>CAWDMP010000001.1:0-467096 GCA_963803495.1 uncultured Cytophagales bacterium
CTGGTGGCGAGACGGGCTGGAAGCCCATACCACTTTTTTATCAATAGCCCGGATTCTGCTCTTCGGCGGGTGGGCCGGGATTGGCTAAGCGGTCGATGTGGGTCTGGGGGATGGGTCGCAGTTTGTGAAATTCCTTCAAGCCAGCCTTAGCCGCCGGGTTGTACGTCGTCACCCGCTCGATGAATGTTTCGGTGCGCACCAGGTCGTACCAGCGCTCGTAGTCGCCGCCCAACTCGCGGGCGCGTTCGTCGAGGATGAAGTTGAGCAGCTTGGTGGGGCTATTGATTTCCTCCACGCCGATTTCCATCGCCTTTTCGGTGCTGGACCGCAGATTGGCCACGCTGCCCCCATCGGTTTTGTAAAAATGGAAAGTCTTTTTCTCGCCTTCCTTGTAGGCGGCGCGGCGGCGCACCACGTTAAGGTACTCTGCGGCCTTGGCATAGTCGCCCTTTCGCCCATAAGCTTCGGCGGCGATCAGGTAGGTTTCGGCCAGCCAGAATAGCTTGAAGTCAAGCCTTCCGTCCGTGTCGTTCACGCCAACGCGTGTCGGGTCGAGCATGTACTGATAATGGGGGAAGAAGCGATCCGTCCATTTGTTTTTGGGAAAAAACACGTAGGGTTTCTTGGCAATTTCGGCGTCGCTGATGCCCTTGTCGAAAGTGAATACGATCGAAGTGTCGCCCTTGGCGAACTTGGGCTTTCCCACCAGGTCGGGACTCGGTGCGCTGGCAGCGGTCCACTTCTGAATTTTGGAAACGTTGTCGGTATTGGAAAAGAAGACCGTCTTGTACGCCTTGTAAAAACGCGAATCGATCCGGCGATTGAAGAGGTTGAAAAGATACTCCGTGGGCATCAGCCGCACGAACGCCCGGCCGTTCAAGATGTCGCGATCCATGCCGCCGCCCGGAATGTTGTCGTACTGGGCCACGTAGTAAAGGTGCGAACTGTTGCCTCCGCCGTTCGCGATGGTGTTGGGCGTGTACTGGATGGCAAACAGCACGTCCTTATTTTTCTCATTGTCGAAGCGGTGGGCGTCGTGAAAATCCGGCGTCAGGCCACCTTTGAAAGCAATGACTTTCTCGGCGTAGAAGGCCGCGCTGTCCATGTCGGTGGGTTTCTGGCCGCGCTGATCCTGCACCGCGCTGCCGCGCGTCAGGTACACGTCGGCCAGCAGGTGCTGAGCCGCCGCGCGGGTGGGCCGGGCGTAATCGGCCTGGGTTTCGGGCAGGTTGGTGGCGGCGTAGGTCAAGTCGGTGATGATCGCCTTATAAACATCGGCCACCGCTGCCCGCTCGAAATCGTCCTTCACCACCAGGTTTTCTTCCAACAGCAGCGGTATTTTACCGAAAGTCTGCACCAGCATGAAATAGTAGTAGCCGCGCAGGAAACGTACCTCGGCCTGACGCTTCACTTTGGCCTCGGCGGTACGCAAGGCACCGGTTGCCGTTACATTCGGTAGCCGATTGATGGCGATATTGGCCGAGTTGATGCCCTTGTAATAATTGTTCCAAAGGCTACTGAAATTGCCGTTGGTGGAATTGATATCCGCCGTATAAAGGTGAAACTCGTTGCCCGACGACACGCGGGTGTAGGTGCCGATGTCGGTACCCAGGTTGCTCAGCCGGATGCCCGGCTCCCCCGACCAGAAGCGTAACGGTTCGTAGGCGGCCCACACCAGGGCCTCGATGCCTTTCTCGGTATTATAAAATTCGTAGCTGATGTTGGAGACCTGCTCCTCGTCCAAAAAATTCTCGCAGGAAAAGCAGCCTACCGCCAGTAAAATCAAAATATATTTTTTCATTTTTTGCTCGATTTACGATTAAAAGGTCAAGTTAACACCCAGCATATAGGTCGTCACGCTCGGCGTGATGAGTCCGGTGGAGCCTTCGGGATCGGGTCCCCGGAATTTGGTGATTAGCAGCGGATTCAAAGCTGACACATATACCCGGAAGTTGGAGGTACGCAGCCGGGTTTGCAGGGCGGCGGGCAGCTTGTAGCCCAGCGTAATGTTCCTGACGCGCACGAACGAGCCGTCCTGGTAACGCAGCGTGTTGGCGTTGAGCGGCACCCGCCGACCCGCCACGGGCCTGGGGAAAGAATTAGTGGGGTTATTAGGCGTCCAGTAGTCCACATTCAACCAGTTGTTGCGGGCCTCGTATTCCAGATTCTGGTAATCGTTGATCATTTGGCCCCGGCGGGCGAAAATCAAAAAATTGAGGTCGAAGCCCTGGTACTCGACGCTGGTATTGAGACTACCAATCCACTTCGGTACCGCGCTGCCCAGAATCACGCGGTCATCGGCGTTAATCTTGTTGTCGCCGTTCGTGTCCTGAATCTTGATCTCGCCCGGTGCGAAGCTGCCGCCATTGTCGTTGTATTGTTTGATGAGGGCTTTGTCTGCCTCGGTATTCTGGAAAATCCCGATTTTCTTCAAATCGTAATACGTATTGACAGGCGAGCCAATGAACCATTGGTTACCCACATCGTCCACCTTGCCATTGTAGAGCGACACGATCTCTTCCTTGTTTTTGGTAAAGATCAATTGGTGCGTCCAGCGGAACTTGCTGGCGAGGTTGTCGATGACCACCCCGCGCAGCGACACCTCAATGCCTGAGTTGCGGGTCGCCCCCACGTTTTCGATAATAGAGCTAAAGCCTGAAGCCGTGGGCAGTTGCCGCGCCAGCAGCAGATCACTCGTGTTCTGACGGTACAGATCCACGGTACCCGTGATGCGATCTTTTAGAATCCCAAAATCCACGCCCACATTGAGTTGCCGTGTTTTCTCCCAACCCAGGTTGGGATTGGTAATGAGGTTAGGTTCGAAACCAAAGGCGGGGCTGTCGTCGGTGGCGTAGATCGTCCGGGCCAGGCCACCCTGCGTCTGGTAGGGATTGATGGCCGTGTTGCCCGTCATGCCGTAGCTTGCCCTGAATTTGAGTTCGGTAAAGGCGTTCAGGTTCTGAATGAATGGCTCTTCCGACGCATTCCAGGCCAAGGCTGCCGAGGGGAAGAAAGACCATTTGTTACCCGGCGCCAGCCGCGACGAGCCATCGTAGCGGCCCGTCAGCGTCAGCAGGTACTTGCTTTTGTAGCCGTAGTTGAGCCGGGCCATGAACGAACTCAGCGCCCACTCGCTCAGGTCGGAGCGTAATGAAGTGACGAAATTGGCGGTACCCAGATTGTAGTACAAGTTGGCTATCGTAGGGCAAGTCGTTTACATCGGTCGAAATCTGATTCACAAAGCGATCACTTTCCAGACTTTGCAGTAGCGTCGCTCCCGACCTTGTGGACACCCCCGAGGGTTTTTTCATAGATGAGCAGATTGTCGATTACGTAGTGAAAGCGCTCGTTGGTTCATTATGCGGCATTGGACGGATTGCCATTATTGGCCTGAGTATCTGAGAAATCGCCTCTACTGCTTGTGCGGTAGTCAGGCGAGTAATTGAGACGATATTTCAAGCCCTCAAATAACCCGGCTTCCAGGTAGAAACTTCCGTAGAAACGTTTGGAATCATCCTGGGTGAACCGTCCGTTCAAAATAGCCAGGGGGCTGGTGATGAGCGGGTCGCTGGCGGGTTCGGGAATGATGATGCCGTCGGCGTCGTAGAGCGGGGCCAAAGGGTTTACGCGGGAGGCCAGGGCGTACAGGTTGCTGGTCGAGCGGTTAGCATTGATGGAGGTCGCGGCGGTACCACCGACCTTGATGCGGCTGGTGATCTGGTTATCGATGGTCAGGCGGATGTTCCAGCGGTCGTAGCCGAAGCCACGCTCGATACCGTCGTTATTGAAGTACCCCAGCGAAAAGGACGTCTGGGTTTTCTCCGAACCCGCCTGCACGCTCAGTTGATGGTCCTGCATCACGCCCGTGCGGGTGATGGCTCCCAGCCAGTCGTAGTCCCGCACCTTGGACGGATCGTAGTTGCCGCTGGCGTCATAGCCCTGCTTGACTGATGCCACCACGTCGGCGTTGGGGAAATAAAAGATCCCTTCGTCCAGTTTGGCATCGGGTACGTCAGAGGCGTAGCGACCCACGTTACGCTGTGCTTCGCGTACAAAAGCCGCAAACTCCGCCCCGTTCATGATATTGGGCGGGTTCAGCGGTTTCTGAATACCATAATAGCCATTGTAGCTCACCTGGATTTTGCCCGCCGTGCCGCGATTGGTCGTGATAAGTACCACGCCGTTAGCCCCTCGTGACCCGTAAATGGCCGTTGCGGAAGCATCTTTCAGGATTTCCATCGACTTTATGTCGGAAGAGTTGAGGTCGTTAAGGTTGCCCGCGAAGGGTAGGCCGTCCACCACCAGCAGCGGCTCGTTGGAAGCATTGATGGAGCGGTTGCCCCTAATACGGATGCTAGGCGACGCGCCGGGGCGGTTGCTGGTGGCCGCAATGTCCACGCCCGCCACCAGTCCCTGCAACGACTGAATGGCGTTGGGCGAGGGTACCTGCTGTAGTTCCGCCCCTTTGATGGAAACCACCGAACCCGTCAGGTCTTTCTTTTGCTGGGTGCCGTAGCCGACCACCACTACCTCGCTCAGCAGTTTGTCGTCGGGAGCCATCGTGAGGTTCACAGTGCTGCGGTTGGCGACCGCCACTTCCTGCGAGCCGTAGCCCACGAACGAAAAAATCAGGATCGGACTGCTGCTGGTCGTGGCGATAGAGAACGTTCCGCCGGCATTGGTGGAAGTACCGTTGGTCGTGCCTTTCTCCACGACGTTGACGCCCGGTAGCGGCTGTCCACTTTCGTCCGTGACTTTGCCCGTGATGGTCTGAGCAAATGCCGCCGCCGAAACGAGCAGCGCCAGCATCCAGGAAATAAAGATTTTTTTGGGTAAAAAGATTGATTTCATAGTAAATACTATCACATGGTTGATTAATACTACAACTATGCAATATTACAAAGTGCCGTCTTTTCTCCCAAGTAAAACAGTAATTAAATAATTTTATATAAAACTATTAGCCGTTTTTAGTTCTTAAAGTACTGTTTATAAATGTTTTAATATTTTAAAAAATTTTAGTCATAGGTATTAAAGCTATCTACTTTTCCAACAAACAATTACCTTTACTCCCATAATATTGAAGTAAAGGCAAAAAGGACTGAAAAAATGGTACAGGTACTCATCCGTGGATTGGACATCCTGGAACTTGTGGCGCGGCGCGACGGCCAGGCCATCACGCTCACCGAGATCGCGGAAGAATTGGCATTGAAACAGTCCACGGCGGCCAACATCATCAAAACGCTGGTACACCGTGGGTACATGGAACATATTGGCAAGAAAAAAGGCTACCGTCTCGGCCCATCGGCGTTCCAGCTCACTAACGAAACCGCCTACGGCCAGGATTTGATCACGGCCTCGCAGGAAGTAATGGAAAACCTGACGGCCCAACTCGGCGAGTCCTGCATATTGGGCGTACTACGAAACAACAAGCGGTACGCCTTGAGTGCGGTGAACTCCCAGCAGGACATTCAGGTGCGGGTACATTCGGAAAGAAACATCTACGAAACGGCCAGCGGGCGGGTTCTGCTGGCTCATTTAAAGGAAGGCGATTTGCAGCGGTTTATCGACTTGAACGGACTACCCGATGTGGAACTCTGGCCCCGTGCCGCCAACACTGACGGCCTGAAAGCGGAACTAGCTACCATCCTGCGCGATGAATTGGTGATTACTCACCTCAAAAATCGCCATGTAATGGGCTTCGCCGTGCCCGTGTTTGCCGGGAAAGATATGGTGGCCGGACTGAGCGTTTTCCTGCCCGAGTATCGCTATTCCGAGGGGAAGCGGCAGGAGATCGTGAAAGCACTGAAACAGGCAGCGAAGCAGATTTCGGCGCGGCTGGGGTAAGAACTATTCCGCCTTCATCCCTATTCCGTATTAAAATAGTTAACCTTGGTTTTTCCATTAGCCTGATTATTATGCTCATACGTATTTTTTGCCTTCTTGGGTTAACTGTTCACATTGTTTTTGGCCAAGCCGACCCTAACCGTCAGGACTTATTTGTGGGCGGCACGGACGGTTACCGCGCCTACCGCATCCCGGCTTTGGTCGTCACCAACAAAGGAACCGTCCTAGCCTTTTGCGAAGGACGAAAAATGGCTTCCGGGGATACTGGAGACATCGACTTACTGCTCAAGCGCAGCCGGGACGGCGGCAAGACGTGGTCGAAGGCCAGCCTAGTTTACGAAGAAGGTGGGGACGCCGAAATAACCATCGGAAATCCCTGCCCGATTGTGGATCGTCGGACGGGGCGAATCCACCTGCTTTACGTGCGCGATTATCATCAACTGTTCTCTACATACAGCGACGACGATGGGCTGACGTGGTCGGCCCCGGAAGAGCATACCGCTATTCTGAAAGGCTTCGACTACCCGGTGGTGCTGATTGCCACCGGACCGGTTCACGGAATTCAAACGAGCAACGGCCGTCTGATTGCACCCGTTTGGATCTGCGACCGCGAGCGGAAAGACCGCTACGTGAACCCCACTAAAGACCGGATACGTGCCGGGACGATTTATTCCGATGATGGTGGAAAAACCTGGCAGACGGGGGGACTGGTACCCGCCGAAATTGCCATGTTGCACGAGTGCACGGTCGTGGAAAGAAAAGACGGTTCTCTGCTACTGAACATGCGGGCCCGCAATGCGGGCTACCGCGCGGTAGCCACCAGCTCCGACGGCGGGCTGAGCTGGTCGAACCCTGTCCTGGACAGGCAACTACCCGATCCTACTTGTCAGGGTGCGCTTGTAAGCTTAAATGAAGAAGAAATCTTATTCAGCAATCCGGCAGTGAGTAGCAAAGACGATAGTAAAATGAGTGCTACCCGGCGGAATCTGACCCTTCGGCTGAGCGCCGACGGCGGACGCACCTGGTCCCACGGTCGGGTAGTCGACGAAGGATTCGCCGGCTACTCGGACCTGGCGGTAACGGAGCGGGGAAAAATCCTCTGCCTGTTCGAGAACGGCAGTGAGAACTACCATCAGAAAATATCCCTGATGATCGTGGATCGTGAATGGCTGACTTCGGGTGATGAAAGAAAGTAGGGAGCGGTGAAAGGAAAGCGGCCGAAACGATATTCATTCGTTTGCTATTCTAATTGTTTGAAAGAGTACACAATACATTATCTGAGCAGCTCCTGCGGAACGTGCATAAAAGTATCAAACCTTCATCCCAGTCTCGGCCAGAGCCCGATCGGCCTGTTGAATGTGCCGGGCGTCGTGCGCGGTCATAAAACCAAACACATCGCCAAGTTTGAAGCGAACCAAGGGCGAGATGGAAGAAGTTACCCGTGCGTTGAGCTGGTCGAACCGCTCGATTTTTTGCAACAAGGACAGCCACTCCTGCTGGTGTCGAATGAATTGAGAAACTGCCTCGATTCCGTTAGGCTTCTCTGCGGGCTGGTTGGGTTTGAGGGCTTTCAATTTGAGTTTATTGCTCGGCTTGATGGTGTTGATAAGTAGTTTTCCCAAAAACCCACTGCGGAAACTACCTGATTTATCGCTGTTAGCTACCTGACCAAGCGCCTTTATGGCGCGTGGCAGATAAAAATCGCCGTAGGTATCGAGGTGCGCAAAGCACTGAGCCGCCGACCAGCCGCCGTCGGCAGGTACTGCGGTGAGCACTTCTTCGGGCAGGGTCAGGTAGCGGTCTTGGGCGTGCGCGATGTGCGATTGTATGCTTTGCAGAACAGGCTCAGACCATTCAGAAATTGCGGAGTGTTTCATGCGTTCCGGGTGTTAAGGTACATCCGCAAAGGACGGGGTTTGCACCGAAGCCAATCTTGGTATTTACCATGATTTCACAGCTTCACCCGGTTGATGAGTTTGCTGAAATTGGTCGCATCGATTCCCAGGTAATTTGCCAGGTACTTGTGGGGTACCAGTTGCAATATATGTGGACTCCGGGTGACCAGCGCGCGAAATTTTTCCTCCGATGTGCAGGATTGTACCTCAACCAGGCGCTCCATCACCCCAGATAGCGCCCCGCTCAGACTGATCAGCACCATTCTGGCCAGCGCGGGGTACCGATGGATCAACTGATTGTAATCGGTGAAAGAAATTCTGAGCAGACTGGAAGGCGTCAGGGCCTCATAGAAATAGCGGGAAGTACTTTGGCTAAAAAAAGAGTCGATCACTCCGCCGAAGGTACCCGTGTAGGAAAACATCAGGGTAGCTTCGCGGCCCTGAGCGTCGAGGGAATAAATCCGCTGCACGCCTTCCAATATAAAATACAAGTACTTCTCCGTCTCGCCCGCTCTGGTGATCACCTGCTTTCGCGACGCGGTGGCGGGTGCCCAGGCCGCCAGGAAATCCGCCAGTTCCTCCGGTGTCAGAACATCGGCGGCTTGGATATGATCGCGCAGGGCGTCAGTATGGGCGGCCAAGCTACCGCGCCGTCCACCCACCATCTACGGTAATGATCGAACCCACCATATAATTTGCCGCATCGCTGGCCAGGAACAGGGCTACGCCCTGAATCTCGGCGAGCTCGCCCCAACGTTCGAGGGCGGTGGCGCCGACGATGAAATTTTTGGCTTCGGGGCTTTCGGCGATGGGTATGTTCATTTCGGTGAGGAAGGGGCCGGGGCAAACGGCGTTCACATTCACGGCGAAGGGGGCCAGTTCCAGGGCCAGCGCGCGGGTCATGTTCACGACCGCGCCCTTGCTGGCGGTGTAGGGCGTGCGGTTGGCGAGGCCCACGATGCCGAGCGTGCTGGCGAGGTTAATTATTTTACCGCCTTTGGCCTCCTTCATGTAGGGCGTCACGGCGCGGCAGCAGAGCCAGGTACCCGTGACGTTGACGTCCATCACCTTTTGAAAATCTTCATACGAAACCTCGTCTATCGCCCCCCGGATGTTGATGCCCGCACTATTGATGAGGATGTCGATGCGACCAAAGGCATCGAAGGCAGCTTTGGCCATCGCCTCAGTTTGGTCGGCGTCGGTCACATTGGCGGCATAGGCGATTGCCTGGGTACCGTACTCATCGGCGAGTTGCTGCGCGGCGGCGGTGCCTTCTTCGGTATTGCGGTTGACGAGCATGACATTAGCCCCGGCGGAGGCAAGTCCGGCGGCCATCGCCAGGCCGAGGCCCTTGGAGCCACCCGTAATGATGGCGGATTTGCCGGTAAGATCGAAGAGTTTTATTCCAGGGAGTTGAGGCATTGAGTTTGTGTGGTTTAATTGTTTGAAAGTTGAAGGGTTTAAATCCTGGAGAGGTAAAAAGCTGATGGCCGACTGCCGACTGCCTAAAACATTTTAGCTTTGCTATACGCCAGCGATTCCAGGTTGTTTTGCTCCTCCACAGCCAGACGTTCCTCGGGGCTAAGCTGGGCTATGGTGGGCAAATCGGTCTTAAACTTGTTTTTCCTTACCATGCGGAGCGTATCGGCTACATCTTCGGCGGGCACTACCTGCATCGCGGGCCAGTAGGCTTCGGTCAAGACAGGGATTTCGAGTGGATCGCGGGTAATCATTTCCAGGCTAAAATTGACGCTGGGATTATGCTTCTGGCAAATGCGCACGATTTCGGGCAAGTCCAGGATGCCCTCGCCCAAAGGTACTTCCGAAAGCAAAAAACCATCTGCGTACTCCATCACGCCCATGTCTTTTACGTGGGTACTCAGTACGTAGGGCGCGAGGGTATTGACGACTTCCATCGGATTTTCTAGCAAAGCGATGCTGTTGCCGAAGTCAAGCGTCACACCCACGTGTTCGCTGCCAATCTGCTTAATGAGTGCGGCCAGTTCGTCGGCCCGCCAGTCCTTGTGGTTTTCTACGGCTAGCTTTACACCAAGTCTTTTAGCGATAGGCTCAGCCATTTCCAACGCCGCAACGGAGGCCTTTTTAAATTCTACGATGGCTTCCGGGCTGTGGAAATTCTCGTAGCGACGGCCATTCATGCAGACGGTGCGGAAGATGCTCACACCAGCCGCTTTTGCCGTTTTTATTTCCTGTTCGAACCGCCTGGCCTCATCGCTAGTATGCGGCATACTAATCGAGCCTTCCAGGAACATACCGGACTTGTCGGTCAGGCTGCGGAGTTGTCGCGCAATCTCGGGTGTCCAGTCGCGCACGGTGGTCTGCACACCGCCCGCGCCGATTTTGCGGCAATGTTCCAGCAGCTCCACCGCATCCTTGAAGCCAGGGTACCGGGCACTGGGCGTTTTGGAATTCCAACGACTGGCGTAAGAATGCACCACAATGCCCATTCCCTGATTCTTAAAAACACCGGGCAGTTTTCCAAAAGAAAGCGCCGCCGCACCAAGCGCCGAACGTTGCAGAAAGTCCCGCCGGGAAAACGAGTATGGGTTAGGTTCTTGGTCCATTATGAATAGTTACTGGGTATTGGGTACTGGATAATAGATATTGGATTTGTATCGTCTCAGAAACGATGTATTTTCAACTTTCAACTCTAATACTCCCTACTCACTTCCCATCCGGTACCTTGCTGCTTTCGATGTGCGCGTCCAATTCTTTGGCCGTCCAGGGGATTACCCGGCCCTGGGAGGTATGGCGGGTGGTACTTACCGTACGCTGGCTGATCGCCCCGGCGTCGTTGCCCCACTCGTTGCGAATGTAGGTCAGGATAGCCGTGAGCGAGCCATCGTCCATCGTGGAGTGGGCGGGCATCACGGGCAGGATCTCCGGAGCGTCGTAGGTTTTGCCCATGACATCCACCGGTCCTTCCATGCCGTGCAGCAGGATGAGCGACAACCGTTTTTCGTCGCCAAGTACCCATTGTGAACCAATGAGCGGCGGCGCGAAGCGGTTGATACCCGCGCCATCGGTACCGTGGCAGCCCGCGCAGGTAGTCAGGTAGTGCTGGCGGCCGAGGGCAAAGGTTTTGCGCTCGTCTTCGCTCAGGGGGTTGTTCTTGCGGGCGATCGTGGTGGTAGCTTTGTGGCCCGGCCACTCGAAGAGCGCGTTCAGCGACGCCAGGCGTCTGCCATCAGTGCCCGGCATTTTCTGCGCCAGGAGAGCGGGTGCTTTGGCCAGTTTTATTGGTTTTAGCTTGGGATTATTGGCTTGGATCGAAAGCGCGGTCAGGATCGTCTTTTCCTGCCAACCGAAGGCGTTCGGGCCGCGTTCGGCATTCTTTTCATTCAAATCGGCCATGAGCGTGGCCAGCTCGGTCGGATTTCCTTTCCTGACCACGGAAGTTGTGAGCATTTCCAGAAAAATTTCCCGGTCCTGATTGTGCGTCCGCCAGTCGGGAGAAGCCATCAAGTTTTGTAGAAAGGCAAATTCCTGATCTTTCAAACTACTCAGCACCGCATCGCGAACGAGCGGCGATTGTCCTTCCCGATTCACAATACCGGCCAGGATGGGCCGAGCGGCTTGGGGGCTGAGCGCGCTGGCAGATAATGCGAGTTGAAGCGTGAATGCCTTGTCCGCGAATGGCGCGAATTTCGCTAATGCTGTTTCCAAACTGGCTCTTAACTTTTCGTCTTTTCTTGCCAGTGGTTCCAGAATTCTCAGGGCCGTAGTTTTGACCAATGCGTTTTCGTCCTGCAAGGCTTTGAGAAGAAGTTCCTGGTCAGGTTGTTCCATGCCTTCCAACGTCCAGAGCGCGTGGAAACGACCCAAGGGTACCTTGCCGTTGCTGACTACCTCTTTCAAAAGTTCGAGCGCTTGCTTGTCGTTCCGCTCCACGAGTAACCGCTGCGCCTGGTCACGCTGCCAGCCGTTGGGGTGGGAGAGGGCGGCGACTAACTCGCCGGTCGTGGCCTGTGATAATTTTTTGGGTTGGGAAGGCTGCCAGTCGTTGGGTACCACCCGCCAGATGCGGCCGTAGTGGACGGGTAGCACCAGCTTGCGCTGGATTGTCATTTCTTTGAGGTAGGGCGTCACGTAAGCGCCGTGTTGCACCAGCCCGCGGTACATGTCGGCGATGTATAGGCCACCATCGGGAGCCGAAGCCATGTGCGTGGGCCGGAAGCGCTCGTCGGTAGAGGCCAAAAACTCGATACCGGGATGCGGATCGAAGGCGGTGAGTACCAAGCCGTTTTTGCGCACGATGTTGCGCTTGATCAAATTGCCGGACGGCTCGCACACAAAGGCATTGCCCAGGTACTCGGCCGGAAAAGCATTCTCGCGGTACACCAGCGGGGAGCAGGCGGCGGTGAATTCGAGCAATTTGCCGTCTTCACTCAAAGTACCCGGAATATAACCCCGGTTGACGGCGAGGTTGGGACGGATGGGATACACCCGGCGGTCGATCGTGAGGCCGTGGTCGATGCCCGTGGTGGGCGTGTGATGCGGATTGCGGCCCAGGTAGTTGGGTGGCACCAGGTCGGCGTGCAGCTGCGACCAGTTGTAATTATAATAAAGATTGCCTTCGTCGTCGTGGCTCATGCCCCATTGTCCCCGAAACTCCGTGCTGTCGCGGTGCCACTTACCGTCGGTGAGGCGGTACCGGAAGTGGGACTTGGCGTTGTAGTACCAGTTGTCGACGCTGCGCCAGAGGCCGTTATCGGAGTGTTCGGGTATGCCGTTTTGGGCGTACTGGTCGTCTATCAGGATTTTGGTATCCGCTTTCAGGTCTCCGTCGGTATCCTGCGTAAGCCAAAGTGCCTTATTCTCCGAAACCAGCGCGCCACCCGGCACCAGGGCCAGGGCACGGGGCATCACCAGGCTATCGAGGTACACGGTACTCTTGTCCATCTGCCCGTCGCCGTCGGTGTCTTCCAGCACCGAGATGCGGCCGATGGGCTCGTCCTCATTGCTGCCTTCGATATCGTTCATGAAGCCGCGCATCTCCACGACCCACAGCCGTCCGTCCGGGTCGAACATGATCACGATCGGGTCCTGCACCATCGGTTCAGAGGCAACTAGTTGGATTTTGAAACCCGGCTCTACCTGAAAGGTGGCCAGTTCTTCGGCGGGTGTTTTGGGGTAGGAAGGATCTTCGTCCACAGCCTGTTGGGCAGGAAAAACGCCCACGAGCCCCGGCCAAAACAGACTCAGGCAGGAGAAAAAGATCAGAAAAGCTGATTTCAACATGGCAAGTGGCAGTTTTGAGTTTAAAGGAAGATGTACAGCTATTCTAATAGCGAATGCTATAAAAACTTTGCTATTAGAAAGTTATGCAACTGGCATTTTGTTTGAATTGAAGAACGATCGCTACTTCAACAAACGTAGCGTGATCCCGTTTAGCGCCAGGGTACCGATCATCAGTAGGAAATATGCCCAGCCAATGGGCAACAACGGAACCACGAAGTACACACCCAGCAGGAAACTCAGAAAACCGTAACCCGTAAGCATCAAGCCGTACATAATGCGGGCGGTAGCATCGGCTCCGCGCTGAGCGTGCGTAAAAACCGCCAGAGTCGAAGTCATGATCGGGAATGGCGTCAGGATACCGCTCCAGTCGGGTCCCAACCACGCGGCGCCCTGGGTGAGCAGCACCACAAATACCGTGGCGACCAACATCCTGAGCGGAATATCGAACCGTGGCTGCCGGGCGGGGGTATCGCTTTCGTTGGGTTTGGGGAAAGCGAACAATAAGATCGTGAGGATACCGAAGCTGACAATCGTAGCCACCACAAGCGGCGGCCGGGTAAAGTAGGCCAACAGCGCCACCACGAAAAACGCTCCATATCCTACCAGCACCGTGGGTAGCCATGACCATCGCCTGGCGGTCAGCGAGTAGGTATAGGCGAAAAAGAAGGTGCCTACCGCGCCCATCAGCGCGCTCGGAATGGTATTGGCGGCGAAAGTAGCGCCCTGCTCCCAGGCCATGAAAAACGAGATAGGGCCCGCTACCCAGGGAAAGCCCCCGATCCAGCCGCCGATGCCCGCACCCCAACGCCGCACCCCGAGCGTAACACCCGCAATCAACAAAGGTACCAGCGTGAGTTTTAGTAAAAACAAGGTATTCATGCGGGGAAGGGATGGGCTAGGTTCGACCCAAAGGTACTAAACCGGGAAAGGCTGGCATTGGAAAAAGAAGATTTGCAAATACTTGCAACAACGTTGCATTAGTCTTATTTTTGCCCAGCCATAAAATAAATTGCGCCGCAACTACCTACCCAACACGTAACAAATACTCATGTCCCAGCAGCAGCGACTGCTTCTGATTTTACTAGTGCTCGGATCGTTTTCGAGCGGGCAGGCCTTGGCCCAAAAAACCGATTGCGACTGCTTCATCAGGGGAATCGTGCGTGACGGCCACAGTGGGCAGCCCATCGTTGGCGCGACGCTGATTTTGCAAAAGTCGGCCGGGGGCGTATTCACTGACGCCGATGGCCGCTACGAATTCAGCAATCTGTGCCCCGGTAGATACCTGATCGAGTGCCGGATCATCGGCTACGAGGCGCGGCGCGACACTGTAAATCTGGTCGAAGGTCACGAAGAAAACTTTCTACTGGCCGAAGAGGAAATACACCTCCGGGACGTCGAGATTACCGCGCACCGCACCGACGCTCCCACCACCCAACCCCTCACTACGCTCACCGGCAGTGACTTGGCCCAGACCCGCGGCCAGTCGCTGGGCGAAAGTCTGCGGGGCATTACGGGCGTCACGATGCTGCAGACGGGCTCGTCGATCGCCAAGCCCATCATCCACGGTCTGCACAGTAACCGGGTACTGATCATGAACAACGGCGTCCGGCAGGAGGGCCAGCAATGGGGCTCCGAGCACGCGCCCGAAATAGACCCGTTCGTAGCCACGAGACTATCCGTCGTGAAAGGGGCGGCGGGGGTACGCTACGGTTCCGACGCCATCGGCGGGGTAATTTTGGTGGAAGCCGAGGAACTGCCGATCGACAAACCGCTGAGCGGCGAGCTCAATCTGGCGGGATTTAGCAACGGGCGGCAAGTGGCGGGCTCGGCTACCTTGCAGGGTAGTATCAAAGGATTGGAAGGTTTTGGCTGGCGCGCCCAGGGTACCCTGAAGCGCGGCGGGAACATTCGCACGCCGAACTACTACCTCGACAATACAGGTATTTCGGAGCAGAATTTTTCGCTGGGCGCCGGGTACCGTAAGGGCGGCTTCGGGGTAGAAGTGTATTACAGTCAGTTCAATACCAAAATCGGGATTTTTTCGGGCTCGCACATTGGCAGCGTCACGGACCTGCTCAACGTCATCAATAGCGGCGAGCCGTTGGTCAAGGCCGACTTTTCCTACGATATCAACCGGCCCTACCAATCGGTCAAGCATAACCTGTTGAAGGGTGAGGTGCATTACCATTTTCCCGACGGCAACCGGTTGAAATGGGTGTCGGCGATTCAGTACGATCAGCGCTACGAGTTCGACCTCCACGCCCCGCGCAACGATTCGCTGGCTGCGCTCAACCGGCCCGAACTTTCATTCCGGCTTACGACCCTCACCAACGACGTCATCTGGGACCACAAGCCGCTGGCCGGGAAGTTTTCCGGTCAGGTGGGCGTGAGTACCTTTTACCAGTACAATCTGATGGACGGTCGCCCGCTGATTCCCAACTTCGACCAGTGGAACGCGGGCCTTTTCGCCATCGAGCGGCTGGCCACGAACGGCTGGGAATTGGAAGCAGGCGTACGCTACGACTATCGCCACCTCACGACCTATCGCTTCGTGGGTCGGCAGAAAGTGGTGGACGAATTCGACTTTCACAATGCGTCAGGTACCCTTGGCGCGGGCCGCAAACTGAACGAACGCTGGTCGGTGCGGCTCAACCTGGGTACCGCCTGGCGGGCGCCCAACGTGAGCGAGTTATTCAGCGACGGCGTGCACCACGGCGCGGCGGCCTACGAGCGCGGGGACGCCAGCCTGGTACCTGAGAAGGCCTTCAACACGATCGGTAGTGTACTTTACGAAGGCGAGAAAGTTACCCTGGAAGTGGGAGGGTACTACAACTACCTACGTGATTTTATCTATCTGAAACCCCAGACTGAACCGATCCTGACCGTGCGCGGTGCGTTCCCATTTTTCAAGTACACCCAAACCGACGCTACGTTCGGCGGGCTCGATGTTACCGCCGACTGGAAACTCAACGGCCGCCTCAGCCTCAACAGCAAGCTGACCTACCTGCGCGTCACCGACGTCAGGAACGATGCCTTCCTGGTGTCGATCCCGTCGAACCGCTGGGAAAATCAACTCAAGTCGTCGTGGCAGGAGGTAGGACCGTGGAGCAGGTTGTCGGTGTCGGTGAGCAACCGCTGGGTGGGGGAGCAGCGGCGGGTACCGCCCAACAGCGACTTCGCGCCACCGCCCGCGGGCTACTCGCTGTGGAGCGCGCAATGGAGTGGTACCCTGCCTTTTGGTGAAACGCACTCCCTGGAACTAACGGCCACCGTAGAGAATGCGCTCGACACGGTATACCGCGACTACCTCAATCGTTTCCGATACTACGCCGACGATATGGGAAGGAACATCTCGCTGCGAGCGCGTTACATATTTTAGTGAACAATTAACAAAAACCTAACATCCAATGCTTATGAAGACCAATCAGAAACTAATGCCCGCGTTGCTGCTGATGCTTGCAACCACGCTTACCCAATGCAACAACGCCGACAAAGTCGATCCTGATGACGAAAATGAGCTGATTACGACCGTGCAGCTGGAGTTTGCCCCGGTCAGCAACCCTACAAGTACTCAGACGTTCACGTATCGCGATGTGGATGGGGACGGCGGCAATCCGCCCACGCGATTCGATACCATAGCGCTGGCTCAAAACCAGACCTATACCGTGAAGATGATCGTGCGGGATGAGAGTAAAACCCCAGCCGAGGATATAACGGAAGAGATACGCGAGAAAAAAGACGAGCACCTTTTCGTTTTCACGGCCGATCCCGCATCGCTGCTGACCTATACCTACGGCGATGTCGACTCGAAAAACTTGCCCGTCGGATTGACCGGAAGCGCCACAACGGGCGCGGCCGGTACGGGCAAGCTACGCGTGCAACTTCGTCACCAACCGCCCGTAAGCGGCAGAGCCCAAAAAGACGGTACACCCGGCGCTGGTAGCGACGATGTGAACTTGAATTTTAATTTGAAGGTGAGGTAAGAAGGAGGAGAGGATGAAAAGAGGAATGGAATTCGGTGAATATGTCCTTTCCTTCCTTCTTCAAGAGGTACATCTGTCACAAATCCCCTGAATTAAGAGATTGACCTCACGCGCCTGATATCCAGTCGGAAGTTTTACGGCGGGAACGTGCAGATTTTCCAGGCAATTGGTTTGGCCGCAAGCCGTGCATTTAAAGTGTACATGGTCGTGGTGGTGGGCCTCTTCGGTGCAGCGCTCGCGGCAAAGGGCGTAGCGGCTACCCTCGTCGTCGAGTACCTTATGAATGATACCTTTTTCCAGAAAAGTCTTCAGGGTGCGGTAGATCGTTACCCGATCGAAGCGGTCTTTTAAGGTGCCTTCCAGGTCACCCTGCGAGAGCGCCCTGTCACGATTGGCGAAGGTATCGAGTACTTCTTCGCGGCAGGGCGTAGTGCGCAACTTGAAATTTTTGAGGGTAGCTTCAACAAATTGTTCCATAGGCTTGGTATGACTTGGAGACTTTTTATCGTGCCTGGCGCAAGTACGTTTGGTTTAAACCTTTCGCTATGCAACGTCGTTGCATTTCACAAAGTTTCTCCCTACTTTTGCATCGTTATTGCAAATGAATAAAATGAACTCCAAAACCCCCACTCCACATCGACACCACCATGGCAAAGCGGACTACGTCGGCATTGCCGGTTCGGCACTTTGCCTGGTACATTGTCTGGTGACGCCCGCGTTGGCGCTGGGATCGACTTTCTCGGCCCCGCATCAGGCTTCGATCGGTTTTCTGGGACTGGATTTCTTCTTTATTCTAATCAACGGGGCGGCTGTCTACCTCGCCACCCGCGAGCATCGGATTCCTGCCTTGCGCGCCTTTCTTTGGTTTTCCTTCGCGCTATTCTCCGTATCGCTCCTGCTCGAACATCAAAACGAAGCGTTTCATCTGCTCGGGTACCTGGGTTCGGCGCTACTCATCGGTGGACACCTTTACAACCTTGTCTTCTGCAAGCCCTGGCGGTTATTAAATCGTTAAGTCGGTCATTTCTTGGTCGACGTTTCCGCCAATAAACCTTATTTATCGTATTCTACTTCAATGCGGCTCAAATCGGGCCGCCTTTTTTTTCTGCGGTTGATCTCGTGTTCGAACACGGCTTTACCTAGATTTGAGATAAACGGAAAACCGACCTGATCGTACTCATAGGTATCGTCATTGAAGATCCCATTTTCATTGGTGTACACCACCGCCGAAAGCATGAACTCGATGCCGCGTTCAAAATCGACGATGTAGGCGTTGTCCAGTAAAAAACCATAAGCATCGCCTACCTTATTGTACAGCCTGATGTGCCGGGGCATGCGTTTCTTGCTATCGCCGAAAAGAAAAAACTTCACGTAGCTATCGTAGTAATCTTCCGAGTAGTGCTCAGGGTAGCTGGTTTCCATCGGCAACTGCGACATGTACCGGTAGATGAACGGGTAGTCTTCGGGTTTTAGGTCGAAGCGCTGAGCGGGTTCCAGAGTTTCAGGGAAAAATATCGCTTTGAGTAGCTTGTGCTGATCTTCCAGCGCAAAAGAGTTCTTGTTCGTAAAATCAAAAGGCTCGCTCACCAACTTCCCATCCTGCATGTACCCCTTTCCCAGCAGAATTGGGGCGGGTGGTGCCACCACCGAGTCGGCGTGGGCCATCGGCTGTCGATGCAGTACTTTACCATCCCTCTCAAACCGAATGGGATTGGTATAGCGGTTATTTTCGGTGCTCATCGGCAACTGCAACCGGTGCCGGATGCGCGTGTGGAGGTACCCCTTATCCCGCATTTTCTTATTGAACTCTTCTTGCCCAATAAATTCGTACAACCGGTTGAAAGCGTCGTTATCGCTCACCAGCAGAATTTTGCGGGCGTAATGCGCCACCGAAGGCAAACCGCTTTCGGAAGTCGTGTCGGCCGTGACGGACATCTGCTCCGGACGGCCTTTTTCAGTAAACATGGGGGTGTTCCGGTCTAGTCCGGGTACATTGAGTTGATTGATTTTTTCCAAAGCCAGCAGCACGGCAGGCAGCTTGACGGTACTGGCCGGATAAAAATATTGGTTGCGGTCGACCCGGTAACGGTAGGTCTTGAAGCTGGGCTCGTTGCGTCGGTTGCGGTCGATCTGCGTGTACATAATCTGTATGCCCTTCGCACTGGGATTGGCCAAAATGCCCTTGAACCAGTCGGGGTGGCTGTTCAATATTTTTTCCAGGTGTGAATCGGTAACGGGCTGAGCATCAACCGCAAAAGGCAACATCATGGTAACAATCGTAAGGAATAAGCCAGGAAAGTAGCGGAGCATGAGATTGGGACCGGGCATCATAGACAAGAAGTATTCGGTTGGTTCAGGCATTGGAAATCGCTGCGGGATTCCGGTAGGCAAGGTACCTTTATTTTGGCAATTCCGGTGCCTTCAGAGCCACCGATCTACGGCATTCGGCTACGGAAAGCCCGATTTCTTATAAAAGTATCGTGCGCAAGATGCATTATAAATGACCCTTGCCTTACTTTGCTAACGGATGACATTACAACCTACACATACATAATGGAAAAGAAAGAACTACGCAGTCGGGGATGGTTTGGCAAGGAAGGAAAGGACGGATTTATCTACCGCGCCTGGATGAAAAACCAGGGATTTCCGGCCGACGAATTTGAAGGAAGGCCCGTGATCGGGATTTGCAATACGTTCTCGGAGCTCACGCCCTGCAACGGGCACTTTCGCGAACTGGCCGAGTCGGTCAAGCGCGGTGTGTGGGAAGCGGGCGGTTTTCCGCTCGAATTTCCGGTGATGTCGCTGGGCGAAACCTCCATCAAGCCCACCGCCATGCTTTTCCGCAACCTGGCGAGCATGGATGTAGAAGAATCGATCCGGGCCAACCCGATCGACGGTGTCGTGCTGCTCTGCGGTTGTGACAAAACCACACCCTCGCTCGTCATGGGCGCCTGCAGCGTGGATATACCCACGATCGTGGTATCGGGCGGACCGATGCTGACGGGCCGCTACCGGGGCAAGACCATCGGTACCAGCGATGTGTGGCGGTTCAGCGAAGCCTTCCGGCAGGGGCAACTCACCCAGGAAGAGTTCACGACTTCCGAGGCTTGCATGTGCCGGAGCGCGGGCCACTGCGCCGTGATGGGCACCGCTTCCACGATGGCCTGCATGGTGGAGTCGTTGGGCTTGACGCTACCCGAAAATGCCGCCATTCCGGCCGTCGACTCGCGCCGCAAAGTGGCCGCCCACCTGTCGGGTCGGCGGATCGTAAATATGGTGAAAGAGGACCTGCGCCTTTCGCACATCCTGACCCGCGAAGCCTTCGAGAATGCCATCAAGATCAACGCCGCCATTGGCGGCTCGACCAATTTCGTGATCCACCTGCTGGCCATCGCGGGCCGCATCGGGGTAGACTTGAAGCTCGACGATTTCGACCGCCTCTCAGCCGAAGTGCCTTTGCTGGCCAATCTGCAGCCTTCCGGCGGGTACTTCATGGAAGATTTTTATTATGCCGGTGGCTTGCCCGTGGTAATAAAAGAAATGTTGTCTAAAATACATCCCGAAGTGATTACAGCCAACGGCCGCACGGTGGCCGAAAATTGCGCAGATGCCGAGTGCTTCGATCCCGAGGTGATCGGTTCGCTCGAAAAGCCGGTGAAAGACCTGACCGGACTGGTCGTGGTGCGGGGCAATCTGGCCGAAAACGGCGCGGTACTCAAACCTTCCGCTTCGCTCAAACCCGAGCTGATGCAACATCGCGGCCCGGCGCTGGTGTTCGAAGACATCGACCACTACAAAGCCCGACTCGACGACCCAACGCTGACTTTGGACGAAAACACCGTGATGGTACTTAAAAATGTCGGACCCAAGGGCTACCCCGGAATGCCGGAAGTGGGCAATATGTCCATCCCCAAGCGATTGTTGGAACAAGGCGTGATGGACATGCTCCGTATTTCCGACGGCCGGATGAGTGGTACCGGCTTCGGCACCGTGGTGCTGCACGTCTCGCCCGAGGCCGCCGTGGGTGGCAACTTGGCGTTGGTACAAGACGGCGACATCATCGAGCTCGATGTAGCCAACCGCCGCCTGCACCTGCACGTGTCGGACGAAGAACTCACGCGCCGCCGCGCCGACTGGCAACCGCCCCAGCTTGGCTACAACCGAGGCTATGTCAACCTCCACATCAACCATGTGCTCCAAGCCCACGAAGGCGCCGACCTCGATTTCCTGCGCGGCGGCTCGGGCGATAAAGTGACGCGGGATTCGCATTAGGAGAGTTTATGAGTTGAAAAGTGTATGAGTTTATGATTTTTCAGGTCCAAGATTCTGCTTATTCGGTTACTGCTATATCTTTACTCATCAACTCATACATTTTTATGTTTCAAAATCTATTCGCCGATCAAGTGGCGATCGTGACCGGTGCAGGGCAGGGGATCGGATTGGAAATAGCCCGACAATTGGCTTCGGCAAGGTGCTTCGGTCGTGCTCAACGACGCCGATTCTGTGTTGGCTGCCGAGGCGATGGCGTCGATCGTGCGGGAAGGCGGACAGTGCGTGGCTGTGGCTGGCGATGCCGCCGACGAAACTGTGATCGGGCAAATGGTGGCGGTGGCGGCGGAGCATTTCGGAAAGCTGACGATCGTGGTAGCCAATGCCGGCATTACACTTTTTGGTGATTTTTTTGAGTATCCTGCCACAGACCTTCGGCGCGTTTTGGAGGTGAACTTGGCCGGTTCGTTTTTGCTTACTCAAGCCGCCGCCCGACAGATGCGCGAGCAACGGTCCGGTGGGCGCATTTTGTTAATGTCGTCGGTGGTAGGCCACCAGGCACACCAGAATCTGGCGGCCTACGCCATGACCAAGGCCGGACTGGAAATGCTGGCCAAGAATTTGGTAATTGGAACTCTCGCCCCATGGTATCACAATCAACGCCGTTGCGCCAGGCGCTACTATTACGGAACGCACCACCGAAGACCCTACTTATGAACAGGTTTGGTCGGGGATAACGCCCATCGGCAATCCAGCGCGGGTAGCCGACATAGCCCATGCCGCTTTATTTTTGCTATCGCCGGCATCGGGCCACATCACCGGCCAAAGCCTGGTCGTGGATGGCGGCTGGACTGCGGTGAGCCCGCTGCCCGATTTGAGTAATATGAAAAAAGATGAGAGGTAGGCAAAAGATTCTGGCACTAATTGCCTAACACCTAACAACCTAATACCTAACAACCTGAAAATGACTAATTCTGAAATAATAGACACCCTCGAACTGACCGCCAAATTGCTGGAACTACACAACGCGGACGGCTTCAAAATCAGGGCGTACAGCGGTGCGGCATTTAATCTTGATAAGCTGAACGACAAAGAAATAGCCGGTTTGTCTTTCAGTGAGCTGACCGCGCTTCAGGGCGTTGGCAAGGGCGTGGCCGGCAAAATCATCGAGCTGGTCGAGAAGGGCAAGGTGAAAGAAACCGAAGAACTGCTCGCCGCCACCCCGCCGGGAGTACTTGAGATGTTCAAAATCAAGGGCATCGGCCCAAAGAAAATAGCCGCACTTTGGCACGAAGCTGGTATCGAAACCATCGCCGAACTCGAAGCCGCTTGTCAGGATGGCAGCGTTGCCAAGTTGAAAGGGTTTGGGAAAGGTACCCAGCAGAAAATCCTCGATTCGCTGGACTTTTTGCGAAGCCAGGAAGGGAAACTCCGCATGAATCAGGCGGAAAAGCTCTCACAACTGGTACTCGATGTGCTGGAACAAAACTTCGAGCGTGTAGAAGTGGCGGGGGAAATGCGGCGCAAATTAGAAACTGTCGAAACACTTCGCTTCTTGATCGCCGCCGAATCGCCGATCGCAACCCAGAAAAAGCTGAACGAAATCGAGGTACTTGCTCAGGAAATTCCCAACTCGTCGCCCTTCGTATGGCGGGGGAAAGCGTTCGATCAGGATATTTTGGTGGAAATCATCGCGGTAGCTCCGGCCAGTATTGAGAGCGAATTGTTCATTCGTAGCGCGGCCGAGGGACATTTAGCGCAGGAAGCCGCCGAGGGAAACTCGCTTTGGCAAATCGCCCGAGCTGAAAATACGGGCACCGAGGAAGAAATTTACACCAAAGCCGGCCTGCCCTACATCGTGCCCGAAATGCGGGAGGGTTTCGGGGAATTCGCTTGGGCCGAGCAGCACAAAAACGAGGAGCTAATCACCTGGGACGACCTCAAAGGTATCCTGCACAACCACAGTACCTATTCCGACGGACAGAACACGCTGACCGAGATGGCCGACTACTGCCGGGAACTGGGCTTCGAGTATCTGGGCATCGCCGATCATTCCCAAACCGCTACCTACGCCAACGGCCTGCGCGCCGATCGGGTACGGGCGCAACAGGCCGAAATCGACCAACTCAATACCCGCTACGTCGCCGAAGCCATCGGCAAGCCTTTTAAAATCCTGAGAGGGATCGAATCGGATATTCTGGGCGATGGGATGCTGGACTACTCCGACGAGGTACTGGCTACCTTCGACTACGTAGTGGCCTCGGTGCACAGCAACCTCAACATGCCGATGAACAAGGCCACGGACCGCCTGATCACCGCGATTGCTAATCCGTACACCACCATTTTGGGCCACCCCACCGGCCGCCTACTACTTTCGCGCGACGGCTACCCGATCGACTACCGGGCGGTCATCGATGCCTGCGCCGCGCACAACGTCATCATGGAGATTAACGCCAGCCCTTGGCGCCTCGACCTTGACTGGCGCTGGATCGGCTATTGCCTCGACAAAGGCGTAAAACTCAGCATCAACCCCGACGCCCACACCACCCAGGGCTACCACGACATGCACTACGGCGTGTCCATTGCCCGCAAAGGAGGCTTGACCAGAGGCATGACGTTCAATGCCTTAACATTACAAGAAATAGAGGATTGGTTGGGAGAAAAGAAGTCAAAAATTACAACTTCAAAATCGTAAACTCCACTCGCCGATTCCATTGGCGGGTTTCTTCCGTGATATTGCTACTGATGGGGTTGGCGGGCCCCCAAGCTTTGGTTTGAATACGCGGGAGTTCGATTCCCTTGGTATTCAGGTACTTCTTGACCGCCAGATACCCGATCTTCCGACAGCTTGACGTTCTTTTGGTAGTCGCCCACGTTGTCGGTGTGGCCTTCCAGCAACACTTCCATGGTCGGGTGCTCCTTCATCATCGCCACGATGCGCTGCATTTCGGGGTAGGACGAGCTCACCACATCGGCGCTGCTTTGGGCAAACATGATCTGACTCAGCCGGATTTTCTGCCCCACCTTGATTGGCAGCATCGTGATGTTCTTGCGGATGGTCCTGAAATTCGTTTCGCGCTGCAGGTCGATTTCTTCGGTCACCGGGAAGTACCCTTCGTGGCTGGCCGTGAGCCGGTACAGATCTTTCAGCGGCAGAATCATCTTGTACTCCCCCGTTTCGGGCTCGTAGGTGACCTTGGCAAACTCTTCGTTTGATTTTTTAAGATCCGCCACAATCTCCGCGCTCATCGGTTGGTTACTCTCGGCGTCGATCACGTTGCCCGAAACAATGGCGACGGGCTCGGGTTTGATGGATGGGAATAGCCGCACGCGGAAAATGTCTTCTCTACCTAATGAGTTGTCTGTTGAACTCATGTATGCGTATTCAGCCGAGGCAGGAATATTGAAGAAGCCGTCCCAATTTGACGTATTGATAGCTGGACCCAAATTCTCAGGCTCCGACCAATTGGTCCAGGTGTCGTCGAGTCGGCGACTGAAGTAGATGTCGCCATTCCCGTAGCCGCTGAATCCGGCAGAAGTGAAGTAAAGTGTTTTGTCATCTGAGGCAATAAAGGGGAGTCCACTCGTTGTCGGGACTATTAATGACCGATCCCATATGTTTAGGCTCTGTCCAAGATTCATCACCATCTAAAAATGTGACATATAGGTCTTTGTTTCCTTCGGTGTCACGGCGTTGTACAGAGATGACCATAACCTTACCTTTGGACGAAATCGCAAACTCAGTCAGTTTGTCCTCGAAGTCGTTATAATGGTTTTTGATTCGAACTTCTTTTGGAAATGACCAACCATTGGCAGTAAGAACAGACTTAGATAGTCCCTCAACGACGGAGCCATCAGGACGATAAACGTTGAGGAGGTAAAGCGTCTTCCCGTCGGGCGAAATCCCCGTAGCGGCATTATCTCCCTCATTGTTGATAGGCGATTTTAAATTAATCGCTTCACCCCAAACGTTATTTTTATCAAGGTTGGAAGCCCAAACGTCCTGTTTTTCTGCAGATCCCGTGTTTCCTGGATGTCTTGCCCGCGTAAAATACAGAGAACGACCGTCAGGCGAGATAACGGGAGCCAGTTCTTGCGCGATTGAGTTGACCATTTTTCCCAAGTTTTCCTTCTGCAAATCTTTTGGCGCGTCCGCCATCACGCGAATGGTGCCTTTCATAGGATCAGTCGAAGATGAAATTCCAATGGCATCGATCTGATTAAAGCCTAGTACCCGCGAAGGTTGTAGCACTACTTTAACGGCGTTGACTACCAGCGCCGAATCCGAAGGGAAACACGTAGGTCATTTTGCCCAGCTCCCTGGTGGGCGTGATGGAACTTTCGATAAGCAAATGCTCACCCGAATTTTCATCGTAAGCATACACCCGTACGATAGCCCCGGCGTTGAAGTTCTCGGCAATCGCAACTTGCCGGAGCGGAATGGCTTTCTCAAAACCCACTTTGATCCATTCCTCGTTGATCGAATTGACCTGCGCGGGGGCCCAGGCACAGGGGCTGTCGCCCACACCGGGTAGTTTGTTGGGGCGGCCCAGTACCTGCACGGCGCGGTATTCCTTGCCGTAAGGACCCGGGCGGTACTCCGACGAGTACCCCAAAATCTTAGAGGCCCACTGCTCGCTTTGGGCCAGCAGGGGACGAGTGGAAAATAAAAATACAGGAATCAACAACGCTGCTATCTTCCTCAATCCGGTCGCGTTATTTATCATGAATGGCGAGTACTTTATTAATATTTTTAAATCGACTTCCTGATTTGGCCTTCGTTGTTCTAAACCCTTATATGCAGCAATTATCAAGCCGAGATGAGCACATGAGAGTACTTACTTGTCTTACTCCCCGGATGCGTTCGCGTCGGGTGTGTCGAGCGTAGAACCCAGGAACAAGGCATTAAAAAATAGTTTCGAAGTACCCAGCCAGGTACCTCTGAAATTGGGGTTGTCGGCAAACAGGATCACATTGCCCTGGCCCACTTTGTGGGTGAGTAGTCCAGCCGAATTGGCTATTTTCTTTAAGGTCCTTGGGTGCACGTAGCCGTTGAGCAGCGGTTTAGCGTCGTACTTGATAACGGTACTGTACGGATTCTCCGATACTTCCAGCAACGTGTTGCTATTGCGATAGAGCGCGATTTTGCGATCGGTGTACCCGAAGCCCAGCGGATTGCTCAGGTCGAGGTCGGCGGAGAAATATGGCCCCTCCCGTCAGCGTCGAGCCTTCGACGTTGCTGGCGTCCTGGTAGTCGGTGCGGGCGGTTTTGGCATCGGTGGTATCTTTCAGTTTGCGCATCTTTTCGGAAGCAATTTTATTCTTGATCGCCCATTCCGAGGCTGATTTGAAAGTAACGAGCGTTCCGCCTGCTTTGACCCAATCTTTCATTTTTTCAACAAAGTCACCGTCGGAAGGGTACTGCCCGTTGACCATCACAACGACGTCGTACTTGTAGAAATTAACGCGACCAAGTTGCGCCATATCCACCTTCGTGATCGGCATACCCACGTAATTATCCAACATGTACCATACTTCGCCCGCTTCGTACTGGCTGGTGCCACTGCCGATCGGCATGAGTACCTTGGGTAGCTTGACGGTCGTGAAATTGTTGCTACCTAAATCGACGCCCGCGCTGCTATACCCGGTTTTGACCGACCGGAATTTGACACCCGTATTGGCCGCAACCAGTTGCAGTTTGGCGTACAAAGAGTCGCTATTTTGCGGTTGCCGTTGCACCGGAATGATCATCGTGCCGTGTCCGAACGATTGAACGCCTTCGTCGGTGGCGATCGAAAAAGGCTTAGCCCCGACCTTCACCAGGTAGCCATCTTGCAGTAGTTGATAAAGTGCTTTATGGGTATTGAAATCTGTGGCGGGCAGCAGATAAGCATAGTCCGTTTTGGTGAAAGTAATGGGCGAAAACGCCAATGACTCGAACGTCAATCGTTCGCCGGTCGGGACCGCGCCGCCTTTATATTCGGCGTGCGGCAGACCGTAAGCCAGCGGCAGATTCCAGGCCGAGGCGTCGTAGAAGATGCTGTCGGCGAAGGCAACAGGCTTTTCAAACACCGACTGCACCATCCGGTACTGCGGCTGGGCGACGGGTACGTAGTATGCTTGGCCGGGCCGGAAGGTTTGGCCATCCTGCTTCACTTCCGAAGTCAGCGGGTAGGTTTCGATGCGGTGCAACAGCAACATATTCAGGAACGTACGGTTGCGGGTATCGTCATCGTCCGCGCCCACGAGGTACCCTTTCACGGCGCTTTTTTTGGCAGTGCTTACGGCCGAATCGAAAAACTCTTTCTGGAAGCGAAGCAAATCTTCCCGCTGCGCCACCGCGCCCCGGATGGTAGCGATGGCGTTGACGAGGTGATTGCGAACGGCATACGAGAAAGTCAGCAGGCCGTTGTCGCTGTCCTGCACGTGGCCGCGCGAGCTACCCTGCTCGAAAAGAAAGCCGATGCCGCCCTTGATGTCGGGGTAGCTGGAACCATAGCCGGGGTACAGATTATCGAACGACTCCTTACTGTAATAAAACGAACCGATCTCGTTCATGGCCGACTCGAAGTACTTGGCAAAGGTATCATTCAGGTTGCGGTACACGTAGGCCGGTACCAGCGGATTCTCGGCGCTTTGCTTGGAAGGCTCGAAAAAGTGCGTCGAGTTGGTACCCATTTCGTGGTGGTCGGTCACGACATTGGGGTACCATTGATGATAAAAATTAAGCCGGTTGCGGCTCTCGCGGTGCACTGCCAAAAACCAGTCGCGGTTGAGGTCGAACCAATAGTGGTTTACGCGGCCGCTGGGCCACACCTCGTTGTGCTCGCGGTCGTTGGGGTCAGAGACGGGCGGCATGCCTTTGTGCATATTCACCCAGTTGGCGAAGCGGTCGCGGCCGTCGGGATTGATCACTGGCTCGATGAACGTCACGGCGGTTCGGAGCGTGTTGAGTACCTCCGGGTCTTCGCCCGCCGCCAGGTAGTAGGCCGTCAGGATCGCCGCCTCGCCGCCCGAGGCCTCGTTGCCGTGGACGTTGTAGCCCAGTTGGAGTACCACCGGCATCGTCTTGGTATCCGGCATTTTCTTCGTCGGATCGACCAGCGCCTGGCGGTTTTGCCGGATGCTTTCGAGGTTGGCCAGGTTTTCCGGGCTGCTGAATGCGACCATCAGCTGGTCGCGGTACTCGTAGGTGCGGCCCGTGCTTCGGTACTTCACCCGGTCGGAAGCTTCGCTGAGGTACTTGAAGTACGACACCATTCGATCGTAGCGCGTATGCTGCGTCCCTACGGAGTACCCCAGAAACGCATCTGGTGTGAGTATATTCGGGTTGAATTTCTTGCCTGGAAAGTAGTAGTTGTTCTGCGCTTGCAGGCTGGAAGCCAGCAAGGTGAGGAGTCAGAATAGGGGAAAAGTGTAATTTTTTTTCATTAAAGTGCAAATGAAGCCTCGGAGAGGCTCAACGTTTGTAAATATTTAAAATACAACTATCAAATAAGCTTCGGAGAAGCGCAACGTCTGGATGCATGTATCTGGCTCACTTATTGCGAACCTTTCAATTCACGAATAGTCGCCATCGGATTGTCCGATTTAAACACAAAACTCCCCGCCACAAGCACATCGGCCCCGGCCTCCACGAGCAGTGGTGCATTTTCATCATTGACGCCACCGTCGATCTCGATCTTGAAATCCAGCCCGGCCTCGGTTCGCAGCTGCACCAATTGCCGCACTTTTTGATAGGTGTTTTCGATAAAACTTTGCCCGCCAAATCCCGGATTGACCGACATGATGAGTACTTGCGCCACCTCACCCAGAATATCGGCGAGCAAGGCCACGGACGTATGCGGATTGACCGCCACCGACGGCAACGCGCCCAACTCCCTGATGTGCTGTAACGTCCGGTGCAGGTTAGGGCAAGTTTCGTGATGTACCGTGATGATATCGGCTCCGGCTTTACGGAAATCTTCCAGGTAGCGTTCCGGCTCCACGATCATCAGATGGACATCGAGCGGTTTGGTAGCGTGGCGCGCGATGGCGGCGCAGACCGGGATGCCGAACGAAATGTTGGGCACAAACCGGCCATCCATAATATCGACGTGGATGTAGTCGGCGGCGCTGCGGTTGAGCATTTCGACATCACGCTGCAAATTAGCGAAGTCGGCGGCCAAGACGGAGGGGGCGATTAGGGGCATTTTCAGTAGTTTTGAACGAAAATAGGCATTTTTGCTTCGAAAAACGCATTCCTGCTTTATTTCAGTTTGCAACCATTTGATTATCAATTCCACACAAAGATGAATCCTGCCGTCCGGGTCGCCGAACTTACCGAAAAGCTCAACTATTACAATAGCCGCTACTATCAGGATAGCGTGTCGGAAATTTCCGATGAAGATTTTGATGCGCTGCTGAAAGAATTGGCGGCGCAGGAGTTGGAATTCCCTGAATTGAAACGCCCCGACTCGCCCACGCAGCGCGTCGGTGGAACGATCACCAAGGATTTTCCGACGGTGTACCACCGCTACCCGATGCAATCGCTCGACAATACCTACAATGAAGAAGAATTGCGGGAATTTGACGAGCGGGTGAAGAAATTGCTGCCCGAAGATGAAGCGTATGAGTACATCTGCGAGTTGAAATTCGACGGAATTTCGCTGAGCTTCACTTACGAAGATGGCGCGCTCAAACAGGGCGTCACGCGCGGCGACGGTACCCGCGGCGACGAAATCACCGAGAATGTCAGGACGATCCGCACGTTGCCGTTGAGCATTAAGTCGAGTACCGTCCCGGCTAATTTTGAGCTACGGGGCGAGGGGTTTATGCCCACCCGATCCTTTGAAAAACTGAATGCCGAATTGAAAATCAATGGGGAAGCACCCTACGCCAACCCACGTAATGCCGCTTCCGGGGCGTTCAAATTGCAGGATTCGGCCGAAACCGCCCGCCGGGGGCTGGACTGCTACGTATACGCCTTTTTGAGCGACCCTGTCCAGGGCGGCGAGGAGATTTTTAAATCACACGAAGAAAGCCTGCTGGCGCTCAAAGAATGGGGCTTCAACGTATCGCCCGGCTGGCAAAAATGCCAGACCATCGACGAAGCGCTGGACTATATTCAGCAATGGGAAGAAGCACGTTTCAAACTACCGCTCGCGACCGATGGCATCGTGGTCAAAGTAAATTCCTACGCCCAACAGCGCGAGCTGGGCAGTACCGCCAAGAGCCCGCGTTGGGCGATTGCTTTCAAGTACAAGGCCGAAAACAAACCCGCTTTGCTGCGGTTTATCACGTTTGGGGTGGGCCGTACCGGGGCCGTAACGCCTGTGGGCAACCTTTCGGCACTCAGCGAGCGCGATAAACCCTACGAAAAAGTGAAGGGCGTGCATCTGTCGGGTACTCAGGTGAAGCGGGCTTCCCTGCACAACGCCGACGAACTCGAGCGGCTGGACCTGCGCCTCGGCGATACGGTTTTTGTGGAGAAGAGCGGGGAGATCATTCCCAAAATCACAGGCGTGGATACTACCCAACGCGGCTTGTTCGAGACCGAAGCCATTCATTTCCCGACCCATTGCCCAGAATGCGATACCGCGCTGGTGCGAAACGAGGGCGAGGTGGCCTACTACTGTCCCAACGAGCGGGGCTGCCCGCCGCAATTGCGCGGGAGGATAGAACACTTCATCCAGCGCCGAGCCATGAACATCGACAGCCTGGGCGAGGGTAAAATCGAAACTTTATTCGATAAAGGCCTGATTCACAACGCAGCCGATTTATACGATCTGACTTACGATTCGCTGCTGGGTATTGAAAAAGATATATTCAATGAGGAAACCGGCAAGACTAAAAAGATAAGTTTTCGGGAGAAAACGGTGGAAAACATCCTGCGCGGCGTCGAAAGCTCGAAGCAAGCCCCGTTCAAAAATTTGCTGTTTGGACTGGGTATTCGATACGTTGGGGCGACGGTAGGGGAGAAGCTGGCTACCTACTTCCGTACCATGGATGCACTGATGGGTGCCAGTCTGGAAGCGCTCGTCAATGTACCCGAAATCGGCGACCGCATCGCCCAAAGCGTGGTGGAGTACTTCGCCGAGCCGGAAAATCAGCGCTTGATCGCGCGCCTGCGGGCGGCGGGCCTCACCTTCGAGACCGACGATACACCCGTGGTGCTGGAAGGCGAAAGCCTGGCGGGCAAGTCTTTTGTGGTATCCGGCGTATTCCAAAACTTCGACCGCGACGAACTGAAAACTAAGATCCAGGCCAACGGCGGCCGGATCCTGAGCGGCGTGTCGGGCAAGCTCGACTACCTGCTGGCGGGAGAGAATATGGGCCCCGCCAAACTGGAAAAAGCGAAGCGTTTAAAGGTCGTAGTGATCTCAGAAGAAGAATTCTTGGCGATGCTCGAAGGTAATTTAGAATGAGTGAATGATAGAATGAGAGAATAAATGCCTTTCATTTGTACAACCCTATTCACTCATTCGAAATTCTATCATTCAAAATTGACTCATGGACGAGCGTTTTAAAGGCGTGGGCGTGGCCCTCGTCACTCCCTTCAACGAACATTACGAAATCGACTTTCCCGGACTCAAAAAGCTGATCGACTTCGTGTCTGACGGGGGCGTGGACTATCTGGTGGTGCAGGGTACCACCGGGGAAACCTCCACGACAACGACGGAGGAGAAGAAAGCGCTGCTGAAATTCGTGAAGGAAAACAACGGCAAAGCGCTGCCGCTCGTGTACGGATTGGGTGGCAACGATACTCGGGTGGTACTGGCTGCTATAGCCGCTACTGACTTTGCGGGTGTCGATGCTTTACTGTCGGTATGTCCTTATTACAACAAACCTTCCCAGGCAGGCATCATCGCGCACTTCACGGCCATTGCCGATGCCTCGCCGGTGCCGGTGCTGGTGTACAACGTACCTGGCCGTACGGTAGTCAATATCAAGCCGGCCACCGTTTTTGAGTTGGCCAAACACCCTAATATCATAGGTTTGAAAGATGCCTGCTCTACCATGGAGCAGTACATGGAAATCGCCTGGAAGGCACCCAAGGACTTCCTGCTGCTCTCGGGTGACGACAACCTGGTGGTACCCATGATCAGCGTTGGCTGGCATGGCGTGATTTCGGTGATCGCCAACGCCTTTCCCACCGAATTTCGCGACCTTACCTGGCACGCGCTCAAAGGCCGCTTCGCCGAAGCTGCGGCGCTGCAGTTTTCTTTCATCGACTTCGATACCCTGCTCTACGCCGAGGCCAATCCGACGGGCATCAAGGAATGCCTGGCGATCAAGGGCGTTTGCGGGTCAGAGGTTCGGCTGCCCCTGGTGAAGGCATCTTCTGAACTTTCGGGTGAGCTGCGTTTGGCGATGGAGCGGGAAGGGTTCATATAAAAAATCTACCGGAACACCGCATTACCAAACAACAACTTACCGTTGTACCAGAATCCCCGGAACAGCGGGTTATCGGCCATATATACGATTTGGCCGCGACCCATTTCCTGCACCCCAAACACCAGCGTATTTTTCAGTTTTTTGCGCGCATTGACCCCCGCAAAACCCGCCAGGTAACTTTCCGCCTCCAGGTACCCCACGTTCCAGCCATCGGGCAGGTAGTCCAGGTCGTAAGCGCCACGGATTAGGCCGTAGTAATCGTTGCGGTAGCCAAAGGCCAGCGGGTGCGTATTGTCCAGCTTCACTTTATAAATACTGCCCGGCGTGTCGTCGCTGGCCGATTCGCGTTCGCGGTTGCCGTATATTTTCAGCGGTGAATCCTTGTCTTTCTTATCATCCGACTTTTTGGACTTAAGGTCGAATCCGGGCTTGTCCAGGAAAGCCGTCACCGCCCGTTCCATCGCGATCAGTTTTCCCCCATTTCTGACCCATTCCTTCAATTGGGTGAGCGCAGTTTCAGTTAAGAGCTTGCCATAGCTACCGTTGGGCATGATTAATACATCAATCTTCTCCCAGGGTAGGCGGCCAAAATCCTGCGCCTCCACTACCGAAACCGGGTACTTTATTTGCTGTTCGAAGTAGTGCCATACCTCGCCGAAAGCCAGCGATGAAATGCCTTCCCCCGCAAGGACGGCCACTTTCGGAGCAGTCAGAGGCCTCACGCTGCCCGAGCCGAAATCGGCACCGGTCGATACAAAACCGGTCTGTACCGGCATCAGCGTGGTACCCGATTCGTTGGCCAATTGCACGATCATGTTGTCAAAATTGGCACCCATCGCTTCATTCCCCTTGCGGGTGACGACCAATGTACCTGCCCCAAAGCTCATTCCGTCGATTTCGAAGGGTACGTTGGACGTGCGCAAGCGGATTTTCTTTTCAAGCAACGCGCTCAAAAATTTCAGATCGTTGAACGAATCCCAGCGCACCAGGTAGGCATAAGGCGATTCACCGGGTACCGTATTGTTGATCTTTAGGCGTGGTGTAGGCAGCGGGCGTCATTTTTTCCTTCACCCCATAAGAATCCAGACCATAAGCGTAGGCCAGACCCCAACTTGTGATGTCGTAGGTGATGGAATCTTCCAGCTCCGGCCGGGCTTCAAATAGAATTTTCAGCAGCGAAGATTTCGGCTGATAGGCGCTGATGACCAAATCGCTGCCCGCGAACTTCGTGCTTTCCTCACCCAGCGAGGCCAGGTTGGTCGCTTTAGCCGAAAAGTCTTTTCCAGCGGTACCATAGGTGATTCCCTGCTTGTCGAGCATTTCGGTTAGCGCCCTGATGCGGCCTTCGTTGCCCTTGGATTTGACCACGTAGGACTTGAAATCGCCAATAGGGTTGTTGCGGGCCGTGTCGTAGTACTTCACAAATTCCTGCACCGTTTGCTCGGCGCGAGAAGAAATCGCCTCTAGCGTCGACATACTGGTGGCGACGTGGTGGGCAATGCGGGAGGAAAGCGTGAGCGTGTCGCCTTCGTCCTCGCGGGCGATGGCGATGCCCGCCCGTCCGCCGCCGCCCTGCTCGTAGGTCATGCCGATGGCGCCGTTGTAGGTCGGCCAGGTGTCGCCGTAGCTGGGGTAGAACAGGTCGTAGTTGTTGCGGGTGAAGTACAGCCAGCTGTTTTTGTCGAAGTACTTGCGGCTGTAGGTACCCAGTACGTTGTTGAACTCCCGCTGCCAGGCGGTGATGTCTTTGTGAAAGGGTTTGGAAGCCGGCGGAAAGTAGTAGGAGCTCGACGACCCCATTTCGTGAAAATCGGCGTGCAGGTGCGGCATCCACTGATTGTAAAGCTTGATGCGCTCCTGCGATTCTTTCTGTACCTGCCAGGCCCAGTCGCGGTTGAGATCGAACAGGTAGTGGTTGGGTCGGCCGCCGGGCCAGGGCTCGTTGTGCTCCCACGACCAGGGCGAAGCGTTGTTGGGCGTACCCGCCACGCGGTTGTACCACTGCGCGTAACGATCGCGGCCATCAGGATTGATGCAGGGATCGAGCAGGACCACGGTATTTTTCAGGATGCCCTGCATCGTGGCGTTATCGGGATTTAAAAGCTCGTACATCACTTTCATGACGGCCTCGGACGATACCGCCTCATTGCCATGTACGTTGTAGCTCAGCCAAGCAATGGCGGGTACTTTCGCCGATGGCGTACCGGCCATCATGCCAATACTTTTGAGATTGTCGGTGCGGATAGATTCAAGCCGGGCCAGGTTCTCCGGCGAAGCCACGGCGGCGACCACGAGCGGGCGTCCTTCGTAGGTAGCGCCGTAGGGAATCATCTTGACCTGGGTAGGATTTTTCTGCGCCAGGTGCTCTACATAGTCGACGATGCGGTGGTGGAAAGTAAAACGGCTGCCCAGGGGGTAGCCAAGAAATGCGTCAGGGGTGGGGTTTTGGGCTAACACGGGCCAAGCGACGGCAAGAAACAGAAAAGGTAACAGGGCTTTCTTCATTAGTGAGGTTTTCATTTTCGGGAAAAGCAGATTCCAAAAATACCAAAAAATGACTAAGCCGGGTACGCTGGGCCCAATTGAAAGCAGACTGATCAGAATTCTCAACAGCAACCGTCTGAAAACTAGTTGATTTGAAAATAGATGAAAGTTTTTTGTGAGTAGGTTTTGGATATTCAAAATCAAGCCTGCATCTTTGCACCACGTTTTCAGGAAATGAAGGCGGAAATCGAAAGGAAAGTACTTCCTGCACGAAATAAAAGGGACCAGTCGGCCCATTCGTCTAGCGGTTAGGACACGACCCTTTCACGGTTGAAACAGGGGTTCGATTCCCCTATGGGTCACTAACCGCCGACTGGCGGACGTTTTAGGACGCATTAATTTCTTCGATTTAGGAAGCCCACCATTGCTGGTGGGCTTTTTTTGTTTTAGTGGTGGCATTGAGCCCCATGGATCAAATCAGGATAGTTCGCACAGTTTTTCGTACAAGGTGGATTTTCTTCTAACACATTCTCTGGCCAACGAGGGATTATCTCTCACTCAAACTAAGTGCCAAGAATGTATTTTGATCACAAAAAAAAATGAGCATCTATTTTTTCCTGAGAAATGGCCAGAGCGCCAGGGAGGATGAGCATTGCGTTATCTATTGCCAACTCGATGTGAAGGACGTGGGAAAGGGGGTGCCCTTCTCGACGAAGTTGAAAGTGCCGGCGGGCTTCTGGATGGTAGACTATCCGGCGGCCAAGGCGCGCCGGATCAGGCCCTCGTCGGCCGGCGCGCCGGTGTCGGCGAGCTACTACCTGGCCGACTCGCTGAACAAGAGTTTGCAGGCGCTGCGCCTGGGCCTGGTCAATGCCAAGGACGGCATCGAGGCGTTGGGCGAAAACCCGACGCCGGCGCTGGTGAAGAGTACCTATTATAATGGGGGCCTGCGTCGGAAGCCCAAGACGCTGCTGGCGGTGTGGGACGAGCTGGTGGATGCGCTGGAAGACCAGGGCCGGGAAGGGTCGACGCTGGTGACGTACAGAACACGGCGCAACAATGTGGTGAAGTGGCTGGCCGATCGGAAGCAACTCCGGCTGTTGGTGTCGGAGGTGCGGTACCGCCATTGGGAAGACTTCGGCGTGTGGGCGCGGAGCCAGCGGAAACCGGATGGCTCCCGGTTGCTGGGCAAGAATACTATTAATAAGCACCTCACTGCCATCAACAAGGCACTCGACTATGCCGTGAACAAGGAGTATCTTTCGTCGAATCCGATCGGATCGCTGAACCTCGAGTACGATCCTGCCGACGCGCCACATTATTTGCTGGCCGATGACCGGCGGCGGATTGCGGCCTGCGCCCTCAGCTCGCTGCGCGTCGAGCGGGACGTGGCCGTATTTCTGATGCATACGGGCTTGAGCTATACCGATTACGTGAGCCTGGGCACGGAGCACTTGGTGACGCTGCCCAATGGGGAGCAGTTTCTTAAGAAAGCCCGGAATAAGACGAAGATATACTCCATCATCCCACTTCTGCCGGAGGCGTTGGCGGTGATCGGGCGGTGGGGGAGCATCGAGGCGCTGCCCCGGCCGGACCTGAGCGACCTGAATAAGGCGCTTAAGATATTGGGTGAAAGCTGCGGGGTTGGTATCTCGCTGTCGACGTCGGTGTTCCGGGATACCTTTAGTAGTATGATGGAAAACGAGTTCATGCTGGAGCTCCGGGTGATTATGGTGATGATGGGGCACACGAACCCGCGTCAGCTGCGGAACTATTCGTCGGTGCAGCCGGGGAGGATCCTGCACGAGCTGCGGAAACACCAGGCAGAGCAGTTGCCGTTTCGGTTGGAGAATTTGCAGTTGCTAGCGGCGTCGTAAGCTAAGTTGATCAATTGAGGGGCCGCTCTGGATAGGAGCGGCTTTTTTTGTACTTTTCCAAAAAAAATGCCCGTCACGGTTGGAGAGCCGACGGGCATTTTAAATCATTCGTTCAAATCAACACCGTAAAGTTAATGAAAAAGAAAATTCCATTGATCGTGCTCGAAAAAATCAATCCCATCCTCAAAAGCAATAAGGATCTGTATATTATGTTGGCCGACCCTGACTGCTCTTTCAGCTTAGTCGATGCTGATGCTGAATCGGATTTTTTCTTCAAATCGTCTTTACAAAACACAAATGGTCATTTTCTAATACAATGGAAGCCAGCTAACGGTGAATCTATGACGTCAGTCTCGTACGAATCTGATTTACCTAATCTGTCGCTATTTCTCACTCGTTGGTTAAATGTATTAAAGGCCTACTCGGAAATGGATACCATCTTCGACGATCCGCTCATCGACCGCTATAAAGACGAATTTTTCCACGAAATGGCAGACCCTAGCGATGATCGGAATGACTCCAAATTGACGCTGGAGCAGCAGAAAATGATTGTAAGCTATTTGGCAAAGGTACAATTGCTGCTGCCTGCGTATGAGGAAGTGGCTAGTGAGCAACAGCTGGTAGAGATCAAGTCGATCGAGCGAGAAATCGCTTCACTCGACGATTTAGTAGAGCACGTTTCGAAGGCCCAGGCTATGAAAAAGCTTGCCACAATTTGGGCTAAGGCTCAGAAGTACTCGCTTAGCCTAATATTGGAAATGTTGAAGGAGTTTCAGAAGGAGGGGGGCAAGCTAATCGCCAAGAGTCTCTTTGACGGCTCATTTTTTAAGTTGCTCGATCAATTTCTCTAATAAAATTAGACTCTTTCGAGAACAGCCTGGACTAATCCTCCGGGCTTTTTTTGTGCCGTAACTATCTGAAAATAAAGAAGAAAAGAGTGGCCGATTGACTTGCGTGTTCCAAACGATTGTGCGTCCTTTGACTCATTGAAACAGCAACCAAACCACTTGATAGACAGATGAATACGCAAACGATTTTAACCGACAGCAGCCTTACCAAAACCGAGAAAATACGCCAGCTACTTGCCCTGGGAATAACCCGGCGCGGGGTGGCCGACCTGACCGGCTGCGGCTACGGGTTTGTACAGAATGTATTTGCCAAGTACTGGCCGGAGCAGGTTAAATCGAAGGGTTTTAACTTCATCCCCTTCAACCGGAAATTTGGCATTGAGATTGAAGCCTACGGGGTGCCGATGCGCCGGGTAGCCGAAGCGCTTACCGCGGCCGGGATCAACTGCTACTCCGAGAGCTATAACCACACCAGCTGCGGCCACTGGAAGGTGGTAACGGACGGCAGCCTGAGCGGCGATAACACTTTCGAGATCGTAAGCCCGATATTGGAAGGAATGAACGGCCTGGCCCAGGTAGAAACGGTGAGCCGTGTGCTGACCACCCTCCGGGTCAAAATCAACAAAACCTGCGGCTTGCACATCCACTTCGACGCGGCCGGGCTCGGCCTGGAGCAAATGAAGAACACCCTGGTAAATTACGCCAGCTACGAAGGCCTTATCGATAGCTTCATGCCCAACAGCCGCCGGGCCGATAACAATACTTACTGCCGGAGCGTGGTGCGCCTGGCCCTGCAGGCCGACCGGGCCACGAGCATCGGCGAACTGGTAGGCTTGCAGACGACCCGCTACCAGAAAATCAACCTACAGGCTTACAACCGCCACCGGACGGTAGAGTTTCGCCAGCACTCAGGTACCATCGAATTTGAAAAAATTAAGAATTGGGTTGTATTTTTGCACAACCTGGTCGAGTACTCGAAGACCAAGCGCGTAGAAACGCCGAACCTGGCCAGCCTGGCGAAATTCCAGCAGCCAGAAGTACTTACCTATATCCACAACCGGATCAACGACCTAGCCGCCTAATATGAAATACATAACCGACAACGGGGAATCGCTGGAAGGCGATTCTCCCACTGAGGTCCTGACCGCGCTGCGGGATGGTTCGAAATTTGAATTCGGGCTGGACCTGGAAGCTTACCTGGATGCGCTGGTGCTGCGCCTTGCGGATTACTACGGGGGGCTGATCACCAGCCGCGACCACGGCGAGGTCATCGATGAAATGATTACGATCGGTTTTTTGCGACCGGTAGCGTAGAAGGATAATATCAAGTGGTGATACTGTGGAAACCCCGAGGCCGATTGGCTTCGGGGCTTTTTTTTTGTGAAATCCGGTCCTTTCGGGCCGGTGCATTCTTCCCCAACTTCGCCACAGAATCAATCGAAAACTGGTGGCGAAGCAAGTCGTAAAGCGAAAAGTGGCGATGGCCAGCCTTCGGGCCGACGATGCCCAGGGGCAAGCCTCGGTGCATTCGATACGGTACCGGAAGGTCGACGGCAGCCTGGGCTACAAGCCGCGGGTGTGCAAGAGCTTCAAGACGCTGCCCGGCACCGGCAAGTACCGCGGCAATGTGAGCCTGAACCACGAGTTCCTGTTCCTGAACCTGGACGCGCCCGACCGCCCGCCTTTTCGGATTCTAATCGACCTGCTCGTCGAAGTCGACGGCGCGGTGATCGACCACACCAACGGCGACTATTCATGGTAACCCAGCTTTCCTCCAATCTCCTGCTCGTCAACGAGGGGCGGCCCAACACGACCGCCGTGCAGCTCGTGGCCCGCGATACCAGCTTCAGCCCGGCCGGGATGACCGCCTACGACCATTTCCAGCACGTGCGCTGGGGCGCGGGCGACAACCAGCCGCAGGTGATGCGACGCCTGATTCAGAACAATACCTCCGTCAGGAGCCTGCTGGAATCGCTCCGCGACATGATTTATGGCTCAGGCGTCGGGTTCTTTAAGCGCGAGATCGTGGAGGGTAAGATCCAGCTGACGCCGTACACGGACGCCCGGCTGGAGGAGTGGTCGTTCGCGACCGACCTGCAAGGCTATGTGATCAGCGCCATTAATCAGCGCGTCGACAACGCCAACGTATTCACGCGCTGGCAGTACGATCCGATCGACGATTGGTTTTACCTCTCGGTTTCCGATTCCTTCAAGACCCGGATCGGCAAGCCCGACAAGGAGCTGATGTACCACGTGAATCCTTTTTTCGGAGAAATGGCCTACCAATCGCTGGCCAAAACCGACGAGATCGCGCCCTTCAATCCTTTCAACCGCGACGAAAACGTGGCCCGCACGGTGGTGATGCAGCACCAAAAGGAGCAGATTCCCGGCCAACCCTTCTACGCTTTCCCCAGCTGGTGGTGCGCCCAGGAAGCCATCGAGTTGGCTAACCTCATTACGGCTTTTCACAAGAATGGCATCCTGAACGGCTACAATATCAAGTACCTGATCAAGATGCCGCAGGATCACTTCGACCGCGACGGCAACCGCGCGGTCGACGGCAAGGAAGCCAAGGCGCGTTGGTCGAAGTTCGGCGATAATCTGAGCGGCTGGCTGGCCGGGCAAAAGAACGTCAACAAGACGATGCTCATCAAGTACCTGCGCGGCTCGGACGGAAAAATGATGGATAACGTCGACGTCGTGCCACTAAAAAACGAGATGTCTGACGACGCCTACGATAAGGTGTGGAACAACGCCAACCAGGCGATCGCCAACTCGGTGGGTATTCTGCCCACGCTGGCCGGGGTGAAAGCCGGGGCCGGGAACGATTCGGGCTCCCAAATCCGGGTGATGGCCGACTACCAGCAACATTTCCGTACGCCCATCCACCGCCACATCGTGCTCATGTCGGTCAACTACGCCCTCAGGATGATGGGCTACCGCGACGTGATCGCGGGCTTCAAGGAAGTGCAGATCACGACGCTCGACGTCGCGCCCACCGGCGCGCAGGCCGTCATCAACCATGGCCAATAACGACCTATAGATAATGATAGTAGACGGAGACAAATTAAAAGCCCACCTCGGGGGCGTCCAGGCCAAGCTCAACTTCGACACCGTCGAGGGCTTCGTCAAGGTCACCGAGCGCGACTTTCGCCGGATCGTCGGGAAGGAAATGTACCAATTTCTGGACGACTATTCCGGGGCCCACCCCGATGAGATCGAGCTGGTGAAAGCGGCCGAGGGCTGCGTGGCCTGGGCGGCTTACGACCTGGCCGTGCCGCACCTGAAACTGCGCGTGGGCGACATGGGCATCATGAAAAACAGCCCGGCCAATACCGTCGCCGTCACGAAGTGGGAGTACGTCGACCTGCGGGAAGCCAACCTGGCGATGGTGGATATCTACTGGGAGTTTTTCTGGGAGCTGCTGACCGATATCGGTCCGCAGGCCTGGCGCGAGTCGTCGGCCTACCGTAAGCACAACCAGCAGTTTATTCGGTCCGCCGACGAGCTGTACAAGTACTTGCCACTGGCGGGCCGCAATCGGCGGTTCTTCGACCAGGTGTCGGAGTACATCCGCCGGGCGGAGCAGCTCTACATTGGCGACCTGCTGACGGAGCAAGTCTACGACGAGCTGAAAGATAGGTGGCAGGACGATGACGTCATCCTGACGCCAATGGAAGTGAAACTTATCGAGAAAATCCGGCAGGCGCTGGCCCCATTGGCCATCTACGAAGCCTACCCCTACCTGCCGATCAAGGTCGACGAGAACGGCCTGCGCGAAGTGCGGCGCTGGGACGGGACGACCAACGAAACCCTGGCGGCCATGCCGCTCCGGCAGGCCCAGCGCGAGCAACTCTGGAAAGATGGCCAACTCTACCTGGCCAGGCTCAGGCGCTTTCTCGACCTGAACAGCAGCGAAACGCTCTTCGCCAGCTACTACGCGCTCAACATCGACAACAATCCTTACGAGGACGAAGACTTTACCGATTCTCCACACATAATTATCTAGATCCATTATGAAAAAAATGTTCCTGGGGCTTCTGCTCCTGCTCGGCCAATTGGCCAGCGCCCAGAACGTCGTCATTTTTCCGAAGGGCGACATTGCCACGGAGCAGTTCGTGCGCTCCTACGTGGATTCGATTCTGCGCTCCAAGCCGGTATCGCTGCCGCCCACCAATGTAAAGGATGCCTGTGAGCGCGGACCTTACATCGAGACCATCGCCAATATCACTTCCGATAGCCTTTTTGCGCTGTTCGACGGGAAAGACGTTTTTGGGGTCGACTACCAAATTTTTCACGAGGGTAAGACGATCTACTCTTCTTCAATTCTGCCGCGCTCCAATGTTCTGAAAATCACTTACCCTACTTTGGCGGGTGGCGAATACACACTTCGCCTGGCGGGTAATACCTGCGTTGGCTCATCCACGCGGCCTTTCACGGTACCGTCGCGCGTAACTGTGCCCACCACGCCGGTCGCAACGGCACTGCCGCCTTGCGAAGAAGGCCCCGAGGTGCGGCTGGTCTACGATGTTACCAAGAGCAACCTCACCTTCCGCTTTCATGCCGCCTCCGTGGAGGGTATGGACTGGAAGATTAACAGCGACCAGGGAACGGTCAGGTCGGGCAGTGTCCGCCCCAGTGAGAATATTATCTCGATTGCTTACGACCCGCTCAGCGCGGGCGACTACATACTTACGTTGTCGGGCAACACCTGCCGAGGCAAATCAAAGCCGTTTCGATTCACTGTACCCAAGTCGCTCGTCGAACGTCTTCCCGGAAAGATCGACCCAGACGACATCATCAAAGTACCGGGCGTGATCGATGCGCCTACGCCCAACGCCCGTCCTGGATTCGAATCGCCAGATTGGCATTTCGTCGCGCGGACTGACACCCAGTACCTCGACATAGAAATCAAGGGCTCGCCTGGGAAATGGCTGATCTACGACATCGCCCCCACAAAAGCGCCCGCAGGGCACGAAGAGCGCTATTTCGTTAATGGCGTGATGGTGAAAGGTCGGCTGAACGGCTACAAGTACGAGAGCAATGGTGTGCTGGACGTAGTGAAACATTTCGTCAAAATTTCGCTTCCCAGCCTAGGCTACTGGCAGAACGACAATATCCGAGACGGTGGCTGGACATTCAGCCCCCGATCTGATGTCGGCTGCCAGGCAATTATCTTCTTTTCTTCGGACGACAACAAGCCAGGGTTACAATGGCTCGACCCAACCCCGAGCTGGTACCGAGGTACGCACGTGGTTAGCTGGCCAACCGCCGCCCCGGCAATGAGCCTGCCCGACCAAAAGTACATGATGTTCGATTTTCGTGCTTCTGGCGTAAGCGATGCTCAACGCATGGCGCGTGGCGAGACGTTCACCCCTTCCAATCCCGATAACGAACTGCGAAATTTCTACTGCCTGAATACAGACGATGCCAATATCGAGGACATCAATGGCAGCCGGGAAGATTTCCGACGCTACGCAGATCGCATTCCGCTTATGGCTACCCTGTCTTTTCAATTCGGCGAGTCGGCGCGTGGCGTACCTGATGTGTCGGACCGGCAACGCTGGTTCGTCGAGCGGCTCTACGAGCGCTACAAAGAGGCTGGACGAAAAAAATTCTTACTGTCGGCTGGCTATGGTGGCTATGACTACGAGGCGAGTGGCCAGTGGCCCAGCCCCTACAACAACGTAAGCCTGGCGGATGCACGACTACGCTATTCTGGCAATGTGGAAGATATTTTTTCAAGGGATAAATACCTGAGTTTTTTTCGCGGGAAAATGAACACGATACTCCTAAAAAACTACGAAACGGATGGCTTGAACCCCTTTTCCAATCTACTCCGAGTTGCGAAATACGAATCGGTTCGCGCGGCTGGTTTCCTCGGGATCGAGTTCGGCTGGCACCTTAGCGAGCATGTTGGCGTGATCGGGTTCGTGCGCGGCTTCGGATGGCAGCATGAGTTGCCGGCTGGCGGCACGGCGATCGTCCAAGGCATGAGCGCTACCAATTTCGACGACGCCCTGGCCAATGGCTTCGCGTCGTTATGGTGGGGCGACGGATTTCGCGTGTGGGATGGGCAAGCCGAGCGTGGCTATGACCCCGCGACGGTATGGCGGGAGGGAGATTATTACGGTGCACGCACAGTAACGCTGTCGGGCAACGCCCAACTCACCGGTTCTGGCAGCGATCGCTACCCTGTGGAACCTGATATCGCTCTGGACGGAAAATACATCTCGGCCACACTCTACGCCAAGTGCGCCGCTACTGAGGGCGCGCCGATTCGCTACAACGCGTTCACCGTTGCCGGGACTTCGTACATCGCCGAGCCTGATGGAGCGGATGCGCTGGTGGCCAACTCCCAAAAGCGGGGCATTTGCTCTATCCGCATAAAGGGGAAGGCTGCCACGCTGGTTTACTGGAATCCTTACGCCGGAAACGTCTGGACAAAATTCGAGACAATGATCGAAGGGAAGGTCTTTGGCGGGTGGGTTTTCGGCCGGAGAATCTATGTGGCGAACGTAACGATATAGCCCAATGTGGATAGCTCAAAAATTCCAAACCATCGCTCTGGTCGTGCTGACGGTCCTGACGCTGGGCTTCCTGGTGATGGTGTATCGGTGCAGCACGTACAAAAGCCCTCCACTGGAACCCAAGCAAGTCTCCGATTCAGCCAAATTATTAATCGAAGTGTATGAAACATCGCAGGTTAAATTCGACACCAACGCCCGGCGCGTGTATCGCGGTGATCCTGGGATTGATGCTATCCGCGACAGCCTTAGCGCAACAGTTGCCCGCGCCGTCGCGGACAGCCTACGAGTCCGCGCTGCTCGACAGTACCTACCTGTACCTCCAGCTCAAACCGCTGTACCGCCAGCTCCAAAAAGTCCACGAAGTAGAGCACAAGGAAAATCTACAACTCAGGACTGAAAACGCAATGCTCGTACAGCAGAAAGCCATCGACAAGCAAACGATGGACGAGACTGTAGCCCGGTGCGAGCGGAAATTGAAGTGGGCGAAAGTCTGGGGGAATGTGAAAACAGTCGGGGCCGTCGTCGGGACGGTCTTCGTCGCAACAAAAGTGAAATGACTATCTCTTTCAAATTGACACTGGTGCTTTTGAACGCACTGCTGGGCGGGACGCTTCTCACCCAGGCTTATGTGCTGGGCATATTTCCAGATAAGTACTTCACTCTGGCTGCGGTCGGGTACGGCATTACGTCCAACATTGTCATCCTGGCCTACCAGATTTCCGTGACGTACCGCCGCATCGGGGAAGGGGATCTTACGGTAAAGCCACTCAATAAGTACTCCTGGATCGCGATGGCAAGCCAAACCCTCGCCGGAGCCGGGCTAAGTTTCCTGCTTAGCGGCGTGTACCGCGCCATGACTTTGGGCGATGGTTTTATGGGCTACAAGTATAGCGAGGGTTGGGAAATTTTTCTTGGCGTCGCCATTGGGCTGGGTACGATGTATTGGCTCAGCCCGGACGTCCGAAAACTCATCCAAGAGAGCATGCTGGCTAAACTGATCAAAAAATTCTTTGGTAAAAATGAATAAGCTCACCCACATCCTGGAACTGCTTTTTGGCATTTGGAAGGTAATCGAGCCCTACGCTCTGGGCACCATGCCCTACGTTGGCCTTATTATCGCCATCGTGTACGGTAAGACAGTGCACGATTATATTCAGACTATTCCCGGCGCGGCCCGCAAACGACATTGGCTCCGAAGGGTGGGTTTCAATTTGGGCTTTATGGTGATTGTGATATTCCGCGTTCACGATCCCTTCAACCTCCAACTGTCGATGGGAGGAGCATTTTTTATGCTGATCGTGCTGAAATCCATCGAGATGAGGGCCGACACCAGGTACTACAAAAAGAACTACATCGCCACGTTCTTTTTCGAATCAACGGGCAAGACGATGGATGAAGCCAAGCCTTTCGACATCGTGGCGTTTTTGATTTTGATGCGCCAACTAAAAACGATGGTTGTGGGCAACCTGAAAGTCGAGCTGCTCGACGATCGGCCGGGCGTGGTGGCCAGGCTTAAATTCACTTTTCTGGAAGACGACGATTTTCCCTACCAATGGCACCAGTTCGTGGAAATGACGCAGGCGATATCGGGTATCGTCCGGGTGAATGGGAAGCTGGTCGAATGGGGAGCCTGGGTGCGGATCGAGGAGAATCAGGTTCACAACGTGAGTGGCACCAAGGGCTCCGAGGCGCTCAGCGAGTTTTACGAAATCGAGCTTTTACCTTCAACTTCAATCTGTTAAATGGAGATCCTGCAAAAAAGAGTAAAACGCGGTAAGAACAGTACGCTGAGCATCTTGTACGTGGATGGCGTCAAGCGGGGTTACGTGGTGGAAGACAAAGATCGGGACTTGCACTCGACGATGACCTTGGCCCAAATCAAGGCGATCAAAGTGCATTCCCAAACGGCAATCCCAACGGGGCGGTACCAAATCGTGCTGCACTTCTCGGATGGCATGAAACGATGGGTGGCGATGTTCCTGGGCGTTCTGGGCTTTTCCTACATCTATATGCACATCGGAAACTGGATCAAAGATACCAAGGGTTGCGTGTTGCCCGGCCTATCGTGGGGCTTCGAGAATGGTGAGTACTGCGTCCGTAATAGCTCAAAGCTTTTTGAACCGCTGCTCGGTGAGATTCGGGTAGCAATCAAGAGCGGCGAAGAAGTGTGGTATACGATTGAGCAGGCGTACGAGGATGGGGCGGGGCGATTGTTGGTTTAAATTTAGCTTATCAATATGAAACTAATCACCATCAACGGCCAGGAATTCAGCCTGCCGGAGGCCTGGACGGAGGTCGATGCGAAGTTGCTGCCGCAGCTGCTGCGGTTGATCTACGTGCTTCCCGCCAACGGCAGCACCTACCACGAGCTGCTGCGGCTTTTGCTGGGCTATTCGCCCAAGGGCTGGACCAAGCTCATGAATCACTTCTTCAGTCCGAAGCGGACCGAAGCCCAGCGCGACGCCAGCGCCCATGCTCTGGCCGAGCTGCTGCGGCTGGTGGATTGGATGTGGACCGGGGAGCTGACGCGTCGGCCGATGTTGTATTTGCGGGTCGGGCTCGATGATCAGTCGTGGCAATTGTTCGACGAGGGCTTCAAGTCGATGAGTTTCGGCGAGCTGACGGATGCCTACATTCACGCCCAGGCGTTCATCAAGCAACTGGTACCCGGCGACGAGCGGCTCGACCTGTTGGTGGCCACGATCTGTCGGCCGGTGCGCCCGATCCGGGAAGCGCAAGATTCCCAATGGGATGGCGACTACCGGGAGCCTTACAACGAGCACCGCGCGGCGATTCGGGCCAAGGAGCTGCGCGACCGCTACGCCGAAGAGAAAGTCATTATTCTGATGTATTACCTCGGGACGCTGAAGGAATTCTTGGGTAGTTTCGATATCTACGACGATGGGGCCGTTGGCCCTACGCCTGAGGAGGACTATCCCGGCCAGAATATGTTGAAAAACCAGCACCTGCTGTCGGAAAAGCACATTTTCGGCGGCATGAAAGAAACCAAGGCGGCCAACGCCCACGAAGTGTTCCAGTTTCTGGAAGAGCACAGCAAGGACATGCGGGCCGAAGCTGAACGCAACCGTGCGGCCAACGCCGCCCAAAACCAAAACTGATGTCGAAGAAGTCAAGCCCCACCAAAACCCTGTTCTGGCCCTATTTTTTGGCCATTTTGAACGAGCACAAGGCCAGCCACGGCGTGGTGTACACGCAGCTGAGCGATGCCAACGGTATGGACCGGATGATCGAGGACAGTGCCTCAGAGGACGTCTATCCGGGCATATTTGTGATGCGGCCCAAGTGGAGCGGCCGCAACCAGGCCGACGCCCTGCTCACGACACTGTTCGACGTGACGTACTTCGTTTTCTGCGCGGCCGATTCCATCGACCGCGCCGATCAGGACGCGGCCTACGACCGGGCGGAAGAAATCGTGGCCAGCATCACGGCCCGGCTGCAAGCCGACCGGCGCACGTACCGCAACTACCTGGAATTTGACAGCATTCGGGCCGAGCCGGTCCTTTACCACAGTGGCGTCGACTCGGCGATGGCTTACGAAGTCAGATTCAAGATAGCCCTGGCGGCCGGAGAAATATTCGGATAACATCGCCATCTCATCATTCATCATTCATCATTCAAAAAGTGATCGACGCACTCGCCGAAAACCTTTCTTTTCTGAATCTGAAATTCAGTCGGAACAAACTGACCCACATCGTGGCGGCGGCCGATCCGGCGCTGACGAGCCGCGTGGGGTTGAAGTACTTGCTGACATTGCTGGTACCGGAGTTTCCGTTTTCGGCCAATTTTGAGGAACTGCACACCTCCGAAGGCCGCGAGGCACCGGTGGAGGGCGCGGGGGTGCAGGTGTTTGCGGGGGCGGAGTTTCGGTACAACGCCGGGCGGAACGGCAAGCTCGACGGTTTGCTGAGCTACGAAAAGCCGCGTTTCCGGCAGGAATCGATCGGCGTTTCGCTCCGGCAAACGACGGCCTACTGCCTGCGCGAAGAAGTGCAGGGCGGCGCGCCCGCCGTCGACACGAGCGTGACCGGCGGGAAGCTTTACGCCATCAAGGCGGGCCTTGCCAACGAGGACTTCTACGCTTTCGGCGAAAACTTCTGGAAAAGCTGGCAGGCTGAGAAGCGCCAGTTCCTTACCTGGCAGCCCGACTACAAGCGCGTTCGGGCGGCGCAGGAAGAGTACCTTTATTTTTTGGTCAACTTTACGCCGACCCCGACCGAGCTGCGGCTGCGGGTGCGAACGATCGGGGCCGATGGCCAGGGCGGCGCGGCCGTCACGGCCCGGAGCATCGCCAACCCGCTGCTGTATTCGGTGCTCAGCCTGCCGGTGGGGCTGAGCAGCCTGGGCCTGGCCACGCCGCTCGACGACGTGACCGCCTACGAAGTGTGGCTGGCCAACGAGGCCAACGCCCGCGTGAGCGAGGTGCGCCGCTACGTATTGGACCGCCACTACGAGCCCAACGACCGGGCGCTGCTGTTCGTGAATTCGCTGGGCGGCTGGGATACGCTACGACTGACCGGCCAGGCGCAGCAAACGCTGAAAGTGGCCCAGCAGACGGCCGAAGTAGAGCGCCCGGCAAGGGCGGGGGTCGACTTTTCGGAGTTGAAGATCGTGAGCATCGAGGGCGAGCGGGATATTACCGTTGGCACCGGCTACTTTCGCCGTCAGTCGGCCGAGTACCTGCGCTATCTGGATGAGTTGCTGCTCAGCGAGCAGGTGTACCTGGTCACCGATAAGGGTCACCGGCCGCTCCAACTCACGACGGCGTCGCTGGTGGATGCTTACGACGACGCCGAGCTGGTGGCGCGGACGTTTTCGTTTCGGATACTCGATACCGTCGAGAACTACAGCAACTTACCAGCCGCTGAGCCGACGCCGGAGCGGCCGACGACCTGGCGCGGCAAAAACCTGCGCCAGATCCTGAACAGTTTCGGGAAACGGACCGGCAAGCTGGTGTTTCAGCGGCTCGAGAAAGTGTACGCCGACGATAATAGCGTGGTAAGTCCGTACACGCTCAAGCTCAATTCGCCGGGTGATCCCGATTACCTGGAACCGATTACCGATACCGACATCGCGCCAGGTTCGACGCCCTACCCGAGTGTGGCGCTGAGCCGGGCGGGCACCTTTAATCGCGGTAATTGCGCATCGACGCACTTGGGCGGTCCGGCCACGATTAGTATCGCCGCCGGGCGCTGGGGCGGCGAGCAGCCCGGTGAGGCCAACGCCCTGGCCGAGGGCGAATACGCCAGCCTGAATACCCAGGCCTACGCCGATGCGCATGGTACCTGCACGATTAACAACACGCCGCTGCACCTGGCGATTTTTCACAAAATCCCGATGACGTTCGACAACCACGTGGCCGGTAGCGCCGACTATGGACCGGTGGTAGCGCTACGCATCAACAGTTCAGAATTAGTACCTAATACCGTGGGGCAGAATCCTGCGGTCGTTCGGCAGTCGGACAGCGTCATCGCGCCGGGCACTTACAACCTGGTGGTGCGGGTCCAGTACGTGACGCTGCCGATGCGGGCCTGTAAAGTCAGAATTCCGGGCAAAAACCGGGAGATCGCCGTCACGACGTCGGGCTATTATGCTTTCGATAATTTGGTCATCAACAGCTCGGATGAGCCGCTAACCGTCGAAGTAGTGCCATGATAAAAATTAATAGCTACGAGGTACTAACCGGCGCGAACCAGCAGGTGGCTTACAACCTGGTGAATCCGCATTTGATTTACGATAGCATCCCAGGAAGCACGGCCACGCTGCCGGGCTTTCCGGCCGTGCGCGAAAACCGGGCGATTTTCGGGTATTTCGAAGAACCGCAGGCCGGGAGCGATTTACCAGAGTACCTCTTCCAGCAGTTTTGGAACGGCGAGCTGATCCGGGAAGGGTACCTGCTGCTGACCGAGGCAAGCCTGGAAAGTGGCTACAAGGGCGCTTATTCCGATAAGTACGGTTTATTTTTCGGGGAATTTCAAAATACCAGCCTGCGGGAACTCGACCTGGGCAGCTTGGCCGTGCCCGCGCCGCTTACGCCGACGATCGGCGACGTCGACGGTGTGGCCTGCGCCTTTCCGACGATCGTGAACGAGGCGTTCTTTGGTACCAACGGCGGCAGCGTGGGCTACACCGGCCGCGTGAACGATTACGCGGGCGCGACCTACCGCTCGGGGCCGAGGGTGCCGCTTTTTTTTGTGGGCTGGATCCTGAAAAAAATTGGGACCCTTACGGGCGTGGCCGTCGACGGCGATTTCTTCCAGCACCCGGAGTGGAGCCAGCTTTTGCTGGTGAATATGCGGGAGGCCGAAGGGACCGACATCGAGGTACGCAACCATCTGCCCGACCTGGGGCTTGTCGATTTCCTGCTGGAACTTAGAAAAGTACCCAACCTGAAACTGACGCTCGACCCGGTGGGGCGGCGGCTGCGGGTGGATTTCTGGGAGGACGCCCTGGCCGCACCGGTGACCCGCGACTGGACGGCCAAGGCGGTGGTGGGGCAGTCGAAGAAAAGCGAGCCCAATACGCGGCTCTCGCTGTCGATGGCGCTCGACGGCAACGATGCCCTGGCCAAGGATCGCCCGGCGGCGCTGGCCGACTGGACGTCGCCCGAAACCGGGAGCCGGGGCGGGATCGCGAAGCTGCCGCTGAAATTCTCGACGCTGCTCGTCGACAACGCTTCGGGGCTGGCCGCCTGCCGCCAGGAAGGGCAAACGAGCCAGTTTGGGCAGGATGCCAAGGGCTGGGCGCCGCGGCTGCTCTTCTGGCGCGGAATGGTGGGGGGATTGCCCAGGGCGCTGCCGACGCTGGGCGATTACGGCCTGTTCCCGGCGACGCTGGCCGCGACGAGCTGGCGCGAAGACGGCGGCGCTGCGGGCCCGGATGTTCTACCTGCAAAAAGACCTGGTAGTGAACGAGACGGATTTGGCGCAGCTCGACTTTGCGAAGAAGATCCACATCGAGGGAATGGATTATCTGATCGCGCAGCTTAACGTGACGGTGCCGATCCGGGGCGTGGCCACGGCGTTGCTGATCGGGGGGGTGTAGCTTTTGAGTTGGCTTTCGGGAGGAACGGCCAACGGTTTATCCGTTGGCCGTTCCCCTTTTTTTTGGTCCTTTTTGCTGGACTTTGGACTGCGGACCTTAGTGTTTGTAAAGAACTAAGCGCCGCGCGATGAACGATGATTTTGAGGAGAGTCCTATCCTGCAAAAGCTGCTCAGTGACCTGACGAATCGGGCCGAGCGACTGCTGCGGGAGGCCGTGGCCCGCGAGGGGAAAGTACTCACCGGCGAGCTGCGGGATTCGATTCGGGCCGGGGCGGTGACCTGGGGCAAAGGCTGGATCAGTGGGCATGTCTCGTACTCCGAGCTGCTGCGGATCAAGGATATGAAAGTCCTGCGCTACACGACGATCCCGCCACTCGGCCCGATCGAGCGCTGGGTGGAAAGCGTGGGCGTGAGTCGATTTGCTTACGTCCCTGGCTATCCCGAGGGCGTGGAGCCCGCGACCGAGTCGGAGGCCATCACGCGGATTGCCAAGGGCGTCCAATACAACCTGAAAGCCCATCCCAACGTGCGGCGCGGCTACCGGGGTATCTATAACGACGCGCTCAATTATTCTTTTGTGCCGGCCTACCAAGCAGACATGCGGATGGCCGCTACGGTGCTGGCCGGTGCGCAGTTTACCGAGGCTTTCGGCTTCGAGACCTTCATCCCCTTGCCCAACGAACCGCTTAACGCCAGCCGCATCCAGGCCGCCTGGAACGCCCGCGATACAAGACTTTCACGCAAATACGCTAACCAATGACCGGAGACGTACTGGAATTGGACCTTCGGCTGAAAACGGCTGAGATCCAGAAAAATCTTGACACGGTGAACAGCCAGGCCAAAGACCTGCGGAAAATCATCAAGGACATCGAGCTCAATGGCGGCAAAGGCGGCGAAGAGTGGAAAAAGTACAAAGCCGAGCTGAGGGATACGCAGGAGCAGGCAGCGAAGCTTTCGCGGGAATTGAAGGACATGAAGGTGGCCGACATGACCATCCGCCAGCTCGAACAACACGCCAAAGCGCTGGCCAAGGAAATCAAAAACGCCGACCGCAGCTCGCAGGATTTCGTAAAAAACTCGAAGCGCCTGGGCGAAGTCGAAAAGGAACTCGACAAGGCTCGGCAGCAGGCCAAAGACCTGAAAGGCGAGGCCGAAACGATGGGCAAGCCAGGTTTGTGGGGCAAGATTACCAGTGGCGTGAAAACGGTTGGCAATGCCTTCCAGGCCATTATGGCGCTTGCGGTGTTACAGTGGATTTACAACCTGGGTAAGGCGATTTTCGATACGACGGCGAATTTTGAGAAGTACGAGAAGGTGCTCTCGACCGCGCTGGGTGATCCGAAGCAGGCAAAGGCGAGTATGAAGGCCATTAAGAAGATGGCGGCCGAAACGGCGTTCAGCGTCGACGAGCTGACGGACGGCTATGTGAAAATGGTAAACCGAGGGCTGCGGCCTTCGCAAAAAGAAATGGTGGCGCTGACCGACCTGGCGGCTTCCCAGGGGAAAACGTTCGACCAATTGGTGGAAGCCGTGCTCGACGCCCAGACCGGGGAGTTTGAACGCCTGAAGGAGTTTGGCATTAAGGCGCGGAAGGAGGGCGATAACGTGTCGCTTTCATTCAAAGGGCAAACCCAAACCGTAAAAAACAACGAGGAGGCCATTTACCAAGCAATGATCGCGATGGGGGCCATGACCGGCGTCGCGGGTCAGAATGCCGAAATGATGACGACGCTCAACGGCAACTCGTCGAACCTCGGTGATAGCTTCGATGCTTTGACTGTCGGCCTGGGCAACGGACTGAAACCGGTATTCATCGCCATTCTGGATTTGATTGCGGCATCATTGCCGTTGCTGAGTCTTTTGGGCAAAGGGCTGGGGACGGTGCTTCTGCTGGCCAAGGCGGCCATCGCCGGAGTTCTCGATACCGTGATGAACGTCGGAAAGGCCTTCGTTACACTTGGTGAAGCGGCCAGGGCATTCATGTCGGGCAATACGGAAGGGGCCAAGAAACTGCTCGACGAAGCGCAGGATCACGGCAAGAAAGCGCTGACTTCCATCGAGGATAATGTGAAGCAGGGAGTCATAGAAATCGGCAATCTGTGGGTGAATCCTGATGCGGCCGTCAAGGCCGAGTTTGCGGGTAAAATCCAGGGCGAACGTCACCAGGCTGCACTTTCCAAGGAACAGGAAAAGGGGATCGCGAAACGGGAGAAGGCCACGGCCAAGACCCTGGAAATGGTAGCGCAGCTTACGGCCGAGCAAGAGCAACTGATGGCGGCTAACAGCGTGGCCACGGAGGAGTCGAAAATTGAGGAGAAGCGCCGGAAGCGCCTGAAAGAGATCGATGACTCGCTGGCGAGTGAGGAAGCCAAGGAGCAGGCGCGGCTACTGATTAACAAGAATGCGGATCTGCAATTGCACCAGGTTCGGCAGAAGGATAATGCCAAAGCGCTGGAACTGCTGGCGCAACTGGAAGCGGAGCACGACCAAAAGGTGGCGAGCAATTCGCTGACCGTAGAAGAATCGAAAATTGAGGAAAAGCGCCGGAAGCGCTTGAAAGAAATCGAAGACTCGAAGGCCGACGAAGCGGTGAAGGCGCAGGCGATCGAGGCGATCAACCGCAACGCGGAAGCGGAACTGGACAAGGTGCGGACCGACTACCGGCAGAAACGCCAGCGGGAAGAAGCAGAGGCCGCTCAGAAGCGCCAGGAAGCCGAGAATTTCATCCGTACGCAGGAGCAGGCGGCGGAGAAGTCGATCTTCGATTGGCGGGAGATGCAGGCCAAGGGTAACGCTCAGAAGCTCGCCGCCATCAAAAAAGAGCGGCTCGACGCGGAGCTTCGGTACACTCAGGAAAAACTACAGGCCGAAATGGTGGCCGAGCAAATTAAGGCTACCAAGGATATCGAGGATGCCCAATTGCTCAGCCGGACGCTGACAGCCATCGAGGATAAGTACCACTCGGCGTCGGTGCTGGCCGAAGCCAAGGCGGCGGCCGAAAAGGCTAAAATCGACCAGGATCTGCACGATGCTAAGGTTGCCAAGGTTAAGTCGTACTCGGAAGCCTTCTCGGCGTTGTTGCGGGGTGATGTGAACGCCTTCATCGACGCGTCGTCTAAGATCGTGCAGGGCCACAAGACTGCCTGGCAGGAACAGATGGCCAAGAACCAGGAGATGTACCAAATGGGCGCTGACCTGGCCAAGCAGGCGGTTTCGTTCTTGAACGACCTGGCTCAGCAGAAAGCTCAGAAGGCGATTGCTCAGGCACAGCGGGAGTTCGACGAGAAGATGGGGATCCTGAATACGGAGCTGGCCACGACAGAGTCACTCATTACGAGTAGCTCAAATTATATCCAGAGCCTCAAAGCGGCCGAAACGGCCCGGCTGACGGAGTTGCAGCGAATACTATCGAGTGAAACGGCGACGGAGGAGGATAAGCGCCAGGCGCTGAAAAAGTACTATTCGGAGCAGTTGCAGGATATGAAAGCGGCCGAAGAGGCCAAAATCGAGGATCTGCAACGGTTGGCAAACCTGGCCAAGACTGAGGATGAAAAGCAAGCCATCGAGGCCAAGATCAAAATGGCCAAGGAGGAGTCGGAAACCAAGATAAAATTGGCGGAAGACGAACTCGATAAGAAGAAAAAGGCGATAGATGAGTTGACGGAATTCACGACCGAGACGACCGAAGCGGTGCTCGATGAAGCTACCGAGGCATCGGAGACGCAGATCAAACTCGCCGAAGACGAAGCACAGACCAAGTACGATACCAAGGCCGACCTGGAAGAAGCCATCGCGGAGCAGAATCGGATTTATCGGGAGAAGGAATCGGCCGAGAAGAAAAAAGCCTGGGAGGCCCAGAAGAAAGCAGATATCGCGACGGCTTTGATCACCGGCGCGTTGGCGATATTGAAGGCGCTGGCCAACTTTTTCCCACTTAACATCATCCTGGCGGCGACGGCGGGCGTGGTGACGGCCGTGCAGATCAATAAGATCAAGAATCAGGTACCTCCGGCATTTGAGCAGGGGGGCTTCGTGGCCCAGGGCGGACGGCACGGCAGCAGCTACGGCAGCGGGGGCATTGCGCTCGTGGACCGCCAGAGTGGCCGGGAGGTGGGCGAAATGGAGGGCGACGAGGCCATTGTGTCGCGGGAGCAGACGGCGGCCAACTGGCCGATCATCGAGCAGATGTTCAGGAATGCCCGGACGCCGGGGAAGCGCGCGACGCCGGTGGTGCAGCATCCGGCGGTGCCGTTGGCCTTTCGGGATGGCGGGCGGTTCGAGTCGCCTTACTTCGAGCGGGGGATGTACCTTTTTGGGATCAAGAAAAAGAAGCGGGAGGCGGAGAATATGGCCCGGCAGGCCGAAGCGGATGCGGCCAAGGCCCAGGCCGAAGCCGATGCGATGGGTGGGGGCTATGGTTTCGATGATTCGGGGGCTTACGGCGGTATCGACACCGGAGGCGTGGGAATCAACGGTGACACCGGGGCGGCTCAGGCGGCCCACGAAGCGGCTCAGAAACAGGGGATGCAGCAGTTGGAACTACTGGAAGGCATCATCGAGGCGCTGGAAGAAAACGGCGAGAAGCTGACGCGGCTGGGGATGTCGGTGGTAAGCTCGGGCGACGGAATACGGGGTGGGCTCGGCGGCGTGGAAGCGGCCGTGAATCGAGTGGAAGGCGCGGTGTACAATACCAACACCCAAGGTAAGTTCGACGCGCTGATTTCGGCGATCAGTAGCATGAAGGCGGCGTAGAGGGGGGGGGGGAGGGTTAACGGTCAACGGTTTTAGTTCGGCGTTTTTTGTTCGTTGGGAGAAAAGGGAGTATTTTTATTAACCTAATACAACTCATTAATGGTTAAGCGGATTACGATTCAGTTGCCTGGTTATTTGAAGAAGTTTTATATGTACGAGTATTCGGGCTCTCGGTCGGGGAAGGGGGAGCGGGAACGCGACGAGATCCACGTCGACAAAACGAGTGAGCTGGGGAAACTGATTCACCTGATCAGTCGGCCGATCCCGTTTACGCAGCATTACCAGCGACCGACGGGCGAGGGCTTGCTTTCGGTGCGGTACTACGTGCGAGAGAAGATTTACGATATTCCGGTCGAAAAATTGCCGCAGCTGGTGACGCAGATGGAGGAGATTTTTCGGCGGACGATCATCTGCGAGGTGCGGGGCGGGCACGATCTGTGCTCGGGCGACTACGGGCCGCTGGTGGCGATCGCGCTGGAGCGCCGGGGCATCGTGCGCGACGTCGACATCGATTACCAGACGGTTCGGAAGATTTATCGGGATTATATCGGGCGAATCGCGAAAATAAACGGAAAAACATTTGCGTAGAAAGTAACGGAAATGCGCAGTAAGTAACGGTTTTGCGTAGAAAGTAACGGAAATGCCTAAAAAGTCCAGGCTCCTGGACTAACTAAAACGGCCCCTGCATCGCGTAGGGGCCGTTTTGCTATTAAAATCCGCGTGGAAAATGGCGCGTTTTTGGTCCTTTCTTTCGGGGGAATTCGCTTCTACTTTTCGGACATGATTGGTACGTTGGAACAAATGGGCTTTCGGCCACAGCGGCGCTACAACGCCGGGTACCTGGTGCGGGTGCTGCTGGTGCCGACTACCGACGTGGACTACGTACTTACGCCCGACGAGAATCTGCTGATTCCCGAGTGGGGCATCGGCCTGAAACCGGGCGCGCGGATCTTCGAGATTCTGTGCAGACCGCAGACGGCCACGCTCGTCGACTCGTACCAGGGCGACGGCGCTTACCAGGGCGAAGTGAGCATTCCGGTGCTGACCGAAGACGACGCGCTGACGCGCTGGGTGGCGCGCTACGAAAAGCACCGCTGGCTGACACTGGCGCAGGATACGCTGGGGCGCTGCTACTGCCTGGGACGGCCCGACAACGGCGGCCGCCTGGCCTGGGGGCGGCAGGTGACGGGCCGCAACGTGCAGAGCCTGACGATCAGGACGACGATGCTGCACCCGGCCGCGCAGCTGACGACGCTGGACCCGGCGGTGCTTTTTGCGGAGCATCGCTTCGACGCCCGGTTCGACCTGAGTTTTATTTAACCCTCACTTATGTTTATCACACGGCAAGGCAATCTTCGAAAGATTCAGTGGGGCGACTCGTTTGAGGCGAGTTTCCGGGTGCGGAAGGATCGCCTGGACGTGGACCTGGCCACGTGCGCGATCGACGCCCTGGTGCGCCGCTACCCCACGGACGTGGCGGTGGCGCTGACGCTGGACGTGGAGCTCGATGGCTACGACGATCATTACTACATCCACCTGAGCAAACCCGCGGCCGAGATGCGCATCGATGTGCGCCGGTACTGGTACAGCCTGGTGGTGCGGGATGAGAACGGCGAGGTGGGTACGGCCATCAAGGGGATTTTCGAGATCGTTCACAAATAAGGATTTATAGAGGATGGAATACGAAGGAGTAGGCCCGGAAGTGGAATTTGTCGGCGGACGCGGGCCGCGCGGCTGGACGCCGTTGTTTCAATTTGTGAAAATTTCGGAGGGGCAATTTGCCCTAGCGCTATTCGATTGGACAGGCGGAAAACTGCCAAAGCCCCCGACGGGGTTCGTAAATGAGACGGAGGTATTGGGTTCTTGGGAGACGGCGACGGTATTCGGTGGGCTGCCTGGCGCGAGTGCCTACGATGTGTGGATCGAGGAAGGGAACGTAGGCACGAAGGCTGAGTATCTGGAATCGCTGCGCGGGACTGACGGTGAGCTGACGGCTGCCTACCTGGCGCTGGCGGCGCAGATGAAACAGGCGCACTTGGCAGCGGTGCAGTATAACGCGCTGCTGGTGGCACTGTACGGGTCGTTCCCGACCGCTACGGTAGCGGACATTAGGGGCTTGGAGTTTGTGCCAATTGATGCCGCCAGCGTAGTGAAGCCCGCTTATTTTGTGGCTCAGCTCAATGGTGTTTTCAAGTACTCGGCCACAGAGATGGGCTTCGATGACGCCCAAAATATACTGGTCGACGCTTCGGAAAATCGCTGGGTACGAACTAGCCTTTATGAAGACATTTATGATTCAAATCGATGAAAATGAAGAAGCTAAAACTGATTGTCTTATTTCTGATGGTATCGGGCCTGGCGCTTGGGCAGAACGCCCAGGTAGCCAAGGATACGATCAATACCCGCTTGCAGGTTGGATTGAAATACCCGGCACCTCGGGTGCAGGATCAGGCGGCGGCTATGCGCTACTTGGTAGACTGGACGGCGGCGGGGCTGGCTGGAAAGCTTAGCCTGGCGGACTCGGCGAAGTTCTTGCGGGCGGGGTACATCTATAGTAACCCCAACTGGCTGATACTCACGAAGGGCTTCGTCGGTCTTGGTAGTGTCGACAACACGAGCGACGCGAACAAGCCACTTTCCAGCGCGGCCATCACGGCATTGGCTGGCAAGCAGGCTCTGATCGGGACAGGCGGGCTGAACTTGGACCGGCTAAACCAAAGCGGAGCGGCATCTGGACAAACGATCCAATGGAATGGCTCGGCCTGGGTAGCGGCGACGCCCGCGACGGGAGCGGATGCGTTGCTAGCTGGAAACAACACCTGGACTGATGCGAATACTTTTGCGGGAGGGATATTACCGGCCTCCAATAATGTAGGCACTATCGGGACTTCGACGCGGGGATTTAATACAATTTTTAGCTACAAATTCCAAAGTCCCGGACAGATTACGGTTGCTTCCAACACCTCTCACATATCTTTTCAATCCAGCGCAGAATATGGTAAGATGTTTAATACAGGGCGCTGGTTCATAGGGCCTAACCCTGTGGACGATGGGATTACGACGCTCAACGTCGGCGGCAGGATAAAAAGTAATGCCGGCATTGACATTACCGGGCCGGATTTCACCAATGGGCTCACCCTGAATGGTGGGAAGATTCTTTTCGCCTACGGAAATCGCCTTGTTATTCAATCGCCAAATTTTACTGGTGGCGGTATTCACTTTGGGGGAACATCTCAGCAAACCAGCATCATGCAGGTGCTCTCGACCCCATCTAACCCTGGTGTGTATATTGGGAAGGGTGCCAATACGCCTAACAAATCCCAGCCTTCGGCGGGATTAGAGTTAGAATCTGACACACAGGGGATGCTGCCTTTTCGCATGACGGAGGCCAATCGGTTGGCGGTTCAGAACCCGGCTCCCTGGCTGCACATTCTGCAAACTGATGGCGATGCTGGGATGTACGTTAATAAGCCCGTAGTGGGCTGGACAAAAGTTTATTAACCAATTATTAAATCCTGAATATGAAACGTCTGATTGCGATTTCCTTTTTCCTGTTTGCCTTCTCGTCAGCCAACGCCCAGAGCGTGGACATCGCGCTGAAGCCCTTTCCGCTCGAAATTCCCGACGTCAACAACCTGAAAGTCGTTCCGATCGGGGCGTTGATAAAATCGGCTGACCCCTCGGATAGCACGAAGTTTATCTACACTCAGCAGATTTACTACGAGCTCAGCCGGACCGACGGCCGGGCGGTGGAATCCAAAAACATCGTGGTACCCGAGCGGATGATGGTGCTGCTGGTGAATTATCAGAAAGGCGAGTTGACGGTGAACGAGACGTACGAGGTCAACGCTTACCTGGCGTATTTCAATCCGAAAATCGAGATTAGGGAAGAATGACAAACTACCCGGAGATTCGCGTCGAGAAGTATTTCCAGACGGATAAGAATGATCTTTTCACGGTCTGTGAAGACTGCTGGGTCGAGATTCTGGGACCGGGGGAAGGTGTGTTGATCCCGGCCGGGTTCGTGACTGATTTTGCGAGTGTGCCCCAATGGATGTGGGGCATCATTCCGCCACACGGCAAGATGGCCAACGCCGCGATCGTACACGATTATATGTACGATAATCGGCAGTATGAGCGGGTATTGGGCATCGACGGGGCGCGGGCTTTTGCCAATGCGCTGTTCCTGAGCAATATGCTTAGGGCGGGGGTGCCTTCCAAGCAGGCACATTTGTACTACCTGGCTGTGAGGTGGTTTGGAAAAAAATGGTGGGTGAGTTGAAAGACTAGGTAGTTAAGGTTTAGGTGTGTTACAGCCCGGATGCGATGCATCCGGGCTGTTTTTTGGTCCTTGAATTGGCGGGAAAATGGCTTTTCCTTCGTAGCTGCTAAGTTGAAAGACTGTATCCACACTAAGTGGAATTGAAATCTGCTTATGTCGAGGACATTGATGTCGCCGACATCCGCTTCAATTTGACCTATTATTAATGATCGCGATGTAATGCTTGCAGAGACTTTTTCGGGGCTATGGTACCTCCATGAGCCCTTTGCGGCGCGGATGCGGGAAATGATGGTGCCTCGGTTACTGGCGGGGAAAGACCCGCTGCCGGGGCACCTGAAGATTGACGCAAATCTTGATCCTTACGGGAAAGACGGGAGCTTCGACCCGGACGTCGCGATGATGAATCGGTTTTTGAAAGCGGGCGGCGGCGAAGTGGCGGTAATACCGATCGAGGGCGCGATGAGTCGCTTCGGCATTTGTGGCATGGGCAACGAGTTCACGGCCCGGATGCTGGCAATCGCGGCCATTGAGCCGACGATCAAAGCGGTAGTGCTGAAAGGGCACACGCCGGGCGGCTCGGTGGACTCGATCGAGATGCTGGCCGACACGATCAGGGGTTTTCCCAAGGCTATAGTCGGCTACGTGAATGGCATGGTGGCCAGCGCGGGGGTATTTGCCTTTTCGCAGACGGACGCGACGGTGATGGAGAATTCGGCGATGGCCGAGTACGGTAGCATCGGGGTGTTAAACGTACACGTGGATCAGAGCGGTGCGCTGGAAAAGGCGGGAATCAAGGTGCGGATCTACCGGGCCAGTGAATCGGTGGATAAGGCGAGGTTCAACGCAGTGGAGCCGCTGACGGCTGAGCTCGCGCAGAAGATGCAGGATGAGCTGGACATGGCCATGACGCTTTTCAAAGGCTACGTGCGGCGGGGCCGGGCCGGAAAACTGACCTCGGAGGAGGTATTTACGGGTAAAATGTACAAAGGCAAAGACGCGCAGCGGCTGGGCCTGGTGGATAAGCTGGGCGGGTTGGGCGATGCGATCCAACTCGCTCGGAAACTCTAATTTTTCAATTTTCAATTATATAAAATGGGCAAGATGAAGCAATTGGCAGCGGTGATTACGGATTTGTTTCCGAAGAGCGACAAGGCGGTTTCGGAGAAACTGTCGACGGAGGAATTTAACGAATTTTCGGCCGAAGTAACGGAGCTGAACAAGCGACTGGAAGCGCAGGTGGAAGGCAATAAGAAAGTGGTGGCCGACCTGAACGCAAAGATAGCGGAGCTTTCGGAAGTGAAGGGTAAGCTGGAAGCGGCCGAGCAATTGGTGGCGGGCAGCAAGGCGAAGCTGGCTACGGTGATCGGGGAGCGCGATAAGTACAAGGCACATTACGAAAAGGCAGCTGAGGCGGGGATGACGGAAGGCGAAGCCGACTCGAACAGCCAGGGCGCGACGAAGAAGCTGTCGGGCTACAATGCTCAGGCGGTGGAGCTTTTTAATAAGGTTCACGGCGGGAAGTGAAAAGGGTGAACGGTTAACGGCGGTCCGTCGCTACGGTTAACGGTTAACGGTTAACGGTTAACGGGCTTCCTGGCACAATTCATAAGCAACAGTATCCACATTATCCACACTTTTTTAATTTTTTCTGATGACGAAGATTATTGATTTTTCAAACTTTGCCGACGAGCTGATGACGACCGTCGATGGCAACGGGGCGGTGATCCGCGACTCGGTGGTGTACGGGGCGGAGAGCCTGGGCGAGGACTTCACGGTGCTACAGACCCGCGACCGCGCGGCCCTGGTACGCATGGACGTGAAGGATGGCTTTGCGCCCGCTTCGGACAATTTCGTGCCCAAGCAGGTGCTGGAAGTGAAATCGCGTTTTGCGAGCTTCAAGGAGGCCGACATCGATCTGGAGATCAAGCTGAGCGACATCAAGGAGGCTTACCAGAGCTACCTGGGCTGGATCAAAACCAAAGGCCAGACGCTCAACGACGTGTACGAGAAACCGTTCGAGCTGTACTTCCTGGATTACATCCTGGCGCGTCACTTCGAGTTTATACGGCTCAAAACGGCCTGGAAGGGCGTGTACAACGCGGCCGGTACCGGCGCGGGTTCGATCGCGGATGGTTTCATCGCGGCTTTTGCGGCCGGACGGGCCGTGACGGGCGATATTCCCGCCAGCCACGTGTTCACGGGCGCGGCCATCACGGCTACCAACGCCTACGACCAGTTCAACGGCGTGGCCAACCTGCTGGCAACTGAAAACGAGAAGCTGCTGGCCGAAATGCTGAACGTGTACTGCTCGCTGACGGCTTACGACAACTATCGGAAGAACCGCCGGACGCTCTACAAGGAGCACGTGGGACCGGGCGACCGTCCCTTGGAGCTCGACGACTACTCGAACATGAAGTTCAAGGTCGATCCCGGTTTGGCGGGTAAGAACACGATCGTGATCACGCCGAAGAAAAACATGCTCTTCGTGGTGAATGAGGATCTGGACAAATTCCACATCAACATCGTGAAGGACATCAAATCGTTCAAGATTTCGATCCGGGTGAGCGTGGGCTTCGATTACGCTTCGCCGACCTGGACGTATTTGAACAACCAGGTATAGTTCTCTTTTTCATCTATCCACACCTTTTATTTTTTTGACATGAAGATTCTTAATTTTTTGATGGCCCTCGGCCTGGTGATGGTGGCGGCCGCGGTGACGGTGACGACGCAAAACCCGCTGATGGGCCTGGCGGCCGCGAGCTTGACGGCGGTGGCAGTCGAGCAACTCTTCGGCTTTTCGCTGGTGGACTTGGGCGGCTCGTTGAATTTGCTGGCGATTACGGGCTTGAAGCGTAAGGCACAAACCCTGACGATCGGCGGCGCGAAGCGGCTCTTCCTGGCGCTGACGGAGGATATTGCCAATGAGTTCCTGACTTATGAGCTGGCGAAGAGCACTGGCGAGTATAGCGGCGCGATTCCGCTGGTAGTAGGTAAGATGTTTGTCGAAATCGAAGCCTGGTACGATACGTCGAAGTTCGATACTGAAATGAAGATCGGGGCGGGCTTTTCGCAAGGCATGGAGTTCAAGGTGCTGGGCTATGATAAGGACATCGTGAAGCTGACGGCGCTGCTGCTGGACACGCCGGTGATCGCCATTATCCAGGGTAACGACGATTCGCGCTACTGCCTGGGTCAGAAGTACATTCCGTTGATGTTCGAGATGAAGAGTGTGCTGCCTGAAAAGGGTACGGCCCGCAAGGAGGCCACTTTTATGGCCAAGCAGGACGGAATGCAGATTCCCGCCTTCCCGCTGAACGCCGATGTGACGTTCGACGTGACGCCGTTGACGGTATAACCCACCGGGGAGCTGGCCGAAGGCGGGCTCCCCACTTCTTTTATTACGATGGCAAAATTTGAGTTTAGTGTGGCGAAGTCGGATGATTACGTCTTCGTGAACGGCAACACGCGGTATCTGAGCGATTGCAGCCAGGCTGACCTGGCGGTGTTGGCCAAGAACGGCGACAAGCGAGTGAAGCGGGTGAAGATTAAGGTCGAGACGCCAAAAACCGAAGAAACCGCCAAAACCGAGGAGTCGTAGAAAAATGCGGCTTTCCTGGAAAAATGAATTTTCATCGGGCGCAGGCCCATTAACGATTATCTGATGAATATTAAAAAGTATGAGGGCTCGTTGCAGCTGGCGGAGATGCGGGCGAAGGCGACGGGATCGAAGGCCGACCTCGAAGTGCTGAAAAAGGCGAAGGCGGACTATGAAGCCGCACTGGAGGAGGAAGATTCCGAGAATTCGGACATTTCGGAGGAAGATTCCGAAAAAACGGACAAAGCTCCGGCGGCTAAGACGGCCAAGAAGGCTAAGGCTCCGGCGACCGAGCCGAAGGAAGATCCTAAGAAAGAGGAAGATCCTGAAGATTCGGAAAAAAAAACCAAGTAGCGGCGCGTAAAGCGACGGAGACTGTACTAGAGCAGCTTCTCGAACAGGCCGATGGCCTGCATCGGGAAGCTGCTCTTTTGAGTAATACCCTGCACCAATACCCGACCGACGACCTGGAAGGGGTGCGGCCGGTGATCGGTCAGATCCTGGCCAAGCGGGCGGCCTGGAAGGAAGTGGTGAAGCGGGCGAATTACGTTAAGGAAACCGGGAAACTGCCGGAAGCCGCGCCGGAAAAACCTACGCCGGGACCAGCTCCGGCCGGGGTGGCGGAACTGAAGCTGGAATTGCAGCGGGTGGGCGTGAATGTGTCGAAGCTGGCCAAGAAGATCGCCGATCGGCCCGACCACAACAAGGCCCAGCAGTGGGCGGCCGAACTTGATCGGCTGAATGCACTTAAAAGTGAATTGAAGCAGCAAATAGTGGATTTGACGTATGCGACAACATAATAAGTACCTCGATAAGGTTTTTGAGGAAATGGATGTGTATCGCCAGCATCTGCTGGGCGATCGGGAGCTGTCGACGCAGCAGGCGGCGACTTTTGAAAAAATTGACATCGTGCGGGGCTGGCTCCGGCAGGGCTTTTCGGATATCGATGTAATTAAGCTGGCCAAGACCGACCCTCGGCTGAACGTGCAGGATCGACGGGCGCGGGAGATTCTGGCGATGAGTTATGAGGTTTTTGCGGAGCTGAGATCTCTTCGTAATCGGGACGGAATCAAGCTGTTGTACGCCGAGCAGTTCAAGGCGGCGGCGCAGCTGGTGATGGAAAAAATAATCGGAATCGCGGATGGTTCGGATCAGGAGGAGAGCGAAGATTACGACGATGAAGACGAGGGCTTGCCGGATTTTGCGAAAAGAAAACCGAAAGTCGGGGCTAAGGAAATGGCATTACTGATGAAAGAGTACCGGGCACTGATGAAGGAAGCGGGTACCATCGATGGGGCTTATGATACGTCAAAAGTGGGCTCGGGGGCCAAAAACCGGCCGACGAAAATTGTGCTGAAGCGGCGGACGGTGATTACGAATGGGGAGACGAAATCGGACGATTTAACGGAGGAGGTAAGCTATGAGTCAGTCGACTGAGGAAGAAAGCGTTTTAGAGCTGAATGACAAGCAGGCCGACTTTACGGAGGCGGTTTTGTACGATTTGACGGCGGAGGGAACCAAGACGGCGGCGATGATCGGGGGCATCGGCTCGGGAAAATCGGTCGAGATGGCGCTTTTGATGCAAAAGAGTATCGAGGAATTGCCCAGGGCAAAAGGTCAGTTTGCCTGTCTTTTCGTAACGCAATTTAAAAGGGCGATTTTTCCAGGAGTCAAGTCGGTGTGGCGGGAGCACTTCGGCCTGGTCGAGTATGACTTCAAAACCGGCGAGGGCGACTATTGCTTGTGGCGGAAGCCGCCGGACGATTGGGATAAGCCCTACCAGGAGCCGGACGATTGGGCAAACTGTATCTCGTACCCGAATGGCTGGGTGATGGAGGTCTGCGCGTACAAAATGAACGCGGACATCCACCGGGGGCGGAACGACGATTTCGCGTTTATGGATGAGGGGTTGCTTTTTCTGCGGGATTGGCTAAAAATTCTGGAAGGGCGTATCCGGGCTAACAAAGGGAAATTTGACTCGAATCTGCACTGGCTGGTGGCGATATTTTCGTCGCCGCCTTATGGGGCCACCGGCGAGTGGATGTTCGAGATTGAGGACTTCATGATGGAAGAGCCTGACCGGTACCTTTTCATGCAGGTGACTACGATGGACAATATGGCGTTCCTGCCTAGCAACTTCGTGGCCAACCTGAAAAAGAAACTCACTAAGCTCGAGTACAATGTGGAGGTGCTTGGGCATAAGCTGTCGAAAATTCCCAAGGGATTTTATCCTTCTTTCGACGAGCATCGGCACATGGCCATCGACGACGAGGGCTTCTATGATTTGGATAAGGAGGTTGCGGCGGTGGTGGATTTCAACGCGCACTTCACCAGCTGCACGGTATGGCAGGACTATGGAAAGCCCCAGCACTGCGTAATGGATTGCTTCGTGCACGACCCATTCGCGGATATGACAATGGCCCAGAGCCTAGGGGTGGAGTTACTTGAAAGGCTGGGCTCTCACAGGAAGCGCACTATCCACATCACTGGGGATCGTAATGGGTTGAACGCGTCGGCTAACTCCAAGAAGAAGGCTGATGGTGCCTGGCAGACTATGTTCGATGACTTCGCTAAGGCGTTCGAGGATGCCGGGTGGGAGGTGATGCTCAGCCCACTCATGTACAATCCATTGAAGGACGAGGTGTACACCTTGATGCAGGGGATACTGAGTGAGACGAGAGACGATGGGCTGCACATGCGGTTCCATCCCACTCACGCGAAGAGCACTACCATATCGATCCAACGTACGCCCATCCTGCCTGACTACAAGAAGAACAAAGGCAGCGAGAAGACGGGCGAGAACCAAGAGTATGCTACTCACCTGTCCGACACCGTCGACTACTATGCCACCTGGCGCTGCCTAGGTGGGATGGTAATGAGCGGCGACATGGGCTTCGAGATTGACTTCCTCTAGGTCGGAGGAGGGGGAGGCGGGCTCGAGACCCTCCCCTCCTCCCTTTCAGATATTCAAAACTTTCCAAAATGGAAATTTCCAAAATGTGAAAGGGCGGGCCTTAAGTCGAGACTTGGCGTCGATTTTTTTTGATTCGAAAAGACAACAGACAGACCGACAGTGGCTTGTCTGTTCATTCAGCTGACAAACAGTGCAACTTTTTAAAATAGCCCTCAAATTGCTGGTTTTGAGGACTATTTTCTCTCTAATTTCAACAATCCACCTTCGGAATTGGATAAGTACTCGACGCTGTCGATCTCGACGATGGCCAAGTTCCAGAGGGTTTCTTTCACGATGATGCGGTTGGGGGATTTTTCCTGCTCGGTGGACGGAGGCGGGGTGGCCTGCTGGGCAGGTTCGTCGGAGCGGCGAGTGCAGGCGGCGGCTATGATAATTAGAAAGGAGAAGACGTAGCCAAAAGCGAAAGTTGTGAACATGAGTTTATGGTGTCGCTGAAAGTTCATTTTCCAAAGATTATTCGGTGGTCACGGTGTTACCATGGTAAAATTAGACAGGGATCAGGCCGGGGGCCCAGCTGCTACGGGCGGTTTTTGGGGAAATTGGCTCGGAGCCGCCAAATATTATTCTGAATCCATCTTTTGCAGGAATCGGCGAAATATCCTTATGTGAATTTTTTCTTCCCGGTTTTCTCTCCACTGCTGCTCTACCTTTTTCATGCACTCTTCCAGCTGCTCAGGACTGGGTGAGGGGGAGAAGCTTTTGCGAGTGCCGCGATTGAAGCGGTATCGATAGCCAAAAAACCACTCCTTCGTACGGAACATCAATGCGATATCGACAACGTCGATGGAGGAGTTCCACTGATTTATCTCAAACCGGGCGTGGCGGCTGATGCGGCCGTTGGGGTATTTGTAGGGGAGGATCATCTTAGCAGTTTTGAATTATTTAGTACACCAGGTATCGATTCGATGCTCTTCTCGGCGAGGGTGCGGCCGGACTCGAGTACCAGCCAGTCGGCGAATACCACGCGCGGGCCAAAAATTTTGATGCGGGCCACGCGGGCTTTGGTGTCATGGTAGATCATCGTGGCGCACTGGCGGAGGGCGGCGTTGCGGTCGACATCTTTTTTTACGGGCAACACTGGCCACGAAAGCTTGTAGTTGTCGCCTTCGACACGGTAGCCGAGCATGATGCCTTCTTTGCCGCCGGACTTGCCCACAATCCGGGTATCGTTAATTCCGCCAATTCCTTCGATTAGCTTTTCGGTTTTGTCGAGCCAGGATTCTACGCCCGATTTGCTGGTTTTCCAGTAGGGGAGGGTTTCGGCGAATGGGAGGTTGATCATAATCAATAAAGTTTTTGAGCTGGCCAGGCCTTGGCCATAACCTTGGGTTTCTTTTTGGGATCGTAGTATGTTCTTCGCAGCAGGCATTCACCATTTTCTACTACGCAATCGGCGGAATTGCCGGGAGTCGGTACAGAGTCGCGCGGACCTTTGATGCGTTCATTTCTCCATTTCGTAAAAAAATCGGCTAAGTCTTCCGGGCGGTATTCCCGCCCAGCTTGAAGAATGAAGACGTTCATGACTTCCAACCAATGCTTGTTCAGTGTGTGTATTGGGGCAATGATCTTGGTATTCATGTGATCAAGTGGTTTTTGGTTTTTTTTAAAATATAGTTGCTTGGGTGCCGCCTTCATGGCAGCGGAACTCGACTTTTTGCCCGGTCAGAACGATGATGCGCTTACCGCAGTAGGCTTTCTGGCCTTGGTAACCTGGCGAGCTTTTTACCTGTGCATGACGGTCGTGGTACCATTGCGGTTGTAGGTCTCCCTCGTATTTTTCGACGTCGACTACCTGGTTGCCCCAGATTTCGTAGATGCCCCGAATATGGTCGCTTATGAAGCCGTGGGTGACGTATTCCTGGCCAAGTACTCGTGTCGTGCCTCTGACCTTGTCGTTAGTGAGTTCCTGGCAGGAGTTCTTCTTTCTCAATTCGTCGAACTTAGGACGGTCGACGTAAATTATTTCTCTATCCATCGAGGGCTGATTTTTCGAGGGTGAAGAAATGAAAGTCGATGCGGGCCTTGGCCACGTCGGGCTTGAGGTTTCGCTTGTCGAGCTCGGCGTCGAGGCCCGACAGGATCCACTGCTGCTCGGGCAGTATCTTCTCCTGCTGCCAGCGCCGGTGCAGCAACCGGGCTACCGAGACCGGGATGCTGTAGAGGTAGGCGTTGGTCCTGAGCCGGCGGCCAAGGGTGGTGCATTGCTGCACGATCCTGAGCTCGAAGTCGGCCAGGACGAGCAGCTCGTCCTGGGCCTGGGGATGCTTGGCCAGTCGGGCAGCCTGGCTGACGTAATTGCGAAGCTGCTGAGCTTCGTAGTAGGTGAGGCGGAGTTTAATTGGGTCCATTAGTCGTCGTAGTCGTTTTTCTCGCAGTAGTAATCGTTGGGATCGGCCACGTGGCGGGCCGCGCGCGCTTCGGCGAACCACTCGTCGCATTCCTCGGGATCGTCGGCGGGGGTGGAGGTGTCGGGAATGTAATCGTGGTAGATCACCTCGGTACCCAGGAACTCGACGGCGTACTGTATTTTGAGATCTTCTCCCTGGGACTGTCTTTCGCCGCAGCGATCGCAGATGATGGCCAGCGCTTTCCCTGCCTTGCCTGTAATCAGATTGCCCATGATTGGTTATTTGACGGTGAATACTACCTCGCCCTGTGAGTTCTTGACTTCCAGGACCGGCGAGCTGGTGTTTTGGAAGGCGACGGCAGTACCGGTGTTGCGGTACTTGTCGCGGGTGAGTTTCCACTCGTCGAGATGGGCCTCGAGGTAGTCGGCGATCATAGCGAGGCGGTAGTTCTTGCGGGCCATGTCCTGGGCGATGCGGCGGAGGTGGGCTTCCAACTGCGTGGGCCGGGCCTTGGGGTTGGTGGTGAGGAATAGGGTCATATACCGTGAAAAATATTGTTCTGAAAACGGCCGATTTCCAGGGGTTGGCCTTTGTGATCGGTGCGCTGGAGGTCGTAGAAAATGGCCAGGTGAACGGTGTAGACCGTCCAATCCTTTACCATGCTTTTCAGCTTTTCGAGCTCGGTGACCTCCGAGCGGTAGGGAAGGCTGCGCTTTACGCAGGTTTCGTCGTTGGTGCCTTTGATCCAGGCTTTGAACTTTGCGTTTTCGTTTATCCAGGCCATAGTTTAACGGATGATTAGGGTGGAAACTTTACTGTCGAATTCGTCGAGGAGGGTACTGTCGCCGTATTTGCCCAGGCGATTGTGCCAGTATTGGTAGAGTTGGATGCGGTCGTAGTCGCGTCCGCCTTTCAGGCCGCGCGGGGCGGTACCGGACACGACCGAGTGGACGGCTCGGGCGAGCTGATCGGCCAGCATTTTTGTCTTGCGCTTGGATTTCGCCTGCTTGATCCACTCGTAGGTCCACCAGAAGGAGCCGCGCTTGTTGGTTCGCTTCTCGTCGAGGTATTGCTGGCGCGAAAAATAGAGCGGGGGGGGCAAAAAGCCGGTCCAGTGGTGTTTCTGGGCGTAGCGGAGGGCGTTGTCGAGCTGTTGGGTGCGGGTGAGGTAAAGCGTCGTGACCTGGTTGGGCGTCAGCTGGCCCATCCAGGAGCCGAACACTTCCCGCCAGACGAGCTTGAGCAGGCGGTTTTCGTAATCGGGGCCGATGTAATCGTTGGGCCAGAGCTCGTCTTTGGCGCGTTGCCAAAACTGCGTGGTGAGGTCTTTTTTGAGGTTTTGAAGCGCCTGATCGGGGTCGACGGGGTCGAGAGGCAAGACTTGTCGAGGTTGAGCAGGGCCAGGGATTCTTAGTTCCTGGCTGTTTCCTGCTCTCCCGTCGGCCTTTTCTTCATGTGTCTGGTGGTGACTTGTGCCGCCCAAATTTCTTATGATTTCGCCAACGCTCCGAAAGGCGCCGTTTTCGGCCGGAATCTGGCTCTTTTGCTCTTCGATCCCGGAGGCCTTTCCTATGTCTCCTTTGCCCTGATCGACAACCCGTGAATTTTGTGTTAGCGAAGCGGCAAAGGTGGGTTTCTCCCACTTCTCCACAAAATTCACACCGCTATTAGAAGATATTATAGATCTTTCTTGTGCCTCATATGAACTTATAGGCGGCAAATTTTGCCGTTGGTGGGGGGGCGAATCGGGCTCCGGAGTCGATTTTTCGCGTTTTCCCGGTTTTTCCAGTGCCCTGGCGATCGGGGGCTGAAAGTTATCCCCAAAGATGATCCAGGGGTGTAGCACCAGCTCGAAATCGTTCTGGCGGCCGTGCAGGATTTTCTGCACCAGCCCGGCCCGCTCCAACACGCTGATGCAGTTGTAGACCGTCCGCTCGCCGCAGCCCACCAGGGTGGCCAGCTCGCGACGGGTGGTGTAGCAGCTGGGGAGCTGGTCGGAGTCGGCCCAGGCGGGGAGCCTCACGACGCGCCTGGCTTCGGCGATGGCGAGTTCGGTGATGGTTCGGAGCATGGCGTAGCGGTTTTTGTCGATGTTGTTGCAGGCGTGGGCCTGCAAGGTGTTGTGGGCGTTGGTGGCGGCGTAGACGCGCCGGTAAACGGGTTGATCGGTGATGAGCATAAGCCTTGGTTGTGATTGAACGAAGCGTACTTTCCCTTACCCGCTTCGGATCGCTCCGCGCGGTGGACTATAGTCGCTTAATGGTGATGGCCCCAGGGGTCGAACCCGGCTTCTGCTGCCCTCAGTGCACCACACACTCCCAGCAGAAGGGACCGCATCCGGCCATCGTGTTGCGCACTGAGTATGCAGCGCGCGCCATGTATTATGAACCATCTACATTATGCGTCTTCGTCGGGGGGCGGGTCAATGCCCTCGATGAGCCGGAACAGCGCCTTATCGCGGCGGTGGAGCAGGGTTTGGTAGCGGCAGCCGTAGCGCCGCCAAGTGAAAAAGGAAGATTCGTTCCGGCACTCACGGACGGCGTCGGACCAGATCGTGTAGGTAGCCAACTGCACGTCGGAGGGGTTCCAATGCCCTTCGAAACTGGCGCAGTAGGCGTCGGCCCAGGCGCGGCTTTGGCGCATTGTTTCGCTGTTGTGTTTCATAGTAGTTAGGCTTTGAGTCGGTCGATTTCATCGAAAAATTGTTCAACGGCCGCGAAGGCGGCGGCGGCGGTGGGGTAGCCGGTGAGCAGCAGGTCGTCGGGCTGGCCAGGCTGGCGAATGGCGGCGTCCCAGGCGTCGGCGAAAGGGTAAATAACGGCCGACAGGCTATATTCCTGGCGGGTCATGCCGTCGGCGGTTTCGGTTTCCCGGTGCTCGAGCAAAATCTTGGAGCCCGAATGAAAGCGGGAGTTGTGCCATTCGCGGGTGCTAGTCATATCAGGCCGGGTTTGGGGTCGAGGCGTTGGAGCTTCAACCCGATGAATTCGCGGAGGCTGCCGTCGCGGTTGTAAAAATGGACGACGGCCAGGATGCGCATGTAGGCTGGGGGCCGAGGTGCGCGCCGCCAGGTCGGATCGTGCTGCACGTGAATGAGGCTCAGGTATTCGCCTTCCTGGACGGGCCGATCGAATACTTCCCGGTGGGCCAGGTCGAAGACGGGCTCCAGCGTGAGGAACCGCGTGTGCTGGCGCTCGGTGGGGCGGAAGCGGTGGGTGGCGCTATTCATTGGGCGAGGCGGTTGTTTTGTACACTTCGGTCACTTCCAGGCTCAGGGCCAGGTAGTCGCGATCCAGGAAACCGGGGGTGGTGAGGCTGGTGGCCACGTCGGTGATCAGGGCCTCGATGCACCAGCCGGTTTTTATCTTGCCGTCGGGCGTGGTCTGGGCGATGGTGAGTTTCTCGCCCGCCCTGACGTGGGAGGCGATGCTGCGCAGCATGGGGATGAAGCGGAGGCGACGCTCGTCGATGAGCTTCCATCGGTCGGGGCCTAGGGTGAGGGTGTGGTTAGTCATGGGCTCAGGCGTTCTTAGTGGCTAAGAAACTAGCCGTGACGGATACATCACCCGATCCGACACTCTTAATCTGTCTTATCTGGAAGACTATCTTTTCGAATTCCCAATACTTCTCGAATTCGTCTTCTTCTAGGTCGATTTCGTGAAGCCTAGATTTCCGGCTGGCGGATGGCACCTCCTGCGCTGGTTGCACCGTTGCCGTGCCCGGCCGATCGGCGATGGCGATTACCTTAGCCACTTCTACGATCGTTGTTGCGAAACCTGAGGGATTCCCACAGATTTTTGGAATATCCTTTTCTGAACCTTCATAGCCAACTAAACGGGCAGAAGCGACTAGGTACCTGGTACCTAGCTCGGTGAGGCGTTCGATTTCAGTCATGAGGCTTTAGTTTTTGAGGTTTCGAGATCGACGACGTAGTTGATGGTGTAGGTGCTCGAATCTTCGAGCAGGCGCAGGATTTCGCGCTGGGCCTGGGTGGCCGGGCCACGGCGGGGCCGGGCCGGGGCCGGGTGGCCCTGGGGAAAGGTGATTGTGTTCATTATTATCAAGTGGTTGGTTGGTGGCTTTCTGGGGGCCTCGCACCATGATGGCTAAGCGCACTCCGGTGTACAGGAGGCCGAGGCTTAGCAGTAGTTCGGCGGATTCTAGCATGGTGCGAGGGGTATTGGTTGAGAATTGGGAAAAGCTTCGTTTTTTTAGCAAAAATTCATTGACTTAGTATGGCTGCCAATACGGATTCTATCAAGGCGAAACTTGACGAGGGCTTTCGCAACGAGCGGTGGACGGCCGTACCCGTCGAGCCCCACCTGGGCTATCTGATGACCATCTGCCGCTTGCGGGGCAACAAGACGGGGATCACCCAGGCTCTGTTTGGCGATACGCCCTCCGGCTCGGCCTACGGGCAGGAGATATGGGCACGGCTCAACCTGCTCGTAAAACTCAACCTGCTGTTCGTAGAGCGCGACTTTCAGCGAGTCGTCGACTTCCACGTGCATCCCGATCTGCCCAGGGTGATGCAGGCTATGCACCCGACTTTGTATTCCGGACTGGAAGGCCAGCAGCCCAGGGCTCAAGTGATCCACCGCATCGAGGTAGGTGGGCCAATACGAAGCCTGGAAGACGGGGGCCGCTTTCGGCTCGACGAAAGCATTACCCTCCAACACAGCCGCACCTACCAGTTCAAAATCGAGGCTCAGCCCGACGGCAGCCGAGTGATCACGATCGTTATGTTGGACAGGCCGCCGGGTGGTCGGTAGGGCACCTGATCCTGATGATGTACAGGCCGGGCAGATCCACGCTTCCCGCCAGGGCGTCCAGGTCGGCCGTGCGCACCAGGCTGTGCAGCGGAATACTGAAAAAGCGTAACAGCTCGGGATACCAGAGCGCGCGCCTGGCCATGCTATCGTCCAGTAGCTCGCACGCTACCATCAAGTTTTGCAACTCCATGAGCAGCGGCAGCCGCTCGATCAATTCGGCGGGCTCGATGTGGACGTGCTTAGGGGCAAGTACTTCGGGGACGGGGAATAGGTCGGTGGTGAGCTCCCGGGTGAAGCAGGCGTAAGAGAATCCTTCCCAGTCCACGAACTCGTAGCCCCGCGCTTGCAGGGCCTGCACCAGTTTAAGGAGGGCAGGCCTGGGCGAATACCCGGCGTTGTGAAAATAGGCAAGCCGGGCCATCTCACATTTTTCCAGGTTCATGGCCAGGTACGATAGCAGTTCTTCCAGAAGTGCTTTTGGCATTCGCATGGCGCTTTCTTCCAGGGCCGTCGTTTCGATTGGTTCCAGGGTGGCTTGCATGGGCGGGGGTTGCGTTGGGTGGATGAAAATGGGTGGTGTGTATAGTATGGGGGGGGAAGGGCTTAGAGAGGAATTTCGACTCGGCGAAACAGAGGCTTGGCGGCAGGAAGATTCGCAATCACTACATCCTGCATATTGCCAGGCATTTTTTCGAAGCTCTTTTCTCCTTTGAGCCAGTAGTAGATGTTATTTTTTGAGGCCCCAATAATCTCGAGGTCTTCCAACACCTTCTTTTTCTCTGAATCCCTGAGCTTGTGATACATCATCTCCAAGTTGATTCTTGTTGTCCGAGGCCTTCTGCATAGCTGAAAATTAGCGCTGAGTAATTTTGTGATTAAACAGCCATTAGCAATATTTACACTTGCGCTTTACTGTTAATAGTTCAAATGTAAGGTACAAATGCCTTACAAGTCAACTATAACTGTTTAATATTTCACAAGTATTTTTTATAACGCTGATTATAAGCCAATTAAATATGAAGAAAATTTTAAAAATTGTTGGGATTCTAATTTTGATTCCATTCGCCGCCGCACTTATTGCGGGTCTAGCCAATAAAGGATTAGGGGGAGTAATTGCGATACTAGCACTAGCTGGCGGAGGTTACTATTTGTATCAAAGGAAAAGAGGCGGACAAAGCCCATCGAATCGTTCTAAACGATCATCACATCAATATCCTGAACTAGAAGCATTTGAAAAGCAAGCTGATAGGGCAATTAGAACCAGAGAAGGTACCAAGCTTCAAATACCAGTGGATCTCCTTGACAATGAGAAATGGCAGTATTTGAAGAAGAAGTACTCAACGATTGAGGCTCCAATAACCTCTGAGTACAATAGCATGCACCTTATCTATAAGAATAAGTTTGAAAAGCTGAGAGCCCCGATTTTAGCAGGAGAATTCTGTCGTTAGACCCTCATGAAGAGGATAGGATAAGACCATTTGCAGCAGCAGAACTACCTGGCGTGGAGTTGAATATCGTGGACCCGAAAAATTTAAAACCTATATTGTCGGATTGAAATACCATGATTATATGAAAAAGGAAGTGAAAGAGATGCTCGAAATGAGCACATTTGAAATCTTGGATTTAGAAGCTGAACCCGATAACAGGTATGACAGCGATGCCGTGAAAGTGATGTGGGAGGGATACTTTATAGGCTATATACCAAGAGATCATAGCTATAATGTCAGTGCAGCACTGGATGACGGTTTCAATGTAGGCTGTATATTGAGGCAATACTATACTACCGGGCCGCTGGATGAACGGGCTCAAATTGAAATCAGAATCGATCAGATTTTTGACAGTTTTTGTTAAAATATTATTAAATGGTTTGAATTTTACGTTACAAACCTAATATTTGTCATTCAAATGTTAAAGCTTGAATACACAAATGATTTACAACGAACCATAAATCAAATGGCAAGGTTAGCGTTGGGATGGTCTTGAGAGCCAATTGATGAGAGAAGCCAGCTTCTCCGCCATTCAGATGGCCGAGAAGTTAGGCAAGTCACGGCAGAACGTCTATATGGACATGAAACGTACCTCGATGCGTGACGAGCAGATCAGCGAATATGCCGAAGCACTCAACGTCGATAAGCAGGTCATTTACGATCGGCTCAAGGGGAGAGCCAGAAAACTCTGTGGCAAACTACTTGCAAGAGCATTTGCCAATTTAGAGAAGCAGTTCAGGGAATTGAAGGAAGTTTGCACCGAAGATGCTCAGTGCGAAGGACTCGGCAGATCGATAAGTTGATGTGAACTGCTGGGAAAGCTTGATGTTAGAGAAAGTACGACCTGTAAAATTATCGCGCTGGGGATGGGTGAAATGTCCCAGAATGTCGCGTAATTTCTAACAGTTTCTCTAACAGTGGGATGCTACGGGCTTCCTAAGTCGTTGAAATTTCGGGGTTTGGGTTGAATTCCCTTGTTCCCCTATGGGTCACGCAAGTGGCTTATTGCCGACAGTAAAAAGCCCGCTAGAAATGGCGGGCTTTTTTGTTAGCCGCTAGGTCACCACCTGCCTATAAGGGACTGCCTTCACCAGCCGAATGTTATTCAAATCGGGAATAGTACGAACGTTCTCGGGCGGCACTATTCCCCGCCGAATCCAATTAGTCAATGTGTTGATGCTGTTTAATTTGTAGCGTTTGACGTACTCTTTCAGAGTTACCCACTCATCGAAGGGAAACGAGTATGTCTCGTGCTTCCTGTTGTGCTGCCTTGGCTTCTTCCAAGGCCTTTTTTATCTCTATTTCTAAATTATCCATAGTGCCAACGAGCATTAACGTTTTGTTCGCAGGGCGTAAGTATTACAGAGTCACCTAAGCACATCAGGTCGGCTGAGCGCCTACTCCGACATGGTACTCTTTCGCCCTAATCATGCGAATATTGTTAAATTCTTCGATAACCATCGTGTCCTCCTGCGGCACAATGCCGCGCCGGATCCAGTTGCTGACGGTCTCGGTGTTCTTGATACCGTACAGGTCGCAATATTTGCGGATAGTGACCCATTTCGTAAGATCGACTACCTTTCCCTGCTGGACAAGATAATCACGCCCTTGCTGAATGAGGGCGTCGGCCTGCTCCATGAGGGCCGACAGGTCAGTTTGATTTGCTTCGTTAGAATTTTTCATCGTTATGTTGTTTTGAGTGGGAGGGGCGCGATGGTCGCGGCCCTAGTAAATTACTCGTACGCTTCGCCCTTGCGGCGGGCCACCGCCCAGTTCTTCGATCAGCTTACTGAGGGCGCTGATTTGGTCGAGTGCCCGGTCGATTTCCTCTTGGGTGAGGGTAGGATCGTCCTTTCGGTTGCGGAGGGCCAATTTGAGTGCCCCCTAAGCATCCTGAATTGAAGAACGTCCATGTCTTTACTGTCTGGATAAACTTAGTTGACTGGTACAAAAATAGGGTTTGTTATTCAACATAACAAACCCTATTCAAAGGCACAAAGCCTAACGGTTCTACTTTGCTGTCCACCTGGCAAAACACGACAAAGAAGCAGTGTTGATAACCCTATATTCGAAACATCACAACTCACCCCGATACAAGCTCGGCCAATTCCCATAAAGTTGAATAGCCTCCTCTTTTCCATTGGGCAGCCGAATAGTCAACTTCCTCAGCGAGTTTGGCTGCTGAAAGCAGTCGATCGCCAGTACCGCGATTTCGCCATCCTTTACTACCGATAGCACGAAGGGTTCTTTCTGGGCGGCCGACACCGCCGCTTGATCCGTCCCGGCCTTGCGCCAGCTGGTACCTATGCGGTAGTCGAGGTCCATTTTTTTACCTCCCGTCAGGATGTCCTCCATTTGCTTGGCCATCCAGGTCCCTAAGGCGTAATAGTCGGATGCGTAGTAGGAGTAGCGAGGCGGCCCCGGAAGGGTCGGGGCCTGGTTGAATTTTTCGACGCCGGATTTTCCGTCGGCCGGGTACCATTGGTAGCTGCCGGGCCGGGCGGGATCGGGTGCAATGTCATTGACATTACGGCCTCTGGGACCATCGTCGTGCCACAATAGGTACCCGTCGGATTCGACGATCGAAAACAGCGACATCCCCAACGCCTGGCTGGCGGGCATGGTGGCTAACTCAGAAAAATCCAACTCGCCGCGCGGATCGGTGGTTTTGACGTTCCAGAGCGGGATCGGGTCGTCGTGCTGGGGCTGATAGCGGGTCCAAGCGAACCACACACTTTTATTGGTTTTCTGATACGAAAAAAGTCGGTTGATCCGCGCGGTATGCACCGCCGACAGCAGCAGGTAGTTGTTGTGGGTAAGCCCATCAGCTGATTGGACGATGAAACTTCTCGGGTACACATTGATAGGATCGATGCTAAAATAGTCGCTCAACCGTTTCCCTTCCGCGCTCAGCCTGAAATTGTTAAACGAAGTTTCGGGTTTTTGATAGTCTATTTTGAAGGCAGCAGGATCGAGTTTGCCGCCCCGCATGAAGTAGTCGTTGCTCACCGCCGAGCCACCCCAATAATCGAACAGCTGCATCTCAGGATGGCGCTTCTTGATGCGCTCGGCAAACCAAATCAGCCGCTGCCGCACGGCGGGCGGGTAGTCGTTGTTCCAGATCTCAAAATCAAATCCGTAAACTTTGGTAGGGTAGACCGAATCGGCATATTTCTCTACCTCCGCGCGGGAGAGAGAGGCGAACCAATCCTGCCCACGGTCTTCGAAAAAATTCATTGTTTCAGTATGATGCATTTTGTCCACCGATCCCTGCGGTTCCACAAATCGCGACAAATGTGAGACACCGCGTTTGTAATAATTATCGGGAGAAACCCCTTCGTTGAACCGGGAAGTCATAGTCATTTTGCCCGCGATCGGGCCAAATTCGGGGAAGGTGGTATCAAACTGAGCGTTGAAGTCGCGTGAAATGCCAAACCACTCGGGAATCGGGATCGCGCGAAGGGTACTGGCGGCAGGAGCCACGGGGCCGTCGGCCTTGAGCCAAACGTTCTGCTGCCTGATGCTGCGGTTGCGCAGCTTGTTCCACCACTCGGAATAGGGGGCGTCAATCCAGCAGGTGATTATCGAGTACAGGTAGCCGGGCTGTACTTCCAGCCCTTGATCCAAGCCTTCCACGACGATGTTGTCGATGAGGTACACGCGGTTACGACCGTCCTGATAGTCGGCAAAATCTTTGAGGTATAGCTTTCCATTAACTCGGATAGGCCGGACATCCAGCATGATGTCATCGCTGCCGTGCCTAATCCAGCGCGCCGCAGGCAGTACCTCGTTGGCTATGTTGGTACTGAAATCGAAACCCCCGGAGGCTTCACAATCCGATTCGTTTTCGCTCACAATCCGAATTTTGGCCGGTCCCTGAGCCAACGGAAGGTCTTTAACAGAAAACCACGTACCCGGACGATGCGGTACGTGGCTGTATTTGTGAATCCGGCCCTTCTGGGTGATCTCGACGGTATAGGGCGAAAGTCCCGAGGCCTTGGCGTACAGTAGAAACTGCATCTCGCGCCCCACCTGCTTGTACTCTTTGATGCTGAGCGCGCAGGCGCTGGTACTGGTCTGCCCGTTCTTGATCAGGGACAATCCCTGTTTTTCCATTTGGTATTCCGCGTCGGTACTGGGTCCAAATCGCTGCCAGGCCCAGGTGCCGGAGCCTAACAGAATCGCAAGCGCGAAGGTGAGCAGAAGAATGGAGGTTTTAGACAATTTATAAGCAGGCATTCCCTGAATTAGTGGTGAATACAACAAGGTACTTACCACCAACGGTAAAACAAACCAACGGTAGCATTGACTTGTCCAATTCCTTTGTCGACGTAATCGTAATCGAGGGCGGTCTGATTGTACTTTACCCGGATGTCGGCGCCAATCGAACCATCGCGTTTGAACAGGAATTTGGCACCTGCCGCCCCACCGTAAGAAAACTTCACGGCCTCCTTCTGATTGGCAAGACTACCGTAATATAAGGTATAATCCAGCAGATCGGCACCGGCAGCGACCTGCACGTATGGGCGTATCATGGCGCTGGTTGGAGCGAAATAGTAGCTCAACACGCCCTGAATGGGCATCAAAGAGGCAGTTCGGGTTTGCACCGCCGATACCTCCTGCTCACCGATGGTATAAATCGTGCGGGGCATTTTCTGCGAAAACATGGTTCTGCCTACCTCTACGCCCACCGAGATGGGGCCCTGCAGTACCCAATCGAGCGAAGCCGAATAGCTCTGAATCGTAGGCTTATCGATATAGCCACTGCTGAAAGGCCCGAGTGGAAACGCTCCACCACCACGGACCGTCAGAGCATAATGCGAGTAACGCTGCCAGGGCGATGGAGCATTATAGAGTTGCGGGTTTTGTTGCGCATAGGCAGAAGCACTTACGGTAAGGAAAACAAAAAATATCTTTAACGATCTCATTTTTAGTATTTTAGTAAAGCGGGTATTAAAACGGCTCTGTCAGGCTCAATTGGCCTTTAAATAGGGTGATTGCTCAAATATGGAGCGCACGATATTGTCGGCGTCGATGCCATCGAAAAGACCGTTTCCGCGAATGGTAGCATTCCAGATCACGTTTACCTTCTTATTGGCCGTGTCGGGGTTCTTAAAATCCAACATTTCCACGGTCCAGTAGTTCTCCTGGGTTTGGACATAAGAGTAGGTAGAGGGATAGCCGTAGCCAAAACCGGGACCGAAACCACCGCCAAATCCACCTCCGCCCCAGTAGGGTGATATGGGACGTGATACAACATTGAGATAGGCATTACGTACCTGGGCGACGTTCATTCCCAGGTCTGGATTTTCTTTCGGACTCACATATTGGTAGCCCATCTGCTGCATATTCTGCACCACTGCGTTCAAGAACTTGATGTCATTTTGGGTAAGGGTGGCACCGTTTCCCCGGTTCCCGTAGATCAACACCGAATCGACAATGCTAAAAGTTTTGAACTGCTTGAAGTCCACTGATTTGTCGTAGTTAGTGAAGAAAACCTGAGAATCTTCCACTGTTAGATCTTTTAACGGGTCATTCTGACAAGAGGCAAAAACGCCGATTAGGCAGGCGAAAGCCACAATTTTTCTATATTTCAAAATATTCATATGGGTTTTGTTTGAGGTGTACACTATACCAACGATGGAGACAGTTAAAAAATTTCTATCGTGCTTTTTGTCGGATTTACGTAAAATTGCAATCGATAGCCACCCGTAGGGCAGGTAGGGCTGCAGGTTCACCCCCGTCTCATCGGCGAAGTAGAGGTCTATCAGCCCGCAGACCCACAGAGTCAGCAGGATTTGCAGACGCCGCAGCCCGTCGGCGTAAGCTACGGGGTCCTGTTTGGGCTTGGTCGTCCGCCGGATGCGATGCCAGGAGTGATCGTTTTTTTTAAAAAGCGCTTGACCGTCTCGCGGCTCATGGACAGGCCCAGCGAGGCCTGCAGGTCCACCTTGATGCGCTCGGAGTCCTGGTAGTGGGCCTCTACGGCCTCGTCCAGGGCCTGCTGGTGGGCGCTGTTTGTCACGCTCAGAATGGGCTTGCGGCCCTGCCCCGGCTGGCGCATCAAGCCGACCAGCCCGGATTTTTGCCAGTTTGTTAGCCATTGGCCGATGGTTTGCGGACAGACTTCCAGTTCGGAAGCGACGGCCTTGGCGGCCCAGCCCTTGTGGCTCCATAGTAAAGCTTGGCAGCAACGGCGGAACTCGTGCTTGGAGTGGTTTTTGATCCCCTCGCGCAAGGTCAATTCTTCCGGATCGGTAAGTTCTATACATCGTTTTCGTCCCATGAACCAAAAATAAGACACTTTAATTTAATTTTGCCCGATTACTTACTTGAATTCCCAGATTTAAAAGCCAGCTTTAACATAAAAAAAATCGATAACAATACGACAAAAGTTGTGTTTTAATTGTGTCACACCCGGGGTGAATCAACCTGGACGATTCAAAGTTATTGCCATCAATTGAATGCTAAAAATCGCGCACGGGGAAATATACGCGCTTCCGCTTCCCGAGGGACACAGGTTCCCTATGATTAAATATGAGCTTATCCCTGAACAACTCGTATACGAAGGCACCTGCACCGCCAAAAACTTCTTCCTGCCCGGCCCGCTCGATGAGCAATATATTCTGGCAGTCCACGAAAAGGACTACTGGAAACAGGTAAAAAATCGGACCATATCACCGCGCATGGTACGTCGGATCGGTTTCCGTCTATCCTCTGAACTCGTACAACGCGAAACGATCATCGCGCGGGGAACGATCGACTGCTGTCATTTTGCTAAACAAAATGGCATCGCCATGAATGTCGCCGGAGGAACCCACCACGCATTTCCCGATAAGGGCGAAGGCTTCTGCATTCTCAACGATGTCGGCATTGCGGCCCGGTACTTGCTCGATGCCGGGTCGGCTGACCGGATTCTGGTGGTCGATCTGGATGTGCACCAAGGAAACGGTACCGCTGTGATGTTTCAGGACGAGCCCCGGGTATTTACGTTTTCGATGCATGGGCGCGACAACTATCCGCTGCGGAAGGAAATATCTGATTTGGACATTCCGCTCGCCACCGGTACTGGAGACAATACCTACCTGGAAAAATTGTACGAAACCTTGCCGGTGCTGCTCGAATCGCATCGGCCCGATTTTGTATTTTTCGTAGGTGGGGTCGATGTATTAGCTACCGATAAGCTGGGACATCTATCTATGACTCGGGAAGGCTGCAGGCGGCGGGATGAGTTCGTATTCCTGGAATGCAACCGGCGGGGCATTCCGGTGGTGGTGTCGATGGGCGGCGGCTATTCGGTCAGGATCGCCGACATCGTGGAGGCGCACTGCAATACCTTCCGCATGGCTCAGAAACTCTACTTTTAGGAGCGCACGGTTTGGTAACCTGACATAAAAAGCTAAATTTTGCGTAGCAAATTAGCCTTCCCCTATGCAGCTTTCCCTGGTCGAGTTAATGCCGGAGCTTAAAAAGTGTTTGTTTCTCGATGTCTTTGCCAAAATGACCATCGACGCCAGAACCAAACGCCCTACGTTGCGTACCCTGGAAGGTCAGCGCGTGCCACCACAATTCAAAATTCGTTGTCTGCCAGGTAGTATCAATGCCTTTCCCGAAGGGACAATCTACAAGCTCGATGTCCGGCTGGTCGAGCTCAATAACAAAAAACCCTATTTTTCGGCGATAAGTAATAAAGGCATCGGTCGGGCGGTGGAGTTTTTTGAGCATAATCTCAGCTTGCAAAAGGGTACCGTGCCCAATTCAACCGCTTGTTCACCCACCCAAATTCCGGTTACCAAAACCCTATGAGCCGACTGCGATTGCTGTTCACCGCGTTTTTCCTGATTGCTTTTTATTCAATTCACGCCCAAATCACTCAACCCAGCTCAGCCATGCAAGTACATACCCTCAGGCTACGGCCCGGTCAGGATTTAAAAGCGGAGCTGGACGATTTCATTGCGAAAGAGCAAGTAGAGGCCGCCATTTTGCTAACGTGCGTAGGTAGCCTTACGGACGCCTCGTTACGGTTGGCCAATCAGGACGAAGCGAGTACCTACACCGGCCATTTTGAGATCGTTTCTCTGGTTGGGATGCTATCGATCAACGGTTCTCACCTACACGCTTCGATTTCGGATTCCACGGGTACCACCATCGGCGGGCACCTGATGCCGGGCTGCAAGGTGTACACGACCGCCGAAATCGCCATCGGCGTGTTGAGCGATACCGTGTACCGCCGAGAGCCCGATCCGACGAGTGGCTACAACGAATTAAGGGTGTACCGCAAAAAGCGAAAATAAAGAAAGCCCGGTCGACTCAGTCGACCGGGCTTTTTCATAATGAAACATTGGATTAATTCTTATCAGGCGACTTTCAGAGCCGGGATGCGGTTCTTCAATAATTCGAAAGAACCAAAGAGTACCCCGGAGAAAAACAGGTCGCCCAGGATCGTATTGAGAAAAGGCGTACCGAAATAAGTCCTGTTGAAAAAACTGCAGACCCGCCAGCGTAGCAAGCGCTCAGTCCCGCGAAATTTTGCGGATAGAAGGCAGAACCATACCACACCGCAAAGTTGGTGATCAGGAAAAACAGCACGGACGAAACGACAGCGCTACCCGCGACCCGGCCCATGTTTACTTTGTTCAAGGCCCCCATCCCGATCCCGACAATTAAAACGAACGAAAGGTACACCGCCCACATGGAACTGTGAAAGCCCAGCAGCGCATCGCTGATGAGCATCGCAGCCAACGGCAATAGAAACGCCAGGTACTTTTTGGAAAAATAAGCCCCCCCGAAAAGCGCGATGGCACCGATGGGTGTAAAATTGAACGGATGCGGCAGCAGGCGTGTCAAAGCAGCTACCAATACTATAGAGGAAAGCGTGGCGACACGAATATTATTGATTTTCATAAAAAAAGGTACTTTCGATAAGCGACAAAGATAAGTGAAGGAGTTTAGGCATCAAAACAGCGGTCGTGGTAAAAAAAAACGGATGCCAATAAATAGCATCCGTTTTTAGGGAAAAATTGAACTTACCGTCCACCTAGTTTACCAGGATCGCTTTCATTTCCGACTGCCGCGCCGCGTTGTTGAACACGGGTACCTCGACGGTCCAGAATTTGGTTGAGCTTATCGAGCTCCGCGTCGATTTTCTTGGAAATCGCCTCGAACGCCGTGTAAGACGATGCCGTAGGCTTAGACTTCACCCGACATCACTACGGTTTTGACACCCGCCAGCTTGTCGTTTAGCTGGATCGGGAAATTGAGGGCATCCTGTCCGGCTTTGGATTTGGGTTGCATCAGCGTGTTCTCGATTTTTTCCAGTGTCTTCCAGCATCGGCTTGGACAGGTCTTTCAACCGCTTCGACACCGAGGAGTCTTTCACCGATTGCATGTACTCATTCATCTGCTTGCGTACACTCCGTAGCTTGTTGATACCCTTGTGGGTTTCGGAAAGCTTTTCGTTGATCTTGTTGGCCAGCTCAAATTGAGCCTTGAAGTCGGCATCCGTTGCCGAAATGCGCGGATCTTTCATGATTTCGAATTCCTCCTTACCAATCATTTTATCGCCGTCGTAAAGGTGTACCTGATACTTTCCGGGTACTGCCTTAGGGCCAATCACCGATCCCGACCACATCACGTTGGTACCCTCCACCTGCGTGGCATCGGCGTAGCGCATATCCCACACGAACATGTTGGTGCCCGCCTGGGTGGGCAGCGAACCGGGACGATTGACGGTTTCGTCGGTGTAGAATTCATTCGACACTTTGATCGGCTCCCCTTTCTTGTTCTTCTTGCTGGAATAGTGCATCACCGAGTCGCCCGAGGCGGTAAGGAAGTGCATCTTCAATTCGTTTTTCGCCGCTTCTTTCAGATAGTACCGCACTACCGCACCATTGGGCGGGTTTTCACCTTCGGTCGGGATGGCCTGCTGCCGACTTCCCCCGCTCATGCGGTAGGCATGGCTGGGTTTGAAAAGATGGGCATCCGAAGCCGCCACCTGCTCGCTGAGTTCGTAAAGCGGCGAAATATCGTCCAAAATCCAGAACGAACGGCCGTGGGTAGCGACCACGATGTCTTTTTCCCGCTTCTGAATCACCAAATCGTGAATCGGCGTGGTAGGCAGGTTGAGCTGCAACGACTGCCAGCTGTCGCCGCCATCAAACGACGCCCAAATGCCCTGCTCGGTACCTGCGTACAAAAAGTCCTTGCGGTTCGGATCTTCCCGAATGACGCGCGTAAACTGATCGGACGGGATGCCGCTCGTGATCATTTTCCAGGACTGACCGTAGTCGGTCGATTTGAGCAGATAAGGTTTCATGTCGCCCAGTTTGTAGCGCGTGGCGGCAAGGTACACCGTCGCGGGATCGTGGGGTGATACTTCCACAATGCTCATCATAGAAAACTCAGGCAGGAGCGTTGCCTTGGGCGTAATGTCCGACCAGTTCTTGCCACCGTCTTTGCTGATATTCACCAGGCCATCATCAGAGGCAGCGTAGAAAACGCCTTTCTCGTGGGGTGATTCTTCAAAGGCAAATATGGTCGCGTAGGTTTCCACGCCCGTGTTGTCCTTGCTGATCGGTCCGCCGCTGGCGGCCATCGTGGCCGGATCGTGGCGGGTGAGGTCAGGGCTGATTTTCTCCCAAGTCTGCCCGCGGTCGGTCGACTTATGCACGTACTGCGACGTCACGTACATCGTATTGTCGTCGTGGGGCGAGAAAAGAATCGGGAATGTCCATTGAAAACGGTACTCCCTGTTGTCGGAACCGTGCCCCATGTAAAACTCGGGGTACACATTGATGAGTCGGCGCTCGCCCGTCCGGTGGTTATCGACGCTCAAGTACCCGTCGTAGCTACCGCCGTAGGTAATGTCGGGATCCAAAGGGTCCTCGACCACATAGCCCGACTCGCCACCCGCCACCGGCCACCAGTCTTCGGTACCGATGCTGTAGCCGCTCGAGCGGCTCGCGATGCGTACGGTGCTATTGTCCTGCTGCGCACCATAAACATTGTATGGAAATTGATTGTCGGTATGCACGTGGTAGAACTGCGCCGTTGGAATGTCCAGTTCGGTGAAGTTGCCACCGCCGTTGAAGGTTACTTCGCCGCCGCCGTCGTCGCCGATGATGAAGTTCTCAGGATTGTCAGGATTGATCCACACATCGTGGGTGTCGCCGTGGTGCACGTCGATTTCGGTGAAGCTCTTGCCACCATCATACGATTTATACGCATTGACGTTGAGTACGATGAGGCCGTTCTCATTTTTTGGGTCGGCCGCCACATTCATGTAGTACCAGGGGCGTTGCTTCAGGAACGCCTCCCCGTTGATGAGTTTCCAGCTGGCACCGGCGTCATCGGAGCGGTACAGCCCGCCGTTGTCTTTGTTTTCGACCATCGCGTAGATGCGGTTGGAATTGGCGGGCGATACCGAAATACCAATCTTGCCCAGTAGTCCTTTGGGCATTCCCGGATTTTTGGAAATGTCTTTCCAGGTTTCGCCGCCATCGACCGACTTGTACATCCCGCTGCCGGGACCGCCGCTGCTCATCGAGTAGTGGTTGCGATAGGCCTGCCACATCGCCGCGTACATGACGTTGCTGTTGTTGGGGTCCATCACGACATCCACGGCCCCGGTGCTGTCGTTTTTAGCGAGTACCTGCTTCCAGGTACTGCCGCCGTCTTTGGATTTATAGACGCCGCGCTCGGGATTGGTACCGAAAATGTTGCCCATCGCCGCCACGAATACTACGTCCGGGTCTTGGGGATGCACCCGGATGGCGGCAATCGCATTGCCTTTCTCCAGGCCGATCTTGCGCCAGGACTGCCCGGCGTCGGTCGATTTGTACATGCCGTCCCCGACGGATATGTTGCCGCGAATATCCGTTTCGCCCGTTCCGGCGTAGATGACGTTGGCGTTGGAAGGCGCCACCGCAATGGCCCCGATGGAGGAAGCCTTGAAAGTAGAATCGGAAATAGGCATCCAGTCGTTGCCGCCGTTGGTGCTCTTCCAGACCCCGCCGCCGCTCGCCCCGAAGTAGTACGTATAGGGCTGACCGATCACGCCCGAGACCGCCACCGAACGGCCGCCCCGAAACGGACCGATGTTGCGCCATTTGAGTCCGCCTTTCAGCAGGGACTGATCGTAGGTCGGCGTGACCTTGGTAGTATTTGTGGCTTGGTTTCTGTTCCGTTTCTGGGCCATAGTCGGCGAAGCCGCCAGCATCAGAAAGACCAGCAGCCGGGTAGCGGACCCTTTGTTAAGGAGACAAAAGTATTTGTGTTGCATCGTGATTGGGGTTGGGTTGGGAGAAAAACATCCTAAAAATATGGCCTGCGGCCCAGAGAATCAAATTAAATTCTCATTTTGATTTCTTGAAAATATGGAATTATGTATTAAAAGCCCAATTTTATAAACAGCTTGCGTAGTCACAGAATCAAATCGGCCTAAACCGTGTTTACCCCAACTATTGCCGTTGCGACTTTTATCGACCCGGAATTTTTTAGAAGAATTTATCGCCCAGAACGCACCCTTATATGGAAACCAAAGAAGAGATACTACGCATCATAGACCTCCTGAACGAAACCTACGAAAGTGAAGAAGCCTGGCACGGCCCTTCGGTTGTGGAGGCGCTTCGTGATGTCACGCCGCGCCTGGCCGACCGCCGGTTAACTACTGATACCCACACCATTGCCGAGCTGGTGTACCACATGACTACCTGGCGGATTTTCGCCGTAAGGAAAGTTGCAGGGCGACGCTCAGTTCGACATAAAGACAAAAGAAAAGAACTGGAAGGTCTTCGCCACTGTGGATGCTTTGGAATGGGAAACCTTGCAAATGGAATTGAGCCTTTCACAGGAAGAGCTTGGTGAGCGAACTGGAAAAACGGGAGGATGATAAGTTCCTGGATACCATCGTGCCTGGCCGGAACTACTCTTATTATACCTTGCTGCACGGAATCGTGAACCACGATTTGTACCACGCCGGACAGATCGCCCTGATCAAAAAAGGATTGGGAAAGCAGGTTTCGGAAGAAGAAAGTTTGGAAGGCTTGGAAGATAGTAGTATTTTTGGAAACGACATCGACGACTACAACTAATTTCTCTTTCAGAAAGCATTGGGCTTTTCTTCGTTTTTCTCATCAAGAAAAAGTGGAAGATCTGCCTTCCGACAAAAGCGTTTTCCTAACGGACTACGCTTTTAATGGTGTGGATATATGTCGAAAAGCCATCCGTATTTACGGATGGCTTTTTTCTTTGGGCCTTAGTCGCTTCTTTTGTTCATAGTACCAACCCAACACATTTTCTATGAAAATACTGGTGATCGAGGATGAAACGAAGCTGGCCGGGTTCATCAAGAAAGGATTGGAAGAACAATCGTGGGAGGTGGAGGTAGCTTATGACGGCCGCATAGGCAAGAGCCTGGCTATGAGCAATACCTACGATATGATTGTGATGGATGTCAACCTGCCCGTAATCAATGGCTTCGATCTGGTGCTTACAGCTCAGGCAGGAGGGATGCCAGGCGCCGGTACTGATGCTCACGGCGCTGGGTACCGTCGATGACAAGTTACTGGGATTCGAAGCTGGCGCGGACGACTACCTGGTCAAGCCGTTCGAGTTCAGGGAATTGATTGCCCGTATCAAGGTACTCTCCCGCCGGAAATTCAACGACGAAGGCAAGTCGCATTCCATAAAAATAGCCGACCTGGAACTGGACTTCGACGAGAAAATCGCGCGGCGCGCGGGGCAGCGCATTGACCTCACCGCCAAGGAATTCGCCCTGCTGGAATACTTGATGCGCAACCGTGGCCGGGTCGTTTCACGGGTCGACATTGCCGAAAAGGTATGGGACATCCGTTTCGACACCGGTACGAACGTCATCGACGTGTACATCAATTTTCTGCGCAAGAAGGTAGACAAGGACCATGACACCAAGCTGATCCATACTGTGGTGGGCATGGGGTACATTCTCAAGGAAGGATGACGATCAAAGCTCGGCTCACGTTGCTCTTCACGCTGTTGGTCGCCTCCATTTTGCTGCTTTTCTGCGTGGCGATCTATTTCTTTTACGATCAATACCGTGAGCAGCAGTTTTTTACCTACCTCAGTGAGCGTGCGCTCACGATTACCCGATTGCTGGAAGATGTCGATGGCATCACCAACGAGGAGATCAAGCGCATCGAACAAGCCAACAATTCGATTCTGTTCAACGAAGAAATAACTGTGTACGACGGCGCCAACCGGGTCGTGTACGACAGCGGTGAGAAAACGCTGGCCATTACCAAACGACAGCTCGAATCGGTACGAATGGGCGAGCGGGTGAACATGCGGGAGGGCGACCGCGAGATCGTCATGTTCAAGCAGTGGCAGACCGGCGGCGAGGTGTGGGTGGTGGTGGCCGATGCCGTCGATACGCTGGGGCTGAGCAAACTGAACCGCCTCCGCGACATCCTGGCGACCGGCTGGCTCACGACCCTGGTACTGGTGGCGGTGGCGGGATGGATTTTTGCCCGTGACGCCATCAAGCCCGTGGCCGACATCAACCGGCAGGTAGATAACATTTCGGCCGGGAATCTGCACGACCGGCTGTCGGTCGGGCGGCAAAAGGATGAGCTGGCTAAGTTGGCCCAAACCTTCAACCTCATGCTCGACCGCCTGGAACTGGCCTTCAACGCCCAGAAAAGTTTTGTGTCCCACGCATCGCACGAGCTACGTACCCCGCTGGCCGTAATGATGGCCGACGTGGAGGTGACGCTGCTGAAAGAGCGGACCGGGGCGGAGTACCGGGAAGGCCTCAATAGTGTGCTTGGCGAAGTGCGCGACATGAACGCCATGGTGAACCAATTACTTGAACTCGCCCAGACGGAGGAAACCGTTCTTCTTAAAAAGCACCAGGCAGTCAGACTGGACGAGGTACTTTGGCAAGCGCAGGCGGCGGTAATGCAGAAAAACCCCGGCTACGAAGTGGAAATCAAGCACGATACCATTGCCGAGGGCGACAGTGCACTCGAGATATCGGGCGACGAGCGGTTGCTGCGCACGGCTTTCGGTAACTTGATGGAAAACGCCTGCAAGTACTCCGACCCGCACCGCATGGTCGTGCAAGTAGATGTCAGAGATGAGGCGGTTATGATTCATTTTATCGATCAAGGGCTTGGCATTCCGCAACAGGATATTCCTTTTCTGTTCGATCCGTTTTACAGAAGTGAGCACAGCATGGGCAGGCAGGGCTACGGCATTGGATTGGCGCTCACGAAGCGCATCGTAACGATCCACCGGGGAACGCTTACCGTAGCGTCTTCGCTCGGCGAAGGGAGCGACTTTGCCATAGGCTTTCTCCGGCAGAACATGGCGTGATTTTAACCGCTTTTTAATACTCGATTAATCTAGCATTAACAAATATCTGTCAACTTTGCGATACTGCGAAGCTGATGGCTCGGGAGTACAGCCTAGGTTAGATACTACGAGCGTCATAGAGCATTAAGATTTAGTAGAGTTGTGTTAATAATCCCAAAAAAGGCCCTGCGATTGCAGGGCCTTTTTTTATGATTCAAAACGCTCGAACGAGCGGTCGATCGGTAGCCTCGGCAGCGATGTTGGGTGATTGATCCGAATGTACTCCACCAGCTTTTCCCGCACCAGGCACCGCAAGTCGAAGGCATCGCTTGCGTTGCCAGCCGACATGATGGCGCGCAGCACGATGTACTGATCCTTAGTGTCGGTCAGTTGTAGAGCCGCCGTTTTGCGATCCCACAAGGTACTATCGGCCAAAATTTCCATCAATTTTACCCTGAGCTCTTCCACCGGCGTGTGGTAATCGAGATAGAAAATGGCATTGCCAATGACGCTGGAATCGTTGCGCGTCCAGTTTTGGAAGGGTTTCTCCACGAAGTAGGTGATGGGCAGGATCATCCGCCGCTGGTCCCAGATTTTGACGACCACGTAGGTCAGGTTGATTTCTTCGATCGTACCCCACTCGCCTTCCACTACGACCACGTCCTCGATTTTTAGCGGTTGCGTAAAGGCGATCTGAATGCCGGCCAACAGGTTGGCGATTGTTTTTTGAGCGGCAAAACCGACGATTACCGACACGATTCCGGCGGAAGTGAGCAGTCCCAACCCAAATTGGCGACCGCGCTGGAAGCTGAGCAAAAACAACGAAAAGGCCAGGATCAATACCGAGATCACGATGATCCGCTTAATGAACTTGACCTTGGTAAAAAGCTTCCGCTCCTGTAAGTTATTGGCCTTATTGAGATCGAGCTGATTAAGAATCAACCGTTCAAAAATCACTACGATCCTGATCGTGAGCCAGGTACTTACCACGATGAGCGCTACCTTGCTGGCGCTGTACACAAAGTAGCTCTCCTCGGTGGTGGCAAAGCGGTTGTTGGCCACCAACCACACGAACAGCGTCGGGAAGAAGAAATAAAGTACACTGGTAATGCTCTCCCTGAAAGTTGTCCAGGATTTGCTCTGCTGCCGACGCGCGATATAAAAGATGACCCGAATCACGAGCCACCCCATGATCAAACCGGCCACCACCGCCAAAGCCAATATTTGCCAGTATTTTACCTGCATAATTTTTTTTGAGCAGAATCTTCCATTCGCTGTCTACCGCAAGCGCAGGACAACGATCCCACTATGTCTTTTGACACTATTAAGGTAGTCGACGAGGGGTGATGTACTTACGATCACGCGTTTAGCGATCGTCGAAGCGTGGGCCAGGTAGGCGCGGTTGTTCCGTTTTTCTGACGATGCCCTGATGATTGCAGTCGAGCCCTGGTACTGTGGACGTGATGCCGATGATATCGCCATCGCGAAGCTGTGATTCGATTTTCCTGACCTCGGATTTCGGCAGATATGCGTACTTCACTGCGTTTAGCCTTTTTTCGTTTTCCCTAATACTTCGAAGCGTAGTACCTGAGTCGATACCCTTGTACAAATTCGCGTGGGTCGACATAAAGTCAATGGATTTGTCGTAAGCAACGCCGCCCAACTGTTCCGTCACGTCATCCAGCAAACCGTAGCTAATCGCCTGATTTCGCCAGGAAAGAAAGTAGTGCAGCCGGGAAGGGTAGCCGTCGATTTCGCCGTCCTGGTACCGGAGTTTGGTCATCTGATCCAAAAACTGATGGTAGTCCAGGTTATTTTTCTTCGCCAGTGCCAGTGCCACCGAAACGTCCACCAGGGTGGTGCAGTCCAGCGCGTCGAATCGACACACGAGTTGCTCGGTGGTATTGGCTTCCAAAGTATGCGCCACGTAAGGTACGCCTAGAAAAGTCTCCGCCATCCGAAGCGTCAGCTCGGGCAAGGTACCTGAGCTAACAGTCTTCATCTTGTTGGCAAAAACTTCCTGCGGATCATCGGGCGACTGGTTGAGTGCGGCGACCAGTGCCAAGGACACCAGACTAATAAACGACAATACTCTTCTTTTCATTTTTATAAATTACGCATGACTGAACTATCTAAGGTAGGCTGTCTCTTATCAGCGAGACTTAAATGTATTGAGCAGTTCCATGACGGCGTGTTGATTCTTGATGTGCTTGCTGGCCATAGAAAGTGCGTCGCCCACCTTGATGGTGAAGGCGCTCTCGGGCAGCGCCTCGAACATATCTTCGTCCGTAGTGTCGTCGCCCATCGCCAGGATGAAGTCGTAATCGCTGCTCTCCACGAAGGCCCGCGCCGAGGTACCTTTGTTGAAGGCCGTTTTCTTGACTTCGATTACCATATTGCCCTCGATAATTTGCAGACTAAGTTCGGGCTGGATGAAGTTTTTCAACTGCCATACCAGCTCCTGGGCGCGGCGCAGCGCGTACTCCTCGTCGTCGGCGGTGCGGTAGTGCCAGGCGAGCGACGTTTCTTTTTCCTCCACAAATGCCCCGGGACACCGCTTGGCGTACAGATCCAGAATACTACGGATGCCATCTTTCCAATCTTCTTGGTACGCAGGATTCATCACGAACTCCTGCTCACCCTTCTTCCTAATTAGTGCCCCGTGCTCGGCTACGATGTGCACGGGCAAATCGCCCACGACCGACTGCAAGAAGGCACGGTCTCGGCCGCTTATGATGACCACGGTATCGCGTTCGGCCAATTCGGCCACGATGGCCTTGGTTTCATCCGACACGATGGCGTCGTCGGGCTCGCGCACGATGGGTACCAGGGTACCGTCGTAGTCAAAAAAGAAAATACGCTTTTGGGCCGATGGCGTACGCCTGGTCCATATCGGCAGTATCCTGGTCGGTGATGTAGTCTAATCGTAGTCTTTGGTGTTCCTGATCGATCATAATCATTTGGGTAAAAAAGTCGTTTGTCCACACAAATACATCGTAATCCCGCAAGCGCGACTGCATGGCTTTCATCCGCTTACGTTGTTGTTTGGGGGGCATTTCCAGCGCTTTCACAATAGCGTTGGCAATGTCCTGGGCGTCGGTGGGGTTGATGATGAGGGCCTCGCCCAGCTCTGCCGCCGCGCCGGCCATCTCGCTCAAAATCAGTACCCCTTGCTGGTCTTTCCGGCTCGCTACGTACTCCTTGCACACCAGATTCATGCCGTCCCGGACGGGCGTAATCAGCGCCACATCACTGGCCGTGTACAGACCTACCAACTCATCGAACGGCATAGAACGGTACTGGTAAATGATCGGCTGCCAGTGGATGCGACCATATTTCGCCCCGATCCGGCCAACCATTTGGTCGATTTCTGACTTCATCTGCTGGTACTGCTCGATCTGGTCGCGCGAAGGTACCACCATCATCACAAAAGTCACGTGGCCGTGCCATTCGGGGTTCTGGGCCAGAAATAATTCGTAGCCGCGCAGGCGGTTGAGCAGCCCCTTGGAGTAGTCGAGCCGATCGACCGAAAAGATCACCTTGCCGACCAGGGAGTCACGCGTCTCGTTGCGAGATTTGGTCACGGCCGGATCGTCGTAGGCGTCGTTGAATTTCTTATAGTCGATGCTGATGGGAAACGCATCCACTTTCACCAGTCGGTTGTTGAGATTGACGTAGTGCATTCGATTTCCCTGACCGATCACCATCCGCACCGCTTTCAGGAAGTACTCCACGTAATCGTTGGTATGAAAACCGACCACGTCGGCCCCCATGATACCGTCGATGATGGCCTCCCGCCATACCGTGGGCAGCAACCGGAAAATCTCGAACGAAGGAAAAGGGATATGAAAGAAAAAACCGATTTTATTATCAGGAAACGTCTGCCGGATCATATCGGGCAGCAGCATCAACTGGTAATCCTGAATCCAAATGACGTCGTCGGGCTGGATTACGTCCTTTATGGCATCGTAAAATAGCGCGTTGGCCTCCTGGTAGGCCTCAAAAAATTTGGTCTCGAAGCGCGCCAGGGTAGGGAAGTAATGGAAAAGCGGCCAGATCAGGTCGTTGCAAAACCCCTCGTAGTAGTTGTCGTTGAGCTCTTGCGAGATAAATACCGGATGCGCTTTGAAGTTCTCATTTTCCAGCGTCACGTTTTCCAGTTCCTCGGGTGTATTGTCCGTGTAGCCGATCCACTGTATTTTATCCTCAAATTCGAAACTGGTATTAGTATCGCTGCCCTGAGCCAGGGATAGTACCGCCGACACCAGGCCGCCCGAATTTTGGAACAAAGAAGGACCCTGATCCGAGTTGACAATCTTGAAAGGCAATCGATAGGCGACAATAACGAGTCGGCCTTTTTTTCGGGTAGGTAAATTCTCCATACGAAGGGGTTAAATTTTTGTACCGACGATGTGTTCATCCACCGCATCCAAGTACCTCTATATACTAAAAAATGCTTGATTCGATTCAAGAACCCCTGATATAAGTGCTAATAATAGAAAAATTAAACCAGGAAGTACCAGGTCAGTTCGCCCGGTCGTCGACCCGTAAGCACAGTAATCCGGCCAGAATCATGCTGCATCCGCCCAGTACCAATGCATAGATCGGCTCACCGCCAAATAGTACTTTGACAAAAAATCCCAACAGCGCCGCCGCTACGATCTGGGGAATGACTATGAAGAAGTTGAACACGCCCATGTAGTAGCCCATCTTACTGGCGGGCAACGACCCGGCCAGCATGGCGTAGGGTACCGACAGAATCGACGCCCAGGCGATACCAATGCCGACCATCGTGAGCATCAGCAGGTCAGGATTAGGTAAAAAGTAGATTGAGAGCAGGGCGATACCGCCCAGGCACAAGCTGATGAGGTGCGCCACCCGGCGGCTCGTAAGTCGGGCCACCACCGGAATCCCGAAGGCGACCAGCGCCGCCACGCCGTTGTAGACCCCCATGCAGAGCCCCACCCAATCGGCGCCGTCATTGTAGAGTTTAGAGGTAGTGTCGGTGGTACCATACAGGTGGCTCGTCACGGCCGGTGTCATGTAAATCCACATGGCAAACAGGGCAAACCAGGAGAAGAACTGCACTGCCGCCAGCTGCTTCATGGTAGTGGGCATGCTTTGGAAATCATTCATGATCGTCACGAAGCCATTGGTGTCGCGTGCCTCGGCGCTGCAAAAGCCCCGACAGAACAAAGAGCATCCCGCCAATGAAAGTACCCACCGAGAATACGTACAACTCCTTCGTCAGACCCTGCGAATAAATCCAGACTGAAAGCAGCAGCCCTACAATCGCTACAATGGTACCTTTCAACATTTGGGATTGCCCGGTCCGTTGGTCAAGCTTCGCGTCCAATATACCTTCTTGTGCAAAGTCACGGGTTTCTTCCACCGGCGAATAGGCGAGCATTTCCTCGGGGCTGTACTCGCGCGATCGAAAAACCGTCCAAAGTACCGCTGCCAGGAATACTGCGCCGCCCAGGTAGAAAGACCACTTGACCGAATCGGGGATGATACCCTCGGCGGCCTGATTGGGCACATCGAACCAATTGGTAAGTACATAGGGCAGCGAAGAAGCCACGATAGCGCCGGTACCGATAAAAAAGCTCTGCATCGCAAAGCCGGTGGTAGTCTGTTCGGAGGGCAGGTTGTCGCCCACAAAGGCCCGGAAGGGCTCCATCGAGATATTGATGGAAGCATCCATGATCCACAGCATCCCGGCCGCAAACCAGAGCGTGGGCGAGTTGGGCATGACGAATAAGGCCAAAGAGGCCAGCACGGCCCCGGCCAGAAAGTACGGCCGCCGCCGTCCGAGGCGCGTCCAGGTGCGGTCGCTGAAGTACCCGATGATAGGCTGAATCAGCAGGCCCGTCAGCGGCGCGGCCACCCACAAAATCGGAATATCGTCGACGCTGGCGCCCAGCGTTTCGAAAATCCGGCTGACGTTGGCGTTCTGCAACGCAAAGCCAAACTGAATGCCCAGAAAGCCGAAACTCATGTTCCAAATGTCCCAGAAACTAAGTCGTGGCTTGACGGTCGGGTTGGCCGAGGGGAGTGGTACTTCCATAATTTAGTGTTTATCGGGCTATTCGATCGACGTCAATACAAAGCGTAATGCCCATTTTTCCAATCAGTAGCAAATTTTCCGGGGTAAATTCCAGACCAAGCTGCCCATCGTTATCAAATAAAAAGGTGATCCAAAGAGTGGTTTTCTCTACTCCGCATTCTACGGTGTGGTCATAGATTTGTCTTTGAAATGTACGTAGAAGTTCATTGAGTGCATTATTATAATCGACGCCTCTTGCAACGCATATATCGTCTCTAAAATCGGCACTGCCGTAAGGGGCTACTTTTCCTTTGTACCGTCCGATCTTCATGATCGTTACACCAGGTTCGGTATGTTTGCTGAATACTATGCCCGTTAACTCGGAGAGCCTATCCGGTGAGAAATTTTCACCATACATATCAATTCTAATATAAACCTCGGCTATCACGACTACTTGATCTCAATGATTTTACAAGAATTGGGCGGCAAGTCGATGGGAATTCCCTGAATCCGAGATTTCGCTCGACGGTCAGCGCCTTATGGTAGGCCCTAGTCGGAAATGCCTCGCTCAATTCGTGAACTTTAATTGAGTTGAGCCCCAGCGAATCGATCATGACGCTGCCGGGTATTCTTACGCGGGTATGAATGGTCTTGTTTTTATCAAAATTATAGACACAAAGAAAGCGTTGCTTTTCCGAGTAACGCAGGTACGAGTACGTTCGGGTTTTGTCGTAGTCCGGGCTTTGTCCGTCGACATTGAGGTACTGCAAGTCGAAGAATTTGCCCTTCGCGAATGGCCTCGTTATCTCACAATGAAGTGGTTCAAATCATGGTAAAACTGCCGGAGCTTTCTCTGTTCCGTGGTCAGCTTGCCGCCATCGAACTTTCCGCCGTTCACCCAGCCCTGAAATTTTTCCACGCCCCAGTAGTCAAAAATGGTCGTGCGCCCGTCGTCGCCCTGAAAGCCTTCGGGTTTGGTCGGGTTGACCCCGACTTCCTGCCCGAAGTACAGCATCAGCGGACCGGTATGCAGCGTGGCGCTCAACGTCATGGGCGCCATGCCCGCCTCGGCGTTGCCCGCAAAGAAGCGTGAGGCAATGCGCTGTTCGTCGTGATTTTCCAGGAAGCGCAGCATGTGCTCGGCGATGTCTCCCGACTCGTTTTGCCACAGCCGCGTGATGTTCTCGACGGTACCTTCGCCTTCCATAATCGGGCGGCAGATAGTTGTATAGCCCTACTTTATCGTAGAGGTAGTCGAACTTCCCTACCTCAATATAATTATGGTATTCGGCAGGATTATAGATTTCGGCGATAAAAATAATATCGGGATTGACAGCCTGTACTTCGGGTATCACCCAACCCCAAAACTCGACAGGTACCATCTCGGCCATGTCGCAGCGAAATCCGTCCACGCCCTTCTTGGTCCAGTACACCAGAATGTCCCGCATTTGGAGCCAGGTAGCGGGCATGGGGTCGAAACGCTTGGCGCGGCCGCCGAGGTAGTCGACGCCATAGTTCAGCTTGATGGTTTCGTACCAGTCGTTGATGGAAGGATGCGGACTGAACACGTCGTTGCCGGTGGCCTTGGCCGGATTTTCCACATAATCGTTAGGTACCGGTACCGGCGATTTAATTTCTTCGGGCGATTGAAATGCCTGACCGGGTAGGTAGTAAAAGTTGTTTTGCGGATCGAAAACATGGTCAGTCCGGTCGCCCTCGCCAAAATCGCGCACCCCGGCGGGCTTCACATCCGAAGCGTACTGTCGCGACACGTGGTTGGGCACGAAGTCGATGAGTACCTTCATGTCGGCGGCATGGCTCCGAGCCACCAATGCTCTCGAACTCGGCCATCCGCTCGATTCACATCCACGGCCAGATCGGGGTCGACATCGTAGTAGTCTTTGATCGCGTAGGGCGAGCCGGCGCGGCCCTTGACTACCAGCGGATTGTCGGGCGCGATGCCGTAATCCGCGTAGTCGGTCATCGTGGCATGTTCGATCACGCCCGTGTACCACACGTGCGACACGCCGAAGTCTTTCAGCGCTTTGAGAGCGGTAGGGGAGATGTCGTTGAATTTGCCCACGCCGTTGGTGTCGCGCGAGCCGTAAAATTGATTGGTCGAATTTTGGTTGCCAAACAGGCGGGTAAATATCTGGTAAACTACCAGTTTGTCGTGCTTTGGTAAGGTTGATTGCATGGATTGTCCTGCGGGTTTTGGAGTACAGGCCGACAAAAAAGCAATAATTATCGGAATTAGGGTAATCGTATTATTCTGGCATCGGAGATAGGGGTTAGACTTTCAAAAGTAAATAACATCTTTTTAAGAAAAAATTGAGAGTCCTTAGTACTTGCGTTAGGAACCATCGTTCCGGCATTCTAGTTTTCCAAAAGGTAAACCAATTTGGGGTAAAATTATGAAAAAGGAAAAAGTAAAAGTGGCCAAGAAGTCCAAATCTCAGGCCGACGAGAAAGAAACGGTGTTCCAGCCCATCGACACCGAGAGTCCTTATCCCTCAAAAGTGAATCCGTTCCCACCTATGAAACTAGGCGGAGGAAGACACCTTTTTACCATGTCAGACACACTTTTTGACGAAGATTTATATTAATGAAAAGCTACCTCCTGGATACGCACATATTTCTGCGGGCCTACGGGGAGCCGGAAAAATTGGGGAAAAACGTTAGTCGCGCTCTTGGGAAAGGCAATGCTTTGTACTACGTTAGCACAATTACCCTGATAGAGATTGCGCAACTTTATGAGAACAAGCCCAAAGAATTTGACATTAAAATTCCGGTTGGTGCATTCATCAATCAAGCGTTGACAGAACTTCGGGTCCAAGTGCTTCCCATAGCTGCCGAGCACGCGCAACGGTACTATGAAATACAACCGGTCGAGAATCACAAAGACCCTTTCGACCGCATCATCATCGCCCAGGCGGCCCACACAGGGTTTACCGCGCTTTCCGATGATCGCTATTTTCCTCAATACCCAATTGTGCTTATTTCAAATTGATTAACAGCTGCCACTATAAAAATTTGGTAGGTTTTTACCTGACATAATGCTTGCAAACAATCCGTTTTAGTCCAGGTTGAACTCATTTTTAACCATAGACACCTCGAAAAGCACTAAATTGGCCTTTTCAAGCATCTTTGTGCCTATATGATCAAACCCCTACTCAAACTTTTATTTGTCCTTTTTGTATGCGCACCAGGATTTAACCCGCGCCTCCTCGCCCAATCGATCCCAGTCGAGCGCGTCGAGCCGCTGAACTGGTGGGTGGGCATGAAAAACCCGAAGCTGCAAGTACTGCTGCACGGTACCAACATCGCCGACGCCGACGTGACGATCGACAACCCCGGCGTTACACTCAGTCAGGTGAGCAAGGTCGAGAACCCCAATTACCTGTTTTTGGATTTGGTTATTTCTCCAAACTGTCGGGCGGGTACCTTAAAAATCAAGTTGACCGCCGACCGGATCACGGGAAAAGGACGCCGCAAATCGGCTACCAGGGTCACGACCGAAGTACCTTACGAGCTGAAATCGAGATCAGACTTTGTCAAGGCCCAGGGCGTCGACCAGTCGGATTTTATCTACCTGGTACTGCCGGATCGCTTTTCGAATGCCGATCCTGCCAACGACAAATTTGCCGGCATGGCGGATACGAAGTCGGACCGGAATGATCCTTTCCTCCGACACGGCGGCGATTTGCAGGGCATTACCAACCACCTCGACTACTTCAAAGAATTGGGCGTCACGGCCTTGTGGCTCAATCCGGTGATTGAAAACGACCAGCCGCTCACCGACGAGGGCGGGTCGATGCGCTCGGCCTACCACGGCTACGGCTTCACCGACCACTACCAGGTCGACAGGCGGCTGGGCGGCAATGCGGCTTACAAGAAACTCATCGAAGCTGCCCACGCCAATGGCCTCAAAATCGTGCAGGACGCGGTGTACAATCACGTCGGGGCCAATCACTGGCTCTTGCAGGATATGCCCGCCCAGGATTGGCTGCACCAGTGGCCTACCTACACCAATACTTCTTATAAAGAACAGCCCATCCCGGACCCTTACGGGTCTGAGGCCGACCGCAAGGTGACATCCGATGGCTGGTTCGTGCCCTTTTTGCCCGACCTCAACCAGGAAAATCCGCTCGTGGCAAATTACCTGCTGCAACACGCGATGTGGACGGTCGAGTACTTCGGCATCGACGCCTGGCGGGTCGATACTTATATGTACAACAATCTGGAATTTATGAATCAGGTGAACGCCGCGCTGCTGGCCGAGTACCCCAAGATTCATATTTTCGGAGAAAACTGGACAAAGAGCGTACCTAATCAAGCGTACTTTCAGCGCAATAGGATTGACGTACCTTTCAAGAGCAATCTGCCGGGGGCCTGTGATTTTCAAACCTACTACGCCATCAACGATGCGCTGAATCAGAAGATTGGTTGGGACGAGGGCGTGCAACGCATGTACCAAACGCTGGCGCTGGACTACCTTTATGAAGACCCCACCAAAAATGTCGTCTTCCTTGACAACCACGATACCGACCGCTACCTGTCGGTGGTGGGGGAAGATCTGAACAAGTACCGCATGGGCCTGGTGTGGTTGCTGACCACGCGCGGTATTCCGCAGCTGTACTACGGTACCGAGATTCTGATGAAGAATTATAAAGACCCTTCCGATGCTGAGGTGCGCCGCGATTTTCCGGGCGGATTTGCGGGCGACAAAGACAACAAATTCCTGTCGTCGGGACGAACGACGGCCGAAAACGAGGCTTTCGATTTTGTCAAAAAGCTGGCTACCTACCGCAAAAATACGCCCGCGCTGCACAGTGGCAAGCTTATGCAATTCATTCCTGAGCAGGGGGTTTACGTGTACTTTCGCTACGATAAGCAGAAGACGATCATGGTCGTGATGAATTCGGCGGAGGAGGCGATTGCGCTCGAAACCGGGCGATTTAAAGAAAGGATCGGTACTTTTGCCCGCGCTACCGATGTTATATCGGGTGCAACAATGGATCTTTCACAACCCATTCCACTGCAAGCGCGCACCGCCTATATATTGGAATTGGGGAATTAAAAATTGCATAAACGCCTGCACTCACAAACCCGCTCATGTCTAACCTAAAAGCCTGCCTCTTCGACCTCGACGGGGTGATTGTCGATACCGCTCAATTTCACTACGCCGCCTGGCGCAAAATGGCCAATGGTCTCGGTTTCGATCTAACCAAAGAAGAAAACGAACGCCTGAAAGGGATAAGCCGCATGGAGTCGCTCGACATCGTGCTGGACATCGGCAAGGTGACGCTGGACCAGAAAACCAGAAACCGACTGGCGGCCGAAAAGAATGAGCATTACCTGGAACTATGCCAAAAAATGACACCCGACGATGTACTGCCGGGCGTTAGGGTATTTCTGGATTCGCTGGGCCACGTGGGTATCAAAATTGGCTTGGGCTCCGCGAGTAAAAATGCCCGCCTCATCCTCGACCAAATCGAAATGACGGACTACTTCGCCACCATCGTCGACGGCAACCGCATCACCAAAGGCAAGCCTGACCCCGAAACTTTTGAGCTCGGCGCCAAAGACTTACATGTACAACCCGCCCACTGCATCGTCTTCGAAGACGCCGTGGCGGGAATCCAGGCTGCCAAAGCCGGCGGGATGGCTGCCGTAGGTGTTGGCCACGGCAACCTCACCGAAGCCGGAGCCGACCTGGTCATCACCGGCTTCCAGGATATAGATTTAAAGACGGTCGAGCATTTGGTTTAGTTTTACCGTCCACCCTACAAAAAACATGATTCAATACATAACTTCCCATCCCTGGCAAATCATCGAGGATGAGTTTCATCCCGAACAGAATGAAATCAGTGAGAGCCTGATGAGCCTGGGCAATGGCCGGATGGGACAAAGGGGCAATTTTGAGGAGAATTTTTCGGGACATAGCCTGCTCGGCAACTACGTGGCGGGCGTGTATTTTCCCGACAAAACCCGGGTGGGCTGGTGGAAAAACGGTTATCCAGACTACTTTGCCAAAGTAATCAATGCCTGCAACTGGATCGGCATCGACGTTGCGATCGAAGGTGAAGTGCTGGACCTGGCTACTTGCGAGATCGAGAGCTTCCGGCGGGTACTGGACATGAAACGTGGGGTACTTGAGCGCGAGTGCACCGTCACCACACCCAAGGGTAAGCAACTGACGATCAGGAGCGAGCGGTTTTGCAGTATGGTCGACGACGAGTCAGGCGCGATTGCTTACTCGATCAAGCCACTGAACTTCGCGGGACAAGTCGCCCTGACGCCCTACCTGGATGGCAACATTCGTAACCGCGACTCCAATTACGACGAGGTATTTTGGGATGAAGTAGCCAAGGAAACGTCTTTTGGCCGGGGGGTACTTACGCTCCGCACCAAACCGAATCCGTACGGCGTCGAGCAGTTCGAGGTGACTACCGCGATGCATTTCGATTTGAAGGTTGATGGAAAGAAATACGATTTTCAGTCGCACCCGGTCAAGACCGAAAAGTACGTAGCGGGTAAGGTATCCCTGAATTTGCAGGAAGGCAGCGAGGTAACGGTTTGTAAGTACGCGGTCAATCTTTCCTCGGCCAATCACGACACAGCCCAACTACCCGAGCTAGCCAAGAGCTACCTGGATCGCATTGCCGCCAAAGGCTTCGCGCAGATGCTTGCCGAGCACGGAGCCGCCTGGGCTACCAAGTGGGAGGAGAACGACATCGAGATCGAAGGCGATGTAGCCGCGCAGCAGGGCATTCGGTTTAATATTTTCCAACTGGAACAAACTTACACGGGCGAGGACGCCACGCTCAACATCGGTCCCAAAGGCTTCACCGGAGAAAAGTACGGCGGGGTCACCTACTGGGATACCGAAGCCTACTGCCTGCCTTTCTATCTGGCCGCTTCCGGCGAGAAGGTAGCGCGCAACCTGCTGATTTACCGGCATAATCAGTTGGGTAAAGCGATCGAGAATGGTGCGAAACTAGGCTTCACCGATGGGGCGGCGCTCTACCCGATGGTCACGATGAACGGCGAGGAAAGCCACAACGAATGGGAGATTACCTTCGAGGAAATCCACCGCAACGGGGCCATTGCCTACGCCATTTACGATTACATCAACTACACCGGCGACCAGAAGTACCTGTCGGAGTACGGGCTCGAAGTACTGATCGCCATCGCGCGGTTCTGGCGGCAGCGGGTCAACTGGTCGACCCACCGCGAAAAGTACGTCATGCTGGGCGTGACCGGGCCGAACGAATACGAAAATAACGTCGACAATAACTGGTACACCAACTACATCGCGGTTTGGTGCTTGAAGTACACGCTCGAAGCGATCGCTTATGTAGAGAGCCAGGGAAATGCGGCGGGCATTTTTGAAAAAGTAAAATTCAATAACGATAACGAACCGGAAGCCTGGCGCAAGATTATCGAGAATATGCACTTTCCCTACGATCCGGAGCGGCAGGTATTTTTGCAGCAAGATGGCTTTTTAGATAAGGAACTCAAATCGGTGGACGACATCGAGGAGCACCGGCCGATCAATCAAAACTGGTCCTGGGACCGGATTCTGCGCTCTTGCTTCATCAAGCAGGCCGACGTGCTGCAGGGCATGTACTTCTTCGAGGACGATTTCGAGCTGGAAGCGCTGCGCCGCAATTTTGATTTTTACGAACCCATGACGGTACATGAGTCCTCGCTTTCACCCTGCGTGCATTCGATTTTGGCTTCGAGTTTGGGCAAAAAGGAAAAGGCGTACGAGATGTACGTCCGCACGGCCCGGCTCGACCTGGACGACTACAATAACGACACCGAAGACGGGCTGCACATCACGTCGATGGCCGGTACCTGGATGAGCGTGGTGAAAGGCTTTGCTGGTCAGCGGGTCAGGGACGGGCGTTTGGTGTTCGACCCCTACGTGCCTGAGCAGTGGGAATCGTATACGTTCCGCATACTTTTCCGCAAAGCGGCCATCACGGTTGCCGTGGACAAACAGGGCGTCACGATCACTAACGCATCGGCATCGGCGGTACCGGTGGTTGTTTTGGGTCAAGAAAAAGACGTTATTGGCGAAGTCAGGATTGAGTTTTGACCGGACGGATCATCCCTCGACCGTTTTAACCGCATCGTTTTCCTCCGAAAAGAATGCCACGTGATGATAAGGGCCTGGGTTGTCGTTTTGCTATTTGGATTATTTTCGTCGCTTGAAAGCCACGCCCAGGATTTCAGGAAATGCCAGAGTCAGTTCGATGATCTACTCCGGCAGTTCAATCAAGCTTTTGCCGACAACGAACCCACCGCGCTACACACCGCTGAGTACCGGCGGGCCCTGCGAACGCTCCAGAAATCTTACCAGGCCTACCATCTGGCCTATTACAATCCGGCCGATTCGGTACAAAAAGCCAACAACGAGGCGCTACTCAACGCCCTGGCCGGCAATTACGCCAAGGCTATCAGGCAGTTGTCCGTAGTGGAGTCGGCCGAGTTACCTACCGACTACCATCGCGGGCTGCTATACCTTCTCAATCATCAATACGACGCAGCGCTTCCGCTACTGGCCAGTCCCAACGCCACTAAGTGGTCGGCGCTGAACATATTGTACGCTTACGGACAATCGGAACAGTTCGCTGAGGCCATCGCCTACGGTGAAACCACCGCCCACGGCAACACGCAGGGCAAGTGGAACTACAATCTGGGATTGCTCTACAAGAAAGAACAGCAGTACGAGGCGGCTGTCGGGGAACTGGGTAGCGCGATAAAACAAAAAGATTTCATGCCCTATCGGCTCTTGCGGGGCGATGTGCTGATGAAAATGCACCAGGCCAAACGCGCGGTGGTTGATTTTGAGAAAGCCGCCCGCCAACATCCCAAAGCGCAAATCAGGTACGCCAATGCCTGGTCGACCTCAAACGGTTTCGATTTGCCGCGACGGCCTTCGAGCATTATCTCGAAACCAACGACCGAACGTATCGGAAAGATGCTTTTCTAGGTCTAGGGCACGCGTACTACGGGTTGTCCCAGTTCTGCTCAGGCACAAAGGTACTATCGCTTGGCGGCCACCATGATCAGAGGATAGCCCCGTCGCTTTGTGCGGACAGGCCAATGTGCTGGTCACGAGCCATGAGTACGAGGCCGCCCGGACGCTCTATAATCGAATTTTGCTCAAAGACAGTACCTACCTCTCCGCCAGAATCGGCCGTGGGGTAACGCGCTATGGACTGCGGGATTATACAGGCGCGCTTGCCGATATGTCGGCCGCGGAAGGCGCCTTCGACGATACCGACCGTTCGTTGGCCGACTCTGTTCGTGTGTCGGGGCTTTGCCCAATATTATACGGGAAAAGCGGGTTCGGCGCTCTCCGATTTCGAAACTGCCACCAAGCTGGACGGCGCGCGCTACGAGGCATTGGCCGGAATCAGCAGCGTATTGATCGACCAGAAAAGCTACCCGCAGGCCGGGCAGTATCTGAGCAAGGCGCTGCAGTACCAGAAAACCAACGACCGCATGTGGAGCAACTACGGAAATCTGTTGCTTCATTTCGATATGCATACCAAGGGGTACGAGGTGTTTAAGAAAGCAGTAGGGTTGAATCCTGAAAATCTCAAAGCGCAGAATGGCTGGGGAATCGTGCTGCTAGAAAAGGACAAGTTGGATGCGTCCAAAATGCTGTTCGACAGTCTGGTGAAGTTCAATCCCGAAGTACCTTACCTGATCAACAACCGAGGCATTGCCAATGCCTACGTGGGCAACCGGGCCGACCAGCGGCAGCGTGTCGAGGCGGCCGACGCGCAGTACCAGCTGGCGTTCGATGACTTCGAGACGGGCATGCAGCTGGCCCCGAGCCGCAAGTTTTACAACGTCAATCAGGGAAACGTATACCGGTACCGGCAAGACTACGACAATGCCAAACTCAGCTACCTGGCGCATCAGGACAAAAGCGCACTTAACAATACCGGCGTGCTTTACGCCGGACTCGACAATTTCAAGGACGCACACTACTACCTGGAAACCGCGCTACAAATCGACTCGGCGCACCATGCCTTCCAGTTCAATATGAACTTGTTGACGAAAGGTACCCAAAATGAATTTGCCGAAGACTTGGCCCGAGTAGTGGCATCGAAAGAGGGGATAGAGAGTCAATTCTCCGACATTGGCATCAAGTACAGTCTGGACGGCTTCGTGACGCTGTACCTGTATGATTACGAATACGATACGCTACACTTTCCGGGCAGGCATTTCCTGCCGCTGCCCGTGGCCGAATACGACGAGGCGTACTTTCATTCCGGAATACGATTTTAAACTACTCGCCTACGAAAACAAGAAAAAAACCAAAGGAAAGGACAAAAGCGACCCCGCTACAAATCCCAAAAAGTAAGGATGAAGGGAAGTCGCAAGCGATCGGGTACCCGCTGTCCCATTTTGAATTAGGGGAGAAGTTATTGGTACAAATCCGAAGACGCCGGTTGGGCCACGAGTACGCCTTTTGAAATCCCGAATGATCGCGACGACCGCGTAGATAAACAGTACCAGCGCCAGGGCTCCCGCTACAAAGGCGATCGAATAGTACAACGGTGTGACATCGAGCCGCTTCACGATGATACCCGCGAATGCCCAAACCACCGCCGCCGCCAGGTACCCGTTGTTAAAGCGATGTGGCCGCAAACAGCACGATCAGACCACCCACAATGACCATGATTACCGTCCAGGTGTCTTGTTCGAGTCCTCCGTTCCAGCCAAGTGCCGTAAGAAAGGCGGTGACGTTGGCAATGGTAGCTACGCAAATCCAGCCTAAGTACACCCCGAAGGGTGCTTTGGTGAAGAATGCTTCTTTCTTGGTAAGATGCACCGAGATACTACGTATGGCGGCATTGACAAACAGCAGCGAGAGCAGTATTCCCAGCATAATCACCACCGATAAAGGAAGTACCTCGTAGTGCCAGGCGAAGATCCAGGCCACATTGCAGAACGAAGACACGAAGTACCATACGCCGATTTGCGAGACGATGCTATTGACCCGGCTGGGTTTTGAATTGAAAAGGGTACTGGCCTGATACACCGTGAAAATTAACAACAGCAAGTAGATCACGCCCCAAATTGAAAACGTGGCCCCTGCCGGAACGAACAGGTTGGCGTATTTATCGGATAACTCGCCCGTCGTTTTGCCATTGAGCGGCAGCGACACGGCCAGGTAGTTCATCCCAACCATGAGCAGGTAGCCGATGATGTTCAGTACTTGCAAGGTTTTTATCGACCCCGACGAAGGGGTAGGCACGAGGGGGGTATTCATTGTGTGAGGGTTTGGGTGAAGTTCTTGTGCGGTAGCACAAATAGCGTTCCAATCGACGAAATGCACATGGTACAACATTTTAGAAGATCAATACTTTATCTGCACTATTGAATCTATAACCATGAAAAACAAACTAACCTTTTGTCTCGCGCTCCTCATCTTGGGCAGTACCGCCTCACTCCAAGCGCAGAGTCGCAATTTCAAGTTCGGCATCAAGGCCGGAGCCAATCTTTCCAATTTAAAAGGAGGCGAGGTCGTTTCCAGCAATGATCCCAACATCAGAATAGGTAATAACAACGCCACCCTTACGGGTTTCGTGGGCGGTGTGTTCATGCGGTTGGGCAGTAGTATTTACATTCAACCCGAGCTATTGCTTTCGCAAAAAGGAGGAACCGTCAATGTATTTCGCGCTCCGAGTACCACTGCCGGTCAGATGAGTTCAGTCGATCTCAAATTCACCAATCTAGATATACCGGTTTTGGTAGGTTTGCGTTTTGGGGATTTTTTTAGAATCAACGCCGGACCCATTGCTTCGCTACGTTTGTCAGAAAATGGGGGCTTGCGGGATGCGCTCAACGCCGTCGGTGCCAATTCTGTCAAAGATAATTACAACGCCGCCGCATTGGGCTTCCAGGCTGGAGTAGGCGTCGATGTTGGCAACCTGAGCATCGACTTGCGTTACGAAGGCAATGCCTCCAACATCATCAACGCCGATACCGACGACGCCAATTTTAATTCCCAACTAAAAAGAAAAGGCAATCTGTTTCAGGCTACCGTAGGATTCGCTATTTTCTAAAATCGGGAAAATGAACGAGTGAAAACAAGAAAAGCTCAGCCATTTGGCTGAGCTTTTTGTTTGATTTTATTAAAACCAAAAAATAAGAAATTTTCAATTTTCGATTAATATTCATCCATTGTCCGCAAATTCAGGGTACAGCGTCATACCTCCGTCGATGTACAATGTTTCACCATTCACATAGTCCGAATCGTCGGAAGCCAACCAGGCTACGGCTTTCGCTACATCCTCCGCAGTACCTATTCTTCGGTAGGGTATGAGATTCATCAGTTCGTTGAGGCTCTCTTCCTTCGACCAAACGGCCTTGTTGATCGCGGTTTGGATGGCACCGGGGCTAATCGAGTTGACCCGAATTTTGTACGGAGCCAATTCTTGGGAAACTGATTTCATCATCATCGAGACACCCCCTTTGGAGGCAGCATAGTTCACATGTCCCGCCCAGGGAATTACGTCATGTACCGAGCTCATCATCACGATTTTGCCGATGGCTAAATCGGTATTGATCATCTTACCCTTATTCTCTTGCGGGGACTGTTTCACAAATTGCTTGGCTGCTTCCCTAATACAAATAAACTGACCCGTAAGGTTAACGTCGATCACTTTTTGCCATTGCTTGGTAGTCATTTCAAGGAAGGGAGCATCGACTTGCAGACCGGCATTGCTCACCATGACGTCCAGCTTGCCAAATTTCTCGATGGTTTGTTCAAACATCCTGAGTACGTCTTCCTCCTTGCTCACATCCGCCTGAACGATGATGCCATCGCCACCCTTTTCTTTGATGGCCTTCAAAGTCACGTTGGCATCTTCTTCGCTGCTATGGTAGTTTACCACCACATTGGCTCCAAGACTACCGAAATGTATGGCACATGCTTGGCCAATGCCCGATGATGAACCGGTAACGATAATGACCTGCCCCTTGAAGTTTTTACTGTCGGTACTCATAGCAGTTCCTGGTCGGTCTGCTTCAGATCGCTTCCACACTTTCATGTTGACGCTCTTCACCGCCCAATTTTTGGCTTGGAGTATTGCCGTCTTGATCGCTTCGGCGGGCGACAATTGCTTAGAGTTGATTAATTCCTGCGCCAGCATTATCGCTCGCTCACGCGTGGTAGGCGACAAATACGCCAGTTCAGGGGAATTGATTTTCTGATTCATATGGGTTGATTTGTTTCTCAGGCTTTTTATAAAAAAGAGTACCACCAAAAGTGCTGACGAATAGGGGTATTATGTGTAAAAATTAATGGCCAAAGCGGACCATTTTGGCAAAAAAAATCCCCACTCTTCATTCACACAAAGAGTGGGGATGGTATCAGATGCATTTACTTGACCTCCTCAAAATTGACATCGGTCACGTCCTCGGCGTCGTTACCCTCGGGTGCGGCACCGGCGGCGCCGTCTGCTCCGTTGGGTGCGCCTGCGGTAGGATCACCCTCGGGACTCGCCGCGTACATCTCTTGCGACGCGGCCTGCCAGGCGGTGTTCAGCGTCTCCATGGCGGCGTCGATTCCGGTTACGTCCTGACCCTGGTGCGCGGTGCGCAATTCGGCCAAGGCACTTTCGATGGCCGTCTTGTTGTCCGGTGAAAGTTTATCTCCGTACTCTTGCAGCTGCTTCTCCGTTGAGAAGATCAGCGTGTCGGCAGCATTCACCTTATCGATCTTCTCACGCTCCATGCGGTCAGATTCTTCGTTAGCTTTCGCCTCCTGACGCATTTTTTCGATTTCAGCGTCGGTCAGGCCGCTGGAAGCTTCAATCCGAATCTTCTGCTCCTTACCGGTGCCTTTGTCGCGGGCCGATACGTTCAAGATACCATTAGCATCTACATCGAAGGTCACCTCAACCTGAGGTACGCCACGCGGTGCGGGCGGGATGCCATCGAGGTGGAAGCGTCCTAGCGTCCGGTTCTGATTGGCCAAAGGCCGCTCTCCCTGAATCACGTGAATCTCGACCGAAGGCTGATTGTCAGCGGCGGTGGAGAACGTTTCCGTTTTCTTAGAAGGAATCGTGGTGTTAGATTCGATCAGTTTCGTGAACACGCTACCCAGCGTCTCGATACCGAGCGACAGGGGGATAACATCCAGCAGAAGTACATCCTTCACCTCACCAGTCAGTACACCACCTTGAATGGCAGCACCTACGGCAACAGCCTCATCAGGGTTCACATTCTTGGAAGGCTTGCGGCCGAAGAATTTCTCCACTTCCTCTTGCACTTTAGGAATACGCGTCGAACCACCCACGAGAATCACTTCGCTGATGTCGCTGTTGCTCAGACCGGCATTTTTCATCGCCTTGCGGCAAGGCTCCATCATGCGCTGGAACAGTTTGTCCGCCAATTGCTCAAATTTCGCCCGTGTCAGGCTCCGCACCAAGTGCTTGGGGATACCATTTATCGGGAATATGTAAGGAAGGTTGATCTCCGTCTGGGTAGAGCTCGACAACTCGACCTTGGCCTTTTCAGCTGCTTCCTTCAAGCGTTGTAGCGCCATGGGATCTTGCGTAAGGTCGATGGCTTCATCCTTTTTAAATTCCTCGGCCAGCCAGTCTATGATCACCTGGTCAAAGTCGTCACCACCCAGGTGCGTATCACCATCGGTCGCTTTTACTTCGAATACGCCATCTCCCAATTCAAGGATTGAGATATCGAAGGTACCACCACCGAGGTCGAACACCGCGATTTTCATTTCCTGATCCTGCTTATCGAGGCCATAAGCCAACGCTGCCGCGGTAGGCTCGTTGATGATACGCTTTACCTCGAGGCCCGCAATCTGTCCGGCTTCCTTGGTGGCCTGACGCTCAGCGTCGTTGAAGTAAGCAGGTACCGTGATGACCGCCTCCGTCACTTCCTGACCCAGGTAGTCTTCGGCTGTCTGTTTCATTTTTTGCAGAATCAGGGCCGAAAGCTCCTGAGGGGTGTACTGACGGTCGCCGATTTTGACACGGGGGGTGTCATTGGGTCCTTTCTCAACTTCGTAAGCCACCGTCTTCATTTCGTTGGTGACCTCGTTGTAGCGCTTACCCATAAACCGCTTGATCGAGCTGATCGTATTGGTGGGGTTGGTGATTGCCTGCCGCTTGGCCGGTGCACCTACTTTACGCTCACCGTTTCCGCCATCCATGAAGGCCACCACGGAAGGAGTAGTGCGGGCGCCTTCGCTATTCGGTATTACCACGGGCTCGTTACCTTCCATAACGGCCACGCAGGAATTCGTCGTTCCTAAGTCGATGCCAATAATTTTTCCCATTGTATTATGTGTTTTGTTTTGTTGTTGATTTCGTACAGACTTCACTTAAAAGCTTATACCAATTTTGGGACAAATGCGGCTTTGTGACAAATTGACAGGAATAGAAGGGGGGACTGGGAACGGTAGAACGGTAGTGGGGGACGGAAAACGACAGTACGGTTGAAAGCTAGACGGTGGAAGGGTGGACGGTGTACTGTTTTAGGGTATATACTGGCCTGCAAAATATCAACAGGGCAATATCTCGAAAAATATAGCCCTGAAAGGGTGCAATGTTCGTCTACCGGCTAGGCAAAAAGGAAGCGGAGCCAAAATTTGACTCCGCTTCCTTTTTGTAAAAATTAGGTCTACACATGGTTTCCGTAATTTGCCTTCAACCGTCACGACGGACCGCCGTCAACCCGAAGACAAGTTCAGAGGATTATTTCCCGAACAAGCCACCCAACATCCCACCGAGGTCCATGCCGCCGCTTTGTTGGTTGGTGTTGCCACCGCCCATCATGCTTCCGCCCATCCGCATCAGGTCGTTCATATCAAGTTTGCCGTCGGCCAAAGCGTAGCCGATTTGGTTGAAGTCGAAGCCGCCGCTTGAAGCTCCCGACATAGCCGAGGGCGCGGTACCGCCGCCCATCAGGCCACCCAGTATGCTATTGAAGTCTATGCCGCTGTCCTGTGGATTGCTGGTTCTGTTGATCAGACTGCTCAACACACCAGGAAGTACCGAAGCGACGATGCCGCTGGCCGCCCCGTTGGACATACCAAATCTTTCGCATGATACTATGGATCGCCTTACCGGCGATACCCGCCACGATGGGGTTGCTCATCAGACCGGAGGAATTGCTGGGACTGGCCGATCTGCCCGACAGTAAACCCATGATGCCGCCCATGTTGCCGCTCTGGGCTTCCTGCTGCAGGCCTCCGGTGATCGACCCCATCAGCGTCTGCATGACGTCTTCGTTCTGCTGGTTGGGTACCGCAGGATTCCGCACAATGGCTTCCTGTGAATTTTCCTGTATCATACCCATCAATTGCTCTAACATACTATTGTTTGTTTATGTGGTGAAGTAAAAAGAATGAAAGGAGGGGTCAATAATGTTATTTCCCTCTCTACTGATACTATAATATTGATGCCAGGTCACTTATCAATACCAGATTTCAAAAAAAAAGCCCCTCACTTCGGTGAGGGGCTAGTGCTGTTTATTTGATCCGATCAACGACGGCCTTAAAGGCATCCGGATGGTTCATGGCCAAATCGGCCAGTACCTTCCGGTTGAGCTCTACGCCATTGGCGTGAATCCTGCCCATGAATACGGAGTAGGACATGCCGTGCTGCCGGGCCCCGGCGTTGATCCGCTGTACCCACAGGGCGCGGAAGTTTCTTTTCTTTTGCTTGCGGCCGATGTACGAGTAGCCGAGTGCTTTCTCGACGGCGTTTTTGGCAACGGTCCACACATTCTTGCGGCGGCCAAAGTACCCTTTGGCCATTTTCAAAATTTTCTTGCGTCTTGCCCGCGACGCGACGTGGTTCACTGAACGTGGCATAATCTGATTGTTTTTTGACGGCCGGTGCTACACTGGGTGAGTCTTTGATACCGACAATCGGGTGGAAACTAAAACCAACTGGTTTTTAAAAAAGGGACTGACTACTTCAATCCCAACATGAGCAGCACACGTTGCTTTTCGGTCACATCGACCAGCCCGGTCTTCACCAAGCGACGCTTGCGCTTGGTCGACTTCTTGGTCAGGATGTGGCTGTGGAAAGCGTGCTTGCGCTTGATTTTGCCGGTACCGGTAAGCTTAAAGCGCTTTTTGGCCCCGGACAAGGTTTTCATTTTAGGCATGATCCTTCGTATTTGATTGGATGAAAAAATTAAACAGCCCGCAAAAATACCGGATTTTATTATAAAACGAAAACGCAGGTACTTTATCCGTGATAAAGTACCTGCATTTTGTGCTTTTATTTATAGTAATGCACCAGATCAGGCACTACCAAATCATTCTATTTTCCTTTGGGGGGAAGCGGCGTCATGATGATGGTCATGCGCTTCCCTTCCAATTTAGGCTCCATCTCGATCTTGCCGTATTCGGCCAATGATTCGGAGAAACGCTTCAACAAATTGACACCCCGCTCTTTGAACACGATCGTACGACCCACGAAATGAACGTAGGCCTTCACCTTGGAACCTTCCTGCAGGAAACTGATGGCATGCTTAAGTTTGAAGTCGAAATCGTGATCGTCGGTGTTCGGACCAAACCGAATTTCCTTGATGACCACCTTCTGGGCCTTCGCCTTGATTTCCTTCTGTTTCTTCTTCTGCTCGTACTTGAACTTGGAGTAGTCGACGATTTTACAAACCGGCGGCTCAGCCGTTGGGGCAATTTCGACCAGGTCGAGGCCCTGAGCGTCAGCCATGGCGCGCGCCTGCTTGATGTCGAACACACCGGTTTCGACGTTTTCTCCCACCACGCGTACTTCGCGGGCCAGGATTCTTTCGTTAACTTTATATGGTTCTTCGGGTACTCGGTATCTGCCGCGTGAGCGTGGGGATCTTAATGCCATAGAGTGATTTTAGTAAAAGAAAAATTGATTTTGAGGTTAAAAAGCACTTAATATAGAACGAATTCTTAAAAAATTAATGCCAAGTCAGAATATAATTATAGAGAAAAATTAAAAGCTTATCAAATTATTTTTTATTTCGTTTTGAAATAAAGTAGTGAATTCGGCCCAGGTCATCGACCCGATGTCACCTTCGCCTTTCTTGCGGATCGATATCATGCGGTCGTTTTCCTCCTTCTCGCCCACGATGAGCATGTAGGGTACCTTCATCATTTCGGCGTCCCTGATTTTGCGGCCGATCTTCTCGTCGCGGTGGTCCACAAATCCCCGGATGTCGGCGTCCTGCAGTTCAAAGAACACTTCGTCGGCGTAGTTGGAGTACTTCTCCGAGATGGGCAGAATCGCGATTTGATCCGGCGACAGCCACAGCGGAAACTGTCCGGCCGAGTTTTCGATCAGGATGGCGATGAAGCGCTCCATCGAACCAAAGGGCGCCCGGTGAATCATCACCGGGCGATGCTTCTGATTGTCGGAGCCGATGTACTCCAGCTCGAAGCGCTCGGGTAGGGTGTAATCCACCTGGATGGTACCCAACTGCCACCTGCGCCCCAGCGCATCGCGCACCATGAAATCCAGCTTGGGGCCGTAAAAAGCGGCTTCTCCCAGCTCGGTAACGGTGTTTAGGCCGCGTTCCGCCGATGCTTCGACGATGGCCGATTCGGCCTCCTGCCACAACTCATCACTGCCGATGTACTTGGCTTTATTTTCGGGATCTCGTAGCGAAATCTGAGCGCTGAAATCCTCGAAACCTAAGGTTTTGAAAACGTACAGCACCAAGTCGATCACACGCACAAATTCCTCCTTCACCTGATCGGGACGGCAGAAAATGTGGGCGTCGTCCTGGGTGAAACCCCGGACGCGGGTCAGGCCGTGCAGCTCGCCGCTTTGCTCGTAGCGGTACACGGTACCGAATTCGGCCAGGCGCAGCGGCAGGTCGCGGTACGAGCGGGGCTTGGTCTTGTATATCTCGCAGTGGTGCGGACAATTCATAGGTTTGAGCATGAATTCCTCGTCCGAATCCGGCGTCTTGATGGGCTGAAAAGAATCCTTGCCGTACTTCTCCCAGTGCCCCGATGTTTCGTACAAAGCCTTGCTGCCGATGTGCGGTGTGACTACCGGCAGGTAGCCCGCCCGGAGCTGGGCTTTGCGCAAAAAGTTTTCTAACCGCTCCCGCAACATGGCGCCCTTAGGCAGCCATAATGGCAGTCCCTGTCCTACTTTTTCGGAAAAGGCGAACAATTCCAGCTCTTTCCCCAGCTTGCGGTGGTCTCGTCTCTTAGCTTCCTCTACCTGAAAAAGGTACCCTTCAAGTTCTTTCTGCTTGGGAAATGTAATGCCGTAGATACGGGTGAGCTGCTTGTTTTCCTGGTTATTGCGCCAATAGGCTCCCGCAATGTTGGTAAGCTTGATCGCTTTGACCGCGCCCGTATTTGGAATGTGCGGCCCGCGGCACAGGTCGGTGAACCCGCCCTGGGTGTAGAGCGTGATCTGTCCGTCTTCCAGGCCTTCGATCAATTCCAGCTTGTACTCGTCGCCTTTTTCGGTGAAGTAGGCCGTGGCGTCCGCCTTGGAAATAGGCTTACGTACGTATTCGTTTTTCTGCCGAGCTAACTCTTGCATCTTTTTTTCGATCTCGGCAAAATCCTCGCTCGAAATCGTTTTGCCGCCCAGGTCGACATCGTAGTAGAAGCCCTTTTCGATCGAGGGACCGGTACCGAACTTAACGCCGGGGTACATCGCTTCCAGCGCTTCCGCCAACAAGTGAGCGGAAGAGTGCCAGAAAGTCGCTTGGCCTTCGGGGTCGTTCCAGGTAAGCAGCTTGACGGTGGCATCGTGTTCGATGGGCCGATTGGCGTCCCACACCTCGCCGTCGACCATGCCGGAAAGGACGTTGCGGGCCAGTCCTTCGCTGATGCTCAGCGCGATTTCATGACTAGTAGTACCCTTGGGATATTGCCTCACCGAGCCATCGGGCAGGCTTATGTTGATTTGATCGCTCATTATAAAATTATGTTTTTAGGTATTAGGTTAGTGGGGATCAGGTCCTGAATTCTATCTATTTGATAATAACCTTCCGCATCGAGTCCACTTCTATGTCGATCGTTCGTCTGGGTTTAATAGGGATCAACTTGATACGAGCCGAATCCAGCGTTCGCGGGGCGGGTGCCGCCGGTACCACCGGCGCGGCAGGTTTCCGAGCAAAGATTCCCGCCGGATCGTATTGCCTCGACCGGCGGCCCTGTATCCGGGCTATGGCATCGGCAGCAGCCGGATCGCCGGGCCGGTACTGAGCCTCGAGAGCATAGTACTCGGCGGCGCGCTCGTCGTTGCCCAGCCGCTCCAGGCAAAGCCCGGCCAGTAAATTAGCCTGCGGAAAATCCGGTTTGTACTTGAGCGTATTTTCGAAGGCCGCGAAAGCCGCATTGTAGCTTTTGTATTTCAAAAAGATAATGCCGCTAAGGTAGTGAGCGCGCGCCAGGGAGGAATCGAGCCGCACGGCCTGCCGGTAGTACCCCAGAGCGCTGTCGAGTCGTGATATGTTCTGGAATATTTCGCCTCGCACCAGGTACAGCTCCGGGTTGCGCGGGAACCGATCCATCGCCAAGCGATTGTACAGCAGCGCCTGCTCCACGTTGCCCAGGCGCGAATAAATCAGGCTGGCCTGCTGATACGCCCGCAACTCGCGCGGATTGAGCGACAATGCATACGCCAAACTTTCCAGCGCCGCGGTGGTATCGGACATCTTGCTTTGCAACATGCCTTTCACATAGTAGGCATCACTCTCGTAGGGCGCCATCTGTAGCGCGGATGTCAGGTAGTTTTGGGATTCCCTGAATTGTCCTTTTTCCTGCGTCAAATCGGCCAGTAGTACGTAGAGTTCGGGAAAATCCTGTTGCAGGGCCTCGGCGCGGCGGGCGTCCTCCAGCGCTTTGTCCGTTCGGTTCAGTTCACGGTGTATTTTTGCCCGCAACAGGTAGTACTCACCCACATTTTCCCTGGCCGCTATCGCTTTGTCAATGTCCTCAGCGGCTTCCACGTACTTCTCCTGACCGAACTGGTGCCGCGCCCGTTTGTAGTAGTTCAGATCGAGGTCGGTGCCGCGTGCGATCAAATCGGTCAAGGCGGCTTCGGCGTCAACGTCGAGTTTTGCTACCTGCGGGGCGTTGGGGGTGGGGGGGATGCGCGTGGTGGTACGGGCGTCGGTCTGGCACGACGACTGTGCCAGGAGCAAAATGATGGCCGGGAAAAAAAATGACTGGTATTTGGCTGAGAAAGAAAAAGGCATCGACGCTATCGTCCGAAGGTAGTTTTGCTGATAAAGCACAAATTTGGGCATTATCTCGCTATTTCACACCGAAATGTCCGAAAATCGGGCGAATACGCCCAATGGCAGTTTTTTGCCAAAAGAATCCCACAGGTACAATTCACCCGATTCGTATTGCGCCACCTGTCCGAAATGTCCGCCGATCAAATTGTCGAGTACCATCGCGGAAAACCCCAACGAGTACAGATTGATGATAAAAAAGCAGTGCTCCCGTTCCAGCAGGAGCGCACACAGCCCGATCAGCTCATTGATTTGCTCTTCGAGCAGCCACTTCTCGCCATCAGGCCCCCGGCCGTAGGCGGGCGGGTCCAGGATAATACCGTGGTATTTTTTCCCACGCCGCACCTCCCGCTTCACAAACTTCATGGCATCTTCTACTACCCAGCGGATGTTGTCCAGCCGGCTGAGCTCCATGTTTTCCCGCGCCCAACTGATGACGGGCTTCACCGCATCGACGTGCGTGACGTCGGCACCGTGGGCTTTGGCGGCTAAGGATGCCAGGCCGGTATAGGCAAATAGATTGAGTACCGTCGGTTTTTCTACCGCTATTCCGTCGAGGCGTTCGGCGATGTAGTCCCAATTGGAAGCCTGCTCGGGAAATACGCCCACATGCTTGAACGAAGAGAGCGCCAGCCTCGCCCGCAAATCGAGCAACGGCGTGGTGTACTCCATGTTCCAGCGGTCGGGCATGCGCTTGTTGAGCGTCCACTGGCCTTTTTCCTGGGAGTTTTTATCACGGGCAAACGTAGCATGAGCGCGCTCGCGCCAGTCCTCTTCCGCGAGTGATTTGTCCCAAACTGCCTGTGGCTCGGGCCGCGCCAGAATGTAGGTACCGAAGCGCTCCAATTTCTCGAAACCGCCGCTGTCGATCAGTTCGTAGTCGGTATGTTGGGTAGGGGTGAGGAGCAGCAAATTCAGAAAGATATTTTATTGAGATAGAAAACGTTGCGACGGCCCCGGCTTTGAATATCCCCGGCCGGGTTGACGATGCGCTGCTCGCCCCAGGCCAGGTAGTAGTTGCCGTACCAGTGGCTAACTTCGTCGGTGCTGGTCTTGCGCACTTTGTCGCCTTCTATGCCGGTGGGCAGCTTCACTTTCTTGTCGCCGTCGATCACCTGCCGCCCCTGGATAATCTTGCTGGTAATGTCCCCTTCCTTACTGTACACGAGTTGGGTCTTGCCCGCACCGGAAATCTGCACGTTGATTTTTTCCTTCAAATCCAAACTTTTCACATTGTCGAAACTAATGCTATTGTCCCAGATCAGGCGTCCGGCGTTGTCGAAATTGGCCACAATGGCGTGGGTGTACACAAATCCGTCGAAGACCTGGTTGCTGTAGTTGCTGCCTCGCATCCCGAACATAGGATTGTAGAGGTATGGGTTATAAAGTCCTGATCCGTAGCGCGCTCCGTACAGAAACGGATTTCCATAGAAGGAGCTCATGCCCAACGCATTATTGTTGTTGCTACGGTACTCGGGATAGAATACTTCAGCAACCAACACATACTGATCATCTTTGGGTATGATATCATGAATCAGTAGTCGGTAGCTGAGCTTCAACTCGCCCCCCGAATCCTTTTTACGCCTGATGCGTCGCTCCATTTTTTCCTGTTGCCGCTCACTCATGAAGGAAAAGAAATTAGAAAAATCGGTGAAGCTGTGGTAGCGCGTGAATGCCACCCGGTCGTCGACGATTTTGCTGATGAATAATCCCTGCGACGCGGCACTACTCGACGATTGCATGTTCCGGTAGCCGTAGGTACCGATCATCAGCTTCACCGAGTCGCTCAGGATTTGCAAGCGGCCGTTCAAAAAGGAGTATTCGTCCCCCGGCTCCACATTGACCTGGCTGTACAGCTGTCCTTGTTCGTTGTAGGTGTGCGCCACGATGCGTACCTGCCGGCGGCTCCTAACCGCAAAGCCGACGTTGACCAGCTGATGGGTGGTATCGACTTCTATGGACTGAATGGCGTTGGCCCCTTTGATCGCTGAGGGCAAAATTTTGGATTGCAGTGTTCTTAAATCCGTGTAGATCAGTACGGGTTCGTCGCGGACGGTACCGCCCATGAACATGGCGTAGCCCAGTGTCTGAAAATCGGTGATTTGAAAGCGGTCGAGGGTATTGATGGTATAGGTTTCGACGAAGCCGGGACCTATGTTCACCTTCACAACCTGATACAGGGCGCTACGGTAGCGACTGAACAGCAAATAGACCGACACCCCGTCGTAGCTGGAGGCCACAAAGTCGAGGTTGGCGTCGATGGCTCCGTCGATCGACCAGAGCTTCTCCAAATTCGTGTCGAACCGCTGCACGTTGTAGGTGTTTTTCCCGGTCTGGGAAACCAGCAGGACACCCCGTTCGGCCAACGGAATGGTGTGGTAGTCTTCGTTGTGGGAAGGGACTGGCAACTCGATGCGCTTGATTTCCTGCGCGTACACCGTGCCCCAGCCCAGCAAAAATATCAGTAACGAAAAATGAAAACGATTCCGGGAAAAGTTTTTAGTCATGGGCCAATCCAACGATTATATCAAATTCTGCCGCGTCGAGGGGCAATACAGAAAGGCGCGACTGTCGAATCAGCGACAGGTCCGCTAACCGCGTATCGGCCTTCATCTGCGCCAGAGTGACGGGCTTGGGAAACCGCTCGAGCGGTTCGAGATCCACGACTACCCAGCGGGTATCGTCGGTGGTCGGGTCGGGATAATGCTCTTTCACTACCTTGGCCAAGCCCACAATTTCCTTGCCGACATTGCTATGGTAAAACAACACCAGATCGCCCAGCTTCATGCCCTGTAAGTTATTCCGGGCCTGGTAGTTTCGCACCCCATCCCATACCCCACGCTTCTCCAGCACCAGGTCATCCCAAGAGTACTTAAAAGGCTCAGATTTTGCAATCCAGTGATTCATTCAAGGAAGCGACAAAGTTGCAAAGCCACAAAGCGACAAAGTTTTATGGCTAGTTGAAAATTAACAAGTATATGTCTAGATACTCGCAATTTTCTATATTATCCATTATCCATTATCCATTATCCATTATCCATTATCCATTATATTCAACTTCCCAGGTATGATCGGCCAGCATGTGGACGGTGGCTACGAAACTGCTGAACGGTTTTTTGCGGCCCCATTCGTGCGGCGCGATGAGCGATAGTATATCCTCGTCCTCGCCTTTTTCGTAGAGGTAGTACGTTTTGCCGATCACGGGTTCGAAACTCATTTTGGCGGAGTAGATGCGCTCCGACACCTCCACCCGCCGGCCGATGTGTTTGGCCTGCTCGGCCAGGAGTTGCATTTGTTTGTACAGCTGGGCCAGTTGGATGTCGGTCTGCTGGCGCATGGCCGTCAGGCTGCGGCTCTTGACCCTACCCATGTCCTCGGGCCGGATGATCGCTCCGCCCGCCGTGTGAGCGTACTCCATCAGGCCGGGAAACTGCGCTATCTTTTCGTCGTTCAATTCGTGTTCCATAGCCATTTTAAACGGCCGAAATTACGGATTGTTTCTGCCATGTTCAATTCTATTGTCGAACTTTGAGGCCAAAAATCCACCAGGATGCAACATTGGCAGACCGACCGCCGCCGATTGTCAGACGGCAAAGTACCCGACGAACCCTATTTTCGACAAGCCTATGACTTTTGTGTCCAGTGGCTGGCTGGGGTGGAAAAGTACACCGTTCATACCTCGGGATCTACCGGAGTACCCAAGCCGATACAGATAAGCCGCTCCCAAATGCTGGCCTCAGCCCGACTCACGGCCGAAGCACTCGACTTGTCCACGAAGGGCGGCACGGCCCTGGTTTGCCTCAACGTAAACTACATTGCCGGTATGATGATGCTGGTTCGGGGACTGAACTTCGACTGGAAAATGACCATCGTCGCGCCCGGGGCCAATCCGTTGGCTAGTGTGCCAGCTGAAGCCACCTACGACTTTGCGGCGATGGTACCCTTGCAACTTGCTACCATGATCGAGCAGCAGGGTACCCGGAATGGGGCAGACCGGTTTGGCAAAATTCTGCTCGGGGGCGCGCCCGTATCTTTGGCCCTGGAACGCGACGTCGCGATACTTGACGTTCCCGTATACCATAGTTACGGCATGACCGAGACGGTTTCGCACGTGGCATTGCGCCGGTTGAACGGTTCCTCGCCCGAGCAAGACTACCAGATACTGGGCGACATCGAGCTTGGTACCGATGCGCGTGACTGCTTGTGGGTGCGTGGGGCGGTAACCGCCTTTACAAAGGTTCAGACCAACGACCGGGTGGCTATTACCTCCCACCGTACCTTCACCTGGCTGGGCCGCGCCGATTCGGTGATCAACTCGGGCGGGGTCAAGATTCAACTGGAAAAAGTGGACCGGGTGGTCGAGGAAGTTTTGCTCGAAATGGGGAGTGGTACCAACTACTTTGCGTGGCACGAATTCGACGAAACCTTAGGGCAAAAGCTTGTGCTGTTTATGCAGGATAAATCCCAGGTTCCCAATGAGAAGGTACTACTCGAAAAACTCGGCACCCGGCTCACGCGCTACGAAACCCCAAAAGCTGTTTACTTTGTGCAAAATTTTGAGCGGACGCCCACCGATAAACTCGACCGTCGGGCCACCGCCGCCGCCTATTTGAAAGACCATACAACATGAACCCTCCCCAAGATCGGACCAGCCTGATAGTGAAGTTCCAGACTGCCAACGTCATGCCGCCGCCCTATGCTTATTTCTATACCTTAAAAATAAAACAACAAGCCGCGGGCCTGGCTGTCGACTACACCCTGACGTACCTGGACCGGGACGAGATCGACGAGGAAACCATCCTGGAAGAGGGTTTTACCCTAAACGATGATTTTGCCTGGAAGGGAAAGCTAGGTAAGGTGTGGCAGGATGAATTGCTTCGGTTGCTTTACAACACCAAACTGGTAGCGGAACATAAGATTAAGGAGACCGACAACTACATCGAGCTGAACTTCGATGAGGTAGCCGATCAGGGTACTTTTCCGAGCGAACGAAAGCACTGGGATTACCTACTGCAGGAACTTGTGCAGGCGATTTATGAGTCGGCCCAAAAGGAACTTCCTTTCGAACTGGAATATATCGACATCGACGGCAATAGGAAATCTTCCCTACGTCTGGAAGCTTCTTTCGCGAATCGCGAGCTCACGACAAGAGTCAACGATTCGGAGCCGAAAACATGTAGCTGGAAACAAGCGAGGGAGGTGATGGAAACGGTCTTTCAAGCCGATTTTCTGATGCAAAGTGCAGAGGAGCGTAAACCGGAGTTTTCGGGGAAGTACCTGAGCGTTGGGGATGGGCTTTGGTATGAGTTCGGTGAGGCGCTGGTAGAGCCTACGCCCGATAGTAAGGTGCTGAACAAGATCGGAGGCCTGCTCGACGACCTTATGGAGGAATCTAAACTATGATATTTCGAAGTCGTACTCTAGTCAAGAAAATTATCTTCCGCATCGGATCGGTTCAACTCATCTTTCAAAGCACCCAAAATCTTTTTCAGTTTGGGGTAGGAGGGCGTCACCGGCGGGGGCGTACTGCTCACAAAAGCTTTGACTTCCCACACTTCCTGCACATCGCCGATGGGTACTTCTAGTTCAGGGGCGTTGTTGGTTTCGGCCTGCAACAGTAGGATGCCCCGCATCTTGACAAGGTTCACCGTCCGCCGGATCAGGATGCCCCGCTGCTTGACGAGCAATACGTACACGCCACCGTCCTTGATTTCGTACCAGTTGCGCACGAAGGTACCTACCAGCAACGCCCCCGACATACTAAAATCACTACCCGCCTCGAAAGCCCGGTAATGACCTGACGGCAGGGTAGGTAGCTGAAAAACCGGCAGCGCGTTCAGGTAGTTTTGATTGTCACTTTGCCGGGCGTATTCATCGAACTGAGCAGTCTTCACCCACTGGATGGTTTGCTGCGGGCGTTGGGTCTGTTGATCGGGGCTACCCTTGGCGGTAGGATTATCCTGATATTGGTTGTTGAAACGCATAGGCTCCGAGGCGGTACCCGTAGAACCATTCGTTTGATTTTTAAAATTTTCCTGATGTACCGGCTTGAAGGTAACCGGCCGCGCCACCATGCGCAGGCTGGGCTTGGGCGGATTGAATTTGGAGACGATCGTCGCGAGCGGCTGAGGCGGGGCCGACACCCTGGGCGTGGCCTCTTCGCGCATCAGGGGGGTGATTGGTTTCTGGCCCGCGCTGAACGGTAGCCCCAGGTCGGGTGTTTCGCGGAGGCGCCGGAGGTCGTTCTTTAGCAGGTTGTCGACCGAAACGCCGAAGGCGTGGGCCATGTTCTTCAAATTCGTCAGGTTGGGATTGGCTCGCGCCTCTTCATAAGCACCCAAAAGCGAGCGCTTGATGCCGATCTTGCGGGAGAACTGCTCCTGCGTCAGCCCATTCAGGCGGCGCAGGTACTTGATGTTGTTGCTGACAATACTCATTTAATCGGTTGATGTGGGAGGATTGTGAGTGGTACCTGGGGTTAAAAGGCCGATAGGGAGTATAAATAATGGTATGGGTACGAAAAACTGCGGATTAACTGTAAATCTCCTTCCTGGCGGCCTTCAGGGTATTGGTCAATAATCCACAGATGGTCATGAGTCCCACGCCGCCGGGTACCGGTGTGATATGGCTGGCTTTGGGCGAAACTGCCGCAAAGTCGACGTCTCCTTTCAGCGCAAAACCGCTCTTCTTGCTATCGTCCTTCACTCGGGTAATCCCCACGTCGATGACCACCGCCCCATCTTTTACGTAATCCGCCGTGACGAATTCGGGTCGGCCCAGGGCAACTACCAGGATGTCGGCCGTCCGGCATATCTCCTTCAAATTCTGAGTTCGGCTGTGGCAGATCGTGACGGTACAATTGCCGGGATAGGTATTGCGCTGCATCAGGATCGCCATCGGCAGGCCCACGATTTGGCTGCGGCCGATTACCACACAATGCTTACCTGCGGTCTCGATCTTGGCGCGTTCCAGCATTTCCAATATTCCGAATGGCGTAGCCGACAGATAGGCAGGAAGTCCCTTGCACATCCGACCGACATTGATCGGATGAAAGCCATCCACATCTTTCGAAGGCTTTACCGCTTCCATAATCATATTTTCGGATATATGCTTCGGCAGCGGTAGCTGTACTATGAATCCATCGACGTCGGGATTGTCGTTGAGTTTTTCAACTTCTTGCAATAGCGCCTCTTCACTCGTGTTTTCATCGAGCCTTACAAAAGTCGAGGTAAAGCCTACCTGCTCGCAACTTTTGATCTTTGAAGCCACGTAGGTCTCACTTGCACCATCGCTACCTACCAGAATCGCGGCCAGGTGCGGCTTCTTGCCGCCTTGCGCCATCCACGCGTCGACTTGTTCCTTAATCTCTGCCTTAATTTGCGTCGAAAGCGCCTTGCCATCGAGTATTTGCATGGGAATTAATTTTGAATGATAGAGTGGTTCAATTTTGAATGAGTGAATGAGTGAATGAGTGAATGAGTGAATGAGTGAATGTCGGAATGAGTGAATATTATTTCTAAATTTCACTCAAACATTAAGTATGATGCCACTAATCAATTATTTTCAACTTTCAACTTTCAACTAAAATCAGTAATCGTTCGGATCATTTGCTACGCGGATGTCGGCGTTAAGTTGATTGAGCTTACTCATATCTTCATCGGAAAGTATGAAATCCCAAACGTCAAAATTAGCTTTAATGCGTTCCTGGTTGGTGGATTTTGGGATCGTGACAATGTTGTGTTGTAATGCCCAGCGAATAAGTACTTGGTAAGTCGATTTGCCGTGTTTGTCAGCTACCTCGACCAGAATATCGTTGCGCTCCTCTTTCCCCCGCACCAGAGGCGCATAGCCTTCGGGTTGAATGCCTTTTTGCCGACAAAGGTCCAGTAGTTCGGGACGGTACAAAAACGGACTTTGCTCGAATTGATTGACGGCCGGTACCACGGTGGCGTATTCGTGCAGTTCGTTCAGGTGCCGGGCGTAGTAGTTGGATACCCCGATGGCGCGTACTCGCTTCTCCTGATACAGTTTTTCCAGCGCCAGCCAGGTGTCTTTACGCGTTTCGGCCACCGGCCAATGCACCAGGTACAGGTCCAGGTAGTCGGTTTGCAACCTTTCCAAACTGCGCTCGAAAGCCCGCAAGGTATTGTCGAATCCTTGCTCGTCGTCCCATACCTTAGATGTGATAAAGAGCGATTCGCGGTCTATGCCACTGTCTTTGATTCCTTGTCCTACCTCTTCCTCATTTTTATAGACGCTGGCGGTATCGATCATGCGGTAGCCTGTTTCGATGGCCCAATCGACCGCCTGGCGTACCTCGTTCTTCTCACCCGGCGCATAAATGCCCAGACCCAGAATTGGCATCTCGACGCCGTTATTCAACTTAACTTTATGATTTTCCTGCATATTCAAAAATAGTGTTCAATCGACCTGCTCCTTTACAAGCTTGTCAAATAATTCGGCGGCACCAACCGTGGCTTTTTCCTTGATGAAAGTCATGTTCTTACTTAGCGTGATGTCCGGCTGCTGGGGGTCGATGAGGTAGATCGGAACGTCGGGCGAAACGTAATGTACCAATCCCGCCGCCGGGTACACCGCCAGCGACGTACCTATGACCACAAAAATATCGGCCTGCTCGGTGATGCCGACAGCCTCGGCCATCATGGGTACCTGCTCACCAAACCACACGATGTGCGGCCGGAGCTGACTGCCCTCGGCGCAGAGGTCGCCGGTTTTGATTTCCCAGCCTTCGATGTCGTAAATCAACTCCGGGTGAGTGCTGCTGCGCGATTTGAACAGCTCACCGTGCAGATGCACCACCTTACTCGATCCGGCACGTTCGTGCAGGTGGTCGACGTTCTGGGTGATGATCGTTACGTCGAAGTGATCTTCCAGCTCCACCAGGATGCGGTGTGCCAAATTGGGCGAAACATCCAGGGCCTGCCTGCGCCGCTCGTTGTAAAACTTCTGCACCAACTCGGGGTCGCGCTGCCAGGCCTCAGGCGTCGCCACGTCCTCTACACGGTGGTTTTCCCACAGTCCGCCACTGTCGCGAAAAGTTTTGATACCACTTTCCGCGCTCACTCCGGCTCCGGTCAGGACGACGAGTTTTTTCATTAGTAGGTTGTTAGGTTGTTAGGAATTAGGTAAAAAAAACGTTTGTGGATTGACAAACAATAGGTGTCAGAAGGATCTAACATCTAACAACCTAATACCTAATAACCTATTTTGCTTTCTTCTTCGCTGCCGCCTTTTTCTTCGGCGCGGCCTTCTTTTTGCCGGCGGGCGCGGCTTTGTCGTCGCTGCCGTCGGCCAGTTTAAGGACGTCTTCGTAGGTCAGGTCGGCAGGCTCCAGGTCTTTGGGTATCTTGATATTTCGCTTGCCGAAGGATATATAAGGTCCGTAGCGCCCGTTAAGTACCTTGGCGTTGGGGTTCTCGTCGTATTCCCGAATGATGCGGTTGCTGTCGAGCTTCTTTTTGGCCTCGATAATTTCGATGCAGCGCGCTTCAGTCACCGCCATTGGGTCATCGGTTTTTTCCAACGAGTAGAATTTGCCGTCGTGCTTCACGTACGGGCCGTACTTGCCGATGTTGACCATCAGGGCCTGGTCCTCGTACATACCCGCCTCGCGGGGTAGTTTGAAAAGTTCGAGCGCGTCTTCCAGCGTGACGGTTTCCAGCAGTTGGCCTTTTTGCAAACTGGCAAATTTGGGCTTTTCCTCGTCCTCCGCGTCGCCTATCTGCACATAAGGACCGTACCGGCCGATGCGCGCACTGATGGGTTTACCGGAATTGGGGTCTTCGCCCAACAGCCGGGTCGTGAGGCTGCGGTCGATTTCTTCGCCCTCGGCGTCGGATACTTTCTGATGGAAATTTTTGTAAAAACCATCAATCATGTCCTGCCACTGCACCTTACCGTCGGCGATGTTATCGAAATCTTTTTCGACCGTAGCCGTGAATGAAAAGTCGACGATGTCGTCGAAATGCGCCACCAGGAAGTCGTTGACGATCATACCCGCGCTGGTCGGGAATAGCTTGGCCCGTTCAGCTCCAAAATTCTCGGTGTTTTCCTTCTTGACGACCTTATCGTCTTTCAGCGTGATTTCGGTGTACTGGCGCTCCTGGCCGTCGCGGTCTTCCTTCACGACGTACTCCCGCCGGACAATGGTCGAGATAGTCGGTGCGTAGGTCGACGGCCGGCCGATGCCCATTTCTTCCAATTTCTTCACCAGACTAGCCTCCGTGTAGCGCGGTGGATTGCGGGTGAAGCGCTCGGTGGCTTTCAGAATATCGAGGTCGAGCTTCTGGTCGACATTCAGCGGGGGCAGCATACCCTTCTGATCTTCATCCTCGTCGTCGCTCGATTCCAGGTACACCTTCAAGAATCCTTCAAACTTGATGACTTCACCCTGGGCGACAAGTTGCTCCGAAGTAGTCGAGATACCAATCGTCGCCGTCGTTCTTTCCAGCTGCGCGTCGGCCATTTGGGAAGCGATGGCGCGTTTCCAAATCAATTCGTAGAGCCGCTGCTCGTTGCGATCGCGGCTACCCGTCAGGGTGGAAAAATCGGTAGGCCGGATGGCTTCGTGTGCTTCCTGCGCCGATTCCGATTTGGTCTTGAAAACCCTCTTATGATGGTACTCCTGACCGTATTCCTTCGTAATCTGCTCCTGGGCTTTTCCCATCGCCTCGCCGGAAAGATTGGTCGAGTCGGTCCGCATGTACGAGATTTTACCCGCCTCGTACAGTTTCTGCGCCACGGTCATCGTCTGCGAAACCGAAAAGCTCAGCTTGCGCGAGGCCTCCTGCTGCAAAGTCGAGGTCGTGAAAGGTGCGGCGGGTGATTTTTTGGCGGGTTTTATTTCAAGATTCAGTATGGTGAATTCCGCGCCTACGCATTTTTTAACAAATTCCTCGGCCTGTTCCTGCGTCGGAAAATTTTTGGGTAGTTCGGCGTTCAGTATTTTGTTATTGCCCACTTCAAACTGAGCCGTGACTTTGTAGCTGCTCTTGGTTTGGAAGGCCTCGATTTCGCGCTCGCGGTCCACAATGATGCGCACGGCTACCGACTGTACCCGTCCGGCAGAAAGATTGTTTTTACCAATCCTGATTTTTTTCCAAAGTACCGGCGAAAGCTCGTAGCCTACCAACCGGTCCAGTATCCGGCGGGCCTGCTGGGCGTTGACCAGGTCGATGTCGATCGTGCGCGGCTTGCTGATGGCACTTTGCAGGGCCGTCTTGGTAATCTCCCGGAATACGATGCGTTTGGTGGCATCCGGCAGGCCCAGGGCTTCCTTGAGGTGCCATGAGATGGCTTCGCCTTCGCGGTCATCGTCCGTCGCCAGCCACACTTCCGAGCCTTTTGCGTGCTTTTTTAGGTCATTGATCACTTTCAATTTATCGCTCGATACCTCGTATACGGGTTCGTAGCGGTTTTCGGTGTCGACGCCCATGTTTTTGGAGGGCAAATCACGCACGTGCCCGTAGCTCGACATGACCGTGAAATCGCTTCCCAGGTACTTTTCTATGGTTTTGGCCTTGGCCGGTGACTCTACGATCACCAGATTTTTTGACATAATTCGATGGGTTGTAATGTATAGGAACGGTGCTTGATCCGCTTCAAATGTAGGACAGATTACCGTAAAAGCTAAACAGAGCGCGCAATGGGTTTGTTACAGAGCCCGAAAACAAGTGCCGCCCGGCAACGGTAATTTGTGGTACTTTTCTTATTAAATGATTCGATTTGAAGCGTGATACGAGGTGGGGTTTTGAACAAAAATAAGGAAAAACAATGGCAATACGGCGCCTAATCGAAAATTGGTAAGCCTGGAATCGGGGAATTTTAGTACTTTTAGGGCTACTAGACTAACAAATAATTTATCAGCGTAAAACCAACACTATGGCATTTGACTTAGACATGATCAAGGGCGTATACGCTCGCATGGACGAACGAATCAGTGCTGCCCGCCAAGTTCTGGGCCGCCCCCTCACCCAAACCGAAAAAATCCTTTACTCCCACCTTTGGGATGGCCCCGCCACCGAAGTACACAAGCGAGGTGAGGCTTACGTAGACTTTGCCCCCGACCGCGTCGCGATGCAGGATGCCACTGCCCAGATGGCACTGCTGCAATTCATGCAGGCCGGTCGGCCGCAAGTGGCGGTGCCTTCCACCGTGCACTGCGATCACCTCATTCAAGCCGAAACCGGTGCCGTCGAAGACCTCAAAGTGGCCAACAACCGCAACAAAGAGGTATACGATTTCCTTTCTTCCGTTTCTGACAAGTACGGCCTGGGCTTCTGGAAGCCCGGCGCGGGTATTATCCACCAGGTAGTACTGGAAAACTACGCTTTCCCCGGAGGCATGATGATCGGTACCGACTCCCACACGCCCAACGCGGGGGGGCTGGGTATGGTCGCCATCGGGGTCGGTGGCGCCGACGCCAGCGACGTGATGTCGGGCCTGGCCTGGGAGCTCAAAATGCCGCGTCTGATCGGTATCAAGCTGACCGGACGGCTGTCGGGCTGGACTTCGGCCAAGGACGTGATCCTGTGGGTAGCCGGGCAATTGACCGTGAAAGGCGGTACGGGCTACATCGTCGAGTACTTCGGCCCCGGGGCCGAGAGCCTGTCTTGTACCGGCAAGGGTACCATCTGTAATATGGGTGCCGAGATTGGAGCCACTACTTCGCTCTTCACCTACGACGACAAAATGGCCGAGTACCTGCGCTCCACCGAGCGCGCCGACATCGCCGAAGCTGCCGACGAAGTACGCCCTCACCTGCGCGCCGACGACGAGGTGTACGCCAATCCCGAGGAGTACTACGATCAGGTAATCGAGCTGGACCTATCGACGCTCGAACCCCACGTCAACGGACCGTTTACGCCCGACCTGGCGTGGCCGCTTTCCAAGTTTGCCCAGGCCGTGCGCGAGAACGAGTGGCCCGAGCGGCTTGAAGTAGGTTTAATCGGTTCCTGCACCAATTCCTCCTACGAAGACATGACGCGCGCTGCTTCGGTGGCCAGACAGGCCTCAAAAAAGAATATCAAGACCAAGGCCGAATTTACGATTACGCCGGGTTCGGAGATGGTACGTTTCACCGCCGAGCGCGACGGTATTCTGGATACGTTTGAGAAAATAGGCGGCGTGGTGCTGGCCAACGCCTGTGGACCCTGCATCGGGCAGTGGGCGCGACACATGGACGATCCTTCGCGTAAAAATTCGATCATTACGTCCTTCAACCGGAACTTCGCCAAGCGCAACGACGGCAACATCAGTACCCACGCCTTCGTGGCTTCGCCCGAAATCGTGACGGCCTTTGCCATTGCGGGCGATTTGACCTTCAACCCCATGACCGACAAGCTCATGAACGAGGACGGTCAGGAAGTGATGCTTGACGAGCCGCGCGGCATCGAGCTACCGATCCAGGGCTTCGACGTCGAGGATGCCGGCTTCCAGGCCCCTGCCGAGGATGGCAGCAAGGTGCAGGTGATGGTCGACCCGGAATCGGACCGACTACAGCTCCTCGAACCTTTCAAACCCTGGGAAGGTACCGATTTGACCGGCTTGAAACTCCTCATCAAAGCCAAGGGCAAGTGTACCACCGACCACATTTCGATGGCCGGACCGTGGTTGAAGTACCGCGGGCACCTCGATAATATTTCGAACAACATGCTGATCGGCGCGATCAACTACTTTAACGAGAAGTCCAACGCCGTCAAGAACCAAATCACCGGCGAGTACGGTGAAGTACCGGCTACCCAACGGATCTACAAAGCGCAGAATATCGGGACCGTGGTGGTAGGTGACGAGAACTACGGCGAGGGTTCATCACGCGAGCACGCGGCCATGGAACCCCGGTTCCTGGGCGTACGTGCGATCATCGTCAAATCGTTTGCTCGGATTCACGAAACCAATCTGAAAAAGCAGGGGATGCTGGGCCTGACATTCGCCAACCCGGAGGATTACGATAAAGTTCGCGAGAACGACACGATCGACATCCTGGGACTCACTGAGTTCGCGCCCGGCCGCCAGTTGACTATCAAGCTACATCACGCCGATGGTACTTCGGATGAATTCCCGGTAAACCATACCTACAACCAACAGCAAATCGAGTGGTTCAAAGCCGGTTCGGCCCTGAATATCATTCGTGCGACGGTGGGGCGTAAGTACATTTAAAGCATAAATTCAAACTATGAAGACCTCGGTGAACTTTTCACCGGGGTCTTTTTTTGTAACAGTACTTTTCCCATATAGACTGAAAAACGCAAAGTCCGGCAACTACATGATCGAGTTAAAGCGCAGTCACCTTTTTTTCTGTCCTTCTTTCCTGCATTCTCCTTTTTACCCCCTTTAAGGTTCATTTTCCCAGGATTCCCTGACGACCACCCAACTCGACGAGGTAACGGTAAATGCCTTCGAATCGCGGCGGAATGTGCTGGAAACTACCGCTTCGGTGGGAATCGTGGGTCCGCGCGCCTTCCAGCGCTCCTCGCCGACTACCTTCACCAATGCGGTGAACACGGTACCGGGCGTACGAATGGAGGAGCGCTCGCCGGGTAGTTATCGCTTTTCGGTGCGGGGGAGTTTGCTGCGTTCGCCCTTTGGCGTCAGGAATGTTAAGTTTTATTGGAACGGCATACCCTTTACCGATGCCAACGGCAACACGCCCCTCAACTCGCTGGATTACGCCTCGGTGGGTCGGATGGAAATTATCAAAGGACCCGGTAGCAGCGTCTACGGCGCCGGAACGGGTGGCGTCGTGTTATTGAGTACTACTCCAAACGAAGGAAATAGCGTTTCGCAAAGCTTGGGTGGGTAGGTACGGGTTCCAAAGCCGGAATACGGCGAATTGACGCTCGGTGATGTTTCGGTACGCTACGGGCACCAGCAGCAGGACGGCTACCGGCAGCACAGCGGTATGGTGCGGGATGTGTTGCAATTTAATTCCACCTCCCGCCTCAGCGAAAAAGCGACGCTGTCGTTGCTGGGTATGTACTCCGATTTGCACTACCAAACGCCCGGCGGGATCAACCTGGCGCAGTACCAACGCGACCCGACGCTGGCCCGACAACCTACCCCCACGCTTCCGGGTAGTGAAACCCAGAATGCCGGGATCTACACCAAGTACGCACTCTTCGGCTTGCAGCATCAACTCGATCTTTCCAAAAACTGGGACCAGTCGTTATCGGTCTACGTGACCAACAATGATTTTGATAATCCTTTCATCACCAACTACGAAAAGCGCAGTGAATTGGGTTTAGGGGGAAGGAACGTGTGGACCTACGCCAAAGATTACGGTAAGACGACCCTTCAATGGACGAGCGGTCTAGAATGGCAGTATGGTAAATCCGCGCAGCGTACCTTTAACAACCTCGCGGGAAAACCCAACGGGTTCCAGACTTCGGAAGACATTCGCAGCGGCAACCTTTCGGTATTTACTCAGGCTGATTTTCGCCTGTTAGAATCGCTGACGCTTAGCGGTGGGGCCAGCATCAACGCCAACCGCTACGACTACGAACGGTTTTTTCCCACACCCTACGTCGAGCAGACGCGGAAGTTCGAAAACGTGATCAGTCCGCGCGTTGCTTTAAACAAAACTTTTTTGGATAAATGGTCACTTACCGCTTCGGTGAGTTCGGGTTATTCGCCACCCACGTTGCAGGAAGTACGTCCGTCGGCCGGTGGTTTTCGCACCGACCTGAATCCTGAAATTGGAATAAATAGGGAAGTATCGTTGCGCCGCGTCGGTGATCGCCTGCGGCTTGACCTGACCTACTACCAGTTCAATCTGAAAGAAACCATCGTGCGCCGTTCGGATGAGCAGGGCGCTGAATTTTTCACCAACGCGGGCAGAACCGACCAGAAAGGGCTGGAATGGCGAGTGGATTATGACGCGGTCAGGAACGCCGGTGTTTTGCAGAACCTCCGGCTATGGACGAGCGGCACTGCTACAAACTACACCTTCGAAGAATATCGGCAGGGAAATAATGAGCTGGGAGGAAATACACTTCCGGGCATCCCGGCATTTTCACAAAATGTAGGAATTGATGCGATGCTAAAAGCTGGTATCTCGGTATTCGCCACTTACCAGCATGGTGGTAAAGTATACCTGAACGACGCCAATACGGTGGAAGCCCCGGCCTACGATCAATTCATCGCGCGGGTAGCGTGGAACAAAAACTGGGGAGCGCACTTTTACTCTGAATTGTCGGCCTCCGCCGATTTCGTTTCCGCCGATATTTATAGTCTGGGGTTCGACCTTAACGCATTTGGTACGCGCTACTACAACGCCGCACCCATGCGAAATAACTGGGCGGGCGTCAAAGTAGGCTATCGCTTCCCGTAAGGGAGGTACTATTCGGCTGCCAGGTGGTACACGAGCAGCGGTAAGTGGGTCTCGACAATCATCTTCTTGGTTACGCTGGGATTGGTAATAAAGGCCTCCAAAAATCCGCGGCGGCGGGTAGCCATCACCAGCAGATCGGCATTCACTTCCCGGCAATAATCTTCGATCCCTTCCAACACGGAATCTGCCTCGCGCGTCACAAAGCTACCTGCACCGATACTATGCTGTTGCATGATCTGCTGCCGGTACTGCTCGTCGGACTGGATGTTAGGTTGAGCGCGGGAGTTTACTTTCAGAAACGTCACCCGGGCGCCCAGACTGTTCAGCAGGGGCAATGCGCGGCTCAGTACATCGCCTTCCTCGTATTCCAATTGTGTGGCGTACACCACCTCTTTAAATTGCCCAGCGTCCGCACTCGAAGGTACGACCAATACCGGACAACCCGCGTCCAATCCAATGGTAGTCGCCGATGAGCCCATGAGTCGATCCAGGAATCCGCCTTCACCGCTTCGTCCCATGATTACCATCTCGGGATGGTACTTACCAATCGCTTCCTGGATGGCTCCATGAATCCCACCTGGCGACCAAATGACGTCAGCGGAATAGCCCTCTGATTCCAAGTCGCTGGCGATCTTTTCCAGCCTGGTTCGGTAGTGCTCCTCGATCCCCAGGTCGGAACCTAGATTCGCCATGCCCACACCGGAGGGAACCGTCATGTCGGGTACCGAAGGTTGGTAAGCGTGCAACAATAGCAAGGTACTGCCGTATTTTCCGGCAAGTTGCTTGGCTACAGATACGACTTGACTCGAATTTTCTGAAAAATCGAGGGGAACCAGGTAATTGCGCATAGGTTTTGGGCTGTTTTGGGGCAAGTTAAAGCGCGGGAGCTAAATTTTGCTAAACGCTGTATTAAGAAATCAAGAATTCGAACGAATTTTATTCTGCCCGTACCCGCCAAATCGTGTTGCCTTCGTCGTCGGCTACAAGCATGGTACCATCGCTGAGCGTAGTGACGCCCACCGGGCGGCCATGTACCTTGCTATTGGATGCATCGGCAATGAATCCCGTCAGGAAATCCTGCATCGGACCGGTGGGTTGTCCGTCCTTGAAGGGAACGAACACCACCTTATACCCCACGAGCTCCGAGCGGTTCCAAGAACCATGCTGCCCAATGAAAGCGCCGTTGTGATACTGGGCCGGAAAATTGGTTTTGTCATAAAAACTAAGTCCCAGCGAAGCAGTATGCGCGCCCAATGGTACATCGGGCACGATGGCTTTGCTCACCAGCTCAGGCTTTTCGCCTTCTCGGCGCGGGTCGACATTATTACCAAAATAGGAGTAGGGCCAACCGTAAAATCCGCCCTGTTTTACACTCGTTATGTAGTCAGGTACCAGGTCGTCGCCCAACTCGTCGCGTTCATTGACGGCGGTCCAAAGTACGTTGGTCCCCGGTACCCAAGCCATACCTACCGGATTGCGAAGTCCGCTTGCGTATACGGTTTCGCCCGAGCCATCGGGGTTGATCGTCAGAATATTGGCGCGCCGTACTTCCTCGTCCATACCGTGCTCACCGACATTACTGGCCGAGCCGACCGAAACGTATATCTTTTTGCCATCGGGACTAGCCAGCAGATTGCGCGTCCAGTGATTGTTGTAGCCACCGGCAGGCAGGTCCATGATTTTTTGTCCCTTGCCGGTCATTTTGGTTTGGCCCTCCTTGTAAGGAAAGCGCAACAGTCCGTCGGTGTTAGCCACGTAGAAGTAGTCTCCAAGTACCAGCATCCCGAAAGGCTGATTGAGATTTTCCAGGAAAACCTCTTTGTTGGGTTGTCCGTTTTTGTCGGTATCGCGCAGCAACGTAATGCGGTCAGCGGAGCGCTTAGTGTTGGATTCCGCCACGAAAATATCGCCGTTGGGTGCCTGATAAATCCAGCGCGGATGTTCGAGGTCGCTGGCATATTTATCTACCTTAAAATCGGCCGGGGCCGTAGGCATTTGCCCTTCTTTCCAGCCGATGGTCTTCGTCGAGTTACGCACTGACTCGGTGGCGTAAGGGGCCGGGAGTTCGAGCGCGCCTACTTCGGTTTGTACTCACGTCCAGCCCGGTCGATGCGGCCTGTTGCTTTTGCTCGGAGCTGCAACTGGTTATAAATAGGATCGTAGCGCAGCTGATGGCGGTAAGCGTATTTAGGTATTGTCTCATAAAAAAATGATTTCTGATTAAAGTGCTTTGATTGTGAGTCTTTAAAGAATGGTGCCAAAACGCCTACTCAATCTTTGCAACGTTCGCTCTGATATTTAGATCAGTTTTGCTACTTCTTTAAGTGAAAGTTGCAATAATTCAGCAAGGGAGTAGATATTTTGGGTGGGAACACCTAGTTCCGATTGTTTCAAGATAGCCCAATCGGAAAGTTTTCGTAGCATGCGCGAAATAAAACTTTAAGCAGGCATAATTCAAAATTAACGTTAATCTAACTAATTGTCATTCGATAATAAGTTGGTTCTAAAACGACACATACATTATTTCTTGATTTTCAAATCTTACCCCACAAAACCAATATTCCGCTTCAACCCCGCTAACTTGGTTCGCTTGACCGGCGAGCGGCGGAAAATTTCCTTAAACACCTCTTCCGTAACCTCTTCCCAGTCAGATTTTGTAAAATCTTTCAACTGCGGGTGAAGGTCGAACGCCGGGGTGTCGTGCGGCTTTGAAAATCGATTCCACGGACAGACATCCTGGCATATGTCGCAGCCAAAAATCCAGTTTTCCAACTTTCCCTCGCACTTCTTGCGGGATGGCTTCCTTCAATTCGATCGTGAAGTAGCTGATGCACTTGCTGCCGTCTACGGTGTAGGGCGCCGTGATGGCATCGGTGGGGCAGGCGTCCACGCAGCGGGTGCAGGTACCACAATAGTCGGCCACGAGGCCGTCGGGCGCGAGGTCGAGGTCAAGGATGAGCTCACCGATGAAAGAAAAAGCTGCCCATGTCGCGGTTGAGTAGGTTAGAGTGCTTGCCTACCCAGCCCAACCCGCTCCGCGCCGCCCAGGCCTTGTCCATGACCGGGGCCGAATCGACAAAAGCGCGTCCGTCGACGTCACCGATTTCCTCCCGAATGAAGCGGAGCAGATCTTTAAGTTTATCTTTCAGGACAAAATGGTAGTCCTCCCCGTAGGCGTATTTTGAAATTTTATAGTCATCGTGGCCGTCGGGTAGTTGCTCTCGGGGTAGTAGTTGAGCAGCACCGACACCACCGACTTAGCTCCTTCGACCAATTTCCTGGGATCCAGTCGCTTGTCGAAGTGATTGGTCATCCAGCCCATTTGTCCGTGTTGGTTGGTGTTGAGCCAGTGTTCCAGTCGGGGCGCTTCCTCGGACAGAAAATCGGCCCTGGATACACCACAGGCATCGAAGCCCAGCGCAGCGGCCTTCGCTTTGATGGCCTGGACTCTATCCTGCTGAACGATATCGTGGGTCGTCATAAATAAATGTCAATCTGGCAGAATACTCTGGCTGGCAGGTTTATTTTACCTTGCCTGGGAAGCTCAAATAGAATCGTTCACGCTTGTTATGGCGATTTTTGCGTCTCCAAGTTCCTAAAACGATAGCGTGATGATTTTTACAAAACTATAAAACACCTTAGTATTAAGTCATATTCATGGAAGATAACAAAAAACCACGGGAAGAATGGTCACCGGAATTTCCGGAAGTGGCCGACCAGTCCGAACAGGAAGTGAACGAACCAGCCGAAGAAATGGATCTCAACGAGCTCCCCATCGACGTAGAGGCCACCGAGTTGACCGCCGAAGAGAAGGCGAAAATCGAACTGGCCGAGTTGAAAGACAAGTACCTGCGCCTGTACGCCGACTTTGAAAATTTCCGTCGCCGTACCGCCAAAGAACGGCTGGACCTGGTAAGTACCGCCAACGCCGACACGGTGAAAGCCGTGCTTCCAATCATCGACGACTTCCAGCGGGCGATGCAATCGTTCGATAGTACCACCGAGGTCAAGCCTTTGAAAGAAGGCGTCGAGCTGATTTACAACAAATTTTACAAGACATTGGAAATGAAAGGCCTCAAACCGATGAAAACCATGGGGCTGCCATTCGATGCAGAATACCAGGAGTCGATCGCGCAGCTACCCGCTCCCAGTTCCGAATTGAAGGGCATGGTAGTAGACGAAGTCGAAAAAGGGTACCTGCTGAACGATAAGGTAATCCGTTACGCCAAAGTCGTAGTAGGGGTGTAAAGAGTCAAAAGTTAAAAGTTAATAGTTGTTTTGCTCCTCTCATTCGAATCAGTAGCATAATAGCACAGGTATCACATAGTACATATGGCTAAGAAAAGAGATTATTACGAAGTACTGGGTGTGGACCGAAAGTCTACGGTCGAGGAAATCAAGAAATCGTACCGTAAGCTGGCGATCAAGTTTCACCCGGATAAAAACCCTGACGATCCCAGTGCGGAGGACAAGTTCAAAGAAGCCGCCGAGGCTTACAGCGTCCTGAGCGATGAGAGCAAACGGCAGCGCTACGACCAATTTGGCCATCAAGGCATGGGCGGCGGTGGCGGTGGCGGCGGATTTGCCGGTGGCTTCACGATGGAAGACATCTTCTCGCAGTTTGGCGATGTGTTCGGGGGCGAAGGCAATCCGTTTGGCGACATGTTTGGGGGACGGGGCGGTGGTCGTCGGGTTCGCAAAGGCTCCGACCTGCGCATCAAACTCAAACTGGACTTGAACGAAGTAGCCAACGGCGCCGAGAAAAAAATCAAGGTCAAGCGTCACATTACCTGCGAAACCTGTAGCGGCAACGGGGCCAAGAACGGTACTGCGCTCACGACCTGTACCACGTGCAGCGGCAACGGCCAGGTACGTAAGGTGGTGAATACCATGCTCGGACAAATGGTGTCTAGCAGTACCTGCCCAACTTGTAGCGGCGAGGGTAAAATCGTGACCGATCGCTGTGAAGTATGTGCCGGAGAAGGTCGCTTGATGCAGGACGACCTCATCACGCTCAATATTCCCGGCGGCGTAGGCGACGGAATGCAGCTTTCGATGTCCGGTAAAGGTAACGTGCCTACCCGCGGCGGCGTGGCGGGAGACCTGCTGATCGTGATCGAGGAAGAGGAGAACGAACAATTGAAGCGCGATGGCAACAACGTGGTTTTCGATATGCACCTGAGCTTCATCGACGCGGCGCTGGGTACTTCCACCGAAATCCCGACCATCGACGGTAAAGCCCGCATCACGGTCGATCCGGGCACCCAGGCCGGCAAAATTCTGCGCCTTAAAGGGAAGGGAATTAAGGACCTCAACGGCTACGGCCGGGGTGATCAGTTGGTACACATCAACGTCTGGACGCCGCAGCAACTATCTACCGAAGAGCGCGATACCCTGGAAGCGTTGCGACAATCGCCCAATTTCCAGCCCAAGCCCGGGAAGAATGAGAAAGGCTTTTTTGATAAAATGAAGGACTTCTTTCATTGATCAGCAAAATGATTTGGTGTACTATGCAGTTTGCCTTTCCTAGTTCGGAGTCACTGTTACTTTGGATGAGTGAGCTTCAATTTTCTCTAAAGATCGATTATAATGATTTACCGAGTTAAAATGTTTGTTGCGTTGGCAAATCGCATCACCTCATTTTTTAGTGTCTTAAGAATAAAATTTTGCTGATCAGGCAGTAGCGTTCGATGAATTTGAAAAAAACTATTATGGCAGTTGGGAGGAGATTGATATGTGGCTGAATATTTGGCCCGGCGGGCTCCCGCGACCTGAGGCAAGGTAGGCCACCGGTGGGCGGCACGGCGGTATATATACCATTAATTTTCATGGTAAATCCGAACGCTCATACACTATTCGCCTTGAATTTAATTTAAAGACATAGCGCTTTTGTTCATTGCCAGCAGTTTAACTTAGAGTGTAAGTTGAAATTGGATTCAGCCCTGACTCCAACTTATACCCTCATTCCCGTGGCATGTGCTTGCCAAAAATGACTTTTGTAAATTATCTTGCTATATTCGTTCCAAGAAAGCAGGACTACAACACGTCTCAAAACCGATATGGCATCACCTTTCATCATCGACAAAGCTGCGTACGCCAGTATGCTGGCGGGGCTGAACAATCTACATTTTACTGAGCGGAAGGGCAATCTGAGCGATTTTAGGCTCTATTACGACGATCTATGGCTGTCCGACACGGCCGTTATCGAGAATCTGCACCGTTACCGGGGCGAATGGGAGGTAGAATTGATTTTTGCCCATTCCTGCAATCCACTCAAATTTATCAAACGCCGGATCACGTCCAACGCCTGTCCCAAACGGGCCGCCCAACAGGCCCATTACATGCGCCGACTGGCGGCCAAAGACCAGCGCGGTACGCTTACCGTTTCGATCAGCCAGCTCGATACGTGCCTAAATTAACCACTGTATGGCCTTCTCCACAAAACAACGCATTCTGGATGCATCGGTCCGACTTTTCAACGAGTATGGTGTGGATTCGGTGCGGCTTCAGCAGATCGCCGAGGAAATCGGGATTAGCGTGGGGAATCTGGCGTATCATTTCAAAACGAAAGATGCCATTATTGAATCTGTATTTGAGCAGGTTCTCGATGAGTTCAACCATATATTCAGGCAATACTTACAGGCACCAGACCTGGTCGCATTCGACCGGCAACTGACGCTGTACAGCCAGTTTTTTAGTGACTACCAGTTTTATTTGGCCGAGTTCTTCAAGAATGGACCCACCCAGACCCAGCAGCAAATCGGATGGCAACAGGCGGTGCGAAAAATGCTGATTCAGCTTCGTAGCTGGCTCGATTTCCAGATACAGCGGAAAGTTTTTCAGCCCGAACACGCATCCGGCCATTACGAGCAACTGGCTGAGGCTATCTGGATGACGCTGATATTTATGCCGGCTTCCTGCACCATGCGCGGTCGGCCTTTTACCGAAAATGCCTACAAACAAGCCGTCTGGAAGCACATTACGCCTTGTCTCACCGATTTAGGAGTGTCTGAATATACTGATGTAATCCTCCCGCTGATCAACCGATGAGCCAGCCTTCTCAGGGCGAACAATAGATCAAAGGCCGACTTCCCTCTAATTCGGCTATGGATTGAGAAAATAAAATTTTCCCGAATTAGAAAAAATTTTCTAATTCGGGAAAAATATTTATATTTGTCCGTTATATAGTTAAATAGTATCAACCTTTCATTCCCCGTTTTCTATGGCTAATGTATTGTGGCTTCAAGGAGGAGCGTGTAGTGGCAACACCATGTCGTTTCTCAACGCCGAGGAACCGACCGTCGTCGATCTGGTGACGGACTTCGGTGTAAATATTCTCTGGCATCCGTCCATCGGGCTGGAAATCGGCGATCAGGTCACGCAAATCCTGAACGACATCGTGCAGGGCCGAACCCAGTGCGATATTCTGGTTTACGAAGGCAGTATCGTGCAGGGACCGGACGGATCGGGAACAATGAACTACTTTGCCGAACGGCCCATGCAGGAATGGGTGCGCGAACTGGCTGGCGTGGCCAGCTACGTCGTGGCTATCGGCGACTGTGCTACCTGGGGCGGTATTCCGGCCGTAGAACCTAATCCGAGCGAATCGACAGGGATGCAGTTTCTCCGGAAAGGAAAAGGGGGGTTCCTCGGCTCTGACTACGTTTCAAAAGGTGGTCTGCCCGTGATCAACATACCCGGCTGCCCGGCGCATCCCGACTGGATCACGCAAATCCTGGTCGCGATTTCCGTCGGCCGCATCGGGGATGTGCTGCTCGATGAGTACCACCGGCCCAAGACATTCTTCACTGATTTTGTGCAGACGGGCTGTCCCAACGTCATCAGCTTCGCCCAAAAAGTGGACGGCGGTTTTGGCAAGCGGGGCGGGTGCCTGTACTACGAAGTCGGTTGTCGGGGCCCCATGACACGGGCTAGTTGCAACCGGATTTTGTGGAATCGGCAGTCGAGCAAGACCCGCGCCAACCATCCCTGCCTGGGCTGCACCGAACCGGGTTTTCCGCACAACGACCTGGCAAAGGGTTCGATCTTCAAGACCATGCACTACCTCGGCTTCCTGCCCAAAGACACCCCAACGGGTACGTCGAAACTGGGTTACTACCTGCGGGCGGGTTTCGAGAAGGTCGTGACCGGCTCCGAGCGAGTACTGGGCGTCGATCAGCAGCAGTTTACAACTTCCAAATAATTAACCGACTTTCAATAATGGCTATTCAAAAAGAACTCAATATTTCGCCGGTGGGCCGGGTCGAGGGCGACCTCGATGTGCGGGTCTATATGGAAAACGGCGTCGTTACGCGGGCGCACACCCAGGCTTCTATGTTCCGGGGATTTGAAAAAATCATGGAAGGCAAAGACCCTCAGGCGGGCCTGATCGTGACCCCCAGAATCTGCGGTATCTGTGGCGGCTCTCACCTCTACTGTGCCTCCTCGGCGCTTGACACGGTCTGGAAAACCACTCTGACGCCCAACGCGCTGCTGCTGCGGGCCATTGGCCAGGCCACCGAGACCATCCAAAGCATTCCACGCTGGTTTTACGCCATTTTCGCTACGGATCTGGCGAACAAGAAATTTGCCAATAAACCGCTCTACGCGGAGGTGGTGAAGCGTTTTGCGGCTTATGTGGGTACGTCGTTTCAGAAAGGCGTGACCGCCTCGGGCCGACCAGTTGAGGTATATGCCCTTTTTGGCGGGCAATGGCCCCATAGTTCCTACATGGTGCCCGGTGGGGTAATGTGCGCTCCCACGCTGAAAGACATCACCCGCGCCCACGCCATCATGAACCACTTTCGTAAGGATTGGCTCGAAAGCGTGTGGCTCGGCTGTTCGATAGAACGTTACATGCAAATCAAAACCTGGGACGATTTGCAGGCTTGGGTAGAAGAAAACGAATCACAGCGAAATTCTGACTTGGGCCTGTTTATCCGGGCCAGCTTGGAGTTTGGGTTGCACAAATTCGGGCAAGGTGTGGGCCGCTTCATTGCCACGGGCACTTACTTGCACAAAGACAAGTACAACCGCCCATCGGTAGAGGGACGGAACGGGTCGCTCATCAGCCGCTCGGGTTTCTACGATGGCCATACCAAAGAGTACCATATTTTTGACCACCTTAACGTGAAAGAACACGTGGGCCACTCTTGGTACGAAAACGTACCCGCCCTGCACCCTTGGGAGGAACCTCTGCCTACGCCGATGAAGTCGCACAGTCTGCATGACTCCGACATGAATGGCAAGTACTCGTGGTCCAAATCTCCGCGTTACATGGATATGTCTGCCGAGGCTGGCCCGCTGGCGCGAGTGCTCATGAACGCCAATCCTAATAACCTCTCGCCCCACCAATACTACGATCCGCTTTTTGCCGACATTTTCGATAAGCTAGGTGCCAACGTGTTTACCCGTACCCTGGCCCGGATGCACGAAGCCCCGCGCGTTTACGAGTACATCAACCAATGGCTGACCGAGATCGACCTGAACGGCGAGTTTTACATCAAGCCCGAAGAGCGCGACGGGCAGGGGTTCGGTGCCACCGAAGCCGCCCGTGGTGCCCTCTCGCACTGGATCGAGATAAAGGACGGCGTCATCAAGAATTACCAGATCATGGCCCCCACGACCTGGAATGTGGGCCCCAACGACGACCAGGGTAATCCTGGGCCCATCGAAGCCGCCCTGGAAGGCACCGAGATAGAAGATCCCTACGACCCAGTCGAGGTTGGAATGGTGGCCCGCTCGTTCGATTCGTGTCTGGTATGTACTGTCCACGCCCATGATGCCAAGTCGGGCGAGCAGCTGGCCAAATTCAAATTGTAAATGACGAACACCGCCATCATGGGTTTTGGCAATCCGGTTCGTAGCGACGACGGGATTGGCTGTTACGTGATCGATCAACTCCGGGCTACCTACGAAGGTCTGCCCGGAGTTGGTTTGTTTGATATGGGTACGTCGGCGTTCGAGGTGCTGTTTAAGCTCCGGGGCCACCAGCGCATTCGGATTGTGGACGCCGTTATCAACACTGGAGACGCCCCTGGAACGCTTTTTAAATTGCCCGCTGAAGCCGTGGAAGCTGCCATTCAGGACGATCCGATGGTGTTTCTGCACAGCCTGAAATGGGATCAGGCCCTGTCCTATACCCGCAAAATCCTGGGCGACGAATATCCTACCGATATTCAGGTGTATCTGATTGCGGTGGACGATACTCGGCTCGAAGTCGGTCTGTCGGAGCCGGTTCGGGCAGCGGGCGACCGGGTAGTGACGCTGGTGCGCGATGAATTGAACGAGTCAATGCAGGCGACATGAGTGCGGCCAGTCTCAAAAATAGTTACCTGCTCATCACTGCGGCCCTGGCCCATGAAGCCTTCGGCGACGACCCGCAGGTGAATGTGGCGTACTATCCCGACCGCCAAACGCTGCTGGTGGCTGGTGCCTCCAAGAGTTTCTTTGCAAACATGCACAAAACGAGCCGGGTGATGATCAAAGACCGTAATCTGCTCGGCGACAAGTCCATAAATATCCGCGAATTAATCATCGACAATGACATCGACGACGGCGACCGCGATCTTGTTTTTGACTTGAAAACGAGTGGAATTTTAAGTTTGACAATTTAAGATTAGCCCATGGCCTACCTCACCATCCAGACCGACGACCTGCCCGCTGTTCAGGCGGCCATCGCGCGCGAATTCAGACTCGACGAACTCCTTCGGGTGATACCCCGCACCGGTCGCGCCCCCGATGCCGACGTGCTGCTGGTTACGAACGATGCCATCGACCTTTGGCCCGACTGGAGCGGGTCGTTGCCGCCCGTGCTGCTGCCCCGACCGCTATCGGCCACCTCCGACGCGCTGCTGGCGGTCATTTTCTCGCGGCTCGATAACTGGGAGAAAGCCTACCAATACGCCCGGCTCAACCGGCCGCTGGCTGACGCGCTCGATCTCACCAATCGGCTTCAGCTGGGGGTCGAGGTGTCGGTTCCTGCCCTCCCCCATAACGGTACCGGTACGTTCGAGACCTATCAACGCTGGCACAACCGGGCCGTGGCACTGCACTACGGCAACCCAGACGATTCCACTGCCGACGCGTTGGAAAAGGCCTACGCCGAAGCCTTGAAAACCGCCCCCGACGCACAACATCGCGCCTTCACAGCCAAACACTACGCTACCTTAATGCTCGACACAGGCCAGCTCACCGAAGCCAGTGCCGTGCTGGAAGCTGCCATCGGCACCCACGATTTCGGCGACTCGCCCCCGGCCTGGTACTACGAATTACTGGCGGTTCAGTCCGGGGTATGGCTTCAGCAATTGACCGTCCCCTACGATTCGGACTTACTCGACCGCACAAAAACCGTCCTCTGGCAGGTGTTGCAACACTACGAGGCTCAGGAGCAACCGCTACAGGTAGGGCTGCTGCTGGTGGATGCCGCGCAGGTAGCTAACTTTCAAAACAGCTTTGCCGAAGCCCTCGGCTACATCAGCCGCGCCATCAGTATTTTCAGGGAGGAAGACGTCCCAGAGCTGCTTGCCAACGCCCAGTATCGAAAGGGCGTGTTGCTTTACACCTGGGCGCAGCAAGGTAGCCCGCAATTTTACCGGCCCGCCATGGAAGCTTACCAGGAAGCGTTGAAGGTGTTCAGTCAGCAAAACTCGCCCGCCGTTTTCGCCGAAATTCAGCACCACTTGGGAGTTATTTACGCTGAAATACCCGACGAGGTGAAGAAGAAAAGCATCTGGGCGGCGGTGTCCTCCAGTTCATTTCAGCAGGCTCTGGCTTACTTCACGCACGAGGATTTTCCCTACGAATACGCCACCATCTGCAACCACTACGCCAATGCCCTGACCAAGTACCCGCTGGCGTTGCGATCAGACAACTACCTGAAAGCCATTGGCTACTACCGCGATGCACTTCGGGTACGCACCGCCGAGCAGTACCCTTACGAACGCGCCCTGACCATTCTGAATTACCTGGAAGCGGGTTGGCACGTTGGCGAAGACGATCTGCAAAACCAACGCGCCCTGCTCAAAGATCTGGTGGAGAAAGCCGCTGAAGTGAGGCAGTTGGTGACGGAAGAGGGGCTTATTCAGGAAGCCGAAACCCATATTCAGCGTCTTCAAGAATTGGTGTTGGAATAATAGGTTCTTATGTACAAGATAAGCAAGCCGGGGGTGCTAAATTAGAAAATATTTTCTAATTTAGCACCCCCGGCTTTTTTTATTTCACTCTGAGAAGATTAACTTTACTTTTCTATGCATGAGATTTCACTGGTGCGCAACATTTTCCGAACACTCGAGGACGAGTTTCCGGCGGACATGGATCGGCTACGAGGCATTTACCTGAAAGCGGGGTTGCTTTCGAATGTGCAGCCGATACTGATGCAAAATGCCTTTGCCGCCGTGCTGGAAGTCGAACCCCGCTACCAGCAGACGACACTGCACGTGGAGGTTCTTCAAATTTTAATCCATTGCGACGAGTGCGGCAAAACCACCGAGGTGCAGCGATACCGGTTTATATGCAGTTGCGGCAAACCCAGCCGGAATGTGATACAGGGCGAAGAATTACTGATTAATAAAGTAGAATTCTCTGACGAATGAATAACGAACAATGAACAGCAAACCCAAATCCAACCAAGCCTCTGTAGGAGCCGTCCACTGTGAAAATACGACGCTTAATCTGCTCAAAATAAATGATTTTGTGGCCAAATCTATTCGGGAGCGGCTACCCGATGTACTGGTGGTCAATGTCTGCTCATCGCCGGGAAGCGGCAAAACCACGCTGATGCAGGAGACTGGCAAACGACTGGCGGGCCAACTTAACATGGCTGTCCTCGTGGGCGACCCCGAAACCGAGCGTGACGCCATTCGGATGCGCGATGTGGGCATCAACGCGCTCCAGATCGTGACGGGCGGTATGTGCCACATCGAAGCGCAAATGATTTATCAGGCCCTCGACCACATCGACCTCACGGGCGTCGACCTCCTCTTTATCGAGAATGTGGGCAATCTGGTTTGTCCGGCGGCTTTCGACCTCGGTGAAGACGTGCGGGTAACGCTGCTGGCTACCACTGAAGGCGACGACAAGCCCAAGAAATACCCGCGTATGTTCCTGACCAGTGAGCTGATGGTGATTTCGAAAGCTGATTTGCTGCCCTACGTGCCGTTTACCGTCGAGAATGTGACTCAGGATGCACGCGACGTAAACCCCGACATCGAGGTACTGACCATTTCCAGCACCACTGGCGAGGGACTCGATGCCTGGTGTGCGTGGCTGCTGGCGCGGGTAGAGCAGAAAAAAGGAATCCTTGCCGCCTCATAATCAACAAAAAAATGGCTTATCACTTCCATCTTACGGGACTTGTTCAGGGCGTTGGGTTTCGGCCCTTCGTCTGGCAACTGGCCCGGTCTATGGGGGTGACGGGTCAGGTGAGCAATGGGGTCAATGGGGTTCATATCTACGTCGGTGCCGATGCTGATACGGCCCGGACATTTCTGCGCCGGGTGCAGGCCGAAGCCCCCAAACTGGCCCGTATTGAATCGGCCATAATGGAGACCACCGTTTCGCTCGAATGGCCCGATTTTTCAATCGTCGAGAGCGAATCGGCGGGTACGGCGTCGCTGCTGCTCACGCCCGATTTCGCGCTATGCCCGGCCTGCCGTGCCGACCTGAGCGATTCCGGCAATCGGCGATTTGGGTACGCTTTCACGACTTGTACGCACTGCGGCCCGCGCTATTCTATCCTGCAAGACCTGCCGTATGACCGCCCGGCCACTACCATGAAGCCGTTTAGCATGTGCGCCGACTGCGAAGCGGAATACAACGATCCCGCCGATCGTCGTTTCTTCGCTCAAACCAATTCCTGCCCCAACTGCCCGGTTTCGCTGCGGCTATTTACGGCTGCCCAGAAGGAGATTGTCGTGGCTCAGGACACGATCATTCAAGCGGTTGTCGATGCGCTACGGGCTGGACAAATCGTTGCCGCAAAAGGTATTGGGGGATATCTGCTACTGGCCGACGCTACCAATGCCGCTACAATCGGTGAACTTCGTGCGCGCAAGCACCGCCCCGCCAAACCATTGGCGGTCCTTTACCCTAACCCTGCCCTGCTGGCGGGTGATTGTTACGTGAAAAAGGATGAACTACTCTGGTTGACGGATGCCGTTTCGCCTATTGTGTTGCTTCCCCTGCGTTCCAACCCGGCGTCGGGCCTGGCAACGAACCAACTTACCCCCGGCCTGAGCAACCTCGGCGTGATGTTGCCCTACGCGCCCCTTCTGGCCTCGATTACCGACAGTTTCGGAGGGCCGTTGGTGGCCACAAGCGGCAACCTGAGCGGGTCGCCCATCTGCTATACCGACGAGCGGGCATTGACCGACTTGGCCGCCGTTGCCGATTTTATTCTGATGCACAATCGGGTTATTCTTATGCCCCAGGATGACTCCGTGATGCGGTTGTCGCCCCGGCATCGGCAGCCCGTTGTGCTACGGCGGGCGCGGGGGCTTGCCCCGACGATCGAGCCGCTCCGTTTTTCGGCGGCACAGCAGGCGGAGGGAGGCATATTGGCCCTGGGAGCGTCGATGAAGAGTACGTTCGCCTGGCAGTTGCGGGGTAATACTTACGTGAGTCAGTACCTGGGTGATCTCGAAAGTTTCGATACGCAAGTTAGTTTTCGGCATACACTGGCTCATTTCCAGTCGCTGTTTGCGGCTAAGCCCGCGCTGCTCCTGGCCGACCGGCACGAAGGGTATTTTTCCACCCAGCTTGCCCATGAATTGGGCCTGATTTGGGGAATTCCCGTAGTGACTGTTCAACACCACGAAGCGCATCTGGCGGCTGTGCTGGCCGATAACAACTTGGCGGGTGAAGTTGAGCCCGTGTTGGGCGTGGTCTGGGATGGCACCGGCTACGGCACCGACGGGCAGCTGTGGGGAGGCGAGTTCATGATCGGCCAGTCCGACCCCGATACCGGCTATCGGGTCGACCGGATTGGGCATTTTGCATATTTCGACGCGCTCCTCGGCGACAAAATGCCCCGCGAACCCCGGCTGTCGGCCTTATCGCTGGCGCACGAACTTCCCGGTGCAGCTGCGCTATTGCGCCCCAAGTTCACGGCTGACGAATGGGCATTTTTTCCCAAACTACTGGCCAGAAATACGCTTAAAACCAGCAGCGTAGGGCGGCTGTTCGACGCGGTGGCGGCATTGCTCGGGCTGGCCGACTGCGTCAGCTACGAGGGCGAAGCCGCGCTGCTGCTCGAAGACCGGGCCACACGTTTCGTAGCGACCAACGGCTTCCCAGCTGACCACTACCTGCCAGCCTCGTTTGAGTCCGGGCGGGTACCAACCCAAGCCATCGTCACGGGAGTATTGCGCGACGTGCTGGCCCGCGTTCCGACCAACCAGATTGCCGCCCGGTTTCACGGTACACTCGTGCGGGTGGTGGCTGCCGTGGCCCAACAAACCGCCAGTAACCAGTTGGCGTTCAGCGGGGGCGTTTTTCAGAACGCGCTGCTCGTCGACTGGCTTCATCACGAACTCGGCGGAACGCACGGCTTGTATTTTCACCGGCAACTGCCGCCCAACGACGAATGTATATCGGTAGGCCAACTGGCGCACTACGCGGCAGTTTCGGTCTCCATCACCCAAAATCAACAAAAATCATGTGTTTAGCCATTCCCGGTCGAATCAAATCCATTGACTACCAGTACGGTGGTCTTGTACGCATGGCCCGCGTGGCCTTCGGCGGCATTATTAAAGAAGCCAGTCTCGATATGGTACCCGCCGCCAAAGTCGATGACTACGTGCTGATCCACGTGGGTGTGGCCATCAGTGTAGTCAATGAAGAGGAAGCTTTGAAAACATTCGCCTACCTGAGCGAAATCGGTGAACTCGACGAACTTACCGAAAGCTGCCAACTAGACCGCCATCCTATATGAAACACCTAACCGAATACCGCGACCCGGATCTGGTGGAGCAGTACATTCAGGAACTGCAACGTGCCGCCACCCGTCCCTGGACCATCATGGAGGTGTGCGGGGGCCAAACGCACGGCTTAGTCAAAAACGGCATCCTGAACCTTTTGCCCGACCTCGTGACAATGGTACACGGGCCGGGCTGTCCGGTGTGCGTGACGCCCGTCAACCTCATTGACAAAGCGGTGTACCTGGCCGAGAAAAAAGGTGTTATGCTCTGCTCGTTTGGTGACATGATCCGGGTGCCGGGATCAGAAAAAAGTCTGCTCGACGCCAAAGCGGGCGGGGCCGACGTACGGATTCTGTACTCTCCGCTCGAAGCCGTTCGGCTGGCGCGCGAGAACCCCGACCGGGAAGTGGTGTTTTTTGCCGTTGGCTTCGAGACGACGGCCCCGGCCAACGCCCTGTCAGTGCTGCAGGCCCGACAACTGGGGCTGACCAACTACACCATTCTGGCCTCGCACGTGCTGGTGCCGCCCGCCATGGAAGCCGTGATTCAGGACGACGACACCAATATCCAGGGGTTCCTGGCCGCCGGGCACGTTTGCGCCGTCATGGGAATCGATGCCTACGCACCGCTGGCTTCCCGCTACCGGATGCCGATGGTGGTAACTGGATTTGAGCCGGTCGATCTGCTACAGGGCATACTGATGGTGGTGCGTCAGTTGGAACGAGGTGAGTATAAGGTCGAAAATCAGTACGCCCGTGTGGTGCGTTCCGAGGGCAACCCCGACGCCCGGCGCGTTATTGAACAGGTGTTCGAAACTGTCGACCGCGAGTGGCGGGGCATTGGCACCATTCCCGGCAGTGGCTGGGCGGTGCGCCCCGAGCTGGCCGCTTTCGATGCCGACCGTAAGTTTTCCGTTACGATTGCCAAAGCCCCCGAATGCCCCGACTGTATTGCCGGTCTGGTGCTGAAAGGGATCAAAAAACCGCACGAATGCAGTCAGTTTAACCGCGCCTGCACACCCGAACGCCCACTGGGTGCGCCGATGGTGTCATCAGAAGGTGCCTGCGCGGCTTATTACCATTTCGCTAACCTCGAACTGGCGTGAAGACGAACTAATTGATTGCGTCTCTACGAAAAACCATTATGCCTATCACGCCTATGCAACTTCATTGCCCCATGCCCAAGCTCGATTTCGATATCATTACCCTGGGGCATGGTAGCGGGGGGATTCTGACTAACCGACTGCTCGAAGCGGGCGTATTCGACCTGCTGAGCAACCCTTTTTTGGATACCCACCACGACGGGGCCATGCTGGATCTGACGGGTCGCGTGGCTTTTACCACCGACAGCTACGTAATTACGCCTACTTTTTTTCCCGGCGGCAACATCGGTGAACTGGCCGTGAACGGCACCGTGAACGACCTGGCTATGTGCGGAGCCATCCCCAAATACCTTTCGCTGGGCTTTATTCTCGAAGAGGGCTTGCCGATAGCGGAATTTTGGGACGTGCTGGTCAGCATAAAGGGCGCGTCGGAACGGGCGGGGGTGTACATTGTTACGGGCGATACGAAGGTGGTGGAACGCGGGAAAGGCGACAAAATCTTTATCAATACGTCGGGCATCGGTGAAATACACCCAAAGGCAGAGATCAGCGCGAAAAACGTCCGGGCGAGTGACAAAATCATTATCAGCGGCAATATCGCGACGCATGGCATGGCCATCATGTCGGTGCGCGAAGGGCTGGAATTTGAAACGACCCTCACCAGCGACACCGCCCCGCTTAACCATGCCGTCGGTGCCCTGCTCGACGAATTTGGCTCGGCCATTCACCTGCTTCGTGACCCCACACGCGGGGGCGTGGCCACGGTGCTGAACGAGATAGCCCGCGACCGCCACCCCGACGGTACCCGGCTTGGCATCGATCTGATGCAGGCCAGCATACCGGTGCTGGACGAGGTGGCTGGTGCCTGCGAACTGCTGGGGCTGGATCCGCTTTACGTAGCCAACGAAGGCATTTTCCTGGCCATCGTCGCGCCAGAGATCGCGGAGCACTTCGTGGAGTCGCTGCTAAAGCTTGAATACGGACAGTCGGCGGCTGTCATTGGCGAAGTCGTTGTGGATCACCCCGGCCAGGTAGTGCTGACGAGCCGGATTGGGGGGCGGCGCGTGGTGAATATGCTGGTGGGCGAACAACTGCCCCGAATTTGCTGAACGAATCCCTTTAACCCGTACCAATGGTCAACACGTTAACGCCCTCTCTTCCCGACCGTCCTCCTTTGGTGGCCGACAGCCGCGTATTTCGGGGTGGCAGGGATAATCCGTTCCTGGCTCCACGTGGGGTTTGGCAAGTAGGAGGACGGCTGCTGGTATCGGATACGGGCCAGAATCGTGTGTTCATCTGGCACGAAATGCCCACGACGGACTACGCCGAACCCGACATTGTGCTGGGGCAGAGCGATGCGACAGCCACGGGCCGGAACGCCGGGGGTACAGTAGGGGCCGACACCCTGCAATACCCGTCGGGGCTGTGGTCCGACGGGCAGCGGCTCATTGTGGCCGATGCCTGGAATCACCGCGTCCTGATCTGGCATCAGTTTCCAACCCAATCGGGCCAACCCGCCGATGTGGTGCTGGGGCAGCGGAATTTCCTAGGCAACCAGCCCAATGCGCACGGCATTGGTGCGGCCCCAACGGCCCACACGCTCAATTGGCCCTACGGCGTTACGTCCGACGGTCAGCACCTTTGGATTGCCGACACCGGCAACCGGCGGGTCTTGTTCTACGATCACCTCCCGACCGAATCTTTCGTGCCTGCCAGTGCCGTCATTGGTAAGGACAGTTTTATCGAACGCGACTACGAACCAGACCATCCTGTCTGGCCTTACTCTGTCAAGGTTTCGGCAAGCGGCCAGTTGATCGTATCTGATACGCAATACTACCGTTGCATGCTCTGGCACAACTGGCGCACCGCTCCCGGCCAGCCCGCCGATGTGGTGATTGGCCAGCCCGATTTTGTGGCCAACGGGCAGAACCAGTACGGTCTGTTTCCGGCGCAACGTACGTTGAGCTGGCTGTACGACGCCGATTTTCTGGCCGATGGATTACTCGTCGCCGACACGGGCAACAGCCGCATCCTTTGGTTCGATACCGTGCCGGCGCACCACAACCAACCCGCCGATAACCTGATTGGCCACGGGAGTTTCAGCGTCGGTAGCGAAAACGCCGACACCCGCTTCGGTACGGATAAGCAATTATACTGGCCCTTCTCGATTTGCCTCGACAACCACCAGCTTATCATTGCCGACACCGGCAACCACCGCATTGTCATTTGTCAGTTGACCCCTTCGACCCCATAGCCATGCTGGATTTATTCCCCTTTCTTTTGGCCCTCGGCGTTGGATTTGTCCACGCCTTTGAAGCCGATCACCTAGTGGCCGTCAGCAGCCTCGTCACCCGGCACAACAATAATATGCGTCAGGCCTTGAAAGACGGGGTTTTTTGGGGACTTGGGCATACCTCTACCATTTTACTGGTGGGTCTCGTATTCGTGACGGGGCGGTTCATCTGGCAGGCCAATGACTTTCGCTACATGGAAGCGGGCGTGGGCGGCATGCTGGTGGTGCTGGGCGTGTTTCGGCTTTACAAACTGGCCGCTCCGGCGACCAACCACCCGCATCCCCACACCTCTGCCGGAAGCAACGCCCATCGGCTGGCTTACGGCGTAGGACTGCTGCACGGCTTAGCCGGGAGCGGTACGCTGATTCTGACGGTACTGACGCAAGTTCGGGATGCCGGGGCGGGGCTGCTGTACCTGACGCTGTTTGGTATGGGTTCGGTGGGCGGCATGATGGTGGCGGCCGGGGTATTCAGCGTGCCATTTTCGAGTGGGATAAGTCGATCACCCGCCGTTCGAATCGGGCTGATCCTGCTGTCATCGGGCTTGTGTATGGCAATCGGTGCCCGGCTTATTTACGAAAATCTGAGTTAGATGATGGACACCTACGACGAAACTGAGTTTGTACTGTATTGTCTGGCCGAGATGAAAATTCCGGTATTGGCCCACAGCGGGCGGCACGTTACACTGGCCAACAACTACCGCATCGAGGTGGAGGACCGCGATTTGTACCGTCTTACGATAGACGGGTTCGTGATTTCCCCTTTCAACGATGTAGGGAGCCTATGCCAGTTTATTCAACGAAACCAACCCGATGGAAACGACTGACCTGTCCATTATTGCCCTCTCTGAAAGCTTGTCGAGGCCGGGTCAGTACGCCCTGTTGCTGGAAGATACGGCCAGCAAACGGCGCATTCCACTCATCATTGGCGTGGGCGAAGCGCAGGCTATCGCTGTTTCAATGGAAAAAATGCAGCCCCTACGTCCCTTCACCCATGATCTGTTTTACCAGACGTTGCTACAAGCTGGTATTTCCATGAAGGAGGCCCTGATTACCCACATCGAAGACGAGGTTTTTTACGCTAGTCTGATCCTGACCACCCCCACCGGTGAGCTCCTCACCCTGGATGCCCGTCCGTCCGATGCCATTTCCCTGTCAGTGAGGTTCGACTGTCCCCTGCGGGCCACAGTCGCCGTGGTAGAAGCATCCGGCTACCTTGTCGATGAGAAGACCCGGGATAAAAAAGGGTCATACGCCGAATACACAATGGCTGAATTAGAGGACTTGTTATCAAAAATTATACGGAAAGAGGATTATGAAAGCGCCGCCCGCGTCCGCGATGCCATCGACCGACGAAATCGCCAGGGATGAGATGCTTTGCATCGGTCAAAATTTGCCCTATTGAAATGACCTTTCTCATGAAGGGTTATCAGTATCTGCTGTAAAAGTCACTTGAGTGAACGAGTTTGACTCGTCCTACTAACTCATCGCAAGATCGGCCTAACAACATATATAGGAATCCAGAAGATTTGGAGTCAATTTTGTTCCCATGTTACCCTCACTGCTGCAATCCACCGATGTACTTCTGAAAAATGGCTTCGTACTTGGTAGCGGCTTCGGTCTTGCCGGATTCTCGTAGCCCGTTGACGATGGTTTGCAGGATGTACAAATCTACATTGTTGTCACGCTGATTGCCGGAACCGTTTTCGCGGGCGAATGCCAGGTTCTGGTCAGCGCGGGTGGCCATTGTCTCGGCAATTTCCAGGGCCTTTTTTTCTTCCCCTACCTGGATTAGCGGCCGGATGTAGTTAGACGAAATCTGATCATAGGGAATACTCTTGTCGGGCATCACGGCCATGATCTTGTTCAGCGCCAGCTTGGCTTTGGGAATGTCGTTCTCGGCAATCAACTGCCCCACCAACCGCAGGAAGGCGATACGCGCTGTAAAGACCGGCGACCCCAGGTACGTATTATCGTAGTACACGTCAGGATTGTCCAGTTCGCGCCATTCCATTTTGGTCATCAGATTATTGTACATCAAGTCTGAATTGACATAGCCATCTGTAGCATTGGGGACAAAGACGGGCAACAGGCGATAAGCATACCCTTCGATCTGCATGTACTCTTTCAGGCTCAGGTAGTTGGAGGCTGCCAACGTCGACGAAAAGTAGATGGGACGCTCCCAGTTGTTGGTCGCGATGATATCCAGCATGATCAGGTCTGACTTGTAGAGGTCGCCCTTGCCGATGGTCCAGCTGATGGAGTCACGGAGGAAAGGTACCATGTCGGGCTTGAGGATGTTCATTTTCTGTACGCTCGCCACGTCGACGGGCAGGAACAGCACCGACGAGGGGAGGATGGACGTCATGTCGCCGCTCGTGAGTGGTACCTGAATGGCTTTGTTCTCGGTTTTTACCAATCCCATGTACTCTTTCAGATTGATACCGCCCTTCACGCCCGGAATTTCGTAGAACGGCACGATGTCGTTCTTGCCCGTCATGTAGTTGTCGTGTTCCAGCGAAATCGGCAACGGAGCCGACTCGTAGGTCTGCCGCTTCATTTGGTCGATGTACCAGTCGGTACCCAGCAGGCTGAGGTTGCAGACCCGCACATCGGTGCGGAAGCCTTCCACCTCCTGCACGTACCAAAGCGGGAAGGTATCGTTATCGCCACCCGTGAACAGAATGGCATTTGGGGCGCAGCTATTCAAGAGATTCTTAGCAAAATCGACCGAGTGGTAGCGGTTATTGCGGTTGTGATTGTCCCAGCCCTGCCCAACCATGATGGCCGGAACTACCAGGCCAAGGGCCGACGCCACTACGGCGCGCGTGGTAGTATTTTTGAGGATAGAAGATAGCCCGTCGGCCAGCGCTACGACCCCAAAGCCAATCCAGATACAGAAAATGTAGAACGATCCGACGTAAATGTAATCGCGTTCGCGCGGTTCGGTGGGTGGCGAGTTCAGGTAGATGACCAGCGCGACGCCAGTCAGGAAAAACAGCAGCCCCAGCACCAGCAGGTCACGCCGTCGGCGGAAGTACTGAATCACGATGCCAATGAGCCCCAGAATAAAGGGCAGCATGAGAAAGTTGTTATGCGCCTTATTGTGCCCGATGGCGTAGGGAAACTCTTTGAAGGCGTCGAACGGCAGCAGATTGCCCGCGCCCTCTTCGTCGCTCTCGCGACCCACGAAATTCCACATGAAATACCGCCAGTACATATGTCCGATTTGGTACTTGAACATAAAGCCCAGGTTATCGGCCATCGAAGGTTTTTGTCCTTCGGCCAGCCCTTCCATCTGGCGGTAAAGCTGAGGGTGGTTGGATTGGGTACTGTACATCCGGGGCAGCAACATGCTGGTACCGGGTTCGTATTCATACTCGGGCCGGTAGTCGTAGATCACGTACTTGCCGCCCTGCTTGCGGTACATCGGCGCGCCGCGCTCCTGACTGATCGGCCGCGAAACGAAGGTCGGACCGTAGAGCAGCGGACGGCTACCGTACTGCTCACGCTTCAGGTACGACACGAAGCTCAGGGTACCGTCGGGGTTGTTTTCGTTGATCGGCGGGTTGTAGTTGGCCCGTACCAGTACCATCAGGTAGCAGGCGTAGCCGATCAGCACGAAAGACAACGACAGCAGCGCCGTATTGAGCAGGACGTTTTCCTTTTGGTGCGAATAGCGAATGCCATAAACCAGCGCTCCCAGGAAAGCCAGGACGAAGAAGATGGTACCACTACCGAAAGGCAGTCCCAGGATATTGACGAATTTGATCTCGAACCAACCGGCCAGACTCGGCAGGCCGGGAATCACGCCGGAGTTGATGATGACCAGGATGAGGCCCCCGGCCGCAAATGCCATGAGTCCGCCAAAAAACGTGATCTTCTTGTATTTTTTGTAATAATACACCAGCGCCAGCGCGGGGATCGTCACCAGGTTGAGCAAGTGAACGCCGATCGAAAGTCCGACGAGGTAGGCGATGAAGATCAGCCAGCGGTTTTCGGCAGCAGGATCTTCGATGCGCTCCCACTTGAATACCGCCCAAATGACGATGGCCGTGAAAAACGACGACATCCCGTATACTTCCGCCTCGACGGCCGAAAACCAGAACGAGTCGGACCAGGTGTAGGCCAGGGCGCCCACTACGCCGGCACCTAATAACAGAATCGTGTCGCCCGTGGTCATCTCTACCTCTGACTTTCGGATCAGCTTCTGACCCAGCAGTGTGATGGTCCAGAAAAGGAACAGGATGGTGAAAGCGCTGCTCAGCACCGATACCATGTTGACCCAATAGGCCACCTGAGTCACGTCACCCAATGCGAGGAGCGAGAAGAGCCGACCGATCAGCAGGAAAAAAGGTGCGCCCGGCGGGTGGGGTACCTGCAGCTTGAAAGCGCAGGCGATGAACTCGCCGCAGTCCCAGAAACTGGCCGTGCGCTCGACGGTGATGGCGTAGGTAAGGAAGGCAATCGCGAATACAATCCAACCGGTGAGGTTGTTGAGGCGGTTGTAACGGGTCATTTTTTCAGTTGAAAATGAACAAGTGAAAGTTGAAAGTGAGACGCCGGCAGGTAATGAGTGACCAAAACAATGCAAATTATCTGCTATCGACTATTCAAATGATTGAGGATATGGGTACTCCAAAAGTAGAATCTGGTGCCAAAAGTAGCAAAATAACCCCAACGGTACGTTTTCAACGATCTTAAAAAAGGTTAAAGAAGGGTGGCTTGGGTGGAGGGCAGAATGGGAGAAAGGGTCAAATGGTTAAAAGGTCAACGGTAAAGCGGACTTTTATATCGTCCTTCAGAATGTGCGTGGCAGCTGTGTATAGCTTCCGGGCCAATGCGGCTATCTACTGGGTTTTGTCAGCATCAACCCAACCGAAAAGCCCAGGTTACTGCCGTAGAAAAGTGTTTTGTAATCTTTCTCTACATCCCAAACGTTCTGGTCGTAGGGTGTCAGACTTTTAGTGTAGTAAACTTCCGCCCTGATGCGACGATACTGGTAGCCCAAATGCGTACCCAGCCTCCACTCGATGGGTAAGCTCTGAGAAGGCGTGTTGATCTTTTCACTCGTCTGTACATTCACCTCGGGGCCAAAACTCACGAAGGCACCCCTATACGTTACTCCCGGCCGCACGCTCAATCCGACATAGCGGTAGCGGTTTTCGGCAATTATTGTATCAGACCAAGGCAGGTAGCGCTGATGCCCGTTATCGGAGTAACTCAGATCGGTATCAAGGAAGGCCCAACGATATAGGGGTATGGTACTCCATACACCCATCTGGTAGCCCTTCGCCCCGCGTACCCCCCCAAGGGTGAAAGCCAAGTTGCTTGGTTTATTCGCCAATTCGGTATTCATATGGCTTCCTCCTGCTTTAATTCCAAGAGCAAAACTTTTGGAGATTTGAGCGTGAGTGCTGGCTGCACTCCCAACGAGGGCGGCGAAAGCAAATAAAATTACGGTTTTCGTTTTCATGAGATTTATTTTTTTAGATCGACAGTAACGGAATCAATGTAAGACATCCCGATGAAACCGTAGCCGTTTTTGACATTGTTGACGACGGGGATTTCACCGGCAAAAGTATCCTCGTAAAAGGAATCGTATTCCAGGAGGGATCGGTAATAGTCGTAGGTTTTTTTAGAAAGATGATGGAGATAAATGATAAATTGATCCGCTGTTACGGCTTGCCCGTTTTGGAATGGCGCAGTTCTCAATACTCGATAGGAAACCGTTTTCGACTGATTTGTAAAACCTGTGTCGTCCAGCAAATTACCAAACGGAATTTGGTAGGGGCTGCTATTTGTCAACGGAATCCCATTCTTTGCTGGAATGATTTGATAGGCGTAATAATCGTTTCCTGAACTGTCCTGAAAGGTAAATGAAATTTTTGCTTCGGATTCAAATTCTCCAACCTCAGCAATAGCCCCTTGGATAGCAATCCGGCCCGGCAAAGGTTCAAGCGTCGCGGAGGCAGTCCCCAATTCGGAATTCGGAACGCTCAACGTGTAGCTTTGGTCGTATTCCCAATTATGGTCAGAAGTGTAAAGGAAAGTACTCTTCTGTAAATCAGCTATTTTTGCGCCATCCTTCATGAGGCTCACCTGAGCGTCCAATGACTGAGAATCTGCTTTCATAGACAAGGACAACACGGGAACCGTCTTAGAGACATATATCCCTATGCCCCGATTGGTCGCAAGCCCCACCACCACCAGTCGGCTGGGTGCGGCAGGGAGATCGACGGTTTTGACCGATAGTACCTCGCACGATAGTAGCGCACCCATTACCAGTAGACTAAGCAAGCAGCGAACGATCATCTATTTGAATTTATATCGGATGTTTAGCGAAGGTAGTATCGGAAATACGGACGCCGATTTCATAACGTAGCGGCTTCCTGTTGGCTTTTGTCCCTCATCGAGAATGGTTTCCCGGTCCACATAGAGTTTATAGGTGTTGCGGTGATAGTACAGGTTATAAATGTTTATTCCGATTTCTAAAAAACGACTATTAGAAAACGGAAACTTTTTAGAAAGCGACACATCCATGCGATGATAATCGGGAAGTTTTCCGCTATTGAGCCCATCGTGCACCACGTATCCGGGCACCATTGGATTATCCTGAACACGCCCGGTTGGGGCATTATAACGCTGGCCGGAATAATACACCCAAAGAATCGACAGTGTCGTAGTCTTGTTTATTTTGTAAAGCCCGTTGGCATTGAAAGAATGGCGACGATCGTACAGAAAGTTGAACCACTCCCCGTCGTTTAATTCCGAGAACTTTCTTTTACTCCAAGAGAGGGTATAATTTAATCCCAAATCCCAGCGTCGCAAGTTCTTATTGGCCGAAAATTCACCGCCATAAGAGATTCCCTTTCCGCCCGAAAGCGTGTTGTTTTTCCAATTGTAGTACACATAGGGGTCGCCTATGTAATACTGGTACATACTCAGGTTCTCCATCTGCTTGAAGTAAGCCCCCATGTGGTAGGTAAAACTGCCAGAGCGAAGCGCTTGCCACCACCCGGCCGAGTATTGCCATGAAGTTTGGGGTAAAATACGGTCGGTGGAGGGAACCCACATAGTCTTGTCCACCAGGCCCCCTGAGTTTATTAGCGCGTGGTTGTACTGGATCATGCGGGCCACGCTCAATTGCAGATGCGAATCGCTCACTTTATGCTCCAGCGAAACTCTGGGTTCCAAACCTCCGTACTGCGATATTTCCGAACGAAAGCTTGAGTAGCGCCCTCCCGCGTTCAGCTTCCAGTTGGCGGGCAGGTCGAGCGAAATATCGCCAAAATATCCACCTTCAATGGCGAAGGAACGGGGTTCGTCGAGCCGCAGGGAGGAGTCGCCGAGGGAGGAGTCGCCGGAAGAATCGTCGAGCGTGCTTAATTGAAAAGAGAGCGGCTGGTAGCGGTGGTGGATTAGTTCGGTTCCGAACTTGGCCTTGGCTTTGGGGCTTATCAACCACTCGACCAGTAAGTTTCCAGATAAGTCCCGGATGTCACCATTGGTGGCAGTGATGTTTTCGCCTGATTTGGTGTGCACTTTTTCGGGTAGCAGCGAAGGGTTTGGCCGAACGTATTCCACTTTGAACTGGCTTTCTCCTTCCCGGTAGCGATAAGCGTATTGTGTGGTGTGCAGCCCGGCCTGGATAAACAGCTTTTTTCCCAGGGCATGAAAGGACCTTACCGAAAGCAATTTATTAGACAAGAAGCGCCTGTTCTGGTCAAGATTAGCCCCGTTTCCCGAGTTCTGCAAGGTTTCGTAGTCGTCCTGGCCTTGGTAGAAACTCAAAAATATTTTGTTGTTGGGGTTGAAAACGTGGTTGATTTTGAAGTTAATATCATAGAAATTATAACCAAAGTAATTGTCGGCCGTATGGTCGAGAACGGCCTGCCGCTTACCCAAATTAAAGAGATTCAGATACGCAGAACGCGCGGCCAGCAGTACGGAAGTCTTGTTGGTAAATAAAGGTCCTTCCAGCAATAGTTTGGAGGAGATCAACCCCACCTCAGCCTCGCCTTCCCACTTGGCCTTGTTGCCTTCCCGAAAGGTGACATCGGTAATCGAGGAAAGCCTGCCGCCAAATTCCACCGGAAAGTTACACTTATAAAAATCGACTTTCTGCAAGGCATCGGGGTTGAATAGCGACAAAAAACCGAACAAGTGGCCCGTACTGTAAATGGGAGCGCCATCCAGGTAAAAGAGGTTCTGGTCGTTTGCCCCGCCCCGCACGTTAATACTGGAAGAAAGTTCACTGCCTGGTAGCACCCCCGAGAACAGGGAAATCGCTTTGAGAAGATCGCGCTCGCCCCCCACGCTGGGCAGGCTGTTCAACAAGGCGCGCGTGATCGTTGGATTAAGGCTCGATATCTGCTGGCTTGACCCCCTAATTTCAACTTCCTGCAAGGTCTGGGATTGCAAGGCAACAGACAGCGTCGTATCTCTGTCTATCATTATTCCCTGCCGCTCGTATCCCACCATTGAAAAGTAAACCAGCGTGGGTTTTTCAACGGCGAAGTTGAAGTACCCGTAACGATTGGAAGTGCTGATGTATCTGCCGCTGCTATCAGTAGCCGTGACAGAGGCAAGCGGTTCTTTCGAACCCGCCTCCGTCACGGTTCCTTTAATCAGTTTTTGCTGCGCACAAGCCTTACGGTTCAAGCATCCGATAGCGAGAATACAGGTAAGTACTATGAGGAATGTGCGCATTATGGTTTGGTTTGACTAGTCTGATAGCGGAACTTGGCGGAACAGCGGCATACAAGGTAAGCGAGTCGCTGAGTTTTTAGTTTAGCTACCAGATCACAAGCTTCGGACGTGAAAAGGCGAATACGAACTTGGGTTCTTGCAATTGGAGTCCCAAAAGTCGATTTTAGTTGGAATGAATATTAATTTATTTGCAAAGGCAATCCCCTCAGTATGAACCCCCTCAAACTTTACGACGCGGCGGGTCAGTAGAGGCTCAGATAAGGGATTGGAATACTGGTATAGAATATACGAAGCAGAAAAAAAAGGCCCCAAACGCACGAATGCACTCGGGGCCATTGCCTGAGTCAAAGGTAGTCTTCCTTAGCGCTATTCGGTCTCTTCAATATGCCGAACTGTCCTCTAAACCTTATAAAATATCCACTTCCCCAACTCCTTGTACGACACCTTCTTGCCGTACATCAGAATGCCAATGCGGTAGATGCGGGCGGCGAGCCAGGTGGTACCCATGAAGCCCAGCACGAGCAGACCCATCGACAGGGCCAGCTGCCAGCCGGGTACCCCGAACGGTATCCTTACCATCATCACGATGGGGGAGGTGAAGGGGATGATCGAGGTCCAGAACGCCAGACTGCCGTCGGGATCGCGGAGGGCGATTTGGGCAAAAACGAAGGAGAAGACGATCGGCATCGTGATCGGGATCATGAATTGCTGGGTGTCGGCGTCGTTGTCGACCGCTGCGCCCACGGCACCAAATAGGGCACTGTACAGCAGGAAGCCGCCCAGGTAGTAGAACAGGAAACAGGCGATGATGTAAGGAATGTTGAGGCTGTTGACCGCCGCCAGGACGTCGGTTACGGGATTTTTATCGGCATTATTGGCTACTGCCCCACTGGCCGCTGCGCCCATTCCTGGCATGTTCTTATTGACCTTATCCACGTTGCTCTGCATTTCTTGCGGGCTTCCCATCTTGTCTTTGAAGGCGTAGCCCGCTGCCGATGTGAGCGCTACGGTCAGGATAATCCAGAGCATGAACTGCGTCAGACCGACCAGCGCGACGCCCAGAATCTTGCCCATCATGAGTTGGTAGGGCTTTACCGACGAGATGATGACCTCCACGATGCGGCTGGTTTTTTCTTCCGTTACGCCCCGCATGACCTGGGTACCGTACACAAACACGGATATGTACACCAGAAACGCACAGATGCCCCCGATGACCGTGGCCGCGCCCGAGCTGCTGCTTTTCTCGCCTTCCTCGTTGAGGCTGATGGTCTCGGATGTCACATTCACGCGTGCATCCTCGATAATCTTTCGAGTGATGCCGGCTTCGGTGAGCTTGATGTTCTCGATTTGCCGCTCGATAGTCTTCTCGATGTCGTTTTTCAAGTCCAGCCCCACGTTTTTGGCCGCGTAGATGCGGACTGCCTTGGGATTTTCCAGGACGTTGGCCGGGATATAGACCAGAGCATTAACGTCACTTTCGCGGCCGCTTGTGAAGGTAGCTTTGGCCGAGTCCAGTGATTTGTCGATGTAGGTGAACTTCAATTCGTCGGTTTCCCTGAACTGCTTGACGAACAGCCCGCTTTCGTCGAGTACTTCCACTTGTTTGGTATCCGAACTGCCCAGGGCGATCCAGATCACCGCCGCGTAGAAGCCCACAAAAAGAAACGGCGTCAGGAAAGTCATGATGATGAAGGATTTCTTCTTCACCCGCACGAGGTATTCACGCTGGAGAACGAGGAGGATATTTTTCATTTTTTTAAGGGAGCGACAAAGCCACAGAGCGACAAAGCGACAAAGTGAGTTTTATACATATGTTGGATTTGTTTACTGATGTTCAGCGATTTAGACTTTAAAAAAAAAATTTGAATGACATTACTGTTCGGCACACTTGGCTTTGTGGCTCTGTGGCTTTGTACCTTTGGCGCTCAAATTAGCTTTCCGGTACTTCATTTACCGCCCGCATGAACACGTCGCTCATGGAGGGGATGTTTTCGCCGAAGGAATGGATTTCGATTTGGGGGAGCAGGTCTTGCAACAGGGCGTTGGGCGAACTGCCTTTGGGGAGTCGGATGTCGCTGCGGTTGATGCCCGAAGCCAGCGCGCGGGTGTTCTCTACGCTATAGTGCTCGGCCATGCCATTGAGCGAACCGGCGTACTCCACGAAAAACGTATTGGTTTTGAATTGCTCTTTTATTTGATTTTTAGGGCCGTCGAGTACCTTTTTGGATCGATTGATCAGCGCGATGTAGTCGCACAATTCTTCGACGGTTTCCATGCGGTGGGTCGAGAAGATGATGGTTGAGCCCTTCTCGCGGAGTTCCAGTATCTCATCCCGAATCAGGTTAGCGTTTATCGGGTCGAAGCCCGAAAAAGGCTCGTCGAGGATAATGAGGTCGGGCTGGTGCATGACCGTCGAAACAAACTGTACCTTCTGCTGCATACCCTTGGAAAGGTCGGCCACGTTCTTGTCCCACCAGGTCTTGATGTCGAACTTCGTAAACCAGATTTTCAGCTTGTCCATCGCATCGGCTTTAGACAACCCTTTCAGCCGCGCCAGGTACAGCAGCTGGTCGCCGACTTTCATTTTCTTGTAAAGTCCGCGCTCCTCAGGCAGGTACCCGATGCGCCGGATGTGATCCTCGTGCAGCGGCTGGCCGTCGAAGAGTACCTCGCCTTTGTCGGGTCCGGTGATTTGGTTTATAATCCTGAATGAGCGAAGTTTTGCCGGCACCGTTGGGCCCCAGCAGCCCGAAAATACTACCCTTGGGAATGTTGATACTCACATCGTCGAGCGCCCGGTGTTCGGCGTAATCCTTCACGATGTGGTGCGTTTCGAGTATGTTCATTTAGGGTAATAAGGTAGTAGGTTTCAACAAAGTTAGCAGGAAGTATCCTGAATGTCGGTTTCAAAGTTGGCAAATATCAAGCTTGAATCTACATTTTATGGGACGAGGCGTCCCATGATTGGGACGAATGGTAATTTTATGCGGTATTTTGTTCTCGACTCATATCCCTAATCATTGTCGTTCCGCTCGCCAAAAACTTTTAACCTATGCTCAACAATACCCGCGTATGGCTGGAAGGCCGCTACTACAAAATCGTCAACAGCATTGCCTTTTACCCGGCATTCATCGGCCTTTCGTTCCTGCTGATTTCCTACCTTACCATTTCCTTCGACTACTCCGAAGCGGGAAAAGACATCAAAGCCAGCCTGCCCCCCTATACCTCGCTGAAAGACGCCACAACGGCCCGAAGCATTATTTCGGCCATTACTGGTGGACTGATCTCCCTTACTGTATTCAGCTTTTCGATGGTCATGATCGTGCTGAGTCAAGCGGCTTCGAATCTTAGCAACCGCATTCTCAACCGACTGATCGGCAACCGATTTCAGCAGGTCGTGCTGGGTATTTACATCGGTACCATCGTCTATTCGCTGTTCCTGCTTAGCACGGTCCGCGACATCGACTCCGGCATCTATGTACCGGCGCTCAGTACCTACCTGCTCATTCTGCTCACGATTTTTGATATTTTCCTATTTATATATTTCATCCACTACATCACGCAATCCATCAAGTACGATGTCATCATCCACCGGGTGTACAACGACACCCGCGAGCGACTCGAAAAAACTTGCACTCTGCCGCAACCTCCCGCTGAGCTGATCACACTGCAAGGTCAGTACTACGTCATCGCCAACTCGTCGGGCATCTACGAAGGCTTCGATCCCGGCACGCTGCTACGGTATGCCGACAAAAACGACTGTGTGTTCAGTACCTTGCACACCCCGGGCACCTTCATTTTGAAAGGGCAGCCGTTGCTACAGGTCAGTAAGCCGATCGCCGACGATACCAAAGATGACATAGCCCGCGGACTACGCATTAACAACACCGAGTCCATCGAAGAGAACTACGCCTATGGCCTGCACCAGCTCTCCGAAATCGCCATGAAAGCCCTTAGCCCCGGCATCAACGATCCCGGGACGGCGGTCATCAGTTTGCGGTCGATGGCGCAGTTGTTTGCCTACCGGCTCGTGAATTTCCCCAAAAACGTGGTCCGAAACGATGACGAACAAGTCAGGATTCTGGTCAAGGAATTGACCTTCGAAACAATTTTTGAAAATACCGTTTTTCCCATCTGGGATTATGGTAAGGAAGATCGTCTGGTGCAGAAGGAAATGCAACACCTGCTCACGCAATTGCAAAACATTTCGGCTCAGGACGTGGTAGGCAAGCTTTTGCGTAAGGTGACACTGGCCGTAGAGCAGCAAGAGTTGGCGTGACTTAATGATTGCCGAGAATTAGTAGTATATTTTCTCTAAATTTGACACAAATTCTCAAATGTTGAAGAAATAATGGTTCATTACTTAAAAATAGAAAATTTCGGCCCGATCAACAACGAGGTCGAAATCAATTTTGAAGTGGCCGATAACATTGAGCAGGATGCTTACGAAGTACCCATGCCGGACGGTAGGCGTCTCATCAAGCTGGCGTATATCTACGGGCCGAATGCATCGGGAAAAACCACGGTACTAGAAGCATTTGAATTTCTCAGAAAGCTGCTACTTGACCCGCTCGAGACAAAGTCGGTCGAGCTTGCCTTCGAGCCCTTCCTGTTCTGCGAGAACCCGCTGGAAAGACCTTCCCGTTTCGAGTTTTCGTTTTACGCCGAGGGAATTCGGTATCTCTACCAAGTGATTTTTAGCAGAACATCCGTATGGGAGGAAAAACTGGTGTTTTACCGGAGCGCCAAACCGACGGAGTTGTTTTCAAGGAAAACAGATGTCGAAAGGCGCCTTTCTAGCATTCATTTTGGGACGCAAATCAAAGTGCCTATCCGGGAAAAAGCACTACTGGAAAGCAATACGCTTCACAACACCACGGTTATGGGAGCCTACGCTAGAACGAATGTGGATATTCCGGCATTAGAAATTTTGTATAAATGGCTGGATCGCTTTTTCTTAGGCATGGTAAGGGATAATATTGACCTTACAGATATGACAGCTTCAAGATTTGGAGATGATCAAAAATTCAAAACCTGGATAACATATTTCTTAAATAAGGCAGATGAACAAATTAGTGATATCGAAGTGACTGATTTTATGAATAGGCGGCAGGAAACTATTTTCTCCAAAATTCAATACAAGTATGGCCCACCACCAACAGTTCCTCCTGTATCAAATGAACAGTCGTCATTTAATATACTTTCACAGAAACCGGAAGCCAAGTTTCACTTACGCGAAAAAAGCCTTCATAAAAGTAGGTACGGGCTCTTCGAAATAGATTTTGTTCACAAAGTGGATCAGGGTAAAAAATATACGCTGCCTTTTATCTTAGAAAGCAGCGGCACGAAACGCTACTTCGGACTAGGTAGTCCGCTATATGATCTCATCCATGGCTCGCACTTCCTGAGTGTGGACGAGGTGGGGAGTTCGCTTCATTCTGATTTGCTGATTCATTTTCTGCAAACCTTCCTGCTCAATTCCACCGATTCTCAACTATTGATTACTACCCACGACCTCGCTATGTTGTCGCATCAGGATTTTATTCGGTGGGATGCCTTGTGGTTTTGTGAGAAGAAAGAGGATGGCTCCATAAGCCTGTACTCCGCCGCTGACTTTGATAGCTCGATATTGAGGAAGGGTGGCAATTTAATAAACGCTTATCGGGCTGGACGTTTGGGCGCTAAGCCCAATTTGGGATCGCCCTATCTGATTGAGGATTAGGAGGTATGTCCAGAAAAAAGCAAGCGCGCAGACTTCGCCGCACAGTAGCCGTAGTAGGCGACGGTCAAACGGAGCGAATCTATTTCGCCGACATACGCGACACTGATCGGCCCAAAGACCTTACTATATTTCCCGACTACCCGCGTAAAATTGGTAGTTATCGCGGCGTTCTTGGAAGGGCGGTCGAGTTGAGGGAGTATTACGATAAAGTTTTCGCTTTGGTTGATTTGGACAAAGTCATACAAGAAGGACAGCAAATAGCCTATGGCCGTGATAAGAAAGCTGCGGTAGAGAGCGGCGTTGAGGTGCTGGAAAACAATCCATGCTTTGAGATCTGGCTTTTACTTCACTTTCATTTCACAGGAAAACTGTTTGACAATTGCAGTGGTGTAGTGCGGGAATTGTCGAATAGTTCGCCTCTCTCAGGGTACGATAAGAGTGAGAAGTATCTCAAAAAGGCTCAACTTTACAAATCTTACAAACACCTGATCGAGGAGAAAGCTATTCCAAATGCCAGGCGTTTGGAAACCGGAAGTGAAGATCGGGACGATCTGTATCCTAAGGCTCAAATATTCAAATTTTTTGAGTGGTACTTTGGTTTGGCTGGTATTCTTTAATCCAATGTTTGCAATAACATGCAATGTGCTAACGGTAAGATGATTATGCGTGCTATCCATATATTGATCATCTCTATCTCCATGGTCGTTTCCGACTTGAAACCGGCAACCGCCCAAACCCCCACCGTTACCGTCTCCGGCCAGATCGTGGACCAGAAGTCCAAGGCCACGATGCCTTACGTCAACGTTATCCTGAAAACGGAAAAGGATTCGGTTTTCGTCACGGGTGCCATTACCACCGAATCAGGGCAGTACACGCTCACGGGCATCAAGCCGGGAAGGTACCTGCTGGAATTTTCGCTGATCGGCTACGCCGCCCAACGACAGCCGCTGTACGTGGGCAGTTTGACCAATTTTCTGGACGTGGGAACTACCGAACTCGCCGAAGATGCGACGCTGCTCAACGAAGTCGTGGTCACGGGTCAGCAGGAGGGGTTGAGCGACAAAATGGACAAGAAAACCTTCTCCGTGGCTGATAACATCAGCCAAAGCGGCGGCTCGGTACTGCAGGCCATGCAGAACATGCCGGGCGTAGCGGTGCAGGAAGGCAAAATCATTCTGCGGGGCAGCGACCGCGTGGCGGTGCTGATGGACGGCAAGCAGACGGCCATCACGGGTTTCGGCAACCAGCAGGGACTCGACAATATTCCGGCCTCGGCCATCGACCGCATCGAGATCATCAACAATCCTTCGGCCAGGTACGACGCCAACGGTAACGCGGGGATCATTAACATTATCTACAAAAAGAACAAGCAAGAAGGCTTCAACGGTAAAGTAGGCTTCACCACCGGGCTGGGCGCGCTTTGGGAAAAACGCGGGAATCTGCCGGGCATCCGGCCGCAGTACCAGGCAACGCCCAAAATCAACCCCTCGCTTTCGCTCAATTACCGAAAGGGCAAGGTAAACGCCTTCTTTCAGGGCGATTATCTTTACACCCAAACTCTGAACAAAAACGAATTTTCGACGCGGACCTACGACGACGGTACCGTGATCGACCAGCAGTTGAAGCGCAACCGTAACACGACTTTCATCACCACCAAAGCGGGCATCGACTGGAATATCAGCGACGCCGATGTGCTCACGGTGTCGGGCCTGTTCGGGAGCGAGAAAATTATTGATCGTGGCGATCAGCCCTTTTTTACCGAAAACCTGACGACCCGCTACCGCTTGTGGCAGTTCCTGGAAGACGAGTTGAAAACGACCGTCATGGCCTCGGCGGCCTACCAGCACAAGTACCGTCAGCCGGGCCGACTGCTCAACCTGGGCTTTAACTATACCTTCCATCGCGAGGACGAGAAGTACTTTTTTACCAATATCCTTCCGACCTCCACGGGTCAGGATTCCTTTAAATTGCTGTCGGATGAAAACGTGGCCGACCTCACGCTCGACTACATCCGGCCGCTGCGCTACGGGCGCATCGAGGGCGGCTTCAAGTTTCGCCGCCGCGTGATTCCGACCAATATGCAGTTTTTTCCGGGGATCAATTCACCCATCGACTTCAACGCGGGCGGCAGTGCCACCTACCGCGAAACGATCCCGGCGGCCTACGGCAATTACGTGTTCGAGAATCAGAAGCTTGAAGCGGAGATCGGCTTGCGCGTCGAGTACTTCAGGCTTCGCTACGAGGTGGACCCAAACCACCCGACCTACCAAAGCGACGGCTACCAGTACACGCAACCCTTCCCCAACGTGCGGGTGGCTTACAAATTCAACGACCGCAGCAAGCTGTCGGTGTTTTACAACCGCCGCGTCGACCGTCCCAACGAGGTCGACATCCGTATTTTTCCGAAGTACGACGACGCCGAGATCATCAAGGTCGGCAACCCGGCGCTGAGTGCGCAGTTTACCAACTCGTTCGAGTTGGGTTTTCGCTCCAACCTGGCCAAAGGGTATTTTTATTCCGCCCTCTACCACCGCCAGGTCGATGGTACCATCACGCGCATCGCGAGTACGGTGCCGGGCGACGTAGCTCCCAGGAACACGCTCATTTACGCTATTTTCCAAAACGCCGGGCGCAGCTACAACACGGGTCTGGAAGTGGTATTCACGCAGGAATTGTCCAAGGTACTTTCCTTCAACCTCAATCTGAACGGCTATCACAACCAAATCGACGCCTTCTCGGTGCTCAACAAGTACCCCGTCGTGAGTACCTTCTCGGCCGACAAGCAGGAAATTTTTTCGGGGAACGTGAAACTGAATACCACAGTAAGGTTTCCAAAAAATCTGGACGCCCAATTGACCGCCATTTACCTCGCCCCCGACATCATTCCGCAGGGCCGCATTGGCAGCCGTTTTTCGCTGGACGTCGGCTTAAAGAAAACGCTGAACCAAGGCCGCGACGAACTTTTTCTCAATGCCACCGACTTGCTCAATACGATGGTGATCCGCCGGACGGTACAGGGGCAGGGCTTCGGCTACGTCAGCAACGACTATTATGAGACGCAGGTGGTCAGGGTAGGGTACAGCCGGAAGTTTTGAGACTCGCCGAACGGTATAGCGAATGCAACGTTTGCTTTTAGGATTATAGAAAACTGATCGAGAATGCACGCAACCATGAAAATAAATCATTTCAAGTACCTGGCCCTGATCCTATGTGGCTTGGTAGCCGAATCGGCCCTGGCTCAGAAGACCAAAAAAGCCCGCAAGGTTACCTTTACCAAACAAACCCTGACCCGCGATTTTATCGCCGAAGGGGCGGCGGTGGGGGATGTGAACCGGGATGGCAAAATGGATGTACTCGCCGGAGCCTATTGGTTCGAGGCCCCCAATTGGACGCCGCACGAGTTGGCCGAGCCGAAGGAATTCAAGAAAATGGAGGGATACAGCGATTCGTTTCTCGACTACGCGATGGATGTGGATCAGGACGGCTGGATCGACCTGGTGCGGATCGACTGGCCGGGCAAAGCAGCGGCCTGGCACCAGAACCCCGGTAAAAAATCGGGGCACTGGCCCATGTACCCGGTCCACGAGCATCTCGGTAACGAAGCTCCGATGTTGGTGGACATCGACGGCGACGGCCGCATGGATATTCTGGGCAACGACCCCACGGCCAAAGAAGTGATTTGGCTGAGCCCACCTACCAGAAAAGGCGATAAGGCGTGGACGAAGTACGTCATCAGCAGCGAACCCGGACGCGCGACGGAACGGTACACCCACGGCATTGGCTACGGCGACGTGAACGGCGATGGCTACAAGGATGTGGTCAGCATGGTGGGATGGTGGGAGGGCAACGGCAACCCCAAAAAGTCCGATTGGAAATTTCACCCGGCTGAGCTGAGCCAGGAATGCGCGCAAATGTACGTGCTCGACCTCAATGGCGATGGTCTGAATGACATTTTGAGCTCGTCGGCGCACGACTACGGTATCTGGTGGCACGAGCAAGGCCGCGACGCCGATGGTCACGAGACCTGGACCGAGCACGAGATTTATAAGGCATTTTCCCAAACCCACAACCTGAATCTGACCGACCTGGATGGCGACGGCGATCTGGACCTGATCACCGGCAAGCGTCACCTGGCGCACCAGGGCAAAGATCCCGGCGGACTGGAACCGCCGCTGATGTACTGGTTCGAGTACCAGCACGATGGCAAAACGCCCACCTGGATTCCCCACGAAATCGACAACGACTCGGGTTCGGGATTACAGGTGAACGTCGTGGACATGAACAAAGACGGGCTAATCGACATTGTAGCCGGTAATAAGCGGGGAATTTTCGTATTCTTGCAGGAGAAAGTCAGGCGTCAGCGGAATTTGATTATTGAAGCGTTTGCAGGCATTTTTGCTAAAAAATGGTTCGATTGTTTTAGGGTAGGTTGCGTATTATCCACGCTCAACCTACCTTTTTTTATGGACAAATTATTCTTCGATTCATGGGAAAACGTCTTCAGGATCGTAATCAACACCGCATTAGCCTACGCCGCGATCGTCATTTTGCTTCGTGCTTCCGGTAAGCGAACTCTGTCCAAGATGAACGCCTTTGATTTTATCGTGACTGTGGCGTTGGGCTCATCGCTGGCGTCGGTGGCGTTGAGTAAAAGCATTCCGCTGCTTGAAGGCATATTGGCCTTTGTCCTGTTTATCTCGCTGCAGTTCATCCTCACCTGGCTTTCGGTACGGGTGAAAGCCGTTAAACAATTCATCACGAGCGACCCGACGATCGTATTTTTCAGGGGAGAAATGCTGCACGAAGTGATGAAAAAGAAGCGGATCACCGAGGAAGAAATCAAAGTAGCCGCCCGAGAGAACGGAACCACCGATCTCAGTGAGATTTACGCCGTCATTCTGGAAACGACCGGTACCATGAGCGTAGTTAAGAACGGGCGCGAGGTACCAGTCAGCGCACTGAGCGATGTCAAGAACTTTCCGCCGAAAGCTTAGCGCGAAGGTGAACGTCTCAAACCAACTCCGCCGCGTAATCCCGCACGTATTGTCGGAACGTAATCGGCGCGCGCCCCAGTACTTGCCGCACGGCGTCGGACAGGGGCGGCTTTTTCTGAAATCTTGGAAAGTAATGGAGTAGAATCAGGACGAGAATATAGCCCGTCGGGGTACCTTCCTTCTTTTTTATCCAAAAGAAACGCAAAAGGCTGGGGGATTCGAATGTGATTTTCTCTCCTAGCCCCTCACTCAGCTGCTCAGCCATCTCACCGAAAGTCAACCGATGCTCAGTGGTCAGGTCCATGCCCCGATTGGCGTACTGGTCGGGATTGCTGAGTACCCGGGCCGCCACCGCACCAATATCCCGCACGTCGATCAAGGTAAATTCCGCGTCACCAGCGGGCAGGAAGATGCGTCGGTTTTTTGTCAATTCACCGTGCAGAGTAGTCTTGAAATTCTGCATGAAATAAGCGGGCCGCAAAAACGTAAACGGCAGCTCGCTCTCCTCGATTAGCTTTTCTATCTTGTGGTGCGGTATGAAACTACTGTCCGGTGCGCCTTGCACCGACAGAAAAACGACGTGCTGTACTTTGTTGCGCACGGCTGAATCTACAAGCGGTTTGAAGTACCTGTCGACGTCGGCGAGTTGGGGTGGACGAAGCAGAAAAAGTACATCGCAGGCTTTGGTGGCTCCGTCGAAGGTAACGGGTTCCTCAAAATCGAAGTGAATGAAGTCCAACGAGTGACCCTCCAACCGTTGTCGGTCTTTTCGGGATTACGTCACTCCGGCTATCGGCTCGAGTGTCGGATCGAGCTGATTGAGCGCTTCGATGGTCGCCAATCCTACGTTTCCGGTGGCCCCGGTAATCAAAATCTTGTTCATGGCAATACTCGTTTGGAATAGCCGATTTTTCTCCGGGCTCAAACTTTCCTAACTACCTAAAACGAATGTACCAAGAGAAATTTTTGCTACTGGATGGCACAAAAAAACGGACAGGTTTTAACCAGTCCGTTCGTAATAAGTAGGGTAAATTTCAATTTACTTTGGTCGTCCTACCGGTGCTAATGCCGGTTCCTGTGTACTTGGGTCTTACTTGAAAAAGTACCCAGCCGCCGAGAAGGAAACCAATGATCAGCGATACGAAGCTAAACGTGATGGCGCTTACGACCAGGTTGAGTAAAAACGCGTAGTACATCAAGTCCCAGCCTTTTTTCTCACGGTTACGTAATGGTGTAAAAGCCATGAAATAAATTACCGCCAGTATGGCTCCTCCGATGATGCTAATGTAAAACATCCACGAAGAACCATAGGCATTTATACCAATCGCCCCGACAAAAGCAGATCCGAGTCCAAGCAGTGTCAATAGGCCCAAAGCGCCAAAAATCGCGCCGATGAGTGCGCCCCAGGGCGCAATGGTGACGAGCAGGTCGACTAAGCTTTCGGGAAAAGCGGGGAATTTAGCGAATACATCGCGTATTTCTTTTTCAAGGGGCAGTGGTTGTTCCATAGGAGAGAGGGTTTAGGGTTTAGGGTATATTGAATCAGATAAAATTTTGGGAAAATAACGTATTTAACTACCCCACGCAACCGACGGAAGCTTTCAGATAGTAAATGGTTGTTCTGAGCGGGTAATTAGCAGGAAAGCACGCAAAAAAAGCGGCAGAGCGACAAGGAAAATACCTTTGTCGCTCTGCCGCTCTGAAACTTTGTCGCTACTTACACTTACTTCGTCAAGCTCCCGATCAGATCGGGGATTTTCCGCTTGTCTTCGATCAGCGTGGAGGTGTACTTGCCATGGATGGCGTCGATCCACATTTTGGCGCGGTCGGTAAGCTGGAAATCTTCCGTCATCATCCGGCCCCGCGAGACCAGAATGCCCATGTCGGCGCCTTCGTACAGGTAGTCGCCTACCTTGGTGATGCGCAGGAAGAATGCCTCACTCTCGCTTTCGACGGCCCGACGGTGCGTATCCATCCGGTCAAACTGGATGTGGCCGTTATCGAACATCCGCCAGATGCCGGACTGCGGAGCTTCCGATACGTACTCGATGGTATTCTTGGTATGCTTGACCACCATCTGACTCCAGCTATCGGTGTTTTCCTGACGGGCCCAGCGGTCATTGACGGCCTTCACGCTGAACTCGTATTCCACGTCCATCCATTCTAAAATATGAAACAGGTAGAGTGGCGCGTCAGCCAGGGCAAACACGGCGTGATTGGTGATCGAGCTCGCACCCGTAACGCGGGGGTTCAATTCACCGAGGTAGATTTCGCCATTATCCTGGTCGATCAGGAAGTCCAGTTCGAAGTACCCTTTGTAGCCTTCCTCGCGAAGCTGATTACCAAATAACTGGGTGTACTTCCGCGCTTTTTTACGAATATCTTCCGAGAAAGCGTCCGGGAAAATCTCGTTGCCGCACCAGCCGCCTTTGTAGGGTGTCAGCTCTTTGAATCCCACCAATTCCGTCATGAGCGGAGCCACTACGGTACCATTCTTGGTCACGCAGGCCTCGATGGCCGAGCCGCGGCAGTTGATCCGCTTCATGATTTTGACCTCGGCTTCCGCCTCGATTTCCTCGGCGTACTTGTTGTAGTCTTGCTCGTTGGTAATGAAAAAAGTCGTGTGGCCCGAGTCCCCGAACGGCGTCTGGATCACCAAGTCGGTACCCAGTTTCTCGGCCGACACTTTGCCCAGATCCTGGTAGTTCTTTACTTTGGACAGCACGTAAGGTACACAAGCTACGCCCGCTTTTTCGGCAATGCGGTTGGTATTCACCTTGTTGTCCATAAAGGTCCGCATCTCGGCGGGCGGGAACATGATTTCCAGGCCCAGCTTTTCGGCCAGTTCCTCCGTTTTCTCGTCAAACATCAGGAACATCACCTTACCGGCCACGCCGTCTTTGGAGCGTAGCTTGATGTAGTTCTGCACCTCGGGGTGCATGAGCAGGTAGTTGTTAATGTCCTCGATGCTAGTAAATTCATCGTGCGGCATTTCCTCCTTCGGCGAAAACACGTTGGGATGCAGTCCGTCGAAGCACTCGATGTGGCAGATAAACTTGAAGCCCTTGATCCATTCATCGGCGCCCAGCAGATTGAAATTAGTGGCGCTGATAAAGTAGAGGGGTACCTCATTCTTATGAAAATAACGACGTACGTCGGGGATTCCTTTGAGCGTAGAGGTGGGGTTGATTTCTTGAGACATAGTTTTGTTTGTATAGTTAAGTTTAACTGGGGTTGAGGGTTAAGGGCTAACGGTAAAGGGTCAATGAGTACTAAAATTAATAAGATTAACCTTTGACCGTTAACCCTTAACCAAATTTACGCTTCGGCGACTTCGATCGCCTTTTTTGACTCTTTCTTGCCGTTGGCGTTCATCTCCACCGTTTTGACTTTTCGGTTCAAGATGGCTTTCGTGAAAATCCGCAGGCCCAGGTCGGCGCGGAAACCGTGGATTTCCTTGACGTCGAGGGCGAGCATGAAGTCGATGATTTCGGGGCTGACGACCTGGCCCGGTACCAGCACCGGAAAGCCGGGTGGATAAGGGATGACAAACGATGAAGCGACCAACTCCTGTCCATCGTCGACGGCCGTCTTGCAATCTTCGAGTGAGATGTAATCGAAGTTCGTTTCGTCGTAGGCCAGGAAGTAGGCCTCGCGCAGGTTGCCGCCCGGCACGCCGGCAATGGCCCGGAACGAATCATGAAAACGGCTGAAATCGGGCAGCGGTGGCACATCCTCGGTCAGGGACCAGATTTTTTTCTGGGCGATTTCCGTTTCGCGGGTATTGAGCGACTCAAACTCTTCGTCGAGTTGCTTGGCAATCGTCAGCAGCGCGTTGGTGAGGTAGGCCACACTACCCCGCGTAGTACCGATGTTGGTCATCAGCAGCACGGTATTGCGGGAGGTTTTATTGATCTGGATATTGAATTGATCCATCAAGTACTTGTTCTTGAAGGTATCGCCATCCACCCCGGTGCGGCCGATAAAAAGAGTGATTTTGGTCGGATCGAGCATGAACTCGTCCTTTTCCCAGGCTTCGTCCATGCGGTTCCAGCCCTTTTCGGTATCGTAGTATTCTCCCAGTCCGCTCTGGCGGTACTGATCGGGAATAAAATCCTTGACTGTCAGCACATCGAAGTACTTCTTGAGTTGCGGGTCATCGTTGACTTTGGCCCGAAGTACCATCGCCATCTCGATGCTCTTTTCCACCATCTCGTATCCCTCGAACTGTACCTGCCGGCGGCCCACGTCCAGCGAAGCCAGCATTTGGTAGTTGGGCGAGGTCGATGTATGTGTCATGTAGGCTTCCAGGAAGGTGTTTTCGGATTTTTTACGGAAATCCTCATCCCAGATGTGGATCATAGATCCTTGCCGGAAACTACTCAGCGTCTTGTGGGTGCTTTGCGTGGAGTACACCCGAATCTTGACTTTGTCGGGATCGGGCATGACGGACAGTTCGTCCTTCCCGAGCTTCTTGATGTAATCGTTGTACCGGGTACGGTACTTCTCCGTCCGGTATTTGTTGTACAACTTCTTGGCGGTATACATACCCGTGCGTTGCTTGAACACGTAGGTGAAGCCGGCGTAGGCAAACCAGGCCTCATCCCAAAGAAAAATCATATCGGGCTTGATCGCCAGGATTTCCTCCATCACGCGCTCCACATTGTACACTAATCCGTCGAACGAGCAGTTGGTCAACAGCAGCATCTTGACTTTGTGTAGCTGCCCGGCGGCTCTGAGCTTCATCATTTTTTCCTTAATGGAAGCCAGGGGTACCGCGCCGTACATCGAGTATTTTTCGATGGGGTAGGAGTCGAGGTAGACCGGGTAGGAGCCCGCCAGCACCATACCGTAATGGTGCGATTTGTGGCAGTCGCGGTCGATGAGTACCAGGTCTTCCGGCTCGACGAGTGCTTGCAACACGATCTTGTTGGCGGTGGAAGTACCATTCGTCACGAAAAATGTATGCTGCGAACCGTAAGCCGCCGAGGCCATTCGCTGGGCCTTTTTAAGGGAGCCCGTAGGTTGCAGGAGTGAATCCAGCCCACCCGTGGTGGAAGAAGTTTCGGCCAGAAACATATTTCGGCCGTAAAAATCGCCGAAGTCCTTGATCCAGCGCGATTTAAAAACCGAGTTGCCCCGCGAGATGGGCATGGCGTGAAACACGCCAGTGGGTTTTTGACTGTATTCCATCAACGCACTGAAAAACGGCGTCTCGTAGCGTTCCTGAATTCCCCGAATAATGCCCAGGTGCAGTTCCTGCAAATCTTCCCGGCGGTAATATATCCGCTGGAAGGTTTGCAAGGTACTATCTTTCAGATCATTCAACGAGGTGTCCGTGACGTAGTAAATGTCCAGCTCGGGACGGAATTTCTTGACCATTTCGCCCAGCAATGGGCCCAGCTCGGCCTCCGACCGGTCTTCCAGGTCGATGTTCAGTACATTTTGAATGTAGGGACGGATCAGCGGCGAGATATTTTCCGATAAAAACGGCGGTGCATACCGGACGACGACGGCCTGAATATTGTGATTAAAAATCAGGGCGATGAGTGCATCCTGGAAAGAATGCTGCACCAGTGCATCGTAGACAAACTGCTCGTTCGGGTCGCGAAGATCTTCCAGTTTTTCGTGTAGCGCCGTCTCGTCGATCGGCGTCATGTCCTCGACGAATAGTACCTCGAAGTAATTTTTCGGTGCTCCGTTGCCCACTTCCCGGATTTCCTGCAAGCCGCCGTACTCACTCTCTTCTTCCAGCGCCGACAACGGATGGCTTCGGTACGCGTCTCCGACGAGTTGACGGATCGTGACGGCTACATTATGCGCGAGAGCCGTGTATTCTTCCCGGATCAGCATGTGACGAAGCTTCTCGACTTTCCCGCTGCCGGGGAAAGTATAGTACCGCTCCACGGTTTTGAGGTGATCGAGCAATTCCGTGATTCGGGCTTTGTGCAGTTTGGCCGCTTTGGATTCGGATTTTCCTCTTGCCAAAAAAGAACATTCGTTTTTGAGTTCGTTCCAGTGGTCGAGCCGAAGCTGACCGATACTAAAATAGGGTGAAGATTGAAGATTTTTATGTTTCATGAATAGGGTTTGATGATTTAAGGCACGAAGCGAGGGGAGTCCGCATGTAGATTGGCATTATCGCTAAAAAAGCTGGTCGTTTGCCGGAGCCACTTCGTCGCCTTTGTAGGCAATGCCACTCACGGGCATTTCCAATTCGGTCTCTTTTTGCTTCAATTCACTTAGCTTTTTGAGCTTCGTGGGTTTGATCAACGGCCCGAGTTCTTCCAAATAGGGATGCTTCTTACCTTTTTCGTAGATCGTGAAATCGCCGAGGTGATCGCGGAAACTTTTAAGAGGTTGCCCAAGGCGAAGTACCCCCAGCTCGCGGCTGCGCCGCACACGCTGGATATTGAGCTCCAACGGGAATATTTCTTCGGTACTTCCGGCCTGGTAGATCACCCGCCCGTCGGGGCCACACACGATGGAGCGGCCATTGCCGCCGGTTTCCAGCCCGTTCACATCGAACAAATAGCACTGATTGACGGTGGCCATGGCCCGGGCAATCGAAAGTTCGGCGTCGCGGTCGATGGTACCCGTCATCGTGGGGTGCAGGATTACCTCGGCCCCCATGACGGTAAGCGTGCGGATCGTCTCGGGAAACCACATGTCGTAGCAAATGGACACACCGAAACGCCCTACCTTGGGTACATCGAAAGTACAGAAGGAGTCGCCCGGCGTGACGCCTACCTCGAAGGGATAGAAGGGGAACATCTTGCTGTACCGCTTTACTACCTCTCCCTTCGGGTTGATGATGGAAGCGGTGTTGTATACTTTGCCGTCCCTGGTCTCGAATATGGAACCGGGCAGCAACCAAATCTTGTGTTTCCTGGCTGCGGCCTGCATTTCGGCTTCAAACGTGCCCGGTACCTCCTGGGCATTGTGCAATAGCGGGCCATAGGCGCATAGTTCACTGAACACGACCATCTCCACCCAAGGGTAGAGGTTCATTGTGATATCCAGTTTCAACTTCATCATTTCCACGTTGGGATACGTGGCGGACACCTTCATTTGTATGCCTGCAATTGCGAATGGCTTCATATTTTAATTTTGAGTGGTAAAGTGGTAGAATTATTGATTGTGTACTCTTAAAATCTCGCCCTCCAATATGTCCATCCCGCGCTTGAATTGTTCGTCGGTAATGACCAGGGGCGAGAGGATGCGAATGATATTCTTGTAAGTGCCGGCGCTGATAAGAATGAGGCCGCGCTTGGCGCAACCCTTGACTACTTCCTGACAGAAATCGCTGGCGGGCTCGACCGGGTTGCCATTCAGGACAAACTCGACGGCGTTCATGGCGCCAAAGCCCCGAACTTCGCCAATGACAGATACTTTCTCTTGCAACTTTTCAAATTGCTCCATGAACATGTTGCCGATTTCAACCGCCCGCGCGTTCATGTTGATCTCCTTCATGTACTTGATGGTGGCCAGGGCCGCCGCGCAGCAAACGGGACTCCCGATGTAGGTACCCCCGATGGTACCCGGCCCGGCCGCATCCATGATCTCCGCCCGGCCCACGACCGCCGCGATCGGCAGGCCCGAGCCCATCGACTTGGCGTAGGTGCTAATGTCGGGCTGCACGCCGTACTCCTGCCAACTGGCCCAGTTGCCCGTGCGGCCAAATCCGCACTGTACTTCATCGAGAATGAGCATAATGCCGTGGCGATCGCAATACGCACGGAGGCCTTCGAGGTAGCGCTTCGGCGTGGCATAGAAGCCGCCTTCTCCCTGGATAGGTTCCAGAATGATGGCCGCCACACTCTCGGGAACAATCAGGTTGTGGGCGCTGTCGTCGAGGCGACGCAATTCTTGATCGACGAAGTCGTCGAGGCTCAAGCCGTTGCCGTAGCGATAGTAGTTGGGAAAAGGCAAGCGGTACACTTCCGGTGAGAAAGGCCCGCAATCAATCTTGTAGTTGATCTTGCTGGTAAGCGTCATGGCCATCATCGTGCGGCCGTGGTAGGCATCGGTGAAGCAGAGTACCGCGGGGCGCTTGGTTGCCATACGGGCTATCTTGATGGCGTTTTCCACCGCTTCGGCGCCAGTACTTACCAGCATGGCCTTCGTACGCTCTCCGTGGGGCAGGATCTCGCAAAGCTGCTCGCAAAGCTCGACGTACGGTTCATAGGTCACGACGTTGAAGCTGGTGTGCAAGTACTTGCCCGCCTGTTCGCGAATGGCGGCCACCACCGGCTCGGGGCAATGTCCGGCATTGACGACGCCGATCCCGCCCGCAAAGTCGATGAGTTCCTCGCCGTCTTCGTCGATGATGATAGCGCCTTTGGCATCGCGGGCGGTGGCGGTGTTAAATACACCTACGCCATTGGCCACGGCATTTTTCCTTCTTTCAAATAACTCCTGGGATTTGGTGATTTCTGCGATCATTGGTTAAGTAATGGATGGATAGTTGATAATAGATTAATGGGGACGCTGACTGGCGATCAATCCGGGGTCGTCCGTAATTTGGCATGTGAGCAAGGATATGCACTCGACATTGATGTAAAATCAACTGAGTACGAAGCGCACTGAAAAAAATCTGGGATGATAGGAGGGAAGAGCCGAGAGTCGATTGAAGCAATGGAATTTCGGAAATACGGGAAAGAACTAAACGCCGCTTCCCCGACCGAGCACTTTTTTGTTGGAAAGCAGGGGGGAGAAAGGGGAGGTGTTTCCTGAGTGGGAAGTATCAAACATAAAAGTCATCTTCGAAATAGGCTGCGTTTTCCAAATATAGGGAAAATAAGATGCAATAGGAAATATGTTATGAACTAACCCAACGTATAAACGTTTTATTTGCCAATCCGTCGATCACAAACCAACACCAAATAAAGAAACAGTATGTTCAATCTTGACTTCAATTCCATATCCGAGTCTGCACCGGGTCCCAAATGGCAGAAGCTTTTCAATTTGCACTGGCCCGCCTACCGCGCCTGGTTCGAATCGAAAGGCGCCGCCCACACCCCGGACCTCGCTACCTCGGTGGCCGAGTTGGAGCGCTACATGCCCGAGCTCATGCCCACCTACCGCCGCCTGTGCGATCTGGCGGGCAACAATCCCATCGCCGCGCGTTTTTTGACGGGTTGGCAGCCGCCCGCTTACATTTCGGGCTGCTCGCAGGTCGTGACGCAGAACCCGCCGCAACTGGTGCGCAACTACGACTACCACCCCAATCTGAGTGAAGGTACCGTACTTAAAAGCGCCTGGAATGGCAAGCAGGTAATGGCCACGGGCGACTGCCTGGCGGGCGTCGTGGATGGTATCAACGAAGACGGCTTGGTAGCCTCGCTGACGTTCGGCGGGCGCAAAGTAGTGGGTAAAGGCTTCGGCATACCCTTCATTATGCGCTACGTACTGGAATTTTGCAGTAACGTGGAGGAGGCCGTCGAAGCACTGGTTCGCATTCCTTCCCATTGTGCCTATAATATTATGGTAATGGACAAGAGCGGGGCGCACAAGATGTTGCAACTCGCGCCCGACCATGCCGCCGTTGTCACCGACGCGCTCGTATCGACCAACCACCAGGGCGAAGTCGATTGGCCCGCGCACGCCGCTTTTTCCAAGACCATCGAGCGGGAAAAATTTCTCCTTGAATTATTGCGCGTGACGAAGCCCGACGCCGAAATGACGGTACAGACCTTCTTGCACGCACCCCTGTACTCACGGCGTTTCAACGAAGGATTTGGCACGATCTACACTGCCGTGTACCGACCTACGGAAGGCGCGATGGAACTCCGCTGGCCGGGACAAACGCTCCGGCAGACGTTTGAAAATTTCCGCGAGGGCGTGACTTCGATCAACTATTCCGAAAAAGCCCCGGCGATGCCCGTTTCCGGTCAAACGCAGGGAGCAGCCGATTATGTACCTGCCGCTACCGACGAATTCTGGACGCAATACGGCCAGGCCTGGGCCACCGGCGATCCGACCGTTATGGCCAAGAACGTAGCCGAAGCCGTGTTGAACGCCACGGGCAAAACCGACGACGCGCGACTCACCGAATTGTTGGAACTCTTTACCTCCGAATCCAAAAAGCGCGGTGAGGTACCGTGGGAAATGTTGGCTGATTTGTGGGAAAAGTAGCCTTTGTAATGGGTTTTCGGGGGGAACGGTAAACAGTGAGCGGGGAACGGCCTGCTGTTCAGAGTTGGTTTTAACGCTCTGTTTTACGATGTTTGGGTATTCGCTTCCGTGAACCAAACCTTACTTCCCTTGAAAAAGCTTGCACTGCATTGGCAAATCCTTTTGGGCATGGTAGCTGGCATCTTGGCCGGCTACCTTTTTTCGCGTTTTGACTGGGGTAGTGCCTTCGTCGTGGCCTGGATCAAGCCCTGGGGTACGATCTTCATCAACCTGCTGAAACTCATCGCGATCCCGTTGATCGTGGCGTCGCTCATCAAGGGCGTGTCCGACCTGGACGACATCCGGCAGCTTTCCCGGCTGGGTACCCGCACGCTGGGGCTCTACATCCTGAGTACGCTGATTGCGGTGTCGTTGGGTTTGTTGGTCGTCAATCTGGTGCAACCGGGTAGCTTCATCGAAGAAGCCACGCGTACCGACCTGATGGCGAGCTTCGGCGTAAACGCCGAGGAAAACGTAGGTCGAGCCGTGGAAAATCAAACAAAAGGACCGCTGAGTGCTTTGGTGGATGTGGTACCCGACAACGTCATCGGGGCCGCTGCTTCCAACAGCAATATGTTGCAGGTGATTTTCTTCGTCGTGTTTTTCGGCATCGGCCTCATCCTGATCCCCAAAGAAAAATCCGAGACGGTCAAGCGGTTTTTCGACGGTGTCAACGAGGTAGTACTCAAAATGATCGACCTCATTATGCTGGCCGCGCCCTACGGTGTGTTTGCACTGTTGGCGGCCTTGGTCGTGGAATCACCCTCACCCGATGTTTTCAAAGCCCTGGGGGCTTATGCACTCACCGTCGTGTTCGGGCTGGCGGTGTTGGTGTTTGGCTTATATCCCACGCTGGTCAAACTATTCGCGGGCATCAGGTACGCAGATTTTTTCAAGGGTATCGCCCCGGCGCAACTACTGGCCTTTTCGACAAGTTCCAGCGCGGCCACTCTGCCCGTAACGATGGAGCGCGTCGAAGAACATATTGGCGTGGATAAGGAGGTCGTATCGTTTGTGCTGCCCGTGGGTGCCACCATCAACATGGACGGTACCAGCCTGTATCAGGCGGTGGCGGCGGTATTTATCGCGCAGGCATTTGGTGATTCGCTTACCATCGGCCAGCAACTGACCATAGTCCTCACGGCCACATTGGCGTCCATTGGCTCGGCGGCGGTACCGGGCGCGGGTATCCTGATGCTGGTCATCGTGCTGGAATCCATCGGCGTCAACCCGGCGGGCATCGCGCTGATCTTCGCCGTGGACCGCCCGCTCGACATGTGCCGCACGGTCGTCAATGTCACCAGCGACGCCACGGTGGCGATTTTGGTCGGCAAAAGCCTGGGGAAATTGACCGGCCCGAAAGTAAAGCATTGGGACGATCATTTGGTGGAGAAGTCGTAAATTGCTTAAAAACAGCGGTTATGGTAAAGAAAGAACAGGTAATGATCAGTCTCAAAGAACTGCCGGATCAATTCTCGATTGATGAATTGATGGATAAATTGATTCTACTGCAAAAGGTAGAAACCGGATTGGCACAATCTGAGCGCGGAGAAGTTTACACAGAGCAGCAAGCCCGCGAATTGATAAGGCAATGGGCAAAATAAATTGGACGCGTCAGGCTGTTGAAGACATTTACGAAATAACGGAATATTACAGACCACAATCAGAGAAATACGCCGAGAAATTGATTGACAATATTTTCAGAAAAACCGATAATCTGATTGCTTTCCCTTACCTGGGGCGTATGGTTCCCGAACTCGAAAATGAAAGGGTGAGGGAATTAATTTACAAAAATTACAGAATCATTTATCGCGTATTTTCTGAAGAGAGAATAGTTATTCTGGCCATTCACAATGGTCTACGCCCTTTGACTGAGGAATCAATTTTTGGTTAAAATAACCGTCCGCTCGACATGTGCCGCACGGTAGTCAACGTTACCAGCGATGCCACAGTGGCGATTTTAGTGGGAAAGAGTTTAGGGAAACTGACCGGCCCGAAAGTAATGCATTGGGACGATCATTTGGTGGAGAAGTCGTAATGCTGGTTTTGAATTTAAGGGTCAGACAATTTACAAAATTAAAAAGGCCGCGCGTTATTGCATGGCCTTTTTTCATAAGTTTACCCCGCAATTCCCCAAACAACCCATTGCCGATCCTGCATGAAGAAAAACATTACCCTCCTCAACCTGGGGCTGTTCACTGTGGCCGCTATTGCCACCGTCCTCAATGAGTACGACATCATCGCCATCCCGGGCGGAATTCTCCTTACCCTCAGGTGGTTGGCGATGACCGGTTTGCTGGCCTACGCTTTCATGAAGCGCAACCTGACTACTTCTATTCTGGTCGCGATGGTGATTGGCGTCGAAATCGGCTACGACTTCCCGGAAGTAGGAATCGGCCTGCACTTCCTGCGGCAGATTTTCCTTAAAATGATCAAGACGATCATTGCGCCGCTGCTTTTTGCGACGCTCGTGGCGGGCATCGCCGGACATTCCGACCTGAAACAGGTAGGCCGCATGGGCTGGAAATCGCTGGTGTACTTCGAAATCGTGACGACCATTGCGCTGTTCATTGGCTTGTTTTTCGCCAACTGGTTCGAGCCCGGCGCGGGTATCGTAGCCCCGACGGACATGGTAGGTACCTTGCCCACGGTAGCGCCACAGACCTGGCAGGACATCATCGTCCACGTTTTTCCCGAAAACCTGGCTAAGTCCATTTACGAAGGTGAAGTACTGCAAGTAGTCGTGTTCAGCGTGATTTTTGGCGTGGCGCTGGCGATGCTGCCCGCCGTGCAGAAGGATAAATTCGTCACGGGCGTGGAACTACTGGCTGAGGTAATGTTCAAATTCACCAATATCATCATGCTCTTTGCGCCCATCGGCGTGGGTGCAGCTATCGCCGAGACGGTCGGTCACATGGGCATCGATGTACTTCGCAACCTGGCGATGCTGCTGGTCACGCTCTATTGTGCCCTGATCGCTTTCATTCTTGTGGTTTTGGTACCCGTGGCACTTATCGCCAAGGTACCCATCATCAAATTCGCCAAGCAGATTGCCGAACCGGTTTCGATTGCCTTCGCGACCACAAGCTCAGAAGCCGCGCTACCCAAGGCGATGGAAAAAATGGAGGCGTTCGGCGTACCCCGGCAGATTGTGTCTTTCGTGATTCCGACGGGCTACAGTTTCAACTTAGACGGTTCTACGCTGTACCTTTCGCTAGCTACGATATTTGTAGCCCAGGCGGCCGGTATCGACTTCCCAATCGGCCAACAAATCGCGATGGTATTTATGCTCATGCTAACCAGTAAGGGTGTGGCGGGTATTCCGCGCGCTACGCTGGTGATCTTGCTGGGTTCGGTTGCCAACTTCGGCTTACCAGAGTGGCCGGTCTTCCTCATCATGGGCATCGACGAGCTCATGGACATGGCCCGTACTTCCGTGAACGTCATTGGCAACTGTCTTTCGACCACGGTTATCGCCCGCTGGGAAGGCGAATTGGACGACGTCAAGATGCACAACTCCGACAAAATTCAGGACGAGCATGTGGTGGAAGAGCTTTTAGAAAGCTGATCTGCTCAGGCCGTAGCGTAGGTTATCGTAAAGGCCGTCCGGCCTTCGGTGTCGGTACTAAGTGAAAACTTAAATCCGTGATTGAGCAGTATCTCGCGGCTGAGGGTTAGACCAATGCCCTGCCCGTTGGCCTTGGTACTATAAAACGGATTGAAAAGGGAGGCAGATTCTTGCGCCGAAATGGGCTTGCCGTTATTCCTGACAATCAGGTTTTGCGGGGTAAGTAGTACCTCCACGCGATTTCCGACGGTACAGGCTTCGATGGCGTTTTTGATAATATTAATTAGTACCTGCTCCAACTGTCCGGCGTCGATTGGTGCGGAGTACCTATCGGTCGCTAGATTCAGAATTTCCACGCCTCGTTCATCGGCCATGGGTTGCATGAAAACGATTACGTCGTCGATCAAAGTACTTAGCTCAGTAGCTGCCAAAACCGGCGTGGGTAGACGCACTACTTCGGCAAATTTGCGCATGAAAGTAGCTAGTTGCCTGTTGCGCTCGGAGGCTATTCCCAAGGCTTGGCGCAAGTCGGCAAATTCCTCGGCAACCAGACTTTTCTGAGTGGTTTGTAGTATCGAATCCGTGGCGCCCAGGGTATTGTTTACCTCGTGGGCCATCATGCGGATCACCTTTCCGTAGGCATTTTTCTCCTGTTCCAAAAACTCGTGGGTCAGCTCCTGGATCATCAAAAAAGACCGCCGAAAGCCTTGATCCATGAAGTGCGAGCGCTGAACCTTAAATTTCTGAATGCCTTCGGCTTTTATGATCCTGGACTCGCCATTTCGAATACCTTCCAACGATTTAAAAAGGGAAGAGTCAACCTCTTCAAGCCGTTTGCCCGATACAAAAGACGGATTTAACTTGAAAAGGGAAATCGCCTTGGCGTTCATGGAGGCGATCTTACTGTCAAAATCGAGAATGATAATTGCCGTAGGAGAGGCAGCAATTAATTTTTCAAGAAAGAAATGTTGCGCCTGATGCTTGGTACGCTCTTCCCTTAGTTGATCGATCATGAGGTTGTATACTTCGATCAGGGAATCGATTTCGGTATTCCTCGTGGCTACGAACTTTAAATTGAAATCCTTGTCCTTGATAGCTTCTATTCCTGACCGAACAAAGTCATTTGGCTGGGTGAATCTTTGGTACAGATGAATCGAAACAAAAATAGATAGGAGTAAGAATACTTCAGAGGCGATGAAGAGTACCTTGTCAGCCGAGAGCAGGCGGTACACCAGCAAAATCAGTACGATATGAAGTACCGAAATGTAGAGGATGTAGCGGGTGCGGGTAGACAGCCTCATGCGTCTTCGGAATCGTAGCCAATCCCGTGCTTTTCGAGCCGACGGTACAACGCGAAACGCGTAATGCCCAGTGAGCGCGCCACTTTGGACACGCGATTTTGGTGAAAATCCATCGCGCGCCGGATCATTTGCTCCTCCATTTCTTCCAGCGTAATCGTTCCCACCACGGGCAAGGTACCCGCCTCGACTTGATTAGTCGCCGCGGCCAGGTTGGTTTGAAAATCTTGCACATCCAGCGTGTCGGTCGGGGCAAGCAGTACTGTCCGCTCGACGATATTTTTCAGTTGCCTGATGTTGCCCGGTACCGGAATCGTTTTGAGCCACTTGATAGCCGCGGGGCTGATGTCGAGTGCCGGTCTTTGGTAAATCACTTTGAGGTTATCGATGAAATAGCGCGCCAAAAGCGGGATGTCTGTCGGCCGCTCCCGCAAGGCGGGTAGCCTGACGGTGATCAGGTTGATTCGGTAAAAAAGATCCTCGCGAAAAGTACCCAGGCCGACCATCGCCTCGAGGTCCCGGTTGGTAGCGCAAATCACGCGGACATCGACGGTTTTACTTTTGCTACTACCCAAGGGTTCAAAGGTACGTTCCTGCAAAACACGCAATAGTTTCACCTGGCTGGCCAAATTCAATTCACCTATTTCATCCAAGAAAACAGTACCCCGGTGCGCCATTTCAAAGCGCCCGATCCGGTCGGTTTTGGCGTCGGTAAAAGCACCCCGCACGTGCCCGAAAAGCTCGCTTTCGAAAAGGGTACTTGAAATTCCGCCCAGATTGACTTTGACGAAAGGCTGTTTCTTACGTTTGCTATTCTGGTGAATCGCCTCCGCGATCAGTTCCTTGCCGGTACCGCTTTCTCCCGTGATGAGTACCGGCGCGTCGGTAACCGCCACGCGCCCTACCGTTTCCAGGATTTCCAACAGCTTCGGGTCCTTACCCACGATATTGTCGAATTGGTACTTATGTACCAAGTCACGACGGGAACCGGACGCCGTTTTGCCGTCGGTTTTTGTGGATTGTTGCCAGGCTTTTAATTCCAGAATGGTGTCGATGGATTGTAGCAAATGATCATTTTGCCAGGGTTTGGTGATGAAATCGCTCGCGCCAAGCTTCATCCCTTCTACCGCCAGTTCGATGGTACCCCAGCCCGTGATGATGATGACGGGGATATGGGCATTGAGTACCTTAATTTCCCTAAGCAATTTCATCCCTTCCTGCCCGGAAGTCTCGATCGAAAAGTTCAAATCCAGCAGAATCAGTTGGGGTACCTCTCCTTGCAGAATAGCCAACGCCTCTGCGCGCGTAGCGGCACTCTTCACCCAGTACCCGTCCGATTTTAACAGAAGGGTGAGGGAGGTTCGGATCGCTATATCGTCGTCGATTATAAGAATCATGGGGGAGGGGAAGGTTATTCTTCATGCAACGCCACCGCTGGCTGCACCCGCGCGGCCTGATGGCTGGGGTACCAGGCGCAAAGAGTTACGATAGCGAATATCACGACAGCCGCAGCTGCAATGGCCGTCAGGTAAACGCCGCTCGCCACATCGAAAACATTCATGATGGGGAATTGAATGGCAAACAGTAAACCCAAAATAACACTGAATGCCGCCAAAACCCACATTTCGCCCAGGAATTGCGTGGTGATGCTGCTTTTCGTGGCCCCCATGGCGCGGCGCAAGCCGATTTCGCTGCGGCGTCGGGCGATGCTGAGATTCAGGATGCCGAACAAACCCAAGGCGACGTTGGTCAGCAGGAAGCCGCTGATGATGAGAAATATGAGGACAGGTATCAAGTGTGAGCTTGTGCCGATTTTTGCGGGATTCAGTGAGATAGGTCACTTCCGTGCCCCAGTCCGGTACCATCGCGGCCAGATCCTTGATCATCTTTGCCTCAAAGCGGGCGTCGGTATTGGGTTTGGTTTTTACCAATACATTTTGTTACCATAGTCTGCTTCGTCAAGCATTTTGAAATACAGCAGGTTTATCCGCCATGAACTCACCCTTGGATTTAAATCGACCTACCGTGCCGACTATCTTGTACGAAGCATTCACCTCTTTTAGATTTTTCCCAGAGGGTTTTCGTCTGTAAAAAGGGCTTCTCTCAATTTCCCATTGATCACTACGGGTATGTACTTAGATACCGATCCTCGCGGCATACCAGTGATCCGAGAAAAGGGCAAATTGAGCGTGATGGAAATTGGCAATCAGTCATGTAGAAATCGGCCGATACAGAGATGTTTTGTATCCTATGGTGCTATTGCGCAACTATTGGTCGAAAAAGGGTGTTCGACACTGGATCTGCGGAAGCAGATTCCACTTCCGGATAAGACCGAATACGTTGCATGATTCGATCAACTTTTTCGGGTGTAGCAGTGGTGTCTTGGTTGCTGTCAGATCAATCGACCAAACGTTTTCGTGGCTAAAACCAACGGATTCAAGGTAATTTTTAACATTAAATACGACGAGCGAGAGAAGACCGAAAAGAACCATAAAGGAAGCCCATATTTCGATAATCAACAGCGATTGACTGCCTTTCTTGTTCCAAATTAATTTCAATAGATGACGTAATCATGATATTTCAGGATTTAAGAGCGTCTACAATTTTTAATTTCGACATACGAAAAGCGGGTAGATACGCCCGATAGAAAACCAAAAACAAGGCAACCAGAACACTTACCGCGAAAACGGTGAAATTTATAGTAAGGTCGGCGTAGGCAATCCAGCCACTAGAATTGATAAATTTAATGGTCAGAAATGATAAGATTAGCGCGAATATTCCACCGATAAACGTGATGAAAATATTCTCGACAATGAACTGCCAGAGCAGCGTTTTCGAGGGCGCGCCAAAAGCTTTTCTTACCCCAATTTCGGATGCACTCTCCATGATTCGGCTGACGTTGACGTTGACCAGGTTGATGGCGGGCAAGTCCCATGAACATTAATAGCACTAAGCCAATCACGGAATAAAATATCGCTTTTGCCCTCACCGATCCGTCTCCAGTAAGCGTGTTCACAAAGTCGTCGGTGTAGTGTTGGCTTTAACGACCAGATCGGGAAAACGATCAGAGTCCGGGATGCAAGATTCCGGGATTTGGCTGATGTTTGGTCAAATTCTGATTGAATGGCGGTAGATCACTTATCTTGTCTCCAGAATTATCCCCATATAGCTACCTCTAATTCCCTTATTTTGATAGTTACTCTTGGGAGCAGTATAGGGGAAATATACATCGCATACGTGTAGGGACGGGTGGCGGGACTTCCTTTGACGACGCCGATTACTTTGTAAGAGACGTTTTCGATATCTATGGTTTTACCTGACCGACTGATTTCTTCGTCCTCGAAGTATTGATCTTGCAAAGCATCGGTGATCACAATTACAGGCGGTCACCTTTGCTGACATTCATGCGTTAAATGGCTTTCCATCCTGGAATCGAAGTCGGTCACGTGCCAGAAATCGGCGTCAGTGTATTTTACGTGTTAGATTGATACGCTTGCCGTTCACATAGGTGTTAGCAAAGCCAAAACTGGATAGAATCGTTACCTTCTCCGGCGTTTTCAGTGACTTCGCATACTTCGTCAAAAAGTCAAAAGAAGTCGGACCCGACATTTGACCCCGTCTACAGGATCGAGCTGAGCCGGCTTGAGTGATGTACAGCGATCTTCCCCGCTTATTCTCGGGATAATGACTTCCAAAAAGATGATCGACAAACGACGTAAGCACCATCAAGACGGTTAGCGTCAGCGTGATGCCAAACAGCGTGATGAAGGTGTAGAAAGGATGCCGAAGCAGTACTTTCCAGGCGATTTTTATGGAGTTAATTATCATGGTTTTGGACGTTGGACCGGTCCGCCGACGCGGTTGGACTTTGGACTTGGACGGGACTTTGAATTCTATACTTTAAACTCTTAAACTTTTAACATTCAACCCCCTCACATTACCTGCGTACCGTCGAAATAGCCTGACTAGGCGATGCGTGCGCTGGGCCATGGCGTCGTCGTGCGTCACCATCACGATGGTGGCTCCGTCGTCATTTAGTTTTTGCAGGATATCGATGATTTCGTTGCCCATCACGCTGTCGAGGTTGCCCGTGGGCTCGTCGGCGAGGATGATCTCGGGACGCCCGACGATGGCGCGGGCGATGGCGACGCGCTGTTTTTGTCCGCCGGAGAGTTGTTTTGGGAAGTGCTTCATCCGGTTGCTCAGGCCTACTTTTTCCAAGGCCTCCTTCGCCAGTTCGCGGCGTACTTTGGCGGAAACTTTGCGGTACAAAAGCGGAATTTCTACGTTATCCAGTACCGATAAATCATTAATGAGGTGAAAGCTTTGGAAAATAAATCCCAGCTTCTCATTACGTAAATGCGCCAGTTCTTTATCGCGGTAGTTCACTACGGGTTGGCCGTCGAGTTCGATCTTTCCACCCGAAGGTTCGTCAAGTAAACCCATGATGTTGAGCAGGGTACTTTTCCCACAACCCGATGGACCCATGATGGAAATAAATTCGCCTTTCTGGACATTTAAATTAATGTTGTTCAAAGCCAGTGTTTCGATGGAACTGGTCCGGTAGGTTTTGTCGATATTTTGTAAGGAAATCATTTTTTTTAAGGGTTTAAAGTTTAAAAGTTTATGAGTTTAATGTTTATGAGTAAATTCTGCCAAAATTGAAATGTCACTTTGTGGCTTTGTGGCTTTGTGACTTCATCCTAACCGAAGGTTCCTTTCAAAATCAAACAGTGTCAACAACCGCAAACTATAATACGCCTGCCAGTAGTCTCGCAACGCCAGAATGTAGTCCCGGCGGGCGCGGTCTTTCTCCTGGGTGGCAATGCCGAGGTCGGTAACGCTGAGATTGCCTAAAATGAAGCGGTCCTGAGCAATTTGGTATCGGTTGGCGGCGATGCCGTCGGTAAGTTTGGTGAGTTTCGCCTGCTTCTGCAGCATTTGCAGCAGCGTCACCTGGGTAAAAATCTCTTGTTCGAACGTCAGCCGGTCCTGTTCCACCGATTGCCGGGCAAATTCCTGGTTGGCGCTGGCGATTTCGGTACGCGCTTTGTTTCTGCCCCAAGTGAGGATGGGCAGCGTGAACTGCAATTGGACAAACTGACGATCCTGAGGATCGACGTAAATATCGCCCGGCCGGACTCCTTGATTAGATAAGCCAAAAGTAGCTTCTAACGAAGCGTTCAGGCCGTTTTCCTTCGTGGCGCGTTGCGACTCGCGCTCGGCCTCCAGCAGTCGGCGGCGGTAACCGATGGCATCGGCGCGGTTGGCAAAAGCTTCATCGAGGGCGCGCTGCGGGTCGATACCAAAAGCTTTTTCTTCCTGCGGTATCGAGAGTTCCAACGGCTGCTCGTCGCGTGAACTCAGGTACATCCTTAGTTTCAGAGTAGCGACGGCTGCCGCCTGTTGCGCCGAGGCCAGGTCTTTTTCGGCGGTTAGCACGCCCATTTGAAGCTGCAACAGATCGTTTTTAGAAATTTTACCCATCGCCAGCTTTTGCCGGGCTATCTGGTAAAGTGTGTCGTTGTTGGTGCGATTGGTTTCCGCGATTTGCAGGTTGACCTGCGCTATGAGCAAGTCGAAATATAAGGCAGTGGCGTTTAGCGACACTTGTTCGAGGTCGGCCAGGTACTGTTGATTGCTTTCCTGATATCTCAGCGGCTCGATTTGACGTTCCCACTTTATCGCGTTAAAACGAAACAAGGGCTGCATGATACCGAACGCGAATGGGACACCATTGTAGCGGGTTTTGTTGCGCGCAAAATCATCGAAGCGTTGCATCTGCTGCTGCACGAAGATCGTCCCCCCGGTCCGGGCTATGTTCTGACTCAACGACAGGTTCAGCGAAGAGTTGTTGTTCGACACCGGTTGAAACGCCACCGTACCGTCGGGCTGCACTACTTCCACAAACGATCGGGTGAAACCCGGCAGAGTACCATTGAGGCTTAGCTGCGGTTTGTAATTGGCCACGAATGAGCGGTACTCCCAATAGCTGGTTTTTTTCTGCGTGGCCGCCTGCTTGGAGGCCAGCGATTGCGCGCGGGCGAGGTCGACCACCTCATTTAGCGTATAGCGTTGGGTCTGGGCATGAGCTTGACTTATTATCAAGAAAGTGATAAAAAGGATGGCGCTGGTGTGTATGGTCATTTTCATCTTTTTACCTCAATTTCCTCCAAATGCTCGTATTCATTCATATCGGTCAGGATTACTTTTTCCCCCACCGTCAGGCCACTTTTTATTTCCACGAAATCGAAGTTCGATAGCCCGACTTCCACATCGCGCCGGTGGGCGGTGGTACCTTCAAGCACATAAACATACTGCTTGCGCTTGCCACTAAAAGTAGGTCCGTTCGCTATCCGAAGGGTATTGGCGCTCCGGCTGGTGACGATGAACAACTCCACTTTCATGTTAGGCCGTAGCGACTCGGCGCGGGCGTTGTCGAGCTGCACGACAAACCCCACGACGCCATCCTTCACGGCGGGCTTCACTTGGGTGATGACCCCGCGTAGCGTGGAGTCGTTGACTTTGACGATCACCGGTAGGCCCGCTTTAACCTGATCGGCGTATACGTCGGAGCATGAGCCCTCTACCCGAAAACTGCCCAGGTCAGCTACTTTTGCCAGCATTTCGCCTTCACTGACCGACGAACCGATATTCTCGTTTACCCAGGTCAGCACGCCTGGGCGGTCGGCTACGATGTCGGCCATGCGGAGTTTGTGAGAAAGTTCTTTTAGGTTCTTGCCCTCGATTTGAGCCCCGAGTTCAGTCTCTTTCAGACTGGCGCCCATTGATTTCCGATTGTAATCCAGGTCATTTTCCAGCTGCTGCTTTTCAAGTTGCGCAATCTTCAAAGCATTCTCGGCGCGGGTGATGTCTTCCTGGGTACCGCCGCCCACCTGGGTTAGCCGCCGGGCATCTTCCAGGTCGGCTTTCAGCTTATTGATGTTGAGCAGTTTGATTTTATCGCTGATTTCAGCGTCGTACAAGTCCTTATTCAGTTTCATGCGAAGCTGTTCGATACTGTTTCGCTTCAAAGCCAGTTGGTCCTCGTAGCGTTCAAACTCAATTTGCGTGAGTGATTTATCCAACTCCACGATGGCCTGACCCGTGTTGATCCGGGTGCCGGGCGTGAGGAGCACCCGCTTGATCGTGGCCTTGATCGGACTGGTGATGATCTGCTCGTAAGCCGGAATCACTTCACCCGTGGCATCAAGTGTGTTATCGACGTTCCCTTTTTGTACCACCCCGATTCTTATTCTGGATGCCTCGATCGAGCTGCCAATGGATTTCTTGAAAAAATAGACGAGCGTACCCAACACGATCACCGCCAGAAATACCCGAAGCCACGTTCGGTTTCTGGCTTTGCTTAATTGGGAGGCTGGTACTTCTCGATCCATCGAATTAGGGGGTAATGGGTAGACGATTTGTAGAACTTAGTTTTAAAGAACTCACTCCTCGTAGAACTAAGCTAAGTCTTAACATCATTCCATCTATTAAGTGTCTGAAATATAGAACATTATGAGTTTTCATAAATAGAAAAGCCGTGCGGAATCGCACGGTTTGTGTGAAAGTGAACGGCGGTCATAAATTTTGACATAGCGGTATTGAAAAATTAAAGCAATCCCGGTACTTTCGGCAAATAACTCATCCCGGCCCATGGACCCCATCATTGAAATCAACGACCTCACCAAGCACTATGGTACCAACATGGTACTGAAAGGTATCAACTTGAAAGTCGAGGCAAAAAAGTCGCCGGGCGACGCCTCTCCGAGCGACGCTTCGCCCGGCGATTCTACTTCCGTCGGCAATATCATCGGGTACATTGGCCCCAACGGGGCGGGAAAATCCACGACGATCAAGATCCTCACCGGGCTGCTGACCGACTATGGCGGGGAAGTGAAAGTCAAGGGCATGGAAGTGCGGGACCAGCCGCTGGAAGTGAAGCGCCTGATCGGTTATGTACCCGAAAACGCCGTACTCTACGACGCGCTGAGCCCGATGGAGTACTTTCGTTTTCTGGGTAGTCTTTACAAAAAAGAATCGCGCGAGATCGAGGCCAAGGGCAGCGAACTGCTGCGCGTGTTTGGTCTGTACGACAACCGTCAGCAGCGTATGTCGTCTTTCTCAAAGGGCATGAGGCAAAAGGTGCTACTCATTTCGGGCATGATTCATAACCCCGACATCATTTTCTTCGACGAGCCGCTGTCGGGTCTGGACGCCAACTCGGTGATTTTACTGAAAGAAATTCTGCAACGGCTCAGTCAGGCGGGGAAGACGCTGTTTTACAGTTCGCACATCATGGAAGTGGTCGAGAAAATATGCGACCGTATCGTGCTGCTGAAGGAAGGGGCCGTTATCGCGGATGGAACTTTTGCCGAACTGCAAACGCTGCAACATTCCGGTTCCCTGGAGCAGTTATTCAATCAATTGACGGGCAACGACGAGCACCTGGCGCTGGCGGATGAATTTGTACACATTGTTAACGGCTAGGGGATATGAACAACCTGATCCTCAAACTACTCGACCTTCTCGGCCCGTTGTTGTCGCGATTCGATGTCGACTACGCTCAAATGCGGGCGATCGTAGCGGTAAAGCTCACAATCGACAACCGCCGTACCCGCACCTCGTTTGGCGGAAAAGAGCAGAAGGAAAGTAATTGGGGTTTTCAGCGGCAGCTTCTGATCATTCTGTTTTTATCGAGCGGATTAGCGTCGCTGATCTACTTTTTCGATGCCCCGCTGGCGGTATATTCGGCCATCGTGTCGTACCTGCTCGTGGTCATCGTGATGATTCTCATTACCGATTTTTCTCAGGTAATCCTCGATTCATCCGACGGCGCCATCGTGCTGACGCGCCCTGTCAGCGACCGGACTTTTTTTACGGCCCGCTTCGTGCACGCGGCCGTGTACCTGCTGCAACTGACGCTGGCGGGAATTTTACCCAGCCTAATCGTGACTGCCTCTACCCACGGTATATTGGCGACCACAGTGCTGCTGATCGCCAGTTTGCTCACCGCCATGCTTGGGGTGCTGTTTACCACGGTTTTGTACCTGCTCATCGTTCGGTATGCCTCGGCTGATAAAATGCAGAACATCATCAATTCGATTCAAATCGGCGTCGTGTTCGTCATCATGGGGGGCTATCAGGTAGTGCTCCGCATGGTCGATCTGCAAGCGCTGGCGGTTTCTGCCGAGGTGATTCCTTTTGCCTGGTGGCATTTCCTCATCCCGCCGCTTTGGGTGGGGTATGTGATGGAAGCCGTGGTTCGGATGCAGTTTTCTTATATGGCTTTGGCTTCGATGGTACTCCTGCTGGCTGGGCCGTTCGCCGCCATTTGGGCCATGAGTTCGGGCTTGGTCAAAAACTTTGGTACCCAGCTGAACAGCATGGAGGTTTCGCCGGCAAAAGCTCTCAGCCCAGAAACGACCGCCGAAAAGCGCGACCTGGGCGAATACTTGTCCCGGATTTTTACGCGCACGCCCACCGAGCAAGGTACTTTCGAGATGGTATGGAAAATGACAGCCCGCGACCGGAAGTTCAAACTCAGGGTGTACCCGAGCCTGGCCTACTTCGCCATCATCGGACCCATTTCTGTATTTAATGGTTCTGGCTCGGTAGGTAGTTTCGACCAATTCATGGCGGCTACTCAGGAGCGGGATTTTACCAAATTCCTGATGATTTACTTTTCGGCGCTCATCCTCGCCTCGGTAAGCCAAAACGTCGTCTTCTCCCAACAGCACAAAGCTTCCTGGGTGTACCGTATCACGCCGCTGGCAAATCCGGGTGAAGTACTGAGCGGCAAGATGTGGGCGCTCTACGCCAAGTTCATGCTACCAGTCTACCTTTTTCTGGCCATGGTGATTAGCTTCATCTGGGGGGTGGATGGTTTGGATGATGTGGTATTTGGCGCGCTGGTCGGGTTGATCTACCAACAAGTCGAGATGCTGGCTACCCGGAATGAGCTGCCATTCAGCCGCGAATTCACTCAGAATAGCGGTGGCCAATTTCTGATCATGCTGGTGATGGTGATCTTTATCGGTATCGTCGGTTGGGCGCACTGGGCGCTGAGCCAAACATCCTACCTGATCGCGATTCTGATTCCGCCCGCGGTGGCCTTGGTGTGGTTTCTCAACAAGGAGGTCAGGAGGCTGGGATGGGAAAAATTGAAAGGATAGCTACTCAATCGCCCGATCCAGATGGACATAGCCACCGTCGACGTGGATGAGTTGACCTGTGGTGTGGCTCGATCGTGGAGAAAGCAGAAACGCCACCATGTTCGCAATTTCCTCGGCCGTAGTCATGCGGTTGCCCAAAGGTATTTTCGAAGTAATTTGGGCCAATTTTTTTTCCGAATCGGGTAGGCTTTCAATCCAATCGGCGTACATGGGCGTAAAGCATTCGGCTACGATCACCGCATTGACTCGAATGTTATAGGGCAACAATTCGACGGCCCATTCGCGGGTGAGGGCATTACGCCCGCCATTGGCCGCCGCGTAGCCCGACGTACCCCCCTGCCCGGTTTCGGCGGTTTTGGAGCCGATGTTGACGATCGCGCCGGCCGATTTTTTGAGGTAGGGCAAAGCGTGGTGCGCCATGAGGTAGTAATGCACCAGATTCTTGTGAAGCGAGGCTACGAAACCATCGTAATCCCCTTTTTCCAGCCTCACGCTATCGTTTACGCCTGCATTGTTGACCAAGCCGTCGATCCGACCAAACTGCGCCGCTATCCTGGCTACGGCTTCGGCGCATTCATCTGGATTGGATAGTTCGGCCTTGACCGCGAAAGCTGTTCCTCCACCCGAAATAAGCTGCTCGACGATCGACCGATTGTCGGCTTCGTTACGCCCAACTATCACCGGAATCGCCTTTTCTGCCGCCAATACCCGGCAGATCCCTTCCCCAATTCCTTTGGCGCCGCCCGTGACAATCATAACTTTATCTTCAAGACCCAAATTCATTTCGAAACGCTATTTAAGTGTATGGCAAATTTCTGAAAGTCGCTATGGGGCGGAATATACTATGGCAGGCTGGGTAGTCAAGCCGCGAAAAAGCGCTTGTAAATGGGCTTTCGGTAGGCAAATTGCGCCCACATGACCGGGTACATGAGGTAGTTCAGTAGGAGGAACGGCGTGCGGTACTCGATCTCGTCGGCGATGATGGTCCCGCCCGACGGATTGCGCAACAGGCGGTGCTTGTGCCGCCAGTAGGCCAGGAAAAAGGGAAGCCTAGTACCCCGGTCGATGAAGTAAATTTCGTCCGCAGTTTCTTGTTGCTCCTCGATTTCGCTCGTCCATTTCTGTTTGAAAAAAATAAAATTCAATTCCAATGAAACGATGTCGCCGGGCATACTTCCGTCGAAACGGCTAAGCTTGACGGGCGGAAACGGTGGGCTAAGTGCTTTGAATAGCTTTTCGTCGAAGCCTTGCCAAACGGTAGCGAGGGAAGCCGATACGGGCGTGCGAAGTTGTATTTTCATGTTCCAGCAACCTGGTAGGTGCTTAAATGGTTTTGATTTCGATACAAACCAATCGGTATTATCTTTGTGAAGTACCGATTTATTACAAACAACCCACACTTAAAAATGCAAATCAAGACTACACTTATCATTCTAGCCGCAATCATTGGAATCAATACCCCGGGTACCTCCCAAGGTACTCAATCCAAATCAGATCCTGAATTTAAAGTAATAGGGTACTATACCCCGCGTACCACGGAACCCGAAAGCCTGCCGCTGCAGTACCTGACGCACATCAACTACTCATTCTCGATTCCGGCGGCCTCGGGCGACACGCTCATTCCTCTGAAAGATGACGACCGCCTCAAACGCCTCGTGCGGCACGCGCACGCCAAACCTGATGGCCCAAACGCCGAGGTATTCATCTCCATCGGGGGATGGGGCATCGGCGATGGCGGCGGCGAAGATGGCCGCTTCCACCGCATGGCCGAGCGCGCCGAGGGGCGACATACCTTCGTAAAGAGCACGATGGCCTTTGTGAGAAAATATGATCTGGACGGCGTGGATCTTGACTGGGAGTACCCCGACGAAGACAGCCCATCTGCCGACGACTATGTACTGCTGGTGCGCGAACTGACCGATTCGCTTCATGCCGTTGGTAAGAAACTGACCGCTGCCGTGGTAGCGCGGGGCAAGAAGGGCTATGGTGTGAAGAAAGTAGCACTGGACGCAATGGACTGGGTCAACCTCATGGCCTACGATGGCGACTATGGCGGGGATATCGTGAAGGCCCACTCGCCTTACGCCTACGCTCAGGAAAGCCTGGACTATTGGTTGGACGAACGCCAATTGACTCCCGCCAAGGCGATTTTGGGATTGCCATTTTACTCCAAACTGGGGTTTGGTAAATTTGGCATGACCTACAAGCAACTCGTGGCCGATGGCGCCAGCCCCTACGACGATTATTGGAAAGGAGCGCATTACAACGGAATCAATACCATCGAGGCCAAAGTTCGGCTGGCCCGGCAGCGCGGCTGTGGTGGTGTCATGATCTGGGAAATCGCGCTCGATACGTCGGATGAAACGTCGCTTTTGAAAGCAATCGATCGGGCGAAGCAGTAGTAGAATGATTATCGTATGGTCGTTGAGAATTGCATAAATACTTAATCGAAAATCGGTATTTCAAATCCGCTGAATCAATTCTTCTTAGCACACAAACAGCAAAGTACATGAGCAAACTGGTGATACTGACTTTCATTTTTTGCTCTATTTTTGCATTGAAGCTACGTGCGCAGCCATCCGAGGTAGTTATACCATTCGAGCTGACAGAATATAACAACATCCTTGTGGACGTTACCCTGAATCACCGCGACACGATCCAACTCATGTTGCATACTGCTGCCAATGCTGTGACACTGACGGAGGAGGCAGTGCAGAGAATTGAAACGCTGAAGTTTGATCAAAAGGTGGATAGCGTGAAAAGTTGGGGAGCAGCAGCTAACTCTGTTCGAATAAGTACCGGCAATGAAATTCAAATGTGTGCTTTGAAATGGTTGGATGTCGAGCTCTCAGAAGACAAGAGGTCGGGTCAGGGATCGAGCGGAAAATTTGGATTGAATCTATTTAAAGGCAAAGTAGTGGAGATCGACTTCACTAATAAAGTGTTGATCGTCAGTGAGAAACTATCCAAAAAAGTGAACGAATATGAACGCTTGAACCTGACTTTGGATCGGGGTATGCTATTTGTTTCGGGTGAATGTGTAATCGGAAGCAACAGTTATCCCCACGATTTCTTGATCCATTCGGGGTACGCGGGCGCTGTTTTACTCGATGATGAATTCGTAAGTCGGCACGCGTTGGGCGGGCGCATAGAAATTACGGAAGAAAAAGAATTGAAAGACTCCTTCGGGAATGTACTCAAGACAAAAGAAGGGCTGCTCCCAAAATTTGTGATGGGGAAGGATACATTGACAGACGTACCCGTTGCTTTTTTTGAGGGAGCCATTGGTCGGCAGAAAATCAGTGTTATGGGGGGAGAAATATTAAAAAAATTCAACGTTATATTTGATGCCAAACGTGAGTATGTGTACTTGAAATTATATTAGGAACAGTAGCCTTTCCATCAGTATGAAATTATTTTTGTTTTGCCTTCTTACTAGCACACTGCTTTGCGTTTCGTCTGGTAAAGTACACGCTCAAAGTAACGAAAAGGCAGTGTTGCAAGTAGTTCATGACTTCTTCGCGACCATGGAAGCAGGAGACTCCACAGCTTTCCGCGCTCTATTTTTGCCCAACGCCATGATCTATACCGTCCGCGAGCAAGACGGGATTCCCGTATTGACCAATCGCCTGGCTTCAAAAGACAAGTTCCGACCCGGTACCGTAATCAAAGAACGGATGAAAGCCGAAGGAGTGGTAGTAAATGTAAATGGGAATATGGCCCAGGTATGGGCACCCTACAACCTTTGGATCAATGACAAGTACTCCCATTGTGGCGTGGATGTTTTTACCCTTATAGAAACTACCTCCGGCTGGCGCATCGCCACTTTATCCTATACCATTGAAAAATCGGGCTGTAATCTTCCGTAGGAATTCCAACCAATCAGCATGGGGCTGAAATCAAAGTTTTGGAATCTTAGCTTTGGCTGCTTCCAGGTCCCTTTGTTTCGTTTCCAGGTCGATGACCGATCCCGCCAGGTCTTTCTTGTTGATTTCCTGGTCCTGCATCAACTCTTCCAACTTCTTCTGGGTACGCTCGATTTCCTTGGCGATTCGTTCGTTATCGCGCTCCATCGTTTTGTGGTTTTTTTCGGCGTCTTCGTAGTACTCCTCCGCCATCCGCACTTCCTCGCGGGCGTTGGCGTAGGTTGAGAAATCATCAAGAAAAGCCTCCACGGCTTTGTAGGTACTGTCCGTAAAGTTCGACACGAAACGCTCCCCGACCTTCATCGCCACGAACACGTGGCTCAAATTCCTGGCGGATGAAATTTTGCTCAGTACCTCGACCGGCTCATTCGAAATAGCGGGAATATCGGCCCGGTCGGCCGTGATGACACCCCGGCGGCTGTGGGTTTTTCCAAAGGATTCCAGGTAATCCTCCCAATAGTCTTCCAGGTACTTGTCGGGAATATTGGAGTTGAGATTGAAACCAAAATAATCTTTATCGTTCAGTTTCTCTTTGCCGGGAAACACACTCTGCGCGTAAGCCGGAAGGCAGAACGAGAGGCTCAAAAAGACCATTGTAATAATTTTAAAATTCATGATTCAATGGAGGGTTTAAATTGACTAAACTTGGGCTTTGCGCGCCACAACCACTACTTTTTGGTGGTCGGCCAGCGATACCGCAAACAAATATACGTCGCCGCCCTCCTTGATACGCCATTTTTTGCGTAAGTCATCAATTTTCCCTGGAAAGTTACGTAGCGTCAGATTAGCCTTGCCCTCGGTGAGGTAGGGCGCCAGATGTTTGGCTCCCGGCTTACAGGTAGCCACGACCTGGAAACTTCGACCCGGAAAATCAGCTAGCAATTCATTGGAAGTATAAATGTGGGTATTAGTCGCGAGTTTGGACAAGCCGAGTCGGGAAGCCAAACATTTGAACGCGCCCGCTTTCAAAATAGCCGCGTGGGGTTCGTAGAGGTAGGCTTGGGGCGCGGCAAGTGCTGCGGTCGAATTGCCTTCCTCGTGCCGGGAAAAATCAAATCCGTGCGCCACACTGCCGTCTGGATTTAAGATTCTTACTTTCAGCAATATCTCGTCCGCGAGGGTGGTACTACCATCGAGCGTGTAAAGTACTTCTTTGCATTCCCGGCCCAAACCCACGATGTGTACCTCCCGCACAAACCTCAGCTGGGCAATGGCGAGGTCGATGTCGAGCAGCGGCGCGGCTTTGACCAAAACACGGGTAGCCGACCGAAATAGCGTAGGAAGTACCTGCGTTAGGTCCGGGGTACAATCGGCCAATTGCGCCACTTTGCGCTGCCGGTCGTCGCGGCGGGCCGGATCGGCGTACAGCCAACCGGCGGGCTCGGGATTTTTGGCCAGCGCAGCCACGGCGTCTTGCGCCCTTACTTCTATTTTGTCGGCTACTCCCAGTTGTTCGAAGTTGTGCGCGGCGGTTTTGGCTACCTCGGCTTGCTGCTCATAACATACCGTACTTTCAAAGCCTCGGCTCATGTAATAACAATCCACCCCCATACCGCCCGTGATGTCGATCAACCTTTTGCCCGACACCAGACTGGCCTTGAACTTGGCTGTTGCTTCCGACGAACTCTGCTCCACCGAAAGCGACGGTGGGAAGAGCAGGCGTTCGTTGGCGTACCACTCCGGTAGTTTTTCCCTGGCTTTCTGTCGGGCGGTAATTTGCCCGGCCATTTTTTTTAAGTCAATCGACTGGTACCGATCACCTTGTAGCAGAAGATCAGTAACGTCATCATGCAGGTGCGCTTGCACAAAGTCCCGTTCCGCCGGGGTCAAGAGTGGAAATGTATCGGTCATAAGGTAAAACTACTGCTTTCCGGGCTTTGGCTAGGGAATTCTCCCAAACTACCCGATGCAAAATCCTGAAGATAACAAAGCACAACGCTACTGGCGCGAAAACCTAACCTACCTGGCCATTCTGTTGGTCGTTTGGTTTCTTGCCTCCTACGGTGCCGGTATCCTCTTCGCCGACTCGCTCAACCGTTTTCGCCTGGGTGGCTTCAAGCTGGGATTTTGGTTTGCCCAGCAAGGTTCTATATTCATCTTTGTTCTCCTGATTTTTGTCTACATCTACCTCATGAATCGGTTGGATAAGAAGTATGGATATGACGAATGAGTTTTGAAGCGCCAAAGGTCCAAACGCAAAGCGACAAAGTTAGTTTTCCGCTCAGCAGAATTACTCATAAACTCATAGACTTTAAACTTTAAACTCCCTCCCTTGGACGTAAGAACCTGGACCTATATTATCGTCGGCATCACTTTCGCCTTGTACATTGGCATCGCCATCTGGTCGCGGGCGGGCAGTACCAAAGAATTTTACGTGGCGGGTGGCGGCGTGTCGCCCCTGGCCAATGGCCTGGCTACGGCCGCCGACTGGATGTCGGCGGCATCGTTCATTTCGATGGCGGGTCTGATCTCGTTCATGGGCTACGACGGCACCGTGTACCTGATGGGCTGGACGGGCGGCTACGTTCTATTGGCCTTACTATTAGCGCCTTATCTCCGAAAATTCGGCAAATTCACCGTGCCCGACTTCATTGGGGACCGTTACTATTCCAACGTCGCTCGGACCGTCGCGGTGATCTGCGCCCTGCTGGTGTCATTCACCTACGTGGCCGGGCAGATGCGCGGCGTGGGGGTAGTATTCTCGCGTTTTTTGGAAGTCGACATCAACACCGGCGTCATCATCGGCATGGTAATCGTGCTATTTTATGCCGTATTGGGCGGCATGAAAGGCATTACCTATACCCAGGTAGCCCAGTACTGCGTGCTGATCTTTGCCTTCATGGTACCAGCAATTATGATTTCCATGAACATGACCGGCGCTTTCATTCCGCAGGTTGGAATGGGAAGTACCTTGTCCGATGGCTCGGGGGTGTACTTGCTCGACAAACTGGATGGCCTCTCCCGCGAACTGGGCTTTGCCGAATACACCGAAGGTACTAAATCAAAAATCGACCTGCTCGCCATCACGCTGGCCCTGATGGTCGGTACGGCCGGATTGCCCCACGTGATCGTCCGGTTTTTTACCGTAAAGCGCGTGAAGGACGCCCGGATGTCGGCGGGTTTGGCGCTGTTTTTCATCGCTATTTTGTACACTACCGCGCCCGCCATTTCGGTCTTTGCCCGCACCAACCTGATCGAAACCGTCAGCAATCAGGACTACGCCACGGTACCGAAATGGTTCAAAAATTGGGAGACGACGGGCTTGCTGGCTTTCGACGACAAAAACAACGATGGCAAAATCCAGTACGTAGCCGACAAGGAAGTCAACGAACTGACCATCGACAACGACATCATGGTACTGGCCAATCCCGAAATTGCCCGGCTACCCAACTGGGTCATCGCGCTGCTGGCGGCGGGCGGACTGGCGGCGGCGCTGTCTACGGCAGCGGGACTGCTGTTGGTCATTTCGGCCTCGGTTTCGCACGATCTTTTGAAAAAAATCATCATGCCCGACATTACGGAAAAGGGCGAGTTGATCGCAGCGCGGGTCGCTGCCACCTTGGCCGTGTGCGTGGCGGGGTACTTCGGCATCAACCCGCCCGGCTTTGTGGCGGCCGTGGTGGCGCTGGCCTTCGGGCTGGCGGCGGCCTCATTTTTTCCGGCGATCATACTGGGGATTTTTTACAAAAAAATGAATAAGGAAGGTGCCATTTCCGGCATGATCGTCGGCACGGCGCTGATGCTTTACTATATGGCAAAGTTCAAATTGGGTTGGCTGGGCGAAACGCCGCCCTCTTCTGAATGGTGGTTTGGTATTTCACCTGAAGGCTTCGGCTCCGTGGCGATGCTGGCCAATTTTGGGGTATCATTGACGATTAGCGCCTTCACGCCCGATCCGCCGGAGGATGTGCAGCAGATTGTGGAGGATATAAGATTGCCGAGCGGGGCGGGGGAGGCGACGCATTGAAGGGAGCTATGATTGAACTTTCAACTCCTGAGCCAGCGCGATTGCCGCTGATTCACCTCTATCCAGGGCCAGTCTTAGCTCATTTTCCATATAAATATTTGAAGGTTCGGCAATTTTAGCCAGACTGCTTATTGAAGTGCGGTCAGTTCGATTCCGAAATCTTTCAAAAGCAGCAATTCATCCATCACTACTTTGGGGACAATGACTTCCTCAAAGATTTTTCCTAAGAGTTCCAGGCGATTGATGCAAACTAGTCCGCTCAGAATGGAAGTGTCGCTTACGATGATCAAAGCTCTTCAAACATTTTGCGAAGGGTCACCAGATCCCGGTCAAATTCCTCCCCATCAAAAGAGACGTTTATTCCTCTCTCGGAGAGTTTTTTTGGACGATTAACTTAGGTGATCCCACAAATTTACTGGCTTTTCCCATAGTAAGAATACCTTTTGAATATAGGAATACTCCGAGTTCGAGGTTGAATTCAGGTTCCGACATAATGGCCTGTCTTAATATATCATCTGAAATTAATAGGCTCATAATGGGATGAATATGTTTACTGTAAGTTCACTTTGCTCTACTTTTAAATGCTCTATCTGCTTTTGAATAATTGCCTGAATCTTTGGATCTTCCATAACACGTTCGGCTTCCTCCTGCATCTGGCGCCTTGAAGCCATTAGCTTCCGGCAAAATAGTATTCCTTTACTTTACGTCTCCGTATTTTCCTGGACAATCTTTCTATTGAGAGTTTCCATAATTCAATTTTTTTTCTTCCAAAGATACTCGTCCAGTTAGTCAAAGTCAATCAGATAACAGCACGCTCCGGCTCAATGAGCCAGAACAAAGGAAGCCGCCTTGCGTGCGTAGGGTAGCCTGCTACTGGCTCTCTTAATAATTAGATTCAAGGCATCTTGATGAGGAAGCGACTGCCCTATGGTCTCGCCAATATTCACCGACGACGATCTGTCGTAGTCGTATAGCTTGTCCTGGTAGCTCCATATCACTTTTTCGGTACTGCCGTCGAACAGACCAAGGGTCATGTTCGTCTTAGCTGAGGCGGGCTTGACACCCAACAACATGGCGGATGCCAGTGCTTCGCCCCCGGAGGCTTTGTTTTTTACACCGTAGTCGGTAATGATGAGGCCGTCCACGCCCAGTAGCTGACAGATAGCGGCGGGCGATAACTCAGCCCGGTCAAAGTACCCGGCGTTTTCCAGGACGTCGTTTGTTTCCCGCACGGTCAGGATATTGATTGGCAGCTTGTTTAGCGATTTTCTGGCGTAGAGCCAGCTATACAGTGTCTGCTGAACTTTGAGGCCTTCCCGCCGTTCCTGCTCGTTGGGCTGACTTTTGTTCCAATTTTCGAGGATGACTATGGGAGGGACGACGGCGATCACGCGATGCCGGGCTGCCAACTGGCGGGCATCGGGACTCAGGTAGTTTTTGGCGCAACCAGACAACAATACGGCTACGAAAAGAAACGGAAGCAGGCGGCTTTGTAGCATGGGATGAGTAGCGTGAAAATGGAAGTGTGAAACTACGACCAATTTAGAAAACACCAGCGCGATCTTCGGGTCGGAGAAAGCAAATTTTGTGGGACCGCCGACAAAAGGTTATCTTTCCGGGAAGATATTTCGGGGCGCAAGCATACGTAAAGATCGCTCAGTCTACCAGCCTTCCCCTCTTCTTCTTCCCGCAATAATGAATTCAAACGAAACGCAAATAGTAAAAATGAAAACGACCACCTTCGAAGAATACCAGACCGCCTACGACAAAAGTATTACCGATCCCGAAGGCTTTTGGGGCGATACTGCCCAAAACTTCCAATGGCGCAAGCCCTGGGACAAGGTGCTGGAATGGAACTTTGAAGAACCCAAAATCGAGTGGTTCAAAGGCGCGAAGCTCAATATCACTGAGAATGCGCTGGATCGCCACCTGGCTGAGCGCGGCGAGCAGCCTGCCCTGATTTGGGAACCGAACGAACCCGACGACAAGGCCGTCACGATCACGTACAATCAGCTCCACCGCCGTGTCTGCCGCTTTGCCAACGTGCTTAAAAAATATGGCGTCCGCAAAGGCGACCGCGTGTGCATCTACCTGCCCATGGTACCCGAACTGGCCATCGCCGTGCTGGCCTGTGCGCGCATTGGTGCGATCCACTCGGTGGTGTTCGGTGGATTTTCGGCGCGCGCTATCGCCGACCGCATCAATGATGCAGCCTGCACGATGGTCATTACGTCCGACGGCGCCTTCCGCGGGCAGAAGACCATCCCGATGAAGGAGACCGTGGACGATGCACTGGAAAAGTGCACCACGGTGGAAAACGTGATCGTCATGACCCGTACCCGCACGCCTGTCTCCATGCTTAAAGGCCGCGATCACTGGTGGGAAGAGGAAGTCAAGTACGTCACTGCGGACTGTCCGGCCGAGGAAATGGATTCCGAGGACCCGCTGTTCATTCTTTATACGTCCGGTTCTACCGGCAAGCCCAAGGGCGTAGTACACACCTGCGGCGGATACATGGTGTACACTACCTATACCTTTGCCAACGTGTTTCAGTACGAGCCCGGCGAAATATACTTTTGCACCGCCGACATCGGCTGGATCACCGGTCATAGCTACATCGTGTACGGGCCGCTGTGCTACGGGGCCACCTCGCTGATGTTCGAGGGCGTCCCTACCTACCCCGACGCCGGCCGATTCTGGGAGATCACCGAAAAACACAAAGTGAGCATACTTTACACCGCCCCGACGGCGATTCGGTCGCTGATGAGTTTTGGTTTGCAGTACGTCAAGGATCACGATTTATCGTCACTGAAAAAACTTGGGTCCGTCGGGGAGCCCATCAACGAAGAGGCCTGGCAGTGGTACAAGCACAATATCGGGCACGGCGAGGCACCGCTCGTGGATACCTGGTGGCAGACCGAAACCGGTGGCATGATGATCTCGCCCATTGCCGGCGTCACCCCCGAAAAACCTACCTACGCCACGCTGCCCTTGCCCGGCATTCAGCCTGTGTTGGTCGATGAGGCGGGGAAAATAATCGAAGGAAACGATGTCAGCGGAAATCTCTGCATCAAATTTCCCTGGCCCGGTATGCTCCGCACGACCTGGGGCGACCACGAGCGCTGTAAAAAGACCTACTTCTCGGCCTATCCCGGCATGTACTTCACCGGTGACGGCTGCCTGCGCGACGAAGACGGCTACTACCGCATCACAGGCCGCGTGGACGACGTCATCAATGTATCGGGCCACCGCATTGGCACGGCCGAAGTCGAGAACGCCATCAACATGCACCTCGGGGTGGTGGAATCGGCCGTGGTCGGCTTCCCGCACGATATCAAAGGACAGGGAATATATGCGTACGTAATCGTGGAGCACAAACCGGATGAGCCCGAAATGATGCGCAAGGACATCGGCGCCACCGTTGCCCGGGTGATCGGACCCATCGCCCGCCCCGATAAGGTACAGTTTGTGGCCGGACTACCCAAAACGCGTTCGGGTAAAATCATGCGGCGCATATTGCGGAAGGTGGCCGAGGGCGACACCTCCAACCTGGGCGACACGTCCACGCTACTCGACCCGGCGGTGGTGGAGGAGATCAAGGAAGGGGCGTTGTGATGAACGGTACGCTTTTTTGACAAGGATTGCAAAATCAACCACACCATTTTCTAAACCCTTTTCATGGAGAATAAAAACCCCAACACCGGCCTGTCGGCGAGTCGGCCGGAGTCATCCGCGCCCGCCGATCCGATTAATAAACTACCCCGCGCCGTGCTTCGGCCCAACGATCATTACTTGCTGGACGGTATCTGGCAGTTTTCGCTCGATCCTGACGATAGCGGCCTGCGGGAGCGCTGGTACGTGAGCCACGACTTTCAGGATACTGCCCAGTGGCCGGGCTCCATCGAGGAACACATGGAAGCGAGCAATCACACCGAAACCCGCTGGCACGACCGGGTGATCGCCTGGTACGAGCGTGACTTCGACATGCTGGAGCGCAGCGAATCACCGGAGCGATCCATGATTCAGCTCACGTTCGGAGCCTGCGGCTACGAGACCCGCGTGTGGCTCAACGGCCATCCGCTGCGCACGATCGAAAACGAGGTGGCGCACCTGGGCGAGTACACCTCTTTTTCCTACGAACTACCCGATGGGTACCTGCGCGCCACCAACCGGCTCACCGTCAGGATATGCGACACGATGGATGCCGACATTCCGCGCGGGAAGCAGGAGTCGCACGTCTACAAGCGGGGCGGTATCTGGTACCAAACCTACACGGGAGCGGTACGAAGCGTCTGGCTCGAGACCGTCGAGCGCAACCGCCTGCGCACGCGCGTCGGCGTGGTGAGCGTGGTGGAAGACCGTTTGGTGCGCTTCACCGTCACCACGCGCATTCACGACCCTGGCGATTTCATTCTGAGATTACAAGCCTACGACCTGGGCGGTACCGAGCCGTTGGCTACTTCCGACTACCCGCTTCGGCTTGAAGAAGGCCAAAAGCAGCAACGGGTGGTGCTGGACATGGAGGGGGCCGAGCTATGGTCGCCCGAATCGCCGATGCGCTACAAACTGGTGGCCCAACTGATCGACTCGCAGGGGTACATCGCTCAGGTGGAAACGCGATTCGGCTTGCGCAAGATCGAGGCGCGGGGCAAGGAAATCTACCTCAACAACAAATCCGTCTATCTGGATGGCATTCTGTACCAGCCGGGAACCGCCACCTACGAGGAAATGCAGCGGCACATGCAGGCGATGAAAGACCTGGGCTGTAATTTGGTGCGTGTGCACATTGCGGGCATCGACCCGCGAATATATAATCTTGCGGACAAGCTAGGGCTTTTGCTGTGGGTCGAAGTACCCAGCCCGCACAGTTCCACTACCCAAAGTCGGGAAAACCACCGCGCCGAGTTACTAAGGATGGTGGCGCTCATCAGCACCCACCCCTCGGTGGTGATATGGAGCCTTTACAACGAGGACTGGGGCGCCCAGGATATTGCCACCAACCCCGAAACCCGGAAGTACATCGTGGACATGTACCACTACATGCAGATTGTGCACCCGCAGTTTTTGGTGGTGGACAACGACGGCTGGCGTCATATTTCCGACGAGGGACGTCTAAAATCGGACCTGCTCACTGCCCACATCTACACCCCCGACCTGAACCGTTGGCGCGAGCTGATCGATCAATTGGATGATGGAAACCTGGACAATGTGGCAGCGTTTCCGCTCGTGATCGGCGATCCTTTCTTTTACCGGCGGCAGGTACCGCTGGTGATCAGTGAGTGGGGAGGCTTCGGCTTTGCCGACTACGGCGGACCAAATGAATCCGAGGGCCGGGCCGAACGCATCCGACAATTCAAGCAAGTACTTCGAAAAGAGGGAATCGCCGGTGATGTGTACACCCAAGCCACCGATATTGAAGACGAGCGAAACGGGCTGATCGACCCACAAACCGGTCAGCTCACGGTACCGGAAGGGTTACTGAATTCGCGGGAAGGGTAAGATCGGGCTACCCGCTGATTACAGCGCGCGTACTTTATTTTTCGTGTCTTGCTCAGGCGTAGCGCAGCCGCAACCCTTACCACAGCCGCCTGTGTCGGTGCGGCGGAGCGACGACCAGGACCGCCAGCCCAAATAGGTGAGGGCGACCAGGAAGACAAGAAGGACGACGATTTGCTGAACCATATTTTCAATAGTTGATCTGGTGACGATTCAACGCCAGCCCATTCGCTCGGCCAGCCCGAAAGCATGTTGATAATGGTGTTCGCTGTGCCAGGCGTATTGAGCAATTACTTCGTCAAGGGGAATCGACCGATTAGTTTCGGGATGATGGTAGGTCCGGGCCAGGTCCTCGGCGTCCAGAGAGTTCATCAATAGCACCCACCGCAGGTGTACCTGTTTCATGAGTTGCAGTGAGAGGTCGGCGGTTGCCGATTTTGCATCGGCCAATTCCGCCCATAGTTCTTCTTTGTAAGGCTTTATGGTAGGGTTGTCCTCGGTGAGCGCCAATCGGAAACGTACATAAGCATTGATATGGCTATCGGCCACATGATGTACCAGTTGCCGCACCGTCCAGCCGTCGGGTCGGTAGGGGGTGTCCAGCTTTTCTTCGTCCCAGCTGCCCATCAGATTGATGAATTTGGAAGGAAGGGCGCTGATGATTTGAATGCAGGATTTTATTTCATCTGAGGAATAGGTTTCAGATTTGGCAAAACGTCCGATGGGATAGCGGAGAGTTTCGATGTCGACCATAGTATTGTGTAAAAAGGATTAGGGCTGGAATGGATTTGGCTTGGTATCAGAACACGAATTTAAGCAAAACAATCCAACCGGTTCAAGACCCGGTTTTGACGGACGCCTGGAATACCATAAATAACGAGCTGCCAAATGGAGCGCGGGGAAGCAGGCTTTGTTCCAATTTTGTGACGGTTTTTAAGATGGTATTGACTACATCGCCCGGATACTTTACATCGGATTGCACGGTTTCGGCGCTGGTACGTCCTTTTTCTAATTGACTGCGCTGCCATTGCCTGACGGCCAGAATCGGAAGCGAAAGAAAGAATGGCCAGTAGGTATCGCGCACCAGCGAGAGTTTTGCAGCGGGAGCGTACTTCACAAAATCGGCCCGTGTAAAGCGGCGGGTGCTGCCTACGGCTACGTCGTGGGTACCGGCGAAGGCATCGAACGCGTGAATATTGACGAGCAGCACGCCACCAGGCAGCAGCTGTTTTCCGAATTGGGATAGGGCGCTTTCAATTTCCCGATCGGTAAGAAAATAGAGCGCGTCATTGCAGACGATGACATCGAAGCGTGCGGTCGGTCGAAAATCTGCCACGTTTTTAAGATCTCCAAAGCTCACATCTAGTCCGCGCTCACGCGAGTAGTCGATGGCGTGCTGTGAGTAGTCGAAGCCCGTGAGATTTTCGTAACCATGATCTTGCAAGAACGAGAGGAGTCCACCCGTGCCGCAGGCGGCATCCAGAATTTTCAGATCCGCTTTCCGACCCTTGAAACGACGTTCGATTTCGGCCAGGATCTTGCCGTGCAAAATCTGGTACCACCACAACTGCCGCTCTACCGCGTGCATGCGGCGGTATTCTTCCCGGTTTTCGATCATAGTACCATTTTCTTGATAACGTACTGGGGTTCGCCGCTTTGGGCCATAAAGCTTTTGCCAATATATTCACCCAATACACTAAGCAGCGTGCACTGAATGCCCCCGATGAGGAGCATGACGGCCGTCACGACCTGCCAACCCTTGGGGTCGGGACCGATGATCCACTGCCCCGCCAGGTAGGTCAATAGTAAACTTCCCAAGCCCACGAGTCCCAGTCCGACGGGCAGGAACAACCGAATAGGCAGTGCCGAATAACAAAAGAGAATGTTGAGAAAAAGCGAGATGAGTTTGCGCGGAGTGTAGTTCGACCGCCCGGCCTCGCGCTTGTTGTGGGTCACCAGCACGGTACCGACGCTACGCGTTACGCGAAAAATCAGGCCGTCGATGTAAGGATACGGCCCTTTGTACTTGATGATTTCCTGCACAACTTCGCGGCCGACCAGCTTGAAGCTTGACAGGTAAAGATCTTTTGGTTTGTCCAGAAGGTAACTCGTAATCCAATTGACGAAGCTGCTACCCAGATTGCGGTACCGGGCGTGCTCTTTTTTGTCGTAATAGGTGTATACCACATCGTAGCCGCCGCGCTGAGCCGTTTCCAGCAGCTTGATGATCTCTTCGGGAGGGTTCTGGAAATCGTCGTCGACCATTACGCAGTACTCACCCTGAGCGTGATTCAGCCCGCACATCACGGCGTTGAACTCGCCGAAGTTGCGGCGCAGTGAAATAAATTTAACCTGCTTATGCGCCTCCGCAATACCGGTGGCGACGCGCTCGGAATCATCGCGACTGCCGTCGTTTATCAGAATCACCTCGTGGCTTATGCCCGACAAGGCCTCGCCCAATCGCTCGACCAAAGGCCCGATGCTGGCCTCGCTGTTATAGACCGGAATAATGACGGAGAGCTGCAAGAAGTACTATCTGAGTTGAGTTTGAAAAATAGTGTCTGTAAAGATGGCGGTGCTAAGCCGGGTTATCCGCATATTGGTTCACTACCTCGATCACGTAGTCTACCTCATCATCGGTGATGACGGTGTTCAGTGGCAGGCTTACCACTTCCCGGTGAATCTTTTCGGTGATCGGCAGGTCCAGATGTCGGTAGGCGCGGTAGGCTTTCTGTTTATGGATCGGGAGCGGGTAGTGAACGTTCGTCTGCACGTCACGTGCGGAAAGGTACTCCACAAATGCCTCCCGGTCGGGATGACGCACCACAAAAAGGTGCCATACGTCGTCCGCCGTGCGATCGGCGGGAGGTAAGGTTAGATTCTTCAAGTCGATGCCCGATAAGTACCGCCTCGCAATAGCCCTTCGCCGTTCGTTTTCAGCGCCGAGCTGCGGTAGCTTGGCGTTCAGTACCGCTGCCTGAATTTCGTCGAGCCGACTGTTGACGCCCTGGTACTCGTTCACGTACTTTTTGAGCGAGCCGTAGTTACGGAGGTACCTTACCTTGTCCGCGATGGCTTCGTCCGAGGTCACGACTGCCCCGGCGTCACCGAGCGCACCCAGGTTTTTGGTAGGATAAAAGCTGAATGCGGCGGCGTCGCCAATGGTTCGGTGGCGACCACCCTGGTACCTTGCTCCGTGCGCCTGCGCAGCATCGACAAGTACTTTCAGGTCGTGTTTCCTGGCGATCGCTTCAATTTCGGCCATCTCGCAGCTGCGTCCGTACAGGTGGACGGGCATGATGGCTTTCGTATTGGTGGTGATTTTCGCCTCGATCAAGGCCGGGTCGAGAAGCATGGTGCGCGGATCGGGCTCCACCCATACCGGCGTCAGGCCCAAAAAACTCACCGAAAGTACCGAAGCGATGTAGGTGTTGGCCGGGACGATGATTTCACTTCCCACCGGGAAATCGTAGGCTTGCAGGATGAGCTGCAACGCATCCAATCCGTTGGCAACGCCCACGCAAAAGGAGGATTCGCAATAATTGGCGAAGGCCGATTCAAAGGTTTCCACCTCTTTTCCTAACACGTACCATCCCGACCTGACCACGCGTTGTATCGCTGCTTCAATAGCCTCCTGATGGGGGGCATTGATCTCCTTTAAATCCAAAAATGGAATCATGTGTTAAGGTTTTCGAACCGGCTTCCGTAGCAGAAGCGCGGTGCTCCGCTATTCCGAAACGGCACCCTGGTGTGATGGCACGGGGTAGGGGGGGTCGATGTAATCGCTTTTTTGGTAGTACTCGTTGGCCAGTACCAGCAAAATGGCATCTTCTGAAAATTCCTGCATGGTATGCCAATCCTTGGGTTCGAGAATCAGGCAGGTGTTGGGGGTGTCCAACAGGTATTTACTCTCCTCATCGCCATCGTTTACATACACACTGCATTGACCGTGTATACAGATCAACGCGTTCCAGGTTTCGTGATGTCGGTGGCCGCCCCGGACGGCATCGCCAGTACCATAGATGTAGAACACACGCTTAATAGTACCGGGCATCAATTTCTCGAATACGGTGAGGTTTCCTGACCCCGAATGGAAGGTGTCTAGTTTAATCAGTCGAGCCATTGAAATAGTGTGACAAAGTTCTTTCTATACAATTTTTGTTATGATATTGAACTCAAACCCCTCCATCATCCCACAATTCAATAAAGCGCACAAAATACAAAATAAATTCTATTGGAAATCAAAGTGCTCGCGAATGGTAGCCAATAACTCGGCGTGTACAGGACCACCCGCTACTACATCACCGCCGAAGAGGTAGTCGTTCCCACCTGTGAAATCGGTTACTTTTCCACCTGCTTCCAGTACCAGCAGCACGCCCGCCGCCATATCCCAGGATTTAAGGTTGTACTCATAAAACCCCTCGAACCTACCCGCCGCCACGTAGGCCAGGTCCACTGCGGCCGCACCGAGCCGCCGCAAGCCGTGGGTTTTTTGCATGAGCACCTCGAGTATCTTCATGTACCGATCGTGCTTATCGAATTTGTAGTAGGGGAATCCGGTAGCCAGCAGACTCTCGCCTAAGTGCCGGGCCTCAGTGACTTGGAGCCGTCGACCGTTGCACCACGCCCCACCGCCTTGCCAGGCATGGAACATCTCGTCGCGGTTGGGTTCGTGAATTACCCCGGCCAGGGGTACTTTGCCATCGACCAGCCCCACGCTCACGCAGTAGATCGGTAAGCCGTGCACAAAGTTGGCGGTACCATCCAGCGGGTCGATGATCCAATTCAGGACAGTGAGGTCCGGGGTTTGTCCGGTGGTATCTTCCTCGGTAATAAAACTGGCTTCGGGCAAGATTTCACGTAGTCCGGCAACGAGTTTTCGCTCGGCTTCCTTATCGACGTACGACACGAGGTTGTTCACATCTTTGTACTCGATCTTTTCCTGCCCAAAGCTTTCAGCTTCGGCCTGAATGAAGGCGGACACCTCACGAACGAGAATGATGACCTGTTGGGTTATTTTTTCAAGATTCATGACGGGCGACAGCGGGGATTTTGGTCAGGGTATCGTTTAGGTAATACACCCTGATGATAAGGATCAATAGAATGGGAATAAGTACGTAGTTGTGTTTTTCCAAAATGGCCGTGGCGCTCAATAGCAATACGCCGTAGGCCAACAGAAACCATTGAAACCACGCTGGTTTTTGACGTTTGGAAAACATAAAAACAAACGGTACCCAAAGCGGGCAAGCCCATAAAATGTCCCAGTTCCAGGTCGTGACCCCATGGTTGGTGCCGAACCAAAGTACCAGAATCAGCCAACCCGTGAGGCCGACGACTATGAACAGTACCTTGTCGAGGGTGAAGTCGATATTCGCTTTTTTGGTCTGCCAAAAGGTATAGGTCGCCACTAAAATCGCCAGAATCCAGAAGACTATTTTTGGCGTAAGAACGGTGCTCTCAGCACCGGGCGTAGCCGTGTATAAGTCGCGCGAGGCTTGCACTAAAGGTACCACCGCGCTGTCGGTCTTGATCTTAGCTTCATCGAAGGCCTCACTCAAATTGTCAGGCAAAAAAGTGGCCTGCTCGGGCGTAGCCAACTCGTCCGATGGCGCCCCGATGGCGAGGTCCATGCCGAAGTCGGCCCAGGGTTTCTGGACGTAGGCGTACTTGTCGATCCATTGCCGGAAGCTGCGTTTTTCAACGGTGTAGCCGGGATAGATCAAAAGGTCGCCCACGGCGGCTTTCAAAGCGTCGGACAAGCGCGTGGAGCAATTGTCGTAGAAAAACTTATAAGAATATTCCCGGTTTTCGGGCAGTAGGTTGGTCTCCAGGTACTCGTACAGTCGCTGCTTTTGGTCGGCGGAGAGGTTGAGTTCCTGCTGCCGCACCGAGCGGTTTTCGCCCCGGTAGTAGTTCAATTCCAGGGCAAACGGGTTGACCGTGATCTTGTAGGGTAGGGTACCCCGCATGAATTTTATATAAAAAAAATCGGTGTCGAACTGAAAGGTACCGTAGCTATACGACCGATCGAGCTGCAAAACCGGGTCGGAAATCCAGAGCGTGCTGTGCCCGAAACTGGAATACAGTTCCTCCTTACCCGGCCCGATGGTCATCAGACTCACCCGGGCCTCCGGGCTCAGCCGTAATTCCGCCGACGACAGGAGCGGCAACAGAAAAAGGAAAAAGAGCAAGCGCAATTTCATAGCATAGTGCGCAAAATCCATGTCACTCATAACTCATCATTAATAACTCATCCTTCATCACTCCTTTTTCCCTCCCACTACGATCACGATCTCACCCTTGACGGTTTTCTCGGTGAAGTGGGTGATGACCTCGCGCAGACTACCCCGCACATTTTCTTCGTAGAGCTTGGACAACTCTCGGGAAACACTGGCCGGGCGCTCGTCGCCGAAATACTCCGCAAGCTGTTCCAGGCACTTGACCAGCCGGTGGGGCGATTCGTAAAAAATCATGGTTCGGCTCTCCTCCACCAACGATTTCAGCCGGGTTTGGCGGCCTTTTTTATGGGGCAAAAATCCTTCGAAAGTAAAGCGGTCGGCGGGCAGGCCCGAATTAACCAGCGCGGGTACAAAGGCCGTGGGGCCGGGCAATGTTTCCACCGCAATACCGAGCCGAATGCATTCGCGCACCAGCAAAAAGCCCGGATCGGAAATGGCGGGCGTACCGGCGTCGGACACCAGCGCGATGGTCTCGCCGCCCAGCAGGCGCTCGGCCAGCCGGGCGATGGTCTGATGCTCATTGTGCACGTGATAGCTCTGCATCGGCTTGCTGATGTCGAGGTGGCGCAATAAGTGGCCCGTCGTGCGGGTATCCTCCGCCAGTACCAGGTCGGCTGACTGCAGTACCTTGATGGCCCGCAAGGTGATGTCTTCCAGGTTGCCGATGGGCGTCGGTACTAGGATGAGTTTCATTTAGGCGGCGTCATGGGCTAGCACGACGTCGATCGCGGCGGCCAGTTGCCGGTCTTTTTCCGTCACCGTATCGCCCGCGTCGTGGGTCGACAGCTCGATAGTCACTTTGTTGTACACGTTCGACCACCAGGGGTGGTGATTCTGGGTTTCGGCCAATTCGGCTACTTTCGTCATGAATACAAAAGCTTCCCGGAAATCGTCGAACACAAAATCGCGCGTCAGTTTATTGTCTTTTTGGGTCCACATGGTTGTTTGCTTTGAGGGTTGAGTAAAATGAGTCGGCTACTTTTTGGTAGCTCGCAATTGTATGAATGCCACTCCGGCCGACTGGGCGTTGCGGCATTCCGATTTTTCGCGAAGGTACAACCGATCGTCCTTTACATAGCCTTCGCCGGTGATGCGCGTGACCCCGCAGGCGGCTTCGCCCAGGCCCAAGTCGTAGGTGAATCGTCCGTCTTTGGCATCGACCAGGTACTTGAATACATTGGGCGAGGTTTGTAAAATTTCCAATTTCCCGCCAGCCTTACGACTGACTTTCAGCTCGATGGCAATAGAATCACTCGGGGGTGCTTGGGACGTAAAGCTGGAACGGTACCCTTCGTAAGTACCCTCGATCGGGCCGAGGCTTATCGAAGTATCGTTAGGATCAGTACTTTGATTGCACGCAAGCAGCAGGCAGACCGGTAACAGGAGATGGCTGAGCAACAAGTTCATAACTAGCGGTTTCTGACAAAAACGTGGCGGATGTTGCCTCGGCCGGTAGGGCGCTCGTCTACCTCGAATTGCCGGAAGCTTTTGATTAGGGGCAGTAGTTTGTTGAAGCCGTAGTTGCGGGCGTCGAAACTGGGTTGTTTCTTGATCAGCAGATTTCCCAGCTCTCCCAGGAACGTCCAGCCGTCTTCGTCGGCCAAGTCGTCCACGCTGTCGGTCAGGAGGCCCAGCAGTTTGGTGTCCACCTTGTCGTCCGGGGTTTTTAGTTCTTTTTCCGGCGCTTTGGTCGTCGTTACTTTGGGTACCTTTGGCTTGCTCAAAATCTCGATATAAATGAACCGGTCGCAGGCGGAGGTAAAGGCCGAGGGCGTTTTTTGCTCCCCCATCCCAAAGACTTTCATCCCGGCCTCGCGCAGACGGATGGCTAGTCGGGTAAAATCACTGTCGCTGGATACCAGACAAAATCCATCGACCCGCCCGGTGTACAAAATATCCATCGCGTCGATAATCATGGCCGAGTCCGTGGCGTTTTTACCCGTCGTGTAGCTGTATTGGTGAATCGGCGTGATCGCGTTGTCGAGCAGCACGGCCTTCCAATTCGAGACGCGGGGGTTGGTCCAGTCGCCGTAGATGCGCTTAAAAGTGGGGGTGCCGTACTTGGCGATTTCTTCCATCATGCCTTTTATATTGGCAGAAGGAACATTGTCGGCGTCGATGAGTACTGCGAGCCGAAGGTCGGCAATCGTGTCTTGCATGAATAGGGGAAGTTGGGTATTGAATCGCTTTCAAAACGCAATAATAATGATTTTTATGCCCATAATACCGCCGCGCCACTGCTTGGGTCCCGTGATGCTGCCTAAATTTGACGGTTTCAGAAAGTAATCGGACTTTTGCAGTACCATTCGACAGCCAATAGAATCTCATGAAAATAGAACTCACCCGCGTCGACGACGCCTTTCATTTCGTAGGCCGGGGTTCCTCCGATGCCGAAGTCCACACCGACGCCTCGGTCGAAGTCGGCGGACATAACGCCGGCCTGCGGCCCATGGAACTACTCATGATGGGCCTGGCCAGCTGCAGCGCCATCGACATGGTACTGATCCTGAAAAAACAACGGCAGGACGTTACCGATTTTCGTATCATCGCCGAAGGCGAGCGCGAGCAGGAGGAAGGTACCATGCGAAAACCCTTTCGCTCCATCAACCTACACTTCGTGCTCACAGGCAACGACCTGGACCAGGACAAGGTGGACCGCGCCGTCCAGCTTTCTATGGAAAAGTACTGCTCCGCCACCGCCCAATTCGAATCCTCCGCCAAAATCACGCATAGCGTGGAAATTAATGAGGAGTTATGAATTACGAATTATGGATGATGAGTACCAGTCCACTAGCTTATGGCAACAATTACACAATTCAACAAATTACATGAATCAATACCACGACTTACTTCAACATGTCCTCGACCAGGGTACCCGCAAAGCAGACCGGACCGGTACCGGTACCATAAGTGTCTTTGGGTACCAGATGCGGTTCGATTTGGCGGCGGGGTTTCCGCTGGTGACGACGAAGAAAATTCATGTCAAATCCGTGATCCACGAACTGCTGTGGTTTTTGGCCGGGGATACCAATATCAAGTACCTCACCGAAAACAAAGTGCGGATCTGGGACGAATGGGCCGACGAGCAAGGCGATTTCGGGCCGGTGTACGGTCGGCAATGGCGGAGTTGGGAAGCGCCCGATGGCCGAAAAATCGATCAGTTGCAGGAAGTACTTGATCAGTTGAAAACGAATCCCGATTCGCGGCGCATCATCGTTTCGGCCTGGAATCCGGCTGATTTGCCCATGATGGCCTTGCAACCGTGCCACGCTTTGTTTCAATTTTACGTGGCGGACAGCAAGCTCTCCTGCCAACTGTACCAACGCAGCGCCGATGTGTTCCTGGGAGTACCTTTTAACATCGCCAGCTACGCCCTGCTCACGATGATGGTGGCACAGGAGTGTGGGCTCGAACTCGGTGATTTCGTGTGGACGGGCGGAGACACGCACCTGTACCTCAACCACCTCGACCCAGGTGGAACAGCAACTGGGCCGCGCCGTGCTACCCATGCCCCAATTGCGCCTCAACCCGGACGTAAAAAAAGTCCTCGATTTTAGGTATGAGGACTTCACATTGGAGAACTATGACCCCTGGCCCGCCATCAAAGCTCCGGTTGCTGTTTAAAGGAAGAGGGGAGAAAAGAGAAGGGGGAAGGGTGGAAAGGGAGAAGGGTTTATCTGTCAATGGCTAAACAAATAAACGCATAAACAAATAAACCCTTTAACAAATCAATCCCCTTACCGCTCACTCATTAGCTTTTTATACTCCGCTTCCACGCGGCTTGCTTCGTTGTTATTGCCGTAAGCGCCGAAATAGTGGCTGCCGAGGCCAATGCCCCAACCCAGGGTAGGCCATATTGGCCAGGGGTGGACGTTGTAGGAATCGAAGCGGGTGCGCATATATAGGTACAACAGCCACAGACCCCCAATCACGAGTAGGTAGGTGATCAGGTGCCGTTTGAAGGCCACGCGGCTTTGGGCTTTTCTCCAGAGTTGTTCGTTTCTTTGATCGTTCATACTATTGGATTTAGGTAGTGATATTCGCTAGAGTCTTCACCAATCGGGGACGACTCCGGCTTATTTCTGATCAAGACTAACCAAATCCGTTGGCAATCAGGGGGTTTTGCCGATGAACTAACAGAAAATAAGCATGAATCAGCGAAATCCCCCGATGAATGTGGTGCTGTTGAATCCGTATTCCTTGAATCGCTTTAAGTCGTAGGCTACGGCCTCTAGCGGAGTTTTTTCACCGTACGATTCTTGTTCGATGATCCAGTGCTTCACCGGCGTGTGCTTTTTGGCAAATGCCAGGATCTCCTGCATGGGCAAAGTGCCCTCGCCCAGGTGCGTGCTGGCGTCCTGACCCGCCAGCCGGTCTTTCACGTGCAGCGATTCGAACTGATGCGGGTAACGGCGGAGCCAGGCCATGGGGTCGGCGTTGGCAATGGCCAGGTTGCATACATCCATCTGCTGGCAGACGTTGGCCAAATCCCAGTTCCGAAGCATGTACTCGTACACCGGCTCGCCCTCATAGTAGGTTTCAAACTCCACGGTATGGTTATGAAACCCGTAGCGCAGGCCCGCCGCCCGGCAGATTTCGCCGCAGCGGTTGTAAGCTTCCACGCCTTTTTTCATTTCGTCGGGCTGCTTGATGTCCCAGGCAAACCAGGGGCAGAAGAGGTACGTTTGCCCGGCCGTGAGGGCATCCTCGATGGTAACTTTCCATTCATCACTGACGTCGTTTTTGTCTTCCAGCCAATGTTCCTTTTTAAAAATCGTATGCGAGGTAGGCATACTCAGATAGAGGTCTTCGAGTAGCTTTTTAAAGTCCGGAGCGCTGAATCCGTAGAATTTGCGATCAATGTAGTGGGCGTGTTCCACTTCCTTGTAGCCCATCGCCGCTACTTTCTTTAAAGTACCCAGCGGGTCGGCCCTCATGTCGTCCCGGACGGAGTACAGCTGCAACCCGATATGGTACACTTTCAGGGCCGAAAGATCGAGTAGCGGGAGCGTGGCCAGGGAGGCAGCACCGGATTTAAGGAAGGTACGTCGGGATAACATCATGGTATTGTATATCGGAATTGAATGGCAGAAACAACGGAGGTAGGAGCGGTAGAATTCGGTAGGGTTTAAGCGCCGGGTAAGTACCACGGCTAATCGCGGGTGATCCAATCCAGAATCTGACTGGCGCGCGCGGCGGTTTTTCCCGTACTCGGACAGGTACTCACACCCCGCAGGGTCGCCACAACCGTTTCGATCAACGGTTGTTGAACCGGTGAAGGGTAGGGTAGTTCGAAAGTTTTTGTTTCAGCCCCGGTTTCCAATCGAATGGTGAATTTCTCAAAGAAAGAGAACGTGATTTTTCCTTTCGTGCCCAGCAGGTAGGTTTCGTCGAGCCGTTGCGATGCGCTCGAGGTGAAGCACCAGCTACCGGTACCCAGCACGCCCGACTCGAACGCGAAGGCCGCCATCACAGCGTCATCGGCTTTGTAAAAACCCGCCTGATTCCGCGCCATACCCTTTGCCGACTTTATCGGTCCCAGGAGAAATTCCAGGAAATCGAATTGATGAGAAGCCAGGTCATGAAAATTTCCGCCACCCGCAATCGTCGGATCGACCCGCCACGGTTGCTCTCCTTCCTTACCCTTTTCAGCAGACTTGGGTGGCCAGTGCAGCGCGATGTTGACGAGCCGTATGTCGCCGATCAATCGTTGATCGACCAGTGCTTTCACTTTCAAGAAATAGGGGAGCGCCCTCCGGTAGTAAGCCACAAACAAGGGTACGCCCGTCTGTTCGCTGGCTCTGACCATCTCGCGGCATTCCCCGGCATCGAGCGCCATCGGTTTTTCGACGTACACCGGCTTGCCAAGTCGCAACGCCCTGAGGGTATAGTCCAGGTGGGAGTCAGGCGGAGTGGCGATATAAATCGCGTTGACCTCCCGGTCGTTCAAAAGCGCTTCGGCATCGTCGTACCAGCGGGGTACGTGGTGCCGTCGGGCGTAGTCTTCCGCGTTGGCGGCAGTTCGGCTCATAACGGCCACCAGTTTCGAGTGCGGTATTTGGTTAAAAGCCGGGCCACTCTTCTTTTCGGTGACGTCGCCGCAGCCGATCATGCCCCACCTTACTTCTTGCATTTTCATACCTATTTATTTAAAAACTGATGGTGGTCTGCCGCTCGTTGCTCTCGAATGCCAGGTCGATCACGCGGGTTGTGTTAAGAATTTCCTGCGGCTTGATCACCGCCGCCTTGCCATTGACTATGGAATCGTACACAGAATCGTAGAAGGCCATGTAATTTCCTCTTTCACTCTCGACTACCCCCGTAAAATCAGGGGAATAAAGTGTGCCCCAGCGGTCCTTCGGCTCGCTGCCCCAATCGGCGGTGTCGGGCAGTACATCCCTTCGCAGGGTTTCTTCCTGTACGTCGAGGCCCGGCTTACTGAAGCTACCCCCGGTACCATGAATGGCGTAGCGCAGGCGATGATCGTAGACCAGCAGACTCGACTTGACGATCACCTGCTTATCTTCGTAGCACAGCTTGATGTCGAAGTAGTCGTCCACATCGCTTTCGCCCCGCATATTGCGGATCGTGGCAGTGACGGTTTGGGGCGTGCCAAAAAGGACCAGCGCCTGGTCGATCAGGTGCGGGCCAAGGTTGTAGACATTGCCGCTGCCTGCCGCCGCGCGTTCCTTCCACGTATTAGGCGCAATCTCGGGTCGAAAACGGTCGTAACGGCTTTCGTACTCGACCACTCTACCGAGTTTGCCTTCGGCGATCAACCGCTGGATCGTCAGAAAGTCCGAATCCCAGCGTCGGTTTTGGTAGGCGGTGAGCAGCAGTCCCTGCCGGTCCGCCACCTCGAAAAGCTGGCGGGCTTCGTCCTCGGTGTTGGCGAAGGGTTTCTCGATCACGACGTGTTTGCCGTTCTCGAGCGCATCCATCGCGTACGCAAAATGCGTGTCGTTGGGGGTGCAGATGAACACTAAGTCCATTTCGGGATCGGTCAGGAGCTCGTCGAGCGAGCGGGCGTTTTCGATGGCATTGTCAAATGCTTGCGCTTCGTTTTTTGATCGCTCGACGACGGTCTTTAGATCGAAATCCGGGATTTACGGCGAGAAAAGGAGCGTGGAAATAACGGCCGGAGAGGCCAAAGCCCACCAGTCCGACATTGAGTATGCGCATTGGGGTTGGGGATTTATAAAACAGTGGAATAAAAGTGAATAATGGTCTTATAATAATAGGTAAAGATCGGATTCAAGTACTTTTAATTGAAATTAGTAGTGAATTAACAAAATTCAGAAAATCAAGAAAATTAGTTATGGGTATTTCAAAAAAGATTAATCGTCGAGACATATTAAAAGCCGGCGCCATCCTGTCGGGTATTGCGATCGTGCCCCGGCGGGTACTGGGAGGCAAAGGCTTTACCGCCCCCAGCGATCAGATTACGCTGGGCTTCATTGGATGTGGAAAACAGGCCAACGGCGCACTTCGCACCAATTTCCTCGCCTCCAAGGCTCAGATCGTAGGTGCATCCGACGTGTATCGCGCCAAGCGGAATACGCTTTCGCGGAGGGAGTCGACAAGTACTACGGCGACAAATACGGGAAGGGCAAGTACAATTCGTGTCAGGAGAGCGAAGACTTTCGGGATCTGCTCGCCCGGCCCGACATCGACGCGGTGGTAATCGCCCTGCCTGACCATTGGCACGCCACGGCGGCCGTGATGGCGGCCGAGGCAGGTAAGGATATCTACTGTGAAAAACCGCTGTCGCTTACCGTCGCCGAGGGGCGGGCTATGGTGAATGCCACGCGCAGCCACAACCGCGATTTTCCAAACGGGCAGCATGCAGCGATCCTGGCCCGAATTCCGGCAAGCGGCCCAATTGGTGCAGTCGGGGGCGATCGGAAAAGTGACCAAAGTAGTCGTCGGCGTGGGCGGACCACCCAAGCCCTGGAGCTACGAGGCCGAACCCACCCCCGACGGACTGAATTGGGCGATGTGGATGGGGCCGAATACCATCGACCGGCCTTACAACAATCAGCTCGCGCCAACGCTCGATCAAAAGTTCTGGCCACAATGGCGGTACGTCGATGAGTTTGGCGGCGGGGGCATGACCGATTGGGGTGCGCATATGTTCGACATTGCCCAGTGGGGACTGGGTATGGATCATTCGGGACCGACTGAGGTTATCGTGAAAGACAAGGGGCTGGAAACCGGCCTGGTTTATAAATATGCCAATGGCGATGGCGATGCATCACGACGGCAAAAACGGAAACTACTGTCAGTTTCAGGGTACCGACGGCAGAGGTGTGGGTGACCAGGAAAGAAACTTAAAACTTCGCCCGAGTCACTTCAAGATAAGTCATTTGGAGAAGCGGACTACAAAGTGTACGTAAGCGATAACCATTACCAGGACTTTCTTGATTGCATAAAGAATCGCAAGAAAGCCCATTTGCGATGTGGAGGTAGGGCACCGGACGGCCACGGTCTGCAACATTGGCAATATCGCCTACGCGCTGGGACGGCCGCTCCGCTGGGACCCGGTCAAGGAGCAGTTTGTCGACGACAAGTCCGCAAATGAGCGACTGGAACGCCCCATGAAAAAGGAATGGCGGGTATAAGTTGAGGATTTGACCGGCTTAAAATACGATCCGGGCATTTGCGGATAAAAATTCAGTATTTTTGCACCGTGAAATCCCCTGCCACCGTCATGCATATACCAAACCACGGACGAACTCCCCGACATCGCCATCCGCCTGATGGCGGTGGGGAAATCAGTACCGGTGTGGCTATTCCATGGCGACATGGGCGTGGGCAAAACGACTCTGATAAAGACACTATGCGCTGTGCAGGGAGTGCAAAATACGGTGCAGAGCCCGACCTTTTCGATCGTCAATGAGTACGTGACCCACGCGGGCGCGCCCATTTATCACTTCGATTGCTATCGCCTCAAAAACGAAACCGAGGCCTACGACATCGGGGCGGAGGAGTACTTGTACTCGGGCCACCGGTGCTTTGTAGAATGGCCCGAGAAGATCGAATCATTTTGGCCCGAGACCTATTTAAAAATTCAGATGAACTTGCAGCCGGACGGCAGCCGAGCGCTCATAGCTACCCCTGAACGTGTATCCTTATCCGCGCCAAAATGAACAACGATCCCTACCCAACCTGTCATTCAGTCCGTACCCGCGCCCGTCAAGACGAACCAAGCCACGGGTTTTGAGGAACTGGCCCGGCGATCGGCGCTGTACCCGCAGGAGTCGATGGTGCAGGTCAAGCGTGACACCAACGCCTTGCTGATCGGCTTGCCCTGTGAGGTGTCGCTTGCAGGAGTCGCGGATCGCACTCACGCCCGATGGCGTCGCGATCCTGGTCAGGAATGGCCATGAGGTGTGGGTGGAAAAGGATGCGGGAAAAGGCGCCAACTTTCCCGACCACGAGTACAGCGAGGCGGGGGCCCGAATCGTGTACAGCGCCAGGGAAGTGTATCAGGCCGATCTGATCTTGAAAATCGAACCTTTGATCGACAAGGAGTTCGAGTGGATCAAGGGGGGCTCGACCCTTATCTCGACGCTCAACCTGCCCTCGCTCGAAAAGACCTACTTCGATAAGCTCAACCAAAAAAAGATCACGTCGATCGGCTACGAATTCATCGAGGACCAAAGCGGGGCCTTGCCCATTGTGCGGGCCATGAGCGAGATCGCCGGTAGTACCGTGCTGCTGATCGCCGCCGAGTACCTGAGCAATTCCAACGCCGGTAAGGGCATTATTTTGGGCGGCATCACGGGCGTACCGCCCACCAAGGTCGTAATTCTGGGCGCGGGTACCGTGGCCGAATACGCCACCCGGGCCGCCATGGGCGTAGGGGCCGACATCAAGGTTTTCGACAACCACATCTACCGCTTGCAGCGGCTCAAATACGCCGTGGGCCAAAACCTGTATACCTCCATCATCGACTCCGATACGCTGACCGAAGCCATCGCCCGCGCCGATGTGGTGATCGGCGCTATGCGGGCCGAGGACGGCCTGAGCCCCTGCGTGGTAACCGAGGAAATGGTAGGGCGCATGAAGTCCAATTCCGTTATCGTCGATGTGAGCATCGACCAGGGCGGCTGCTTCGAAACCTCCCGCATGACCACGCACAAAAATCCGGTCTTTCGTTATAATGAAGTCTTGCACTACTGCGTACCCAATATTGCTTCGCGGGTGGCGCACACGGCAAGCACCGCGCTGAGTAATATTTTTCTGCCCTTCCTGCTGCAGACAGGTACCATAGGCGGCATCGAGGAAATGATATACGCCAACCGCTGGTTCATGAAAGGCGTGTACAGTCACAACGGTACTATCACCAATACCTACATCGCGCGCAAATTCGGAATGCGCTACAAGGATTTGACGCTTTTGCTTGCGGCGAGAATGTGATTCTTTGCACAAAGTTAAGGAGGCACAAAGGCACAGAGTGGCTTAGTAAAGTATGCAAGGTCCGTGCTTAAACGAATAAACGCATAAACAAATAAACACATCAACCGCCTTGATAAATCACAGCAATGAAAACGTCCTGATGGACGACGCCAATTCGCCGGATGTCGACCGTAAGCTATTGGGCATGATTTCCCAGGACTTTGTGAAGGTAGCCGATCAGTTGAAGGAAGCGTCTTACCAGATTCGGAAGCGCGGCTTTTCCGAACATCCGGTGTTTGTCGTCGGCCGGGACGACGCCGAAATCGGACTCGCTTTGTTTGAGCGGGAGAGCTTCGGCAACAAATGGAACTACCGGGCTTCCTATTTGCAGGAATTTGTGGACCGCAATCTGGTAGGGGAGGAGTCGGTTGTGCTGTTCAAGGAAAACTACAAGAAACCCGACGAGTACTGCTGTCTCTTTGTGTTGGAAAAAGATTTTGCCGGGTTTGTATTCGTACCCTACCCAGAAGACTAAATAGAGGTTGAGTTTCTGAACGACTTCGTCGTAGGTTGACAATTTTGAATAAGGCTTTTTTTGTACTCGATCAAGTGATTTACAAGCAAGGAACATCGCTACCTGCCAAATACGCAACATGGTTTTTTATCCTGCTGCCTATTTTGCTACTAATCTCAACGGTCTATTATTTCTCAGAAGATCTATTTTTTGCCGATGACTTTCACCTGCTGAAAACCATCGTTTGGTCTCAGGAGACAGACGCTTACGCCGAAAAATTTGTACTCTTCACCCAGCAGCACAACGAACACCGCATCGTGGTGCCCCGCCTCATCACCTGGCTCGACTACCAGCTGCAGGGCCACATCGACTGGCCGGTACTCATGTTACTCGGCAACCTAGTGTGGTGCGGCATCCTGTATTTCTTATGGACTGCCTTCCGAAGTTTGAAATATCCCTTCTGGTACTTCCTGCCCATACCCTGGCTGCTTTTTCAACCCGCCTACTACGACAACTACACCTGGACGATCAGCGTACTTCAGCAGTCGGTCATCGTGTTCCTTTTGACCTGGCTGGTCCATGCTTTCGTCAAGCGAAGGGTCGGACTCGCGATGTTCATCGTGCTCCTAGGAACCTTCACGCATGGCAACGGCATATTCGGATTCGGCATCGGCCTGGTATTCCTGGTGCTGTACCGTGAGTGGCGGTGGCTGATCCTGTGGCTGGCGCTGGCAGCGGTGGTGGCGGCGGTATACTTTTACGGGTTTCAGAAAGGACAGAACGCCGATTTTCTGCAAAGTCTTTCGAATCCAGGCCGTTTGATCGCCTACTTCCTGGCTTTTTTCGGGGCTATCACCCAGATTGTCGTGCTGGCCGACTGGCCCTCGGTAATTTGGGGTGGGGTACTAGTTCTGTCGATCGGCGGTGCCATTTGTATCTGGCTTTACCTGAATTGGGACAGAATCGCGACGACGGGCTATTTCGAGCGAATGCTGCTGGGCAATTTTCTCTTCCTGGCTGTTACGGCACTCCTGGTATCCGTCTCCAGAAGCTGGGGTGCCCAGGACCTTTTCATGCCCCCCAGGTACGCCCACTACTCGCCCTACCTCACCTCTTGGTTTTATTTGCTCAGTCTTTCGGTGCTCTATAAGAACAGTGGCCTGATTCGAGCGTGGGCCGGTACCTGGACGGCGGGCGCGGTGGTGGTCTGCGCTATGTCTTACTTCCATTATTTACCCAACGTGGCCAACCGCCGGGACTGGCTTATAGCCGACGCGGCCAACTGGCATACGCACTCGACCTTTGTCCAATACCCTCCCTCCTTCAACCGCAATATAAAGGAAGTGTACCGCTCCGCCGTGCAGCGAGGCATTTGCCGGTCTGAGCCCGTTTTACCGTCCACCCTTGGGAAAGCACGTGTCGATACCTCAATTTCTCTGAATTTTCGCAGCACCGAGATGGTGACGCAGGAGGTCGAGCGCACGATCCGGGAGTCTATGCTGAGCATTAGCTGCCGGGGGTACGGCGGTCCCACGCCTTTGCTGGCCATGGTGCCGGAGCAGGGTGCGCCTGTCTGGCTGCCGTTCATGCGGCCGCGCAATGCCTATCGAGCGATGCTGCTTGGAAAAGGGCTTTTTGGGCCCGAAATGGAAGCACAGGCACTGCTCGAAAACCTTCCGGCCGGGAGGTATCGGCTGGCGCTTTTCACTCCTGATAAAGTTACATACACGCGCTACCGAATCGTGATCGACGCCTCACACGCCTACCGGATTTTTTAGATGGACAAGGGCTTGTTTACCGTTTCGATTCAAGCAGAAATCTGACTTTGTCGACTACTTGGATCGAGGCTGAGTTAGACGGGTAGCGTCCTTTAATTCTCATCTTTTATCCCACGCTATAAAACGTAGCAGGAAAGCCCTTCAATAGCCAAGCAAGGCTAGGCGAATCGGGGAAAAAAGCGTATCTTTACCCGTTAATAAAACCTGCATTGGCGGGCACCGATTTTAGTAGTGTAAAACAAAATTTATGGCAAACGAAGCAACGCTGGAATTAAGTAATTATGGAGCCGAAAATATTCAGGTACTCGAAGGCCTGGAAGCCGTGCGGAAACGCCCGGCGATGTACATTGGCGATACCGGATTTAAAGGACTCCACCACCTGATATGGGAAGTGGTAGACAACTCCATCGACGAAGCGATGGCGGGCTACTGTGACACGATCAATGTGGTGATCAAGGAAGGAAACTCAATCTATGTAAGTGATAATGGCCGCGGTATTCCCACGGGCATTCATACCAAAGAAAAAAGATCAGCCCTCGAAGTCGTGATGACGGTGTTGCACGCGGGGGGTAAGTTCGACAAAGACACCTACAAAGTGTCCGGTGGCCTGCACGGCGTGGGCGTTTCCTGCGTCAACGCCCTGTCCATCGACTTGCGCGCTGAGGTACACCGCGAGGGAAAAGTGTTTGAGCAAGAGTACTCCAAAGGCATTCCGTTGTACCCGGTCCGGGAAATCGGCGAGGCCTCCGACACGGGTACGCAGATATTCTTCAAGCCCGACGACAGTATATTCACCGTCACCGAATACAAGTACGAGACCGTCGCCAACCGGATGCGCGAGCTTTCGTTCTTGAACAAAGGCCTGCGCCTCACCCTGACCGACGAGCGTGAGCTTGACGACGACGGCAAGCCATTGTACGAGGAATTTTTCTCCGAGGGCGGCCTGGTCGAGTTTGTTACCTACCTCGACAGTACCCGGCATCCGTTGATTCCTGAACCTATCCACATGGATAGCGACAAGGGTGCGGTACCCGTGGAAGTGTCGATGATGTACAACACATCGTACAGCGAAAACGTCGTCTCGTACGTTAATAACATCAATACCATCGAGGGCGGTACGCACGTGTCGGGCTTCCGGGCGGCGCTGACCCGTACTTTGAAAAGCTACGCCGACAAATCGGGTATCCTTGCCAAGGAGAAGGTAGAAGTAAGCGGTGACGATTTCCGGGAAGGCCTGACGGCGGTCATCTCCGTGAAAGTGCAGGAGCCGCAGTTTGAAGGGCAGACCAAGACAAAGCTGGGTAACTCCGACGTCACCGGTGCCGTGAGCCAGGTGGTATCCGAGATGCTTGACAACTACCTCAACGAACACCCCAAGGAGGCGCGCGTTATCGTGGACAAAGTGGTATTGGCCGCCAAAGCCCGCATCGCTGCCCGCAAGGCGCGCGAGATGGTACAGCGCAAAAACATCCTGACCGGTACCGGACTGCCCGGTAAGCTGGCCGACTGCTCCGAGACCGATCCTGAAGCATGCGAACTCTACTTGGTGGAGGGTGACTCGGCGGGTGGTACCGCCAAGCAGGGACGAAACCGGGCCTTCCAGGCCATTCTGCCCCTGCGTGGTAAGATCCTGAACGTCGAGAAGGCGCAGGAGTACCGGATTTATGAAAATGAAGAGATCAAGAACATGTTCACGGCGATGGGCGTGCAAATCGGGATGGTGGACGACGAGCGGGCGCTCAACATCGAGAAGTTGCGCTACCACAAGATCATCATCATGACCGACGCCGACATCGACGGTAGTCACATCCGTACGCTGATCCTGACGTTCTTCTTTCGGTACATGAAGGTACTCATTGAAAACGGCTACATCTACATCGCTCAGCCCCCGCTCTATCTGATCAAAAAGGGTAAGGAAGAGCGCTATTGCTGGGACGAAGCGCAGCGCGAGGCTGCCGTACAAGAGCTCGCCAATGGCCGGGAGGAATCGGTCAATACACAGCGCTACAAAGGATTGGGAGAAATGAACGCCGAGCAACTCTGGCAAACTACCATGAACCCTGAGAACCGTAGCCTGAAGCAGGTCAACATCGAGTCCGCCGCCGAGGCCGACCATTTGTTCTCCATGCTGATGGGCGACGAAGTAGCCCCGCGCCGCGAGTTCATCGAGAAAAACGCTAAATACGCCCGTGTGGATGTGTAGAAGCTAAGGCATATTGCGGCCGCCTTCGTGGCGGTCAATCGTAACCAATACGTGGCTGACTGTAATTGGTCAGCCACTTTTTTTGGGTGGGGGGAAGGTAAAGATTCCAGTTTTATTCCCACCTGCCTATCCATAACCAATGTATATTCCTGGACGGGTTTGCATTGACGACAGACTATTAGCCATCAGGAAACCAGATATTATGTCCAAAGAATCAACTACCCAGGATAAAAAAGGAACGCTCTCAAACCTGCTGTCTTTTTTCAGTGACAAAAACGAAAACCCCGAGGAGGGTAAATTCTTGCGATCGGGTGACAAGGCGGCTAACGAACTGATCGAGCAAAGTGACTTCATCAGCCGGGATCTGAGCTGGTTGAAGTTCAACGAACGCGTACTTGACCAGGCAAAGGAGAAGGAACGCTCGGTATTCGACCGCTTGAAGTTCCTGGCCATCACGGCCTCTAATCTCGACGAATTCTTCTCGATTCGGATCGGCAGCCTCTACAACTACCTCGACTACGGGAAAGAGCGCGTCGACTACTCGGGCATGCGGGAGGTACCTTTCCGCAAAATGCTGCTGCGCTCGCTGCAGCAATTCGTCGCGGAGCAGAATCGGGTATACAACGAGGAACTTTTACCGCTGCTGCACGACCACCGTAGCTCGATCGCGCACATGGAGGATCTGGACGCATCGGAGCAGGAAAAGGTGTCGGGGTACTTCGACCGGACGATCTACCCCATGCTGACACCCATGCTCTATGACTACACGCACGTATTTCCGGTGCTGCTGGCCAAGGTGCTGATTTTTGGCGTCATTACCCAGGCAGCCGGTACGACCAGTGAGGAAGACCGTAAACTGTCGTTTGTGCAGCTACCGCCCAACCTGCCCCGTTTTTATGTGATCGAGCGGGAGAACGAAATTCTGTTTGTGCCGATCGAGAGTATCGTCAGGAAGTACATCGTGAAGCTGTACCGCAATGTCGACATTGTTTCCACCAACCTGTTCAGAATTATCCGAAACGGCGATTTTTCGTTGGATGAGAACGATGACATGGAGGTGGATTTCATCGACGAGATTAAGCAAAAAATTAAAAACCGCCGCCTGGGCCGGGTGGTGAAAGTGGAGGTGGAAACCACTACCGACCAGGACCTGCTGAGTCTGCTCAAAAAGCGCTGGGAAATCGACGACTACAATGTGTTTCCGGCGCAGGGATTGCTTGACTATACATGCTTCTGGCAACTCATCAAGCACCCCGAGTTCAAAGACCAGATCCCGCCCATGCATGTTCCGGTCCCACCGCTCAGTACCGGTCGTGAGCGGATCACCGATATTTTTGAAGTGATGCGGGAGCGTGATATTTTACTACACCACCCTTATAACAACTTCGAACCCGTACTACAGCTACTGGAACAAGCCGCCGAAGACCCCAATGTACTCTCGATCAAGCTGACGATTTATCGGCTTGCTAAAAACTCCCGGGTAACCGAAGCCCTGCTAACCGCCGCCGAGAACGGCAAGCACGTGGCGGTGCTTTTCGAGGTGAAGGCGCGGTTTGACGAAGAAAACAATATTCAGGAAGCCCAGCGACTGCAAAAGGCAGGTTGCTTTGTTATTTATGGCATCGGACTACTAAAAACCCACACGAAGTTGTTGCTCATCGTCCGCAACGAGACCGATAAGGTGGTGCGCTACGCCCATCTGTCGACCGGCAACTACAATGAGGATACGGCGAGGCTCTATACCGATATTGGCCTGCTGACGACGAATGAAGAGTACACCCACGACATTTCGGAGTTTTTCAACGTCATCACGGGACACTCTTTGCCCAGCGACTACCGCAACCTGATCACTGCGCCCCGGCAAATGCGCGAGCGGATCATCGAAATGATTCATCAGGAAGCCGAAAATGCCGCTAATGAACTACCAAGCGGGATTTGTATCAAGATCAACTCCCTCGAAGACCGCGCCGTGATCGAGGAACTTTACAAAGCCTCGCAAGCCGGGGTACCTATCGAGCTGATTGTGCGGGGCATTTGCTGCATAAGGCCCGGTCGGCCCGGATTGAGCGAAAACATCAAAGTGCGCTCGATCGTAGGTAACCTGCTGGAGCACTCCCGCATCTACTACTTCCACAATCAGGGCGATCCGCTGGTGTACGGAGGTAGTGCCGACGTGATGGTTCGCAGTTTTGACCGCCGAATCGAGTCCTTGTTTCTATTGGTCGACGAGCGCGTGAAGCAAGAAGCCATCCTGATGCTCGAGTACAACCTTCGCGACAACGTAAATTCGTACGAATTGCGTCAGGATGGGGGCTACGACAAATGCTACTTACAAGAAGGCGTCGTGCCTTTCGACATCCACGCGGAGTTTTTCAAAACCAGCACCGAGGAAGTAATGGAAGCGAAGCTATTTGCAAATACTGCACCTGATGACAAACCGAAACCGCATGAAGAGACCCCACAGGAGTATCCCAATGCGGACCCGGAACGTTGTTCTGACGACTGATGATTACTTGGCGTAGGAAGTTATTTTTTGAAGCGTTGGCTTCGCTTTACTCTTGGAGTACCAGCGAAGCATTTCCAGCAGATAGCTTTTGGGAGGCGAACCCGCCTTATCGATATCGAGCTTGACCAGAACGTGGTAGGTGTTGCCGGCGTACTCAACCTTGATGGCATCGGCTTCTTGCGAGGGAGGCACGATTTCGAAAAGATAGGAGGGGTAGGTACCCTTGAGCACGAGCGCAGAGGTGCTTTTTGTACCAGGAACGTAGGCCACCATCCATCGCGCTACATTGTTGCTAGGGCTTTTGACCAGGGAGGTTCTAAGAACAGTCGAATTGTTCATTTTGCAGGGTTGTTTTGTGTGTGTGTTTAAAAAGCAAGTAAATATACAATATATTATTCAATTGATGGATTCAAACGACCAGAGGTCGATACGAAAAACAGTGAATAAAGTACCATCGACCCTACGCGAACTCGTCGCACATCTGGAATCGTTGGCACCACCTGATTACCAAGAGGACTACGATAACTCAGGCCTTTTGTTGGGATGCCCCGAGGATAAAATCAAGGGGGCGCTGCTCACCCTTGATTGCACGGAAGACGTTATAGAGGAAGCGGTCCTAAAAGGCTGCAACGTGGTGGTGGCGCACCATCCGATCGTTTTTAAAGGCATGAAAAGATTCAATGGGCGCAATTACGTGGAGCGGACCATTATTAGTGCTATCCGAAACGAGGTCGCGATTTATGCCATCCATACCAATCTGGATCATGTGCTCAATGGGGTCAACCAAATGATAGCCAGTCGGTTGGGTTTGGGGAGTGTACAAATATTGGCGCCCAAAAAGCAGCTTTTGATGAAGCTGACCTACTTCGTTCCGCTGGAAGCAGCCGGACCTACGCTGGAAGTACTGCATAAGATCGGTGCCGGCGCCATCGGGCAATATTCGGAGTGTAGCTTTGCCGTCGAAGGCGAAGGTACCTTCCGGCCCGGCGCCGAATCCGATCCGCATACCGGTACCCGGGGTACGCTGGAAACGGTGGCCGAAAAGCGTATCGAAGTGGTGTTTCCGGCCCATTTGGAACGGCAAGCTTTGCAAGCTTTGCGAGATGTTCATCCTTACGAAGAAGTCGCGTACTACTTGCAGCGAATCGAAAACGAGCATCAGGAAGTGGGCGCGGGAGCAGTGGGGGACTTGCCCGCTGCTATGGATAAGGAGCAGTTTTTGGCTCATCTCAAGAAAAGCATGGTAGCGACCGTTATTAAATTCACCCCTTCGGCCAACACCCACATCAGGCGGGTAGCGGTGTGTGGCGGCGCGGGTAGCTTTTTGCTGCCGAAGGCCCTGTCGGCCCAAGCCGATGCCTTCGTAACTTCCGACTTCAAGTACCACGAATTTTTCGATGCCGAAAACCGCATCATGATTTGCGATATAGGCCATTACGAGAGTGAAGTATTCACGAAACAGCTGCTGTACGACCATATATCGAAAAAATTCGATAATTTTGCACTCTATTTATCAGAAACCAACACCAACCCGGTCGCCTACTATTGCTAGGCACTGATTTGGATTAGCGATTTGAATGGTTTACGACAATCAGAAAATGCTGTTCAAATCCATTTGTCTATTAACACTTGTCCATTAAACGAATACATGGAAAACACGATCGCGCAGAAACTGGATGCCCTCCTGAAATTGCAGGAAATTGATTCACAACTCGATACCATTCTTAAGATTAGAGGTGATTTACCCGAAGAGGTGAGTGATCTGGAAGACGAAATCGCGGGGCTCGAAACCCGGACGGCCAAATTTAAAGCCGAAATCGACAACCTCAACGGTACCGTTGATTCGCTGAAAAACGGTCAGAAGGATTCAGAGAAGCTAATCGACCGCTACAAGGAGCAGCAAATGAATGTGCGCAACAATCGGGAGTTCGACGCAATTTCGAAAGAAATCGAGTTGCAAGAGTTGGAAATGCAATTGTCCGACAAGCGGATCAGCGAAGCCAAGGCGCGCACGCGCCTGGTAGAAGACGACCTCAGCAACACTCAGGGTATACTCAATGGCCGAAAGGAAGATCTCAAAACCAAAAAGTCGGAGTTGGATGTGATTACCAGCGAAAACCAGGAAGAAGAAAAAGCGCTCTTGACAAGTCGGGAAAAACAATCGACCAAAATAGAGGAACGACTACTGAAGTCGTACACCAAAATCAGAAACAACTCACTCAATGGGCTTGCGGTGGTAACTGTGGGCCGCGGTGCCTGTGGTGGTTGCTTCAACGTGGTACCTCCGCAGCGTCAGGCTGATATTCGGGAGCACAAAAAAATTATCGTTTGTGAGCATTGCGGTCGGATTTTTGGCGGTGTCGATATGACGGAGCAGATGAGCACCAGCGGCAAGCGCTAATCGCAGGTACTATTTTTTAGATAAGCTATCGAAATGGCCGTTCTCAGGAGCGGCCATTTTTACTTTAAATTATGACAAACCGGGTACTTCATCCTAACGTCCCCAATCAGCGTATATCCCGCCAAATGCACTTCATGAAAAAATACTTCGCCTACTTCCTGGCCCCACTGCTGTTTATTTTGGCATCTGGCTTCAAAATTGCGCCGCCCGATGTTCTGGCTGCTGATGTCGATTTCACGCCTCGCTTGCAGTTGGCCTATTTTGAGGTTCAGAAATTAAGGCTCAACAAGGCGCGCGGACTGATCGACCAGGAGCGGGATCAAATGCCTGACAACGGGGCCGTGGCGTACCTCGACAACTACGCCGACATGTACTATTTGCTTATTTCGGAAGATAAGTCAGCTTATAATGTACTTTCAAAAAAGGAAGACAGCAGGCTTGACGAATTGGCGAGACTACCCGACAACTCGCCTTTCAAGCGACTGTTGCAAGCCGAGGTGAGATTGCACTGGGCCTTTGCCAAATTAAAATTTGGAAACGAAGTAAGTGGCTGCTGGGACATCATCAAAGCTTATAAACTGTTGGAGGAAAACCGCAAAAAATTCCCGACGTTCATACCCACGCTGAAGTCGCTGGGACTTCTGCATGTACTGATCGGTTCTGTTCCCGAGCAATATACCTGGGTGACCAAGGTACTGGGCTTATCAGGCGATATAAAGGGGGGATTGCGCGAGATGCAGGTCGTGATCAATAAAGACCCGTTTTTTCGGCAAGAAACACAACTCGTTGATTTGCTGGTACACGCTTTCACGCTGAAAATCAGCGAGGCCCAAATTCGGGAGTTGAAGGCCCTGCCCGCCGCGCAGCCCGACAACCTACTGCTTCATTTCTTTACCACCTCGGTCCTGATGAAAGAGGGCCGAAGCCAGGAAGCGCTTGCGGTACTCAACCGCGCGCCAAGATCGGCCAGCTATATCCCTTTCCCGTTTCTGGACTACATGCGTGCCGAATTACTTTTACAAAAGGGCGAGTACGCCACGGCCTATACCTACTATGACCGCTTTCAGCGGAGCTTCAAAGGATTTAATTTTTTGAAGGACAGCTACTTTAAGAAATTTCTTTGCCGGTGGCTCACCGGGAACGACGAACAGGCCAAGGCCATGATTGCCCGGGTCGCGGCGGCAGGCAAAACTATTACGGAGTCGGACCAGTACGCCAGCCAATTTGCTGCCGACTATATGGAAGGCAAGATCAGCGAGGATCAGAAGGTGTTGCTCCGGGCACGATACGCGAGCGACGGCGGCTATCTGGCAGAGGCCAACAAAATACTCGATGCATATTCGGTAGAATCCTTTGCCGCTGCCGCCGATAAAGCCGAGTATAACTACCGGCGCGGTCGTATTTTGCAGAAATCCGGACAGGAAGGGCAGGCGATGACCTATTTCCAGCAAGCCATCGACCTCTCGCGTAATACCAGCCTTTACTTCGCGCCCTCGTCTGCCTTGCAGATGGGGTACATCTACATGGATCAGCGCAATAAGCCGCAGGCCATTGCCAGTTTTCGCAAAGCGATGTCTTACAAAAAGCACGAGTATAAAAACAGCATCGACAACAAGGCAAGAGCAGCGTTGTCGGAACTAGGCGCGTAAAAGGGGGGGGGGACGGGACAAAGATAAATGGGGGACGGGGAACGGTAGACGGAGGACGGTTATTTTATTAAATAAATGTTTAAAATTGCGGGCCCAAACAAGTAGCCAACCATGTTTGGCTCACTTTTACGAGACATTCCCCGTTACCCGTTTTATGGAAGACAATATCTACAATCCCCGGAAAATTAAAACCTGGGCCGAAGAAGACAAGCCCCGTGAAAAGCTAATGAACCTTGGGCGTACGGCGCTGACTGACGCTGAACTCATCGCGATACTGATCGGTATGGGAACAGTGGAGCTATCGGCGGTAGATGTCGCCAACCTGGTACTTCAATCCGCCAACCGCAAATTGAACGAGCTGGCGCGGATGAACATGAAAGACTTGATGAAGGTGAAAGGCATAGGCGAAGCCAAGGCGATTACGATCATCGCGGCGCTCGAGCTGGGTCGCCGACGCAAAGAGATCGAGGTTGAAAAAAAACGGAGGATCACCAGTGCGGCCGACGCCTACGATGAAATAAAATCCTACCTACTCGACAAGCAGCACGAAGAGTTTTGGATACTCCTGCTCAGCCGGGCCAATGAGGTGCTGCGCATCGTTCAGATTAGCTCCGGCGGTGTAGCGGGTACCGTGGCCGATCCGAAAATGATCTTTAAGCACGCGCTGGAACATCTGGCCAGTTCAATCATACTGGTCCACAACCACCCTTCGGGCAATCTCACCCCCAGCCAGGCCGACAAGGACCTCACCAGAAAATTAAAAGAGGCAGGCCGCGTACTCGACCTGCCTATCCTTGATCACCTCATATTTACCGACAATACCTATTTCAGCTTCGCCGATGAGGGGATATTGTAATGAATGATGAGATGCGAGTCATTATTTCATAACTCGTAACTCTAACTCATCATTCATCATTCATCTATTCAATTCACAGGCTCATCAAATCCTTGAATCGGATGGCTTGGCGGCGGGAGATTTCGATGCGATCGCCGCCCTGGAGCGTGACCAGCAAACCACCACTGAACCAAGGCTCAATTTTTTCGACCCAGCGCAGGTTGATGATGTGCTTGCGATTGGCGCGAAAGTAGAGCTCTGGGTCAAGTCGGTCTTCCAGACTGTTCAATGATTTAAGTACCAACGGTTTCTGATCATCGAAGTGCAACCGAACGTAATTTCCCATCGACTCAAAGAGCCTGATCTTACCCAGTTTTACAAACCAGCATTTCTCCCCATCCTTGACAAATACCTGATCATCTTCGCTGAGTACCTTGGTGGCCCTTTCGCTTTCTTCATGGGTAGTCTCTTCGGGCAGGCTGATGTTTTCCTCCACCCGGTTTATGGCTTCGCGCAACCGATTGTCGTCGATGGGCTTGAGCAGGTAGTCTAGGGCGTTAAACTCAAAAGCTTTGAGTGCGTACTCGTCGTAGGCTGTCGTGAAAATGATGTCCGGGGCTTTGCCCTCGATAGACGTCAGTAGTTCGAATCCGTTTTTACCCGGCATTTGAATATCCAGAAACAGCAGCTCAGGTTGAAGTTCCTCGATAAGGCCGAGGGCCTCTTCGGCGTTGGCGGCTTCCCCCACAATTTCAATTTTGTGGTAGGGTTCCAACATGCGTCTCAGTTCGTTACGAGCTAGCCGCTCGTCGTCGATAATTAAAGTTTTCATGGCTATAGTTAATTGGAAATTGAGAAAAACTTGTAAAGGCGAATTAGGTTTTCGTTGCTTCCAGCTTATTGGACGCATCACCGTTAAAGCGGTAAAGGCCGTCGGAAAGAATCGGAATCTTTATTTCGGAACAAACGGTGGAATCGTCTTCCTGCATTATTTTAAAATAAGCTTCCTTTCCATACAAAATAGAAAGCCGTTCGGCGGTGTTTAAAAGTCCCACGCCTCCAGAATCTGTGTCGCCCAGGGTACCGCTGTTACGTATATTTATGAGCAGCGCCTCTTCTTTCAGATGAGTTTCGACGCTGAGCGTTCCACCGCCCGGTAGTTTCGAAATGCCGTGCTTGATACCATTCTCGACCAGGGTTTGCAGCATCATGGGAGGTACCTGCCAGTAGAGCGTTTGGGGATCGGGACTGATGGTGTAGCTCAGGCGTGCCTCGTAGCGTACTTTTTCCAATTCCAGGTAGTCCTCCACCGTTTTCAATTCTTCCCGAAGCTCCACAGTCTTGCGTCGATCGGCGAGCAGTGAGTTGCGGAGTATGTTAGAGAGCTGGGTAATGCTTTGCTGCGCCTTCCCGGGATCTTCGTATACCAGCGCCCGAATGCTGTTGAGCGCGTTGAACGTAAAGTGCGGGTTGAGCTGGGAACGAAGTACCTTGGCCTCGGCCTCCCGCATCGAGGTTTTCAACATTATTTTTTCTAATTCCGTAAGCCGGGTATGCTCTACATAGTGGTATACCGTATATGCTAAAACCCAGGTAAGCATGTTTTTGGACCAGGAAGAAATGTAGTTCCAAAACACGAAGGCATTGAAATCCAGGTTGCTGCCGATAATCTCGCGGTCGAGCGGAATGTTGATGAACGACATGATCGTCCCAAGGATCAAAACCGAAACCAGCACCCGAAATGCCAGCTTGATTAACGGCAACGACGACCAATTCCACCGCCGGACGATCAGTCGGTAGGTGTGGGTAAGTCCTATGGCCATCAGTATATTGGCAAAACTCAGCAGCAGGTACTCAAGATCGAAACCAAATTGAGCGGTATAAATAATGAATTCATACAGCATCAAAGCCGACCAGCCGACAATTTGTAATGTCCAGTATATCCGGGATTTGGACATAGATCAATCTAGAAACTATGGTTGCACAAGGAGTAGCCTGCCCTCTCCTGACAAGCTCACGCTGGCTTTTGCCTATGAGCGTGGAGGTAAGTTAGACAAAGCAAATCCGGCCCCATGAGGCATTTACACCAAAGGGATTGATATGGGACAAGCGGTCGTTACAGATTTTGTGGAATATCCAGCGAAAGCAAGTGGGTGATGTCGTTGGCCGTTTCGAGCGAGAAGCTACGGTCGATGTAGGAGTAGGTTATCTTGTAGAGGCACAGGTTGCTGTGCTCGTACTGGTCCATTTTAGTGAGTGGTTGGTCGAGCAGTCCGGTAAGCAGAATTCTGATCGCGCGTCCGTGCATGGCTACCAATATGGTACGCTCCTCGGGGCGGGAAAGCATGAGATCGATGACGGGCTGCTGCCGGCGGCGCACATCAGCAGGGCTTTCGCCGTCCTCACATGGCGTTTCCACCTGTCCACTCTGCCAGGTTTCGACTATCTGGCGGTAGTAGTCGTTATCGTTGGGATTCGGGGCAATACCCTCGCGGCACCCCCAGCTTATTTCATTGAGGCCAGCGTGGCTCTCGTGTGGTATACCCTGATCGACAAACAATTGAACCGACTCGTGGGTGCGTATCAAAGCTGAGGTGTATATTTTATCGAATGGAACGTGTTGGTAGGCATCAAAAAACGCCTCCGCCTGAGCTCTGCCCCATTCGTTGAGTCCGGGGTTCACACCGCTTCCTTGTACAATGCCTTTACGGTTATAATCAGTTTCGCCGTGGCGAATGAGGTAGATCGTTTTCCTTTTTGACAAAATTTGTACTATTTAAATAATAAATTTTCAAAAAATGCGTTTTCTGGCTAATTTTACACTACAAATTTAGACAATTTATAGAATGTTTAACAAATCTTTTACGCTTGAATATCTCCAAACCCTTCATGTCGATACGATTGGCGAGCAACTCGGGATCGAATACTTAGCACTGGGCGAAGACTACCTCACGGCCAGGATGCCCGTCGACCGACGGACGCATCAGCCCGCCGGCATTCTGCACGGCGGGGCCTCCGTGGTACTGGCCGAGTCGCTGGGCAGCGTGGCTTCACTGCTTTGTCTGCCTGATCCTGAGAAACAACGCGCCGTAGGTTTGGAAATCAGCGCCAACCACGTCAGGTCGGTTGAGTCTGGCTGGGTGACAGGCCGCGCCACCGCGCTGCACGTAGGTCGTAGTACCCACGTGTGGGATATTAAAATTACCGATGAATCGGAGCGGCTGGTTTGTGTAAGTAGACTCACGGTAGCAATAATATCGGCAGAGTGATGATTCTGGAAACAATTTGTGGGGACAAGGGTGTTAAATCCATATAATCAAACGAGCCAATAAACGGTATGCAGAATTCTCATGAAAACCTTTCAACCGGCCTGCATACCCTACAAGCCGATAACCTGTGGGCAGCGGCTCGGCAACTCGGTTTTCCGGCGGCGGCCTGGCGCTTGCCGGGTCAGGTGGAACTAAGGCTACTCATATCACTGCATGAAAATACAGAGAAACGAATTCCTGATCTCGAGACCTTACCCCCTTGCTTCATCGTACACCCTTTCGAAGGCGATCCGGGTGGAGAGGCCGTAGTACTTGAGGGTGATTTGCTCTATACTTTTTCGGAGAATACCGGTGCTGTTCCCGATTTTGGCAACGTAGGGGAGGAGCACCCGCTGGTGAAAAAACTACTAGAGATTGCCGCTGATTTTTGGCAAGATGAAGCACCAGACGATTTACCTCATTTGAAAGGGGAAAGCCAGGCACCATTGGCTGATGCAGTCAGTAAGGATGCGTATAAAAATATAGTGTCTAGGGCCATACAGTCCATCCAGGCGGGCGAATTTTCCAAAGTAGTGCTGTCGCGAACGAAATCCGTGGCCCTCAGCGCTATGTTTTCAACTTTCCAAGCCTTTAAAAAGTTGAGCCATGCTTACCCATCCGCATTTGTATCCCTGGTACATTTGCCCGAACGTGGTGAGCAGTGGCTGGGTGCTTCACCCGAGATTCTGGTTGGAATGGATGCAGAAGGCACGTTCCGAACGACCGCGTTAGCGGGTACCCAGGCTTCGGTGGATAGTAAGGGAATCATACCGATAAAAGGTATACGTTGGGGCCAGAAAGAAATTGAAGAACAGGCGTTGGTGAGTCGTTACATCATCGAGTGTTTCAAAAAAATCCGATTGCGCGAGTACCGGGAGCGCGGCCCGAAAACGGTGATGGCCGGTAACCTCTACCACCTGCGCACCGACTTCGAGGTGGCCACCCGGGAGGTCAACTTTCCGGAACTGGGCACCGTCATGCTTAAACTCCTGCATCCCACCTCAGCGGTCTGCGGTACACCCAAGGAGGAAGCACTCCGGTTTGTGAAACTGATGGAAAACTACGACAGGAGTTTTTACAGTGGCTATCTTGGACCAGTCAACATGGCCGGTGAGAGCAACTTGTACGTCAATCTCAGGACGATGCGCATAGCTGATGGACACGCCACGCTCTTTGCGGGAGCAGGAATCACCGAAGACTCCGACCCTGAAAGCGAGTGGAACGAAACTGAAATCAAGTGCGATACCCTACTCAGGGTACTGGAATGAACGGGCAATAGTGCTATCTTTGGCCCCATTCCCAAAAATATAGTATGCTTTTTATTGGAAAATACAATGATCTGATCATCGCCCGTAGCTCCGACTTCGGGCTTTTTCTGGAAGATGTGCAGGGGGACGAGGTATTACTACCCAACCGCTACGTGACCGACGACATGCGGATAGACGATAAGATCACGGTATTCGTCTATAATGATTCGGAAGACCGGCCCGTGGCCACTACCGAAAAACCACATGCCCTCCGGGATGAGTTTGCTTACCTGGAAGTAATAGATACCAATGCGCAGGGGGCTTTTATGGACTGGGGCTTGACCAAAGACTTATTCGTACCGTTCAGGGAGCAGCCCTTTCCGATGCGCATGGGCGAGAAATACATGATTTTTCTTTACCTGGATCGCGTTTCTTCCCGGCTCCTGGCTTCTGCCAAAATCAATAAATTTCTGGATAATACCCGCCTCACGGTGGCGGAAGGAGACGAAGTGGAATTGCTGATCTGGGAGCGAACCGACTTGGGCTACAACGTGATCATCAATCAATTTCACAAGGGCCTGGTCTACCACAGCGATATATTCAAAGACATTCGCGTGGGCGAGACCCGGAAAGGCTACATCAAGAAAATCAGAGAAGGAAACAGAATCGACGTGACGCTGGAAAAAGTCGGCGATGAGCGCTTCGATTCGTTGACGGAACGTATCCTGAGCAAACTCAAAGCGAACAACGGATTTCTGCCGTTGCACGACAACAGTTCACCCGATGCGATTTACAGCGGACTCGAAATGAGTAAGCGTAACTTCAAGAAATCCATCGGTAACCTCTTCAAGAAAGGAGTGATTACCCTTGACAGCGACGGTATCCGACTTACTTGAGGCGTTGGAGCAACATTTCGTTGAAGTCGCGCTCTGCCGCGTACAATTCGGTCAATTGCTTAGCTGTGATCACTGAGAGAAACCGATCCTGGTACTCTTTCTCCAATTCAACCTGTTTCTGTTTTAGCTCCTGCACTTCTTTGAGGCTATTCATGGCCTGATCGTCCGTGCGGGACTCGTTGCCACCGGTGAGCAACCTCATCGACCGATTCATCGCCCTCTTCTTTTGGGAGAATTCATTATAGATAGGCCAAAAGTCTTTAGATTGATCCGGGGTGAGGCTCAGGCGGTTGGTGATGATGGCAATCTTGGCATCCTGTATTTTGCGAATTTCTTCCTCGTTGCGACTTTGCGCCAGAATTTCGGTGGTGCCAAACGTAGAGAACGCAAGCAAAGCCAGGGCAAACAGACCGATTTTTTTGGAGAATGTTGACATGTAACGTGAGGTCGTCATAGTGGGGGAAATGTATTTATATACTTTTATCATTTTGAATCGTCATAGGGTCGATTTGGCTACGCAGAAAATCAGCGTCCAGTCCATCGAGGTAGTTCAGCACCGTAGAGTCAGTCCCGAAGGCCGTCTGCACGGCGTTGCTCTCGCTCAAATCGTAATAGCTAAGGTCTTCCTCGGCCAGGTACTCTAAAATCGCCTCATTGCTAACCTGACTCAGGCGCTCGCTCCCCAGCGGCCCTTGCTGACGGGGATAGGTGAACCACACCAAAGCGAGAATGAGACTCATGGCCGCAACCAAAGCAGCTGAGCGCTGCCACGACCAGCTAATGTAAGGGCGTTTCTCCGGGCTAGCAGGAATGCGCGCCTGAATAATCGCGGGTAGTTTGTCGAAATAACCCTCTGGCACATCGAACGGTAGTTTGCGATTCAGCCCGTCCAGCCCTTTCCAATCATTTTCCATGAATAATATGTATCAATATTAACTCCACCTACGACAACAGGTCATCGACGAAAGTTTAATCGTTTCCTTTGATAAAGTCCTCTATCTTTTTGTTGGCCCAATGGTAGGAAGCCTTCAATGCACCAACGGAAGTACCTGTAATCTCGGACATCTCTTCGTATGGCATCTCTTCGAAGTATCGCATATTGAACACAAGTCGTTGCTTTTCAGGTAGTTTTAATATTGCTTGTTGCAATTTTAACTGGATTTCGTCCCCGCTGATCAGCGGGTCGCTTTCCAGCTTTTCAGCCAGTTCGCCCTCCACATCGTTGATCGGAACAAAGTACCGGCGGCGCTTTTTCTTCAAAAAATTAATAGACTCGTTGTGTGCGATTCTGAAGAGCCAGGTGTAAAGTTTTGAATCGCCCCGAAATTTATCGAGAGCATTCCAGGCTTTTATGAATACCTCCTGAGTAATGTCATTGGCATCGTCGTGATCGATCACGATTTTTCGCACATGCCAATACACCCGCTGCTGATACGTACGGACGATTTGGTTGAATGCATTCCGGCGGGTATCCGGGTTTCGGTATAGTTGAAGGAGTTCTTCGTCGTTCATTCGAAAGGCGGTTGACCGCGCGGCGGACGTAAATGAACCATGGGCAAACCCGGACGTGGGCCTACCCGTAGTTCATTGTACAAAAACTTGGCTGGCGCCAGATTTGAAAATTATTTCGCTTTGCGATCCATGGCCCGCTTGGCAGCCGATACGATGTCCTTGGCCGTGAGTCCGTATTTTTCCATCAACAACTCAGGCGTACCACTCTCACCGAAACTATCGTCCACCGCAACGTACTCTTGCGGTACCAATTTATGCTTGACCAGTACCTGAGCGATGCTATCGCCGAGGCCCCCGATGCGGTTGTGCTCCTCGGCCGATACGGCACAGCCGGTTTTCTCAACCGATTTTAGCACGGCTTCCTCATCCAGGGGTTTAATGGTATGAATATTAATCACCTCGGCGTCGATTCCTTCGGCCGCCAGCATTTCACCGGCCTGAATCGCCTCCCACACCAAATGGCCCGTAGCAAAAATACTGACGTCCTTACCTTCGCTCACCATCCATGCTTTGCCGATCTCGAATTTTTGGTCGGGGTCGGTGAAGATAGGAACCACCGGACGTCCGAACCGGAGGTAGACGGGACCAACGTGGTCAGCTACAGCCAGTGTGGCGGCTTTGGTTTGGTTGTAGTCGCAGGGGTTGATGACCGTCATGCCGGGTAGCATTTTCATCATGCCGATGTCTTCCAGGATCTGGTGCGTCGCGCCGTCTTCTCCCTAGCGTGATACCTGCGTGCGATGCCGCGATCTTGACGTTTTTATTAGAGTAAGTCACGCTCTGCCGTATTTGATCATATACTCGACCGGTAGCAAAGTTGGCAAAGGTAGTAGCAAACGGAATCTTGCCACCAATCGCCAATCCGGCCGACACGCCGATCATATTGGCTTCTCCGATGCCGCATTGAAAAAATCGCTCCGGGTTTTCCTTGATAAACGGGGCAATTTTTAGCGAGCCCACCAGGTCGGCGCAAAGCGCTACAACGTTCTCGTTCTTCTGACCCAGCTCGGTCATGCCCGCGCCGAAGCCCGAGCGGGTATCTTTCTTTTCTGTGAAGGTGTATTTTTTCATGATGTATGTATTATTCAGTCCAGTTTAGGCCTTGGATACTTATGCACCTGCGGCTAGTTGTTTGAGTTTATTTAAGAAATAAGCGGCACTTGGGCAATTTTTGTGTCTGGCGGCATTTTCTAACGAAAAGCCACTCTTGATAATTTTTTTAGTAAAAAGAATCTTGGTTCCAATTCCAATACCTGTCTTAGTTAAAAATAGTCCCTTCAATGTATTGTAGGGATCAACTTGATTTTCAGGGAATTCGAACTCAAAATCCTCTCTCAAAAGAGAGCAAAGCGTAAAGCTGTCGGCTAAAAACCAAGATTCAACCGCTTTTACTGAGATGACTATAATGCTAAGTCCCTCAGGATCAATTCTATTTTTAGTATTTGTAATACATGCATCTGCATCCAAATCGGTAATGACTACTATCCTATCAGCCCCCTTTTCAACCAATTGCTTTTCTAGTTTCCTTAAATTGTTTGGAAGCAGGTTACCGTTTCCTGCCGCGTCGATAATCTGGTCAACCGATTCAATACCTATGCTATGCAAAAGATCTTGAAAATTTTTCGATTTGACAATTTGCTTTTCCGTCTTGCCCTCGCAGATAAATCCAACTTTTACCATGGTATGCCTGCACCTAACGAATTGGTAAGCCAAGCTTCATCTGCCTTTAAGCCATAAAAATCTCCTATACTAAACTGCTTTATTTGGGTTGCCCCGTTTTCTTTATCGACTAGTATCAATTCTTTTTCACTAAGTGTCCTTACCAGCGTTTGGGAATGCGTGTTTAACCAGATATAATGCTTATAGTCTGTACACATCATCCTGCACAGTTCTACAAACTCTTGAATTACATAGGGGTTTAGGCCATTTTCAGGTTCTTCAATGCAAAGAAATTGCGGTTCATTAGATTGGAAGAGTGCGGTCAATAAACAAATGATATTATAGGTACCATCCGAAATCAAGTCTTTGGTAAAGGGTGTTCCGATCCCCTTTTCGTAAATCAACATAGTATCGGACCCTGATAAATTATTTGAGCTGATCACTATTTCGTCGAACCCCGGAATAAATAATTCAAGATATTCTGTAATAATTCCTCTTTTTGCCTCATCATCTAATAAGCGTTTCAACACCGTTTCAAGATTATAGCAATCAATACTTAGCTTTAAGTTACTCGTCTCCTTTACGCGAATCAGACTAGAATTCCTTATAAATATTCTATTTATAGATGAAAAGAATAGAAAGGCATATTGGTATTGAAGAGACTCATTTATTTTGCTGTAAGGCTTAATGTCGTTGTTATTATTTATTTTGGACTCGTGAATAAATGTGTTGCCTTTAAATTCGTTTGAAAAACTCAAATCCCAAGATTCATTCTTCTCTACAAATCTGATGTCAACCTCTTTTGTCAAAAAAGTTACCTCAACAGACTGCTGTTCCTTATTTTTTATACTTCTATTTTTAATATTCTCTTTACCACCAAACAACCTGACAGCACTTTTACCATTCCACTCAAAAATATATTTGGAAAACTCCAAAGCCTCAAAAATATTTGACTTTCCAACCCCATTTGCTCCGGCAAAAACCGTGAAGGGATTGGGTTGGACGATTTCGAGATCGACCAGCGACTTATAATTTCTGATATGGAGCTTTTCTAGCTTCATTTACACTATTTTGGAAATATTGGAAAGTTGGACCTGGTTGTCCAAAACTTCTCATCTAATATTGCTAGTAGTCGCCCAGTGTCTCTTCCAGCTGCCCCAGGGCGGCTTCGAGCTGTTCGTCGTTGGGCGCAACGCCGTGCCACTTGTGACTGCCCTCCATGAAGTCGACGCCGTAGCCCATGCCCGTGTGCAACAGTACCATCACCGGCTTCCCGTGTCCTGCCTTGCTTCTGGCTTCGTGCAGGCCTTTCACGACGGCGGCCATGTCGTTGCCTTCCACGATTTCCATCACTTCCCAGCCAAAGGCGGCGTACTTTTCACCCAGATCACGGTTGTTCATCACTTCTACGGTCGGTCCGTCGATTTGCTGCCCGTTGAGGTCGATGAAGCAGATCAAACGGTCGATGTGGTGGTGAGGACCAAAGTTAGCGGCCTCCCAAACCTGCCCTTCCTGCTGCTCGCCGTCGCCCATGAGGCAATAGACCAGGTGGTCGTCCTGATTGAGCCTTTTGGCCAGCGCTGCTCCCATCGCGACGGAGTTGCCCTGGCCCAGCGAACCGGAAGCCACGCGAATACCCGGTAGGCCCTCGTGCGTGGTAGGGTGCCCTTGTACCCGGGAATTGATCTCGCGGAAGGTGCCTAATTCCTTGATTGGGAAGTACCCTTTGCGCGCCAGCACGCTGTACCACACGGGCGATATGTGGCCGTTGGAAAGGAAGAACAAGTCTTCACCGGCACCGTCCATGGCAAAATCGGATTCTTTGTTAATTTCCTTCAGTTTCATTTGCTCGAAGTACAACGCCACCAGCAAATCGGTGCAGCCCAGTGAGCCACCGGGATGGCCCGATTGGGCGCCGTGCACCATGCGTACGATGTCGCGGCGAACCTGTGAGGCCACTTTTTCTAACTCTTTGATTTCCATTGTTTGATTTTGAATGAATGACTGATAGAATGAGTGAATAACTAGAATCAACTAGCTCCTATCTTGTGGTATAGATTTAAACTTTGTGGCTTTGACGCTTGCTTACTCTTTTAATATTTGCTGAGTATGTGCTTTGGTTTTTACTTTTTCAATGATGTCCTCGATGATTCCCTTTTCGTCGATGATGAAAGTATGGCGAGCAGTACCCATGTACTTACGGCCGTACATACTTTTCTCAATCCAAACGCCGTAGGCATCCACCACCGCATGATCGGTATCTGCGATGAGCGGAAACGGTAGGTCATACTTCTCGATGAATTTCTGGTGCGACTTTTCACCGTCGACACTCACGCCTACCACGGCGTAGCCCCGGGCCAGCATCTGCTCATAGTTGTCGCGCAGGTCACAAGCCTGAGCGGTGCAGCCGGGCGTGCTGTCTTTGGGGTAAAAGTATAGGACGAGTTTCTGGCCAGCAAAATCGCTCAACGATAGGTCCCGGCCATTTTGATCTTTGGCGGTGAAGGCGGGAGCGAGGTCTCCTTTTTGCAATGTCATCTCTTTCGGCTTTTGCGAGGGGCTAGTTTGGGATCTGCTATTTCAATTTGCAAGATAGTACTATTTCCGGCTCGGTCGGTCACGGCCAACCGCAATTCACCGGCGAAGTCCACGGTCGGATCGAGTTTCTCCGACCATAAATAGCGTTTTTTATACTCGTAATTGAGCAAAACCCATTGGCCATCTACCATCGCCCTGAAGTCACTGATTCCCGACAAATCATCGCGCACGTAGGCCCGGATGCGGTCCTTGCTGTGCTCGATAAGGTCGACCGTCGGCGGAATGGAATCCGTCATGACGACATAAGTACCCAAGTCACGCGCCCGGAAGGAGATGGCATCGCCCAGCCAGTTGCCGCCTACGTAGCCGTAGTCGCCCCGGTGGTAGCGATACACGCCCGTCCGTTCCCGTTTGGTGAAGTTACCATCCGGGCGGAAGCGAACATCCATATAATGCCGCAGAGGAATGGTAGGTTCGTTGATCGTGAGGGTGTTGTACCGTTGCCGCACCGCCAGGTGAAGGGTATCGAACAAGGTAGTCGAGTCGAACCGGATTTCGATGCCGTTGGCAGCAAAATGGGCGATTTGCCCCGCTGGTATGCTTTTCCGGTAGTTCAGCTCCAGCTTCTGGTTGCCTACTTGCACCGAATCCGGTGAGAAGGCACTCAGGTTGGTCAGGAATACCGCGGTATTGCCATCGTAGTAGGCCGGATCTTTCTGAATGCGGAGACGCTCAGAAAAATAGGTGGCAAAAGGTGTTTCACTTCGGTAGCCTGGGGCCAGTACTTGTAGCACGTTGCCCTGGGTGCTGGCGGTCAGCGGTCCGCCGGAAGTCGGGGCAATAGTCGTGGCGGTCTTGGTGGCGTTACGTTCGCCCTTCACCGAAAAATTGAGGAGCGAGGAATTTTCGTAAGCGTCAAAAATCTTGATGCTGATCTCGTGGGAAAGGGTGTCGTCGAGCCGGAGCACGCCCCGGTACGCATCCGTTTTGTATAGTTCAAAATCGTTGCCCACCGGATTGTAGCATCGGTAAAAGCGGGCGCCGCTCTCCTGCTGCGTGCGGTAGTCGATCAGGTTGTTGTAGTCCCTGAATGCCCGGCTTGGAAATTTTTCCATATTGTACGTGAAAATCTCCCGACCGTCCAGCTTGATTTCAATGCAGTGTAGGCCGTAGCGAAAGCCGGTACCCGTCATGTAGTCGTAAGCCTGCAATTCGATGCCCACCTCGCCCGTCGCGCGGATCGGTTGGCCGATGCGGTAGGTACCGTCTTTTTGCTTGCTGGGTTTGAAAACCTTCCGTTCGAATTGCGCATCGACCCGGGAGTCGATCGACATGGGCCGTAGGGCCACGTTCCAAAACGCCGGGGCGGTGTTGTCCTCTATTTCCTTAAAGTTGAAATAGAGCGGATTCAGGTGATTGTCTTGGCTATCCCTGATCTCGAAGTGCAGGTGCGGGCCCGCCGAACCGCCCGTATTGCCCGATAAAGCGATTACCTCCCCCCGTTTGAAGGTGATTTGGTTGGGTTTGGGGTAAAGGTCGATGTAGAAGTCCTCCTTTTTATACTGCTCCTGCCTCACGTAAGCGGCCAATCCGTCCGAAAACTTAGACAGGTGGCCGTATACGGTCGTCATGCCATTGGGATGGCGCAGGTAGATCACATTGCCGTAGCCACCGCCCTGCACCGCCACGCGGTATACGTAGGCCTCGGCGGCAGCGTGAACGGCCAGGCCTTCCCGCTGCTGAGTACGAATATCCAGACCCCCGTGGAAGTGGTTGGTCCTGAGATCGCCCAGTACACCGGCCAGGGTGTTGGCCTGGCCCGGCAAAATCGGGAATGTGAAATAGTCCTTGGGATAGGAAAGTTTCTGCGCGGCGGACTCAGACGCAAACCAGCCGAAGAGTAAAATCCAACCTATATTCTTCAACCACACCGCCACTGTCCTCGCGGCGGCTTCCTTCATTCCAGATGCAAACATTAAAAGGGATTATTTTACGTTGACGGTCAGCATTTCCTTTTCCTCGATGGCGAGCGTGATCACATCGCCAATCTTGACGGCCGAAACTCCTTTGGGAGTGCCGGTAAAAATGAGGTCGCCTTTTTTGAGCAGGAAGTACCTGGATACAAACGCAATGAGGTAGTCGATCTTGTAAAGCATCATGCGCGTGTTGCCCTGTTGTCTGGTTTCGCCGTTCACTTTAAGTGAGAAATTGATGTTTTGCATATCGGCGAAATCGGTTTTGGGTACAAAAGCGGAGACCGGCGCCGAGCCATTGAATGCTTTGGCAAGTTCCCAAGGCAACCCCTTGGCTTTCAGATTAGCCTGCACATCACGAGCAGTGAAGTCGATCCCAATGCCTACCTCGTCGTAATACTTGTGGGCAAACTGCTCCTCAATGTTTTTCCCGACTTTATTGATCTTGATGACGATCTCGGCTTCATGGTGCACATCTTGTGAGAAATCGGGGTAGTAAAAATCCTCGACGGGGCGGGGAACGGCCGTTTCAGGCTTCATGAATATGACCGGGGCGTCGGGGTGCGCGTTGTTCAGCTCTTCGATATGATCGGCGTAGTTGCGACCGATACAAATAATTTTCATCAGGATGGGGGAATGATTTGTCTAAAAAAAGAAATTTTCTCAAAGAACAAAACTACCAACAATCCCTTGGGGTGCATAATGTTTTTCAATTTTTCGCCGATTCGCTTCGTTCCTCACCTAGTTGATTATTTTTGCGATTATGAAAACACGACCACACCGCACCACCATCATTTTGTTAAAGGTGATACATGTCTCCCTAACTTTAACCCTTATCCTTTCGCTCAATAGCTGCGAAGTCCTGAGGAGCAATCCCTACAATTCATCGCACAACAAGTACCGCAAGGCACCCGCCAAAGGCACTTCGGCGAAGCGGGGCCCCGCCACCAATACCGTGAGCCGCGCGCCTGTCAGGAAACCTGCGGGCCCCTACGCCCAGCACGTCCGAGAGGTAGTGAAGGGAGCGCGCAACTACACCGGCACGCCTTACCTTATGGGCGGCAACGACAACCTGGGCATTGACTGCTCGGGACTTATCTGCACCGTCTATAACAATCTGGGCTACAAGGTACCCCGAGTGTCGTGGCAGCAGGCTGAGTTTGGTCGCAACGTCGAAAAGATGGAGGAAATACAGGCCGGCGATTGGCTGTTTTTTGTGCCGGAGGCCGGAGAGGAGGGCTACGTATCGCACGCCGGCATCGTGACGGAGGTCAGGTCAAAGAATGATATTACCTTCATTCATGCCTCCTCTTCCCGAGGGGTGCGGGAAGATAACCTGTTCTCGAAGTACTTCAAAAATCGGTTTGTAAAGGCACTACGGCCTTTCTGAACAAAAGTACTCATCATCCAAAGAGCGCGGCCAACCGGCTGTACCGCATGCCCTGGTAATCTTTCATGTAGTCGTCGCAGGGCGGCAGTTCGTCCACCGCGTGCGAAGTGAGTACGCCCACTACCTTCATCCCGGCATTGCGCGCCGCTGAAACGCCCGAATAAGAATCTTCGAAGACCACGCACCGCTCAGGCGACATGCCAATGCGCCTGGCAGACTTAAGGTATACCTCAGGGTCGGGCTTGTGGTGCTCGACGTCCTCGCTCGCCATGAAAGACTGCATGGCAGAGGTCAGGTTGAGCCGGGAGATGATCAGATCGAGGTTGGCGCGCGGGGCCGAGGTGGCTACGGCCGTTTTAATTCCGCGCTCTTTCAGTGCTTTTAAGAAAGTCATGAACCCATGCACTGGCTCCACGTGCGGCGCGTAAAGCTTCCGAAAAAGCCCTTCTTTCTCGTTTTCCATGTCGTCAAACTCCTGTCCGCTTACCTCGCGACGTAGAAAATGGCTCAGAATATAACTGTTACTCTTCCCAAACATATGGTCCGCGAATTCCTGATCGGTAGGCGCCAGGTTGCGCTTGGCAAAAAACGCCCGAAAGGCCTGGGAATGGTAGGGGTTGGTATGGCATATGACGCCATCCATATCGAAAAGTACCGCGAAATCCTGCTCCATAGAATGCTAAGATCGTGAGGAATTGATAATCAAAGGTTAAGCCTTATTCCACCGGCTACATTGGGGCTGATGTAAAAAGGACCAGGTAGAAGCTCGATGTACACGCCCGTTTCCAAAAAAATAGAAAGCCTCCCGTCAGGCAAGAAGAACTCGCCACCCGCCACGCCCGAGCCACCCAGTGAAATATTCTTGGTATAGTTGACCCGCTGACCGCTCAAATTGTCGGGGTAGTACCGTCGGCTGTTGACTTGCGGGCCAAAACCGTAGTACACCTGGATCTTATCGGAGTTGAAGATAGGATTGTGCCACAGATAGTGCGCCGTGAAAGAGAGGCCTACATTCTTGTATTTTCCCTGGCGGTAGTCACTGAAATTTTTAATGATACCCCCATAAGAGCCAATCGTGACGTCGATGGCGTTCACGTTGTTGAAGTACTTCCTGACGTTGACGCCCGTGGGTTCACCGGCTTTAAAACCCACGGCCCAGTTGTCGTATTGGGCCTGAGCCAGGGAAATACTGAAGAAGCAAATAAGAGTCAATGCAATTTTTTTCATGGTAGCTATAATGTATTGGGTAAGTTGGTATTTCTATGACAACTGAATGGCGATAAGGCACTAAGTAGGTTCAGCGTTTTGTTGAAAATTCTGTAAAGCTACTAACAAAACCTGATTCTCGGCCCTGGTGCCCACCGTAATTCTGAGGCAGCCTGAACAAAGAGTTACTTTGCTGCGATCCCGCACGATGATCTTATGATCGATCAGGTATTGCATGACGGCTGTCGCGTCTTCAAATTCCACCAATAGGAAATTGGCATCGGTTGGGTGGATGTTTTTAGCCATATCTAGGGAAGCCAACCCGGCGGCCAGTTCTCCTCTCTCCTTGATAATTTCAGCTACCAACTCATTCCTTCTTTGCTCCTGATCGAGTGCCTCATAAAGCAGGGCCTGCGTGGGAGAACTCAGGTTGTAGGGGGGCTTTATTTTGTTTAAAACCGCGATAACCGCTGCTGAGGCAAAGCACATGCCCAACCGCAGCCCCGCCAGTCCCCAAGCTTTCGAGAAGGTTTGCAGCACGACCAAGTTGGGAAACTCAGCGAGTCGCCGCGTCCAGGATGGAGTGGGGGCAAAGTCGATGTAAGCCTCGTCGAGCACGACCAGGCCTGAGAAATGATGAAGCAATTTTTCGATCGATTCGGTACTCACCAAGTTGCCCGAAGGGTTATTAGGCGAGCAGACCCAGATGATCTTGGTGTTGGACGCGATAGAATCGAGTACCCTGTCGGTGTCGATCTGAAAGTCAGGCGTGAGGGGTACCTTGATCACTTTTACATCGTTGATGGCCGCGCTCACCTCGTACATGCCGTAAGTGGGGGGCAAAATGATGATAGAGTCCTGTCCTGGTACCCCGGTGGCGCGGATGAGCAGGTCAATGGCCTCGTCGCTCCCGTTGCCCAGGAAAATCTGGTTCGGCTGCACGCCCTTCATCGGGGCGAGCTTTTGTTTGATGAGCGTCTGGTGCGGATCGGGATAGCGGTTGTAATCCTGCGGCAACACAGACCCCAACGGATTCTCGTTGGCATCCAGAAACACCCCTTCCTTACCTGAGTACTCGTCGCGGGCCGAGGAGTAGGGGGTGAGTCCGGCGATGTGGGGGCGTAGAATACGGGTTAGGTCAAAAGTCATAGAAAATCATGGGTATTGTACCAGGCTATCGGCCACAGATTAGGTTCAGTCATTTTCCAGCGAACGCAACCGCACGCTCACGGCCTTTTTGTGCGCTTGTAGACGATTCCGCTTCTGCCATAATTTCGACCGTAGGCCCCAGGTGCCTGATGCCGATTTCTGATATATGCTGGACCGTGATTTTCTTGACGAAGCTGTCCAGCGAAACGCCACTGTAGGCGCGCGCAAAACCATTGGTAGGCAGCGTGTGGTTGGTACCCGACGCATAGTCGCCGCAGGATTCGGGAGTATAGTTGCCCAGGAAAATCGAACCCGCGTTCACAATTTGTTCGGAAACTTTTTCTGCGTCATCAATACTCAATATCAAGTGCTCAGCGGCGTATTGATTGAGCAGGTCAATAGCTTCCGTTGCATCGTTTAGTAAAATCGCCTTGCTGTTTTCGATGGCTTTTCGCGCCAAGTCGCGGCGAGGTAATGCTTCCAATTGCGTCGAGAGTGTAATATTAACGCTGTTCAAAAGTTTTTTACTGGTAGAAACCAGCAGTACCTGACTGTCCGCACCGTGTTCGGCCTGGGAAAGCAGATCGGCCGCGACGAAGGCGGGTATGGCGGTGTCATCGGCATAAATAGCCACCTCGGAAGGACCGGCGGGCATGTCGATGGCGACGCCTTCCTTACTGACCAGCATCTTGGCCGCCGTGACGTATTGGTTGCCGGGTCCAAAAATCTTGTACACCTTAGGTATGCTCTCGGTACCATAAGCCATGGCCGCGATGGCTTGCGCTCCGCCTACCCTGAATGCCCGGGTAACGCCTACCAGCTTCGCCGCAAATAGGATGGCCGGATGATCGCTGGGGGTACACAGTACTACCTCGCGGCAGCCCGCCAGTTGCGCCGGAATGCCAAGCATCAGCACGGTACTGAACAAAGGAGCGGTGCCGCCCGGAATGTAAATTCCCACCTTCTCGATCCCCACCGATTTGCGCCAGCAGGTCACGCCCGGCATCGTCTCGACTTTCTGAACCTGTTGCGCCTGGATTTCGTGAAATTTTCTGATGTTTTGGTATGCCTGCCGGATGGCCTGCTTCAAGTCTTCGCTGAGTTGAGACTCGGCAGCATCCAGGGCCTGGTTTGAAAAGGCCAGTTCGTCGATCTCGAGGTTGTCGAACTGTCGGGCAAAGTCACGTACCGCCATGTCGCCTCTATCCTTGACCGCCCGCAAAATCGGCGCGACGCGCTGCTCGATCTCGGACAGGTCCTGGGTGGGACGGGCCAAGAGCTGTGGCCAGATGGTGCGCTCTGGAAAAGATACTATTTTCATCGGTATGGGTGGAATGCTTTGTTCAGGAGATCATCTTTTCGATCGGGATGACCAGAATTCCTTCCGCTCCCGCCTGGCGAATCTTCTCGATGTTCTCCCAGAAATCGTTTTCGTTGATGACCGAATGAACGGACGACCAACCCTCGGTCGCCAGGGGCATTACTGTCGGTGCTTTGATACCCGGCAGGTACCTTGTGATGGCATCGAGCGAGTCGTTGGGGCAGTTGAGCAGAATGTACTTGTTGTTTTTAGCCGCCTGCACCGACCTGATGCGGAACAGAAGCTGATCGAGCAAGTCCTGCTGGTGCGCACTGAGGTTTTGGTGGGCAATCATCACTGCTTCCGAGCGGAAAATCACCTCCACTTCCTGCAAGCCATTGCTAAGCAGCGTGCTACCCGAACTCACGATGTCGCATACCGCTTCGGCCAGGCCAATACTGGGAGCAATTTCGACCGAGCCACTGATTTCGTGAATCTGCGCCGAGACGTTATTTTCCCGAAGGTATTTGCCCAAAATATTGGGGTAGGAGGTGGCGATGCTTTGGCCGTCCAGATCTTGGATCGATTCGTAAGCCACGCCACGCGGCACCCCGATCGACAACCGACACTTGGAAAACCCCAGGCGAAACACGGTATCGACCGCGCGGTTGGTTTCGACCGAAACGTTCTCGCCCACGATGCCCAATTGGGCCACGCCGTCTTCCACGTAGCCGGGAATGTCGTCGTCGCGAAGAAACAGGATCTCGGCCGGAAAGTTGGACGCGGCGCTTTTCAGCTTGCCCGCCCCGCTGTCGAACCGGATGCCGCATTCTTTGATCAATTTCAATGAGTCGTCGCTAAGACGCCCCGATTTTTGTACAGCTATGCGGATGGTTTCGTTCATTTTATAGCATTCGGCGTTCGGTAGTCGGCAGTTTGGTTGCTGATTGATCTTAACCAACTGACTGCACACTAAGCCGCAGTTGTAGCATTTATAATTTCTGGAATTTCGGCGGCGGTCTGTTCGCCCGTTTTCATGTTCTTCAATGTCAACAAACCGGTTTCCATTTCTTTGGAACCGATCAGCACCACGTACGGAATGTACTTTCGGTCGGCGTAGTCGAGTTGTTTTTTCAGCTTGACGGCGTCAGGGTACATCTCGGCGTTGATGCCAGCCTGTCGGAGCTTTTGCAGCACCTTCAAACCGTAGCGTGCCGCTGCCGCGTCGAAATTGGTGAGCATCACCCGTGTGGTAATGCCCTGATCCTCGGGAAAAAGGCTCAACTCTTCCATGACATCGTAAATCCGATCGACGCCCAGCGAAATGCCCACGCCCGAAATACCCGGCACCCCAAAGGTGCCCGTGAGGTTATCGTAGCGGCCGCCGCCGCTGATGCTGCCGATCTGGACCGGCTCGTCCTGCTGATCGTGGGCGCGTACTTCAAATATGGCGCCGGTGTAATAAGACAGCCCGCGCGCCAGCGTGACGTCGAGGGTCATTCTTGGATTTTCGAGCCCAAATACCGCTACCATTCCCCAAACCTCCATCAACTCTTCGATCCCCTTTAACGCGACTTCCGATGCACCCAACCAACTCCGCAAAGCACCGAATGGTTCTGGTGCGTCGGCTAGCTCGAAAATGGGTTGAAGTTTGCCGCAGTTTTCTTCCGAAAAGCCCCGGTCGCGTAATTCTTGTATCACTTTATCCTGGCCGATTTTGTCCAGCTTGTCGATGGCTACGCAAAGCGGCCCTTCCATACCCTCCGCACCGATCACCTCGGCTATGCCGGTCAGAATCTTGCGGTTGTTGATCTTTACCACAAAATTCTGGATACCCAGCTGGCGCAGACTTTCGTGCAGCATCAGCACGATCTCGGCCTCGCAAAGCAATGAATCGGTCCCGACCACGTCGGCATCGCACTGGTAAAACTCTCGGTACCGTCCTTTCTGCGGACGATCGGCGCGCCAAACGGGCTGAATCTGATAGCGCTTGAACGGCATCGGCAAGGTACCCCGGTTCATGACCACATAGCGCGCGAAAGGTACCGTCAGGTCATAGCGCAGGCCCTTCTCGGCGATTTTAGGGGTAAGTTGCTTTGCATCCAACTGCCAGTCCTGCTCGCCGAGTTTACTATTAAAGTCGCCGGAATTCAGAATTTTAAACAGGAGCTGATCCCCCTCGTCGCCGTACTTGCCCATGAGCACGGAAAGGTTCTCAATGGTAGGCGTTTCGAGGGGCTGAAAGCCGTAACGCTGGAAAGTCTGGCGGATGGTATCGAGGATAAATGTGCGCTTGACCATGTGCTCCGGGCCAAAGTCGCGGGTTCCTCTCGCTAGGGTGGGTTTTGACATGACGAGTTAAAATGAGCGACCCACTACCGTTGGGGTCGGGTCGTCGATTTCTTTTGGGCAAAGTTAGGGAGCGCAGGCAACTTTTACCCCCTAATCTTATTTTTTTCATAAAAGAACGCTACTTTTGCGGTTCTTTAACGAAAAAATAACGACACAATGGGAGTTACCAAACTGTTGCGTAAAGCGCAAAAAAATAAGTCGAGAGCCCACAACCGTCTCGACCGGATCAAAGATCTGATGCGGAAGCCTGAGGTGAAGAACGTAGACATCGAAGCGATCAAAGCCGAATTTGCTGCCGCCAACAAGCAGGAAGCCAATGCGCCCAAAGCTGAGAAAGCGGAATCTGAGCCCAAAAGCGAGAAGAAAGAATCTGCCCCCAAGGCTGAGGAATCGGAAGTACCCGCTGAGGAAAAGAAGGCAATAGACACTAAGAAGGACAAGACGGAATCTGCTGAGTAGTTCCAGTCGTCTTTGTAGGTGATACGCGTGAAAGAAGCTCTGTCAATTGGATTTGGTGGAGCTTTTTCCTTTACGATCACGCGCCCGTTTGTTACGTTCGCGGCTCGAAATCTTAATCTCGAGCTTTCGTATGCTACGACGGGTTTCGCGGCGAACATCCATGATGACGCGGTAGTATACCGCTTGGCCCAACAGACACAGACCACCGTTGATCAGGATCAGACTGTAGGTGCCCAACAGCACCCAATCGGTGGTAGGGCTTCCGGTGTGTTTTAAATGACCGGCTTCACTAAACACCGACAGGCCATAACCGATCAGTAATAAGCTCAATGGGGCCAAAATTAGCCATTTGGTTCGGGCCGACATGTTGGCCAATAGTTTTTTGCCCGGTGGCCGAGTATCTGATTTTTCTATTTCCATAAATTGGTTGGATATTTGCTCGTAGTCAAAAATACGTATTTTCCTCCTACATCAAAGAGTATGAAATCGATCATTAGTCTGGTGTTGCGGTACGTACCCAGGCCGATGCTGCAAAGGGTGGGCCATTGGGCGGCTCGTTTCCTGGGTACATTTCGAGGTGGTAACGCAGTAACCTGCCCGGTATGCAATCACCATTATGATAAGTTCTTGCCCTACGGTCGCAAGGGGCGCGACAACGCGTTGTGTCCCAACTGTCTGGCCTTGGAGCGGCACCGGTTGATGTATTTATACCTGCAACGTAAGACTAATTTCTTTCGGGACAATTTGAAAGTACTTCACGTAGCTCCCGAATACTGCTTCATCGAACGCTTCGAGGCGATGCCCAACCTCGACTATATTACCGCCGATATAGAATCTCCCCTGGCCAAGGTCAAAATGGATATTCACGATATTCACTTCGAGGACAATACCTTCGACGTCGTTTTTTGTAATCACGTATTGGAGCACGTCGACGATTATGTACGCGCCACTAGTGAGTTGCATCGGGTGACGAAGCCGGGCGGCTGGGGTATTATCCAATCGCCTCAGGATTGGGCCCGGGCCACCACCTACGAAGATGCAAGCATTACTGATCCGTATGAGCGTGAAAAGCATTTTTGGCAAAACGACCACTTGCGCCTATTTGGTCGTGACTACGCCCAGGAATTGGAAAAAGGGGGATATGACGTGACGGAAGACCGGTTTGTGAGAGACGAGCTCACCAAAGAAGAGGTGGCCCGCTACGCGCTACCGGCGGGCGAGCTGATCTATTTCTGCCGGAAGTAGCGGCAAAATAGATATTGAATGATGGACCGTAGACCCTAGTTCAGGGTCTTTTTTTGTTGAAAAGCCGCCGAAATCCTTCCTGCAAAAATCCGGTACCATAGCCCAGCAACTGCACAAAAGCAGCCACCACGCTCATCGCACCCACTTTCAAACTCTTGTTTTTTAACGACGCATCCAGGAAAATAGCCGATGCGAAAAAACTCAGCGCGACCAAAGACAGGGCGAAGAACGGATAAAACACCAATCCCCAGATTGGAATCAGGAAGCAAAAAATGGCAAATATGGCCGGAAAGGCGTGAATCGGCTTGATAAGTTCCTGTTTTGGATGCAGGTCGTCCAGAAAGAACCTGGTGCGTCCGAAAGTATGTACCTGTCGCCAGAAATCGCGTAGGCTACCGCGCCTTTTATGGTACACGTAAGCATTGGGAATTAACGTGGTGCGATAGCTTTTTGACCTCAATCTGATGCCGAACTCGATATCCTCGCCCATATCGCGCTTGGCAAATCCTCCTGTTTCTTCGAATACGCGCCGCGACATGCCCATGTTGAAGCTCCGCGGCTGAAAAGCTCCTCCGGCGTTATTGGTCTTGCTCCTGATCCCGCCCGTCGTGAACAGCGAGGTCATGGCATAGCTGATAGCCTTCTGCAAATCTGAGAAGTTCTCGCCCGCCCGGTCTGGGCCACCGTAGGCGTCTACAAAGTTGGAGTTGAGCTGTTGCTCGACCGCCTCGAAGTAGTGGGGGGGAACGACGGTATCGGAGTCGAAAACTACGAAATATTCACCCTTGGCCTGGGCAAAACCGTAGTTTCGGGCGAAGCCTTGTCCCACATTGTCGATCTTCAAATAGCGGAGGTCGAGCCGTTCGGTGTAAGACTGAACTTGTTCCCGGGCGGGTACCGTCGAACCATCCTCCACTACGATCACTTCAAAGTTCCGGAAGGTCTGGCGCGTCAGGCTAGCCAGCAGTTCGGTAATTTCGTCTGGACGATTGTACACAGGTATAACAACGGAGTACTTTCTCATTTCAGCTACCGGCCATCACTTCCGCCAGTGACTCTTCGTTGGCCTTGATGATGGTATCCAGGTGGCTGTCTTCAAGTGCAATCGACAAAAACATACTTTCATACTGAGAGGCACCCAAGTAAACACCCCGGTTCAGCATAGCGTGGAAGTACTTGCCGTACAGCGACATGTCACAGCTACGCGCCGCCTCAAAGTTGTACACGGGGTTGTCGGTAAAAAATAACGTGTACATCGAGCCGATTTGGTTGATCGTATTGTTCAGTCCCAGCTTGTCCAGGCTGGCGCGAAATCCTTCCGCCAATTTAGTGCCTGACTGGTCGAGGGCAGGGTATATTTCCCGGTGGTCGTCGAGGTACTCGAGCGTAGCCAGTCCGGCGGCCATCGCGATCGGGTTGCCCGACAAGGTACCTGCCTGGTACACCGGCCCAACGGGCGAAACGTAATCCATCAAATCGGCCCGGCCGCCGTAGGCCCCGACGGGCATACCGCCGCCGATGATTTTGCCCAGGGTGGTCATGTCGGGCGTGACGTCGAAGCGCTCCTGCGCGCCGCCGCGCGCCAGGCGGAAGCCCGTCATCACTTCGTCGAAAATCAGGATGATGTCGTTCTTGTCGCACATACTGCGCAATCCCTCCAAAAATCCCTCTTCGGGCAGCACGCAACCCATGTTGCCTACCACCGGCTCCACGATAATCGTCGCGATTTGACCCGGATTGGCGTCGATCAATAGCTGTACCGCGTCCAGATTGTTGAAAGGAGCCGTAAGCGTATCGTTGGCAACGCCTTCGGGTACCCCGGGGCTATCGGGGGTACCGTGCGTGACGGCGCCGCTACCGGCCGCGATCAGGAAACTGTCGGCGTGGCCGTGGTAGCAGCCCTGGAATTTGATGATTTTGTTTCGGCCCGTAAATCCGCGGGCGATCCGAATAGCCGACATCGTGGCCTCCGTCCCCGAATTAACCATCCTGACTTTCTCCACCGAAGGTACCATACTTACGATGCGTTCCGCCATCTCAACTTCGCGCCGGGTGGGGGCGCCAAATGAAAAGGAATGCTGGATGACATCGGCCACGGCTTTTTCCACCAGTTCGTGGGCGTGGCCCAGGATCATTGGGCCCCAGGAATTAATGAGTTCGATGAATCGGTTGCCGTCTTCATCGTAGATGTAGGGGCCTTTGGCCGACTTGATGAAGAGTGGCGTTCCGCCCACCGAACGGAAAGCCCGCACGGGGGAGTTGACCCCACCGGGAATGTATTGATTGGCCTTTTCGAATAAATCTTTGCTGGTAGATACGTTCATGAGATGGGTGTATATGATTTATCGCCCACCTTCCCAGGGTACCCAAGTGGAGTTCTGGTAAGTGAGGATACTCGAAACGCTGTTTTCACGTGACTTGATGTAATCGAAACCCGATAGCAGGTAGTCGTCATTGTAGCGGCGCAGTTCGATGCCATCCTTGATACGCTCCTGGTGTTTCCCGATCATTCTGCCAAAAAACAGCAGTTGATCGTAGCCTTGGTACGAGTAAACCGAGGGCAAGGTATTGGTGCGCTCGTAATAGTCTACCTGAAATTGCCGAATACCCTCTTTGGTTAAATCCACGTAGTCAGCATCGAGAAGATAAAGATTACCACCATAACCCGAGGGGCGGCGCTGGTTGAAGTTGAAACTATTGGCCACCGCCACAACCGGGATTCCTTTGAGATTACGCCCAGACAACACGCTCATCAGCGCCGGACCTGCCTTGGGATCGTTGGAAAACAGTACGACATGGTTGGGTTTTTGACTCTCAAAAGAAGATACCCGGCCGTTAAACTGTGCTGCATTTCCTCGTATTTCCTTTATCTCAAGTATTTTGCCGCCCAATGCTTGGAGTTCGTCGCGGTAGGTCATGGCCATGACGGAGTCCTTAGTGTTGCTGCCGTAGTAAATAGCGGCCACAGGTAACTGACTTCTCGTTTTGATTAATTGCACTACTTCCTGGGTTTGCCTTTGGATCGAGGGATGGGCCAGGTACACCAACTTTCCGTTTTCGAGCAAACGGCTGTCGGTGGCCAGCGGGTTGACTACGGTAATGTTGTTGATATTGGCGAAGTCGACCACCAATTCGAACGGACGCGCGTAGAGCGGACCAAAAATCAGGTCGGATTGCTGGAAGTAGCTGTTGTTGACCATTTCCATGACTTTGTCTTCCTCATTGCTCAAGTCGTAGGCTTGCAGGTTCACTTGAACGCCTTCGGATTTCAGTTGCTGACGCGCTAAGAGCATACCTTCGAAATAATCGTAGGCGAACTGGTTGGACATCGACCGCTGATTGGGGTCGAAGTCGTAGAGGCGGTACGGAAACAGTACTGCCACATTGTAGTAGCCTTTCGTCCAGCGCTTTTCGTAAGAAGGGTTTGGCTTGTTGTCTGATTTTTTGTTTGTCTGAAACCGGTTTTTACCGTCGTCTACTCCGATCCCGTATTGATTCGTCAAGCGATCCGAGAGTTCCAGATCAGCCTTATTGCTGGGTCTGCTCAAAATCAGATTGACGAGGTTAGTGGCCACCACGCGGTCGTTGGGGTACTCGCTGTTAAGAGACTTCAAAAGATTTACGTCCTGAACATCCTGCAGATACTGCTGCTTCATTCCCTGAATATCGCGCCCTAGGCGGGCATCGCCCACGCGCCGCAGGTAGTCGAATGCCTTTCTGGGATCATTAAGCTCGAAGTAATTATTGGCAATCAGGTAATAAGCTTCGTCGCGCTGGGGCCAACCGGCATAGCGCGTGAGCAATTGCTTGAGCATGAGATTACTCTCGTTGAACTTACTGATCTTGTTGGCCGACAGAGCATAATAGTAGTGCGCTAGCGGGGCGTAGCTGTCGTTGGCGTTGTTGGAGGTGATGTCGCCAAACTTCTGAATCGCCATATCGTAACGGCCGAGTTTGAAAAAGCTCAGGCCCTCCTGAAATTTTCGTTCGGGTTGGTCGAATAATTGTCCGTGAACCGGCACCGAAAGCGCCAAGGTTAACAGCATTAGACAACTTCTCAGGTATTGCATAAAAGGGTCGATAAATATCTCTACACAAACAAAGGGTAACGCCGCGAATGCAGAACGATACCCTTTGCCATAATTTTACATAATCCCATCACTTTTTCGACTTACGTTTGCCTTGCTTTTTGTCCAACTCGACCTGCTTGCGCTTGGCTTCCTCTCCCGCTTGCAGCGTTTTTTCGAGATACTTCTGGAACTTGGTCTGCTTCTTCTCGCCGTTGGCGTTTTTGGCCCGGTTCTCGTCCAGAATCAGCTTGATTTTATCTTCATCCACAAAGCGACGAATGATGAGCTGCTGGGCGATCGTGACGACGTTGGAGACGAAGTAGTAAAAAGTCAGGCCCGCCGGGAAGTTGTTCAGCACGAACATGAACATCACGGGCATCACGTAGCCCAGGAATTTCATGTTGACCGGCCCCGGCTGGTTGGGCGTCATTTGGTTGTTATAGTAAGCGTAGGCCACACTCGACACCGTCATCAGCAGCGTGAACAGGCTCACGTGGTTGCCGTAAAATGGTACCGTGAAGGGAAGTTTGATAAAGGAGTCGTAAGTGGACAGATCGCTGGCCCACAAAAACGATTCCTGCCTTAGCTCGATGAGGTTGGGGAAAAGAAAGAACAGCGAAAACAAAATCGGCATCGTCGCCACCACAGGCACACAGCCACTGAGCGGACTCACCCCGACCTGTTGGTAGAGCTTCATTTGGTCCTGCTGCTGCTTGGCCATGTCGTCACCATTTTTCTCCTTCAACTCCGCGAGCTCCGGCGCGAGTACCCGCATCTTGGCCATACTGACGTACGATTTGTAGGTCAGGGGCGTAAGCAACGTCTTGACGATCAGTACCAGGCAGATAATCAGGACGCCGTAGTTGGAGAAAACCTTTTCCAGCAGATTGAAAAGGGGAACCAGGATGTACTCGTTGATAGGCTTCAGGAATGCGTAGCCGAGGTATACATTCTCGTCGAAGTCCACGATGGGTAGCTTGTCAAGAATCTGGTAGTCGTTGGGGCCGATGTAGTACTGAAAACGCGCCGTGCCATCTTGTAACGCTGCTACCGGAATAGCCGCTGCCATGCTCAGCGCTTTTACGATCACACTGTCGGCCGGATTCACCTTGGCTTCCAATTTGACATCTTGCAGCGGATTACCTTCGGCTACCAACCCCGCCAGGAAGTACTTGGATTTGAAGGTGAACCAGTTGACGGGTTCCTCGGCTACGGCTTCAACATTACTATCTGTGACGGGAGATAGGCTTTCGAGTCCGTCAGTATAGTAGTTGACCGTCACCGCTTTGCGGTTTTCCTCCATGTCGTTCTCGAGCTGAAGCATTTCGTTTTGCCAGCCGAACTGCAACGATTTGCCACTTTGTCCCAGACCCTTGGTTTGGATATGGTAGTGGATCAAAAACCCGCTGCCGCGCACCACGTAGGTCTGCTCGACATACTGGTTTGCTGACAAAGCGAGGCGGTATGTAATGACGGCCGAATCGCCCTCGGCCAGCGTACCGCTACCGGTACTGGTTGTAAAATAAAGTTGGGCGAGGTCGACAGTGCCCCGGTTGGTGGGTAGTTCCATCGAAAACCGGGTATGGTCGTCCGAAAGTAAGTACAGCGGCTTGCCGTCGTAGGTTTTATAGTTATTCAACATTACCTCCTTCAGTACCCCACCGCGATTGCTGAACACCAGATGAACATCCTTGGTCTCGATGGTGAGATCCTGAGCCGAGCCTTGCGCCGCAGTGGCAAAATCACCGTAGGCAGCTTTGAGTTGATTCGAATCCGGCGCGGCCATCGCCAGTGTGTCGGCTACGGGAGCGGCAGGTGTTACTTTTTGTACCTCCTGAGCAGCTGGCGCTACGGGCTCCTCCTGCGGTACCAGGATCTGGTACCCAATCAGCATGAGTAGGATGAGTACCAGGCCAATTACTTGATTTCTTTCCATGATAAGTCTTCTTGATTTTCTCTTTCAGGCACGGATAAACGGTCAGCGGGATACCTGAGCAATGGGGTTTACTTTCGGGGTCGATTTTTGGACCGCAAAGGTACGTAACAATTTTGAGCTATGAGTTGGTGGCTGCTCGTTTGAGTTGAATCAATGCCGCGTCTTCCTTTTTTCGGTGGAGTAGTCCAGGGCCGCTTTCACAAAATGCACGAAAAGCGGATGGGGATTCATGACGGTACTCCTCAACTCCGGGTGAAACTGCACACCCATGAAAAACGGGTGGTCGGGTAGCTCGATCATTTCCACCAGGTTGTTGTCCGGGTTGATGCCCGTGGCCAACATCCCTCCTTCCTCAAAGGCTTTGAGGTACTCGTTGTTGAATTCGTACCGGTGACGGTGCCGCTCTTTGATGTTGGTCCTGCCGTAGATCTTATGCGCCAGGGAGTCCTTTCTGATCTTGCAGGCGTAGGCTCCCAGCCGCATGGTACCCCCTTTGTCTTCGACATTCTTTTGCTCAGCCATAAGGTTAATGACCGCGTGGGGCGAGTCGTGGTCCATCTCGAACGAATGCGCGTCGGCTAGCCCGAGTACATTACGGGCGTACTCGATCACGGCCATTTGCATACCCAGGCAAATACCAAAAAACGGAATGCCCTCTTCGCGGACGTAACGAATGGCTTCGATCTTACCGTCGATGCCCCGCTCGCCGAAGCCGGGCGCGACCAACACCCCATCGAGGTTGGCGAGCTTTTCGACCGCATTGTCGGGCGTGAGGGTTTCGGAATGAATCCATTCGATGTTGACTTTGCATTCCTTCACCGCCCCGGCGTGGATGAACGACTCGACGATCGACTTATAGGCATCATGCAGCTCGACGTACTTCCCCACCAATCCAATGCGTACCGAGTCGACGGGGTTTTTGAGTTTGGAGAGAAAAGCTTTCCAAGAATCCAGGTCGGCATCCTGATCGTTGTAGATGTCGAGCATGTACAGCGCCCGCTGGTCCAGTCGCTCCTTGCGCATCAACAGAGGCACGTCGTAGATCGTCTCGGCGTCCATGGCTTCGATGACAGAGTTGACCTGCACATTGCAAAACAGCGCGATTTTCTTGCGCAAATCGTCAGGCAGCGGGTGCTCGGTACGGCACACCAGGATGTCGGGCTGAATGCCGGCTTCCTGCAACATTCTGACAGAGTGCTGGGTAGGTTTAGTTTTGAGCTCACCCGCCGACGCGAGGTAGGGGATCAGCGTCAGGTGAATGATGAGCGTGTCTTTTTCCCCCAACTCAAACTTGATCTGCCGTACCGCTTCGATAAACGGCAGCGACTCTATGTCGCCCACACAGCCACCAATTTCGGTAATCACCACGTCATATTCGCCGCTCTGGCCTAGGAGCATCATTTTGTTCTTGATCTCGTCGGTGATGTGCGGTACTACCTGCACGGTGCGGCCCAGAAAATCGCCGCGCCGCTCGCGCATGATGACGTTGTAGTAGATGCGGCCCGTCGTGACGTTGTTGGCCTGCGAAGTACGTACGTTCAAAAAGCGCTCGTAGTGGCCCAGGTCAAGGTCGGTCTCGGCGCCGTCGTCCGTCACGTAGCACTCGCCATGTTCGTAGGGATTGAGCGTGCCGGGATCGACATTGATGTACGGATCAAATTTTTGAATGGTGACCGATAAGCCCCGCGATTGCAGGAGTTTGGCCAGGGAAGAGGCAATGATGCCCTTTCCCAAAGATGAGGTGACGCCGCCCGTAACGAAAATGTACTTAGCGGTCTTCTGTGCTTTGACAGCCATAAGACGTTGCTTTTTTTCTTTGATTACGGGAATCAAAGGTACGGGAAAGGGTTGGGCTTTTGGCTATCGGCCCCAGGCTTTTGGCGATATTTTTAGGACAAATGTTCTTTAAACGATTCGTACCCAAAGCTTTTGACGAGCCTGAAACTATCGTCTGCTTGCCATATACCGATTGAAGGTAGATTAACACCGTTAAAAGTGGTCGTTTTTACCATTGTGTAGTGAATCATGTCCTCAAAAACGAGTCGATCCCCCACATCGAGCGGTTTGTTGAAGGAGTAGTCGCCCATAAAGTCGCCGGCCAGGCAGGTCATGCCGCCGAGCCGATAGGTAGGTTTGCCGGCAACGGGCTCGTGGTGTGTGCCGGTGATGCGGGGCTTGTAAGGCATTTCGAGCGTGTCGGGCATATGGGCGGCAAACGACACATCGAGCACCGCGACGTCGATTCCCTGGCTGTCCATGACGTCCAGCACCGTGGCGTACAGCGTCCCGGTCTGCCAGGCAATGGCCGAGCCGGGTTCCAGGATCACATCTAAATTATACTTCTCCCGAATACCTTTCACCAGTCGGATCAGGCGATCGGTATCGTAGCCTTCCCGCGTCATCAGGTGCCCGCCGCCCATGTTGAGCCACTTGGCCTGGTGTAGCAGGGCGCCAAACTTTTCCTCGATCGCGGCCAGGGTACGTTCAAGCGTGTCGGAGCCATTTTCGCACAGGGTATGAAAATGAATCCCTTCCACGCCCTCGGGGAGCTGGCCGTCGAATTTGTCGGCCGTTTCGCCCAGGCGCGAGCCGGGAATGCAGGGATTGTACATTTCGGCCTCGACTTCGGAGTACTGCGGGTTGATGCGTAGGCCGACCGAAACCTTACGATCAGGATTTTGCGCATTGAACTCCCAAACGCGGTCTTTGAAGCGATGAAATTGCCCCAACGTATTAAAAGTCAGATGACTACTCCGTTCCAGTACTTCCGCAAACTCGGCGTCAAGGTAAGCAGGAATATAAGTATGCGCCTTTACGCCCAGAAAATCGTTGATTAGCTTTACTTCATTGAGCGAACTCGCCGTGGCTCCGCTCAGGTACTCGCCCACGATCGGGAACGCGCTGTACATCGAGAAGGCTTTTAGCGCCAGTATGATCTTGCAACCCGCCGCACGCTGCACCGAGTCTATTAATTCAAGATTCCGCCGCAGATGTTTTTCGTCCAATACAAAACAGGGGGAGGGGATGTGGGTGTAGTCGATCAAAGGAATGATGAGTTATGAATGAGGAGTTATGAATGCGTCTTTTCAAAAGACGATGATAACCATGAATCGTTTACAACAAAAAGTCTGATAGATTTGGCGCAAAAGTACGAGATTTGGAGGCGGACCGAAATCAGGTCTCCAAAATATCGATCGTGAAGAGAAATCATTCATCAATCATCATTAAAAAATGGCTTTCTTAGTACTTGACATTGAGATGACCGGACCGGAGCCGGGTTGGAACGAAATAATTCAATTGGGGGCCGAATTGTTCGACGACCGCTGGAATTCGTTGGGTACCTACCTGCAAAACGTGTACCCCGAAAACGAAGAAGCCTTCACGGCGAGCGCCGAAGAGGTACACGGGTTGTCGATGGACGACTTGGAGGAGGCGCCGATGATTTATGATGTGATCCCGGAATTTGAAAAGTGGATCAAGTCTAAAAACGGGGGTGCACCACTGTCCAAAATGATCATATGCGGGCAGAGCGTCATTTACGATATCAATTTTCTTCGCTTTGCGTACCGAAACGAGAAAATGAACTGGCCCTACAACAACAAAATGGTGGACCTGCACACGATTTCGTACCTGTACTTCATGATGTTGGAAAAAAACGGCCACCCGGTACCGCGCTCCCTGAGCCTGGGCATGGTAGCCAGCTTCTTTGGCTTTGAGCGGGAGGAGGCGACGCACAACGCCCTGGAAGATGCGCAGCTGACCGCCCGATGTCTGAAAGCGATTTTCGAAAAACTAGGTGAAGTGAAGCTTTAACGTGTCGATTGTTCGTAGTACCGTGCCAGCACCCGCTCGGCTTCCTTGTGTTGCGGAGAAAACGGGTCGCGGGCTCTGTCGGGGCGCTTTAAGGTGGGAAACCACTTCCAGACGAATCCCCCGGCCATCCAAGGTTTAGTCCAAACCTCCTCGAAAAAAGCTTCGTAGGTCCGGGCTTGGAGCGCATCATTTTCAGGCCGGTCGCGATCCGTTTCCCAGGGACGCCGGGCAGCGAAGTCGCTGCTCATGTAGCCATACTCGGTGAACAAGATCGGTTTCTTGACTTTGGCCGCAAAGCGTTCCATCGCTTTCAAGTGCGGTTTCCAGCCCGTTTTCAATTGGGCCAGGGTGGGGGATGGGGCCTCGGCCAACGGGAAGTACCCGTCGATCCCTACGTAATCCATTTGATCCCAGAAGGGTACTGCTTCGTACACGTCCCAATTTTCGGCGTAGGTAAGCTTACCGTGGTAGATGCCCCGAATTTGCTTAATGATATCGAACCAAAAAGCCGGACGTTCTTTGACGAAAGTCTGCATTTCGGTAGCGATGCAGTAGAGTTCGACGTCGGTCTCCTCCGCTATTTTAGCAAAGTCGAGTAGATAGGTACCAAACCCTTTCTCAAACGTCTGCCAATCGGCTTCATTCTTTAAATCGAAGTGACCTGTGAAGATTCCTCTGCCTACCCACATATGCGGCTTAAGCATCACTTTCAACCCCTGCGCGTGCGCCATCCTGACGCAGTGGGCGACGCCCTCCGGCGACTCGCCCCAGTAATGCCACTCCTTGTTGCGACCGTAAACAAACTCAGGTGTGGTACCTTCCGTGTAGCCGTAGGGCATCAACGAGATCCAATCCGCATGAACGGCCTTGATGGGTAGGTAGGCCGAATCGCCAATCGGTGCTCGCGTCGCCACAAACGATACGCCGTCGAGTTTATCGCCCTGGTACTGATAGGTCTTCTCCGAAAGCAGGCTCGAGCATCCGGCAAAACCCAGTATCAGAAAAAGCGCAAGCGAGAAATTAGGCATAGATGAATGCTATCGATTGTAGTAGGTCTACCCCAAAAGTTTTACCCCAAAAACTGATTGACGTAGTTACGACTGGTTAGGATCGCCGATTTTACGTCTGTGATATTGGCCTCGTATGCTTTATCTTCCACTTCGATCACCACCGGACCACGGTACCGCACGTCGGTAAGCGCGGCGAAGAACCCCCGCCAGTTCACGTCGCCCAGGCCGGGTAGTTTGGGCGAATGGTATTCCAGAGGATTGGCCATGATCCCCACCTGATCGAGCTTCTCTTTGTACACGCGCACGTCTTTCAGGTGGATATGGTGGAGCCGGTCTTTGAACTGATAAATCGGCTTCACCTCGTCCATCATCTGCCAAACCATGTGCGAGGGGTCGTAGTTGAGGCCCAGCATCGGGCTCGGAATGATCTCAAACATTCGATTCCACACCGCCGGACTCACGGCCAGGTTCTTGCCGCCCGGCCACTCATCGTCTGTAAAAAACATCGGGCAGTTCTCGATGGCTAGTTTGATGTTGTGTTCTTCGGCTACTTTAACGATTGCCGGCCACACATCGGCGTAGGTTTTAAGATTGTCGGCCATACTTTTGGCCGGATCGCGCCCGATGAAAGTAGTCACGACCGGCACCCCAAGTTTGGCCGCTCCCCGAATCACCGCCTTCAGGTGCTCGACAAAGTACCCTGACTTTTCTTCATCCGGGTCAAGCGGATTGGGGTAGTACCCCAGCGCCGATATACTGACATTGGCAGTGCGAAGGCAGTACCTGACATCGCTAAGCTTCTGGTCGTCGAGATTCGTAACATCCAAATGCGACACGCCGGCGTAACGCCGGGCGTCATCGTTGTCACGAGGCCAGCACATCACTTCTATGCAACCAAAACCATGTTGCGCCGCAAAATTGACGGTATGTTCAAAACTGAAATCGGCAAGAATTGCGCTGTTAAAGCCTAGTTTAAGCATGAGGGATTGGTAAAGTAGTAGATAGGCGCTCAATGGTGTTTGCTACGGTATTATCACCCGCCGCAACCGCTCATCCAAATCCTATACCGCAGAATCGGCGCAAGTTTTGTAATATTGGTTCAACAATAACGTGAGCGAATTCTGTAAATTTACGGTCCCCGCTCCTTAGATACAAAGATTTCTTTACGACTTTTGCCTTTAGTATAGTACCAAAACGAACCTCGAAATGGCTGACGCTGAAAAAAGTCTGGGTATGAAAATCCTGGGATTCTTCATCAATGAGGAAGTGAAGCCGTCCAGCAAAACCAACGCTACCGCCTCGAAACCAACCGCTGAGGCACCGAAAGTAGAGCCGATAGCCCCGCGTCCGGTGCCCGTCCCCAGTCCGGTTGGCGCGGCTACGGTCGACCCAAAGTTTGTGGAGCATTTTGCCGAGTTACTCGAAAAAGCAAACCTCCCGGGGCCCGACTACTTCGAGTTCAAACAGGCTCTGAAAGGCATGCAGGGATTGGGGCTGAGCGAAGAAAAGCAGTTCCAGGCCTCGTGGGCTAGTTTTAAAGCGATGGCTTCGGGCATTACCGACCCTTCGGTGCTGACTAATTCCGCCAATCATTACGGAAACGTATTGAATAAGGACCGGGAGAGTTTTTTAAAGGACGTGGAGGCTGCTGTCGATGATCGGATCGGTAGCTTGAAACAGGAGTCGAAGCAAGTGGAGGAAGCAACCAAAACCTACGCCCAACAAATCCTGGAGCTTCAAAAAAAGATTGACAGCAATAATGATCGGTTAGAGAAAATAAACGGTGAAATCCAGGAACAAACCGAAAAAATCAACGTAAGCCGCGGTAGCTTCGACCTTACATACCAAAACATGGTCGACCAAATCAACGCCGATGTGGAGAAAATCAATAGGTACTTATAGTTGATTAACAGTTCGTTAGGCGTTGGGCTATTTAGTATTGGGCCCCGCTGTTCGACCACTAATTAACCGCAAGCACAAGCAAGTGTACAGATTCAAATGATTCAATCATTCATCACTCATCTTTCATCAATCATCACTAAATATGGCTGACTTCACACAAATAGGCGGTGCTGACCCGGACGACCACAAAAAGTCGTACTGGTCGAAGCCCGAAGGTATCACCTCCCTGTTATTTCTGGGGGCGGGTACCGTGCTGATCCTTTACTACTGGAACGCGATCGCGCTTTTTCTCATCGAGGTTACTAAGAACACCCTGTACCTGGGCCTGTTGCTGGCGGCTTTGGCAGGATTGGTATTCCTGATTACCAGTCGGGATGTGCGCACCGCGATCTTCTTTTTGTTCAAAACGCTGATGCGGAAAATTACCGGTTTGGTCGTCAAGCTCGATCCCATCGCGATAATGAAAATCTACATCAGTGACCTGAAAGACAAGCGTCGAAAAATGCAAGGGCAGATCGATACCTTAGCCGGGCAACTGGTGAAGCTGAACAAGAAAATCAACGAAAACAACGACCAGATCAAGCGAAAGTTTGCCGAGGCCAACAAAGCCAGCGAGCTGTCGCATAAGCCCGGTATGCGCGAGACCGCCCAGTTGGCGACCATCGAGGGGGCGGGTCTGCAGGAAATGAATGAGAAGCTTTTTCCGTTGCAGCGCAACATGAAAACGATTCTGGAATTCATGGAAAAAGTGAATACCAGCGCCGACTACTTCATCAAGGAAACCGAGATTAAGGTCAAGTTGAAAGAAACCGAGTACAAGATCGTAAAGGAAAGCTCCAATGCACTCCGTACCGCGATCAGCATTTTTAAGGGCAATCCTGACAAGAAATTTTATTTCGACGAATCCATGGAGTACATTCAGGACGACATGAGCCGCAAACTCGGCGAGATGAAACGGGCGATGGATTTGTCGATGGACTTCATCAATGGGGTAGACGTTCAGAACGGAATCTTGTCTGACAAAGGCCAAAAGATGCTCGAAGCTTACAATCAAGGGGAATTCAGTCTGGTCGATCTCAATGCGCCCGAAGCTGAACCAGTACCCAGGACCATCGAACTCAATCCACCGAAAGACTCCAAATACCGGGGACTATTGGATTAATGATAGAATGAGTGAATGTTGGAATGATAGAATAAGCTATTTATCGTGCAGCACTCGCCGTTCCACCATCATTCTTGTTCTTGGTAATCTATTCTATCATTCACTCATTCACCAATTCAGAATTAACCCATGAAACGACTCACAGTAGCCGGACGGCTGATCATAACAGCGATTATTCTGGCAGGACTTTACTTTGGCTGGAAATATTTTGGCGGGCAGGCGGCCCTGGAATCTTCGGTAGACGCCACGCGCATCGAATCGGCGGAGGGTACCTCCGAATACAAAACACCTGAGCCCAGCGCCGAATCCGGCCTCGACAACTATGCCTCGGATGTAGCGGGGTCTTCGTTCGACTATGTGGCTCCCGAGCCGGTTAATGGTACCCTGAAAGGCGTGGTAGAATTAGGGGCCAGTGGCTTCAACTCCTTTATCGTCAAGATCGATAAGGAAAAGCGCTGGAAGCTGGAAAAAGCGGAATTTGGCAATAGCCTCGTCACTGAAAACATGGCGACCGACTCCGATATCCGCATGGGGCTCAAACGGTACATTGGCAGTATGCTCGACTACGGTGTGAGTGGCACCAACATCCATTTTGTCGTCAGTTCCGGTGCGGCCAAGGCCGACGTGACCACCAAAATCACCAGCGCATTGCGATCGCTGGGATATAAGGTAAACCAGGTGACGCCGGCCCAGGAAGGTACCCTGGCCCTGAAAGCCGCACTACCTGAACTTTACGATCAGCGTGCATTTGTGACCGACATAGGCTCGGGCAACACCAAAATTTCGTGGATGCAAGGCGGAAGTATCAAGGCGATCGAGACCTATGGCTCCAAGTACTTTCAAGAAGGTGTGCAGGATAGCAAAGTGTACAACGAGGTGATGAGCAAAGCCAAGCAGGTGCCCGCCGACCGCCGTAAAACCTGTTTCATAATCGGCGGGGTACCTTTCGAAATGGCCAAGGAAGTGCGTAACGGTAAGGAACGGTTTACGGTACTCAGTGCGCCCGATGCCTATAAACTGGAAAATGCCAAGTCGAAAGCGGGTATCAATATTTATAAGGGTATCGCCGACGCAACCGGTACCAATCAGTTCGTGTTCGACTGGGACGCTAACTTTACGATCGGATTTCTGCTTGGATTGCCCTAGTTGATTTTGATCAGGTCGCCGGGGCACTAATTAATTGAGCAAATGACGGAATCCTTTTATGTGCAACTTTCGGTAAATGAGGAGCAAAAAGCTTGCGCTAGGCGATTGGTCGAGTATTCGTTGGCCCATCACCGCGTGGCCAACATCTGGGACAAAGCCGGACCGCGGCACGATCACACGACCCGAATGTTGCGCTTCACGGGTACCCTGGGCGAAATCGTATTCGCCGACCTGTACCAGCTCCCCCGACCGCATCGCTCGTTCGGCGCCACCGATGGGCAGGATTGGGGCCAAGATTTTGTCTTGGAGACGGAAACCGAGTACTTTTCCCTCGACATAAAATCAATGAAACGACAAAGTGGGGTACTTGGGGAAGACTATGTGATCAACATTCCGGCTTCGCAATTGCACAAACCCAATTCGCGCACGACGCACTATTTTTGTCTTTCGTTTCATCAATCCGTCGAAGCGGGTACGATCGTGTCATTGATTGGATTTGTGGACAAGAAGGCCGTCGAACAAGGAAATTTGGGGATAAAGTACCAAGCCGGTACCAGGCGAGTCAGGGCCGATCAAACCCTTTTTACTTTTTATGAAGACACCTACGAGATTTTATTCAAAGATATTCATCCACCCATTCTCACCAAAGGAATCGAGGGTGGGGAAGGGTTTAAAAAATGTAGATTCAGGCCCACCTATACCAAAAAAGTGTGAGTTTTTTCTGTCCTCAATCACTGACTAACAAAATACCTTGGCATCGCTTTCCCGGACATACGAAAAGAAAAAACTCCTGGGGCAAGTGTATACTCCGGCGCACATTGTCCATAAAATTCTCGATGAAGTAGGATACGATTCAGAGGGTATATTGGGAAAACCCGTGGTCGATCCGTCTTGCGGGGATGGAAGGATTTTGGTAGAGGTAGTGAAAAGGATAGTCGCTTTCTCCCTAAAAACAGATCTGGAAAATAATTTGCATCAAGTACATGGCTGGGATATTGACGCAGAGGCTTTGACAAAATGCGAGGAACACCTTAACGAAATCATAAAGCCAACTGGCCTGTACATAAAGTGGAATTTGGTCATTCAAGACGCGCTTGAAATTTTGGAGCCAACCAAAAAGTTTGATTTCATTGTCGGCAACCCTCCTTACATCAGAATACAACACCTTCCGAAGCAACAACGTCTGTTCTTGCAGACCAACTACCGTTTCTGCGCCACCGGTTCTACCGATACCTATGTGGCCTTCTTCGAATTAGCGGATCGACTGTTGAGCGAATCGGGTACCTGTGCGTTCATTACCCCAAATTCCTATTTTTTCTCGGAAACGGCCCGCCCCTTACGGGAGTACTTTGAGAAGAACAAAGGCCTGAAACTCATAACAAATTTCGGCTCCGTTCGGGTATTTGAGAACACTGGTACGTATGCTGCGATAACGGTATTTGGTAAAAAGCCGCGTGCGCATTTCAATTATGAGCTTAGTAATGAGAATTTTAAATATGAGAGCAGATCGATAGATTGTGATGAATTGGCCCAGCAGAGACTGTGGCAACTATCCGTTAGAGTGCCTAATAATCAAAACGGTACCCGTTTAGGGGATGTATGCCAAATATCAGTAGGGGTCACCACGCTGAGTGATCGAGACTACTTGTTTTCGATCATTGAACGAGCGCAAAACGGCAAAGTGAAAGTGCGTTCCAAAAATGGATTCGAGACAGTACTTGAAAGCGGAGTATTAAAACCAATAGTCAAAGCTTCCAGAATGAAATCTGGGGATGAAGCCATATCAGAATACATTCTCTTTCCGTACAAAAAAGAGGAATTTGATAAACATACCATCATTCCAGAATCGGAAATGATTCGTCGGTATCCTTTAGCTTATAAGTACCTTTTGAGCCTACGAAGTACGCTCGATAAAAGAGACAATGGCAAAGTGAATAAAGTAGCCTGGTATGCTTTCGGTCGGGCGCAGGGACTGGATACATCATTTGGAGAAAAAATTATATTTTCTCCCATGAACAAGACTCCGAAATTTATTTATTATGCCAACCCTGACGTTACGGTTTATTCAGGATATTTTTTAAAATATTCGGGAAATTATCAAAAGCTATTACCCGTATTGAATTCTCGGGAAATGGCCGAATACATGGCCATAGCCGGGCGAGATTTTCGCGGCGGATGGAAAGGGTACAGCAAAAAAATTGTGGAGAATTACAGACTGACCGACGCGCAGCTGAACAACTTAAAATTGAGCCAATAGATATTGTAATTATATGTCCCTAATATTGAAAAAAGTACTCTTCATCGACCGTGATGGTACCATCATCGTCGAACCGCCCACAGATTTTCAGGTGGACTCCCTTGAAAAACTGGAATTCCTTCCCAAAGCTATTTCCAATCTTCGTAAAATCGCCGAGGAAACCGACTATGAATTGGTAATGGTCACCAATCAGGACGGTCTGGGTACGGATTCTTTTCCTGAAAACACTTTTTGGCCTTCCCACAATAAAATGATGGATATACTGGCCGGGGAGAATATCCGATTCGACGAGGTAGTCGTTGACAAAAGTTTTCCGAAGGATAATCTGCCGACGCGCAAGCCCGGCACCGCGCTACTCGGCAAGTACCTCGACGGCACCTACGATTTGACCAACAGCTACGTGATTGGCGATCGCCTTTCGGATGTGCAACTGGCCGTCAACCTGGGTACCCGGGCGATTTTCATTGCTGAAGCCTTGCCTGAAACGGGCGTGTCAGAAGCCGTGGTGAAACTAATTTCGCTGACTACGCTTGATTGGGACGCTATTTACGAGAAAGTTAAGCTACCGCCACGCGTGGCCGAAGTACAACGCAACACCAAAGAGACGGAAATAAATATCCGGCTCAACCTGGATGGAACGGGACGGTCCAAGATGGAAACCGGGCTGGGCTTCTTCGACCATATGCTCGACCAGCTGGCCCGCCACTCGGGAGCTGATCTCGAAATCACGGTGAAGGGTGACCTGCACATCGACGAGCACCATACCATCGAGGATACCGCCCTGGCTTTGGGGGAAGCCTACCGGCAGGCCTTGGCTGACAAGCGCGGCATCAGTCGGTACGGATTCACATTGCCGATGGACGAGGCGCTCGCGCAGGTCGCCATCGACTTCTCGGGGCGGCCCTGGCTGGTGTGGGAAGCAGAATTTAGGCGGGAGCGGATCGGCGAAATGCCTACCGAAATGTTCCACCATTTTTTCAAGTCGTTCTCCGATGGTTCACTTTGCAACCTCAATATAAAAGTCGAAGGGCAAAATGAGCACCACAAAATCGAGGCGATTTTCAAAGCCTTCGCCAAAGCGATCAAGATGGCGGTCAAGCGAGACTTGAAGGCGCTCGACGTGCTTCCTACGACGAAAGGCGTGCTGTAAACTTAATTTAAGAAAACCAGTTATAGTTCTAATTCTGTGCGTATTTTTGCGAAAACGCATTCACCAAAAATCGCCACTGCCATGTTCATGAATATTGTCGCTTTCTTCTTTTATACCATTCTGTTGGGCTCAGCCTACATTGTGGGCCGCTGGTTGGAAAAGCACGAGAAAGGTTACAAGCGCTAAAATTTTGAAAAATCGGGCGGAGTACTACGACTCAGCCCGGCTGGTTTGTTTGCATTCAATGTGCCGCTAAACTGCTTACAACCCACTTTACGATCCGGATCGAACGCTTAATTTCCTAGTGCGGGTCGATGAGTCGGCGTCGGTACCGACTCATATTTTGCCCTCCACCTATTCCTCATCGTACGAGGTGACGCATTGTAGCCCGTTCGGGTGATTCTCCCATAGCCTTCTCTTTTTAATACCAACTTTTCCTATCTTGGTACATTCTTTGTTGCGTCGGTTATCGAACGCTTGCACATACGAGAGTGAAATTACTACATCAGTGTCAGACTGAATCGTTTTGGTTTATTTGAAGTATTAATCTTTAATATCAAAATTTTTAAACCCATCTAAAAATGCCTAAAACGTACAAGCAGCTATTTGACAACAACCGCAAATGGGTGGAGCAAATGAACCAGCAGGATCCGGCGTTTTTTGCTAAGCTTGCGGCCGGTCAAAGCCCCAACTTTCTTTGGATTGGTTGCGCGGATAGCCGGGTGCCCGCCAATCAGATCACAGGTACCGCGCCGGGCGATGTTTTCGTGCACCGAAACATTGCCAACATGGTCATACACACTGACATGAACATGCTTAGCGTGCTCGACTACGCCGTCAACGCCCTGGAAGTAAAGCATATTATCGTCTGTGGGCACTACGGCTGCGGTGGTATCAACGCGGCGCTGGGCAATAAATCGGTTGGCCTGATCGACAATTGGCTGCGCCACATCAAAGACGTATACCGGCTGCACAAGGATGAGTTGGATGCCATAAAGGACCCCATCGAGCTCAGCAACCGTATGGTCGAGGTCAACGTGCAGGAGCAAGTGCACGATTTGTCCAATACGTCCATTGTGCAGGGAGCCTGGTCGCAGGGCCGGTTCCTGCAGGTACACGGCGTCGTGTATGATGTGGCGAACGGTTTGCTGAAAGATCTGGCTGTCATGACCAAAGGCAGTAAGGACGTAGGGCAGCGCTACCAAATCGACCCTAACAAACCTCTGGCCTAAACGCCTCGAATTACCACAAACCTTCCGGGAACTTCCGTTATTTTATTTAAAACCATCAAATGTCAGGTAATTCAAAAAATATTTTCAGCAACCTGAAACATGATTTCCCGGCGGGACTGGTCGTGTACCTGGTGGCTTTGCCGCTATGTCTTGGTGTGGCACTCGCCTCGACCGGGCGACCTGATCTCTTGTTTTCGGGAATCATTGCCGGGGTCGTCGGTGGGATTGTCGTGGGCGCGCTCAGTGGCTCAGCCCTGGGCGTGGCCGGTCCGGCAGCGGGCCTGGTGGTCATCGTACTGGGGGCTCTCGACTCGCTGGGTAGCTACGAAGCATTTCTGCTGGCCCTGGTGCTGGCCGGGCTGATCCAATTGGTAGCGGGGTTCCTGAATGCCGGGATCATCGGCTACTACTTCCCCTCCTCAGTAATCAAAGGAATGCTGGCGGCCATCGGTATCACGCTCATATTGAAGGAAATACCCCACGCATTTGGCTACGACAAGGATTTCTTCGGCGACTACGCGTTCGAACAGAGCGACGGGCACAATACCTTCAGCGAACTTTACTATTCGGTGAAGTTCAGCAGCACGGGTGCGATCATCATTTCCATTATCTCGATCGCGATTCTCATTCTGTTCGAAAGGCCTTTCATGAAGAAAATCCAGCTGTTCAAGTTTTTGCCCGGTGCGCTTTTCGTCGTCATCATCGGAGTACTGATCAACCTGTTTTTCAAGGCCAACATGCCCGAACTGGCCATGGGCGGTGAGCACGTCGTGCAGCTACCAGTGGCTTCGAGTGCGCAGGAATTCCTGGGATTCTTTACTTTCCCCGATTTTACGGCCATCACCAACCCGGAAGTATACACCGTGGCGTTCACGCTGGCCATCGTCGCCAGCCTCGAGACGTTGTTGTCGGTAGAGGCGACCGACAAGCTCGACCCCTACAAGCGAAGTACACCCACCAACCGCGAATTGAAGGCGCAGGGTGTGGGCAACATGGTCTCGGCCCTCATCGGGGGGCTACCCGTTACGCAGGTGATTATTCGTAGTTCGGCCAATATCGACTCCGGTGGCAAAACCAAGATGTCGACGATTATTCACGGATTTCTGTTGCTGATTTCGGCGGTATTTATTCCGTACTACCTCAACCTGATCCCGCTGGCTTCGCTCGCCGCAATTTTGTTGTTGGTAGGCTACAAGCTTTCAAAGGTATCCCTTTACAAAAAGATGTATCAGTTAGGATGGGATCAGTTTGTGCCTTTCATCGTCACCATCGTAGCCATTCTGGTCACCGATCTGTTAAAGGGAATTGCGATCGGCATGGTGGTGGCGATTTATTTCATCCTGCGCAAGAACTACAAGCACTCCTACCACTACAAAAAGGAGAATCACAAAGAGGGCGAGGTGATCACGTTACAGCTTTCCCAGGAGGTCACCTTCCTCAACAAAGGCAGCATCAACCATACCCTCAACGAACTACCCAGAGATTCGAAAGTGATCATCGACGGGTCCAAGTCGCTCAACATCGACTACGATGTGCTTGAAATTATCGAGGATTTCAAGAATCACACGGCCCCGTCGCGCAACATAACGGTCGAAACCAAGAACATCAAGGGCGTCGAGGTCATGGCGCACTAACGCCCGAGTGCTACGATTGAGACATGAACAAAAAAGCGTTCGACCACACAGGTAGAACGCTTTTTTGTTTATGGAAAAAATTAATTCAAATAGTAAGTAAGCGTGGCTCTGGCAAAAAACGGACTACCCGCCGTAAAATGGATTTCGTTCACCGGAACAGCCTCTCCTTTAAGCAGACTCTCGGTGGCAAACTGGGTTTCTTTCCACTTGGTATTGAACAGGTTGATGATAGAGAGCCCCAGGTTGTACTTCTTTTTGGTGTAATTAAGTTGAGCGTCGGCAATAAAGTACCCTCGGGCCACGATACTGTTGTCTTCGTTGGCGGGGCGGTCGCCCATGTAGCGATAGCGCAGCGAGCCATTCAACCCTTCCATGATGCGGTAGGTGAGGCCACCCGTCGAGGTGAAAACAGGCGCCAGCGGAATGTAGTTGTTGCCCGTTTCTTCGTCGATCGACCTTGGCTTGGTGGCGTTGGCATCCACATCGATGAACAGGTACTTGCCGATTTGATAGCGCGCCGAAAAGTCGACCCCCTGCCGCCGGGTCCGGCCGCTGGGCTCGACCACCCCCTCGTCACCTACGTACACAAATTCCTGTTTCAGACGCAGGTACCAGGCAGCGGCATTGATATATAGTTTGGGAAAGGGCTTCCAATTCAACCCCAAGTCGCTGCCGTAAGCGGGCGGCAAAATGTCTTTCACCCCCTGAGGCACCACCACGCGGGTATCGTTGGAGTGAAACCCCTTGCCAGTGTTGAGGTACAGCTGGAGCTTGCGCGTGGGAGCATAGTAAAGGTTTAGTTTGGGCGAAATAATGCCGCTATTGGCAGTGCCGTCGTCTGTTCCCAGTAAGTCGCGGTATTTGTTAAAAAAGTGATCGTAGCGCACACCCGCATTAAGGCTCAGCCGACTGGTGAGCAGGAAAGTCTCGCTGAGGTAGACGCCCGCGTTGGTTTCGTCGATGTCTCCAAATTGTAGAGGTTCCGATATGAAATTACGGTTGATGGTTCTCGAAAGCTCGGTACCATCGGTCAGATCCTGACGGTAGGTAACACCTACGTTCAGTTCGGCGGGTACGTTGCCGAGGTAGTTGGTCTTGGTGTAGCTGCCGTTGTACCCAATGAGATTCCTGTCTTCACGCTGCCTGATTTGGTCGCCGTTTACGGGGTCGACCAAAAAGAAAGTGAAGTTTGAATAAAGCTCGAATTGATTTCGCACGTAGTAGAGTTGGTTGCTAAGCAGCCCGCCATTGGATAGCTGGCTGGTCAGCTTTACATTGGCGTTGAGACGCGACGTAAGCCCGCCTTCGGTATCGTCGATCGCGCCGTAATGCGACACCAGCCCCGACGCGACCGCGCGATCGGGGATTTGCCCCGAATGATTCCACTTCGACCAAAAGTAGGAGAGGGAGGTGGTCAGGAAAGTATTTTCTCCAAATGCTTTATTGTATTTCGCGATACCGTTGATCCGCTTAAAATTCTGAGGTGAATCGAAATAGCTGTCGCTAAAATTATATTCTCCGGCCACGTAGGCCGACTCGCCCTTATTTTTTCTTTCAGTACCCAGCAAGTCGAATGCCCCGACCGCCCGGAAGGTATTGAATTGGCCTACTTCTGCCTTGACAAAACCGCGGTCGAGGATGTCTTTCGTTTTGAAATCGACCCAACCTGCGGTCGCGAAGTTTCCTTTTTCGGCGGTGTAAGGCCCTTTTTTGAAACCCACTTTTTCGATCAACTCGGGAATGAGAAAATGAAGATCGGCGTAGCCCTGTCCGTGGGCGTGCGAAACCATGTTGACGGGAATCCCATCCACCGAAATAGCCACATCGGTGCCGTGGTCTATGTCGAAGCCGCGCAAAAATATCTGTTCGGCTTTGCCGCCGCCAGCGTGCTGACCCACAAACAGGCCGGGCACGATGCTGAGTACTTCCTGGGCGTTGAGGATGGGTCGCAGTTTTATGTCAATCTGACTGATATTCTGCTGACTATGCGCCATCGGGGCCTGCACGCTGATTTCCGTCAGGTCGATAGTACCCGATTGCAGCATAATGTCGAGCGAGGTACTTTCGCTGTCCCTGATCACAAACGGCTTTTCGTAAGCTTGATAGCCCAGGTAGGCTACCCGCAAATTGTACTTGCCCGGATCGAGCCCCTTGAACTTGAACTCGCCCAGCGTATTGGTGATGGTCGATAGATCGAGTCCCACTATTACGACCGTCGCCCCGCTCAAAGGCAACTTAGTAGCCTGGTCGTGCACGCTGCCGGTGAGGGTACCCTGGTGCGCCAGTGCCGCTGTCAGCGATAGGAGCAGCGCCAAAACGGTTAGCCGAACTTTCGATATTTTGAGATTTGAGATGTAGTTCTTTCCCATAGACCGGATCAAATATTCTTTTGTGCAATGAAGTGTTGCTTTTCAAACCTACGTCTCCAAACTATTATAGGATGAAATCTATTGAATAAAAGTGGTATGTAGATAAAAAAGGAGTGACGAATGACCCATGCACCAGTGCATTCATCACTCATCACTCCTCATTACTGGTGTGCATTTTCTATTTCCGCTCCTGTTTGTATTTTTCCTGGTACTTATGGTAAAGACGCTTCTGTTTGTTGTCGAGGTTGACTTTCGCGCCCTTGATAAAGGCGTGCTCCACCACATCGCCGCGCATGTCGAGCAGGTCGCCGACCGTTACGAGTAAGGTGGCCTGCTTTCCCTTTTCGAGGGTACCTACCATTTTGTCCACGCCCATTATTTGGGCAGGGTTTTGGGTGATGAGTTGCAATGCTTCTTCTTTTGTAATATCACCGAAAGCTGCCGCTGTACCGGCCAAAAAAGGCAAGTTGCGCACCCGCCACCAGCCGTCGTCGTAGCTAAGCGCTACTTTGACCCCGGCCCGCATCAATTTGGCGGGCTGTTCGTAGGGCGCGTACACATCGTCATCGGGACGGCTGGGGAGGCGATGAATGGCGGCCAGGACCACCGGGACGTCGTTCGATTTGAGAAACGAAGCTACCCTGAACGCTTCGTCGCCACCAACGATCACGACCTTGGGCACCCCCATGCGCTTGGCAAACTGGACGGCGTCGATGATGTCCTTGGCGTAGTCGGCCCGGACATATAAGTTCTGGGTACCGGCAAAAAGGCCGCGCATAGCGTCGAGCCGGATGTTCGTGTTGGCGGGATCATTGATCTCGTCGTAGGCCTTGGCATCGGCAAAAGTGGATTCCAGCAGACTGATTGCCTCCGCGCGTTTTTCGTTTTTCTTGGTCGTGATCGAAAAATCTTCGTAGTTGAAGCTACGTGCCAGATAGGGCGGCCAGTTCAACCAGATTCCGTCATCTTTTTTCAAAACGGCGTCCTCCCAGTTCCAGCCGTCGGTGTTGAAGACCGAGGAAGAACCTGATACCGTACCACCTTGAGGAGCCGCTTGTGCCAGCAGAATGCCACTGGTGCGCAGCGTCGGGATTACTTCCGAATCGGTGCTGTAGGCTACTAGCGAACGGATATGGGGGTTGATTTCGCCAATCTCTTCGTAGTCGAGCGTAGCGCGAACCGAGGCAATTTCCTGGATGCCGATGGTAGAACCCATCGCGATCACACCGGGATAGATGTGCTTACCCGCCAGGTCGATTACTTCGGCATTTGCACGATCCACCGCAGTAGACGCGGGTCCGACGTTGGTGATCATACCCTTGTCAAATGAAATCACGCCATTCTGAACGACTTGCCCGTTGCCCACGTGGATCGTGGCGCCTGTCAACACGATGGGCTTCGTCTGCGGCGTGCCCGGTGCCGGATTCTGCGCCATTAAACCCAAAGGGAGTAAGGCTATTAAGGCGATAAGTATGTGTTTCATAAAAAGAATTTGGATGTTAGATTTTGGATGCTGGACGTTTGACGTTGGATAGTGGAGGCTGGATATTGGACTTTTGACTTTCGACCTTTATTCTTGGATCAGGAAGCTGGTTGGCCATTGACCTTTAACCTTTCCCCCGTCTCCTTTTCCCCCGTAAACCGTTAATGGTCTTCCGACGCATGAATCCCCAATTCATCCTCGCACTTCATCAGGCGCGGGGTACGAGCGGCGGGTTTCATGGTAGGTGCGCCACCGGACTTGGCCGACAGTGCCTTTTGAATGATTCTGGTTTTTTCTTTGGACAACGCTTCCTGCTTGGCCTGGTCGGCCTGACGGTCGAAGTATAGGGTACCCTCGATCATCGTGAACTCAGGGCGCGCATAGATCGACATCGGGTAGTTGTTCCATAGTACCAGGTCGGCGTCTTTGCCTACTTTGATGCTCCCGATCCGATTATCGAGATGCAGTAGCTTGGCGGGATTGAGCGTTACCATTTTCCAGGCGTCCTGCTCGGGCATTCCGCCAAATTCCATAGTCTTGGCGGCTTCCTGATTGAGTCGGCGGGCCATTTCGGCGTCATCGGAATTGATGGCGACTACCACGCCTTCACGGCTCATCAGCGCGGCGTTGTAGGGGATCGCCTCCTTTACTTCCATTTTGTAGGCCCACCAGTCGGCAAATGTCGAACCGCCCGCGCCGTGCTTCGCCATCTTGTCGGCCACTTTGTAGCCTTCCAGAATATGGGTAAAAGTATTGACCTTGAATCCCAACGAATCGGCCACATTGAGCAGCATATTGATCTCCGACTGCACGTAGGAGTGGCAGGTGATGAAGCGTTCTTTGTTGATGATTTCGGCGATCGCGTCCAATTCCAGATCGCGGCGCGGTGCCAATACATTACTCTTATTCCGCAGCCCGTTGTAGGCCTTCATAGCCTTGTCGTACTCCTTAGCGCGAATAAAGTGATCGTAAAACACTTGCTCGACCCCCATGCGGGTCTGTGGAAAGCGCGAACGGGCCGCGTCGCCCCAGTTGGACTGCTTCACGTTTTCACCCAACGCGAACTTGATGTACTTGGCTTGGGGTAGGTATAATCCGGCAGGCGCTTCGCCCCATTTGAGCTTTATCACGGCACTTTGGCCGCCGATTGAGTTGGCCGAGCCGTGTAGTAGTTGCGAGGTAGTCACGCCGCCCGCCAACTGCCGGTAGATATTGATATCGTCGGAGTTGATGACGTCGCTTTGGCGTACCTCCGCCGAGCTGCTCTGCCCGCCTTCGTTGATCGAGAACAGCGCGATGTGCGAGTGCTCGTCGATGATGCCCGTGGTGAGGTGCTTGCCGGTTCCGTCGATTACCTTGGCCCCGCCTGGAGCCGAGAGGTTTTTGCCTACCCGCGCGATTTTGCCGTTCTGTACCAGCACATCGGTATTTTCTACGATGCCATCGGCCTCGTTGGTCCACACGGTGGCGTTTTTGATAAGTGTCGTCTCCGCTTGGGGTAGCGTTTCGTTCCCAAAACCCACGAAGGGGTACACCAGCTTTCCCATATCCTCGAAAGTCGGCTGCTTCGGTGTGGGGCGACCGGCCTTGACGGTGTCGCCCTGGACCGTACTGCCCGAGGTACTATTGGGCTGCACGCGTGCACTCCATTCGATCGGAGCACCATCGGGCAATGTACCTTGTCCCTGAATATCACGGCCGTCGATGTAGCCCGTCAGGCGCACCGTACCTGGATTCTTCTTATCGGGCTGGTACGTGACCGTGATTTGATTGCCGTTGAGCGATACCTTAGGACTGTATTTGAGGGAATCACTTTCGGAAATCTGGTACTCGGGTTTGTTCGATTTTCCGCTCACCCTGAGGTTGATCGGCGCATTGCCGCCCACGGTCAATTGGTAGTCGCCCCGCAGGTCGACGGCATTGCGATCGTTGATGATGAATTTCTTGCCCTGAATCCAGTTCTCGTGAATAAGGTTGTCTTCGTCGAAAAGGTCGCCGGAGGTAATCAGGAAGTTGGCCTGCTTGCCCTTTTTGAGGCTACCCAACATGTCGTCGGCTTTGGCCAGTCGCGCGGGGGCAAGCGTTATGGCTTCGAGGGCCTGCTCCTTGGTCAGACCGAACTCGATGGCTTTTCGGATATTGGTCCAGAAATCACCTTTGTTTTTCAAACCATCAGAGGTGAAGGCGAAGGGAATCCCCGCATTGGCGAGTGCCGCCGGATTGGAGGGAGCCATTTCCCAGTTTTTTAATTCAGCCAAGGTCACCACTTCGGCGTCCCAGGGGTCTTCCACGTCGGGAGCTACCGGAAAGGTAAGCGGCACCAGCAGTGAGGCACCCGTGGCTTTGATTTCGGGAATGCGCTGGTACTCGTCGCCCCCGCCTTTGATAATGTACTGAATGCCAAATTCATCACCGATTTTATCGGCCCGCAAAACCCCCAGTTTATCGGTCGTTTCAAAAAATGAGGGTAGGTTTTTGATTTGATTGAAAGAAGCCAGCGAAAGGTTGTTTTCTTCCTTGCTACCCCCTTTGCCAAACCAGTCGGCGTCGTAGTAGGTCTGGCGCAGCAATGCGACGCTACCCATCAGGGAACTGGGGTAGCTTTGCGAAGAACTGCCCTTATCCAGCGAATAGTGCGCCGAAGCCTGGTCGCGGAGCAGTGCCTTATTAGCCGATTCGTCGTCCAGCGAAACCAACGCCCCGGTACCGCGCACGATACCGTCGTGCGGATGCACCAGCAAAGTACCCCAGCCGTACTTGCGGTAGTCGGGTGCTTTCTTGGGATCTACTACAAACAGCTCCGCCGCCCGTACCTCGGGTAGTATTGCCTGATTCCAGCCGAATGCGCCTTTTTTGTCCGATTCAAGCTGCTGTCCACCGCGACGGCTGCGCGTAGCACGCTTCACTTCCGGCATGCCGTAGTCGGAGTCGAGGTCGATGAGTGAAGGGTAAATGTACTTGCCCGCCAGGTCCGTCACGACGGTACCTTTGGGTATTTTTACATTGGGTCCGACGTCCACGATCTTGCCGTTTTCAATCAGCATCGTGCCTTTAGCGATGGTCGTTTGGGGATCGGCCACAATGGTGGCGTTCGTGAATGCGTAGCGTCCGGGGCGTTCATCGTACGCGCCGTTGCGGGGAAACGTTTGCTGCGCCAAGCTCGCTGTTGAAACAGCCAACAAGGACAGCCACGTCCAAACCAATTTTCTCATGTAGAAGTACAGGCTTTATTCTATAAAATAATTTGAGTATTAAATATTGAGGCGAAAATACGAACAAAAATGAGGGTGTTGCCAAAGAAGTTGAAAATGAGCACTTGATGCTGGAGTTTTGACCGGTCCGCCGATGCGTTTGGATGTTAGATAAGTGTTTTTTAATCAGAAGTTTACATTAAGAATAAAAAAGGCTTCGTACGGTGCGAAGCCTTTTTTAAATAAATTCATCACTCATCACTCATCACTCATCACTCATCACTCATGCAGGGTACTCATGCGGCAGTGCCTCATTTACCCGCTCATGCCACGGCAACCCGTGCTGATTGAGTTTCTCCATAAAAGGATCGGGGTTCAATTGCTCGGTATTCCACACTCCGGGCTTCATCCAGTCCTCGTTCGTGAGCATCAACATGGCCCCAATCATGGCCGGAACGCCCGTGGTGTAGCTGACGGCTTGTCCCTTTACTTCCTGATAGGTTTTGGCATGATCGCAGTTGTTCCAGACGTAGTAAGTTTTTTCTTCGCCGTTTTGGATGCCCTTGATCTGAACGCCTATGGAAGTTTGGCCCGAATAATTTTCGCCCAAACTTTCCGGCGCGGGTAGCACAGCTTTCAGGAATTCCAGCGGGACGATGTCGATGCCCTTGAATTTAATGGGCGCGATGCTGGTCATGCCCACGTTTTCCAGCACATTGAGGTGCGTGATGTAAGCTTGCCCGAACGTCATCCAGAAACGGGCACGTTTGAGCGTTGGGAAATGTTTCACCAGCGATTCCAATTCCTCGTGGTAGAGTACATAGCTCTCCTTCGGCCCGATGCCGGGGTAGTCGATGGGCTTGTGGATGCTCATGGCCTCGATCTCGACCCACTCCCCGTTCTCCCAATAGCGACCCGGCTGAGTTATCTCGCGGATATTAATTTCAGGGTTGAAGTTAGTGGCAAACGCCTTGCCATGATCGCCCGCGTTGCAGTCGATGATGTCGAGATAGTGCATCTCGTCAAAGTGGTGCTTATTGGCATAGGACGTGAACACCTGCGTCACGCCGGGATCAAAACCGCAGCCGAGCAGCGCCATCAAACCCGCTTCCTTGAAGCGCTCCTGGTAGGCCCACTGCCAACTATACTCGAATTTGGCCACGTCCTTGGGTTCGTAGTTGGCCGTGTCGAGATAGTGGATGCCCGTCGCCAGGCACGCTTCCATTAGCGTCAGGTCCTGGTAGGGCAGGGCCACGTTGATAAGCATCTTGGGCTGGAACTGCTTGATCAGAATCACCGTTTCGGCCACGATGTCGGCATCGACCTGAGCAGTTTTTATTTCTACGCCGTGCATTTCCTTGATTTCGGCGGCAATTTTGTCACATTTGGCCTTGGTGCGGCTGGCGAGCATGACTTCGCCGAATACATCGCTGTTCATGGCGCACTTATGGGCCACCAGGCTGCCTACGCCACCCGCGCCGATGATGAGTACTTTGTTCAATGGAGTTGAAAGTTGAAAGGTGAAAGTTGAAAGCTTAACTCCTGATATTGTTAGATAGGCAAGATCTCAACCTCATCTTTGATTAAAAATAGAATGTCAATACGACAAAGATAGTCGGCTCGATGTTTTTTTATTCATTAAACTAAATCATTACACTCGCGTATGGATATTGTTTTGCTTGTTTTGGGAATTATCTGTCTGCTGGTTGGTCTTGCGGGGGCAATACTACCTTTGCCGGGGCCGGGGTTAAGTTTTGGCGGGCTGCTTTTGATTCATTTCAGCCGCTACGCCGATTTCAGTCAAACCGCACTCATTACGTTCGGGGTGCTGACGGTTGTGATGGTCTTTCTGGACTACTATATACCCATTTTGGGCGTAAAGCGGTTTGGCGGAACGAGGTATGGGAGTATCGGAGCCATCGTGGGCGGACTGGCGGGGCTGTTCTTTATTCCCGCTATCGGAATTTTCGTGGGTACCTTTTTAGGCGCTTTACTTGGCGAGCTGGTAGGGAGAGCTACTTTCCAGGCGGCACTGCGGGCGGCTTTTGGCTCCTTCTTGGGATTTTTATCGGGCGTTTTTGTGCAGATTCTGCTTTGCCTGGCGATGATCGTCTATGCGGGCTACGGGATTTACGGAAATATGTGATCCCAAATCACATCGTAAACATCTACGGCTTTCAACGAAGCTTTGTCTGGCTTTTGATCCGAAATCAAAATAGGATAATACGGCTCAGGTACCTGATTACTCCCGTGCGAGCCCTTTACCAAGCTGGCGTCCAGCGGAATAACGTCCATTAGGTACCGCATTCCCAATAGCTTTCGCCCCAGCTTATAGCCCGCCCGCAGCTTGATGAGCGGATTTTTGGGGTCCATGAACATCTCCACCGGATCGTAGCCGGGCTTGCGGTGGATGTCCACGAGTTTGGCGTAATCAGGGGCTTTGGCGTCGTCGAGCCAGTAGTAGTAGGTAAACCAGCTATCAGGTTCGGCCACGGCCACGAGGTCGCCCGAGCGTGCATGGTCGAGATGGTACTTTTTCTTGCCGACCTCATCCAATACCATCGCGATGCCGGGGGTACTTTCCAGGATTTTTTTTACCTGGGGTACTTTTGCTGAATCCTTCACATACACATGAGCAATTTGGTGGTCGGCGGTGGCGAAGGCCTGCGATGCACCGGCGTCCAGTAGCTCGTACCAGCGCTCTTGCCGCACCGCAATTAGCCCTTCCTCTCGCAAAATGCGGTTGATGTGGACGGGACGGGAAACGGGGTTGATGCCGTACTCCGACAAGAGAATGATTTTGGCGTCTTTGCCTTTGTAGTGGTCAACGAGCGTTTTCATCAGCGCGTCGATTTCGCCCAATTCGGTCGAGATTTTAGAAAAGTCCGGCCCAAGTTTTTGCAGACAATAATCAAGATGCGGCAGGTAAATCAACGTCAGCGTTGGGTCGTGCCATTGATCGACTAGCATGGAGGCATCGGCGATCCATTGCGAAGACTTGATATTAGCGTTGGGACCCCAGAAGTTAAAAAGCGGGAACTGGCCTAACTCGGCTTGCAGCCGGTCGCGCAGTTCGGGTGGATGGGTGTAGCAGTCGGGGGCTTTCACGCCGTCGGCGTGGTACTGCGGACGGGGCGTGGCCGAGTAGTCGGCCGTGGCGTACATATTGTACCACCAGAACATCTTGGAACAAGTAAACGATGGGTCGCGCTTTTTGGCGGCGTCCCAGATTTTCTCACCCCGTACCAAGTGGTTGGACTGCTTCCAGAACTTCACCTCCGCATTCTCACGATCGTACCAGCCATTGCCGACGATGCCGTGCTCGGCGGGCCATTTTCCCGTAACGTAGCAACTTTGGGACGTCGTCGTCACGGCGGGCAGCACGGGTTTTATTGGCGTCAGAGTTCGACTTTTCAGGTACTTCTTCAAGAAGGGCGTATGTTCCCCGATCAGGTTAGCACTGAGGGCCACGATGTCGATGACGACGGTTTTTTGCATAGTGTTTTCTGGATTTTAGATCGGTCCGCCGAGGCGGCTGGACACTAGGTTGGTCGTCATCCCAACTTACCTACTACCCACCGCAACTCCCGCACGATCGACTGACCAATGGGTTTTTGGATGGCTTCGGGCAGGACGCCCCAGGTGTAGGTTTCCACTTCGAGGTGTTGGGTAAAAGGATTTTCTTTCAGCAGATCCAGCGTTTTCACGATTTCGCCCTGGGTAGAATCCAGCTTCCCGTAAGAATCCACGAAAAGCGGTACGTGAAAATGAATCCGCCACTCTTCGGCCTCCATCGCGCTATCGTCTGCCAGGGCTTCGGGGAGATCAGGGTACTTTGTAAAAATTTGATCAGGCTTTCGAGCCACCACCTGATGCAAGTACACCGGTTCGTTGAACGAGCGCAGGGAGTCGATTTTCTCGACTTTATTTTCTCGTAAATCCATTTTCAACGCCGAACTGAGCTGTATTTTCCCAACTTTAATGCCCACGGAATCGAGGCGTTCCAGTACTTCGCGCGGATCTTCGTAGGCCACCGCCACGTGGCAGACGTCGAAGCAGAGCCGAATGTGGGCCAGTAAAGAATCTTTGGCTTGGGATTCGGTGATGCCGTATTTTTCCTGAACGTAAGGAATCCCGATGGGCAAGAGATAGTCGCGGTACCAATCCACGAATTCGACGGAGTTTTCCAGCAGACCATCCGGCTCCGGTTCGATGTCGAGGTGCAGCAATTTTCCGGTCTCGCGCTCGATTTCGATTAGATAGTCCGCGATTTGCAGGATGTTTTGGGTCGCGGTATGGAAAGCCTGTTCGGTTGCAGCTTCGTCTTTCCACCAAAAACGGTAGGAGAGGGGCGAGGTCGAGACGCCGCCGTCCATGCCGTCGGGTAGAAGTTGGGCCAGAATCGAGAACAGCCGCCGCGTGTAGTCGATGCGCTTGGTAGTAGTCCAGTCGGGAGCGTGTACCTGATCCTTGACCACCGTGTTGTGAAAGCCTCCGTAAGGAAAGCCATTCATCGTAAACACGTACAAATCGTTTTCGACCAGCCAGTTCCTGAATTCCTGCAACCTTTCCGGCTTACTTAATTCGTTGGAGGCGTCGTTGGCCAGGCGCAAGCCAAGCGCGAAGGGTTGACCTTCGGCTAATTCTTCTCGGATGAAAGGGAGGTTTTTCTTCAATTCCTTGAAATGAGCGTCCCAGACTTCGCCGGGATGAATATTGCTGCAATAGGTGAGGTGGCCGAATGAGGTTTTCATGAAGTCTGGTTATTTGATTCTGCTACAAAGGTTGCGCCTCTCCGAGGCTGGCCAGATAATCCACCGAATCGGCGATGGTAGTGTCGTCCATCTCGTGGACTTCGATACCCAGGCCGAGGGCGACCAGTAGCGTGATGGTAAGCCGCCCGCCAAGGTGTTCCTGAAATTCGGCCAGGCCGTGGCGAAGATTGATTTTGTCGTTTTCGGAGAGTTTGGAATTGTACAAGCTGAACCCCAATTTTTGAAAAAGGGCAAGGATTCTTTTTAAATCGTCTTCCCCAATGTAGCCTATTTTGTGAGAATAGATGCTATCCAGGCCAATACCAATCGCCACCGCTTCGCCGTGGCGGATTTCAAAATCGGTAAGGTACTCTAATTTATGGGCGGCCCAGTGGCCAAAATCCAGCGGCCGGGAAGAACCAAACTCGAAGGGATCGCCGCTGCGGATGTGTTCGGTGTGCATTTCAGCGCAGCGGTGAATCAATTTTTCCATCGTCGGCAGGTCGCGATTTGCAAGAGCGTCGGCATTGGCCTCGATCCATTCAAAAAAAACTTTGTCCTTGATCAAAGCTACCTTGATGGCTTCTGAAATCCCGCCGCGCCAGTCGCGGTCATCCAGGGTTTGCAGGAAAGTACTGTCGTTGAAAACCGCCACGGGTGGAGCGAAAGTACCTAAGAAGTTCTTCTTGCCTCGGTAGTTGATCCCGTTCTTTACGCCAACCCCCGAATCGTTTTGCGAGAGGACGGTAGTCGGGACGCGCACGTGCCGGATGCCCCGGTGCGAAACCGCCGAAGCGTAGCCCACCAAATCCAGAACTGCCCCGCCCCCGATACCGATCACCAGCGAATGGCGGTCGATGCCTTCCTCATCGATCGCTTGTACGATGGTGTCGAACAGGGTCGGGTCGTTTTTGGCGACCTCCCCGCCTGGTACGGTCAGGATCTTATCGACAAGCTCGACGCTGGACGTATCTTCCGCAAAATAGGCTTTGAGATCATCCTTCAACAGTGGATAGTGCGGCAGTAGTCCCGCATCTAGGACGAAGAGAACCTTACGCCTAAAACCATCGTCCCCAAAGGATGCCAAAAAATCGCGGAGCGTCGAATTAGTTTTAGAAAAAAGATTTTGGGTAAAAAAGATCGAATAAGAGTACTCGATTTGGAATTGTTGGTGGATCGTTTGCATGCAATTGGTGACTCAGGTCACAGCGAAAATCTTTGCTAGGAAAATTGAACAAGGTAAAAGAAGTAGTACAAGCAGCGCCAGTGGCCAATACCCAAAAGCCACGCACCAGGCCGCATCCATCACGATGAGCGACAGCACCCCGGCCTTGACGGCCTTGCCGATCATCGGGCCAATGGGGTTCTGGATAGCGCCCCACAACGGGCGCGCCACCAAAAACACGTGCAGCGCTACCCACGGGATGGCAATCAGCAAGTTACCTTGTGTGTAGGCCACAAAAAGCTGGACCAAATGCACGGAAGCATATAGCAAACCTGCCATATATAACGTTCGTTGCCTGCCGCCGTGTACTTCGTCCTGGCTAATCATGGTGATAGCGCCGATGTAAACGATAGGAATGAGCCCGACCCACGCATAACGGGACAAAGCGCCAGTCAACACGCTGATCCCCAACAACAAATTGCCGCCCCGACACATACCCATCACGACGGGTCCCCAGAGTTTGCTGTGCTTGGCGTAACGGTCGTAAAGAATCACCAATAGCCCGATGCCCAGCGCAATGAGTCCGCTTTCGAGGGAATAAATTCTTGCGCAGATAATCCCGAGCGCCAAAAGGGCTCCCCCGAATAGCGCCGCCGATCGTAGGGGTACTTTGCCGCTAGGAATGGGGCGCTCCGGCCGCTCGATGGCGTCGAGCTCCGCATCGAATACGTCGTTGAGTACCACCCCGCCGCCGTATAGCCCGAGCGTCGCGAGGAGGAGGTAGAAGTAACTGCCACCCGTAAAAGTAAATCCGGCAATAGCCATACCCGCCAAAATATCGGCTAGGGCCGTCAGCAAATTGGCCGGACGAGTAAGTTGGAAATAGGGTTTCAGATTGGCCATCTACTTAATAAAAAGCGAACCCTTGGCGATGCGCGGCTGCTGGCCGCCTCTGAGAATGGTGTTGCCATTCATCTTCTGACTCTGGTCGATGACCAGGCCGTTGGCAAAAACGGTCTCGTCGATCTGCCCGCTTTGTCCGAAGGCGTCGATGGCGTTTTGGTAGGTGACTTTTCGGATGACATCATCGGAAATACCGCGCATTTTCATGAGGGCGGCGGTTTTGGGCAGCGCCAGCGGATCGGAAATGCCCCAGTCGGCGGCGGAGTTAATCATGATGCGCTCGGGACCGTAACGCTCCACGACTTTCACCATGCGCTCGTTGCCCATTTTAGTAAAAGGGTAAATCGTGAACCCGGCGTAGAAATCCTGATCGAGGACGCTCTCGACGGTTTCCTCATTGTTGTGGTCGATGATCACCCAGTCTGGATCCAGTCCGTGTTCCAGCGCGATGGCCATGCTGCGTTCGGTGCCATTCTTCTTGTCGCGGTGCGGCGTGTGGACCTGCACGGGGAGTTGGGCTTGTTTGGCCAGTTCCAGTTGGGCGCGGTAGTACTTCTCCTCGGCGGCGGTTTGGTCATCGAAGCCGATTTCACCTACACCCACCACGCCTTCTTTGTACAAAAATAGCGGCAGGATTTCCATCACCTGTTCGGCCAGTGGTTCGTTATTGGCTTCGCGGGAGTTGAGCCCGATGGTGCAGTAGTGCTTGATACCGAATTGGGAAGAACGGAACCGCTCCCAGTTGACCAGGCTACTGTAATAATCCTTGAAAGACGATAATCCGGTACGCGGTTGACCGAGCCAAAAGGCGGGTTCGATCAGCGCCACGATGCCCGCGTCGAACATCGCCTGGTAGTCGTCCGTGGTGCGCGAAGTCATATGGATGTGCGGATCGAAAAAACGCATCCCGGCGATGGTGTCGCGGTATGCTTCCCATTTCAACTCCTTATGCGTGACCTGGGCTTCACTATCTTCAAAGTGCGAAGGGATTGCGTGGGTCGGGGTTGTTACTCTTGATTCATAGGTGTTCAGGTCGTTGAATTCCAAATCGGCCCAGCTTAGCTTTTGTTGTAGTATCTGTGCTTCCAGTTCGGGATGATTGGCCAGAAGTGCGCGCGCCTCGTCGTTCTCGCTTTGACCGCAGACCAGGGCTGCTGCTTTGTGGTTGTTAAAATCAGAGGAAGAAAATAGGTACTTCAAATCTTCTAACAAGGGGCGTCGATAAAGTTGGGCATAAGCCGCCAAACCTCCGGGGCCACGTACGGCCCGCCGCCCAGCGCTCATGGGCGAAGTCCGACAGCATCCGGGCCAGCGCGGCATTGGCTCTTTCTGCCAGCCCGACGATGCGGTGAATGGGCTTATCGCTAAAAATGACTTTAAGTACCATCTGATTCCAGGCCGACTCATCAAAATTCCGGGCAGGGTAGGGGTTGTCCATCACCAGCGCGTCAAATACGTCGCCCACGTTGGACCGCACGGCCTCAGTCGCCCTAAACAGCCAGGCATCGGGATAGGCCAAGAACGGCAAGGCCGAGTACAGCGCCACCAATTCCTGCATCTCGGCAGTGTCGAACAGCGTTTCGATGTGCGATACGTAGGTACTTCGATCGCTGGCATCCAGGCAGGTCAACAACCACACCCGAGCCGCACGAACGGTACTCCAGCGCATTACGAATTGGGTCGCGGTATCGGCTTGTACTGTTTTGACTCTGAGGTGTTTCCTAGCTATAAACCTGGGCACGGCCACGAAAGCCGTCATGAGGTCCATCGGGCTACCCCGGCTTTTTTCGTGCAGCCACTGCCATTCGTCCGCCGTGAGTTGGGCTTGTAGCGAGTTGGTCAATGCGGTTTTTATTTTTTCTTTCACTAAGCTGTATTATAGGACTTTCGCTTTTCCGTCCAAAATTATAAAATGAATTGCTACATGCTTTAGCCTGTGGATTGCGGACTGGTAGGGTAGGCTTCTTTTCTGCCACCGTCACCGGTTCATTAAAGCCTCTATCTCGTCGGCCTCGATGGGAATATGCGCCATCAAATCGTGATTGCCACCGGCGGTGATCAGGATGTCGTTTTCGAGCCGGATGCCCAGCCCTTCCTCCCGGATATAGATGCCGGGTTCACAGGTAAATACCATGCCCTCCTCGAAGCGCCGGTACTTGTTGCCGACATCGTGGACATCCAGCCCGATGAAGTGTGAGGTACCGTGCGGAAAGTACTTTTTGTATGCCGGCCAGTCGGGATCTTGGTTTTTGATGTCGTCCGGTGATATCAATCCCAGATCGACCAACTCTTTTTCCATGAAATCGCCCACTTCGGCGTGGTACTCGTCCCAGACATTGCCCACCACCAGGCGGGTGGAGGCGTACCGGAACACGCGCAAAACCGCGTCGTACACCTGCCGCTGTCTTGCGGTGAAGCGTCCATTTGCCGGAATCGAGCGCGTCAAGTCGGCACCGTAGTTGGCGTACTCGGCCCCGACGTCCATCAGGATTACGTCGCCGTCCCGGCAGGGCTGGTTGTTTTGGACATAATGCAGCACGCAGGCATTGGCCCCCGAGGCTACGATCGGTTGGTAGGCAAAACCCCGCGAGCGGTTGCGGACGAACTCATGCAGAAGCTCAGCCTCGATCTCGTACTCCATAGTACCGGGCTCGACAAAGCTAAGCAGGCGTTCAAATCCTAGTTTCGTAATGTCGCAGGCCGTTTGTAGCAGTTGAGTTTCAGTGGAGTGTTTGATGGCCCGGATGTGGTGCATCAGCGGGGCCAGTCGATCGAGCGTGTGCAGCGGGTACTTTCCCCTGAACTCCCGGATGAATCTCGCGTCGCGGGTTTGCACCGGCGATTCGTTGCGGGTGTGCTCGTTGGTATTGAGGTACACGCGCTCGGCCTCGAATACAATCTGCCGCATGGTTGTCTCGTATTGGTGCGTCCATAAGATCGTGGGAATGCCCGATACCTCCTGTGCCTGGGATTTGGTAAGTTTCTCACCCTCCCAAACGGCAATGTGTTCGTTGGTTTCCCGCACAAACAGTACTTCACGGTACTTTTCGTCGGGATGTTCGGGGAAAATCAACAGGACGGTTTCCTCTTGGTCCACCCCGGAAAGATAGAATAGATCGGAGCTCTGCCGGAAACCCATCGTACCGTCGGCGTTGGTCGGCATGATGTCGTTGGCTTGCAATATCGCCATCGACTTGGGCGCCATCAACTGGGCCAAACGACGGCGGTTTTCTACAAAAAGTTTGGGGTCGATGGGTGAATAACGCATTAATAACTCAATGAGTGAATGACAGAATGATAGAATGAGTGAATATCTCTTCGTAAAATTACGTTTAACTTGCCAGAATTGAAATTTTACCCAAAAACCAATTGCATGCGCTCCGTCAAACCGCTATTTTTTTTCCTCTTCCTATATTCGACCGCTCTTTCCGCCCAACCCAAGTACTGGATTTATCTAAAAGACAAAAATACCAGCGCTCAGCCCGCTATCTCGAGCCAGACCAGACAAAATCGACAGACAGCAGGATTGGTGGTGGAGCAAAGTACCGACCTGCCGGTGCGGCAAGCGTACCTGGCTAAGCTAAAAGCCGCTCAGATCGAACCAATCTATGCTTCCCGCTGGCTAAACGCTGTTTCTGCCGCCATGAGCTACAAACAAGTACTTGCCGCCGAGGCACTTGATTTTGTGACGGAGGTGATGCCGATGAATTCGGATTTTTTCATCACCCGATCCGATGGGTACACCAAAAAACCGACTTTGGCTCCGGTTATGTCGCAGATCCAATCCAATGCGTTCAAAAATGCCAATCTGACGGGAGAAGGCGTCACCATCGGGGTGATCGACGCCGGGTTTTATGGCGCGGATTCTTCGCACTCGTTGCGGCAGGTATTTGGAAACAAGCGCATCCTGGGCGTGCGGGATTATGTAAAACCCAACCAACCCGGTGAGTTGTTGTTTTCGGTGGCTGAGTCCTATTCCGACACGCACGGTACCGAGGTGATGGCCGCTATCGGCGGCATGGACACCGACGACGATACCCAGTACGGTACTGCCCTGAACGCCAAATTCTACCTGGCCCGCACCGACTATTCGCTGCGCGAGTGGCGCGGCGAGGAAGATAATTGGATTGCCGCCATGGAATGGATGGACAGCCTGGGCGTTCGGCTGATCAATACCTCGCTGGGCTACGCGCGGGGCTTCACCGACCCAAAGGAAAATTACACGCCCAGCCAAATGGACGGAAAAACGAGCGCCATCGCCCGCGCCGCCCAGATCGCCAGCGAGCAGAAAGGGCATTCTGATCGTGGTGTCGGCAGGAAATGAGGGCGAAGACAAAAACTGGCGCGTCGTGTCGACGCCCGCCGATGCCAGGGGCGTCCTGGCGATTGGTGCGACCAACATGCGGCTGTGGAACCGGATCGGGTACAGCAGTGTGGGGCCGGAGTTTTTGCCTTATCTAAAACCCAACGTGTCCTGCTTTTCCCTGATGGGTACCTCGCTTTCGGCGCCCGTCATCACTGGCTTTGTCGCCTGCCTGATGCAGGCCAATCCCCGGTTGTCCAACAAAGAGCTGATGGAGATCGTCGAGAAATCGGCCCACCTGTACCCCTACGGCAACAATTTCGTGGGCTACGGAGTACCCCAGGCATCGCGGGCACTGGCTTTGGTGAAAGCACCCTACCTACCCACCAACAGTACCACGGTGATATTGAAGGGGAAGTCGGGCAGCGTGCCTGTACAAACCGAGGAAAACCTGGTGGTGATCTATCGCAAAAAAGATAAGAAGAACGTGATCTCGCAAGACGTAGCCAGGGTTCAGGACGGTAAGGTCGAATTAAAAAGAAAAGGCAGCGAGACCTTCACCACCATCGACCTGAAAGACCGCGCGATCGAGGTGGTTTGGGAGAATAAGTGAGGATACGCCCACTGTCTCAGCTAGGTCAGAGCATTATAGATGGCGTTGCCGCCCAATAGCACCGTAACTACAAGGATTAGCCCTAAAAAAATGTTTTGAATAGGAGAATTGAGGTACCGCTCCGGTAGGACATTTTGGTCGTTGACACACCTCAATAATTGATAAGTGACGAACGGAAGCAGCAGGCCATTCGCTACCTGAGCCGCCAAAATGACCGGAATCGGCTTGAACTGCGCCATACCGAAAACGACCCCCACCGCCAACACGGCTTGCCAAACATATGCCGTTTGTTTCTCGCTGGTCGACAGCAACGACTTGGCCGTGATGGAGGCCGCCAAAGCTGCCGTCACCACCGAAGTGAAACCTGCGCCAAACAAACCGACCGCGTAGAGTACTTCGCCCCAGCGCCCCAGTCTGCTACCTAGTACTTGGGCGGCGTTTCGATACGAAAATTCACCCTCGATCAAGGTACCGGCCAGCATGATGGCCATTGAGATGAGGCCCCCCAGGCACACCGCCAGGACCAGCCCCTGCCTCATTTCTTTGATGGTTTGCCCCTGGCCTATACCCGAGCCGAGAAACAGGTTATAGGGTACGATGGTGGTACCCACCAGTCCCGCAATAATCAGGGCCGAACCAACGGGCAAGTTGGGTACCACCGCATTTTGGGCTATTTCGGCTGGTGAACTTAACGCCCCGAAGCTGACGAATATGAACGCAAAGCCCAGGATGAAGACCAGCACGCCCAGTAGTCTGGTGAGGAGCGAAACGTTGCGAATGGCCAGCAGCACATAAGCCGCCCCACCGATCAGAGCGCTCAATAGCCAGGTGGGTAGGTCGGACAGGAGTTGCAAACCGGCCACGGCACCCAGCAGGTTACCGGCTTCATAGGCGGCACAGCCCAGCACCACGGCGGCGGCCATTGCCCAGCAGACCCAAATGCCGCCCGCACCGTACCGGATGCGCAGAATTTCGCCCAGACTTTTCTCGGAAGCCAGGGTGATCCGTGCGGCAGTTTCCTGCAAAATTATGGTTGCGAAAGTAGAAAAGGTCAAAGCCCACAACAACGAGGTCCCAAAGGAGGCACCGGCCATAGAGCAGGTCGTGACGGTACCCGGCCCGATGAAGGCCGCCGAAATGACCGACCAGAATAACATACGTGAGAAGCCCTGGCCAATCGTCAACGATTTCATTTTTAGTAGGTTAAGGTTGCAATGAAAATTCAGGACACCCACTGAATCATACGCCCAATCCACTCAGGGTTTTGGGAGATACACACTGAACGTGCTTCCTTCACCGGGCGTACTACGCACCGCAATGGCTCCCCCGTGGTTAAAGGCTACTTTTTCGCATATCGCCAAGCCCACCCCTGTTCCGGAAAACTCGCTCTTGCCGTGCAGCCGTTGAAAAACCTGGAAAATACGATTCGTGAATTTCTCGTTGAAACCAATGCCCTGATCCGCTACGTCGATGCGGTAGTATCGATCGGCCAGCCGGGCAGGATGGGTGTTTTTGGGCAAATCCCTAGCGTCGATCTCTTCGTGGCTGATCGTAATCGTTGGTTTCAGCAGTTTGCCATCGCTCCCAAAGCGTCTGAATTTAAGCGCATTGGACAGGAGGTTTTGGAATAATTGATTGAGTTGGGAAGCATCGCCTTGCACCACCGGCAGCTCGCCTACCGAGATGTCGGCATTCGTTTCGCTCACTACCAGGGATAAATTTTCCATGACTTGGCTCAGGGTGAGAGCAAGTGGTAGGGTATCGGTATCCTGCTGGCGGGTTGAAATCCGTGAATAGGTCAACAGATCGTTTATCAGCACCGACATCCGTTGGGCGGCCGATTGCATTCTGAGCAGATAGTCCAGTCCGCCGTCGAGCCCGTCGGCGTGGTTGGATTTGATCAAATCCCCGAAGGCCTGAATCTTACGCAGCGGCTCCTGCAAATCGTGGCTTGCGATATAGGCAAACTGTTCCAGATTTTCGTTCGATCGCACCAGGTCCTTATTCCGCTCGCCCAGCTCGGCGGTTCGGAGCTGCACGCGCTGGTCCAGGTCTTCGGACAATTGTCGGTACTTTGTTTCACTCAGCTCGATGAGATGGCGGGCAGTCACCTGCTTGGTGATTTCGTTGGCCACCACCATAATACCCGTGATGCGGCCTTCGTCGTCGTGGTAAGGCTCGTAGGCAAAGTCAAAGTATGTTTGTTCCATCTTGCCCTTTCTGAGCAGGCTGACGGGCATTTCACTCGAATAGAAAGGCTTGCCCGTGGTGAACACTCCGGTGAGCAACTCCTCGAATCCCTGGCCGCTGGCTTCGGGTAGTGCCTCGAACAGCGGCTTGTGCATGACCTGCTCCCGAGTCCTTCCCCAAAATTCCAGCACCCGTTCGTTGGCCAACTCGATCACAAACGTGGGGCCGTCGAACAGGGCGATAGCCACGGGTGCCTGCCGAATCAGGCGCTGGAACCTGCTCTCACTAGCCTCCACGGCAGCAAAGAGTCGCTGCTTCTGCAGCCTCTCCTGCTCCTGGGTTTTGTGTTGCTTTTGCTCCCTGTCGCGCGCTTCCATCTCAGCGGTCATGTCCTGGGCGATGCCCGCAAACCGGTAGGATTTTCCCGACTCGTCAAAATAACTCATGCCCACAAACCGCACCCAGCGTTGCTTACCGTCGTCGTAGCCGATGGTCCGGTAGGTGATGTCGTAATGGCCGCCCGATTGGGGGTTCAAGGCCCACTGAACGGCTTTATCCACCCGCTTGACATCGTCGGCATGAATATGCCTGATTGCCTGCTCGTAGGGTAGTTCGCTCATGTCGGCCATGCCGAACAACTGACGACAGCGGTTGTCCCAAATCACTCGGTTGGTGGCCGGGTCGACCTCCCACACGCCGAGTCGAGCGGCTTGCACCGCAAAATCGACGTCGAGTCGCTTGTTCAAGGCTTTGGCATTGTCCTGGGGCATAGGGTCGATTGGTAAGGTAAAGCGAGAGGTTGAGTCGATGGATTTCCTGGATACTACCCCTCACCGTAGCCGCCGCCGCCGGGTGTTTCGATAATGAGTCGATCGCCGGGCTTTACCTGGGCACTGCACATGCCCGGACATTTCTCTACCTGCCCGTTGACTCGCACGATAGTCTCCTGGGCAGTTTGTCCGCTACCGCCCCCCGCCAGGCCATAAGGGGCGAAGGCCCGGTGCTGGGTAAGCAGCGTGATGTCGAGGTCGGCCAGGAACTCGATCTCGCGGATAATGCCATCGCCGCCCGGCCAGTGCCCCTTGCCCCCCGAATTGGGTCGGAGCGAAAACTGCCGTACCCGCACGGGGTAGCGCCTTTCCAGCTCCTCGGTGTCGGTGATGCGGGTGTTGGTCATGTGCTGGTGCACGCCGGATCGGCCGGCAAAACCGTTGCCCGCCCCCGCGCCGCCCCCGATTGTTTCGTAGTACCCTAATGTAGCATCGCCAAACAAAAAATTGTTCATCGTACCCTGGCTGCAAGCCGCCAGTTCGAAGGCTTTCAATAAGGTATCGACCAGCCGTTGGCTCACTTCGGTATTGCCGCCCACCACCGCCGGGGACTGGGTGGGGTCGTCGAAAAAGATGGGGTGAAGCAGAGAGTTTTCGGGCAGGATGATCCTGACCTGTTTCATCAAGCCGTCGTTTAACGGAATTTCCTTATCTACCAGAAGCCTGAGTACATAGAGTATGGCGCTATGGATAATGGAAAGATTGGCGTTGAGGTTATGCGGATGCGCATGGGAGGTATGGCCGAAATCGAAAGTGAGCCCCTCGGTACCCGCCTCGATCTCGACCGATATGCGATGGCCGTCGTCCAGGAATTCGGTGGCTTTGATCTTTCGATTCTGGTAAGGTTTCAAGGCAGTTTGTAATTGATTGAGCGCGTTATCTTTCAATTTTTGCATGAAGTAGTGTACCCTTTCCAGGCCAAACCTGCCTACCAGCGCCAACAAGTCCTCCTGTCCCTTCCTCAATGAAGAGAGCGCCGCAATCATATCGGCCTCGTTCTCGGCCCACATCCGGGTGGGGTAGGGCCCGCTATTGAAGAGCGCCCGAATCGGATCCCACAGGGGCACGCCCGACTTAACCAGGTACTGTGGCAAAATGGCTACGCCTTCCTCGAAGAGATGGCGTGCGTCAGGCGGCATCGAGCCGGGTCGGCTGCCCCCGATTTCGGCGTGGTGCGCGCGGTTGATGACGTAACCCACCTGCGCGCCCGACGCGGTGAAAACCCCGGCGATGAGCGTTACATCAGGCAAGTGCGAGCCGCCGTACTTGGGGTGGTTGGTGATGACGACATCGCCCGGCCCGATGTCGATTTTTTCCCTGACCAGCCGCGCGCACAGACCGAGGCTCCCCAGGTGTACGGGTATATGCGGCGCATTGACCAGGAGTTCAGCGTCGGCGTCGAGCAGCGCGCACGAAAAATCGAGCCTTTCCTTCACGTTGACCGAAAAGGCGGTGCGTTGCAATTGCATGCCCATTTCCTCGGCGATGGCGTAAAAGCGATTTGTGAAAAGCTCCAGCTCGATTTCCTCCGGCTGCTCGGTGACCGCCGGTTTGGGGTTAATGTCCTCGCTGGCGATGGACAAATCGAGGGAATTGAGAACGCTAAAACGCCAATGGGGGGGGACGAAGGTGGTCGAGTTTTGATCTGTAATAATGCAGGGGCCTGGGGCCGTGCTGCCCGCGGGTAAAGTGGCACGTTGGTACACATCCGTAGAATCCCGGTCGCCAAAGGGCGAGGTGATGGTTTTGCCCGCTATTGCCGGACGGGTTGCCACACTATGCTCATCGTTGGTAACCAATGCTTTTTTCTCCTGCACCAGCAAACGGATACTCTCCAATTCAACTTCGCGGTCGGCGGGTAGGTACCCGTATAGTTTTTGGTATTGGGATAGAAAATCCTGATTTGAGTCTTCACCGGTGTAGGGCACCTCCAGGGTGGTCTCCTGACCGGCGAAGCGAAAAAACAGCGAGCAAAATCCGCGCTCCGTTTCGGCCACGTCTTCCTTGGCCAGCGTTTCGCGCAGCTCCGTTTCCATCGCGTCGATGCGGGTGTCCAGGGTACTCCGGGCCTCCACCCAAGGGGCCAGGATCTGTCGGGTCGCCAGGCGGCTGAGGCTGGCTTGCCCCATCCCGACAGCGCTGAATATGCCCGCCTCATGGGGTATGATGATTTGTTTGATGTGCAGCAGGTCAGCAAGTTGGCAGCCGTGTAAACCCCCGGCACCGCCAAAGGTCATCAGGGTATAGTCGGCCGGGTCGACGCCCTGGCTGACGGAAATCCTGCGGATGCCCTCCGCCATTTTTTCATTGGCGATCCGCTCCAATCCCTGCAGTACCTCCGCACCGGACAGGGTGTTTCCGGTCTTAAAATGGATGGCGTCGATCAGGGCGTGCAGCGCCTCGTGCGCGCACTCGGGACTGATCGGAATCTCGAATTGGTCGGTGTCCAGCTTGCCCAGCAGCAGGTTGACGTCCGTGATCGTCAGTGGGCCACCCGCCCCGTAGCAGGCCGGACCCGGCGCCGCGCCGGCACTCTGCGGACCGACCCGCAGGGTATAGCCGTCGAACCAGCATATCGACCCGCCGCCCGCCGCCACCGTTTCGATGGCGAAAGCGGGGTTCAGTAGCTCGTACTCCCCGATTTTCGTCACGTACTTCAGGCCGGTGCGCTCGTCGATGCGGGCGGTGTCGGTGCTGGTACCGCCCATGTCGAACGTAAGTACCCTGGCCAGTCCCAGTTTCTGCGCCAACCGGGTAGCCGCGATCATGCCGCCCGCCGGACCGCTCAAAAGGCTGTCTTTGGCGTGGTAGTGCTCGCTGGCCACCAGTCCCCCGGCGCTCGTCATGACCTTGATCGCCACTTTATTCAAGCTTCGTCCGATGTTTTTGAGGTACCCCTCGATGATGGGGGCCAGGTAGGCGTCGACGGCGGCCGTTTGGGTACGCCGCAGGTAGTGGATCTGCGGAAACAGCGCCTCGCCCGAGGACACGGAAGTGGTAGCATTATTCCTGAGAAAATCAACTACCAGTTTTTCGTGCGCCGGGTTTCGGTAGGCGTTCAACAACGAAACGGCCACGGCTTCGTACCCGCCAAATTTGAGTTGATCGAGCAAGTCGTCCAGATCGCAGGCCGGGATGTTTTGCAGTGATTTTCCGTGGGCGTCGATGCGCTCGTCCACCTCGAACACATCGGCGTAGAGCGGTTCGGGATCGGGAATGGCGAGTTGAAACAGGTGCGGGCGTTGCTGGGTACCTATTCTGAGCACATCTTTGAACCCCTTGGTCACGACTAATAGACTTTTGGCCCCACGCCTCTCCAGCAAAGCATTGGTACCTTTGGTCGTGCCGATGCGCAATTGGATCGAAGGAAAAGCAGTGCCTAATTTAGTAGCGGTCACCAGACGTATAGCCAGCACCGGTGCTTCCTCCCCGGCCGTCAGGTCGAAATCCACATCGGTGAGCGCGGGTACGTTGTCTTCCAGCGTCAGGATGCGGTTGCGGTAGTCGATCGCTAGTAGTTTGGTACTGACACCACGGGAAGGAATGTTGAGCGTAAAACCACTCAGCAGGTGACTGTCGTACGACCAGGGTGCTTCAAAAAAATAGTTGTAGGGGTCGATTTTGCGAACGATCCGGCCCCGAAGATTCCCGCTGCTCAGTACTTTCACCCGGTGCGTCGCCCCGTCGGGATCGAGGGCGATGCAATCGGTGAAGGTCCCGCCCGTGTCGATGTCGATATGCCATGGGCGAGAATCTGCCACTGAGAAAGAGGGGTTTGGTTGGGAGGGAAAGTCGGAGGCGTACCTTATTTACCCGCCGATATCAGATTGGCAAAAAGGCGGTAGGCACCCGGTACGCCGGCGGGTAGTTCACGGAAAAAAGAGATGCCGGTGTATATATAAGTACCCTTGCCGTATTTGGCGTAGATCAAGCTACCATTCTGTTCGGACTCACCGGGGTCTTTGGCGGCCAGTAATGGGATGTAGTTCTTCTCAAAATCAGCGGCGAAGTACAACCCGCGCTCCTGAATCCAACCTTTGAAATCGTCGGCCGTGATCTTGTTGGGTTTGTTGAGTAGCGCGTCGTCGGGTTTCAGGAACCGGATGTCGGCGGTCTCGTCGGTGACGCGGTCGCGGCTGATCGAGAAGGGGTAAGGACCCATTCGCTCCACCTCGAAGCCATTGCTGAGGTACCCGTTGCGCGCCGTGACGTACTGTACCACCATCGTACCGCCGTTTTTGACGTACTCCAACAGTTTTTCCTGGTAGTACCCCAGGCGCTCTTCGGTGTTGTAGGCCCGCACACCCACCACGATGGCATCGTACACGCTCAGGTCTTTGCCCAATTCCTTTTCGTCCAGCATGGTTACCTCGGTACCGATTTGGCGTAGGGCCGTCGGAACTTCGTCGCCCGCTCCGGCGATGTAGCCTATCTTTTTCGCAAGATTCTGAATGTCGAGCTTGACCAGTTCCGTCTCAGCGGGTGGGAAAAGCGTTTGGGTGGGAATGTGTCGAAACTCCACGCTGCGCAAACTGTTCGACGTGGTGCCCCGCGGGGTCGTGACCTTCACCCGCATTTTTCCCTCGCTGTTTTGGGCCGGTGGGGTAATCTGCACGGTGAAGACCTTCTCTTCGTATTTATCCTTAGTGGAAAAAGGTACTTCCGAGGGTACGGCTTTCCAGCCTTTGGGCAAATCGAACCTGATGGTACCCTGCATGTCGGGCTCGTTGGCTTTCAGGAGCAAATCGACCGGCTTACTTTGCTGATCGGCAAACACAAAGACGGGTTCGGACAAATTGACCGTTACCGCCGGTCGGATTTCGAACGGGCGGTAAATCTCGCCTTCCGACGGGTCGACCGACTTGTATTTCCAGGGCGAGGTGTAGGTGAACGAAGTACCCTCGATAAAAAAGGTAAAGGCCGTTTGCAGCTCCGGCTCATTTTGGGGCCTGCCTACGAGTTCCTGGTCCTCGAACTGAAATACCTTGCGGTCTTTGATCGGTTGCCGTAGCCAATAGGGTTGTGAAATGGGCATTTTGGCCGGAATGTCGATCGTCTTATCGAAAGAAAAAGCCTCGTACGTGTTCAGCGCTTTATTCAGGGTGGTGTCGAAAGCGGCGCCGATCACTTTGATGCTTTGCAGGGTGACCGGCGTTTCGGACCGCTCGACTACCTTGACGCTGACCTTCGCCTTACCGCCCGGCGAAGTGGAAAAATCATCGGGATTGGTCTCGAACCAGAGCCCCAGGCACTGCTGAATGAGCGTCTTGCACTTCGTCCTTTTTACGCTTCACGTAATAATCCGCCTGATCAAGTTTGCCCAGTTCCTGGTAGATTCCGACCAGCGCGGGTACCGAAGCCGAAGGCTTGCTTACATCATAATCGGCGATGGACTTTCGTGATCATTTGACTTACTTTCCCACTATTCTTCACCCGCGACCAGCCCAAATCCACACCGTCGAACAGGTCGTTTTTGGCGGGGTCGCCGCCCTTGTGTAACATGTAGTCTTTACGCAGGTTGATGTGGGGCGCCGAGCCGAACCCCTGGGTTTTGTGCATCGAGCGACTCGAAGCCGCGATTTCGCTGTACGATTTGCCCAGGAGCGCGTTATACCCACTCAAATCCACACCCACGAAGCTGCCCGCGTCGTCAGGTTCCTTGTTCTGGAAGCCACGCGAGTAGCTGTTCCACACGATACGCTTGGGCTGCCAGGGTTTTACGTATTTGAGTTGTTCGGGAAATTGCTTCGGATCACCCGAAATCTTGAAAGCCTCTTCGGCGAGATACGCGCTGGAATTGTGGTGTCCGTGGCCGGCGCGCTCGTCGGGCGGGAAACGGGCGATGAGTACGTCGGGTCGGTACTTGCGGATGAGGTACACCACATCGGCCAGGATTTTTTCCTTACCCCAAAATTCCAGCGTCTCCTCCCGGGTTTTAGAATAGCCAAAATCGTAAGCGTGCGTGAATAGTTGCTGAGCGCCGTCGGTACGACGCGCGGCCAGCAGTTCCTGCGTGCGAATGACGCCGATGTACTCGCCCTGTTCGGAGCCGATCAGGTTTTGGCCGCCGTCGCCGCGCGTCAGAGCCAGGTAGTAGGTATTGATGAGTCTGTCCTTGGCAAGGTAGGCCAGCAGCAGGCTGTTCTCGTCGTCGGGATGGGCGGCAATATGCATGGCGCTGCCCAGTACATTCAGTTTTTTGAGATCGGATAATATCTCCGATGAGGTAGGGTTGGGCTCCTGGGCGCGGAGGGTGGTGGTCAGAAGAAAAATGGCAGAGAAAGCGAATAATATTCTTTTCATCGGGGGTAAGGGAATGAATTAAGGAGCAAGCTACACCCAAACGCACGCTCTACCAATAGTGGACGGTTAAATATCCAATTATGTGGGTAAATAATGATTAGTTTATAAAATTGCTTGGGCAAGTGTATCCCAAAACCCTATCTTTGCGCGATTTTTAACCGCAAAAGAACAAACCAAACAAACAAGCATGGATAGTATTATTTACCTGGTTCCCGCCTTCGGGGTTGTGGGATTGCTGTACACCGCCTGGCGATTCAGCTGGGTTACCAAACAACCCGCCGGCACGGCCAACATGCAAAAGCTATCGGGCTACATCTCCGACGGTGCCATTGCCTTCCTGAAAGCCGAATGGAAAGTACTGGCCTACTTCGCCATCCCAACGGCCATCCTCCTGTTCTTTCTGGGCTCCAGCGAAGGTACCCCCGAGAACCCCATTCACTCTTCGCCGCTGATTGCGGTAGCCTTTATTATTGGAGCTATTTTGTCGGCGTTGGCGGGCTACATCGGGATGAAAATCGCGACCAAAGCGAACGTGCGGACCGCAGAGGCGGCACGTACTTCACTCTCCAAGGCCTTGCAGGTGTCGTTCACGGGCGGCTCGGTGATGGGCATGGGCGTTGCCGGTTTGGCGGTGCTGGGACTGGGCGGCTTGTTTATCATATTCTACCACGTTTTTGCGGTCGGTCAGCCCTTGACTTCCGTCGAAATGCGGACGGCTATCGAGGTGCTGGCCGGTTTTTCACTGGGAGCTGAGTCCATTGCGCTTTTTGCCCGCGTGGGTGGTGGTATTTATACAAAAGCCGCTGATGTGGGTGCCGACCTTGTCGGTAAAGTCGAAGCCGGAATTCCTGAAGACGACGTGCGTAACCCCGCTACCATTGCCGACAACGTGGGCGACAACGTGGGCGACGTGGCCGGTATGGGTGCGGATTTGTTCGGTTCTTACGTAGCCACGATTTTGGCGACTATGGTGCTGGGTCAGGAAATTGACGTGGCAGGCACCGATGCTTACGGTGGATATTCGCCCGTGCTGCTGCCGATGATGATCGCGGCGGTGGGTTTATTGGCTTCGCTGGTTTCGACCTTCTTCGTGCGCATCAGCAAAGAGACTTCCTCGGTGCAGGCAGCGCTCAACCTGGGCAACTGGGCCTCCGTGATCATTACTTTCGTGGCTTCCTATTTTCTGGTCAAAGGCATTCTGCCCGAAACGCTGAACCTTCGTGGCTTTGAGTTTACGTCAAACGGTGTATTCTTCGCCATTGTGACCGGCCTCGTAGTCGGTGCGCTGATGTCGATCATTACAGAATACTACACCGCTATGGGCAAACACCCGGTCAACTCGATCATCGAAAAATCGGGCACGGGCCACGCCACCAACATCATCGGCGGACTCGCCGTGGGGATGGAGTCGACGGTATTGCCGATTCTGGTATTGGCCGGAGGTATCATCCTCTCCTACAAATTTGCGGGCTTGTACGGGGTGTCCATCGCCGCCGCCGGTATGATGGCGACCACCGCCATGCAATTGGCCATCGACGCCTTCGGACCCATTGCTGACAACGCGGGCGGTATCGCTGAGATGTCGCAACTGCCTCCCGAGGTACGTGAGCGCACCGACAACCTCGACGCCGTGGGCAACACCACCGCCGCAACCGGCAAGGGTTTTGCCATCGCCTCGGCGGCTTTGACTTCGCTGGCTTTATTTGCGGCTTTCGTAGGCATCGCGGGGATTAAAGCGATCGATATTTACAAAGCTGATGTATTGGCCGGACTTTTCGTTGGCGGTATGATTCCGTTTATTTTTAGTGCGCTGTGTATTTCGGCAGTGGGCAAAGCCGCGATGGAAATGGTGAACGAAGTGCGTCGCCAGTTCCGCGAGATTCCGGGAATCATGGAGTATGAGGCCGAACCCGAATACGAAAAATGCGTGGCTATTTCGACGCAAGCTTCGTTGCGCCAGATGATTCTACCCGGGGCGATCGCGCTGATTACGCCGGTACTGATCGGCTTCACGATGGGTCCCGAAGTGTTGGGCGGCTTGTTAGCCGGTGTCACGGTTTCGGGCGTGTTGATGGGTATTTTCCAATCAAATGCAGGCGGTGCCTGGGACAATGCCAAGAAATCGTTCGAGAAAGGTGTTATGATCGACGGCCAGATGTACTATAAGGGATCGGAGCCGCACAAGGCTTCGGTTACGGGCGACACCGTGGGTGATCCATTCAAAGATACCTCCGGTCCTTCGATGAACATCCTGATCAAACTGATGTCGATCGTTTCGCTGGTGATCGCACCCTACATTGCCGTCAACTCGTCCGACCTGGGCAATATGGAAACCGAGACCGTGCAGGTACTGCCCATCGACGGAAGCATGACTCCCACCGATGTGTACGAGTTGGAAAATGGCTTGAAGCTGAACATCGCCCGCGACGGCAATCCCGTGGAGCGCGGCCTGGTCGATTTCATTCGCTCCGGTAGCGCCGTCGACAAGGATACCTGGTTCGACTTCGACCGCTTGTTGTTCGAGACGGGTAAGGAGACGTTAAAGCCCGAATCGCGCGAGCAATTGGGTAACGTGGCCGAAATCTTGAAAGCCTATCCCGACGTAGAAGTGAAACTGGGTGGCTACACCGACAATACCGGCGACCGCGACATGAACATGCAGCTTTCGGCTGACCGCGCCGCTTCGGTCAAACAGTCGCTGATCGACATGGGCATCGACGGTGCCCGTCTCGAATCGGAAGGCTACGGAGAGCAGTACCCCGTTGCTTCCAACGACACCGAGCAAGGCCGCGCGCAGAATCGCCGCACCTCGATTCGGGTTACGAAGAAGTAGTACCTGGCAGATGATGATTATAAAAAGGGCCGCTCAGTTCAATTGAGCGGCCCTTTTTGTGTACTCAGAAAGGCAAAACTACTGCAACTCCGATTTGAACTTATACACCTTCGCTTCCCCACCATTCACCCCAAAAACAAGTCGATTTCCGGCCCAAGCCACCGAACGCACCGCGCCTTTGACCCAAATACCGGTGTCGTTTTGAGACAAGTATTGAAATTTCCGGTCCCCTTGATTGCGGAATAGCTGTCCGTAGCTGGCGTCGGAGCGGCCCAGCCGGACGCGACTGTGTAATTCGTTTCCTGCCAGGAGCACATCCGGTTTTTTATCACCGTTAAAATCCCGGACGAGTACCGCGTGGACCGGTGAATACTGCGCTGCCGTGGGTAATGGCTCAAAGGTTAGCTTTCCTTTATCGTTCCACAGGACTCCCGTCCTCAGGTCGTCGGCGGTCAGCGTTTTCCCGGCGGGAAGTTGCGCTAAGATGTCTTCCATGTTGGCGCGGGCGTAGCTCTCGTAATCGGCGTAGTTTTTTTTAAGCGCGGGGATTTGACCTAGTAGCTCATCGAGGCTGGCGAAGGGGTACCGGTTTCCAAATTGTTTCAGGCCCAGCAGGGGTAGCATCCGGCTATTTCCTCCGTAATCACCATAATCCAGCGTCAGTCCTTCCCCGGCGTTGACAGCGTACTGATTATTTGCCCCCAAACCACCTACCAGAAAATCCTCATCCCCGTCTCCGTCCAGGTCGGCGGCCGCTAAGGCGTAGTGCATGGCGGAAGGCAACGAAGTGGTAGTTGCAGCGTCGAGTGAATAGTTACCCTTTCGGTTGATAAGCGCGATAGGCTTCATCCATTCTCCTACCAACACCAGATCAGGGCTACGATTACCATTGAGATCGGTGAAGGATGCCCCGGTAACGAGTGCCTGCACCGCCGGGAAGTCGTCGACATTGGTGAATACGCCGCTGCCATCGTTTTTGAGCAGAATGGATCGTTGGGCCTCCGGGTACCGGCCGGGCGCGCAACCAGCTCCGATGAATAGATCCTGGTCGCCATCCAGATCGACATCGGCGGCACACACCACGGTGGCGTTCAGCAACATCTTCGGAAGCGGTGCCCGTGTGAGTCTGCCGTTATTATTGGAGTACAAGCGAACCTCCAGAAGCGGGTCTTCGGGACTGAGCGCATAGCCCGCCGATGCGACCACCAAATCCTGATCACCGTCGCCGTCGACATCCACGAATACCGCGGCGCCGTCTTCGAAGGCAGCGTCTGCTTCAAGCGCGGGCTGGGGTACCTGTCTGAGCTGACCGTTGGCCGATACAAAGTACCCGCCCGCCTGCCCGCGCCCGCCGCCGATGAAGAGCTCGGTGCTTTGCGCCGACTCGCTGGTTGCCATGCAGGGGCCGTTGTAGGATTGCATGGCGGGTAGCAGGGATTGGGTTCTGAAATCATTGACGTCGGGTTGTCGATGCGTGAAAAAGGGGGTAGAGGCAGAAAACAGGGGCGGAGCTGTTTGTGAACGAACGTTTTTACCGGCCTTGTCATACATTACCAGGTGGACCCCGGAAGGCATGGGCTTCCTTGTCTTATTCAAAGTGCCATCGTTCCACCTTACTTCGATGGAATCGGCCGCGTTGCTCTCCCCCAAGCCAAAATGTAACGGCCCGTACATCGCGGACTGAAAGCCGCGTACGGGTTGGAACTCCTGGTAGTAGGCCTGGCCTCCCGCCCAAACCGTTACCCTCGCCCCAATTTTAAACGCTTCGGACGGAGCGGACAGACCGATTTGTACATAGTTCCTGCCCGTGCTTTCCAATCCGTTATTCTGATACACCGAGGCTACTTCGTCGACATTGTTGGTCACCAGGTCCAGGTCGCCGTCGTTGTCGAGATCGGCGTAGATCGCGCCATTCGATTGGCTGTTTTTTGCAAATCCCCACGCTTCCGTCTTTTTCTCGAATGACAACCCGTCCATATTGCGGAAAATCTGGTTGGGTTGATCGATCGTGGGCATGGAGGCGATGTACTCCAAGGTAGAAGGCATCGTTTTCTGACCACTGCTGACCGCCATTTGGGTTTCCATCGAGTACTTCAAAAACTGCATGTTGGTATAGTCCCGTGCGTAGCCATTGGTCACGAACAGGTCTTTAAATCCGTCGTTATCGAAGTCGGCCAGCAGTGCCGACCACGACCAATCGGTGTTGGAGATACCCGACAGCTGCCCAATCTCAGAAAATACGGGTAGATCGATATTCCCGGTAGCGGTCGATCGGCTGTTACCGGCGTTGAGCTGCAACATGTTACGCATGGTTTGCTCGTGAAATCCGGCTTTCAGCAGCATTTGGTACTTGTCGTAGTTGTCGTCACCCGCCGTGAGTTTAATGCGTTCGTTAGACTCGGGCAGCATATCGAGGGTGATAAGGTCGGTGCGGCCATCATTGTTGATGTCGGCGGCATCGGTACCCATCGAATAAAACGAGGTGTGGCCCATGGCATCTCGCACCACTTCTTTGAAGGTACCGTTTTGCTGATTGAGGTAGAGGTAGTCGTTTTCGTTGTAGTCGTTGGTCACGTAAAGGTCCAGCCAACCGTCGTCGTTCAAGTCGCTGACGTTAAGTCCCAGACCAAAACTAAGTACGTTGCTGACCATGCCCGATGTCTCCGTCACGTCGGTGTACTTACCCGCATCGTTTCGTAACAATTTGCTGCCGTAGCGCGCGTCTGTTTTGGTGCGAAACGAAGCGATGAGGTTACTAAATCCCGCGTATTCCTGCACCGAGTGATTCAGCAGAAAGGCATCAAGGTCGCCGTCGCGATCGTAATCGAAAAAGGCCGCCTGGGTGGTGTATGACTCGTCGGCTAAGCCGTAGGCCTCGGCGCTTTCGGTAAAATGCGCCTTGCCGTCATTGATGTAGAGCAAGTTGCGGCGCAGGGTCGGGTCTTCGGCACCCGAGCGACATACGTACAGATCCAAATGACCGTCGCTATTGATGTCGACGACCGAAACCCCCGTTTTCCAGCCCCCGTGCGCGATGCCCGATGCCTCGGTGGCATCCGCAAACCGCATCGCGCCCTGGTTGAGGTACAGCCGGTCGGCTACCTGATTGCCGGTAAAGTACAGGTCGATCAGCCCGTCACCGTTGAAGTCACCCGCCGCCACGCCCCCGCCGTTGTAGAAGTAGCCGTAGTTGAGCACATTATCGTACTCATTAGCGGTGACTGTGTTCGCAAAGTCGACGCCCGTATCGGAGGCATCGAGCAGGGTGAATCGGGTTGGACTATCGGTTTCGCATCCGAGCGTAAATAGTATTGCCGTCATCATCATGACGACGCGAAAGATATTTTTAAGGAAGTACATCGTAGCAGGCGGGGGTGATGGGATCAAAATTAGATGAACCTGGGTCGTCGACCCGGTGAATTATTTCAAAACCAATGCCACTATTTTCTGCTCTTTATCCGACAGACTACCGCGTATCTTCTCCAACTCAGCGACGTTTCTGTTTTTAGCGTACGACCGCAGGGCTTCGGTCAGACGGTTATCGGTGTCGTAGGGCTTGCCGCTGCCCAGATTTTCCGGCCAGGTATTGGCCTGGTCGAGGTACTTCAAAGACTCCTTGATTTTTCTGTCTTTCAACAAGGCTATCGCCTGCCGAATGTTTGCCTCCCGGTAAAGGTCGTGGGCCAGCTTGGCTCCCTCGTTGGGTAGGATGGTGAGTTTGCTCAACGTTTCGATGCTCTCCCGGTACCTACCCAAATCTAATAACAGCTTCGCTCTCTTCTGGCCCAGAATGTACCGCTCGTGATCGGGCAGGGCGCTCTGGTCTTTGGGTAGCGATTTTTCCAACAGCGCCAGTGCTTCCGTGCCCTTCCCGTTGTTACTCATGTACTCGACCAACGCATCCACCGTCCGCCAATCATTGGGTGCCAGGGCGTTTGCTCTGGCAAGGGAGGCGCCCACTACCTCCTTTTGCTCTTTGAACAAATTGGCCTTAGCCAAATAGAATGCGGGCCATTCGGGCACCTCGCCGCACGCCAAAAATTTCTCCTTTGCCTCCAAAAGCCGATCCAGTTGCCAGTACAGAATGCCCTGGTAGTAGTGCAGCTGCCAGGGTAATGATTGCCCGGATGCCGTCAACCGTTGCCCGACGCGGGCCAAAAGTCCCAACTCCTCGTGCCTCGATGGAAAAACGAACTCGGGGCTTTTCGCCAGTATCTCAGCCAAATCCCCAACGTCCGCCTCCCGGGTGCCCGGTAGCTGCCGGGTATCCAGTGCCCACAGCGCCACCATCGTACCTTGCGGCGCCATCGTCAGCAACGCCAGCGCGTCTTCGTACTGGCCGGCTTCGCGGTACCACAGCGCCATTTCGATGTAGTCTTCATGCGGGAGTTCGTTGGTGATGTACCGGCCAAGTACCTGGTCTTTGGTCAGGACGCCTAGCTCGTAGCGGGCAAAATGATCCAGAGGATTTTCAGCGAGCGTTTTTTCGACCAGCCTCATAGCTTCATCAAGGCGATTGTTTTTTCTCATGACCAGCATCTGCAAGTGCCGGGCGTGGTCGTTGCCCGGCTGAAAATCCAGGGCCTCATCCACATAATGTTCGGCGCCGACTAGATCCTGTTCCGAAAGCGCGAGTTGGGCGAGCCCCACCCAGGCCGCAGCCCGGTAGGCCGTGCTGAGTACCGCCACCGCGTAGCCATCCTTTGCGGCCGTCCGCCGGTCCAGACGGTGGGCGGAAAGGCCTCGTAGGTAGTTGGCCAACGGATCGTAGGTATTCACCGACAGCGCCTTATTGGCTGAGGCCAACGCGGCTTGGTATTGTCCATTTCGGTAGTGCAGCTGGGCCATTTCTCCCAGCGCAGGCACGTGGTAGGGGTTTTCAGCCAAACATTTAGCGAACCAATCTTCGGCCTGGGTAAAGTACCGCTGACTGGCGGCGTCCTTGCCGCGCAGGTACAGGCCATAGTCGGACTCCCAGTCGAAATCGGCCGGTGAGGTCAGTGGACGCTCGGTGTTTTCGGTAGCAAAGTCTTGGCCTTTGCCGTTGAAGATGGGCCGATCGTTCAGCCGGATCGAAAGCTGACCATTCCCGGCGTACCGGACCGAGTCGGTGTAGTTGACCAGTGTTTTCAGCGCCACCGCTTTGTCGAAAATTACTTTCCCGTCAGCCTCCACCGTCAGATTTCCGTTCTGGTTTGCCACGGGCGAGATATTAAAAATCAAGTGCGTCGGGCTGCGGTGCAGGTGCAGGGCCGCCGTTTCGTTGGCGGCGGTGAGGCCGCCCGTTTTCCTGACCGGGTACCAGCTCTCGGTCCAGCTGTCGGCGGTGTGCGGCATGAACGAAATATGCTTAAAAGGGCTGAAGCTACTGCCGGCCCCCGCCTGATTGAAGAGGCGCCCCGACTGCAGCTCCACGTACTGGCCGTCGGTATCGGTAAGCAGATCTTCCCAAATCATGCCCTGCCGCGCCAGCCCCCAAATCCAGATTTTCTGGCCCAGTTTGTCGGAATAGGGGGCATAGTGCACAAAGCCCGCCTGATCGTCGTGCCAGTAGCCGCCATAAAAATCGCTGGGTTTGCCCAGCACATGGTACGATTTGTAGGTACCGAAGTTGTTGTTTTCGTAAAGATTCAATGCCCGGTCGGCGCTGTCTTTGGGCCAGGGGTTGATTTGACCTTCGTGGCCCAACCGGTGGCTGCCCTCGAATGCGAATTCGAGATTGCCCGCTGCCTTGAAACCGGCGTTCATCCAATGGTAGTAGCTGGTTTCGAGCGGACTGGCGTTGACCCAGCGACTCTTGGTAATGAAGCGCGCCTCGTCCTTGGGTAGGTTGATCTCGACCACCCAGCGCGTGCGGGCCGACCAATCCCAGGCCCCTACAAAGCAGCTGACGCTGCCGTCGGCATTGGTACGGGTCACGTAATCTACCGGATTCGACACGGTGGGCGCATGGCCGATGTCGCCAAAGTTGATTTCGATCCCGCCCGAGGTCCAGGGGCCGCGCATACCCACGTTACGAAACTTGACCACGTGGTTGAAGTAAACGAATGGGAAATTAGTCGCTTTGTCGTAGGCACCCCAAATCTTGCCCCCGATTTCGGGGGTAATGGACACTTTGATGTAAGGGTTTTCGAGCTCAACGAACTTCCAGGCTTTCATCACGCCCTGGTCGGTGTAGCCGTCAAATTTATGGTAGGGGTAGATCCGTCCCGGTTGCGGTACAGGGCTGGGATCGGAGAAGGCGTAGGTCTTGAGGGTTTGGGTCGTTTCTTTGACGGTGGCCTGGCCGTGGATTTGTATCGTTGAACACAGAAAGATGAAGGACAGGCAACCGAATAGTTTTGGTAAGGTAAAATTCATGAATTTTTAGTGTAGGGTTTTATTTTGGCGATGGCTAAATTAGCGTTTTTGGATTGTTTTGTCGGTGTTTTTTTGGTATGATTGTAAAAAAACTCAAAGGAAATGGTAGTTGTAGAGAAAAAGCCAAAAGTCGAGGTGCGCACGATTCCGGGTACTTGGCTTACGAGGAAATGAACGGCGAGGCCTTGCCGTACAAGGGATATTTAGAGGTACTGGCGGGGAATAAAAAAGTGGAGGAAATCATGGGAAGCAGTTCTTTACAAGCCATTATTCTATCATTCATTCATGGCTATTTGTACTGGCACATCGATCGTACCAAGTATTTTTTGGCTATTAATGAATCGGGCTTGCACATCGACACAAACAACAATCTGGCCAACGATATAGCTATTTTCGATAAAGCAGAAATAACGCCTGATAACAAGTATTTCAATGTGGCGCCCAAAGTTGTCGTTGAGTTAGACACCAAAATAGATTTGAGTGAGACCTCATGGGATGCGGATTCAGATTATGTGTTAGCAAAGGCACAAAAAATGCTCGATTTTGGCGTAGAAAAATTGATTTGGATTAGCACTCACAATAAGAAAATCCTGGTCAGCACGCCACATCAGAACTGGTACTACGCCAATTTCGATGAAGATATAGAGATTTTTGACGACTGCATCCTAAATCTGGCTCGACTATTAGAAGAGGAAGGATTTTCTTACTGATACGTATCAATCGCTGGATAAGCCGGTTGATCTTCACAACAGAACGACATCAGGGCGCAAAAAACGCCAGCATAATTTTTGACAAAACCTGCTCACCGTACTCGTTGGCGTGTACCCGGTCGCGGTAGAATAGGTGCGGATGCAAGCCCGAACTTTTGATGTATTCCGCCCAGGGCGTCGTCATGTCGAGGTAAGCGGCTTTTTCTTTCTTGGCGAAATCCTGCAAGGCCTTCCCGTAGGGCGAAGTACCCGAATGCTGAGCCTCCGCCAGCGCGGCGGGATCACGTGGGTCGACGCTGCCGAACGCGCCCGTCGCCAGCAGGAACTCGACTTCGGGTAGTTCAGCGCGAATTTGGTCGATGACGTCTTTCATGCTTTCAAAATCCTGCCGCTGGCTGATGCCGCCGATGAAAACCAGATCGGGCTTCAAGGGTACCAGATATCGCTGGATGCGACCTTCTTCCCGGTAGTGACGGTTGCCGCCTCCGCCACGCACGTACACCGTGGCTTTGATGTTGGCTTTCGGATAGGCTTCCCGCAGTTTGGCGACCCAGCCTGAGCGCATGATGTCGTTGATGATGCTATCGCCCAGGCCCAGGATATGGACGTCGCCGCCCTGTTGAAGTTTTTGCCGTAAGCGACTTAGGTACTTCCAATCCTGAGGTATTGTACCAAATTTCCCAGTGGGCATTTCCGCCTGAATCGTGTTGATCTGAGCCAGTGAGCGGGCCGGGGAGGCGAACAGGAAATAGTCTTGCTCGACCGGCATTTCTACTACCTCCACATCCGGCTCGTACTTCGGGGGTAGCGGACCGCTTTTAGGGAATGTGATAGGCGAATCCGCCATCATGCTGCTGACGTTGGCATTGGAGTTGATGGTATTGCGGTCTTTGGGTGCGGCATCCTGGGCAAGTATAGGGTACCCCATCAGAATGAGAAACCAAGTGAAGCTGACCTTTATATATAAAATTTGCTCTTTCATTATTAATTGGTTGATGCTTTACAAAAAAGAGCCGCTCTCTCAGAAAGCGGCTCTTTGCATTTTCAGGTCGCCGTAGCGGTCAAGCCGTCAAGGCTTATCCCACCACAGGCGGGTAGAAGCATTGTCCGGGCCACCAAGTAGTTTGATACCCGACTCGACACCCTGAGCATTGGTATTGAATTCACCCTGCGTATAAGGCGTGCGACGTACTACGGCATCAGCAGGTACATCTGGGTTCTCCGAGTTGATGCGCGGGTAGAGCTTGGGGTACCCCGTCCGGCGGTACTCGGCCCAGGCCTCATGGCCGTTGGGGTAGAGCGAAAGCCATTTCTGAGTAATCACCTGTTCGAGCTGCTTTTCGGGTGTACTGGCCCACTTCACTGGAATGTCCGTCATAGGCGGTGACTTCACAGCATGGCCAGCGTCCAGCGCGATGGGCGTGGAAGTGCCATTGATGTACGCTTGAATTGCGGCGGCATCGGTAATGCCCCACTGCCTCATAGAAGTCTCAATGCCCTTTTCGTAAAACTCTTTCGCGGTACCCGGCCCCATGTTCCAGCCTTTCAATGCACCTTCCGCTTTAAGAAAATGCGCCTCGGCAGCATTCATGATCAGGAAGGGCGTCGAGAACTGATTTTCGGGTAGAAAAGCGGGGTTGACGTTAGAGTTATTACCGGGAGCATTCAGCTCGTTACCCAGCTGCGCTTGTGAAAAGCCGTTGCGTAAGCCCTTGAACATATTGGTACCCGACGCTGGCGCGTAGTATTTGCTCATACGGGGATCATTGTATCCTTTCAAAGTACTCTCCATCGCAGCGCTCATACGAAACTCGTTCCAGGCGGTAGCTTGCGCCATAGGATTGCGGGAGTTGGTAGTCACATTCAGGAATGCGTCATGGGCGTTGGTAGAGAGTAGTCCGCCCGCGGCGGCGGACTCAGCTTCGGTCTTGGCCAGAGCAGGTTCTACTTTCGACATCCGCATCGCCACCCGCAAGCGCATGGTGTTGGCAAACAGAATCCACTTGTCTGCGTTACCCTGATATACCTGGTCGTTGGTGCCCAGTAGACCAACCGTCGTTCCCTTGACAGTTTGCAAGCTGGCTGCACCTTCTCTGAGAAGTTTCAGGAAGTCTTTATAAATAAACTCCTGTGAATCGTATTCGACGACCTTGGCCCCGTTGCCTACCTGAGTGTATGGAATCGGTCCCCAGTAGTCGGTACGGGGAAGGAACATCTGTACTTTCCAGATATTCATGATCGCGAAGGCTGCCGGATTCTCGCTGATGCCACCAGGTCCGGTATTTTCCAATACGCCCAACATAGGCGCAACGGCGTTGCCGTAGAACCCGTTGAAGGCACCATTGAGCCAGCCGCCTACCATAACGTTACGGTCAGAAGGGAAGTTGACCGCCGTATTGGCAAAGAATTGCGATTGCAAATCGGCGAATAAACTTTGAAAAGTCTGCCAACTGGCGTTGATAGAGTTCCACTGGGCTGCCCCAAATGCGTTGCCTACCCCGGCGGCATCCAGGGTGGTGAGCTTTGTTTGGTCAGTATTCAACTCCTCGAAACCATCGGTACAGGCGTTGAACCCAATCGTCATCATTACCAGTAAGGCAGGGATGGTTAATAATTTTGCTTTTTTCATTTCGTGTTAAGTTTTCTGAATTAACAATCCTTAAATCAAACTAAGAAAGGACAGTATTGTTGGTTAAAACGACAAGCTTAAGTTTACCCCAACAGTCCGGGTGGACGGTAAAGAGAACGACTCCAGACCTACCGTAGTGTCCTGGGCTCCGGCCGTCAGTTCGGGATCGAAGCCATCGGCGTTGTTCATCAAGAAGAACAAATTACGACCCACCAGCGAGATGGACGCCCCCTCGAAAGGTGACTTCTCGGTCAAAGTGCGGGGCAGCGCGTAGCTCAACGTAACCTCGCGCAACCTGATGTTAGATGCGCTGTAGGTGAATACCTCTCCCGCTGGGGTATTCCGGCCACCCACGCGCAGCCAGTATTTCTCGGCGGTCGTAGCGATGTTGTTGGGTGTACCATCTTCCAGGACACCCGGGAAGATATAGGACTCACGGCCTGCCAAAGTACCTTCGGGGATACCGTCGGCGTACAGGATGGCATTGGTGAAGGACGAAACCACCCCACCGATGCGGGCACTGATTAGGAAATTAAGCGATAGGTTGCCGTACGATATCCGGTTACCAATACCACCGATCCAATCGGGACGAGAGTTGCCCATGTAGGCGGTAAATCCGCTGGTGATACGTGGCAAACCTAACGCATCCACTAAGGGCTGACCTTGTGCGTTGCGCTGATAACCCCGGCTGTATAGCTCTCCCAGCGGACGGCCCTCGATGGCCCGTACCCGCTGCATGAAGTCACCCGCCAGACCGTAATCTTTCAATTGATCGGTCAGGGTGATCAATTCATTCCTGTTGGCCGAATAATTGATGTCGATGTCCCAGCGCAGTTTCTCGGTTCTGACCGGCGTGGCGTTAAACGTTAGTTCTATTCCGGAGTTACGTACAAGACCCGCGTTGATATACTCTGACGACCATCCCGAAGCGGGAGAAGTGGAAATACGCAGCAACTGGTTTTTTGAATCACTGGTATAGTAACCCAGGTCGAAGCCCAGGCGATCCCCGAAAAACTTCATTTGAATGCCTGCTTCCAGCGAGGTGGTCAATTCGGGTTTCAGGTCCGGGAAGGGCTTTACGTTGTCGCGGGTAATGAAACCATTGGGGCCACCCGGCCGAAAAGTGTAAGTCTGATTGAGCAGATAAGGCGAGGCGTCGTTACCCGTTTGGGCGTAGGTACCACGCACTTTGATGAAGGAAACGGCCTCCGGCAAAGTGACCATATTAGAGACGATTGCCGAGAAACCCACCGAAGGATAGAAGTAAGATTGGTTGTTTCTGGGCAACGTCGAGGACCAGTCGTTACGAACCGAACCCGAAATCGTCAGGGCATCTTTGAACGTGAAGTCAGCGGTGGCAAAAACGCCTTGTTTTTCAGTCTGAACAATGCCACGAGTAGGCTGGGGGCTGGTAGCGTTAGTGACGATAAACAAGTTGTCGCGATTCAGCCCTGTATTATTAGTGCCTTGATCAAGACGGTTACGGGTCAGCCTGTTTCCCCCCACTACGGCGTTCACAGAGAAGTTGGGCGATATCCGCTTATCGTAGATGGCGAATAGATCCAGGTTCAATTCTGAAATTTCCCGCCAGCTCGTTTCGTAATTCCCGTTGTCAGCGATGGTGTACGTATCGTTGAAGTACTTGCCTTCATACTTGTCCACATAGCGATCCAGTCCGGCACGTCCCGTAACATTCAGACCAGGGATGACCTCATAGGTCAAGCTAGCAAAACCAGTAACCCGGTCACGCTGATCCTCGGTAAGCACCCGGTTTTTGATCCAATAGGGGTTTTGACCACCATTAGAACCAGGATTCCAGTAATTCTGGCGCAGCTTACCGCTGCTGGCTACATAGTCGAAGTTCATCGCGTCTTCTGTCCGAATATTCCGAGGCAAACGCAGGGCGTGGCGCTGGTTATTGGCGTAGTTTTCGCCCGTAAACTGACGATTGTCAATGTTCTCGTTAAAGTAAGTGATCTTCGTGTCGAGTTTCAGTTTCTCACCCAGGTTATTCGTCAGGCGAAGGTTGAGGATGTTGCGGCGCAGCTTGTTGTTGTCCACAATTCCCTTAGCCCCTACATTAGTGTAGGAGAAGTACGTCTGGGTTTTGTTGTTGCCCCCTGTGAAAGCAATGGAGTTAGATATCTGGCTACCCGTCGAATAGAAATCCTCGTAGTTGTTGGGCTGCGGGGTCATGTTGTAAGTCTGGCCTTGGGAAGCAGGATCGGGCCCCCACAACTGCACCGGCTGCCCGGTTATTTTGGGGCCCCAGCTGAACTCCGAGCGGGGGCTGTACTGTCCGGCACTGCCTTGTCCATATTCGTTTTGCAACTTGCGCAGGAACATGGGCTGCTCGGCCATGAATGAACTATTGACGCTAATGCCGATCCCCCGGCGCGAAGTACCAGTCTTGGTGGTAATCAGAATAGCGCCGTTCGATGCCCGGCTACCGTAAAGGGCCGTAGCGGCGGCACCGCGCAGAATGTTCATCGCTTCGATGTCGTCCGGGTTGACGCTGCTCAGGCCGTCGCCACCGTCACGGCCACCGTTGGCATTGCCGGGGCTGAAATTGCTGTTGTCCATGGGTACCCCATCGACTACGATCAGGGCCTGGTTATTGCCGGAGATGGAGCGGTCGCCGCGCAACACAATGCGGGACGAGCTGCCCGGCCCCGAGGCCGAACGCGCGACGTCGAGACCCGCCACACGCCCGATGAGTGAGTTGGCCACGTTGAGTTCCTTAGCCTTAGCGAAGGTTTTGGTCTCAATTTGTTGCGTAGCATAACTCAGCGTTTTTTCTTCTTTGGAAATACCCAGAGCCGTAACCACTACCTCACCCAAACTCCGCACATCAGCATCCAGATCGGTGGTGATAGTCGTTTGGGAAGCAGTGAAAGGAATTTCCTTGCTGGTGTAGCCGACCGTAGAAAGGATCAGGGTACCGGCCCCATTGACATTTAATGAAAATTGGCCATCAGCATTGGTGTTGGTGCCGCGCGTCGTTCCTTTCAATAAAACGCTCGCGCCCGGAAGAGGTTGACCGTTCTCATCGTTAATCGTGCCTGAGAGCATTCGATCCTGAGCCAGGACGGCCCCACAGGAAAGAATGCAGGCAAATACAAACAGTAGTAAGCGTCTATTCATTTGGTTTTTGGTTAGTTAAAGATTAAATGTAATGAAAAGTAATTGGGATTGCTGTACCACAAAGCCCTAAATTATGAATTTATAACTAAATCCTCTGACAAATTTGTTCACGCTATTGTTTTATTTGGCGCAATGGGCTATTTATGTATCTATTTATCGCGAGCATGTATTTTAGCAAGATATTAGCTTTTGAATTTACCTACTGGATGGTACGCCATGCATCCTATCCTGTACATGAGAATGGCTTAGGCTAACACCTACAAAACAAAAATGCCGACCAAAGGTCGGCACGTTTGAATCTATTAGCCATGAAAAATAAACTTATTCGGCAGTCAGCGTACCGCGCAGAGCCCGTGGAATGTCCACCGATGCAACGGGAATGGCTGGCTGGGAGAGGATCACGTAACCCTCTTGCTTGATGGCCGAAACCTTGATAGACCTGCCCAACTCTAGGCTCTTTACATTCAACTCGATGTAGTCAGGGATGTTCTCGGCCAAACCTTGAACTCGCAACTTACGCAATTTTTGGTTAAGTTTCCCACCTTTAATCACACCGGCGGCGGTTCCGGTCAATTTTATGGGTACGTCGATCTTGATTTCCTTACCCGGTACGATCTCCAGAAAATCGGCGTGCAGCAGCGAATCGTTCACCGGATGGAACTGCGTGTCCTGCAAGATAGCCTGGCGGATTTCGCCTTCGATGTTCAATGTGACGTTGAATACGTCGCCCGTGGTCAATAGATCCCGGAACAACATGGCAGGTGCCTTGAAATGCACCTGCGAATCACCGCCGTACAACACGGCTGGAACGAGGCCTTCGGCGCGAATCTGCTGCGCTTCCGACCGACCGAGATTCGCTCTTCGATACCCTACAATCTCTAAACTTTTCATACTTAATGAATTAAAAAATGATTACTGAAACTTACTGATTATTTAAAAAAAGAGAACTAATAGATTCGTGGTCACGGATGCGGCCGATGGCTTTCCCGAACAGGGGCGCAACCGAAATAATTTTTATTTTCTTGCTTTCCTGACGAAGCGGTAGCGTGTCGGTCACGATCAGCTCCTCCAGCACCGATTTCTCGATGTTGTCGTATGCATCGCCCGACATCACCGGATGCGTGCAGATGGCCCGCACGGACTTGGCCCCCTTGTCGAGGATGATTTCTGCCGCCTTGCAAATCGTGCCACCGGTATCGATCATGTCGTCGAACAGTACCACGTTGGCGCCTTCGACTTCGCCGATGATCTGCATCGAGGCGATCTCATTGGCGCGCTTCCGGTACTTATCGCAGATCACCATGTCGGCGTTGAGGAATTTGGCGAAGTTGCGGGTCCGCGCCGCGCCGCCCACGTCGGGCGAGGCAATCAACAGATTGTCGAGCTTCAAGGCTTTGACGTACGGAATAAACACCGAGTTGGCTTCCAGGTTATCCACCGGAAAATCGAAGAAACCTTGAATCTGTCCCGCGTGCAGGTCGATCGTCATCAGACGGTCGACGCCCGAGGCTGTCAGCAAATTGGCGATCAGTTTGGCCGCAATGGCCACCCGGGGCTTGTCTTTGCGATCTTGGCGGGCGAAGCCGAAGTAGGGTAGTACCACCGTAACGTTGTGCGCCGAAGCGCGGCGGGCAGCATCCACCATCAACAACAGTTCTAACAAGTTGTCGCTTGGCGGCGGCGTGGACTGAATCAAAAACACGTCACAACCCCGCACCGACTCGTCGTAAGCCGGGGAAATCTCCCCATCGCTGAATCGGCGGCAGGTATAGCCACCCAACGGGCGACCGTATTCCTTCGCGATGAGCTCGGATAGGTGAGTGGAGTTGCTCCCTGAAAAAATCTTAACGGTGTTGATAGCAGCCATGAAATCAAAAAGTTGCGCAAAAGTAAGGAAAATTCGGGGATTAGATTGTCAGGTTCTAGGTATTTAGATCAGTTGTACTGTTTTGATTCTCATAAAACTTGAAAATTGACCAAGCCAAAACGGCCATAACTATGCCAACAGAAGCTCCACCCAATGCATCCAATGGGTAGTGGACACCAACATAAATTCGAGAATACGCGTAGATGAAAGCCCAGGCGAACAGCCATCGGATGCCCGGCAGGGAACGGGTAGGCAAGAGGTTGAAGATCATGGCAATGCCGAATCCAGTGGCGGCATGCGAGGAAACAAACCCAAACGCCCCGCCGCATCCACCGGTCAAATGAACTAGCGATTCTATCAGGGGATCATGACAGGGGCGAGGCCGGGCAAAGTAGGGCTTCAAAACCGTGGAAGCCAGCTGGTCGGAAAGTGCAACCACAGCGATTATGCTAAGCAGATACCCAACCGCCCGGGTCTTGAAACGGGCGATTGTAGCGTAAATCAAGACCAGGTACAGCGGAATCCAGCTGAGCTTATTGGTAACCAAAGCCATCACGGTATCCCAAAAAGGAGTATGCAGACCATTAAGCCATAGAAATAACCTTTGATCGGCGCCGACGATATGGTCGATGGTCTCGGTCACGCGCCAAAACCAAGGGCCTGCCGCATCCGGCCGATGGTCTGCCGCGCAACTACCCGCGCTTTTTCCTCACCTTCCTCCAGCTTAATCTCCAAGGCTTTATCATTATTCATGTAGTAGTCGAAGATTTCACGAGGCTCCTTGAATCTTTCGAGGATCACCTCGTGCAGCGCTTTTTTGGCGTGACCATAGCCGTAGTTACCACCTTCGTAGTTCCGCCGCATTTCCGCTACCTGATCGTCCGAGGCGACCAATGAGTATAATTGGAAAGTAAGATCAGTCGCCGGATTCTTCGGTTCTTCCATAGGTGTCGAGTCCGAAAGGATTTTCTTGATTACCTTTAATAGATCCTTTTCCCCCACAAAAATGTCGATGTAGTTGCCGTACGACTTGCTCATCTTCTGCCCGTCTACGCCCGGGATGACCATCAGCCGCTCGTCGATGCGCGACTCGGGCAGTACCAGAATTTCGCTGCCGACCTGGGCGTTCACCGCGGTGGCGATGTCCTTGGACATCTCGAGGTGTTGCTTCTGGTCCTTGCCGACGGGGACTATATTGGCATCATATAACAGGATGTCGGCCGCTTGCAGCACGGGGTAGGTGAAAAGTCCGGCGTTGACGTCGGAGAGCTTTTCGGACTTATCCTTGAACGAATGCGCATTGGCCAGCATCGGATAGGGCGTGAAACAATTGAGGTACCAAGCCATTTCGGTGTGCTCCTGTACCCGAGACTGCCGCCAAAACGTATTGCGATCGGTATCGAAGCCAAACGCCAGCCAGGTGGAGGCAATGGCGCGCACAAATTCATCACGCTTCTTACCGTCTTTCAGCGTCGTGAGCGAGTGCAGGTCGGCAATGAAAAAAAACGACTCGTTGTCGGGCTCGCGGGAGAGTTCGATGGCGGGCTGGATGGCCCCCAGTATATTGCCGAGGTGCGGACGACCGCTGCTTTGGATGCCGGTGAGGATGCGCAATTTTGAATGAGTGAATGAGTGAATTTTGAATACATGATACGGCGGGGTACTACCAGCGAAAGAAAACCTATCAACGTAAAGACTACAAATTATAGACTTTTGCTACCGCTTTAAGCCGCAAAAATCGGTAAATTGTAGCGAAAAATTAAGAGGAACCGCTAAATTCTGGTAGAGACGCGATTTATCGCGTCTCACACGCGAAAGCCAGCTAAAGCAAAGCAAGAAAAAATTAATGCTACAAAAGAACACACTAACTTTTTTAAAAGACCTTGCCAAGAACAACAACCGCGATTGGTTTCAAGAAAACCGCAAGCGCTACGACACGGCCAGGGCAGATTTTCTAGTCCTAGTGACCCAAGTACTTGACGAAACCGCCAAAATCGAGGAGCTAGGCAACACCCAACCTAAGGATTGCGTCTTTCGCATCAACCGGAATCTGATGTTTTCCAAGGACAAACGACCTTACAAAAATAACCTCAGCATGGCGATCGGGCCGGGCGGGCGGCATTCAGGGCGCATCGACTACTACTTGCGGATTCAGCCAGGCAATGAAACCTTCCTGGGCGCGGGGATGTGGAGTCCGACCCCGGAGCAATTGGCCAAATTTAGGCAGGAGATCGATTACAACGCCGCCGAATTGAGGAAGATCATTGAGAACGAGACGTTTCGTAACTACTTCCCCGAAATAGAAGGCGCAACCCTAAAGACCAGCCCAAAAGGTTTCAGCAAAGACCATCCCGAAATAGAACTCCTTCGCCGCAAAGAGTTGTTCTTCCTGCACCGATTCAAAGACAAAGAGGTACTTTCGAAAGACTTCGTTCCCAACATTATGCAGGGTATCAATACCATAAAACCGTATTGCGACTTCCTGAACTACATTTTTCACGACGAAAAGGAAATAGTTTAGTCGCGGTCGCGCGTTACATACGCAAACCAGAGTGAAATATTCACTCATTCTAACATTCACTCATTCAAAATTAAAACGTTGCAATTCTCCCACCTCCACTGCCATACCCAATTCTCGCTGCTCGATGGCGCGGCGGACATCAAAAAGCTTTTCAAGAAAGCCAAAGAAGACAATATGCCCGCCGTGGCGATCACCGACCACGGCAATATGTTCGGGGTGTTCGAATTTGTGGCCGAGGGCAACAAACAGGGCGTCAAACCGATCGTGGGTTGTGAATTCTACGTGGTCGAAGACCGCCACAAGCAGCAGTTCACTAAGGAAAAAAAGGACGTCCGGTACCACCAGCTGTTGCTGGCCAAAGACGAGATCGGGTACCGTAACTTGGTCAAGCTTTGTTCGCTGGGCTACATTGAAGGCATGTACGGCAAGTACCCACGCATCGACAAGCAACTCATCGAGCAGTACCACGAAGGACTCATCGCTACTACCTGCTGCATCGGAGCCTCGGTGCCGAAGGCTATTCTCAGAAGAGGCGAAGAGGAAGGCGAGCGGGAGTTCAAATGGTGGCTCAATATGTTCGGCGAAGACTACTACGTCGAACTACAGCGCCACGACATCCGCGAGCAGCTTATCGTGAATGAAGCATTGGTCCGCTTTGCCCGCAAGCACAACGTCAAGATCATCGCTTCCAACGATTCCCACTACGTAGAGCAGGAAGACTGGAATGCGCACGACATCTTGCTGTGTATCAACACGGGAGATAAAAAAAGCACTCCTTCGGCCAAAGATTTCAACGAGGAGCAGGGGATTCCCAAAGGCTCGCGCTTTGCGTTTCATAACGACCAGTTCTACTTTAAGAACACGCAGGAAATGACGCAGTTGTTTCACGACCTGCCCGAGTCGATCGACAATACCAACGAGATTGTGGGGAAGATCAAGAATCTGCAATTACAGAAAGACATTCTGCTACCCAACTTCCCAATTCCTGAGAAGTTCAAAACGCATACTTTGTCTGATTTTTCGGGCAAGAAGGAGCTGACGGCCGACGTACTGAATCAGTGGGAGTACCTCAAGCACATCACCTACGAAGGCGCACGCAAAAAGTACGGTACCATCACCGCCGAAATCGAGGAGCGCATCGACTTCGAGCTCGATGTCATTCGTAGTATGGGTTTTCCCGGCTACTTCCTAATCGTGGCCGACTTCATCGACGCGGGCCGCAAGATGGGCGTGTTCATTGGGCCGGGACGGGGCTCGGCGGCGGGTTCGGTGGTGGCCTATGCCACGGGTATCACCAACATCGACCCCATAAAGTACGATCTGCTGTTTGAGCGTTTCCTTAATCCCGACCGAATTTCACTCCCTGATATCGATACCGACTTCGACGACGAAGGTCGCCAAAAGGTCATCGATTATGTCGTCGATAAATACGGCAAGAACCAAGTGGCCCAAATCGTAACCTACGGTACGATGGCGGCTAAGTCAGCCATCAAGGATGTCGCGCGGGTACTGGATTTTCCCCTTGCCGAAGCTAATGCACTAGTGAAGCTGGTGCCGGACAAGCCAGCTTACAACATGACGTTGAACCGGATATTCAACTCGCCGCTCGAAGGCAACGACAGCCTGATGAAGCGTGAGGGCATCGGGTACGACGAGATGGAGAACGTCAAGCAAATGCGCAAGGTGGCCAAGGGTACCGACATGGCTGCCCAGGTACTTGCCGAGGCACAGAGACTCGAAGGTACCGTGCGCAACGTGGGCATTCACGCGGCGGGTATCATCATCGCCCCCAGCGACTTGACCGAAATCGTTCCCGTTTCGACTTCGAAGGAATCCGATCTTCTGATTACCCAGTACCAGGGCAAGATCATCGAGGACGCGGGCGTCATCAAGATGGATTTTCTGGGGCTTAAAAACCTGACGATTATTAAAGAAGCGCTTGCGCCTCATCAAGCTCAATCACGACGTCGAAATCGAGATCGACGAGATTCCGTTGGACGATATGAAGGTATACGAGCTTTTCCAGCGCGGCGAGACCAACGCTATCTTCCAGTTTGAGTCGGATGGTATGAAGAAGTACATGCGCGAGCTGGTACCCGACCGCTTCGAGGACCTGATCGCCATGAATGCCCTGTACCGTCCCGGTCCGCTGGCTTACATTCCCAATTTTATTCGCCGGAAGCACGGTCAGGAAGCGATCGAGTACGATTTGCCGGAGCTGGAGGAGTTTTTGGGCGATACGTACGGCATTACTGTGTACCAGGAGCAGGTGATGTTGCTCTCGCAGAAATTGGCCGGGTTCACCAAGGGACAGGCCGATACCTTGCGGAAGGCGATGGGGAAGAAGCAGATCGAGACGCTCAATAAGATGAAGGGGTACTTCATGGATGGCGGCGCGGAGCGCGGGCTGGACAAGAAGAAGCTCAACAAGATCTGGACCGATTGGGAAGCTTTTGCGTCCTACGCCTTTAACAAATCGCACTCGACCTGCTATGCCTTCGTGGCCTACCAGACGGCCTACCTCAAGACGCACTACAAGGCCGAGTACATGTCGGCGGTGATGACGAGCTCGCTGGGCAACATCGAAAAGATTACCTTTTTCCTGGAAGAGTGCCGGAGTATTGGCATTCCCGTGCTCGGACCGGACGTCAACGAATCGGACCGGCAGTTCAACCCGAACCAGAAAGGCGAAATCCGCTTTGGACTCGCCGGAGTCAAAGGCTCGGGCGACGCGGCGGTCGAATCCATTATCGCCGAACGCGCGGCCAATGGTCCGTTCACCGATATATTCGACTTTATCACCCGCATCGACCTCCGCACGGTGAATAAGAAGACCATTGAAAGCCTGGCCTACGCCGGGGCGTTCGATTGTTTCACCGACATGCACCGGGCCCAATTCTTCGAAGCTGAGGTAGGGGACAGCAGCAACAGTAATCTGATTGAAAAACTCATTCGCTACGGCAATACGATTCAAGCCGAAAAAGAATCCGCCCAAGTGTCACTTTTTGGTGGCGTGGGCGGTGATGGTACTTCGGGGATGAGTAAGTTTTCGATTCCGGTAGTGGAGCAGTGGGGCGACTTACAAAAACTCCGCCACGAGCAAGAGGTTGTGGGTTTTTATATTTCGGGCCATCCGCTCGACAGCTTCCGGCTCGAGATGGACAATTTCTGCACCTGTACCCTCGAAAAAGTCATGGAGATTCCCGAGGAGATGACGCATCCCGTCTACCTGGGCAAGGACATCAGCATTGCAGGCATCGTCACGAGTGTGGTGGAGCGCGTCTCGAAGCGCGGCAGTCCGTTCGTGATATTCAAGATGGAAGATTACCGAGGCTCGCTGGAAATGTTACTCGGCGGCGACGATATGGTACGCATGAAGAACTACCTGCAGGTCGGTAACTTCCTTTATATGAAAGGGAAGGTGCAGAGCCGGTACTACAACGAGGACCAGTTCGAGTTCAAAATCGCCAGCATCCAGCTACTCACCGAGATTCGGGAAAAGATGTGCAAGGAGGTTAAAGTATACTGTATGCTCGATCAGATCGACAAGCAATTCGTCACCATTCTGAACGACGCGCTGAAAGTACATCCCGGCAAATGTACGCTGAGCCTATCGGTGCTCGATCCCGAGAGTCGGTTGGAGGTACAGATGCTGTCGAGGACCTACCAGGTAGATGCATCCAACGAATTGCTCGACACGCTGAAAGTACTGGAAGGCGTGGAGCTTTCGCTGAACTAAGCTACCCGCCGCGCCATCAGGAACTTTTGGCCCGATGCGAAAGGTTTAGTATTTAAATTTAACAAACCACCTTGAAATTAAAATCATGGCAAAAGCACTCGAAGTAACAGATAACAGTTTTGACGAACTCATAAAGGGCGATAAGCCCGTATTAGTCGATTTTTGGGCCGAATGGTGCGGTCCCTGTAAGATGATCGGCCCGGTGGTCGAGCAACTGGCCGGTGAGTTTGAAGGCAAAGCCGTCATCGGAAAAATGGACGTCGACGCTAATTCGAAAGTACCCGCTAAATTCGGCATCCGCAGCATCCCCACCCTGATGATTTTCAAAGGCGGCGAACTGGTCGACAAAGTAGTCGGTGCGGTACCCAAGTCTGTCTTGGAGCAGAAACTGAACGAGCACATGACTGTTGTCAGCTGAGTAAAAGAAATATTTGATGATAAAGCCCCGACTTATCTATGGTTGGGGCTTTTTTTGTGTGGATGTATACGTAATATCACTGTCGATCAGGCTTCTCGACGGAATTTACCATTCGTAGTACTTCTCCAATGCAGAAGTGAACTTACGATATTTGAAATTTTGTTTGGATATTGCATATCTGAGTTTGAAGGTTAAAAAATAGGAATTTATCACGATCACATAGTATGAGCAAAGCAAGACAAGTTAGATCGGACATTAAAATAGGAAACCTTGAGAAGCGTTTAGGTCTCGATCCCGGTTCAATTCGAAACCCGGATGGTACCGATGCCCGAAGTGATAAGAAGCTGGGTACGCTCAGGAAAGAGTTTGCCGATGCGAGAGGTAGGGTGGTGAAGACAAATCCGGCAATTTCTGCCAAGACGCTGACCAAGGCATCCAAAGCTGTCGAATCATTGAACTCTGGGAGCAACACGGCTAGAAATGGGCAAAGAAAGTGATTATGACCGCAATGTTTTCATAAACTGTGCTTTTGATTCAACATTTATTCATCATTTCCGGGCCATAGTTTTTACTATTCATAGTTGCGGTTTCATAGCACGTTGCGCTATGGAAACGGGAAATGCAGAGGGAGTGCGCATTGATAAAATTATCAAAATTATTAAAGATTGTCGATACGGTATACACGATTTATCCTGTATCGAAATAACAGACCAAAGCCCTCTGCCGAGATTTAATATGCCTTACGAACTTGGTGTATTCATGGGATGCAAAGCTTTCGGTGGTGCATTACATAAGAAAAAGGATTTTATTGTTACCGATTCTGTCCCCCACAGATATAAACGTTTGGTTTCAGATCTGGCTGGCTACGATTTTCCTACGTATGATCATAAAGACCTGAATTCCCTCATTAAGATTATCAGGGACTGGCTTTATCACTCCAAGCCTAACAGCGTTCTGGGCTCACGCTTTCATCAGGAGAGGTATTCCAGATTCCTAACGGTTTTTCCTTTGCTTTGTGAAAAAATCGGTACTACCATTGATGTGATAGAGTTTGCAGAATATTATGCGCTCGTTAGCGCTTGGATTCAGCAAGAGAACTTTAAGCTGTTGGAAGAGGATAGTTGACTCATCCCAATTTCATTCACAAGGTACTTGCCACAACATCTAATCTACTTGCAACAAAAACACTTCCCTAGTCCGCGTATCGCGTAGCTCAGGATTCAAGAAAGGAAGCGTGAGCATCGTGACGTGGTACTTTTGAAAAGACTTCAAGATGCTTACTTTATACTGGCTTTGTTTTTTCAACATAGCCAACCCCTTCACGTCGGTATAAAAATAGGTGCTTCCCGACTTTTCTTTTACAAATTCAATTTCATCAAACGTCATGACGACGGGCGTATTATGCGCCGAATAAAAATCAAGTGCATGAGGGAAGAGGAAATAATCTTGTGGATCGGCTAATATATAAAACCTATCGAGCGGGAAATTAGGCGTTTGCGATAGTTCGATGCCTAACTCAGACCCTGATTGATAGGTCAGTAAGGTGGGATACACATGCGCATTCATGATAAAATTACAACCTACGGCCGTCCAAAAGGGCGCGAGTACCAACTGTGAAAAGGAGGATTTTTTATCACGAAATAGGTAAATAACGTAAAGTGAAAATCCCAAGGCGCTGACAATGAGTAGTACATTATTCATTGGAAAAGCCCAACTGCTCAGCATCAGTACCAGCAGTCCCATGACAACCGATGTGACGATCAAGGCGATCCGGGTGTACTTGAATTCGTTGGCTTTCGGCACCGGAAGTAGCTGAATCAAAAAACGCGCCGTGATGACCGCTGCCAGGGGAAATACCACAAAAGTATAGTGCGGTAGCTGATAATGCGACGTGGAGAGCGCTAGAAAAGGGAGTGTGAACCCGCCCAGCGAAATTGCTTCTTGTTTGAGGTTAAGTTTAAACTTTTGTTTGATTACCAGCCCAAATAACGAAACTAAACCCGCTACAAAAGCCAAGACCCAGGGCAGGAAACTCCACAGGAAATTTTGGGCTTGGTACCAGAGCGGTGCGTTGTTGTCCCAGGTATTTTCGCCGGTAATTCGTCCAAAGCTTTGGGTCCAAAAATAGAAAAGTACACCCTCGCTTCCGTACTGATTGTAGAGGCCGATGCAGTAGGGGAGAAGTACAATACCGATAACCACAAGTCCCAAAATCCACTCCCAGCGAAACAGATCTTTCCAATCCCGTTTCAGCACAATATCTACAAAAAAAGCCGCCGCCGGGACGATCAACCCGATGGGGCCTTTGGCCAACATCGCCAGTCCCACAAATATAAAACCACCCAAAAAATACCGCCAACCGCCGTGCAAGCGATAAGCCGCCAGTTGCCAAATCGCGATCGTGACGCAATTGGTCAGTAGCGTGTCGGTCCTGACGTCATGGTTCATCAGGAAATACGCTTGACAACTACCCATGATGAGGGCGGATGAATAGGCGGTCAGTTCTGAGTAGTACAGCTTAGCGAAACGATAGATCGCATAAATACCGGCGAGTGTAGAGAGAATAGGTACCAGCCGGTAGGCAAAATTGGTGAAACCCAGTACCTTGAACACCAGGGCCGAAATCCAAAATAATAAAGGGGGTTTGTCGAGATAATAATCGACGCCACGGTGCTGTACTTGAAAGAAATTATTGTTTTGCGCCATCTCACGCCCGATGCTGGCGTATTGGGCGGCATCGATGTCCATAACGTTGATGGCCAATGCCCCCACCAAATAGACGATCAATAAGGCGAAAATTGGCAGGAGTTTGGGCGTACTCAGCGTTTTCTCGATCGTCGATAGCTTAATCGAGGGCAGTGAGGATGGTTTGAATGGCTTCACGAATCTGGGTTTCGGATATGATGAGGGGCGGGGCGATTCGCATGGAATTGTCACAGAACAAAAACCAGTCAGTAACCACTCCGGCATGTATACACTTGTCGATCACTGATTTAAGTACTTCGAAGGATTCCATTTCGGCGGCCAGCATCAGGCCCTGTCCGCGGATTTCTTTAATTTTCGGGTGAATCAACAGCGATTTTATCAACTCTCCCTTGCCGTTGGCAGCTTGGGCGAGTTGCTGATCGCGTATGACCCGCAAGGTAGCCAGTGAAGCCGCGCACGAAACCGGGTGGCCGCCAAAGGTAGTGATGTGGCCGAGAATAGGGTTATTTCTGAAAACCGACATGAGCTCTGTCGAGGCCATAAAGGCACCGATCGGCATTCCTCCCCCCATCCCCTTGGCGCTCAAAAGAATATCAGGGTACGCACCTACCGACTCGAATGCCCAAAAGGTACCTGTGCGCCCAAAGCCCGTTTGGATTTCGTCGAATATGAGCAAAGCGCCCATATCGGTGCAACGCTGACGGAGCGCTTCAAAGTACTTAGCGCCCGGTATTCTTACGCCCGATTCGCCCCCGATTACTTCGATGATGACGGCGGCCGTGCGGCAACTGATTTTATCGAGGTCAGGCAGGTACCCGTGCTTGATTTGTCTGATGCCTGGAAGGAGCGGTCGATAGTTTTGTTTGAAAAACTCAGCGCCCGAAATACTCAATGCCCCTTGGGTGGCGCCGTGGTATGCATCGAAGCAGGAAACAAACTCGGTTTTACCGGTAAAGCGCTTTGCCAGTTTCATGGCGCCCTCCACCGCCTCGGTACCGGAATTGGTAAAGTATACCGAGTCGATCAGGCCAAAAGGGGAGGGAGCATCGCAGGACATTACCAAAGTATCGGTAAGCGCTCGAGCCAGCTGTACCTGAGGACTTTGCACGAATTCGCCGTAGACCATCAAGTGCAGGTACTTGTCGAGTTGCGCCTGAATGGCAGTGAGTACTTTAGGATGGCGATGGCCAACATTACTGACGGCTATGCCCGATATGAGATCCAAGTACTTTTCGCCCTGGGTTCCGTACATGTAAACCCCCTCGGCGCGCTCGATTTCCAGGGCCAGCGGAAAGTCGGAAGTCTGGGCGAGGTGGTCGAAAAAAAGTTGCCGGTGGCTTAGGTGCATAGAATCAGGATTCGTAAAAAACCGCGCTGCCGCCTACCCAGGTGAAGTCTTTATTGAAGCGAACGCCGATCATCTCGCCACGGCTCAACCGACTCAAACTAGTGAAAAGCTTCGGACGGACGTCGGCCTCGGGCCAGATGTAAAGCATCCTGATCTCACACTTTACCAGACCATCGGGTGCCTGAATGACGGGTTCGTAGGTGACCTTCTTTTGCAGGATGTAATTTTCAGGATCGGGGAGCGCGGCCAGGTCTTTTGCCTTTACATGTAATTCGACGCCCGATCCGGCGAAAGAGAAGAGCGGTTTCAGTACGTAGCCGGACAAATCCTGCGGATATTTACCCTCAAAATCACTCACGTAGCGGGTTGCAGGCACATAAGGACTATCCAACATCGGCAGGATAAACTTGCTGATGCGGAAAAACCAGTTGGGATGCCCTATCCAGGTAACGTCGACATCGTCGGTGAAGACGTACGCACTCTGCAAATCGGGAAAATTGGACAGGTCATCGAAGATCAGACGATTATAGATGCGCTTGATTTCGGTTTTCCTACCCTCGTTCAGGTAGTATAACTTCCGGCCTTCCTTCGTGATGTCGGTGTAGCACACCGCCTTCACCCCCAAAATCTGCTCAGTTACGGCGAAATCGACGCGGGTTTTCTGCTGCTCAGGATAAATTTCCAACAAAACGACATGTTCCGGCTTTTCATGGCCCACGATCAGATCGCGCAGCGCTGCCTTGTAAGTCGCATAGTCGTCTACCCCAAAAGCGTATTGGAAATTTTCGGGAATGGGAAAATAAGATTTAAACAACTCCGATAGGTAGCCCTGGTAAGCCATGAGCGAGGGAAATCCCTGCAACTCGATGAGCTGAGGCGTGAGTTCACCCGCTTCGTCCTTACAAATCGCAAAGTCGATGGCCAGAAAAGAAGTGTGGTCGTTTTCGTTGGGTACCCGCTGGTCTGCCGGGATCGCCCGCTCGGTTTTGGCTTTGAAATCGTCCGCGGCGATGACGTCGATGAAACTCTCGCACGCCTCGATTAGTTTGTTTTTCAGTGCCTTGGGGACAAAAACTGGGCTCTCAGCTAATCGGAAATCCAGCGCACCAGGAAAGTCCTGCTCCATAGCAGCGAGGAGCTCTTGGTACAGGGGCTCACTGAACGCTTCGTTATAAGCTTTTCGGGCGGCTTGGTGCATAAATAAAAGGACTGGGTCGTGGATCAGGCGGGTTGAAGCTGTAAGGTTTTTCCGGCCGCTATTCTGAGAAAATTGTGCAGGATCGTTTTCTCCGTCAACAGGATTTTTTCAGGATCATTGAGGTGCGCGATCATCTCGTAGTAGCGCTCTTCGCCGTAGTTTTTGATAATGGCGGCTTTCTTGTCCTCCTTCTGGAAATGGCGCAGCATTCCTTCGGCGTCCGCTTCGGGATGAAATTGTGTGCCAAAGATTTCGGGCGAAAAGCGAATCGCCATGATCGCGCGTTCGAGCGGCACGTGCGGACGGATTTTCTCCATGCCCATAATCCTGGCTCCCATGTGGTCGAGTACTAAGTTATCCGGCTCGATCACCTGGTAGTCGCGGGAATCCACCGCCCAGAAAGGGTCCTCCAATCCTTTGAAATAAGGTTCCTTGGCGGCAAGTCGAGTACGGTGAATGGGAAATATGCCAAAAGAGTTTTTTCTCCGCTTGCACACGCGGCCGATCTCCCAATGCACGCAGGCCAACTGAAACGAATGACAAATCAAGAAAAGGGATTTCTTATCGCGTTGGATGCGGTTGTGCCGGTACAGTGAATCCAGAAACTTAAAGAACCGCTTTTCCCATAGTTTTCCTTCCGGCTTAGGGCTACCGGGTCCACCGGACGAAATATAAATATCGAAAGTCAGGTCGGGCAAGGCGTTCTCCTGTCGGACGTCGAATATTTGGCAGTCGATGCTGTGCTCTTCTTCCATGCCAAAGTCACTGACTATTTTCTTTATGCAACGCATCCCCTCATTCTGGAAGCCATTGTTCATGTCCAGAATAGCGATGCGGAGTTGTTTTGTGGGTGTCATAGTGTATGCTAATAGTCAAATCAGTAATTGTATTTTTCTAACAACTACGCAACCCCGATCTTAGTTTCACGCACGATGAAGTCCACCACCGCGTTCATGTCCCCGCCCGACTCCTCGTATACGGCCAATTGCCGATCGGCACCGGTGCCGTTTTCCAGGATCCAATGCACGTATTCAATCTCTTTGCGGCTACCAAGATCGTCGATTACGTCGTCGATGAATTCCAACAACTCCATCATCAGTTTCCTGAATTCGACCTCCTCCTGAATACCGAAATCGATCAGTTTGCTGTCGATGCCGAAACGGGCGGCGCGCCATTTATTTTCGTTGATGAGATTGCGGCGGTAAGGGCGAAAGTTGAGGTTGGCTCTTTGAAGCCGGTAAATTTTAACTACCAAAGCCTGCATGATGGCAGCCAGGCAAATCGTTTCTTCGACCCGCATCGGCACATCGCAAATTCTAAACTCGACCGTATTGAAAAACGGGTGTACCCGGATATCCCACCAAATCTTCTTTGGGTTGTCGATGCACTTGGTTTTGATGAGCAGGTTGATGTACTCATCGTACTCACTCGCGCTGACAAAGAAGTCGGGGATGCCCGTTCGGGGAAATTTGTCGAAAACCTTAGAGCGGTACGACTTGAAACCCGTATTGCGCCCGCACCAAAAGGGCGAGTTGGTCGAGAGCGCGTAGATATGGGGCAGGAAGTACCGCACGGCGTTCATGATTGCGATGCCCTCGCTCCGGTTGAGTATTCCGACGTGGACGTGCAGGCCAAAAATGAGGTTTCCCCGCGCTACGTCGCGCATTTCATCGATGAGTTCGTCGTACCTCGGATCTTCGGTGATGAGCTGATCGACCCAGTCGGCGAAGGGGTGGGTACCCGCCGCCGCCACGTGCAGATTCTGCTCGGCGGCCAGGTCGTGAATCATCTTGCGGAGGTAGGTGACTTCCTCGCGGGCTTCCTGAATATTATGGCAGATGTTGGTACCCACTTCCACGACCGCCTGGTGCATTTCGGCTTTGACGCGTTCTTTCAGTATGATCTTTCCGTCCTCGACCAGCTTCGACATATGCGAGCGCAGGTTGCGGGTAACGGGATCGATCGTCTGGAATTCTTCCTCGATGCCAATGGTAAATACGCGTTCGGCCATGGGGTCAATTTTGATTGAGTGAATGATAGAATGAGCGAATAGCTTTCTAAATAAGCTATTCGCTCCACACTATACTGTGAAGCCTATTATTTCTTTGCAGCTTTGACGGTTTTTGCGGATTCTGCCTTCTTTGTGGCAGTTGTTTTCTTAACAGCAGGAGGAGCTTTTTTTGCTGGTGTAGCGGCTTTGGCGGGAGCAGCCTTTTTGGCAGGTACTTCTTTCATCATGTCAGCGACGGGCGTTTCTGTTACCGATGATTTTATGAAGGTACCCCAGGTCAGGTTGTTCATACCTTCCTTCTGGTTCTGGGCGCGCTCGATCGCCATATTTCCGGCGGCCTGTACCACCCAGTCAAAGTTTTTCTGACCTACGGAATGAATGTCGGCGTCGGGGGCAGGATTGCAGAAGTCGATGGCGATGGGAATGCCGTCGCGTACCGCAAATTCTACTGTGTTGAAGTCGTAGCCGAGTGCTTTGTTGAGCCGCAACGTGTAGTCTTTTATTACTTCCAACAGTTTCTCTCCGGCTTCGCCCTTAGTATTCATTTCGGGGGTATAGCGCTCGTGGAAGGGATTTCTTGGTTCGTAGGGCATAATAAGCACGTCTTTCTGGCCGATGCAATAGCAGCGGAAGTAGTCGTCGAACTCAATTTCTTCCTGCAGCATCATGACCAATTGTCCGGTTTCGGCGTGTTTCTGCCAAAGGTCTTCGGGGTTCCACACTTTATATACGCTCTTCCAGCCGCCGCCCGAGTGCGGCTTCATGTAGGCAGGAAATCCGATGTACTCGAACATTTCTTCCCAAGCCAGCGGCGACTTAAGGTTGCGAAAAGAAACATCATGGGTATCGGTAGGGCGCTCGTGTGAAGGCAGTAGCACCGTTTTGGGTACCGGTACGCCAATTTTCTCGGCCAGACAATTATTAAAAAACTTCTCGTCGGCACTCCACCAAAAAGGATTATTGATAACGGCGGTACCACAAAGTGCGGCGTTTTTCAAGAATGCCTTGTAAAAAGGTACATCCTGCGAAATCCGGTCGATAATGACTGCGTAGTCAGTCGGGTCGGCTTGTTTTACCTTATCGATCGAGACGCCTTCGGCCCGAATGCCGTCGATATTTTTTTCGTTGATGTAGTTAACAAACGCATGGGGAAACGTATTTTCCATGCCGTAGAGGATGCCAATTTTTTTCATAGTAGTTTTTGGTTTTAATTGAGGTAGAGACGCGATTTATCGCGTCTAACGGGCGAAAGCAAACCGCAACAATATGCTATCGTGGTAGGTTCAGCCCTAATTTTAAATTTTTTTAAAAAAAGCAATCCAGTAATACAATAAGTCACTTGACCCATTATATCAACTTGGATAAATAATCGGGAAACATGCGGTGCCACAGGGGCCAATCGTGCAGTTCCCAACCCCTGATGTCGGACCAATGGTTGATTCCTTTATTATTCAGAATGCGCGTCATGTCCAGGTTGGCATTCAGGCAAATATCCCATTCCGAACTACCGAGCACGATTTTCATGTGATTGTAGCGCCAGCCTTCCTCGTTAGGCACGTAGTCGACGGGATTGTTGAAGTACACGTTGTCATCGTAGTACCCGCCCAAAAAAGACCGGATATCGAACGCGCCGCTCATGCTGATGAGGTACGCCACCTGCTGAGGGTGCCGAAAGGCGAAGTTGAAGGCGTGGTAGCCACCAAAACTGCAACCGGCCACCCCGATCTTGTCGACGCTGCACTCGCGCTGAATGTAAGGTACCAGTTCGTTGGTCAAAAATTTGTCGTACTGAATGTGGTTGCGCACTTTCTGCGCCGGGTCGAGGTGTCGTCCGTACCAGGTTTCGCGATCGACGCCGTCGATGCAATAAATCTTGAACCTGCCCGACTCCACCAACTCGCGGACCGACTCGATGAGCCCCATGCCCTTGGCCTGATGGTGGTCGCCCAGCGTGGTGGGAAACACCAGGATCGGGTACCCCCAGTGCCCATACACCAGCATATCGATCGAATGGCCCAAGTGGTGGGAGTAGTAGCTAATGTGATTTTCTTGCAACGGAAAAACAAGTTGTGGTGATTAACCGAAATTTTGTTCCTTTGATTGGCTGCAAAACTACTCATAGTTTATAAATTAAAAACTTTACCTTTTGAATTCCATAGTACTATCCCCCCGATTGACCGCGCATACCCCCATTTTCACGTCGGATAGTCTGTATTCCGACAATCTCGGCCGTGAAGTCAAGCTGTCGCTGGTACAGTCGGCCACCTCGCTTTCAGACCCGGTTTACTCGGTGTTGGTCATGTTCGACGGGCAGGACTTTCCAGCGGTGAGGGTACGTAAAGCCCTGGAACAGTGGACCAGGCTACAACCCGAGCAGCCCGTAATAGTGGTGGGGATCCACGCCAACAAGGACCGAATCTACGAATACGGTACAGCCGCCAAGCCCGACTATGCCTACCGCGGCAACAAAGCGGCCAACACTACCAACTTTGTAGTGAGTGAGTTGATACCTTACATACTAGCCAATCATCCGGTATCGGAACAACGCGAGGATTGGTCCATTGCGGGCTTTTCTTTGGGGGGCCTGATGGCGATCGACCTGGCCTGGCATCATGCGGAATTGTTTGCCAGGGTGGGCGTTTTTTCGGGGGCCCTATGGTGGCGGCAGCGCGCCTTGGAAGATGACTACGATGAGAGCGACCGCATCATGCACCAACTGATTCGTGAGGCGGCGGGACGGCCCCCGCTCGAATTCTGGTTGCAGACGGGTACCCGCGACGAAGAGGCCGACCGCAACAACGACGGCGTCATCGACTCGATCGACGACACGCTCGATCTGATTGCGGAATTGGAGCGTAAAGGGTACCGCTGGGGGCAGGAGATTGTCTACCGGGAAGTGCTAGATGGCGAGCACGACCCCAAAACCTGGTCGGAGGTTTTTCCTGAATTTTTGAAATGGAGTCAACCGAAGGCGGCTTTTTTGTAAATTGTGCTGTCGGTTTGTAATGCCATCGAACTACATTTTACTTTCAATACCTAATCACCATTAAAATAAAAACCATGGATAAGAACGAAATAGCAACCAATTCTCTGAATGAATACGCCCAAAGCCAATTGGAGATCCATAAGGCTGAACTGAATACCCGCTATTACGACCGGGATTTATCATCCGAAGAACTCAAAGCCAAAGCGTTGGATGCGCAACGCGATATATTTAAAAAAGAATTAGACGAAAAAATTGCCGAGATTTTGAAGGATGGCCATAAGGCTTCTCTCGATGCGCTAAAAGACGAGTACCTTAAAAAACTGGGCTGATTCATTGAATATCAACTTTTAATTTACCCATACCCCATACCCCATACCCCAAACACCTATGAAGAATATCTGCTGTGTGCTGCTTTTCCTGGCATTGAGCCAACTTACCATTGCGCAAAATGCGGGCCGCTTCGAGATCGTCCTGCCCGCGATGAGTAAAACCGCCATGCTCGACGGGAGGCTGTTGCTTTTTCTATCGACTAAGGAAGGACAGGAGCCGCGCTACCAAGTGAGCGACGACGTGGATTCACAGCAGATGTTCGGCATGGACCTGGAAAATGCCCGGCCGGGGCAAACGGTGACCTTCGATATGGCCGCTTTGGGCTATCCCGAAAGTTCTTTTCGTGACATACAGGTCGGCAAGTACTTCGTGCAGGTGGTACTTCACAAGTACGAAACGTTTAAAAGAAGCGACGGCCACACCGTGAAGTTGCCGATGGATCGGGGCGAGGGGCAAAACTGGCGCACAGCACCAGGCAACGCTTACAGCAAGCCAATCAAAATCAGATTCGACCCGACCTCGCGCAAATCGCTCAAACTTTCGCTGGATCAGGAGAACCCGGAATTGCCCGATCCTGCCACCCAGCAGACAAAGTACATCAAGTACATCAGGATCAAATCCGAGAAGTTGAGTAAGTTTTGGGGCCGTGACATGCACCTGGGGGCTTGGGTACTGCTGCCCGAAGGCTTCGATGAGCACCCCGAAGCCAAGTACCCCCTTTGCCTTTTTCAAGGCCATTTTCCCGATTCGTTCGGCGGATTCAGCGAGACGCCTCCACCCGCCGACATGGATACGTCGGCCTATTCGCCACGATTTGGTATCTACGGCTATAATAAATTGGTAGCACAAGAGGCCTATGACATGTACAAGCAGTGGACTGCGCCCAACTTTCCAAGGTACCTGGTGGTACAAATACAGCACGCCAACCCGTTTTACGACGATTCGTACGCCGTCAACTCGGCTAACATCGGTCCGTACGGCGATGCGATCATGTACGAGCTACTGCCCGAAATCGAGCGGCAATTCCGGGGCATCGGGCAGGGTTGGGCACGGTTTACTTACGGCGGCTCCACGGGGGGCTGGGAAGCATTGGCTGCTCAGGTCTACTATCCCGACGAGTTCAACGGTTGCTTCGCAGCCTGCCCCGACCCGATCACCTTTGAGGCTTATACGATGGTCAATTTGTACAAAGACGAAAATGCCTACTATTGGAACGGACCGTTCAAGAAAACGCCCAAACCCGGCAAACGCAATTACCTCGGTGAAATGCTGTGCACCCTGGAAGACATGAATCGCCGCGAGGCCGTGCTGGGCAGCAAGGGGCGGTCCGGCGACCAGTGGGATATCTGGCAGGCCGTGTACTCGCCCGTCGGGAGCGATGGGTACCCCAAGCCGATTTGGGACAAAAAAACGGGCGTGATCGACAAAGGAGTAGCCAATTATTGGAAGGAAAACTACGACCTGATGCACATCTTGAAGCGTGATTGGAAAACGCTCGGCCCCAAGCTCACCGGCAAAATACACATCTATTGCGGCGATATGGACAACTACTACCTCAACAACGCCGTGTACCTCATGGAGGACTACCTCAAATCCACCCGTTCGCCCAACTACTACGGCGAGGTAGCCTACGGCGACCGCGCCGAGCACTGCTGGAATGGCGACCCGACGCTCCCCAATCACATATCCAGGCTGCGCTACAACACCATGTACCTACCCAAAATCATGAAGCGCATCGAAACTTCGGCCCCGGTGGGCGCGGATCTGACGAGCTGGAGGTACTGAAGGTTTTGTGAGCGTGATTTATTAAAGTAAATACCAAAGTTGAGAGACCTTACACACTACTATTATGCTCATTTGTAGCCTCCTGACCTGATTTTCATAATATGAAACGCATCGAGTTTATTAAGACACTTGGCTTGGGAGCCGCCGGAATTGCCGCTTCGGAGAGCCTGCTTTCGGGTTGTATGAATATGGACATGGATGCGATGAACGCCGTCGCACCCGACATCACGCCCGGTACGTTCACTACACCGCTTCCCACGCTCGAAACCGCCACAACGGGGACTGCCCTCAATGCCCACGGCATGAGCGGTTCGGTCATGCCGGGAAAAAATGGTCCGATGCTGGGTTACCGGAGTACCCTCCTCGGGCCGACCATCCGGGCGGAGCGAGGCAGCGTGGTTACCATTCCCTTCACCAATGGCCTCACCGAGGACACCAACATTCACTGGCACGGGCTGCTCGTCCCGCCCGCGATGGACGGACATCCCGAGCAGATGGTGAAAGCCGGGCAGTCGTTCAACTATTCTTTCAAGATAGAGCAACCCGCCGGCATAGCGTGGTACCATCCGCATCCGCACATGAAAACGGGGCGACAAGTATTCATGGGTCTGGCGGGGATGTTCATCATCGAAAGCCCCGAGGAAAGGCTTCTGAAACTTCCGTCCGGCGAATACGAGATCCCGCTGGTGATTCAGGATAAGCGCGTCGACGCCAGCGGAGCGCTGCTGTACAATCCGACGATGGGCGAAATCATGATCGGCTATATGGGCGACACCATTACGGTGAACGGGACGTACGCCCCTTACCACAACGTGGCTTCCCGCACCTATCGCCTCCGGGTGCTGAACGGCTCCAACGCACGAATCTACAACTTGGCCCTAAGTAGCGGCGATCCAATCACCGTCATTGGCTCCGACGGCGGACTGTTGTCCGCCCCCGAAACGGTCAGCAGTGTTTTGCTCGCTCCCGGTGAGCGTGCCGACCTGCTGGTGGATTTCGACAAGTTAAGCATGAACAGCGAAGTTTTCTTGCAAAGCAATCCTTTTTCCGGCGCGGACTCGCAGGGGAGACAGGGATTCAAAATTATGAAGTTCGTGGTTAAAAAAGCCGAAAATGACCCTTTTACCTTGCCCGCCACGCTGGATAATATCCCGGCGATGCCCCCTGCCTCCGCCACCAAAACCCGAACTTTTGATATCGGTATTTCGACGGAAGGCTCCGGCAAGCACAAAATGGGCAAAATGAAAAGTATGGCGGGGATGCACACGATCAACGGCAAGACCTTTTCGATGGATCGGATCGACGAGTCGGTGCCGCTGAACAACGTTGAAATCTGGGAATTTAATAACACCAACGGCGATGAACCGCACCCGATGCACCTGCACGGCACTTTCTTCCGGGTACTCAGCCGCGCGGGCGGGCGAAACAATATCATGCCCCACGAGCGGGGCCTGAAGGACACCGTGCTGGTGATGCCGGGCGAAAGCGTGCGCGTAATCACCAAATTCGAGCGGGCTGGCAAATTTGTCTTCCACTGCCACAATCTCGAACATGAAGACGATGGCATGATGCTCAATTTTCAGGTAAGCTGAATCTTTTCCTCAAGCTTTAAGTCGCGCAGATACTCTTCCAGACTTCACTGATTTGATTTTTACGCTCTGAGGTAGGGCCGTGATTTCCTGAAAGCCCGGCTATCGTGCGTGTGTTGCGCCGGAGAAAAAACAGATTTTGCTTCTGCAATCCCTAGTATGCTCAAGCCCGTCATTAAGTACTTCCTGGAAAATAAACTGGTCACGGTGCTGCTGCTGATCGCCCTGGTGGCCTGGGGCGTGGTGACGTCGCCCTTCGACTGGAACACCGGATTCCTGCCCAAGGATCCCGTACCTGTGGACGCCATTCCAGACATTGGCGAGAATCAGCAAATCGTGTTTACGCAGTGGCCGGGCCGCTCACCGCAGGACATCGAAGATCAGATTTCTTACCCACTCACGACCTACCTGCTGGGCATTCCGGGCGTGAAAACGATCCGTAGTTCGTCCATCTTCAGCTTTTCCAGTATCTATATCATCTTTTCGGAAGAGGCGTAATTTTATTGGTCGCGCTCCCGGATTCTTGAAAAACTCAACTCCCTTCCCGCCGGACTGATGCCCGATGGCGTGACACCCACCCTTGGGCCCGACACCACCGCTCTGGGGCAGGTGTACTGGTACACGCTGGAAGGCCGCGACAAAGACGGCAACCCGACGGGCGGCTGGGACTTGCGCGAAATCCGCACCGCCCAGGATTTTTACGTCAAGTACGGCCTCAACGCCGTCGAGGGCGTTTCGGAAGTGGCCTCTATCGGTGGCCTCGTGCAGGAATACCAAATCGACGTCGATCCCGACGCGCTGAAAGCCTACGGTATCCCGCTCAACATGGTGATGATGGCCGTGCAGAAATCGAACCGCGACGTGGGGGCCAAAACGCTGGAAATCAATCAGGCCGAGTATTTGGTGCGGGGACTGGGCTATGTGAAAAGCGTGGGCGACATCGAGAAGGCCGTGGTGTCGGTACAAAACAACGTCCCCATCCGCATCAAAGACATCGGCGTCGTCAGCCTCGGTCCCGCCAACCGCCGGGGCCTGCTGGATAAGGGCGGGGCCGAAGTGGTGGGTGGCGTAGTGGTGGCGCGGTACGGTTCCAATCCGCTGGCGGTTATCGATAATGTGAAGGAAAAGATCAAAGAAATCGCGCCGGGGCTGCCCAGCAAGATTCTGGCTAGCGGCACCAGGAGCCAACTGACAATCGTGCCCTTCTACGACCGCACCGGGCTGATCCACGAAACCATCGGGACGCTGGAAGGAGCACTCTCTCACGAGATCCTCATCAGCGTCATCGTGGTGCTGGTGCTGATGCTCAACCTGCGGGCCTCGCTCCTCATTTCCAGTCTGCTGCCCGTGGGGGTACTTATGACCTTCATCGTGATGCGCTACTCGGGCGTAGACGCCAACGTAGTGGCCCTGTCGGGAATCGCCATCGCCATCGGAGTCATGGTGGACGTGGGCATCGTGTTCGTCGAGAATATTATCCGGCACCTGGAAATGCCCGAAAACCACGGCATCCGGGGTAACGAGCTGATGCGGGTAATCTACGAAGCGACGGTCGAGGTGGCCTCCGCCATCACCACCGCTCTGGCCACGATCATCGTGAGTTTCGTTCCCGTTTTTGCGATGGAGTCGGCCGAAGGAAAGCTGTTCCGGCCTTTGGCGTTTACCAAAACCTTTGCCCTGCTGGGCGCTTTCGTGCTGGGGCTGGTCATGCTGCCCGCCCTTATGCATTTGGTTTTCGGCATCGACTACGACAAGAAGCGCGTCCGCCGCACATGGAGCATCATCCTGATCGTCAGCGGCATCGTCCAGGCTTTTTACGCCCACACCTGGCTTCCGCTGGCCCTCAGCCTGATCGGACTCAACGGCCTGCTAGAACCCCGCTGGCCGGAGAAGTACAAGGAGTACCCCAACTACGTCAACACCGGCCTCACCCTCTTCATCGCCTCCTTTTTCCTGACCGAGGAGTGGCTTCCGCTGGGGCCGCAAAGTAGTCTGTTGGTCAATTACATTTTCGTCCTGCTACTGATCGGCTCGATTCTGGGCGCGTTGCTGACTATCGTCCATTTCTACGAGCCGGTGCTGCGCTGGTGCCTGCGCAACAAGGGTACCTTCATGCTGCTGCCGCTCTTCACGCTGCTCTTCGGGCTGCTGGCGTGGCTCGGCTACGATCGTACGTTCGGCTTCGCCGCCGATGGATTTGGAAAATTGGGCTGGAATATCCGCGAAACGGCTTTCTGGTCGGGCAACGCCCGCCGCTTTCCCGGCATTGGCTCCGAATTCATGCCCTCGCTGAACGAGGGTAGCTACCTGCTCATGCCCACGTCTATGCCGCACTCCGGCATCTCCTACAACCGTGAGGTAGTAGGTCAACTTGATATGCTGCTGAGTAAAATTCCCGAAGTCGATTTGGCAGTAGGTAAGCTGGGGCGGGCCGAGACCGCTCTCGATCCGGCCCCGATCTCGATGTTCGAGAATGTCATTAACTACAAGCCCGAATTCATGCTCAATGGCGCGGGCCGCCGCGTCCGCTTCCAGGTCGATGAGCAGGACCGCTTCGTAACCGTCGGTGGCGACACGCTCACCAACGAGGCCGGGCTGCAACGCGGCCTGATTGCCGCCGACCTGGTGCCGGACGAAAACGGCGAGTACTACCGCAACTGGCGGCCCTCTATCCATTCGCCCGACGATATCTGGGACGAAATCGTGCGCGTGACCATGATACCGGGTGTGACTTCGGCCCCCAAGCTACAACCCATCGAAACCCGGCTGGTGATGCTGCAAACCGGGATGCGCGCGCCAATGGGTATCAAGGTATTTGGGCCCGACTTGCCGGGAATCGAAGCCTTTGGCCGCAAACTGGAAGATATTTTAAAGAGCGTTCCCTCGGTCAAGGCGGAGGCGGTTTTCGCTGACCGCATCGTGGGCAAGCCGTATCTGAATCTCAATATCAATCGGGACGAAATATCGCGCTACGGGCTGAACGTGGAGGACGTTCAGCAGGTCATCGAAACGGCCATCGGCGGCATGAAAATCACTTCTACCGTGGAGGGCCGCGAGCGTTTTCCGGTGCGGGTGCGCTACCCCCGCGAACTACGCGATGACCCCGCTGCCCTTGCCAAAATCCTGGTACCCACACCCACCGGAGCGCAGGTGCCGTTGGGTCAACTGGTCGATTTTGAATACAAAAGAGGGCCGCAGGCCATCAAGAGCGAAAATACATTCCTGGTCGGCTACGTGCTGTTCGACAAGAGGGACGGTTTTGCCGAAGTGGATGTAGTGAACGATGCCCAGGCGGCCATTCAGGAAGAGATCGACGCCGGGCAACTGACGGTACCCGCCGGGATCAGCTACCGTTTTTCGGGTAGCTACGAAAACCAGATTCGGGCCGTCAAGCGGCTGTCCATCGTGATTCCCATCAGTCTTGATCGTCATTTTTCTGCTGCTGTATTTCCAGTTCAAAACCGTCATTGCCTCCTCGATCCACTTCTCGGGTGTTTTCGTGGCCTTCGCGGGTGGCTTCATCATGCTCTGGCTCTACGGGCAGGATTGGTTCATGAATTTCTCAGTGGCCGACGTCAATATGCGTACACTCTTCCAGATGCACCCCATCAACCTGAGTGTGGCCGTGTGGGTGGGCTTCATCGCGCTATTCGGCATCGCCACCGACGACGGCGTCATCATGGGTACCTACATCCACCAGGTTTTTGAGGAGCACAACCCCCAAACCGTGGCAGAAGTGCGGGAAGCCGTGCTGGTGGCGGGCAAGAAGCGGGTGCGTCCGGCCATGATGACGGCGGCGGTGGCCATCATCGCCCTGCTGCCCGTCCTGACGTCCACGGGTAAGGGCGCTGACATCATGATCCCGATGGCGATTCCGACTTTCGGGGGCATGACAATTCAGATCATGACGATGTTCGTCGTTCCCGTTTTGCAAGCCTTTTGGCGCGAAACGGTAATTAAAAACAAAAGCAAGAAAACGGCATGAAGTACCTGACTTCCATAGTATTGCTAATTCTCAACCTGGACGCCACCGCCCAGACGCTGGACGACTATTTCAAGACGGCAGCCGGGCAGAACCCGGGGATTCAGGCCAAATACAAAGAATTCGAGGCGGCGATGCAGCGCATCCCGCAAGTCAATTCGCTGCCCGACCCCAGTATCTCTTTCGGGTACTTTATCTCGCCCGTCGAAACACGGGTCGGCCCGCAGCGGGCGCGGTTCTCGCTGTCGCAGATGTTTCCCTGGTTTGGTACCTTGAAAGCGCAGGCCGATGCGGCGACTTTGCAGGCCGAGGCAAGGTACTTCGCCTTTCTGGATGCCCGCAATCAGTTGTACTACCGCGTGGCGGCGGCTTACTATCCGCTCTACGAACTACGCGAGTGGCAACGGATCGAGACGAAGAACATCCAAATCCTTCAATCGTACAAAGACCTGGCTACGGTGAAGTTCCAAAACGGCCAGGCCCCTCTGGTGGACGCTTTGCGGGTGGACCTCATGTTGAAAGAAGCCCAAACGGAATTGGAAATCCTGCAAAAAAAGGAAGTACCGTTACGGACGGCTTTCAATAAATCGCTGAACCGGGCGGTCAATGAGGCGGTGACCGTCCCCGACTCATTGACCGCCGAGGCACCGACCCCGCGCTATCGCCGCGACTCGCTGCTGACTGACAACCCGGTACTCTCCGAACTCGACCGCCGAATTGAAGCCGCCCGCGCCGCCGAGACCGTGGCCGAAAAGCAAGCCATGCCCAAGCTGGGCGCGGGGCTGGATTACGTGATCGTGGACAAACGAACCGACATGAATCCCGGCGGCAACGGCCGCGACGTGCTGATGCCGATGGTAACGGTGGGCCTGCCGATTTATCGTAAAAAGTACGCGGCGGCTATCAAGGAAGCCCAATTGATGCAGGATAGCTACGTTTTGCAAAAAGAAGAACTGAGCAACTCGCTCACCGCCAATTACGAAATGACCTTGTTTGAAACAGAACAGCAACAGGAATTGATCGCCCTCTACCGCGAGCAGATTCAGGAGTCAGAGCAGATTCTCGAATTGCTGCTGACGGCTTACAGCAATTCGGGGGCCAACTTCGAGGAAGTACTCCGGGTGCAGGAGCAAATTTTGAAATACCAAAAGATGAACGTGACGGCCCTGAAAAACTACCGCATTGCTCTGGCCAGAATCGACTACCTGACGGCACGGAATTGAAGATCAGCCTTTTATACCTATCACTCCAAGATTATTCACCCTTTTGAGTTATGGAAAAGCACGAGCATCACCAACATCACGCCCCCAAAGCCGAACCCGCAAAAATGAGCGGTCACGGCTCTCACAAGAAAGGCACGGATATGGGCGGCGGCGGCCACCACGATCACCACGCGCACATGATCGACGATTTCCGAAAGCGATTCTGGATTTCGCTCGTGCTGACGCTGCCAATTCTGGTGCTGGCTCCTATGATTCAGGAGTTGCTGGGCTACGAACTCCGCTTTCCGGGCGATCGCTACGTGCAGTTCGGACTGGCTACCATCATTTTTTTCTACGGCGGCTGGCCATTTTTGAAGGGGCTGGCCGACGAGGTCCGGCAGAAGTCGCCCGGCATGATGACGCTGATCGCCCTGGCTATTTCGGTGGCCTATTTTTACAGCGGGGCGGTAGTCTTCGGTTTGGGTGGAAAAATCTTTTTCTGGGAACTGGCGAGCCTGATCGACATCATGCTGCTGGGCCACTGGATCGAGATGAAATCGGTCATGGGCGCTTCCAACGCTTTGCAGGAATTGGCCAAAATGATGCCCTCCGAGGCGCACCGAATCAACGACAACGGCGAAACGGAAGAAATTGAACTCTCGGAACTCCGTCCTAACGATCTGATTTTGGTGAAGCCGGGCGAGAAAATACCCGCCGACGGGGAAGTACAAGAGGGCCAAAGCCACGTTAACGAATCCATGCTGACGGGAGAATCCCAGCCCGTCGCCAAGCAGGCGGGCGACGAAGTAATCGGCGGCTCGATCAACGACAACGGCTCGCTAAAAATCGTCGTCCGGCATACCGGGGAGGATTCGTACCTCTCGAAGGTAATCGGGATGGTGAAGGATGCGCAGGATACCAAGTCCAAAACCCAAAACCTGGCCGACCGGGCGGCGGGCTGGCTGTTTTACCTCGCGCTGGGTGCCGGCATCCTGACGCTCATCGTGTGGCTGGCGCTGGGAAGTGACTTTGAGTACGCCCTGGAACGCATGGTGACGGTCATGATTATTTCCTGTCCGCACGCTTTGGGATTGGCCGTGCCGCTGGTCGTGGCCATCTCGACGGCGGTTTCTGCCAAAAAGGGGCTGCTCATCCGTAACCGCACCGCCTTCGAGAACGCCCGCAAACTGACTGCTATCATTTTTGATAAAACTGGTACTTTGACCAAGGGCGAATTCGGGGTAACGCGCATCGAATCCACTTCACCGGATTACACGAAGGAAGAACTGCTGGCCACCGCCGCCGCGCTGGAAAGCAACTCGGAGCATCCCATCGCCGCCGGAATTATGCGGAAAGCCAAAGAACTCGATTTGAAACCGGGCGAACCCCGCGATTTCAAAAATCTAACTGGAAAAGGTGTGGAGGCTACTTTGGACAGTAGAAAAGTCAGAGTCGTCAGTCCGGGTTACGTGAAAGAACAGGGACTGGTACTTCCCGAGAATTCTTTCAACGACGAATCGGAAACGGTCGTGTTCGTGATGGTAGATGGTACCCTGATTGGCTTCGTTGCCCTGGCCGACGAAATTCGCGAGGATTCCCGCGAAGCGATCCAAACGCTGAAAGAAAGAGGTATCAAGGTAATTATGGCCACGGGCGATAACGAGACCGTCGCAAAAGCCGTCAGTACGCATCTGGGGCTGGACAGCTACTACGCCGAGGTGATGCCGGAAGACAAGCAGAAGATCATCAAAGACCTGCAGGCGCAGGGCGAATTCGTCGCCATGACGGGCGACGGCGTGATCGACGCCCCGGCCCTAGCGCAGGCCGACATCGGCATCGCGGTGGGTTCCGGCACGGACGTCGCCGCCGAAACCGCGGACATCATTCTGGTCAACAGCAACCCGCGCGACATCGCCAACCTGATTCTGTTCGGCACGGCTACCTACAAGAAGATGATGCAGAATTTGTTCTGGGCGGCGGGCTATAATATCGTAGCCGTCCCGCTGGCGGCGGGCGTACTAGCCCCCGTCGGTTTCATTCTCAGCCCGGCGGTGGGTGCGATCCTTATGAGCCTGAGCACCGTCGTGGTGGCGATCAACGCGCAATTATTGAAGAAAGAAATGAAGTAAATCATGAAAAAGATTCTCGAAAACCGATACGCCCTCGTGGCCGTCACGCTGATAATCGGAGCGCTGATTGGCTGGTTCGCGCGGCCCACGCCCCACGACCATGCCGAAAATGAGGTGATGTCCGTCAGCCCGACGGGCCAAAAAATCTGGACTTGCTCGATGCACCCGCAAATCAGGCGGGAGGAGCCGGGGCAATGTCCCATTTGCGGCATGGACCTCATCCCGCTGGCGAGCGAGGAAGGCGATGTGGAGCCGCTCGCGGTCAGCATGTCGCCGACCGCCATGCAGTTGGCCAGCGTCAGTACGGCGGTGGTCGGGACGATGAAACCCATTAAATCGGTGCGGCTGAACGGCAAGGTGCAGGCCGACGAACGGCTGATCTACTCCCAATCGACCCATATTCCGGGCCGAATTGAGAAGCTGCTGGTCAACTATACCGGCGATTATGTCAAGAACGGACAGACCATCGCCCAACTCTACTCGCCCGAACTGGTGACGGCGCAGGAAGAGCTTTTTCAGGCCCGCAAAATAAAGGACACCCAGCCGCAGCTTTTCCGTGCCGCCAAAGAGAAACTGAAAAACTGGAAGCTGTCCGAAGCCCAGATCGAGCAGATCGTGCAGTCGGATTCACCCAAAGAAAGCTTTCCCGATCCAAGCTGACGTGTCGGGTTACGTAATGGAGAAAAAGGTCAATCCGGGCGACTACGTGCAGCGCGGCGAACCCATCTACCAAATCGTCGATCTGTCGCGGGTGTGGCTGCTGTTCGATATTTATGAATCGGATTTGGCCTGGGTCAAAAAGGGCGACGTGGTGAATTTTACGGTCAGCTCGCTGCCGGGCGAAAACTTCCAGGGCCGGATTTCTTTCATCGATCCCGCCATCGACCCGCAAACGCGGGTGGCGCAGGCGCGGGTCGAAATGCGCAATCGGGGCATGAAACTCAAACCCGAAATGTTCGCCTCCGGCACGGTGGAGGCGCGGCTGCCGACCAAATCGCAGGCGGCTATCGTGGTACCCAAAAGCGCGGTACTCTGGACCGGAAAACGCTCCGTGGTGTACGTCAAATCGTCCGACCGGGGCGACTTCATGCTCCGGGAAGTCACGCTGGGCCCCGCCTTGGGCGACAGCTACGTGATCGAGGACGGCCTTCGCGAAGGGGAGGAAATCGTCGTCAATGGTACGTTCAATATCGACGCGGCGGCTCAACTGGCCGGAAAACCCAGCATGATGAGTCCCGAGGCGAGCGTTCCGGCGGCGGCTGGGCAGGATCATGGCGGCATGGCGATGGCTGCACCAACCGAGGGTTCGGCCAAGAAAGACGGCAAGAGCGCAGCCGTCAGTCCGGCGGCCAAGGCGGCACTCCAACCCGTGGTCAGATGACTACCTGGCCATGAAGAATGCGCTGACCACGGATCAACTGTCGGCGGCAAAAAAAGCCGCTGACCAAATGCAGAAAACCCTGTCCCGCGTGTCGATGTCCCTGTTCAAGGGCGACTCGCACGAAGCATGGATGAAGTACAACGCTAGTATCGAAGCCGCCCTGAAACAAGCAGTTGGTGCCAAGGGTATGGATGAATTTCGCGAGGCATTTCGGCGGGTATCGGTACCGATGATCGCCCTGACGGTGGCCTTCAAACCCAACACGCAGCCCTTGTACGTTCACCATTGCCCGATGGCCAACGACAGCAAGGGAGCCGACTGGCTGAGTGCCTCGAAGGAAGTCAAGAATCCCTACTATGGCCAGTCGATGCTGACGTGCGGGGAGGTGACCTCGACCATAAAATAGTTGGAGCGTGTAAAAAAAATCAGGAGTTTACCATTTTATTTTTTATCAATTAAAACCCAATTCAAATGAAAAAAATCTTTTTATCCTTGGCCGTCGCCGCGATGCTTTCTTCTTGCAGCAATGACGCTTCACAGCAATCCACCGACCAGGCAAAAATGACTCACGACGCCGACGGCCACGACCAAACGGCCACGACGATGAGCAACGTTCCGCTTGACGGTCCCATTCGTAAATCGGAGGAAGCTTCGGGCATTCTGGATAGTTACCTGGAAATAAAGGAAGCGCTGGCCTCGGACAACAGCACTAAGGCAGCGACGGCCGGTGATGCATTGGCAAAAGCCTTCGCCAATTACGATAAAGCAGCTTTGGATGCGGTACAAAAATCTTCTTACGAGAGAATCGTGGATGAGGCCCGCGAACAAGCCGAACACATCGGCGAAAGTAAAGGGAGAATCGATCACCAGCGTGAGCACTTCGACGCGTTGAGCGCTAGCATGATATCACTCGTCGCCGTAATCGGCTCGGATCGCATTTTGTACCAGGATTATTGCCCGATGTACAATGACAACAAGGGCGCAAACTGGCTGAGCAGCGTCGAAGAGATCGAGAATCCCTACTACGGCAGCAAAATGCTGACCTGCGGAAGCATGAAAAAGGAAATTGTACCGCAATAAGCGTCGTTTAAAACGTCAGTCCACTTATCACTCATCTAAATGTCGCTTAAAAAAGCCATCGTGTCTACTCCGTCGGCAAAATCGGTGAGGGTGGGGGACTGGGCATGGCCAAAAGGAATAGCGCTGGCGAATACCTCTCCAGAGGCGACGACGCACTGGGTTTTTTTTTGCTGCGCTTCCAGCATTGCTTCGACCTCAGTCAAAGTTTTGTAGGGCTCGTAATACAGGACGCTGAGCGGGGAGACCAAGGTTTCGTTTTGAGTCAGGATTAGGAAACCATTGTCCAGGTGTTCCGTGCCGTTGACCAGCAGAATCGCCTTGTTGTATTCGTAGTTGTTGAAGTACTTGTGGTGGTACTGATAGGTTTCACGCACGCCTTCAGCTGCTTCGTAGAACTTGGAAAAGTCGTATCCGGCGGGCACGTAGAGTTTGGATACGTTGCGGCAGCCCAAGCCGAAATAGAGCAGACAATCGTCCACCAGTCCCCGTAGTTCATCCTCTGTTTCATCTCCCGTCAGTGCGGCGACCGACGTCCGATTGCGTCGAATGATATTTGGCTTCTTGGCAAAGTAATATTCGAAGTAGCGCGCCGTGTTGTCGCTACCCGTGGCGATGTAGGCATTCGCCTCGTTGATGCGCTCCACCAATTGAATCGAGTCCTCCAACGCGGGTTCTAGTTTTTTTAGGGTACTTAGCAGAAACAGCATCACCGGCGTATCATCTTTGCTCAACTTAGCCAGCAGCGTATGTCCGCTGATCAGTACGCATAGCGCATCATGAAATCCCACCGCCGGTAGGTTGCCCGCCATCACAACCCCGATCTTTTTTGGGTAAACAGTAATAGGATACTTGTCGACGAAGGCCTGCAGCCTTGCTGCCTGCAAATAATTTTCGGCGATGCTACGAAGCGAACGCAGAACGTTTTCCGGGGTGAACCAGGCATTTCTACCGCGTGCCATAGTAGCTACATCTTCTAACTCTACCGAATTTATAGGGTTTTGTAGGTATTCTCCCAATTGTGCAAATGCGTTGACGGCTGTATTTCTATCAATCATACAAAAACATGTGTATAAAATACCAGTCATGGCACAATTTTCTGTGCTCAGGATTGGGATGAAACTATAAATAGTTATATTTGTTGCTTGTAACGAAAGGAAGGTCGAACAAATATAATCAATCCGACGAGCATGGCTATAATGATCACTGACGAATGCATCAACTGTGGTGCCTGCGAACCCGAATGCCCTAATACTGCTATTTATGAAGGGGGCGTCGAATGGGCATGGGGCGATGGCACAAGCCTCGACGAAGTGGATTTCGGCGATGGTACCGTGGTAAGTGGCAAGGAAAAGCAGGTTCCTGTTTCCGATGAGTTCTATTATATAGTATCCGATAAGTGCACCGAGTGCATGGGTTTTCATGAAGAGCCCCAATGCGCGGCCGTTTGCCCGGTCGATTGTTGCGTGCCCGACCCTGAAAATGAAGAAGACGAAGAGACACTACTCTCCAAGAAGTCCTGGATGCATGCAGAGTGAGCCACTATCAATATCACATAATATCACAACGATTAAGGTCTATTTAAATAGACCTTTTTTTATATCCAATCAGTACTGAGAGTTAAGGAAGATCAGGACTATTTTAATAAATACTTAAAATTTATTAGTAAGACTATAAATAGTATGTTCTGCATTTTCCTTGTTATGCAGAATATTCATTAAGCATTTTTTTAATCATTTTTGATTTCAGTATTATAAAAATACTGATAAATTATATTTTTCAATGAATTTTATAGGTCTAGGTAAAAATATGGCAACGATTATTTGATTCTATTTCTAAATACACAATATTTGTCTCATTGATATATTGTTCTAACAATCCTCATCAAAACAGAATTAAATAATGAGAAAAATTTACTTTGCAGTATTTTCTATTTTTGTCCCTTATTTGGGTTTTGCCGGTACCACCGAGGGTGATGAGAAAACTCCGAAGACGGAAGAAACCAAGAAGAGTGAGGATACCAAGAAAACGACCGAGGCAAAGGCCGATGACGATACCAAGAGCCCGTTCACATTTTCCGGCTATGTGGATTCGTATTACATTGGTAATTTCAACCGTCCGCTCTCCCGCTCCAACTCCGGCGCTTCCAACGCCCGTGCGTTCGACATCACCTCCGGACAGTTTCAGCTGGGGTTGGTTCAGACAAAGTTCGCCTACGCGACTTCTAGATCCGAGGCGGTAGTCGACCTAACCTTCGGCCCCAACGCCGATCTGGGTAATTACGGCAACTTGCAGAGTGTACTGGACCCTTCTTACACGGGCATGGCGCTGGCCATCAAGCAGGCTTACTTCACCTACAACTTCACAGACAAGTTTTCTATGACGGCTGGTCAGTTCGGTACCCACATTGGTTACGAGGTGATCGACGCCCCGGTGAATTTCAACTACTCGCTGTCCAACCTCTTCAACAATGGCCCATTCTATCACACCGGCGTGAAAGGTACCTATGCGTTCTCGGACCGCGCGTCGCTGATGGCGGGTATCGTGAACAATGTGGATGGCTTGGGCGACAACAATCGCCAGAAGGGATTTATATCGCAGTTGTACTTTTCACCCGTAGAAAACTGGGGGGTATACGTCAACTACATGGGCAGCAACGAAGCCACAGACGCTGTCGATGGGGTACCGCAGGACGAGGCCTTTTACAGTATCATCGACCTGACGACGAGCTACCAGATTACCGAGAAGTTTCTTTTGGGATTGAATGCTGCCTATGGTTCACAGAAAGGCGACTTCCAGGGCGGCGGCGGTCCTTCCGAAGCACTGACCTGGGGCGGAGCAGCGATATATGCCAACGTCGCAGTCACCGACGGCTTCGGTATCGGTGCCCGCTACGAGAACTTCAACAACGAAGGCGGTCCGCGCGGACTCACCAATCGGTTGGGTGTAGGAACCAAAGTAAACTCCTTCACGCTGACGGGTAACTTCACCCTCGCCGATGGTCATATCCTTTTGAAGCCAGAGGTACGCATCGACAGCTATCCTAAGTTTGGTGCCGGAAACGAGCAATTCGAGGATGAGGATGGAGGCTTTAACAATAACAGCCAAACCACACTGGGTATGGCCTTCATCTATTCGTTCTAAAAAAGAATAAACAATTCACAGCCCCCGAGCCGATCGCGAAACTTTGTCACGATCGGCTTTTTCAATGGGCTATTACAGCCTCGAACTCCGTTACTTCCATCAATCCATTATTGTCAATGGCAAATAGCACCACCGGTTTGGTTTCGTTGATCAGCAGCGGATCGTATCGTGCCGCAACGCGCACGTAGTTTTCGGTAAACCCCTGCATCATGCCTTCGTTCACATCGTCCTCGAACAGCACGGTACCGGTCTTACCTACCTGGCTCTCATAAAACGCCCGCTTCTTCTTCTCAGATAAGCTGTGCAGCATCCGCGAGCGCTGGGCGCGGACCTTTTTCGGTACGGCGGGTTTGATCTTGACGGCTTCGGTATTGGGCCGTTCCGAATAAGTGAACACGTGCAGGTAGGATACATCGAGCTCGTTCAGAAAATGGTAGGTTTCCAGAAACGCTTCTTCCGTTTCTCCGGGGTGACCCACAATCACATCGACTCCAATGCAACAATCCGGCATAAGGGATTTGATTTTGGCGACTCGCTCGCGGTACAATGCCGAACGGTAGCGCCGCTTCATCAGGCCCAGTACGGCATCGGAGCCCGATTGCAGCGGGATGTGAAAATGAGGAACGAACCGCCGGGACTGGGCGACAAAGGAAATTATCTCATCCGACAGCAGATTGGGTTCGATGGACGATATACGAAAACGTTCGATACCTTCCACCTCATCGAGCGCCCTGACCAAGGTCAGAAAGTTGGTTTCCCGGTTGCCGTTCCTAATGCCGAAATCGCCGATATTGACACCGGTCAGTACAATTTCCTTCACGTTGCGGGCAGCAATCTCCCGCGCGGCACCCACGATGTTTTCGATGGTATCCGAGCGACTTTTGCCCCGAGCCAATGGAATGGTGCAGTAGGTACAAGGGTAATCGCAGCCATCCTGCACTTTCAGAAAAGTACGGGTGCGGTCGTTGAGCGAATAGGACGTATGGTAGTCGATCGCTGCCTCGATGGGACTGGCCAGTACTTCGGCGGTCGATTGAGTTGGCTTTTTGGTAAAGGTACCGAGCAGTTCGACCAATCTGAATTTTTCGGCTGCCCCCAACACTGCATCCACCCCGGGGATCTCTGAGATTTCCCTGGGCTTCAATTGGGCGTAGCATCCAATGATCGCAACGTAGCCATCAGGATTGATGTTTTGCGCCTCCCTCACAATCTTACGACATTTCTTATCTGCGTTGTCCGTTACTGAGCAGGTATTGATAATGAAGATATCTGGCGTGTCGTTAAACTCCACCTTTTGGTACCCGCCTTGCTCGAACATCCTTGAAATCGAGGAAGTCTCGGAGTAGTTGAGCTTGCAACCCAGGGTATAGAAAGCGACTTTTTTCATCTTGTCTCAATATATTGAAATAGTGTGGCGCATCGCAATGGTAGCCGTAGCTTCCTCAGGTTACAGTACAGTAATTGTCCCTTGGGCGTCTTCCAGCTGAAATCATTGTTGAACGGAGAGGAGGCGTTAGGGGTTCGATTTTGACTTAGCAAGCTATGGCTTCCAGGGCACCTTGGCATTTTGAAATACAGCCAACCAAAACAAGCTTAGGGAAAACAAAATTTCAATTTCGACCACATTTTTGCAAAAAGTTTGGGCAAAATTCGGGCTAAAAAATTAGATTTGCCAATTCTATCGAGCCTTTTGAATTATGGGCTAAATATTCCCTACAATACAACTAACGAAAAACGAAAGCATGAATCCCGGTTTTGATCCCGAAGAAATTGCACAACTCAAGCGTGAGTGTAAGGCAGAAGGTAAGGAATTTTGTGTATGTCGATGACGGTATCGACGCTGATGAAGAGGAAAATGACGAACATGCACACGTCCAGTTCATTGGCGTGGCTAACAACCGTGAGGTCGTTTACGACGCTTTAATCTATACGTTACGGCTGCATCATGCTACCAAAGTATACGACATGGCCCTGGAGAGGGTGCAAAAGCAAATACCCGGCTACGTATCGCCCGACGAGCGTACGATCGACGCGGAGGACGACGAGGAGAAAGACGAAGAGGCCGAGTTGTTGCTGACCGAGTACATCGAAGAAATAGAGGAGGACGAGGAACTGAAAGTGTCGGAGCACGTAGAGGTGGATCATGATTTCGATTATGGCATTGGTCTGGAAGTAGGACTAAATCGGGATGAAATCACTGAAAAAATCATCGACGATTTCATTGCCCATTTTAATGCCGGTCGCGTGAAACTTGACAAGGGTGTGTACTCGTTCAAAAGTAGCGAAGAAGAAGACGGCTACTAGGTTGCCATCTTGTTGTGCTGCCAAAAAAGGCGAAAGTTAAAATTAAAAAGGCCTTTGGAGATTATCCAAAGGCCTTTTCTGTGGGCTTGTAAACTCGCCTCTTTAAACATCGGCGGTTTTGACGGTTTTGATAATACGCGCGGCTACTTTGTAAGGGTCGGCGGCAGAGTTGGGACGGCGATCTTCGAGCCAACCCTTCCAGCCCCGCTCCACAGTGGCAATCGGAATGCGGATGGATGCCCCACGATCGGAGATACCGTAGCTGAACTGGTCGATGGACTGCGTCTCGTGCAATCCCGTCAGGCGTAGGTGGTTGTCGGCTCCGTACACTTCGATGTGTTCCTTGATGTAAGGCTCGAACGACTGGCAGATTTTGTCATACACTGCTTTGTCGCCCGCGGTGCGGAGCGTGGTGTTGGAGAAGTTGGCGTGCATACCCGAACCGTTCCAGTCCGTTGCGCCCAGTGGTTTACAATGCCAGTTGATCGAAACGCCATAGGTCTCCCCAATTCTTTCAAGCAGGTAGCGGGCCACCCAAATCTGATCACCAGCCTCTTCGGCGCCCTTGGCAAAGATTTGAAACTCCCACTGACCGGCGGCAACTTCACCGTTGATACCTTCCACGTTCAAGCCAGCGTCAAGACACACATCGAGATGCTCCTCGACAATATCGCGACCAAACGCATTCTTGGCACCTACCGAACAGTAGTATGGGCCTTGTGGGGCCGGGTAGCCATTGGCCGGGAAGCCCAATGGCATGTTGGTTTCAGGATCGTAGAGAAAATATTCTTGCTCGAAACCAAACCAGAAATCATTGTCTTGGTCCTCGATGGTGGCGCGGCCATTTGAGACATGCGGCGTCTTGTCGGCGTTGAGTACTTCGCACATCACCAGGTACCCGTTTTTTCTTTGGGGATCGGAGCAAATAAATACGGGCTGAAGCAGGCAGTCGGAGGAACCACCGACCGCTTGCTGTGTGGAGGAGCCATCAAACGACCACATGGGGCAATCTTCGAGCTTGCCGCTAAAATCAGCCTCAATTTTTGTTTTACTCCGCAGGCTTTGGGTAGGTTTGTACCCGTCTAACCAGATGTATTCTAGTTTGGCTTTTGACATAGTGTTAAAGTAGGGATATTTAAATGTTTATGCTTTTTGCAATACAATAATAGCGGATGAAGTTAATTTTATAAAATTAAATCTAACAAAAGATACCTGCCGCATTAATATTGTTGGGTTTGTTGTAATATTTAAAGGAATTCATGACCTATTCTATTAATCGTAAATTGCCTTCCAACTATCCGCGCTCCGGCTGGACCAATGCATCTATTCTTTCAGAACAACCTGTCTAAGAAATGTCTGATAGATGAGGAGGCCCGTCATTGCGCCAAGGTACTTCGCTTTCGACCCCGCGACCGCGTCGCGGTCACCGATGGGGCAGGTACCGAAGTGATCGCGATCCTCACATCCATCGATTCTAAGAAATGCACTTTCGAAATAGAAAGTGAGCGACTGGTACCGCCGCCTGCGCACCGGATCAATATGGCGGTTTGTCCGACCCGCAAGGCAGAAAGAAATGAATGGATGGTCGAAAAAATGACTGAATTGGGGTTGTCGGAACTCAACTTCGTGGTGTCGGAGCATACCCACCACGAAACCATCAATCGGGTAGTGAATCTTGACCGTTTAAATCGCATCGCGCTGTCGGCCATGAAGCAGTCTCAGCGATACTATTTGCCAAAAATTAATGTTTTTACCTCGCTCGCTGCATATCTCGATGCAGTCGATGCACCGGAGCGGTACATTGCCTATCTGGCTGACGGGGAAGAACCGGATCACCTGCTCCATAAGCTAAAGCCTCAGTTGCCCGTCTCGATTCTTATTGGACCCGAAGGCGATTTCAGTAAATCTGAAATCGAAGCTGCTTTTGCCGCTGATTTTGCGCCGGTGTCGCTCGGTGCACACCGCCTTCGCACCGAAACCGCAGCCGTGGTTGCCTGCCACGCGGCAAATTTAGCGCAAATATTGTGACAGGTACCCAAACATTCACACGCGTGCAAGCGTTAAGATAACCCATGAAGTCTACCAGAATTCTCCCGTTTTTCATCACACTTTTGTTTATGGGACAACTGGGCTTTGCCCAGGCATCCTACAAGATCGCCAAGCTGAAATACGGCGGCGGTGGTGATTGGTACGCTAACAAAACTTCGCTGCCCAACCTGATCAAGTTTTGCAATGCCCAGCTCAAAATGAACATTCATCCCGATGAAGACATCGTGGAAGTAGGCAGCACCGACCTTTTTCAGTACCCCTTTGTGCACATGACGGGCCACGGCAACGTCGTGTTCAGCGACGCCGAGGCCCGTAATCTCCGACAATACCTGGAATCTGGCGGTTTTTTGCACATCGACGACAATTACGGTCTCGATAAATTCATACGCCGGGAGATGAAAAAGGTGTTCCCCGAGCTTTCATTTATCGAGTTGCCCTTCAACCATCCCGTCTACCACCAGAAATATAATTTTCCCAATGGTCTGCCCAAAATTCACCTGCACGACGAAAAGGCAGCGCAGGGTTTTGGATTGATCCACAAGGGCCGGCTGGTGTGTTACTATTCTTTCGAGAGTGATCTGGGGAATGGTTGGGAAGATCAGAGCGTTTATAATGATCCCGAGGAAATAAGAATGAAGGCACTCCGTATGGGAGCCAATCTGCTCGATTACGCCACCACGGTTTTTTAGTGCCTCAGAACCTTGTGTAGCCGGGCTTTCCTGTTATTTTTGTGCAATTTTTAGTAGTAGTCTTTTCTAAATTCAATCTATGTACGCCGTCATTGCCGCATTCGTGGGCCATTGGTACCTCTCGCTTTTTTGCCAGACATTCTTCCTGCACCGCTATTCCGCCCACAAAATGTTCAAAATGAACAAGTCCTGGGAGCGTTTTTTCTATTTGCTTACCTACTTATCGCAAGGTTCTTCCTACCTCAGCCCGCGTGCCTACGCCATCTTGCACCGGATGCACCATGCTTTCAGCGATACGGAGCGCGACCCACACTCTCCACACCATACCAAAAACGTGTTCACGATGATGTGGGAAACCAAGGACATATACAATGCGGTACTAAACCGCAAGAAGTCGATCGAAACGAGGTTCGAGCGCAACTACCCCGAATGGCGGTTGATCGAAAGACTTGGTGATTCCTGGACTTCGCGGATTGTTTGGATCGTGCTGTATTCGTTTTTTTACGTGATGGCCTACCTTTATTTGGACATGCACTGGATTTTCTTCTTCCTGCTGCCTATTCATTTTTTGATGGGTCCGATTCACGGAGCGATCGTCAACTGGAGCGGACACAAGTACGGGTACCAAAATTTTGACAATCAGGACAAATCGAAAAATTCTTTGATCGTCGACTTCTTGATGATGGGCGAATTGTTTCAAAACAATCACCACAAGCGCCCCAATTCGATCAATTTTGGTTCTAAATGGTTCGAGTTCGACCCCACCTACCCGGTCATCAAGTTGCTGCACCGGGCCAAGATCATTCAGATTAGAAAAAAGGATGAGGTACTTGTGAAGCATTAAGCTTGGCGGAATCCCCGACGAAACGATAAAAAAGGCAGACGTGAATCACGTCTGCCTTTTCCCTTATAAACACCACAAAAAATAATATATCGGTCGGCGCTTCGGTGAATCGGTAAAAATCCCTACCTGCAGCTTCGGTTGATTTTATCTTTGTTCAAAGATGCACCACAATACTTAGAATGGTATTAATATGGGATTAGAATATCCTTAGATGTGCAGAAACTTTAACACGAATCGCGTACCGGTGGGTACATTGGGCAATATGCTGATGGTGCCATTGTGAAGTTTGATGATTCGGTCGACTAGCGAAAGCCCAATGCCGGAGCCTTTCACCTGGGCAGTGTTCTCACCGCGATAGAAGGGCTGGAACACCAGATTTTGGTCCTCCGCCTGAATACCTTTGCCGTTATCGGCGAATTCGATGGTTACGTGGGACTGACTAGCCACCAGATTAACCTGGACCGATTTGTCGCTGGAAAATTTGCAGGCATTCTCCATCAAATTGATAAAAGCGGTACGCAGTAGGGTAGGGTTCCCCACGATTTCGAGCCAGGTGTCGTCTTCGGGAAGCGAGTCGAGGCTGTTGATAATTTTGTAGGACTTATTAGCCTGGGCCAAGTTGGTACGGGCATCCCACAGCATTTCGTCCAATCGCACGCGCTCGGTCAACATCTCGCGTTGGTTTTCGCTCACCTTGGCGAGCTCCATCAGTGAATTGGACAGTTGGCTCAATTCCTGAATATCTTCCAAAACCGAATGCAAGGTACTCTGGTAGGCCTCTACCGACCGCGATTGCAGCAGACTCACTTCCAGCTGAGAGCTGATCTTGGTGAGCGGGTTCTTCATTTCGTGCGAGACATTCGCGATGAAAGTTTTTTGGATTTGAAAAGCGTACTCGATACGGTCAAGTAATTTGTTGAACGTCGTGGTAAGTCGACCGATTTCGTCCTGCTGATTAGGTACTTCGAGCCGGGTATCGAGCTTTTGGGGGAGAATTCCCTCCACCTCGTTCATTACCCTGGAAATAGGCAACAGGGCGCGTTCCGAAAATATAAGCCCTGATATGGCCACAATTGCTGATATCACCAGAAATATAATCCCCAGTACCGTGCGCAGGTTGCTCAGGTTGATGTCGCCGATCACATCCGGCGCACCCAAAACCACCACCGCCTTGCCAAAGGGGTACCTGTACGAGAGTCCCACTACCTTATAATCGCCGTCCTTGTACCGTATCTGGTCGGAGCGCCTGATCTCGTTCAGCCAAAATTTTGAGATATGCAGTGAAAGGGAGTCGGTATTCGAGTACATGAGCCGATTCCGTTCGTCGAAAATGACTACGTTTTCGTTAAAGATCAGATCCCGACTCGATTTGTCGAAAACTTTCAGCATATCGGAGTTGACCTGCGGTTCGCTGAGCAGCAGCCGGGCCGACGAGCGGGCTTTGGATTGCAGCCGCTCGTAAAAATCCTCGTTTGTATTGAGGTAGGTAAAATAGTAGATCGCCAGAAAAGACAACAGCAAAATACTGCTGACCAGCACCGCAAACTGAATCGTGAGCCGGGTTCTGATCTGCATCGCCTATTCTGTTTTTAGCACGTAGCCCATACCGAACTGGGTATGAATCAGTTTGGACTCAAAATCACGGTCCACCTTCTTGCGAAGGTAGTTGACGTAGACTTCAATGATGTTGGTGCCGCTGTCAAAATCGATTTCCCAAACCTGCTCGGCAATCTCAGCCTTCGAAATCACCCGGCCCTGGTGCCTGATAAGGTACACCAGAAGATTGAACTCACGGGCGGTCAATTCGATCTTCTTATCAGCCCGAATCACCGTTTTTGCGTCCAGGTTTACTTCCAGGTCGGCAAAACGAATGCTTTGGGAAGTCGTGTTCACCATACCGCCGCGTTTGGTCAGGGCACGCACCCGCGCCAGTAGTTCCTTAAATTCGAACGGCTTGACCAAGTAGTCGTCGGCCCCGGCGTCGAAACCGATCACCTTGTCGTCGGTGGTACCCAGCGCGGTAAGCATGAGAATAGGCGTTTGGTGGCCCGACTCCCGCAACTCCCGGCACAGCTCGATGCCGTTGAGTCCCGGCATGATGATGTCGCTCACGATCAACTGATAATTGTTGCGAAGGGCCAGCTGCTTGCCTATCAGCCCGTCATAGGCTACATCCACCAGGTAGCCGTTCTCTTCCAGTCCCTGTTTCAGCGACTGCACGGTTTTGGGCTCGTCTTCGATCAGCAGTAGGTTCATGATTTGGGTAGAAACATTTCACCGATTTCGCGCCAGTTGGCCACGCGCGGGTAGGCGGTTTCGTTTAAGTTGTGCGGTGCTGAGTACAAGATACCTTTTCCGGTAAATGAAATCATGTTTTTAAGGTGATCGTCGATCAGGTAATCCGAGGCAATGATGCTTTTATCGCCACAGAAAACGATGTTGGACCAGGGGATGAAGGGAAAATGCTCGGCAAGCCAATCGTACTTTTCACGAAATGAGTTAGGGAATTCCATCGCGGCCGTGGCGATGTAGATCTCGTAATAGTTGGATAATTCCTGCACCATCGCGACCGCGTCTTCCATCACGGGAATGTCCAGGAAAAAGCCGGGTTGCTTCACGTATTCGTAGCACCTTACTCATCTGCTTGGGATGCAGCAGATTCGCGCAGCGGGTGCACCCGAAAATCGCTTTCAAGATGATTGAATTCGAAACGTTGGAGCGCAAATTCAATGAGCTTGCCGTGGGTGTCGGCAAGCACGTCGTCCATGTCGAGGGTGATTCTAAGCATTAGGCAATGGTTCGGTTAGGGTCGAATTCTTCCAGATTGTCGGATACCCGTTTTAGAAACAAGCCACCCAACGAGCCATCCACTACACGGTGGTCGTAGGAGTGGGAGATGAACATCTTTTGTCGGATACCCAAAAGATCGCCCTGTGGCGTTTCGATGACGGCAGGTTTCTTCACGATCGCCCCAAACGCCATGATAGCTACCTGGGGCTGAACGATCACGGGAGTACCCATCAGATTGCCAAAGGTACCGATGTTAGAGATGGTATAGGTACCACCCGCCAAATCATCCGCCTTCAACTTGCCGTTCCGGGCGCGTTCGGCCAGGTCGTTCACCTTTTTGGCCAGTCCGACCAGGCTATATTGATCGGCCTGATGAATTACGGGTACGATCAGATTACCGTCCGGCAGGGCTACGCCCATGCCGATATTGATGTCTTTACGAACCAACAGGTTATCCCCTTCCACCGACACGTTGATCAACGGAAAATCCCGAATGGCCCTGACCACGGCATCGATCATAATCGGGGTGTAGGTGATCGAAGTACCGTTCTGCTGCCGGAACGCATGTTTGTTTTTCTCACGCCACTGCACGATAGCCGTCATGTCGGTCTCGATAAACGAAGTCACGTGCGCCGAAATATTCTGTGAATCTTTCATGCGCTGCGCGATAATCTTCCTCATACGGTTCATCGCCTGAATTTCAACCCCGCCGGTCTTGGCAGGCATGGCGGTCGAAACCAAGTCCGTACTATTCGTTTGCTTTTCCAGAAAACGAACCAGGTCATGCTTAGTAACGCGTGCTTCGGCACCCGTACCCTGAATCTTGACCAGCGCTTCCATACTAATTCCTTCTTCTTTGGCAATACTCAGTACCAGCGGCGAGAAGAATCCGTTGTTGGCTTCGTTGCCGGTGGCCAGTCGTGGCGGCAGCGCCACGCGGTTGCTCAGGGTAGGAAGTCCCAGGGCCAACATTTGCTCCGCCAGTTTTTCAGCGTCTTCATCGGCTTCAACGTCAATAGGTTGCGGATGAGCATCCGATTCGTCGCCAGTCGAAGCGTCGGGGATTTCGGTGGACAAAGCGATTTGAGGATCAGTTCCGGAATCGGCCACTTCGAGGCGGGCGATGGGTTGTCCGATTTCGACGGTCTCGCCCTCACTAACAAGTACCTCCACAATGACGCCCGACACCGGACAGGGCACCTCGGTGTCGACTTTGTCCGTCGCGACTTCCAGAATAGAGTCGTCCGCTTCCACCGTATCGCCCGCTTGTTTGAGCCAGCCCAGCACGGTGCATTCCATAATGCTTTCACCCATTGGGGGCATCACCATTTCAATTATATTCATAGCTTTATTCGGTTCGAGCGCGGATTTTTAATTTTCGCCAATATTTTTTCTCAACAAATCCAGCACATAGGTCGTCGTGAGTTCGGTATTGACCTGCCGGTACTTGCCCAGGGTAAGCAAGCGCGCGGTGGTACCTTCGGGGCCGGCGCAGGCAATCCAAATCGTCCCGACGGGTTTCTCAGCAGTACCACCACCGGGACCGGCGATTCCGCTGGTGGCGATGCCGTAGGTACTGTCCATCAACTTTCTCACGCCCTTAGCCATCGCCTTTACCACTGCTTCGCTCACCGCACCGTGAATGAGCAAATCTGATTCGGCCACTCCCAGCGTCGCTACCTTTATACTATTGTCGTAGGCCACTACTGTACCTTTAAAGTAGCGCGAAGCACCGGGTATACTCGTAATTTTATGAGCCACAAAGCCGCCGGTGCAGCTCTCAGCGGTACTCAGTGTGGCATTTTGGTCGATCAGTAATTGCCCGATCAACCACTTCAAGATCGTCTTCACCAAAGCCGTACACAAATTTTTCGATCATTGGCATGACCCGGCGGGTTTCCTCGTCCAGCTCGCCGAGGAGACGGGCGTCGTCGGTACCCGTGGCCGTAAGCCGCAGGCGCACCTGTCCGAAATGGGGAAGGTAGGCCAGCTTGATGTGAGGCGGTAGCGAATCCTCCCAGCTTTCGATGGTTTCGGCCAGAAAAGACTCCCCGATGCCGATCGTACGGATGATGCGGTGCTTGATGATCGGCCCTTTGAATTGCGCTTTCAGGCGGGGAAGTACCCGCTCGGTCATCAGGTGCTTCATTTCGAACGGCACGCCAGGTAGCGACACGAGTACTTTTCCATCGACCTCGAACCACATGCCGGGGGCGGTTCCCCAATCGTTGCGCAGGTAGGTGCATTTTTTGGGTAAAGCCGCCTGTTGGATATTCAGTTCGGTCATCACGCGGCCTCTTTTTTCAAAAAAGGAGGTGATCAAGGCCAGCGCATCCTCATTGATTTCGAGTTCAGTATCGAAAATCTGGCACAGTGTGTGCTTGGTTATATCGTCCTTGGTCGGGCCCAGGCCGCCGGTAACGATGACCACATCGGCCCTCTCCAGCGCTTCGCTAATGGCCGACACGATGGCTTCCGCCTGGTCGCCGACAGAAGTTTTGCGCACGGTGCGGATGCCAATGTCGGAAAGTTCTTTGCCAATCCATTGGGTGTTGGTATCGGTGATTTGGCCGAACAGAATTTCGTCGCCGATGGTGAGTACTTCGGCCTTGTACAAGACATGCATAAAGTTGAATTACCGGGAATTTAAGCCTATATTACCCCAAAAATACGTAAAATTTCCGGGGAATGATTACGTTAGGATAGTAGTTCAAACTTCACACAAAACCCACTATAATGTTTAAAAAATGGTTTCTTCTGCCGATGGTATTGATTGCGGCAGGATGTTCGTCTCAGGCTCAGTTCAACCTCAAGAAATTGGGCAAAGTGCTAGAACAAGTACAGTCACCCTCCGGTCCGCTTTCAGAAAATGAAATTGCCAATGGACTCAAAGAGGCCTTGAAGGTAGGCATAGACAATGGCTCCGCCGAGGCATCCAGAAAGGACGGCTACCTTAAAAATGAATTTATCAAAATTCTTTTTCCCCCCGACGCGCAGAAAGTGGAAAGCGCCTTGCGCCAAATTGGCCTGGGCAATGAAGTGGACCGCTTCATACTGTCGCTCAATCGGGCAGCCGAAGATGCCGCCAAGCGTTCGAAGCCGATTTTCGTTGATGCAATCACTTCAATGACTATTAACGATGCGGTGGGTATCCTGCGCGGCCCCGATAATGCGGCCACGACCTACCTGCAGCGTACGACTAATGAGCAATTGTACGGTACCTTCTTCCCGGTGGTCGATAGTACCTTGAACCTGAACGATGCTACCCGCTACTACGCGGATCTGGTCGGGACCTATAACAAACTACCTTTCGTGCAAAAAGTAAATCCCGATCTCAAGCAGTACGCTACTCAGAAAGCAATCGACGGATTGTACGTGTTGATCGCCCAGGAAGAGAAGAAGATTCGGGAGAACCCCGCCGCGCGGGTCAACGATATTTTGAAGCGCGTGTTTGGGCAGGCCGGGCCTTAGTGCGTACTTTTGACCAAACCAAACCATTGCCGAGTCCAGATGAAGAAATCCGAAATACACTTTACCGTTGAACTGGATAACCAGAACGTCCCCGACAAAATCCACTGGGACGCCACCGATAATCCCAACGAAGGCATCAACGATACCCGAGCCATCGCCGTGTCGGTGTGGGACCACTACCACCGGGGTACCCTGAAGATAGATCTTTGGACTAAGGAAATGGAGGTCTTCGAGATGAAACGCTTCTACATCGAGACCATGAGCGGCATTGCCGACACCGTGTTGACCGCCACCAACGACAAGAAAATGGCCGATAGCATCGAGGCATTGTGCGGCCAGTTAAGCAAAGCGTTGGAGGCCGAGATCAAAGCCGCCGAGCAGTGAACCGGTTTATCCCCTCGCTTTATTAGTTTATGTCAATAAATCAACCGTATGAAACGGATAATATGCCTGTTCATTTTTCTAACAGTGTTAGGAGGATGCAATCAAAGTGCTGAAAGTAAAGGAGTTGAGGGTGACGGATTTGCCGGAGAGTCCAGTGGGGCTGAATTGACGACCGTGACTCAGGAGGGCGTTATTTTCTACGCCAATAACGTTGACAAGGCGTTCGTGCAAGCCAAGGCGGAGGGCAAACCGGTGTTCCTGGAAATCTACTCCGAGACTTGCCACGTGTGCCAGAGTTTCATCCCGGTTTTCAAGGAAAGTCAGGTCAGTGATTTCTACAACAAGAACTTTTTTCAACTACCGGATCGAAGTCGACTCGCCGGAGTTTCAAACCTTCGTGTTGGCGAACAAGATTTTTGTCCCTTCACTGCCTACCTTGCTTTACCTCGATGGGGACAAAAACATCATCCACCTGGCGATGATCGAGCCGGATGGTAACGCCCTGGTGGCGCAGGGGAAGTTAGCGCTTGATCCTGCAAAAAATGCGGCCTCGATGAAATCCAGATTCGAGGCAGGGGAGAAGAGTAGCCAGTTCTTGGTAGACTACGCCATGTTTAACAAGGTGACGATGGATACGGTGATGAATAGAAAGGCTATGGAGGCCTACGCCGCGCAGCAACCCGAAAGTAGTTACGCTACGGAAACGAATTATCTCGCGATTCAAAAGCTACTGATGGATGTGGAGAATCCCATGGGGATCTATTTTATCAACCACCAGCCCGCCTACCGCAAGCTACGCGACCCCGCCGAGGTAAAAAATGTGGCCGAAAACCTGATCATGTCATCGTTGTACAGCAGTTTTGGCGCCCGGTACAGCAGCGATAAGGTTATGAAGATGCGGGATTACATGATTAAAGCCGATATAGACCCGCAGGTAGCCCGTAACCGGGTACTCCTACCATTGATCGATGCCTATTTTAGAGAAAAAGCGACCGGAAAGGCTACCCAATTAGTCAACACCCATATCACCCAAGTACCGTTAAAGGTACCGGATTACGTATACCTGATTCGACACTTTAACGAGAAAGCGCCGGATGGCAGCTATATACCATCCGCCGAGCAATGGGTGGAAAATGCGCTAAAACTGGCCCCCAAGGGCGGCGCGGAAGAGGTAGAGATCAGAAGTGAATTGGCAGCCGCTAAGCACAGAAGCAACGGCTAGAATCATTAATCAAACATGAAAAGGTAGTCGATCGACTACCTTTTTTTATAATTTTGCTTCCAAAACCTTGTAAAAAGGCGCTTGGGTTAGAATAAAGCGGGAGTGTTCGTCGCCCAACTCAGCTGCTCGGATCAAATCGCGTTCCGATTGCGAAAATTGTTGCATCCGCAGCCGCGACAGACCCCGAAGGCGCAATGCATCAGCGGAATCGTTGCGAAAAAACCAGACGGCTTTGTCGAACTCTAGAAATGCTTCTTTGAATTCTTCCAGAGCCATGTGCGCCTTGCCCTTGTCCAGGTAGCAGTCGGCCAGGGTATTATCAAAACTTATGGCCTCCGATAAGTCATAGATCGCTGAATAGTAGTTTTCGTGCAACAGGTTGCAGCGGCCCCGGAACGCATAGGCAACCGCCGACTTCCGATTGGCCTTTACTTTCTGATCGAAATAGGCGAAAGCCAATTCGGTTTCACCGTTTTTGAAATGCTGAATTCCTTCCGCAAAACGTACCAGATCTTTTTCAGCCTTCGTTTCGTGGTCGGTCATGTAGTATTTTAGGACGAGGTAGGGAATGAATAATAAAAGCCCCAGAAATATTTCCATAAATGATTTGTTTAGGGATTTGAGCCGGAGCTCAGTCCTAGCTGTACTTTTTTAGGCAGACTTTCCAAGACTAAAGTGTAGGAGTCTTTGATCCAAGAAGTTAGTAGATCCTCACTGACAACTCCCGCAACGTGTACCGTGTTCCAGTGTTTCTTGTTCATGTGGTAGCCGGGATGCACGAAATCGTACTCTTCCCGTAGTCGCTGGGCTTTTTCCGGATCGCACTTTACGTTAAATCTAAGTTTAACAGAATCCATGGGCGTGAGCAAAAACACTTTTCCACCCACTTTAAAAACCAGCGTTTGCTCACCGAAGGGAAACCCCTCTGTGACGCCGGGCAGGGATAGGCAGTAGTCTCGCAAAATTTCCAAATTCATCGCGTACAGGCTCGGAAAATCATCACACTGACACAAAATAAAAAGAGTACGATCGATATACGGTTGATACCGTGCATCATACGAAGGTTCGATGAGGTAGGGTGGTTGGGGTCAGGCTTCTTAAAAACCCTGATAAAGTACCTGAATACCTCGCCTAGTTGAAAATATTTTTTGATGTTGCTCATATTGCTGTTGGGGCTACCACAAGCGTCGACAGTAGTAGCGATGATGATCTAGAATATTGGAGTTCAGACAAGGCGAATCAGGGCTCAATCCAGCGACCGTCTTCTTTTATGAGCTCGATAAGTTCGCCCACGGCTTGGTCGGCTTTTACCGAACGCTTCACTACCGTTTGGCCACGATACAGGGCAATTTTGTCCTTTCCCATGCCTACATAGCCGTAATCAGCGTCAGCCATTTCGCCGGGACCATTGACGATACAGCCCATGATGCCAATCTTTAAACCCTTCAAATGCTCGGTATGTTTACGGATCATGGCGGTAGTTTCCTGCAAATCGAACAGGGTACGTCCGCAGGAAGGGCAGGAGATAAACTCAGTTTTGGACATCCGCGTCCGCGCGGCCTGCAACACACCGAATGCCACGGAATTGTAGCCAGCGGCTATTTCCTGGCGTACCGTTTGGGTGGTGTCCGGGCGAAACTCAGGAGATAGCATGATTCCGTCTCCCAGTCCATCGACCAGTAATCCACCCACATCGGTGGCGGCATAGAGCGTCAGCGTTTGGGCATCCCAGGCGGGGTAGCGGCGCTTGATTACCACCGGGACCTTGACTTGGTGTTCTATAAATTTGAAAAACAAACGACGCAACTCAGGCATGGCGTGAACGTTGCCGGATTCTATGATAAAGACTACGTTCGCTTTCTCGCTAAGACTATCTAAAAAAACTTCGTTAAAGTCATGAATATTTCCTTTAACGAAGTTTAACGTAGTATGCAAGTTGGCCGCCTTGCTAAATTCCTGGACCGTGAGCAACGGCAGTTTGTTACGCTGGTCGGGATGCAGGAGCCAGGCTTCGTAGTCTAAAATTTCCTTCAATCCGTTGGGTAGCATAAACGGAATCGGCCGACTACCACTGTAAATGTAGTCAGCGCCTTGATCGTTCATTGCCCACTTATCGGGCACGGGCAGGAAGTAGTGACCGATGCTTCGCAGGTCTTCGTGCGTGTTTACCGCAATACCACCGTAAGTCGGCGATTACCCTCGGTACATTCAATCCCCCAAAATTGTGTACTTCGGTTGTCGCTCTTCGGTAGTATTGGTAAGGGTCGATGGGAATATCCTGGATGGGTTCGATCGGGCTGTGTCCGGCTCGGTGAGTATAGCGCTCGACCAGGGCCCGCGCTACGGGTACCTCATTCTCGGGTGCTTCGGTCAGCGAAACGCGCACAGTGTCGCCAAGGCCGTCTTCCAGCAGCGTACCTATCCCGACGGCCGATTTGATTCGGCCGTCCTCGGCTTCACCCGCTTCTGTCACACCAAGGTGAAGCGGGTAGGGCTTCAATCCTTCCTCATCCAGTCGCTGTACCAGCAGGCGATAGGCTTCCACCATCACCTGGGTGTTACTGGATTTCATGGACAGAACGATCTCGTGGTAGCTAACGTCCTCGCAAATTCTGAGAAATTCCAGGGCCGATTCCACCATACCCAGCGGGGTATCGCCATAACGGCTCAGAATGCGGTCGGAGAGCGAGCCGTGGTTGGTACCGATCCGCATGGCGGTACCGTACTCTTTACAGATATTGACCAGGGGAATAAATTTCTCGCGAATGCGCTCCAACTCGGCGGCATAGGAGGCATCGGTGTAGTCGATCACCTCGAAGCGCTTGCGATCGGCGTAGTTGCCGGGGTTGATCCGTACTTTTTCCACTATGCGAGCGGCAAGCTCGGCGGCATTAGGGGTAAAGTGAATATCGGCAATGAGGGGTATCTTGATACCGCGCGCCAACAGGCCCTTCTTGATGTTTTCCAGATTTTGCGCCTCCTTGACACTCGGCGCCGTAATTCTGACGTACTCACATCCCGCCTCGACCATCCTGACTACCTCTTCGATCGAACCCCGGGTATCCATGGTATCGACGGTCGTCATGGATTGCACCCGAATCGGGTAGTTGGAGCCCAGGGGTAAATCCCCGATCCGCACCGTGACGGTGGAGCGGCGGATGTACTGGGTGAGCGAGGGGCAATAATGCCGGGAGGAGGAGGTGACAGGTTGAATGATCGTTGCTTCCATGGGTTATTGTTCTTTCCTGATTGTGCGTGGACCAGTTACCCCGGTCTATCTTGGCTTGTGAAAGGCAAACGTAGCGAATGGACCATTTGTTCATCCTACCATATCCGCTTTTTATGGCCCCAAATCGCGAAATAGTAAATAAACATGTACAACGGAATCATGAGTACATAAGCGTTTTGGGTACTGTCCATCGAGTCGGCTAGCGCGCCGTAGACTAAGGGCAAGACAGCGCCGCCCGAAATACCCATCACCAGCAGCGCGGCACCCGTTTTAATGAACTTACCCAACCCGTCGATGGCCAACGGCCAGATGGCCGGCCACATCACAGCGTTGGAAAGGCCCAGCAGCGCCACGCATAGCACCGAGGTGAAGCCGGTGGTGAAGATGGCTACGATGGTCACCAGGACACCAAACATGGCCGAGTACTTGAGCCATGTCTGCTGAGAGACGAATTTTGGGATCAGCACGATGCCCATGATGTACCCTACGATCATGGCTGCCAGCGTGTAGGTACCAAACAGCTGCGCTTCTTCTTCGGGAAAACCGCTCGTCACGCCGTAACTGATGATGGTATCGCCCGCGATGACTTCCACGCCCACGTAGCAGAATATCGCGGCAACGCCCAAAATCAGATTAGGAAATTGAAATATGCTATCCTTCGCGACCGCAACGGTACCGTCGGTAGGGAGGTCCTCTACGGCGTCCTCGATTTCCGGCAGGTTTTTCGACAATCTGATTAGAATAGCCATTGCGACCAGAACGCCCGTCAGGATCAGGTAAGGCGTCACCACTTTGTCGAGTTCCTCGGCCTGGGAGGTGACGGCCGTGCCCGCAAGCAGCAGTCCGCCAAAGACCACCTGACTAACGATTCCCGCCACCTTGTTGGCGAGCCCCATGAAGCTGATCCTGGTTGCCGCGCTTTCCTTAGGACCCAGGATCGCGACGTAAGGATTGATCGCGGTTTGTAGAATGGTGAGCCCAATCCCGATGGTAAAAAGCCCTGCCAGGAACAAGGTATAGGAAGCCGCCCCGGCAGCGGGCACAAAAATGACCGTGCCGACCGCCATCACCAGCAGTCCTACCGCCATTCCGTTCTTGAAGCCCACCTTTTTGAGTACCTGCGCGGCGGGCAGGGCCATCAAGGTATAGGAGATGAAAAAAGCGAACGTGACGAGGTAAGAACTCGTGTTGTCGAGTTGAAACGCCTTTTTGAAAAAGGTGATAAGGGTACCATTCACCCAGGTGACGAAGCCCAGAATAAAAAACAGCACGCCGACGATAATCAGCGGACCCAGGTAGTTTTCATTTTTTTGTGACACGGGGAGGGATTTGAGTTGAAGAGTTGAAAGTTTATGAGTTTAAAGAAGACAAATGCAGCGGGAGAATGGGAGATAAATAGATCTTAAAGAAATCTCATTAACTCCTGAACCCATCAACTTCGAACTTCCTTAATATTCTGCTGTGAGGCCGAAAATAGGCTTATTGGTTCGCCATTTGCCTCGGGTGAAATCGGGAATTTCGACCGGCGAGCTACCCCGGGCGATCGAAAGCTCGGACAGCGGGCTGATGGCGCTCCAGGCGGCGGCATCGTAGACGTCGATGGGTGGGGCCGTGTAGTTTTTGATCGATTCAATAAATCCCCTCAACACAAAAAAGTCGATACCACCGTGTCCGGCGTTCTCGGCCTGGGCGGCGTGCTTTGCCCAAAGCGGGTGGTCGTACTTGTCAAGAATAGGCGCGGCGGGTTCCCAGGTGTGGTCTTTGGCGGCGGAGTCTTCCAGGTAGATCGTATGTCCGTCGTTCATCCATACGCCCTCGGTACCCTGTGCTCTGAATCCGAGGGAGTAGGGCCGAGGGGAGTTGGTGTCGTGCATGATGACGATGTTCTCTCCGTTGTAGCAGTCGATCACGGTCGTGACGATATCGCCGAGCTTAAATTTTACCTTGGCGTTCGGATGGTTTGCCCCGCCTTTGTCGACTATGTACTTATGCAATCCGCGCGATTTGGTGGCGGTCGAGGTCAGGTAGTTGAATTTGTTGCCCCGGTTGATGTCGAACCAGTGCCCTACCGGGCCTAGTCCGTGGGTAGGGTAGATGTCGCCGTTGCGGTCGACGGAATGCTGGGTGCGCCAGCTTGCCTCCGAAAAACCTTTCTCGCCAAACTCGACGCCACCGCCGTAGGCTTGTTTTCCGTTGTTGAACTTTACCTCGCGCAGATCGTGCTGATAGCCACAGTGCGCGTAAGTCATCTCGCCGAATTTACCCTGACGGATCATGTTTAGAACCGCCATTACATCACGTCGGTAGCACACATTCTCCAGGATCATGCAGTGCTTGCCGGTTTGCTCGTGCGTGTCGACGAGGTCCCACGACTCCTGCAAGGTCACCGTAGCCGATACCTCCACGGCCGCGTGCTTGCCACCTTTCATGACCGCCACCGCCATCGGGACGTGCCATTCCCAGGGCGTGGCAATGACCACGCCGTCAAGGTCATCGCGTTTTACCATATTGAGAAAATCCTCCGCACCGGCGGTGTAGTAGGCGGGTTCCTTACGGCCGGCCTTCTTCAAGAGGGACTTAGTTTCGGCGATTGATGCGGGGTCGATATCACAAATGGCATTGATCTCGACATCAGGGCGATAGAGGGCCTGTGCCACATGGCTGCGCCCGCGCATGCCCACCCCGATGAATCCAAGCCGAACTTTGTCTGATGGTGACGGGTTTCTAGATTTTATTGCGGGTGTAATGTTCGTAGCTGCGGCGGCCAGGGTGCTTTTTTGGAGAAAATCTCTTCGATTCATCTTGCAGAAGGGTATGGTTAAGAAGCCGCAAAATAATCCTTAATTGAGTCAATCTTAAATTTATTTACGAACAAGGCCGGGCAAAACGACTGACTGCGCATTCAGTAGACTGTAGTATGGCAACTGATAATCTTGTGCATCGAGCATTGGAACTGAACAAATCATCCCGGCGCTCCGTTGTCTGTTAGCCACTATTTAATAGGGTACTGGCTCTAAATCTTTTCCGTTGGTGGGCGTGTATTGTGCACATACTCTGTAACGACACGTCGGCCCGATCGAATTACTTATATCCATGAATACAAAGCGCGTGTCGGTGTTTCGTAAGGAGCACTTCAATGCCGCCCATCGTCTCAACAATCCGAACTGGTCGGATGAAAAGAACGAGCGGGTATACGGCAAATGCAATAACTTCAACTACCACGGCCACAACTACGACCTCGTGGTGCGACTTACCGGCGACGTCGATCCCGAAACAGGTTACGTGTACGACATGAAAAAGCTCAGTGATCTGATCAAGGATAATATTCTGGATCGCTTCGACCATAAGAATCTCAACCTGGATACCGATGAATTCAGCGATCTGAATCCCTCGGCCGAGAACATCGCCATCGTGATTCACGATAATCTTCGAGAGAAGATCGACCCAAAATTTGATTTAAAAATAACCCTGTACGAAACCGAAAGGAATTATGTCGAGTACCCCCCCGAACAATAACGATAAGGCAAAAAATAAAAGCACCAACGGCTACCACGAGACGGTCGACGATATTGGCCACGATCACATCATGACTTCCTACGACACGCCGCTTCGGGTAGATGCCTTCGAGCTCGACGACGACATCAAAATCGAATTGATCGAAAAGCACTTTCGGCACATCATGGAAATCATGGGGCTGGACTTGAATGACGATAGCCTCAACGGTACGCCGCTACGGGTAGCCAAGATGTTCATCAAGGAGAATTTCAGTGGGTTGAATCCTGAGAACAAGCCCGCGATTACGCTTTTCGAAAATAAGTACAAGTATAATCAGATGCTGGTCGAGAAGGACATCACCGTTTTCTCCAATTGCGAGCACCATTTTGTGCCGATTTATGGCAAAGCGCACGTTGCATACATATCCAGTGGGGAAGTAATTGGTCTTTCTAAGCTCAATCGTATCGTGCAGTACTATTCTAAGCGTCCGCAGGTACAGGAGCGACTTACTGTACAGATAGCCAATGAGCTGAAAGAGGTACTGAAAACCCAGGACGTGGCGGTGGTGGTCGATGCCCAACATATGTGCGTGCAGTCACGCGGCATTCAGGACTCGGGAAGTTCCACCATTACCTCTTATTATGGTGGTAAGTTCGAGGACGATGACACCCGACGGGAGTTTCTGGGGTACTTGGGTTAAGGTGAATGTACAAAAATTGTATTTGTTGAAAGTAAGCTGGCTCGTCGGGGGAGTACCCACGATTTCGAGCTGCAATTGTAATTGAAGTATGGCAAGGTATACCGGTAAAAATGTATTGATTATAGGTGCCAGTTCAGGCATTGGGCACGAAGTAGCACGTCGGATAATCGAGGAGGGCGGCACCGTCTTTGTGGCGGGGCAAAACAAACCCGATCTTGACGTCACCTTCATGACGTGGGATGCGCTGTCGCCTGATAAGTCGGTATTCGACGCCTTGCCCGAAGTACTGCACAGCGTGATCTATTGCGCGGGTACCATCAACCTGAAACCTTTCGGTCGATTTACAATTGAGGAATTCACGACCGACTGGCAGATGAATGCGCTTGGTGCCGTAGCGGCGTTGCAGCCCAACATCAACCGACTGAAAAAGGCCAAAGGGGCGGGCGTAGTACTGTTCAGCAGCGTGGCGGCCAACACCGGCTTCACCTTTCACAGCTCGATTTCGATGGCCAAAGGTGCCCTGCAGGGATTGGCTTTGGCATTGTCGGCGGAATTTGCTCCGTCGCTAATCCGCTTCAATGTGATTGCGCCTTCGCTCACCGATACGCCCCTGTCGAGCGCACTGCTCACCACCGACGACAAGCGCGAGGCCTCCGCCAAGCGCCACCCGTTGGGTCGGGTAGGGGAGCCGGCCGATTTGGCGATTGCCGCCACCTACCTGGCCAGCGACGAAGCGAGCTGGGTCACTGGCCAGGTATTGGGAGTCGACGGCGGGCTAGGTAAGTTAAAATGACGAGCTCAGGATAGTTCTTTGCCTACTACCTCCAATATTTTCTTCGACTTGCGGATACCCTCGTATTCGTCGAGGTTGCTGCCTTCGTATTCGATGCCTATAATCCCACGGAAACCGCTGTCTTTCACGATTTTCATCACGCGCAGGTAGTCGGTTTCGACGACATTGCCGCTTATATCGAAATCGTAGGTTTTGGCGCTCGCCCCCTTTGCGTAAGGCATCAATTCCATTACACCCTGGTAGCGATCGTATTCCTTCACGCAATCATAAGAGCCTTTCTTTCGCTCGATGCAAAAGTTGCCGAAATCAGGCAGGGTACCTACGTTCTTCATGTCAATCTGCTTCATCACGCCCGACAGCCACTGCCCGTTGGACGAATAACCCCCGTGGTTTTCGACAATAACGTTGATCTTGGACTTGGCAGCAAACTCCCCAAGCTTACTCAATCCTTGTACCGAGGCGTCGGCAACCTCTTCGGCCGTTCCGGTACCCTGGGCGTTGACGCGGATGGTTTTGCAGCCGAGGTACTTCGCCGCTTCCACCCATTTGTAGTGATTTTCGACGGCTTTGTTGCGCTTGGCTTCATCCAATCCGCCCAAACCTCCCTCTCCGTCGATCATGATGAGGTGGTTCTTGATGTCGTTGTCGCGGCAGCGCATCATGAGTTCGTCGAGGTACTTCTTGTCCTCGGCTTTGTCTTTGAAAAACTGATTCACGTACTCCACAATGCCGATATCGAATTCTTTGCGCGCGATTCCGGGGAAGTCAAGGTTGGTTATTTTCTTGGCAAACAGGGCTTTGTGCAAAGACCATTCCGCCAGGGAAATATCAAAGAACATCTTTTTGCGCGCGTTGGCGGCCAGTATTTCGCCAAAGCTACCTACCGTCAAGGCACCTAAGCCGACGGTCTTGATAAAATTTCTTCTGTTTTGAGACATAGGTTTTTAGCTTGAAATAGATAAGAAAGAGAGTAGTGTGTTGCAGAATAGTTTAAAACCCGGGGTCAGGATTCTGGCTCAAAGCCTCCTTGTGCCTCGTAGAGTTTCTGGTTTTTAGCCAGGTTGATCACATCCCAGTCGATGTCCATTTGAAAGGCGTGCTGACGCACCGGACAGTCAGCCAGTCGGCAGAAATAACAGCATTGAGAAAGACAAGGATCGCTGTGCACGAAAATTTCAGTTTCGCCGGGATGGTGGGCTTTCAGGACATCCTCAAATTCCCGAATGGCTTCGTGCGATTTTTGCAGCTCCCAATAGTAAGGTAGGGTCAGGTGGCAGTCGATGTGCAGGTCGGGGCCATATTGCTGTACCCTGAGGTTGTGCACATCGACCCAATAGTCCTTTTTATTTTGACGTACGGCGGCCACGACCTTTTCGAGTAGGTTCGGATCGCTCTCATCCATCAGGCCCGCCACCGATTTCCGAATCAACTGCCAGCCATTGTAAGCGATCAACGCGCCAAAAAGCAGTGAGGCCACGCTATCGATCCAAACCAACCCGCTTACCATCACCAGCATGACACTCACCAGCAGCAGCACGCTGCTCAGGCTATCCGAAATCAGGTGGCGGCCATCCGCCGAAAGCGCCGGTGAGTTGTACTTCGCTCCCTCCCGCACGAGCAAGTAGCCCAATGCGGCGTTGACTACCATCGTGACAAATACAAGCGCGGAACCCAGGCCGAGGTTGGAAAGCGGGGTGGGTTCCAGTAGCCGCCACACGGCACCAGCGGTGATGGCGATTGAGGCGATGACGATCAGCGCGCCCTCGAATCCGGCCGAGAAAAACTCGATTTTACCGTGGCCGTAGGGGTGGTTGGTATCCTTAGGTAGGGCCGACAACCGGATACTATAGAACGCGAAGCCGCTGGCAAACACATTGATGATCGATTCGAGGGCATCGCTCAGGATGGCGTTGGAAGCGGTGAGGTAATAGGCCAGGAATTTCAGGGCCGCCAGCATGATGCTCGCTACGAATGACAACAGAATGAGCCGTAGTTTGCGCTTATTGTGGTTAATTTGCATTTTATCGAATCAGGAAACGCGCCCAAAGGTACCAAGATTAGCTAGCAAATGACCACTGAGAATAATTGGAAGACACTGACCGACGAGGTCGTATACGAAAATCCCTGGTTAAAACTGCACCACCGCGATGTCATCAATCCGGCGGGGAAGCCGGGTATATACGGGTTAGTGAGTTTCAAAAACAAAGCAGTGTGTATCGTACCACTCGACGCGGACCTCAATATCTACCTGGTCGGCCAGTACCGTTATACCCTCGATGAGTACTCCTGGGAAATACCGGAAGGCGGCGGCCCTATGAACGAAGACCCGCTGGATGCCGCCCGCCGCGAGCTGAAAGAAGAAACAGGGCTGGTCGCCGAAACCTGGACGAAGATCGGGCGTATCCACACCTCCAATTCCGCAACCGACGAGGAAGGGTTTCTCTACATTGCCGAAAATCTGAGTCAGCAAGCGCAGGAGACCGAAGACACGGAGGAGATCGAAGTACGCAAAATACCCCTTGCCGAGGCCGTGGCAATGGTCATGCGTTCCGAAATAACCGACGCACTATCGGTGGCCGGGATCATGATGGCGGCCCGACTCAAAGGAGTGTAGGATGATCGCAGCTGCTTTTTACGGACTATTCACCGGCATTCTCCTCAGCCTTACGTTCGGTACCGTGTTCTTTTCACTGGTTCAAAATAGCGTCGACAACGGCTATTGGAGCGGGATGAAGATCGCCCTGGGCGTGGTGGTGTGCGACGCCATTTTTGTCTTCTTCGCCATCTTTGGTACCGCGTTACTACCCCATATCGAAAATTTTGAAAAATGGATGGCGGGGGCGGGAATCGTGTTTCTGCTGATCCTGGGGATTGGCAACCTGGTGAAAGGCCAACCCAAGATCGCCTATCCCAAGTCGAAACTTGGAAATTTTATATTCTACTTTTCGACCGGTTTTCTGCTCAATGGCCTCAATCCGGTAAATTTTATCAGCTGGGTGACGATCGCGACCTACATCCGCTCGACGCTCTATTACGATGTACCCCAGGTGCTGCTATTTTTTGCCGCGAGCCTGGTCGCTATATTCCTGATGGAGTCGGGGATCGCGCTGTCGGCCCACCGGCTAAAAAAAATCTTCACCCCCAGGCGGGTGAAGATTTTCAATCAGATTACGGGCGTTGTGTTCATCGGAATCGCCTGCCAAATTGCCTACGTCACCTTTATCAGTTAAAGGTACCCGTTTAATTTCAAGTAGGTTTCCCAATCCACGATCTGATTTTTTTTCATCACCCTGGGAAACTTGTGCTGACCGCCCATTTTTCCTTTGGTTTCCATCCAACCGTAAAATGCCTCATTGGGGAGCATCGTGACGAAAATATCCTTCAATGCGTGCAGGCGCTCGATCCCATAGTCGTCATTGACCTCTTTTAGTTTGTTGTCGATCATTTTCTTGATCGTCGGCAGGTCTACCTCCTCGTTGGAGCCGATGTACCAGTGGTGCGCAAACATCGACCCGTGCGACACGCCCGCAACGGTAAATTCTTTGACGGTAATGCCCAGTTCGGTGGATACCAGGTCGATGGCTTTGTTCATATTGTCAACCGATAGGTGCTCGCCACACAGGCTCAGAAAATGCTTGGTCCGGCCGGTAATGACGATTTCAGCCTTTTCCTTGTCGACAAACTTCACGGTGTCGCCGATCAGGTAGCGCCAGGCACCGGCGCAGGTCGAGATGAGCAAAGCGTAATCCTTGCCTTCCTCCACCTCGTCGATCATGAGCGTTTCGGGATTTTCTTTGATGTCCCCCTCTGTATTAAAGTTGAGGTCGTTGAAGGGGACGAATTCAAAGAAAATACCATTGTCCATCACCAGTTGCATTCCAGCCGCACTGGGCCGGGGCTGATAGGCCAGAAACCCCTCGGAGGCCAGGTAGGTGTCGATGTAGATCAGGGGTTTTCCTAACAGTCGCTCGAAGCCTTTCTTGTAGGGTTCGAACGAGACGCCGCCGTGCCCGAATACCAACAGGTTGGGCCAGATCTCGTGGATATTTTTCAAATTGTAATGGGCGATGATCTTCTCCATCAACAGCTGTATCCAGGCTGGTACCCCCACGATAAAGCCAATGTCCCAGTCTTTGGCTTGCAGGGTAATCTCTTCAAGTTTCGCGGTCCAGTCCTTTTCCGCCGCAATTTTTTCTCCCGGTTTGTAGTAAGGCTTGAACCAAAATGGAATCTGGCTGGCGTTGATTCCGCTCAGATCGCCTTCGTAGTGATTGTTTTTTTGTTGAAGATCGGTACTGCCGCCCAACATCAGGAAACCCTTCTCGTAAAGCTTGTCGGGTAAATCCTTGTAACGTCCCAAACTCAGTATCTGCCGGATGCTGGCCCGCTGCATCGACTTCGACATCGCCTGCGTGACCGGGATGTACTTGGATTTCGCTTCGGAAGTACCCGAACTGAGGGCGAAGTACTTGACTTGCCCCGGCCAGGTAATGTCCTTTTTTCCTTCTAGGAGCAGCTTCCACCATTCGTTGTGGATCTTATTATAGTCGTATACAGGTACCTGGGCCTTGTACAGAGCGTAAAAATCCTTGGAATCTCCGAACAGATTACTTTTCAGGATTTTATCAAAGCCGTATTTTTCCCCAAAGCGGGTGTAACGTGCCTTGGATATAAGCTTGGCCAGCGTTCTTTTTTGTTGTTTGAAGGGGTTGAACTTGCGGCGTGACGCCACCAGGTTTCCCACCCGGATCCCCCTTTTCAATAAAGTGCCGATGATGGCCATAATGTCTAATTTTTAGATCGTGACCCGTAGATCTTTGGTCAAACTATATTAGTTGGCTAATTCCTTAGAATCCAATGACCAGCTTTCGATTTGCTGTAGCGCACCATAGGCAGTGAGGTCGTATTGGCAAGGTACTACGGACACGTAATTATGAGACAAAGCCCACTCATCGGTATCCTCCTTGTCCTTATCGAAGTTGACAAAATCACCCGCCATCCACAGGTACCCGCGGCCGTACGGATCGGTCCGGTAGTCGAATTTTTCCTGCCACTTGGCGTGGGCCTGCCGACATACCTTGATACCCCGAATGGGTACTTCGGATTCCGCCGGAAAATTCACATTCAAAGCCACGCCACGGGGGATCCCGTTTTCCAGCGCTGAGTTGACTATGGTCAGGATGTATTCCCGCACGTGGTCGAAAGATGCTTTTTCCCGGAAATCACAGAGCGAAAAACCAATGGCCGGTATCCCCTCGATGGCCGCCTCGATGGCGGCCGACATGGTACCCGAATACAAAACACTGATCGAACTATTGCTCCCGTGGTTGATGCCACTTACCACCAGTTCAGGCGTGCGGTCTTTCAGTACATGGTGTTTGGCCAGCTTCACGCAATCGGCCGGAGTACCCGAGCATTCGTACTCGTCCACTTCGTCGAATAGTTCGGTGGGATAAAGTCTGAGAGGCTCACCGATGGTGATGGCGTGGCCCATACCCGACTGCGGACTGTTAGGCGCCACGACGACTACCTCGCCCAGCGTCTGCATCAGCTCGACCAGGGTTCTGATGCCCCGCGAGGTAATACCGTCGTCGTTGGTCACTAGTATCAAGGGCCTTCCTGATTTGGTCCCTTCTATTGATTCGTTGCTCATTCTTGATTTTTAAATAATATTTATCTGAGAAAACGCGCTCTACGCCTTTTCCTGCTTCCGAATACTTCGAAAGCCTTGCAGTGGGTTATAGTGATTGCTCTTGATTGCGTAATTGCCGGTACCATCGTAGGGGCGCTTGTCGGGATGTTGTTGGCATTCTGTCGAGCAGGCACCGTCGAGTGCTGTACCGCAGGAAGCGCATATCGGCACGTGCAGGTTGCAAGTGGGATTGGCACAATTGACCATTCGGTCGCTGGGTGCACTGCATACATGGCAGTTCGATATAATCACAGGATTGACTCGGTTCACGTCGACGGCCACCCGGCTGTCGAAAACGTAGCATTTTCCGGCAAAGTCTTCCCCGCCTTGCTCGATTCCGTAGCGGATGATGCCGCCGTGCAACTGGTACACATTCTCGAAGCCCTGTTCCAACAAATAGGCACTGGCTTTCTCGCATTTAATGCCGCCGGTGCAGTAGGTGACGATTTTTTTGTGGCGTAGGTCGGCTATTTCGGCAATGTGTTCAGGCAGTTCCCGCAGGTTTTCCATATCGAAAGTCACTGCGCCTTTGAACCGACCGACGGCGTGTTCGTAGTTGGAGCGCATATCTACCAGAACTACCTCGGGATCATGCATCATTTTCTTGAACTCTGCGGGTTCAAGATGCTGCCCGGTGCGTACGTTTGGGTTGACTCCCAGTTCGGAATTCACGATTTCGTCCTTCACTCTTACGTGAAGCTTCTTAAATGTGTGGCCATCGTGCGGCTCGATTTTGAATTGTACTTCGGCGAACCTACGGATCGCTCCTTTAAATAGGCCATGTACGCCTGGCAATCTTCGACTAGGCCAGACACCGTACCATTCAACCCCTCAGGCGATACGATGACTCGTCCTAACAAATGATTACTTATGCAGAACAAATGGTGTTCGTCCCGGTAGGCATTCGGATCGGCTATTTCGGTGTAGAAGTAATATAAAATTACGAGGTAATCTTTCATCGCGTTAAAACCTTGTTTTCAAGGACAAAGATACGAAGCCTATCGCTTTCGACCAGATGGACGACCATTCATTGCGGAATAATATGACGTGTTCCTGGACATGGCTTCGTACTTTTGTGCGGTCGACAAGTCGCAAGGGTGTAATTTTTTAAAAAACACAATTCTAATTTTAGAATGCATATCGCAATCACCGGAAATATTGGCGCTGGCAAAACCACGCTTACGCAGATGCTCGGCGAGCATTACGGATGGAACGTATTGTACGAAGCCGTGGAGGGCAACCCTTACCTCGCCGACTTTTATAAGGACATGGATCGGTGGGCCTTCAATCTCCAGATTTATTTTTTGAACAACCGTTTCGCGCAAGTTCAAAAGATTCGCTCCCTGACTTACACGACCGTCGTGCAGGACCGGACTATTTACGAGGATGCCTACATCTTCGCTCGCAATTTGTACGAATCAGGTACCATGACCGAACGAGACTATCGATGCTACTTGATGCTATTCGATAGCATCATCAACACCGTATCGGCCCCTGATTTGATGATCTATCTGAAAGCAGATATACCAAAGTTGGTTAGCCAAATCAAAAAGCGCGGTCGGGACTTTGAAAATGATATTTCGCTGGACTACCTGAAAAGCCTTAACGATTATTACGAAAACTTTATAAACAGTTACGACCATGGACGGCTTTTAGTCATCGATGTCAACGAAATCGACTTTGCCAACAACCGTGACGACTTCGAAGCAATCGTATCGGTGCTGGATAAAGAATTATTTATCGCTTAGTACCTTTACATTCAGTATAGAACAAAAAGAAAGACCGGAATCCAATCGTTGGATTCCGGTCTTTCTTTTGTGTCCGAGAGGGGAGTCGAACCCCTACACCCGTTAAGGCACTACCCCCTCAAAGTAGCGTGTCTACCAATTCCACCACCCGGACAGGGTAAGTACTTTATTAGTTGTTTTCGTGATCCCGTTGGGGCTCGAACGGTGGCGGCCGATCGTCCAGGACCCATACATTAAAAGTGTATTGCTTAGTTAATTAGTGATCCCGCTGGGGCTCGAACCCAGGACCCATACATTAAAAGTGTATTGCTCTACCAGCTGAGCTACAGAATCTTATTATTATTTGAAGACTATGATAAACAAATTATCCACTGTTGTCCACTGTCAATTATCCATTACCTTGTGATCCCGCTGGGGCTCGAACCCAGGACCCATACATTAAAAGTGTATTGCTCTACCAGCTGAGCTACAGAATCATTGTTTTTGCCAAACAGAGTGTACATATAAATTTGTATTGCTCTATCGGGCGCCGAATCGCAGCTGAGCCACAGAATCGGATATGAATTGTTGGAGAGGTGCGAGCCTTTCCCGTAATTGCGATGCAAAATTAGAATTCCTGCTCTTATTATGCAAGCGACGATTAACAAATACTTTATATTTCTGTGCTTCCTGAGCGGTATCACGGGGATTACGAAGGCTCAAAATACGCCCGCCCGTTTGCTTCACACGGCTGATTCTCTGTTTACTATCGGTAAGTATGCCAGGGCGAATACACTCTATCAGGAGGCATACTTGAAACAGCGAAAATATAATCCGAACCTACTTCTAAAACTCTCTTTTCTGGCCGAAAAATCCAGTAAACCATCCGAAGCACTTTTTTATATGAGTGAGTTGGCTGCCAAAAAGCCGAGCGTGGAACTATTGAAAAAGATGGATAAAATCGCGGCTACCCATCACCTCCTGGGTTACGAGTTCAACGATTTTAGCTATTTCCAGATCTATTATAGGTACTACGGTGGGTACGTTACTATGCTGCTACTGGCTTTTGGTGCATATGTAGTGCTGGTTATGGTATTCAAAGCAAGAAATTTCGAGCGAATTCAAAAAAGACACAAATGGGCGGTGGTTATCTATCTGATTGCCTTATTGGCACTATTCAATATCCCTAACAACTACGAAAGCGGTGTCGTCAGGACTGAGATTACCTACGTTCGGTCTTTTCCGTCGGCAGCAGCACCCGTGGCGCTCACGATCCGGAAAGGTCACCGGCTCACGATAATCGGCAGCCGAGACGAATGGAACCGGGTACTATGGAACCGTAAGATATTGTATGTACTTAAGAGCGATCTATGGATTGTTTAGACAGGTTGTGACCCGAAACAGGCTGTTTTTAGTTAGTTGATACATAATTTTACAAGATAGAAGCCATTTGGCATACTTTTGAAATGGTTTTGCCGTATATTTCGGCATCATTACAAAACAGACAAATTTTTATGAAGAAGACTACGAAACACTTTGGAGCTTTACTGTTGGGACTCACATTGGCATTGGGCGTTTTTTCCTGCCAACCACCAGCGCCCGATGACGACAATATCGTGCGGTACGAAGCTACCTTGAATGCCGCCAACAGCATACCGCGCGCCACTTCATCCGGTGTCGGTTCCGCTACGCTGGAATACGATAAAGTGACCAAAATGCTGCGGTACAATATTACTTACCAGGGTCTTACGCCTACGGGAGGTAACATCCGCATCGAGCCACTCGATAAACCCAAGGAAGCCAAGTTGGTCGAATTTACCAATGCCTCCACTTCTCCGATCACGGGTTCCATACCGTTGCGCGATGACTTCGAAGCATTGTTGCGTTTTGGCGTTTTGTACATATCGCTCACTACTCCCGAGTATCCCGAAGGTGAAATCAGAGGTCAAATTCGCCCCTCTACCTACGGCGATTAGACGATAACCCTTCACGGTATTTACCCAGCGGCTTGTTGCTCCAACAGGCCGCTTTTTTGTCATCAAATTGCGAATTCTCAACTCAGATACCGCACTACAAGACACCCTGAGCCAATGCCCCCCCCTAAAAAATACGAACGCGTCACGATTACCGATTTTGCATCCGAAGGAAAGTGCATCTATAAGTCTGAGGACGGTGTGATCTTTATTCAGGGACACGTTGCCCCGGGTGATGTTGTGGACTTGGAGGTAGTGGGCAGGCGGAAAAAGATGACCGAAGCCAAAGTCACCTATTTCCATGCCTTGTCGGAACTACGAGCCACGCCCTATTGCCAGCATTTTGAGGTATGTGGGGGCTGCAAATGGCAACATATTGCTTACGATGAGCAGGTACTTTTTAAACAACGGCAGGTCCGTGACCACTTTGAAAGAATTGGCAAACTTAGAGAGGTGATCCATGAGCCGATAGTACCTGCGGCCAAGCGCCAGTACTACCGCAACAAACTGGAGTACACCTTTTCTGAGTTCAGATGGCTTACCCAAGCGGACCTGAATTCAGGGGAAGAGTTCAGCAGGGACGCTTTGGGCTACCATGTACCTAAGCGGTTCGATCGGATATTTCAGGTGGAAAAGTGCCATCTGCAACCCGACCCCTCGAATGAGATCAGAAACAAATTATTCGAGTACTCGACGGGGAAAGGCTACGTCTTCTACAATATCAGGGACAATGTCGGCATGATGCGAAACGTCATCATTCGTACGTCCAATACGGGCGATCTCATGGTGATCGTACAATTCGCGGAGCCTGACGAGCCGATCATTTCAGACGTGATGGAATTTCTAAAACGACAGTTCCCTGAAATCACCTCCCTCTACTACATTGTCAACCAAAAGGGCAACGACTCGTACCAGGATCAGGAGGCTGTTCACTACTACGGCGAGCGGTACATCCGGGAGTCGATGGAGGACTTACAGTTCATGGTCGGCCCGAAGTCGTTTTACCAGACTAATTCCGAGCAGGCCTATGAACTGTACAAGATTGCGCGGGACTACGCTGAGTTGACGGGAAATGAGACAGTATACGACCTGTACACCGGCACCGGTACGATCGCCAATTTCGTGGCGCGCGGGGCGGGGAAGGTGATCGGAGTGGAGTACATCGAGGAAGCGGTGCAAAACGCTCGTGAAAACGCGCGACTGAATGGCATAACCAACACGGCCTTCTTTGCCGGTGATATGAAGAAAGTACTCGATGCAGAATTTGTGCAGAGGCACGGTCGGCCCGATGTAGTTATTGCGGACCCGCCTCGTGCCGGTATGGACCCGGCCGTAATCGACACCCTTTTGACAGCCAAGCCCGCAAAAATCGTTTACATAAGCTGTAATACCGCAACTTAAGCCAGAGACTTGGCGAAGCTATCGGTCGATTACAACGTTGTGAAGACAAGGCCTGTGGATATGTTTCCCCATACGCATCACGTAGAAAACGTTACCCAATTGGTACGGAAGCATTAAAATGGTGGTTGCTCTTCCGGGCCCTTGTACTCGAAGTTAGAACGGTCATTAGCCTTACTTTTAAATACGGCCGAGTCGTTGCTCTGTGATTCAAAGGTGGCAATGGGATTCCCGGCCGCCGCGGGAAGGCTACGGTCGACCGCGGTAGGCGCGGGGGCGTAAAACGAGTCCACATCAGTGAACTTGGTGTACTTGCCAATGAACCGGAGCTGCACCGTATCGAGCGAACCCCCACGGTTTTTGGCCACGATTACCTCACCGATTCCGGCCACGGAATTTCCGGCATCATCCTGCGTAATGCCATAGTACTCAGGGCGATATAGGAAAAGTACCATGTCGGCATCCTGCTCGATCGAACCAGACTCCCTGAGGTCGGAAAGCTGAGGGCGTTTTTCCCCTCCCCGGGTTTCCACCGCCCGGCTAAGCTGGGACAGGGCGATCACCGGTACATCGAGTTCTTTCGCCAGGTTTTTCAATGAGCGAGAGATCGAGGCGATTTCCTGTTCGCGGTTTCCCCCCGACTTGCCTCCGGTATCCCCCGTCATGAGCTGCAGGTAGTCGATCACGATCATCTGGATGTCGTGCTGGGCCTTCAAACGGCGGCATTTGGCGCGCAGCTCCAGTATCGACAACGCGGGCGTGTCGTCGATAAAGATAGGCGCATTGGTCAGCGGACTGATCCGGTGGTGAATCTGCGCCCATTCGTGCGGAGCCAGGTTTCCCTTTCTGATTTTTTCGCTATCGATCTCCGCCTCGGCCGATATAAGTCGATTGACTAACTGCACCGATGACATTTCAAGGGAAAAAATAGCCACGGCCTTCTGAAACTCGACGGCCGCATTGCGAAGGGCTGAAACAACAAACGCCGTTTTACCCATGCCCGGCCTGGCGGCCAAAATCGTCAATTCCGTTTTTTGCCAACCGGACGTGAGGCGGTCGAGGCTGGTGAAGCCCGAGGGTACCCCGGTGAGCCCGTCCTGATTGTTTTTCTTCTGATCCAGTTCTTCCAGGGCCTGCCGCATGAGAGCTCCCATATCGGCGTAATTTTTCTTGATGTTGGATTCTGAGATCTGAAAAAGAGCTTGTTCGGTTTTATCCAGCAGTTTAAATACATCCGTCGTGTCCTCAAAAGCTTCCTTTTGAATCTCGGAAGAGATCGTGATCAATTCGCGCTTGATGGCGGCCTGCGAAATGATGCGGGCGTGGTACTCGATGTTGGCGGCTGAGTTGACCTTGGAAGTCAGTTCGGTAATAAAGGCCGCCCCGCCAATCAATTCGAGCTCACCGGTGCTTTTCAGCTTGGACGAAACGGTAAGCAGGTCGATCGGCTCGGAGTTGACGAACAAATTGATGATCGCGCTGTATATCCTTTGGTGGGCTTCCTTATAAAAACTTTCCGGTTTGAGAATATCGGCTACCGTCGACAGGGCGTCTTTCTCGATCATCAGAGCACCGAGTACCGCCTCTTCCATGTCGGTGGCTTGCGGCGGCAGCTTGCCCATCCCGGCGTTGTTGCCGCCGCTGTCGCCCAGCCAACGGTTGGAACGCCCCGTTCCCGAAGCGGAAGGGGATGTTTTTTTGATAAAATTGAAGGGCTTGTCGTGATCCATAGGGCACTACAATATTACAAATTGCGCGGCAGTATAGAAAGGGTCCGTCCCAACTATTTTCCACATCAATCGTTAGATAGGTTGATAATGAATAAGTTGAACCACGACCATTTATTTAACGTTGGTAGAGTTCGTTTTTATTTTGAAATTTCGGGTCTTAGCTGCTCTATTTAGAAATTATATGCCTAATTTTTGCTCTCTATTTAACTTTGTATCTAAATTTTCAATCATTTGGTAGAAAAAATCATTTCGCTCGAAGACGTGTCACTCGTTGATTTTCTGGGCGTGCACAACGCCAATATCCGCGAGGTGGCGGCCGCATTCCCCGAAAGCAAGATTCTTTCGCGGGGCAACGAAATCAGGATTCAGGGTACTGCTCCTGAGATCATGAAGATAAACGATGTACTGGATTCGCTCTTGGCCCATTACCAGAAGTACGGTAGGGTAACCAACGACAATGTAATCCGGTATCTCAACGGTCACCTCAGCAATCAAACGGTAGCCAAGCCGAAAAAAGAAGACGACGAGGACGTAATCGTCTATGGTAATAAGGGGATTGTGGTTAAAGCGAAGACCGCCAACCAGAAGCTGCTGGTGGAAGCGGCCAAATCGTACGACCTGGTGTTTGCGGTGGGACCAGCCGGAACGGGAAAAACCTACACCGCCGTGGCCATAGCCGTGCGTGCGCTCAAGAACAAGGAAGTCAAAAAGATAATCATAACGCGTCCCGCCGTCGAGGCAGGGGAGAATCTTGGTTTTTTGCCAGGCGACCTCACCGAGAAGATCGACCCATACCTGCGGCCGATCTATGATGCGCTCGACGACATGATCGCGCCGGAAAAATTGAAGTTCTACCAAGACAACCGGGTGATCGAGATCGCGCCGCTCGCCTACATGCGGGGCCGGACGCTCAACAATGCATTTATATTACTGGACGAGGCGCAGAACACGACCCCGCTGCAGATGAAAATGTTTCTTACCCGGATGGGCCCAAGTTCGAGAGCAATCATTACCGGTGATAAGTCGCAGGTGGATTTGCCCAAGAACCAAAAGTCCGGGTTGGAGGACTCGGTTCGGGTCTTGAAAGGCATCAAAGGCATTTCCTTTGTCGAATTGGACGGCAGCGATGTGGTGCGGCATCGCCTTGTAAAGGATATCCTGGCCGCTTACGAAGCCCATGACAAATAAATTCATTTCAATTTTTGGTTGCATTTGGCTGACCCTCGGTGTAGCCTTTGGGCAAATCGCTTCGGAAGACGTAATCCGTTGCGCTACGGACGAACGCGCCGAAATGCGGGAGCGACGCAATCCCAAAATCGCTTTGGATCGCGCCAAACTGGAACAGCAAATCCAGGATCATCTTCAAAGCCGCCAAGGGGGTAGGCGGTCTGCCGATGAGTTGATATTGATTCCGGTGGTCGTGCATGTAGTGCACGACCAGCCGGAATCTTCGATTGGCGGACCAGACAACCCTAATATTACCGATGAGCAGATCCACTCTCAGATCGAAGCGCTCAACGAAGACTACCGCCGCATGCCCGGTACCAGGGGATTCAATGACAGCCCGGTCGGGGCCGATGCCATGATCCAGTTTTATCTGGCCCAGTACGACCCGGACGGCCGCGAATCCACCGGCATCACCCGGACCCGGTATTCGCGAAAAACAAGTTTCAATCCTTTCTCCGACGACCTTTTATTGGCTAATATCGTGAACTGGCCATCTGATCAATACCTCAACATATGGGTGTGCCGCCTGACAGACAGCTACCTGGGAATTGCTCAATTCCCCTCGACCGACCAAGTCCCGGGATTAGACACAGGAAACGATCCCAACAACCTGACCGACGGCGCCATTATCGACTTCAGGTACTTCGGGCGTCAAACGGGTGCCATATCCAGCCGGGTGTACAATTTGGGTCGCACGACCACCCACGAGTTGGGGCACTGGCTCGGACTCATCCATACCTGGGGTGATTCGTTCTGTGGTACCGACTACTGCGCCGATACGCCTCCCACCGAGGGGCCCAACCGTACCACGGTATGCCAGGAAAAATTTTCGAATTGCAATGGCGTCAGGACCAGAAACATGATCGAAAACTACCTCGATTATTCTCCCGATTCTTGCATGAATATCTTTACAAAAGACCAAGTGGACCGGATGCATGCCGTGCTTGAACTAAGTCCGCGCCGGGCCCGGCTGGTGGAATCGGCCAAGGCCGGTCGGCTGGACCCTGCCGATCGCCTGACCGTGACGCTATATCCCAACCCGGTACCGGCTCAGAACACTTTGACCGTCGACGTGCGTTTTTCGGGTTTTAAAAATTTTACTTACGCTATCCGCGATCTGACCGGCAGGCAACTATTTTCGAATTCCTTTATCAACGTATTTAGTCGACGCCTGTCGTTGAGTGTTCAGCTTATGCCGCCCGGTATGTACCTTTTTTCGGTCGAGACGGACAATGAAACTTTGGTGAAGCGATTCATCGTACGTTAATCCAAAGCCATGAGCGGCACTACTCCCTTCCTGCGCTTCGCTTTATGCCTGGGAGCGGGTATTATCATCTCAAATTTCTTTCTCGATCAGTATCCGGCATTGGCTGGGGTCGGGGTAGTCATATCACTTTTATTGTGCATCGCCAGCACGATCAGTGCATTCTATTTTCGTAACCAAGTGGTCTTTACTGTAGCCGCTCTATTTTGTCTGGGTGCCTTGGCTACTGGATTGAAGCACCGACAACTTAATAGAGAGGTCGCCGATTTGACTAATAATAAATACGATGCTGCCATTTTGGAAGTCAGCTCGATCGGGCAAAAGCGCAGGACCACCTACCAATACGAGGCCCTGGTAAGACAACTCAATGTGAGTGGTTCCTGGAAGTCTGTTAATGCCAAAGTATTGGTTTCGATCGCCGACCAGAGCGTAGACCTGCCTACACCCGGTGATTTTGTATTGCTCTCTAACCGTGCGATCATGCGGCCTAAACCGGCGTCGAATCCCAATCAGCTGGATTATGCGCTTTACCTCAAACGCCGCGGTATCGCCTGGACCATCTACCTACCTTCTGAATCCTATCGGATTCTGTCCTCGCAATCGTCGGTCGAGTGGGCCACCTGGCCCGCTCGAATTTCACAAAATGCTGATTCGTTATTACGTGAGTACCTCAGCGGAAGCGAGGCCTATGGGCTCGTGAAGGCAATGCTATTGGGGCGCCGCGACGACTTGGGGCCAGAACTGCAGCAATCTTATGCTTCGGCTGGCGCTATCCACGTTCTGGCGGTATCAGGGTTGCACGTGGGGGTTCTCTTCGTACTGCTGACTTTTATTTTGGGATGGCTCAAAAAGTGGCCTTGGGGAAGCGGATTGTACATGGGTGCCATCATTTTGTTGTTAGGCTGCTATGCCCTCATTACCGGTTTGTCCCCATCGGTCCTGCGCGCCTCTCTTATGTGTATTGCCCTGGCCGCTTCCCAGGCAATAAGCCGTAAGCACCATAGTATCAATGCTCTGTCGCTGTCCGCATTTGTTATTTTGCTGCTCGATCCATTGTCCCTATTCTCAGTGGGATTCCAGCTTTCGTACACAGCGGTGGCCGGCATTTTGCTCCTATATCCCCTGGGCAAGAACTTGGTTCGCTCTAGTTTCCGACCGATCAACTGGCTGTGGCAGATAACGTTGATCGGGTTGGCGGCTCAACTATTCACCTTCCCGCTGAGCATTTACTATTTTCATCAGTTCCCTACCTATTTCTGGCTTATTAATCCACTCGTTATTTCGCTTACGGGGGGGCTGATTTATAGTGCGATAGGCACCCTGTTGTTAGGGAGTATACCATTTATCGGGTCGCTGTTTGCGTTTTGCACCGATGGCATCGGCCGATCGATGAATCATATCGTGAGCTGGCCCGCCAAACTTCCTGGTTTCTTGATGGAGAACCTATATTTCAGTGCGGTCGAGGTACTCGTTCTGTTTGTCTGGATATTGGTGCTCTATTTAACCTTGAAACACCGGTCGTTCGGCCACATCAAGTGGCTGGCCGCGATCAGCCTTACTTATATGAGTATTTCATTAGCACAGATGCTGAATCATTATACCTCGAATCGCATCGTGGTACATGCCATTTCCAGGCACACAGCTCTTTCGATTACCCAAGGACAGTCAGCTTATATCCTGGCTGATCCTGAATTGAATGCTGATGACGGGGCTTTTGATTACAACATCAAAAACTACCTGAATGCCAGCGAGACGATGAACGTGACCGTAGTGCCTTTGCCTGATCGAAATGCAAACTCCGGAATCAGGCTCTTGACAAGAAGAGCTACGGTACTGTTCGACTCCCGCGTGAACGACGCTGCCATCGGGTTGACGATCGTTCGAAGCAAGCGCTACCCAAAACTCTTAAGTTCGGACTACCGTCCATCGGGTACTTTCCTGCTAAGCTCGGAATTGGGTTTTAAGACGAAAGAAAAGTGGAAAACGCTGCTTAAATCGACGAATACCCGTGTCGTCGATCTTTCAGAAAGCGGCTCCTACGAATTTTAGGAAAAGTATATCCCAGAATAGAATATTGCTAGAAACTTTTTCGGATAGGATAGGTTATTATGGGTATATGGAAAAGATAGAAAAAATCCAAAAAGCTTACAAAGAGTACGTCCTGGAAAACGGTACCCAACCGCCTTCGGTTTATGTTTTTGCCAAAAAGCTAAAAATGCCCGAGACGGAGTTCTACGAATACTACAATAGTTTCGATGCTGTCGAGTCTGATGCCTGGGTAGGGTACCTTCGGCAGACCTTGATGTCACTGGAGGCGGACGAGGCTTACGCGCAGTATTCTGCCCGTGAGAAACTACTGGCTTTTTATTACACCTGGATTGAAATTATCAAGCAGGATCGAAGCTACGTAGTATATAGCTATACTCGGTTGAAAAGGCCAGTCGCCCGAAATACCGGCGCCTTACAACCATTTAAAAACGGCTTCTACAATTTTGCAACGGAGTTGATGATGGAAGGCCGCGAGACGCGCGAGGTCGTTACCCGGCCTGTCATATCCGACCGCTACGTCGATGGGCTCTGGATGCAGCTGCTTTACATCCTCGATTTTTGGGTAAGGGACCTCAGCCGCGGATTCGAGAGTACCGACACCGCCATTGAAAAGTCCGTGAACACGTCCTTTGACGTCATGGGAAAATCTGTCGTTGATTCGGTATTCGACTATGCCAAATTTGTCTACCAAAACCGCAAGTAATGAAAGAGCAACAATCGATCCCTACTTCCAAAGTGGCGCGCGCAACGCAGTTTGTCAAGACGGGAGTCAAAATCGGGGGGAACTACATAAAGTACAATGTCAAGAAAATGGTCGATCCTTCCACAACCAGGGAAGAGTTGCACAACGACAACGCTACTGATATTTATGAATCATTGAGCCAGTTGAAGGGCTCGGCGCTCAAAGTAGCCCAAATGCTCAGCATGGATCGCAATATGCTGCCCCGTGCCTATGTGGACCGTTTTCAAATGTCGCAGTACTCGGCCCCGCCTTTATCGGGACCCTTGGTTGTTAAGACCTTCCGCAGCTATTTCGGAAAAACTCCTACCGAGTTGTTTGACACATTCGAGATGTCGGCGACCAACGCGGCATCCATCGGGCAGGTACACAAGGCTACCAAGGATGGCAACCAACTGGCCGTTAAGATTCAGTACCCCGGTGTGGCCAACAGCATCAGTTCGGATCTGAAAATGGTCAAGCCCATGGCGACCAGGTTGTTCGGCCTCAACGAAAACGACATCGAACGCTACATGGGCGAGGTAGAGTCCAAACTGTTGGAGGAGACAGATTATGATCTGGAACTGAAGCGCTCGGTCGAAATCTCCGAGGCCTGCGCGCACATCCCGCATCTGGTATTCCCTAAGTACTACCCGGAGTTGTCGGCGAGCCGGATTCTGACGATGGACTGGCTGGCCGGTCAGCACTTGAAAGATTTTATGCTCACCAACCCCAGCCAGCAGGTACGCGATCAGATCGGGCAATCTTTGTGGAATTTTTATGATTTTCAAGTACACAAGCTCCGGCAGGTACACGCCGACCCCCACCCGGGAAATTTCTTGATGCGGGAAGATGGTACCATGGGCGTAATAGACTTCGGGTGTGTCAAGGTGATTCCTGACTTTTTCTACGATAACTACTTTGCGCTCATCAATCCCGATACCGTAGAGGACGAGCCCAAGACCGAGAAAATATTCTATAACCTGGAATTCCTGGTCGAAGCCGATAGCCCGGCTGACAAAAAGATGTTCAGCGACCTGTTTAAAACCATGATCGGTCTGTTGGGCAAACCTTTTGCGGTAGATGAATTTGACTTTGGGGACGAGAGTTATTTCGACTCTGTGTATGCTTTCGCAGATGAACTTGCCAAAATCGAGGAACTCAAAAATTCCAAAGTAGCCCGCGGGTCGCAACACGGCCTGTACATCAATCGCACCTATTTCGGCTTATATTCCATGCTCAACGAGCTCAAAGCCAAGGTAGTGACGCACAAGCCGGATTGGCTGATCAGCAATAAGAAACTTTCGGTGGGTCAGCTACCCTTATAAATCCGGCTGATTTCGGCGCTTATCTTTTGATTCCACGCCGCCTGGGCTGCAGTATCGAGACCGTGTCGTGTCTCGCCGTCGTAGGCTTCCTGCTCTTCGTTCATTTCTTTGAATGCCTCCAAAAATTCGTATTGGATCTGACTGTCGTAATCTTCGATACTCAGATCCAATTTTTTTAGCCGTTCCTTGAAGCGTTGCGCCACGATGCGTGTGATGTCAAAATGGGTCTGCTCATGCGCCAGCGTATAGGCATTGCGCGCTTCGGCTCTTCCCCATGACATACTCCGCACCATAAATATCTTGAGAGCAATCGTCACCTGAATTCCGGCTGACCCCATCCGCGAATTTCCTTCGTAGGCCATACTCGAGAACACTGCCGCGGCGTACTTACCCGATCTACGGCTATCATTCCCCTGGAAATCGTACCAAGTCAGTTTCTTGCCCGGGTCATAGAATACGGTGTCTTTTTGATTCGAATGTAAATCTTCTTCAAATATTAACTCGACATTCCTGGCTAACAGCGGATTCTTGCCATCGTTGATGCTCATCCACTGATCGAAATGCCGCAAACCCCCATCGACCAGCCGACGGACTACTGCTTCGTGATCGAAGCCCTGCTCGGGTCGGGTGTAGGTGGTAGCGGTAGAGTAGTTGGTCAGGAAGAGCTTCTTACCGCTTCGGGTCCATTGAAAGGTCAGTTTCACGCGCATTTCCCCGGAAATTTTGTTCGGTGCTATTCTGCGCTCTACGACAATAAAATCATCGATGAGCACTTCCAAAGGCAACGCGTTTTCCTGCGGGTCTTGCAATGAATGATTCCAGTGGCCGTAAAGCGCTGCGTTAATTGTTTTCGGCGCTAGTAAATTTACTGACTTACCATACACGTATACATTACCGATGATCGCCGACCCACCCGCTCGCATGTCGAGTACATCGGCCAGGTAGTATGCCTCCGATTTTTTCAGGGATATTCTCCCTTTTTTGAGCGCGAGGATTTGGTTATTGCCTGTATTTTGCGCGAAAACCTGTCCTACCGAGAGCATAATAAGTACGGCACAGGCGACGCTTTTTATTTTTTCTGTCGTGGTTTCTAACGTTTTTCTAAATTGCATGATCTATGAAGCACAAATAACGATATGCCTATAACGAACCCTAAGCCAAATTTTGATGACATTTACATGGAACTGGCCAAGAATCTGGCCAAAAGGTCGCATTGCATTAAAGCCCAGGTAGGCGCAGTGCTTGTAAAAGACACCCGAATCATCTCGATCGGCTACAACGGTCCTCCCGCCAAAACGCATAACTGTGACGAAGAATTCCCATTGACTGGCTGCCCGCGCGACTCCAAGGGTAGCTGTTCGCTGGCTCTGCACGCCGAGCAAAACGCCATTCTATATGCCGTAAAAAACGGCTCGAACATCGAAGGGTCCACGCTGTATGTCACCCTGGCACCTTGCATTGCCTGCGCCAGGGTGATCTATACTATGAAAATTAGCACGGTAATTTACCTCGACTCCTACGCCGCCTACAAGGGGATAGGGATAGAGGAGGGAGCCGAATTCCTGAACACCTTTGGTGTGGAGGTGCGGCAATACGGGAGTGGCGTAGGGGAGGTGATGCTTTAATAGGTAAGTGTTTAATTGTTTAAGAGTTTATTTGTTTAGATTCCAGGTATATAATAGGGCTCTCCATCGCAGATCTGAGCAACTGGCCTAAACAAATAAACCTATAAACAAATAAACATTAATCAATGATCGGCACCTGCCTCGTGCACATGACCATTTTCCAGTTCGGTCTCGGTGGCATCCCGAACATTGAGTACCTTGCCGTCGAAATGCATGGTTTTGCCGGCAAGAGGGTGGTTGAAATCCATCAGGACGACCTCGTCGCGCACTTCCACTACCTGGCCTTGCAAGGTTTCGCCCTCGTCGTTGGTCATCGGAATCAGGTTGCCCTCGATCAGTAGCTCGTCTTGCGCTACGCCTTCCATTACAAACAAGGACTTGGGAAGTTCTACCACGGCTGCCGGATCGTAGTCGCCATAGCCTTCGTCAGGACTGATGGTGAAATCGAAAGCACTCCCTTCGGAAAGTCCGGCGAGTTGTTGTTCAAATTTCTCAGGAAGTCCGCTCATTTCATAGATGAAGGCCATGGGGTCGTCGGCGCTTACCACCTCGACGATCGTCATTTCGTCCTGGTTATCGGGAATACTGAGGTTATAGGCCAAACTTACTACTTTATTATTTTCAATAGTCATTCGCTTTATTTCTTTAATTTATAGTTATCAAAACGCCGTCGGCGTCTACGGTACATAAGCAAAGCTACGGTAAATATTGTACCTAACTTCCCAATCCTGTGAATTTTCTGGCGCACATAGCCCTGTCTGGGCAGCATGAGGAGGTAATGATGGGTAATTTTACCGGCGATTACGCCAAGGGCAGGCTTACCACCGATCGCTTCGGTACCTGGACGCTCGGGTACCTTCTGGGGGTGAAACTGCACCGATTTATCGACGACTTTACTGACACGCATCCGACGGCGCTGGTGGCCAAAAGATTTTTGGCCAGGAAGCATCCGAAGGTAGCCGGCGTGGCCCTTGACATTTTTTTTGATTACTTTTTGGCCAATCATTTCGAAGAATTGCACGGCTTTGCGTTGGAAGTCTATGCCCAACGATCTTACGAAACTATTTTGCGCCATCATGACCTAATCCCGGCACCGATGCTCCCGATGGTCGAAGCGATGGTTCGTCATGACTGGCTTACCAACTACCGTACGGTTCATGGCATCGAGCGGGCCTGCTCAGGACTGGCCAGACGATTCACTTTTATGGCCGCTTTGAAACATGCGGAACTGGAAATGATCATAAACCAGCCAGTATATGAGGAGGCATTTCTTTCATTTTATCCAGAATTGCAGGCCGCTTCCAAAACGTTTTTGGCTTTGAATGGATAATCGTTTTTAAAAAATTAAAAAAATTGGAATCCAGTGTCCAGCATCCAAAACTCAACGTTCACTACAAGCCGCCTCAAAAGCATTTGTAGCTAAAAATGAAATCCAGGTGAACAGAATTATTAATTATCACTTATCCATTATCCATTAAATAAATGGCCCTATCGCCCGAAGCTGTCCTTAAAGAGATTCGCACCAAACAAATCAAACCTGTGTACTTTTTGTATGGCGACGAGCCCTACTATATCGACCTGATTGCCGACGAGTTGGAAAAACGGGTGGTACCCGAATCAGGCAAAGATTTCAATCAGTTCGTGGTGTATGGCAAAGACACTGACCTGGCCGGGGCTTTAGGCTATGCCAAGCGTTTCCCTTTCATAGCCGATCGGCTATTGGTGGTAGTGAAAGAGTCCAACAAATTGAGCGGACTGGACCAAAAAGAGCAACAGTCACGATTGGAAGAATACGCGGGCAACCCATTACTCAGTACCGTGCTCGTGTTTTGTCATCACGAAAAAGCCGACGAGCGACGTGCTTACATCAAGGCTTTCAACAAGCACGGGGCCGTAGTCCATTCGAAGCGTTTGTACGACAACAAGCTACCCGATTGGGTGAGCAACTACTGCCATACCCACGGGGTCAAGATCAGCCCAAAGGCTGTGCAAATGCTGGTGAGCAATATCGGCAATGACCTGAAGCGGTTGGTGGCCGAAATCCAAAAAATCATGATCAATCTTCGGGCCGGGGAAGGCGTGGATACAGATGTAGTGGAACGCTACGTCGGGATAAGCAAAGAGTACAACGTTTTTGAATTTCAAAAGGCACTCACCAGACGCGACGTACTGAAAGCCAACGAAATAGTGACCTACTTCGCCGCGAATCCCAAAGACAATCCGCTTGCCCCGGTACTCATCATTTTATTCGGTTTTTTCGGGAAGATCCTGATGACCCACGCCGCCACCGACCGCTCCGATGGTGGTTTGGCTTCGCTGTTAGGTGTCAATCCTTTCTTTGTCAAGGATTACACCCAGGCCGCCCGCAACTACCCGGTCGCCAAGGCGGCCTACGTTATCCACTGCCTACGTAGCGCCGACGCACGCATGAAGGGCGTCGAAGGCGGAGGAATTACGGAGGGGGAATTATTGAAGGAATTAGTATTTGAGATAATTCATTAAAGGTTGTTTATTTGTTTATAGGTTGATTTGTTTATCTGAATTGAATACGAGGAGGTTATGAGCGCGGTACCCATGCAGGGTATTCTATATAAACACATCAACAAATAAACGCATAAACAAAAAAAAGACGAACCGTTGCTAGTTCGCCTTTCTTTTCGTAGCGGGGAGCAGGATCGAACTGCCGACCTCAGGGTTATGAATCCTGCGCTCTAACCATCTGAGCTACCCCGCCGTTTTCAGGGTGCAAATCTAAGGCGAATAAAAATATAGCGCAACAATTTTTGTTTAATTCGGGACGGAAATCTAAATTACAACAAAAACTACGCACGACACCCCATGGAAAAGCATAAATTTACGACTGAATTCGAGGTCAGATCATCTCCCAGAGTCCTTTTTCCCTACATCAGTACCGCTTCGGGCCTTGAACAATGGTTCGCCGAGAAGGTGACCATCATGCCCGACAACCGTTTTGACTTTCAGTGGGATGGCGAGAGTCACCTGGCCAGGCAGACTTCCCACCGGCTCAACAAGGCGGTGCGTTTTGAGTTCGAGGACAATGAACAAATCGCCGATGACATCAACTACGTCGAAATGAGACTGGAAGTGAGCGAACTCACGCAATCTACCTATCTGCGCGTCGTTGACTATTCCGAAACGATGGATGAGGATGAGCTCTCCTCGCTTTGGGGCGGGCTGATGGATAGTTTGAAAGAAATTGTGGGAAGTTGAATGAAGAAACTCGATAAACTGATTCTCAAATCTTTTTGGGGACCATTCCTAATCACCCTGTCGGTGGTCGTTTTTATTTTTCTGATGCGTGTGGTGGTTTCCTATATCGACGAGTTCGTCGGGAAGGATGTGGAGTTTTCTGAGTACATGCGCCTGTTTTCTTTCTTCGCGCTGAGTACCGTCCCAATCGCCCTGCCGTTGGCCATGCTGCTGTCCTCCTTGATGGCCTTCGGCAACCTAGGTGAGTTTTTCGAACTCACAGCGCTCAAAAGCGCCGGCGTTTCCATGATTCGCATTATGCGTCCGTTATTCTTTGTCGCCATTTTGGTGAGTGTGTTTTCATTCTTTTTCAATGACCGGGTGGTACCCTGGGCCAATCTCAAGGCTTTCAGTCTGCTTTATGATATAAAGATGAGTAAAGCTACGCTGAACATAAAAGAAGGGATTTTCTATAACGACCTGCCGGGCTACAGCATTAAAGTAGATAAAAAGCTCCCCAACTCGACCATGCTCGGGATGATCATTTACAAGCATGAAACCAATGCTTACGAGGGGGGGAACAAACAGGTGATCCTGGCCGATTCGGGCCGTATGTATACCATTGACGAGAACAATTCACTGGTCATCGAGCTATACGACGGCAACAACTACCAGGAAATGGAAAACAACGGCGGGCAACGGGCGCCCAGCTACCTGGCTAGCGGAACCGGCGTGGGCAACCAAAGCGGCAACTTCATGCGTAACCGCTTCGACCGCTACAAGACGGTTGTCAGCATGGAATCCTTCGGCCTGAAACGCACCGACGAAGAGATGTTCAAGTACCATGAGTTCATGAAAAACATCAATGACCTCAACAAAACCACCGACTCGCTACGGCAGGATCTTACCCGAACCCGGGCAGGGCTTGTTCCGAACAGCCAACAGTACTATATCTATGAATTCAAAGACATCAACTCGTACAGCTTCCAACCTAGCGGGTCGGACTGGGTTCGGAACCTGCTAAAAAAACCAACGAGCGATAGCCTCAAAACCATCATACTCAGCAACGCCCACTCCAATGCGGCCAACATGGGCAACTTTGCCAAAACCAACGCCACCTACCTGAACACCAAGAAAAAGGAAGCGAACCGCTACCAGTTGGAGAAGCTGCACAAATATACTCAGGCGGTATCGTGCTTCGTCATGTTCCTGATCGGGGCACCGTTGGGGGCCATCATCAAGAAGGGGGGATTCGGCGTACCCGTCCTGGTATCGATCATATTCTTTATCCTGTTGTACGTTCTCACGATTCAAGGCGATAAGTACGTGAAAGACGGGTTGCTCAATGTGTTTGTCGGGGCTTGGCTGGCCAACTTTATTCTATTTTGGGTAGGCGCTTACTTTGTGGACCGGGCGCGGAGCGATTCCCGAATCTTTGAAAAGGACGTTTACCAGATGTACTGGCGCAAGCTCAAAGCTCGCCTGGGCAAGTCGCCCATTCAGGCCATGGAAGCTGCGTAATGGGTAAGCAAATGATGCGTTAGGTAAGAAAAATACGAAGGAAATTCATCATTCATCATTCATAACTCATAATAAATATCTACTTTTGCGGCTGTTTTTACTTATTATTTTCAATTAATCTGTTGTTACAATCATGTATTTAACCACGGAAAAGAAGAGAGAGATCTTCGAAACCTCGGGACACAAGAAATCAAAGGACGACACCGGGTCGCCCGAATCGCAAATCGCGCTGTTCACCTTTCGCATCAATTATCTGACTGGGCACCTCAAAAAGCACAAGAAGGATTACGACACGCAGCTGTCGCTGTTGAAACTGGTAGGTAAGCGTCGCCGGTTGCTCGACTACCTCATCCGTGAGGACATTAGTCGCTACCGTGCCATTATTGCCGAGCTTGGCCTCAGAAAATAGCCAAATCGTATTATTCGGGGAATCCAGCCAAAAGCGGGTTCCCCGATTTTTATGCTCGAGACCCCTCCCGGCACACCAAAGCCCCAATAAATAAATATTCTAACAAATTTTTCCTCAAGACAGATATATATAGGGTAGCGAAGCCTTTGCTATTCAATTATAATTAAAGCGGTTCTGTAAAGCGGAAATTCATCTAATCACTCCATCTATTTATGCAATTTAATGTCGTAACCAAAACGATCGACCTGCCCGATGGGCGGACCATTACCTTAGAAACTGGCAAACTTGCCAAACAGGCCGACGGGGCCGTCATGGTGCGCATGGGCGATACCATGCTACTGGCCACGGTCGTGGCAAAAACAGACATCAAACCTGGCGTCGACTTTCTGCCGCTGTCGGTGGATTATCAGGAAAAATTTGCTTCGGCGGGCCGTATTCCCGGTAGTTTTATGCGCCGTGAAGGTCGCCTGTCCGACCACGAGGTACTCGTCTGCCGGATTGTGGACCGCGCCCTGCGCCCGTTGTTTCCCAGCGACTACCACGCCGATACCCAGGTCAACATTTCACTCATTTCGGCCGATGCCGAGGTGCTTCCCGATGCGTTGGCGTGTCTGGCCGCTTCGGCCGCGCTCATCGTGTCCGATATCCCCTACCAGGGACCCGCATCCGAGGTACGGGTCGCCAAAATCGACGGCCAGTACATCGTGAACCCCAAAACCTCCGACCTTACCCGCGCTACGCTTGAACTGATCGTAGGCGCTACCGAGAAGGACATCACGATGGTTGAGGGTGAGTTGAAAGAAGCCCAGGAAGATGAGATCATCGAAGCGCTCAAAGCCGCCCACGAGGTAATTAAGTCCCAGTGCCGGGTATTGAAGGAGCTGGAGTCGGCGGTAGGTAAAACCGAGAAACGCACCTACGAGGGAGACGCCACCAACCCCGAGCTCGAAGCCCGTGTCCGCGCATTCTGCTACGACAAGGTATACGCGGCCGCCGCGAAAGGAACTGCTGATAAAAGCATTCGCAGAGATGACGCCCGCGCGATTCGCGACGAATTCATGGCTACCATCGGAGAAGACGATGAAATAGATGAAGGTTTGGTAAAGCGTTATTTCCACGATTTGGAATACGAAGCTACCCGCCGCCTTGCGCTCGACGAGCGGGTGCGCCTGGACGGTCGCAAGCTGGATCAGATTCGTCCGATTTTGAGCGAGGTGGATTTTCTACCCGGTGCCCACGGCTCGGCCCTGTTTACCCGCGGCGAAACCCAATCGCTTACCACCGTGACGCTGGGTACCAAGACGGACGAGCAGATTGTGGATACCGCGATGTACTATGGCTACAGCAAATTTATGCTTCACTACAACTTCCCCGGCTTCTCGACTGGTGAGGTAAAACCTAACCGCGGACCCGGACGCCGGGAAGTAGGCCACGGTAATCTGGCGCTAAGGGCGCTGAAAAACATGTTGCCCGACGCCGAGAACAATCCCTACACGGTCAGGATCGTATCGGACATCCTCGAATCGAACGGATCGTCGTCAATGGCGACGGTATGCGCCGGTTCGCTGGCATTGATGGACTCAGGTCTGCCTATCAAAGCACCGGTTTCCGGTATCGCCATGGGTTTGATCTCCGATCCTGAAACGGGCAAGTACGCAGTGTTGTCCGACATATTGGGTGACGAAGACCACCTGGGCGATATGGATTTTAAAGTCACGGGTACCGAGAAGGGCATTACTGCCTGCCAAATGGACATTAAGGTAGACGGCCTTCCCTACGAAGTACTGACCGAAGCTTTGATGCAGGCCAAAGCAGGACGGATGCACATTCTGAATGAGATGAGCAAGACGCTGGCCGCGCCTCGTGAGGATTATAAGTCGCACACGCCGCGCGCTATTGTCATTAAGATCGAGCGCGAGATGATTGGTGCCGTGATTGGTCCCGGTGGTAAAGTGGTGCAGGACATTCAGAAAGAGTCAGGCGCTACTGTCAATATCGAAGAGCGCGACGGGGCTGGCTTCGTCAGCATTTATTCCTCGAATAAAGAAGCGATGGACAAGGCAGTTGGCCGCATCAAAGGCATCACGATGGTGCCCGAGGTAGGAGAGGAGTACACGGGTAAGGTCAAGACGATTATGCCCTTTGGTGCCTTCATCGAATTCGTTCCCGGGAAAGATGGTTTATTGCATATTTCTGAGATTAGTTGGGAACGACTAGAGAACATGGACGGAGTACTCGAAGTAGGCGAGGAAGTAAAGGTGAAGCTTGTAGACGTGGACAAGAAGACGGGAAAGTACCGTTTGTCCCGGAAAGTACTACTGCCACGACCAGATAATAAAAATGCTTAATATATTATTTTTCCTATATGAAATGATTTGGGAAAGTAATGCGTTACTACTATTAGAACATTAAAATATAATAAATGAGACAGCTAAAAATCAGCAAACAAATTACCAACCGGGAAAGCCAATCCCTTGATAAATATCTGCAAGAGATTGGCAAGGTTGATTTGTTGACTCCTGACGAAGAGGTAACGCTGGCCCAGAAAATTCGGGAGGGTGACCAATTGGCGCTCGAACGATTGACCAAAGCAAACCTAAGGTTTGTGGTTTCGGTGGCCAAGCAGTACCAGAATCAGGGGTTATCGCTGGGAGATTTGATTAACGAGGGGAATTTGGGATTGATTAAGGCTGCTCAACGATTTGACGAAACACGAGGTTTTAAATTCATTTCTTACGCGGTATGGTGGATTCGCCAGTCGATTTTGCAGGCCCTGGCCGAGCAGTCCCGCATCGTGCGACTGCCTCTCAACCGGGTAGGATCTCTGAACAAGATATCCAAGACTTTTTCTGAATTGGAGCAGCGCTTCGAGCGTGAGCCGTCGCCAGAGGAGTTGGCTGAGGTACTTGAGATTTCCTCTTCGGAAGTGGTCGATACTATGAAGATATCCGGTCGGCACGTGTCGATGGACGCACCGTTTGTGCAGGGTGAAGAAAACAGCCTGCTGGATGTGCTCGAAAACGACTTGGAAGATAAGCCCGACTCCGGCCTGGTTAACGAATCATTAAGGAAAGAAGTACAGCGGGCGCTTTGCACGCTCACCCAACGAGAGGCAGACGTGATCGCGCTATATTTTGGTTTGAATGGCGAACACGCCATGACGCTTGAGGAGATCGGTGAGAAGTTTAACCTGACCCGCGAGCGTGTGCGGCAAATCAAGGAAAAGGCCATTCGCCGCCTCCGCCACGCCTCGCGCAGCAAAGCCCTTAAAACCTATTTGGGTTAAACGGCAAGTTTTACGAATTTTAAAGCCTTCCGTCAGGAAGGCTTTTTTTGTGCGCGCTACTCGATCATCGCAATACTCGGATACTGATACCTTCAAATTTAATACGGCTACCATATGATCCTGCAACCTATAATAGATTTAGTCGAACTGTGCCACCGGCACGGAGTAAGCAGAGTGGTCATCTCTCCTGGTTCACGAAGTGCGGCCCTGACTTTGGCTTTTACCAGAAACAATAACATAAGCTGTACCGTGGTCATGGATGAGCGCGCCGCCGGATTCATAGCGTTGGGGATGGCACAGCAGCTACGGCAGCCGGTGGCTCTGGTATGTACATCCGGTTCGGCGGCTTACAATTTTGCTCCGGCGGTAGCCGAAGCATACTTCCAACAAATTCCGCTGGTAGTACTTACCGCTGATCGCCCGCCGGAATGGATTAATCAAAACGACGGGCAAACTATTTTTCAAGAAAATATTTATGGGAAGCACGTCAAGCAAAGTACTTCGCTTCCCGCCGATTATACACATCCTGATTCGGTATGGTACATCAACCGGGTAGTCAACGAAAGTCTGCTCGGCTGCCAGGAGACTCCTATGGGACCCGTGCACCTGAATGTGCCAATCCGCGAGCCTTTTTATCCGAATCCTGGAGAAATTTTTACTGCGACCAAAGATCTTCGTGTCATAAAACGTGTTAAAACGCACGCAAAATTGGATGATAAAACTTGGCAAGATATTCGGTTAGAGTGGAAGAGCAGCGCGCGAATACTCATAGCCGCTGGTCAGATGGTTCCCTCCGTAAGTCTCCAAAATATTTTGGGGAAATTCTCAGAAATGTTCGATATTCCCTTAGTTGGCGATACGATTAGCAACGTGTCTAATCATGGATTGGGTATAGCTCATCAGGACTTGATATTTCAACGCACTGACACCGATGATTTAATACCAGACTTACTGATTACCATTGGCCAATCTTTCATATCAAAAAAAATAAAACGCTTTTTGCAAAAGAACCCGGTGAAAACACACTGGCACGTTTCGGAAGATCTTCACGTAATCGACACTTTTTTTTCTTTGACAAATCAAATACCTATGGACCCGGTTGAGTTCTTCAATAGGTTATTTGAGGATTTGAATCATCAAGCTTATGGCAAAAACTGGGGTATATGCAAGAGAAACTCATATTTGGCATCGTGGGTCCAGGCAGAAAGCGGATTTAGGACCGTTAAGATGAAATACTTAAAGAGATTAACGGTGTTAAATGATATAACGGCAGTCAATTTTTTGGTCGATAATTTGAGAGAAAATAACCAGATTCAGGTGGCCAACAGTATGTCAGTTAGGTACTTGAATGTTTTAGGAATTGAAAAGGGAGGAGTAAGTGTGTATTGTAATCGAGGTACCAGTGGCATCGACGGCTGTGTAAGTACAGCCATTGGTTCAGCTTTGGTAAATAATGGGATTGTTTACCTGCTGGTAGGGGATGTGGCCTTTTTTTATGACCGGAATGGTCTTTTAATCAAAGACCTACCTGGTAATTTGAAAATAGTTTTGTTGAATAATTCAGGTGGTACCATATTCAGGATGATTGACGGGCCCGCCAGTCAGCCGGAATTGGAAACTTACTTTGAAACAAAGCATCGATACGACGCACGATTGACCGCCGAAGACTGTGGATTGAGCTACTACTTGGCGGAAGATCTCGATGGATTGAAAACGCTCTGGGAGAAGTTCAATTCAGACGAAACAGCCGCTATATTAGAAATGAAAACCGATGCTGCCGAAAGTGTCAGAGCTTACAAGGAGCTGCTTGAATATTGCGCCAAAACATAAAATTTACCGGCAATACTGATCGTATTTAACTATGGCGATGCTATCCTTCAATGCGATGCCGGTACGCCAAATGTCGCAAGCCTTGTTTTGGTCTTTAATTTTCAAAAAAGCTTCTCCGGCGTAGCCATGAAGGTATTCGACCGGTTGAGCAAGATCGAGTGCTTTATTGAAATGTGGAATTGATTCTTGCGGCTTATTCTGTTTTAAAAACAGAAGCCCGAGGTTTCGCAGTGCGTAGCCATTGTCCGAAAGATTACCCAACGACCGATCGATCAGTATTTCGGCTTCTTCGTACCGACCAATATTGAGCAATGCATATCCTTTATTGTTCAGAGTGAAAGGGTCGACCGCATCGATCGACAAGGCTCGGTCGAAGTAGTCGAGGGCGCTCTGCCAATCCTGGCGGCGGGATGCCAGCAAGCCCAGGTTGTTAAGTGCTTCGACTTGCAGCGGATTGAGCCTGGCAGCTTTGGTGAAATCATTACCGGCAAGCCGATCGCTTTTTTGGGCAAAATAGAGCGCTCCCCGGTTGACGAGTGCTTCGACATTGGTTGAATCGAGCAGCAGGGCCTTGTCATAGGCGGCTATGGCCGCCGAATTATCGTTTTTGCCCACGAATACGTTACCTTTCACTAAGTGGTATTGGGAAGAGTCAGCGTATAGCTGACTTATAACATTAAGATCCAGCGTGGCCTCGTTCCACTTGCCAAGTCGGGAGGCGACTTCGGCGCGGGCCAAATAAGCGGGGTAGAGTCCGTCGTCCGTTTCAATCGAAGCAGTCAATGACTGGTAAGCTTCTTCGGCACGATCCATTTGCAGTAGTGCTAAGCCCCTGTTTAGCTGGGCATCCGCAAATTCGGGGTACTTTTGCAGCGCTTCGTCGTAGTACCGTACGGCTTCGGCGTAGTTTTTCTTGGTCAGCTGGACGTTGCCCTTTAAGAAGAAATTGGAAGCGTCGTCCCGCTCAACAGAATTACACGCCCCCAATAACACACAGATCGCCAATATAAACAGCCGCATACAAATAAATTAAAATCAAAGGCAGAAATTCTCCAATTGAAAATGCGTTATATCAAAGACATTCCCGACAAGCAGTATAAAGTAGGCCTGTACCAGTGGAACGGTAAATATATTATAAAGTTCGAGGCGGGGGGCATGTACGAGCAAATCTTCAAACTGGATGAAACCGATTTTAGCTCACCCGACGAAGTGGAAGCGATTTTGGACGACACCCTAATAAATACCATAACCGAACGTTTTCGGCAAATGCACGAAGATACAATGTCCAGCCTCATGAGGAACGGAATAATTTTCTAATTTTGATCTCAATTTAAATCAAATTCCCCCACAATTTATGGTATTGAAACGTAGTCTGGCAGTAATCACCTTACTCCTCTACCTTTGCCCCTGGGCCGCACGCGGCCAGAACACCATGGGCTACACCCAACCCGAAGCGCATTTCAGGAATGGTCTGGAATTTTTTGAAAAGTCGAACTTCGTGGCCGCTCGTGCTGAGTTCAACGAGTTTCTGGCCGGTCAGGATAAACTATTGACTACCAGCGATTACAACGCCGTTACGGCTGAATACTATGTCGCTATTACCGGCCTGTATCTCAGATATCCTGAGGCGGAAGCGCAGGTAGACCGGTTTGTCCGCAATCACGCTGAGCATCCCAAGGCCCAGCTCATCTACGCCGATCTGGGCAAGTACTACTATGAGGGCGGCGATTTCGAACAGGCCATTGGCTACCTGGAGAAAGCTGTGCAATCTGCCGGAGGAAGTAAGAAATTGGAAAGTACCTACCGACTGGCGATGTCGTATTACAGAACACGCCGTCTCGACCAAGCGCTCACCTACTTCAATCAAATCAAAACCGAGACTGCTTTCGAGAACGCAGCAGACGCCTCCTTTTATGCGGGCGTGATCAATTACGGAAAAAACAATTACCGGGAAGCACTGAGCGACTTTCAACGGATTCAAAATGACGCCTATTACAAAAATGAGGCACCGAATTGGATTGTGTCCTCGCTGTACCAGTTAAAGGATTTCGAACAACTGTTGACCTATGGCGAGCGCGCGCTGACCCAACAACGTGGCCGTGGCAATAACAAACTGGACGACGTGGCGCTTTACGTGGCAGAAGTATATTATGAAAAGCAAGATTACCAAGGGGCAGTCACCGCTTACGAGCGTTACAAACGCATGAAAACCGGGGCAATTCCGCCGACGGTTGCCCTGCACTACGGGCATTCCCAGTTTAGAAACAGCAACTACGCCGGGGCGATCGAAACGATGAAGAACGTCGCGCCTGGCAAAGATTCGGTGGCGCAATATGCTTCCTATTTAGTGGGAATAAGCTATTTGCAAGAGAAAAACCCAAATTTTGCCCTGACGGCCTTCGACAATGCCGCCCGGCTGAATTTCAACGCGGTGGTGCAACAGGAAGCTGCCTTCAATCACGCCAAAGTGCAGGTAGATCTAGGCAATAACAGCGAGGCCATCAAGGAACTAACCGAATACCAGGCAAAATATCCGGGCAACGAGAATGAAGAAGAATTGTCGCAGCTGATCGCCGACGCTTACGCGGGCTCCAACAACAGCGCCGGAGCAATCACTTACATCGAAAACCTGAAGAAACGCACGCCCAAGATAAACGCCACGTACCAAAGGCTGACGTTCAACCAGGGAATTACGGCATTTAATGCAGAACAGTATCCAGCTGCGATTCGTGATTTTGACAAGTCGCTTAAGCACCCAGTCGATGAGGCGACTTTTGTAGCAGCCAACTACCAGAAGGCGGAATCATACTCGGCTCAACAGAAATACGCCGAGGCAATACCGATCTATACCCAACTAATTAAAAATAACTCGGCTGACATCATACGTCGCAAGAGCTTATATGCTTTGGGCTACGCCTACTACAACCAGAAAAAGTACAGTCAGGCGGCGGGGTACTTCAAGGATTTTACGAGTAACATCACGGGCATGGAGGCTCAGATGATTGAGGATGCTTACGTGCGGCTGGCGGATTGCTACTTGGCGATGAAGAATTACAAACAAGCGATCGACACCTACGAACAGGTGACGCGCAACGGCCGGGTCGACAAAGACTACTCGCTGTTCCAAAAGGGGAGGACCTACGTGTATATGAGCGACGAGCTGAACGCCCGGCGTCAGTTCGAAATGCTGGTCAATCAGTTTCCCGGCTCGCGTTACATCGACGATGCCATGTTTCAAATGGCAGACATTGATTTTCAGAATGATGCATTTCAGGCGGCCGTACGTTCGTTCACGCGGTTGATCAACGAGAAGCCCAAGAGCTTTCTTATTCCGGCTGCGCTACTGCGTCGCGCGCAGTCGTACTACAACATTCAGGTGTATGAGCAGGCGATCAATGATTTCAAGCGAATATTACAAGAATATCCTGCTTCGCCCTCCGCAAGCAGCGCGCTGGAGGGGATTCAGGAAAGCTACAACGCCGTAGGCCGTCCCGAAGATTTCTCGCAGGTATTGGCCATCGTCCGAAAAAACAATCCGGGAAACACTAAGCTGGATGACGTAGAATTTGATAATGCGCGCAACCTATTTTACGCCGAAAAGTACCCACAAGCCATCAATGCACTTTTGGAATATTTGAATGCTTACGCCCAAAGTAAAAACCAGTACGATGCCAAGTACTTCCTGGGTGCGGCCTACGACAAAAATGGCGACGCGCAGGAAGCCTTGGAGTACTACTCTATGGTAGTGCTAGACAACCGTTCCAACTATGTCGCTGCGGCGGCGCAGAAGTCGGCTGAGCTGCAAATCGGTCGTGGGAATTTTGGTGCGGCCGTGGCTAATTTCAAGGTGCTGCTACGAAACGCTGAAAATAAGAAAGAGCAGACCATCGCCTGGATCGGCCTCATGGATACCTACTACGCGCTGAAAAGCTATGACTCGACATTGTACTACGCCAGAGAAGTGACCAATGTCGGGAATGTGGTGCCGGGCGGTATCGCCAAAGCACAACTGTACCAGGGCAAGGTACCTTACGCCAGGAATGACTACGCCAAGGCCATCGAAGAATTCAGGAAAACCGCCGCTGCAAACAAAGACGAGTACGGGGCCGAAGCAAAATACTGGATTGCAATGATCCAGTTCAAAGAGAAAAAGTACCAGGAGGCCGAAGCGACGGTATTCGATTTGAGCAAGGAGTATGAAGGAATTGATTTCTGGCGCGTGCGATCTTTCATACTGTTGGCTGACGTTTACATGGGTATGAATGAGAGAGCCCAAGCCAATGCCACGCTTCAATCGATTATCGAAAATTCCGAGGACGCCGAGGCAGTGAGTCTTGCCAAAATGAAACTTACGGAAATTGAGAAAAAATAAAAATCAAAAGAGTCAACCCCTTTTTTATATGAACGCAGGCCAAATTTTCCGTGGTATGGCGGTGACCGCCTTGGTACTAACATTTAGCGCAGCCCAAGCGCAGAGAGGTGAGATCGAGAGTCAAACTTACGAGATTGTCAAGGAAAAGAGTATTGAGTTCCCTGCTGCCAACCGGTTGTTCGACAAAGTACAACCTGTTCAAGCTAATGCAGCCGATAAAAAGATCACCTATCAATTTGTGGATCCCCAGATCAACTTGGCCTCGCCAAAACTTACTCCGACGGCTGTTATGCCGTCGGATGAAAAGACGCGGCAGGAAATGCCGGAGTCTCTGAACAACTACATCAAACTTGGCGGAGGAAACTACGGTCGTTTTCTGGGAGAAGGTTTTGTAAGTACCAGACCTTCCGAAGACTTGGTCTTTTCGGCTCACCTCAAGCAGCTCTCCTCGGCCACCGGACCCAAGGACGGACGCAATTCAGCTAATGCAGCCACTGATTTTAATTTATCAGGAAAGTACATTATGAATGGCTTCAAGATCGATGGCAAAGCTGATTTAGAGCGGCGAAACTACTACTTCTACGGATACAAACCTCAACCAGAGGGGTTTGAAATAGATCGCGACAGCATCCGGCAGACAACCAACTTGTTTGGCGTGCAACTAGGCTTTGAGAATACCGAAGCGAAATCGCTGGTGGATTACTCGGTACGTACCAATTTCTACACACTAAGGGATCGATATAACGCTTCGGAGATTGACTGGGCAACGAAAATTAAGGCCAGTTTACCCATATTAGATAACCTTTACGCGCTTTTAGAATCTGATGTATTCGTAGGTCAGCGGGTAGATACCGAAACATACAACCGGAACCTATTCAGCGTCAAACCAACCTTCAAATACGTTAGTGACTATTTTTCCCTGACCGGGGGAGTCAACGTAGTGAACGAAACCGACAACATCCAGGAAATTAACCGTACGAGGATTTACCCGGTGCTCAATCTTGACGTGGTGCCGCTCTCTGGTTTGCATGTATTTGCGGGTTGGGAAGGAGGCGTGGTACGAAACACCTTGAGAAGTTTGTTGTCTGAAAACAGGTGGCTGGCCCCCAATATTCAAATTCTGAATACTGAAAAGAATTCGGATGTGTACGCGGGCGTCAAAGGCGAAAACACACAGGGGTTTAATTATGAAGGCAAGGTGAGCTACGCCAACTACCGCAATTTTTATGCGTTTAACAATTCGCCCATCGATACGTCCAAATTTGCAGTGCTCTACGATGGAAGTAAAACCAATGTGCTCACGGTGTCGGCACAGGTGGGGTACGCCCACAACGATTTGCTCAAATCTTCGCTCAAAACTACTTTTTATAGCTACGACGTTAAACAATTACAGGAGCCCTGGCACCGTCCTACGTTCATGTTAAACTGGTTTAACGCTTTAACGATCAATAAGAAATTGTTCGTGACTGGGGATTTTTACGCTTTAAGTGGCATGCAGGCAAAAAATTTCCGCAGTGGAATAATTACAAAATTACCGACCATTATAGACCTCAATATCAAGGTTGACTACTTATTAACCAGTAGCTTCTCTGCTTTTGTATCAATAAACAACATCTTGGGAAAACAATATTCACGATACCAATACTATCCGCAGCAGGGAATAAACTTTATTGGCGGATTATCATTTTCTTTCTAACTTCGTTTCGTTAAATCAAACGAAGCTATGGTTAAAGTAGATAAATACATCCGTCAATTGCTGTTTGAACACGATTGTGTCATAATACCGGATTTTGGTGGACTCCTTACACACCATATGGGTGTTCACTACGACGAAGCGAAAGGCACTTTCCTTCCTGCCAGTAAAAGGTTAGCTTTTAACGAAATTCTCAGACTCGATGATGGCTTGCTATCTTATTGGATATCCAAACAAGAAAACATCCATCGCGATCAGGCAACGGAAGCTGTCCAACAGTATGTAGAGGACCTACGCTTGCAGCTTAAAAGTGATCGCAGGATCTCGATCGATCGCATTGGCAATTTTTCCGCAAATAATGAAGGCAAGTTGGTATTTGAACCTGACTACAGTCAGAACTTTGACTCTGCATGGTATGGTTTTCAGAGCGTCGAGGCGCGTTTGGTAGCTAATGAGGATATAGAAACTATAACCACCCAAAAGGTAAGGAAGTTAAATTCGACTAATGCCCTGGTGACGGTAGAGGCGTCAAGGCCCAAATCTTGGTCACGCCTGGGTTGGGTGGCCGCTGCTGCATTGGCAGGCGCTATATTCATGCTCAGCATGATCTACCGGCCTATTGATGGCAATATGCTGAGTACGCTAAATCCCCTGGCCGCTATTGAAAACTTTTTCATACGCACGCCGGATGATGACAATCAGCCCGTCGCCCCTTATGCTTACGCTGAACCTACCCCCACACTTACACCTACTCGGGTCCAGAACCCGGTCAGTGTTTGGGAAGTCGCGCCTGTCTCCAAAGTACCCCTGGTTGAGGCCCAACTATCTAAGACCGAGGTAGTAGAGGTAGTGGAGTCTTTGGTAGTGGAGAAGAAAGTGGAACGCCGGTACCATCTTATTGCGGGCAGTTTTACAGGAACAAAGAATGTAAATGCACTCATGAGAAAATTGTCCAAGGTAGGCTTTTCCAATTCGAGTGTTGTGCGTCAGGGAAACAAAAAGTGGGTGATGGTGGCCGCTGCCAGCTACCCAACGGAAAGAGAAGCCTATAACCATAAAACTGAGCTCGATGCCGCTATTGGTGTAGAATCCTGGGTGTTGAAAAAATGATGATTCACACATTTGTTTTGAAAGAGAGGCCCAATCGGGTCTCTTTTTGTTTACATGGTATCGTGATCATTCGTACAATTATCCGCTCAATTTACGTTATTTGCAAAAATTAAATTACCCACTATGTTAACACTGCAAGCAGAAGATCGACAGCGAATTGCCATGGCCTGGACACTTGCCACGGTTTTTACGCTGCTCTTGATCACTCTTTTTTTCTTTATCAGACTGGATAGGAAAGTAGATAAGACGGGACCTATGGAATTGTTCGTAGAAGTCAATTACGGTACCAACGATGTGGGGAGCGGTAAGATCCAAACCTTCAACAAACCCAGTGACTCCAAGGTGGCGGAGAATATGAAAGTTGGCGAAGAGAAAATCGAGAAGAAGACTGCTGCTTCGAAGCCTGTGCCTCCCTCCCCTCGACCTGAACCTATCAAGCCCACCACGCGCGTTACAGAGAAGCCGGTTATTACCACCAAATCGGCCAGCCCCGTTGAGCAACCGGAAAGGAATGAGTCCAGGAAAGTATCGAGTAATGCACCGAGTACATCCACTGCTACCGCTCCGGTGCCTGAGAGAAAAATCAATAACAATGCGCTGTTTAAAAAATCATCTGGTAGTGGCTCGGGCAGTAATGGCACCAATGGGACCACCGAAGGCGTAGGAGGTAATAATAACGGAGACGACGCTAATGGTGTCGGTGACAAAGGGGCCAAGGACGGAAGTCTGTATGCCAAGTCCTACAAGGGCGGGGGAGGAGGAGGTGGAACTTCGGTAGGCCTGAACCTCAACGGTTGGGCATGGTCTCGTCCGCCTTCGGTGAATGACAATTCCGATGCTACTGGTGAAATAACGTTCAAGATTATTGTGGGCAGCAACGGGCGCGTCAAAAATGTGATCCAGCTGCGGTCGACTGTTACGGACTACGCAGTCATCAACAAATACAAAGATGCAGTCAGGGCGCTTACTTTTGTGCAGAAAGCGGCCAATGTACCTGACGAGTCTTCCGGTACCATCACCTTCAAAATCAGCGCGCGCTAATTCCAGTTTATGGACTACCAGGAAGCGATCGACTATTTGTATAGTCGACTGCCTTTATTTCAAAATCTCGGCAATCGTGCCTATAAGCCGGGACTAGATACCACGCTCGCACTGTGTGAGGTTTTGGACAACCCCAATAAAAAATTTCGTTCAATTCATGTGGCGGGTACCAATGGCAAAGGGTCGAGTGCTCATATGCTTGCCTCAGTGTTGCAGGCCGCCGGCTTCCGGGTAGGGTTGTACACGTCTCCGCATCTTAAATCTTTTACGGAAAGGATACGCGTCGACGGTCTCACAATTCCCGAGCCGAACGTTGCCGCATTTGTTACAAAGCTAAAACGGGTGATCGAAGAATTTCACCCTTCTTTTTTTGAAGTGACAGTAGCGATGGCATTTGATCATTTTGCGCACGAACGAGTGGATATTGCGATTGTCGAAGTAGGGATGGGAGGGAGGCTGGATTCCACTAATGTCATTACCCCTTTATTATCGCTCATCACCAATATAAGCTTCGATCATAGCCAGTACTTGGGTGATACCTTACCACTCATAGCAGCTGAAAAAGCGGGCATCATCAAAAAGAATGTTCCGGTAGTAATAAGTGAATTACCATCCGATCCCGACGTCCTGTCGGTATTCCAGACAAAATCTGCCGAGGTAGGAGCAGAGCTAACCATTGCCGCCCATCGGTACGAAACTTTGGAGGACGATCATGTTGATGGCCGTCGACACGTCAAACTATTACAGACCGATTTGAATACACGCCATACCTACCACCTTGACTTGGTAGGAGATTACCAGGCCCATAACGTCAAGGGAGTACTCACTGTTATTGAAATCTTGAAAAATGATTACAACTTCGATATTACAGACATTGATATTGAGAACGGTCTAAGTTCAGTAGTGCATTCAACGGGATTGAAAGGTCGTTGGCAAATATTGGGGTACCGACCTTTTATAGTGGCTGATACTGCTCATAACCTGGCAGGTATCACAAGTACCATAAGACAGTTTTTAAGGCAGCCGGCAGAACATTATAGGTTCGTTTTAGGGTTCGTGGCTGATAAGGACGTGACGAAACTTATGAGAATTCTACCAAAACAGGGTATCTATTATTTCTGCCAACCATCTGTTGAGCGTGCCATGCCTGTGGGTAAATTGTCTGCACTAGCTCACGCTGCCGGATTAGACGGACAATCGTTCACAAATGTGAATGATGCAATGTTACAAATGTTAACTGATGCAAATCAACATGACGCGGTATATGTAGGAGGTAGTACATTTGTCGTGGCCGATATTGATATAATATAAAATTTTAATAAATCGGTGGCCAGAAGGAAGTTAGATAAATACCAATTCGCTCATGATGCTGAGAACGTCATAGAACGGGGGAACCAATTATACACCACCATAAAAGGAAAATGGGATGAGCTGTATTTTAAGAACAACAATCCTCTCATTCTCGAATTAGCCTGTGGTAAAGGAGAGTACTCCATCGGGTTGGCTGAGAAGTTTTCTGAGCTTAATTTTATAGGGATCGATATCAAAGGTGACAGGCTGGCAAGAGGTAGTAGTGTAGCCATCGAGAAGGGGTTGGTCAATGTGGCCTTTCTTCGTACATCAATAAAGTATTTAGACGAATTTTTTGAAAATGATGAAGTAAGTACTATTTGGTTGATCCATCCAGACCCTCATATTCGTGAGCGTGACGAAAAAAAGCGACTTACCCATCCTTCGTATCTACAACAATATGGGCGATATTTAAAGCCTAATGGATTATTTCACCTCAAAACTGATAGCAAATCACTTTTTGATTACAGTCTAGAGACACTCTCAGATTCCAAATTTGGTATAACGAATAACACTGAAAATCTATATGAGTCTGATTTGCTGAGTATCCATCACGGTATATCAACTCATTATGAGAAAGTGTTCGTTTCCAAGGGTTTTTCCATCCATTATATTCGAGCCGTAAACAAAAAGACCCCATCCTGATACAGAATGGGGTCTTTTTGGAACGAGTCACTATCGATCAACTACTTCATAAAATTGGCAAAGTAGTTCATGGTGCGAACAAGTTGCGAAACGTAGGACATTTCATTGTCGTACCAACTCACTACACGGACTATTTGTGTACCCCCGGCACTTTGAACCTTGGTTTGCGTTGAGTCGAATAAAGATCCAAATGTAATCCCAACGATGTCGCTGCTTACAATTTGATCTTCATTATAGCCAAAACTCTCGTCTGAGGCAGCTTTCATTGCAGCATTAACCTCTTCAACGGTAACGTCTTTCCCTACTACACAGGTCAATTCCGTGAGTGATCCAGTGAGCACAGGTACCCGCTGAGCTGAGCCATCGAGTTTGCCTTTTAGGTTGGGCAGAACCAATCCAATCGCCTTGGCGGCTCCTGTACTATTTGGGACAATATTTTGAGCAGCAGCACGTGCACGTCTCAAATCACCTTTGGCATGAGGGGAATCCTGGGTATTCTGATCATTAGTATACGCGTGAATGGTTGTCATCAACCCATTGACCAAACCGTAAGTATCGTCGATTACCTTGGCCATAGGCGCTAGGCAATTTGTAGTGCAGGAAGCACAGCTGATGATCGTTTCCGAACCGTCTAGAATGTCATGGTTAACATTAAACACTATCGTTTTGATATTGCCGGTAGCTGGTGCTGAAATCACCACTTTCTTCGCGCCAGCTTTAATGTGCGCTGAAGCCTTGTCTTCACTCGTAAAAAAACCTGTGCATTCAAGAACCACGTCAATATCGTGTTTGTTCCAGGGAATTTGTGAAGGATCTCGCTGAGAATATACGATTACATTCTCATCGTTGACAATGATCGAATTTTCCGTAGACTTGACGTCTGCGTTAAATCTGCCCTGTGCTGTATCATATTTGAGTAAATGGGCTAGGGTATTAGGATCTGTGAGATCGTTGATTGCTACTACATCGATGTCCTTCATATCGAATATCTGACGGTATACCAAGCGCCCTATACGACCGAATCCATTAATTGCAATTTTAACTTTTGACATATATTTAAACGAGGTTTGTTATTGGAAAAGCAAAAATAATGAAAATTGCGGTACTTTACTGGACAGAGGTGAATTTTGTAAGTTAACAATGTTAGTATTTTAGAATGTATTAACTAACACAATTAGTAATTCAGATAAAATACTAAATTTTTTGGTTTAAAAATTGCTAATCAAAATAGTATTATGTTTGCTTAATGTTATTTATTGGTCATAATTCAGGTTACCGATAGATTGCTTCTCATAGTGCCTATTATGAGGTAAGTATTCACTGACTTGTCAGGCTCGCGATTTGCTAGGCTTTATATACTCGCTATGTAGGCCAGCCTTACAACCTAGAGCCAATCAATCGCATTCTATTTTATATAATATATTTTTGATATACTGTGAGAATAGGCTGTTCAATTTGTTCGAGACGAATGGTTCGTCACAACAATCATTCATATCTTTGTACAGACACTGTAAAGCCGCTATTACTCTTTTTCCAGGACCCTCATGCTATTGTATAATAACCAAAAGACAGTATTATTGCTTGTGTATATTTTATAGAATTGTACTTTACAAATCCATAAGCATCTGACTTATAGTATTTAAAATTAAACACAATAAACCTTTACTTCAACATGAACCACGCCGTACTCATTGAGAACATCTGGCATGATCGCTCTTTGCTGGAACAAGACGAATTACAAAACATAGTTAGAGATATTATCGAGGAACTGGATAAGGGACGTCTCCGGGTAGCAGAGCCTACCGGAACAGGGGAGTGGATCGTTAATGAATGGATTAAGAAGGCGATCATCTTATATTTTCCTATTCAGAAGATGTCTGTGAGCGAAGCTGGTGTCTTTGAATATCACGACAAGATGCAATTGAAACGCGGGTATAAGGACCTTGGCGTCAGAGTGGTGCCACCAGCAGTCGCTAGATACGGCGCTTATCTATCCAAAGGTGTCATACTAATGCCATCGTACGTCAATATAGGCGCTTATATAGACGAGGGTACTATGGTGGATACCTGGGCAACGGTCGGCAGCTGCGCCCAAATCGGTAAAGACGTACATTTAAGTGGGGGAGTGGGTATCGGAGGCGTGCTCGAACCTGTGCAAGCATCCCCAGTCATTATAGAAGATGGTGCATTTATCGGTTCCAGGTGTATTGTAGTGGAAGGAGCACATGTGGGTGAGCGAGCTGTGCTGGGTGCCGGCGTCACCATTACTGGTAGTTCCAGGATCATTGACGTTACTGGTACCGAGCCCATCGAATACCGGGGTAGGGTGCCAGCAAACTCTGTGGTCATACCGGGAACAGTATCCAAGAAATTCCCAGCAGGTGAGTATCAGGTACCATGTGCGCTTGTTATCGGTAAGCGAAAAGCTAGTACCGATCTTAAAACATCCCTAAACGACGCCCTGAGAGAAAATCAAGTAACGGTTTAGTAATACTAAGTGACCGTGCTACTAATACCGAATTCGGTTCATCCTACTTTTACTAAATCCCCCCGCTAATCAGCGGGGGGATTCTAATATTAAAACTTTCTAGCGACACAAACCATGAGCTACCCTTTCAGAGTTACTCGTATCATTACAATTGTAATGTAGTCGATTTATTGTGATGTACAGTATGTCACATTTGTAAATACATATTTAATGTATTATCATTGCATTAATTACAAATGTATTGGCTAACGTGAACCTAAATAATAAAATTCAAAAAATCTTGGATGACAAAAACGTCTCGTCGTCTCAATTCGCTGACGAGATAGGCGTTACGCGTTCCAGCATCTCTCATATCCTCACCGGGCGAAACAAACCCAGCCTCGATATGATACAGAAAGTAATTGGAAGATATCCTGAACTCGGTACCTCATGGATATTGGATTCCGAGCCATTGCCCACGATTATTAAGGACCTATCGAAAAATTCAATCAATACTTTGTTGAAAAACAATACGGAAAAAGTTACACTTGACAAAAAATATGATATAGATGATAACTCAAGTACCTCCAAAGTAGTCGACAGAGTTATGATTTTCTATTCTGATGGTACGTTTAATGAGTTCAAGCCATCCTTATAATTAGGAGTATTAAATATAGTCGTATTATAATTAATTGACTTACAGTACATTGTAATTTTAAAGTTCCACGTGGATTGTAACCTGCTTAGAATAAGTAGGTTAAACAATAATAGTGAAAAGGCTAATTTAAACTACAATTTGCAGACTTCTTTCAATCAATACATTACCGATACTATACCCTTATACGTGGCTTTTTCTGTTTCAATGACGTACACGTACGCCCCAGTAGGTACACGCACGGCCCGAAGCCGGCCGTCCCATGGATCGATGTAATCCTCCGCTCCAAAAACCACTTCCCCCCAACGGTTGTAGATGCGTACCGATTTGATCAGTTTCGCCCCATTTTGAATTACGAAAAGATCGTTGACGCCGTCGCCATTAGGAGTAAAAGCATCGGGAACGAAAAGCTGTTCGACTACAAATACCTTGATACTATCTGTGGCTGTGCAGCCATTCGCAGTTTCGACTTTCAATATGTACAGTGTCGTCTCGATTGGAGAAGCAATAAGTACTGTGTCGGCAGGATTGTTGATTCGGTCGAGTGAAGACCAGGTATAACTCAAATCAGTGGCGTTGGTTTCTACCATAGGTAGGATGACCACTGATTCGCCAAGTGGCACGCTTACGTCTCTTGGCATAATAATTCGCAATATTTCCTCGATAAGCAGCGTGCTGTCGGTACTTGCACAGCCCGTAGTCACATCAGTAGTCATGAGCCTGTACCATCCAGGCCTATCGACGAGTATCTCCAAACCAGGGCCCAGTGATTCTTTACCGGGTCCAGTCCACTGATATTGATAGTCGTTTCTCGTAGCGGCCGATAGCTTGATTGTGCCTTCCTGACAGATTCGCTGCGTGGTAGTGCTTAACGGCATGGCGGGGTTCTCCACGCGTAGCAGTCGTGTGGCGTTACTTGTTACGCTGATTTTGCAAGGGTCGACTTCACGAAACCCTACGACCACAGTATAGTCCCCGGAATCGATCGCCATTTCAGCAGCGCTGGTTGCCCCCACAATATCCAGCCCATTCAATTGCCATTGGTAAGTGTAAGATGCATCGTATAGCGTTTCCAGTTTTATGGAATCATCGGCGCACGCATATACAATTGCACCGGCCGCCTTTTCATCACGCTTGATGATGGGTGTGGTCGGTATCTCGGGTGTGCATTCCAAAATGACCAATCTAATCGTATCCCTGGCTTTGCAGCCACCAGGCGTTTCAACGGTCAAGGTGTAGGTAGTCGAGCTGTCGGGTGACGCCTGGGGTTTGGCTACGGTAGCATCACTCAGGGAGGCGGCGGGTGTCCAAAAGTACTTTAATGGCAAGAACGAGGAAGTGATCTCCGGCATGAGCTGCACGCTGATACCGCGGGGTGTACTAATTTGCGGGGGCAGCGTCAGCCTGACTGACTCCGATGCCAAAGTCACTGAATCACTTGCCGTGCATCCATTAGATTTATTCCTTATGTCCAATTGGTATCTACCGGCTTCTGTCACCAGCAATATCCAGCTTTTCTCATCAAGCAGAATATCATTCCGGCGCCACTGGTAGTCGTAGTCCTCATTTCGGTCCGCCACAAGGCTGATTCTTTTGCCCTCACATATGGCTGCATCGGTTTTATTGATGGTCGCGTCGGGTGTCCGGCCTTGTACTAGGTACACGATGGAAGATTTGGAAGGTTGGGAACAGTTGCCTGCAACTTTAAAGCTTCGCTTCACGGTATACGCTCCATCTTTTGCAGCGCGGTGGCCTGGTTCGGTAGCGCCTGGAATATCCTCGGCATTGAACTGCCACTGGTAGTTGTACTCCCCGGCCTCGGCAACCGCCAGCAAGACAGCGCTACTATCGCAAAGCTGAATGTTGGGCACCGGTTGCTGATTGTACAGGATGGTGGGTGCGGGAGGCGTTTGGGGTTGGCACTCGATCACGAGAGACTGGAAATCGCGCCTCGTCATCCCGATTCGCTTCCCATTCCGGAATTCCTCACATTGAATAGTGAAGACATACAGACCCAACTGGCTGGCCGTAACCGTAACAACGCCCGTACCGTCGTCGATACTGAGCGGGGGATTTCCGGGAATCAAATTTTGTGCGGCTATTCCGGGCGCAAGCTGAACCGAAGGGTACCCGGCCTTGGGCGCATCGTTACCCCGGGGCTCAGCGAGCGTGGTGTTACCCTTTGTAGGCACCACGAGTGAATACCTCAGCGCGTCTCCATCCGCATCGGTTGCGGCTAGTTTCATCGAATAGGGGAGCCCCCGGCAGATGAAACCACCATTGGGCAAATCGAAGACGGGCGATGAGTTCCTAACGGATAGCGGGGGAAATTCCAGATAAAATGCCAGTCCGGTCGAACCGGGATCGATCAGATTACTAAGCCCGGCGCTTCGACAACATCGCTCCCATACCACGTAGTAGCCATCTGCATCGTTGTAGGTACCGGCGTCCATTTCAATGATTTTGCTGAAACGCGCTTCCAATGTCTGAAAACTAGAGGTCGCACAATCCTGATTTGGATAGGCAATGCTCCGGTCCGAGACAAAAGGCAGTCGCACGCCCTGCATGAGTCGATTGTCTCGCTTACGGTAGATCATCACATCTGCGTAAGGATCACGGTTGGCAAAACTGAGCTGGGTTTCGTCCCAGAAAATCAACATGGATAAAGTATAGCGGTTGCCACCATCGGCGGGTGCCAGGCGAAATTCGCCACCCAAGACGTGATTTGCCCGCACAGCCTGAGTCGACCAGAGAATAATAAGCAGAACGAGGCCAATCAACCTGGATTTCATGCAAATGATTAGGAAGACATCAGCCAGTATTTTTTGCCAGACGGATTGTCTTCAATGACGGTAGGTACTAGAAGAATTTGCGATGAAACATCCTAATACAATACAAACAAGGTACCCTTGTAGATATGGTAGGACGTTTCTACAACGTATACATACGCACCGGTGGGTACGACGGATTGTTTGTAGCGGCCATCCCAGGGTACGGCGTAATTTTCAGCGTAAAATACTACCCCGCCCCATCGGTCGAAAATCCGAATTTTTTCGATCTGCTCACTGCCGTTTTGAATGGTCAATACGTCATTCCTGCCATCTCCATTTGGACTGAAGGCATCAGGGACGTACAAACGATCGAAAACCTGAATTAAAACAGTATCAACGGCAACACAGCCATAGGGCGAGGTCACGGTCAGGATGTACCCTCGCGCGTCGGTTGGACTAATTTCCGCAATGGAATCGCTCGGGTTTTGGAGTTCTGTTCCGGGCGTCCAAAGGTACTGCACGGGCCCGGCCGATGCACTTACAGTCGGGCTAATTTTTAGCGTGCCACCACGAATTACGCTTAGTCGGGAGGGGAGGGTTGCCGATATGGATTCTACCGTGATCCTGGCGCTATCGCGGGCAACGCAACCGTTTTCTTCGTCGCGAACCAGCAAATGGTACATCGCTGCCTCTGCAACACTCAGGGTGGGGTCGACGTTTGAAAGCGCGCGTTCATCTTGTCTCCACTCGTAGGAGTAGTCCGGCCCTAGGTTCGCTGCAAGTTCAAGTTTACTACCGTCACATATAGTATCCTCCGTTCTCCTAATCACAGCAGGAGGGGGGCTTCCAAATACAAGTTGCACCGATTGCGAGGCCGTGTCGCGTGAGCACTGATCATTGAAACTTTTAATCACGGTATAGCTTCCAGTGTCCACCGCAGTGATGGTCGAGCGGGTGGCACCGGGAATATTCTGCCCATCGAGCTGCCATTGGTACGCCCAGTTGGAAGCGGCTTCGGTTTCGAGTTCAACGGGACGCTCAAGACAAAACTCGATTACACTGGCTGGTGCTTTATTGTACGTGATGACAGGCTCGGGCGGCGTACTTTGGCTGCATTCGATGACCAGTAGTTGAAAATCCCGGCGGACTAGCCCTATGAATTTGCCATCGCGGTATTCGGCGCACTGTACCGTAAAAACATACAGTCCCAAATTGGAAGCCACCACAGATATTCGGCCGGTCTTGGGATTGATGGTCAACGCCGGTGTACCCGGAATCATATTTTGATCGGAGATACCTGCGGCCCATCTGACTTCAGGGTACCCCGATTTTTGGGAAGCGTCTCCACTAGGCCGATTACGAGAAGTGTTGCCACGCATGGGGGTTACCAATGAAAACCTCAGCTCATCGCCATCTGCATCGCTGGCGGATGTATTCATCGTAAAATTCTGGTCCTTGCATATGTAATTCCCGTTAGGCAAAACAAAAACCGGGGAAGAATTTTTTATAGTAAGTGGTGGAAACTCTAGGTAGAACACCATCCCGCTACCACCGGGATCGATGATATTGTTGACGTCATCGTTGCGGCAGCACCTTTCCCATACGATGTAGTAGCCTTGCGGATCATCAAAATCAGCGGGATCTAAATTCCCGGTAGTCGTGTAGGTACCTTCTTCAGTCCGTAGAGAGCGGAAAGCGGCGCATGCTTTGTTTTGGTAGCTTATCGAGCGGGAACCTACGTAGGGTAGGGTCAACCGGTACACTAGCCTGTTGTCACGCTTGCGGTAGAAGAGGAGCTCGGCGCTAGCGTTTCGATTCCCTTCGGTCAATGTATTCTGATCCCAGAATTGAATCAGCGTAAAAGTAAAACGACCGGGTGTACCCGTGGCTTCCATTTTAATCTCGCCACCCACGATGTGCCGGGCACTGACCGCTGAGCTGATGCCGATGAGAATCAGCCACACAAGTAATGTTTTTTTCATTCCGCTTCTTTTATAGGGCTTAAATATAACAATCAAATCTTTGTTTTGCACTACATCCTACAACTAGGGATACATTACGACTGTTATTGTTAAGTACTGATACCACTACTTTAGAAATAGTCAACAAGCGAATAATGACGTATGCTACTAAAATGAGTTGACAGGCTGGGGTGGGGGCTGATTCTCAGCGGCATATTGGACATTTCCGTAACGGACTTTTTTATAGGGATACCACTTCAATTCAAACCCGCCGCGCCTTTTATGGGCCTGATCCGGTGTCAGATAGTCCAGCGAAGCGTGTGGTCGCAGGCTGTTATAAGCTTGGATTGCTTGGGTTACTGATACCATCGCCCTATCAAAATTCATAAACCCGCTAAGTTGGAAGTCCTCCTTTAAGGTACGAAGAACTCGCTCAGCCATCGCGTTTTCATTCGGGTCACCCGATTCCGTCATACTGATACCGATTTGTGCGTCGCGCAGGCGGTTAACGTACATCCAGGAGCAATACTGCACACCTCGATCAGAGTGATGGACGAGCGATTTTCCGCATTTCCCGCGCTGAACCAGAGCCATATCTAGTGCTTGCAGTGAACCTTTCGCTTCCAGCGTTTTTTGCAACGACCAGCCCACGATTTTCCGCGAGTAGGCATCCAGAACTACCGTCAGGTAAGCAAAATGGGAACCTAATGGGAAGTAAGTGATGTCGCTCACCCACATCTGGTTAGGTCTTTCAGGAATAAGATTCTTCACGCGGTTCGGGTACTTCCGGTAACAATGGTCAGAGTCCGTCGTTCGTATTCTGGTGCCTTTTCTCTTGACTAGCAAACCGTTCTCCTTCAATAGGTTATGCAGCTTGTCTCGACCCAGTTTGATGCGGTGGCCTTCAAGAAAAGCATTCATCATCTCATGCAGCTTGGCAGTCCCCAAGCCGGGAATCTGCTTGCGCAATCGGCGCACCTCCGAGAGAATCAGGTCCTGCTGGAAGCACTTTTTCTCCTGTCGCCTGGTAGCCGCGTACCAAGCCTGTCTTGTCAAGCCAAACAACCCACAGAGCTGTCCCATACCCACTAGTGGGTAGCGGCGGGTCAGCCTCTCAGTTGCCTGGCTCCAGGCTTTTTTCGGATTGGAATGTTATATTGTTCCTCAGCAATCTCGATGACGATCTCGTAGGCTTCCGCTTTGAGCCTTAGCATCTTGTTTTCCTTTTCGGTATCCTGAAGGCGTCTCTCCAAAGCCCTCAGGTACTCCATATCAGTTTTCTTTTTCATGATCCTACGGAAGTTAGATGGATACGTGTAACGCGACAGTTTGTGCTTGAAATACCAGCGGTTCAGACTGCGCAGCTCATTCTTCGAGATGCGCAGCGATCGCTCGAACTCGTCGGGCGTGACTAATCCGGCCCGGTAGGATTCCACGACCTTTCGTTTGAAGGGAAGGGAAATGCGACTTTTTTTATTTCTCTGTAAGAGGCTAATGTACATACATTTACTGATTAAGTGTATACTGAAATCAGTAGCATATGATGTGATATATAATTTATATTATGTTAAATAGATATTTCCATATATAGGGTACCCCGATGAAGGGTACCCTATAAAGTTTAAAATTGACTTGTTGTTATTGTGGCGTAACGCACTCTACTTTCTTGCCTTCAAACTGGGCAAGGACATTGTCGAGCGTTTCCAGGGTAGACTTGGCCTCCTCTGCATCAGGCTTGGCAGCGACGGCCTTATCGAAATACGGTTTGGCCCGCTTGAACTGACCACACACGCGGCCTTCAACTTCCTTTCCGCGCGCCTGGTACTCCTTCATATCCATGTTGTCAATTTCGCCCTTCATACTGACGGCCTCGTTGAAGTACAGCACGCCCAGGTTGAACAAAGCATCATAGTTTTCAGCATCCGAGTCGAGTACCTTCTTATAGGTATCGATGATCAGCTGACGGTCCGTTTTGTATTTCGACTGCAAATCGGCCAGCTTTTTCTCGTCAGCGGCAGTTTCACCACTGTTTGCGTTGGCGGCCATTTCCTTGGCGCTGGCCTCGAACTTGGTCACATTGGCTTTCGATTCGTCACGCGAAGCAGTCACTTCATCAAGCTGACGCTTCAGATCGGCGCTCCTGGGTTGCTTTTTCAACAAGCCCGTGATGCGCTTGATTTCCCCTTCGTAGATGTCGAGCTTGCCTTTTTCGGTTTCAAGCTGATTGTTCATAGCATCCACCTTATCGGTGCTACCCAGTTTATCCTGCAATTCTTTGATCTCGCGGTCACGCTTGATATTGACGTTGTCATAAAGAATGGCAAGGTTCACCATATTGGTAGCATTGGTGGGATCTTTATCCGTAAGTGCCTTCAACTCATTGATCGCTTTGTCTTCGTTGCCCGAAGCCAGGTGGATATTCACGATTTCAGACTTCAGGTCCTTGTTATCGGGACTCATCTTCAAACCCATTTCCAGAGCTTCGATGGCTTTATCAAATTTGTTATCAGAACGGTATAGCTGTGAAAGACCGTAGAAAACGCTTGGATCGCCGCCGCCGTTGGCCGCGTATTTCTCAAACTCAGCAATAGCGATGTCGTTCTTCTGCGCCTGCTGGGCGGAAATACCACCGTACAGCGTGGCCGTGGTGTCCTTAGGGTTGATCTGCTGAGCCATCTGAAACATTTTCAGGGCATCCTCCATATTCTGAGATTGGTACTTCTCAGCGCCTTGCTTCACAAATGCATTGTACAAATTTCCTTCCTTGCCGACCAGTATGTCCGAAGCACGCTTGGAATCGCGTCCGGGGTCGCCTTTCTTAGTCACGTCCAACTCAATCACCTTCTTATAAGCCTCGTAGGCCGTCATGACGGCATTGGAGTCGAGTGACGAAGCCTGCATGGCGATGTTCGTGTAGGTTTCGGCCCGGTCCATCCAAGTACCGGCCTTTCCGGCGTCTTTGGCATTGGTGATATCCTTATCACTTTTCTCCTTGTCCTTCTTAAATTGCTCTACGACTAACTTATCCATATCAGCCTGACCGAAAGCCAAACAGCCGAACAGACTGAAAACTGAAATTAAGATTATACGTTTCATAAATAGTATTTGATTGATTGGTTGATTGTTAAGGTTATGAAAAATTAAAATTGGATTGACAAAAAAGTTATTCCACCGCCGAATTTTCCTCACCATTTTCGCTGGACGCTTCGGTACCATTCTCCGCAGATTGGTCTGTGATCGATGCTTCAGCACCCTCCTCCCCTTCCAAGTCCTCGTCATCATCTTTAAGAATTCTGGTCACGGAAGAAATTTCGTCGGTATTGTTCAACCTGATGAGTTTGACTCCCTGGGTGTTACGACCCGCCTGACGAATGTCGGTGACGCTCATCCGAATCGCAATGCCATTTTTGGTAATTATCATCAAATCGTCCTGCTCTGTCACCTCGCGGATAGCGACTAAATCCCCTACCTTCTCGGTGGCTTTGAGCGTCGAGACGCCCTTCCCTCCCCGTTTGGTGACTCGGTAATCGTCTATCGCGGAGCGCTTACCGAAGCCGTTTTCTGACACGACCAGCAGCTGGGCGTCTTCCCTGTTAATGCATACCATGCCGATCGCTTTCAAGCTTTCCGCGTCGTTGAGATTGATACCTCTTACCCCGGAAGCCCCGCGACCCATCGGACGCACGCCGCCCTCGTGGAAACGAACCGCCCTACCCGCGCTTTGGGCGATAATAATGTCATTGTCGCCGTTGGTCAGCGCGACGTCGAGCAGACGGTCGCCGTCCTTGATCGAAATGGCGATGATGCCATTCTGCCGCGGACGTGAGTAGGCTTCCAGCAAGGTTTTCTTGATGGTACCCTGCCGGGTACACATGATGATATAGTTATTATTGATGTAATCGTCGTCGGTGAGGGTCTTGACGTTGATCACCGCGCGGATCGAATCACCCGACTCGATACTGATCAGGTTCTGAATCGGTCGGCCTTTGGAAGTTTTCGAGCCTTCGGGTACTTCATACACTTTGAGCCAAAACAACTTACCGTATTCAGTAAAGATCATCAGGTAGTTGAGCATCGTCGCCGAGAACAGGTGTTCCGTAAAATCGTCGTCCTTGGTCTTGACGCCCCGCGCTCCTACCCCACCCCGCGTTTGGGTGCGGTACTCCTGCAAAGGCGTGCGCTTGATGTACCCCTGGCTCGATATTGTCACCAGCATTTCCTCGTCGGCGATCATGTCCTCGTCGCTGAATTCCTCGGCGGCGTACTCGATCATCGTGCGGCGGTCGTCGCCGTAGCGCTCCCTTACCTCGGCCAATTCAGCCTTGATGATCTCGAATTTGCGGTGTTCGTTAGCCAAAATATCCTGCAAATCGCTGATCAGAGCCATGATCTCCTCGTACTCCTTGATGATCTTGTCCCTTTCAAGGCCCGTAAGGCGCTGTAAACGAAGGTCTAAAATTGCTTTGGCCTGAATCTCAGAAAGCGAGAATTGTTCGATCAACCCAGCCTTAGCCATCTCAGGGTCCTTGGCGCTACGTATCAGATTAATGACCGCGTCGAGGTTGTCGAGCGCGATCAGTAACCCTTCCAAAATATGCGCGCGCTTCTGGGCTTCGCGCAGTTCGTACTCGGTACGGCGCGTCACCACCACCACGCGGTGATCGACGTAGTGACGAATAAGATCCTTCAGGTTCAGGATCATCGGCCGACCCTTTACCAACGCCACGTTGTTGACGCCGAAAGACGTTTGCAGCGGGGTGTATTTGTAGAGGTGGTTGAGAACGATATTGGGGATCGTATCCTTTTTCAAATCGAATACGATTCGCATTCCGTCGCGGTCCGACTCGTCGCGCAGGTCGGAAATACCTTCCAGCTTCTTGTCGTTGATCAGGCCCGCGATCCGCTCGATCATGTTGGCCTTGTTGGTCATGTACGGAATTTCCGTCACGATGATCTGCTCACGACCCGTCTTGGACACTTCCATGTGGGTCTTGGCGCGGATGATGATCCGGCCGCGCCCTGTTTCAAAAGCCGAGCGAACGCCCTGGTACCCGTAGATGGTGCCACCCGTGGGGAAGTCGGGTGCTTTGACGAACTCCATCAATTCGGGAATCGTGATCTCGTTATTTTCGATGTAAGCCACTACCCCGTCGATTACCTCGCCCAGGTTGTGCGGGGCCATGTTGGTGGCCATCCCCACCGCGATACCCGACGAGCCGTTGACCAGCAGGTTGGGGAAGCGCGCGGGAAGTACCGAAGGCTCCTGCAACGAATCGTCGAAGTTGGGCTGAAAGTCGACCGTCTCTTTGTTCAGATCGCCGAGCAGTTCGTCGGCGATGCGCGAAAGGCGGGCCTCGGTATAACGCATCGCGGCCGGCGAGTCACCATCGACCGAGCCGAAGTTTCCCTGCCCGTCGACGAGCATGTAGCGCAGCGACCAGGGTTGGGCCATCCGCACCATGGTATCGTACACCGACGAGTCGCCGTGCGGGTGGTACTTGCCCAGTACCTCACCCACGATACGGGCTGATTTCTTGTAGGACTTGTTGTAATGGACGCCCAGGTCCGACATGCCGTACAGCACCCGGCGGTGAACGGGTTTCAGTCCGTCACGGACGTCGGGTAGCGCCCTGGATATAATGACCGACATCGAGTAGTCGATGTAGGCCCCTCTCATTTCATCCTCTATATTGATCGGGATGATGTTTCCACTGGTTGTTTCAGCCATAAATTATGCTTGACGAATCGGAGAACTAATTGGTGAAAATGATTCTTATTTGAACACGATACGCATCCCTTTTCAGGGTGTATATATAAAGTGTCAAATTTCGTCAATTTTGGTGGTTAGTACAAATATTTGCGGCCTTTGCCGCCAAAACCTGGTGCATTGAACAGACGCATTTGGATAGTCGAGGTTTAAAAACTAATTTTCAATCCCTAAAACCCTCATGACACAATGCCCCTTCTGCTGACCTTTGCCGCGATCCTGTGCCTGGTGCTACTCATTGCCTGGCTCAAACTCGATACCTTCATTTCCTTCCTGCTGGTATCCATCGTACTGGGCCTCGCCAGTGGCATGAGCGTGAGCGACATCGGCGTGGCGGTCCAGAAAGGCGTGGGGAGCACCCTGGGTGACCTGGTGCTGATCGTCGGCTTCGGGGCGATGCTGGGCAAACTCGTGGCGGATAGCGGCGCGGCCCAGCGCATCACCGATGCGCTTATCGGGCTGTTCGGCCGAAACAATATTCAATGGGGCTTGGCAGTGGCGGGGTTCGTGATTGGGATTCCCCTTTTTTACAATGCAGGTTTCGTGATCGTCGTCCCCTTGATATTCATGATTTCCGCCTCGGCCGGACTCCCCATTCTGTACGTGGGTATTCCCATGCTGGCGGCGCTTTCGGTGGCGCACGGTTACCTCCCCCCCCACCCTTCGCCTTCGGCCATTGCCTCACAGCTGAACGCCGACCTGGGCAAAACCCTTCTTTACGGGCTGATCGTGGCCGTACCGGCCATTGCCATTGCCGGGCCGGTGTTCGGTCGTACGCTCAAAAGATTCAATCCTGAACCCAACCCGCTGTTGTTCGATGTAAAGCCCAGGCCCGCCGTCGAGCTGCCCGGTCTGGGCATCAGCGCGTTGGCGGCGCTATTGCCGGTCTTCCTGCTGACGGGTATGTCGGGCATCAACAAGGTACTGCCCGGCTATAAGGTCATCGAGTTCCTGGCCGATCCTAGTTTCAGCATGTTGGTATCGGTACTTTTCGCGGCCTATGTACTGGGTGTACGGCGGGGCGAGACGATGGGAGCGATCACGAAATCAATGGAAGAAGCTTTCAAAGGCGTCGCCATGATATTGCTCATCATAGCCGGTGCGGGCGTTTTTAAGCAGGTAATGACCGAGAGTGGCGTCAGTCAGTACATCGCCGAAGGTTTGAAAGGTATCGCCATTTCACCCATCGTTTTAAGCTGGGGTATAGCGGCTATCATTCGGGTATGCGTCGGCTCTGCTACGGTAGCCGGCCTGACCACCGTCGGGATTCTGGCCCCGCTCCTCTCACAAAGCACGGTTGCCCCCGAGCTCATCGTCCTCTCCATCGGGGCGGGTAGCCTGATGTTCTCCCACCTCAACGATGGCGGTTTTTGGCTTTTCAAAGAGTACTTCAACCTGAGCATCAAAGAAACCTTGCTCACCTGGTCGATTATGGAAACGCTGGTGTCCGTAGTAGGCCTCATCGCCGTTTTGATCTTAAGTATGTTTGTTTAAAACTTCACTTCCGATGCCGAATCTATGAGTTCTGATAGCTGGTTTGAGATTCACAATCCCGGGGAAATTTTCTCACCGGGCCTTCTAATTTATCAAAATCGGGTGGCGTATAATATTGGCCTGATGATCGAGATGGCGGGCAGCGCCGAGCGGCTAATTCCCCACGTCAAGACGCACAAAATGGCCGAAATGGTACACATGCAGCTGTCGGCCGGTATCACCAAGTTTAAATGCGCTACCATCGCCGAGGCCGAAATGGTCGCCTCGGCCGGGGCGGAGTGGGTCTTGATTGCCTACCAGTTGGTTGGCCCGAATGTGGCGCGTCTTGCTGCCTTGAAAGTTAAGTTCCCCAAAGTACATTTAGCCTCGCTGGTCGATTCGCTGGCGGCCGCCAGGGAGTTAAGCGATTCCGGCGACGCCACCTCCTTCGTGTTTATCGATATCAACAACGGTATGAACCGAACGGGCGCCGTCATAGACGATGCACTATTCGATTTGTACCAGGCCATCGAGAAGCTACCCAAGATCGAAATACAGGGGCTTCATGTATACGACGGCCATGTTCGAGCGCAAGAACTGAGCGATCGCAAAGCACATTGCGATGCGGATTTTCTGGTCGTCGAGCAGTTTATCCACAAACTGACGGACACCGGCCGAGCCGCACCGATGGTGGTGGCGGGAGGATCGCCCACTTTTAATATTCACGCTGAACGCCCTGATACTTTTCTCAGTCCCGGTACCTGCATGCTGTGGGATTGGGGGTACGGCGACCGGTTTCTCGATCAGCCCTTCCAGCATGCCGCGCTGCTAGCCACCCGCGTGATTTCCAAACCCACCCAAGGTATCGTGACCATCGACTTGGGGCATAAAGCCGTGGGCGCTGAAAACCCCATCGACCGCCGGTTTCGTTTTTTAAATTTGGAAGGCTACGAAATTCTGAGCCAAAGCGAGGAGCACGGGGTGGTCCACGTGCAAGATTGGGGAGGCATCCGGGTAGGCGATTTGCTGTACGCCCTCCCCTACCACATTTGCCCCACCGTGGCGCTTCACGAGATCGGACAAGTGGTTAACGACCACATGGTGTCGGAAAAATGGCTAGTGGCAGCCCGCAAAAGATATATTTCGGTGTAGCGATATGAGCTTTGGCCTCACCATACTCTGAATCCTACCCGGACGCCGATCGTGCGAAAATTGGCTTCGGTTTTTCCCTTCGAACCCGATTGGCTGATGGCGTTGGCGTTGTAGATGCCCGAGAAGTTGTACCCTGCTGTGATCTCGGCGAAAAAGCCGAAGCGACGCCGATGCAACTCCACGCCGACGCCCCCGATCGCGCCAAGCGACTGCCTTTTGAGTAGCCCCCGGTCGGTGGTATTTTCGTTTCTATAATGGTTTTGAAGTGAGTAGCTCAATGGCATCAGCAATTCCAATCCGCCCTTCAGGTAGGGCCGCAGGCGGTCGGGGTCGGTGTTGGGCTGGTGGAGTTTAAAGGCCAGGTAAGCATCGGCCCCGGTGATGGAAAAATCGCCCGCCAGCAGATCCGACCCCATATCTGTTCCCCTGGCCTGGTAGGTAGTCTGAAAGTACTCTAGCCCGATCACCACATCCAGCGGGTTGAGGTAGGATAAGAATGAAACTTGCACTCCGCCAGAGGCAAGAACACCGGAGGCAGTATTTTTCTCCACCCCGTACTCGATGTACTTGGGCCGATTGGCGGCTACCCTAAACGTGGGCTCGAATGAGATCGCCACGTTTCCCCGTCGGCAGCGATCGGGATAAGCGTCACATAGCATGTCGGACATGATTTGCTTAATTCTCTTCTTTTGTGGTTCCGTGGCGCAGGCTTCGGCCTTTTCGTAGGCGTCGTAAGCGTTTTTCCACTCCCGATTCTGAGCAAACTGTAAGCCCTCATTCCGGGAGGTGATATAGCAATCGACCCGCTCGCACTCAGCCAGTAACGGTGACACGGCCAGCAGGGTGCTGTCCCGCTGGCGCGGATCACAGAATATCAGGCCCTCCATTTGCTCAAAAAACTGCCGCGCCTCCCGGCAATTTCGGGCAGCGAGGGCGGCAACTCCCTTTTTTAAAAGATCGCTGTAAACACGATCTGAATTATGATATGCCTCGACCGAATCGCGCAGGGAAAGGTACGGTGCAAAAAAATCTGGGTTGGCTTGCCCGCACCCGGCCAGAGCCTGCGTCGCTTGCTGCCAAAGGCGCCAGGCTTCCGAAACCTCACAATCCCCTATTGCCGCTCTGATGCCCGGGACCATGCCCAGAAAACCCTGCTGCGCCGCTACGCAGCCCAGTTGGGTCGAGAGCCGATTCTGAAGCTCGTCCAGGCCCGATTCGTATTGAGTCAACCCCAGCCCCCGGGCGAGAACGACATACCGCAAAGCTTCGGCGTACCTGGTTTTGTCGGCGTTGTCATCGCCGATTTTTTCCAAAGAAGCCGCCTGAGCTATCAAAAAAGGATACGTGCGCTTTTTGGCGCACACCACCAGGCTCTGACCAACCTGGGGTACCTCCCGGGCCAGATCCACTAGTTCAGTGTAGGCGCTTTCCAGCAGACCTTCGTTCCCCGGAGATTTTTCAAAAGCCGTGATTCTGTCGTTGAGTTCGCGAAATCTGCTCAGCGCCCCGATTAGCAAACCGGATTCCCGGATGACTAAATGATTTTTTTCTACAAAGAAGTAAAGGTCCTCGATCCGACATTCCTCGGCGTATTTGACCATCCGCCCGCCAGGATCGACGTTGCTGGAGCGTTCCAGCACAGCTCTTTCGCCCTCCTCTGCACTTTTGATCTCATATTCCAGCGATTCCACAATGTACTTCGACGTCGAGCGGTAGGCTTTGAGTGCTTGAAGTATCCGTTCCGGGGACTCGGACTTCTTGGCCGCACGGTAGCGCTGCCCCCAGTTCCCCAGCGCATCCGTCACCCTCAGCCCCTCCTGGTACTGTTTCCTGAGCGTAGCATTCAGGCTACCACCCAGTTGTCGGGCTTTGGCAAAGTCCTTGCGCGCGGCCACCGTGTCGAGGACCGCCAGGTGCTGTCCGCCCTCGTAGGCGTATTCAAAACCCGCCACGACCCGGGTACTTTGATCGAGCTTTCTGACCAGCACTTTGTCCAACTGCCGCAGACAAGCCTGAATACGTTCATCAAGAATAGCGACATTCAAGCCCGGATCGACCGAACGGTACTGGCTGTAAATTTGTAGCGCCTGGGCGTAGTTGCGGGCCCGGTACTGACGCTCGGCCGATTGGTAGATGGCCGTCAATTTACGGGTAGTAAGAAGCCGATTGCTGAACTCCGCCACCGTCGGAGCGGATTCATAAAGTTTTGCCGCTTCCGCAAATTTTCCCTGGTCGAGGTACTTCTCCGCGGTCAACCACACATCGTACAGGTTGCGGTTTGGAAACACCTGAGCGGTAGCGCAAATGGGCCACAAAAGGATCAAAAATAAAGACAGTAGTTTTATTCGCATACTTCGGGTTTGGGCTGGCGGCTCAGAATGGCGGTGTATTGAAAATACTGATTGGGAATGAAATACAGGTTATTGCTGCCTGTGCTACGGTAGCGCTCGCACTCCCGGCGGGCCAGCGCCTGATAGCTTTGGGCCAGGCTGTCGAGGCGGGAATCCAATTCGTCGGAAGGTGGCGCCGAAGCGGCTACGTTGAACGACTCGACCGCACTGTCGAACTCGCCTTTTTTCACATGATCGATACCCCGCTCGACCGCTTGGTCATACATTCCCCTACTATGCGGCGATACCTTGGGTAGCTTAAAATAGAACCATGCCAGCAGCAGGATACCCACGCCGACGAGCAGCATCGTCCAGCGGGGACTTCTGGCTGGGACCGATGGATAAACAGGCTCGTCGATCGGATCGGCTATTGATGCTTCAGCGGGGCGACTTAGATTCTCTATCCACGCCTGCCGAACGGCTTGCTTTTCCTTATAACTGGTGGCCTGTCCAGTGTGCTTGCGGTAAAAAACCACCCAGCCCTCTTGCTCCGACCGCCAAAATTCGGGCATATCGTCAGTACTGATGGTTTCGTGCGCGGCGATGTGCAGTTGCATGATAAGCTCAGCCAGCGACCGCCGCTCGGCCGGATTGGCCGCACGGTAATCGAAGGGGATCACGGATTGCACTTTGGGTGGTTCCCAGGCGAAATAGCGGGCAGCGGGCGAAGCGGATTGTCCCACTTTGCGGAGCCCGGGTACCTCGGCCAGCCAAAAGAGCGCCTCATCGTACGCGCAGGGTAGCACATCGAGCACGACCTCCTCCTGGCGGTTGGCCGAGTAGTCGTCGGCCCGCCAGCGTAAAACACTCCGACCAGCTGCATCCACCGCGGCAGCGGGTTCACGAAGTTGGTAGGATCCGGCAAAAAAATCGCCCGCGGTCAGGTTCATGCTTGGGATAAGGTAAGAGCGGTAGCGTACTTGGTACTTTAAAACTAAAAATTTTGCGTAATTTACCCATAAAATTTAAGTTGGCTTTTGATGGATTTATCTTACCTACTTATCGTCCTATTTTTCGTCGAGTACATCCGCAAGACGTTAGGCACGAAAGTATCCATGCCGCACTGGGACCGTATTTTGGTTTTTTCGCGTCTCATGGCGTTTTTTCTGCTCTTTGCACCGTGGATGTTCGATCACGAGCAAATTTTTTCGTGGGCGTGGCATGTGTTCATGTTGGTTTTCGTGAGCGTCATTTACACCCGCAGCGAATTCAAATCGGTCCGGCCCCTGATGATATCAGTGATTCCGCTGGTGGTAATTGGCGTTGCCGGTGATGTAGCGTCGCTCATTTCTCGCGACTTCTACCGCAAGTACGACGACTATTTCGATATGTTTAAGCTCTTCGCCATCATCTGGGTGGTGGCGATGTGGTACCAGAACCGGCGACAGCAGAAGCAACTCGCCAAGGAGCGAGTCGAACGAATCGAAGAAGAGAAGGAAAATCAGATCATGCAGGCCCGCAAGGCCGAGCTCGAAATACTGGTAACCGAGCGCACCCAGGAAATAAACAGGCAGAAGGAAGAACTCGTCACGGCCCTCGACCACCTCAAAACCACGCAGGGGCAACTGGTGCAGGCCGAAAAAATGGCTTCGCTCGGGGAGCTTACCGCCGGAATAGCCCACGAAATACAGAACCCGCTCAACTTTGTCAACAATTTTGCCGAGGTCAACAGCGAGTTGATCGAGGAGTTGAAGGAGGAGCAGGAAAAAGGGACCCCCGACCAGGGACTGGTCGAAGAAATCCTGGCTGATCTGGCCGATAATATGCTGAAAATGGTCCACCACGGCAAACGCGCCGACTCGATCGTGAAGGGAATGCTGATGCACTCGCGGATTGGCAACGGCGAAAAGGAAACGGTGGACCTCAACGCTCTGGCCGACGAGTACATGCGGCTTGCCTACCACGGCCTGCGCGCCAAGGACAAGTCGTTCAATGCTACCTTGGAAAAAGATTTTGAACCGGAGGTGATCATGGCTCTGGTGACCCCGCAGGACTTCGGCCGGGTCCTGCTCAATATATTCAATAACGCCTTCTACGCCGTATCGCAGTGCGCACAAAACGGCAATGAAACTTACCGGCCAACGGTACTCGTCCGGTCGCGCTGCTCCAACGGTACCGCCGAGATCAGGATCAAGGACAATGGGGCGGGTATCCCCGATGGGGTGAAGGCCAAGATTTTCGAGCCCTTTTTTACCACCAAACCCACCGGGCAAGGGACCGGGCTGGGGCTTTCACTCAGTTTCGATATCATTCGGAACGGCCACCACGGCACGCTCGAAGTCGAAAGCGAGAAAGATGCGTATACCGAATTCATTATCAAAATACCACAGAATCTACCGTAGCGAAGGGTAGCCCGGGTACTAATCCCTGCGTGACGATACAGCGCAACTGCCTATATTTGTCAAGAGCGGCACCGGAATGGTATGCCCTGACTCGATATTTAATAATGATTCTTGGAAGAATACCTTTAATATCTATAAATAAATACATGCACGATTCAACTGAGAAAGACACTAAAATCCTGGTCGTAGACGATGAGCAGGACATAAAACCATTGTTCGAGATGCGTTTCCGTCGCGAAATCCGCAGCGGCGCCCTATCGTTTTCGTTCGCTTTTTCGGGAGAAGAGGCGCTCAACTACATGGAAGCCCACGCTTCGGAGGTGGTACTCATCCTGTCGGACATCAATATGCCCGGCATGAGTGGAATCGAACTTTTGAAGCGGATTCGGGTCGATCATCCCTCACCCCATCCCAAAGTGATGATGGTGACGGCCTACAACGACAACGACTATTACCAGCAGGCCATCACCAATGGAGCGAACGACTTCCTGACGAAGCCCATTGATTTCTCGAAACTGAAAGAAAAACTTCAAACGCTATGACCACCAAGATCCTGGTAGTCGACGACGAAACCGACCTTCAGTCGCTCATTAAGCAGAAATTTCGAAAAGAAATTCGGGAGCAGAAGTACGAATTTGCCTTTGCCTTCGACGGCGAAGACGCCCTGGAGAAACTAAACGAAACACCGGGTATCGACATGGTACTGAGTGATATCAACATGCCCAAAATGGACGGGTTGACGCTCCTGCTCAAATTGCACGATATGAGCCCGTTGCTAAAAACGGTGATGGTATCGGCCTACGGCGATATGGAAAAAATACGCACCGCCATGAATCGGGGCGCGTTCGATTTCGTAACCAAGCCGGTGGATTTCAACGACTTGGGCTTGACGATCGACAAAACCATCGAACACATCCAGCAGATTAAGAAGACTCTACAAGCCATCAAGGAAAACAACATCCTGAAAATGTACGTCGACCGCAACGTGCTCGACTTCATGAACGGCAGCGAGTATGAAAACATCGTGACGGCCAGCGAGACGGTGGAGGCCACGGTAGTGTTCATCGACATCTGCGGCTTCACGGCTATCTCGGAAAAGGTGGCACCCGACGTCGTCGTCAGGATCATCAACAAGTACTTCGATGTGATGGTCAACGAGATCATCGCCCAGGGGGGCTACGTCGACAAGTTCATGGGCGACGCCATCATGGCCGTGTTTCGGGACGAGTACCACCTCGACCGCGCCATCGAGGCCTGCCTGGCGGTACGGTCCAAAATCGACTCGATCGAAGAGGAAATCACTTCCGAACTCACCTACCTGCCCAAAGTAGCCATCGGCATCAATTCCGGGGAGATGATCAGCGGCAACATCGGATCAGCCAAGTTACGGCGGCTCGACTACACCGTCATTGGCGATACCGTCAACGTGGCGCAGCGGTTTCAGTCGGTGGCCCAGCCGGGCCAGATCGTCATTGGGAAGGCGGCCTACGAACTGGTGAAGGAATCCTTCATCTGCGCTGAGGTAGGTACCGTGGCGCTGAAAAACAAAAGCGACCCCATTATGATTTACGAAGTAGTCGAGTAGGCACCGGCCTCGATTATACGACCGATTGGGTACCTTCGTTTAAACTTGACTTCAAATCAAATATTCAAGCATAATTAGTTAGCGTCGTCTTCTAAAATTTTAGTATCTCAAGTCTAATATCCAACGTCAAATATCCAGTATCTACTTAATAGTAGGCTTTTATCTAAAAGATCTATTGCATGATCCACACGAAGAAAATCACCTTGCTGCTGCTTTTGCTCAGCCTCGCGTCGTTTGCCCAGATTCCCGACACCTTCCAATGGCTCCCCGATGGCAGCGGTTACCGCGATGCCGACGAGAGCGGCACGATCGTGGAGGTCACTTTGCCCAATCGTGCCACTAAGACGCTGGTCACCCAGGCTCAACTAACCCCCAAAGGTACCGCCACGGCCCTGGCTGTCCGTAGTTACGGTTTTTCAGAAAAGGGCGACAAGGTATTGATTTACACCAACTCCAAGCGAGTGTGGCGCTACGACACGCGGGGCGATTACTGGCTACTCGACTTGACGACCAACGCCCTGACCCAAATCGGGAAAGACCGGCCGGAGTCGTCGCTGATGTTTGCCAAGATTTCGCCCGACGGCCAGCGGGTGGCTTATGTAAGCGATCACAATATTTACGTGCAGGACCTCAAAAGCGGTAGTATCAAAGCACTGACGACCGACGGTACCGACCGCATCATCAATGGTACCTTCGACTGGGCCTACGAGGAAGAATTCGATTGCCGCGACGGCTTCCGGTGGAGTCCCGACAGTAAGGACATCGCCTACTGGCAGCTCGACGCCCGTAAAATCAGAAACTTCCTGATGATCAATAATACTGATTCGATCTATGCTTTCAACGTGCCGGTGGAGTACCCCAAAGTGGGTGAGACGCCCTCGCCCTACCGCATCGGGGTGGTGAGTGTAGCCTCGGCCAAGACCAACTGGATGGCCATTCCCGGCGATCCCCAAAACACCTACGTACCCCGCATGGAGTACGCGGGCAGTCCGCAACAGCTGGTGATCCAACAGCTCAATCGCAAGCAGAACGAGAGCAAACTCATGTACCTCGACACCAAGTCGGGCAAGGCTACTACTTTCTACACCGAAACCGACAAAGCCTGGATTGACATCAAGAGCCGCTGGACCGACGGTCCCGAGGGCTGGGACTGGCTCGCCGATGGCAAGGAGTTTCTGTGGGTGAGCGAGAAAGACGGCTGGCGTCATGCCTACCGCGTGAGCCGCGACGGCAAAAAGGAAACGCTGATCACGAAGGGCGATTACGACATGATCCGTCCGGTACTGATCGACGAAGCGAACAATGCCTATTATTTCATGGCCTCGCCCGACAACGCCACCCAATCGTATCTCTACCGCACCGCACTCGACGGCAGCGGTAAGACCGAACGGGTCAGTCCCGCCAGTCAGGTGGGTACCCACAGCTACGAAATGGCACCACGCGCCACGTTTGCGCGCCACCGGTTTTCCAACGCCCGCACCTACCCTATATCGGAGTGGGTCAGCGTAGCCGACCAAAAGTCGCTCGACCCCAACGCCAGCGTCGAGAAAGGACTGCAGGCACCCCAGCGCAGCCCGCTGGACATTGAATTTTTTAAGATAAAAACCGCCGATGGGGTGGAGTCCGATGCCTGGATGGTGAAGCCCAATAACTTCGACCCTAAGAAAAAGTACCCAATCGTGTTTACCGTGTATGGCGAGCCCGCCGGCAGCCAGGTCATCGACCGCTTTGGCACGGGCCGCAACCGGCTTTACCTGGGCGACATGGCCCAGGACGGCTACATCTACGCGGCCGTCGACAACCGGGGCACCCCCATGCCCAAGGGACGGGCCTGGCGCAAGGCGATCTACCGAAGCATCGGTTCCATCAATATCCGTGACATGGCGATGGGCGCCCGGGCGATGTTCGAGCGCTACCCGTTTATCGACACGAGCCGCGTGGCGGTACATGGCTGGAGCGGCGGCGGGTCGTCTACGCTCAACCTCTTGTTTCAGTACCCTGAGCTATTCAAGACCGGCATCGCCGTGGCCGCCGTGGGCAATCAGCTTACCTACGACAATATTTATCAAGAGCGGTACATGGGGCTGCCGCAGGAAAATCTGGATGATTTTGTAAAGGGATCGCCCGTCACGCACGCCAAGAATCTGGTGGGCAACCTGCTGTACATCCACGGTACCGGCGATGACAACGTCCACTACCAAAATGCCGAAATGCTGCTCGACCAACTGATCAAATACAATCGACAGTTTCAGTTTATGCCCTATCCCAACCGCTCGCACGGCATCTACGAAGGAGAAGGTACCTCACGGCATCTGGCGACCTTGTTCACCAATTTCCTGAAAGAAAAATGCCCTCCGGGTGCGGCCGCGGCCGACGCGAGCGCGGGTAAAATCTCCGGTTCAAACTAAAACAACGCAATCCGTGAAGACAAACCGTTTGCTACCCATGGGACTGTTAGCCTTGCTGGCGATTGGCAACAAGGCCGCCGGACAAACCCAAATGATGAATGCCACCCGCGACCAGATCAACGTCAACGGGCTGCGCATTCCCACCTCCGGCACGCTGTGGGGTGTCGCCTCAGCCGACAAAGGCGAGGTGGTCGGCCAAACGTACCTGGATACGGCTTGGGCGCAGGGAAACTTGAAACTGTACGATGCGATCCAGCCCGTGGGTGGCAAGGCGGTCGACACGCTCTCGGGCCTGGGCATGCGGTACAATGTCCATTTCAACGAGGTCGAGATTCTGCTCAATACCTACCGCGACACCCGGGCCGTGCAGGGCGACCGCATTCGATCGTTTTCCCTGGAGAAGAAGGGGGAGCAACCGGCCTATTTCACCAATGCCAAAAACTACCAGGCCGACAAAGTACCTACCGGGTTTTACGAAATCCTAACGTCGGGCCCCATGACCTTGGCGGTGCTACACCGCACCGTAATCCGTAAACCTAACTACAACGCAGCCCTGGAAGTGGGTGAAAAGGATACCAAGATCCTGATGGATGACGACTACTACGCCATTCAGGACGGGAAAGCCGAAAAACTTAAACTTTCAAAAAAGGCGCTTTTGGAATTGATGGAGAAAAAATCCAAACAAATGGGTACCTTCATCAAGGCCAACGACCTCGATTTTAAGGATCAGGGCAATCTGGTTAGGTTGTTCGAAGCCTACAACAGTCTATAAGCTACAAGTGCAGGGCAATCGATCAGCCAATCAAAAATTTTCACAGTACCTCTCGTTCATTTCAACCTTTACAGTACCTCTCGTTCATTTCAACCTATTACCAAATCCCCCAATGTCAAACAAAATCACTTTTAAACAATCGTGGCGCATTGCGCTCATTGCGGGTTTGGGCCTGTTGGCCAACGCCCCCGCTACCCTGGCGCAAAGCCAGGAATTTCCAGTGGTCAAAAATGGCGGTGGCGTCTTTCCCGTGCCGGAAGCGACACCAGTAGCCGATCCCAAGATGGCCTACAAAATCGTGGGCGACCTGATGGCGGGCCCCGAAAAGCCCGAAGAGCTCAACCCGGGTCTGGAACGCGTGGCGCGGCTCTTCAACGCCTACTCAGAAGCAGGCATCAAACCCGAAAAAATTGACATGGTGGTCGTGGTGCATTTCAAGGGTACCCCGCTGATCATGAGCGATGCAGCCTACCAAAAGGCCTTCGGCGTATCCAACCCCAACACGGCCCTAATCGATGAGCTGGCATCCAAAGGAGTGAAATTCTACGTCTGCGGACAATCGCTCAGAATGCGCGGCTACACCGACACGCCCCGCAACGCCCACATAAAAGTGACAGAAGCCGCCCTGATCGCCACCACGACCTTCCAATTGAAGGGCTACGCGTTGCTGAGCATGTAGGTTATCGAATTTATTTTTATCAAAATGGTATTGATAATCAGAATCGTACCCCAGTCGATTAAAATAATTTCCCGGTATGCTTGCGTAGTACCGATCGTCCGCCTACTTTTGCCCCACGCTAAATCGGAAACAACGATAAGGCGTAGCAATATTCAGTACCTGGTTCGGTAGTTCAGTTGGTTAGAATACCTGCCTGTCACGCAGGGGGTCGCGGGTTCGAGTCCCGTCCGGACCGCAAAAAAGCATCTCATATCGAGATGCTTTTTTCGTTCATGTCCCGTCTAAGCATTTCAAAAACGCAGCGTCAACTGTTTTCCCTCAAAACCCTCCGAGTCTTCCAGATTACACAGCGACACGCCCAGCAACCGCACGGGCAGGGGCAGCGGAAAGTTCTCTTCCAGCAGGTCGAAGGCCAGGCTTTCAAAAAAATGCCGCTCGCGAATGGGTAGAAACGACGAGCGGCTGCGGGTCATAATCTGGAAATCGTTCAGCTTGATCTTGACCGTCACCGTGCGCCCGAAGATGTGGGTGCGGTCGCACCATTGCCACACGTCGTCCATAAGCGGCAGCAGGCCCGCCTGCATCTCGGCTAAGGTGTCGAGGTCTTGCGCGAAGGTGTTTTCCGAGCCCACGGATTTTCGGATGCGGTCGGCTTCGACGGGCCGCTCGTCGACGGCGCGGGCGATGCGGTAGTAGTGCCCACCGGCCTTGCCAAAGTGTTGGCGTAAAAAGGCCTCGGTCTGCTGTCGCAGATCGTGACCGTTTCGGATGCCCAGGTCGTGCATTTTTTGGGTCGTGACGCGCCCGATGCCATGGAAACGCTCGATGGGCAAGGCGGCCACGAAAGCCTCGCCGTCTTCGGGCTTGATGACGAAGCAACCATTGGGCTTGCGGTAGTCCGAGGCGAGTTTGGCCAGGAATTTATTGTAAGACACGCCGGCGGAGGCCGTGAGCCGGGTAGTCTGCTCGATCTTTTGACGTATTTCGTTGGCAATCAACGTGGCCGAGGGTATACCTTTCAGATTTTCAGTTACGTCCAGGTAGGCTTCGTCAAGCGATAGCGGCTCGATGAGCGGCGTGTACTCAGCAAAAATAGCTCTGATCTGAGCCGAGACTTGTTTGTAGACGTCGAAGCGGGTTTTTACAAAAATAAGGTGCGGGCACTTCTGCCTGGCCACGCGGGACGACATCGCCGAGCGCACCCCGAACTTCCGGGCCTCATAACTCGCCGCCGCCACCACCCCGCGCTCCCCACCCCCACCAACTGCCACCGGTTTGCCGCGCAGCTCGGGGTGGTCGCGCTGCTCTACGGAAGCGTAGAAAGCATCCATGTCGATATGGATAATCTTGCGCAGTGGCTTAAAGTCCTTTTCTTTCCAGGAGCTGAATCATATTACCCTCTCCATCCCAGGCCGAGCGGACCCAGCCACCCCCGATGGCAGGTACCATTTCGGCGGCCCATGTTATTCCCTTGCGATCCAACACCGCGATGGCAGCGGCCAAATCGGCCACCCGCAGGGCCAGGTGCGACCAGCCGGGCGTCCAAGTGGTCCGGTCGGGCCGTGGGGTTTGGTCGATGGGCATGACTTCCAGCAGCGAGCCATCGGGTGCCTTGAGCATCCAGACAAAATCGGTCGCCGCCCGATCCGGGGGCCCGGCATTTTCCTGCCGAAACCATCGTTCATAGCCCAGGTACTCGCAGTACCAGCTGCTTAATTTTTCGACATCGCGCGCCGCAATGGCCGGGTGGTCGATGCCTAGCAACGTTATTTCTTCTTTGTTCTCCATAATATTTCGGCGTAACGTCTGCCTAATTCTCGTGCGGAATGGGTATCAAAGTGAGTTTGGTCGCCCTTATCGGTCAGCCCCTCAGCCGAAACGACGTAGGTATTGGGGTGGGTTTGTGGATAATTTGCAATTATGGCATTGATTGTCTCGGCTTCGGGATTCTTCTTCACGTAGAAATCGCCAAGCGTACCCAATAGTATGGGTATTTCGGGCGCATCGAGGTCACGGCGTAAGCGGGCAAACAGTTGCGAGAGCTTTTCCGCGTACACCTTGCTTTTTTCAGAATGACTATCGGATTCACCCTGATGCCAGAGAATGGCCACCAAATCACCTTGTTTCTGCGCAATCTTGACTCTGGCTAACATCGCATCATAGGCATAAATTCCCGTCTGAGCGTGTTTTTGCCCAGGCTGCCAGTCGTCCAGCGCGCTGCCCCCTACCGCGGCGGGAATCAACCCGATGGGTTGTTCCGGGTGATGCTTGGCCCAGGCCTGAGCAAAGGCCAGTCCCGGCCCTACCCCCACGGAAGCAGGTTTGTCAAAATGCAGCGGGTCGCGGGCCGGTTTCCATTTATCGTGTGCATCGATCGCCCATAGCTGAGCATTCGTTTTTACGGACGCACTATCCAAGGTACCGCGACCCGCCATATTGGACTGCCCGATGAGCAGGAAAAGCGCTATTCGCTCGGGCACCGCAGGTCGAGCGGCCGATAGAAGCCACGAGGCAATGACCACCAGAACGGTGAGCGTGGCCAGTTTTGAGAGATGATGCATAAACAACGGATCGAAGGCTAGCCAGGCGTCAGGTTCGGGTTGTAGCGATGAAGATGAAAAGGAATTTGGATAACAAGTCCGTTAGGAGAGGGTTTAGTCAGAAAGAAAGTTATGAATCATTTCTAATGTCAATCGATACTATTTTATGAAGTACCGAATTGAATGGCATCACTATTTTAAGGACTTGTTAATTATTAAGCTTATAAAGTAACCCAAAGATTTAAATGCAATCAGGACAGTACGAAGAATTCGACGCCATCATCATAGGCGTAGGCCAGGCGGGAAAACCATTGGCCATCGACTTGGCCAAGGCCGGGCAGCAGGTTGCCATCATCGAACGGAAGTACCTGGGCGGGAGCTGCGTCAACTACGGCTGCACCCCCACCAAGATGCTGCTGGCCTCGGCGGAGTCGGCCCACGAGGCGCGCCGAAGTGACGACTATGGCATAGAAACCGGCCGGGTGAAGGTCGACTTCGAGTCCGTCATGAAACGAAAGAACGATGCAATACTGAGTTCGCGCGAGGGAATCGAAGAGCGCCTGAACGAGTTTGATAACATCACCCTGATTCGCGGAGAGGCCGCCTTCACGGGGGCGAAAGAGCTTAAAGTAACACCCACCGAAGCGGGTGAGAAGGTACGTCATCTATCGGCTAAAACAGTGATCATCGACACCGGCGCCCGGCCGCGAAAGCCCGATATCGACGGTCTGGACGAGGTGGATTGGCTAGATTCGCGGGGCGCGCTGGACTTGTCGGAACTACCCGAACATCTGATGATTGTCGGCGGTGGCTATATTGGAGTCGAGTTTTCGCAAATTTTCCGGCGTCTGGGCAGCAAGGTTTCTTTGGTCGAAGAAGAAAAGCTATTGTTGGCCGACGAAGACGAGGACGTCTCGAAGGAAATGACTAGAATTCTCGAGAAAGACGGTGTCGACATTATCATCGACGCTAAGATCCAGCGGGTAGCTTCGGGCAAGGACGGCACCATCGAGCTATCCTTGAAAGTTGACGGAAAGTCCAAAATTGTAAGCGGTTCGCATTTACTGGTAGCGGTGGGCGTCCAACCCAATGTAAAAGCGCTCGACTTGGACAAGACTAAAATAAAGACCGATAAACGTGACCACATCGAGGTAGACGACTACCTGGAAACCGCCGAGCCGGGGGTATTCGCCATGGGCGATGTGAAGGGCGGTCCGCAGTTTACCCATACCAGCTACGACGATTACCGTATCGTGAAGGAACGACTGCTCGATAACAAAAAACGCAGTTATAAAGACCGGATGGTACCTTATGCGGTATTCACCGAGCCACAATTGGGCCGCGTGGGTCTATCGGTAGACCAGGCCAAGGAGAAGGGAATCAAGATAAAAGTAGCCAAACTACCCATGAGCAAGGTATCGCGGGCCAACGAAACGGGCCACACTGAGGGCTTCATGAAAGTCGTGATCGATGCCGAGACCGACCAAATTCTGGGTACAGCCATGATCGGTATGCAGGGTGGCGAGCTGATGGGCATGATCCAAATCGCGATGATGGGCAAGCTACCCTACCAAAGCCTCAGGGACGGCGTGTTCGCCCACCCTACCCTGGCCGAGTCATTGAATAACTTATTCGATGAGGTGGAGTGAGGGGGAAAAGAGTTAAGTAGTTATAAAGTAAAGGAGGCACAAAGTAAAGCTATGATTTAGCTCTTGCTTTGTGCCTTTGTGCCTAATTAACTCTTTGACTTTCCTATCAAACCAACCCCAACTCCTTCCCGATCGTTTGTACTTTTTCCTGTAGACTGGCGTATACGGTATCGAAGTCTTCGTTGTTTTCGAGGTTACCACGTACGCCAACGTAGAATTTAATCTTAGGCTCGGTGCCCGAGGGTCGGCAGGTGAACTTGGTGCCATCGTTGGTGAAAAACTGCAACACATTGGACTGTTCGATGCCCATCTGCCCGGAAGGGATATTGAAGATCGCACCGCTGCGCGTGTCGACGGTTTTGAGCGACTGGTAGTCGTCCATCCGAATCACGGACGCGCCGGCCAGGGTCTTGGGTGGATTGGCACGGAAATCGGCCATCATCTGCTGAATCTCGTCCGCTCCGCTCTTACCTTTTTTGGTAATCGAGATCATGCCCTCGTAGTAGAAACCGTATTGCTTGTAGATCTCCATCAGCAAATCGAACAAGCTCAGGCCTTTGTCTTTGGCGTAGGCCGTAAGTTCGGCAATCATCGCGCAGGAGGCGATGGCATCTTTGTCGCGCACCGCATCGCCGATCAGGTACCCGTAGCTTTCTTCACCCCCCCCGATAAACTCCTCCTTTCCTTCAGTTTCGCGGATCACCTGGGCGATGTACTTGAATCCAGTAAGGGTATTGTAACACTTCACCCCGAAGCCGTCGGCCATGTTGTCGATCAGGTCGGTGGTCACGATCGTTTTGCAAATGAATTGGTTGCCCGTCAACTTACCCGCTTTCTTCCAGGCGGAGAGCAGGTAGTATATGAGCAAGCTAGCCGTTTGGTTACCATTGAGCAATTGCAACTCACCGTGCTGGTTTTTGGCGCCAATCCCGACGCGGTCGGCATCAGGATCGGTACCCATGATCAGGTCGGCGTCGATTTCCCGGCCTTTTTTCAAAGCCAGGCTCATCGCCTCGCTTTCCTCAGGATTAGGGTATACCACCGTCGGGAACTGCCCGTTGCCGTTGGGCTCGGCCTGCTCCTCAATGACGGTCACGTTTTCGAAGCCCATTTCTTCAAGTACCCGGGGTACCAGCATCACGCCAGTGCCGTGAATGGGTGTAAACACGATCTTGGTGTCTTTTTGCCGGGCAATGGCTTCTTTGGAGATGGAGAGCGATAGAATGTGATCGACGTACTTTTGATCGATCTCCGCCCCGATGCTGTGAATCAGCTCGGGATTGCCCTCAAACTCAATCTGCTCGACGGACGAAATGGCGTTCACCTCGTCGATAATATTGCGGTCGTGGGGAGCCACCACCTGAGAACCATCGACCCAGTAAGCCTTATAACCATTGTACTCCTTGGGGTTATGCGAAGCCGTCACGACGACCCCACTTTGGCAGCCCAACTGCCGGATGGCAAAGGACAGCTCGGGCGTCGGGCGCAGCGACTCGAAAAGATAGACGGTGATGCCGTTGCCGGAAAATATGTCCGCAATGATTTGCGAAAACTCGTCGGATTTGATCCTGGAGTCGTAAGCGATGGCGACTTTGATAGCCTCACCCGCGAAATTTTTATTGAGGTAGTTGGCCAGCCCCTGGGTCGCCTTACCTACGGTATAACGATTGAGTCGGTTGGACCCGATGCCGATCAACCCGCGCAGTCCGCCGGTACCGAATTCGAGGTCTTTATAAAAAGCGTCGGTCAGCTCAGTGCTGTTTCCTTCGTCGATAAGTTGTTGAATGGCATCCTTGGTTTCCTGGTCGTAGGTACCATCGAGCCAGGACTGTACTCGGCTTTCGACGTTTTCTTCTAGTTTTACAGACATTTTATCTAATTGAAAATGGGCCGCGCGGGCGGCCCCGAGTTGATAGTGCTCTTGAATTACTCTCGACGGCTGTTTTTGCCTTCCCCGTCGGGGACTTAAAGAATCAGGCCACCTTTTTCTATCCTTTGTCCACTACTAATTTTTCCAGCAGTTCCGCAGGCTCGGGCTTGGCCGTGGCAGCAGCCTTGGCACGGCCCTGCGCCGTTTTCAGTATCAGCTCCGCTACCAGCCCCGTCCAACCGGTTTGGTGCTCGGCGCCGCAACCACGACCGTTATCGCCGTTGAAGTACTCGTAAAACAGGATGTAATCGCGGAAATGAGGGTCGGTCTGCATTTTTTCGTTGTCACCAAAGGCCGCCCGACGCCCCTCGCCGTCTTTTTTGAAGATATTGATCAGCCGATCGGCCATGCCCATCGCTACCTCGTCGATGCGCACCAGATTACCCGAATTGGTGGGGTACTCCACTTCGTACTCATCGCCGTAGTAGGAGTGAAACTTCATCAGCGAATCGAAAATCAGGTAGTTGAGCGGGAACCAGATCGGTCCACGCCAGTTGGAATTCCCCCCCATGATGTCGGTGAGGGCCTCGGCGGGCGTGTAGCCTACTTCGAGTACTTCACCGTTGATGTAGAATTTGTAGGGTTGCTCCTCGTGGTATTTTGACATCGCCCTTATACCATAATCCGACAGAAACTCCTGCTCGTCGAGCATCCGTTTCATGATCATCTTCATGCGGTGTCCACGCAGGATGGCCAGCAGGCGGTTTTCGCCCTTACCCGACTCGAACCAGCGCGAAATGAGCCGCGCCAAATCGGGACGATTGGCAAGTACCCACTCGACGCGCCGCTTGAAAACCGGCATTTTTTCCAACATTTGTGGGTCTAGAATCTCGACGGCAAACAGCGGAATCAACCCCACGATCGACCGTACCTTCAACAGTATGCTTTGTCCGTTGGGAATGTGGATAACGTCATAATAAAATTGATCGTCCTCATCCCACAATTTAATGGTAGAGTTCCGGTCGCCCATCGACTCCATCGCCCCGGCAATGTAGAGGAAGTGCTCGAAAAACTTCGAAGACATATCCTGATAAACGGGTTGTTTCAGAGATATTTCCACCGAAATCCGCAGCATGTTCAGCGTGTACATCGCCATCCAGCCCGTGGCGTCGGCCTGTTCGAGCTTGCCGCCGAAGGGCATCGGCGTGGAGCGGTCGAACACGCCGATGTTGTCCAGGCCCAGAAAACCGCCACTGAAGATATTGTTGCCCGTTTCGTCCTTTTGGTTGACCCACCAGGTAAAATTGAGCAGGAGCTTATGGAATATTTTTTCTAAAAATTCCACATCCCCCACCCCGTCGTTCTGCTCGCGGTCGATTTCGTACACTTTCCAGGTAGCCCAGGCGTGCACGGGCGGGTTGACGTCCGAGAAGTTCCATTCGTAGGCCGGAATCTGCCCGTTAGGGTGCATGTAGTACTCGCGAAGCAGAATCTCCAGCTGCCGTTTGGCGAAGTCGGCGTCGAGGCGGGCCAGCGGAATGCAGTGAAATGCCGAGTCCCAGGCCGCGAACCAGGGGTACTCCCATTTGTCGGGCATCGAGATCAGGTTGGCCGCGTAGAGGTGACGCCAGCCCGAGTTGCGCCCCCAGCGGCGGGGGGCGGCGGGAGCGGGGTGCGCCGGATCGCCTTTCAGCCATTCGTATACGTTGTAATAGTAGAATTGCTTGCTCCACATCATGCCCGCGTAGGCCTGACGCTGAATCGACAGGAACTCTTCGTCCTTGACGTCCTTTTGAATTTCGCCGTAAAACTCATCTGCCTCCCGGATGCGCTTGTCGAACATATCGTCGAAGCCACCGAATGGCTCCGAAATCGTGTGGTTCACGAAGCGGGTCCTGATCGTGATGCTGCTACCCGCTTTCACGATGCGCGAGAACTTGCCGGAAGCCTTGGTACCTATCTGATTGGGGTTGACGGATTTGGTCTTGCGGTTGCTCACCACAAAATCGTTGATGCCGTCTTTGGGGTAGGCACTGGCGTTGGGCGTGCCGTAGAGTTTGCGAAAGTTGGTTTCGTTTTCGCAAAACAGCAGCTCGTCGGTGTTTTCGAGGTAGTAGTTGAACTTGCCGTGCTTGCGGTGGTTGACCTCGATGATCCGATTGGCCAGCCCGTTCATCATGGGCTTGTAGTCGAAAGCCGGGTAGCCCCACGACCAGGTATTGCGGAAGGCGATCGTGGGCAGAATCGTGATCGGCGCATCCTTGGGCCCCCGGTTGTGCACCGTCACCCGCATCATGATGTCTTCCTCGTCGGCCTTGGCGTACTCGATAAATATGTCGAAGTACTCGTCGTTATCGAAAATCCCGGTATCGATGATCTCGTATTCCCGCTCGGCTTTGCCCCGCCGAGCGTTTTCCTGCCGAATTTTCTCGTAGGGAAACAGGTTTTGGGGGTACTTGTACAGCATCTTCATGTACGAGTGCGTGGGCGTACTGTCGAGGTAGTAGTACAAGTCCTTCACATCCTCGCCGTGGTTGGCTTCGGTGTTGGTCAAGCCAAAAATACGCTCCTTGAGCAGCTTGTCCTTATGATTCCAAAAGGCGAAAGAAAGGCAAATATGCTGCTTGTTGTCCGACAGTCCCCCAATCCCCTCCTCCCCCCATCGGTAGGCTTTGGAGCGGGCCATCTCGTGGGTGATGTAGTTCCAGGCGTCACCGCTGCGGCTGTAATCTTCGCGTACGGTACCCCATTGTCGCTCGGTGAGGTAGGGGCCCCATTTTTTCCAACCTTTGTTATCTGTTTGAAGGGTAAGTCTTACTTTTTCCGCACTATTGGCCATATAAAATTTTAAGATTTAGTCATACACAATTTCTCAGAATATCGGAGCCTCTGCTTTATCCGGCATCCGATTTCGTCTCGATCCGATGCGCATCGAGATACACCGTACTGGCAAAAAATTCGGCAATCTCTTTTCCTTCGGCGGCAGTATGGGCCAAAAACGGGTCACGTCCCACGCGGCATTCCTCCACTACCTCCTCCACGTACTGCTTGAACATCAAAGGCGGGGGAAGGTAGTAGTATTCCTCGTCCTGCACCAGCAGAATTGGTAGGGGCCGATACTCCCCCGCCGCACAAATCGCGCCATATTCGCGTTGAGCCGCTTCGTATGCTTCGTCGGTGGCCGCAATTGTGATAAACTTGACAGGAAGCTCTATACTCAGATTTTGCCGAATGGCGGCATCCAGGCTTTCGAGCTGGGTACGGAGCTTCCAGGTACCCTTGCCGGTGCGGATGCGCGCGCGCAGCGACTGCCTGATGAAGTAGGTCAAAGACTGCGTCACGTTGAGCCCGATCTCGGCCATTTGTTTGAATATCAGCGAAGTAGGTGACATACCGGGAATGGTATTGGGATCGTGCAATAAGATTTCGCCGTCGGGGGTCAGAAAACCGTCGATTCGGGCGCACACCTCGATGCCCAGCCGACTGAACACCTGGGCGATGTCGGCCCGGATGCGCTGGTTTGTCTCGAAGTCCGTATCCACCGGAATGCGCTTGCGCGTCGCGCCGGGCTTGTACTTGGCGTTGAAGTCGAACACGCCTTCCTCCCCTACCTTGATGACTTCGGTGGGCGGAAGCGCGAATGCGGTACCGTCGTCCAGCTGCAGGCAGCCACACGAAAATTCCTGCCCGCGCACGTAGGTCTCGAGCAGTACCCGGTCTTCGGCGTTAGCGCTGGAAATCGTCAGCGTCTGATTTCCACCAGCAAAGGCGGCATCGAGTTTTTCGATGAGCTCGTGGGGATTGTAAAAAAACCGCCCATTTAAAACGACTGGAAATCCGATCCCTTCATTAAAGTTGGCAAGCCGCTGCGCCCAGGCTTCTTTGCCGTCCGCCCCTAGCGCACCCCAATACTGAGCTTCCACCTCCTGCTGAAAAAAACACTGGTCGATCGCGTCTTTGAAGGCCGTGAAGTCGTCCTGCAATACGATCGCTACCCCAATGGACGAACCCTGGTGCGGTGCTTTGGCCACAATGGGTAGGCCAACGGCTTCCTTCATACGCTCGTAGGTCGCGGCCCGATCGCCTGTCTGCCATTCCTTGTGATTGAGTACCACCGAGGGTTTTTGCTGGCCGTTGGCCAGTGAAATCATCTCATTTTGCAGGATTTTATCGATCCCAACCGCTGAGCCCATCAACCCGGGCCCACTGTACGGAATGCGGTACCATTCGAGCAAACCTTGAATGGCTCCATCCTCACAATCAGGCCCGTGCATAGCCAGGAAAGCAAAATCAAAATGTTCTGTAAAATTTTGCGGCAAGAGCTCTTCCCCTACCTCGGCGGGAATGGTAGCGGTGGCGAGTTCAGGAAAAGATTCGGCGTAAAGCCGGTACCCTCCGGGTTGCCGAGAAGGGGCGGGATAAAAATCCCGGATTTCTTTTTGGTACAGTAGCTCAGGCTTCACCTTGATAAACCGGCCGAAGCTATCGACGAAGACGGGGACGGGGGTGAAGAGCTTTTTATCGAGATGTTCGAAGGCGGTCTTTCCACCCGCAAAAGAAATTTCCCGCTCGCGGGATGGCCCGCCAAAAAAAATACCAACCTTCATTTAATGGATAATGGATAATGAACAATGGATAATGCAGGCTCCTGATGTATCAGATCAGGCAAGGACATTTTTTTCCTAAAAAACTTTGTTTCCTGCCTAAAAAAGAAGCCGCAAGATAGGGCTTGCGGCTTAAATATTATAGAAAAACGGGATTATGCATTGAGTTGGGGCACATTGATGGCCTCGACGCGGAGCACGTGCGGCACGGCTTTGCGGATAGACTCTTCGAGACCGGCGCGGAAGGTCATGGCGTTCATGGGGCAGGTTTGGCAAGAGCCCAGCAGTTCGAGCCGCACGATGAGATCGTCGGTGATTTCCGTGAGCTTTACATTCCCCCCGTCGGCTTCCAGATAAGGTCGCACCGAATCGAGTGCGGACTCTATCAAGCCTTCCAATCTTGTCTTTTCTGTTGCGATCATGTGCTGGTTGTGTGCGCTAATATGCACTTTTTTTATCAAAATTCAAGGGAAAAGTGCGCTGAGACCCTAGGTGCGCATCTCCACTACCTTCGTTTTCTCCACTTTCGCATTGCGGATCGCCACCTGCTGGGCCAAAGCTTCGGCCGCCTCGCGAAAAGCACCCGCCACAGCCGACTCCGTATCCATCACCGCCGGCCGGCCTTCGTCGCCCGCTTCCCGGATGCTCTGCACAAGCGGAATTTGTCCCAGAAAAGGTACCTCGTAGCGCTCAGCCATCTTCTGTCCGCCGCCTTGCCCGAAGATATAGTACCTGTTGTCAGGCAGCTCAGCCGGAGTAAAGTACGCCATGTTTTCTACAATGCCCAGCACCGGTACATTGATGGCGGGTTGCCGAAACATCGCCAATCCCTTATTGGCGTCGGCGATCGCCACTTTTTGCGGCGTGGTCACGATTACCGCCCCCGTGACGGGTACCGTTTGTACCAGCGTGAGGTGGATGTCGCTCGTACCGGGCGGCAGGTCGATGAGCAGGTAATCCAGCTCACCCCAATCGGTATCGCCAAAAAACTGCTTCAGGGCCTGACTCGCCATCGGTCCGCGCCACACCACCGCGCTGTCGGGCGGCGTAAGGAAACCGATCGAGATTAGCTTGATGCCATACTGCATGATGGGGTTGATGTAGTTCTTGCCGTCTTTGGGCGTGATGGTGGGCTGCATCTCTTCGGCCCCAAACATCACCGGAATCGACGGACCGGAAATGTCGGCGTCGATGATCCCTACCTTCGCCCCGGAGCGGTGCAGTGCCATAGCCAGATTGGCCGTGACGGTCGACTTGCCCACGCCGCCCTTGCCCGAAGCCACCGCGATCACGTTCTTGACGCCCGGTATCATCACCGCGCCCTCGCGGGTACTCGTTACGTCGGCGGTCAGATTGACCTGTACCTCGATTTCGGGCGATAGCAGCGTGTGAATGGCGGCTTCGCAGCGCGAGCGGATCAACTCCTTGAGCGGACAGGCGGGCGTGGTGAGCACCACCGTGAAGCTCACCTGATTGATCCCCACAGCAATATCGCGGATCATACCTAGCGTGACCAGGTCTTTTTTCAAATCCGGCTCCTCGACGGTGCTGAGGGCCTGCAATATCTTTTCTTTATTGATTGTAAATTCTCCCAAGGTATATTCGGTAGACGGTGGATGGCAAATGGTCGGCGGCTCTTGCCATGAAAACTTTATCGGCGACCTTCGTTTCTAAACGCTTTGCGGCGCGGATGAGTTTATTTTTTGTCCTGAAATTGGGCTAGTTTGGACTTTACCTCCCGGATTTCGTCTTCCACCTTCATCTTTTCCTGAACGCCTGCCAGTTTATCTAGGGTACCTTCCAGTAGTTTTCGGTACGAATCGGTGGGCCCGTGATGCGGGCGATGGGATAGCATTTTTTGGATGCCGTCCCACTCCTTCATCGTGCTGCGCGCGGCCGGGTCGATGTGGCTTTGGCTGAACTTTTGAAAAATATAGTCTTCGGCTTGAGCACTAGGGTGGATAAGGTCGGCTTTGTAGAAACGGTAGTCGCGCAGTTCATCCAGCATGATTTCGTAGGCCGGGAAGTAGCTAATCCGGTCGAACTGTTCGGTGAGGCGGTGGCAGAGCGAGCGCAGGACCGATTTGCTCACCTGGTTGAGCGGCAGCGTATCGCGGGTATGCCGCACCGGGCTGACCGTCAACACGACTCTGCATTTGATGTTGGGTGAGCGTAACAGATTATCCCACACGTTAAACACCTGATCGTGCCCCAGCAGCTCTTTGATAAACTCCGACTGGGGCATTTTGTGGCAGTTGGTCACCAGGGCCAGGTTTTGCTTGTAGCGGTACACGTAAGCCGAGCCAAACGTCACGACAAGTACATGGCATTGCGTCAGGCACTGCCGCACCCTCGCCAGGCAATCGTCCAGCTTTTGGGCCAGCGCTTGGCGGCTGTCGGCCCAAAACGAAGAGTGAAAATCGTAGTGCAACCAAATGCCGTCGGTGTTTTTCACAAAAAGATCCGGGTCGGGTGCGGTGCCCTCAACGGCCATCGCCAGTAGCTTGGCAATCGAATAAGGATTGAACACTGTGCCGAAAGGATTGTTAAGTACCGGAAAACGGTAGTGCGCCAGTTGACCGCCCAATACGTCGGCAAAGCACGATCCCAGGGTCATAGCGCTGCTTTGGTGGTCTAGCGCCCAGCCCGGCGGCGCGATGTCTACTTCCGTCTGAAATTGCATTATTTTTCTACCTTTATAAAAAAAATACTTCATCCTATGCGTTACCTCAGCTTCATTTTCTTTGCCCTGTGCCTGGCTGGCACCGCTTGTAGCACTCAGCAGGAATCCCAGCCTGCTCCTATTCAGGTACCCAAGCCCGGACCCGTCGTGGCGAAAGAATACGTTTTCAGTGCCGCTCCGGTGTGGCAGGATGAGTTTGACTATACCGGAAAACCCGATTCTCTCAAATGGGGCTACGACCTGGGCGGCGACGGCTGGGGCAACAACGAATTGCAAAACTACACCAATAAGCTGGAAAACGCCCGCGTCAAGGATGGACAGCTGGTCATTACGGCCATTCGCGAACCTTCCGGCAAACAGCAGTTTTCCTCAGCGCGCCTGATAACCAAGGGGAAAGGCGATTTTCTGTACGGACGCATCGAGGTGAAGGCCAAGCTGCCCAGCGGCCTGGGTACCTGGCCAGCGATTTGGATGCTGGCCACTGACAATATCTATGGTACCCAATACTGGCCCGACAACGGTGAAATAGACATTATGGAGCACGTCGGGTTCGATCAGGACAACGTGCACGCCAACATCCATACCAAGGCCTTCAACCACAGCATCGGCACCAACAAAGGCAACGAAATCAAGGTACCCAACGCTTCGACCGAATTCCACGTGTATGCCTGCGAGTGGAAGCCCGATTACCTGGCCTTTTTCGTCGACGGCAAGCAGTACTTCCGCTTCGACAACGCGTCGAGCTACAATTGGAGCCAGTGGCCGTTCGACCGCAAGCAGTTTCTGTTGCTCAATATCGCCATCGGCGGCAACTGGGGCGGGCAAAAGGGCGTCGACGGCGGCGTGCTACCGCAAAGTATGACCGTGGATTACGTGCGGGTGTACGGGTTGGAGGAGAAGAAGTGA
>CAWDMP010000002.1:0-2530000 GCA_963803495.1 uncultured Cytophagales bacterium
GATCAGGACTCGTCAAACTGATTCAATAGTACCTCCAAGCTCCTGATTCTCTTGTTCCAGAGCTGCAAGAGGAAGAACACTTGCACGGCGACAATCAGGGCCAATACCGAACAGGTCAGAATCAGGTCGTTTCCCGAGAAGTCGACGGTCGATAGGAAAAAGACCATCAGACAAACAAATGCCGCTACCCGTGATAATACGGATACGATCGCATAACTTTTAATTTGGGCGAGGTAGTTACCTATCGACGCTCGCAGATCAGCCCCGACGATCAGATTTCGGGCGGATAGGTAGCCCAAAACATTGTGCGCCAGTACCAGCACCACGCCCAACACTAGCACAACGTTGACGTAGAGCGGTTTTTGATCACCATCGAACCCATCGTAGTACCCCACTAGCAGCACGGAAAACAGAACGGTCTCAATGATCAGTTGCCACTTGATTCCTCGCAAAACCGGATGATTACCTTCTTGAACCATTCGGCGTAGTGCGTCGGCACTCGTGGGATGGGTGGTTGCGCTTTTCCAGTCGGATTTCAGGTCGTTCAGCTCCATTATTTTATATTTAAAAGTTTTTTGATTTTGGTTTTGATACGGTTGAGCTTTACTCCCACATGGCTCTCGGTCAGGCCGGTAAGCTCCGCTATTTCCCGGTAGCTCAGGTCATCGAGGTACAGCGCGACCAGTGCTTTGTCGGGATCATTCAATTGTTTCAAGGCCGCGAACATTCTTTCCTCGCGGTGTTGCCGCGCCGCATTGCCGTCTTCTTGGGCGCGCTCAGGTACGGCGTTGGTGAACACCAGCCGGGGCGTTTTCTTCCGGTAAGTAGCCATCGCCGTGTTCAGCGCGATGCGGTACATCCAGGTAGTGAATTTTGCCGTGCCGCCAAACGTGGGCAGGGAGCGCCAGAGTTGGTAGATCATTTCCTGAAACAAATCCTCCTGATCTTCCCTGGTATCACGATACAAGCGGCATAGCTTGTGCAGTATTCCCTGGTGTTGATCGATAAGGGTCAGAAATTCGGTCTGTTGCATCGGTTATTGCTTTGTAAAAACAAACTTCTGCCCTCTCCCTTCGGCTTCCACCAGCCCAATGGCTCCCGCGTCGTTGGGACGGAAGTGCAATACCACCGCTACCTTCTTGCCATGAAATCGAAACGGCGCTTCGGGATAAATTTCGAAAGCCGGATTTCCGCCCAACTTAGCGTACAGCTGGTCGCCCACCAAAGAAACGGTGAGCCCCATCCCGTTTTCCGCCACGTAAATTCCCGGCATTTTCCCTAAATGCGCAATCGACAGTTGCTGCACTTTGTGGATCACGGGCAAGGCGAAATCTTCTTTAAAAATAATTTTTTCCACATCGCGCCAAAGTTCGTTTACGGGCAGGGTGGATACGTTGCTCAGGAGCACGATGCTCAGCTTTTCCTCAGGGTACAGAGCGGAAATGGCCGAGCCGCCATAGGTACCCCCGCCGGTATAGTAGGCTTTTCGCTTTTTTTCGTCGCCGGACCTGATGAACCAGCCGTATCCGTAGGCATCCTCATTTCCATGCATAGCTTTTAGATTTTGAATCGAGAAAAGCTTTGCCAGCACGGCTTGGGGCCAGATGGTAGTGTCCATCAAGCTGTTGTTCCATCGCGTCAAGTCGGCGGCCGAGGTATGAAGGTCCCCGGACCCTTTCATCAAACTGAAGTCACGATGGGGCGCCGCGATCAGGCAATCGCCCAGCATATGATACGCGCCGGTCGAACCCGGAATCACCTTCCGCGACGAAGCGACACCCGTGCTGGCAAGTTGGAGCGGGACCGTTATTTTCCTGGACAAAATGGCAGGGTACGTATCCTGGTAGACTTTCTCCAAAACGCTGACCAACAGAAAATACCCCGGGCTGGAGTAGTGCGTCACCTCACCGGGTTCGGCGGTGAGCTTGAGCCCGAAGATTTCGGCGGTTGCCTGGTGCTCGCTTAGGGGTAAAAATGATTTGATATTCCAGTAATTGGCTATGCCCTCATTGTGAGGCAAGCCGGAGGTATGCGTGAGGAGTTGGTGGATGGTGATTTTTTGCCACCCGGGATCGGTCAGTTCGGGAAAGAACCGTACGAGTGAATCCGTCAACGACAGCTTGCTCTCCTCGGCGGCCAGCACGGTCAGTAGCGCCGTGAACTGCTTGGTGATCGATGCCATTCTGAAAACGGACCGGGCCGTGACGGGTACCCTGAGTTCTTGGGAGGCGAGTCCGATGGTATCCTGGTAGATGATTTGGCCACGGGCGCTCACCGCCACGATGCCATTGAACCCGATTCGCTGGTGCTGCGTGGCCAGGTACTCGTGGAGCAGTTTGGCCACGGCCGGCTCGGACTGCACACAGCCCCGGGGACAATGGTAGTACATTGACACTAAAATGGTGAATACAATTTTGCAATAGTTCATAGCGATTGTTTTTCCCGATAGGTTGCGACAAAGCCTGAAAACTTACAGTCTCCCGAAAATTTTTCTGCCCCGCCACTACCCTTTGAAAATCCTCACCACAGCCGTAACTTGCGGGCATGGATCATTTCGTCGTCTCAGCCCGCAAGTACCGTCCCGTCACCTTCGATTCGGTGGTGGGGCAGTCGCACATCACCACTACCCTCAAAAACGCCATCCGCACTAACCATTTGGCGCAGGCTTTTTTGTTTTGTGGGCCGCGCGGCGTGGGCAAGACCACCTGCGCCCGCATCCTGGCCAAGACGATCAACTGCCAGAACCTTAGCGACGACATCGAGCCTTGCGGGGCCTGTGAATCGTGCGTGAGTTTCCAAAACAACGCTTCCTTCAATATTCACGAGCTCGACGCTGCCTCCAATAACTCTGTCGACGATATTCGCAACCTGATCGACCAGGTACGGTACCCGCCTCAGACGGGCAAGTACAAGATCTACATCATCGACGAGGTACATATGCTGTCGGCGGCTGCATTCAATGCTTTTCTCAAAACTCTGGAAGAGCCACCGAGCTACGCGATTTTTATCCTGGCGACCACCGAAAAGCACAAGATCCTGCCCACGATCCTGTCGCGCTGCCAGATTTTCGACTTCAACCGCATACAGACCCGAGACATCGCCGAGTACCTGGCCTTCATCGCCGACAAGGAAGGGATCAAGGCCGACCGGGAGGCGCTCGAACTCATCGGTCAAAAGGCCGACGGCGGCTTGCGCGATGCGCTTTCGATGTTCGATTTGAACGTGACGTTCTCGCCCAACGACGAGTTGAGCTACGCCGACGTGCTGGAGAATCTGCACATCCTGGACTACGATTATTATTTCAAGGTGACCGATGCGCTGCTTGAAGGTAGTATTTCGAACGCGCTGCTGCTGTTCGATGAGATCGTCCGCAAAGGTTTCGACGGCCATTTGTTCACGATCGGTTTGCTGGAGCACTTGCGAAATCTGATGGTGAGCAAAGACCCGGTCACGATTCCACTGCTGCAAGTGACCGAGGCGGCGCAGGCCAAGTACCGCAGCCAGTCGCAGCAGGCTTCGATGAGCTTTTTGCTGTCGGCCATGAGCGTGGGGAGCCAGTGCGACATACACTACAAAACCGCCAAAAATCAGCGGCTGCACGTGGAGCTTTGCCTGATGAAAATGGCGAAATTACCGGACCTGCTCTCGCTCCATTCGTTGCCAACGAACGGGGATTCGGGGGCAGCCAACCGGGGGGCGGCCGACGGGGATACGACCGAGTCTTCAAAAAAAAAAGCTGAGCCCGGCTTAGAGAACACCGAATCTATCCCGGACCATACCGCCGAAGCCAGCCGACCTGAGTACCAAACCAAGGCCACTTCCTCGCCCGCTCCTGTCGCCACGCTGCCAACCGCCCCAACCCATGGCAAGAGCCGACTGCGCTCCACGATCAATCTGGCAGCGGCGCCGGTACCTGCCACGGCTGCGCTGACACCGGAGAAGCCGGTCGAGGTCGCTCCGGCCCCTACCGAAAAAAAACTGCCGCTAACCTACGACAACCTGCACCGGTTTTGGCACGAGTTTGCGCAAAAACGAAAACAGGAGCGCAACCTGTCGAACGAGGAGGTGGTACTTGACCGCGAGTTTACCCTGGAAGGTGAGATGATCACCCTGCCGCTCGACCACGATATTCAGAATTCGACTTTGGCTGGTATGCAGTTCGAGTTGATTCAGTACCTGCGCGCCCGGCTCGACGCACCCAATCTGGCGCTCGATGCCCGCATCGACAAGCAGCAAGCCAGCAAGGTACCCTACACCGACCGGGAGAAGTTTGACTTTTTGGCCAAGAAGAACCCGCATCTACTGGAATTGCAGCAGTTGTTGGGATTGGATATTAAGTTTTAGAAGGAGGAGCCCTTCGACTGGTACGCCAGCCCGGTACGCTCAGGATGACAAGGATGACAAGGGAGGAAGGGAAGTTGGCCCTTTCTTCTTCAATCACTTATTTATATTTAAAAACTTTTGGTGCAAATCGAGTACCTGGGGAATCAGAGCGGTATTTGGGCCGTTGTCGATGACGAAATCAGCCAGGTCCAGCCGTTCTTCATCGCTGATTTGTCGCGCGATGATCGCCTGAATTTCGGCTTCCTTCCGGTGCGGATCGCGCTTTCTGATCCGCTCGATGCGAACGGACATCGGGGCGGTCACGATTACCACAAAATCAAGCTGGTTTCCATCCCCGGCGCGGTTCATCAGAGCCGCCTCCCGTATGACGTAGGGTTGGCCGGACTGCCGTAACAGCCAAGCATCGCTGTCGGCGAAGACGCGCGGATGAACAATGCCATTGAGTTTTTGCAAGAGCTCGGGATCAGAAAACACCCGACCCGCTACGTACTTCCGATTGTAGGTACCCTCGGCAAATGACTCCGCTCCCAGCAGTGCAATCACTTCCCGCCGGATCGCCGGATTATGATCGGTGAGCCACCTGGCCCGCGCGTCGGCCTCGTAAATCGGCACATCCAGGCAGCCGAATACACGGCACACGATGCTTTTGCCCGCCCCGATGCCGCCCGTTACACCTATTTGCAAGGGAAATAGAGCGTTGCCCATGAGCTGAAAGGGTACGCTATTTGGCAGTACGGCTTACCGCCGATTTGTCGAAAGTCAGTTTGACGCCTTTGTCGAGATCGAGCGTCACGGTGGTCTCATCGACCAGGAATACCTTGCCGTGCATTCCGCCGATGGTCACGACCTCGTCCCCCTTTTTGATTCCCGCCAGCAGTTCTTTCTGCTCTTTGGCTTTTTTCTGCTGCGGACGAATCATGAAAAAATAAAAAACGCCGATGATACCGACCCAAAGCAGGATCTGGGGTAGCATGGTTTGAAGGCCTCCGGCGGGAGCTTGCGCTAGTATTGTGCTAAGCATTATTTAATTGAAAAATGAAAATTGAAGGTTGAAAATTAAGAATAGGCGTGGGTACAGGAGTTAATTAAGTATTGAAAACAGCACTCGGGGCCGCCCGCGCGGTCAATTATCAATTGTCAACAGCACGGGCTGCCCCGTCTCCATTCTCTTCAACTTGTCCTTGTATTCTGAGCTCGGAGGTAGCAGGCTCGGTGTTGGCGTATACGGTGATCGTCTTGAACTGCATGCCCGGCTTACCTTTGCTGTTGAAGCGCACTTTAATGCTCGACTCGCCCGCCGGTGGAATCGGCTCACGGGGCCATTCGGGGATCGTGCAGCCACAAGAAGCCGTTACATTGTTGATGATCAGCGGGAACTGCCCACCGTTGGTAAAGCGAAATTCGTGTTCCACGATGTCGCCTTCCTTGATTTCGCCAAACTGATACGTCGTACTGTCAATCATCGCCAGCACCGGAATCTTGCTCTGCAGGTCATCGCCGCTGCTCTTGCTGTCGGCGCTCTCGCAACCGCTCAGGAGCAGGGCCGTCCCGATCATCAATGCGATAAAATATTGTGCTGCGTTTTTCATATCATAAAGGTTAAAAGGTTTTATCCGGCGTGTGGCCCGATCAGCCGTTCTGGTTTTTGATTTGAGCCATCAGCCGATCGACGTCTTCCAGTAGTTTTTCGGCCTTCTCACGCGCGTCGTTCACTACTTTCTCCCCCTCGGCCTTGGCCAGACTTTCGGGAAAATGCTGGCCGTCCACCAGGTCGTCGATTAGTTTTTGCAATTGATCGCGGTACTTCGACAACCGGTAGGTCAGCCGGTCGCGGGTAATCTCGCCCTTCTGTGGCGCGTAAAGTATGCCCAGCAAAATGCCGGTCGTGCAACCGACCGCGTAGGACAGTATGTTACTGGTCAAGTTGCTGCTGGTTCTGCCTTCTGTCTTTTTATTTTTTCCCATGGTGAGCTGTCGTTTAGTTGTGTGGATGCGTCTGATCAGTGATTTCTGTTGGTAAAATAGACATAAATTTCACGAAAAACCACTTCTATTTATTGTCGATCAGTCCGCGTCCGCTCTTTTTGATGACCCCCTGCTCCAGCAGATGCTTGCTCAGCCGGTCCAGGTTTCCGTTTACAAACTTATCACTTTTCAGGGTACTGTACCGCTTTGCGATCTCGATAAATTCGTTAATGGTCACTTTGACGGGGATTCCGGGGAAATTAATGAGTTCAGCTAAAGCGGCTTTCATGATGATCATATCCAGCAGCGCCACCCGGCTCGGGTCCCAGTTTTTGAGCTGCGCTTCCAGGTACCCCTGGTACTTCCGGTCGTTTTCGATGGCCTGCTTGAAGAGCTCTTCCACAAAAAAGCGGTCTTCCTCCCAGTCGTCAGTCAAGGGGGCCAATTGTATTTTTCCACTATCGGCTGACCGCAAAGTCTTGATCGCCATGCTACGGATGATGTCGTAGTGCTCCTCCCAGAATAGGTCCAGCTGCTCGAAGAACGCCACCGGTACTTCGTGCTTCAACACCACGGCCCGGAGCACATGCTGGATCAATTTTTGGTCTTCCTCGACGGTATGGGTATTTTGGGTGCAATACAGCCGGTACGCCTCATCCTTGCGGAGCGCCTCGCGGTAGGTTTTGCGTACTACCGTACGATCGTCCCCCCAGGAAATACCGCGCCGGATCGTCTCCACCTCGAAGGTTTCATCGGCTCTGAGTAGCTTGATGATAGCGTTATCGTTCAGGCCGGAAACCACCGCAAAGTCATCGTCAGGGTCGCGGACCGGGCGTTCGCGGTCGAGCTCGGCTTGCTGGGCCAGTTCCAGCAGGAGAGACAGTACCCGCAGGAATTCGTCGTAAATGGCCTCGGTTTCCTGCAGTACCCGGTTCAGGATGACCGGACGATCCTTCTTGTTCTGCACATTGTACTCCTCGTAGGCCCGCCGCGCGGTTTGGATCACTTCGTAGGGTACCGGTGCTTCGTCCCCCGGCTGCCCGTCCTTGATGAATTCGTCGAGCGTCAGGAGCGCCAGACGACGCATTCCTTCCAATTTCACGAGGTTCTGGGGCTCCATCGAGTTCAGGTCGGGCTGGTAGGCCGCCACGACTTCGTCCTGGGCAAGGAGTCGGTTGGCATCGTCGGCGATTTTAGTGGCATAAAGCGCCTGGACGGCCTTGGCACGTAACAATCTTCGGTTCAGCATTGGGGGAGTTAAGGAGTTTATGAGTGTATGAGTCAAAGAGTCTTCCAGCGGCCTTCGCAACTCATAAACTCATGTACTCATAAACTTTGAACTCAATTAAAACGCAAAATTAGATTTTTTCGGGAAGAATAGAAAGCTTTGGGGATAAAGAGGCGGGGTTTGGTGCAACGTTTTGACGTACCTTCGTGTTAGCAACCAGGCATATTTTGCGTTTCTATCAATCCCCGCTTCGTCAGTGAAGGCTCTTTCCTACCTCAATAAATACCTGATCCAATACAAGTGGTACCTCATTGGCGGTATTATCTTCACGATCATCTCCAATCTTTTCGGCATCATCCCGGCGCAGCTCGTCCGCTACGCCCTTGATTTGGTGGGCGAAACGCTCGACGTGTACTACCTGTTCGACGGCTCGGCGATCCAAACCGAGATGTACGAGATGTTCACTAATACCATTCTGCTTTACGGTCTGCTGATCCTGGCGATGGCGTTACTGAAAGGCTTTTTTCTTTTTCTGGTCCGCCAAACGATCATCGTCATGTCGCGCCATATCGAGTACGACCTCAAAAACGATATTTACAAACACTACCAAACGCTCCCGATGGCGTTTTACCGCCAGCACAACACCGGCGACCTGATGGCCAGGATCTCGGAGGATGTTAGCAAAGTCAGGATGTACGTGGGTCCGGCGCTAATGTACGGCATCAACCTCATCGTGCTTTTCGTGCTGGTGATTTCTTACATGGCGTCGGTCAATGGTAAGCTCACGTTCTACGTCCTGCTGCCGCTGCCGCTGCTTTCGGTGAGTATCTACGTGGTCAACAGCGTCATCATGCGCCGCTCGGAAGAGATTCAGCGGCAGTTGTCGGCGATGTCTACCTACGTGCAGGAAGCTTTTTCGGGCATCAGGGTGATCAAAGCCTTTGTGCAAGAGCGCTTTTCGTTTGTCAATTTCAAGAAGGAAACCGAGGATTTCAAGGACAAATCGCTGAATCTGACTAAGGTCGACGCGCTTTTCTACCCTATCATCATGCTGCTCGTGGGGCTCAGCAATGTACTGGTCGTGTACGTGGGTGGACAGGAAATCATCAACGGCAACCTCACGCCCGGCAACATTACGGAGTTCATTATCTACGTCAACATGCTCACCTGGCCGGTGATGGCGCTGGGTTGGACCACCAGCCAAATCCAGCGCGCGGCGGCTTCCCAGGCGCGGATCAACGAGTACCTCGATCAGAAAACGACGATTACGTCTGACGAAAACCTGACGCCCACCATCGAAGGCGCGTTGCGGTTCGAGCACGTCAGCTTCCTGTACCCCGATTCCGGCATTCGGGCCTTGCAGGATTTCAATTTGAGCATCAATCCCGGCGAAAGCATTGCGGTGCTGGGTACCACCGGTTCGGGCAAAAGTACCTTAGCTAACCTCATTTGCCGACTTTACGACCCCACGGATGGCAAGATTTACCTGGACGGCAATCCGCTGAAATCGTACGATGTGCAGTACCTCCGCCGCCAAATGGGCTACGTGCCGCAGGATGTTTTTCTGTTTTCGGACACCATCGCCAACAACGTACAGTTCGGGACCGACGGTCTGCCGCAGGAAAAAATCGAGCAGGCCGTCAAAGACGCCGACCTCAATAACAACATCGAGGAGTTTCCGCAGGGCTACGACACCCGCCTCGGCGAGCGCGGCGTGACACTTTCGGGCGGACAAAAACAGCGGCTTTCCATCGCCCGCGCCATCGCCCGCGAACCCAAGATTCTGATTTTGGACGATTGCCTCTCGGCGGTCGATACCAATACGGAGAATATCATTCTCAACAACCTGAAGCGAATCATGAAAAATCGTACTTCGGTCATCATCTCGCACCGGGTTTCGTCGGCTAAGCTTGCCGACCGCATCATCATGCTCGACGACGGGCGTATCGTGGAGCAGGGCACGCACCGCGAGTTGATGGATAAGAACGGCGTGTACCGCGAGTTGTACGAGAAGCAACTGGTGGTCGAGGAGGTTGGGTCGTAGTTGCGAATCAAGGCCTACTTTCTGGACAAATTTGCAATCGGATTGCAAATTTGTCCAGAAATGATGGTTTTAAATGTAGGTTTCCCCCCTCTCAAAATGCAAATCAGCCCACTACGATTTTCTCCAGGGTACCTAGATACGCCTCATCCATATCCGCGCCGTGGCCGGGCGCTCCGGGTAGGTCGAGATGGTAGTGGTCGCGGTACTTGGCCCCGCCCATCACGGGATCGAGCGCGTGCTCGAAGGGTGAATCCAAATCGTAAAAAACAATGTTGGACCGCGCCGATGCCAGGTGGGCGTTGGCCGTGATGCCCAACCGACTCTCCGACATGCAGCCGATCATGCAGGGAATTCCGGCCGCTTCGGCGATGGCGTTGATTTTGAGCGCGTTGTTGATTCCGCCACTCTTGGAAAGCTTGATATTGAAGTAGTCGACCGCCTGCTGCCGCACCAGTTGCAACGCGTCGAGGTGCGTAAACAGCGACTCGTCGGCGCAAATCGGGATGGGCGAATGGGCCCGCACCCGCGCCAGATTTTCAAAATCCCAGTGCTTCACGGGCTGCTCGCAGTACTGCACATCGTAACGTTCGATGGCCTTCAGTACCTTCACCGCCGACACGTAATCCCAGCCCTGATTGGCATCGACCCGCAACGGCAGCCCGTCGCCAATTGCCGCGCGGATGGCCGCAATGCGCCGGATGTCCTCCGCCGCGTCGCGTCCCAGCTTTACTTTGATGGCTTCCGCGCCCCGGCCTTTGATCGCCAGGGCATCCTCGGCCATGGTTTCGGGGGTACCCAGATAAATCGTTTCGTCGGTGGTGATCGTATTGCGGCTTCCGCCCAGAAATCGGTACAGCGGCATGTCGGCCACCTTGGCGGCGGCATCGTACAGCGCCATATCGAACGCGCTTTTACACGTCCGGTTGTTAGTCAGGTACTGGTCCAGGATCAGCAGATTCCCCTCGATATCGCACACATCTTTGCCGATCAACAGCTGCGCAAAATCTCGCGCCGTCGCCAGGCAGCTAGCCTGGGTTTCGCCGACGATCATCCAGAAAGGCGCCCCCTCCCCCAGCCCGTAGGTACCGTCGTCGGTCATGATTTTGACCAGAATATTCCGTGCCTCGGTGATGGTGCCGATGGCGATGGAAACCGGGGTTTTGAGGGGAATGTTGAGGGGGAAGATTTCTATTTGGGTGATTTTTGGGGACATGGGAGTGTGTTCAATAATAACGCTTTATCCTCAGGAAAATAGCAAATAACATTATCCTTGGTATGAAGCAAGTGCTTTTTCGATTTATTGCAAATTCTTGCAAAGAAGTTACCTTTGCCCCAAAATCAGATCCTCAGTTCAATTTGTATTAAGCCCAAAAATGCAAAAACCCGTCGACATAAACATTGCATTTTACGGAAAGCCCTACCAAACTATTGTCACCATCGAAAGTCTGATGCGGCACAGTGGTCAGCACATCGACAAGATTTATCTTTCGCGGGAACGCCTGCAGCCGCACGGCGACTGGGCCGGAATATTCAAAATTATCGATGTCTTTCGCAATCGGACTATTGATGGGAACAAAGTAAACCTGGTCGTGACTTACCCTCATTATTTTGTTGGACTGGGGGTTGAAGATTATGAGCGCGCCCGGACCGATGACCGTTTTCGACATAGTATCCTGTTTCAATACGCCCTGGAAACGACCGATAAAAAGTACATGTGCGTCATGCATAACGATATGCTTTTCCACGGTGACATGATTGGCGAAATGCTCAAAACGTTCTCGAATGCACCGGCCAATCTGGCGGGCGTCGGCTCTATCGGACAGTGCTGGAGTTGCCCGGCTGGCCCGGCCTGGGGCAATGTGTGTCATTCGGAGAAGCAGGAACAGTACGTCCCGAGCATGGAGGAGGCGATTGCGTTGCAGAAGGCACAACCGACGCCCCGGCAGGAACTTAACTTACAGGTGTTGCAAAACGGCCGGGTGCATCCGTTGCCCGAATGTCGCCTCAACGAATATTGCGCCCTGATCGACGTGGAAGAATACCGCAAAAATACACTTCCGCACGGCACGATCGGCTGCTACGGCGGGGTGTGGAAAGGCACCGATTTGGCCACGGTCTGGTCGCACGATATGTACCAGCGAGGCTACCGGTTTCACCACCTGACGCTCGAAACCTACGCCCGGCACGCCCCCTTCGACGAAACGGGCAGCGGCACTGCCGCCAATTCGAACGCCGACAACTATTTCCGGGCAGAAAAAAATGCCGAAAAATTTATCATTGAAAACTATTACCCCCTCAAATTCAGTAGGTACGTTCCGATGGCCAGCACCTTGGATATTGTCAAAAGAAAAGGGTGGTCATACGCAATCGAGACTTACAGCTTCTTGAGGAAGTTAGCGGGAAAATAACACTGGCCTTGCAACAAGATCACTCAGGAAACCCGCTCCGATCCAATCCCGGAATAATCTTCAAAGCATTCTTGTAGTACAACTTCTTCAACACCTCATCCGACAGCCCCAGGCCGTACATGCGCCAGAAGGCGTGGTACTTTTTGTGGTAGGGAAAGTATTCGTCTTCGGTTTCGAGGACGCGGAAGTAGGTCACGTATTCGGCGGGTACCCAGCTATCTTTGCCGAACAGGACGCGGTCCTGGTACTTATCAAAAAACTTCTTGGCGGCGCGGGGTTGGCGGCCCAACTCGGCGATGACGGCGCCGATCTCGACGTAGGTATTCGGAAACTCGATCATGATGCTGTCCAGCTTGCGGAGGTTGTTGGCGTACCAACCCATGTGGGCGTTGACGAAGGTCGTTTTGGGGTGTTTGCGAAAAATATCGTGCTGCTCCTCGATCAATTCTTCAAATGACACTCTGTCCTTGGTACGGTCGCGGCGGGGGTGGGTTTTGAGTTCCAGCCAGCGCTCGTTGTAGCGGTCGAGCGGGTCCCAGAACGATGGCACGTCGGCCGTGTGGATCAGCACCGGAATGCCCAGTTCGCCGCATTTGGCCCAAACCGGGTCGAGCCGGACGTCGTTTACGGCGACGCGTTCGCCCTTTTCATCTACGATACCGCTGAATCCGAGGCTCTTGTATATTTTCAAACCCTTCGCTCCCATCTTCACGTCGGCGGCGAGTTGGGCCACGGCGCGGTCGGTCCAGTCGGGTTGGCCGAAGTCTTTGAATTGGATGTTGGTAAAAACGGCGATACGCTTGGGCTCATTCTTCATGACGTTGGCCAGCGAGCCTTTGAGTTGCGCCGTGCCCTCGGCCCATTCCTGGTGCCAGCCGCGCCCGCTGAGGTTGACCATGATCTGCATATTCATGGTATCCATCACCGACACCAATTGATGTAAGTCCTGGTCAGGCATATAATATTGGTGGTTGTGGACATCGATGAAGGGGTACTTGGCCCGAGTCGGGATGTGCTCCTCGACTTTGAGGGTCGAGATCGGGTCGTATTCCTCGAAGCCGAGCGGTGCTTCCACGGATTGGGCGGTTGCCGCGAGGGCGGTCAGGAGGAGGGCGGTACTTAGCAGTAGTTTTTTCATCGTTTTGTTAGGTCACAGAGTTGCACAGAGTTCGTACACAGAGGTTCACAAAGATAGACACTGACTTAAAGTGTACGGTTTTTTGAATAAATCAGCGCCACACAATGCGCGGCGATACCTTCCTGCCTGCCCACAAAACCCATGTGCTCGGAGGTGGTGGCTTTGATGGAAATGGCGTCTTCGTCTAGTTGCATTACTTCGGCCAAGCACTTCTTCATGGCCGGGATGTGTGGGTTTAGCTTAGGTACCTGTAGGATGATCGTCACGTCGACGTTGCCTACTTCGTAGCCTTTTTCACGAATCATTTCCAGTACTCTGAGCCAGCAAAATTTTGCTATCGAGCACCAGCCCATTGCGGGTCTTTGTCCGAAAAATGATAGCCGATGTTCCGCAGGTTGGCCGCCCCCAGCAGCGCATCACATAGTACATGACACACGATGTCGGCGTCGGAGTGGCCCTTGGCCCCGTGGGTGTGTGGAATCAGAATACCGCCCAGCCAGAAGGGATGGCCTTCCTCCAATTGGTGCACGTCGTAGCCCTGGCCGATGCGGAATGGAGTCATTTGTTTAGTTAATAATGAATAATGAATAGTTAATAATGTAGCATTTGAACTATACACTTGAATTTGAATTTTATTTAGACAGAAATATTGTTCAATTAGGACTACTCGCGCGGTTCATTATTCACTGTTCCTTGTTCACTATTCATTGACCAAAGCGTGATAGTACAGCGTCGACCCATTCTCGGGCCTTAGCACCTGACGGGCGACGCGCTGAATGTCGGCTGGTTCGATGACCCTGATTTTTTCTTCATCCTCATTGACCCAGGCGGCGTTGCCCGCGTTGGCGGCGAAGGCCAGGTTCATCGCGCGGTTGAGCAGTTCGACTTGTGAGAACGCCAGCGATACTTCTGATTGATTCTTGACCTTCTCCAGCTCGTCGGCCGTAGTACCATTTTCTACAAAATCCTGCAAGAGCGTCTCGATTGCTTCGTCGGCCTGCTGCATCGCTACGCCAGGATTAAGGTTGCCTTTAATTATAAGCAAGCCGGGGTCCAGCGAAGGAATCACGCTGGCGGTGATGCTGTTGAACAGCGGTATGTTTTTTAACAACGCCTGGTACAGCCGCGACGATTTGCCACGGCCCAGAATGTCGCTGATGAGATCGGCCTCGTGGTAGTCGGCGGCGTAGCGGGCGGGGATGTGGTAGGTCTTGACGATGGAATTGAGCGGTACGGCGGCCGACGTTTCCAGCTTGCGCGCTACCGTCTGCACCGGCTCTTGCGGTACGTTACGGATGTACTTCTCTCCCGCCGGAATCGGTGCAAACCATTTGTCGGCCAGGGCCCGCACCTGAGCGGTAGTTACTGGACCCGCCACGACGAGCACGGCGTTGTTGGGTCGGTAGTATTTGAAGAAAAAATCCTTCACGTCGTCGAGCGTGGCGCGCTCGATGTGCTCGATGTCCTTGCCGATCGTGGCCCAGCGGTACGGGTGGGTGGTGTAGGCCAAAGGGCGCAATTTGAGCCACAGGTCGCCGTAGGGTTGGTTGAGGTACCGCTGCTTGAACTCCTCGATGACCACCTTCCGCTGCACTTCCAGTACATTCGGGTCGAAGGAAAGGCTCAGCATCCGGTCGGATTCCAGCCAAAAGGCCGTCTCGATGTTGTCGGCGGGGAGCGTGATGTAATAGTTTGTAATGTCGGGCGAGGTAAAAGCATTATTTTCGCCGCCGACCGACTGCACCGGCTCGTCGTAAACGGGAATGTGCTTCGAGCCGCCGAACATCAGGTGTTCGAAGAGGTGGGCAAAGCCGGTGCGCTGCTCGTCTTCATCGCGCGAGCCGACGTTGTAGAGTACATTGACGGCGGCCATTGGCGTGGTGTGGTCTTCGTGGACAAGTACCTGCAGGCCGTTGTCGAGGGTGAATTGTTCGTATTGGATCATGAGCGGGCAATTGGCCGTCAGCTTTAGGCTTTCGGCTTTCTTTCTTTTTATATTATAATCTATGGAAATGCGACATCAACAAAGCTACGGCGAGGACGCCACACAAGCAAACCAATTCATCAAAGCAGTTTTCGTATGATTTTTAGAATTCTGGTATTTATTTTTCTGAATTTTACGCTGACCGTTTTTGCACCGGTCAAGGCGCAAATCCTGGACGATGCGCCGACGATGGCGCTGATTGAGGAGGGCATCGACCACGTGTACAACTACGAGTTTGGGGAAGTGGAACGGATTATTCCGGTCGTGCGGCAGAAGTATCCCGGCCATCCGGTCATGTACTTCATGCGGGCGTTTCAGTTGTACTGGCAGTACCTGCCCGTGCAGGATAATAAGGCCAGGGTAAAGGAGTACCTGCAAAATCTGAATCAATGCCTGGCGGCAGTGGAGCAGCACTACGGCAAAAACAGCGAGCACCCCGAAGCGGTATTTTTCCGGCTGGCGGCCCACGGGTACCTGGCCCTGATGTACAACTACCAAAACGAATTGCTGAAAGTCGCCGGAGAAGGCCAGAAAGCCTACGGTAGCCTGACTCAGGCCCTCGACCTGACCGACCGCAATCCTGAGTACCTTATCATTGCCGGGACGTACAACTACTACGTCGAAGCCTACCCAGAAGACCACGCCATCGTGCGGCCGCTGATGATTTTTTTCAAGGATGGAAACAGAAATCTGGGTTTGAAGCAATTGGATCTTGCGACAAAGAAAGCCACGATCACCCGCGTCGAAGCGGCCTACATCCTGGCCCAGACCTACCTCGACCACGAGTCCCGGCCCGATCTGGCCGTCCGCTACACTGCACCGCTGGTGAGTCGGTACCCGCGCAATGGCGTGTTCAGGATGATTCACATCCAGGCCCTCCTACTGGCCGGACGCTACGACGAGGCCGGACGTTTTTTGCCCGAACTCAAAAAAAACACCAGTGGCTTCTACCCCATCGCCTGGCAATTTTTCGATGGGTACCTGCACGAAAGAAAAGCCAAAAACGATAACGAAGCCCGCCACCAGTACCTCGCCGCGCTAAAGGTCACCCCCGACGCCCAATACACCAAAGAGTACCACGCGATGGCCTACGCCGGCCTGGCCCGCATCGCCGACCGCCAGGGTAACCGCGCTCAGGCGAAAGACTATTATAAGAAAGCCCTGAATCTGACGCAGTATAAATCGGTGCGGCAGGAAGCGAGAGGGTATTTGAGATAGGGTTGAAGGGTTGAAGCGGGGTCGGTACGCCGCGCGGCCCCGAGGCGGTTGAAGGAAACGGCTAAAATACGTTTCCCTACTTGCTTTTTTTATAAACTTTTGAAGCGTGGGCCACTCACTTTGTGGCTTTGTCGCTCTGGAACTTTGTCGCTTCCCTCAATGCATAAACAAGAAAAAATAATCGCCGCCCGCATGAAGTTGCGGGAGCGCTACGCCGAGCGAATGCGCAATACGCCTTCGGTGGCCGACGACCAGCCGCAGGGTACCGGCCCGACCAACCGGCACGGGATGCCCAAGCTACCCGTGGGGCAGTTCGAGACTGAGAAATGGCCGGTGCTGGATTTGGGGTATAAGCCCGATATTTCGCTGGAACGCTGGCGGCTGTACATCACGGGCGAAGTCGAGCAGCCGGTCACGCTCAAATGGACCGACTTCATGGACTTACCCCAAACCGAGGACGTCAGTGATTTTCATTGCGTAACGACCTGGTCGCGGATGAATGTACCCTGGGTGGGCGTACGCCTGCTGGATTTGGCCGCTTTGGCGCTACCCAGGGAATCGGCCACGCATGTGATGTTGTATGGCTACGATACCTACGCCACCAATCTGTCGCTGGAAGAAGCGCTTAAACCCGATGTGCTGGTAGTACATACCGCCGACGGAAAGCCGCTGACCCGCGACCACGGCGGGCCCGCGCGCGTCATCACGCCACAACTCTACGCCTGGAAAGGAGCCAAGTGGATTAAGCGCATTCATTTCATGAGTGAGAACAAAAAAGGTTTCTGGGAAGGACGCGGGTACTCCAATACCGGCTATCCCTGGCAAGACGATCGATATGAGGAATAACCGATTGCTTTTACCTCCTGCCCGAGAGATAAAATAAGAAATCCCTAAACATACCGAATAGTATGTTTAGGGATTTCTTATGATTGAGTCGCTGCTTTTTTAATAATGCAATTCCATCAAATGGACCTGTGAAATCAGCTGCTTGATGACCATCCCGAGCGCGGCTTTGCTTTGCATAGCTTTGGCCATACTGAACCCTCCCTCGATGGACGCCAGCAGAAAGAAAGCGAATTGTGTAGGGTTAATATCCAGCGAAAACTCACCGGCTAGTTGCGCGTTCTTTATACCCATTTCGATCATCTGTTGCATACCTAGGGTGAGGCTTCGCAATCGCTTTCTGAAACCTTCGTCCAACGGTACCATTTCCTGGGTAAGGTTGGTAAGAGTACATCCCAAGAGGTAGGGAGCATCTTCATCCATCCAATCCAGGTAGCCTTCCAACGTACCAGCCATGATGCTGCCGTACCCTGCTTCTACTTCCGAAAAACTTTTCCATACCAAAAGGTACTTCGGCAGAATAAGCTCGTCAAAAATCGCGTAAGCCAAGTCTATTTTGTTTTCGAAATGATGGTAGAGCGCACCTTTGGTCAGGCCCATATCAGCCACCTCCTTATCAGGGACGAAGCCCTTGGTACCCATTTAGGCGAAGGGCTTGGTAGTTTTTGAGGAGTATGTCGGTTCTCGTGTCCATAGTACAGGCAAACATACAAAAACATCGCAACATACTAGTTAGTATGTTGGCTATGTTTTATTAAATTCTCGTCGACCAAAGTCATGGAAAGTAGCTATTCTCGTAAAGCTAGTTCAGGCTGTTTAAAAGTGAAAATATGCTGGTTAGCTGTTCCGGCAGGATGCGCTGAGAATCGCGTAGAAGAATATTTCTTTCTCCTCCCCACTCTGCCGTGTGATTACCCTTCCTTACAATTTTAACGAAATGAGGCCGGAAACCCAACGGGCTTCCGGCTCAGTGCGTAGCCAAACGCTGACAGCCTTCAAATAGCTATCACCGCCAAGATTAGATTTAACTCACTTTCTCTTACTCACAAACAACCCAAACGCCAGCGCCGCCACCGAGATCACGGCGCTCCAGGTCACGACTTTGTGCGTGGCGGCCCAGGTTTCGGGGCTGTATTCCCAGGAGCTATCGTCGAAGGTACCGTGCGATCCGTGGTCGCCGGGCAGGGGGTCGTACAAGTTGTTCTGGCGATCGGGCTCAGTGGGCTCGTCGGTTTGCTGGCCTTCGTAGCCGGTTTCACCCAGGAATTTGTCGAGGAATCCAGGCAGGAATTTATTGCCCAAGATCGTCTGCACGGTCGGGTAGCCTACTTGCAATTCACGCCGGGGATTTTTGGCCACGTGCGCGATTGCCCGCGCGGCTACCTCGGGCTGGTAGATGGTGCCCATCGGCCGGGGCTTGTTGGGTAGGTAGCTCTTGACAAAGCCAAACTGCGTCGTGTTCATGGCGGGCAGCTGCACCATGCTCAGGTTTACTTTGCTGCCATCGTGCGAAAGCTCGGCCCGCAACGACTCGAAGAAACCCTGGATGCCATGCTTGGCCCCGCAGTAAGCCGACTGCAACGGAATGCCTCGGTAGGCCAGCGCAGACCCCACGAGGATAATGCTGCCCCGGTCGCGCGGCAGCATCCGTTTCAAAGCTGATTGGGTACCATACACCTGGCCGAGGTAGGTCACGTCGGTGACCTGCTTGAAATCTTTTGCTTCCAGTTTCTTGAACGGTCCGAACACGCTGATCATGGCGTTGTTGATCCAGACGTCGATCGGTCCCAGTTCGTTCTCGATCCGATCGGCGGCGGCCTCGACCTGGTCGGGTTGCGACACGTCGGTCGGGATGGCGAGGGCCTTACCCCCGAGGTCTTCCACTTCTTTTTTAGCACCTTCGAGGCCGTCTTTGCCTCGGGCCAGCAAACCTATATTGGCGCCCTGTCTGGCAAACTCGCGCACGATGGCGCGTCCTAATCCGGCGGAGGCGCCGGTCACTACTACTACTTTTCCTTGAAGATCCATAAGGTCAATTTTTGACGGCGGAGCGCCCCGAGGCGGCGCCCCCCGCTGTAAGTGAATGTTGAAATGCGTGAATAATATCTTGCCATAGCTATACTCAGCGCTATGGTAGATACCCAAAACTTTAAATCCCTTCCCTTGTTTAGTTAACGAAAGAGAGCCGCAGCTTAGGGCCACGGCTCTCTTTTTGGTCTTAACCATTTATAGGAATCGCTCAGGCAGCTGCCATCGCGCGGCAGGCTTCCGCGCATGTACGGCAGGCTTCGGCGCACTTGCGGCAGTGGTCGTGCATGTCCGCGTGCTTTCCGCATTCTTCGGCGCAGGCTTCGCAGATTTTGGCGCATAGCGCGCAGGCCTCTTTGGCATATTTACTATTCACCGACATAAACTGAACGGTACTATGGCACATATTGATGCAGTCGATGTCGATGCGAATGCATTCAGCCATCATCTTTACGTTGTCTTCGGACAGGCAGCCGTCGACGCAATTGCCGCAGGCAACGGCGCACGCCTGGCAGGCTTTGATACAGTCCTGTATTTGTTGGTTGGTCATGGTTTTTCTGTTTAGGTGGATGTTTTATTTGAATGTTGTGCGACAAAGATATTTACATGTGGTCCGTTCCACTTGCAAAATTGTGGCTGAGGCCTGCAACATTCCTGCGAAAACGATCGATAGCGAAATCACACTCCCTCCGCCCTGATGGCCAACCCATTCATTCCCCGCTTTTCAGCCGCGCCAACAGCCAATCGTTCATCTTGTCGCGCTGCTCGGGATAGGTCCAGTGACCCGTATCGAGGGCCAGGAAGAGCGATTTGGGTGCTTCGATGACGTTGTAAGCAGCATACATGGAGGTAGGCGGACAGGTTTCGTCATTGAAACCCCAGGAATAGTTACCGGGTACCTTCAAGCGTCGCGCAAAGTTGACCACATCGTAGTACCCTGCCGTTTCGAGCTTTTCCTTGGTGTTGTTGTAATCGACACTACCCGACCCGAAGTAGTGTGGCCATCCTCCGGCGCGCCCGCTCAGGTAGCCGGTCAGGTCGCTGAGCGCCGGGTAGAAAGCCCCGAGCCACTTCACCCGCGGGTCGAGTGCGGCGGTCACGATCGAGAGCGCCCCGCCCTGGCTCCCGCCCGTCACGGCCAGGTTGCGGCCGTCGTACTGGGGCAGGCTGGTCAGGAAATCGTTGGCCCGCAGGCAGCCCAGGTACACGCGCTTGTAGTAGAAGCGATCCTTGTCGTCGAGGTTGTAGTTCCAGTACCCCGCCAATGCACCGAACCGGAGGTCGTTATAGACACCGGGGTCCATCGTGACGGGAACGGCATGTATACCGATCTGGAGCGTGATGACGCCCTTTTCGGCGTTGCTCACATCACCGTAGTACGCCCGCACGCCCGCGCCCGGTACGTGCAGCAGCGCCGGGTACTTGCCTTCTTTCTTGGGTACCGACAGGATGCCGTAGAGCCGCGATTTGTTAAAACTTTGCAGGTTGACGTGGTAGACGTTCACCGTTTCGGTGCAGCGCTCGGGCAAGAGCGTCATTTGCGCATCGAGGGGTACTTCGTCCAGCTTGGCCTTGCTTTGGGTCCAGAAGGCATCGAATGCCGCGGGGTCGGTGGCGGTCGGCTGGATCTTTTCGGGCGCAAAAGCCGCCGTCCCCAGGCCGCGGTACTTCACGCCGTCGATGTCGGCGGTGGCGGTGCAGCGCAGGAAGCCGGGCGATTTCATAGTACCACCGTCCAGGGCGATGGTACCTTTAGCCAGCGTTTCAGTTTTTTGGGTGGTGGCCGTCATTCTCTCGGGTCCGATCTCGTAGCTTAGCACGGCACCCGGCACCGGGTTGCCGGCTTGCAGTACGCTGATATTGAACTTGACCTTCTCGCCGGGTTGGTAGGTCCAGTCGGCGCGGTCGGGGGCGACGATCACCTTGACCATCCGCTCGGCGGGCTGGGCAGTGGCGATGCGAAGCGAGAGCAGTGCTATCATTAAATACAGAGACAGGAAGTTTTTTTTCACGGATTAGAGATTGTAGTTGGAGAAAGTTAGCATCGAGGAAAGTCAAAGTACCCAAGCGCCTTTTTTTATCCGTTTTAATGAAATAAATTATCTTGGTACCTGATTTTTAGGTACCGACTGTACCTATACTCTTCTGCCCCCTCATTCATAAATGCAACATGAGTCCCATGCTCGACACGCCGCGCCTGCGTTTGCGAAAATACACGCTGGACGACACGGCTTTTGTCATCCAACTCCTCAACTCACCTGGCTGGCTGCATTTTATCGGCGATCGGAATGTTCATACCGAGGCGCAGGCCCGGAGCTACTTATTGAATGGTCCGCTGAAAAGCTACGAAACGCACGGTTACGGTCTCTCTGGTAGAAAAATCAGACAACCACCAACCCGTCGGTGCCTATGGTTTGCTCCAGCGCGACGCTTTCCTACGCGCAGGACCAGTGGGCGTCCGATAAGATTTACGGAATATGTCAACCCGAAAACGAGCGGTCGATTCGCTTGCTGGAAAAACTTGGACTAAGTTACGAGCGTACCTATTGCATGCCGGATGACGACCAAGGGAAAGCACTTTACTCCATTAACAATATTTAATTTGCCCCAAACCAACCCCTCCTGACATAGGGCTGTCAGCCGCGTGTGCGACCTTTGTGGGTAACTCTACTCGTAGCCATTCAGCCATGAAGGAACTCGATGACTACTATATGCAGCAGGAAGAGCCCGTGCGCGGGTGTCTTCTTGCTTTGCGCGATATTATCTTGGCGCAGGATACAGAAATCACCCCGGCCTGGAAGTGGCGACTGCCGTTTTTTTATTACAAAAAGGAAATGTACTGTTACCTATCTATCCACAAAAAAACCAAACTCCCCTACCTCGCCATCGTGGATGGAAAACTGATCGACCACCCGGCTTTGCTGGCCGAGGATCGGAAGCGCATCAAGATTATGCTCATCGAGCCAGAGGAGGATTTGCCGGTGGAGACGATCGAAGAGATTTTGCGGCAAGCCATTGATTTGTACAGATAAATGGAGTTATTTCCGCTTTGGATTTTGGCTTAACCATCTGTCATGAAATACAAAAGATTAGCACTAATTATCCTAGCCATCCTGCCAGCGACCTTCGCCTTCGCCCAGCTCGGCGCTCAGTACGACGAACCGTTGATGGCTCAACTTGACTCAATCTTTCAGGAAGATCAAACCTACCGTAGGCAGATTTTCGAAATCGAAAAAAACACGGCAACGATTCCAAGGAGATGCGGGCACATTGGCAGAAAATCAACGAGATCGACTCGGTCAATCTCGTCAAAGTAAAAAAAATATTGGACGAGCGCGGCTGGTTGGGTGATGACGTAATCGGTTCCCAAGGCAACACAACGCTATTTTTGGTCATTCAGCATTCCGACCAAAAAACGCAAGAGCAATACCTGCCCATGATGCGGGAGGCCGTCAAAAAAGGCAACGCCCGGCCCAGTTCGCTGGCGCTGCTGGAAGACCGCGTGGCCCTGGGACAAGGCAAGAAGCAAACTTACGGCAGCCAAATCGGCTACGACGATGGTGGTGCATACGTCCTGCCACTCGACGACCCGGATCACGTAGACGAACGTCGCGCATCCGTCGGGTTGGGGAAGTTGCAGGATTACGTTTCGCAATGGAACATCACTTGGGAAGCGGAGGAGTATAAGAAGAAATTGCCGGAGATCGAAGCGAAGAATGTCAGGAGAAAGTAAGTTTTGATCAAACTTTTTAAGCAAGAAAGCCCTCAACCAATACCATCACCTCCGCCATCAGGCCGTAGAGTGCTTAAGCATGTTTGTTTATTTTCTCCATACTACATGCACACCCAAAGGCAGTTCCTGGTTCACTATGCCATCGGTGATGATGACTTTGGATGATTGGGTATTTTTGAAAAGTGCGATGGATTCCGACAGAAACTCATTCAAGCGTATGAAAAGAGGTGTGCGCGCCTCTGGCGTATCGAGTGCGGATTGGATCAGAAAAAAATGCAGTCCCTCAGATCTCAATTGATCATCACTGTACATAAGTTTGTCAGACGTGATGACGCCATCGAAGTCATGTTCTTTCAGGAGGGTGATCAATTCTCCATTCTTCTTTCCCTGCCAACCCATGTACTGAAAAGTAATCACGATCAGTTGATCGCTTTTCAGAAGTTTCCTGAATTTAGGGGAAAGATTTTCGTCAAGATAGAGTTTCATGCTCGGATATGCTCGGTACTCAGAAGCAATTCTCCCAGTGACTCAAACACCGTCTTGGCATCCACCGCAGCTACCGAAGGATAATCTTCCAAAAAATCCTGCATGGTGTAGGTTCCGCTCGCCAGGTAGTCGAGCATGGTTTTTACGGGTACGCGGGTACCCCGGAAGACGGGTGTGCCACTCAAAATTTCGGGATCGATTACGATGCTATCCATGATAATTTGCTGGTTTTTTCGTAAAAATACGAATTATGAGGCTACGACGCCCTCCCTACCCCTCCACCAGCGCAATCTCCTCCGCCGTCAGGCCGTAGCGCGCGTACACCAGTTGGTCTATTTCGGCTTCCAGGGCGGTGGTGTCGGCGGGTAGTAATTTAGCGATAGCGCCCCAATCAAATCTTTTTTCTAAATTTAAACTTCGCTTACCAGAAAAATATACAACCATGGTACAGGTACATCTTGGATTCAAGTAATAAATGCAACGGCTAAAAAAAAGCCCCCCTGCCGGGTTCAGGCCCCGGGGCCTGAACCCGGCAGGGGGGCTACGCCGGAAAACTTCATACTTTTGGGTTACCAAACTCTAAAAGCACATGAAGCATTTGACGTTAGAACAAAGGTATCACATTTCCGCGTTGGTGAAAGCACACCACTCCCAGGGCCGAATTGCCGAGCTGGTCGGCTGCGACAAATCCACCATCAGCCGCGAGTTGGGGCGCAACTCCGACAAGCGCGACAGCTCGTACTGGCCTGACTTAGCCCAGCGCAAGGCAGCCGCCCGCCACAGGGCCAAGCCTAAAAAAAGACGCTTCACGGCCAGCGTGCAGGCCTACGTCCGAGAGAAGATCGAGTCTGATTACAGCCCCGAGCAGATCGCCGGGAATGCCGCCCGCAAGGGCATCGGGTGCGTCTCTCACGAGCGCATCTACCAGTTCGTCTGGGCCGATAAGAAGCAGGGCGGCGGGCTGTACCGCCACATGCGCACCAAGGGCAAGCGCTACGCCAGAAGGGGCAGTGTGCAAGGCAAAAGGGGCCAAATCGCGGGCCGCGTGGACATCGACCAGCGCCCGGCGGTCGTCGAGCAGAAGCAGCGGGTGGGTGATCTGGAGATGGACCTGGTCATCGGCCGGGGCCAGAGCGGCGTGTTGCTGACGATCAACGACCGGGCCACGGGGATGCTGAAAATGGCCGTCCTTGAAAACAAGGAGGCGTCCTTGGTGCAGGCCAAGGCCGTCGAGTTGCTCAGGGAATGGAAGCCCTGGCTGCACACGATCACGACTGACAATGGGAAAGAGTTCGCCCACCACCAGAAGCTGGCCGAAGATCTGGCCGTGGACTGCTATTTTGCTAAGCCGTACCACTCCTGGGAGAGAGGAGCCAATGAGAATCTGAACGGATTAGTGCGGCAGTATTTCCCGAAATGGACGAGCTTCGAGAACGTCACCCAGCAGAAAGTTGATGTAGTAGTACAGATTTTAAACCACAGGCCCAGGAAGAGATTCGGGTTCCGATCGCCACAAGAAGTTTTCGAGGATGCTCTCAGAAATCAAGAGGGTGTTGCATTTATTACTTGAATCCACCCATCCCCAATTCATTACCGATACCGTCGGAAAAAAATTAGTAGTGTTGCCACTCGATGAATTCGATGCGATGATCGCAGAATTGGAAGACCTCGAAGATGTGCGCCTTTATGACGAAGCCAAGCGGGAAGACGACGGTTCGCGAATTTCTCTTGACGATTATATGAACCAACGCAAAGACCGGAAGAAAGGCTAAATTTTATATCTGTAGGAAAGGAATATCCACGCAAGTAAGAATAACTTGAAAAAACTTTACAGAATTCAACAGAAGGAGGCAAAAAGAAAAAAGCGACTGACCAAACTGAAAGGAGAGTATAGGAGACTTGTACAAAATGCCCGAAATAATAAACATTCCTACATCCCAGCGTTTTATCAGTATTTAGCAGACCAGCGTAAGTCCTATCCTGCCTTCTCGCATGTTTTACAGCACTTATCTTCTCAAAAAAATGCTTTTGATTCTACCGAATGGATTGATACATCGTCCGACATCACACTTGCGGTTCCCAAAGTTTTTTCTTTAGTTGAGAATTGTAAAGAAAGCCTAAAGTTCATAAAACTCGTTTTTCTTGCCCTTCACTCACGCAAGTCAGTAAGGATAAAAATTGATTATCGGCATTGTGAGCGAATCGAACCCGATGCGTCAGCTGTACTAGATGTACTATTGCGTGATTTCATACGAAACATACACAGTTGCCGCAGCCTCGGTGTATCGACAACTCGTTCTATTGAACCGATCAATTTCGGTCATCCTGAGATACTACGGATACTTTTTTCGATTGGCTCTTATAAAGTATTGAATGGATTATCTATCGACATTCCAGGAGTTATGCCGTTTCCCTTACGGGTTGGCACTTTCGCTAACCCGTCGCAGCGGGAAATTGATAACACGGAATTGGTAGACTACATTATTGCCTGCCTAAGTAAGTGCAATCGTGTACTTACCGGCGATGCCGAGAGCGAATTATCAGAGATTATCGGTGAAGTCCTGGCCAATGCCGAAGAGCATTCCAGTACTAAGAAGCGCTACGTTGTGGGTTACTTTACTTACAATCCCAGCGATTCTGACATAGTGGGCACCCTTAACCTTACCATTTTCAACTTCGGCGACACAATCTATCAGAAATTTAAAGACCCCGATTGTCCAAACCAAGGCGTGGTAAAACAGATGCAGGCGCTATCTGAGCAATACTTGACTAAGGGATGGTTTCAAAATCCTTTGGAAAGAATACACGGAGCGGGACGGGGAATTTGTGACGTGCGAAAGCGTTCGCAGATAGACCTGTTGGCCGACAGTACCAAAGAAGTCGTTATCCAGGTTCCCGACGATATCCGGTCGATCAACCCCTCCTTTCTGGAAGAGTTCCTTTATAATGTTGTTCAAACACTTGGAAGAGACGCGTTTTATGAACAGGTAAAATTCGATATTTTGGGTACTCGTTACAATATTAAGAAGGATGTCGATGAAGCAGTAGACAGAATATTGAGAAAAAAGAACGCACTCGCGTATTTTCAGTAATTTCCGTATCCTTTGGTATGTTAACCACATTTTTTCTTCAAATTGATTCGATAACCCAGCTTCCTGCCGAAGCTGGGTTATCGCTTTCTGAGGTAGCGGATTTTGCGAACGTTGTCATCGCCTTCCTGGCTTTTGGTTTTTCTATGTATTCTTTTTGGATACAAAAAGAGCGTGATCGACAGAATGTGAAAGAAGCAGAAGATGTAAGGTTGCAGTCTATTCAGTTACAGTGGTATAAGGACTTAGTAATTTCGCCTAATATTCAACATCTGGATTGTTTCTACGAAACATTGCACGAAATAAGAACGGGTATTGTCTCTCCCGATTTAAGTAGTGAGAGTAAAACAGAGTTGATTGAAAGAGTCAAAGAGGCTCAGCGCCAGATTCGTAAGACCTTGGTTGATTCTATACTACCTATTTCGATTGGCTTACATGATAATGTACTTGACAATCTGGATCAATTGATTGATCAAATTACGAACACTTTGGATAATGATACGCTCAAGCTTTCGAATCCTACAGTCAATGACACCGAACTAGGAAAGCCTATTTGGGATTCAAAAAAGGATATACTGACGATCGTCTACGGATACAGGGGAGATTAGTACTGCCCCTCCCTACCCCTCAACCAACCCCATCTCCTCCACCGTCAGGCCATAAAGCGCGTACACCAGTTGGTCTATTTCGGCTTCCAACGCGGTGGTATCGGCGGCGGGGTCGAGGGATTTTTCTTCAATATTTGATTTGCCAAAATTCCAAAGTACAGTCTTTTTTGAAAATTGAAGCGAATTGGAATGGCTTTTATATACGGACTGTTTAAAAATGCCAAGCGCACCTCCCATGAGTTTGGAGGCAGTTTGGTTAAGAATAAAACCAGGTAGTATTTGAGTTTAAGAACGCGAGTAGCGCAGGGTTTTCTTTGGGCAAAATGAAGTATTTCCTTATTGCAAAAAATCCCGATCCATCGCTCCATCCAAACGATTGATAAGTGCATATTTCCGGGTACATTATTAATGGCTTTTCGAATTCTTGATGATAATCCACTGCGTCCTGAATCTCAAACCATTTATAAGTACCTGGTTTTCTTACCTTTCCAGTCGCCTTGCCAGCCTTTTGGTTTCGGAGCAAGGCGCTCTTTGCAATTTTCCAATAAATAATCCAAACTAGCCGGGTACTAATTCCAATTTCAATTCCGTCTTCTTGTAAAAATCAAGTACCTGCTTACTTCCGGTGTTTGGTACCTTTTAATATCGCGGCCCGCTAGGAACGGCTTGATGATTTCGGCGCTGCGCGGGTCTTCGGCGATGAGACGGTCGCGGGTGACGTCGTCGATGACGAAGGCTTCGTTGAGTCCGGTAAGTACCCCACGAAATATTTTCCCGTCCACGTACTCGCCCAGCGGCTGGCCCGTGGCGCGGAGTTTGGTCATGAGGTTTTGCACGGCGACGCCGGAAAGTTGCCAGCCGTCGTCCTGCAAACTCTTGGTACCTACTTCGAAGCGGTGCTTCGTGACGTAGGTACTTAGTCCTTCGGCAAAGTCGAGCGTGGTGACGGGTGTGGCCCAAAACTCCTCCGTGGCCGGGGCGTTGCGGAGCATCAGAATGCAGGGATAGGTGGTGGCTTCTTCAAACACGGGCAGGTCGCCGAAGTCAGCAATCTGCCCGATCGCCAGCGTTTTGAGCCAGCGGCGCAGCGCGGCCCCGTAGCCCGCCCGCATCCATTTGTTGGGAATGATGTACACAAAGTACCCCTGCGATCGCAAAATCCGCATACCGTGCTCAACGAACATCACGTACAGGTCGGCGGTACCGGCAAAGGTATTCGGAAAATCATTTTTCAGGAACGCCTTGGCCGCGCCCAGTTCCTCCTGCCGGATGTAGGGCGGATTCCCGATCACGGCATCGAACCCGACGTAATTGCCTTCCTCGTCCAGTACTTCGGGAAACTCGAACCGCCACTCGAAACTGCCCCGATACAGCGCGTTATTCTCCACATCGGCGATTTCGGTTTCGACTTGCGCGATGAGTTTGTCGAGGCGCTTTTTCTCCACGGCCACCAGCTTGGGGTCTTTGATGGGATTGCCAAACACGTCCACGTTGTTGTCGAGCAGAATGCGCTCGCCGCGCTTGGCCGAGAGGCGCTTGCGGCGCGGGTCGCGGTTAATGACCGTCTCGCTGAACTGGGCCTTGATGTCGTGGATAAAAGCCAGCAGTTCGGCCTTAGCGGCTTTGTCGGCGGTACTTTTGTAGGCGGCCACGGCGCACTTGTAGGTTTGCAGACTGAATTTCTGCTTCCTGAACACGTCGCTGAGGTCTTCGGTGAGGCTGAATTTGCTCAGCAAACTATTGCCCTGCTTGATGTTGATGTCGATGTTGGGCAGCGTTTCAAGCTCCGCAAAACCCGATTCCTCGGTGTAGTAGGCGTTTTTCAGCAACTCGATCCACAACCGCAACCGACAGATTTTGACCGAGTTGGGGTTGATGTCCACGCCAAACAGGCAGTTTTCGATCAATACCTGCTTTTCGTGGAAAAGTACCCGCTGCACCCGCTGCCGCTCGGCGGTCGGTTTGCTGGTGGCTTCTTGCAGGAAGTAGGTAAAAGGCTCATCGTCTTCCTCGTCCAGCACCACCAGTTCGTCGTTCACGACCCGGATCAGGTACCCTTTGAGCCGACGGCCCGCATCGTCCTGCAACATCGCGCAGCTCGCTCTTGATGGCGATCAGCTCATTGAGCGCCGAAACCAGAAAATGCCCCGACCCCACCGCCGGGTCGCAAATCGCGCAGCGAGTTGACGAGCTCGTTGGCCTGGGTGCGGTCGAGGTCCTGGTCGCGCAAGGCGTCGAAATCGGCGCAATACCAGCCGTAGGCATCGTTGAACTTCTGCACCACGGCTTTACGGATGGTTTCGCGGCACATGTACTCCGTAATAAAGCCCGGCGTGTAGAACGAGCCGTCCCGGTAGCCATTTATTTTTTCAAAAATCAAACCCAGCACACTGGCGTTGATCAGCGCGCGGTTTTTCTCCTGAATGTCGTCGCCGCTCTCGGACGCAAAATCGTAGGCATCCAGAAACGCGAACAGGTACGCGAGCGCGGGTAGTTCGGCGCGTTCACGGTAGGCGGGATGGTCGCGCAGCACCGATTGCCGCAGCAGCGGCAGGCTCAGACTACTGTCGAGCGTGTTGATGCTCAGGGTAGTATCTTCCAGTTCGGTCAGCTCGAACAGCGACGAATTGAGGTACGGTACCCGCGCAAACTTCTGCTGCACGGAACCATGCCGCTCCGCCGGACGCCTGGCCAGCACCCGAAAAAACAGCCGGTACACCTCATCGAAATCGGCCAAGCGTGTCGCTGTTCAGGAACGCGTAGGTGCGGTCGCCGCGATGGTACTTTACCAGTTGCGATTCGAGTAGTTTCAGGAACAAAATCCGGTTTACCCAGGTGATGCACAGTTCCAGCGCCACGTTGAAAAGTTGCTCGTCGTCGGTGCGCCCGTATTGGCCGGGATCGGCGAGGTGCGAAAGCTTGCCGGACACTTCCAGCTCGACGATGGTATTTTCCAGCAGCGAACCCTCGTCGCGCTGCCCATCGGCTTTGCGCCGGATTACTTTACGGTTGCCTTCTTTCGTCTCCTCTAACCCGATCAGGTGCAGCAGTTCGGTATAAAAGCGCGGATTGAGCCGATTGCTGTCGGTAGCGGCGGGCAACTTGAGCAGGTGCGCGGGGGAAAGTACCTTGTAGAGCGGCAGCAGCGCCTTGTCGTGGGTCGGGTTCTTATCTTCGACCTTCTTCTGGTAGGTACGGAGGTCGAAGTAGGTGAATGGAATCTCCTCGGTCAGACCAGCGAGAAAAGGTTTGGCGATTTCGCTGTAAAACAGATCGTTGTTGCTACTCACCTTCTGCCCCGTGGCCCAGGCGGTGTACTCCTTTTTGAGCCAGGCATTGCGGTAAAATACGCGGTCGATCAGCGCGGCGTCGAAGATGTACCACTCGTACACGTTGGTCACGACGCAGTGCCGCAGGTCGGAATTTCGGTCGCGGATGCGTTCCTGAAAGTAGTACAGCAACAGCTCGTGAAATGCCTTGGTGTTCAAATTCTCGCGGCTCACCATTTCGCTCCGGTTGGCCGGCCGCTTCACCTCGAACAGTACCCCCGCCGGACTCGCCGCATCCTTGCCCAGGTGAATCACGAAGTCGGTTTTGCCCTTGGGCGCCACCACGTAGCTCTCTTTGTAGTACACCTCTTTCAGGAAATCCATGAGGTGGTCCTTGATATTCTCCTCGCTCTCCTTTTCGTCAATGTGACCAAACAGGGTTTTAAAACGATCCTTGAAGCGCTCGATCTGCTCGCGCTCGGGGCGAAGCTTGTATGCGGGGTCGAGGGATTTGGCGGGGTTTTTGGGAGTTAGAAGCATGAGGTGGGTTGCGGTGAGGGCGGTGAGGGCGGTGAGGGCGGTGAGGGCGGTGAGGGCGGTGAGGGCAAAGTAAAGGGTTAATTTGTATATTTACCTTCTCTGACGAAATCGACTTGAAGTGCAATCTCGTGGCTTTTTAGTGAAAAATAATCAACAGCATAAAAAACGGCAGCTATGAATACCATGAAACTCAAAGATTTACTGCACAATGCAACGACTCAGTTGAGAGACCTATCGCCTTTGGATCAACCCGATTTCAGGCTTGAACAAGCGGTTCATAGAAAGGAGGAGAAGGTTTGGGAGATCGTTATTTCGTATCTCGTAGAAAATAATAATAAGCCGGTAAGTGTGGTACCGACGTTTGCGCCGCAGCTTCCTTTTCAAAGAGTTTACAAGAAAGTCATGATGGATGAAAGCGGGCAAGTGGCTGAATTCCTCATGTACGACACAGCAGGATGATACTGATCGACTCGAATGCGCTCGTCGTGCTGATTGTAGGGCTAATCGACCCCAAACTCCTTGAAGGTCATAAACGAACTTCCATTTATGACGAGGAAGACTACCATGACTTAGTGACTGTACTGGGTGATCTTGATCAAGTGGTCGTACTCTCCAATGTCTGGACAGAGGTTGATAATCTGCTCAAAGGCTTTTCAGGAAATCAGAAATACCCGTACATAACCAATATTGCTTCTCTCATCTCAATGACTACCGAGAAGTATGTTCCCTCCGCGACGGTGACAAGCGATTACGCATTTTATGATCTTGGTTTAACTGACGCGCTGCTCTTGAATGAAGCTAAAAACTGTCAGCTTTTGATAACGTCCGATTCTAAATTAGTTGATTACGCAAGTGCTAGTGGAATCCAGGTGTATGATCTGGTGAGAGCGAAAAACGAGAAGTTGAAATAGGTATTCGGTAGGATACAAATAAATATACTAACAGCACTGATTAACAGAATCTTGCCTTTCGTTTATAAAGAAAAGAGGATACCCAACTTTGAAATATCCGACAGAAAATCACCCCCCGCTCGCCCAGATTTATAATCGGGCGCGGCATCACCTCGCGTTTGCAACGCGAACTTACGCAACAGAAAATAAAGTGTACTATTCTACCTGCGCTGGCATCGATCGAGCTTACCGATTTTCTGCACCGCTACCGCTCCTTCTTCTGCCGACAGCTTGCGCATATTCAATGCCTGATCCATCGTTATCCCCGTTATCTTCGTCGTCCCCATAACGTAGCGCGGGCCATTGACTGCTTCCAGCGTCAATCTACGCACCGAGCGTTTGATAGCAAAACCCGTTGGATAAGTTTCGATGGTGACAGGCCCGTCGTTCACCGGCACGGCTATGTAGCGGCGGTTGCTGAGTCGGCATACCGGCTGGCCGTTGATTTCTACCTTGAAATTAAGCAGGGCCCCGACATAACGCCCTTCACGAAGGATGAACAGCGTATCCTGAGTTTGGGCTTTGACTGTCCCCGATAGGGCCATCACTAGGCCGATTCCGTACAAAAGAGATGAAGACATAGTATTGGGAACTTATAGTGTTGGAATTATTTTGATTTTCAACGGCAGTACCCAGCTCCATATTACATCGATTGTGGGGTTTCAAGTTGTGATAGACTAACTTGATAAGTAACCTGTAAAGAAACGAGCATCAAAATTAAGCATTGCGCCTTACGCCGCCTTCTCCCCCACTTCATCCAAATCCTTCCGTCCGTACGCCAACTTCCCAATACTTGAAAACAGCACCGGTACCACGAAAATCGCCAGTAGTGTCGCGGCGACCATTCCGCCGAGTACCGTCCAGCCAATGGTTTGGCGGGCGGCCGCACCCGCGCCGCTGGAAAAGGCCAGCGGCAGTACGCCCAGAATGAAGGCGAGCGAGGTCATGATGATGGGGCGAAGGCGCAGACGCACCGCGTCCATCGTCGCCTTTCGGATGGATTCGCCCTGGTCGACGCGCTCTTTGGCAAATTCTACGATCAGAATGGCGTTTTTGGCGGCCAGACCGATGAGCGTCAAAAGGCCGATCTGGGCGTATATATTGTTGGAAAGCCCTTTGAATAAAGACAAAGTCACGATGGCGCCGAAAGCACCGATGGGCACGGCCAGCAGCACCGCGAAGGGCACCGACCAGCTTTCGTACAGTGCAGCCAGAAACAGAAATACGAACAAGATCGACAGCCCGAAAATGTAGAACGTACTCGACCCGGCGTTGATCTCTTCCAGGCTCAACCCCGTGAACTCGTAGCCGTAGCCGACGGGTAGTACCTTGGCCGCCACTTCGCGGAGGGCTTCGAGGGCCTCGCCGCTGCTGTAGCCGGGAGACGGGTTGCCGTTGAGCTCGGTGGATCGGAAGAGGTTGTAGTGCGAAATGAGCGGCGCGCTCTCCACCATTTTGTGCGTCACCAGCGCGCTGATGGGTACCATCTGCCCGCTTTGGTTGCGGACATAGTACTTGCCGAGGGCGTCGATGTTCTTGCGATAGTTGGTGTCGGCCTGAGCCACGACGCGAAAGTTGCGGCCGTAGATCGAGAAGTCGTTGACGTAGCGGCTACCCAAATAAGTTTGCAGCGTGCTATACACTTCCGAGAGCGATACGCCGAGTTGCTTCACTTTGGCGCGATCGACGTCCAGCTGGTAGCCGGGCGTGCGGGCGGTAAAAAAGGAGAACGCGCCGCTAATCTCGGGCCGCTCGTTGGCGGCGGCGGTCATATTTTGGACCACTTGCTCAAATTGCTTGATGTCGTCGTTGCTTTCCCGCTGCTCGATCACAAAGCTAAAACCACCCGTGCGGCCCAAGCCCGGAATGGCCGGTGGCGTGATGACGACGGTTTTAGCCTCTTTTAATCCCCCCACTTTCTTGCGGATGGTAGCGGCCAGGCCCTCGATTTTAAGCGAGTCGGCTTTGCGGTCGCCCCAATCTTCCAACTGGCAAAAGATGGTGCCGCTGTTGGATTTGGAGGCGAAGGTCACCACGTTCAGACCGCCCAGCGCGGCGTAGTGCTTGATGCCGGGTGTATTGTCGAGGATCGTCATCAGCGTGTCGAGCGTGGCGATACTGCGGCTGGTCGAGGCGGCCTCGGGTAGTTCGTAGGTCAGGAAGATCCGCCCGCCGTCTTCCAGCGGAATGAAGCCGCCGGGCTTGGTTTTGAATAAAAACCCAGTGGCGATATACAGACAAATCAAGCCCACGATCACCAGCGGTGCTTTACGAATGGACTTCCTGACGCCTTCGGAATAACGATCCGTGACGCGGGCAAACCACCCGTTGAATTTGTAAAAAAACTTATTCAAACCTTTGGAGTCCTCGCTGAGGTGCATGGGTTTGAGTAGCAACGCACACAGGGCGGGCGTCAGCGTGAGCGCCACAAAGGCCGAAAGCGCTACCGAGATGGCAATGGTAATGGCAAATTGCTGGTAGAGCCGCCCGACAATGCCGGGGATAAAGCCTACCGGCACGAATACCGCGCCCAAGATCAGAGCAATGGCGATGACCGGCCCAGAAATATCCTTCATCGCCTTGATGGTCGCTTCTTTGGCCGAAATACCTTCTTCGTCCATGTAATGCTGGACGGCCTCCACGACCACAATGGCGTCGTCTACCACGATGCCGATGGCCAGCACGAAGCCGAACATGGTCAGGGTGTTGATGGTAAAGCCAAGCGGCACGAAGAAAACAAAGGTACCGACGATGGACACCGGAATCGCCAGCAGCGGAATGAGCGTCGCCCGCCAGCTTTGCAGGAATAGAAACACAACCAAAATAACCAGCAACAGCGCTTCAAAGAGCGTTTCGACCACTTCCTCAATCGATACCTTCACGACCGACACCGCCTCGAAGGGTACCATGTAGTCGAGGTCGTTGGGAAAGGATTTTTTCAATTCCGCCATCTTGTCGTACACGCCCTGGGCGGTTTCTAGGCTGTTGCTGCCGGGGGCTTCGTACACCAGCAGGTAACTGGCCCGCTTGCCGTCCACGAAAGAGTTGCTGTTGTAGCTAAACTTGCCCAGCTCCACCCGCGCCACGTCTTTGAGGTACACCAGTGCCCCGCTGTTGGGCCGGGTGCGGACAATGACGTCCCCAAATTCCTCCGCCGAAGACAAGCGGCTATTAGTAAAAACGGTATACTCGAATGTCTGATCGTCGTTTTGCGGTGGCGCGCCCACCGACCCCACCGCGACCTGCAGGTTTTGTTCCTGCAAGGCGGCGATGACTTCGTTGGAAGAGATACCTAACTGTGCCATTTTATCGGGTTGCAGCCAGACGCGCATGCTAAAATCGTCGGCGCGGCTGAAAATATCACCTACCCCCTTGACCCGCAACAAGGCCTCCTTGACGTAGATATTGGCGTAGTTGTTGACAAAATTGACGCCGTGTGTCTCCTCCGGTGAGTACATCGCTACCAACATCAAGATGCTCGGGCTGCGTTTCCTGACGATCAGGCCCAGCCGCGTCACCTCGCTGGGCAACTGCGGCGCGGCCACGCTGACGCGGTTCTGTAAATCCAGCGCGGCGATGTTGATGTCCGTCCCGATCTCGAACACCGCGCTGATGGACGTACGGCCGTCGTTGGTACTGTTGCTGGACAAATAACTCATCCCCGGCGTCCCGTTGACCTGCGTCTCGATGGGCGTCGTGACGGTCTGCTCCACCGTGGCGGCATCGGCGCCCGTGTAGCTACCCGTAATCTGCACCGTCGGCGGCGTGATGTCGGGGTACTGGCTGACCGGCAGGCTGATAATCGCCAGCGTCCCCACCAGCAAAATCACCAGCGAAATAACGATGGCCAGGATAGGGCGGTGGATGAATTTTTCTGCGAACATGAGACTTCGTCTTGGGGTGAAAGGGTTAACGGTCAACGGTTAACGACGCTATCAATAGAAATTCTTGAAAATAAAAAGGCCAAAACCGTTTACCGTTGACCATTTACCGTTAACCCTTTTTGCACTTTGCTCCCATTCTTCAACTTCTGAATCCCTTCCGTCACGATCTCAGCCCCTTCGTCGAGTCCTTCGCGGATTACGATTTGGTCGCGGACGTCGGTGCCGGTCTGCACTTTTTGCTGGATGACGCTGTCGCCCTGAACGACATACACGAAGTACTCGCCCATTTGCTCGACCAGCGCTTTCTTGGGAATGAGCAGCGAATTGTTGCTGCTGCCGTCGGTCTTGATGCGGACGTTGACGGTCATGCCGGGCTTCAACATGCCGCTTTTATTAGGAAATACCAGCCGGGTTTTGAGCGTGCCGGTCTGGGCATCCACCGCCCGGTCGAGGAGTTCGAGCTTGCCGAAGTAGGGATAGGCACTACCATCGGGCATGGTGAGTTTGAAAGTCGAGTCCCGCGGGTTGGTTTTTTGTTGAAGAAGCTTCGTGAAGCGAACGATTTCTTTCTGATCTACCGCAAAATCCACCGCCATCGGATCGTCGGTCGACAGGGTATTGAGCAGGGTTTGATTCGATGTCACCAACGCACCCAGCTGCACCTGAGAAATCCCGATGGTACCCGAGATGGGTGCGGTGACGCTGGTGTACTTCAAGCCCGAGCGCGATTGCTGCACCGTAGCCTGGGCGGCTTGTACTTGAAGCTTGGAGGTTTCGAGCCGGGCCAGCGAATTGTCAAGTACCTGCTTGGCGATGGCTTCGTTCTTGTCCAATTCCACGTACCGCTCGGCGTCTTTTTGCGCAAGCCGCTGGTTGGCCTCAGCTACGCGCAAGTTGGCCGTGGCCTGGTCGACCGATGCCTGGATCTGCTGCTGGTCGATCTGGTAGAGTCGCTGCCCCTTGCGGACGTGCTGGCCGTCCTTCGAAGGACATCCCCGTCACGTAGCCACTGGCCATCGCCCGCACTTCTACGGTTTTGAGGGGTGTGACCGTAGCCGGGTACTCGTCGTAGGCCACCGCTTCGCCGCGCTACCACCATGGTGGTGGCGACGGGCACCTCCGTAGGAAGCTTGGGCTTCTCTTCCTTGCCGCCGCAAGCTGATAGAAGCGCAAGACAAGTGATGAGGGGGATAATAAGTCTGTTCATTATCAATTTTCCATTTTCAATTCTCAATGACACCCAAAGCCCTCTCCACGTCGATCTTGCTACTAATCGTTTGGTATTGGGCGTTGATGAAGTTGAATTCGGCGGTGCGGAGATCCGTCTGCGAGATGAGGACATCCAGGTAGGTTTTCACTCCTGACTTGTACTGCAACTGGATCACATCATAGACCTCGCGGGCGAGTTCCACGTTTTCCTGTAAAGTCTGGTAGTTGATCCAGTCGCTTTTGTACTGCGCCAGGGCGCGCTGGAACTCGCTATCAATGTCGTTCTTCAAACCAATCAGGTCATAATCCGAGCGCTCCAGTTGCAGTTCGGCAACATGGATGTTCTGCAAGCGCTTGCCTCCCTGAAAAAGGGGCAGGCCCAACGTGAGGCCAAACAGTGAGTTAGGGAAAGAGCGGCTGTAGAGCCGGGCGAATTCGGTGTTCTGGAAATTGAGATTGTAATTCAAAAAGAACGACATGTTCGGCAGGAAGGCCCAGCGCGCGTAGTCGATCTCGGAGCGCAACAGGGCCCGACGGGTTTGCAGCCGCTGGTACTCGATGCGGCTTTGGTAGTTGGCCACCAACGTCGTATCCAGCTGGGCGTCCATTACCAATCGAGTACTGTCGTAAGTGATCGCCAGGGGGCGATCGACGGGGTAGCCCATCTGGTTTTTTAGCACTGCCTCCCGCGCCACGGCCTGTTGACGGGCTTGCAACAACTGAGTATTGGCATTGTTGAGCGCGATCGTGGCGCGTTTGTAGTCGGTTTTGTCCACGATGCCGCTCTTGAACTGGTTGGTCGCATCCTTCAAATTTCGTGCGAGTCGCTCGATTTGTGCTTTAAGAATTTCCTGCTGCTGCCGGGTCAGAAGTAGCTCGTAAAAGGCCTTACTGACATCTACCGTGACGTTTATCTTAATGTTGGTGGTATTCTGGTTGGCCTGATTCGTAATGTCGCGAGCCGTGCGGTTGGCCAAAAGCACATCGCGGTTGAAGATCGTTTGGTTCAGGGCAAGAGCTGCCGTGGAGGCATTGGGTACCCCCGCCCGCAAAACCCGGCGCGGACCGTTGGGATTGGTGGCGTCGGGCAGCAGCAGCACGGGGAGTTGTAGGTAATGCTGAATGTTATAATTGAGATTGAGCTGCGGATACCAGTCGGCCAGGCGACTCTTGATGGTGCGGTCCACTATTTGCTCGTCGAGCCGGGCCTGTCGAATATCCACCTGATTCATCAGCGCATATTCGATGCATTCTTTCAATGTACGGACGACAACAGCGTATCCGACGGGCTATTTTGGGCACGTAGCAGCTTGAACAAACTACCAAAAATCCAGAAAAATGCAGAAAAGGAAAGGTGTACGCATGAACGAAGAAATGGAACCACACTCTCGGAGGTACACCTCAGATTGGAGGAGTGCTACGAGAACAATAGGCTTACAATCGTATTCATTATACAATAGTTTCTTAACCCTAAAAAAACGCCGAATGAAAATCATTCGGCGTTTTTTTATTCTATTGATCGTAAGATTAATGCATTGTACTACAACAAATCATCGAAGTGGATGGGCAGGTGATTGATGCGCTTACCGGTGGCGTGGAAAACGGCATTCGAGATCGCCGGGGCCAGCCCCACGATGCCCACCTCGCCCAGCCCTTTGGCTCCCAGCGGGTTGACAATATCGTCGTGCTCCTCCACAAAGATAGCGTCGAGGTCGTGAATATCCGCGTGGACGGGTAGGTGGTACTCCGCCAGATTAGGATTCATGTACTTGCCAAACCGGTGGTCACTGATGGTTTCCTCACGCAGGGCCTTGCTGATGCCCCAAATCATGGCCCCCACAATTTGGCTCTTGGCCGTCTTGGGATTGATAATTTTTCCCGCTGCTACGGCCGTCACAGCGCGGGTGACGTTGATAATCCCCAGCTGCTCGTCGATTTCTACCTCCACAAAAGCGGCACTGTGGGCCGCGCGGGTATACTGCTTTATTTTGAATACGTTGGGAATCGAGGTGGTACTCGTCTTGATGGCTTTACCGTTGTGATCGGCGATCAGGTCGGCGTAAGTGACCGCAATGGCTGGGTCGCTCTTCAGTACGATCTGGTATTTTTCGAACACAACCTCCGCCATCTCGTCATCGCTGAGCGAAAGATTTTCCATCCGGGCCGCGCGCTTGATCAACTTCTTACGCAACGCCTGACCAGCTTTCACTACCGCCGAACCCACCGACGAAACGGTAAACGAACCGCCCTCGATCGGTGAAAAGGCCTGATCGCTGTCGCCGTACTCGAACGTAACGTCATCGACCGAAAGGCCGAACTGGTCGGCCGCGATCTGCGTCATGACGGTCAGGGTACCGGTACCGATATCGCCCGTCGCGCTGTTTACCTTGATTCTGCCGTCTTCGGTCAGGATGGCCTCGGCGCGGGCCGGTACCGTCATGGCGTCCCAGATTCCGGTCGCCATGCCGTAGCCTACCAGCTTAGTGCCGCGTCTCATGCTCCGGGGCTCGGGTTGCCGCTTCGACCAGCCGAATTTCTCGGCTCCCTGCCGGTAGCACTCACGAAGTTCCTTACTCGAAAACGGCTTGTCCTCCGCTACGTCACGCTCGGCGTAATTGATCAAGCGCAGTTCCAACGGATCGATATTGAGCTTATAGGCTAGCTCATCCATCGCGCATTCGATGGCATGAACGCCGGTACTACCACCCGGTGCCCGCATATCCAGCGGACTGTACACATCGAGCGGTACAAGTTGGTATTCCAATAGCGTATTCTCGGCGGGGTACAAAACGTTAGACCAGTTGACGACTACCTCGGTGTAATCCTCAAATTGGGAAGTCTCGGCAATAGCGGAATGATTCATGGCCGTTACCTTACCGTCTTTATCAGCCCCCAGCCGCACCCGCTGCAAAGTAGGCGGACGGTGCCCGAAGCTGTACATCTGCTCGCGGTCGAGCGTCACCCGTACGGAACGTTTGAGTTCAATGGCCGCCATCACCGACATGAACAACTGGTACTGCGGCCGCAAGGCCGAGCCAAAAGCACCACCCACGTAAGGAGCAACGACGCGGACATCGCTGAAACTCAATCCAAAAACGTTGCAAGCGTACATCTGGCTATTGTGCGCGCCCTGCGTTTTGTCAAAAATAGTTAGCTTCCCTCCCTTTTCGTAAAAAGTGGTGGTAGCGTGCATCTCCATCGGGTTATGGTTCTCGGTACCGTGCCAATAGGCCGATGAAATCTGGGCGTCGGATTCCTCGTAAGCTTTCTCGAAGTCGCCCTTGGGCTTGGGCGGCAGGGGTTTGAGCATCGTGGCCAAGCCCATGCTGGGCTTACGTGCCTGCCCCACGTTCTTCCTCAAATCGGTATCGAAATCTTCCGCTTCATACTCCACGTTGAGTAGCGAAGCGGCGTAGCGTGCCGTTTCGAAGGTTTCGGCTACGACCAGCGCGATCGGCTGGGCGTAGCACTTGATGTCGCCGTCGTACAATGGCCGGAAGGGTGAGCCGGGAGGCGCGTCCATGTCGGAGTACTGCATATCGAAAGAGGCCAGCGAAGGCCGGTTTTCGTGCGTAAATACCTCGATCACACCAGGTATCGCTTTAACCGCGTCGACATCGATGCTTAGTATTTTCCCTTTGACGATGGTACTGTTGACGACGTAGCCGTATAGCAGACCTTCTAAGTTAAATTCGCCAGCGTACTTGGCCGAACCCGTCACTTTCAGGTGACCTTCGAGCCGGCTTATGGGTTGTCCTATTTGTGCCATTTCAATTTTGAAAGATAAAATGATTGAATGAGAATAAATTGATAGCCCGGGACTATTCTATCACCGCGCGCACCGCGCGGGCGGCCGCCTCGGGGCGCCCCGCCGTCACCCATTCAAAATTGATTAATTCGGCCCCGCGCCGGGTAGTTGCGTTTCCTTGGGGTTGAGTGCCATGGTGCCGCTGCGGATGATGGCACGCTTAGCGAGGTCGATCTTGAAATCATTGTGGCCGTAGCCCTTGGCTCCTCGCAAAATAACGTCGGCCGCTTGTCCGAAACTGTCGGCGTTAGCCTCTTTGCCTACCAGAAGTTTTTCGGCCTCGGGTACCCGCCAGGGTTTGTGCGAGACACCGCCCAGCGCGATGCGGGCTTTCTTGATAGTCTTGCCTTCCAATTCCAGACCCACAGCTACCGATACCAGCGCAAAGGCGTAGGAGTTGCGGTCGCGGAGTTTGAGGTAGGAGTAGTTTTGGGCATAGCCCGCCGCGGGCAAATCGAGACTGGTGATGACTTCGCCGTGTTTGAGGTTGTTGTCGAGTTCGGGCTGGTCGCCGGGCAAGCGGTGGAAGTCGGCGAACGGCAGACTGCGGTCGCCATCGGGTCCCGAAATGTTGACTACTGCTTCTAACGCCGCCAACGCAATGCACATATCGGACGGAAAAACGGCGATGCAGGCCGTCGATTCGGCCAGGTCGCTGGCGCCCAGAATCGCCATGATCCGGTTGTAGCCGCCCAATGCCGAACAGCCGCTTCCGGGTTCACGCTTGTTGCAAGGCGTGTCGGTGTCGTAGAAATAATAGCAACGCGTACGTTGCAACAGGTTGCCGCCGTTGGTCGCCATATTGCGAATTTGCCCCGTGGCACCGGCCAGTATCGTGTGGCTCAGCAGCGGGTAGCGTTCCAGGACCAGCGGATGGTAGGCCGTGTCGTTGTTGCTTACAAAGGCCCCAAGCCGCAACCCACCGTCTTCCCGCTCGTAGATTTCGTGAAAATTCGCAATGGGATTAAGGTCGACGAGCGCATCGGGGTTCATGACCTGGTACTTCATCAGGTCGATGAGGTTGGTGCCCCCCGCCACAAACTGGGCAGTGGGATCGCCACTTACCTGGGAAGAGGCTTCCGCAATTGTATTTGCTTTTTTATAACTGAAATTGTTCATAAAGTAACTGGTATCTCATAATTCATAATTCATAATTCACAATTCATCATTCCCCTTCACCGCCATAATGGCGTCCAATATGTACACATTGGCGCCGCAACGGCATAGGTTGCCGCTCATCAGGTCTTTCACTTCTTCACGGGAATGGCCTTTGCCTTCCTGCATCATGCCGATGGCGCTGCAAATCTGGCCCGGCGTGCAGTAGCCGCACTGGAAGGCGTCATGTTCGATAAATGCTTTTTGGAGCGGGTGCAATTCGTCATCGTTTGGCGCGATGCCTTCGATGGTCGTGATCTCGGCCCCTTCCTTCATGGTGGCCAGGGTCAGGCAGCTCAGAATTCGCTTGCCATCGCAGAGGACGGTACAAGCGCCACACTGGCCGTGGTCACAGCCTTTTTTAGTACCCGTCAGCCCAATGTACTCGCGCAACGCATCGAGCAAGCTCACCCACGGCAGCACGTTCAGTTCGCGGGGCTTGCCATTGACGGATAAAGTAATTTTTTGGGTATCAAAACCACGATTGGTTTTGGGGAGAACGGGGGCATTTTCGGTGAGCATAGTACGAAAGTATCAGTTGGGTGTAAAGTCCAATTCAAAGTATAATACCTTCGGCTAATAGAATTATGCCAGTTAGAGATGAGAGAATTATTGCTTATTCCAATTTGGTAGAATCTCCGGTGAACCGATTAGTGTTCACAATACGGGGGGAAACAATTACTGATTTTAGCTTTAATTTAGAAGTAGATTGATAATGAAGTACTTAATCAATTTACTTTCCGATACCTTCGATAAACTTTTTATCAAACCCCAACTGCACTTTCTCAATCATTCCTTTTTCATCGATCAAGAGAAATGTGGGATACCCAGATACACCATAGGCCCTGCCTATCTCCTTCGCACTCGCGATGACTGGAAATGGAATGTTAATTTTGTTTGCGTAATCCTTTACGTCAGATACGTCATCTACTGGATTGACATACAGTGCAACCGCTCCATCCGGCAAAAATTTCTCCTGCCGATTGATTTCTTCCAATGCCAGTTTGCAATAACCGCAATTGATGGTATCGGGCCTGTTTAAAGTCAAGTTGGAAGCTCCTTCGTTGCAGACGGAGCAAATCGCCCGCAAATTATTGGGTTCGTCCGTTCCTCCCATCGACTTGTCAATGATGTGCCCGATATGCAGCCGGGTTTTTCTACCATTATCGTAAGGATGAAGTTCTCCGGCGGCAGCGCCGCACATCTGGCAGGTGAAGCCGTTTCTATCCAACACGAAAGCCCTGGTCTCTTTTGAGATAGCCCGCTCGAAGGCGGGTAGAAGCTTGACATCCACCAGCAGGTACTGGCCGGGCTTGAGGTCGCTTCGGTCATTATGGGTGACGATGTTGAATCCCTCTTCGTTTCTAAGCTCGCGTACCCTTCTCGCCCATTCGCTGGTACCAGCGACTTCTCTCAGTTCGTCGGAGTCCAGCACTATGCCAACGTTTGCTAAAAAGAAATCCCGCAATTTTGCCCTCGATCCTTTGCCCCGACTAACTTTTTTCGCCATAATTCAATGCGGTGATAATTGATTTTCCCAGCGCTTCTGCCACGGGGGGCGGGAACGCATTACCTACTTGACGATAGGCCGGGGTCTTTTTTCCTACAAATTCCCAACTCTTTGGAAAGCCTTGCACTAAGGCAGTCATGTTTAAAGTGAGTCTTGGTTGGCCTTTGAAGCCATTGACCGGCGGTTGATTGGCCAGCCCTTTGCCATCGACTCCCAGTTCGGCCCAGGCAAGTTTGGCACGCGTAGGTCCCAGATCGGCCCCGCCGTGTTTCTTTGATCCTCCTACTAACGTAGGGGCAATTTTATTAGCGATCTGACGCCACTCATCGACGCTTTCCCAGCCAAGCGAGGCCATTTCTTCGTAGAGCAACTCGCCGATAGATTTTGGCTTCACTCCCCTTTTCGGCCACTTAAAGTAAGGTGAATACTGTGTTTTTAAACCGATGAGGATCGCTCTGGGACGAAGCTGCGAGACCCCGTAATCCGACGAGTTGAGTAGTTCCCAAAAACAATCGTATCCCAACTGTCCCAAACTATGCAAGATATAGGCGCGGTACTCTCTGAATTTAGGGTCCAATATCCCGCGCACATTTTCGAGCATAACTGCCTTAGGGTCGCATTCTTCGATTAGTCTAAGAGCTTGCGGAAATAGGTCACGGTCGTCGAGATCACCCAATTGTTTGCCGGCAATTGAAAACGGCGGACAAGGCACCCCGCCCGCCAGCAAGTCGACCTGCCCGGTAAAATCTACAGCGCTAAATGCCTTGACATCATTTTCAATCACATTCCAATCCGGTCGGTTTTGTCGCAAAGTCTGGCAAGCCAAAGGCTCTATTTCAACCAATGCAATATGCTTAAAGCCCGCGTTTTCCAGGCCAAGTGCCTGACCACCAGCACCAGCGCATATTTCAAGAGATGTAAAGTTCTTAGCCTCTGTCTTTTTATTCAAAACGATCCTCGTTGATACAAAATACCATTATTCACTCTTTCCATCCAAAACTAGCTAATATTTCGACAGGATGAAAGGTAGATTGTTAATCAACCACTTCCCCACGCTGCGGCCAAATCTGCTCGATAATCCAGGCAAAACCGATCACCAGCACACAGCCGATCAAATTCAGCCACAAGAAGGCCGTCAGTTCAAACCAGTAGCTAAGTACTACAAAGATTTCCCCGATGACCGCGCCCCAGAACACGGCCCGGCTGTGGATGGATTTGAAATAAAAAGCCACCAGAAACACGCCCAGAATGACGCCATAAAACAGCGAACCCAGTACGTTGACGGCCTCGATCATACTACCCAATCGACTGGCGTATTGCGCCACGAAAATGCAAAAGACGCCCCAGCCGAAGGTCGTCCAGCGCGAGGCGCGCACGTAGTACTCGTCCGAGCCGCCGGGCCGCACCGAGCGCTTGAACACATCGACGATCGTAGTGGAAGCCAACGCGTTGAAGGCCGCCGCCACCGAGCCCATCGAGGCCAGCAAAATCACGGCGATCAGTAGCCCGACCAGCCCGGCCGGGAGAAAGTCAATCACAAAGCGGAGGAAAATATAGTTGACGTCGTTGGTTTCCTGCCCGCCGGCTTTGGATATAAGATCTCTGGCTTCGCCGCGCACGGCCTGCACTTTTTCTTCGGTGGCGGCCAGGTAGGTGCGCTCGCGGTCGATGGCGGCGGCATCGTCTTCCTGTAAGGCCGCCGTCAGTGCCCGGACGTGCGGCCGCTTCTCCGCTTGCAGGGTGGCGTGGCGGTCTTCGAGTTTTTGGTATTCGGGCGCGTAGGGCGTCGCCATCACCTGCTCGACTTTCACCTGGTTGAAAAACATCGGCGGCGTGGTGAACTGGTAGAAGGCAAAAACCAACGCCCCGACCATCAGAATCAGAAACTGCATCGGAATTTTAAGGAGTCCATTCATCGCCAGGCCCAACCGGCTTTGCCCCACCGAACTACCCGTAAGGTACCTTCCAACCTGCGACTGATCGGTACCGAAGTAGGACAATTGCAGGAAAAAGCCCCCGATGATGCCCGACCACACGTTGTAGCGGTTGTCGAGGTCGAAGGTGAAGTCGATCACGTTGGTTTTGCCCATTTTGCCTGCCACGTGCAGCGCGTCGGTGAACGACACGTCGTCGGGCAGTAGCTTGACCACCGTAATGCCCGCGATGACCATGCCCAGCGTGACAATGCCCATTTGCTGCAAGTGCGTGTGTGACACGGCTTTGGCCCCACCCGTGACGGTATAGAGCATCACCAGCCCACCCGAAATGATGTTGGTCCACATGATGTCCCAATCCAGAATGGCCGATAAGATGAGGGAAGGCGCGTAGATGGAAATGCCCGTCGAAAGCCCGCGCTGCAACAGGAATAGCCCCGCCGTGAGACTACGGGTGCGGAGGTCGAAACGGCCTTCTAGGTACTCGTAGGCCGTGAATACCCGAAGCTTATGGAATTTGGGTACGAAGGTGATGCACAGCACGATCATGGCGAAAGGCAGCCCGAAGTAGAACTGCACGAAGCGCATGCCGTCGGTGTAGGCCTGTCCGGGAGCCGACAGAAACGTGATCGCGCTTGCCTGCGTCGCCATGAGCGACAGGCCAACGTGGTACCACGGGAGCGATTGATTGGCCAGCAAGTAGGATTCGATGTTTTTATTTTCCCGGCTTTTGTAGATGCCGTAGCTCACGATAAACGTAAGCGACAGCGCCAGGACGATCCAATCGAGATAGCTCATTGGAAATAAAGCATGAAGGCATAAAAAAGGACAATCAACAGACTGAGCACACCGATGATAATAGCGTACAGTTGTCGCCAGCTGCTAACGAACGGCGGGAGTCCTTCGGTTTCTTGATCTTGCATGAGGTAGGGTTTAGGGGGGATTTTCTGGGAAATATCAGCGCGCGCCGAAGGTAACGCTTCCCCACAGGCTCTGCCAGTCGGCTTTGGGGTCGCCGTTGAGCCGCACCATATGGACGGTACTCAACATGTAAGCGGCCTTGCCCTTTTTGCGGGTGAGCGCAAAAGTCGCCTCGCCCCGCGCGTTGGTTTGCTGAAACTCCACTTCTGTTTTGCCATTCACCCGACGCCAGCAGCGAATCATCGCGTTGGCGAGTGGCTTTTGCTCGTACAGTACCCGGCAGCTCAGCGGGGTATTGGGCTTCATGGCGTACGGATTTTCCAACGGCACGATGTCGAGATCCATGCCCGTCGGCTGGGTAGGCAGGGCGTTGGTCGTCGGTCCGGCTTGCAGGATGCTCTTGGCGCAACGGCGGTAGAATTCGCGGCCGTTCTTACTCTGCTCATTATTTTTCTGGCGGTAGTCCATCGCTAACTGGAGGCCGTCTTCTTTGAGGTAGGCCTCAAATTTCTCTCCCTCCAGATCGATGAAAGAATTGTTGGTTTCCAAAGTAAGTACCTGGGTACCTGAGGTGGCGATTTTGATCATAGGGGCCTGTACCATGGAGTCGGCGTAGCTGATGTCGGCCGTGAGGTTTTTCTCTCCGGCTGAGGTAATCATGCGAAGCCGTTCCACCTTCCGGCTCCCGCCGCCCCAACGGTCTCCTTCGTAATCCTCCCCTACCTGAATGCTCAGCGAGATTTCGTCGCCGACGCGGGGAAAAAAGTTTCCGGGAAAAATCCAAAATTCGTGGGCCAGGGCGGAGGCGACGGTGACGAGCGAAAGGGCAATAAGTAAGCGTAGTTTCATAAAGGCAGTAAGGTTGTATTGTATAATCAGGGTCGAAATATAAGCATAAAAGCCTGTTTTTTCTTCCAGCAGCGCTTTTTGGATGATCGCATGATCTCATTCAAAGTTGTTCTCATGCCGAAAGTACATGATACTGCCGTACAATATGTGCAGAAAACCGAAGCCTAGTACCCAAATCAGAAAAAGGGCGCTGTAAGAATTGGCGAACATCGCGGCGAGGCCGAGGGTTATCTCAGTGATGCCTAAGTAGGTTACCTCCTTCATGGTGTGTTTACCGGCGTTGACGAGCGCCAGACCGTAGAATATCAGCGTGGCTGAAAAGACCAGCATCATCGGCCCGCGGACGAGCAGCGCCACACAAAACAGCCCCCCCGACAGCAGCGGCCCAGCCATGCTGTACAGGAGGCGGCGCGAGGCGGCATTCCAGACCGTAGCGCCCCGGCGGCGGGCCTTGCGCGCCGACAGCACAATGACCATCGTAAGCGCCAGCACCAGCACCGAAATGCTGTCCAGAAACAGAAACAGCGCCATCTCCTGCCGGTGGCCGGGATGTATGTTCCAGTACGCCATGCCTTGTCGCGGTGCCCAAACCGTGCTGTATTGATAGTAGGCCGCCCCAGCCCCGGCCAGCGCGACCAGCCCCGCCACAATACCCGACAAGCCGCTCAGCGACAAAAACTTCGCCGACCGCTCCATCAGCGCCCTGATCTCCCGTAGTTCATCTAGTGGTTCCATATTTTTTAATGATGAGTTATGAATGATAAATGAGGAATTTCTGGTGTTTCCTAGCGCAGGCAACATTCATCACTTATCATTCATCATTAGTACCTCGTATTTCCTCAACTCGAAGTAAGAATAGAAAGCCACGTACACCAGCAGGAGCACGAAGGTAAAGGAGATGGTGAGTTTTTGGGCAAGGGGATCGTGGGTACTTTGCCAGATGGCGCGGCCGAGCCCCAAGGGATGCGTGAGCAGGTCCCAGCTGTTCCAGCGACCGAAACGGCCCAGGTACACGCCGAAGGAAATCAACAGGCCCGATGCCCCCACGCCTACCCACGCGAGCAGCGTACCATGATTTTTGCGGACGAGCCTATGAATCACATACCAGGAGTAGGTACCCGACAGCAACCCGGTCATCGCGAAGCAGAACATCATCATCGAATCGAACCAGATCGTGCTCTTGGCCGCACCGCCCAGGTGCATCAGGTCCGTGATCATATAGGGTGCGTTGGGCATGAGTACCAACCACAATCCCAGCCCGGCCAGCCGTAGCCATCCGGGCAGCCGCCCGGCGCGGTCGAGCTCCCAAAGTACCTCGGCCACGGCCACGGGTAGCAGCGCCAAAAACAAATTCCATAGCATAAAAAAGTAGTTGGGGTCGTGCATGTGAACCACGCGCATCACCCACAGGCTCACGCTAAGGCCGGATACGATACTCAGCAGCAGTAGTTTGGGGTTGCGGTACAGGTACCGAATCAAAAAGGGTACGGAGATTTCCATCGTGTAAGGAATTTGAGTTTAAACAATATAAAGTACTTTGTGATGCAAAGTAAACTGCAATTATTCGGGTATGCAAGGAGGTGTCGTATTTTTTGTGAGGATGATGCTTTGTTTATAGGAATCGAGCAGTTTTGGTCAAGAATACGAAATAGCAACGCACCGATCAGAATCGGCTCCTATATCTATACTGTGCCCTTATTCAACGAAGAGGTTGTTCGTAAAGCAGTCCTGAACGCTATTGCCCACAGGGATTATAGTCAGTCTTACTGCCGAGACAGTTATCAAACACTATCCCTCGAAAATAACCATAACCAATCCAGGTGGGCTCCCTAAGGGGGTAACGCTGGAAAATATCCTGACGATTAATAGTACCCCAAGAAGTCGCTTGTTAGCTGATATTCTACTCAAAACCGGGTTGGTAGAGCGCTCAGGTCAGGGGTAAATAAGATATTCTCATTAACTCTCTCCGAGGGTAAACCTGAGCCTGACTACTCAAAGTCAGATTTATTCCAGGTTTCCCTCACTTTGGATGGAAAAATTTCCAATCCTGCTTTCTACATTTTTATTTTCAACATCCAAAAAGAGCGTAGTGAAGACAACAAGCTCAGTGTTCATGATATAATCACACTCGCAAAAATACGAGACGGACACCAAGCTGATTTGAATCCTACCGTCGTAAAAAAGCTTGAAAATGAGGGTCTGGTGAAGAAAATTCACACTCGACTAGTGCTCAATGATTTCTATCAAGACCTACTCAAAGACGAACAGCCATCATCAATCGGAACGTATCTACTCGAAGAAGTAAAAACAGTTATTGACGCAACTGCGAAAAATAAGAAGGTGAAAATGGGATTGATCGTCAAGTCCTTCAACGAAGCGCTAAATCGCGAACAGGTTAAGTATTTAGTGGATAAGCTTGTAGAAGATAATATCTTGTCAAAGGAGGGCAAAGGCTCAGGAACGACTTATTCGTTAAGTGAGAGAATTAGAAATGCGGAAAACAAAATGGGAGAAACAGCGAATCTCTTGAATGAGAAGTATGAAGACTGATAATTCCCCAAAGAGTTCCTCAAATTCCACAAGATAAAAAACAAAGTAATGAATCCAATAGAATAAGAAATAGAGGTAGGCGTATACCTTGACACGTGTCAAGGTTTTTTCGTGTAGATGGTAATCAGCCCAAAGGGCTTAAAAGAGTGCTATGTAGAATCACAAAATTCCACGATACTGCATAGGATTCCACAAAATAACACAGCATAATACGAAACAACACAAGATAACACGGCGCGGGACTAGGCAGGATAGATCACCCCTTGTGTCTCAAATAAAAAAGCACTTACGAGTTCTATCTCATAAGTGCTTGACTTTTAAGAGCCTCCAGTCGGGATCGAACCAACGACCTACTGATTACAAGTCATAAATTTGGCTTTTTAGTGTATATCGTATTTTATGCTTATAATATCTAAATACATTGTTTAACAGTACTTTATACACTATTTATTTGTTTCTATTTATTGCTGTTATGCGTTAAGTGTGTACATTTGTGTTGCAATCTGTGTTGCAACTTGCTGAATGTTGCAACACAAGCCCAAACAAGTACCAGACCAGACCCAAAGCGAACAATGAAACAGGCCACCGTTAACTTATACCGCGACAACCGCAAAGGGGTCGATAGCCTAAAACTTTGCATCACCTTCGAGCGGAAGCGGAAGTACTACAGTACGAGTTCTGAAATAAAACAGCGGCTTCACACAAAAGACTTTAAGGTTGATGAAGACACCTTTGGTAAATTAAAGGCGAACGCATTCAAGAACAAGCCCGACGGGGAGTATAAAAAAACTAACCCCAATTTTTTGCAGTTGTGGCACCTCCTGTTTAGCCGTGACGATAAAATGCTAGGGTACGCCGTATTCGCTCAGAGCATCACCGAACAGCTAGGGCCAAACTTCACTTTCGACCGCTTTAAAGAATTACTCGACAGCCACGGGAAAGAGCCGGACGCCCCCGCCGCCGATGTTACCGACCTATTGAATGCCCTCAGCCTGAAGGAAGCCGACATGGTAGCGCAAGGCCGGATAGGGAACGGCGCAAGCTACGGTTTGGCCGGGAAGTCGTTAGGGCGTTTTATCGAATCGCTCAGCGATGAGGAAAAGCGGGAATTTAAATTACCCGTAGCGTCCAAGCGGTCAAAGAAAGTCGCCCCCGCCCCCGCCCTGCATTTTCAGCACCTTACCCCCGCCCTACTCAAATTGTATGAACAATGGATGACGACCGACCAGGGGCTAACCCTTACGACCGTCGGGATTTACTTGCGCCACGTTCGCGCGGTCTTTAACGATGCGATCAACGCGGGGATCGTCAGCCGTGACGCTTACCCATTCGGTAAAAAACGGTACGTCGTACCCGCTGGAAGGAATCTAAAAAAAGCCCTCAGCAAGCAAGACGTTTTAAAAATCATAGGCTACCAGCCGGAAGAAGATTGGGAGCAGCGAGCCAGGGATTTTTGGGTATTTAGCTACCTCAGCAACGGCATGAACTTCACGGATATACTCAGCCTACGGTGGGGTGACATCGACCATAAAGCAAGCAAGCTTTCATTTTTGCGCCAAAAGACGACCAACACTACGAAGGGCAAGCAGCAGCGCGTAAGGGTGGAGCTATTGCCCGAAAGCCGGGAGATTATGGAACGTTGGGCGAATCCCGACCGGAAGGCTACGGCCTTTGTTTTTCCCTTCCTAAGCGATGACATGGACGCAAGGCGTAGGAAGATGGTAACGAGCCAGTTTATCAAGATCACTAACAAGTACGTCCGAATCATCGGAAAAAAGCTAGGCATTGAGGGAGACGTGACGACCTACGCCGCCCGGCACTCATTCGCTACGATCCTGCTACGGTCGGAAGCCCCGTTAGCATTCATTTCTCAATCGTTGGGACATACCAACATTTCCACAACAGAAGCATATTTGGGAAGCTTTGACGATGAACAGACGAAGAAGTATTTACAGGCACTAACCTAATTTATACAATCTATGACCATTGGAGACCGATTAGTTATTTCTGATAAATACAAAATGCTTGGATTCAATTTCCTATTTGCCGAAGGATTAAGGCCAGTACGTCACAAAGATTTTACGGTAGATATTGACTATCCCAGAGTATACAGATACCCTGCCACGGGCGAACCTTACTATTTGACTTCTGAAATAGAAGATCCTTACTTTGGAGAAAGCCTTTTAACGTGGCCTTGCATTAGTCGCAAATCAAAGGTTGATGGCGTGTTCAATATTTACCCGCTTTGCTTGAAAGATGAGGATGAGGAAGCAAAGATTTTCACAGAACACGTATGGCAAGTTTTTAAAAAAGCCAAAAACAGCGAAAAGAGGAAGAAGAAAGTATTTAGTTTTTTGGAGTTTCAATATGAAAACCGCGTAAAGGGATTGCCTTGCCAGTTTATTGATAAGGTAGTGGAAGTCCTATTTATAAGCGGAAGATTATTACCTGATAGAAATTACGTCGACAGTACCCGACTTCGCAATCTAGTATGGGAATGGGTAAACAAGTCGAGAACAGAACTAGAAAATTTGGGGATGCCTACCACGATGCTAGTAAATGAAGAATACAGGGATGAGGTAGCCACGCCCGCAGCCCCCGCCAAAGCAGCCGCCGTAACCCCCGCCCTTGATTTTCTTGATTTGCTTTCAGATGACAAAAAAAAACATACTCAGCGTAGAGTACCAAAATTAAGTATGAACGAATAAGAGATATGTTCACACTCTTCACAAAGACCGAGGGTTTGGGCACTCTTGACGCTCAAAGAAAGATTTCATCCGAAACAGGAGAAAGCACTTCGACCATTGAAAGGGCGTTAGGGCACAAAAAGTAATTATCGCCAATTTGGATTAAAACGCCGCCAATTTGGATATTGGCGGCGTTTTCTTTGTTTTTCTGAAATAATATGTAGTTTGTTTGTGGCCAGTTATTCACATAAACAAACTGACCATGTCTGAGCTTACACAGTTCAAAATCTTCTTTCAAGGCTTAGTAAAGCCTATAATCAATGAGGCTATTGAGGAAGCAATTACAAAAGCCCTCAGCCTACCGCCCGCGCCCACCCCGCCCCCCGCTGACGACTACCTCAGCCTGAAAGATGCCGCTGATTTTCTTTCAGTCGCGCCGCAAACGATGTACCAGAACACCAAGCGCATTCCTCACATAAAGAGGTTTGGAAAGCTATATTTCAAGCGATCCGAGCTAGTGGCGTATTTGGAGCAAGGAGCCACCGCGCAAAAAAAGGGGATTAAGCCATGAGAGCGACCAACCCCCAACAGCTAACCCCCTTATCGGATTCCAGCAAGAACGAAGATAAGGCCCGACAGAACCAACTGCAAACCATATTTCAATACTTGCAGAAACACGACGCTACGGCTTCAATCGTTGCCGCTGATACAGGAATACCCCAAAAGAATATTTGCCGCTATAAGAGGGATTTGGAGAAAGCGGGCCACTTGTGGGAGATACGGAAAGACCATTGCCCCTTGACAGGTTTCAAGGCGTGGTACCTGACCACCGACCCAAAGAAAGCCCCAAAATACACCTCACAACAACTAACCCTCTTTTAGTATGGAATTGAACCCCACCTTGACGCTGCCGCCTTACAGCAGCCCGAAACTTTCCTGAATCATATTGCAGAACTGACTACCGAGGAAGCAAACAATGATTCCCAGGGCGAAGGATGGCCGCCACCTCAGCCGATTGAGAAGCCCTTGCCGCCCGTGGACGCGATGCCCGACGACGTTTTGCCCGATGCCTTTGAGCGATGGTTAGCCGACATTGCGCACCGTAAGCAAGTACCTATCGAGTTTACAGCCGTGACCGCTATAAGCATGGTTAGTGCGATTGTCGGAAACCAGTTAGGCATTAGGCCAAAGGAAAGAGACAACTGGCTAGAGGTTCCCAACCTTTGGGGGTGCATTGTCGGTAGTCCTTCTATGCTGAAAACCCCAACGATTAAAGAAGTGCTTAAACCGATTGCGGGCTTAGAAAAGAATGCCGCTGAGGAACACAAAGCCGCCATGCTGGACTACAAGGCGAAAGCCGAACGCAAAAAAATTGAACTCGATACGATCAAGAAAAAAGGCAAGGGAGGTTCCAAAAATCTTGATGAGGTGGAACGCGAAATAAAGGAAGTGATGAGAGATGAGGAACCGCCAACCCAAAAACGCTACCAAAGCAACGATGCCACCACCGAAAAGCTAGGAATAATCCTGAACGCTAACCCAAAGGGAATTTTTGTTTTCCGGGATGAATTGAGTGGGTTGCTCGCTTCCTGGAGCAAAGCCGGACGGGAACAAGACAGGGCGTTTTATCTTGAAGGCTGGAACGGACAGGGGTCTTTTTCCGTGGATCGAGTAGGACGCCCGGACTTATACGTAAAGCACCTTTGCTTGTCGGTTTTTGGCGGTATCCAGCCCGCTAAGTTAGCCGGGTACTTCAATGACATAGGAAGCTACGGTAACGATGGTATGATGCAGCGTTTTCAAATGCTGGTTTACCCCGACCCGATTACCAGGGGAGACATTGACCAATATCCCGACAACATAGCAAGAGACAGAGCCAGGGGAGTTGTCGAGGATTTGGCGGGATTCGATTTTGTGGCGTTGGGAAAAAAAGACCTTTACGAGCCTATCCCCTTCCTCAACTTTACCGCCGATGCCCAACCCGTATTTAAAGAATGGCTGACAGCCTTAGAGCGGTTGCTGCAAAGCGAAGAACTTTCGCCGTTGCTGGAAGAACACTTTGCAAAATACCGCTCCCTAGTTCCTTCTTTGGCGCTGATTTTTCATTTGATTGATTACGTGGCCGGAACCACCGAGACGCGGGACGTGACGTTATCGGCACTTGAAAAAGCCATTCGCTTTACTGAGTTCCTCAAATCCCACGCCAAAAGAATTTACTCCCTGTTTGGCGATGGCAAGCAGTACGCAGCCTATGAACTTTCCAAGAAGGTAGCCAGGGGAGATTTGGGCGAAAGCTTCAAAGCGTCGGACGTGGCGCGTAAGGGTTGGCACTTGCTGGACAAGACCGACAAAGTAGCCGCCGCCGCCGGGGAACTGATAGAATCGGGCTGGTTGATCGAGCAGCAAGCCGCACCCAATCCCCAGGGAGGAAGGCCGCAAGCCCCTACGTATTCCGTCAATCCCCAAACCCTAAATTTTTACAAAAAGGCGTGAGTACCGAGCCTATGAAACCTACGGAACCCCTTTTGTAGGTTTTGTAGGTTCGCTAGTTGCGTGTTCCTGAAAATATCCACACCATGCCAAAGCCACACCGCTACGCCCTTGACAGGAGCAGTAAAACGCACCCATGCCCCGAATGCGGCAAAAAGAAGTTCGTCCGCTACGTGGACAATACGACGGCTGAGTATTTGCCCGACAGGTACGGACGTTGCAACCGTGAGGAAAATTGCCGCTACCACCTCAGCCCAAAAACCGACGGATACGCCAAAATGATTTGGGATAGTGAGCGGGGAAACCACCGGGGGAACTGGAAGCCCGCCGCCCGTAGCTACCAGACTAAACCACCTAAAAAGCCCGATCCGGTATTTGTACCGCCCGACGTACTGCAAGCTACCTTGAAGGCATACGGGCAAAACGTTTTCCTCAACAACCTGATGAAGCGGGTAGCATTCCCTTTTACTGATGAGGATATTAGTAGGGTAGTGAGCCAATACTATTTGGGGACTGTCAGCCGGGGGTATTTGGCCGGGGCAATTACATTTCCGTTCATCGACGTACACCACCGCACCAGAGCAATACAGGTAAAGAAGTTTGATGAGGACAATCACACAATCGAAACAAATTATATTCACTCCATAATTGAGAGCCACCACCGCAGAAAGAATACGCCCTTGCCCGACTGGATAGAGCCGTACAAAAACAATGATTTGAAGGTGTCTTGCCTGTTTGGTGAACACTTTCTGAGCAAATACCCAAACAACCCGATAGCGTTGGTAGAAGCACCGAAAACAGCCATTTACGGCACGTTGTACTTTGGTTTTCCCGACGATCCTAAAAACCTGTTATGGTTGGCCGTGTATAACCTCAGCAGCTTAAACTATGAGAAGTGCAAAGCATTGGAAGGGCGTAGGGTCTTTCTATTCCCTGACTTGTCGAAAGGTGGCCATGCCTACGACCAATGGAGCAGTAAAGCCAAAGAACTGCAAAGGCAGATACCAGGGAGCCGCTTTAAGGTTTCGGACTTGCTGGAAAAAATAGGAAAGCAGCCGGAACGGGAACGAGGAGCCGATCTTGCCGACTACCTGATTAAATTGGATTGGCGACAGTTCAGGAAGCCGCCGGAAATATGCACCTTTACTAATCACCACGGGAAGCAAATAACGCTGACCATTAATGAGCATGGGTATCCGGCCATTTGGGATCCTTAACCGTGAATGTGTGAATCTGCACATTTACCAACAGCCAACAATTGAGCCAGCAGCCAAAGAGTACACCAACCAATCAAATGATTAGAACTTAATTAGAAACAAGCTATGCCAAATCCAGAAAACTTGATACCAGCCAAAGCCGGAGAAGTAAGAAACCCAGCAGGAAAGCCGAAGGGTACCCGCAACCGCTCAACGATTGCCCGAATGGTTCTTTCGATGGAAGGGCAATTTCCAGATGAGATATACAAAGAGTTGCTGGAGACCTACCCGGATTTGCCAAAGTTCGCGGACGTGGAATTTATTGCTACCATTCAACAGGTCGATAAAGCTATTCGTGGAAAGGATACCCAGGCTTACAAAGCGTTAATGGATTCAGCTTATGGAGCATCTACCCAGACGTTCGACATGAAGTTGGGCGTGGATGCGGAGGAAATTATAGTGGAGTACATAGATTGAGGGTGTAGGAGCGGAAGATTTTTCTGACATCGACACGCGCGCGCTTATGCCCCGACTTTTTCAAAGTGATTCGGCGTTTGGGGGTAATCAGAAGATTTCGCCCAAGTCATTACGCGCGTGCAATAAAAAAGTGTTCGTACAAATTGCGAGGGTGTCCGAATACTCGTTTTTGAATAAATGCCCTTTCTAGGAAGTTAACCGATTTCGCCCAAGTCATTACGCGCGGCAAGGTGTTACCCGATTTTTCTAACATCGAACTAGTTACGCGCGTGTGAGGAATAGGCGAAAGGAAAGGGTTCGACATTGTGTCGAGTTGATTGGATTCAGTAGAATTCAGGAAAAAGGCGATTGTGAGCGCGTTAGCAGATTTCGGAGAGGTCTTCTCGCGCGGGCGCGGAAGCGGAAACTGATCTTAAAATATTGGATGCTTGATTTAGAGTTTTGTGTACTTTTGGAACGAACCATCAAAACACAAAAAAACTATGGAAAGAATTCTTTACACAATGGCGTTATCATGCATCTTAATTGCTTGTAAAGGCCCACAAGGGGAAACAGGCGGTATAGGGCCATCAGGTGCAAAAGGTGAAGCGGGGGCGGTTGGTGCGCAAGGCCCGGCGGGACAAAATGCGACCGCGCCCAAATACTATGACTTTACGCTCGGGTGGAGTCCGTCGGCGGCTAACTTCTGGAACTACTACCAGATCCAGGGGGGATTGAAAGAGGATGAAATAGCTTTGGTGTACCTAAAAAGTAAAGATTTCTACTTTGCCCTACCTTACTACGATTACGCTTATGCTGCTGATGATGTGACGCGGGAGTATGTCATGTTGGTGCATGGCTACGGTACTTCAGCCAACTCGATAGCGATTAAAAACGAAGCCATTGAGGACTACAAAAAAGCTGAGAATTTCAAGTTTCGGGCGGTTATCCTCAAAGGCATTCCCGGCGGGCGGCTGAATGTCGAGCGCTACCGCGACTACGCCAATCTGAAAAAAGATTTTAACCTACCTGACTAATCAAATAGGATCTTGAAGTAGGCAAAATTAAAGGCATGGTAAGGGGGGGGTAGGGTTTTACCTTAACCCCTTTTCAATTCGGCCACCTAGCAGACGGGCGCAACGGCGATCCTTAGAAATTTGAGGTACTGAAAAAAAGCCAAGGCCGGAGCAATCCGGCCTTTTTTGTGGGGTATCCTCAGCGGTGTTAATGCCCTCCTCTTACCCTACCCACCCAGTTTGTGTTGCAATCTGTGTTGCAATCAACGAAAAAAGCACCTAGCAAATGAATGCTAAGTGCTTGACTTTTAAGAGCCTCCAGTCGGGATCGAACCAACGACCTACTGATTACAAGTCAGTTGCTCTACCAGCTGAGCTATGGAGGCTTATTCTCTGGTGACTAATTCCAACCGGGGAGGCGTTCCACTCAGTAGCTCTATCGGGTGGGACAAGCTCTCCGTGCCGAACCGACTGAGCTATGGAGGCGATCAACTGGGGCAAAAGTAGTACTTTCCATTTTAAGACACAACAGGCAAGACGAAATTTTTATTTAAAGTGGAAAACAATCAATTAGCCTCCTGAATAATATTCAGCTGCTTCTTCAGACCCTCCAGCTCATCGTTGGCCTTTTTAATTTTCTCTTCGAATTGGGCTTTCACCTTATCGGCGGACTTCGATTTGGCAAAAAACTCGATGTTGTTTTCCCACAGCGCGATGTCGTTTTCCAGTTGACTCACTTTCCGGCGGATGTCGCCTTCCTTGCGGTCCAGGTTGCGGCTGGTGTCGCCGCCACGTACCATCTGGACTTCGCTCTCCAGTACGGCCTGCTCCTTTTCGCGCGGTGAAAGCTTCCCGATGGCACCCACATAGCTGTTGATGGCTTTAATGTAGCGTTTCTGAATCGACTGCATCGCCTTGCGGGGTACAAAGCCGATCTTCGCCCATGCCGCTTTGAAATCATTAAGCTCGGCGATGTTGGAGTCTTTCGGATCGGCAACGGCGGCTTCGATCCGCGCGCAAAGGGCTTCCTTTTCGGCCAGGTTCTTGGCAAACTCTTCGTCCTGCTCCTTGAATTTGGATCGTTTCTGATCAAAGTAAGCGTCGCAGGCTTTCTTGAAGCGCACGTATATCGAGTTCTTAAATTTCTCGGGTACCTGGCCGATGCCCTTCCACTGCTTCTGCAGCTCGATCACGCGGTTGGTGTTGGTGGGGGTATCCTCGGCGGTCGCCAGTATTTGCTCCACTTCTTCCACGAGGGCCGTTTTGGCGGTCAGGTTGACTTCCCGCTTGGCTTCCAGCTGCTTAAAGAACTCGCTTTTGTTACTGAAAAAAGTTTTCAACGCCGCCCAGAATTTCTTGCTCAACTCTTTGCCATCCTGCCGGGGCATGGGGCCCTTGGTAGCCTGCCATGCGTCCTGCTGAGCCAGAAGTTCCTTGGTTTTGGCATTCCATTCGTTGATGCTCCCCGAGTTGAAGGTGGTGTAAGGCACGATCCCCTCATAAATCTTCGATTTTTGTTCGTATACCTCAGCCATCGACTTTTTCTGCTCGTCGTACTGGGCGCGCCGCGCATCGTACAAAGAATCGAGCGATTCCTTGAATCGCCCCCACAGCAACTCCTGCTCCTCGCGGGGGGCGGGGCCGATGTGCTTGTACTCCTCAAAAATATCGTTGCCTTCCTTCAAAATCTCGCGCGACATCGGACGGTCGGGCAAGGTTTTGACCAGGGCTTCGATTTTCTCGCACAGCTCGACTTTCAGTTCGGAGTTCTTCTTGCGGTCGAGTTCTTTGAGCTCGAAGTAGATATTACGATTCGAGAAGTAGCGATCGATCAGCGCGTTGTAAGTCGCCCAAAGGGTACCATTGTGCGGCGACGAGACATTGCCCACTTTTTTCCACTCTTCCTGAATCTTCTTGAATTCTTCCCAGCTGCTCTTCATGTCGGCCGCGCCGACTTCCTGGCTGTCGTCGGTGTCGACCAATTCGCGGAGGCGTTGAAGTAGTTCGGTTTTGTGGGTAAAATTCTGGTCGCGGCTCTTGTCGAGATTTTGGAAGTACTCCTTGCGCTTGGCCCGGATTTCGCGGATCAACTCATCGATCCGGCGAATCTCGTCGTCGTGCTTAAAGTCGAATCCCTCTTCCGACCCATTGTCGGCGATGTACTGCTCTTTGGCGGCATCCACCGCAGAGCGCTTCGCCTGATCGTTCAGCGGGCGGATCTCCTTGATCAAAGCATCCGCTTTTTTGTAGCGGGCGGGTCCGACGCCGGAAGCGGCAAGTGCTTCCAATTCTTTTTCAAGCGTGGCAACCAACTCCGCCGGGCTCAGCTGACTATAATCGACCTCCTCTGTCTCATCCGATTCGTCGGAATCGTCATCCTCATCGTCGTCCGATTCCGAGGCTCCATCGTCTTCGCTGTCGTCATCATCGTCAGAATCCTGCGGCTCGGCGGGTGCAGCGGGAATATCAAGCGATTCTTCGGGAATCGTAATCTCGGAAACAGGGTCCACCGCTGCTTCCCGATTTTCGTCAGTAACCGGCTCGTTCGGCGCCTCGACGGAGTCGTTCGTCTCGACCGTCGGGCCGGCTGTGGCGGGGGCGGGGCGGGGGCGGGCTCAGCAGCGGCAGCGTCGGGGGTACCCTGATTGGCAGCCGCCTGGGCCAGTGCGTAAGCCTCGGCCAGCAATTGCGGGTCCTCGTCGGCCACGCCGGAAATCGCCGTGGGCTTTTCCTCGGGCATTGCATCGAGCGAATCGGTCACCACCATGTCTTCCGAGTCGGGCAAAGCGTCACCTTCGCGCGCCGAAACGAGCAGATCGATTTCGATGGCATCGGTACCGTCGTCGTTCGCCACGTGCAAGTCGGGGCTTGCTTCGCTTAATGGTGCGGCGTCGGGCATCAAATCCGGAGCCGAGTCATTTGAAGATTTATCTTGGTTCCGGGTAGCTTCGGGAGCTGGCGAAGGCGTGGATGGTGTTGCTTGCTCATCCTTTTCTTCGTGCGCTTTGTGTTCTTCCTGAGCCATTGTAGTCGTTTTTCGTAAGTCGATGTGAACACAAAACTAACAATCTTTAGCTCAAATGGTTAATTTTACCATCCTACTCCTTCATTCCCTGCCCCGCATGAGCCAGAAGATTTCCGACCTACGCAAAGAGTACACCATGAAAGGCCTGTCCGAACAGGAGGTGGCCAGACAGCCGCTCGATCAGTTTCGGGAATGGTTCGAGGCTGCGCTCGACTCCGGCGTGCCAGAGCCTAACGCGATGCACCTCAGCACGGTAGACGAGCACCACCGGCCCAGCAGCCGCATCGTGCTCATCAAAGATTTGGAGGCTAATGGGATCGTATTTTACACCAACTACCACGGACGCAAGGGCCGCGACCTGGCCGTCAATCCGTTCGCCAGCCTGACGTTTTTCTGGCCGGAACTCGAAAGACAAGTCAGAATCGAGGGAGTGGTCGAGAAAACAAGCGCCGGTGTGTCAGACGCCTACTTTGCCAGTCGGCCGCGCGGCAGTCAGATCGGGGCCTGGGTATCGCACCAAAGTGAGTACCTGCCCTCGCGCGAGATTCTGGACGAGAAGCAAGCCGCCTACGAAGCCCGGTTTGCCGACGGCCCGGTACCCCGTCCGCCGCATTGGGGTGGCTACCGGCTTACGCCCGACCGCGTCGAGTTCTGGCAGGGACGCCCCAGCCGCCTGCACGATCGCGTCGTGTACACCCTCGACGAGGCCACCGGCCAGTGGTCGATCGGGCGGTTGTCCCCCTAATAGAAAACGGATAGATCGCTCACCCCGAGCGCTTTGTAGGATGTAAAGCCTTCGCCGTACTTCGCGCCGATGGCGTGGCCGAACTCCTTGGCGCGGGCTTCGATGAAGTCGAGAAACTCAGGGCTGGATATATAGCTCTGCGGTTCGTCGCTGCTTTCGTCGTAGGCCGGTACATAAAATTGACTCCTGAAAGCCAGCATCGCCGCTTTTTTCTGCTCCCAATGCGGCGTAATGTCTACCACAAAATCGGGCTTGATGTACCGGTCCTGAATAAAGTGAAATACGTTTCTGGGCCGCCAGGCTTCCTGAGGCTCCCCGTCCTCGTTGTGCGTTTCCATCATTCGTAATCCCGAATAAAAACAGCTCTCATGAATCAGCTGACCGGCGCGCCCGTGGTCGGGGTGGCGGTCGCTGATGGCATTGGCCAGCACGATGTCGGGCCGGTACTTTCTAAGGTACCTGGCCAGTATCCGTTGGTGCGCTTCGTCGTTGCGGAAAAACCCGTCGGCCATCCCCGCATTGTCACGAATCTCGACGCCCAAAATTTTGGCCGAGTCGAGTCCTTCCTGGATTCGGCCCTCGGGCGTGCCCCGGGTACCCAACTCACCGCGGGACAAGTCCAGAATGCCTACTTTCTTGCCGAGTGCCCGTTGGGCCAGCAAAGTACCCACGCAGCCTAGCTCGACATCATCGGGGTGAATGGCGATCGCCAGAATATCTAATTTCATGTAAGGGGCTTTCGGCAGTCGGCTATTGGCTCTCGACCTTTTTTTAAAAATAGTTTTTAAACAATCAACATAGTGCATGCCGAAAGCGGATGGCCAACTGCGGCTACTTGACCCGCAATTTTTGGCCAATGCGCAGGGTGGAGCGCGTGGAAATGCGGTTCATTTTGGCGAGAGCAGACACACTCTGACCGTAGCGGCCCGCGATAGAAGTGAGCGTTTCGCCGGAGCGGACACGGTGCAGCATCGTGCGCACAAAAGTGGGTTTGTCTCCGGCCTCGTACTCGCTCTTGGCTTTGGAGCCGCCACCGCGCAGGTAGTCCCACACTTGTGGGGTCAGCAAAAAGTGATCAGATCGTATCTGATGGCTTTCCCAGTCGAATATGTACTTGGAATCGAAAGGGTTGCCCTCGTAGCGGTTTTCGTAGTGCAAGTGGGAGCCTGAGCTACGGCCGGTACTACCGCCCAAGCCGATGATGTCGCCGGCTTTTACGATTTGCCCCGACTCCACCAACGGCTTCGACATGTGTCCGTAGAGTGTCTCGAGGCCATTGTAATGACGTACCATCACGTAGCGCCCGTAGCCGCTGCCGTCCCAGCCCACGATGCGGATGATGCCGTCGTAGGTGGAGTAGATCGGATCGCCGGTTTCGAGGTCGATGTCGGTGCCGGTGTGGCGGCGGTTCCAGCGGAAGCCGAAGTTGGAGGTAACCCGCGGCGCTTCGACCGGCGTGTTCCAGAAACGGTTTTCGGCCGGGTCGAAGAGCTTCAGATCGACGGTCTCGTCAAATTCCGTGGCATCCATGCTGTACGGGTTGATCGTGTTGGGGTCCCAGATGACGAAATACTCGGCGATTTTGACCCATTCGTCGCCGATTTGCATCGAATCGACTACCTCCACCAGTTCAGTTTCGCCCTCGTCGATGGTACTCGTGTCTTCTGCTACCACCACGTTGAGTGGTTTGACGGGCTCGAACTGACTCTGAAACTTGATCGTGGAGGTCTCGATTTTAAATTCAGCTTCCGGTTCGCGCTGGGGTTCGATGACTGGGAAGTTCGGGTTGACGCTGTTGGCCTTGTTTTGGTTGATCTTAGGGTTTTTCTTGAATTTACCCCGTTCCTGGGCCAGCGCCTGGGTCGCGAATGCACCCCACGCTCCAAAGTACCAGGACGATGAAGTATTTTTTCATATATGTATCTTAAAAAGAAGAGGAAGAGGTTGCCCCTTCCTCTTCCTGAGTTTCCACTAAACCATTACCTCCTCGGCCATCGTTTCGACTTCGGCCAGATACCGCTCGGCGTCCAGTGCCGCCATGCAGCCCGTGCCCGCCGCCGTGACCGCCTGCCGGTATACGACATCCTGGGCGTCGCCACAGGCAAACACGCCTTCGACGTTGGTGTGGGCGGTGCCTTTGACGGTTTGAATATATCCAGCGGCGTCCATGTCGAGGTAGCCTTTAAAAATATCGGTATTGGGTTTGTGGCCGATTGCGACAAAGAATCCGGTCGCGATGAGCGTCGACTCTTCGCCGGTTTGGTTGTTTTTTACTTTCACTGCTTCAAGTCCTTCTTCTCCAATCAGTTCCACCGTTTCGGTGTTCCACATCATCTCGACGTTTTCCAGCGACAGCAACCGCTTCTGCATGATGACGGAAGCGCGCATCTCGTCGCGCCGCACCAGTACCGTCACTTTACGGCATAGCTTGGAAAGGTAGCTGGCTTCTTCGGCGGCGGTGTCGCCCGCACCTACCACGACCACATCCTGGCCCCGGAAGAAGAACCCGTCACATACCGCGCAGGCCGACACGCCCAGTCCGTTCAACCGTTCTTCACCGGGCAAACCCAGCCACTTGGCGCTGGCGCCGGTGGAAATAATGACGGCTTTGGCTTCGATGACAGCGTCGTCGTCGATGGTGACCTTGTGCTGGCCTTCCGCGAAATCCACCGCCGTGGCCATGCCGTAGCGCACATCGGTACCGAAACGTTTGGCCTGCTTCTCGAAATTAAGCATCATCTCGGGCCCGGTGATTCCGTCAGGGTAGCCGGGGTAGTTTTCGACGTCGGTCGTGATGGTAAGCTGTCCGCCCGGCTGGGGGCCGGTGTAGAGCACTGGTTTCAAGCCCGCCCTGGAAGCATAAATGGCGGCGGTATAGCCCGCGGGTCCCGATCCGATAATCAGGCAATCTATTTTTTCGTTACTCATGTCTATCTGGTTGAAAGTTGGAAGTTGAGGATGGGACATGCTCAACGTACGGCGCGTCGGTTCTGCCTTCACCCGGCTTTATGTTTAAGTTAAAGTAAACAGAAGGACGCTTGCAAAAGTGCGAAATTTCGTGTTAAAAGGCAAGGTACCTCACTTGATTCGCCACTCGATGCGGCGGTTGAGACGGCGGTTTTCGTCGCTGTCGTTGGGTACCTTGGGATTACGCTCGCCGTACCCCACCGCACTGAAACGGCCCGCCGGTACGCCCGCGCCGGCCAGGTAGTCGGCCACGCTCTGGGCCCGGCGGCGCGACAGTTCAAGATTTTCCTTCTCGCCGCCAACATCGTCGGTATGGCCCGCAATTTCGATACCGAGTTTGGGATTGTTTTTCAGGAACAGCACCAGTTTCTGCAATTCCACCTTCGACTTGTCGTCGAGGGCGTAGGCACCCGTGGCAAAAAAGATGTTGTTCAGTACTTCCACCCGGTCTTTTTCGGCGCGTTCGAGCGGGATGTCGAGTTGCAGTGAGGGCGTGGAGTCGCTGGCGACGAACGTCAGGCTTTTGAACAGGTACCCCTCGCTGACGACATAGAGAGCGTGCTCACTTCGCTGGGCGAGCACGGCGAGGTACTGCCCGGTACCTGCCTCAGTCGAGAAAGTCGACACACGCTGCTGGCTTTTCAGATCGTACAGCTCCAGCGTGGCCGACAGCGGCGCTTTGGTCCGTTGGTCGTACACGCGGCCTTTCAGGTAGTGGGCCGGCACAAATAATTTTTGGAGCGTGTCGGGAATCGTAAAGCTGTACAGCAGCGCCCGCCGGCCGTCCGGGGTGGGTTGGTCGTCGGTGTAGTAGGCCGTTTTGCCCTCCGACGAGATGTACATTCCCACCTGGTCGGCCACGGTATTGATCGGGTACCCCAGGTTGACGGGCTCGCTCCAGGTGGTGTCGACTTGCTGGCTGAAGAAAAGATCGAAGCCGCCCATGCCCGGCAGCCCGTTGGTAGCATAGAAAAGCGTGCGGCCATTGGCATGAATGAAGGGCGCGTTCTCCTCATCGGGGGTATTGACGGGTCGGCCCAGATTGACGGGCACCTGCCAGTTCCCCACACTATCGCGCACCGATTTCCAGATATCGGCCTTGCCTACCCCACCGGACCGATCGCTGGTGAAGTACAGTACGCTACCATCGGCAGAGAGCGAGGGCTGCGACTCCCAGTCGGGCGTATTGACGACGTCGCCCATATTCCGCGGAGCCAACCATTCCTTACCTTCTTTGCGGCTGATGTACAGGTCGCAGCCGCCGTAGCCGTCGCGGCGGCTGCAAGCGGTGAACACCAGCGTGCGCCCATCGGCCGAAATGGTGCAGGTACCCTCGTTGTTGATCGAGTTGATGTTTTTGGAAAGCTCCTCGGGTACGTCCCAGCCGTTTTTGGTTCGGTGGGTGATGTACATATTCTCGTCGCGCTCGGGCGTAAGGCCCGTAAAAATGAGCGTCTCGTTGTCGGCCGTCAGGACAGGAAAAAACTGAGCTTTGCGCACATTGACCGTATCACCCAGCGATCGCTTGTCGATTTTCAAAGGATTTTGCAGAGCCTTCCTAGCGAATTCTGTCGAGGCGATCCATTTCCGCGTGACGAGGGCCAGGTTGGAGCGCTCCGGGTAGAAAGCCAACGCCTTCCTAAGGTAGGTGGCCGCCGAATCGTACTGCATCCGCTGGAAGGTATCGCGGCCCAGCCACTGGTAGGCCGGGGCCATCTCGCTGTTGTCGGGCAAGAGCGCCACCGCTTTGGCGTAGTGAACACGCACCAGCGCGCCCTGCCGCCGAAAATCGTAGAGTTGCCCCAGCCGGAGGTGGGCGTCGGCAAGGTCGGGTACTTGTTGCACCAGTTTTTGGTAAAGCGGCAGAGCGGCTTCCATCTGCCGGGCGTTCCAGGCCTTCTGAGCGGCTTCGTAGAGTTGGCGGTCACGGCGCGACAGATTTCCCTCTTGCGCCCGGGATATTTTGCAAGAACTGAGAAAAACCAAAAACGCGAAACAGATGATGCGGCTCATCAGGGGATATTCATGAATTTATGGGTTTGTAACGAGATTTGCCAACGCGGATTGTCTTTGACGTAGTCGATGATTTGCGGCAGCATTCGCTCGTGGCGGCTCCATTCGGGTTGCAGGAGTAGTTTGCAGTTGGGACCCACCCGCGCGGCGTGCTGCTCGGCGAAGGCAAAGTCGCTTTGGTTGAAGACAATCACTTTAAGCTCATCGGCGGCGGGGTAGATTTCGGAAAGCGGCGCTTTGAATTTCTTGGGCGAAAAGCAAATCCAGTCCCAATGCCCCGACAGCGGGTACGCCCCGGAGGTTTCAATGTTGGTCTTGAAGCCCACGTTATGCAGGGCACTCGTCAGGGCATCGAGTGGGTACATGAGTGGCTCGCCCCCCGTAATTACCGCCAGGCGCCCCGGATAAGACATTGCGCCCCGCACAATTGTCTCGATCGACGTGAGGGGGTGCGCATCGGCGTCCCAGGACTCCTTCACATCGCACCACGGACAGCCCACATCGCAGCCCCCCAACCGGATGAAATAGGCCGCTTTGCCACTGTGCGCGCCCTCACCCTGCAGGGTGTAAAATGCCTCCATCACCGGCAACGCCGTCGTTGCCACCTGTACAAACTCTTCTTCGATAATCGTATTCATATATATGAAAGGACTTCACCTCTAAACCAAACCAACCCAAGGGAGGTTCTAAATATAATTTTGAATGAGTGATTGAGTGAATGAGTGAATAGATTTTTCTCATCTCTCAATCTTACTAATGCGTAAGCAATATTCATTCATTCTATCATTCACTCAGTCACCATTGACTTCATGCGCAAAGATATAATTACCGGTCGTAGCTACCCCGATAAGATGCTCGAAACGTTCCGCCACGTGGGCGATCCGGCGGCGGATGCGGTCATCGCGGCGGTGGCAGCCGAAGGCGGACATGAGGCGGTCGGACCACTCATGAAATTCCTGACCGACTACGAAGATTTTGGTTTTGAAGGGAAATCTAACGCTGTTCAGAAATTTATCGGTAGCCAAGTTATCTTCCCTAATTTTACTGACCGTCAGCTGTTTGACGCGGGTATTGTCTTCTTTTGGAAGCACTATCAGGTTATTTCGCTTTTACTGGGTACTTACTCCCTTCCCTATTGTTATGCCGGGGCCAATGGTGCGCAGGTACTCTGGATTTCGGAACGAATCCGGCACAATACCTTCCAGCGTCTGGAAGAAACCGGGGCGTTTGTTTTTGGCGTGATGCAGGAACGCGATTGGGACAACGGTGTCAATTTTCAGCGCGTCGCCAAGATCAGATTATTGCACGCGGCCATTCGCTGGTACACGCTTAGCGGCGGGCGCTGGGACGACGCCTGGGGCCACCCGATTTGTCAGGAAGACATGGCGGCTACCAATCTTTCTTTCTCCTACATTGCCATCAAGGGATTCAGAAAACTGGGTATCTCCCTCTCGAAGGAGGATGAGGAAGCGTACCTGCACCTCTGGAATGTCATTGGCTATCTGCTGGGTGTCGATCCCGAACTTTTACCAACCAATATGCTGGAAGCCTTTCGCATCGAGAAAGGCATCGCGACCCGGCAGTTCACAGCCTCGGAAGCAGGCCAGGGACTGACACTCGCTTTGCTTCGAGCCATCGAAAAACAGATCGGCTCTCCTAGCTTGCAAAATCTGCCCGCCGCCCAGATGCGGTTCTTCCTGGGCGAAGAGACCGCCGATATGCTCGCGGTACCGAAAGTAGACTGGGAAGAGCGTTTCGTTAAACTGGCTTTATCGAGCCCGATCGTCCCAAAAATCCTGTCAAACCAACGACCCAAAAACTCCCCTACGTTGACGAAGTACTTTCGACTGAATGTGGTACGGGCCGCACCACAAGGGCAAAATCTATTCCCCAAACGTCTTTTCCTGCAACCGGATAAGCGGCGGGCGTAAAAAGCGCTTTTGTACTGTCACCACGAACAGATTATCGTATTCGTCGTCGGGTATCGTCTTTTTGGGGTGGGTCACGGGCAATTGGTTCAAAAGCGGCAGCAGCGTGTTGCTGTGTCCCACCACCAGCGCATTGCCGCGTAGCCTGACCAGTCGCCGCGCCACCTGCCAGGAGGTGTCGGGTTTGTAGGAGTTTATTTCAAGACCAAGCGCTTCCGCCAGTGGCTGGGCCGTTGCTTGGGTTCGGCGGGTATCGGTGGAGTAGAGGTACTCGATCGCTTTATCGCGTAGGGTGTCCCGTAGATCCAGGGCGCGTTTCCGGCCGATTTCGGTCAACGGTGGGTCGTTGGCGGGCGTGGTGGCTTTTTCAGCGTGCCGTACCAGATACAGGGTATGGCTCGAGCAGCTCGATAGTAGCGCTGAAATAGTTACCAAGGCAATCAGCCAACCCAAGTTTCTCTGCTTACCTTTACCTTTGTCCATTCTATTGAAGTGCACTTTAACGTCTTTTTAGTGTTAAAGGGGCAAATCTAGCTAAATATAAAGGAAGCTCATTCGCGCTCCTTCCTTATGAACACCCCACTCATTCAACAACAAGACCCTATTTGTGCGCTCGCTACGGCCTCGGGCGTTGGCGCGATTGCCGTCGTCCGGGTATCGGGCGTGGGTACCATTGCGCTGGTCGACCGCCTTTTCAAGGGCAAAGATTTAACCGAGGCTCCCAGCCACACGGTTCATTTCGGTACCATTGGGCAAGATCATGCCATCATCGACGAAGTACTCGTTACTGTTTTCTGCTCGCCGCATTCGTTTACCAAGGAGGATTCCGTCGAGATTTCCTGCCACGGCTCCGACTACATCGTGCGGCAGATTTTAAAGGTACTCGTGCGCGGGGGGGCCAGGATTGCCCGACCCGGCGAATTCACGCAGCGCGCCTTTTTGAACGGCCAATTTGACTTAGTTCAAGCCGAAGCCGTCGCCGACCTCATTGCCGCCGACTCGGCCGCCAGCCACAAAACCGCCCTGACCCAGCTCAGGGGTGGTTTCTCGCGCCAACTACAAGCCCTGCGGGAGGAATTGATTCATTTTGCCTCGTTGGTAGAATTGGAGCTCGATTTTGGCGAGGAGGACGTGGAATTCGCCCAACGCGACGATCTGCGGACTTTAATTGAGAATCTGCAAAGTACCATTCGCCCCCTCATCGACTCGTTCGACTACGGTAACGCGCTCAAAGACGGCGTACCGGTCGCCATCATCGGGGCGCCCAATGTGGGCAAGTCCACGCTGCTCAACGCCCTGTTCAACGAAGAAAAAGCCATCGTGACCGCCATCCCCGGTACCACCCGCGATGTGATCGAGGACACGCTGGTGTTGGAAGGCCTCAAATTTCGCTTCATCGACACCGCTGGTATCCGCCAAACTGAGGACCTCGTGGAATCCATGGGCATCGAGCGCTCACGCAGAGCGATGGACAAAGCGGATGTGGTCCTGATGCTGTTTGATAGTCAGGAAACGCGGGAAGAAGCCGAAGCGCTGGTGGCGGCGCTGCCGGAGGAAAAAAAGGTGATTTGGGTGAGGAATAAGGTGGATATGGGGGGTGAGGCGAACGGTAGTGGAATACCCATTTCCGCCAAAACCCAATCCGGCCTAGACTTGCTCAAATCGACCCTGATCGCCCAAATCCAAACCCGTGCCGCCCAGGACACCGTCGTGACCAACCTGCGCCATTACGAGCACCTGGTCAAAACCTCGGAGGCACTCGATGAAGTACTCACTGGCCTGGATACCGGCATCACGGGCGATTTTCTGGCTCAGGATATTCGGCTGTCGCTGTACCACCTGGGCGAAATCACGGGAACCATCGTGTCGGACGACTTGCTCGCCAATATTTTTTCCAAATTTTGTATTGGTAAATAAAGTACTCGATTTCAACATTTTCAAACCGCTCTTCGCATGAAAAAACTTCTCTGCTTCGCGCTTTTGCTCTTGCTGTGCCTGGGAAGTGCGCCTCGAAAAACGCAATGGCTGGCCCTGGGCGATTCCATAACCTACCTCAATGACCATCCCGACCAAACCGGCAACCGGCTGACCAAAGGTTACCTGACGTTGCTGACCGAGCAAAACCCCAAGCTCGACTACATCAATAAAGGATTTAACGGTTGGTCGGCGGTTAAGATCGCCCAAAATATCGACTCGCTCGGGTTGACCAAAGCCGATGTGTACACCGTGTTTTTGGGTACCAACGACTGGTGGCAGGGAAAGCCGGTGGGAGGTGGAGGATTACAAACGGAAAAGGGTAGCAAGACCGTGTTTGGTTCTTTCAGGATCATTATCTCCAAGATACGGGAACTTAACCCAAGGCTGAAATCATCATGATTACGCCTATGCAACGGGGTGATTTTGTTTCGCTGGGATAATTTTAAAAACACTGCCTACGGTTCGTACAAACCCAAAAACGGACAGCGATTGGAAGAATTTGCGAATGCCGTACGACTATCGGCCAGCTGGAAGGGACTGGTCGTGGTCGATTTGTACCACAATAGCGGCATCACGCCCGGCAATGTGTTCACTTCAAACGATTGCGCGAACCCGGCACCAACCTATACCGCAATTTACCCATACCCCGACTACACAAAATACCCTTCGACCCGGAAAAAGACGAATATCCTTATCCTTCCGATGCCATAAGCATGACCTTCGACGGCCTGCACCCTTCCGACGAAGGCAACGAAATCATCGCAAGGATGGTGCAAGCCAAATGGAAAGGCTTCCGATGAGTACGGACGACTCTGCTGTGAAGCATTCAACTTTTTTTGAGGAAGTGGCCGCATGGTTGACGGCTTTACCTATCGACCTGAAAATTACGCTCGACGGTGATGCAGCGCCTGTGCTGTTGAAAATCACGGACAGCAGCGACCGTGAACTGGATTTGTATTTGCGGCAATTGGCTGGTGATACCCCCGCGAATGTCAACCAGTCGGACGCCGCGCGCAGGGTGGTAGTTTGGGAAGATCTTTGGCATACCAAAAGAGATATTGTAAAATCCCGCTTACTGGCCCAACTCGGCCAATCGCACCGCATTCCTGGCCGCCTCACGCAGGTACATCGCCTCGATCGTCCCACGACATCCCGCTTTTTACAGGAAAACCACTTACAGTCTCCCACGCTTTCCAAGTACAGCTACGGACTTTTTCTTCCCGCTAGGTACTTCCGGGTACTCCCTTTTCCTGAAAAATATGAAGGTCGGCACGATCCTGAAATCGGGCTGCTGGTAGCGGTCGCGACGTTCGCTCGGCCGCGCAATTTCCTGCGGGAGCACGGCATCCACCGCTCCTTCGAGTTGGTGCGCTTTGCCAGCTTAGCGTACCATACGGTGGTGGGTGGGCTGGATAAGTTGTTAAAGCACTTTACCAAGACCCACGCGCCCGACGACCTTATGACCTACGCAGACCTGGAATGGTCGAGTGGACTAGGGTACCAAAAACTAGGCTTTGAAGCCCAAGCCGACACGCTGCCGCACACCTTTTGGGTCGACCCCTCCACCATGATTCGGCACGAACCGTGGCGGTTGCCCGCAGGAATTACCTTGCAGAACGCCGCCGAAAAGGGATTTATAGAGATAAAAAACGCCGGAAGTCGTAAGTTTGTAAAATTGATTCATCCCCAAATACCAAAGTCTTGATCGTAATTTTGGGCCCCACGGCCTCCGGCAAAACCCAGCTCGCCACCCGGCTGGCGCACCGCATTGGCGGTGAAATCATCAGCGCTGACTCCCGGCAGGTGTACCGGGGCATGACCCTCGGCTCAGGCAAAGACCTCGACGAGTACGTTGTGGCGGGCGACGCCATACCCTACCACCTTATCGACATCTTGGATGCGGGCGAGAAGTACAACGTCCATCAGTTTCAACTCGATGTACACAAGGTACTTCCCGAAATTTTGGGCCGGGGCCACTACCCAATCCTTTGCGGGGGTACGGGCCTGTACCTCAACGCGCTTTTGCAAGAGCACTACTTCACGGGCGTCCCGACGGACCCATTTTTGCGTGAGAAACTGGAAGAAAAACCCCACGAAGCATTGCTCCGCTCGTTTGAGAAACTGCCCTCAGCCTACTCGCCCATCGCCGATACCTCCACCAAAAAACGCACGATCCGCGCCATCGAAATCAGTACCTACCTCATCGCGCACCCCGATTTCGAGATACCGCAGCATCCGCTGCCCCGGTACCAGGTGTACGGCATCGACCCGCCCACCACAGTACGCCGGGTACGCATCAGCGACCGCCTGCGCGACCGGCTGGACCAGGGGTTGGTGGCGGAAGTACGAGCGCTACTCGATTCGGGAATAGATCCCCAAAGCCTGATCTATTACGGTCTGGAATACAAGTACATCACGCAGCACCTGCTCGGCGAGTTTGACTATAAGGAGATGACGGACCGGCTCGAAACCGAAATCCACCGTTTTTCCAAGCGCCAGATGACGTTTTTCAGGAAAATGGAGCGCGAAGGCATCGACATCCATTGGCTCGACCATAATGCGCCCGGCGAAGCGTGGGTCGAGACGATCGTGACGAACATGAATGAGAATATTTACAAGCTGTGACCAAAAACCTTAGTTCGACCCTCTTATTAGCGGTACTCGGCGTCACCGACGCCTACCTGCTCGCCCATCCCAATTTGGTAGGTAAGCTGGGTATCCTTATTTACAAACACAGCTACCTCAAAACGTTTCCGCGCGCGCTGGCTACCGTGTTTCTGGTGCTGGGCGTGAGTCTGGCGGCCTGTGAAATCGTCCGCCGTGTCCGTACGCCGCGCGCCGCGTTGGGCTGGTACCTCATGTTTCTGGTACTCGGATTGGCGCTGTTTGCTTACGTGTACGTAAGTTTTACCTCCTTTTCCTACGGCCTGACCGGCAAGGCGTTCATCTTTGGCGCGCACTTACTTCCCGTGCTGATGATTGCCATCTTCGGCAGGTACCTGGTTTGGTCTTTGACCACAGCCCGTAAAACGCCTGAGCTATGAAGAAATCAACTTTTGTGCGGGTACTCCTGGCCGTGCTTTTACCTTGCTTTTCGCTGGCTCAATCGTCCTACCTTTTGCGCCCCGATCGCGTTTTCGACGGCGAGCAGATGCACGAGGGGTGGGTGGTTTGGGTAAAAGGAAACAAGATCGAAGCCGCCGGAGAGATCACCGATATGCCGAGCGAAGCGAAGCAGGCTGAGGCCATAATCCTGGCGGGCACCACGCTGCTTCCCGGTTTTATCGAAGGGCATTCGCACCTTTTTCTGCATCCCTACAACGAGACTTCCTGGACCGAGCAGGTACTCAACGAGCCGCGCTCATTTCGGACGGCACGGGCCGTAAAAAGCGCCGAGTTAACACTGTTAGCAGGTTTTACGACGGTCAGGGACCTAGGTACCGAAGGAGCCGAATACGATGATTACGGCCTAAAAAAGGCGATTAACGAAGGAATCGTCCCAGGTCCGCGCATGATCATCGCCACGCGGGCGCTCATCGCGACGGGCAGCTACGGACCCAGTGGTTTCAGCCCCGACATCGCGGTACCGCAAGGTGCCGAAGAGGCCGACGGGCACGATAATCTGATCAGGGCGGTGCGTACCCAGATCGGAAAAGGCGCGGACGTCATCAAACTTTACGCCGACTACCGCTGGGGTCCTAACGGCGAAGGCCTTGCCTACGTTTAGTGAAGAAGAAATCAGGCTGATCGTGGAGACGGCCCGCAGCAGCGGTCGCCCGACGGTGGCCCATGCCTCCACCGCCGAAGGAATGCGGCGTGCCATTATGGGGGGCGTAGAAACCATCGAGCACGGCGATGGCGGCACGGCTGAGATTTGGAAACTGATGCGCGAGAAGAACGTGGCCCTCTGCCCTACCCTCGCGGCGGGCGACGCCATCAGCCAGTACCGGGGCTGGCGCAAAGGACAGGACCCCGAGCCGGAACGCATTGCCGAAAAGCGCAAGAGTTTTAAGTCAGCGCTCGATGCGGGAGTCACGATAGTGATGGGCGGTGACGTAGGCGTGTACAGCCACGGTACCAACGCCCGCGAAATGATCATGATGGTCGACTACGGCATGAAACCGCTCGATGTATTGCGGGCTGCCACCGCGGGCAATGCCCTGATTATGCACCAGCACAGGCCGAATCGGTAGCATTCAGCCCGGTTTACTGGCCGACATGGTCGCTGTAAGCGGAAACCCCGGCCGGGATATTACGGTTGTAGAGCGGGTAGCGATGGTCATGAAGGACGGAAAAATCTACAAAAAGCCCTGAACTCTGGTTGAAACCCAGCTGAAATCGCTTGGATTGGGTAATAATCTGGTTTTTGCCGTAGATAGTCCAAAATATATTTAAGATATTGCAAGTCCCCCAATTATTTCAGTACCTCTAATTAACTATTTGATAAAAACATATGTCACAAACCGCCGAAATGACCATTGACGGTCAATCTTATCAATTTCCCATCATAGAAGGCTCCGAGCAGGAGAAAGCGATCGACATCAGCAAATTGCGCGACACCACCTCGCACATTACGCTCGATCGCGGTTTTAAGAATACCGGTTCCACCACCAGCGCCATCACTTTTCTGGACGGTGAAGAAGGCATACTCAGGTACCGGGGTTACTCGATTGAGGATCTGGCCGAGAAGGCGTCTTTCCTGGAAGTAGCTTACCTATTGGTTTACGGCGACCTGCCGACTGAGGAGGAGTACACCGAATTTGAGCACCAGGTACGTACGCACACCCTGGTCAACGAGGATATGCGTAAGGTATTCGAGGGCTTCCCCGTCAATGCCCACCCGATGGGTGTACTGTCGTCGCTGGTGAGTGCCATGAGCGCCTTTTATCCCGATTCGTACGACTCCAACGCGCCCGAAGACACCGAAATGCACATCGTGCGGTTGCTGGCTAAGCTGCCGACGATCGCGACTTGGTCTTACAAGAAATCGCAGGGGCATCCGGTCAACTATCCTGACAACAACCTGGATTACTGCTCCAACTTCCTCAACATGATGTTTTCGCTGCCCGTCGAGAAGTACGAGGTCGACCCCGTGGTGGCGAAGGCGCTTAACAAACTACTGATCCTGCACGCCGACCACGAGCAAAACTGCTCGACCTCGACGGTGCGTTTGGTAGGTTCTTCGCACGCCAACCTGTACACTTCCATCTCGGCGGGCATCGGTGCGCTATGGGGCCCGCTGCACGGCGGAGCCAACCAGGAGGTGATCGAGATGCTGGAAGCGATTAAAGCCGACGGCGACACGCAGAAGTACATCGACATGGCCAAGGACAAGTCGAGCGGTTTCCGCCTTTTCGGTTTCGGGCACCGGGTTTACAAGAATTTCGACCCCCGCGCCCGCATCATCAAAAAAGCGGCCGACGAAGTACTGGCCAAACTCGGCGTCAATGATCCGGTGCTGGGCATTGCCAAAACGCTGGAGAAAGCCGCGCTCGAAGACGACTACTTCGTATCGCGCAAGCTGTATCCCAACGTGGATTTCTATTCCGGCATTATATACCGCGCGCTGGGCATTCCGACCAATATGTTCACCGTGATGTTTGCCATCGGCCGTTTGCCGGGCTGGATTGCGCAGTGGAAAGAAATGCGGGAGAACAAAGAGCCGATCGGCCGCCCGCGTCAGATTTACACCGGCCCTACCCACCGCGATTTCGTGGCGATGGAAAAGCGTTGAGCTCCAACCTATTGATTTCAGCACCGCCCGGCGATTCGGAGCGGTGCTTTTTTTATTTAAAAATGAAGACAGCACAACCAGATTCCCCGGTAAGGCTATCGCTCAGCGACTGGCTGGCCGTGGAACGCACCCACCTAGCCAACGAGCGAACTTTCCTGGCCTATTTCCGCACCGCCCTGGCGCTGTTGGCCGGTGGCGTCACGATTCTGCGGCTCGATGCCTTTCAGGACGTCCGGTGGCTGGGGTACATCCTGTTGGTCTTGGCACCGCTAGTACTTTTCATTGGCATCTGGCGATTGGTTTCAGTGAAGCGACGGATCGAGCGAAGGTATTGTGAATCATAATAGCAGGAAATTGTTCTAGTTCTGAGCGACACCAGTGCTAATGTTATGCGCGACGCGACCATGACTCGATTTCTGACCAAGCTACTCGAAATACCCATCGGGTATTCTGAAATGAGGTACCAGGCCGAAAAATATGGCGTCACCCGCACGGACTTTAACAACGGAAGAAGTATTAAGCTTTACGCCGAGGAACTCGGAGGCACGAATTTTATTAGTTTAAACTACTATATCACCACCGCCTCCGAAATTTTGAAGCCATGCGAAATGCCGGAACAAAAGGTAGTCGGCTTCATCATGAATGCGGTCCCGGTTGCTGAGGGCAAACCAGCACTAAGTAGTAAATTAGAATCAAACATCAATTAACCATCGACAAATGAGCGAACTAAAAAAAGCATACATAGCAGGAGGCTGTTTCTGGGGTATGGAAGACCTCTTCCGGGTACGGCCCGGTGTAAGAGACACTGAAGTAGGGTACATTGGCGGAGAAAACGACAACCCTACCTACCGCAACCACTCCGGCCACGCCGAGGGAATGGAAATAACTTACGACCCAAGCGAGACCTCATTTCGGGAATTACTGGATTTTTTCTTTCGGATTCACGACCCGACCACAGTCAACCGACAGGGTAATGATGTCGGCACCAGCTACCGCTCCACTATTTTCATCCAAAACGAAAAAGAGCAAAACGAGGCGGAAGAAATGATCAAAATAGTGAACGATTCCAAGCGGTGGAAAGGTACCGTCGCCACGACTTTGGAGCCTTACACCACTTTCTGGCCCGCCGAACCCGAACACCAGGATTATCTGGTCAGGAATCCCAATGGTTACACCTGTCACTTTGTGCGGTTTTCGGAGAGTTTTATTTAAAAAAACAAGGGAAAGCTGCTGAGGGTTTATTTCAGTAACGACACGGTCCGCATACAGAAAAGCCCTGCAATCATTTGATTTGCAGGGCTTTCAATTTTATTTTGTGATCGCGCTAGGATTCGAACGGCAACGGCCGACCGTCTAGGACCGCCTGCTAGAAGGCAGGTGCTCTATCCAGCTGAGCTTAACATGTGATCGCGCTAGGATTCGAACGGCAAGCGGCCGACCGTCTAGGACCGCCTGCTTAGAAGGCAGGTGCTCTATCCAGCTGAGCTTAACATGTGATCGCGCTAGGATTCGAACGGCAGCGGCCGACCGTCTAGGACCGCCTGCTTAGAAGCAGGTGCTCTATCCAGCTGAGCTTAACATGTGATCGCGCTAGGATTCGAACCTAGGACCGCCTGCTTAGAAGGCAGGTGCTCTATCCAGCTGAGCTACGCGACCCGAAAAAAAAAGACAGCTTTGAAAAGCTGTCTGATTCATTGTCGGGGAGACAGGATTCGAACCTGCGACCCTCTGGTCCCAAACCAGATGCGCTACCGGGCTGCGCCACTCCCCGAAATATTATTTTACTAATCCTTATTTATTCAAAACTGTTGCCACTCGTCGGGGAGACAGAATTCGAATCGTAGCGACGAACCGCTGCGAACCTCTGGTCCCAAACCAGATGCGCTACCGGGCTGCGCCACTCCCCGAAATATTATTTTATAAAAACCAATATGAAGCGGAGAGAGCGGGATTCGAACCCGCGGTACCCTTTAGAGGTACGGCAGTTTAGCAAACTACTGGTTTCAGCCACTCACCCATCTCTCCTGCTATTGGGCCACAAATATAGAGGGTTCGATTTGATTAATACAAACATTATCTGAAAAAACTTTGTCAGTGCGGCGGAATGCCTAATTTTGGGTCCTGCCGCGCCCCGCAAGTACTTTGTAATGAACTGGAATTACCCTTTTGGCCTTACCGAATTTATTTTCTCGCTGCTGTTTGTCCTCGCCTACGCTGCGTTTTTTGTGCGCACGGTGCGCGTGGCACGACAGCTTAGGACGACCGCCCGGGCGCTGGTCATCAAGCTGTTCATTCGTACGATTGCCTTTGCCCTGCTGATCGTTTCGTTGCTGGGTCCATCGTTTGGCGAGTCGGAGCGGGAGCTGGAAGCGCGGGGAAAGGACATTTATCTGCTTGTCGATCTCTCGAAGTCGATGAACGCGATGGATGTGGCGCCCACACGTCTCGAAAAAGTAAAATTCGAGATCGACCGGCTGCTGACCGCCTCACCGGCCAATCGGGTAGCCCTCATTGTTTTTTCCAACGAAGCCTTCATGCAATCGCCACTGACCTACGATCGGGCAGCCCTCGACCTCTACGTACAATCTCTACAGACCGGCCTGCTGCCGGGCGACGGCACCGATGTGTGCAGCGCGCTGGAACTGGCTTACAATAAGATCAACCAGGATGCCGGGGCAGCCAACAAAGCCAAGGTACTGGTCCTGTTTACGGACGGTGAGCGTTCGGCCGGCTGCGACGCGACGCTCTTCAACAACTTCCGGCGTTTCGGTTATCAGCTGTTTATCGTGGGGGTGGGTACCACGGAAGGCAGCACGATTCGGGAAAACGGGTCGGTGCTGAAAGATGAGGACGGCGAAACCGTCGTGACGAGACTCGATGAGCTGGCTATTGCCGACCTGGCCCGCGAAACCAATGGCAGCTCCTACCGGCTGAACAACGAGGTCAACGAAATTCCCAGGGTGATCGGCAACATTGAGGCCATCCAGGGTCAGGTGATCGACAGCCGGAGGGTGACGGTAGATTCTAATAAGTACTACTACTTCCTAGCGGCGGCGCTCGGTTTGCTGTTGTTGGATGTACTTATCACGGTGCGAACTTTCCGACTCTGACGATCTCTTCGTAATTTCGAGCCGGCAAACCGCTCTCTATGACCTCGATATTGCTCTACATCATGCTTTGGATTTGGGACACCCGTACCTTCGACATGGTTGGGAAATCGAATCAGGACAAAAGTAACGCCGAAAGCGCTTACCTGGAAGGCGATTATCGGCAAGCCGCCGGGCTGTACTACAAAATCACGTACAGTTCCATTTTTTCTGATCCAGCCACCCGGCTTTATCTGGCGCACAGCTATTACAGGCTGGACAGTTTGCAACTGGCTAAGGAGCAGTACACCCTATTGCTGCGGGTACCTGATCCCAAGGTATCCTCGATGGCTCATACCCAGCTGGCAGTACTGGCGTGCCAGGACCGTGACACCACCGAGGCGCTGACTTTCTTAAAATCCGCACTACGGATTTATCCTGATAACGAAACGGCCCGATTCGATTACGAACTATTGAAGCGGACTTTTTCGGGCAAGGTACCCGCAAACCAGCCCCCCGAAGCTCCGAACCAGGCCCCGCCCTCGCCTCAGCAGTCCAACCCGATCGAGCAGCGCGAAATACAAATCGCGCGCGAGCGGGAGGAGTTGCTGGAAAGGTTGCGCCGACTCAATATGTCGGAAGATCAAGCCCGGTCCATTTTGGAAGCCATGAAATCCAACGAAGCCCAGTATACCTACCAACTCCGGCGCGGTCAGTACTACGACCAATCCGAGCGAAGTAAAATTGTGGAGTGGTGAGTTCAAAAGTTAAATTTTCAACTTTCAACTAATATAATATTGAACGCAATCAAGGAAACGCATTTCGATTTTCCTGGCCAGGAATCCTTTTACCGGGGAAAGGTCCGGGACGTATACACCTTTTCGGATCGACTGGTGATGGTCGCGACCGATCGCATCTCGGCCTTTGATGTCGTGCTCCCGCGCGCGATACCTTATAAAGGCCAGGTACTTAACCAAATTGCGGCGCACTTCCTACGCGCTACAGTCGACTTGGTACCCAACTGGCTGCTCGATGTACCCGATCCCAACGTGAGCCTCGGCCGACGTTGCACGCCTTACGACGTTGAGATGGTAGTGCGTGGCTACCTGGCCGGGCACGCCTGGCGCGAGTACCGGGCGGGTAGGCGCACGGTATGTGGCGTGACGCTGCCCGATGGCTTGAAGGAAAACGACCGCCTGCCCCAGCCCATCATCACGCCCACGACCAAGGCGCACGAGGGCCACGACGAAGACATTTCGCGGGAAGAAATCCTGGCGCGTAATATCGTCGAGGAAGCCGACTACGTTCGACTTGAAGCGTACGCGTTGGCGCTGTTTGCCCGGGGCACCGACATGGCCGCCGAACGCGGCCTGATCCTGGTCGACACGAAGTACGAGTTTGGAAAAATCGGCGATACGATCTACCTGATCGACGAGATTCACACGCCCGATTCGTCGCGGTTCTTTTACGCCGATCGTTACGCGCAAAACCAGGCCGCCGGGTTGCCGCAAAAGCAATTGTCCAAGGAATTTGTGCGAGAATGGCTCATCGCCAATGGATTTCAGGGGAAGGACGGACAGCAGGTACCCACGATGAGCGACGACTGGGTCGGCCAAATTGGAGCCCGCTACATCGAACTATTTGAGAAAATCACGGGTACGGTTTTTGAGAAACATGACAACGAAGACCTGACCGAGCGCATCGAACGTAATATTTTGCGCGCAATAGCCTAACCACTCACTAAAAGCAGCCCATCGCTATGGATCACAAAATCGACCGCAAAGAACAGTATGCCGTCATCAGTTTGAAAGAAAAGAAGCTTACCGCCGAGCTGGCCCCGGAACTTGAAGAAACCGCCCGTGAACTACTGCGTGAAGACTACAACAACCTGATTCTGGTCATGGATGATACCACCGGCCTGGTACCCGAAGCCGTGATGACGCTGAGGAAGTTGGTGCAACTTTGCAAGATCAAGCTGGGTACGCTCGTCGTGGCCACCGAAAACGATGATTTCACCGTTCTGCTCGAAGATTCCAACATTGCCGACCTGGTCGTGCTTCCCACGCTGGAAGAAGCCATCGACGCGGTATTCATGCACGATCTCGAAAACGAGTTTGGCGCGGGCGACGATGACTACGATGACGACGACTACCAGGGAATCAGCGAAATGAAAGAACCATGAGAATGTTTATGCGTTTATTTGTTTACGTTTTTTCTGCTTTCGGCCTATCGACTTGATGATGCAATGAGCTGATTGTAGAGATAAACGCATAAACAAATAGACAAATAAACATTGCAAGTCACCATCCTCGGTTCCGGTTCGGCCTCCCCTACTTTGCATAGCCACCCTTCGGCGCAGGTCGTTACGATCGGGGGCGAATATTATTTGATCGATTGCGGTGAGGGTACTCAGTACCGGTTGCTCGAACAGAAACTGCGGCCCGGACGGCTGAAAGGAATCTTGATCAGCCACCTGCACGGCGATCACTACTTTGGTTTATTCGGCCTGTTGACGAGCCTCAGCCTGGGCCAACGCGCCGACGACCTGCTGCTTTTCGGGCCCAGGGGCCTGGGGGAAGTAATCACTGAGTTATTCCGCCACTCGAATACCCGCCTTTCCTACTTCCTCGACTTTCGGGAAATTGACGCAGAGCATCCGGGCGTGATCTATGACCATGACGGCTTCACAGTCTCCACCCTACCCCTGGAGCACAGAATTCCCTGCACGGGTTTTCTGTTCAGGCAAAAACCCGGCCCCTGCAACCTGCGTAAGGAAAAGCTACGGCCCGACATGACGCATGAGGACTTCAAGGTACTCAAAGCCGGAAAGGATGTACTGGGCGCCGAGGGACAAGTACTTTACGCCAACGCTGAATTTACAACTCCACCGCCCGTGCCGCTTTCTTACGCTTACTGCTCCGACACAATTTTTAAAGAGGATTTGATCCCCTACCTGCAAGGGGTCGACTGCCTGTACCACGAGGCTACCTTCCGCGACGAGGAGTTGCACCGCGCCAACCGTACCTTTCATAGCACGGCCCGGCAGGCGGCCACGATCGCCCATGAAGCGCGCGTCGGCCAATTGCTGATCGGTCATCTATCCTCACGCTACACCGAGCCGGGGGAGTCGCTCGCCGAGGCGCGCGAAGTTTTCCCCGAAACTTACTTTGCCGAAGAGGGACGCACCTATCCGATCGCCAGGGCGGTGTTGCAATCGTAATTTTTCGTTAAATTGGAGCTTTCAACCAAGACCTTATGCTTACGATCAATATCAATATAGAAGACAGCGAGTTAGAGCAGCGCCTACTGCAGGAAGCCCAAGCTAATGGAAAGTCGGTGAACGAACTGGTAAGGGAACTTGTGGACGAGCAATTTGCTGATTCTGGCACACCTCATTTCAAGTATACAAAACAAGATGTACGCGAACACATGAGAGTGATTCAGTACGATCTTACTGACGAAGAAGAAGAAATTTTAGCCCAGAACCCCGATGTCAGGCCTTTTTCTCACATCAAAGATTCAGCTAAGTACATTCACGACCTTCGTCGCAAATCTCGATTTTGAATATGCTGTTGATTGATTCTAACATCATCATAGATCATTTGAGAGGAAAAAAGCAGGCAACACATTTTCTCGAATCAGTCGGAAAGGCTAATATGATTATATCGACTGTGGTTGAAATGGAACTATATAACGGTGTTCAGGATCGTGCTGAATTTGTAGATATCAGAAATGAGCTATTTGGTATCAACAGAATTGAAATAAATGAGAATATAAGTCAGTTGGCGTTGCAACTTAGCAAGGAGTTCGCCCTCTCCCACCACATGAGCGTCCCTGACACCTTGATCGCCGCTACCGCGCTGGTTTACGATCTCGAACTCCGCACCTACAACCTCAAAGATTTCCGCTTCATCCCTGACCTCAAAGTTTCGAACCTACTAAATTGAATCTTGCCCGTAGGTTTTTTAATAAACTCCCCTGGTTTTTGAACTTTTGACAATATTTTGGGATATTATATAAGGTAATTTACAAAATCGGCTAGCAACGGGCTATATAGCATTTCGCTGGTTCTACGAAACACCTTTTCTTGTTATATTGCATTGATCCGCCCTTTCTGTTTTCGACAACGGGACCGATGACAAGACAGTCCGTCGCTGCCTGTCCGGCCGATCATGGATTTTGCGGCAACCCACCTTACAATAGTTTGCATGACCTCCTTTACAGAAAAAACAGAAGACCAACCGGGGCTATACCGTTCCGAATTTGAACATGATGCCTGCGGCATCGGCTTTCGGGCGCATATGAAGGGCCGGAAGTCCCACCAAATTGTGGCCGATGCCATCCACATGCTCGAACGTATGGACCACCGCGGTGCCTGCGGCTGCGACCCCAATACCGGCGATGGGGCCGGGCTGCTGTTACAAATACCGCACGAGTTCTTTGTGGAAGAATGCCTCGACCTCGGCTTTCAGCTACCCGACAGCGGCGAGTACGGCGTCGGAATGATTTTCTTTCCCCAGGATGAGGAAGTCAGGGAGGAATGCCGGGGCATCATCAACCGAAAAATCAAGAAATTGGGCATGACGCTGCTGGGCTACCGCAGGGTACCCACCCTCAACGACCAGCTCGGTGAGGGGTCGCTTTCCGTCGAACCCCACGTGGAGCAGGTGTTCATTCGTCAGCCCGACCTCATCGGCGACGAGTTGGACTTCGAGCGCAAACTCTTTATTCTGCGCCAGATTGTCGATAAGCTTGTGTCCGGCATCAAGAAGGCCAAAAGCCACTTTTATTTTGCCTCGCTGTCCAGTCGGACCATATCGTACAAGGGGCAGCTGACCACCAACCAGCTCCAGTACTACTTCCCCGATCTCGGCAACGAATCGGTGGTGTCGGCTTTTGCGGTAGTACACTCGCGTTTTTCTACCAATACCTTCCCCTCCTGGAAACTGGCGCAGCCGTTCCGCTACATCGCGCATAATGGCGAAATCAATACGGTGAAGGGTAATGTCAACTGGATCAGGGCCGGGGAGATGGCGCTGGAATCGGAGTACTTCACTAAGGAGGAAATGGAGATGATCCTGCCGATCTGCGACGCCAAACAGTCCGACTCGGCCAATCTCGACAACGCCATCGAGCTGCTGTACCTTTCGGGGCGGTCGCTGCCGCACGTGATGATGATGCTCATCCCCGAGGCTTGGTCCGACAACGCTCAAATGGACCCCACCCGCCGGGCTTTTTATGAGTACCACGCTGCCATCATGGAGCCTTGGGACGGTCCGGCGTCCATTTCGTTTACCGACGGCAAGATCGTCGGCGCCACGCTCGACCGCAACGGCCTCCGCCCCTCGCGCTATTGGGTACTTGACGACGACACTGTTATTATGGCCTCCGAGGCGGGTGTGCTGGAAGTCGATCAGGCCAAGGTAGTGAGCAAGGGTCGCCTGCAACCCGGCCGGATGTTTGTGGTGGATATGGAAGAAGGCCGCATCATTCCCGACGAGGAGTTGAAATCTGAAATATGCGCCCGCCAGCCCTACCAGGAATGGCTCGATGAGTACAAGCTCCACGTCGACGACCTCGATCAGCCGATCCGAATGTACCGTCAGTACGACGACAATGCGCTCACCAAGCGGCAGATCGCCTTCGGCTTTTCGTCCGAAGACATGCGCATGATTTTGGCCCCGATGGCCCAGATGGGCAAGGAGGTGATCGGCTCGATGGGTACGGATGTACCTTTGGCCGTTCTCTCGGAACAGAGCCAGCACTTGTCCAATTACTTCAAGCAGCTTTTCGCCCAGGTCACCAACCCACCGATCGACTCGATCCGGGAACGCTCGATCATGTCGCTGATCGGCTTCGTGGGGGCCAACGAAAACATCCTGACTGAAACACCCTGGCACTGCCGCCAAATCGAACTGCCGCATCCGGTACTTACGGTACCCGAATTCGACAAACTGCGCTTCGTGGATAAAAACCACTTTCAGGCCAAGACGATCAATACCTACTTCCGGGCTGATCAGGGCGGGGAGGGATTGCAGCGCGCCATCAAGCGGATACAGGGCTACGCTAAGGACGCCATCGAGGACGGCTTCGAGATCATCATCCTGTCCGACCGTGCCATCGACTCCGACCACGCACCGGTACCTTCCCTGCTGGTCACGGCCGCCGTGCACCATTATCTTATTCGCAAAGGTTTGCGGGGCAAAGTCGGGATACTGGTGGAGGCCGGGGATATTTGGGAGACCCACCATTTCGCCACCCTGCTGGGCTACGGCGCGGCGGGTATCTGCCCGTATATGGCGTTCGAGTCGCTTTCGTTTTTGAATCGGAGCAAGCGCATCGAGGGTGACTTCAAGGACGAGGTACTGTACGCCAACTACATCAAAGCCGTCAACAAAGAACTGCTGAAAATATTTTCCAAGATGGGCATCTCGACCCTGCAATCCTACCAGGGTGCGCAGATTTATGAGTGCCTGGGCTTGAACAAAGACGTGATCGACAGCTACTTCACCGGTACCATATCGCGCATTGGCGGCATGGGGATCGACGAAATCGCGCGTGAGGTACTCGTGCGGCATAAAATGGCGTACCCGGAAGTAGCCGCAATCAATCCGCACCTCGAAGTGGGCGGGTTCTACCAATGGAAGCAGCGCGGCGAATCGCACGTGTTCAATCCGCAGACGGTCCATTTGTTGCAGCAGTGTACCAAAACGAATGACTACGCGACCTTTAAGAAATATTCCAGGCTGATAGACGATCAGAGTCAGAAGGCGATGACGCTGCGGGGCTTGATGCAATTCAAGAAGAGCACACCCATTCCGATCGAGGATGTCGAGCCCGTCGAGAGCATTTTCAAGCGCTTCGCGACGGGTGCCATGTCGTTCGGCTCCATTTCCTGGGAGGCGCACACGACGCTGGCGATTGCCATGAACCGGATCGGCGGCAAGTCCAATTCGGGCGAAGGCGGCGAGGACGCCCAGCGCTTCGGTAAGCTGACCAACGGCGACAGCATGAACTCCGCGATCAAGCAGGTGGCATCGGGCCGGTTTGGCGTGACGAGCTATTACCTGACCAACGCCGAGGAATTACAAATCAAGATGGCCCAGGGTGCCAAGCCCGGCGAAGGCGGACAACTCCCCGGCCACAAGGTAGACGACTGGATCGGGCGTACGCGGCATTCCACGCCGGGCGTAGGCCTTATTTCGCCTCCGCCGCACCACGATATTTATTCGATCGAGGATTTGGCGCAATTGATTTTCGACCTGAAAAACGCTAACCGCCAGGCCCGAATCAGCGTCAAGCTGGTGTCGGAAGCGGGCGTAGGTACCGTAGCGACGGGCGTCGCCAAGGCACACGCCGACCATATCCTGATTGCGGGTTACGACGGCGGCACGGGTGCTTCGCCGCTCAGTTCGATTCGCCACGCGGGTCTGCCGTGGGAACTGGGCCTGGCCGAAACGCACCAAACGCTGGTTAAGAATAAATTGCGGGGCCGCGTCACGATTCAGTCCGACGGCCAGATCCGTACGGGCCGCGACATGGCCATCGCGGCCTCTGCTCGGGGCCGAAGAATGGGGTGTGGCGACCGCCGCGCTGGTGGCAGCGGGCTGCATCATGATGCGCAAGTGCCACCTTAATACGTGTCCGGTAGGCGTGGCGACGCAGCGCAAGGAATTGCGGGCGCTCTTTACGGGCAAGCCCGAGCACGTAGTCAACATGTTCCATTTTATGGCGACCGAGATGCGCGAGATCATGGCGCAATTGGGTTTCCGAACTGTCAACGATATGATCGGGCAAGTGCAGGTACTGGAAATGCGCCCGAACCTGGAACATTGGAAGTACAAGAATTTGAAGTTGGACGCCATCCTGTACAAGGAAGAATCCGGCCTGGACGTCGCGCAATTCAAGCAGGAAGAGCAGGACCACGGCATCGACCATGTACTGGATCGCCAGCTGATCGAGCTGGCCGAACCCGCATTGGAACGGGCCGAGGAAGTATACGCCGAGTTTAAGATCAACAACCTTAACCGCTCGACGGGTACCATGCTGTCCAACGAAATTTCTAAGAAGTACGGCGGACCGGGCTTACCCAAAGGGCTGATTCACTTCAAGTTCAGAGGTACCGCCGGGCAGAGCTTTGGCGCGTTCAATACCTCAGGCCTGCGGCTCGAACTGGAAGGCGACGCCAACGACTACTTTGGCAAAGGCCTCTGCGGCGCGGAGTTGATCGTGTACCCCGATCGCGATGCCAAGTTCAAGCCCGAGGAGAATATCATCATCGGCAACGTGGCCTTTTACGGGGCTACTTCCGGCGAGGCCTACATGCGCGGCACCGCCGGCGAGCGCTTCTGCGTACGAAATTCGGGGGCCAAGGTCGTCGTGGAAGGTACCGGCGACCACGCCTGTGAGTACATGACGGGCGGCCTTGTAGTGGTGCTGGGTGAAACCGGCCGCAATTTTGCCGCCGGGATGTCCGGCGGGGTAGCCTACGTGTGGGACAAGCAGGGCGATTTCAGGGAAAAAGTAAACCGGGAAATGGTATCTGTCGACGCCCTCAACCCGGAAGATGAGCAGATTTTGCGGAAGTACATCGACAAGCATTTTCAGTACACGACCAGCAACGTGGCTTTCCAGATCACCCAGCAATGGGACGAAACTATGAAGCAGTTCGTCAAGGTACTACCCAACGATTTCCGCGACGCCCTCGCCAGCCGGGGCATCACCCTCGCCCAGCAAGTGGCCGATAGTAGTGTGGTGTATCAGGATATCGTTGTCGATGTAAATTAATTTGGAATGTTGGAATGAGTGAAGTCGGAACAAAGTGATTTTTTAAAACATTTTCACTTTTGAATGAATGTTGAGGTACGATGTACTATTCCGACATTCCGACATTCACTCATTCACTCATTCACTCATTCAAAATTAACCATGGGAAAACCAACCGGATTTTTAGAATTTGATCGTGAATTGCCAAAGAAGCGCCCCGTCGATGAGCGGGTTCACGACTATAAGGAAATAGAAACGCCGCATCACGAAGAAGACTCGCGGCGCCAGGCGGCGCGCTGCATGGACTGCGGCATTCCGTTTTGTCATAATGGCTGTCCGCTCGGCAACATCATCCCCGAGTTCAACGACGCCGTGTACGATAACAACTGGGCGCTGGCCTACGACATTTTGGCCTCGACCAACAACTTCCCCGAGTTTACGGGCCGGATTTGCCCGGCACCGTGCGAGTCTTCCTGCGTGTTGGGAATCAACAAGCCGCCCGTCGCGATCGAGTTTATCGAGAAGTCGATCGCCGAAAAGGCTTTTGAACTCGACTTGGTAAAGCCGCGCATTCCGAAGAAACGAACCGGCAAGACCGTAGCCGTGATCGGTTCCGGCCCGGCCGGGATGGCCGCGGCTTCACAACTCAACCAAGCGGGGCACCTTGTCACGCTCTTTGAGCGCGCTGACCAAATCGGTGGCTTGCTGCGCTACGGTATTCCTGATTTCAAGTTGGAAAAGCGCATCATTGACCGTCGACTGGCGGTGATGGAGCAAGAGGGCATCGAGTTCAGGACCAATGTAGAGGTGGGCAAGAATATCAAAGCCGACGAACTCCTGCGCGATTTCGACGCCGTGGTACTTGCCACGGGCTCCACCGTACCGCGCGACCTCAAAATCGAGGGTCGCAATTTGAAAGGCGTTCACTTCGCGATGGAATTTCTGAGCCAGCAGAATAAGCGGGTTGCGGATATTACCGTCGAGCAGGATCATCAGGGCCTTACCTACCAGCACGGCCAACTGCTGGCGACCGACAAAAACGTCGTCGTCATTGGCGGCGGCGATACCGGTTCCGACTGCGTGGGCACCTCCAACCGCCACGGGGCCAAGTCGGTGACGCAAATCGAGCTGCTGCCGATGCCTCCGCAGGACCGCGACAATACTACCCCCTGGCCTAACTGGCCCATGATGCTGCGAACTTCCACGTCGCACGAAGAAATGCAGAAACCCGAAGACTCGCGGCAGTGGTCGATCAATACCAAAGCGTTTCTGGGGGACGAGGAAGGGAATTTGAGAGCCCTTAAAATCGTGAAGCTCAACTGGCAGATGAACGAGGAAACGGGTCGGCTGAGCATGCAGGAAGTACCCGGTACTGAGGAAGAAATTCCCTGCGAGTTGGCACTGTTGGCGGCTGGGTTCCTGCACCCGCAACAGGAATCCCTCCTCAACGACCTCGGCCTGGAATACGACGAGCGCGGGAATATCAGAGCCAATAACTACCAATCGACCACGCACCGGAAGGTGTTCGCCGCCGGCGACTGCCGCCGTGGACAGTCCTTAGTCGTGTGGGCCATTAGCGAAGGCCGCGAAACCGCCCGCGCCGTCGATGAGTTCTTGATGGGTGAGTCGCGACTCGAAGCCAAAGCGCTCTCGATGCTCACACCGGAATTTTCGAATGTGTAGTGCTTGTTTTGTTTAATTATTTAAAGTTGAAAGGTTTAAGCTTTTATCGGCGAGGCAATTTAAGGCTTCAACCTTTAAATCCTTAAACATTTCAACTTTCGATCCCTTTCATCCAAGCTACCGTCACCAGCAGTTGCCCCACGTGGCGCATGGTATGCTCGGCGGCGTGGGTGTAGAGTCCGATGACCGTCGAGGGGATTTGCGCCCGGCCTACGCCGCGCGTTTCGGTAAGGGTACCTTCATCGCTGGTTTTGAGTTGGGCGACGGCCAGATCGACTTGCGTCTGGAAATTTTGTAATAATTCTTTTACCGTGATGCTATCGTTAGGCTCACCTTCTGACTTTAAATAGTCGAGCTGCTACTTGAAAGTACTTCGCCGCGCGCGTAAGTGAACAGGCGGTCCAACACCCCCGTAAGGTGCTGCAAATGAAACCCCACCGATGCCATCCCGGACGGGCGGTCCCACAGATTCTTTTTTGGAAAATCAGCTACCAGCGTTTCTACTTCCTCCCCCGCCTGCAACAGCGCGTGAGCGACGGGTTGCAGCAGAGCAGGAACGTCAGGCAGCGGACCACGGAGCCATACTTCTCTTTTCATAAACGTCTTTGAATTAAATACTACAGTACCATTTTTAGCGCTAATCCTACAAAAATCGTGATTGTAAAGCTAAGCAGCGTACCAATCAACACGTACTCGGTCAATTTGAGATCATCGTCACGAAACCGTAGTAAAGCCTTGGCGGCAATCAACAAACCAATGGCTTCAAACTGGCCGTACAACAGGAGAGTAAGTATGAGCACTCTTTCCAAAATGCCAATCCACTTACCTGCTTCTTCAAGCGAAGTCCCTGGGACAGCCACTTGGTTTCGCCAGCGTTGGGTAGCAACGCCTATAAGTATACCCAGGGGGTAGGTGCAGGTGATATAGGTAGCCGCTATGGCCCAAAAACGGAAGTCGACCAGAAACGACCCGATTACTTGACGAAAATACCCAAACCCTTCGATCAGGAAAAGCCAGGCAATGACCAGCACCACGAAATGAAAGAACTGATCCAGCAGAAAATATTTTAATAACTTCTCTTTGCGGTGTAGCTTCCAAAGATCGATTCCCAAATGCGTGATTGCAATAAACAGCGCGGCACCAAAGCTACCCGTGAACAGCCCGGTTATCGTCCCGGTAAGCAGGATGTGAGCATACAGGTAGGGAGACCGTTCCTTGCGCGCCTCTTTGTCAAGTACCCACTTTAGGGGTTGCAGGAAGAAATCGGTGAGCAGATGCGCTACGATGAGTTTCAGAAGCACAATGGCCTGGTCGGCGCTAAAGAGCAGCGGCATAGGAAGGCAGGTTCGTGGTCAGAAGCGCGGGGATACGTTCGTATCGGTGGAGTATTTTCTCGATCAGCGGCCAACCCGCCCCTTTCACTCTGCTGTGTACAGAAGGTTGCGAGATGTTCAGTTCCCGGCCGATCTCCTGCTGCGTTTTGTTTCTCAATACTCCGTAAAGCGCTTCCGACTGGTTTTCCGTTCTACTATTTTCCAGATAATCCAGCGTGGCGGCGTGGACATCCCACTCGGCGTTAAGCTCGGACTGAGCAGTCACGACGCGTGTCCATTGATGGTCATGCTTCATCGACTCCAGGGTTCTGCCGGAGTACCAAAAGGCTTCTCCATCGGAATCCGATACGCGGTCTTCCAACGACGCTACCGTTCCAATGCCAATCGAGAGGCGGACCCGAACCGATAGCCTGCTATGGAGATACGTTTTGAGGCAAAGCGACTCGTACAAGGCGTTCTCCCCAAGTAGTATCTGGAAGTTGTCTCCCCGAATGAAGTACTCGTACTTTCCATCCGACATGGCGGCCAGTCGATCGAACGCCGCGCGCAGTTCCAATCGCTGCTCAGCGGTCATGCCTGACGATCCGTATACATCACCCGTTATGACTTGGTATAGTTCCATTCCATAAAAATAGAATAAAAAATCTATAACGCTACAATATAGATTCAAAACTCTATAAAAAGGGGGCTCATTTACAAATGAGCCCCCTTTTTACAACATTAAAGGACAAAGATCAAGAAACCAACTCGGCATCCAGCGTAAGCTCGGCTTTCAGAAGTTTCGAAATCGGGCAACCCTCCTTGGCGCCTTCGGCGATTTTCTTAAACTGGGCGGCCTCGATCTTGGGTACCTTGCCTTTGAGTACCAGGTGGCTTTTGGTCACTTCACCCTTGCCGGGATCGAGGGTGACCGTCGCCGAAACGTCGAGCTGGTCGGCGGTGAAGCCCGCTTCGTTGAGGTCGAAGCTCAGCTTCATGGCGTAGCAGCCCGCGTGGGCCGCCGCGATGAGCTCTTCAGGGTTGGTACCTTTCCCTTCCTCAAAGCGGGTTTTGAAGGAGTACTGCGTGTCGTTCAGTACCTGGCTTTGGGTACTTACTTTCCCCGAGCCTTCTTTCCCGCTTCCCTGCCATACGGCATTGGCTTTTCTATTGATCATAATTGGTTGGTTTAGTGGTAAAATGTGATTTTGCGAAAATACGCATCCTGTGGGCTAATTTACCTAAATTCGCGGCTTCTTGAAAAAAACTGGCATTTTCTAAAACCTCCCAATGGAAAGATTTACCGGACTCATCGGCATCGTGCTGATTCTGGGAACCGCTTACGCCCTCTCCAACAACCGAAAAGCGATCAACTTCCGTACGGTGGGCGTCGGCTTGGCGCTGCAATTCGGCTTAGCGGTTTTCATTCTCCGCACCGAAACGGGCCGGATCGTCTTCCAATGGCTGGGCGACAAAGTACAGAAGCTCCTCTCCTTCTCCGATCAGGGCGCCGATTTCGTGTTTGGTACCCTGGTGAGGAGCGATCTGATGCAAAAAGCCTTTGGGCCCGGCAATGACTTCGTGTTTTTCTTCAAAGTGATCCCTACCATCATCTTCGTGGCGGTGCTGGTCAACATGCTATACCATCTGGGCATCATGCAGCGCGTGGTGGCGGTCATCGCGCGGGGCGTGTACTGGCTCATGGGCGTAAGCGGCGCGGAGGCGCTTTCCAACGTGGCCAGTACCTTCGTAGGGCAGGTCGAAGCCCAAATTATGATCAAGCCTTACCTCAAAACCATGACCAACTCCGAGCTCATGGCGTCCATGACGGGTAGTTTCGCCTGCATTGCCGGGGGCGTCATGGCGGTATATATTTCGCTGGGGGTACCCGCGCCCTACCTCATCGCCGCCAGCCTGATGGCCGCACCGGGGGCACTGGTCATCTCCAAGATCGTCTACCCCGAAACCGAGGTATCCGAAACCAAAGGCGCCATCAAGCTCGACATCAAGAAAACCCACGCCAACCTGCTCGACGCCATCGCGGCCGGGGCGAGCGAGGGCCTGAAAGTCGGTTTCAACGTCATCGCGATGCTGATCGGCTTTATCGCGCTGGTGGCGCTATTTGATTTTCTCCTGGGTAAAATTGGCGGAATTTTCGCCTTTCCGCAGTTGAGTTTCAACTACTTGCTGGGCAAAGTATTTTCGGTTTTTGCCTGGGCCATGGGGGTACCGTCGCAGGACGTCGAGACGGCGGGCGCGCTGATGGGTACCAAGATGGTCATCAACGAATTTGTGGCCTACCTCGACTTGGTCAAAATCAAAGAGACCCTCGACCCCAAAACGCTGGTCATCACGAGTTTCGCGCTGTGCGGCTTCGCCAATTTCAGCTCCATCGCCATCCAGGTCGGTGGCATCGGCGAACTTGCCCCCACCCGCCGCTCTGACTTGGCGCGGCTGGGCTTTCGGGCCTTGATTTGCGGCACACTGGCGTCGTATATGTCAGCTACTTTTGCGGGATTGTTGATGTAGGGAGGGAGGGTTGTTTATTTGTTTATTTGTTTATTTGTTTATTTGTTTATTGAAAAGTTACTTCATCAGATTTACGTTCAGTAGCGAAGCTCATGTACAATGCATTGAGCACAAAAAGGGGCAACCGAATCGGTTGCCCCTTTTTGTGTATTCCTGTAAGCGTCTGTGACGCGAATGGGCGGGAATATGTAAACAGTGGATGCTCCTTTTTTGACGTACGTGTTGGCTAATTCATTCTCGTTCAACAGCTTAAACAAATAAACACATCAACAATTAAACAACACTCACACAATTACACAACCTCAAATCAATGTATCTCCAGCATAAACGGCATCCGGGCTTGCAGGCCTTTCATTTCCATCAGCTGTTGGTACCTTTTGACGTGCGGGGCCAGGACGCCTAGCTTTTCGCGCAGAATACGATCCTCCGATTGGCCCGACATATCTTTGATGAACTCTTGGAGCGGATTGATTTTTTCGGGGTAGAAGCGTACCCGGTAGTCGCCCTCTTTCAGGTTGGCCGATTTAGCGGCAATCGCGATGGCATCGTCGATGCCGCCCAGTACGTCGACCAGGCCATTGCCCTTGGCCTCCACGCCCGACCACACCCGGCCCGAAGCCAGGCTCAGCAACCGCTCCACCGACATATTACGTCCGGCGGCGGCTTTGCTGGTGAACGTAGCGTAGCCTTCGTTGACGCTGCTCTGAATCTTGCTCTTTTCGAAATCCGTCATTTCGCGCGTCAGCGTGGGCCAATCGGCGTGCGGGTTGGTCTTGACGCCGTCGAAGGTGACGCCGAGCTTATTGTCGAAGAAGTTTTCCAGGTTGAACAGGATCGCAAAGATGCCGATCGAACCCGTGATGGTGTTGGGTTGCGCCACGATGGTATCGCAGCCCATCGCCATGTAGTAGCCGCCCGAGGCCGCCACATCCGACATCGACGCAATGACCGGCTTTTTCTTTTTGGCCTGCTCAATGGCGCGCCACATCACGTCGGAGGCCAGCGAACTACCGCCCGGCGAATTGATGCGAATCACGATCGCTTTTATCTTATCGTTGTCGGCGATCTCGTTGAGCTCCTTTACAAAACTTTCGGAACCAATGCTGCCATCGTCGCCCTTACCCGACACGATGTTGCCCTCGGCTACGATCACCGCCACGCGCTTGTTGAAGTCCCCTTCCTTACTCGGGTGATCGGACTTCAGGTACTTGCTGAGGCCGATGAATTCGATGTCCTTCTTGGCGTCGACTTTCAGCTCCTTTTTCATCGCCGTTTCCAGCTCGTCGTAGTAGCCCGCGTGGGTCACGAGTTTGTAGCGGGCAGCCGATTCGGCACTATAGACCGCCAGGGAGTCGGCCAGGCCGCGCAGCTCGGCAGCCGAAATCTTGCGTGAGGCGGCAATGTTGCTGAGGTAGTTACCGTAGAGCGCTTCCAACAATTCGGTCGCCTGCAACTTGCTGGCCTCGCTCATGTCCTTGCGAATGAAGCCTTCCACGGCGCTCTTGTACTCCCCTACCCGAAATATGAGCGGATTCACGTCGAGCTTTTCGAAGGTACCCTGATAGAACTCGTAGTCCGACGAAAGGCCGTTCCACTCCATGCCCCCGGCGGGATTCAGGTAGATTCTGTCGCCCAACGAAGCCAGGTAGTAGCCTTTTTCGGAGTAGTACTCGCCGTAGGCGTTTACGAACTTACCGGATTTTTTGAATTGAAGCAACGCATCCCGAATCTCCTGCAATGACGCCCAGCCCGTGCCCGGGTTTTCTGATTTGAGGTAAATGCCCTTGATGTTGTCGTCTTTGGCGGCGTATTGGATAGCTTCTTTGATGTCTTTGAGGCCGAGGACGTTTTCGCTGCCGCCGAAGCCCGAAAATTCCGAGAAGGGATTATCCACACCTACTTCCTGAATCGAGCGATCCAGGTCGAGTTTGAGTACGGAATTACTTTTGACGGTAGCTTTGTCTTCGCTGGAAAAGGCCGCGCCAATGCCCGCCAGGATAAAAAACGATAGAATGAAGAAAAGAAAAAGACCGACCAATGTGGCCAAGACGAATTTGAGAAACTGCAACATAATGGTTGGTACTTATTGAGATTAGGTTATTGAGAATACTGTTACACAACAAAAATAACGATTTTGAATTCGGAGCCTTCAGAATAAAGTGGCTCAGTGGCGCGATCGACCGGACGAGTGGCGAAATGGCCGTTTATAAATTTTGGGGAATAACCCGACGGTACCCGATTTGTTCTATTTTTGCAAAAAACCAACCGCCTTCATGACTAAAACGCTTCTCCTCGTACGCCACGCCCAGGCCGAAGATCAGTCCAAAATGTTCAAGGATTTCGACCGCGAACTCACCAGCCGCGGCATCATGGACGCCGCCCGCCTGGGCCACGAGCTCAAAAAGAAAGACTTCACCGTCGACCAACTCAAAACGAGCGCCGCCGCCCGCACCCAACAGACGACCAAGGTCATCGCCGAACAATTGAAAATCGACGTGGATACGATCGAAGCGGTAGACGACCTGTACGGTGGCGGTCCACAAGCCTACCTCGCGGCGCTCAACACCACGCCCGACACCACCCAAACGCTGCTGCTGTGCGGCCACAATCCTGACATCAGCTACTTTGCCGAGTACCTCACCCACGCCGATGTGGCGTCGCTGGAAAAATGCACGCTGCTCGTCATCAATTTCGGAGAATTGGGCTGGGCCGAGATTTCGGCCAAAACGGGAAGCATCGCACAGCGGATTTCCAGGGAAAGTTTGAAAAGTAATACCTAACACCTACCCCATGCCGGAACCTACTAAAAACCGCCGCGTCTTCATCGTCGTTTCTATCGTCTTCATTCTGATTATCGCCCTAGTGGCGGTCGATATGGCTAGCCGTACCACCGCGCCCTGGAACAAACCCAAGCAACTCGACCGCGCCCTGCCGGGAGCCGTCGCGCCGGGGGCGCTTCCGATTAGCGATTCGTTGCTACTGGATTCGATGCTGCTGGATTCGGCGCGGTAGGGTCAGAAGTGGTTAGATTAGGCAGTCGCTTGGCTCTGCCGAGCGACGACTATCCAGTAGCCCTCCGGGCGGTCCCACAAACGACAATATAAACCTCCAATCTCCAATGTCTGAGCTCAGGAAAACGTACGGGGATGGATTATTCTACCTCACGCTGACAGTCGTCGGTTGGATGGATGTGTTTACGACGGCCCTTGTACACGAACGAAATCGTGGAAAGCTTGAAGTTCTGCCAGCAGAAGAAGGGTTTGGAGATTTATTCCTACGTCATCATGACCAACCACTTGCACCTGATCGTCAGCCGGGCGGAAGGTGAATTGTCCGATGTACTCCGCGATTTCAAGAGTTTTACGGCAAAGCGTTTATTGCATCCGATTCTCGAAAACCCCCAGGAATCCCGCAAAGAATGGATGGACATGGTCTTCAATTACCACGCGGCCACCATACGGCAGAATGAAAAGTACGCCTTTTGGCAAAAAACCAACCATGCGACCGAGCTTTGGACGCCTTCGGTCGTGGAGCAAAAAATCCGGTATATCCACGAGAATCCGGTGCAGGCTGGTTTCGTGAGCGAACCGTATGGATGGGCTTTGAGTAGCGCCAGTCCGGCGAGCCCGATTAGAGTACTTGCTTATTGATTTTATCTTTGGTCGATTTTGGATCGCCCAGAGGGCTATGGGATAGTCGTCACCCGGCGGAGCCGAGCGACTGCCACCAACTACCCTCCCCGCCCACATTTCTGGGGACTGTGCATTTTTGTTGTTGTCCCGTCCCCACTTTTCTGGCATCATTCTTGGATTTTTGACCTTCAAAACAAAAATCCAAGCACCAGAATACCATGAAAAAATTACTCGGGATCGGCTCCCGCGTCCGCCACGCCGAATTTGGGGTGGGCGTTGTGCCCTGCTGGAAAAATGGAACGGCGCGACGGAAGTCGTGCCGCTGGGCGACAAGTGGAAAGGCGGCAAGATGGTCCTGAAAGCGGGTACTTCGGGTTTGCAGGACAAGGAGTGGCCGATCGAGACTTTCTTTCACAAAATCGTGATGCTCCGCGACCGCCTGTGGGTACTCGAGCAGCGCGTCAACAGCAGCGGCCTGGAAGACGAAGAAAAAGTGAACATTCAGCAGTACATCACCCGATGCTACGGCTCGCTGACTTCTTTCAATATTTTATTCAAAGAAAAGAAACAGCACTTCTCGGGCGGCGGGAACGGTGGTGATCATTGATTCAGTGAAGCACAAAAAAAGACCTGCTCCATACATGAAGCAGATCTAAGCACTACCGTCCCCTCTAAGTTATTACTATTGCCGGTTCTCCTTGCGGGTGGCCGACGGTGGTACTTACGTCGTGGATTGGATTTAGGATTAAATCGTACTAAAAAAATACAACCCTACCGCGTGGCGCTACCCGCGTGGGTGAAACTCGGTGATGACCTGTCGCAGGTAGTCGCGGTCGAGGTGGGTATAGATTTCGGTGGTGATGATCGACTCGTGGCCGAGCATTTCCTGGACGGCCCGCAGGCTCGCCCCGCCCTCGATGAGGTGCGTCGCGAACGAATGCCGGAAGGTATGCGGACTGACGTTTTTGGTAATTTCGGCCTCGGCGGCTACGGCCTTGATAATCAAGAAAATCATCACGCGGGTCAGTTGGCCGCCGCGCCGGTTGAGGAAGACGATGTCTTCGCTTTCTTTCTTGACATCCAATTGATTGCGCACCGTATCCAGATAAATCTCGGTGTACTTGATCGCGTCGCGACCAATGGGAACCAACCGCACCTTGTCGCCTTTGCCCACCACGCGGATGAAGCCGATATCGAAATAGCAGTGTGTCAGTTGCAGCGAAGTAAGCTCCGAAACCCGCAGGCCGCAGCTGTACAATACTTCCAGCATGGCGCGGTTGCGGGTACCCTCGGGCGTCGAGTGGTCGATGGCGCCCAGCATCCGCTCGATCTCAGGGTAGGAAAGTACATCGGGTAGTTTGCGCGGCAAGCGCGGCGATTCCACCAACTCGGATGGATCTTCCTCGATGATATTTTCGAGCAACAGGTATTTGAAGAAAGCTTTGATCCCTGACAAAAACCGGGCCTGCGTGTGGGCGGCCAGGCCCAGTTCGGTCAGGTACTTGAGGTACCCCAGCAGGTGCGCCTCGGTGATTTCGATGGGCGAGGGCGCGTCCTGCTGCAACTCAGCGTATTCGCGGAGTTTTTCGGCGTCATGCACGTAGGCCTCGACCGAATGGCCCGACAGCGAGCGCTCCAGGCGCAGGTAATCTTTAAAATGTTTGATGTAGCTTTGCCACATATCAATTGACAATGGACAGTGGATAATTGACAGTTCATAGCTGGTAAAGCCGAAGTACCGCCTACCCTCCATTTTGCAAATCTACACTTCTAAAACCTACTCCCACCATGAAAAAAATCCTGATTCTGAATGGGCCTAACCTAAATTTACTGGGCAAGCGTGAGCCGGGGATTTACGGGAGTCAGTCGTTCGAGGAGTACTTTGAGCTATTGAAACGTACTTTCCCCGACGTTGAGTTGCACTATTACCAATCGAACTATGAAGGCGCTTTGTTGGATAAGATTCATGAAATCGGCTTCACGTTCGATGGCCTGGTAATCAACGCCGGGGCCTATACCCACACCTCCGTGGCACTCGCCGATGCGTTGAGTGCGGTGTCGACGCCCGCCGTCGAGGTACATATTTCCAATATTCATAAGCGCGAACCCTTCCGCCACCACAGCTACCTCACAAGTGTATGTGCGGGTATGATTTGTGGGCTGGGCCTTACCGGCTACGAACTGGCAGTGCGGTACCTAGTTGATCTGGATGCCCAATCCGTATCTATCACCTGACCTGCCCGGTTTTCAATTCTAAGCCCAGTTTGTTTACTTTGGTCGCTTCCGGCTTCCACACGAACAGCTGCCATGCTTAGAAATCTCCTATTCCTGTTACTATTCTTCCCTGTGCTTTCCCAAGCCCAAACCGCTATCGTGGTTTCGGGCAAGGTACTTTCGGAAGTCGACCAAGGCCCCTTGGCGGGTGTTTCGGTCAGTGTACTCAATAGTACTTTGGGTACTTCGACCGACGCCCAGGGTACCTTTCGCCTGACGCTCGACCGTAATCAAACATACACAATTCAGTTTTCAAGTCTTGGTTTCGCCTCCGAAGTCAGGACATTGGCGGCGGGTCAGTCGGAAGTAGTACTTGAAATAGAATTAAAACCCGCCCTCATTCAACTCAACGATCAGGTAGTCGTGACGGCGCAGCGCTACGAAACGCAGGCATTCAACCAGCCCGAAGCCGTGACGGTTGTGAGCCGGGGCGACCTGGGGCGCGACGGGCTCCGTTCCACCCCCGAAGTACTGGCCGGACAATCGGGCGTATTCCTGCAAAAAACCAACCACGGCGGCGGCTCGCCCTTCGTGCGCGGCCTCACCGGCCAGCAGACGCTGCTACTTGTCGACGGCATCCGGCTCAACAACGCCACCTTCCGCTCCGGTCCCAACCAATACCTCAATACCATCGACCCCTTTCTGCTCGATCGCGTCGAGATTTTGCGCGGCGGTGGCTCGGCGGCCTACGGCAGCGATGCCCTGGGAGGTACCATCAACGTACTCACCAGCAGCCCGCGCTTTTCGGACCGGCCCGAATTCCACGGCATGGTACTGGGCAAGCTCACGAGCGGCGGAATGGAGCAAAGCGGTCGGGTAGCGCTGGGCGTGAGCGGGGCCAAGGCCACGGTAAGGGGAGGCTTTTCCTACCGCAATTTTGGTGATTTGATAGGGGGTAAAGATATCGGCAAGCAAACACCGACGGGCTACGATCAATATTCTTTCGATCTGAAATCGCGCTTTCAACTCGCGCCCAAGATCCGGCTGACGGTCGCGTTTACAGCATTTAAAGCAAAACGAGGTACCGGTTTTTCACAAAGTGCAATTAGAAAACTTCGCCCTCAATCAGTTCGATCCGCAAGCGCGGTCGTGGGCCTACGCCCGCCTGGAAGGCGAGGGAAATAGCAAGTGGCTAACCTCCTGGCGCTTTACGCCACTGCTCAGCTTCACCGAAGAAGGGAGGCAGAGCCGGAAAAATGATGCGGAGAAAACGCGCTTCGAAATGAATAAGGTACGTACGCAAGGTTTGTTGGGAGCCTTCACTTCACGACCTGCCCGCTTCTGGACGATCGAGACCGGGGCCGAATGGTACCACGACCGGGTGAGCAGCTTTCGGCGTGAGCTCAACCCCGTGTGGAGTTCGGCCGCGCCCAATCCCGCCGAGCGCGGCCTCTACCCCGACGGCGCAACGATGTACAACCTGGCGTTCTACTCTCTGCACAACCTGCAATTCCAAAAATTGACCTTGACGGCGGGCGGACGTTTCAATACGTTCAACATCACCATTCCCGATGCCGACCTGGGCAACAGTACCCTGACGCCTTCGGCGCTGGTCGGCCAGGCCGGAATTTCCTACGCGCTGGTACCTTCACTACGGTTGTCGGAAATCTGAGTAGCTCATTCCGCGCGCCCAACATCGACGACCTCGGTACGCTGGGCATCGTGGATTTTCGCTTCGAAGTACCCAACCCACAATTGCGGCCCGAGCGCGGATTGAGCAAAGAAGTGGGCATGAAGTTGAAGACCCACGCCTTTTCCGCGTCGCTCTTTGCCTACCACAATCAGCTCACCGACCTCATCGGCCGCGTCAGGACGGCTGAAATGCGGCAGGGCTATCCCGTGTACTTGAAAGAAAACATCGCCCGCGCTTTCATTCGCGGACTGGAAGCCGACGCCGAATGGCAGTTTGTGAATAAATGGCTGTTGGCGGGCTTCATCAACTATACCTACGGCCAGAATACCTCCGGAAACGAACCCTACCGCCGTATTCCGCCGCTGAACGGTAAGGTATCGCTCCGCTATCAGCCCAACTCGAACACCTGGGCGCGCCTGGAACTGTACACCGCCACCGCCCAATCCCGGCTTTCCGGCGGTGACCGCGACGACAACCGCATCCCCGAAGGCGGCACGCCCGGCTGGAAGGTACTCAACGCCGCCGTCGGGCATAGCTTCGGCCAATTCAAACTCAGCGCCGAATGCCAGAATATCTTCAATGAAGCCTACCGCACGCACGGCTCAGGCGTCTCGGGCGTGGGCAGGAGTGTGTGGTTGGTAGGGCGGTGGGAATGGTAATTGTTTATTTGTTTATTTGTTTATTTGTTTATTTGTTTATTTGTTTATTAAAATAAATTCCATGCTATTCAATTATACTTGTTTTCAATAACTTAAATATTTTATTTTAGTTAAAATTACTCAGTATTCAGTTCAATGAATGTAATATTGGCTAGTTTTATCTCAATGTTCTTCTAACAAATAAGATAAACAAATAAACATTACACTACTATGACAAATACTTTACCAACTTCCACAGCCATAGCCACTATTGCGATGGTGCCGAATCGCCCCGAGCGCAGGTGGAAGGGGCTTTGCGGCAAGGCGTGGGGGCATTTGGCTTTTCATCGCATGGGCCGATACACTTTGCAAATCCGTGGAGCATGAAGGCGTCGCGATTGGAAGCGTACTTGGCCGAAACCCGGGCTTTGCAGCAGGAATATGCCGGTCGAATTGAACTGTACGTCGGGCTGGAGGTAGATTACCTACCATCGGATGATCCTGCTCTTTACTGCGGGCCTTCTACCTACGCTTCGCAGTTGGATTACACCGTCGGATCGGTGCATTATTTAGATCAAAACGAAGTCGGCGAGCCCTGGGAAATTGACGACACCACCGAGAAGCTCATGCGTGGATTGGTGGAGGTATATGGCGGCGATATTCGCAAAGTCATTCGAATGTATTACGAGCGGATTCGGGAAATGATTGGCGCAGGATACGCCGGATATATTAGGACATATGGACAAAATAAAAATTCACAATCTACACGATAGTTTGTACGAAGAATCAGCCGATTGGTACCAGGCGGAGATAGACCAAACCCTGGATTTACTCTCCGAAACCAACTGCATTTTGGAGGTCAACACGCGGGGACTCTACAAGAAGAAGCTGAGTACTTACCCTTCGCTCTCCGTATTACAAAAAGCGCAACGGCACAACATCCCCGTCATGCTTAATTCCGACAGCCACGCACCATCGCAGATTACGGCGGATATGTCAAATACCATTTTGCAACTCAAGCGGACAGGATTTAAAACGATGCGCATCTTGCAGAAGGGGCAATGGCAGGATGTCGCTTTCGACGAGGATGGCCTATATTTGTAGATGGATTTATCTTTCTATCCCGGCCCATCGCAGCTGTACCCCGAGGTAGAAGGGTACCTGCAGGACGCTTACCGCTCGGGTATTCTGAGCATGAACCATCGCTCGCCGGCTTTTATGGACATGCTGTCGGGGATCTTAGCCGCCATGCACGAGAAGCTGGCCGTACCCACGGACTACGAAATTTATTTTACCTCATCGGCTACCGAATGCTGGGAAATCGTTTCACAGTCGCTGGTGGAAAAGATATAGCCTTCACGTCTACAACGGCGCTTTTGGGCAGAAATGGTTGGAGTACAGCCAACGTCTGCACCCGGCTTTCGGGCATTCGTTTGGCCTGGACGAAGTACCTGAAATTAGCGATAGCGAACAGTTTGACTTGGCAGAATTGCTGTGCCTGACGCACAACGAAACTTCCAACGGGACGATTTTGCCCGATGCTACCTTAAAAAATATCCGTAAAGAATTCAACGGCCTGATCGCCGTCGACGCCACGTCGTCGATGGCGGGCGTGGCGCTGCCCTGGGCGGCGGGCGATGTGTGGCTGGCTTCGGTGCAGAAGTGTTTCGGGCTACCGCCGGGCCTGGGCGTGCTGGTGGTCTCGCCGCGCGCCATCGAGCGGGCCAAGGTACTTGGCGAGTGTGATCACTACAACAGCCTGCTTTTTATCCGGGATAATTTTGCTAAAAACCAAACGCCTTACACGCCCAACACGCTGGCGATCTACCTGATGGGCCGGGTGATGGCGCAGGTACCGCCCATCGAAATTGTGGACGACCACACCGACCGCCGGGCCGAACGGATTTATCGCAAACTCCGCGAACTATCTTTCGAACCGCTGGTAGAAAATTCGGTGGTACGCTCCCCTACCGTCGTAGCGATGCGGGGAAGCGAGGCCGCGATTCGGGTACTCAAAGCGGAAGCGACCGACGCGGGCATTCAGCTGGGCAATGGCTACGGGGCATGGAAAAACACGACCTTGAGGATAGCCAATTTCCCCGCGATTCCCGATGCGGCATACGACCGCCTTTTTGATTTCCTGGGTGAGCACCGAAATTAGGTTTTTTGAGTAGGTACGAGACGCTGGGCCCTTTGTCTTCGAGGTTCCTCCTCTATTATAGCCTCGTCCAAAACCTACTCCGCCGCGTGACCAATCGAATGCTCGAACAATACCAGGCCCAAACCAAATGTTTGGTGGCCCTTGATTCCATTATTTTTGGTTTCGACGGCGACGAACTGAAACTCCTTTTGGTCAAACGCGGCATCGAAGCGCATGACGCCACTTGGTCGCTCATGGGCGGCTGGCTCCGGCCCGACGAAAGCCCCGAATTGGCCTCGGCCCGAATTCTGTTCGAACTCACGGGTTTGCAGAATATTTACCTGGAGCAACTCTACGTGTTTGGCGAGCCCCAGCGCGACCCCATCGAACGTACCGTATCCGTGTCGTACTTCGCCCTCATCAATGTGGCCGATTATGCCGACGTGATTTCGCACACTTACGAGGCGCGTTGGTTTTCGATTCATGAGCTGCCCAGTCTGCTCTTCGATCACGCCGGGATGGTCGGCATGGCCATCGAAAGGCTGCAGTACAAGGCCACCCAGCACCCGATCGGTTTTGAGCTGCTGCCCGATAAGTTCACCATACCGCAGCTCCAAAAACTCTACGAGGCCATTTTCGACACGCAATTCGACAAGCGGAATTTCAGCCGTAAGATTTTGTCGACGGGTTTGTTGGTAAAACTGAACGAAAAGCAGCGCGGCTATTCGCGTAAAGGCGCGTTCCTGTACTCGGTGGATCAGGAAAAGTATAAGAAGGTGTTCGACTCTTTTCTGAATTTTGTACCTACGGCCTTCGTGGCTTGACCGGCCGACGGCACAGGCCGCGCATTCCGTCAAAAGTTTGGGCGTCGCCCGGCTTTTGCCGACCTTTGCGGCCCGTACAAAAATCACCAGTCTTACCATGTTCAATTTCAAAGAAATAGCCTCCGTTACCCTCATTCTTTTCTCGGTTATCGACATCGTCGGGGCCGTGCCGGTCATCGTGGATTTGCGCAAGAAAGTAGGGCACATCGAGTCAGAGAAGGCGACGATCGTGGCGGGTTTCATCATGATCGCCTTCTTGTTTGTGGGCGAGCGGATACTGAAACTCTTCGGGGTGGACATCGCCTCTTTTGCGGCGGCGGGTGCCATCATCATATTTCTGATCGGCCTGGAAATGATCCTGGGGCGCAGTATCTTTAAACACGGGGACGTGGACACCTCCTCGGCTTCCATCGTACCCATCGCCTTCCCGATCATCGCCGGGGCGGGCACAATGACGACGCTGATCTCGCTGCGAGCTACCTACGAACTACCCAATGTGCTGGTGGGTGTATTTGCCAACCTTCTGCTGGTGTATGTGGTTCTCAAATCGTCGGCCTGGATCGAGCGCAAGTTGGGGCAAGCCGGGGCCGACATCCTCCGCCGCGTTTTTGGCATTATCCTCATCGCGATTGCAGTGAAATTATTTAAGGGTAATTTTATGGTTTAGAAGGGGGAAAGCCACAAAGCCACAAAGCCCAAGTAGCCTTTCTTGTGTACAGTTCCCGATTCAAAAGAAAAACAACTGCTCGGGCGGCCCCGTACACAATTCAACGATTACACAATTCAACGATTACACAATAAATGAAACAGAAAAATCCTAAACCACTGGCATTTACCCCCACGGGCGAGCAAGTTCCGATGGGACAACTCGACGCCCTGAATCAAGTGGCCGAATTTCACCGCACCTTCGTTCATCCGGTACTGGACCTGCCCATGATTCCGTCAGAAGACCGCAGCCGCCTGCGCGTGGCGTTGCTGGCCGAAGAACTCAAAGAGTTGGAGGTGGCGATCCTGCAAAACGACATCGTGGAAGTAGCCGACGCGCTTTGCGACCTGCAATATGTGTTGGTCGGCGCTGTGCTCGAATTCGGACTGGGCGGTAAGTTCGTCGAGCTATTCAATGAGGTACAGCGGTCCAATATGTCGAAAGCCTGCGCCACGATGGAGGAAGCCGAGGCCACGATGCAGTATTACAAGGAAAAGGGCGTCAGTTGCCACTTCAAAGAAGACGACGGCAAGTACCTTGTCTACCGCACTTCCGACAACAAGACTTTGAAAAACATCAACTACTCGCCCGCTGATTTGGTGAGCATCATCAATCGGGACAGTAATTTGAAGCCTAGGAGTTAAAATGTTTATTTGTTGATGCGTTTATTTGTTGATTTGTAGATCGGCCCGCTTTTACGATTGCTGGGGATTGCTATCACATAATCCGTTTGAAGTCAAAATGAAAAGCCAAATCAACGAATCGACAAATAAACAAATCAACATTTTAGACCGCTTCCTCCGCTACGTCCGCATCGACACGCAGTCCGATCCGACTTCGACCAGTTTCCCAAGTACCGACAAGCAGCGGGATTTGAGCAAGTTGCTGTTGGTGGAATTGCAATCGATGGGCGTAACCGACGCGCACCTCGACGAGTGGGGCTACGTGTACGCCACCATTCCGGCGACCAGTACCAACCTCAATGTACCCACGATATGCTTTTGCTCGCACGTGGATACCTCGCCTGATGTGACGGGTACCGATGTCAAGCCGATCGTGCATCGCAACTGGCAGGGCGGCGACATCGTCCTGCCCGATGACCCGACGCAAATTATTCGGTTGTCCGAGCATCCAGATTTAGCGCAGCAAATCGGCCACGACATTGTGACGGCCAGTGGCACGACCCTGCTGGGAGCCGACAACAAAGCGGGCGTCGCCGAGATCATGACCGCCGCCGCTTACCTGATGGCGCACCCGGAGATTCTGCACGGTCCGGTTCGTATCCTGTTCACACCCGATGAAGAGGTTGGGCGGGGCACCGAGTACGTGGATATGCTTAAGCTGGGCGCCGACTTCGGCTACACCGTCGATGGCGAAACCGTGGGTACCCTGGAAAACGAAACTTTCTCGGCCGACGGCGCGCGCATCACCATTCAAGGCGTAAGTACGCACCCCGGTTTTGCCAAAAACAAATTGGAAAACGCGCTTAAAATCGCGGCCGACATCGTGGCCGCGCTTCCTAAAGATTCGCTCTCACCCGAAACGACCGAAGGAAGAGAAGGCTTCGTTCACCCCGTGGGTATGCAGGGTACACAGGACGAGGCAACGGTCGACTTTATCCTGCGGGATTTCTCCACGGTGGGTCTGAAAAAGAAAGCCGAAGTACTGAGGGATATTACCAACCAGGTACTTATCCAATACCCCAATTCTACCGCGACAGTCGAGGTTACTGAGCAATACCGCAACATGAAGGAAGTACTCGACAAGTACCCCGCCGTGGTCGACAACGCCATAGAAGCCATGCGTCGCGTCGGGCTACCGGCCACCCCGCGCAGCATTCGCGGCGGCACCGACGGCGCGCGGCTTTCGTTCATGGGCCTCCCCTGCCCCAACATCTTCGCGGGCGAGCATGCCTTCCACTCCCGCCTGGAATGGGTCTCGGTCCAAGACATGGAAAAAGCAGTGGAGGTGATCGTGGAGATTTGTAAGGTGTGGGAGGAGAGGAGTTAAAAACTTGGGGGCGTTTTTTGCGTGGTGGTGTGGGGGCGGTCTCATGCTTTTGAATACATTCCAGATCAAACGATTGCCCCCACGTCCCCACGCCTTAACTCCCCCACGTTAAAAACTATGTCAAAAAAAAAGCAGAAATATTACGTAGTCTGGCAGGGACGGCAGTCGGGGGTGTATACCGATTGGAAGGAGTGCGAGGCGCAGATTAAGGGTTTTCAGGATGCGCGGTTCAAGTCGTTCGATTCGTTGGCGGAAGCCGAGCAGGCCATCGACCGGAACTATTGGGAGTTTGTCACGAAGAAAGACAAATCCAAGTTGGTACCGAAAGTCGCGCCGCCCCACATCGGCCAGCCCATCGCCGACAGTATCGCGGTCGATGCCGCCTGGAATACCGCCAGTGGTGATATGGAGTACCAGGGTATTTATCTGGGTACCAGAGAGCGCATTTTTCTGCAGGGGCCTTTTGCCCAGGGCACCAACAATATTGGTGAGTTCCTGGCCATAGTGCACGGCCTGGCCTACCTCAAAACCAACGAAAGTACCATCCCGATCTATACCGATTCCCGTACGGCCATGGCCTGGGTTCGGAAAAAACACGCCAATACGAAGCTGGTACTCACGCCGAAAAACAAGCTGCTGTTCGAGATGCTGCAACGCGCCGAACGCTGGCTGGCCGAAAACAAGTACCCTAACAAAATCCTGAAATGGGAGACGGAGTACTGGGGCGAGAATCCGGCGGATTTTGGCCGGAAATGATTTATCAGACCGCTGTCATTTAACGCTGACAGCGTTCCAAACGCTGTCAGCGTTATGCCCCGAAACACTCATTTCCAATTCAAGCGATTCCGCGTAGAGCAAGACCGTTGCGCGATGAAAGTGTGCACCGATGCTTGTGTGTTTGGGGCCTGGGCCGATCACGGGGAAGCAAACCGCATCCTCGACATAGGTACGGGTACCGGGCTGCTGGCTTTGATGACGGCGCAGCGAAGTACCTCAGCCCAAATCGACGCGGTGGAAATCGACGCCGAGGCCGCCGAACAAGCCATAGAAAACGTAGCCAACAGCCTTTTTTCCGAGCGTATCAAAGTGGTCTTGGCCCCTGTTCAGGATTATGCGCCCAAGTACCTTTATGATTCAATCATCGTGAACCCGCCTTTTTTTCAGGATGATTTGCGCTCACCGGATGCCGCAGTCAACCAGGCGCACCACGCCACGACGCTGAATTTTTTGGACTTGCTGACCGCTTTGGCGAGGTTGTTGGAAGAAAACGGTTGCTGGCATGTGCTGCTGCCGCCCGCTGAAAGCGAAAAATTGACGAAACTTGCAGCCGAAAAGGGCTGGAATGTGCGCTGTGAATTGATTTTATCGCACTCTGAAGACCACCCACCCTTCCGCGTCATGCGCACATTTTCGAGGCTAGAACCGAACGACAGGACGGTACTTTCGGAGTATCTTTCCATTTACGTGCCCCGCAGTACCACCCACACGTTTGCATTTCGTCAACTTTTGCAGGATTTTTACCTGAATTTCTAACCCGCCGATGACCGACCGCCCCTTGCAAATATCCGTCCTGATCCCGCTGTACAACGAAGACGAATCGCTGCCCGAGCTCCACGACTGGATCGTCCGGGTGATGAGGGACCATACCCTATCCTACGAGATTCTATTCCTCGACGATGGCAGTAAGGACCGGTCTTGGGAAGTCATTCGGCAACTATCGGCGAAGAATCCCCACGTGCGCGGTATCCGCTTCACGCGCAACTACGGCAAAACCGCCGCCCTGCAAACGGGCTTCCAGGACGCGCGCGGTGAGGTGGTCATCACGATGGATGCCGACTTGCAGGACAGCCCCGACGAAATCCCGGAGCTATACCGGATGATTACCGAAGAGAATTATGATCTGGTATCAGGCTGGAAACAAAAGCGTTACGACCCGATTACAAAGACGCTGCCGACCAAACTTTTCAACGCCGCCACCCGCTCGATCTCGGACGTGAAACTACACGATTTCAATTGTGGACTTAAAGCCTACCGCAGCGATGTGGTCAAGAACATCACCATCTACGGCGAAATGCACCGCTACATCCCCGTCATTGCCAAGTGGAACGGCTATAACCGCATCGGCGAGAAAGTCGTGCAGCATCAAGCGCGCAAGTACGGTACCACCAAATTCGGGTTGGAGCGCTTCATTTATGGTTTCCTGGATTTGCTTTCCATTGCCTTCGTCAACAAGTTCGGGCGGCGGCCCATGCACTTTTTTGGCAGCCTGGGTACCCTGATGTTCTTCGTCGGGTCGCTGATTACGGTGTGGCTCATCGGTCTCAAAATCTACAACATCGCCACCGAGCAGCCCTACCGTAACGTCACCGAAAATCCGCTTTTCTTCCTTGCCCTCACGGTCATCATTGTGGGCTCCCAATTATTTCTGGGTGGTTTTTTGGGAGAATTGTTAGTCAAGCAGTCCATCAATCAAACCGGCGACTACCTGATCGCCGACGAAGTGGGGACGCCCGAGCAGCGGGTTATTGGTACGCCTACCAAATAATACGAACTTTTAGATTTCAAAGCCGTAGGCTTGGCAGATATTTGGCTTTTAAAACACGTTTCAAACTCCTGGTTCACATTAAATAAATAATACTTTTAAAATGAAGCCCAACTTCTGGATTCTCTCAGCAATCATCTCTTTTCTGGCACAAGGTTCTTTTGCCCAAAATCTCGCTGATCGCGGGCCGTTGCGGGTCAGCGACAACCAAAGGTACTTGCAGACCGCCGACGGAAAACCGTTTTTCTGGTTAGGCGACACGGCCTGGGAATTATTTCATCGACTTAACCGGGAAGAGGCCGATAAGTACTTGAAAAAACGCGCCGAGCAGGGCTTTACGGTGATTCAGGCGGTGGCATTGGCCGAAATCGACGGCTTGCACACCCCCAACCCTTACGGGGAAGTACCCCTGGAAAATGACGACCCGGCCAGGCCCCGTGACGCCTACTTCCAGCACGTCGACTACATCATCGACCGCGCGGCCAAAGAAGGGCTGTACATTGCCCTACTCCCCACCTGGGGCGACAAACTTTTCAAATCGGGCTGGGGCGTGGGGCCGGAGGTGTTCAACCCTGCCAACGCCAGAGCCTACGGGAAGTATATTGGGAATCGGTACAAGGATCGCAAAAACATTATATGGATTCTCGGCGGTGACCGCAATCCCCGCCATGAGCAGGATGTGGCCGTTTGGCGGGCGATGGCCACCGGCATCGCCGAAGGCGTGGGAAATAACGAAAAAGCCTTGATGTCGTTTCACCCGCAGCCGAATGCCCTGGAAGACGGCGGTTCTTCCAAATGGTTCCATCAGGACAAATGGCTGGATTTCAATATGTTCCAGACCGGCCACTGCCGCGAAATCAATGTCTGGGACCGCATTCAGGTCGCCTACACCAAGAAGCCCACCAAACCTGTCCTGGACGGAGAACCGCTGTACGAGGATCACCCCATGTGCTTCAATGCCAAGGACCTGGGTACCTCCAGTGCTTACGATGTGCGCGAAAAAGCGTACTTCGCCCTCTTTGCCGGAGGATTCGGCCATACCTACGGCTGTCATGGCGTGTGGCAGATGTGGGCGCCGGGCCGAGAGGACATCAACGGCCCGCACTACTATTGGTACGATGCCCTGGACCTGCCGGGCGCCAACCAAATGAAGTACGTCCGGCGGCTCATGGAATCGCGCCCGATGTTCGACCGCGTTCCCGATCAAAGTCTGATCACCGATGCCTTGCAGGAGCACAACCACATCCAGGCGACGCGGGGCAAAGACTACGCCTTCGTGTACAGCGCTCAGGGCCGTGACTTTACGGTCAATCTAGGCAAAATTTCGGGTAGTCGTTTGAACGCTCATTGGTACGATCCTCGAAACGGCGAGGTCAAAGACGGGGAGTCAATCGAGAATAAAGGGCAGAAAAAGTTCAGTCCGCCCAGTTCGGGCTACGGGCAAGGACTGGGTACTTGTGCTGGACGATGCCAGCAAAAAGTACCCAAAACCCTAGTGCTCTGATTTTGCAGAAATTTTTTCATGAGTTAAAATCGCCCGTCCGGAGCAGATTTTAGCAAAGAAAACAGGGGTTAAGGCCGAAAAATCGAGGTAGTTTTTAGTTTGCGATGAAATCGGAAGGTTATAGTGACGGGGTTTTCTCCTTTCTACCTATAAACGCCTTCTATGAAACTCAGATTCCTCTCCGCCCTTTTGCTTCTCGGGCTGTACCTGCCCCTCGCGGCTCAGACCAAACTCACCACCAATATTCCCCACCAAAAGCTGATCGAGGCCAAAAGCCCCGAGGCAGTGGGTATTTCGCCCGAGCGCTTGCAACGGTTGGACCGGGTGATGAAAAGCTTTGTTACGGATAACAAACTACCCGGTCTTCGATGGCGATTCTGGTGCGCAACGGGCAGATCGTGTATCATCAGGCCTACGGACAGGCCGATGTAGCGACGCAGCGGCGCCATGCAAACGGACGATATTTTCCGCATTGCGTCCATGACCAAGGCCATCACGGCCACGGCGGTGATGATGCTCTACGAAGAAGGCAAATTCAGCCTCGACGATCCCATTTCGAAGTACATTCCCGAATTCAAGAATCCGACGGTACTTACCTCCTTCCGGTTCAGCGATAGTACGTACAGGACCGAACCCGCCAAGTCCGAGATCACGATCCGGCATTTGCTGAGCCACACCTCCGGGCTGGGCTACGGCATGATCGACGGCGACGAGCGCTTCAAGGCTATGTACCAGAAAGCGGCCATCACCGATCTGTTCACGACCGACTCGATCAGCGTCGGCGAGAGCGTCAGAAAATTGGCCAAACTTCCCCTGCATTTTCATCCCGGCGAAAAGTACTCCTACTCCGAGGGGCCGGACGTGCTAGGGTACTTTGTCGAAATCATGTCGGGCGTGAGCTTCGCCGAGTACCTGCGGATGCACCTCTTCGAACCACTGGGCATGAACGACACCTACTTCTACCTGCCCGAAGCTAAGGCCAGCCGCCTGGTCACGATCCACCGTCCGCAAAATGGCAGCTGGGCGGCCTTTCCTACTACCTTCTACGATCCCTGAGTACCCGCGCCAGGGTGCCAAAACCTTTTATTCCGGTGGCGCGGGGCTATCGTCCACGGCCAAAGACTACGCTACTTTCCTGCAAATGCTCGTCAACGGCGGTGCCTACAATGGCCAGCGTTTCCTGAGCCGCACTACCACCGAACTCCTTACGGTCTCCAACCAATCGGGTACTTTATTCGGCGGCGAAGGCGGACCTGAGCATTTTAGCCTGGGATTCAGCGTGGTCAATCCCATCGGCCACGACCGCGGCCTGGGCAGCGTGGGAAAATTCAAATGGGGCGGGTACTTCAACACCAACTACTTCGCCGACCCGCAGGAAAAAATCGTGGCCGTGCTGATGAAGCAAACGCGGGATGTGGGCGGCGACGATAGCGAAGCGACGTTTGTACGAATGATTTATCAGGCTTTGGATGATCAGAGGGGGAGAACCGTGAATTATATTCTTTTTGTGTGTATTCGCACGGTCGCCCGCCGCCGTTACAAACACGAGGCGATGCAACGCCCAATTACAAATTGGGGTTAGCGGGGAAGAAGTTAGTCTGCATGAGTATTTCAAAATACTACTTACATTATTGTATATTAAAAGCAGTATCATTTGGCTGAGTTTAAATGTCAGAGAATCAAACAATAGTATTAGAAAGAATTGAAAATGCGAAAGTACAAAAGAGTTTGTCATTAGACTTGAGCGGACTTAGCATTAGAGATCTCCCTTCACAACTTGGTGAACTAACCTGGTTGTTAGAATTAAATTTATCTTTTAACAATTTGACAATCTTACCAAGTTGTATTAATAGATTAAATTCGCTTAGACATCTTGATTTGAGTTATAATTGTCTTAATCAAAATAATGGCATAGGATTTGAATATCCCTGCTATCTCCCACTTGTCTTTCTAAATTTATCTTTCAATAATTTCTCAAAAATACCTAGCGACATTCATTACCCGTATTTTATAGAAAACGTTCTCTTAGACGGCAATGAGGTTTTAGAAGGGTTACCTGAATTTATACTGGACTTAGGGTATAAAACAATTGATTATTTTCATTCGGAATTACTAGCCTCTAAAAATGATGAAAGAATTTTCGAGGCAAAAATGTTATTTGTAGGACAAGGTGAAGTGGGTAAAACTACTTTAATGAAAAAACTAGTGGACAGTGAATTTCAAGTTGAAGTTGGGATGGAACCCACCACACATGGAATAAATATAATGCAATGGAAAGTCGAGATTCCATTGCCTGAGGACAAAGTCGTAGGATTTGATGAATATGACGAATACTTTGAATATGGTAATAGCGATTACGATGAAAATAATAGTTCAGATTATGATAGAAATCAAGATGAAGGAGAAATTGAATTATGGAATATAAAATTATTGCAAAATGAAAATGACATATTGCAGGACGCCACTATAAATATTTGGGATTTTGGAGGTCAAGAAATTTACTATTCAACTCACCAGTTTTTTCTTACAAAGAGGTCAATATACATTTTCGTCTGGGATGCTAGGAAGGAAGAAGATAATAGGGGGTTCGAATACTGGTTTAATACAATCAATGTATTAGGAGAAAGTAGTCCAGTATTAATTGTACAAAATAAATTGGATGTAAGGATTAAAGAAATAGATCAAAAATTATACAAAGAAAAGTTCCCTAATATTATTGGTTTTTTTCAAGTTAGCTGTTCAAAAAATGTTGGATTAGATGAACTAAGATTTAGAATTTTTCAAGCCTTTAAAGGCTTACCTCATTTAAAAGATAGGCTTCCTAAAACTTGGATTTCAATAAGAGAAAATCTGATAGAATTAAATAAAAATTATATTGATGTTCAAGAATACCAAAAAATTTGTTTGCGGTACGGTGTTGCAATCAAAAGGATTGATCTGTTAAGTGATTATCTTCATGATTTAGGCTATATGTTGCACTTTTGGAAAGATGAAATTCTAAAAAACATTATTATCTTAAAACCTGAGTGGACAACTAATGCATTTTATAAACTCGTAGATTCAAATATTATTCGAAACAGCTATGGGGAATTTTCGTTAAATAAACTTGAACATATTTGGGATTCATCAGAATACCCGAGTTCTAAGCATTTAGAACTTTTGAAGTTAATGGAGAGGTTCGAAATATGTTTTAATGTTTTATCAACATATAACTATATAATACCAGAATTGCTTAGAGCTAGTAGTCATTTTGATATTAAAGATTTTGAAAAAGATGCTGAGCTAAAATTTGAGTACAGGTTCAAATTTATGCCTTCCGGCCTAATTCCAAGATTTATTTGCAGAAACTCTCTTTACATTGATCAAAACCTGTTTTGGAAAAACGGTTTATTAATGAATTTTGAAGACTCGAATGCACTTATTATTGGTGATTCATTGAATAGAATAATCAAAATATTTATCAAAGGGAAGTTCAAAGAATCGTTACTTGGTATAATACGAAAAGAATTTGGTGAAATATTTAGCTCTCTCAAATTCCAAAAAGAAGAGGATTTTTCTGAAATGATACCCTGCAATTGTCAAACTTGTATAAATAAATCTAGCCCTTATTTTTTCAAGTTTAGTGTTCTCAAAATGTTTCAGTCCAAAGATAAAGTTTTTATTTCTTGCCAAGAGAGCGCCGATGACGTTGAAATAGTATCTTTGATAAGGGGGTATGAAAAAAATAGAGTTAAAGAAATGGTAATAGGCCATCTACTTGTCGCTTGTTCGCAACTACAAGGTAATTTTAAACTTATTGATAAAAAAGAAGATACTAGAAATTCTTTCGTATCCAATATTTTAAACAACAGAGGTTTACTGGCAAGAGACCAAGCAAGGTGGGGAAGTTCTCCTACGAAAAAATCACAAGGCGAGATTGATATTCGATTAGAAGAAAGTAGCGGAATGACTCTTGGAATATTTGAAGGATTAAATTTAAAACATATTGATAGCCACAAAATTCATTCACATATAGAAAAGATATTTGAGTACGACCCTAATGGTTTAGAAAGTAATTATATTATTATATATTCAGATGCAGTAGACTTTATGGGGCTTTGGAGAAAGTACCCAGCATGTGCTGAAAATGCAAACTGTAATTATGATTTAATAGGTAGTTTTGAAGATATTTCCAGTAATTATCAAATTGGCGGTCAAATCAAAGTTGGAAGAACTAAATACAATATAAATGAGAAGCATAGTTCACTTTATCATATTTTTGTAAACATGAATTATGGTAAATAATATTTGCAGAAATCAAAGATGTGTCGGCTCAACCGCTTAGCTTCGTCTGGAATTATTGTTGAATCACCTTGCGTTTGAACCGGGGCGCGTAGCCGCGATCACGAGCAAAAGGAATTACCAAAAATCCCCCGTTGTTCGGAGTGTGCTTTGATCGAGTTGTGCGTATGTCTTCCGAAGAAAGACTGCGCACTAAATATAAAAGGCCGTTTTTAACGGTCAGCTTTGGTATGTTTCCCCGCTAACCCCAATTTGCAATTGGGGTTGTATCACCTTGCGTTTGTAACGCGATCATAAGCAAAAGCAATTGCCTAATTCGTGGTTTTTTCTTCACTGACTTGTAGTATCGGAGTGCTCCTAATCCGTGGTCTGTGGTTTCACAAAGCTGTTGTATCGAAGGGTCATTTAAGGACAAAGATCACTGTTGAGTGATATGGATCCAAGGAAATTTTTTCTATAACAATTAGATGAGGGCTACCTTTAACCTATTCAAAATCAATCCATTAATATCTAAAATCGTCAAAGAAATTGAACAAACCGTAAACAAATGAGTTTATAATCGAATGCGAATAGTAATATTTTTTTCAATCTTAATAATTTCTTGTATGTCCACTCAAAATAAAAATGTTAGTAGTAATGATGCCACATCTGACTCGTCTGGGGTTATACTTTACAACTTTACCGAGCAAGGGAAAGGCAAATGGCGCATACAGAACGATGTCGTGATGGGTGGCCGCTCCGACAGCCAACTCAAGATGACGGATGATAACCACGCGCATTTCTCCGGTCGCGTTTCATTAGAAAATGACGGTGGGTTCTGTTCAATCCACCAAACTGTTGAAAAGGACCCTTACGAAATCGCTGAAAAATCGGAGGCCTTCGAACTGCGGGTCAAAGCAGATGGCAAAGACTATGACTTTCGGGTTAGAACACCCAAAGGGCGTCATTCGTACGCTTCTAGTTTTTCTACCAAAGGTGGCGATCCATGGGAAACTATTTCTATTCCATTTGATAAAATGGAAGCCACCTACCACGGTGAGCCAGTAGATGTACCTAACTATGCGGGTGAGAATGTCGTTGAAATGCAATTGTTGATCGGTAACGGAAAAGAAGAAACCTTCGAGATCTTGATAGAATCCATAGCGGTTAAGTAATATAATTAGCTCAATAGAACGCTAATTAACAGTGGTTTAGAACTCGGTCGGCAGTTCTAAACCACTTTTTTTGGGGGTGTTCTTCGGGCACTCCGAAATAAATATGTACATGCCGTCTTTGACTGCCTCATTTCCGTACTTGCTATTATTTTCAATTCTACTATTCTTCCACCCCAATTTCCCTAGCCAGCCGCAATTTGCAATTAGGACGCTCGGCTGCTGTTTCATCACTTCGCGTTTGAACCGGGGCGCGTGGCCGCAATCAGTGGAAAAAGCAATTCCGAGAAATCATGGAATATAGAGAAGGAACCACTGATGATTTGAACGGAATAAAGGAACTAGCCTTAAAGTCATGGGGACAATTTCAACCCGAACTGACGCCTGAAAACTGGTCAAAGCTTCACAGTAGTCTTTCTAACGGTCAGACTTTCATAGAACTACTAAATAATTCACATAGCATACTCTACACTACTGATCAGGGCAAGATTATTGGAATGGCTTATCTTGTACCCAGTGGTAATCCAACCGACCTATTCGATAAGGGGTGGTGCTATATCCGATACGTCACGGTTGATCCTGATTTTGGTGGGCAAGGCATAGGCAGAACGCTGACCACCCTAATGTATTGAAACAGCGAGAAAGCATGGGGAGAAGACTGTGGCTTTACATACTTCTGAAATGATGCACATAGTCAGACATCTGTACGAGCTTCTGGGCTTCACTATTCTAAAAGAGATTCCTCCACGACAAGGGAAGCGATATTGGCTTTATAAGCTTGATCTTACTTAATCAAACCCGTCTTAAGGTCACTGGGCATCTATACCGTAGCGTATCGCAAGTATAAAACGCCAGCATCTTCCCTTTACAGAAGTCCATCCTATTTATCTATCTTTTTTCTACATGCAAATCGTCAAACGCGTTGTTTTCGGGGCAGTAGCCTTTGCAGGCTTTGGTACCCTGGGAGCATTCACAGGCTCTTTTTTATCATCCACTGACCCCCCTAACTCGCCCAAAGTGGCGGCGGAGATTACTCTCCCGGCTGGTTTTAGGGCGACGGTATTTGCCGAGGAACTGGGCGGCGCCCGACACATGGCGGTATCCAAAGGCGGTGATGTGTTCGTTCGGCAGTCAAAACCCAAGGAAGGAAAAGGTACCTACCGGCTTAGGGATACCAACGGCGATGGGGTGATGGACGAAAAAATGGGTTTCGGCGACTTCAAAGGAACGGGGGTATTTATCAAAAATGGCTACCTCTACACCTCGTCTAACAGTGGCATATACCGCTACAAAATGAATGAAAGCGAGGAAGTGATCAATCCCGATGCCCCCGAAACGATTGTGACCGGACTGGTCGATACCGGCCGCGACAACGCCAAGTCGATTGCCCTGGACGACAAAGGGAATATTTACGTGAACGTAGGATCACCCAACGATGCCTGCCGCGAAGCCGGTACCGGCAAAGGCATGATGCCCTGCACATTGCTGGACACCGTGGGGGGAATCTGGCGTTTTCGCGCCGATGTCCAGAATCAGACGCGCAAGGATGGCGTCCGCTACGCCACAGGCCTGAAAAATTCCGTGGGAATCAACTGGAACAGCCAAACCAATAGCCTTTTTGTTCTGCAACACGGACGCGGGCAGTTCCATGATTTTTATGGTGAGCTATTTACTCCCCAGCAAAGTGCGATGCTACCCGCCGAAACCATGTACGAAGTGCACGAAGGGGATGATGGTGGCTGGCCTTACGTATACTATGACCCGATTCAGAAAAAGAAAATGCTGAACCCCGAGTATGGCGGCGATGGCAAGAAAACCGGCGGCAAAAAAGCGTTGAATCCGGTGGCGGCTTTTCCGGCCCACTTTGCGCCCAACGCCGTGGTTTTTTATACAGGGAGTATGTTCCCGGCCCGCTACAAATACGGCGCTTTCATCGCCTTTCACGGCCAGAATTCCGAAATGAAGAAGGGGTACTTTGTGGGCTTTATTCCTTTCAAGAATGGCAAGCCGTCTGGTCCCTACGAAGTATTCGCGGATAATTTTGCGGGCGTCGACCTGGCCAACCCCGATGGTCCCGTGCAGCACCGCCCCTGTGGACTTGCCCAAGGGCCCGATGGTTCACTGTATGTATCGGATGATCTGAATGGTGCGATTTATCGGATTGCCTTTCAGAAGTAATAAACTCCGCCAAGCCTAATTTGCAATCGGATCGGTCAGCTGCTGCAGTTTCTTCCCCTCGCGTTTGAACTGGAGCGCGTAGCCGCGATCACGTGCAAAAGTTGATTTTTAAAACTACCCATTCTTATTCAGTAGGTCTATTTCTTGAATTCATTTTTGGCATAGTGTCAGCAAATATTGCACCCAAAAGCATCGCGTTTACATTCATAAATGGTACATTGGGGTAGTTTCATCCCAAAATATCATTTATGAAGTACCTCTTGCTCAGTGCATTCCTACTTCTTTCGTCAGGTACAGCCGCCCAGGAAATAAGGTTTATATCCAATTCCCGCCTGGTACTTGGGGTGCAGAAGGAAAAGTCGGCTTCGATCAGCATCGGGGACATCGACGGTGATGGTGACCAGGACGCGGTGGTGGCGAACGGGCGGCATTGGCCCCAGCAGAATCAGATTTTCTACAACGATGGGCGCGGAATATTCACGGTATCGAGGCCACTGGACGACCTGAGCGAGACCAGCTACGCCACCGAACTAGCCGACTTCGACGGGGACGGCGACCTGGACATACGTAGGAAACGACATGGCGCCCAATGCCTTGTATCTGAACGACGGTAAGGGTGATTTCCGGCGGGCAGGTACTTTCGGCTATCCCTACGCCCCGACCCGCAACCTGAAAACGGCCGACATCGACGCGGATGGCGATATCGACATCTTGATTACCAACCGGGGGAAAGAAAATGAGATATGCCTCAACGACGGACATGGTAAGTTCTCCGAGGTGGTAAAGTTTGGGGCCAGCGACGATTCCACGATCGACGTCGAAGTGGCCGATATGAACGGCGACCGGTACCCGGACCTGGTACTCGCCAACCGGGACGGGCAGCAAAACTACATCTATCTGAACGACGGTCATCTGGCCTTCACCAAGCGTATTTCGTTCGGCACGGGTCAGGATGAAACGCGTTCGGTAGCGGTAGCCGACGTGGATAATGATGGATTCCCGGACATCGTCACGGCCAACATCGGGCAGCCGAATGTCGTATACTTTGGCGATGGCAAATCGGATTACTCGCGCCAAAGTACCTTCGACCCGTCGGCGGCTGAATCCTACGCCCTCGCTGTGGGAGATCTGGACGGCAACGGAACCATTGACATAGCAATTGCCAACTCGGAAGAACCTAACCAAGTATTCTTGAATAAGGGGTCAGGAAATGCCTGGGAAAAAATCGACCTTGGGAATGAGCCATTTGACACCTACGATATCATCATTTCGGATCTAAATAACGATAACCGACTTGATGTGATCGAAAGCAACTCGGACGAGGTGAATAGGTATTATTTTAACGCCCCGAAGAAACGTTGACGGCTATCTCAGCGAAGAAACCATGAGACTCGTGGGTACGCATACAATGGGTATTTTATCAAGTTTGTTGGGCAATTACATTGGAAATTTCTATTCAACTTCATCCAATCAAAGACTTTTGTCAGCCACCGGAGATTATTACGAAGTAAAGGGAGTCACGCCTGATATTGAACTAGAAGTGTTTCCAGAAGACAATGTATTTGGAGGCCACAAAGAAGCTGTGAGAAAGATAATCCAGCTTACAGATAAACATAAATAACCGCCATGCAATGGTTCAACCAACCTAAAAAGTGGAGTTTTGAAGATAATACGCTCACGCTTTTCGTCACCCCGAAAACCGATTATTGGCGACTCACGCACTACGGGTTCGTCGTGGACGACGGACCTTTCTTTTACGAAAATGTGGGTGGGGAGTTTGAGGTGAACGTGAAGATCACAGGCGATTATCAGGCCCGGTACGACCAAATGGGTCTGATGTTGAGGATAGACGAAAAGACCTGGATAAAGACGGGAGTAGAGTTCGTCGATAATAAGCGCAACCTCAGCGCGGTCGTTACGCATGAGCGAAGCGATTGGAGTATGTTCGAAGTACCGGGCAACGCCAGGTCGCTCTGGATGAAAACCGTTCGGAAGCTGGACAGCGTCGAAATTTTTTATTCATTCGACGGCGAAACTTACACTATGTTGCGGTTGGCCTATTTCCCGGCCCATAAGCCGGTGATGGTAGGGATGGTGGCGGCGTCACCAGATGGCGGAGGCTTCAAGGCCGTGTTTGAAGATTTCGAAATCAACCATATCCCCGATACTGGAAGAACGAACTGGCTAAAAAACAATGGATAAAGAAAAAGAAAAGATGCTGGCGGGGAAACCGTACAAGGCCTTCGGTGAAGTACTATTCGTCGAAAGGCGAAGGGACAAAGAATTGGTTTTCGACTTCAACAATTTACGACCTTCGAAGACGGAAAGGCGGGGTGCGATCATCGAGGACCTGTTGGGCAAGGTAGGGAAGAACTTCTTTTTCGAGCCACCTTTCCGCTGCGACTACGGCTATAACATCGAGATCGGGGACAATTTCTACACTGACTATAATCTCATCGTTCTGGATTGCGCCAAGGTAGTGTTCGGCGACAATGTCCTGATCGCGCCCAACGTCAGCCTCTATACGGCGGGGCATCCGATTCACCACGAGCCTAGAAATGAAGGCTACGAGTACGCTTTTCCCATCGCAATCGGCAACAACGTCTGGATTGGGGGCAACGTGATCGTCAACCCCGGGGTATAACGATCGGCGATAATGCCATCATCGGGGCCGGTAGCGTCGTCACGAAAGCTATTTCGGCCGATGTCGTGGCGGTTGGGAACCCCTACCGGGTCATCAAGCAAATTACCGACTCGGACAAAGCCTATTATTTTAAAGACTTGAAGCTGGTTTAATAAGGAACTATATTGAGTTTTCAAACGAATACGTACTACCACAAAGCCCAAAGCGGGGCAAAGAACGTACGTTTCTAAACACCCCAACCCCATGACCCACAAAATTGCAATCATCGGCTCCGGCAACATCGGTGGCCCGCTCGGCCGTCACTTCGCTAAGGCCGGGCATTCTGTTATGTTTAGTTCGCGGCATCCTGAGCAACTGGAAGGCATGGCGAAAGCAGCGGGTAATGGCGCTCGGGCCGGTACCGTGGAAGCGGCGGCGGCGTTTGGCGAAGTACTGCTGCTGGCGTATCCTTTCGGCAAAACACCCGAGGTTGCCGCCCAAATGGGTGACCTGGCCGGGAAGGTACTCATCGACGCCAACAACTACTACCCCGGTCGGGATGGACAAGTACCGGGGCAGCAGATGCAGGAAAGGGAACTGCTGGAAAGTGAATGGACGGCGAGCTACTTCCCGGGCACCCACGTGGTGAAAGCCTTCAATACCATAGCGGCCAAGGCGTTGGAATCGCGGGCGTTCGACCAGGCGGATCCGCTGGCGATCCCGTTCTCCGCCAGCAGCGAGCACGGGCAATCGGTCTTCGAATCGCTTTTGCAGGACATTGGTTTTGCGGGGGTGTACCTGGGCGATTTATCCAAAAGCAAAATCACCCAGCCGCACGAGCAGCTCTATACGCTTCAACTTTCGGAAGCAGCGCTCCGCAGGCTTATTTAGTGCTTCAACTACCGTTCTCATGACAGGCCACCTACTTTGATAGTGTGGTTTGTCCGGGTTGGGTGCCTATCCATACGATACAGTTTCCGATGGTTAATTGAAGGGTACATCTACTGATGTACCCTTTTTTATCGTTCACCTGCATTATGTGGTACCACGACCTAATTTTGTGTAGTTTTTCCCACAAATGAGAAAAATTCTTCGTTGAATTTTTCTTAACAATTATTTAACAAAGTGATTTTACCACTTATAATCAACCACTTAGAACTTATTTGAATCCCTGAGCACGCTTCTTTTTGTATCATCAACATCGAAATTGAGTTTGAGCTTTCTGATGACAAACACACACAATATTTTGATTTTGATGTGGCGAAAGCTAAGATTCGGTTACCAGAAAATCAACGACAATGAGGAGCAAATCACCAAACGACAATGAGGAGCAAATCACCAACTGATAACGAGAATTTGAAAACCACCGCGCCTGTCGACGGTAAGGAGGTAGTCATTCCGGTGATTGAAGAGCGGGCCACTGTCGAAGTGATCGATGTCACGAAAGCGCGGGTGTTGATCAACAAGACCGTGGAAGAACACAGTGAGTTGGTCAATGTACCGTTGCGACAGGAGGAAATCTCGGTCGAGCGGAAGCCCATCGAAACCTACGTCGACGAGGTGCCGGCTACCCGGCAGGAAGGTGATACCACCATCTATTCGGTAGTAAAAGAAGTACTCGTGGTTGAGAAACGCATCATGTTGATGGAAGAAATTCACGTGACGAGACGTGATTCGATCGACATTCATGAAGAGCGGGTACCCTTACGGCAGGAACGTGTCATGATCACGCGAGAGCCACTTAAAGATGGACATGAGGGTTAAGCACCCGATTTGTTATATAGATCAATTTTTAACTTTAAACCTTAAATCCAATCATTATGAGCATGACCGTAGTAGGCGTATTCAACGACGCCAATGAAGCAAAAGCAGCAGTAGATAAATTAGTAAGTGCCGGATACGTACGTGGAAGCGTGGATGTATCGCCTTATACTGGCGAAGGTTATACCGCCGACAAGTACACCGAAGAAGACCATGACACCGGCATAGGTGAGTTTTTCCGTAATTTGTTCGGAGATGATGAGGACGATGCGCATCGTTACTCGGCCATGAGCAGCCGCCGCTCGATCGTGACGGTACACGCCAATTCAGAGGCACAAGCGGAGAAAGCAGCTGACATCATGGATAACAGCGGCGCGATTAATGTCCGCGACACAGCCGATGAATACGGATACAGCAACAGGGCTGTTGGCACGGCAGTGGATACGGACCTGGATACCAACATAGACACTGACGTCGATCAGAAAGTCAAAATCATCGAGGAAAACCTCGAGGTAGGCAAGCGTACCGTAGAAACGGGCGGCATACGTATGAAGAGCCGGATCGTATCACGCCCCGTCGAGGAAAGCATTCGCTTGCGGGAAGAGCGCGTCACGGTAAATCGCACACCGGTCAACCGTCCCGCCACGGATGCTGATCTCGATGCATTCAAAGAAGGTGAAGTCGTGATGACCGAGCATGCTGAGAAAGCCGTCGTATCCAAGAATGCCCAGGTTGTGGAAGAAGTATCGCTGGGTAAGACCGTTGAGGAGCATGAGGAGAAAATCACGGATACCGTCCGCAAAACGGAGGTAGATGTGGAGAAAATCGCTGGTACGGAAACCCGCACTACCAATACGCCTCCCAAGAAGTACTAAGTTTTAGATTTCCAGAGGAAGCGAAAGCGCCGGAACACTAACTGTTTCGGCGCTTTTTGTTGATGGTGAGGCCCGGGTCGCTACTTCGGCATCTGGAAGGGTTGCGGAGCAGAGTAATCTGACACCCGGTTGTCCTGATCCCAAATCCTGACTTTCCAGAAGTAGGGTACCTTGGGCCGCAATGCCGGTTTGGCACTCGACCCCGCTTTTACGGGCGTATCGGCAAACTCCCCTTTAACTTCCCCGGCAGCTTTATTCTTCACCTCCCCGCTATCCCACACGTCGCCGATATTCTGTTCACTCTTTTCCTTCGAAGAGGAAACCAGTACTTGGTAAGCCGACGCCTGGCCCGCATACTTCGGTACTTGCCACCCAAATGGTGAGGTCTCGGCGGAAGCATCCGTCCAACTGGCGTTCAACTGCAGCATTTCAGGGGCTGTTCCGTTGCCATCGCTGAAGCGCCTGCCCAGTTCATCGTTTTTCTTACGGAAGGCCAGCAGTTGTTTCTTGTACTTCGGATCGGTTGCCAGGTTGGTGATTTCCTGAGGATCATTTTTCAGTGAATAAAGCTCCTCGATGGATTTGTCGTTTACATAGCGCATGTACTTCCAATCCTTCGTCCGTACGCCTTCGCTGGGTGGAATGTTCGCAAACTCCCACAGGTGCTCGATCAGAATCGTATCGCGCTGAATACTTTTAGTAGTACCGCGCACGAGTGGATACAGGCTTTTTCCCTGCCATTCGACCGGGGCTCGTACACCCGCTACATCGAGAATTGTCGCCGGAACGTCCACATTTAGGGCTTGATCGTCCAGATCCTGGTGCTTGTCGAGCCGCGGATCGTACACGATCAGCGGTACCCGGATCGAATTGTCGTACATGAGCCACTTACCCGCCAGCTGTCGCTCGCCCAGGAAATAGCCGTTGTCGCCCATCAGGATGATGACGGTGTTTCTGTCTTGCCCCGTTTTTTCAAGCTTCGCTCTGATCTTGGCGATTTCGAGGTCAATGCCCGAAATCATCCGGTAGTAGCCCTTCACGCTGTGTTGGTATTTCTCCGGCGTGTCATAGCGCCAGGTCCAACGCAAGCGATTGAAGCCGTCGCGCACGATTTTTGGAAGAATGTTGAAGTACTTATCGTCGCTGATATCTGCCCTGGGAATGGTGGTGTCGGTCAGTAGCTTGTCCGTTTCCTTTTGCCAGAAGTATTGCTCCTCGGCCGAGTCCTGCGCGTGGGGGGCGCTGAAACTCAGAGACAAACAGAAAGGCTTGTCGGTAGGGGCCGCTTCAAGGAAATCGAGGGCCTGCTGACCGGTGTAACGCGTGAGGTGCACGGTGTCGGCACCGATTTTCTTGTAGTAGTACCCGCGACGGTCCGGGTAAGGTCCCCGGTCGTAGCTTTCGTATTCGTCGAATAGTTGATCCAGTCCATTGTATTTTACGCCGAACTTCCCGAAAAACCCGGTATAATAACCCGCCTCGCGAAGTACTTTGGGGTAGGCTGTATCCATGTACTCATCTCTGATGTTATTGGTCGTGAAGCTATAACGGTGACTTCGCTCATACATGCCACTCAGCAGCGTCGCCCGACTTGCCGCACAAATGGGAGTACTGACGGCGGCGTTTTTGAAATAGGTACCCTGCCGCGCCAATTTATCCATTTCGGGGGTATGGATCAGTTTGTTGCCCGCGTAGCCCAGGGCATCCCAGCGCTGGTCGTCGGTCAGGATAAAAATAATATTGGGCTTTCCTGTAGTAGTTTGGGCCTGAGAAGCGCTGGGGAAAAATAATAAAGCAAGGCAAAACGAAGAGACAAGACAGGTGTGGCGCATAGTTGTTCGGAGTATTTTTATACAAAGAGACGAATGGGGGTAATTCTTACCTTTGGGACAATTTAATATTTCTGAGACCTGAACTGTCATTCATCTACCAGGCCGGAAGCGAATTTTCGATCGGGTCGGTTAAACGTCCGTGCCACAAAGTGTTCCAAGCGTGCGTACATGAGTGTAAATGAAACCAATAGAACAATATGAAACATGTAATGATGATGATCGGGCTAATGTTGCTGGCCACCGCAACCTACGCCCAGCGCGGTGGCAATAACGCCACGCCTGAAATGCGCGCCGAGCGCCAAACGAAGCGGTTGAGCGAGCAACTATCCCTCGACGCCGACCAGCAAAAGAAAGTGTATGCCCTGGAACTGGCCCGCGTTCAAAAAATGCAGGAAATGCGCGAAGCGCGGGAAGAAAGCATTGACGCCCGCCAACGCACGAGATCAGCCAATGAAGATTATCAGAAAAGCCTGGGAGATATTCTGAACGCTGATCAAAAAGTAAAGCTAAGCGCTATGCAAGCAGAAATGCGCGAGAACCGCGGCAGAAGCCGGGGTGGTGACAGAACAGATATGCCGAGCGACAGCACCCAGAAGAAACGTACAAAAAGATCGCGCGGACCAAGATGACAATTTAGAATGATACAATGAGTGAATGATAGAGTATTCACTCATTGTATCATCGCTCCGGCGATCCGGTCACTCATTCAAAATTGAGCCACCGCTTCCGTTTTGAATTCCGAGGTGAAGTGAAACTGAATCTCGGGGTTGTTTTCGCGGTTCATGCGAATCATCCATTCCGATTCAGCCAGGAAAACGGGGTTTTGGTCCTTGTCGTAGGCAATTTGGTTGCCTTTCAATCGTATGAATTCATCCAGTTTTTGCTTGTCGGTGGCCGTAAGCCAGCAGGCGCGGTCGATATTCATCGGCACCCAGCGGCATTTGGCCCCGTACTCGTTTTCGAGCCGGTACTGAATCACGTCGAATTGCAGCTCCCCTACCGTACCCACAATTTTACGATTGCCCAGTTCGAGTGTGAATAGCTGCGCCACACCCTCGTCGGTAAGTTGCTGCACACCCTTATCGAGCTGTTTGGATTTCATCGGGTCAAGGTTAATAAGCTCTTTGAATATCTCGGGCGAGAAACTCGGTATCCCCGAGAACTGCAAATCCTCCCCTTCGGTGAGCGTGTCGCCGATCTTGAAATTACCGGTATCGTACAAGCCCACCACGTCGCCGGGGAACCCTTCTTCCAAAATACTCTTGTCGGACGCCATAAATGTAAACGGACTCGTGAACCGCACGTCCTTATTGAGCCGCACGTGGTGGTAAAATTTCCGCCGCTCAAACTTGCCCGAACATACCCTGAAAAACGCAATGCGATCGCGGTGGCGCGGGTCGAGGTTGGCGTGAATCTTGAATACGAAGCCGCTGAGTTTGTCCTCCGTCGGTTCCACGGGTCGCACATCGGTGGCGCGCGGTTGGGGGGTTGGGGAAATTTCACAAAAGGTATCCAACAACTCTTTTACGCCAAAATTATTGATGGCGCTACCAAAGAAGACGGGAGCTAAATCGCCCGCGTCGTAGGCTTCCTCAGAGAAGGGATCATACACGCCCTCGATCAACTCCACTTCCTCGCGCAGGGTAACCGCATCGCGCTCGCCCAGTAATTTGGGTAGTTGGTCATCGTCTAGCCCAATTTCAACAACGTCCTCTTCAATTTTGGTTTTATTGATTCGAAAGAAGTACAACTTCTTGTCGTACATGCTGTACACGCCCTTGAACTCCGAGCCCATATTGATCGGCCAGGTCAGCGGACGCACCCGGATTTGCAGTTTGTCTTCCAGTTCGTCCAGCAAATCGAATGGGCTTTTACCCTCGCGGTCGAGCTTATTAATAAAGATAATGACAGGCGTTTTGCGCATTCGACATACCTCCATCAAGCGCTCTGTCTGCTCCTCCACGCCCTTCACGCAGTCGATGACCAGAATTACGCTATCCACCGCCGTGAGCGTGCGGTAAGTATCTTCGGCAAAATCCTTATGACCTGGCGTATCCAGAATATTGATCAGCAGGTCCCGGTACTCGAAAGTCATCACAGAGGTAGCCACCGAGATACCCCGCTGCTTCTCGATCTCCATGAAATCGGAGGTCGCGGTTTTCTTAATCTTATTGGACTTTACCGCCCCGGCAGTTTGAATTGCCCCACCAAACAGCAGCAGCTTTTCGGTTAGGGTGGTTTTGCCGGCGTCGGGGTGGCTGATGATGGCAAATGTCCGGCGTTTTTTTATTTCCTTTTGGTAACTCAATTCCTGGGCGTAATAGTAGTTTAATTTCTATGCGTCGACTGAGGATTCGACATTGGTTAGCATGGCAGCTTCACGTTTGTGACGCTCTATTTCTTTATTCGAGCTAGACTTTTGAGATTTTAGGTTCCATATCCTGGAAGTTCGGTTGGTGTAATGATCCGCAAGTGATGCGTGTATCCAAATTCGTAGTTTTTCGCCAAAAAACGTCGCTCTCTATTAATGTTCGACAGGTGCTTATAGTTCCAACTCACCAGATAGTCAATCTTTGCAACGGTGCAACACGCAACATGATAGGCATCGTAAAATTTTTTCGGAGGTAAGTACGATATAACGACCGCTTGACAAAATCCTCAAAAAAACTCACAGTGATCTCCTGCTTTCCGGCGCGTCGTCGGCGTAGAGAAAATTAATGCCCGAGGTATCGAGGTAAATCGTCGGCTTCACCATACCAAATCAGTAAAACGACTGCTTGTAGTCCTCAACCGAGGTACGGATTACCTCGTGGGCTTCCTCCCTGCCGTATACGTTCGCGATTTCGATCAGGGCCGGTTCACCAGGCAGGTTTTTATACGTCAGGAAATAGTGCTTCAGGCGCTCGACCACGTTTTCGGGTACTTCGGTCAGATCCTGATACGCTCCATAGACTTCGTCGCCTTTGAGTACGGCGATGATTTTGTCATCGGCTTCCCCTTTGTCAATGAGGCGGATACCGCCGATGGGGCGCGCTTCGCAAATGATGTCGCCGTGTGAAATGATTTTCTCGCACAACACACAAATATCGAGCGGGTCGCCATCTCCTTCGGTGATCTCTCGGCCCGAGCGTTCCTGCGCCAGGAGCGCGATTTTTTCACCGCAATAGGTTTTGGGAATAAAGCCGTACAAGGCGGGGACGATGTTGGAGTACTTCTGGGGGCGGTCGATTTTGAGGTAGCCCGTCTGCTTGTCGATCTCGTATTTGACGGTATCGGTCGGTACAATCTCGATGAAAGCCGTGACGACTTCGGGTGATTTCTCACCAATAGGGATGCCGTGCCAAGGGTGCGCTTTGTGGACGTTTGCGTTCATGTCGTAGAGTTTTTGCCGGGGATTTGCTCTTAGTAAAATTAAATTATTCAGCAAAAGTAATCTAATTCAGGGGATCGGCCCGTAGAAATATCCAATTTTAGGTTTTGGATTTGCTGTATCCGTACTTGAAATGTCAGCTCGCACAAAAAAAGCAACGACCGAAGCCGTTGCTCTTTCTGCTTGAAGTCAACTCTGTTTATTGCACTTCAAAACTAATCTTGGTGTTGACGCGGTAGTGGGTGATTTTGTTGTTATCTACCGTTGCGCTCATCTCATTGACATAAACGGATTTAATGGCGCGCACACTCTTGGAGGCCTCGGCTACGGCAGCTTGGGTAGCGGCTTCCCAGCCATCGGGTGAGCTCGCCATGATTTCGATTACTTTGATTACCATAATAACGTATCGGTTTTAGTTAGATAAAAAATTTCCCCAAAATTAGGATAATATTGACTGTTTCCCAGACCGAATTAAAATAAAATAAGAATCCAACGACTGAACAGCATATTTTCCTAAGGTTTGGAATACTAAAAAGGGGCTAAAACTTTCGTTCCAGCCCCTTAGCTTGGCGAATTCTAAACTCATTTTATTGACCAGGCTTCTTCCCGTCTTCGTCAAACATCATCGTTACGGGTTCGGTATCTTCCTTGGTCATCATTACTTCGTAGAGCGTCGGTTTGCCGTCTTCCGTTATCTTGTAGGCTTTGGCAACCGTCCAGCCAGTGTAGTCCTCGCCAGCCAACACGTCTTTCACGGGCTGCGGCAATTCGTCCGCTTTGATTTCCACTTTCTCTTGCGCCAGGACTACTACCACCTGGGTAGGTACTTGGGCCGCGCTGACGGGTACCATACCCGCGAACGCCATTGCACATACTAAACTCACTACCTTTCTCATCGTTCCATCACGTTTAGTTATTGGACATATTCAACGGCCACTCTGACCGTCCGATTGCATAACGTAAGGATGAGAACGGTATGTTAAATAGATGATTTTATTGAGTAAACGGTAAAATAAATTTGCTATTTATCTATGAATCAGTTCAATGAGTCGCGTACCAGCTGCTCCCACTCCTGCCTGAGCGAATCGGTCGACGGCGATACGCCAGCGCGACGGTACCAGTAACCCGCGTTGAAGGTATCGCCCTCAACCCGGTGCAGGTACGCGTGCAAACGATCATAGGCCGGCGTACCTTCCCGCGATTGCGCCACGTTGTGCGCGGTTTCCCAATCGCCCCTGGCTTCGTACCATAGCGCGGTCAGGATTGGGACGGCATCAGTGGGTACCGTGTTGAAGGCCAGGGACTGCTGAAATTCTTCGTAGGTCATAGGTTTATTTGTTTTAAATGGCTGTTATCAATGCTCTTTGAGTAGTATATTTACACACCAACTCATCAATACATATTAAAATCTATGTTCTTTGCTCAAAACCTTACTTTTCTACGTAATCAGCACGAATATCGTCCTTCCCAGCAAAAACTAGCTGATGCGCTGGGCTTCAAAAAATCAACCCTGGCTGCTTGGGAATCGGGTCGGGCCAATCCTTCATTCGAAGATATGGTGAAATTAGCCGACTACTTCGATGTGTCGGCCGATACCTTGCTCCGGCGCAATCTCAGCGAAACCGCCGTTAGGCCCTGGGTACGGGAAGACAATCTACGCGTACTCGTGACGACGGTCGACACCGACAACCGAGAGAACATCGAGTACGTACCCGTGCCTGCTATGGGTGGCTACGCCAATGGCTACGGCGACGTGGCCTTTATCGGTGAGTTGCCCGCTTTTCAAATGCCTTTTTTATCGCAGGATAAAAAATACCGTGCCTTTCCGTACGAAGGTGATTCAATGCCACCACTACGTGAGGGATGTACCGTGATGGGCGAGTACGTCGAGAATTGGCACACCATCAAAAGCGGCACGCTGGGGCTGGTCGTGACGCAGGACGAAGGGGTAGTGTTAAAAAAAATATTCAACTATTTGGACGAGAAGGGAATTCTCATCCTGAAGTCGACCAACGAACGGTACGCCCCCTACCCTGTCATGCTGAGCGATATTCGGGAGATATGGAATTTTGCTGGCTACTTCGATACGGAGTTTCCGCGATAAAGTTCGGTCAATCGTTAAACCCAACTTACCGGTAGAGGTCGGTAACGCAGGACGTAGCCCATGGATTGGTCTGTTTTTTTAGCAGTTTTTCAGTGTACCTCTTTTCTCTATCTCACCTTAATTTATTCAGCCATGAAAAAGATCCTCTTTTCCCTCAGCCTTTTGGCTTCCGTATTTGTCATGAGTTGCAAAGGCCCCGCCGGCCCCCCGGGTTTTGACGGCAGCCCCGGTCCGCAAGGCCCTGAGGGCCCGGCGGGCGTCAACATCGCGGGGAGTGCTTTCGATGTGAACGTACCTGTGTTCAATACCGCTAATGATTTCAGGGTTTACTTTGAATTTCCGCAATCGGTGGAGGTACTCGAATCGGACGCCGTGCTGGTGTACCGCGAGTGGGAGAAGATCGCCGACCCCAACGGTGGCGCGCCCATCTCGGTATGGCGGTTGCTGCCCCAAACGATCTTCCTGCCAAACCGGGGCGCTTTGCAGTACAATTTCGACCACACATTCACCGATGCCAGTATGTTCATCGACACGCAGTTCGACCGCAACACGCTGGAAGCAAAGTATACTACCAACCAGAAATTCCGGGTCGTGATTATACCTGCCGATTTCGCGGCAAATGGCCGCCTGGGATTGCCTATCGATCATAATGACTATAAGGCAGTGAGCGAGTTCCTTCACCTGGACGAGCGCCAGATCAAGACCTACGAGCCCAGAAAGTAGCCGTAAGTTGGCTGCTGGTCGAAAGCCTTATTGAAAAAGGCGATGCCAAGATTAGCATCGCCTTTTTTTTCTGCAAATATGAATCTTTAATTGACCAGTACTTCATCCATAAACACCCACGCCTTATCCCCTTTGTTCCCGTGCCAGGCCGGGATTTTGGCCAGCGGTACGGCCACCACCTTCAGGTACCTGATTTTGGTAGGTTCAAATTCAAAATCATAAAGCTTGTCTTCGCCTCCGGGGTCTTTCTCGCCCGGCATGGGCGGCTTCTTTGAACCTAACAGTTGGAGCTTGTCGGCGTCCAAGCCACCCCACACTTCAAGTTTGGTCGGTGGAAAAATGGATGACCCTACATTCTGCATCATGCTCAACGACACCTTTTGGGCCGTCACGGGCTGTTTGTAGGACAGGAGCGCCACGAGCGGCTCGTCACGAATACCGATCCATTTCTTACTATTCTGATCGCGTGTACTCTTGACGCCGTCGATCAACACCCGATCACCGATGCCCTTGTAGCGGCCATCCGGCTGGGTCAGGAGTTTCATGGCATCCGGCGGGTAGGTGGTGCGGTAAAACGTGCGCGTCATCACATCGCTCCCCAACCAGCCCGGTGGTTTGAAAGCGCGCGCTTTCAGGGTCGTGGTACTGCTGACCTTGATGCCATCTTTGTAGACTAGCGAATGAACGCTATCGGGTTCAGTATCGTCCAGGGTATAGCGAATTTCCGCCCCTCTGATTTGATGCTCAAGTTTAAGAACGGCTTCTCCCTTCAAAATTTGCTCTTTATTGGTCACGTTGGGCGCATTCAGCTTCATGACCACCGTATCGCTGCGGAAGCCTGATTCCAACGTGACGCCCCGCAGTGCTTTGTTCAATTGCTTGAATTCTTCTGGTTTTACGCCTGTGCTCCACACGTAGAGGTTCCGCAAGGCCTTCGCGTTTTTCAGGGCCAAAAGCTGGGAAGCTTTCACCTTGGTACCCGTCAACGACAGTTCGCGCAAGTGCGGCAGCTTATTGAGCTCGCCGAGCGTAGTACCGTCGATGTCCGTAAAATTCAGAAGTAGTCGCCGCAGGTTGGGAAACTGGGCAATCAATTTCAGATCCTCGTCTTTGACGGGCATTTTGCTGGCATCCAGTTCCACAATCTGATTCTGGATGGGCGTCAGATCACTCAGGTCGGAGCTTTTAAAAGCGGATTCACTGAAAAAACTCACGGACAAGGCAGGCGACTCCACCGACAGCGGCGTGATGACGCGGTAGTCGGTGTTGAGCTCCTTGATCGTCTGACCATCGGCCGCCGCAAAATCGTAGGTATCCACCTCATCCGTCACCAGCCGATTGGAAGCAAAACGGAATAACGGGTCGTCGTTCGGGAACTCGACGACCTTGGCCGTAAAACTCGACCCTCGCCTGATCCAGCTTTCGAGTACCTGAATCTCGTCGTCAGTCAACTGTACCTTGCCGCGCGGCGGCATGTGCAACTTATCGTCGAGCGGCAGGTGCGCCATGCGCAACATCAGTCCCAGGTCAGCCTTGGTCGTATCCCAGGGCGTGCCATTTTCACCGCCTTTAGCGAGTAGTTCGGCGGTCGTCATGATGAGTTCGCCCTTGGCTTTCTGTGGATTGTGACAGCTCACGCACTTCTCTTCCAGGATGGGCTGAACCACGTGCGCGTACACCAGGGCGTCGTCCATTGCTACCAGCGGCGCTTGCTGCTCCGACATGATCGGCGCCAGCAAAAATTCGGCCCCGTGGGTGATGTTGGCGCCCAGGTGCCCGGCCACCAGCAGCACGACCAGGGTCACTCCCGATAAAATTTTAGTGGGGATCAGGTTCTTGGGCAGACGGTTGCGGAATGCGTACCAGCCAAAACTAATGAAGGCGGTCGCGACGCCCGTCCATTTGTGCCAAAAGAGCGCGTCGGCGTCGTAGCCTGTTTCTATGGAAAGCAGGAAACCCAGCGTGGCCGTCAGCGTGGCGGTGAAGGCACCCAGCAGGAGCATGTTGTCCGCCCAGAACTGGTACCTGGAATTCACCTCCGGGCGACGGGCCACGATGACCCATATTCCATACAGCGTCAGGACGGTAATCGGGAAGTGCAAAAGCAGCGGATGCATTCTTCCGGCGACCTGCAGCCATGATGGTACCACAAGGTAGCTCTCGAAGGCCAGCAGAAAAGCCAGCAGGCAAACCAGGAAAAACGTAACGTTATAAACGAGGCTAAGGACGCGGGGCATATTTTTAAGCAATAACTCCCTCCACCACCTTTCCGGCCACATCGGTGAGGCGGTAGCGGCGGCCGAGGTGCTTGTACGTGAGCTTTTCGTGGTCGATGCCCATCTGGTGCAGGATCGTGGCGTGGAAATCGTTGACGTGGACGGGGTCTTTGACGATGTTGTAGCCAAATTCGTCCGTTTCGCCGTATACGCCCGGCTTGACGCCGCCGCCGGCCATCCAAATCGTGAAGGCACGCGGGTGGTGGTCGCGGCCGTAGTTGTCGGGGGCCAACTTGCCCTGGCAGTAGTTGGTACGGCCAAACTCACCGCCCCAAATGACCAGTGTCTCATCCAGCAAGCCACGTTGTTTCAGATCGGTGATGAGCGCCGCCGACGCTTGATCCACGTCCTTGGACTGATGCTGAATTTCGCGCGGCAAGTTGCCGTGGGCATCCCACCCCTGGTGGTAGAGCTGCACGAAACGGACGCCTTTTTCCGAGAGTTTCCTGGCCAAAAGCACATTGGCCGCGTAGGTACCGGGTACCAGGCACTCGGGACCGTAGAGCTTGACGGTGCTCTCGGGTTCGCGGCTCAGGTCGGTGATTTCGGGCATGGCGGTCTGCATCCGAAAGGCCATTTCGTACTGCTGGATCTTGGTGTTGATCTCGGGGTCGCCAAATTCGTCGTAGGTACCCTGGTTTAGTTCGGCCAGTTTGTCGAGCATCTTGCGGCGCTCGGCCATGTCCATGCCGTCGGGGTTGCTAAGGTACAGCACCGGATTCTCGCCGCTGCTGAACTGCACGCCCTGGTGCACCGAATCCAGAAAGCCATTGGTCCATAGCTTGGAATACACGCCCTGCCCGTTGCCCTTGCCGCGCGACAGTAGCACGCAGTAGGCGGGCAGGTTTTTGTTTTCACTCCCCAGGCCATAACTCAGCCAAGCCCCCATGCTGGGCCGATTGCCCACCTGCGCGCCGGTTTGGAAGAAGGTCAGCGCCGGGTCGTGGTTGATGGCTTCGGTATGGATAGTTCGGATGAAGCAGATGTCGTCGGCCACGTTGGCAATGTTGGGCAGCAGTTCGCTCACCCACATGCCCGACTGGCCGTGCTGCTTAAACTTGAAGTAGCTACCCGCCAGTGGAAAAGACGCCTGCCCCGAGGTCATACCCGTGAGCCGCTGCTCGCCGCGAATGGAGGCAGGAAGTTCCTGGCCCTGCATCTTGTTGAGCATGGGCTTGTAATCGAACAAATCCAGCTGCGAAGGCGCGCCGTTTTGGAACAAATAGATGATCCGCTTGGCCTTGGGCGCGAAATGCGCCAAACCAGCCAGTGCTGCGTCGGCATCACCCTCAGGGTCGCCCTTGAAAAGATCAGGCATCAACAGCGAACCCAGCGCTACACTTCCCAGCCCCAAACTGAGTTTGGACAAGAAGTGACGGCGGTTCTGATTCATGCCGAATTCAAATATTTGCTTTTCCATGAGGTTAGTTTAAGAGTTGAAGGGTTGAAAAGTTAAATTGTCAAGTAGGTAAATGCTTGGCTTGGAACTAACATTAACTAGCCGATCCCAAGCTTAAACCCTTAAACAGTTCAACCTTTAAACAACCTTTACGTTTTCGTTATCGCCTCTTCCATATTGTAAATCGTACTCACGACCTGCATGAGGGCAGCCCACGCGTTTCGATCCGAAATTTTGGCGGCAGGGTACTCGCCCACGTCGAGGGTTTTACTCGCGCTGAGCTTCTTCTGTTTATAGAGATTGGCCTGTTCGGTGTAGTAGCCTTTCAAAATGGTCAGCTCTTTTTCGGTCGGTTGGCGGCAGACGATACGACGGAAGGCTTCGGTGATTTTGGCTTCCGTGCTCCCGTTTTCTTTCATTAATTTTTGGGAGAGTACTCGGGAAGCTTCCAGTACCGTGGGGTCGTTCATCATGACCAGCGCCTGGAGCGGCGTGTTGGTCTTGGAGCGGACCACCTCGCACTGATCGCGGTTGCTGGCGTCGAAAATGCCCATCGAGGGCGGCGGCACGGTAAGCTTGATGAACGTGTACATCCCGCGGCGGTACAGGGCGTCGCCCTCGTCCTGGAAGTACTCCTTCAGTTCGCCGCGTCCTGAGGTTGCCATTTCCCACAGTCCCTCGGGCTGGTAGGGCTTGACGCTCGGGCCACCGATTTTCTTTATCAACAGGCCGCTGCTCGCCAGTACCACGTCACGCACAAACTCCGCCGGAATCCGGTAGCGGGCGCCGCGCGCCATATAAATGTTGTCGGGATCGATCGCTGTCTTGGTTTGGTCCACCTTAGCTGACTGCCGGTAGGTAGCCGACGTGACGATTTGCTTCACGAGCCGCTTGATGTCCCAGCCGTGCTCCATGAAATCGACGGCCAACCAATCGAGTAGCTCAGGGTGGGTGGGCAGGTCGCCCTGCATCCCAAAATCGCCGGTGGTCTTGACCAGGCCACGGCCAAAGAATTGCTGCCACATGTGATTGACGAATACCCGGGCCGTAAGCGGATTGTTCTTGTCGACGGTCCATTGGGCCAGGCCCAGGCGATTGCGGGGGTACTTCGCCGTGTCAAATTCCATCACGGCGGGCAGCGGCTGGGCGTACACCCGGGTGGAGGGCGCATCGTACACGCCCCGGTCGAGCACGTAGGTAGGGCGTAACGTATCACGCTCACCCAACACCGACACCATCAGCGAACTGGTATCCTGACGATTGATAAACGAAAGCATACTCTTGGCCTCCTGGTTCGAGATAGTCATCACCGGTTTTTTGGCGGGAGTCGACCTGCTCACATCACCTTCGTATCCCACTTCTGGCGTATTGTTGAAGAAGGCAAACATCGAATAGTAGTCCTTCTGCGAGATGGGGTCATACTTATGGTCATGGCATTGGGCGCACTCGGCGGTCATAGCCAGTACCCCCTTGGTGTAGGTTTTAGTCTTGTCCAGGATGTACTCGATGCGGTACTCTTCGGGAATCACCCCGCCTTCTTCGGTGTACTTGTGGTTGCGGTAGAACCCAGTAGCCAGCGTTTTTTCTTTGTCGGTGTTGGGTAGCATATCCCCCGCCAAAGTCCAGGTCACGAACTTATCGTAAGTCAGGTTTTTATTGAAAGCATGGATCAGCCAATCGCGCCAAGGCCATTGGGTACGGATGTTGTCGTCCTGATACCCGTAAGAATCTGCGTAGCGCGAGACATCCAACCAGTGCAGGGCCATCTTTTCACCGTAGGCGGGCTGCTTCAGTACCTCGTCCACGATTTTACCGTAGGCATCGTCGGACTTGTCGGCCAGGAATTTGTTCTGCAATTCCAGCGAAGGCACCAGTCCGGTCAGGTCCAGTGACACGCGCTTGAGCAAGTACTCCTTGCTGGCGTCGTCGTTAGGACTCAATCCCTTGCTTTCCATTTTTGCCAGCACGAAACGGTCTATTTCGCTACGTGCCCATGCTTCGTTTTCCACTTCGGGAAGGGGGGCTTTTTCAGGTGTTATGAAGGCCCAGTGCTTCTCATACTTGGCACCCTGCTCGATCCACTTTTTCATCAGCTTGATCTCATGATCACTCATCATCCCCAGGTGCGACTCAGGCGTGGGCATCTGATAGTCGGGATCTTGCGAAGTAATGCGGCGGTACACTTCCGACTCCTCGGGTTTGCCGGCCACAAAGGCAAAAGCGCCTTTCGTCTCGCGCAAAGGTTCGAAGGCTACCTCGGCCAGGTCCAGCCGCAGCCCGGCTTCGCGCTTATTAGCATCGGGGCCATGGCAGGCGAAGCATTTGTCCGACAGCATCGGCCGGATATGAAAATTATAGCTGACGGTTTCGGGCATCTCGCCTTTTTGCAGGACGCTGCTTTTCTGATAGCAGGAAACGATGACGACCGTCAAGAACCCGGCAATGGCAAGCGCAATAGTCAGGCGGTTTTTCATAGACATCAGGGAAATAGGCAAGATTTAGCGGTATGGTTTTACGATAAAGTCACGTCGGTGAAGCTTTTACTAACCCTTTAACGCATAAATGGGGTGGTCAGTTTGCCTTTGCCGTAAATTGTCAACTTTGTACAGTTCTCATATACAAGCTAGTGCACCTAAACTTTGGGCGTCGGAATTCAACTTCCCGGACATTATTTATCTTTGCGGGCAGATGGTCAGCGCATTGCACCGCGGCCCCTCCCCTCAAATTCTAGACTCGCATGGAATTCAATAAAAGCCACCGCCTCGACAACCTGAAGTACGACATTCGAGGGCCGGTGTACGACAAAGCCCTCGAATTGGAAAGCCAGGGGTTCAAGATCATCAACCTGAACATAGGCAACCCCGCGCCCTTCGGCTTCGATGCCCCGGACGAGATCGTCCACGACATCATCATGAACATCCGCAACGCCCAGGGCTACGCCGACTCGCGCGGGTTGTTCGCGGCCCGCAAGGCCGTGATGCACTACACCCAAACCCAAGGCATACCCGGCGTCGAGATCAACGACATTTTTATTGGCAATGGCGTCAGCGAGCTAATCCTGCTCACCATGCAGGCGCTGCTCAACACCGACGACGAAATCCTGGTACCCTCACCGGACTACCCGCTGTGGACTACCTCGGTGGCATTGAGCGGCGGCAAGCCGGTTCACTATTTATGTGACGAAGAAAACGACTGGAACCCGGATCTGGACGATCTGGAAAGCAAAATCACCGCCCGCACCAAAGGCATCGTGCTCATCAACCCCAACAACCCTACCGGGGCGGTGTACGACGAAGCCATCGTGGCCCGCATCGCGCGTATCGCCGAAGCGCATGAGCTCATCGTCTTTTCGGACGAAATATACGACCGCATCGTGTACGATGGCGCGGTGCACCACCCTATCGCCACGATGGTGCATGAAACGCTGTGCGTTACCTTCGGCGGCTTGTCCAAGAACTACCGCGCGGCGGGCTTCCGGGGCGGCTGGATGATTTTGAGCGGCGCAAAAAAACAGGCCAAATCCTACCTGGAAGGCCTCATGTTGCTGGCCAGTATGCGGTTGTGCGCCAACGTACCCACGCAGTACGCGATCCAGACCGCACTCGGCGGGTACCAAAGCATCAACGACCTCGTGCTGCCGACCGGTCGCCTGCACCGGCAGATGACTGCCGTGTACGAGCGGATCATCCGTATTCCCGGCCTGAGCTGCGTCAAGCCCCGCGGGGCGCTCTACCTATTCCCAAAAATCGACCTGGCCCAATTCGATTTTGCCAACGACGGCGATTTCGTGTACAAGCTGCTGGCCGAGCAGAAGGTACTCGTCGTGTCGGGCACGGGATTCAACTACGCACAGGTCCGACCACTTTCGCATCGTGTTCCTGCCCACGACCGATGAGCTCGACGAAGCCGTCGATCGGATCGAGCAGTTTTTGGCCGCCCATCGGGTGGAGGTAGGAGCAACCCCTTCCCTACCACGATGACTTCGACCGCCGCCACCGCTGAGCAAAAGGGCCAGCGACTTTTTCTTTTCTTGTGCGGACTGTTCTTGACCAACGCGCTTATTGCCGAAATCATTGGGGCCAAGATATTCTCCGTCGAGGCGATTCTGGGCTGTCAACCGGCCCAAATCCCCATCGGCGGCCAGTTGCTCGACTTCAATATGTCGGCAGGGGTACTCAACTGGCCCATCGTGTTCATCACCTCCGATCTCATCAACGAGTACTTCGGCAAGCGTGGCGTGAAGCGCATTTCGTATCTGACGGCGGGCTTCATCGTGTACATGTTCGGGACGATCTACGCCACCACCACCCTGCCCCCGGCGCAGTTTTGGCTCGACCTCAACGGCACCGACGCCGCCGGTAACCCCTTTAATATCAACGAGGCCTTCTCCCGGATTTTCCGGCAGGGACTGGGCATCATGATCGGCTCGATCGTCGCGTTTCTGCTGGGGCAGCTGCTCGATGTCTCGGTGTTCGCCTGGCTCCGCAAGCGTACCGGTCCCAAGCACATTTGGCTGCGCGCTACGGGTTCCACGCTTTTTTCCCAATTGGTGGACAGCTTCGTCGTGCTGGGTATCGCATTCTATGTATTTGGGAATTGGAGTATCGGTCAGGTGCTGGCGGTGGGATCGGTCAACTACCTCTATAAAGGCGCCGTGGCGATTCTATCCACCCCACTACTTTACGTGGCGCACTACGCCATCGACAACTACCTGGGTAAAGAACAAGCCGAACGCATGGTGGAAATCGCCGCATCGGGGAAATTAAATTAGGCCTAATGCACTATCCTTAAAGATAAACGCCCTAAGTTTGCCCGCTGAAAATATCAATGTAGAAAGATCATGAGTACATCACTGAAAGAGAACGTCAAAGCATTCAACCAGAACGTCGAGGAGAACGAAGGCTTCCTTTACACGACCAACGCCCAGTTTTCGTCGCACGTCGCCAACAAGCGTATCTCCGACGAAATATTTAAATTCATCAAGCCGGAATATCAAACCTTGATCGACATCGGCTGCGGCGATGGCGTCTATACCAACAACATCAAGCAAAACTTCCCCCACCTGGAAGTGACGGGCTTCGATCCGGCCGAGAAGGCGGTGCAGATCGCTTCCAAAAACTACCCCGACGTCAAGTTCGACACGATCAACCTGCTCGATCCGAACCTGCCCGTGCCGGAGAGGAAGTACGATGTCGGCGTGATCCGTGGCGTGCTCCACCACCTGGCCGATCAGCAACTGGCGCTACGGAATGCCTTCAAGCTGGCGGACAATATCATCATCATGGAGCCCAACGGAAATAACCCGATTCTCAAACTCATCGAGAAGACCTCCAAGTACCACATCGAGCACGAAGAGCAGTCGTTTTTCGAGTGGCAACTCAAAAAATGGATTCGCTATGCCGGGGGGCAGGTGGACCAGTGGTCGTACGTGGGCTTTGTGCCTTTCTTTTTCCCTACGGGTCCCGCCAAGGTGATTTACGCGATTCAGCCTTTCCTGGAAAAAGTACCGGTAATCAAGCACGTGTTTTCGGCGCAGTTCATCATCGCCTGTTCGCTCAACAAAATTCCCGTGCACGTCAAGAAATGACGCCTAAATGGTGCCTGTCCAAAATTCTTTGCCGCCGATTATCGCTAGATGAAATTCCCGCCCAAGTACCTTTTCATTTTCATCATCGTACTGGCGTTTGCGCTGCGGGTCTACAAATCCGGTAGCTACGGCATTTTCCTGGACGAAAAATACACCATGGTCATCTCGCAGGGGGTGGTGATGGAGGGCGCCAACCAAAAGGATGTCTTCTTTACGCCCGGCAAGAAGTACTTCACGCCGCCGAGAGTTCTGGCAGGAAAAACATTTTGGTGATTTTATCGAAGCCAACATTCGGGGCGACATTGGCAACAGCCCGGCCTACTACGGCGTCTTTTGGGTTTGGACCCAGCTGTTCGGGTTAAGCGATTTTGCGGTGCGGTTTCTTTCCGTAGTGTTTAGCACCATGATTGTGGCGCTGCTTTACGTTTTTGTCAGGCGGCATTTCCAGTCGGAGTCGCTGGCTTTGTTGAGTGCCTTCATCGCGGCGATCGAACCATTCTTTGTGGCGTACAGCCATCAGGCGCGCAACTACTCGATGAGTTTCTTCCTGACGCTACTGGCGACGCATCTGTTTTTGCTGATCATCGAGCATTACAGGCGCGCCTCGCCCGACGCCTCGTCCACACCCTCGAAACTCTACCTTATTTACGGACTGGTATTTGTCACGAGCCTGCTCTCCCACTACCTTACCATCACGGTATTCCTTTGCCACGGACTGTACGCCTTATTTTTTCTGCGGCCCGTCAAGCGCTGGGTACCCTTTGCCATGACGGCGGTGGTGGGCGTGGCCCTGGTATCGCTTTGGTTTATTTTTGGCGGGGGCAAGTACACTTTCCAGACGCTCGCCTATCAGGGTAAGCTCTACGGTGAATTGGCCCAAACGCATCCTTACGACAATCCGTTCGCGATCATCCTGCCCGCCACCCTGCCCAATCTGGCCACCAAGTCAGCCCCGCTTTGGGCCGATCTGCTCATGGTTTCGAACGGATTAGGGCAGGTGGAGACGCTCGGAATCAGGAACATGGCTATGGCGTTTTTTTTCGGGTTGATCGCGTTGGTCGTACTGATCCGGTATTTGCGGAGTACCGACCGCCCGATCTGGCTGGTGGTCGTTTTTGGATTGCTGCTGGTGGTAGGGATGCCGTTCTACACGGTACCCAAGCTGCAATACATAGTACTCTCGGCTTTTCCATCCTTTTTATTTCTCCTGTTTTTGTATTTGAAAACCAGGACGAGTTCTTCGCAAAACCCGTTGTTGTGGTTTATGGCCATCCTGGCGGTGGTACCTACGCTGTTTCTGGTCGTGATGTCGATCAAGAACAACCACACCTACGGCCTCACGCAGCGCTATTCGGGTTTTTCGTTTCCCTACTCCATCATTTTTGTGGCGATGATCCTGCAACAGGTTTGGGCCACGCCGGGATTATTGAAAGGGGTCTTAGGCGTAGTACTGGGCATTCAGGGCTATCTCGTTGGTAGTCTGCTGGTTAGAATCTACCAAGATCGGGATCCGAAGTACACTTACTTCGTGGAGCCGCGCACGGAAAACCCGTACTGGCTCACCGCCAATAAAATCAAGGCCAACTATGCGCCGGGCGATACGGTACTGTACCCTTCGGTGAAGCTCAACCCGCGTGATACGATCGAAATGACTTATGACCCCTACTCGATCATGGATGCGCAATTGACTAATTTGTACCTACCAAAAGACGCGACCTATTACCAGCGCATGGATACGACGCAGACCGATCAGGTAATCCTGATCAAGGGGGGGACGGGAGAACGCAAAATTCTATTTGATTTTGAAGGCAGGAAGTACCGTTTCTGACGGTCAGCTCAGCACTTCCTGGTACTGCATGCGGTAAAGGTTGGCGTAGAAGCCGTCTTTTTCCAGCAACAGCTCGTGGGTACCTTCCTCTTTTATTTCGCCTTTGTCGAGCACGATGATCTTGTCGGCTTTTTGGATAGTGGACAAGCGGTGTGCGATAACGATCGCCGTGCGACCCTGCATCAGTTTTTCGATGGCTTGCTGAATCAACTCCTCCGTCTCGCTATCGACCGACGACGTAGCTTCGTCGAGCACCATGATCTTGGGATCGTGGACCATGGCCCGCACGAAGGAAATCAGCTGCCGCTGCCCCACCGAAAGTGTCGAGCCGCGCTCCTGCACGTTGTACTCGTAGCCACCGGGTAGCCGCTCGATGAATTCATGGACGCCAACCAGTTTGGCAGCTTCTACGATCTGGGCTCGGGTGATGTCGGGATTGCCCAGCGTAATGTTGTTTTCGATGGTGTCGGAAAACAAGAATACATCCTGCAACACCACCCCGATGTTGCGCCGAAGGGCGGTGAGCTCGTAGGCATGAATATCGACATCGTCGATCAGGATTTCCCCTTTATTGATTTCATAAAACCGGCTTAGCAGGTTGATCACGGACGATTTTCCCGCCCCCGTAGCTCCCACAAAGGCGATCGTTTCCCCGGCATTCATGTTGAAGTTTAGGTTTTTCAGCACGTACTCCTCTTCATTGTAAGCAAACCATACCTTCTTGAACTCCACCTTACCGTGGATTTTATCGGGCGCGCGTGTACCGTTGTTTTCTGTGAATTCGTCGCTGTCCAGTAGTTTCAGAATCCGATCGGTACTCACGATTCCCATTTGCAGTGTGTTGAAGCGATCGGCGAGCTGACGGATGGGGCGGAAGAATAGCCCGATGAACATCACGAAGGCCGTCACGGTACCGAAGGTGACGTCCTGCGCCAAGATCTGCCGGGAACCGTACCATACCACCAGGCCCGTACCCGCCGCCGCGATGACGTCGGCCACCGGAAAGTAAATAGAGTAGTAGAGAATCGAGCGAATGTTAGAATCACGGTGGGTTTTGTTAATTTGTTCGAATTTGTCATACTCGGCCCCCTCACTACCGAAGATCTGGACGATGTTCATACCCGTGATGTGCTCCTGCACGAATGAGTTGAGGTTGGATACTGCTGCGCGCACCTCGTTGAAAGCGTCCTTTATTTTCTCCTTGAACACGTAAGTACTCACCAGCATCAGCGGAATCATGGACAGGCTGATGAGCGACAGTTTCCAATCGGTATAGAACATGACACCGATAATCAACGTCAATTGCAGGATGTCGCCAGCGATGGCCGCCATTCCGTCACTGAATACGTTGGAGAGCGTTTCCACGTCGGAAATAGTGCGCGTGACGAGTCGCCCAATGGGGGTTTGGTCAAAAAACTTCAACCGCATGTTGATAATCTTCTCGTAGAGCGTCACCCGAATGTCCCGGATGATATACTGTCCCAGCCATCCCGACAGGTAGGTGTTGACGAACGATATCAACCCCTGCAAAATCAGGACGACGATCATCAGCATCATCATGAAGGCCAGCTGGTTATAGTCGCCGGTGGCGATCGGATTGTCGATCGTGTACTTGATGAGCAACGGCAGCAGAGGCGACAAAATGGCGCTGAGCATGATGATGCCGATCAAACCAAAAAACTGCTTTTTGTAAGGCCCGACAAAGGTGTAAAGCCTGCGTAATGTGGGGAGGTCGAATATTTGACCGCTTTTTTGTTCTTGAATCACGGAGTGGATGGAGTATGGATTTGGGTTTCAACATCAAATTGAGCGGAAAAGTTGAGTCTCGATTTTCACTCTTTAATAATATATTTTGATTAAAGAAAACGCCTTGGCTATATTTGTCCCCCTCTGGCATCGAAAACACGCACTAATTGGTACGATGCCAAGCAACCAAATATTTAAAAATGTCACCCGTTTTTTTACTGCTTATAGTGCTCTGTCTTACCGGGCTAATATCCTATTATAATAAGCTAGACAGCGGATATGGTTCCTACACGGCCTTACGCATAGCGATCTTAGAGACAATACTGTTAGTTAGTGCTCTAATTTATTTTTATACAGAAATATTTTCCTATTTTAATACTATTACAACCCAATCATGTACTATTTTTTGGTCTATTTCATGCCTAATTTCATCATTAATAATTTACGGAAATAGGTTTCAGTTTAGGCTGAATAAAGATTTGGCTTCCAAAAGGAATATCAATTTCAAGTCTTATTACTTTTTACTTCCAGCGGTATCCTTCTTTTGCGTCATTCTACCGCTATTGTTTCTAGCCATCTATGTACGGCCAAACAATCTCGACTCGAATAATTACCATCTTCTCAGAATAATCAACTGGATTGACAATAAGAATATCGGACACTTTCCGACGACCCACATACAACAACTTTATCATAACGTGTTTGCCGAGTATGTGGTAATGCAAACCATGTTATTGTCCGGGTCGGACAAACTCGGAAATCTCCCCCAGTTTTTTGCCATGATCGGCTCGTTGGCCGGCATAAGTTTAATTGGTAAAAATTTGGGGTTCGGCTATGCGGCCCAACTAGTTTGCCTGAGTTTGTTGCTTTTTCTACCCATCGGTATATTGGAAAGCACCACGACCCAAGTCGACTATATCGCCTGCTTTTATTTCTTATGCTTTATCTATTTTGGGTATGAAATAGTGCTTCAGTCAGGAACAAAGTTCCAATGGCAGCCAGTGGTGTACTTGGCTTTGTCGCTGTCGTTGGCCGGTTTTACAAAGTACACTACATTGTTTTTTGTCTTTCCATTCGGAGTTTACTTTGGTGTAGAAATTCTGAGAAAATATGGCATAGCGCCTGCAATCAAAACGGCCACGATTGTACTTGTGGCTTGGGGTTTGGTTTTTTCTCCGTTTTTCTATCGAAATTATCAACTGTTCGGGCATGTCCTGTCTCCATCTGAGGATAGCGTTTTATATGCCGAGGGCATTCCAACGAAAGATTATTCGCTGGCCTACACGCTGGCGTCGCTTTCAAAAAACGTGGGTATTCACGCGTCCCTTCCCAATACAGAGTACAATAACTGGGTGGACGAGCGTCTTGTGGCATTTCATAATTTTTTGGGTCTTGAACTCGATGATCCGGTCAACACACTCAATCCATATTATACAAAATTCACGATCCAGGAAGATTTTGCGCCCAACACACTACACTTTTTGGCGATCGTAGTTTCGCTATTTGGATTGTTATTTTTCCGAAAAGATAGAAATATTATTGTGTTATCGATCCTTTCAGTCATCGGGTTTATTATCCTTTCTACCCTTGTCAAGTACCAGCCTTTTGCTTCCAGAACACAAATGCCCTTTTTTGCGCTAGGATGTATTTTGATAACCTACCTGTTTTTCTTAAAGTTAAAAGTCAATCAATGGGTTTTAATCATGCCATTTCTTCTCGGTTCGATAATGATCATAGCGGCCAATCCAAATAAAATGCTTGTATCACTCCCCTACTATTCTAAAAAAGCTTTAGGTTATCTTCCCAGAGATATTTGCGTATCCAGCACCAGCACATCAAAGTATCAGCCGATCGTTTCCAAATATTATGATTTTGAGGATGAAAGTAATTGCAAACCTCTGAAAGTTTCTCTTCCGTATCAAAAGCGTCTATTGGTTTTTGACAAAATAGATAGTCTGGGATTCTTCAATAATGATAAAAATATTACCATCGCCGCAATCGACCCGATTAAAGCGATGTACCTGAGTCACCTCAAAGATTATGACCTGATCACCAAGCTGATCCCCCATTTTCCGAACCGTGACGCCAATATTGGGGTGATATACTCAGGCGTCACCGGGTACTACCACCACCTGAACACCCTCGAATCAAAGCTGGGCCATAAGTACCGGATGAAATATATTTATTACAGCAAGGAATTCATAGAATCAAGGAACGAGCCTAGTTCCTTTCCTTACCAGTATGTATTATCGGACAATCTGAATCTTGCCAAACAACAAATTGACAATGAGTCAATTAGCAACATCTACGGAATCAATGGTCTTTTTTTGATCAAACTGCGAAAAGTCTCTTCTCGACTGTACACCTATTGATACGACTTTTGAAACTTTCGATCATAAGTTGGTAGCATGATGCCGATGATTTTGGTCAATACCTATCCTATTGCCGGGTAAGTTGGCCAATCTATCGTCTTTATGTGGGAATGGGGTTGGTGCCATTGCTCCAATCGACGATTCATTTCAGGCTAATTATTTCATTATCAATGCAAATAGACTACGATCTCACTACCTCCGACCTTCAACCTAAACTCGACCGCCTGTGGCAATTATCGGGTGAAAAAATCAACCTCCTCAATAAAAATTACGACCCTGCCAAAGGTTCGCCGGTGTTTACGGTCAAGGGCGAGTACACCACTCGTGGCTGGACCGAATGGACCGAAGGCTTCCGCTACGGGGCCGAGGTATTGCAATACGATGCCACGGGCGATGAGCCGTTCCTAACCATGGCCAGGCAACACACCGTGCAACAAATGGCCTCGCACGTCGGGCACTTCGGCGTGCACGATCACGGGTTCAACAATGTGAGTACCTACGGCAACCTGCTGCGCCTGATGAACGAAGGCCGGCTTGAAGAAAACGAGTGGGAGCGTCATTTTTACGAGCTGGCGCTCAAGCTTTCCGGCGCGGTGCAGGCCAAGCGCTGGACACCCATCAAGGACGGGGGCGGGTATATTTATTCCTTCAACGGTCCGCACTCGCTGTTTGTCGACACGATCCGTTCGGTGCGGGCGGTGATGGTGTCGCACTTGCTGGGGCATAGCCTGATGGGTGAAAACGACCTGAGTACCAGTTTGCTCGAACGGGGTATCACCCACTCGCTGTCGACGGCCAAGTACTCGCTCTACTACGGCGAGGGGCGCGACATCTACGATGTCTGGGGGCGCTCGGCGCACGAATCGCTTTTCAATACCAACGACGGCAACTACCGCTGCCCCAACACGCAGCAGGGCTTTTCGGGCTTCACGACCTGGACCCGTGGCCTGGCCTGGGCGATGGCTGGCTTTCCCGAACAGCTCGAAACGCTCGCCCGTTTTCCCGATGAGGCACTTACGCCTTTGGGCGGGCGCGTAGCCGTGGAGCAGATTTTCCTGAAGGCCGCCCGCGCGACTTGCGACTTCTTCATCGACAACTCCGCCGCCGACGGCATACCCATGTGGGACACTGGCGCGCCGCAACTCCATAAACTGGGCCAGTACACCGAACAGAAGTCCGACCCCTACAATGCCTACGAACCCGTCGATAGCTCGGCGGCGGCCATCGGCGCGCAGGGAATGTTGCGGCTAGGGAAGTACCTGCGGGAAAAAGGCGAAACCGAAGCCGGTAACAAGTACTGGCAGGCCGGGCTTACCACAGCGAGCACCTTGTTCGACGAGCCCTACCTCTCGACCGATCCGCAGCACGAGGGCCTGATTCTGCACTCGGTGTACCACCACCCCAACGGCTGGGATCATATTCCCGACGGACAAAAGGTACCCAACGGTGAGTCGAGTATGTGGGGAGACTATCACGCCCGCGAGCTTGCGCTGTACCTGCAGCGAATCAATAAGGACGAGCCGTACTATGCCTATTTTGGGGCAGTCAAGCCATCGGCTTGATGTTGAGCTTGACTACCCAGTAGCATTTCCCTTTTGAATTTACTCTAATACCCCATCAGGTTTTCGCTCGCCAAGGCTAAATAAAGCCGAACGCCGACAGCCGATTGCCAAAAGCCAAATACATGGATCTCTCCCGATGCTGTATCCATACCGTCACCACCAAGCCTTGGTCACTGGCCGAGTCGGTCGAGCATTATGCCGCCGCCGGGGTCAGGGGCATCAGCGTGTGGCAGAATGCCGTGGCGGGCATGACCCACGCCCAGGCTGGTGACCTCGTCCGCCGCAACGGGCTGGAAGTGGTGTCTTACGTGCGGGGTGGATTTTTTTCCAGTACCTCGGCGCAAGAACGCACCAAGGCGATCGAGAACAATAAGGTACTGCTGGAAGAAGCCGCAGCCCTGGGCGCACCGATGATCGTGCTGGTGTGCGGGGCGTCGGTGGACCAAACGCTCGAAATTTCCCGCCAACAAATCCAAACGGGCATCGAAGTGCTGGTACCTCTGGCCGAGCAATTGGGCGTTAAACTGGCCATCGAGCCGCTTCACCCTATGTACGCTGCCGACCGGTCCGCGATCAACACCTTGGCGCAGGCCAACGACATGGCCGAGTCGATCGACTCGCCTATGGTTGGGATCGCCGTAGACGTATATCACGTTTGGTGGGAGCCCAGGCTGGAGGCGCAAATCGCGCGCTGTGGTAAGCACGGCAACCTGCTGGCCTACCATGTATGTGACTGGAAGGCCAACACGCTCGACCTGCTCAACGACCGCGGCCTGATGGGCGAAGGCTGCATCGACCTCAAAACGTTTAGCCAATGGGTGGACGCCACAGGATTCGATGGCTACGCCGAGGTCGAGATTTTTTCCAATATTTATTGGGAACAGGACCAGCACGATTTCCTAGGCAAAATCACGAAGGCGTTTGAAGAAAAGGTCTAGATTTAATTCATTAATATTATCAATTATTCATTCTCCACTATCCACTGAATAACTATCCATTAAATGAAAACGCATACCATCGGAATTATCATGAACGGCGTCACGGGGCGCATGGGTACCAATCAGCACTTGTTGCGTTCGGTCAAGGCTATTCGCGATCAGGGTGGGGTGAAACTTTCGGCCGACGAAGTCATCATGCCTGACCCAATTCTGGTCGGGCGAAACGAGTCTAAACTGAAAGCTTTGTGCGAGCGATCGGGCGTGGAGAAGTACACCACCGACCTGGATTCGGTGCTCGACGACCCGCATTATCAAATTTACTTCGACGCCCAGGTGACGGGCCGCCGGGCCGCCGCCGTGAAAAAGGCCATCGAGGCCGGCAAGAATATTTATTGCGAAAAGCCTACCGGCACCAGCGTCGCCGAGGCATTGGAGTTATACGAACTTTGCGAGAAAGCCGGGCTGAAGCACGGCGTGGTGCAGGACAAGCTGTGGCTGCCGGGTATGCTGAAGCTAAAAAGATTGATGGAAAATGACTTTTTCGGCGAGATTCTTTCGGTGCGGGGCGAGTTTGGCTACTGGGTATTCGAGGGGCACAGCATTCCGGCGCAGCGGCCTTCCTGGAACTACCGCAAAGAGGACGACGGCGGCATCATCGTTGACATGCTCTGCCACTGGCGCTACGTGCTCGACAACCTGTTCGGCAACGTGAAGGCTGTTTCCTGCCTCGGCGCCACCCACATCGAGGAGCGCATCGACGAGCAAGGCAACCCCTACAAGTGCACCGCCGACGATGCGTGCTACGCCACATTTGAGTTGGAGGGTGGCGTGATCGCCCAGTTCAACTCGTCTTGGACCACTCGCGTGCGTCGTGACGACCTGCTCACCCTACATGTCGACGGCACCAAAGGTTCGGCGGTGGCCGGTCTGCGGGGTTGCGTGACCCAGCACTACGGCAACACGCCCAAGCCGGTCTGGAATCCTGACATCGTCCAACCCATCGACTTCTTCGCGGGCTGGTCTGAGGTACCCGAGCAAGAGGTATTCGACAATGCCTTTAAAGCCGAATGGGAGCTATTCTTGAAACACATTGTAAAAGACACTCCTTTCCCGTGGGGCCTGAAAGAGGGCGCCAAAGGTGTGCAGTTGGCTGAAAAAGGCATCGAAAGCTGGGAAAAGCGGAAATGGGTCGAAATCGAGGAATTATGAAAACAGCATTGATTACCGGCGGTAGCCGGGGCATCGGATTTGGAATTGCGCAATGCCTGGCGCGCGAGGGCTACGACATCGCCATCAACGGGGTGCGTCCGCAGGAGCTGGTGGAAGAGACCCTCGCTGAACTACGCGAATTCGGCGTCAAGGCGGTGTATTGCCAAGGTAGTATTGCCTCGGCTGACGACCGGACCAGGATCGTGGACGAGGCCTACGAAAAGCTTGGCGGGCTGAACGTGCTGGTCAACAACGCGGGCATCGCCCCCAAACAGCGGCTCGACCTGCTGAACACTACCCCTGATAGCTTCCGGGACTTGCTGGATACGAATCTGGAAGGGCCTTTTTTCCTCACCCAGGCCATTGCCAAGAAGATGGCGGAGGCGAAGGAAGCCCAACCCGATTTTCGGGCCACCATTATTTTCGTTACGTCGATTTCGGCAACGGTGGCCTCCATCAACCGGGGGGAATACTGCGTTTCCAAAGCCGGCCTGGCCATGACGGCGGCACTTTTCGCGGTCAAGATGGCCGAGTACGATATTCCGGTTTTCGAAGTACGGCCCGGCGTGATTGCCACCGACATGACTTCCAAGGTACAAACCAAGTACGACCAGCTGTTCGAAGGCGGCATGGCGCTCCAGCCGCGCTGGGGTACGCCCGAGGATGTCGGGAAGGCCGTCGGCTCGCTGGTGCGGGGCGACTTCCCCTACTCCACCGGGCAGGTCATCCACGTGGATGGCGGCATGCTCATCGACCGACTTTAAATTAATGGAAAATTGATACGGGGCAGCCCGCGCTTTTGAAAATTGAAAATTATTTTTTGATTTCACTAATCTATTTTTCAACCCTCAATTTTCAACTTTCAATTAGATGAACCCGCAAACGCAAAGCCCTTCCGTTCTTTCCCAATTGCTCCGCATTCCGGTTTTGGTGGCGGCGCTGGGGTACCTGGTCGATATGTACGACCTGTTTCTGTTCAGCGTCGTGCGGGTACCTAGTCTCAAAGAACTGGGCGTGTCGGGAGATCAACTATTACCCGAAGGCATCACGTTGCTCAACTGGCAAATGGCGGGTCTGCTGATCGGCGGCGTACTGTGGGGGGTATTGGGCGACAAGCGCGGCCGCCTTTCGGTACTGTTCGGGTCGATCGTCATGTACTCGCTCGCCAACATCGCCAACGGGTTTGTCAACAGCCTGGAAATGTACGCGGTTCTACGATTTGTGGCGGGCGTGGGTTTGGCGGGCGAGCTGGGCGCGGGCATTACGCTCGTCACCGAAGTACTGCCCAAGGAGATCAGAGGGTATGGTACCACGCTGGTGGCTACCCTGGGGGTTTTCGGGGCAATACTGGCCTACTTCGTGGCCGACCTGTTTGCGTGGCGGGTCTCCTATTTCGTGGGCGGCGGTTTGGGTTTGACGCTATTGATCCTGCGCTTCAATGTATTCGAATCGGGTATGTTCCAGCACCTCAAGGAAAAAGGGGTGAACCGGGGCGACATCCTCAGCATCTTTACCGACAGGACCCGACTCACCAAATACCTGACAGCCATTCTGGTAGGGCTGCCGATTTGGTTTGTGGTAGGTATACTCATCACTTTTTCGCCCGAGTTTGCCGCCGCCAAGGGTATTCCCGAGCTGAGCGCGGGCAAGGCCGTCATGCTGGCATTTACCGGTCAGGTGTTTGGGGATATATGCAGCGGGCTACTAAGCCAGTACCTCAAAAGCCGCCGGAAAGTCATCGGGCTGTTTATTCTTCTATCGGTCGTCACGATGGCATTTTATCTGCTCCTGCCGGTCTCGGAGGCTTTCTCGTTTTACATTCTCTGCGCGTTTCTCGGTTTCTGCAACGGGTACTGGACGCTATTCATCACCATTGCCGCCGAACTCTTCGGCACCAACATCCGCGCCACCGTGGCTACCACGATCCCCAATTTTGTCAGGGGGGCCACTATCCCGCTGGCTTGGCTGTTCGTACTGCTCAAAGACCAGATGGACGTCACGACCGCCGGGCTGGTACTTGGCGTAGCGGTGGCGGCGATTGCGCTGATCTCGCTGTACTTCATCGAAGAGACTTTCACTAAGGATTTGGATTACGTCGAGCGGTAATCGCTCAAATTTTCAGGCGGATTAGTGATTAGTGCAATGGGCGCTTCTTGATCATGCCGCCCTTGGTGTCCATGATGGAATGCTGAATCACGAAAGCGTCGGCATCGAGCTTGTTGACTTCGTGGATAAGCTTGGTCACTTCGAGCCTGGTCACCACGCAGAACAACACATTCCGGTCTTGCGTCACCCTGCCCGATTTGCCGTAGCCCCCATCCGATTTATACACCGTTACGCCCCGACCTAGTTTGGCTACGATGGTTTCGCGGATGTCTTCCGACAATTTTGAGATGATCGTGACGCCGATGTACTCTTCGATTCCATTAATAATGAAGTCGACGGTCTTGGAAGCAGCGAAGTAGGTTAGCATGGAATACATGGCAGTCTCGACGTTCAGCAGAAAAATAGCGCCCGTAAACAGTACCACATTGAATATTGCGATGAAATCGCCGACCGAAAGGCTGGTGCGACGGCTCACGTAAATCGCCAGCACCTCGGTGCCGTCAATGACCGCGCCCCCCCGAATAGAAAGCCCGATGCCGGTACCCAAGAAAAATCCGCCGAAGATGGAAATGAGTAGCTTGTCGTTGGTAACGGCGGGTATCTCGATGTAATGGACCAGGACGGCCAGCGCCAGGATAGCGATGGCACTTTTGAGGGCAAACTGCTTTGAGATTTGTCGGGACCCGATGATGAGAAACGGGAGGTTGATCAGCACGATCAGAATGGACAATTCCACGCCACTCACGATCTCGGCGAGCAGGGCCAGGCCCATCGCGCCACCATCGAGAAAGGCATTGGGAAGCAGAAACCCTTTTAGTCCCACGCTGGCAGCGGCTACCCCTACCGCGATCAGCAGAAAATCTTTGAGAAATCTTTGAAAAACCAATTTTCGAAGTCGGCGGCCTTCGCTCAGGATCGCATGGGTAGTTCTCAGCATACTATGGGGAAGGGTTTTTAAATCTTGGCAAGATATAAAATTAGGTAGGCGTAAAGTATTTTTTTTGACTTGATAACTTTAATGATCATACTTCCAGATCGATGCTATCTGGTTGAGGCGTATTACCGATATTCAATTCATCAAAAATAGGATCTTAAAATATGAATAACTTTAACATAAATCGCCGCCGCTTTCTGCAGGGCTCGAGCGCTGCCCTGGCCCTCAGTGCCTTTGGGGCTTACGGGATGGACCTAGTCAACCCAGTAAAAGCCTACCGCGTGGCGCTGATCGGAACAGGCTGGTACGGCAAAAGCGATCTTTTTAAGCTCATTCAGGTCACGGATGTCGATGTAGTGGCGCTGTGCGATGTCGACAAGAACCTCCTCACCGAAGCTGGAAAACTCGTGAGCCAGCGCCAAAAATCGCGCAAAGTACCCAAGCTCTACGGCGACTACCAGAAAATGCTCTCGGAGAACGAGCTGGACCTCGTCCTGATCGGTACGCCCGACCACTGGCACTCGCTCCAGATGATCGACGCCGTGAAAGCCGGGGCGCACGTGTACGTGCAAAAGCCCATCAGCGTGGACGTAATTGAAGGCGAAGCGATGATCGCCGCGGCCCGCAAATACAGTAAAGTGGTACAGGTAGGTACCCAGCGCAAGAGTACCCCGCACCTGATCGACGCCAAAAAGAACATCGTGGATGCCGGTCTGCTCGGCAAAATCTCGCACGTCGAGATGTGTTGCTACTTTCACATGCGCAACAACGAAAATCCTGACGTCAAGCCTGTACCGGCCTTTCTGGACTACGATAAATGGACGGGCCCCGCACCGTTGCGGCCCTACGACAACCTGCCGCATATCCGTTGGTGGCGGGCTTTCATGGAATACGGCAACGGCATTACGGGCGATATGTGCGTGCATATGCTCGATACCGTTCGCTGGATGCTGAACCTGGGTTGGCCTACGCGGATATCCTCGCAGGGCGGAATTTACGTCCAGACGGAAGGCAAGTCTAACATATCCGATACCCAATCGGCGGTATTCGAGTACCCGGGCCTCAATTGCGTGTGGCAGCACCGCACCTGGGGCACGCCCGGCAACCCCGAGTATCCTTGGTCGTTCACCCTGTACGGTGAAAAAGGTACCCTGTGGGGTAGTACCATGCAGTACGATTTTATTCCCGAGGATAAAAACGGGAAGCGAATCCATAAAGATGTGGTGTATGAAAAAGAGAAGTACCCCGAGGACCTGACCGAAGAACGCAACGAGCTGAATGCTGCCCCCGCCACGCGCCTGCACATGCTGGACTTCCTCCATGCCGTCGAGAACGGAGGCCGCCCGGTGGCTGATATCGAGGAAGGACACATTTCTACGGCCAGCTGTATTATGGCCAACCTGTCGATGGCGACGGGTAAGCCGATCGTGTACGATCCCAAGACCCGCAGTATTGTGGGAGGTGACCGCGAGTTGAACGGACTACTGGCTCGCCCCTACCGGTCGGGCTACATCCATCCCCATCCCGACAAAGTATAATTTCGGATGTTCTTATTCTATTGGCGATAAAAAGAAAGCGCCCCTCCAATGGAGGGGCGCTTTGCCATACTATACACACACTAAAACTTCTTATATCAGACCAGAATGGCCCGGGTGAGTAGCTCACCAAAAATATTTTCACCAAGCGTCTTGATCGGATTTCTAACCACCGGGGTAGAAAGGTACCGTTTCATGTCGGCCGTAATTTCAAAGGTTTCGTAAGCCGTCCTGTCAAAAAGCAGGAAGTTGCTTTCCAGTTCAAAGATCCGGTAGCGGGTCTGGTTGAAGCGAAACACCTTCTTCTTTTTCAAATCGTAGGTCGTATTGACGTTCGTAGGCTCCGGTTTCATAACCATCGCATTATGGATGTACGTCCAACCTTCCCACTGGTCAGGATAAAGCTCGATATACTGCCCGAAATATCGGTATATGGCTTTCAACGACCGTTCCGAAAACGCTTCCCGTCCTTCGTCCGGCTTGACCGCAATCGGCTTACCGATTCGAAGTACATTTTGCAGATTCTCCTTGCGGTACTGCACGATGGGCAGGATCGGCACGCCCGACAGGTAACTGGCGTAAGGTATTCCCTTCCTGACCTTTACCTGCTGGTTCAGAAAGTCGACCGTGGTCTTATGGTCGTCGCCCGTACCCGTGTCACCGTCTATGTAAACCAAAATCGAGCGTCCTGCTTTCAACTCCCGTGTCATTTTGAGTAGGACGCGGGGATCTTCGGCGTTGAGTATGTTCACTTCACTCTTCGATTCGAAGGTGTCGTGCATCTGGTCGCAATAGCTTTTGAATTCCGCCCTTTGGGACTCGAATACCTCCTGCCGCACCAGCGTCGAGAAGTTGTATCCTTTGCGAATCAGCGCGTTAGCGATCAGTCGGTAAGAACCGATATGAAATGTGCAGAAAACAAACGGCTTATCCGGGTTGTTTATAAGCGACAAATCCCCTTCGATCTCCGATACATCGCTCAGATGCATTAAACGGTGGTCAAATTTTTCGAGCGAGAGGTTCCTAAGCAGACCAGAATATAACTCTTCATGAATGCTTTCCGGCAGGCTGGGCAGGAAATTCGTCAGGTTCGCTGAGAACAGTCCCGATCGTACGCAGAATCCCTCTTGCCGCCGCATATCGATCCGGTCGAAGGCTTCGACACACTCGTTCGCTACCCGTTGGTACGATTTCAGTGATTTGGCTTCCATAAGATGATTAGCTTTGGCGATGGATGAAAACGAATTACAGCGAAACGGAAAGGCCTTTGGTGACTTGTACGTCGTAGTAGGAAGCAAGACCATCTCCGTGGACTAATAGGCAAGACATTTTAATTTCATTCTTTGTTTGATCGCATTTTCCTGAATATACTGGGAGAGCGATCCTTTGGAGTGATTTTGAACTTTTTCATGGGACAAAACAGTGAGCGTTATGGATTTGATTAGGCTACGCTATTTTCGATAACTGTGCTTCTTGGAAGATGAGTATCTTCCTCTAAAACTTAATGATACAAAGGTAGGTGCCAGTACGCTCCGTGAAATCTGTGTATTTGACTATCTTGTATGTGCTATCTAGTCATTAATGACTAGTTTGTTTATGTTGTGATGGATTAAGAAATCCAATTGTCCCATAAGAGTCCTTGTAAAAAGAAGAATAGACTATGAAAACTCTTGATCTGAATCGGACCTTTCTGAAAGCGGCCCTGGAGCAGTCTGATCATACTATTCTTCATTGTATTCCTATACGAAATCGCTAATTGGGGAATAAGTCCTGATTCTAAGCAAATCGATCTATGATAAATCGGATAGCATCGTAGGTTATCTGTTTAACTGGGTTTTTGGCTTTTACCTTCCTGAGTTTGTTAGCTTACTAATCATTATTGTGCTTGTAGAGAATTTTCATAGAATTTTCAAACTGAATGAACTCTCATTAAAGCCGAAAGACATTTTAGTATATCAGTCAAAATTTCTTGCCGTTGTTTCTGACAGCCTATTTCATCTTTATACCTATCACACTTCATATCGCTACTTTTTACGAGAATTTCCTGAGTTTAGCGCGACCGTTATCGAGGACTACTATCGAATCTTATCTTTACACATTCGACGGATATGTAATCTATACCCCTTTTGTCGTCATTCTCGGTTATATACTGTTAAATTCTTCCCTAATCGTCGATTTCCTTGCAAAACCTTAAAAAGTCATCAGATTCCGATGGCACCGTCCTGGGCGCTATCGCTTCTTTCGCTTCGGGTGCCCCGCGTACGCACTTACAGACGATCGAGGCCAAAACCCCGACCGGCGATACGCTGCTGAATGTGGCGGATTGTTACTTGTTCGAGACAGAAGAAGGGGGGTATTTTGTCGACCACAGCGAAGGGCGGTACGTTATTTCCAAATCATTGGCCGAGCTGGAAAACGAATTGGATTCAAATCACTTTTTCCGGGGCAATCGCAGCTTTATCCTCAATCTCGACTACTTCGACAGCTATGCTTATTGGGAGAAGGGCAAGTACATTCTCCGCAGTCGGAAGCTACCGGGCAAAGACCTGGTAATGCCAAGGGCCCGGATGCAAAGCTTAAAGGAAGCGCTGGAAAACAACTTGGCCAGTTCCGGCGAACGCGGCGTCATCAATATCAAAGAACCGCCTGCGGGTCCATCAGGTAGCTCCTGACCCGTAGCCCGTGCCGCATCAGGTGCCGCACGCTGTCGAGCCCAAATTTCTGTGTCATATTTTGTTTGTGGTTGCAAAGGGTACGGTAGCTCATGTTGAGTTGAGCGGCTACCTCGTGGCCGGTCAATCCTTTTGTTAGATAAAACAGTACTTCCCGCTCGCGCTTGGTGAGCGTGTTGATGATATTGAGCGTGGCGGTGTCGGCATCCCGGATGCCCAGCTCATGAATGAGGTCCTTGAAATTGGTACTATAGTAAGTAGTGTCTTGATCGGTAGAATCCAGGCATTGGTATAGCTCGGCCAGTCCGTCCTTGGAGTCGAGGTAGGCGCTGAACTTGGCCTCCAGCACCCGCGCTATTTCTTGCCGGTCCTGGGTGTTTACGTACATCACGACCTTGGGCTTTTTCTTCAATTCGCTCAAGGCGTTCATCAGCTTGGCAGTCTCGCCCAGCATGCCCACTTCTACGATGAGGCAGCCGGGCTTTTTGGTTTGTATTTTGGTGATAAGATCATCCAATTGGGAGGCACGGCCTACCACGTTGAAGCCTTCCTTTTTCAGCAGATTATCGAGTACTTCGCAGGTGAGGGGCTCCGACTTTGCCACAAGTACCGTGGCGTCCGTTTTCTTCAAAGCCCATTTTGATTCCATTTCGTTTCGCATGTTTGACAGGTGTTTCAGTGTGAGTGATGCACCGAAAGTAAGGCCCGTCTTCTTACCATAATAATGCGATAGGGTGAAATCACCAAAGCAGGGGGTGAAATCAACACTTTTCCTAAGAAACAATCCACCCATTGGTTCTAATCACAAGAAAGCCCGGCGGGCCGATACCGCCGGGCTAGTCAAATCGTCACGAAATCTACCTTGAAATCACACCCTTTCCAGCTTGACGGGGTAGGTTTTCCTGGCGTTCCACTGGCAGATGTAGATGTTGTCGTCGCCATCGACGCAGACGTCGTGGCAGTGCATGAATTGCGGGTAGTTCTGAACCATCAGTTCCAGTTTTCCGTCCCGGTAAGTCGGCGCAGTGCCACCGGGATTCGACACCACTTTATCGTCCTTATCGAGGATCGTGACGAAGCCCGAATTGGGGGTTTGGTTGAGGTACCTGAGTCGCGACCAGCACACGCCCGAGTACAGGTTTTCACCTTTGATTACCGGGCGGCATACAAAGGCGCCGGGCAGGAAAATCGTGGACAGGTATTGCCCGTCCAAGGTGAAGCGCTTGAAGGAATTGTGCCCGCGCGAGGTAACGAGTAGCGTGGGTTTGGCTTTGTCGCGGTAGTCGATCGCTACGCCGTGGGCGGTCGAGAATTGGGCATCGCCGTCGCCGGGGCCACCGAACTTGTCGATGTACTGACCGTCCATCGAGTAACGCAACACCCATTGGGAGCCGTAGCCGTCGGCTACGTAGATCGTACCGTCGGGCCCGATGGCGGTTTCGGTAGGTTTATATGGCATTTCGGCTTTGTAGGCTCCTACCTTGGAGGGATGTTCGATGGTGAGCAGTACTTTTCCGTCAAGCGTGGTCTTGACTACCTTGCCCAGATTAGGGTCGCAGATGAAGAGGGACTCCTCGCCGTTGGCGTTCCAGAGCGTGAGGCCGTGGCCGCCGGGGTACTCGTGGCCCCAGCTGTCGAGCAGTTTGCCGGACCGATCGTAGATCAAAATGTTGTTTTTGGTCTCGTCGCCTACCATGATGAGTCGCCCCCGGCTGTCCTGCACCATTTCATGACAGTTGTTGACCGGAAACTTGCTTTCATCCAAATTCCCCCAACCCAGCGCTACTTTGTACCGGAAGTCACCCTGACCGATAATTTCACCGTTAGACTTGGGCCGGGCGTTGAGAATGTAGAAAGGCTTGGTTACGAGCGCCGTGGTAACGAGCGCGAATGTTTTCAGGAAATTTCGACGGGAAGGAATCAAGGACATATAGTAGGTTTTTTATTTCTATAAAGCTTTAATCGAAAGAAATATCCTTATTTCGTAGCATTAATCGTCATTACTTTACCGATAATGAACAATACTTTTCGTTTACCACTCCAATGGCAATGCAATCTCCGCCAATTCGGTAAAACTCAAATCATGCCCCCATGAGCTGCTATTCGACTTTCTATCGGTGTTAGGTTTACTTACAGCAGAAATTTAAGCGTATTTATTGCTCGATTCTACAAAATAGCATTTCTCATTCCAGATTCGCGTCAAGATCCATTCTGAAAACATATCCTAGCTTGCGATTGCGTATTTTTGCGGCTGTGATAAAGTACGATACATGAAATTTGACGACTACTCCATTTCCTTTGAGATCAAAAGAAACCTTGGCAAGATGGGTTTCAAGCGGCCGACGGACATCCAGTTCCGGGCGATTCCGGCCATCCTGAAAGGGGAAGACGTGCTGGCGATCGCCCAGACGGGTACCGGTAAAACGGCGGCTTTCGCCATTCCGGTCGTGAGCATGATTCACGATTTGAAGCAGCGCGCCCGCTCCTCTCCTATTCGGGGTTTGGTACTGGTACCTACCCGGGAACTAGCGCTGCAAATCACCGAAGTATTCGACCAAATCGCCCACCACACCCGCGTCAAAACGGTGTGCGTGTTCGGCGGCGTGGATCAAGACCCGCAAATCGACCGCCTTGGCGATGGCGTGGATATCCTGATCGCGACGCCCGGCCGGATGTTCGACCTCACCAGCCAGGGCCACATCGACCTGAGCCGGGTCGAGATTTTGATTTTAGATGAAGCCGACCAAATGCTGGCGCTGGGTTTTTACCAGGACATCGAGGATGTGATGCGAAAGATAAAACGCAGCCACCAAACGCTGTTTTTCTCGGCCACGATCGACGATAAGATCAAGAAATTGGCTTACAGTATCGTCAAGACGCCCATTCGCATCGAGATTGCGCCTAAGGACCGCATTTCTAAAAACATCACCCACGCCGTGGCGCACGTGGCGATGGACGACAAGCGCTTTTTTCTGGAACGCCTTATCCGTCAGCACCCTGACGCCAAGATTCTGGTTTTTGTGCGCACCAAGGTTCGGGCCGAGCGCGTGGCGGCGGCCCTGGCCCGAATGGACATCGGCAGCCAAACCATCCACGGCGACAAAGAACAGAACGCGCGCCTGAAAACGATGCAGGATTTCAAGAAGGGCCACAATCAGGTGATGATCGCGACCGACGTGAGCGCGCGCGGCATCGACATTCCGCAGGTGGACTTTGTGATCAACTACGACCTACCCGAGGAAACTGAGAAGTACGTGCACCGCGTGGGCCGGACCGGCCGCGGGGTACACAAGGGACGCGCCATCGCGTTTTGCAGTCCCGAAGAGCAGCCGTTGCTCGACGCCATCGAAGCCTTCCTGGAAAGACCCGTAACGGTACTCGAAATCGACCGCGAGGACTACGAAGCCATGATCGACCTGACCGAAGACTCTACCGTTTCTTTTGATCTAAACGGGCTGATGCAGGAGGTGGAAGCGCAAGTCAACCGGAAAAAGAAAAAAAAGAAGCGCTGAACATTCGAGCGCTTCTTCCCTACTTATCCACTTATGAAATTTATCACTACCTCCATCGGCCGTTTGCGGCTTTTGGCTTTTCTGGAAGGCGTTTCGTTTCTTCTATTGGTGTTTGTCGCCATGCCTTTCAAGTACCTGGGCGACGACCCTTCGCTGGTCAAATCCATCGGGCCGGTCCATGGTGGCTTATTCATGCTTTTCGTCCTGCTGACGCTGTACATTAGCGTCGCCAAGGATTGGAAATTCACCCGAACCACCTGGAAGGTACTGCTGTCGAGCGTGGTACCCTTCGGTACCTTCTACGTCGACCACGCGATCCTGAGCAAAATGGACCCCACAGATTAGATTACCACATTCACGATTCGCTTGGGCACCACGATCACCTTTTTGGGCGATTTGCCTTCCATCCATTTCTGCACGACCTCGTCGGCCAGTACCTGCTTCTCGATTTCGGAAGCCACCGTATCGAGCGGAAACGAGATCGTCGCGCGTACCTTGCCGTTGATTTGGATCGGGTACTCGAAGGCATCTTCCACCAGCAACTCGGCCCGCCAGGTTGGGAACGTGGCCGACGACAAGGTACCTGCTTCGTGGCCCAGGGCGGCGTACAGCTCCTCGGTGACGTGCGGCGCGTAGGGCGACAGCAGCATGACGAGGTCGGTCAGGATGCTTTTCTTGGTACACTTTAAACCACCCAACTCGTTGACACACACCATGAAGGCGCTTACGGCGGTGTTAAACGAAAAATTTTCGGTGTCTTCCTGTACCTTCTTGATGGTCTTGTGCAGTACCCGAAGTTCGTCTTTGGTCGGCGCATCGTCCGTCACCAGCCATTGGCCGTTTTCGTTGTAAAATAGCCGCCAGAATTTGCGGATGAAGCGGTAGGTACCATCGATGCCGTTGGTATTCCAGGGTTTGGCCTGTTCGAGCGGCCCGAGGAACATTTCGTACAGCCGCAGTGTGTCGGCCCCGTATCGCGTCCACGATGTCGTCGGGATTGACGACGTTGAGCTTCGATTTCGACATTTTCTCAATTTCCCAACAGGGGCAAATATACTTTCCGTTCTCCGAATGAATACGGGGTTCTCACCTGGAATCTAGGGTGAACAACTTTGAATTTTTCTTCATCCAGCACTCATTTTCACGCTATTTACTGTAGGATTGGAACGGAAGGCAGTAGCCTACTTTTAAGGTGCAATCAGTGTTGTAGGTAAATTTGGATACTCAATCGTTAGGTACGTTTGTCATCCCATAGAGTTGACATAATTAACATTTCTTTGTTAAGTTATGCCAAGTACATTCCGCTATTCTTGCCTTATACTTTACCTTTCGAAGGACAAATAATGAAGGCAGGAGGAAGGGTGTCAATATTCCTATTGAAGCTCTTGCCCAAACTTTCATTACCTGTGGAGATATTTAACCGGTACACAAAATTGCTCCGCCCCTGAATCATACCCTGATTGATGAGCTTCTTGAACGGCTCATCTTCCAGCACAAAGCCCCGGTCGTTCATGAATTTATTCCAGAATCGGCTGTACAGCAGGTGCCCCGTGGCGTGTTCGGTGCCGCCGAGGTACAGGTCGACGTCGCGCCAGTAGTCGATGGCCTCGGGCGAAGCAAATTCCTGGTTGTTTTGCGGGTCCATGTAGCGGTACCAGTACCAGCTACTCCCCGCCCAACCGGGCATGGTACTTAGCTCGTACGCGTGTTCGCCTTTGTACTTCCAGCCTTCCGCGCGGCCCAGCGGCGGCTCGCCGGTTTCGGTGGGTAGGTACTTGTCGACGGCTGGTAGTTCCAGCGGCAGCTCGTCGGCCGGAATGAGGTACGGCAGCGGCTGACCGTTTTCGTTTTCCTTATAATAGATGGGCACGGGCTCGCCCCAGTACCTTTGTCGCCCAAAGACGGCGTCGCGGAGCCGGTAGTTGATTTTGGCTTTGCCAATTCCGCGCTCCTCCATCCAGGTCACCAGCACGGGCGTGGCCTGGGCGTAGGTCAGGCCGTCGATCACGCCGGAATTGATGTATCTCCCTTCTTTGGTAGCGTCGGCTTCTTTTTCAATATTCTGCTGCCCGTCCAGAATGGACACGATGGGCAGGTCGAAGTGCTTCGCAAAATTCCAATCGCGCTGATCGCCGGACGGTACCGCCATCACCGCGCCGGTACCGTAGCCCGCCAGCACGTAATCGGCGATGTAGATCGGTACAAGTTGCTCGTTGAAGGGGTTGATGGCGTAGGCCCCTGTGAACGCGCCCGAGATCGTCTTGACATCGGCCATACGGTCGCGCTCGGAGCGTTTTTTGGTACTCTCGATATAGTCCGAAATCTCCTGCTTATGCTTGGCGGTCGTGATTTTACTTACTAATTCGTGCTCAGGGGCCAGTACCATGAACGTGACACCGTAGATCGTATCGACTCGGGTCGTGAATACCTCGATAGATTTATCGGCGTGTTCCTGTCGACCCCAAACTTGACCATCGCGCCCACCGAGCGACCAATCCAGTTACGTTGCTGCTCTTTGAGCGACTCGGTCCAGTCGACGGTATCGAGGCCCTCGATCAGACGCTGGGCGTAGGCCGTGATGCGCATCATCCACTGCCTCATGCGTTTTTGCTCCACCGGGAAGCCGCCGCGCTCCGACACTCCGTCTTTCACTTCGTCGTTGGAGAGCACCGAGCCCAGCCCGGCGCACCAGTTGACGGTCGCCTCGGCCACGTAGGTGAGGCGGTACTTGAGCGTGAGCGCGTATTGTGCCTCGGCGTTCATGGCTTTCCAGTCTGTCGCCGAAAACGTGGATACGTCCTCATCACAAGCCGCCTGCACCCGGCTGTTGCCCCGATGCCCAAATTCCTGAATCAGCGTTTCGATCGGCTCGGCTCGGTCGGTTTTGTAGTTATACCAACTCTTGAACAGCTCCCCAAAAATCCACTGCGTCCAGCTGATAGTACCCCGGATCGGACGTACGTACTTCGCGGCTCCAATCGTAGCTGAACCCCAGATTTTTGAGTTGCTCGATGTAGCGCGTGATGTTCTGTCCGGTCGTAAGGGCGGGGTGCTGTCCGGTTTGGATGGCGTACTGCTCGGCCGGCAGTCCGAAACTGTCGAAACCCATCGGGTGCAGCACGTTGAAACCGCGCATCCGCTTGTAGCGCGAGAAAATATCTGACGCCACGTAGCCCAGCGGGTGGCCAACGTGCAGCCCCGCCCCCGACGGGTACGGAAACATGTCGAGCACGTAGTACTTGGGCCGGGAAGGGTCGCGGTGTACCTTATAAGTGTCGTGCTGCTCCCAAAACTGTTGCCATTTTTTCTCGATGTCTTGGGGCTTGTAGTCGCTTATCGGGGTGGGTTGGTCATTCATATAGCTATCTGCCGAAGTGGTGGTTTCTGGTAAAGTGGGGCAAAATTAGCCTTTTTAACCCTAACCTATTGACAAAACCTTAGGTTTTGGGCGCATTTAATACATTTGAATTTTTATATCCCGGGCTTTGGCCGCACAAATTCATTCTTAAAATATAGAATACCCAAATAAAGCAAAGAACCGGCTGAACCGGGGAAACCTATGCCCAATTCTATAATTTTTGATCATTGTAGCGGTCGCCAGAGCATTTGGCATTCTCTTTTTAATGCAATTCTTAATCTGTTAATTCATTAAAATATTCAACCATGAAAAAGATGTTCCTCGTGGCCGTAGCCACACTTCTAAGTTATGCTGTTTCAGCACAAGATTATGATCCGTTCTTCCGCCTGGGTGTCAAAGCCGGGGCCAACTTTTCCAACATCAAGGGCGATGGCCTTACCGTTGGATCGGGCAATACCGGCGTCAATTTTGAAGACGTTAGCAGCCGCAATTTTGGTTTCGTCGGCGGTATCTTCGCGCGCTTCGGCCGTGAATTTTATGTACAGCCGGAGCTTCTGATCTCCCAGAAAGGCGGTGAGTTCAGCGTATTTAAGTCCGGTGTTACTGACGAACAGGGTAAGGTAGACGTTCGCTTTAGCAATGTCGACATCCCTATCATGCTGGGCTATCGCTTTGCCAAGATCTTTCGCGTCAATGTAGGTCCGGTGGCTTCCTTCCGGTTATCCGATAGTGGCAAAATCAGTGATTCGTTCAATAAATACACGGATGGAAACACCGCGGCCACGATCGACAATAACGTTGCAATTGGCTATCAGGCTGGTGTCGGTGTCGATTTCGGTCGGCTGAGCGTCGATCTCCGGTACGAAGGTAATGTCAACGATGTCGTAAACATCAATTACAATAATGCCAGTACTGCCACCAAATTCGGTAAAAAAAGCAACTTGATCCAAGCTACGGTAGGTTTCGCGATTCTTTAATAGCAAGCGAAAGCTACATTCAGTACTTTGAATCGATACGGGTGATTGTCCTCAGGGATGGTCACCCGTTTTTTTTGTGCGTAAAAAGAATAAAGTACTATATTCGAGCCGATATGTTCTATCTAACAGAAAAACCATATAGTTACCGAGGCTATGAAAGAATACAAAGTTGAAGGTTTCACTTATTACAGCAAACTTACCCTTGATGCCAACCACATCATCAAATCTTCAACTGCCGAGGTTCAAGCCAAGATGGATGAGTACGCGAAGGACGGCTGGCGACTGACCTCGACTGATGCCACGAGTTTCGGAGCAGCCGTGTATATTTATTTGTACTTCGAGCGGGATGCGAAGTTTTGAGTACCGATTACCAAAGCAAAATGAACACTCCACCCTCGATTCCTGACATCACCACGGTCACCATCGGCCGAAACGAGACTAACGCCGTCGTCCTGGACCTCGCGACCGTCAGTCGCACCCACGCGCGCCTACTTGTATGCTCTCCAACGAGTTTTATCTTGGAGGACAGTGGCAGCAAATACGGCACTTTCTTTGCGGACGCGAACGGAAAAAAGGTACAATTGTCGCGCAAACTAGTCGATTTGGAAGATGAGGTTTGGCTGGCCGAGTACAAGTTCACCGTAAAAGATCTACTGCCAGTTTCGGGGAAAAGCGCGGCCGAAAGCCAACACCAAAAGAAAGATCCGCTCGATTTTAGGGAAGAGTTCGCGCGCTTACAGAAAGTTTACGTAGACTACCCCCAACTGCGCCGCGATTGCCGGAACCGCGAGAAAATGATTCGCCTTTGGAGTGTGGTGGGGGGCTCGATGATTGGCATCGGTACGGTGGCAACGGCGGGTAGCCTGGGGTTTCTGGCGATGTTATCGAGCGCGGGGCTGAGCATTCTGATTCCCACGCTGTCTTCCCACCTGCTTTCAACCGACGAAAAACTCGAACTGTTGGAAAAGGAATACCGGCAACGGTACCGCTGTCCCAATCCCGCCTGCCGCGAGCCTTTCGGAAACCGGGAGTACGAGATGCTCGAGCGACAAAAAAACTGCCACCGCTGCAAGGCAGCCTGGGCCATTTGATTTTTTTTAAATTTCTGACTTACCTTTTGCCCACTCGCTTGATTGAACCATAGAACATTCACTTGAACCAACTACCCTCATGAACCAGACCTCACCACCCGATCAGGAAATGACCGACGTTTTCAACCGCTTCAAAGACCCGCTTCCTCCTATGCCACAGCCCGGCGACGACAAAATAAAGATCAATGATCGTAAAAGAGCCGCGTTGGCAACGGCGGCGGTTCTACTGGGCGGCGGCGCAGCCTTTGCCGCTGTGAACTATGATAATATAGTAGAGGCTATTAAAGAAGTCGTCGATCCTGTAGTACCCATTACGGGAGGCGGGGAGTCGCCAACTGAGAATACCGACGAGACCGTCGACGACGTCCCCCCAGCTCCAGTGGCGCATAATCAGGCATCATCCGTACAAAGTGGTACGATAACGCCAAGCGAGAGTATCGATATTGCGTCCACGGTGAGCCAAGAAATGACTTTTGGTGAGGCATTTGCCGCCGCCCGCGAAGAAGTGGGAACAGGAGGGATTTTCTCGTGGCATGGCGAAGTGTATAATACATACTATGTGGAGGAATGGCAGGGTTTATCGCTTGGACAGCGGCAGGAGTTTTTGGCTGAGGTAGGGTACACGCCCACGGCGCAGGGTGCATCGCAAAGTACCGATGAGCCTGATCTATACGAATTCACTATCGACGGTCGACTTGCCATCGGCATAGACGACGATCATGACGGTGTAGCCGACGCGGTTGTGTTTCTGGACGAGGAAACTAATGATATAGTGGCTTATATGGACATGGGGGGCGATGATAGAATCGATTCGGTTTACCGTTTTGATCCATTGACCGACCAGGTAGTCGGGATGCAAGTAATCGAGGAGCCTTTCCTGGTCGATGTCAACCGATTTGAAGATTTGAGTACCAGCTACAGCGAGCCGGCAGTAGCCGATACATCTTTTGCAGTCAATGATGAAAAAACGCTCGATGGGGACTACCTCGATGACGACGACTATAGCACCGAAAGTGGCTACGTCAACGACGTTGAAATGCCGGAAATGGATTGATGGCGAATTTTAAAAACACTCTCATTTCCTGCCTGAAATGTGGCAAGCTCATTTCTGTCAAGGTGCGCGACTTCGAGCGCGGTGAGATTCGCTGTAGCCACGTCGGCTGCGCGCAACTCAATCCTCTGACCCAGCCGTACTACGACGAGCGCGTTTTGGAAGGCCTGTCCGAGTTTGGTAGGCTGGCAGATCGGGACAACCCCGCTCTGGTGTACCCGCTTCGGCATGGCCTCAATGTAATCGGTCACTCGCCCCGCTGCGCCGTGAGCGTGGCGCGGACACTACACGACGGAAAATGTTACATCAGTCGGCAGCACTGTACCGTGGAAGTACTTTTCGATAAATGGAAGGGAAGCTTTCGCTACCAGGTGCAAGATGGAGCTTTCAGTGAGAACACCCAGCAATACAAGAGCAGCCTGAACGGTACCCTGGTCGACGGATACCATTTGCAGGCCGGCGAGCGGATCGACATCGGCGACCAGGGACTGCTTGGTTTGGGGGGAAAGGATTTCTTCCGGCTCCAGGCTTGCCGGATTCCACCTAAAATGCTGGAAAGCTACCTCATGCAAAAACCTATCGAGCCAGACGAAACGCAATGAACAGCAGCAAAACTTACCCATTGACACTTTGACGATCACCCTAGAAGAACCATTGCACTTTTCGTTCACGGGCCAGCGGGCCAACAACGAGGACTTCGTACTGCCTGCGGATGAGCAGAGCCGTTTGTTCATCGTTTGTGATGGCATCGGCGGCTGGGACCGGGGCGAGGTGGCCAGCCGTATCGTGGCCGAGGCCATCGCGTGCTACTGTCGGCAGTACCTCGGCGAGCCGCTCGATGAGCAGTACCTGACGGCTGCCTTGAGCAGCGCGCATCTGGCTTTGGCCAAATACCTGCGCCATAACCCACTGATCAATAAGCTAGGCACGACACTGGTACTTCTCCACTTCGATGAGCGGGGCGCTACCGTAGCGCACGTAGGCGATAGCCGACTGTACCATTTGCGTGGAGGACAGGTTTTGTTCCAAACGCAAGACCACAAATACGTTCGGGAATTGGTAGCCGACGGAATCATCACCGAAGCACAGGCCCTATCGCATCCCAAGCGCAACACGCTCAGCCGTTCGGTGGGCGCGGATTCGGGTCGGTTGTTAGCTAAAATGGACAAGCCGGATATCACACACCTAACAGACATAGAGGCGGGCGATTCTTTTTTCCTCTGTACCGACGGCGTACTGGAACAGGTAGATCAGCACATACTGGAATCGATCTTCGGTCGTAGTACCTCGTCGGCTGAAAAAGTAAAGCAAATCCTTTCACGCTGCCAGGACAACACCCGGGACAATTATTCCGGCACCTTGGTCACGTTGCGGTCGGTCGACAAAGCGGGGCTCATCCAAGCTGAGAACCATCATTCTGCGGGTACCCTTCTCAAACAAATAGCAACGTATGGTGGCAGGAGTTAATGCAAGATCCATCCTTTGGTTGGTCGTAAACGGAGGTATCCTCTGCATGAGTTTTATTCATGCCAAGGCTAAGACTACCTATGCCGTCATTGTGGGAATAGCTGACTACAAACACGCCGACTACCGCAACGGCGACCTTCGCTACGCCGACCAGGATGCAAGGCGGTTCGGCGCTTTCTTGAAAAGTGCTGACGGCGGCAGCGTTCCTGCCAGGAACATCATCCTGCTGACCAATGGTAGTGCAACCAAAGCGGCCATTTTGCGGGCGATGCGACTTTTCGGACAAGCTAGGGCGCAGGATCGAGTGATTTTCTATTTCTCCGGCCACGGGATGAAAGGAGGCTTTTTACCTTACGACGTAAGCGGATCAAACCCCGCGTCGATCCTTACCCATTCGGAGGTCAAAGCCGGTTTCAAGGGGTCGGGGGCAACTACCAAGCTTTGCATCGCCGACGCCTGCCTGTCGGGTAGCATGACGACACGTAAGGCGTGGAGCACCCCCGCCTCCCAAGACCCGAAGGCGGCCAATGTGGTACTGATGCTCTCCTCGCGATCCACGCAGAGTTCGGTGGAAAGCGGCACGCGTCGGGGCGGCGTGTTCACCTATTTCCTACTTCATGGCCTTGCCGGTAAAGCAGACGCCGACCGCAACCGCACCGTCACGATCAGGGAGTTGTATAACTACCTCGCCCCGCGAATCCGACGCGATACACCCAACCACCAGTCGCCGCTGTTTTACGGGAAATTCTCCGACGATTTGGCGATGAGTTCATTACATTGATTATTTCCCTATTTTTGCAAAAAACAGGGCATAAGTCACAAAAACCCTTTCGATGAAAAAAACTTTACACCGCAGGCTCTCTTCCCTGATTCTTTGTGCGCTGGTTTTGGGCTCGTTGGCCTGGATGGCCGGTTGCGTCTGGGAGGACCCCACCCTCAAAGATTTAAAAAACTGCACCCTGCCAACCGCCGTTACGACGGTTGGCGCCAATACGACCAGCTCGAACTACACCTACGCACTAGTAACCGTGGCTCCCGCCGATATTAAAAGTGTAACCTGGAAGGTCCAGCAGGGAAGCTCGATCCTCAGGCAGGTCGAGCGCACGGATACCACCGCCTTCAACCATACCTTCACCGTTTCGGGTACCTACCTCATCAATGCAGAGGTGGAAACCGTCTGCGGGGATAAAGTCACGCGCACGATCACGACGTCCACCACGCTGAAAACCTGCGTGCTGCCTTCGGCGATCACAACGGTGGGCGCCAGCAACAACACCTACCGCTACCAACTCACCACCACAACGCCCGCCGACGTGAAAGCGGTGCTTTGGAAAGTTGTCAGCGGGGGCACGACCCTCACCCAGCAGCAGCGCTCCGACACCACGGCTTTCAGCTACACTTTCACCAATGCGGGTACCTACACCGTGACGGCGGAGATCGAGTCGGTCTGTGGCGATAAAATCACCCGGACGATCACCACCGAATTCGATCCCGGCATATCGGCTGCCTCCCGTTTCACCGCCTGGAAACTGGGCAGTTCGGGTGATGACTTCGGCAGAGGAGTGGCCGTGGATGCGTCCAGCAATGTGTATGTGGTGGGTACGTACGGCGCGGCGTTTAACTTTGGCGGAACATCCATGGGTATATCTGGTGGCAGTGACATATTCGTTGCGAAGTACAATAGCAAAGGGGAAGGGGTCTGGATTCAGCGCATCACCGGCAGCGGGATTGACGGGGTCAGGGATATTGTAATCGATAGCAATGGGGATATTTTTGTGACGGGGGAAGTCAGCGCGAATGTAGGGTACTACAATAGCCCCGACGACGTGCGGTTGGGCAATGTCAGACGCCAATCCGTCAACGGGAGTACTGACGTATTTTTGGCCAAATACAACCGCGACGGCCAATCGCAGTTTTTCAGGGTGTACGGAGGTCCCAGCTCGGAGCAGGGTACCTCGATTGCGTTGCATCCCTCCGGGATCTACCTGGCGGGGATATTCGGCACGACGAGCTCTCAGTTTGGAAATATCACGCTTCCCGCGCTCGGGCCGGACGGCAAAAACGATATGTTTCTCACAAAACTGTCCAACAGCGGTGACGTGCTTTGGGCGGTGTCCAGCGGCGGCATTGAAAGTGATTTTGTGAGTAGTCTGGCGGTGGACCCGGATGGTACGGTGTATGTTCTTGGCAGTTTTGATTCACCCGGTACTTTCCGGTCTGCTTCGGGGGCATCTACGCAGTATTCTTCCAATGTGACACCCGATATATTCATCGCCAAGTACAGTATCTTTGGTAATCTGCAAGCTTTCCACCGTGGCAACTCCGGAACCTTCGTCTATGGCAACAGCTTGGCCATCAACAATGGCGCGCTCTACGCTACTGGCATCGTGGGCGGGAGTAGATACGGCGACACGCCGGTCAGCTACAGGGGCGGTGGCGGCGATATCTTTGTGGCCAGGTACAACCTCAATTCCCTAAACTTAGAATGGATCAGGACCGCCGGCAGCCCCGGTTTTGATGCGGGCAATAAGATCCTATTCGACAAATCCGGCAACATCTATATCGCGGGCTTGCTGAGCGATAATTGTCAATTTGGTAGTACCACGGTGCGCTCGGCGGGCGACACCGACGGTTTCCTGGCCCAGTATGATCCAAACGGGAATTTCCGCTTTGCCAAGTCGATTGGCAGTTCCGCGCCGGACGGCTTTAACTCCGCAGCCGTAAATGGCGCCGGTACCCTCATTTTCATGGTGGGATTCCTGAGCGGAAACATCACAGCGGATAACTTCTCACTGTCAAGTTCCGGCGGATACGATATGCTGATTACAAAATATCCCGACTGATCATCAACCCAATATGCATCCCTCTTTCACCACCTATTCCGACTTTCGACGCCGCTACCCAATTCAGTTCGGGGATGATAGCCTGTGGCTTGGCAGCGGTACGTACGGCAAGGTGATCAAAGTGGAGGATCAGGTGGAAACCGAGTGGGTGGCCATCAAGATATGCGAGTGCCGACAGGACGACGCCAAGTCGCTGAAAGCGGAAGTGGAATTGGCCAAAAAAGTCCCTCGCCACGCCAACATAGCCCGCTACGATGCCTGCCATCGACTTCAAACCGAGATGGGATTGAGCGATTTTGCCATCATGAAGTACTACAAGGATGGTAACTTGGCCACCTTGCTGAAGTCGCGTGTTCTGGGTGATGGTGAATTGCGCGAACTCGTGCGGGGTATTTTAGAGGGGCTGAAAGTGCTGCACCGTCAGCGCATCGTTCACCGTGACTTCAAGCCCGCCAACATTCTCATCTCGCGGGATTACAGCGGACGACTGGTCCCAAAAATCGCCGATTTTGGCCTGAGCAAGTTCGTTGCCGAAGATGCCATTGACAGTTCGGACTTCGACCTGAGCGATGGCCGGGGTACGCCGGCCTACAAAGCGCCCGAACAAATAACGGGTGGAACCGTCAGTTTCAACCTCGACCTGTGGGCTTTTGGGGTCATACTTTACGAAATGGTGACGGGTGAAAAGCCGTTCAGCGCGGCAGGTCAATCCAACGAACCTTCCCAGCGCCGCGAGACAGAAAATAAAATTGCGGCCGTTCAGTTACCCGAGCGCCTGAGCACGGTCGCCGAGCCATACCAGAGCATGATCCGCCGCTGCCTGGTCAAGGATATTCGGGCGCGGGTACGCAAGCCGGAGGAACTGCTGACGCTGCTGGACCAACCCACCACACTGGACGGCAGCAGCACCGGGCCGCTGGTTACTCCCCCCGTCCAGGCACTGGCCGAAGCGGACACGGATGTATTTAAACCTACCTCACCGACATCACCGCCCGCCGATTATCAGGCCAAGCCTGAGGTAGTGTCGCCTGCCGGGCAACCTCTCACGGTGATTCGGACGTGGCTGTGGTTTGCAATCGGGGCATTTTTTGTGGGAGGCGGTTTTCTACTTTGGTCCAATCGAACCGAAGCTACCGATGTAGCGTCAGAAGACCCCAGGATTTCCACGGTCATTGATTCATTGGAAGCAGACCCAACAATAGAAAATAATCTCGCTGGTTTTCCTCAGCCGCCGCAGTTAAAACCTACGGACAAACCGATACCAAAGGACGTCCCCCCCACCCTGACAAAACCAGAACCCACCCTTGTGAAAAAGGGCTTGGAAGACCCGCCGAAGTCGACCGGCAATGCTGATGAAGCGGAAAAGGCCAAAGAAGAATTAGCGGAATTAAAAAAAGAGCAGTCTCAGCAAGCATATGACGAACTGATAGATAAGGGAAATGGGGTGATCAAATCAGCTAATAACAAAGGAGCCGCGATGGGCTATTTCAAGCGTGCCAATCAGCTTGCCACCACACATGGTCTGAAGACTGACAAAGGAAACGAATCGTACACCCTTTATCTGAAAAAAGCTGACCGAATATATGCGGGAGGGAGCAGCTACCTTGGCGCAATGGAATGGTATCAAGTTGCCCAGGCAATAAACCCTACTAATGAAGTGGAAAATAAAATAAGAGAGTGCAAGATCAGTCTCAATTTAACCCAAACCAATAAATAACGATGCATCGATACGCTATACTATTGATTTTTACGGCGAGTATTTTTACTTCATTACTGGTTGGCAATGGCGTTCATGCAGAAGCCTTTAATGAGAAACATATCAGAATCCAGAGCGTGGATGAAGAATACGATCGTTATAAAAAACGAGGCGATGCATACTTCGATCAGGGCGAATATCTGAACGCCCTCCAGCAATACCGTAACTGCCTGGAAGTACCAAATTTTGAGGATGACCCTTACGCCAAAGCCAGGATTGCGCTGTGCCAAAAATTACTGAACCTACGCGAGCAAGCCAACAAGTCTTTGGAAAATGGCAAAAGTGAGGATGCAGTCGGTACTTTTGAACAAATGCTGATTGAAAACCCCAGAGATTCGATCACCAAAGCAAACCTGACAGAATACTGGACGGAGGAGGGTACTAAACTTTATAATCAAAAAAAGTACGAAGAGGCTAAGATACGCTACCAGAAAGCGCTGCAATACGCTACCAGGTCGGAGATGATAAATCTACAAATTCAAAATAGCGAAATGTTCATTAAACTTCGCAAAGACCAAGCTGCGAGTGACGATAAAACCGGAACGACTAAAATAGTGGAACAGCCTGCAAACCAAGGACTGAATGTACCTTTGCCTACTGCCCCCCCCCTTTCGCCCCCAAAACCCAAACGCCGCATCGCGGCCAAAATCCTCACGGCAGCCGTTGGTGCGGGCGCAGGAGCCTATGCCTATACGCTCCACAATAACTACCAATCAAAGCTCAACGAAGTGAACCGCATCGGCAAGTCAGTCGACCCTGATGGAGACAATGTGGTGCTGACCCCTGGCGAATTCAACCAGTGGCAGACAGCCTACAAGGCCACGACCGATGCAAAAAACGAACGCACTAAATTTATGGCCGCGTTGGGGGTGGCGGGTGCAGCGGCGGTCACGGAAATTATTTTATTTGTGCTTCCCAAAGCCAGGAAGCCAACGGGAATCAGTGTGGGTGCAGCCACGCAGAGCTCGGGGTTGGCGCTACGCTATATTTTCAAATAGTAAATCAACCGAATAACTATCAGGAGTATCTAGAATCATTTGAACCCTTCTTCTAATAATTTTTTGGCTTTCTGCTGATAGTCGTGCTTGTCGTTTCCGGCGATTTTTTCCAGCAGCGCTTTCGCCTCTTTCTTTCGGCCCTTGTACGAGTAGGCTAGCGCCAGATACCATTCGGCCTTTTGGCGGGTAGCCGCCGAATCTGCCTTCCTGGTGATTATCTCCAAGGAATCGAAAGGCATCGACTTGTAGCGCACATCGCTCATCTCTTGTTCGGCGAGTCCTTTGAGTTGCGCGTCAGCCATGGGGCGATTGGCTTGCCAGGCCAGCCACCCAGCCCCCAACATGAGGATCAGCGATGCCGCCCACTTCCAGCTCTGCCAGTTGGTACCCAGTTTTTTGACGATGGTAGGTTTTGCGTGCGCAGGAGATCGGTTCCTGGCTTCGAGCACTTGCTTTCCGATAGCGACGGCTCGCAACCCCACACGTAAGTTCCGCTGCATCTCCACTTCTGATCGCAGTGTTTCATCTACGGCCAAGGTCTGCTCGAAAGCCCGCTTCTCGGCCTCCGAAAGTGTACCTTGCAAGAAAGCTTCTATTCTGTCAAATTGCTCGTAAGTCATTGGTGACGGGGGACTTGTTTCAAAACCAACTGTTTCAGTTTCTCGGTACAGTCATATCGTTTTTGTTTGGTCGAAGACTCTTTCATCCCCAACTTTTCGGCAATCTCCCTCAACGACAATTCCTCCATATAAAAAAATTCGATGAGCCGACGGCAATCGGCCTTCAGTTGACTGAGTGCGGCCTTAACTTGGGTGATGGTTTCACCGCGTTCCAAATCTGCTTGTAGGTCGACATCGTTAGCCGGGTCGTAGGTATCGGGCATGACCGATCGGGTTCTTACTCTGCTGGAATTCAACTCGTTGAGCCATACCTTTTTGCAGTAGTCAAAAACGACCGTGGTTATTTTGACATTCTCCCGAAACTCGTACTTACCCGTTTCGATGTTCAAGAAAAAGTTCATCAATCCTTTGTGAAAAGCATCCTCGGCGTCCATTTCCGAGCCACTATTTTGCAAAACCCAATAACTGAACGAATGTACCAACTCGCCGTACAGGTGGTCGTATGCCCAGGCCTGCCTGTTTTTCAAAGCCACATAAATTTCAAATTGCGAAAAAGCGCGGGAAGGTTTGTCGGACATGGCGAGGGAGTCAGCTCGACAAACCTACCGCAAAGCCCTCACATATCAAAAAGAAGAATAGGACTTGGGCTGCTTGGGAACGTAGGTCTTGTTGCCATTGCCGTTGATGTAGTATTGCCCTCCGCGTGGTCCGGTATAGATCGTTCGTCCTGATCCGTAACTTGCAGCATTAGGCGAATAATCCTGGGCGCGGCTGCCGGATTGCCCGGTGTAGGGGTTTGAATTTCCGCCGGTCGAAAAGTTGTCCAGGTTGGTTTTATTTCTCCGCGTCTTGTAGTGACCCTCAACGTAAGACCCATCCGTTTTGGCGTAGCCTCGCTGATAACGGACGCCAGACTGCGCGGGAGACGCGTAAGGCGAGAAATTTTGAGATAGCCTGCTTTTGGGAGTGGTATCATGATAGTACGACTGAGCGTTAGCCAGTACCGGGATTGAGACAATCAGAAATAAAGAGAATAGGAACTTGTACATGATGTTGGTTTGTGAGGTGAAAATTAAAATTCAAGACTCTATCAAACCAAACCATAAAAGGTAAGTGGATGGGTGTTATTTTTGTCCATTCACGCATCTGAATATCCGGACGAATAAATTCACTGATATGAAAATCTTAACCGTTTTCCTCTGCCTGTTGTTCGTGTTGGTGTCGGGTCGAACCCAGGCGCAAAAGACAAAAATTTTCCGAGCCAAGATTATTCATTACGACCACTCCACGGTGAAAGGAGTCGTGTACGACGTAATCCCTGAGGGGGTGGTGCTACTCGATCCCAAGGCGGTATCGGCGATGTCGGCGCGGGAGGTCAGGGCGTCTGTCCTGACGAGCCAGCTCCCTACTTTCACCGTGCCCTTCAACGAAATCGAGTCGATCAATATCTGGCGGCGGCGGTCGAGTGGCAGGGGCTTTGGCCTGGGGTACCTGGCCAGTTTCGTGACCCTTGAAACGGGCATGGCCACCAGCGTTTTGTCACAAGGGAGCCGTCGCGGGTGCGACGGTACCCTACAAAAGCCTAACCTCAGCGATGCCTTCATCGGTGGGAGTTGCGCCGCGCCGCCCGGCATCCTGGTCATAGGCGTGGCGTCGTTTTTGGGGGGAGGGATCGGCAGCGTCGTTGGGGCATTTCCACGAAAGCGGCTTAGCTTCGACACTGCAAATCAGGAGGGAGACGCGCGTGCGAAACTTGAAAAATACGCTCTGCTACTGCAAAACTGAACAGATTTTACTACGTCCGATCCTTTGAAAAGGCATCGAGTTCCTGAGTACTCATGGGTACTTCCTTAGGTTTGGCTTTCACCCATTGCAGGAAATCGGTTTTGATCGTGTAGTTCCAGCGCGTATCGATTTCGCCGGGTGTGTGCTTGCCTTCGCGCCGACAACGAAGCGTACTGGCCCTTTCACTCAGTCGATCTTGGCGTTTAGCTTTGAAGCGGCATCGGCGAGCAATTCGCTTAGTTTTTGCAAAGCCTCAATAGTTTTATCAATTTTTCCATTGGGATTTTCCTGAACAACACGGATAAAGGGACGCGGATTGGTGAGGTCATAGGCGTACTTTTCTACCTCGGCCAATTGATCGAGAATGGCCTGATCGCTCTTGGGATACTGCTTATTGAGCAGACGCGAGAGATGGCCATAAACTTTCACGCCCCGGTCGAATGCAAGGTACCGTCCCGTATAGATCGACCTGATGCCTTTTAATGAGTAAACCACATCCCAGGCACCGATGCCGCTGAAAGGCGATTGGGTATCCAATGGATCTTTGGTTCTTAGTGGCTTGGCCAGTTGCTTTTGGGCCAATTCCTGGCGGCTTAGCGCGACCATTCCCTGAAATATGTTGCCGAGAGATCTTGCCGTGTTCGATTTATCAACGAAACGGGTGTGGTAAGGCGCGCCCGGCTGCCAACTGTCGCGTACTTGCGCAAGGTCATCGAGCAATAGTTCAGTAACCGCTTTGATGTACTGGCGGCGACGGACGGCGTGGGGGGCGGTAGTATAGTCGGTGAATGGCCGATAGTCGGCGCCTTCGGAAACCATTCCTTCCCCAAAAAGTAAAAATTCGATTACGTGCCAGCCTGTGCTGATTTTCGTCGCACCGGACTTCTGGTTCAGGTCACTGAGCACCTGCTTCGAGATGACCGGATAAGCCTGCTCGTCTGCGATGATGCCGCCCGTCAGATTTCCACGGTAATAGTCCACATACGCTGGGTCGAGCGGCCAGCCATTGATTCTGCTTTCGAGGTTGCCAGCTCCGTCGATTGGTCCTTCGTAAAACCGAAAAACCTCCGTAGGCGTGTAAATTTGTCTTGAAGAAGACCAGGCTTGCCGGGCGGCATTCAAAGTTTCTGTGGACGGAGCTGCCAGGAATTCGTCGATTTTGTTTCGCATAACGCCAGCGTTGCCGTGCGCGTCATTGTAGATCGTAAAAGCAAGCTCGGCGTAGGAGACAACAACCTCCTGCTTCAACGTGTCGACTTCGGGGTCAGTGGTTGGCGGCTGGCATGAAGTAAAAACCGAACCAATCATCAGAAAAATCAAGGTAGTATCCCTTTTCATAGCGGTAGCATTTTGGACGTTTTCTTATACAAGAAACGAAGAATTTATTCACCAAATACTATTTCTCTAAACTATTTCACAAGTTCAGTATTAGAAGTTTGAATTCACAGCGGTGCGAAGGAGGTTTTGTCAGTGACGACATGAAAAAGCCCGCCTATCATGAGTTTTTCACTCACGAAGGCGGGCTTTTTGTATTGAGTTCACTACTACCACGTACGATCTTTCAGAAATGCATCGAGTTCCTGAGTACTCATAGGTACTTCCTTAGGATTGGCTTTTACCCAACTTAAAAAATCGGCTTTGATCGTATCGTTCCAGCGGGTGTCGATTTCGCCGGGCGTGTACTTTCCTTCGCGGAGCCGCAGATGCCCAAATTTGTCTTTCAGGGCGATGAATTCTGAGTTGATGACCACCTTTTCGGCTAGGTGGGCGGGAATGAACACGATGCCTTCTTCCTTGGCGAGAATCAAATCGCCGGGCAGTACCGTGGCCCGACCGATGCGCGTGGGGCAATTGATGCAACCTACCACCATGCCCTGAATGTAGGACGGATCGTAGCCGCGCACCCAGGCGTTGAAGCCTTCGATCGCTTTCAGGCCTTCAAGATCACGCACGGAACCATCGAAAATGACGCCGTTTTTGGATTTTGCGTAAATCGAATTGCCCAGATTATCACCGATCAAAGTACCATCCTTGATTTTTCCGAAACCGTCGGCAATGTAAATATCGCCCTCGGTCAGCATGTCGATGGGCCAGGAATTATTGGCACCGCTTCGCTTCTCGGCCTTGCCCTGTTCCTTGATCGCGTTTTCCATGTCGGGGCGCGAAGGCATGTAGGTGACCGTCAGGGCACGGCCCGCCATGGGCTGCTCGGGACGCATGATTTTCCAATCACCCACAAACTGGTTGTGGTACCCTTCGTTGCGCAGTACCCCCCAGGCTTCTTCCAGTGAAATGTTGCGGGCCCGTCGCACGAGATCGTCCGATATGCGCGGCCGGCCGTCGGCGCTTCGCTCGCCCTTCCAATCGGGTGAGTAGGCGGCAATGGATGCCTTGGTCGCTTGCACCGATTGCGCCGTGGCTTGGGGCGCGAGGCCATAAATAGCTGAAAGGCATAAGAGTAGGAATATTCGTTTCATGGGTTTTATCGGTTTAAGGTTCATAAGCTAAAAGCCCCAAATTCAAATTTTTACTTACCTAAACCTAGAATCACGACCTCATGAAAAAGCAACTACACGACTTACTGAACAAGCTACCCGGAAAAGCAACTTCCCAAGTACCTCAATCCGATCAATCCCAAACCTCAGCACGTGGCGACGGCCGCCGTGGCGACGGCCGCCGCGATTTCTTCCGCAAAGCTACCCTGGGTGGGCTGTCGCTGGGCATGGCTTTCGATGGTAAGGTAGACCGCGAAATGGAATTTATCACCCAGAAAGTAAACCGCTCTTCCAATCCTTCGGACTTGAAGATCACCGACATGCGCATCGCCACGGTGGTCAAGGCCCCGATGACCTGTCCGATCATCCGAATCGATACCAACCAGGGACTCGTGGGCTGGGGCGAGGTACGCGACGGGGCCAGCCCCAAGTACGCGCTGATGCTGAAAAGTCGACTTTTGGGCGAAAACCCTTGTAACGTCGAGAAGCTCTTCAAAAAAATCAAGCAGTTCGGTACCCACAGCCGGGGCGCGGGCGGCGTGTGTGGCGTCGAGATGGCGCTGTGGGATTTGGCCGGTAAAGCCTACGACGTACCCGCCTACCAGTTGCTTGGCGGCAAGTACCGCGACAACGTCCGCATCTACGCCGACACACCCGAGGTGAAAACGCCCGGCGAGTTTGCGACCAAAATGAAGAAAGAGCGGATGGACAAAGGTTATACCTTCCTGAAAATGGATTTCGGCATTCAGCTGGTGGCGGATATTCCGGGCGCACTTATCGGGGCCAAAGAATGGGACATCAAGAAGCAGTGGAGCGACGGCACCAACGGCAAAAAGCTCGGCGACTACGGCATGACCAAGCACCCGTTCACGGGCATTCAGATCACTGACAAAGGACTGGAAGCGATGGGCGAATTCGTCTCGCAGGTGCGCGATGCCGTGGGCTACGAAATTCCGCTTGCCGCCGACCACTTCGGTCACTTCGACGTCAACAGCGCCATTCGCCTGGCCAACGCCATTGAGAAGTACCAGCTGGCCTGGATGGAGGACCTGATCCCCTGGCAGTACACCGACCGCTGGCGGCAAATCACCGAGGCCGTCACTACCCCTACCCTCACCGGAGAAGACATTTACTTAAAAGAAGAGTTCATCAAACTCATCGACGCCAACGCTGTCGACATCATTCACCCCGACCTCGCCAGCTCGGGCGGCTTGCTGGAAACCAAGAAAATCGGCGATTATGCCCAGGAGCACGGCGTTCCGATGGCGATGCACTTTGCGGGTACACCGGTATCGTTCATGGCGAACGTCCATTGCGCCGCCGCCACCGAAAACTTCCTGGCGCTGGAGCACCACTCCGTCGATATTCCCTGGTGGGAAAGCATGGTAAAATCTACCAATCCGCTGGTCGTGAACGGATTCGCACCCGTCCCCGACGCGCCCGGACTGGGTATCGAGGTAGTGGAAGAGGTAGTCAAAGCCCACCTCAAGCCCGGCACCCAACTCTTCGCCCCCACCGACGAATGGAACACCAAAGATTCGTGGGATCGGGAGTGGAGTTAAAGGGAGTTATGAATATGAATGATGAGTGATGAATGGTCTACAAGCTCACTCATCACTCATCACTCATCATTAAACCTTCACTTCCTTCCCCGTCTTCGCTGCTTCGTAAATTGCTTCTACCACTTTAATGTCTTTCAAGCCTTCCTTGCCGGGGGCGATGAGGGGTTTGTTTTGCATGATGGCCATCGCGTCGTTGTCCATTTGGTTGGCCTGCTGGTTGTTGAGCGGTACCGGAAAGTCGATGATGCCGCCATTGGAATAGGTACCCTGATTGCCCCTGTAAGATGAAAAGGGCTCCATCATCAGGGTACCTTTTTCGTAATTGACTTTCAGGAAATTGCTACTGATGCCAAAGCTGGCGGTGCAATTGGACAGCGCCCCGTTGGGAAAGTGCATCTGGTACATGGTAGTTTCCTCCACTTCGTTATATATCTCAGGCCGATTGGTAAAATGGTGGGCCGTCACCAGCATGGGTTCTTCGCCCACGGCGTGGCGCGCGCCCTGAATGGAGTATACGCCCATGTCGCCCATCACGCCGCCGCCCATTTCTTTTTTCTGCTTCCAATGCGTGGTGCGGTTGTCTACGTAGCCCGCCGCGCAGCTCACCAGCCGTGGCTTGCCCATGGGCTGTTCTTTGGCGATTTTCATCCAGGCCATCATATTGGGGTCGTGCAGATTACGGTAGCCGATGGCGAGCTTGCGCCCATTTTTCTCGCAGGCTTCGATCATCGCCTGGCAATCGGCGACCGTGGGAGCCATGGGTTTTTCGCACCATACGTGCTTGCCGGCCCTGGCGGCCCGCACCACGTACTCGCGGTGCATCGAGGGCGGCAACACCACGTACACCACGTCGATGTCGGGGTTGTTGGCGATCTGATCGAAGGTCTGGTAGCTGTATATATTCTTATCAGGAATCTTGTACTTCTCCTTCCATTTCTCGGCTTTCTCGGGGGTACCCGTCACGATGCCGGCGAGGTAGCAATTTTGGGTGAGTTGCAGGGCCGGAGCCAGTAAGTCGGTACTATAATAGCCCAGCCCGACGAGCGCTACGCCGAGCTTGTCTTTGGCTTTAATTTGTCCAAAAACATAGGGAGAAAATGCAGCCGCCGTGGCAATGCCTGCTCCGGCGGTCAGGAAGTCACGGCGGGAGAGGCCGTCGGAAGTTGGGTTTCTAAGCATGGTGTTGGGTTTGATTCTTGATAGTAAAGTACATTTTAGTATTGATTTACCTACTACTACTTCCTGGCACTCAGCTTGTACTGGAAAGATGGACAACTATACCATTTAACAAATATTTTCTTGTAGGAATGGTAGAAACGCTCCCCCGCTTGCTTTCGCTAACATACTAAACCGCTTAAACACTATGACTAAAATTCTTCAACTCAAAAACCTGATGACCTTGTGCTTAGCGTTGCTCGTGGCATCGACGGGCATGGCGCAGGTAAGCCAGGTCACTGGCTCGGTGACCAGCGCCAAAGACAACCAACCTTTGCCGGGGGTTTCGGTACTGGTGCAAGGCACCAACGCGGGCACCACCACCGACGCCAACGGCAAGTACAGCATCAACGCGACGCCTGCCTCCACATTGGTATTCAGCTTTATTGGCTATGCTTCCAAGGAAGTAGCGGTCGACAACCAGTCGATCGTGAACATGCGGCTCGACGAAAGCGCCACGGCCCTCAACGAGGTGGTCGTGACGGCCCTGGGTATCAAGAAGGAAGCCAAAAAACTGGGCTACTCCACTACCACCGTCGGGGCCGAACAAATCAATGTCAACCGGACGCCCAACTTCATCAACACCCTGCAGGGCAAGATTGCGGGCGTGAACATCACGAGCCTCGGCACCGGGCCGGGGGGTACTTCCAAAATCCGAATCCGGGGGCAGTCGTCGTTTTCGGGCCAGAACTCGCCGCTCATCGTGGTGAATGGCGTGCCGATCGACAATACCAACTTCGGTACCAACCCCCGCACAGACGACGGTTCCATCGGTACGCGCGGCGGTGGCAACACCTCCGACGGTGGCGACGGCCTGAGCAGCATCAACCCCGACGACATCGAGAGCATGACGGTACTGAAAGGCGCCACGGCGGCAGCCCTCTATGGCTCGCGCGCCAAGGACGGCGTGATCATGGTCACGACTAAAACGCGGGGCGACGGCCGGGGCATCGGCGTTTCTTTCAACTCTAACTTCACGGTAGACACGCCCCTGGATTTTACGGACTACCAGTACGAATACGGGCAAGGAGAATTCGGCGTGCGCCCCACTACCCCCAACCCCACTTCGGGCCAGTGGTCGTTTGGTGAGAAGATCGAACCCGGCATGACGCAGGTACTGTTCGACGGCATCACCTTGCCTTACGTAGCGCAGCGCGACATCGTTCGGAAATTCTACCGGAATGGTACCAACTTCAACAACACCCTGTCGCTGTCGTCCGGTGGCGAGAAAGGCGGTTTCAACCTGTCGCTGGCCAACATGGATAATAAGGGCATCATGCGCAACAACGAGTTCAACCGCAAGACGGTCAACCTGGGCTTTTCTTACGATCTGTCTAAAAAGCTGAAAGTGACGGGCAACATCAACTACTCTAACGAAAAGAACACCAACCCGCCTGTGATCGCCGAGCAAGACAACTCGGCCCCGACCTCTCTGGCCAATCTGGCTAACACCATGCCACTGGATGTACTGGACCAGAACAAGTACAATGCTGAAGGCAACGAATTTGTCTATTCACGTTTTAGAAATCGTACCAACCCCTACTGGGTACTGGCCGAGCAGTTCCAGAACATTCGGCGCGACCGGATTTTTGGAAACGTTGCCGCTCGCTATGAATTCACGGATTGGCTCTACGCTCAGGTTCGGGTAGGCCAGGATTACTGGTCGCGCGATCAGGACTACGCCAACCAACCTACGGGCAAAGCCTCACTCGGCCCCGCACCCGAAGGATTCGTCAATGGCATATACACGCAGGAGTCACGCCGCTTTCGTGAAATCAACACCGATTTTCTCATCGGTGCCAACCAGAAGTTTGGGGTATTTGGTATAGATCTGACGCTGGGTGGCAACCAGATGTCGCGCCGCTCCGATCTAAACAGTGTGCAGGTACAGGACTTCGTCGTGCGCGGACTCTACACCGTACAAAACGGCCGGGTGAAAGACCCGATCTACGGACTGTCCGAGCGGGCGGTCAATTCACTCTACGGGGCCGCCGAATTTTCGTTCAAAGATTTCTTATACCTGAACGTGACGGCCCGAAACGACTGGTTCTCGACTTTGGCCCCGGCCAACCGCAGTATACTGTACCCTTCCGTATCGGGTAGCTTCGTGTTTTCGCAGGCGCTACAAAGCGCCCCCAACTGGCTGAGTTTCGGTAAGGTACGGGTGGCTTACGCCGAAGTGGGTAGCGATACCGACGTATCGCCCTACTCCAACAACCTATTTTATGGCATCAACGGCAACCTGTTTCCAAACGTGGCTGGTGCTTCGCAACCCGTCGCCAATATCTCGACCAACACGGTACCCAACGCCAACCTCAAACCCATGCGGACGAGCGAAGCGGAGATCGGACTGGAATTGAAAATGTTTAACAACCGGGTAGGAATCGATCTGGCCGCATACAGCAAGATCACCGAAGATCAGATCGTCTCGGCGCAAATCTCCGACGCCTCCGGCTTTAATAGCACGCTGATCAACAGCGGCCGCAGCCGCAACCAGGGGCTTGAGTTTTTGCTTAATTTGGGCCTTGTACGCGGTAATGACTTCAACTGGGACTTTACCTTCAACGGTTCCTACAACCTGACCAAAGTCCTTGCGCTGCAAACCGACACCTTGGGTGAGCGCATCACGGTGGGTCAGCACGTGTTCAACGGCGAGCTACGCCAGGTGGTGGGCGAGCCGATGGCTTCTCTTTACGGTTATGGATTCAGGCGTGACGCGCAAGGACGCATGGTGTTTGGTGCTAACGGAGTGCCGCTACGCACCGCCAACCCCATATCTTTTGGTTCAGCCATTCCCAGGTGGATTGGTGGATTTACAAACACGCTTAACTACAAGGGAATCAACCTCTCGTTTTTGATCGACTTTAAGCTGGGGCATAACATGATGTCGGGCACCAACTTCAACGCCACCCGCCACGGCTTGCACAAGCAGACCTTGCCAGGCCGCGATACTGGCGTCATCGGCGTGGGTGTCAACGAAGCGGGCGAGGAAAACAAAGTGGCCGCCAAACCCCAGCAGTACTGGGAAGTTGTGCGGTCGCAATCATTAGTCGAGCCGATCATCTACAACGCGGGCTTTTGGAAGCTTCGCCAGATCACGCTGGGTTACGATTTCTCGAAGTTCCTGCCCGCCAAGTCGCCCGTGCGCAACGTTCGGCTGAGTTTTGTAGCCAACAACGTGCTGATGCTAAAGAAATGGGTACCCAATATCGACCCTGAGTCGTTCGGTTACGGCTCCGACAACATCATCGGCCTGGAATCGACGGGATTGCCCACCACAAGGAGTATGGGTTTCAATTTGAATGTTAAATTTTAATAAAAATGAAAAAGCTAACTATATACCTCGGCATCTCATTGTGCCTGTTTGCGACCTCCTGCGACAAGGGCTTCGACGAACTTAATACGAACCCGATAGCGGTAACTACCGTCGATCCAGCTTTTCTACTCAACAACGCTGTGATAAGCTCTTCTTTCCCATCGCCCACTTTGTGGTACGACATGAGTATCGTACAGCAGACCGTTACCCCGAACTCCGGGGTACTGGCCGGAGCAAATTTCAACCAAGACAACCGTGACTACACGAGGCAAATTTGGCTTCGCTACTTTCCCAGTGTTATCCGGTATACGAAAACGGCGATCGACTTATCTTCAAAAAATCCGGCGCGCAGTAATTTGGTACAGATGGCGCGTATTTGGCAGGCGCACGGATTCATGGTCCTGACTGACACCTACGGCGACATACCTTACTTCGACGCAGGAGGAGGTTTCACAGAGCAGAAAGTACTGCCGAAGTACGACGCCCAGGAAGTCATATATAAGGACATCATCAAGGAGTTGAAAGAGGCTACAGCGGCTCTGGATGCTTCCAAACCCAAAGAATCGGCGGATATACTATATTCCGGTGATATAGCTATGTGGAAGAAGCTCGGTTACTCGCTGCTTCTTCGGGCTGGGATGCGTTTGACGAATGCAGCCCCCGCTTTGGCTCAACAAACAGTCAAGGATGCTGTGGCGGGAGGGGTGATGGATTCCAATGCAGATAACGCTGTGATCCGGCACAATGCAAACTACCAGAACAATATTGGTAGTACCCTCAATGGCACCGAAGGCAATAACATCTATTTAGCTGCTCCTTTTGTCAATTACCTAAAGAGCAATGACGACCCAAGGCTTAAATCAATTGCTGTTCGCTACATTGGAGCAAAGTCAGGTCCTGCTCAAACGCCTGCTATTGCTTCCACCGATCCGACCGTGCAAATCGGAATGCCCTTCGGCTTCGACAATAGCGGCATCGTGGGTCAAGCCACCAGAGATGGACTCGCCAGTTTCTACGCTTACAGCCAAATCGACCGTACTCGTCTAGCCAAGCAACAGAGCCCTATGTTTTTGGTCACTCATGCCATGAACCAACTGCACTTGGCCGAAGCTGCGCAACGCGGCTGGATTACCGGTACAGCAGCGACCTATTTTGAGAAAGGTATCCGGGCACACATGGAACAGATGGCTCTATACGACGAAGCTGCGTCTATTTCCAAATCAGCCATCGATGCATACATCGCCGCGCATCCTCTTGACCCCACCAAGGCCTTAGAACAGATCAACACGCAATATTGGGTGGCATCGTTTCTGAACGGACCGGAGTCCTTTGCTAACTGGCGGCGCAGTAACTTCCCCGTACTGACGCCGAACCCATTCCCTGGTAAGGCGATCAAAGGCGATTTCATCAACCGTCTTACCTATCCAGACACCGAGATGTCGGTGAATAGCGCTAATATAAAAGAAGCCATCAGCCGCATGGGCGCCGATGATCTGGACACTAATGTATGGTGGGATAAGTAGCACTCGACAGTTACCTTATTGGCTCAACGACAGGCCGGACAATTAAGTCCGGCCTGTTTTTTTGTGGCTATGAATCAACGTGTTAATGATCCACTAAATACTTTCACTATATCTTCACTACATCGGTTTGTCGACAACAGGATATCCTTTCTGTATAACTATAACAATAAGATATTTAATTTTATACACCTACATAATATACTGTTATATTATGTAGTAGCAATATTAAAATTGAATTTTATTAATAAACACAATAACAAATTCTTTAAATATGTATTTTAACAGAACAAAGTTTGATTTTACTTATTTGTAGTATTACATTCGCCCATTACTCCAACCTAAACTTGTTTCATTATGGGAAAACTACTACTACCATTATTGCTCACTCTCCTTTCATTTGCCACGGGCTACGCGCAATCTCGGACCATCACAGGCACGATTGAGGAGGCCGATACCGGCAGTCCGCTTCCCGGTGTCAACGTGCTGCTGAAAGGGACCACCATTGGTTCCAGTACGAACGACAACGGGGTTTTCAGCCTGAGTTTGCCCGCTGGCACATCCAGCGGTACGCTGGTGGTGTCGTTCATCGGAATGATGACTAAGGAAATTCCCCTCGGGGCAGGAAGTACCTACAATGTCACGCTCGAGTCGGATACCAAGATGCTCATGGAGGTGAGCGTGACCGCTCTCGGGTTCGAACAAAACAAAGACGTGCAGGGAGCCACTTCCTCCCAGGTATCGGGCCAGACCCTAGCCCGAACCGGCGAAACCGGCGTGATCAATGGCTTGGCGGGCCGGGCGGCGGGCGTCCAGATATCGCGCTCGTCGGGCGACCCTGGTGCGGGCTCCTATATTCAAATCAGGGGACAAAGCACCATCACGGGCGACAACCAGCCGCTGGTCATTATCGACGGCATCCCGATGAGCAACAACAGCATCGGCGAAACGTCGGGGGGCGTGCGGCAGCAATCCCGGCTTAACGATCTTAATCCCAACGATATAGCTAGCATCGAGATATTAAAAGGTGCCGCCGCCGCCTCGCTGTGGGGCTCCCGAGCGGCCAATGGCGTGATGGTGATTACGACCAAAAAAGGGCAGCAGGGCGACAAGGTCAATATTTCTTACAGTAGCTCGGTTTCGATCGATAAGGCCAACGTACTCCACCCCTTGCAGCGTAGCTTCGGACAGGGTATCAACGGACAGTTTAGCCCCACATCGTCCACCTCTTGGGGCGACAAGATTTCGTCTCGCTCGGGAGGGGCGGACGTCCTCAACCAGACGGGGCGGTTTTTCGAGGCCACCGACGGCACGCGCTACTACCCCATCACGCAAAAAAATTCTCAGGAAACGTTTAACGACCAGCGCGTGGATCAGGTGTTTCGCACGGGCTATTTCCTGGACAATAATCTGTCGATCAGCGGCGGAAGCGCCCAGGGTACTTATTATTTGAGTATTGGGGATCTCAACCAAAAAGGAATCATACGGGGCCAGAGCGACTACCGCCGCACCACGCTTCGACTCAACGCCGACCGTAAATTCGGCAAGGCGCTATCGTTGAGTACCAAAACCTCCTACATCAAATCGAGCTCAAACCGAATCCAGACCGGGTCGAACGTCAACGGACTCTACCTGGGGATGCTGCGGACGCCCCCCGATTTTGACGACAGCAATTACAAGGGATCATACTATGCGTCGCCCACGGCGGCTCCGGTGTCCAGGCAGCGGTCGTACCGCCGCTACCTAGGCGACGGTAACCCCATTTATAATTCGTCACTCTGGACCATCAATGAACTCCAGAATCCTACGGAGGTGGATCGTTTCATTACTGCGGCCGAAATCAATTTCAAGCCCGTCCAATGGATCGAACTCAAGGCCCGGGGCGGGGTGGACTCCTACACTGACTCCCGCAAAACGTACTTCCCAGTGGGGTCGGCCGGAACGGCTTACAATGGCAGTCACGAGGAGGAGATAATCAAAGAAACCGAACTAAACGTCGACTTCATCGCCCGGGTGGTCAAGGACATCAGCCCTTCGGTTTCAAGCACATTTATCGTAGGCTGGAACGTCAATGACCGCAACTACAATAACCTGGGCTACTCGATGATTAATTTTTTGATCCCGACTGGCCCCCAGAACGCCAGTAACGCCACGGCCGCCAACCGCACTCCTTTCGACACACAGCGACGCATCCGCACGACGCGGCTTTACAGTACCGTCAACCTCGGCTTCCGCGACCAGTTGTACCTCAACCTTGGCGGCGCGGCGGAGTCGGGCTCACCCTTCGGCGAGCAGACCGACCGCACTTTCCTGTATCCCGCCGCCGATGTGGCCTGGCAGTTTTCACAACTTGGGGGGCTGAAGGATGTCAGCTGGCTCTCGTTCGGCAAGCTGCGGGGCTCCTACGGTATCGTGGGGGTGCAGCCCCAGCCCTACCGAACCACCACCGACTTCGTGAACGCCGAATTTTCGGGCGGATGGGGGGGGACGGCGAGCGGCGTGGCCTACGGCAATGGTGCATTCGTGCAGTCGGCGCAGCAGGGCGACCCGGCCTTGCGCCCCGAGCGCAAAACCGAATGGGAGTTGGGAACCGATCTCCGGTTTTTGAACAATCGGGTCAGCACAACCTTCACTTATTACCAAAACCGCATCAGGGACCTGCTGCTGGAAGTGGCGGCGGCCCCTTCCACGGGTTTCACCAGTCGGTACACCAATGCCGGCACGATGTCGAACAAGGGTTGGGAGAGCGACATCTCGGCCGAGGTCGTGCGCCGGGGCGAACTTTCGGTATCACTTATCGGCAACATAAGCCGCAACATCAACCGGGTCGAAGACCTGGCCGGAACCGACCAAATCGTGCTGGGCGGGTTCAGTACACTGACGAGCTCGGTTGCCAAAGTGGGGTACTCGCTCTCATCGCTATACGGGGGCACCTATTTGCGTCGAGCCGATGGTTCGCTCGACCTAAACACCAACGGATTTCCCCAGCTTGCTCCTACCTACGGCGTGATCGGCGATCCCAACCCCGACTACCGGGCGGGATTCGGCACGGCGATAAACTACCGCAAGTTTTCGCTCAATGTCCTTTTTGAGACTTTCCAGGGTTCGAATTTCGCCCCCAACACCCAATCGGTACTTTACAACTTCGGCACTCACGCCGACGTGGGCAACGAAGTGACCATACCCCAGGGCGGGCTGACCAACTACGCCGGAAAAGTGTTCGATGGCGGCGCCGTGGTGCGGGGCAACATCAGGGACTTCGGAAACGGCCCCGTGCTACTCGACCAGGCCTGGTACACCACGCTGGGGCAGGGTTTCAGTGCCTTGCAGGAGCAGTTTATCGTGGATGGAAGCTGGACGCGCCTGCGCGAACTCACCCTGGCCTACAACTGGTCCAATCCCTGGCTGAAGGAAAAACTCCGGCTGTCGTCGGTGAATGTCTCGGCGACGGGCCGCAACTTGTTTCTGTGGACCGACGTGGTGGGAATCGACCCGGAAACCTCGCTCAACGGAAGCGGCAACGGACGCGGGCAGGACTACTTCAACAACCCCAACTCGAAGTCGGTGGTGTTCACGGTTCGAATCAATTACTGAACCCACACGACCGTTCGATTTTCGATCGTATGCCTGTTTTTCTCAAACTTTCTCAGACTCCAATCAAAATGAATATATTCAAAAAAACAATGCTGCTGGCCGTAACGCTGGCCTTCGTTTCCTGCGAGTCGCTGGTCGACGGACTCAACGACGACCTCAACAACCCCACCGACGCCCCCGCCGAACTGATGTTTACGGGCGTGGAACTGGCCGTCGCCTCGGTACACGAGGGCTACAACTCGCTGTTGTCGAGTATTTGGAACGGCTACTATGTAGGCTATGACCGCCAGTGGGCCGACTTCCAGGTCTACAACGTGGCGGGCTCCTACTTCGACGGAATGTGGAGCAGCAGCTACTACGGCATCAATCGTAACGCGAGGCTGATTCTGGCCAAAACCGAGCCGCAGGGTATTCGGGTCCTATCGGGCATGACCAAGGTGTTGATGGCGCATAATCTGGGAACGATGACCGCCCTGTACGGCGACATACCCTTTGAGGAAGCCTCCCAGCTCGAAACCTTTCCCAACGCAAAGTTCACTTCGCAGCAGGAAGTGTACGCCGGCGTTCAGAAACTGCTGGATGAGGCCATTGCCGATCTTGAAACGGGCAAAGGAATTCCGAGCACCGGGACAGACGTGTTGCTGGGGGGAGATCCGAAAAAATGGCTGCAGGTGGCCTACACGCTCAAAGCCCGCTTCTTCACCGATACCCGGGACTACGCCGCTGCCGCCACGGCTGCTGCGAAGGGGATCAGCTCCCCGACTGCCTCGATGTATATGCCACACGGTCCCATTCAGGGCCAGAATCAAAATTTCATTTATAACTTTCTGGCCGTCAGCCGAACCGGCGATGCGGCGGCCGTGACCAAGGCCAACGCGCCATGCCGCCTGGTGGAGCTACTGGACCCTATGCTCACGGCCTCCTACCGGGGCAACAGCAAGACCGACGAAACCGCCCGCTTCAGCTTCTACTACCTTCGGCAAGGTACCAATGTCCCCAACCGCATCGAGCCCAACACCCAAAAATCGGCCGCAGTCGTTGGTTTTATGAGCATCGATGCCGCTTTTCCGCTCGTCACCTTTCAGGAAAACAAACTCACCCAGGCCGAAGCCGCGGTCCGGCTCGGCAACTTTACTGATGGCCTCAAATACCTAAACGAGTACCGGGCCTACCTCAACCAGGGGGGCTACCTTCCTTCCGTAACGGCGGCCAACTTCACCCGCAAGTACCTGGCGTACGACGAAGCTGATTTTGCGAGCGGTGGCATGGAAAACCGCGACGCGCTCGCCGCCAGTCGACGCCCTGCTTCGCGAAATTCTCGAAGAGCGCTACGTTACTTTTTATTGCCAGACCGTGGGTTGGAACGACGAACGCCGCAACCGTAGCAGTGCGCTCGGAGTGAAACTTGTTCCCAACGCGGGCACCCGGCTTCCCTGGCGGTTTATTTATTCTCAAAACGAAATCAACGGAAACCCGCTGGTTCCTAATCCGATACCCGGCGTATTCGATGCCCCGGCTATCTATAAGTAAACTATAAACTCCCCTTCGTATGCGCTACCTCCACCTTCGTTTTTTGCGGTCCGTGATGAAAACAATTGTCGGTGTCCTGGTGATTTGCCAAGTGGTACTTGGCCAAACCCTGGACTCCCGCCAGATTACGGTACGCCAGGGTACCAACATGGCACTGGCGCTGGCTCCCGACGCAAAATCACTTGCCCTCGATCTACAGGGGACGATTTACACGATACCCTCCCAGGGCGGCACTGCCCAAGCGCTGACTGACGGGATGGGCGACGACCGCCAGCCCAGCTGGAGTCCCGACGGGAAGCGAATCCTTTTCCAGTCGTACCGGGGCGGTGGGTTCCACGCCTGGAGCGTCGACCGTGGGGGCAAGAACCTCAGGCAGCACACGAGCGGTACCTTCGACCATCGGGAACCCGTTTACACGCCCGATGGGAAGAGCATTCTGTGCTCCTCGGACCGAAGCGGCAACTACGACATTTGGCGTGTGGACCTGGCCAGCGGCCAGGCCCACACGCTCACGACCGGCCCCGCCAACGAATACGGACCGTCTCCTTCCCCATCGGGCGATACGATTGCCTATGCTTCCGACCGTCCCGACGCCATGGGGGTGTACCTGCGCTTGCCCGACGGCCGCGAGAAACTGTTGGTATCGACCGGTGAAAACACGCCTGCGGCCCCATCCTGGTCGGCCGATGGGCGCTCGCTGAGCTACCAGCTATTGAAAGGGGTCGAAACCAGGCTGATGAAAGTCGACGTAGGTTCGGGGGCCGTAGTCTCGATGAGCCAGGCCGACGAGGATGTATTCCCCTTTCGGGCGGCGTGGTCGCGAGCCGACGTGCTGTACTACACCGCCGACGGGCTCATCAAAAAACGCGGCGGCAAAGACTCCGTTGTCAGCCAGGTACCTTTTGCGGTAACGCTGACCGTGAGTACCCCACGCTACGAACCCAGAAAATACGATTTCGACGGTCCCGGCAGTCGGACCGTCAAAGGCATTCGCTGCCCGGTCGTATCACCCGATGGCAAAAAAGTGGCTTTCGTGGCACTTGGCGACCTGTGGCTGCTCAAAATCGGTGACCAGGAACCGCAACGGCTCACCGACGACGCCTACTACGAGAATGACCCGGCCTGGTCACCGGATGGTAACCGACTGCTCTTCTCGGCCGACCGGAGCGGCAACATGGATCTGTACGTGATGGACATGGGTACAAAACAGGCCGATCGCCTGACCGATACGCCCGAAGACGAATTTCAGGGGGCCTGGCTGGCCGATGGGAAAAAGATCACCTTCCTCAAGCAGGGACTTCGCAACACCCTGGGTACGGGCACGCTGCTGCACATCATGGATCTGGCCAACAAATCAGCCAGAACAGTGTACAAGCCCATGTTTCAGCCGGGCCAGCCGACCTGGGCGCCTAGCGGTAAGCGAATTATGCTCGCCGCGCTGGACGCTTATTCCACGCGCTACCGGGAAGGGGTGAGCAAGTTTTTGGTCGTCGACGCCGAAAACGGTAAATCGACCGGTATGGAATCCCCTTTTCCCAACCAAACGATGGCCATGCGGTATCGAAACGGTCCGTTGTGGTCGCCCGACGGCACAAAAGTAGCCTACGTAAAGGATGCGCTGCTGTGGGTGGTCGATGTGACGGAAGAAGGTACTTTCACGGGAGCGCCCCGTGCCCTCACGGACGAGCTCGCCGAATCGCCGAGCTGGACCGGTGACTCGAAATACCTGGTGTATCTGGCAACCGATCATCTGAGGAAAGTAAATGTGGACGATGCCGCCAAAACCGACATCCCGATGCGCCTGAACTGGCAAAATGCATCGGCCACCGGCAAAACCGTGATCCACGCCGGGAGGCTTTTCGATGGCAAACAGGAGACGCTTCAATCCAACGTGGACCTTGTGGTAGAGGGCAGCCGGATCACGGCCATCCACCCCCACCGGACCGACTACCCCCCGGAATACCGCCGGATCGACGCATCCGACCTGACGGTGATGCCCGGTTTGTTCGATATGCATGCCCACCTCGACGCCCAGTACGGCGAAAAAATTGGCCGCATCTGGTTAGCTTACGGCATCACGGCCGTGCGAGAGCCTGGTTCCGATCCCTACGATGCGCTCGAGATGCGCGAAGCTTGGCAGAGCGGCAAGCGCCCCGGCCCGTTTCATTTTCTGACGGGAGCCCTTACCGACGGGCAGCGTATTTACTACAACATGGCCACGGCCATCAACTCGGAGGCGCAACTTGCGCTCGAACTCGACCGTGCGCGCCGGCTCGACTACGACCTCATCAAAACCTACGTACGAATGCCCGACGAATGGCAAAAGACGATCACCGAGTTTGCCCATCGCCATGGCATGACGGTCTCCTCCCACGAAATATTCCCGGCGGCCCGTTACGGGGTGGATGCCGTCGAACATCTTTCGGCCACGAGCCGCCGGGGCTACTCGCCTAAATTATCCTCCAAGGGCATCAACTACGACGACGTGGTACAGATCATCAGCAAGTCGGGTATGGTCATTACCCCGACCCTTGCCTTGCAAGGGGGTTTCTGGAACCGTATCGTACAAGACAGCTCGATTTTTTTCACTCTTCAGTTCACCGCGCTTTATCCCGAGTACTACCGCCGGGCCATGCTGACCACAGCCTCAGGAATGCGTAGCCGCCCTATAACAACCATCCTGAACTACCCCAACACGGGTGCATCGACCAAACGCTTGCTCGACCAGGGTGCCCGGATCACCAGCGGAACCGACTCGCCCATCATGCCCTACGGTACCAGTCTGCACGTGGAATTATGGAGCTACGTGGAAAGCGGATTCACCCCTTTTCAAGCACTACAAACCGCCACCATCAACGCCGCCCGTGCCCTGCACGTGGATCAGGAGTTAGGCTCTCTGGAGGTGGGAAAAATCGCCAACATCAGTATCGTAAATGGCAATCCCCTGAAAAATATCGAAGACACGGCCAAGGTACGGTTCGTGCTCGTCAATGGGAAAGTATACACCCTCAGCCAATTGCTGGAAACACCCTAGCAACCTGTTCGTCTTAGACACTGAATACATCGTATCAGATAGAGAAGGAAGCCGGACTGTACAGGTTCGGTTTCCTTTTCTATGAAATAAATTTGCCCGGTAGTGGCAAGCGTGTATATTTGAGATTCAGTTATTTACCCAACCGCAACGTTATGGCTAAGCGAATCCCAAAAAATCAACTGCCGCTGGACTACACAGTCCACGCCGATCGCCTTGTACTCTCCCTCGGCCAAATCGATAGCCAACAAGCGGCCGAAGTACTTTTCAACGATTTGGTAGCCGGAAAATGGCTGATCGAGCCCGCCGGTGAAGTGGCCGACGTGTCGTCGGCTCAGGATATGATCCAGCAAATCGGCCTGAAACTACCCTACCCCGAAACGATCAAGGTGGCGCAGCTGCATCAGGTCGAAGCCGGGTTCACGGGCTTCGCGGCGGTATTCCACCAAAAAGGCTGGGTGTTTGTCAATGCGGCATCTCCGGCCAACGACCGCCACTACCACATGTACCTGCTTACTGCCGCGCTGGGCTTGCATTCTTGCTACCCCAGCGCGGTTTCTTTGGCTCAGAGGGCCGAACAAGTGGTGTTCGAAACGCTTATGTCGGCCAAAGAAGTCGGCAGTTTCTTTCACGAAGGCATCACCCGCATTCCCGGCTACCTGGCCGCCGACATCGCCGATTTTTTCAAGGTACCCTTCCCGATGGTACTCAAGCGGGCTTTGGAATTGAAGGTCATTACCGATGAGCAGTTCCGCAACTACATGACCGTCACACCCGTGCAGGCCGACAAGCCGCGTGAACTTTTCCTCGCACCCGAAGGCAGCATGGATGACTTCGAGGCGCAGCTATTCGGCGAAGCTTGAAAACTGGGGATGTGTTTGAGTACCCTTGCATGAGACATTTCCACCGCTCTTCACTATCAAGCCGCCTCAGCATGACGACTGACGCGGGCGAGGGCACGACGTTTGTAGTTTCGTTGCCGGTTTGGGTAGATTAATCAATAGACGGTTCAATCTTGTAATGCTCCATCTCGTATTCGTGGACAAGCAGCGACAACATTTCAAGTCGATCTCCCTTGGGTGAATTGAGCTTGGCACGTAGCACTTTTTCCTACTCTTTTAGGGCAAGATCGTAGTCATGCTCGGTTTGAAGTGATTTAGTAAAGTCCACGGCTATTTGATAGGTGCTATTTATGTGAAGGTTAATTAACAAGTTATACTCTCCAGATATAGCGTATCCGGGCAGAAGTCTAATTCATTGTCCCACACCACAGTGTCATTGAATACTCGGGCAGTTTTAAATATTTCTTTATTCTTTAAAGAAGTGAATACGCCTTTTTCGAAGTAAGGCCTGACATCGAATATACGGGGCTCATCGTTTGTAAATTCAAGCTCTAATAGCCCATTTTCCTTCGAGACTGCATTTCTTACTCTTGGATTCATTAGTGATACATTGAAAATTCCTACGCCATAATCTTCCCCAGAGCATTATCATACAAGTCCTTCGCTTCCGAAGTACCAAGTACCTCTTGCTTATCGATCACATGACCCTGCGCCGTCACGGAACCCAGCAATGCGTGGGGTATTTTCAAATCAGCGCCCAGGTACTTCTGGAATTCACCCTGCTGCTCGGGTTTCACAGAAACCAGCACCCGGCCTTGTGCTTCACCAAAAAGGTAGGCGTCGGTGCGGAAATTCCCGTCGGTCGCGACTTGAAAGCCTAAGTCTCGCGGCATGGCTGATTCGGCCAGGGCAACGAACAAACCACCGTCGGAAATGTCGTGCACGGATTGTACCATTCCTTTGACGATGAGCTGCTTGACTGCCTGGTGCAGCGTATATTCTGTTTCCATATCGAAAGCTGGCGCTGGCGATTCATTTACCTTTCGGTAGCTGTACAGGTACTCCGATGAAGCAATATCGTTCTTGGGCGCGCCGACCAGATAAATCAAATCATCGGCGGCTTTAAAGTCGAGCGTCATGTGGTGGGCGGGATCTTCCATGAGGCCGATCATGCCAATGGTCGGTGTCGGGAACACCGGACCGTCGTCGGAACTTTGGTTGTAGAAACTCACGTTGCCCCCCGTGACGGGCGTGGCAAACTTCTCACAGGCCGCGCCCATACCTTTGACGGCCTGCACAAACTGCCAGTATACTTCCGGCACGTAGGGATTGCCAAAATTGAGGTTGTTGGTCACGGCCAGCGGTTCAGCCCCAGTACACGTCAGATTGCGGGCCGCTTCCGACACCGCAATCTGGGCGCCGATGTAGGGGTCAGCGTTGACGTACCGACTGTTACAATCGACCGTCATGGCGATCCCCTTCTTGTAGTCGGGTCGGTCTACAGCCCGGATGCGCACCACGGCGGCGTCGGACGGGCGGTTGGTACTGCGGTTGGCCGTACCTACCATCGAATCGTACTGCTCGTAGATCCAGCGTTTCGAAGCGATGTTGGGGTGCGCCAGCAAGTGCCGCGCTACCTTGGCAATTTCCTCGCCTTCGGTATCGGGTACTGTATTGATGTCAAACTTCTTGAATTGCTGGTAGTAGGCGGGTTCGCGGTACTCGCGGTGGTACTGCGGCGCACCACCGCCCAGCACCAGATCGTGCGCCGGTACGTCAGCGATGAGTTCGCCGTGTTGGTAGAAGTGCAGTCGACCGGCATCATTCGGTCCGGCGGCGACCACTTCGCCAATTTGGGCACAATGCAAATCCCACTTATCGAAAATTCCCTGAATGATGCCCTCCTTGCCCTTTTCAACCACCACCAGCATCCGTTCCTGCGACTCCGACAGCAGGATTTCCCAACCGTGCATGTTGGTTTGGCGGGTGGGTACCTTGTCGAGGTCGATGATCATGCCATGTTCACCCTTGGCGCTCATTTCGGACGTGGAGCAAATGATGCCCGCTGCGCCCATGTCCTGAATACCGATGACGTGGCCCGTCGCGATGATCTCCAGCGTGGCTTCCAGCAGCAATTTCTCCATGAACGGGTCACCTACCTGCACGGCGGGTAGTTTCTCGTTCGATTTGTCCGAAATATCCTCCGAGGCAAACGTGGCACCGTGGATGCCATCCTTGCCCGTAGCGGAGCCCACGATAAACACCGGGTTACCTACCCCGTACGATGTCGCCTTGGCTACCATCCCGGCGTCCACGATCCCCGCCGAAAAAGCATTGACGAGCGGATTGGTGTTGTAGCATTCGTCAAAAAACACCTCGCCGCCCACGGTTGGGATACCGAAGGCATTGCCATAGTCGCCGATGCCTTTCACTACCCCACGCACCAGCCGCTTGGTTTTGGCCAGGTCTGGATTACCGAAGCGCAGCGAGTTGAGCTGCGCGATGGGCCGGGCACCCATCGTGAATATGTCGCGGTTGATGCCGCCCACACCCGTCGCCGCGCCCTGGTAGGGTTCCAGCGCCGAGGGGTGGTTGTGCGATTCGATTTTGAAACTGCACGCCAGCCCATCGCCGATGTCGACCAGTCCGGCGTTTTCTTCCCCGGCCTTGGCCAGCATCCGGTCGCTGTCGCGGGGCAGCGTTTTGAGCCAAACGATGGAGTTTTTGTAAGAACAGTGCTCCGACCACATCACCGAGAATATGCTCAGTTCGGTAAAATTGGGCGTGCGGCCCAGGATGTCCTCGATTTTGGCAAATTCTTCGGGCAGAACGCCCAGTTTGCGGGCGGTTTCGACGGTGGGGAGAGCATTTCCGTCATTTATTTCGGAAGTCATTATAGTTGAAAGTTGAAGGTTGAAGGTTGAGACCGAGTCGCCGATACGATTGAAAGTGATCGATTTAGCTGTGTTAACGGTTTCAATCAATTCCAGGATGCTGCACAAAACTAGGGCTTTATGCGTAGATGAGTGGCATTGAGATAATTTTTCTGGCAAAAGTATTGACAGATTCAAAATGATGCGTAATTTTGCAGCCTAGTTTGACCGGTACGCCGGACCGCCGATTAGAGGAATGGCAGAGTGGTCGAATGCGGCAGTCTTGAAAACTGTTGTGGGGCAACCCACCGGGGGTTCGAATCCCTCTTCCTCTGCATCAATCCACTCATAGTCAAGTACTTTGAGTGGATTTTTTTTTGCTGTTGTAGCATTTCCTCTGCGAATCTTTTCTAACATAAATGGTTTGGTAGAATGGAAGTTCAGAAAGTCGAAGGCCTCATTCGGAGATACCAGTACCTTGCCGAGGGACGGGTCGATTTCCTGAAATACGCTTTTTACGCCATCACGCACCATTCTACCGCCATCGAGGGCAGTACCTTAACGGAAGACCAGGTCATAGATTTGCTGGAATACGGCAAAACGATTCCTGACAAGCCTTTCGCTCACCACCTCATGGCGTTCGACCACCTTCGAGCTCTTGAATTTGTGGTGGATTCTGCGGCCGGGCATGATCCCAATAATGCTACAATTTCGGTTTCTTTTCTTCAAGCACTTGCCGGCCGTGTCATGCAAAATACGGGCGGGCCAGTCAATACGATTCTAGGCACTTACGATACATCGAAAGGAGACATCAGGCTTAGCAGCGTGCGGGCTGGAAGCCGCTCTTTTCCCGATGCCAAGAAGGTACCAGTACTACTTTCATCCTTTTTGCTGAATATTTCTAAGACAATCCAAGGAGCAAATGGAACTGAACAACAGTTAAAGTGCGCCTTTAAAGCTCATTTTGATCTGGTGAGCATCCACCCTTTTGGAGACGGCAACGGCCGGACTTCGCGCCTGCTGATGAATTATATCCAACACCTGTTTGGACTTCCCATGTCGATCGTTTTCCTGGCTGACCGCCTTCAATACATACAGGCGCTGGAAAAATCGCGTAAAGAGGAAAGCATGGAGACGTTTTATGAATTCATGTTCAGCCAGTACGAGAAGTTTTTGGAATTAGCGGTAGCGGAATTGGAAAAATAGAAGATAGATAATTACCTCCCGCTTTCCAACCATCTGGATGAAAACTGCAATGTAGTTTGCGAGCCCAACGGCGGCTTTGCGGGCAGTGGCGACGGAAAGTGTCAGGACTTTTTTAGCACTCGGTCGGACGAAAAAGTAGTATGGGACGCCACACGAAAGTAGCGCACCCGCCCTGCCCTTTAAAGTGTAAGTACCTTGACCACAATGTAGTCGAGTGTTCCGTCGCTCGTAATATAGGCCGAGATTTCCCGAATTCCTGCAAAGTCTGTCCACACCATTCTCTCCCCGGCTACTGAATTTGCCTTTTTATTAACCAAACCTATCAGCGTGGGCACGTCCTCCGCGCGGGCACCCGCCGGGGGGCGAATCGTGATGCGGTCGGCCATGTCGTTGGTGTACTCGATGATGATGCGGTCATTCTGGTAGGCGTATTTCTGGCAGTTGGCACAAATGGCATTCCCGGCATCCTCAGTGTTTAAGCTGCTTTGCGGGCCGAGGATGGTCGTAATGTCTTCCTGGGTTTGATTGGCGATGTCGCGGAGGGGCAGGATTTGTTTGGTTTGAGCTGTCGCGAAAGGCGTTGGTGCGCACAGCATGATCAAAAGGAGGACGGTTGATTTGAGAACCTTCATTTGGTTTCCGGCTACGACGAGTGAGTCCGCGTCGGCTTTGGTGCTTCAAGCAAATAAATTACTGACAGAAAAGCAAAACCCCCGAAACTTAGCGGTTTCAGGGGTTGTCAGTACTGCATCGATTTCTACCAAGACTACATCTCGGAAATTTCCTTCTTGATTTCATCTTTCGTCTTGCCTACTTTCTGCTGGATTTTGCCCCATGCTTCTTCTTGTTTGCCTTCGGCGTAAGTCAGGTCGTCGTCGGTGAGGTCGGCGTACTTCTGCTTCAACTTACCTTTCATTTCGTTCCAGCTTCCTTTGATCGTTTGCTCGTTCATGGTGTGTCTGTTATATGTTGAGTATTGTGTCGCTAATTTTAATTCACGCCATAAAAATACTATTCCAGGGTACTCGTAGGTTCTGGTTTTTAAAAAGTTGTGGAGATAAATACTCGAAGATCCTAGCCTGAGATCAGCTTATCCAGTCGCAGGATGCTTTGTACCATCGCCCGTACGCTATGGTAGTTCACCTTCCAGGAATGGCTCATGTGCGTCCAAATCGGCTCGCCCTGCCGGGTGAGCAGCGGCTTCCACTCCCCCACCCCGTGGTCGATCATGTGATCGAAAACGAAACGGTGCGTGGCCTCGTAGGCTTCGAGGTACTGCGCGTCTCCGTAGATCCGGTAGGCGTCCAGCATCCCGATCAGTACCTCCGCCTGCTGCCAGAATTCTTTCTCACGATCGTACACCTCCCCGGCGTGCGAGCCCTCGACGTACACGCCGCCAAATTCCCAGTCGATTCCGTGCGCCAGGGCGTGATCGAACGATTGGTGAAGTTGCTCGTGGTACTTGTCGTAAGGAATACCCAGCACGTCGAGCGCGTGCATCAGCAACCAGGCGAACTCGACGTTGTGGCCGTAGGAGGTGTTGTCCTCGGCCGCGCTTTTGGAGCCGTCCTCGCTGAACCGGTCCCAACCCCAGATGACGTCGAACTTGATTTGCGGCGCCACGCGCCAGTCGGCCCAAAACTGCGGAACACCCGTGCCGTACTCGGGATGCATGACGCGATTCATGAGTAGTTCGATCATTTCCAGCAGTTTGCGGCGGTGGATTTCCTTGTCGCTGGCCTCGTAGAGCGTAGTGTAGGCCTCCATTAAGTGCATGTGGGCGTCGAGCGTTTTGCGGTCGCCCCCCGCCGCACCGGGGCCTTTGAGCGTCCAGTCGCGGTGAAACATCTCGAAGTACCCACCAAAATAGGTATCCACGGCGTACTTTTGCAGCAGATCGAACACTTTTTCGGCGTATTCGAGTCCGCGCGGGTCACCGGTGGCGAGGGTGTACTCACTGAGGGAGTAAATCGCGAAGCTGTGGCCGTAGACGATTTTTTCATCGACCATGACCTCGCCCTTGCGGTTCATGAGCCAGTAGAAACCACCGTGTTCTTTGTCCCACATTTTGTCGAGCAGGAAGTCGACGCCGTGCCGGGCGATGTCGGCGAAGCGGCCCTCGCCGTAGCCCGCTCGGTGCGCCGACGCGAAGGTGAACACCGTGCGGCTTTGGGCGATCAGCGATTTTTCGTCCTCGCCGGAGTCGTGGCCGTCTTTGTCGAAGTGCGTGATAAAGCCGCCGTTTTCGCGGTCGACGCAGCGGCTTTCCCAAAATGGCAGGAGCTCCTGCGTGAGGTGGTGGTGAGCTTCGTCGCGGTAGGTTTGTAGTTTTGTTTTTTGCATTTGGTATGGGTTTATGGGTTTATGGGTTTATGGGTTTATGGGTTTATGGGTTTATGGGTTTATGGGTTTATGGGTTTATAAAAACAAGTCCGTCTGGTTTTGATCTACTAGTTTGAAGTACCAAGTTTTCCAAAATGCACTTTAAAAATTTTCTCGCTCCTTCTTTATTGATCCTGCTCTTGTTCTCCTCCTGCGCTCGGCAGGAGTCTACCCGCTTTCAAATCACGACGCTCCAAGCGGTGGATTTGGAAGAAACCCTTACCCGCCATGACGAGCTGATGCTGGCCTATACCCTTACCTCGTTCGATGCCATCGGGAAGGCCGTGGGCGTCGTCAACGGAAGTTGGGGCATTGTGGAAGCCCGGACGGGTCAGGTATTTCCGGCGTCAGATTTTAAGCCGATCGAGATTCCTTTCCCCAAAAACGGCAAGGTGGTCGCTTCCCTGGTACTGGTCGAAGTGGATGACTACGCCCAGGCGCAAAAAACGCTGGCTACGATCAAGAAGTACCACGAGTTTATCAAAATACCCGCCGCCCTGGCCGAACTGGCCGATGTCGCCTTGACGCCCTTGAAGTACCTTTCGCTGGGCCTCACGATGGCGGGCGTAGGTTTTCAACTGACCGACCGCCTCGACGGCGACGATATTCTGGGTCAAAGCAGCACTGAGCTCACCTACCGGCAAGCGCGGCTCAGTCCGGTCGTGCGGGTACCGCTTACATTCAGGAGTCAGCATTTGGGCACCGGTTTTCATTACGAAATGGCCTACGACCTCAGCACGGGCAAGATGGCCGTCAAGCCGCGGCGCTGATCGCGGTACCCGCCGGAGCTTTTATCCCGTCGGGAAAGCCCGTAACTTTGTGGGTACGCAATAATCGGCCCCTTAGCGGGTTTTGTATTCGTTTATTGGTCCCGTTTTTACTTGGGTATAGTACCCAATTTTGAAATACGAATTTTTAAGAAAAATAACACGCTAGAATACCTTGCAAAGTACCTTCCCTACTACCACCACCCGTTGCCTGACGCTGGCGCTGCTCATTGTTGTGGTTTCCTGCAAAACGACCGCTCCGCCCGTCGACAACACGCCCGCCGCGCCCGAAGTGCCTACCCTGGTCAAGATCGGTGAGACGTCGTTCAGTCCGGATGAGTTCTTTCAGTCGTTTACCAAGAACCGCCTGTCGGCCGACTCGGCGCAGGGACTCGATGCGGCGCAGTACTTTGAGGTTTTTACCAATACCAAACTAAAATTGCTGGCCGCCCGCCGGCAGGGCCGCGACACCACGAGCGACTACCAGGAAGAAATCGCCACTTACCGCGACCAGCTCGCCGCGCCCTACCTCACCGACAAGGAATCCATCGACGAGCTGACGCAGGAAGCCTACAACCGGCTGAAGCAGGAAGTGCACGCGGCGCATATTCTGGTGGGCGTGTCGCCGGAAGCTGCGCCCGCCGATACGCTGTCGGCCTACCGCGCGGCGGTGGCCATGCGGGGGCGGCTGGCCGAAGGTGCCAATTTCGGGACGATGGCCGAGAAATTTTCCAAAGACCCCAGCGCGCCCGAAAACCAGGGAGACCTGGGGTACTTTTCGGCGTTTCAGATGGTGTACCCGTTCGAAACGGCGGCCTACCTGACGCCCGTCGGGCAGGTTTCGGAGCCCGTCAGGACGCAGTTCGGCTATGAGCTCATCAAGGTACTCGACCGCCGTCCCAGCCGGGGCAAGCGGCGGGTGGCGCATGTCATGGTACAGCTGCAGCCCAGTTTTTCTGCCGACAAAAGGGCCGCAGCCAGGCGGCGCATCGACCAGGCCTACGCCCGGCTACAAAAGGGGGAAGCGTGGGAAACGATTGTGCAAGCCTTCTCCGACGATTTCCAGTCGCGGCAGAAGGGCGGGGTAATACCGCCCTTTGGCGTGGGCGAAGCCGTGCCTGCTTTTGAGGACGCCGCCTTCGGCCTGATGGAGGTAGGGGCTTATTCCAAGCCCATCGAGACGCCCTACGGCTGGCACATCGTACGCTTAGTCGAGAAGCTACCGCTCGAATCGTTTGCGGCTATGGAACCCGGCCTGCGCCAAAAAGTGGTAACTGACAGCCGGGGCAAGCTGATCGAGCAGCGCTTTGCCAACAAGCTCAAAAAAGAATACACCATCCGCGAAAATCCCGACGCCTGGAGCGAACTACTCGAACTGGCCGACAGCACCCTGGTGGCCGGGCTTTGGGTACTTCCCGAAACGTTTTCGGCCGATGTCGAGAATCCGGTGCTGTTTACGATCGAGAAGGAGTCAGCCACGGCCAAGATGTTTTTGGAATATACCAAAACCCATCTGGTACCGCGCCGCGAGGGAGCCAATCCCAAAATTGTTTTGCGCAGCTATTACAACGATTTCCTGAACAGAAGGCTCCTGGCTTACGAGCGGAACAATCTTGGCACGAAATACCCCGAATACAGCCAACTCATGAAGGACATTAAGGAAGGCGTGCTACTTTCGCAGGTTATGGAAGAGCAGGTATGGCAGCGCTCACTCGACGACTCTACCGGTCAGCGCCAACTTTACGAACAGAACAAAGCGCAGTACCGGTACCCGGAACGCGCCCTGGCGACCATCGTGGAAGCCCGTGACACCGCCACCCTCAACCGCGTGCGGGAGGCCCTGGCCGGAGAACTTTACCCCCTACGTTCGATGGGACAGGAATTGGTGTTTGAAAATGGCCTGACCCAACCGTCGATGATTCAGATCGGCAATCTTTATAATCTGGCCGCGACGCTCAAAAAGAACCCCGATTACGTGGTCGAAATCGCGGGTTTCCGCACGGCCGACGAAGCCGACACCGTTTCTTCGGCCCGGATCGGGCAGGCGGTCAGGTACCTCAACGCCCAGGGAATCCCGATCACGCGCATCATGGAAAAAGACTATGGTTCGTTCAGGCCGGTGCCGGTGGCCACGACCGGTGCGGATCGTAATCGCCGGGTGAGTTTTCAGTTTTTTAGCCGCTCGCGGCGCGATCTGGAAAAAGCCCTGAACCGCGACGAACCGGGTAGCGTTAAGATCAGCGAGGGCCTTTTTGCCCGCGACCATCCCTATTTTAAGTCGGCGCAGTGGCAGCCGGGTCGGCAGACGATCACGATGCCGGACGGCAAGGCCGTCGAATTGATGGTAAAGGAGATACAACCTGCCCGGATCAAAACGTTTGACGAAGCGCGGGGCACGGTCATCAATGCCTACCAGAAAGTACTGGAGAAGAACTGGCTCGATTCCCTGAAAGATGAATTCCCGGTCAAGATCAATCAGGCCGAGTTGGAAAAAATGACGAGATAAGAAGACAAAACTCAATATTTAAAAACCTGAAAATGAAAATAAAGCACACCTTTTTCCGCAACGTATTCTTGCTGGCGTTCGGATTGATTTCCACTTTCTCTTTTGGTCAGGGCCAGGAGGGCATGAGCGTCGACAAGATCATCGCCCGCGTGGACAACTACTACATTCTGCGCTCCGAGCTCGAAGAACTCTACCAGAGCTACAAAGCCGAGGGCGCGAAGTCGCCGGAGCGCTGCCAGCTTTTGGAGTCGCTCATCATCAACAAAATGTTGCTCGCCAAAGCGGAAATCGACTCCGTGACGGTGGAGGACGACCGGGTGACCAGTTCGCTCGATCAGCGCATGAACTACATGATTCAGCGCTTCGGATCTGAGAAAAATCTGGTGGAAGCCTACGGCAAAACCATCGACGCTCTCAAAACCGAGCTCCGGCAACAGGTCAAGGATCAGGCGATCGTGGAAACGATGCAGCAGACCATCGCGGGCGACGTCAAGATCACCCCCAGCGATGTACGGAAGTTCTTCAACGGCATTCCCAAAGACAGCCTCCCCTACATCCCGGCGGAGGTGGAAGTAGGCCAAATCGTGCGCGTCGCGACGGTCACCCAGGAGCAGAAAGACAAGCTCCGGCAGCAATTGCTCGACCTCAAAAAGAAAGCCGAATCGGGTGAAGACTTCGCCATGCTCGCTCAAATCTACTCCGAAGACCTGGGCTCAGCCAAAAACGGCGGCGACCTGGGCTTTGCCAAGCGGGGCGCGATGGTACCTGCCTTCGAAGGGGCCGCGCTGGCGCTGAAACCCGACGAGATTTCGGACGTTGTAGAGAGTCAGTTTGGGTACCACCTCATCCAGATGATCGAAACACGGGGTGCCGAGTACCACGCCCGCCACATTCTGCTTAGGCCTGACTACAACCGGGGTACCGACATTACTCAGGCCGTAGTGTACCTCGATAGCCTGCGTAATTTGATCCAAAACGACACGCTCACGTTTGCCCAGGCCGCCAAGGCCGACTCGGAAGACAAGATGACCTCCGACGCGGGAGGCCTGATCATGGATCAGCAGACGGGCTTGCAGCATATCCCGCTGGACGCCTCGATGGACCCGGCGCTTTATTTTGCGCTCGACAGTATGCAGGTGGGCGACATCAGTGCGCCGATCGAGTACCGGACGGAAGACGGCCGCTCGGCGATGCGAATCCTGTGGTACAAGAGCAAATCGGACCCCCACACGGCCAACCTGAAGGACGACTACGAAAGAATGGCACAGATTGTGCTGTCCAACAAGAAAAACAATGCGCTCGAGAGCTGGTTCAAGAAAGCAGCCGGTGACGTTTTCATCAGCGTAGACGAAGAATTCCAAAACTGCCAAATCTTCGGATTGGCCCCAAAAGAGAATCAATAGAAAAATTAATTTTGAATGAGTGAATGATAGAATGAGTGAATAATTTTCTTTATTCACCGCTCGGGCAGCCGCCATTCACTCATTCACTCATTCTATCATTCAAAATTGACCCACTTGAAATACCAATCGGACGTCGAAGCCGCCGAGGCGATGACCAAAGCTTACCAGGAACTCCGCACCGAAATCGGAAAAGTTATTATCGGGCAGGACGAAGTAGTAAAACTACTGCTGACCGCCATTTTTTGCCAGGGGCACTGCCTGCTCGTGGGGGTACCCGGACTAGCCAAAACACTGCTCATCCAAACCATCGCTTCCTCGATGGACCTGAGTTTCAACCGCATCCAGTTTACGCCCGACCTGATGCCTTCGGACATCGTGGGTTCCGAAACGCTCGACCAGGAGCGCAACTTTAAGTTCTTGCGCGGGCCCGTTTTTGCCAACATCATTCTGGCCGACGAGATCAACCGGACGCCGCCCAAAACGCAATCGGCCTTGTTGGAGGCGATGCAGGAGTACTCAGTGACGGTAGCCGGTCAGCGCCACGATTTGTCGCGGCCGTTTTTCGTGCTCGCCACCCAGAACCCCATCGAGCAGGAAGGTACTTACCCGCTGCCCGAGGCACAGCTCGACCGTTTCATGTTCATGATTTCGCTGGACTATCCGTCCTACGCCGAGGAGGTCAACATTGTCAAGAGTACTACGTCCGACGTAAAGTACCAGGTTCAGGAGATTCTGAGCGGGGTGGATATTCAGGAATTCCAGCACCTCGTGCGCCGGGTACCCGTCACCGACAACGTGATCGAGTACGCCGTAAAACTGGTGCAGAACACCCGGCCCGGTACCGCCAACACTTCCGACAACGCCCGCGACTACCTCGAATGGGGCGCCGGTCCGCGCGCGTCGCAGGCGCTGATCCTGGCCGCCAAGTGCAATGCGCTTCTCTCCGGCAAGTACTCACCCGACATCGAAGACGTCAAGGCTGTCGCCCTGCCCGTGCTTCGCCACCGCATCGTCCGCAATTTCAAAGCCGAAGCCGAAGGTATCACCGTCGACAGCCTGATCGGGCGATTGGTGTAAGGAAGGGGGTTAAAGGTTGAAAGGTCGAAAGGGTTTAATTTTTCGCCGGGTCTGCCTTCCTACTTCCTAGATTTTCTGAATTGTTGTTGTTTTTGAAGATTTGCGCCAACCTTCTCAGGAAATCAGCGCAAATCTTTTCTTTTTGGATTAATTCAACAAATACACGATCACACAGCAGTACAGATTAAACAAATAAACCCCTAAACAAATAAACAACCTATGTCTATTCTAGGAAAAAACTACATTGGATTCTCGCAATCCGCCGAAAATAGCAAGACGTTTCAATCGTACGAGCCGGTGAAAGACGCGCATCTGCCGGAGAAGTTTCACCCCGCTACGCCCGACGAGGTGGAGCGCACGATGCAGCTGGCCGAGCAGGCCTTCGACGAGTACGCCGCGCTTCCGGCAAGCCGCCGGGCCGAATTCTTAGTGGCGATCACCGAAGAAATCATGGCGATGGGCGACGAACTACTCGAACGCGCCCACCAGGAAACCGGCCTGCCGATGGGGCGACTGCAAGGTGAGCGCGGCCGGACGGTAAACCAAATCACCCAGTTTGCCGATCTGATCCGGGAAGGCTCGTGGGTCGAGGCGCGCATCGACACCGCCCAGCCCGACCGTAGCCCCGCTCCCAAGCCTGACTTACGCAAAATGCTGGTCCCCATCGGACCGATCGTCATATTCGGGTCGAGCAATTTCCCCTTCGCCTACTCCATCGCGGGCGTCGATACCGGTCCGTCGTTGGCGGCGGGCAACCCGGTCGATTCTGAAAGCCCACCCGGCCCACCCCGGCGTGAGCGACCTCACGGCGCAGGCCATCGTGAAAGCCGCCAAGCGCACCAACATGCCGGATGGTGTTTTCTCGATGCTGTACGACGACGGCTACGACGTAGGTACCGCTCTGGTGCAACACCCAAATACTAAGGCCGTCGGATTTACCGGTTCGCTGAAAGGCGGCATGGCACTTTACAAAATGGCGCAGGAGCGCGATGAGCCGATTCCGGTATTTGCCGAAATGGGGAGTGTGAATCCCATCGTGATTCTGCCTGAGACGTTAGCTGAAAAATCTGACTCGCTGGCCAAATCACTGGCGGGCTCGGTCACGCTGGGTGCCGGGCAATTCTGCACCAACCCAGGGTTGGTGTTTGTGGTGGATTCGCCCGCGCTGGATTTGTTCGTGAAAGGCTACGCCGAAGAGGTGGAAAAAGTGACTTCCATGACCATGCTCACCGAAGGCATCAGAAAGAACTACTACAAGCTACGCGACGGCGTCATGGCTGAATCGGGCGTGGAAAAGGTTGCGGTATCGGAAGTGAAAGCCGAGGGCGACAACCAATCGCAGGCCGCCATCGCGCGGGTCAGCGGCAAAGACTTCATAGCCAACCCCAATCTTCAAGAAGAAGTATTCGGACCGTTCTCACTATTGGTTGTCTGCAAAGACCTGGACGAGCTGCAGTCCGCGCTGAAACACATTCCGGGACAGCTGACCACTTCGTTGATGGCCTCCGAAGCCGAAGCGGCCAGGTACCCCAAAATCATGCGCCTGCTGGCCCGCCGCGCCGGACGCTTTATTATGAATGGCGTACCCACCGGCGTGGAGGTATGCGCTGCCCAGCACCACGGCGGACCATTCCCATCCACCACCGACGCGCGCTTCACTTCCGTGGGCCGCGACGCCATTCTGCGCTTCGTGCGGCCGCTATCGTTCCAGGATTGGCCCGACGGCCTGCTGCCCGACGAGCTAAAAGATGCCAATCCGCTGAACATCTGGCGGTTGACCGATAATGAGTGGACGAAGGATAAGCACTAAAGTACCTGAGCGGGGCCGAGCAATCGGCCCCGCTTTTTTATGTTCAGGAAGCCCTGAATGTATCGTAATCCTCCGGCGTATCCAGGTCGACGATCCCTTTGGGAAAGTCTACGAATGCGACGTCCTCGCGGTGCGCTTTCAAGAAAGGCTTGGCGCCATGGTCGCCGGTGATGGTGGTGAGCTCGGCGAGTAGTTCGCGGCCGATGAGGACCGGTACGCCCCAGGATTTTGCGTAGCGGCAGGCTACTGCCTTTTTACCCGATTCTTCATAGGTAGCTACCATTTGCTTCAAGAGTCCGGTCGTGAGGTAAGGTTGGTCGCAGACCAGCATCAGCACGCCGTCCAGCCTGGGCTCGGTCATGAACAGTCCGGCGAGGCCGATCTTGATCGAAGTCGCCATGCCTTCTTCCCAAAAGGCATTGTCCACGATTGTGACGGGCAGGCCCGTCAACTCGGGTACCACCTCGGCTTTATTTGCCCCAACTACCACGATGACAGGGCGCTGTGCCGTTGCCAGGGCAGTTTCGACGGTTTGTTGTAGCAAGTTTTTCCCTTCTTGCATGGGGAGCGTTTGCTTGGGTTTTCCCATGCGTCGCGAGGCTCCGGCGGCCAGTATGATTATTCCGATCGTCATTAAAAGAGTTTATGTGTCTGTAAGTTTATGAGTTTGGTCGAAGGTACCAGGATAACCTACTTCTACCAGCGACAACCCCCGCGCGGGGGCCTGGGCTCCGGCGGCGGCGCGGTCTTTGGCCAGGATTATTCTTTCAAAATCAGGTACCTTGATCTTGCCAGTACCTACTTCCAGCAAGGTACCTACCAGCGCCCGCACCATGCCGCGCAGAAAGCGGTTAGATTGTACAGTGAACACCAGCGTTGCATTTTCCGTGGCCCATTCGGCTACGGTGATTTGGCAGATGAACGTGTTGACGTCGGTATGTACCTTGCTAAAACTTTCGAAATCATCGTACCGTAGCAGCAAAGCCGCTGCCGCATTCATGGAATCCAAATCGAGATCAGGGCGAAAAACGTAGGCCGTTTTGGTCAGAAAAGGGTTTTTGTGCTGGATTACCCGGTACACGTAGCGGCGGTGGGTAGCGGCAAAGCGAGCGTGGAAATCGTCGGGTACTCGGATCAGCGATCGCACGGCGAGGTCGGGCGGAAGCAGGCTGTTGAGCTGGTACACTTTCTTATCGTTATCGGCGATTTCCCTTTCCATTTCGAAATGCGCGAACTGCTGGGCGGCGTGCACGCCAGCGTCGGTTCGGCTGCTGCCCATGATTTCGATGGAGTGGCGAAAAATCGTGGAGAGCGCTTCTTCAAGTGTCTGCTGCACCGACCGCCCCGCCCGCTGCCGCTGCCAGCCGATGAAGTCGGTGCCCAAATAACTCAACTCGATGAAGTACCTCATTCTACTTATACTGATTCAGAATATTGATGTGGTATTTGCCAAGAAGCCTCATAGAGGCTCAATGTTTGTTGCACCTATTGGTAGTCAAACCGATCGGGCCTCGGAGAGGCCCAATGTTAGGTATCAATTACCAGACTTGAATTAGTGAATAATTTCCCCTGATCGGGGGCAATTTTACAAATTTCAGGGCACAAGGCGTTTAATATTTCATGCTTTTCGCTCGGATGTCAACTTCTTTTTATCCCTAAGCTCGATAAGCGTAACTTTGCAGAGTAAGTACCAAGTACCCTGCACCAAGTACCATTTAAACCCTACATCAAGAATCAAGCAACCCTATGTCCACTGAAAATATAAAAGAAGAAAAGTCGCTGAATTTTATTGAAGAGATTGTTACTGAAGATCTGGAAAAGGGCAAAAACGACGGCCGGGTACTCACCCGATTCCCACCCGAACCCAATGGGTACCTGCACATTGGTCACGCCAAGTCGATCTGTCTCAATTTCGGCCTGGCCAAAGAATTCGGCGGTGGCACCAACCTGCGCTTCGACGACACCAACCCCACCACGGAAGACGTCGAGTACGTCGATTCGATCAAAAACGATGTGCGCTGGCTGGGCTTCGATTGGGTGGAGGAGCGCTATGCCTCCGACTACTTCGATCAACTCTACGCCTTTGCCAAGGAACTGATCAAGCAGGGACTGGCTTACGTCGACGACTCGACGGCCGAGGAAATCGCGCAACTGAAAGGTACCCCGACCGAACCCGGCCAACCCGGCCCCTACCGCGACCGGAGCGCGGCCGAAAATCTGGATTTGTTCGAGCGGATGCGCGCTGGCGAATTTGCCGAGGGCAGCCGGGTCCTGCGGGCCAAGATCGACCTGGCCTCGCCCAACATGCACCTGCGCGATCCGTTCATGTACCGCATCAAATTTGCGAAGCACCACCGCACGGGCGACACCTGGTGCATCTACCCGATGTACGACTTCGCCCACGGCCAGTCGGATGCCATCGAGCGCATCACGCACTCGCTTTGCACGCTGGAATTCATTCCCCACCGCGACCTGTACAACTGGTTTATCGACCAGCTCGACATTTTCCCTTCCAAACAGTACGAATTTGCGCGCCTGAACCTGACGTATACCGTCATGAGCAAGCGCAAGCTGCTGCAACTGGTCAACGAAAAGCACGTCACGGGTTGGGACGATCCGCGGATGCCCACCATTTCGGGCCTGCGGCGGCGGGGGTACACGCCCGCCTCGATCCGCAATTTCTGCGAGCGCATCGGCGTGGCCAAGCGCGACAATCTGATCGACATGAGTCTGTTGGAGTTTTGCGTGCGCGAAGACCTCAACGCCATCACGCCACGCCGGATGGTAGTACTCGACCCGCTGAAAGTGGTGATCACCAACTTCCCGGAGGGAAAAATGGAGCTATGCCCCAGCGAGAACAATCCCGAGCAACCCGAAACCGGCGACCGCGATATGCCCTTTACGCGCGAGCTGTACATCGAGCAGGATGATTTTATGGAAAACGCGCCCAAGAAGTACTTTCGCCTGGCCCCCGGCCAGATGGTGCGGCTGAAAAGCGCCTACATCATTCAGTGCAACGAGGTAGTCAAAAACGACGATGGTACCATCGCTGAAGTACATTGTACCTACGTCGAAAACAGCAAGAGCGGGCAGGACGAATCGGGCCTGAAAGTGAAAGGTACCCTGCACTGGGTATCGGCCAGCGAAGGCATTCCGGTGGAGGTGCGACTATACGACCGCCTGTTCCGGGTGGAGGACCCCGCCAACGAAGAAGGCGATTTTAAAGATTTCCTGAACCCCGATTCGCTGACAGTCATCACGGCATACGCCGAGCCTGCTCTGCAATCGGCCCAGCCCGGCGAGCCGTACCAGTTTCTGCGCAAAGGGTACTTCGCCACGGATTTAGACAGTACTTCGGAGAAGCTGGTATTCAACCAAACCGTTGGCTTGCGCGACAATTGGGCGAAGAAATAGGATGTTAGCGGGGCGCCCCGCTAAAATCCTACTTCAACCAATCAATCTGCTTGGAAGGATAATAGTCGATGTCCATCGCTTTGAAGCGGGGGGCTTGGTTGCCCAGCCGTACTTTGTAGGTATCCCAACTCCGCAATGAATCGGGTGACCAGCCGATTTCGGCGAGACCCGGTAGTCGGGGGAAGGCCATGTACTCGATGGCGTCCATGTTGTCGACCGTCTCGGTCCAGAGCGCGGCCTCGATGCCCAGTATATCGGCTTTACCTACCCCCGGTATGAACGTCGCCGGATTCCACATATAAGAGGAGTCGATTTCGACGTAGGCGGCCCAGTGCAGGCCGTACTTCGAGGTACTATCGTATTGCATGTCAAGGTAGGACTTCGTGGCGGGCGAGATGATCACCTTCGCTCCCTGCTGCACCGCCGACTGAGCAAATTCCGTCTTGGCCCAAAATTGCGCCACCGAACTCGGGTCCAGTTTGGCGTTCGTGACCTCGTCCCAGCCGATCATTCTTTTTCCGTGCGACAGCACGATGCCCTGCACCCGCTCGATGAAGGGGATGTAGTCTTTCATCGGAGTCACGTGCGATTCGTCGCCGCCCATGTGGATGTAGGGACCGGGCGTAAGCGCCGCCAATTCGCGCACGACATCGTCCAGGAACTTATAGGTAGTTTCGTTACTGGTACACAGCGTACTAAACCCTACCTCGATACCATTGTAAACCTTGGGGCTAGGGTCTTTGGGGTTACAATTAAGCTCAGGATAAGAGGCCAGGGCGGCATTGGTGTGGCCCGGCGTGTCGATTTCGGGCACGATCATGATGTACCGGTCCTGGGCGTAGCGCACGATGTCTTTATATTGCTCCTGTGTATAAAAACCCCCTTCACCTTCGCCTACCTGACTTTTACCCCCGATTTCGGTGAGCTTGGGCCACGATTTGATTTCGATGCGCCAGCCCTGGTCGTCGGCCAGGTGCAGGTGCAGGGTATTCATTTTGTAAGCCGCGATCAGGTCGATGTAGCGCTTGACGTCCTCCACGCTAAAAAAGTGCCGGGCCACGTCGAGCATGGCACCTCGGTAGCTATACTGTGGGAAGTCGCGAATGGTACCGGTCGCCACTTGCCAGGGACCGTCCTGCCGATCGGTGGCCTCAATGGCAGCCGGCAGCATCTGCCGCAGGGTTTGGATGCCCCAGAATAAGCCAGCGGGGGCGTTGGCGCTGAGCGATATGCCCTCTTTGGTCGTCGTGAGTTCGTAGCCTTCGTCGCCCAGTTCGGCGTCGCTTTTCAGAGCCAGCGATATAGAGCCGGAGCCAGGAGCTGAAGCTTCCACCGACAGCGGCAGCCCAGTGGCTGGCTTCAGGCGGTCGGCCAGGTACTGCCCGATCTTCATGACTTCGTCGGAGCTTTCGGGCACGTGGATGACGGTCTGGTCGGTGAGTTCAAAGAAACCATCGGTGGTGTTCATCGACACCGGGATGGGGATGAGGCTTCGCTCGGCCAGGTCGGCGGGTGCCTTGGTTTCGCAGCTTAGTAGCCCGGCTAATAGTAAGGCCGGTAGTAGTTTTTTCGACAAGTCAAATGATCGTCTGAATAGCATAAGGGGTTGTTTGAATGACAAAAATCAAAAATACCTAAATTTTAGAATACCCAACGCCCTTCCCCTGTCCCGGGAATTTTCCCCAACGGTAATTGTTAGTCTGACACCGGCCAACCGTTCCGGTCTTGATAGTTTAACATTGTTACCCACTTACTACCTATAAATGCAATTTTCAGAAGCACTTTATTGGCGCTATGCCACCAAAAAATTCAACGGCCACGCCGTTCCTCAGGAAAAAGTAGACAAAATCCTGGAAGCCATCCGCCTGGCCCCTACCTCTTACGGCTTGCAGCCCTTTAAAGTAGTGGTCGTTTCGAATCCCGAGTTGAAGGGTAAAATTCACGAAAAAGCCTGCCCGCAGCCGCAGATCGTGGACGGCTCACACGTGCTGGTATTTGCCGCGCAGGCCTCGGTAAACGCCGGGCATATCGATGCCTACATGGAACTGATCGCCAAAACGCGTGATGTGGATCCGCAATCGTTGCGCGGTTTTTCCGAGTCGATTAAAGGAAATCTGCTTTCTAAATCCGACGAACAGTTTACCGACTGGAGCGCCCGGCAGACCTACATCACGCTGGGGTTTGGGCTGGTGGCGGCGGCTATGGAAGAAGTCGATGCCTGCCCCATGGAAGGCTTCGACAAGGATACTATGGACGAGCTGCTGGGCCTTAAAGAGCAGAACCTGAAAAGCATAGCCCTGATGACACTCGGCTACCGCGACGCCGAAAAAGATTCGCTGGCCAAGGCGAAAAAAGTCAGAAAGTCGGCCGACGATTTGTTTACCAAAAAGGCCTGACGCGACTTTTTATGGTACGATACCGATGATCTCACCGGTTCGGCGGGTAGTTCCCAAGGAGCTACCCGCTTTTTGTATACATTTAATTTAAAAAAGAATGAAGACAAAATTCTTTACCGGGTATAAGCTGCTGGCTTTTGGGCTCCTTTTGCTGCTTACTGATCAAGTCGCGGCGCAGCCCGCTCCCCCAAAATTTGAGCTGAAAGACGGCGATCGCGTGGTGTTCGTGGGCAACTCCCTTTTTGAGAACGACCTGCAATATGGCTACCTCGAAATGGCCCTCACCACCCGTTTCCCCGATCGGCAGGTGACGTTTCGCAACATCGGCTGGACGGGCGATACCGTTTTCGGCGAGTCGCGCAACTACATTACCAACCCGCCTACGCCATACGAATTACTACTCCAGCAGCTCACCGACGCCAGGCCCACCGTCGTGTTCGTAGCCTACGGCGGCATCGAGGCGCAAGCGGGTGAGGAAGGCCTGCCGCGCTTTACGGATGGTTTAAATAAGTTGCTGGATAAAATTGCCGACTTGGGCGCGAAGGCGATCCTGCTATCCCCCATTCCGGTGTTGGGTACTGGTTCGCTCACCAAAATTGACGAGCGCAATGCCATACTGACGCGCTACGCCGATGTCATCGCCAGCACCGCCGCCGAGCGGGGCAGCCGGTACATCGACTTTTTCGGACCGATCCAGCAGATTGCTGACAAGGCCTCGATCACCGAAAACGGCATCCATCTCAACGAGCATGGGTACTATCTTTTGGCCGAGGCAGTGCAAAAAGCGCTGGGCCTTGCCGAGGTACCTTACAGGGATGTGATCCGTATTTCCAAAAAAGGCACCCCCAGCTCGGCTACCGCTCGGTTATCTTCCACTACCCCACAGGACGCAGTGCTTCGCTTTGAACTCGATCAAAAGTACTTGCCCATTCCTCGGCCTGCTTCCGGGACTGTCCTGGCCGACCGCGACCGGGTACTTCAAATCGACGGCCTGACGAAAGGTACCTACGCGCTTTCGGCCAACGGCACCCTGATGGCCGTAGGGTCGGCAGCTACCTGGGCCAAGGGCATTGCGCTGGACCAGGGGCCGCCGATGACGCAGGCCGCAGCACTGCAAGAAGCTGATCGTCGACAAAAACCTAAACTTCTTCCACCAATACCGCCCCCAGAACCGAACCTACATCGTCGGTTTCCGATCGTACGAGCAAGGGCGTCATGCCAAAGATCTGGCCGAATTGAGCATCGTCATCACCTGGCTGGAATCGCAGATTGCCCTGAGCCGGATGCCAGTCACGCAGGTTTACACGCTTAAAAAAGTAGACGGCGCCAGATAGGTGTGCATTATGGAAAGTACCAAGACAGCATTGAGCCAGGTCCTGGCGGCCTACGGAATCACAGCTCGGTCGGAGCCCCGGCGGTTTGGTTCGGGGCACATCAATACGACCTACCTGGTGGAGACGGGAGCGGGTGCGCAGTACGTTTTGCAAAAAATAAATGGTCGGGTTTTTAAAGTACAAGAAATCGCCAACAACCTCCGGCGGGCCGAGCGGTACCTGACTCAACACTACCCCGACTACCTTTTCGTGGCCCCTATTCCCACGCTATCGGGGGACGAAATGTGCGCGCAGGCCGGAGAGCATTGGCGGCTGACGCCCTTCATACCCAATTCGACCTCGATCAACGAGGCCACCACGCCGGAGCAAGCCTACGAAGCGGCGCGGCAGTTTGGGATACTAGCCAGGAATCTCGATGGGCTCGACCTATCGGAATTGGCCGCCACCATTCCTGATTTTCACAACCTCAGCTTTCGATTTCAGCAATTTCAGGATGCGCTGAAAAGTGCGGACGAGGCAAGAATCAAGAGCGCCAAGGCTGAAATCGCGTTCTTTTTAGCACAAAGCCATATCGTAAAAACCTACGAAGGACTGCTTGAAAGCCCGGATTTCCCCGATCGCCTGATGCATCACGATACCAAAATCAACAACGTACTGCTCGATGCCGACACCCAACGCGGGCTGGCCGTGTGCGACCTCGACACGCTGATGCCCGGTAAGGTGATCTCCGACCTCGGGGACATGGTGCGTACCTACGTCAGTCCGGTTTCGGAAGAAAGCGTGGCGTTCGAGCAAGTTGTGGTGCGCGAAGACTACTACCGCGCGCTAATAGAAGGGTACCTGACCGAGATGAAGGTGGTACTGACCGAAACGGAGCGCTCGGCCCTCTATTTTTCCGGCTTATTTCTGGTGTACATGCAGGGCATCCGTTTCCTGGCCGACTACCTTAACGGTGATGTGTACTACCCCATCAAGTACCCTACTCACAATCTGGATCGGACCAAAAATCAGCGGATGTTGTTGCAGGATCTTTTGGCGAAAGAAGAGGTGTTAAGGAGAATCATTGTGGAGGCGCTGGCCTGATCCGCCGACCCAACGCTGACAGCGTTTTGAACGCTGTCAGCGTTTCAGTGGAATTGGCTGTCAACGTTGAGCCAGGTTACCGAATCTGCAACGTCGTCCCGACCCTTAGCCCCATTCCCTGGTACTTATTATCCAAAAACTGTCCCACCAACTCCACGCGAAAAAGCCTGATGATCTTATCCAGCCCATATACCAGCTCAGTGTAGTTTCGGGCGGACGGGGTACTCAGGTAATGTACTTGCAACGATTCGCCGACGCCCGAGAGCCGCACGAAGGGCAGGCGGGTCAGCAGGAAACGCTGCGAATTCCAGAGCGCGTGGACTTGTACGAACCGCTGGGCGGTACTGAACTGGTAGTACGGCAACATCCTGAAGCTTTGGAGTACATCGCCCGTGTGAAAAAAGAATTCATTACCCATGAAATGTCGGAAGTCGGGAAAGTACATCCGCTCCTTGGTCAGAAAACCGCCCCCACCGACGCTCACGCGCAGGTTGCTCCGCGGTCCAGTGTCGACATTTTGCAAGACCGCGCCTTGCAGCAGCGTGTAGTCGGGCGCGCTGATCTTCAAAGGGAATAGCGCGCTTGAAGTTGACAAGAAACGTCGGCCCCTTGTTGTACCAGTAGCGCTTTTGCCCGTTGCGAATGGCGTACTTTTGCCACGGACGCAAATTCAGGTTTAGGTTCCAGAGCAGGGCGTTGTGTTGAAAAAAATCGGTGTAGCCTAATTCCTCATTGTCGGGCTGATTGGAGGTAAAACCCCTTTCCTTCCAGTCGATGTAGGGTTTCGGGTTTTCGAGGTTGTAGAGCGGACTTCTGTGTGCCAATTCCAGGCCGGTCGTGATGGAGAGCATATCGCCAAGGTACCGGTAGGTGTACTCGGCGCTCACGAACTGTTTTTGATAAATTTTCATGAAATTCCGCTCGAACAGCAGCGTCGTCAGGCTATTCAGACCGGGCGGAATGGGGGCGTTGGGGTTGAGTTGGTACACGTATTCACCGCCCTGCACACTTAGGTCCCACTTGCGGTTGCCGATGGTACCTTGCAAGGTACCACTCAGCCGGTTTCGGCCGAATGCGTAGCGGCCCAGCGGCTTGATGCTGGCCCGGTAATTCTTGCCCCATCGCTTAATCCACTCCACATACAAATCGAAGGCATAGCCCTCCACCGTGTTGTATACCAGGGTATTGATCGGACTTTCAAACGTCAGGTAGTTGCGATCCCGGTACCGGTAGGTGCGGCCCGTCAGCAGGTGCATGGACCGGAACGTTGTCGAGTCGTTGCGGGTACTGTCTTTGTCTATTTGGCTTTGCTTCACGACCACGATGCTGTCCTGAATCCGGTAACTTTTCACTTCCAGCTCGGTCAGCGGAACGGGGCGCAGCATTTCCCAGTAGGTGGTGTCCCGCTGGTTGGCCAGTGAATCCACTATGATCAAATCCTGCCGCACCGCCCGTACATCCTCGCCCGCCGCTTTGCGCTCCTTTTTTTCCTCCTTTTCGTATTGCTTAATAATCTTGCGGAAGTTTTTGGTCGAAAACGCTTTCTGCTCCTCGATCATTTTTTCAAGATCGGCCTTGCGCGAACTGGTAGCAGTGTTTTCTTCTTTTTTATGGTCCAGAATCGTGATGTCTTCTTTCAGATTGGGATCGATGTTGAGCTTTTGGTAATTCATCGACACGACGTACTTGAACTCACCGGCAAAGCCCAGGTACCCGCCCTGAATCTTGAACTGCTGATTGATCGGCAACCACACATTTTTAACCGGACTGAAAAGCTGCTTCACCCTAATGTTCAGCCCCTGGTACACCGTCTCGAGGTCGAAGCTGTGGATGGCCCAACGGTCTTCGATGATGTACAGACTCCCCCTGAAGGTACCCGCGCCGTAGGCTTTCGGGATGACTTTTATTTTGTTCACAATCTCGCCCCGATCCTCAAAAAACCCTTCGTACTCGAACTTATAGTAGGCAAACGCCCGCGGCGACAGCGGCGTCGTGGTCCCGGCAATCTCCGGGCTGTAAAAACTCGCCAGAATGTACTGGTTGGGCGTGGGCGTGCTGTTGTCCAGGCTGTTGCGGGTGGATAGTATCTTTTGATTGTAAGTATTCGGGCGGCGGTAGCTTATTTCGGTGATGCTTTCGTTGAGAAAAGCTTTGCCCTCCTGAACGCCCTCTTTTTTAAGGCGGCGCTCGAGCAGGAAAGGGATCTTGGTAGGCAGCGCCGTGCTGCGGGTGTAGGCCCGGGCGGTGTAGCTCCTGACCTGCAACTGGTGAAAACGGGCCTTGGCGATGGCGCGCCGCATGACGCTGTAAGCCGGGTCTTCCTTGCCCTGGCCCACCCGCGCCGCGTCGAGGTTGAGCGGCTGCTCTTCCAGCACGATGTCGAGCTCCAGGTACCCCTCCCCGACCGTGACGGTCTTTACGACCGACTTGAAGCTCAGGTACTGAAATACCAGCGTGTGCTGACCGGCGGGGAGCGTCAGCTCATAGCGGCCTTCGGCGTTGGCCAGGGTACCCGTGCTGGTCCCTTCGAGCACGATGCCGGCGTAGGGCAGTGGCTCGCCACGGCTGGTGGTGATGAGGCCACGCACGCCGCCAGCTTCGGCGAGTGCCGGGGCGAGCATCAGCAGGAAAAGGAAGCGTAGGCACATTTATTATACAGTCTTGAATCGCAAATGTAACGAACAGTACGACTTGGCAACCCGTTAGGTCAGGAAACTATATCAACCCTAAAATCTTCAACGCAATGTCTGACAATAAAAAGAAAATCGCCCTCATCACCGGTCCTACCTCGGGCATCGGCAAAATCACCGCGCTCGAACTCGCCAAGCGGGGTTATAACCTCATCCTGCTCGCCAGAAACGCCCAAAAGGCCGACGAACTGCAACTCGAAATTGGTGATACGGCCGAGACCTCGTTCGTCGAGTGCGATCTGTCGGACCTGGAACAGGTGCAGAAGGCGGTGGAGCAGATTCGCGCCAACCACAGCCACATCGACCTGCTGGTCAATAATGCCGGCCTGATGATGGACAACGAAAAGTACAGCGAACAAAACATCGAAATGACGTTCGCCGTCAACCACCTGGGCCATTTTCTGCTTACCACCGAACTGATCGATTTATTGAAAGCCGGGAAAGACGCCCGGATCGTGCACGTGTCGTCGGCCGCGCACAAGATCGGCCGCCTGCACCTCGATCAACTGGCGCACCCCACTAAGTTCAACAGCTGGGTCACTTATGGTAATTCCAAGCTTGCCAACATTCTCTTTTCCAACGAACTCGCGGCACGACTGGCCGACGACGGCATCACTTCCAACGCGGTACATCCCGGCGGGGTAGCCACGGGATTCGGCTCCGATTCGACGGGCTTTTCGAGCGCGCTGATGTGGTTGGCCCGGCCGTTCTTCAAAACGCCCGAGGAAGGTGCCCAAACCAGCATCTACGTCGCCAGCTCGCCCGAGGCGTTTGGCGTGACGGGTAAGTACTTCGACGACCTGAAGGCCGTCGAACCCGGCAAAGAGGCCCGCAGCAAGTACCTGGCCACCAAACTTTGGGATTTGAGCGAGGAGCTCGTCAAGGATTATAAGCCCGTCAAAGCCTGACTCAGGTCAGCGATTAGATCGACGGCATGTTCCAGCCCTACTGAAATCCGCACCAGATTTTGCGGCGTGAGCGTATCCGGCCCTTCCACTGAAGCGCGGTGCTCGATGAGACTTTCGACGCCCCCCAGGCTGGTAGCGGCGGTAAAAAGGGTCAGGGACTTTATAAATTGTAAAGCTTCCTCAGCGCCACCACGTACCTGAATCGAGAGCATAGCCCCGCCGCTGGTCATCTGATTTCGCGAAATTTCGACCTGTGGATGCGAGGCCAGGCCGGGGTAATGTACCTTGGTCACGGCTTCGTGTTTTTCCAAAAACTCCGCGATGCGTTGCGCATTTTCGGCCTGCTGCCTTACCCGCACGGCCAACGTCTTTACGCCCCGCGCGACCAGCCAACAGTCGAACGGGGAAGGTACCGCGCCGCCGAGTGCTTGAATCTGCCGTGCCCGTTCTGATAGTTCGCTCTTCTCCTTAAAAATCAACGCGCCGCCCAGTACATCGCTGTGCCCACCCAGGTACTTGGTGGTACTGTGCATCACTACGTCGCAACCCAAGTCGAGCGGGCGCTGCAACATGGGCGTGGCCCAGGTGTTGTCACAAACGGTAAGTACCTTATTCTTTTTGGCCAGTTCCGCGATGGCGGCCAGATCACTCACTTTCAGCATGGGGTTGGAGGGCGTTTCCAGCCAGATGATCTTGGTTTCGGGCCGGATCGCCCGCGCTAACGCTTCTAAGTTCGTCGTGTCTACTTTGCTGAACGTCAGTCCCCACCTTACAAAAATATCCTGCAAAAGCGACGGCGTGCCGTAGTAGGCATCATCGGGTACGATCACGTGGTCGCCCGGACTCAGGCATTGAAAGAGGGTCATCGTCGCGGCCTGCCCGGAAGCGAAAGCGATGGCCTCAGCGCCATTTTCCATTGTTTGCAAAACCGATTCCAACTGGTGGCGGTTGGGGTTACCCGCCCGCGTATAAAGGTACCCTTGGGGTAGTTCATAGTGCTCGTCCCGCTCAAAAGTGGTAGACAGGTAAAGCGGCGGCACCACCGATGCGGCGTTTCGGTCTTTCGGTTCGATGCTGTGTAGCGCTTTGGTTTCGGAGTGCATAAATTTTAAGTGGGTTTTGTCTTCTAGCATTATTTAAGGAAAAACTAAAATTTTATGAGCGCGTTTACTACCTTAGTGATGGCGAACAATTCTTGGCGCTCGGGGTTTTTCTTGAAGCGCAAGTTGTTTTTTCAATAAATTAAATGAATAAAACCTTCAACCACAAGGATGATCTTACCACTTGGCATCTCATGAAGCTGGGTGACTCGGCGGCGTTCGAGCACATTTACCAACAACATGTCCAGTCCTTGTTTCGGTACGGCTTCTCAATCCTGCCCAACGAGGTGGTCGTCATGGACCTGATCCACGATTTGTTTTCGAATATTTGGCGGACGCGCAGCCGGTTGAGTGACACCAATTCCATCAAATTCTATTTATTCCGATCGCTCAAAAACCGGATCATCCGCCACGCCAAGGTAGCCGGAAGGCTGCCGGTAAGCGATCAAGACCTGCATGCGGATCTGGTGTTCTTGCACGCGGAGAACGCCGAAGATTCTGAAACCATGCTCTTGCTGCACCACAAACTGGAATCTCACCTGGCCGAGCTCAGCCCGCGCCAGCAGGAAATCGTACGATTGCGCTTTTACGAAGACCTTTCGCACCAGGAAATCGCCGAACTACTCGGCATGAATGTTCAATCGGCCAAAAACCTGCTGCATCGGGCCATATTGGCGCTGCGTCAGCATTTTGCTGCGGGAGTGGCTATCTGGTTGTACTATTTCCTGGGTACGCTTTGATTCGGGCTGACCCTTTTTTCTTCAAAATTTTATTTTTTCTGCAAATTCTTCAACGCTCGTGAGTACCATACCCTCCGTCTGGTATCTACACGAATGAAACCTTGTGTCCATGTTGTCCTACGCAAACCATAGCATCAGCGAATTCGTGACCGACGAGTACTTTCTCGAAAGCTGTCTGTACCCAACGGACGCTTCCGAGCGATTCTGGGCGGACTGGGCTCAGTCGAATCCCGACCGGCGGTCGATATTTCTGGAAGCGCAGTCGATCGTGCAAACCCTGGCGGCCGGAAAGAAAAACTACGCCTTGGTGCGCCTACCCAAGGAAAAAGTAGACGCGCTCTGGCGGCGGATCAACGCCACGATTGCGTTGGAAAACGAAGAACCTGCCGATGTACAGCCTCGGTCCGAACGCTCCTCACGTAGCTTGTGGGCGTGGGGAATCGCGGCTGCCGTTACCCTGCTGGTGCTGGTGGGTACCTACGACTGGTTAGAAGACAAGCCCCAGAAACCCCTGGCCGCCACGAATTTCAGCGAATTTGTCGATTTGACGACCTCCACCTTCTTGCAGATAAAAAATGAACACGAAACGGCGCAGACGTACACGCTGAGCGACAGCAGCCAGGTCACGCTGGCGCCGGGTGCCACCCTGCTCTATCCGACCGATTTCGGCGCCACCGATCGCACGGTACACCTCCGGGGCGACGCCGAGTTCGACATCGCCCATCAGCCTGACCGGCCTTTCATTGTGTATGCCGATCAGCTCGTGGCCCGGGTGCTGGGTACCCGCTTTAAAGTATACCGCCAAAGCGGGCAGACAGAAGTGTCGGTCATCAGTGGCAAGGTGTCGGTATCGAAGCGTAAGAACTTTGACAAAAATAAAATGGATAACGCGGTGGTACTGCTTCCCAATCAGCACGCCGCCTACGACACGCGGAAGGACGACCTGCTCAAAAGCATCGTGACGGCACCGGTGGTACTGAATCAACCTGATCACGTCAGTGAACTGGTATTTGATGATACGCCTGTGAGCCGGGTCTTTTCGCGGTTGGAAAAGACCTACGGGCTCTCCATTGTGTACGACGATTCGGTTTTCAGGAACTGCACGCTCACGGCTACGCTCAACGACATGCCCTTCCGGGTACAGATGAACCTAATCTGCGAAACGATTCATGCCAGCTACGAAGTAGTGGACGGTCAGGTGGTAGTCAGTGGCTTGGGCTGTAAATGACCCCGAATAATGAATACAAACCTATCATTCACCCTAAACCGGAAAACAATCTATGACGAAACGATGAACCCTTGATGAAAAAAGCCGACGGGCTGGACCCCCGTCGGCTGAAAATACCCTTTGCCAGTGGCAAATACCAACCGTGATTCGTACGATTGGTGCGGGTGTTTCTGTCTAATCGCTAAACAAAAACCTTTAAAGTTATGCAAAAATTTACGCATGTTCCAAAGCTATTTTGGAGGACTATGAAAATATCTTTCACCCAAATGTTGCTCGTTATGCTCTGCGTGGGACTCGCGCGGGCTACCCCTACCTCGGCTCAGGAAACGCTCAGCCGTAAAGTTTCGCTCAATGCCCGTAACCAGAGTCTGGCCCAGGTACTCAGTCAAATCGAGCGTAAGACCAAGGTGAAATTTATGTATTCGTCGGAAGTGATTCAGGCAAGGCAGAAAGTCACGCTGCTGGCCGACGATAAGCAGCTGTCTGTGGTACTCGATGGACTTCTGAAACCACTGGACATTCGCTACCGGGTGTACGAAGGTACTATCCTATTGAATAAGCTACCTACCTCCGCCCGGGGAGCGTCGTCCTTACTGGTGGAGCCGATGCGCGTTGTCGACCGTCAGTTGACGGGCCGCATTACCAGCGACGAGGACAATAGCCCCCTGCCCGGCGTGAGCGTCGTGGCTAAGGGTACCAACATCGGTACCGTGACGGATGCCCAGGGCCGCTATTCGCTGACCATCCCCGACGAGGTGCAGACGCTGGTATTTTCTTACGTCGGCTATATGTCGCAGGAGATAATTATCGGCAGCCGCAGCACCCTTGATTTGATTCTGGCGGTGGATGAGCGTAGCCTGAGCGAGGTGGTCGTGGTAGGGTACGGTACCCAGAAGCGCTCCGACCTGACTGGGGCCGTCTCATCGGTGAGCGGCGAAGAATTGAAAAGCCTGCCGGTGCGCAGTGTCAATGAGGCATTGCAGGGCCGGGCCGCGGGCGTAGTAGTTTCCAAAGGAAGCGGTAAGCCAGGGGCCGGAGCCGACATCATCATTCGCGGTCCGGGTTCGATCAACGGCATGCCTCCCCTTTACATCGTGGACGGCGTGCGGGTATCGGGTACGGGTTTCAACTTCAATGTGCAGGACATCGAGTCGATCGAGGTACTGAAGGATGCCAGCGCTGCCGCCATTTATGGTGTAGACGCCGCCGGTGGGGTGATCCTGGTCACGACCAAGCGCGGCAGCGGCGGCAAAAAGCCAACGATCAATGTGAGTACGTGGGTGGGTCTGCGCCAGCCTACCAACTTGTATTCGCTCCTGAACCGCGACCAGTTCATCGAGGCCAAGCGCAACTACGGCAGCAACACCTCGACCTGGGGCGACCTGGGCAGCCTACCCGATGTGGACTACGTCGACGAGATTTTCCGCGATGGCTCCGAGCAAAACTACCAGCTATCGGCTTCGGGCGGCGGGGACAGGGCCAACTACTACATCTCGGGAAACTACCAGCGCGAGAACGGCGTCATAATCGACAACTCGTTCGAGCGTTTTAACTTCCGCATCAACTCCGACTACAAGCTGACCAACAAACTGAAAGTGGGTGAGTCGATCTTTATCTGGCGTGCCGGTTTCAACGACAATGAGTCGGACGGCCTGCCCTTCCGCTCGGTACCGACCATGGCCATCCGCGACCCCAACAATACGTTTGGCGGCTGGGGTAAGCAGCCGGTCGGTGGCTATTTCGAGGGGGCCAACCCGGTAGCCAACGAGCTCATCAACACCCGCACCGACATCCGTTCGGCCATCGAGGGCAACCTGTACGCTGATTACGAAATTTTGAAAGGCCTGAACCTCCGGGCTACTTTCGCGGCTTCCCTCATCAGCAATCGTAATTCCCGTTTCCGGGAGGCGTTCGACTATGGCTCGCTGGCTAATCCCAACGCGGAGTTCGAACAAACCCTCAGCACCCGCGAAAACTACACCGCCAACGCCGTGTTGACTTATGCGAAATCCTTTGGTAGGCATGATTTGAACTTGCTGGCGGGATATGAAGTGTACCGGGAGGACGGAACTCGGCTTTCGGGGGGCGCTACGGGCTTCATCGTTCCGGTAGCCAATTCGTTCGACCTTAGTTCCAACCCCAGCAGCCGACTCATCAACGGCGGGTACAGCTCGTTCCCATTCCGCCGCCTGCTGTCGCAGTTTGGCCGGATCAACTATAGCTACGCCGGCAAGTACCTGCTGACGATCAACGCGCGGCGTGATGGTACCGACCGCTTCGCCACCGGACGTAAGTTTGGAATATTTCCGGGCTTCTCGGCGGGCTGGAAAATCAGCGAAGAGAATTTCATGCAGGATGTTTCCTTTATCTCCAACCTCAAACTGCGTGGCGGTTTCGGTACGTTGGGTATTGCCAACATCGATCCCTTCCAGTACATCGCCACCTTTGGGCCGCAGAACGTGACAGGATTGCCCAACGGCGACCGCGTGCTGGGCTTCGGACGCGACCTCAAACTAGCTAATACGGATTTGAAGTGGGAAACCGTACAGCAGACCGACATCGGTTTGGACGTAAGCTTCCTGCGCAACGCCCTGAACGTAACGATCGACTGGTACGACCGTCAGAGTAGGGACGTGCTGTATCGGGTACCCATCCCCCTGTCGTCCGGTTTGAGCAACAGTACCTTCGTCAACGTGGGCAAGATCCAAAATCGTGGACTTGAGCTGGCCGCCGATTATCGTGGCAAGCAAAAGGACTTCACTTACCAGGTAGCCGCCAATATTTCCTTCAACCGGAACAAGGTACTTAACCTGGACGGCGTCAACAACACGCCGTTCAACGAAAACCGGCCGGGTGTCGTGTGGAACAGCAGCGCCGCTCGTACGGTGGTCGGTGAGTCGTTCGGTCAGTTCTTCGGCTATATCGCCGATGGCATCTACGAAAGCGATGCCGCCGTTACCGAGCGGGGCGTGCGGCAAAACGGTGCCGCAGCTGGAGACCTGATTTACCGCGACATCAACGGCGACGGGCAAATCAACAACGACGACCGGACGTTCATCGGCGATCCGTGGCCTGCCGCCAACTACGGCTTCAATGTTCGGTTAGGCTGGAAGGGCATCGACCTGGCGGCACAATTCACCGGCGTAGCGGGTGCCCAGCTGTACAATGGCGCACGGGCTTACACCCAAAACTTTTATGGCGACTACAACACAACGACCGACGTGCTGGGTACCTCGTTCTTCGGCGACAACGGCTTGACGAGCCAACCTCGCATCGGTACCTTCCGTACCAACGCTCAGGGCGTTACGACTTACGTCCGTGATCCCAACGGAAACTACGCCAACATTTCGAGCTTCTTTGTGGAGAAGGGAGACTTCCTGCGCCTGACCAACCTACAACTGGGCTACAACCTGCCCACGTCCCTCACCGAATCGCTGCGGATGTCGAGCGCCCGGGTCTATTTCATGGCTCAGAACCTGCTCACGTTCACCAAGTACACCGGTCTCGATCCTGAGATTACTTCCAACGTAAGCCGGAACGGCTCAGCGGCCGTGACCTCGAGGGGAATCGACAACATTGGTACTTTCCCCCGCACCCGGCTTATTTCGGTAGGTCTGGACCTCTCGTTTTGATTCAACTAAAAAATTAAAAACCATTCTATGAAATACTTGAAAATAAAAATAGGGGTTGCCTTGTTGGCCGTCATGGGCGTCGTGGCTTCCTGTGAGGAGTCCTTCCTGGAAACCCAGGATCCCAACAGCCTGACCTCGGCCAACTTCCCGGCCCAGGTCAGCGATCTTGACCTAATGCTCAACGGCTTGTACGCCAGCCAAAGGGCTTTCGGCCTGTATGGTCACAACTTGTACCCTAAGGGAATCTATTGTTTCGACCATACTCAGGACCAGGCCTGGCTCGGAACGCAGTTCTGGGGGGATCAACACAGAAACGACACCCAGCCGGCCAATAACTTCATGGACCAGATCTGGCGGGATTCGTGGCGCGGCGTGCAGCGGACCAACTCCATGCTCGAATCGCTGGAAAAGTTTAAACAGGGTAGCCTGACCGCTACCCAGCAGACGAATATCAAGGAGATCGAAGGGCAGGCCTATTTCATGCGGGCCTGGTTTTACTACTACCTATCGGGCCTATGGAACGAGGCGACTATTTCCGGCGGCCAGGGTGGGGATAAGTTGGGGATTCCCATCGTGACTACCGTGGCCGAGAACATTGCTGCCACCCAGACCACCCGCGCCACGGTGCGCGAAACCTGGGATTTCATCATCTCCGATCTGAAAAAAGCGGAAACGCTGCTGGCCGGTAAAACCTGGTCGGGCGTGGATCGCTATAAGGCGGATACGTGGGCGGTGAAAGGCCTGCTCGGCAAAGTGTATGCCTACACCGAGGACTGGCAGAACGCCGAGACCGCACTCAACGAGGTCATTACCAGCAGCGGTAAGCGGCTGGTACCTTTCGAGACGTTCAACGAGATGTTCAACGGCGACAACGAGTACAATGCCGAGTCCATTTCTGAAATTAACCAGAACATCGATACCAACGTATGGGGTGCCTGGGGCGACCGCTCGGCGGGCAGTAGCTTTGGTATGATCCTTGGGCCCAGCTTCATGAACGACGGGGGCGGCGCAGACGGCTCGGGCTGGTCCAACGTGTTTCCGCACGACAAGACGCTCGAACGCTACGGCTACACCGAGCCTAAGGCCAAGCTTATCGCCAATCCCCGGTTCGACGCGTCGAAGCCGGTCGGCATCAATAACCTTAGGCAGGTCGTGGATCCGGCGCACGTAGCACGCGCGCTGCAAATCCGGCGGGAAAAGCTGGTGGACCCCCGCCTGTTTACCGGGGTGCAGCAGCCTTACATCGACTCGATGCTGGTGAGCGGAAGCCTTCGCCCGATCGTACCTTACAAAGATGTACCACCCGAGTTTTACGCGTGGAGTTTTCGCAAGTACGTCAACCGAAAGGGTACCGAGCCGGAGGTTAGCATGAACAATGGTTCCAACTTCTACTTCCTGCGCCTGGCCGACGTGTACCTATTGTACGCCGAAGCGCTGATCAAAAACGGCAAGGCGGGCATGGGACTCGAGTACATCAACAAAGTGAAGCGCCGTGCCTACGGTGCCGACCCCAATGTCCCCAACGCCAGGTACGACTACGCCAGCCTGACGGCCCCTACCATGGCCAAGGATGCGGTACTGGGCAATAACCCGCTCCGCTACGAGCGCTGGGCCGAGCTCTACGGCGAAGGCCAGTGGTGGTTCGACGTGCGACGCTGGCAGCTCGGACCGCAGGAAGCCGCCTACTACCAAGCCGTGCGCAGTGGACCCATCAAATGGGATGCCGGGGACTACGCCCAGCCAATTCCGCAAAGCGAGATTGAGGCTAATTCCCAAATCAGGCAGAATCCGGGATACTAGTCTGGTTTAAGTGTTTAGAGTTGAAATGTTTAAAAGGCCCTTTGCCTTCGATTTAGTTAGCTTTACCAAAGCCCGGCGGTTTGTCGGGCTTTGGTTTTTTATTTCTCTGTGAAACTCTGTGCGAATTTTGTGAAACCGGGCGGCGTACCGCACTGTGTCCTGTTGCTTCTTGTTGCGCTGCTTTCCTGCCAACCCAACGCGCAGGAACAACAGGGGCGCGAGCTGGCCGAGCAGTACTGCGCGGGCTGCCACCTGATGCCCGAACCCACACTGCTGGACAAGCAGACGTGGCGCGAAGGCGTGCTGCCCATCATGGGCGTGTACCTGGGCATTTTCCCCGAAGTACCTACGCCCGCTTCCGAATCGTTCTACCACGATTACCTCGATCAGGGCCTTTTTCCTGAAGCGCCGCTGATTTCTAGCCAGGAATGGGAAGCATTGAAGCAGTACTACGAAAGCCTCGCCCCCGAGACGCTGGTTCCTATTGCCCGAGGTCTCAAACCGGGTTTGCAGTTCGCAGCCGTTTCGGCTCCCATTGCAGTCGACCGGGTACTTCCCGCGACGACTTCGGTATTTTGGGATGAAGCAAAATCTCAGCTCTGGGTGGCGGACAACATTCGGAAGCAGATTTATATACAAAAACCCAATGGAACAACCGTCGACAGCCTGCCGCAGACCACGCCCGTAAGTACCATCGGCCGGGGCGCCGTTTCCGGCGAAATGCTCATCACCCAGATAGGCACCATCGCGCCCGATCGTGAGGCGGCGGGTACCCTGAGCCGGGCGACTTTCGATGCCGGGGAGGGTACCTACCGGCAGGAGACACAAATAGAAAATCTGCACCGGCCGACCGAAGCCGTCGAAGTCGATCTCGATCGGGACGGAACGCCGGAGTTGGTGATCAGCGAGTTCGGTTTCCTGACGGGACGGCTGGCCTACTGGCAGAAAAACAAAAACGACGGGACTTACCGCCCTTACCCCATCACGACGCAATCGGGTGCTTTGAAAACGATCGCCCACGACTGGAACCGCGACGGCTGGCCCGACCTGCTGGTACTCTTCGGGCAGGGCGATGAGCGAATTTCGGTTTTTATCAATCAGAAAGACGGGACATTTCAAGAAAAAGTACTGCGACGCTTCCCGCCCAGCTACGGCTCGATGGATTTTGATTTGCAAGACTTTGATAAGGACGGAAAACCGGACCTGCTGTACGTATGTGGCGATAACGCCGACTACTCGCGCATCCTGAAACCCTACCACGGACTTTATATTTTCAGAAATGAAGGCAGCGATACCTTTGCGCAGGAGTACTTCTTCCCCGTCAACGGAGCCTACCGCGCCCAAGTGGCCGACTTCGATCAGGATGGAAACCTGGACATCGCCCTGATTTCCTTCTTTGCCAACTACGCCCGCACGCCGCAGGAAAGTTTCGTTTACTTTGCTTCGGACGGCGGTTTCGATTTCGATGCCTTTACTACCCCATCGGGCGGGCGCGGCCGGTGGATTACGCTGGACACGGGTGATGTCGACGGCGATGGTAACATTGATGTCATCCTGGGCAACTGCGCCGCCGCCGATGGGTACGATCGTCTGTACAACAGCTTGTGGACGGACTCGCCGCCTTACTTGATTTTAAAAAACAATCTGAAATAAAATGACCGGCATTCCCCCGACAAAAACCCCAAGGTAGCTCGACTGCTGCTCTTTCGGATCATCGCCATTTCGTTGCCGTTCGCATGCTGCTGCCCTGGTCGAACTGGCGCTCCGTTGGGCCGACTACGGGTACGACCTCCGGCTGTTTGTCGACGACCCCGCGCACCCCGGCTACCTGGTTATGAACCGCGATGCTTCCAAGAAGTACTTCATCACGCAGGAAAACGCTACGATCGGTAATCAGGAGCCGTTCCTGAAAGTAAAGCCCGCCGGCACGATACGTATTTTTGTCCTGGGCGAATCTACCACCGTGGGATACCCTTACCTGCACAACGGTTCGTTTCACCGCTGGCTGCAGTACCGTCTGCTGCATTCGCTGCCCGATACCCATTTTGAAATCGTCAACCTGTCGCTCACGGCGGTGAACTCTTACACGGTCCGTGGCTTTGCCGAGGAAGTGGCCGACTACGCGCCCGATGCAGTGCTGGTCTATACCGGCCACAACGAGTACTACGGGGCAATGGGCGTCGGCTCGACCAGTCGGCTCGGCGGCAACGTGGGCTTGGTTCGGGCGCTGCTGGCGCTTCGGAAGAGCCGATTGGTGCAATGGATTTACCGGACCTACGCCTCCATTCGAGCTTCCGGCGCCAAGGTGGACATCCGCGAAAACCTGATGAAGCGCATGGCCGCCGAGCAGCAAATCCCCCTCGGCTCCGATACCTATGAACAAGGGATAACCCAATTCCAGGAAAATATGGCCGCCACCCTGGCGCAACTGAGCGGGCTGGGGATTCCGGTGTATGTGGGCGATTTGGTAAGTAATGAAAAGGATTTAAAACCTTTCATTAGCCAGGAAGGTGCGGCCGAAGCCTCCGCTCAGGCGCAGTTCGATTTGGCAAAGAGTACCTTACAGGCGGGCGATTCTATAAAGGCTCGGGCTTTATTTATCAAAGCAAAAGAACTGGACATGCTCCGCTTTCGGGCGCCCGAGCGCATGAATGAAATCATCACAAAGCTGGCGGCGACCTACCCTAACGTGCACCGGGTGGCGGTGCAGGCCAAAATATTACAAAGTTCAAAGGGAGGTATCGTAGGTAGTGAAACGATGCTCGAACATGTGCACCCCAACCTGTACGGCTACGCGCTGATGTCGGATGTGTACTACCAGAAAATGAAGGAAACCGGATTTTTCGAAGTACCTGCCTCGGCGGAGATGCCCTTCGACCAGCTACTGAGGCAAATGCCGGTCACGCTCATGGATTCCCTCAAAGGCGCCTACGAGGTGGAGGTACTAAAATCGGGTTGGCCCTTCAACGAACCGCTGCCGCCGGTACCTGACCGCGACGAAAACGGTCGAAGAAAAACTGGCCGGGGCGCTGGTCGTGCGGCAGATGGCGTGGGACGTAGCCATGACGCAGCTGCTGGGCGTGTACCAAAATCAACACCTTCCCGCTAAGACCCTGCGGGTAGCCGAAGCGCTCGCTCTGGAACACAGCAGCAGCCCCGACTACCTCCGCCAGGCGGGTAAATTGGCGATGTCGACCCGACAGAATAAAAAGGCCGCCAACTACCTGGCCCGCGCCTACCTGTTCGCGCCCGATCCGGCGGTAGTCGTCGACCTGGCGATTTTATACCTGAAAAACGATCAACCCGATAAGGCGCCTACCGCTGGTGCAACGGGCGGCGGCGAGTAGCGCGCCTATGCAGCAACTGCTGCCGTTGGTAGCGGAAGTGATTCGCCTGAGAAAGGTACTTGCCACCGATTCCACCGATCTGGCTACCTACCACCGCGTCGCCGGAGCGTACCTCGCCTTCGCCAATGCCGACGCCGCGATGCTTTACCTTAAAAAGAGCGAAAAAGCGCAATAAAGCGACGAGGAAACGGCCGCGCCTACTGCAACAAGCCGAAAGAATACTGGGTAGTAACGGTGGGAAAAAGTACGGTGTGTGGACGCTTATTTAAAAGTAGAACTGCATCCAAACCCGGATTTTTGCCCGATTTTTGCGGTCGTATTCTTTTACAATTTCGCTGTCGTTTTGCGCATGTACCCTTTTTCATCTAAAATCAAATTCAGCTTACTCGGTTCGCTACTCCTGGCTTCACTGGTATTCACAAGCGTAGGCGCCCAGGGAATTCAGTTTCAGGAAAAAGACATCGACCAGTTGGTAGCCGAGGCTCGGAGAAACCGGAAAACAGGTTTTTGTGGAAATCTACCTCAAAGGCTGCTCGCACTGCGAAGCAATCGCGCCCGTACTGGAAGAAAAGCAGGTTGGTGCGTTTTACAACCCCAAATTCGTGAGCGCCCGCTACGAAGCCAATACCCCGCTCTCCAAAAGTTTGCAGGAAAAGAAAAAGCTGTACTTCCCCGAATTCCCGCTGTTCTTTTTCTTCGACGCCGAGGGTACCCTGCTGCACCAGGCCTCCCCTTCCGACCAGCCCACCCGGCCCGAGTTCATCGCCGAAGTACTTCGCCACGCCAACGACGCCCTCGCTCCTGCCACCCGTACGAGTGGCTACGCGGCCCGCTACCGGCAGGGCGACCGCGACCCCAACTTTCTGCTCAACTACGCCAAATACGCCAAAACCACCCGCGATACGGTCCAGATGACCGCCCTCTCCGATGAGTTCGGCAAACGCCTGGTGCAACCCGTCGACCTGGAAAGCCCGTACGGATTCTACGTCATCAGCCGCTATATCAGTGACTTTCAAAATCCGATGGCGCAGTATTTTTTCAAAAATCTCGATACCTACCGTACCAGACACGGAGCCCGCGAAACATTGCAGGCCGGAGAAAGCATTTTGTTCCAAAGCCTATACGGCAAGGATTCCGACACGCTGACGGCCAGCGAAGTAGTCACCATGCGGCAGGCAATGGAATCGCTGGGCGTGGCACCTAACATGGCGGCCATGCGCACGATCGTGAAAGAACTGGAAGCCTATTTCCGGGAGCAAGGATACGCCGGGCGCGGTGGCGCGCTTCGAGGCGTACCAGCAGAATAACTTTCTGAGGACCACCGATTACGCCTACCTGGTGCGGCTGTTTAATGAAAAAGCCAACGATACCAGCTACGCCGCCCCGCTCGTGCGTTGGATCGACGAAGCCTTGGTCACCCTGAAACACGAAGAAAAAAACAAAGCCGAAGTCGCCGAGCTGTACCGAGAACAGTCGGAAGCCTACCGGCGGCTGGGCAAAGCCACCGAAGGCAAAAAAGCCGCCGAAACAGCGCTGTCCATCGCCAAGACTGCAAAGGAAAAAACGGACGCCTACGAAAAGCAGTTAGCCAGGTTTAAGTAGTCCAGCGTCCAAAATCCAGTATTAAAGACCAACACTTCAACTTTTTTCACACTTTTTTGGGTAAATCGACCCAGTACTTCGTTATTTGACGGTACGAAGGAAAAACTCCCATGAAATTCAATTATTCTGTTCTCATACTTACCGCCGGGCTGCTGAGTCTGTCGGCTTGTTCTTCTGAACGCCAAGTGGCCCAGCGCAGCAGCAATCTGCCGCGTGGTACCACCCAAAGCACCGCCAGGCCCACCAACGATCCAGTGCTGGTGGGCGTCAACAGCAAATTCCTCGCGCTGGATTCAAGTGAAGTGCGCGTTTTTGTGTACGTCGACGCCGTCAAGGCGCAGTCACCGCTGTCGGTGAGCGAATTCAATGAGCTCTATAACCTCAACTATGTCATGTACTCCGACTACGGTACCCGCGACCGGCTGGCGTACGGCAACGTACCGCTATCGGCGGAAAACGTGACCTCGGTGGACGACAAGCTGGTGATTCAGTTTGAACTGAAACGCCCCAAAGACCGCGACTACGGCGTGCTTCTGATGGAAATCAGCCAGACGGGTACCTTGAAAAAAGTCCTGAACGACCTGCCCGTCCGCTTTTCGGGACAGCGCGACAGCGATCGGTTGGCGGTGTACGAGCAGAACAACGATGTACCGCTGCGCCGCCATTTCGTGGCGCAAAACGAACCGGTCCTGATTCGGTCGTTGAACGGGGGTCGGCAGCCGCTGCAGGTATCCTACTACCGCCACGGCTTCGATGCCGCCGCTTCACCCATGAATACCACCCCCCGCACTAATGTCGCCAAAAAGCTGACGGTCGACAGCACCTTCACGATCGAATCAGATCAGGCGGTTTCGTTTGCGGGGGAAGGGCTGTACTACATCGTGTCAGACACGACCCAAACCGAAGGATTAGGCCTACTCGTGACCGACGATCGCTACCCCAAAGTAACGCGTCCCGACAAACTCACCGAGCCGTTGCTGTATATGAGTACCAACCAGGAGATCACCGAAATGGCGGGCGCCAACGACGACAAGAAAGTACTGGACAGGTACTGGCTGTCGCTCATGCAGGGTAATCCTGAATTGGCCAAACTGGTGATTCGGAGCTACTACAACCGCGTGGAAGAAGCCAATCGACTTTTTACCAGTTATAAGGAAGGCTGGAAAACGGACAAGGGCATGATCTTCATCATCCTGGGCCCGCCCGACCGCGTGCAACGCAGCAAGGACAAAGAAGTGTGGGTGTACGACCAGAAGGCCAATGCCACCAACGTCAATTTTACCTTTAACAAACGAACCAATCAATTCGTGGACGATCATTATGAACTGGTACGCTACGTAGAGTACCAGCCCATTTGGTATCCCGTAGTAGAAGCATGGAGAAACGGCGCTATCCGGTAAGAAAATCCCCTTCGATCCCTAAGTCCGACATGGTCTTCGGTTTGCAGTCGGTCATGGAAACCCTTCGTTCGGGGAAAGAAATCGAGCGTCTTTTGATTCAGAAGGATCTGAGTTTTCCGGAAATGCAGGAGCTCGCCCACGAGTTGCAGGCGCCCGTGAGCAAGGTACCCATCGAAAAACTCAACCGCCTTACCCGCAAAAATCATCAGGGCGTCGTGTGCTTCATTTCGCCGGTACGCTACGTGCCGGTGCACAATGTGCTGGCGCAGGTATTCGAAGACGGCCAAACGCCGCTCTTCCTGATGCTCGACCGCATCACCGACGTCCGTAATTTCGGGGCCATTGCTCGGACGGCCGAGTGTGCGGGTACGCAGGCGCTCCTGGTACCTTTCAAAGGTGGTTCTCAGATCAACGCCGACGCTATGAAGACCTCCTCGGGCGCGCTCAACTACCTGCCCGTAGCCAGGGAAGGTAGCATCCTGGACACGCTTCATTATCTGAGAGACAGCGGTTTGCAGGTGGTGGCCTGTACCGAGAAAGGTGAAGACAGCCTTTACGAGGTGGATTTTAAGCTACCCACCGTCATCATCATGGGCTCGGAGGAAGACGGCATCTCCCCCCAACTGCTCAAACTTTCCGACCATAAGGTGAGAATCCCCCTCAAAGGGCAGGTCGAGTCGCTGAATGTGGCGGCGGCCACGGCCGTGGTGCTTTACGAAGCCGTGCGGCAGCGGTCGGTATGAGGCTATTAGCTGTCGTATGCAGGAGTGGGAACCGCGACTTTCGCATCGGTGTAATACTTTTGTACTACTACATCAAAACCAGGTATTACTACTTGATTTTAGCAACGGTGGTTTTATAAAAAACTGAAAATCAAGACACTATAATTTCCTTTGTTTGTCACTTAGCCAACGGTTTGTAGATCGGAACAAGATGGGTGTAACTTGTTCCCAACATATAGTACAACCTATAACCCGATCGAATTATGAACGCTAAGCACAAACTGGACCGATTTACTGGAAAAGAGGGAAGATTCATCTCGTCCGACGAAGCTGCCAAACTCACCCACCGCTTTCACGAAAAGAAAAAAAACGACGGTGTCAAATCAAAAACCTACACCGAGGCGCAGTTCTTTGGCAACGAGCAGCTCAAAAAACTCATGAGCCGGGACGAGTGCGTGGGCCTTCGGTTTTATTTTGGGGTCACCGAGGACAAGGAAATCAACGATCAATTGGTCATCGTGGCCGTCGACGAGGAAGGCAGAGACCTCACCCACGGCCGCATCGGACTCAAAGATATGCCCGAGCAAGGCGGCGATGCCCTGACCGATGGCCCTTGCTGCCCTTCCAACTGCACACCTTAAACCTCCCTGGCGAAAGCCCATGGCTTTTTTTTCTTACGTAGAGCGCTACCCGCTGTCGTGTGCGCCTGTTTTTCTGATCGTTTTGCCTTTGCTGCTGTGCCTGGCCCGATACAGAAGCCTGAACAGTGCGTTCCGTTTGCTCCTGATTTTTCTGGCGGTCGATCTAATCATTGGTCTGGTCATGATTCAGATGGCCGCCAATCATCAAAACAACCTGCTGTTGCTTAACCTGTTCGTCCCCATTCGCTACGGCTTGCTCAGCGCTATGTTCTATGAGCAGTTTCAGTCGGAGCGCTACCGGCATTGGGTGAAGTACTCGATCATCGGTTTCATTCCTTTCGCCCTGCTCGACATCTACGTCAGTAATTTCAACCTGGCCGACCTGCACCACCACCGGGTAGGCAAGTACGCGCAGGTAGTGGAGAGCGCGCTGCTGATTGTGTGGGCTTTGCTCTATTTTTACGAGATAATCAAGGAATTGAAAGTCACCAACATCATTCTGTACCCGTTTTTCTGGGTATGCGCGGGGTTGTTGATTTTCTACTCCGGCAATATTTTCTTTTTTCCGTTTTGGCACTACATGTACCAATGGGACGAGAAGCTGGAGCTTGGTTTTATCGAAAAAGTACCCGCCATTGTGGAGTTGATTTCGTTATTTTTGTTTTCAATAGGTATTTGGCAAACCCGATCGCACCGTGAATCCCTTGAGTCCTGATGACATACGCTGGAGCGTCCTGATTGCCTCGCTGGTCATGCTGATCATGGCAGTGTTCGTCATTGCCTTCGTGATCTACTACCAAAGGAAGCAGCTCGAGCAGGAGAAAAAGCTACGCGATGTGGAAAAGAGCTATCAGCGGATGTTGCTCGAAACCGCACTCAACTCGGAAGAGGCCGAGCGGCGGCGCATCGCGCAGGACCTCCACGACGATATTGGTACCATGCTGTCGCTGACCAAGCTCAGCCTCAACCAACTGATCAAAACGATGGGAGCCTCGGAACGGGCCGGACTGAGTGCGGCATCAGCGGATAAAACCCACCTGCGCACTGAGTTTACGCTGAGCAAGGCGCAATCGCTGGTAGAGGAAACGATCATTCACGTGCGGCGGATCACCCGCGACCTGGTACCGACCACACTGGAGCAGTTCGGGCTCGCGGCGGCGATCGACGAGTTCATTCTGAGAATGGGCGACAGCATGTCGCTTACTGTTCGTTTTCATTGCGATCCCGAAGAAATCCCGCGTCAGTCGCCCCGGGTGGAGCTGTCGCTTTACCGCATCATGCAGGAACTGGTCAACAACGCCATCAAGCACGCCAGTTGCGACGAAATCGAGATCGACCTGCACATCGACAAGGGCAAGCTGGAACTGCAGGTGACCGATAACGGCAAGGGGTTTGACGCCCACAGCTTGAAAACCAGCGAACAAGCCGGACTGGGACTACGCAATATTGAGAGTCGCCTAAGCGTAATCAATGGGGTAGTCAACTACCACAAACCAGGTATCCGCGGCTCGCGGGCCCGCGTACAAATCCCCGTCGAGCCCAAGCGCATGAGTCGGCCCGAACCTTTGCACCCTTTTCGAAAGTCAGCCGTCAGTGAGTAGCGGTTGAAACATGGACGGTCTTTACCTCCATCCCACCTTGTTAACCAAATCCTATGCGTACGCTCAAATTAGCCATTGCCGACGACCATGAACTCTTTCGAAAGGGTTTTATAGCGATGCTCAGCAGTGTTCCTGATTTTGAGTTTATTCATGAAGCGGCCAACGGTCAGGAACTTCTGGACAAGGTGGCGCTGGAAGCGCCCGACATCATCATGATGGACTTGCAGATGCCCGTCATGGATGGGATGCAGGCCACGGAAATACTGCAGGAAACCCATCCCGATGTGAAGATCATCGTCGTGTCGATGTACGACGAGGACCGGTTTCGTGATTCACATGCTCGAAAAAGGCGTGCATGGTTATTTATTGAAAGACACCTCGCCGGATGAAGTGGAAAAGGCCATCCGCCGGGTGGCTGAGGAGGGTTTTTATTACAGTGATTTCGTTTCCAAAGCCATGCACCGCAAAATGGTGACGCGCCAGGCCAACAAGCAACCATTTTTTCCCGAATAGTACCAATGTGGGCCTCTCCAACCGCGAGCAGGAAGTACTGCAGCTACTTTGCGACGGCCAATCCACGGCCGATATCAGCGAAAAGCTCTTCATCAGTACCCGCACGGTGGAAGGCCACCGCCTGCGCATTCTGGAAAAAACCGCCACCAAAAACACCGCCGCCGCCGTAGCCTTCGCCTATCGTAATCATCTTATTTGAGATTGTCGTCGAATCGCTCAACTTCGTGATCGACCAACTAACTTCCTTTATTTTCTTTTAAAATAATTCAAAGTTACGTTCGGAACGGCGCGGCGCTCGCTCAGGGTGTAGTACCCTTTCATGTCGCGGCCAAAACAGACGGCCTCACCCTGTGGCTCCAGTTCATAGGGCAGCGACTTTGCCGACTTGCGGGACAGGGCTTGGGCGATGGTTTCGCCGGCACCGCGCCGCCAGTAAAATACATTCGCATAGGTTCTGATCAGGATTTCGCGTCCGTCTTCGGAGATATCGCCCCCGGTGGCGATGATGAGCTCGGGGATGGTACCTATAAACTCGGCGGTTATGGGTTCAGTAGTCGATTGCGGGTAAGGAAGCCGGTAAATACCCGCCTTCTCGAGTTCTTTGGATATGATGAAAATGTCGCGCGTCAGCGGGTCGACCAGGAGAGTTTCGGCGTCACGCGGCCCGTCGGGGTACTGGTAGTTGATTCTTTCCAGCGCTTCGGCTTCAAAATTGGCGTTCAGATCGGTCAATTCGGGTACCCGGTACACCGTACGTATGGCCAGATTTTGGGCGGATACGTTGTTGCCAATCTCGCCGATGTACACATAGCTGACGCCCATCGTTGGGCCCACGGCCCACGGCGATGTCCTCCCAGTCCTGACTATTGGCGCCCGCTACCGGGTACTTGCGGATGTCTTTACCGTCGTGACTAAGCAGGACGAGCTCGGCCGGGTGTCCCGCGTCCTGATGGGTCCAGAGGTAGCCGGGCAAGGTACGGCTGTCGGCTAGGCCCGAGGCTTCGTCGATGGGACCGGCGACGATCTTGGACCGGGTCGGCGTGTTTTCAAATCCGAGGAGCGGTCAGCCGCCGGGTCGACGGTCGTGGTGGTGGTGGGGTCGCACGAAAGCAAGCAAAGCAGCGCTGGCAGCAGAACGATACGAGGCGGTACCCGGAAGTATTTCATAATGTGATCGGTCAGGGGGGATTTGCCAAAATTACGTACTTTTGGACTTCCAATACTATTTGAACCCACAGATTTCCACTTTATTGCCTCTATCTACAGCCCTATATGCTACGAACCCACACCTGCGGCGAACTCCGCCTTTCCCACGTCAATCAGGAAGTAACCCTTTGCGGTTGGGTGCAGCGCACGCGTGACAAAGGTGGCATGCTTTGGATCGACCTGCGCGACCGCTACGGTATCACGCAGTTGCAGTTTGAGGAAGGCAAAACGCCCGCCGAATTGCTGGAAGCCACCCGTTCCCTCGGCCGTGAATTTGTGATCGCCGTAAAAGGCGAGGTGATCGAGCGTTATTCCAAAAATGACAAAATACCCACCGGCGACATCGAGCTGCGGGTAACCGAACTAGTGGTGCTGAATCCGGCCAAGCTACCGCCTTTCCTGATCGAGGACGAAACCGACGGTGGCGAGGACCTGCGCATGAAGTACCGCTACCTGGACCTGCGTCGCAACCCGATCCGCAAGAATTTGATGCTGAGGCACCAGGTGGCGCGTTACACCCGCCGCTACCTCGACGATCTGGAATTTATCGAGGTCGAGACGCCCGTATTGATCAAGTCGACGCCGGAAGGCGCGCGCGACTTTGTGGTACCCAGCCGTATGAATCCCGGCGAATTCTACGCACTGCCGCAGTCGCCGCAGACTTTCAAACAGTTGCTTATGGTATCGGGCTTCGATCGATACTATCAGATTGTCAAATGCTTTCGCGATGAGGACCTGCGGGCCGACCGCCAGCCCGAATTCACCCAGATCGACTGCGAGATGGCGTTCGTCACGCAGGAGGACGTTCTCAACACCTTCGAAGGGCTGATCCGTGATCTATTCAAGAATGTCAAGCACATCGACCTGCCCGAGGTACCCCGCCTGACCTACGCCGACGCCATGCGGCGGTATGGCTCCGACAAGCCCGATATCCGGTTCGGGATGGAATTTGTGGAACTTAAAGGCAAAACGAACGACCTGACCTCGGGCCATGATTTCGGGGTGTTCGATTCGGCCGAACTCGTGGCGGGCATCAGGGTACCCGGTGCCGCCAGCTATACCCGCAAACAGGTGGACGAACTGACCGACTGGGTGAAACGGCCGCAAATCGGCGCGAAGGGCCTGATCTATCTGCGCGTCAACGACGACGAAGCAGGTACGTTAAAATCATCGGTAGACAAATTCTACGATCAGGACGCTTTGTCGGCATGGGCCAAAGCCTTCGATGCCGAGCCCAACGATCTGATCCTGCTTATTTCCGGCGATGCCGACAAAGTGAGGAAACAACTCGGCGAGCTGCGGCTCGAAATGGGTACCCGACTTGAACTTCGGAATCCCGACGACTACCGCGTACTATGGATCGTGGACTTTCCGCTACTCGAGTACGGCGTAGACGAGCATGATGCCAACGAGGGCCGATGGTACGCCATGCACCACCCCTTCACAAGCCCAAAGCCGGAAGACATCGAGCTGCTGGCGTCGGACCCCGGCGCGGTGCGGGCCAACGCCTACGACATGGTCATCAATGGCGTGGAGGTAGGCGGAGGTTCGGTCAGGATTTTCCAGAAAGAACTGCAGCAGAAAATGTTCGGTATTCTGGGCTTCAGTCCCGAAGAGGCGCAGGCGCAGTTTGGCTTTTTACTCAATGCCTTCGAGTTCGGCGCGCCGCCCCACGCGGGTATCGCCTTTGGCTTCGACCGCCTCTGCTCGCTGTTTGGCGGGGCCGACTCCATTCGTGATTTCATTGCCTTTCCTAAAAACAATTCGGGTCGCGACGTCATGATCGACTCACCTTCTGCTATTTCCAAAGCACAGCTTAGAGAGCTGAGTATCGACGTGGTAGCCCCGGAATGAGGCCTGGCTGGCATTATGTACCGACTTCTTTTGTCCTGGTGTTAGCGTCTGGGTCCTGAATGGAAGCCAGGGTCTTTTTTGGTGCGGTTGTGGTTATCATCCAAGTGCTGCCTGAGCTCGTATTTATTGGTGAATACTTACCCAAGCTGCATCCGGGAAAGCAGATAGTAAGGTCAGGCCCGATTTTAGTATCTTGCACTCCGCGCGCACTATCGGTTACGATGCTACTATCCGCATTTTGGCATGATTGGTGCGGCCACACACACACCATAAAATGTTATTACTCCTTTTGAAGGATTTAGAGTCGTTAAACCGCTTCGCCTGCCCCTTTCAAAAGCCTACCCTCAAGCTACTTTGTGGGCTGTTTGTCCTTGGGTCGCTGCTGAGCGCTTCGCCGGGCTTCGCTCAGAATAAGCCCGCGGCCCAAACGAACAACTATTTCGTGGAACTCGGCGGGCTTCAGGCTACGGCGGGCCGTACGCCGTTTTGGTTGCAAGCCAACCAATTCGGGATCGTACCGCGCTCTGGCTCAGCCCTCACCCTGCGTGGTGCTGCCATCAAGGACTGGCGGATCGGCCGGACGGACGCCATCACCCGCTGGCGGCTCGAGCGGACGCCCAACCCGCCGCCGCAGTGGAATGCCACGCTGGGGGTCGAGGTCGTGGGCAACCTGGGTGCAACACAATCCAATATTCTGTTGCCCCAAATCTACGGCGCCATTCGCTTCGGGAAGTTCGAAGTGTCGGTGGGCCGACGCCGGGAGTGGGTCGGCCTGGCCGACTCGACGCTGGGCACTGGCTCGTTTATCTGGTCGGGCAACGCCATGCCCGTGCCCCGGATACAAATCGGCTTTACGCGCTTCACCCCGGTACCCCTTACCGGCGGGTGGGTATCCATCCTGGCCACGTACAGCGACGGCCGGTTTGAGCGGAATCGGGCCGTGACCAGCGAACTGTTACTGCACCAAAAGCAGCTATACGGCCGTCTTGGCCGCCCGAACAGCTTGATCAAACTATACGGCGGCTTCAACCATCAGGTGCAGTGGGGAGGAAAATCGCCCTACCAAACTATCAACAATCAGATGCCCAAGGGCCTGGACAACTACCTGCGGGTGGTCACCGGCCAGGCCTCCGACAAACAGCTCGACACGGCCACTACGACCGCTTTCGACAACGAAAATCGGGTGGGAAATCACCTGGGTACCATCGACCTGGCGCTTGAAGTCAACGGCAAGCGTACCAATTGGCTGTTTTATCGGCAGAGCATCTACGAAGATGGCTCGCTGTACTACCTCAACAACATCATCGACGGGCTCCACGGCATCAGGTTTCGCCGCAAAAACCACCGCCCGGGGGCCGTCTTCTCCTTGCGCGAGATTGTGGTCGAGGGGTTGTATACCCTGAGTCAGGGCGGGACGGCGTTCGAGAACACGGTGTTTCGGGGCCGCGACAACTATTTCAACAACGTCCAGGTGCGCGACGGGTGGTCGTACTACGACCGTACTATCGGTACTCCGTTCATTCCGCCTACTACGGACACCGAGTGGAAATATCCTCGCTACGCCGACTTCTTCACCAGCAATAGCCGCGTCTGGGTGGCGCACCTGGGCATGCGCGGCACGGTGCTCGATCGCGTAGCGTGGAGCACCCGCTTGTCGTACTCGGCCAACGAAGGTGTGTACGATCTGGCTTTTCCAGAAACGGCTTATCAGTTTTCGGGCGTTTTGGGATTACAGTACCAAAGCACACTCCTCAACGGACTGATCATCAAAGGCGCGCTCGCCGTCGACCGCGGCGACCTGTACCCCGACAACATCGGCGGGACCCTAAGCTTCCGCAAGAACCTGACACCCAAGGCCAAGGCCTCGCCATTGAAGTAGTACGACTCAGGGATCAGGTACGCACTTTTCCTCTGATCTCGGCGGCCAAAGCCGTTAGCTCTTCATTATTTGTTTTTATTTTCTTGCCGAAATCCATGTCGCTCATACGGTTGAGCGGTATCAGGTGTACGTGCGCGTGGGGTACCTCCAGTCCGATCACGCTCAATCCGATGCGTTGGCAGGGCACCACTTGTTCGATGGCCGGGGCGATCTGCCGGGCAAAGTTCATGAGCCCGAGGTACTGGTCCTCATCCAGGTCGAACAGGTAGTCGACCTCTGCCTTGGGAATGACCAGCGTGTGCCCTTTGGCAATGGGATTGACGTCCAGAAACGCCAGGAAGTCAGTACTTTCGGCGATTTTGTGGCAGGGAATCTCGCCTTTTACAATTTTACTGAATATGGAAGCCATATTTAATGATGAGTGAGGGCGGGGTCGCCCGTGCGATAATGAATGATGATGGGATGGTCTGTACTATTAATTTGATACGAGTATTTTGTCCTTTATAATACCCAAATCAGACGACGCCTTCTGCACCCGGGCTACTTGATGCAAGAAAGCGCTTTATTCGTTTAATCGAAAAATGTATTCGCATTGGCTTGCTATGAAAGTAGGTCAGGGACATTTGACGCTTTTGCGTAAGGTAGTGGTACCCGTGACCTATGGTACTTTTGTTCCCGACAGGTTTTCTCGACAAAAAACGCATTCTTATTTTCTCATCCATTCAAGTCATTACTTTTTCATGAAATCCAAAAAACTTCATTTCGTTGCATTCCTCGCCCTTTGCCTGTCGGGAACCACATTTTCCGCTTGTGTCAAACCGGCTGCCAGCACCACCAGAGCACCCAGAGCGGCAAGTGGGAGACGTTGTTCGACGGAAAATCCTTCGATCAGTGGAAAAAATGGAAAGGCGGCCCCATCACCGGTTGGAAAATCGAAGACGGTGCCATGGTACTTGCCGAGCCCAAGGGCGGCGACCTGCTTACCAAGAAAGAATACGGCGATTTTGAGCTGGAGCTCGAGTGGAAAATTAGCGAAGGCGGCAACAGCGGCATTATGTACCACGTCAGGGAAGCCGACGACTACTGCTGTCCTTACACGACCGGACCCGAAATACAGGTACTCGACGACGAGCGGCACCCCGACGCCAAGGCCGGCAAAACCGGCAACCACAAGGCGGGTGCTTTGTACGATTTGATCCCGCCCACAGATTTTGGCGCTGTGAAGCCCGCCGGAGAATGGAACAAGGCACGCCTGATTGTCAAGAACGGCAAAGGCGAAAGTTGGCTCAACGGCAAAAAGGTGGTTGATTTCCCTACCAAAGGAGCCGCTTGGGACGATATGGTAGCCAATAGCAAATTCAAGAAATGGAAGGAATTCGGTACCTTCGACACGGGCTCCATCGCCCTGCAAGACCATGGCGATAAAGTATGGTACCGTAATATTCGCGTGCGGGAGCTGTAGGAAAGGAGTTTAAAAGTTGAAGGGTTTAAAGGTTAAAACCTGGTCGGTACACCGCAACGAAAGGCTCTGTCTGATTCGATATTGAATTACTTGAATGCTTTTGGTTCCTTCAAACAATTAAACATTTCAACCATTAAACTTCAAACAAAATCATGAATACTAACCGACGAGACATGGTGAAGAAAGCGGCCGGACTGGCTTTAGGCTTGCCTGTGGCCGAGTCCCTGCGCAATCGCTTCGATGCGGCCGATCAGGCGGTAGGCCAGGAGTTGAAAGGCAACGTAAATCATTCGGCTTGCCGATGGTGTTACAGCAAAATCGACTTCGAAGTACTTTGCAAAGCGGCTAAGGAAATCGGCCTGACCTCCATCGAACTGACCGGACCGGACGAGTGGCCGATCCTCAAAAAGTATGGCCTTACCTCGGCTATGCCCTGGGGCGCGGGCAAAGGGATTACCGAGGGGTTCAACGACCTGAAATTACACGACGAACTTATCGAGAGTTTCGAGGCCGTGTTTCCCAAGGTAGCCGCCGCCGGGCTGGACAAGATCATCTGTTTTTCGGGCAACCGCCACGGAATGGACGACGAGCAAGGAATGAAAAATTGCGCCATCGGATTGAAACGCCTGATGAAGTCGGCCGAAAAGCACAAGGTGACCATGAGCATGGAACTGCTCAACAGCAAGGTAGACCACGCCGACTACATGGCCGACCATACCAACTGGGGCGTCGAGCTTTGCAAGATGGTAGGCAGCGAGCGCTTCAAACTACTGTACGACATCTACCACATGCAGATTATGGAGGGCGACGTCATCCGCACTATCCGGGACAACCACGCCTACATCAACCACTACCACACGGGCGGGGTGCCGGGACGTAACGAGATCGACGACACCCAGGAGCTCAACTACCCCTCGATTGTCAAGGCGATTCTGGCGACGGGCTACAAAGGGTATATCGGCCAGGAATTCATCCCCAAGCGCGACCCGCTCACCTCGTTGAAAGAGGGCGTGGTGATTTGTGATGTTTAGTTGAAGGGTTGAAGGGTTGAAGGGTTGAAAAATACTGACTGTCAAACGATTAAACAAATAAACCCATAAACAAATAAACAACAATTACACACCTCCTCTCCGCCAGAACTCCCGGCTGTACACTCTGCGGAACGGCCAGTTTTTTTGGACCAGGATAATGGGCAGGTAGGCGTGGGGTTCTTTAGAAGAGGTACTATTGTGGTATAGGTCGTCGTCGGTGAGCAGCAGGGCTTCGTACGCTTCCTCGGGTCGGTAGGTCAGGTCGGCGAAGGGTAGTTCCTTGCGGTAGGCTGGGTTCTGCTGGCTGATGCGGTCTTTGAGCAGCCGCGAGCTGCGGTGGTTCGGACTGGCGATAGGCTGAGGCTGGTACCTTCCTTCTGATACATCGAGCGCGTATTGCAGGTACGCCTTCAATAGCTTGGGGCCCGCGTTGGCGGTTTGGTCGACTTGCAACTGATTCGGCCACAGGCTGGTAATCATGTAGATCCGCTGCCGGGCGCGGGTTATGGCTACGTTCAGGCGATTTTCTCCGCCGCTCGTATTGAGCGTACCAAACTGCATCGCGAGCCGTCCGCGTTCGTCGGGCGCGTAGCCAACCGAGAAAATAACCACATCCCGCTCGTCGCCCTGCACGTTTTCGATGTTTTTGACGAAGATGTCGGTCGCATCGACTTTTTCCTGTTCCAGCATATCCTGAATCAACTGCTGCTGGTAAAAATTGAAGGTCACTACGCCCACGCTCAGGGTACTTCCCGTCAATTCTTTCAATAAATCCACGACCCGCCCGGCCTCGACCGGGTTGGTATTATTGTGCCAGACCCCGTCTACGTGCAGGTACCTGATGCCCGGCTCGGGGTCGTTGACGCGCTTGAAATCAGGCAGGAGCCGGAGGGAGTTTTTGTAAAAATGTTGGTTGGAAAAATCGATCAGATCCAGCGAACTACTGCGGTAATGACCCGTCAATTGCCTTTGCGTGAGCGATTGTGCGGCCAAGTCGAGCAACGACTGTACTTCCAGCGCAACCGGCACCTCCTCCTCTTCGTCCCTATTTTCTTCAAATCGCACCCGATACAGATCACTCGGCGGCAGCTGCTGGCTATCGCCCGTCACCACGATTTGCCTGCCCCGAAACGCGGCGGGCAGGCCATATTCGGCGTAGCACTGCGAGGCCTCGTCGAAAATCACCAGATCGAACAGTCCGGCTTCCATCGGGAAGAGCGTGGAGACCGCCTCCGGCGAGGCCATCCAGCAGGGCAGGAGTTTGAATACCTCTTCCGAGTACTGCTCCATCGTCCGGCGGATCGGCCAGATGTTCCGTTTCTTGGTGACCTGATGATTCAGTTCGCGGTAGGTGGTGCGGTTGCCCAGCCGATTGGTTTCAACATCTTGATAGGTACGTTCACGCAGTTGCATCGCCGCGATGTCGCGGCTAAGCTTTTGCTTTTGCCCGATGGCGGTCTGCAATTGCGACTCCCACTCCGTCATTTTCAACGACGACACGGCCCGAAGCGTCGGGTGCAGCGACTCGATGTGCTCGATCCAGGCCAGGCGCAGGCTGTTGTTGAATAGCGATAAAATGGCTGCAGGATCAGGGTACTCCGTGTCATGTTTTTCCAACAAAAGCGCCACGACTTCACTTTCGGTTGCCGTAAAATCCGCTTTGATTTTGTCCATTTCGACCAGTGAATCGAAATCTGCGCTTAGCGCCTGCCGGAGATTGCCAACACTGGTACCGGGTTCACCCAGGATGCGCTGCCATTGGCTTTCTGCCAAAAAAGATTTCAACTTGTGTTCCGCTTTGTCCCACTTGTCGAGCCAATCCAGCAGATTTTGCAAAGCAACCCGGAAATCTTGCGCCGTCGAGGCACTTCGGGCCGACCGAACCAGTACTTCGCGCCACGGTTTCCGTTGCAGACGCAAAGCGGCATCCGTTGCACGCTCAGCGTCACGAAAGTAAGCCAGAGGATTCATTTCCTGAATTTGGATGCTGTCCGGTGCTTGCAGGACGAGACCCAGCAGCTTGTTTTCGCGCCAAAGCTCCAGTTCCATCCGGCGGTTCAGGCGATCGGTGAGCTTGCGCAGATCTTCCGCGACGGTACCCAGTCCGTTGGCTTTGGCTACCTGTCTCACCAGCGCCCGATCCTGTCCGAACCAATCCCACCACAACCCCCGCAAGGCCGATGCCTTGGCGCGCAAGGCGTTGGCGAGCATGGTGCGAAACGGACCAAGTTCGGGTGTCGGCAGGCTGTGCTCCACGCCTAAGCCATCAGTTTGCCAACCTTCGAGGGTATCGGTGATCTGGCGAACGAAAGCCAGGCGCTCCGCCGCGGGAGCGTCGGACGCCAGGTACCTTTTGAAAATTTGGAAGATGGTATCGCTGGCCAGTAGTTCCAGCAAGTCCGTGAGCCGTTTGGTACCTGCTGCTTTATCTTCGATATAATTCAGGCTAAGATTCAGGTTGGTCAGTACCTCAAATTCGGCTTTTTGGGTAGTGAAGAAGTCGGGCCACAACAACAGCGCTTCATCCATCCGGCGCAAATCACTGAGGCCGTAGTGCGCGAAACTCTGCCGATCGTACCAGGGGTGCGACGGACTGATTTGTTGCCGGTAGGTTGCGTAACTGGCCAAGTGCCGCCGAAAATCGTCCACCTGATCGAGCGGGAAACTACGGTACCAGGGCCGCAGATCGACCTGAGGACCCGCCGGGTCGGACGATAGGTACAACTCCTTGATCGAAAGGCCGCATTCCGATTCGTCGAAAAGTGCGGTTTTGAAAGCATCCAGTTCGGCCACAATCTGGTCGATCAACCGGCTGTTTTTGGTAAATTCACGGTCCAGGAAAACGGTATCCAGGCTGTAATTCAATACTTTATTGTCCTCTACCCGGTCGATCTGGGCGGCGATTTGGCGGTAGAGTGCCGCCCGGTCATTTTTAAAATCGTGGATCAGCGCGGCGAAGTCGCCGAAGCCCAACGATTGCAGCCGCTGGTGCACCACGTCGAGCGCCGCCCTTTTTTGGCACACGAGCAGCACCCGCTGGCCGCGCGCGGCAAAATCGACCATCAGATTACAAATCAGCTGCGACTTCCCCGTGCCCGGCGGCCCCTGCACGACCACCGATTCCCCGCGCTTCACCAGCCGGATGACATTTTCCTGCGATAAATCGCTGGGCAGCGGCGTGATGATGTGCTTCTCTTTTATGGGCAATGGCAAGGTACCTTGCTCAGTGCTACCTACTGACTGTGTCGACTCGGCGGCCAACAGAGGCATATCGAGTACCTCTGCTTCGGCCAACTTCACCAGCGTGTGGTAGTCGGGCACGAGGTACGACCCTGACTGGGGGAAGGTACCCAGCACCATTTCGGGGTACAGTTTTAACTCCCCGTCTTTTTCAAGCTCACGCAGGTCACTTCTTTTTAGTGCCTCGAAAGGTTGCAGTTTGTATTCAAAAAGTGCCTGGTTGAAATTGATTCGAAAGGGCGTCTCCTTTAACCACTCATACAGCGCCGTTCTGAATTCGAGGTCGTCTTTGGGAAAATCCTCGAAACTCTTTTCCAGTACCTCATCTGGAATCCTGACTTCGTTGAACTGGGCGTAGGCCAGGGCAAAACTGCGGTTGAGCATGACTTCGGCGTCTTCCCGATCGAACATACACCATTGCTCATGGTCGAGGCGCAGCGAGACCGGAAAAAACAACAGCGGCGCGTGGACTACGGTACCATCGGCAAACTTTCCCCGCACGAACGGGTAGCCCACGTACAGGTCGCGGGTACCCCGCTCCTGCTCGATGAACCGCTCGGTGCGGGCGATTTTGCGCAGGCGCTTGCTCACCTCGTTGACCTTGTCAAAACGCGGGTCTTGAGCATCGCATAGGGGAATGCGGCTTTTGTTTCCGATCAATTGCCCCAACAATGCAAACGACGACTGGCTAAGCATGAAGTCCGTTTCGTGCAAATCCAGAAACTGCTCCGCTGACAACCGGCTCAACAGCAACGACTTGTTGCGACCGCTGAGATTGGTAAGGCGTTTCAGAAAGGATTTAAGGAGAATTGTGGACAAGGGGGGACGGGGTGGAAAAGGTAGAAGGGTGGAAGGGTGGAAGGTAATAATTAACTACGAATTCTAATTACTGAAAGCCATTAACCGTTAGCCCTTCACCCGTCCCCCTTTCTACCCTTCCACCCTTTCCACCCTTCTCTCCCAAAAAGCTAAACGATCTTAAGCAATGCCGTTTCGGCCGTCAGGCCGGGTCCGAAGGCGCTGGCAAAAACCCAGGCACCCGTCGATTGATGATTGAGTTCCCAAAGTTTTTTGAGCACAAAGAGCACGGTACCCGAAGACATGTTCCCGTAGTCGGCCAGAATCTCGTAAGCCGCGGCGTTGTCCTGATGCGTAAGTCCGATTACCTGTTCCACTACTTCCAGTATGCGGCGTCCGCCGGGATGAATAGCGTAAAGATTGATGTCGTCGGGCTGTATGCCCTGGGACTCGGCGATGCGGGACAGGAGCACGGGCAGGCCGGTTTTGAGTACGTCGGGCACGCGGGAGGTCAGCTTCATCTCGAAACCGAAATCGTGAATATGCCAGGCCATGTCGTCCTTGCCCTCGGGCAGTACCTCGCAGGCAAAATCGACCACTTCGAGGGCCGAACTTTCCACTGAGTCCGGGGCTTTGCCTTCCAGAAGTATGGCCGCCGCGCCATCGGCAAACAGCGCGTTAGCCAAGAGGTGGTCTTCCTCGTCTTTCTTCTGAAAGTGCAAGGTGCAAAGCTCTACGCACACCATAAGTACCTTGGCCGTTGGGTCGCTTTTTACCAAGGCAGTAGCGGTTTTGAGTCCGTTGAATGCCCCGTAACAACCCATAAAATTGACCGCAATCCGGTGCACCGAACTGCGCAACCCGAGCAACGGAATCAATTCGATATCGGGACCGGGGGCATACATTCCCGTGCAGCTCACCGTGATCAGGTGTGTGATTTCCCCGGCTGGGGTACCAGTATCGTGCAGACACTGCTTGAGCGCAACCTCCGCCAGGCCCACGGCGTATTGACGGTAAGCCACCATACGTTGCTGCACCGTAGGGAACGGTTCGAGGCCGGGCGTGTTAGGATAAAACGTAAATTCGCCGGGCTCGGCCCCGTAGTCGGGCAGTACCGAATAGCGTTGCTTGATGCGGGTGCTACGGTACAGCGCGCGCAGCCGTCGCTCGGCCTCAGGGTCGAGTCCCATGGCGTTGGCCATGAAATCGGCAATACGGCTTTGGTCGAAACGGTGCGGCGGAACGGCTGTTCCAATGGCAGTAATAAAGGCGCGGGCGCCCGGTGGTCTTGACACGCGGTTGTTAATTTGATCGAAAAGTAGGTAATTCCAGCTTGAAAACGCTTACATGCTAAACGACTTTGGGCGCAACATGTTCTTAAACCTTACGCATTCAACGGTAGGTTAGTTGGGTACCTACACTTTATTTCAGCACTTCGATTAGCAAATTTCTGTGCCAACACCACATGAGGAATATACTTTTACACCTGCGCCTGCCCTTCTCGGTTTTCCTGCTGCCCGTCTTCCTTTTCGCGCTGAGCCAGGTTTCGGTGGCGGCTCATCCGGGGGGCTTCGGTCGGGCGTGGTGGGCTTTTGTCCTCATTCATTTTTTGCTTTATCCGGCCAGCAACGCTTTCAACAGCTACTACGACAAAGATGAAGGCAGCATCGGCTTGCTCGAAAACCCGCCTCCGGTGAGCAAAGGACTACTCTACACAGCCTGGGGCTTGGATTTGCTGGCGCTCGTCCTGGCTTTTTGGGTTGGGCTCGGTGCTTACTTTTTTCTATACCTGATCGTATACGGTACCATTTCGAAAATATACAGCCACCCCTTGACGCGGTTGAAAAAGTACCCCCTGGCGAGCTGGATCATTGTAGGATTGTTCCAGGGTGCCTTTACGTACCTGGCCACCGTTCAGGTCATCACTCAGGTATCGCTCTCCGAATTGCTCAGCCTGCGGCACCTGCTTCCTGCACTTATCTGTACATCCAATCTGTGGGCCGTGTACCCGCTCACCCAAATCTACCAGCACGACGAAGACGCCCGGCGCGGTGACCTTACCTTCAGCCGCCTGCTGGGGCTCAATGGTACTTTTCTGAACGCGGCGGTATTTTTTATAATCTCGTTTGCTGGCTTTCTCTACTACTTCCTCCGCTTCGGCTCGGCGGACCGCCTGCTGGTACTTGCGCTTTGTCTCGGACCGGTAATCGGGTACTTCGGTTATTGGTGGCTGCGGGTACGCCGCAACCCTTCGGAGGCCAGTTTTCGCCATACCATGCGCATGAATTTGCTTGCTGGTTTGGGGCTCAATATTTTTTTCGGAATTCTGTGCTTCTATCCCCGCTGATTACCAATTTGTTATTTTGCGGCCACCTGCTTTTGACAAACTTTTTCGGCGTTACGCTTGCGTACAATAAAGCGAACGCCTACTTTTGCATCACCTTTTCAGAAAGAGGTGATGCAGAAGTAGCTCAGCTGGTAGAGCGCAACCTTGCCAAGGTTGAGGTCGCGAGTTCGAACCTCGTCTTCTGCTCTAATGAGTCAAGCACCTGTCGTGGGTGCTTTTCTTGTTCTAAGGTGTTCTTGCCTACATCACAAGCCGGGGTGGTGGAACTGGTAGACACGCAGGACTTAAAATCCTGTGAGCCGCAACGCTCGTACGGGTTCGATTCCCGTCCCCGGTACAAAAAGACCTTCGCTCCGAAGGTCTTTTTTTGTTGGGATTCGCCGGACGGAACGTATATTTGGGGTTAAGCCAATTATAAAGCGCCCCCCTACCCCGCCTGCATGAGAGTTTCGACGTCCCAGCCCTTCCAGATCATCTATTCCATTTTGCAGCACCAGTACCTGGGCGTGCTGTTTGAGTCGTTCGTGGTACAGCTCGACGAGCGCGGCGAGCTGAGCTACCTCCATCAGAACATCTCCGACAAAAACGTAGGTGAGTTCTCCACCGGGCTGGATACCACCGATTTTGAGCTCGTGCGGCTAATCGAGGACATGCAGCCCGATGTCATCTACCGTAGGTTCAACACCCGCAAGAACAGTCCAGTCGAATTTTTCCTGCGGGTATACGACGCCGAAAAGGGCGACAAGGGCGTTCAGGGGGCTATCGCCGGGTACCTCGACCACTACAAGGCCCTGGTCCTGGGTAAACTGGCCGGACGGCAGATCTACATCATGAGCAGCGACGGCGACCCAGCCTGGAAGAAAGTCGAGTACATGACCGAGCAAACCAAGGTGCGGTTTTACTTCATGCGCAACGAAGAGAACACGCACTACTTTCCGACCATGCTGCACGCCGGTAAAAAGCTGGACTTTCAATACCGCGACGCCATTGTGCTCTGCGACGAGCCCGCTTTCATGCTGCTGGACGATGCGATTTACCATTTTGCCGACGAGGTGGATGGCAAGAAAATCAAGCCTTTCCTGGATAAAAAATTCATCGCCATTCCTCGCAACATAGAGGACACCTACTTCCGCCGCTTCGTGGCACCGCTCATCGCCTCGTTCGATGTTGTGTCGAAAGGACTGGAAATCAGGCAGGAATCGCTTGCCGCCCGGCCCGTAGTCACGATCTCCGAAGGCGCCGCCGAAACCAGCAGCGCCATCACGTTCTTCAATCCCAATGGCGAACCCAAAAAGGAGGTAGCCTGGGAAGTGGGCGAGTTGATTTTTGCGCTCACTTTTCAGTACGGCGCGTTTCCCTTTGCCTACGACAGCTTCGCGCGTCAGGCGCACGTAAAGCTGGAAAAGAGTGGCGACGATTACATCTTTCATAAAGTAAAGCGGAGCCTGGCTTTCGAAAAACAGCGCGTCAGTCAATTGAGCGAGTTGGGGCTGGACCTCCGCAAAGGCAAGCTCACCTGGCCCAAAGCGGAGGCGTTCGCCTGGTTGCAGGAAAACGCGTTCAAGCTGGCCGAACTGGGTATCGAGGTGAAGCAGCACGCCGACAATTCGCGCAAGTACTTTCTGGGGTACTCGTCGCTCGACCTTTCGATCGAGGAAGGTAACGATTGGTTCGACATCAGGGCCAAGGTACGCTTCGGTGAGTTCGAGATTCCGTTCATCAAGCTACGGCGGTACATTTTATCCAATCAGACGGAGTTCCCGTTGCCCAACGGCGAGATCGCCCTCATTCCGGCCTGGTGGTTTACGCGTTATTCCGAGCTGTTTACTTTTGTAGATTCCGACGAAAAAAAGGGCAAATTGACGCTAAAAAAGCACCACCTGATGCTGGTGCAGGACTTGCAGCGCGACAGTCTGGCCACAACGGTGCTGAGCCGGCGATTGGAAGGTCTGCGCGATTTCAGGGAAATCGAAAGCTACGACCCGCCCCAAAACTTCAACGGCGAGCTGCGCCGCTACCAAAAAGCGGGCTACGATTGGCTGCGGTTCCTGAATCAGTACCGCTTCGGCGGTTGCCTGGCCGACGACATGGGCCTGGGCAAAACCGTGCAGACGCTCGCCCTGCTGCAGGCCGAGAAAGAGGCGGGCGTAATTACGCCCTCGCTCTTGGTACTCCCTACCTCGCTCCTGCACAATTGGGGCTTGGAAGCGAAGCGCTTCACGCCCGAGTTGAGGCTTTTTCAGTATACGGGTACCTACCGCTATAAGGACACCTTCCAATTCGCCGACTACGACCTCATCCTGACGTCCTATGGCATCGCCCGGCTCGATGTGGATTTGCTGAAAAGTTTCCGGTTTCACTACCTGATTTTGGATGAATCGCAGGCGATTAAAAACCCAAAATCGGGCGTGACCAAGGCCGTGATGAAGCTGCAGGCGGCCCACAAGTTGATTCTGACGGGTACGCCGCTCGAAAACAGCACGCTCGACCTATGGTCGCAGATGACGTTTGCAAATCCGGGTTTGCTGGGCAATCAGACTTTTTTCAAGAAAGAGTACCTGATCCCGATCGAAAAGAAGGGCGACACCGACAAGACCGCCCGGCTCAACGAGCACATCAAGCCCTTCCTGCTGCGCCGCCACAAGTCGCAGGTCGCCACCGACCTACCCGAAAAAGTGGAGAGTATTCATTATTGCGCGATGAGCAAGACGCAGGAAGCCCGTTACGAAGAAGCGAAATCGTACTACCGCAACCTGATTTTGCAGCGGTTGGATGGGCCAAAAGACGGACGCACCAACATGGTGGTGTTGCAGGGGCTGACTCAACTGCGGCAGTTGGCCAATCACCCTGCCATGGTCGACGGTACCTACGAAGGCGATTCGGGGAAGTTCGAGGACGTCCAGCACAAGTTGGAAACCGCGCTGGCCGAAGGACACAAAATTTTGATATTCAGCCAGTTCGTCAAGCACCTGACGCTTTTCAGACATTACCTCGACCAAAAGAAAACCCGCTACGCCTACCTCGATGGTTCTACCAAGAATCGACAAGGACAGGTCGAGGATTTTCAGAACGACCCGACGCTCAAAATTTTCCTGATTTCGCTGAAAGCGGGCGGGGTCGGGCTCAATCTCACGGCCGCCGATTACGTGTTCATCCTCGACCCGTGGTGGAATCCGGCCATCGAGGCTCAAGCCATCGACCGCGCCCACCGCATCGGTCAGGACCAAACGGTTTTTACCTACAAGTTCATCACCAGCAATTCCGTGGAAGAAAAAATCCTGGATTTACAGCAAAGAAAGCGCCAGCTCGCCAGTGACCTCATTTCCAGTGAAGAGGGATTTCTAAAGTCGCTTTCGCGGGAAGATATTCTGGGATTGCTTGCGTAACCGCCGCAGGGCTTCACCCAGTGCTGACATGTTTGACACTTTCAGGGCCATTTTCTGGAAAGAGCTGAGGTTTTGTCTCTCAATAAAATTACCAATATCCCGGCTCATTCAACTTGCGCACGCCGCGTCAGGTATTTGGTATCAAGCGTCCAAAGTCCAGCGTCCAGCGTCCAGCGTCCAATATCTAACATCCAGCGTCCAAAATCCAGCATCCCCCCTACTGAATCACCAACCGCAAATCCTTTGACTTCACACGCACTTTCAGCCAATCCTCCATGCGCTTGGTTTCGCGCGAGCTGGGACGCTTGCTAAATTTGGCGTAGGCCAGGTAGGTGGTGTCGGCTTTGGTGGTTTTGAGATTGTAGATCGGCGTCATCGTGAGCGAAAATTCGTCGATACTGGGGTACTGCACCTTGATTTCGTTGCCAATGTCGCCCGACTGGGTGTTGATGGTCCGGTAGCGCGCGATCTCCTGCTCGAGCATATTGATGCGGGCGGTTTTGTTTTGCACCACTTCTTCGTTTTTTCGGTACAAATCTTCCAAAATACCCGTGCGGAGGGTCGTGTTGAACTCGTCCAGCATGTGGGCATTCACTTCGTTGTAGTTTTGCCGCACGACCAGCCGGGCGTTTCCCAGCCCGTATTTGGGCAGTTGCTGGCTCATTTGCCGGATCTGGTTGCTGTCCAGGGTTTGGCCCATACAGGTGATAATAATTTGGGAAGAATCAGGGTTGTAGACCAGTTGTTGGTTGATAATCTGGGTGTTTTGGGGGTTGACCTCCGCCTCCAAAAACGCCCTCGCCTCCCGTTCAAACAGACTCTTCCTGACTACTTTGGCCGCCAGAAACACGCTGGGAATGGCCGTGGCCAGCACGAAAACGCCGACCAGAAGTTTTACGCGCCGGTCGGTGGCGTCGTCTACGTAGTGCCTGATTTTGAATCGCAGGTACTTGACGATCAAAAAAGTAGACAAGGTGATAAAAACGCAGTTGATCGAAAAAAGATAAAATGCTCCGATGACGTACTCCCATTGTGCAGTGGCGATACCATAGCCCGCCGTACACAGCGGCGGCATGAGGGCCGTGGCGATGGCTACCCCCGGAATGGCGTTGCTTTTGTCTTGGCGCGAGCTGGCAATAATACCCGCGAAACCGCCGAAGAGCGCGATCATGACATCCCAAAGTGTGGGCGAAGTACGCGCCAAAATCTCGGTCTGGGCGTCGCTCAGAGGCGTGATCAGGAAATAAATTGTCGAGGTAAGAACGCTGATGAAGGCTGCGATCGCCAGATTTTTCAGCGCTCGCCGGATCAGGTCCAGATCCAGGATGCCTACCCCCAGTCCCACGCCGATGATCGGACCCATGAGCGGCGAGATCAGCATCGCGCCGATCACGACGGCCGTCGAGTTGACGTTGAGGCCGATCGAACAAATGAAAATCGCGCAAATCAGAATCCAGAGGTTGGTACCCCGGAAAGTCACGCCGCGCTTGATGTCGTCGATTACCTCGTCGTCGTCGGCCTTGCCTTCCTGTAAATTAAAAAGGTGCGACAAATAGCCCTGGACGTAACGAAAGAATACGGAGGTATGAAAGGGCTGCCTTGGTTCGGTCATAAGATCGGGTATGTGAGAAAATTGCCGGTCTCAAAGATAATAACATCTATATTTGATAACCTATAAAGGTAGCCACCTCCCAAAATCTAACCTCGACTGTCGATGGATCTGTTTCCGCTTATTGCCCTCCTCACCACCATTTGTGCCCTCTTTGCTTACGTTAATTTCCGCTACCTCAAGCTACCCGCCACCATCGGGCTCATGCTCATTGCGCTGCTGAGTTCCATCGCGATTTTGATCGTAGGACAGTTTAATGTGGCTGTACTGAATGCTGTCAAAGGCATAGTGGCCAACATCGACTTCCCGGAGGTACTGCTCGAAGTGATGCTCAGTTTCCTGCTTTTCGCGGGCGCACTGCACACTGATATGGCGCTGATGCGGGAGCAGAAATGGAGTATTCTGAGCTTCGCCACGTTTGGCGTACTCACCTCCACTTTCTTGATCGGGGGCATATTCTTCTATGTGTTTCCGCTGATCGGCTTTACCATTCCGTTCATCCACTGCCTGCTGCTGGGAGCGCTGATCTCGCCCACCGACCCGATTGCGGTGCTGGGCATCCTGAAAAAAGCCAAAGTCCCCAAGAACCTCGAAATCGTCATCACGGGCGAGTCGCTGTTCAACGACGGAGTGGGCGTAGTCATTTTCCTGACTATCCTGGAAGTAGCCACGCTGGGCGTGGGAGAAGTGACGCCCACCGAGGTAGCGGTTTTGTTTGGTGAAGAAGTAGGGGGCGGACTGATCCTGGGTGCCGGGTTGGGCTTCATTACCTACAAAATGATGAAGTCGATCGACCACTACCAAACCGAAGTACTGCTGTCGCTGGCCTTGGTGATGGGCGGCTACGCGCTGGCGTCGGCCCTGCATTTTTCGGGTCCGCTGGCGGTAGTCGTGGCGGGGCTTTTCATCGGGAACAAAGGCCGCTCCGAGGCCATGTCGGACGAGACCAAGGAGTACCTGGATAAGTTCTGGGAATTGGTAGACGAATCGTTGAACGCCCTGCTATTCGTACTGATCGGCCTCGAACTGGTGGTGGTGTCGTTCGTCGACGGGTACTGGCAGGCGGGACTGATCGGCATCGTCGTGGCGCTGGTGGCCCGCCTGATTTCCGTGTACATTCCCATCCTGGCCCTACGTCGCTCGGTCAATTTCATGCCCCGCACCGCCATGATCATGACCTGGGGAGGCTTACGCGGCGGCATTTCCATCGCCCTGGCGCTCTCGTTGCCCGCCGCCATGGATAAGGAACTGATTTTAACTGTCACCTATTGCATCGTCATCTTCGCCATCCTCGTGCAGGGCCTCACACTGGGCCCCATCGTCAAGCGGGTCAAGGTGAAGTACGGATTGTGAGGAGCTAAAAGATAAAACTCGCCCCTACCCCGAAATTCATGAAACCCATGGGTTGGTGCGGGGTGACGGGCTGGACGGAGCGCTGGTTGCCCATATTGATCTCCTGGGTGAGGTTTTTGTACTCCAGGTTGGCGGTCATGTACTGGATCGAACTGTGCACGGCCAGCCAGCGGTTGAGCTTGTAACGAACGGTGGCCCCGGCGCCCAACGCCAGCGCACTAGCCGTACGGGAAGGCAGCATGAGCGAAATGGGTCGCTCGCGGCCCACGGTGGTCGACTCGATGCGCGAACTGCTCGACGCGGCGTAGCCCGCCGTCATCTGGAGGTCGAACAGGAAACGTCCCGATGGAATCGTAACCAATGGCCCTACCATCACGCTCTGCGTGATGCAGTTGGTCGGGTTGGGGTTCCAGTCGGCGGCGGCAGACGATTGGCCCAAAGCATTGAGCATCGCGTTGGGCTGCACGGCATTGGTGGCGTAGGTGTAGCTACCCACCACGCCCAGCCGCCGACCGAAGCGGTAGCCGACCGATGTCTGCGCGAATTGGCCGTTGACCAATACATCGTTCAGGTTTTTGCCAAAGGGCGTGTTGCAGGCCGGCATGTTGTAGCCCGCCGTCACGCTCATGAAGCCCTTATGTTGCAAAGTACTCAGAATGAAGTTTTTTTGCGCTACGGCTTCGCTCGTAAGCAGGCCCAGCAGCATGATAGGTAGTAAAAGACGTTTCATTATGGTGTTGGTTTTTTATGGATTGTTTAGCAATAAAATATCAATTATAATGCCAGTTTTTTAGTGACCTAATTTACAGTACTTTACAATTCATACATAAAAATACTCGTACTTGTACAGCGTTTATTTTCTAGATAAAATCGTTAATCTGCAATCACAGGGCGAGCGGCACTTCCCGGCCGGGCTGTTTCCGGCCTACCGCCGCAATTCCTACCTGGGGTACGCCCGTCCTGATACCACGATTTTTTTCTCGGCGATCATCGGTTTTACCCTGCAATCGTTACGGACCAGGTTGCCCTCGTCGGAGCAAGCCAAGGTGGATTCTATTTTGAACGGTGTTCGCGCTAACTACCCCGCCTATCGAAACAAAGACGGGCTGAAAACCTACAATTTCTGGCCAACCAAGCCGTCGCGCCACTTCCCGAATGGCTACTTATTTCGGCGGTTCGAGCACTTCCGCATTCCCGACGATGTGGACGATACCGCCTTCGTGTACCTCACCGATGCCCCTACCTCCGACGAACTGCTTTGGTTGAAGAACAAGCTCGCGCAACACGCCAACGGCCCCAAACGATGGATCAGGAATACCTACCCTGAGTACCGCAAGCTGCGCGCCTACTCCACCTGGTTTGGCAAAAACATGTACACCGAGTTCGATGCCTGCGTGCTGAGCAATATTATGTATTGCATTTTCCAGTACAATCTTCCGTTAAATCAGCACGATGCCCACAGCCTGCTGTACATCCGCTCGGTGATCGAGCGCGACCGCTACCGACACGAGCCCTTTCGCTGCGCCCATCAGTACCCAAGTACCGTGCTCATCATCTACCATGTAGCGCGGCTCATCGCGGCTTTCGATCCCGACGCAATCCGTCCTGTTAAAGGAAAACTAATTCAGGATGCCCAGCGCCTACTTTCCCGCGAAAACCAGCCCATGAACCGGGTACTACTCGCTACTTCGCTACTACGTCTGGGTGAAGTACCGCCCCGGATTGCGTTAGAGGATTTTACTAAAAAAGATTTTAGAGGTTTTCACTTTTTCATCGCCGGACTGCTGACGGCCTATGAGTCGCCAGTACTTTATAAACTCGCTCCCAACAAGCTATTTCACATGAATTGGCGTTGCGAAGCGCATTGCTGGACGCTGTTGCTGGAATATGAAGCACTTCGGGGAAGAGTGGATGGTTGACGGGGAAGATATTTATATTGCTTGTCTGGTTTGTCAAGCGGGGCGTCGCGTGGTTTCACTAAGTTTGCGCGAAGCCTTAAACCAGACATGAAGCATACATTGTTCATTATCCATTATCCATTATCCATTGAATAACCGCCCCACCCAACTACAAGCCTTTGACCGCCTGCTGACCATCATGGACGAGCTGCGCGCGCAATGTCCGTGGGACCGCAAGCAGACCTTGGAAAGCCTGCGGCACCTTACTATTGAAGAAACGTACGAGTTGTCGGACGCGATCCTGGAAAATGATTTATCGGAAGTAAAGAAGGAGCTGGGCGACCTGATGCTGCATCTTGTTTTTTACGCCAAGATCGGCTCCGAAACCAGCGATTTCGATATCGCCGACGTACTGAACGGAATTTGTGATAAGCTCATTTCGCGGCATCCGCACATCTACGGCGACGCTAACGGCGATACGGTCGTGGCGGATACCGAGGAAAAAGTGAAGCAAAACTGGGAGCAGCTGAAATTAAAAGAAGGCAACCGCTCGGTGCTGTCGGGCGTGCCGCAATCGCTGCCTGCGTTGGTGAAGGCCATGCGGATTCAAGAAAAAGCGCGGGGCGCTGGCTTCGATTGGGACGAGAAATCGCAGGTCTGGGAAAAAGTACAAGAGGAGATGCAGGAGTTCAAAGCCCACTTCGACGCGGAGACGGATGTGGTACTCGACCCGAAAGAAGCCGAGGCTGAGTTTGGCGATTTGCTTTTTTCGTTGGTCAACTACGCCCGCTTCGTGGACCTCAATCCCGAAACGGCACTGGAACGTACCAATAAAAAATTCATCAAGCGCTTCCAGTACCTGGAAGACCACGCCAAAGCCGACGGCAAGGCCCTGGCCGACCTGACGCTGGCCGAAATGGACGTCTACTGGAACCACGCCAAAACCGAGCTGAAACCGTGAGCTCGCACCACATCGTGCGGGAGAAGCAAGAGCCCGCGCTCATCATCGCCAACGGCGAGGCGTGCAGCGACGAAATGTTGGGCCAATTGCTCGAATGGAGTCCCTTCGTCGTCGTGCTCGACGATGCCATCCACCGCGTGCTCGATGCAGGCGTGAAGGTCGATGTCTGGCTTGGCGACTTCGACCATGCGCCCAATTTCGAGGCGGTCCGCGCCCGGCAGTACCCGCTGGAAATAATCTCTGCACCCGACCAGGACAAGACCGACCTAGAGAAAGGCATCGAGTTTTTGATCGAGCGTGGCTTCCCGGCCGCCAACATTGTGTGGGCCACGGGCCGCCGCGCCGACCACGCCATCACCAACATCACCAACTTGGTACGCTACAAAAACCAGATTCAGTTGGTGATGTACGACGATTATTCCAAGATTTTCCCGCTAATGGGTACCTACGAAAAGTGGTACACCGCCGAAACCCCCATTTCACTGATTCCGGTGGGGGAAGTGCGTGGCATTATCACCAGCGGCCTAAAATACAACCTTGACGGCGAAGTACTTACGCTGGGGTACCGCTCGGGCAACAGCAACGAAGCGGAAACCGATGGCTTCGTGCGCATCACAGCGCGGGAAGGTGATTTGCTGATTATGGAGTGCTGGGATCGATGAATACAAATGCTTAACTTTGATCAAAAAAAAGTCATGCAGCAGACATTTCAATTACATACCACCGAATTGAACGCCAACTTCATCGAGTCTGTCCGGGCATTATTTGGCGACAAGCAAGTGACGATCACCGTGCAGGATGCGCAAGAAGCACCAGTACTTGATCAGAAAGAACTTTTTCGACAGACCGAAGCCATTCGACTCAGTTTGAAAGATTTAAAGGTCGATCCTGATATAGATTTTTCAAAATTGGCTGACGAAATGTACTTATGACATATTTCGATTCAGATGTATTGGTAAACTATTACGTAGCGCAAGACCCCCAAAAGCATGTTGAAGCAGTTCAACTTTATAAGGAAACCACCGCTTCCGGGAGTTTCTGCTGTTCGCTACTCGCACTACAGGAGACATCCTTCGTTTTGTCTCGCTTGAACGTAAGTCTGAGGAAAATTGAAGAGATGTTACGGGCCAATTTTCCTTATCTGACTACTACATATGAAGTTTCTCACTTCAATCGAGCAATCGAAATAGCCAGAAAAGTCGGGTTCCAACACATCAACGACTGCCTGCACACCGCCATCGCCGAAGAATACTGCCAGGAGCTTTACACCTACAACAAGGCCGACTTTAAGCGGATCAGGAAATACACTGATTTAAAAATTACTATTTTATAAGTGTCTGGGACTATCGCGCCAGAAATAGTCGTGAAGTTGCCACCTACAATTCCGTGCACATCGCGGCGCGGGAAGGAAATCTGTTAATGATAGGGTGCTGAGGTCGTTGAATTGTACGATCGATGGCGCCCTGACCCGAACTTCGAATTTTCTCTTCAATCATGAGAATAGAGCCGATAGTACTTTTCTAATGTTCAATAATTCTCCATTGATCAAAAAGTATATAAAGTTGCCTAAAAACCAAATCGTTAGCCCTTTTTCGCAACTTTTGGTACCGCCCAACCTTTTTATTGTTTTTTAAGATTAAAACTTCATTAATTTTCCGCCCTTATTGCGGTAGGGGGAGCTGGTGCCATGCGCCGTCTACTTGCCTTTGAGCACAACCCATCTCTAACCAATTAACTTTTTCTGCATGAAAAAACTTCTTCTCCTGTTGCTGAGCTTCGTAATCTTTGAGGTACAGGCACAAACCCAGATTCAGGGCAAAGTGACCGACGAGCAGTCGTCGCCGCTGCCCGGTGTCAGCGTGTTGGTCAAGGGGACCACCACCGGCACCACCACCGATGCCTCGGGCAATTATAGCCTGAGTGCAGCCGAAAGCGCCACCCAGCTGGTGTTCAGCTTTATCGGCTTCGCTACCGCGACCCAAGACATCAGCGGCCGTAGTACCATCAACGTGTCGCTCGACCAGGAAAGCAATCAGCTTCAAGAGGTGGTCGTGAACGCGCTGGGTTTCAAAACCCAGAAAGACCGCTCCGGCTCGACTTCCTCGACGGTGACCTCGCAAGCCATTAAGACTACGGGCGAGGTAGGGATTCTGAACAGCCTGGCCGGTAAGGCCTCGGGCGTCAAGATCGCCCGCGCCAACGGCGACCCCGGCGCGGGTACCAGCATTCAGATTCGCGGCGCCAATACCATTGGCGGCTCTTCTCAACCGCTGGTGATCGTGGATGGTGTGCCCATCAGCAACGATAACCTCTACGGTAGCGGTAGTTCGCGCTCGGGTGGTACCTCGCAGCAATCGCGCCTGAATGACCTCAATCCTGAGGATGTGGAGTCGGTGCAAGTACTGAAAGGTGCTTCGGCGGCGGCGCTCTGGGGTTCGCGGGCGGCCAACGGCGTGCTTGTGATCACGACCAAGCAGGGCAAGCTCAATCAGCGGATGAAGATTTCGTACTCGGCCAGCTACTCGCTCGATGAGATCAACCGCCGCCACCCGCTGCAAAGTACCTGGGGACAGGGCACGGGCGGTAAGTACAGCCCTACTTCGGCCAACTCCTGGGGCGATAAGATCTCGGCCCGCGCCGGTGGCGAGGACGTCGTGACCACGACGGGCGAGTACTTCCAGGGTCAAAACGGCGAGAAGATTTATCCCATCAGGACAAAGAATTCTCAGCAGACCTTTGTAGAGCAAAACTTTGACGACGTGTTCCGCACGGGTTCGTTTCTGGACCAGAACATCACCATTTCGGGTGGGGGCGGCAAGACAACCAACTATTTCAGCCTGGGGTACCTGGGGCAGGACGGCATTATTCTGGGCAGCGATTACAAGCGGTTCACGATGCGGTTCAACAATCAGACGTTCTTCAACAACTTCGTCAACCTGACCACCAAGGCCAACTACGTCTTTTCGGACGCCAACCGGATTCAGCAAAGCTCCAACACGGCGGGCCTGTACCTGGGCTTGCTGCGCACGCCGCCCGATTTTAACCAAAATCCTTACATCGGTACTTACTTCAGCGCCAGCGGCGTGGCATCCACCGATCGGCAGCGTAGCTACCGCCGGTACCTGGGCAACAACGTCAACCCGACCTACAACAACCCGCTCTGGACTGCGCTCGAGCAGAAAGGTACCACCAAGGTCAACCGCTTCAACGCCAACTCCAACCTGAATATCAACCCTGTAAGCTGGCTGCAGCTGGACCTACGCGGTGGTATCGATACTTACGTCGACAAGCGCGTGTACTTCTCGCCCGTCGGCTCGGCGAGCTTTACCAACGGCCGGATCGACAACGAGCAATTCACCAACACCGAGGTCAACGTCGACGCCATCGCGCGGGCCGATTTCCCCAACCTGGTACCCGACAAAGTGGGCCTGAACATCACGGCGGGTTTCAACATCAACGACCGCAACCGCGAGAGTCTGTACGCTTCGTCGACCAACTTCCTGGTCAACAGCCGCATCCCGACTTTTGCCAACGGCGTGGCACCGTTCGAGATCAACAACAACACCCGCCGCATCCGCTCTAACCGGGGCTACGGTATTCTTTCGTTCGATTTGTTCAAGCAAGTGTTTCTGAATGTGTCGGGTACCCAAGAGGCGGCTTCTACCATCGACGGTACGTTCTTCTATCCTTCGGCCGACCTGGCCTGGCAGTTTTCCGACTTGTTACAGTCGCCCAACAACATTTTCTCGTTTGGCAAGTTGCGGCTTTCCTACGGCCAAGTGGGCGTGCAGCCCCTGCCCTACCGCTTTGGTACTACCTACGAGACGTTTGTGTACTCGACCTACGACGACGCGCTCGACATCAATGAGTTTGGCGGCGGCTTCCGCCTTAACGACGACCAGGGCAACGCCAACCTGAAGCCCGAAATCAAAACGGAATTCGAGATCGGTACCGACCTGCGCTTCTTCCGCGATCGGCTGACGATTGGGGCTACCTACTATCGCAACGAGATCAACGACATCCTGCTGGAAGTGAACCAGTCGCCAAGCTCGGGCTACCTTTCCAAATATGCCAATGCTGGCCGCATGGAAAACCGGGGACTGGAAGTCGATTTCAGCCTGTCGACGATCAAGAAAGACAACTTCTCGCTCGACCTATACGGCAACTTCAACAACAACCGCAACAAGGTACTCGACCTGGCGGGGGTAGATCGCGTAGCGCTCACCAACCAGTCGATCACGTCCAACGCCATCGTGGGCCAGCCGCTGGGTATCCTGTTTGGTAGCCGCGCCACCCGCAATGCCGACGGCAGCTTGAAACTGGACGAAAACGGCTTCCCTACCCTCGATCCCGAGCAGGGTATCATCGGCGATCCTAACCCCGACTGGCGCGGCGGCCTGGGCCTGCGCGCTGCGTTCAAAGGCTTGTCGTTCAACGTACTGTTTGAGACCTACCAGGGCGGCGACTTCGCCGAGCGGACGCGTTTTGTGCTTAACAGCTTCGGTACCTACAACGACACTGAAAGCGAAGTAACGCTGACCCAAGACCTGAAAAACGCGGCGGGCAAGGTGTTTCCGGCGGGTACTACGGTGCGCGGCAACATCGGCAACTACGGCGGGGGCGACATCCTGCTCGACGAGCAGTGGTACACCACGCTGGGCGGTGGCCTGGGCGGCTCGGCCATCAACGAATTCGCGGTCACGGATGGTAGCTGGACGCGCCTCCGCGAGGTATCGCTGGGCTACAGCATCGGCGGTGCCAAGTTTCGCAACGCCACCAAGCTGGGCTCCATCGACCTGTCCATTTCGGGGCGAAACCTGGTACTCTGGACCAAGATAAAAGGAATCGACCCGGAAGTGAATCAATCGGGCGTCGACAACGGCTTCGGCATCGAGTACTTCACCAACCCAAGTACCCGCTCGTGGGTGTTTTCGGTTAAGATAAATTATTAATTTAAGCCACAGAGTCGACAAAGCCACAAAGCGGCATGGGCCGCCCCGCCCAAAGTGGGCTGACGCATGAAATCTTTGTGGCTTTGCGGCTTTGGAGCTTTGGAGCTTTGTCGCTTCTAAAAACTAACATCACCATATAATGAAAAATATAAAATACCTCACCCTCGCCACCCTCCTCTTCTCAGCCGTTGGCTGTGAGTCGCTGGTGAAGGACATCAACGACAATCCGAACGAGATTTCGTCGGACAACTTCGAAGCGGGTGTACTGCTGCTGAAAGGCATGGAGCTCGCCAACGTGAGCGTGCAGCTCGGCCACCAAACCCGGATTGCGGGCATGTGGAGCGGGCAGACGCGCGGCATTGCGCTACTGTATAAGAGCATTTACGAATACAACCTATCCGCCGAAGAAACCAGCGGCATCTGGGAAAATGCCTACCAGGGCGTGGTGAAGCAAGCCAGGGTCATGCGCGCCCAAACGGCCGACTAGCCCCAAGGCCGCCCAGTACTCCGGCATCGCCAAGGTAATCGAGGCCAACGCCATGGGTACCATCGCCAGCCTGTTCGGGGATGTACCTTATAGCGAAATTTCCAACGATGACATTGCCGACCCGAAATTCGACAGTCAGAAGGCCGTTTTCGATCAACTTCAAACCTTGCTCGACGGCGCCATCGCGGACCTGGCCGGAGCGGGTAGTTCAGCCCTGCCGGAAGATTTGTACCTGAACGGCAACACCCAAAAGTGGACTCGGGTCGCCTACACGCTCAAAGCCCGGATGTATATGTATACCCGCGAGTACCCAAAGGCCTACGAAGCGGCCCTGAAGGGAATTTCTTCGGCCAGCGAGGCGCTGACTTTCACACCGCCCAACATCGGCAACGGCAGCCTGAACCTGAACTACAAGATGATCAATGAGCGCGGCGGCTACTGGACTTTCGCGGGCAGCCACCTGGAAAAGGTACTTGGCCGACGCAACAACGCCAAGACGGACGAAGCGGCCCGCCTGGCCTATTACAAGTTCGATGGCAACGCGGCCAACAACAACAAGGGCATTGCGGCAGCGGGACGTCCCATGACGCTGGTCGGCTACGAGGAAAACCTGCTGATTCTGGCCGAGGCCGGTACCCGGACGCTGGGCGTGGAGGAAGGCTTGAAGCAACTCAACGTACTGCGCGCTTACCTGGCGTCGGGCAAGGCATTCGAGAAACTGAACGCTACCGATGCGATCAAGTACGAGCCCTACGTGCTGGCCGATTTCGAGAAAGGTACCGGCGGCATCGAAAACGCCGACAACCTGGCTACCGAGCGCGCGCTGTTACGCGAGATTATCGAGGAGCGCTACGTGTCGGGCTTCACCGGCCTGATGCCCTTCGACGACCTGCGCCGCCTGGGTACCAAGGAAAAGGACATCGCCATCCTGCCCCCGTTCAACTCAGCGACTGCTAACAAGTACCCTCAGCGCTTCGTGGTAGCCCAAACCGAACTCAGCGCCAACCGCAATGCGCCACGGGATCGCGGGGATTTTTGAGGAGACGGAAGTGAATAGGTAGAGGTAGAGGTAGATATGAGATATGAGAATAGGTTGAGTGCGCATTCTTCTGATTCATCATTCATATCTCCTAATTCAAAAGCACTTTCATCATCTCTTCCGCCGCCACGCGACTTTTGGTCTTGGATGAAGTCGCGGGGCGTGGCGTCGCCGATTTCGTAGGTGATGCCGATGGCCTTGAAGGCGACGAAAAACCAACCTTTGCTGACGGGCTGGCCGACATTGGAGGGCGAGATGTTGGGCTCGTAGTCTGAAATGGCGTTCTTGATTCCGGTGAGCCACTTTTTGGTAAAATCGGGATGCGCCGTGGCCGTATCGGAGTTATTGATGTAATACACGTCGTCGTAAGTCGAGTGAAAATCCAGGCCCAGGATCACCGGGGCCTGGATTTTGTTTGCGTAATCGGTGATGTACTTCGCCATTTGCCGGGTTTCGGGCTGATTATAGCGATCCCAATCACGGTTGAGGTCGATGCCACCCGCGTTGTGCCGCCAGTGGCCAAGGTCGACGCCGTCGGGGTTTTGCATCGGAAAGAGCAGTACCTGGTACTTTTGGCGGAAGGCGCGGGTGAGTTCGTCGTCTTCCAGCAGTCGTTCGGTGAAATGCAGGAACGCCAGTTGCCCCGTCGTTTCGGGCGGATGTTGGCGGCTCATGAGCACGATGATTTCTTTTTGCTGCTTGTTTTTCTCAAATAGCGAAGCGGTGTACATCGGGCGACCGAGTTTGCTTTTGCCGTAGGTACCTACCTTTACCGCCTGATTTTGTTGCCTGAATCCCGTCCAACCACTCGCGAAGGTGGTCAGTGGTGAAAAGCTCTTGTCCGGCTACCCAAAGCGTATCACTACTCAATGTCAGCGGAAATTGCACGTTACCGCCCCTTTTCGTCAGCTGATTGCTATCCAGGTCGGTCCAATTCCGGCCATCGGGCGATAGTTTGGGCAGGTAGCGGTGGGTACCGTTTTGGTAGTCGATATTAAGATAAATTTTCTTCGGTGCGTCACTCCAAAGTTTGAAAGCATACCAGGGACTCGGGTTGATAGGCGTGTTTTCAGGCGCGATCGTGACGGTGAAAGTACTGTCGTTCAGGGTCGTGAAGTCGTTTAGTCGCGCACCGTTGAACAGATTGGAAGCCGACACGCCCGCCGCCGTGCGGTAGGTTTTTTTCTCCTGGAACTGCACAGGCTTTGTTTCCGTATCGACATAATTCGGGAATTGATAGGGCCGCTGACCGTTACTGTAAATGTTCTTCTTACAGCCAAACGCTAAAAGAGTAAAGCAAAACAAAAGGGGGTAGTACCGAAGCTTATTCATAGGTCGAGAGGTATTTTTTTTTGATAAAATCAATCACTTAGGCGCATACACCCGCTTGGCCTCGCGAAGTACCTGCGCCTTGTCCAGCGTCATTTTCTTGGTTTTTTTGGCTACGAATAGCTCCATCTGATCGGCGTAATGCGGACTGTCCGGCCGGTTGGATGCGCCGTAGTTGATCACCGATTCGATGATGGGCAACCCTGCTTCGGGATAACGCACCAGCTCAATGTACGACTCGCCCTGTACGACTTTCAGCTTGCCGTCTTTGTGGGGGGCCGAGTTGATGGCCGTGATCACATCCGGCATCCCCCACATCGGGAGCTCTTTTTCGCCTCGTACCAGTTTTTGCAGATCACCTAATTCGATGTCGGTGCGCTTGAAATTAGTTTGGAGGTACTCTTTGACAGAGTGCAGCCCTTCCAGGCACTCGGCGGGGGTCAAAGTATGATCGAAGCCCTTGTCGACCAATTGGGCGTAGATGGCACGATAAAATAGTAAAAATACGGCGGCCCCGTGGCTATCGGTATCCGTCTTGCGATTCCAGTTCTGGACATCCGTAATCAGGGTAGCCAGTTCGGCATGTTCCGAAGCCTGCAACTGGAACAGCGCGTCGATGTTGGTCTGGAACGCGAGCTTTTCGGGCAATTGGTTGTCGTACTTGATGCGCTTGAAATCCTCGTAACTCAGCTTATCGTATTGTCCAAAAAGCGCCTGCATCCGTACGCTCCGGTTGTTGTTCGTCGTCTCGTAGCCCATCGTCGGGTCGAAATCGGCCGCTTTCAGGTTGTCGCCCGGACCGGTGGCGTCGAAGGGCGTGTTGTTGGTATTGAACAGGTACCCGCTTTTGGGATTGACGTACTGCGGTAGATCCTGCAACGGGTGAAATTCATTCCACAGCGTGGCAGACACGTTGCCGGGGACGGTACTTTGCCAGTTGTAGCCGGGCTGGCGGAGCGGAATCTTGCCGTTGCTTACGTAAAAGATCGTATCGTGGCGGTCGGCGTAGACGGTGTTGAAGCCGGGAATCGCTGTCATTTCCATGGCTTTGTAGAACTCCGAAAAATTGCGCGCCTTGTTCATGCGGTACCACTGCTCCACCGCCCGGATATCCTGGTTGGCCCCGAAACGTAGTGAGAAAGTACCCTGGTCGTTGCGAAGCGTCGCGCCGTACTTACTCCAAAGTACCTCTTTCTTCACCGGAATTCGAAACGGTCCTACCTTGACTTTGAGCTTGACCTTTTTGGCTTCCAGCGTCTCGTACTTTCGTCGAATTGTATTCCGTATTATTGTCAGGGTTGATTTCGAGTTGGTACACGTCTACTTTATCCTGAAAATTGACCGTGTGCGCCCAGCCCAGGTTCTCGTTGGTACCCAGAAAAACCACCGGGCTACCCGGAAAAAGTCCGCCGAGCATGTTCCAGCCTTCTTCGCTGTGCAGGTGGGCTTCGTACCAGGCCACCGGCCCTTCGAGCGGTTGGTGGGAGTTGATGGCCAGGTAGGTTTGTCCGTCGGTGGTTTTGGACGAGTGCACCGCAAACGCGTTGGAACCGCCCGACGCGAAGGCTTTGAGGGTGGGGACTCTTCGGTTAAAAATAGAAGCCAGCGCTTTGTCGACGCCCGTGATCATCGAGGCAGAGAACACCAGCGAGGTAAGGTACGATTCAAGGGTAGCCGGGAAAGAACCGCGCACCAGTACTTCGCGCGGATGCCGGGCCGCGTAGGCATTGATTCCCTGCACGTAGCCGTCGAGCAGCGCCACAAAATCGGGCGCGAGGGTCGAATATTTTTCCTGCACCACCTCCCGGCAACGCAGCAGATGCACGATGTAGTCGACGGTGGCACCGTCTTTGCCGCGCAACCGGCCCAGCTTTCCTTCCCCGGCCAGTAACGTGAATTGCATGGTGGCAAAATCGTCCTCGGCGTTGGCCCAGGCCAGGCCATAGGCTACTTCTGGGTCCGTTTTGGCAAAAATATGGGGTACTCCGTAAGCATCGCGGGCGATTTTGATGGAGTCGGGATGGATCGTTTGGGCCGACAGCGACGACGTCAGGAGCAGGAAAAACAGGATGCACAACAGCATGGAGCGGTCGAATGTAGATGGATCGGAGGCCAAGTTAGTCCAAAATCACCATTTTCATCAATATGAAATGAAGCCCTACGCCCAGCAGTGCACCAAGGCCATCAGCGGCCGCGTCCCACCAGTCGAAAGTACGGTCGAAGGGTAGCCATTGTTGGTAAAATTCGAGCAAAATACCGAAGGCGATTCCCAGCAGCAGTACCGCCCACGTGTTTTTGGGGAATAGCAGCAGCCAAAGTACCGTCCAGCCGACGAACATCCCGATGTGCACGATCTTGTCGAAGCCCACGACCGGGGCCGACGGCAGATTACCACCCGGCCAGGTACAGGCCAGCACGATCAGGGCCGTCCAGAGCAGGGCGGGCCAGCGGTGACGGGCGAGGTACGTAATTAATAGTTTCAAAACGGGCACTACCTTACCATTCGTTACTTTTGCGCAAGTACTGCCTTTTGTTTTTCCCAAACTACCCCGATTCATGAAAAAACTCAGTCTGATCGCTTTGCTTATGGCTACCACTTTCGCCGCCCAGGCCACCGATACTTTGCGGGTGCTATCCTTCAACATCCGCTACAACAACGCCGGCGATGGCATCAACGCCTGGCCCAACCGCAAAGATTTGGCCGCCTCGGTCTTCGCCGACCACGACGTCGACTTTGCGGGCTTGCAGGAGGCGCTGATCGGGCAGATCGACGACTTGCAGGAGCGCCTGCCCCGCTTTGCCTGGGTGGGTGTAGGCCGCGACGACGGGAAGGAAAAGGGCGAATTCTCTCCGATATTCTACCGCAAAGACCGGTACGAGGTACTCGACAGCGGTACTTTCTGGCTTTCCAAGACGCCCAAGGTAGTCGCCAGTAAGGATTGGGACGCCGCCATCACGCGCATTGCCACCTGGGCTAAGTTTAAGGAAATCGAGACGGGTAAGGAAATCATGTTCGTCAATACCCACTTCGACCACGTGGGTGAAATCTCGCGCCAGGAAAGCGCAAAAGTGATTGCGGCTGAAATGACCAAAATCGCCGACGGCCTCCCTACCCTGCTCACCGGCGACTTCAATACGCCACTCGGTTCCAAGGGCATCCAAACCATTCTCGACCTGAAAACGCCAAAACTCTACAACACGCAGGACCAGTCGGCCACGTCACATTTCGGCGGGATCGCCTCCACCAACGGTTTCAAAGAATCCGCCCCACGGCCGTACATCGACTTTGTGTTCGCTACCAAGCATTTCGAAGTACTTAAGCACGGCTTTTTGACCTTGAAACAAGGCGATGTGTACGTCTCGGACCATTGGCCGGTGTGGACGGAGTTGACGTGGTAAGGGTGGAAGGGTTAACCCCTTCTCCATTCCGCGGCGCGCTTGTTTTCTGCCGCCAAAACGGCGGTTTTTTCGATGCGTTTTTGGCGGGTGGCGGGGCGCTTCGCGTTGAAGATCCATTCCAAAATACCGCGTCTGGTGGACTTGGGGAAGGCCGCAAAATTCTTGGCAGCATCGGGGTGGCGGTCCAAAGCTATTTGCAAATCATCGGGAACGACCCCATTCTCTACGTCATTCAGGGCGTCCCAGGTACCTGATTCCTTCGCGATTGCTACCATTTTCAATCCGGCGGGGGCCATGCGGTTTTGGTCCAGCAGTTTCTCAATTTTTCGCTTGTTGACGCCGCTCCAATTGCTTTTCGGGTTACGTCGGGAGAAGAACTGGAAGTAGCTCTCCGCGTCGCGCCTGTTGGGCTTGCTGTCTACCCAGCTAAAACACAGCGCTTCGTCCACCGCTTCGGGGTAATAGACGCTGGGCGTGGTACTTTCTTTTTTGTAAATAATCAGCCATACGCTCCGCTCGGTGGCGTGGTTCGCTTCCAGCCACTTGCGCCATTCCATGTCCGATTTTGCGTGGTAGGTAGCTACGCCGTCTTCACGTTTTTCCATCGGTTCTATAACGCTGACAGCCAATTCCATTGCGGGTTAGACGCTGTTAGCGTTGTATTAAAATTTAGATTTCGTTCTTAGCGTTCAAGTCCACATCGCCATAAAAAGCCAAATCCTGGTCTTTCAAAAGTTTAGTCCAGAAGGCAATTTGTCCGGCGTGGTAGGAATAATGTTCCACAACGTGAATCACAATGCCTACGCCCGTAATGGGAATGCCCTGCACGACGCGCTCGGTCAGCAGATTGGCTTCGTCGGCGGCCTCGATTACCGCCGCCGCTTCCTGCACGGTGGCTTCCAGTTTTTGTAGAAGTACTTTTTTACTAATACCCCCTACTGCCGCAAACTCAGCGTCGCGCTCGCGCCCGTCGGGCTGTTTGCCCAGGCCCGAAACAACGTACTGCCGGATATTGCCGCACAAATGAAGTACCAAGTTGCCGACGCTGTTGGACGCCGCATTGGGCCGCTGCCATACCTCGGCCTCACTCAGCAGGTCCAGGCATTGCGCGATGCGGGGAGTGTTGATGTGAAGGTAGTGGAGGGACTGGGCTTTGAAATCGGGGGTGAGGGGGGGCATAAATCTGATTGTTGAATGTTGATACGAACGTATTGGTCAAGGTAAGGCCACCACCCGCCGCTTCAACAAAAACCGCTGCCCCAAAATCAGGCCCGCGCTGCCCAGCGCGCACGCGGCCATCACGCCCGTCATGGGCAGGGCGGTTTGGTTGTGCAAAGCGCTCACGGCCGCCGAGGCCAGCGCACCGAACAACATCTGGGTGAAGCCGATAAGGGCCGAGGCACTGCCCGCGTTTTCGGCGAAAGGCGCTATGGCGAGCGCCGTCGTGTTGGGGCTGAGCAGGCCGCTCACGAACAGAAAAAGGAAAAGCACCCCCAGCATCAGATAGGGCGGCAGGCCGGGCATAGTAGCGGAGAGCACCAGTAGTACCCCAAGCACGGCTGTAATAAGCGACGATTTTTCGGCCACGCGCAGGCTGTCGGCGTTGCGGAGCAGGATGCGGTTGAGCTGACTACCGCCGATGTAGGCGATGGAGTTAAAGCTGAGCAGGAAACCGTATTGGGTTTGGGTGAAATTGAACTTTTCCATGTACACAAAGGGCGAGCCGCTGATGTAGGCGAACAAACTACCCAACGTAAAGCCACCCGCGATGCCGTACACGATGAAGGCCGGTTGCTTGACCACGACCCAGTACCGCCTGAGCACTGCCGAGGGCGTGAGTACCACGCTGTGGTCGGGGCCGCGGCTCTCGGGCAGCAGCAGCAGCACGCCACCCAGCATCGCCAGACTGATGGCCGACAGCGTGAAGAAGATGGCCCGCCAGCCCAGGGCGGTCACCATCCAGCCGCCGATGCTGGGCGCGATGAGCGGCGCCACGCCCATGATCAGCATGAGGGTGGCGATGACTTTGGCAATTTCGTGGGGAGGGAACAAGTCACGTACGATGGCCCGGCCCGCCACCATGCCCGCGCAACCACCGATGGCCAAAAGACCGCGCAGACCCACCAGCCAGTGAATCGTGGGCGCAAAGGCGCAGCAAACCGCCGCGACCGCGTACAGACAAAGCCCAAAGATCAGCGGCTTGCGACGCCCAAAGCGATCGACGACCGGACCGTAAAGCAATTGTCCCACGCTGATGCCGACGAAGTAGCTCGTAAGCGAGTACCCTACTTCGGCGATCGAGGTATTCAGGTCTTCGGCAATCTCGGGAAAGCCCGGCAGGTACATGTCGATGCTGAACGGACCCAGCGCCGAAAGTACCCCAAGTAGTACGACAATCTTATTTAACTCCTTCTTATTCATTACATTCGGTGGGGCAAAAAGTCAGCCGCAAAGGTACTCCATTGGTATGGGGCCAAAAACTAACTTAAAACGAAGATTTGGTATTTTTCCAATATTCACCCACAACAAACGGTCGAGTTGTTTTCGTTCTTTTTCAAAAAAAACAATTACCCAATTACACGGTTCAACGATTAAACAAATCAACCCTTAAACAAATCACCAACCCACATGACTGCTACCTGGAACAATCAAACCATCGCCGAAAGCAACGACACGATCGTCGTCGAGAACAACCACTACTTCCCGATCAAATCGGTGAAGAGCGAGTACCTGAAAGAATCCGACACGCACTCGGCTTGCCCCTGGAAGGGTACCGCTTCCTATTATAGCCTCGAAGTGGACGGCAAGACCAACAAAGACGCCGCCTGGTACTATCCGGAAGCCAAAGAGAAGGCAAAAAACATCGAAGGCTACGTCGCCTTCTGGAAGGGCGTCGAAGTGAAGTAGCTATCTTCGCGGCATGACCCGACTCCGCCCTTTCGTTTTTTGGCCACCCTTTTTGGTACTTATCGCCGTGTGTGGGTTCAGCTTGCTGGACCCCTTGGCGATGATCGCCGTCATCGCCGAGCTCAACTCGCGCATGATGGGTACCTTCGGCTGGCTGTTTTCGGTGGGGGCGCTGGTGTTTTTCCTGCTTTGTCTGGTAGTGTATTTTTCTCCTTTAGCCAAGATCCGCATCGGCGGCAAGGCGGCGGTACCGTTGCTTACCAAATGGCGGTGGTTCAGCATCACGCTCTGTACCACCATCGCGACGGGTATCCTGTTTTGGGGTACCGCCGAGCCGCTCTTCCACCTGCACGCGCCGCCACCGAGCTTTGGCCTCGTACCCAATAGTCGCGAGGCGGCGGTATTCGCTGTGTCGACCATGTACATGCATTGGTCGCTGATTCCCTATGGCATCTATACGCTGGCCGGACTCATGTTCGCGCTCTGCTACCACAATCTGAAACAGCCATTCAGCCTGGGCTCGATGCTGTATCCCATTTTTCGGGGGAAGGTCCACCGCTCGGTCGATACGGTGATCGACGCGCTCTGCCTATTTTGCCTGGTGGCCGGGATGGCGGCCTCGCTGGGGGCGGGGATTCTGATTATTTCGGGCGGATTGCAGCAAATGCTGGATGTACCCTACGGTATTACGACGACGGGTGCGGTGGCACTCGCCATCGTGGCGGCGTTTGTAGCTTCGGCGGCGAGCGGCCTGCTGCGCGGGATTCGCATTTTGTCCGAAATCAACGTCAGCATTTTCATCACACTGGGTATATTCATGTTCGTGGTCGGACCCACGGTGTACCTGCTCACTTTTGGGATGGAAGCCTTCGTGGAGTTTATCACGCATTTTTTTCAGCGGAGCCTGATCGGTACCCTCACGCCCGATACCGAGTGGGCCAAGAGTTGGACCATCTTCAATTGGACCAACTGGCTGGCCTGGACGCCCATCACGGCGCTCTTTCTGGGCCGCATCGCGATCGGCTACACCGTGCGGGAGTTCATTATCTTCAATCTTTTTCTGCCCGCGCTCTTTGCCTGCGTTTGGATCATGATTTTTAGCGTGAGCGCAATTCATTACGACTTCCAGTCGCCCGACTCGCCCCTCTACGCCATTCTAAACCAGGGAGGCGGGGCGAGTCGCGTGATCTTTGCCATTCTCGACCAACTGCCACTGGCCCAACTCACCAGCGTGGTATTCTTCGTTACAGCCTTTTTATCTTATGTCACGGCGGCTGATTCCAATACCACCGCCATGAGCGGCATCAGTGTGGTAGGTACCAACGAGCCCCCGCTATCGGTCAAGGTCGCTTGGGGTGGGTTGATCGGACTGATTGCCTGGATCATGATTTCGTTTGCGGGCGAGGGCAAGGATCAGGGGTTGGAAGGCATCAAGATACTTTCGAACCTGGGTGGATTTCCGGCGCTGATTCTGATGCTGTTCGTGGCTTGGGGCATGGTAAAGCTGATGCTTGACCATAAGAATTTGGGGTGATCCGGCGCGTGTAGTACCTCTCTTTTAAAGATGCCTCAATGAAAAAAGGCCACCAAAATGGCGGCCTCTCTCAGTTTTAGTGCAGCATAGTAAAAAACCTATATGCCGCCGCCACGAATCAGGCGCAGCACGACAGCGATTACCGCGATCACTAATAATACGTGAATGATGTTACCCAATCCAAAGCTGTCGAAGCCCAGAAAGCCCAATAGCCAGATGATAACCAAAATTACAGCAACGGTGTACAGGATGTTTCCCATTTTTCAATAATGTTTAGAAGAGTGAACGATACTGCTCGTTTCAATTAAAAACATGGGGCCAGGCGTATTCTACTTAAAATTTATCACTAAATATTGAACAATAGCGTAAAACACGCCACCAATACCGGTCAATTTGTGGACATTATGATCCAATTCACCTTTATTTGCCTCCGTACGCAATCACCCCGCCTTTCTCATGCCCAGTAAAAAACCCATCGTCACCCTCACCGTCAACCCAGCGGTCGACAAAAGTACAACCGTAGACCGCCTCGTGCCTGACCACAAGCTCCGCTGTGATCGGCCCCAGTTCGAGGCGGGCGGCGGCGGTATCAATGTAGCCAAGGCCATCCACCGTCTCGGGGGGGACCCCATCGCGGTATTCACGGCGGGTGGTCCAACAGGACAGCGCTTGCAAAAACTGGTCAAGGCCGAGAAGGTAGACATCCGGGTGGTCGAAACCAAAGAGTGGACGCGCGAGAACCTCAACATCGTCGAGACGACCACCGGCCTGCAGTACCGCTTCGGTATGCCGGGTACCGACCTGATGCCGACCGAAGTCGAGGCGATTATGGAAACGCTGGAAGAGATTTCGCCGACCCCGTCGTTCATCATCGCCAGCGGAAGCCTGCCGCCGGGTGTACCCACCGATTTTTACCGGCAGATCGCCAATTTGGCCAAGAGACAGGGGGCCAAGTTTATCGCCGACACCTCGGGCGAGTCGTTGCGATTTGGCCTCGCAGGCGGGCGTGTACCTGCTCAAACCCAACGTCACCGAACTGAGCGAACTCATCGGGGTGGAAAGCCTGGAAATGGATGAAATCGATGAGGCCGCTCGCGCGCTCATTATCCGTGACAACTGCGAGATCGTCGTCATTTCGATGGGGCCGATGGGGGCCATGCTCGTCACCTCCGACTTCGTGGAACATATCCCGGCCCCGCCCGTCACCAAACAAAGTACCGTGGGCGCGGGCGACAGCATGGTGGCCGGAATGGTCTATACCCTCTCGCAGGGCCGCTCGGTGCGTGAGGCCGTGCGGATGGGCGTGGCCTGCGGCACCGCCGCCACCATGAACCCCGGCAGTGAGCTTTTCCAGATGCCCGACGTAAACCGACTGCTCGATTGGCTCAACCGCTACGAAGTCCGCTACGCATCTTCGATTCGGTAGGGACTTGGTACACTGGATACCTACATCGCCAGCTCCCGCTCCGTTACGATTGTCAGTACTTCGGTGTCTTTCAGACGGTGCGCTAGGCCGAGGGTTTTGGGTACTTCGTAGTGAAAATAGTACTTCATCGTGTGGAGCTTGCTTTCGTAAAAGTCGGCTTCGTTATCGGCGGCGTTTTGTGTCAACAAGGCTTCCTGCGCGGCTGTCCCTTGTTTTAGCCACTGCCAGGCCACGGTCACGATCCCGAAAAACTCCATAAACAGGGTGGCATCCATGAGGTAGCGCTCCTGATCGCCGCCGACCACGTGCGGCATCAGCACCTCGGTCACTTCCTGCAAGCGCGTGATTTCTGCTTCCAGCATTCGGGCGTAGGGTTTCAGCGAATCGTGCGCCTGAGCCGCCGCCATGGTTTTCTTGATTTCCTTGAAAAGCAGTCGCGGCGCTTTGCCGTTCTTCATCGTCATCTTGCGGCCCAGCAAATCCTGGGCCTGAATACCGGTGGTACCTTCGTAGATCGTCGTGATGCGAATGTCGCGGTAAAGCTGCTCTAGTGGAAAATCTTCCGTAAAGCCATAGCCGCCCAGTACCTGCAGCCCTTCACTGACCGAGCGCTGCCCCATTTCGGTAGGGAAAGTCTTGGCAACGGGGGTCAGTATTTCCAAGAGTAGGGTATAGTTCTCTTTTTCCTCGCCCTTGCTGACGTGCGCCAGGTCCGCCAGCCGGGCGCTTTCCAGCAGCAGGGAGAGCGAGCCCTCCACGATGGCTTTTTGGAAGAGCAGCATCCGCTTCACATCGGGATGATTGATGATCATGGTCTGGGGCGAATCGAGCTGGTTTTTCTCGTTGAGCCGACGACTCTGCGGGCGCTCCTGCGCGTATTCGAGCGAAGCGTAGTAGGCCGCCGAGGCGATCGCCGCCCCCGTGATCCCGACCGCGATGCGGGCGCCGTTCATCATCTGGAACATGTAGCTGAGCCCCCGGTGGGCCTCGCCCAGCAGCCAGCCCCGGCAGTCGCCCCGGTCACCCATGGTGAGGTGCATAGCGGGCGTGCCGCGTTGGCCGAGCTTGTGGTAGATACCGGTTGAGGTCACATCGTTGTCGGTGAAACTCCCGTCGCCTTCGAGGCGGTACTTGGGTACCACAAACAACGAAATACCTTTTGTGCCCCGTGGCGCCCCTTTGATACGCGCCAGCATCAGATGCACCACATTATCGACCGCATCGTGGTCGCCCGCCGAGATGAATACTTTTTGGCCCGAAATAAGATAGCTGCCATCGGGCTGAGGATCGGCGGTCGTCGTGATGTCCGACAGCGAGCTACCCGCCTGGGGTTCGGTGAGGGCCATGGTACCTTGCCACCGCCCGTTGAGCATATTTTCAACGTACCGATCGTTCAACTCCGGCGAACCGAAGGTCGCGATCAGGTTGGCGGCACCGGCCGTCAGGCCGGTGTACATCATGCCGTTGTTGGCGGCCATTTGAATAAAATCCACGCAGGCCCCCAGCATTTCGGGTAGTTGCTGTCCGCCCTTTTCGAAATCAAACCCGGCGCCGATCAAGCCTCCCTCGCCGATGGCTTTCAGGAATTCACGTACCTTGGGGTGCACCGTAACTTTCCCGTCTTTCAATTCGGGTTGGTTGCGATCCAGGTCGCGAAAGTGGGGATAAAGGTGCGTGTCGGCGATTTGGGTCGTGGCATCGAGCACCAGATCGAAGGTCTGCCGGTCGTGCGCGTCGAAGTAAGGGTACCGGGTGAGTTCGGGCGCGTCATGAACTTCGTAAAGCAGAAAGTCCAGATTGCGGCGGCTATAATAATGGGCCATTTTTATGATCAGGTTTAGGTAAATTATGATTCTTTGGGTACTCCAAAAACGTACCAGACAAATATAGTACGGATTGACGACCCTAAAAAGTACAGGCTGCTCGCTGATTTCTCCGTAAATTGGCATCGAATTTGCGCAAAAAGTAAGTAAAAGGAGAGCGATGACAAAGTGGGGCATAAGGGTATTCGGACTATGGGCCATCGGGCTGATTCTATTGATAGCACCGGTCCGGGCATCGCACGTCATAGGCGGCAATATCGAGCTTACCCCCAAGCCGGGCAGCAATGGTATCTACTCCGTGTGCGTGGTGCTTTACTACGACGCCAACAGCGTCGACCCCAACGCCGACCAGTCCGAGATTACCGTTTCCTTTTTCCGCAAGCGCGACAACGTCCGCCTCAACGACTTGCGCCTCAAGCGCGTCAGTAAACAACCACTCCCCTTCTCCAACCCCGGCTGCGCCGCAGCCCGCAATCTCGAAATCAACGTCGTCAGGTTTTGCGCCGATATTCAACTGTCTCCTGGCCAATACAACGATCAGGGCGGCTACTACGTGAGCTGGGAGCGCTGCTGCCGTACCGCCGACATCGGCAACCTCACCAATCCCGGCACTTCCTCACTAGTACTCTACGCCGAATTTCCACCTGTTTCAACCGAAAACCGCTCCCCGGTCTTCCAAGCAGCCAATGGCGAGATACTTTGTCGCGACACACCCTACACCTTTGCTTCCGGCGCTACCGATCCCGACGGCGACGAGCTGCGCTACCGGCTCGAGACGCCATTTACCAGCACGCGCCAGCCTGTTGGGATCGACCCGCTAGCCCCCTCCACACCGGGTCCCTACCCCAAAAACGAGTGGGCCGCGGGCTACGGGCCTACCAATCCCCTACCGAGCAATCCCGTGTTCCGGCTCGATCCGCGTACGGGCAGCATCAGCCTCAAGCCCTCCGAAGTGGGTTTGTTTGCCTACAGGATCGTGGTCGAGGAGTACCGCAGGGGGCGCAAGATCGGGGAAGTACACCGCGACTATCAGCTTCTGGTGGTCGATTGCAGTACGGACAATCCGCCCCCGGTAGCCATTGCCAACGCCAATTTTCCGCCCGGCGCCACGATCGCCGAGGGCGATACGCTCATCGAGGTAGGTATGTGCCGGGGCGATACGCTCTCGCTCAGCGCCGAGGCCAATGCTCAGTTCGCCTACCAATGGCAGCGCAACGGGACCAACATCGCGGGAGCCAACGGTCCTGCCATCCTCATCAGTCAGGAGGGAGTCTACAACGTAGTGAAGACCTATGCCGACCGCTGCGGCAACGCCCGGACATTGGGTGAGAAATTTGGGGTGAAGTACCGATCGCAGGACAAAGTCGAGATCACGCCGGGCCCGCAAGCCAGCGTCTGCGAAGGTACCCCGCTGGAACTAAGCGTCAATGTGGGCGGCACGGGCTGGACTTTCGCCTGGCAGAAAGACGGGCAAGTTCTATCGGGTGCCAGTCTTGGCCGGTTGACCGGAGTACGTGAAGCCGGCGTGTACGTAATCCGGGCCGCCAACGCCGTCACGCGTTGCGTCAGCACCGATACCGTGCGGGTAAGCCTTAACGAACGCCCCCCCGCCAAGATTACGGTGTCTGATAAAACGTTTTGCACGGGCGATTCGCTACTGCTCGAAGCGAATAGCGGTACTAACTACCGCTATGTGTGGTTTAAAGATAACATCCCCCTCCCTCGCCCGTTTGGCGCAATCAATAGCATAAAAACGGCTGGGGCCTACGCCGTCTCCGTCACCGATACGCTCACCGGATGCGTACTCAGGTCGGACACGGTTCGCATCACGGCCAAAGAGAGGCCCGAAGTGGTTTTCGATTCCATCCCGCTTCTCTGTGGCCAGGCCGATGCGCGCCTGTCGCTGGTAGCCTCTCCGGCCGGTGGTGCTTTCTCGGGTGAAGGCGTGGACGGCACGACTTTCGATGCGCGCAAGGCAGGCCTGGGCAGCCGGGAGATCCTGTACACCTACGTCGCTCCCAACGGTTGCCGCGCCCTGGCCCGGCGCACGGCGACGGTCACCCCGTCACCGAGGGCCTTCGTGAGTGGTCGGAAGGTGATCCTGGCGGGCGACAGCGTCCTACTGAAAACGTCGGTGACGGATGGAGCCGTCTACACCTGGTCGCCACCCGAAGGATTGAGCGATCCTACGGTGGCACAGCCAGTCGCCTCGCCCGAACAAACCACTACCTATCGGCTCCGGGTGACCTCGGCCGGGGGGTGTTTTTCGGAAAGTGAAATAGTAGTGGAAGTACTGCCGCCCGTAAAAATTCCGAACGGCTTTACGCCCAACGGAGACGGGGCCAACGATACTTGGGAGATAGAAAACAGCGCCGCCTATCCCGACGCCGAAGTGACGATTTTCAACCGTTGGGGCGACAAAGTTTTCGCCGCCAAAGGCTACGACCCCGCCTGGGACGGGCGGTTCAACAATGCGGTGCTACCCGCCGCCACCTATTACTACGTGATCAAACTCCATCCCGACCTCCCCGTCCGAAGTGGCAGCGTGACGATATTTAAGTAATGGATAATTGACAATGTTCTATCGCAATGGCCATTATCCACTGTCCACTGTCCATTATCCATTAAATTAAACTCCCTCCGCCACGACCGTCTTGACGCCGGGTACCATGCGGGTGAGCAGGTTCTCGATGCCGGCTTTGAGGGTGAGGGTCGAGGAGGGGCAGCCGCTGCACGAGCCTTGCAGCAGTACTTTCACCGCGCCCGATTCCTGATCGAACGAGTGGAAATTGATCGCGCCCCCGTCGGATTCCACCGCCGGGCGTACGTACTGATCTAGCGCGGCCTTTATTTGCTGCACCGCTGGGGTGTCGTTCTCGTCGACGATGAGGGTATTGTTCTCGATGGTTTTTGGCTCGAAGACGGGCTGGTTTTCTTCAAAATATATTTTTAGAAAACTTTTGGTATCCCCCAGTACTTCTTCCCAGGCACTGGCGTCGTCTTTGGTAACGGTGATGAAGTTGCTGGCGATAAATACCCGCTGGACGTGCGGAAACTGAAAAAGGTCAGCCGCCAGGGGTGAGACGTTGCCTTCTTCCAGCGCGGCCTCCTTGGATGGGTAGTCGAACGAAAGTCCGTCGGGCACCAACTCGAAATTCAGAACGAACTTCATGGAGTTGGGATTCGGACTCAATTCGGTATAGATATAAACGGGACGATTTAACATAAGTAGTTGACGATTGATAGTTGAGAATTGAAAATGCTTTTACTACTGCATTGCTTCCAGAACAAAGTACTTTCTGTATTGGTTTGCCAACGCGGAAAGCCCGGCGGATTTGGTCCGCCGGGCTTCTGCTTTTCGGTACGTCGTTTCGCTTTGGCTTATGCCTCGACCATTGCGGGGGCGCTTTCGGCCTCGACCGCGATGGGCTCGATGGAAACGTACGATTTCTTGTTGGCTTTTTTCTTGAAAACCACGTGGCCCTCTACCAACGCAAACAGCGTGTGGTCACGACCCAGGCCTACGTTTGCGCCGGGGTTGTGCTTGGTGCCCCGCTGACGCACGATGATGCTGCCCGCCTTCGCGTGCTCGCCTCCGAATAATTTCACGCCCAGGTAGTTGGGATTCGAATCCCGTCCGTTCCTGGAACTACCTACTCCTTTCTTGTGTGCCATAATTTATATATTAATGATAGAATGAGCGAATGAATGAATGAATGATAGAATATGAAAATATGCGTAAGCAACATTCGCTCATTCTATCATTCACTCATTCAAAATTAAATTAGTATATCGTCAATACGAATTTTGGTCAGGTACTGACGGTGTCCGTTTTTCTTGCGATAGCCCTTACGGCGTTTCTTTTTGAATACGATCACCTTCTCCCCTTTCAGGTGTTCCAGGATCGTGACGTTGACAGTGGCTCCGGCCAGGCCGGGGGCGCCAATCTGAACGGCACCTGCTCCGTCGTCGACGAGCAGGACTTTGTCGAAGGCAAGTGCAGCGTCCACATCCCCTTCAAGCCGGTGCGTGAAGATGGTGCGGCCCTTTTCAACTTTAAATTGCTGACCCGCGATTTCTACGATTGCGTACATTGTGTTTTGACTATTTTTTTGAAATGAGGGGCAAAGATAAGGACTCGTGGCTTAACGCGCAATGAGACTGCCGAATTATTCGTGGATAATGGATTAGGAGTACCGAAGTACTCAGGACCACGCTCGCCGCTGTAAATCAGCAATTTCAAAAAACAATCGTTAAATTACAGGAAAATTAGGATGCCACCGTTTACATTGCATGACTTGCGCTGTCAAAGCGATGGTTTAAAAAAGAATCTTAGATTATGACCCAATATACTCGTGTTCTCCTCCTATGGCTGAGCAGTGTGGCCTTCACGATAGCCGCGCCCGGTCCCGACTACGATTTGGGCGATACGGTAGCGGAGTTTAGCCTCAAGAACGTCGATGGAAAAATTGTCTCGCTTTCTGACTTCGCCGCCCAAAAAGGAATCATCGTCGTGTTCACCTGCAACCATTGCCCTTTCACCAAAGCTTACGAAAGCCGCATCGGTGCGCTGAACGAGCAGTTTTCCGGCCGGGGTTTTCCAGTGATCGCGATCAACCCCAGCGACCCGACCGCCTACACCGACGACACCATCGAGATGATGGGGTACCGCGCCAAGAGCAAAAGTTTTGCTTATCCTTATCTGGCTGATCCCAATCAGCGCGTGGCCCGGCTGTTTGGCGCTACGCGCACCCCCCAAACCTTCGTACTCAAAAATGAAGGCGGCCGCTTTGTGGTACGGTACATCGGCACCATCGACGACAACCCCCAGGACCCGGCCAACGTCGCCATACCCTACGTGGCCGACGCCGTGACCCAGCTGCTGGCCAATCGGCCGGTAACCCTAAGCACCACCAAACCAATTGGTTGTGTGATCAAGTGGAAGGATATGTGAGCAAGTCATTTCAGCCGGTATGCTCGTACAGCTTCTTGATTGATTCCAAAAATAACCCGATCGACCAGCGATAGTATACTTCGCACATCGCCCTTCACGGCCAGGCCCGATTGCTTCTGCGAAACAGCCACGAAGCCGCCCCGGCCATCCCCCTGCAGCAACAGGCCATAACCAGCATCGTACTTCCCCAGCCGAAGTCTTCCCTGGCTGATGTTTCCGGCGAGTAGCAGGTCCTTTTTTCCATCCTTATTGTAATCAAGTACCGTGACCGCAAACACGGGCGAGAACTGCGCCTGAACGGGTAGTACCCCCTTTTTGAATTGCTTACCAGTGTTGATAAAACAGCTTGTACCTAACTCGTTGGCGGATAGTTTAAGGGCATCGTTGAGTTCGTTGCCCTTAAAAAGTGATTCCATTGTCACATCGGCGTAGCTGTTGTAGTCGGGAAAGCGGCTACCCATCCCGCTCATTTGCATCACGAGCTCATCGCGGGTAATGTAGGGATAGTGCGTCCCTTGAATATAGGTACCCAGAATGGGGTCGATGGTACCATTGCCGTCAAAATCCTTGGCGTACAGGGTGGCGGGTTCCTTATCGCTGGCTTTGATCTGGGAATTTGTGCCCTGATTACCTGCTATCAAATCGGGCTTACCGTCGCCGTTGAGGTCTTCGATGAGCAGCGTGTTCCACCATCCGCTGTATTCCCGGGTAAAGTAATCGCTGGTACGGTCGATTAGTTTGCCGTTTTCGGATGCGTATACCATAACCGGCATCCACTCGCCCACCAGCACGAGTTCGGCTTTGCCGTCGCCGTCCAGGTCGGCCGTGGCGGCATCGGTTACCATACCGACGTGGGACAATTCGGGTGCCAAGGCGGCCGTTCGGTTGGTGAAATTGCCTTTTCCATCGTTGACCAAAAGGTAGCTTTCCGGTAGCTCCGGGTAGCGGCCCGGTACCAGCCGCCCGCCCACGAAAAGATCGGGCTTGCCATCGCCGGTAAAATCGCCCGCACAGACGGCACCAGTACTGGTGAGCATAGCTGGCAAAGCGCTGGTAACTGGTGAGAAATTGCCTTTCCCATCATTCAAGTACAGTTTGTCCTGGAAGCGGATGTCGCCCGGCGCGAAATCGGCGTAGCCGCCGTTGGCGACGTAAAGATCCGGCGCGCCGTCGCCGTTGGCGTCGAAGAAGACGGCGTCCGTCACCTGGCTGGCGGCATCGGCGGCGAAGGCAGGTACTGCTTTTTTATCAAAACCTACTCCTTTTTTTTGCAAAAATAACTCACTGGATTGGCCCTTGCCTCCGCCGACAAACACATCGTCCAGCCCATCGCCATTCACATCGGCTTTGGCCAGGCAGGGACCCGCAAATGAAAGCGGATTGACCAGCAGTGGCTGCCGGTAGAAGTCGTTGACTTCCAATCGAGCCTCTTGGTAGGCAATCGGTGAGCGAACTTCTTCGAAGAGCGTAGGCACCTTCCCTTCCCATTTGAAGTTCAGACTGGCGTCAGTCTCCGATACTACCAATAGTTGGTCGATCGCGGGCGCGACCAGTACCTGCATCTTGCCCGTCGGCCACACCACACGGAGCGAATCTACCCCCGTACTTTTTCCCAAACCAAAGTGCAAAACCGGCGATACACTCGATTGGTACCCCCGGGTGGGCATTTGTTCGAGGTACTGCGCTTGCCCGCCAGCGTACAAGGTCAACTGCGCGCCGATGCCCTGAGTATTGGCTCCCTTGCCGTTGGTTTTTACTTTTAGAAAATGGTTTTTGCTTAAGATATTCGCCTGATTTTGATAAATGAAGGCAGGCAGATTCACATTGTTGACGATCAGATCCAGGTCGCCGTCATTATCCAAATCCGCGTAAGCCGCGCCGTTGCTGTTGGACGGCCGGTCGAGGCCCCAGGCGCGGGTAACATTCTTGAATTGCAGGTCTTGCCCGTTCTCAAAGGCATAGTTGGTCAGGTTGGAGGAGGGAATTTCATAAACCAGTTTGAGTACATCGGCGCGCTGAATACCGCCCTGCTGATTTTGCACGTAGTCGCTCATGTGCTTCAGGAAATCCATGTTGGTATAATCACGAAGGTAGCCGTTGGTGATGTGCAGATCCTTCCAGCCGTTGTTGTCGAAGTCAGCGAACAGCGCCGACCAACTCCAATCGGTATTGGACAGCCCGGCCAGTTGACCGATTTCCTGAAATTGACCGTTGCCGTCGTTGACTTGCAACATATTGCGCATGTATTGGTGGTGAAAGCCCAGCCGCACGTTGAGGTCGAACTTTTGGTAGTTGTCGGGGGCCATCAGCAATTTCTGGCGGCGGTTGCTTTCGGGTAGCATGTCCAGCGTCAGCAGGTCGGGCCGGGTGTCGTTGTTAATGTCAGCCACGTCGCTGCCCATCGAAAAGTGCGAGGTATGGCCCATGCGGCTACCGAGTTGATCCTGGAAGCCACCTTTCTTATTGTTGATATAAAGATAATCAGGTACCTGGTAGTCGTTCGAGACGTAGAGGTCCGGCCAGCCGTCGCCGTCGACATCGGCCACGCCCGCCCCCAGGCCGTACGACAGCGCCGAGCTTTGCAGTCCCGCCGCGCGGGTTACGTCTTTGAATTTGTTGTTGTCGTTGCGAAAGAGCCGCATCCCGTGCATCGGGTCGTCTTTTTTCAGGAGTTCGGCAGTACCCAATTCATTTAATACGGGCAGGGATTTGGGATTGTGGTTGAGCAGGAACATATCCAGGTCGCCATCCTTGTCGTAATCGAAGAAAGTGGCCTGGGTACTTGTCCCTTCGCTCGCCAGGCCGTATTCAGTGGCCATTTCAGCGAATTTTGGTACGCCCTGGGCATCATTTCCCTGGTTGATGTAAAGTTCGTTGCGCCGTTTTTCGGGCAGAAGATTCCCCGAGTAGCAGATGTAGAGGTCCAACTTCCCGTCGCCATCCACATCCGCCATCGAGACGCCCGTTTTCCAACTATTTTCGCGGCCTGCTACCCCTGCCGACGCAGTTGCGTCAGTGAATTTTAACGGTGCGCCGTCGCGACTTTCTTTATTAATGTAAAGTCGGTTGGGCACCTGATTGCCCGAAAAATAAATATCGTCCAGCCCGTCGCCATTGAGGTCGCCCACGGCCACGCCGCCACCGTTATAAAAGTACTCGTACATCAACACGTTACCGTTTAGGCTTTCGGTGAGCGTATTCTCGAAGGCGACGCCCGTTTGTTCGGGGGTCAGGAGGGTAAAGAGCGGGTTCTCCGGGGCGGCGTCTTCTTTCTCGTCGGTCTGTTTCTGGCAGCCAGCTAGTAGTACCACACTTAGAAACACTGCCATACCTCGGCTTGAATACGACCTTATCGATATTTTATCGGCCGTTCCTACGGAACTTGGTACGGCCGGGTGTCTTTTGTCCCCCCGGTTAAAACCGGGGGCTATCGTGTTGTCCATCCCTACGGGATTCAATGATATGCCTGACATTAAAAATAAATGCGGTTGAATTCCAACTTTACAGAAAAACTACTATCCCCAAAAACGTAAAAAGAATCCGGGCCGACAAATTGCCGACCCGGATTCCTGCATAGGCCAAGAATCGCCATTCCGTCGCTTACTTGTAGCCCGGATTCTGCACCAACTTTTCGTTGCGGTTCTCTTCCTGTCGCGAAATCGGCAGGAAATACAGCTTGTCGTCCCAGGCCCGGTTTTCTTTGCCGGGGTCAATCAGGAAGGGCGTGTAGGTGTAGTTATAATTCTCTTTGCTGTACTTGTACACCTTCACTTCCTTGCCGGGTTTCAGGGTACCTACGATCTGGATACCGTCGGCTTTGCGGCCCAGGGTACTGGGGGCGATCATCCAGCGGCGGGCGTCGTGGTAGCGTTGCTCTTCGAACGCCATCTCGATGCGTTTTTCGTTGCGAAAACGCGCTACCAAGGCCGATCCGGCATCCTTGACGGCGGGCATACCCGCCCGGAAGCGGATTTTGTTAAGCCAGTCGCGGGCTTCGGCTTCATTACCCAGGTTCAGGTTAGCCTCGATGTAGTGGAACACTGCTTCGGTGTAGCGAAACATGGGCGAAGGAATTTCCTGCCAGGTGTTCTGATCCACGATGGCAGGATTGGGGTCGATATACCTACGGAAATAGTAGCCTGTGTAGCTGCCGTTCCAGTCCTCGATGGAACTGTTGCGGGTGTCGAGGCCGAAGTGCGTTACCTTTTTACCTTCGGCATTGATTACCTCGTAGCGTCCGGTCTGAATTTGGCTAGCGGGATCCTTTGGCAGGTTGGCGTTGGAACGCACCTTCCAGGGAGAACCTTCGTACAAGACGGAAGCCTCGAAACGCGGGTCGCGATTGGCGTAAGGATCGGCGGCATGAGCGGGATTCTTCCAGTCAAACTTGGTACCGTCCATCATTTCGTAGTCGTCCACAAACGACTGGATGGGCGTATTGCCCGCCCAGTTGTTATAGCCATTTGGGCCATCGTAGAGTCCCCTGCGTCCACCGTTTTCGCGCTTGGCGCTGGTGAAGTATCGTGCCAGCAGCAGTTCGGTTTGTCCGCCATTGCGAGCCAACGAGACATCCATGTAGTTTGTAGTTCCCTGCGCGGCAGATACGGGTTCGGTCAGATTCAGCTTGTATCCCCGATTCAAATCCACGACGGCCTTGGCAGCAGTCCTGGCTTTTTCCCAGCGTTCAACGCGGCTACCACTCAGGTAACCTAATAGTTCGGGCTTGGCAAAACCAGCGATGACTGTCGACTTTGTTTTGGCCGTGGGAATATCGTGCAAATCACTAGCCGCATAGGTCAGGATGCGTGATTTAATGGCCAGTGCTGCCGCCTTGGTTGCTCGTCCGTTGGCCAGCTTCTTGCCATCAAGCAGCGTGGCTGCCGCATCGAGGTCTTTTACGATGAAGTCCACCGTTTCGGCCCAAGTGTTGCGAGCCGCCAGATAATCATCTTCTCCCAGGCTGTAGGTGCGGTCGATTATCGGTACTCCTCCATAATAGCGAGCCAACTGATGATAGTAGTAAGCACGCAGAAATGTAGCCTCACCCTTCAATCGATCCACGATACCGCCCGTGTTCTCAAACTTCGGATCAGCTAAGTTTTCAAGGGCTAAGTTGGCCGCCCGGATGCGGGAGTACATATTGTCCCAGCGAAGGGTGCCGTTCACCCAGCCGATATCGGCGGGATTGGAGCGGCCCTCGGTAATCGTCGTTATGCCGGTTCCCGGGTGAGTGTACAAGGCTTCATCGGTTAGGGAAGCGAGCATTTGCTGGTCGAAAGTACCGTTGCCAAAACCCGCGTAGATTTCCGTTACGAAGGCTTCCGCCAGTGCGGCGTCGGACCAAACGTTCTCGGCCGATAGCTCATTGAGCGGTGATGTATTGACAAAGTCGTCGTTGCAACTGCTAAACGTTACCGTAGCAGCCACAAACGCCAGTGCCATAAATTTAAATTTTTTCATGATATATCAGATTTTGAGTTAAAAAGTAGCGGTAAGACCGAAGTTAACCACTTTCTGCTGCGGATAGTACCGGCCCAGGGAGTTATCGGCCTCGGGATCGAACGAAGTCATCTTGGTAAAGGTGGCCAGGTTCAGGCCGTTGAAATACACCCGGAAGTTGCCCAGACCTACTTTGCTGATGATGTTGGCAGGAAGCGAGTAGCCGATCTCCAGGTTCTTCAGGCGGATATAGTCCGTGCTGCGCAGCCAATAGTCGTTGCCATTGGAAAAATACTGATCGCTCCGGTTGGCAATGCGGGGATGCACGCTGCTCGGATTGTCGATCGTCCAGCGGTTCTCGGCGATCTCCGTCAGGAAGTTGCCGATGTTACCCGACTCGCCCGCGCTGATGTACTGCTTCGCGCCGGCCGCTCCCTGGAATAGGATCGTCAGGTCGAAGTTTTTGTATTGCGCGCCCAGGTTGATGCCTCCCTGAAACAAAGGCAGGTTGGTGTTGTCCAGACGTACCCTATCGTCGGCGGTGATTCTGCCGTCGTTGTTGTAGTCGACGTACTTCATGTCGCCGGGACGAAGGGTTTTAACGATGGCCGAATAATCCAATGTGTTTGCGTCGATTGCTGCCTGATCCTTGAACACGCCATCGTACTTGTAGGTCACGTAAGTGTTGATCGGCTTGCCGGTCGAACGCTGCCACTCGGGTGCGCCGGGTGCCTCATCCCAGAAAACGATTTCGTTTTGGGCGTAGCCTCCGTTCACACTCACATTGTACTTGAAATCCTTGATTTGGTTCCGGTAGCCGATGTTGAACTCCCAGCCTCTGTTTTTTACCTCCCCGATATTTTCGGCGGGTAGGTTCAAGCCGGTACTTTCGGGAACCGAAGCATTTTTGAACCATAAGATGTTGGTCCGGTGGTTGGAGAAAACGTCAAACTCAAAGGTCACCTTGCCGTTGAACAGTTGACCTTCCAGGCCCAAATTCGAGTTGGTGGCTACCTCCCAGGTAATATTAGGGTTGGGAAGGCGGGCTTCGGTAAGCGTCTTCACCTCGTTGCCGTCAATGACGTAGCTGCGGAATCCGTAGGTAGACAAGTACTGGTATCTGGCTTCGGTTTGGGTACCGGGCAGGTATACCTGATCGTTACCCAATTGCCCGATCGAACCGCGCACTTTCAGGAAGTTGACCACCGGTATGTTGTTTTTCCAGAAACCTTCCTCCGAAATTACCCAGCCCAGCATAATACCGGGAAAAAATCCGTAGCGGGTTTCCTTAGGGAAAATGTCGGAGCCATCGTAGCGCCACAGGAACTCGGCCAGGTACTTCTCCTTGAAGTTGTAGCCTACCCGACCGAAGTAGTTGATCCGGGCGGTCTCGAAGGCACCCCCGTTGTTGTCTTTCTGCGCATCGCCCCCGGCAAACAACTCGTCGAGTGCGGGTGACAGGAAGAACCGGCGATAAGCACCGAAGTTTTCGCCTTTGATCGTCTCACGGTTGGTACCCGCCAAAAGGTTGAGCGTATGGTTGCCAATGACTTTGTCGTAGGTAAGCACACTACCTAACAATATGTTGGTTTGATTGGCTGTACCCAGCGACAATTGCGGCTCGGAAGGGCCGCGCTTGCTGGGTACCAATACGGGCGTGACGCCATCGGCCTCAAAACCATTGCCGCGCTGGTAGAGCGTCCAGGGAATGTTCCAGAATTTGGTGTTGGTAGCCCGGTTGTCGATGGCCGCGGTACCCGTGAATTTCAAACCATCCACGCCGGGAATTCTGATCTCCAGCGAGCCGTTGGTCTGTACGTAGTTGCGGGTATCGCGGTCGTAACCACTCAGGTCGGTCGTAATAACGACGGGATTTTCGCCGTTTTCGATGTCGGGTCCGGGACGTCCATCGGGCCAGTAGGCGGGCTCCTGGGGCTTGCCACGTTGCAACATGCGGAAAATCGTGTTGGGGCTTTTTGTCGGGTTGGCCCTGGCTTCTTGCCGACCCAACATACCCAGATTCACCTTGACGTACTTGTTGATGGTAGCATCGAGGTTGATCCGCAGGTCATACTGCTTGTAGCCCGTGGCGGAGTTGATGTAGTAGCCGTCCTGATTCTGGTATCCTAGCGAAGCCAGGTACTTCAGGTTTTCGCTACCACCGGTAAGCTGCACATTGTGCCTGACTTGCGGTGAATTCCTTTTCAGCGTGGCGTCGTACCAGTTGGTATTGGGGTGGCCCCAGGGATCGGAGCCGTCGCGGTACTTTTGTATGTCTTCGGGCGTGAAAGGGGCTTTCCGCACTTTGCCATCGGGCCGGGTGTAGCTGCCCGTCGTTTTGTAGGCCTCGTTGGCGGCGGCCCACTCCGATACGGGCAACTCGTAGATGTTCAAGTCGTTCAACATGCCGGTGTAGGTCGCGGCATCAGCCGTGGTAGGTAGTACCGTCGGATTGGCAAAGCCCTGATTGAACGAGTAAGACAAGGTAGGCTTGCCTGTTTTGCCCCGCTTAGTGGTGATCAGGATAACGCCGTTGGCCGCACGAGAACCATAAATGGCGGCGGCGGCATCTTTCAAGACGGAAATACTCTCGATGTCATTGGGGTTGATCCGATCAAGTCCGCCTTCCCGGTTAGGAATACCGTCGACCACGATTAGGGCGCTGTTGTTACCCAGCGTGTTGGCACCCCGAATACGGATGGTAGCGCCATCGGCACCCGGTTGGCCGCTTCGGTTCACGACCGTCACCCCCGGCAGGCGGCCGGCCAGAGAATTGGCGAGGTTTACCGCGGGTGATTTCACCAGCTCGTCGCCCTTGACGGAAACGACCGAACCCGTTACGGTTTCTTTTTTCTGAACGCCGTATCCTACGACGACCACTTCGGAAAGCGATTTTGTGTCGGTGGCGAGTGAAATGTCAAGTTTAGAGCGGCTGTTGAGGGGTATCTCCTGGCTCACGAAGCCAATCGAGGAGAAAATCAGCGTGACACCGCCATTGGGTACATTGACCAGGTAGGTACCGTCGGCGTCGGTGGTGGTGCCGGTCGTGGTGGACTTGACGAGTATGTTGACGCCGGGAATGCCCGCTCCGGCCTCATCGACCACCTTGCCGATGACGGCTAGGCCCTGGGCCGATGCACCGAGCGCGGTCATTACCATCAAGGCCAAAGTGAGTAGACACCATCGCCTTGTGGATAATATCAAATGGGTATTGAATTTCATAATAACAGGGGTTAGTAATGATACTTTATCAGGAATCTCTTGCTTGAAAAATTTACCACGTGTATCTGCGGTAGCTCACGTTAGCGTCGGACCGTTCCCCATAGGCGTTATTATTTAATAGAATGGATACAACAAGCTTATTTATCCCAAAAGGAAATGAGCCCGTCGTTTATACTATCCATCAAATGTTTTTATTAAAAAATATTATAGTACAACCGTCAACAGGTACTCACGATGGTGAGTACCTGGTTTTGCTATTTGTGAATCAACTGGTTAAAGTAGATATTCAAGCTAGACAGCCTTGCAAGTTGTTTCCGGTGACCCAAATGGGGAGCGATTTGGAGCTACGGGTCAGGGGGCGAAAAGATGTATTGGTAACGTCGATTAGTCGGACCGCGTCGAAGAGGGTTTTGTTCTGCTCGATCAAGGGGAAGGTAACATGATACATTTCGGTGACGATCTCGGGCTTGACCTCGTGGCTGCCGCTCGCGCAAAGTATTTCTGCTCTATCTATACAAAAATCCAGGCTATCGGTGAAAAACAGCCATGCTATTACCTATTTGGCAAGCATTTGGTTTCTTGCAAGATAGAGCTGTTTTTTTTGATCAGTGTCAGTCTGAGCGGAGTCGAAGACCATCCCATACTGGAGGTCTTCGACTCCGCTCAGACTGACATAGCTCTCCAATCAAACTACTTTTTCTCTTTCAAAGCTACTTGCACCGAATCCGCCTTGCCAGCCTGCAAAAACGCCGCGACGGCGGCTTCGTCCAGGCCCGTGACGATGTTGAGTTCGGGCCGGGCTTTGCGTAGTTGGGCGATCCCGGCGTCCGTTACCGCCGATTTCCAGACGTACACGTTCTTGATGGATTTCAATTTTGCCAGGTTTTGCAGTCCGGCATCCGTAACTTGGGTACCAATCAGGTTGAGGTACTCGAGGTAGGGCAGCTCCTTTAACTTATTCAGTCCGGCGTCGCCGATGGTGGTGTACTCGAGGTGGAGTTTGTTTAGGTTCTTGAGCTTGGCAATTTCGGGCATTGCGGCGTCGGTAATCTGCGTGTTGCCCAGCTTGAGCCAGACGATCTGCTGCGCCAGGGGCGTGAGCAGCGCTACCTTCGCATCCGAAAACTCCTTGGCATTCACCGCGCTCACTTCCAGCAGATTTTGCTCGCTGGCCACGGGATTGACCAACAATCGGACGGACTCGAGCGAGGCCAGTACCTTCTCGTCGGCGGCGGGTACTTTAAGGCTCAGCACCGGCGAGCCGGTGGCGTTGTACTCCGTTTCGCCCGCTTCGGGGGCTTCGCTCAGCGAGGCCAGGGCGGGCTTGATCTTGTCGTCGGCTTTCAGTTCGGCTACCTTTTTGTCGACCGGCGCGCCCTGATCGATCCACCAGGCGAGCAGGGCAATCTGGTTGTCCGACAGCTGCGGTTTCCCTTTGGGCGGCATGTGGTCGTCGTCTTCGAGGGGCAGCAGGCAGCGCTTGAGCATCTCGCTGTCCACACTCTTGCCCGCCACAAATACCGGCCCGTCCTCGCCGCCCTTGGTCAGGTAGGCAAAGCTATCCATGCGCAGGTTGCCCTTTTGCTTGGTGGCGTTGTGGCACTGCACGCAGTGAACGCTCAGCATGGGCTGCACGATGTCCTGGTACACGATGGCCTCGGGAACATTGGCAATCGGCTTGATTTCGGTCAATTCTTCGCGGCGGGGCTCCATCCCGGCCAGGGCGCGGAAGGGCTCGGGCGTGTAGGCGGTCAGGTACCCTTCACCGTGGGTGAGGCTGCCACCGTGGTGCCCGGCCACCATCGTCAGGACGGTAGCCACACCCAACGCGGGCAGGTACACGAGCCGGCTCACGGGAAGTTTTTTATTGATGAAATCAGACTTGACGGCCCAGGCTACCCACGCGAAAGCCGCCACGCCGATGCCCTGCCACATGTGTTCGTCGAGAATGTCTTCGTCGTACCCGCCCCCCAGCGAAAGCAAGTACCCGGCTCCACAGGCGAACGTCGCGCTGATAGCCGATACCAGCATAATGAGCGTGACGGTATCATCGGCGATGGTAAGCTTTCCCAATCGCTTGCCGATGACCAACAAGGCCGCTAAGAACAGGAAGCCAATGGGCAGGTGTACCAATATGGGATGAAACCGGCCAAAAAAAATGGCCCAGTCGGAAACTTGCAGGAGAAGGATAGAAAGCATGAAAAGCGTTAGTCGATCTCGATAATCGAGTGAATGTCCAGTTTTTGCAAAGTAAAGTCGATTTGGCCGCTCTTGTACTCATAGGGTAGCGAAGTGCCTTCGGGTTGGAGCGTAACCTTGCCGGGACGCCGGGGGTACTTTACGCTCACTTTTAGCGGGCCGAGCGAAGGGATTTCGTCGAACGCTGCCACGGACTTATGCGGTCCGGCAACATTGAGCAGGTTCACCATCAGTATGTCATCCTTACGGTTGACGGCTACGTGCACATACTGAGAACCCGCTACTTTTACCATCGGCTCGTAGATTTTATCTATCAATTCCCTCACAAATCGACGGGCCGTGTGCGACTCATCGGTTATGTACAATTCACCCAAGCCCACATACACGGCGGCTATTTGGCCCTTTCCGAAGCGGGCAATGGAGGCCGCCGGACCAAGGGGGAAACGTAGCTCACGACGGCTGTATGTCCCCCCAAATACCTGAGTGCCCGGATGAGGAGTGAACGCCTGGTAATCGGTAGCGGCCGCCGTCACCCGCCCCGACGAACCGAAGTTGATGTTTCCTGAATGCACCTCTCCCAAGCTGACGCCCAGCGCAGGGGAGAAATTAGCGATGGCTTTCGGGCCAATAACCAACAGGGTGCCGCCATTCTCAGCGTAGTCGAGAAGTTCCTGATTTTCGGCTTCGGTAAGCACCTCCCATTCGGGTACCACGATCATTGGATACCGGTCCATTCGACCCGTGATGTTGTGGGTCATGCGTATTTCGGTCGAGAGCTGGTTATCGAGCAATAGTCGCAGTATCCCTTTCAAAGGACGATGGCTACTGTTTGATTGGTACACGGCACCGGTTACGTGTTGGAGTCCGGCGGTAGAGTAATAAAGCGCCACCTGCGGGACGGGTGTGGCCTGATAGCAGTAGGGCTGCCGGGCGCGGCAAAAATCGGCAACCTCCCCCATCGTCTCGAACGCCCAAACGGGCAGCGAAGCGTCGCGCTCCTGCTGCCAGTACGACTGAAACCCACCGCCCAGTGCCAGTACCTGCGCGGCTTCCTGGGATAATTGTACTGCCGATTTAGACGTCTTGGTCGTCTGCCAATTGCCGCCGAAGCTCCACGCCATCAGGTCCCAGGGCTTCCCCTGCGGCGCAATGCAGCGGGCTTCGTAAGCGCCACTGGTTACGCTGTTACCTGCCGAAAAATCGCCCGAAATGAAGTCGATCGGTACGTCCACCGGCTCGGGCATGAAGGACGAGAAGGCCCAGTTGCTGGCCACCTCGAAATCGGGATTGTAGGCGTGCAGGGCGTTGGCGTAGCGCGCGATGTAGTCCCGAAATTTTTGGCGGGTGAATTCCAACAAGTCGTCGAAATGCGGATCGCTTTTCTTTTTAGGAATAGTGGTAATCCCAGTTTTTGCCCGGAATTCGGCCAGGGCGTCGGGGCGGTAGTCGGGCTTGACGGCCCAGCTGTCGCCATCGATCCAGACGCCATCCACGCCGTAGTCGCTGATTTCTTTTAACTGCGGAATAAGCAGACTATCGGAATACGCGCTCCAAAACGATATTTTCTGTGGGTCGGGCTTGCCATCGGCGTCGATCCGTGCCCAGTGCGGGTGAAGCGCTACCGCCCGATCGTCCCACACGCCCGAGTGGTGCACATAGAGGGCCACACCATGCGCCTTAGTGACTTTCCTGAAAAGCTTCAGCGGGTCTTTGGCAAAGCTTCCGGCGGAATTACCCACTTGCGTCGGGTAGCTCGTTACGCCGGAGTGGCCCTTGCTGTCTATCTGTATAAAATCGGGCTTTACGCGCGTCAGCAGGCTATCCACCATGCCCTCGGTAAGGGAGCGGCCAATGAGCGTGTCTTTCATGCCCGCATGAAAATCAAAGTGCAGGCCAAGGGCCGCACTGGCCCGGCGCGGCGGTTCTTTTTGGGCCAGGGTGGTTTTTGAGAAAAGAAAAAGCGCGAGTACTACCGGAAGTACTTGCGCTGAGGTTTTTAGGTCACAGAGTTTCATAGAGTAGGGCAAAGGTCCAATGCGACAGAGCGAAATTCGCGCTATCCAGTGTTCAGTTTCCAACGTCCAACATCAAACGTCCAAAATCCAGAGTCCAATGTCCAACCATTACGCCAGCACCGGCTTGATCACTTTCCCGGCCACGTCCGTCAGCCGGAAGTTGCGGCCCTGGAAGGGGTAGGTAAATTCTTCGTGGTTGAAGCCCATCAGGTGCAGGATCGTGGCCTGCAAGTCGTGCACATGGGTTTTGTCCTTGACGCCGTAATACCCTAGCTCGTCGGTTTCACCGAAACTGAATCCCTGCTTGACGCCGCCGCCCGCCATCCAGACGGTGAAGGCTTCCAAGTGGTGGTCACGCCCCATGAAGGGAAGTACCTGGCCGTTGCGGTTTTCCTGCATGGGCGTCCGGCCAAATTCACCGCCCCATACCACGAGCGTTTCGTCGAGGAGCCCGCGCATTTTCAAGTCTTTCAGTAGCGCCGCTACGGCCTGGTCCGACTCGCGGCATTTGTCGTGCAGGCCGATTTCAATGGCCCCGCTCGAACTGGTACCGTGCGTGTCCCAACCCCAGTCGAACAGCTGGACAAACCGTACGCCGTTCTCTACCAGTTTTCTGGCCAGAAGACAGTTCATGGCGAAGGTACCATCGCCGGGCTTGACCCCGTACATGTCGCAAATATATTCCGGCTCGGTCGAGACGTCCATCACTTCGGGTACCGACATCTGCATTCTGAACGCCATTTCGTACTGGCTGATGCGCGTCAGGATTTCGGGGTCCTGTACTTCCTCGTAGGTCTGGCGGTTAATTTCGTTGATAGCGTCGATGGTCTGCTTGCGGATGTTGCGGTTCATGCCGCTGGGATCGCTCACGTAGAGCACCGGGTCGCCCCCCGTGCGGCACTGCACGCCCTGGTACACACTGGGCAAGAAGCCGCTGCCCCACACGCTCTTACCGGCGTCGGGTTGCTTGCCGCCCGAGGCCAGCACGATGAAGCCCGGCAGGTTCTGGTTCTCCGATCCCAACCCGTACACCGACCACGCGCCCAGACTCGGCCGACCCAACCGCGGACTACCCGTGTGCATCAGCAGTTGAGCCGGCGCGTGGTTGAACTGATCGGTGTACATGGCTTTTAGGAAGGTCACCTCGTCAGCCACGCTTTGCAAGTGCGGCAGGTAGTTGGAGATCCAGGCCCCCGACTGGCCGTGTTGGGCGAATTTGCCCTGCGGACCCAGCATCTTGGGTACGCCCTGAATGAAAGCGAATTTCTTGCCTTCCAAAAACTCCGCTGGGCAATCCTGGCCGTGGTACTTCTCCAATTCGGGCTTGTAGTCGAAGAGTTCGAGTTGGGAGGGTGCACCCGCCATGTGAATGTAGATCACACGTTTGGCCTTGGGCGCAAACTGAGGCATCCGCACGGCCATCGGGTCGTCGGGCAAGGCGGGGGCGGTGCTTCCCGCCGAGTCGGTACCACAACTACCCAACAACGACCCCAGTCCGATGGCCCCCAGCCCAAAGCCGCACTCCTTGAGGAAGTGCCGCCGGGTCTGGCGTTGTAGTTCGGCGTGTTGAAGTTCTTTGAACAGGTTGTTCATATCGCTCATGGTAGTTTCTTTCTATTGATAAGCCCACGACCGGGCATTGGCCCGAAGTACTTACTCCTTCGTTACGACCTCGTCCAGATTAAGCAGTACGTTGGCCGAGACCGTCAGGGCGGCCAGCTCGGGCGATTTGCGGCGCTTTACGAAATTCAACAAACTGTCGATTTCGTTTGGTTTCTGGCGGTACTCTTGCAGGGCCTTGTTGTAAACGTTCATCATGACCGCCAGACTTTTGGGTTGCATGGGCTGGTAGGTCAATTTCCGGTACCCGAGCCGTAGCTGCTGCTCGGGCGTATTGGCTTTGTTTTGCATGAAAACGGCCAATCGCTGCGCCGATTCGAGATACACCGGATCGTTGAGCGTCACAAGGGCCTGCAACGGCGTGTTGGTGCGGATGCGACGCGACTGACAAAATTCCCGGCTCGGGCGCGTCGAAGGTGGTCATCGAAGGATAGGGCGCGGTGCGCTTCCAATAGGTATACAACCCGCGGCGGTAGCGGTCTTCGCCCTCACTCCCCTTCCACTTGGCACCATCGTAGGGCGATAGCCATATGCCTTCCGGCTGCGGCGGCATCACACTTGGGCCAAACATTTTGGGCGAAAGGAGACCACTGATGGCCAGCGCCTGGTCACGGACCTGCTCGGCGCTGAGTCGCACCCGGGGACCGCGGGCCAGCCAGTAGTTGTAGGGATCTTTCTCCTGCTTGACGCGGTCGGTTTCCGAGCTTTGCCGGTAGGTAGCCGACATCACTATTTTTTTGAGTAATTGCTTGTTGTGCCACTGGTCGTCTTCCATGTACGATACCGCGAGCCAGTCCAGCAGCGCGCGGTGGGTGGGCTCGCTGCCCTGTGAGCCGAAGTCTTCTACGGTCTCGACGATTCCCAAACCAAAAAGCTGCTCCCACAGCCGGTTGACCATGACACGGGCCGTGAGTGGATTGTCGCGGTGTACGAGCCAACGGGCCAGTTCGAGGCGATCGGATGGCTGCTTTTTATCGGGTATCTTTCCAAAAGCGGCGGGTACCGCCGGCTTCACCTCTTTGCCATGTACCAGCCAGTTGCCGCGCTCGAATACGTGCGTTTTGCGCGCTAGGTGGTCCTTTTCTTTGCCTTCCCACAAGATAGGCGTGGTTTCGGTGCGGCTATGTAGTAGCCGGGCGTAGTCGTCGAGCACCGCTCGATAACCGGGGGCGTCCTCACCCGGCAGGGCGTTTTGAAACGCCACCCACATGATCCTCACCCATTTTTTGGGGTCTTTGGGACTATGAAAGGCCATGTGAATCGAGTGGGTACCTTTAAGCTCAGGAAGCGGGATGGTTGAGTACGGTATCGCGGTGCGGCAGAGGTACCGTGGCCAGCCTGGGACCGGAGAGCGAATCGAGGTAGAGCGTCATCACGGCTGATTCAGGTTCTGAGTTGACGTTCATGACCAGTCGATTCTTGCCCGTGAGCGGCACATTGTTTATACGCGCCGATCCTCCGTGACTGCCGCCATAGTGTTTGGCGTCGAGCAGACTCGAATTGACGTACTGATCGAAATCGTGGGAGTTGATTTTGGGCTCCATCACCCGCATGAATTGCGCCACCGATTTGGCCTGCAGCGGATCACGTTGCTGTACCCAGGCCTTCACCCGCGCCACGCGGGCCGAATCTTCCCCCTTGTAAAAGCGGAGCGTCGGGGTTTCGCTTACCACGTCTTCATCGCGGGTGTTGTTGAAGTACGCCATGTACTTATAGTAGTCGTCGTGCGGAATCGGGTCGTAGGGATGACTGTGGCACTGCACACAACCGAAGGTAGTGCCCTGCCATACTTCCCAGGTGGTATTGACGCGATCAATCTGCGCGGCCACCCTGAACTCTTCGTCCACGGTACCGCCCTCATCATTGTTCATCGTGTTGCGGTGGAAGCCCGTCGCGACCAATTGCTCGTCGGTAGGAATGCCGGTCTGCGGGTTCTTCATTAAATCACCCGCCAGTTGCTCCGTCGTAAATTGGTCGAATGGCTTGTCGGCGTTAAAGGCCGAGATCACGTAGTCGCGGTATCGCCATATACTACGGCCGCCGTCGCGCTCGTAGCCCTTGGTGTCGGCATAGCGGGCCAGGTCCATCCACATAGCGGCCCATTTTTCACCGTAGGCAGGTGAAGCCATAAGTCGATCCACTATCTTTTCGTAAGCGTTTTCCGATTTATCATTGATAAAATCGCGGGCCTCTTTTGGTGTGGGCGGCAAGCCCGTCAGGTCCAGACTAGCGCGCCGGATGAGCGTGGCGCGGTCGGCCTCCGGAGCCGGGCTGAGGTCTTTTTCCTTTAATTTCATTAAAACAAAATGATCGATCTCATTATTGGGCCAGTCGATTTCTTCTTGATTCCCAAAACCCAACCGCGCCCAAAAACCACCGATGACCGGTACTTCGGGACGCTCCACCCGCTCGTAGGACCAGTGGTTGCCCCACTTGGCCCCCTGATTGATCCACTTTTTCAAGGTACTCACTTCGTCGTCGGTCAGGCCGGGTCCCTTTTTGGGCATACGCTCATCGGGATCGTCGCTCAGGATGCGGCGGATCATTTCGCTGGCGTCGGCGTCGCCGCGCACCACGGGTATTTTACCCGATTTACCAGGTTGCAGCATTTCCTCTTCGAAAAGAAAGCTGACATCTCCCGCCTGTTTGACCCCACCGTGGCAGCCCATGCAGTTTTTATTCAAAATCGGCTTTACATCGGCATTGTAGTCGACTTCGCTCCCAAAGAGGCCCATCCAGCCCAAAAGCCATACTGCAAACGCCATGATGGTGGCTGCTACGAAAATCTTCATTCTGCTGTGTTAAAGTCTGGCAAGTGGTACAATCCTACTGTAAGAATGATCCGCCAACGTCAATCTACCCTATCCAATTAAGCCTCAGTTTCTACTATTACAATGCGTATTACCGGAAAACTGTTCAGTATCACCGGGTAAAGTTAAAGGTAGGGCTTGTCGCTAACTCCGTTGCGGATTGCATACCTGGCCGGCATCAATTGGAAGGTTCCGCCGTATGGGTTTTCAAGATTCATCACAAAAATAATCTTTTTCTATATTTTTTCAAGACTTCTTATCTTTCAAGTAACCAGTACCATCTGGATCGAAAAAAATATTTTCAAACCAATTTCAAGAATAACTGGGGTTCCAAAAAGCGTAATATTAGATAAGTACAATTAAGTTTGGCTATATGTCAAATCTTATTATAAATATTCTGCGTTTTATTATTTTTTATTAAAAAATGTATTGCGCTTATCGTTTTTTGCCATACATTTGAATTGTCTAATTATAAAAGACACCTTCTTTTTGAAGGCGATGCTCCCAGCCGCACTCGGATCGTCGCCTGGCTCAACCGGCAGAAGGTGGGTGCGCCTCAAAGGTCACCCCCTGCCCGACCGCCCCGACCTGAAAACCAGACCCCGAAACGTCTGGCGCAAGGACTCCCGGTAAGCCGAACCGAAGTAATAGTTGTACGTATTTTTTGTGGAATCTGAGGAAGAAATTCTTCAGAATCGGAAGCTTTTTGTTGCCCGTTTTTTTCAGAAAAAACTTAACTACACACATTTTTTCGCGCTCATTATCAATTAGTTGAAAACAATCAAATGCTTGCCGGGCAAGCGTTCTCAGACGAGGTATTGCCTTGAATCGCTCCCACCCGAAAAGCGATGGCTGTGGGTTTCGTTCGGCCGGGCGTGTGTGCGGCCCACAAACGGTTCGAGCGGCCACAGCCATTGCTTTTCAACCATCGATCACCTTTACCTAACCAATAAGAAGATGAGAAAAACTGTACTGTTGCTATTGATGAGTTGCGCCCTCGCGGGCACTGGATTTGCCCAGGTGAGGCAATTGACCGGCCGAATCACGGCCTCGGAAGATGGGCAGGGCCTGCCGGGTGCGGCAGTGATTTACAAAGGAAGTACGGCGGGCGCCAATGCCGACGCCGATGGCCGGTTTTCGCTTTCGGTACCCGGCGATGGTACCCTGATCGTGTCGTTCGTAGGCTTTGTGAGCAAGGAGATTCCGATCGGCAACCAAACCAACTTTACCGTGCAGTTGGTGCCCGACACCCGACTGCTGGCCGAGGTGGTGGTGACGGCCTTTGGCATCGAACGGGAAAAGAAAGCGCTGGGATACAGTGTGCAGGAGGTGAAAGGCAGTGCCCTGACCGAATCACGCTCGACCAACGTGGTCAACGGGCTATCGGGCAAGATCGCGGGCGTTCGCATCCAAAGCAACGGCGGGCCGGGCAGCGGCTCCACGATTCAGATTCGCGGCTCGTCGTCGGTATCCGGCAACAACCAGCCGCTGATCGTGATCGACGGGGTACCGATGGACCAAACCGCCAGCAAGACCTACGGCGGCGGTATTTCGGAAATCAATCCCGACGACATCAAGGAGATGTCGGTACTGAAAGGCCCCAACGCGGCGGCCCTTTACGGCTCGCGGGCCGCCAACGGCGTCATCCTGGTCACGACCAAGAACGGCCAGGGTACCAAGGGACTCGGCATTGCCTTCAACTCCAACGTCACGATCGAGCGGCCCTGGGTCAAGCCCGACTTCCAGAATACCTACGGCGGCGGGAGCGGGTACCGCACCTGGTACAACGACGGCTGGAGCGGCTCGATCAGCGACGCCGCCCAGACCCAGCAGTACCGCGCCGTGTACGATGCCCGCTATCCGCTGGCGGGTAGTGCCGGCACCGACGAAAGCTGGGGTGCCCCGATGGATGGTCGCCTGGTGCGGCAGTGGTGGACGGGCAACGACGTAGCGCCGCTCACGCCCCAGCCCAACAACTGGGAAGAGTACTGGAACACCGGCTCGACGGTCAATAACAGCATCGCGCTGTCGGGCGGCAACGAGAACGGATTTTTCCGCCTCTCGATGGGCCGCGTGGACCAGAAGGGGATCATGTATTACAACGACTACCACCGGAACAACTTCCGCATCAACTCGGGCTACAACCTGACCAAGAACCTGAGCATCACGATGGCGGGTGAGTACATCAAGTCCGGAGCCCGCAACCGGGGGTACACGTCGGGGCAGCAGTTCATCTGGTCGCACCGCTCGGTGTCCTGGGCGCGGATACGCGACTACGCGCAGTACGAGAATGTCCACAATCAGCGCGCCGTGGCGGGTAAAACGCCCGACAGCGATCCGCCCAACTGGCAGCATACCTACTTTACCAATCCTTATTTCCTGGAAAAGAACCTGCCGAACGGCAACGAAAAAGACCGTTTGCTGGGCAATATCGCCTTGAACTACAAGATTCTGCCTTCGCTCAGCGTGATGCTGCGGACGGGTACCGACTTGTGGACCGACACCAACATCGGCGTCATCAATTTCGAGCGGACCCGCAACGGCAACACCACGCCGGGACGGTACAGCGAGTCGGTGCGCCGCAGCCAGGAGACCAACCACGACTTTATCTTTACATTCGACAAGGATCTCACGCCCGACTTTTCAACCACCATTCAGTTTGGGGGCATCGACCGTACCAATTATTACAAGCGTAATTTCTTTCAGGCTAACGGCCTGGTCGTGGACGGTATCTACAATGCCGGCAACACGGTACCCAGCCTCAATATCCTGGAAAGTTCGATTGAAAAATCGAAAGTACAGAGCTTGTTCGCCGCGGCCAACTTCGGCTGGCGCGACATGTTGTTCCTGGACCTGACCGCCCGCAACGATTGGTCGAGTACCCTGCCTGCCAATGCCCGCTCCTACTTCTACCCCTCGGCCTCGGTGAGCGCCGTGGTGTCGGACCTGCTCGGCATCAAAAGCGACATCTTGACTTTTGCCAAAGTCCGCGCCAGCCTGGCGCAGGTAGGCAACGACGCCAGCCCCTACCAGCTAGCCCAGATATTCCAGTCGAACGGCTCCTGGAATGGCTCGCTGCCCAAGTTCAGCGAAAGCCTGCAAATCGCCAACTCGTCGCTGAAACCCGAGATCACGACGGGACTCGAATTCGGGGCCGACCTGCGCTTCTTCCGGGGCAAAATTGGTTTGGACGCTACTTACTACGAGCAAACGACCCGAAACCAAATCCTGGGAGTAGAAATCTCGAAAGCCAGTGGCTACAACACCCGCCTGCTCAACGCGGGGGAAATTGTCAACAAGGGCATCGAACTTACGCTGTCGGGCACGCCAATTAAATTGGACAACGGCCTCAGCTGGAACCTTTCGCTCAATTACGCCCGCAACCGCAATAAGGTAATCGAACTAGCCGAGGGACTCGATACCTACGTGCTGGCCTCGCAGCGCGGCATGACTTCGGAAGCGCGCGTCAACCAGCCTTACGGCACCTTTTATGGCAACGCCTTCCAGCGCTCGCCGGGCGGCGACATTATTTACGGAGATAACGGTTTGCCGCTGATTTCGAGTACCCAGCAAATCATCGGCAACATTCAGCCCAAGTTTACGGGCGGGATGCTGAACACGTTCAATTACAAAAGCTTCACCCTGACCGCCCTGCTGGATGTACGCGTGGGTGGCGACCTCTACGACGAGGGTACCGGTACCGGCCGCTGGACGGGGCAATACGCCGAAACGGCGCTGGGCCGCGAGGAAGGTGTCATCGGTAAGGGCGTCCGCGCCGTGGTGGGGGCCGATGGCGTGACGAACTACGTACCCAACGACATTATCGTGACGGCCAACCAGCTGTACCGCTACAACAATCCCCGCAACTACCACGAGGCGGCGATTTTTGACGCCAGCTACGTGAAACTACGGGAGGTGTCGCTGGGCTACAATATCCCGCCCTCGGTAACCAAGCGACTGCACATGCAATCGGCGAAGTTGTCGCTGGTGGGCCGTAACGTCTGGATGATTTTCAAGAACACGCCCCACGTCGACCCCGAGTTCGATTCCAAAGGCGGCAACCAGCAAGGCTTCGGCTACGGTGAACTCCCCAGCTCGCGTAGCCTGGGTGTGAACCTGTCGGTGGCGTTTTAGTAGTAGTTGGCTGTTAGCCTTTACAAAAATGAAATTGAGACCAGATCATCATTCATCACTCATCACTCATCATTCTGTGTCAATGAAAAGATATATCGACCCAAAATTCATTACCTCCCTCGTCTTGGCCGGAGTACTTAGCCTCACCAGCTGTACCAAGGATTTCGACGAGATGAACACCAACCCCAACAGCCCGACTTCGATCGGGGCGCAGTACCTGCTGCCGTCCGGGATCGAATCGTCGATCGACCGCTACTGGGGACATCGGACCCGGTTCGAGCGCATCAACATCGACGCCGCCGAACTATACGTGCAGCACTTCACGCGCAACATCTACTCCAACGAAGGCGATAATTACAGCGTTTCGCCCGCCCTGGTATCCAACAACTGGCAAGGATTATACAACGATGGATTGCTGAATTTTCAGCGGATCATCACCCAATCGAAAGCGGACGGCATCCGGCCCAACGCCAACTACGAAGGGGTAGCGCTGGTCATGCGGTCGTGGGTGTTTTCGCTGCTTACCGATATGTACGGCCCTATCCCCTACACCGAGGCGCTGGCTGGAACAGCCGAGACGCCTATTTACAAGCCTGCCTACGATCCGATGGAGAAGGTGTACGCCGGGCTGCTGAACGATCTCAAAATCGCGAACGAGAAGCTGACCGTCGGAGGCCCGGCCATTGCGGGCGACATCCTGTATCAGGGCAATATTTTGAAATGGAAAAAATTCGCCAACTCCCTCCGTCTTAGATTGGCCAATCGGCAGGCGGCCAAAAAATCCGCCGAGTCGAGAGCCATCATGGCTGAGATTCTGGGCGATGCGGCGAAGTACCCCGTATTCACGAGCAATGCCGACAACGCGGCGCTCAAAACCACCGAGGTACTGCCCAGCAACAATGAGTGGAATCAGGTGATGGTGCAGGATGGCCGTACCGACTGGAACATCAGCTCGACGCTGGCCAATCGGTTGAACGCGCTCGGCGATACGCGGATTACGGTGTACGCCAACCCCAACAAGGACGGCAAGTACCAGGGTCACCCCAACGGCTTGCCCGACGCCATCGCCACCACCTACCTGGCCACCAGCTCGACCATCGGAAACTACTTCGTAAAAGTGGATGCCCCCGAGGTAGTTATGACCTACGCGGAGCTCAACCTCATTTTGGCCGAAGCCGCGCTGGATGGTGACATCAGCGCCGACGCCAAAGGATACTTCGAAAAAGGCGTTACCGCTTCGTTTGAGCAATATGGCCTGACCCTACCCGCCGACTACCTGGGCAAGCTGGGGGCGGTGACGCGCGAGAAGGTACTGGAGCAAAAGTGGATCGCCCTGTTCGGGCAAGGTATCGAGGCCTGGATCGAAAAACGACGCACGGGCTTGCCGGTGTTTCCGGCCGCCGACAGCCGGGCGGTATTCGACAACGATGGCATCATGCCGACCCGCTTCCCCTACCCCAACTCGGAGTACTCGCTCAACAAAATCAATGTCGACGCTGCCGTATCGCTCATCGGTGGTACTAACGACATGAAGGCGAAGCTTTGGTGGACGGAATAAAAGGGAGAAGGGTTGACGGTTGACGGTTGACGGTTGACGGGCCAATTCAATTAGCTATCTCATAATTCATCATTCATAATTCATCACTACATGAAACCAATACTCTCTTATACACTCGTGCTGCTTACCGCGCTTTCATTTGCCTCCTGCAAAGTCGATGATCCTTTTGTGGATCGGGTGGTGGCACCGGTCCTGGTGGACATCGTGGGGGCCTCGTTCGGAGCGCCGATTTCTACCGAACCTACGGTAGCCTACCCCACTACCGGCAAGGTGATGCTCACGGCCAGGCTACTGGAACTCGATAAAAGTGGCATTCTGGATAAAAACGTAGGAATCGACTCGATTCCGGTGACTGGTATTCCGATGAAGATCAGTCTGCGCAATGGTACCGCGCTGGGCGAAGTTACTTCCAACGCCCAGGGCATCGTGTCGCTGGAAAAGACCTGGGCCGACTTGGGGGTACCCGCGCCCAAAGCTGGAACGGTAGTAAAAATTTCTTGGTCGGGTAGCTACAAAGGCGTGAATTTCACCCGGCTATCGCAGGTGCAAGCCAAGTGATTGTCAGCTGGTTTAGCGCCACTGTACTTCGATAATTTTGACCATCGGTCCGGCTGGCGTGAAATAATTTCTGCAAAATTGTAATTAGTAAGGTTTAAATTATAATATTTTACAAAGTCACAATAAAACCTAATAAAATACTCTTGGAAAGTCCATTATACTCCTGTAATAATTGGCTAATTTTGTTTTTAACAAATCTCCTACATCACCTTATCTCCAAACAACAATCAATCAACTTTTACGACTATGTCTAGAAACATCGACCGCCGCAGTTTATTGAAATCCGGCTTGCTCACCCTGGGTGGGATCGCCGTGGCACCTCATTTGAAGGCCGGAGCCTTCGCCAACGCCCCGCTCTATCTCGACCGATCCAACCGGATTTATCGGAGCCCGTTGATGCGCGAACACTTCCTGCCCGGCGAAACGCTGGAAAGTCAGGACGCTTCCAAAATGATCGCCAAGCTGAACGCCAACGAAAACCCTTACGGTCCGCCAGCTCCGGCTATGGAGGCTGTCAAAAATTCGGTGTCGGGTGGTAACCGCTACGCCTGGCGCGAGCTGACCGACCTGATCGACAAAATCGCTACCAAGGAAGGGGTTACTTCCAAGCACATCATGATGGGCCCCGGCTCTTCCGATTTGCTCGAAAAAGTGGCGATCGTGCTCTTCAAGGACGGCGGTAACGTCGTGTCGGCTGATCCTTCTTATATGTCGCTCATGAACGTGACGGAGGCCATCGGCGGTAAGTGGAAAGCCGTTCCGTGCAACGACGACTGGTCGCACAACCTCAAGGCGATGGAAGCCGCCATCGACAAGGACACGAAGCTGGTATACATCTGCAATCCCAACAATCCCGTGGCCATGATTACGCCCGGTAAGGAACTGGAAGATTTCTGTTCGCGCGTGTCGGAGAAGGTACCCGTCTTCATCGACGAAGCCTACATGGAACTGGCCGTGGGGGCCGATACCAAAAGTATGGTCGGGTTGTTGCAAAAGAACAAGAACGTCATCATCGCCCGCACGTTCTCCAAGATCATGGGTATGGCCGGTCTGCGCGTGGGTTACATCGCCGCTCAGCCCGCTTTCCTAGACCAGATTCAGGACATCACGCGCGGGGGTATGGGCATCGCCTATACTTCCATTGCAGCGGCTTCGGCGGCCATGGACGACAAGACGTTTCAGGACAATACCCGCAAGCTCAACCACGAGGCCAAGCAGTACTTGTATAGCAGCCTCGACAAAATGGGCTACAAGTACATTCCTTCTTACACCAATTTCGTGATGTTCCCCATTACGATGGACGGCAAGGAATATCTTAAAAAGATGGGCGAAAAAGGCGTGATGGTGCGCTCATTCGACATCCACGACAAGACGTATTGCCGCGTGAGCCTCGGTACGATGGACGAAATGAAGATGTTCGTCAGTGCCTTGCAGGACGTCAGCTGATTATTTTGGCACGGCCCTTCGACCCGCTTTAACTTTGGTCGAAGGGCTTTTTTAATTATTCGTAACCGTCATTTTCATTTATCCACATGGGCGACGCTTTACAAAAAACCATTACTCTTATTTTGCTCATTGCCCTTGGCCTGTTGATTCGGGGCAAGTTTAAGAACAAGGAGCAGCTCAACGGCATCAAGGAAATCATTCTGTCGGTGGCGCTGCCCGCCACCATCTTCATCGCGATGATGAAGATACACGTCGAATCATCGCTGTTTTTCATTCCAATCGCGGCGCTGGCGTTTAATTTTTTTATTTTCTATTGCGCGCCGCTTGCCTTCAATTTTTTTGGGGTAGAAAAAAACAGCTCGACCAGCCGGACCCTCATGATGCTACTGCCTTCGCTGGCACCGGGACTATCGGCCTTTCCCTTCATCGCCGAGTTTTTGGGCGAACAGGGCCTGGCCAAAGCCGCAATGGCCGATGTCGGGAATAAGTTCTTCGTGCTGATATTCCTATACATCATCGCGATGAACATGTTCCTGAAAAACAGCGTCAATGAAGAAACCAACGTACGAGAAAAAGTAAAAGGACTGCTGCTGAGTTTGGTAAAAGAGCCGATCAACATTCTGCTGGTGCTGGCCATCGTGCTGCTGAGCTTCGGCGTCAGCTACGCCACACTACCACCCGTCATCGCCGATCTGTTCGACAAGACCAGCGCTATGATGACGCCGCTGGTGCTGATTTTCATTGGCCTGGCGGTGCAATTGAAGGAAGGCCGCAAACGGCTCGTGATGACGATGCTGTTTTTCCGGGCCGGGGTATCGCTGTTTTTCAGCGCGGCCTTGATTTCACTCTTTGGGCTCAGCGATCCCACGCTTGTGTTGCTGGCGGTAGTATTGCCGCTAAGTTCGGCGAGTTTTTGGCCCTTTGCCCATATATCGGTCTTCAATCTCCGGGAAGAATCCAAGGGTATGTCCAAAGAGCGCCGAACGTTCGACGTGGAGCTGGCGGTCTTGATTTTGGCTTTTTCCCTGCCTTTTTCCACGATACTGATTTTGGGTATTCTCTCTACCGGGCCGCTGTTTACCAATATTTCCACGATTCTGATCGCCGGAGCGGTACTGACGGCTATGGGCATTGTTCCAAATTTAATCAGCAAACAGTCCTATACTGCCGCTACTTCGGAGGTTTGAGGAGTCGTTTGTAGAAGTTTTGCAGAAAAAGGGCTCCCGCACGGGTGCCCTTTTCTGTTCCAGGCCAATCTTGTACTGCAACGTTGCAAGGATTACGAATGCGGAGTTTTTGAACTGACCTTTGTCCTGTTCAAAAAGTTCGACACTTCAAAATCTATCCTAATTATGCAAAAGTCAACCTCGCAAAATGTGTACAACCTCATCATTTTGGATGAAAGCGGTTCCATGTCGCCCGTCAAAAAGGTAACGGTGGCCGGTTTCAACGAAATCGTACAAACCATCAAGGGAGCACAAGCGCAATTTTCTGACCAACGCCACCATGTATCGCTCGTCACGTTCAACGGCTTAGGCATCCGCACCCTGCTCGATAACCGTCCCGCCACCGACATCCGGCCACACTCTTATCATAGCTATCAGCCTGACGGCAGCACTCCCCTACGCGACGCGATGGGCCGCAGCCTGTTGCGACTGGAATTGCAAATCGAAGGCCAAACCAATCCCACCGTGCTGGTAAGTATCCTGACTGACGGCGACGAGAATGCTTCCCGCGAGTTCAGCGCTGCCAACATTAAGGCCCTGGTCGCCCGCCTGACCGCCAAAGGCTGGACCTTCACCTACATGGGGGCCAATCACGCGGTGGAAAGCACGGCGGCGGCGATGTCGATCAAAACTTCGGTGCGGTTTGAAACCAACCAAGGTAGTATACAGGAACTGTTTGAAAAAGACCGCAAGGGACGTATGAGCTACTTCGACAAGCGAAGCAAGGGAATGTCGAGCCAAGACGCCGAAAAAGACTACTGGGATCAGTAACAAGTCGTTTTCAACTACTATCTTCGGTTCCTTATCTCCACTTCGCTACCATGTTTACCGTCCGTTTGCTTCGCGCGCCCGATTACCCGCCCGACGACTACTTTGCCCTTTGCCAACTCTTGCACGCGCTGCCCATGCCAGGCTGGACTTTTCATGTCACCGAAACGGAGCGGTTTGCCGAAGATGCGCCCTACTATCAGAATGGGCGTCGCCGCCCGGAGGACGTGACTTTTGATTACTTGTCTCCCGTCCACAAGCTGCTGTACGACCACGGGCGGGGCTGCCCGATTTCGTGGCAGGAATTATTTAATGCTAGTCAGTATTACCGACGTAGCCATGGCATCGACGAGGCGGACTTCGTGGTACTACTTACCAGTCGGCCCAACGCCCTCAACTGGTTTAGTTCCTTCGACCACAGCCGCCATATATTTGTGCATACCGACGGCTGGGAGTTATTTATGGGCTGTTCGCACCAGTTTCCGGTCGCTTACGAAGTGATCGCTAACGTGTTGCAGAGTCAAATGCAGCTCGACACCGAGGGCAAGGACGAATGCCTGCACGAGGAATCCATCGGCTGCATGAATGATTTTTGCATGGAAAAGCGGCAGGTCGCCTTCAAAATGCGTACTGCCGACATCTGCGCCGAATGCTCCGAAAGGCTCCACCGCTGCGAAGTACCCGACCATCTGGTCGAAGGAGCCACGCAAGGCTTCGAGGCATTGCGCAAGCAAATGCTGTTCAGCCAGGGATTCCAGCGCCACAGTGGGCCGGGTATGTTGGAAGTCACCTGGCTGTACGAGTTCCGCTTTCCCGCGTTGGGCAACCTACAATTGAACCTGACGCCTATTTCCCGCACCCTGTACGCGCTTTTCCTGCAACACCCCGAAGGCATCAAACGCGCCGACCTTACCGACCACCGCGCCGAACTACTACGCATCCACAGCCGCATCAGTAGCCGAAGTAAGGAGGAGCAAACCAGCGCCATCGACCGCCTGATTCACGCCTACGAAGGCTCGTATAATGAAAACCGTTCACGAATAAAAAAGGTGATTGAAGGGGCTTTGGGGGAGCGGCTGGCAGAACCTTAGAGCATGTTTAAATTTTAAATAGGGCATCGGCGCACCTACTTTTGAGTGACCAAACTTAGAAGCAGATGCAAACCCAATTCAATGAGCTTTCCGATGCCCGCTGGCAAATTATAGAACAAATCCTGAACGACAAGCGCAAGCGCAAACACAATTTGAGAGACGTGGTGGACTGTATTCTGGAAATACTACGCACGGGCACCCAGTGGCGCAATCTGAAGCACCCCAGGCTCCGCTGGCAAATCGTCTACTATTATTTCCGCAAATGGCGTTTCGACGGTACGCTGGATCGGCTGAACAGCGGGTTGAATAAGGTCGAGCGCAGACGCCGGGGCAAAAAAGACACGCCCAGCCTGCTGTGCATTGACAGCCAGTCTGTTAAACTGGCTCCCTTCATGGACCGCGAACGTGGGACGGACGGCAATAAGAAGGTAAACGCGGGGCGGCCCGTGCCGACGCAAGCGCCACATGCTCGTCGACACGCTGGGGCTTTGCTGGGGCGTGGTCGTGCACGCGGCCGACATCGCCGACGGGCAGAAGGCGCACCTTCTGGTCGAGCACTGCTTGGGCTACCTTGACCGGATGCAGAAGATTCTCGTTGACCAGGCCTACCGCAAGACGTTCAAGGGATGGGTCGAGGACAACATCGCCGGGCTCGAAGTCGAGATTGCTTCGCGTCCGCCGACCGAGCGGGGCTTCGTGCCCGTCCGGTGGCGCTGGGTCAGCGAGCGCAGTTTCGGCTGGCTAAATTTCTTCCGAAGGCACTCGAAAGACTTCGAGAGAACCCCGGAAAGCGCCGAAGCATGGGTTTTATGGGCCAATTGCCAAATTATTCTTATTGATAGGTGAATTATCTTGTAAAGAACGCTATTTCCTTTTTTTGAAAGAATGAGACCAGTAATTCGGTATCTTTTCTAATCTCTTCAATTTTTTCCACCAACGCTTCCGCCAAGTCTGCAAGATTGAGGAACACTTGATTCTTCAACTCTCTTTTCAACTGGCTCCATAGAAGTTCGACCGGGTTGAGTTCAGGGCTATATCCGGGCAAAGAAACCAGATGAACCCTGCCCTTCCTGCGCGAGAGGAACTTTTTGACCGCTTTGCTGCGGTGGATCGTCGCCCCGTCCCACACCACGATCAGGTTCTTGCGGCGGTACCTTCGGCACAGGTACTCCAGAAAACCGGTCACCCCCTCGCTGTCGTAAGCCTTGTCCTGCCCGCCGACGTACAGCTGCCCGTTGGGTGCCATCGCGGCGATCAAACTCAGGTGCTCCTTCCCCGCCTTCTGCTCGATGACGGGTGTCCGGCCTTTCGGGGCCCAAGTCCGGCTCACGTGCGGGAGCAGGTAAAACCCCGATTCGTCTACGTACACGATGACCCGGTTCTCGTCCTCAGCTTTTTTTTAAACCCGGCACCGTCTCCTCCCGCCATTGCTCGACCTTCTGCTTGTTCTGCTGGCGGGCCTTCCTGGCGGGTTTCTGCAGGCTCCATCCCAGCTTTTTCAGGATGCGCCCCACCTGCGTTGGGTCGTAGCTCACGCCGAAAAGCTTGCCGATCAATGCGTTGACACGCAAACGCGTCCAGATGTGACCGGGAAAACCGTGGCTGACAGCACCCTGCTCCAACTCCTTGACAAGCTGCGAGAGCTGTTCAGGCGTCATCTTGGGCGGATAACCCGTGGGCTTGCGGGTCACCAGGCCAACAGGCCCCTTCTCACGGTACTTTTTCAGCGTCTGGCTCACCCAGCCCTCGGTTAACCCCAAGGCCGAGGCGATGTCCTTCTGCCGCCAGCCGGTTTCTTTCAACTCCACGCAGCGGCGGCGTAGCAATTCGTAGTCTGATGGTTTGTACTTTGCGCTCATGAACGCAATTTAAAATAATTTATGACTTAATTCACCCATCAATAAGAACACGAGGTACCCTCAACGCGGTCCCCGGCTGCGGGGCGAAGTAGTGGTGGATGGGCTGCTGGAACGCGGCGCGGGAGCTGACTGCCGAGGGCTGCTGCTTCGTACCGAAGGGGCCGACCGCTGCGGGCTACTACTCCGCGTGGCAGGAGCGCTCTGCCGTGGACTGCTGCGACGCGGCGCGGGCGCCGACCGCCTCGGGCTGCTACTCCGTACGGCAGGAGATGACTGACGGGGTGCCGAGTTGCGAGAGCTACTGCCCCGGTCGTACGAAGAGCTCGATCGGCTCGGGGTGTCGTAGCTACTCCGCGAACGGCTGGGCGAGCGATCTACGCTTGGCGCGGAGGGCGCGGAGCGCTGGACGTCGCGGTTACCCCCCGAGCGGCTGGGCGACGTACTACTTTCGTAGGTACGACCATCGCTACTGGAGCGACCATCAAAGCTGCCGCGTGAACGGTTGGAAGGTTCGGCTTGGTAGGTGCGGCTACTCGAACTAGCCGCCGACCGACTATCGTAATTCCTGCTACCCCGCGTCCGGTCCGGGGTGGTGACATCGTAGCCACGGCGGGCCGTTCCGTTGTCCTGGGCATCGTAGCCGCGTGAGCTCCGGCCGACGCTCTGCCCATTATCCCGCGAGCTGCGATTTAGTCCGCTCCGACTGCTGTTATCAGCCGTGTTTGAGCCATCGGAATTGCGGCGGTTGGCGGAGGCGTAACTACCGCCACGGCTTACTTCGTCAGCCCGATACACGGGCACGTTTCTGCGCGTGGCGCGCTCGATTTCGTCGCGGCGCGGGCCGTAGGCATACGTGCGGTTGTCGTTCTGGTAGTAGTTGTTGATGATCGTGGTCTGGTTGTAAATGTTACGAACGCGGTAACGCGGCACGCAGTAGCCAAACACGCGGCGGCGGTTGATGTAGCGCCGCGGTACAAACACCCAGTAATTCATCGGGATATTGAACGAAACCCCGAACTGCACGCCCGGAAAAAGCGGCGCCCAGCCGTAGTAGCCGCCGCTCGACCGCCAGTCCACCCAGGCGGGTCCCCATTGGTAGTCGGGCACCCAGCCCCAGCCCTGGTAGTCGTCGTAGAACCAGCGCCCGTAGTGGAACGCCGCCCAGCCCCAATTGTAGTCCGACACCCAGGTATTGCCGAATTCGGTCATCACCCAATGGCCATTGGTACCGTAGGGTTGGAAATTACGGTCGACGTACGGAAACCACACCGAACCGTAGCGCGGATTGGACGACCACTGTCCGTAGGGGGAAAGTTCGTTATAAAAGGTTTGGAAAGAAACCCGGGCGCCCGGCTGAGCGTCGGCTTCGGGTGCCGCCCAGAGGCCGAGCGACAGCAGCATGAGGAGGAATAGGATTCGAGTGTTTTTCATGGCTAAGGGATTTTAATGGCAGAAATGGACTGCTTTTTTAGGACAAGAACGAAGGTCCAAGGGTTTAATCGACAAGGGATTAATGTACTGAAACGATTGTCTTGAAGCAAGTTCCTTCCGATTCAGAGAGAAAACGGCATCATGGCCTGAAAAGTATACAAGTAATAATGGCTGTCTGGATCGAAGCGATACTCTGCACTTATAAGACAATCGAATCTTGTGGTTCCCCCTACGTGCCACTTGATTTTCTCAGCTTCGAACCATACACCATACAGTTCGCCCACTCAGGGAACGATTGTTTAGCAACCCCGCTGCGACACCAAAAGCCCTTCCATGAGTACCTACCTTATTATTATGATGATCGTGGGCGTAGCCGCCCTGGCTATGGCGTGGATGCCGCTCATCTCCCAGAAAATCAAAATATCCTACGCCCTGATTTACGTAGCATTTGGGGCGGTGGTGTATATTTTTGGGGACAGTCTGCCCTTGCCCGATCCCATACGCAAACAAACCTATACGGTCCACCTTACCGAGTTGGTCGTGATCATATCCCTCATGGGTTCCGGTCTGAAGATCGATCGCCCTTTTTCTCTCAAAAACTGGAACCTGCCGCTGCGGCTCGTCAGCGTCACGATGTTGCTGAGCATCGCGGCTATCACGGGCCTGGCCTGGTACTTCCTCCGTTTCGACCTCCCCTCGGCCCTACTGTTGGGGGCTGTGCTTGCCCCCACCGACCCGGTGCTGGCGGCCGACGTGCAGGTAGGCCCGCCGGGCGAAAACAAGCGCGACGACGTCAAGTTTGCCCTCACGGCCGAGGCCGGCATGAACGACGGACTCGCTTTTCCTTTTACGTGGCTGGCGGTCATCGTGGCTCAGATAGCCCTCAAAGGCGAAGGCAGCCTCGTCGACTGGTTGCTGACCGACCTGCTCTACAAGATCGCGGTGGGCGCGATCGCCGGTTTTGGAATGGGCCGACTGCTGGCGTACCTGCTTTTCCGTAAAACTGATAAGGAAAGCCTGATCGAAATGGAAAACGGGTTTATCGCCCTGGCGGCTACCCTGGTCATCTATGCCTTCACCGAGATGGTACATGGCTACGGCTTTCTGGCGGTTTTTGTCGGAGCAGTCACGCTCCGCAACTACGAAATGGACCATGAGTTTCACAAGCAGCTCCACTCGTTCACCGACCAAATTGAGCGCATCCTGGTCGCGATAGTCCTCATACTGTTCGGAGGGAGCCTGGTGAGTGGTATCCTGGAAGAACTCTCGGGTACCATGGTACTGCTGGGCCTGGCGTTTGTCTTTATCGTGCGGCCGGTAGCGGGATACCTTGGGCTGCTGGGTACCGACCTCCACCCCAGGCAACGGGCGGCGATTTCGTTTTTCGGCATCAAAGGCATCGGATCGTTTTTTTACCTGGCATTTGCGTTGAGCGAGACCGAGTTCGCTTTCACCGAGGAAATTTGGGCTCTGGCTGCCTTCACGGTACTGATTTCCCTAATAACCCATGGCTCCACCGCCGCGATCAGTATGGAAAAAATTGCAAAGAAACACGGCAACGAACCGGGTTGGGAAGTTGATTTACCTGACCGCGCAACGTAAATTGCCGTACGCTTCCACCCTACTCCCCTGTATCGTTTGAAAACTGTCCGACTTTTCACCGCGCTCCTCATCGTCCTACCCATCGCCTGCCAAAGGATGCCACAAAAACCCGTTACCGCCACCGAGGGAGTCTCGGAAGAGTTGGCCCGCCACCGCCGCCAGGTACTTAGCGATATTCGGTATCAAATCGCGTTTGACATTCCAGCCGAGCAAGACTCCGACATCTCCGCTCGGGAAACGATTTTTTTCGATTGGAAGAAAAACGAGCGCGACTTACTGCTGGATTTCAAAGAGGCGAGAGAGAGCGTACAAAGCGTTCGCGTCAACAGAAAGCTGGTGTCGGTAGTATTGGAGAAAGAGCACTTGCAGATCCCGGCCTCGGCTTTGAAAAAAGGGAAAAACGAGATCACGATCGACTTCACTGCGGGCAATCTCTCGCTCAACCGCAACGAGGAGTACCTCTACACGCTATTGGTACCCGACCGCGCCCGCACGGTGTTTCCCTGCTTCGATCAGCCGGATCTGAAAGCCACTTTTGCGCTCACGCTCACCACGCCGAGCGGCTGGAAAGCAGTGACCAACGGCCCTTTGCGCGACAGCACGGTCGATGGTACCCGTAAAACCTACCGATTTTCACCCTCCGACCGGCTGCCTACCTACTTATTCTCTTTCGCGGCGGGCGAATTCGAGGTAGTCGACAGGGAGGTGGGTGGTCGGCAGATGAATTTTTACCATCGCGAAACCGACACTTCCAAAATCCGGCTCAGCCTCGATCCGATCTTCGAAACCCACGGGCAGGCGTTGGATTTCTTAGAAAACTACACCCAAATCAAATACCCGTTCCAGAAATTCGACTTCGTCGCCATCCCCGATTTTCAGTACGGCGGAATGGAGCACGCCGGGGCGATTCAGTACAAAGCCGCGAGTTTGTTTTTGGACAAAGGGGCCACCCAGAACCAGAAAACCGGCCGCACCAAGCTGCTGGCGCACGAAACGGCCCACATGTGGTTTGGCGATCTGGTGACGATGCGCTGGTTCAACGATGTGTGGATGAAGGAGGTGTTCGCCAATTTCATGGCCGACAAAATCGCGGAAGCCACCCAACTCGAAAGCAACTACGCCCTCGAGTTCCTGATCGCGCACTTCCCGGCGGCCTACGGTGTGGACCGCACCGAAGGCCCCAATGCCATCGGGCAGCCGCTCGAGAACCTGGACCAGGCGGGGACGATGTACGGGCCGATTATTTACCACAAGGCGCCGATCATGATGCGGCAACTCGAACGCCTGATGGGCAAGGATTCGCTGCGCAACGGATTGCGGGAGTACCTCAAAACCCACGCCTACGGCAATGCGACCTGGGCCGAGTTGGTGGCAATTTTGGACAAGTACACCCCCGCCGATCTGCTCGCCTGGAACAAGGTATGGGTCAACACCACGGGTCGGCCGCGCTTCAAATATGATTTTGATTTTCAGGATAGCAAGTACACCAAGTTCGTCATCAGCCAGGAAAGCGAAGACGAAATCGACCGCATTTGGCCCCAGGCTTTCGAGATTGCGCTCGTGTACCCCGACCGCGTCGAGGAAATCACGGTCGACATGAACGCCGCTTCCGTGGAAGTACCCGAGCTGGCGGGTAAGCTCATACCGGATTACGTTTTATTTAATTCTTCGGGCCAAGGCTACGGCCTCTTCCCTGTGCAGGGGTGGACGCTGCGGCAACTTCCCAAACTCACCGACCCGCTTATGCGAACCTCGGCTTATGTGAATATGTACGAGAACATGCTCAACCGGGATGAGGCCATCCGGCCCGCCATTTTGGCCGATGTGCTGACGAGAATGCTGTCCATCGAAACCAATGAATTGAGCCTTGGCCTCATCACGGGGCAGTTGTCCGAGATTTTCTGGCAATTCATGACGCCGGACCAACGCACGGAGTGGGGTACTTACCTGGAAGAAAAAACCTGGGAAACCATGACGCAGGAAGCCAACGCAAATAAGAAGAAGGTCCTTTTCAAGCTCTATCAAAACATCGCGCTCACGATGGAGTCGCAAGACCGGCTGTACCGGATATGGCAGCAGGAAACCGCCCCGACGGGCGTCACCCTCACCGAAGACGACTACACCGCCCTGGCGCTCGCCCTGGCACTGCGCGACTACCCCGATCCTGAACTACTCGAAGCGCAGCTCACCCGCATCAAAAACCCGGACCGCCGCAAGCGCCTTCAGTTCATGCGCCCTGCCCTGTCGGGCGAGGAGGGCGTACGGGATGCTTTTTTCGAATCCCTGAAAGACGAAGAAAGCCGCGCCCAGGAGTCGTGGGTGGCGGCGGCGCTTGGGTACTTGCATCATCCGTTGCGGGCGGCTACCTCCGGGAAGTACCTGCCCGCCAGCCTCACGTTACTGGAAGAAATCCAACGCACCGGCGACATCTTTTTTCCATCGGCCTGGTTGGGTGCTACGTTAGGCTCTTATCAATCGCCGGAAGCGGCGCAGATGGTACGGGATTTTCTCGACGCCCGTCCCGACTATAATCCGCGCTTGAAGGCCAAGGTACTGCAGGCCGCCGACGGGCTGTTCAGGGCCGAGCGGATTTTGCATAATAAATAAAGGTGCCGTCGGGTGGTGTTGCCAGTCGAGAAAAATACGTAGTTTTGGTTAGACGCAGTTTGTGAACTAAATACTGAAGGCATGACTTTGCCACCTGTCATTAAAGAAAAGTACGATCAATTGCTAAAAGCCTGCAACACCTACCGGGTATCCAAACTGTATGCTTTCGGTTCAGTGGTGACTGATGACTTTAATCACGAAAACAGCGACCTTGATTTCATCGCAGAAATGGAGTCGATGCCGCCGGCAGATCGTGGAAAGAACTTAATTAATTTATGGGATGAGCTGGAAACTATTTATAACAGAAAAGTCGATTTATTGACCGACCAACCTATTAAAAATCCTTATCTTTTGAAAAGTATCGAAGAAAGCAAACAGTTGATTTATGACCGAGCAAGCGAGAAAGTACCTATCTGACATTTTGCTGGCAATCGATTTGATTGAAGAATTCTTGATCGACACAAATAGCTACTCGGAATATTGCGCTGATTTAAAGACTAAAAGCGCGGTCGAAAGATAACTTGCAATTATTGGTGAGGCGGTTAATCACGCTATCAAAGTAAAGCCTGACCTATTGATAAACCATGCTAGACAACTTGTCAATTTTCGAAATCGCCTGATTCATTCCTATGACAATATTGATGATTCAATTGTATGGACTATAATTGAAAGACACCTTCCCAACCTGAAAAAGGAGGTAGAAGTCAGGCTTAAAGAATAAGCGACGTTACTTTCACTGTATCTACGCCGACTGCTTTTTCTCGTAAAAACCAATGACATCCTTTACCTCCTTCTCGGAAAGATCGAACCGATTGGCGAGCGCCTCTACCGAATTGCCGTTCAGAAACTGATCGAACACCGACTGGGAAAGTATCTCGGTCTCCCCCACCACGGGCTGCCCGTCTTGCCGGTTCGGGTCAAGCTGAATGGCCGACTCCCGGCCCAGCGGGTACAGCTTCGAAGCCAGCGAATCGTCCCCAAATTCGATTCGGCTGCAGAAAGGCCGCACCACTTCCTGGATATTGATTTGCAGCGTCGGGTCGGCCTTGATGAGCTCGCCTATGTCGGCGTGGAAGAAAACGTTGCGGCCGTCAGTCAGGATGTTGGCCGTTGCAAAGGGGTAGCGCGTGTTGAGTACTTCGGCCAGAATGGCCCGCGCCTTGTTGATGCGCGACGGACCGACGCCCTGCTCACGTAATTGATAAAAAGTGTAAAACTCGATCAGGGTATGAAAATCCAGCGTCAGGCTGAGTTCCTTATCATCTTTCGCCTCGTCGGAAGACAGTTGGCTTCGCTTGAATTCCCGCAACCAGCGTTTGATCTGGGTTTCGGGAAAATTAAGGATCCGGGCGATGTCATCGACCGAGTAGGTGGTGTTCTTTCGGGCAGGCGCAGGCTTCTTTTTCAACTGACTGGGGTTTTGGTTGGGCGAAAGTAAGGAAAAAAATCAATCCCGACCTTTACCTTTGCCGGATTCCCGGCCGCTTTTCACCGCCACCAACGCCACGCACTCTTGAACCACGACACCCCCAACGACCCTTACGCCGCACTACGCTACCCCGAATTCCGGTTTTTTATTGCCAACAGTCTGTTGTTCACGATCGGGTTTCTGATGCAGGAGGTCATTGTGGGCTACGAACTTTACAAAATCACGCACGATCCACTCTCTTTGGGGCTCATTGGCCTGGCCGAGGTAGTACCCTTCGTGCTCGTGACCCTTTTCGGCGGCTACGTGGCCGACCGCTACGACAAGCGCAACATCCTGCGCATCAGTCTTCTGGTCATCATCGCGGCTTCGGTCCTGCTGTACTTGATTTTTCAGCCCGGCTTCTTCGATCACTATACCTTACGGAGGAAGCTGATTATGATCTATTCCGTATTTTCCCTGATTGGCGCGGCCAAAGGCTTTTATTCCCCCTCCTCATCCTCGTTGAAACCGTTTCTGGTACCCCGCGCCATCTACCACAATTCGTCCACGTGGAGCAGTTCGTTCTGGCAGGCGGGTTCGGTGGCCGGGCCAGGCATTGCGGGGTTTTTGTACGTTTTGATCGGACTCACCAACACGCTGCTGGTGGTGATCGGCTGTTTCGTGGTTTGCCTTTTTTTAATTTCGATGATAAGTAAGAAGCCCGCACCCAAAGCTACCAATCCGGGTACGATCTGGCAGAATCTGCGCGAGGGGCTGAGCTTTGTGTACAGGACCCGCATCGTGTTCTACGCCATTTCGCTCGATCTGTTTTCAGTGCTTTTCGGCGGCGTGGTGGCTATTCTGCCGGTTTTTGCCGAGGACATTCTGCGCGTCGGGCCGGAAGGACTGGGGTTGCTGCGGGCGGCCCCCTCGGTGGGCGCGCTGCTCACGATGTTTTTTATGGCCTACTACCCGCCCACGCATACCGCCTGGCGCAATATGCTGCTGGCGGTGGCGGGCTTCGGGCTGTTTACCATCGTTTTTGCGCTCTCGGAGTCGTTCCTACTCTCCTGCTTCGCCCTGTTCATGACGGGCGCCTGCGACAGCGTGAGCGTTATCATTCGGCAGACAATCCTGCAAATCTATCCTCCCGACGAAATGCGGGGCCGGGTGGCGGCGGTCAACGGTATTTTTGTGAGCTCGTCCAACGAGCTCGGGGCCTTCGAGTCGGGGGTGGGCGCCAAGTTGCTGGGTACCGTCCGGTCGGTACTGCTGGGCGGGGTGGTCACGATCGGGGTCGTGTCGTGGATTTACGTGCGGTCGAAGGATTTGTTTGGGGTGCGGCTTAGTTAGTGATTACTCAACCGCCAAGTTCGCAAAGTCACCAGCCAAACGGATCTCCTGCAAAGAACGCCAGGAAAACACTTGGTGACCTTTGCGTAAAAACTCAGCGATCTCTGCGGTTAATGAGGATAATCGCTATTTTAGCCGCTTAATTCATAAATCAAGCCCTCCAAAAGACACGTTGCATGGCCAAGAATTCTTCTCTCTTTCGTAAAAAGACCGTCGCTCAAATCATGGGGGAAGCCCACAAAGCCGACGCCGAGTCGGGCGGGCTCGTCAAGACCCTCGGTGTGCGCGACTTGGTGTCGTTGGGCATTGCGGCCATTATCGGGGCCGGGATATTCAGTACCATCGGCCTGGCGAGCTACAACGGCGGCCCAGCGGTGTCCATGTTGTTTGTTTTTACGGCCATTGCCTGCGTCTTCACCGCACTTTCTTACGCCCAGTTTGCCAGTACGGTACCCGTGTCAGGTAGCGCTTACACGTATGCTTACGTGGCTTTCGGCGAGCTTTTTGCCTGGATTATCGGCTGGGCGCTGATTCTGGAATACGCCGTGTCGAACATGGTGGTGGCTATTTCGTGGTCGCAGTACTTCGTAAGCATGCTCAAAGGCTTCGGCATCACCTTCCCGGCCTGGCTGGCGACCAACCCCATCACCGCCGCCGATTCCTTCGCCCGCCTGCAAGTCGAGGGCATTGCCGCGCTCACCCTCAGTGAGCAAAACAACGCCCTGGCCTACCAAACCGCCCCCATGATCGGCGACTGGCACATCATCTTCAACCTGCCGGCGGGTATCATCACGCTACTGGTCACGGCGCTGGTATACGTCGGGATCAAAGAAACACGGACCGCCAGCAATATCATGGTAATCCTCAAAATCGGGGTGGTACTGCTGGTCATTTCGGTGGGCGCATTTTATATCAAGCCCGAGAACTGGACGCCCTTCGCGCCCAACGGCGTCAAAGGCGTTTTGAGCGGCGTGGCTGCCGTATTTTTCGCCTTTATCGGCTTCGACTCTATCTCCACGACGGCTGAGGAATGCAAGGACCCGCAACGCGACATGCCTAAGGCGATGATCTACACGCTGATGATTTGTACGGTGCTCTATGTACTGATCACGCTGGTCCTCACGGGCATGGTCAACTACACCGAGCTGAACGTCAACGATCCGCTGGCCTTCGTTTTCGAGCGCATCGACATGAATTTCATGGCGGGCCTTATCTCAGTAAGCTCGGTGATCGCCATCACGAGCGCCATGCTGGTGTACCAGCTCGGGCAGCCGCGCATCTGGATGACGATGAGCCGCGACGGGTTGCTCTGGAAGCGATTTTCTAAGATCCACCCCAAGTACCATACGCCAGCTTTTGCGACCATCATCACGGGTCTGGTCGTGGGCATTCCGTCGCTGTTTTTCGAAATGGATTTTTTCGTGGACCTCACGAGCGTAGGAACCTTTTTCGCCTTCATCCTGGTGTGCGGCGGGGTGCTGTACCTCGATTATTCGGGGATCTCCGAGCAATCCAAATTCAGGGTACCTTATCTCAACGGCAAGTACCTCGTCGGATTGGGCCTTATCTTTGCCATCGTGATGCTTTTCGTTTATGGGCAAGATACGCTCGCCGAATGGCAGGCCGCTTCGGCCGCCGATATTTTCGAGCACCGGATGCTGACCGTCTTTTTCTGGCTGGTCTGGATCACGCTCTCGATCATGAGTTTCAAGTACAACTTCTCGATCCTGCCCGTCATGGGCATCCTGACGAACCTATACTTGATGACCGAACTGGGCGCTTCCAATTGGCAGATTTTCGGGATTTGGCTGGTGATTGGCCTGGTGATTTATTTCACGTATGGGTACCGGAAGAGTAAGTTGGCGGTGGAGGAGTGATGATTGAGTGTCCCCACTTCACGGATTCGGCTCCACTTTCAACTTGATGTTATAATCCATTTTTTTAACGGGCTTAGTCGTGTTGGGGTAGGGATTCACCTCGGTCAGAATTAGGCGGTACTTGTTGCCGTCAAGACTGAATCGCGCGGTGTCGGCTTCCCGAAAGCCGCCTTTGGGATAAAGCATAATGCAATCGCCCAGGCACATCTTGATAATCTGACTTTCGTTGATCGTCGATACGGAGCTAGTTTGCAGCGTTACGATTGCTTCCCCGGCGCGAATGCACTGCACATCTTCGGGGCAGCGGCTGTCCTCCACATCGGCAAAGGTCAGGGTGCCGCCCGCTAAGGTGACGACATCTTTATATTTTATCGTTTTGTCGCTTATTTTGGCTACAAGCGAATCGGATTTACAGGAAATCAGCGCGAAGCTGATTCCCAGTAGTAGGTTGGCGTATTTCATGGCTAATTTATATTTAGGGTATCGTTTGAATTTTCAGGACGAGGCTGTATTCCTCTTTCTCGCTCGGCAGGCCAAAACCCTGCGGATAGGGATTGACTACCAAAAGCTTGAGGCGGTAAGTTGTCTTATCCAGCCTGACATCTGCCGACTCGGGCGCGGCACCTTTTTTCCTTAAATCGGTGCAATCCCCGAGACATAACTTTACCTGCTGGCTGGGGCCGCTGCCTTCTTTACGCGTAAATTTCAAATCGACATAGGCGCTTCCGGCGGTAATACAGAAGGCATTGGCAGGGCAGCGACTATCCTCCACCTCGGCGAAAGTCATTGTGTAGTCCTCTAACGAAATATTTTCCTGGTATTTTAAAGTACGATTGACGGGTTCCGGGCCAATTTTGTCGGATTTGCAGGCAAGCAGCACAAAGCCGATGGCAAAAAACAGGGCTAGGGTTTTCATAGTTTCAGTTTTTTTTTGTAGGACCCGGCTGGCGGTAAAATAGTTGGAAGGATGGGGGAGCGATGATTCAGTTATCAATAAACTCCCTGGAGACTAACGAAAAAAAGTGTCCCAGTGGTTATTACCGAATTGAGAGACTAACTCTGTAGCTTACAACCAAGCCAAGTTCAAATTATTTTTAGGCTGCAATCGATTTTAATGGGTATAATCGACCTAAGCAGTTGTTGATAACTTCCCAATTCGTTGGCTTCAGATACAGACTTTTAAATATAACGAGTTCGTATATACGAATGCATGGTGTCAGTCAAGAGTTGCCCACGAGAATTTAGTTGTGTAATCGTAACTAACGCCTATTTTTTATTGGTCATTCCACAATAGCCCACCAATTTTTCACGAATCATCAGGAAATTAGACTGCTTACCAAAACTGAGGTCATTTTCCAACACAGAAATATTTATTTTTTCGATGCCTTGGTGGGCTACTTCCATGCTTCGGGCTATTTCCGCATTCGGTCATACGCCACTCAATCCCAGTCCGGGCCCTCGTCCGGCAGGTTCCCCCTTTGGTCCTGGATTTCCTTACAAAAACAATATTGCAGGCCGTAGGGGCATTCTTTGGGTATGTAGTCGCAAAACTCCATGTATACCGTACCGCTGGAAATATACTGGCATTCTTCTTCCCACTTATTCACTAGTAGTTTGTAGCGTAGCGGGGCAGGTAGTTCATCGCGTACAAACATAGGTTGCCAGTTGCGTGATTCCCATAAGTGTTCGATGGCCTCCACCAGTGATTCGGTCTGCGCTTCGGTGAGCCGTTCGGCGGGCGGGAACATCTCCTTGCCAATGCCCAAGATGTCTTCGACGGGCTGCAAAGGGGCTTGCTCCCATTCGAGGGCGTACCGCATATCTTCCATATCTGGCTCGTCTATTCCCTCAATGTAGGGCGCGGGCGGTGGTATTTTGGCGAGTTCGGCCAGGTCTTCGAGGAGTTGGGCGAGGTATCGGTCCATTGATTGGGCTTTCGGACAGATTATTGGGCAAAGTACCCTAAAACATTGAATTTGGAGAATCCCCCCCTACTCCACCCGCACCACTACCTTCACGCCTGATACTTCCACAAAGTCGTATCCACCGTCGGTATTTACTTTGACGGCCTTGCCGTTGACCATCCATTTGAGGTAACGCCCCGCCGGGTAGGCCACGGTGAGTTTCCACTCGGGATGCGACTGGTCGAGCAGGAGCTGCTGCGCCTTTTCGTCGCGAATGAAGTGGATGGATAAATCGTTGTCGCCGATCTTGATATTCTCGAGCGCGGCATCGTTCCAGGCGGTGGGCATTTGGGGCTGAATGCGAATGCGCTTTTGAAAGGCCCGGGGTTTGACACCAAAAAACTGCCCGACGATCGGTACTGCCAAACTGTACAGGTTCCAGGCCTGGGTCATCATGCCGTAGTCGGGCGACACCTCGTACATCGAACCGGGTAGGGCATAGCCGAAGGTCCGCACCATGCGCCGCAGGTAGTCGAGCGCGATGTTGGGTCGGTTGTAGTTGTTTTCGGCCACGGCCTGCACGCCCGTGGGCAGGGTCATGACGGCCCCGGTGTAGCTGAACACTTTCCGATCTTTTCCGAACGAACTGGTGTCTTTTCCGGCCGACTCGTCACGGTCGATGCCCGTCACGAACATCCCGTAGGGGTTCACGAAGCGCCGGGCGGTGATGAGGGCAGCACGGGCCTTGGCGGTGTCGGCCAGGCCGGTCTGCATCGGGGTGTTCACGACCCAGTTGTGGTGCAGCGCGAACCCCTGTTTCTGATCGGGGGGCAAAGTCATGATCCGCTCGCGGGCGGCTTTCAGCTCGGTCACCGCCCAGGGCTTGTCGAGCGTGTCGGCCCGGACGATGGCATCGTCGAGCAAGGGAAGCGCCTGGGCGGGGGTACCCACAAAATCGGCGTAGGCGTTCACTTCGGGTACCCAGAATTCGGTGTTGATTTTCGTTTTGAGTTGGGCGGCCAAAGCGCGGTAGGTATCCGATACTTCCTGCTCTTCCATTGCCGTGGCCATTTGGCTGGCGTCGTCGAGGGCCTGCCAGGTGTAGGCGGCCACGTCGATCATCTCGCTGTTGAGCCCGTGGATTTCCATCATCCCGAAGCCATCGGGCAGGCCGTTGCGATCCTGGTCGGCCTGGTCGAGCAGCCAGGCGAGGCTTTTCCTGACCACCGGGTAGTAGGTGGCCAGAAACTTGCGGTCGCCGGTCCAGAGGTACACCTGCCACACCAGCGAAACGAACTGCGGCGTTTCGTTGAGATTACCGGGATTGAACACCTCCCCGTTGGTCGACACCTCATGGACGATGCGGCCGTTGCCGTTGGTGCGTTCGGAAATGTCAGCGAGCAGCGCCACCGTATTCCGGGCCAGGTCGGGCATCCCGACGTCGAGCACCCCGCGCAACGCGTAGGCGTTGTCGGCCCCGAACCACCAGGGGTAGTCGGGTAGGCCGGCGGAGAGCCCACGCCCCTGCCCGGGTACTTCGCGGATGAGCCAGTCGGTATTGTACTTGGTCCAGCGGTAGGCGGTTTCGAGTTGCTTGTCCGGCAGGGTGAGTTTGCTTCGGTCGGCGATTTGCGCGTAACGCGCTTTCTTGGCTAACAGATTTTTAGCGGCGTCGCGCCGGGCCGTTGCGAAATTTTGTTTCACCGCGCCAAGCGATTCGGCGGAGCCCGCAATCGTGATGGGCAGGCTGTAGGCGCCGGATGCCGGTATCTCGAGCCTGTACACGACGCCCATGCGGCGCCCTGATCCCTTGGGATCGTACGCGCAGTCTGGGGTGGAAGTACCATGCGAGATCGGCGCGACGGTCGACCCCGTCATGACGTACCACGGATTGAGGCTGTCCTTGGCAATCCAGGCCTCTTCCGCTTTGTTCCAAAGGACAAAATCGGGGCTGTCCACCATGCCGGTGCTATCCCCGAGCCAGGTAGGCCGGAGGTCGGTGTGGGCCGTCCACTGGAAGTCGATGGTCAGGGCTCGGGTACCGGGATTATGAAAGGTATATTCGACCAGTACTGCTTCCTGTCCGTCTGGTACGTATTGCAATCGCTCGACGCGCAGTCCCGTTTCGGCCGACTGGTAGATGTGTTTGTTGGCAAAAGGGTAATTGATGAAGGTCTCGGCGCGATCGAGGCAGTGCGTCGTACCCTCCACCACCAAGGCAGCCGTAAATCCGTCGAGTAGCTTGATTGGGTGATCCCAGATCCCGCCCATCTCGCCCGCGATGTGCCAGCCGAGGTCAGGAAAGCGGCCGTCCTGGGTGCCGATCAGGTAGGCGCGGTCGCCAGCGGTCACGAAAGGCGTACCGAGGTAGTCCATTTTTCCCACCAGACTGTCGACTCCGACCATAAGGGGAACGCCAGCGAATCGCTCGAAGGTACCTCCAATTTCTTCCTGCAACCGATCTGCCCGGCCCCGATCAACAACAGGGCAAAAACAAGGATACGACGGAGCGGAACGGGACTTTTCATGGAGAATCAGGTACTATTATCGAGTTGTGTTTTCAATTGGCAAGATAACCTATTTGGGATAAGAATAACAGCCGCGTTGTATATTCGGTTAATCCGCCGATTGGGCCACTTTACCAATCGGGTCAACCGCCCGTACCAAAACATTGGTCAGGTTGCCTGGCATGAACTAATATTGGAGCATTGTTTAGCGTACCGTCAAGAAATTCGATTGCCGGATGAGCGGACTTTGGTAAATTATACGGTTATTTATAGTCGACTCCGATCCTGACCGACGAACACGAAGCAGAAGTTGCGTCACTCAAATTATAGCCAGAAAAATATGTTGAAGCGTCTTTTATTCACACTCCTTCTGTGCGGCCCACTATGGGTGACCGCCCAGGTCACCACCCAGAATACCGATGGCAACGTCGATTCCGAGCGACTCACCCTGGAAGAATGCGTGCAGATCGCCCTGCAAAACAACCCGCAGATCAAGCAGGCGGGCCTACAGGTGGCGGCCAATCAGAACAACCTCATTCAGTCGAAATGGCAGCGGTGGCCCAGTTTGGGTTTCAACGCCTCTCAGGGATTCAGTCTGGGACGTAACATCGACCCTTTCACCAACCAGTTCGTTCAGCGCAATATCAGCTTTAATAACTACGGTCTGAACGCCAATATGACGCTGTTCAACGGCTTCTCCCTTCAAAACACGATCAAACAAAACGACCTGACCCTACAGGCCAGCGAAAAAGACCAGGCCGCCCAGCGCAACGATGTGATCCTCAACGTGGCTCTGGCCTACCTGCAGGTTATCAGCAATCAGGAGCTCATCGAGGTAGCCCGGCAGCAAGGCTCAGCCACTCAGTTGCAAATCGACCGCACCCAACGGCTGGTCGATGCGGGCAGTCTGGCCGAAAGCCAGCTTTTCGACCTGCGGGCCCAGCTGGCCAACGACGAACTTTCGCTGGTCAACGCGGAGAATAACGTGGCTTCGGCCAAGCTCACGCTGAAACAACTGATGAATTTACCCGGTAACGAAAATATCGAGGTAGCAGCCCTCGATAGCCCCGACCCCGCGCTGGAAACCTACAGCGCTACGGTCAATGAAGTATTCGAGACGGCCCTCGAAAACCGGCCCGAACTGGACGCCGCCCGCCTCCGCATCGCTGCCGCCGCGAAGGATATGGAGTTGGCCAAGGCTACCGGTCTTCCCACCCTGACGATGAGTGCGGGAATGAACACGCAATTTTCCAGCGCGGCTCCGAAAACGCGCTTCGTTTCCGACGGATCGGGCTTTACCCAGCGGGAGGTGGTGTCCCAAACGCGCTTCGTCGTCGTAGGTGATCAGACGCTGCCCGTCACCGAGACCATCTCGGTGCCTAACGGAAGCGAGCGCACTTTCAACTACCTTGACCAGCTGGACTTCAACCGCAACTCTAACTTTAATTTCAACCTGCGGGTTCCCATCTTTACCAACTACCAGACCAAGTACCGGGTGGCGAATGCGCGCATCCAGCAAAAGAATCTTGAGTACCAGGCCGACATCGTCACCCAGCAGATTCGCCGAAACGTGGAACAAGCCTACATCGACATGAGCAACGCGGGCAAGCGCTACAGCGCTACGGCCCGGCAGGTCCGCGCCTTGGAAGAGGCCTTCCGGGTGGCCGAAAGCCGCCTGAGTGCCGGAGCCATCAACTCGGCCGAGTACAACATCGCCAAGGCCAACCTCGACCGCGCCCGCGCCAATCTCGTTCAGACCAAGTACGACTACCTGTTCCGCACCAAGATTCTCGATTTTTACATGAATAAACCTATTACGACTGAATAGGTTTTCGGGTTGACGGGGGAAGGGTCAACGGTGAAGGGTTTCTGGAATCCAATTCACAAACCGTCCACCGTCACCCCTTTTCCCCTTTCACCCTCACGTCAAAATTTAACAACAAACGAAAACATGGCTCGTAAATCATCTAATCGTACCTGGTGGATCATTGGTGGCATTGTAGTGCTGCTCATTGGCGGACTCTTTGTGGCGAAGGCAGCCGGCTGGATCGGCCAGACCAAGCCCACCGAAGTGGAATTCACGGAGGTCAAGCGGACCGACATCGTGGAGCGTGTAAGTGCTTCGGGCCGGGTTCAGCCCGAAGTCGAGGTACGGCTGAGTCCCGATGTATCGGGCGAGATAATCGAACTGTACGTCGAGGAAGGCGATTCGGTGAAGCAAGGCCAATTACTGCTGAAAATTCGCCCCGACAACTACGAGTCGCTGTTTGCGCGAGCGCAGGCCGCCGTCAATTCCAGCAAGGCCAATGCCGAGCAAACCCGCGCCTCCCTGGCGCAGGCCGACTCGCGGGCGGTCCGGGCCAAGGCCGATTTCGACCGTAACAAAAAGCTCTACGAGGACAAGGTGATTTCGGCCGCCGACTTCGAGCAGATTCGGGCCAACTACCAGGTGGCCCAGCAGGACATCGAAGCCGCCAAGGCCAATATCAGCGCTGCCCAGTTTAATGTAAAGAGCGCCCAAGCCAGCCTGCGCGATGCGGGCGAGAACCTCCGCAAGACGACGATTTTTGCGCCGGTGAGTGGGATCGTGTCGTTGCTGAACGTCGAGAAAGGGGAGCGCGTGGTAGGTACCAGTCAAATGGCAGGTACCGAGCTGATGCGCATCGCCAACCTGAACAACATGGAGGTGCAAGTCAACGTGAACGAAAACGACATCGTGCGGGTATCGGTGGGCGATACGGCCGACATCGACGTGGATGCTTACAGCAGCACCGGCCGGAAGTTCCGGGGCGTGGTGACCGAAATCGCCAGTACCGCCGCCGGCCTGACCGGCGCAGCGGGCGCGGCGATTTCGTCGGACGCCGTGACGGAATTTGAGGTGAAGGTCAAGATCCTCAACGAATCGTTTCAGGACCTGGTGGCCAAAACCGGCAAAAAGACGTATCCTTTCAAGCCGGGTATGACGGCCTCCGTCGACATCATCACCAACCGCAAGTCCAACGTGCTGTCGGTACCCATCGCGGCCGTCACGACGCGGGACGGCCAGTCCATGACCTCCAACTCGGGAGATGGCGATAATGACAACGGACCCAAGGCCGCCGACGATAACAAACCCAAGAAGGATGAGCCCATCAAGGAGGTGGTATTCGTAGATAGCGCCGGCGTGGCCAAAACGAGGGTTGTAACCACAGGAATCAGCGATTTTGAGAACATCGAAATTCTGTCTGGCCTGAAAGAGAAGGAGAAGATCGTCTCCGGGCCGTTTATCATGGTCTCGAAGAACTTGAAAAACGACGATAAGATCGTCGCGAAGAATGAAGAAGATAAAAAAAGTAACGGTTCTACGAAAGAAAAGTAGTGACTGGGCGTTGTCCTGGTATGTTAATTCGATTTAGTATAGGTTAAGAAAATCGAAATCCTTGCGGTAGTACCGCAAGGATTTTTTGGTTAGGTATCACACCGACCGTCAGGTCATGCATACGTCGACTCTTTTCCCAATTTTTTAACGAGCATATAATAGAAAAGCGCCCGGTACTTGTTGCGGTTAGCACTGCCAAACGCGTCGCAGACTTCCTTGATGGTACTATCAAGCGAATCACTGTCGCCCATGCTTAATTTTTTGATCAAAAAATTGGCCTTGATCCGATCAAGCTCTTGTTTGTCCCCACAGGATACCTTAGCGGAATCTGAGTTGTAGATCGAGGGACCTAAACCTTTTGTAACCTTGGTTAGAAGATCTAGATCTACCGAGACGCCGATTTTACCGGCCTCAGCCTGGTAGGTTGCCATTAAATCATCGAATTTGCTCATCATGTTTTTGGTTAAGGGTGATAGGAAATGCTATGTAAGTTCCCAACAATGAAATGTTTATTTAATAGAATTCAAAACATTAGACTCATCATCAGCTGAAAAGCCACATAAAATTTTAGAAAAAGAAGATAGCACGGCATGAACGACCCCCTGAAACAAAAAATATCCATCATTGGTGGAGGAAGCTGGGCCACCGCGCTCGTCAAAATTCTGAGCGAACAGCATGAAATAGAAGTCAATTGGTGGCTGAGGAGCGAAGCAGACATCGCGCACATCCGGCAGTTCCATCATAATCCGCGGTACCTCAGCGACGTGCCCATATCGCCCGAGAAGGTGAAAGTCTGCTCCGATATTCAAGAAGCTGTCACCGATGCCCGGTATGTAATCCTGGCCATTCCGGCGGCCTTCATTCAGGAACCCATGGCCGACCTTACGCCAGCCGATCTGCGGGGAAAGCGCATCGTATCGGCGATCAAGGGCATGATCCCCGACCGCAACCTGCTCGTGACCGACTGGGTGGAAGAAACCTACCGGGTACCGCTCTCCGACATGTGTGTCATCGCCGGGCCCTGCCACGCCGAAGAAGTGGCGCTCGAAAAGCAGTCGTTCCTGACCATCGCCTCCACCGATGCCGACTGTGCGGCCGATTTTGCCAAAATACTTTCCTGTCGTTACGTTGTGGCACACCCATTGGCCGATCTTTACGGGGTGGAATACGCCGCCGTGATGAAAAATATCGTGGCGCTGGCCTGCGGCATTACCCACGGCCTGGGCTACGGCGACAATTTCCAGGCCGTGATGGTAGCCAACGCCATGCAGGAAATCAGGAATTTCGTGACCGCCGTCGACCCGCGCGAGCGTGACCTGAGCGCTTCGGCCTACCTCGGCGATTTGTTGGTGACGGCCTACTCTCAGTTCAGCCGCAACCGCCTATTCGGCAACATGATCGGCCGCGGCTACGGTGTGAGGGCAGCGCAACTCGAAATGAAGATGATCGCCGAAGGGTACTTCGCCACCAAAAGTATCCACGCCATGAACGAAACTTTCGGCGTCGCTATGCCGATCACTGATTCGGTGTACCGAATTTTGTATGAAGGCGCGGCACCTGGCCAGGTGATGGACAACTTGAAGGGGCTGCTGAAGTAGATTCAGTACTTGGGAAGCAAAAAGGTCAGTTCTGGTAACACCGAATTTCGAACAGAGCCGCCGGGACGCCCTCAGACGGGTGCTTCAAACGAATGGATAGACTTTTGGTGTTCAAAGGGGTATTGAAAACAATCTTATTTTTAGTTTGGTGATTATCCTTTTTTTCATAAATCACCTTTCCGTTTTCGTCTAATAAGGCATACTCCTGCACACAAAACGGCATCACGTTTTCGGGATGCGGAATAAGTACATTCTCAGCAGGATGGTCGTGATCGGTATCGAAGAACAATTCTACGCGTTTCAACGACTGCTCTTCCGGCCAGGTCAGTGTGAGCGTCGGCTGGACGTCGCCGAAATCCGCCACCCAGGCGTTGGTCTGATTGGTTGGGCGCTGCAAGCCGTTACGGATGTTTTCGGCTTTGAAACAATCAATTCCCTCATCCACTTTGAACGCCAGATTCTTTCCGCCCGGTCGCCGCAGCGGCACCCAAAACTCAAATGCGTCCACGCCGATGTCTTCGGTCGGTTCTTGCCTGCCGTAATTCGACACAGCGGGGTTGGTGGCGTTGAAGACCGATACCAAGCCCGTAATACGCTGTTTCGAGTATTTCAACGAGATATTTTCATTCTTATTTATTACCAGAAAGGCGTAGGTACCTTCTTCAAAGTTCGTTTCAAAATCAAGCGAAACACAGTTTCTTCCTTTTTGCAGCATGAGGCTCTTCTTCTCCAAAACCACATCGGGTGAATGACTGTCCTGACGGCTGCACATCCGTAATTCCACTTTAAGCTCCGTCGCTTCCAAAGCGTAAGGATGGATCGTGATCGGGGGTACTTTCCCCGCCGCCACCGGAATCATCTGGGCCGTACCAAACTTCATCGGCACCGCCTCCCCTTCCTCAGGTAGTTCGGTGAGGCGCAAGGTACTTGACGCGCTGATTTTGGCTTTTTGTACCAAATCCTCTTCGTCGGTCAGCCGAAGGTTCGGGATGTGCTGCCCGTTTTTCAGGAGTTCTTTTTGCAGGATTTTGACGTTTTCTTTTTTGGCAAGATCGGCGGGTAGACAGCCGTTTTCCTTGCAAAGTTTCGCCGCCATGCCCACCGCTTGTCCGCCGTGGGCGCTGGTTGCCATGACCCGCGTTGAGCCAAAAGCCACGTGCGAAGCGGAGATAATGCGCCCGGCGATGAAGAGGTTGCTGACGTTTCTGGAATAAAAACAGCGGTATGGTATCCCGTAAATCCCCTTGCTGTGCCACTGGTTGCAGCCGGGCTTTTCGCTAAACACGCCATCGGCGGGGTGGAGGTCGATGCTCCAGCCGCCGAAGGCCACGTCGTCGTAGTGCGGACGTTGCTCCACGATGTCCTGCTGGTGAAGCATGTAGTCGCCCTCGAAGCGGCGGCTTTCGCGCTTGCCGGGGATGGTGCCGACCCATTCGAGGGTGAGGTTTTCGGCTTCGGGAAAGTTGCCGGAGTTTTTGATGTAGTCCCAAACGCCGTAGATGACCTTCCAAAGCTCCCACTTGATGGTTTCAGTTTCGTGGACGGTATCGAGCCGCCCGCCGTACTCGAGCCACCACAGCCAGCAGCCAAATTCCTGGGTATTGAAGCGGCGGAACTTGGGAATTTCCTTCGTGACGTCGATGGCGAAACTCGGCGCGACGTATTGCACGGGCTTGCCCACGTCTTTGGAATAAAAATACATCGAATGCCCCAACAACTCGCCGTACTCGGCCGTGGGCGCGAATTTCTCCCCAAACTCTTCGCTCGACTCGGCCCCCATGCGAAAGGCCGCCCCGGCCAGAAAGCCCACGATGCCGTCGCCCGACGCATCGCAGAAGAGCGGGGCGGACAACTCGTAACTCGTGGAGTTTTGGGAACAAAACGCCAGTACCTTGGTGATTTTGTCGGCGTCGTTCGGGTCTTTTTCCAATTCATAAACTGCGGTATTGAGCAGCAGCGTGATGTTCGGTTCGCTCACTACTTTCTCCAGCGTGATGGTGTCGAAAATCAGCGCGTTGCCTTCGGGGTTACGGTACACATTCTCGATCAGCAACTCATCGATCACGCCACCTTCCCGCGCCCAGCGGTTGTTGTTGCCCATGTGCGAAGTCGCGCCAAGTACCCACAGCCGCACTTCGGACGAGGCATTGCCGCCCAGCACCGGGCGGTCTTGCACCAAGACTACTTCGATGCCCGCGCGAGCGGCGGTAATGGCGCAACACACGCCCGACAGTCCGCCGCCCACGACGACGAGGTCGGCAGTGAGTTCGGTTTTTTGGGTACTTCTTTTTGTGGTTGGAGTGGAAGTTATCATTTTTTTGATTGACTAGTTCTTTACCCTGACTTCATATTTAGCCTTCGGGTCAAGATTTTTGATAAATAAATGTTCCGTTCGCGCCGTGGGTACTTCTATCAGTTGCCAGTCCTGCGGCTGCTTACCGGTTTTTCGGTACTCGAATGCATAGCCCGTCGCTTTCTTTACGGGCTGGTAAACTACCAGTACTTCACCATCTTTTGACACCATGGCCTTGATTGTAGTCGGCGGTAGTGGCTGGCCGCCATCAGGCGTGATGCTGCGTTCGGGCGACCACTCGCTCAAGGCATAATTGTCGCGCATACTTTGCAAACGGTAATAATACATCTTACCATTTCTCAAACCGGTTACGTGCATTGCGCCGGGGTTGGTTGTTTGTACCGTTTTGGCGTTGATGTAATCGCCCGCTTTTTCCGACACTTGAATCCGATAGAAATAGTCGTCTTTCAGCACGCCGTACCCCACTGAAAATCCGCCGTCTTTGGCTTCATCATATTGAATAATCGGCGGGGCAAGTTGGCTGATGATTTTCACCGTTTGGGTTTCGGAGGTAGTTTCGCCTCTGGGGTTGATAGCCACAAGGGCGATATTGTAGTTTTCGTCGATCGTCAGTTCCTCGACCTCGATATAATCGTTGATCGTAGGCTCCGTTTCCTTGCTCAAGTCCCCAATTCCGTATTTCAATTTGTATTCGGTGGCCGAGGGTACTTTTTCGAAACTCACCCGCACGGCCCCGGAATTTGGGGGTACTGCGTTCATAACGGTTCGGAAAGTCAGGGTACTTTCGATCGTGGGGACGGCAGGTTTTTGAAAAACAACCGTCGTGTCGTACACCGCGTAATTGGTTGCAGAAACGAGTTCGATTTTCAGCGCCGCAGCGTTCATTTCGGCACGCCATTTCATACCAAAATTCAAGTCGGAATCGTCGGGATCGAGCTTCGTTATTTTGGTGAAATCCGCCTGCAAAGTATGCCCGTCATTATCCAATACCTGCCAAACCAAGTGGTAGTTCTTTAGCGTAAAGGCGGGCAAATCCAGTCTGGTGCGCGGCGTAATAACTACCTGCGCCGAAGTACCTGTCAGATTTTTAACGGCAAGATTCCTGATCGGTGCGAATTCTTTTCGCATGGAATAGAATGCGCGCTTTTTCTGCCGATACACATCCACTATGCCCCACGGTCGATTTTCGCTCAGTTCCTTGGTCCCAAAAAATACCGAGCGGTAGTCGTTGAATGTCCAAAGCGAGCCGCCCACCAGATAAGGGTAGTGGCGTATCGAGTCCACCATCGCGCTGGATTCGATGTCAGCGTCAAGATTTTCGCTGAGTTGGCCCGCGCCAAACTCAGCGTAGAAAAGGGTTTTGCCGGGATAAAGCGCGTGCTGTCGCCGGGTGACGGGGCCGAGGTTTTTGCTGTACTTATTGATCATCCCCAGATCCGAAAACTGGATGAGGTCGTTGGGTTGGGTGGCGGTGTGGCTCACGACAATGGCCAGCCGGGTGCTGTCCTGCCGATGCGCGTCGGAGATGGCGTTTTCCACGTACTCCAAGGCCGTCGGGTTGTGGCCGATCTCGTTGCCAATAGACCAGCCAGCGATGGCCGGATGATTATATTCCTTAGTTATCAGTCGGTTCAGCCATTCTTTGGGAAGCGGGGCATCTTGGTCAGCCATTGCGTCGTAGCCCCAGAGCGATACTTCCTCAAAAGTCATCAGGCCGCGTTCGTCCAGGTAGTCGAGTACTTCCTCGGGCAATGGCAAGTGGCTCACGCGACAGAGGTTGGCCCCGGCCTGCTTCATCAGGTCGATGTCCTCTTTGTAGCGCCACTCGGGAAAAGTGTTGCCGTTGGTGCGGTCGTCGGGTACGAGGTTGTAGCCCATCAGCCGCACGGACTCGCCGTTGAGTTTAAGCTGATACTTTTCGTTATCCACCTCGATTTTGCGAATGCCGAAGCGGGTTGGTTTCGAGTTGGCTATCGAGCCGTCTGCAAGGGTACTTTGAATGCCCGATTCGTACAAAAACGGATCATCGAAATGCCAAAGATGTACTTGTTCTTTTGGTAAAACTGTGGAAACTACCGTCGATTCCGTGCTTCCGGGAGGTACTTTGAGCTGAAAATTCAGCGGCGTACCGACGGCTTTGCCCTGGGCAGAAAGCCGCAAAGTACCTGCTATCTCGGCGGGTTGATCGCTGTGATTTTGGTATAAGATCCTGACGGCGACTTTGGCCGTTCCCTTCTCCAAATCAGGCACCGCCGTAATGTGCTGCCGCACAAGGCGTAGTGGTTCAGTCACTTCCAGCGTCACCGGACGGCGGATGCCGCCCCAATTCCAAATGGCACCGCGTCGGAAAGTATTGTCGGCGCTCACGGCAAGAACGTTGGGTTTGTCATAGTCGAGGTACTTTGAAATCTCATATTCAAACGGAAAGAAACCAATATGGTTCTCGCCCAAAAGCCGTCCGTTCAACCAGACTTTGGCGTCGTTGTACACCGCTTCAAAGACGATGCGAACTACCTTGTCTTTCCAGGCTGATGAGGCAATAAATCTTTTGTGGTACCAGGCTTTGCCAACGTAGTGTGCGTACTCGTTGCGCAAATCCCAGTTGCCGGGTACGTTCATGGTGTCCCATTGGTTGGGGGAGAAATCTTTCTTGTACCAGCCTTCGGCTTCGCCCTGGTCGTTGGGATCGGTTCGAAAATTCCAATTGCCGTTAAGTGTCGCGTCAACGCTATCAGCGTTGATTTCGGACCGGGCGTATAAGGTATTACAAAAAACCGCCAGAAACACCAGCAAGCCAAATCTCAAAAGTTTCATGCGCAAATCATTTTCTATCTGAATTCCCTTCCTTGCCAACGCTGACAGCGTTTTTCGTCGTCCACCCTACCCAGCCCCCAACGGCCACAATTAATAACCCAATTCCCGCAATCAATCCAATATCCCTACCGCCATTGATTCCCAATCCGGCTATGCTAACTCCCGTCAGCACAAAGCTGATGGCAATCGCCCGTAGGGCAAAGGTGTTTTGGGATACAGAAGCTGCTGAGATTTCCGCTGGTTGGGCTGCTTTGGTTCGGCTACGAGCCAGATACCATTCCTGGTAGCGGGTAAACTGCTCGTCCTCAGTTTTGTTTCTGAACACTAGCCACTCAAACACCGCCAAAAGCACCATTGGCAGACTGATGCCGAGCGACATTTCCGCCGCGCGACTAAGCGAGAAATCGAAAGCGACGGGTGTGATGAATTTGAAGAACACGCCCACTGCTAAACTAACCAGCGCGACCGTCAGAATGGACCGGGCGTTTTGACGCTTCGAAAATAGCGTCCAAACCACGGGTAGCAGCAGCGAGCCGCCCGAGATGGCTCCGACGCTAAGAACCAGGTTCACCAGTCCGCCGATGTGCGGCACGGCCAAGGCAATGCCGATAGTGATGAGGCCAAAAACGACCGTCATGCTGCGCCCGACGCGGACCTGGATTTTCTCGCTGGCGTCGGGATTGATGAGTTTTTTATAGACATCGTTGGTAAAAACCGCCGCCAGCATATTCAGCTGGGTGTTGGCGGTACTGGCCGTGGCCGACACCATCGCGGCCAGCATCAGCCCAATCAGCCCCGCTGGAAGTACCATCTGCGCCACCAGCATATAAGCGCCTTCCGATTCCAAGCCCTGCAAGCCGGGTTGGAGCGACCGGAAAAGCATCGGCGGCAGCATCCACAAAAACGGGCTGACGACGTACAGACCCGCGAAGAGGAAGGCTACTTTTTTTGATTCACGTGGGGTTTGAACGCTCGTATAACGCTGCACGTAAGCCCAGTTTCCGCCGATAAAAACAATGTGGAACAGCGTGAAGGCCAGCACGAAACCGAGCGTAAACTCACCATTGAAGACGTTGAAAAAATCAGCCGGAACGCTCTCGACGAATGAGCCAAAGCCGTCGGTTTGCTCCAAAGCCAAGCGGGACAAGAATAAGTACCGCCGCGAGCAGAATCACGAATTGTAGCACATCCGTAACCAGCACGGCCCACAGGCCGCCCATGGCGGTGTACGAGAATCACCATCAGTCCCAGCGTGATGATGCAAGCTTCCAGCGAAAAGGGCGTGGCAACGTACACCAGTTTCCCGACTGGATACAATACTCCGCCGATGGTAAACAAGGTGAAAAGCGTGAGCAAATAAGTAAACGATTGCTGCACCCGTACGCCCAGTCGACGCCCGATGTACTCGGCGGCGGTCAGCGCGTGGGTACGCTTCCACTTGGCAGCGATGAACCAGGCGGTCACGAGTCCGCCGATGCACATGGTAAGCTGAATGGTAATGGCGACAAAACCCAGATCGTAGGCTATCGAACCCCACACGACGAACGTACCCGCCGAAAGGAAGCTCATGAACAGCGACAGCCCGCTCACCCACCAGGGCGCGGACTCCCCGGCGGCAAAGAACGACTTGGCGTCGGTACCCGTACGGGAGAAGGCCAGTCCGAGGACTAGTTGAAATACCGCGAAGGCGGCCATTACGATGAAGTCGAGCTTTTCCAGTTTTTGAAGTTTAAAGTTGATGAGTTGATGAGTTCTGCTGACGCCGGGTGATATTTTTTTACTCAAAATTCACTTCAACTACCTCGATACCAAAACCGGGAAGATCGAATTTGCGCGTATCAGTATCTCCACTTATATTTTTTGAGATAAGGCTTCGGCTAGTCTTGATTTTTTTTCCCTGACCCCATTTTTCAGAATTTATTTTTAAAGTAAAGTCCGTTGGCTGGGCGCGGTCATTAAGTAGGACGACGAGTGCTTGGTTGTCATTTTCGCCTTTAAATAACAGACAGTCCACGACGGGCTGGTCGGTGGTCGCGACGCCTTCGCGGATGACGAGCTGGGCCGTTTGGCCGTAGATTTTGCCGGGTGCAAAGCCGTAAGTCTGGTGCGGCCCGACTTTGGGCGTCACGAAGCCGCGCGGGAACTTGACCTGACCGCCGGAGCGTAGTTCGGCCTCGGCCATGAGGTAGTCGGTGAGCCAGCCAATTTGCCACCAGGCGTGGTGCGGGTACGGCCCCGCGCCCTTGTTCATGGCGTTCCAGTAGTAGGTGGCCACGCTCGTGGTACTATCTACGAAGGCATCGCGCCCAAGGGCGGCAGAGCGGGCCATATCGGCAAAAATCGGCTCGCCCGTCAGGGCAGCCATGCGGATGAACAGCCCGGCGTGACTGGCAAGCTGAATCGGCCCATGCTTGTTGGAAGAACCCATAATACTGCCATGCTCAAAGCTCAGCCCGGCCTGGGCGATTTCCCAATCCTGGCGCGGCGTTCCCTTCACAGTTTTGCCTTCGCGGTCAGGAATAGGATGTGTATAAACCGAAGCGGTATAAATTTTGGCCGCTTTGATTGCGGCATTTTTGTAGGCTTCTTGTCCGGTAATTTCGTATAAATCCAGAAATGCCTGGGCCGTTTGCCCGGTGGCGAAGTCGGGGGCATAACGGGCATCCCCGCAGACACCCAGAAAACTACCATTCTTCACGCCTTTCTCGACGAACCAATCCGCTCCTTTTTGGGCAGCTTGCAGGTACTTTTGGTCTTTCAGGACACGGTAGGCAACCAGCAAGCCGTAGAACGTCGGGCGAAAATCCTGGACATCTTCAAAAAGTTCCCCCTCCGTGTGCTTGTCGTAGGCCACGGCCCAGCTCCCGTCGGGCTTTTGCCAGCGAAGCAGATTTTCGGCTCCCAGGCGCAGGCGGTCTTTCAGTTCGGCGTTGTCCGGCTCGAAGAGCAGCATATTGCCCAGGTCGAGCATGATGTAGTAAGTGGTGGCGATAGGTTCGACCACCTCGCCCCACTCCTCCACAAACTTTTTGCGCTTGGCCAGATAATATTGTCCTTCGATGGCTCCTAGGAAAAACTCACCGTCGGTGATTTGCTGGGTCAATTTGAAATTGAGGGCGTAAGGCAGCACTTTTTGCGTGAGTTCGGGGTCTTGGGTCACATTGGCTAGCATCCACATCGCGCCGTAGTCCGAGTTTTTCATAGCATCCTTACCCGAACCCACCACCCCGCCCAAGTACGATTGTGCCCCAATTTGGCGTCCTTTGAAATCTTCGATATTCCAGAGCGAAGTTTTGGGATCGATCAGGTAATGGTGCATTTGCTCGATGCGATCCGTCAGCGATTGGGTGCTCTGACGTAGGGCGAGACTTTCCTTGAATTTGTAAATATCATACACAGCGTGATTTAGCATCTGGAACCAATCGCCCGCTTGTAGACTCACCCGAAACGAGTAGCTGAACGAATCGCCGACTTTACGCTCGGAAAGCGCTTCGCCCAAAACCGGATAGTAAAGCGTAGGAGACAGCACCGCTTTCCGGTTCATGTGCGACAGGCCGAGGTGCCACTTACCGTGGGTGTTTTCGTCTTTGGCCCAAGGGTCGCGAGCCAGGCCGGGTTCGGGAATAACGGCGAGCGTCAGCCCACTTTTGGTGCTGACCAGCGGGCAAAGCGTACTAGCCGAACGCTCGCGATAAATCACCGGCCGGTCAGGAATGCCCTGACTGTAAACATACGCTTTGGCAAAATTTTCCTGAAAAGCATTGCCCTGAAAGTACCCCGGCACGGTTGCCCAGGCCATGTCATCGCGCTCAACCGTGGCCACGCTCGGACTGGCGAGTGAGAAGTACCCCTGTTTCTTAGGGGTAAGGGTTTGGGTAATGATAATGTCGGTCGGGTACTTTTCGTCGAAACGCCAGTCGGCAACGAGCGTCGCTACCTCAGTTTCGGCGGTGAAGCGAAGATGATTTTTATTAATTAATTCTGACTTGTCGGGAAAGAAGTGAAAGGCTTCTCCGGCAGTATTCAACGACACAGCGGTAGTACTTTGTCGCCAGATATTCTTCTGGTAGGTGTAGTTGTCTTCGGGAAATTTCCCACCCGTTTCTTTCTCAAAAGTTTCGGCTGATTCGTCGGAGGGTTTGGTTTCAGAATATAGCAAAGTATACTCGCCGGAAGGCTGCAAAGTGGTATCCCACGCCTCCCCTTTCCGCACCGCGACTTGCTTTATTTTCCAGCCCTCGGTGGTTTGATTCCAGACGATTTTTATTTTTTCGTTGGCGAGGGTTCGGGTACTTTTTTGTCCAAAAGCATTGATTTTAAGTATGCAAAGTACTAGTAGCCAAAGAAAAAGCTTTTTCACAATAGGGTATTTATTCTAGCGATTATGTTTTGGGGAGATAAAACAGCTTACTGCTACTAGTAATGAATACAGTAACAACCAACAATCCCCATGATCTTAACTTTCAGGAAATCAAACGCCCCTTACCTCTTCCATATAGGTGCGCACTTCAAAAATCCGGGCTAATGCATCGCCATTCGTTCGCAGCACTTTGATGCGAACGGTTTCCACTTCCGTCGGTTCAAAATGATGCTCCACCAGCCGGAGGAAGTTGTTCTCCACTTTCGCCAAAATCTTGTTGCCGTTCTTGGTTTTTCCCTCGATAAGGTAATCGGCTATCGTTTCGGGTTGCGGGCCGCGTTCCTGAGCGTGATACACCGCGTCACTTCCCGAAAGCATTAAGCGACGGTGCGAGCCTGAATCGAAGGTGATTTGAATAGTACTTATTTTCACAGGTTTGTCCCAGGAGATTTCCAACCACGGTTCGCCACCCTTCATTTCGGCTTGCCACTGGTGAGAAGTACCATCCATCACATCGCGGTTGATCCCATCGAGTACGTTGGTAGCTGCCCCGTCCTTGGTCTCGGCGGAAGCTTTGACCGTAGCGGTTCTTGCCAAATCTTTTTCGTCCTCGTTTTTCACGCCCAACATGCCCTGATCCTGGCGGAGCAGTTGCTGTTGAAAGCGGCTCATGTGGCTGGTATCGTTGCCTAGTTTAGTAGGCAGAATCCCATTCTCAACGCAATAAGCTACGCCCGTACCCACCGCCTGCCCCATCATAGCGCAGGTCGCCATCACGCGCGTGGACGACAGCGCCACGTGCGACACGCTCACGTTGCGCCCGGCCATTAGTAGGTTCTTGATGCTCTTGCTGTACAACGACCGGAACGGAATTGAATAGGGGCCTTTCAGCGGAATAGAAATGTAGGGTACCATGTCGGTACTGCTCATGCCTTCGGGCGGATGGTCGTCGAGTGGCCAGCCACCGTAGGATACGCGATCGGTAAAGAGTTTAGCATTCTGGATGTCGTCCTGCTTCATGATGTAATCCCCCACCACACGACGACTCTCGCGCTTGCCGGGAATCATCCCGACCCATGCCAGGGCCATGTTTTCGGCTTCGGGATGGTTACCGGAGTTTTTGATGTAGTCCCACACGCCGAAAAGAATCGTCAGCAGGTCGTGCCGCAGGGCTTGACCGTCCTGGATGATGTCCACCAGACCGCCTAGTTCCAACCACCAGTAGCCATACTCCACTTCCCTGATCTTGCGGTGAATGAAATCTTTTTTGGTGTATTTCTTAGCCCAAACGGGTGGCGTGTAAGGCATCGGGCGATCATGCTTGCTTGACATAAAAAGGAGGCTGTTGCCCATCGACTTACTATCGGCTACATCTACGGCCAGCGACTCGCCCCAGCGGGATTTGGCTTCGCGGCCCCGCATGAAATCGGCCCCGGCCTGGGCGGCCATCGTGGCATCGCCCGTGCAGTCGGCGTAGTACTTGGCCTTGATTTCGTAGATTTCTTCGGTTTGGGAGCAGATGGCCCTGATCTTCTGGATTTCGTTGCCGCCCACCTCGGTTTCGTAAAGCACTGTGTCGAGCAGCAGGGTAATGTTGGGTTCGGAATAGACTTTATCGTACATGATGAAATCCCAGATTTCAAAGCTACGTTGCGGATTCTCGGCGGACTCGGTCAGGAAAAGCTCTTCCATAATCCCCGTTTCGCGCCAGGGCTGGCCTTTGAGGGCCGTTGCCCCGCACACGTGCATTCTGATTTCGCTGCTGGCATTGCCGCCCAATCGAGAGCGATCCTGGATGAGAATCACTTTTGCCCCGTTGCGGGCAGCGGCGATGGCGGCGCATACGCCCGCCATCCCACCCCCGGCCACCAGGAAGTCGGTGTCGTACTTCTTGACTTGGTACACTGACTTGTCGGCGGCGCGGGCTTGCTCTTCGGGACTCTTGCCAAACAGCGTGACGGGGCTGGTCAAAAATGCGCCGGAGGTGAGGCCGACGGTTTTCAGGAAATCTCTTCTTTTGGCTTCCATGAGTTTAGGTTTTTAGTTTTTTATTGAAAACAAATCGCTAGAAGTACCTACTGATTAGCCTTTTGTAGCGATTGGACTTTTACCTTTTGCTGTTCGGTTAGTTTTGGCAAAACATTTTGAAGTTCGGCGACGGACCCCGGTGTCAGCGGAATGTCCTTCAATCGGTTGATGATTTCATTTTGCATTTCAAAATTCAAACTACCGATCATCCCGGTCAATTTTTGTTGAGTAATTTTATTCTTCCAAACCTCTGTGGGTAGTTTTTCAACTGCAAAAAACGGTACGTACTCATCACCACTAGTGACCAGCCGTATGAGTTCGGGCTGGTACTTTTGGGTGGTTTCGGCAGGAATCTTATTCAAGGCATAGTATTGATATTGGTAATTATCAGAGCGTAGCATTTGAACCAGCAGCGAGTCGTCGAAAAAGCCTTCGGTATGTTGCAGGATTCTCTTAGCCACTTCCCCGTTGACGATGTGCCACAGCCGATGCGTGGTATACAACGCTCCGCCCACTACCTCGTCCTTGATACTTGTGCTAGTTGCCCCCGTGGTGGCATCCACTACGGCCGACGAGCGCTGCACGCTGTTATCCACCAGGCTCTTCATGTCATAGTCGCGCAGTAATGAGGTTTTATTGGCCAGAATCGTTTTCAGTTTTACATGATCGGCGGCGTTAAATTTCTCATGATCGAACTTGGTAAGTGGGGCGTCAGGTGGTAGGCGGTAGTTTCTGAAATTTCCCAATAAATCCCAGTACAAATCGATCTTTACTAAATAGCACAGACTATCCTTGCAGACGGGCGTTTCGACTTGACTTTGGTAGTAGTCGGGTTGATCATTATCCGTGAAAACCAGATCCACGCTTACCCGCACAGAATCTTCCATAAAGACCACAAAAGCTTCTTCATGCCGGAAGGATTTGGAGTCGTTCGGAACCAGGGTAGTCAAGAGGCCCAGGACGAGAAAGGTGAGAACAATTTTCAACATGACTATTTTTTAACTAGGGGCTTTCCCGTGTAGCGATCGGTTTTATCAGCAATGATATGATCGGCGGGGCGCACATCCTTCGTGTCGGCACTCCACTGATCAAGCACCGCCAAGAGTTCTTTTACTTTCGATTTTTGGGCGGGCAGTTTCGCTATATTGTTCAATTCGTTGGGGTCTTTTACCGTATCATAGAGTTCCACCCGCGCCCTGGGATGGCTAAAAAGCAACTTCTGAGCGGGTGTCAACTTCCCTTTCTGCTGCTGCTCGTACAAACTCACCCAAGCCGGACTTTCGGCGATGTCGGAAGGCGAGCCGAAGGGTAGTTTTTCGTAGGCACCATTCACGATCAGTTTGTGGCGGTCGGTGCGGACGCTACGGATGTGTTCGTCGATGCCATGCCAATTCCGTTCGCTAAAAGCGTAGTCGCGGAGTACCTTTTTGGGGTTAGTAAAAATCTCGAGCATCGGTACACCCGCCATCGGGGCGGGCTTCTGGATGCCCGCCAGTTGCAAAATGGTAGGAGCGAGGTCGATGCTGCTGACCAGGGGTTCGTATTCCGTGCCTTTCGATATGGCATCCGGCCAGGAAAAAATCAGGGGGGTGCCAATGCCCGCGTCATACAAAGTACCCTTGGCGCGCGGAAAAGGCGCACCGTTGTCGCTCAGGAAAATGATGAGCGTATTATCCAGTTTGCCCTTCCCTTTTAGCATAGCAACCATCTTGCCGATGTCGCTGTCCATGCGCTCGATTTCACTGTAATAATCAGCCAGGTCTTGCCGGGTGGCCGCATCGTCCACCATCATGGGCGGTACCACTACCTTTTCGGGCGGAAAGGGATTCGCGTAGTCCTTGGTGTCATAAGGTCGGTGCGGATCGTTGAAGCCAACCCAACAGAAAAAGGGCTTTTCATGAGATTTACTCAGAAAATCCTCAAAGTCAGTGAGCTTCTTGCTGTACCAGTCAAATTGTTTCTCGCCGTTGGGGCCGTAGTGCTGCTTAAACATATTTCCCGAGAAGTATCCTTTCTCTTGGAGGTACGACGGAACAAACCGCACGTCTTCCGGCAGCGGCACATGCATATCCTCGGTACCGATGGTGTGGGCGTATTGCCCAGACAAAATACTCGTTCGCGACGGACTGCAAGATGAGGTAGTCAGGAAAGCATTCCGGCAGAGCAGGCCATTTTGAGCCAATCGGTCAATGTTTGGTGTCCGAATTGTCGGGTGGCCGTAACAGCCAAAGTCCTGCCAACCTGCATCGTCGGCGATGAGTACCAGGATGTTGGGCTGTTCTGCTGGTTCGGAGGGTGCTTTTGCATGCTCTCGCTTATCCGTTGCCGTTTCGAGCGCCATTCCGCCTAAAATCATCAATATAAAAATCAACCCTTTCACAGTAATTTAGTTTTTAAGGTCAAGTATCTTCTCTCGCTCCACCACGCCTATGCGATCCGCCCACTGCTGGTACAGCCGTTTCATTGCTATCGTTTTATCCTCATTCTTCGAGCTCAAATCGAGGAGTTCGTTGGGATCTCTTTCTAGATTATAAAGCTCCCATTCTTTATCGGCGTAAGCCGAAACCAGCTTCCAGTCACCTTGTCGGTAGGCGCGATTGCCTTCATGTTCCCACCCTTTTTCAAAAGGTTTTTCCCGTGTTTTTCCTTGCCAGACTGTGAGCAGACTCGTCCCTTCCAGCGGAATCGTCGGCTCACCTGTGGTACTTTTCACCGGGTACTTGGCTCCGGCGATTTCTGTGAGCGTCGGAAAAATATCCGTGATGTGGCCGGGCTGCGTTTCCAGCCTTGACTTGGAAATCATCTTGGGCCAATGGACAATGAGCGGCGTTCGCGTGCCGCCTTCGTGGACGTACATCTTGTACTTGCGGTAGGGTGTGTTGCTTACCGTAGCCCACTGCCTACCGTAGGAGGTCCAGTTGTGGCGGTCGCCAGGGATGGTGCTCGGTGTTCTCATCCCTTTCCGAGGGCCGACTGCCGAGGCTTCCCCGCCATTGTCCGAAAGGAAAAGTACCAGCGTCCTCTCCAGTTGCCCCGTGGTTTCTAGCTTTTTGATTAGGCGGCCAATACCGTCGTCCAGGCATTTTATTTGGGCGGCGTAGGTCGTCATCTCCCAATCGGCAGTATCTTTTTCGGCGGCAGATAATTTATCCCAGGCTTCCTGCAAATCATTTTTGGGCAAAACTACCTTAGCGGAAATCAAACCGAGCTGCTTCATCCGGGCCAGTCGTTGCCGCTGGATTTCGGCATAGCCCGCGCGGTACTTTCCCCGGAATTGTTCTATGTCCGCCGCCTTGGCCTGCAACGGAAAGTGCGGCGCGACGTGCGGCACGTACAGAAAGTACGGCTCGGCCTGATGCTTTTCCACAAAATCCACGGCGTAGTCGTTGATGGCATCCGTAGAATAGAAGGTGGTTGTATCTGGCACGTAGGGTTCGTTTCCCAGCATGAGCGTCCGGTCGATGCGGGCTGGATAGAAGTAGATGCCACCGCCGCCGTTGATGAGCAATTGCTCGTCGAACCCGCGCCGCATTGGCTGTACTTCGGGGGCGTTACCCACGTGCCACTTGCCCGAGATACCCGTGACGTAGCCCGCTGTTTTCAGCATTTCGGCCAGCGTGATGGTGCTGCTTTTCAGTTGTCCCTGGTAGGCGGGGATTCCGTAGTCGCTGTCCATGTCGCCCACGCCCGCTTGGTGCTGGTAAAGGCCCGTGAGCAGACTGGCGCGGGTCGGGCAGCAGCGCCCGGCGTTATAAAAATTCTTCATCAAAATACCTCCTCCCGCCAGTCGATCCAGGTTGGGCGTCGGAATCTCAGAACCCATGCAGCTCAAATCCGAGTATCCCATGTCGTCCGCCATGATAAGGATGATGTTGGGTGGTACGGCATTCCGGAATGGGTCGTTAGATTGCCTCTGGGCCATGGTATGGCCTACAAGCAGAAAAAGCAGCAAGGATGTATTCATAAATTTCATCAAATTTTTTCTACCAGATCGGTCCGAGCTAAATTTAATTTTCGTAGCAACTCATAGTTCGACTCCGAGATTTTGACCTTATTTTCAATCAAATAATTCAGGAGTTCCTGAATGATGGCTGCGTCTTCTGAATTGAGAATCAACGTAATTATTTTCTGATTTTGCGCGCTGTTCCGGCTGGTGATCTGGGTGAGTAATTTAGTGGTTAACTCGCTACTGAGCGGTGCGTTTTGTAATTTATTCAAAGCCGCAAGCTGCGTGTAGTAGGTAAGCGAATCGTAGTTTTGCGCGAGAAAATCTTGCAGGGGCACTTTGGCAAATAGTTTTTCGGGAATCTTCTCGATGGCATTCTTGGGAAAGTATCCCTTGCCGTTCTTGACCAATACCAATAGCTCGGGCAAATGCTGCTCGAACTGGGCTTCGGACAAATGATCGATAAGGTAGTAATGCGCCGAGGCAGTGTTGTAGTTAATGATTTTCTCGATCAGGTACTTGTCCAGCACCGTTTCGGTGTGGTTTCTGATCGAGTCTACCACAACGCCATTAGCCACGTGCCAGAGGGTGTGGCAGGTGAACAGCGCCCCTTCGATTACCTCGTCTTTAATCGCCTCGACGGTAGCCCCGGAGTACCCGTCAACATTCTCATCTTTGGTTTTGACGACCAGCTTGTCCGCCGACATTCCCGTGAATATCAGGTCGTGATTTTTGAGGATGCTTTGCAACTTGGCGTAGTCGGCCAGGGTGAACGGCTCATGGTCGAGTTTGGTTAGCGGGTCGTAGGACAGGGTTTGGTAGTCGATGAACTCGCCAATCAGGTTCCAATTGAAAATCACATTCACGTTGTAGCAAATGCCCTCTTCGCACACAGGAGCGATGATGCGGGCCGAGTACTTTTCGAGTTGGTCGCCCAAGCGAACTTCCTGCACCTCAAATTCTCCCCCGTTTTTCATTTCTATTTTAAAGGCCGGATGGTCCCAGTCCACAATGAGGGAGACCAGACCCACCAAACCCGCCAAAACAGAAACGATCAACTTCATTTTACGACCTCCATCAAAGTACCTCCCAAGTTATAGTCCTGAACCTGTGGCAGATTCGGATTGCCCACGCCTTCGATCATCATGGCTTCCAGCTTCGGGAAATAGTTTTGGTAAACGCCGCGCGGGGTAGTGTTTTCTTCCTTACAGACCGCCGCCGCCATACCCAGCACTTCGCCCATCATGCCCGTGGTGCGCATCAGCCGGACGGTACCCAGCGCCACGTGCGAGACGCTGATGTCGCGCCCAGCCATCATCAGATTGTCGATGTTCTTCGAGTAAAGGCAGCGGAACGGAATGGGATAAGGGTAAATCTTAATATGCTTGGCGATGGACTTAAAGGCCGCGCCGGGAAAAAGCTTGGAGTTTTCCGGATCGGGGTAGTGCAGGTCGATGGTCCAAGACGTGGGGGCCGTGCCGTCGGGATACACGCGCTGGTCGGTCAGGTCTTGCTCGATGAGCACGTAGTCGCCTTTCAGTCGGCGTGACTCGCGCTTTCCGGCTACGTAGGCTACCCATTTCAGGTACTCGTTGGCAAATTTTTCTTTATTGGACGCGAGGTTTTTGAGGTACGACCAGTTGGAATACACCGCCAACATTCCGTAGTCGCGAATTTGCTCGAAGTCCAGCGTCATGTCCAGACCCATGCCCGTTTCCCATTGCCAATCGCCCTTGGTGATTTCCTCGGCCTTGGCTTCGTCCCAGGGCAATCCCCATTTGATGTCGGGGAAAGGAACGGGATGATCTTTTTTCTCCGAAAACCATTGAACAGACGCGCCCATCGTCAGGTTGTCAGCCTTCTCGGGGGCGGTTTCTTCGCCGTACACATCGCGGCTTTCGCGGCCGGTCATGTACTCGGCCCCGGCCAGGTACCCAATGGTGCCGTCGCCGGTGCAATCGGCGAAGAGCGGGGCTTCAAAATACACCCGCTCGCCCGTCTCGATATTGGTGGCGTAGACCTTTTCGATCTTACCGTCTTTGGTTTCCACTTTGTTGGCGTGGTGGTTGAGGTAGAGGGTGATATTGGGCTCGGCCAGGACGGCTTTCATTTTCTTGTCGTCTTCGTAGTACTCTTTCGGTTGGGCGTTGCCACCTTCTTCCGGCCCGATTTCGTTGACCAGGTTGCCCAGGGCGGGTACGGTTCCAGGTTGATGCGGCCGCCGAGATGGACGCGCACTTCGGAGCTGTTGTTGCCACCGAGTACCGGGCGGTTTTGCACCAAGGCCACTTTCACACCCTTACGGGCCGCCGAAATAGCCGAGCAAGTACCCGCCATGCCGCCACCCACGACTACGAAATCAAACTTTCCAGCGTTCCTGGGATTCTTGTCAAAGCCAAAGTAGGCGTTGCGATAGTCGGCCAATTTTTCATTATCGTCGGTGGGTTTGAAGTTGGGGTCAGTCGTAAACAAAATGGCGTCGCAGCGACCGTTGAAACCCGTAAGGTCTTTGAGGGCGATTTTATTTTCTCCCTGTGTAATTTTTACCGTACCCCCTTCCGACCACATCCATTCCCGGTTGTCCTTTCCGAAGACTTTGTCGAGCGGCCGCCCGTTGACCAGTACCTGAAACTGCCCGGCGGCAGCTTTGTCCGACCATTGGGCCGTCCAGTTGCGGGTGCGGACGTACACCTTGTAAGTACCATTGGCCGGAAAGGTGACGGAAGTACTGGCGTCTTCCACAATGCGACCCATGCCGTGGGCCATCAGGAAGGAGGAACCCATGACATCCATGAACTGCTGATCCACCGACCAGCCGCCCTTGTCTTTGAAACTCTCAGCTTCTACAAAGACGGTATTGGCCTTTTGGGCGAACGCACCTTGGCTTAACAAGAAGAGAAGAAAGAGTAGGCGTTTCATAATTGAGTCTGGTTATTTAGTTGAATATGAGGTACAATTTAAAGAAAAGAGTACAATAGTCTAGGAAGAATCTGTTTTGAGAATTTAAAAGTCACCCACTAAATCCCGGAGAGTCGAACAACCGAATCCGCTAAACTTTGGTATAGAGGTTGCGCCTCTCCGAGGCTAAAACACATTTTCTGCCTGCTATTCTACAAACGTTTGGCCTCTCCGAGGCCGCGCTTTATCGCGGAATAACTACTCGTTACACGTAGTTTATGAATGAATTAACCTATAAAGAAGTCGAAATGTCAGGCTGACATTTTCTAAAACATGGCTCCAAACTTTACGGGTATGCTCACCTATCGATAAGCAAAGCGTCCATAAATTACATAAGGCAAATAGGCCTTCAACTACGAAGTAGCCCCTCATAAACTCTGAACTCTTAGTACCCCGGATTTTGCTTCAGAGTAGCTCCATTTCCAGCATAGGTATCGATTTCCTGCTGCGGGATGGGGCAGAGGTAGTCCCGAGCCGGGTTGAAGGTTCGGAAGGCGTTGGTGAAACGGGTGTCGTCGTTCAGATCGTACTGCGACTCTACACCCTTGTACGACACAAAGCCGTCGGCGTCGATCTCGGGTACTTTCGTGGCCGTTTTGGTATTCAGGATGCGGCCGTAGAGCGGCACCCCCATTACTTTCTCGGCAATGCGCCACCGCCGGATGTCAAACAGGCGGAAGCCCTCGTTGGCGAGTTCTACTTTGCGCTCCCGCTTAATGATTGTTCTAAGCTCTGCCTGATCGGTAGTCGTTATGGCAGGGTATTTTGCTACATCGCCGACGTTTACCCCGTAAGCCCGCGCCCTGATCCGATTGATGGCATTGAGGGCAGAAGCGTCGATCTGGCCCGCTTCAATTTTTGCCTCAGCGTAGATAAGCAAGATTTCAGCGTAACGCATAATACTGAAATTCATAAAACTAAGTATTTGTAAGTCGGCTTGCTGCGCTTCGTCCGTATATTTTTTCCACATGTACCCACAAAAAGCAGCGGGCCAGGAGACGGTACGACAGTCGCGGTTGGCGCCCAGGCTTTTACCCTGCGGATCTCTGTAAATCAGACTGTCCTTGTGGCTCTCGAAAATCAGGCCTGCCCACACGGTCTGCGGCGTAACGATCGACGCGGCAAGGCGTGGATCCCGGTTGGCAAAGGGCTTTGAGGGATCATATACCGAGGACTGGTCGATGGGCTTGCCATCGGTGGCCTCGTAGGAATCGATCATCGCCTGCGTAGGCGTGACGGTCGTGTAGGAGCCGCGGTTGCGAGACCCCTGAGCCCTTGGAAACAGGCTGGCGTCTGAATCATTACCGTTTGGTGAAAATCCCTGTTTATACGGCATGATGAGCATGATCTCACTGGAATTCTGTCCTTTTGGGGTGAACAGATCTTCGTATTTGGGATGGAGTTGTAAACCGTTGGCGGATTCACTGTCCATTATTTCTTTGGCTGATGCTGCTGCTTCGGCGTATTTCTTGTTGTAGAGTGCCACCCGAGCGTGCAATCCCAAGGCGATTGCCTTAGTAATTCTTCCTCGCTCGGATGCCGCCCTTGTTTGGGGTAACGCCGCCGCCGCATTCTTTAAGTCGTCCATGATTTTTTCGGCAATAGCCGTTTTGGGGGTTCGGGGCAAGAGCGCATCCGCCGGATTTTGGAAGACGGTTTCTATGTAAGGTACATCGCCAAAAATCTCGGTAAGGTACATGTAGTGATAAGCCCTGATGACCAACGCCTGGTTGCGGATGTCCTCGTACCTGGCCTGAGGTACCACGTCCTTGGCTCGTTCCATATAGGTCAGCAGCGAATTAGCGCGGGCAATGCCCGTGTAGTGCTGGGAATAACTATCTTGAAAGCCCGATGAACTTGGGCTATGGATGCCTGCTCCGAACTCTTCGTAGGCACCACCATTGGTTCCTCGGGTCAGGCCGATGTCGGTGGCGGAGTTATCCATATTGGTTTGAATGGGGAGATTGTACCCGCCGCGAAATATAAGACTGTTGTATACACTGACGAGGGCGAGATTCAACTCGGCTTCATTGCTAAAAAAACCACCCGTTGTCGGTTCGGTGGGCGATTGAAGATCGAGGTACTTTTCCTCGCAGGCCGTGAAGCCCAGAACCAGGGTAAGGGCCAGAATGTATTTAAATCGTTTCATGGATTTTGAATTTATATTTCGATGATTAAAACTTGACGTCGATACCCAGGCTGAACAAAGCGGCGATCGGGTAGATATTCCCGCTGGCTCCATTGGGAACTAAGGGGTCAATGCCTGGGGGTAGTTTGTCTATTTTGAACAAGTTCTGCCCGGCAGCGTAGATTCTCAGCCCGCTCATCCCCATCCTATCTAGTACAGGATTGGGAAGATTATAGCCTACGGATATGTTTCGCAGGCGCAGATAAGCCGCGTTGAAGACCCAGGTACTGCTGGTTTGGATGTCGTTACTTCCCACACTCGTGGCGGACAAAATTGGATACGAGGCGTTGGGGTTTTCGGGTGTCCAGAACTCTTCCAGTTGCCACTCCTGAATTTTTCCCGCGTTGAACAGGCCCCACACCATGTCGCCGCCCAGCCGGACGTCCCTTCTGCCCACGCCTTGGAAATTGATGGCAATGTCGAACCGCTTGTAAGCGGCAGTAAGGTCGAGGCCATAGGAGATTGTCGGGAAAGGATTGCCCAGCGCTACGCGGTCGTCCGGGTTAATGACGCCGTCAGCCTCGTCGGGTATGCCGTCGCCGTTGGTATCTACGGTCAGTTGGTCTTTGTATTTGAGGTTGCCGACGATGAGCTTGCCAAACTGCGCGGGGCTATTGTTTATCTCGTCCTGGTTTTGGAAAATGCCCTCGGTCTCGTAGCCGTAAATCAACCCGATGGGGCTACCCACCTGGGTAACGGTCTGATTGTCGATGATCGGCCCTACTCCCGCCAGGTTGGTCACTTCGTTTCTCACGCTGGAAAAAATGGCTCGCGCTCCGTAAGTGAAGTCACCTTTTTTCTCGCGCCAGTCCAGCGATAAGTCGAAACCCGTGTTTTGCAGATCGCCCGCGTTCTGGACGGAAGGATCGAAGCCCAAATTCAGCGGCACGGGCAGGGTGAGCAACAGGTCTTTGGTTTTCCTGACGTAATACTCCGCCGTAAGGGCCAGCCGGTTATTGAGGAAGCCGGCATCGACCGCAAAATTGGTGATTTCGGTAGTTTCCCACTGAATGCGGTTGTTCGATAAGTCGGTCTGGGTGGCACCCGTCACGACGACGTCGTTAAACACAAAATTATTTCGACCCAGCGCGATGTTCGCTACGTAAGGGAAGTCGTTGGGGTTCTGCTCCGTACCCAATTGCTGGTTGCCCAACTGCCCCCAGGACGCCCGAAGTTTCAGGTTCGAGATTCCCCGCAAATCCTGCATGAAAGGCTCGTCCGATAGACGCCAGCCCGCCGAAACCGATGGAAATATCGCTACACGATTTTCTTTGGCAAAGCGGGAAGATGCGTCGCGACGCACATTGGCCTCGAAGAGGTAGCGGTCTTTGAAGGCATAGTTGAAACGCCCGAAAAACGAAACCAGTCCGTATTGCGTGGCATTGCCATTGTTTCGGGCCGCTGCTTCCGAACCCGCGTTGAGGTACGGGAAGTCTTGCAACACGAAATCCTGGCGGGATGCCCCAAAACGTTCCGTGGAGTACTTAATCAACTCAGAACCACCCAAAAGCGAAAAATCATGCAGACCAAATGATTTGGTGTAGTTGGCCAGGAAGTTCGTGTTTTCCGTGAACGACCGAATGTTGGTCTGATTCAGGGAATTAGGATTGTTGCGAATTCGTTGGGCCTGCGTCTCCCAGTCGATTACGGTGAAGTAGGTACGGTTGAAAGCTTTGATGAAATCATCACCGTACTCGGGCGAGTACATCAGGGTCAGTTTCAAGTCCTTGATCGGCGAATAGTTGACCCGCAGGATGCCCCGGAAGTAGTTGGAGTTATTGACCCGGCTCCCATCTTCGTTCACGATGGCAACGGGATTTTGTCCCGCCCAGCCGTCGCCCCACTGCCCGTCGGAATGCCGGGCAAAGTAGATAGGGGGAATCCGGTAGGCCTGCCCGACGATCTGGTTCAAATTCTCATTGGGGTTGGACTGAATCGACTTGCTGAAATTCAGATTGAAGCTGATATCGAACTTATCGTTCAGTTTCAGTTCAGTGTTGAATAAGCCGTTGTAACGCTTAAAATTGAAGTTCTTGATGTTGCCGTTTTGTCCGGTGTAGGACATGGAGGCCAGCGACTTCATCTTGTCCGTGCCGCCGCTTACGCTCAGGTTATGCGTTTGTTGAAAGCCATTTTCGGTAAAAAGCTCTTTCACCCAGTCGGTATCGGGATAAAGGTCAGGGTTGGTGCCGAAATTTTGGACGAAATCATTGGTGAAGTCCTGGTTCTCACCCGCGTATTTCAGGTAATCGAGCGCCCCCAGGTACTTCGGCAGGCCCGTAGGCCGCTGGATCGCCAGATTGTTGCGGTAGTTTAGCGGTCACCTTGCCGCTTGATCCTTTTTTGGTAGTTACGAGAATCACCCCGTTGGAAGCTCGGGAACCGTAAATCGAAGCCGCCGAGGCGTCTTTCAAAACCGAGATAGATTCGATATCACCGGCGTCGAGCCGATTGATGTCGGCTTGCACGCCATCGACCAGCACCAGCACCTCGTTGGATGCGCCTAACGATCCGAGTCCACGGATTCGCAACGCGCCATCGTCCTCGCCGGGTTGACCGCTATTTTGAATAACTGTGAGTCCGGGAGCCAGACCCGTAAGTGCCTGAGAAGTTTGCACGACGGGTTGGCGGGCGATCTGCGCGTCCCTCGATCGTTTCTACCGAACCCGTCAGGTTGACTTTCTTCTGCGTGCCGTAGCCAACTACCACCACTTCTTCGAGGGCTTTGGTATCTTCGGCCAGCGTGACGTTGATAGTACTTCGACTGTTGATCGGGACCACCTGGTTTGATGTAGCCGACAAAGGAGAATACCAGCGTGGAAGTGGGTGAGGTATGAGGTCGTAAGTGCCGTCGGCCTTGGTGATCGTACCGCGCTGTGTTCCCTGTACGGTGATGCTTACACCGGGAATACCTTCGCCGTCGGTGTCGGATGACTTTGCCGTCGACCTGCAAGTCCTGTGCCTGTAGCAGTGCGGGCAGGAGCATTCCCGCCAATAAAATTCCTCTAATGAGTCGTGGTAGTTTTCTGGGCATTTGCACAAAGATTTAGGGTTTTGAAATATTATAAAAAATAAAAAAAATACAATTTAAACAACATCGGCAACTATTTTGAAATATAGAAGTCTGCAGATCAACTTCTTAACAATTAGGCCATTCAGAGTGCTTTTTCATTAATTTAAGAATTCCTATCTCCCTTCGCAAGCACTACAAACCAATATTTATTCTGGAATTCTTGCAAAAGCTATCGGGAACGTGTTCGCAAACGTTACCGATACATAAATTTTCTTTATTTTAGCATGATTTTATGAAGAGGCAGTTTCCTCTCTTATTTATTTGGTGATATACAGTTCTTCAGAAGAACTACATTAGAATAATGCAAAATTACCCAACCATAGCCTGCGCAAAGTGCGGCCAGGAAGAAGCAGTAATGAAAGCTGGTTTCGTGCGAGGCAAGCAGCGGTACTTGTGTAAAAACTGCAACTACTACTTCACGCTTCCAACTTCAAAGACTAAGAGCACCCGCCGCCGACACCAAACTACCATCATTGATATCGCCAGGGAGTTGGGCGTGTCGAACTCCACCGTGTCGCGGGCTTTGCACAACCATCCCGACATCAATCCCGATACCCGCAAAGCAATTATGGCAACCGCCCAGGCACTCGACTATCAGCCCAACCAACTGGCGCACAGCCTGGTGAAGAGCCGTACCAACACGGTAGGCATCATTGTGCCGGAGTTTCTCACCCAGTTTTTTCCTAACATCATCGTGGGGGCGCAGAAAGTGCTGCGCCAGGCGGGCTATCATCTCATGATTATGCAGTCGGGAGAGTCGTACGACATCGAGGTGGCGAACACGAAGGCATTGCTGGCCAACCGGGTGGACGGGCTGCTGGTATCGATGAGCCACGAAACCAACAACTACGATCACTTCCATAGTTTTGAGAAGCGGGATATTCCGGTGGTGTATTTCAATCGGGTGATCGAGGGGATAGGAACGCACAAAGTAGTGGCCGACGATTATCGGGGGGCCCTGCTGGCGGTCGAACATCTGATCGGGCATGGCTACCGTCGCGTTGCGCACCTCGGTGGCCCGCCCAATCTGCTTATCAGCCAGGAAAGGTTACGTGGCTACCGGGAGGCTTTGCAAAAGCACGGTCTTCCGCTGGTACCTGAGCTGGTTATTCACGGCGACTTCACGGCCCAGAAAGCAGCGATTTACGCCCAACATTTGATGGATCTGGCCGAACCGCCCGACGCTATTTTTGCCGTGAACGACCCCACAGCCATCGAGATCATGACCCTGGCCAAGGCCCGAGGCCTTCGCGTCCCCCAGGATTTGGGCGTAGTCGGGTTCAGCGACGACCCGATTTCGGTACACATTGGCAGCGGCCTGACCACCGTAAAACAGCCTACCGCACAAATGGGTGAAGTGGCGGCGGCCATGATTTTAGGACTGATACAAGGTGAAGGTGAATCGTTATTGCCCAAAACCGAAATTTTGCAAGCAGAATTGGTAATAAGAGGCTCATCGGTGAAGAAATAACTACCTAATCCGTTCCAGCATCATCAACCGAAAATCCATCACCTGCTTCCCGGCGATTTTCTCTGCTTGCAGCGTCATCTTGCCCTGGCCTTTTTTCAGATGTACTCTCCCTACATTCAGCGTTTTCCAGTCTTTGACGTACGATTCGGTACGCTCGATCCGGTCGTACTCCATGCCGCGCAGGGGCGGGTCGAAGGCTTTGGTAATTTTGGCGGAGACTTTTGTATTCCCAAAGGTCAAGCTGAAAGTCGAACCTACGTTTTCGGGGGCGCAAGTGTAGTAGATGATTGCGTCAAAATCGCCGTCGGCGAGTACCTCCACGTCCCACACGATCGCGTCGGTAGTCTTGGTCCAGTTGGTAAAGAAAGTACAGTTCGGATGGCGGCTGGACCGCACGATGCCGCCGACGGGCTGGGCGTCGCGGGCGGGAAGCTGGGTCCACTTGAAGTCGGGGTGTCCAACGGGGAAGGTACGCAGGTCCTCGCCTTCGATTCCCGCAAGTACTTCGGCATTCCACTTCGTGGCGGCGGCTTTGAGGCGGACGGCCGTGTTCGGTTTTTTGGCTGAAATATCGGCGGTTTGGCCGGGGTCGGCGACCATGTCGTAAAGCCTCCCCTTGCTGTCGAGTCGGTACTGTTGGCTACGGACGCTGGTATTCTTATTCCAATAATTGTAGAGCAAGCGATTCTTGTCGAAACCTCCTTTCCTGGTCAGCAAAGGTTTCAGACTCACGCCGTCCAGCGGTTTGGGTGGCTGAAATTCGATCCCTGCCATAGCCACCAGCGTAGGCAGCAGGTCGATAGCGGCCGTGATTTCCGAAATTTTAGTACCCGCTTTTATCATCTTGGGGTACTGCATCACCAGCGGCGAGCGGACCCCACCCTCGTCGGTGGAGCCTTTCCTTCCTCTCATACCCTCATTCCAGCGGAAGGAATTCGGGCCATTGTCGCTGAAATAGAGGACGATGGTATCATCTTCCAGATTCAGCGATTTTAGTTTCTCCATGATCCGCCCGACGTTCCAGTCGATGTTCTCGCACATGGCCAGGGCGGCGCGGGTGAAATCGAAATCTTCTTCGAGCGGGATGGTCGGCCCGCATGGTCAACGTCTTGTTCTTGAATCGGTCCCACCAACGGTCAGGTACCTGCATCGGCGCGTGGGGCGTGTTGAAGGGTACGTACACAAGGAAAGGCCGGTCTTTGTTTTTTTCCATAAAGGCTAGGGCGTAGTCGGTCAGGTCGTCGGCCAGGAAGCCATGTCCCTGCGTGATCGCGCCGTTGTGTTCCAACATCGGACTGAAATAGTCGCCCCAGTGACCGGAACAAAAGCCGTAGTAGTCGTCGAAGCCGCGGCCGTTGGGGTGGTAGGGGTACTGCATTCCGCTGTGCCATTTGCCATAGGCGGCGGTTTCGTAGCCCGCTTTTTTGAACACCTGCGCCATGGTCGTTTCGTCCAGATTGAAGCGTTCCCCTCCTTCGGAAGTACTTCGCACGCCCATGCGGGTATGGTAGCGCCCCGTCAGGAGTTCGGCGCGGGTCGGGGAGCAAACGGGCTGCACGTAGAAACGGTCGAAGGTGGCGCCGTTTTGGGCGATGGCGTCGATGTTGGGCGTGCTGATGTTCTTGTTTCCATTGAGGCTCAGATCGCCCCAACCCTGATCGTCGCTTAACAGGATAACGACATTGGGCAGCTTTGCCGACGATCGTAGATTTTGGGCAAACCCCGGCACTGGAGCAAGGAATAGAAAGAGAAGCAGTTTTTTCATGTTGTTTGAAAAACATATTTTGGTGATGAATTCTACTATCAGGGTTCGCAGGAACCCACTATTTTTGTCCTCGATGCAATACCCGTCCGAAATTAGCAGGATTGGCGTAAATTGCCTTTCTTGACAGTGGGATGAGACCTTCGGAAGCCGTTTTTTTTCTAAAAACTGACGTATGACTATTGAAATAAATAAAGAAGCACCTACCGGCGCACTGCTCGTAAGACTGTACGCCGAAGAGGAAGTACCCGCCAAACAAGCCATTTTTCGGGGCGAGAAAAACGAAGATTTGGTGGTCGTCGGAAAAGGAACTTTGGCTGGGACTGGGCAAGAAACCCGGCCTGCCCGTGGTACTCAAATGCCTGCGCGCGCTCTTTCACAAACGAAAGGACCGCTGGCCGGATCAGATCGCGGTCGACGCCCGCCATTTCTCCCCGGCTCGGATCGAAGCCGTCGTCAACGGAATTATGCTGGGGGGCTACAAGATTCAGCTTTACAAATCCGAGCCTAAACCGTACAGCAGTTTTTTCGGCAAATCAGGTACCCTGACCATCGTTGTCGATGAAGCCAGTGCCGACGCGGAGAAAGCCGCGGCCAAAGGCAAAGCGACGGCCGCCGTGCAGATGCGCGTGATGGACCTCATGAATGCCCCGGCCAACAAAAAGCCTCCGCGCGTTCTGGCCGAATGGGCGCTGGAATCAGGGCGTTCGCACGGCTACAAAGTCACGGTACTTGAAAAAGACACGCTGGAAGCCCTGGGCATGAGCGCTTTGCTCTCGGTGAGCAACGGCAGCCCCGAGCCTCCCGTCATGATCGTGAGTGAGTACAGCCCCGAAAAATTTGAGAAGACTGTCGTGCTGGTAGGCAAGGGCGTTACGTTCGATACGGGCGGGATTTCGATCAAAGGCTCCAACAACATGCACCTGATGAAGAGCGACATGGGCGGAGCTGCCGCCGTACTGGGCGCAGTAGAACTGGCCGCCCGGCTCAAAATTCCCGTCAAGATCGTGGGCATCGTGCCTTCCACCGAAAACTGCGTCGACGGCGCCAGCACCAAGCCCGGCGATGTGATCGCCTCGTACTCGGGCAAGACCATCGAGGTGATCGACACCGACGCCGAAGGACGCCTGATCCTGGCCGACGGCCTCAGCTACGCGATGCGCAACTACCAACCCGACGTGCTGATCGACGTCGCGACACTCACCGGCAGCGTGGTGCAGGCGCTGGGCTACGTGGCCGGTGGACTGTTCACGGCTAACGATAGCCTTGCGGCCGACCTCACCGCCGCCGCCGACGCAACCGGCGAACGCCTGTGGCGGCTGCCGCTGTGGGACGAGTACAAGGAAGAAATCCAGTCGGACATCGCCGACGTACGAAACTACCACGGCAAGCCGCTGGCCGGGGGCATCGTCGCCGCCAAATTTCTGGAAACCTTCACCGAAAAGCACCCCGCCTGGGCCCACCTCGACATCGCCGGTACCGCCTTCGGTGACGCCGACTTCGTCCCCAACCGCGCCGGAACGGCGTTTGGCGTTAGACTACTAACGGAGTACTTTTTGGGTCAAAGGTCAACGGTTAATGGTTAACGGATTTGCACCTAGCCGTTGACCGTTCACCGTTGACCCTTCGCCCCTTTTACCCTTTTATCCGTGAACTTTCACCCAACCACATCACCCTATGTCCCTTACCATCCTTTGCGTTTCCACCTTTTTTAAAGGCAATGATTTCCTGACGGCCTGCAAGGCGGAGGGAAACGTCGTGTACCTGCTCACCGCCAAAAAACTCGAAAATCGGGATTGGGCGCGCGATGCCATCGACGAGTTTTTTTACGTCGAGGACGACGGCCATGGCGATTACGACATGAAGAACGTCACGACCGGCCTGGCGCACATTATGCGCACTCGGCCCATCGACCGCATCGTGGCGCTGGACGATTTCGATGTCGAGAAAGCCGCGCTGCTGCGCGAGCATTTCCGGATTCCGGGCATGGGCCAAACCACCGCCCGGTACTTCCGCGACAAGCTGGCGATGCGCACCAAGGCCGCCGAGGCGGGCATCAGGGTACCTGCTTTCTGCGCACTTTTCAACGATCAGGTCATCAATGCTTTCGCGGCGGCTACGCCCGGTCCGTGGATGATCAAGCCTCGCTCCGAAGCCTCGGCCACGGGGATAAAGAAACTGCACAACGAACACGAGTTGTGGGAGGCGATCCACAGCCTGGGCGACGACCGCGACCGGTACCTGCTCGAACAGTTCAAGCCCGGCCACGTGTACCATGTGGACTCGCTGACGCTGAACGGACGGGTGATTTTTTCGTGGAGCAGCCAGTACATCGCCCCGCCCTTCGACGTCGCGCACGGCGGCGGTATCTTCCGTTCCGTCACGGTACCCATCGACTCGGCCGAGTGGCGCGCGCTCGAAACGATCGCGGTTGACGTTCTGAAAGCTTTTGGGCTAAAACACAGCGCTTCGCACACCGAAGTAATTCATTGCCACGATGACGGGCAGTACTATTTCCTCGAAACGTCTTCCCGCGTGGGCGGCGCGCATTTGTCCACGATGGTGGAAGCGGCTTCGGGCATCAATCTTTGGAAAGAATGGGCGCGACTCGAAACTTCTGTGGCGCGGGGTACCGACTACAAGCTACCCAAAGTACGGCAGGATTATTCGGGCATCGTCATTTCGCTGGCCCGCCAGCAATGGCCCGACCACGCCGTATTCAACGATCCCGAAGTGGTATGGCGTATGCCCGATGAGTACCATGTCGGTTGCGTGGTGCAATCCAGGGACCGCGCGCGCGTACTCGCCCTGCTGGAAACCTACGCCGAGCGCATCCGCAATGATTTTCACGCCTCCGCGCCCGCGCCGGATAAATCAATTCATTAGCTTTCGGGGGGAAGGGTGACGGTGACGGTGGACGGTGACGGTGGACGGGAAAAATTGGCTATTCCTGATACCTACCACTCTTATCTAAAAAACTTTGTCGCTTTGTCGCTTTGTGGCTTTGTACCTTCTTAACTTTGTGCCTCCTTAACTTTCTCCTCCCCCTCTACCCCTTCTTCCCAAACACCAACCTGATCCGCGTGACCCTCGGGTAATCGAAGGCGGCGGTTTCGGTGGTCATTTCGAAGTAGTCTTCGCGGACATTTTGGGGGGCGATGTTCCAGCCGGAGCGCGGGTCGGGTGCGGGGTTGGTGCTGTCGGGGGCGGCGGTGACGATGATGAGGCCTTCCTCGGGTACCGTTTCCCAATGCATTACGTTGGGCGTGTCCTGGTCGGTGTACTTGCCTACGAACGAGCCATCCGCCTTGAACTGCACGCTTTGCATGTAACGGTTGAAGGCGACACCGCCAAAATTATCGACTTTCTTCCCGTCTTTGTAGCTGAGCGCGTCGTTGACATACACTTCTTCGATGCCCCAATCCGGTACAGCCATCAGGTACTTCTGGGCGGTCTCGACGGAGTCGGCGGCGGGATTGCAGGCCGTGAGGAACAGTAGTAAAATAGGCCGAGCGAGTAGCGCATTTTTAAAGGAAGCGATAGTTTTTTATTCAAAACGAAATTCAAAAAAAAGGACTTTCAACATCCCCCAAAAATAAAAAGGCCAAAAAGCATGACTAGGTAGCCGGGAAAGGCCAACAACAAGCTACCGACAATAATACCTACCGTGAACCGTACCGGGTACTGGGGTAACCTCTGATTGTACCAGTATATTTCCAGAGCCGCGATCAACAGTAGCGCGGCGTAGATGAAAGTGATAGAACGCTCGACGCTCTCGCCTGGCGGTCCGCCAAATGAACTAGCCAATGAAAAAAGAAAACAACCAGCAAAAGCACCATTCAATAGTAAAAACCCCTTGTAGATTCGCTTGAAAAACCGCCCGGCGATCAAAAGCAGCGGCAGGCCCTTGATGAGGTAGGTAAGCAAGAAGGTCGACAGCAGCACTCGAAGCCAGCGCCTAATTTCAAAGGAATACATCCGACTTACCTCTACGCCCGCCGGAGTCAATTCCAAATAATAGGCGGCGCACTTCGCGCCATGCATCAAAGTACCCGTGTCGAAGGTGCGTTGGTCGGTTTGGACGATGATTTTTTGGTAAGTCTTGAAACGACTGTTCGGCCTACCCTCCTGGATTACGCCCCGCATGAACCCGCCGGTACTGGTCATGGTATCGGCATTCGAAAAATCACTTTGCTCAGATTGCACGACCACCACCGAAAGCACTCGGCCCTCGGTACGGTTCGCAATTTCGTAATGCATCTTGGCAAATACCGTGGTAGCCATACAGTTGGCGAGTGGCAGCAACAGTAGGCAACAAAGGAATAGCGAAAATCTCAGCAAGGTATTTCAGATTAGTCGTGGCTACTTGATTTTCTATCAAAACTTATAATTTCCCCAAAGCAACATTGAACGAGCCCTGCACCGAAGGCAGCGTCCAGTTGACTTTGGTGAGTTGTCCTAGTTTAAGAACGCCTTCCATACTGACGCGCTTGGTCAGTTGAATTTCCAGTCCCAATGATGCATTGAGTTTGAAGCTATCATAGATTGTAGGTGGCTTTGGATTGTCAAAATCAGGCCAAGAATCTTTGAATGCACCGAACGATACGCCCGCACTAGAAAAAGTCCTTACCCTACCTTTACCCGAGTAGTATCGTGCCATCATTCCAACTTCCTTGCGAGCAGTAAAAAAATCATGAAATTCGGCTTCGCCGCCCAACCAGATGCGTTCAGTCAGAAAATTTCCGCCCTTAGCCGTGAATCCCAGGAACGTCGCGCCCGCGCCTACCATCCAGGTGCCTTTAGGGTGAACCGCCGTGAGTTTTTCTTTTGGTATTTCGGTTTCTTGCGAAGTGTTTTGGGCGACTACCTCTGAGCTGATCAAGAGAAATGATAGGGGAAAAAGTAGGGTTTTGACCACGTATTTGAAGTTTTCGTTAAAGCAGAGCAATATTATTCATTTCTTTCTTACTTCCGGGTTCTCTTCGATTCGGTTTTTGTTTCTACTGCACCTAAAAACGCCAAAGCAGCTTCCAGTACGGTATCGCGCCCAGCCTGAAAATTGGCTACCGTGGGCTGTACCAGGCGATCAGGTTCGATGCCTTTGCCGATCCACTCGGTGCCATCGGGATAAGAATCGCGCTTAGTACACACACGCGCCATCACGCCGCCCGGCAGCGAAAACGCCAATGGCTGTCCCGTGCTGCCGCCCGTCGTTTCGCCGATCAGGGTACCGCGTTTCATGGCATCGAAGACAACGACAAAATCCTCAGCAGCCGAGAAAGTCTTGGCGCTCGTCAGCACTACTACGGGGTTTTTGTAGTGGTGCTTTCCATTGGCGGGCCAGCCATTGCCCGCGTCGGCGGTCTCAAACACGACGCCCTCGCCGCGCGCCCGCCGCAACGGGCTGTACAGCCGCGAGGAGTAGCGGCCCGTTTGCATGCTCGAATCGGTGAGGTACCCCAAAATATTCCAGCCAACACCGCTGTCGCCGCCGCCGTTGTCGCGGACGTCGAGAATGAGCGCCCGGCTGGGTGCGATGGAGTCGTAGGCGGCGGCGAAGCGTTTGGCGGCTTCGTTGTCGCTGAAATCGTTGAGCTGTACGTAGGCGATGTTGTCCGGCAGCATCCTGAACTTGAAAGCGGGCGAGTACTGCAGCGTGCCATAGCCCGTTCGGGGCAGGTCTCGGACGAAAGATTTACCAGTAGAATCCCTGAACTCGATTTTTGCGGCCTGGTCTTTCGGCCCTTTGAACAGATCGTAGTGGTAGGTCGCTATCTCGACGTTTTGCGGCGTAGAACCACTCTGGTAGGGCCGCACGAAGCGGTCGGCGTAAGTTTTGACGGGCGTCCCGTCGATACTCACGATTTCCAGACCCGGCCGGATGCCCGTTTTGAGCAAACTATCCGACTGCACTTCCTGTAACAAAACCTTGTCCCCGACCAGCCGGGCGCGCAGCGGCGGACGTCTCGCCACCAAATCGGCGAGCGTGGGGTCGCTGGCCCACACGCCCGTGTGTCCGTCCTGCAAGTGGGCACAAAATGCCTGCAAAATCCGCAGGTACTCGACCGTCGAGTTCGTGGCGCGGACTTTCGGCAGGTAGTCCAGGTACAATTGGTCCCAATCCAGGTCGGGCACTTGATCGAAGAAAGCGAAATTGTACTTCGCCTCGGCCCAGAATGTGGATAGACCGGCGACTTTCTCGGCTTCGCTGATGTTGGGTTGGTACTTGGTTTTAAGGGCATCGGAATTGAAAAGCCGCGTTTCGGCGCGTACTTTGGCGAAAAGCGGTACGAGCAGCGGGTGTTTTACAACTGCCGCCAGTTCTTTGGTTTGATCCACGAAGCTGACGTATGCCGAGGCGTATTTGCCCGACAGCGGCCACACCAGCGATTGCGCGGCGGCGTCGGCACGTTCCATAAGGGCTTGGACCGTAGCCAGGTCGAACAAAATATCGCCCTTTCTGTAAAATAGACTTTCGCTGCTTTTGGCTAATGCCTGAATTTCGGGACGGTGGTAGTACTTCAAAGCAGCTTGCAAAATCTGCTCTGCCTTTTTCAGGCTGTCGAGCGGCGGCTGGTCGTTGCCCTGCCAAGGTGCTTCGGCGCGTTTGCGCTCGTTTTGCAGGTATTCGTAGGCTTGTGAGGCCGTGAGGGTGTTTTGGGCGGTTGCTTGATAGCGAAAACTGAGAAGCAGCAATAGGCAGATTGAGGCTTTCATCTTGCGTGAAGTTTTACGTTCGAAGACCTATTTCGTAGACCGGAAAAGTCAATTTTACAAAAATTTCTTCTAATCGTAGCGCTTTACGGGTTCCTCCCCAAAGCGGTCTTCCATTTCGGCGGCTACCCAGCGGTCGGCCTTGTTGAGGGCTTCGTCAAGGGAATCAGATTCATTGTCTTCGTAACACTGTCCGCCTTCATCGAGGATGCGTACCCAACTCTTGCTATATTCATCCTCGCCGAGTTCGATCCAACCGTGGGAATCGATCCACCAGTCGAGGTTGGGGTAGTTTTTTGAAAACATGGTTTTTTCTACTTTTTGCGGATGGCCGTCACTTCGAGTAAGCTGGGGATAGCGATCAAAGTATTAATGTCCATAAGTGAGGTACAGTTTCTGCGAACATTGCCGCTTACTATCACGGAGTCCCCGTCCACAATTTTTCCAGTAACCAAGTCTTCACCACAAGATACATTAAGAAACCCAGCCTGCTTTCCAACGAAAAAACCTGATTTGTAAACAGTATCAAAATCCTTGACAACCTCCAAAACAGGTCCATCGCAACCGCACTCCGGCGCGGGATCTTCCTTCCTGCAAGAAATCATTCCTGCCAAAAAAAGGAGGAATAGCGTAAGTTCTTTCATTGGTTATTTTGGAAAGGAAGATGTGATCTAACATAAAGGACATTCGGTCAAAGACTTACCGCTGTCGCACCGACGGGGAAAAGGAGAGTACGAGTTATTTCAGTAGAAACACTTGTTCAAAAACCGCTTTACTGCTCAACTACTTTGTAAGAATACCCCTTTTTCACTTTTCTGAGGGGTCGCCCGCTAAATATTACAAAAATCGCCAAGGTAGTAGGGATCATCACTGCGGCATGAGATAGCATGGTAGCGCCGAAAGATCGCTCAGGATTAATGTTAGCGGGTAAAATCGCGATTGCGGCAAGGCCGGAATAGCCGCGTATTCTTCTTAGCGAAGCACCCGATTTCGTGCTTTTCCTTAGAGCCGCGATATCATGCAGCCGAATGGCGTAGGTGTACCCACGATCATTGAGGATCAGAGAATCCACGGTCAGACGGGTGATTTGTCCTGACGTTTCTTTTCCGCCAAACGTCCGCAAAGTAGTAAAATCGCCCTCTGAAAGCGAAGTCACTACTTTTTCCGCAGGACTAACAATTTGCAGTTGTTGAGCGATGCAAGAAGATGCTCCGACAAGGAGCAGAAGTACAACGAATACATATTTCATGAGATGAGCTGTTTGGTTTATATTGATCTGGACCCCTATCACTTCAAAAAGGTTGAAGCCCACCAAAAATAATCACTCCACCAGCATTTTTTTGAAATACGCCTTCACTTTCTTGGCCTTATCGGGCCCAACGATTTCGGCGAGTTGCTCGGGAGTACTTTCGCGGATGGCCTTAATGCCCTTGAAATGTTTGAGCAGTACCGAAGCCGTTTTTTTGCCGATACCCTCCACGTTTTCCAGCTCGCTGACCAGGCTGCCCCGGCTGCGCTTGTCGCGATGGTAGGAAATGGCGAAGCGGTGGGCTTCGTCGCGGGCCTGCTGAATAAGTTTCAGCGATTCCGATTTCTTATCAATGTAGAGCGGCAGCGAATCGCCGGGAAAGTAGATCTCTTCCAGCCGCTTAGCGATGCCGATGATGGGTACTTTGCCGTAAATACCGAGCTCTTTCAGTGCATCGACGGCCGCACTGAGCTGGCCCTTGCCGCCATCGACGACGATGAGGTCGGGCAGTGGCGACTCTTCGTTGAGCAGCCGGGCGTAGCGGCGGCCCACTACCTCGTTCATCGAAGCAAAGTCGTTGGCGCCCACGACGGTCTTGATGGTATAGTGGCGGTAGTCTTTTTTGGAGGGTTTGGCATCTTTGAAACACACCATCGCTGCCACCGGATTGGTACCCTGGATATTGGAGTTGTCGAAGCACTCGATGTGGCGCGGCAGGGTTTTGAGTTGCAGATCGGCTTTGAGCTTGATGAGCACGCGGTCCTTTCTTGGAAGTAGCGGCCGAGTTCTCAACGGCGCGGCGCTCGGCTTTTTCGCGTCGGAAAAACATGACGTTCTTCATCGACATATCCAGCAGTTTTTTCTTATCGCCAATCTGAGGTACCACGATGTCGAGTTTCATGTCCAGCTCGGGCGTGATGTTCGAGATGAGCTCCTTGGCCTCGTCGCCGTAGGTTTCGCGCATTTCTACGATCAGCATCGCCAGAATATCGGCGTCGGTTTCTTCCAGCTTTTTCTTGATGTCGAAGGTCTGCGTGGCCACCACGTAGCCATTCTTGACCTTCATGAAATTGAGGTAAGCCGCTTCTTCGTCCGAGATGACCGTCAGCACGTCGATGGTACCCACGCGGGGATTAACGACGGTGGCCTTGTTCTGAAAATTATTGAGCAGTTCTATTTTCGACTTCCATTCGTGGGCTTGCTCGAAGGCCATTTTCTCGGCCGTTTCGATCATCTGCTCCTTGAAGTACTGCTGCGGTATCGACAAATCGCCCTTCAAAATATGATTGACCTGCTCGATTTCGGCGTTGTACTCCGCTTCGGGTTGGCGGCCTTCACACGGACCTTTGCAGTTACCCAGGTGAAATTCCAGGCATACCTTGAACTTGCCCGCTTCGATGTTCTCCTGCGTCAGATTTAAGTGGCAGGAGCGAATCGTGTAGAGCTCCTTGAACATATCGAGCAGCGCGTACATGGCGCGGCTGTTGGCAAAAGGCCCGAAGTAGGTGCCGGCCTTACGGTCGACGCGCCGTACGGTGATGACACGTGGGAAAGGCTCGTTGGTAATGCAAATGAACGGGTAGGTTTTGTCGTCGCGCAGCAGGATATTGAACTTGGGCTGGAAGCGCTTGATCAGCTGGTTTTCGAGCAGTAGCGCGTCCCATTCCGTGGGCACGATCGTGAATTCGAGCCGGCGGATTTGACTCACGAGCCGCTTGGTTTTGCGGTCGTGCTGGTTGGAATTGGTGAAGTAGCTACCCACACGGTTGCGCAGATCCTTAGCCTTACCGACGTAGATTACCTCATCCTTATCGTCGAAGTAGCGGTACACGCCCGGCTCGTGCGGCACGCGGGAAAGTTCGGTTTTGGAATCGAATTTGGGCACTTACAGGTAGTTAGGTTGTTAGGTTGTTAGGCATTAGGTGCGTTTGCAGTGCCTTATAAAACCTTTCCTTGCGAAAATAGTTGCTTGACATTTTCTGTAAAAAACCGTGCGTGGTCAATAATCAGAAAAAAACCTAAAACCTTAACAACCTAATACCTAACAACCTAACTCTCAAAAAACAACCGTACCAGGTGAAAGGTTGCCCGCCGGACCAGCGAAAAAGCTTCGGTTTGGGCTTCTTCGAGCGTGAGCGGGCGGTCGATGATGGAGGCGGCGTAGCGGATGCCCGCATTTTTGAGATCTTCCGGCGAGAGGTCCAGGGTACCGCAAAGTGCGGCGACGGGTACCTGGTGGCGGGCGCCGAGTCCGGCCACGCGTAGTACTAGTTTGCCGCTCAGGGTTTGGCGATCCATTTTGCCTTCGCCGGTGATTACAAGATCGGTGCGGCGGATGTGGTCTTCGAGCCGGGTTTGGCGGAATACGATATCGGCCCCCGCTTCGAGTGTCGCATTTAAAAACCATAGCGCCCCGGCCCCGGTACCGCCCGCGGCCCCCGCGCCCGGCGCATCGCTGACGTCGGTACCCAGGGTGGCCGTCGCTACCCGCGCCAAATTCCGTAGGCCTTTATCAAGTACTTCCACCTGGGCCGACGTTGCCCCTTTTTGTGGGCCGTAGACATAGGCCGCGCCTTGCGCACCGAACAGCGGGTTGGTCACGTCGCAGGCGATCGTGATTTTAGTGGCGGCGAGTCGGGAATGTACCTGCGTGCGGTCGATAGAATCGATAAGTACCAGCGTACCACCGTTCGGCACCAGTTCATTTTGGTTTTTATCCAAAAACCGGTACCCCAGCGCCGCCGCGATGCCCGTTCCGCCGTCGGTGGTTGCGCTACCCCCTATGCCTAGGATGATGCATGAGACGCCACGATCGAGCGCGTCGGCGATGAGTTGGCCCGTTCCGTAGGACGAGGCCAACAGCGGATCGCGCTCCTCAGGGTCCAGCAAACCCAGCCCCGAAGCCGAAGCCATTTCGATGAAAGCAATTTTGGAATCGGGCGATACTCCGTAGGCACCTTCGATCGGACGCCCCAGCGGATCGCGCACCTCGACCGTCACGAAACTACCTGCCGCCTGCCGCGTCAGCGCCGAAGCGGTGCCCTCTCCCCCGTCGGCCAGCGGAATGGCCACGATTTCGGCATCAGAAAAAGCCAGCTGCACCCCCGCCGCCATCGCCGCACAGACTTCGTCTGCATCCAGCGAACCACGGAATTTGTCAGGAGCAATTACAATTTTGACGGGGCCGACCATGCGGTGAATGAATGATGGAATGAGTGAATACTGGACTTCAACATCCAAAGGTTATCGAAATAGCCCCAGCAAAATGATCATCCCGGCATTCACCGCACGGGCGGCCCGTCATTCCCCAATTCAAAATTAAAAAAGTACCCCTTCATCATCGGACACCGAGGGGGCCACGTACATGCTGGAACTGTCGGTGTAGACGCCGCCGCAGTCAAGGGTGAAGTTGGCGGGTTTTTCGAACTTGGATTTGCGGTACTTGACCAGCGTTTGGTCGGCGTAGACTTTTTGCATGAACAGGCCCCAGGCGGGTAGCGCAATGCGCCCGCCTTGTCCGAGGGTGATGGTGCGGAAGTGGGTACTGCGGTCTTCGCCGCCCACCCACACGCCCGTAACCAGGTTAGGCGTCATGCCCATAAACCAGCCGTCGGAATAGTTGGAGGTGGTACCGGTTTTGGCCGCGATTTCGTTGCCTTCGGTTACGCCGTAGGAGCGCAGCCGCCCGGCCGTTCCGCCCGGATCTTCCACGGCCCCGCGCATGAGATAGATCATATTGTAGGCCATGTTTTCGCTCAATTCCTGATTGACTTTCGGAAAAAACTGCTGCAAAAGATTGCCATAGCGGTCTTCGATGCGGAGCACTGTCATGGGATCGGTGCGGTGGCCGCTGTTGACGAAAGAGCAATAGGCCCCCACCATTTCGTAGACCGACACATCGCTGACGCCCAGGCAGAGCGCGGGCGCGGCATCCAACTCGCTCGTGATACCCAATTTATGGGCGTATTCCACGACGGTGCGTGGCTTGACTTGTTTCATCAGGTAAGCACTCACCGAGTTGACGGACTTTCCGATGGCCTGCCGCAGCGTGAGCGACTGGTACGAATAGCGGCCGTTGGCGTTCTTAGGTGTCCAGCTACCGAGTATGCCGTCGTCTTTGTTAAAAGTGACGGGCCGGTCGGTCACACGGTCGCAGGGTGTGAGAAAGTCGCGGTCCAGCGCCGATACGTACACGAAAGGCTTAAACGTCGAGCCTGGCTGCCGCGACCCCTGCCGCACGTGGTCGTACTTGAAGTACTTGAAGTTGATGCCACCAACCCAGGCTTTTACGTGCCCGTCGCGCGGGTCCATCGACATCATGCCCGTGCGCAGGTAGTGTTTGTAGTACTTAATGGAGTCGATGGGACTCATGGTCATTTCTTTCTCGCCATCCCACGTAAACACTTTCATTTTGTAGGGTTTGCGCATGATTTTCCAGGCTTCCTCCTCACCCAGGTCCTTTTTCAGTTGGCGGAATCGGGGCGATACCCGCACGGCGCGGTCCAAGAAGTTCTTGATTTCTTTTCCATTCTCGTCGATCCAGGGATTGCGTCCTTTCCAGTGGTCCAGAAAAAGTTTTTGCTGCACTTTCATGTGCTCTTCCATAGCCGCCTCGGCGTAGTTCTGCATCCGCGAGTCGATGGTGGTGTAGATACGCAGGCCGCTGGTGTACAGGTCGAAGTCGGTACCGTTGTCATCGTTATACTGTTCCACCCAGTTTTTCAGGAAGCTTTTCATCGACTCCCGGAAATAAGGCGCGGGGCCCGTGTTGTGGCTCTCGACGGTGAACTTCATGCTCAGCGGCTTCTCTCGGTTCGACTTGTATACTTCGTTGCTCACGAAGCCGTACTTGTTCATCTGGTCCAGCACTGTGTTGCGCCGGTTGAGGGCATTGGTCGGGAAGCGCAGCGGATTGTATAGCGACGGATTCTGCAGCATCCCCACCAGCAGCGCGGCCTCATTGACGTCGAGGTTCCAGGTATCTTTGTTGAAGTAGGTGCGGGCGGCCACCTTGACGCCATAGGTGTTGTTGCCGAAAGTCACGGTGTTGAGGTACATCATCAGGATTTCGCGCTTGGTGTACTTCCTTTCCAGCGTGACGGCCAGTATCCACTCCTTAGTTTTTAAAATAATCGTCTTAATTATGGGCACCTGCCCCAAAGCACCACGGTAACGCTCCGAGCGGGTCTGGAAAAGGTTTTTGGCTACCTGCTGGGTCAGGGTACTGCCGCCCCCGGAACCTGTATTGCCCGTCACGATTCCCTTGGCCACCCGAAAAAGCGACCGCAGGTCGATGCCCGAGTGCTTCACGAAGCGCGCATCTTCCGTAGCCAGCAAAGCCTCGACCAAATTGGGCGACACCTGATCGAACTCGACCGGCGCGCGGTTCTCGAAGAAATACTTCCCCAGCGACTTGCCGTCTTCCGATATAAGTTCGGAAGCCAACTCGCTCTTCGGGTTTTCGAGCGTTTTCAGGTCGGGCATGGGACCGAACAGATAAAACAAATTAAAATTGACCGCTACGATATAAAGGATGAAGGACAAAAACCCGAATGCGGCAAAGCGCCACAACCTTACGATTGACCTTTTGTACTTACCGGATTTCAGTTCAAGCATCTTACTTTAATGATAGAATGATAGAATTTTGACGGGGTCGCCCGAGCGATGATAGAATAGGCGGATGCAGGTGATTTTATTCACTCATTCAATCACTCGCTCATTCAAAATTAATCCCAAAGATACCGTTTTCCCCAAAAACACTACCTTCTGATCGAGGCACGGCCGGTGATTTCGAGCATTTCCTGTACCCTGGGCAGGAGGGCGCTTTCGGGGTACAAGCGAATGAATTCGTTAATGGCCTGCAGGTAGGCGTCGCGGCCTCTGACTTTACCGATCAGGAAGATTCTGAGAATGGCAAAACGGTCGGCCATGGCGCTTTCGCGGTACACGGCCAGGGCGTTGTCCACCTGGGCCAGTGCTTCGGTGTAGTTACCGGCGGCGTACAGGCCGTACAGCCGATCGTAGGTTTTGCCGGGTGAGCCGTCGGCCGGCGCAGTGGCGTCGCTTTGCCGCGCTATCTGCGCCTGATTGAGCAGCTTAGCGTACGACGAATTCGGAAATTCGGTCAGTAGCTTTTCCTTCCAAAGCGGCCGGTTCTGGTCGTCCTCTTTCAGCGAAAGGTAGATCAGGTAGTAAATCTCCTCACGGTAGCTGGTCTTGGGAAAATCTTTCAGGAGGCGGGTGAACATGTCCACGGCCTTGCCCGACTCTTTCAGATCGAAACGGTAGATTTTTCCCAATTTGTAGAGCGCATCCTCTTCCCTCCGCTCGGAAGCCGTAAAATCAGCCCCGTTGATGGGTACGTTGCGGCGGAGTTCGTCGCGGCGGGCGGTCCAGGCCTCCGATCCTTTCACCATCGTGGCTTCCAGCGGCAAGCCCGCCGAAGCGTTGCCCGCCGGAACGCCCGGCGGGGTAGTGGTGGCATTGATTTGGGCATTGGCCGGACCACTACCCAGCGCCGTAGCCGTGGCGTTGTTGTCGAGGGCGGTGGATTCTTTGCTGCTCCGCCGCCAGTTGTCTTCCAGCACCCGATTGCCGTATATCCTTCGGAACTCGGTTTTGCCCTGCACGATCCGCTGCGGGTCGTATAGTTCCCAGCGCCGGTCGTTGCCCGAAAGGAACGGGGTGCCGATGTCGCTGGCGGAAGGGCGGTTGGACGCTTCCAACGCCCGTTGCGCCAGCAATAACAAGCGCTCCTTTTCGGCAATTTCGCCTTCTATGATCACATCGAGTTTGCGGTCCAGGGCAGCGGGGGCCATCTGGGCCAACATTTGCAGGCTGTCCTCGGTGCGCACGATCGACATCTGGGTCACAAATTCGTCCAGCGCTTTTTTGCGATCCAGCACGGTTTTGTACTGTTCCACCATCGGGGGTAGCGATACCAGCGCACTGTCGTAGTAAGCCTTGGCGGCCTCGTAGTTTTCGAGCCGATTGTAGTTGATGCGGGCCAGTTCCAGGTAGGTGTAGGGTACCCGCTCGGGATAGGCCCCGCTCGCCTGCACCGACTGGCGCAGGAATTTTAGGGCATCGGGGTACCGGCCGCGGCGCTCGGCCAGTAGGCCCATCGTGTAGTAGATCCGATCGCGCAGGTCGGCATTCTTGCGGTCGCGCAGCATTTTGTCGAACCCGACGCCCGTCAGGTCGGCGTTGGGATTCAGCATCACTTTGTTTTGCAACGAATTCATCCCGGCGTAAAAAGACAAGTCGTAGCCCGGACGATTTTTACCTACTTTCTTGTAATGGCCTTCCGCCAACGCGTATTGTTCCAGACGGTCGTAGAGCTGGCCGGACACGAAATGCAGTCGCGCTTTTTCAGGACCTTTTTTCAATAGGGGAAAAGCCTGTTCCAAAATCGCGGCGGCCGTCAGGTACTCCCCTTTTTCCTGGTGGACATACGCTTTGGCCAGATAAAAATCGCGGGTCGATTCCTTGTTGAGCGGCTGCTGGCTCAAGTACTCGGCCACGTTGAGCGCGTTGCTATAGTCTTTTCGGGAAGTGTAGGCGCGCATCAGCCAGATGAGCGCCTCGTTTTTATCATCCTCGTCGCGGCCATTGGTAAAAACGTACCGAAGGGCCTCCACCCCGTCGTCGTATTGGCCCATGTACAATCTGTTCTTGCCAATCAGCGTGTAGCTGTCGTCGAGCCATTTGCTATTCTGGTGGCGTTCGGCCACGATGGAAGCCTTCTTGATAGCGTTGTCGAGCTGCGGCTGCACGCTCTGCCCCAGCGTGGAGTCGAGCGGAATCAGAATTGGCATTAGCTGATTGTAGTCGTCGCGGTAGGCTGCGCGCATGGTACGTTCGGCCAGTTCGGTTTCGGTGCGGGCAATGTAGTAGGCGTTGTACTTGGCCGTCAGGTTGTTGAACGCCACGCTGCCGGGATTGCTGCTATACTGCGAACAAGCCGCGGCCACCACGATCAGCAGGCCGAGCAATCCGCCACGCAACAAGTATATTTTAAGTGTTTCAGCCACAAAAGAGGGTATCTTTGGCAATAGCAAAAGTCTATTTTAGTGATAAAACGTATAAATATTGTTTATATGTCGATTTGTTGATGCGTTTATTTGTCAAGCTACCTGGTGCGACACGGGACATCCCGCTTTGTGCCTTCTAAACTTTGTGCCTTTCTTACATGAAAAACACCAACAACTACGCCAAATTTTCTGCCCTGGCCTTTCAAATGCTGGGTACCATCGTACTTTTCACCTACGGTGGCTACAAGCTGGACGAGTGGCAGCAAAACAAAATTCCGGTTTGGACGCTGGTACTGTCGCTGCTTTCCATCGCCGGCTCGTTGTACCTTTTCATTCGGGCCGTCACCAAGGAATGAATGGGCCGCGATATTGTCAATTGAACAAGCCGTCGATGCTCACGACTCGCCGGTTGTCTTCATGCGCAAAGGTACGCAAAGTAGCCTGGTCCGGTCCGGGCTTGTAAGAAAACATATCGATTCGCTCATTCCCCGTAAAGTCGTAGGCGTCGTCCATCGCGTCGTGGTGGATGGTGTAAAAATTAGCTTTCAGCAAATTGCAAAGCGTCATCGTAATCAGGTAGTTGTTGGCGTCGTTGTACCGGGCCAAATCCACGTAAGGCTTCCACTTTCCCACCGGATTTTTGGCACTTCGCTTCACCTCGATGATCGTTTTCACTTTCTGCGCTCTACCAGGCGACGGCGGGGTCAGGGTCAATAGGTCGATGTCCGTTTTGTAAACCGAACGCCCATCGAACGCTTCCCGGCTCCAAAGGTGGAAAGGGTCGTTGATTTGTGACAGGTCATTGGGCTTTTTGGCCGGATGGCTACCCAATTTGAGCGAAAATTTATCGCTTATCCACCCAGCCGACTCGGCCAGCGACATCCTGGCTCCGTCTACGATCATATAGTCCAGCGCGCCATCGTACGCGATGTCCAATACCGGAATCGTGTTGTACAGCTGCTTTTTCAGAATGGCGCAGAGCGCTTTTCCTTCGATGCCGGAGCTGTTCACACCATCTACTTGCTCGACCAGCGAAATGCCGGTAATGTTGGGCAGGAAATCACGATTCGACCAGATCAGCAAGGCAGCCCCCGGCGGACTGCTCACAAACACCCGGCCAAGGTACTTCGGGTGATTCATCAGGTACCGGCCGAATGCTTCCATGCATTTGTAAGTTGAGGATGAAGTCAAATTTACAGAACCCCTATTTCCAGCTGAACGCCGGGCTGAACGGCCCCCAATTCATAGAAATCGAATGCCCCCCCGGTACCTTCGACGCCCTTGTCTCCTTCGCCGTAGCCCATCATGACGCGCTTGATCCGCTCGGCGGTGATGGTTTGGGCGTATTCGTCCATTTCGATCAGCAGTACCTTTCGGTTTCCACCGTCCCGGCGGTTGAGGTTGAAAGCCGCGTGGGCAGTAGTACCGCTGCCCGCAAAAGAGTCCAGGATCAGCGCGTTTTTGCCGGTCGCAATTTGCAAGATCCGCTCGATCAGCTGGTGCGGCTTGGGACTGTCGAATACATTTCCCTCGATGATTTTATTGAGCTCCTTTCTTCCCGCCTGATTGTGCGCCACCTCTTCGTATTTCCAGATCGTCTGCGGCACTACCCCGTCGTTCACTTCCGCGAGGTACCTTTTCAACTGGGGCTTGCCGGTACCGTCTTTTCCAAAATAGAAGCGGTTCTCGGCCAGCATCTGCCCGGCTCTTTCCTTGTTGAAACGATAACAACTCCCCTTGGGCGGAAAATGCTCGGTGCCGGTTGTGGGGTTGACTATCGCAAAAACGCCGGAGGCAGAAAATGACTTCACCAGCACGTTGTCGGGCCGCCACAGGCCACGGCCGTCTTTATCGTCGTACTTATAGAATTTGTTCTGTTTTTCGGTTCGGGGGGCAAGATTCCTCTGCCAGTTTTCTTTATTCTTGGCGTAGACCACGATAAAATCGTGCGACGCCGAGAAGTACCTGGCGTCGTTGCGGGGCGAGTAGTTTTTCTCCCAGATGATGTTGGTGACGAAATTGGCTCCCCCGAAAATCTCGTCGCAAACCAGCTTCAAATTAGCCTGTTCGTTGTCGTCGATCGAGATGAAAATGGCGCCATCGTCGGCCAGTAGCATGTGCAGCAGTTTCAACCGGGGGTACATCATGCACAGCCACTTGTCGTGGCGGCTCAGGTCCTCCCCCTCCTTACCGACCACGACGGCCAGCCACTGCTTTATTTTTGGGTCGTTGACGTTGTCGTTGTACACCCAGCCTTCCTTGCCGGTGTTATAGGGCGGGTCGATGTAGATGCAGTCTACTTTGCCCTCGTACTCGGGGAGTAGTGCTTTCAGGGCTTCCAGATTGTCGCCGTGGATGATTTTGTTGCCGCTTTGCGTTGGTCGGTCGGTCGTACCGGCCTCGGCCGAAAAGCCGTAGGCATGGTCGAGGGTGCGGTGCGGAACGTGGAGGTGGTGGTCAATTACCTTTTCTTTTCCGGTCCAGTGCAAAGTAGGCATGAGGCAGGGAATAATGTGTGGTCACGAAAGTAGGTTTAGTTTAGGGCATTCGCAAAAAGCCCCTACCTTTGCCCCCGCAAAAAGCGCCCCCACCATGCTCCGCAGCCTGCTGTTGACTTTTCTTCTGGGAATTGGATATTTCTTAGCTTCGCCCCTCGGTTATGGCGCCTGGATACCCGCCCAATGGCCCTACATGTTGCTGTTCTTTTTGGGGGTGTCGTACCTCATCCACCGCCTGATGACTTTTGGCTTTCGCGACAAACGCGAGAAGTTCGTAGAGTTCTACTTGTCGACGGTCGTGATGCGACTCCTGCTCTGCATCGTATTTGTCGGGGTCAATCTCTACCTCGGCGTCGACAATGCGCCGGTGTTCGTGGCGCACTTTTTCGGGATGTATTTATTATACACGATTTTTGAAATATGCGGTTTGTATCGTACCTTGCGCCGCGATTCGCAATAACCGCGCACTTACCCCTTTTATGTCAACACAACTGCATCGTTTTCTCTCTTTTGCCTTCGTAGCGGCACTATTGACTTTCAATCCGTTACCTGGTTTTGCTCAGACGGATGACCACAATAATACCATCGTCCAGGACATCAACGAAGCCGAGGGCGAGGTAGAGCATCGCCTCGCAGACAACGAGGAGGACTTCAACATCGGCGAGATGATCATGCACCACATCGCCGACTCCCACGAGTGGGAATTTGCCCACGGCGTGGTACTTCCCCTCCCCGTAATTCTTTACTCGCCCGATCGTGGCCTGGAGGCGTTCATGTCTTCCAAATTCCACAACAACAACCACGAGTACCAGGGCTACCACCTTATCCACGGCGATAGCGAAACGATCGTCCCCGCCGACGAGTCGCGGACGGTGTACGATTTGTCTATTACCAAGAATGTAGCCTCTATGCTCGTCAGCGCCGCTATCCTGTTGCTGATTTTCGGCAGCGTAGCCGGTGCCTACGCACGTCGCAAGGGCAAGGCCCCGCGCGGCTTCCAGTCGGCGATGGAGGTACTGATTCTATTTATTCGCGATGAAGTGGTAAAGCCCAACATCGGCCCCAACTACCAGAAGTACCTGCCGTACCTGCTGACGCTGTTCTTCTTTATATTGGTCAACAACCTGCTGGGGCTACTACCCGGTGCCGCCAACGTGACGGGCAACATCGCCGTTACGATGACGCTGGCCGTGATTACGTTCATCATCGTGCACCTCAACTCCAACAAGCACTATTGGGCCCACCTGGTGAAGCCCACCGGGGTACCCATAGCTTTGTTGCCGATCATGATTCCAGTCGAAATCGTGGGGGTGTTCATGAAGCCTTTCTCCCTGATGATCCGGCTTTTTGCCAACATGACGGCGGGCCACATCATCCTGCTGAGTTTGTTCGGTTTGATCTTTATTTTCAAGAGCATTTTCGTCGCGCCCGTCGTGTCGGCTTTCGCCTTATTCATGAACTTCATCGAGATCATGGTGGCTTTCATCCAGGCGTTTATTTTCACGCTATTGTCTGCCATGTACATCGGCAGCGCCATTGAGGATAACCATGAAGCGGATCATGGGATGTAATTGAAAGTTGAAAGTTGAAAGTTGAAAGTTGAAAGTACTCTCTTTCGGACTATCCAACCTAATACCTTACTACCCAATACCTGATAACCTAACTCAGTATTTTCTTTTTTTCAATTTCCATATATCTAAACAATCAAAGTTATGTTGTTTCAAATTTTGCTTCAAGCAGTAGAGCAGAGCGGAGCCGGTCTGGCCGTAATGGGTGCCGGTATCGGCGCTGGTCTGGCGGCAATCGGTGCCGGCATGGGCATCGGTCGTATCGGTGGTAGCGCGATGGAAGGTATTGCCCGTCAGCCTGAGGCTGCCGGTCGTATCCAAACCGCGATGCTGATCATTGCGGCGCTTATCGAGGCTGTGGCCCTTTTTGCCGCGGTTATCTGTCTGCTGATCAGCTTCAAGCTGTAAAAGAACCATCCACCTCCCTACGCATTAGGCCAAGGGAATCAGGTTCAAAAAACTACCCGCAGGAGCGCTAGGCTCCTGCGGATTTTTAAAAAGATTGAAAGGAAGAAAAGAATAACTAAGAATTAGTATTGAGCGTAGCCAAAGCAAGCGATCTCATATCTAATAATTCATATCTCATAATTAGAAAAAATGTCATTACTTACCCCCGCCATCGGCCTTATTTTCTGGATGCTGGTCGTGTTCCTGCTCCTGGTTTTCATTCTGCGCAAATTTGCCTGGAAGCCCATCATCGATGGCCTGAACGATCGTGAAAAAGAAATCCAAAGCGCCCTGGACCTGGCTGAGCAAACCCGCTCCGAAATGGCTAAAATGAAGTCGGATAACGCCAAGATGGTAGCCGAAGCCAACGCCGCCCGCGACCAGATCATCAAGGAAGCCAAGGAAGCATCCGAGCGTATGGTACTCGAAGCCAAAGACAAAGCCGTAGCCGAAGGGCAGCGCATGATCGACAACGCCCGCGAAACGATTCAAAACGAGCAGCAGGCGGCTATTGCCAAAATGAAAAACGAGGTAGCTACCCTCTCGCTGCAAATCGCCGAAAAAGTACTGCACCGCGAGCTGGACGACAAGGCCTCGCAGGAAAAACTAATCGCCGAATTAGCCTCGACCGCGCGGTTGAATTAATTCGGGTATTTGGTACAGGGTGCTAAGTACAGCGTTCGAGGTTTTAATTTTATATGGATAGCCAGGCATTGTCAACTATCCATTATCAACTATCCATTAATTAAATGTCAGTAGAAAGCGTAGCTTCCCGGTATGCCAAGTCGCTCATCGAGTTGGCGGAAGAGAGAAAGGTAGTGGAAGCGGTGTACCAGGATATGCTGTTTTTCAACCAAATTGCCAAAGACAACCGAAACCTGATGCTGGCCCTGAAAAGCCCGGTCGTGCGGCACGAAAAGAAGCTGGGGATTTTAAAAGCTGTTTTTAAAGATAAGGTGAATCCGGTTTCGTACACAATATTTCGAGATCATCACCCGGAAAAACCGTGAAGCTATTCTTGACTCGATCGCCTCCGAGTTCATAATTCAGTACAATTCATATAAGGGCATTCAAAAAGCCACAATCACGTCGAGTACGCCACTCACAGCCGAACTACGTGCGCGATTCAGCAAATTGGTAGCTGATGCCACGGGACGCACCGTGGAGTTGGAGGAAAAGGTGGAGTCCGAAACTTATCGGTGGCTACATCCTGCGCGTGGGCGACCGCCAAATCGACGCTTCTATAAAAAGCCGACTAAACGAATTGAAGTTGGAGTTGATGGCGTAGGTAGCATTCTATTCTTATTATTGAAAAGACTTTGTCGAAATTCGGCGAAGTCTTTTTTAGTTTTAGGTACTTAATTCATAACAATCCTCCCATGAATATCCTTGAAGAAACCCGCAAAGTGGATATCGTGCAGGTAGTGCGCGACTTAGGGTTAGTCATTGAAGAGCAGCGGAAGATCAATTGTCCTTTTCACGAGGAAAAAACCGCTTCGCTGTACCTGTATCCCAACACCCGCACTTATTATTGCTTTGGTTGCGGAAAGCATGGCGATGTGGTTCATTTTTATGCCGAATACTGCAAGCTGGAGTACAAGGCGGCCATGCACGAGCTGGCTTTTCACTACGTGCCGGGTTATGAGCGGCGCACGCCCCCGCCGCCACGTGCGGTGGTACCTTCCCCCGAGGAACGTCCCGCCATTGCGGCCGACAAGCTACCCGATACCAAGACGTATGCCTACCACGAAGTACATTCAGAAATCTACGAAACGTTCCAGCAGTACTGCGAATCTCTGGAAGATACCGAAGCGTCGAAGCAGGGGTACGCGTACTTGAAACAACGCGGATTTGCCGATTACACGCTCCGCCATTTCGGAATATTCATGGTGAAGGACTACCACAACATCAACCACTACCTCCGTACGCGCTTCGGGGCCGCCGACCTGCGCGAAAGCGGTCTGTATAATGAAAAGGACAACCTCGTTTTTTTCAAGCACACGATCGTCATTCCTTATACCAAAGACGGGCGGATCGTATTCTTGCAGGGCCGCATCGTGGGTGCGCCCGTCGACCGTACGCCGCGCTATCAGTTTTTGAGCGGCGTGCCGATTCCGCTTTTCAATCAGGACCTTTTACCCAAAGTAAAGACCGGTAAGGTACTTTACCTCACCGAGGGGGCGCTCGACTGCATGACGCTGATACAGCAGGGAATGCCCGCCGTGAGCCTGGGCAGCGTGACGCTTTTCAAGAAAGAATGGGCTAAGCTCTTTCGCCGTTTCGAACTGTGCTTCTGGTTCGACAACGACACCGCCGGGCGCGAAGCCGTAGGTACCTATCGTGAAATCTTCCACCGTGCTGGCCTAAGTACCCACGAGCGAAGCCTGAAAGAGGGGTTCAAGGATGTGAACGAGTACTTTGCGAGCAGAGGATGAAGGGAGTGATGACGGGGTCGCCCGTGCGATGATGAGTGCGCCAGCCCCTTCATCACTCATCACTCATCACTCATCACTCATCATTATAGTTAGTACTGCCATTTCGGGGCGTCGGCCAGCGGTTGCCAGTCGTACTTGGGTTCGAAGTGGGTCCAGATGAGGCGCGAGATCGTGCGGAGCAATTTGTAGCCTTCGTTGTCGGGCTCCCAACGCTGGTCGGTTTGATTTTTGGTCGTGATGCAAAAAACGTAGTCGCCGTGCGGCGCGTGGACCAGTACTACCTCCGACTTGGCTTGGTTGATGGCTCCGTTTTTGGCGATCACCCGTATCTCGGGCGGAATCTGGGACAGCGATTGTCCATCCCAAAATTGCCGCCCCAGCAGCCGGTACATCCGCTCGCTGGCGGCCGGGCTGAACGTCTTGCCTTCGTAAATTTGGGTAAGTAGCCCGGCCATTTCGCGGGGCGAAGTCTGGCCCCAGCCGTAGGTTTTTTGGGCGTCGCGGCGGCCGGGCGTGCGGGAGTTGACACGCGTTTTGTCGTAGCCATGCGCTTGCAGCCAGCCATTGATCGTAGCGCCGCCGCCCGCGAGGGCCTGCATCCATAAACTTCCCGTGTTGTCGCTGAATGTTTCCATGAGTACCAGTACATAGCTCAATGGAATCTGGGCGCTGTCGCGCAGCGAGCCGACAATGCCATCGTCGTAGTGTAGCGAATCGCGGTAGGTAAGTACCTGGTCGTACCGTAATTCGCCTCGTTCGAGCTTGTCGAACACGCCGCACAAAATGGGAATTTTGACCATGCTGGCCGTGGGAAAAATCGTATCGGCGTCGATTTCGACCGTGCGATTGGTGCGCAGATGGCGCACGTATACGCCCGCTTCGCCCTGAAAACCAGCGAGGGCAGATTTGATTTTTTGGGTAAGTACCTTATCGGTTTCACCCTTAGCCGACGGCAGTTTTTGGGCAATAACTTGCTGAGAACAAATCACGATAAAGATCAGCGGCAGCAGTATCGCTTTCGTGAGGATCATAGGCATGAGATGTCATTTTTTTAAAAAAATCTTATGCGGATTGAGGTTAAAAGCGAATTTATGTACTTTCACCTTTAACTACCAAAAGTTCAAAAATTGTTTTCATGAAAAAATCACTCTTCTATTTTTCGTTTTTTTATCCACCCTCACTTTTGCCCAAAAATCAGAACCGGTACGCTGGTCGAAGGCCAGGGCCGATGCCTGGTACGCCAGGCAGCCGTGGTTGTTCGGCTCCAACTACAATCCGGCGAGTGCCATCAATCAATTGGAAATGTTCCAGGCCGAAACTTTCAACCCGGAGGAAATCGACAAAGAACTCGGCTGGGCGCAGGACCTGGGCGCGACGACCGCCCGTGTGTACCTGCACGATTTGTTGTGGCAGGATTCGACGGGTTTTAAGAAACGCCTCGATCAGTTTCTGGACATTTGCGCCAGGCACAAGATCAAGCCCATGCTGGTACTCTTCGATTCGTGCTGGGACCCGCACCCTGCGCTGGGCAAGCAGCACGCGCCCACGCCGGGCGTGCATAATTCGGGCTGGTTGCAAAGTCCCGGTGCCGACGCGCTCACTGACGTGTCGGAGTACCCGCGCCTGAGGACCTACGTGCAAGGGGTGGTGGATGCCTTCAAAAACGATCCCCGGATTTTGATGTGGGACGTGTGGAACGAGCCCGACAACACCAACGACAGCAGCTACGGCCGCAACAATCTGAAACAAGAGCCCGACCGTAAGCGTGAGATCGTCACGGCGCTCCTGCCCGACGTATTCGCTTGGGCGCGGGCGGTGAAGCCTACCCAACCACTGAGCTCAGGTACCTGGATTTTCAGCCGCGACCGCGATGTGAGCGATCCCAAGAATTGGAGCGCGATGGAGAAAATTCAATACGAAAACTCCGACATCCTGACCTTTCACCACTACGGCAACGTGGCCGATTTCGAACTGGTAATCAAGCAACTCGAAGCCCAGCAGCGCCCCATGGTATGTACCGAGTTCATGGCGCGGGGCAACGACAGCAAATTCCAGACGCACCTGCCCGTGGCCAAAAAGTACAACGTCGGTATGGTGAACTGGGGCTTCGTGGCGGGTAAAACCCAAACCTACCTTCCCTGGGATAGCTGGCAGAATCCGTACGTCAACGGCCGTGAGCCTAAAATCTGGTTCCACGAAATTCTGAAAGCCGACGGTACCCCCATCGATCAGGAAGAAATCGTAGCAATCAAGAAGGCGACGGGAAAGCGGTAAAAAAGGGTTGAAAGTTGAAACAGGGCCGCCTGGCGGTTGAAAGTTGCAAGGGAAAATCGGCTTTCTCTGGTACCTAATCTTCATACTTAGAAAACTTTGTGCCCCCTTAACTTTCTACCTTTCCACCCTTCTACCCTTCCCCCGTCTACCCCTATTTCACAATTCCCGAGAAAAGTAAACCACTCCTTCGTGGGGGTTGTGGTTGTAGGGCGTAGTGGGGCGGAAGCCGTAGGACTCGTAAAGCTTGACGGCGTTCGGCATTTTGTAGCCGATCGTGTCGCATTTTATGGTTTTATAACCAAGGTCGACGACCGAGCTTTAAAGCTTTTTCCATGAGCGCTTTGCCGATCCCCAGCTTGCGGTAGGCCGGGCGCAGGTACATGCGTTTCAGCTCGCAGGTCGTGTCGTTTTCGATACGCCGCAGGGCCGCACATCCGACAAATTCGCCCTCAGCTTCAACCAAAAAAATTCGCCCGCTCGGTGGACCGTACATGTCGGCCAGGATGGTGAGTTCGTGGTCGAAATTCTGGAAGGTCAGATCGAAGTCGAGTGAGGCGACGTACTCTTTGAAAAGCGCAAAGGCGGCGGAGTACTCCGCCGCCTTCGAGGCTTCAATAATGGTCCACTTCATCTTAAAATTAGTCGATCCAACTGAATTCGTAAGCCAGTTCCGGTACCTTCACGCGGTCGGCGATGCGGCGCAGGCGTCCGGGCAGGGCCAGCAGGTAGTCGCGCGCTTTCTCGGCGCCATCGTTCAGATCGCGCATACCGTCGATTTTCCAATCTTTCAACAGCGTTTCAAGGATGTCGATGTAGTCGTTGGTAGTATACACCCCGAGGCGCTGGGCGGCATCGGAGAAGTGCGTGTAGGTATCGCCCATTTTCACGCCGGTTTCGCGCAGGAAGTGGGCGGGCATCACGATTTTTTTCTTCATCATATCCTCAAAAGCCAGCATCATTTCGGAGGCGTCCACTTCGAAAATATTGCTCACGAAAGCCTTGTAGGCCTTGGCGTGGCGCAGCTCGTCGCCAGCGATGACGCCACAGATCTTGGACAAGTGCGCGTTCCCGAAATCCTTGGCGAGGGTACCCGTGCGCCGGTGCGATACGTTGGTAGCCATTTCCTGAAAAGAGGTATAGATAAAATTACGATACGGATCGCGCCCGGTACCAATATCGAAACCATCGGCGACCAGGTACTGCGTGCTCACTTCCATCTGGCGCATATTCACGCGGCCCGACAGGTACAGGTACTTGTTGAGCAGATCCCCGTGGCGGTTTTCCTCGGCGGTCCAGGAGCGGACCCACTGCGCCCAGCCGTGTGGCTCGTTGAGTTGGTCCACGCCCACCACATCCATGAGCCAGGACTCGTAGGTAGGCAGGGCTTCTTCGGTGATAGTGTCGCCGATCAGGACGGCCACGTAATCGTAGGGCAATTCGCGGCAGCTTTCCTGCAATATTTTTACTTCGGAAATGAAATTATCCTGGGTCGAGTCGGGTAGCATATCCTGGGGTTGCCAGTTGGTTTCGACCGGACGAAGGTATTGCGTGAGCAGCGTGTCGATTTTTTGGCCGACAAACTGCATGACTTCTTTGCGCTTGGCGCTGAGTTCTGGTTGCATGATATGGAGATTGTTGGGTATTGGCGTCAAAGTTCGTAAATATGAATTTAAGATACGTATTTAATGACGAATATCATATCCTGGATGGTTTAGCTTATTTTTGCCGAAAAATTTGAATGTGAAGAAAATTCTAGACTACCTGCTTAGTGTCATCTACCTGACCTACTTCGGATTAATGTTGCTCGTTTTTCACGCAGCCCAGCTTGTCGCCTATAACATCTTTCGGAAAAGAGGCACACAAAAAAACGGTCGTGTGGTTCAACTGCCTGCTGGTACACGGCTGGTATCTGACCGGCAGCCACGTACATTTTGACCAGCGGACGGCATTGCCCGATGATCGTCCGATCGTTTTTGTCGCCAATCACCAGAGCATGTTCGACATTCCGGGGCTGATCTGGTTTTTGCGGAAGTACTATCCACTCTTCGTTTCGAAGAAGGAGTTGGCAAAAGGCATACCAGGCATATCCTACAATCTCAGAATCGGCGGTGCGGCGCTCATCGACCGTAAGGATGGCAAACGCGCCGTGGTCGAAATTGCCAAACTCGGGCAGCGCATCCACGATTCGAAAGGTTCGGCGGCCATATTTCCCGAGGGTACCCGGTCGGCCTCCAGCAAGCTGAAGCCCTTCGCCGGCGGCGGATTGATGGCCCTGCTTCGCAAAGCGCCCGACGCCCTGGTGGTGCCGGTAGCCATCGAAGGCACCGGCAAATTCAATCCCAAAGGTCTTTTTCCGCTGACGTCCTTCACCCGGATGTCCTGGACGGTACTTCCCGGCATTGAGCCCGCTGGAAAAACGCCCGACGAAATCGCCCAGGCCGCCAGAAGTTCCATTCAGGCCTATTTGGACGAAGCTTGAAGTAGAATCCTGCACTTCACCCTAGCTTTCCCTTTGTCTTTCGGCGTGTGTTAACATTCATTAACATCTTTGTTTTTAAACGACCGTGGGGGCTGTCCCTCTAACCCCCGAAAGCCGCAAAAACAAAGACATTTAAGATCATAGTTAGTTGAAGGTTTAGGGTAGTTCAGAAAGGATGCTTCTATTAGAGGCATCCTTTCTTGTTTTGTGGCTACCCTCTTCTACTCTTCTACCAAAACCAATTTGAAGTGTGAATTGACAAACCCTTCCCGCTCGTAAAACCGGTGCGTGTCGAGGCGGGTTCGGCGGGTCGTAACTTCGAGCTGGCTGGCACCGCACTGCCGAACGAAACTACGAATCGCCGCCATGAGCAGCCTGCCTACGCCCATCGAACGAAAGTCGGGCAGGACGTACATTTCCTGGATTTCGGCGATGGGTGCGGCGTGGTGAAGCAGCATCTGAACATGGCAACTGGCTAGCCCGATGGGTACCCCGGCCCGCTCGGCGATGAAGTACCCGATGGCGTCGTTGGGTAGGTTTTTCAGGAAAGCCCTGTCGAAACCCGCGCGGTCCAAGTCGCCGTTTTCCAGGTCGTGCAGCATCCAGTAGATGGCCTCCTGATCGGAAAGGCGGGCAGGACGGATCAAAGTCTTCATCTAGTAAGCTTGCATTTCGCCGGAATGGTGGATGATCGTCCCCCGCGCGTCGGGGTGGCGCACCTGGGACAACATCGCGCGGGCTACCTTGACCGATTCAATGGCGCGGTACTTCGACAGAGGTCCGAGCATGACGGGGCCCAGAATTCTCATAGCCACTTCGCCAATCTGCTCGCCCAGTCGCTTCTCGCTTCGGTCGCCCAGTAGCAACGCGGGCTGAAAAATCTGTAGCGCCGCGTAGTCCAACTTTTGCAAATCCCTCTGAAGCTCGCCTTTGACGCGATTGTAATAGAAAGTGGACGACGCATCGGCTCCCATCGCGGTGACGATCAGGTACTGCGAGGCGCCGTTTTCCAGCGCCATCCGCGCGAGTTCTAGCGGGTAGTCATGATCTACTTTATAGAATTTTTCCTTGGAACCCGCCTGCTTCATGGTAGTGCCCAGGCAGCAAAACACGTCGTCACCCACCACCTGCGTGGCGTCGGGCTGGTCGAAGTCGAACCGGATGTCCTGCAGCTTCGGGTGCTTTATTTTCAGCGGACTTCGGCCCAGTACCCGTACGGCGGTGTAGCGCTCCGATCGTAGCAGTAGTTCGACGAGTTGGCTACCCACCAATCCGGTAGCCCCGATAACGAGGGCGGTTTTATGTTCGGTTTCTTGTTTCATATCAATAGGGTTTTCACGAGATTTGAGGTGAAGTACCTCCGAGCAAAAGAACCTTACCAATGGGCGGGGATGCTGTAAAATCCTGCCGCGTTGCCGCACCATAGTTTAGCCCGATCTTCCTCGGAAAACCCGGCAAGGTACCTTTCCAGAATTCCCTTCACCCCGGCGTACCCGGCCGCCAACAGGCAGACCGGCCAGTCGGAGCCAAACATGAGCCGGTTGGTCCCAAATGCTTCAAAAGCTACGTCCAGGTAGGGTACCATTTGCTCGTAGGTCCAGGATTGGTGATCAGCTTCGGTGACCATCCCCGAGATTTTACAGGATACGTTTTGGTGGGCGGCCAAGGTACCCAGGTCTCTTTTCCAGGTATTAATTTTTTCGGCTTTGATGTAGGGCTTAGCCAGATGATCCAGCACGAAGCGCTGTTCGGAGCATTGGGCAACGAGTTTTGCCGCGTTGGGTAGTTGGTTAGGGAAAATCAGAATGTCGTAGGCGTAACCATACTCTGCGAGTGTTTTCACTCCCCGCACGAAAGCCGGTCGAAGCATGAATTCGGCGGGCTCGCCTTGCAAGACGTGCCGGAAGCCCTTAAGTAATTTTTTGTCGTGACACTTGTCGAGCTTCGCGGACAGATCCTCGGCTTGGAGGTCGACCCAGCCGACAACGCCTTTGATAAAATCGTTTTCCGCAGCCAGATCGAGCAGAAAATCCGTTTCGGCGTCGTCTTCGAGCGGCTTGCACGGCGATGCAGCCGTCGATTTGATTTTGTTCCAGTACGGGCTTCAGATCTTGGGGCAGGAGGTTGCGGCGGATGACCTGCATCGTGTCGTCGATCCAGGCATCGCGGATGGGGTCGAACTTCCAAAAATGCTGGTGCGCGTCGATAGTCATGGGTACCTTACTTAAGTTTGGGAAGATTTCTTTATCAAAAATACACGATCGTTTCTTTTTTACCCACCGCCCATGCCCGATACGCTCAACGTCGCCCTGGCCCAGCTCGCCCCGGTTTGGCTGAACAAGCAAGCTACGCTCCAAAAGATCGAGGACGCCATCCGCGAGGCGGCCCGACAAAAAGCCGGGCTCGTGGCCTTTGGCGAAACCCTCTTACCGGGCTACCCGTTTTGGCTCGACCTCACAGACGGCGCGCGATTCAACTCCACGACCCAGAAAGAAATTTTCGCGCACTACCTCCGCGAGGCCGTTAGCATCGAGGCGGGGGATCTGGATTCGGTTCGCCGCCTGGCAAGGGAATTTGGCATCGCGGTGTACTTGGGCTGCGCTGAGCGCGCCGCCGACCGGGCCGGACACACCGTCTATTGCAGCCTGGTGTACATCGACCCGGCGGGCGAGGTACTTTCGGTTCACCGCAAACTCATGCCCACCTACGAAGAGCGCCTGACCTGGGGCACCGGCGACGGCCACGGTTTACGGGTGCACCCGCTGGGTGCGTTCACCGTCGGCGGACTCAACTGCTGGGAAAACTGGCTGCCGCTGGCCCGCACGGCCCTCTACACCCAGGGCGAAAACCTGCACGTGGCCGTCTGGCCCGGCAATCAGCGCAACACCATCGACCTGACACGCCACATCGCCCTCGAAAACCGGATGTACGTGCTATCAGTGTCGGGCCTGATGCGGAAGTCGGACATCGGTACCGAAGTACCTCATCACGATTTGATTGCCAGCAACGCCCCGGAATTTATGGCCAACGGCGGCTCGTGCCTGGCCGCGCCCGACGGTACCTGGCTCATCGAGCCCATCGTGGACAAGGAGGCCGTCGTCACCGCCACCATCGACCTGAACGAAGTACGCAAAGAGCGGCAAAACTTCGATCCGTCGGGACATTACGCGCGGCCTGATGTGTTCGGCCTGACGGTGAATCGGGAGCGGCAGAGGCTGGTGCGGTTCGAGTGAGTTTGGTTGCTAATGCACAAGGAATTAAACGGAAAATTTACGACAGCAATGTCGCCTAACTTATAAAGCGCCATGGCTATTTCAGGAGTTCGTTCCACCGTTGGTCTTCGACACTATCCCATTCTTCGGCCAATGAAGATTTTGCTAGTTGGGGAACTTCCTCGATTGGCTCCTGCGCGGTTTACTTTACCGTAATTTCGATTTCACGTCCGGCAAAAAGCGTTTTGAGCGACTGCAAGAAGGCAGGGCTAATCTCACGACTATGTAGGCGATAGGTAGTTTGCATAGCTATTGATGTTTTTGCAAAAAAACAAATTTGCGCTTCTCAAAAGGAAGGCTGGGTAGAAACATCCACTCAGTCTACGACCGTCATTATTAGGAGATTGGTACCTTCGGGATTTCGGATGCAGTACTAGGACGAGGCCTTGCTAAGCTGTTAGTTTTATACGAGTATTCTTTTGCTTGGATCGCGTTGCAAACGCGAGGCGATACAACACCGATTTCAAATCGGTGTTAGCGGGAATCAGGGTTAGCGGGTTAGCGGGAGTCTGAATAAGCAGTTTCCGTAATCTTTATTTCGACGCCTGCCATTTGCGCTCAATTTTCTGCCTGGCTTCTCCCAAACTCATCATCTTTCCTTCCTCAGCGTCCTGAATTCCTTTTTTCGCCTTTTCGACAAACAGTAGTTTTTCTGCTGATTCTTCCACGTCGAATTCATCTGGCAGATAATCCAGGGTTTCTATTGCTTTATATTTCTTCATAAAAATTCGGGTAGTTTGATAGCTAGTCGATTGTTTTCATCCACGTGTCGGATATATTTCGAAGTTTTATGATGAAGTAGGTTTGTTGCTGATAAAGATAAGGATTCTTAGGAGTAGCGCTTACAGTCGATGCGGTACCTTTTAAACCAACAGGCTCTATCACTTAAAAACCTCTGACAGATTCAATTCGATTCCCAAAGTACCATCTTCCAGCGTCTCATTCTCCCGAAAAAACTGGTAGTTGAAAGGATCGTGGTATACCAAAACCGCCCGAAAGTCGGGAACGACAATCCAGCAGGATTTTACGCCAAAATAAAAGTAAGGCTCTAGCTTGGCCACCATATCCTTGGAGCTTTGCGAGGGAGATTGTATTTCCACGACCAGCAAGGGCGCGTCTGGACGCCGGGCGGGATCATCTTTATAATCCAGCGGCATCGCCGGGTATAGTACCAAATCGGGCGTGCTGCCCAGGGGCTGGGTATCAAGTAAGACTTCGCTGGCGATGCGAAATTGGTCCGGGTGTTTTACGGCAATTTGAACAATCAAATTAGCCTGAATGGCACCGTGAATGAGTGTAGGCATGGGTTTTCCTCTTTCGATTTCGTAGGCTGAAAGTGCAGGGCTCTCAGTGATTTCGACGGTCGTTTCCATAGTGTTCGAAGCTGTTTTTCCAAAGATAACGAAAACGAACTACCTACAACGACACCCCGCGCTTCCAGGGGATGAAATCATCCTGCCCGTTCAGTACGGCCTTCACGGTGGTCTCGCCGCTGGCTACCGAAATCACGTAGTCCATGAGCCGTTCGGCGGCCTGGGGGATGGTTTCGGTACCCTCGATGATGCCGCCGGTGTTGAAGTCCATGATGTCGTGCATCTTATCAAAAAGCCTGACGTTGCTGGCCACCTTCACGACCGGGGCGATGGGGTTGCCCGTGGGCGTGCCCAGCCCGGTGGTGAACAGCACCACGGTGGCACCGGAGCCTACCTCGGCGGTCGTGGATTCCACGTCGTTGCCGGGCGTGCAGAGTAGCGTCAGGCCCGGTTTGGTGATTTTTTCGGGGTAGTCGAGCACATCCACAACCGGCGAGGAGCCGCCTTTCTTAGCGGCTCCGGCCGATTTGATGGCGTCGGTGATCAGACCGTCCTTGATGTTGCCGGGCGAGGGATTCATGTCGAAGCCCGAGCCCGCCGCCGTGGCGCGTTGGCTGTAGGTACCCATCAAGTGGGCAAAACGCTCCGCCGTGGACCGATCCACGCAACGGTCGGCGAGGTCTTGCTCCACGCCGCACAATTCGGGAAACTCGGCTAGGGCGACTTTCCCCTGTAGAGCCACGAGCATATCAGAGAAGTACCCCAGCGTCGGGTTGGCCGAAATGCCGGAAAAGCCATCGGAGCCGCCGCATTCCAGGCCGACGCAAAGCTTTGACAGCGGCGCGGGTGCTCTTTGCAAGTTATTGGCTTCCTTCAAGCCCAAGAGCGTTTTTTTGAGCGCCATGTCGATGATGTCGTTCTCGCCGCCCAGCGTTTGGTGGTTCAAGATGTGGACCGGCCGATCGAACCCCGGCACCCGTTTTTCGATTTCGTGGGTCAGGATACTTTCCTCGGCGTTTTGGCAACCCAGGCTCAGGACCGTCGCTCCGGCGACGTTGGGGTGCGTGATGTAGCCCGCCAACAGGCCGCACAACGCTTGCGCATCCTGCCGGGTGCCGCCACAACCCGATTGGTGGGTGATAAACTTGATGCCGTCCACATTCGGAAAGTGCGGCGAAATCGCCTTGGCCCGCGCGGTGGCGGGGAGCGGCGCAGTGAGTACTTCGCTGTCGTTTCCTCCGTCGAGCAGATTCAGGATGGTGGATACCTTGGCCTGGTAGGGCGTGGATGTTTCGTAGCCCAGCGCTTTCAGGAGCGCTTCTTTCAGGATCTCGACGTTGCGATTTTCACAAAAAACCAGGGGTACCACCAGCCAGTAGTTGGCGGTGCCGACGCTGCCATCGCTCCGGTGGAAGCCCTGAAAGGTGGCGTCGAGGTACTTCGACACGTCGGGCGGCTGCCACAGGTAGGTACTTTCGCGGACGGTCAGCGGGTGGGCGGCGTGCTTGGTGTTGAAGACGTTCAGCCAACTCCCCCGCTTGATTTCATTTTGCGCCTTCCCGACCAGCACCCCGTACATGTGCACCAAGTCGCCGGGCGCGAAGTCGACGGCGGCGAACTTGTGCTTCGCCGCGATGTCTTCCGTCAAGACATATTGCGCGCCGTCGAGCGTGACGACCTCGCCCGCTTTCAGATCGGTGAGGGCCACGATGACGTTGTCGGCAGGATGGACTTTCAGTACTTTGTTCAATTTAGGTTGTTAGGTGTTAGGGTAGGTGTTAGGTGTTAGGTGTTAGGTGTTAGGTCATTTTCTCAGAAAACATTTAAATTTCCCGGCAGACTACTTTTTTCCCTCCTGGAATAAATCCAAACTATACTCCTTACTAGCAAGAATAGCCTTCAAGTACCTGGTCACGCCCGACTGGAAGCCTTCAAGGACGGTCAGGTCGGTTTCCCACAGCTCCTGGTCTTTCAGCACGTTACTCACCAATTCTTCGGGCGTGGCGGCGGTGTGCCAGTGGGCGGCCAGTTGGTCGGCTTCGGGGTCGTTGAGTACGTAGTCGGTACCGTGCGCGCGGCCGTAGTACTTGCCGTCTTCCTCTTTTTCGGGTTTCATAAACCGCAGGTAGCTGGCAAATCCGAAGGCCAGGTGCGAGCGCTCGTCGGGGTGTTGGGCGTACCAGCTTTCGATGAGCTTAACGCCGCGCATTTTGATCTTGGAGGTAAAATTCAGACTGATCGACAGCCACTTGTGATCCAAGTGCGAATTACTGAATCGATCGATCACGGCTTCGGCAAAGGCTTTGATTTCGGCATCGTCGATGGCCGGGTCGAGGCTTTGGGCAATTTCGTCGAACAGCAGGCCGCGCATGAATTTCAGAAAGGCGGCATCGCGCATCGCTTCTTTCACCGTCACGAAGCCCGCCAAATGCGCTACCGCCGTGCAAAAGGTATGCGGCGCGTTGAGCAATCGCAGTTTCAGTTCTTTATACTTCTCGATCGAATCCTCGATCTTGACGCCAGCGTCGACGGTATGGAAAGTGAGTTTCGACTTCACGCTCTCGTCGCCCTCGATGGCCCACAGTCGGTAGGGCTCGGCCATGATCATGAGGTCGTCCTGGTACCCAAACTCCGCTTCGAGCTCCTGCTTCAACTCCCCCTTGATTTCGCCCGGCACGATGCGGTCGACCAGGGAGTTACAGAATTGGTTGGCTTCGTTGAGCCAGCTCACAAAGCCCGCGTCCAGGCGGTTGTAGGCCGCCAGTTGGTTCAGAATGCCGTGCAGCATCTTGCCATTTTCCGAAATCAATTCCGTGGGTACCACGACCAACCCTCTCTGGGTGTCACCGTCGAAAGCTTCGTAACGCTTGTGCAACATGCCCAGCAGTTTGGCCGGGAAAGACGACGGCGGGCTGTCGAAAATAGATTCCGCTTCGTAGGTGATGCCCACTTCGGTGGTATTCGAGACGATGACCGTCAGGTCGGGGCTTTGGGCGATGGTAAGTATTTCGTCCCAATCGTCGGACGCGGCCAACACGCGGCTAATCGCGCAATTGACGATACTCTCCTCGACCTCCTGTCCGTCCTCGATGCCGCGCACGACGGTCGTGAAGCAGCCGTCCTGAGTATCGTATGCGCCGATGCCGCCCCGCGAAGTAGATTTTACCACCACGACCCGACCCTTGAAAACGCCTGCCTTGTTGGCCTTGTCGATGAAGTACAGCGGCAGTCCGCGTAGCAGGACGCCCGTTCCGAAGAACAGGGCTTTTTCCGGATAGTTGAAAATTTCGGGATGGGGTGCTTCGTCTTTATTGAGGTAAGTATTCACTAATAATATGGTTTTATGGTTCATGGTACAAGACGAGGAAAAGGGCCGCGCTCATCTACTTCCGGGTAGTACCCGCCCGCCGGAGCGACCAGGCATTCTACCCAAACAAATCTGAATTTGGGCCGAGTCTACCCATACGAGCTTTCGGCTGACTTGCCTTATTTATGGTACGGGCATTGGATTACCGCAAAAATAGTCGTCATACCCCGTACCCTTATCGCTTGACTTGGCAGCAGCAGGTACTATTTTGGAAATTACGATACAAGCGGCGTTTTTTTTCTACAAAAATTCGGGTATCGCTCGGAATTGGAAGAAAACACGATCGGTCTGGCTCATCCTCACTATTTTTACCCAAATTTAACAACCTACCTTTTTTCCCACCCATGAAAAGACATATTCCCTCAATGTTGGTGTGTTTTGCACTGGCCGTAGCCATGCCCACCCAGGCGCAGAAGAAGAAAGATAAAGATAAGGAGAAAACCGAAGCCCCGGCCGCCAAGGAAGCGAGCAAGGGGCCCAAGCCTTACAAGGAAGTGATCACGGCCAAGGCAAAGTCAGATGCCGGGCTGTTCACGGTGCACAAAGTGGCAGACGCCTATTTCTACGAAATTCCCGATTCACTCTTCGAGCGCGAAATGCTGCTGGTGACGCGTATCGCCAAAACCGCCGACAACATCGGCTACGGTGGCGAGGAGGCCAATACATCGCTGGTACTACTGACCGTCAAACCCATGATGCCGCGCCTGAAAGACCAGCGTGTCGGGTACTTTTCAGTCAAGCAGAACGACTACGGCCTCGATGCCCAAAAAGCCGACGAGCGCGAGTACATCGTGCGCTGGCGGCTCGAACCCAAGGATATGGCCGCCTTCGAGCGCGGCGAACTGGTGGAGCCCATCAAGCCGATCACCTATTACATCGACCCGGCGACGCCCGACAAATGGCGGCCCTACATCAAGCAGGGCGTCGAGGATTGGCAAAAGGCCTTCGAGGCGGCGGGTTTTAAAAACGCCATCGTGTGCAAGTACCCGCCCACGGCGGCCGAAGATCCCGAGTTCAGCCCCGAGGATGTGCGCTACTCGGTGATCAGGTACTTCGCCTCCAACATCCAGAATGCCTACGGACCCAACGTCCACGATCCGCGCTCGGGCGAAATCCTGGAAAGCGACATCGGTTGGTACCACAACGTGATGAACCTGATCCGCAACTGGTACTTCGTCCAGACCGCCGCGATCAACCCCGACGCCCGCACGCCCAAGTTCAAGGACGAGGTGATGGGTCGGCTGATTCGGTTCGTATCGTCGCACGAGGTGGGCCACACGCTCGGCTTGCCGCACAACATGGGTTCCAGCGCGGCCTACCCCGTGGATTCGCTGCGGTCGGCGACCTTTACCCAAAAGTACAACGTGTCGCCCTCGATTATGGACTACGCCCGCTTCAACTACGTGGCGCAACCCGAAGACACCGGCGTGTCGCTGATACCTAACGTGGGTACCTACGACAAGTACGCCATCAGTTGGGGCTACCGCCTGATCCCTGGCGCGAAAAAACCCGAAGATGAGAAGGCCACGCTCAATCTGTGGGTACTCGAACACGCCGACGATCCCGCCTACCGCTACGGCCGGCAGACGTCCAACCCCGTAGACCCGCGCTCGCAGACCGAGGACATCGGCGACGATGCCATGAAGTCGAGTACCTACGGCATCGAGAATTTAAAGAAGATCGTGCCGCAGCTCATGACCTGGACCAACGAAAAGGGTAAGGACTACGACGATCTGGAAGAGCTCTACGGCCAGGTACTCGGCCAGTGGAACCGGTACATGGGCCACGTAGCCAGCAACGTCGGGGGGATTTATGAGACCTACAAAACCACCGATCAAGCAGGGGCGGTGTACACGCACGTCGAGCGCGAGAAGCAGGAACGCGCTCTGGCTTTTATCAAAGCCCAAGCATTCGCCACGCCCACCTGGCTCATCGACAACGAATTGCTGAATCGTTTCGAGGGCGTGGGGATGATCGAGCGGATTCGGGGTGCGCAGGAGCGGGTGCTCAACAACCTGCTCAACCCGGGACGGTTGGCACGGATGATCGAGAATCAGACCCTCAACGGCGAGAAGGCCTACACGCTGCTTGCCTTCATGGGAGACCTGCGCGGGGGTATCTGGACCGAGCTGAAAGGCAATCGTACCGCCGATACTTACCGCCGCAACCTGCAGCGCGCCTACCTCGACCGCCTCGAGTACTTGATGACCCAGGAGCCGACGGCGGTGTCGGCCGGGGCGCGAAGTTTTGTCAATTACGTACCCGTTCGGGTGGGTCAGTCGGACATCAGGGCGGTGGTGCGCGGCGAGTTGAACCAACTGCGGGCCGACGTCAAGCGGGCCATTCCCACTACCCGCGATACGATGATGAAGTACCATCTACAGGATGTCATGGTCCGAATCGAGCGTATTCTGGACCCGAAAGAGTAGCAATGGTCGGTCGAAGGATTCGATTGGGCTATGCCGGTAAAATAGTTTTTTTGGGCATTTTTCTTTATTTCATGTATCTAAAATACAGCAGATGTTCGTTGTCACTTTTGCCCGGGAACCCTCACTTATTCATCCATAGAGCAAAGATTGGCACGAATTATGAACCTCTCAGGGTATCAAGACACACTCGAACACCCTCATGAAATTTTCGCCCAGGGAACATTACTCGTTTGGCAAGCCGCGCCCACCAGGGCTGGCCCATAAGGTTGCTTTTGCCCACACCCTACGGCGGCAGCTGTACGCAGAATGGTACAGCTACCTCGCCTGGGAGATGGAAGTACTCCCCAGCGGTATGAAAATCGAGATAGGGTCGGGCGACGGTTTCTTCAAGGAGTTTGCGCCCTCAGTAATCTGCTCCGACATCGAGCCTTTTCCGGGCAACGACCTTACGTTTTCGGGTCTCGACATGCCCTTCAACGCCGAGTCGGTGAGCGGCATCTTCATGATTGACACCTTCTCCCACATTCCTGATTCGCTGGCTCTGCTCACCGAGATCGACCGCGTGCTAATGCCCGGCGGCAAGGTGATCATGATCGAGCCTGCGGGCAGTCGATGGGGGCGTTTGGCCCACCGCTGGCTGGGCAGGCGCATGTTTCGCTTCAGGAAAAACAGTTTTGCTCCGCTATCGGACCACGGCAGCAATGCCGCGCGTCCCTGGATGGTATTTCAGCGTGACTACGGCGAGCTTCACGAAAAATTTCCCAAGCTGACCGTGGAGAGTATCCACTACCATACGCCCCTCCGGCACTTGTTAAGCGGTTGGCCTCTACTCAAGTCAGTCACCGGACAGGAGGCGCACCGGATGCTGTGCGCGGTCGATGCCTGGCTCGCCAATCGCTCCTGGCATTTTTCGATGTTTATGACGGTGGTCATTCAAAAATCGCCGGATGGTCAGGATCAGTGACTACCTGAAATTGGAAAATAATCACGGAGTTTGGCCACGGAATGAATTTTATTGCTGGCTCAATTAACAAACATTTCATCAACCAACATTAGGGACTTTTTTCCATTTTTGGTATTCTGTTCCGGGATTTTGGTAACCGGTCGAGCGATTATTTTCAGGTACTTCAGCTGCCTGGGCTGGAAACTACCGGCGATCGATTGCAGGGATTCAAATTCCCCTTTTCCGGGTTGCCGGGGCTTCACTTTGGCCAGAAGTTCAGCATCATCTTCATCCGTACCGCCCCAAATCTCCACCCATTCAGGCGGAAATATCCCCGTGTCTTCTTCGATCATGTAGTGCAGGCCCACCGACGAGACGGTAACGGGCTGCCTGAACGTAGCGACCAACCCCAGATCGTTGTCGCGAACCCCCGCCCAGAAATTGGCCCAAGCCGGATTATTGGCACCGATCGTACCGAGTTTTTTGTTGAAGAACGTTTGCGCACCCTCGGCCAAATGCACGCGGTTGAGCGGATACAGGAGTTGCAAACTATCGGGCATATGGGTACTTCTGAAAAAATCGAACGTAGCGGTCTCGCTGCTCAGCCAGCCCGCTTTGAAGGCTTTCGCCTTGATGGTGGCAGGTTCTTTCAGGGTAATATTTCCTTTAAAAACGGGTGAGTCGACACTGTCCGGCTCGCTGCCGTCGGTCGTGTAGCGGATGACGGTACCGCGAATCGGATGTCGCAAACGCAGGGCGATGTCGTTTTTGAAAACCGTGGTGGCATTGCCTTCCTGGGGTAGGTTCAATTTCAGCGGCGTAGTACCATCGTCTACATAGCCACCGAAAATGTTCAGCTCGGACAGGCTCTTTTTGAGTTGGGCCACCTCACGACCCGTCAGACCCGTATCCCATACCGACACACTTTCCAGCGCCTTGAAAATGGTTAGCTGGGTTTGCAAAGCGCGAAAATCAAGCTTGGTACCGGATAGGGTGAGCGTTTTCAGGTGTGGCAGCGCGGCCAGGCTGTGCAGGCCTTTTGCGCTAATGTCAGTAAAATTTAAGTTGAGTCTACGCAGATTCTCGAAGGAAGCCACCACGCCCAAATCGTCGTCTTTCACGGGCATCTTACTGAGGTTCAGACTCACAATCTGCATCCTGACCGGCCGTAGTTCTTCCAGCTGTCGTGCCTGGTACTCACTCTTATTGTAAATATTGACCGACAAAGCGGGCGACCGTCGGGCCAGGAAAGACACCGTTCGGTAGTCGGTGTTGAGCGATTGCACCAGTTCGGCGGCGGGCGCCGCAAAGGTGAAAGTTTCGGCGGCTGTACTGACGGGTCTGCAGTCGGGCGGCGGCCAGGAGGCGTAGCGAATCGCCGACGGGCAGTGCGGACACTTTCTGCTCGAAGTGTTTGTGCTGTACCACCCACAAGAACAAAAGTCGCATTTCGTCAGGATCGAGCTGGACCTTACCCGAGGGCGGCATGTGTTTTTTGTCCCCCATCGGCAGATGAACCCGTTGCAGTACCCGACTTAGTTCCGGCTGACCCGCTACGAAAAACGCCCCATTTTTGCCTCCTTTCATCATCGCCTCGGCGCTGGTCAATAGCAAGCCGCCCTTCCTCTTGTCTGCATTGTGGCAAGCCACGCATTTTTGGTTGAATAGGGGTTGGATGACATTTGCGAAAACTAAGGCTTCGTCGAACGGTACGGGGGTAGTTTCCTTGTCGCTTTTGAATGGAGCCAGCACATAGTCGTCGCCGTGCGTGAGCGATGCGCCGAAATGTCCGCCCAGTACCAACGCCAGCACCAGGAGGCCGCCCACTACCCGCGCGACCGGGGCGCGGTACCAGCGGGCCGTGCGCACGAAGTACAACCCGGCCGAAAGGAAAAAGATACCCGCACCTGTCCATTTGTGCCAGAGCAGCGTGTCGCCCGCGTAGCCCTCCTCCTGCGCCAGAAAGAGGCCCATCATCACCGTAACGGCCGCCAGCAAGGCTCCGGTCAGAAGAAATTTTCGGGAAAAATTCTGGTAAAAAGCGTTCTTGGCGTTGGCGGGTGTAAAGCGAAAGAACTCCAACAGCACCGCCACCATTAGCAGCACCAGCGGGAAATGCAGCAGCATCGGGTGCAGCCGACCCGCACTTTGCAGCCAAACGGGAATCACCAGCTTGCTTTCAAAAATCAAAAGGAAAGCAATGGTAATAGTGAGTCCGACCAGGAGATTTTCTGCGAGAAACCTGAATTTCATTCTCTCATTGTCTAAATCACTCATTCAAAATTATGATAATATATCCCTAACTACCTTACCCGAAACGTCCGTCAGGCGATAGCGACGTCCCAAGTGCTTGAAAATCAGCTTTTCGTGATCCAGTCCCAGCTGATTCAGTATGGTGGCCTGAAAATCGTGAACGTGAACGGGATTGTGGGCGATGTTGTAGCCGAATTCGTCGGTTTCGCCGTAGACCATGCCCGGTTTGATGCCGCCGCCGGCCATCCAAATGGTGAAGCAGCGCGGGTGGTGGTCGCGGCCGTAGTTGTCGGCGGTGAGCTTGCCCTGCGTGTAGCTGGTGCGGCCAAATTCGCCGCCCCAAATCACCAGCGTTTCGTCCAACATGCCCCGCTGTTTCAGGTCGGTCACAAGGGCTGCCGACGCCTGGTCGACGTCCTTGGCCTGCTGGGTGATTTCGTAGGGCAGGTCGCCGTGCTGATCCCAACCCTGGTGGTAGAGCTGCACGAAACGAACGCCGTTTTCCGATAGCTTCCGCGCCAACAGGCAGTTGGCCGCGTAGGTACCCGGTACGAGGCAGTCGGGGCCGTAGAGCTTCACAATGTCGTCCGACTCTTTGGATAGGTCCATTACCTCCGGTACGGCGGTTTGCATGCGGTAGGCCATTTCGTACTGCTTGACCTTGGCCGCGATTTCGGGATCGCCAAATTCCTGGTAAGAAAGATCGTTGAGTTCGGACAGGTTGTCCAGCATATCGCGGCGGTCGGTGCGGTCCATGCCCGCCGGGTCGCTGAGGTACAGCACCGGGTCTTCGCCCTTGCTGAACTGCACGCCCTGATGCACCGAATCCAGAAAACCGCTCGACCAGAGTTTGGAATACACCCCTTGCCCGTTGCCCACGCCCCGCGACAGCAGCACGGTGAAGGTGGGCAGATTTTTATTTTCGTTCCCCAACCCATAGCTCAGCCACGAACCCATGCTCGGCCGATTGCCCTGCTGCGAGCCCGTCTGCAAAAACGTAAGGGCCGGATCATGGTTGATCGCCTCGGTGTACATGGATTTTACGAAGCACAGGTCGTCCACGATTTTGGCCGTATAGGGCATCAAGCTACTGACCCACGCCCGCGACTGCCCATATTGCTGGAAATCCACGAACGAACCCACCAGCGGGAACGACGCCTGATTGGCCGTCATGCCCGTCAGCCGCTGATCACCGCGCACCGAGGGCGGGATTTCTTCACCTTGCAAGTCACGGAGTTTGGGCTTATAGTCAAATAATTCCTGTTGGGACGGTGCGCCGTTTTGGAACAAATAAATGACGCGCTTGGCCTTGGGCGCAAAGTGCGGAATACCCGGAGCCATTCCCTCGGCTTCGCCCCCGCCGCCCTTGAACAGTTCCGGCATCAGCAACGACCCCAACGCCACGCCGCCAATCCCCAAACTCATCGAAGAGAGAAAGCGGCGGCGGTTGAAGGTAAAGCCGTGTTCGGTTTGGGCGCTGTGCATGGTTTCAATTTTGAATGAGTGAATGTCGGAATGAGTGAAAAACAGGCGAAAGCAATATTTTATTCCGACATTCACTCATTCAAACATTCAAAATTGAATTTCTACGTCTTTGTGATCGCTTCTTCCAGATTATAGATCGTCGAAATGACCCGCATCAGGGCGGCCTGGTTGATTTTATCGATGTTTTTGGTCATCGGGTACTCCCCTACCGTGAGTACTTGGTGGGCAGCTTTGGGAGTCAGGGTACTTCCTGTTGTTTTTCGAAGTACCTGGTCAGGATGTCGAGTTCTTTTTCGCTGGGCGTGCGGCAGATGATGAGGCGGAAGGCTTTAGTCAATTTGTCATTTGTGCTGGATTTTTCCTGCAAGAGTCGGGCGGCCAGTACCCGCGAGGCTTCCAGTACGGCGGGATCGTTCATCATGACGAGGGCTTGCAAGGGCGTGTTGGTTTTGAGTCGCCCAACCTCACAAAGGTCGCGGTTGCTGGCGTCGAATATGCCCATCGTGGGCGGCGGTACCGTGCGTTTGATGAGCGTGTACATGCCCCGGCGGTAGAGCTTGCTGCCGTGGTCTTGCTTGTAGACCGAAAGCAATCCCCGCCCCGAAGTCGCGCTTTCCCACAAGCCGTCGGGTTGGTAGGGCTGCACGCTGGGCCCGCCGATGTTACGGTTGAGTAATCCGCTGCTCGCCAGTACCAGATCCTTGACGTATTCGGCGTGGATGCGGTAGCGCGCGCCGCGCGCCAAATAAATGTTTTCAGGATCTTTTTTCAAGGCATCCTGACTCACCGTGGCCGATTGGCGGTAGGTAGCTGAGGTCACCATCTGCTTCACGAGTCGCTTGATGTCCCAGCCATGCTCCATAAAATCAACGGCCAACCAGTCGAGCAGCGCCGGGTGCGTGGGCAGGTCGCCCTGCATCCCGAAATCGCCGGTGGTCTTGACGAGGCCCTTGCCGAAAAACTCCTGCCACAACATATTGACATAGACGCGGGCCGTCAAAGGGTTTTGCTTGTCAAATAGCCATTTGGCCAAACCCAGGCGGTTTTGGGGGTAATTTTTGTTAAAGGGCAAAATAGATTTTGGGGTACCTGGCTGGACTTCGTCGCCCGGGGCATCGTACACGCCGCGTTTGAGTACGTAGGTCTTGCGGGTCGAGTCCAGGTCGCCCATGACGGACACGATCAGGCGGTTGGTATCGGGTTTATTGACGAAACTGAGAATGCTCTCCGCGTCCTCGTCGCTGATTTCCATCAACGGTTTCTTAGCGTAAGTTTCCGGCCCGCCGATCACCGACTCGCGGCCCACCTCCTTCACATTGTTGAAAAAAGCGAACATCTGGTAGTACTCTTTCTGCGAGAACGGATCGTACTTATGATCGTGGCAGTGGGCGCATTCCAGCGTTACGCCCAGCAGGCCTTTGCCGAACATATCATTGCGATCGGTCACGTAGAGCATCCGGTACTCCTCGTCGATGATGCCGCCCTCTTCGGTGATCTTGTGGTTGCGATTGAAGCCCGTGGCCAGCAATTGTTCCTTGCCCGAGTCGGGCAGCAGGTCGCCCGCGAGCTGCCAGGTCACAAACTTTTCGTACGACATATTCTCGTTGAAGGCGTGAATCACCCAGTCGCGCCACGGCCATTGGGTGCGGTAGCCGTCGTCCTGGTAGCCGTGCGAATCGGCGTAGCGGGCCAAATCCAGCCAATGCAGCGACATTTTCTCGCCGTAGGCGGGCATTTTCAACAGCCGATCCACCATCTGCTCGTAGGCGTCGGGACGGTTGTCGGCCAGGAAATCGTTCTGCATTTTCAGCGTCGGCGGCAGGCCCAGGATGTCCAGGCTCAGGCGTTTGAGCAAGCGCTCTTTGTCGGCTACCTCATTGGGTGTAAGGCCACGCTGTTCTTGTTTCTCTAAAATAAAATAGTCGATCTCATTGCGCGGCCAATCGGCTTGGTTTACCTCGGGTAGTTTGGGCTTTTCAGGCGGAACAAAGGCCCAGTGCTTTTCGTACTTCGCCCCCTGAGCTATCCACTTTTCGATCAGGGCGATTTCGCGCCCGGTTAATTTTAAGTTGGATTCCAGAGGCGGCATCCGATCGGTGCTATCCTGGGTTGTGATGCGCAAAAACACCTGCGATAGTTCGGGCTTCCCGGCTACGAGGGCATGCGCACCGGGATTTTCCTGCAGAACCGCGAAGGCATTCTCGGCAATATCCAGCCGCAAGCCCGCCTCGCGCTTGTTGGCGTCGGGGCCGTGGCAGGCCAGGCACTTATCCGACAGAATAGGTCGAATATCGAAGTTGTAGCTCACCAGTTCAGGTAGTTTCTCCTCCGCGACCGAACCGGACGTACCTTCCCCGCACCCCTGCATAGCAGCAGCGACAAAAGATAATCCTGCCAAGAAAAGTATGATTTTCTGCATAGTCATTCGCCATCTATCTATCTTCTACCCTTCTACCCCTCCTCTTTTCTTCTTTCTTCCATTTTCTTTTTCACCACATCGCCGGGGTACTTCAAAGCCAGCTTCCTGATGTCGTAGGTAAATTCCGTAAACGTCTCCTCCCAAAGCTTCGCCTCCTCGGGTGTGTAGTCATGAAAGCCGTGGGCGTTGGCGACGCCCTTGCCCCCTTCGCGCACGATTTTGTCGATCAGCTCCGGTACCTCGGTGCTGTTATTGAGGGTGGGCAAGAGCCGCTGCATCACGGTATGGTAGGCCGGTACGCCCGTCAGGTCCATCCAGCGGAATACGCCCGCGAGCGTCATGAAGTACCCGGTGTTGTTGCGGCAGGCGCGGTCCACGTCCTCCACGGTGGCATAGCCGCCCTCCACCAGGCTGATTGCCTCGCGGTACATGGCGTACATGAGGCGGTTGGTGATGAACCCGGCGATGTCCTTTCTTACCAAAATGGGCTCCTTGCCCCATGCGTGCGAAAGTTCGTAGAGGTACTCGCCGTTTTTGATGTCGGTGTCGTTGCCACAGATGATTTCCAGAAAGCGCGTCGTGTGCGCGGGTTCCGTCCAGTGCAGCCCGAGGAAGCGGGCCGGGTGCTCGGTCAGCTGCTGCAGGGTACTGATCGGGATGGCCGAGGTGTTGCTCGTCAGCAGGGCGTCGGGCGGCAGGTGCGCCTCGATTTTCTTGTAGACCTGCTCCTTGATCATCACGTTTTCAATCGTGCATTCGACCACCAGCCGGCAGTTGCGTAGGTTGGCGTAGTCTTCGGTGATGGTCAGGTTATCGAAAAAGTACTCGGGTCCTTCATCTACCAGGCCATTTTCCCGGGCTTTTTCGAGGTGCTCCCTGATCCGCCCGTCGGCGGTGTCGAGGTCGACGGGAATGGGGGCCACGGCTACGACCGGATGTCCGGCGATGAGCAGGCAAGTGACGATGCTGCAACCCATCAGGCCCAGGCCTACGACGGCTACCGGTATTTCTTGTGTGTTCATTGGTCAGGTATTTCTTAGTGAGCGTGTCTTTGCGTATCAAAGGGTTTTTGACACGATCTTTACTACCATGCTTTTAGCAAATACCTCCCTGAACTGGATTCTTTTATGGTTATAAAATATATGAGTGCCGTACTATTTGGGAATCCATTCCCAAATAGTCGCATTGTTCGTTAAAAACAGGCTATGGTTAATCAACTTGCCGACGCTTACCCTGGAAGTACCTTCGAGGTAGTGCATCGGGAAAATTTCGAGGACTTCATTCTGTAAGTGAGGTCGGTCGCCCTGACTTTGCGGTAGGTTCTCCCGCATGACCTGCTTTATGTAAAAAGCCCGCCCGATGGAAACCAAAAAACAAAACTACGCCAGCCCAGGACCGACGCCGACTACCGCGCCGTCCGTCGCCATCATTAAGCCCAGCCGGTTGACGTCCATCGACGCGCTGCGGGGCTTCGATATGCTCATGATCGCGGGGGGTGGTACCTTCATTCAGTTGTTGGGTGGAAAAACGGGTTGGGCCTGGCTGGATGCCGTTTCGGGGCAGTTTGAGCACCCGGCCTGGCACGGCTTCGCGTTCTACGATTTCATATTCCCCCTATTCCTCTTTCTGGCGGGTGTTTCGCTGCCGTTCAGCCTTCGGTCGGGAATTGCCAAAGGGATGACCAAAAATGCTCTGCTCCAAAAAGTCTTCAAGCGCATGATCGTGTTGATTCTGCTGGGCATTTTGTACAAAAATGCGCCGGTCGATATTTTCGATCCGGCTCACATCCGTTACGGCAGCGTTTTAGGGCGTATCGGCATCGGCACTTTTGTGTCGGCTGTCCTGTTTCTCCATTTTTCCAATGCACACCGACTCTACATCGCGCTGGGAATTCTGGTTGCCTATTTTCTGGCGCTGATGCTCATCCCGGTACCCGGCTACGGGGCGGGCGACTTGTCGTTCGAGGGCAGCCTGGTCGGTTGGTTCGACCGCCAGTTCATGCCGGGCCGACTGCTGCAAAGTACCTACGACGAATTGGCCTTGCTGACTCAACTACCGGCGGCCTGCCTGGTCGTGTTCGGCACGCTGGCCGGCGATGCGTTGCTCAATGACACCCCGGCACGTGCCAAGGTCAGGTACCTGTTGCTTTTCGGAGCGAGCGGGGTGGCGTTGGGGCTGGCCTGGAATTTCGTGTTCCCGATCAACAAGCACCTGTGGTCGAGCTCCTTCATCCTGCTGACTGCCGGTATGAGTTTCCTGGCGTTGGCCCTTTTTTACTGGATCATCGACATCAGGGGGTTTCAGCGGTGGGCCTACTTTTTCCGGGTCATCGGCATGAACTCACTGGTCATGTATCTGGCCTACCGCTTCATCGACTTCGATGAAACCTCCCGTCTGCTCTTCTCGGGTATCTACGGGCATCTGGCCGAGCCGTGGCATGGCGTCGTCAATGCGTTGGGCGGTCTGTTGATCGCGTGGCTGTTTTTGTACTTTTTGTATAAAAAGCGGGTATTTGTGAAAGTGTGATTTTAAATCTTAATCCAAAAGCCCTGCCATGATCGTTTTGTCTCTTCTGTTAGCGCTATTTGCCTATTTCGTACCAAACCCGCCCCTCGACCAGTCGGAACGCCGGTACGCCGGGCCGCCCAACATTATCTACATCTACGCCGACGACCTGGGCTACGCCGAACTCGGCTGCTACCGGGACGCCGGACCGGGCCAGAAAAAGATCAGGACACCCCACATCGACCGCATCGCGGCGGAAGGTATTCTTTTCACGGACTACTACACCAGCACGCCCGTCTGCGCGCCTTCGCGCTGCCAGCTGCTCACCGGACAACACGCCGGACACTCCTATATCCGGGGTAATTTCGAGCTGGGCGGCTTCGCTGATTCGACCGAGCGCGGGCAGATGCCGCTCCCGGCGGGCACGGTTACGATCGGTACTTTGCTCCAAAAAGAGGGCTACACCACGGGGGCCATTGGCAAGTGGGGCCTCGGTATGGGGTACAGCAGCGGCAGCCCCAACAAGCAGGGCTTCGACTATTTCTATGGCTACTACGATCAGAAGCAGGCCCACAACTACTACCCCACCCATCTGTGGGAAAACGAAAAATGGGACACGCTCAACAATCCGGTCATCGACGTCCACCGGCGGCTAGATCCCAAGACGGCTACGAAGGAAGATTTTGAGTACTTCAAGGGCAACGACTACGCCATCGACAAAATGAGCGAGAAGGCGCTGAGCTTTGTGCGCGACCACAAAGACCGCCCGTTTTTCCTGTACCTACCCTTCACCACGCCGCACGTATCGCTGCAAGCGCCCGACGCGGCGGTGGCCGAGTACCTGGGACAGTTTCCCGAAACACCCTACTACGGCGGACAAAGCTACGCCTCCACGCCCTACCCGCTGTCTACCTACGCGGCGATGATCACGCACATGGATAAAAAAGTAGGCGACGTAATGGCGCTTTTGAAAGAGTTGGGCATCGACGACAACACCCTCGTTATCTTTACTTCCGACAACGGGACCACCTTCAACGGTGGGGTGGACGCCGAATTTTTCAACAGCGTTGGGCCGTACCGCGGTCTCAAAATGGATGTGTACGAGGGAGGGATACGGATGCCAATGGTGGCCCGCTGGCCAGGGCGCATCGCGCCGGGTACGGTCACCGACCATATGGGAGCACACTACGACGTGCTGGCCACTTTGCTGGATGTCGTCGGGGCCAATCCCGTGCCGAGCGACGGCATCTCGTTTCTCCCTACTCTACTAGGCCAAAAGGACCGGCAGAAAAAGCACGCGTATCTCTACTGGGAGTACGCCGAAAAGGGAGGACAACTCGCCATTCGCCTGGGCAAGTGGAAGGGCGTAAAGGTGGACATGAAGAAAAACAAAAACGCGAAGTGGGAGCTTTATAATCTGGAAACAGACGAAGGCGAAACCACTGACCTGGCCGCAAAGCACCCGGAACTCACCGCGCGCTTTGACCAGATTGTCAAGAAAGAACATCGGCCTTCGCACGTGGAGACGTGGGAGTTTGTGGAGTGAGGAATAAACCAAATTTGATGAAACCGCCATTACGTAACCTGCTCTTCCTACTGATCATCAGCCTAACCCTCGGACTAGCACCCTTCGCTCCTGAACCCCATGTCGTGGGCAAGTTGCGCTGGGTGCTGGGCGGGGCGGAAGGCATGACACTTATGGATTGGGGCGACCTGTTGCTGCACGGACTTCCCTGGGTACTCCTGCTCGTTTACTCGATAGTATATTTTACCCGTAGGCGAACCGCGTGAATCAAACGATAAATTTGTACTTTCAAACCTTCCCGTCCGTTAGCGGTATATCTTTCTGATTTGCTTCTTTTGTAGGTAGCAATGCAGTGTATAGCCAATCTTACGCTAAGCTTGAAAAATCAAAAATGATTACCCAATTACACATTTCAACAATTAGACAACATCATGCAAAGACGTACTGCCCTCAAAAACGTAGCCGCCACGATGGGCGCTATGGTGGCCCTGCCCGCCTGGGCCAACGGCTGGAACGCCGGCAATATTCAGAAAGCCGGGATACTGACCTCGGCCGAAGATGTGATGTTGGCCGAAGTAGTCGAGACGATTATTCCCGTTACCGATACACCCGGCGCGAAGGAGCTGGATGTACACCGTTTCGTGCAACGTATGGTAGAAGATTGCTACCCGGCAGAAACCCAGAAAACACTGACCGAAGGGTTGGCTTCGCTCGACGAGTACAGCCAATCGACCTTTAAAAAGCCATTCACGAAAGGTACCCCGGCCCAGCGCGCGCACATTCTGGAAGGCTACGAACTCAGCGACGACCCAATGGGCAAGCAATTCTTTTCCCTCGTCAAGAATCTGACGATCCAGGGCTACATGAACTCGGAGTACGTGATGACCAACCTGACCCATTACGAAATGGTACCAGGGCGCTGGAGCGGCTGTGTACCAGTCAAAAAGGTCGAAGAATCAGCCGAAGCCAACAACCCGAAACCCAAAGCAGATCGGTAGAAGAGAGTTTATTTGTTTAGAGGTTTATCTGTTTAGAAGGGCAGGTCGACTGAATTGCTGCCTTCGCCCTATAATTCTAAACAAATAAACACATCAACAGATAAACAAATAAACATTCCCCAATGCCCAATTTCAACATAGATACCCAGAAAGCCCGTACCTACGACGCCATCGTGATTGGTTCGGGAATTAGTGGCGGCTGGGCCGCCAAAGAACTCACCGAGAAAGGACTGAAAACCCTGGTACTCGAGCGCGGCCGCGATGTGAAGCACAACGTCGACTACCCTACCACCAACAAGCTACCCTGGGAGTTCCCACACCGCGAGCGGATGCCGCTCGAAGCGATAGAGGCCAATCCGATCCAAAGCAAATGCTACAACTGGAAAGAATCGTCGGCGCATTTTTTTATTAAAGACGCCGAGCAGCCCTACGTGCAGGAAAAGCCCTTCGATTGGATACGCGGCTACCAGGTAGGCGGCAAATCGCTGCTGTGGGCGCGGCAAACCCAGCGCTGGAGTCAGTACGATTTTGACGGCCCGGCCCGCGACGGCTTTGCGGTCGAGTGGCCCATTGGCTACGACGACCTGGCGCCCTGGTACAGCAAAGTCGAGCAGTTTGCGGGCATCACCGGCAACAAGGACGGCCTGAAATCGCTGCCGGACGGCGACTTCCTTCCCCCGCACGAGCTGACCTGCGTGGAGAAGTACTTCAAGGAAAAAGTAGCCCAGAACTACAAAGACCGCCACATCATCATCGGGCGGGCGGCGCATATCACCGAAGCGAAGCAGATTCACTACGATCAGGGACGCGCCCAGTGCCAGCACCGGGTCATGTGCGAGCGGGGTTGTCCGTTTGGCGGGTACTTCAGCAGCAATGCGTCCACCATTCCGTGGGCGATGAAGACCGGCAACATGACGCTCCGGCCGCAGTCGGTGGTGCATTCAGTCATTTATGACGACAAAAAACAGAAAGCCACCGGCGTGCGGGTGATCGATGCCCTGACGGGCGAAATGATGGAGTTTTACGCTAAGATCATCTTCGTCAATGCCGCGGCGTTGAACTCCAATCTGATTCTGCTCAACTCCACTTCGTCGCGCTTCCCCAACGGGCTGGGCAACGACAGCGGTACTTTGGGTAAGTACGTGGCTTTCCACAACTACCGCGCCCGCATCTCGGGTGAGTACGATGGCTTTCTTGACAAAACCACCGACGGACGCCGCCCCAATGGGGCCTACATTCCGCGGTTCAGGAATATGTTCGAGCAGGACAAGGATGTCGATTTTTTGCGTGGCTACGCGGCGGGCTTCTACTCCAACCGCACCACCAAGACCGACTACAGCGGTGAGGGCGCTACGCTGAAAAACAATCTGCTCAACCCTACCCCCGGCAACTGGCACGTGAGCTCGCACATCATGGGGGAGACCATTCCGAAGGAAACCAACTACGTGGCGCTCGACCCCAACTTGAAAGATCCGCACGGGATTCCGCAGCTCAAAATCTCGGTCGATTACGACGACAACGACGAGAAGATGATCAAGGATTACCTCGAACAAATGACGCAGATGTTTACGATGGCGGGCTTTACCAACATCCGCACCAACGACGACAAGCGCGCGCCCGGCCTCGACATCCACGAAATGGGCGGTGTGCGCATGGGCAAAGACCCCAAGACCTCGATGCTCAACGCTTTTCATCAACTACACGCCGCGCCCAACGTGTTCGTGACCGACGGCGCTAGCATGACCTCGACCTCGACGCAAAACCCGTCGCTGACCTACATGGCTTTCACGGCCCGCGCGGTAGATCACGCGGTGAAAGAGTTGAAGAAGAAGAATTTGTAAATAATGGTTTTCAGTAAACTTTGGCTCGCGTTGGTACTTCGACGCGAGCCTTTTTTTGTATGAAAGAAGGTTTATTATTTTTGGCGATAAGCGTTTTGGGATCATTTTCCCTGACTACTTCCTGGGCGCAGGACACGCAGTCTGGCTTACCTGCTACGAAGCCCGTCTTGCGGGTAGATGTACATTTCTGCCGATTTGCCGTCCACACCGCCGCGACTACTACGAAGCCCGTCTTGCGGGTAGATGTACCCTCTCCTACTGCCGACAAGCCCCAGTCAAAGTTGTGGTACACGGATAAGAGCTGGTGGGCCCTATTGCCCCGCTCGACCGGCCCGGCGCTTTGGCAGCGAACCACCGAAGGCTGGGTCGAGCACCCCAATGTGGCGGCCCAACTCAGAGGAATACCGGGGCGTGCGGATGTATGGGCCAATAACGACGAAGTAATGGCGGTTGGAGTAGATGCTAAATTCTTGACTGTGTTCGTATTGGAAAAGAAGGGGAAAGGATCTCGTCTAACCTATACTGGTAAGGTACTTGCCACCCTGCTTCCTCCATCCGCCAAAGACGAAATGGAAACAGCCACTATCGCGCAGGACAAAGCCGGACACTGGTGGGTCGCGGCGGTGGCGGGTGGAAAAGTGTACGCCTGGAGTGCTTCACCAAAGGCCAAAAAATGGTCTCGTTCGCACCTTTTAGCCGAAGACTTGACCAAAGACGACATCTGTGTAATCACCGAACTACCCGAAGGGGTAGGTGTCATTTGGTCGGATCAGAACACGGAAGCGGTCAAGATGCGCGTACATCTTACGGGACAAGCACCAGCTGAATGGGAGCAAGAGGTAGTTATCGAGACGGGCAATGCTACCGCCGACGACCACCTCAACACGGCGCTCGCCCCCGACGGTACCCTATGGGTAGCCACTAAAAACAGCCTGGATGCAGTGGGTCGACCGCAGCTGATCATGCGTGTACGCTCGCCGGAAGGAGACTGGCGCAACTACCCCTACGCGCCGCTTGCCCCACCTGATTTGCCAAGCCGCCCGATCGTGATCGCGACGGACAATCCCGGGATCGTCCTGACCGGTCACACAATTTATAATAAAGAACAGCCCAATTTGGGCAGGATCGTTTTCGGTCAGCTGGATACCACCTGGACGGAAATATTGAAAAATGAAAGCGTAGTCATCGCTCCCGATGCCGCAGAATGGGATAAGAATAATCGCGTTAACGACGTCACCGGTCCGAAAAGGCCCTACGCAGTAAGCGCTCCCTGGATCATTCTGGCCTCTGACCGGGAAGGCAGGGTGTACGAAGTAGACTTGCGGCCCTTTTTTCAAAAGGATAACCGATAAAATTCGCGCGCTGCATTTTATTTCAACAACCCCTTCACCCACTGCCTTACGCCCGAGGGTACCAGCGACCGCATGAGTCCGGCGGGGAGGTACATCTTGTAAGAGTACCCCACGTGCTTGATGTCCTTGTCGAGGTACCGGCTTTTCACTTCTTTTCCGGTCGCGATGTTGACTACCTTCTGAATCGAAATCCGTTCGATAGCCATGTCCGTGAGCATGGGGCGGTAGTAGGCGCAATCCTCGAAGTAGTAGTGGTTCACTTGGGTGAATCGGGTACTGCCCGCCTGGGTAATGGGTTCGCCGCCGTGCAGCAGGTTGGCCGACCAGATCAGCGCCTGGCCTTTTTTGATGTTCAGTACCTTCTTATCCAGCTTCTTATTTTCGACCAGCTTAGCGATGAAATCCTCGTAACGGGTATAGTACTTGTTCAGCATTTCCTCGATGGATTTGCTGGTGGAGCCTTTCAGGCCCAGAATCGAAAGATCGTAGAAGGGTAGTTTGTGGCTTTTGGGGTAGTAATGCAGCGGACCGTTGCCGTCGTGGACATCTTCCAGCGCCACCCACACGCCGCACATAAACCGCTCGGGCACGGAGTTGAAGTGAATGGAATCGCTGTGCGTCCGTTGTTGGCTGCCCGTACTGAAATTGAGCGTCTGGAACGGGATGGGCTCCCGGCCGTACAGTGTTCTGAGTACTTCGAGTACCCTGGGCGCGGCGGCGATCTTTTTCACGGCTTCGTTGTACTCCCAGGCGTCCTGAATTCGATTGGTATGGTCAGCCTCGAAGCGGGGCTTCAGCGCCTCGACCACGGCGTCGATCACCGCCATATCGACCTGAGGATCGAACACCACGTAGCCGTCTTCGGCGTAGCGGCGGGCCAGGGCTTCGGTTTCGGGGTCCAGGCCGGCCCGGTCAATTTCCTGTTCAAAAAATGGGGATTCTACCCAGGGGGTATTGAGCGTAGCGGTGTCCATACGGTGGTTTTGTTTTTTTTGTAAAGGTTATAAGAAAGGTTAACATTCCAAACGGTTAGGTCGAGTAAAATCACTCACTGGACAAATAGCCTGCATTCTTCCGCTCCTATTTATAAGAAAATGGCCATCTTGTAGTTAAGTATTCGTATAAGCATCACCCCGTACCGCCGACCGCCCTGAAACACGACCGAGACCTTTGGCTATCCTTCCAGCGAGGCCACGCCTCCGCCCTGGAACAACTCTACAAACGCCACTTTAAGGCGCTGGGACGGTATGGATACAGCATCACGTCCGATTCCGCGCTCATCGAAGATGCCATTCAGGATGTTTTTGTGGAGCTGTGGCGCCGCCGCGAACACCTGAGCGAGGTCGAACGGGTCAGGCCGTACCTCTTCCGGGCGCTGCGCCACCAGCTGGGCCGCAACCTGCACCACGACATTTTTGAAAGTGCCGAGGACATCGACGATTTCCTGGACTACCTCTCGGTGTTGTCGTCGGAGCAGCACACCATCGACCGCGAGCTTCGGTTGAGCCGGGTGCACGTGATCCAGGAGGCACTCTCCCACCTCAGCAAGCGGCAGCGCGAGGCGGTCCACCTGCGCTTCTTCCAGGGCTTCGATCTCGACGAAGCCGCCGAAACGATGGAAATTCCCAAGCAGGTCGTCAAGAATCTGCTTTCCAAATCGTACGCCGTGCTGCGCGTCACCCTCCGGGCGGTTCTGTCGCTCAGCGTTTCGCTGGTAGTTCTGCAGTCTTCCGGGGCCGTTGTGATTTGGTGCATTCCGGCGAATTCAAAAAAATTTTCGGTAGGATGGTTACGATCGGCCATTTTCGATCCCTTTCAAAGCAGGAGAGTACCATAGCTACCCCCTGCCTATGAAAAACGAGCATCACCAACACATCAAAGATTTCCTGGACGACGACTCCTTCGTCCATTGGGTACTGGGGAATCACGACGATCGCCGCTGGCGCCAGTTTCCCCACCGTCACCCCGAGGCCGCGCGCGAATTCGAACGCGCCAGACGGCTCGTTCGCGACTTGCACCAGGCAGAGCAAGCCGACTCACCGATCCTGGACCGCCGCCAGGTGTGGAATCGCATCAGCGCCAACATCAATCCCGACGGCGGGCTATCCCGCAATTTTTTCAATGCCTACCCGCCCTGGCAGTGGGCGGTGGGGCTGGCGCTCTCGCTGGGCGTAGCCTGGCTGACCTGGCAGTTGCAGCCCGCCGGCCCCACCACCTACCGGGGGCTGGTGGCGGAGGTGGTAGGGGGTGAGGTACTGATCGAGAAAACCAATAGCGAGGAGCAGCCGCTGGTGTTTACCCTGGAAGACAACAGCACCGTGACCCTCGAAAAGAACAGCCGGCTGAGCTACACGGCCCACTTCGGACCCAAACAGCGGGCGGTGATTCTTGCGGGCGAAGCGGCTTTTGAGGTAAAAAGTGCGCCCGGCCGGCCTTTCCATGTATACACCAACGAAGTGGTGGCTACGGCCTACGACGAAACATTCAGCGTCCGGTCCTACGCGAGCGAGCGCGATGTATCGGTCAAGGTGCGGCAGGGGCGGGTGTCGGTGCTCCGGCTGAACAATTTTAAGCTGCGGGCCGAGGCTGATAAAGGACTCCTGGTACTGCCCAACCAACGGGCCGTCTTCGAGCGCAACAGCCAAACGGTTCGCCGTCGGCTGATCGACAATCCGTTGCCGCTCGACGAAGCCGCCGACCAGCCGGAGGTACGCTTTACCGACACCGCGGCCAGCACGATTCTGCGGCGGCTCGAAGCCCAGTATGGGGTAACGATCCTGTTCAACGATGGTGTGCTCGACCTTTGCCCGCTGACCGTGACACTCGGCAACGAGCCGCTGCGCGACAAACTCGCCACGGTCTGCCGGAAGGTAGGCGCCAGTTTTCGCGAGGTCGACGGGCAGTTTGTGGTAGAATCGGTAGGTTGCCTGTAATTTTCGGCGAAATTATTCTTAGTACAGCGATGAACATTCCTCCCTTCAAGTACCCGGCAGTTTTCCTTCTCCTTTTTTTGGGTTACCTGCCCTGCGTCGGACAGTCCACGGTACAGGAAACTAACCGAGAAGCCAGTTCTTACCCTTACGAAAGCTATTTCCAGAGCCACATCGCCGGGGCCATCGAACGCATCGCGGCCGAGCCCTACGGCGAGCGAAACCGGTCCGTCGACACCTGTCCCGACACGCGCGGACTCATGTACTCTTTTGCGCTGGAAGGCGATACCATTACCTCACCCTACACCGGGCGGGCGTTCGTGCAGGGACCCACGGGTTATTTTGGGGCAAAAAGCCGCGACGCGCAGGGACGCATAGCGACTTTCGGCGGCGATCCGCTCAAGTACGACTTGCCCGCGATGACCGCCCGCCTGCTCCGCAATCCTGACGACTCGCTGTTGAAAGCCTTTCTTGGGGTACCCGGCAATCTGGTGCAGCAGTATCACTTCGCGGCCAGCCACTGGGCGCGGTTTTACGGCCTGGTCGGCGACCGCATGAGCGCGCAGTGGCACCACGACTTGCAGATGGCCGTCTCGGACTACGCCGAAACCCGCCGACCCTCAGATGGCGCGCGCGAGCACAACCCGATGGACTACGCCTACGACATGGTGGGCACCCCCGGCGGCGACGGCGTACTGGGCGGTACCCGCTTCGCGGGCGGTACCGAAAACCACAAAATCATGTGGCGTACCACGGCGCTGCTCTATTCGCAGTGGTTTCCCGACTCGGCGCGGATTTCCACCTACTCCACCGCCGACACCGAGCGGCTGACCTATGGCTTCTTGCGTGATTTCGTACAGCGACTGGGCAGAATCGGTCACGGCGAGTTCGACTCCGAAATTTATTACCCGCACTCGATTCAGGCGTTTATGAATCTTTACGATTTTGCCCAAAAGCCCGAGCACAAACGTCTTGCGAAGGCCGCGCTCGATTATTATTTCGCTACCTACGCGCTCAAAACCTACCACGGGAGCGGCGCGGGCGCGCAGAAGCGCGGGGGACTACCCAAGTCGGAAAGCGAGATGGAAGTACTTCTAAAAGCTTTTGCCGACACGACGCACCGCCAGCCGCTACCTGTGTCGCTGGCCGTGGCCACCACCACCTACCGCCCCAACCGGGTGATTTGTAATTTGTTGAATAAAAATATTGAACTGCCGTTCAGCGCCCGCATGAGTCGGCCCAACTACCCCATGGACGAGGCTAACCATACCCAGGAAAGCTTCTACGCCTCCCAGTCCTTCGGGCTGGGCCATGCGGCGCTGACGATGGTCGATAATCCTAATCAGCAAATAGCCTGGTCGCTGGTGGTGCCCCACGGTGCGGACAATCTGGTGCTGATGGGCCAGCAGCCCCAGCGTGGCTTGAAGATCGGCCACAGCCCCTACACCCAAACCCTGCACGACCAGGGTACGATGGTGGTCGTGAGTGCGCCGACGGGCTCCAAGCCCTCTGACCCTCTTTCGCCCCAACAACGCCAGCGATTTCAACATGCGGGGGATGTGATGGTCGCAGTACCCTAAGCCTGATATAAGTGATTTAAGTGCTGTAGAAAGCTTCATCGACTCGGCCGCCCACAGCGCCGCCACCTGGCTGATGGTCCCGAAGGCAATTACAAAAATTGAGGAAACGGCTGACGCGATCTTTATGGAAGCCGGGGATACCTACCTGCTTGTCCGCCCTTTGGGCCAGTGGTTCTGGGTGGAAGTACCAAGCAGCGACACGGCTTTTTTTGCCCAAAAAGACACCCGCCACACCCTGGCCAGGTACAGCATCCTGGTCTGCGGCGGGCGGGCTTCGGGCTATGTACTCGATGCAGTGGAAAAGAGTAGGTACCGCGACTGGGGTGATTTTAAAGAAAAAGCAGACCAAGGTACCCGACTGGACTGGTCGAGCTTTACAAAAAACGGTAGCTTAACGTACCGCTCGCTGTACGGCAGTCGCCTCAAAATGAAGTACCGCCCCGACGGATTGCGCGCCGATGGCTGGATCGACGGCAAGCCGCTCGACTACGACCATTGGGCCGACCGCGGACTGTACGACAGCCCTTATCTCAAAATAAAAAACGGCCGAATGACCGTCACTGACGGCCGCGAAACGTTCACAATCAACCTCGACAATCCATGATCTTGAAAACTACCGCCAAGGTATTCCTCTTCTCTCTGATGGCCACCAGCCTGGCTTTTCCCTCCGTAGCCCAGCCGGATCCGTTTTTGCACAAACTGTACGACTCCCTGCACGACTCACCGATGCAGCAGAAATTTCGCAAACTGGCGCCCATGCCCGCCGGGGTGGTGTACGTGCAGCAGCCCGGTGAGGACGAAGCCGAAATCCGTCAGCACTTTCGTACTATGAAGCGACTGGGCTTCAATGCCTTGAAACAAATCCTGACTGTTCCCGACTGGACAGAGGAACGCATCGGCCTCATCGCCCTGGAAGAGGGCATCATTCCCTGGTGGTACGGTGAGGGCGGCTACGCCGAAATAGACAATACCCTGCTCGACCGCCTAAAAATCAAGCGTTCGCTGCCGCTGGCCGAAGTACTGGCGCATCCGGCGATGGTAGCACACCAGCGCGAAGTACTCAAAGCGCGCATCGGGAAAATCCAGAATCAGAACGCCAGCAGTATTCCGATTCCGATGGCGGCCACGAGCCGGGCCTTCGATCCCGAAATCGGCAAGCGCGGCGACGACCTGAACGAAAAGGGCGAGACACTCTTTGTCGACTGGCTCAAAACGCGCTACGGTACGGTCGACAAGCTCAACTACGCCTGGAACCAGCACCACGCCGGGCTATTCCGGCCCGAAGCCGGACCCTTTAAAAGTTGGGAGGATGTGCGCCAGAATTGGAAGGACACGCCCCGCCGCGAGTACAACCACGTCAAGGACATTTACCGCTTCAAAGTCGACCACAACTACCAGCGCATTCTGGGCAGCGCGGCGCGTTTTCACAACTTCGACCCCTCGGCACCCTACCGGGGCGGGGGTGAGCTGGCCGTTTTCCACCCCATCGCCTGGTACAACGTCGACATGGAGGGCATTGCCCGCTCGCTGACCGACTACGGTTCGTTCTATCCTTCCATGCACTTCTCGTGGCACTACGGCCTGACCGAAGGCGAGGTGTGCAAATCGCTTTATATGCAGGCCAGCCTGATGAACGACTTCAACAAAGGCGGCTGGACGGGCGGCTGGGAAAGTACCGGCGGCCCTCAGCAGATGGATGGCGAAAAAGACCCCGGCCACGATAACGCCTACTACGCCGGGACGGGCGAAATCACGCAGCTGTACCTGAGCCAGTTGGCGGCGGGCTTCAAAGGTTTCGGGGTGTGGACGTGGAGCGCCCGCAGCGCGGGCAAAGAAGAAGGCGAGTACGCCCTGCTCGACCGCAATGGCCAGGTCACCGAACGCGCCGAGGCGCTGGGCAAAATCGGCCAGGCCATGCAAAAGTATCGCTTCGAGCTGTGGCAGGCGCACAAAGAACCGCTGGTTGGGGTACTTTACGACTGGGAAAACGAAGCGACCTGGGGCGCAACGAGTACGCCGGGCGACGACGACTTCAAATTGCAGCCCGTGCGGGCCCGCATCGGCATCAGCAACGCCCTTATGGAAGCCAATGTACCTTACGAGTACGTCACGCCCGACAACCTGAAGGCAGGACTCTCGGGGCGATACAAGGTACTTTACCTACCCGCCATGCTGAGCATCCGGCGCGAGCTACTGCCCATTTTGCAGGAATACGTGCAGAACGGCGGTCGGCTCGTGATGGACCTACCCGGCGCGCGCTTCGACGAAAATACGGCACACCTACCGGTGGGCAAGGGTTCGGCGTTTGAAAAATTATTTGGCTGCACATTGGACGATTTCCAGTACGCGGGCACCAATCGCCCGCAAAGCCTGGCGGGTCGCGCTCTCTACGGCTATACCATGGATGCCACGCCCACCACCGCCAAGGTACTGGCGAAGTACGACAACGGCCAGCCCGCCATTCTGGAAAATTCCCTGGGAAAGGGTACCGCCGTGCTGCTGGGCATGCAGGCTTCGATCAATGACTTTACCCAAAACTTCACGGCAGCCGGAAAAGACCGTGCGGCGGGTCGGGTACCTTTCCTGAATTATGTTTTAGGAAACTACCAATCGCCTTACGATTGTACCAATGCCCTCGCCTACCGCCTGGCTTCCCCAGCCGCCGACCACTATTTCCTGATCAATCAGAAAGAAGCCACGACCGCCGCGCTCGATACCAAAGCCATGCAATACCGGCAGCTTACCGACGCCGTGACGGGCGAGGTACTCGACGCTAAGGAAATTGCCGTCGGTGCCCACAGCGGCCGCTGGGTGCGGGCGGTGAAGTGAAGACCCCATTTATCATAAACCTACCCCTTATCTAATGAAAAAATCACTGTCTCGCCATCTCGGCCTGCTGCCTGTCGTCCTGCTGCTGGCTTGTGGTGCTCAGGACCAGGAAGAAAAAGAGTCGGTGATCGAAAAGACGGAACTCTTCGAAGGGCAAGCGCTGGGAGGATGGTCGACCACGAACGCGGAGTACTGGTCGGTCGAGGATGGGGCCATCGTAGCCGCTGCGAACGAGCAAGTACCCAAAAACGAATTCCTCGGTCAGCCGTGGAAGTGAAAGACTTCTACCTGAAAGTCGAGGTGCTGATGGAAACCAACACCGCCAACGCGGGCATTCAGTTCAGGTCCATCAAGGCAGACTCGACCGGACAGGCTCTGGGATACTAGGCCGACATGGGCAAGATGTGTGGGGACGATTGTACCACGAACATGGCCGACAAAAGCTATTTTGGTCGGATCGGGGCGAGAAGGCCGTGAAGCCCGGCGAATGGAATACTTACGAAATTCTGGCCGTGGGCGACCGGATCTGGACGGCCCTCAATGGTACTTTGGCGGTAGCGGTCAGGGATGAAGGCGGCGACCAGGCGGGCTACATTGCGCTGCAACTCCACGCCGGCGCGCCCCAAACGGTTCGCTACCGCATCGAGGAATTCGCCGCCGATCCGAAGGCGGAACTGGCCGGAATGAATGAAGAAACGTTGAATGAGCAATTGGAGATTCCGCTGGATAGGCAGGGGGTACATCAAGACTGATCCATGGTCAGCCTGCTAAGAGGAGGTTAAAGACGACAGATTGTGCGAGTCTTGGTAGTGAAAACTCGGCTTCAGCGCTTACAACATAAAGCAGAACCCCACTTCGTGCCGATTCCGTGTTTTTATGGCATTTGGGCGGTAACGATTGTTTCAGGAGACCTGGAACCGTCGCTGTATACGGCTACCAACTTATACAACCGTTGCTGCGCGCCGGAATGCGACTCGCGGTCCCACATCTCACAGAACAGTCCGTCCACGGTTCGCCAGATTGGGTTGACGCTGATCGACAAAGGGGCCGCGCTGGGGGCAGAAGTTGGAGCGAAGGAGGGCGCACTATCGGTAACGACCCGCCTTACTTCGAACTCCACCACATCCTTTCCCTGGCAGGCCCAGGTCAGGTGAACGCCCTGCGTCGGATCGCTGACGGCGGTGAAGTCAGCGACAGGCAGCCTTGACTCGCCCAGGCTGGTGACATTGATCAAGACGCTGTCCCGTGAAATGTTTCCTGACGAATCGACTGCCTGGATGATGTAGCTGTACATACCTTTGGCCGTAAGGCTCCGGTCGGTATAGGAGGTTTCCCTCGCCGAAGCATTCCAGGTCCGAAGCACAGTTCCGGGTTGTTGGCTTCCAGCGGACTTGCGGGTGAGGGTCTGGGTCGCCACATCGCGACTGACACTGTTGCTCCACGACAGGTCTACCCCCTCAGGATCAGCGCGCCAGTTCAGAAAATTAGGCAAATCGGGGGCAATCAAATCCGGCTTGACGACGACTAGTGCCGGAGACAGGCTCGAATGGTTAAACCGCTGATCATAGGCCAGGACGTAGTACCAGGCCCTGGGATTGTTGATTCTCATTTCGATATCCAGAAAAGTAGTCACCCCCCTGACATCGCCCAACAGCGCGGGTTCTTCGCCTGCCAGATTTGCCCGAAAAACCTTATAACCCATCAAGTCGGACTCGATATTGGCCATCCAGTTGAGTCGCATTCTGCCGATCTGAGTGTCCCAGTAAGCCTGGAGTCCCATCGGCACGGCGGGGGGGAAGCTGTCCACCCTTTGGATCAGCACGGGGTTAGACGAAACGGTCTGCCCGGTTTTGTACTTCGCGTTCACGATGTAGTACCCCTGGGCCACGGCGGGCGGAAGCGTGACCTGGCGCGTCGTGGGATTGAACACCGAGACTGAGCCAATGGTCAGTTTCTGAAAATTATCCATGTTGCCCGAGCGGTGGATCTCGAATCCGTTCAGCAGCGTGTTCGCCTGGCTAAAAACCGTATCACTGGGAAATACCCAGCGCAGGATCGCACTGCCGTTGCTCAGCGTCGAAGTGCTGTCGATCCGGGGCAGCCAGACCGCCGGGGTGTCGACCCCTTTGCCGGTGATCACCGCCGACCGGAGCTCCTCGCCGTACGGCGTCACGGCCCCGGTCCTGACGTAGGTCGTCACACCGTTGGCCGTCAGGGGAATTTCGAAATACAGCGAGTCGGAATTCTCGTTGAGCGACATGATCGGTCGTGCATTCATGCGTACGAATCCGCTGGTCGAGGAGGTCGTGGACATCTCCACGAAATAGCTGTTGTAGATATTCTGAAACGTCAGGCTGGTGGGGGAAATACCCGGCAGAAACCACCGCCAGCTCAACGTAGCCTTTCGGTCGCCCCACCGCACTCGCGGTGTTTGAGGGGCAGATGGAGGAAGGTAGGTGTTCCTGACGATAATCTTCACCGATCGGGAAGCCTGACCAGGACTTGCTGCTTCCGTGATCTCGTATTCGTAGGTGGCGCCGACCAACGAGGTCTCGTCCACCAACCCCAGGCCCGCCTTAACGGCCGCCGACAGGCTCTGCTCGGCACCCACAACAGTGAGGGCATAACGCTGTTCACGCTCGTCGACTCCGCCGGAGCCGATCATCTGGATATCCTTTCCACCGATCTGGCCCGGACTGGTCTCCACCTGGTCGTAGAGCGCACCATACAGCACGCCCGCCGCCTCAGCGTCAGGCCCGAGCCCGGTTCCGGCAGACGCTTGAAACAGCGTAGTGGAGTCGGGGGCCACCGACCAGGTACGTTCCACCGTTGGAATGACCACGTTGCTGGCGTTCAGTTTCCGGCGCTGGATAATATACCCGTCTTTCTTGTACCTCGACCAGGCGTTGAGGTAGTAACCCGGCTGGGAGGCGTTGGCCGACAGGGTGTCCCCGGCCGGAAGCCACCGCAAGTGGACTCTGGGGTCCACGCCCACCTTGACACTGCGTCCGGTGGCCACCACGGTGGTCGCTTGACCGGAGGCCCCTGCTGCTAACAGCAGCAAGCTCAGGGTCACCAGCGACATGACGATATGTTTTCTTATCATTGTACTCATGGCTTCGCGCTTGTGGTCTGTTTTGACTATAAGTGTTTTGTTTTAACAAGGAAAGGAAGGCCGAGCCGACTCATTCGCAGCGGTCACCCACCTGCATGTTCATCTGGAATTTTACCTTTATTCCCAGGATGCGGATCTTGCCCCCCAATCTGCCGCTCACCCAGGCGGGCTTCGGCATGCCGCCCTGTAATTGGGCCGCTACGCCCGCGCTGATCAAATCGTAGTTGCGCCGTCGGTACCGCACCCCCAGTTGGCCCTGGAGGTAGGCGTAGAACTGCCCCAAGCCATAGTAGCCGTTGGAACCAGCGTCGCTGCCACAGGAGTACCCTCCGATCTTTTTGGCCATCAGAAGATCGACCCCGGCCCCGATTCCGAGCTGAGCGTAGAACATTCGCTGCTGCATCGGTCCGGTATTCATGTCCAGCGCTACGCCCAGCGCCAGCCCCTGTCCCGACGTTAGTTTGGCGGTTTCAGTAGGAGAACGCTGGAATTCGGACGAATTGGCGTTCAGGTTGAGGATGCTCATGACCTGCGGTGGCGGCAAGGGAAGCTGCGTGGGTACACCCCAGCCAGCCATGATGTAGGAGGACACCTGCGCCCTGACCGGGCCAAGCTGTATCCGCAAGCCGAGCCGGTCTTTGGGACTGCCGGCGTAGACGTACCACTTGCCCGGATCGAAGTGGAGCTGCATCCAGCCCATCCGGCCGTAGGGCCCGGTCCCCGTTAACACGTTGCCCACGTTGACGTAAGCTTCGGCGTCGCCGTGTAAAATGTTGTTATCCAAATCCCAGAGCATTCCGAACCAGAAGGCGATGTTACCCGCCGGGGCAGGACCCGGACTGTCATCCACGATCTTGCCCTTTTTCCGGATTTGGTCAGCGGTGCTGACGACTTTGTCTACCGCCGGGGAGGAGGCGACGACGTTTTTAAGGTTCTTGGCGAGTTGGTTCCCCACCGCCAGTTCGCCCCCGGCCGGGAGGCTGGCCGAAAGTTCGCCCCGGCCGTAGAAGCCCACGCTGCTCACGCCGAAATGGCGGTTGAGCACGATCTCGAAGCCCACCCGGCCCCGGAAGTTGTCCCCCTCGGTTTTCAGCAGGACAGCGGCCTTGAAGCCCAGCGAAACATCTCTGTCGTAGGTGTAGGGCATGAGGTCCCTGCGCGTGGAACAATCCATGTCGCCCGCCGTGACTGAACTGGTAGAGGGCTGGGGACGGTACTTGCTGTACACGCCCCCGGCCAGCCCGTCGAGTTTCAGCGGGGTGGTGAGCGGAATGTTCAGGCCCGCCGCCAGGGCGTCGACGTACCAGTAGCGCGTGCTGTCTGGAATATTATAACCAAACTTCGCCCTGGCGCACACCAGGATGTCCTTGGGCTTGCGAATTATAAGGCTGATGGCCCCCTGGAAGCCCTTCTCGGTGGGATTGTCGAAGAGCGAAACGCTGCCGTTGAGCGAAAAGGCCGACACGTTGGCATCCAGGAAAATATCCACGGGGTTTTTCAGTCCCGCGAAGCGCCAGCGGCCTTCGGGCGTTTCCTCGGCCTCGAAGGTCACCATCGTGTTGCCGCTGAACCCCTTGCCCGCCGCCGTGCCCATCAGGTTGACGCTCACCCCGACGCCCACCGCGAAGTTTTGGCTGCCCGCCTGGGACGGCAGTATGTTGAAGGAGTTGATCACCACGGGAAACAGCGCCATCTTTCCCGACTGCTCGTAGGCGATCTTGCCGAACGTGATTTTAGGCGCGTCGGTTTGCAGGGTCAGCCCCTCGAAGGCAATGCCCCTAAACACGAGCAGATTACTGCCGTTTTCGTTCACGGGCGTGGCATCGGTGTCGTTCAGGTTGGCGTAAATCCCCATCCTGCCGCTCAAAACGGCCTTAGGTTTGAACTTCTTGTCTACTACTTCGAGTCGGAGTTCCGAGCCGGGGTAGAGGGTGGCCTTGGCCCGCATAAAGCCGAAATCGACCTGGTCGAGGTTCGCGATCGAGACCCCGTAGTTGCCCCCGGCGTCGATCAGCGCGCTGAAGCCCACGCCCTGGCTGTTTTCCTGGCTGACGGGCAGGGCGATGCGCCCCTTGAAAAGGCCTACGTCCAGCTTACTGTTTATAAAAGTCAACTCGACCACATCCAGGGCGAATTTCCAGCCCGAGGCGTCGCCCTCGTTCAGCTTGATGGGGCCGTTGCCCGTGGTGCCGACGGCGATGGCCCCCGAGAAGCCCAGCCGGTCGACCAGCACGTTGGTGGCTTGAATGAAGACCCGGTCCATCTGATTCTTCTTACGAAATTCCGGCGGCAGGGCGACCCGCAGCGACCGCAGGTACACGCCCTCCCAGCTCAGCGGCTTGGGCTCGGGGAAGAGACCCGGCGAGTTGAATTCGGTCGGGTTCTGGGTCTGGCTGAGGTCGATCGACAGCCCGTCGAGCTCGAAGGCGAACTTGTCGGCTCCCCGGACGGTGAAGGCGGTGTTGGACGTGATGCCGTCGATCACCACGTCGTGTAGTCCCTTGGTAGACTTGAACGCAAAGCTTACCGTCACCCGGCCCGGCACGGGTTCGTAGGTGGTCGGGTGGAGCGGAATCAGCACATCCCTGGGAAACACCACGTCGGCCACGATCTGGGCCTCCTTGAAACCCGAGCCGCAACTGAACTCGGCGTAGGTGAAGCCGGTGCTTGGCACCTGCCCGTTTTGAGCCAGGCCCGCCCCGCCGCGCAGCACGATGCTGTAATTGCGCAGCGGCAGCACGAAATCGCCCAGCAGCACGGCGCGGAAGTCGCCCGTCAGCCCGCCGTTGCGGGTGACGCCCACCCGGTCGGCCCCGAAGTACAGCACCCGCTCGGTGGTGCCCGTGCTGGCGTCGGCCACGGGCATGGTCATGCGGATGTAGACGGTCAGCTCGGCCTTGTCGGAGAGGAAGACGGCCCTGGCCACGGCCATCTCGATGGTGTTCTCCCCGATCTTCTTCCGAATCCCGACGGGCAGCGTAACCAGGTTGTCGTACGTCAGGTTGCCCTCCACGTACTGGTCGCGGGCGTCGAGCGAGGCGAATGCCCGCCGCGCTTCCGTCCGCTCGTCGGCCGCCGCCTGGGTCACGAGCGTGAACTCGGCGTCGGTGGCCGGGGCGACCGCCAGCGCGGGCCGCACGGCCGCCAAGGGTGCCTTGTCCGGCGTGGCAGCGCCAGGTGTGGCGCACAGGCCCGTGGCGGCGGCCAGCAGGCCGCAGGAAAACAACAGGGAGGATAGAAACCTTTTCATACTTCGGGTGGTGAGGTGAGGGCGGCGCTCCGCCGGGCGGCGCACCGCCTATTTCTTGTCGGTGAGGGTAATGTCGCCGAAACCATCGTTCAGCACGATTTTATCACAACTGTTCTCCTTCACGTCGAACTCGAAATTGGGGTCGGTGGTCTTGCTTTGGGAGATGAGCACTTGGCCATTCTTGACTTGCCAGTAACGGGTGACGGGGCCGTTGTTGCCCGTGTCGACGCCGATGTAAAATGTGTTGTCCTGATCCACCAGGTCACCGTTGGCTTTGAAGTTGGCCGTGAAAGGGCCGTCGTTGCCGAGCGCGCCCAGATCGACGTTCATCGTCCAGGTGCCGACGATGTTCTGCCCGATGGCCGGGGCCACGCAGTCGGCCTCCTCTTTGTCTTTGCAGGCGGTGAGGAGGACGGTAAGGAGCAGGAGGAGGATTGTGGTTTTTTTGTACATGGTTTTTGGTGTTTGGCTAGATAGAGCTTGTTAGCGGGTGAGTTCGAAGGTGTTGTTGTCCGCCGCACCAAGCACCACCTTATCGCACTCGTTTTCATCGACGTAATAGCTGGATCTGCTGAAAGCGGAATACTGCCCCGTGGGGGAAACGGCACCTCGGAACGTAAAGGCGATGCCAAGCTGATCTTTTTCCCAGGAATCGTCCTTCCAGATGTAATTGGGGGCAGACGCATTCTTGAAAAGCGGACCGAGCCCCGTCATCGTGCCATCTTCCTTGAAGATGACCGTGGATGGGCTGGAATTTCCTGCCTTGCTGGTGAAAGTGGCCTTCCAGGTGCCGAGAAGGTTTTTTTCAATATCCGGGGCCACGCAGTCGACCTCCTCTTTGTCTTTGCAAGCGGTGAGCAGGACGGAGAGAAGCAGGAGGAGGATTGTGGTTTTTTTGTACATAACTTTTAGGTTGGTTGGTAAAAATTGAATTTTGTCAGGTCTTATTTGATCGTAGGTATTTCTTTAAAGGCACTAATTTAGAGGCGAATTCTTACTTAAATTTAGGTACTTGCTCTCTTGGCGTTGCATATTGTTGTGGGTCATATCGTTGTGGTGTATGGCGGCGGGTCTGTGAGACACAGACCAGGGATTAGAATTGAAATAATGTCAAAGAACGAAATAAAACAATAGTCTTATCTTTTTATATTAAAAGCCTATTTTTCAGTTATAATATTATTCTAAGTAAGCCAATTACAAACATTTTATTAAAATGCAAATCGATCTATTCACAATAGTTATTAGCACTAGCTAGAATACTATTTATCTTATAATAGGCAATCATCGTGCCATTTTTAATAATATCTTTGAATTATATGTTTTTAATTAAAACTTCATTTCTCACATCAATATTTGATTTCTCGGTGTAGCACGGGCTTTTGTTTCGGCGATATGACCTACTGTATGTTAGCAGGTCGTGGATACACAGAGCAGGGTATAGGTTTTGTATGGTATTGTGATGTATGGCGGCAGGTCTGTGTCACACAGACCAGGGATTAGGATACCGACAACTCAATAAACCTTTACTTACTTTTATTTATATCATATACATTAAAATAGAATTTTTTTCCATAATTAAAGTGCAAGAAACTCGCAATGCAATTATCATTATATTTATCGATAAGTCTGTAATTTACAACTTTATACTTTGTCGAGTAAGATGAATCGTACAAAGTGAATCGATGGAATTTTCTTAGAACATCAATATTTACCGAACTGTAATCTAATAAATAATTCACTTCTAGAGTATCAAAACTAACTTTCACTAACTTATTATTATCTCCAGCATCATAAAGATTTTTTGATGATGTGTAAGTTACATCATCAAATCTAATGTTTGTCAAAGCGCCATCATATATCAACTGTGAGGTATCTTGTTTGGTATACAAGAATATTTCGTTATCATCAAAGTCAGAGTATACACTATTATCTCCGCATGACAGTTGTTTTGTGCCCCAAAAATTATTTATTATATATTTAGTTTTATCTAATATTTTATGTTGCTTACTTTGTTTAATTAAACGCGATATATGAACCCAATCAGAATGACAATCGCAAAATGATTTCATTCTATTATACAGTAATTCCGGAACTATAAAACATGGAGAATATAGTTTAATTCTTCTGTTATTTACATCAAAACACCCCCATTTTTCATAAATGTAGGTTATGCATATAACCGAGAGGAAAATTGAAATAAAAATAACTACCTTCTTCATAATATTTATTTTATTACATAACCCTTTATTGGTTTTACCCGAATTTTGGTTTGAAAGGGATGAGCAACTCCCTGATAGTGTTGTAACATGAATAAGGCTTTCAAACTTTCGCTTATATTTTTCAGGCTAGAAATATTTCCAATGTCATCAGGATCGGCTCCATACCAATCGATAAAATCAAAAGTGACATCAAGAACGCTAGTTTCGTATGCAAATGGGATTAGATCAGGATCGTTCAAGTTATTTGAAGTCTTGTTTACTATATTTTTAAGTGTCAGAACTGCCTTCACTTTCTGTGTTCCACCCATAATTGCGTAAAAGTCATATAAAGGAATTTCTTGCAAACGATTAAAATTAATAAGCCCAATGCCATCAACGGGATCAAAAACAAATTGACCAGTCAAAGATTTAAAATTACCATTTTTTATCGAAGGTAATATCCTGTTAATAAAACTGGTTAGATACCTAAGTCCGTAACTTCCTGTGCTATTTTGAACTGTTAAGTATTCAAGTAGTTGGTTTGAGACTGGATCACCTTCCAAAAAAGAAACTTCCTTCCTATTTCCATTGTATAAATTTGATATGATAATATCTGCTGATCTTTTAGTTAAAACGTCCCTAACACCTATTAGGCTAGGAGTAACATTGCCTTCTTCATAAATAAGCTTTAAAGTTTTAGTGCTCCAGTTCTTATATCTATTCCAGTTTTTAAAATCTCCACCTTCATTTACTATCCACTGCTTTACTAATATGGAATCGGAAACAGAATGAATCTCATCAGAGATATCTGATATATCTGTTTCCCATTGAAAGCTACCAAATTCCAAAATCACAGAGTCTAATTTGACGATTGGTGTAGGTAACCCCATATTAATCAACTGAACTACCTCCTCAGGATTGACACAGCTCCCAGCCCCAACCCGGCCATTAACCGCCGGATTTGGACAGCTAATCACCTCTCCGAGTTTTCCCTGAACTACCGTAATGTTATTAGCCAACGCTACCTTGGCCTCTGCCGGAATGTTTTCATCATTGGCGTACTGAGTCTTAAGCTCCTCTAATTTCTGAATATGGGTTCTCAACTTGGTGCTATCAGCCTTGACATAAACTAAAAGCAAGTCCTTTAACTCACTGGTAACGCTGGTCACAAGGTCGTCAATGTCCAAGATTCCGCCCGCGCTAGGGTCAAAGATAGTCTCGATCCGGCTACCGGCTACCAGTTCGTAGCAGTCGTTCACTTTCGCGTTGGTGAAGGTAGCGGAAAGCTCAGAGCCACCAAGATACGGCATTTTTACTTTGGCTATTCCCGTCCACCCCGTGGCGGCACTGCCGCCGTCCACCTGCAGTACGATGGCGATGAAATCCCCGGCAAAGATCGTGTCGCCGTAGGTAAGGTTTTGCAAGTAACGCGCCGGATCGTCGGCAATGACGGGCAGCGGGACGTTCGGGTTGCAGGCGTAGGTCGTATCCCCGGCGTGGCAGGAGGTGCCCGTCAGGATGATATTCGCCTCGCAGGTGCGTCCCTGCTTATTGAGCGTCACGCGGTATTGTCCCACCTGATTAGCCGCGATGGTCGGGGCGTTGACGGTGGTGCCGTCGGGCCGCAGCCATTGGCGGGTCGCGCCGTAGTTCCAGCTAGCCGCCGAGTCCAGGTCTTCGGTGCTCAGCGTCAGGTTGCCCCACGTGCTGCCGCCTCCGGCGCGGGGCAGGCGATTAGTTTCCCTATTAGCGGCGTCCACCGCCTTTATATAAACAAAGCAGGAGGAGTCGGCCGGGGCGCAGGCGGGGTTCTCCACCACCCGCACGCTGGCCGAATCCACGCAGCCCGAGGTGGGGTGCGTCACGGTGAGCCGGTAGGTACCTATCATGGTCACCGCCAGGCTGTCGGTAATGACGGTTTGGGTGAGGCCCGGACCCGTCCAGCGATACGTGGCGTTTGCGGGTGCTCCCGTGGGGCGGAGCGTCAGGGCGGTGGTGCAGGGCAGCACGACGGAATCCGGCAGCGTGATGGTCGGATTGGTGGCGTCCCGCCCGAGGGTGACCGATTCGCTCACCGTGCAGCCCAAGCCCGTGGCCGAGGCGGTGTAGGTTCCGGCGGCGCGGGCGTAAAGGGTCGGCGTGGTTACGCCCTGCACCCCCGGCCCGTTCCAGGTCACGGCCGTTCCCGCCGGAGACACCGTGGCGGACAGTTGCACGCTGTCGCGCAGGCAGGAAAACCCACCTCCTGCCACAACGATGGTTATGACCGGGCCACCGGTCTGGACCACCCGGGCGGTATCGCTCACCCGGCAACCCGTCAGCGGATCGGTCACGATGAGCGTGTAGATGCCCGGCGTTCCGGTCACCTGGCTGGCGGGGTTGGACGAACCGCCGGAAATCACGGCCGTATAGTCCGCCCCGGGAGCCACGGCGAAGCCGCTCCGGAAATAGACGATCGTAATGGCGCTGTCGACTTTCACACCCGATTGGGGCGTATTGACGATGAGCGTATCCCGGGGGGCGCCTGTACTTTTGCTGAGCGTATCGCCCGCCGGACCAAGCCACACGTAGCGGTACGAGGCCGTGTCGCCACCCATCACGCGGGCGGTCAGCGGCAAAGAAGTCACCCCCGACCCGCAGGCCAACGCTCCGCCCTGGGCGAACACCGAAAAGGGTTTGTCGAAATCGAAGTAGATGTCGAAGTCATTGGTCGAGACGCTGGCGTTGTCGTCGATCCGAAGCGTCTGGATGCGAACGTCACCCTGCAAAACGGGATAGCGTGGCGCTCCCGCCGGGATCACCACATCGTGGCAGGCCTCGGGCACCTTGTTCAGCGACCAGTTGGTCGCAACACTCCATCGCGTGTCGGTCTGGCCCGTCCAGGTGTTGACGGTCTGGGCGTGGGATGTCAGCGCGCCGATGAGCAGCAGGGCAGCAGTGAACAGGATACGGAAGTAGCGAGTGGCCATACGGAGGGAGGAGGGAAAGGGGATCTACTTCTGCTTGACGATGCGGTAAGAACGGCGTCGGAGGGGCGTGTCGAGCGTACACACGTACACGCCGTCCGGTAGGTTGGCCGACTCGAAAGTCACGCGGTGCGTGCCTTCGGATTGGGCTTCCTCCACAATGAGCCGCGATACGACAATACCTTGTAGATTGGTGATGGTCAGGCTCGCCGTGGTAGTGTTAGGCAGCGTGTACTCGATCAGCGTGTTGTTGGCAAAGGGATTAGGATAAGCGCTGAGGACCAGCGGACTGTCCTGGTCGGATCTAGCCGCCTCTATCGCCGCGCAATTGGCGATGGAAGCCTCGAATACCGCGCCGGGCTTCACCTCGAAGCCAGATGCAAGCGCAATGGATTGGCCCGCCCGGTACGACACGTTTCCCGATTGGAGGCAGTTGGTCGCCGAAAGGTAACGACCCGCTTGTTCCATTAGGGTGGCGTTAGCCAGCGGGGCGATCAGGGTCACGGTGGCCGGGCAGGGCTGGGCCGGACAGACCCCGGCGTAGGCCAGCAGGCTCACGAAAAGCAATGAGGTAAAATGCCTGGTTTTCATTTGAAAATCGGATAAGAGTCGGGCAAACCGACTCGGATGTACGTTATTTCTTTTCCAGCGCCTGTACTCTTTCCATCAGGCCAAGGACGGCTTTTTGGGTTTCCAGTAGCTCGGCGTTCTCCTTTTTCAGCTCGATGATGTAAAGCATCATTTCCTCGATCTTTTCCAGCAGCACGGCGTCGGTCTGGTGCAGGTCGTTGCCGTTTTTTACCATGTCATGGGCGGTCGGTACCCCGGGCAAGTGGCGGTTTTCTTTAATAAATGCCTCCACTTCCTCGACGGTGCGCAGGCGATAGTCGTCTTCCAGGACGTTGTCGCGCCAATCGGCAGTGCTCTTGAGAGCCACCTTTACACGTTCCGTCAGGATGCCATCGGAGACATACAGCTTGTAGCCCGCCGGAGCGGCATTCATCCCCGATCCGATCATGACGCCCCCGGCGTTCGAGTTGACCAGGTTCCCACCCGCCGCTTCCGACCACAGGCCGCTTCGCACCTCGGCTGATTCCCGGGCGTTCGATGAAGTAGATCCGCCGCCACCAGGCACCAGGACGATCGTCCCGGCCGCATCGACGGACAGCACCTTACCGTTGGCAGGCTGGGTGGGCGAGCTGGCGTTGAGGTTGAATAGCTTCACCCCGCCCTGGTTGCCGATGACCAGGGGCTTTCCCGCGGGCGTGATGAGCTGGTTTTGCGCGTGGCCGATGCAGGCCATAAGTACCAGGAATAGCGTGGCGGTGATCTTTGTTTTCATGTGAGCACTTGGTTAGATTTTTTACAGAAAATGAGGGCTTATGACAGTATTTAATCTTGAAACAGGCTTCCGCGGGCAGGCAGGGGTAGCCAGTCGATGTGTTTCTTTCATTGGGGTACCTTTTCGATGAGTTTGTCCTCACCCGAAAGCAGGGATATGCTGCCCGTGCTGGCTGAGTTTTTGAACTGCACCCGCTGGCGGTAGGTGTTGCCGCCGATGCTCTCGTCGTCGCCGTCTTCGGTTTTCCAGATCAGGACGGGCTTCATAAATTCGGTGAAGTCCGAGCTGAAATGAGGCACCTTGATCGTGGCCTGCCCCTCGAAAAGACAGCTGTCTTTCAGCAGGAGCTCGACTCCGGGTGAATTGGCGGTTAGGTTTCGCGTCAGGTTCGCCCCCCTGAACTTGCCGTTGTAAAAGGTCAAAGCGCCACTCTTGAAATCGTCGATAGACACCGTGCTCATGAATTCCGCACCACCGAACGTTCCCAGCTCCACGTCACCCGAAAGGGCCGCTCCGGTCTCGATGCGCACCGGTCCCTCGAAACGATTGCCGCTCGCCAGGGCCACCCTAAACGCCGCTCGCCGGGGATCGTCTGGATGTTGGAGCTGGCCGGTACCGCTCATGGCTATACGCACGCTGTCTTTGTAGAGGTCGGGGTACTCGCTGCCGAAATTCCAGTCGTGGCCGCCGGAGTTGACGATCTCCACGGGCTTGTAAAATGTGTTGCCCCCCTCGCTACTGGACCAGTCCGCACTGCCGCCCTTCTCGAGCACCGTTCTTCCGTGGAACGTCGAGTTGGCGGAGCCGACATCGTCGGCCTTTATCCTCAGCGCGCCGTTGACCGTGGCGTTCCTGAGGTAGATCTCCGTTTGTTGCGTGGCGGACGCCGGATGGGTGGTCGCCAGGATCTCCTGATTGGGCGAATTGATTACGGTGTTGGTTATTGCGAGTTTCCCGCCGCTAAAACCGCCGCCGGTGGGCCGGATGCTGCCACCCGGATCGATGACCGATCCGTTGGCTACCCCGCCAGACCCGCTTCCCAGCCTCAGGCTTCCCCCGGTTTTGTCGATGAGCAGGTCCTGGCGGAAAGTGGCCAGACTCGGCGTGGCCGCATCGTTGTTGCTGCGGTTGCTCCAGTGGGTCACTTCGATGTTGCCGCCAGTTTGGCGGAAGGTGACCGGCTTCTGGAATTCGACATTACCACGAAGCGCGACGTAGGAACTATTGACGCTGAAGAGAACGCTGTCCATGAACGTGACGTTGCCCCCGTACTGGGCGAATCCCATACTCAAACCATTGGCACTGCTGTCGATGAAGGCGGCCTTTTTCTCAAAGATGATGTTCATCGGGAAAACACCGAACCCGATGTAGCTCACCCCACCGGCGGAAACCGCGCTCCGGTCGGTCAGCTTGAAGTTCCCCTTGAAGGTGTCCCCGTACAAGTAGCTGAACATCAGCCCGCCGCAGGGCCAGCACTGGCCGGTCGTCTGGCCCGCCGGTACATGGGGGTTGGCGTAAACGGTCAGGTCGCCGTGGAACGTGTTTGGTCCCCCGAAGCCACCGATTACCCCGTTGTCGGTGTACAGCGTCAGGTTGCCATAAAAATTCATCCCCCCGCACAACCGCACCATGGAGGTTCGGATGGTGCCGCCGGTGGAATAGATGTTGGAGAAGGCCACCCAGACGGTGCCCGTCTTCAACTCGTAGCCGCCCAGGTACAGCGACCCGCCCGCGCCCTTGTTATACATGTCAAGGTAGCCGATCTCCACGTTCCGGGTTAGCACCGGATAGAATTTACCCGAGAGGTACTTTATGCTCACCGACGAGGTCGGGCCGGGCACGGTGCCCAGTGACCAATTGCCGGGCGTGTCCCAGTTGCTGGTGTTGGCTCCACCGGTCCAGATGTTGGATTGCGCCCGGCACAGGGAGGCCGAGACGAAAAGGCATAGACAGAAGCCGAGTGTTTTCATTTTCATCTTAGTTTTTTACGATCACTTTTCCGTTGGTCACGTGGACGGCTACCCTGGGCCCGCCCCCCTTGCCCACCGCCACGCGGTAGGAAGTCTCCCGGATGGTCACCACGCCGTCTCCGAAGCCGTTGTCTGCCACGGAGGCTTTTCCCAAAGTCAAGGTGCTCGTAACGGGTGCCACCGCCGCCTTGGGCGAATGTTCAGTGGTCCATATGTCGAGGCTCCCCGTGAAGTTCTTGGCGATTTCCAGGATCACGTCCCCGTCGATGGTCTCGATGTCCACTACTCCGCCCTCCTGCTTCTTATCGGCGAACTTGGACAGCTTCACGCTGACGTTCCCCCGGTTGCGCAGGGACAGCGGTGCTGCCAGTCCTTGCAAGGTGATATTGGCGGATTCCGCCTCGACGGTCAGCGGCCCGTCGATTTTGGCTATGTCGATCGCCCCGCTCCCCAGTCTGACGCTTCCCCCAAAAGGCGCTTCCGAAATCTCGATGTTTCCTTTTTTCAGTTCGACACTTAGTGGTTTCGCACGCTTCTGGTGGTACTTCGGCCCTATGACGACGGTGATGAGCCCGCCGGGGGCAAACGTGGCGACGTTCCCGGTGACATCGGTCAGGCGTATGTTTCCCCGCCTGGCCGTCAGTGAACCGTTCGCCTCCACATTACGGGCGTCGATGTCACCCGCTTCGTTGACGATCTCCACCTTACCTTTGACATTGTCGAGTGCAAGCGCGCCACCTTTCATATAACCGGTTACACTCGATTGCAGGTCGTTGAGCGTGACTTTTCCATTCTGGGTCCGAAGGCTGACAACGGACTCGTCGGGAATGTCGATGTCCAGCTTCTCGTGATTTTTGCTCTTCCTTGCGTCATCCGGTGTGGTGAATATTTTCACTTCGTCCGGCTCGCCTAGTTGCTTGACGAGCTTGTCCTGGGTGGGCTTCTGGGCCTTGTTTGTTTTAACGGCGGAGACTTCAGCAACGCCGTTGAGCGCGAGGTCGCCGTCCGTACTCATCACGATCTCAATGCTTTTGGCCGGGTTTGGCTTTTTCGTCGCCTGTCCGTAGGTATGTTCCAGACACAGCAGACACAGCAGCGAGAGCAGTAGTCCTTTGAGGCATCGAATGAAATGTGCTTTCAAAGCTCAGAACGTTTAGTTGGTTCGAAAAAAACAATAAGAAAAAGTCGATGGAGTGGCCTGAGCCGAACAGATTGGATTCAATGTCCGATTCATGAAATACAGTGACAATAAACGTGCCGATTTTTAAAAACAAGGCCAGAACCGAAATTTAGGCACTTCGCAATTTCTAAAAACAACTTTTTTTTTCGTTCGAACGCTGGTCGGCTACCGCTGGCAACAATGGTGCCGATTAGGTTATATCGGGGGTGCTGCCGTACCGATGCCCCTTATTAGAAACCCAGCAGAAAGCAGATAAAATAGCCGTGTGATCGGAGCCGCGCAGGCCGTGATCTGCCGAGAACGGTGTTTAGTCAAATTAAATAATTCAAATATTTTACAAAAACATTTAGGGATTTCAACTACTTAATCTACCATGTAAGCAGAGGCCCACCACAAGCCCACGCCATGGCAGCAATCCAAGATCTCGACGACGACAACCTGACGACCCTACTCCGGGCCGGTCGGCGGTCGGCCTTTGCCGAAATCTACCAGCGCTACTGGCGCAAATTGTACAGCATCGCCTACTACCAGACCGGCGTCCGCGAAGAGGCCGAAGAGCTGGTGCAGGAAGTGTTTCTGAAACTGTGGAGCCGCCGCGAGGAAGTCGTCATCAAGCACCTCGGCCTGTACCTGACCGTCGCGGTCAAGAACCAATCCTACGATTACATCAAGTCCCAAATCAGCTCCCGCAAGTACCAGGAGTACCTGATTTTCCAGGAAATTCACCACCATCATGCTACCGACGATGTCGTCAACTTCACCGATCTGGCCCAGGCTGTGGAGGATGCTTTGGGGCGCTTGCCCGAAAAGAGCGCCGAGGTATTCAAGCGCAGTCGCTTCGAGAATCAGAGCGTCAAGGAGATTGCGGCGGGGCTCGATCTGAGTGAGAAGGCCGTCGAGTACCACATTACCAAATCGCTACGGTTTTTGAAAGAAAACCTCAAACACTACCATACCGACAACTAGGCCGCCCCTGGATGACCGCCCTATGACACAACACGAATTCAATCAACTACTGAAACGCTACCTGGCCGGGGAAACCACCGCGACCGAGGAGCAGCTGTTGCTGAAATGGTACGACGACCCGGCCCATAAAGTCGAGCTCAATCTGTCGGAAACGCAGAAAAACGACATCAAGCGGCACATGTGGCAGCGCATCCGCCGCCAAACCCGCCCCGCCCGGACAGTTCGACTGGGGTACCTGGCCTGGGCCGGTGCCATCGCCGCCTGCCTGGCGTTGGGCTGGGTTTGGCTCAATCCGCTCGACACCACCCTGCCAATGGACGCAAGTACCCTGGCGGTAGCGCCGGTGCGGCAGCCGGTCGCGATCGCCAATACCCGGCAGGCGGAGCAAGTCGTGTTGCTGTCCGACGGGAGTAAGATCATCCTGGCCAGAAACAGCCGACTGACCTACGACGAGACATTCAACGATAGCAAGCGGGAGGTACACTTGGAGGGAGAAGCTTTTTTTGAGGTGAAGCGCGACGCGGCCAAGCCGTTCGTCGTCCATACGGGCGATCTGGTAACCGAAGTACTCGGCACCAGTTTCCGCATCAGGCAAAACAGCCGGGGCAAGAGCGTCGAGGTATCGGTGCGGGAAGGCCGGGTGTCGGTGTACGCCGAAGATAAACAGAGCGAACGCGAACACCACGGCGTGATCATCACCCAAAACCAGCGGGTACTGTTCGATGCCGCCACGCGCCACATCGTGCCGGGCATTGTGGAAGCTCCCATTCCGCTCGACCTGCCCGCCACCGCCCCACCCTCGCTGGTATTCACCGAAACATCGTTCGAGAAAGTATTAACCGAACTAAGCCGACAGTACGGCATCGAGTTTGTCATTTCCAACCCGGCGGTCAAGGACTGCCGCATCACCGCTGATTTGCACGATCTCTCGATGTTCACGCAACTGGACCTACTGTGCAAGTCTGTCGGCGCGACCTACGACAAGCGCGGCACGGTGGTGTTTATCATGGAGATGGTTGTTGAGTTTTAATAAAAAAGCCGGAAGTGTTACGAACACTTCCGGCGACAATAGTGCCTTCCCCGACCAAACGCCAATCCGGGCGAGGAGGCTGTTTTTCAATCCTTTTACCAATTAAAAAACAAGTAAAATTATGAAAAAACCCTTACCAATTCACAATGTATTGTGGAAGGTCATGAAAATCACTTTATCGCAACTGCTTTTGATCGTGCTGTTTACCAGCCTGGCGCTGGCGCACGACACCCACGCTCAGGAGGTACTGAATCGTCCGATTACGCTCAATCAGAAGAACCTCGAATTGAAAGATGTCCTGCGGCAAATCGAGCGTGAGGCCAGGGTCAAATTTGTGTACAGCACTCGGATACGATCCGGCCAGCGGCTGTCGCTCAATGCCACCAACCGGAAACTCTCGGCGGTACTCAACGACCTGTTGACGCCCATCGGCATCGACTACGAAGTGATCGAGAATCGGATTTTGCTTACCAAATCCCGCCAAAAACAAGCCGCCGTTTCCGACCGCCATTTGAGCGGGAACAGCAAGAAACAAGTGCCGACCGCACCGTCAGCGGCCTGGTGATCGACGACGTAGGTGCGCCATTACCTGGCGTCAACGTGGCGATCAAAGGTACCACGCGCGGTACCAGCACGGCCGCCGACGGACGTTACAGCTTGGAAGTACCGGAAAACAGTACCTTAATTTTTAGTTTTGTAGGCTTGGTGAGCAAAGAGGTCACCGTCGGCAATCATTCGGTGATCGATGTGACCCTGATGCCTGATCCCAACCAGTTGCAGGAGGTACAGGTGGTGGCCTACGGCGAACAGCGCAAGCGCGACGTGACGGGGGCCATCTCCTCGATCAAGTCGGCCGAGATCAGCATGAACACGGCCGCTAGTCCCGATGTGGCCCTGCAAGGCCGGGCGGCGGGCGTGCAGATCACGCAGGCGGGTGGCTCGCCGGGCGGCGCGGTGCGCATCAATGTGCGCGGTGTGGCCTCGATCAGCTCCGACTCGCAGCCGCTGATCGTGATCGACGGGCAACCCGTCAATAGCAGCGCCCTCAATACCGGGGGCGTGGCCATGAACCCGCTCGCTGAGATCAATCCCGACGACATCGCTTCGATGGAGATTTTGAAAGATGCCTCCGCCGCGATTCTGTACGGTTCCCGCGCCGCCAATGGCGTGATTCTGATTACCACCAAGCGTGGCAAAGGCAAGCCGAAGCTGGACCTCAGCTATCAGCAGGGCGTCAGTGCGCCTACCAATCGGGTAGAGATGATCGACAACGGGGCGGACTACTTCAATATTCTGAAGCGCGCGGCCGCCAACAACCCGGCGGCGGGCTTGCCGCCCCAATCGACTGACCTGGTGAATCTGCTGCCGACGGGTATCCTGAAAGGTACTCTGGCTCCCGAACTCGACAACCAACTGGTCGACTCCACGACACTTTACAACACCAGTACCAACTGGCTAGACCAAACCTTGCGGACGGGGCGCTACACTCAGGCTTCGCTGTCGGTCAGTGGGGGTACCAAGAAGCTGTCGGTGTTTCGCCAGCGGTGCTTACCGCAACGAAGAAGGCATCGTGATCGGGCAGGATTTCCGGCGGCTCAGCGGACGGCTTAACCTCGACTACAAGCCCATCAAGATGCTCAACGTCGGGGCTACGCTTTCGCTGAATGGCCTCAATAATTCTACCGTACCAATCAACGACACCTACCGGGCGGGCCTTACCGATGCTTTGCCCGCCTACCCTGTGCAGCTACCCAACGGTACCTTCTTCAACGGAATCAGCAACCGGACCAACAACCGCACGGCGATCGGTACCAATCCGGTGTTTTTTCGTAACAACTACACCAACGACACCCGCACGCTCCGCGCCATCAATACCTTCCACGCCCAACTGACGCCGATCGAAGGGCTGGTGCTGCGGTCGGAGTATGGCTTCGATTACCAGCAGAGCCGCAACGATCAGGTTTTTAACCAAACGCTTTTTCCGGCGGGCATCGACAACGCCGAGCGCGGTGGCAACGGACGCGCCGAGAACCGAAATGTGGTCAACCTCAACTCCAACTGGAACAATACGATCAACTACACGCGTGAGCTCAACTCCGATCACCGGATCGGTATATTGCTGGGCAACAGCGTACAAAGCCGGATCGGCGATAACGAGACTTACATCACCGAAGACATCCCCGACGGCGCCGAGCGAGGCATCGATACCACCCGCACGGTGGTGTTCAACGACGAGCTTTCGTTCCGATTCGTGTCATTTTTCGGGCGGGCCAACTATACCTTTAAAGACCGCTATCTGTTCGAGGCCAGCCTGCGCACCGACGGCTCGTCGCGTTTTGGCATCGAGAACCGCTGGGCCACTTTTCCGGCCGCTTCGGTGGGCTGGATCGCTTCCGAAGAGGATTTCTTGAAAAGTAGTTCTGTAGTCAACTTCCTGAAACTCCGCGCCAGCTACGGCCTGACGGGCAACGCCGAAATCGGCAACTTCGCCTGGCTGAAAACCTTCACTTTCGTGGGCTACAATGCCGCCATTTACGGTGGGTTGCAAGGCGGACAGTTCACCAATCCCGGCAACAGTGCGTTGACCTGGGAATCGACCACGCAATTTGACGTCGGAGCGGACTTCCGGCTGTTCAACGACCGGTTGAGCGGTACTTTCGATTTTTATAACAAGGTATCCGACGGCCTGCTGCTCGACTACAACATTGGTAATTTTTACGGCTCTATCAACCGCTCGATGACCATCAACCTGGGGTCGGTCAGGAACCGGGGCGTCGAACTCAGCCTGACGAGCCGCAACATCACCCGCAACGATTTCCGCTGGACCACTGATTTTAACGTCAGCGCCAACCGCAACGAGGTACTCTCTACCTACGAAGCGCCTTTCCTGCGGTACCCGGCCCAAATCATCGACGGCACCAATATCGCCACGCCCGGCTATCCGCTCGGCAACTACTACATGGCGCGCTTTGCGGGTTTCGATCCGGTCACGGGCAACGAACTCTTCTACGAGCGCGACAGCGAGGTTAACCGCAACACGGGGCAGACCGTCGAGACGGGCCAACTTCTGGACGGGACGGAGGGTACCAACGTAGGCAACGGCAATCAGTTCATTCTGGAAAACCGCACGCCCTACCCTACCCTGTTTGGCGGAGTGAACAATACATTCAACTACAAAGGCTTCGATTTCAGCTTCCTGTTCTACTTCCAAACCGGCAACTGGATTTACGATCAGGCCGAACGGGCGCAGAGCTACCCCTCCGACGGACAGGTACTGCGCGCCAACGTGGTCGACGTGGGCAACCTGGTCGATCAGCTCGACCAGCCCGATGGTTTCAAGCGACTCACGTACCGCTCCAACGCCCGCAACATCGAATCGACGCGGTTCCTGCAACGGGGCGACTTCGTCCGCTTGAAGAATCTGCAGCTAGGCTATAACTTCCCGAGTGATGTCAGCAGCAAGCTTCACCTCCGCCAACTGCGGGTGTACGTGACGGGCCAAAACCTACTGACGTTCACCAAGTTCCGTGGTTGGGACCCAGAGGTGTTCCGAAGCGGTGGCACGGGTGCGGATTATACTCAGAGCAACCTCTCACCCGGTGTTACAAACAACGACTTGCCGCAAGTGCGGACGTTCCTTTTCGGCGTCAACATAGGTCTTTGATCGGCTATCGGCTATCGGCTATCGGCTATCGGCTAATAGTAATTAATTATAAGAGTCAATGGTTTTGAAACAGAGACCTAACTACCTAATGCCTAACAACCTAACACCTCATAAACAATGAAAAAATTAGCAAGTATACTTGGCTTCCTCGTGGTAGGCTGCCTAAGCGCTGGTTGTGAAGATTACCTGGACGAGGTAGCTTCCAAAACCCTCATTTCGGCTTCCAATGTCAATTCCGTCGAGGAACTGGACATTCTGATGGTCGGGGCCTACGCCGGTTTCGGGCGCGAGATCGCCTTTGGCGGCAACGCCCTCGTGATGGGCGAGACCTTCGCCGATTTGGTGACGGTCAACAACGTCAACTACCGCAACAACGCCAGCCGCTCGTCGCTCGTGTACCAGTGGCGGCATCGGGAAAACGATTATGGCTACCAAGCGGAATTTATGCAATGGTCGACCTTTGGCATCAACAACGCCAACAACGTCATCGAACTTCTGCGGGCCAATCAGGTCAAGACGCCCAACGAAACCGACCCGCGCCGCGACATCAAGCAGCAGCGCGCCCGCCTCGAAGGCGACGCCCGCTTCGTGCGGTCGTTGTGTATTTTCGAGCAGCTGCGCCTGATCGCTTATCCCTGGGGCTTCACGCCCGACAATTCGCATCCGGGACCGATCTCCAACTTTACCTCCGTCTCTGATTTTGGTGATTTGTCATACCCGCGCATGAGTGTGAAAGCCGCTTACGACAGCATTTTGGTCGATCTGCACATGGCCGAAAAGATGCTGCCCGACCACTACGACCCGGCCATTCATCTGCCCGAGTACGAGCCGCGCGCCAACAAATGGGCCGCCCTGGCCCTGATGGCGCGCGTGTACTGGCAGCAGGACAACGTCGATAGCTGCCTGGCCGTCACGAACCGACTGCTGGGCCCCAACGGTACCCGCTTCCCGTTGGTACCGGGCGAAAAGATGCTGGAAGACCTCTGGCAGCGCACGGGCATCATGCCCGGCGTCAACTCCGCCGCTAACCGCGACGAAATCATCTTTGAACTGGTCAACGTGGCGGGGCGCAACGCGCGCACGACCAACGGGGCGCCCCTGCGGCGGTCGTACGTATTGCAGCGAGGCTACACCGACGCCCAACTCAAAGATGTCTATAACCTGACCTCCGGTCCCGACCTGCGGCTCAGTCAGCGCTTCAAGCAACTGGCCGACTTCGACCGCAGCAAAGATCTGCGCTACAAAACGCTGATCGACACCACGCAGGCTACTACCAAAACTACGCCCTGGAATAGTCCCAATCAGCTTTGGTTTCCCAAGAAATGGGGCTCGCAGGGCGGGGCACGTACGCCGGTCCAGGGAGTGAATAGTAATGTGGTGATGTACCGATCGGCGGAGTTTATGCTGATTCGCGCCGAGATGAACGCCCGCAAGGGCAATACCGCCGCCGCCCTCGCCGACCTGAACCGCGTCAGAACGCGCGCCGGATTGGCGGCTTTGAGCTTAGCCCCGGCCAACCTGGTCGAAGAAATCCAGACCGAGTTCATCCGAGAAACCTTCGCCGAAGGTACCCGTGTTCACAACTTGAAGCGTCAGAAGAAATCCGTCGATCCCGGTGACCGTCCGCTGTCGCCCGACGGCGTAGACTGCGCCATTAGTGGCTGCACGCCGTTGCCCTGGAATAGCCAAACCCTGGTGTTCCTAATTCCGCAGAACTTCCTGGATCGCAATCCACTGGCGGTGCAGAATGAGTAGGAAGGTTGAAGGGTTGAAGGGTTGAAGGGTTGAAGGGTTGAAGGGTTGAAGGGAAAATATCAAGCTTTCGGTCGCCTTTCCATTTTTAGCAGCTTTTATGTCAAAGAAGGGTCAGAAAATTCATTTCCTGACCCTTTTTTTAAGTCATTAAGAGGTCTAACGTAAAACGTCCCTGATCAACCATCCCCTTACTTCTGCCGTTTACTTAGCCAATTGTAATTGTAGCCGATACTCATTTGGGCATAGAATCGGCTCATTTGGTCTAGTGGTGGCCTATCCAGGTTTACGTAGTCCGAATACCATGCACTGGGCCCGCCCAGACGGAAGCCCGTGCGTACGCTCACCAGAAGCCCCCCGCCGAGGTTGCGGCGCATGGCGTCTATCCCTACACCAATATTAACGTAAGGTTGAAAATGCATCAGCGACACGGCGTTTCCCGGCTGACGGATAATCTCCTCGAAATTGGCATCGGGCGTCGAGCGGGTTAGGGTCAGGTTTGTTTCCGTACCGCCCACGCCAAGAAAAGGATAAAAACTAACATCGTCGAGGGGTCTGAATACGGTATAGGAGACATTGAAATCCATTATGAGGGCACTCCGCCGGACCAGAGAAGTTTCGTCGCCCCTGGGCCCGAAGGGATTGATCGTGTGGGCCATGTCCATGCCCAATTGCAGGTCACCGATCCGGTACTGCACTCCCCCACCCCAAAATAACTGAACACTTCCCAACTCGGGATAGTCAGCCCCGCGCAGGCGCGCATTGATTGCGCCAGGGTTGGCGTAGGTTCCCAGTTGGGAGAAGTACGCCCCGATTCCGCGCTTTCCAATGCGGCTGGTATCGGGGGCTTCCTTTACTATGGGATAAATGGTGGGATTAGGGTTCTGGGCAAAAGCCCCTGCCCCGGTCCATAGGGCTAGTACGATGAGTTTTGCTTTCATAAATGAAGAAGTTTAGGTAACGGATTATTGCGTATTGATTTTACCTTGGTGTCCTGCCACTTTACACTTACTAAAATTCATCCTCTGTTTGTACCCATAGGCGCTTGATTTTATTGAAAAATGAGTAGCCGTATTTTTTTGTAAAAGTAAGGAGACATCATCTGATTTTCACAATTGTATACATTCATTTATCATGTTTTTTCTACTTCGGATTTGGTTATTTGATGCGGCAAATGGCGTAGGAAAATCAGGGTATGTGCTTTTGTCTCTTTGAGCTTGATACACCACCTAATTATTCCATATAACTTCGGTAAAAATGAATGACAAAAATTTTCCCGGCAGATGGTCCCTCGGCTTGATACTCCTGCTTTTCTGCGGTTTCAATGATCCCAATACCGCAAAAAAGGTTGCCTTAAAACCTAACATTCTTTTAATTCTATCCGATGACCACAGTACGCCCTACCTGGGCATTTATGGTAACAATGATCTGAAAACGCCCAATCTCGATGCGCTGGCGCGACGCGGGGTCCTGTTCAATCGCGCCTACACGGCGGCCCCGCAATGTGTGCCCTCCCGCGCCTCGATCCTGTCGGGCCGCAATGTGATCGATACCCGCATGAGTCGGTTTTCAGCGCCACTGCCGCGCGACGTTGCCACGATCCCCGAATTTTTGCGGTCCAAGGGCTACTACACGGGCATTTGCGGGCGAAGCTACCACCTCGATGGCTCGGGCAAGCGACCCGCCGAAACGGATGCCGCTTTTGAAAAATATAAGCTCAAGACATTCAAAGACCGGGTCGACTACCTCAATTCCGGGGCCGACGACAAGGTGTTGGGCCAGTTCAGGGAGTTCCTGGATCAAGTACCTGAGAAAAAGCCCTTTTTCATGTGGATGAATTTCAGTGATCCGCACCGCCCGTTCACCGCCGATGCTTTTGAGCCCGACCCAGCGAGTCTGCAAGTACCGGAGGGAATGCCCGATACGGAGGAAATACGCAAAGACCTCGCCCAGCACTATGGCGAGATCATGGAATTGGATAAGTACGTAGGCGAGGTACTTCAAGAGTTGAAGCAGCGGGGAATGGCCGAAAACACGATCGTCATTTTCATGGGCGACAACGGCGCGGCGCTGCTGCGCGGCAAGGGTACGCTCTACGATATGGGTATCCACGTGCCGCTCATCGTGGCCGGGCCAGGCGTGAAGCAGGGCTTCAGGACCGACGCGCTGATTTCCGGCATCGACATCGCTCCCACTATTCTTGCCCTCACGGACACCGACATCCCCGCCGCAATAACCGGAAAGAGCTTCCTGCCCGCGCTTCGGGGCGAGGTTTACGCGGGCTCCGAGTACATTTTTGCCACCCGAGTGCCGCACGGTTCCAGCTTACCCGTCAATACGGGGGCTTTCGACTTGAGCCGCACGGTTTTTGATAAAAAATATAAGTTGATCTACAACACTTTATGGCCGTTGCCCTACTCTCCCGTAGATTTCAATAATCATCCGGTTTGGAAAGATCTGATAGCCCGAAAAGAAAGCGGAAAGCTGGCCGCGAAGTACGTCAAGACCCTTTTCTCCGAACCCAGAAGTATGTTCGAGCTGTACGACCTCGAGAACGATCCGCACGAAATGAACAACCTCAGCGAGCAACCAGCGTACGCCGAAACCGAACACCGCCTCAAGGCAGAGCTTCAAGATTGGATGATCTATAACCAGGATTACCTACCCCTACCCATTCGCCCGTAACGCCGCAGCCCCCTATGCTATCCCGCAAAAAATTCCTGCAAAATACCTTGGGCTTGCTAGCTCTGCCGAACCTCATTGGTTTGAAGCATAGCAAGAACCCTTCTATCCGGAAGATTAAACACTTAAACAATTCAACTTTTCAACAATTGCCCACCTGGCCACTCCCCGACCTGACCAAAACCTTCCGGGTACCGATCCCGATTCGCGCGGTCGAACTACTCAAAACCCAGGGTGAGCTGATGCTGGTCGTGACGGCCGAAGACGGTACGCGGGGCATCACGCAGTGCAACGCCCGGATGCAGCACCTTACTTCGCTACTCGAAGGGTTGGTCATACCGCATTTTGAAGGACAGGACGCCCGGCTGCTGCCCCAGCTCGCCGACAACGCCTACCGCCTCGACAGCAACTACAAATACGCCGGAATGCCACTCTGGAACTGCATCGGTTCGGTGGAAATCGCGGTCTGGGATTTGTTGGGCAAGATTGCCCAAAAGCCGGTTTATCAATTATTAGGAAAGCCCGTTCGCCACGACTACGGTGTGTACATCTCCGATTTCAACCGCGCGGGCGACCCAGCCAAAATCGCCGACGACCTGCTCGCTAAACTCGACGCGACAGGAGCGAAAGGCGTAAAAATAAAGGTAGGTGGACGCATGGCCAACACACCCGATGACGACGCCCAAACCCGCAAATTGGTACCTACCGTGCGGAAGGTACTCGGCGACAGTGTGACGATCTACGCCGATGCCAACGGTTCCTACACACCAAAGGAGGGCATCGAAATCGGGCGGATGCTGGAAGACTATGGCGTGGAAATTTTTGAAGAGCCCTGCAATTTTGAGGATGAAGAAGGTACCCGCCAGGTGTGCAAAGCGCTGAAAAAGATAAAATTAGCCGGTGGCGAGCAGGATACCAGTACCTACCGCTTCCGGCGATTAGCCCAAACCGACGTCTACGACATTCTGCAACCTGACTTGTACTACAACGGCGGTATCCTTCGCGCTTTACAGGTATCCGAAATCGCGCGCGTATTTGGCAATAAAGGCTTTGCGCCGCACTCGCCCAAGGCCGACCCACTCATCGGGCCCTACTGGCAAGTGGCGGCTTTGGCTTCTAATCTCTATGGTTTGCAGGAATTGGTGTACAATCCGGGCGAGAAAGCGCCATCGTGGCATTCGGAAATTGGCGTAAAAAACGGCCGGGTGGCTATTTCGGATCGGGTGGGATTGGGCATTATTTACGACGATGGTATTTGGGGAAAAGCGGTGAAGATTGTGTAAAACGTTGTGGCTCTGATAACCTTTTTTAACCTTTAAATCTGATGAAAACAGTCCTATTATTCCTTCTCACACTTACCACAACCTACGCCCAACGATCGCTGGAAGTGGTGTACAAGAAAATCGACAGCACCGAACTGACCATCAAGCTGGACTACCCGCCCGACTATAAACCCGGTCGCCGCTACGCGACGATAGTTTTTTTCTTCGGGGGCGGCTGGAACAACGGGTCCATCGGCCAGTTCGACCAGCACGCTAAGTACTTCGCCAGCCGGGGCATGGTGTGCGCCCAGGCCGACTACCGGGTCAAGAACCGGCACGGTACCATGCCCTTCGCATCGGTGGCCGACGCCAAATCGGCCATCCGGTACCTGAAAACCCACGCCGACCTGCTGGGTATCGACCAGGGCCGCCTCATCGCTTCGGGCGGTAGCGCGGGCGGACACCTCGCCGCCGCCGTGGCTACGCTGCCCGGACTGGACGACCCCAACGACGACCTCACGATTTCCACCGTCCCACAGGCTTTGGTGCTTTTTAATCCCGTGATCGACAATGGGCCCGAGGGCTACGGCTACGAGCGCATCGGCGCGCGCTACCCGGAGTTTTCGCCTATGCACAACCTGAACCGGATCTCACCGCCCACCATTTTTTTTGTGGGTACCGAAGATAACTTAATCCCGGTCAGCACGGCGAAAGCCTACCAGAAAAGAGTGGAAGCCAAGGGCGTACGCTGTGACCTGCACCTGTACGAAGGCCAGCCGCACGGATTTTTCAACTACAATAACCTGGACAATTTCAAGGACACAGTCCTGAAAACCGACGCGTTTTTGCAGTCGCTGGGGTACCTGGAAGGAAAAGCGAAGCTGGGGGAGTTTTTGGAAGGGAAATAACCAGGCAATAGCGCTCCAGCGCGTCAATAGGCCGTCGTTCGAACCATTTTAACAGCCTGATTATTCAGTATAAAATGCAGCACGTGCCCTTACTTACCTTACTATATTATCTTAAACCAATGCCAAAATGAATAGAATTCTCCCTAAGCTACTCAGGTCGAGTACCCTTTTAACACTATTACTTTTTATTTTTCACGCAACCTTTGCTCAACAAACGGTGACCGGAACCGTAACCGACGAGAACGCCGAGGTCATTCCCGGGGCTAACATATTTGCACAGGGTACTACTAAGGGTACCACGTCGGACATCAACGGTAAGTACTCGATTATTGTGCCCGGTAACGCTGTATTGGTATTTAGTTTTCTGGGATACAAGACGGTCGAGGAGCCGGTTGGCAACCGAAGCACCATCGACATTCAACTCGGAACCGACGCCCGGCTGCTGGAAGATGTGGTGGTGGTGGGCTACGGTACGGTCAGGAAATCGGACGTGACCGGTGCGCTGGCGTCGGTTTCGGCCAAGGATTTTGAAAAACAACCTCTGACCAAGATCGACCAGGCTTTGCAAGGCCGCGCGGCCGGGGTGCAGGTCAACCAGACCAGCGGCGCGCCCGGCAGCGGGTTCAAGATCCGCATCCGGGGTTCCAATTCGATCAGCGGCAACAACGACCCGCTGTACGTGGTGGATGGGCTGGTAGTAGGAAGCATCACCTCGCTTAACGTCAACGACATTGCCTCGATGGAGGTACTGAAAGACGCCTCGGCGACGGCCATCTACGGGTCGAGGGGTGCGAACGGCGTGGTACTTATCACGACTAAGACCGGGAAAAAGGGCGCGCCGAAAATCGAGCTTGGCTTATTTACGAGCGTGGCCCGCGTCGCCCAAAAGCTGGACGTCATGACGCCGGCCGAATTTGCCGAAGGCGTGAATTTTGCCGAAGGACGCGAATTTTACACACCCGCTGAAATTACGGCCCTACGATCGGGCGGTGGCGAAAATTGGCAGGAGCGATTCTTCCGCCCCGCCCGATCCAACAACGCCCAGCTGTCGATCAGCGGCGGCAGCGACGCCATCGACTACTTCATTTCCGGCAATCTTTACGATACCGAAGGAACGATCATCGATCAGGATTACAAGCGCTATACTTTACGGGCCAATCTCAACGCCAAGCTGACCAACAAGCTGAAAGTGGGGCTCAACACCAACGTGAGTCACGAAAAAGCCACCGGCACGCGTGCTAACCTCGCCGCGGGCCTGACCTGGGACCCAACCACCCCCGCTTTCAACGCCGATGGTGACTACAATTTTATCCCGTTGAAGCCAGGGGTAGGCAACGGCGCAATCAACCCGTTGGTGGGGCCGCAGAATGGTATACGGGAAAATTTTGATAATCGCCTTATCCTGAGCGGCTACGCAAACTATGATTTGGCCAAAGGACTGGTATTGAACATATCAGGTGGCCTGGACCGCCTGGAATCGAACGACAACGGCTACACGCCGCTCATTCTTGACAACAACGCCGAGGCCGTGGTCACCGACCGACAGGTGACCCGGTTGCAGAACACCAACCGCCTAACGTATACCTACGATCCGAATATTAACCACAGCATTAAAATCGACGCCATACACGAGCAGCAGCTTGTTACCCGGCAATTCAATCAGTCGACGGCCACGGGATTTTTCTCGGACCAGACGACTTACAAAAACCTCTCGCTGGGTGCGATCCAGCGGACGGACAATAACTTTACGGACGAAAGACTGCAATCGTTTTTGGGCCGGGTCAACTACTCGCTACTCGACCGGTTCCTGTTCACCGCTACGGTGCGGGCCGATGGATCGAGCAAATTCCGCGATGGTAATCGTTGGGGTGTATTCCCGTCGGGTTCGGTAGCGTGGCGATTGTCAGAAGAGAAGTTTATTCAGGACATCGCGGCGGTCAGCAACCTTAAAGTACGGGCCAGCTACGGCGTCATCGGCAGCCAGGCCATCGGGCCGCTGGCGACTCGCGCTATCCCGATCATCTCGCCCAATGTGAACTACCCTTTCACGGGCGGCACCAACACCGTGGGCGTGGCACCTTCCAATCGGCTGGCCAATCCTGATCTGACCTGGGAAACGACCACCCAGCGCAATCTGGGTATTGACTTCGGGTCTTTATAATTCAGCGGTTAATTTTTCTCTCGACTTTTACCTCAAAAACACGGCCGACCTGCTGCTCAATGCCCAGCTGCCCTCGTTTGTTGGGCCGACCCTTGTCACCCGCAATGTAGGGGAAGTAGAAAACAAGGGCTTCGACGTGGCGCTTGGCCTACGGATATTAGACAACGACGACTGGAACATCAATTCTTCTTTCAATCTATCCAGAAACCGGAACGAAGTACTGGCCCTGGTGGATGGCGAGCCGCTCGAACTGGGCAATGTGTTTTATGGCCAAACCTTCCCCGTCAATCCGACCCGCGTCGAGATCGGGCAGCCAATCAGCAGCTTCCGGGGCTATATCTTCGAGGGCGTGTACCAGTTGGGTGAGGAAAGCGAGGCCGCCAAATACAAGCGTAAGCCAGGCGACGCCAAGTACCGCGACATCAACAACGATGGCCTGATTTCGACCGATGACATCGCAATTATCGGTAACGGCAATCCTGACTTTACCTGGGGTTGGAACTGGGACGTCACCTACAAAAACTGGAACCTGAACTTCCTGATCACGGGCTCGCAGGGCAACGATATCTACAACTTCACCCGCGGCCGCATGATGGCGCTGGGAGCGCAGCAGTTCCACGCCGTCCACGCCGACTACCTTGACCGCTGGACGCCCACCAACCCTTCCAACGTACCCTCGGGACGCGATGGTACCGAACTGCTCTCGACCCAGTTTCTGGAAGACGGCTCGTACACTACGCTCAAGAGCGCCGCGCTGAGCTATAATTTCAGCAACGGGCTTTTCCGGAAAATCGGCCTCGGTAACCTCCGAGTCTACGCCAGTGCCGACAATCTTCTGATCCTGACGAAGTACCGTGGCTTCGATCCTGAAAGCACCGCTTCGGGCAATTCCGACGTAGATCTGGGAATCGACTTCAACGCCTACCCCATCAATCGTGCTTTCACATTCGGGTTGAATGCTACGTTCTAATTTTGGGTACCTGGTCCTGTTTTTATTCCTTTCAAAAAAATATCATGAAAAAATATATCGACAAAGCGTTTCTCTTCTGTCTCACCGCCTGTCTCACGCTCTCCTGCATCGACCTCGAAGAAGACGTGAGTAGTGTGCTATCCACCGGCAATTTGCAGGGAGAAAGCGAAGTAGTGGCGGCTCTGACGCCCATTTACCGCGCCCTGCATGATAACTTTCAGGTAGCGCACGAACTCCGGGCCGCCACCTACGGAGCCGATGACCTGACGACCTGGATTGCCGGCAACAAGGCCCCCCTCCGCGTGTTCGACCGCTTCGACTACGGCAGCGGCGAGAACTCCAACATTCCCTGGCTACCTACCTCCTGGGACCAGAACTGGAAGGCCATCTACTACACCAACAACCTCATCAAAGGATTGCAGACCTCGACAGCGCCACCGGCCATTTTGAAGGTGGCCGATGCCGAAGCCCGGTTCTTCCGCGCACTTTCCTACTTTTGGTTGGTCAGGACGCAGGGCAATATGCCCATCATCTTGGAAGACGATGTCCCTACGGGTAAAGAACAACGGGCTACGGTACTCAAAAACTACCAGCACATCGAGGCGGATCTGCTCATCGCCGAAGCGGGATTGCCCGCGCCGGGAGCCACCGCCAACGTGGGCCGGGTATCGTCGGCCGCCGCCAAAACTCTGCTGGCCGACCTGTACCTTACCTGGGGTGGCTGGCCCGTAAAGGATCAGTCGAAGTATGTGTTGGCCGCCGCCAAAGCCAAGGAAATCATCGATACCGGGTACTTCACGCTACTGCCCATCGACGAACTATGGCTGCTGGAAAACCAAAACAGTCGTGAGGCAATCTTTTCGGTCCAATACTCCAAGTCTGAAAACTTGCGCCAGAACTACCCGACCTCGTTCAGTTTCCACGAAGCCCGGGGGTTTTCCGATGCCTTCCCCGAGCTGCAGTTCTTTCGCGATTTTCCCGAAGGCCCTCGTAAGGATGCCACCTTCGTGACCGACATCCCCCAGCGCATCATCGTCGGTGGCGCCATCGCTCCCGACAACCCGCCTACCAAGCCGTGGCAGCAGTCGCAACGCAGGCATACGATGTACAAGAAATTCACCATTTCGGAAGACCTGACCGTCGCCAACCGTACCTACGGGTTCCGGGCCATAGAAATCTACCGCTACGCCGAAGTATTGCTGATCTACGCCGAGGCGCAGGCCCGCGTCGGCCAAACCGCCAGCTCGCTCGAAGCCCTTAACCAAATCAGGCGCCGGGCCGCTGGCCTCCCTTACCTCACGCCAAGCACCAAGGTGGATGTAAAAACAGCTACCGCCAGGGAAATCGTGGCCGAAAAAGGCTGGGAGCTCGCCGCTGAACATAAGCGCTGGTTCGACCTGATCCGCACCGAAATGGTGGAAGAAATCGCCGCCAGGCGCGACCCGGCCGAAGATGTGAAGCCCGTCCGTGCGCCCACCAAAGCGCAGTACATCGCACCCATCCCGTTTCAGGCAATCTCCACCAGCGACTTGGTGCAGAACCCTGAGGGGTTCGTGATAAAATGAGGGAGCGTAAGGAAGCGTCGATCCGATCATGCAAACTTTCAGGCGATTTTACTCGCGGTACACCGCTTTCAAAACATCCCGATGCGCCTCAGCTAACCCAGCGCTCATATACTCGAAGTCGGTACCATCGTCCTGCAGGATGGTGCGCCTGGCTTTTCCGTCGAACCAGCGGTCGTTGGCGTGGGTGCCGATAAACTGGCATTTGAAAACTCCCACCGCGAAGGGTAGCTCGGCGAATTGGTGTAGCCAGCGCGCCACATCCCGGGTAGCCTCGGCCTCGTTCTTGATGGTACCCTGCTCGTTCACAAACGTTTCCTCCAGACTAAACGGCGTCGCCCAATCCACGATCACCATGGGCTTTCGGGTGAGTCGGTACTCGTGCCGGTAGGCTGCTTCCTGAAAAACCTGCCACTCCGGCGGGCGTTGCCTGCTTCGGATGAGGGCCTGGGTTAGGAATACGTCCACGTGTCGGCCTACGACCCGCAGCACCGCGTCGGGCGTGTCGCGGAGTTGGTGCCGCTCGCCCATAAACAGGTGGTCGGGAGCGCCCTGCCGGGTGGCGCGCGCCAGGGTACCGTACCACAGCTCGGCGATTTTGGCCATGAAATCGGCATCGTCCCGGTCGATGTCTTCGTTTTCGAGCGGCAGCTTCCAATCCTCTGTTTCAGCGAGCGAATCGAAGGAAGCAAAGGTACTTCCGTAGGTTTTATTCAATCGGGTGATGTCGCCTCCGTGCCGTTCCCGCAGGAAAGCAACGTATTCCTGCTTGCCGGGGGCCGTGGCAGGCCAGCTCCTGAGTATATCCATCCGGCGGCGATCCCAGTTGGGCAGGTCTCTGAAAGCGATTCCGATCAACATTTTGTCGTTGCGGAGCGGCTCCGATTGCGCCAGGGTATGCTCAAAAAGGCGCGTTTGTTCTTTGGGATCGAAGATGTCTATTTGGAGATACTCCCGCTGGGGATATTCTAAATGCGCGATGTAAGGTAGCCTGGATTTCAGGTAGGGGTCGAGCTCGGCGTAGGCCTCACCGGCATTGTAGCCCAGCCGAAGGTAGTTTTGTAATAAATCTTGCCGCGCCCTGGCCGAATCGCCCCCGAACCGGGCCAGGTAGGGCCCGGACTGGCTGCTGTCTTCCAAAAACTTTCCGGTGTGGTTGGCCCCGATGGCGAAGTACCCGTGGCCGTCGGGCGTGATGAATCGCCAGCGCCCCGCCGTCGAGTCGACCCGGAAAAAGCCCGTGCTTTTTGCCTGAATTGCTTTTACTCCGCCGTAGGCATCGTAGTCCCCCGCGTTGTCGGTCCGAATGCATCCTGCCACTAAAAGCAGGAGAATAATGTACTTCATAGGTTATTAGGTTTGTCCAAAGCGCCGTTTGGCGTATATTGAGGGATAAAGGTTTCTACGCTTCCAGATTTTGCGTGATGCGCTCTCAATATTCCAACTCAAAAATAATGTTTCGTTTTCCCCCACTAAGTACCTGGTGCTGTTTAGCGCTGTTCTCCACCGTAATGGTGTCTGCCGTTTCCTGCAAAAAAGGCCCGAGAAAAACCAAGCTCAGGACCGTCACGACTTCGCTGCCGAAGGCAAAAAAGCACCATCCCAATATTCTTTTCGTCATTTCCGACGACCAGTCCTACCCACACGCGTCGGCTTACGGCGACCGGGCGGTGAGTACGCCCGCCTTCGATCGCGTGGCGGGCGAAGGCGTGCTGTTCAACAATGCCTTTTCGGCCTCGCCGGGTTGCAGTCCGTCGCGGGCGGCGATCCTGACGGGCAAAAACTGCTGGCAGCTCCGCGAGGCGGGTACCCACGCCAGTACCTTCCCCGCCGACCTGGCTACCTACCCCGACCTGCTCGAACGCGCCGGGTACTTCGTGGGCCTAACCGGTAAAGGCTGGGGACCGGGAAAGGTACTGGGCCGCGAGCACAACCCCGCCGGAAAATCGTACGACGCCCGTAAGGCCGAATCGCCTGCGGGCATCAACACCAACGACTACGCCGCCAATTTTGAGGATTTCCTGGCCCAAAAACCCGACAGCATGCCGTTCTGCTTTTGGATGGGGGCCTACGAGCCACACCGCCCGTTCGGGTCGGGATTGGGGGCAAAATCAGGCTTGCGGGCCGACAGGGTGACGGTACCCGGCTTCATGCCCGATCATCCCGAAGTACGCTCCGACATCCTGGACTACCTCTTTGAAATCCAGTGGCAGGACAGTCACCTCGACCGGATGCTAAAATCCCTCGAAGCGCGCGGTGAACTGGACAACACGCTGATCGTCGTCACGTCCGACAACGGCATGGCCTTCCCCCGCGCCAAGGCCAATTGCTACGAATACGGCATCCACATGCCGCTCGCCATCCGTTGGGACGACGAGATCAGGGGCGGCCGCACGATCGACGACGTGGTGAGCTTGGTTGACCTGGCCCCTACCTTCCTGGCGGCGGCGGGCGTCGAAGCGCCCGAGGTGATCGGGATGGCGGGTCACAACTTGATGGATATGCTGACAAGCCGGAAATCGGGCCTCCTGGACACGACCCGCACGGCCGTGTACGCCTCGCGAGAGCGGCATTCGTCCTCGCGCTACAACAATATGGGGTATCCGCAGCGCGCCATGCGTACGGCGCAGTACCTTTATATCTGGAACGTTCACCCCGAGCGCTGGCCCGCCGGTGACCCGCAAAAATTTGAAGAGGACGGTACCCTGGGCGGCATGGATGAAGCCTACCACGACATCGACGAGTTTGTGGACCTGTACCTGCAGCAACACCGCAACGAACTGGCCGTAGCGCCGTTTTTCCATCTGGCCGTCGACAAACGGCCGGAAGTCGAGCTTTATGATATTAAAAAAGACCCTTACTGCCTGGACAATTTGGCCGATCGACCCGCATTTAAAGTCACGAGTGAAAAGTTGGGGGGAAAATTGAAGGCGTACCTGACTCAAACCAACGACCCGCGCATGAAGCCGGAGGGCGAGGCGACTTATGAATCGTACAAGCGGTACAGTCCGATTCGGGCGTTTCCGGCGCCGAAGTGAGGAGGACCGGCCAGCGGGCTACATGATCGTCATAAACTTCATTGATTCTATTATGAATAAAAAGTTAGGCTTCCTCCTTCTGCTGTCTGGCATTAGCTTGTCTGCCGCCCTCGCCCAGCAAGACGAACTCACGGTTTTCGACTACTGGCAGTACCACGAAAACGAACCGGCTACCTCCTTCTATAAGCACCTGTACCAACGGGCGGCCCGACAACTCGGCGAGCGCGAAGCGGCAGTGTTGAAGCTCAAAACGAAAGCCGATTGGCAGCAGCGGCAAGCGCTCGTCAAGAAAAAAATCGCCGCCGCTGTGGGTCCATTCCCAGCCAGGACGCCGCTGAACGCGGTCGTGACGGGTAAGTTGGAACGGGAGGATTTTACGGTCGAGAAGCTGTACTTCGAGTCGCGGCCCGGCTACTACGTGACCGCCGCACTCTTCCTGCCCAAAAACAAACCCGGCAAACTACCCGCCGTGGTGTACGCTTGCGGGCATCTCGTCAACGGATTCAGGGGCGAAGTGTATCAGGGAATTGCGATCAACTTGGTCAAGAAGGGCTTCGCAGTACTGGCCTTCGACCCGATCGGGCAAGGCGAGAGGCACGACTACGCCGACGTACCGGGCAAATCGTCCGCTACCAAGGAGCATTCCTACCCCGGTGCCCAATCGTTCGTAGCGGGTGTCTCACCAGCGAGTTACTTCGCCTGGGACGGCATCCGGGCCATCGACTACCTTATGAGCCGTCCCGAGGTGGACGCGGACCGCATCGGGATGACGGGGCGCTCGGGCGGCGGCACCCAGGTCACTTACGTGATGGCCCTCGACGAACGCGTACTGGCCGCCGCGCCGGAATGCTTCATCACGACCTACGACAAGCTTTACCGCTCGCGCGGCCCGCAGGACGCTGAGCAAAACCTCTACCACGGCATCGCCAAGGGGCTGGATTTGGCGGATTTCATCGAGCTGCGCGCTCCCAAACCCACGTTGCTCATCGGCACGACCCGCGATATTTTCAGCATCCAGGGTTTCCGTGATACTTATGAGGAAGCGAAGCGGGCTTACGCGGCATTTGGTCAGGCGGACAAGTTGCAAAAAGTGGAAGACGATACGACCCACGCCTCGACCCGCAAAAACCGCGAAGCCGCTTACGCTTTTTTTCAAAAATTCCTTGATAATCCCGGTACGCCCGAGGACCTGCCCGTGGCGGTCTTCAGCGAAGCGGAGTTGACTGTGGTACCCGAGCAAGCAGCCGCTGAGTTCGCCGAACGCGAAACGCTTTTTTCGCTCAACGAAAAGTACACCCGTGATTTGGTGCAAGCGCGTACCGAGCGCCGCAAGCAAGTACCGTTGACGCCCGAAAATTTGCGCCGACAAGTGATTGCCCATTCGGGTTACACCCCGCCTTCGGCGGAGCGCGAGGTAGTATTTTCGGGTCGATTGCAGCGTTCCGACTACGCGATCGAGAAGTACCTGGTGCAGGGCGCGGGCAACTACTACCTGCCCGTCCTGTGGCTGAAACCGGCAAAGCCCGAGGGTAAAGCGGTGCTGTTGCTGGACGAGCGGGGTAAAGCGGCGACCCTCGCGCCGGGCGAAACCGCCGATCGGCTCGCTAAGGAAGGCTACGAGGTAATCGCCGCCGACCTCAGCGGCGTTGGTGAGTTGGCGACGGGCTACTTCGAGCGCGGCGATGCCGTTATCGACGGCGTTCCGCTGAACCTGTGGTTTGCGGGTATCCAAACCGACAAGAGCCTGGTGGCCGTGCGGGCCGAGGAAATCCAAATCCTGACCCGCTTCGTTCGGCAAACGACGGGGTCGACCCTGCCGCTGGCCGCTATGGCGTCCGGTACCCTGACCGCCGACCTGCTTCACGCGGCGGTGATTGCGAACCCTTTCGAGCAGATCATCCTGCACGAGCCGCTGGTGTCGTACCAATCCCTGACCGAGGAGCGACTCTACCGATCGAAGTACCTGATGTCGGCGGTGGCCGGGGCCTTGGCCGATTACGATTTGCCCGATTTGGTAGCGACCCTGGCGACCAAAAATTTGTTGCTATTCAATCCCGTGGATGCGACCGGCAAAGAAATTGGGCAGCAGTCGGCCGAGACGATTTATCAAGATGCTTTGCGGGAGAAAGCCGGTACGAAAGCCTTTATCCGTTCCGACTTGAACCCGGATGAAGTACTATCGGCTACGCTGAAATGGTTCGAGTAGGTGCTTAAAAAAATAAACCCTTAAACCCTTCACCATGAAACCATTCCGCCCCCTCCTGCTCAGCGCGTTGGCGCTTTTGCTGACGATTTCGGCCCAAGCCCAAAAAACCAACCGCTACCTCTACGTCGTCACGCCAGGTGTGCGCAACTACCTCGGCTACGGCGGCCACGGCATCAACGTCTTCGACATCGACGACGACCACCGCTTCGTCAAGTTCATCGCGACGCCCGGCGGCATGAAGGCCGACGGCACGACGGTCTCCAACGTCAAGGGTGTGGACGTGAGCCTGGCAACCAACGCGATCTACATCAGTACGCTGGAAGCCATTCAGTGCTACGACCTCACGAACAACCAAATGCGCTGGGAAAAGCAATACGAAGGCGGCGTGGACCGCATTTCGATTTCGCCCGACGGCGGCACGATCTACGCGCCTTCGCTGGAAAAAGAGTTCTGGAACGTGCTGGATGCCAAAACGGGCGCCATCATCACCAAAATCGTGACCAACTCCGGCTCGCACAATACCATCTACGGGCCCGACGGCAAGTACGTGTACCTGGCCGGACTGAAAGCGCCGATCCTGAACGTGGCCGACGCCAAAACGCACAAAATCGTAAAGCAGGTCGGCCCGTTTACCGCCGCCATCCGGCCCTTCACCATTAACGACAGGCAAACGCTGGCCTACGTGAACGTCAATGGCCTGCTGGGCTTCGAGGTCGGCGACCTCACGACCGGAAAAATGCTGCACCGCGTAACGGTCGAGGGCTTCCTGGTCGGCGATGTGAAGCGGCACGGCTGCCCGAGCCACGGCATCGGCCTCACGCCCGACGAGCGCGAACTTTGGCTCTGCGACGGGGCCAACGAGCGGCTGCACATCTTCGACAACACCGTGATGCCACCCGTGCAAAAAACCACGATCCGGGTGCGCGATATGCCCGGCTGGATCACGTTCAGCGTCGACGGGAAGTACGCCTATCCTTCTACCGGCGACGTCATCGATGTCGCGACCCGCCGCATCGTCGCCACGCTCGAAGACGCCGACCACAACGCCGTGCAAAGCGAAAAGATGGTGGAGATTCATTTCCAGAATGGCAAGGCGGTGGCGATGGGGGATCAGTTCGGGATTGGGGGCGTACGGTGAGCGAATAGCCTTTCTGATTGCAGGTTGCGGAGTGGCATATTTTTATAGTTAAGAAATAATTCGACTACCAAACCAGCGCCATTTTCATGTTCGTCAACGGAGTCAACTGCGATATATACATTGGTACGGGAGCGGGAAAGAAATTGCTGGAAGAAATAAAGTCCGCTGCTTATTCGGTCAAGATAGTCTCGCCCTACCTTTCCGCTTCTTTGGTAGAGGATTTGATCGGCTTGAAAAACCGGGGCATAGCCGTAGAGCTCATTACAGAAAATACCATCGAGGACTTCCAGGACAACCGGAACATCAAAAAGCTGATTAAACAGCAGCGGGAGGTCGATGAAGTTGCCGTAGCGAAACGAGATAAAACGGCCAGAACCACCGTTATTTTTCTCGTCCTTGCGCTGTCGACGCTGGCTCTTTTTTTGGTTTCGGTTTTCAGGATTCAGGCCCCCATCGTCTATCTTGGCATTGTACCAGTCATCTCCTTTTTCCTGATCTACCTGCACTACCGGAGCGCGGTGCGCAACAAGGTTATCTACCACTACCGGTATACCGCGCTGTTTCCTTTCCGAGTATTCGTTCACCACAGCAACAACCGGCTCGATGATACGGCCCGTGGCAACACTACCTTCGTCCATAGCAAGATGTACCTCATCGACGACCGGATCGCGTACCTCGGCTCGCTGAATTTCACCGTCAGCGGCACCAGGGAAAACTACGAAACCAGAATCAGGACCGAAGATCCGGTGGCGGTCGAAGCCATCAGCCAGGAATACACCCGCTTGATGAGCGTCGCCGAGTACGCGCACAAGGATATTCAGGCGTGGGGTAAGGAAGTGTATTCTGAGCCTATCAACTGACTGTTATCCAGTTTGTTGGTAAAGGTACAGGGTTGTTATAATTTCTCTCCCTACACCTTCCCGTGATTGTCCCAATGGTCTTTGATAACCTCATTGCCCTCGCCCCGGATGAGCGTACGCACAAAGCGGTGGCCCCGGATTTTGCCGTTTTCGTCCCTTTTTCCAATGAATAGCAACACGGGTTGGCCCGCTTCGTCGGTCTTCATGGCGGCGTCGTAGCGCTCGAAAGTGAAATCGATCAGGGTGGAAGGCGTGTAGGTTTTTTGCAGCTTTTTGAGCAGTTTGTTTCCAATTTTCATAGGTAAAAAGTTTGGTTATTGCGCGACGGAATCGGCGAACTCTTCAAGGTACCGCAGGGCGGCGCGTTCCTTGGCCTTGGCTTCCAGCATCACGTCTACTTCCTGGCCGTGCAGGTCGATGAAATTGTAGATATAGTCGGCGTGAGCGACCTCTACCGCTGTGGGTTCCTCGAACGTCCGCCGCGAACTGGAATAATGCACGACGGGCGTTACGCCCGCAGGCCAGGTCGCGGCGGCAACCGTCATGGCTTCCGCTTCGGTTAGGCCGCCGGGATGGAGTTGGTGGTGGTGGTAGTCGAAAACCAGCGGAATGCCGACCCGCCGGTGAATTTCCAGCAGATCGCTCATCGCGAACAGGTTGGCGCGGTCGTCATTCTCGACCGTCAGACGCTGGCGGGCGGTATCGGGTAGTTGCCTATAACTCTCGCAAAAGCGGTCGATGGCGGATGCCTTGTCGCCGTAGGCTCCACCCACGTGAATATTGATTTTGGCAAAGGGAGTTTGGGGAAGCCCGATCAGATCCATCACCTCGCCATACTGCCGCAATTCCTTCATCGTCTTGCGCAGCACGTCGGCATTTTTGGTAGCCAACACATTGAACGGACCGGGATGGTAGGTGAGCCGCAGATCATGGTCTTGCGCCCGTTGGCCGATTCTTGCCAGAACTGCCTCGATTTCGGCGTAGTCCGGCAGCGCATCCAACTCATAATCGCTCATCCACGGGAACATTTCACCGCTCATGCGGTAGAGTAGCAGTCCATTTTCAATGTTCCAGTCGACGATTTTTTCCAGGTCCGCGACGTTTTTCAAGGCTAATTCCGAGGCGTAGGCGATGCCTTTGCTCAAAAACGTCTTCTTCACCATCGAACGGTTGACGGTGATTTTGTTTTCGGCCAAAAACATATTGATGCAGGCATAGCCAAGGCGCATGGAGGGTAGGGGTTTGGGTTGAGGTGGTGCGAGAATTAGGCAAGGGGTAAAAAAGGTGTGCCTGTTTGCGCAGGGTGGATTAATGGTCCGCAAGAAAATAATTTAAACCAATAGAGAACCAAGTGACAAAACTCTAACTACTTTGCTTCTTTCCTACCTACTTCCTGAAAGCAATGAAAAAGATAGTACTGCTAGGGCTTGTCAGCATTTTTGGGTTCTGTCCCTCAGCCCAATCACAAGGTCAGAAAGGTTCGGTTTACTGGGGAGGTACCATAAGTTTCCGAGCGAATGCTCAAAATGAGTTTGAAACCACAACCAGCGCAGACGTCGAAGTTATCCGTAATAATTCGATCAATCCCGAACTTCAAATAGGCCGTTTTATCAATAACACGACACTGATTGGAGTAGGAGCGATCTACTCTGTGGAAAGGAGCACATCACGGCAAACGACTAACGTTTTTCAGGTAACTCGAACGATTAGACAGAGTATACAAATTGCTCCTTTTATCAGAAAATACCACGCGCTCAATGATCGTTGGGCACTTTTTTTATATGCTGAAGCAGGACCCATTTTTTATACGTCAGATACAGAAGGTATGGGAGCATCAGGAAGCACCAAGTACGAAACTCGCTATTGGGAACACAGGCTTATAGTAAAGCCGGGCTTGACGTTCCATTTCCCAAGAGGAAACTGGGCCGTAGAGGGGTATTTCGACTTGCTTTCACTGAATTTTTCTTACGTCCCTTCCGCTAATAAAAACAAGGGCGCGTTCGTAGTTTATTCCAACATGTCCACCGGATTTCCCCGAAGCTTCACTCTTCGCTTAGCCAGGTACCTCACGCCCTTATCCAACAAACTATGAAAAACAGTTCAATTTGGGCGGTAATCACAGTGGTTCTGTTATCGACAAGTTCAAAAGCGCAATTTGTCAGCGGGCAACGGTTTGTAGAGGGGGGCTATACTGTTCTTATTGGGGGTCTTTCCTCGATAGACCCAAATTCGTCTCGTACGGGTGGATATTATAGTCATGGTGTCGGGGTTATGTGGGGTAGTTTTAGCCGTGATAACAAAGCGACCGGCTGGCGCATCGGCCAAGGAATGGGTTTCTCGAAAGTACCCGATTACCAGCCCTCTGCTCCTCAACTGCTAAACTTCAACCTTAGCGGCGAGCGCTTCGTAGAGTACTATACCTCGCTTCACCCGAAAGTAGCGCTGTTTGCCCGGCCTAGTGTCGGGCTCACCTGCGGCTTGCAAAATACGTACGGCAGTGATCCTAATGAAAAGCAATTGTTTCGGGAAACTCAAAGACATTCCATTTCTCTGGGTCTGAATTTTTCGGCTGGTTTGGCGTGGCGCTTCGCGCCAAAGTGGATGCTTTACGGCATTTTTTCAATCAAAAACCCAGTTGATGTTTCTGTTGTGCGGATCAATAATGAAAGTAAAGGAACAAAGTCAAACTCCGTCGATTTTAATTTTTCCCCTGAACTGAATACAGGAAATGTTGGGTTTGGCTTTCGATATTTTTATGATCGAAGGAATTAGTGTGATAACATCTGAATTGATCTACACCCTTCGCTCGTCCTAGTACACCATTGGAACGCTATCACCTCCCGTTTGCGACTACGGTGACCGACCGTGTGGATATCTGCTCGAGCAGGTCGCGGCTATGCGCCCCGGTTCAAACGTGAAGTAATTCGACGCCCGATCCTAGATCGAGGTTAACTTGGGGTCTAGATCGACCAGACTCGTCTGCCCAATCCGATCGCCCGAGGCACCTATTTCGTGTGAATCAAAATTAAATTTTTGGCATTCAGCTTAAAGAGGCAATAGCGAAAATAAGAATAGTAGTAAAATGGCAGTTTTGCACAGTAGCATAGCTGGCTGAATGGTCTTTCATTGATAAACGGCGCATTTGGGTGCAACTACCTACGTACAGTGGCTCGATGTACTCCCCGCTCCCCTGCGCTAACCCTGATTTGCAATCAGGCGTTAAATCTCCTCGCGTTTGCAACGCGATCTGATAGTAAGGATATTCGCACGGTCCGACATTGACGTTTCTTGCAACGAAGCGATGTGGCCATCCTGAGGGCTATCGAACAGTCGTCACAGGGTGGCGTTCCGTTTAGTAGAGCCGAGCGACAGCAGCGAACCTGCAACACTACTTTACATTCGTGCGCATCATTCCGTCAGTTACCTCGGCGTAAAACCGTCCATTGTTGTACAGTTTGCAACGGAAGCTTAGTGTGATGTCGAAAGATCCATCTTCCAGTTCCTCAAATTCAAGAACTTTGAGATAGGCTGTGGCTGGGTCTTGAGGACCAGACCACGTCTGAAATTTAACTGCACTATTACCCATATCGGAGGGGTATATTGCCGATAGACCAACTGAAAAAATAGACTCAATTGCGTCCAAGTTCTGAGCCGTCTCTTCCGTGGACAGAATATCTAACTCGGCTCCCTCTGAAAGATTATCTAGAAAGTATTGTCGGGAACTTACGGAATAGGTAGGGGTGGTAATGTAAAAGTACATCGGAGCTCGTAAGGCGGTTTGACCTCCTAGACCACCCACTCCAAATAATGCCATAATTTTTGAGCCGTTGTCTCCAGGGTTGTAGTTTACGGTATCAGAACTTGTTATCGTACCGGTGAGCGCATAGGCAAAGTTAGAATATAGGGCATCGTTCGTTGAGTAACACAGTTGCTGCCCTCTCAGGCTCCCTTTGGCAAAGTATTCGGAAGTGTTGTTCTTACAATCAAATGTAAGTGCCGTTTCGTAATCAGGCAGTTCAGGAGTAGGTTCGCTTTCCTGACAGCCTATTGATATTAGGAGAAGTGAAGTTAAAATGAAGGGTTTCATAGTCGATGAGTTTAGAGTAGAGCAGTAAAGAAGTTATATACTGTTTTTACCCAAAAAAAATTATGCCGATAGTTACCTAATATTCTTCATCATTTAGGAAGCGATAAATCAATAAGTAGGTATTTAAAGCGTCAACAGCTGACCATTCAGATACTTTTCCAAGAAATACAAAAGTGCCCCCTGCACTACCGAAGTGCGGTCCGGAATACGATCATATACAAGTACCGGTATACGTCTCTTTTCCCCTTCAAGGTATTTGTTTATCGCCGGAACGATCGGTTCGGTGGCACGGCCAGTGACAGCAGCCCTTCGATTCACAGCAAGATATACCTCATCGACGACCGGATTGCGTACCTCGGCTCACTGAATTTCACCATTAGCGGTACCAGGGAAAACTACGAAACCAGAATCAGGACCGAAGATCCGGCCGCAGTCAAAACAATTCGTCAAGAATATGCCCGCTTGATGAGTGTCGCAGAGTACACGCAGAAAGACATTCAGGCCTGGGGCAGAGAAGTGTACCCCGAGCCGATTAACTGATTGTAGTTCATGTATCACAGATTCAAAGCGTCGTAGGCTTCTGTGATACACAAACCAGGGAATAAGCCGCCCCTCGGCAGGGAGCCGGGCGACTGTGGGCCGGTCTTCCAGCAGTCACTCGGCTACCGCCGAACGGTCCGCCAGGTGCGCCGGAGCGACGCAGTGACGACTATCAGGTAGCCCTCTGGGCGGTCCCACTGCACCTTCCCACAATTATCCCAATGCTCCCTGATATTCATTGACCCGATTCCAGAAGGGGTACTTAACCGCTTCGATACGGGTAAGCGCGTCCCATTCTCGTCTTTATAGAAGAGAATACAACCATAACCCCAACCCATGAACCGCAGAAATTTCGTAAAGGCAGGCGCATTAAGCGCAGCAGCCGGTATATCCATCATTCCTTCCCGCACCTTGGGTAAGCCCCTGGGCCACGTCGCGCCGAGCGACAAGGTCAACCTGGCGTGTTGCGGCATCGGCAACCGGGGCGGCGAAATCACCAAGGCGCTTCACGCGACCGGACTCGCCAATATCGTGGCCTTTTGTGACGTCGACATGGGCGCGCCGCACACCCAGGCGGTACTCAAGCTGCACCCCGACGTACCCCGCTTCAAAGACTTCCGGGAGATGTTCGACAAGATGGGCAAACAGATCGAGGCCGTGAGCGTCGGCGTACCCGATTTTGCGCACTTCCCGATCACGATGCTGGCGATGTCGCTGGGCAAGCACGTGTACGTCGAAAAACCGATGGCGCGGACGTTTGAGGAGGTCGACTTGATGATGAAGGGAGCCAAGAAGTATAAGGTCGCGACCCAAATGGGCAACCAGGGACACTCGGAAGCCAATTACTTTCAGTTCAAATCGTGGGTCGACGCGGGGATCATCAAGGACGTCACGGCCATCACGGCGCACATGAACAACGTGCGCCGCTGGCACGGCTGGGATTCGAGCATGACGCACTACCCCGCCGCTCAACCGATTCCGAAAACGCTCGACTGGGACACCTGGCTCATGACCGCCCAGGAACACGATTACCAAAAGGATTTTATCAACGGACAATGGCGCTGCTGGTACGATTTCGGGATGGGTACCCTGGGCGACTGGGGCGCGCACATCATCGACACGGCCCACCAGTTTCTGGACCTCGGCTTGCCCTACGAAATCGACCCGGTGTATTTGAAAGAGCATAACCCGTTCTTCTTCCCGATGTCCACTACCCTATCGTTCAAATTCCCGAAGCGCGGTACCATGCCGCCGCTGGAAATCACCTGGTACGATGGGCTGGACAATATTCCGGCCGTTCCGGCGGGCTACGGCGTGTCGGAAATCGACCCCAACATTCCGCCGCCCAGCAACGGCAAACTGCAACCCGCCAAGCTGAACCCGGGCAAGATCATTTATAGCAAAGACCTGACGTTCAAGGGCGGATCGCACGGAAGTACCCTGTCGATCATCCCCGAAGAAAAGGCCAGAGACATGGCCTCCAAGCTACCGGTGGTACCCGAAAGCCCGTCCAACCACTTCGCCAACTTCCTGAAATCCTGCAAAGGCGAGGAAAAATGTCGCTCGTCGTTCGACATCGCCGGGCCATTGAGTCAGGTATTCACGCTCGGCGTACTGGCCCAACGGCTCAACACCAAGCTCCTGTTCGACCGCGAAACGCAGCGCATCACCAATCATCCACTGGCCAACTTCCTGCTGGCAGGCGCGGCTCCGCGCAAAGGTTGGGAAGAGTACTATCTGTTGTGAGCCTCATGAGTACTATTGAGAGGGGAACTGTCCAAGACAGTTCCCTTTTTTTGTTCATTTTCTTGTACATTTAGGAATCGAATTCCTAAATGTACAAGAAAATGGTTCTCAGGCAACTGACAGCAAGCATCGACGAGATGCTGAGCAAGTACCCGATCGTAAGCATTATGGGGCCACGGCAATCGGGTAAAAGTACCTTATCAAGACTGGTCAGGCCCGATCATCAGTACGTTACGCTGGAAAACGTGAGTCTGAGAAACTTTGCCCGGCAGGACCCTAAAGGTTTTTTGGAAACCTACCAGGATGGCGTAATTCTCGATGAGGTACAATACGTACCGGAGTTGTTTTCTTATTTGCAGGTGTTCACCGACGAGCGGAAACGAAAAGGCGAATACATTCTGACGGGCTCCCAGAACTTTCTGATGATGGAGCAAATCACCCAGTCGCTGGCGGGCCGGGTTGCGTTATTTCATTTACTACCCTTCTCATGGGACGAACTGCAAGGTACCGACTACCAACCAAAAAATTGGGAACAGTATATTATCACCGGATCATATCCCCGCAAGCTGGTCGATGACATCGACGCCACTGCTTTTTACGACAATTACTTGCGCACCTACATCGAGCGGGATGTACGTCAGGTGAAAAATATTGCCGATTTGGGGCTATTCCATAGATTCATCCAACTTCTGGCCGGACGCATCGGGCAATTATTCAACCAACAGAGTCTGGGCGTTGAACTGGGCGTCGATAATAAGACGGTGAATGCCTGGCTATCGGTGTTGGAAACTTCGTTCATCGCTTTTCGCCTGCAGCCGTACTATCAAAATTTCAGTAAGCGGGTCGTGAGTACCCCGAAGGTGTATTTTTACGATGTCGGACTGGCGGCGCATCTCTTAGGCATCCGCACCGAAGCGGAACTCGACCTGCATTTTGCCAAGGGGATGCTCTTCGAGAACTTAGTCATCAACGAATTGCAGAAAAACGTCCTCAACCAAGGTCTTCGTCCCCGCTTCTACTTCTGGCGCGATTACAGTCAGCACGAGGTCGATCTACTGATTCAGGACGGGACGAAGTTAAAAGCCGTCGAGATCAAATCGGGCAAGACGATTCAACCCGACTTCTTCAAAGGATTGAATCGTTTTGAAAAAATTGCCCCCGAAACCCACCGTATATTGGTATACGGCGGCGAGGAGTTTCAGAAGCGCAGCCAGGCGTTGGTGTGTTCGATGGGGAGTTTGGGGGAAGTGGTGTAGAATGACACGTCTGACTTTACCGCGCAAAGTTTTGCGCCGTCGGGTCTGTGAGACACAAACCCAGGACATAACCGATAGAAGCGGTAGTTGCCATCAGGCAACTACCGCTGTTTTTTAAGTTACCAGCATGGGCTGTAGTTCCTGCCAAATTTCGGGGGCAGTAATGGTATTGAAATGCGCTTTTTGGGGGAATGGTATGCACCGTAGCGTCAAGCCGGGTTTTCCAGAGTTCGGCATTCCTCGCGTAGTCCGAAGTGAAAGGGTCGTTGTCCGAAAGAATTACTTTTGTGTAGCCAATGGCCTGACGCAGCGCCGGGTAGTTTAAGCTTTCATTCTCGATCCACGGAAGTACATCGTCCCAGACCTCATCGACCTCGAACCAGCCCGCCACCAGCAACAACCCGCCTACCTTAGTGGAAGCATCGGTTGCGATGGCCGCCTCCAAAAAACGCAAAATCGCCTGACAGCCCACACTGTGGCCGATCAGGATCGTGGAAGCATCGGGCTGGCCGACGTTCTGGTGCAAAAATTCGGTGGCTTCTTCCACTTTGGGGTGGTCCCAGTTAGGCATTGCCAGCACCGTACAGTCGAGGCCGTGTTTCGACTGTATTTGTTCCCCGAGCCAGTCGTACCAATCGGAATGCGCGTTGCCGCTCCAGCGGGGCACTATGTATACCTTCATGCTCATCATTTTTTGGTCATCTCCCGACTCCGTAGAGAACGCACCCGAATCAAAGAACGGACTTCCCCCGAACTACTGATTCCGGGGAATACAGCAGATACAAGGCAGAAGCTTGGATATATTTCGTGGGCAATTAGGTTTTGTAGTCGGCAGACGCTAAGTGCTTACTGCCAACCTTGTCAATTGAACCTGTTCGTAAAATGTACCTATACAAGATCCGTATCATCGTCATTCTCTTATGTTTGCTGCCTTTTGGAAGTCCGGCGCAAACTACTACTGTGACGATGATTGGTACCGTGACCGACGACCAGACGGGCGAACCGCTGCCGTTCGCTAATGTATACCTCAACAATTCATCCATCGGCACTACTACGGACGAGCAAGGCCGATACACTCTAACAAACCTACCCGTCGGCAACCTCGACATGGCGGTATCCTACCTGGGCTACGCGCCCATCAAGCACACGCTGCGCTTTGAAATGCCTGGTACTGTGAAGGTACTTTTCAAGATGCGACAGGGCATGGAACTGGAAAAATTAGTCGTGTTTTCAAAGAAAGGCCGGAAGTGGAAGCAGCGGCTGAAAACCGTGAGTCGGGAGCTCCTGGGCACCGGGCGCTTCGCCCGAGCGTGCCGCCTGTTGAATCCAGAAGTTTTGCGGATTTGGGAGGACGAAGACGGGCACCTGCTGGCAGAGTCGGTTAGTCCGCTGCAAATCGAGAACCGGGCGTTGGGGTACCTGATTTATCAGGACTTATCGGACTTCGACTATTACCGAACCATCATGTACTACGGCGGCAACACCCGCTTCGAGTTGCTGGAACCTGAGACCACAGCTGAAAAAACGCGTTGGCGGGCCAACCGGATCGAGGCGTACCAAAGTTCTTTGAAGCACCTGCTGACCAGCATGGTCTCGGACAGTCTGCATGAAAACGGGTTTAGGGTATTTCAAGAAATTCCTGATTCCCTGCGCGTTGCCAGTAGCGATAGCGGCGCCAGCTATCCTCCGCATTCCATCAAAAAACACCTCAACACCAGAATCAAGGAAGTAGAGGGTGCGAACTTGATCCAGGCGGGCAAACTGGCAACGGAGCGCCGGATCGTTTCGGCGACGAAGCTGGAAGTGTTTGACCTGAACAAACGTGCCCACTCCCGTTATTCTGATATGCCTTACGCCCAGTCCGTCATCCACCTGCCGCAAGGTTACGCAGTCATCACGCTGCAAGGCTGGCTGGTCGTACCGATGGGGATCGAGATAGGCGGCGACCTGGCCAGCAACCGCTTCGCTACGCTGCTGCCCGCGGATTGGGTGCGGGAGTAGTGGGGGTTGGGGAGTACTCCTGGCAGTCGCTCGGATATTTCCGAGTGACGACTATCCGGTAGCCCTCTGGGCGATCCCCACAACTCCAATTCTTATTTGAGTCGTTCGGCCAGCCTTATCATTACCTTCCCACTATCCCCGTAAGGCACACGCATCGTCCAGGTGCTTCCCTCCGAAACCACCTCCACCTGCACTTCCTCCTCATTCTCAGCAAGTACTTTGGCCTTTACCGAAGGTACCTTCCCTTCCGAAGGAAATAGCAGCCATACAAAAGTCTGATCGACCTTCACATCGGCACTATAAATCGCAGTGGTATTGGGCCCGTACACGTTGTACTCCGGGCTGTACCAGCCCTGGATGTCCGGTTGCTCCTGCCCTTTTACGAAGCTAATGTCCATTGTCTGGGTACTTAGGGGGATTACCGCCAGATTGCCTTTGGGGTTGTTGGTCTTGACGGTGCTTCCTTCCTGAGTCACAACGCAGTCGGGATGCCAGTGCCAGAGGGTTTCGATCTTGCGGGGTCGGTTGGTATGGATGCGGTCCACCACGACCCAGAACTTACCGCGCACGTACATCATAGCGCGGGTGTGGCGGGCGGTACCTGCTGTGTTTTTGAAGTCGGCGAATTCGCTGGTGGCGTAGTCGAATGCGGGGGTACTTTTGAAATGGCTGTCGTCCAGCGGCGCATCGGCCAGTTTGGGGCCGGGATTTTGTACATTCCCGTCGATCAGCACCAGATTATGGCCCGCACTACCCGTGGCGTAGGGCCGGAATTTCCGGGCCACCTCGCCCGTGTAGGCGAACCGCCCGGCATCCACCAGCAAATCGCGTCCGTAGGCCGAGACGGAGATATGCAGCTTGTCGTTGTGCTGGTGGCCGCTGCCCCAGGGGCCGACATCGAAAAACGACCAGTGCGCCTGGGCATCGTGGCCGCTGCGCGAAATCAATTGCCCCGCCCACGGGAAAAAGTACGACGGTCCCCGCGCGGGTTTCTGGCCGCTTTGTCCGTTGGAAGCCAGATAAGCCCACTCCGGTTTCTGGTACTTCTGGGCCGCTTCCAGTAGCGATTCCCGGTCGCTGCCCAGGTCACCATCATTATTCAGGATGCGGTTGCCGTCGGGGCGGATCGTTCGGGCGAGGTAGTCGTACATCTGGACGATAGTTTCGTTAAAAAAATCCGGAAGCGGGCGATTGGCGCGGTCACAGATTTCTTTGAAAAGCTCGAAATTTACCAATGCTACCTTATGGTAATGCGCCGTGAGTTCGGTTTGCGTGCCATCGGCGTACACCTGCCCCTTCATGCTTTCGGTGATGGTCGCGATGGCGTAGGTGAGCCACTCGTTGGCATTTTTGTACTCCGGAAAATTGGTGGCAGCGGTTGCCAGGGCCGAAATTTCCATCGTCAGCCAATTGTTGCTGCTGTGGAAGTACCGATTGTAATGGGCGTGGTCGGGTATACTGCTCAGGATCAAAAGCTGCGTAGCCGGAGAGAAGTCGGGGCTGTCGATCAGTCCGTAGAATAGGCGCGACCAGCCCTTCACCCGCGCGGCCACTTCCAGCCCCCGCCACACCGAAGTACTACTTTTCGCGGCTGGATACGGCATACTTGTCGAGAATAAAATCCCGCAGAAAATCGTCGATATACCTGACGTACTTCGGATTGCCGGTTTCGAAGTAGGCGTCGAGCGTCGCTATAATCTGGGGATGCCGATTCGACAACCACGCCCATTCGCGGTCGTTGTTCGGGCCTTTGTAGTACCAGTCGCGGTGGCCGTCGGGCAGGTAGGGTAGCTGTCCTCTGATGGTCAGTACCGTGAATACGTCTTCCAGAATCGTGTCGGCCTCGGCCACGGTTTTGCCGGAGGCGGGCGGCAGGGTTTTCCTCAGGTACGAAGCCGTGGCACCTTCCTGGTAGTAAGTCAACAGCGCCTTGCAGGCCTCCACCAAATCGCCGTCTAGGCGGGCGCGCTGTACCTTTTCCAAGCCCGGCCGGGACAAATCGAACTGATCCAGCATCCGCTCCATCGTCTGGGGCATATAGGTACACACGTCCTCGACGGTCCAGAGATCCTGCCATTTTTTTTGCGCCGAAACGCCCAAAGAAAGACAGCACAAAAGGAAAAGGAGCAGAAGAGATTTGGGGTAAGATGAGAAAGGCACGGGCTGGGCAGTTTGCGAGTTCAGATGGAGCGTGGTTATCTAACAAACGCACGTATGCCGCGTATTTACTGTCCAGCGTCCCGGATAGAAAACGGTGTTGGTTATCGGCTCTTTCTCTCAATCAAATCCACGATTTCCCGGTACCCCTTCGCCCTGGCGAAATCCAGTGGCGTTTGCCCCTCGTTGGATCGAAGGCTCAGATCCGCATCGGCACCCAGAAGTACTTTGACGATCTCGACATTATTTTGCCAAATAGCATCATGCAAAGCCGTGTAGCCATTGCGCGGCCCCTGCTTGTCGATGTCGATGCCAAACTTGACCAGCAGCTTAGCCGCTCCAACGCGGCCCGCGTAGGCCGCCGCATGCAGGGCGGTGGCTTGCATCGACGGATCGACGGCACCCACATCGGCCCCCGCTTCCAGCAGTACCTGCACGATTTCGTCGTAGCCCTTGTACGCCGCCATCACCAAAGGCGCATCCTGATGGGTATCCAACTCATCGACATCCGCCCCACCCTCGATAAGCTGCCGGACCAGCGAAGCGTCATTCTTGTTAACCGCATTCATTAAAGTAGCCATAAGTCGCTGAGTTTTTTGAGTTGAAAGTTGAAAGTTGAAAAGGAAAAGGAAAAGGAAAAATCGGCAATTCCAGGTACCTACTCTATTCATACAAAAACTTTGTCGCTTTGTTACTTTGGAACTTTGTCGCTTTGCATCTCTGTCGCTCTGGAACTTCCTCAAAACTCTTTCTCCCCAAACTCACTACCGGGTAGTTTGGCGCGTTTGCTGAGTTGACGGATTGCATAGCTGACATTGATCAGGAAAATATCTCTCTCCTGGATGTAGTTGGTCGTCGTGAAGAAATCGCGGCCGCGCGTGGTGATGCGCTGCTCGTTGGTAGGCAGGAAGCCGAGGCCGATGTTTTGCCATTGGGCCAGCACGATCAGGCGGTTGTCGAGAAACGATTTTTTGAGCGATAAGTTGGGTATCAAGAAGCGCGAATCCTCGCCCTGAGCGGTGACGCGCCGTGAAAGGTAGTTGACATTTGCTTGGAGCGAGAGCGTGGGGGCCAACTGCCAGGTCGTGTTGGCATTGATCGAATGCACCCAGGCCGCGCGGTCGATGTCGAGGGTGTTTTCAAATAAATCACCTTGCTGCGTATAGCGGTAGACGGTACCTCCGGCGTAGAGTTTCCATTTGGGCGTCAGTTTGAGGTCGGCGGCGAGTTCTACGCCCATGCGCCGGGCCAGACCGGCGTTGGTAAAAATCCGGTTCAGGATGGTGTCGGCGTAGACTTTATTGACGCGGTTGACCACATCGCGGGTACCCTGGTAGTAGGCCGTGGCCAGTAGAGTACTATTGCCCAACGCTTTACTGACCCCGATCTCGGCCAGATCGACGAACTCGGGACGAAGATTCGGGTCGCCCTGTTCGAGCGTTTCGGAGTGCTCGCGCTCGGGCAATGGATTTAGGGCGAAATTGCTGTTGCGCTGTACCCGGCGGCTGTACCCCGCGCGCCAGGCCAGTCCTTCCGCAGGTTTGTAAAGTGCGTTGAAGGAAGGAAACAAGTTGTTGAGCGTCAGGTCGAAGGTCTGCCCGAGAGCATTGTTCACCAAATCGCGTACCGCGTATTCGTAGCGAAGGCCGAAGGTGTACTCCAGTCGGGGCCGGGTCTTGCTGAATTGACTGTACAGGCTGTGAATCCGTTGGGTAATCTCGACCAGGCCCGTGAATTCCGGTACCACGACCAGCGGCTGACGATTGCCCGTTTGTTCACGGTAGCGGTAGTCGCCACTATCTTCCTGACTGCGGTACTGGTACCCGGCTTCCAATCGTCCGCCGCCCAGCGGAATGCCGACGTCGAGGTTGGCCCGGAAGTTCTGAATCGGGCGGTCGGTAGTCGTGAGCGTGTACTGCAGCGTGTCGCGGTAGTCGGTGCGGTTGAGGTTGCGGTTTTTGGTAAAGCCACCGATCTGGTCGTACTCGTACAGTACCCCCGCACCCAGGATAGCCTTATTGGCGTAGGTGTGCAGGTAGTCAAGATTGGCCGTGTAAAAATCGCCCTCTTTTCGCACCAAATTGCTATTGAAGTACCGCGCGCGGCCAATGATCTGCCCCGTCAACGGGCGGGTCGTCGTGTTGTCGTATTCGATATCGGCCAGTCGTTCTTCGGCGCGGGTACTTTGGTACAACCCCAGATTCCAGCTATTGGATTTATCGGGCACAAAAGCCAGCGCCAGCCGATTGGTGAAGGTCGTGCGGTCGAAACTGCGCTCGCCCGCCGAAGGGAAGCGCGTCCTGCGGTCGCCGATGGTAGTACTGACGTCGCCCACGCGACGGCCGGCGATGTCGTTGCGGATGTAGGCCGAGCTGAGCGTAAAGTCCCATCGCTCGGCGCGGTAGTTGAGCGTGGCGTCCAACGCGTGGCGCTGCGGTTGTCGGGCGTTGTCGAAGTTGCTAACGCTGGGCAGGCCCAGCAGCCCGTTCGCCACCGCCGACCAGCCCGTGGTGGCCCCGGCGCGGGTCACGATTGCGATGATGCCCGCCTTGCCGTCGGGGTCGTAGCGGGCGTTGGGCGTGGTGATCACCTCGATGGATTCGATGGTGTTGGCGGGCAGTTGGTTGAGCAAGGTACCCAGATTGGCCTGCACGGGCTTGCCGTTTAGCAGTACCAAAAATCCGTTGGCCCCGCGCAGACTCACCTCCCCCTGGGCGTCGATCGTGAGGCCGGGCAGGTTGCGGAGTACGTCGGTGGCGGTGCCGCCCGCCGCCGACTGGAACTGCGCCGCGCGGTAGGTTTGGCGGTCGGCCTTCATCGCAAGTTCGGTGCGCTGCCCGGTAACGCGCAGCTCGTCGAGGAGCCGGGCTTCGGCCGCAATCGGGATAGGGTCGACCGCCGTGGCGCGGTTGCGCTGGTTTGTGATTTGCCGCGTAGCGGGCTGGTACCCCACCGAAAAAGTTTTGAGCCCATAGTTGCCCGGCTTGTCGAAGGCCATGCGGTAGCGGCCCGTCGAGTCGGTGATGGCTCCGTCGAGCGCCACCGAATCGCCGGGCGCGTAGAGCGCCACGCTCACGAATGGCACGGGCCGATTGGAAGTTTGGTCGAGTACCACCCCCGAGATTTGGGCGTGCGCGCTCATCGACAAAACCATCGCCCCAAGTACGATTGACGAAAACAGCCGATTTCGGTTGAACAGGTGAGCGAGTTGTACGATGATCTTAGCGAGTTGCTGTAAGAGTAAGGAGGCGCACTTTGGGAGCAGGTACTCATAAAAGGGCGCTGAGCGAGGGGCTAAGTTAGGTTTTTTGTCCCGACTTGTTCGGGATCGGCACTACTTTTTGGGACTTTGAACAAAACCGATCGTTCACCGTCCGCTCACCCCATGAAAACTTCTATTTTCGCCACGCTGCTTCTTTGCGCGCTGACGACACTTTCCTGCACCAAAGAACCCAACAAAAATGAAAGCAAAAGCCTTGAAACAGTCGAGAGTACCGCTGAAAACCAGCCTTCATTTGCCTACGATCGGGAGGCCGTAGGCTCGTTGATCGGCCAATGGCTGGACTCCACCGGACTATCGGTCGATTTTGACAAGATAGACGAATCGCGCGTGGCCGGCGTGCTTTACACTTTTTACAAAAACCGGGATTATTCCCCCGCCTGGGGCATCGCAACCTCACGCCAACTCACCCAAGCGCTGGGCGAGCTCGATAGTGAAGGCCTGAATCCAGACGCGTTTCCGACGGACCGCCTGCGCGCGCTGCTGGATAGTGCCCAGTCGCCGACGGCCTCGCCCCAAACCGGGGCCCGGCTTGACTTGCTGCTCTCGGCGACTTACCTCAAACTAGCCGATGTACTGGCTACGGGCAAGATCAAATCGTCAAAAATTTCGGACGCCTGGCATCTGAAAAACGCTACGCCCGACTCCCTGTCGACCCATTTGCAACAGGCCGTCGACGGTCACGTCGCCGCTTCGCTTGAATTTTTCCGGCCGGGCTTCGGGCAATACGCCAAGCTCCGGCGGCACTTGGCCCGCTACCGCAAACTGGTAGCGGCGGGCGGCTGGGCGGAGGTAGCATCGGGTACCAACCTGGTGCCGGGCGATTCCAGCGCGCGGGTACTCGACGTCAGGCAAAGGCTATTCGCCACGGGCGATCTGGATCAATCGCCCGAGCGGGCGCGGGCGCCCGCCCGCTACGATTCAGCGATGATTGCCGCCGTCAATCGGTACCAGCAGCGCAACGGCCTGGTGGTGCAGCCCGAAATCGACGACAAGATGGTGGACGCCATGAACGTACCCGCCGAAACGCGCCTGAAACAACTCATGCTCAATATGGATCGGCTCCGCTGGCTGTCGTCCGGCCCCATGCCGTCTACCTACGTGCTGGTCAACGTACCCGAGTACCGCCTGCATGTGGTAGAAGACGGGCAGGAGATCAAGCGCATGAATGTGGTGGTGGGCAAAGTCGTCAACGCCACGCCCTTTTTTAGCGACACGATAGAGTACGTGCAGTTTTCGCCCTACTGGAACGTACCCAACAGCATCGCATCGCGGGAGCTTTGGCCCAAAGCCAGGAGGAGCTCTTCCTACCTGGATCGCCAGCACTTCGAGGTACTGGACGGTTGGGGCAGCAACGCCAATGTGGTACCTCGAAGCCGGATCAATTGGAGCAACCTGGGTACTTACCGCATCCGCCAGAAACCGGGTCCCTGGAACGCGTTGGGGCAGGTCAAGTTTATGTTTCCCAACCAGTACGCCATCTACCTGCACGACACGCAGGCGGACCATTTGTTCGATAAAAACTACCGGGCGTTCAGCCACGGTTGCATCCGCATTGCGGAGCCCGCCTGGTTTGCTGATTGGATTCTACCCCAATTCGACCGGGAAGAGGTCACCGAAAAAATGAACGACCGCAACTGGGAGCGGGTGGATCTGGATAAGAAAATTCCGGTGTACATTTTCTACCTCACTTCCTTCGAAGACGGCAGCGGTCGTCTCAATTTCCGGCCCGACCTCTACGAACTGGATCAAAAACTCACCTCTGAATTCGATAGTTTGATTTAGCGGAAGGTAGTAATTTGGGGAAATCGTAGACTTTAAGAAAAAAACCAACTCGACCTATGCTTACCCGTGCTACACTGACCCTGTTCCTTCTGATTTCAATACTTACCCTGACTCAGGCTCAAACGGGCCGCTGGATGAAGTATGAGCAGACCTTCAAAAGTAATAAGGCCTACGAAAATCCGCTTTACGACGTCAAGAACTTCACCGTCAAATTCACTTCCCCGGCGGGCAAAGTCCACAACATCGCTGCCTTTTGGGACGGCGGTACCACCTGGCGCGTCCGCTTCGCGCCCGACGAGGTCGGTTCCTGGAACTACGTCACCGAATGCTCCGATAAACAAAATTCCGGCCTCCACGAGCAGAAGGGTACTTTCCAATGTGTGGAAAAGGCCAGTCCGCACGACATATACACCAAGGGCGGCATCGTCCGGCCCAAGGGATCGTACTACCTCAGCCACGCCGACGGCACCCCGTTTTTTTACGCCGCCTGCACGGCCTGGAACGGTGCACTGAAATCGACTGAGGACGAGTGGGATGCCTACCTCAAAGACCGCGTTGCCAACCACTATAACGTTATTCAGCTCGTGACCACCCAATGGCGCGGCGCTTCCAAGAATAGCAAAGGGCAAGTGGCCTTCACGGGCAGCGGCCGTATTGCACTCAACCCGGAGTTTTTCCAGGATCTCGACAAAAAGATGGACGAAGTGAACGCCCACGGGCTAGTGGCGGCTCCCGTGCTGTTGTGGGCTTTGGACGGCGGCACCGGCCGTGAGCTCAGTCCGGGCTACTATCTACCCCATCAAGAGGCCATTATGCTGGCAAAGTACCTGGTGGCCCGTTACGGTGGTCATCAGGTGATCTGGTTTTTGGGCGGTGACGGCAAGTACATCGGCGAATTCGAGCAACGCTGGAAGAACATCGGGCGCGGCGTTTTCGGTGGCGAGCACGTGGGCATCGTGGCCATGCATCCCCAAGGACGAAGCTGGATCGGGAAGGAATACGCCCACGAAGACTGGGTCGATATTCTGGGCTTCCAAACAGGCCACAACTCCCGGCCCGATACCCAAAAATGGATCACCGACGGCCCCATGGCCAACGAGTGGTCTTACCTACCGCCGAAGGCCTTCATCAACCTCGAACCCGTCTACGAAGACATCGACAAAGATTCCGACGCCGCCGACGTTCGCAACGCCAGCTACTGGAGCCTATTCGCGACACCCGTGGCAGGCATCACCTACGGAGCCAACGGCGTGTGGCCCTGGATAAGAAAGGGCGAAGAAATAGAGAACCACCGACAGCCGCACATTCTGCGCCCCTGGGACGAGAGCATCAAGCTACCCGGCAGTTTACAGATTGGCTACCTGGCCGAGTTTATGCGGAAGTACAACTGGTGGCAGTTAAAGCCCGCGCCGGAACTGTTGGTAGAGAATGGCGAGGCGGGCGAGTTTATTTCTGTTGTGCGCTCCGATGACCGGAAGACGGTCATGGTGTACCTGCCGCAATCCGCGACGGTGAAGCTTTACAATCCATTGGGGGTAGTTTACGAAGGGCAGTGGTTCGACCCGGCGGAGAATAAGTACTTGGCGGCTGAGTTGCAGCGTAAGGACGGGGTTTTAGAGGCGACTTCGTCGGGTGCGGGGGATCGGGTTTTGGTGTTGACCAGAAAATAAATCTCAAATGAAAAAGTTCAAAACCATAAATGACGTTTTGGTCGTGTTAGCCAAAGAGCCGAAGGATTTCCAGATCGCGCAAAGTCAATTTTGGTATCGAATACCTACCAGCAGTCGCACCCCAACCAATTTGCGCGACAATTCCGTCCAGTACATTGCCTTTTATTTTCCCAAAGCCTTCGGTGATCTGAAATATTCGATCAGTTACTATGCCAAAATTACAGAAGTTGAGATAGTCAGTCGACAGGTACTTTTCCCTGATGAACCCACTAATCCGAAATCCGAAAAAACCTATTACAAAATTTCATTCACCGACTTGGCACAGCTACCCAAGCCTATCCTGAGTCAGAGAGGCAGACAGCTTTTGTTCGTTCCCACTACCTGGGAGAAGTTTAGCACGGCAGAGGAGATAAATGATATATTCAACGACAGCCCGCTCGACGACAAGCTTTGGATCGAACTCAAAAGAAGGCGCTGGTCGGCAGAGCGACAGGTTTTGCTTCGCACCAATCAGCAATACTGGATTTGTGATTTTGTTTTCTATTGCGTCAAGGGAACCGTCGATGTCGAGTGCGACGGGGACACCTACCACATGCAGCCCGAAGCTGTGATCTATGACAAAGTGCGCAACAATGAGATTTCGGCAGTTGCGGATTGGGATGTTTTACGATTTACAACGGTGCACATTCAGGAAAACTTCGATTGGGTACTTCGCACGATTGGCAGGAAAATCCACCTTCTGGGTGGCCTGCAACACGCTCGGGAAGACATTGTCCGCTACGTATCTAAGAACGATAATCAGTTAGATATTTTCGGGCCAAATAAATAGTATAGCGTCGCCAATTTAGATTCTGGCAAACACTCTGTCAATTCTAAACCACCTCCTCAAATCGCTTAATACTTTCAAGCTCTTCAAGCTTATTATTCTTTTCTTCTTCCAGGTCATAGTCATCCTGCAAACCCAGCCAAAATTTGGGGGTAGTTCCAAAGTAATAGCTTAATCGCAAGGCCGTGTCGGCGGTGATCCGCCGGTTACCTTTCAGGATTTGGGAAACGCGAGTTTGCGGAATACCGACGTCCTTAGCCAGTTTATAGGCAGTGATTTCAAGCGCAGCAAGAAATTCTTCTTGCAAAACCTCACCAGGATGAACATTGGGTAGTTTTTCCATTTCTGTTTTTTAGTGGTAGTCAATGATTTCAACTCCTGACGCCTGACCGTCAGTCCATTGGAATATGATTCGCCATTGGCTATTTATCCTGATGCTGTAGTAGTCTTTCAGATTACCCGACAGTTTCTCCAATCGGTTGGAAGGCGGCACTCGCAAATCAGCAATGTTTTGTGAGTTATTCAACATTCTCAATTTCCGTCTGCCGATAGTCTGAATATTCATCGGTAGTTTAGCTACGCGCTCGCCCTGCCAAATCTTTTCAGTCTGCTTTGAGCCAAAGGATATTATCATACTGTCGCTTTGCAATACTAACGTCAAAGGTATGAAAAAAAAATAGGTGTCTCCGTAGATTTTTGTTATTGCCTGCTTTTCATGGCAAAACAACCCATTCTATGAGAAGCACCTTTCTTGCGCTCCTTTTTCTCTGTCTGCCAAGAGCAAATCAACTCACCGCCCAATCCGCCAATCCCATCATAACCGGTGCCGAACAAACCGAGCGGTATTTACCCATGCTCAAAGGAAAGAGAGTGGCCCTAATGGCCAATCCTACCACGATAATCAAAGAGCGGCACTTGGTCGATAGCCTTCTCAGTCTTGGGGTGAATATCGTCAGGATCTTCGGTCCCGAACACGGTTTTCGGGGTTCAGCCAGTGCGGGTGATGTTGTACACGACGAAACCGACCCGGCCACCGGCATCCCTATCATTTCTTTGTACGGAAAAAAGCGGAAGCCCAGCCGGGAGGACCTGGCTACGGTGGACATCGTGATCTACGATCTGCAGGATGTAGGCGTCCGGTTTTACACCAATATCAATGCCCTGGTCCGGCTGATGGAAGCCTGTCACGAAAACGGGAAGAAGCTGATCATTCTGGATCGGCCCAACCCCAACGGTTATTTGATCGATGGCCCGATCCTGGACATGAAGTACAAATCCGGCATCGGCATGTTTCCCCTGCCCATGTCGCATGGCCTGACGGTGGGGGAGTTTGCCAGGATGGCCAACGGGGAGGGATGGCTTGCCGATGGGGTGCAGTGTGACATCGAAGTAGTTCCGGTGGCAAACTACCACCACGATATGCCTTACCAGTCTACCCGTCAGCCCGTCGCCCAACCTGAACACGCCGCAATCCGTGCTGCTCTATCCTTCCACCTGCATGTTCGAGGGCACCTACCTGAACCACGGACGTGGCACCTATTTCCCGTTCACAATACTGGGCAGTCCTGAATTGGATGGCCAGTACGATTTTAGCTTCGTACCCGAAGGCATCGCGGGCATGGCCGAAAATCCGCTGTTCAAAGGGCAAAGGTGCTACGGGCTGGATTTGCGGGAGGTCGACGTCGAGCAGCTTCGGAAAAGCAATCAAATCAACCTGTCCTGGATCATCGAACTCTACCGGGCGCATCCCCACAAGGAAAAGTTTTTCGACTCTAAGTTGAGCAACCAAATGGGCGTCATCGAAAGGCTTATTGGCTCCGGCCAGTTCCGGGATCAGATCGTCCAAGGGGTTTCGGAGGAGGAGATTCGGAAGAGCTGGGAACCCGGATTGTCAAACTATAAGGTGATGAGGAAGCGGTACCTGCTATATCCTTAAAATTTGAAAAAAAATGTCTTGCTACCTTACTCGACACATTGTATGCTTGCATTACAAGCATCTTTGCGCTATCTTCGTTCATTCAATAAAATATAGTGTCACATGATAGCCAGCGTAAAATCATCTTCGGAACATTACCGGAATCTAACCAATCTGTTGGGCAAAGAACACGTCAAGGGTCGGGTCGAAAGCTCGTACGACTTTCTGATTATCGCCACGAAAGGCGTTAGCGCCAACATAATTAAGAATTTCCGGGATGGTTTCAACCTTTCTCTGGAAGCTACGGCTCGAATGCTGAACACCTCGGAACCAACTATCTACCGCTGGACCCGCGACAACCGGAGTCTGGATCGAAACTTTACAATCAAGCTTTTCGAGATGGCTGACCTCTTTCTGTACGGTGCGGAGGTATTCGAGAGCCAGGAGAATTTTTTCAAATGGCTCGATCTGCCCAATGCGGCGTTGGGAGGTTTGGAACCGCGTGAACTCATCGAAATACCCGAAGGCGTCTCCAAGGTGCGGGACATTTTGGGTCGTATCGAGTACGGAGTATATAGTTAGCGATGCGGGTGTATCGAATAACGGGCAAGAAATACGCCCACGACTTATCGGGGATCGGTGCCGCACTGAACGGCGGCCGATGGAACCGAAAGGGTACGCCCATTCTGTACACGGGCGAGAACAAGGAGATAGCCCTCTTGGAAACCGTGGTCAACACCCCGCCCATGCTCATTCCCAATCTGGATCTGGTGACGCTGGAAATTCCTGACGATTCGATTCGCGAGGTCGAGGTTTCGCAACTTCCCGATAACTGGGCGGACTACCCGGCACCTCGCGTGCTGGCTGAACTAACTGAGGAGTGGATTCGAGAAGGTACTTCCATAGCTTTGAAAGTACCTAGTTGTATTATTCCCACTACGCACAATTATATACTCAACTGTCGCCATCCTGAATACGCAAGAGTGCGGTTAATCGAGCAGGTAGATTTCCCTTTTGATAGGAGGCTGGTGAAGTAGAAATGGCGTACTCATTCTGCAATCAGAGTTCGTTCTATTTTCTCTCGAATGAATCAGGGCGCTTATCTAACACGCCCTAATGAGCGGAGATTCGGAGGAGCTGGGAACCAGGATTATCGAATTATAAAAAGATGAGGGAGCGGTATTTGTTGTATCCGTAGTACCTGCCTCGCCTAAACCAGGGTTTACAGTCACACAACTAATCGACTGCGTCTTAATACCGATTACACGTGAGGTTTTATTTTTGTATTTTTGAAAAAAACTCAAAAACATGACACAATTAATCTTAACACTGCCTCACGAACAAGATGCCGATTGGCTTGTGCCCATGCTGGCCCGCTTGGGGGTAAAAGCAAAGCCACTGGAAAGGACTCTTTCGCCACAGGACAAAGCCATGCACCGGGCCAACGTAGAAGCGGGCGGCGATGACCGGGAAGATTTAGATGATTATATGGCTGATTTTGAAATGAGTCGTCAGGATCGGGCTTTGCCATTTCGCGATTAAAATAAGGGGTTATGTATTTGGTTGATAGTAATCTGATTATCTATTCTTCACAATCGAAATTTGCCTATTTAAGGCCGATGCTCCTTAGTACAGAGGCTACCGTGTCTGAAATATCGCGTTTAGAGACACTTGGTTACCACAAAATCACTCCTAAGGACGAGCGTTATTTTGCTAGTGTATTTAACTTGTCAGTGGTACTTGAAGTTGATTTCGCTACGATAGAAAAAGCGATTGAACTGAGGAAAGCCAGGAAGATGTCCGTCGCCGATGCAATCATAGCTGCTACTGCTCTGCTTCACGACTACGAATTGTATTCTCATAATGTGAAGGATTTTAATTGGATTGAAGGATTACGGATCGTTGATCCGATTTTGGGTAATGAGATGGAATAGTTATGCTTTGATTGAGTACGGCGTGTATAGTTAGCGGTGATGAGCGTATCAGCGAAAAGACTAACTTTGGTCATTAATCTAAATTTTTACAAGCTATGAATGCCATCCGAACTTTCGCCACGCCTGACTCCAACGGAAAACTTACGATTCAGGTACCCAATGAGTACCGTGACCAGCAGGTTGAAGTCATTGTCTTGCCCGTAGTCGATTACGGAACCCCAAGAGATAAGTACTTTTTTGAAAACTTAGCGAAAATGCAGACCCTAGATAAGCGAAACGCTGAAATGAGGGAGGCGATGGCTGAGATGGCGCGACAGGTAGCGGAGAATGGCTTGACACCAGAGATTCTCGATGATATATTGAGCAGTCCTGCGTAAATAAGTTAGTGAATGCGAGTTTTGGATTGTTGTGAACTTCGCGGCGGGGCATTCGGAGACTACCATTTGTTCTGAGTACGCAGTGTTCTGCGAACACTACGCACAACAAGGTATTTTTAGATACTACTTCGCTAATCAAGAAAAGCCATGTCTTCCTATTGAATAAATATGTAGCTCAAACTGTGTACTCACTATGAAAAACAAGATTGAATTATATAGAAAAAAACTACATTACACTCAATCTGAACTTGCCGAAAAGTCAGGTTTATCATTACGCACAATTCAGCGAATGGAAAACGGGTCCATGCCCAGCGGATATACTTTAAAATCTCTTGCCCGAGTTTTGGAAGTAGAACCAGATGATCTGATACAGAATAACACAGAGGATAATTTGCAACAAGTGAGAATCATTAACATATCATCCTTGTCATTTATCCTTGTTCCGTTTGCCAATATTATTCTGCCTTGCATACTGATCTATAAAAGCAGCCAGAAGAGTACGAAGGAAATTGGAATGAAAATAGTAGATGTACAAATCGTTTGGACATTGACCGCTGCTATTGTCTTGGCAATTTGTCCTTATTTGCAAGTGAAACTTTCAATTCAGATGCCCCTAATTCTTATAGCCCTACTTATCTTGGTTTTGCTCAATGTCTATATTATCATTCGGAATAGCATATCATTGAGTTCAAACAGAATTTTGAGTATACAGCTGAATATCAACATATTATAATACATGACGTAAGAATGGCGTTTCATTGTCGTATACTATTTTTCGAGTTTCAGGCTAGTGTAGCTACCATTGCAGAAAAAAAATCAATGAAGCTGTCCCTAAAAATAATTCTCGCCCTATTCACATTTCTAATTGCTTCTGCCGTAGGCGGTCATTTTTACTTTGACAAGAAATTTACTCCCCCGAAAAATCATCTTGTAGTAAAAGGAAACAGTAACAACGTTCCTATTACCTGGCTAAAAACCGAAGTGAGCCCTATTTCTGCTTTGCTTCTTCCGGTAAAAATCAAAGAAATCCCTACACAATTCTATATGCAATTGGACTTCGGTTCACCTACAACAGTTTTTTATTCAAAACCAATAGCATCAATTCAAAAAAAGTATACACTACAATTCGATCAGGTTGACAGTGCTGCTACCCGGAGCTTAGCTTTTTACCTAAGCGATATGGTAGTTTCATCAAGTCGGTTTAAAATCATCAACTATGGTGACCCCATTTCCTGGAATGGGAAAGATGAATTTCATATCATTGGAACAATCGGTACAGACTTGCTGGAAAAAAGAGTACTTATGTTAGATTTTAAAGACGATCACTGCGACTTTACTGAATCTATCCCCAATGACACGAATTTACGGCAGTACGCCAATTTTGAGTTTAAGAAAAGGCGAATCCTGCTTCCTGCCAAAATTGAAGAAGAGGAAGTAACGTTATTATATGATTCAGGAACGAGCGCCTTCGAATTAATAACGAGTAAAAAAGTTTGGGATAAGTATGCTGAAAAAGATAGTAAGCCAACGGTCAATAAGGGTAATTCTTGGGGAAACACTTTGACTACGTATACAGCAAGTAGTAACGAAATTATTTGGTTTGGAAAGACAAAGATGGATTTATCAGAAGTTACCTATATTGAAGGCACTTCCTTTATACAAAATACCTTGATGCAACTTTCAGGAATGCAGGGGATGGTTGGAAACAAGCTGTTTCTGGGGAGAACGGTTGTTCTGGATTGTAGGAACCAGAAGTATCTTATTCGCTAAACCAAAATAGTTTCCATGTATTTCCGGCAGTCTCCGGCAGTTCCGGCAGTCGCTCGGCTACCGCCGAGTGACGACTATCCCATAGCCCTCTGGGCGGCTAAAACACTGCTATTCATCCGCTCATCCCGGCCTGATTGCACCTAATTTGCAATCAGGACTTCATCTATTTACGTTTGCAACGCGATCTTCATCTATACCCATCCAGATCATGAAAAATAATCTTTTAGAAAGAATCACAATGAACCCAAACGTAAGCTTTGGGAAGCCGACGATTCGCAACATGCGCTATCCTGTCGAAATTATGCTCGATTTGTTAGCTGCGGGAATGACGACGGAGGAAATTTTGGAAGACTACCCTGATCTCGAAAAGGAAGATATTCAAGCTTGTATCCTATTTGCCAAGGGAACTATTCGCGTTATTGATATGTGAATTAACTTGTAAAGAATGCTATTTCTTTCTTTTGGAAGAACGAAACGAGCAGCTTGGTGTCTTTCCTGATCTCTCCGATTTTTCCCACCAACGCTTCTGCTAGATCTGCAAGATTGAGGAACACCTGGTTCTTGAGGCCTCTTTTTAACTGGCTCCACAGCAGCTCGACAGGATTAAGTTCGGGGCTGTATCCGGGCAGGGTGACCAGGTGAACCCTGCCTTTCCTGCGTGAGAGGAACTCTTTGACCACCTCGCTGCGGTGGATTGTCGCCCCGTCGGCACCGGCCGCCCGGCCACACGACTATCAGGTTCTTGCGGCGGTACCTGCGGCACAGGTACTGCAGAAACTCGATCACCGCCTCGCTGTCGTAAGCCTTGTCCTGCCCGCCGACGTATAGCTGCCCGTTGGGTGCCATCGCGGCAATCACGCTCAGGTGTTCCTTTCCCGCCTTCTCCTCAATGACCGGCGTCTGTCCTTTCGGTGCCCATGTGCGGCAGACGTGCGGGAGCAGGTAAAAACCTGATTCGTCGACGTACACGATGACTCGGTTCTCGTCCTCAGCTTTTTTTTAAATCCGGCACTGTCTCCTCCCGCCACTGTTGCACCCTGTGCTTGTTCTGCTGGCGGGCCTTCCTGGCGGGTTTCTGTAAACTCCACCCCACCTTTTTCAGGATGCGCCCCACCTGTGTCGGGTCATAGCTTACCCCGAAGAGCTTGCCGATCAGTGCGTTGACGCGCGAACGCGTCCAGATGTGGCCGGGAAAACCGTGGCTGGCCGCGCCCTGCTCCAACTGTTCGACAAGCTGCGATAGCTGTTCAGGCGTTATTTTGGGCGGATAGCCCGTGGGCTTGCGGGTCACAAGGCCCTCCGGCCCCCGAGCACGGTACTTTTTCAGCGTCTGGCTCACCCAACCCTCGGTTAGCCCAAGGGCCGAAGCGATGTCCTTCTGCTTCCAGCCCGCCTCTTTCAGTTCCGCGCAGCGGCGGCGTAGCAATTCGTAGTCTGATGGTTTGTATTTCGCGCTCATGAACGCAATCTAGAAAATTTACGACTTAATTCATCTATCAATAAGAGCATTCATAAGGTTGTGGTTTAGGTATGAGTGTCGATGCCCGGCAGTCGCTTGGCTACCGTTGAGTGACGACTATCCGATAGCCCTCCGGACGATTCCCGCTCGTCCTAGCCGGATCGCACCTGATTTGCAATCAGGACTTAATCTATTCGCGTTTGCAACGCGCTCTTTATCAAAAGTCATTACAAACCCAAACAACGAACCTCCATTACCAAATCACCTTCAATCCTTCACTCTGGTATTTTCGTACCAACTCGTCTTTGCTTATCAAGGTGTAGTCCAATTGAATGGCTTGCCAGATTAACATCCGGTCGAAGGGGTCTTTATGATAGGTCGCAGACAACTGATAGAAGCTGGAAGTAGTCTTCGCATCCAACGCAATGATCCTGAATCCAATATCGGCAGATGCGCTTACGAAGTCTTCGGGAGACAGGCCTTCCAGGTGCAGTTTACCTAGTGCGTATTTTAAAGAAATCTCCCAGAAATTTACTGCGCTTACCATGACATCTTGCTCGGCGTCCCGCAAAATCGCTTGCACAGTCGGGGATAGTTTTGAAGGATTCAGGATCGACCAAATCAGTGAGTGTGTATCCAGCAAATAGCTCATAGTCCGAGAAATTCTTCTTCGGTAATTTTGAAGTCATCCGCAAAGATCGCTTTTCCTTTTCCCTGTAAAATCCCCAACTTACGGGGAGCAGCTTTACGGACGGGTTTGGGAACGAGGTAGGCGACTACTTCCTTTTTCTTGCCAAATGCGACCGCTATCTCTTCCCCGGCCTGAACATCCTTGATTACCTGGGAAAACTGGGCTTTCAGTTCTCCAACTGTTAATGTTCTCATAATCTTTTTTCAGAAAGCCAACATTTACTTGACAACTTGACAAGAACGACACCATAATGGTTCATTTTCTTTCCGCTAGTCCTAGCCTGATCGCACCTGATTTGCAACCAGGACTTGATCCCCTCGCGTTTGCAACAAAACATTTATCCAACGTCCTCACCCCAAACTACCTCAACAGCCCCTCCTCCGTCTTCACCACCTTCCCACCAGCGACCGCTACCGGGTCGCAACCCACGCTTTCTGCTCCTGCTGACCAAGGTAAGTCCAGGCCAGAATCCGGCTTACCTTGTTGCCCTGCCCCATGTAGATGGTGCGGACGTCCAGGGCCTGGGCCCGGCGCAGCGCCTCATAGGCATTCTTCAAGTGAGCCTCCTTCGAAATCAGCGTCGTAAACCAGAAACATGAAGTGGCAAATTGCCGGCTTTGGCGAATCATGTCCGCTACAAAGCGCGCTTCGCCCCCCGCGCACCACAGCTCGCTGGCCTGCCCCCCAAAATTGAGGGTGGGTTTGGTGACTTTCTGGCGTTTGAGATTGCTCAGCTTGCGCAGCGTACCGGCTCGGGCTTCCTTGGCCGAGGCGTGAAACGGCGGATTGCAAACCACGAGGTCGAAGCGCTCATCCGGCCGGATGATGCCCGCAAAAATATCCTTCGGATTTTCCTGCAGGCGAAGTTCTATGTCGCCGAGGGCCGCCGCGTTGGCCTCGACAATCTGACGAGCCGAAGCCAGGGCCACGGGGTCGATGTCGGCCCCTACGAAAGACCAGCCGTACTCCACCTGCCCCAGCATGGGATAGATACAGCTGGCCCCCACGCCGATGTCCAGGCAATGGATGGTGCTCCCCTTCGGAATCACCGAGCCGGGCGTGGTGGTAGCCAGCAGGTCGGCGGCGTAGTGCAGGTAGTCGGCCCGGCCCGGAATGGGCGGGCACAGGTAGTTGGCAGGAATATCCCAGGAACCTATGCCGTAAAAGTGTTTTAGGAGGGCCCTGTTGAGCATTCGGACGGCCTCAGGATCAAAAAAATCAATGGACCAATCGCCGTAGTCGTTCTTCCGGACAAAAGGAGTCAGGGCCGGACAACGCTCGGTGAGTTTGGCAAAATCATAGCGTCCCCGATGCTTGCTACGCGGATGTAAATTACACTCTTCAATAGGGTGTTCCCGCTTGAGCTGAGGCACGTAAGTGTCGTTTGGAGGCCGGTACTGTTTTTCAAAGGTACCATATATTTCAGCCGGAGTACCGGATTCGGAATAACCTCTTGCTACCGCCAGTTTGCAACTGGGACTAGCACAAACGAATTGGTGTAAGTAGCGAGGACGTGTGGGGTGAGTGCAGTGCCTATTCACGGATCGCGTTGCAAACGCGAGGAGATGCAACGCCTGCGGGAGACCGTCCCGATCACAGATCAGGGTTAGCGAGATTACGCAGAGTAGCGAGGATGGTAGAGTAGAACTAGTGTTGAGGCATAGCAGATAAACCACCAGTTGCAAACTGGTGGCAGCGTGAGTTGTTTAGCACACTTTCGCCGTTATAAAAAACAAACAACTATAAATCCGATGGAAACCAAGAAATCAAGCGGGCCGATTACAACCATGAAGCGGCGAGGCAACTCCTGCAAAACTTGGATGATTCGATATATGCTATTGACCACCTGTTTGAATGCCTTAGTGGTTTACCAGGTCATGGCTCAACGCCCCGTTAACGAAGACCCTGTCCTCAATTTTCGCACTTTCTGGCAGAGTTATCAGGACAGCTACCCTACCTTCGACACGAAACAAGTCGACTGGCAGCAACAGTACGATCGGTACGCACCACTGGTGGACAGCACAACTTCGCCCGAACGCCTGTTTTCAATTATGTCGGAAATGATCCGACCTTTACATGATGCTCATATCCGGTTAGCTGACCGGGGTGTAACGCCTCCTAAGTTCTTCTGGCCCCGCAAACCATCAGTCTACTCCAATCAGTTTCAGTTTAATCGGGATTCCGTACAAACCTATTGGCAAGCAACAGACGCCACCCTATCCAAGCAGGGATTTGAACCGCTGAAGGCCATTGGGGGCGTTTACGAAGATGGAAGCCGACAGTTTTATTACGCCAAATCGGCTCACTATGGTTACATCCGCATCAGTGATTGTACTTTTGGGGAGGGCGGATCAGGTCTCAAACTTAGAGAATTAGACACTATTCTATCCTATTTTGACAATGTTAAGGGTCTATTGATAGATATTCGTTTCAACAAGGGAGGCGGGTCCCGTTTTGTTTTTGGCGTGGCTGGCCGCTTTGTCGAAAAGAGCAGAGTAGGCTGCTATCGTTACCGGAGAAGAAAAGGCGGTGGTTATGAAGATTTCGTCAAACTAACTACTTTTCGCTTACGACCCAAAGGCCGTCAACGTTTTACCCAAACACCAATTGCTTTGCTGACCAACGACCGTACGGTGAGTGCTGGTGATGAAATGGCTCTGATTATGCACACCCTGCCTCAAGTCCGCTTGATTGGGGAAAACACGGAAGGTAGCTTTGACAGCATGCGATTTCGCCAACTGCCCAACGGTTGGTTTTATTCGGTACCCGAAAAACGTATTCATGATTCGTCCGACCAATGTTATGAAGGCATCGGCGTACCTGTCGATGTTCGGGTAGTAGTTAGTAAAGAAGATTTACAGCAGAGTAACGATCCAGTAATTAGTCAAGCCATAGTTGACCTTACCAACAGATAGGATAGATAGGCGACCAAATCAACGAATGCATATCCAGCAAATAACTCATAATCCGAGAAATTCCTCATCGGTCATTTTGAAATCATCCGCAAAAATCGCTTTTCCTCGCCCCGTCAGAATTCCCAACCTGCGGGGCGTAAGCTTGCGGGCGGGTGTTGGATTAAGGTAAGCCACTACTTCCTTCTTTTACTTGACAACTTGATAAGCAGAATACAGAATTTAATACTTAGCTCGTAGATTCGCCACAGAAAGTGCTTTTCAAAGCAAAACAACCCATTTTATGAAAAGTACCTACTTATCGCTTCTATTTCTACTCTGTCTCCTGGGAGCTAATCAACTCCGCGCCCAACCTACTCAGGCGCCGAAAAACGCTCCCAACATCCTCTTCATCTTCGCCGACGATATGCGGGCCGATGCGCTGGGTAGTTCCGGCAATACTTACGTCCAAACCCCGGTGCTCGATAGCCTGGCGCGGCAGGGTACTTCGTTCACCAATGCCTACATTCTGGGAAGTATGCACGGGGCGCTGTGCGCGCCGAGCCGGGCGATGCTGCTGAGCGGGCAGTCGTACTTTCGGGTGCGGGACAAGCTGATGGGCGTCCATACGTTTCCGAAGCACTTGCGGGAGCGGGGCTACACGACCTTTGTCACCGGCAAGTGGCACAACGAGCCGGAGGCGGTGAGCGCCAGTTTCGAGACGGCCAAAAATATGCTGCTGGGCGGCATGGCCAATCATTTTGAAGTACCGGTGCGCGACATGAAAGCCGACGGCAGTTTTACGGAGCCCGTCAAGAATGGCTTCTCGACCGATATCTTCACCGATACCGCATTGGAGTTCCTGGATCAGCAGAGCGGCAAGAAGCCGTTTTTGTGCTACGTACCGTACAGCGTGCCGCACGATCCGCGCTCGCCGCTGCCAGACTTCGTGGATAGGTACAGCGAGGAGGGCGTGCCGCTGCCCGCCAACTTCATGCCCTTTCACCCGTTCAGTTTTGGCTACGATATGGGCGGGGGCCGCGACGAGGGACTGGCCCCTTTTCCCCGCACGCCGGAAGTGATTCGCTCGCAGCTCTCGGAGTACTACGGTCTGATTTCGCACCTGGATCAATCCATCGGGCGGCTGATTCAGAAACTCCGCGAGAAGGGTTTGGATAAAAATACGCTGATCGTTTTTGCTTCCGACAACGGCCTGGCGCTGGGGAGCCACGGGCTGGTAGGCAAGCAGAGTGTGTACGAGCACTCGATGAAAGTACCCTTGATTATGGCCGGCAAGGGCATTCCGAAAAATAAAAAAACCGGCGCCTTCGCCTACCTTTTCGACCTGTTCCCGACGCTCTGCGACTACGTGGGGGTGGAGCAGCCCACGGGTATAGACGGCAAAAATCTGCTGCCCATTGTTCAGGGAAAAGCCAGTTCGGTGCGGCCGCTGTTGATGAATTCCTACCGCGATCACCAGCGCTCGGTGCGCGACGCCCGCTACAAGTTGATCCGATACCCGGTGGTGGATCACACGGTACTTTTCGATCTGCAAAAAGATCCCCACGAACTCATGAACCTCGCCGACCGTCCCGAACACGCGCAGCGCGTGCAGACGATGCTGTCCCAGCTCGAAGTCGAGCAAAAACGCTACGGCGATGAAGCGCCACTGACTGTTGCCCAACCCAAAACGATGATGTACGACTACCGCACCATCGAGCGAAGCCCTGACCAATGGCAACCGCAGTATTTGATCGATAAGTACTTCAATGACGAAAAAATCGCCGCTAATCCTACGCTGGAAGGTACCTGGGAGGCAAGTTACGTGATGGGGGCGCCAGTATCCTTTGCCAAACTTTACCCGGAGAAAAAGCCCGCCCTCGTGATCGATCTCGACGCAAAGCGGGTGATCGGCAACACGGGCTGCAACCAGTTCAACGGTACTTTCATACGGGAGGGCCACGAGATTCGATTTTCTGACCAACTGGCCCTCACGCGCATGGCGTGTCCCGGCGAGGGGGAGGCATTATTTCTAAAAACCCTGAAATCAATCGACCGGTTTTCCCTGAGTGAGAATGGCAAAACCCTTGATTTGCTTAGCGGGGAGGTTGGGGTGATGCGGTTGACCAAAAACCCGTAGTTATCGGCAGTCGCCCAGCTTCAAGCCAGCCGGAACGCCCGCTCTCGTCGTGGGCGCACTACCCTATTTTTGATGTAGGCTAATAAAAGAGTTAGTTTTAACTTTGCCAAGAGATAGTAGCCCTATTTGCTGATCCGGCTGGCCGCTCAGGTACAGCATTTGACCGTATGAAACTTCGATTACTACCTTTTTTGATGATTGCCTGTCTGTTTCTGGGCGCCTGCGCCGAGGGAAGCGCGCAGTCCTATGGATTGGGTTTTCAAAGTTTTGAGGTCGTGCAAGACCGGCGAACGGGACTGGACCTGAGCCCCGGACGTAATTTGTGCCTCGATGGCAGCTTCGAGCTTTCCTTCGACATGACCTTTTTTGCCGAGAAAGAAATCTACTTCGGCTACGTGTTCAGGCTGATAGGAGACGACGGCCGCAACGTCGACCTGATTTACGACAACTCCGATTCGACGCTCAATCATTTTAAAGTTGTGGTAGGTAGTGCGCTGTCGCCCATCGCCTTCGATATTCCCGCCGATCGACTTTTCGGCCAGTGGAACACCATTCGCCTGCGCTTCGATCCCAGCCGGAACAACCTCACCCTGAAGTATGGGTCGGAGTCGATGGTGGGTCCGCTCCAAGTGTCGAAAGAGACTTGTTTCAAATTGCTGTTCGGGGCCGCCCGCTACAACAATTTCAGTACGACGGATGTACCGCCGATGAAAGTGAGGGACGTCAGGATTACTCAGGAGGGCAACCTCGCCTACCATTGGCCGCTGAACGAAGCGGATGGCACCGAAGTCCGGGAGGCAGTGCGAGGTGCCGCTGGATCGGTCGATAACCCGCTTTGGATAAAAAAACTACACACCACCTGGCAGCCTTTGAAGAAATTGACGCTCGACGGCCCGGCCCGCGTCACCTTCGACGCCCAAGCGGGGGTCGTCTACGTAGTCGGGCGCGACACGCTGGTCAGGTACCGCGTCGCGACGGATCAGCTGGCCTACAGCGGACACGCCAGGCAGTCGCTTTTTATGGACAATCAGGTACTGTACGTGCCGTCCCGGAACAAAATCTACAACCTGTACCCCAATGAACAGCGGGTGACCGAGCTCGCTATCGATTCCAACCGATGGAAAGCCAACGTACCTGATTCTTCCATCACCACCTATTTCCTGCACGCCAACAAGTTTTATTCCCCCGAGGCGTCGGCGATTTACCTGCTGGGAGGTTACGGGCAGTTGAAGTATAAAAATAGTGTACAGCGGTACGACCTCCGGGAAAAAACCTGGAAGTCGCTACCGCTCCGGGATACGCTGTTCAGACCGCGCTACCTGGCGGCGCTGGGCGCTACCAAGGGGGGAGCCTACCTGCTGGGGGGCTACGGCAGCGTGACGGGTAAGCAGACTTTGAATCCGGGTAGTTGGCACGACCTGCTATTTTTCAGTACCAAGTCCAATTCTTTCAAGCGAATCTACCGCTTCGAGGGCGCGAACACCAACTACGTTTTTGCCAATTCACTGGTTGTCCAGGCGCAGGACAGCGTTTTTTACGCGCTGACTTTTCCCAAGGATAAATTCGATACCGAGATGCAGATGGTGCGGGGGTCGCTCACCCGACCGGAATTTGCGGCGGTAGGTTCGCCCATTCCGTTTAAGTTCCTGGATACCAACTCCTACGCCGACTTGTACTTCGATGAGCACACCAGCCGATTTGTGGCCGTAACCCTGTTCAAGTTGCCCGCCGGCAAGACGGAAGTAGCCATTTACTCACTCTACGCCCCGCCGCTGGCCATCACGTCCCAGCCGGTCGAGCCGTCGCTGGTGGGTATCGTCGGGAAAGTCGGCATCGCCGCGTTGGCGCTGGCATTGGTACTGGGCGCGCTGGCCTACTTTAAGTTCAGGGGCTCAGCCCCGCAACGGGCCGCTCAGCCGGTACCCGTATCCGATCGGGTCGAGGCAGCGCGGGCCGCACCGGTCGCAGCCGTCCAAACGGTGGATGCAGCGGTACTGCCCCCACCCAAAAACAGTATTTTCCTCTTCGGCAATCTGCAAATTTTTAGCGCCGAAGGCCGAGAAATCACCCGGAAATTCACGCCGCTGCTGAAAGAGCTGTTTCTGATTCTGCTGCTGTACTCCACGCGCCGGGAGGGCATCAGTTCGGAGCGGTTGACGGAGTTGCTTTGGCCCGACAAGTCGACGGACAGCGCTCGGAACAACCGTTCGGTGAACCTCAACAAATTGCGGGCGATCATGGCTAAGCTCGACCATTGCTCGGTTTCGAAGGAGTCGGGCTATTGGCGGCTGAATATTGATTTCGAAAGGCTACGCGTGGATTACGCCCACTACTTGCAGCTCACCACCGACAAACGAGCGCTAGACAAAAAAGAGATAGAGGAATTGCTCGAAATGACGGCCCGGGGTGGTTTCCTGGCTGACTTGGAATACGATTGGCTGGACCGTTTCAAAGGGGAGGTTTCCAGTGAAGTCATCGATGCTTACCTGCACTACGCAGCCACGGTCGAGGTAGCCTCAGACCCCGATTTTCTGATCCGGCTGGCGGACTCCGTTTTTCGATTCGATCCCGTGAACGAAGAGGCGATGATTCTGAAATGCAAGGCTTTGTCTTACCTGGGGAACCACTCCCTGGCCCAGACGACTTGGGAGAACTTCGCCCGCGAGTACCGCCGGATTTATGGCGAAGATTTTGAAAAAGACATGCGCGACGTCCTCAATTCATGAGGCAGTTTGTCGATGATCCGGGGTAGCCATTTTATTTAAATTCAAGGGTTGCGCACCGGCTTTTGCATCGAGTAACCGTTCTTGCCATGAAACCAATCGGCCCCCTGCCCTACCAGCCACAGGTAGTAGTCCGACGCAAGGCCCGGTTCGATGCCCACAAACTTGCCGTTGCCATTGAGCGGAGTTTTTCCTTCGGGTAGGGTTTTGAAAATCGCCGTACCCTCGTCCACTTCGTCGAACATCGCCACGTACAGCGACCTGGCCCCCGACTGCTTGGCCCCGGCAATCTGCTTCCACAGAAATTCGCCCTTGTCGCGGGGGATTTGGTTGTACAAAGCCTTATCGTCCTTTAAGTTTCCCCAGCTGAATCCCGGAAAAACCAGCGGCGCGTAGTCGAGGTTGTTGTTCTTGCACCAAAGAATATCGCCTGGCAGGTTGGGGCCCGCCACACCCGTGTACGAATCGGAATTATAGCGCCCCACGGCCCAGGGCATGATGATATCCGCCTGCTTGATGAGGTCGAGCAGCAGCGGATTGTCTTCGGTATCCCGGCCCAGCGTGCGCCAGTAGTAGGGTACCCCCAGCATGACCGACACCTTTTTGGTCGATCCCTTCACCCGATCCACCAACTTTTTGACGTCGGCGGTACTGTACTTGCGGTTGTCGTTGAAGCCCACGCCCCAAATGGCGAGCAGCGGGCGACCGTTGTGCCGCAGGTAGGTGGGGTTTTCTTTGTTGTCAAAAAGGGCAAAGGTCTTTTGCAGTTCTTCCCAATCCCTTGCCACAAAATCCATGTCCACCGAAGACGAGCCGCTGAGGTCGTACATGACGCAGACCGCGCGGCCGTACTTTTTGGAGGCTTTCAGGGCGTTGGCCAGTACTTTATTGAAATGCTGCTTGCCCAGCGGGCTTTTCACCTCACTCACGAAGCGCTGCATGTACACGCCGTCGATGTTGAAGTCCTTCATCCACTTGAAGTGCAGATCCACGCTTTCCTCGTCGTAGGGACTGTACACCCGGGCGGTGTCGCCATTGGCGAAGCGGAAGGCCGTTTTGTAGGTTTTGGCGTAGTCCGACACGTCGGGCCAGAAGTCGATGGTACTTACGCCCGGTTCGAACTTATTGTTCTTCTCGTAGTGGTGCCAACCGCGGTCGGCACCATCGCCCTCGGCCGTGAACCAACCCTGGTACCCGGCCATCACCAGGCCGTCGTAGCTTTTGAAAAGCACCCCCGTTTCGTCGTACTTCACTTCCTCCGCGACGACGGGCAACTGGCCGGGGGGTACACGGTCGTCCTTTTCGGTCTTGGCACAGCCCAATAACGAGAGCAACAGGCCGAGGGCCAATGGAAGTACTTTCATGGTGATTGTATTTTATAAATAAAAGGGCCTTTTGCTGAGTATCCGGGGGCTCAAGCCACCCGGCAATTGATGTTCTTGTTATAGTACTTACCTAACAAGCCATGCATTGCCGGAGGATTCATCCTCCGGTTACGTGGCCAGGTCAAATCGGCAACCGCACGGCCTTGGCGTAGTTGTACTTGGCTTCGGGCGCGTCGATGAGCGCTCCTATGCGGAAAAAGTACTGTCTGCCTGATTTCAACGAATTGCTGTTGGCGGGCAGGTCGATTTCCAGCCGATGCACTTCGTTCGGATCTACGACCGCATCGACGTTCTTGTTAACCGAAGCCACCCGGATGGGATCTCCGACTTCGGGATCGGGATGTGCGTATAGGCCGATGCGGCGCACCTTGTTGATGACCGTCTGCTCCAGCCGGAAGGTAGCCACCACCTTGTTGCCCACCTTCTCGATTTTGGGATCCTTCACCCGGATGTAGGGCTGTACCTTAAAATCCAACTGCGTGGGGCCCTGTATGTTCACTTCCTCGGGCGTCATCGGCACGAAATTCCCGCGCACGGGCGCAATCAAGTAGGTGTTGGAAAAGATCAGGTTATTGCGGTAGGTGCCATCGTTCTTGACGATCATGTACTGCTTGGCCTGGGACTCATACCCTTGCTCGATGTACTCGATGGTGCTTCCCCGAATAATGTCCTGCTCGACGGGTTCGTTGGTATCGACATCCAGGAAAGTACCGTACAACTGCGCGTCGGGCGCGGGGTAGTTATCCACTTTGCAGGAAGCCACCGAGGCCAGTACGACCAACGCGACGAGGTAGTTTTTTAGCTTTTTCATAGTAAATGGGTGTTAGGTTGTTAGGTATTAGGTTGTTAGGTTTTATACCTAGCAACCTAAACACCAGATTTCAAATCAGTATTGAGGATTTTGCGTCAGGCCGTTTGCCCCGATTCGCGGAATAGCGCGGTAGTAGTGCCTGTAGTCGAAGGTAGCGGGATTGACGCGGGGTACGTCCGCACGCACAAAGATGTACTTGGCGGGCGTGACGCGCAAGTCGAGGATGGGAAAGATAGCGTGCCGACGGGTGTTATTGAAAACCAGGTGGTACTCGCGCCGACGGATCAGGTCCCAGAAACGCTTGTTCTCAAAAGCCAGCTCGACGCGGCGTTCGCGAATCACGTTTTCACTCGTTAGCGGAATGTCAGTCTTGTGTCCCGCCCGGCGGCGGGTGGCGTTCAGCGCCTGAGCGGCTTTGTCCTTGTCGCCCGCGCCACTTTCTACCACTGCTTCGGCGTAGTTCAGTAGAATTTCGGCGTAGCGGAATTCAGGAAAATCCGATACGGTCGTATTCCACCCCGGTATCACCTTAGAGGTTTCGTCCAGGAATTTCTTGAAGCTGACACCCGTACGGGTGTTGTTGCCGCCCCAGGTATCGAAGCCCGAGTACTCGGTGCGGCTGGCCGATCCGTAGGTGTAGTAGGTCTGACCGTTGACCGTGAACGGATCCCCGCCTAATATTTGCGGACTGCCGTCGGGCTTGATGAATCCCGCCTGGATGATGATTTTCTGGTCTTTCCAGTTTGTTCCGGGCAGGACAGCCGTTGCCCAAAGCCGCGCGTCTTTTCCTTCGAATATGCCATTGGGGCTGTCGAAGTGCTTGTACTGCTTGTTGGGATTGAAGCCGGTGTAGTCATTTATATCCCCCGTGGCCGTCGTCGTGACGATCGGCGCGCTTTCGCCCGGCATATCGTAGCGCTCGTAGGTATCCATCAGTTCGAGCGTCGGGTTCATGCGACCGGGGTGCGGCCAGCCGTTGGCCGTTTGGCTGGGCTGGTACCAGATGCCGTAGTTGTGGGCTGTTCCGTTGCCCCGGCGGGCAAAACCTTTGGTAAAAATCACTTCTCCCGGAGCAATGTTCGGATCCATGAACAGGTTTTGGTAGTTTTTAGCAGCTTCCTCCGGGTTGGCAGGATTGGCTTTGTAGAGATTGAACTTACCCGAGTTCATGATGGCCGCCGAGGCGTCGATGGCTGCCTGGTAGTAGGCCGCGGCATCTGACTTGCTGAGGCCCACCAGCTTCTGATCGACGGCTGGTCCCGAGATGGGCGAGCGGTCACCGAAGTTAGCGAGGGAAGCCGCGTGTAGCGCCGCGCGGGACTTCAGGGCGTAGGCCACCCACTTGGTGGCTCGGCGTTCCCCGCCGGGCCATGAGTCGCCCAGGTTGGCAATGGCAAGATCGCACTCGCTCATCACGAAGTCCCAGGTTTGTTTCTCGGTGCTGCGGGGTACTTTCAGGGCTTCCACATCACCTTCGTACTTCTGCACCGCCGTAATCAGCGGCACCCCGCCGTAGCGCTTCACCAAGCCGAAGTAGGCAAAAGCCCGGATGAACGCGCTCTCGCCAACCAGTGCCTTCCGCTCGGCTTCGGTCACGTTGAGCGTGGGAATCAGGTCAATCAGTATATTGACATCGCGAATCAGGCCGTAGCCCGGCTCCCACCACTGGAAATCATTATTACGGATGAAGTCGCCAAATTCGCTGTGCACGGCTTCGTCGGTAATCATCGCCGGGGCAAAACCCCCGTTGTTGGGGCCGCCCTGGTTGAAGTTGAAGCCCTGGCGGAAATAGGTGAAGTCCTCGATGGGTAGCTGGTAATACAGGTTGGCCATGTAGAGCTTCACGCCCTGCGGGTCGGCAAAGAGGGCTTCGCCCTGCAATTTGTCCAGAGGCTGCTTATCCAGCACGTCCTTACAGCCGCTGGCCGCCAGCAGCGCAAACATCAGGAAGATTGGTTTCACAAATTTCATATCGGTGTTTTGTTTTTAAAATTTGACGTTGATTCCCACATTGTAGCTTCGGGTCACGGGGTAGTTGAAGCCCGCGCCGTAGTTTCCTTCGATTTTCTCGGGGTCGAAAGGCTTCACAAACGGGTCAGCCCAGGTGAAGATGTTGTGCGCATTGGCATACACCCGCACGTCGCCCAGCCCGATTTTCTTGAATAAGTCGGCCTTGATCCGGTAGCCCAACTGGAAACTTTTGAATCGTAGGTAGGAGGCATCGCGGCGCCACACCTCGCTCTCGGCGTACATGGCCCCCACGTTGTAGTTGAAGCGCGAGACCGGCCAGGTACCCGGCGTGTATTGTCCGTCTTCGCCCTGACGGTAGCGGTCGTAGAAGTACTCGGGCGTGTTACCCCGGAAGGCAAACACCTCGGCGTATACTTCGCGGAAGCGAACCGTGTAGCGGCCCGATCCCTGAAAGAGGGCGCTGAAATCGAAGCCCTTCCAGGCACCGTTCAGCGTCAAACCGTAGAACAGCTTTGGACTACCGCCGAAGAAAATCGGCAGGTTGTCGTTGCCATCGATGATCCCGTCGCCGTTCACATCCTTGTAGCGAAAATCGCCGGGTAGCTCGCGGGTATTGCCCAAGTCTCCGTTCTGGAGCGGCGCGTTGGTGATTTCATCCTGGTTCTGGAATTGTCCGTCCAGCGTCAGTCCCCACACCACATCGTTCCAGCGATTTTCTTGGCCGTTGCGCCAGCGATCCATGCTGTTCAGGAAAGGCCCACGCTCCACGTAGCGGTTCATGGTGCGGGCATAGTTGAAGTTACCCATCACGCCAAACTGGAAGTCGCGGATGTTGCCGTTGTACCCGGCCGAAAATTCAAAGCCCTGCACCCGGTCGCTGTTCAGGTTTTCGTCGGGCAGCGTGCCGCCGAAGGTGTTGGGGAGCGAGACGTTCCGCCGGGCCAACAGGCCACTGCGGTCGCGCTGGTAGACATCGGCGGTCAGGTTGATTCTGCTTTCCCAGAGCTCCACATCCACGCCAATGTCCGTGATGAGCGATTTGAACCAAGTCAACTGCTCATTGACGATCGAAGGTGAGGCCGCTCCGGTGGTGTAGTTTCCGTCGGTGAACTCATAGCCGCCGCCGCCCGTCAGCGAGAAGCCGGGAACGTACTGGAACGGTTCGCCAGCGTCGGCACCCACCAGCCCGTAGGAGGCGCGCAGTTTTAGCGATGAAATTAGCCGCACATTTTTCATAAATTCTTCTTCGGAAATGCGCCAGCCCGCCGACACTACGGGGAACAGTCCCCAGCGGCGGTCGGGGTGGTAGCGGTAGGAGCCGTCGTAACGGGCCGCCACTTCCAACAGGTACTTTTCCTTGAAATCATAATTCAACCGTCCTACCAGCGACTGACTGGCAAACTGACTCTCCGAACCGTTGGTAACCTGGTTGTTCAGGCCCGCCTGGTCGATTTGGTCGTTGGTGAAGAAGGCATACTCACGAGCCAGCCCCGCCCAGCGGCTGCTGGCCTCCTGCTGCTCATAGACGAAGGTCGCGCCCACGGTGTGGTTCTTGGCGATGATCGTGTTGTACAGCAGTTGCGCCTGCAACGTGACGCGGTTGTTGTCGGTGAAATTGTTGCGAATCCGGGCGGGATCGCGCTGCCGGTGCGCGATGTACTGGTCCAGCGTTTCGTCGTAGGTGTAGAGGTCGTAGCTCTTTGAGAGCGATTTGTTGCGGAAGTTATTGCTGTCGTACCCCACCAGACCTTTGATTTTCAAACCCTTCACGAAAGGCAAGCTGTAAGTCAATGAGGCGGTGGACTGGAAGAATTTATTGAAATCTTCCGAGTAGCCCGTCATGCTCCGGTCGGCCAGGGCCACCGGATTGTAGCCCCCACTCAGCAGGGCGGGGTAGTCGGGGTTGCCGTTGGCGTAGGGCTGCTCGGTCGGCAGGGCCACACGCGTGCCTTTAAAGATGTTGAAGAAATTGTCGCCGGGCTGCTCGCGCTTGTCGTATAGGCCGTAGATCGCGATGTCGGCCCGCAGATCCTTGGTCAGGTCCAGGCCCATAGTCGTACGGAAGGTATACTTCTTATAGCCCATGTCCTGGGTTTTCAGCAAACCCTTCTCATCCTGGTAGCCAAAACTGGCAAAGTACGACATCTTGCCTTCGCTGCCCGAAGCCGAAATGAAATGCTGCTGCTGTCCCGCCGAGCGGTTGAGCGCCTCATTGTACCAGTTGGTAGTCTGGTAACCGCCCTCTCCCGTCCGAAACTTTTCCATCTCCGAAGCCGAGAAAACGGGCTGGTCGCCCTGACTGGTGGCGGCATCGTTCCGCATTTCGGCCCATTGCAGCGCGTTGGCCATGTTCGGGACATCCGTCGGACTCTGCCGACCATACACGGCGGTGTAGGTAAACTCCGGCTTTCCCTTCTTTCCTTTCTTGGTTGTGACAATGACAACCCCGTTTCCGGCGCGAATCCCGTAGATGGCGGCGGAAGCGTCTTTCAGCACCGAAATGCTTTCGATGTCGTCCGGGTTGATTTTCTGGAAATCAAAACCACCGTCCCGCGCCACGCCATCGACCACATAAAGTGGCGCGCCAAATCCCCGGATATTGATATTGGTGTTGAACGTGCCGGGCTCACCCGACTGCTGGCGGATCTGCACGCCTGCCACCTTTCCCTGCAGGCTCTGGGCCAGGCTGGTGTGGGTGGTGGTTTTGATCTCCTCATTGGTGATGTTGGAGATCGACCCGGTCAGTGTTTGCTTGCGTTGCGTGCCGTAGCCGACGACGATCACTTCGTTCAGCTCGTCGATGCTTTGCGCCAGCGTGATGTCAAAGTCGGTGCGGTTGCCGACCACGATTTCCTGGGCCTCGTAGCCCACAAAACTGACGATGATGACCGCTTCCTGGTTGGGTACCGAGAGGGAGAATCTGCCCTCTACGTCGGAGGTGGTACCGATCGAAGTACCCCTCAATACGACGCTGGCTCCGGGAATGCCCGTTGCGTTTTCGTCCCTTACGATACCACTGATCGTGGTGGCGTTGGCCGCGACCTGGGCGTAGACCGACGGACTGAGCCCGAAGCACAATAGACATAATGCCAGGCACAGCGGCACGAGCTTTCTGGTGGGCGTCAGCCCGTCAATCCATTTGAATAGAGGTTTAGTTTTCATAGGTGTCCGGTTGGTTGGCTAGGTGATTTGAGGAGTAGTCGGGGGATGCTCGCCTCTCCTTGTTTAATCTGTTGTCAAATCTAGCGTCGACCGGTTAACGGAAGCATAATAAAAGATTAATAGAGCGAAAATTGCCGTTAATATTTTTATTATTCCAATAATTAATTGAATTAATGAGATGTAATTAAATTGATTATTTATTTATAATCAACCTGAAATTCAGTACAATACTAACCTTGATTAAGCTTTATGATACGTCCAATGGCATATAGGTCACGCTGTGATCCTGTCAAGTCTCAAAATATTCACGTTTCAAGGATATTTCTTGTGGGAAATGACCTTTTGGACAACTACTTGCCCAGGATTTTTTTGGTACATTGGTTCGTAAAAAATGCCGAATGGCAAACAGTGTAAGGGCTCCATCGCTAGGTAAGATAGCGGACCTTTTCCCGTAGAGTGCGGAGGTTTCGAGAGCCGGGTAAGAAGCGGACTTGTCGGATTTTTGTTTTGGTGAATATTCGTCGCTCTACTTGCTCGGAAAAGCATTGCAAATGAAAAACTCGCAAGGCTGGTATTCCGGTATGATTCTGAGTGAGCTTGTTGCTGGTTTTGCAACCTTGGAGTTTGTGTAGAGACGTAGCTATGTTTCAAACCGCTGGTTTCAGTTTGGAGCCAAGCAGAGGATTTTCGTTGTTGCACCTGGACTAGCCGAATGGCGTACATCGAAGCAAACAGCGCGCCCTGACCCGGATTATCGGGATTTGATGCCTACAATCAGGCAGATCACACCGACTGATACTGGAAAAGCCGAGACGATGCCTATCACGAAGATCTTCCAGGGAGGCGTCGGTCATGCGCCAGCTTTCCTTCACGGCTTCGACCGGCCCCCCCAGGCCTTTGTCCATCACCAGATAAGGACAAAGGCCAGCCGACAGCTAATCCAGATGCCCGGAATGATGAGCAGAAGAAAACCAATACGATCAACACACGTTGACAACAGATTCGCCAGCACCACGTTCACGAATTTTTTGAAACCCGCAAACAGGTTACCAAAGTCGAGTTTCCGGTCCCGGACGGCCACCAAAAACATCAGGTCGGCACTGAACGAAAATACCGGAACGATCAGCAGCAGGTAGAGCCCTCTGAGCAAAAATGTTACCGTGTCTCGCTGGAAATTCTGGATATCTTTCAAGCCCAAGTTGGTAGGCAGGCCAACCACCGCGAGGATGATCACGGCCAGCAGCAGCGGCAGAAAATACCGCTTCGTCGTCGTCCAGCCGTGCGACAGGCTGCTTTCCATACTGGGGGGCGTCAGGTGGTTGAGGTTTTCCATGCCTTAGGGGAGTTGAGGTACGTAAGTGAAGGCCGGTTTTCTTAATTTTCAATAAGCGCGCAAACCTGAAATCATACTTGCACAGAAAAAAACAGAAATCTACGTCGGTTTGATGTCTCGGTTTTATTTGTATCAATATAATGTCATAGGAAAAAGCGCGACGAGCAGCGGATCAGGGAAATGAGGCGGGAGCGGCACTGACCAACTTACCTGGGCCATCGCCTGCGGGTACACTATTTGCAAGAAAATACTTTGATTTTTATCAAAACCTCAAACACCATGGCATCCGAAGAAAAAGTACAGCGGGTTATCGAACAGCACACCCAGAACGGACACTACGCCCAGCTCGATGGGCTGCGGGTTTTCTATCTCGATGAAGGCTCCGGCGATCCGGTGTTCTGTGTGCACGGCGTGCCTACTTCCTCCTTCCTGTACCGGAAAATTGTGAAGGGGCTGGCCGCCGAAGGGCTGCGGGGAATCGCGATGGACCTGCCCGGCCTGGGCTACTCCGATCGCCCTGAAGACTACAAATACTTGTTCAGTAACTTTGCGAGCACCTGCCAGCACCTACTCGACCACTTGGGCATCAGCCGGTTTCATCTGGTGATTCACGACATTGGTGCCCCCGTGGGCCTGGCTTTGGCGGCCAGAAACCCAGGCAATGTCCTTTCCCTGACCGTGCTGAACTCCATGCTGGACATTGAGCATTTTACCAAGCCGCTTCCTATGCGCCCCTTCGAAAAGCCGGTGCTGGGTGAAGCGCAACTCGCGACGCTCAACCACACGACCTGGCACCTGATGCTGCAATACGCCGGGGTCGAAAATACGGACGCGGTGCCCGAAGAGGAATTGGCGGCCCACATCGACATCCTGAAACGTGACGACGGTGGGGATGCCTTCTTAAAAATCATGCGGAATTTCGAGCAGACGAAAGAGTTCAACCAGCTTTGCTACTCAGCCGTTTATAACGTACCCTATCCGATTCAGCTGATTTGGGGAAAGAATGACCGTTTCCTGGACCCGGAAACCTACGCTACGCAATTCCAGGCTGCCGCGCCCGACGCGCCGCTTCACCTGGTCGAGAGCAAGCACTTTTTGCAGGAAGAGTTTCCCGAGTTCCTCGCCGATAAAATAGCCGAACTGGCCCGGTCGGCCCAGGGGCAGACTCAGTAAGAAAATGAAGGAGGTACTGGTCAGTTCGCGCCTGATCGGTAGCTCGTCATTCTTTATTAAAGTACATCGAGTCCAGAAAAAACATTTCTTTCCGCTCGTCTGCCGGATTCTTGAACGTAAAATAGAGGTCATGCTGCCCGACGGTAGGTTTCAGCCTGGCCACCGCGTCTTTCCAACTCTTGGTATAGTCCCCCACTTTCCCGGGGGGTACTTCAAGGCTCCCTACCAGAGGGCCGTCGGCACGATCGAGATGAAGCTCGATGGTACCTCCTGTTCCTTCTTCGAGCAGACGGAAGCTGATGCTTTTGATATGGGTCAGGTCTATTTGTTTGAAACTGACAAAACGGTCGGGGTAAATCCGTCGGATATAAGTGATAAAACCCGTTTTTTTCGTCCCGATCACCACCCACACATTGCTGTCCTGGTAGTCCTCGAACTCAACCCTCGGATTGCGCAAAACCAGATGCGTGCGGGCAGGTAGCGGCGCTATGCCGTTGGCGCCCTTGTCCAGATAGCTGGCCATCAGTACATAAGCTCCATCGGTACCTTTGCCCAAGTGATCGGTCAAAGGCAAAGTACCTTTCAACGGCAAACTGGTCGGCTTTGTACCCAACGACAAAATATAATTGACCAGCGACCGGGATTCCTGCTGTGACAAATCCGGGTGTGCCGTCATGGAGTAGGTACCCCAGTTGCCGCTTCCGCCGCTGATCACCTTTCTTGCCAGCATTTCCACGGCCCCGTCCTTTTCCCGGTAGCGCCCGGCTATGTCTTTCAGGCTGGGCCCGATGGATTTGGTGTCGGGAGCGTGGCAGGCCTTGCAATCCAAAGAAGAGTAGAGCTTTTCGCCTTCTGCCTGTCTTGGATCCCCGTGGGTAGCCTCGCTGAGGGCCCCGGCCAGGTCTCTCCCGAAGGGCAGATAGCTGAACGAAACCGTGGCGCGGGCCGTATCTATGATTTTATCCTCCGCATCGGTGAGGTCGATCCGGTAGTCCAGGGGTGTGTCGTCCCAATAAAAACTACGGTTGGAACAGGTCAAAATCGCCGCTTCAGGCGGAGTGTTGCCTACTTTTATCTGCACCAGTGCGGTTCCTTCTCCACCCTGCTGGTCGCGGGCCGTCAAGGATACATTATAGATTCCTGGATTTGAAAACACCTGGGTCACCTCCTTCCCACGCAAGATTTTGTTATCCACTTTCCATTCGTAGGTGAGTTGGTCGCCGGGGTCGTAATCTTTCGAGTCGGCGGCGGACAGACTGACCGACAGAGGAGCCGCCCCGTAGAGTGCGCTGGCTTTAATGGAGGCCATAGGGTTCCGGTTGCCTTCGGAATATTCTACCCGGATCAACCCGGCGTTGGCGCTTTTGGCAAACCAGTTGGTACCATAGGCCAGCAGGTACACCGCCCCATCGGGCGCAATCTTCATGTCGATGGGAGAATCGACCTGCAAATGCGGCAGGAAAGGCTCCATGCTGACATAGTTGCCGTCTTGGTCCAGGGTAACCACCATCATCCAATTACGGATCCAGTCGTAAATGATGAGTTTTCTATCGTAATAATCCGGCAATTTGTAGGACGCATCTGGATACAGATCGCTGTAATACACGGGCCCCGCCATGGCGCTGGCTCCGCCCTTGCCCACTTGGGGGAAGCGGCTGGATGCTCCTTTGGCGTACCATATCATGGCTGGCTGGGCGGGCGGCAGTTCCCTGATCCCGGTGTTGTTGGGGGAGTCGTTGATGGGCCGCATAGGATCTTTTTTCGCGCCTTCTTTTTTAGTGGCAAAATCATATTTCGGAAAGGCTTCGTTGTTGCCCAGGAAGTACGGCCAACCGTAAAAACCCGGCTTGCGGGCCTGGTTGATTTCATCGAAGCTCATCAAGCCGCCATCGGCGGATAGTACTTTGGTGTCGGGTCCTACGTCGCCCCAGTACACATACCCGGTTTTGGGATCGACCGAAACCCGGAATGGATTTCGGCTGCCCATCGTGTAAATTTCGGGCCGTCCTTTGCTGCCATCAGCCGGAAACAAGTTGCCCATCGGGATAGAGTAAGTTCCGTCTGGCTCGGGCTTGATCCGCATGATTTTGCCACGCAGATCGTTGGAGTTGGCCGAGGTCGCCTGATCGTCGGACAGTCCGCGGCCGGGGCGCTCGTCCACGGGCACATAGCCTTCGCTTTCCTCACCATTGGTGTTGTCGCCGGTAGAAAGGTACAGGTAGCCCGCCGAATCGAACGTGAGGTACCCGGCCGAATGGCAGCAGTACTTGCGCTGGGTGGGGAATTCGAGAAGGTTTTTTTCGGTGGTTCGCAGGAGCTGACCGTCCCGCAGTTCCATGCGGGAAAGCCGGGAAATGGATTTTTCGCCCCCCACCGCGTAAAAGAAGTAAATCCAGTGGTTGTTTTCAAAAGCGGGATCGATGGCTACCCCAAGCAGACCATCTTCTATTCCGCTGAATACAGGCAGACGGGCAATGGTTTTGAGTTCTTTTGTCTGGGCATTGTACAGTCGCACACCCCCTTTCCGCTCCACGATGACGACGTCGAGATTGGGCAGAATCGCCATTTCCATCGGCTCATCGAGGTCCTGGGCGAGTAGGATATGCGTAAAGCGGCTGCTGTCGGGGATTGCGCCCGCAGGTACTTTGCCAGCCGGGAACCGCGTTTGCGAGGAAGAAAATGAAGCCAGCAGCAAAACTCCCGCCACGAGCAGATTCAGGATTTTAACAGACATCATTATTCAGCTTATCGGAATTCAGTTTGGGATATAAGTTGTGGTTGATCTGATCCTACCCTGGAAAATCACTGGATTTCACTAATATCTACCCTCATAAAAAGTCCGGATCACCTCCCCTACCCGCCAGACTTCCTCAAAGGTATTATACAGCGGCGTCGGGGCCAGGCGGATGCAGTCAGGCTCGCGCCAGTCGCCGATGATGTGGTTTTGGGTGAGGTGATCGAACAGTTTTTTACCGTCTTTCCTGACCAGTAAAGACAATTGACAGCCCCGCGCTTCTGGTGCGGTGGGCGTCATGATCGTGATGGGGTCGTCAAAATCGTTATTAATTTTTTGGATCAGAAATTCCAGGCACCCGGTTAGTTTTACACTCTTTTCCCGTAATTTCTCCATGCCCGCTTCGGCAAAAATCGCCAACGACGCGCGATGCACCGCCAGCGCCAAGATGGTGGGCGTACTGAGTTGCCAACCGTCGGCCCCTGGCATGGGAACGAAACCGGGCGCCATCGCAAAGCGGCGGGCTTCGTCGTAGCCCCACCAGCCCGCCAGCCTGGGCAAATTTTGGTCGTGATTTTTCTCGTGAACAAAAATCCCCGACACGCCGCCCGGTCCGGAATTGAGGTACTTGTAGCTGCACCAGACCGCAAAATCCACGCCCCAGTCGTGCAAGTTCAGCGGCGCGTTGCCCACGGCATGGGCCAGGTCGAAGCCGACCCTGATGCCATGCTTTTGGGCTTCGGCGGCGATGGCCTGCATGTCGAACACTTGTCCGGTGTAGTAGTGCAGGCCGCTCATCATCACCAGCGCCAATGAATCTTTATTTTCCTGAATGGCATCTACAATCGCCTTCGTTTGCAGCGTGTACTCGCCCGGCGCGGGCTTCACTTCGACTATATGTTCCGCCGGGTCGAGTCCCCGGCTTTGGAGGTGCGTTTCGAGGGCGTACTGGTCGGAAGGAAAATCGCCCGCGACGGTAAGTACTTTGTTCCGGCTTCCTGCGGGCCGGTAGAAACTCGTCAGCATCAGGTGCAGGTTGACCGTCAGGTTGTTCATCGGGCATACTTCCGATGCCTTTGCGCCCACAATTTCGGCCAGGGTACCCTTGCAGTATTTGTGATAATAAAGCCAGGGGTCCTCGCGATCGAACCAACCCTCGACGCCGTGGTTTTGCCAGACATCCATTTCGCGTTCGATGGCAGCCCGGGCCGATTGGGGCTGCAACCCCAGCGAGTTGCCGCAGAAATAAAGTTGCGGTCGACCGTCTTTCTCGGGGATCAGGAACTGGTCGCGGTACTTGTGGAGTGGGTCGTCGGTATCTTGCTGTTGGGCGTAGGTAAGGGTAGATAGATAGTGAGTCATGGTTGGGAAGAAGGTACTTTCGCAATTCTACGAATAATTGAGCGTCAGACCACCCTATTCAACACCAAGTGGTGAGGTCTGATTTGGGAAAACCCTGAATTATTTTAACCAAAACTTTGATAGATACTATTAATCATCTAATTTTACACGTGTAAAATCTTAGAACGACCTATTATTCAACCCAAGCAATCCGATATCGCCCGGTCGCTCCGCATCTCGCGTGTAACGGTGACCAAAGCGCTCAACGACCATCCCGACATCGCCATCGAAACCAAGCGGCGGGTACGGGAAGTCGCGGATCAGATGGGGTACATCCCCAATCGTCTGGGACGGCAGCTGGCAACTAGCCAAACGATGACGCTGGGGTTGGTGATTCCAAAAATCGCGCATTCCTTTTTCGCGCGGGCTCTGGAAAACATGTACGAAGCTGCCTTTGAATCTGGCTACGACCTCATCCCAATGGTAACGTTTGAAGATCCTCAGCGGGAAGAAAAGTCATTACGCTCACTGCTGTCGATGCGGGTGGACGGATTGATTGTCGATTGCACAGCGCAAAGTACCATAGCTCTCTACGAAAATTCGGCCCGGAAAGCCAAGGTACCCCTGGTGTTTTTTGACCGTATGCCACAAGGACAAACCCAGTTTTCCGCTCTGACCTGCGACAACATCGAGGTCGTAGCCGAACTTATCAAAGCTGCCTACGGTAAAGGCTACCGCCGCCTGGCTCATTTGGCTGGCCACGATTCGGTGAATATCGGCCACGAGCGGCGGCGGGGCTTCGAAATTGCTTGCCGGGCGTTGGCGCTGGAAATACCCAAAGCACGGATCGTCGTCGGCGGTTTTCGGGAAGAAGACGGTTACGAGGGCATGAAAAAATTGCTTTCGCAGGATACAAAGTCCGATTTTGTGTTTGCCGTGAACGATTCGGTGGCGCAGGGCGCGTACCGGGCCATCGGGGAAGCCGGGCTTTCCATTCCCGACGATATTGCCATCGCGGGTTTCGGTGACATCGACCGCTCGCAGCTGTTGAATCCGGCGCTGACCAGTTGTCATATTCCCATCCAGGACATGTCTAATCAGACCGTCGATCTCCTGATAGCCCACATTCAAAATCCCAACAAAGCCTCAGAAAATATCAAACTACCTACCGAATTGATCCTTCGTGACTCTATGTAGTTTTTCGCAGTCACTTTTAAACAAAATATTACACGTGTAAATAAACAAAAACTAAAAAACTCACTTTGTCAGTCATTACCTCCATAAAGCGCATTGCCAAACATGTGGCCCCGGCGATGTTCATCATCGGCTACGTTATCGGCACGGGCAGCGTCACATCCATGTCGGTGGCCGGAGCGCGCTACGGGCTGTCGCTGATGTGGGCGTTGCTGCTTTCGTGCGTCTTTTCTTTTGTGCTGCTCAGCGCCGTGAGTCGCCTGACGCTGGTGACGGGACGCACGCTGCTGCGGGTAATCCGCACGGAGGTGCACTGGAGTTTGGCGCTGCTGTTGCTGTTGGGTCTGGGCATTTCGATTGTATCCTCCGTCGTGGGCGTGATGGGCATCGTCACCGAGGTACTGCAAGAGTGGTCGCGGCCCTTTACCGCCAGCGGAAAAGGCTGGTCGCCCCTGGTTGTTTCGGTGCTGTTGGCGGGGCTTCTTTACGGGTTGTTCCTGACCGGACGGCAGCAGTCTTTCTTGAAAATTATCAGCCTGCTCGTAGCCCTGATGGGCTTAGCCTTCTTGCTGACCAATTTTTTAGTCGTGCAAAATCCGGTCGAGCTGGTCAAGGGCCTTGTGCCGCGCATTCCGGCGGAGGGCAATGCGGCGCTGGTCGTTTCGGGCATGGTGGGTACCACGATGGCGGCTGTCGTGCTGGTTAGCCGCAGCGTGCTGGTGCAGGAAAACGGCTGGACAGTCGCTGAACTTGATCGGGAGCGCCGCGACGCCGCGCTGTCGATGTTGCTGACCTTTATCATCAGCGCGTCCATCATGGTCAGCGCGGCCGGAACGCTGCACGTGCAGGGGTTGACGGTGGACAACGCCATCGAAATGGTCAACATGCTCCAACCTATCGCCGGGCGGCTCGCCGTATCGCTATTCGTGGCGGGAATTGTCGCGGCGGGGCTATCGTCCATCTTTCCCAACCTGCTCTTGTTTCCCTGGCTGCTGGCCGACTACGGACGATCGCCCCGCGACCTGCGCCGCCCGCTATTTCGCCTGGTCGTGCTGGCCGTGGCGCTTTGCACACTCGCCATTCCGGTTTTTGGCGGCAAGCCCGTGTTTCTGCTCATCATCAGTCAGGCGCTCAGCCCCCTGATGATGCCACTGCTGGTACTGATGCTGATCATCTTATTGAATAAAAAGAAAGTGATGGGAAAGCACAAAGTAGGAGTCTGGATCAATCTAGTGCTGGGGATTACTTTACTATTTACCATTTTCACGTTCATCATCGCGTGGAAAGGTTTTGAAAATATTACATAAATAATTGATTATGAAAGATCTGAACAAAAAGATCATCAACGCCGAACAAGCCGCCGACCTCGTTGCTGACGAATAATACCCTCGCCATCGGCGGCGCGGGAGCAGGACACAATGTACCCGATCGCCTCATGCAGGCACTCGGCGAACGATTCCGCACAACCGGCCAACCCCGGCAGCTCACGACCTACCACGCCTGTGGTCTGGGCGACAACGACCAACGGGGCCTCAACCACCTGGCGCAGGAAGGACTCATCAAACGCGACATCGGGGGATTCTGGGGCAACGCACCAAAAATGGTCGAGCTGGCGCAGGCCAATGCCATCGAAGGCTACAATTTTCCGCAGGGCGTACTTACGCACCTGCTCCGGGCGGCGGCCGGAGGCGAAGATGGCCTGCTGACCAAAACCGGACTACGCACTTTCGTGGACCCGCGCTGGGAGGGCGGCAAGGTAAACGACCGCACCACCGAAGACCTGGTGGAGGTGGTCGGGATCGGCAGCAACGAATATTTATTTTACAAAACCCCAAAAATCGACGTCGCCTTTATCCGGGGGAGTTCAGTGGACGCCGAGGGCAACCTGACGATGGAGGAAGAGGTGGGTACTTTCTCGATGCTTTCGCTGGCGCAGGCCGCCAAGGTCAACGGCGGCATCGTGATCGCGCAGATCAAGCGCGTCCGCCGCAACTACCACGCCCCGCCCGTGCAGGTCAAAGTACCCGCCGTCCTGATCGACTACATAGTGGAGGAACCCGATCAGACCATGACTTTCATTACCGCCCACGAACCCGCCATGGTTGATCGCAAAGCCACTTACCTACCCGATGCCCTTTCGTTGACGGGTATCAAGCGCCGCATCGCCGAGCGGGCGACGCAAGAGTTGGAAAAGGGCGCCTTCGTGAACCTGGGCTACGGCATGCCTGATGGAGTACCTATCGTCGCGCAGGAAAAAAAGCTCATGGACGAGCTGACTTTCCTTATCGAGCAAGGGCAAATCGGCGGTATCGTGAGCATGGGGTTGGACTTCGGGGCTATGTATAACCCCGCCGCCATCGTGGACGACGGCTACCAGTTCGACCTGTTCCATGGCGGCGGGCTGGACATTTGCTTTCTGGGTTTCGCACAGATCGATCGCCATGGCAACGTCAATTCCAGCCGGTTTGGTAATATCATGACGGGATGCGGTGGCTTTATCGACATCTCGCAACACACCAAGAAAGTCGTTTTCTGTGGGACATTTGCCATCAAGGCGCAGGTCGCCATTGAAGGAAAAAACGTCCGCGTTCAGCATCCCGGCATCGGCAAAAAATTCATCGAGGAAGTCGAGCAGGTGACCTTTAACGGCCAATACGCTCTCGAAAAAGGCCAGGAAGTACTTTACGTCACCGAGCGGGCGGTGTTTCGATTGACCCCCGCTGGTTTGAAACTACTAGAACTCGCGCCCGGCGTGGATTTGGAACGGGATGTATTGGCCATGATGGCGTTTGAGCCAATTTTGGAAGATTTTGAGGTGGAAAGCGCAGCACGTACCTAATCAATTTGGCCCGTTGTTCAAATGAGAAGCATGCGTTGACGCTAGCCCCAAAAGGGCAGCATTCATACCTAAACCCTCTACCAAATATTAATAATCTATGTCTGAAAAAATAAAAGTCAGCCTGGCCGACCACATTCTAACCATCACCCTCAACCGCCCCGAGAAGCTGAACTGCCTGGATCAGGAAATGCTGGATGCGCTGGAAGCGGCGATTGAACGAGCCGAGCGAGACCCGATGGTAAAAGCCGTGGTACTGCGCGGCGCAGGCGAACGCGCTTTTTCAACAGGAGCAGATTTGAAGGCATTCCGTGTTTTGGATTCCGAGGGAGCAAATCAGTGGATCATGGCGGGAAACCGGCTTTTCAACCGCATCGAACAACTACTCAAACCCACCCTGGCGGTCATCCGGGGCTACGCATTGGGCGGCGGAATGGAACTGGCTTTGGCCTGTGATTTCCGCTTGGCCGACGCCAGCGCGGTCTTTTCCAGTCCCGAACTACAGCACGGCTGGTTGCCCGGCTGGGGTGCTATGGCGCGGCTGCGCCGCTTGCTGGGTGAGGCAAAAGCCAAGGAGGTAGTTTTGCTAGCTCAAAAAATCGGGGCTGAGGACGCCTTCCGGCTAGGGCTCCTGACCCGGCTGGCACCCGCAGATGAACTGGGCCAGGTACTTGAAAGTACTCTCACCAATTTATTGAAAGTACCCCCGATGACTTTCGCTCTGGCCAAAACTACCTTGATGGACGAACACCGGAGTACTTCGGGCGCCGACATGATGTTCGACGTCCTGGCTTTGAATTTGACTAATCTTACGACCTGAATATCTTATGAACAACTACGAAAATCGACGGAGTTTTTTGCAAGTTGGTGCTACCTCGGCCTTGTCTGGCCTGGCGGTACTTGGCCTCAGTTCGGCCACTGCGGCCCACCCGCCGGAAGGCATCAGCCAGTCGCTCGATTTGTATCGCGCGGGGGACGCGTACTATGTAAAAGGCCGCATCGACGGGAACCAGTACCACAAAAGTAAAACCGCCGACGAGTCGTTGCAATTCGCCATCAGCTTCTTGAAAAATGGGGGCGAGATTATGCTGCAGCCGGGCACTTTTGAACTTCATAAACAAGTCAACCTCGCTTCCCATGTTTCTTTGCGTGGCAGCGGTCCGGCGACGAGTCTGGTGCTGGCAAAAGGCCACGACACGGGCGTGGCGCTTTCGGCCGTGGACCGCGACCGGGTCGTAGTGACTTCCCTGAGCCTCAAAGCCGACAAAGTACATCCAAATGCAAAGGTCGGGGTACTGTTTGAAGGTTGCGGCGACAGCAGTGTGCAGGATGTTTTTTGTCTGAGTTTCGACCATGGAATCATGCTGGACAAGCGTTCCTTTCTGTGCGAAATACGCGGTTGCAAAATAGCCGACAGCCGCAAAAGCGGGATTTATACCAAAAAGCTGACGGGACAGGGAAGGGGTGGCGACTTTGTTCCCAATCTTATCACCAACTGCATGGTGTACGGTGGCGAGAAAGGCATCGAATGCGAGAACACGATCGTCCTCAACATCGTAGCCTGTCAGGTGTACCAGACCCGGCTACCCGGTTTTCATATCCACAGCGAAAGCAATAGTGTCGTCATTTCGGGTAGTCGCACGTTCCAGATCCAGAGCGACGCGGTAGTAGTGGAAAATTCGCACGAGCTCAATATCTCGGGCAATACTTTTTGCTGGCACGAAGGCCACGGTATCGTACTTCGCAACGTCAATTGGGGGCTTATCAGCGGCAACGAAATAATCGATACGGGTAGTTTTAATATCGACGACCAGGAAACCGCGGGCGAACGGCTTTCCTACTGGATTAAAGCCCCCGAAAATCTTGACCCCTTCAAGAAAAACGGCTTGATGCTCCTCAAAGGCACGAAGGGCATCGCCGTTACGGGCAACGCCATTTTTAACTGGGGCTCCGGCCCTCCAATGCTGCACGCTATTTTGGAAGACGACAGCTGTGAAGTGAATAACTATACGGGAAACAATATCAATTTCTGTGACAAAGGACTGACTATTAACGGCCAAGGAAGTAAAGAGAGCAACAATGTAGTAGCCTCCGAAGTACCCCACCGGGGCGGCGATTCTATCACTCAACAACGACTTCACCGCTTCGATGTGCGGCTGATCGAGCGTTTCATCGATGCGCAACGGTAGGTGATGCGTTTAAGTAATAATGTACTAAAAATTAATCGCCACAGTCTTGAGACTAGGGAGAAGTGGATAGACCATATTTTCAGCTCGTGAAAAAATAACGGCAAAATAATGCAACGATTTAACCGAAGAAAGTTTAGCAAATCCCTGGGAATCGGCTCCGTTTCAGCGGCTATGTTTCCTGGATTGGATATTGACAACTCCGGAGATCTTGAATCGGAAGGCCACGATTACAAGGTCTTTCGGAAGGGTAAAGTCTTTGTGGTGAAAAGTCAGCTGGACGATACGATAGCTCACAAAAACGCTGACGCCGGATTGGCGATTCAGAAGGCGATCGACCTGCTTACCGGCGGCGGCGAGGTTTGTCTGCAGCGAGGCAGGTACCTGATCAACGCGCCCCTGAACCTTACCAATAACGTGACGCTCTGCGGGAAAGGCCGCGCCACGGTTTTGGAAATTACCGAAGAGAATAAAGCCGGAATAGTGATTCAGGCTCAGGGGATCAAGGGGGCGATCGTTTCCGATATCGCACTACACGGCAAGTACTTTGATAACGCCATCGCCGGGTTGGTGCTTGACGACTGTGGCGACTGCACCGTTTCGGACCTTTACGCCAAAAGCTTTTCGGGATACGGTATCTGGCTGCGCAACAATTCCTTTCTGTGTGAAATAAAAAGTTGCAAACTGGCTGACAACCAAAAGGCCGGAATTCTACTCGACACCCTCGCCAACAAGGGGCGCGTTGGCGACTATATCCCTAACCTGGTCAACAATTGCCTTGTATACGGCGGCGGTACAGGAATCGAGTGCAAGCGCGCTCTGGTAGTCAACATTGTAGGCTGCGTGGTGTATCAGCCCCAAAAGTACGGTTTTCACCTGCACTCGGTCAGCAACAGCGTGCTGCTGTCGGGGTGCCGTACCTTCCAATGCTATTCACACGCGGTACTTGTGGAAGACTCCCTCGAATTGAACATCAGTTCGAACGTTTTTTGCTGGCAACAGGGCAATGGAATCCTCCTTAAAAATGTATACTGGGGCTTGCTATCGGGCAACGAAGTGATTGATTCCGGCACCCGGGGCGTCGGCGGCCAAACGGCCATCGGCATAGAGATGCGCGACCAAGTACAAGGGGTTCAGGTCACGGCCAACACGATCTTCAACTGGGGAGGGCAGGGAATTCTCACCCACGGGGTACGGGAAGACGATACCTGCCGCAACAATGGTATCACCAATAACAACCTGAATTTTATCGAAAAAGAGGTGATACTTTCAAAGGGAACCAACACCCTGGTGGCCGACAACACCTTCCAAAAAGACCCCGCCTATCGAGGCAACCCCAAGCAAGCATATCCACGTTTTGACAGCGAGCGTTTGGTCGAATTTATCAAGGGGTAGATTAAAGCTGCTAGGGTTGTCAATTTAGGAAAATACTTTCCTTTTACGTCTCAACTCAGGTAGATGTTGGGTCGAATACCGTTTCTAGTGAAAAGGTTTTTAATAGAAAAACCTGAACCTATCACGCTTATTGATTCATGGATAAAAAAATGCGCTGGACTCCACTCCTTACCTTGATGGCCGTAGGTACTTCCTGCGTTACTTCTCGCCCCAATATGACTTTTGCTGAAAACGTAGTAGTGGCCCACCGAGGAGCCTGGAAGAAAAATGATTTGCCCGAAAATTCCATCGCGGCATTGCGGGAAGCCATCGACCTGGGTTGTACTGGGGCCGAGTTCGATGTCTGGATGACGGCCGACGATTCGCTGGTTGTCAATCACGACGCCCATTTCAACAAACTACCCATCGAGGAAACCAACTACGCCGATCTGCTGGATTTCGACCTCTCCAACGGTGAGAAAATCCCTACCCTGCGGGAATACATTCGGGCAGGAATGCGCGGTAACGAAACTACCCGATTGGTCTGCGAGATTAAGCCTTCGACCGTAAGCGGGGAGCGCGGCAAAAGTATCGGCGAGCGGGCGTACCGTTTGATCGAGGCGCTGGGCGCGCAGGACCGGACGGTCTATATCAGTTTCGACTACGGAATATTACAACACCTCCTGACCCTGAACCCCAAAGTACCCACCCAGTACCTGAATGGTGAAAAATCGCCCGAAGAACTCCGCGCGGCGGGTATTCAAGGAGCCGACTACCACTTCTCGGTTTTCAAGAAGCATCCCGAGTGGGTAGAACAGGCCAAAGCGAACGGCATCGCGCTGAATGCCTGGACGGTCAACCAGGCGGCCGACATGGATCGGCTGCTGGGTGAGGGCTTCGACTACATTACCACCAACGAACCGGAACTACTGTTTGAGAGAATCCAGAAGTTCAACAGTACCTCCCGCTGAGACGACGAAGTACGCGGGACTAGGTGGTCGAGCTGTTTAGTAATACCATTTCCATGCTGTTTTTCAACTTGCTATTGCTGGCCCTGTCGTTGCTGAATGTCCCGGAGCCACTCTGGAAAAAAAGCGGCATCAACGAAACAACCGTTTTCGAAAATGGGGTGAACGGCTACCAGTGCTACCGAATTCCGACCATTGTCAAATCGCCCAGTGGCGAATTGCTGGCCTTCGCCGAAGGTCGCCGCGACGACTGTGGCGACTTCGGTGATGTGGACATCGTGCTGAAACGCAGCACCGATGGGGGCAAGAGTTGGGGAACCCTAGCCGTGGCGGCCGATTTTGGAACCGACCAGGCGGGCAACCCCGCGCCGGTGTTCGACCTGACCGATCCGAGGTACCCAAAGGGGCGTCTGTTCTTGTTTTTCAACACGGGTACGGCATCCGAGGCTGATGTCCGCGACGGGAAAGGCATTCGGGAAGTATGGTACCAGACCAGTTTGGACAGGGGACGTACCTGGAGCGAGGCCGTCAACATCACCACTCAGGTTTCGAAACCCCTGGCTCCAGCAATCGATTCGGCCTACGACTTTAAAGAAGACTGGCGCTCCTACGCCAACACCCCAGGCCACGCGCTGCAAATCGGTAAAGGGCTGTACAACGGGAGGATCTTTGTGGGAGCGAACCACTCGGCGGGACCGCCCCAGCCCAACTACCAAGACTACGCCGCGCATGCCTACTACAGCGATGATCACGGAACTACGTTCCGCCTGAGTCCGACGATCGACTTCGCGGGAGGGAATGAGGCTACCGCCGCCGAAACTGCTGACGGCAGCCTGGTATTCAATTTTCGAAACCAGTCGGGCGAGCCGCGGTACCGGGTGCAGGCTTTCACCTATGATGCGGGCCAAACCTGGAAAGAAGTGAAGGTCATGCAGGACCTGCCCGATCCGGTCTGCCAGGGTAGTTTGATAAGCTACACCCCTAGAACCGGACCGCGCGTTTTGCTTTTCTCCAATCCCAACAGCCAGACCAAACGCGAAAACCTCAGCGTGCGCACCAGTACCGACGACGGCCGATCGTGGTCGCCGGGTAAAACGGTTTATGCCGGCGCGTCAGCTTATTCCGATCTTGTCGTAGATCGCGAAAACAACATCGGTATCCTGTACGAAAAAGACGACTACGCGCAAATCAGCTACGCCCAATTTAGCTACGACTGGTTGCAGGAGTAGTGGAAAGAATTCGGTACGATTAGTGCTTCATATCGCGATGCGGCGCCGCCGATTTCTGGCAGCACTTAGGCAGCTTGTCGTGCGCTTTCTGATCAGCCACGGCGTCACCGGCATCGTAGCCCGTCTCGACGATCGTTTCTTTGATCGAAGCCACATCGGTTTTCTTGGGGTTGTACTTGATCGTCATCACCTTATCTTTAAGATCGAGATTTGCGTACTTGACGCCCTTCGATAGACCCAGATTACGTTCCAGGCGCTCTTTGCACATTTCACAAATGGCAGACGTCTTAATCTTCACTTCCTTTTCGCCCGATTGAGCGAAGCTGAAAGTCAGTGAAAAGGCAAATAGAATTGAAAAAATGGTCGTTTTCATGATTGGTTTAAAAGTTTAATTGTTGAAATGTTTAATTCTTTTTTCGTAGATGTGTCGAAGAGGGTTTGGATCAGGCTGACAGAGGCAGCGCTCTCTTTAAACTTTTAAACTCTTCAACCTTTAAACGCCCTTACTATACCCTATCTAATGCCTTCCTCCCCAGCATCGCTCCTTTCTTAAATTGTCCCGGCGTTTGGCCGGTTTCTTTTTTGAACTGATTGCCGAGGTGGGCGGTGCTGCTGTAGCCCAAGCGCCAGGCGATTTCGCTGAGGGTGAGCTCGCCGTAGGATAGCCATTCTTTTACTTTTTCTGTTTTTTGATTGATGATGTACCGCTCGATATTTTGGCCGGTTTCGGCAGAAAACAGATGACTTAAATACGAATATTCGTAGCCACATTTTTGGGATAAATAATCTGAAAAATTCATACTCGAGGGCTTTTTCCCTTTCAAATGCTGTACTTCGTCGATGATGAGTTTCTTCATGTTTTCAACGATTACCAGCCGGATATCTTCCAGCAGTTCAAAGCCATTGGCCTGCAAGCGGGCCTTTACTTCCTGCTCCTTCTCAACGGAAAGTTCGCCCGTTACGTGCGCCGAGCCCAGTTCGATTTGCTCCACCGTCAAGCCCAGACCTTCCAGCTCGTCGCGCACCACTTTGATGCAGCGGTCGCACACCATGTTCTTTACTGATAGTTTCATGGCGCTAGCGTTTAATCTTGTACCGAACTCCCGCGTAAATCGTCCGGCCCACAACCGGTGCCCACACGATACCCGCATCAAATTTCTTACCAAATGGATCGTCAGCCCCCAGGATTGGGTTGGCCTGCCGGTAGTTGCCCAGATTTTCGCCGCCCAGGTACACATCCCACCGCACGAACGTCCGCGTAATCTGGGCGTTGAAGTTGAAGAACGCCGGGGCGATGTCGGTCGGCATATCCACGTAAGAGGTGTGATCGTAATTTGGGTCCAGGTTCGGAATCCGCCGCTTGCCATTCCATTGCGTCGTGAAGTCGAACTTCCACTTGTCGTAGGGTAGTGCGTAGCCCGCGTTGAACAGCACCCGGTCGCGGTTGACCATCATGCGGGGCAGCAGCACGCTCTCGCCGAAGGGCTCGCCCATCGTCTGCTTCACGTCGAAAAGCCGGTAGGCCAGTTTCATTTCCAGCCGCTTGGTGGGATTCACATTGATTTCTGCCTGAAAGCTGTTGGCAAAAGCACGGTCCTGCAAATTGTAGAAGTACAGGAAACCGGGATGCTCTAAGTCGGCTACCAGTTGGTTCTGGAAATTGGTGCGGTAGTAATCCACGATCAGGGTACTGGGCCAGCTCCCCAGATCGAACTCTTTGGTCAGGCTCGCGCCGTAGTTCCACGATACTTCAGGCCGGATTTGCTCCCGAAATACCACCGCCCGCGAGCTCACCAGATTGCCAAAGTACTCCGCCAGCGGGTTGGCTACCCGAAACCCCCGCCCCGCCGACAACCGTAGCGCCGTATTGCCGTCGAGCTGGTACTTGAGGTGCAGTCGCGGCGTAAACTGGGTACCATATAGATTATGAAAATCGACCCGCGAGCCCGCCACCAGTGTGAATTTGTCAAGATTGTTGTAGGTGTATTCAAAAAAGGCCCCCGGTACCGATTCCGTCCTGAGCAGTGTCGTGTCGCGGTAGCGCTCGTTGTAATCATCGAGCATGTAGCTCACTCCCGTCTTAAAGCTATGGTTGGTGTTGCCGATGATGGATTGGTAGATCAGATTACCGTACAGCGTCTGCTGCCGACCGTCGTAGGGCGTGAAGCCAAAGTACGACTGCTGATCGTGCACCGACGCATTCAGAATCAGCCCCAAACCTTTATAAGGCTGATTGGGAAAAAGCTTGGCAGTCTTAGAAAAAACTTCCAGCCGATTGATCTTGGCCCCAAATCCGTAAAGCGGCGAGCCGTTCGGGCCAGTTTTGCCACGCTGCTCGGGGTCGAAATTGGTTTGCCCACCCGTACGATCTTCATGCAGGGCTTTCACGCCAAATTGCGCCATCAGCTTGTCGCCCTGGTACTTCCACCGCTGCACGGCGTTGAATTGGGTGTAAAGCGGCAGGTCGAGGAAACCGTCGCCGTTGTTATCTACGCGGTTGCGGAGGGTACTGGCGTGGGTCAGCAGCCCGGCGCTCCACTTGTCATTGATTTGGTGGGCCAGGTTCAGGTTGAGTTCGGCGCGGCCGAAGTTGTTGACGTAGGCATTGGCGTACACTTTCTCGCGGCTGTCGGGCTTTTGCAGTTCGACGTTGATTTGTCCCGTCATCGATTCATAGCCGTTCACGACCGAGCCCGCTCCTTTGCCCACGTCGATGGACTGAATCCAGGTACCAGGCACGAAATTTAGCCCGAACGTGGTCGCCAACCCGCGAATGCTCGGAATGTTCTCGACGTTAGTTTGGATGTAGGTACCATTGAGGCCCAGCATTTGAATCTGCTTCGCGCCCGTCACGGCATCGCTGTACGACACCGACACGGAAGCGTTGGTCTCGAAGCTTTCGGAAAGGTTGCAGCAGGCCGCTTTGGCCAAGGCACGGCTCGTGATAATCTCGGTCTGAATAGGCGACATCCGGTCGATGGTCGTGGAATTGGCCTGAATCACGACCTCGTCGAGCGATTGCGCCGAGCGGAGCACGAATTGCACTTCGCCGACCGCCGTGACTTTAAGCGTATCGTTTTGGTAGCCAACAAAACTCGCCACCAGCCTGCTGGATTGCGCGGAGCGCGGAATGGTGAACTGGCCCTCGGCGTCGGTACTTGCACCGAGCGTGGTTTTGGCCCAGTAGACATTGGCTCCGGTGAGCGGGACTTTTTGGTCGGCGTCCGAGATTTCGTACACCGTACCGGTGACGTTTTGCGCCCTCGCCACGCCCGTGGTGAAGACGAAAACGATCGCCGTTATTAATAATGAGAATTGGATTTTCATGAAAAAGCATTGCTAAATGAATGACAAAATCTGAGCTTTAAACTATAAAAAACTCAATATCAATCAATTGGCAAGCTCAAATCAAATAAGACTGAACGAAAGAGAGCATAGTTCGTCCGTGATGCTTGGGGAGAAGCGGAGGAAGGGAAGTACCTGGGGAGGAATGGAGGAGGGAGGAAAGGAAAGAAGAAAATGCGTGTCGGGGTGAAGCTGCGGGTTCGCCCAGCGCCGCTCCCAAAGGCAACGATTTCAGGATTTTGGAAAAAGCCGACGTGGCCGAAACTACTTCCAGCTTTTGGTACTTCTGGCTTTCTTCGCAACAAGGTTTTTTACTGAAGGCAGGCAGAGAGGAAGAGATTCGCTCGCTCGAAGCCGCTACCGACTTACACGCACCACAGGCCGTTTCTGCCTTTTTGAGAGCCGCCAGTTCCACTGATTTGCCGCGCATCATACAGCGATGCTCCACCAAACCAAAGCCCGTGCTGCTCAGCAACACGATGAAGGCCATGACAATGGTGAAGGTGCGGTATGGTTTGCTTTTGATCATAGATTGGCTGTCAGCAGGTAACATAACGCTGACAGCGTTTAGAACGCTGTCAGCGTTGGAATTGGTTCAGAACAATTTTTAGGTCAACTCTGCCTGGTAGCCCGCCGCTTGCACGAGCTTGGCTATTTCGTCGGATGATTTATCGGTTGTGACAGTTAGCGTCCGGTCGGGGTCCTGCAAGTCCACTTTGAAATTCTCGATCCCATTTTCATGGGTCAAATGTGGCGTGACGGTGGCGACGCAAGCCCCGCACTTTATGTTTGTTTTGAATTTAAGCGTGTTCATGGTTTTAGGTTTTCGTTTCACAAAGATCGGGAAAAACGGTCAGTTCGCGATTACAAAATTTCGAGTGAGGTTTGCAGGATTTGAGACATTCCATCCCATTTTCAATAGTGTCCTTACTTCGTATTTATCAGACTCCATACGCTGGATCCTTCTTCTAGTGTAACTGTATTGCCGTCCTTGGCCTGCTGCTCTCTCCTTTTGATCATAGCTACATACTCAGGATCATATGGACTTTCCTTCGCCTCCTCAAAAGGAATTTCAAATGCTTTCAACATAGCTTTGACGGCTTTCAAAACTTTCTTGTCTTCTGTGTCTATGGTTAATGTCGTCATAGTTGATTGTGGTTGATTCTTTGCCAAATATACAAAAAGTACAAGCGCATAAAGGTGTGTGCATTACGCCACCACATTCACCAGCGTCCCGATCGGCTCGATGGAAATGATAATCTTATCACCCGATTGCAGCGTAAAGTCCGAAGGCGGGATGATACCGGTACCCGTCATCAGGAAAACGCCCTGCGGAAAGGCCATTTCTCGGAAAAGATAGCTTAACAGTTCGTCGGGCTTTCGCTTCATTTGGTTCAGCAGCACCGTATTGCCGAATACTTCCTCGCCGCCGCGCGTAATGGCGATGCTGATCTCGGTTTCGGGAGAGAGCGGCTCAGCGGGTACGTAGAGGCAAGGCCCGAGCGCGGCGCTACCGTCGTAGGACTTGGCTTGGGGTAGATACAGCGGATTTTCGCCTTCGATGCTGCGCGAACTCATATCGTTGCCGATAGTGTAGCCCACCAACTTTCCCGATGAGGTAGCAAAAAGCGTGAGCTCCGGTTCCGGCACATCCCAACCTGAATCCTGCCGGATGCGTACTTGTCCCGAATCGCCCACCACACGCCAGGCATTTGATTTAAAAAACAACTCGGGTCGTTCGGCCGAGTATACGCGGTCGTAGAAGCTGCCGCCCCCGGCCTTTTCGCTCTCCTCCATGCGCGCCTCGCGGCTGCGGAAGTAGGTCACACCCGACGCCCAGACTTCCTGGGTACCTACGGGCGGCAGCAGTTCTGGCATGGGCGAACTATCGGTAAAGGGGAGTAATAACAAACTTTCGGTTTGGGTCAAAAGCCAGTCGTGCAGATCGTCACGGTTGACAGCCAAGTCCCAATCCGTTTCGTGCAGTCGGTAGTACTGTCCTTCTTTTTCCAGCAAAATGCCGTGGTGCGTGCGGTAGAGTTTCATATTTGAAGGGTTGAAGGGTTGAAGGGTGAAGGGTTGAAGGGTTGAAGGGTTGAAGGGTTGAAGGGTTGAAGGGTTGAAGGGTTGAAGGGTTGAAGGGTTGAAGGGTTGAAAGGAAAAACAGGCTTTGCCGATAGACTACTCATTAAACTCATAAACTTTAAACTCATAAACTCAACTTCCCTTTTAAATAATCAGCCGTATAATTCCCTTCCAGCTTGACCATGTCTTCGGGGGTTCCGGCGAAGGTGATATAGCCGCCCTGGTCGCCGCCCTCGGGGCCGATGTCGATGATCCAGTCGGCGGACTTGATGACCTCCATATTATGCTCGATGATGATAACGCTGTCGCCCTGGTCGATGAGGGCGTTGATGGCGGCCAGGAGTTTTTTGATGTCGTGAAAATGCAGGCCCGTCGTGGGCTCGTCGAAAATGAAGAGCGTCTTGCCTTTGTGCGAATTTCCTTTGCCCAAAAACGACGCCAGCTTGACGCGTTGCGCTTCCCCGCCCGATAGTGTGTTGGACGATTGGCCCAGCGTGACGTAGCCCAGGCCCACGTCTTGCAAGGGTTTGAGCCTCTCAACCAGTCGCTCTTCCGAGCCGTCGAAGAAAGCAATGGCGTCGTCCACGGTCATGTCCAGAATATCGGCCACGTCTTTATCGTGGTACTTCACATCCAGAATTTCCTGCTTGAAGCGCTTGCCACCGCATCCCTCGCACAGCAAGTATATATCGGCCATGAATTGCATTTCGATTTTGACCTGTCCTTCGCCCTGGCATACTTCGCAACGCCCGCCGTCGACGTTGAACGAAAAGTGCGACGGCTTGTAGCCCCGCGATTTGGCCAGCGGAAGTTCCGCCATCATCGACCGCATGTAGTCGTAGGCTTTGATGTAGGTCACGGGATTGGAGCGCGATGATTTACCGATCGGATTCTGGTCGATCATTTCGACGGCCTCCACGCTTTTCAGGCTACCCGAAAGCTCATCGAATTTGCCCACGTCTTCGCCGTACTCGCCCTTGGAGCGCATCAGCGCCGGGTACAAAAGCTTGCGGACGAGCGTCGATTTGCCCGAGCCGCTCACGCCCGTCACGACGGTGAGGGTACCCAGCGGAAACTTCACCGTTACGTCTTTCAGGTTGTTTTCGCGCGCGCCCTTCAACTCCAAAAATTGCGTGAACTTGCGGCGGAAGGTCGGGACGGCGATGGATTCTTTGCCCAACAAAAAGTCCAGGGTATACGAGTGTCCGTTAAGGTTTTCTTCGACTTTGTCGCCATAGGCTTTCACCTCGTCCCAGTCGCCCTGAAACATCAGGTGGCCGCCGCCAGAACCCGCTTCGGGACCAATGTCGATGATTTGGTCGGCGGCGTGCATGACCTCTTCTTCATGCTCGACCACGATGACGGTATTCCCCAAATCCCGCAACGATTCCAGCACGCCCACCAACCGCTGGGTGTCGCGCGGGTGCAGGCCGATGCTCGGCTCGTCCAGAATGTACATCGAACCCACCAGCGCACTACCCAGCGACGTAGCCAGCTTGATCCGCTGAAATTCACCGCCCGACAACGAGTTGGTCAGGCGGTTGAGCGTAAGGTACCCCAGCCCGACGCGCGACATGTAGCCGAGTCGGTTATTTATTTCGAGCAGGATGCGCTTGCCGATCTCGAACTGATGCGGGTCAAGTTCAAGATTCTTGAAGAAATCCAGGGTATCATCGATGGATTTGAGTACCAAATCCGTGATCGACGCACCCGCGATCGTGACGTACGAGGCATCTTTGCGCAAACGTGAGCCCCGGCAATCGGGGCAAGTCGTGCGGCCCCGGTAGCGCGACAGCATCACGCGGTACTGGATCTTATGCGTTTGTCTTTCTACTTCTTTGAAAAAAGCATGCAGCCCTTTGAAGTACTTATTCCCCGTCCAAAGCAAATCTCTTTCGGCTTGGGTCAAATCTTTGTACGGCCGATGAATCGGAAAATCGAAGCGGATGCCATTGCGCAACAGCGGCTTGAGCCACTCGCCCATCTTCTCGGTGCGCCAGGGCGCGATGGCGCCTTCGAACACCGATAGACCTTTATCGGGAATCACCAGATCGGGATCGATCCCCAGTACCTTGCCGAATCCCTCGCACGTTTTGCAGGCACCGTAAGGATTATTGAAACTAAACAGGTTGACGCTCGGCTCTTCGAACATCATGCCGTCCAACTCGAACTTATCGGAAAACGTGCGCCGCGCGCCGCCTACCACATCCACAAAGCAAAGGCCCTCGCCCTCGAAAAAAGCGGTTTGGACTGAATCGGACAGGCGGTATTGTGTATCCTCATCGTCGTGCTGCACCGAGGCGCGGTCGATCAGGATAAAGATCTCTTCCGCTTCCGACATTTCGGCCAGCTCCTCCCCTTCCAGTACTTCCTCGATGAATTGTGTCTCGCCGCCGCGCACGATGCGGTTGTAGCCTTTGGAAAGCAGGATGTTCAACTCTACGGCCAGCGTCCGCCCCGGCCGCACCAGCAGCGGGGCCATGATGAACACCCGCGTTTCGACCGGGTGCGACAGGATGTAATCCACCACATCGGTGACGGTATCCTTGCGCACGACATCGCCCGAAATCGGCGAATAGGTAATACCCACACGGGCGAAGAGCAACTTCAAGTAATCGTAAATCTCGGTACTTGTCCCGACCGTCGAGCGCGGGTTGCGCGTATTGACTTTCTGCTCGATGGCAATCGCGGGCGACACACCCCGGATATACTCCACTTCGGGTTTTTCCATGCGGCCCAAAAACTGCCGTGCGTAGCTGCTCAGGCTCTCGACGTACATGCGCTGTCCCTCAGCAAAGAGCGTGTCGAAGGCCAGCGACGACTTGCCCGAGCCGGAAAGGCCCGTTACAACTACCAGCTTGTTGCGCGGAATGGCCACGTCGATATTTTTAAGATTATGCACTTTGGCTCCCTTGATAAGGATAAATTTTCGGGAGTCCAGGTCGGCAAATGCGATGTCTTCGGAGAGTACTTCGGGTTGTTCGGTCATGCTGGGGCTAGGGTGTGTGGGCCGACACGGTTCGGCGGGGCGTATCCTGGCTTTAACCCGAAATGCGGGGCTTTAGTTTTTGGGAAAGGGAAGGAAAATTACTTGGTAAGAGCGTACGTATTTTCTGTACCTTGTGAAGATCAATAGCTTACTGACTTAAATGGTTTGATTATGAAAGCATACCTAATTCTAATATCAACTGTGTTCGTAGTGCTACTTTTTTCTTGTGACAATGACCGGAATCGTATAATCGCTGATGAAATTCAGCTTGACGGAACGTGGCGTTTTGATTCGATGACGTACAAAAATCCGGGTGGGAAGCCTATTACTATTTTGCCTAGCGGAACACCTAAAAACCCAACCGTTACGCTAACTTTTATCGATGCTGACAGAACAGGCCTTTTACGAATCGATAAAAAGTTTCACAACTTTACCTACTATGGAAGTAAAAACGAATTTACCTTTACTTTTGACAAGAAGGGTGAACTTCCGATAGAGGACTTGAGTTTCCCAACTGCAAGTGTGGGCAAGTTGTACAGCTACTCTTATAGCAAAACAGTTGGCAGATTCGATGGACTACAATTCTATGCCGAACGGCAGTTTTTGAAAACGTCGAGTGAAGAAGTTACAGGAGTCAAGTATTTCTATATCAGAATGTAAAATTAAGGATGATACTACGTCTGGTGTGATTATCGACGGATGAACCGCTCCCGATTTTCAGCCCAGCAGCCCTCCTTAGCTGCCTTCGCCAATTCATCCACCTGGTCTTGGGTGGCAACCGATTCTGAGGTAGCTTCTTTATAAATCAGGTTGTCCACAGTGCGTTGCAGTCCGACGATTTCCACGGAAGCAGGCAATCGGATGATCACTTCGTTGGCAGTTCGTTCTATGACCATGACGAATTCTAGATACGTGAATTGTAAAATTATAATAATAACTACATACCCCGAAACAAATGTATCTCGTTGATATTTTTGTAAGGTAAATCTCTGATTAGTAAACAATACTGCTCATGTGGAAACCCATCTTCTACTTATTACTGATCTCGCTTACGCTAGGCTGTAAGCCGAAGGAAAATAACGAAATCCTGCCGGAATACGATGACTGGTACGCCTTAAAGGCACCGGAGACAAGTGATATCATGGCTTCGTTTGGCGATATTGACAATACACTACTGATCGCCACAAGGTACCGTATTTATTCTACCTCCGACCGGGGCAGAACCTGGACCAAAGCCAGGCTTGCCGTCACCCCTAATGCTTTTGATCTGTTCGGTTTCTCGACTGCCGGAGACACCCTCCTGGCGCTTACTTCGTTTCGATCGGTTGGCAGCGATTCCGTGTACTTATACAACGCAGTGGAACCGCGACTGTATAGCACAGACAGGGGCATAAACTGGAACGTGTACGCTGCCTCGACGGGTCGTTCGAACCCGAGGTATAGCGTTAGCGAGCCATTGAATAGAGTGGAATCCGCTTCGGGCACCCCTTACATAGTGAAAAGAGAGTTGACTATTGTATCGGACACGGCGTCCGTCGAAACGACGGGCATTGCGGGCCTGAATAACGAACTACTCACCCTTCCTGAGCGCCACTGGATTCACAGCATCAGGCTGGATGCCAAAGACCGCTTGTATGTGTCGGGTTCGGCGTCGCTTTGCGGAACTTTGAAGGAGTTCAGGTACTGTGGCGATCCCAACGGAATACTGTACGTGTCGAAGGAGCCTCTGCCGTAGATCATCTGTGGAGTCAAAAAAAGCAGTATCTAGTGGCAACCTTTTCGATTTTTCTTTACCTTTGCCCTCCCAAAACAGAACCCAAGGAAATTTTTTAGCGCTATAAATTCAATACCACAATGAAACGTACCTACCAGCCATCCAAGCGTAAGCGCCGTAACAAGCACGGTTTCATGGATCGTATGTCGACGCCCAACGGCCGCAACGTCATCAAGCGTCGCCGCGCCAAAGGCCGCCACAAACTGAGCGTATCCGACGAGAAACGCCACAAGCAGTAAAGTCGAAGCGGTTCGGGAGAAGGCTGTTCGTGCTTCCTGCTCAATGGAATTTCCCAAGAACCTTTGAAAAAGACTTTTACCAAAGACGAAAAATTGCGAAGCCGCTCGATGATCGAGCGGCTTTTTAAGCGTGGTAACCCCGAAGTCGAAACGGTTTACCAATTTCCTTTCAGGGTACTATTCTTGACGGGGGAAGGGGAGAAAGGTAGACGGGGGACGGGGGACGGGGGATGGGAGTTTTTGAACGAGTTAGGCGACTTGGCGTATTCAAAGGACGCCCCCACTCCACTACTCCCCCACTCCACCACGCAACACCAAGTACTCTTCTCCATTTCGAAGCGCAACTTCAAGCGGGCGGTGGACCGTAATTTGATTCGGCGGCGGTGCCGGGAGGCCTACCGGTTGCACAAACATTTGCTGACCGAGGGCGTTGATATCTTAGCCCCGAAGGATCAGACCATTTCCATCGCTTTTCTTTATCTTGCGAAAGAAATAAGTACTTACGACGTTATTGAAAAGTCGATGGTGCGAATCTTGCAGAAGATGGCTGAGAAAGGTTATTAGGTCGTTAGGTTATAGGTATTAGGTGCTTTTGAACCAGATATTTGAAGCACTTAATTTTTTCGAGGTTTTATCGTATACCTCTTCCAATAATTAGAGCCTAACAACCTAACGCCTAACAACCTAATAACCTAATAACCTATTACATGAAAAACTACCTACGCAAAGCTCTCCTTGCCCTTCCCTTATTGGCTGGTCTGCTCTTTATTTCCTTCAAGCAAGACGACCGGTTATTTGAAATAGCCCGCAACCTCGATATTTACGCCACGCTGTTTAAGGAGTTGAATACCTACTACGTGGATGAGGTCAATCCTAATACCCTCATCAAGACCAGCATTGACGGGATGCTGAAAAACCTCGATCCGTATACCAATTTTTACGCCGAGGACGACATCGAGGACTACATGACCATGACAACCGGTAAGTACAACGGCATCGGCGCGATGGTCAGCTCGACGGACAATAAGCACGTCATCATGATGATCTACGAGGACACGCCCGCCCAGAAGTCGGGCTTGCGGCTCGGCGACGAGATTCTGAAAATTGACGGCATCGACCTGTCGACTTTGAAGGATTCCGATCCCGGTCGGCTGTTGCGCGGACAAACCAACTCGTCGGTTGTGCTGACGGTACTCCGCTACGGCGCGACCAAGCCCATCGACATCCCCGTGGGCCGCGACGTGGTGAAGGTGACTAATGTGCCTTACTACGGTATGGTCAACGACGAAGTAGGGTACATCGACCTCAAAGAATTTACGGCCACGGCTTCCCGCGAAGTGCGCAATGCGTTTCAGGAATTGAAGGGAAAGGGCATGAAAAAGCTAATTCTGGACGTGCGCGAGAATCCGGGCGGACTGCTCAACATGGCGATTGAAATCTCCAACGTATTTGTTCCCAAAGGCGAGGAAATCGTGTCGACCAAAGGCAAGATGACCGAGTGGAACAAGACGTACAATGCCTACAATCCGGCGCTCGATACCGAGATTCCGATTGTGGTGCTGGCCAATAACCGCAGCGCTTCGGCCGCCGAAATCGTGTCGGGCGTAATTCAGGATTACGACCGTGGGGTGCTTATCGGGCAGCGTACCTACGGCAAGGGCCTGGTACAGACGACGCGCGATTTGTCGTACAACACCAAGATGAAAATCACGACGGCCAAGTACTACATTCCCAGCGGGCGCTGTATTCAGGCAATTGATTACAGCAATCGCAACGAGGATGGCAGCGTCGGCAAAGTGCCTGATTCACTGCAAACGGCCTTTAAAACAAAAAATGGTCGCTCTGGTCTACGACGGCGGCGGCGTACTACCCGACATCCTGACGGAGAAAGAAACCTACTCGCCTTTGGCGACTTCGCTGGCCCGGAAGCGGCTGCTGTTCGATTACGCCGTGAAGTACCACTCGGAGCACGCGACTATCAAGCCCGCCCGCGAGTACGCCTTGACCGACGCTGAGTATGGTGATTTTGTAAAGTGGGTGAGTGGCAAAGAATACGGCTATACCACGCAAGTCGATAAGGACCTCGCCGAACTGGAAGCTTCCGCCAAGAAGGAAAAATCACTGTCGGCCATTCAAGAGCAATTGAAGTCATTGAAAAGTAAGCTTTCGCATACCAAGGACAACGACTTACAGGTACACAAAGACGAAATCAAGGCGATGTTGCAGGAAGAAATCGTAAAGCACTACTACCTGGAAAGGGGCCTGAAGGAAGCCTCGTTCAGCCACGATCCTGAGATGGCCGCCGCGCTGGAATTGTACAAGGATATGCCGAGGTACAATTCGATTCTTGCAGGAAAAAAATAGGCAATGAACATTCTCAGCATCGACACTTCCACGCGCGGCTGCTCGATAGCCGTTCACGTCGATGGCGCATTACTAGCGGCATACGATCTGATGACGGAACGTACTTCCTCCTCCCTACTGACGGTGATGATGAAAAACGCGGTGGAGCAGGCCGGGCTTACTTTGGCAGAACTCGATGCGATAGCCGTGGCAAAAGGACCGGGTTCTTACACGGGTTTGCGGGTGAGCGTATCTACGGCCAAGGGACTCTGCTACGCGTTGGACAAGCCGCTGATCAGCGTCGAAACCCTGGCCGCGATGGCGGCGCAACTCGCGCCTTTTTACTCAAAAGACTACCGTTTTTGCCCCATGATCGACGCGCGGCGGATGGAGGTTTTTGCGGCGGTATACGGTACTGATTTGCAGATGATCGAACCGACCCGAGCCGTCATTTTGGATGAACAATCTTTCCAGGACCTATTGCAGCAAGGCCCGGTCGTATTTTTCGGCGATGGCGCGGCCAAAAGCCGGGAGCTGCTGGCCTCCCACCCCAACGCCCATTTTCCCGACCTGCTCATTGAGCCCTCGGCTCGTACCGTGGGCGTACTGGCTACGGCAGCTTACCGCGCCGGACAATTCGAGGATTTAGTTTCTTTCGAGCCTTACTATTTGAAGGATTTCGTAGGTACCACGCCGCGTCGCGTGAAGCAGGCTTTGTGATACGCACCAGACACTCAGGCCGAACATTTTGTAAAAGCCTGGCGTTCTGGCTTGACTACGCAATGTACCTATGCTGGTTCGATCCAGTATCTGAATTCCAGTATCTAATAGCTTTTTATGGAAACCGAAACGATAGTCAACAAAGTAGCGAATAGCGGCCTGGTCACGCTGAATTTGGAAGACCATTTCCACGAGGGCGAGCGGGTCGTGTACGACTTAAAAGACAACCTTTTTCAGGGACTGATTTTGCGGGAAAAAGATTTTCGAGAGTTTTTGAAAGGTTACGATTGGAGCGAGTACGAAGGAAAGAATGTCGCGATCATTTGCAGCGAAGATGCCATCGTGCCGACCTGGGCCTACATGCTGTTCGCCATCAAATTGGAACCCTATGCCAACACATTTGTCTTCGGAAATTTAGAGGCTTTGGAAGACAAACTGTTTTTCGACGCCGTGGCCAGCATCGACGCCGAGCAGTACCGCGATGCGCGGGTCGTTATCAAAGGTTGCAGTAAGCATCCGGTACCTACTTCGGCCTACGTCGAAATCACGCGGAGGTTGAAACCGGTAGCGAAGAGCCTGATGTTTGGCGAGCCGTGTAGTACCGTGCCGCTTTTCAAGAAACCAAGATGATTGGTAAAAACAAGACCACTTAAACTCCTCGATGATAGGGAAGTTTTTGTCGTTTCTTGATTAAATACTTATTACTTACACGCATCCGCTCAACCTCACGCAGCCATGATCGTCGCCAGTTATTCCGAACTCCTAATGATAGGAAAGTTTAATTAAGGACGGAACTAAAAGATATCTGATCAGATTCATAGGAAATCAGGAGACTCTGATAAATAAGTACTCGCACCCGATCATCCCAAGCGCCATGATTGTCACTAGTGACTTGGAATCAAGCCGGGCCATATACAACATCTCAATAGGGACGGAAAAAAGGAGCTTTTATTATGTCCGAATTTAAGGCCGACCTGAAAAAATATCTCGATACGGTCGAGGAAAACAGCGAGACTTTGATAATTAAGAGAAGTGTGGGAAAGGGGGCCGTGTTAATTTCACTATGATAAATAAATAATTCTCACGCTCTACCCTGCTCGATTTACCAGCCTCTTCCCCAAAAAGACCATCGTCTCCCGCTGTCTTTTCTCCACAAATTTTCGTCCTTTCGCTGCCATTTTCCGCGCCGCTTTCGGGTCCCTGGCCATCGCCAGCACCGTGGGTACATAGCGGGCAATATCGGCCTCATTGTCGAAGTCGAACAACCATTTGTCCAGCCCGATGTCGCGCCACATGAAGCCCTTGCTGGTTTGCTCGGCGAAGCGCCCCACGATGGCCGGAATACCGTTGCCCAGCGCCATGATGGGTGAATGCATTTCCAGACCGAACACGCCCGCCGAACGAACGTAGGTACTCACGGCCTCGTCGGTGAGCCAGTAGCGGTCGCGCCACACGACTTTTTGCTTCACATCTTCGGGTAGTTTGTCGAGTAGAATCTGCTTGCCAAGCTTGACCTGGGTTTCATCTTCGGGACAGATCAGGACTTTCATCGGCGTTTGCCGCACGATCGCGATAATGGCCTCGCGTAACGGCGTGTTGTCGTGTTCGCGCATCAGTTCGTTTCGGACGTTTTTCTTTTCATCGAGCGTACGGTTCTTGCTCGGGATTTCCCACCAGGGCGTTAGGCGGTTGCGGGGAAGAACGCACATGAATTTGCCTGCTTCCAGGTCGTGGGCTTTCATAAAGTCCAGCGCTTTGCGATCGTCGCGCAAATCAACGGCGAAGGCGCCGTCGGGACAAAATCCCATCGAGGCGTTACGAACGCCCAGTTTTTTCGCCAATTCCAGCGAAACCGAATCACGAAAAAAGGCGAAAGCGGCGGCATTAAGCAATTCTATATCGAGCGGATTAGCCTCGACTACCTCTTTCGGATCGTCGCTGTACACCCCGGGAAAGGTGATGCCGTACACGCCATAAGGCTTGCCCGTTTTCTCCCGCCAGCGCTTCACGTCGCCACGGGCCACCAGCGAAGGGCCGGAGCCGTGCAACAGAAAATCGCATTCGCGCATGGCACGGGCCACGGCCGCTTCATCGGTGTTGGTGAAGATTTCCAGTTTCGGAAAGTGATAGGCCAGCATCTCCCGCACCCCGTTACCGACATCGGTGGCCCATAGCCGCACGTCGACCTCGGGCAGGTGTTCTTCCAACAAGTGCAGCACCCCCGGCGTGTGGCCGATGTCGCCGATGTTGACCGTCTGCCAGGACGAACGGAGTACGAGCTGTTTGCGAGAAGCGAAATTTGCGGCACCGTCGGCTTTTACCGATGAATCCATGCCCAGAAAAAAGGGAGAAACGGCGGCGAGTCGCTGGAGAAAATTACGTCGGGCGATGTGACGGGTCATAAGTATTGGTTTTAATTCATAATAGTGGTGGGGACGGCAGCTTGGCAATCCTGTCCGCTAACGTCTGCTTTCTCTTAAAAATAGTAAAAGTCACTTGCGCCGACGCCTTGCTATTCATCCAATCCAGTTGCTCCCACTTTTGCACGAAGTCATTTTTCTGGACTTTGCCCGGCGTACTTCGGCCCTCGTCGATGTACTTTTTCAACAGACTTTCCAGTTCTTTCACCTTAGCCGGATTTTGGGCAAAAAGGTTTGTGACCTCTCCAGGGTCCTGTCAAGTCATAAAGCTGGTACTTTGGTAGCCCTGCCAGGTCCTTCGTTGCCCTTGGAAAGCTCCACCCACCCGACCCCGGCCACAGAATGAGCTTCCAGTTGTCTTTCCGAATGGCAAAGCGACCTTCGATGGAATGGTGGACGGTGGCCTCTCTCGCGGGTTGCTGACTCGCGGCATTTTCTAACAAATACAAGAAACTGAAACTGTCCTCGCCACGTTATCCGCGATGTCAGTGTCGACGATTTCGGCGGCAGTAGCGAAGAAATCGGTAGTACAAATGGTGGCGTCCGATTGAGTACCGGGTTTAACTTTCCGTGGCCATTTCACGACGAAGGGTACCCGGTGCCCGCCTTCGTAAATGTCTGCCTTGTAGCCTCGATAAATATAGCTGGGATCGTGCGAGACTTTTTCGAGTTCGTCAAAATTGGCCTTAGGCGAACAGCCGTTGTCGCTCGTGAAGATGATCATGGTGTTTTCACTGATTCCTTTTTGCTTTAAAAACGTCTGGATTTTTCCGACTAAATCGTCGACTTGCAGTACGAAATCGCCGTAGAAGTTTGTGTTGCTCTTGCCCAAAAACTCCGACTTCGGCAGGATAGGCGTATGCGGAGCGGGGAGCGCGAAGTAAAGGAAAAATGGTTTGCTTTTGCTAGCATTTTGCTCGATGAAGGTAATGGATTTGTCCGTCAGATGGTCCAGCACATTGGCATGCTGGAAGTCGGAACCCGTCACGCCTTTGCGCCAGAATCCCTTGTCGTCTACCGATACGGTGGTGTCGGTGGGGATGGTGGTCGACTTTCCGTTCTCGACGTACACGTAGGGTGCCATGTCCAGCGAGCCCGATATGCCGTAGGCGTAGTCGAACCCCAGGTCGTTGGGGCCCAGCGTCAACGGCTTGCCGTAGTCCACTACCGGATGCACATTCAAATCGTCCAACTCCTCTGCACCGGATTTGAATTGCCAGTCCCAGCCCAGGTGCCACTTGCCCACAAAGGCCGTCCGGTAGCCTTTGTCTTGCAACAGCCGGGCTACAGTCATTCGTTCGGGTTCGATCAGCGATTTGGAAAACCCGCTCAGGACCGACTTTTTGAGCCGCGACCGCCAATTGTACCGTCCGGTCAGGATGCCATACCGGGTCGGGGTACATACCGCCGAACTCGTGTGGGCATCCGTGAACCTCATGCCCGACTGGCTCAGGCGGTCGATGTGTACCGTGTTTAGTTTCGACTGGGGGTTAAAGGACGAGACATCGCCGTAGCCCAAGTCATCGGCCAGAATGTAGATAATGTTCGGCAAATCATTTTTTTGCGAAAAGCCATTTAGTTGGGCCAATGATAGAAACAAAGCGACGCATAATCCTTTTATCTTCATAGGTGTATTTTCAAAAATTACAATCAGGATTTCTTGGGTACCGCGGACTTTTCCTTTTCCCAACGGGCCAATATTTCCGTGAGCCGCTTGGCCTCGGCCGGGAACTCCGCTATGACGCTCTGGGTCTTCTCCGGGATCCTTGCTTAAATCGTACAAAAGAAACTGCTTGTTCTCCCTGATAAGCTTCCATTTGCCTTTTCTTACCGCCGCAAATTTGTCAAAGGCCCAAAAAACGGGTCGGTCAGTCGGCTTAAAAGTTTTGTCCAGGATCAAATCCTTGAAACTTACGCCTTCCAAGCGGACACCTTTGGGGATTTTGGAGTCCGTCAACGCTGCAACAGTCGGATAAATATCCATCGTCGTAAGCAAATCGTCGTTGGTCGCCGGACGCGTGACCCCTTTCCAATACGCAATCGCCGGGACGCGGTGCCCGCCCTCCCAGGGTTGGCTCTTGAATCCCTTGTACGGCAAGTTGGAACCGGCCCCATTAGCTCCGTTGTCCGACACGAAAAGAACCAGCGTGTTCTCGGCAATCTTGTACTTTTCGAGCGTGGCCATAATTTTGCCGACGCCCTCGTCCAGGATACCCACCATCTGGCCGTATACTTTCTTTCGGTCGGTCACGGGTTCCGGTTTGAAATTAGGGTCGCCGTTGCGTTCCGGGGCCGATTCCCTGACCTGATAGGGATAGTGCGGTGCCTCGTGCGATACGTACAGAAAGAAGGGTCCGTCCTTGTTTTCTTCGATAAAAGACAGGGCATGTTCTGTGATCAGGTCGGTGGTGTAGCCTTCCTCTTGCGACTTTTCGGTATTGAGCCACCAGTCGAAATAGTTTTCTTGATCATAGTGGGAGATGTAATCGACATTGCCACTGACGTAACCCTTGAAAACGTCGAATCCCTGCTTGACCGGCGAGTAAGTCGTGTCGTAGCCCAAGTGCCACTTTCCCATGATTCCCGTCTTATAATCCTGCTGCTTCAACAATTCGGAGAGCAAAACCTCTTTCTTAGACAAGCCAACATCCCGGTGGTCTTTGGCTGTAATCACGCCCGTGATGCCCACGCTCTGCGGGTACTTACCCGTCAGCAGCGCGGCCCGGGTGGGGCTGCACACCACGCCATTGGAGTGAAAGTCCAGAAACTTGATTCCCTCCCGGGCCAACTTGTCGATATGAGGTGTCTGGTGGCTCTCGTTCCCGTAGCAAGCCAAATCACCGTAGCCAAGATCGTCGGCGAGGATGATGATGACATTGGGACGAGAAGCGGGCACTCGCCCGGTCTGAGCATGGGAGGTGGCTGGCAAAAACAGGAACAGCGTGCCGACAAGGAGAGCTAGCTTGGATCTTATCATAAACTGGAAGATTTGGTACTGGAATCCTGGCCTCCTGGGTGGGCCTCAGTGCCAAATTTAAGTAATATGGTGCATTGTGGCATTTCTCTCAATAGTCGGCATACTGTACCAAGTTCTTATTGGTCGTGATGTCGATGGCCGGAATAGGGTAGTACTCGTTTCTGGTAATATCGAACTGCTTACCGCTCAGTACCTCGGAGTTTTTGAACCGCTCTTCCAGGATTCCCCAACGTTTCAGATCCATCCAGCGGTTTTCCTCCCCGCTCAATTCCAGTACCCGCTCCGTCCTGATTTTTTCCCGGAACGTCTCCTTGGTCAGGTTCGTCGCGACCTTCGGCATATTGGCCCTCGCGCGCACCCGGTCGATCGATGCCAGCGCGGCGGCCGTGGGGCCGTTGGCTTCGTTCTCGGCTTCGGCGTGCATGAGCAGTACGTCGGCCAGGCGCATGATTCTGATATTGATGCCGCTCTGTCGGCCGTTGCTGTCGTTGGGGCGGGTTTCCACGTTGCGGTACTTTTTCCAGTAGGCAGGAGCCTTCGGGTCGAGCGTTTTGTAGGCTTGCTGATAGGTGAGGCCTCCGTAGAGCGTCGAAAGCGGATCGGGGAAAATGAGCGTGGCGTAAGCGCGGGGATCGACCTTGCCATCCACCGTTTTTTCTTTCAGAAAAGTCTTGACCAGCCAGGGTTCTACTACCCCATGGCTGGCGGCAAAACCCCGGGGGCCGCCATCCCGAGACCGCCAGGTGGAGTAAGCCACACCCAGCAAGTCGTTGCATTGGGCCTCAAAAATGGATTCGATGTTGTTCTCGTTGAGGTCGTTGCCGTTGTCGCGGTAGTCGGCCACCAGGTCGTATTCTCCCGAGTCGATCAATTCCTTAAACTCGGCGGAAGCCTTCTGCCAATCCTTGTGGTAGAGGTAGGCTTTGCCCAGATGCCCGATGGCTGCCCCCCAGGTGGCGCGGCCCACATTCTCATCGTCGCGGCTTCGGAGGGTACTCATCCTGTTCTTGGCGTTGGTCAGGTCGGTGAATATTTGTTGCCAAACCGCCTCCCGCTCGGCTTGCTTGGGGTAGAACTCATCCTGGTTTTGGGGTACTTCCGTGATGAGGGGAATGCTCTTCCATAAATTGATCAAATAGAAATAGCTGATTCCGCGCAAAAACTCGGCTTCTCCGAGCAATTCCGCCCGCTTCTGGTCGCTCAGATTTTTCATTTGGGGAACGCGCGCGATGGCATCGTTGGCCCGGAAAACGGTAATGTAAAACGACCGCCAAAGTACCTGGACCACCGGATTGTTGGCGTCGAGCGTGAAGTCGGCGTTCGCCTGACCCCACGGATTGCCAAAGTTGGTGGCGTACTCATCCGAGCGATACACCGACGCCCAGGCGAAAAAGCGGGCGAAGTTGGCATCGGAAAAGCCCTCCCCGAACACCAGACTCGAATAAGCGGCCGTCAGCCATTTGTCCACGTCGTCTTCCGTTTTCCAGAAGGACTCGGGCGTGATCGTGTTGGGGTTGACCTGGGTCAGGAAGTCGTCCGAACTCTCGCACGAAAGCAGCAGAACCAGCCCACAGGCCATGAGTTTTTTGAGGTAAGACTTTGGATTTAAATATTTCATTACGATGCTGTTTTTCAAGATTAGAAATTGACCGACAGGCCCAAAAGAACGGCCTTGGCCTGGGGATAGATGTTGGTGTTTACGCCACGGCTCAGCCCGAAACTGATGTTTTCGGGATCGAAGCCCCTGAATTTCGTAAACGTCAGCAGATTCTGCCCCGTCAGGTTCACCCGCACCGACTGTACTTTGAGCTTAGAGAGTACCGAAGCGGGCAGCGTGTAGCCCAGTTGCACGTTCCGCAGCCTGAGGTAGGAGCTATTCTCAAGATAAAAATCGTTGTCGCCCATATTGCCGTTGGGGTCGGAAATACTGGGACGAAAGTACCTGGCGTCGCGGTTGTCCTCCCGCCAGTAGTCGGTCGTTTGGGCCGCCGTGATGTCCGACATGCTCCGCCCGACCCCATTGAACAGTTTGGCGCCGGTCACGCCCTGAAGAATCATGCTCAGACTGAAATTGTGGTAATTGGCGCTCAGATTGAGGCCGTATTCCAGATCCGGGATGCTGCCGTCGATAAACTCCTTGTCGTCGGCGTCGATCCGGCCATCCCCGTTGATGTCTTTGAAGCGAAGGTCGCCGGGCTTGGCAAATGGCTGAATGCGCTGTCCGTCCACGCTGTGGGCGTCGATCTCGGCCTCCGACTGGAAAAGGCCGTTGGTACGAAGCAGCCAGAAGTTCGACATCTCGCGGCCCACTTCCGCGCGGGTGGCGTTTTGACCGGAAAAACCGTATTGCCCGCCCACAAACACATCGTCGGGGTTATTGAAGGAAATCACTTCGTTATCGAGCTTGAAAAGATTCAGCGAAGCATTGTAGGTAAATTCTCCTTGAGTTTTCCGGTAGCCCAAAGTCATCTCAAAGCCTTTGTTCTGAATGTTACCCGCATTCACCAGAATGCTGGGGGTGATCGTGCCGACGGTGAAGGGAATGGGCGCGTCGAATTGCAGGTCCTCGGTGTTTTTGACAAAGTATTCCACGTTGAACGTCACCCGGCCGTCGAACAGGGTACTTTCCAGGGCGATGTTCGTGGCCTTGGCCCTTTCCCACAGAATATTGCTATTCGTGAGGTTGGCCAGCGCAATACCGTTGGCAAACCGCTGACTCCTTCCCAACACGTAGTCGATGTTGCTTCCGCCCAGCGACAGGGTGTTCTGAACCTGGTAGGCACCCACCGAATTCAGTCGGCCCAGTTCGCCGTAACCGCCCCGTAGTTTCAGGCGGTCGATGAAAGTACCTTTCGGAAAGAAGGGTTCTTCGCTCACTACCCAACCCGCCGAAAAAGAAGGGAATATGCCTTTCCTCAGCTCCTTGACGAGGCGGGAAGAAGCATCCTGCCGTACGGAGGCGGTCAGCTGGTACCTGCCTTTGAAGGCATAATTCAAGCGACCCAGGTACGATTCCAGGCTGGTGATTATTTTGTTGCCCCCGCTATTGGGAAGGATCGTCGCGGCGGCGTCGCCCTGGGAAATGCCGTCGGGAAATTCTTCCGACCTCAGGTCGATTCCCTTGAAGGTGTCCATCTGGCGGGTCCAGCCGGCCAGCACATCGAACGAGTGGCTTCCGATCGCGCGCTTGTAGTTCAGGGTGTTTTCCCAGAGCAGCGTGTAGTTTTCCGAGCGCCCCTCCCGGAGTTGCGCCCTCGGGTTGCTCAGGTGGCTCACCGTGTAAGTAGGTTCGAAGATGGTGCTTGCCCCGGTGGTTGCCTGCACGTTGCCGCTGGTTCTGAAAAACAGCCCCTCCGCCAAATCGACCTGACCGTACACGTTGGCGACGATGTTGATATTAGAGCTTTGCCGGTCAATTAACTCGATGATGGCCAGGGGGTTTCCATTGCCCACGGTTGGGCTCGGGTCCCGCCCGTAGCCATCGCCCAGTACCTGGAAGTTCCCGTTGGCGTCTCGGGGGGGAAGGACGGGCGTCGGCCAGCCCGTAAAGCCGGTGTTGATCGTTCCGCCGGGAAAACTCGACCGGTTGAGCGAGATAGACTCGCCGAACTTGAAGCGGCCCGCTACGTAGTCGGAGTTCATGCGGAGGTTGATCCGCTCAAAACCCGATCGCACCTGAATGCCTTCCTGATTGGTGTAACCTACCGAGAAGTTGAAGTTGTTGTTGGTACCCCCTCCAGAAAACGACAGGTTGTAATTTTGCTGCACGGCGTTTCTGAAAAGTACGTCCAGCCAGTTGGTGCTTCCCGAGGGGTCGTATACGCCGTCCCGTAGTTTTTCGGGAATGGGCTGCCCCTCATTCTGAAATTTCCAGACCTTCTTGTCGCGCCACTCCTGGGAGGTGGCGAAGTCGATTGGGTTGGCGACGCTCTGCACCCCGAAGTTGGAGCTGAACGACACCCGTGATTTCCCGCTCTTGCCCCGCTTGGTAGTCACGATCACCACGCCGTTGGCCGCCCGCGACCCATAGATAGCCGCCGCCGAAGCGTCTTTCAATATCTCCATCGACTCGATGTCGTTGGGGTCGATGAAATTGATGTCGTCCGTGATGGCACCGTCCACGATAAAGAGCGGATCCACGTCGCCGTAGCTGCCCTGCCCCCGAATGACGATGGACGCCCCCGCCCCGGGACTGCCCGTCGTGTTGACGACGCTGACGCCCGACACCTGACCTTGCAGAGCCTGCGTAGCATTCACGGTCGATTGCCTGGCCAGTACCTCGCCGTCCACCGAGGCCACCGAGCCCGTTACGTCGCTTTTCTTTTGCGAACCGTAGCCGATCACCACCACTTCGTCGAGGGCTTTCAGATCGGGGGCCAGTTGTAAATCAATTACGCTCCGGGCACCTACTGTAACCTCCTGGCTCAAGTACCCGACATAGCTGAACACCAACACAGCCTGCGCATTGGGTACCTGGATGGAGTACTTGCCGTCGACATTTGTGGTGGTCCCACGCGGCGTACCTTTAACCAGGATACTCACGCCGGGCAGGCCCGCACCGTCTTCATCACTAACGGTACCCGAGACAGTTTGAACTACGATGGGCTTGGCTTCTACGTTCGGGATAAATAAAGACGTTTTTTTCTCCGTGCGCGTCAGCATTATTTGCCCGCCGATGACTCGGTACGATATATCGAGCGGTTCCAAAACCTGCGCCAGTACTTCTGAAAGTTTCCGATCCTGCGCCCAGACATCTACCCGACGATTAGGCTGAATGACGGTCGAACTGTACACGAACTTGACATCGGCTTGAGACTCGATTTTAGTAAGTACCTTTCGAAGTTCGATGTTTTTAAATTGCACCGAAACGGCCCGATCCAGCAGTCCCTGGGTGTGGGCTTCGTGGGCATAACCCAGCGTGAGGGTCACGCCAATCAAAATGCTTTGTAGCAGGGTAATCCGCATAAGGCGTTGCAGCGGCGTTCGCGCTCGTAGTGGTTTTTTCATTACATTTGGCTGTTTTTGTTGGGTTTGAAAAAATTTGACAAAACGCCCTCTCATACCTCCGTAAGGAGGTGAACCGACCAGGTTTCAAGAAAGGGTACTACTCAGGAGTCGGAGGTGTTACGAGCACTTCCGGCTCTTTTTTTATTTGGGTATTAGGGTGTTAGGTTTTAGGTATTTTCTTTTTCACTGACTTTTTGAAAAACTAAGTTCTATTGTCCATCATCCACTGTCAACTGTCAACTAAATTCACCCGCACCCCTTCCCCATAATCAATATCTTCGTTCCGCGTACTTCGTAGGTGGAATTCAACGAGGCGCAGAGCAGGTCAAGTTTGGTAAAAAGCGGCTGCTCGGTGATGTCTGCGGTGAAAAGGCAGTTTTTTAATTCTTCGTTTTCCAGGATGATTTCGATGCCGTAGGCCGCTTCCAGACGGCTGACAACCGTTTCCATCGTGGCGTCCTCGAATATGAATTTGGTGGGCGGCGGCGGGGTGGCCGTTGGCACATCCGCGACTACGGGTAGGGGATTTTCGACCAGGCTGGTGACGAATACCCGGCTGGCAGGTGTGTAAACGACCCGCTGGTTGGGCGTCAGGATGACCCCATTCTTAATCTTTTCGGACTGGCTTTCGTCGCGCTGGAACACCGATACCTTGCCCGTAAGTACCGACACTCGCACGGTGTTGTCGGCCTGGCCCGTTTGCACCCGAAAGCTGGTACCGAGTACTTTAGTAGTGATTTCGCCCGTATTGACGAAGAAGGGCTGCTGCGGGTTGCGGGTCACGTCGAAGAAGGCTTCGCCGCTCAGGCTTACTTCGCGCCGCGTACTGGCAAACTGCGCCGGGTACTGGATGCTGCCGCCGGGTGAAAGCGTAATCCGGGAGCCATCACTCAGCTTGATTTCAAGATCAGTAGTACCTTCGTTGGTGCGCTCTTGGGATTGTGGGGGGGAAGTAGTTTCAGTATTGGTCGTCAGGGTGTTTTTGGAACTACCATCGAAAGAATCATAGACAAACCAGCTAAGTCCAAATACCAGCAGGGCCGCTGCCGCCGACTGCCACCAGCGGTACTTTGCCGGATGAGGGCGAACGAACTGCTTGGATTCCGCTTGCTTTTCCTGAATCGCCCGCCATATTTTTTCTTCGAGCTGTTGGGTTTGCCGGGCGTCGCGGACGGATGGCTCGCCGTCGAGCAACGAAAACCATTGCTCCACCAGGCGCCGCTCCTGCGGGCTGCATTCGTTGGATCGATACCGGTTTAGCAGGGTACGGAAATGTTGCTTGCTCATGGGACGGGACGGGGAGGCTGTTTATCCTTACGACGGAAAATCAGCGAACGTCCGCAACATTTAAAATAAATTCTTAGAAAGGTTATATTAAGATAAATAATACAGCGAATTTCTCTTTAAAAAATACTAAAAGAAAAGTACCCTAAAAGCAAAGAGAAGAAACCGGCGAGCAGTACTTTCAGGGTGCGCCTGGCCTTGGTGTAGTGATACTCGACGGTGCGCTCGGGTATGGCAAGCCGCTCGGAAATTTCGCGCGTAGTTTGGTCTTCAAATTTTCTGAGCCGAAAAATTTGCTGCGTTTTTTCGGGTAGTTGCGCCACGGCGTTCTGGATGGCGGCTTCCAATTCTTCAAGAAACATCGGGTAGTCCGTCGAAGCCAGTTCCGCCACGGAGTCCAGCCGCGCGTGGGTCGTTTGGCGGTAGTGGTCAATTATGCGGTTCTTGACCGAGACGAACAGATAGCTGCGCAAACTACCGATTCGTAGTTCCCGGCGTTTTTCCCAAAAATGAATAAAAAGCTCCTGGACAATCTCTTCCGCCACGTCCGTATCTTGAGTTTTGAGATAGGCAAAGTCGTAGAGTTCCTGCCAATATTTGCGAAAAATACGGTCAAAAGCCTGCTTTTCCTGCGTGCCGAGAAGCGACAGCAGTTCTTTGTCAGGGTCGATATGGGCGTCTATTGTAGCGATTGAACGATAAGGATTGAAGCTTGTTAATTGAATTCTCTGGCTAATTTACAACTTAATCTTGTTTTGTTATAAAAAAAATATCACCCTACATCGTATCGGTAAATAAGCGGGCTGCTTGTCTTAAAGAGAAACATCACCCGTCAACTACCCGACCATGAAACCAAAAGTTTTCCTATTCGCCTTGCTAATCACCCTGACCGTCCGCGTCGCGGCTCAGGATAGGTCGGCGGCCTTTGCCCTGAACGAAAAACTGGGCCGGGGCATCAATATGGGCAATATGTTCGACGCGCCGACCGAAACCGGTTGGGGCAACCCCTACCGCGCCGACTACTTCGGACGCATCGCCGAATTGGGCTTCCAGCACGTCAGGATTCCCATCCGCTGGGACACGCCCGAGCGGGCGCAGCGCGATGCGCCCTACACGATCGACCCGGCGTTTCTGGCCCGCATCAAGATGGTAGTGGACGACGCGCACCGGCAGGGGCTATACGCGATCATCAATATGCACCACCACGAGGAGATTTTTGAAGATCCTGCGCAAGTCAAGCCCCGCTTCCTGGCGCAATGGGAACAAATCGCCGGGTACTTTAAGGAGTACGACGAGAAACTTTTATTCGAGGTACTCAACGAGCCACACGGCAAGCTCACGCCCGAACTCTGGAACGGGTACTTTGCCGAAGCTTTGGCCGTGATCAGGAAAACCAATCCCACGCGGGCGGTGCTGTTGGATGCACCGATGTACGGGTCGCTGGCCGGACTCGCGCATTTGAAAGTACCCGACGACCCAAATATCATCGTATCGCCACACTACTACTTACCCTTTCGCTTTACGCATCAGGGCGCCGGGTGGGTGGGCGCGAAGTCGGAAGATTGGGTCGGGACGGGTTGGTACGGGCTCGATTTCGAGCGGCAGCAGATCGCGCAGGATTTTGCGCCCGCGATTCGTTTTTCGAAGGAAAATAAGGCACCCATTCACGTCGGGGAGTTTGGGGCTTACAGCAAAGCCGACCCGGAGAGCCGTCGCCGCTGGACGGCTTTTCTGGCGCGGTGGTTTGAACAGCAGGGATTCAGCTGGGCGTACTGGGAATTCAGCGCCAGCTTTGGGATTTTTGACCCCAAGACCAATGAGTACCTCGAACCGCTCACGAACGCCCTTCTGCACGATCCCATGCCACCGAAGGTGGAGGTCGGCCGACGTGCTTTGTACCAAAGTGCCTTCGGCCGCTCGACCGATGGCTGGAAAATTGCCGGGCCTGCTGCCTGGGCGTCGTTGCGTTCGGGGGGGAAGGGCCTGACGCTCGAAACGCAACAGCGAGACGCTTCGGGCGCGCGCATTCGATTATCCAAACACGGTATTCCGCTCGAAGCCGGGAAAAAGTACCTCGTTACCATGCAGGTCTCCGCCGCGCAGCCCGTCACGCTTGACGTGTACGCCGCCGCTGGTTCCGGCGATCCTTACCCCGTGTACAAGGGCTTGTCTTTAAGCCCGAAAGTCGAGACGTATAATTTTGTCTTCAAGATGCCCGAAGTACCCCTGCAAATTACCCGGCTCGGGTTCGAAACGAGCGAGGAGAATGCTACGATTGTGGTGGAGTCGTTGCGAGTGGAGGAGTTGGTTGGGCTGTGAAGGCTTTCAAATATTTTTTACCCGGAATTACTAAAATGTATCACGCCCCGGGTGGAGCTTTCACTCACTGGGAAACCACAGTTCGTCGAACGCCCGGCTCAGTTTCGCCAAAGTACCCTTCGCGTCAGGATCATCCGTGAAGTGGGTAGTTTCGTGAGGGTCGCGCTTCAAATCCAGCAACTGCACTTCGGTTCCGTCGTTTTCGGGCCATTTGTAGCGGATGTACTTATGGCCCTGGTCATCGACTACCATGCGCCCGACGGTAGTCTCTACGCCCAGGGTTTCGCGCCAGGGGACTTTTCTGTCTTCCAGCAACGGCCGCAAACTCCGTCCGCGCGGATCGGCCTCTGCGGCAACGCCCGCAAAGTCGCAGACGGTGGGCAACAGATCCAAGCCACTGGAAACCAGATGGGTACTATCCACTACTCCGGCTTGGAGGTGCCCTTTCCACATGGCCAGGAACGGAACGCCCGCTGACTCCTCGTAGGGCAGCGACTTGTGTTCCAAGCGGTGGGCGGCGTCCAGGTCGCCGTGGTCGCTGGAGTAGAGGACGAGGGTGTTTTCCTCCTCACCGCTTTCGCGCAGGGCGTTCAGGATGGTCTGGATTTGGCCATCCACGGTTTCGGTCAGTCGGCAGTAGGCCCAGCGGTGGGTGCGCCAGTCTTTGTCAGTGTATTGTTCGCGGGCGGCTTGCTGGAAATTCCGCGAGGCGATGTAGTTTTTGATCGCTCGGGGTTCATCTTTTTGGGGTTCGTAGTTGGGCGGTAGCGGCGGGCAGTAGCTTTCAAAAAACGTCGCTTCCGACACGCCTGCGGGCCGCTGCATGGCCTGGTCGAGGGTCGCAATCTCCTCCTTTCCTGATTCGATCAGCCGCTTCTCATGTTCAGATTCAGCAAAGTCCCGGATCGCCATGTAGCAGATATCGTGCGGATTGATGAGCGAAACGACCATGAAGTACGGGTCTTTGGGCTTGGACGCGATGAACGCAGCGGCGCGTTCGGCCAGTTGGCCACGCTCATCGTCTGTGATGTCCTCGAAGCCCAGCGCCTCGGGCGTCAGCGAAGGCGGCAGGTGTTCTTTACCGCCGAAAAGCAGCCGGTAGCCCGCCCGCTTCAACCAAGCGGCCAGCGTAGTATCTTTCACTTCCGGTGAAATTTCCCCGATGCGCATAGCTCCCACATTTTCGGTAACGCGCTGCCCTTTGTCATCCTTGAAGTAGCCCGGCATCCGCCCGGTCATCAGGCTTACCCGTGCTGGGGAACACACCGGATTGGTGGTATAGGCCCGGGTAAACCGGACGCCATTCTCGGCCAGGTAGTCCATCGCCGGGGTTTTCAGCCAGGGATTGCCCGCCGCGCTCATCATGTCACGGTGCTGCTGGTCGGTGAAGATGTAAATGATGTTTGGATTTTTTTTCGGGGCTGGGCTGGAATTTTCCAACCGGAGCGGCAGTAAAGTACCCAGGGTCAATAAACAAATAAGTGTGGAGTAGAGCATACATCTAGTTTTTGAGGTAAAAGGGTATTTTACTCCCGATTTTACCTACAAAAGGTAGTTTGAGCACACTCATTTTTTCAATTCTCCGCCAATACCGCTCCCGCCGCAAGCAGCACCTTCTTCAAATCATCGTAAGGTACCTCCTGCACGCTCGATTTCTTTTCGATTGCCAGCACCGCCGCCGCGCCGCAGGCCTGTCCCAACGCCATAAACGTGAACTCGATGCGGATGGCCCCGTAGGCAATGTGGCTCGACGACGGGCAGGTGGGCGTCAGAAGATTGGTACATTCCGACGCGCGGGGCACCAACGCCCGGTACGAAATCGGCAGGGGTCGCCAGTAATCGCCGCCAAATACGAAGCCTTCGTTGTAGGCGCGGCCATTGCGTACGATGCGCCGCACGCTGTGGACGTCGGTCGGCCAGTAGGCCAGCGCCACCGGGTCGGGGACGGGCACGGGGTTTTCTTTGCGCACATGAAGTTCGGTGACGACGTAGTCCGACACCATGCGCCGGGCGTCGCGGACGTAGAACATCCGGGGAAAGTACCTGTTGTCGATGAACTCATCCTTAGCGTAGCCCCAGCTCGACCATTCCTTTTGCAACTCCGGGTCGAGCCGACCGACTTCGGCATCGTTCGCCAGAAAATAAAAGAGCCCCTGCGTGAAATCGCGGTGCTGTTCGAGTACACGTTGCCGGGTTTTGTAAATACCCAGCGGGTAGTCGCGATTCATGCCGTAGAGGTTGTGCGAAAGGTCGTGCCAGGCTCCCAGGTCGGCCTTGCCGTTGGGTAGGCTCGCGCGGGGCGTGTAGAGTTTGCCACCCGCCCGCAAATACCTCAGATATATTTCATAAGAGTCACGGACGTAGTTTTGGGGTTTGTAGAAGGGTACTTGGTTGTCAGGTACTTTGGTCAGGCACACCCGAAAACAGTAGGCTTGCAAACTACTGTCCGCCGTGCCGGGTGTCCCCAAAGGCTCGTCCTGAATAGTTGGAATCAGACCACTGGTCGGGTCGGAAGGTACTTGATAGGGATTTACCTTCACGGCAAATTGCGCATGGTCGGTTTCGGCCCGGATGCCGTTGAGGGTTTCGCCGTACTGGTCGTTGGCCTCGCGCCCCACCGTGAATCTTACGCCCGCTGCCGCCAGCAAATCGCCCTCGATGGTGGCATCGATGAAGACTTTGGCCTTAAATATCTGGCCGTCTTCGGTTCTGATTTGCGTGATGCGCGTCCCGCTTTTCCGCACGGCATCCTTGGATTCGCTCAGGCGGATGTTGTAATGCAGGGCGATGTTGTATTCGCTCAACCAGTCCATAATCACCCGCTCGGCCACACTGGACTCCATGCGCCAGAGGCGGGTGTTTTTCTCGCCGTCGGTCAGCATCTTCTCGAATGCCTCACGCCGCCCGTAGGCATCCGCCACGCGGCGGTAAAATTCCAGCGCAATGCCGCCCACGGCCGTACTGTTTCGGAAACTACCGTGGTTATCGATGTCGGTGCCGCCCAATCCTTCGACCACGTTGCCACCGATGTGGCCCGTGGGTTCGAGCAGGGCCACGCTTTTTCCCATCCTTGCCGCCTGAATCGCCGCCGCATAGCCGCCCGCGCTACCGCCATAAACTACCATATCGTGGGTAGTTTGGGCAGCAATAAAAAGAGGGGTGAGAAGCAAAAGCAGGATCAATCGGTTCACGCGAAGTGGCTGGTTTAAGTGTTGGAGACGTTTCAATAAATAAAGCCGACAAGCAAGCATTTTACTGCTTACGCTTATCGGCTTCGTGCTATTCAGACGGCGGGCTTTCCCCAAACCATACTTCTCACATTTCCATTTTCTGCCCTTCCTGCAAAAGTACCTCCCGCAGCTTGTCGTAGGGTAGCTGTTGCGGCGTCACTTTATTGTCGATCGCCAGCACCGCCGCTGCAGCCGCCGACTGACCCAGAATCATGAACACGGGCTCCATGCGGATGGAGCCAAAAGCAATGTGCGAACTCGATACAGCCACGGGTACCAGCAAATTCTTGCACTCCGATTCTTTGGGCAAGATCGAGCCGTAGAAAATTGAGTAAGGTTGTTTGGGCTTCACGCCGATGTCGCCCTCATTTTGCACGAAGCCGTCGTCCTTGATGTAGCGCTGGGCGTTGTGCGAGTCCAGGGAGTAAGAACCCATACCCACCGAATTGGTCACGGGCTTTGTGCCGAGCGTGTGTTGCTCGGTCATCACTTCCTGCCCGATCATCCGGCGGGCCTCGCGGACGTAAATCTGGTGCGGCCAGTTGTCATTGTCCGTGAATTCGTCTTTGGCCAGGCCCCACTCCTTGAACTCTTTCTGTACGTCGGTGGGCATACGCGGGTCATTTTGCATGAAGTACAGCAGCCCCTGCTGGTACTTGCGGTGGTCTTCGACAATCTCCTTCCGCCGTTCGTAGCTGGCCTCGGGGTAGTCGTAGTTTTTGCCGATGTAGTCGCTGCTGAACGGACCGTGGTTGTTGGTATCCGTCTTACGGTTAGGTATGCGGTCGAACTTATCGAAGGTCTCGCGCCAGCCGCTGTCGTACACGCGGCCCAGCAGTTCGTAGCGGGCCGGATCGTAGCCTTCGGGCTTGGGAAACGGCAAGCGGTTTTCGGGTTTGTCGGTCATGCAAAGCCGGAAACAGTAGGCTTGAATCTTATTGTCGCCCGAGCCGTATTGGCCCGGCGGTTGGTTGGACACCTCCGGCAATAGACCGCTGCTGGGGTCACCCGCTACCTTGTAGGGGCTGATGTCGGATTTGAAATAATGACCGTGCTGGAAGACTTCGGTCTGCACGCCGTTCCATTTTTCGCCGTACACCTCGTTGGCCTCACGGCCTACATGATAGCTGACGCCGGCGGCGGCCATTAGGTCGCCCTCGTAGGTAGCGTCGATAAACATCTGGCCTTCGTAGGTGTTGCCGCTCAGGGTTTTGATGTATCTGATGACCTCGTCTTCCATGCCCACGCCAAAGGCTCCGCGGTCGAGCCACTCGTCGCGATAGACGGTGATATCGTTTTCTTTGATAAAATCCTCAAAAATTTGCTCGGCGGCGTGGGGTTCGAAGATCCACATGGTACGGTTTTCGCCATCCATTGCGAGCGTTCCCTGGCCTTTGTTGCCGTATTCTTCTTTCTTCTGCCACAGCCAGCTACTGTCCTGCTGGTAATGTTGGTACAGGCGATGGTAGAACTCCCGCGCCAGCCCGCCAATGACCGATTTGTTGCCCGTGTCGGTAAAGCCTAGCCCGCCCGCCGACAGCCCGCCGAGGTGCTTATCTGGTGAAACGACGATGACCGACTTACCCATTTTCTTGACCTGCACGGCGGCGGTCACGGCGGCGGCGGTGCCACCATAGATGATGACGTCGGCAGTTCTCGTTTCACCTTCGCCGCTTGATTCAGTTTTCGAAGAGCAGCCGAACAAAAGGGTTAATGTAAATACGAGTAGAGTTAAGTTTTTCAAGAGTACTTTCATATTAGTTAGAGGGTTTTCGGGTTGATATTTCAATTTCTGCCTTGGCTATCTTTTGTAATTCTGACAATCTTTTCTTCGAACTAGCATCCGCCACTAAATTTTTCAATTCCTGCGGATCATCCCGCAGATCGTACAATTCCTCGTAGTAAAGTATCTCCGGTTTTTCCAGCTCATAGGTGACAATGTACTTCCAGTCGTGGGTACGCATCGCGTAATGCGGATAAGTACCGTGCACGGGCAGGGGTGCTTCATAAAAGACGAACCGCCGCTGCGGTTTACCCTTAGTGAGTAGTTGTTTTTTGAGACTTATTCCCGGCAAGTCTGCTTCCGCTTGCAGATTAGCCAGGTCGAGAATGGTGGGAAATAGGTCGACGTTCAGTACCAATTCTTCCGATTTTCGGGCAAGTACCTTTGGGCCCAGCACAAAAAACGGGATGCGCATCGACTCTTCGTAAGCCAGTACTTTGCTCGTCAGGCCGTGCTCGGCCATAAACCATCCGTTGTCTCCCAGGACGATGACGTAAGTATTTTCGGATAGTTTGGAGTCATCGAGGTAGTCGAGCAGTCGCCCCGCCGCGCGGTCCATGGCGTAGTTGGCGGCGGCGTATTTATAGACGTGACTTTTTATCGAATCGGGCTGGTCGTAACCGTATTCCAGCGCCCGTTGGTGCGGTCGGCTGCTTGCGAGGTACTTCGGTTTGCCCGCATAATCTGTGTCCCAGTCGGGCGGCAGCGGCGCGGCGGGTTGATTAAAATTTTGCCGGGTAGTTTCCGAAATCGGCCAGTCGTAGTTTTCGTCCATGTGCGGAGCGAAGGTGTTGACAAAGAGGAAGAAAGGTTTGTCGTTGCGCTGTTTGAGGTAGTTTACGCTTTGGTCGATGGTGTTGTCGTCTATGAATCCCTGAGTGGGTACTTTCTTGCCATTTTCCAAAAAATCCACATCCCAATAACCCGTAATTCCATTGAAGATAAATGAATAGTCAAATCCCAGGTCACGCGGTTTGTTGGGAAGGTGCCATTTGCCGAAGACACCCGTAGCGTAGCCATTGTTTTTTAAAACATTCCCCAAAGTACCCTCCTCGTTCCGCAGCCGCGAGCCCATATTCATCACGCCGTTCTGGCTGCCGTACTTTCCGCTCAGAATCGCGGCGCGGCTGGGGGTACAAATGGAAAGCGTCACGAAGGCGTTGGGGAAGTACGTTCCCCGCGCGGCGGCTCGGGCCAGTTCGGGCGTGGCGAAGTAGGTACTTTTGCCGTGGCTCAGGGCATCCCAGCGCTGGTCGTCCACGAGCAGGATGATGAAATTAGGTGATGCCGCGCTCGGTCGGGTTGTCGAATCGACAGTGCGGCTTGTTTTAGTGAAGTACCCCGTTAGCAGGTAAAAAAGCAGAATGACAGGCATAGGTTCTTGACAACTTTTCTTGAGGTTTTTTTTTCACTATTCTTATTACTCACCCATATCCTTCATTGTAAGTACCTGCCCCTTCTCGCGTAGCATTTTTCCCAACGTCTCGTAAGGTACTTCCTGCACAACGATGCCTCGCTCAATAGCGATTTTAGCCGCTGCGGCCGCCGATTGACCCAAAATCATGAAGACGGGTTCCATGCGGATGGAGCCGTAGGCGATGTGGCTGGACGACACGCAGACGGGTACCAGCAGGTTCTGGCATTCCTCACTTTTGGGCACCAACGCCCCGTAGGAAATACCGTACGGTTTGGTATGTACCCCTATGTTCCCTTCATTTTGTACAAAGCCTTCCAAAGTCACGTAGCGCTGAATATTGTGGGAATCCATGCTGTACGAACCCATACCCACCGAGCGGGGTACTTCGCGCTTGCCCAGCGTCTCGTGCTCGGTCGTCACGTAATCGCTCACCATGCGGCGGGCTTCGCGGATGTAAAGTTGGTGCGGCCAGTTGCCGTTGTCGGTGAACTCGTCTTTGGCTAATCCCCATTTTTTGAATTCATTTCGCACTATTCCAGGTACCCTTTCATCTTGCGACGCAAACCAATAAAGCCCCATTTGGTACTGCCGATGCTCGTCAATGATTTCTTTTCTGCGTTTATAGCTGGCCTCGGGGTAGTCGTAGTTCATGCCGATGTTGTCGCTGCTGAACGGCCCGCGATTGTTGCTGTCTGTTTTACGGTTGGGGACGGGGTCGATCTTGGAGAAATACTTATAAATATCCGTCACGCCCGAGTTAAAAACCCGCAGCAGAAGTTCATACTGATTCGGGTCGTAGTTTTCGGGTTTGGCGAAAGGAACGCGATTTTCGGGGAAATCGGTCATGCACGTCCTAAAGCAGTAGGCCTGTACTTTGTCGTCGCCCGCTCCAAACTCTCCCGGATGCGCCGCCGAAATGCGGGGAAGCAGACCGCTGGTCGAATCGCCTGGTACTTTGTAAGGCGAGATCGGGGATTTGAAATAATGAAGGTGATGCAACACGCCCGTCTGCACGCCGTTCCATTTCTCGTCATACTTTTGGGTACTTTCCCGGCCGACATGGTAGGAAACGTCCGCCGCCGCCAGCAAATCGCCTTCGTAGGTGGCATCGATAAATATTTTTCCGGCAAAGGTCTTGCCCGAAAGCGTAGTGATCGAGATGATTTTATCGCCCTCCTTCTTCACTCCCTTCTCCCGATTCAACCACTCGTCCCGAAGTACCTCGATCTTATGTTCGGCGAGCATTTCGTCGAATATTTGCTCAGCTACATGCGGTTCAAAGGCCCACATGGTTTGGTCAGCATCGTCGACACTACTGACTTTTCTGGTTTTATCGTGAGCTCCGTACGCTTCTTTCTTTTGCCAAATCCAGGCGGAGTCTTCGCGGTAATGCTCCCAGACACGGTGGTAAAATTCCCACGAAAGCCCGCCGATGGTCGTTTTCTTTCCGGCATCTGTCCAGCCTAGCCCACCGGACGACAGCCCGCCCAAGTGAATATCGGGCGAAACTACCAGGACGGTATTGCCATTCCGGGCTGCCTCGACCGCCGCCGTGACTGCCGCCGAAGTACCGCCGTAGATGATGATGTCGGCTTGATAGTCGTCAGATGATTGTTCGTTGCGGGCGCAGCTTGCCACTAAAAGAAGCAGACAAACTACCATCAGATAAAGTCTAATCTGTGAGTTTGATTTAATTTTCATGCCGTTAGCTTTCAGGTACGGTTTCCTTTAATTCATTTTCTGGATTTCTTCTCCTTTCTCATCTTCACCAGGTCTTTGTGCGAAATACTATTCGTTCTCTTGAACCAACTTTCAAATGCCTTCCGCATTTCCATCACCCGCTCAGGCTGCTTACGCGCCAGGTCGTTGGTTTCGGTGCGGTCTTCGACCAGATTGTAGAGTTCCCAGGGTAGTTCGGTTTCCGTGTCATCGTTATAGCGAGAGACGATTTTCCAATCGCCCTGGCGGGCGGCGCGGTTGCCGAGATGATTCCAGAATAGGATTTGGTGGCCTTTCCGCTGTTTTCCTTCAAGAATCGGCACCAGGCTTTTGCCCTCCACGGGGAGGGTACTTTGGCCGTTGAGCGTCTTGGGATGTGTAGCCCCGGCAAGTTCAGCGACCGTCGGCATGAGGTCGATGACATGGCCGACCTGATTATCGACTCGGCCCGCCTGAATCATCTTGGGGTAGCGGACGATGAGGGGCGTGGCGTTGCCGCCCTCGTGGGTGTAGCGTTTGAACCATTGGAAGGGGGTATTGCTCACGCTCGCCCAGCTAAACTCGTAGGCATCGAAGGAGTCGGGCCGCCCTGTCAGCACGCCCGCTTTGCCCTTGTGGACGATCTCGCCACAGCCGCCGTTGTCCGACAGAAAGAAAATGATGGTGTTGTCTAACTCCCCCGTTTCTTGCAAGAAATCAACCAGGCGACCGATATTTTGATCCATGCGGTCGATCATAGCGGCGTAGGTAGCCATCATGCGGTCGTAGTACTTTTTCTCTTGCTCGCTCAATTTGTCCCAGTCTTTCGACAACGGATTGCGTGGACTCAGTTTCCAGTCCGGCGAGATGAGGCCCATGTCCAATTGCCGCCGGTACCGTTGGGCGCGGATCGTGTCCCAGCCCGCCAGGTACTTTCCTTCGTACTTCTCGATGTCTTCCTCAAAGGCGTGCAGCGGCCAGTGCGGAGCCGTGTAGGGTAGGTAAAGGAAGAAAGGTTTGTTGGCGTCCGTTTTTCTGAGGTCCTGGATATTGCTCATTGCCCGGTCGGTGTAGGCATCGGTCGCGTACCATTGGGAGCCATCTTCATTCTTGAACAATTTGTAGGTAGTTCTCCCCGCCTCGATCCATTCACCCGGCGGCTCGACCGCCTCGTCCTCGATGATGTACGGTCGGTCTGCGGCTATCCCGAAATAATGCCCGGTGGTGGTACTGCTGGCGTATTGTCGGTGAAACCCTCTTTTCATTGGCCAGGCGTGTTCGGGTGTGCCCAAGTGCCATTTGCCCGAAATCATCGTGTGGTGGCCGCTATGGCCCAGTACTTCGGCCATGGTAGCGGTATTTTTATTGAGAAAACCCCGGTAACCAGGCACCCCATCGTCGGCGTCCATCTCGCCCATGTTGGCCTGTACCGCGTACACGCCCGTCATCAGGGCAGCCCGCGTCGGGCAGCAGCGAGAAGCGTTGTAAAACTGGGTAAATTTGATTCCCTCGGCCGCCAGTTTGTCGATGTTGGGCGTCTGAATTTCAGACCCGAAACAGCCTATGTCGGAATAGCCCATGTCGTCGGCCATGATCAGGACAATGTTGGGTCGCTTGGCCCTCATCTTCTCTGGGGCCGGAAGTTGGTAGGCCGCTATCACCCCAATCACCGCCAGCGAAAGTCCAAGAATCACAGCAGAGATTTTTAGATTTTTATTATTTCGTATCATTCGACAGGATTTGCTTTTTGTCCAAAAGTACTCTCCTCAAGTCCGCGTACGGCACCTCCTGCACGGCAACTCCTTTGTCGATCGCCAATGAAGCCGCTATGGCCGCCGATTGGCCTAATACCATGAAGACAGGTTCCATGCGGATGGAGCCGAAGGCGATGTGCGTCGCGCTCAGGCAAACGGGCACAAGTAGGTTGGCGCACTCGCTTCTTTTCGGCACAATGGCCCCGTAACCAACGGGGTAAGGTGCCGCCACATGCGCCTCGACGTTCCCCTCGTTTTTTACAAAACCATCTTCCGTCACGTAGCGCTGAATATGGTGCGAATCCATGCCGTAGGCGCCCATACCAACTGGGTCTTCGACCGTTTTCAGGCCCTCACAGTGGTACTGGGTCATGACCAAATCGCTGACCATCCGCCGGGCTTCCCGCACGTAAAGTTGCTGCTGCCAGCCGTCGGCCCGTTCGAATTCATCCTTGGAAGTACCCCAGCGGGAAAACTCTTTTCTGATGAAATCGGGCATCCGCTCGTGGTAGGCCAAGGTCCACATCAGCCCCTGCTGAAACTGCCGATGCCGCTCGGCGATAAGCGCTCGCTCTTCGTAGCTGGCTTCGGGATAGGCGTAGTTTTGCCCGATGAAGTCGGTGGAAAATCCGGTGCGGTTGTTGGTGTCGGTTTTGCGGTTGGGCATCCCCGAATTGATCCAGGGAAAGCCTTTTTCCCCGGCCTCGTAGTTGCGTATCAGCAGTTCGTAGTCGCGCTCGTTGTAGCCAGCGGGCTTAGCAAACGGAATGCGGTTGTCGGGATGGTCAGTGAGGCACATGCGGTAGCAGTAGGCTTGCACCCGCTTGTCGCCCGCGCCGTGCGTACCGGGGCCGTCGGGGTCGATGAAAGGCAGCAGACCACTCGATTTATCGCCTTTGACCACGTAGGGATCTACGCCTGCTACGAAATTGTGATTTATCGCATTCCGGGAGCTTTGCCCGGTCATGGTCGTGTCCCGGTCTCGAGCGTGGACGCCGTTGAGCGTCTCGCCGTATTGGGCGTTGGCTTCCCGACCTACGGTGTAGCTCACGCCCGCCGCCGCCATCAGGTCGCCCTCGTAAGTGGCGTCGATGAACATCTTACCCCGGTAGGTTTTACCCGAAAGCATGGTAATCGAGACGATGCGGTTGCCCTGCTTGCGGACGCCTTTGGCTCGATCCAGTTTTTGGTTGTAATCCACTTCCACCCCAGCCGTCTTCAACATATCGTGGTACACGCTCAAAGCCGCCGACGGCTCGAAAGTCCACATGCTATTTTCATTCTTTCCGGTTCGAGTTTGGCCGCCGTCCAGGTACTCGTCCTTATTTTGCCACTTCCAGTTGGCGGGGTTGTCGTAGTAGGTTTTGATGTTTTCGTAGAACTCCCGCGAAATCCCCCCAATCACGCGCTTGTTACCGATGTCTGTTTGGCCCAGGCCACCCGTGGTCAGGCCACCGACACGGGAAGTCGGCTCGATCAGGACGATGGTTTTACCCATTCGTTTTGCCTCGATGGCGGCGGCGATCCCTGATGAGGTACCGCCATACACGACGAGGTCGACTTCGTTTTTATTCTGGATGGGTTTGTTGCTGCTACACGATAGGAGGAAGACGCAGAGTAGAAGAATGATATTTTTTTTCATATGCAGATATTGGACTTTTGGTGTGACTAAAAATCAAGTGATTGAATCTTTCATCAAACAAAAAGCTAATGCGAATGACTTCTACTTGACTCCCCATCTGTTGTAATTCGACCCTGATAGCATCAATAACCGGGGTTTTGATCGGCTTGCGTCATGGCAGAGTTATTGTTGATTTCATCCACCGGGATTGGGAACAGTAGGCTTACATCGCTCCAAGCCTTACCCGTGGCTTTAACTTTTTCGGCGGCGGTACCCGTGCGCAGCAGGTCGTTCCAGCGCTTCATTTCCATCACAAATTCGTAGGCCCGTTCCTGGATCACCACGTCGCGGAAGGCTTTTTGCGACAAGCCCGTTTTGGTATCGACATTCGCCGTAGCATTCAGGGGTAGTCCATATCCGCGACGACGCACAATATTCAGCCGCTCCGTAGCCAGAGCCGAAGGCCCACCCTCGGCCTGGCTGGCGGCTTCGGCGTACACCAGGTAAGCTTCGGCGAGTCGGAACAACGGAATATTGTTCTGATGACAGTCACCACAGGTAGAAGCGGGATCCTGGTATTTTTTAAACAACGGCTTAGGTTCGGGCAAAAATGCCGTATCACCCGGTGCTTTCACAATGTAGTTGTACGTGTTGTATTGCTGGCGCAGGTCCTTTTTATCCCAAGTTCCCAGGTAGGAGGTCATCACGGGCAGCCAGGCAAAGAAACCACCCGCTCCCAACGATACGCCACCTACCGTGCGGTGTAAAAAAACCGAAATGCTATTTCCGTTGGTAGGCGTATGATGAATCGACCATATATCTTCCTCGTAAGTGACCACATCCGCGCCGTACATCTTCGTCAAGAAATCATTTGGTTGTTTTACTTCCACCAACCTATAAGGGCCATTTTTTATAACGTCGTCGGCCAAGTCACGCGCCTTAGCCCATTCTTCGGTAGTCAGGTAGGCATCAGCCAGAAGCATTTTAGCCGCCCAGGAAGTGGCCCGCCCGCTCTGATTGGCAGCGAACGATGGCGCTAAGTCGGGAATAGCGGCGACGAGATCGGCTTTGACGAAATCCCAAACCTCCTTGGCTGACCGGCGGGGGGAAGGCACGTCAGCGAGTGAGGTAAGTTCTTTGCTACGAATCGGCACTCCGTCCCAGTACTTTACCAGACTGGAATAGAAGTAAGCACGCAAGAGCCTGGCTTCGGCGATGATCTGCTTTTTCTCGGTTTCATTCATCGCAATACCCGGTACGTTGTCAAGTACCGCGTTGGCTCGATTGATGCCTTCGTATATTTCATTCCAGGAGTTGAATACCCTGGTTTGGTTGGTGTTGTCGAGCGGTCTGTCATACACGCTGATCGTTTGCTGGCTACCCCGGCCATTGGAGTATTCGGCGCGGTTTTCTAGCAGCGACATGAACCAGATCGTAGGGAATGAACCTCCCCCGAGCGTGGCGTACACGGCAGTAAGGGCAGCAGTGGCATCACTGCCTGTTTTGTAAAAATTGTTTTTCGCAATAAAGCTTTTCGGAGACTCTTCGAGGGCATCGCTGCACTGGACAAAAAGTCCGCTTATAAAAATAAATAGGAATATACGTTTCATGATAATTTCTGTTTAGACTGGCTTAAAATCCTGCTTTGATACCAAAAGTGAATGTGCGGGCGGCGGGGTAACCCGTCTCGTCGATGCCGATGCGCAGATCACCGGTACCTGACCGCGTACTTACCTCGGGATCGAGGCCGGGGTAGTTTGTAAATGTGAGTAGGTTCTGTGCACTGGCGTAAAGCTGCAGGCTTTGAATCCACTTGATGTTAGAGCTGACAAACGGAAAGTTGTAGGCCAACCTCACGTTCTTGACCCGGAAGTAGGAGCCGTCTTCCACAAACCGGTCCGAGACACGAAAACTGGAGTTTATGCTGATTTTGGGATAGGCGGCATTGGGGTCGGGCGCATCGGGCCGCCAGCGATTGTTATACACATCCACGAGTTGGTTTTCACCTGTATTGAACGAATTGCTGATCGAGCCTCCCGTGGCAAAGTACATATCGTTGCCCTGCACTCCTTCGAGAAATAGGTTCAGTTCGAAGTTCTTAAAGCGAAAATTGTTATTTACACTGAAAATGAAGTCGGGATACGGGTTTCCGATAATGGTTTGGTCGCTGTTATTGATCGATCCGTCGCCGTTCAGATCGACGTATTTGATTTGACCCTTCTCATCCAGGCCATCTTCCCTGAACCCGTAGAAGAGCCCCAGCGGCTGTCCTTCGCGGGCAATGTTGATCGATGCACCGAACGGTAGGCTGATGCCGCTACCGAAAATGTCGCTGCCGCCAATGTCGATGACTTTATTGCGGTTGGTGGACATCTGGGCGAAAACGTCCCATTTGAATTCTTGCTCCAGGATATCCGCCCCAATCCCCAGTTCGATAGCCGTTATTCTGGATTTCGCCCAGATTGGTTACGATCGAGTGGAAACCCGACGAACCGGGCAAAGTGACTTGCGGCCAGCAGGTCAGTTGGTAGACTTTGGTAGTAGTCTAACGTCAGTCGAACGCGCTCATTCAAGCAAGCCGGCGTCGAGTCCGATATCAAATTGCGTGGTCGTTTCCCATTTCAGATTATCGTTGGGTAGCGCTACCGGAGCAAAGCCAATGACATCGGTCTTGCCAAACGTGGCGCGTTCAACGCCCAGGCGGTTCAGCGACTGGAACGGCGACAGGGTCGTACTACCCGTCTGCCCGTAACTAACCCGGAGCTTCAGGCTCGAAATAGACTGGATGTCTTTCATGAACTGTTCCTCGGAAAGCTTGTAGGCAAAGGCTCCCGAGGGAAATACACCCCACTTGTTGTTGGCCCCAAAGCGCGACGATCCGTCGGCCCGAACACTGGCCGTGAAGAGAAAGCGGTCGTTCAGGGAGTAGTTGACCCGGCCAAGCCACGACAATAAGGCCCATTCGCTGTAATTGGACAGCGTTGGGATCAGTGACTTCGGAGGCACCCAGATTGTTGTTGAGCAAAATGTCGTTCAAGAAACCACTACCACCTTGTCGGTTAAAGTTACTCACATCGTTCTGCCAGGTGAAGTCCGGCCACCGCGTTCAGCGAGGAGTTGCCAAATCCCTTCGTGTAGGTCAGGATATTCTCGTTGAGGTAAGAGGTACTTCGGTTGAAGGATGTACTGGCATTTCCGCTCGGCGAGGAAAGATGTAAGGTGGAGGGAGAGTAGAAGTTACCTTCGGAAAACGACTGCTCGGTTCCCAGTAAATCTTTGAACGAGAGTTCGTCCGTAATTTTGAAAGTCGCCGAGAAATCGGCCAATAGACTGGTGCGCTTCTGCTCATTCAAAAATCTGATTGTAGAGCAAAGGATGTTGCAGTACATTTGGGACTAAACGGATACGGAGCTACATTACTAAAATTGCCGTCCTGGTCTCGAACCGGTACGGTGGGCGGGGATACGATAGCCGACGACAGGATGTTGTTACCGCCGGTGGCCGTTGTTGGCTCGTTCGTTGTTGGAACGTAAAGCGCGAACCCACAAATGGGTCGAGAACGAGAAACGATCACTGACATCCTGGTTCAGACCGAAGCGAAATGAACCCTCGATCGGTACCGGAATTGATGATAATTCCGTCTTGCGCAAAGTAGTTGCCCGATACCGAGTAGCGGGTCTTGTCATTACCTCCGCAAAAAGTAAGCACGTGATTCTGGATAGGAGCCGTCTGAAAAATCTGGTCCTGCCAGTCGGTATTCGCAAAGTCGGAACCGCTGAACTCAGGCTGCTTTCCATCGTTGACTAACTGCTCGTTGGCGATCTCGGCGTACTGCTGCCCGTTCAGCAAATCAAATTTCTTGGCCACATTCTGAAACCCGTAGTACGAATCGAAACTTACGCGACTGCGACCTTTTTTACCCTGTCGGGTCGAAATAATCACGACGCCATTGGCGCCCCGCGCCCCATAGATGGCGGTCGCCGAAGCGTCTTTGAGAATGTCTATGGAGGCGATGTCCGAAGGGTTCAAGAAGTCGATTCCGCCCGTAATCGGGAAGCCGTCCACCACGTATAGCGGATTATTGTTTCCCAGAAAAGAGTTGCCGCCCCGAACCTGCACCTGTACGGAAGACCCCGGTTGACCCGAAGTCTGGATGACCCGGACACCCGGTGCCCGCCCCCGCAGGGCTTGCTCTACGTCAGCTACGGGTAATGCATTGATTTCGTCGGCGTCGATTTGAGCCACGGCACCCGTCAAATCTGAACGTTTTACCGTTCCGTAGCCGATGACGACCACCTCTTCCAGGGATTTTAAATCTGGTACGAGGGCAACGCTCAACGTAGTCCGACTGCCCACCACAATTTCTTGCGACACATAGCCTACAAACGAGAACACCAATGTCGCCGATTCGTCCGGAACGTCAAGCCTGTAGCTACCTGCCTGGTTGGTCGTCGTTCCGCGCTGAGTACCTTTGATCAGGATACTTACACCCGGCAACGCCTCGCCATCCTCCCCCGTTACGGTTCCCGTTACAATAATATTAGCCGGGCGTTGGATGGCTTCTACGGTGGGCAGAGAAAATTCGGGCCTTGCGGTAGTACCGACGTCGATGACTTGTTGAAGTAGTCGTGGTTGGGTTTCGCTTTTCGTCTTCGGCTTTTCATTCTTATCCTTCACAATCGTGTACGAGGTGCGGTTGATCTTTTTGTATTTTAATCCTACCGTACGCAATACATTGGTCAGATTCTGGTCCAGACTACGATGCTTCTTGACGATCCTTGGATCGACTCTGACTCCGCTGACGGTTTGGGACTCGAACAGTAGATCGACATTGTACTGGGTGCGTAGTTCGGCTAGTACTTCGGCAAGCGGGCGGGTTATCGTTTTTTGGTTGGCGTCCTTGGTACGATCCGCCTGTGCCATGGCGAGCGTCTGCGCGTGGGACGGAACCTCTGTCAGCAGGAGCATAGCCACCAAGCAGAATTTCAGGAGTTGGAATAAATTTTCTTTCATGATTTTCAGAAGTTAGGTTATCAGGTAATTTTGGGATATCGGCGCTCATCTCTCCGAAAGCCGAACCGTGTCTTCCTGCCGCACGACGTCGATGTTCAGCAGATCGGAGATCGTTTGCAGCAGTTCGTCGAGATTATCGGCCCGGAACGACCCCATGAGTTTGCGTTCGGCGAGTGCTGGGGAGTCGATCTGCACGTCCACCCCGTAGGTTTCTTCCAGCATTTGGGCGACGTCCGTCAGCTTTGTTTCCTCGAAGACGAAACGTTTCTCTCGCCAAAGCGAAAAGCTCGGAGCTTCGGCGGCTAGTTTTCGGATGGCCTGATTTTGCCGATTGAACGTCACCAATTCGCCCGGTTTCATAATCAACTCTTTGGGAGTACTCTCCCTCCCGGTAGTTGATCTGCACTTTCCCTTTGTTGAGGATGACATTGGCTCCCCGGCGGCGGGAGAAAACAGAGAATTCAGTACCCAGCACTACGACTTCGAAACTTCTTTTCGGTCTTGACGACAAATTTGCGGTCATCGGTGGTATGTGTGACCGAAAAGTTCGCCTCTCCGGTCAGGACTACTTCCCGGGAAGCTTGCCCGAAATTCCAGCGTGGTACTTTTAGCAAAGAACGGGCGTTGAGCGTGACCTGACTTCCGTCGGCCAATACAAAGGCCTTCGTCTCACCTTTGGCCGTCTGGTAGTTTTTGTAAAAAAGCGCATCCCGATTCAGCCAAAGCCCCACAGCAAGCAGCAGCAGGATACTCGCCGCAATCATCAGGGGAAGCCTCCTCCGCCAGAAGTACTTCGCCGCGTTGTCTTCTACTCGCCCGTCGGCATGTTGGCGAGAGGTACTTTGCACATAATGGATGTAATCGTTCGTCAGTTTTTCGCTGTCGGGCTGGTATTCGGGATGCTTATTTTCCCATTCTTCCAGCCATTGGTAGTAGCGCTCTTCGTTGGCTTTGGTGCGTAGCCAGTAGTCGATCTGCTTTCGTTGCAAAGGCGTGGCCTTATTGGCGAAATGAGCGAATATCAGTTCTTCACTAATTTTTGGTTTCATTTTGTTGTCATTGTTTTCTCAGTAGACGCTTCATGTCGAAAAACACCTGAGTGGGCTAACCCGCCACCGTCAGGAGGAGCGCGATTCCTGTCCCAATCGTGAGATAGTCCCGCAGTCCCTTGCGAATCAGTTTGACGGCCTTGACCAAATGCGTATCGACGGTTTTGACGGAAAGGCCCAATTCAGCGGCGATCTCTTTGTAGCGTTTTCCCTCAAAGCGATTCATCAAGAACACTTTTCGGCATTGTGGGGGTAGTTGCTGCACGAGTTCCTTCACTCGATTGAATGTCTCCTCGTATTGCGTAATGTGGTCGGGACGCTGACCGGGTTCACCTTCCTGGGTAAAGGTAGTTTCCAGCAAATCGGGCTGCCGGAACTCCGCCCGGAGGTGAGAGTAGGCTTCGTTTCGCACACTGCGGAACAGGTAGTAACGGTAAGAAGACTGTACGGACTCGAAGGAACTGTTCTTCCAGAATTTGCAGAATACATCGCTGACGATGTCCTCGGCCACTTCACGGGAGTACACAAAACGCAAAGCGTGGCTGCACAGAGCGCGATGGTAGCGCCGGAACAGTAGTTCGCAGCCCTCCTCGGGGCTCATCCCAAACGCTTGGCGGATAAGCACTTCGTCGTCTAGCGGGTCGTCTGCTCTTTCCTCCGAACTGCTGTGAATGCGCAGCTCGGATTTAAATGATTCGTTGGGTAGATGATCGGGTCGTCGGATGCCCATAGGCTTCGTACTGAGCTAAGTTTTCTCGGAAACGTACTACATTTATCCTTACAAGACTCGATTAATCCAAAAACACCTGAGTTGTGTTTTATTTTTTTTATATAAACAGTGAGAATTGCCCGCCGAGGAGAGGCTTAAGAGCCAGGATGAGGCAGCTATGAAGGTTGTAACAACTACCAGATTCAGTCCAGCAACCGCACGTTGTACTGCCTCATGCCGGGTCGGTATTTGTCAAAAGCTTTTTTCCTAAAAGGCGCGGGCGTGTAGATGAACACATAACGATCCCAGGGATTGTAGAGTACGGCCTCCTCGCGGGCATCACCCGCCACATCCGCCGGTACACAGTGGTACCAGCCCTGCCGGAAATTGCCCCGCGCTTCGGGCAATTCGGTGAAGGTATGCTCTCCCCTCCCCTGTCCGTCCCAAAGCATCCCGCCATTATAAAGGTGCGCCGGTCGGTCGACTCCATTCCAATAAATGGCGTCCATGCCCGTGTTGTTGGGCGATTTGTTGACCTTGAATTTCCTGATAACCTGGCCGCCCTGTCCTACCAGCAGCACGTCGGTGGTGTGGCCGTTGTAACGGATCATCATTTGCGGACCCGGCACGGAATCGTCGTAGTGCGCCACGCGCAATTCCTGACCGTGGGGTACTACATTTTCTCCCAGACTCAAAATGGTATTTCCGTGCTCGTCCATCACGTGGCCGAAGCCCGAGCAAAAAGCCCGCTTTTTCTTCGGATCGTCCCAGTAGTCGATGACCACGGCATCCATGTTCTTGCCCAATTTCTTTTCCCAAAGTGGCTTACCCTCGGGGCTGAGCACGTAATAGCCACCGTTGATCTCGTCGCGGCCGTCGTTGTCCATGTCGCCCAGCGTGGGTACATAAGCCGGGCAGTTGGCGTACTCATCCCAAGCATTTTCGTAGGTCCAAAGTACATTCAACCGGTTATCGAAGGCGATGATTTTCTTGCCAAGTTTTATGATGAAATCCTGGGGAGTGGCCGTGCCCCGTAAGTTGGCAATCAGGATACGCTGATGAACCCAGTTGGGGCCTTGGCCCTGGCTGGAAGTCAATTCGAGCGGACTGGCTTGTTTTTTCACCTGACCCGTAGTACCATTCAGAATCTGCACGACGACGTTTGCCATGCTTTGCGGCGCGACGGTTTTATCTCCTTCCACAAAAAAAGTAAGTACCTCGTTTTTTCCATCCCCATCAATATCGAAGATCGCCACCGGGCCGGGACGGTTGGGCTGCAAGCCGCCTTCGCCCTTTTGCCAAAGTACCTTGCCCCGCTGGTCGAAGGCCCCGATAAAACATGGCTGCACCGCTCCGCCGTCGATGGAGTTGGCCGCGCGATAGACCAGAAAATCCGCTTGTCCGTCGCCCGTCAGGTCGCCCAGGCGGAGGTCGCCACCGTAGGTGAGGCCATCGGTGGTGGTTAGGAAGGCGGGAGGGAGGGCGATTTCCCGGTGCAGGATGGGAGTGCCCTTCTCCGTATTTTCAGATTGGCTTATGACAGGTTTTCGTTCGCCATTAAACAGAAAAATGATGATGAAACCAATAACCAGTCCGGTCGGGTGCATGGGTGGGGTCTGTTAACTGAATTTACTCCACTACGTATAGAATTCGGTAGTGTCCTTCCTTCTGCCAGGAGGGTTTGAAGGCCGGTAGTTTGACAGCCTGCCGCCCGGCGGGCAGGGCCACGTCGGCAAAGATTTTCTCATCCACCTTTTCACCCGCTTCGTTCTGGATCGTGACAGTAAGTTTGGCCCGCCGAGCCTCGCCCCAATGCAGGATGACGGGCGTCAGCGTATCGTCGGCACCGTACACGATATCCACGTTGCCGCTGCCAGCCACCGTGGGCTGGAAAACCATCTTGTTGGCCCAGTAGGCCAGCTTGGCGTGGCCCTGCACGTCGATGATCGGCTTCATGTAGGTGCCCGAGTTGGGGCCGCCGTGCAGGGTACACCACGAGAACCCGTCGTAGTCCAGCATCCGCATCTTCTTCATGGCCTCCCAGGCCGAGAAAGCCTGCCAGCCTTGGCTGGCCTCCCATTCTTCGAGGTCGAGCTTTCGTCCAATGGTGCCGTTGTCGTAGTCCCACTCGTAGGAGTGGACGCGGTAGTAGGGTTTGCCGCGCAGCAGTTCCCAGTTGGGCTGGGCCATCGACTCCTCGTGTTCAAAATCGAAGTAGGCCCGGTCGGGGCTGTCGATCATCGTCTGGCGGTATTCGTCGGGCCACTGCCGCAGTTTCGACCACTCGCTGCGGTACCCCGTGGGCGAGTCCTGGTTGCCGCGCGTGACCATCGGGGCGGTGTAGGCCCAGGAAGCTTTGATCGGGTTACCCTGGTAGTCGATGGTGCCCGCGTCGTTACCGTAATGCAGGTGGAAAAGGTAGGAGGTCAGCGCAATCAGCCGACTAGAATCGACGGGATAGACGGTGTTGTAAATAGTCTCGCTGAACTCGTCCGACTCCGACAGCGGCTTTCCCTTGAAGCTCTGCGGGTGGTTGGAGGCCTCCCAGACAACGATGCTCGGGTGGTTGAAGACCTGCCGCATATAGCCGGGCATGCCAGCGAAGTCGATCTGCCGCCAGTCGTTGCCCGTCCTGATCCAGGAGGGCGTGATCCAGACGAGCATCACGCCGAGCTGGTCGGCCAGTTCGGCGATACGCGGGTCGTTGATGCCTTCGGAGGTAGAGTTCTCCCAGGCGTGGACGTGGATTCGCAGCAGGTTGCCGTTCATTTTCTTGACCATCAGCAGTTCTTTCACAATCCACTCCACGGGCGGACAACGCAGCCAAATGGCCGTTTTTTCGATGGGTCCCCGGAAGCCCATGATCTGAGCGCCGTTGAGCATGGAGACTTTGCCGTTGAGCCGGAAATGCCCGCCCTGCTGGTCGATGGTGCGCAGTCCGGTGGTCAGCACGTAGTCGTCCACGGCTTTGCCGCGCCCGTCGCGTAGCACCACCTGCACGCGGTACAGGGCCGGACTTTCAGCCGACCATAGCTGCGGGTTCCCGACCGTTAGCACGGTTGATAGCGTCAGGCTGTCGCTGAAATCGACCGGGACGGTTTGCGTGGACACGGCCTTGCTCGACTCGGTGGGGTACCAGGGGAATACTTTTATTTCGGCCTTACCGCGAAAGACACCCGGATGCGCGAGCGTCAACCGCGTTTTCAGGCGGACATTCTGGTTCGTCAGCGGCAGAGCGTGGGCGAAGGCCGACCGCACGTGCGCCGCATCGAGCAGGTCGAGCGACATCCGCCCGGCAAACCAGCCGATGCTCATGTCGAGCAGCGAGTGCGGCATGAGTTCGCCGACTTTTTCGGTCAGAAAAAAGTGGTTGACCTTGACGGCAATGAGGTTCGTAGCGTTGGGTTTTAAATATTTACCAATGTCGAGCCGCCCCGGATAGCGGTTAGCCAGCACAGCCACGCGCTGGCCGTTGACCCACACCTCCCCGCCGGGATCGAGGGTCTCTATATTCAGAAAAGCTTTGTCAAACTGCCCTACGCGTACTTCTTTGCGCAGGTAAAGGTCTTCTTCCGCGAAGCGCTCGGAGCCGTGGGCCAGGGGCAGTTGCCCCGTCGCCCACTGGCGGTCGTCGTAGTTCTTGATTGGTCCAGCCCGCGACGTCGGGCTTTTCGTCGAAGGTCTCATCCAGGAAAGTTTCGGTGGCGAAGGGGTAGTTACCGCGGCCCGTCATGCTGTAACCCACGCCCAGCAGGTCGTCCAACGCTACTCCCCCCGGCGACTGCACGGCAAAGGTGTTGACCTGCCCCAGACTGCTAAACCCCCGGTTGTAGGCCAGCCTCTCCATGATGGCCCGCTCGATGGGCACGTAGTCGGCCACCAGTCGGTCATCGACGTACAAGTTGTAGCGGGCGATGCTGTTCTCGCGGCCTTCCAGGTCGAGCTCGATCCGGAACTGATGCCATTGTCCCGGCGTGTAGCTCAGGGTGTCCACCCGCTGGTGCCGGGCCGTGGTGTAAAACAACTGCCCGTTCGCGCCAAAACCCACGGTGGCGGCCGGGACGCGTCCCCGGTCGGAAAGTGCGAAGCTGGTCTCTTGCTTCCGGGGTACTTTCGCCCGCCACGACACCGAAAAGCGCCATGCCTGCGAAGGGAACCGCCACGAAAGCGGTTCCGTCCTTTGACCTATTTTCAGGTGGCCCTGCGTTCGCTCAACTCCTTTCTCGTCCTGCCAGCGGGTGAGTTGCCGCTCGCATTCCAGGTGCTGCCCGGCGCGGTAGCCGAGGTACTTCCAATCGGTCAGGGCCTGGTGTTGGCGAATTTCGGGCCGGGGCTGCGGCTTGATTTTTCCCAAAGCTCGCGCCACTTCGTCGTCAGTGACGACCACGGTGTTGAGGCCGGGGTCGTTGAACTGCTTTTTGGCGGCTTCGGCGTACTGTTTAAGAAACTCGACGCGCTGCTCGGTGGTGAATACCGACGTCGCGCCCTTGAAGTCGGTTTCACCGTTGGCGGTTTTGTCCGGCGAGAAATAGCGCAGCTCGAACGACTGGCTGGATTGGGAAAAGGCAAAAAACGGGCTTAGGAGGAAAGCACAAAACAGGAGTTTGGCAAGCTGTGAATGCATAGTAATTCAGGTTCTGTTTTTGTCACGAATACCTTTCGGTGTTTAATCCCAAAGGTAGTCAATTGTCCGGCAGGGGCGTACCCGCCAGCGCGTGAACCCAGCGCCGCACCCGGCTCAACTGGCTGGCCCCGTTCACGTCGCCCATCGGCTCGTCGAAGTATTCCAAAGGCGGCGCAATGTCGTCAGGGCGGGCGTAGTAGGTGTCGATTTGGCGGCAAAACCCACCGTCCGGCGTTTTGAAGGCTTTGGTCATAGCGACCGACTCGGCCAACACCAGCGACAAGTCTTTCCGTGGAAACGGCTGCGGCAGGTAGTCCATTAGTTCGCCCAGCAGGCCGATGGCGTTGCCCGGAGTGGTAGTCCCGCTTTTGAAAGCCGCCTGCTCCGAAGGCTTGGCGCGGTACCAGTCCAGCAGGCTTTGGTATATTCTTTCGGGATGGGGGAGCGGCAAACCGACGCCCCGGCAAAACCAGGCGAACTTCACCGTGCCCGAGAGCCGGATCTCCGGCGTCTGCCCGCGCCCCCAGAAGCCGTCGGCGTCCTGCCGGGCCAGGGCGTAGTCGTACATCTGGCGGGCGAACGCTTGCCGCTTGGCCTCGGGCAGGGTACCCAGCAGCGATTTTTGCGACGAAATGGCGTCCATCGCCGTCCAGGCCGATTTTTGCCAGGGCAAGTCATCCAGCCACCTGGCCAGAGAGTCGGGCGACGAATAATACCAGAGCGTCGCCGACGAATTGGCCTGCTCCCCCGGCAGCGGGTAAAGCGGCGCGGCCCCCAGCCTGTCGAGCGACATGGTCGAGAAAGCCACCAGCCGCCCCAGCACCCGCTCCGATTTCAGGGCCTGCGGGTAGTGCGGATCGACAAAGAAACCCGTTTGCGGATCCTGCCGCGACTGGAAATAATGAATGGCTTGTCGCCGTACCGAGTCGGGCAGTTGCGCGGCCGGGGAACCGCAATCCGCCAGCATGCTTAGGGCCTGCATGGACGATTGGATGTCGGGACCGAAGCGGTCGGGCTGTCGCCGCATGGCGATGTTTTCGTAAAAACCGCCCGAGGACGGCTCGTACAAATCCCACAGCCAGGCCGGTACGCTGGCAAACAGACTGTCTATCTGCGCCACGTAGTGGGTTAGAGGTAGCTCGGTGTTTTGGCTTTTTTGGGCAAAAGCAACCTGGGAAAAGCACAATCCCAGGATAAAGAAGGCATACTTTATTTTCTTTTTCATTTCTTGGCGTACGTATTCCACTCATCAGCGTAATATAGGCAATACAGGCTGAACCTTGTTCCCTGCATATCGCCCACCGCGCCCTTCCCGGATACCTGAACGGAGTTGTGATCCGACTGGCACACGTGGGGATAGAATGAAAATCCGCCGTCCGCTTTCTTATGAGTTTTTATCAGGAAATCCGCCATCCGGTTGCCCGCCTCACGCACATCCTCGAATCGGTAGGCGTAGTTCAGTTGGTGGTTCAGGTCTTTCAAAACCTTCATCGCGTCCCAGTTGATGGTCATGGGGGAGTTGCCGCTCTCGCCAAACTGCCCGCCGGGTACCTGAAGCCGCAAGACAGAATCCAGCGCGTTCTTGGCGTGGGGGATTTCTTTGCCGACGGCCAGGTACGCACTGATTAATTTGAACAAGCCCGCCATGCCCCGCTCCATGCTTTCGCAGCCCAGCTTGATGGGGAGGCCGCTTTTGGGGTCGAGGATGCGTTCCTCTATGGTGGCAAAAGCCTGCTTGATGGTTGGCTCTTCCAGGGACTTTTCGGCAGCGGGCAGGTTCTCCCAGTAGTAAACCAACACCTTCGTAGAACCGCTCGCCGTACAGCCAGGGATTTGACCAGTCCAGGCTCAAAATCCAGTCCCGGACGTCCACCTCGGTCAGGTCCACGAAGGGGGCTTTGTCGCCTCTAGACTTTGCCTTGGCTCCCAGCAAGCCAAGTGCGCTCTGCGCCGCGCCCGACATATGCGCCCAAATGTGTTCCCAGGAGTGGTGTTCGCTAATTCGGTCACTCTCACCAACCAACGGGTCGATGTAATAAAGTTCGTCGGGATTCCAGGTGGATTGGAAGAACGCTATGGCTTGTTCCTTGCTGGCTTGCGGAGTTGACTTCAACTCACCCAACATATCCAGGATACTGATTCCCATCGCCGACGATTCCAGACCATACTTCCGGTTCATCAGGATGTTGTATTTCCAGCGCCCCCACCCTTCTTCCGGGTAGCGAGTCGTTTCCAGGAATTGCAAAATCTCTTCTTTCTGGGAGAAGAGATAGCTATTTCTGCTCCCGATTGACAAAGTACCGGCCAAAAGACGGGGCGAGGGAATGGAGGCGCACAAAGCACCTACGGCGATTGATTTTATGATTTCTCTTCTGTTCATGGCTGCGCCTTTTTATGGTTTCTATTTCGGACTCAATACACGATCCAGCACGTGGATAACGCCATTAGTTGGTTCGAGATTAGAAGTCCTGACGAGATTATTGTCGGCGTACACCCGATTACTGTCATCGATCCTCAGTTCGACAGTCCGGCCCGGTGAGAGGGTGGCAAACTTCTCATTGGTCGGACTCAAACCAGCGGGCGACAGTATTTTTTTATCGAGCAAATGGTAGAGTAGCAAGTCTTTCAAAGCGGCGGTGGTAAAATCGTCCAAGGTCTTCTTTCCCAAAAATCGCGCAAAAGCTTGGTCATTGGGAGCAAACAGGGTGATCGGGCCGGCGCCAGCCAAAGCATCGTTCAATCCTGCTTTGGCCACGGCCGCGCGTAGCACCGTGAAGTTCTCATTCGTCTGAATGAACGTCAGCGCATTGACGGTCAGCTTGCCGTTAGGTCGGCCACTGGGCTGGTACTCGAAGGTAGGATCGCAGGCGGTCGTCACCAGCAGGATGCCGAACAAAGCGAACGCCAATTGTTTTTTTGGATGGTTGAAATAGGTTTTCATACGGGTAGTTTCGAGTTTACTTGTAAAAACTATTTTGGATAAGGGCCGAGTTCTGCGCCATGACGTCTTCACGAATAGGCCACAGCAGGTTCGCCGGATCCTCGATATTGTCTATTTTTTCCAGCGCCACGCCGTTTCTAACCAAATCAAACCACCTTTTGCCCTCGGCGGCCAACTCCACGTACCTCTCTTGTAAAATTGCTGCTTTGAGCTCTTCCTTGGTTGTGGCCGTCGTATTGGAAAGTCCCGCGCGGCTTCTGATTCGGTTCAAGATGACGATAGCCTCATCGGGCTGATCGAGGGCATTGAGCGCTTCGGCCCTTAAGAGCAGTATATCGGCCAGGCGGTAAAAGATGATGTTGGCATCGAGAAACATCAATTGGTTGGTACCCGTGGGCGTCCCAGGGTATTTCAGGAAGCGGGGAGCCTGGGTATCCAGGTTAAAAGTAAAATATTTCAGCCGGAGATCGTTCGGTTCTGCGGCAGCCAGAAACTTCTCAGAAATGGCCAGGCGGTCAAAATTATTGAGGGGTAACGCCAACGTCAGGGCAGCCGGGGCATGGGTGCCGCCGCCGCTGTTGGGATCTTGCAGTTCGTTGTTTTTGACATCGAATTGCAGCTCGAAGATGCTCTCCTGGGTATTTTTGGTAAAAAACAGCGAAGAATACTGCGCCGCTGGTAGCAAAGCATACAAACCGTTGCCGATCACCGCGTCCGCCGCCGCTACTGCTTTCTGGAAATAAGCCGCTCCGCCGCCTTCCAACTGAGCCATCCACAGAAAAACATCGGTTTGCAGGGCCTTGGCCGCCCCCTTCGTGGCCCGGCCCCTGGTTTCGATCCCACTGGTGTAGGAGGTGGGCAGCAGGGTGGCGGCCATTTCTAAATCCGCCTCGATCAGGGCAAACACTTCGGCTTTGGGACGGCGGGGTATGTCGAAATTGGCGGAAGCCGAGCGGAAAGGCTCCGTCACCAGGGGTACATCGCCCCAGATTCTGACCGCGTAATAGTAGCTGATGGCGCGGGCGAAGTAGGCCTCCCCGAGGTATTGGTTCCGCTTGCTCTCGCTGATGCCGCCGATGCCTTCCAAGTTGGTCAACATCAGGTTCGCCCGATTAATGATTCTGTACAGCGGTTGCCAAGTGCCGAAGGTCGTGGAGGCAGAAAGACGGTTGTCCAGCACTTCACCGAGGGCCGAAACCACGTTGCCCTGGGTTCGGCTGAAAACATCCGCCCGCACTTCCCCCCAGACCGACATCCAGATCAAGCCGCTCTGCATTCCGTCGTAGAGGGCGATCGCGGCAGATTCTGCGTCATCGGGCGTTTGCCAAAAGTTTTCCTGAGAAATCTCACTAACGGGCTTCAAATCCAGCACCTCGCAGCTACTCGACCACAGCAACATAGTGCCGATGAGCAGTGACTTGACCGTAAAAATCGTATGGTTCTTTTTCATTAGGATTGTTGTTTTTTCTTCACAAAACTTTGATAGAAAGATTTCTTAAAAACCCAGATTGACGCCAAATATGATGCTACGGGCGAGCGGGTAATATCCGTTGTCGATGCCGTACTGGATGGAGCCTCCGTTGGCGTTAGAAGAAGTGGAAACCACCTCAGGGTCGAAGCCCTTATACTTGGTGAATGTCCTCAGGTTTTGTACCGTCGTGTACAGTCGGGCGCTTTTTATCTTGATTCTGCTGAGCAGGCTCGGGCTGAAATCATAACCCAGGGTTATATTCTTGATTCTCAAGAAAGAACCGTCTTCCACCCAATAGCTCGAATTATCCCGGTTATTTTTTAATGCGTCTCCTCGAATCACGCGGGGAACACTGGTGATGTCACCCGGTTGCCGCCACCTATTCAATACATCGGTGCCGGGGCCTCCCGCGTTGCCCAGTCGGTGGCTGTCGCGGTCGCGCCGGGCCAGGTTGAACAAATCGTTGCCGTAAGAAAAATTCATGAATACGTTCAACGTAAAACCCTTATAGGAGAAATTATTGGAAAATCCACCCGTAAAATCAGGGTTAGCGTTGCCAATAATCACCCGGTCGCTGTTGTTGATTACATTGTCCCCGTTCACATCCCTGAATTCCACGTCACCCCCCTGATAGAGGGCACCTGTGCGGCTGTCCAGCCTGAGGTTATTGACGTTGTCTTCGTTGGTGGGGAATACCCGGAGGTACTCAAACCCGTAAAAGGTGCCGATGGCCTCCCCTTCCCGCAGCACGGCCAGTCCGGTCAGGATATCTTCCCCTTCCGGCAGTTTGACGACCTTGTTACGGTTGAAGCCCATGTTAAAGGAAGTTGACCATTTCAAAGCCCCCGTCAGATTGTTGGTATTCAGCCCAAATTCAAATCCTTTGTTTTGGATCTTCCCCAGGTTGACCAAGGCGGAACTGTAACCTGAAGAGGCGGGTAAGGCGACGGCAAACAACAAGTTGTCGGTGTTTTTGACGTAGTAATCGGCCACCAGCGATATCCGGTTTCTCAGGATTGTAAGGTCCATCCCGAGATCGAACTGAGTAGTGCTCTCCCAGGAGAGTTGGTCGTTGGGAAGTCCGTTGCCCGCCGGAGCAATCCCGCCTTTCCCTAGGTAGTCGCTGCCCGTGAAATACAGTCCCTGGGCCACAAAATTGGCGATTTCCTGGTTTCCAGTCACCCCCAGGCTGGCCCGCAATTTGAGGTCTTTGATGGCCGAAATATTTTTCATGAATTCTTCGTCCGATACCCGCCATCCTACGGAGGCGGAAGGAAAGAAGCCAAAACGCTTTTCAAGGCCAAATCGGGAGGATCCGTCGTAACGAGCGGTGGCGGAAAGAATGTATTTCCCCAAAAAATCGTAATTGGCTCGGGCAAAGTACGACTGTATGCCATTGCTGGTTTCCGAGGTGGACACATCGTCCTTCTGCGCCCCGGCGTTTAGGGTGGGCACCAGGTCGGTGGGTGATAAGGACGTGCTGCCCGATATCCTTTCCTGGGTATTTTTCTGCTGGCTGAAACCAAGCAGGATGTTCAGGTTGTGTTGTTCGTTGAGCGTTCGGGTGTAGGTCAGCCAGTTCTCGTTGATCCAGCCCAAGTCCTGAAAATAGCGGACGGCGGCGGTTCGTTGTGCTCCACCAAAGGAAAAAATGGTGGAGGGAAAAAATTGGTCTTCCTTCATGGACAATAAGTCCAGCGCGATGGAAGAGCGGAAGGTAAGCCCTTCGATGAGATCCAGTTCAGCGTACAAATTGCCGATGATCCGATTGGTGGCGGCTTTCTGATTGGAATTGACCAAACTGGCAATCGGCGAATTAGGTACCACGTTTCCCTGCTCGTCGTAAGGCGACTCCACCGGAAAGCGAGTCAGCGTACGGTAGATGACCCCGCGCGAAAAAGCGGGGCCTTCGCTGATTCGGTTGGTATTGGTGTTGCTGAAAGTAAAGGTGTTACCCACCCGAAAATTCTTGGTGGCCTTGTATTCTACGTTGGCCCGAGAGGTGAATCGTTTGAACTGGGAATTTTTCACGATTCCGCTCTGGTCGAAGAACCCGGCACTGAGAAAATAGCTAAGTTTCTCCTCCCCTCCGCCAATGGACAGCTCATAGTTGCTGATCGGCGCGGTCTCGAACAGCGCATCCTGCCAATAGAAGTCATTGTTGTAAAATGTATTCAGGGAGTCGGTTTCGCGGGAATCAGGGGCGATTGCCTGCACGCTGGTAGGACTCGTGGATGTAGTCACGGAACTGCGCCGCGTTGACCTGGCTCAGGGTTCGGGTGATCTGCTGCGCGCCGGTGTAGTAGTTGAGTTTGATCGAGGGTGCCCCGGCTTTCCCCCGCTTGGTCGTGATGAGTACCACCCCATTGGCGGCCCTGGCACCGTAGATGGAAGTCGCGGCCGCATCTTTGAGGATTTCGATGGAAGCAATGTCGCTGGGGTTGATGTCCGCCAGGGCGTTGGAACCAGCCCCGCCATCGGCCAGACCGGAAAAGTTTCCTGATTTGATGGGTATGCCATCCACGACGTACAAAGGTTCGTTGCCGCCTTGCACGGAGGTGTTGCCGCGTATCCTGACCGTCACCGCGCCACCGGGCTGTCCCGATCCCTGGGTCACCTGCACGCCCGCCGCCCGGCCCTGCATCATGTTGTCGAGGCTGGCGCTGGGCAAGTTCTCAATCTCCTCGGATTTGATAGAAGAAATGGCACTGGTAATCTGCCGCCGGGATTGCTCCCCGTAACCGATCACCACCACTTCGCTCAATGCTTTGGTGTCCGTTTGCAAGCTTACATTGATTTGGGTTCGGTTACCTACTAGGCTTTCCTGTGATTCGTAACCCACGAAAGAAAACACCAGCACGGCATTTTCATCAGGCACGGCTAAGGAATATTTGCCATTCTGATCCGTCGTCGTTCCCCGCTGCGTTCCCTTCACCAGAATACTCACGCCCGGTAAAGCTGCGCCGTTTTCGTCGGTGACGGTGCCTCTGATGGTTTGGTCAACAGGTTGGATCGATTTCCAAAGCGGACTTCGGAATCGCACTCTGCGCCTCCCGTTCCCGCCGAAGTAGGATTCGGTTATCGGAGACAGTGTAGCTCACCGAAATAGGTTTGAGCAGGGTATTGAGCACCCAGTCCAGTTTACGATCGATGGCGGTGAGGCTAACGCGTTGGCGGGTGTCGATGACGCTCGAACTATACACGAACTTTACGTCCGCCTGCTTCTCGATCATCCGAAACACCTGCTTCAACTCTATATTTTCCACGCTTAGCGTGACGCTCCGGTTCATCGCTTCCTGCCCAAAGATGGGGTGGGCGCGTGCGAACCCGCACAGCAAAAAGCCCAGCAAGAGCTGATTGAAGCCCATTCGGAATGTTGTCCACAGTAGGTTGGGGAATCGTATATTTCTTTTCATATCGATAAATTTTAAAAGGTTTATATTTAAGCCTTATTTACAGCCCAGCCCGGAGATAAATATTGTAGTACCCCTGACTTCGAAGCGGGCACCGACCGAGGCACAGAGAAAGTCCAGTTGCTTGTACATAGGCAGCCCGTTCAGGTCACCAGTGAAAGCACAACCGTTGACCGCCGGATTGGCCACCACGATCTCTACTCCGTAGGCTTTCCCGATGCGGGCCAGCACAGTCGCCACGGTAGCTTCATCGAACTGAAATTCAACTATCGGTGGGTCTGGCACGACGAGCCTGGGAGCGTCCACAATGCCCGGCCGGATGGTTTTCAGTTCCGGGTCGAAAAGTACCTTCTGATTGGGGGTCAGGATTACCCCATCGAATTTCTTGGCCTCCCCGGAGACATTGGCGTACACCGACACCCGACCCGTCTTGACGGACACCTCGATTTTTTTACCATCGGGTTGGGGTTTGATGTAAAAACTGGTTCCGAGCACCTCGGTGACCAAACCGCCTGAATGCACCAGAAAGGGTACTTCTTCGTTGCGCCGAATGTCGAAAAATGCTTCCCCCATCAAGTATACAGTGCGCGTCCCGGTGCCGTAGTCTTCATCGGCTACGATACTGGCGTTTTTCCCCAGTACCACGACGCTGCCGTCGGTTAGAATTACTTTCTGGCTCGATCCAGCCACGTTTCTGGTTTCGGTTCCGGGTTTGTGGGCCGCGACAAGCGAAGAATCAGGTTGATTGTTCCGGGAGGTGAAGTAGTACCCGACCATCACCATCAGACAGGCCGCCGCCACTGCCCATACCCAGCGCGGCAGTCGACGGACGATGGGTTCCGTCGCTGAAATCTCCGACTCGAGTCGCAGCCACAGGCGAGACTCTATGTTTTGTGCCTCAGCTTCTCTTTCCAGCCCGCTCTCGCCAGTAGTAGACTCCAGGGCGCGGGCCGCCCATTTTTCCAGCAGGGTAGTTTCCTCGGGGGTACATTCCCCCCGCAGGTATTTTTCCGTAAGAAGATCGAATTCTTGGATGGTCATTCGTGAGTTATTAATTATCGGAGTGAAAACTACCAAGGTGTTTCCGCATCATTTTCAGGGATTTGGTGATGTGGTATTCGACCGCTTTTTCCGTAAGGTCCATGCGGGAGGCAATGGCCTTGACGGGTAGTTGGTCGAGTTTACTCAGACGGAAGATGGTCGCCGTTTTTTCCGGCAGCTGGCCCAGGACGGATTCAATGGCCGCCGCCAGATCGTCGGCATCGATGATGGCCTCGGTCTCGAAGGTTTCATCCACCAAATTCAGTAGTTGGTACTCGCGGTATTTGCGGAGACTGATCTGCGACTTGATGGCTTTATTTGTGAGGTTGCGCGTCGCGATGAAGAGGTACACCTCGAGGTTTTGGATGCGAGCCTGGCCCCGATTCTGCCAAAGGCTCAGCATCAGGTCATGAAGGACTTCTTCGGCCTCTTCTTTGGAGCCCAACTGCCTGAAAACAAATCCATACAGCTTCCGCCAGTATCTGCGGTAGATAACCTCAAAGGCAGCTTGATCGCCGCTCTGCATGAGGTCAACCAGTAAGTCGTCAGTGGGGTCTGAATGCTGCATAACTGGGGAGTCTTATTGCGTGGAGGTTCGCTTTGCGGACAATATCCCTAAAAATACTTTTACTTTTTTTTAGAAAAATGCCAGTATATGCTTCTCCTCCTCGCTATCTTCCTATCTCAGTTCGATAAAACGGCCGCCACGCTGTACGTCGAATCCGCCGTCCACTTTACGTTTACCGTCGGAGCCATTTGCGTAGCGGATGTAGCGGTAGTCGTTGGTCTTGATCGCGTGGTTGTTGCGGCCTCAGTTAGTGATGGCTGGGTGCGGGCAATTGATTTTTGGAGCGTCCAGCAACGGATACAGGTTACGCGTCTCCATTTTTTTTGGGGGAACCAGCCCACTCAGATCGGTCAGGGTGGGGTAAATGGAAAATAGCTCGACGGGCGCCTCCTGCTATTTCCGAAGACAGTAATTCAACCTGAAAAACAGCTTTGACTAGTTCTATATGAAACAATGTGAAATGAGCTTTTCAAAAAGAGGTTTTTTTGAACTGGTGGTATTTTTTACAGTGAGTGCTTTCCTCTCCGGCTCTGTTCAAAAATCAAATCGCCCGGCAGGAGATGTTGACAATGGCGGCCTTGTGTTACCCGGTGGGTTTGAAGCGGTGGTAGTGGCAGATAGTATTGGCCGGGCCAGGCATCTGGCCGTGAACAAGAATGGAGACATTTATGTGAAACTTACCTACGCAAAGCAAGATTCCGGAAACGTAGCCATCAGAGATAGTAACAACGACGGCAAAGCTGACCAGATCGCCTATTTCGGCGACTACCAAGCCGAGAGCGGTTATGGCCCAACCGCCATGAAACTTTACAATGGTTCCATTTATTTCAGTACCAAGGGTGCGGTATACAAGCAGAAATTGACCCCGGGCAAACTGGTACCCGAAAGCAAAACAGAGCTGGTACTTACCGACAACTACATAAGTGAACACATTGGCAAATCGCTGGCTTTCGACGACGAGGGACACATGTACGTCAATTTTGGGTCGATCAGCAATAATTGCCAGGTAGATAACAGGATTCCCGAAAGCCCTGGTCAATATCCGTGCGCCGAACTGGCCGAACACGCCGGTATATGGAAATTTGACGCTAACAAGCTCGGTCAAACCCAAAAAGACGGGGTTCGGTATGCTACCGGACTCCGGGACGGGATCGCTATGGACTGGAATCATGCCACGAATACTTTATTCGCGCTCGAACACGGAAGAGACGCACTCCATCAACATTGGCCAAGTCTTTATTCGGAATGGGAGAGTGCCATGTTACCGTCCGAGGAATTTTTTGAAGTGAAAGAAGGAATGAACGGCGGGTGGCCTTATTACTACTATGACCAACTGCAAAACAGAAAAGTAGTATCGCCGGAATACCGGGGTGTCGATCTGACAAAAGAAGTGGAGGCACCCGCCAATCCCATAATGGGCTTCCCGGGACATTGGGCGCCCAATGATCTTTTCTTTTATACCGGCGATCAATTCCCTGACCATTATAAAAACGGCGCTTTCATCGCATTTATGGGATCAGCCGGGCGCGCCCCGTACCCACAATCAGGGTATTTTGTTGGTTTTGTTCCTTTCAAAAACGGTCTACCGTCTAGCTCTTGGGAAGTATTCGCTGACGGATTTGCCGGGAAAGAGATAATTGTGAGTTCATCCGAGGCAGCTCATCGCCCGATGGGGATAGCGATGGGGCCGGATGGCTCCCTGTACATTAGCGATAGTGTCACAGGAAAGATATGGCGAATCATGTATAAGGGAAGTAAAGCGCTTTTTGGAACGGATCAGTTGGCAAAAATGGAAAAGCGCAAGATGCTGACCCACCTCAGGACTCCTGATAAGATCAGAGATAATCTTGCCGAAGAGATAGCCAATGAAGGTCAAAAAATCTATAACGTTTATTGCGTTTCGTGCCACCAACAAGATGGAGCGGGAGACGGAAGTCGATATCCCCCCTTGGGGGAATCGGACTGGGTGACGGGAGATAAAGACAGGCTGATCACCGTGTTGTTAGAGGGCCTCAAAGGGCCGATTACCGTAAATGGAAAGCGCTACGACGGCGAGATGCCCAAACATGACTTTTTGAGCGATGTTGATATTTCCAAAGTAGCCACCTACCTCCGGCTGAATTTCAAAAATAACGCAGGTGCCATTCATGAGAAAGAAGTGGCTAACCTCAGGAGCAAATTGAAGGACAAAAAGTAAGGAAGGGTGAATTGATGTAAAACTGACTCATTCTCACGCCGGGCGGCCGGTGCCGTTGAAAATTAACAGTAAATCTAGAAATAGCCAGGCGTGGCACCCCGGTAGGGCGGACCGTTAATAGACGAATAGCGGTGAAAAGCGCCCCGCCCCGGAGGGGCCGGCCCCTTTCTTTACAGACCAATTCACTCATCTATGATGACCATTGTAAACCTGTTTAAAATTTCAAATAAAATGCGGAACCTAATCAGCTTGTTTTTTCTCACACTATTTCATCTCCCCCAGCTTTCACAGGCCCAAAACAAGGTTCAGGGCCAGAAATTTATTGTTGAACCCCCTACCCTCGAAAATTTGGGGTTCGAGTGGTATATCGATGGGGACGATAACCGTAATGCTACGGTAAAGGTCGAGTATCGAATCGCGGAATCGGGCAACGCATGGAAAAAGGGCATGCCACTCCTCAGGCTTGGGGGAGAGTATATTCAGAGGGCGGGAATCGATTACACCGTTCCTCATATGTTCTCTGGTAGTATTCTGGACGTCAATCCGAATACCAAATATGAGGCCCGCTTTACCCTGGAAGATCCCGATGGGGTCGAAGGGGAAGCGGTCAAGGTAGTCAATGTTTCCACCCGGGCCGAGCCTAAGGCCGCCCGTGGAGGAAGGGTAAGACACGTGTATTCCCAATACTACACGGGGAAGAAGGAAGAACCAAACTACCCGGGTCTGGTTTCCGCTTACGGCGGTTCTGAAAATACAAAGGGAGACTGGAACGTGGTAGCGGAAGATGTGGTGCAGCCTGGTGATATTATTAAAATACACGGCGGACTCTACCAGGGGGTACTTCTCAACTACCCTGATTGGCATAACATACCGTTCGATGGTACCTATTTTTTTACGGCGAAAGGTACTGCAAAGCGCCCCATCGTAATCGAGGCCGCTGGGGACGGTGAAGTGATCTTTGATGGCGCTGGAGCCGCAATTCTGTTCAATGTCATGGCCACCGAGCACCATATTTTTCAGGGGATTACTTTCAGGAATGCCGGCCGGGTTTTCGATGCCGGCCGGAAACGTTTGGCGGGAGCCAGTGATTTGACGGTACGGAATTGCCGTTTCGAGAACGTCGGGGAAGGCGTCGTGACGGAATTCGCCGGTTCGAAAAACTTTCTTATCCAGGATAACGTCATCCTGGGCCGCGATGACCGCCACAGATTGTACGGTTGGAACGCGCACCGGGAGGGCCTGATCCCGTACGGGACGCACCTGCTGGATTCTTACTATGGGATCAAAGTGTATGGTTCCGGCCACGTAATCGCCCATAATTCCATTGCTTTCTTCCACGATGCCATTGGCGTATCGACCTACGGAACCCCGGAGAAAGAACAGGAATTAAAGGCCGTGTCGATCGATATTTACAACAACGATCTGCACCTGCTGGTCGATGACTTTGTCGAGGCGGACGGTAGTGTCCATAATGTTCGTGTTATGCGGAACAGGGGCGTGAACGCCGCTGAGAATGGAATAAGCGCCCAACCCGTATTTGGTGGTCCTGCTTACTACATCAGGAATATCCTCTACAATGTGCCCCAGGGAGGAGCGCTTAAAATTCACGGCGGAGTGCCGGGTCTGACGGCTTATCATAACACATTCATATCGGAAAGCAACGCGGGTTCCAAGTACCCCAATTCAAACTACCGAAACAATCTGATTCTTGGTACCGACGGGCCGGTCAACGTGGCTTCCTTCCCCTTTACCACGGCCTATTCCGTGGCTGATTACAACGGGTATCGACCAAACCGAGGCCTGGAAAGTCCCGAAAACCAATACAGTTGGTTGTCGCCTGATGGGAAGATGTCCGGATTCAAGACATTGGAGAGTCTGAGGAAAGCGAGTGGTCTTGAAGCACACGGCCTGACGGTCGATTACGATGTTTTCGAGAATCTTCAAATGCCTACCACACCACCGACAGGTAGTCTCCCTGGCCCCGTTTATCACGCGGTGGATCTCAATTTCAAACTTAATCCCAAGGGGAGAGCCGTAGATGCGGGCGTTATTATCCCAAACGTCAATGACAACTTCACCGGAAGAGCGCCGGATTTGGGGGCACTCGAAGTAGGGAGTCCCGCCGTGATCTACGGAGTGCGCGGCCTCGATCAAAGTCAAGAGTTTTACAGATAATCGCGCACGCACTATCGGATCATCACTTCCCAGTACCGGGTGCGTTTGGAACTGCCTTCGGGGCCTTCCACCGTGAGGGTAATGACCGTCCGCACCCCTTTGTTCTTGAACCGATAAATCGGGTTTTGTTCCGTCGAGCTCTCGCCATTGCCAAAATCCCAGTTCCATTTCTCGATCGCGCCAATGGATTCGTCTTTGAAGGCCACTATTCCCTTTTTCTCGTCTACAACCTTGAACGTCCAGGCTGCTTTGATGGGCTCCAAAAATTGTTTTTCCAACGGCATCAATTGAAAAGCACACAGGTACGAGGCATCCTTGACCATTTGGGTGTTGTGAGCGAGGTTGACATGGCCTTCCCTTTTCCCTCCGTCAAAATCCAAAATCGACCAAGCCAGGCCGACTACCTTGTTTTCTTCTAGCTCCGATTCTACGGCCTTTTGCGGTCCTTCGTGGGGAGCGTAATCATAAGGAGTGATCCAACCTTCCAACCGCAAAGTACCACTCTCTCCGTGTTTAAAATTGTAGTCATAGGCGTAGTTGGCGTGGGGAAACTCGGCAATCCAGGATTGACTTCCCCATACCAGGACCCAGGCGTTGTTCACGGGCGGCGTATAGATATGGTAGTTCTGGGCGTGTACGCCGCTGAAATTAAAATGGTTTTCGATATAAGTAGCAGTCTGGGGTTGCCACTTTATCTGCGCGGGATCATACAACGGATTTTGAATAAAAGGCCCTCCCGAAAGGTCGCCATCGACGACGAGCTCAAATATATCGTTCATGTACCCCTCAGGATTAAATCGTGCAAAATCCCAAAAATCGTCGTAGGCCTCGTACAGAAAATACAGACGGTTCAGTCCTTTGACCCAGCCGATGGTCACTTTTACATCGAGGTCTTCGGGGTCGATGTCGGTGTCCATCCCATCTTCGGTATCGTTTAGCTGATCTGTCCCGTAGGTGTAGTTTTCGGGTACCGTGGCCCAATCGCTTTTATCTCCGTCGACTCGTGGCATTTGGTTTCTGGGAAACTGAAAAATCTGAAAGACCTTCCCGTTTCTTGCCGTTTTGTAGGTCGTGGTGGACTGGCCGCTGGCAATCGATACATTGAACAACCAATAGCCAAGTAAAAACAACCAGGCCCCTTTGCCTTCCCGAAAATTTAGGTCGCTATTGTTTTTCATAACCTGTAAATACGATCGGCATTTTTATGATATATTTTGTGGCGTTCTTCATCGGAAAATTGTCCCGTGATTTTTTCAAAAGCCCGGGACCAGCTTTGGTATGAGCCTGCCTTCAGTACTACGGGCCAATCGCCGGCGAAGACCAGACGATCCATTCCGAATTTTTCGATGGCGTACAGGATAAAAGGCTTGATTTTTTCAACAGACCAATCCTCTCCGAAACGAGTAATGATCCCCGAAATCTTACAGTTTACGTTGGGCAGTTCCGCTAATTTTTCTATTCCGTTCCGCCATTGCGTGGTATCCGCGTCCTTTACGTTCGGATTGCCCAGGTGATCGAGGATAAAAACCGTATCAGGAAATTTTTTGGCCAGCTCGACCGCTTCGTTCATGAGTGGTGGCGTGATCAACAGGTCAAAACTCAGTTTCCGGTCGACCAATGCCTGGAAGCCCGCTAAAAAATGGCTGGAAGTGGTCGCATTTTTCGGAAAGTTTGCCCGTATGCCCTTCACCAAAGGGAGTTCACAAAGCAGCCCTAAGGCTTTTTCGGTGTCAGGGCCTTGCGTAAGGTCCGCCTTGGCAACTATTCCTTTAATTCTTGGTTCAGACAGAGCCAACTCGCTTACCAGGGTAGCTTCCCTGAGACCCAAACCGGCGTCCGCGCCACTTTCCATGAAAACCATTTTTCCGATGTTCGCGCTTTTCGTAGCTGCCTTATAATCCTGCAAATCGAAATTACGGTTGATTTTGGGCGAGTTTTTTAACCAACCGTAGGATAAATTTTTCAAGTCGAACAGATGCATGTGCGTGTCTGTCTTAAGCGATTTTCCTAAGTCGGTCATCCTCATTTTCGTAGGACCACAAGGAATCGGGAATAGATAATGTGGCTGCGGAAACACCAAGAAGGCTATTGGAGAATGTTCTTCTGTTCATGAAATTATTATCCGTTTGCATAAAAAGAAGCCGACGGTTTTCAACTACTGAAAGCGAGTCATGAATGAAATGACCAGGCTTCGATAGCGGCTGGATTCAAAAGAACTATCAATGGATGAATACAGCCGTAAACTTTTATCTGCCAGCCCTGAAAGGGCGAAATACTGGAATTTACAACTAAATTCATTCATCAATAATGACTCGTATCAAATCACTCTCTGTGCAGAATCCGATAAACCTTTAAAGAATGGGCGTTGCGAGATACCACCAGGTACCGATCATCGACAAGTACCACATCCCGGCAATCCCCCTCGGCCAGAAAGCCGGTTTTTTCAAACAATTCAGGCAGAAAATTTCCTTTGCCATCCCCCAACAACACCAAGCCTACAGAAGCATCATAGCGCCCTTCGATAGGTTCGGTGCTGAAGTCATTGCCCACCAAAATGGCATCCAAATGTCCGTCCTGATTCACATCGGCGGTGGCTATACCTTGTATCGGAGCGAACTGAGCGAGCGCTGGTAGTTTTTTCAGGATAAATTTACCATTGCCCTGGTTTTCCAGGTACACGTTTTCTTGCAAAACAGCTCGCTTGACCACAGCACCTTCGCGTTGGTCGGCGCTCAAAACTTGCTGCATCGTGCCGGCGGCGTAGCTAGCGTAATCCTGGAAACGCGATTTCCAGGTAGGTAGTTGGGCCACGAATAAATCACGACCAGACATTAGCACTTCCTTGCCGTCTTTCCAGTAGGCTGGAATAGCGTCGAAACTACCATTGCCGTCGAAATCGCTGGCGTATATGGTCAATGGTTCTTGGCCGGATACTCGATAAGACGTGTTCAAACCGACATTGCCGATCAGGAGGTCGATGTCGCCATCGCGGTCGAAGTCGCCGCTGCTCAGACAATTCCAAAGGCCCGCCGTACCGGGAAGTAGTTCGGTTGGGCCGGCCAGTTTCCCCCTCTCATTTCGAAAAATGGTGATGGGCATCAATTCTCCCACGACGACCAAATCCAGCCAACCATCGCGATCGACGTCCAGCCAGCGGGCGTCGGTGACCATGCCCAACTTTTGCAGGCCAGGGACGCCTGCCGTACCATCCCGAAAAGTACCATTATCGTTGATTAACAAATAAGAGTCACCCGCTTCGGGAAAGCGGGAGGGTGTCAACCGCCCGCCCCGGAATAAATCCAGATCGCCATCGCCATCGAAGTCTGCTGCCTGCACGCAGGAACCGCTGTGCCGGATGGTCGGCAGGCGATTAGTGGCCTCCGTAAAATTCCCTTGGCCATCGTTGGTGTACAACCGATCTTGAAAAAAGGGCGAATTGTCGGCGTATTCGTTCGAGCCACTGACGAGGTACAAATCGAGATCCTGATCACCATCGGCGTCGAAAAGCAGCACGCCGACGTCCTCTTCGTCTTTCATTTTCAGAGAGTCGAGGTAGGGTTTGGGCGAGAAACTTCCTTTACTATCCTGAATGAAAAACCTGCCGTAATGCCCGTAGGAGCCGCCGACGAAGAAATCTTCCCGACCATCGCCGTCAATGTCGCCGACCGCTAGTTTGGGGCCTTGCCGAGAGTACTTGTGCAGCAGCATTTTCTCATCGTAGTCATAGTCCACGTAGGGAATTTCCTGGTGGCGGTAGTTTTGTTTTTGTACGACTTCCACCATCAAAGGAAAAGGCTTGATTTTCGTTTTTTTGACTTTTTCAGTTGCAGCTTGGTATCTAAGTTCAATGCGTTTATTTGCCTGGATATTCTTGATAAGCTGGACTTTGCCATCGGGCCATTCTACCAAAAGTGAGTCAACTGTTTTATTATCCCCCAATCCAAAATGTAGCCCATAGGCCACGGAAGAAGCGTAGCCGCGCGTAGGTTGTTCTACGGATTTTTGTTGGTTTCCGTGGTGGAATACCGTCACGGAAGTACTAATACCAAAGGGGTTTTTGGATGGCCCGTGCAAAGTAGTTTGTAAGAAGTTTTGGCCCGTACTATTATTTCTAAGCAGCGTCGCCCTGGCGTTGACGTTGTTCACAACCAAATCCAAATCCCCGTCTCCGTCGAGATCGGCGTAGGCCGCGCCGTTCGAGAGGGAAGGTTGTCGGTCGGTCCAGGCTTCGCTGACATCCTCGAAGGTTAGGTCGCCCTTGTTTTTGAACACATAATTGGCATCGTTCCAGGCGGGCAATTCGCTTACTTTTTGCAGAAATTGTTTCCGAAATTCGGCCAGCGTGGCGTTTTGCGCATCGAACGTCTGGTTGTATTTGATAAAATCCAAATCCGTCACGTCCCGGAGGTAGCCATTCGTCACAAACAGGTCTTTGAAACCGTCGTTATCGAAGTCGGCGAACAGCGGCGACCAGCTCCAATCGGTCCGCTGTATCTGGGCAAACTGCCCGATTTCGGAGAAATGGGATTTTCCGTCAGAATCAAGACCAAGGTTGAGTTGCAAGGTGTTGCGCATGAATTGCGGCTGATAGCCCGCCCTGAGTTCCAGATCATACTGTTGGTAGTGCCCGCCACCCGCCATGCGCTTGAATCGCTCGTCGGATTGAGGCAGCATATCCAGTTGAATCAGGTCGAGCAGGCCGTCATTGTTGAAATCGGCGGCGTCGTTGCCCATGCCGAAGCGGCTGGTGTGCTGAAAGTACGCCGCCGAGGATTCCAAGAAAGTACCTTGCCCGGTGTTGAGGTACAGATGGTCGTTGGACAGAAAATCGTTCGACACCCAGACGTCGTCGTAACCATCTTCGTTGATGTCCACAATCGCCAATCCCAGACCATAGCCGTCGTGGAGGATGCCCGCCGCCATGCTGACGTCAGTAAAAGTACCATCGCCCTCATTGCGGTAAAGCTTATCCGGCGACAGCCCCAGGCCGTCCTGCCGCGCGGGCATAATCCGGTTGGTATTCCGTTCCAGTGGAATGGTGGTGATAAGGTAGGCGTCCAGGTCGCCATCTTTGTCGTAGTCGAAGAAGGCAGCCTGGTTGGTGTAGCTCGTATCGGCCAGGCCAAACTGCCGGGCCATTTCCCTGAATTTTCCCTCACCCTGATTGATGTATAGTTGATTGGCTCGCTCCTCGCCGGGGTAGTTGCCCGATTTGCTGACATAAATATCCAGACGTCCATCGGCGTTCACATCGGCCATGGTAACGCCCGACGACCATCCTCCGGGTACCAGTCCGGCTTTCACTGAAATGTCCTCGAATTGGAGCGGTTCGCCGTCGCGATTGCCCTTGTTGAGGTAAAGTCGATCGGGAACCATGTTTCCGGCAAAATACAAGTCGGGCAAGCCATCGCCGTCTATATCGCCCACGGCCACTCCTGCACCATTGTAGATTTGGTGAAAGTCGAATACGTTGTGTCGCTCATCTTCCTCTATATTATTCTGGAAATCAATACCCGTGTAGGAGGAAGGGAGTGATTCCAGTAGCACCGCGCGTTTTTTTTCGCAGGAAAGCAGAGAGACGACCAGAACCAGAATTACACCGTGTTTCATTTCTTCAATATAAAAAGAAGGTGGAAAATAGATTTCCACCTTCTAGTTCGTCTGAAATCCTGATCGCAAATGAGCTTTGTCCTAAACCTACTGAACGGTTCGGCGACTCTTACTTCGGGTACTGTGTCAGATTAGGAATAAGCGACAACTCGCCCAGCGGAACGGGAAAGTACTCGTGTCTCCCCTTGACAAAACCCTTGTCTTTCAGCACCTGCTCGGCAATGCCCCAGCGAGACAAGTCGAAGAAGCGGTGTCCTTCGAAGATCAATTCACGACGCCGTTCTTTTCTAATAATCTCCCGCAGGCTCGATTGATTGCTATCGGTGATCGGTGCCAGTCCGGCCCGGCTCCGTATCTGGTTGAGCGGGACGAGCGCCTTGTCGCTCAACCCCTGCTCGTTGAGGGCTTCGGCTAGGTTGAGCAGCACCTCGGCGTAGCGTATAATAGGCTGATTCACATCGAAGTTGTTGACGCTGGTCATGTCCTTTCCTTCGGGCAGAAACTTGCGAACGCTGACGCCGTTGAAGTAAGTAGGACGCATAGGGGAGCTGGGAAAAGGCTTGGGGCCTGAGCCATCCACATCGATCATGTCCGCGGGTTGAGCGCCTGCCACCAGAATAGATTTCCGTCGTTGGTCTCCTGCCGGAAACAGGGTGATCACCTCTTTGCTAGGCGTAAACCAGTTGGCCCAGCCGACCACCGGGCTCCACATCACGGCCATGCCATTTTTGGAGGCCCCGCCAAAATAACTCGGCGCAAAGCTCACGGCCTGAAATTCCATCAGCGATTCGGGGCCATTCTCTCCCAATCCATTGAACTGCGACATATAGTCTTCTACCAGTTTGTACTTACCCAAATCCACTACTTTTTGCGACATTTCGGCCGCCTGAGGCCATTTTTTCTGGTAGAGGTACATCCGGCCCAATATGCCCATGGCTGCCCCTTTCGTAACGCGTCCCACAGGATTGCTTTCCTGAACGGGGAGGTTAGGAAACGCACTGTTCAAGTCGGCCTCGATTACTTTGTAAACATCGGCCTGGGGGGTACGCGACAACTGCCGGTATTCATCGCCGGAAAGCACTTTCGTGACCAGCGGCACATCGCCGTACGTGATCACCAGGTTCCAATAGTAAATTGCGCGCAGAAAGGCCGCCTCGGCCAGGTACTGCTTCTTCAGGGCTTCGTCCATTTTGATGGCTGGCACTTTTTGCAAGAAAGTGTTGGCGCGAAAAATCCCGGCGTAGCAGTCGTACCAGCGCGACGAGATGAAGGGGTTGCCGGGTATCCAGCGGTAGTCGCTGATGGCCTTGTACTGAAAGCCGTAGTCGCCGTTGTCGCCCGTTTGCTCGTCGATGTTGTCGGAGGGACACTCGCCCAGCACAATGGCCGACTCGCGGTACACGCCCTTGCGACTGAGCGGATCGTACACCCCGGTAAGGGCCTGCTCGGCGTCTTTGGCCGATTTGTAAAAATTTTCCTCCACGATTCCGTTGGTGAATTCCTTGTTCACGAAATCTTCGCTGCAGCCCGTCAGCAGGGCCAGGCCTGCGGCGATCAGATATGCTTTTGATTTGGTCATGACGCTTGATTTTGAAAAGTTTAGAAATTGCACCGCACACCCAGTGAGGTAGTTCTGACCTGCGGGTAGAGGTCCTGGTAAATTCCCGCTATGGCGCTATTGTTGTTGTCGAGGCCCACCTCCGGGTCGATGCCCGTGAATTTGGTCAGGACAAAGGCGTTCTGCATCGCCACGTACACCTGCAATTTGTTGATGCCTCTAACCGGAGGGGTATAAGCCAATTGAATGTTTTTCAAACGCAGGAAGGAACCGTCTTCCACCAGGTGCGAACTAAGACGCGTGTTGGAATTGGGATCGGTGACGATGGGGCGGGGAATGCTGTTGCTCGTGCCGGGGCCATTCCAGGCGTTCACGACGGTGGACGACTTATTGAATGCCCGTCCCGAAGATTCCAAAATTGACCTTGCCACGTTCAAGATGTCGTTGCCCTGCACACCAAAAAATTGGAAATTCATATCGAAGCGCTTGTAGGCGAAGTTACCTCCCAGGCCATAGGTAAACTTAGGGTTGGGGTTGCCGATGATCGACTTGTCGGCGTCGTTGATCCGGCCATCGCCGTTCAGGTCTATTGTATTTAAAATCACCGGGACCCGTTCTGGCCACTTGATAGGGCGTGGCGGCATTGCCGTCGATGGCGTTGGCGGCGTCCACCTCGGCCTGGGTCTGGAAGATTCCGTCGGTCGTAAGGCCATAGAAAACGCCCAGCGGCTGACCCACGCGGATCAGGGTAGTACCGCCTGATCCTGAATAAGAGAAGGGAAAGAGATCTCCTCTGGCTCCCAATGAAATCACTTTGTTATCATAAGTGGTCAGGTTAGCGTTGAGGCTATACCGGAAATCGCCGGTTCCCTTTTGGTAGCCAATGCTGAACTCCAAACCTTTGTTGTTGAATTCTCCCGTATTTTGGGTGATCTTACTCAAGCCCGACACACCCGGCAAATCCAGGGTCAGGAGCATATCGGTGCGGGTTCGGTTGAAGTACTCGGCCGAGAAGTTCATCGCCCCGTTCAGAAGGGTAGTTTCCAAACCGACATTGTACTCGGTGACGGTTTCCCACTTGATATCTGGATTGCCCAAATCGCCCAGGGCGGCTCCTAACGACGTAATACCCGTCTGGTTGCCGAAAGCGTAGTTGTAACCGGACTGCACCCGCGCCAGGTAGCGGAAATTACCGATCGCATCGGAACCCACCTGGCCCCAGCCCGCTCTGAGTTTCAGGTCACTCACAAAACCATTCTTCGGGAAAAATGCCTCTTCCGAAATCCGCCAGCCCGCCGACACCGACGGAAACACCCCGAACTTTTTGTTTGGGCCAAACTTCGAAGAACCGTCGCGGCGGATGTTCATCGTCAGCAGGTACTTGTCGGCATAGTCGTAAATCACCCGACCAAATACCGAAGCCAGCGACTCCTGCGATGAATTGGTAGACGAGTTGCTGCTTATCATGCTACCCGTATCGATCTCGGTGAAGGCATCGGTGTCGTAGGTACCGCTCTGCGAGCCCGACCGGAAGAAAATATCCAGGGCCGTGGTTCCCAACAGCCCACTCAGATTGTGTTTGCCGAAGCTCTTATTATAACTTAAGGTATTTTCAAAAATCCACTGGCGGGAGTTTGAATTACCGGCCGACACACCCGACAGTCCGGCGGAGTTGATCAGACCGTACGACCAACTGGGGTTGAAGGAGTACTGATTGCCGAAGACGAGATTTGTGGAGAAACTTGTCCTGAATTTTAAGTTTTTTATGGGCTCATACTCACCGTACAGATTGGCAATAAGGTCGTACGATTCATCTTTCTCCGTCACGCGAAGACGATCCGCTACGAAGTTATTCCGTCTTTCCAGGCGAGGGTCGGTGGGGCCGGCATAGGAGCCGTCTTCGTTGTAGATGGGCTTGTGTCGGGACGCCCTTGATAGAGGTTAGTAAATGCCCCGTGAATAAAAGTTCGGTTTCCGGCCCCATTGTCACGCTGATTGACGCGTGAGAGCATCAGACTGTTGCCTACTTTGATTTTCTTGGCGATCTGGTTGTCGGTATTGATCCGTAGCGACATCCGCTCAAAATAAGTCTTGAGCATGATCCCATCATTCTTGAAGTAGTTCGTCGAGATATAGTACCGACTCTTGGCTGATCCGCCGGAAATTGATAGTTGATGGTCCATCACACTGCCCTGCTGAGTGCCCGCCGTCATCCAGTCGGTACCTTCGCCCAACGATTGCGGATTAGCGAAAGGAGCCTCCTGACCAGCAGCGGTAAACGCCCGGTTCATGTTCTCGGCAAACTGCGCCGCGTTCAACGGCGGCGGAATTTTGCGGGTGGGCCCTTGAATTCCGTAGTAACCCGAGTAGCTGATTTGGGCTTTGCCCGAGCTACCTCGCTTGGTCGTGATAAGTACCACGCCATTGGCGGCGCGTGCTCCGTAAATGGCGGTGGAAGCTGCGTCTTTCAGGACGTCTATCGACTCGATGTCGTTCGGGTTGATGTTGGCCAACGGGTTGGAGTTTTCGTCGTTGCCGGGATTGCGCTGTACCCCATCGACGATGTACAGAGGATTTGAGTTGTTGATGGAACCTACCCCACGTATACGAACCACGATCCCGCCACCTGGCTGGCCACCGTTGGATGAAACCATCACGCCGGGCATTTTTCCCTGCAAGGCGGAGTCGAAACTCGGCGATTGGACGTTGGAAATTTCGGCACCTTTCAGCGACGAAATCGAACCAGTGACGTTGCTTTTCTTCTGCTGTCCGTAGCCTACTACCACGACCTCCTCCAATGATTTCAGGTCAGGATTTAACACTGGATTGAGGGTAGTCCGGTTGCCTACGGCCAGTTCCTGGGGCTCGTAGCCGACAAAAGAAAACACCAGCACGGAACCATCTCCGTCGGGGATGACCAAACTGTACTTTCCGTCTTGGTCGGTCGATGTTCCTCTCGGTGTACCTTTCAATAAAATGTTGACACCCGGCAGGCTTTCTCCATTCTCATCCGTCACTCGACCGGTGATGGTCCGATCCACAGATTGGCGTTTCTATTAGTCGCTTCTTTCTGCTCGGCTTTTTCGCCTTCAGGTGCAATTAGGTCTTCTTTTTAAAATAATGCGTTTGCCCGACCACTTCATAATCGATGTTCTGGGGAGCCAGCAGCCGGTCCAAGTACCGTCGATAGACTTCTCGTTGTTAGCGTTCAGCGTTACCTTCCGCGAGGCCCGGATCAGGTTGGGGCTGTACGAAAACTTCACTTCGGAATTTTCCTCGATGTAGGAAAGCACCGTGTTGATCTTCAAGTCTGTGGCCTGCACCGAAATACGCTGGTTCGAGAATCTCCTGGGCGGAGACGTCGAGGGCCAGCGAAACGTTCGCAAAAATTGCCGCCAAACATAGATGTAAAAGGTACCATTGCATGATTTTTAGCGTAAGTCGCTGGGTAGATTGTTTTAATTTCATAATTTTGAGAGGTTTTGTTAGATATGCATTTGGCAAAACAGGCCCCGGCATCCGCAAGGATGTGATTCTGACAAGAAGGGGTTTTTAGGAAGCTGGTGATGGTGGTGCATTGCCAGCTTCTTTTTGTTTGAAATGGCGGGAGCATCACGTGGCGTATCGATTTACTTCATTGGCACGTCGGGTTTGGTGTGGTGAGTACTTGGACTAGGGTTCACAACCTTTTCCCCCGACGATGATCTGGGCGTCCAGAATGCGGTAGTGGGCCTCGATACTGCGGCAGAGGATGTCCAGTTTTTCGTAGGGCGTGGCGTCGGTGAGGTCGGCGGTGAACTGGCACGGGCAAATGTTCCTCGCATCGAATACGATATTCAGCCCGTAGGCTTTTTCGAGGGTTCGGAATACTTCCGAGGCAGGAGCGGCCTTAAACACAAAAGAGTAGCGCGGCTCTCCCGGCACTACCTGGCTCAACAAAACGGGTTTCTCAACCAGTGTCTTGACCAGCCGGATTTCCTTGCGGGAAAGTACCGCCTGCTGATTGGGCAGGAGCAGAATGCCCTCACGTTCGCGGGGGCTGATTTCTTCAGGTCGCGCCACGCGGTCGTCCACGGCCACCGTCACGCGCCCGGTCTGCACTTCCACCGTCACCTCTTCGCCGTTCTCGAAAGCCCGCACATTGAAACTGGTGCCGAGTACTTTGGTAGTCAGTTCATTGGCATAAACGCAAAACGGCTTGTTGGGGTCTTTGGTCACCTCAAAAAACGCCTCGCCGCTCAAGTACACCTCCCGCTCCCCGTCCCGGCCAAAGTCCTGAGCGTAGCTGAGGCGGCTGCGGGGCTGGAGCGAGATGACGCTGCCGTCGGCGAGGGAAACGATCATAGGCGTGGAAGTAACGTTGACCTTTTCTATCAGTCCCTTCTTCGACTGCCGGCGGCTAGCCTCGTAGGTGAGTCGCTCGCCGGGCCTTGGGCTGGTATCCGAAAACCACAGACCGAGTGCCAGCAGCGCCGATGCCGCCGCCAGCCAGGCCGACCAGCGCGGCAGCCGCCGGACGCGGGTACTTTCGCCCTCCTCCAGGCGCTGCTGAATGCGCCGGAAAACGGCATCTTCGTGGGCCAGGGAGGTTTTGTCAGCCTCTACCTGCTCTTCGATGGAAAGCAGAAAATTCGTAGCCGCAATTACCTCCTGCTTTTTCTCGGGATGCCGTTCCAGGAAATCCTGCCAAAACGCCTCCAGTTCGGCGTCGGGCTTTTGCACCCACTGGCGAAAGCGGGCGTCTTCGATAAAATCGCTCTTATTAAACTCGTCGTAGGACATGGGGACGCTTTACGGGAAAGTAGTCGGGGTTCCCTCTTCTGTCTGTAAAGAGTCGGCGAAAGAGAACTTCAACCTTGCCAGGCCGAGTTATTTTTGGAGTTAATCAAAAAATAATTTCTAATACTATGAAAACCAGATAGATGGCTATTTTCCTGAGCGTGTGAAGGGCTTTCTGTACCAGGTTGCGGCTGGTTTGTTCTTTGATGGTCAAGAGTGAGGCAATTTCGGAATACTCGAAATTGTGGTAGTAGCGCAGCACCAGAGCCTCCCGCTGTCGGGGCGGCAGTCGGTCGAGCCAGGCCCTCAGTTGCTGTGTTTTGGTGTGGCCTTCTTCGCGCAGGGTGAGGGACGTTTCGGTTGAAGGCTGGGTAGGTAGGAGGGACTCGGGTAGATTTTCCCAAAGAATATTTTGTTCAGCGTCAGATTGGTGCGAACGGTGAATTTTCCGGCGCAGCGACACCATCAAGTAGTATTTCACCGAGCGGGCCTGCCCCAGCGAACGCCGGGTGCGCCACAAGTCCACGAATAGGTCCTGAATGGCATCATCGACCGCCGCATCATCGGCCAAAAACTGCTTCCCGTAACGGAACAAATCTTGAAAATAACGGCGGTAGAGCTGCTCGAAGGCCCGCTCAGAACCCAACCGAACGGATTCCCAAAGGGTGGTATCGTCGCTATGGTTGTGGTCTTTTTCCAATGGTTTCTTTACTTTTTCTAGCAAAGGCTATTAGAACGCTTAACTACTCTAACGGGCTGATACGCAAATACCCTCAATCTCGGCGGGGCTACGGTCAAACCCCAGCTAGCATTTTTCAATGCCCCCTCGTCCTTATACTGGGTTATCAGCTTTCTAAGCTTGGCTTTCAGCGCTTTCGTGACCCCCTCGGTACCCTGCTGTCCGTAGATATTAGCTAGCTTGGACCGACCTGATTGGTCAGTTCTCGGGCGGTACAGGTAGTTTGAGTTGCAAATCAGCCACGCTGAGGCCGTAGGCTGACTTTCCCAAAATAGCCTCGGGGTGCTTTTTTCCGGCCGATTGCAGCGTAATGACCGCCGTAACGGAGCCTTGACAATAGCAATCGACGTAGCGGCTATGCGCGTACCCCTCGCCCTGGTACCGGATTCCACCGTTGTGTCGGACGGTGCGGCCGCCGTAGGGTAGCTGGCCGCTTTCCAATTGTACGGGCTTGGGGTTTTGCAGGAACTGAACGCGCATGCTGGAGCCATTCGGAGCCGCGAGCGTATAGCCCCGCGAATTGGTTTCCAATTGGTTGAACTCCGGCGTATTGACGCGCCAGCGCCGCCCGTTGGCAGACTGGTCGACGACCACGATCACCGCTTCGGCCTGAGAGGCGGGGTCGAAGGAGACGTAGAGCGTTCGTCGGTGGTTTCGGGTACCCACGCAACTACCGCTACCGATCGCATAGCTACCTTGACCATCTTCAAAGAACTTATAGTCGTGCAGTTTACCCAATCCGCGATCGTTCTTTTCGGCGGTTTCTTCCGGGGCCGGGAAAGAGGTTGGTCTGTCCGGCGGTTAGCCCCGTCCTGCCGGCGCCTATCACCCAGGGTACCCCCGTTCCGATTATGCGGAAGGTATTTATATCGGCGCCAGCGTGTCCTTGTATCCGGGTCGCCTTGGCGTTGTAGGTGACAACGATGTCGTTTTCATCCCGGAAGCGATTGCGGGTAACGACAACCCCCTGGTCCGGGTCGTGGTAGGTAAGCCAGCCGATTTCTGCCGGATTTTGCTTCTCGAGCGTATCGGGGTAGTACAGGATGCTGTAAAACAAGTGACCGTCCTCATTCCCGGCGTAACTTTCCGGCTGAATGAGGTAGTCGTGCATCCATTTGAGGACGGCCTGTTGCTCCGCCGGATATAGCTTGAACGCCGTACCCAGCAGACCTTCCGTCGAGAACATGGGGTCGTCATCAGAAAGATCAGCCTGCATACCGCGTACCCCGGTGCTGTGCTCGATCGCTACGGTGGAGGTCATTATTCCTTGCAGCGTGTTTACCGTTTCGGGGACGAAATCTGTCAGGTCGAAGTCTTTGCTATTTTTTTTCAAAGTGAGCAGCGCCGGGCCGATAAATGTCCAGCCGTACGCGTGGTAGGACATGCTCTCACCGTTCCACCCATTGGCAAAAATTACGGCTTCCAGATGGTTCTGTAAACGCTTGGTGGCATCCCAGCGCAAGGGTAACACGGGCGACCGTTCGGCCGAAGACGCATCGTGATCCCACACGTACGAAGCCAGAATGACGCTCCCGTAGCGCACGCCCATCCAGTTGCTTTCGATTGCGTAATTGGCCTCGTGCCCCATATTGGCATTGACCGAAAATAGTACGTCGAAAAGTCGGTCATTGACCTGCCTTCTCTGCGGATCCGTCCAGCCCGAATAACAGAAATCATAGGCCAGGGCCATTTTTTGCAGCAGCCTGGCCCGGGTCAGCCCCCGGGAAAGGGGGGCGTTGAAAAAAGTACTGTCACCAAGTACCCTTTCGGCCGATATCCACGCCCTTTCCGCCCAGCTTTGATCACCCGTAAGCAAATACAGGTACGCCTGGATGGCCAGGAGATCGCCATCGGCATAAGGGTCGTAGGCGCGATCTACTTGCTGCGCTTGCTGCCGCTGCGCCACGCGCAATGTATTTTCATACATGGCTTTGAATGGCTCCCTTTTTATTTTGTCTCGCAACGCGGGCAATTCGTCGGTGCCGATAAATCCTCGCGGATGCAGCCCTTTCGTTTGCGCGTAGGATGAGTTGGAAAAGAAAAAAAGAACGAGTACTATCCGATACATGGAAGCGACTCTGACACTTTTACTCATCATTAAATCGATACGGTTGGATTATCAAACTGAATACTATTCTCATGGGTAGCTAGGCAAACCAGCAGGTTTTCGTTATTACTGCACGGCCGTTTTTTTGGTAAAAACTCATTAAAGTACCTTAAAGACCTGCAATTCATCATCGTTGTTAGCGACAATTACGTATGCTCCTTTCGAGGTACTTATGGAAGTGATTTTCCGCGCATTAAGAGGAGCGTAAAAACCGCTTTCGCGCCTGGGAACAGACTGCATTTTTCCTTCCGCCCCACCTTTTAGAAATAACCCAATCCCGGCATCGTCCCGAGGGGTTTTCGTCTCAACTTCGTAAGTGTTACCTACCAGCAATGCGTCGGGATAACCGTCTTTATCGTAATCATTTACCAGAATATCTTGAACCGAAGCCATCTGCGCCTCATTGGGTAATGAGACAACGCTGAAATTTCCGTTGCCGTCGTTGTGCAGCAAAATATGATCGGACCTATGAGCCTGCAGTCTTAGCTGGGGAGCGGACGGAAATCGGGCTATTATGTCTGGAATCGTGGCCTGACCGTAAGAGGCGTAGTCCGGGTGGTACTTTTTCAGAGAGGGTAGTTGCGTGGATAAATCCTGCCTGCCGTGCGTCGGGTAAAGCTGACCATTCTGGTAGTATCCTATTATCATATCACGTACTCCGTTTTCATCAAAATCGCCGCTGAACAGTTCCAGCGGTTCTTTTGCGGTCGGGTGGAGACGCGTGTTGCGTCCGGCGTTACCCAGCAAATAATCCGTGGCTCCGTCCCGGTCTATGTCTATCGGGACGATACATTGCCACCAACCGCTCAGTTGTTTGTAGGCGAGACTAATTTTCACCCTCGTAAACTTTACTGAGCTAGTATCAAGGGATAATTTCCCCGATATATTTTTGTAAAAACCAGGTGCTATCCAATCCCCCACTACTATCAAATCCATTTGATCATCCTGATTGTAGTCCGTCCAGATGGCATCGTTGACAATTCCCGGATTCTTCAATACCGGAGCCGCAACTTCGGTAATGTCGGTGAAACGGCCCGCGTGGTTTTGCAGTAAATAGCTGCGGGTCGCGTAGGGGTAGTTTCTGGATTGTACCCCACCGCCAATGAATAGGTCCAGGTCACCGTCCTTGTCAAAATCCCCCGCCTGTACACAGGCCGTATTCGCCCGAAGGTCAGGAAGACGGTCGCTGGCCTTTTGAAAATTGCCTTGACCGTCGTTGAGGTATAATCTATCCTGTAACAAGCTGGAATTGTTGGCGAACTCGTTGCTGCCGCTGCCCACGTACAAGTCCAGGTCTTGGTCCTGATCGGCGTCAAAGAACAGGGCACTTACATCCTCACTGCCCGCGTCCTCTTTCCAGGGATTCGACGCTGACTCCTTGAAAGTACCATGATCCGTTTGCAGAAATAACTGACCCGCTCGCCCTTTGGCGCCACCGACGAACACGTCTTCCAGACCGTCTCCGTTGACATCTCCGTGGCCATAGCGGGTCCTTCGCGCGAAAACTTCCGAGGCAGGAGGAATTCGTAGTCAAAATCTTCGTAGGTACTTTCACGATGGGTAAAGTTCAGTCCAAGCTTCTGTCCTACTTCCTGGAAGAGTTGCGGTATGTCGTTGGTGAGGTTGGAATTCGCCTCCCGCCCGGCTTGCTTGTAATCGACGCTGATGCGTTGGTTGCTGGCAACATTCTTCATCAAACTGACCTTGCCGTCAAACCACTCGATTCGAATGCTGTCGATTGCTTCCCGATCACCGACGCCAAAGTGAAGGATTGGCTCGACCGAAGACTGGTAGCCCCGCGTCAGGTTGAGCTGCTGGAATTGCTGCTCAGCCGCATGATAAAGCGTGACCTTGGTGCCGATGCCAAACGGATTCTGGTCGGCTACCGCTAAGTTTCACCTGCAAAAATCGCCTATCGGCGGGATTGCTTTGATTCTGGTAGATCCCGGCAAAATCATCCAGATTATTGACGACCAAATCCAGGTCGCCGTCATTGTCCAGGTCGGCGTAGGCAGCGCCATTTGAAAAGGTCGGCTCACCCAGGCCCCATTCGGCGGCTTTGTTCCTGGAAAGTCAGGTCCTTATTATTCTGGAAGAGGTAGTTGCTCACTTTCTCGGAAGGCATTCGGTCGAGTAGCTGTTTGGCCTCCAGTGGACTCAGGTTCACAAACTGGGTGTTCATTCTTGCGAGTTCCTGATTAAAACCCGCAATGAAATCATTGTTTAGCACATCCTTCCTGAGCCCGTTGGTGATGAACAGATCTTTCCAACCGTCGTTGTCGAAGTCAGCCAGCAACGGCGCCCAGCTCCAATCGGTCTGCGAAATACCCGCCAGCCGAGCAACGTTACTGAAAGCCAGGGTACTTTCTCCTGCCGAGGCAGTCTTGGGCGTCTGTCCTTGGTTCAGCTGTAAGCTGTTGAACATGTACTGATAATGGTAGCCTTGGTCAACGAGCTGCTTAAACTTGGCCTGGCTGATCCCCGCCATATTTTCCTTCTGGCGCTGCTGATCCTCGGCGGCCATATCCAGTACCACGATGTCCTGCCAGCCATCATTATTGTAATCGGCAATATCCACGCCCATGCTGAAAAAGGAAGTCTGGCGGGTGGCACCGCGAATGGATTCTTGGAAAACAGGACGACCGCCGGTACCTCCCTGATTGATGTAGAGGTAGTCGTGTTCGTAAAAATCGTTCGCCACGTAGATGTCTTCCCAACCGTCGTTGTTCAGGTCGGCCACACTTAGGCCCAGGCCAAAACTCTCCCGACTGCCTTCGATGCCCGATTCCCGGCTGATGTCCGTAAACTTCCCCTGGTCGTTGCGGTACAGCTTATCACCAATATACGGGTCCCTGCCCACAGCTTTCTGAACCGGAATTTGTCCGTAGTACTTCATGCCATGGTTGATTAGAAACATATCCAGGTCGCCATCACGATCATAGTCGAAGAAGGCCGCCTGAATGGAATAGCCGGGATCATCGAGGCCGTACTGTTTGGCTTGTTCGAGAAAAGTACCATTCTGCTGATTGATATACAACAGGTTCCGGCGGTTGTCCGGTTGTAGGTTCCCCGAGCGGCTTACGTAGATGTCCAGCCAACCGTCGGCGTTGACATCGGCCATGGTCACCCCCGTGCACCAACTCGCCGTACGGGAGGGCAAGATGCCCGCCGCCGACGTGATGTCTTCAAACTTGAACGGTTCGCCTTCGCTATCCCCCAGGTTTCGGTAGAGTCGGTTAGGGGCGATGTTTCCGGTAAAGAAAAGGTCCGTTTTACCGTCATTGTCGATGTCCCCCGCCGCGACGCCTCCGCCGTTGTAGTAGTATTGGTACAGCAGGATATTACGAAAACGGTCTTCCGGCAAGTCATTTCTGAATTGGACGTTGGTGTTCTCCGGAGATAATTTTTCAAAAGTCGGTTCGGAGGCAGTTTTCTGGACATCAGAACGATCAGTGCCGCACGCCAAGATTCCTACCAGCAGGAGCAACCAGCACGACGTGAAGCGATGATTTTGCATTATTTTACAATTAATTCTTGGACAGCCCGAACAACAAAAAAGGGAAGATGCCTACTGCATCTACCCTTTAATTATATCGAAAATCATTTAATTATAAGCATTATTGACATTCACTTCGTAGTCGGGAATCTCGGAATAAAAAGGACTATTCCACGGCACGGTCGCCCCGCTCCGGTCACCGGAAGGAATATCCATCCGCAGCCCCTGCAAGTAGAATAAGCGGTCACCCTCAAAGGCCATTTCCTTGAAACGTTCCCGGTGGATGGCGTTTTCCAGCTCGGCGTTTGACCCGGTAAACTCACCGACACCCGCCCGGTTGCGAACCGTGTTCAGGTCGGCTTTGGCGCCCGCTGTGTCACCGCTCCTGGCCTGGATAATGGCCCGGAGCAGGTACATATCGGCCAGGCGTAGGATGGGCACATTGGTGCGGCGGTCGCCGCCACGGTAGTAGCGGTTGTTCCACACGTGCGTTTGGGTGGTAGCAAAATTGCCGTTGGGCTCGGGATAAATGTTGTCCGCAATTTTATTGGTCTGATTTGAAGGCAACAGGCGTAGGAACAATTGGGTAAAGCGCTTGTCGTTCATGGCGTCGGGTACCAGTTCGCCCGCGGCATTTTCCCAGCCCGCTTGTCGCAAAAAGCTCTTACTGGCAATGACATAGCGACTGCCGTTTGTTCTCGGCCCACCACCCTGGTTGTTGCTGGCGCTGTACTCCCGGAACCTGGCTGGGTGTTTCCAGTTGCTGGAACCTCCTAGGCCATCCCCCGCCCAAAGGGTATAGTACCAGATTACTTCTTTGCCCCGGGCGACACCGGTCTTGTTGAAGGCTTGAAGGGGGTCCTCGTTCAGCGTGTAGTCCCCGCCATTTTGGTCGATCACAAAGTTGAGTTCCGCCAAGGCTTCGCTGTGCTTATCGGGTCCCATGTGAAAAAGTACCTTGGCCAACAGTGCGGAAGCGGCAAACTTATTGGCCCGCCCGTCGGCGTAAGAAGGGTCATGCACTCCCGCCCGAAAGCGTTCGGGCAAGAGTTCTTTTGCGGCTCTCAGATCCTCCACGATCAGCCCGTATAAGTCATTTGTGGAGGCCAGCTTGGATGTTTTGGCCTCAGCAAAGTTGGCGGCCTGCGAAGTACGGAAGGGAATTCGTTTCTCATCATTGGGATACGCTGGCATGTAAACCCTCGCCAACCAGTAATAGGCGTAAGCCCGCACAAAGTGTAGCTCGCCTTTGATACGATTCACTTCGTCTTGCCTTCCTTCTCCGGCGAAAGGGGTACCGTTTTTTTCTTTGATAAAATCCAACGCGCCATTGGCAAACCCAATGGCAAAGTAGCCACTATTGTAGACGGCGTTGTCAAAAAGTCCGATCTGCATTCCTGTGGTGCGATTATACATGTCTTCGGCGTCGCCGTTGGTTCCGAACCCTTCCTCTTGTGGCGCCAGGGCCGTGCCGTCGGCGTAAAGTTCTCCCGCCAGTCGGCCGGCCGCAAAAATAGTGCGGAAGCCGCCGTTGCCCGACAGTCCATAGTAGGCACCGATGGGTGCTTTTTCAAAGTCCGAAACGCTTTGCCACGGGGGCTGCACCGGACGCTGTAGTTCAAAGTACTCGTCGTTATCGCAGGCCGAAGAGACAGCCAGTAATGCGAGAGCCGCAAGAAGTGATTTGATATATTTCATAATCGAATTCTGGATATTGGATACTGGATTTTTTTAATATTTTAAAATGAGAAGGTAGCCCCCATGTTCCAACTGCGAACCTGAGGCAGAGTGACGCCTACCCACCCTTGGCCGAGGTTTCGCCCCTGGGAACCTCCCAGGCTAACCACTTCGGGGTCATAGCCATCGAAGCCGGTGATCGTGAATAAGTTGTTGGCCGAAACGTAGACCCTAATCCCATTCATTTTCCAGCGTTTCATCAGCGGAGAGGGCAGGTCGTAGGCCAACTGCAGGGTGCGCATTCGGAGGAAATCAGCTTTTTTCAAAAACTTGTCGTGGACCTGACCGCTGCGCTGGTTATCGAAACGCTCATTCTGGGTGACCGAGCCATCCGCGTCGATCACATCGTAGCGTTGGTTCCAGGTTAATTGCGGCCACTCGGCGTTAGGGTTATTTGGGGTCCAGGTATTGCCCACGATATCCTGTCGGACGATTCCCCCCCCGTCCACATAGGCCTGGCTTCGTTCGGCCAGATCATAAATGTAATTGCCTCCTGAGAACACCAACACCGCCGAGAGTTCAAAACCCTTATATCTAAAATTGTTGGTAAAACCGCCGAAATAGGTGGGCAGTCCGGTTTTATCCTTGAAATCGAAAAGATGCCGTTGCAGGTTGGTACGGGTTGCCGGAATGGTGTTGCCCGTGCGCACCTGTTCCCCGGTTTCGTTGAAACGATCCAGATCCATTTCGTAGATAAGTTCGTAGCCCCCCTGCGGGTCAATGCCTGCGTATTCAGCCAGCCGGAAGTAGCCAATAGATTCACCGGCTTTGGTTACAAGTGCGCTGTTGTTCACACTATATATTTCTTCTCCTTGCTCCCCAGTAAGCTTGAGTACTTTGTTGCGGTTGGTAGTCAGGTTGAAGCTTGACGACCAGCGGAATCCACCGCGGTCGATGTTGATGGTGTTGAGGCTGAACTCCAGCCCCTGGTTGCGCATGTCGCCGATGTTGTTCCAGATACGGGGACCGTTGGTGAATATACCCGACGACTGGGGCACTTCCACCTGCAGTAGCAGGTCCGAGGCATCCTGCACGTAGTAGCCCAGCGAACCGCTGACCCGGTTTTCGAGCAACTCAAAATCCACCCCCGCGTCATAGGCGTTGGTCGTTTCCCACGTCAGGTTCTGGTTGCCGATCCGGGTGAGCAGGTCGCCCGCGCCGACATCGCCGTAGCGGCCCCAACTGGCGTAGCCCGTTTCGGTGGCCAGGGGGTCAATGGCGGAATTGCCCGTCTGCCCAAAGCTGGCTCTCACTTTCAGAAACTCGATGGCATCGACGCTCTTCATGAAGTTCTCTTCCGAGACAATCCAGCCAGCGGAGGCAGCCAGAAAATTACCCCAACGCTCCTCGGGGGCAAACACTGAGGATGCATCGCGCCGAAAGCTCAGACCTAGCAGGTAGCGATCCTGGAACTTGTAGTTTAGGCGGCTGAAAAAGCCCCGAAAGTAACGCTCGCCCCCCAGCCCGTTGGATACCCGTTGCACATCGCCGGGCGAGCCCAAATCCTGGGCCTCGCCGAACAACTGCTGGGCTTCGGTGTTGCGGCGGCGGGTTTGCTCCTCGGTAGATTCAGCACCAGCTACTAAGTTGATGTTATGGTTGGGGCCAAAATTACGGTTGTAAGTTCCGTAGAGGTTATAGTTGAGGCGCCGAAAGGTGTCGGAGTTGTCAAAGGCGTACTTACTAGCCTCACGAACCACGGTGTTGCCCCACTCGATGCTGCTGGCTTGCAGGAAGTCGAACGACAGCTCCGAGCGCAACGATAAGCCCGTCAGGAATGGGACCTTGTAATTAAAATTGAGTCCGCCGATGGCGCGGTAAGTTTCCAGATCGTTGATGTAATTGTCGCGGTTGAGCGTGGCCCGCAGGTTGCGGCCCGACTTGGGGTCGAACAGAATCGGGTTCCCTTCGTCGTCACGAATCGTGGGATGGAATATGGGAAAAATGGGTAAGGCTCCCGAGTTGGCCATGTTGTACCCTCCCCGGGCGATATTGGAATTGCCGCCCGGGCCGCCCCCGTTAGGGGAGCGCTGGTTGTTGGTGTAGCTCAGATTAATACGGGAACCTACTGAGAAATTTTCAGCGGGCCTAAAATCCACATTAGCGCGGGTAGAGTAACGGCGCAAGCGCCCTCCCGTCAGGATACTTTTATCCTCCCGGTAGTTGCCCGATAGGTAGTAGTTGGTCTTCTCAGTGGCATTGGACGTTGAAAGATTGATGTCCATGAAACTACCTTGCCGCATCGCTTCATCGAACCAGTCGGTATCGGCAATCTGATCGCGCGCGAGCACGGCGGTGGGGTCGCGGGCATCGTTTAAAAGCGCATTGGGTTCGAAGGGCGGCAGCCCCCGGTTGGCCCGGGCTTCATCCACTAGGTTGAGCCAGGTGGGGCCGTTGACGAAGCCAATTTCGTAGGGCCCGCGCACGGGGTTGGTAATACCGTAGTTTACACTTAGGTCGGTAGTACCTCGACCGGTTTTGCCAGACTTGGTTGTCACGATAATTACCCCATTGGCACCCCGTGACCCATAGATGGCGGTGGCCGAAGCATCCTTCAGTATTTCGATCGATTCGATGTCGTTGGGGTTGATGGTGGACAAAGGGTTCTGTCCCTCGGTGGCGGTACTGCGACCGGCCCCACCCAGCTCGCCGCCCCCCTGGCTGCTGAGTATCATGCCATCGATAATCCAGAGCGGCTCAGTACCCGACGAAATGGAATTGGTGCCCCGGATCAGGACCCGGGTAGGGGCACCGGGCACACCGGAAGTAGAGGACACCTGCACGCCTGTTGCCTGACCTTGCAAAGCCTGGTCCAGAGAGCCGGAAGACTTGAATTTGTTCAATTCTTCGGCTTTTACCGTGGAAATAGCTCCTGTGACGTCGCGCTTCATCTGGGTGCCGTAGCCTACCACCACCACCTCGTCCAGGGCTTTCAAGTCAGGGGCGAGCGTAATGTTGATCGTACTGCGGTTGCCAACTACCACCTCTTGCGATTCATACCCCACAAATGAAAAAACAAGCGTGGCCGCTCCGTTTTCGACACTCAGGCGGTAGTTGCCCTCCTGGTCAGTATTCGTGCCGCGCTGGGTACCTTTCACCAGGATGCTCACGCCGGGCAGCGCCTCGCCATCTTCGCCGTTAACGGTACCGCTCACAGTGAAGTCGGGTGCTTGAACCTTTGCCTGGCTCATCACTGGTTGGACATTGCCCGACGGATAAGCTGGTGCGCCCGAGAATGCGGACGGGTCGTCGCCGCTCAATTTGTTGCGAGACTGCAAATTCGACTTATTTTTACGGCTTGCTTTACCCACGATGACGTAGGTATCGCGGTCGATTTTTTCAAAATCCAGACTGTGCGGCTTCAAAACCTCCCGCAGCGCATCCTCCGAGCGGCTCAGGCGTCGAAAGGTCGCCGTCTTGCCGTCCAGCAGCCGGGCGTCGGCCAGGATGTTGATTCGGTAGTGGGCTTCGATATCATTCAGCGTTTTTTGCAAAGACTGTTTAACGCTGGTCTGCATTGGGGGCGTCTGGGATTTGCTTTGTAAGGTTCCAAGGGCCAGAGTTTGGCCCCAAACCGCCTGCGTGGTGAGCAGCCAGAGGAGGGTAAGCGGGTAGGTGAGATGTCGCTTCATTGGGTATGGTGTTTAGTAGTCAGGAATAGAAGATGTTAAGGGACTTGGATCAGGAGTTCGTCGCCCTGATCAGTGATTTTCAGGTTGAAAGCACGGGATAAAGCTTTGGTCAGCCGACCCAGATCGTCGCTGGGAATGGTACCCGACAAGCGGCGGCTCATCAGATCGGGATCGGCAAAAGTGACGGATTTGCCGTAGGTATTTCGGATGATTTCGGCCACTTCCGACAGTGGTGTGTTGTCGAACACCAGCCGGTTGTCGCGCCAGGCGTCGTAGAGTTGCGGGTTCACCTGCTGGCGGCTGAGGAGTTGTTCGCGTTGGGAATAGATGGCTGTTTCGCCGGGCGTCATATCGAGCAGCGGCTGACTGGTGGCGGCGGAGCGCAACCGCACCTGGCCTTCTTCAAGCACCACCTGGGTTTTCTCGGCGCGGTGCATCACGTTGAACTGCGTCCCCAGTACTTCGATGGCCAGCCCACCCGCCCGCACCGTGAACTTAACGGGCTCGCCCGCCAATCGCTGCTTGGCGACGTGAAAAAAAGCTTCTCCTTCCAGTAATACCTCACGGTCCGCTCCTTCGGGCCAGTCGGGCTGGTATTGCAAAACGGAGTTGGCGTTGAGCGTTACTTCCGAGCCATCGGGCAGGAACAAGCTGCGTTTTTGCCCATAATTGGTTTTCAGCACCACCTGTTCCGGCTGTCGAAGGTACTCCGTCAACTGCCAGCCACCGCCAGCCAGCAGCAGAAGCGCCACCACCGCCGCTGTGGCATAGATAGCTGCACGTCGGGAACGGCGCAACGGGGCAGGATGAAACGCCGGACGGGTTGGAGGCAATTGCTCGGTAAGCCGCCGGAGTTCGGCTTCCTTGTGGGGTAAGGGCTGGGATTGCTTCGGTCCCGCCAGCAACCGTATCAACTCCGTGGCTTCCCAGATAGAATCCTCTTTGTCAGGATTTTGGGCCAGCCATTTTGTCCAGAACGCCACGGCCTCCGGGTCGGTGCAAAGCACGTAGGCCTGGAAGGATTCGTCAAGAACGAATTCGGAGACGGTGTGGCGGTGATAAGGCATGGGCAGTAAGGAGAAAAATCAAAACCTTTGACTACACCACGGGAGAAATAGGATTATCTACTCAAAACTTTTTTAGAAAAGGAGAAAAGAGGCAGAGGAGGTAAGGGATAAGGCAATAGCTGTTGTGTTGAAAGATTGAAAAGTTTAAGGGTTTGATAACAACTCAGCTGCGGCGTACCGACTCTGCTTAAATCTTTAACCCCTCAAATCATAAACGGCTAGACAATTCCACGCCCTACCAGGAGCAGTAAGAAAAAGTTGTCGCGCAGAATCTGCACCGAGCGGTAGAGCAGATTATAGACCGATTGGTCGGAAAGGCCCATGATCTGGGCGATTTGACTGGGAGTGAAGTTTTCGAAGTAGCGTAAGTGGACGGCCTCACGCTGCCGCTTGCTGAGGCGGTTGAGGGCAGCGGTCAGGCGCTGCCGTTGCTCGGCGTCGATCTGCTGCGAAACCAGGAACTCCTCATGCGAGAAGCTGACTTCAAGGCGTTTTTCGTCGCCGGACTGCCATAGCCGGAAGCGGCCGGGACCTTCGCGCAGAGCGTCGACGATGCCCCGCCGCAGGGACTGGCATAGGTAAGGTGCTACTTCCTGCACTTCGCTGAGCGAGTCCCGCTTATGCCACAGTTTCAGGAACAGTTCCTGAATACAGTCTTTTATCAAATCTTCGCTGGGGTACAGCCGGAAGCCGTAGCGGTAGAGTTTATCATACTGTCCCAGAAACAAATCGGCCAATGCCTGCTGGTCTCCATGACGGAAGGAGGACCAAAGATGCAAATCGTGCGCTGTTTCAAGAGTAGATAATTTTGCCATGCGTATGGCAAAGATGCAAAATTATTGTCAAATAAGCCTGTTTCACGCTCTGCTCAGAAAAAGAGAAGCTATCGTTTGTATAGTATGCTTATCGCTCGACATAGGGAGGTCTGATCTCAGTGGTCAGTTTTGAGTCGAATGAACGCGCCAACTCAGTAAGCTGCGCGACAATTTCCGGATGCTCGGCCGCGACATCCCTCGTTTCCCCGATGTCAGCAGAAAGATCGTACAGCCAGGGCAGCGGTGTCGCGGGTTTGGTATCCAGCAGCGCCTCTTTTACGGGCTGCTTGCCAGCCCACCGCTCACTGGGTTCCAGGAAATGGATTTTCCACGGGCCTTTTCGGATGGCCGCCAACGCGCCGTCGCGTCCGTAGTAGCAAAGAAAATCGTAGGGCGATTTCATTCGTTCTCCCTGGAGCAGCGGCAGAATATCGTAACCATCGAGGATGCGGTCAGTGGGTACTTCCGCCCCCGCCACATTGGCCAGGGTTTTGTAGAAATCCATCATGGTCGTCATTTCTCGGTTCACGCTGCCCGCCGGGATCTTCCCCGGCCAGCGGGCAATCATCGGTACCCTGAACCCAGCCTCCCACGTACTTCCCTTACCGCCATGCAGCGGTGGAGCTGCCACGGCCGACGGACCGTTGTCGGAGGTGAACACGACGATAGTATTGTCCAGAATTCCGGCCGCTTCGAGGGCCTTGATGATCTCGCCGCAGCTCCAATCCAGTTCTTCGGTCATATCGTAGTACAGAGCGTTCTCGCCTTTGTGGCGACGGAATTTTGCGGATGCGTACAGGGGAATGTGGATGGCGCTGTGGGCCATATACAGAAAAAAGGGCTTCTCCTTGTTTTTTTGAATAAACGAAACGGCTTCTTTGGTGTAGTCCTGCGTAATTTGGTCGTAGTCTATCTCGCTGTTCTTTTTCAAAAGAGTTTCGTTACGGTAGAGGTCGGAGCGGGCGTGGTTAGGGCCAGGCATTCCGTAGAAATAATCGAAGCCCTGGGCGTTGGGCTTCACTTCGGGCAGCAAGCCCAGATGCCACTTACCGATATGGCCCGTGGTGTAGCCTTCTTTCTGCAGAAGTTCGGCGATGGTTATCTCATCGGGATTCAGCCCGCTGCGCGTATCCGGAAAAAGCACTGCTACGTGCAGACCGACCCGCTTGGGGTAGCTACCCGTCATCAGACTGGCGCGGGTTGGCGTGCAAACGCCCGCCGGGGCGTAGAAATCCGTAAAGCGCATTCCACCGGCGGCCAGTTTATCAAGGTTGGGGGTTTTGATTTCCGTAGCCCCATATGAACCCAAATCGGCATAGCCCAAATCATCGGCCAGGATGAAAACGATGTTAGGCTTCGAAGCCAAATGGCGGGCAGCCCGATGCTCATTCACCATGGGATTCAACCCCGGGAAAGCAGACGTCTGGAGCGCGACAAACAACAGGAAAAATATACATTTTAACATTTTTGACATATAATCTCTACGGTCTGGGAAACTGGATGATGCCTTTTTGTATGTCTTGAGTATTCCACAAAATCCACCGCTCAGTGCCGGGCTTTGGGTGCATTTGTACCCAGCAATTGCTGGCGCAATTCTGTCTTTATTTTGTCAAGGCCCGGCTCATTCGCCAGATTTTTCAATTCGTAAGGATCGGCGTCGTGGTCGTACAGCTCCTCCGCCCCTGCCCCGTCCTGCCACACCGAATAGCGCCAGCGCTCGGTCCTGATGCTGCGGCCCATGCCGTTTTTTCGGCCGGTTTGGGTGATGGCCGGGTGGTCCCACTTCAACTTTGGGTTGTCGAGCAGGGGCAGCAGGCTGTGGCCCGCCACGCGGCCGGGCGTACCTACCTTACACCAATCGGTGATGGTGGGGTACACATCCTGCAACTCCACCGTGCGCCCACTGGCCGCGCCATTGCCCCGTGCGCCCGGCGCGGCCACGATCATCGGTACCCGCGCGGCCTCTTCGAACAGGCTTTGCTTCATCCATTGACCGTGTTCGCTGAGCAGGTACCCGTGGTCGCTCCACAGTACCACGATGGTGCTTTCGGCCAGCCCCAGGCGGTCGAGGGCGTCGAGCACCCGGCCAACTTGGACGTCCATGAATGTAATCGTGGCGTAGTAGGCCTGAGTCGTTTTACGCCGCTCGGCCTCATCGAGTCCCCAGTTGAAGGGGTAGGTAAAAAAGGCCTCGCGCGGGTACTGCGTGGTGTCACCGGGCGAGTGTGCCGGCAGCGCAATCTCGTCGAGCGGGTACAGGTCGAAGTACTTCTTGGGCGCGATGAAAGGACAATGCGGCCGAAAGAAACCGACCGCCAAAAAGAACGGATCGCTTTGGCTTTGTTCCATCAATTGGATCGCCTCCGTGGCGACCATGCCGTCGGTCTGTTCCTCGTCGGTACCCTCGGCCGCCAAATAGGAGAGCGCCGAGCCGAGTCCCCGGTTGGGGGTGAAATTGGTCAGCAGGTGCTCTTCGGCTTTGTCGCGGCCCTTGGGGTTGCGCACGGTAGTCCAGGAAAGCGGATCGTCGAGGCCATTGGTACCGATGTCGCCCGGCACGCCGTAATGGTAGAGCTTGCCTACCCGCGCCACGAAGTACCCCTGATTCTTGAAGTGCTGGGGCAGCGTCACGACATCGGGAATGGTGGTGCGGAAATGCGTTCGGAGGTCGAAGACCCCGGTACTATCGGGGCGGCGGCCCGTCATGAGCGCCGTGCGGCTGGGACTGCACAGCGGCAGCTGGCAGTAGGCGCGGTCAAACCGAACGCCACGCCGCGCCAGCCGGTCGATGTTAGGCGATTTCACCAGCGGATCGCCGTAGCAGCCAAGGTGATTGTCGAGGTCGTCGACGGCAATCATCAGGACGTTCCGGCGTGGAGCGTCCGGCTTTTGTGTCCATCCGGGTGCGCCGGAAATGAGCAGGACGGCGATTAAAAGGGTAGTTCTCGTCATCATTTTTTACTTGTTCAAACCCCGGCCAGAATTTTCAGTGCTTCTTGATCCTTGTACTCCACCATCAGCTTTTTGAGCTTGGCTTTCAACTCTTTCGTAACGGTTTCGGTACCCTGCTGTCCGTAGATATTGGCTACCTCGGTCGGGTCTTTCTGCATATCGAAAAGCTCCCACGAGTCGGCCCCGCCGTAGAAGTACACCAGCTTGTAGCGCTCCGTCCTCAGGCCGAAGTGCGGGTAGACGTGGTGGGGTCTCGGGAACTCGTAGTAGTGGTAGTAGGCTTCGTTGCGCCAGGGTACCCGCTTGGCATCGGTGGCTTTTAGCAGCGGGAAGAATGATTTCCCCTGCATGTTGGAGGGAATCTTGGTACTAGCCAAATCGAGTACCGTGGGCGCCCAGTCGATGTTCATCACGAACTGGTCGATGGTCGTGCCGGGCTTCACCACGCCGGGATAGCGCACAATCAGCGGGGTACGCAGGGATTCTTCGTAGATAAACCGCTTGTCGAACCAGCCGTGCTCACCCAGGTAAAAGCCCTGGTCGGACGAGTAGATCACGATGGTGTTTTCGGCCAGCCCGCTCGTGTCGAGGTAGTCGAGCAGCTTGCCGATGTTGCGATCCAGCCCGTCGGCCGTGGCGTAGTAGTCGCGCAGGTACCTTTGGTACTTCCACTCGATCAGCGCCTTGCCCGTCAGATTCTGTTGCTCGGCTTCGCGGGCTACTTTGTCATAGTACGTCTTGAAAATCTTCTTCTGCTCCGGCGTAAAACGATTGAACAGGCCGTCACGCTCATAGTCAGGATTTATTTTCAAATCCTCCTTCATACGCATCGTCTTCTCCACCGACATGTCCTGATCACGCGCGGAGGTACGCCCCGCGTAGTCGTCGTAAAAGTTGGCGGGGAGCGGGAACGTCACGTTGTCGTATGCACCCAAATCTTCCAACGCGGGCATCCACGTGCGGTGGGTGGCCTTGTGGCCGACGATCATGAAAAACGGCTTGGCATCGTCGCGTTTGTCCAGCCACTCGGTCGCAAATTGGGTCGTCAAATCCGACACATGGCCGGTGTAGCGGGTGGTGTCGTTGGGCTGACTGATGAAGTCGGGATTGTAGTAGTGCCCCTGACCGGGCAGGATGTTCCAGTAGTCGAAGCCCGCGGGCAGGCTGTTGAGGTGCATCTTGCCGATCCAGGCGGTTTGGTAACCGTTTTTTTGCAACTCTTTGGAAAAGAGCGTTTGGGTGGTGTCGAACAGCGTCCGGCCATTGTCCCGGTAGCCGTTCATATGGCTGTACTTGCCCGTCAGCAGCGTGGCCCGGCTGGGTCCGCAGATGGAGTTGGTGACGAAGCAGTTTTTGAACAGAGCGCCTTCCCGCGCCAGGCGGTCGATGCTAGGCGTGCGGGAAATCTTATTGCCGTAGGCCCCGATGCTCTGGTAAGCATGGTCGTCGGAGAAGATGAACACGATGTTGGGCCGTTTTGCTTGATTGGGCCGTTTTGTCTGGGAAAAAGCAAGCAGAGGCAGCAGGGTCAGTAGCAGCAAAATGAGTTTTCTGAGACTTGTCATTGAATGCGAAGTGTAGGTTAGGTGAAAAAAGAAGAATCCGTCCGTCTTTAACTACTGAGTGCTGACGGGCTTTAGCGGAGTTCAATCAAGTATAGTATCCTGATAAGTGTTTCGAAAAACTCACTCCTTCGCCCCTACCTTCCTGGCCCAGCCTTCGTAGAGTACCTGCATCTCTTTCATCTTCTCGGGCATGGCCGCGGACAGGTCATTGGTCTCGGAGCGGTCTTTGGCCACATTGTAGAGTTCCCATTTTTTATCGATTTTGGAAGAAACCAACTTCCAGTCACCCTGCCGCACGGCCTTGCAGCCAAAGTGCTCCCAGGCGATGAACTCGTGTGGCTCCCGCGTTTTTCCCTTTAAGATGGGCACCAGACTTTTCCCTTCCATCGGCTTCACTTTTCGCCCGGCAAAAGCACCCGGATGCCTGGCTCCGGCCAGTTCGAGGCAAGTGGGCATGAGGTCCATGATGTGGCCGATCTGCTCGGTCTGGAAGGCTTTCTCGATTAATGTGGGATAATGAACGATCAACGGCGTGGAAATACCACCTTCGTGGGTGTATTGCTTGTAGAGCCGGAAGGGCGTATTGCCCAAGTTGGCCCATTCCATCCCGTAGGCATCGTACGACCACTTTTGACCCGTTGGCGTTACGAGCGAGCGGGCGTAAGCGTCGGGTTCCAGGTCGCGCTTGGCGCGGCCCGTCAGTACTTCGGCGCAGGCGCCGTTGTCAGAGAGGAACATGATGAGCGTGTTGTCCAGTTGCCCAGTCGCTTCCAGCTTGCTCACGATGCGCCCGATGCCCGCGTCGAGGCGCGTGATCATGCCCGCGTAGGCGGCCATTTTCAAGTCCCAGTCTTCCTTGTCAGGCGCATCTTTCCAGGCCGGGATACGGTCGTCGCGGTCGGTGAGTACCGCGCTTTTGGGCAGAAGGCCCATTTCTTGCTGGCGGGCGTAGCGGTCTTTGCGGAGTTGATCCCAGCCTTTGAGGTACTTTCCCCGGTACTTTGCAATTTCCTCGTCGGGCGCGTGGATAGGCCAGTGCGGGGCGGTATAGGCCACGTACATAAAGAACGGGTCTTTTTTGGCAGTTTGGGTAGCGTCGTCGATATAGCGAACGGCGTAGTCGGAAATAGCGTCGGTCAGGTAGAAATTTCTCGGGAATCTCATAAGGTTCGTTGTCTTCCAGCATCAGGCGCCCCGGCAGCAGGCGGTAATAGCTATTGGCCCCGCTGATGAGGCCAAAGTACCTGTCGAAGCCGCGCTGCAGCGGCCAGTCGGGACGCTCCTCGCCCACATGCCATTTGCCCGACATATAGGTGCGGTAGCCCGCCGACTTAAGTACCTCGGCCACCGTGACCGTTTCGCGGCTCAGCCAACCTTGATAAGGCGTTTCCTGGCTGTGATCCGCATCTTTGGTCACCATGCCGCCCATGCCCGCCTGCTGCGGATAGACGCCCGTGAGCAGCGACGCCCGGCTCGGGCAGCAGCGGGCGGCATTGTAAAACTGCGTGAATTTCACGCCCCCGGCGGCAAGTTTGTCCAGGTTCGGCGTACTTATTTCGGAGCCGTAACAGCCGATGTCACTGTAGCCCATGTCGTCCACCATGATGAGGACGATGTTGGGTGGTACAGCGGTGCGGTGCGGCTCTTGCGCCAAGGCCCCAGAAGCCTCCCCCAGTAAAAGGGCGAAAAGAAAAAACACCAACTTTGAATAAGCAGACTTGTCTTTCACAGGAGTTGTTTTAGATTGGATACAGATTCTCGGTTACCAGTTTTTTCTGCCAATTTAAGCATGACCGTAAGAGGTTTGGTCTATAGGTCGTGTTCTCAAACCAAACCTCCTACGGCCTCTGTATTCTCAGGGTACCGTTCGCAAAATATAAAATGACCCAAATTCAACAAAATTACTTTCACAACTCCCGAACCCGGATATTCCTAAACCACACCTGATTTTTGTAGTTCACAACGCTTCAATCAATTCCCCCTTTACGGTTGGGCTCATGCAACTCGGGCCAGGTAGTTGGCTCATCATCATAGCCCAGGGGAATGCGGACTTCACGGCTGATTTTGGCGTCGTCTTCCCAGGCCTCATAAGTTAGAATAGCGGCCAAAATAGCATTACTCCGAACGTCATCGAAATTGATATTTCTGCATCGTCCAGTCGTGGGCTTGCTTCATTTTGGAACTACCCACCAAACGTGGCCCGATGCGGTCGAGCAATTCGTGCGCCAGGCACTCGAGTTGGGAATGGTCGTTGGCTTCCTGGACAATCTTGTCAACGACTCTGTCCTGAGCCTGTACATGAGTGAATAAGGTAATGAATAGGAAAATGAGTCGGAAGAACGGCTTTTTCATTTGTAGGAGAAGATGATTTCTGGCTTTGAACGATACAGTGTATGCTGCTACAACGTAATATTTATAAATTCATAGTTATAAGCAAACCACAGACGAGTCAAACTGACGGGTTTATCTTGACGATGTCTTGGTGCAAAAGCTTTACCTTACTTCTTACCCCCTCAGCAAATCGAACAGTTGGGTATTAATGAACAGCGTCTCTTTCCATTTTTGCTCGGCTTTCAGGATTCCCAAGGCTTCCAGCGTCCGTAAGTACTTCGAGGCGGTCCGTCGGTCGATGGCCAGGCGGTCCACGATGAATTCTATTTTGCTGTACGGGTATTCGAAGAGTACCTCGACCAACTCCTTGCTATACACTTTCGGGGCTTGCTGCCGCACTTGAGCCAAGGTTTCATCAAACAAGGACTGGATGTCCGTTATTTGTTGAATGGCTTCGCTGGCGGATTGCTCGACTGCTTCCAGCATAAACAGAATCCACCCCTGCCAGTTGCCGCTTGTCCGAACTTCTTGCAACAGGCGGTAGTAGGCCGCCTTGTGATTAATAATATACCCGCTCAGGTAAAAGATTGGCTCGCCCAGCAGGTCATGCAAAATAAGATACAGCACGTTGATGATTCGGCCCGTGCGGCCATTGCCATCGTAGAATGGGTGAATGCTCTCAAACTGATAGTGCTGGATGGCCAGCTTGATCAATGGCGAAACATCACCCTCCGACGTAGCATTGAGGTATTCTTCCAAATTGTGCATCAATTGGTTGAGTACGGTTTGGCTGTCGGGCGGCGTATAAATGACTTCGTTGGTTCGGTCATTCCGCAGGCTGGTACCAGGCAAGCGGCGTAGTCCGGCTTGATTTTGCTCCAATTGTTCCTGAATTTGTACGATTCCGTTCGCACTCAGAAAGCCTTTCTCCTTAATAAATCGGTAGCCCGTGTACAGTGCTTGCCGATAGCGCAGCACTTCTTTGGTGGCCGCATCGGTAACCTGTCCTCTGACGGTCATGGCCCGGTATAGCTGGTCGTCCGTAGTGACGATGTTTTCTATTTCCGAGGATGCCTTCGCTTCTTTGAGTACCAGCGCGTTGACTAGAATAGTGGGATTTGGCAACAGTCTACTTACTCCTTTAAGTTCGGCCAAAGCGGCGGCGGCGCGGCTTTCCCGGCGCAGGACTTCCATGGTTTCAACGGACTCCCGCGCCGGAGGCAAAAAAGGAAGTTCGTTGAAGGGAAGGTCGGGAGAGAACTTTGTCATGTACAAATGTACGGATAATTTGTACATGACATTGGCCTCATGTGCATTTTGTGTACATGAGCATTTGGAGCCAATGTTCGCAGCATGCAAAAATGTCGTGAAATAGAGCGAAGGGGTACTTTCACAACTCCCGAACCCGGATATTCCTGAACCACACCTGATTATTGTGGTCTTGCAGCACGATTGAGCCCCGGTCAAACTTACCGAAGTCGGGGTGCTCCTTGAACTTGCTGTTGGCAATCATGCGCTCCCAATCCAGCCCTTCGAGCGGAAAGTCGAGTACTTTCTTGCCGTTGAGCCAGCTTTCGCCCCGGCCCTTATTAACTACGATGCGGGCTTGGTTCCATTCTCCGGCGGGTTTGACGGCGGTAAGGTCAGTCGGCGGCAGCAGATCGTACAGGGCGCCTGATTTACGGTTATCTGGCGGATTGCCATGGTTGCCGGGCCATTTCTCATCGTCAAGAATCTGAATCTCCGGCCCCACCACGTAGGGGCAGCAATAGTCGTCGCTTTCCTTGACGTGAAACTGCACGCCGCTGTTGCCCTTGTCGCTGATCTTCCATTCCAGCTCCAGCTCGAAGTCGCCGTACTCCTTTTCGGTTAGAATATGGCCGCCGCCTCTTTCGGCCAGAAACAAGGTACCATGCTCGGCTTTCCAGCCCGTAATGGGTCCGCCTTTCCACTTCTTCCAGCCGTCGAGGTTCCGGCCGTTGAACAGCGGCTCCCATTCGCTCTTGCTATGCGGAGGCGGGGCGCAGGCGAAAAGTACCCCCAGCAAACAGATGGCCAGGTACTTTATCCAGGGTAGCTTGGTCTTGGTTGCTTGCTTCATGATCCCAGTTTCCAGTCGCCTCGGTACTCACGCTTCACGAACTGGTTGGCGGGTTCAAAATTCGTGACCTTCATGTCCTCGCCATCCCACAGCAGTTTCTTGCGGCCGGGGTAGGTAAAGCCCTTGCCGTCGGCCTTTTCTTCCCGCAGGTTGTAGCTTCGGATGCCCAGGTTGCCCATGATAACCGTCTCGGTCAGCGGTCCGGCGTAGTCGAAAGAAGAAGTGAGCGCCTTGTGTTCCTTGCTATTGAAGCCCGCCTTGACTGCATCGGTCCAGGCGACGTAGTGGCCGGAGCTGGGCAGGTCCGAGTCGGTGTACTTGTTGCCGAACTCCTTGCGGTTCATCGTCAACTTGTCGCCGTTTTTAAGGTAAGCCCGGGGATTATTCCCGTAGGTACCACAGGTGATCACACCCTTGTCGCCAATCATGATGACGCCGTTCGAGCCTTCGTTGTAACCGATTTCATCGCCGGCCGGTATCAGGTCGGGATGGGCGGGGCGCAGGCCGCCGTCGTACCAGACCATCTTCATTTCAGAATTATTTTTTTTCGTTGCTGGAAACTTCAGCTGTACCCGCGACGAAGGCGGGCAGCCTTCGGGAATGTGCTCGGGCGTCCAGTTTTGCAGGAACACGGATCCCACGCTGGCCTCGACTTCGGTGGGGTAGTTGAGGTCCAGCACCCGAAAAGGCGTGTCGATCAGGTGGCAGCCCATGTCGCCCAGCGCGCCCGTACCGAAAGCCCACCAGCCCCGCCACGCGAACGGGTGGTAGGCCGGGTTGTAGTCTACCCAGGGGGCGGTACCCACAAACAGCTCCCAATCCACGTGGTCGGGCTGCTTGAAACTGCCCGCCGGCACGGGAATGCCCTGCGGCCAGATGGGGCGGTTGGTCCAGATGTGCGACTCGCCGACGGTGCCGATCAGGCCCTTATCGAACCAGGACTGCATCTGCCGCTGGGCGGGATTGCTGGCGCCCTGGTTGCCCATTTGGGTCACGACCTGGTACTTGCGCGCGCCCTGGGTAAGCATCCGGGCTTCGTAGATGTCGTGCGTCAGGGGTTTCTGGCCGTAGATGTGCTTGCCGAGCTGCATGGCGTCCATGATGGCGACGGCGTGCTGGTGGTCGGGCGTCGAGACGATGACGGCGTCGATGGATTTGCCCATCTCGTCGAGCATCTTGCGGTAGTCTATGTACTTTTTGGCCTTGGGGTGGGCGTCGAAGCTTTCTTTGCCGCGCTCCCAGTCCACGTCGCAAAGGGCCACGATGTTCTCGGCTCCGTTGTTGTACACGGACTCGACGTCCACCTTTCCCTTGCCGCCCACGCCGATGCCCGCGACGTTCAGTTTGTCGCTGGGGGCACGGAAGCCCTTGCCTAATACGTGGCGAGGGACGATGGTGAAGGTACCCAGGGCGGTGGCGCCCAGGGTAGCGGCGGTACCATTCCTCATAAATTGACGGCGCGACAGGCCGCTGTTTTGATTGTCGTTATTCATACTGCAAATAAGATTAAGGGCTCAGGACTAATTTCATAGATACCGAAATGTCATTTTGGTACCCACTGCTGTACCGGCATATCGAACCAATTCACCTGATGGTTTCATCACGAAAAAAGGGAAGGAACCTGTGCGTTTCTCCCCTTTTTTAAATTCATGACTTTAAACCGCCATCAACGATATCCATTGTTGGTAGGGTCACTCTCGAGCAACTTGGGATTCAGTACGATTTCTTCCGCTGGTATTGGCAGTTTGACCATGTGCGTCTGAATGTTCTTGTCTCCTTCGTGAATACCGAAATCCGTATTCTTGATCGTCTCGACCAGAATGCCCCAACGGATCAGGTCGTAGCGACGCTCGCCTTCCCCGGCCAGCTCCCACTTGTACTCATCCTGAATGGCCTTGCGCAGGGTGGTTTGGGTGAGTCCGGTCAAAGGTTGGGCGGGCGAATAGGCCCGCTCCCTGATCCGGTTGATGTACTGGTAGGCCTCGGCGGCGTTGCCTGCTTCGTTGGCGGCTTCGGCGGCCATCAGGTACACCTGCGCCAGCCGCATCGTGATCCACCACTCGCCGTGGTTGCCCCGGGGCGACTGCACGAAGTCGAAGTTGGTTCTTTTCTTGAAGTAACTGAAAGTCAAATCGTAACCCAGGTACTTGTCCATGATGTTCAAGGGTCTTCTCAGGTCATCCTTGGGAAATTTCTTGATCAGATCATTGATCGGCACGGCCAGGCCGAAGCCATTGAACTCTTCGCCCCGAGCGGTGAGTGCCGCCGCAAAAGCGCCCCGCTGAGCGGAGTTCCTGGGCTCGTCGCGCAGGCGAGGGTTGAAGGAATCGGTAATCGTCTGCCCATCCACACCGTTCAGGAAGTCGATGCCGAAAATGGCCTCGTCGTTGAATTGGTTATTCACATCGAACACCGCTTCGTAGGTGGTCATCAGCTTGTGCTGCGAATTGTTGATGATGTCCTTACTGGCCTCCAGTGCCGCCGGCCAGTCTTTCTGCCACAGGTGGTAGCGTGTGCGCAAAAACTTAGCCGCCCACTTAGTAGCGTGGCCCGTTTCGGCCGCGCTGTACTCAGCCGGCAGGATCGCCTCGGCCGTTTTGAGATCCGCAATCATTTGATTGCGGATCTCGGCCACGTCGGTCCTGCCCAGGCTCCCGACTTCGGCCAGCGATAGCTCGTCCAGGTAAAACGGCACCCCGCCCCATAGCGAAGTGAGGTGGTAGTAGGCCAGCGCCCGCAGGAAATAAGCTTCACCCAGCACCCGGTCTTGGGTGGGCTTGGATATCTTGGCGTTATCCTTCACGTTGGCCAACACCGAGTTGGCATCACCAATTACTTTGTAAAAATCCTGCCAAATACCATAGGCATTGCCGTAGTTGGTTTCCGTCAAGTCGTAATTCATGATTTGGGCGAGCCCCCCGAAAATACGGTTAGGCATCACCTCATCGGTACCGAAGTACATGTAGGCGCTTATACCCTGCCAGTTATCATATAGGTCACCGGTATTGAGGCCCAGGTAGAGACCATTGGCCGCCTGAATGGCTTCCTGATCGGAGTTATAGAAATTGTTGGGCGAAATAACGCCGCGCACATCTTCGGAAAGAAATTCCTCGCAGCTCGTGAAAGTCAGCGCAAGGAGGATAAGTATGATACGTTTCATGATTGAAAGAGTGATCTTAATGATGAGTGATGAATGATGGGATCTTGTGGCTTATAATTCATCATCTAAAAATTCGCTTTCACCCCAAATGTCACCGAGCGGGCATTGGGGTATTCGATGCGCACGACGCCGCGCACGACGGAGTTGGTTCCCAAGCGGGTGGATTCGGGGTCGTAGCCCCGGAAGCTGGAGGCCAGCCAAAGGTTGTTACCGACCATGTAGACCGACAGGTCCTTGAAAGCCTTATTTTTGAAGGGTAGCTTGTAGGCCAGGCGGAGCGTCTTGAGCCGTAGGTGCGAGCCGTCCTCGACCAGAGCGGTGCTGGAACGGATGTCGCCCACCGCGATGGTATTGCCGGCGCGGGGAATATCCGAGGTCGGGTTTTGCGGCGTCCAGCGGTCGAGTACTTCTTTGTACAAATTATCGGTACTCCGCCCAAAAAAGGCCCGTCCGGCGAACTCGTTGAAGAGGTCGTTGCCGTAGGTACCTTGCAGGAAGATGTCCAAAGAGAAGTTGCGGTAGCTAAGGCTGTTGTTCAACCCACCGAAAATCAGCGGTTCAGGATTACCCATCACCGCGTGATCGTCGTTGTTGAGCCTGCCGTCGCCGTTTTCATCCCGGTAGCGGGGTCCGCCTATCACCTGCCGTACGCCGAAGTTACCGTCGGCGTCGATTTCCTCCTGGGATTTATAGGTACCCAAGTACTCCACCCCCGTAAATACGCCGATGGGCTGGCCCACGATGAGCTTGGCCGCAGGACCGCCCTGCTCAAAAGTATAGCGTATGATCTCATCGACCCCCGCCAGATCGAGCACCTTGGAGCGATTGCCCGAGAGCGTGAGGGTAGACTCCCAGCGGAAGTCTTTCTTATTGACATTCACGCTGTTGATGATCAATTCCAGACCCTGGTTCTGCACGGAGCCCACGTTTTCGAGTTTGGTGTTGAAGCCCGTCGCGCGCGGAATCTGGCGGTCCAGCAGCAGGTCGCGGGTTTTCTTGTAGTAGTAGTCGATCTCACCCGTGATACGGTTGTCCAGAAAACCGAATTCCAGGCCGATGTCCAACTGGTCGGTGGTTTCCCACTTCAAGTCGGGATTGGCCGGACGCCCCCGGTTGATACCGATGTACTGATTGTCGTTGAAAATAACGACGCCGTTGTTGAGTACCGCCAGCGTGTTGTATGGGTCGATGGATTCCTTACCCGCGCTACCGTAGCTGGCGCGTAGCTTCAGGTTGCTAAACACCCGCTGGTCTTGCATGAAGGGCTCGTCGATGACGCGCCAGGCCACCGCCGCCGAAGGAAAGAAGGCGTAGGCATTGTTGGAGCCGGAATACACCGACGCGCCATCGACGCGGCCCACGACCGTGAACAAATACCGGTTTTTAAAGGCATAATTGGCGCGGGCCAGCCACGAAACCAGCTGCCGGGAGTCGTTGAAGCCCGACCGAAGGCGGTAGGTCAGCGGGTCGCCCAGGCTCAGGTCGTCGTACGAAATCCCGTCGATTGAGATTCCCTGGGTCCGGGCATTGAAGTTCTCACGGCTACCCTTCTGCCAAGTGAACCCACCCAGCAGATCGAGCCGATTGTCGGCGTTGAAGGTTTTGTTCCAGGCAATGGTGTTTTCCTGCAAAATGTCATACCCGAAGCTGTTGGCGATTTCGGCCACACCGCCGATCTGGGAAGCGGCGCTAGCGGGCAGCACCCCAGGGTCGTACCGGTTGCGCTTGAACCAGTCGACCTTGGGACCGATCGTCGAGCGAATCGTGATGTCTTTGATCGGGTTGAACTCGATGTAAGCCGTGGCGAGAAGGTTGGTCTCCAACTCAAAATCCGTACGAAGCTCCACATCGGCCAGCGGGTTCCGGAGTGCTCCCCCGGTCACCGTATTGACGTCCCAGTAGGAGCCATCGGGCTTATAGACGGGGAAGGCCGTCAGCGTTTCCCGCATATTGAACAGGTCCAGCTTGTTGTTTTCGGTGCGGGTCAAGGAGCCGTTCAGCCGGATGCCCGCCCGTACGTTTTTCGACAGATTGAAGTCGAGATTCGTCCGCAAGTTGTACCTTTTGAGCCCCGTGCCTTTCAAGATTCCCTCCTGATTGAATACGTTGGCCGATACGTAATAGTTAAGTGCGTCAGTATTTCCGGCGATCGACACATCACCATTGTAAATGGGAGCGGTCTGTGAAACTACTTCCTGCCAATCGCTATTACCAAACTCCGAAGGATCGGTGAAGGGATCGGCCTCGCCCGAGAAGGCCGCCAGTTCCTTATGGTAGGCAATTCGCTCAGGCCCGTCTAGGTAATCGATTTTGCGGGACATGTTCTGAACGCCCGTATAAAAATTGACCGATACTTTGGGTGGGCCCTTGGGGGTACCCTTGCCCGACTTGGTGGTGATCATGACCACGCCGTTGGCGCCGCGCGTTCCATAAATGGAAATCGCCGTAGCGTCTTTTAATACCTCGATGGACTCGACATCATTGGTATTGAGGCTATTGAGGTTGAAGTCGGTGCCGACGATGAAGCCGTCGATTACGTACAGCGGCTCGTTGTCGGCGTTCACCGAGTTGCCCCCCCGGATGCGGATGGACGAGCGTGCACCCGGCGCGCCGTTGACGGAGGTCACCATGACGCCCGCCGCCCGCCCTTGCAGGGCCTGGTCGACGCGTGCCACGGGCAGGTCTTCCAGCTGCTTGGCGTCCACCTGGCCCACGGCGCTGGTCAGGTCGCTCTTGCGCGTCACGCCGTAGCCTACGACGACCACTTCGGAAAGTGTCTTTTCATCGACGCCCAGGCTGATGTCGACCCGTGACTGATTGACCACGGTTACCTCTTTGCTCAGGTACCCTACCGAAGTGAATACGAGTATGCCGCCTTCGTCGGGGACTGCCAGACTGTAATTGCCGTCCACATCGGTGGAGGTACCCTTCATGGTACCTTTCAGGAGTACGTTGACGCCCGGCAGGCCGTCCCCTTTTTCGTCTGTCACTGTGCCATTCACGGTAAGTACAGCGGCAGGTAACACGGGGATGTGAGCGAAGGAAGCTTTTACCGGCTCGGATGATTTGATCGTCTGTTCCTTGCGCAGTACGATCCGGTTGCTTACCTGGGTGAAGGTGATATTCATGGGCTTGAGTACCCGGGTCAGTACGCTCGACAAGACCTCGTTTTCGGCGCGCACCGTGATGGGCCTGTCCAACGGCAGGGTGCGTGAGTTGTAGGAAAACTTGACCTGGCCCGATTTCTCCAACTTGCGCAGGGCGTCGCTCAACGCTTCGTCGTTGACTTCCAGCGAAACCTTGCGATCCAGGAGGTTTTGCCCGTTGGCAGTGCTGGCTAACGCGACGCCTGCCAGCAGTACCGTCAGCGCCAACTGTAAGATTGAGGCTTTCATAACACGATAGAACAATCGTTTTGGTGGAAAGTATTTCATCATATTGATATTAGGTTTAGTTGGTACAGTATGTAGGTATTGGCAAAATCGCGTATTCGTATTGATCGACGTTAATAGCAGCCTTCCGCCTGAATCCTGATCCGGTTACCTTCGAGCTGGTAGCTGGCGTTTCTGCCCAGACTCGAGCAGATGATTCTGAGTTTCTGGGGCAGGGGCTCATCGCTCAGCGAGGTAGTGAGGTAGCAGTCCTTCAGCTTTTCTTCGGGAAAGTCGACCTCCACCAGGTAGGCCTGCTCGATGGTCTTGAAAATCTGGGCGACGGGTGCATCCGAAAACTCAAAGCTGAGCTTTTCGATGGCGCTCACGGTTTGGGAAGAAGGCTTTTCCTTCGTCAAGTCGTCTATTTTTTCAAAAGCCAGGCGCTCCCGAATAAAGCGCACCCCTTGGTTAGGGAACAGCAGTACCTCGCCCGTCTCGCCTGCCTGACCATTGGAAAAGACATTCACCTTACCCGTCCTTACCACCACCTCCACGTCTTTTTGGTCGGCGTAGGCCCGCACCCTGAAGCTGGTACCCTCCACCTTGGTCAGCAGTTCGTTGGCGTACACCAAGAAGGGTTGTTGGGGATTCTTACTTATTTCAAAAAAACCTTCACCCGACAGGTACACGCTGCGTTCGCTTTCCTTGAAATGCGCCGGGTAGCTCAGCCGGCTCGCGGGCTGGAGCATGACCGAGCTGCCGTCCGAGAGGGTCACGAGTTGCGGGCTATCGGTGTGGTTGGTTACTTCGATGAGCTGGCCGACAGCCTGCTCCAGCCGAGCGGCGTAGGTACGGACGGGGGCGTTTTCGGTTTGGTTATAGAAATACCAAACCGTCGAAAGCCCTACACTTACTAGCAGTACCGCGGCGACACGCCACCAGCCTCGCGGCCAGACGGACTGGGGGATTTTTTGGCGGGCTCGATCTATTTTGTCCCAGGTTTGGCGCAGCGCCACGCTGGTTTCGGCGGGCGTGGGCAGCGTTTCCTCCACTTGCATGGCCAGCCACCAGGCGCGGGCCTCCTGCACGAAGCGGGACCGCTGGGGGTTGTCGACCGTCCACGACTCCCAGTCGTCGGCGTCCTCGCCAGTGAGCACCCAGGCTTTGAACGACTCGTCGGCCAGGAAATCTTCGATGGTATTGTATTGGTCGCGCTGCTGCATCTGAGTAAGTGGGTTCAGAGTCAGAGAGGTCGGCACTTTTGCACGATACTCAGTTCGCGCAGTTTTATTTCAAGAATTAGGAAATAACCGCCAACAGGAACAGCAAGAGTGGCATGTTGCCAGTCCAGTCGCGGCGAAGCTGCCGAATGGACCGGTGCAAAAGATTGGAAACCGACTGGTTGTTGATGTCGAGTACTTCGGCGATCTCATCGATGGACAATCCCTGATGGTACCTCAGGTACAGTGCCTCCCGCTGCCGGGCCGTGAGGGCATTGAGTTTCCGGTTGAGTTGCCTCACTTGCAGCGCTGCCTCCTCGTTGGCAATCAGGCGGTCTTCAACCGTAAAATTCAGTGAGAATTCAACCGTACTATCCGGGTCGTCCAGCCGGGTACTCTGCCGAAACACATGGTCGCGCTCATGCAGCCGGGCGATGCGGCGGCGCACGCAGGAAATCAGGTAGGATTTCGCGGTAGCTTGCGGATTGAGGTTTTGATGGTACAGCCACAACTCCACAAACACATCCTGCACGCAGTCCTGCACCTTGTCGCGATCCGCTGACAGCGAAGTACCGTAACCTACCAACGACGCATAGTGACGCTCGAACAAAGCGGAGAAAGCCACCCGGTCGCCCGTCAGGAGGGATCGCCAGAGTTTTTCGTCAGTAAGGATTGATGTTGCCAAAAAGTGGATTTATTACTTTTTCGAATGATTATACAAATTTAGGAATAAAAATAACTTTTCCGGGCTGAATAGGCGTATAAAAAAGAATCCGTCCATTCCCAAGTGAGGGGAAAGGACGGATTGTGAGAACAGCCAAAGGCCCACGGCCAAAAGCCATCTACCAGCCGGGATTCTGCTTCAACAGTGGGTTGATGTCCAATTCCACTTGCGGAATGGGCATCAGTACCAGGTAGTCCTTGGCGTTGTCGGTGATGGTGGTTTTATTGCTTTCTGCGAGTTGGGCTTCCTTCTGGCCGTGGGCCTTCATGGTCTCCACGAAGCGTCCCGTCCGCACCAGGTCGAACCAGCGCTGACCTTCGTTGGCCAGTTCCAGGCGGCGTTCAAGGTAGATTTTATCGCGCAGGGCATCTTTGCTCAAACCGGAAATATTATGAGTTTTGTCGCCGAACGCCCTTTCTCGCACCCGGTTCAGGACGGACATCGACTCGGCGGTTTTGCTCGTTTCGGCAAGGGCCTCGGCGTACATCAGTAGCGCGTCGGCGTAGCGCAGCACGTGCACATTGATGCCGCAATTGCCAGTGGCGGTCAATCCTTCCTGCCAGTACTTGCCAAAGAGCGGGATAGACGACACGACGATCTTGCCGGTTTTGGGACTCAGGAAGTCCGTCTTGAAAGTAATAACCTTCCTGCGGTCTCCCGGTTCGTAGTTGCTAAGTAACTCTTCCGTCGGGATATCAGCTTCGTTGGCGCCAACGATCCCCGGCACGGCGCCACCGGGTACCGAAAACTTCGGACCCTGCAATGACATCTGAGAGTTGGTGACGCCCGGCGACTCCATCAATTCGATCGTAAATACACTCTCTTTGCCATTCTCGGTAGCCTCCCGCCAGTTGTCTTCAAAATTCGGGTGCAGGCCGTAGTCGTATTGGCCTTCGTTGTTCACTACCTCGGCCAGTTTGTCGGCGGCGGCCTGAAAATTCTTTTGAGTGAGGTACACCTTACCCAGCAGTATTTTGGCCGCGCCCGCCGTGGCCCGGCCCTGGTTATTGGCGTCCACGGTGGTGGGCAGGTTGGTTTCGGCCAGTTGCAGGTCTTTGATGATCTGGGCGTATACTTCGGCACTGGGGGTGCGCGGAATGAGCGCGTCCTGAACACTCTCCAGCGTCAGAATCAGCGGTACATCGCCATGAAACCGCACGAGGTTGAAGTAGTAGAGCCCCCTTAAAAACGACACCTCGGCGATCAGGCGCTTTTTAGATGCCTCAGGAATGCTCATCCTGGTGATATTGCCGATGACCGTGTTGGCCCGCTGAATGGCAGAATAGTGGTTGCGCCAGTTGTCGCGCACGAAGGTGTTCTCGGCCGTGTGGCGCAAAAATTCCAAATCGACCAGAAACTGGTTGGGCATGCCAATGCCGTTCTTGTGGTCGTCGGCGGGCAGGTCGTTGAGCAGCAGAATATTCCGGCGGTAGATGCCGTACAGGGGCTGGTACACTCCGTATACTCCGGCCTCGGCGTCAGCGGTACTTTTATAGAAATTATCCCCGACGAATCGGTCTACGGGAGCTTCTTCCAGGAAATCCTGGCATCCCGACAACAGGAACGCCGAAGCGGCGAGCAGAGTGATGATGTATTTTTTCATGATATTAAGTTATTGAGGCTCAAAGGCATAAAGTGTTTTAAAATAAATGACTTGTAAAAGCGCTGACTCAGTACCCTGTACCAAGCACTTGGCACTTTTCAAATGCCTATCCTGACTCCTACCAAAAACGTCCGTGATTGCGGGTAGCCGCCATAGTCTTCGCCGACTTCCAGGTTGGTTACACCGCGATAACTCACCTCGGGGTCGTAGCCCGTATATTTGGTGAAAGTCAGCAGGTTTTGGCCGGTGGCGTAGACTTGGAGGTTTTTCAAAAAGGGAATTTTTCCGTTGGGAACGCGGTAGGAGAGCGTTACGGTCTTGAATTTTAGGAAAGAGCCGTCCTCCATGAACTGGTCGCTGACCACGGCGGCGCGGTTGGTCGTGGCCTTGCTCCAGGTATTGCTGGGGTTGGTGGGCGTCCAGCGATCGAGGAGTTCGGCGTAGACATTCTGTCCGCCGGAGGGCAGGCCCAGTTCGATGGCATTGAGGTTAAAAATCGTGTTGCCGTAGGAAAACTGGTTGAAAACTACCAGCTCCCATCCTTTGTAGGCGAAGGTGTTCGTCAAGCCGCCGAAGCCTTTCGGGTTCGGGTTGCCGATGGTGGTGCGGTCGTAGGTGGCATCGATCTTGCCGTCGGGTACGCCCCCAGGGCCGCTGAGGTCCTTGTACCGCTTTCCACCGACGTAGTTGGTAGTTCCCTGGGGGCCCTGATCCACTTCCGCCTGGTTCTGAAAAATGCCATCGAACTGGTAAGCGTAAAATACGCCAACGGGCTCGCCCACGATCAGGCGGTGGATAGCTCCTGTTTTCAGGTGTCCGTCGCCCGAACCGACATCCTTATACTCTTCTCCGCCAAGATCGAGTACCTTGTTTTGGTTGAAAGAGATGTTGAACGATGTGGTCCACTTAAATTCCCGGTTGAGGTTGCGGGTTTGCAGACTGAACTCGAAGCCCTTGTTTTGAATACTACCAATATTTTGCAGTGACGTGTTAAAACCCGAAACGGACGGAATCGAGATGCTGTAAATCAGATCGTTGGTGTTTTTGATATAATAGTCGGCCGTAACTGTGATTTTATTTTCCAGAAACCCAAGGTCCACGCCAGCGTCGAACTGGTTGGTGCGCTCCCATTTCAGATCGGGGTTGGGTATACCGCGCGGGAAAAAGGCGGATCTGAGTTGCCGCCCGATGGTATAGTTGCCCGACGCCAGCGTCGGCAACGAGCTGAACAAGCCAATTTCCTGGTTGCCCGTCACACCGTAGCTCACTCGAAATTTCAGGTCCGAGACAGCGGGCAGGCTGCTCATGAAATCTTCTTCTATGGCCCGCCAGGCCAGCGCAGCCGAGGGAAAAAAGGCAAACTTGTTGTTTTCGCCAAATCGCGACGACCCGTCATAGCGCCCACTCACGGTGAGGAGGTACTTGCTTTTATAACCATAATTCACCCGCCCCAAAAACGACATCATGCTCCACTGCGTGAGGCCCGAGCCGGGACGGTTGTACACCGCTCCGGTACCCAGGTCGTAGTCCTGTAACACATCGTTGACAAATCCCTGCGAGGAAGCCGAGAGGTCTTCCGCCACGTTGCGCTGGAAGGTGACGCCGCCCACTGCCCCAATCGAATGGTTTTCGTTCAGCGTTTTGTTGTAGCTCAGCGTGTTCTCGTTCAGCCAGTTGGTGTAAGTTCCGTCCGAAATGGTGCCTTCGGCAATTCCGCGACTCTGAAAGATATTGGAAGGTATGTAGTTCTGAGCCTTGGTGGCAAAGTAGTCAAGGCCAAACATCACTTTGGCCTTCAGGCCGGGAAGAAGTTCCAGTTCTCCCGATACATCGCCCAGCATTCGGGTGGTTTTGTTGGTGATTTTCAGTTCTCTGGCCGTAGCCACCGGGTTGGGATACAGACTACCCGGCGTGTTGACCAGATTATAAATACCCCCCTCTTCGTCTTCGTAAATCGGTAAGGCTGGGTTGAACTTCAAGGCCCCGGTCACCACGCCACCCTGTCCGCCCGTGTCGGTCTCAACCGACTTACCGTTGGTGCGACTGACGTTCAGGTGTGTACCTACCTTGAAGCGTTTGTTGACCTGGCGGCTGAGGTTGATGCGCCCGCCCAAGCGCTTGAAGTAGGAATTGATAATAACACCCTGCTGGTCGAGGTAGTTGAGCGACAGCGCGTACGTAGTCTTGGTATCGCCACCCGAAAACGACAATTGGTGGTTCTGCATGGGGGCCGAGCGGAAAATCTCATCCTGCCAGTCGGTGCCTTTACCATTATTGGGGATATTGGCCAGAAAATTGGCATCGTAGGGCGCTTTCAGGCCGTCGTTGAGGTAGGCCTCGTTGACCAGGTTGGCGTACTGCGTACCGTCCAGAACCGGAATTTTGCGGGCTACCGTTTGGATACCGTAGTACGAATCCAGCGAAATGACATCGCGACCAGCCTTGCCGCTTTTGGTGGTGATCAGTACCACCCCGTTGGCCGCCCTGGCGCCGTAGATGGCTGTGGAAGAGGCATCTTTCAAAATCTCCATGCTCTCGATATCGGCGGGGTTGATCGTGGAGAGCGGACTCATCCGGCCGTTGCCGCCCGTGTCGCCGAAGCCGCCGCCGCTGTACACAGGGACGCCGTCGATGACATAGAGCGGCTCGTTACCCCCCTGCAACGAACTCGACCCCCGAATGCGGATAGAGGCGATGGCCCCCGGCATGCCGGAGGTCTGCGTTACCTGCACGCCCGCCGCGCGGCCCGCCAGGCCCTGGTCGATGGCCGAGATGGGGGCCTGCTGCACCTCAGCTACATTCACCGATGACACCGACCCGGTCAGGTCGCTTTTCCTAACCGTACCGTAGCCAACCACGATTACCTCCTCGAGGGCCTTCATATCCTGAGCCAGCGATACGTCGATTTTGGTTTGGTTGCCCACGGCGATTTCCTGCGACAAATAGCCCACGAATGAAAACACAAGTGTAGCCGCCGTATTCTCTACTGCGAGAAGGTACTTGCCGTTCTGGTCGGTCGTCGTCCCGCGCTGGGTACCTTTCACCAGGATGCTCACGCCCGGAAGCGCACTGCCCTTTTCATCGGTTACGGTACCGGAGATGGTCTGGTCCACGGTTGCCATTTTGCTCTCAGACAATGGAGCAGTGATTCCTCCAAACGAGGGGGAGGCAGCCTGAACGGGACTTCGCATGGGGTTCAGCCTGGTGGCCGAAGCCGAACCTGAACGGCTGGGTTCCGCCTCCTTTCTCTTTTCTTTGACCACGACGTATTGCTTCTTTCCCACCTTCCGGTAGTGCAGCCCGTGGGGAGCCAATAGCGACAGCAGCCGACTTTCCACTTCGGCATCAGGTTCGGCGGTAAGCATGCCGGGTACCTTGATGCCCTTGACCATCTTCTCCTCGAAAATAATACTGACGGAGTACGTCCGGCTCAGATCGTTCAGTACCTCTTTGAGGTCTTGCTGTGCCACTTGTACCGGTTGGGGCAAATAGGTGGGGCCGCCGGAGTAGGCCAACAGCTGCGCCATGATGCCCGAATGTAACATGCAGGCCATAAGCAACAGCGCGCATTTTTTCAGATAATTGTTCATCATCTAATTTATTGATTAATTGGTTGTTTAGAAATAGTAAGTCGATTGTTGTTCAATTGAATATCCGCGCCTAAAAGTGTAGATAGAATATCGACAATCTCGCGGGGAGTGTCAGCCTTGAAGTAGCCCGAAAGACGACGACCTTTCAGCGTGGAGTCGGTGATGACTACCTCGAAACCGAAATGCTCTTCCAGAGTCAGCCGCACTTCGGAAAGCGGGGTGTCGTCGAAGTAGAACTGGTGGTTTTTCCAGCTCGTCTGCAGTTCGGGTTGGGTAATTTTCGTGAGTTGCGGCAGGTTGGCGTCGACGGGGAGCGTCAGCATATCGCCTGGTTGGAGGGTATGCAGTTTTTGTTGAAAGTGCACCTTTACTTTCCCCTTGTTAAGTACTACCCGATTGCCGCGCGGCCGGGCAAAGACGACGAACTCCGTCCCTAGTACTTCCACATTGAAATCGCGGACGGTCTTGACGGTGAAGCGCCTGTGGTCGGTGGTGTGCGTGACGTTGAACTCGCCCTCGCCTTCGAGCAGTACCTCGCGCCTGTCGGCAAATCCCCAACGCGGTACCCACAGCGTGGAGTTGGCGTTAAGTGCGACCAGGGTACAGTCGGGCAGATAAAACGATCGGGTTTGGGCGTTGCCCGTCTGGTAAGACTGGTAGCGAAGCGGTTTCTCGAAAAAATAACCGGTGGCCAGTAACATGAAAGAAGCGGCTATTCCCAGAAACCAGCCCTTTCTGGAGCGGCGCGGCAGCGGTACCACGGGCACACCCCGGTTTTGAGAATCGTGGGCGAGCTGGGGTACTTCAGCCAGGGTTAGGAACTTGGCCAGGGCACCGTCGGCCTCCGGGACGTACTGCGGGTGCTCGGCCTCCCACTCGTCGAGGCACCGGAAGAAAAAGGCTTCGTTTTCGGCCTCACGGAGCCATGCTTCGAGGTACCTTCGCTGGATGGCGGTCGCCTTACCGTCGAAGAAGTCGAAAAGAATTTTTCTATTTATAGACTGAGACATCGTCCGCTTTTTTTCTGGATGACAAGCGCCGGGGCTTCGACCCCACATTCGCCCGCTGTGTGTTATGCTTCACCAATCTTCTTTCAGTTCCTGCCGTAGCCGGGCCAGCGCCCGGCCGATCAAGCGCTCCACGGCGCTGACCGTAATGTTCATTTCGGGGGCTATCTCGGCGTACTTTTTACCCTCGATGCGGCTGAGCAGGAAGGCCCGGCGGCACTGCGGCGGCAAATCCTGGATTAGGCCGTCGATTTTGCGGCTGAGGTCGTTGTAGCGAAGGGTTTCTTCGGGCGTGGGGCCCGCATCGGGCCGGGCGTGCAGTGCGTCCAGCGATACGGTGCGGTTGAGCTCGTGCTTGAGGTAGTTGTAGGCGCGGTACCGAACGGCCTGGTAGAGGTAGGCCGGGTAGGAGGCAATGTCGTTTTCGTAGGCGCGGCCCTGCCAAAAATTGGCAAATACTTCAGCCACGATTTCTTCCGCAATGTCGCGTGAGTACACGAATCGGATGGCGTGGTTGCAGAGGTTGGCGTAGTACTTTCGGAAGAGCAGTTCGGCGCCCTGTCGGGGATTGAGAGCGAAAGCACGTTCGAGTAGTTCCTCCGGGCCGATCACCCTCCCGCCCCTTTCGAAGGCGCTGTCTTCCTGGCTCGGTCCGGGGCGCGTATTGTCAGGTTTAGGGATAGGTTGCTCCATACAGGATACTCCATGAATTGAATACTATATAGACAAAATTGTACTTAACTACCCCACACTCCCTTGTCAGATTTAAAAAAATCATCACAATACCGACTAGTATCACTTCGACCGATCAGCATATATATACCGCTCCACTTCCTGGGGCACGTTTTTTGAACACATCGTTTTCATAAAAAAGAATAGATAATAATCTCAACAAAACCATCATGACGAATCAGAATATTTGGAAAGGCGTATTGGCCGGAGCCATAGCGGGCCTCGTAGGTACCGTCATCAAAACCGCCTGGGAGGAAGTACTCCCCACCCGCCCCGCCAACCGCGACTCGCCGCCTGTCGTGCTCGCCGACCGCGTGGCCGAGGAAACGGAAGGACGGGAGCTGACAAAAAGTGAAAAGCCCATCGTCGAGCAGTCGTTGCACTGGGCGTTTGGCATCGGCATCGGCGCGCTGTACGGTGGTGTCGTAGAGGCATTTCCCGTGGCCAAGAAAGGATTGGGCAGTAGCCTGGGCACCGCGCTTTACGGCGTAACGCACGGCTCGGTACTGCCTATGCTCAAAACGGAACCCTGGCCGACCAACCAGGCTATGAAATTTTCGAGCAGCGAGTTCGGCGGACACGTGGCCTACGGCGTTACCGTGGAGTTCGCCCGCCGATTCGTGCGGAAATGGCTGGGTTGAGAAACTTTGGCGCGTATCAGTAAATTAACCGGAACGTCCGGCGGTGGTGCACCGTCGGACCTTTTTCGTTGAGCGCCCGGCGGTGGTGTACCGTGGGATAGCCGGCGTTGGTCTCCCAGCCGTATTGGGGAAAATCGACCGCAAGGCGGGCCATCAGGTCGTCGCGATAGGTTTTGGCGAGCACCGAGGCTGCGGCGATCGAGAAAAAACGGGAATCCCCTTTCACGATGCAGCTATGCGCCATACCGGGGTAGGGCACAAAACGGTTGCCGTCCACCAAGAGGTGCTCGGGCTCGATGCTAAGCTGGCCCACCGCCCGGTGCATGGCCAGAAAGCTGGCTTTCAAAATGTTGATTTTCTCGATCTCGCGCGCTGACGCCTCACCAATGGCCCAGGCAATCGCCTCCCGCTCGATTTCGACACATAGCCCTTTCCGCTGCGCCGCCGACAGCAGTTTGGAGTCGGTCAGGAAAGGGTGGGTGTAGTCCGATGGCAGGATCACGGCCGCCGCCACGACGGGTCCCGCCAGGCAGCCCCGGCCCACCTCGTCGAGCCCGGCCTCGACCACCCCCGGGGTATGTGCGGAAAGTAGCATCAGTCTTCCAGAATATTGCTCATGAAGGTACCTTTGGCCAAAAGCGCGAACAGGAAAAAAAGTACCGCCCAGTACACATAAATCCGGTAGTAGTCCTTAACCTCCCGAAACACCTCGTTGCGGAATTTCACCTTTTCCAGGGTATTGATTTGATCGAAAACCCGCGTCAGGGTCGTGTTGTCGGTCGCTTTGAAGTACTCCCCGTCGCCGGCGGCGGCGATTTCCTGCAGCTCGCCCTCGTCTACCCGCGCGCCGGGGTCGGCACCCGCGCGTAGCACGACCCTGCCCACGGCGATGGTGTAGATTTTAACGCCGAACGCCTTAGCCAATCGAGCGGCGGTGATGGGGTCGAGATTGCCGGAGGTATTGTCCCCGTCGCTGATCAGAATCGCCACTTTGCTCTGGCTCTCCGACTCCCGCATCCGGTTCACGCCTACGGCCAGCGCACTGCCGATGGCCGTACCCGCCGTGGGGATCATATCGGGTTTGAGTTCTTGCAAAAAACCGTAGAGCAGATCGTAGTCTGTGGTGAGCGGGCAAAGCGAGTAGGCTTCTCCGGCAAAAATCACGATCCCGATGCGGTCCTGCAGGCGCCCACTGATGAAGCGCCGCGCCACTTGCCGGGCGGCAGCGAGCCGGTTGGGCGACAAGTCCTTTTCGAGCATGGAGTCGGAGACGTCGATGAGCAGCATGATGTCAATTCCCTCCGAGACGCGGTCGGTGCGCTGCCGCACGATCTGCGGACGCCCCAGCGCCATGAGTACGCACGCCAGCGCCAGGGCCATGCACACGGGCTGTACGTAGCGCAGCCAAAGCAATCCGCCGGAAGTACCTTCGGTGGCTTCGTAGGATATGTTGAGGAATTGCCGCGATTTGCGGTGAAAGACGCTACGAAGCCAAAAGGCTGCCGCTAGGGCCGGAATGGCGTACAGAAAGTAAGGGTGCGCCCAGTAAAAGGTGCGTACCGCTTCCCAACCAAACCATCGTAAAGAGAACCAGTTTTCCATTCAGCCGGGGGTGGATTTGTTTTCGATCAGCTCGACGATTTCCGTCCGGCGGCGGCGGTACAGCCGTTGGGCTACCTCTTTGAGGGTCGAGAGAGATTCGTCGGCGTGTTTGGTGCCTGCCTGCCCGTAGATGATCCGGTCGATGGCCTGCAGGGCGTTTTCAAGCGACTCGTCAGGGATGCTGTCGATGATTTCGCGGGTGGTGTAGCTGGCAAATGGCTTACCTTCTACGTTCTCGAGGTACTGTTTCCATACAACCACGGCTTTTTCGGTTTCGCCGATGCTGTTGCGGTCGCGGGCGGTACGGTTGAGGCGGTTGAACGTCCGCATGAAGTCGCTGTGCCGACGCTGCAACAAAAATATACGCCACCGGCGACTGATCGCCTTTCCGAAAAACCAGTACACTCCCAACACGACCAGCCCCAGCACCCCCAGGGAGCCCAGCAGCACGGGGTAGTTGAACTGACGGCGGAGCATCTGTACCTCGGCGTCGGGCAGCAGCAGCAGCGTGTCAGGCCGGGCCGTGGCTGGCAGCACCGAGCGGAAATAAAAGGTGTCGGCTGGGGCAAAAATGGCGGTGCAGTCCCGCTCGGCCAACACGTACACCGGTAGCTGGTACATCGGCCGGGTGGCCATCTCGAAGCACACCAGTTGGTAGACGGTGCTGTCGAGACTACCCAGCGAATCGGTGCGGGTGGCGAAGTAGTCCTGCCCTACCCATTCGAAAGGCGTGAAGTCGAAGGTAGAGTCGGGGAAGAATACCTGCCGACGCGGATCGTGCCGAAAGCTGAATGCAAAGCGGAAGGGCTTACCCATCACGACCGAATCGGTGAGAAAGCGGCCCGTGGGCGGGGTAGGCTCCGCGGCTTCCTGCGCAAAAGCAGGTCGATGGGTAAGCCAGCACAAAAGCATCAGGCCGATGCCCAGACTCAGTGAATGGCTATGTTTGAAAAAGTCGTTCATGATAATATCAGCTGAATCGCCTGATGCGGAACAGCCGGATGAGCGTCGGTACGTAATCTTCCCCCGCGTCGAGCGACAGGTAGTCGGCCCGGTTCTGGCGGCAGAGGCGCTCGAGTACCTGGCGGCGTGTGTCGAAGCGCGCCCGCATCTCGGACCGGAAGCCACCCGACGATACATCGACCCAGCGCCGCACCTGCTTTTCGGCGTCGTAGATGGGCACGATGCCCAGGCGCGGCAGGTTGGTTTCACGCCGATCGTGAATGTGAATCACGATCAGATCGTGCTTGCGGGCCAGTGCCTTGAGGTTGTGCTCGTAGCCAGTATCGATAAAATCGGAGATCAGAAAAACCAGGCTTCTTCTTTTCAGCACGTTGAGCGTCAGTAAGATGGCTTCACTGATGCTGGTCCGGGGGGAGCCGGGCGCAAGTTTGTAGAGCTCCGAAATGAAACTGTACGCGTGCTTCATACCGTCAGAAGGGCGAATGTACCTTTCCTTTTGATCGGAAAAGCACAGCATTCCCACCCGGCTGGCTTCTTGAATGGCCGAGAGAGCCAACACGCCGCAAATTTCCTTAGCGGTGTCGATCTTGAGCCGCGCTTTGTCGCCCACCTGCTGGGAGGCACTCACGTCGACCATGAAAAACACCGTCTGCTCCTTTTCTTCCTTGAATATTTTGAGATAGGTGCCGTGGCCTTTGGCGGAGGTGTTCCAGTCGATGGCCCGCACGTCGTCGCCGTACTGGTACTGCCGCAGATCGTCGAATTCCAGCCCCGACCCCTTGAACACCGAGCGGAAGTTGCCGTGCCGCTCGCTGTTCACCGCTTTGCGGATGCGTACCTCGTACTGACGCAGTTTGGTCAAAAAATCCTGAAACATAAAAATAGCGGGTTCACTATTGAAAGAATTACGACCTTTGGGCCGTTTCAGTCAAGTACACAAATGTAGGAACTTTGCCCGTACCATGCGCCTAAGCTTTCACAACCTTCCCGGCCCCGGACCGATCCTGTTGTCAGGGCTGCTGCTGTGGGGCACCTGGGCGTGCGATGGCCGCGACAGCCCGCCCGGCGGGTTGATTCCGCCCGACCGAATGGCCGACATCCTGACCGACATCCACATCGCCGAGGCCCGGGTGTCGAGCATGGGCCTCCGCTCCCTGGACTCCTCGCTTAAGGTGTACGACAGCCTGCAGGTGGATATATGGCGGCACAATAAAGTGGACACCAGCGTGTACGCCAAGAGCTACGAGTACTACACCACGCACCCGGAGCTTTTGGCCGAAATTTATGACCAGGTGGACAGCAACATCACCCGGAGGATGAAAACCAACGACATCAAGTTTTGAACATTTTTGGCTTTATCTGCATTTTGGTATCATTATTGATCGAACCGATTTTGGTTCCTTTTTGCCCGCGCTTTTGACCCCATTTTATAATTTTCTTTCTAACTCCCTCCCGTTTTGAACATGACCGACTCGCTTGTAATTATCCCGACTTACAACGAAATAGAGAACATCGAGGCCATCATCCACAAGGTATTTAGCCTGCCTATGGCCTTCGATTTGCTTGTGGTCGACGATGGCTCGCCGGACGGAACGGGTGAGCGGGTCAAGGCGCTGCAGAATGAGTACCGGGGGCGGCTGCATTTGGTCGAGCGGACGGGAAAACTCGGTCTGGGCACAGCCTACATTCACGCTTTCAAATGGGGGCTGGAAAAAAGTTATACCTATTTCTTCGAAATGGACGCCGACTTCTCCCATAATCCTGAGGATTTGGTTCGGCTATACGAAGCCTGCAGTAGCGTGGGGGTCGATGTCGCCGTGGGTTCGCGGTACATCAAGGGCGTCAATGTCGTCAACTGGCCCATGAGTCGGGTACTTATGTCCTACTTTGCTGGGCATTACGTGCGGTTGGTGACGAGCCTACCCGTCATGGACCCCACGGCGGGGTTCGTCTGCTATTCGCGCCCGGTACTCGAGACGCTCCTGCAGCGGGAAATCAAATTCATCGGTTACGCGTTTCAGATCGAAATGAAATTCGATGCCTGGAAATACGGGTTCAAGATTCAGGAGGTACCCATTATTTTTACCGATCGCACCAAGGGTACCTCCAAGATGTCGGCGGGCATTTTTAAGGAAGCCATTCTCGGGGTGGTCATGTTGAAAATAAACAGCTTCTTCAAGCGCTACATCCGCCAAACACCCACTCCGGTCCCGTCCGAGCACTCGGCTCAAAAGCCCATTCTCGGCTAGTAGCTCTTTCTCACTCCTTACCTTAGGTATTCCGCTCAGTTCTGAATCATGTATTCAGGAAGGTCGATCCGCGCGCTTTTTTTTATAAAAACCTTTTTCCATCGGTCGAATACGGTACAATTCTTGCTCTGAAATAGCAGATTCTTCTCGAAGAGAAGGGTTTCACTTTGGGTTCATCGAGGGAGTGAGGTTCCCGGCAAGGCTAGTGCATGAAAAGAAGGCTATTCGATACCACATACACACGCTTACTTTTGACTCTGATGGGGCTGTTGGGCCGAGCGAACCAGGCAGATGCCCAATCAGTACCGCACACTTCACCCCTTAACGCTGATTTTTACCATAGCAGGTACCTCAATACTTTATCGGAATCCCGTTTACAAAACTGGCCACTCACTACGCCCCTCGGGTCGGGCAGGTACGCTTTTCTGCACCACCTCGACGCGCTGGGACAGCCGGTTTACTATACCGCCCACAGCAATCCGCTGGCGGCAGGTACCCGCACCCGGGCCCTCTACGAAGGCGGCAGCCTCGGGTTAAAGCTCGACGGAAGCAGCCCCGCCGTTGCCGGAAAACTGGGCATGTGGGACGGCGGACAGGTGCGGTCCAATCACCGCGAGCTGGCCGGTAAGATTACCCAAACCGACAATCCCAAATTCTCGGCCGACAGCGACCACGCCACCCACATGGCGGGTATTTTGGTGGGCCGCGGACTCAACCAATCGGCGCAGGGCATGGCATTTGGGTCCCGGCTGCAGGCCTGGGACCTCGAAGACGATTTGAGCGAGATTATCCGGCAGGCCCCCAACCTACTGGTATCCAACCATGCCTACGGTCCGGTAGCGGGCTGGGTCCTCGATCCCACCCGACCGGGAGACGACAACGACGCCAAATGGGAGTGGTGGGGAACGCCCTCGGTCAGTATCACGGAAGACTACCGCTTCGGATTTTACGATGAGGCGGTGGGTGAAATCGACCGGATCGCCTTCAATTTCCCCTATTTCCTGATGGTGCGCTCGGCTGACAACAAACGCGCCGAGACCGGCCCGCTGTCGGGCACTAAATACTACCTCAGAAATACCGACGAGCAAAGCACCGTCGCGCGCAGCCCCAACAACGGGTACGACGTGATTCCCGGTGAGGCCAACGCTAAAAACGTACTAACGGTGGGCGCCGCCGACCTGGGTGCCGGCGGTTTCGGGCTGAGCCGGTACAGCGGCTGGGGACCCACCGACGACGGCCGCATCAAGCCCGACCTACTGGGCATCGGCACGAGCGTGGTGTCGAGCGTGGGCGGTAGCGACGATGCCTACGGCGTGTTGACAGGTACTTCGATGGCCAGTGCCAATGTTTCGGGGTCGCTGATCCTGCTGCAGGAGCTTTACCACCAGAACTTCGGAAGCTTCATGCTGTCGTCGACTTTGAAAGGCCTGGCGCTGCACACCGCCGATAAGCCTAACGGCGAGGCGTCGCCCGACTACACCTACGGCTGGGGTCTCTTGAATGTCGAGAGGGCGGCCACCGTCATGTTGAACAAAGAAGGCAGTTACCTGCTCGAACAAAAGGTACACACGCAGGGCGAGCCATTTACCCGGGATTTTGTGGCTTCGGGCGATGCGCCACTGGTCGTCACCATTTGCTGGACCGACCCGGAGGGCATTCCCGCTGCGGCCAGCAACCTCAACGTCAACAACCGAACGCCCCGGCTCGTCAATGACCTGGACATCAGATTACAGGAAGGATTCAACGTCCATTATCCCTGGGTACTAAATCCTGCCTTTCCCGCCCAAAAAGCAGAAAGGGGCGACAACTTTCGTGACAACATCGAGCAGATTCACATCGCCAATCCGGTACCGGGCCGAACCTACACCCTCACCGTTTCGAACAAGAACCTGCTTAAAAGCAGTCGGCAACCTTACGCCCTCCTTGCCAGCGGGCTCGCCACACCCGACTGCGGGCAAGCCGCTATCCTTACCCCCGGTACCGACACCACGCTTTGCATCGGTAGCACGATCATCCTCGCGGCCAACGCCGGGAGTGGTTTCACCTACGAGTGGCTGCGCAACGGTACTTCGATTCAGAAGGGCAGTGCCCGCACGCTGGATGTGGTGCAGTCGGGCAGCTATGCCGTGCGGGTGAGTACCGCCGGATGTAGCAAAACCTCCAACCGAGTCGTAGTCCGCAACTCCAATGTATTCGCCAGTCTGTCGCAGCAGGGCGATATCCAGGTCTGCGACAGCAAGGGCCTGGAACTTTCTGCCAATACGGGTGCCGGCTTTGCTTACCAGTGGCTGCGCGACGGCGTGGCGGTGGCAAACGCCACCACGCCGAAGTACCGGGCCACCGTGAGCGGCCGCTATCAGGTCAGGATCAGTCAAAATAATTGCGTGGCCATTTCGGAGGCGGCCAAGTTGAGCGTTTCTCCCGTACAGGCCACGCTCGACCCGGCCGTGAGCGCGGTGATTTGTAACGCGACGCCTGTCTTGCTCAAAGTACCCCAACAGAAAGAATGCACCTACGCCTGGTACCATAACGCCACCTTGGTACCCGGCGCTGCTTCGGCCAGTTACCAGGCTACCAAGCCCGGCCGCTACGCGGTGGAGGTGAGCCAGGGCGGCTGCAGCCTGCGGTCGCCGGATGTGGTGTTGCAGCAATCCCGCGTGGAGGCTACCATCAAAACGCCGGCTACCACCGAGATAAAAGTAGGTGGCAGTGTAGCCTTGCAAGCTATTCATGCCCTGGGAAATCGGTACGAATGGCGGCTCAATGACAGCCTGTTGGTCAGGGAAACGGCGCCGTTGCTGATCGCCAGAGCGGGCGGTCGCTACCGCGTGTCGGTCACCAACAACGCCTGCACAGCCCAGTCGCCGGAGGTGTTGCTTTGGGGTGGGATTACGGTGCCGGGTACCCCTTCGCTGGTCACCGGGATTTTCGCGCCGCAAGATTCTACTGCCGCCTTTTTGGTGTACCCCAGCCCGGCGCGGGAGGTACTTACCGTTGCGCTGCGGCAGCCGTCAGGTACCCCTACCGAGGCGTACGTTGCGCTTTATGATATCTCCGGGCGACGTCTGGCGCAGAAACCGTTGCGGCGGGAAGGTACCTACCTACGCGCCCGCCTCGACGTCGGCCACTTGCCCGCCGGTACCTACCTGGTCGAGATCAGGCTGGGGAATCGGACCGTTGTGCGGCGGTTTTTGAAGGAGTAAAGATTTGCGCGCTCAGCGATTTCTTTTACTCAAATTTTCTTGACATTGATTTTCTAACTATTTGGTTAGGCTGTTGAAATTATATATCAAATCAGGCGTTCCTTTTTTCGTAACGCACTGGTATTGTCTGTTTTAACCCTAAACCTTATTTTCATGAAAAACGCGCTGATCTTTATCGTCGGAGCTTTGCTCCTGGTTGGTTGTAAAACAGAACAGGAAGGTAGCGAAGCGGAAGAAATCGAACCGGTGGGCAATGGCCCTGTGGTTATTTCATTCAAGAATCCGCAGGATATCGACACTCATTTTCTCTATTTCTCTGCCACTAGCCACGATTCTACTTGGATCGGGCAGATGAAATTAGCTACCCTATTTTATGACAATACTCAGGCTTCTCTAAATATTAATGACGAAGTGAACAGAAAAACTTCTGAACCACTTATCATTACCTCTGAAAATAATTACCAAGTTCTTCGTCACGCTACCAATTATTTTGATAACAATGATTACGTATTGCAAAAGGGAGATTCTGTTCAAATAGAGTACAAGAATAAGGCACCATTTGTGACTATTCAGAATCGCCAAACCCTGAAATATGATTTTTGCCTTGATAGTTTAGTCAGATCTCGATTTAAGCAAGACGTGTATTCTCCGTTAGGGAAATACTTGAATGCTCGTGCTTTTGCGGTGGCGCAGTCGATGGGTAGTAAAGAGGTGTTGAGCGATAATAAAAAACTGTCACGCAGAGAAAGGACAGCAAAAAATATCAGATCTGTTAATGAGTTTGAAAACAAACTTTATGGTGATGCCGTAAAATACCTGACTGTCGAGAGTGCAACGATCGATTCTTTGAAAGAAATCAAAGAATTATCTATGGTGTCTTACGCCTGTTTTAAAGAGAGAAACAAGTATTTGGCTTACCTATTGGATATGCAAACCGACCGAATGAGCAGAAAACAGATCAGGGTGGCTCTGTATGAGCACCGAATTAATACATATGGCTATCCAGATATTTATTATCAAAAATTTCTTGAAACCGTTGAACGGAAGTACATTGCCGAAAAAACTGAGTTTATCATCAGTAAAGACAATTACGTCGAACAAGATTTCAAATCCTTCTTCCACCAAATCGACACCTCAACCCTTTTCCCAAAAAAAGACCGTGACTATCTCTTGACGCGGGAAATCGGGCGCATTGGCAGCAACTATTCCCACGACGACTTCCTCACCTACTTCAAACTATACCAAGCCAAAGTAAAGGACACCAGCCTGGTCAATTCCGTCAGGAGAGACTTCGCGCTGGAATTCGACGACCGCCGCAGCGAAACGGCCTCGGTGGTGCTGACCGACAATAGTGGCAAGCGACTTACGCTCGACGAGGTCAAAGCGAAGCATGAGGGCAAAGTAATCTACGTCGATTTTTGGGCGAGTTGGTGCGGTCCCTGCCGCGAGGCGATGCCCGCGTCGGCTGCATTACGCAAGTCTTTGAAAGAAAAGGATGTAGTTTTCGTATACCTTTCCATCGACGGCAGCATTGCGCCCTGGAAAAAGGCCAGCGTCGCCGAGAACCTCGCCAACTACCCCGACAGCTACCTGGTCGTGAATAGCCAGACTTCTGATTTTCTGAAACAAAACAGACTCAACGAAATCCCGCGCTACATGATCTTCGACAAGACCGGCCGGCTGACCCACGCCAAAGCGCCTCGGGTGGAAACTGCCGAAGCGGGACTATTGCTAGCCCGGCTGGCGGACAAAGAAGTACCAGAGTAGTTCAGCGAATTCGGTAGTGACCTCTCAGGGAGAGGATATAGATCACTTCATCCTCAACCGAATACACAACCCTATGCTCTTGGCTAATTCTTCTGGACCAGCAGCCGGAAAGAGAATGTTTTAAGAGTTCGGGCTTACCAATACCTGAATATGGATTTTCTAGAATTGATTCAACGAGAGCACGAATCTTCTTCAAAACCTTCTGATCGTTCACTTTTTTCCAATGGGATAAGTCTTCGCGGGCTTGAAGCGTGTACTCTACTTCCATATCTCATCAAGCGCTATTTTTGACGTCTTCCCTTCCCGAACTTCTTGCCTACTTCGTTCAATTTTGGCTACAAACTCAGGATCATAAGGAAAATCTTCTTTCTCCTCGAAAGAGATGTCAAATCCCCTGAGCAGTGCCTTTACAGCTTTCAAGACCTGTTCGTCCTTAGTATCTATCGTTAGCGTCGTCATAGTCGGTTGTCATTTTTCAAGCCAAATTTATTGAAAAACTTTAAGAAATCCGGTCCTACGCCGCCACATAAATCGTCTTGTTCGTCGGATTCTTGCGGGCGTAGAGTTCCTGCCCGCGCTTTCTTGAACCGTACGAAACGTGTACCCAGCGATCGAACTCCTGAATCAGCTGATCGTAGGGCAGATCCGTAGCGCGGATAAATTCGAAAAGTTCCTGTGGCGTCATGCCCTCGACGGTAATATCGGCCGCTTCGCCCCGCATGTGCTGGCTCGTGGCCGATCCCCCGATCAGGGAATTGACAGTCGGGTTACGAAACCCGGAAGATATATATACCGGTTTGCCCAGGCGCTTTCGCAGCGGTTCGAGTATGTTCTCACACAGCCGGATCAGGCTGTTGATTTGCCGCTTGCTGGGCGTGTTGGCAATGCCCGAGCGAACGGCGATTTGGCTCAGCGTCATTTCTTCGAGAGTGAAATGCGGGGAAAGGTTCATAATGTTCAATGTTCAATGTTCAATGTTCAATGTTCAATGTTCAATGTTCAATGAAACTAGGTGGGACTTTGGGGCTTTCTACTTATTTTGGCGCCAGTCTTGTCAAATTTTCTCGACGGTTCCCACTTGACTCAATACCTCGATGCCCGAAAAATCTAATCAGCGGCCCGTCTCGCAATCGCTCAAAGAGTATGGCCGGGGCATCGCGGGTGGATTGCTGTTCAGTCTCCCCCTCATACTCACCATGGAAGTGTGGCACACAGGGTTCAACACCACACCCCTCCAGCTCATCCTGGTCATCGTTTTTACCTTCATTTTGCTCTTGGGCTACAATCGCTTCGCGGGCATGCGGCCGGAAGCCAACTGGGGCAGCGTGATCGTGGACTCCGTGGAGGAAATTGGGATCGGTTTTGTGATGGCCTTCCTCTTACTTGTGACTCTGCGCCGCATTGATTTCGAAACGATGTCGCTCCTGGAAATCACGGGGGTGGTCGTTATGGAGGCTATGATCGTATCGATCGGGGTATCGGTGGGTACGGCCCAGCTCGGGGTAAGCCATGAAGAATCGGAGGAGGACAAAGCGGAAAAAAAGCAACGCCAATCCGGGTTGGTCAGCCTGATTGTTCTGAGCCTTTGCGGTGGCGTACTGATCGGCGGGAGTGTCGCCCCCACCGACGAAGTGTTTATGATCGGAGTCGAGGCACTACCGGGGCACGTGTTGGCGATGGCTCTCCTTACCATCGTGATGAGCGCACTGATCCTGTTCTTTTCGGGTTTTGAGCGTACCTCGGCCGATGCAGATGCCTTCACTGTCGTGCAGCAAACGTGTGTTTGCTACCTGGTGGCGTTGGCGTCCTCCGCCGTGCTGCTTTGGCTGTTCGGGCGATTGAGTGGCGTCAGCTTTTGGGTGGGCGTGGCACAAACCGTCACGTTGGGGATGCTGACTTCCCTGGGTACCTCGGCGGGTCGGCTGATTATCGACGGCGTGTGATGTGCGGCGTCCGAACCGTCGAACCGTCGAACCGTCGAACCGTCGAACCGTCGAAAAATACATTAGGAAATCAACTCCGACTAAATGAAAAACGAAGACCAAAAAGAACAAGGTGAGTATAAGGACAAGAAAAGCTGGCTGGAATGGGTGGTATTTGGGCTAGGGTTGAGCTTCACCTTGTTGATCGTAGGGTACCTAAGCTACAAGGCGGCGGCTCAGGAGTACGGCCCGCCGGAACTATACGTCACCTACGTACCCGATCCGGGCCGATTCGAGCCTTTCCGGTACCGCCTGGCGCTACACAACGAGGGAATCGAAACCGCCAAATCCATTACGGTGGAAATCTTGCTGGAAAAGGACGGCCAAAAACTGGAAGAAGCGACGTTTGAAGTAGACTACTGCCCGCAGGGATCGCTCCGTGAGGGCTGGGTGTCGTTCAGTCACGATCCGGCGAGCGCCGACTCTATTCGAACCAGAATTGTGGGGTACGAAAAGCCGTGAATTGGTGTCAATTGGTACTGCCTCACCGATATACTACTGATTCTGTATTTAGCGTTGAAAGTTCACTCCATCTCCTAAACCATTCACGTTTAAATACTTCAACTCATGAAAAAGCTCCTTTTTCTTGCACTTTTTGGTATGGTGCCTTTTTCGGTCGACGCTTCCCATTTGCTGGGAGGAGAAATCATGGCCAAAAATATGGGTGGCCTCACCTACGCGCTCTCGGCGAATATTTATTTCGATACGGAAGGCGGGGCAGCAGCGGCGATCAATCAGACGGATATTTTCCTCTGCCTGGGCGATGGTACCCAACGCCGAGCAGAGCGGGTCAGCTTCGAAAAACTCGATGGTGACCCCACCGTCAGCCGGGGTACTTACCGGGTGACCCACACCTATGGCGCCACGGGTACCTACGTGGTCACGGCCCGGCTCGGCGAGTTCACGGTTGGGATCGTGAATGTACCCAATCCGGGATTATCACGATTCCTGGCCGCCCAAACGATCCTGAACACTACGCTACCCAATAGCACCGCGCCAGCGCCTACCCCGATCTTTGCGGGCGGACTGCGGTAAGTGTACTCGCTTTCCCTGCCCCGAACCGACCCCGATGGCGACAGCCTGTCTTATCGAATAGCCAGGCCACTCGGCCAAGCTAAAATATGCGAACCGGACGTGATGATCTAAGGCTATCTTTTTCCGAACGAAATAAAGCGGGCGGGTATTTTCAAGATCGACCCACCATCGACTGCCCTGGTGTGGAATGCGCCCACCGAAATCGGGCTCTATGCCTTTGCCTACGTAACTGACGAATGGCGCAACGGCGTAAAAATTGCGGAAAGCTTGCGCACTTACGTGATCAGGATCAAGGATCTGCCTGGCACGCCGGTTCCGGCAATCCCGCCCTACGAGGCGGTCGTGTTCAACGCCAACGGCACGATCACGGCGCTGCCTTTTTTGGAAGGTACTTCTCCCGATGTCGCCCCAAAAGTGTACCCCAACCCCAGCTCGGACTACATCACGGTGGAAGTCGATGACCGCCACCCTGCCCCGACAATGATCGAATTGATCGACTCGCAAGGACGCGTACTGCAACGGGTAGCTCACGAAGCGGGTACGTCCAGCCATGTCCATGTACTCAGGACGGCGGATCTGGCCAAAGGCGTGTATATTATTCGGGTGCAGAGCGAGAACGGGATCCTAACGCGGAAGTTTGTGCACTGAACACTAAGGTTTTAATCAATAATAGCCCTCACAACTTCAACCCCCGAAGCCTCAGACTATTCGTCACCACCGACACCGAGCTGAGGGCCATCGCCGCCCCGGCGATCATGGGATTGAGCAAAAAACCATTCAGCGGATAAAGTATCCCCGCCGCCAGCGGAATCCCGATGACGTTGTAGATAAATGCCCAAAATAGATTTTGACGTATGGTGGCCACCGTGCGGCGCGATAGCTTCAATGCTTTGGGCAGGGCGAGTAAGTCGGATGTGATGAGCGTCATTTTGGCGACGTCCATCGCCACGTCCGAACCCCGGCCCATGGCCACACTGAGATCGGCCTGCGCCAACGCCTGCGCATCGTTGACGCCGTCGCCGACCATGGCCACGGTCTTACCCTGGGCCTGCAATTTTTTTACAAAGTCCATTTTGTCCTGTGGCTTTACTTCGGCCTTGAAATGCAGCAAGCCCACTTCATTGGCTACCTGCGCGGCGGTTTCGGCGTTGTCGCCCGTGAGCATGTATACTTCGATGTTTTGCTTTTGCAAGTAGGCCACCGCTTCGGCGGAGGTAGGTTTCAATTGATCAGCCAGCGCGATCAGCGCGACCTGTTTACCCTCCCACCCCACCCCAACCACGGTTTGGGCCTGCGCGCGCAGGGCTTCGCCCCGCTTCTCCAGACCGGCATCGAGCGCGATGCCTTCCCTCTGCAAAAAATCCAGGGTACCGATCACGTAACGTGCTCCGGTGACGGTACCCAGCACGCCATCCCCCGTCACCGACTTGAAATCTTCGACATCCGGGAGCGGAGTATCCTCACCAAATTCCGCAATGGCTTGAGCCAGCGGGTGCTCCGAACGCCGCTCGATCGCCCGCACGGCCGATAAGACTGTTGATTTGTGGAATTGTGGAATCGTGGAATTGAGGTGAATTTGAGAATTTGAGGATTCATCAGGTTGAGCCATCTGGCGTTCCATATCCTTTCCTTCCTCCTCTAAAAACCACCACCCGCTTACCTCCGGCTTACCCATGGTCAGCGTCCCGGTTTTGTCGAGTACCACCGCATCGACCTTGTGGGCGGTTTCGAGGCTTTCGGCGTTACGGATCAGGATGTTGTTCTCGGCGCCTTTGCCTACCCCTACCATGATGGCCGTGGGCGTCGCCAGCCCCAAAGCGCAGGGGCAGGCGATCACCAGTACCGACACCGCCGTGAGCAGCGCGTGGGTCAGGGCGTTTTCGCCGCCCGCCAGGAGCCATACCACGAAGGTCAGCACCGCGATACCCAGTACCACCGGCACGAAAGATACCGGCGATCTTGTCGACCAACCGCTGCACCGGGGCCTTGCTCCCCTGCGCTTCCTGCACGGTGCGGATGATCTGGGCCAGGACGGTCTGGCTTCCTACCTTTTCGGCCCGAAAATCGAAGCTGCCCTGTTGGTTGATCGTCCCGGCGAAAACCTCCGCCCCGGAAGATTTCTCAGCGGGCAGCGACTCACCGGTCATCAGGCTTTCGTCCACGTACGAGTGGCCCGAGAGTACCTTGCCGTCGACGGGGATTTTTTCGCCCGCCCGGATCATGATCTCATCGCCGATGCGTACTTCTTTGGTTTCGATTTCCAATTCGTTCCCGTCGCGCCGCACCCGCACCCGCTTGGGTTGCAGGTCCATGAGTTTACGAAGCGCATCGGATGTGTTGGACTTAGCGCGCTCTTCCAGTAGCTTACCCAGCAGAATAAAGAAAATGATGATCGCCGCTGCCTCGAAGTATACGTGCGGTTCGAGGCCACGCTGGTACCAATATTCGGGATTAAGGGTATTGAAGGTACTGAACAAAAAAGCGACGCCCGTACTGAGTGCCACCAGCGTGTCCATGTTGGTCTTTCCGTGGCGGGCCTGCTTCCAGGCGTTTACGAAAAAGTCCCGACCGAATAATACAAGTACCGGGAGGGTCAGCGCCAGCATGATGTAGTTGACGTAAGGCAAATTCATGAAAAACATACCCAGCACCATGACCGGCAGGGCCAGCGCCCCCGCGCCGATGGTACGCTTTTTCAGTTTTTTATAGTGGGCCGCCTGTAAAGCGCGTTGCTGCGCCTGTGCCGCTTCGGCGTCGTTTTCCAACAGCAAACCGTACCCGATCCCCTGCAGCACCGCGTCCAGGTCGGCCAGACTGACCCGCGCCGGGTCAAACGCCACGTTGACCGATTGGTTGGCGTAGTTGACTGTGGCCGCTTCGACGCCCGCCGTGTTGCCCAGCATCGACTCCACGCTCACCGCGCAAGCCGCGCACGACATACCCGTGACGGGAAGAGATTCCGTTGTTTTCATGTTTCTAAAAATTAGCTGCTCCTCCTAAAAAAACAAAGTTACCATGCACCAACCCCCTATCTTTACAGAATTACGCCCGAAGCCTATAAGATTGAGTAAATGCTGGGGTACTGCAACTTTAACAGCAAACAGATTAACAGATGAAAACAATCCTGACAATGTTGGCACTCACTGCTTTTGCCGGTGCTCAGGCTCAGAAAAACGCCCGGTTTTACGTAGGCACTCAAGCCAGTGGGGCCGAGTCGGTCATTACGCTCTGCGAGCTGGACCTGACCAGCGGTGAGGTAACCAAAGTCGATGCTTTTGGCGGGGTGAAGGGGCCGGGGTACCTTAGCCTTTCACCGACCAGGAAGCACTTGTACTCGGTCAACCAAGACAACACGATTTCGGCCTTTTCGGTAGGGACGGGAGGTAGGCTCCAGTTGCTCGGTAGTCAGCCTGACCCAGGCAGGAACCCTTGCCATGTGTCGGTCCATCCTTCGGGCAAGATGGCGTTTCTGGCCAGTTATGGTAGTGGTAGCTGGGCGGCTTACCCGATCGACCGCGAAGGCAAACTATTACCAGCCACAGCCGACTTTCAGTTCGAAGGCTCGGGACCCAACAAGTCGCGGCAGGAAAAGCCCCACGCGCACTGCGTGGTACCTTCGCCCAATGAGCGTGACGTGTATGTCACCGACCTGGGTACCGACCGGGTGATGAACTACACCGTGAATGCCAAGACCGGCAAGGTGGCGCCCAACGCTCTTCAACCCTATTTTTCTACCAAGCCGGGGGCCGGGCCGCGTCACCTGGTGGTACATACTACGGGACGATTCCTGTACCTGCTCAACGAGATGCATACTACCCTCAGCACCTTCGCGCTCGACGACCACGGGGCTGCCACCGAACTGCAAACCTTGCCGACCGTACCCGCCGACTACAAGGAAAAGAATACTTCTGCCGCAATTCGTGAACATCCCAACGGCCGATTCATTTATGTATCGAACCGGGGCTATGATTCCGTTCACGGCTTCGAGATTTTGCAGGATGGTACTCTAAAAAGCATCGGCGAAGTACGGGAGGGAATCGCCACGCCGCGCGATTTCAACATCGACCCTTCGGGCAAGTTTATGGTGGTGGGAAACCAGAAAACCAACGATCTGACGGTCTACCGCGTGAACCCGAAAACCGGCGAAGCTCATCTATTTGAGTAAAAGTATTTCGCTGAAAGATCCCATCTGCCTTCAGTTTTTGTGAGCAGTTTGTGCAACACGCATTTTATTCCTAAAATTGACCTCTGTCTGCCCGCAAGGGTACTGAGCCGACCCGGTTCGATAGATGCGCGGGGTGTAATCCGACAAGGCCGGAATCTGCTGGTCGACACACTAAACACGATTGCCGGGTAGACCCGGGAAAGAGAAAAAAGTTGGCTGGAAATTTCTAAGCATTCCGGTTACTTTTACTATTGATTGTATTGCCATCGATTCTGGATACGACCATCCGACGGGTGCTCGGCATCCTGGCGTCGCGGGTAAGCTAAGTTGTGTGTGAACAAAATGAATTCCAATGACCACGTCCCGAATCAGGTGGAGTTTTGTGCTGCTCGGTATCATCGCTTTCGCGTCGGCGATTGCGCTCATTCTGTGCCTTCCCTCGTGGGCCAGAGGATTCAATACGCAGTTTTTTTACTCAGGTGCGCTGGCGTCAAGCCTCTTGCTTTCAATCACGTTCATGGCTTTGATTGGTTGGAAATCGACGATTTCGAAGGATTCTTCCCAAAGCCAAATGGACTTTATGTACAAGATGACGCATGAACTGCAAACGCCGGTTTCGAGTATCAGCCTGGCGGCCGAAATGCTGAGCCAGCCCGCCGTGGCGCAGGCACCCGAGCGCACGGCCTGCTACTTGAAAATCATCGGCGAAGAGAGCAACCGGATGCAGTGGCACATCGACAACGTGCTCCACCTGGCCAAGGCCGAAAGTAATACGTTGCTCCTCAAGACCGAAAAAACCGCACTCGACGACCTGGTTAACAAGCTGTTGAGCCGTTACGACGGCCGGGTGACGGCCGAATTGAAAGCCAACGATACGCTGGTCACCGTGGATCGCCAGCACTTTTCCAATGTGCTTTTCAATCTGATCGACAACGCGATCAAGTACTCGCCCACCGACCCGCACATCCGGGTCGTCACCGATCGCTTCGAAGATCAGGCCGTCGTGTCGGTGCAAGACAACGGGGTAGGCATTGCCCGGGAAGAACAGAAGAAGATCTTCGATAATTTTTATCGCATCAAAGATACCTCCACCAATATCAAGGGTTTCGGCCTGGGACTGAGCTACGTTCGGCAGATCGCCCAGGCCCACCACTGGAAGCTGGAACTGGAAAGCGAGCGGGGGGAGGGAAGCAATTTCAGAATCCTGATTCCGGTGGTCGCTTCCTCGGTCAGCGAAGCAGCTGCTCAAACAGCTCGTCCAAACGGGCGACGGGCCTGATTTCGATGTCGAAGTCTTTGATGTCGAGCCCCTTAGTATTGTACTTCGAAACGTAAATCGTTTCAAAACCCAATTTCTGGGCTTCGGAAATTCGCCCTTCGACGCGGTTGACGGCGCGCACTTCCCCGCCAAGGCCCACCTCCGCTGAGAAGCAAACCGAGCCCGGTAGCGGTACATCCTCGTAGGAAGACACGATGGACGTCACCACAGCCAGGTCGAGCGCCGGATCGTCCACTTTGAGGCCGCCCGCGATATTCAAAAAAACATCCTGAATACCCAGCCGGAACCCGCCGCGTTTTTCGAGAACTGCCAGCAGCATTTGGAGCCGCTTGGCGTCGAAACCGGTACTACTCCGCTGGGGGGTACCGTAGTTAGCGACGCTCACCAGCGACTGAATCTCGATCATCAGCGGCCGGTTGCCTTCCAGCATCGAGCCGATCGCGATCCCGCTCAGCGGCTCGTCGCGCTGCGAGATCAGGATTTCGGAAGGATTGGTAACCTGCCTCAGCCCGGTACTTTGCATTTCGTAGATGCCCAGCTCCGAAGTACTTCCGAACCGGTTCTTGGTCGTGCGCAGGATACGGTAGGAAGTATGGCGGTCGCCCTCGAACTGCAGCACCGTATCGACCATGTGCTCCAGTACCTTGGGGCCGGCCAGTGAGCCATCTTTGGTAATATGCCCGATCATAAACGTGGGCGTATCGGTTTCCTTGGCGTATTTCATAAACTCCGACGTACACTGCCGCACCTGCGACACGCTGCCCGCGCCGGTCTCGATCAGCGGCGACTGCATGGTCTGAATCGAATCGACGATGATGATGTCGGGGTCCATTTCCTCAATCTGCCGGAAAATATTGGTGGTGGAATTGTCGGTCAGGATAAAGCACTGGTCGCTCTTGCTGTCCATCCGCTCGGCCCGCATTTTGATCTGCTGGTCCGACTCCTCGCCCGAAATATACAGTACCTTCTTGTCAGATAGCGTCAGCGCAATCTGGAGCATCAGCGTCGACTTCCCTATCCCCGGCTCGCCGCCGATCAATACCAGCGAACCGCTTACGATGCCCCCGCCCAGCACGCGGTTGAGTTCGGCGTCGGTGGTGAGGGTGCGGGGCTCCTGCGCGTAGGCGATTTCGGATATGGACTTGGGCTTACTGGTCAGTGACAGCGATTTCCAGACTACCGGCGCGTTTTTATCTTCTTTCTCGATCAATTCTTCCACGAACGTATTCCATTCACCACAAGTAGGGCACTTGCCCAGCCACTTGGGCGAATTGTGTCCGCAATTTTGGCATAGGTAGGCGGTTTTTATCTTGGCCATAGGGGGGTTTTTGGGTTGGGTTGTCTAAGTGGTGTGGTTGTTGTGTAGTCTTCTGGACGCTGGATATTGGATGCTGGATTTCTTTCGGTCTGCCAGAAAAACGCGGGTGCTTGTACAGTCGTTCCGTTTGGTGCGTTCACTAGTCAAATACCCTACCGGCAATTCAACGATTACACAATTACCCGGCGCAACGATTAAACAAAAAACCAATAAACAACTCAACCTATAAACATATAAACAAACACCTTAGCCATGAAAATGAAAACCACAGTACTTGCCCTGGCCCTTTGCTGCCTGGGCGCCTTTACCTCTCACGGACAAGACGTCAAGCCGCGCCGGGGCGGATTTGCCTTCGGCCTGAAAGGCGGGGTGAATCTCTCGCAACTGTCGATGGGCAACTTCCTGACGACGCGCTACGACCAAAACGGCAACTCCTACCTCAAGTACAACGGGCAGGAAGTGCGCGATAACATTCAGGAAAGTATCGGCAGTCGAACCGGATTTGCCGGTGGCGTCTACATGCGCTTCGGCCGCAACTTTTACGTGCAGCCCGAAGTACTGCTTTCTACCAAAGGCGGCACGTTCGACATCGTCCGCAACGATACCGATGTGCCGCTGCGGGAGCAGATCGACGTCCGGTTCAGCAGCATCGACGTACCCATACTGATCGGCTTGAAAGGTGGTCCGTTCCGCATCAACGCCGGTCCAATGGCCTCTTTCCGGGTGGGCGACAACCAGAAACTGAACGACGCCTTCCGCGACTATACCTCCGGTAGTTTCAACGACGCCCTGTCTAGAGCGGTATACGGCTACCAACTGGGCGCGGGTATCGACATTTTCGGGGTTAGCCTCGATGTGCGCCGCGAAGGTACCTTCACCGACCTGGCTTCTTTTAAAGTAAACCAACAGCCCGGCGGCGGCGACGGCAGTACCGTCCGCCAAAAGCTAACTTCCTGGCAGGTGACGTTGGGGATTAAGCTGATTTAAGGAAGGAAGTTAAGGAGTGAAGGAGTTGAGGAGTTGAGGAGTTGAGGAGTTGAGGAGTTGAGGAGGCACAAAGTGAAGAGGGCTTTCTGAATACCCCCGCCAACTTTGTGCCTTTGTGCCTTTGTGCCTTCTTCACTACTTAACTTTCCTCCTCCCCTTAAACAAAACAAGCAGCCTTCGTTCGAGCGATGGCTGCTGTTTTATATTTAACCCACTAAAAATGAAGGTCTTGAATATTTTGAGATCAGGGCTTTCTAGGCACTGACGCGGTTTTCGTATTGGTCGAGCAGGGCGGAGATTTCCTTGATTTTCCGCCGCGATACCGTGGCTTCTTTCCCGCACGACATCCTGATGAGGCGCTCGTCGTCGAGCCTTTCGGCGATATAGTCTGTATTAATGATGTAGGACTTGTGAACTCTGATGAAGCTTTCGTCCAGTTGTTCGGTCAGACTTTTGAGCGTCTTGGATACCAAATAGCGCTTGCTGCGGCGCGTGTAGATAAACGTGTAGTTGCCCTCCCCTTCCAGACACGTGATGTCGTCGGTGTTGAGCATGAACGTGTGCCCAATGGAATGGATAGCGATTTCGCGCGTGGGGGTGGTAGATGGGTACTTTGGAGCGAAGGGAGTGAAGGTTTGCATAATGTCAAGTAGTTTAGTGTTTTATGGATTTCGATAGGTCAAATTTAGCCCTTATCACTGCTTAGATGCAATACGTAAAAATACTTACACCAACCCAAACTACTGAATACCAGTTTTTTATAAAAATTTAAAAACACAAAATGAGTATCGCCACTTACTAAATCACGTAAAAATACGTGGTGTCTATTGGGTTTTATTTTTTAGATTTTTTGAGATAGTACCACGGTCCCTGTCGGTGGCGAGGCGTAGGAATCCCTATATTTGTCTCTTGATTCGACTTATCCATTCAATCTCAGCAAACCCTATGATCAGTGAACGCGTGCAGGAGCTACTCGGCGAGATAGACCGAAGCGAGGTGTCCACACCGGCTCAACTCGAAGCTTATCGGATGCGCTTTATCAATAAGAAAAGTGAAGTAAACGAGCTTTTCGCCCAGCTCAAAAGTGTGGCTCCGGAAGAACGACGCGCGATAGGACAGGAACTAAACAAGCTGAAATACCGCGCACAGGAACGCTTTCAGGAATTCAGTGAGGCCCTCGCAGCAAGCGCCGACACGAGCAACGAGTCGGGCCTCGACCTGACGCTGCCCGTGGTACCCAACGCGTTGGGTAGCCTACACCCACTCACGATCGTGCGCCGTCGGATCATCGAGATTTTTGAGCGGATGGGTTTCAACGTCGCTACGGGTCCTGAGATCGAAACCGATTGGTACAATTTCAGTGCCCTCAATTTCCCCGACAACCACCCCGCCCGCGAAATGCAGGACACCTTTTTTGTGGAAAAGAGCGCCGGTGAAGTGCGCGACGATGTACTACTGCGAACGCACACCTCCAACGTGCAGGTACGGCTGATGGAGCACAAGAAACCGCCGATCCGGTCGATTATGCCGGGGCGGGTATTTCGTAACGAGGCCATTTCGGCCCGCGCGCACTGCGTGTTTCATCAGGTGGAAGGTTTGTATATAGATAAAGAAGTGAGTTTCCGCGACTTGAAGGATACGCTCTATCACTTCGTGAAGGAAATGTTCGATAAGGACTCCAAGCTTCGCTTGCGTCCCTCCTATTTTCCATTTACCGAACCCAGCGCCGAAATCGACGTCTCGTGCTTCATCTGCAAAGGAGCGGGCTGCAACGTTTGCAAGTACTCGGGCTGGGTCGAGATCGCCGGCTCGGGTATGGTGGATCCCAACGTACTCACGAGTTGCGGCATCGACCCTGAAGAGTACACTGGCTTCGCCTTCGGCATGGGTATCGAGCGCATCACGATGCTGCGCTATGGCATCAAAGACCTTCGCTTTTTCACTGAAAACGATGTCCGGTTTTTGGGGCAATTTTCGGGAGCGTGAGGACGGGAGACCTTGGGGTCTTCATATTTCCATCTTTAAATTAATTATTGATAAAAGCCAAACGGTAATGAGATTTTAAGTAGATTCGCTTTGTATGCTTGCCGCCTGACGCATGAACGACTCTATTCTCTCATTATCTGAAAATGCCTCCACCTCCTCGTACGAAGGAAGCGAGAAGGTACTATGGGAAAAATTTCGGACGGGCGATAATCAAGCCTACGCCCGGATATACGACCGCTTCGCTCCCAGGCTACTCAGCTACGGACGGAAAATTACCAGCGACCAACAGCAGATCGAAGACTCCATCCAGGATTTGTTTATCGAATTGTGGAAGGGCCGTGCCAATCTCAGTACTACGGATTCTATTCAATTCTACTTATTTCGGGCCCTACGGAATAAGCTGAGCAGGCAGTTCAGAACAAAGCCGATGCAAGACATCGAGCAGGCACCCGACCACGCGCTGCTCTCGACCATCCCTTTTGAACAACTTCTCATCGCCCAAGAGGAAGCTACTGCCCAAACCAAGATGTTGCAACGGGCCATTTGCCAGCTAAGCGAGCGGCAACAGGAGGTAATACACCTGCGCTACTACCAGCACCTGGACAGTCAGCAGATTGCCGAGATTATGAGTATAAACGACCAGTCGGTGCGCAACCTACAGCACAGTGCCATTCGCTCCCTTCGCCGACTTCTGGACGTCAGTTCCGTTTGCCTTTTGATCTGCCTTCTCTGCTGAGCGTTCCGCTTTTTATTTAATTTTTCCACTTTTTTTTGAAAGCATTGAGTACAAACCAAAGGCTTTGGGCCATTGGTGTATGAAAGGCTATCTATCGTTTCTATGGATTACACCCGATTTGACCTCGCCGATTTCCTGACCGACGACCGCTTTCTACGGTGGGTCTACCGCCCCAACGCGGATTCTGATCGGTTTTGGTCTGAATTTCTCGCCGCAAACCCGCAACAGGCTACCACCGTGCAAAAGGCCCGGGAAATGGCTCTGGACCTGGAACAGACAGAGCACGAGCCATATGCAGAAGACGGGGATACCTTGAAGAAAATGTGGAGCCATATCGAGGAGAACACCATTTCTGCCCCGCCAGTACAACGGCCTACCAAGCGAGTCGCTTTCGCCTGGTATGCCGCCGCTGCATCGGTGGTACTGCTTTTGGGTACCTGGTTGTGGCTCGGTAAGACGGCCGGTACAAGCCGCGATGTACCCGCTGTGATGCAAGAAATTTCTAGTAGCCAGGGCGTTCCTGAAAAGTTTATCACCAGAAAAGGGCCACGTTTGCTCACCCTTCCCGACAGCAGCCGTGTGCAAATCAGCGCCAACAGTACCTTACGCTTTCCCAAGGTATTTGCCCCCGGAAAGCGGGAGGTGTACCTGATCGGAGAATGTTTTTTCGAGGTGACTCGTCGCCCTGAACAGCCTTTCCTGGTACATACCGACGACCTGGTCACGCGGGTATTGGGCACCAGCTTCCGGGTAAAGGCCTATGAGGATGAGCGCGACGTGTCGGTGGATGTACGGACCGGAAAGGTGGCGGTGTACGTACGCGAATACGAGGACGCTCATGACGCTGAAAAAGTGGTGACGCTCACACCCAATCAAAAAGTTGTGTACGAAGTACTTCGCGAGCGGCTTCGCAAGGAGATTACCGACAATCCCGTGCCGCTGAAACAAGCGGCCACCCTGCAATTTGATGAAACACCCATCGCAGATATTTTCCAGGCAATCGAGCAAGAGTACGGCATCCCGATCCAGTTCGACCGCACCCGGCTGGGCCAATGTACCCTGACGACCTCCATCGAAGGACTTCCGCTTTTTGGTCAGTTGGAGCTGATCTGTAAGGCCGTCGGCGCAACTTTCGTGCAGCAGGATGGGGGTATTTTGGTGAAGGACGGCGGGTGCCGTTGAGCCAATTGACAACGGACAGTTGAAAAAACCAGATACCCAGTTTGTCAGGATTTTGATTTTTAAATAAGAAAAGGCCGACAATGTACCACCATTGCCGACCTGTCCATCTCGCGCGATTGTGCATTCAGGTTGGAGCCTGACGCACCTTACGAAACTCATTTGATCCGAACCTCTTACAATTCTAAACCAAACCTCCAAATTTATGCAAAAGACTCGACCCAGAAAAGAACTGCTTCTGACCCTTATGAGGATTTCGCTCTTTCAGCTATGCATCATGGCGACTTTCGCCAGCTTTTCCTACGCCCATCGCGCGAGCGGGCAGGAACTGCTGGAACAGAAAATAACGGTGTCGCTGGAAAACAAGCGAATCAAAGGCGTGCTGCGTACCATCGGAAAAGCAGCGGATGTCAACTTCACTTACAGCCCGCAACTCATTCCTGCCGATCGGAAAATTGATTTTCACGTCAAAAACGAAACATTACAGACGGTATTGGACCGGCTCCTGCGCCCCCTGGGCGTAAACTACGAGCTCCTTGGCAACAACATCGTACTGAGTAGTCAAACCACCACGCGTACCGTCCCGAGCATCGGCAGGCAAGCCACTTCCGACGTCACGATGCCATCCGTCGTGCTGGTTCAGACCGTCAGCGGGCTAGTTACGGGCGAGGGCAACATCGGCCTGCCCGGTGTGAGCGTGCTGGTGAAAGGTACCCAGACGGGCACCAACACCGACGCCAACGGACGCTTTCAGCTGGCAGTACCCAACGAAAGTTCAGTACTGGTCTTCTCCTTTCTAGGCTACGCCAGCCAGGAAGTTACGGTAGGGAATCGCTCTCAAATCAATATTGCACTGTCCGTCGATACCAAGGCGCTCGACGAGGTGGTCGTGATTGGCTACGGTACCGTCAAGAAAAGCGACCTGACGGGTTCGGTGAGTTCGTTGAAAATGGATGAGCTGAACAAGGTACCCGTGGCCTCGATCACCCAAAGTCTGGCGGGCCGCACGAGCGGTGTCCGGGTCACGAGCGAGTCGGGCGCACCGGGCGCGGGCGTCAAGATCAGGATCAGGGGCACTAACTCGCTGCAGGGCGACAACGACCCGCTGTATGTGATCGACGGCATACCGATCGCCACCAACATTTCGGGGGGCGGCAATTTCTCGGCCAATGCCCTGGCGGGTATCAATCCCAACGACATCGAGTCGATGGAAATCCTGAAAGACGCCTCGGCGGTCGCTATCTACGGTTCAAGAGGTGCCAACGGCGTGGTACTGATCACGACAAAGTCGGGCAAGCGGGGAAAAACGAAAGTTTCCTTCGACCAGTACGCGGGGGTTCAGCAGGAATTGAAACGATACGATGTACTGAACGGCCGGGAGTTTGCCGAGTACCGCAATCTGTCGGTGGCCAACAGCCCCAATCCCGGATCGTTGGTTTCCTACACAGATGCCGAAATCGGTGCGATTGGCGAAGGCTCCAACTGGCGCGATGAAATACTCCAAACTGCGCCCATGTACAGTTCCCAGTTGAGCTTTTCGGGCGGAACCGACAAGGTGCAGTACTACCTGTCGGGCAACCGGTTCAGCCAGGATGGCATCATCAAGCAGTCGGGCTTCAAGCGGGGTTCGTTCAAAGGCTCGCTGAGTTTCGATGTTTCGGATAGGTTCAAGGTGGGTACCGACTTCACGCTGAGCCAGTCGAAATTCCGGGGCGACTTCGGCAACAGCCAGCAGGGTAGCTATAGCGGTGGGTACATAGACGTGTACCTGGCCCCGCCCGCGTTTCCGATCAGGAATCCTGACGGTACTTACTTCCAACTGAATCCGTTGTCAGGCTTTCCCTTTGTCAATCCGGTGGAAACGGTCTTCGAGATCAAGCGCGATCAAACCAACCTGCGCGGGCTGGGCAATGTGTTTGGGGAATACGCCTTCACGCCAAGTTTGAAGCTGAAAGTGATTGTGGGTGCCGACTACTCGACCGACAACATCCGGCAGTACGCCCCCACCTTTTCGGCGCGGGGCCAGAATCTCGGCATTGCTTCACAAGCCAATCGGGTGTCGCAATCGTTCTTGAACACCAACACGCTCAGCTACAACAATACCTTCGGCGGGGTACACAACGTCAGCGGGGTGGTAGGGTACGAAACCCAAACCCTGACCAACGAGGGTTTTGGCGGTGGATCACGGGCCTTCTCCAACGACAATACCGGCTACTACAGCCTGGAGTCGGGCCAGGAGATCACCAACCTCAACTCCGACTACTCGTCCTGGGGTCTGCGGTCGTACCTTGGTCGGTTCAACTACAACTACGACAGCAGGTACTTCGTGACGCTGACGGGTCGTTACGATGGGTCTTCCAAGTTTCAGGGCGACAACAAGTACAGTTTTTTCCCCTCGGTGGCGCTGGCCTGGCGGCTGGGCAATGAGCCATTCATGAAAGAATTGAATGGTATCAGCGATATGAAGCTACGGGCGAGTTTTGGTAAAACGGGTAGTCAGGCCATTCCGCCTTACCAAACGCTGGACCTGATCGGGAGCCGCAACAACATCACCATCAACGGCAACACCACCACGCTGGGGTACTTCCCCGTCCGCATTCCCAGCCCTGACCTAACCTGGGAAACCACGACTCAGTACGACGCGGGCCTCGACGTCAGCCTGATGGCGGGCAGGGTCAACCTTACGCTCGACTACTTTTTCAAAAGGACCGACGACCTGCTGCTCGACTTCTCGCTGCCTTTCACCTCGGGCTTCAACAGCATCTTGCAAAACCGCGGTTCGATGGAGAACAAGGGCTTTGAGTTCACGGTCAACAGCGTGAATGTCAACGGCAAGGATTTCTCCTGGAACACCGATTTCAACATTAGCTTTATCAAGAACAAGGTACTCGACCTCGGTGGCCGGGATTTCGTGATCAACACGCCCAACATCGACAAAGCCTTCAACACGGGTACCGACTACAACCTGGGCATCACCAAAGTCGGCGAGCCAATTGGTACTTTCTTCGTTTTGCAGGAAGACGGTATCGTCCAGAACCAGCAGGAGCTCGACGCCGCGCCCTTCTACCCCAGCCAGCGCATCGGGGGCAGACGGTACAAGGACCTCAACGGCGACGGTGCCATCACCGCCGACGACCGCCAGATCACCGGCAACGCCCAGCCGATTTTCTCCGGCGGATTGATGAACAATATAAAATTCAAGGGCTTCGACCTGAGCGCTTTCTTCGAATTCGTGTACGGCAACGAGCTGTTCAACGCCACCCGCTATACCTTGGAAAGGAACCGGGCCGATGCCAACATCACGCGCAATTTTTACGAAAACTACTGGCGCGGCGAAGGTACTTCTAACACCTTCCCGGCCCCATCGAGCGCCGACAACCTCGGGCCGAGCAACAGCTACGTCGAAGACGGCTCATTTCTGCGTTTGCGGAATCTTTCGATCGGGTACTCGCTACCAGGCAGTTTGCTGCAGAAGGCGAAGTTGGGTACCGTCAGGCTGTACCTCACCGCGACCAACCTCTGGACGCTCACCAACTACACCGGCCTCGACCCCGACACCAGCGTGTTTGGCGGCAACGAGTACGGCACGGGCATCGACTACAGCGCCTATCCCAGCGCCAAAACCTACGTAGCCGGTATTTCTCTGGAATTTTAAACTGACCTTATCATGAAAACCCTACATAAAGTACGTACCCTATCTGTACTGGCACTCCTGTGTGCGGCTTCCTTCTCCTGCGAGGATATTCTGGAAGAAGACCCCAAAGGACTGCTCAGCCAGAAAACCTTCTGGAACAACGACCAGAACGCCATCGGCGCCGTCAATTCTGCTTATTCGGCCCCTTTGGAGCGCGGAAACCGCGAACATACCTGGAATTTCCATTTCGAAAGCGCCGCTCAGGATTTTAGAAACTGGGACCTCAATTTCGGCACCGGCATCGTGAACGGTACCTGGAATTCCAACTCGTTTCACTTCATCGACTGCTGGCGCAACAACTACGCGCCCATCAGCCGGGCTAATTTCGTGCTGTCCAACCTCCCCACCGCCACCATCAACCCGGATTTGAAAAGTCGGCTCGAAGGCGAAGCCCGGTTTGTTCGGGCCAACTACTATTTCAATCTGGTGCGGGCCTTCGGCGATGTACCTTTGATCTTGAAGCAGTCGGAAAGCACCGACGATTTTTTGGTAAAAAGAACCCCGACTCAGGAAGTGTATCAGTCGATCATCGACGATCTCGAGATAGCGGTAAAACAATTGCCATTAAAATCGACCTACAACGCCGACGATGTCGGGCGGGCTTCCAAAGGTGCCGCCCAAGGGCTGCTGGCCAAGGTACACCTGACGTTGGGTGACTACGAAAAGGCCAGGACGCTCACCCAGCAGGTCATCGATTCAAAAGAATACAGCCTGCAGCCCAATTTTATCGATATTTTCAAAGCCGAGAACGACAACGGGTCGGAATGGCTTTTTTCCTACCAGTCGATGGGCTCCCAACCGCCCAATAACCACATCACGGGTGCCTGGACTTTCCCGCCCATCGCCGGTACCGACGGATTCGCCGCTACTTTCGGCAACATCGTCGTCTCGCTGGAAGCGGTGGCGCTCTACGACAAGGCCGACATCCGACTGACCGACATGATCTGGAATCAGTACACGACCAACGCCGGTAAAGTGATCAAGTTTACGAAGGGTACCGGGTATTTCAGCAAGAAGTACTACGATACCGACTTCTCGAAGAACCTGCTCTTTACCCGCGTCAACTATCCGATCCTGAGGTACTCCGACATCCTGCTGATGAACGCTGAGGCCACCAACGAAATAAGCCCCATGTCGGCGGCGGTATTTGAAAAACTCAATATGGTGCGTCAGCGGGCCAGAACCAAGCCACTCACCACAGCCGAAGTGGCGGGCAAAGCGGCCATGCTCGACGAAATAATGAACGAAAGGCGCCGGGAGTTCCTGAACGAAAATCAGCGTTTCTGGGATTTGAAAAGGCGGGGTAAGTTTCTGGAATACGTTCGTCAATTCGGGCACTCCCTCCACCAGGACAATATGAATCTGTTTCCGATCCCGCAAATCGAAATGGATGCGAATCCCAATCTGGTACAGAATCCGGGGTATTGAGGGGTGTTTAAGTGTTTAATCGTTGAACTGTTTAATTGCTCTGGCCTTGAATTTCCGGGCACTTGTACATTAGTCAAGAGCGACGCTTTAAAATTATTTCAGCCCTGAAAGGGCGTAACATCTCAGCACAGGGTGAAGCCGTGGACGTCTATTGCAATACCCAAAAGCCCTGAAAGGGCGCAATACCAAGTTTATAAATGACTGGTTTATAAAATCACGACGCAAGAATAAAAACTATGCTAAAACCGATCATCACGCTCTTTGCGTTTACATTTTGTTTAGGAATGGCTCAAACCAGCTATTGCCAAAACCCGGGTACCCCCGAATTGCGGATCAAAGTCAAGGACAAACTCCGCATGGCTAAGTTGGGCGATGTCCACATGACGGGCAAAATCGGGGAGGAACTCGACCTGGTCGTCGACAAACGCATCGCCTCCGACTACGCCGTGAACGAGATCATCCCCGAAGCCACGCTGGCCTTCGAAACCCGCCTGGACGACCAGTACCACCAGGGGCGCGGCCTGTGGCAGGGCGAATTTTGGGGCAAATGGGTACTGTCGGCGGTGGCCGCCTACGAGTACACCGGCGATGCTAAAATCAAAGCCGCCATCAGGAAGGAAACCGATCGGCTGATCGACACGCAAGACGCCAATGGGTACATCGGTTCGTACAAAAACTCAGCGTTTGTGTCGGGAAATGTCTGGAACGTTTGGAATCGGAAGTACGCCCTGTGGGGATTGGTGGAAGCCTACCAAACCCTGCAAGACCCCAAAGTACTGACCGCCGCCCAGCGGATGATGGACCACCTGATGACCGAAGTCGGCCCGGGCAAAGTCGAGATGGTCGATACGGGCAATTTCTATGGCCTGCCAAGCTCCTCTATCTTGACGCCCTTGGTAAAACTGTACCTGTACAGCGGCGAGCAAAAGTACCTCGACTACGCCGAGTACATCGTCCAGAACTGGGAGTCGGTACCCGACAGCCCGCCCGCCATCTTGCGGAAGGGCCTGACCGGGACGCCCGTCCACGAGTGGTTTCCCGATAAGGGTAAATGGACAAAGGCCTACGAATTCATTTCGTGCGTGGAAGGCCTGGTGGATCTGTACCAGGTGGTAGGCAACGAAGACTACCTGAAAGCGGCGGAAAATATATTCACTTCCATTCAGGAGAACGAGCGCGTCATTACGGGCGGCATCGGCTACCATGATAAGTTGGTGGGGGCATCGCTGAAACCCAGTGGCCTGAACGAACCCTGCGATGTGGTGTACTGGGAGCGCCTGGCCGCCAGGCTGATGACGCTCACGGGCAAGCAAACCTACGCCGACGAAATCGAACGGCTGTCATATAATGTGCTGGTCGGTTCGATCAGCGCCGATGGTACGTGGGGCCTGCGCCGCATGGGCCTCAACGAGCCGCACCTTGTTTCGCCCCTCCACTGCTTCACCAAAAACCACCAGTGCTGCGTAGCCAATGTACCCCGCGGACTGCTACAGTTGGGTGAAGTGACGCTGATGTCCGACCGCGCCAAGAACAATCTGTTGGTCAACTTGTACATTCCGGGCACCTATCAAGCGATGCTGAGCGACAATAAAACAGTGGGCTTGTCCATCGATACCGATTACCCCAAAAACGGGGAGGTAAACTTGAAACTGAAAACCGCACAGCCCTTCGCGGGTGCTGTGTCATTGCGAATTCCCGAGTGGTGCCAGGATTTCCAAGTGAAAGTGAACGGCAAAAGCGTCGAGAATCAGGGTACTGACAAAGGGGTTTTCGTAGTGAAGCGAAACTGGAAAAACCAAGATAAACTCACGGTCACGATGGGTATGCCCGCCCAACTAATTTCCATTCCTGACGAACCTACCTACAAGGCCATCATGCGCGGTCCGCTGGTACTGGCACGCTGCAGCTTGCTGGAATCGGCCGAGGCGATGGAGCAGCCCGTCGCTTTGGGTCCTGAACTAACGTTGACGCCCATCGATAATTCAGATAAGACACCGGGGGTTTGGTTGGAGTTCACCGGAAAAACAGCTGATGGTAAAACCCTGAAATTGTGCGACTATGCCTCGACCGGAAAAGAGTATGATAAACCACAAGACCCGACCGATTGGGAAGGGATGATTAAAAACGAAGTAAAAACGACTTCTAAGGTCTGGTTGAAGACCGAATAGATCGGGAACTTCTGCCTACCTACTCAATTTTGCCTAGACCATTTATTAATGAAAACCCTCCTCTCCCTGTGTCTGCTGTGTGTTTATAGTTTTGGCGTCCGAGGGCAGTCCGGTGCGTCGAGCCGCCCCAACATCGTTTACATCATGGCCGACGACCTGGGGTACTTCGATTTGGGCTGCTATGGCAATCCATTTAATGAAACGCCGCATATCGACTCCCTGGCGCAACGGGGATTGCGCTTCACGCAAGCCTACTCGGCCAGTCCGGTGTGCTCGCCCTCGCGCGCGGCCATCATGACGGGCCGCCACCCGGCGCGCTACGGCCTCACCAACTACATTGCGGGTAATCGCACCGATCCCGAGTCACCCGTCGACCCGGCACCCTGGAATCCTTTTCTGCCTGCCTCGGCCACGACCCTGGGCGAATGGTTCCAGGCCCAGGGCTACACGACGGGCATGGTGGGCAAGTGGCATTTGGGCAACAAGGAAGGCATGTCCCCCTGGGAACAGGGATTTGACTACAGCCGCATGATCGGCAAGAACGGGCTCGACTACTACAATTATTCGATTTTTGAAGATAGCTACGACCAAAGAATTTGTGGATGACGGCACACACTATGTTACCGATGTGCTGTCGGACTACGCCGTGGATTTCATCGAAAAAAACGGTAAGCACCAACCCGGCAATCCCTTCTTCCTTTACCTCTCCTACTCAGCCCCGCACGTGTTCATCATCCCCAGGGGCGACAAACTGGGCAAGTACTTTCTGAAAGTATGAAAAATTCGACGGCAAGTACAACCCCAACTACGGCGCGATGCTCGAAAGCCTCGACGACGGCGTGGGCCGCGTGATGGCGACGCTGCGCAAGCAGGGTAGTGCTGGAAAACACGCTGGTCATTTTCACTTCCGACAACGGTGGCGTCGGCCTGCCGGAGTTGGGCCCAATTCCGACCACGATGGATCCACTCCGCAAGTGGAAAGGGCACATTTACGAGGGCGGTATCCGCATTCCGGCCATTGCGTATTGGAAGGGCAAGATCGCGCCGGGTGGCGTCAGCGATCAGTACTTCAGCAACGTCGACTACTTCGCCACGTTCGCCGAGGTACTCGAAAAGCCACTACCCGATGTCGTGACGGATAGCCGGAGTATCTACGCCAATCTTCTCGACCCTAAAAATACGCTTCCCGACCATCCGGCTTACTGGCACTACCCCCATTTCAGCAATCAGATGGGCAGTCCCGGGTGGAGCCATTCGGTTAGGTGACTACAAGCTCACCGAAAGCTACGAAACGGGCGAAATGGAGCTATATAACCTTCGGGATGATTTGAGCGAATCAAAGAATTTGGCGGCAGCTATGCCTGAGAAAAAGCATGAATTAGAAGATAAGCTTAAAGCCTGGCAGCGGGAGGTGAAGGCGAATATGCCAGTGAGGAAGTAAGTGGGTTGAATAAAAAAGGCGTTCGACGGTTTGCCCAGTTGGTGGACATTAGTCGAACGCCTTTACTTTGTTTTGCTTGTTCTTCCGTGAGACGGGCGAGCCGCGGCAGCGGCCGTCCGACCGTACCACAATTACGTTACTTCTTTGGACTCCCCCCCATGGTGGCGGGTGAATTGTCCTTATTAGGTTGATCCTTACGGGCCTTTTCGAAGTCACCGGCTTTGATGACGGTGATTTTGTCGTAGTCGATATACTTGGCGGCGGCGGACTTTACGGCGGCGGGCGTGAGGGCCTCGATTTTCTTGTCGAGGTCGGCCTGCCACTGCATCGAGCGGTTTAGGTACAGGTCCTGGTTGAGCATGCTGGCCAGCGAGGCATCCTGGGCGCGGCTTACCTGGCGTTGTTGCAGGTACCCTGACTTGGCAGCCTTCAACTCATCGGCGGTAAAGCCTTCCTTTACCACGCGTTCGATTTCTTCTTTGAAGGCTTGCTCCAACTTCTCGGCGTTTTGCGGGGCGTAGATGGCGTAGGCCAGGAAGCTACCGTTCTTGTCGAGCGAACTGGCGTTGAACTGCGAACCTACGCCGTAGCTCAGGCCGTCTTTCTGCCGTATGCGGGTAGCCAGCCGCGAGTTTAAGAAACCACCGCCCAGCATGTAGTTGGCCATGAGCAAAGCAGGGTAGTCGGCGTCGCTGTCCTGCAAGGGCATGTTGAGGCCTGCCACGAACATGGAGTTGGCCTTATCCGGCGTCTCGAAGGATTTGTTTTGCGGTTGTACGGCCTGGTAGGGCGACGCGATGCGGGTGAAGGGCTTGGCGCTTTTCCATTTGCCAAATTCATCCTGCACGAGCTTTTGAATTTGCGCTTTATCGAAATCACCCACCACAGCGATCGAAGCATTGTCGGCGCCATAGAAATCTTTGTAAAACTGCTTTACCTGGGCCAGGGTCGTGGCTTTCACGTCGGCTACGTCTTCGTCGAAAGTCGCCACGTAGCGCACATCCCCCTTGGGATAGGGCGAGGTGATGCGGCGGTACTCGTTGATGGCGATGGCCTGCGGCTCGCTGCGCTGCGACTCGATCCGGGCGAGTTGCTCCTGCTTCAACTTCTCGAATTCACTCTCCGAAAAAGCGGGTGTTTTAAGTACCTCAGCTACCAATTTCATCACGGCGGGCAGGTTGTCGCGGGTGGTTTCGACACGCACCCCGGCTTGGTTGTTGCCTCCATAAAAATTGACGCGCGCCTGCAAGCGGTCGAACTCGTCCTTGACCTGCTGCCGGGTTTTGGTGGCGGTACCCTTATCGAGCATATCGGCCGTTAGGCTCGAAATCGTGCCTTTGTTCATCAGGCTTCTCTCGTCACCCAGGCGTAGTGTCATGTTCACTGCCACCACGTTGCCGCGCGTTTCCTTGGGCAAAAGCGCTATTTCGATCGCATTTTTCTGCTCGATTTTGGTCGTGCGGCTGTCGATATTTTCGGGCGATGGATCGAAAGCTTCGCCCTGCGCCATGGCGGCTTCGCCTTTATAATCCTTCACGAGCGCCATCACGTCGGGCGCAGCGGGTACTTCGGTGCGGTCGGGGTTGGCAGTCGGGACGAAGGTACCTACCGTACGGTTGGCGGGCTTAAAGTACTGCTGTGCTACCCGGAAGACGTCGTCGGAGGTCACCTTCCGCACGGCATCGCGGTAGAGGTAGGCCAGCCGCCAGTCGCCGGTGGCGATGAATTCGCTGATGCCCAGCCCCACGCGCTCCGAGCTGCGGAATTGCAGTTCCCAGTTTTTGAGCAGCGATGTCTTGGCGCGCTCGATGTCTTCGCCCGAAGGCTTGGTCATGGCGGCCGAATCCAGCGTGGCGGTCATAGCCATCTTCGCTTCGTCCAGCGAATTTTCTTTCAGCACCTCAGCCCCGAAATACGCGAAGCCGGGATCATGCAGCGCGAAGCTGAATCCGTAGATGCTCGACGCTTTCTTCGTGTCGACCATGTTTTTATAAAGCTTGCCATTGGGCTCGGCGGTAAGCGTTTCCACCAGCACGTCCATCGCAGCGTAGTCGGGATGCGAGCCGGGCATGATGTGGTAGGTCGCGGCGACCATCTGCACGTCGCCGGTGCGGCGCACGGTCGCAAAACGTTCGCCGTCCTGCGTCGGCTCCACGGTGTAGCTCACGGGCAGTTGGCGCGTGGGCTTCGGGATTTTGCCAAAGTACTCTTGTATCAGGGCCAGCGTTTTGGCTTCGTCGATTTTGCCCGCCACGGTCAGTACCGCGTTGTCGGGTTGGTAGTACTTTTGGTAAAAAGCTTTGAGGTTTTCGATGGGTACGTTCTCGATGTCGGAGCGGTTGCCGATCGTGGATTTACCGTAGTTGTGCCACTCATAGGCCGTGGACGTCGTGCGTTGCAGCAGTACCCGGAAGGGGCTATTCTCGCCCGATTCGAACTCATTGCGCACCACGCTGAACTCACTTTCCAGGTCTTTTTTGGCAATGTAGGAATTGACCATGCGGTCGGCTTCCAGGTCGAGCGCCCATTTCAGGTTTTCGTCGGTGGCCGAGAACGTCTCGAAATAATTGGTGCGGTCGTACCAGGTGGTACCGTTGGGCCGCGCGCCGTGTTCGGTCAGTTCCTGCGGAATGTTGGGGTGGTTGGGCGTACCCTTGAACACCATGTGCTCCAGCAAGTGCGCCATGCCCGTTTCGCCGTAACCTTCGTGGCGCGAACCGACCAGGTAGGTAACGTTGACGGTAGCCGTAGGCTTGGAGGCGTCGGGAAACATCAAGACTTTCAGGCCATTGTCCATTTGGTATTCGGTGATGCCCTCCACCGAAGTGATTTTTTTCATACCCTTGGGCACGTCCTGGGCCTGGACTTGCGGCGTTGCGACCAGCGCCAGCAAGGCCGCCCCCAGTGCATACCGCACGGGTAACATACGTTTGAATCGATTCATAAGAGATTGATTAGGCTAGTATTGTTGGATGAAGTCTTAAAATTAGGCCTAGAAGGCGCGCGTACCAAAGAGATAGTGACGAGCGGTAAGGGAATGTTGGGTGATGAGTGATGAGTGGGCTGGTGCACCTTCGGACTAGTATGAAAGTAGCGCGTGCGAAACGAAATAATTCATCACTCATCATTCCTTATTCCTCACTATTTAACCCGCTGCCAGGTATCCGTGCGGCCAAGCAGCGAGAACCCAATGTAGCCGCGAACATCCAGCTTGTCGCCGCGAAGCGTCATCTTGCAGGAATATTCCTTACCGTTTTCGGGGTCGTAGACTTTCCCATCTTCCCAGACGTTGTCACCCGCGTAGCGGAAGTTGCTGAGATTGACCAGCCCCAGCAATGGGTGGCTTTTTTTCCTGGCTTCGGGATTGCTCTTGTCGACTTTGGGCTGTCCCGACTTAGGATCGTTCGGTTCCTTAAGCCAGACAATTTTACCAAAATACTGACTTCCTTCTTTGTAAATTTGCACTTTCCCTTTGCCTGAACCCGTTAACCAGGTACCCACCACATCGTCAGGATTACCAGCGGATAGGAAGGACATGGTCAGAAAAGATAAGACGGCAAAAACCAGACTGATTGACAAATAGTTGAATTTCTTTTTCATTATTTTATTGATCAAATTTTTGTGATAAAAAACGTAATACTCAAAATCTCAACGAAAAGAATGGCCTCTATGGTTCGTCAGCAATTGGTGAATACCATCCTGGCCGTCCTCCTGACGCTGGGCTTGGCCGCTTGTTTTCGTCCCAATATTCCAATCTCTACGGGAACCGTCTACCCCATCGACGTATTCATGGTCAACGAGGCACCCGATCGCCCGTACGCCGAAATCGAGTGGGTCGAAATCAGCCGCCAGGATAGCCTGACCACGAAGCAAAAAAACAACAGCGAGCGGATGCTCTACCGAGGCAACTCTGCTGAAACGAAAGATTTACTCACCGCCCAGCTCGTCCTGAAAGCCCAGAAACTTGGAGCCGACGCGCTGATGAACGTGCAGTACAAGTACTACACGTCAGCAACGGTGGAAGGGTACGTGATGAAGGGCATGGCGATCGAGTATCGAGGGGATTGAAGAGCAGCCTCGAAGAAGCGCAACGTTTGGTGTCAAGACGTAATGTTGCGCCTCTCCGAGGCTTACAATCTATATTCGTGCCTATTGCTACAAACATTTCGCTTCTCCGAAGCTACTTATGCATTGCAGCTGTCCGTTTCCAAACTACCTTATAGTATCTATCCATTGCCTTGAGCTTTCGCCCTTAGTAGCAGAAATAAATACTGGCAATCCTAATAAGCCTCGGAGAGGCGCAAGGTTTGTAGCAGAAATAGATACCCAAAATCCCACAAGCCTCGGAGAGGCGCAACATTGTACTTATCAGATAACAAACCCTACGCTTCCCCGAAGCTGCTAATCCTCCTTCCCTTCCACCTTGGAAGTCAACCGCGCCGGAGCGGCGGCGGGCGAAGGTTTTGTATCCACCACCTCCACCGGTGATTTGATCTCTGGCCGGGCAATGGCCTTGAAACGGTTGAAGCTGTGGGTGAACTGCATACTGACGCCGCCCGTCGTGATGGCGTTGTTGAGCAGCAGCGGGTTTTGGATATTGCGGTTGTAGGCTTTCAGGCGGACGCCGCCGCTTTGGGCCAGCCAGTATTCCAGCGTCCATTCACCCAGCAGACTCGTGGCGTTGACCTGCGAAGTACCGAACTGGCTGCTGCCGTAGTTGAAGCGGCCGTCGCGCGTTATGCGGAAGCGGTCGTTGAGGAAGCGGTACGAAAGCCGAAGTTGCAGGTTATCGAAGGCATACTGATCAAGCGAAAGGCCTGACACGCCGATTTCGAGGTTTTCGTTCAAAGCCGAGGCCCAGCGGCTGATTTGATTCGAGATCAATTCGCTGATGCTGTTGGTCGCAAAATTCTGCCCTTGGTTCGATTGCGCCAGGAAGACTTCCTGCGGACTCAGCAATTGGTTGAACAAAATCAGGCTACTCACCTGCCGACTCAGCTCCTGCTCATCGCTTTTGAGTCGGTTCTCAAAAGCCGCCACCGCTGCCCGGTACTCACCCGACGAAGGATATTGTTTCACCGCCAGATCGTAGCCGATCGTGGGGGACATCAGCCGGTCGGTGAGGGCGATGGTAACCTCCACCGGGTAGCGGCGACTGAGCGCGTCACCCTGATTGCCCAAGCCGCTAACGCCCGGGAGTACCCCAGCCAGCGACGCCATTTGGGTATAGGTGGCCTGCACGTCGAGCAGCGCGCCATACGGATCGCCCGACCAGGTGAGGCGGCTGCCGGGATTGATCGTGAATTTTTTATTGAGCGCGTTTTGAAAAGTGAAAGTATAGTCACCGCGTTCGATTTCGTAGTTGCCCGCCATCGTAAAGTCGCCTTTAGTGTCGACTTTCAGGTTCAAAAGTCCTTTGCCGTATGCTTGAATAATGTCGCCTGCCTGGCGGTCGAGCTGAATCTCAGCGTAGGCATCGGGCGTTATGTTGAGGTTGAAATCCATCTTTACGCCGCCGATATTAGTGCTTTTTCTGGCGATGCCCGCCGCTTCCAGACTATCCTCCCTGATCTTGGTACTCACAAACTGAATGTACTCCTGGGTAGCCACCTCGGTGGGACCATCGAGCGGAATATACATGCGGGTACCTCGGTTGCTGGTGACGCTGGCCTCAATGCTGAGGTTATCGAGCGGGCCGGTCAGACTGGCCCTGCCCGTCACGTAGGCAGTACCGTAGAAAAGGTCATTATCTTTGGTGGTGGTGTTCAGGATTTTAAAGTTCCGAAGATCGGCGTTGAACGCCAGCGCAAAATCGCGGTAGGCGGCATCGTGCAGCACGCTGCCGCGCACAGTGGCCGTATTGCCCTCCTCATCCTTTACTTCCAAATTCTTGGCCGAAATTTCATTAGGCTCGAACGTCACGACATCGCTAAACGAAAGCACCGATTGGAGGTAGTCGAATTTGAGTCGTCCGTCGTCGACCTTCACCTCGCCCGACACCTTCGGCGCGGCCAGGGTACCGCGTACCGTCAGGTGGCCGTTCACCTTACCTCGCACATCCGAAATCAGATCACGGCTGAAAGGCTCGATCATTTTCAGGTCGGCGTTGTCGAGCAGGGCTTTCAGATTGAGCGGATCGCTTTTGGATTCGGGGGAGTAGGTACCATTGAGCGCAAAAACCCGCGCCAGGTTACGATTCAGGCGGGCCTCCACCGCAAACTGCTCGTCGGCATTGTCCCAGTCGACGCGTCCGCCCAGGTTGCCCAGCAGGTAGTCGTCGTAGCTCAGGCTATCGACCGCGAAACTGCCGTTCACCTCATCGTCTCTCTGGTCGTCGTACCAGGTCGCTTTCCCTTCCAGTATACCACCCAGTTTGGTTTCGAGCACGGGATTGAGCGTAGCAAGCTTGAACCGGTTGACTTCAAACACCAGATTCCGGGTCGAGTCGGCGACCATTTCCCCGTCGAGCGATACGCGTTGCTTGTCGTTGATGAGCGCCAGGTTGCTGAACAACGTCTTGCGGTTGACCACCGAAATCAGGTTGTTAGGATTGACCCGCCATTCCTCGTCAAGCAACACAAGCCGCGAGGAAGTCAGGTGCAAATCCAGACCGGAGGGCAGGAAACTAATGTCGCCGTTGAGATTGGCGACGTTAGTGCTGTTTTTCTGCCGGACCTCACCCGTAAAATGAATGTGGTCTTCGTCCCAGGCCGCTTCCGCGCTCATCGCTTCGGTTGGGGCCAGCGGGCCGATTTTCTGCTCGCGCGACGTGATGAGCGCCGAGGCGAGCACCTCGGCGTTGTTCACAAATTTTGAAGTAGTGACGTCGACTTGGGCCGCGGCGAAGCGTGCGCTGCCTGCCCGTACGGTATCCGCCTGAGCGCTCAAAGTCAAGAAAGCGGTGTTGCCCATGCGAAGCTCACCCTCGGCGTGGCTACCCGGCGAAATGTACAGGCCCGGCGTCAGGAAATCGAGCAAAGGCGTCAGGTCTCGGCCGTCGAGTTGGTAGTCGATGGCGTACCGCCGGGCGTCTACGACGGCGGGCTTCTGGGCGTAGTACGCGCGGCGGCTATACTCGTCTCCCAGGAAGTACAGCTTGTATTCTTTGAGCAGTTCGGTGAGGTCGGCCGCCGCCCGACTCAGGATGAAATTACCGCTGGCGCGGGCGGCCAGGAAGTCGCTTGCCACGTCGAGCGTGCGTGTGTCGTCCTGTTCCAGAGAAGTGAGTAAGAGCGAGTCGAGCATTAGGCGGCGTTCGTTTTCGGGGGTCGTCAGGGTTATGTCCAAAAACCGGGCATTGCCTACCAGTTCATCAATTTCGTTGCCGCTCACTTGGGCGTCGAGTCGAGTGGCAATGGTGAAAGGCGTTTCCGAAAAACCCAACGCCATCAGGTTCGCCTGGTTGACGATGCCCTGCAAATCGAAGCGGTTTTGGGGTTGGGAAAGATCGATTTCGCCATCGAGCACGAAGTTGAGATTCGGATCGCGCGAACCTACCTGACCGTTGAAGTACCCCTTTTGTAAGTTGCCCCGTAGCTGCACATTGCGGTAATCATAACCCTTGAAACCCAGCCGCTGCACGTCGGCATCGAGGTTGACCGCCGCCGAAGCAAGCGTGAAGCCTCTACCGTCGACTTTGCCTGAGAAATCCAGTTTTTGCAACGATTCGGGTCGATCAAAAAGTTGGCCGACATCCAAATCAACCGTTTTGAGTAAACCCAGGTAGCGGGACGACTGGCGGTCCTGAATGTGAAAAACCAGGTCCGTCGTGAGACTACCGATCCTGGTGACGACTTTACTTTTCAGTTTAAAATCCTGCTCAGTACCCTGAAACTTGCCATTGATCGCGGTGAGCCCAAATTTACCAAACGTCTCGTGTAAATCCGTTTCCGGGTAGTACTGAACCAAATCAGCGGGGTCGAGTTGCGAACTGATCAGGTCGAAATTCATCGTGGTTCGGCTAAATGCGGGCAAGCCTCGGAAGGCGAACGCTCCGGCCAGGCGGCTGTTCTTGCCAAAGCGCAAATCGGTGTTTCGCACCCGAAAATCATGGACGGTCCCATCGAAATCGCCGGAAATGCGCCAGGTTTCGTCGAGGGTGAGCAGGTACTCATGGAAAAGCCCTAAATCCTCGGCGTAGATGCGACTATTGTTGAAGTGCGCCAACATGCGCACCTTGTCGTTGAAATCACCGAAGGCCGACGGGTGGTCGTAATTGAAGCTCAGATAATCAGTTAGGTAAGAGCCGCCGATGTAGGCACTCAGCGCGCCGAGTTCGGTCTTTTTAGCACAGTACAAAAACCTGGTATCCAGATCATGTACTTTCAAGGACGATTGGCGGTCGATGGTATTGAGGTCGTTGGCCTCGAATTTGATCGTATCACCCAGCACCAGGAAGTCTTTCAGCTGGGCATTGAGCTGCTGCAATTCGAAGTGGTAGTAGTCGAAAACGTCGGACTTCCGATCGTAAGGTTCGCGCGGGTCGTCGTAATGCAGCGTGCCGTCGGTAAGTGAAGCTTTACCAATCGTGAAAGGAATGTTGTGATCAGGTACGTAGCCCGTGGTGTCGCCGGAGTTGGCGAGCGCGTTGATGCGGGCGATAAAGCCGTCCATGTTCAAGTCGCCCGCCTGGGTCTTGACCAGCCGCACTTCAGGACGGTACAGGTTCACTTCGTCGAGGTGGATTTCGTGGGCGGCATTCTTGACAATCGCCCACACATTGAAATCGACGTCGAGCCGACCTACGTCGATCATGGGCTGGTGGTCGGTATCGCGTATCGAGACTCCTTCCAAGGAAATGGCATCGAGCCACTTGATATTAATCCGCTGGACGCTAATGTGATACCCCAATTTATTGGAAAGGACTTTGACGACCTTCTGAGTGGCGTAGGTCTGGACGGCCGGAAACTGGAAAGCGATCGTGCCCACCCCAAGCGCGAAAAGCGCCGGGATAAACAGCAGCACGAGGCCATTGCCAATTTCTTTGAGTACTTTGACCATAGACGGTTTTTGACGAATCCGGCTTCGCCATCCTGCCGGAAATTACCTACTTTTGGGACAAATTTTAACGATTTGCATGAATATTCTGGCCATCGAATCCTCTTGTGACGAAACGTCGGCGGCGGTACTTTGTAACGGCAATATCCGTTCCAATGTTGTCACCACGCAGCTCGTACACGAGGCTTACGGCGGTGTGGTACCCGAGTTGGCCTCACGCGCGCACCAGCAAACGATCCTGCCGGTGGTCCAAAAAGCGCTCTCTGACGCAAAAATAGCGAAAAATGAGTTGGATGCCATTGCTTTTACGCGGGGACCGGGTTTGATGGGCGCGCTGCTGGTGGGTACTTCGTTTGCCAAGGCGCTGGCGTTGGGTCTCGATCGTCCTCTGATCGAAGTGAATCACATGCAGGCACACGTACTGGCGCATTTTATCGAAGACCCGAAGCCCGATTTTCCGTTCCTGTGCCTGACCGTCAGCGGCGGGCACACCCAGATCGTGCTCGTGCGCGACTACCTCGACATGGAAATCATTGGCCAAACGCTGGATGATGCCGTCGGCGAGGCCTTCGACAAGACCGCCAAGCTCCTGGATTTGCCCTACCCCGGCGGGCCGATTATCGACCGCCACGCCCAGGCGGGTAACCCACTGGCCTACGAATTTCCGATTCCCGACGTGCCGGATCTGGATTTTTCGTTCAGCGGGATCAAAACATCGATTCTTTATTTCTTGCAGAAACAGACCAAAACCGATCCTACTTTCGTCGCCGATAACCTGGCCGACATTTGCGCCAGTATTCAGCACACGCTCATCAAAATCCTGCTTAAAAAACTAACGAAAGCCGCCGAGCAAACGGGCATCGCACAAATCGCGATTGCAGGAGGTGTATCGGCTAATTCAGGGTTGAGAAAAGCGCTGCAAGAAACGGGCACTGCAAACGGCTGGCAGGTGTACATCCCACGCTTCGAGTACTGCACCGACAATGCCGCCATGATCGCCATCGCCGCTTATTACAAGTACCTGGCCGGAGATTTTACCAATCAAACGGTAAGCCCACTGGCGCGGATGGAGTTTGGGGAGTGATCGTTTATTCGTTTATTTGCTTAGCCACAATCATTGCGATAAGTCAGGACAGCTACTTATTTAATCACTTTTGAGTTATGAGCCTCGAACAACAAAAACTCTCACTTATTGAGATAATAGCCAGCACGGATGACGAGCATCTGATTATCCAACTCATGGAAATTCTGCACGGTAAGGGCGAAGCTGCTTCCGAAAAACGCACTCGAAAAGCTGGTTTCGCTAAGGGCACTTTTCTTAATATCGCCGATGATTTTGATGAGGTCATCCCGCCGGGCTTCGAAGATTATATGCTAACTTCCTCTACTCCCGAATGACCTATCTAATCGACACGCACATTTTAATGTGGTTTGTAGAAAACAGCCCAAAATTATCGAACTCGGTGCGCTTGATTCTGGAAAACACCGCCAATACAGTAATGGTGAGTCATGTCAGTTTTTGGGAAATCACAATCAAAAAAAGCATCGGCAAACTAGAATTCACTCCGACGCAACAAACCCTCGAGCGTAAATTATTGGCTCAATTTATTGAAGTACTGAGTTTTGAAACAAAACATTGCGAAGTTCTTTCTGACCTACCGTTTCATCATCAAGATCCCTTCGACAGAATGCTGATCGCCCAGGCAATCGCTGGCGATTTCACTATCATTACTCAAGATAGAAGGTTCAAAACGTACGAGCCACAAGTTAAAATTTTGTGGAATTGACCCAAATTAAATTCATTGCCAATAACCTACGGCACCGCCAGACTCACTTACCTACACTACCAGGATTATTCTACACACTACCATGAACGCCCCCACATCATCACGCTCCCACGCCATCACGTTATCCGAAATTTGGATTTACCCCGTCAAATCTTTGGGCGGGATCCGTTTGCCCAGCGCTCAGGTACTCGAACGCGGGCTGGCTTTGGATCGCCGGTGGCTGGTCGTGGACCAGGCCGGGAAGGCGCTAACCCAGCGCAAGTTCCGCACGATGGCCCTGATCGACGTTGCTTTGGCCGAAGACGGGTTTTGGCTTACGCACCGCGACGCGCCGGACGACCGGTTTTTTGTGCCCTTTGAACCTGCCAATTTTTCGCCTGTTACGGTGCGGGTGTGGGACGATACGGTGCAGGCCGTCACGGTCGACCCGGCGGCGGATGCCTGGCTGAGCAAGTACATCGGGAAGGAAGTTCGGTTGGTCAAGATGCCCGAAAGTGCCGCGCGGCCCGTCGACCCGACCTACGCCAAAAGCGGCGAGAACGTCAGCTTTGCGGACGCTTATCCTTTGTTGGTGATTAGTCAAGAATCGCTCGACGACCTGAATACGCGCCTCGCCGAGCCCGTGACCATGCGACGCTTCCGGCCCAATCTGGTGGTGACGGGTATCGCGCCCTACGCCGAAGATAGCTGGACTACCTTACGTATCGGTACCGCCGATTTCGTGGGTACCGAGCCCTGCTCGCGCTGCATCATGACGACCATCGACCCGGTCACGGCTGAGCCCGGACGGGAGCCGCTGAAAACGCTGATGAGCTACCGAAAGCAGGGCGTCGAAATCATGTTTGGCATGAATCTGCTGGCCAAAGCGGGACGCATCAGCGAAGGTGATCGCGTCGAATTAGTGTAGCAAAATGCCCGAATCAGTACCCCCGCTCTATCGCTTCAAGCCGATTCACCTGCATTGGCTCAGCCTCGACGTGGTGGCCGGAGCGCTGCTGTCACACGCAGCGGCTAACCGGATGCCCGGTGGCACCACCCCGCTCAACGGCTGGGTGACGGTGATTTTGGGATTGGTGGTACTGAGCATTTACACTCTCGATCACCTGCTCGACAACCGCAAACCCGAGCAGCCGCGTACCCTGCGTCATGCCTTTGTCAAAGCGCACGAACGCGTCATTTGGCCCATTACCCTTGGCTCGCTGGTACTTGCCGCCGCGCTTTTGTGGCTCATTCCAAGGCAGCTGTGGAAATTTGGTATCGGAATGGTTGTTTTTGTGGCGCTTTACCTGTTGGGCGTCTCGCGCATTCCGGTCAAGAGCAAGCGTCAGGCTTTCAAAGAGCCGGTCACCTCGCTGATTTACGCGGCAGGGGTGTGGGGTAGTACTTGGTTTTTGGGCGAAGGTACGAGTTGGGAAAGTATCGTGATGGGCGTTGTTCTCTATTTGCTGACGGTACAAAGTCTGCTGCTGTTTTCGCATTTCGAGGCGATCAAGTACAAAGATATATTTAACCTGGCCCGCTGGTTGGGACACAGGAACACGCTTCTGATTTTGCGCGGTATCGCGCTCGTTACAATAGTCACTTGCGTGACGGTCTGTGTACTTACCGAGTACCGCTACGCCCAACGCCTGGCCGTAATCTTGATCGCGATGACTGGCGCACATTATTGGATGCTGCTACACCCCGAAAAAGCGGTGGCCGATGAGCGTTTTCGCATTGCGGGCGAGGTCGTATTTTTTCTGCCGGGGCTGGTACTTTGAAACCTGCTTGTATATTGCCTTGAACGGATAGCCTCTGGTTGCTGAGAAAAATCACTCCCTATTAATCCGCAACCCACAAGCTAAAGCATGTGGCAATGGATTTTCTTGTTCATGCGGGCGAAGGGGAAGTCCTGATATTTAAAAAGATAACTGCCATGACCCAAGATGAAATTATTCAGTACCTCGACCAGCATGGGGGCCAAAAGATCAAGTTTGCCTTCGCCGACATCGACGGCGTTTTGCGCGGGAAGGTTATTCACCGCCAGAAATTCCTGGATGGCCTGGCCAACGGCTACGGCTTTTGCGATGTCGTGTTTGGCTGGGACAGCGCCGATGAACTTTACGACAACACCCGGCTCACGGGCTGGCACACGGGCTACCCCGACGCCACCGCCCGCATCGACCTGAGTACCTTCCGCCGGATTCCCTGGGAAAACGACCTGCCTTTTTTCCTGGCCGATTTCAGCCAGCCGGAAGGTACCGACCTGGCCGCTTGTCCACGCAGTTTGTTGAAGCGCGTCGTCGCCGAATGTACCGAGCTGGGCTTTCATGCTGAGTACGCCCAGGAGTTCGAGTGGTTCAATTTCCGCGAAACCCCGCAGAGTTTGCAGGAAAAAGGCTTTCGCGATCTGGAGCCGCTCACGCCGGGGATGTTTGGGTACTCCATTTTGCGCCCCTCGATGGAACGCAATTTCAACGGTGACCTATTTGACCTACTGGCCCGATTCGACGTGACGCTGGAAGGCCTGCACACCGAAACCGGCCCCGGCGTGTACGAGGCGGCCATCATCCACGAAGAAGTACTGAAAGCCGCCGACAAAGCCACGCTTTTCAAGACGGCAGTGAAGGAAATCGCCTATCGCCACGGCATCGTGGCTACTTTTATGGCGAAGTGGAATGCGGAACTGCCCGGATGCAGCGGCCACATTCACCAGAGTTTATGGTCGCCCGATCGAAGTACCAACCTGTTTTACGACGCGAGCGACGCCGATAAAATGAGTTCTCTGATGCGGCAGTTCATCGCCGGACAGATGCATTGCCTGCCGCACATTCTGCCGATGTTCGCGCCGACGGTCAACAGCTACAAGCGGCTGGTGGAAGGGGCCTGGGCACCCACGACGGTCACCTGGGCCATCGAAAATCGAACCACATCCCTTCGCGTCATCAATGATACCGAGTCGCACACCCGCGTGGAGCACCGCGTGGCCGGAGCCGACGCCAATCCCTACCTGGCGATGGCCGCCGCGTTGGCATCAGGATTGTACGGCATCAAAAATAAACTATCGCTCGATGTCCCTGCCACGCGGGGCAATGGCTACGAAAACAAAGAAAATGGTATCTTGCCCACCAACCTCAAAGAAGCGATCCAAGCCATGAAGGCCAGTCCGCTGCCGGTCGAGCTATTCGGTGAGGGCTTCGTAAACCACTTCACTGCCACCCGCGACTGGGAATGGCGCCAATACGCCAAGTCGGTAAGTGATTGGGAGTTGAAGCGGTACTTTGAAATTATTTGAGGGAGGCACAAAGTTAAGGAGTTAAGAAGGCACAAAGTTAGATTGTGGATTTTTCTTGAAAACTACCCTCACTTTCACTTTGTGCCTCTGTGCCTCTGTGCCTCTGTGCCTTCTTAACTTTGTGCCTCCAATTATGCGCTTAATAAACTACCACGAAATAATCAAAGCGGCCTGGGCGGGGTTCGATCCTTCCAAGTCGATTGTGAGCATCACGGATATTAGCGCGATGGTGTCGACCAACCACGTGTTTCGGGTGTGGCTGGACACGGAGGAAATGGTAATTGCCAAGCTGTCGTACTTCGGAAAGTTCGAACATTTCAAGGAAGACCACCGGATCATTCACGCGCTGTCGACCAATTTGCTGTACCCTTTCGAGAATGTACTGGCCAAGTCTTTGGTCAAGAACAATCAGGTGTATACCTACCGGTTCAAAGACGCGATGGTGGACGCCTGGCTGGTGTTTTACAACCCGATCCGAACCAAGGACCGGCTCCCCCGCCGATTGGAAGAAACGCAAATCCGTAGCCTGGCGCGGGAGATCGCGAAGTTTCACAAATCCTGCTTTCGGGTGAGCAAGGTACTACCCAAAGCCTCTAAAAAGTTACGTACCGACGTTCAGCATTTGCTGGATATTTTGGACACCGAAACGGGCGAGTTCGAGCACCGCATGCACGTGGATTTCCTTAGGGAACAGTGTAGTTTGTTTGTGAAAAATATAAACAAACTCGACGTCATCAATTTCGATCTACTCCCTGTTTTTGTCGACTGGAACATCGGTAATTTTTCGGTGGAGAAGGATCTGGCTTTATTCTCCCGCTGGGATTACGATTGGTTTCGGGTGTCGTCGCGCGTGATGGATTTTTATTTTCTGAGTCGCGTGGTTTCCGACGTGGGCGATCGCACGGTGTTCAGCTACTACATCGGGCCGTTGATGGAAGATCGCTTCCTGATTTTCCTGGAAGAGTACCACAAAATATACCCGCTCACGCGCAACGAAATTCTTTTCATGAAGGAAGCCTACCGCTTCTTTATCCTGAACTATGTTATCAAAGACGGACGGTATTTTTTCCACCGTACCTACGCCATCAAGTTACAGCGGGAAGCCTACGATATTTATTTTCCCAGCATCGAAAAGGAATTCGACGCGGAGAAAATCCTGAAACATTTGAAACTATAATCCGCCCATGCAGCTCTCTCCTTTCAAAGACGTAGTTTCTCGATACGACGTGATCTTTTTCGATGCTTTCGGGGTACTGAAAACGCACGATACGCTGATTCCCGGGATCGAGAAAACGTTTGCCTACCTGCGCGAGCACAACAAGGATTTTTACGTCCTGACCAACGACGCCTCGCGTAGCCCGGCCGCGCTGGCCGACTCCTACCACCGGTTGGGGCTATACGACGTAGTACCCGACTGCATTATCTCGTCGGGCATGCTGGCGCGCGACTACCTCAACCTCAAAGTGAACGGCGGTACGGTGGCCTACCTGGGTACCGAGAAGTCAGCACATTATCTTGAAAGTCTGGGGATGCACACGCTGCCCATCGGCGAGCTGGATTTAGACCAGGCCGATGAGGTGAGCGCACTCGTGATGCTCGACGACGAGGGCTTCGATTGGAACGCCGACCTGAGCAAGACCGTCAACCTGCTGCGCCGCCGCAACATACCGGTGGTGGTAGCCAACACCGACCGCACCTACCCCATGTCGTCGCAAAGTGTGGCGGTGGCCATTGGCGCCGTGGCCAACATGATCGAAGACATCGTGGGCAAATACTTCATCCGCTTTGGCAAGCCTGACGCCCAGATGTTTATATTTGCTTACGAGCGCATCAAGAACTACCCGAACGTCAGCAAAAAATCGATTCTGATGGTGGGCGATACCCTGCAAACCGATATCTTGGGCGGCAACAAATTCGGCCTCGATACGGCCCTTGTCCTCACCGGTAATACCCAGCCGCACGAAGCCGAAGTCAGGATTCATAGTACCGGCATCATCCCCACCTACATCTGCGAATCGGCGGTGGTCTAATTTTAAATGATAGGCTGAATGAATGAGTGAATATTTTACCACGAAGTACCTTCGGCAACTAGGAAAAACTCCCCCACTCATGAACTCATGAACTCCACCCTACTGTTCTTCAAACCACTTCTTGAAAATAGGCACGCGCTCTTTGCTGATCAGGATTGGGTTTTTCGAGGCGGGCTTCATGCGGATTAGCAGGCGGCCATTGAAGTAGAATTCGATTTCGCGGATGCTGCGGCGGGCGACGATGAACTGCCGGTTGGCCCGAAAAAAGCAATCGGAATCGAGCATTTTTTCCAATTCTTCGAGCGTCTTGTCGATTACGTAGCTGTTGCCCGCCACCAAAGTACCATCCACAATTCCGTTTTTGATGCTGAACCAGGCAAATTCTTTATCCTGAATCGGAATCAGCTTGTCGCGGTAAGGTACCAGGAAGCTCCGCCGGTGGGACTTCCCTACCTGATTTTGCTCCCGCACCATCGCTTCCAGCGCCTCGAGCTTGTCAGCCAAACGCTCCGTCCCATTTTGCCGAAACTTATCGAGACTCTTGTGCAAGTCACTGGCCTTGATCGGTTTGAGCAGGTAGTCGACGCTATTGAGCCGAAAGGCGTCGATGGCGTACTCGTCGTGCGCGGTGGTGAAGATGATCGGGCAACGCACGGTGGTCTGCTCGAACACATCGAAGCAGGTACCATCGCCAAGCTGCACGTCCGAAAAGATCAAGTCCGGGGCGGGGTGGCTTGTGAGCCAATGCACCGCGTCTTCGACGCTTTCCAGGATGGCCGATACATCGGCCGCGGGCATCATCTGTTCGATGAGCTGTTGCAGGTACTCCCCCGCGGGGCGTTCGTCTTCGACAATCAGTATTTTGGTCATGGTAGTTTGATGATGGGAATCGTGACGGTGAACTGTTCTGAGTTTTCGGTTTGGGTGGCGGCGCGGCCCGTGATCAGCTCGTATCGCTTGTTGAGATTGCGCAGCCCAATGCCCAGCCCCTGGGCCTGCGGCTTGCGGCTGGACGAATTGGTAACCACCAGCTCACCAGCGGTTTCATCCACTTTCACTTCTATGTGAAGTACCTGGTCGGGCGTGATGACGTTATGCTTGACGGCGTTTTCGATCAGCAATTGCAGCGACAGGGGCACCACGAACCATTCCCGTTCGGTGGCGTCGCCTTCAAAGTTGAATTGCATTTTGTCGCCAAAGCGGACTTTGTACAATTCGAGGAAGGCCCGCGCCACTTCCAGCTCTTCGGAGAGCCGCACCAGGGTTTGCTTTTGTATTTTGAGATTGTAGCGTAACACATCCGACAGGTTATGCACAATTTCCTGTGCTTTCTCGGGTTCTGACGCGATCGTGATATTGAGGATGTTGAGCGCGTTGAATAAAAAATGCGGGTTGAGCTGATTGTTCAACACGTCGAGCTGACTCTTTACTTCCAGCCTTTTCAGTTGTTCATTTTCCAGGCTGATTAGGTTGGTTTGGCGGATCAGTTTCAGATAGTACCAAAATCCGTAGACGGCCGCGAAACGAGCCAGATGCCGCGTGTAGTAGGAAAGATGGATCAGCCTCAAATCGCGGACAGGGCCGGTGAGCGCAATTTGCCATTGAAAAAATAGTTCAGTCAACCCCAAAAACAGCAATGCCCGAATCCCGATTTGCCAATGGGTAGGCTGCCGGTGAAACCAGTGTGAAAACGCGCCGAGCGAGTCGGTGTAGAGTAAGGAGAAAAAGCGGCCGAACAAAAAACAGATGGCCACCTGCATCGCGAGTGCCGCCGGGCTGTACCCCGTCGCCTGCTCGAAACCTTCGGGTTGCCACAGGTACCGCACGATCGGGACGAGGTCGATCACGACGCTCACGATAAGTCCATAGACCCACACGTGTCTGAAACGATACAGGGGGGGCTGCTCCGACATGGCCTAAGCCGACAGCCGCATCATTCCGGGAACAGCCGTCACGAATTGGCGGGAAAAACGGTCTTTCAAAAGTTGGGCCACGTTGCCCAGCAGGGCCATTTCGGACGCTTGCCAGGTGCGCAGGCGCGTCGTGTCCTCCACGCCCAGGTACATGAGGCGACCGTCGGGTCGTCGAAAGGGTACCTCGTGGGCCCTGTGCGCCTCCATCGCGTCGACAAAATGACCGGGCGAATCGGCGTTGAACAGCGTGGCGGGCGGACAATACCCCAGGGTAGGCGATTCGCGCAGGTAGATGCGGCTCGCTTCCAGCGCTTCCAAAAGCACCTGTAGTACCTGGTCGACCGAATGGGAAAAACCGCTTCTCAGGGCCAGAGCGCAGCTGGCTTCGGCGCGCCGGAAACGCGCTGTCCGCTGGTCGGCGATGGCTTTGGCCTGACAGTTCAGGTCGAGTTGCCAGCGGTCGAGTGCCATGGCCAGCATCGCGTGCCAGGCCGTGTACTTCGGCTCGGTGTCTATCGTCAGGAAAGCCGTTTTGCCCTTGAGTACGGCTTGAAGTTCAGCGGGCGAGCCATCGGGCAGCGACTGGCTGCAAATCAACATATCGAATCGTGCCCGCGCGCAGGCCAGCAGGGCGGCCCGCTTATCGGCTGCCCTGGTGAGCCGGTAGGGTAACCCACTGGAGCGAAGCGTATGCAATAAAGATTTTTGGGAAGGGCGGCCAACGGCGACCAATAATAGTTTAAGTGGTCTCATAACATAAGGGGTAGGGTGGTTGAGGAATAAGGGAAACTATCAAATCACAAGGGGTAATTCGTTTTGATGAGTTCGATTCAGGCGCGCAGGTACTACCGTACTTGGCTAACCAAAGATTGACCTAAAAACAACTGGCTGCCAACAATTGTATCCCAACGGCAGATTTTGGGTATTAAGCGAATCATTGCGGGGGTTGGCCCGAGGCCCGGAGCCTTCCTGCCGCCTTCTTACAAAGGTACCCCAGGGGCCGGGCGAAGACTTCTCGTATCGTGTCGAAAACTTAGCGCATTGTTCCAAACCTTAGTGCATTGTGCCAAAAACGCCCGAAGGGCGGGGCGGTGACTGCTGTTTGGCGGGAAACACAGAGCCCAGTTTGTCTCCCGGCTACCCGAAGTAGCCGGGTACGTCTCCCCTCCAATTTGTTCGGAACTCTGGACCCACCTAAAGACAAATCATTCGAATTATACTCTATCAGTCGATGCCGTCTTGTGTTCGTCTCATCCGGTGCGTCGAGGCCAAGCCTGCATGTCACGGTGAGGAAGGGGATAGATTCTGAGATCAGGAGGTTGCGGGGGCAACTGAAAAATGGGCGCGGTGGTTTGGGTTTGGCCTGCGAACGGTTCACCCCCAGATTTTTCAGGTTCACCCAAAAAATACCGTCTGGCTTTTGCGCTTTTTCCCAAATTTAGAGCGTCAAATCTATTAGGCAGGTACCACAGAAGTACACGACGGAAATCCAGAACCGGTCTCTGCCTTTCTATTCCTAAACCAACCTACTCAGCTATAATGAACGCGAATAAAACGAACGCGAACAAGGCCCTCTCCCGCCGGTACTTCTACCAGGTAATGAACGGCATGAACGAAGACGCCGCTCACGAAATCCTCCATAAGGATTTTGTCTTCACCCTCCCCACCCACCCCGAACCTTTCAAGGGCCCTGACGGCTTCCTCGGCCTGACCAAGATGCTGCACACGGCGTTTCCTGATTTTTATATTAACCCCCAGGAAATGGTAGCCGGCGGCGACTGGGTCGTGACGCGCTGGGTCGGTGGCGGTACCCACACGGGTGGCCCGTTGGTAACGGTGAAGGGCGACATCGAGGCCAGCGGCAATTTCTTCGAGATCGACGGCATGACCTGGCACACGATCAAGAAAGGTAAAATCACAGAATCCATCGGCCACGAGGATACCTTGGGCCTGATGATGCAGCTCGGCGTGATCCCTTCGGATACCCCCGCTCCCGAGACGACCGCAAAGCAAAATGAGGAACTGGCTACCAGGTACTTCGAGGAGATCATGAGCGAAGGCAAGCTGGATGTGATTCCCGAAATTCTGGACCCATCGTTCGCCTTCATCATTCCCACCCAGCCCGAGCCCATCGCGGGCTACGAAGCTTTCACGGGCTTCGTGCAGTACCTGCGCAACGCCTTTCCCGACATCAAGTTCTCGGTACTGCGCCAGACCTCCGAGGGTAACAAAGTTGCCTCGCGCTGGTCGATCGAGGGCACCCACAAGGGCGAATTCCTGGGCGCCGAGCCAACCGGCAATTCAATCAAAGACTACGGCATCGACATCTTTACGATCCGCCACGGCAAGATCGTCTCGGTCCACGTCAACGAAAACGACTTCGGACTCATGCAGCAGCTGGGCGTAATCCCCGCCTGATTACCTTTTCAAGCTATTTAATTTACTCAACGTTAATTTTTTTACTCAACTCAACCAATTCATTTACTCAACATTATGGCAAACTCACCTGAACAAAACAACGCCGTCTGCGTAGAATTTTTCGAAGCCGCCTGGAACGACGGCAACGTCCGCGACGACCTCCTCACCGCCGACGCCATGGACCATTCCCAGGTAGGCGGCAAGCAGAAGTCGGAGCCCGGCTCCGGTAGTTTCAAGGGCATCGTGGGGATGTTTCGCGGGGCCATGCCCGACGTGAAGCTCACCATCGAAGACGAGATCTATGTCGCCGACAAGGTAGTACACCGCTGGCGGCTCAACGGCACCGACACGGGCGGGGTCATGGGTATGCCGCCTTCCGGCAAGCCCATCACGCTGTCGGGCACGACCACGGTACGCATGGAAGATGGCAAGATCGCGGAACGCTGGGCCAACGTAGACGAGCTGGGCCTCATGCAGCAGCTGGGCGTAGTACCCCCACCGCCGGGGGCCTGATGGGATTTAATTTTTTATAAAAAAACCAATTCCATCATGGCAGACTTAGCAAAAAACCGGCAGACGATCATCCGCTTCTTTCAGGATGTGTGGAGTAAGGCCGATTTAGCAACGGTTGACGAGATACTTACTCCCGACTTCAAGTTCATCCTGGCGTTTGCGGTCATCGAAAACCGCGAAGCCTTTAAGAAGCTCCTGGCCGTTAATCACAGTGTTTTCCAGAACCTCACCTACCACGTAGACGACGAAGCGGGCGATGTGGTGGCCGACGTTACGAAGGGCGCGGGCTTCTGGCGGATGACCGCCCGGCACGTAGGTACCTGGCAAAACGTACCGGCCAGCAACGCCGACGTCAGCATCACCGGGATAACCTACTTCAAATTTTCGCCTGAAGGCCAGCTCACCGAAGCCCGCGTTCACAACGACGTAATGGGCCTAATGAAGCAGATTGGCGGGGTGAAGATGGTGTACTAAATGGAGTCGATGAGTTCAGGAGTTGATGAGTCTAAACTCTTGAACTTATTGACTCACAAACTTTAAACTTTAAACTCAACAAAAAATGTCTACCCTTCAAAAAAACAAAGAAATAGTAAGCGGTTACGTGCAGGCCATTTTGGTGGAGCGCGATTTCAGCAAATTTGCTGGCTTCACGCACCCCGATTTTTACATCGACCGCTCGGCCGTTCCCGACGCCATTCAGGGCGAAGAAGGGCTGCACACCCAAATGGATATGCTCTACGGGGCTTTTCCCGATCTGGACCTTAAAGTTGTCAACATGGTCGCCGAGGGCGACATGGTCGTCGTGCGCTTCGCGGCCCCCGGTACCCAGACGGGCGAGTTTGCGGGTATTCCGGCTACGGGCCGCAAGGCTACCTGGAAGGGCTTGGTGATGTACCACGTCGTGGGCGACAAGATCAAGGAAGCCTGGGCCAACTGGGACGACTGGGGCCTGATCGAGCAGTTAAAGTAAACAGGCGGCTTCCGAACCGAAGCAGCGTATAGAAAGCACCGTAATTCTAAAATAAAGCAACGTTATGTCAAAAAAAGTACTGGCCATCCTCTCGGAATACGGCTACTGGGGCGTCGAACTCGTCGGCCCGCTCGAAAAACTGGAAGCGGCGGGCTACACCGTCGATTTTATGACCATGCACGGCAAAAAGGCCGAGGCCCTACCCCCCAGCTACGACACTACCTACGTGGACCCACCGCTCGGAATGTGCGTCACGACGGAGGAAGCCGCCGAAAAAGTCAAGGCGTTCGAGGCGACCAACCGCCTGGAAAAGAGCTTGAATATGTCGGAGATGATCCCGGAGCGGCCCTATTTCTCGGAACCCGACTTCCTGCGCAAATTCGAGCAATACTACGCCGACCTGAAAGTGGCCCAGGAAAAGCTTACCGAAGAGTATGCCTCCGTGCTGCTGGTAGGCGGGAGCGGTCCGATCATCGACATGGTCAATAATCAGCGCGTCCACGACATCATCCTGGCTTTTTACAATAAGCAGATGCCCGTCGCCGGGATTTGCTACGGCGTGGCGCCACTGGTTTTTGCCCGCGATTTCAACGAGCGCAAATCCATTCTGCGCGGCAAGCACGTCACCGGTCACTGCATCGAGTATGACTACCACGACGGCACCGGCTTCCTGAACACCGACCTGAACATGGGCCCGCCGCCCTACGTGCTGGAGTACCTGCTCGCCGACGCTGTCGCACCCGACGGACAGTACCACGGCAACTTCGGCAAGGAGACTTCCGTGATCGTGGACTATCCCTTCATCACGGCCCGTTCGCTCCAGTGCTCGTTTGAGTTTGGGGAGCAGTTCGTCAATGTTTTGGACAATGGACTCACGCGTTATGGCTGGTAAAACCGGAAATCAGAAGATCATCGAGCAGTTCCTGGCTGACGGTATGGACCATATGTACGGCAACCCCGGCACGGTGGAGCAGGGCTTCCTCGACGCCGTGGCGGAGTACCCCGACATGAAGTACATCCTCACTTTGCAGGAAAGCGTAGCCCTCATGATGGCCGACGGCCATGCCCGCTACACCCAAAAGCCCACGCTGGTGCAACTGCACAGCGCGCCCGGCATCGGCAACGCGGTCGGCGCGGCCTACCAGGCCAAGCGCGGCCACGCGCCGCTGGTCATCATCGGCTCCGACGCGGGTACCCAGTACATGAACATGGACGCCCAGATGGCCAACGACCTCGTGGGTATGATGGAACCCGTCACCAAGTTTTCGACCATGGCGCTGTCGTCCAAGTCCCTGTTGCGGACGGTGCGGCAGGCGGTCAAAATCGCTGCCACGCCACCGATGGGTCCGGTATACGTCTGCCTGCCGATGAATATCCTGGACGAGCCCAACGATGAGCCCGTCTTTCCGACCTGCATCCCGTCCACCCGCGTACGGCCCGACGATTCCATCATCAAAGAGGCTGCTCAGGCGCTGCTCGCTGCCAAAAAACCGATGATGTTTATCGGTGATGGTGTGGCCTACTCCGACGCTATCCCCGAAATGACCCGCGTGGCGGAGCTACTGGGGGCTGAGGTCTACGGCGTGGAATTCGGCGATCTCGTGATGGACAATACCCACCCGCTCTACCAGGGTACGACCGGCCACATGTTCGGCTCGTTCAGCAAGCCGATCACGAGCAAGGGCGACGCCAACCTGATCGTGGGTACCTACATGATGCCGGAGGTTTTTCCCGAAGAGGGCGAGATATACGCCGAGGGGGCCAAAGTGATTCACTTCGACCTGAACGCCTACGAAATCGCCAAGAACCACCGCGTGGATCTGGGCGTGGTAGCTGACCCGAAGCTTTCGATGCAAGCGCTGGCCGACGAGCTGGAAGCCACCATGACCGACGACTACCGGCAGCTGGCCGTCGCCCGCGTGCAGGAACTCGGCGAGGCGAAAAAGCAGAAACTGGCGGCGGAATTTGCAAAAGATCAGGAGCAAAAGGGCAAATCGCCTTTGCAGATGTCGCAATTCGCTGAGGTTTTGGCCCAAAAACTCCCTTCGGACGCCATCGTTTTCGACGAGGCGCTGACGAGTTCCCCCGCCATCACCCGCTACATACCCCCGCGCGAGGCGGGCCATTACTTCGCCACGCGGGGCGGCTCGTTGGGCGTCGGATTTCCGGGCGCGATCGGTCTGAAACTCGCCAACCCCGACAAGACCGTGATTGGTTTTGCGGGCGACGGCGGCAGCATGTACACAATTCAGGCGCTGTGGTCGGCGGTACGGCACAAGGCGGGGGCCAAGTTCGTGGTTTGCAACAACGGCTCCTACAAACTCCTGCAAATGAACATCGACGTGTACTGGAAAGAGCGCGACATGAAGAAGCACGACTACCCGCTGCCTTTCGACCTCTCCTACCCCGCCACCCGCTTCGACCTGCTGGCGCAAGCCATGGGCGTGAAAGCGGTGCGGGTCGAAAAAGAGGAGGAAATCGGACCGGCAGTCGAAAAAATGCTGGCCGACGATGAGCCTTTCCTCATCGACCTGGTACTCGAAGGCGACCACAAGTCGGACTGGGTACAGGTGAACTGCTCGCAATAAAAAAAGCTATCAGCAAAACCATGAATACGGAATCGACATACGACTACATCATCATCGGCGCGGGGGCGGCGGGTTGCGTATTGGCCAATCGGCTGAGTGCCAAGCCCGACCTACGTGTGCTGCTGATCGAAGCGGGCGGCCTTGATGATGCTCCGGCGATTCAAGATCCCGCCGGGTTCGTGAGTCTGTGGGGCTCGGATGTCGATTGGCAACTCAACACGACTGAACAGCCCGGCTTGGCCGATCGTGCCATCACCATCAACCAGGGCAAGGTACTGGGCGGTAGTACGTCGATCAACGCTATGATGTACGTACGGGGTAATCCCGGCAACTTCGACGCCTGGGCTGCCTCTGGCGCGACCGGCTGGAGCTACGAGGAGGTGCTACCCTACTTCAAGAAAATTGAAAACTACGAAGGGGGTACTTCCGAGTACCACAGTACCGAGGGCGAGCTGAGCATCCGCGACTGTCCCGACGATGTCATGCGCTCCGAGCATTTCCTGCAAGGTGCCACCGAACTCGGCTTCGACGGCCCCCACCACGACTACAACGGCGCACGCCAGGAAGGCGCGGGCCTGCTGCAATTTCATATCGACAAAGACGACCAACGCGCCAACGCGGCAGCGGCTTTCCTCCATCCCATCGAAGACCGGGATAACCTTACACTATACACACACACAACTGTAAGCAAGGTACTTATCGAAAATGGCATAGCCAAGGGGGTGGAAATAAAGGGGGCCAACGCTGCGGTTCGGCGCGTGAAAGCGGAGAAGGAAGTTGTCGTTTCGGCGGGAGCACTGGCCTCGCCCAAACTACTGCTGCTGTCGGGTATCGGTCCGGCGGAGGATTTGAAAAAGTTAAAAATTCCGGTGGCCGCCGATTTGCCGGGCGTGGGTAAAAACTTGCAAGACCACCTGCAACTCCCCATGATCTTCCGGTCCAAGATCCCGATGCCTATGACCACGCTACTCACGGGCAATGTCCTTTTTGCCCGGACGAGGGAAGGCGCGGGCGTACCGGATTTGCAACTGAATTTCACGCCCAGTATTCCTGCCCCGCTGGCCCCGGTCCTCCCGGATTTGGGCGGTCCCGCCTGCATTTTCCTGCCCATTCTGGTGCAGCCCGAAAGCCGGGGTACCGTCACGCTTCGCTCGGCCGATCCTACCGACGCGCCCGTAGTGAATCCTAATTATCTGAAAGAAACGGCCGACGTAGAAACCCTGGTCAAAGCCGCGCAACTGGTGCGGGATTTGGCCAAAACCAAGACATTCAGCGATCTGGGCGGCGATGAACTCATGCCCGGCGAAGCGGCCGACCTGCCTAGCTTCGTCCGCGCCCAAAGCACTACCCTTTGGCACCCGGCGGGTACCTGCAAGATGGGCACCGACGCGATGGCCGTGGTCGATCCCCGACTGAAAGTACTAGGCGTGCAAGGGCTGCGCGTCGCCGATGCTTCGGTAATGCCGACCGTTACGAGTGGCAACACGGTGGCCGCCTGTTACATGATTGGCGAAAAAGCCGCCGATATGATTTTGCACGACTTAACCCCACAGCCATGAACGCACCTACCCTAATGGCCCGGGTCCTGGTCCGGTTGCCCAACCTCGTCACGCTGCTTTTCTCGCTCACGCTGGTAGCGGGTTTCAAGCTCTTGAACGACCGCTTTCACTGGAGTAGCGCACCCTCGTTCTCGCTCAGCGAGTGGAACGACGTGCTGGTACTGCTGTCGTTTCTCTCGACGCTGCTGTTCATTTTTACCGCCTGGCTGGGCTTCAACATCCTGATCGAACAGGTACCTTACAAAGATTCTTTCAATCGGTTTTTGTTCGACGCCGCCCGATTTTCGGCCGTGTTCCCGATCTTGATGTGGTCTTTTCTGGCCGAGAATCCGACCCATTTCCAGGTCTTTACCTTCGGGTTGGCAAGTTGGCACCTCGCGATGGCGCTCTGGTTTGTATGGCCCCGATTGCTTGGCCGCACCCACCGAAGCGGCCACTCCAACGACTTGTACAGCCACGTCACCGCATCGGTCGTGTACCTGGCCCTAGGGCTGGTGTACTACCAATTTGTGGCCAAAGACTGGGCCACCGAGCCCAATGAAACCCTACGCATCGGATTGGTACTGGGCGTCCTAATATTCCTGATCAGCTGGTCGGTTAATCGGCTGATCATTTTACAAAAAAGATTATTGGCCGAAGCCGTAGAAGCAGATTTGCCGACAGTCCAAGGGCTGAAGCCCAAGGCAATGAAATCCGAAATTAATTAAGAAGGGAGAAGTCCGCACTCGCCGACCGTTTAAGGCGAGTGACATCCTACTATTCCTACTACTAAGATCAATCACAAAAGAATTTTCAACTTTCAACTTTCAACTTTCAACTTTCAACTTTCAACTAAAATATGCTGACTAACGAATCAATCCAAGCGCTTGCCGAAGAATGGTACAAGAAACTCGACGTCCACGCCCCAATGGTGGAAGTACTGCCCATGCTGGTCGACGACGGCCTCGAAATGGTATTTCCCGAAGCGACCGTCTACGGCTGGGCAGGCTTTGAAGGCTGGTTTCAGCGGGTGATCCGCATCTTCTTCGATGAGGTACATACCGTCAAATCGGTCGAATCCGAAATCGACGGCGACACGGCTACTACCAAAGTGGTGGTGCAGTGGGAAGCCAGTGTGTGGGACGGGCCCGATGCTTACAGCAAGCGTATCAAGCTGGACGCCTACCAAACCTGGGGAATCAAAGAAAGCGCCGACGGCAAACCGCAGATCACGCTCTACACCGTGGACGAATTGAAGTACCACGAAGGCTCAGCAGAATTGTAGTTTCCGGGCACCTGCCTACCCAACCGCCGCGGCCGGAACCCCAACGGTCAGCCGCTGCTGAGCGGGATCAACCTAAAAACCTCAACTATGAAAAACGTACCTGATACCAAGCTGGGTCAAATGTACAAGGACCACATCCAGCATATTCTCGACAAAGACATCGACGCCCTGCTCGACCAGTACACCGACGACGCGCTGCTCGTCAGTAGTTTCAGCAAGGAGCCCCAGATTTACAAAGGCCGCGCGCGGGTCAACGAACACATGCAGGGCATCCTGGGCATCGACGGCCTGGAGACCGACGTCGTGTTCTGGGCCGAAACCCGGGACCCCGAAACGCTGATGATTACCGAACAGATCACGATGACCGTCGGCGGCGAAAAAAGCAAGATGCGCTTTGCCGACAGTTGGGTACTCCAAGACGGCAAGATCGCTATTCACTTTGCGGGTATGGTGCAGCACCCGGACGGCTCGCTGGCCTGATCGAGTAACCGAACCTCACTGACCACTTCATCCTGTATCCACCAAAGTATGTATCCCTATTTCCAACCTCCAAACGCCATGCGTTACCTCAAACCAAACCAACTTCCGGTACCCGCCGATGTGTCGGTGGAGCCGGAGGGTGGGTGGCGAATTGGGCTTACGGTAAGTTTCGGTGCGCTGGCGCAACAGCCTTACGTGCGTAACTTTCCGGCGCTGCAAATGGCCTTACGAAGCCTGGCGGCTTCGTCTGCCACCCGCCATGTCGATATGCGGCAAATACTGCGGGGGGAGGTGGCGGTGCAGGGACTGGCGGCAGCGTTGATGGCGCTCGATGCCGAAGTCCGTATCACTGGGCCCATTCGGGAGCGCTCGGTCGGGCTGGTCAAGTATTTGTCGCTGGATGGCGTGAAGCTGATGGCGGATGAGGTGATCCACGATTTCTTCATTCCAAGCGCAGCCTCACCAAAGTCCCGGCCTGGCAGTACTCAAAACAGCAACTACCAGTCGATCGACTACCTGCGCTCGGGGCAGGCGGTATGCGGCGTGGCGGTTTGGGCGCGCAAATCCGGCGATACCCTCGACGACGTACGGCTGGTACTTTCAGGCTGTACGCGACTCCCGGCCCCACTGCGCAGGGTAGGCATGGCCCTACGGGGCCACGACTGCTCCTCCGAAAGTATCGAGCAAGCCATGCGGCGCTTGGGTGAAGAACGCCTCACGCTTTACAACCCTGATTTAACCCTGGGTAGCCATCTGTTCAATTTATCCAAAACCTTAATTAAGAGGGCAGTGCAGATGATTTAGGAACTTGATAGCGTGGGGGCGGTGGAGACGTTCGCTTTTCCCGGAAGAATCTCGGAAGCAAAAGAACCGCACGGCGGCCCCGTCCCTCACACAATCACAGCTCCCACGCCATCACGGCTTTAAAACTTAAACGCATGAAACTGAAAGGTAAAAAAATTGGCGTACTCTTTGAAGCCGATTACTTCGAGAACGAGATATTTTACTACAAATTCCGCTTCCCGGAGGAAGGCGCTGAGCTGCATTTTCTGACGCGGCTTTGGGGCAACCCCAGCATTACTTTCCACGGCCACGAGTACCAGGCGCCGATGGAATGCAACGAGAGTTTCGAGAATATGAGCGACGAAGAGCTACGGAGCTACGACGCCATCATCGTGCCGTCAGGCATGGTGTCGGACCGGCTGCGGTATACCGAGGATGTGACGAAAATTCCGCCCGCGACCGAGTTTTTGAAGCGCGCTTTTGCCGAACCGGGCATCCTGAAAGGCATTATCTGCCATGGCCTGTGGCTCACCGCCCCGGCCACTGAATTGGTGAAAGGGCGTCCGCTCGTGTGCCATAACAACCTGATCGGCGACGCCAAGGCTTACGGCGCGATCTACACCGACGAAGACGTGGTCGTAGACGGCGATCTGGTAACGGGACGCTCGGGTGGACACGCCCACTTGTTTGCCAGTAAGATTATCGAGTTGCTATCGAAATAATGACTAGCCGTTATCCATTTTAAATAAACCCTCCTGATTATGAATGCTTCATTTTTTCACATCGCTGTAACCGTCAAAGACATAGCCCCCTTCGAAGCATTTTACGCCAAACACTTCGGTTTTCAAAGGGCTCGGGTCATCGACCTGGGCGACGATGCCGAGCTACTTTTCCTGAAAAATGACGACAACTTTTATCTGGAAGTATTCCCGCCCGAAGAAGACCGCCCCTACCCCATGGCTGTGGCCGACGGGCCACACTACCCCGGCCTGCGTCACATCGCTTTTTCGGTGGACGACGTAGAAGCCAAGCTCCGCGAAATGGGCGACGACGCACAGCTCACCCTCGGCCCGCTCAGCTTCGAAGACTTCATCCCTGGCTGGAAAACCGCCTGGATCAAAGACCCCGAAGGCAACATCGTCGAGATCACGCAGGGGTATAAGGATAGTTGAAGAGAGTTGAAAGTTTATGAGTGCATGAGTTTTTTTGCAGAAGCCCAAAAAGATCATCGACTTCCCAACTCGCAAACTTTAAGTACTTCCAAGATGCCCAAAGCCACGCAACACTCATAAACTCATAAACTTTTTACTAATAAACTCTTAATCACTCAACATGAAAATCGACTTCACCTTTTCTGACACCATCACGGGCTATGTGACCGAGTATCATCCTGACGAAAAGTGGTTCTCCCTCGAAACCTCCGACGGGCGGCCTTTCCGCGTCAATATGACGCCTTCGCTCTATGCCCGCACCACGCGCAATCTGGATGAGCCTTATCAGGATGCTTCGGGTACTATGGACCAACTCCTTGCTAACAAAGGGCAGCACGTGTTTGCGTACGGTACTTTTTATCCGGGAGTGGAAGAGGACAAAAACGTCTTCGAAGGACAATGGCTCATCTTTCCCGGCCACGGCGCGGGTGAGTACCGCCACGAGGAGCCGAACTGGTGGATCGAGCAGATCAGGTCTTTGGGTACGAGCTACCTGAAATGGCAGTTCGACTATCCCAAAGAGCGGATCAACTACAACAACTACCGCACGATGCTGAATCTGGCGGGTACCAAGCACGGCGATTATTTGCAGGAAACCGACACCATCTCACGCATGGTGTACGGAATGGCGTCGGCCTACATGCTGACTGGTCAGGACGAATTTTTGGAGGCAGCCGAGCTGGGTACCGAGTACCTGCGCGAGCACCTGCGCTTCTTCGACCAGGACGACGACTTGGTGTACTGGTACCACGGCCTGAAAGTCGAGGGACAGAAGGAGACCAAATTGCTGACGTCCGAATTTGGTGACGACCTGGATTCGATCCCGATGTACGAGCAGATTTACGCCCTCGCCGGCCCGACCCAAACGTATCGCCTCACGGGTGACGCCCGCATCCGCTACGACATCGACAAAACGCTCGACCTGTTCGAGAAGTATTATAAAGACCACGACGGCGAGGGGTACTACTCACACATCCACCCGATATCGCTAAGTGCCAAGGAGGAGTCGCTGGCCCACAACATGGCCCGTAAAAACTGGAACTCCGTCGGCGACCACGCCCCGGCCTACCTCATCAATCTGTACCTGGCCACCGGCGAGCAGGCCCACGCCGACTTCCTGGAATATACCTTCGACACGATCACCAAGTACTTCCCCGATTACGAGAACAGCCCGTTCGTGCAGGAGAAATTCATGGACGATTGGAGCAAAGACCAAAGCTGGGGCTGGCAGCAGAACCGCGCCGTGGCGGGCCACAACCTCAAAATCGCCTGGAACCTGATGCGGATGCAATCGCTGAAGTATAAGGAGTCGTACCAGGAGTTTGCCGAGAAAATCGCCGAGCTAATGCCCGACGCGGGTTCCGACCGGCAGCGCGGCGGCTGGTACGATGTGGTGGAGCGCGAGACGTCGGTCAACGGACACAGCTCGTTTGTATGGCACGACCGCAAGGCGTGGTGGCAGCAGGAGCAGGCGATTCTGGCCTATATGATTTTGCAAGGCGTAGACGGTAAGGAGGAGTACCAGAAGCACGCCCGGGAGGCGGCGGCTTTCTACAATGCCTTCTTCCTCGACACCGATGACGGCGGCGTGTACTTCAACGTCTTCGCCAACGGCATGCCCTACCTGCTGGGCACCGAGCGCTTCAAGGGCAGCCACTCGATGAGTGCCTACCACAGCATGGAGCTTTGCTTCCTGTCGGCGGTATACGTCAACCTGCTCATCACCAAAACGCCCACCTACTTCTACTTCAAGCCCTACCCCGACGCCTTCAAGGATGGCATCCTGCGCGTATCGCCCGACATCCTGCCCGAAGGCAGCATCAGCATCACCGAATGCTACATCGATGACGAACCCTACGAAAACTACGACGCCGAGAAACTGACCGTCACGCTTCCAAAGGGCGAGGAACAGGTGCGGGTAAAGGTACTGCTCACACCGAAAGTCTAGTTTAAAGTTGAAAACCGGGCCGCCGGAGCGGTTTAAAGTTGAAACGGGTTACTCGAACAGAAATCCGCGCTTCTGAGAGTTCGGGTTAGAAAGAGGAATATCCAGAATTTGGATGCTAAAACGACTTTAAACCTTCCACTTTAAACTTTAAACTACAAAAACCATGAACGTCAACATAAAAACCATCAAAGACATCACCGTTATCGAGGCGGAGGGTAACATCGACAGCCGGACGGCCGGGGAGTTCGAGAAGGCCTCCTTCGCGGCAACGCAAGAGGAAGACAAGCTGATCATCGACCTTTCCAAAGTCGAGTTCCTGTCCAGCGCCGGGCTGCGCTCGCTGCTCATGCTGTATCGGCAGGTCAAAGCCCGCAATGGCAAGATCGTGCTCGTTGGGGTTTCGGAGGAAATTCAGGAGGTGATGGAAAACACGGGCTTCATCAATTTTTTCACCCTGACCGAACTTCTCGAAGACGGCGTAAAAGAACTCAGCTAATGGCTACTGCAAAAACCAAAACGACCAAAGCGAAAGCGAAGCCCGCCAAAGCGGCTCCGGTGCAAAACGCCCTGCTCGACCAGAGCAGCAGCGACATCAGGATCGACTACTACCCGACCCACGAACACGAGGGGGTCAAGTTTCGGCGGGGCCACGCCATGCCTTTCGGGGCCACGACGGTACCCAACGGCGTCAATTTCAGCATCAGCTCGAGCGCGGCGACGGCCTGTACGCTGGTCCTTTTCGATCGGGGGGCCGACAAGCCGTTTGTCGAGATTCCCTTCCCCGACGAATTCCGGGTGGGTGATGTGTACTGCATGACCGTCTTCGATCTCGACGTCGAGCGGCTGGAATACGGCTACCGCATGGATGGCCCCTTCGCGCCGGAACTCGGCCATCGGTTTGATAAAAGCGTCATTTTGAGCGATCCTTACGCGCGTTCGCTCGGCGGCCGCGATACCTGGCTGGCCGAACCCAACTGGGACGACGTGTACCCCTACCGCTCGCGGTTGGCTTTCGAGGACTTCGACTGGGAAGAGGACCACCCGCTGGAGTACCCGATCGAGGATCTGATCATCTACGAAATGCACGTGCGGGCTTTCACCAAGCACGAAACGGCCAAGGTCAAAAACGGCGGTACGTTCAGCGCGATCAAGCAAAAGATCAAGTACCTCAAAGACCTGGGTATCAACTGCATCGAGCTGATGCCAATCTACGAATACGACGAATGGGAAAACAGTAAACCCAACCCCGTGACGGGGGAAATGCTGGTCAATTTCTGGGGTTATAGCACAGTAAATTTCTTCTCGCCAAAGGCGGGTTACGCTGCTACCGGAAAGTTCGGGATGCAGGTGGATGAGCTGAAAACGGTCATCAAGGAATTGCACAAAAATGGCATCGAAGTGATTCTCGACGTGGTGTTCAACCACACGGCCGAGGGCGACCACCGCGGCCACACGATTTCGTTCCGGGGCATCGACAACAAGACCTACTACATGCTCACGCCGGAGGGGTACTACTTCAACTTTTCGGGTACCGGCAATACCCTGAACTGCAACAACCCCGTGGTGCGCGACATGGTACTCGACTGCCTGCGCTACTGGGCCGCCGACTACCACATCGACGGCTTCCGCTTCGACCTGGCCGCTATCCTGGGCCGGGCCCAGGACGGCAGTCCGCTCAGCAATCCGCCACTGCTGGAATCGCTGGCCTACGATCCGATCCTGGCCAAGTGCAAGCTGATCGCCGAAGCCTGGGACGCGGGCGGGCTGTACCAGGTAGGTACCTTCCCCGCGTACGGCCGCTGGGCCGAGTGGAACGGCAAGTACCGCGATTCGCTCCGCAAGTTTCTGAAAGGCGACGAGGGCATGATCGGCGAAATGGTGCAGCGGATTCAGGGTTCGCCCGACCTATACTACTACCGGGGGCCGACGGCGAGCATCAATTTCATCACCTGTCACGATGGCTTTACGCTCTACGACACCTTTGCCTACAACGAAAAGCACAACGAAGCCAACGCCGAGGACAACCGCGACGGGGCCAACGACAACAACTCCTGGAACTGCGGGGCAGAGGGCGAAACCGACGACATCGAGATCAACTTCCTGCGCCACAAGCAGGTCAAGAACGCCCTCGCGATTCTGATGGTCAGCCAGGGCATACCCATGATCCTGATGGGCGACGAAATGGGCCGCACCAAGCACGGCAACAACAACACCTACTGCCACGACAATGAGCTCAACTGGCTCGACTGGTCGCTGCTGAAAAAGAACCAGCACCTCTACGAGTTTGCGCAAAGTCTGATCCGCTTCCGCAAGGCCCACCCGGTGCTGCGGAGTTCGACGCACTTCCAGCATACCGACTACGTAGGCAGCGGCTACCAGGACATCAGTTTCCACGGTACCCACGCCTGGGCCCTCGACGGCTCGCCGAGCAGCCGGTCATTTGCCTTCCTGCTCGACGGCGCGCACGCCAAGCAGGGCGCGATCAAGGACGACACGATTTACGTCGCCATGAATATGTATTGGGAAGACCTCACATTTGAACTACCCAAGCTCGACAACGGCCGGCAGTGGCACGTATTCATCAATACCGACATGCCCCAGAAAGAGGTCGTCAGTACCCTCGGCAAAGAACCCGCCACCGACAGCCAGGACCACATCATCGTCGGCCGTAGATCGGTTATGATTTTAGTGGGAAAATAATAAGGAACTTTAAACATTCAACCTTAAACTTTAAACAAAAACATGGCTTTTTCAATAAAATCAAACGTCAAAGATGCAGCCGATGGTGGCAAAGTAGCCACCATTCATTTAGAGGGAGAACTTGATTCACTTTCGGCGCGATTGTTCCAAAAAGAGATCGAGAAAGTGGCGATCGAGTCGCCCAAAGACTTAGTACTCGACATGGAAAAATTAAGTTTCATGGCCTCAGCCGGGCTGCGGGTTTTGATCTTTTCCAAGCAAAAAATTGGCTCCTCGCTGAATATTTATTTGGTCAAACCCCAGGAAGCCATCGTCGATACCCTAGACCATACCGGACTGCTGCACAGCGTCACGGTCGTGGATAAGTACCCGGCCTGAGTAGGCGCACCCCTTGCCGCCGGGCCTGCGGTGGCGCAAACCCGGCGGCTCTTGCTCTGGTCCGAAGGCTGAAGCCTCCGGCAAGGGATATTGCTCTGGCAATCGGAAACAAGCACAATTGATCAAAGTACAAATGCAATCAAAAACCTTCCCCGGCACGGTCGAATCCATCGACGCCATCCGGCAATACATCGCGGCACTGGCCCAAAACGCGGGTCTCGACAAAAAGGCCAGCTACAATTTGAAGTTGGCCGCCGACGAAATCGCGACCAACATCGTGCTGTATGGCTACGAGGAGCCGGGACTGGACGGCACCATCGAGGTGCTGCATGAGCAAACCGAGGAAGCTCTCACGGTAATCCTTGAAGACAGCAGCGCGCCTTTCGACCCCCTGGCCCGCGAACTTCCCGACGCCGAAGACCTCACCAAACCCCTCGAAGAAAGACAGATCGGCGGCTTGGGCATTTTCCTGACCATCAAAGGCGTGGACGAATTCAGCTACGAACGTGTGGATGGGAAGAATAGGAATGTATTTAGGGTACTTATGGAAGGATAAATTTTTGTCTAAGAGTTTAAGGTTTAAAAGTTTAATAAATTCTAATTTTTATAAAAAAATCAATTCAATTTGTAAAGACATTTAATATTTAAATAAGTCGATATATTCCGTTTTAACTTTTAAATTCTATCTAATTCAACCCTTAAACTTTTCAACCTTTAAACAAAAACATGCGCTACGACAATCCTTTTCCTGGACTTAGGAGTTTTGAGTCCCAGGACTCGGCGTTGTTTTTTGGGCGGGAGAGTCATATCAAAGCGTTGCGGACAAAGCTTTCGCTCAATCGGTTTTTGGCGATTGTGGCTTCGTCGGGAAGTGGCAAATCCTCCCTCGTCAAGGCGGGCCTGATTCCTTCGCTCGAGCGAGAGAAGCTCAGCGGTACAGCGCAGGATTCCTGGAACATCATTCTGTTCAGGCCGGGAGCCGCGCCGATCGACAGCCTGGCCAGGGCACTACAACTGAATCTGACCGGTTCGGTGGACGGCATGGCGGAGCTGGCCGACGAAATCAGACGAGACCCCGGTGTGGTTCAGTCGCTTCTGAAATCCGTCGGCGACAAAAACCATCTGTTCGTCATCGACCAGTTTGAGGAGGTGTTTCGCTACGCGCAAGCCAGCGCCCCGACCTCGGTCGACCGCCTCGATCAAGACGACGAAACCGCCCAGCTCATTTCGTTGCTCATGGACATGATCGGCCAGCAGGACGGGACGGTCTATGTCGTGCTGACGATGCGCTCGGATTTTTTGGACGACTGCACCAACTACCCCGGCTTCACTGAGGTGATCAACAAAGGGTACTACCTGCTGCCCAAGATGAACTCGGCCGAAATGCGCCGCGCCATCGTACTACCCATCGAGACGCGCGATGCGAGCATCAGCCCCACCTTAGCCGACCGATTGGTGGACGAAATCGGCAGTAGTTTCGACCACCTGCCCATCCTGCAGCACGCGCTGATGCGCACCTGGGATCATTGGGAGGCCCAGGGCGGCGCCGAGTCGATCGACGGGACGCACTACGAGGCCGTGGGTACGATGGAGCAGGCCGTTTCGCGCCACGCCGAAGAGATTTACCACGGATTGGCCGACAATCGGTGTCGGCTGGCCATCGAGAAAATATTCAAATCTCTGGTCGTGCTGGCCCCCGGCGACATCGGGGTACTGAGGCCCACACAGCTAGGCGCGATCGTGCGCATGACCGGCCTCGACCCGGCGTTGCTGGCCGAAGTAGTCAATCGTTTCCGGCAGCAGGGCTCCTCCTTCCTTACGCCCTCTTTCACGCAGGCGCTCACCCCCGACTCGTTTGTCGATATTTCGATGGAAAAAATTGTCGGGCTTTGGGAGCGCCTGGGTACCTGGATCGCCGAGGAAACTGAGTCGGCCAACCTGTATAAAAAAATCGGCGTGGCCGCCCAGCGCAACCAGGCCGGCAAAACGGGCCTGCTCGTCAATCCCGAACTCCAACTGGGCATCCAGTGGCTGCGCGAGGAAAAGCCGACCCTCGAATGGGCCGAAAAGTACGACCCCTACTTCGAACGGGTCATCAACTACCTCGAACACAGCCAAACTCAGCACGAAACCGCGATCCAGAACAACGAAGACCAGCAGAAGCGCGAGCTCAAAAAAGCGCGGTACTTCGCCGTAGTGATGGGTGTGGCTTCGTTGCTGTCGCTGCTGTTTCTGGTCATTTCGCTGGTGCTGCGCTACGATGCCGAGCAGAGCCGAAAGCAGTCGATGGAAAAGGAAAAACTGGCGCTTTTCGAGCGGATCAGGGCCGAGCAGCAAACGCGCGAATCCATCACCCAAAAGCGCATCGCCGAGCAGCAGGAAGTCATCGCCGAGCAGCAGCGCCGCCTCACCGAGGAGCAGCGGTCCATCGCGGTGCGCGAGCAGCGGCTCGCCGAAATCAAGCGGATCGAGGCCGAGATTGCCCAGCAAATCGCTGTGATTGAGAAGGTCAAGGCCGACTCGGCCCAGCGCCGCGCCGAAGTACAGAAAAACCTGGCCGTGAAGTCCAAAGCACTCGCAGACCTGTTGCGGGTACAGGCCGATTCGTCGCGGCTGGCCGCCCAGCTCTCGCAAATCGACGCCGAGCAGCAACGCGCCCGGGCCGTGGCCCGCTCGGTCGCGATTCAGTCGTACCAAATGACCGAAACCGGGCAGGATGCCCTCCCGGCGCTTTTGGCCGCTCAGGCCTTTCGCTTCAATCTGCGCACGGGTGGCTCCAAAGACAACCCCGAGATATTTAAGGCATTGTCCAAAGCGGCTGGGTCCAAAACGGTATTGCGCTGGCACAGCGGCACGGTGCGTGGCGTGATCAGAAAACCCAATGGGCAGGCTTACGCTTCCATCGGCGACGACGGCACGGCGAAAGTGTGGGGCGCCGGTCTTACGGGACAGGCTTCGGTCAAAACCTATGCGCCTCCCGAATCAAAAGTGCCCATATCGCTCCGCTCGCTGGTTTTCTCCGCTTCGGGCGATAGGCTGTTTGCCGGTAGCGCCACGGGGCAGCTTTACGGCTGGCCCACCGAGCCGCTGGTGGCAGTACCCCAAGTGATTCCGGCGCACCAGAGTGTGATCAATACTTTATTACTCGATAATAAAGCCGCAAAACTCATCAGCATCAGCAACGACGGCAACCTGCGCACCTGGAAAATCGAGCCGATGAAGCTCGATTCCCTTCAAAACGTACAGTCCGGCATTCCCATTTTCTGCGCCCGGATCACGCCCGACGGCAAAAGCCTGGCCTGCGGCTCCAACAAGGGCCGGGTCCTTATTTTCGATCTGCAGCAGCTCGAAGCAGCGCCTGTGATATTCAACTACTACGGCTTTGGTACCCGGGTGACGGCCTTGGCCTTCGACCAGGACGGCTCGCACCTGATCACCGCCAATTCGGCCGGTTCGCTGTACCGATGGGATTTTAAAAGAAACAAGATTGGCCGCATCGGCTTGCCACTATCGGGGCGCCACACCTCGCCGGTCAACGATATCACCTTCTCGCCCGACGGCAAACTGCTGGCTACCTGTGGCTACGATTGGACGGTTCACGTTTGGAACTACGCCAGTATCGTCAACCGGCAGTTGCAACCTATCGTCCTCGACGACTTCGATACCTGGGTGTTCGGGCTGACCTTTTCGGCAGACGGCAAGCGGCTGCTGGCGGGCGGAGCCGACCGCACGATCCGCTCCTGGAATGTCGACCCCGACGAACTGTACCAGAAGGTACTCGAAAAGGCCAACCGCGACATGACCATCGACGAGTGGGAGCGCTTCATCGGCAAGGATATTCCCTATGAAAAATCGGTGAAGCAAGAGGTGGAGTAGCAGGCACGAAGGTGGTGGGCAGCGGGATTTAGTACCTATTCAATCTATGAGTCAAGCTTTTAATATAGCAATCAAGTACCCTTTCGAACCAGGCGCAAGACCGTCGCCCGGGTCGGGGTGGCTCGCTGCGCTCGTCATGCTGCTGGGTACCATCCTGCCTGCTCAGGCGCAAACGATCTGCGATCAGTCCATCCTGCTGCCCGAAGCCGAGAAGCAGTACACCACTGGCAACTTCGACGAAATTCTGGCTGAGCTACTCCCCTGCCTCGAGCTTGGCTTCGACGAAGACGGCAAGGTACAGGCCTACAAAATCCTGGTCAAGACCTACCTGGCGCTGGATTCGGTCGACCGGGCTTCGGATATGGTTCGTAACATCCTCATCATCAATCCTCAGTTCGAGCCTGACTTTTCGGCCTCGGCCCAGTTCAAGAGCATGGTGGAAGAAATGCGGGTGATTCAGGAAAAGATCATGGAGATCACTTCCGTTTCAAAAAAGGCCGAAAACCTGCTGCAGGTACCCGCCACGGTGATGGTGCTTACCCGCGAAGACATCGTGCAGCGTGGCTACCAAAGCCTCGAGCAAATGCTGCACGACCTACCCGGCTTTGATATCGCCAAAGGCAACGGGCCCGGCTTCGCCTACTTCTATCAGCGGGGGTACCGCTCGGTGTCCAACGACCGGATTCTACTGTTGATCGACGGCGTAGAAGAGAATGATCTGGTTTCGTTCAACATCCCCATTTCGCGGCAGTACCCCATCGCCGACGTCGAACGGGTCGAGGTGATTTATGGGCCCGCCTCCACGCTTTACGGGGCCAATGCCTTCTCGGGGGTGATCAACGTCATCACCAAAAGCTACGCCAAAAGCACCGGCACCGGCAAGCGCCTCGCCTTGTCGGGACAAAGCCGGGCAGGTACCTGGAACACCCGGTACTTCGATGGCATCGCAACCGCCAAAACCAAGGACGTGGCCGTGTCGCTGGTCGGGCGCCTCTATGGCTCCGACGAAATGGACCTCTCGCGCTACGATACCTGGAACTACGACGCCCGCACCCCGCAACAGTACGCGGGACTGCTCGATCTAAGCGGTCAAGCGGCCGACGACTACCTGACAAGCAGCGGGCTACTCGACCAATTCCCGAACAGCAACCTTTTCGCCGTGGACCGGGCAGCCAACGGACAGGCCACGGCCGTCGGCCTCACGCCCGAGGGACGCCAGAAAGCCGCCCGGCTGGACAACGAGGGCGTGTTTAACGGCGACATCACGGGCAGCCCGGTGCAGTACGACAACAAGACTTCCGACTTTTTTTTCCGGGTAAAAGTCGAATTTAAAGACCTCACGATTTCGGGCTATTCCTGGCAGACCGACGAAGGTGCCACGCCCTGGTACACCAACCGCTCCCGCTTGCCCGCGCCCGACCGCTCCCGCTGGATCACGGCCAACAACGCCTTTTCCACGGTGTACAACAAAACCATCAGCGATCGGTTTCAGGTCGTCAACATTACTTCCTACAAGATTCACGAGATCGACGGAGCCACCAATCTGGCCTCCTACTCGGGCTACTACAATGGGCGCTATTCCCTGCTCGACCTGGCCAACGACCGCATGCCCTCCACCCAAACCACGTACTTCTACCGCTATTCCAATCAGCTACGCAACGAACTGCGCTACTTCCTCACCCCTTCGGACCGCTTCGATGTCAGCGGCGGGCTGGAAATCAGGGCCAGCTACGTGCAGGGCGACTACATCCGGTCGGCCCTGATATTGCCCGACGAGACGGGCTACCTGCTGGACTCGATCGTGGGAGGCAACAACTACCGAAGCTACGACTTGGGGCTGTACTCTCAGGTAACCTACCGCCCCACGATCGGGTTGAAACTAGTAGTCGGCCTTCGGCTCGACAACAACAGGATTCGCAACCAAGGGGGGTACGGCAGCGTCGTGAACCCGCGGCTGGCGGCGGTGTACGTCAGGGACAAGTACATTTTAAAGGCAATCTATGCGACAGCCTTTAAAGACGCCTCCAACCTGCAAAAGTACGGTACCTCACCCGACCGCCTGCTCAACAACCCGCGGCTGCTGCCCGAGCGCGTCCGCAATTTTGAGCTGAGTGGTAGCTACCGCCCCAGCAAGAACTTGTTTTTCAGCACGATCGGCTATCTGGCGTATTACAGCAGCGTGATCGGCACGGCGCGGGTGAGCCTGCCCGATGGTACCGCCACGACGCAGTTTCAGCCCACGGGCCGGCAGCTGGTGTGGGGCATTCAGGGGGAGGGTAGCTACAAAACGCCGAAGCTGAAGCTCTGGGCCAACTATACTTTTGCCGCCCCGCGCGACCTGGATACCGACCAGCGGATCAGCGACATCGCCGATTTCCAACTCAATATCGGCGGCTACTACCAGGCTACCGAAAAGCTGGGCGTGAACCTGATGGGCAACTACGTGAGCGCCCGCAAAACCGGCGCGGGTACCTTCGGCAGCAACAACCCCATCACCCGCTTCGATCCCTATTTTATCCTGAATACCACCGTCACTTACGCCGACATCATCCGGGGCATCTCCCTGCAACTGACGGTCAACAATCTGGCCGATGTCGAGTACTTCGTCCCCGGCGTTCGTTCGGCCGACGGCAACAGTTTCGCCTCCCGCTTTCCGCAGGAACGCCGGTACCTGTCGCTGGGCGTCCTCTTCGATCTGAGCCTGTCGCGGAACCGATAGCGTCGGGCATACTACCCTCAAACCCCCAATCTTATGGTACCACATACCTCACTAAAACAATCTCACATGCCACCCATTTTGTACGCCTATCCACCGCGATCGGCCAAGAAGTCAACCCCGCCTGATCTAAGGCCCGAGCGCCGGACCACGCCGGCCCATCTGCCGATGACCGAAGTAACGTACCCCGAGCGCATTATAGACATTGGCAAATTCAGGATCGCGGGCTGGCGCGATGAACAGGGCGTCGACCCTACTTTCTTTGCCCAAACGACCTGGCTCGATGCGCTGGACCAAAACGCCCGGCACTGGATCGTGACCGACGGCCCGGACATCGTGGCCGCCGCCCGCATCAGTTTTCACGATTCGCTGGCCGATGTACCCTACGCCAAAATGCTCAGTGCCACCCAGCGATGGCACTTCACGGGCAAGAAAATCGCGTCGCTCAATCGCCTGGTGGTTTCGCCCGGGTACCGTGGCAAGGGGCTGTCCGGGCAACTGGACCTGGTCAGGATCGAGTGCGCCAGGAAACTGGGGATCGAAGTGATCATTGCGTTTCCGCAAATGGTCAGGATCGACTCGCTCCGCCGCAAAGGCTTCGAGATGATCGACGAGCTCCCCCCGATTCCCGAAATGCCGGACCGGCGTTTTTTTCTGATGAAACTCGATTTAATGGATAGTTGAAAAGTGAAAAGTGAAAATTCATTTGCACTGGTAGATCATCAGCACATTTTATAAATAATAGCCTAATCTTGATTGATACAAATTCAATACTTATTTGTACATATGTTTAACATTAGGCTTCTCCGAAGCCTAACCATATTCGTTATCAACATATTATACAAACATTCCGCCTCTCTGAGGCTTGATTTGATTCCGATGTAGTTGCTCAAAATTAGGATGAGCAGACACCAAATAATTCTCAATTCTCAACTTTAAACCGCACGGGCGGCCCCGTTTCAATTTTCCACCATCAATTTTCAATTAAAAACATATCGCCTTTTTGACCTGAAATCGGGAGAGGGAAGAACCGTCGGATTGTTCGTCGGGTACTCTTTCTTTATGGGGGTAGCGGTGGCTATATTTTATACGGCCACCACCTCCCTGTTTCTGATTTCGTTCGACCGCACGATGCTGCCCAAAGCCTACATCGCGGGCGGCCTGGTGGTGTACGCGCTGGGGATAGCGACGCGCTTCGTGCAGCGAAAAGTTCAATTCGCCAGGCTGAGCAATGGGCTGACCTACTTCCTGATGCTGTCGGTGACCGGACTGGTGATCGCCTTCCAGTTCAGCGGCATCGTGTGGCTCATTTTCTGCCTGTTCGTCTGGAACCGCGTCTTTGTTTTCGTCAACGGGATTACGTTCTGGTCGACGGCCGCCAAGGTATTCGACATTCAGCAGGCCAAGCGCTTGTACGGGCTCATTAGCACGGGCGAGGTGGTATCGTCTATTCTGAGCTTTTTCTCGGTACCCCTGTTGCTCCAATTCATGACCACCGACCAATTGCTCTACATTGTGGCGGTAGCGGTGGTGGGCTGCATCTTGATGATGCGCCTGATCGTCGTGCGCTTTGCGGACAAACTTTCGGTCACCAAACCCGTGCAACCGGAAGCGGCCAAGGTACCCGAAGACGACACCCGAAGCTGGCGTACGTTCCTGGCCAATCCTTACTATTTTTTGGTGTTTCTGCTGGCTATGATGCCCGTGGTGGGTTTGTTTTTCGTGGATTTCATGTTTGCGGTGGAGTCCAAAAACGTCTTTCCCGACAAAGAGTTACTCGCCGGATTCCTGGGTACCTTCTTCGGTTTTTGCGCTTTGCTCGAAATTTTGATCAAAACGGTTTTGTACAATAAGGTTATCAGCAAGTACGGCCTCACGCTCGGCATCGCGCTATTGCCCATTACGTTGCTGTTCAGCGTGGGGCTGGCCGTCGGTTATGGTACTTTTTATGGTACCACGGCGCTCTTTTTTGCCTTCATCGTCCTGAGTCGGTTTTTTATGAGTTCGGTCAGAAAGTCGGTCAACGAGCCTTCTTTTCAGATTCTCATGCAGCCCATTTCGGGGGCCGAGCGGGCCAACGTACAAAGCCGCATCGAGGGCGGCCCCAAGGCGCTGGGCAACATCGTGCCGGGGGTACTGCTCCTGATCCTGACCAGCGTATCGTTTATCGGCACGGTACAAATCGCCGCCTTTTTTCTGTTGATTCTGGCAGGATGGGTGTACTTGTCTTTGAAAGTCCAACCCCAGTACCGCGCCGTGTTGCGGGCCACCCTGGCGCGACCCGCCCTCGACCCTACTACCGGCAACGACCCTAAACTCCCACTGCCTCCTGCCGAATCGGAAGATACCGACACCTACGCCGCACTAGCCGGGCGGGTGCGGGCGGCGCGTAAGACCGTTGCGCTCAACTACGAACACAACAGCTTCGAGTTTATCGAGAAATTAGCCAACTCGGTCTACGAGCACGACCGCGTACTGGCCGCCCGCATGCTGGGGGAGTCGGGTAGGTACTACGCCTTCCGTCACCTGGCGCGGCTGATCGACGACGAAGCGCTCGAAGTCAGGAACGCGGCGCTCGAGGCTGCCGGTTCGGCCCGAAGCCCCGACCTGTGGCCATTGTTGATCGCGCATCTCGATTCCGATGCCTCGCACCAGGCAGCGGCTTACGGGCTTCTGGTTACGAGCGAGGGCGGCGGTCGCGACACCCTGGTGCGGACGCTGGGCAAGAGTTTCGAGCGGGCCGCGGGCAACACGCGCTTGCAGGTCAGGCTGTTGTGGGTGATTCGGCAGATCGGCGGCATCCGGGCAATCCGTTTTTTACGCACGATCCTGCACCATCCCGATGCGATCATCCGCGACGAAGTGTATGATAGTCTGGCTTGCCTCGACTACCGCGTCACGATCACGGAGCGGCCCGGCATCGTGGCCGAAACCGACGCCCGCATCGGGTTGCTGGTGTGGCTTCTGGCCGCCCAGCGCGACTTGGAAGCCTACCCCGCCGACGCACCGGTGCAGGCAGCGCTCGAAGCGGAGAAGCGGCGGCTGTTGCCCAAGCTCTTCTCGCTGCTTACGCTGCTGCCGGGTAGTCAGCGGTTCGACGACATCAGCGATTTGGTACTGGCCAATCACCGCGAGTCGCGGGGGTACCTGCTCGAAGTGATGAACATGACGTTGCCCGAAGCCTGGAAAGGTAAGCTCCTGCCGATCTTCGAAGACCTGCCGCTGGCCGAAAAATTAAAGCGCACCGTCGAGCACTTTCCCCAGCAAAATCTCTCGGCCGAGGCGCGGCTGAAAGACATGGTCAACCACCATTTTTCGTTGGTTTCGGTCAATCTGAGAGCCGCGGCGCTGCACGAGTTATCGCGCTGTGAGGGCGATTGCACCCTCACGATGGCGGCGCACGCCGTAGCGCCCGAAGCCCCCATCGCCGAAATAGCACTACACGCCCTGTATCGCTACAACCGCCCGCGCTACGACGAAATCCACCGGGTGATGGTAGCCCAAGACGACCAGTTTCATCTCCACATTTGTGCCAAAATCCAAGTGGAGGAAGAACTTGAATGGAGTGATGAGTGATAAAAAACACACTATAACATGTTGACAAATAAATAATTACCGGAAAAATAACCACATAAACAACAAACTGTTGAAAGCCTTCCCTAACCTCCGACGATTGACCCTCCTGCTCGCACTGCTGTGCGGGGGGGCGGGGTGCACGCTGGGGCAGGGGGAAATCGGGAACCCGTTGGCGGAGGTGCATTCGGCGAAGGAGTACAACGCCCACGGGCAGAATTTTGCGGTGGTGCAGGACAAGCGGGGGCTGATGTACTTCGGCAATTTTGCCGGGGTCCTTGAATACGACGGCACCGCCTGGCGCACGATTCCGACCACCAACTATGCCAAGGTTTCGGCGCTCTACCTCGACGAAAGCGGGCGGGTGTTCGTGGGCGCCAACGGCGAGTTTGGCTACCTCGAACCCGACGCCAAGGGCACCCTGCACTTTGCCAGCCTGAGCGACCGGATCACGGCGCCCTTTGGCGAAATCATCAGCATCGTCGGTACCCGGGCCGGTATTTATTTTATTAGTAAAAAGAACATCTACCTCTGGAATAAAGGTCTGGTGCGGCAATGGTACACCAGTGACCTGATCCTGGCGGCCTACTACGCCAACGGCGCCATTTATTTCAACCAAAAAACGCGTGGATTAGGATTATTCGATGGCAATACCATTGCCCCCGCCACGCGTTCGGGCAAGGTACCTGCACTGCTGGACGTCACGGCCATGTTGCCGCGTGACGCCCAAAACGTTCTGGTGGCGACCAGCAACCGCGGGCTTTTTCTGCTCTCCAACAATGTACTGTCGGCCTTCAACACCTCGGCCGATGGCTACCTGAGCCGCAACCAGGTGAGCGCCGGGGCCCGGCTCGACCCGAATACTTTTGCCCTGGCTACCTTGCAGGGGGGGATTGCGCTGGTGGATCAGGAAGGTAGTATCACCCAAATCATCCAGGGCAAAGAATTTGAAGACACCCAGGCCAACAGCCTCTTCCAAGCCAAGGGCGGCATTCTGTGGGTGGCGCTCAACAACGGAATCGGCCAGGTGGATGTACCCTCGCCGCTGTCGGTATTCGACGAAAACGTGGGCGTCAAGGGCGCGGTGAATCACCTGCTCCGGCACCGGGGTCGGATGTACGCCGGTACCCTCAACGGTGTTTACCTGTTGCAGGGATCGGGAAGCCGGGAAGTCAACGGCCTCAACGCCAGTTGTTTTTTTCTGGCTGAGGCCAGCGGGCAACTGCTGGCCGCGACCAGCAAGGGCGTGTACCGCATTGCGGACGCTACGGCCCGGCCCACCGCCGCCACCGACTTTGCACTCTGCCTGTACCCGCTTCGCAACGATCCCAACACGGTGTTTGTGGGCCTGGAGAACGGGTTGGGTATTCTGGACGTGGCCCGAAACCGCTACCGGCAGGTACCCGACCTCGACGACCAGATCGTGGGGATTACCGAGGACGATGCGGGTCACATCTGGCTCGAAACGCTGTCGCGCGGATTGTACCGGACCGACGCCCGGGTGACCGAACGGAAGGTGTACGACCGGGAAACCGGGCTCACCACCCCGCTATATAACAAGGTGCTGAACAGCAGTCAGGGACTGATCGCCTGGAACAAAAACGGTACCTTCCGCTACGACGCCGGGCGCGATGAATTTGCGCCTTACAACCTATTCAAAACCGATACCTCGGCGGCTGACTACTGGAAGGGGACCATTGTGGAAGACCGGGCGGGCAATTTCTGGACCATGCGCGGCGACGAGAAATTCGTGACGCTTTACAAAAATGTCGGGGGTACCTACGAGCACCTCTCGCGTCAATTCCTGGCATTCTCGGACCGCACGTTCAGCTTCATCTACCCCGATGCCGACAGCCTCGTGTGGTTTGCCGGGCCCGACGGGGCCGTCCGGTTCGATCGGCGCAACGCCGACGACTACCTCAAATCGTACCCGGCGCTCATTCGCCGAATCGATGTGAAGGCCGACACGCTGCTGTTCAACGGGTACCAGAGCGCGGACGTCACGCTGAAAAACGCGGTGCTCAATCCGGTGGTGCAGTACATCGACTACGCCCTGAACGACATCGGTTTCGTGTTTTCGGCGACTAGCTTCAACGTAGACGAAGCACTTACTTTCAAGTACTTGTTGGAAAACTACGATGCTACCTGGTCGGAGTGGACGACCCAGAATCAGAAGGAATACACCAACCTGGCACCGGGCCGTTACGTGTTTCGGGTGAAGGCCAGGAATGTGTACGACTTGGAAAGTGAGGAATCGGTTTTCGAGTTTGTGATAAAAAAGCCCTGGTACCTCCGGTGGTGGGCCTACGTGCTGTACTTGCTGGGACTTGGGGCGCTGCTGGCCTTCCTGATCCGCTGGCGGCTACGGGCTTTGGTCAAAGAAAAAGACCAGCTCGAAAGCATGATCCTGGAACGGACCGAGGAGATTTCCAGCCAAAAAGAAGAGCTTGAAGAGCAGTCGCAGGAATTGGCTTCCAAGAACGATCAACTGGAAAAAATCGACCAGATTGTGCAATCGATCAACTCCGAGATCGAATTCAACAGCTTGTTTGTCACGGTACTGGCCAAGCTCAATATCATCCGTAACATGGAGAGCGCCTCGGCGCTGATTTACGACAATGAAGCCAATACTTTTCGTTTCCGGGCTGCCTATGGCAACATTGAGATGGCGCAGCTGGAATCGTTGGAGTTGACCCTGCAACAAGCCGAAGACCGCTACCTCAACAACTCCGTGGAGCGCGCCGAGGAGGTATTTGTCCGCAATGAGGCACCTTTTATGCCATTGGGCAATGTTCTCGACGACTTGCCCGCGCCCAAGTCGCTCATCACGATCGTGATTACGGTGGAAGGCCGGGTAGAGGGCTTCATCACCCTCGAAAACACCACCCGCGCCAACGCCTTCGATCAACGAGATTTCGACATGATCCGCAACCTGAAAGAGCACTTGATCGCGGCCTTCATCAAGACCCGGATTCTTGAAAATCTGGAAAAAACCTTGACCAACCTGAAAGTAGCGCAGGACGAACTCATCCGACAGGAGCGGCTGGCATCGGTCGGGCAGCTGACCCGCGGCATCGTGGACCGCATCCTGAACCCGCTCAACTACATCAACAACTTCTCCGAATCGTCGCAGGAGTTGGTCGATGAGCTGGTCGAGCTGGTACCCGAGAACGAGAACAACATACCCGAGGCCGTGGCCGACGACTACTTCGGCGATATGCAGATGCTGAAAATGAACCTGGTCAAAATCAAGGAACACGGCAACAGTACCACCCGCATCGTGAAAGATATGCAGCGGCTGCTCCAGGAGAAATCGTCGGACTTCCTGGAAACCGATCTGAATGTATTTCTGGAAGGCAAGGTAAAATCGGCCTACCAGGAATTAAAGACCGAGCACCGCGACGACGATAACGAACTCGAAGTAACCTACGATCTCGAGACCCCGTCGCCTAAGGTGCGGGTACTGCCCCACGAAATGGGCAGCGTGATCGCCAACATCCTCAACAATGCCTACTACTCGACCTTTGAAAAACAAAAAACCAACAAGAGCCACCAACCGCAGCTCCGCATCTCGACCGAAGTGATCAAAAACAAGGTACTCATCCGCTTTCGTGACAACGGCAAGGGAATACCCAAGAAAGAAATGACGCAGATGTTCAGCCCGTTTTTTACCACCAAACCGACCTCCAAGGGCACCGGTCTGGGGCTGTACATGAGCAAAGACATCGTGGAGCTGCACCGGGGCCTCATCGAAATGGAATCTGAAGATGGCCTGTTTGCAGAAGTGAGCGTGATGTTACCGATCTACTAAAAAGATGTTTAACTGTTGAATTGTGTAATCGTTGAACTGTTGAAAAAAGGGCAAGACCATTGCCTTACTTTGGAAGTCATCACGGATTACAATTACACGATTAAACGATTACCCAATTACACAACATTATGGAGACAGCCAATCAAACCCAAGACCTGCAGCACGCGAATGCCTTGCTAACCGAAGACAACGAAAGACTCACGCGCGAAATCGACGCGGCGCAGGAGCGATTTGCGCAGCAGAACCGCTTGGCGGGGATCGGCCAGATCACGGCGGGAATCCTGCATGAGATCAGGAACCCGGTCAACTTCGTCAACAACTTCTCGCGCCTGGCGCTGGACCTGATGGCGGAGATGAAAGAGTTATTGGAAAAGATGCGTACGGAACCACCCGATCCCGACGACTTCGATGAACTACGGGACCTGGCCGGGATGGTGGAGGGGAATCTGTCGCGCATTTGGGAAAACGGCAGCCGCGCCGAGCGCATCGCCCAAAGTATGCTCGACCAGACCCGCGACGACAACCGTCGCTTCACCTCCACCGACCTGAACCAACTTCTGGAAGAGTTCACTAAGTTGGCCTACCAGGGCGTAAGGGCGCACGACAAGCAATTCAACGTATCGTTCACTTTCGAGCTCGATCCCGAAGTGGGGCAGGTCAGTATCATGAACAACGAGTTTGTGCGGGTCGTTATCAATCTGGTAAACAATGCCTGCTACGCCGTGAATGAAAAACGGCTTCACCCGCCCGACCCAGCCTACGTACCGCGCATCACGGTGCGGTCCAGGCGCAGGCCGGAGGGCGTCGCGGTCAGCTTTCACGACAACGGGGTGGGTATCCCCGACGCGCTGGTCGAAAAGGTTTTCAACCCGTTTTTCACCACCAAACCTGTGGGCGAAGGTACCGGGCTGGGCCTCTCGCTAAGCTTTAAAACCATTACCGAAACCCACAAGGGCAAACTTACCGTCACCTCCGAAGCCGGCGAGTACACGGAGTTCACTATTCTTTTGCCGCTTCAATCAATTTTGAATGAGTGAATGATAGAATGAGTGAATATTAAAACCGCTAACGTATTCTATCACCGTACGTGCGACCCCCTCACTCATTCTATCATTCACTCATTCTATCATTCACTCATTGACTAACTTCCCATGAAAATACTTAACGTCGACGACGAAATGGATATGGAAATGCTGATTACACAGCGTTTCAGAAAGCAAATCCGCGATAAGAAATTTGAATTTGTCTTTGCCCACAACGGCATCGAAGCCCTTGAAAAGCTGGACGAGCACGACGACATCGCCCTCATCCTGTCGGACATCAATATGCCCGAAATGGACGGGCTGACTTTCCTGTCGATGGTGAACGAGCGGGGCAATCCGGCCCTGAAAGCCGTGATGGTGTCGGCCTACGGCGACATGGAAAACATCCGCACGGCCATGAACCGCGGCGCTTACGACTTCATCACCAAGCCCATCAATTTCGAGGACCTCGAAATCACGATCGACAAAACCATCGAACACATCGAGATGGTGAAGCTCTTCCAGGTCGAGCGCGACCAGCTCGTGGCCATCCGCAACGACCTCGACATCGCCAAGGAAATCCAGCAGTCGATGCTCCCCAAGGAGTCGCCCCCTTTCCCCGAGCGTCTCGACATCGACCTTCATGCTTTCCTGGAACCGGCAAAGGTAGTGGGCGGCGATCTGTTCGACTACTTTTTACTGGACGAAAACCACCTCTTTTTCATCATCGGCGACGTGTCGGACAAGGGCATTCCGGCGGCGCTGTTCATGGCGATCACCAAAGCCATCGTGAAGAGTCATTTTCTGAGTCCGACGTTCAAGAACCTCACCGATGAGGTGCGGCAGGTCAACCATTTTTTGAGTACCAACAACAACTCGTTTATGTTCGTGACGGCTTTCATGGGTGTCATCGACCTGCGGACGGGCGTGGTGGAATATATCGACGCCGGACACGAGCCGATGCTGATTCGGCGCAAAGATGGCACCGTCGAAACCGTTGTGAAACACGGTGGCCTAGCCCTGGCCATCGACCAGGATTTTGCCTACGAACCCCAAACGCTTAATCTCGAACCCGGCGATACGTTCTTCCTGTACACCGACGGCGCCACCGACGCCGACAACGGCAACCACGAGCGCTATGGCCTGGCCAGGTTGAAGGAACATTTGCAGGCATTGGGGGGCGACGAGACACCCAAGGAGATCAACGACTCGCTGCTTGGCAAACTGAAAGAATTCATCGGCGAAGCCGACCAGTTCGATGACATTACGGTGCTGACGATTTATTACAAGCCGTAAAATTCACACGCCTACACTACCGGCAGCACCCACGGTTTGCGGTACTTCGGCGTGATCATGGCGTTGGCGGCAGCGTTGTCGCCGAAGTTCTTTTTGGACTCGTCCCACACGAGTTGCGACCGGGTGCGGAGGGCGATGTTGCCCGCGTGGGCGTAGGCGGCCACGAGCCGGCCGTTTTCGATGGGACAGTTGGGCTCGGCGCGCGACTTGATGCAGTCGATGAAATTCTGCATGTGTTCGAGGTGGTAGTCGCGGCCGGGTTGCCGGGGCAGGGCGGGCGTACGGTAGGTGGTTTTGTCGTCGCCGAGTTCGGGAAGTACCTCCCAGCCCGAGCGGTCGATGACCAGCGTGGCGTCGTGACCGATGTAGGCCAGGCCGTACTTGCGGCCGTAAGGTCCGCTCTCGACGCCCGCCACGTTCTCCCAATTGATCGTGTAGTCGGGTAGTTGGTAGTTGACGTTCAGCGTGTCGAAGGTTTCGTGGGCGTGGTCGGGAAAAGCGAAATTTCCGCCCGAAGCCGTCACGGTGATCGGCATCGTTTTGATGTCCTTCACCCAAAGCGCCATATCGAGCAAGTGGACGCCCCAATCGGTGAGTAGTCCGCCCCCATAGTCCCAGAACATGCGCCAGTTGCCATGAAAGCGGCTTTGGTTGAAGGTACGCTCGGGAGCCGGGCCTAGCCAACGCGCAAAGTCCACGCCCGCCGGTACCGGCGAATCCGGCACCTCGGGTGCCCCGATGCCGTAGCCGAAATTACCCCATACGTTCACCTTTCTGAGTTGCCCGATGTTACCCGCCCTGATGTAGTCCAGAGCTTTGTTCCAGTGGTCGCCGCTGCGCTGCTGCTGTCCTACCTGTACCACGCGCTTGTACTTGCGGGTGGCTGCCACCATCACATCGCACTCGGCGATGCTGTTGGCCAGGGGTTTTTCGACGTACACATCTTTCCCCGCCTCGCAGGCCGCCACAAACGGCAGGCAATGCCAGTGGTCGGGCGTGCCAATGATGACGGCATCGATGGACTTGTCTTCCGTGACCTGTCGAAAATCTTTGTAGAGTTTGGGGGCCCTGCCCTGAATTTTCTCGACGTCGGCCCCGCGGCGGCGGAGTACCTCGTCGTCGATGTCGCACAAGGCAACGCACTCGACGTTAGGAATTTTAAGCGCGTTGCTCAGGTCACCAAAGCCCATGCCGCGGGCGCCGATGAGGGCAACGGTGATCTTATCGGCGGCACTTTGCGTACGCGTACTTTTGGCTTGCGCAGGCGCGTAAGCCAGGCCTCCGAGTCCGGCGGCAGCGGCTATTTTAGTGGAGTTGTTCAGGAATTCGCGGCGGGTAGTCGGCATAGGTATGGCGGTTTGGTGTTTTCATTCCAAAGCACCTTACACCGCTAATCTACCGCCCCGGCACGTGCCGCCTAAATCGAGGAATCGTCCGCGTTAGCGGGCCCGGCGGCCAGCATTCCGGCACGGCCGGGTCGGGCATTCATCGCTTCCATGCGATCCATCATTTCCTCTTTTGCCGCTTCGAAGGCGACCTGATATTCCTTCCGCACCGGATTGGCCAGCGGAAGTTTTACTTTGAGCGCATCGACCTGTTTGCCGTTTTTCCAAAAACGAAAACAAAGGTGCGGGCCCGTGGAAAGGCCGGTACTGCCTACGTACCCGATGGTTTGGCCCATCGTCACGCGCGCCCCGCGGCGCATTCTCTTGGCAAATTTCGACATATGCAGGTACTGCGTGGTGTAGGTCTTGTTGTGCCGGATCTTGACGTAGTTGCCATTGCCCCGGCTGCGGCCGACTTCTACTACCACGCCATCACCGACGGTGCGAATGGGCGTGCCCCGGCGGGCGGCGTAGTCGGTACCGAGGTGGGGTTTGTAGCGTTTTTGGACGGGGTGGAAGCGGCGCTTGGTATAGCGCGAACTAATGCGACTAAATTCAACGGGGTCTTTCAAAAATGCTTTCTTGAAACTCTTGCCGTCCTGATCGTAGTAGGCCGTCCCCTGCCCCTGATCGAGTGCGATAGCATAGAGCGGTTCGCCACTATGTTGGATGTAGGCTCCCTTGAGGCGGCCGGTTCCAATGGTTTTGCCGTTTACTTCTTTGGCTTCATAAATCAGCTTGAAGGTATCACCCGCCTGCACGCGGTTGAGGTCGAGGCGCCAGGCGTAGATGTCGGCCAGTTGGTCCACCAGCCCCGCCGTACCGCCCGCTTTCAACATCGACTGGTACAGCGAGCCTTTGATTTCGCCCACCAATTCGTGCTCCACGGTGTCGACGCGGCGCTGGCAACGCGTCACGCACAGGCTGTCGCGCAGATCGTAGATGACGTACTCGACCGCGCTGGGCTCATAGATGAAGTACCTGGCCGTGCGGTCGGTGTCCTTGTCAAATAACAAAGTGTAAGGGCGATTGCTCCGCATTCTGCGCAGCGGGTACACGTCTTTGGCTTTCTGAACGAGCGCATGAATAGTCGACATGCCGATGTTGTAGTCGTTCAGAATGGTCGAGATCGTCTCGCCGGATTCTACCTGACTTTCCAGGATTTGGAGCGAATCGGTGGCGATGCCATACACGACCGGGGCGGGCGGAGGTACCTCGGCGCGCTCCTGGGTAGTCGGCTGGGTCTGTGATTTGAAAAGAGCGCCGCTCCAGGGGAGAAAAAAGGCTTGGGCGACAAAAAGAAGAACGGAAACTACGGCTGCGATAAAGATCAGTCGTCTTGACATTGGCACGAAAAGGTTTGGACGGGTACGTTGATTTGAATGCTCAACGCGCAAATCTAAGGCTTTGAGGTTTTATAAAAAAATAAAAATCTCAGGCAATAATCTATTAGTTAATCAGTTGCGCATTTGCCCCAAAAATCTGGTTACTCAGTCTTGCGCCCACAAATCCCGTTGCAGTAGGTACCGGTACCGCCCGTCGCTACTTCACAAACTCGCGCGAGCTACTGGCCTCAGCTTTGGGAAAATCCGCCGGAATAGGAATATCGACCTTACCGGTGGCGGCCCATTGCGCGCCGCGCTGCAAGCTGGTGATGAACCCGACATCCTGCACCGAGTAGTCCACGTGGCCCATCGCCATATGAAACACGCGCCCCTTGCCGTAGCTGATCGTCATCAGCATCGGCTCATGGCGATCGGTACCACTGTTATCCTTGGGGGCGTAGGCGGTGGCCAATACTTCCATATTTTCGGCCGGACCACGCAGGCGGTTGTACAGTTCGTCTTTGGTGTGCATCCAGGTACTCGGCATCCCTTTCGTGATCGGATGGTCGGGATTGCGGACCGTGATCAGGAATTCCGTCTGCTTGCCGTGGGCCCCGGCTTTGCCCGGCGAGGTATCCCGCACGAGCTTGCCCGCGTCGTTGTAATACACGTACGGCCCGTCTTTTTCGGTGCGGTCGCCCCAGCCACCCAGGCCGATCATCCGGTTGTAGGCGGGCCATTCGGGAAAAGAGTTGTTGGCGGCGTGAATGACGACCATGCCGCCGCCTTTTTTCATGAATTTCTCGAAATCGGCCTTCGTCGCATCGGACCAGGGCGCGGCGTTCCAGCCAAAATTGATGAGTACCAGGTCGTACTTAGAAAAATCAGGATGAAAGTCGGGGTCCGCTTTGGATTTATCGAGCGACTCGGTCCCGCTGACGCCCGCCACCGGGTAGTCGGCGATGAATTCATCGCCCTTCCAGGTGTACTTGCTGCGTTGCACGTCTACCGAAAACTTCCCCGTTTCTTCCAGGTACTGCTTCATCATGTAGGTTGTCTTGGGCCACTGGTCGTGGTTGTTCTGGCCGTCGACGATCAGGGCGCGGATGGGCTTGGCGGCTTTTTGGGCGTAGGTAGATAGGCCGGTCGAAACGACCAGTAGCAGTAGCAATAAGTACTTCATTTTCATAGGGAATGCTGGGTTAAGAGGTACACCTTCCGAAACAAAGGATTTAAACGACGCAAAATACTAGAATTGTTTACAAAAAAAGGGAAACAGCTGCAAAGCCATTTCCCTTTTTCCAATTTTAAAAAACTACGGATTTTATCGCACAAGCACCTTGCTAAACTCGGCCGCTTGCCCCGGCGCGGCGTTCTCGCGCCGCAAGCGCAGGAAGTACATCCCGCTGGCCGCTTGCGGCAGGTCCACTTGCTCGCTGTGCTCACCTTGTCCGGTGATGGCTTTCATCCAGACCCTCCGGCCCAGCACGTCGCTCACGTCCAGCGTGGCCCGCTGGCCCGGCGTCAGGTAGAAGCTGGCTTTGAAAGTACCCTCCGTTGGGTTGGGATAGGCCGTCAGAGGAATGACCAGTGCCGGGGCTCCTTCCGCCACGCCCAGCCGTGCCGCGGCTGCACCCCCTTCGCTGACGCACAGCTCCCGCAGGCAGAAGTACCCGTCCTGAGTGCCGAAGACCAGCGCGTTGTTGCCCGCGTTCAGAGCGAAATCGCCCAGTTCGATCGTGGCGTAGGCTCGGCCCGCCACCGGCGTGCGCGGCAGCAGTACCGTGCGAACCGTCCCATTCACGCTCAGCCGCAGCGTCACCGACCGCTCGATGGCCTGGTAGGTCAGTGTCAGCGTCTTGCTGCCGCCGCTGCCCGCCGTGTAGGTGTAGGACTTGGCCTCACTCGGGTTGCCCACGCACTCGTCGCCCAGGCTGATGCAGGCGCTCACCGTCGGTGGCGGCGGTGGGGTACCTTGCACGCTCACCGTTACGCTACCCGCCGCACTGGCGCAGCCGCCACCCGTGCAGGTGGCCGTGAAGGTGCTCGTCGCGGTAGGGCTGACGCTCTTGCTCGTCCCCGTGCCCAGCCCATCCGACCAGTTGACCACGCCATTGCAGTTGCTGGCCGTCAAGGTACTGCTTTGTCCGGCCATGATGCTGGCCGGGCTGGCGCTCAGGCTCGGGGCGGGCGGGGGCGTGCAGCCGCCCGGCGCGCCGTCGGTGCACAGCTGGCGGAAGCACAGGTAGCCCCCGCCGCTGGCCAGCGTGATGGTGTTACTGCCCGCGCTGAGGTTGTAGCTGCCGGGCAGGGTGATGGTAGCGAAGGCCGATCCCGTGCCGGGCAGGGCCACAGTACGCAAAGTACCGTTGACGCTCAGCCGGAGCGTGGCGTCACCCTCGTTGGCGCGGTAGGTCAGGGCCAGCGACTTGCTGCCGCCGCTCGCCAAAATCAGGTTGTAGTCCTTGGTCTCGAACTGGTTGCCCGAGCAGTCGTCGCCCAGGGCCAGGCAGTTGCCCGTGGCGGGCGGCGGCGGCGGTGGGGTGCCCTGCACGCTGACCGTCACGCTGCCGGCCGGGCCGGTGCAGCCGTCGGTGGTGCAGCTGGCCGTGTAGGTCGTCGTGGCGGCGGGCTGCACGGTCTTGGTGGTGCCGCTGCCCAGCCCGTTGGACCAGGTGACCGTGCCGGTGCAACCGCTGGCCATTAGGGTACTGCTTTGTCCGGCCGTGAGGCTCATCGGGCTGGCCAAGAGTTGCGGGGCGGGTGGGGGCGAGCAGGGCGTGGTGGGTGGCCCGGCGGCGCACAGCTGGCGGAAGCACAGGTAGCCGCCCCCGCTGGCCAGCGTAATGTCGTTGGCCCCGGCGTTAAGCGCGAAGTCGCCCGGCAGGGTCATCGTGGCGAAAGCGCCGCCCGTGCCGGGCAGGGCGATGGTGCGTAAGGTGCCGTTGACGCTGATGCGAAGCGTGGCGGCGCCCTCGTTGGCGCGGTAGGTCAGGCTGAGCACGCGGCTGCCGGGCGTGGCCTGGGCCAGCGTGAAGGCCTTGGTTTCGAACTGGTTGCCCGAGCACTGGTCGCCCAGGGCCAGGCAGTTGGCCGCCGCGGGCGGTGAGCCGACGGTGACGGTGAGCGGGTCGGAGGCGGCCGTGCAACTGTTGCCGTCGGTGCAGGTGGCCGTCAGGGTGTACTGCCCGGTGGCGGCCACGGTGTAGGCGTTGCCGCTGGCGCTACCCGTGCCGCCGGAGACCTGCCAGGCGACGGTGGTGGGGCAGCCCGAGGCCGTCACGGTGATGGCGTCGCCGGGCGTGGATGTGCCGGGGGAGGCCGAGAGGGTGACGACGGGCGGGGCGTTGACGGTCAGGCTGGCGCTGGCCGAGCCGGGGCCGTTGTTGGCGTCGGTGACCGTGAGCGTGAAGTTCTGGCTACCAGAGCCCGCCGCCGTGATGGTCTGGCTGAACGCGCTGCCGCTGGCCGTGCCGGTCTTTTCCGTGCCGTTGTTGTTCGTGAGTGTATAGTCGTAGGTGCCGCTTGTGTTGGCGACGTTGGCTGTGAAAGTGACCGACTGCCCGGCGCAGACGGGGCTGGGGCTGGCGGCCAGATTGCCGACGGCGGTCTGCTGGTTCTGGGTGACGGTGGTCTGGTTCTGAGCCGTGCAGCCGTTAGCACCCGTGACCGTCACGGTGTATTGGCCGGGCGTAGTGACGGTGGCCGTGTTGCCGCTGGGGCCGCCGATTTGGGTAGCGCCCGCACTGAAGGCGTAGGTCGTGCCGCCGCCCGCCGTCAGGGTGACGGTGGGCATAGCCACGGTCAGCGGGCCGTTGTTGGAGAAGCTCGTGGCGGGCGGGGCGTTGACGGTCAGGTTGGTATTGTCCGAGCCGGGCCCGTTCTGGGCGTCGGTGACCGTCAGCGTGAAGGTCTGGTTGCCCGAGCCTTGGGCCGTGACCGTTTGGCTGAAATTGGGACCGCTGGCCTGGCCGTTCTTGATGGTGCTGGCCCCGTTAGTCAGCGTGTAGTTGTAGGTGCCGCTGGTGTTGGCGACGGTGGCCGTGAAAGTGACTTGCTGCCCGGCGCAGACGGGGCTGGGATTGGCGGTCAGGTTGGAGACGGCCGTGCTGGCGTTGCGAGTGACGGTGGTGCTGGCGTCGGCGGTGCAGCCGCTGGCGTCGGTGATGGTGACGGTGTAGGTACCCGGCGCGGTGACCCTGGCCTGGTTGGTGCTGCCGATCTGGGTCGCGCCGTTGCCGAAGGCGTAGCTCGTGCCGCTGCTGGCCGTCAGGGTGGCGGTGGTTTTGTTGGCCGTCAGCGGGCCGTCGTTGATGAGCGTGGCGGTGTTGGGCGCGGGGAAGGTGCCCTGGTACTCGTAGGCCCCCATGTCGATGGTTCTGCGCTTGCGCGTATTGCCCGCCAGATCGGTGGCCGTGGCGTTGGCGTCGTTGTTGCCCGCGTCGATGGCGGGCGAGCAGGGGCTCAGCTCGGTGCTATTGATCGAAGCGAAGGGGCTGACGGTGGTCGTTAGATTGTTGCCGTTGTCGGTGTAGCTGGTTTCCGAGGCCTCGAAGAGTGTGTAGGCGGCGGTGGTGGTAGCCGTGTAGGAAGCATTGCTGGTATTGACAATCGTATTCTCTCCCCCATTACCAAAAAATACACAGTTGGTCAGCATCAAAGTACCGTAGCCATTGTCTATCGCCCCCCCTCTACCAGTGGAAGAATTGTTTGAAAAGGAGCAATTGGTCAATGTAACGCTGCCTCTGGAACCGAATATCGCCCCCCCATCACCACCAGTGGAGTTACCTAGAAACGAACAGTTGATCAGCGTTGGGCTACCACCGACATTAGACATCGCCCCTCCTCCAATCGTTGTGGAATTACTAATAAAGGAGCAATTGATCAGCGTCGGGCTGCTGGAATTGTTGTACAATGCCCCCCCAGCCCTAGCGGAATTACTCAGGAACAAGCAATTGATTACTGTGGGGCTGCTGTCACCGTTATATATCGCCCCCCCGAGTGGCGATATTTTATCCTCTAGATCTGGGTCGTCCTTGTCAGCATTCCCCCCCGTGAGGGTGAAGCCATCCAGCACCGCCACCGCCGTGAGGCCGTTTTTATTATTCAGAATAACATGATAGCTATTATCCGCCTTCTCGTTCTCAGTACCGATGTCGCCGCTGAGCACCGTGCCGTTGGTGGCCGGGTTGCTATCGCGGTCGGTTAGGTTCATTTGCCCACTGGTGAAGCCGCCGTAGATCTTCACGTTTTCCTTCATGACGAAGCTTACGTTCCGGTCGGTCGTGGTTGTGGGCTTGTAGGTGCCGGGGCCACCCAGATCTGGTCGCCGGGCTGGGCGGCGGCCAGGGCGGTCTGTAGCGACTGGTAGGCGGTGTTCCACGACAGGCCGTCGCCGCTGTCGTCGGGACGGGCGGCGTTCACGTAGCGGGTTTGGGCCAGAGCGGTGGAGGCCAGCAGCGTCGTCAGGGCCAGCAGGAGCAGCAGGCCCCGGAGGGAGTGGCGCATGAGCGCGTGGCGGTTCTTTTTAGGAAGGGTAGCGGTTTTCATGGTTGTGAGGTTTTAAGTTATTAGGTGCCTTCAAGTCGTATCGTATCAGCTTACTCCCCCAGCGGCTCGGGGGGCGTTTCTCCGGCTACCAGCGGTGGCGGCTCGTCGGGCTGGAAGTAGTAGAGGCAGTCGATGCGCTGGTCATCGTCGAAGTGCAGCCACAGGCTTTCGGGCCGGGCCACGCGCTTGCCCGAGTCGTAGGTCAGCTGGCGCTGGTAGGCCGCCGACACGTACACACCCGGTCGGTCGGCCAGGCGCGGCGGGCGCACGGTTTCCTCTCCCACCGATTCCAGACTAAAATCTGAAAGCCGTACTTCCCTGACGCCGTAGGTATCTTTCCATTGGTGCCAGTAGGCCAGCAGGTCGGCCTTGCCCGCCATGGGTAGGGCGGTGGAGTCTTCGGCTGGCGGGTAGCAGGTCACGTCTTCGGCCAGCAGTTCGGCCCAGGCCTCGTACTGGCCGTCGGCCTGGTAGGTCAGCGCTTTCTGGGCCAGCACCACGTAGTGGTCCGGCGCGGCGGTGGCGTCATTAGCACCCGCCGATTCGCCGGACGAGGTACCCCGGCATGACAGCAAAGCCGTCAATGGTGGAATCAAAAAAAGCGAGAAGGAACGCATCGTTTTCGGAAGTTGAGTAAGCCGAAATAAGGATGCTTCAAAGGTGAGAGAATCAAGGGAAAACGACTTTGCCTATTTGACCAAAGACTTGTCGTATTTGACCAAAAAATCGGAAATAGGGGTAAAAACAAGGGTAATACGTCCCAAGAGAATCTTTTTGTCCGCTCCCGGTCAGGGTACCGGGTTGAGCAACCCGAGCCGGTCGAGGACGGCCTCGAAGCGCGGGTCGCCGTGCAGAAAACGGAAGATCGGCGAGACTTTCAGGTAGAAGGGAGCGGTACCTCGCTCGGCCCCCAGGCGAAGGTACTTCAGGCAGTTCTCCTTGTCTTCCAATCCGGCGTAAACTATGGCTCACAGGTGGTAGGTGTTGGGCCCCTCCGGTAATGACGAAAGATAGTTTTGGGCTGATTTGCGCTGCCCCAGCCGCGCCCGGCAGAACTGGATAGAAGCATCGTTGATAGGAATCGCCGGGGCCAGCGAGTCGGCGCGCATCAGTTCCGACAATCCACGGCGGTAATCATTCTGATTGAGGTGGTGATATCCTTTGACGAAATAGTAGTTGTAAAAACTACTCAGCGGCAGCGCGTACTCTGCAAATAGTCGGTCGGCCTCAGCGTAGTGGCCCGCGTAGGAGTAGTTGCTGATATGTCCGGCGAGGATTGTGGGGAACAGCGGGTCGAGGGCCACCGCCCGGTTGCTGTTCTGGATGGCTTCGTCGAAACGGCCCAGCGCCCGGAGTGTGATGCTGTACCAGTAGTTGATCAGCGCATCGTTAGGCATGTGGGAGAGCGCAATCCGGTAGGTCGTGATGGCTTGTTCCCACTGGTTGAGCTGGCTTGTAGTTGTTGGCCAGCGTCGCGTACGCTAGCCCGTTTTCGCCGTCGAGTCGAATGGCGGCCAGAGCGTTGCGCTCCGAAAGTCGGATGCCCTGCCGCATATTCATGAAATCGCCACTGGCCAGCAGAAAGTAAGTCGATGCTTTTTGCGGCGTATGCATCGGCAAAATTCGAATCCAGCGCAATGGCGCGATCGAAACGTTTGATGCCCGGCCAGTAGCTTTTGTTTGGTCCGACTCAGCAGCAATTGCTTGCCCAGTAGGTACTCGTGGTAGGCATCGGAATTTTGGGTTGGTAGCCGGTCCAGCTTGCGCGACTCCGAATCAGTCAGTATTGGTCGAGTTGTCGCGTCACGCGCCGAGCGACGGTGTTCATGAAGGCAAGGAGTTCCTGATCCTGTCCCTCGAAATTCTCCGCCCAAAGCGTGCGGTCCTCGGCGGCGACGATCAATTCTATATTTACCCTTGTCTTTTCGGCTACCTTCGCCACGGTACCTACCAGGATGTAGGCCACGTCGAGTTCGGCGGCGATTTGGGGTACTTTCTTTCGTGAATTCTTGAAAAGCTCCGAAGAAGTCCGGGAAATCACTTTGAGGTTTTCGACCCCCGCCAGCGAGGCGTGGACCTGGCCCGTGAGCCCGTCGGCCAGCGTGGCTACGCGCGCATCGCCCTGGCTACGGAAGGGCAGTATCGCCACCGAATTACTAAAGTCGCCGCTGGCTGGCGTACCGGTGGAAGCATCTCTAAAAAAAACAAAGTACCCTCCTACGCTCAGCAACAGCGCCCCAATGGCCCAAATCAGGGGGCGATAGCGTGAGTAGACTCGGGCCGGATAGCCTGTCGGGGAAGAAACGTCGTCGGCGTCAGGGTCGTCCTGATCGACATCTTCGGCTGCATTGGGTTGGGACTTGCGGAACTCGGTGGGACTTTGCCCAAATTCCTGCCTGAAGTACTTGGTAAAATTCTGCGGGCTGCTGAAGCCCACCCTATCGCTGACCTCGGCTATGCGGTAGCCCGCACCTTCCAGCAGCTCGCGGCCGTGCTGCAAGCGACGCTGCCTGATGTACAAAGAGGGCGAGGTACCCGCATTTTCCTTGACCAAACGGAACAGCTGCGAACGGCTTACGCCCAAGTCCTCACAGAAGTTCTTGATAGCGTAGGCTGAGTTGCCAAGATTGTGGTCGATCAGGGCATTGAACTTGTCGAAGGCTGTTTCCTCACCGCGCGTCGAAACGTTTTCTTTCTCCATAAAAACCTCTGTACTTGCTATCTTCCATGGTTGAGCACGCCCAGATCCAAATAGGGTACCAAATAGGGCAGCAACAATAATACCATAAAACGGTTTCATCTCCAACTCATGCGTCCGGTCGAATGTGCTGGAAATTTTGAAGCACGACAATAAAAAAACGGGGAACGGCCACGCAGCCACTCCCCATTTCTATTCAAAAATCAACTCTTGACTTACCGCATATCCATTTTCGCGAGCTCGTAGGCTTGGTTCAATCTACGGGTTCGAACAGCCAGCTGGCATCCTGGCGGTATATCTTATTATTGCGGGCATTGGCATCGGCTTTGGTCACCTTCAACCCATAACCCTCATGCCGCAAAAACCAGCCTCCGTTTTCGGGATACCCGGCGGTTTCGAGCGAAATAAAGTTCATCCCACCGGCCTCCTTCTCCTCAGGGGTGCGAACGTAGAAATGCCCTCTGCCACTGGCCGGAGTACCGGGGTAGAGCGTCACGTTCTTGTCGTTCCCTACTTGTAAGTACAGGTTGGGAACGGGAGAATTGGCCAGTTTGAGCATGATAATACCCTTTTCCTTATCGACATCGACCCTTTCGAACTCCATGACGGTGGCGTTTTTGGGATTGACGATTTTCCCCTCATAGTAAGCCTTGTTGCCGTCGCCGGCGTTTTTCTTTTGGGCTGCTTTATCAAACCCCATCCAGTGGTCACTTCCTTTCTCGACCCGGTTGCCACTGATGGAGTAAGCATGCAGGCGGAACTTGGTGGGCAGAACAGCCGGAAGTACCTCCTGGCTATTCACTTTGATGCGGACACCCATGATGCTGTTCTTGGTGCATTGATTGTACTGCACGATCACGATTCGGTTTTCTTCCCCCTTGACCAGTTGATCTTTTAGATCTACTTCCTGGTACTTCGAAGCATTCCCGATCAGATCGGAGCCTTGCTGGAAACTTCCATTTTTATGGCTGCTATTGAAAAAGTAGATGCGGGCGCCGTCGTCCGCTCTGTCGTAGGAGACCGTAAAAGTTTTCAAATCCACATTTTTCGGTATAAAAACCGATGTCTGGAAATAGGTAAAGTCAAGCTGCTGGGCGCATTTTTTTACGTTTTCCCCCAAGTCAGGATAATTTAGCGTACCGTCGCTTTTCGTCTTGGCCGTTTCCCACTTAGGATCTGTTTTTGCCGGGATTTGCGCCATACCGAAGGCCGCAATCCTGGCGGCCATATCGGGGGTTTTGAACTCGATTACGCCCTCGTTGCCTTCGTGAATTTTCCAGGCACCTACCTGCACTTGGGCAAAGGCCGGGCTGAAGCAGATGACTGCCACCAGCATTTTAATCATAGTGTATAAAATCTTCATGTATGTATAGTATGGTTGGTTGCCTACTCTGACGCGCATTTTCGGCGGCCTGCGTTTTTAGTATGCTATCTCCACCAGACGTAGTCCCCTATCCGTGTGCTGGAAAACGCCCTTTTGGCCACCGGCCAGGGAATCGCACGAAGTGGCGCCCGTGCTTATGGGCACACGCCCGAAGTACAGACAGTTGTTGCCATCCGACTCCACAAGACGATAGTCGTCGACCACCAGAGGCAGTTCAAACCGAAGATCGGCAGCTACCTTTTTCTTGCTTATCCGTTTTTTGAGTCTATAACTGAAAGAAGAGCCGTCGGCCATGGGCTGCTCGATTTTTACTTTTTCTACCACGATTTCGTATTCGTACCCCCATTCGTACGCAAACCCTTCGATCTGGTCGTAGAAGTACTCGGCCTCGCCCCCGTTTTTGCTAACCAAGTAGCACAACTGAACGCCTTCGCCCTGGCAGGGTACCCGGTAGTGCGTAATTTTCCACCGCAAATCCTCTGATGAATGGGACGTTTGGTTGGCGCATCCTGTCAATGACATTAATGCGAGGGTGGAAAAAAGAGCGTGGATCAGGTGTCCTATCATGTTGATTTGATTTAGTAGTGCAATGAATGTCTACGACTTACCCCAATTTGCCGGGGCACTGGGTGAGTCGTTGGTTATGCATTTCAAATACCTACTATCTTACAGATTTGCCAGGTGTTATTAGCCTAAGATCTAGCGTCTTCTGCCTGTGTACGGTTTCCCAAAAACCTCTACTTCTGTCAAGCTAAGCGGAGTCATTTCTACCCCCTCCTTCTGAAGTGAAATCCTTATTTTGCGAGCATTTCTGTTGATAGGTATCGCAAAACTAATCTTATCAGCTTCCCACCTATATGGGCCCAATGACTCTACTCTCCCACTGGCATCATCTCTGCCGAAGACGTCAGAATCGAAACCAGGGTTGTCCGGGGCCAGTGGTTCGGTATAGGGTCGTGTGTGAATTTCCTCAGCTCCTGTGGTCACATAGAAACTCCGGCCTGCCAAATTCGGTGCCTCAGAACTGTTCCAGATTACGATATGATCTACTTCGGCAACTTGACCTAAATCTATTTGCCACGCAGGCGTGAGACTGGGCGGGGTTTTGCTTACGGAATTATTAGGGCCTTCTGAGTAGGCGCTGTTTTTGTTTCCGTCTACTGCTTTCTGGGAATTACTAAATTGGGTATTATCTCCATACGATTGCCAAGTCTTAGCGGTTGGTAGCAAGGCTAGATTGTCGAGTTGCGTGGCGCTGGGGGTGAATGCAGGAATTGGAACTGCTTTTTTGCCATCACTTATCGGGGTCGCTCCAGTACCAGTTGGGCGTGTTCGACCTGGATTGGTCGTGGCAGTGCCGGTTGGGCGCGTTCGCATTGATGGATTTGGTTCAGTGCTAGTCGGGCGCGTACGCATCGACGGATTCGGTTCAGTGCTAGTCGGGCGCGTGGGGGTTGGGTTGGTCGTGGTAGTAGCTACCGTTGGTGGCGGATTCCCAGTATTGGAAGCAACTAAGCCAGCACCAGCGGGCTTGCATGAACCTGGTACGTAGAGCGTACTTACGGCTGCAATATCCCCGGCGCTCAAACCAGCGCGTTGTCCCATGACCATAATTTCATTGCCTCGGTCATTTTTTAGGTCGATGGTATTGCGGCCATTCTTGGAAAAAGCCTTGGCGGGGTAATGCATGATCGAGGTAAAATCGTAGGTACCTATGTTGGATTCCTTGCCCTGCTTCTTGAAGTTGTGTTCTTTACCTGCCTGGATATTCCCGGAATTAATCGTGACGTAGGTATCGCGATCTCCCCGACTTTGGGCATGGTAGAACCCGGCAGCATGCAAGATCTCGTGCGCCACAGTACCCATCGAGGCTTTATCGATCGAGATTTCCTGACTACCCCCTTTCCAACTTTTACCCAGGGTCGACCAGTTTCCGCTTTTGGATACAAACTCAACGTAGTCTTTTTCATTCGTGCGAGGTACTACACAAAGGTTTGTTTTGTCATGTACTTCTTTGATCCCTGCCAAGATAAGGTCTCGCTTAGGGTGTCGAGCCGAAAGGACGTAGGGGATAGTAGAGTTGGGCCACCGTCGGGATTGATCGTTAGTGGAGGATGCGTCGTTGGATGGTGTGCCCTTACCACTGAAATCTCCAACGTCTCCCAGTACCATGTCGCTTTGGTAAATCACTTTTCCGTCGTCGGCAATCTCTACCTCGACATTCTGGGCATTTTTGGAAAAAGGCAGCACAATGTTTAGCTGTCTTTTTACCGTTGGGCCCGTGTAGCCTTCCACCGGCAGGGACTCAGTGGCCGAGGCCATGGCAGCATCCGTGTTGATTTTACCGGCTGCATTGCTCCACACTCTCCTGTTGGCAGCGGTGTACAGGCCAAGGGTACCATCGTCTTCCAGGGCGGCGCGTACCGGTTTCCAATCACTGGTCCCGTACTTGGGATCGAAGTACGCCATGGTTTCGGTCGACCAGGCGGCCTGGTTGTTGCGGTCATTGACCACCAGGTTGCCGTCCACTTGCATAGTCAAATAACTACCACTGCCTTTGGTGACCATGCTGCACCACACGAACCTGTCGCTGCTGGTGTAGATGCACAGGTTGCCATCGGCTTGCATGGCCAGGTAGTGGGTTTTATTGGGGGAATAAATGCGTTGGCCCTCCGTGAGCTTGCCCCCGACTGCAATAGTGCTGGCACCCGACTGGGCAATGGCCGAGTGGCCAAGGATTAGCACGAGAAAAACAGAGGTAAGAAGATTTTTCATAAATGGTTTGTTACAGTGTGAAATTTACTTGGCCGGGGACCACTTCATAGGCTGCCCGTCGTATTTCAGCCGGATGCCATTTTTGACCGTAGCCACAAGCTGGTTTCCAACGCACTCCAATTTCATGGCGCCGTACCCGATCTTGGTACCACCGTCGTAGATGTCGGCTAGTTTGTCGAGGAGATATGTTTTGCCGCCACATACCGACCGGGAAACCTCAGCAGCCGGGGCCGGCGACCATTTCATGGGTTGTCCGTCGTATTTCAGCCGGTGCCATCTCTGACCGTAGCCACGAGTTGGTTTCCAACGCACTCTAATTTTGTAGCCCCGTATCCGATTTTGGTGCCGCCGTCGTAGATGTCGGCTGATTTGTCAAGGATGTAGGTTTTGCCGCCGCATACCGTCCGGGAAACCTCACCATCCGTTTTCTCGGCTGGGGTAGAAAAGGGATCAGCTTGTGGTGCTGCCTGCTTGGTAGAGGCAGTCGTTGGGTTACTGGACGCAGAAAAAGGATCGGCGGCTTTGCCGAATACCTGCACTTCGGCCAGGGCGATTCCTCCGCCACCGGCAATGCGCACGTACCGGCCCCGGCGATTGACCGCCACGGCGTAGTTGGTCATGGAAGGCTTCCACGGACTCAGGGGACCAAACTTGCCCCCATTGCCTGACACTTCATTGGTGTTGGTAATGGGAGACTCAGACACCAGCAGGGTAAAATTCTGTAGTCGGTCCCAACAGCAGTCTGTTCGGTTCCAGATCACCACCCGGTCTATGTCGTACGCGGCTCCCAGATCCACTTCCCACCAGTCTGATTGGTGGCCACTGGTGGCCGCAACGCTCATCAGGTCGCCCTTGGTCACGCCGTCGACGGCCTTGCCGGCACCATAACCCTTGCCGGGTTGGTACTCTGACGACTGTCGGGCCGGTTTGCCAAACGCCAGGTTATCCTTATTGGCTTTCTGCATGGCCTCCGGATCGGCAACGAAACTCCATAGCGCGGTGAAATACCACGTATCCCCGCTTTTGGCCACACCATACCCGACCGTGTTGACCGGGACATTCTTTCCGTCAGGCGTAGTATCCAAATTCCAGGTAGGCCGGTAGTGAGTTTCTGATTTCATCCAGCCGATGGGGTATTCAGATAATCCTGCCGACCGGCGCAGGCCTCTGGTTTTGGATGGTCTTCTAAGTACTTGTTCACTCTTGCACTATAATCACGGTAGTTGGCATTGTCGTGCGTGACCTTTTTAATGGACGCTTGATACTCGGCCTGTTCTTGGGCCATTTTATTCAGATCTTCGTTGATCGTTAAAGGATCCAGAGCCAGCGGGGAGTTGCAAGGCGGTTTGGCTTCCCTGCTGTTTTCGGTAGTTTGTGTTCAATCTGGCTTCATTGTTTATCGCTAGCATGGTGGCCCTGACTTTGTCCAGTTCGGCTTTCGTCAGGCTCGACTTGCTACTCAGATTCTTCAGGTAGTTCAGGTTGACCTGATCATGAAGCTGGGCGGTCACCTCGACCGAACAGAGGAGCGTGACGATGTACTAGTAGGAAGAGGGAGATGGATTAAGTGTGTTTTGGCAAGCTGGTAGATGTATTGCTTTCATAGTGTGTGATGTGTTTGTTCTCGCTGCCTACTCTGAGGCGAATTTTCGGCGACCAGCGTTTTTCAGTACCCGCAAAGTTGGGACATTCGGACACGCAAAATCCGTCAACTTTGCCGCATAATCCGTCAAAGTTGACCTGGAACAGCCTCAGAAGAGCATTAATTTAGAGAAAAGCAAGTGGTAATCGTCTACCCAAAATCACTCGGCAGTTTGCCGAAACGATTCTTGAAACTCCGGGAAAAACTACCGGCATTTTTGTAGCCCACTCGGGCCGCCAGCGCGGCGATAGAAACGGGAGTCCCGCTTTCCAATAACGACCGCGCTTCGTTAAGGCGAATATCCCGCAAGTACTGCTGGGGACTTAGGCCCGTGAGGCGCTTCAACTGCCGGAGCAAGGTAGACTCGCTCATTGCGAAAGTCTCGCTTAGGGAAGGAATGTCCAGCGTGTCGCTGGTCAGGTTGTCACGGACATACTTTTCAAACCCTTCGAGCCAAACCTGATCGGTCTGGGAGAGTTGGGGAGAGGTTTCGGGTTCTTGGTTTTCTTGAAAAGTCTCCTGTTTTCTCGCCGACTGATTCCTTAGCAGGTTAGCGACCCGTACCAGCAGTTCTTCCTCGTCGAAGGGCTTGGTGAGGTAGTCGTCCACCCCGATGCGCAGGGCGCGCAGGCGGGTGGCCGGATCGGCCCGGGCGGTGAGCATCACGACGGGTATGTGGCGAGTAGCATCGCCAGATTTCAGCGTTTCGAGCAACTGGTACCCGTCCATGACGGGCATCATCAGGTCACTCAGGATTAAGTCCACCGTTCCTTTCTCGTCGGCCAGTTTTTGGAGGGCTACCTCGCCATTTTCGGCGGCTACGACGCGGTATTTTTCCGACAGGATCAGGTCGAGGTACCCCAGTAGCGCGGGGTTGTCTTCCACCACCAGTAGCGTGGGCCTGGGGTTGGCCGCAACCATAGCGTCGGCCGACCCGGCCATTGCTGCGGCACTGAATCCCGACATCGCATCGCCCCCATCGCCTGATTTTGGTACGGTCACCGGGGCCACGTTGTTTTGTGCTTCGGAAAGCGCAAGCGGCCACGAAACATAAAAGACACTACCCTCGCCTAGCTTGCTTTCTACCCGAATCGTGCCGTCCAGCAATTGGGCATAGTCATGGCACAAGGCCAGGCCAATCCCCGTGCCTCCGACCGAAGGTTGGCTCTTCCGGCTGGTCTGAAAAAAACGATCGAATACATACGGAAGGTCATCGGGCGGAATGCCGGGGCCCGTGTCGGCCACCCGGACAAAAATCTCGTCGCCCCGCGTTTCTACCTCTACCTCGATCTTCCCGTTGGCAGGCGTAAACTTAAAAGCATTGGAAAGCAGGTTGGAGAGAATCTGCCGAACCTTTTCCCGATCGAGTTCGGCCACCATACCGGGTGCAATCTTCACCTCAGGTACATAGTGAATCTGCTTCGAGTGGGCCAGCGACAGAAACTGATCGAGGTGGAGCGCAAAGAACGATGGCAGTTCCGTCGCTTCCAGGTGGAGGGGCATTTTACCCATTTCGAGCTTCCGCAAATCGAGGATGTCCTTTATCATCGACTCCAACTGACGGACGCTGCGGCTGGCCACGGTGAGCAGCCTGGTGTGTTTTTCGGAAAACCGACTCTCCTTCAGCAGCGTGGTGATGGGCCCCGCGATCAGGGTGAGCGGCGTGCGGAGCTCGTGGCTCACGTTGGCGAAGAAGCGAGATTTGGCCACATCGAGGCTTTCCAGTTGGGTGGCATGCTGCTGGATGAGGTGGTTCTTGTCGGCGAGTTCGGCTTTGCTCCGCCTTTGCCGCAGGTACCCCGCGATCAGGCCGATTGACAACAGCACCGCCAGCAGAATGATAATCAGCGAGTAGTTGAGCTGTGATTTTTTCAGGTTTAGCTCCAGCAGCCGGTTCTTTTCGTTGGCGATTAGTTTATCGCGCTCCGCCTGTAAATAGAAGCTTTCGAGGTTAAAGCCCTCACTTCGCGACTTAAACTTTTCTTCGTGAAAAATCTTCCGCTTGAAAAATTGCAACGCCTCGTCTGGCTTGCTCTCCAGTTCGGCGATGCTGGATTTCAACGCGTAGGTTTGGCTTAGTAAATCATCCAGTTCCAACTTTCCCGCTTTGGTTCGTGCCTCTTCGAGGTATATTTTGGCTCGCCCGATGTTTTTCCGTTTCAATTCGAGATTGGTGAGGGCGTGGAGCGTAAAAATCTCGAACCAGGGCCCCGGCTCGGCCCGGCACAGGCGCAGCGTTTTCAAGTAATAGCGTTCGGCCTCGGCCAGTTTATTGCTGGCCAGGGCCAAATCCGCCCTTCCCTTGGCGGCATTGATCAGGAAAGGGTACTCGTTCGCTTTTATCGGACGCGATTCGGGCAGTGATTCCAGATAAACCACGTGCTTTTCAGCTTCCGCGTAATTTTCTGTGAGTAGTTGAAGCTCCAGGAGTCTGAGGTGCAGCACATCGGTCAACGGCCCGGCCCGGTGCGCCTCCGCTTTGGCGAGCAAGGCATTCATCGACGGAATGATTGCCGCGGGTCGGACAAAGTGCGACCTCAACGCCAACCGATCATATCTGGCCTCGAGAACGGCGATGTCGTCGCCCAGCTGTTGGTAGATCGCCAGCGCCTTTTCAATGTTGAGCACCGCCAACTGGTACGTACCCATGGCATCGTAGTAGCGGGACAAGTCGCCGTAGGCCGCAGCCTCTCCGACTGGATTCTTGTGGTCACGGGCGTGCCGGGCCAACGCTTCCCCGACCGAAATGGCGGCATCGAGGTTGAACAAACGCTCCAATCGGATCATTACCGCGTACTGATTCCGGTACACGGAGTCCGGAAGGTTATCGAAATGTTTCTCTATCAGCTCAGGAATAAAATCGTAGGACTCGATTGGCGCGCGCTGCTGCAGGCTGGCTTCGATTTTGCTCCAAAGCGCGGGGTCCAGGTACAGCGCGGTACTGCCTATGGCCGTGGCAGCACCCCGTGGCAAGAGGAGGAATAAAAAAAATAGGACCGATCTAAACAAAACCCTTTCCACAACCGATTGAGTAGGGCACTGGCACGTCTCCTGCTCGATAATGTCCGGTACGTGTAAGGTTTTGTTCAAAGTGGGTTGACAGTCAGCCTTCGTTTCTATTTCAAACTTACGTATCTTATCCAAAAATCTATCAAAAACTAAGCCCAAAACCTCATGATCCCAGTACTAGGCATCCCGCTGATTATCCTATTCGTATTTCTGCTCTCCGGCTTCCGCATCATTTTTGAGTACAAGCGGGCGCTCAAATTCCGCTTCGGCAGCTACGTAAGTACCCTGCAACCCGGCTTGCGCTGGATTATCCCGATCATCGAAACGATCCAGAGCGTCGACATCCGCGTCATCACGATCAACATCGTGTCGCAGGAAGTCATGACCGAAGACAACGTACCCTGCAGCATCGACGGCGTGGTATTTTTTAAAGTGGATAGCCCCGAGAAGGCCGTCCTCGAAGTCGAGCGCTTTCAGTTTGCCATCAGCCAGCTGGCGCAGGCCGCTTTGCGGGATGTATGCGGCAAGGTGGAGTTGGACACCATTCTCAGCAAGCGCGAAGAGATGGGCCAGAGTATTAAAGCCACCGTCGCCGAGGAAACCATCCGCTGGGGCATCACGGTGATGGACGTCAAGATAAAGGACATCCAGTTACCCGAAAACATGCGGCGCATGATGGCCAACCAGGCCGAAGCCGAGCGGTCGCGCCGGGCGCAGGTGATCCTGGCCACGGCCGAAGAACAAGCCGCCCACAAGCTGCTGGAAGCGGGCAAGATCATCGACCAGTCGCCCTCGGCCATCAAACTCCGCCTGTACCAGACGCTCAGCAACATCGCCACCGAAAAGAACTCGACGATCCTGTTCCCGTTCCCGGAGGAAGTACTGGCGCGACTGACAAAAAAGGACGAGTAAGTATTTGAAGTGTGGGTATTTATCGCTAAAATTGTCATTCAACCGTAATGAAAAACTTAGCTTCAAACCCTCATGAACCAAACGCTTACTACCCCCGGTGCGCCCGTTCGTACTCCGGAACCCGTCGCGCCCGATTCGATCAAAATTCCGGGCTATGTATATGCGGTCGTATTTTCGTCGCTGTGCGTCATCACCGGTCTGATCTGGGACATTTGCTGGCACCTGAGCATTGGGCGCGACGGGCTGTTTTCGCCCCCGCACCTCATCATTTATTTGGGCGCGGTGGTGTCCGGGGTATTTTCGGGCTATGAGATTTTGCGCAATACCTTTGCGGGTAGCGCCCTCGAAAAAAGCAAGCGCGTCAAAATCTGGGGCTTTTTTTATAGCTCACTTGGCGCGCTGTTTTGCGTGTGGGGCGCCATCGCCATGCTCACCTCCGCGCCCTTCGACGACTGGTGGCACAATACCTACGGGCTCGACATCACCATCTTGTCGCCACCGCATACCGTGCTGGCGCTGGGCATCATCGGGGTGCAATTCGGCGCCATCGTAAGCGTGTTGGCCATAAAAAACCAAACCGAGTACCTGTTCAAAGGTACCGAGCGAGCCAGGAAAAAGCGCGACGGGATTCTGTTCGCGCTTTTCGTGTTGTCCGCCGGATTCTTGCTGACGATGTGGTACACGCTGCTTTCCGAAGAAATAGACCGGTACGCATCGCATAGTTCAGGCTACTACCAGGTGGCGGCGGGGGCTTTTCCGTTTGTGCTGATTGCTTTTGGCCGGGCCTTTTCACATCGCTGGACCATCACCGTTGTTGCGGCAGTGTACTCGCTTATCCTCATGCTCACGCTCTGGATCATTCCGCTCTTCCCGGCCGAGCCGATGCTGGGGCCGATCCTGAATCACCTCACCCACTACAACGGCTTTAAGTTCCCGCTGCTGCTGATCGTGCCCGCCGTGGCGCTCGACCTGCTCCGGCACCGCTTCGCGCACTGGAACGACTGGAAACTGGCGATGCTGCTGGGGAGTACCTTCCTGGCGGTCTTCTTCGTGGTGCAATGGTTTTTCGGTGGTTTCCTGCTGGAATCGCCTCTGGCCCGCAACTGGTTTTTCGGAAGCCACTACTGGTACTTCGGCAGCGATCCCGAATGGCAGTACCGCTACAAGTTCGCACCCTGGAACCTTGAAACCCCGGCCCAATTGGCCCAAGGATTCGGTATCGCGCTGGTACTGAGCATTGTCTCCACCCGCATCGGTCTGGCCTGGGGCCGGTGGATGAATACCATTCAGCGATGAAAAAGCTCCTCCTGATTTTCGGATTGCTATTGAATACGCTACTCGTGGCCGCCCACGTGGGCAGCACGGGCGTAGTACTTCAGGGCGAAGCGGGCGCCTACCGCCTGCTCGTGAACATAGAACCGCCCGACGTCATTCCGGGTACCGCACGGGTGACGGTATACGTCGAGCGCGGCGACGCGACCAATGTAAAAGCACGGCCCATCTATTTCCGCTCCGGTGACGAAGGCGCGCCCGACTACGACGTAATGGAAGCCGTCGCCGGACAGCCGGGACAGTTCCAGGGCATCGTGTGGCTGATGGAAAACGGTTCGTCCAGTGTCCAGATCGCTATCGAAGGTGCCCAGGGCAGCGGCGAAATGGTGGTACCGCTGGTGGCGGCTTCCACCGCCCAGCGCGACATGCCCGTCGCACTAGGCTGGACGCTCGGCGCGCTGGGGCTCTTGCTGGTGATTCTGCTCATTACGGTCATCGGGGCGAGCGTCAGCGACGGAATGTTGCGGGCCGGACAGAAGCTTACGCCCGCCCGCAAACGAAAGCGGCTAATCAAAATGGGCATCGCGTTCGTAGCTTGTGCGTTGATCCTGTACGGGGGCAGCAGCTGGTGGGATGGCTGGGCCGAAAGTTACCGCCGCAATATGCTCCAACCGCTCGAAGCGAAGGGTACCGTCCTCGCTCAGAACGGGCAGCGGCTTTTTCAGCTCAAAATCGACACTACCGATTTCAACCAAAAGCGCGGCGCGGGTTACCTGAACTACCTGGTGCCCGACCATGGCAAGATGATGCACCTGTTTCTGGTCAGGACGCCCGGCCTCGACGCCTTCGCGCACCTGCACCCCGAGCGGGCCGACTCCACGACTTTTCAGGCATACCTGCCCAACCTACCCGCCGGGAAGTACCTGGTGTATGGGGATATTTTCAGCATCACGGGCTTTACCGAAACCATCACCGATACGATCGAAGTACCCGCGCTGGTGCCGGGTACCCTACTAAAACGCACCGATCCCGAAGATACCTACGTCGTGACCGACCCACTCAACGAGCCCAAGAACATTCCGCTGGACGCCAACGTCGTGATCTGTGGTAAGCCCGGCACCCGCACCGCGCTGCTCGACAGCTCCTACGTGGTGTGGGAAGGACAGGCCAACCAGGTGTTCTCGGCTGGGAAACCCTACCAGCTCAAATTCGAGGTGTTTGCGCCCGATGGTACTGCCGCCAAACTACAACCCTACCTGGGCATGGCGGGCCACGCGGCGGTGATCCGCTCCGATGGCTCGGTGTACATGCACCTGCATCCGGTCGGGACGGTGGCGATGGCCTCCGAGCGCTCGCTCAAAACGCGTATCGCCGACACTTCCCGCATCTTCCAGCGGACCGAACCCAAGCGCTTCCGCGATAGCATCGACCGCCATGTAGCCATGCTGAAAGCCATGCCGGATACCGAGCGCGAGAATTTTTTGATGGAAGAAATGGGGATGGAAATACCCGTCGACTCTGCTGGGCATGAGGGGATGGACCACGGCAGTAGTGTCAGCTTTCCCTACGCTTTCCCCAGGGCCGGACAGTACCGTATTTTCCTGCAAATAAAGCGTAACGGGCAGGTACTCACAGGTATTTTTGACGCACGGGTCGAGGAGTCCGCAGCTTTATAGCAAACCCGGCGGCATGGTTTTTTCAGTAGTTTGAGGTAAAAACAAAGCATTTTGCATTCACCACAAACCAAATTAACTATGAAAACGCAACAAAAAAGTATTTTCAAATTGGCCCTGAACGGGCTGGCACTTGCCGCTGTCCTCAACCTTTCGGCTTGCTCCGACAACGACGCCGAGACAACCGACGAAACCACAACCGAAGTGATGGCAGACGACATGGTCATGACTGACAACGACTTCACCGGCTACGACAGCAACCAGGACGGCTACCTCGATGAAGACGAGTACAGCGGTGGTTTTTTCAGGAATCTGGACGGAAACACCGACGGCAAGGTAGACGAAACCGAGTGGAATGACGGCATGACCAACAACGGCGTCACTGGCCAAAGCTGGGCCGACTGGGACATCGACCGCGACGGATTTTTGAATGACGGCGAGTACCGCGACGGCTACAACAAAAACAACTGGTCACGCGCCTGGGACACCGACCAGGACAACCGGTTGAGCATGGATGAGTATAACAACCGCAACGGCATGCGTCCGAACGACAATTAATTCAATATCCGCATCTGTAATGGAAAAAGGGTCAGGGCTGAAGCTCTGACCCTTTTTTTGTTTATCTGGTAGTACTCGGCTTATTGGGTTGCCACAGTGAAGGATGCTGTTAGGCCTACACAAAAATTCCGTGGCAACTTTTCCACGCCGAAAATTGCCCGCGTGTGGATACCCTTGTCGCTTAGGGCCTTGACAAACAAGTCGGAGGCAGCGTCGGCCACAATGGGTGATTCGTCCCAATTTTTGCCTGACTGAAAATACACGTCGATATGGTTAAGGCCGATTACCTTGTCGAATCCAACCTTATGATTTATTTGCGCCAGTACATTCAAAGTGCATAGTTCCAGCGCCCTTCTCCCCTCTTCGGTACTTATTTCCTCACCGATTCTACCCTGATAAAGGTACTTCTCATTCAAGATCGGAAATTGAATAGCCACATAGGCTACGCTTCCGCGCACATTGACCGAGACATAGTTTCCGCCCGGCGTCGAGACTTGGGGAAGGGGTAGGTTGAGGTTAGCAAGGGTTGATTTCAGGCTCATGAATGCGGGATTGTTCGATCATTATAGATAAGTCAATAAATCCGTGAAGTAGACACCCCGGAGGGGTCGACCCCTCCGGGGTGTCAGGATTCGAATCGAATGTTTTTATTATCTATTAACTGTCGACGCCTCCGGCGTGCCAACTCGCCACTTTACCGAATTTTTCATCTACCAATAGTTTCTTAAAGGCCTACTTCCCCCCGTACGCCCCACTCACCCGCCGGTAGCCCTCCGCATTGGGATGAAGGCCATCCGTGAACAACGTTTCGTCGATGGTACCATCGGCTTTGAGGAGCGCCTTCCCGACGTCCAGGTACTTCACGCCTAATTCTCTGTTCAGCGCGGCGAGTTGGGTGTTCAAGGCAAGTACCCGTTTTTCCTGCTGGCGGCGGGGGTAGATGCCCACCATCGTGAGGGTAGCAGTAGGTTGGCGCTGACGGATGGCTTCGATGAGTTGCCGCCAGCCGGTCAGGATTTCGGCGTCGGTGTTGAGTTGAAAATTATTGGTACCGATCATAACGTAAATCTGCTTCGCGGCGTAGCCGTCCAGCTCGCCGTGGTAGACGCGCCACAGCACATTCTCGATGCGGTCCCAGCCGTAGCCGAGGTTGCGGGTGTTGCGAGCGCCGAAGGTACTTTCCCAAGAGTCGGCTCCGCGCGCGATGGGTCCGGCGGGTTGGCCGCCCCAAAAATGGGTGATCGAATTGCCAATCATCAGTACCTCGGGTGGATCTTCCCGGTTGAGCCTCAGGATTTCACGGTGGCGGGCATCCCAATCATAGTTACCGGGCTCCCGCATTTGGATGATGGGTCGCGTGGTACTCAGGGTACCTTGCGGTTCGTGCAGAATGGTGCGCAGGTGTTTCTCGTAGCCCTCGGCGTAGCGCATCATACCCAGGTCGTTGGGGTGCGTCCCGTCGACCATCGTTTCCTGGTCCTGGTTGAAGTCGCTTTTTGGAATCAGATATAGATTACCAATACCCTCGGCTTGGAGTTGGGCGAAGGCAGTGCGAAGTACTTCGTTGGGTTCGAAATAGCTTTTGCGACGCGTCGGGTTGATGGCTTCGTCAGTATAGCCCGCGTGTTCGGCCAGTACGATCGGCGTGGTGGGGTGCCGCCGCCGCAGGTCCCGCACTGCGTTGAGGATACGGGTCTTAGTGGTGTCGAGCGGGTAGTCGTTTTGGTTGGTCAAGTTGGGCAGGCAATCTAGTACGTAGGCTTTCGCCTCGATCTCCCCGACCATCGCCAATACTTCCGGCTCCAAGCGGCCATTGCCCGAAAATCCCAGGTTGATCAGCGGGCGATCCATTTTACGCGAAAGAATGGCCGGCCAGGTCATGCCGGGCCGACTGGCGCACGCGCCCTGCATGATGGATGTACCGTACGCCACGATCGGCAAGTCGGTGCGGGCGGGCAGCGGCGTAAACAGGGTACTGTCCGGCACCCCGATTTCAAGCCACTCTACGGTGTTGTAGAGCGGCAAAAAGAGCCGGTACTCACGGCCCAACTTGTGATAGCGGTCGTTGGGCTCGATGTTCTTGTAGTGGTAGGTAATCGTGTCGCCGAACACGGGGCGCGTGGCGCACCAGCGCGGGTCGCCATCGCTCGAAATCGCGTACAGGTCCACACCGCTGACCCCCGTGGCGGGCATGTGCTGCATCGCTTGCCTTCGGCCGACGACATAGCGGATTTTGATCTGATCACTATTGGCCCGAAAGCGCAGCATCAGCCCCGACGACTCTTGCGATAGGTACCATACGGGCTTGCGGACCGCGCCCTCGGCCCGGGCGGGCAGGCGGTCGTAAAAATTTTGGGTTTCCGGCGGCCAGGCCTGACCCTCCAACACCGGAAAAGTAGCCGTGGCAGGATTCCACCAAAGAAATTCAGGATTGGCACCGGCATCTTGTCCCTTTGCAAAAGGACATAAAATCAAAAAGAGAATGGTGGTAAGCAGCTTGTACATCGGGGCGGGATAGAGAGAATCAGTATTCTTCACCCCAAAAGAACCGGCAAGCCGCTTTCTAACCTCAGATGGTGTTATACAAAACGAACAGCAGGGCGATCAGGGCGGGTAGCCCCTGGACAAGGAAGATCCTTTTACTCACGGTCAAACCACCGTAAATCCCCGCCACGACCACGCAACCGAGAAAAAACAGCGCGATATTGTTTCGCCACGCCTCATCGGAAATAAAAAACGTCCACACCAAACCAGCCGCCAGAAATGCGTTGTAAAGTCCCTGGTTCGCGGCCATCGTTTTGGTCGGCCTGAACAATTCATCGGGCAGCGCGCCTTTGAAAGTCTTTCTGCCGAGGGTTTCCCAGGCAAACATTTCCAGGTAACAGATGTACAGGTGTTCGACGGCGACCAGGCCGATGAGTACTTTGGCGATAATTTCCATAGATTACAAGTTTAGCCTCACCCCCACCGAGGCGTAGTTGATCCAAGTGAAATTGTACACCGACTTCACGTCGGCACCGCCCTCGACCACGCGGTAGCCCGCGCGAATGCCCAAGGCGGGCGATGCCTGGTACACCAGGCCCAGAAACACGTCCTCGGCGCGCCCCGGTCCACCCGCCAGGGCGTCGGCTTCCAACATGAAACGCCAGCGGTCCGAGGGCAGGTACTCGACCATCAGATTGAGCAAAGGTACAAAACCCACGTTGCTGAAATGGGTGTCTTGAGTATTAGAGATCATCCGCACGTCGGCGTCGCGGATTTTGCCCGTGAAGCCCAGGTCCAACCTAAAATGCTCACGCCGCACCAGCCCATAGCGGTAGGTCAGGCGGTAAGAATTGAACTGGTACTTGGCCGTGATGGGTTGTTCGGGCGAAAAATTTTGTCCATTAAAAGTCACGCCTTCGTTGAACTGTCCCTTGTAGGTAGCCGTCAGTGGCGCGTAGAGCGCGGTAATGGTATGGCGGTCGTTCCAGGTGTAGCCGATGCGCCCCCGGAAAAAGGCAATCGGCTGTATCTCGAAATTATCCTGCCCCAAATCAAACTCAGTACCTGCGCCGTTGGGAATGCTGATTTTGTTGTAGGGCGTCCCCAGTACCAGCCCGCTCTCGGCATCTACCCACAACTGGGCATTCACTGAGTAATGCGATAGTGAGCAGATCAGTAGTAAGGGAACAGAAAATTTAAAGAAACGAGATCGAAGCATAGGGGCTAATAGTTTTGTTCAATCGCACCAAGCCAAAAAACCAGGCCAACTTCATTTCTTCCGCGCGTCGATCACCTCTTTCACCCGCGTGAATAGAATCTCGGGGTACCGGTTCGTATCCAATGAATCGAGCTTGGCACTGCCACTCAGCATGTTGCGCATGTACTGCATTCCCTGCCAGGGCGGGAAGACCTCGTTCTCGCCGGGCATCAGCGTGCGGGTCGCTTTGATCATAAAATCCAGGGTACCCAGGCCACCTACCCGAAACAGCTTGAAGTTTTCGCCGGTAGACTGACTCGCCGCTTCTTGCAAGCCGCGCGGGGTAAGCGTATCGCCGGCAATGCGAAGGTCGCGCGGGGTGTCGTCGTCGAGCGCTGCGGCGGCAGTGTACTCGGCGGTGTCGGCGATGGTCGTGAAGTCGAGCGGTTGGTCGGCCTCGCCCCAGTACACGATGCGGTTGAGCGGAAAAAGGATGAGCGGCGCGGCGCCCGTCAGCAGGTCGGCGAACATCCCGTTCAGAATCGACGTGGCCGCAATCGGCGCCGCATCCAGCGTGGCCCTGAACTCGCGGCGCAGGTCCAGGTTGCGGTTGGTACCTTCGGGCGTTTTGGTGAAGTCGATGGAAAAGTCGGAAGGAATAAAGCGCGGCACGCCGGCCTGCACAGCGGCATCGAGTAGGTTGGTTTGCACGTCGATCATCACTTTTCTGAGCCCCGACAAAGTCGATACGACGCAGGAAGCGCTCTGCATGTGGGTAGCTAGTTCGGGGATGTTGTCAAAATCCACTTTCTCGACTTCCACACCCGCGTTGCGCAGGTACACGATCGTGTCCAGGTCACTCGCGTGTCGGGCCAGGGCTTTTACTTTGGCCCCTCGCTTCACTAAGGCGCGGGCGATGCGGCCGCCCAGGTCGCCGGTAGCACCGGCGATGATGATTGTTTTTTGAGTGGGGTTGTTTGGCATGGTGTGGGGTGTTTGATTTGGTATCTGAACCAAACGAGGGCCGGGGCCAGATTGTTAAAGATGACTATTCAGTTCTCAAATTCGGACTTAGTATTCAAATATTCATCATAGTTGAAAACAAAAAGTAAGCAAACAATATGGCTACCATTGCAGCAAAAGACAATAGAATATTTCTTTCTGCACTACTAACTTTTCTTTCTTTAAAAACCCAAACGAACGCAATTGAAAACACCGACTGAATCATGAATCCGATTAAGAAACCAGTATGTTCAAAATAGAAAAATGTGAGGTAGTTTAAGGTTATGCTCACAACTGCCAAGGCAATTATCTGAGATACGAGCAGTGATATGGTACGTACCGTTGCATATCAGGGCAGCCGATAAAACAAAGAGCAGGAAAGCTGGGAAGGAATAGGCTAGACCAAAAAAAGGTACTAAAAGAACTGCATCTTTACCTTCTTCATTCCAAGATATGAACAGAAACCAAATTGGAGTAGCAATCATCACCGAATAAAACCATACTCTCAGGCAGTAGGTTAATAGATTTGCCAACTTGGAACTCATAAAGTTTTATTGGGACTTAAATAGTACTTTACAGAGAAAGGCGCTCCAATCACAAAATCAGAACGCCTTCAAATAAATCATTAAAAAAACCAGCTTCTAGGCAAAGTACTCGTCCATCAGACTGGTCTTTTCGCCTGTCTCCAAATCATGATAATCGAACCGCCGGTAGCAGCAGAACGACCCCATGTCGCGGTCGCCGTTGACGAAGACGGCCCCGATTTGGAAAAGGTGTTTGCAGGGGTAGTCCGTCTTCTCGATCAGGACATCCATTTGCTTGTCGATGGCCTCGTAAATCACCTCGGTGGCTTCGTAGATCTCACTCTCGGCGTTCAGGATGCGGTCTTTGCTTTTCAGCAGGATCTGTTCCAGCGTATTCATCTGGTAGTCGAGGTCGGTCACGTGGCCTTCCTTGATCTCGTCGTTTTGCAGCTTGCCCAGGCCCGCCTTCGCCGCGCCACAGCAAGACGAGTTGGTACTTTGACCGTAGCGGTTGATCTCCCCGATGGTACCGTCTTTGGTGACGCCGATGTGCGGGGCGTAGAAAATGACGATCGCGCCGTCTTCGGGCACGTGGTGGGCGAAGGCACCCATGCCCGTGAGTCCGGCGAAGGGGTACCCATCCAGGCCGCCCAGCTTGAAGGGGCCGAGCATATCGTAGGCGCGGGCCGGGTACTGAATGGTGTTCACGTCATCGCAGCACAGGCTGTCGGCGTGCATGAGTTGGTGGGGTTTGAGGCCCGTTTTTGCTTCGATCACGTCCAGCAGGCGGTTCACGGCATCGTCGGTGGTCTTGGCGTTGCCGTAGTACTTCTTGACTGTGTTGAGGAAATCGCTCATTGATAGTTTTTTGGGTTTTACATTAAAATATTATTGACCGCGGCAACGCCCGCCGGAATCTGGGTTTCGTCCAGCATTTCGCGCAGGTCGATCTCGATGCCCCGGCTCATTTGGGCCATCGGAATATCGTTGGCACCGCCTTCAAAAGGATTTTGGGTAGCTTCGCCTACCTTATCCATCGACGTGAACAGCCAGGTCAGGATCACGCTGAACGGGATATTGAGCCACACCAGCATATGATCCAGTTTACCAAATTCGTTGACCAGACCGAAAGGAAGCACAATGGCCAGCAGTCGCACAAAATAAAGGGCGATGCTCGAAAACTGGCTCGGGTACGGAAAATTCTTGATCCGCTCCGACTTGCCCTGCTGATCGTAAAAATCGGCCAGCCGCGCTTCCAGCGCCACAAACTCGTACTCGCCGAGTTCACCGGCATCCTTCAAAGCGCGAAGCTGCCTCGATTGCAGGCTGATGAGTTGGGTGGCGCGGTTTTTCTTGCTCAGCACGTATTCCAGTTCCTCGGCCGATAGGTATTTACCCAGCTCGTCGGCCAGTTCGGTTTCCCATTCCGGCACAGAATAGAGGTTTTTGTACTTCTTGAAACTGGCCTCCTGCTGGTTTTCCCAGGCCTGCGGCTTACGCAATTGGTAGCGTAGCGCGGTGAGCCAGGCGAAGTGGCGATAGAACAGTTGCTCACTCGCGTGGTGGTCGTGCTTCACCAGGTCGCGGGCCATGATGCCCCAGGTACGGCTGCCGTTGGTGATGGCGCCCCAAATCATGCGCGCCTCCCAAAGGCGGTTGTAGGTCTGGGTATTCTTGAAACCCACGATAAAGGCGGCAGCCGTCCCGACCAGCGCTACGACTACCCACGGCAGGGCAATCCAGCGCAGGTCGAAAACCTCGTACAAAACGGTGGGGACGGCCGCCAGAATGGTTAGGATGTAAATGTCCTGGCGCGTCCAGACGAGGAATTCCTTTAAGCTGTATTGTTTGGCGATGTGCATGTAGGGATGTTTGCGAGTGGAAGGCCAGTACTAGTTGACTTGCCCAATATCCAGGCGGTCGAACTTGCCGTTGCTGTCGGGATGAAACTTGAAGTAGGTCTTGAAATCGCCCCAGCTTTCGGTATGGAAGTTGCCAGTGAGGTCCTGGCCGTCGTTCTCCACTTTTTCCAGGCTCGTAAACCTTTCGTGGCCGCAGGCCTCTTTCACAAACTTATGGAAATCGCGCGGCTTGCCGTCGTCGAGGAGCTTGGCGTCGGCGGTAAACATGGAAAGAAATGTCTTGGAATCGCCCGCCTGCCAGGCTTCGAAGGCGGCTTTTACGGTGTGGTTGGTCAGTTGGTCGGTGTTCATATTATTATTGGTTTTAATATTGGTATTGGTTTCATTAGTTTGTCCGCAAGCCAAAAGGCTCAGCAACATCAGGGGTAGTAAGTAGCCTAATGTCATTGCCACACCTCTTTGAAAGGATACTGCAAGTACAAAATAATCAGATTGAGAAGCAAAAACGGTACTTCGATGGCCATGCCTTTCAGGTCGCGGTCCTGGGCGTGAAAGCAAATGATGAGCAGGATACCCGCCGCCATGATGAAGTTGCCCCAAAGAAACGTCTTGGGGTGCAGCAGCAGCAGGGCGCCCAGGATGGTGATCGCGCCGTTGACCATCAGGGCCGTGCGGCTGAAATTCCACTTGCCGAACATCTCCATCATTTCGGCTTTGCCCGAAGACATGGCGTACCCTTGCTTGACGCCCATGAATACGGCAATCAGGATAAGTACCGTAGCGATAATTTTTACAAACATAACAAAAGAGGTTTTAGAGGGTGAAGGCTCTTTTCAAAGCCGCGTTGCGGGCCACCACAAAGTCCTTGGCCACCAGCGAATCGGGTACCAGTGCATCGAAGACGTGTACCATGCCGGGGTAGATGTGCAGTTCGGTGATCACGCCCGAAGCTGCCAACTTTTGGGCGTACTCGATGCCTTCGTCGCGCAGCACGTCCATGGTACCCACGGCGATGAATGCCGGGGGCAAATTCGATAGATCGTCGACCAACGCGGGTACGGCCAGCGGCGGGATGTTGTCCTGCACGCTGCTGAGGTAGCAGGCAAAACCGTACATATTCGCATCGCGGTCCCACACGCCCAGGTCGGTAATTTCTTTGCTGGAATCGGTGATACCCCTGTGGTCCAGCATGGGGTAGGTAAGCGATTGATGGACGAGCTTCGGTCCGCCCTTCTCTCGGGCCAGCAGGGCGCAGGAGGTAGAAAGCAGCCCGCCCGCACTGCCACCGCCTACGGCTATACGTGCCGGGTCGATGTGGAACGACGCAGCGTTTTCGGCCACATGTACCAGTCCTTCGTAGCAGTCCTTAATGGGCGCAGGATAAGGATTCTCGGGTGCGAGGCGATAGGCCACAGACGTGATGACACAACCTACTTCCAGCGCCATCGCGTAAAGCATCGAATCGTCCTGCTCGGGCAGTCCGCTCATGGTACCGCCACCGTGTATCCAGTACAGGCCCGGCATAAGCTCGTCGAGTTTTTGGGGCGTGAACACCCGCAGCTGAATGTCGGTCCCTTCGGAATTGGTGAAGTGGCGGTTTTCCACTTTCAGTTCATCGGTCGACTGCACCGCTGCTTGCTCGGCCTCTTTCTTGATCATTGCCCGGAAAATGTCTTTCATTTCCATGCCCTCGGGCGGCGCGGGCTGGTTTTTCATGGCTTCCAAAACGGGAACCAGTTCGGGAGCCAGTTCATATTTGTACTTCATAGAATAGGTAGGAATGAGTGATTGGTTGCAGTTTAGTTTGTCAAGAAATGTACTGCTGCAAAGGTGGGCCAGCACAAGTAGTCGGTCCTTGCGGGCGATGGAGGAATCGTTGTAAATAGTGGTAGGTCGGTACCATCACCCGTGCCGTTCCCGGTAGTCGGTGGGCGTCAGGCCGGTTTGCTTTTTGAAGAAATTGCTAAAATGGGCCGTGTCCCAGTAGCCAAGCTGCAGGCCGATTTCCTTGACCGACATCGAGGAGTGAATCAGCAGGGCCGTGGCCAGAGAAATAGCCTTGTCGGTGATCCAGGCACCGACAGACTTCCCGGTTTTGCCCTTCACGACCGAGCTGAAATAGCCGGGATTCAGGTGCAGCGCGGCCGCGAAATCGGCGGGTCGGAATCGCACTTGCTCCGTTCCTTCGGCCAGGTGCAGGAAATGCGCTTCCAGACTTTCCCGAAAACTTTGGACGATCAGCGAAGCGCGATCCGTTTCCTGAACCGGCAGGTAGTCCACCCAAAACTGCTCCTTGATTTTCAGCAGGATCACCACAAACAAGTTGCCGATGATCCTGAACCGATAGTCGGAAGTACCCTGATACGCCGCCAGAATTTGCTGGTACAGCTGCTCGAATTCCGCGAACTTCGCTTCGCTCAGGGTTTGCGGCGACACGATTTCGGCCAGCAGGAAAGTAAATTCTTCGAATACCTCCTTGTGTACATTCTGCCGAAGAAACTTCTCGCTGAACGTCACCAGGTAGGCTTCCTCCAATTCATAAAATTCAAAGGATTTTAAAGGCCCCGGATTGGTGAAATAAATCGTCCGCGACGTGTACTCAAACTTATGCTCGTTGCTGGTGTAGTTTCCCGCGCCACTTTTTACAAAAACAAACGAGTAGTAGTTGGCGCGGAAAACGGGCGACTTGTAGGGAATGCTTTTGTGGAGCGACAGCAGATTGTTCATCGAGAACTCGGCATTTTGCTCCACCGGCACGCCCAAAGCTTCGTAGAGATCGGCGACTTGGTCGTAATAGGGTATTTTGCTTTGGGTAGGCACGGGCTAAATGTAGGCAATGCAGTCGATTTCGACCCAGGAATCGCCGGGTACGCCTCCGTACACCGCTACGGTGGTGCGGCAGGGCGGGGTGTTGCCAAAGCGGCCCTTGTAGGCTTCGTTCATGGCTTTGTAGTCGGCTAAGTCGTGCAGAAACACGCTTACTTTAAGTACCTTATCCATCGAGGAACCGGCTTTGATGAGGTCTTTTTCCAACTCATCCAACACGTGCTTGGTGTGGGAAGTGATGTCGCCTTCGAAGTGTGCGCCCTTGCCCGACATAAAAATCATATTGTTGAACTTGGTGTACACCGAGTAAAGCGGCTTGTCTTGCTCCATAATGACTTCGCCTACTTCTTTCTGAGGGCTTGGAGCCGCTGCTTTCGCCGCTGCGCCTAGTCCGATGGCTCCGGCTACCGAAGCGAATAAGGTCTTGAGGGTCGATCTGCGTTGTTTCATGGTTGTTGATTTGATTGTGCGTTAATTTGAATTTTGAAATACTTTACGATCAGCTCAGCGAAAAATCACTGCGCCAGTTTCCGCCGTACCGCCGCTACTTCGGCCTCGCTGACGGCGTCGGCATCGTTGCCGAAACTAGTCCTTACGTAGCTTAGGATGTCCGCCAATTTATCGTCCTCCAGGAAGCCGTGCTGCGGCATGACGCCGTTGTACATTTGGCCTTTGACTTCGATGGGGCCTTCCAGGCCTTTGAGTACCAGCCCGATGAGCCGCGACTTGTCGCCCGTGACCCACTCGGAGCCATCGAGCGGCGGAAAGCGCTGCGAATCGCCGCGTCCGTCGCGCTGGTGGCAGCCCGCACAGTATATTTGGTAGGTTTGGGCTGCCGCCACGACTTTGCCCCGGTTCAGGTTGTCTTCCTGCTCGTCGGGCGTGCGGATGTGGGCCATCGCCTTGCGTTTTTCCATCGCGGCCAGCGCGGATTTGGGAAATTTACGCTTTTTGCCGGTATAGCTTACTTTCCAGATTTTTCCCTTTTCGGTGTCGGCAAAGTACATGGCCCCGTCCGGTCCCATCGCGATGCCCATCGGGCGGTGGTCGGCGTCGTTGGGTCCGGGAATGATTTCTTTGCCCGCGAAGCCATCGGCAAATACTTCGTAGTCGCCTGAAGGTTTGCCATTTCTGAAAGGCACAAAACCGATGAAGTAGCTCGACTGCGGATAAGGCCCCCGGTTGGTGGAGCCGTGGAAGGCGATGAACGCGCCATTGCGGTAGCGCTCGGGAAACTGATTCCCCCGATAGAAGTGCAAGTCGTTGGGCGCCCAGTGGCCGGGAAAACCGATGAGCGTCTCGTCGCATTTGTCACAGCGCCCTACTTTGGTACCGTCGCCGCCGTACTCGGGGTTGAGTACCTTCTTGCCCTGCATTTGGTCGTAATAGCAGTAGGGCCAGCCGCCGTCGAAGCCTTCTTTTACCTTGAAAAACTCTTCGGAAGGCAGCAGCGCGCTTTGCCAGGGGGAGTATAGTTGCGGCCAAAGTCGCAGCAGGTCGTCGCGGCCGTGGTGTACGGCGTAGAGGTTGTCGTCGGTGGGGTTCCATTCCATGCCCACCACACTGCGTAGTCCGGTCGCGAAGCGGGTACCGTCTTTCTGGGTTTGGCCGAGTTTGTTGGCGTCGAATTTCCAGATCCCACCGTGGTCTTCGAGCAGCGGACAGGGGTCCATGCCGGGCGAGCCGGGAATGCGGTTGTCGACCTGGCAGCAGTTGGAATGCGCACCAAAGGGTACGTACATATTGCCCCGGCCATCGAAGGCCAGCGGCTTGGCGATGTGCTCGCTTATGCCGTGGGCATGGTCGTCGGTCAGGATGATTTCGGCCTCGCCTTCGGGCACCAGTTGGCCGGGCGTCAGCTTGTAACGGTACACGACCAGCTCCGTGCTAAAATAAAGGTACCCGTTGTAAATTCGCGCCGCCGTACCGTAGTTCCGCTCGCGCACCTCGCCACCGAAGGTCGCGATGACATCGGCCCGCCCGTCGCCATCGGTATCACGCAGGGCGGTGACGGAAGTACCCGCGTCGCCCCGGCGGGCTTTGACGTAGATGTCGCCGTTATCCGCGACGGCCAAATGCCGCGCCCGGCCTTCCAGGCTTTCCACCACCACGATAGCCTCAAATCCTTCGGGTAGGAAGAGACCGCCGTTTTCAGCCTCCTGAGGTTGGACAAAACCAACCGCCAGCAGCAGCAGGAAAAAGGCCAGTACTTTTTGGGACGGGACAGGCATAAGGGGTCTATTCATCAGAGGCACAAGTACTCATTTTTTAAGCAAAAATCCGACGGCCGATAGCTGACCGCCCGAACACTACCTCGCGTACACCGGGTCGGCGATTCCGTTCAGGTCATACATGATTCTGCCGCCTTTGATCGTCATTTCGCATTCGAGTTTTTCTTTGCCGGTCATTTTGTAGCCGGTTTTGTCGTAGAAACCGAAGTTTCCCTTTCGCATCGTGAAAACGGCCACATCGGCGATGGCGCCCTCGGTCAAGTGGCCCAGCGTTTCGCGCCCGATTACCTTGGCGGGTCGCCAGGTACTGGCCTCGATGACCTCCGGCAGCGGAACGCCCATCGTGTAAAATTTGGTCATGACGCTCAGCATATCTTTCATCGAGGTATTCATGCTGCCCGTGTGCAGGTCGGTACTGATGGTGGTGGGGTAAAAACCCGCCTTCACCGCCGGAATCGCCTGAGAGTAGTTGAAACTCGCGCCCCCGTACCCGACGTCGAAGACGATGCCGCGCGCGCGGGCTTCCAGGACGTGCGGTTTGACCTTCCCGGCCTGTTCGTCTACGATCGTCTCGCGGACGTTGCCGTCGAGCAGCGTGTAGGCGTGGGTGTAAATATCGCCGGGACGCAGGTGGTCCATGAATAGTTCTTTGAGGGGCAAAGGCGGATTACTGCCGCCAAAATCGACCATGACGGGTAGTCCGGCCAACCTACCGGCGGCCACCGCGCGGTCCACGGGTTTCCAGTCGGCCCCGTTGAAGTGCGCGACTTTGAAGCCTACGATGTCTTCCTTGTTATTCTTCGCCACGGCTGCCGCCTTCTGGGCATCCATCGCGCTGGTATCCTGCTCGGCCTGCCCTCCCTTCATGCCTGCGCTCACGATGTTGAGGAAAGAAAGTACCCTGGTTTTGGAGCGGTCGATGACGTTTTGTTTGAACAGCGCAAAGGACTCCGCCCCCGCCCCACCGGCGTCGGCGATGGTCGTCACGCCCACCCGGAACGTGAAGCCGTCGGGCGGTAGGGCCGACAGGCCATCGCTCAGGTAGCTGTCGGGTGAAGTACCGTAGAAAACGTGGCCGTGGAGGTCGATCAGGCCCGGCGTGACGTACATTCCCCTGGCATCGACGACCTGCCGGGCTTCTTTGGGATCGATGTTTTTGGCAATCTTTTTGATTTTCCCATCGGCGATGCCCACATCCACGATTTCGTTGCGGTTGTTTTTGGGGTCGATCACCCGCCCGCCTTTGATAAGGATGGAGTAGGTTTGGGCGAAAGACAGCGTCGAACCGAGCGTCAGAAATAGTAGTAGTATTGTTTTTTTCATCGGGAGAATGTTGAGACCTGAAATCTAAACCGCCGCTTTCATCAATTCTTCTTTCAGCCGCCTGGCCACGATCTTGTCCTCACCCGGTTGCAGCATCCAGGCCGTCATACCCACCGAGTTATCGGGGCCGGGCATAAACTCGATGGAAGGGGTACCGTTGCGGAGTTTTTCCTGCAACTCCTTCACGTCCATCTTCACTTTCGATTGGTCCCAGGTGATCTTTAGCGTCGGCGTGTGGTTGCCCAGCTCGGGTACGTGCGTTTCGACGGTTACGCCCGGCACGCTCTTGGCGGCGGCGCCGATGCGGGCGGCGCGGTCTTCCCACATCTTCCAGAGTTTGTCCTGGTCGGTGTTGACGAACTTATCCAGGGCCACGTACATTCCCAGGATTTCCTCTTTGTTGATTTTCATGCCGCGGCCGATATTAGCCCCGCGCGGCGGCATGCTTAGCCGGGCGGCCTGAATGTACTTCTTCTTGCCCATCAAAATCCCCGCGCTCTGCGGACCGCGCAACGCCTTGCCGCCCGACAGACAGACCAGGTCGAAACCCATGTCGTTGAAGCGCCACAGGTTTTCGATCGGGGGTACGTCGGCCGCGATGTCGATCATGCTCGGGATGCCGCGCCGCTTGGCCACTTCCACCCATTGCTCGTGGGTGATTTGCCCGCGGTCCGACTGAATGTGCAGAAACCACAGCAGGGCGGTCTTGTCGTCGATGGCTTTTTCGAGTTCTTCCAGCGTCTCGACCGACACGATGGTACAGCCCGTGTTGAGCAAAGCGTGGGAGTAGCCGACGTTGTGGCCCTTTTGCATGATGACGACCGAGGGCATTCCGGTGCCTTCCAGATGCGGCAGCGCTTGTACTTTCTCGTTGTCCAGGCCCGTGAGTACCCCGGCCAGGCCCAGCGTCATGGCCGAGAAACAGCCCGCGCTCACCACCGCCGCCTCGGCGTGGGTGATGGCCGCGATTTTCTCCCCGACTTTGTCCTGCACTTCGTCCAATAACATGAAGATTTTGGAAGAAGCCTGAATGGTTTCCATTACCTCGTCGGGCATGACGGAGCCCGTCATGAAGGTGTAGGTACCCGCCGCGTTGATGAAGGTGCGGATGCCCAATTCCTGGGCGATGTTGCGCACAGGTAGCTTGACTACGGCCGGATCGAGGACGGTTTTTCCTCCCAAAAAACCACCGACGAGCGGCAGAGTGGAGAGGTGTTTGATAAGCTCGCGGCGATTGATCATAGTCGGGAAAGGGTTGTTTTACAAAAATGCAAAGCACTCCTGGCCCGGTACTTACTTAATTTTCAGGAGGTTTTTGTTTTGGAAGCTACTACGCGGCGGACGGCGTTTTTTGTTCAATCCCCTCACTCCTTACCCGCGTCCGCTTTCCCCTTTCGAATGGTTTCGTCGGCTTCCTCGTGGGTATCTTCCTCCTCTTCCACCCCCGACTGCTCGTGCGCGTTTTCGGGTTCGTAGCTCAGCTTGATGTACACGGGAAAGTGGTCGCTTCCTACCTTATCGCCGCGCTCGATTTCGATCAGCCTGAAATGGGTACTGTGAAAAATGTGGTCGAGCGGCCAGCGGAAAATCGGCATTTTGGCGTGGAAGGTATTGAAGAAGCCCCGGCCCCGCCGCGGGTCAAGGTACCCGCTCACTTCCTGAAACAAGGCCGTCGTCTCCGACCAGGCCACATCGTTGAAGTCGCCGGCCACGATGACGCCTTCTTTTTCTTTGCGGGCCTCGCGCCCTATCATGATGATCTCGGCATCCCGCTCCTTGCTATCGGTCTCGTGCCCCGGTACCGGCGGACGCGGATGCACGATGAACAGATGTACCCACTGGCCCGAACTAAGTTGCACTTTGGTGCGGATGGACGGGATGTCCGACTCCATCAGGTACCTTACCTGCGCCCGGTCGAGCGGCAGCTTCGAGTACAAGTGCATCCCGTAGGTATTGTCGAGCGGCACGGCGACCCGGTGCGGGTAATCCGCTTCGAGCACCGACAGTGCTTCCTCCCAGCGCGAGTCCGATTCGGTGGTAATGAAAATATCGGGTTGGTACTGGGCCACTCTTTCAAGCATCTTACCGTGGTCGGTGTTCGACTGCAAGACATTGCAGATCAGTAAACTCACGCTGATGATTTTGGCGTCCGGCTTCTCCGTAGCCAGTACCTGCTTGGGACCCAGCACCGTGTAGGGCACCGCCTTGTAGGCCTGCACCCCGATGACCCCGGCCAGCAGCAGCGCAAACACGTAGCTTACGCGGTCCCGCTTGAAGTAAAACACGAAGTACCAAATCAAAGCCAACACCGCCACACCCAGGGTTTGCAGCCGGGGGTAGTCGAAAATACGCACGTACCATTCCTTGGAAGGCAGAAGCGGCATGACCGTGGCGAGTACGGCAATAGCAACCAGCATGACGAAGACAAAGAGGAGTGGGTAACGTACGAAGGGACTTTTCAATGAGGGGGAGGTTATTGGACAAGGTTGAGTTTGTGCATACAGAGCGATCTAATGTACTGTAAATGTAAATAACTGTTCCACAAGAAGATTTCGATATCATTAAGATTACGCCAAACGAGGAAATTACGGTGATTCGAAAGTGGGCACCCTTAGTTTGCTGTATAATTCGTTCCCGGTCCGGCTCCGTGCTTCTCGATAAGGTTTTGGATCACAAAATCAGATAAAGTTCTCTTTACCGTCAGGCTGGGAATGTCGAGTTTAGAGGCAATTTCCCCGGATCTGCATCCGGGATGGGATTTTACAAAGGTCAGGATCGCCTGGTCACGAGGGGGTAGTCGTGTTTCTATGCCTTGCCTCTCAAATTTCTGCGTCAGTTGCTGCTGCACTTTCCTGAGGGCTTGAAAAAAGAAGAGCACCCATTCGCTTACGTTTTCTCCGGGGCGCTGAGCCTGACAGTTCCGCAATACCCGGTAGTACTCCGTCTTACGGCTTTCGATTTCGTGCTCTAAACTGATGTACTGAATCCAACGGTAGCCTTGCTTCAAGAGCAGCAGCGAGGCAAGTAATCGGCTCAGTCGCCCGTTGCCATCTTGAAAAGGATGAATGCTTACGAATTCGTAGCTGAACAAGGCGCATTTTACGAGCGCGTGGGTTTCGCTATCCGTTTGGTACCAGTCCACCAGTGAGCGCATCGCGTCCTGCGTGGGGAATCCTGCTGGTGTGGTTTGAAAAATAATCTGCCGCGAACCGTCGGGATAATTCGCCTCTACCGCGTTGCTGTGCTGTTTGTAATCTCCCTTGTGCCATTGATCTTTTTGGCTGTGTTTAAGCAAAATATTGTGCAAGTTTTTAAGGCTGTTTTCACTGATATCGATCTCATAGTAGGATTCGGAGATAATATCGAGTGTCTCGAAGTACCCAACCACTTCCTGAGCGTCCCGGTCTTCCAGTTTGGTTACGTCGATGTTTTCGAGCAAAACCTCGACCTCCCGGTCGCTCATTGTCGAGCCTTCTATGCGGGTCGAGGCGCCCACACTTCTCACCGTAGCGATGGATTTGAGCTGTTTCAGGCTTTGGCCCTCCCTCCGCTCGATGGCTGACCACGAAGCATCGAACCGATCGAGTTGGCTAATCAGGTCGATTAACTCCCAGTCGAGGTCGAGCGTGAAGACGTGTACCTTATTCTCCATGAGCCAAATGTACTATCTTTCTCAACCAAAATGATACGATATGATACGATACGATACGAAAGTGATACGATAGCCCGGTGCTCTCTTCATATCCCCACCAACCACCCCAAGTAAACCACCCGTCCAATCGCCGCCGAACCATAAGCCGAAATAGCGTTGGCACTCGTGATATTCGTTGCGCCCAGCCGGAGCAGACTTTTTAACGCCGGCACCTGGTACCCGATTTGGGCATCCAGAGTACCGTAGGCATCGATGTAGCCTTCATCGAAAGGCATGAAGAAAGTATAGCCCGTTTGGTAGCGGTAGTTGAGGCTGTAGGTGAAGCGGTCGCGGGTACCGTCCAGGCCGAGGTTCACCTTGTGGGTGGGGGTATTGAAGCCCAGGATTAGCCCCTGCGTGTCGGCTTCGTCGATGTGCGCCCAGGTGTAGTTGGTGTAGAGGTGCAGTTTTTGCGGTGTGTAGTAGTCGGCGGCCAGTACCACGCCCTGGGTGTTGACGGCCTGGTCGGCGTTGGCCCATACCTGGATCAGGCGGCCGCGGGTGCGGTCGGTGGCGGGTTTGGCGAAGTCGTCGGACGCGGGAAAGGGGGCACCCGTCGCGGGCAGACCGTCCTCGCGGCCGTAAAAGCGAAGGGTACCGATGAAGTCGCGGTAGCGCGAGCGGTAGTAGCTGGCGTCGACGTACAGACCTTTTAAAATCTGCGCTTTGTAGCCAATCTCCCAGGTATTGACCTGTTCGGGCGTCAGGCTTTTGATGGTTTGGGGTTGCAGGAAATTGGGGTTCGGTTGGCCACTCGGCAGCGTCGACACGGCGTTGAGGCCCTGAAAGCCACCGTCGATATTGCCCATAACCAGCAGCGATCCAAAGTCTAGGTAAATGTACTGATCCAGTTGCGCGGGCTGGCGATAGGCCTGGGCGTAGCTCATACGAAAGTTATGCTCCCGGTTTTTCCCCAAAGAAAGTACCCCGGAAGCACGCGGCGAAAAGCGGGTACCGAAATTGCGGAAATTGTCCACCCGTCCGGCGAAGGCCAGCCGCAGGCGATCGGCGAGCAGGTTCTGCCGTACTTGCCCGTAGGCACCGCCCTCATAGTTAACAATGCGGTCGCGCATTTGCACATCGTTGGTACCGGGCGCGATGGGCGATTTATCGCCGTCGGCCAGCAGGGTACCCGCCGAGCGCAGGCGGTGCGTGCGGAACGACGCGCCAGCCACGACGTTGGTGCCAGGCGTGAGCTGCCATTCTTTCTGAGTACTCAGGTCATAGAATCGCGCGGTGTTGGCAAAGGCCGCGCCGCGCACCGTCCGGGCGCCGTTGACCTCAATACTACCCACGCCGCTCACGATTTGCTGACGCAGGTCGTTGAACACCTTGCTCCCCACGGGCAGCATGACGCCCTGCGCGATCCGCGATGCCAGCGCCTGGGCCTCGGCGATGCTTTGTCCGCCCCCGATGGCCTGGTCCAGCTGGTAGGGTTGCGGCGCGTTGCCGTCGGGATTGACGGCGTACACGTTACTAAGGGTACTATTATCCGCCAGCCCGCTGGTGCGCGCCGCACCAAATACCTGATTCCAAAGCGCGAAGTAGTTCTGGCCATAGGTTGGGTACCTGCCGCCGTCGGCGCGGGCGGGTGCCATCACGCTGCCCATGATGCCGTTGCCGAGGCCGCTCAGGTCGTAGGCTTTCCCGCCAAAATCGTAAACTGTGAAGGCCCGCACAAACCAATCTTTGCCTTTCAGCTCGGCGCGGTGGAGGTCGTACTGCATGGCGCGCTGGGCGTAGCGGCTACTGCTCTGGAAGATACCGTTGCTGAACGTATAGCGGTACTCGTAGGTCAGCCGGATGCGTTCGTTGATTTTGTACTGCACCGAAGGATTGATCCTGATGTTGCCCGCCTTGTAGCTGTTGCCCCAAATCGTGAACAGATCGCCCGGCGCTTTGGCCCACAGCAAGTCCCGCTCGGCGTAGCCCGGTGCGTAGATGCGGTAGGGCTTATTGTCGTTCAGCGCCGTCAGGGCCGCGTTGGTGACGGTACTCCCCTGGTCGCCGTAGCGGTTGATGGCGTTCCAGCCCAGCGGCGAGCCTTGCGGGTTGTTCGACGGATCGGCCCCGGCCAGACCACCCGACGTGACGCGCTTGATGGCGGCATCGCTGGACGCGATGAACTCGTCGGCCGAAAAGTAGTTGGCGTTGATCTTGAAGGCCAGTTTATCACTAACCACCTTGGCGTAGCGTACCTGAAAATCTATCAGATTGCGGTTGCCGCCGCGCAGCGAAGCGGTCAAGCCCGGCGTTTCGAAGGGATCTTTGGAGTGCATGAGCATCACGCCATTGAGAGCATTGGAGCCGTAGAGCGCCGAGCTGGCCCCATGCACGATGTCGACGCTGGCCAAATCCAAATCCGAAATACCGACCCAGTTGCCATAGTACAGCGATGCGGTTGGCGAAGTAACATCCACGTAGTCGGCGAGTTGCACCACGCGCTCAGCTTTGTTGCTGTTGAAGCCACGGGTACTGAAACTGGTAATCAGCCAGCTCGATTGACTCACGTCGATGCCCTTGTACCGGGCCAGGCCCGAAATGAGGTCGATCGAAGCCGTGCGCTGCAATTGCGGCGCGCCGATGTGCTCCATCGTCACGGGCGTCTCCATCACGCGCTCGGCGGTGCGGGAGGCAGCGACGGTCACGACGTTCAGGGTACCGCCGTCGCGGCTGGTGGTATCGGTTTGAGCGTAAAGGTTTTGCGTGAAAAAGAAGGGAGAAAAAAGAAGTATGAAAAAATAGCTTCTGTAAAGTGTGTTCATCTAGCGGCGGTTGATTTCGATCGCCAAAGATAGGTATTGTTGCTGCATTTGGATTCGCTGGGTGGCCGGGGATGCGGTGGTGGGCTACGCAATCCGCGACGGCACCGCGCCCCGCAAGCTCTACAACAATATCATGGTGCTGATGCAGAACGAGTACTGGTTCAAGGCGATGGGCTCGAAAGCTATCTGCTGCTTTACCATCGAGACTTTTAATAACGGGTAAGCAAAAGCCCGCCAACATAAGCTGGCTTCGACTCCGCTCAGCCTGACACTTAAATCTAAACTAAAAGTAAAGCACCCATCGGTGCATTACTTCTGAGTAGGATCAGCCAATTGCGCTGAGCCGAACAGTACAGCGAATTGCTTGCACCAGATCAGCAGGCTTTTGCGCTTGTCGATTCCGGCGTTGTCGGGGAGCGTCAAGAAGAAGTTGCCGGTATTTTTGAGTTCGGCCAGTTGAATGAAGTTTTTGGCCTGGTTGTCCTCGGCCAGGTAAATGCGCAGATCGGGGCCCGCGTCACTCTTGAAATTTTCGAAGACGAGAGTATAGGTCGTGCCTTTTTGGTATAGCTTGGCGGTTCCCGAGGTAGGATGAACCGCATCTTTAAAGGTACCCTGAAGTACCAGCGTTTGGGTGGAAGGGTCGAAGGTGGCAGCGCCCGGAGTGCCAGGGGTCCCGCCCGGCGTGATATTCACTTGATCGGCCGGAACCAATTCTTTGTCTTTGGGTGAGCAGGAAGCAATCAGCGCCAGTGATAGAATGAAGAGAGTGCTTTTAAGGTAGTTTTTCATGGCAATGTGGTTTTCAAAGTGAGCAATCGGTGCTTATACGTATCACAAGGCGCCAACGGTTGCGTCCGGTCCCGAAGGGGTCAAATACGTTCGGAGCTGTTCTTGTTTATCGCTGTCTATCGATTCAGTACTCTACTTTTGCGAGCAACAGCCTCTGGCAATTTTTCATTTTTATAAAAGTACCCTAATTTGATGAAACCCGTCCTACCCTACCTTTTGCTCAGTCTGCTTACGTTTTCGGCTTTTGCCCAAAAACGCAACACACACTACATCACCAACCAGGCCCCGCTGGTGGCGCAGCCCTACACCGCGCTGCCGCTGGGTACCATCCGGCCCGAGGGCTGGCTCCGCACGATGCTTGAAACCCAGCGCAGTGGCCTGACGGGTCATCTCGACAGCATCTACGCCGTAGTTGCCGGGCCCAACAACGCCTGGCTTGGCGGCACCGGCGACACCTGGGAGCGCGGCCCCTACTGGGTCGACGGGCTGGTACCGCTGGCCTACCTTCTTGACGACAAAGCGCTGAAAGACAAAGCCCAAAAGTGGATCGAATGGAGCATCGCCAACCAGCGGCCCGACGGGTACTTTGGCCCCTACCCCTACGACCCCAAAACCATGAAGCGGATTCCGGGTACGCAGCAGGAAAATAGCGAAGACTGGTGGCCCAAGATGGTGATGCTCAAAGCCATGCAGCAATACTACACCGCCACGCTGGATAAGCGCGTGATCACGCTGATGGACAAGTACTTCCGCTACCAACTCAAACAGCTCCCCGCCAATCCGCTGGGCAAGTGGACGTTCTGGGCCGAGCAGCGCGGCGGCGACAACTTGCAGGTCGTGTACTGGCTCTACAACATTACCCAAGAGAAGTACCTGCTCGACCTGGCTGAGCTGATCCACAAGCAGACTTTCGACTGGACCACCGTCCTGTCCGACAACACGCTACGCAAGCTCAACCCCTACCCCAACCTGCATTGCGTCAACGTGGCGCAGGGCATCAAGGAACCGCTGATCTACTACCAGCAACACCCCGAAGCCAAGTACAAAGCGGCTTTTGACGAGGGGCTGTCGGCGCTGCACGACGTGCACGGCTTCGTGAACGGCATGTACGGCGGCGATGAGGCCATGCACGGTAACGATCCGGTGCAGGGCTCGGAATTTTGCTCGGCGGTGGAGTTCATGTACTCGTTCGAGAGCGTACTGCCCATCACGGGCGATGTGGCCTATGCCGATTATTTGGAGAAAATTGCCTTTAATGTGCTTCCTACCCAGCACGACGACGCCTACCTCAACAAGCAGTACTTTCAGCAGGTCAATCAGATCAAGATTACCAACGCGGGACGCAACTTCGCCGACGACCGCGAGGGAAGGCTCGTCTTTGGTACCACCACGGGCTACCCTTGTTGTGTATCCAATATGCACCAGGGCTACCCCAAGTACGTGCAAAACATGTGGTACGGCACGGCCGACAACGGCCTGGCGGCCTTGCTCTACGGGGCGTCGCGGGTGACGGCTAAGGTCGGGACTGGTCGGGAAGTTTCGTTTCGTGGAAGAAACGAACTACCCATTTGAAGACACGATTCGATTTAAGTACCAAACCAATGCTAAGGTGAAGTTTCCGCTGCACTTGCGCATTCCGCTTTGGTGCAAGAATCCGGTGGTCACGATCAACGGCCAAGTTCAGAAGTACGATGGTGTAAAGATCGTGGTGCTCGATCGGGAGTGGTCCAAAGGCGACGTAGTCGAGCTGCAACTGCCGATGGAGATTCGGTTTTCGCAATGGTACGAGAAAGTCGCTGGGCGTCGAGCGCGGCCCGCTGGTGTATGCCCTCAAAATGGGAGAGCAGTGGAAGAAGGTCAAGACCGACGAATTTCCCGACCCCTACTACGAAGTAACCGCCACCACGCCCTGGAACTACGGCCTTTCGACCCAAGTACGCCCGCGCCGATTCGATGCAAGTTACGGTGAACCGACGGTGGCCGCCTACCCCTGGAATCTTGAGAACGCCCCGATTACGATCATCGCCAAGGGCCGCCGGATACCGTTTTGGGAGGAGTTCCATAATCAAACCGGCAAACTCCCCTACCCGACCTACCCTTACCTCGACCTGGGTACCCCGCTCGAAGACATCACGCTGATTCCCTACGGCTGCACGACGTTGCGGATTGCGGAGTTTCCGGTCGTGGACGCGCACAAGCGGTGAGCGCTACCCCCCAATATTTCCACCCCAATATCAATCCTGAAAATCACTATTAAAATGGAGGTATAGCTAGCTGCTAATCTTCCTACCCGCCCCATACCCGACTTCAAAGCCGCCTGAGCTTCTGACAAATAGCTTTAAAGGTTTGGGTGAAGCAGCCTTTCGTTCATGAATTATTACTTTTTGTCATAAATCTGAATAAAAAGTAATACTTTATGATGGTATAGAAAGCTATTTGCCATGAGAGTACTTGCATCCTTCCGATCCCGCAACGCACTACTTTACTACCTGGGCGTAGCGCATATAGTCGGCGCGATGATTTTGCTCCTCCTAATAATAGTCGACGATACGCAAATTCTAGGCATCAACCGCTGGATCAAGCCTTTCAAATTCTTCGTATCATCGGCCATTTACCTACTCACTTTCGCCTGGCTTACGGGCGACTTACCCAAGGGGCGCTTTGTCCGTCATTTCTCGACCCAGATTTCTTTGGCGATTATCGTCGAGAACGTCCTCATCACCACGCAGGCCGCGCGGGGTGTAAAGTCACATTTTCATTTTGAAACGGCAAGCGGCGGCATTGCCTTTGCGGTCATGGGATTGTTTATTATCTACAACACCATCTGGGTTTTTCTTTTTACGGTTCGGTATTTCAGGGCAAAACTTGGCGATTTGCCTATGTCTTACACGCTCGGCGTTCGGCTGGGACTTGTGCTCTTCCTGGCAGGAAGCGCGCTGGGCGGGTACATGTCGGCGCAGGCGGGCCATACGGTTGGCGCGCGCGATGGGGGACCGGGGCTACCGCTGCTCAACTGGAGCACGGGCTTTGGCGACTTGCGGGTGGCGCATTTCTTCGGGCTGCATGGTTTGCAGATTCTGATGCTTCTGGGACTACTTATGGCCTATCGGCGGCTTTCAGCCGAAGTCAAAAAAGGGGTCGTTTGGCTTGCCTTCGGCAGCATGGTACTATTTATCTCCTGGACTTGGTGGCAAGCGACTCAGGAAATTCCCTTAATAAGCAGGTAGTACCCAAGCAGTCGTCAACTGGCTGGCACAGCCTTTTTAAATTTCGAAGGTTAACAGATTCTACCACGATATATCAACCTAATAAATGGCCGACGCAAAAAATAATTTTACGATCGAGACCATCATCGACGCTTCCGTCGACAAAGTATGGAATGCCTGGACCATGCCCAACGACATCGTCAAGTGGAATAACGCCACCGACGACTGGTACACGCCCAAAGCTGATAACGACCTGAAAGAAGGCGGCGAGTTCCTGTACCGCATGGAGGCGCGGGACGGTAGTTTCGGCTTTGATTTTTCGGGAAAGTACAGCAAGGTGGAAGACCACAAACTACTGGAGTATATCCTGGCCGACGACCGCAAGGCCTCGGTAGCCTTCGCCGAAGAGGACGGGAAGACCACGGTCACCCAAACCTTCGAGCCCGAGGCCGAAAACGACGAAGCGACCCAAAAAGCGGGCTGGCAGGCGATTCTGGATAATTTCAAGCAGTATGTTGAAGGCAAAAGTGCTTATGGTTGGCTTTTTAAGATAGTCTCTTTCTGCTTTTCTTGATCTCTTCGAGATTCGTGATGCCTCATCTATTATTTCCGTCGGGTAATTGTTCAGGGCTAAAATTCGGATCGCGTTGGTCGTATCCAGATTGCCGGACTTGAGTTTATAGTCAAAAATAATCTCGTCATTCTCGATAGCTTCGGCGAAGTGGAAGAGATTGTAGTTACTGCTAAGGTACTCAGCCAATTCCAAGTCGTGAGTAGAGACAACGACCAGATTATTGTCGCGTGCCAGGTAGTCGAGCACGCCCTTTCCGGCGGCGATGCGCTCCACGGTGTTGGTACCCCGAAACAACTCGTCCAGCAGGAACAAGTTACCAACTTCGGTTTGGCTCGCTTCCAGCATTGCTTTAATTGTCAATACTTCCGCGAAGTAGTAGCTGGTATTGTTGAAAAGGTCGTCCGCCATTCCGATGGCAGAATGAACGCAGTAACGCGATAGCGTGAAGAAGCGAGCGAAGGCGATACCCATCGTTTGGCTCAGGACCACATTGATCCCCAGTGTGCGGATGAAGGTTGTCTTTCCTGACATATTGGAGCCAGTCAGTAGGATCGACTTTTGGTCAGTTCGCAGCGAGTTGGCCACAAAATCATGAACTAAGGGATGGAAAATATCTTCACCCGACAACTGATTCGGTTCAGTACTTACGTTGGGACGACACCAGTAAGGAACACTTGCACGAAGCGCCGACAGAGAGAGGGCGGCATCCACTTTACCCACGTAATCGAAAACCTCCTGCATCTCGGTTCGTAGTCCATCAAGTTTCTTCAAAACCTTGAAAAGAATGATCGGCTCGATTAAGAAGAATGCTTTCAGTATTTCCAAAATGGCATCGGCCAATTGTCCGATTTCGCTCTGTAAGCCCGATTCCTGATTGAAAATAATAGCGTTGGGACCTAGCTTTTGAAGCGCTTCAATCGCCGAATTCAGCTTGTCATTCTTTTCACCAAGCCCATCGCTGCTTTGTAGGTTGCGGGCGACTAGATTAAGAATCATTAATTGAGGAATTGAAGCCGAGTATTCCTCTACATTGTTTTTGTTCCAATAATGGATACCTAGGCTAAGCGCCAGCAAGAAAATGAGTGGGACGATGAAGGTAGGATTAAACAATAACAAGACTCCACAGGCTATGTTGGCTGTCAGTAGTACGGGAAGCACCCAAAACCACTCTGGTTTTGTCAAATGCTTACTAAGAAAAAGGGAGGGAATGAAGAAAGTGGCCGGTCTGTTCAGCCTATCGAGCTCGAATAAAGTCGCCTCAGCTAAGAGCCTGTTTTGTTCGAAAGTGTTGGCCAATGCATCGAGTTCGTGCAGTCGGCCGACACCATTGGGAATAGTACGTAAAGCCTTGTACAGCCATTGCTGACCGACTTTGGAACTAGTCCGGTCGCAGAACATGAATAATTCGTCCATGTCTAGGTCTTGCCAGGTACGTTCGGAAACAGTTTGGTAAGCATCGTCCTGTACGCTTAAATGGAAGTACCGTTCGATTCGATGGAAAACGAAGTTCGCCGTTTTGATTTTGCCAAGATCAGCTTTCAATTTTGCTCGCTTCTTCTTCTTGAAATTAAACATTTCAATTTTCATTAAATTTCAAATCGCACGTTATCACTCCCGGCCTCTCCTGTACTAAACGTCTGTTTGCCATTCAGGAACCTTTTCACTATCTTTGAATTATTCAATTTCTATATATTCCCGGTTAAGTTATTATTGTCAGAAAATGATAAGTAACGCTCGCGCTTAATTCAGCATTATCTTGTATAATCTTCTGACTATTTGACCATTAAATGTATTAAAACAAAGACTTTATTCAAAATATTATTTATAGTACAAAATAGAACACCTATATGATTACTGAAATCGAAACCCCAAATATTACCATTTCCGATCGCCTCGACTTATCCATTGAAGACGTTTTGGCGTTGTACGAAGCCAATGGCTGGAGCGCAGCGGAGAAGCCCGTCGAATTGTACAAAGGCTTGCTCAACTCGCATTCGCTTTTCACGGCTTGGGACGGCGACAAGCTGGTCGGCCTGGGCAACGCCATTTCCGACGGGCACTTGGTGGTGTACTACCCACACTTTTTGGTGCACCCCGAGTACCAGGGCATGGGCATCGGCAACCGGCTGGTTGAAACGATTCAGGAAAAGTACAAAGATTTTCACATGCAGGTACTTACCGCCGATGGCAACACGGTCGAGTTCTACAAGAAGATCGGCTTCCAGCGCGCCGGCGACACCGAATCCATGTGGATCTACGAAGGAGACGAGCATTGAGGTACCCCGCTCGGCGTAACCCATGCAAGTACTAAAAATCCCGTCGGCAAGAAGCACTAAGCTTTTTGCCGACGGGATTTTTTATTTCTATTTGAGGTACTTAACCTACTTGATTTCCTCGTAGTCGATGTACTCACCGCCCCGGAATCGGGAATCATCCTTTTTGGAATCTCGGTCCACCCGGATGCTGCCCTCGCGTTGCGGTGGGCGTTGGCCGTTTTGATGCTTGCGCTGCTGCTTCATCAGTTGCCTGCCTACCAGCAGATGGAACAAAAACCGGCGGAACGGAGGCACAAAAACGATCAGCAGGCTAATGATCAGAAATATATTGAATACTATTTTCATAAAGCAAAAGGGAATTGAATGCGCTTTGGTTTTGGGATTCAGGTACGAATATAACGAAAAAAATCTTCAAGAGTTTCACGACCCCGGGAAGAATGGCGCCTGACCACCGTGAGCGGCGCGGTGGTACTACCCGGCCTTTTCCAAACCACCCACTACCTCGCCCACCACACGGGGAAAGTGGGCGTGTTCCAACTGGAGTACCTTGCGGGCGATCTCGACTGGATCGTCCCCAGCTTCTAGCGCGCAAGTAGACTGGTATATTATTTCGCCTTCGTCGTACCGCTCGTCCACGTAGTGTATCGTGATGCCCGACTCCACCTCGCCGGCCACCGCCACGGCCTCGTGCACGTGCGCGCCGTACATGCCGGGACCGCCGTATTTGGGCAGTAGGGCCGGGTGAATATTGATAATCCGGCGCGGGAATGCCCGAATCAACTCGGCAGGTACCAACATCAGAAACCCCGCCAACACGATCAGGTCGATTTGCTGGCGTTGCAGCAAATCGGTGATTCTGTGCGAATCAACAAAAGTTTTTTTGTCAAAAACCACCACCGGAATGTGCAGCCGCCGCGCGCGCGCGATGACCCCGGCCGTGGGGTTGTTGGTCAGGATCAGGCTGACTTCCGCGCCGGGGCGGTCGGCAAAGTACTGGCCGATGTGCTCGGCGTTGGAGCCCGAGCCCGAGGCAAAAATGGCGATGCGCTTCATCTTGAAATCAAAATTATAATCACCGCAAACACGAAACGGCTCCGGCAAAGATAGTGTGCTGGAGCCGTTTGGCTGGTCGATTGTGTGGAGGTACCGCTCAGAATATCTTACTAAGTTCGGTGCTCCCCACCAACTTACCCTTGCGGTAGGTTTCATTTTTGACGTCCCAAAGTACCTTATCGGCCCGGTAGGAAATCGTATTGAATTCGATGTTCATCTTCATTACAGACTTCACGGCCACGTTCATGTCGGTCGTGATCTTGTAGGTATCGAACGTACCGGCGGGTACGGTGATCTTTTCCTTGCTCACCACTTTGCGGTTGACAAAGTTGGCATCGGTCGTCATCGACATCGGACCAGCGGCTCCCTCCCCGTGCATCGAGCCGTCGGGCAGGCTCTGGCCGACGGACAGATTGGCCGGGTAGACTATATCCTTGGAGGTGAATTTCATGTCGAAGGCCTCATACTGTTTGGCTTGGTCCTGTCCCATCATGGCGCTGGCGTCCATCCGCATTTCGTTTCCGTTGCAGCGCATCTGCATCGAACTAGCCATCTCAGATTTGCCCTTTTTATCAAAAGATTCAAAATCCATGTCGATCACGACCTCCGCTCCTTCTTTGCTGACTTTCGTGATCTTATAAACGATGCGGCCAATTTCCTTTCCCCGGCTGTTGAGGTTCACCATCTCGAAGCCACCGCCTGGTTTGAAGGTCATGCCCATACACTCCTGAGCGCGAAGTGACACGGGAGAGAGGATAAAAAACAGCAGAACTATTGCGAATAATTTTTTCATTGTACCGTAGTGTGATTTTTAAAATAAAAAACAGAATTACCCAAACTTACAAAAGAAACGACGCCCTATCAACCCAAAACCAGTAACAGGTAGGTTTGACCGAGCAGTTAGCAATGTTCTATCATTCAAAATTCACTCACCGCGCGGGCGGCCCCGTCAAAATTAAAATTCACGCCCAAAGCATCGTGCCCAATCCCAGCAGCATGATGATCTTGCACAGGCGGCTGAGGCGGGCGAATTCGCGGCGCGTGTCCGAGAAAACCAGGCGGTACACCAGCCAGGCGATGGGCGCCAGCAGCAGGGTGAACAGCCAGGCCAGCGTGAGGTTGGCCAGCGTATGCGCCATCAGGTACAGGCACGTGATGAAGGCAGCGACCAGGAAGTACACGAAGATTTTGGTCGGTCGCACGCCCCAGACGATGGGCAGCGTGCGGCAACCGTGGGCGGTGTCACCGCGCAGGTCTTCCATGTCCTTGATGATCTCGCGGACAAGCGTGATGAAGAAGGCGAACAAGGCGTAGATCCACACCAGATGGCGATTTTGGGGATACAGTACCGAAACCGTGATCAGGCTCAGGGCGGTCAGCAGCGACACGACGAAATTGCCCACGAAGGGCGCGCGCTTGAATCGCTCGGAGTAGAACCAAAGGAGCGTGACCGAAAACACGTTGACGACCAAAACCCACTTGTTCACCAGCAGCCCCAGCACGACCCCGGCGGCGTTGAGGAGTTGGTGCGTGCCCATCGCGACGCGCCGCTTGAGGTAGCGCCCGATGATGACGCGCTCGGGTTTGTTGACGATGTCGATCTTGACGTCGAAGTAGTCGTTGATAATGTAGCCCGCCGCCGCGATGCACACCGTGGACAGGCTCAACACCAGCATTCGCGGATCGAGCAGGATTTGCCGCCAGTCTTCGCGCGGCCCGATCAGCAGTACACGGGTCAGGTACTGGGTCAGGACGACGATGGCCAGGTTGCCCGCCCGGATCAGACGCAGTACGCCCGACAGGTAGTCTCGGAAAGTAAATTTACGGGAGCGGGCCAAGGGTTGGAATTGAGTTAAAAGACCAAAAATAACCACTATTCAGATCGTTTTACCGGAAACGACGCGCATGATGAAATGTTTATCCACCGGTTTGGGATAAAAAGCGGGCAAATCGGTGTTAGTACCCCAAAACCAAAACCATCAGGCACGGCATTGGTAGCAAACTTCGGTTTTCTAGATTGTGTCGCATTTTATCCCAATATGAAAATCGGTATCGTTTGTTACCCTACCTTCGGCGGTAGTGGGGTCGTCGCCACGGAACTCGGCAAAGCCCTCACCAAGGTGGGTCATCAGGTTCACTTCATTACCTACTCACAGCCGCAGCGGCTCGACTTCTTCAACGAAAACCTCTACTACCACGAGGTCAATATACCGGCTTATCCGCTATTTCAGTACCCGCCCTACGAATCGGCGCTATCGAGTGAGATGGTGCACGTGGCCAAGTTCATGAAGCTCGACCTGCTGCACGTGCACTACGCCATTCCGCACGCTTCGTCGGCTTACCTGGCCAAACAAATTCTGGCCACCCAGGGCATTCACATACCCGTGATCACGACGCTCCACGGTACCGACATCACGCTGGTGGGCAAGGATTCGTCCTACGAACCCGTTGTCACTTTCAGCATCAACCAGTCCGATGGCATCACGGCAGTATCCGATTTTTTGCGCGACGATACCTACCGGCATTTTGCGGTGACAAAGGAGATCGAAGTCATTCCCAATTTCATCGACCTGGATCGCTTCAAGCGCCAAAAGAAAGATCACTTCAAGAAAGCGATTTGTCCCAATGACGAGAAGCTGATCGTGCACACCTCCAATTTCAGAAAGGTGAAGCGCATCGACGACGTCATCGCAATTTTCCATAAACTTCGCCCGCTGGTACCCAGCAAGCTGCTGCTGGTTGGCGATGGTCCCGATCGGGCCCGCATCGAGAAGCTCTGCGTGGAACTGGACCTATTCCCTGATGTTCGTTTCCTGGGCAAGCTCGATGCCATCGAGGAGGTACTGTCGGTGGCCGATTTGTTCTTGATGCCTTCGGAGAGCGAAAGTTTCGGCCTGGCGGCGCTCGAAGCGCTGGCGTGCGAAGTACCGCTCATCACAACCAACGTCGGCGGACTGCCGGAGTTGAACGTTCCTGGTGTGACGGGCTTCCTGAGCGATCTGGGCGACGTGGACGACATGGTCAGGAACGCCGTGATAGTCCTGGACGACGCCAATCTGCCGCGCTTCAAGGAAAACGCCCTGGCCCGCGCCAAAGAGTTCGACATTAAAAACGTCGTTCCGATGTACGAACGCTACTACGAGAAGGTGATTCAGGAAAGCTCCGTCAATGAACAGTTGATAATTAATAATGAATAATTAAGATTGACAAGTACACCTACGGTGGCCGGGCACAAGAATTGTTCATTATTCACCATTCATTATTCATTAAACAAATGCAACCCAATATCCCCCAAAACGGTAAGAAGCGAGTCGTGATCGTTGGCGCTGGTTTTGCTGGTCTCGAAATCGCACAAAAGCTGTCCAAACGCGACGATGTGCAGGTAGTGCTCCTCGACCGGAACAATTTCCACCAGTTCCAGCCGCTGTTTTATCAGGTCGCGATGGCGGGTTTGGAGCCGAGTTCTATTTCGTTTCCGTTGCGCAAGATTTTTCAATCGCGCAAGAACGTGCATATCCGCGTGACTGATGTGCACAAACTACTGCCCGATGGCAAAAGCATCGAGACGGGGCTTGGCGTCATTGAATTCGACGCGCTGGTTATTGCCACCGGTGCCGATACCAACTATTACGGTATGAAGGATATCGAGCGCCGGGCTATCCCCATGAAGTCGGTAAGGGAGGCGCTGTCCCTTCGGAACCGGCTGTTGCAAAATTTCGAAGACGCGATTTCGGCCACAACCGAGGAAGAGCGCGACGCGCTGATGAACGTGGTGGTGGTAGGTGGCGGTCCCACGGGCGTGGAACTTTCGGGTACCCTGGCCGAGATGAAGAAATTCATTTTGCCCAAAGACTACCCCGACCTCAATTTCGATTCGATGCATATCTACCTGATCGAGGGTGGCGAGGAAGTACTGGACGTCATGTCGGACGAAGCCTCCGCTAAATCGCGTGAGTACCTTGACCAGCTCGGCGTGATCGTGATGACCAACCAACGTGTAACGGAGTTTGACGGCAAGACGGTCAGGACCAAACAGGGTTTGGAAATCAATACCAAAAATTTAGTCTGGGCAGCCGGTGTACGGGCTTGCCCGATCGAAGGTTTCGACCCCGATCTTTTGGGCCGGGGCGGACGGCTTAAAGTGGACAAGTTCAACCGGGTGGAAGGCTACCAGGATGTTTATGCGCTGGGCGATGTGGCGATTATGTCGGGGGATGAAGAAAACCCCGAAGGGCACCCGCAACTGGCGCAGCCTGCCATTCAGCAGGGAAAGCAGCTGGCCCGGAATCTAATCCGACAGATAGACGGCAAGGCCTTTGAGCCCTTCAAATACAGGGACCTGGGTACCATGGCGACCGTGGGTCGCAACCTGGCGGTCGTGGACCTGCCGTTCTGGAAGTTTCAGGGCTTTTTTGCCTGGCTCACCTGGATGTTCGTGCATCTGATTTCGATCGTCGGCGTCAAGAACCGCGTGATGGTATTCATCAACTGGATCTGGAACTACATAACCTACGACCAGTCGCTGCGCCTGATCATGAAACCGGAACCGCTGCATGGCGAGATAGCCCCAACGGAAAATCAAGAGGAATTGCAGGAAGACGAACCACCACGAAAACCCGTTGCAGTAAACAGTTAAAAAAATGGCCGCATCGATATGCGGCCATTTTTTTGTCGTTACTTTGGCAATTCTCTCACAACGCCGATGCTCTACTTCCTGCTAGCCGTCACTTTTACGGTGGCCCTTTACCTCATCATGCGCTCTTTCCCGCGCTACGGGGTCCATTCCTTCCACGCCATTGGCTTCAACTACTACGCTTGCGTCGCCACGGGGTTGGTACTTTCCCCCGATCCCGGAAAAATTCTCCAAGTCGACTGGACTTCTACCCCTACCCTGCTGACGCTGGCGCTGGGCATCATGTTCGTAATCGCCTTCGTTCTGATCGGGCAGACTACCCAGAAAGTGAGTGTGACGGCTACTTCGCTGGCCGCCAATATGTCGCTGGTAATCCCGGTATTGTTTGGACTTTTTATATTTAAAAACGCCAATAAAGACTACACGCTTTGGAATTATCTGGGATTAATATTGGCGTTGGTGGCGTTGGCGTTGGGCGCTATTCAAAAGAAGAAGAAAGTAGCTGTGGCTGGAGAAGAAGGTACCACCGCCTCGCTCAACTGGCTCACGCTATTGCTGCCACTGCTCACTTTCCTGGCTTCGGGTACCAACAACACGCTCATCAATTACCTGAGCATGAAGTACTACGGTCCCGAAGATGCCGCGATGTTCACGATCCTCTCGTGCGTGGGCGCTTCGATCGTAGGTACTTTACTGATTTTGGGGCGGGTAGTTTTTCAGGGAGAGCGCGTTTCGTGGCGAAGTTTTGCCGCCGGGATGTTACTGGGCGTACCCAACTTCCTGTCCTTTTACTTCCTGTTACAAGCGCTGGCGGCCTTTGGCAATAGCGCGGCTTTCGTCTTTCCTATCTACAACATACTCACTACGATGGCCTCAGCGGCGGCGGCCTGGCTGCTGTTCCGGGAAAGGCTCAACCCGATCAACCGCATAGGGCTGGGATTGGCCGTGCTGGCGATCGTACTGATCTCGTATCAGGAATTGGGGATTTGATGAAGGGTTGAAGCGGGGTCGGTACGCCGCGCGGACCCGTGGCGGTTGAAGGGTTGAAAATTACTGACTATCACCTTCTTAAACAAAAAAACCTTTAAACAAAAAAACTGCTATGCCTCCTCTTTCGCTTCCAGATTGAACAGGTCGTTCAGTACATCGATGAGCGTTTCCGCTTCGCCGCGCTTGCAGGCGGCTTTGAGCTGGAGTACCGGTAGCTTGATGATCTTCTGCATCATGCTGGATGTGATTTTATCCATCTTGACGGTTTCCTCCTCGGAAAGTTGCTTGGTGAAGCGAGCCATTTCCTCCTGACGAATTTGCTCCAAAGCGTTTTTGAGGCGGTTGATCGTGGGCGAGACGATCATTTCCTTGGACCAATCGTTGAACTCGGCAACCGAATCGGCGATAATATTCTGTACGACGGGTATAGCCTCGAGTCGGCGCGCAAGTGCGGCATCGGCCCGGCTCCTGATCATGTCCACATTGTAGAGCACGACGCCCGTCACCTGCTCGATCTCCGGGTCCACGCTCCGTGGCACGGCCAAATCGAGGAAGTACTTGTAGGTAAATCCAGTGCGCTTTTTCACCACTGCTTTGGTGAAAAATGGTTCGTCGGCCTGGACCGAAGAGATAATGACATCGGCGCGGGCCAGTTCCGCGTCCAAATCGGCGAAGTCGGCAATCCTGAAATGCTCTGCTCCTTCCAGCGCCTCCGCTTTAGCGCGGGTGCGGTTCATGACCGTCAGGTCGACGCCCTCGCGCTGCGCTAAATTTTTGCAGACGTCGGTACCGATTTCACCCAGCCCAACGACAAGGATCTTGGGCTCGATCATCAGCGTCTCGACGAGCTCGACGGCCGCGTACGATACCGAGGCCGCGCCGTCACGAAAGCCCGTTTCCTGAGCGACGCGCTTGTTTGCAAAAAATATCGTATGCAGCAACCGATGCAGGAAGGGTCCCGCCATGTGCAGGTCGGCGGCCCACTGGTAGGCTTGCTTGATTTGATTGGGAATCTGCATATCGCCCACGACCTGAGAGTGCAGGCCCGTAGCGACTTCGAACAGGTGACGCACCGCTTCGGCTTCACCGATATAGTGCTCGAAATAAGGCAGATAGGCGGCGGGCTCAGTCAATCCTTTTTGAATCAAAAGTAGCTTGACGAGTTCCGTATTGAGGTTCTTAGGGGAAATGTAATAAATCTCGGTGCGGTTGCAGGTCGAAACCACCAATAGGTCAGACAACTCGAAGTAGTCTTTAAGCGTTACCATCAACGCTTTGGCTTCCGTTTCGTTGAGTGTTATTTGCTCCCTTATGGTAAGGGGGGCGGTTCTATATGAAATACTTAGGGACTTAAACTGAGTGTACATGAGGCGCTTCACAATTCTAATTACAAATTTACATCACAATCTCTACATAATGAAACAGCGTGTGGGGTATGTAAGTTTATTTAGAAAGCATATAAACTGTTTTACTAAAAATCCCCTAAATTCACAGAAATTACAGCAGCTGGCGGCCCCGTGCTATTCATGAAGCAAAACGTAAAACTTCCCTCCAAACCCAAACCTACCCTTCGGAAACCCGCAGCGCTGTTCAACCGTCTGCGCATCAAGCATGCATTGCTGGATTCCTACGGCCAGAAGAACATTTACAAGTTTGTCATCGGCTTGAACTTATTTTTGATCAGCCTCGGCTCGCTGTACTACACCAATGACCTGGTAGCCAAGCTGGAAGACCGCGAACTGCGACAGGTAAGGCTGTTTGCCGAGTCGCTTCGCTACGCCATCAACAGCGACTACGACGAGGACATCAACGGCATTATGGAAATGATTCGGGAAGCCAATACTTTCTACGAGATTCCGGCGATTTACGTGGACGAGAACAACATGGCGACCGACAACAACAACCTGTCGTTTCCGCGCAATGCCACTTTGCAAGACAAAGAGCGCATCATTGGCGAAAACCTGGCCATGATGAAGGAGGAACACCCGCCCATCCCGGTCGTGCTGGGCGAGGATCGCACGGGATACATCTATTATAGCAATTCCTTTTTGCTGACCCAACTCCGATACTACCCCTACATCCAACTAGCGGGTATCTTCATCATCGGTTTCCTGGCCTACCTGGCGTTTAGTTCGGCGCGCAAGGCGGAGCAAAATCAGGTGTGGGTGGGTCTGGCCAAGGAAACAGCGCACCAATTGGGAACGCCGCTGTCGTCGTTGATGGCCTGGACCGAGTACTTCCGCTCCGACCCGAATATCGACTCCTCGATCGCCGAAGAAATAGAGAAAGACGTGCAACGCCTGGAAATGATTACCACGCGATTTTCCAACATAGGTTCGATCCCGACTCTCAAAGAGGAACCGGTAGCCGAGATCGTGACGGAGTTTCATCAAGTACCTGCAACGGCGGGTGTCGTCCAAAGTGGCTTTCTTTATCGACGACCAGTTGCGGGAGGGGCAGATGGTACTGCTCAACAAGAATCTGTTCGAGTGGGTCGTGGAAAATATTTGCAAGAATGCCGTGGACGCCATGAAAGGCGTGGGCGAAATCAGGATTTCGCTGGTACCTATGTTGGATCAAAACGAAGTCGTGATCGACATCAAAGACAACGGCAAGGGAATGAGCAAAGCCAATCAGGCCAAGATTTTTCGGCCGGGATTCAGTACTAAGAAGCGGGGGTGGGGATTGGGCCTGACGCTCGCCAAGCGTATCATCGAAAACTACCACGACGGGCGGCTCACGATCAAAAACTCGGAACCCGGTAAGGGTACCACGTTCAGAATTGTAATGAAAATAGGAAACGGCCCAGGATAAGCAAGCGGATTTGCTTAGAAAAGGTACACGGTCACGGTGTCGGTTTCGACCACGTTACTCTCGCGCATGGCCCGATCGCGGATTTGAACCTCATACTTCACCACGGTAGGCTTCGTAAATCTGGCGCGAGTATAGAGCACCGACAAATCGAGCTTGCCTTTGATCGGGCTCGGCTTCCCGCCTTCTTTCAACACCGGAAACCATTTCTGCCGGTCTTCGTTGAAAACCCTTTCCTTAAAATTGCCCTTATCGTCCATTACGAAAGTCTTGAGTCGGTAGTTGCCCCAGCTCAAAGAGGTATCACGCTGACTGGACGGTACACCCAAGTCGCCATCGCCGTCTTCGAAGTTGACGGTGATAACTACAGAATCCACTTTGACAATATTGGGCAGGGAGTTGAAGTCTTGCACTACGTAAGGCTGGATACCATTGAAGCGGATGCTGGGCGTATTATCAAAATCGGGGGAATCGAGGCAACTCGCCAAGCCAGCGAGCATCAATATTCCCGCACCAAGTAATTTGCGCATAGCGTATCTTTGATTTTTATTCTAGCAAAAAAGAAGTTTGGAATTGACAAGCAAGGGGACTTTGACGGGAGAAAGGGAGGTACTGCGGGAAGAAATCCTGGAAGTGAGTTCGGCAAACTTCGAGGAAGTCGCCCTGCGGGTTTTTAGGTACCAGGCCCGGTACAACGACGTGTACCGCACTTACCTCTCGCACCTTGGCGTACAATATGACCGCCTGGAACGGCTGGCAGAGGTCCCTCATCTCCCCATTCAATTCTTCAAGCACCACACTATCCGAACCGGCCAGCCGCCCCGCTTGGCGGTCAATTTTGAAAGCAGTGGTACTACCGGGAGCACATCCAGTGTCCACACGCTCTACGATGCTCTCCTCTATCACTCGCTCAGCCAACGCATTTTCGAGCAGGAATATGGTTCTCTGGACGATTTCCACATATTAGCCCTGCTACCTTCCTACCTTGAACGAAACAACTCGTCGCTGGTGTATATGGTTCGGCAATTTATTCTAAAAACTAATTCGCCCTACTCGGGATTCTACCTCGACGACACCCAAAACCTGACCGCTCGCCTCCGTGAAATCGCTGAAATCAATGATGCACACAAGGTACTGGTGCTGGGCGTCACCTTCGCGCTGCTCGATTGGGCCGAAGGGCCGGACGACCTGGAATTCCTGACCGAAATACCACACCTCATAGTTATGGAAACAGGTGGCATGAAGGGCCGCCGCCGCGAAATGCTGCGCGAGGAGGTACACAAAATACTCACCAGCCGGCTGGGCGTACCCACGATTCACTCCGAATATGGCATGACCGAACTCATTTCACAAGGGTACTCGGCTGGTGATGGGCTGTTCAGGCCCGGCGCTACCATGCGCATAACCCTGCGCGACCCGCAGGACCCGTTCAAGATTTGGCCACACGGACAATTCGCGGGTACCGGTGGCATCAACGTCACGGACCTGGGCAACCTGGACTCCTGCGCCTTCATCGAAACCCAGGACCTGGGCCGCTACGGCCCCCAACCCGGTACTTTCTACGTCATGGGACGTTTCGACAATTCCGATTTGCGGGGGTGTAATCTGATGGCGGTGTGAAGGGGTTTATTTGTTTATACGTTTATTTGTTTAGCTCCGCTCCCAAGCTATTCCAGGTCAAAAGCCTAAACAAATAAACACATCAGCAAATAAACAATAACAACCAACAACCTACATCTGCCGGGCGTGCATTTTGGCATCTTCCAGCGTAATGCGATCGCCGCACATGATGACGAGCCGCTCGACGACGTTGCGCAGTTCACGGACGTTGCCCGTCCAGGGCAGGTTGCTGAGGTAGTCCATCGCGTCGGGCAGAATCGACTTGATCGAGTTGTTGTACTCCTCAGCCACATCGTGCAAAAACTTGTTGGCCAGAAGTGGGATATCCTCCTTGCGGTCGGCCAGGGCGGGTACATGGATCAGAATCACGCTCAGACGATGGAATAAATCCTCACGGAAATTACCTTCCTGGATTTCGCGCCGCAAGTCCTTATTGGTGGCCGCAATCACCCGCACGTTTACTTTAATTTCTTTCTCGCCGCCCACTCGGGTGATCTTGTTTTCCTGCAAGGCCCGAAGTACTTTGGCTTGCGCCGACAGGCTCATGTCCCCGATCTCGTCGAGAAATATGGTACCCCCGTTGGCCTGCTCGAACTTGCCGATGCGCTGCTTGATGGCCGAGGTGAACGAGCCCTTTTCGTGGCCGAACAATTCGCTTTCGATTAGCTCGCCGGGTATGGCGGCGCAGTTGACCTCTACGAGGGGCATGTGCGCCCGGGGGCTCTTGGCATGAATCTGCTTGGCCACCAGCTCCTTGCCCGATCCATTGGGGCCCGTCACCAGTACACGCGCTTCGGTCGGGGCCACGCGGTTGACCGAATCCTTTACCCGTTGGATGGCTTCGGAAGCCCCCACCATTTCGTTGATCTTATAGATTCGCCTTTTAAGTTCGTTGGTCTCAAATTCGAGATTGTACTTCTCGATGGCGTTGCGGACGCTGACCAACAGGCGATTGAGATCAGGCGGCTTGATCAGGAAATCGTAGGCGCCCGACTTGGTAGCCTTCACGGCGTTTTCCAGCTGCCCGTAGGCGGTGACCATGATGACCTGAATGCTCTTGCCCGTTTCGCCCAGCTTTTCGAGTAGCTCCAGACCGGTCATGATGGGCATCGCGATGTCGCAGAGTGCCACGTGGTAGTCTTCCTTTTTTATTTTGGCCAGCGCATCCTCGCCGTCCTTGGCCTCATGTACTTCGTAGCCTTCGTATTCCAGAATGTCCCGCAGTGCCTCGCGGATATTGATTTCGTCGTCTACGACGAGTATTTTGACCATAATAAATTAGGGTAGGATGATGGGTGGGTTATAGAGTCGTACCTTCAAAAATAGGAAACATCCCACGTTTTACCCTAATGCCACACCTCATTTTCTCTTAATTGTTGCAAGGGGTACCCGTATTTTAGCCGCCTTCGGGGCCTCAGGCTTTGGCCGGAGCGGCCTCGCCCATTTCGTCGCGCACGGTCGACAGGGCCTGCACAAGTACCTCGGCGGGCTGGGCGCCCGAGATGCCGTACTTGTCGTTGATGACGAAAAACGGCACCCCGCTCACGCCCATTTGCTGATAGTGGGCAATTTCCTGCGTTACGGCATAGCCAATGGCATCGTCGGTCAGGATACGCGCTACTTTATCCTGATCCCAGCCCTTGTGGGCGAACAAATCGCTCAGGGTACCCAAGTCGCTCAGGTCCTTGCCGTCGGTGAAGTAGGCTTTGAAAAGCATTTCCTTAGCTTCGGCTTTGAAGCCCTCCTGGCCTGCTACATCTAGTAACTTGTGCAGTCCCAAGCGTATTGATGGCGTTGGGAATGCTATCGAGTTGGAAGTCGATGCCCGCCTCGCTTCCTACCGAAGTCAGGTGGTCGAACATCTGCCGGATTTTCTCCTGGCTACCAAACTTTTTGATAAAGTACGTTTTTCGGTCGATACCCTCGGCCGGTATCGTCGGGTCCAGTTGAAAAGGATGCCAGGTCACGACCACGTCTTCGGGGTTGCCGAGTTGCGCCAAGGCCTCATCGAGGCGTTTCATGCCTACGTAGCACCACGGGCACGCCACATCCGACACCACATCGACGGTGATTGTCTCTTTCGATTCTTTAACAAGTTCGTTCATGTTTCTCAGTAGTATTTATATGGTTTGTTGATGGGTTGTAATCTGTTCAAAACCGCAACCTATCTCATATGATTCAGTCGGGTCGATCAAACAAAGAGATTTTGCGAGCGTTTTAAGTCCAAAACCACCGCTTTTTCAAAAAAACCCTGCTTTATACTGTATATTGTATTTATCAAATGTATTTTTACATTCTAAATCGTTAACCCTGATAACTTTTAATACTATGATGAACAGACGTGACGCACTCGGCCGGGTAGCACTTTTGGTGGGTGGCGCCCTCTCCGCCCCCACGATGGTCGCCTTTCTCGACGGCTGCAAAACCAAGGAAACCGCCATGGGCGCCGACTTTGCCTTCGAGCCCGACCAGTTGAGTATGGTATCGGAGGTAGCCGAGGTCATTATTCCCAAAACCGACACTCCGGGCGCCAAAGACGCCAAAGTAGGCGAATTTGTGGAGAAGATGCTCAAAGACTGCTACTACGAAAAAGACCAGAAAAGCTTCATGACGGGCCTGAACAAGCTCGAAGAGATGAAGTTTATGGACGTAACCCCCGAAGAGCGAATTACGCTGTTGACCGCCGCCGAGCAAGAGTCGATAGATGAGCTGAAACGCATCGGCGACGAACGTACCAAAGCAAAGTCGGCCAACCAGACTTTCGAAGAGCCGGGGGTACCTTTCTTCCGCCTTATGAAAGAACTGACCCTGCTGGGGTACTTCACTTCCGAGCCCGGCGCCACGCAGGCGCTGGAATTTGTGGCCGTGCCCGGCCGCTACGACGGCTGCGTCGATTTGGAGCCCGGTCAGAAGGCGTGGGCGATGTAGTTTTAGTTGAAACGGGGCGCCGTGCAGTTGAAATAGGGCGTTGGCGGTTGAAAAATAGCATCCTTTTCGGTTCTATACTTCAACTTGAACTTTTTAATCATTTTTTTTAAAAATAAAACAGATTAATTAAACCCGATGAATATTAATTTAAAAGCCAAACAACAAGCTACTTACGACGCGATCGTGGTGGGCTCAGGCATTAGTGGTGGCTGGGCCGCCAAAGAACTGACCGAAAAAGGTCTCAAGGTACTGATGCTGGAAAGAGGCCGGGACATAAAGCACGTCGTGGACTACCAGACCGCTACCACGCCTCCTTGGGAGCTCGAGCACCGAGGCCGCCCCACCGTTATGGCGCGTGAAGAGTACTGGGCGGGCTTCCGTACCGGCTACACCGCCAACGAGGAGCACCGCTACCTGTTTGAAAACGATAAGGAAAACCCTTACAAAGAAACCCGACGCTTCGACTGGATCAGGGGCTACCACGTGGGCGGACGCTCGCTGCTGTGGGGCCGCCAAAGCTACCGCTGGAACGAAGAAGACTTCGAGGCTAACAGTAAGGATGGCCTGGGTACCGATTGGCCGATCCGCTACAAGGACCTGGCGCCCTGGTACGACTACGTCGAGAAATTTGCCGGCATCAGCGGTTCGCGCGAAGGACTGGACGTGCTGCCCGACGGGCAGTTTCTGCCGCCGATGCAGCTCAATTGCGCCGAGATAAAGGTAAAGGGCGATATCGAATCCAAGTTTGCCGGTCGCAAAGTCATCATCGGGCGAGTGGCACACCTTACCCAGCCGCAATCCTTCCACACCGAGCTCGGCCGCGCCGCCTGCCAGTTTCGCAATATGTGCATGAGGGGCTGTCCTTACGGTGCCTACTTCAGTACCCAATCGGCTACCCTGCCCGCGGCCACCAAAACCGGCAACCTGACGTTACTGCCCGACTCCATCGTGTCGGAGGTGATATTTGACGACGAAGCAGGCAAGGCTACCGGTGTGCGCGTGATCAATCAGAACGACCCCGGCGACATCAAGGAGTACTACGCCAAGGTTATTTTCCTGAACGCTTCGGCGATTCCTTCCACCACGATTTTGATGAAATCGAAGTCAAGCCGCCACCCCAATGGCCTCGGCAACGAAAGCGACCAACTGGGCCGCAACATCATGGACCACCACCTGGCGGTCGGTGCCTCCGGGCGGGTAGAGGGCTTCGATGACAAGTACTACTTCGGACGGCGGGCCAACGGCATCTACGTGCCGCGCTACCGCAACTGGGGCAGCGACAAGCGCGACTATGTGCGCGGATTTGGCTACCAGGGTGGTGGCGGACGTCAAAACTGGGGCCGAGGCGGCGGTACGCCGGGCTTCGGCGCGGCTTTCAAAGCCGAGATGTCCCAGCCCGGTGCCTGGAATATGGGCCTCGGTGGCTTCGGCGAAATGATCCCGAACCCCGACAACCGCTTCACGCTCTCGACCGAAACCGATAAGTGGAATATGCCGATCGTAGTGTTCGATGCCGCCTATGGCGATAATGAGAGAAAAATGCGCATGGATATGATGAATGACGCCGCCGAAATGCTGGAAGCAGCGGGCGTGAAGGACGTCAACCCGTACAACGACGAGTCGAAGGCTCCTGGCATCGGCATACACGAAATGGGTACCGCCCGCATGGGTACCGATCCCAAAAATTCGGTACTCAACAAGCACAATCAGGTGTGGGGCGCTGAGAACGTGTATGTCACCGACGGAGCCGCCATGACCTCGGCCTCTTGCGTGAATCCTTCACTGACTTACATGGCGCTGACGGCTCGTGCCGCCGAACACGCTGTGAGTGAGTTGAAAAAGCAGAATGCTTAGTTAGTTGAAGTTGATACGGCGAGGTATTGCCAGTCAAACACAACCTCACTAATAAAGCCTCCGCCTTACCTTTGGGGCGGGGGCTTTTGTGTAAGAATCAATAAACAAAATTACAATATACCACGCCATGCTCCAGAAACTTTACCCTACCCTGCTGTTATTCATCGCCTGGTCGTCTGGCTTCGGTCAGGCTTTCGAATCGTCCAATCTGCCGATCGTGGTCATCGACACCAAAGGATTGAACATTCCTGACGAGCCTAAAATCATCGCCGATTTCAAACTCATCGACAATGGTGGTACCAAGCGCAACGTCCTGACCGACAAGCCTGCCTACACCGGCAAAATGGGGATAGAGATTCGGGGGTCTTCTTCACAAAGATTTCCTAAGAAGTCTTTTGGCTTTGAACTCAGGGATGCTACGGGATTGGTAGATATGGACGCCTCATTGCTGGGGATGCCCGAGGAAGAAGACTGGATACTCAATGCTACCTATAACGACAAAACCCTGATCAGAGAAGTACTTACTTACGACCTGTACAGATCGTTCAGCAACGTGTATTCGGCCCGTCAGAAATTTTGTGAAGTGGTACTCAACGGAAACTATGAGGGCGTCTATATTTTTTTTGAAAAAATAAAGCGCGACAAGAACCGGGTCGATATAGCCAAACTCGAACCGAAAGACAACAGCGGCGACAACCTTACGGGTGGCTACATTCTCAAAATTGACAAATTCACGGGTACCTCCCCCCCGTTCTGGAAATCGCCCTACCCTACGGTGGGTGGTGCGGCGATCAACCTTCCCATTCAGGTGGAGTACCCCAGGCCGGAGGACCTCACGGACCGGCAACTCAGCTATATCAAAAAATACGTCACCGACTTTGAGAACGCATTGAAAGGCCCCGACTTTCGCAGTTCCGAGAAAGGGTACCCTAATTTTATCAACGTCGATTCGTGGGTAGACTACCTGATCATCAATGAAGTGAGCCACAACGTCGATGGCTACCGAATCAGTACCTTCTTCTACAAAGAAAAGGACAGCAAAGGCGGCAAACTGACCATGGGGCCCATCTGGGATTACAACCTCAGCTTCGGCAACGCCGACTACTGCAACGGCGAAAGCGCGCAGGGCTGGACTTTCGACTTCAACCGCATCTGCCCCAACGACGGCTACCAGGTACCATTTTGGTGGGATCGCCTGTTGCAAGACCCCGATTTCGCCGCCAAAGTACGGGTGCGGTACCAGTCGCTTCGTAAAGGGGTACTCAGGACCGAAAGGATCAATCAGTACATCGATTCCACGGCCAACGTCCTGCAAGAAGGTCGCATTCGTAACTTCCAGCGCTGGGCTATCATCGGTCAGCGGATTTGGCCCAATTTCTACGTGGGCTCCACCTACCAGCAGGAAGTGGACTACCTGAAAACATGGACGGCTCAACACTTAGAATGGATGGATCGCGAAATCGTGGCATTCGGGCCCGACGTCACCGCTACCGAGCCCGTCGTGGCCAGGCTGGCCTTCAAAGTATTCCCCAATCCCGCCCGTGAGCGCGTGCAGGTGTCGTTCAGCCTCGACCGCGCCGCCGAAGTGCGGCTGCAGGTGTACGACCTGTGGGGCCGCGTAGTGCAAGACACGTCGCTGGGCTCGCTCACTTCCGGTAACCACACGTACCCGCAACGCTTGCCGGAATCGGCCGCCGGTGTTCAGTTTCTGGGCCTGGCGATCGACGGTAAACGAACGGTGGTGCAGCGGGTTCTGCGGGAGTAGTATATTCGTCGTGATCGTAAGGGATAAGTCCGTGATCTGTGTCTCACAAACCTGTAGGGAGTGGGGGCCACAGGCCAGGGTTTTGAACATTCAGACCGTAATCTAGTACGGATCACTTTAATTGACGTTTAGCATTTGAAATTTACAAAAATGCATCATTGTAAAAATTGCAACGAGCCGGTAGAAGGCAAATACTGCACGCACTGCGGAACCCCTGCCAGGCTCAAAAGAATCGACGGGCATTACATAATTCACGGAATCGAACACGTTCTGCATCTTGACAGAGGAATTTTATTTACGATAAAGGAACTTCTGGTACGTCCCGGCCAAAGCGTCAAATACTTCATTACAGAGAACAGGACCCGACTTGTTAAACCCGTTGTGTTCATCATCATAACTTCGTTGATTTATACGATTATCAATCAACTTTTTGGTGTTACGGGATTCATAAATTTTGATAATCCAGGTAAATCTACGGCAAACGTCATTTTCAAATGGGTTCAAGAGCACTATGGATACGCCAATATTTTAATGGGTGTATTCATTGCCCTCAGGGCCAGAATTCTATTTTTTAAAAAAGAGTATAATTTTTTTGAAATTCTAATTCTCCTGTGCTACACAATAGGAATGCAGATGTTAATATTTTCTGTATTTGCTATTTTGACGGGACTGACTAAACTCGAATTAATGCCATTTGCAGGTTTTGCAGGCATAGTGTATTGTACTTGGGCGATCGGTCAGTTTTTTGGTAGAAATCAGTTGTTTAGCTATGTAAAGTCTCTGGCTTTGTATGTTTTGGGACTGATTACCTTCTCACTCTTAGCTGTACAGATTGGAAATTTGATCGACTTGGTGGTATAACGTTAAAATTCTTCCGGCCCAATCATATCGAGATTCAATGTTAGAAAAGAAAAATATCTTTGCCATCATCGGCAGCGCAAGTACCCAATCGTCAAACCTCAAACTCGTGGAAGCGATCGCGGTACAATCAAAAGGCCGTTTCGACATCACGATTTTCAATGATTTAAAATCATTGCCCCATTTCGATCCGGCACTTTCAGACAATCCATCCGCCGATTGAAGTAGTCGATTTCAGGCGACGTATAGCGCAAGCCGACGGCATCCTCATCTGCACGCCGGAGTACGTGTTCAGCATTCCCAGCGGCTTGAAAAACGCGATCGAGTGGTGCATCGCCACGACTGTTTTCTCCGAAAAGCCCACCGGATTGATCACGGCTTCGGCCAACGGCGAAGTAGGGCACGAATCGTTGCAGTTGATTATGAATACTGCCATGGCTAGATTTACACCCAAAACCACTTTGCTGATTCAAGGCGTCAAGGGAAAGTTCGATTCAGCAGGTACCTTAACCGACCCGGAACTGATCGAAAAACTAAACAAATTCAGTACCTCACTTTACCAATTATGCCAAAACTAACCCCTTTCCACGTGGCCGTTCCTGTTCATGATCTGGAAGCCGCCCGCAAATTTTACCGCGAAGTACTCGGCTGCGGTGAAGGCCGGAGCGACACGCACTGGACCGACTTCGATCTGTTCGGCCATCAGTTCGTGATTCATTACAAACCCAGGCCCGCTGGGGAAGGTACCCTGCACTCCAACCCGGTGGACGGTCACGACGTACCTGTCCCGCACTACGGCGTAGTGCTTGAATGGGACACTTGGCACGATCTGGTCGAGCGCCTCAAAAGCCACGGCATCAAGTTCATCATCGAACCCTACATCCGCTTCAAAGGACAATCCGGCGAGCAGGCTACGATGTTTTTCCTTGACCCCTGCGGCAACGCCCTCGAATTCAAAACCTTCCAGGACATCACCCAACTCTTTGCGGTGTAACACTGCCGGACAGGGTCTGTGGGACACAGGCTACGGTTGAGAGTTGAAGACGTGCGTTTCGCAAATGAGTGACCAGCCAACTTTGAACTTTGAACCCTAAACTTTGAACTCCTGATTTGGCTACCCTCAATAACCCCATTCCCAAGCGAGTCTCGTCGGTCGATGCCTACCGGGGGTTGGTCATGCTATTGATGATGGCCGAGGTACTGGAATTCAGCAGCGTCGCGCGGGCCCTGCCCGAAGAGCGCTTTTTGGGCCTTTCTGGGGTACCACCAGAGCCACGTGGCCTGGGTGGGGTGTTCGCTGCACGATCTGATTCAGCCTTCGTTTACCTTTTTGGTGGGCGTGGCGCTCCCCTACTCCATCGCGAGCCGGTCGGCGCGGGGACAGAGCAAAACCGCGCTTTGGCTACGGACGCTGCGGCGGGCTCTGGTGCTCATCCTGCTGGGGATTTTCCTGCGCTCAATGGGACGCCCGCAAACGTACTTTACTTTTGAGGACACGCTGACGCAGATCGGCCTGGGATATCCCTTCCTGTACGCATTGGGCTTCTGGTCGGAGCGTGCGAGTTGGATCGCGCTGGGCGGGGTACTGGTTGGCTATTGGGCCCTGTTTGCCCTTTATCCGCAGCCGGGACCTGATTTTGACTGGTCGCAGGCGGGTGTGGCCGCCGACTGGGAACATCACCTGGATGGGTTCGCCGCGCACTGGAACAAGAACACCAACGCCGCTTGGGCATTCGACCGGTGGTTTTTGAATCTCTTTCCTACCGAAAAAACATTCCTGTTCAACCGGGGCGGCTACGCGTCGCTCAGTTTCATCCCCACGCTGGGTACCATGATTCTGGGCTTGCAAGCCGGACGCTGGCTGAAAAATACCGCGAGTACCCAATGGCTCCTGCGCCGGTACGCGCTTGTGGCGGCAGTTTTGTTTGCCTCAGCCCTACTGCTGCACTTCACGGGCATCAACCCGATCATCAAGCGCATCTGGACACCCGCCTGGACGCTGTTCAGCGGGGGTTGGTGTTTTGTTTTATTGGCTGCTTTTTACTACATAGTGGACGTCAAAAGTCAGCAGCGCGCCTTTTTTTCGTTAATTGTGGTAGGCATGAACTCCATTGCGGCTTACGTGCTGGCGCACACAGTTGTAGGTTTCATCGACGAATCGTTTCGCACCAATATCAGTCAGCAGTACGATTTGATCTTTGGCGAGCCTTACCAGACCTTGGTCAGTGGGTTCGTCATTTTGGCCGTGCAGTGGCTTATTCTATTCTGGATGTACCGGAAAAAGCTGTTTATCAGGATATAGATAGTTTTGCATGTTTGGTTTGCGTCGTATGTTTTCCAAATACCAAATCCAGCTTTATCAATCTTAGCGTCCAATGTCCAGAATCTAAAATCCAGCATCTACCTAATACTATGAATCTAAATCTAAAAGCAAAGCAGCAGCATACTTACGACGCCATCGTCATCGGCTCCGGCATCAGCGGGGGCTGGGCGGCCAAGGAATTTTGCGAGAAGGGGTTGAAAACCCTGGTCCTGGAGCGGGGACGGATGGTCAAGCACGTGACCGACTACCCCACGGCCATGCTCAATCCGTGGGATTTCCCTCATCATCTCCGCGACCCTTTGGCTCAAAAAGACGAAAACCCGATCGTGAATCGCTGCTATGCTTTCGACGAAGCTACCGAGCAGTTTTTTGTGAAAGACGATGAGCACCCTTACGTGCAGGAAAAACCTTTCGATTGGATAAGGGGGTACCAGGTGGGGGGGAAATCGCTGACTTGGGCGCGCCAAACCCAGCGCTGGTCCGATTACGAATTCGACGGCCCGGCCCGTGACGGCTTCGCGGTCGACTGGCCCATTCGCTACAAAGACCTCGCGCCCTGGTACAGCCACGTCGAGAAATTTGTGGGCATCAGCGGCAACCGCGACGGCATCGCGAGTTTGCCCGACGGGGAGTTTTTGCCCGCTTGGGACCTCAACTGCATGGAGAAGCAAATGCAGAAAAAAATCATGGCCCGTTACGCCGACCGGCACGTGATCGTCGGGCGCTGCGCCCACCTCACCAAGCCCAACGCCGTGCATCTGGAACAAGGCCGCGGCCAGTGCCAGGCCCGACATTTGTGCTACCGGGGCTGTCCGTTTGGCGGGTACTTCAGCAGCAATTCGGCCACGCTGCCTTGGGCCGAGAAGACGGGCAACCTCACCATCCGGCCCGACTCGGTGGTTTCTTCGATCATCTACGATGAGGCCATGGGCCGCGCTACCGGGGTGAAGGTAGTGGACGCTAACACTAAAGAAGAGGTCGAGTACTTTGCCAAGGTCATTTTTGTCAATGCGGCGGCGCTTAATTCCAACCTCATTTTGCTCAATTCCAAGTGCAACCGCTTTCCCGACGGGCTCGGAAACGACAGCGGGTTGCTGGGCAAGTACGTAGCGTTCCATAACTACCGCGGCAATATCGTGGCCTCGGTCGACGGGATGGAAGATGGCTACTACTACGGCCGTCGGCCGACCTCAGTATTCATGCCTTCTTTCCGCAACTTGAAGGAATCGCAGGGCTTGGGCTTCGAGCGCGGCTACATGGTGGCATTCAGCGCGGCCCGTAGCGGCTGGGAGCGCGGCATGGGTCAGCAAGGGTTTGGGGCGGAGTTCAAGGACAACCTCAGCAATCCCGGTGGCTGGCGCGTATTCATGCAGATGCAAGGCGAAACGATTCCGAAGGAGTCCAACCACGTACGATTGAGTACCGATCAAAAGGATGATTGGGGCGTGCCGTTGTTAGTTACGTCAGTCGACTATGACGATAATGATTACAAAATGCGGGACGACTTCCTGGTGCAGGGTGCCGAAATGCTGGATGCCGCCGGTTGCCGCGACATCAATGCCTACGATACCCAGCAGGTACCGGGCCTGGATATTCACGAAATGGGGGGCGTCAGGATGGGGCGCGATCCGAAGACTTCCCTATTAAATGAATGGAATCAGCTCCATGCAGCAAAAAATGTGTTCGTCACCGATGGTGCCTGCATGACTTCGGTCGGGAATCAAAACCCTTCTATCACGTTCATGGCGCTTACCGCGAGAGCGGTAGACCGGGCTACGGGCGAGTTAAAAAAGGGGAATATATAAACCACTTGCGTAAATTTGAGGTTTCTACCGTAGTCGATTCGAACTCAGCCATAAGGATACATGAATACTAAAATTTTAGACTCTTCCCATTACAGGTCACTTGTCCTTCTGATATTCTTCACGTTTACCTGCCTAAGCTGTGAGCTGGTGGGAGTGGATTCGGAGAATTCGGATCACCTGAACGATATCTCCAAGGGGTACAACTACGCGCTCGAGGTAGCTTACGGAAAAGACAAGAGCATCAAGATGGATATTCATACGCCCCAAACGTTGGAAGGCAACCCGGCGGAGGTGATTATTCTGCTTCACGGCGGCGGCTGGACGACGGGCGAAAAACGCTTCCTGAAACCGACGGTGGATATACTGATTGGGCAGCGCCGCAACCTGGCGATCATCAACATGGACTACCACCTACAGCCCGACTCAACCAAGGGCAATCTGCTCAAAACCCAGCTTTCCGATCTGGCCGAGGCTTTCGCCTTCTTGCGTCAAAACGCCGAGAAGTACAATATCAGGAAGGACAACTTTCGGATTTTCGGCATCAGCGCCGGGGCTCATATAGCGCTGATGTACGCCTACACCTCGGGGGACACCGGTGTCAGTGCCGTGGTAGCCGGCTCAGCCCCTACGGACCTGCACATTAAAGAGATGCTGGACCGTAGCTTGTGGACCAGGGTAGAGGAATTGACCGGTAAAAAGTACAGTGCCGTCGAGAACAACTTCAAGAATGAGAGTCCGCTGTATGTAGCATCGGCTCGTTCCCCCAAAACGTTCCTAATCTACGGGCTACGTGATTACCTGGTATCGCCCTTGCAGGGAAAGATACTGGCTGACAAGCTCCAGTTGCTCAACGTACCCACATTGCTGACGATCCTAAACGACGAAAGCCACAACCTCAGTCCGCAGCGGGCCGCCTTTTACATACTAAAATCCTACGAATGAGCCGCCAATTGGCAGGTTTCACGCGTAGGATTTAGTTTTTCTTAGTATCTGTTTTGTATTGATCAGGCCTTCGGGTCGTCAGTTACCTTTTTCAGGCTGTCTTCCTTGGTGATTACCACGGTTTCCGACAGGTCGTCTTTCAGCGCAATTTCATCCGCGACGGACTCAGGTACTTCACTGAATGCGTGATCGAGCGTATTGCTGTGGTTTTTGGTGCCGGTTTCGAAGGTACTTTCTCCGGGACGGGCGTCCACCAGGCCTAGGTTCGAGTGGGTTTGTACTACCCGTTCTTCGTCGATGCGCTGGCTTTTCTCTTCTTCCTGCTGCATGATCTCTTCCCGAGTCAAATTCTCGACGGGCAGTTTTTTGTCTTTGCTATTTTCCATGATGTTTGGGATTTAGGTTCAATGAATATTACTGGACCGGGTACTTCGACCGATCCGGCTATTTTGAACTTTCCTGACTTTTCTGATAACTCTCTTTCAGGTTTTCAGCTTCTTCCACCGGGTCGTCCTGCCTGATGTCCATGTCTTCGTCGGCCAAGTGCAATGATGCCGATTCCTTGCCCTGAGCCGGATTGGTACTGTACCCTTCGTCAGGCTCTTTGTCTTCCAGGGGTACTTCAGGCTCGTATCGCCCGGTACCCTGCGAAGTAGGCAGGTACTTGTCAGGATCGTAGGTTTTGGGCTCCTTGTTTTTCTTCTCGTACTCGACGTGCGCCAGCGTTTCATCCTGCGGCTTCTTCACGTCTTCTTTTTTATTATCCATGATCTTGCGGTTTTACTTTGAGTAAACAGTTATTCAAAAAACTATGCCTTCGGCAAAAGGTTTCGGAAAAAGCACATCTCCATATTTTAAGCAGATCTGCCGAGGTACCCAACACCAACAAAAAAATAGCAGACCTGACGGTCTGCTATTTTTAGCTCTGTTTCCAGCGAACGTACAAAGGCGAGTTTTCAACTCTCCACTTTCAACCGCACGGGCGGCCCCGTAAATTACAATGTCCGCTTCACTTCACGAAGCTCGAAGCTCTCGATGATGTCATCGGGTTCGATGTCGTTGAAGTTCTTGATGTTCAAGCCACACTCGTAGCCCTGACGCACTTCGTTGACATCATCCTTAAAACGTTTCAGCGAGTCGATCTCGCCGGTGTGAATCACGATGCCGTCGCGAATGATCCTGATCTTGTTGTTTCGCTTCACGAAGCCATCCGTCACATAACATCCGGCAATGGTACCGATGCGGCTGATCTTGAATATCTCGCGAATCTGGATGTTTCCGGTCACGATTTCCTCTACCGTCGGGGCCAACATGCCCGTCATGGCATCCTTGATTTCGTCGATGGCCTGGTAGATTACCGAGTAGTGGCGGATTTCGATCTGCTCTTGCTCAGCCATGCGCTTGGCGCTTGGCGAAGGCCGCACCTGGAAGCCCACGATGATAGCATCCGATGCGATCGCCAGGTTGACGTCCGATTCCGAGATCTGACCCACCGCTTTGTGAATGGTGTTGATCTGAATTTCGTCAGTCGAAAGTTGCAGCAGCGAATCCGAAAGAGCTTCTACCGAACCGTCCACGTCGCCTTTCACGATCAGGTTGAGTTCTTTGAAGGAACCGATCGCCTTACGACGGCCAATCTCTTCGAGCGTGATGTGCTTGCGAGAGCGGATCGTCTGCTCACGCAGGATTTGCTCACGCTTGTTGGCCAGTTCGCGGGCGTCGCGCTCCTGTTCCATCACGTTGAATTTATCGCCTGATTGCGGCGCACCGTTCAAACCCAGTACCTGCACAGGCTTGGAGGGCCCGGCATTCTTGACTTTTTTACCCAGGTAGTCGGTCATCGCTTTCACGCGACCGTGGTGGGCACCGGCCAGAATAATATCGCCGACTTTCAAGGTACCTCCTTGTACCAGGATCGTCGTCACGTAGCCTCGGCCCTTGTCGAGCGATGCTTCCACAACGGTACCGATCGCCTTGCGGTCGGGATTGGCTTTCAATTCCAGCAGTTCGGCTTCAAGCAGTACTTTTTCGAGCAAATCGTCGATACCGCTACCCGACTTGGATGAGATTTCCTGGGACTGGTACTTTCCACCCCAATCTTCCACCAGGTAGTTCATACCCGAGAGTTCCTCACGTATTTTCTCGGTATTAGCGCCTGGCTTGTCTATTTTGCTAAACGCAAAAACGATCGGGACCCCCGCCACCTGGGCGTGGTTAATGGCTTCACGCGTTTGGGGCATCACGCTATCGTCGGCCGCAATCACCACGATGACCACATCGGTCACCTTGGCACCACGGGCTCGCATGGCGGTAAATGCTTCGTGACCCGGGGTATCCAGGAACGTAACCTGCTTGCCGGTTTTGGTTTTGACGCTATACGCCCCGATGTGCTGGGTAATACCGCCCGCCTCGCCGCTGGCGACGTTGGCTTCGCGGATGTAATCGAGCAGCGAGGTCTTACCGTGGTCGACGTGTCCCATGATCGTAACGATCGGGGCGCGGTCCACGAGGTCTTCGGGTGCGTCGACCTCTTCGGCTACCTCGTTTTGAATCTCTTCTTCGGCGGAAATGAATTCTACCTCAAAACCGAATTCATCGGCGATAAACGTAATGGCTTCGGCGTCGATCCGCTGGTTGATGGACACGAACATACCCATACTCAGACAGACGGAAATGACTTCCTGCACACTCACATCCATAAGCGAAGCGAGCTCGTTGGCCGAGATGTACTCGGTCACGCGCAAGACCTTGGTTTCTTCCTGATCGAAGTTAGGGTCGTTCTGGTCGTTGCGGTCGCGGCGGCGCTTGCTGCCTCCCCGGGTTCCGCGGGTAGAAGTGGTACCCCCACCCATGCGGGCCATCGTCGCTTTGATGTTGTCAGCAACCTCCTTATCGGATACTTCCTCACGACGCCCTCCCCGGCGGTTGGAGCGGGTACCCGTGCTCCGGCTACTCGCAGTAGAAGGGGATGCCGTGGTACCTGTGTCTTTGTTGCGCGGCACCGGCGTACCGGTAGCAGCGGCGGTTTTGCCATCGGCGGTACCCTCGCGAATACGCTTACGCTTGCGGCGGCGTTTCTTATCACCTGAGGCATCGCTCGAAGCGACGGGGTCTTTCTTGCGTCCCCGCTCGGAAGGCAGCTCGATTTTACCCACCACTTTGAGGCCCCGCAGCTGCGTTCCCTTGGCTTCGATAACCGCCGCGGAATCCGCCTGCTCTTCGCCGTCGGCCTCCGACTCAGCCGTCTTTTCGGGCTCAGTGGATGCAGATGCAGCGGGTGCTGCTGCTTCCTCGGCTTTAGGCAGCTCAGCCGCCGGTAGGTCTCGGTTCGGGAGCCTTGGCTTCCACTCGGCGCGGGCGCGGTCGGTGACTTCCGTCTTCTGCTCGACCTCAGGTTCGGCGTCGGGACCGCTACTTCCTCAGGCTGTGGCTCAGGCGCTTTTTCGGCGACTACGACGGGAGCAGGCTCCGGTTTCGGAGCCGCAGGTACCTCCGCAGGAGGTGGCGGGGCCGGGGCTGCTACGGGCTCGGGGGCCGCCTTGGCAACCGGCGCTGCGGGCTTTTTGCGGCTGTCGAGGTCGATCTTGCCCACCACCTTGATGCCGGGCAAACGAGCCTCTGTCGTCATAGGTTCGGGAGCCAAGGGCTTTGCCTCAGGCTTCTCAGGCTCTGGCTCGGCGGGCTTGGATTCGGAAGTCCTGAAATACAGTACCTCACCGTCGCCGGCAGCGGGCTGCTTTGTTTCGGGCTCGGAAGGGGCCACTGGTTTCGACGGCCTGCCCGAGTTCCGTAATCCATCCGAATCAAAATTCTTGGCCAGAAAATCGATCTGGGCCGCATCAATTTTGGTGTTCGGACTGGATTCCACCTCGAAGCCATTACCAGAAAGACTTTCCACGATCGTAGATATACCTACGTTCAGGATTCTGGCCACTTGGCTAAGGCGCATCATTTTAACTTCTGCCATATTGAGCAATTAACAAAAAAAATCTTGGGTATTGGGTACTATATATTGCATTCTAAACAACAAACGGTCAGTTTGGAGAGCAGCAAGCTACCTCCGGCCCGGTCATAACTCCGGCCGACCCGCGCTTTTTCAATCAAATTCCTGGCGCAGTACCCCGATCACTTCCTCGATGGTACCTTCTTCCAAGTCAGTGCGACGCACCAGTTCTTCCATGCTCAGCGCCAGCACACTCTTGGCGGTATCCAGTCCGATGCGCCGAAACTCATCGATGATCCACTTTTCAATTTCGTCATCGAATTCCGACAGGTCTACGTCTTCTTCGGTCATTTCTTCGGCGTCGCGGAAGACGTCGATTTCCATGCCGACCAGCTTACCGGCCAACTTGATATTCTGCCCACCGCGGCCGATGGCCAACGATACCTGATCAGGTTTCAGAAATACCGAGACGCGCTTGGCGTCGTGGTCGATCTGCACCGAGCTGATCTTGGCCGGACTCAGCGAACGGCTGATGAGCAGTTCGAGATTTTCGGTGTAGTTGATTACGTCTATGTTCTCGTTGCCCAGTTCGCGCACGATCGAGTGAATTCGCGACCCCTTCATGCCCACACAGGCCCCGACGGGGTCGATGCGATCGTCATAAGACTCGACGGCTACCTTGGCACGGTCGCCGGGCTCGCGCACGATGCGGCGTACCGAGATTATTCCATCGTAGATTTCGGGAATCTCGATTTCAAACAGTCTTTCGAGGAACATGGCCGAAGTCCGTGAAAGCGTGATACGAGGCGTACCGTTGTTCATCTCGACTTTATGGATCACAGCCTTGACGCTCTCTCCCTTGCGAAAACGGTCCTTGGGGATTTGCTCCTGCCGGGGCATCGACAGTTCGTTGCCTTCGTTGTCAAGAATAATGAGTTCGTGGCGCAGGGTTTGGTACACCTCTCCCGTAATGAGCTCACCTACCTGATCCTTGTATTTCTCGTAGAGTAATTCTTTTTCGAGATCCTTGATCTTTTGGATCAGGGTCTGCCGCGCGGTTTGCACCAAACGACGACCGAAATCGACCAGCTTGATCTCGTCGGCTACCTCCTCCCCTACTTCAAAGTCTTCTTCGATTTTCTTGGCTTCGGCCAAGGGGATTTTGTCATAATCCCAAATGTCTTCCGAGTCGTCGTCGACGATCTCGCGCGTCCGCCACATCTCCAGGTCCCCGTTTTCGGGGTTGATGATGACGTCGAAGTTGTCATCGGTGCCGTATTTCTTGCGAATCATCGTTCGGAAGACCTCTTCCAGGATGCTGATCATCGTGGGGCGGTCGATGCTTTTCGAGCTCGCAAAATCAGCGAATGATTCTATTAAAATGTTGCTATCCATAAAAGGAATGGAGAATGGATAATAAATTGTTGATAATGACAAAAATGGTACTGTGCAAACTACGTTCGCGATATTGCTTCAAAGCGGCGTTTTTTTACCCACCGGGCCTCGCCTCACTTGAACGAAACCTGAACGACCGCTTTGGTGATGGCATCGAGCGGTACCTCAGGCTTGAGGGTAGCTTCGTCCACCGGTACTTTACTTTTCTTTTTCGGAGTTGGTAGCTGTAATACGATACTGTTTTCTTTGGCTTCCAGCAGGGTACCTGTCAACGTTTCGCCCGTTTTCAGCACTGCTTTGATGGTACGTCCGACGTTCTTTTGGTACTGCCGGATCAGCTTCAAGGGCTGGTCGAGCCCCGGCGACGATACTTCCAGCGTGTACGGGTTGTCGCCCGCGTCGGCCGCTTCCAGGTCCTCCCCGAGGGCGCGGCTGATGTCGGCGCACTCCTGAATCGTGATCCCCTCGTCGCTGTCCAGTAGAATCATGACTTTCTGGCCCGATCGGGACGCCTGTACCTTGAGGTCGACGACAAAGTATTTGCCGACTTCGAGGTGAGGTTCTAGGAAAGTTTCCACTTGCTCTTTTAGCGCCATACTGCAAAAAAAAAGAGGATGACACATCCCCTCAACCTTACTATTGAACCGAAATTATGCCGCAAAGATACTACTATTTTGCTATTTCCACAAACACTACCCGTTACCCTTTTTATTGGTTCGGAACGCTTAGTTTTGTGGTTTCAATTTCCTTTGGTCTATGCGTTTGGTTTCGGGTCTGCTTTGGTTCTTTTACAAAATGTTGGTGGCCGTCACCTTTGTGGTTTACGTGCTCACCTACTGGACCCCCAGCGCGCACTGGCTGGCGGGTTTCCTGATGATGTCGCTGCCGCTGCTGCTAGCCGTGCACCTGGGCTTTCTGCTGTTTTGGGGGCTTGCCGCTCCCCGCCGGGCGCTGCTGCCACTGTTAGTACTGGTCGCTTCGTTTCCGTTTTGGGCCCGTACCGTGCAATTGGGTCTTCCCCAAAGGGACGCCGTCCCCGACATTGGCCCCGAGAATACCCTGGAAGTACTGACCTACAATGCGTACAAATTCAATATGTTCGCCTTTCACTCCAAAGAGGATACGGTCACGATTGTGGCCACGCGGCGGTGGCTCACCGAGCAGCACGCCGATGTGCTGTGTTTTCAGGAGTTTTATCACTACGACCACACCCCTGAGCTCGACTTCCGCGGCTTGCTCCGAAAGGCCGGGTACCGCTACCAGGCTTTCATAAAAAACGATCATCAGGGCGACTCGCCCTACCGCATGGGCGCGGCGGTTTTTTCCAGGTACCCCATCGTGGCGCGGCGCGACACGGCTTTTTCCAGTCAAAACGGTATGGTGCAGGTCGATATCGCCTGGCGTAAGTCCATCGTTCGGGTGATCGACGTCCACCTCTTTTCCATGACGCTGAGTCTCTACGAAATGGCGGCCCAACGGCAGTACGATGGCCTGAAACGCGAAACAGAAACTACCTTCCGCCGCATGCGGCGCGGATTCGATCAGCGTGGCCAACAAATTAAGCTACTTGAAAGCTGGATTGCTGATTCGCCCCATCCGGTGATCGTGTGTGGTGATTTCAATGAGATACCTTACAGCTATTCCTACGGACAACTCAGGAAACGACTTGCCAACGCTTTCGAGGAAGGCGGACAAGGCTTCGGCTTCACCTACCGCTATCTGCCGTACTTCATCAGAATCGACAATCAGTTTTATGATAAAGAGAAGTTGCAGCTCACCGGGTTCAGGACGATGGACGAGATCAAGTACTCGGACCACTATCCGCTGATAGGACGGTATGTGTTGAAGTAGTACAGTGCTTAATCCGGCATTATCTTTTCCGTCCTGGAAACTCCCGCCTGGTATTTCTTGCGAAAGGACGCGTACGATAGTACCGTCAACAGGATATACGCCACGCTCAGCCCGTAGCAGCCGTAGACGAAAAACTCCTGAAAACTCAGCTCCGCCTGACCAAAATTCTTGTACAGCAGCACCGCCACGCTGCCCAGGTACCCGTACCAGTCGGCTAGTGTCACGATGAAACCGACCGTACTGACGTACCTGAACGTGGCGACCAGCCGCTCGAAGTACAGCCCGTTGCAGGGCACGTAGGCCATGTACATGCCCAGGCCCGTGAGCATAAACCACGCGCTGGCCGACAGGGTACCCCATTGATACAGCCAGGTACTTAGCCCGACCACGATCGCCCCGGCGATCATCAGGATATTGATCAGCGTGAACGCCCGGAAGTGGTCATCGACCCAGCGCAGGCCAGCCATCAGCCCCAAAATAATCAGCGCGATGGCGGTTTCGGTTTGGGCAAAGATCGTCGGATTACCCCTGACGGTACCTTGCAGAATTTCGGGCGCGAAATTGTCGCGAAAATCGCGGAAGGCGGATAGGATCACGTAGGAAACGATCAGCAATGCAAGGCCCGTCGGGAAGGTACGCAGGAAGTTCCGGCGGTCACGGCGGTTCATCGGCAAGCGCTCGGTGCGCAGCCGCTTGTCTTCTTCGGAGGGCGCGGGCAACCGGCTCAGCCCCCATACCGAAATGAACAGTGGTAGCACAAAAACAAGGCCCGTGATGAAGGGGGCCCAAATTTCGCTCACGCCACCTTGTTGCATCAGCAGCAGGGCCACCGTTTTGACCAGCCCTGACGCAAAAATGAAGGAAGCCGTGAGCGCGGCGACCAGGATCTCGGTTTGTTTGCGACCTTCCAGCATACTGAGTACCGTGCCGTACACCATACCCAGGGGCAAGCCATTCAGGAAAAGAAAGGCGATGTTGTAAGGCGCGGGTACCAGTCCGAATCCCAACAGTGCCAGTTCGGCGGACAGAATTAGCCCCAGCACGTACCACGGCCGCTGCTGCGGTTTCATTTCTGATACTACCTTGACGCCGATGCCCTTGGAAAGCGCGTAGCCCAGTACCTGCGCCGTGATGAGCCAGATCTTGTAGTCGACGCCCGCAAACGCGATGCCCTCGAACTGCACCGCTGTAATGCCCTTGCGAAAGCCGAACATGCAGGTGTAGGTGCAAAAGGCGGCAGTGGCGCCGAGCGCGGTAGTCCAGGCTTCGGAGTTCTTTTTCAAAGGAGAAGGGGATGCTGGATCTTGGATACTGGACGTTGGACTATTCGGCAAAGCCCGGCTCGTACCAGGCAGCCCAAAATAAAGGCGACCCACCAGGCCGCCTTATTGTAAAAAAATCAAAGTCAAATCTAGAGATCAAGCCTTCATTCCGGCCAGTACTTCCTCCACACGTTCGGCGGCCTCCTTGAACTCGATTGCCGAGTATACTTTCAGCCCTGATTCGTTGATGATGCGCGCGCCTTCCTCGGCGTTGGTACCTTGCAGCCGCACGATGATCGGGACGGGAATCTCGCCGATGGCCTTGTAGGCCTCCACGACGCCCGCCGCCACGCGATCACAGCGCACGATTCCGCCAAAAATATTGATCAAAATCGCCTTCACATTCGGATCTTTCAGGATGATGCGGAAACCCGCCTCGACCGTCCTGGCGTTGGCTCCACCCCCTACGTCGAGGAAGTTGGCGGGTTCGCCACCCGACAGCTTGATGATGTCCATCGTGGCCATCGCCAGGCCTGCACCGTTGACCATGCAGCCCACGTTGCCATCAAGCTTCACGTAGTTGAGGTTGTTGGCGCCGGCTTCTACCTCCAAGGGGTCTTCTTCGCTCACGTCGCGCATCTCGGCGAGTTCAGGATGGCGGAAAAGCGCGTTTTCGTCGATATCGACCTTAGCGTCGACGGCCAGGATCTTGTTATCAGAAGTTTTCAGGACGGGATTGATCTCGAACATCGAGGCGTCACTCTCGTAGTAAGCTTTGTAGAGCGCGGTGATGAATTTCACCATTTCCTTGAAGGCATCACCCTCAAGTCCCAGTGAAAAGGCCACTTTGCGCGACTGGAACCCCTGCAACCCTACGCTCGGGTCGATCCACTCTTTGGTGATCTTGTCGGGCGTGTTTTCGGCTACGTCCTCGATGTCGACGCCACCTTCGGTGCTGGCCATGATGACGTTGCAGTTTTTGGCACGGTCGAGCAAAATCGAAAGATAAAACTCCTTCGGCTCACTGGGACCGGGATAGTACACATCCTCGGCGATCAATACCTTGTTCACCTGCTTGCCTTCGGGACCGGTTTGGTGCGTGACCAAGGTTTTGCCCAATAGGTTCTTGGAAATCGTCCTGACGTCATCCACCGATTTGGCCAGGGCCACGCCGCGTTGCTCACCGCCCATGACCTTGCCCTTTCCGCGGCCGCCCGCATGAATCTGCGATTTGACTACGTACCACTTGGTACCCGTTTGCTCGCTGAGGTTGCGTGCTACTTCGACGGCCTTGTCGGGCGTATCGGCCACGATGCCTTCCTGAATGCGGACGCCATATTTTTTGAGGATGCTTTTTCCCTGGTATTCGTGAATATTCATTTTTTTGGTTTAAAAGTTAAAGGTTTAAAGTTTAAGGTCGCTTGCTCGCTCAAACAGATTTGCTAGGATAAGTTCCTTGATAACAATTTGTTTTTGAGACACTTAACAACAGGCCGAAAGCCGATCAATAAGAGCCGATCGCCTAAAACTAACTTTGTTTTGTTAGTTTCACGGCAAATTAGTGAATAATTCAAAACGAGGACAGGCCAAAAGTAGCTTTTGTGACGCGTTCCCCAGCAGTTTAAACTCTAAACTTTCAACATTAAACTAAGAAATGGCTCTTCTCACCGCTCAGGGAATCACGCGGCGCTATGGTGCGCTGCAAGTACTCAAAGGGATCGACCTGGAAATCAAGGAGGGCGAGATTGTAGCCATCGTAGGTGCCTCGGGCGCGGGCAAGAGTACCCTGTTGCATATTATCGGTACCCTGGACCGGCCGGACCAAGGTACGGTGCGTATTCAGAACACCGAAATTTCGGCCCTTGGCGACAAGGCGCTGGCCCAGTTCCGCAACGAGCGGATCGGCTTCGTTTTTCAATTCCACAATCTGTTGGCGGAGTTTACGGCGTTGGAGAACGTATGCATGCCGGGCTTCATCAATCCCAAAGTGAAGGAGGCCGACGTGCGGCAACGTGGTACCGAACTGCTGGCGCTACTAGGCCTGGCCGACCGCGCCGATCACCTGCCGTCTCAGCTTTCGGGCGGCGAGCAGCAGCGTGTCGCCGTGGCGCGTGCTTTGCTCAACCGACCGGCGGTGGTCCTGGCCGATGAGCCCAGCGGCAATCTTGATTCGCACAACGCTGAGGATTTACACCGGCTCTTCTTTCAGCTGCGCGATGAGCTCAACCAAACGTTTGTCATCGTGACTCACAACGAGCAACTCGCCGAAATGGCCGACCGACGGCTGATGATGCGGGACGGGTCGATGGAGTGAAAAAGGACGGCGATCGATGTGAGTAGCAAAGATCAGATGATTGTGCACGATTTTTAATTTTTATCAAAAAATAAAAATTAAAAAAAAACAGATTTACAACTACCTGATGCATAATCCCTAACAAATAATTTTCTTGCTGCCGTCAGTTCCTGAAAACAAAAGTATGTTAAAAAATCGTTAACATTGCGTGACTTGCGGATGCCGAAGGCGTCCTAAGTCAGAAGTTTTTCATAACGTTGAGTAAATTAAATAGCCGCCCCTTTCTTGGGAGCGGCTATTTCGTTTTGTAGGTACTCAAGCGGTTTTCCCACTTTACGTTCAGCGTCAGAAAGGTCGTAAACTATTGGTTGTAGCCGAAGCCAATCGTCCGCTCGATCTCCCCCTTCCGACAGACGATCACTTTTTTGGGATAGCCATCAGGCCGATAGTCGTACTCGAAGCGCCACCGGTCAGCGGTGGTCGCAACATGATTGGTCAGTACCATCGTTAGTGGATTGTTAGGGTTGGAAGCGTCGAAATCAAACACATCCCGTATCTGAAAATCACCCGTCGTGCGATAGGAATTGGGATGCGTGTCATAGGTAAGATCTGAGGCCGATCAGAATCCTCTGGTGGAGCCATATCGATGAAGGATGATGTTCCTATGCTTTCCCGACGGAAAAGCTCAAATTCGGTTCCGTTGTGCCATAGGAGCCAGGCAAGCGCCCCAGTGGGCTCGAAGCCAAGAAATGACTGCTGCGTACCGATCTGATTCTGATGGGGCGACAATTCAGTTTTAGCGGTCATGGTAATCCACGAAAGTGAGTCCTTGGACAGAACGAAGTCTACCTGCTCGCTTCTGACCAAGTCGTTGGTTCTTGGATACCTTTCAACGGCGTCGTACTCCTTATTTAAAAAGATGACCTGCTGAGTCAGTCTGGATTGATCATACCGATAATCAGTTTTTGCGTAAATGTGTATTCCATCCGTGTGATAGTTCGTGCGCTCAACGAGTTTGCCTTCGGCATCGTAGCGGTAAGTCCGGCTCAACTTCCCGTTGGTAGTCACCTGCATGAGCCGAATCCGGGAAGAAGAAGTTTTGACTGAGCCGAACGGAGCCTGGAGCGCTATCCCTGCTTTGCCCAACACAGGTCGGTATTTGGTACGGTATCCGCCCAGGGACTAGGGGAAATGTAATTAATTATTGGCGGGGCAGCCAGATCAGGCTCAGGGGCTTCCACAGGTGGCAGGTGGAGCAATGCCACAGAGAGTTCAAGCAGTTGACGGGTTCGGAAAAGTGCCAGTGCCGCGAGGCCCGCTCGCAACGCAACCATTTGGCCTGCTGCTATCATGCGTGGGTGTCCCTTAAAGTCAAAGCCAAGCAAATGAGGACCATGGTCTATCAGGTCAGACAAGGCTTGTTCAACGACTATTTGGTTCAACAACTGATCAATTCTACTATCCATGCTCTATAAGCGAAAGCCCTAGAAATATCTCAACAAAATTCTGACCCTATCCACCCTGCGCTGTCTGGGTGCCTGCGCAGATCTGGACATTGACCCGACTTCGTCGAGTGCGTCAGGCACGACAATTATACGCCACTAAATCCTGGACAAGGGGCGAGTTTTTGAACGCTCTGTTTACCCAAAGTCTAAAATAAGGACTATCATGCTCGACCGTCGGAAACCCCTTCAAGCTAATGCTGTGACCTGCCTGGCGCCGCTTCTCAGCGAAGGAGCTTTCGCGAGTACCATCACCCAAGACAAGAAGGCATGACGAAAGTCCGAATCGTATTCTTATTACTAGTTAGCTTGTTGGCGGAATTGCCGTCTGTTTTCGGCCAATTGAAAACAGCGACTTCGCCCCCTTCGATTATCTTCGATACGGACATGGGTCCCGACTACGACGATGTTGCGGCCCTCACGCTGCTTCATGCCTTAGCCGATTCAGGAGAGGTGAGTATTTTGGCTACCGCCAGTTCCAACCAGTCCCCTTTCGCGGTTCCGGTACTCGATGTGATCAACACTTATTTCAGGCGGCCCGACCTACCCGTCGGGATCGTGCGTGGTCCGGCGGTGAATAAGCCCGCCGGGCAGAAATGGGATTCCTTGCTGGTAGCGCATTATCCCCATGACCTTAAAACCAACCAGCAGGCCGAAGAGGCCACGTCACTTTATCGGCGATTGCTGGCGGCTCAGCCCGACGGCAGCGTGATCATCGTGACGGTCGGCTTTTTAACCAACTTAGCCAACCTGCTCAATTCAAAGCACGACCGTTACTCGCCTTTGGACGGCAGAGAACTGGTCAAAAAAAAGGTCAAGAAGTTAGTGGCGATGGCGGGCCACTTCGGGAGTAAGCTGGGTACCACCAGCGAATTCAATATCAGGATGGATATTCGGGCCGCCCAAAGTACCTTCGACCGTTGGCCCGGCCCAATCCTGCTGAGTGGTTACGAAATCGGCGCCCGGGTCTTCACGGGTTTGCCGCTGGCCAATAGCTCGTTCCACCATTCGCCTGGCCAAGAGGCGTACGCGCTCGCGCTCCGCCTGAATGAAGAAGACGTCAATGGCCGCATGAGTTTCGACCAAACCGCCGTGCTGGTGGCGGCCAGAGGCCCCGAACCCTATTATTCCGTGGTGGAAGGACGGATGATTGTCAAGAACGACGGCAGCAATAGCTGGAACGCGGCGGGAGTGGGGCATTTCTATCTGGTCGAGAAAGTGCCGCCGAAACAAGTGGCGGCTATTATCGACGGGCTAATGCTGCACCAACCGCCGAGACGATGAACTGTCGGGTTTTTCCTGGAAATATCCCGTAGTTACGTCGAGTGGCCAGACCGTAATTACTATCTTACCATCTCATCGATTCCATCGCAACAATGATGCACCCAAAAAAATACAGCGTAGCATTGCTATCACTCAGCCTTTTTGTCACGATTCCCTTTTGTTCGACCTTTGGGTAAAAAGACCTGTTCTGGGATACTAAAGCGACCGTGCCGAAAATCCCCCTGAAGAATCAGTGGATTCGCGTAGTGCTCGTCAGCGACGCTACCAACGAAATCGACGATGCATGGGCCTTGAGCCTTACCCTACTCAGCCCCGAACGTTTTGACATAGAAAGTTTTGAATGATTTACTTTCTCGGATAAATTGTTGGCTTACCTTGATTTGAGCCACTAAAGTGGCGTTTACAACTAAACTACCCGGGGTATCGAAGGTTGTTGATATGGGGGTTCGGCGCAGATTTTTCACGACAATGGCCGCGATCCAAAACTCTGTGTACTAAAATTTTGAGCCAACTATTTATACAAATGAAAAAACTACCTTTTCTAGCAACAGTACTTGCCTTTCTTTTTTCAGTAAGAGAGCCTCTCCACTCCCAACCCACGCCCCGCCAAATCAGCGGGATATACCCGCACTTGGCCTACTACAACAACGAAGGCGAATGCGGTACGGGGGCGGTAGTTCCCTGGGCGGGTCGGCTGTGGGTGGTGACTTACGCGCCGCACTTTCCTTACGGCTCGTCGGATAAGCTGTACGAAATCACGGATGATTTACAGCAAATCGTCCGGCCCGAAAGCACGGGTGGTACACCCGCCGACCGGATGATTCACCGCGAGAGCAACCAGCTTTTCATCGGCCCCCACGCCATCGACAAAGACCGGAACGTCAGGACGATTTCGTACAAAGAAGCACCGGGCCGCTACACCGGGCTGGCGCGCCACCTGACCGACCCGGAAAACAAAATCCTGCTGGCGACGATGGAGGAAGGCTTTTACGAAGTGGATGTGAAAACGTTGAAGACCAAGATGTTCTACGAAGACGCCAACGTCCGGCGCAAGAAAGGAGAAGACATTTCAAAGAACCAGGAAGGCTCCACGCTGCCCGGCGCACACGGCAAGGGGTACTATTCCGGGCAGGGCGTGGCGGTGTACTCCAACAACGGCGAGGCATCGCCCCAAGCCTTGAAGCAGTTCGACATCGAGTCGGGGGCGCTGGCCGAGTGGGATGGCCGGGACTGGAAAGTAGTTCGGCGCAACCAATTCGTGGAAGTCACCGGGCCGGGCGGCATTTATGGCAACGCCAACCCCGCCACCGACCCGATCTGGGCCACGGGCTGGGACCATAAATCGGTGCTGCTAGGGGTGCGCGATGCCGCGAAAGGTTGGTCTTTTTACCGTTTGCCCAAGGCCAGTCACAGCTACGACGGTGCCCACGGCTGGAACACCGAGTGGCCGCGCATCCGCGATGTCGGTACTAAGAGCAAGCCCGATTTTCTGATGACGATGCACGGAATGTTCTGGAAATTCCCAGGTACTTTTACCGCCCAAAACACGGCGGGCGTTCGTCCGCGCTCGGCCTACCTGAAAGTCATCGGCGACTACACCCGCTGGGGCGACCGCCTGATATTCGGCTGCGACGATTCGGCGCAGAAGGAATTCCTGAACACCCGGAAAATTAAAGGCGACATCGGCGGGCCGGGCCAGTCGAATTCCAACTTATGGTTTACCTCGTTCACCAAGCCCGACGAACTCGGGCCGAACACGGCGCAGGGGGCAGTGTGGCTTTCGGAAAATGTCAAGCCAAACGAAGCTTCCGAGCCTTTCCTGTTTGCGGGTTGGGACGAGCGCATGGCTTGGGTGATGAACCACGGCGTGCAGACCGCCATGATTTCTTTCGAAATGGACAAGGACGGTAAAGGTAACTGGCAGATGCAGAAGGCCGTGAAAGTCGAGCCGGGTAAGGCCGTGGCCGTGGAGTTCCCAGCCAGTGAGAAGGGCGAGTGGGTGCGGGTCAAGAGCAGCCACGCCACGATTGCCACCGTCACTTTCAACTACCGCGACGCTTCGCGCTATCCAAAAAACCAGGATAAAATGTTTGCCGGACTGAGTAGCATTGGCACTTCAAACTACACGGGCGGTCTGATGTACGGCTTAGGCGACAACCGCCGAGCGTTGGGCTTGCTGGCGGGAAGTTTTGCCAATGGCAAGTACACCGAAAACGGCTATTTCGAACTGGATGCCCAAATGAACCTCGTCAAGAAGGACGACGCGAAATCAGAGAAATTCATTCGCGATAAGTTTGCGATACCCGACGAATGTCATTACAGTCGATGAAGCTTCCGTTCTGATCGTGGACGATAGCAAACGTCGCTGGCGGCTACCACTGGGCGATGAGAAATTTACCAAAAAGATAAAGAAGGCTAGTCTGCGCATCGCCCGCGAAGTGGCCACCGAGCGCGACCTACTCGATGCCCACGGTACTTTCTACGAACTACCCGCCGAGAACGCCGATGGCTTCGCCAAAATTCGCCCCGTCGCTTCGCACTCGCTGAGCATTCACGATTACGCCTCCTATCGCGGACTGCTAGTGATGACGGGCCTGGACAACAACGCCCCGCCGGGGAACATATCGTCACTTCTGACGATGGTGAAGGCAAAAGTATGGGTAGGAACCATCGACGATCTTTGGAAGCTGGGTAAGCCCGTCGGTCACGGCGGACCGTTGAAGGATGCGCAGGTGAAAATCGGTATGCCTTCCGATCCCTTATCTGATTGGTTTTTATGATAAAAAGAATTTGAAACTCTCGCACAAATCCATCGCAGCCCGTGACTTTTCAGATCGAAGTCAACCCCATCGGTCACGGCCCGTGGATGACGTACCGGGAAGTGACGGTAAAGCCGGGTGAGACTTTCACCTATGATTTCCCGACTGCTTTTGAAGCGCGTTGGATTCGCTTTCGGCGGATCAGGATTGCGTGGCGACAGCCTGGTTATGAATAAGGAGTTTACGAGTCAATGAGTTTAAAGTGGGTTTGTGAAGAGAACGTTAATGTCTATCTTCGGGTACATCCTGCTTCAAAGGGTAATGGCTTACGCCCAGCCCAGGCCCAACTTCATCGTCATGCTTACTGACGACCAGCGCTTCGACGCCGTACAGGCAAACGCGATTCCGGCAATCCACACACCCAACCTCGACCGCCTGGTCAAGCGGGGCAAGAACTTCACCAACGCCCACGTCGTGTTCTCGCTGTGCAGCCCAAGCCGAGCGGCCATCCTGACGGGCTGATACGGTAGTGCCAATGGCGTATTGGAACTAGACAGTAAGCTGAATGAAGGCGAGAAATCCATCGCTAACTACCTAAAAGATGCGGGCTACTACACGGGTGTGTCGGGCAAGTGGCACGTGGACCAATCGCCGGAGGAACTGGGCTTCGACTTCGCAGTCACTTTTCACGGCAATGGTACCTATCACGGACGGAAAATCAGTGATGAGGGAAAAAAGGTGTGACCCGAAGAACATCGCGACCGCTACTGCGCCCGGCGGTCGATTGACTTTCTGGAAGAGCCGGGCCGAGCGCGGCCCGGCCGAGCGCGGCGGCCAATAAAGCTGCGCCGTTTTTCCTCTTCCACAACACCCAGTTATCACACATGAACGGGGCGTTGAAATGGCCCGCTCCCGATTCCTCCGCGCCAGGTACCGAGAGTCCGGTATGCCCGTGGCGGCCAACCGAAACGACGACCTGAGTAATAAACCCGACTATTTGAAAACCGTCCGCAACCGCACCCAGGCCAAAGAGTACGGCTATCCCGATAAGGACAAAATCCAGGCGCATACCAAGGAGTACTATTCGGTCGTGAGCGAAATGGACACTTTCGTGGGCAGTATTTTGGATAAAGTAGAAGACTATGGGCATTGCCGACCGTACCTATCTCATTTTCATGAGCGACAACGGCTGGATACTCGGTGATCACGGCTTTACCAGCAAAGTACTTCCCTACCTGCCCAGTACCCACGTACCGTTGGCCATTGTCGGGCCGGGTATTTCGCCTTCGGCGGAGGGCGGCATAGCACTTAACATCGACCTAATGCCCACGATTCTGGAACTGACCAGTGCAAAAATTCCGGCCAACGTACACGGCGAAAGTCTGACAGATGTTGTGTTAGGAAAAAAGAAAGGTGTTCGCGACGCATTTGTGTACGAAGGATCAGATACTTATGGTGGAGTCAAGCCCAATCTCACGGTAGTTTCCGGTTCCTACCGATTTATAGTCACCTATGAAGATGAGAAACTAGATCGGGTGAATTTCCGTGAGTTGTACGAAGTCGACAACGACCCGGACGAGATGCATAATTTAATCAGAAATAAGGAGCATGCCTCTCGGATCAAGCAGTTTCAGACCCTAATGGATAAGCACCTGCAAGAGATTGTACGTAAGCGCTAACACTGTTTTTATTCCAAACAACTTTAAAGAAGCCGTGCCCTGCTCGCCAGCACCGGTCGGGTATCAGCGTCCAGTACCCGTATGAATTGCTCGGCGGAACCCGCCCGAGTGCTCATCATCCGTAGATGTCCCTTCTCGTCAATCACCCAGATATTCAAACTGTTTTTCTGGTAGCGAAACGTGTTCTTCAGGTATAGCCGGTTGCTGGCAGAGAGCAATGCTGGAATCTGCACGACTGTAATTTTCTCATGGCGGAGCGTATCCACGTATGGGTATAGTACAGACAGTTGCTCCCTCACGAGGTCCTGCTGCTCTTCCGGTGCATAGATGACCACAAGCTTTTCCTGCCAATTCAGTTTCTCTCTCAAAAAATCAGGAAGCTCCTGATGCTGGGCACGGACTGAGGCAGTAGCAAGTATGGCAAGCAGGGTGATTACGATACGTGGCAGTGGTGCGAACTTCTTCATAGCTATATTGTCTTAATGTTACCTCAATGTTAAATAATTGTTAAGTTTATCATTTTACTAAGCAATAGCAAATTTTAAGCCAATTATTTCGTATTGAGTTACAGAAACCGACAACAAAAAAGACCCGGACAATGTCCGGGCCTTTCAAGCTGTAGGAATTTATGGTCGTGGACCGGAGCAGGATTACATCATGCCACCCATTCCGCCGCCGTGGCCCATGCCACCACCGCCACCACCTTTGTCCTCTTCGGGCTCGTCGGCGATCACGCACTCCGTCGTGAGCAGCATACCAGCGACCGAAGCGGCGTTTTCCAACGCCAGGCGGGTTACTTTCTTAGGATCAATGATACCAGATTCGAGCAAATCCTCATAGGTGTCGTCTTTGGCGTTGTAGCCATACGAACCACTTCCTTCCTTCACTTTCTGGATCACGACCGAGGCCTCTTTACCACAGTTCGATACGATCGTGCGAAGCGGCGACTCAACGGCCATGCGGATTATATTGATACCCGTAGTTTCGTCTTCATTGTTGCCTTTCAGGTCGTTCAAAGAATCGACGGCCCGGATCAGCGCTACACCACCACCGGCTACGACGCCCTCTTCGACGGCGGCGCGGGTTGCGTGCAGGGCGTCATCGACGCGGTCCTTCTTCTCTTTCATTTCTACTTCAGTAGCGGCACCGATGTACAGGATGGCCACACCACCTGACAACTTAGCCAAACGCTCCTGCAATTTCTCGCGGTCGTAGTCGGAGGTCGTGTTTTCGATTTGCGCCTTGATCTGATTCACGCGGCCGTCGATGTTCTCTTTGGCTCCTTCTCCGTTAATCAGGGTCGTGTTGTCTTTATCAATGATCGCCTTATCGCAGCTACCAAGGTAATCGAGCGTGGCGCTTTCCAGTTTGAAACCGCGCTCTTCGCTGATGACCTGTCCGCCCGTCAGGATGGCGATGTCTTCCAGCATGGCTTTACGGCGATCGCCGAAACCAGGTGCTTTTACGGCAGCCACTTTCAAAGCACCGCGGATTTTATTGACGACCAGCGTGGCCAGAGCCTCACCGTCGACATCTTCTGCCAGAATGATCAAAGGGCGTCCCGTCTGGGCAACGGCCTCCAACACAGGCAGCAGTTCTTTCATGGAAGAAACCTTCTTCTCAGAAATCAGAATATAGGGACGCTCCATTTCAACCTCCATCTTCTCGGTGTTGGTCACGAAATAGGGCGACAGGTACCCGCGGTCGAACTGCATACCTTCCACCGTTTTTACTTCGGTTTCGGTACCGCGCGCTTCCTCGACCGTGATGACGCCTTCCTTACCTACTTTCTCCATCGCCTCAGCGATCATTTGGCCGATCTCCTCATCGTGGTTGGCCGAAATGGTAGCTACCTGAGCAATTTCTTTCGACGTGGAGATGTCTTTCTTCTGAGTCTCCAGGTTTTTCACGATGGCACTGACAGCCTTGTCGATACCCCGCTTCAGATCCATAGGATTGGCACCGGCAGCTACGTTCTTGACGCCGATCGTGTATATGGCTTGCGCCAGCACGGTGGCCGTTGTGGTACCATCACCCGCCGAGTCGGCCGTTTTGGAAGCCACTTCCTTCACCAATTGAGCGCCCATGTTTTCCATGGCGTCTTTCAGTTCAATTTCTTTAGCCACCGTCACACCATCTTTCGTGATGGTAGGTGAGCCGAATTTCTTGTCGATTACGACGTTGCGGCCGCGTGGTCCGAGCGTTACCTTTACGGCGTCGGCCAGCGTATCTACGCCCCGCTTAATTTTAGCGCGGGCCTCTGAATCAAAAAATATTTGCTTTGACATGATGCTTTTAATTTTAATATTCGATTATTGAATTAGTATTTTCGGTCGGGGTAGCCCGGCGACAGGTCCTTATATTCTAAAATTACCCGTTTATTACGGCGAAGATATCGGACTCTCGCATGATGAGGCAGTCTTTACCATCGACAGCGAGCTCGGTGCCCGAGTACTTGCCGTATAATACGGTGTCACCTACCTTCACGGTCATGGGCTCGTCCGTTTTGCCAGGACCGGCCGCCATGACAATACCACGCTGGGGCTTCTCTTTGGCGGTATCGGGGATAATGATACCAAATGCAGTTTTTTCTTCGGCGGCTGCCGGTTCTACCAGAACGCGGTCGGCCAAGGGCTGTACACTCATTTCTTTTTCGGTTAAAGTTGACATAGTAATTTACGGTTTTATGTTGTCGAAATTTCCGTCGACATTACCTACACAGGCATATTTTGTGCCAGCGACATTATCTGCCATTATTTCAGCCTCATGCTGACATGTTCTTATTTTCGTGTTATCCAGATGGTTCCGATCACCTACCGCCCTTTTCGTAAAATATAATTTTGAATGAGCCGTATATTGATTAAATTTTCCCTTCCAATCATCGTTTTCTAGATATGACAAAATTATCGAGTCAGTGGCTTACCGATGGAATTCTTGACTTTGAATACAAAAAGTACGTCGTACTGGCATACTTACAGCACATCGATCGGGCTTTTGAGCAGGTGACGCTTTATCCGTATTTGCCGCAAATCAGGGAGCATTACGAGAGTAGCCTGGCATTGCAACAGTCTCAACAGTCGTTGCGGAGGGAGTTCCCCAAAGTACTGACGGGCATCGACCTCGTCCGGCGGCGGTTGCAGTACCAGGAAATATACATGGAAAACGCGGTTTTGGGAGAGATTTCGGCCATTCTAGATTTCGCCGTTCCGCGCTTCTCCCAGGCTGCCACCACCGGCCAGGCCCGACGCGACGATGTGGCGGCCCGGCTGTCGATCGTGCCCATTGGCATTTTGCCGCTCGAGGTGAACGAGGGATATCTCTTCATTCATCAGACGCCCAGTCAAGAAACGGCCATCTACCGCTACCGAACCACGCTTTTCGATGCCCGCCGCGAGCGTATCGTACAGACCGAACCTGTCATAACTTTGCGGAAGAGCTTCAGCAATACTTTCGAAAACATGAAAGTAGAGCTCACGCGACGCTACACCCAACTACCCAACCCGGCCACTTACATGGTGGAATCGCCCCACGCCTACCCGCTCGATGAAACGCTGCTCCCCCTCGCCAAACAGCTAATGGTGCCGTACATCTCAGCCGCGTAGTTCGATTTCCCAGACTCAAAAAAAGCCGCGCGCGACTCCCAACGGAGTCACGCGCGGCGCAAAATGTGGTACGGCCGGGCTGGCGAACCAGCGGCACGCCCGTATAAGTAGAAAATAGTATAAAAATTCGGTACCCGAATTTCCAACTACCAAAGGCTTTTACTGGTTCGTGTCCAACGGAGCTACTGTACCGGCCGGTGCGGCAGCCGGCGCGGGAAGCGGGGCGATCTGCCCGCCAGGAACAGCGGTATTCTGGGCACGGTCGGCGTTGACGCTATTGATAGTATTGGCCGTGTCCGAACCGTTTCCTACCATCACGTACGAAGCCAGCGAAATGATCATGATCGCGCCAGCCATGCCCCAGGTAAGCTGCTCGAGCAGGTCGGTGGTTTTCTTGACGCCGAACATTTGGCTGCTGCTACCGCTGAATTCACTCGAAAGCCCGCCTCCTTTGGAATTTTGGACCAATACGATCAGGATGAGCAAAACGGCGATGATCGCCACGAAAATTACAAGTGCAGTGTACATTTTAAGTTATTAATATATGAGATATAAATTATGGGATCTTAATCTTGGACTAGTATAAACCAAGCCTATTTCTAGGGATCAGCTCTGCAATTCAGCAATTTTTTGCGCAAAGTACTCGCTTTTTTCCGGGTTTTTCAAGATCAATTTTTCATAAATGGCAATGGCCTTGTCATTATTGCCTTGCTTGGCCCAAATTTTGGCAAAAGACTCGGTCACGAAACCGTCACTGGCAATCGCCTGGCTTCGCTGCGTAAGATCTTGGGTTTCGGCTTGCTCGGCTACGGGTCGAATGGGGCCGATGCGCGGATCGTTGCGAATGAACGCCTCGATGATTTCCTGCTGCTTGCGCCGCTCTTCCTGCAACGAACGCGCCGCGGGCAATAAGTCGATCACTGGGAGCGACTCTGCCCGCATCTTTTTATGGGTCAATTCTTTTTCTATTTCGCGCTCGCTTGCCACTGTATCGTCGACAGGCAGCGACTTCATAGCGGAATCCTCGTCAGCGGCACCCGATGATTTAGCTTCGGGCGCCGACTTGAAACGATCTTCGAATTTGACCAGCGAGATCGGCTTGCCGTGCCCGTAGGGGGTAGCGTGGTCGCGGTAGTACTGCCGCGAAAGCGGCGTACGGGACGAGCTGTGGTCTCCCAACGACAGGTCCGACAGGCGGTTCAGCAACGATTCGGACCAAGCCGACTCGCCTTCGACCAACTGACGCAGACTATTGCGGTTGAGGGCATAGGCCGCCGCGCGCGGCACAAACTCCGTCAGGCGGGGCGACAAAGCATCGGCCCCTACCTTGGCCAGCATGAGGTAGTTGATCTGACAATAAGGAAAGGCCTTGGCCGTGGCTTCCAGACGCGGCAAGTTGTCTTCGCCAATATCCTCGGGGTGCGTGACCCAGTAAGCAAAAGTATCTTTATCGACGGTAGGCATGGGTTGTTGAAGTGGTGTGTTTTGTTTATTTGTTTATACGTTTATTTGTTTAGGCGGTTGAAGTACCAACAAGTGTGATGCCGTAGCACCAAATAAACACATCAACAAATAAACGAATAAACCCCTTACACAACAACCTACCAATCCGCCGCGGACTTATTGAATATATTCTGCACGATTTGATCCAGAATCGTGGGCAGCAGGCGGGATTCATTTTGCGGCAGGGTCTGGGTTTGGGGAAAATCGGCGTAGAACGAAAAGGCCTGGTCGAAATCCTTGGTTTCGTCTTTGGTGTTGGTAAAGCGGATTTGCACCGTGACCTGCAAGCGGTTAAAACCCGCCTGATCGCTCGCCGTGGGCGCCACGGGCAGCACGTCGTAACCCGTCAGGGTACCTTCCAGAATCAGGTCGCCGCCGGAAGGAATCAGCGTCAGGCTGGTGTTGCGCTGAAAGTACTCCTTCAACTTTTCGTTGACCTGGTTTGGCAGGTTGGCCGGACCACCCGCCACGCCGGTGTTAAAGTTCAGCACCGTGAACGTCTTGATGTTGTCGGCCAGATTGGTACCTGTAAAAGAATACACCCCGCAGCCCGCCACCCATATCGATAGCCCACACATGAGGCAAAATAACAGGTACTTATTCCCACCAATCAACGCAACGGTGAATCGCCCTTTAACTCCTGAACTCATAAACTTTGAACTTTTAACTCTGAACTATTCGTCAATATCATACTGTTTGATCTTGCGATAGAGCGTCCGCTCCGATATACCCAACGCCTGCGCGGCGTATTTTCTTTTGTTGTTGTTGCGGCGCAGGGCTTTGATGATCAATTCCTTCTCCTGGTCTTCCAGCGAGAGCGACTCCTCCTCTTCGGCGATGTGTTCGACATCCTCGATTTGGCTCCGCGCCTCCGAATAGCGGTCAAGATCCACGACGCGACTCGCCCCGCTACCACTGTTGTACTCGGCCGCAGGCCGCTCGAAAGTACCGGACGAGCGCTCCTGATGGGCGGCCAGCAGGCGCGACGCCTCGGTGACGGGCCCACTGCCATCTACGGGATTCAAATTATCGAATAGCTCCTGGTGGTTTTTCAGGATTTCGTGTCCCGACTGCTCATCTTGCAACACCGCCTTGACGAGCTTTTTCAACTCCGTCACGTCGCGCCGCATCTCGAAGAGTACCTTATATAGTATCTCACGCTCTGAAAACGAAGTGCCGCTATCACCCAGATTCAGCGGCATGAGTGCCTGCCCGACCGGGGTGCGACGGGTAGACGGTCCGGCGGGATTGAGGTAGCTCCACAGCGTATCAGCGCTGATGGGCTCCTCTTTGTCCGTTTCCAGAATCGTGATCTGCTCGGCGATGTTTTTCAGTTGGCGGATGTTGCCGGGAAACTCGTAATTGAGCAAAGTATCCCGCGCTTCGGCTGACAGCCGTACCGGCCGCGTTTTGTAGCGTTCGCCAAAATCATTGGTAAACTTACGAAAAAGCATCAGCACGTCGTCGCCGCGGTCGCGCAGCGGCGGTACGTAGATCGGCACGGTATTGAGGCGGTAGTACAAGTCCTCCCGAAACTTGCCGTTGGCCACGGCTTCGCGCAGGTTGACGTTGGTGGCCGCCACGACCCGGACATCGGTTTTCTGGGTTTTGGAAGCGCCGACGCGGATGTACTCGCCGTTTTCGAGTACCCGCAGCAAGCGCGACTGGGTACCCACGGGCATTTCGCCGATTTCATCCAAAAAAATCGTCCCGCCGTTAGTCGTCTCAAAGTACCCTTTACGGGCATCCAGCGCGCCGGTAAACGCTCCTTTTTCGTGTCCGAAAAGCTCGGAGTCGATGGTACCTTCGGGGATCGCGCCGCAGTTGATGGCGATGAAATTGCCGTGCTTCCGAACACTCAGGCTGTGGATGATCTTGGAAAAGGACTCCTTGCCGCTACCACTTTCGCCCGTAATGAGCACGGTGAGGTCGGTGGCAGCGACTTGAATCGCCACGTTGATGGCGTAGTTCAGCGCGGGGGCAGTCCCCACGATTCCAAAGCGGTTTTTGGCGGACTGTATTTCTGATAAATCCATTCTTTAATGGAAAGTGGATAGTGGATAATTGAAAATTAAGACTACTGTTCAAGAGCCAATAGCCTTCGAATCAGAAACAGAAAGTGATAGAAATTTTCAATTATCAATTTTCCATTATCAGTTCAGCCACCGCGTGTCCGATCAGAGTAGCGGCCGAGCATTCGGTAACCAATACGTGAGCATAGTCGCCCTTTTTGAAATTTTCTCTCGGAAAAACCACCACTTTATTCTGCGTGTTACGGCCTTGCAAATCAGCATCCGAGCGCTTGGATGGTCCTTCGACCAGTACCTTGTGTACCCGGCCGACCATGCGTTGGTTGCGCTCCAGCGAGTGGGTTTGCTGCAGAGCGATCACTTCGTTGAGGCGGCGCAGCTTCACATCGTACGGAATATCGTCGACCAGCTTTTTGGCCGCCGGGGTACCGGGCCGCTCCGAGTAGGCAAACATATAGCCGTAGTCGTAGCGGACATACTCCATCAGCGACAGCGTCTCGGCGTGTTCGGCCTCGGTTTCGGAGCAGAAGCCGATAATCATATCGTGCGAAATCCCGCAGTCCTCGCCCAGAATGGCGCGGATGCGGTCGATCTTCTGCATGTACCATTCGCGGTCGTAGGTACGGTTCATCAGTGCCAGGATCCGGCTGTTGCCACTTTGGGCGGGCAGGTGGATGTAGTTGCAGATGTTTTCGTAGGCCTTGATCGTTTCGAGTACCTTATCGGTGATGTCCTTGGGGTGTGAGGTACTGAACCGGACGCGCAGATCAGAATCTACCCGCGCCACCAGCGCCAGCAATTCGGCGAAATCGTACAATTGTTCGTTGCCGTCGGCGGCGATGTACCGGTACGAATCCACGTTCTGGCCCAACAACGTCACCTCACGGTAGCCGCGCTCGAACAGGTCGCGGGCTTCGGCGACGATGCTGTGCGGATCGCGGCTTCGCTCCCGGCCGCGCGTGAAGGGTACCACGCAGAAACTGCACATGTTGTTGCAGCCGCGCATGATCGAGATGTAGGCCGTGACGCCATTAGAATTGAGCCGCACGGGCGAGATGTCGGCGTAGGTTTCCTCGCGCGATAGCAATACGTTGACGGCCTTCTGCCCGGTTTCGGCCTCTTCGACCAGCCGGGGCAGGTCGCGGTAGGCATCGGGACCGGTCACGATATCGACCATCTGCTCCTCTTCCAGCAGCTTGCTTTTCAGGCGCTCGGCCATGCAGCCCAGTACCCCGATGAGCATACCGGGCCGCTTGTTTTTCAGATGATTGAGGTGTACTAACTTATTCCGTACCTTTTGCTCGGCGTTGTCGCGGATGGCGCAGGTATTCAGGAAAATAAGGTCGGCGTCATCGGCCGAGGATGTAGTAGCGAAGCCCGCGCCGCGCATGATGGAGGCCACAATTTCGCTATCCGAAAAATTCATCTGGCAACCGTAGCTCTCGATGAATAGCTTTTTCTTGCCTACGCCGACTTCCTCCTCCGTTACCCGCACCGCTTCACCGGCTTCTTTGTCTTCGGGGGTTAGTATTTTTAAAGTACTGGTTATCATTTTCTTATGCGTTTAACTACTTATTTGTTCAGCCCACAGCCATACAAATAAATCCACGTATCGGGGCGCAAAAATACAAAACTTACTGACAAAGTGGCAGATTAAGAATGAAAATAATAACGTCGCAGACATCAAAAACTACCAGAGAAAACAGCAAAGCTTAAAGGGTATCACAATTGCAGCATTATCAATTGTCAATTGTCAATTAATTAAAAAGGGTACCCTACGCCCAAATTGAAGTTCAAGTAGTTGTCTTCTCTGGTATTGAATGGCCTTCGCCAGGAAAAATCATCTAATACAATGCGCTGGCGGTAGGGATCGTAGACTTTCAGCCCGAAATCGAAGCGCAGGACGAAAAATTCCAGGTCGTAGCGGATGCCGAAGCCGGTACCCAGGGCGATTTGCCTGGTGAACGTCTCCCAGCGAAAATCGCCCGGCGCAAAGTCGCCCGCCGTGGCGTTTCGGGCCGTGGGCAGCGTCCAGACATTGCCCGCGTCCAGGAAAAGCGCGTAGTTGACATCGCCGAAAAAACGAAACAACCGCCCCCGAAATTCCAGATTGGCTTCCATCAACAATTCGCCCGGCGCTTCCACGGTAAAGTTGGCGTTGGTCAGTCGCGGGGGCGCGCCTCCCGGTCCTAGGCGGCGCGGCAACCACGCCCGCACGCTGTTGGACCCACCCGCGAAGAAGTACTTCTCGTAGGGCGGCACACTGTTGGTGCCGTAGCTATACACGTTGCCCGCGTTGACGCGCGCGACTAACGCCGAGCGCCGCCCCGTGGGCCAGTAGCGGCGGTAGTCCACGTTCCAGCGCAGGTACTGAAAAAACTGCAGACTATCACCGAACACGCTTTTGATCACTTCCTTTTGTCCCGGAAAAATGCCCAGGCTCGTTCCGCCCGATTCCAGCGCCACGCGCAGATAGCGGGCGTTTTTAGGCGGCCCGCTGAACGCATTGGTATTGTAGACGAACGTCGTGCTGATTCCCGACACAAACGAGCGCCGGAAACTATTGAACAGATTATTGCCCTGATTCCTCAGCGCGGTGAGCAAACTATCGAATTCGGGGGCTTTGCGGGTGGTGTTGAGTACATTGAGGTCCAGCAGCGATACGTTGACAAATGTAGTGGGCGACGGCTGTAAAGTATAGGTCATGGCGGCCTTGGCGCTCGAACGGGCGTACTCGGGCCGGTTGACGAAGTTGTAGCCCAACCCTACTTGGGTACGCGGATTGAAGCGTCCGAAGCGGTCGCGCAGCAGGCCGCCGGGAAACAAGAGCTGCGGGAAAAGCAGGGAGGTATTCAGGCTGAGTTCCTGGCTACGGTACAGGGTACCGTCGCTGAAACCCGTCACGGCCTCGATGCCGCCGCGCAGGTTGACCTCAAAGTTTTCCAGGCCGTGAAACACGTTCCTTATTTTGTAGGACAGGTTGGCGAATGGCCCCGGCGACTGTTGCAATTGAATCACGTTTAGGCCCACATCCGCCGAAACCTGGTACTTGTCGAGCGGGATGGCGCGGAAGTTGCCGCGCAGGCCCTGCGCCGTGGTGTCGAAGCCGTAGTTGACAAACCGAAACTGGTCGGTCAGCGTGAGTTGCCGCTGCGTTTCGCGCTCGTCGCTTTGGCTGTACAGCTTGCCGGGCCGAATCAGCATTTTGCCGTTCAGGATGCGGGGCGAGAACCGGCTTTCGGAAAATACGTAGTCGATTCCCCGATACTCCGATGAATCCTTTTTGAATAAAGAGTCGGGCAGGCCACCGGGTGGCAGGATCTGAAACTGGACCGAATCCAGGGTGAAAGTACCCGGAAAGCCCTCGGCCTCGGCGGGCGGGTCGAGGCGGATAATTACATCCACCTGCCGGTACAGGCTGTCGGTGCGCGGGGTCGAGATGGTGTCGTTGACCAGATAGTTGACGTATTGCCGCGAGAAGTTGAAGTAGCCGTTGTCGCGCAGCAGCGTTTCGAGCCGAACGCGCTCCTCCTCAAAAAAACGACCCTGGTACCGCGCTTTGTTTTGCAAAAAAGACGCCTGAATCTCCGCTTGTACCAGACTATCGGCCCGTGGTGCCGGAACCACGTACCGCACATTGCGCAGGCGCGTCGGGCGATTTTCCTCGATAAGGTAGGTCGTGTGAATGCGCCGAAACGTCGTGTCGGTCGAGATACGGACGGTATTTTCAAAGAAACCATTGTTGAACAGGTACCCGCGCATCTTCTCGGCGTTGGCTACGGCATCGTCCAACTCAAAAAAAACGGGCGGCTCACCGAGCAGGCGCATCATGTCGTTCCCCTCCGTGATCCGACGCTTGGCCCGGCCGATTTTGCGGGCGTAGCGACGCTGGAGTATCCTGGCCCGACGCGGGTCGCCTTCGGCCAGAGAACTTTTACTCTGGTATTCCTCGGTCAACCGGCTTAATTTGCGCCGCTGCTCGGTGGAATCGTAAGCTACTTCGGCGGCTTGGTACAAAGCCAGGTAAGGGTAGATGGGCAAGCCCAGGAAACGCCGGTTGGGCTTTTGCGGGATCAGGGCCTCCAACGCACCGTCGCGAATCGTCTTATTGCCCTTGAAGGTCGTCGATCCCAGCAGGTACCGCCGGGGTCCGTCGTCTGTCGAGCGGGCGCAAGAATTCAATAACGCCAGCGACAGCAGACTAAAAATTCCCAGAAAAGAAACGAAACGCGCTTTATTCAATGCTCTCAAAAAATCAGATCAAATACGTCAATTCGCTTAAAGTAAAGAAGTACCGCCAGCAGCACGGCGCCTTCGTGGTGGAAGGTACCAAAGAGCGTATTGGAACTACTGGCGTCCGACTACGGCGTCGATCTTGGTGGTGTCGACTGACGACTTCCGGCAAAAATACGGAAGTATTCCGTCCCACCCCACCGCCGAGTGGATTACCGCCTCCCCCGCCGAAATGGATCGGCTAGGTACCTTCCAAAGCACCGACGCCTGCCTGGCGGTGGCCCGAACGCGGGAGAATGAATTTCTGCGGGCAGACGAAACCGAGTACGCCCTCATGCTCGACGACGTGCGCGACCCCGGCAACCTGGGTACCATCGTGCGCATTGCCGACTGGTACGGCATCGACAAGATCATCTGCTCGCCCAATACCACCGATTTCTACAACCCCAAAGTAATCGCCGCCAGCAAGGGATCTTTTACGCGGGTGCGGGCTTTTTACACCGATTTGCCGGAATTTATCATCCAACATGCCGCCAACGCTACAATGGTCGGGGCGGTTATGGAGGGAGAATCACTGCACCAGTTTTCCTTTCCCCGGTCGGGCGGGTACCTGGTGATGGGCAATGAATCGCAGGGTGTAGGACCGGAGGTGGCGGCCCGTCTCACGCACCGGGTCACGATTCCGCGCTTCGGCAAGGCGGAGTCACTCAATGTCGGCATCGCCACGGCGGTGATGTGCGATGGATTGCGGAGGGAGAATTAAGTGATGAGTGATGAATTATTTGCTTTTCCGGGTACTTCCTCCGTTTCGATGGACAGTCGTACCAACTCGATGCGGGTGTCTTCCATCGAAATGACTTTGAAAAGGTAGGGCGGCAGCTCGATCGTCTCGTTGACCTTGGGCAAATCGCCGTGCAGGTGAATGAGCAGTCCAGCCAACGTATCGTAGTCGCCCTCCGGGAAGTCCCAGCCAAATTTTTCGTTAAGGTAGTCCACTTCATGGCGGGCGCTCAGAATGTAGGTACTGTCGTCGACTTTGCGCTCGGTCCAGTCTTCGGTGGTGTCGTACTCATCCTGAATTTCCCCAAAAATCTGCTCCACGACGTCCTCCACGCTCACCAAGCCCGAAGTACCACCGAATTCGTCCACGACCAGCGCCAGGCTCTTACGCTCTTCCAAAAAACGCAACATCAGGTCGCTCACGGGCATGGCCTCCGGCACGATCAGCATGGGCGTCACGATGGTGGTAATGTCCTTAGGCTTGCGAAAAAGCGCCAGCGAGTGACAGTAGCCCACCACATCGTCGATGGAGTCGCGGTAGATCACGATCTTGGAATGGCCGCTACTTATAAATGCCTGCCGCAGATCCTCGATGTCGTCTTCGAGGGCTATGGCCGTGATTTCGGTGCGCGGAATCATGCAATCCCGGATGCGCACATCCTTAAAGTCCAGCGCATTGTTGAACATCTTGGCTTCCGCCCGCTGATCTTGCTCGTCGGAATCGTCGGCGGCGGCCGCTTCGTCGCGCACAAAATTGGGGAGCTTACCGGCGTGCGTCCGCTGGGCGCGGGATTCGTCATCGTGTTTCATGAAGGGTTCGAGCAGCCAGTACACCGGCGTGAGCGTCCACTCGGCCAGCCGCACCGGAAAGGCGTGCACCGAGGCCAAAGCGGGGTAGGCCCGGCCCAGTCGCAGCCACAACATATAGCCCAGCAACCAGGCCACCGCTGCCGCCAACAGCCAGCCGACGAACGAAATCCAGGACGGTACGTCCCCAAGCCCCGGAAATACCTGCCAGGTACCACCGATCAGAAAAAAACAGCCCAGCGCCACCAGCAATAAGCGGCTCATGCGCAGCAACCGCCGCCAATAGGCCAGGTAGTGTAGCCTGCCTTCCTCGTGCTGCCAGGCGCGGAGCCAATCCAGCGGGGAGTCGAGCAGGATGGCCCGCACCGCGCCGTAGTAGCCCGCCAGCAGAAACATGAGCGGCGATAGCAGCAGGTAGGTGAGGGTCATTTCTTTTTCTTTTTGGTGGATTTTGCCGGAGTCTGAGGTACCCGGCCGGTCGGCCCGGTTTGGGTGGGAAGGGCCCGCAGGCGCACGTATTGATGAATCAGCAGGCAACTAAGGCTCAACATCGCCAGCCAATAGCTGTCGCCGAAACCTACCCGCCAGAACTCCATGATCCAGAGAATGAACAGGCCGATGGCCAGGGCCAGCAGGGTGGATTTGAGAAGTTTGGAATTCATGAATTAGCTAACGGACCGGTACTTTCTTTGTTCGAGTGGGCCGGGAAACAAGGCCCAAACGCTACGTTCAAAGGTAGAAAGAATCGCGAAAATAATTACCTTGCCTGCTTGCGGCCGCAAAGGGCGGCTACATCGTTTTTTGACTACATTATTTCATAGAAAAATCCCTTTTAAAACCATGAGTGAAACTAAATCAGCATTCAAACCGGGCGTAGTCACGGGCGACAACGTCAGTGAGATATTCCGCATAGCCAACGAGAACAACTACGCCCTCCCGGCCGTCAACGTGGTGGGTACCAACTCAGTGAACGCCGTCCTCGAAACCGCCAAGACGGTCAACAGCCCAGTGATGATTCAGTTCAGCAACGGCGGCTCTATATTTCTACGCGGGCAAGAGCCTGTCCAACACCGACCAGAAAGCCGCCATCGCCGGGGGTATTTCGGGGGCGATGCACGTACACCAAATGGCCGCGCACTACGGCGTTCCCGTAATTTTGCACACTGACCATTGCGCCAAAAAACTCCTGCCCTGGATCGACGGCTTGCTCGATGCCGGTGAAAAGCACTTCGATCAGCACGGCGTGCCGCTGTACAGTTCGCACATGCTCGACCTGTCGGAAGAGCCCCTCGAAGAGAACATCGAAACCTGCTCCAGGTACTTCGAGCGTATGAACAAAATGGGCATGACAATCGAAATCGAGCTCGGTGTAACGGGCGGCGAAGAGGACGGCGTCGACAATACCGACGTCGACAGCTCCAAGCTGTATACCCAACCCGACGAAGTGGCTTACGCCTATGAGGAGTTGAGCAAGATTTCTCCCAACTTCACCATCGCGGCGGCCTTTGGCAACGTCCACGGCGTGTACAAGCCCGGCAACGTGAAGCTGCAGCCGAAAATTCTAAAAAATTCGCAGGAGCACATCCAGAAAAAATTCAATACCGGAGCACTACCCGTCAACTTTGTATTTCATGGTGGATCGGGCTCGGCGCGCGAAGAAATTCGGGAGGCGATCGAGTACGGCGCGATCAAGATGAACATCGACACCGACATGCAGTGGTCGACCTGGGAAGGGATCTTGAAGTACTATAAGAAATCGGAGGCCTACCTCCAGACCCAACTCGGCAACCCCGAGGGTGAGGGCTCCCCGAACAAGAAGTACTACGACCCGCGCACCTGGCTTCGCAAAGGCGAAGAAAGCATGGTCGAGCGCTTGAAAGTGGCATTTGAAGACTTGAACTGCATGAATCGACTGGCGTAAGCTAGGCATTAAGTCTTTGCACGAATGATACCCTGAGTACGTGACATGAAAAGGGGCTGAATCACGCGATTCAGCCCCTTTTCTTTTGTCGCTTCGACCATTGTCAAACCATTTCGGAAGCTTCTTTGACGGCGGGTACGTCGGTACCTCGCTTGCTCCAGAAACTCGCCAGGATCGAGCCCGTGATGTTCATGATCGGTCCGAACAATGCGGGAGCCAGGCCCACGGTAGCTACCTTGCCCATTTGCAGCGCCAGGCCCGACGCCAGGCCGCCGTTCTGCAATCCTACTTCCAGCGAAACGGTGCGGCAATCCTGCTCGGGTAGCCGCATCACTTTGGCCAGTGTGTAGCCCAGCGTATAGCCCAACAAGTTGTGAAGCAGGGTACAAGCGACCAGCGCCACGCCAATCGTGAGCAGACTTTCGCGCCCGGCGGCGGTAATGATGCAAATGATGAGCGCGATGCCGATCATCGACACCAGCGGCATGTAGCGGTTGAGCCAGTCGGCCTGCTTGCGAAAGATATAGTTGACGGCCAGACCCAACCCAATGGGCAGGATGATCATTTTCAGAATATCTACCATCATTTTCAGGAAATCGACCTCGACCATTTCCCCCGCCAGCCACTGCATGAGCGTCGGCGTGAGTAGTGGGGCGAGCAACGTGGCCACGGCGGTGATCGTAAGCGAGAGCGCGACGTTGGCTTTGGCGATGTAGGCCATCACGTTGGAAGCCAGTCCGCTCGGCGAGCTCCCTACCAGGATAACCCCGGCGGCTACCTCGGGCGGAAAATCGAAACTCGTGGCCAGCGTATAACCTACCACCGGCATAATCGAAAACTGGCAGATAATCCCGATCAGCACCGAGCGCGGATTCTTGACGACGCCCTCGAAATCTTCGAGACCCATCGTGGTACCCATCCCGAACATGATAATCATCAGCAGTGGCACGATCAAATTCTTTAACTCGAAGCCCGCGATAACCGTGAAGGGTTCAGGAAAGATCATCGCCAGCGTGGCGGCCACGATAATCGAAAGCGTGTAGAGGTAGGATTTCATGAGGAGCGTAGTTTTCGGGGAAAAGTTCGTGGCCTCAGTAAACTACTTATCAACCTTCCCTCCCTTCTACCCTTCCCCCATTTTTACTGTTGTGCCAGCAAATAAAGCACCGCCATCCGCACGGCCACGCCGTTTTCCACTTGATTGAGAATGATCGAATGCCCCGAGTCGGCGGCGTCGGACGAGAGTTCCACGCCGCGGTTGATGGGACCGGGGTGCATGAGCACGATTTCGCGATCGAGGGCATCGAGCATGGCTTTATCGATGCCGAAATAAAGCGAGTACTCGCGCAGTGAAGGGAAGTACTTGATCTGTTGGCGTTCGAGTTGAATGCGCAGTACGTTGGCGACGTCGCACCAGGCCAAAGCTTCGCGTACGTCGTGCCCTACCTTCACCCCCAGCTCGGGAAGGTACTTGGGAATTAGCGTCGTGGGGCCGCACACCATGACCTCGGCCCCGAGTTTTTGCAAACAAAAAATATTGGAAAGCGCGACGCGTGAGTGCAGAATATCGCCGATGATGGCGATTTTCTTACCCCGCAAATCACCCAATTTTTCGCGCATCGAAAAGGCATCGAGCAGCGCCTGCGTGGGGTGTTCGTGGGTACCATCGCCCGCGTTTACGACGTTGGCCGGAATCCGAGCCGCGAGGTAGTGCGCCGCGCCAGGGCTGCTGTGGCGCATCACGATCATGTCGACCTTCATCGCCAGAATATTGTTGACGGTGTCGAGCAGCGTCTCGCCCTTGGTGACCGAGCTACCCGAGGCCGAAAAGTTGACTACATCGGCCGAAAGGCGCTTTTCGGCCAGTTCGAAGGACAGCCGGGTGCGGGTGGAGTTTTCAAAAAAAACGTTGGCGATGGTAATGTCGCGCAGGGAAGGTACTTTCTTGATCGGCCGGTTGATGACTTCCTTAAACTGGGTGGCGGTATCCAGAATGGTGTGAATATCCGTTTCCGTCAGATTTTTGATGCCCAGGAGGTGCCGAACCGAAAGTTGTGCCATCGCTTTTTGGTGAGAAAGTTTGGCAAAGATAAGGAATGAGGTTCAAAGCCGATAGCCGAAATGCACCCCCGCCGAAAAGCTGGGCGAAGGCCCGTAACGACCGGGCGCTGAGTCTCGAAAAAGGGATCTGAAACGCCAGCCGAAGTCTGTCCTGTCCATTCCATCCTGGTACCTGACTTGCAGGGCCCGAATCCCACCGCCTACGTAGGTATCGAAGTACCAGCGATTGCCCATCTTAAACTGCCACCCCCACTTGACGTGAAACGCACCCACAAACCGGAACAGGTGCCTTTCCTTTACCTGAAAGTAAGCACAGGGACCAAACCGCCCGTTCGGGCAATCCACGCCGACACTTTCGGTTCTTTCCTCACTGTTTTTCTTGAACAAGTACTCACCCGCGATATAGGGGCTGCTCTGGTTGTTTTTTCGAAAATAGTACCTGAGTTGAGAGCGGAACCGCCAGGTTTCGCGGTCGGGGTAGTTTTCCCTTTCGTTGTACCATAGGTTGAAGGCCGAATGTCCGTAGCCCATTTCCTGTTGGAAAGTCCAGGCGGGATCACGGAAGGGTACTTCCAGCCCCAATTGCAGAGTATTGTCGAGATCGAAAAGGGTTAGCGGCGTGATTTTGAGAATAACCACCGAACCCAGCGTGTCGGGCCGGAGCACCTGGGCGTAGCCGGAAGCCGACACGAGTAGTAGCAAAGCAAGCGTGCACCGCTTTTTCATTCCACCGCGATTTTACTCAACAAATCGAACTGATCCTGCTGGTCGTAGCGGTATTGGTAGATTCCCTTCTCGCCCGTGACAATCAAAGTCGAGCGGTAGGGAATGACATCGTAGGTCGGGATGTCGGTTCGGAAAATTTTCAGGACGGGCAGCGCCGGATTGGAGATGTCGTACTCTTTGAGTCCCTTGCTCCCCTCCCCCACAAACAGCCGATTGCCGTCCACGCCCAAGCCATAGGGCGACTCCATCGCCGTGCTGTTGAGCAGGCGCGGACTACTGAGGTTGGAAATATCGACCACATCGAGCGACGAGGCCGACGCAAACTGCCGGCAGTTAGTACCGTTGCGGAGCGTGACGTAGGCGTAGTCGCCTTGCACCACCACCGGATCGCAGCTCTGGATGTGCGAGTAGAACGACAGCTGGCGCGGCGCGCGCGGGTCGGAGTTATCGAAGATGTACATCCCGTTGTTGGCGCCTATGAAGAGGTTGTTTTCGTAGGGAAATATAGTCTCGATGCCCACGCCCAAATCTCGCTTAGTCACCTTGTTGGGCGCGGCAGGCTGGCCGATGTCGTATACCTCCAAACTCTGCCGGGTGGCAATGTAAAGTGTGTTGCCCGTAATCGCGAAGCGGGCCATCGAGCCGCCCACGCCGTTCTGCCCGCCGGGTGCCAAATCGCTACTGTAGCCCAGACCGCCATCACAGCCCCAGAATAAAGCCGCTGTAACCACAAGCAAAAGCTGGACAGCGCAGGAGGGAATCGATACTAAGTTCGTTTTCATGATTTTTATCGGTTTCACAATTATCGCTTCGGGTGGTTCCGTTCGGGGCCACCCGCGCGGTCAGTTTTTAACTAAATCAGCGGTAGCAGTTAGGCCGGCTGTCCACAGGTACCTTTTCCCAGCTCACCACGGCACCTTTCCTGGTATCGACGCACTCGAAGTAGATGTTTTGGAAAGGCGGATAGTCTTCGAGCGGGCAGCGCTTTCTCGACGCGCTTGACCAGTTCCACGCTGGTAGGATCGCCGAGGTCGAACACCACCAGGTCGCGGGCGTTGTCGGCGTAGAGGAATCGGCCCTTAGCCGCCATGTCGTGGTTGCCCGGAATCTTGACGAACGAAATCTTGCGCGGGGCGGTGGGGTCGCTGTTGTCGATGATGTGTACTCCTTCGCCCATTTCGTTGACAAACAGGTAATTACCCAAAATATAAATCTTGCCCGGCTGGCGTAGGGCGCGCGGCGGTAGTGTCTCGATCTTGGCGATGGCCTCGGCGGAGGCGTAAGTGGGGCGGTAAGCCGTGCCATCGAACGGAATGGGTTCCGAGGGGTTGGAGCGGGGTGGATCGCAGGCATCGAGCGCCACCAGGGAGCCGATGGCCAGGAAAAAGAGTAGTCGGTTCTTCATCGTCGTCGGAGTTGGTTTTGGGGCAAGAGTCGTTGTCGGTTATTTTGGTTGGAAAGATTAGTAAAAAAAATAATTTTTTGTCGGATCATTTATTTTTCGGTCAGACTATCGCCGCCAACCGCCAGCGCGTGGTAGCCACGGCCACTTCCTTCTGCTCTTGATTGAGCAAGCTGTGCCGGAAGCTGAGCGGCTCATGCTCGACGCAACGGCTTTGGATAATGTCTTGTCGTCCGCATTCTTTTTTGAATTGAATATCGACTTCGGCACAAGCATTTTCTTCCATCAAATTCTCCGGGAAAGATTCCAGCAGCCACTGAAAGTACACCGCGTTGTTGACATGGTCGTTGGTATCGATTTCGTTGTGCCGTGCCTTCACGTCGCTGTTGAAAGGTACTTCATCGGGCATGGGATCGAAGCGAGCGGTGGCGCGAGGCAGGAATTCCCAATCGCGGTAGGGGTCGAAGATGGTTTGAAAATAGGGTGCGGGCGTCGTGAGTTTGCGAGCCACCGTGTCGAAAACCAGCCAGGTGGAAGTGACGGTCATCAGCAGGTTGCGCACCTGATCGTACACCCGGAAATCGCGGTAGACGAACACTTTTTCCAGTCCGGCGGGATTGGTTTCGACGGTGATTTCCTCCGTGATGCAGGCCAGCGCATCGATATTGATTTTCATTCGAAGCAGTACCCACGATAGCCCCATTTCGGCCAGCGCGGGCATGCCGACGCCCAGGGCGATGGCGCTGCGGTCGGCGGCGTCCTGCAGGTAGTTGGCCAGCGCCAGCAAACTGAGTTGCCCCCGGCGGTCGGTTTCGTAATTGCGGATTCGGTACGTTTCGGTGTGCAGCATACCAGCGAAGGTAGTAGAAAATGTGCTTTCGCTATGCTCTTACAAAGAGGGTAGTGATCCACATCATATAGGTTGAATTCAGTAGAAAATCGTGTAAGCGTAATTTTACGTATACAACGCACAAATACCTTTTACTCCTATCCTATGAACCCAACCCGCAGAAAATTTCTCAAAGATGTAACGACAGCCAGCACAGTACTAGCCGCTACGCCCATGGTACTCCCTTCGTTTTCCTACATCAAGAACCTGAAAAGAGCGAGCCCGAATGATAAGATCCGCATCGCCACCATCGGGATGGGCATTCAGGGCCATTACGACACCAAAGCCGCGCTGCGCTGCGCGCCCGATGTGGAGCTGGTCGCCGCGGCCGACCTGTACGATGGCCGCCTGACGCGGGTGAAGGAAACCTTTGGTAAGGACATCGCTACGACTCGCGACTACCGTGAACTATTAGCCCGTAAGGACATCGACGCCGTACTCATCGTGACGCCCGACCACTGGCACGACCATATCACGAAAGATGCCCTCAAAGCGGGTAAGCATGTGTACTGCGAAAAACCGATGGTCCACCACATCGACGAGGGGCTTTCGGTGATCGACGCCTGGAAAAAATCGGGCAAGACCATGCAGGTCGGCAGCCAGCGCATCAGCAGTCTGGCCTACGACGAAGCCAGAAAAGATGATCAAGGCCGGGGATATCGGCGAGATCAACTACATCGAGTCTAACAACGACCGCTTTGGGGCCATCGGGGCCTGGAATTATTCGATTCCACCCGATGCCTCACCCGAAACCGTCGACTTGATCGCTTTCTGGGCGATGCGCCCAAGGTACCTTTCGACGCCAAGCGCTTTTTCCGCTGGCGCAACTACCGCGACTACGGCACCGGCGTGGCGGGCGACTTGTTCGTACACCTCATCACGGGCGTCCACTACGTAACGGGTGCGCTGGGGCCGGAACGGATATTTTCCAGCGGCGAGCTGAGCTACTGGAAAGACGGCCGCGACGTACCCGACGTGCTGGTGTCGATTTTGGAGTACCCCGAAACTTCGCTGCACGAGAAATTCCAGATGGTACTTCGGGTGAATTTTGCTAACGCGGGGGCCATCAAGAACAACACGCGCATCATCGGTACCGCCGGGCAGCTCGAATTTGACAACGACGGTATTACGCTAACCCAAAAGACACTACCTGAAGCACCCGGCTATGGCAATTACGATAGCTACTTCACCTTCCCCGAAGCCACCCAAAAGGAATTTGCCAAACAATACGACGCCCGGTACCCGCCCGAAACCCGCAAGTCCGAGCCCGTCAAGGAAGTAAAGTTCAAGAATCCCGACAAGGAAGACGAACACGCCAACCACTTCGCCAATTTCTTCGACAACCTGCGCAAGGGCAGCCAGGGTACCATTGAGGATCCCATTTTTGCCTTCCGCGCCGCCGCCCCCGCCCTGGCCTGCAACGAGAGTTACTTCGACCAAAAAGTGGTGTACTGGGATCCGGTGGCGATGAAGAAGGAGAAGCGGTAGGGCGTGGGGACGTGGGGACGTGGAAAATAATGGGCTTTGCCGGAATGCTATTTGGCATTCAAATTAACTTTTCCTCTGATCTCAGTTGGTACCTCGGCAAAATTAACGTCATATTTTATTTGTCTCTTTATTGTCCAAATGTGCTCTGTGTCTGGCGATTTATTTGAATAATTTTCATAGTCCATACCAAGAAACTTCATCCAGGTAAGCGTTACCCGATGGTGGATGGAATGCAGAAAAGTTATCGGATTGTAGCAGCCCAGATGTTTAACCTGTTCGTAGGTATATCCAGGCTCACAGTCCTGGGGTATCATGTTTTTGATTAAAAACCAATTTTCCTCACCATCTAGGTCGACTCCACCCTGTTTTAAATCAGGCATGATCTGATCGGTTTCAGTTAAAGGATAAGCACCCATTTTCCGCCATATGCATTGTCCTTTTCTGGGTGTGCGCCCTGAACCCGTGATAGTGCTCGTCAGCATATCCCAGCTGTTAAATTCTTCCAGGGCGATCTTTTTTCGACTGACTTTTGAAAGGTGGTTCATAATTTTAACAAGCCAAGCTCCACCACCAAACTTGGTAGAATCGATAATCTGTACGTAGGCAAACCCAAGCTCTTTATCGAGTGGAAGTTCCCAGAGTGTTCCGTGGTAGGCGGGTATTTTAGCCATCGGTGGTGTTTTTGATCGATTTAAAAGTTATTTTTCAAAACAAAGGGTATCAACACCCAACATTTCGGTTGGCCCAAACGAAGCTTCGGGGAAGCGCATTAGCTTGCAAACGTTGCGCTTCTCCGAAGCTTCTAAGAATTCGCTTCCACTCCACTCTACAAACGTCAAGCCTCTCCGAGGCTACAATCGAAACTTGACTGCAAAGCTATTCATTTGACCGAAAAGCCCAATTCAACCCCATCTGCACAAAATTATTCCCTCATGCTATCATCCCGCTAACACCGATTTGTAATCGGTGTTTTATCTCCTCGCGTTTGCAACGCGATCCGCTAATAAGGGTATTCGCACGGCCATCGCCGTTACAAACGGAAGAAGACGGTGTCCCGATTTTGAATTTTGAAGCGAGCTATTGCCTGATCTTGCGCTTCTCCGAAGCTTCCGAGCGTTTGTTACAAACATACTTCTACAAACATAGAGCCTCTCCGAGGCTACAATCGGAACGCGCTCACGATGGTATCCACCCGTACCGCCCATTCCAGCCACAGTCTCACAAAATTATTCCCTCATGTTATCATTCCCTCATTCAAAATTGTAATTTCGCGGTTTCCAAAAAACCGACCATGACCGAACAAATCCTCATTATCGATTTCGGCTCCCAGTACACGCAGTTGATCGCCCGCCGGGTGCGTGAATTGGATGTGTACTGCGAAATCCATCCTTATAATCACCTGCCCGAGCTTTCGCCCAATGTGAAGGGCGTCATATTATCCGGCAGTCCTTGCTCGGTGCGGGAGGCCGATGCCCCACGCGTCGACCTCGACGCGTACCGCCATAAGGTACCTTTGCTGGGGGTGTGCTACGGCGCGCAACTCATGGCCCAAATGCTCGGCGGCGACGTGAAGCCCTCGGAGCACCGCGAATACGGCCGGGCGCGGCTGCAAATCATCGACGAGGATTCTTCGCTGCTGGCGGGCCTCACCGAAACCTCGCAAGTGTGGATGTCGCACGCGGATACGATCATCCGGGTACCGGAAAACTTCCACACGATCGCCTCCACGGAATCGGTGGCGATTGCGGCTTTCAAAATCGAGAATGAGCTGTCGTACGGCATTCAGTTTCACCCCGAGGTGACGCACACCGAGGCGGGCAAGCAGCTGCTGCACAACTTCGTGGTGGGCATTTGCGGCTGCCACCAGAGCTGGACCGCCGATTCGTTCGTGGAATCCACGATTGCGGGGTTGAAATCCAGGATCGGGAATGATAAAGTCGTGATGGCACTCTCGGGCGGCGTGGATTCTACCGTTGCGGCGACGCTGGTGCATCGTGCGATCGGCGAAAATCTTTACTGCATTTTTGTCGACAACGGGCTGCTGCGCAAGAACGAATTCGAGGAGGTACTCCACTCCTACCAGGACATGGGTCTCAACATCAAGGGCGTCGATGCGGTGCAGCAGTTTTACACCGCGCTGAAAGGACTGGAAGACCCCGAGGAAAAGCGCAAGGCCATCGGCCGCACCTTCATCGAGGTATTCGACCAGGAGGCGCACTTGATTAAGGATGTAAAGTGGCTGGGGCAAGGTACCATCTACCCCGATGTCATCGAGTCGGTGTCGGTCAAAGGACCTTCGGCGACCATCAAGTCGCACCACAACGTGGGCGGTTTGCCGGACTTTATGAAACTACAAATCGTGGAGCCGCTCAACACGCTCTTCAAAGACGAGGTGCGGGCCGTGGGCAAATCGCTCGATATTTCGCCTGGTATTCTGGGACGGCACCCATTTCCCGGTCCGGGTTTGGCGATTCGGATTTTGGGCGATGTGACGGCCGAACGCGTCGCGATTTTGCAAGAAGTAGACGCGATCTTTGTGAATGGTTTGAAAAAACACGGGCACTACGATCAGGTCTGGCAGGCGGGTACCATGTTGCTCCCGATCCAAAGCGTGGGCGTGATGGGCGACGAACGTACCTACGAACGCGTGGTAGCCCTGCGGGCCGTGACGTCCGTCGATGGCATGACCGCCGACTGGGCCCACCTGCCCTATGAGTTTCTGGCCGAGATTTCCAACGAGATTATCAATAAAGTGAAGGGTGTCAACCGCGTGGTGTACGACATTTCGTCCAAGCCCCCGGCGACGATCGAGTGGGAATAACGGTGAATCGGAGCGCCGAACCGGGTGAACGATGGACGGTGGACGGTGGACGGTGGACGGTGGACGATGGACGGTGGACGGTGGACGGTGGACGGTGGACGGTGGACGGTGGACGGTTTTTTAAAGTACTAATTCACAGTACTCTACTTATTATTTTTCACCTAGGCCCCTACGAAAAGAAGCCGATTCACGTGAATCGGCTTCTTTGTTTTAGAAGACTTTGCCGCCCAAGCACCTAAGTTACTTGGGCGGCCCTGTTTGAACTTTGCGCCTTTGCGACTCAAATTGAAAACTTACAACTTCGATCTGCCGAAAATCAGACTTAACACGAAGAGGACAATGAATATGTAGAACAGAATTTTGGCAATTTCAGCGGCTCCGGCGGCGATCCCGCCAAAACCAAATACACCGGCGATTATCGCCACGACGAGGAGAATTATGGACCATCTAAGCATAACTAGTAAGGGGTATGATGAAAAATAGTACTGAATCCGATTGTAAAAAAGCCCGTACCAACCACAAAGCAGCTGGTTTTGTTTATAAAAAAAGCCAATTTTTCTCGATCTAGACATCAATCTCGGCGGCCATAAACAAAATGTGGGGTCGAAAATCAGCAACTTTCCTTAACTCTTTGCCCGAACAGGAACATGAAAACGGTCGGCGAAACGTTTAGCAAGTATTGCCCTACGTCAATTCCCTCCGTTATGCGTCTCCTTTTTGTGTTCATTTTACTTTTTAGCTTCTCAAAAACGACCTTCGCTCAGGTAGTTACGGCCCAACGGTCGGTGACGGAATTTACGGTGCGGGCCGTCGACGAGGCTTCCGGTAAGGAGGTACCGGCGTCGTTTAAGGTGTTTCTGCATACCGCCGATGAGAAGGCTAGTGGCGCCAATGAATTGGGCAAACCGGATTTCAACGTCAAGATGTACCATTCCGACACCGTGACCGTCGAAACGGCCTCGGAAGGGTACTTCACTATAGAGGAGGTACTGTTGGTTTCGTGCGATACCTGTGGTTTTTATCAGTACACGGCCTTGATGGAAAAGCGGGCCGATTCGGTATTTACCAACCTGAAAGTCAACGACGTAATCAAGCTGGATAAAATATACTTCGATCAAAGCAAGTACGACCTGAGGCCCGAATCGCGCGACGAGCTGCAAAAGCTTTACCGTACCATGCGCGACAATCCCCGGCTAAAAATCGAGATCGCGGGCCATACCGACAACGTAGGCGACGCGCGGCTCAATCAGTACCTTTCTGAAAATCGGGCGCGAGTCATCTATTCATATTTACTGCGAAAAGACATTGCCTCCAACCGTCTCCGGCACAAAGGCTACGGCCCAACCAAGCCCGTCGCGTCCAACGATACCGAGGAGCACAAAGCCTTGAACCGACGCGTGGAGTTTGTAGTTTTGGCGAATTGAATGAGTGAATGAGTGAATGAGTGAATGAGTGAATGAGTGAATGAGTGAATGAGTGAATGAGTGAATGAGTGAATGAGTGAATGAGTGAATGAGTGAATGAGGTCAGAATCAAATAGCGTGCTTCGCATCCCCCTGCCATGAAAAAATTGCTTTTTTTTGCAATCATACTTACCTCGCTGTTTCAGCAGGTGCTTGCTCAGGAATTCCTGGGCATTGCGACCCAGCACAACGGCGGCTTCTACTCGGCCTATCAGAATCCCGCTTTCCTGGCGGACAACCGTTACGCCACGCGGCTGCACTTGATTTCGGGCGGTATGCACCTGGACAACAACTACGCCTACTACGCCGCACCCTTTTCTATTTTTGATGCACTGCGACAGAAGAACGACCGCCCCCTGGACCCTTACGACCTGGTGGAGACGGGCAATAAAAAAACTAAAAACGGTACCCTCACGGCCGAGCTTCGCGGTCCAGCGGCCTCGTTTCGGTTGGGCGATAAGACCAACCTGGCCGTGATGACGCGGGTCCGCAGCGGCTTCCAGGTCACCGATGTGTCGGACCGGTTGATGGCGATCGCCCGGTTGGGGCTGGCCAATCGCAACAATCTGTCGGACCTGAGCTACCTGGCCCTGTTTGCCACCAATTCTGAAAACAGTTTTAACATGGCTAGTCAGGCTTACTCGGAGTGGGCAGCTTCGCTGGGACAGGTGCTGGTCGACAACGGTGCGTACCGTCTCAAAGCGGGCGTCACGGTCAAGCGCTACTTTGGCTACGGGGGCGGCTACGTCCAAAACCGCGAACTCAACTACCGCTTGCTACCCGACGAGACTACCGTCGACGGTGCCATCATGCAGATCGACCGCTTCGATGCCACGATGGGGTACACCAGTGCCGACCGCGCTACCTTTCTTTCGCCGGGCTGGCTGTTTGGCCGCAACGCCACCGGCAAGGGCTGGGGCTGGGACGCAGGGCTGGTATACGAGGTACTGGCCGAGGACGAGGACATCCCCCAAATGCGACTGGGCGCCTCAGTCACCGATATGGGTCAGATCGACTACGCAGGCCAAAAAGTGAAGAACTACCAGATTTTGGCCCAGGACCAGCAAATCACGGAGGAGGAATGGCGCGGGTATACCTCGCCGCGCGAAGGCGAGACCCAGACCAGCGGGTTCGGCCGGTTGCTGGGTGAAAAGTTCTCCCTCACCGACGAAGACAACACCGGTAGTTTCAGCTTGGCAACGCCCGCTGCCCTCAATTTGAGCGCCGACCTGCGTATGACCAAGGGACTTTACCTCAACGCGATGGTCATCCGGGGCATCGAGAAAACGAATATGCCCCAACTCCGGCAGATCGACCTCGTGGCGCTCACACCGCGCTTCGAGTCCGAAGGCTTCGGGCTGTCGTTCCCCGTCATCCGGCAAAACGGAGGCTGGGCCCTGGGTACCGGGCTTCGGGTGGGGCCGCTGGTGCTTGGCTCCGATAATCTGCTGGGGGTATTCAGCCGCAATGGCCGCTTCAAAGCGCAGGGGGTGGATATCTACGGGGGATTGAGCCTGGGCCTCAATCCCGGGAAGAACTAAGTACCGCAAATGGCACTACCAGGACATCGACGGGAGGCCCTGCTCAAACCAAACGCACCGGACAACCATCTCTCGGGCATAATTGTTTTGTAGGGGCGGCCAGCGCCTTACCTCTACTCATGAAAGAAAACATAACTGCCCTCTCCCGCTGGATTATTGTCATCATTGGCATTCCGGCGGCCATGTTCCTCGGCAAATCATTCCTGGTCACGTTTTTTGTCGCCACCGTGCTGGCCATGGTATTTAGTCCGGTGATGGACTGGCTGATGAAAAAAGGCATCTCAAGAGGATTCGCCGTGGCAGGTTGTACCCTCCTGCTGTTACTGTTTTTCGTAGGCATGTTCGGCTTGCTGTACTACCAGGTCAGCCTGCTGTCTCAGGATTTGCCCCAAATGGAACAGAAAGCAAGCGAACTATTCGCTCAGGCACAGCGGTACGTCGATCGGACCTTCGATGTGTCGCCGAAAGAGCAGACGGAAAAAGCCGCCGAGGTGGCAGGCACGATGGGGACTTATGCGGCTGTGTTCTTTGGCTCTTTCACTACTACCGTGGCCAACTTCCTGATTATGTTTGCCTATTTCGTGCTACTGCTTTCCCACCGCAAGGAAATTTCCGACTTCATCCTGAGGTGCGTGCCCGGCAATAGGAAAAGTGACGCCAACAAGCTCATATATGAGGCCCGCGACACAGCGAGTATGTACGTATGGGGAATGCTGAAAGACATTTCGGCGCTGGCGGTCGTGTACGCCATCGGCTTCATGATCGGTGGCATCAAGTACCCTATTCTGCTGGCTGTCATAGCGGCGCTGTTTTCGTTCCTTCCCTACATCGGCAACGTCATCGGCGGTGGACTGGCGGCCGTCCTGGCCGTCCTCTCGGGTGACCCCTCCGCTTTTCTCATTGTGCTGGGTGTTATGACCGTGGCCCAGTTGGTGGAAAACTATGCACTATCCCCGTTTCTGGTGGGTGACGCCGTAGGCCTCAATCCCATGTTCAGCATCGTGTCGATCATCGTGCTCGGGAGTATCTGGGGGATTGGCGGAGCCATCATCGCGCTCCCCCTCACGGGAATCATCCGGGTGGCTTTCAAATTTTCTCCCCACACCTACCCGCTCGTGCACCTTATGGGGGATGACGACGCATCCTAAGCCGTCAATCATGCGTAACTAGGCTGGATTAGTTGCTCAAGCAGCGACAATTGCTTACTTTTCACGAATCAAACCTACCGGACGTATATGAGTAACACGACCCTACTGGCTGTTTTGGGGGAAGAGGACTACGTAGTATCGCTGCAAGCCCGTCAACACGAAATCCTGGCCGACGAACCCGAGGACCTCGGCGGCAGCGATCAGGGCTTTACGCCTTACGAGCTGCTCTTGGCCAGCCTGGGCTCCTGCACCAGCGTGACGCTCAAGATGTACGCCCAGCGCAAAGGGTGGGTACTACATGATGTCGACGTGAAGCTGGAAATGGCCATCGAAAAAGGGCAGACGCCCGTCATATCTCGCAAAATAAAAGTACAGGGAGACCTGACGCCCGCGCAATGCGATCGCTTGCTGCAAATCGCCAACGCCTGCCCCGTCCACAAAATCTTGAGCAACCCCATCCAAATCGAAAGCGCTATTTTTGACGTATGACTCTGGACTCTGGACTCTGGAAAAATAATCAGTTCTGACTTTCGGTTCGTTCCTCATCGTAGGCCGCCTTCAACTTTCCACTTTCAACTTTCAACCAAAATTGAAGCACATAGTCATCCTGGGCAACGGCATAAGCGGCATCACGGCCGCGCGGCACATTCGGAAGCACTCCGACCACCGCATCACCGTTATCTCCGCCGAAACCGAGCACTTCTTTTCCCGTACCGCCCTGATGTACATCTACATGGGCCACATGAAGTACGAGCACACCAAGCCCTACGAGGATTATTTTTGGGAGAAAAACCGCATCGAACTGCGGCAGGCCTGGGTAAGTACTTTCGATTTTGAAAACAAAACCCTCACGCTCGACAGCCACAACTCCGATGTACCCACCGAGCTGACCTACGATACGCTGATTCTGGGCGTCGGCTCCGAGCCCAACACCTTCGACTGGCCCGGCCAGGACCTGGAGGGCGTGCAGGGGCTGTACAGCTATCAGGATTTGGAGTCGATGGAAGCCAATACCAAGGGGATCGAGCGGGCGGTGGTGGTGGGTGGCGGACTAATCGGCATCGAGCTGGCTGAGATGCTGCGAACCCGCGACATTGCGGTGTCGATTCTGGTACGGGAAGACGCCTACTGGAATGGCACCTTGCCCATGGAAGAGGCCCAAATGATCGGGCGACACATTCGTGAGCACCACATCGACCTGCGGCTCGAAACCGAGCTGGAAGCCATCCACGACGACAACGACCGCGCTGCCGCCCTGCGGGTAACGAGCATCACGACCAAAGATGGCGAGAAAATCGACTGTCAGTTTGTTGGCCTGGGGGTAGGCGTGCATCCCAACATCAAGCAATTCAAGGACACCGCCTTAGAAGTCGATAAGGGCATAATGGTCAACGAGTACCTGGAAACTAACCTTCCCGACGTGTACGCGATCGGGGATTGCGTGCAGCACCGCAACCCGCCCGACGACCGCAAGCCGGTGGAGCAAATCTGGTACACGGGCCGCATCATGGGCGAAACCGTGGCCCGGAGCATCTGCCAAACCCGGACGGCCTACCAACCGGGCGTATTTTTCAATTCGGCCAAATTCCTCGACATCGAGTACCAAACCTACGGTCAGGTACCGGCCGAGGTACCCGACGGGCAGCAGACCTTTTATTGGGAACACTCCGACGGCAAAATCGCGCTGCGCATCAACTACCGCGATGGCAACTACGCCGTTACGGGCATCAATGCTTTCGGCATGAGGCTGCGGCACGAGGTATGCGCCAAGTGGATCAGCGGCAAGCGAAGCATCGGCTACGTACTTTCGCACTTCCGCGACGCCCATTTCGACCCTGAGTTTTCTAAGCGCCACGAGCACGAAATCGTCAAGGCGTTTAACAAACACAGCCCCAGGCACAACGTAAAGCTAGGCGGAAAAGCGGGTTTCTGGGAAAGGGCGTGGCGGTAGTTGGAGGGTGTTTATTTGTTTATGCGTTTATTTGTTTATCCGAATAACCGTGTTTATGAACGAACTATTCAACCAAAATACAATATGAAATTCGAGCTGATTTGTTGGCATTAGAACGATGCAAAACCCTCTGTACCGCACGCCGCATAGCCAAATAAACCTATAAACAAATAAACGCATAAACGCATAAACATCAAATGACTTCTATTCAAAAAATCGGCTTAGCGCTTTTCGTCATTGGGTTTGGCGTCTGGATCGCCACGCTGAGTTTGGGAAAGTACACGCTGACCGAAGCCATCATGACCGACACGACGGTCGTCACGAAGGAGCACTACGCGCTGTTGAAAGACCAAGTCGAGCCCATGTACGAAAAAACCTATTCGACGGCTTTCGAATTCGGCAATGATTTCAGTAAGATTCAGGAGGGGGTAAACGTCACGCTGCGCGACCAGAAAAAGGAGGGCGAGGTCATCTACGACAATTACGCTTTTCCCGTGACCAAGGCGGCCTCGGCGGGGCCGATCACCGAGCACACGGCCTTGTGGTTTTGGCTGAGTTTCGGGTTGGCTATTTTGGGCGGATTGATGTACATTTTTCCTAAGAACCGCCTGCTGCCCGGGATCAAAAACGACCACATCTACCACCATCCGGCTACCTCGCGCGGCTGGATCGGCATTATTTTCGGCACGTTTCTGATTCTGTTTTATGTAGCGCTCTATTTCTATCCCGAGTACCTGGTCAACTGGGTGTTGCTCGTCGATCCGATCAGCGAGGCGCTGAACGGCGGCCCGGCTTCGCAGTGGTTTTTGTACGGCTTTCTGTATACCCTTTGCATACTGATCATGGGAATCAGGATGATGATCAAGTACCGCCATTCGCCCTACGAAATGACGCGGACCATTTCGGTGATGTTTTTCCAGACCTCCTTCGCCTTCATCATCCCCGAGATTCTGGTGCGGCTCAACCAGCCCTACTTCGATTTCAAGAACATGTGGCCGCTGGACTACGACTTTTTCTTCGACTTCAACCTCAATGAGCTTCTCAGCAATGGTACCCTCGGGCTGTTCATGCTGGTGTGGGGCATCGCCCTGTTTCTGATCGCTGTGCCGGTATTTACCTACCTCTACGGCAAGCGCTGGTACTGCTCGTGGGTATGCGGCTGCGGCGGCCTGGCCGAAACCCTCGGCGACCCGCACCGGCAGCTGTCCGACAAGTCGATGCGCGCCTGGAAAATCGAACGCTACACGGTACACGGCGTGTTGGTCTTCGCCATTGTCATGACCGCCCTCGTGCTATATACCTACTTCACGGGCCAGTCCAACATTGGGCCCATCAGCAGCTATTCGGTGCGCGGCGCTTATGGTTTCTACATCGGCGCCATTTTCTCCGGCGTCGTGGGCGTGGGCTTTTATCCGCTCATGGGCAACCGCGTGTGGTGCCGCTTCGGCTGTCCGCTGGCGGCGTACTTAGGCATAGTGCAGCGCTTTAAGTCGCGCTTCCGCATCACGACCAACGGCGGGCAGTGCATCTCGTGCGGCAACTGCTCCACCTACTGCGAAATGGGCATCGATGTGCGCGCCTACGCCCAAAAGGGTCAAGACATCGTGCGCTCCTCTTGCGTGGGCTGCGGGATCTGCTCAGCGGTATGTCCGCGCGGGGTACTCAACCTTGAAAACGCCGATCCGCACAGCCGGGTAATGATTGCGCCCGAGATTCTGGCGGGCAACGATATGCCCGAAATCAAATCTTTGTCGTAGTGCATTGTGGCGGGCAGGCAAGAAAACTCCGCCCGCCCGGCGGCGCTTCACGGCTAAATTCGCTAACTTTCGGCCCTAAGTACCGAAACCAGTCCTTTTCATGACCTCGGCCCGTCAGCTCTACCACCACCTTATTCAGCAGATAGACGCCTATCCGCCCAAAGAAACCCAGGCCATTGCCTTCATGCTTTTGGAGCATTATCTGCGCCTGCGGAGCGTGGACGTGATGGTCGACCGCCCGATTGCCGACACGCAAATCCAGCCCGACTGGGACGGAATTGTGGCGCGACTCAACCGCAACGAACCCATTCAGCACATCATCGGCTCGACCGAATTCTGCGGCCTTACCTTCCAGGTATCGGCCTCGGTGCTTATTCCAAGGCCCGAAACCGAAGAGCTGGTACGCCTGGTGACGCGCGATTACGCCGAGCCGGAAGACAAGCCCTCGATCCTCGATATCGGTACCGGCAGCGGCTGCATCGCCATCGTGCTGGCCCGCTTCCTGCCCCACGCCACGGTACACGCCTGGGACGTCAGCGACCAGGCCCTCACCGTAGCCCGCGAGAACGCCCGCCAATTGATGGCCGACGTGCATTTCGATAACCAGGATATGCTGGAAGTAACGTTTCCCGCTACCCGACGCCCCCGCCAAATTCGACTGCCTGGTGAGCAATCCGCCCTACGTGACCTACGCCGAAGCCGACCACATGCGGCCCAATGTCCTGCGCTTCGAACCGCACGAGGCGCTTTTTGTGGAGGACAGCGACCCGCTGCTTTTCTACAAAGCCATCGCCGATTTCGGGCAGCACCACCTTAAAACCGGCGGCCGCTGCTACGTAGAAATCAACGAGCAGTATGGTCCCGAAACCCAGCAAGTCTTCACCGAACGAGGCTACCAGCATGTCGAGATTCTGAAAGACATCCACGGAAAAAATCGGTTTGTGCGGGCAGTGGGGGGATAGTATTGAGTTAATGAGTCGATGAGTTTATGAGTTAAAAGTGGCTCACAAGACTCATAAACTCCTGAACTCCTGAACTCCTGACCTCATAAACTCAATAATGTACCTAGAAAAGATTAAAGAACTTCTCGACGAAATGGGCAAGGTCGTCGTGGGTCAGGAAAGGCTCTTGAACCGACTGCTGATCAGCCTGTTCACGGGTGGACACGTACTGCTGGAAGGCGTACCGGGCCTGGCCAAGACTTTGACGATCAATACCCTCGCCAAGGTACTGGACCTCAACTTTCACCGCATCCAGTTCACGCCCGACCTGCTGCCCGCCGACTTGATCGGGACGATGATTTATAAGCCCAAGATCGGGGATTATGAAGTAAAAAAAGGGCCGATTTTTGCCAATATCATCCTGGCCGATGAGGTGAACCGCTCACCCGCTAAGGTACAGTCGGCGCTGCTGGAGGCGATGCAGGAAAAGCAGGTGACGATCGGCAACGACACCTACTCGCTCGACCGCCCCTTTCTGGTACTGGCCACCCAGAATCCGGTGGAGCAGGAAGGTACTTACCCGCTGCCCGAAGCCCAGCTCGACCGTTTCATGATGAAGGTGTACGTCGACTACCTCGACCGCGCCGAGGAGTTGGAAGTGATGCGCCGCATGGCCGATCTCAATTTCGATTCCAGCGTAGAACCCATCATGGGTCGGGAGGATGTCTTCGCCATTAGGAACGAAGTGAACAAGGTCAACATCTCGGATACGCTCGAACGCTACATCATCGAACTGGTATTCGCCACCCGCCGCCCACTCGACTACGGCCTGCGCGACGAGGCGCGGTACATCCAATTTGGCGTATCACCCCGCGCGACCATCAATCTCAACCTGGCCGCCAAAGCCATGGCCTACCTCGAAGGCCGCGACTACGTACTGCCCGAAGACATCAAGGAGCTGGCCCCCGACATCATGAACCACCGCATCCTGCTCAACTACGAAGCCGAAGCCGACGGCATCCGTACCGGCACGATCATCGACGCGATATTAAGGAAGGTGGCGATTGGAGGATAGGTAGTGGAGTTTAAAGTTTAGAGTGGTCCGCCACTGAGGTTTAAAATTTCTGACCCTTTAATGCCCTAGGTGGGCTCCATCATAAACTTCTAATCTTTCAACTTTCAACTTATAAACTCCCTTCACGGTACCTCATCCACCCCGCTGCCGCCCCAGGGATGGCAGCGGCCGAAGCGTTTGAGGCCGAGCCAGCCGCCCTTGAGTGCGCCGTGTTTGGTGACGGCCTGGATCATATACTGCGAGCAGGTGGGCGTGTAGCGGCACGCGTTGGGCAGGTAGGGAGAGATGACGCCCTGGTAGACTTTTACAAGCGAAATGAGCAAAGTTTTCATGTCAACTCATCATTGGAAGGCCAGCCCGAGCGCGGGTCCGACCGGTCATAATTCATAATTCATAATTCTTAATTCTTAACTTTGGCAAAAATAACACCCATCTACGCAAATGCTTAGCTATATCACCTGGGACGTCAGTCCCGATATTTTCACGATTCCCGAGTTCATGGGCTTTGGTCCGTTCACGATTCGCTGGTACGGTCTGCTGTTTGCGGCAGGCTTTCTGTTTGGCCAGCAGATCATGACGCACATTTTTAAGAAAGAGGGAAAGCCGCTCGAAGACATCGACACGCTCACCCTCGTGATGGTTGCGGCGACCGTGTTTGGCGCGCGCCTGGGCCATTTTCTTTTCTACGAGCCCAGCGTATTCCTGACCAACCCGCTCGAAATCATCCTGCCGCCCTTCGCGGGCCTGGCCAGCCACGGCGCTTTGATCGGGATTTTGATCGGTCTTTGGTTTTATACCCGTAAACGCCAGGCTACCGGCCAAACGTTCCTGTGGCTCACCGATCGCATGATCATTCTGGTGGCACTGGCCGGGGTATTCATTCGCTTCGGCAACCTGATGAACTCCGAGATCGTCGGCAAAGTGACAGATGTACCCTGGGCCTTTTTGTTCCTGCAAAATACCGAATTCAGCCAGTATCCCCGCCATCCGGCGCAGTTGTACGAGTCTATTTCCTGCCTGATTCTGTTCTTTGTGCTGTTCGCGCTTTGGAACAAATACAAGGCTGCCACGCCGCGCGGCCTGTTGCTGGGCGTGGGGCTCATCTGGATTTTTGCCTTTCGTTTCATCGATGAGTTCATGAAAGAAAATCAGGTCAATTTTGAAGACACACTGCCCCTGAACATGGGCCAATTTCTGAGCATTCCGGCCGTGTTGCTGGGTATTTATCTGGTGGTCCGCTCGCGGCGGAACGACCATCGTCCCGAGCGGCAACCGGTTTCGGTGTAGATTACTCACTCAAAGCGACCGGTCAGAAAGCCCGGCGCACCGTTCAATAGAAACGGTTGCGCCGGGTTATTTTTTTGCTCTGGAAAAACATACCTTGCCCTCTGAACCTAAACCCTTCCTTACCCATGAAGACGAAACTATTACTTGGTAGCTTGCTGACTTTCACCATGATGAGCTGCGGCGGCGGCGATGAAAAAGAAGAATACAAAGAGCCGGAAAACGCTATGGAGGCCATTCAGCAAATGGCCGAGAAAGCCGAGAAAATGCAGAAGGAAGGGCCGGTCGACCCGGTCGATTTTCGGGAATTGAAGGCGATCCTGCCCGAGCAAGCCGGGGGCATGGAACGTACCGAAGCCGGCGGCGAGAAAAACGGTGCGATGGGTTTCAGCCTGTCGCAAGCCAGAGGAAAATACAAGGACGGCGACGCCAGTATGGAGATCGAGGTAGTCGACACGGGTGGCGTGGGCGGCATGGCCATGATGGGCATGGCGGCCTGGGCGATGTCGGAGGTGGATAAGGAGACCTCCACCGGCTACGAAAAAACCACGCGCGTCGACGGTTATAAGGCTTACGAGCAGTACGACAATAAGCGCCAAAACGGTGAAGTGAATGTCCTGGTCGCCGATCGGTTCATCGTGTCGGTCAAAGGCAGAAAAGTGTCGATGGACCAAATAAAAGACACGCTGGACGACCTCGACCTTGCTAAACTCGCCAAAATGGAATAACATTGGGCTCCTCACCAACGAGCGCCCGCATGAATTCCGAGTATTTTGCCATCGAACTACCCGCCGGAAAGTGGGTGGAACTTCCACAGAAATATTTTCAACTGGCCTCCGATGGCCGGCCTGCCACGCAACGCACCGGGGTACGGCTACGCCGGAGCGCTCAGGAACTTACCGTGGCCTTCGAGTGCCAGGATGATCCGCTATGGCGCCAAACGACCCAACGGGGCCACAACACCGATCTGTGGCAGCAGGAGGTGTTCGAATTGTTCATCGCGCCCGGGCTGGCGGCGCCGACCCGTTACGTCGAGCTGGAAATCAACCCCAACGATGCCCTGTTTGTGGGTCGGGTGCACAATGCTGCCAAAGACTGCGGCGTGATCGAACTCACGATGGTACCTTACGAGTCGGCGGGCGTGGCGCATCGGATCACGGACACCGGCTCCGATTTTTGGAGCGGCGAGTTGAGCGTGCCTCTTGCCTTACTGGGTGAAACTTCCGATACCTACCGGCTCAACTTTTTCAGGATCATACTGACCGAGCCACAAACCGACCCAAACTGGAAAAACGCCTCGGAGCACGTGTCGTACCAGTGCTGGAGTTCGACGCTGAGCGGTGATTCGCCTTGTTTTCACCGGCCCGATTCGTTCGGCACCCTGCGGCTGATCTAGTGCCCGACGCGGTCGACTTACCCGCACCCAGCCACCCGGATAGGCATAATGTTTATTTTTCCCGATACCTTTACCGGCTTTCGTCGTTGTTAAGGTGAAATTTTAGGGAAAATAAATTTGAATGCCGACTAATTTTTGGATTATACTTTTTGGGATCTTCGGGCTGGCGACCTCGGCATCGGCCAGCAGCAGCGATTCACTTACCCTGGATAGTACCCGGCTCGTGACGGTCGGCAATGTGAGTACCGAGGGCAACTTCCGCACCCGCACGACCATCATCCTGCGCGAAATGGCCATCTCGCCCGGCGACACGCTACCGCTCAATATCCTGAACAGCAGGCTGGAAATCGACCGGCGCAAGATCGTCAACACCAACCTCTTCATCACCGTCGAGATGATACCGTTGTTTCAGAGTGCTGACAGTACCGTGGTAGACATCCGGGTGTTGGTCAAAGAGCGCCTGTACTTTGTGGTGCTACCCATCTTCGAACTAGCCGACCGCAATTTTAACGAGTGGTGGTACGACCGCAACCACGACCTGCGCCGCACGACCTACGGGCTGTTCATGAGCTACCGCAACCTGACGGGCCGCGCGGACCGGCTGCTGCTGTCGGCCAATTTCGGTTTCATTCCCAAGTACGAAATGTCCTACTCGATTCCGTACATCGACAAAGCCCTCAAAACCGGCGTGACGGCGGGGGTTTCCTACACTACTAACAAGTCGCTGGCCTACCGCACCTGGAACGACAAACTCGACTTTCTGGACAGCGAGGTACTCAACCGCGAGCGCTTCTACACGTTTGTCAACTTTACGCGCCGCAACAAATTCTACGAGTTCCATTCGCTGGATACCCGCTGGGTACACATCCAGCTCTCCGATTCCCTGGCCCGCCTCAACCCCACCTACCTGCTTAAAGGCCGCACCAACCAGCAGTACTTTCAGCTCACCTATACCTACAAATTCGATCGCCGCGACAACGTGCAGTACCCCTTGCTCGGGTTTCTCTACGGCATCCAGGCCAGCAAACTGGGGATTCTCCCCTCTGACAACATCAATCAGAGCTACCTATACGGTTATTACCGGCGGTTCATTCCGCTTAGCGAGCGCTGGTTTTTCAACACTGGCATCACCGGCCGCGTTTCTTCGCCTAAGTTGCAGCCCTACGCGCAACGGATCGGGCTGGGTTTCCGGGAAGACCTCGTGCGGGGCTACGAACTCAACGTTATAGAGGGTCAGCATTACCTTCTGTGGGGCAACGAGTTGAAATACAGGCTTTTCAGTTTTCAGAAAACGATTCCCTGGATTCCGGTTCGGCAGCTCAACACCATCCCGGTCACGGCCTACCTCAACTCGTTCGCCGATCTGGGCTACGTCCGCAACTACTTCCCCGAGTTGAGCAGTACCAGTTTGGGCAACAGAGCCCCTGGTCGGGGCTGGTTTGGGGCTCGATGTCGTGACATTCTACAACATGGTAATTCGCCTCAACTACACCGTCAACAGCCAGGGGCAGGACCGCTTGTTTTTTCAGATCGGCCGGTCTTTGTAGGGGTTGACGGGAAAAAGTAAAGGAGATATTGGCTATTTTTGCAAAAAAATCCAATTCTACCGAAATCCCAATGCGCCCTCGATCCCTTATTCTGCGCTACCTGCTGCTGTCCATAGTACTTGGCGGCGCTCTGGCAGGCTGTTCTACCAAAACCACCACCGACGAAGAAGCCACCACGCCCACCGATTCGGCGGTCCTGAACGACCCGGCGAGCGACGACCTCAACAGCAATCAGAACGCCCTGCTTAACACCATCGTGGGCGATTCCGACGACGGCGTGTTCCGGGGCATCACGTTCGGCGACCCGCTGGGGAAGGTCAGGGCCACGGAAAAGTTCGAGCTATTCGAAGATTCGGTCAGCCATGTGGGCTACACCTACGAGACAGAACAACTCGAAACCATCGACGTACTTTACTACGTCTCGCCTAAGGCCCGGCAGGTCGAGAAGATCACGGTCGACGTGTACCTCAACAGCGAAACCGCCACCCGCCAGCTTTGGAACTCGGCGCGGCAGCGTTTCACGAAGCGCTACGGCGAGCCTACCCTGGAGAAAACCGGCCGCATCGAATGGAAAAAAGATCCGATCAAAGCCACGCTCCAGGAAGTTTCCGACGGGCGGGATTTCGGATTGAAAATGATTTTTACGCCAACCGACAAGACAGCTCTGGCATTAAAATAATGGATAATTGACGATGGATAATGGACAATTTGGGATTGCCGCCCGGTTTGTAGTATTGATCACGCTGCTTTTTCTGACCAGCTTACCCGCCGAGGCACAGAGGAGTTCGAGACGAGATCACCTGGTCACGATCGAAACCGACGCCGGGCCGATGCGGCTGGTACTTTCCGACAAGACGCCCCTGCACAAAGCCAATTTTATCAAGCTGACCAAGGAAAACTTTTACGACGGACTGCTCTTTCACCGCGTCATCGAGGAGTTCATGATTCAGGGCGGCGACCCCGACTCGCGCGGGGCCAAAGCCAAGGCGGCGATAGGCAGCGGCGGCGTGAAGTACCGCATCCCGGCCGAGTTCGACGCGTCCTTATTTCACCGCAAAGGCGCCGTGGCCGCCGCCCGCGACGGCAACCCCGAGAAAGCATCCAGTGGCTCTCAGTTTTATATCGTACAAGGCAAGCCCTATACCGACCAGACCCTCGACCAGCAGTTGGCGCGCATCGTGAACGAACCCGCCGGCCGGCCGCGCCAGCCCACCGAGGCGCAGCGCCAGGTGTACCGCACCGCGGGTGGTTCGCCGCACCTCGACGGCAACTACACCGTATTCGGGCAGGTGATCGACGGCTTGGCGGTGGTCGATTCCATCGCCGCCCGCCCGCGCGATGCCCGCAACCGACCGCTCAACGATGCGGTCATGCAAAAGGTCACCGTAAAAAAGATGCGAAAGAAGAAAATCACGAAGCGATATGGCTACTTATACGAGTAAGTACCTTTGCCCTTATTTTTTATAAAAAAAGCCCCTGTCCTTGAACGCAAAACGAATTCTCATCACCGGCTCCAACGGTCTCCTGGGCCAGAAACTTGTCGAACTATTGCTGTCGCAGCCCGGCTGCACGGTGATCGCCACCGCGCGCGGGGCCAACCGACTGCCTTTCACCGAAGGCTACGAGTACCACTCGCTGGACATCACGAAGCCTGAGGAGGTAGCCAGTGTACTGGCCGCCGCGCGGCCCGATGTGGTCGTCAATACCGCAGCCATGACCAACGTGGACCAGTGCGAGAGCGACATGGCCGAGTGCTGGGCCCTGAATGTGAAGGCCGTCGAGTACCTGATCGAAGCCTGCCGGGCGCAGGATACTTTTTTGCTGCATCTGTCTACAGATTTTATTTTCGACGGCGCGGACGGCCCCTACACCGAAACCGCCGAAGCCAATCCGCTGAGTTTTTATGGCTGGAGCAAGTACGCCGCCGAAAAAGCCCTCATCCACAATGCCCAATCCGGCGCGCCGATCCGCTGGGCGATTGCCCGCACGGTACTCGTCTACGGCATCGCGCACGACATGAGCCGCAGCAACATCATTTTGTGGGTCAAGAATTCGTTGGAATCTGGCAAGGCCATCAACGTCGTGACCGACCAATGGCGCAGCCCCACGCTGGCCGAGGACCTGGCGATGGGCTGCTGGCTGATCGCCGACCAGGAAGCGGAGGGCATTTTCAATATTTCGGGAAAAGACGTCCTCACCCCCCACGAAATGGCGACCATGACCGCCGAGTACTTCGACCTCGACGCCAGCCTCATCTCCGAAGCCGACTCCACTACCTTCACCCAACCCGCCAAACGCCCGGCCCGCACAGGATTTATCCTGGACAAATCGCGGGAAGTACTCGGCTACACGCCGCGTAGTTTTCGGGAGGGGATTGCGCTGCTGGCCGGGCAGATTGAGTAAGCATAATCTCACTCAAAACCCGTCATGTCGGGATGCTTAAAATCGAAGTCGCGGGTTAATGTGCCTCAGTCGCGCTACCAATGTCATTAAGTTAGCGGAAAATTCAGATTATTGCAAAATGAAAAAAAGACGAATCTTAACTTGTTGACAAGCCTGCGCTCCTTTTTGCTGGTGGAGGTCGTAGCCGATCAATACAAACAGCAACCGAGTGACTTCACTCGCAACCGCAAGCTTCCTTTCCCTTTCCTGGTCACGCTGATGCTGAAAGCCCTACGCAAAAAGATTGCCCTGGAAATCCACCACTTCTATGAACGGCTAGTCGAACTGACCATTCAAGAGGAGCCAGTCAGCCTGACGGCCAGCGCCTTCTGCCAAAGCCGGCAGAAACTCCGGCCCGAGTTTTTCCGCGATGGGCTCCACCACCTGTGTCGCGAATTCTATTCTGACAATGAACTCGGCGTGAAATTGTGGCAGGGCAAGCGCCTGCTGGCCATCGATGGCAGTATCATCGAGTTGCCTCACACGGCCGAGCTGGAGCAGCACTACGGAACCTACGCCAACCAGCACCGAACGCTGCGCGTGCAGGCCCGAGTCTCGCTGCTCTACGACGTGCTCAACGACTTGGTGCTGGACGGGCAGATGGGCCGCTACGCTGACGGGGAGCGGGTGCTGGCCGAGTCTCACCTGGCTTGGGCCGGGCCGGGCGACCTGGTGATTTACGACCGGGGGTACCCCTCCTTGGACTTCATCTTCCAGCACCACCAGCGGGGCGTGGACTTCGTGATGCGGGCCAAGGTGACATGGAGCAACGCGGTGGGGGATTTTGTCCGCTCGGGGGCGACAAGCCAACTGCTGGAGCTGAAAACGGGCAAGAACGAATCCGTGTCGGCAAGGCCCTACGACCGACACACCGCTGTGCCCGTCAGGCTGGTACGGGTGGACCTGCCCGGCGGGGAGGTCGAGGTGCTCGTCAGCTCGTTGCTGGAGCAGGGTGAGTACCCCACGGCGATCTTCAAGGACCTTTACCGGCGGCGCTGGGGGGTGGAGACCCGCTTCGACGTCCTGAAGAACGCCCTGCACATCGAGCATTTTTCGGGGGTGAGCCAAAGAGTGATCACCCAAGATTTCTACATCACCCTGCTGGTGGCCAACCTCGAGGCGCTGCTGCGGGAAGAGGTCAATGAACGAGTCCAGCACAGGTGCAGCCATCGCAAGCACCGCTACCAGGTCAACATCACCGTTAGCGCCAGCCTGCTCAGGGAAAAGATAGTGGATCTGCTGTTGGGGCAGCAACCCCGGGACGCCCTGGACTATCTGGCAGGCGTACTGGCGCAAAACATCGAGCCAGTCAGGCCCGGCAGGAGCTTCCCCAGGAAGGCCGACCAATACCGGACAAAGAACAAACCCAAGCAATTTAAGAATAGGCGTTCCAACCTTTGATTCTTAACTTAATGACATTGGTCGCTCGGCTTCGCCGAGTGACGACTATCAGGTAGCCTTAAAGGCGATCCCCCCCTGATCTCCGCAGGAACGGAATAATTGAGAGCGCTTTCATTGCATTGGTGGTTTAGGGTGGTTACTGGATAAGCTATTTCTTGGCTAGCTCTGCCGCGTATTTACCGACATTAATAAGTGGAATTTTCATGCCATACGAAGCATTGAAAACCTTGATGACTTCGTTAGCCAGCACCGCCTGCCCGATAGCCGACAGATAGAGACCATCCGACGAGAAAAAGTTGCCATTCGGATACGAGGGGTCGATACGAAAGCCATCTTCCGATACGTACTGCCCGGCCAGTACCTTTTTATAGACCGCATGAAAATCGACCAGGGGATGATTATAATCTCGCGCGGCTTTCTGAATGAACCAGTTGTTGTAGAAATCAGAACGATTTACTTCATCTTTCCTAATAACATCGGCGTCAGTTAGTGGACCAGAAAATCTGCCATTGTACAGATTCACTACGTTAGCGGTTGGTAGACAGGATGTCAGTAGGCTCAATGTCACGCAATTGATCCGTACCGTTTTGAAGAAATTTAGGAGTCTTGTCTACTTTCTTCACCATACTCTCATAAGTATAAAATTTGAAATAGGGAGCATCCAGAATATCAGGCACAGTCAGGTACACATACTTCATCCCCGTCTTCTTCACTTTTTCCAAAATTTGCAGTTCCCAATCCGGCCAGCGCTGACTACTAGACAACCCCAACCCTTCCCCTCTTATGTAGTCTGCAACGAAATTATCTAAGCCAGCATCAATGATGCCCATGTCAGGCTTCATCGCGTTGATTCGGTCCCAACCTGTGCCAGTTCCGCTTGGTATGAATCGGCTACCCAGTGCAACTGGCATATTGTACTTGTCCCATAAATAGTTAGCATTGGTTTTTTCAGCATTTAGAGGATTAGTCTTGTAATAAGTGACCGTACTTTCTACGATGTCGCCAACATTGATATTGTAGAAGATCGGGCTAAGACCCGGAGCCGAAAAGTTATTGACTTGGTTGCCTGAGTACGGTAGGAACTCGATAGGTGGATTACTATAGGCCAGGTTATTGGTCACCTTATTCCAGCGCGGCTCAGCACTTAGCTTTATCCAGGATCAGTCGACCCGTCCCGTTGCCATGCTCCCGTTCGAAGAGGGGCTGTTTGAAGTTGGTCAATCCCATTTGCCGGGCTACCAAATTCGGGTAGGAGGTGATCTGTCCTTCCCGAAACAAGTCCCCCGTCCCGGTACCCGGCCGCGACGCCTTCGCCTAGTACCACGAGCACGGGTTCTCCATCCGACTTGCTCACCAAACCACCCAAGTCGACTGAGCCGGGTTGTGGAGCCCAGCCAAAAGCCGGATCAGGCTTGACAGGCAGCGAAATCTCTCCCGCTTTCAACGGGTCTTCCTGGTTGTATGGGGTGGGGGTTTCTTCACTTCCAATAACGTTACTGCAAGCCACTACGCCGAGAACGATACAGGAGGCAAGAATAGATTTAGGAATTTTCATAGTAGCGTACTTTGTGATTGGTGGATAAAAGCGAGGAATCCTATACCGACAAAATTAAGCGGTGCATGGTTACCGCAATCTGACTCGAATCAGGAAATCGTCTGATTCGAGTCAGAAAATTACTTTACTTGATCTTCCCACGCCAGCGGCTCAGGGTGCTCGGGTCGATATTGAGGTAGGTCGCCTTCACGTTGACGGTAAGATGGCTGGTTTTACCGGGATAAGTAAGTTCGAACATCCGCAATCGATCCTCCGGATAGTGTAGATTGCAAATATGCAGCCGCAATTCACTCATCACGATGACGTGTTCGTAGATTTTGAGCACGATCTCGGGATGGGACTTCTGCAAGGCCAGGTAGTTCGGGTAGGACAGCGTAAACAACCGGGACGCTTCCAAAGTCTCGACGTAGTACATCGTGGGAATCTGTTGCGAAAAACTCTGCACAGATGTGTACAACCCGCCCGGTGGAATAATCCAATTGGTCACTTCGCGGCTGATTTTTTCTCGCTCGTCCTTTCGCTTCTTACGCTTGCACTCCTCGATGTGGTAGTAGGCACGGAGTGAGCCGGAACCGACGAACCACACCTTCGGGCAAACGGTTCCCGGTGCCAGCAGGATATCGTTGGCCGGGGCTTCGACTAATTCAAAAAGACCAAGAATGGGCCGTAAGTTTTGCTCGGGCATTTTGGTAAGCTTGACGAGTAACGATAGCAGCATTTCCATAGCGATATGGTTGGGGTTGAGTGCTGATTTATAGACAAGAGCACCAAACTACTGGAAAGGTTGGAATAAGTTACCCCAAAGCATTACATCGTTCAAATAAATGGCACCGCTGTCGCTCGGCTTCGCCGAGTGACGACTATCCGGTAGCCCTCTGGGCGATCTTCCATGCCATCGTTACGGCCGACCCCTCCGGGGTGCCAGGAATTGACTGTTTTTGTTTTTCTATTAACTGTCGACGCCTCCGGCGTGAAAATTAGCTTCCCTCTGGGCGATCTACCCCTCTGCTTTCACTCAAACACCGACATATCAGGATGCCTGAAATCAAAATCATGCGTCAGCTCTCCGTTCTCGGCATCCAGCGTCCAGCTTTCTCTAAGTACCTCCGTATCTTCCAGATCGCGATAGGTAGCGGTAAGCTGCTCGCCCACCAGATTCAGCAGCACGAAGCCATTGTACCCCAGATCATGCCTACCGATGCGGTTCCGCACGCGGCGGTCGTAGAAGGCCATCTTGAGTACATCGGCGTCGCGCACCGACATCTTGGTTTCGACGGGCATGCCGCCGTGGCCGATGCAGCGGCCGTAGGCCTGCAACTCACTTTTGTTTTGGCCCAGATGGTACCCCACCAGCCGATGGTCGTGCCCCCAAAACCACACGACTGGCCGGGCGGCGTCGCCCAGCAGTTCACAAAGCTGCTCGCCGGGCTTGAAATAATCCTCCCGAAAGGCTGAAATGTAGGGATGGTGACTCATAAATACGATCCCGCGCTTGTCGTTGGGATTGCCGAGCTTGACCACATCGCGCAGCCAGGTCGTTTGCTCGTCGCGTAAGCGGCAGTCGGGACGGTGAATCACTTCCTGGAACGGCCGCCCCACGGAAGTGTAGCCGGTATCCAGCCCGATGATGCGCCAATACTCGTTTTCCAGGCAGAAAAAAGCGGCTTGTTGGGTCTTCTTGACGCCATCTTCTTTGGCGTACATGACGGGCAGCAGATGTTTGTAATAGGCTGAGCCATTGGAGTACATCTCGTGGTTGCCGCACAAGGCCAGGCTCCCTGACGCGCCGTAGTACCAGGAGGCATGGGGGGCGGTGAAGTTCTCGGCTACCTCACGCGGCGTGCCCACAAAGTAGATGTCACCCAGATGAATGCTGTAGTCGGGCGCGTAGCGGGCCACCAGGTGCGCCACCGCGTCGGACTCGGTGGTGTCGCTGCCCCAGTCCGAGAGCAGCGCCAGGCTGATGCCCTCGCGGCTGGGGATCGAGGGGGCCAGCTTGTAGATTCCGTTGTCGCCCCCGATGGGGTAGGACTGGTAGGGGTGGCGGCGCCCGAAACGGCTTCGCAGGTAATGGTACACAAAGCCGAACACGTTGGTACTGAAAAACTCCGAAATGACCCGCGTCGCCGAGGAAGTCCGACTCACATGCGCTTCGTACACTTTCTGCTGGGCCTTGGCGTGGTTCTCGACCTCGGTGTGGCCCAGGTCCAGGTACTGCTCTACTTTCTGTTTGGGTGTTTTGGGGGAATCCATCAAGCAAATTTCTGATTTCGAATAGTTAAGTATTAGGTGTTGTGAAGCCCGTGCCCTTTAAAGTTTTCAAGTACTCCGAAGATCTCCAACTGCCGCATTGGCCTGCTCATGAGCTATGGGACGGCAAGATACGAGATTGCTGGTTTGTGCTTTTAGGAAAAAAGTCCCGAATCGTTAGCTTTGCAACCCGCCTCGCGCGTGACCTATACTAGTACACGACCATGTTTGTCTCCTTACTCTATTTTCTCAGTATTTTTATCTTGTCCATAACGGCCATCCCGTTTATCCGCAACGACTACTGGATTTTTCGAGTATTCGAATACCCCCGGCTGCAAAAATTATTTATCAATCTGGCCGTCTTGCCAGCTTTCCTCTATACGGTAGAATTGGTCTATTGGTACGACTGGGCGCTGCTGGTTGGTCTGATCGTCAACCTACTGTACCTAATCTACCTGGTTTTCCCCTACCTGCCCATTGCCCCCGCCGAAGTAAAACAGGTCACGCCCCAAACGGACGGAAGCCGGTTTACGCTGATGATTTCCAACGTACTGGAAGATAACCCGCACAAGGACCGTTTGTTGACGCTCGTCAGGGAGCGCATGCCCGACTTGCTGGTCCTGTCGGAAACCGATCACGGCTGGGCCAAAGCGATGGGCGGCCTCGACCAGGACTACCCCTACCGGGCGGCCGAGGTCATCGACAACACTTATGGGATCATGCTGTTTTCGCGGCTCGAAATCGTGGAGCATGAAATAAAATTTTTGGTAGAAGACGATGTACCCTCGATTTTCGCCACGGTACGGCTGGCCGATGGTAGTATCTTTCGGTTGATCTGCATTCACCCCACGCCTCCCGTTCCCGGCGAAAACACCCGCTCCACCGAGCGCGACAAGGAGATTTTGATCGTGGGTAAAATGGCCAGGGAATCCACCCTGCCGCTGATCGTGACCGGTGACCTCAACGATGTGGCCTGGAGCTATACCAACGACCTTTTCCAACGAGTGAGTGGCCTGCTCGACCCCCGCAAGGGGCGCGGCTTTTTCAATACTTTCCACGCCGAGCACCGCTTCTTCCGCTACCCGCTGGACCATATTTTTTGCTCGCCGCATTTTCAGTTGGTGCACATCGCCCGGCTGCCCTACATCGGCTCCGATCACTTTCCGATGTGGATCGAGCTAGCCTACGTCCCTGACGAAGCCAGCCAGCAACCCCAGCCCGTAGCCGACGAGGCCGATGAGGAAGAGGCAAGAGAAAAGATGGCGAAGTCCACCCGCTAGCCAGTTTAAACATCCCTTCGTTCATGTCCGTTCTGTTCCGCACGCCCGCTATTTTTCAAGATAGTACCCAACCTGCTCGCCGCCGAAAGTACCCGGCACGGGGGCGTGAGCCCGGCCCCCTACGGCTCGCTGAACCTGGGGCTTTCGACTGCCGATGCCCCCGAGCAAAGTCGCCGAAAACCGCGCCCGGTTGTGGCACGCGTTGGATGTGGAAGCCGACGCAGGTCGCCAGCGCGCATCAGGTACATGGCAAGGAGGTTTTGGTGGTAAGTCAGCCCGGGCACCGCGAAGGCTTCGATGCCTTGATCACCGATCGGCCGGGCATCGTACTGGCCGTCACGATCGCCGACTGCACGCCGGTGTTGCTCTACGATCCGGCACGGCGGGCGGTGGCGGCTATTCATGCAGGATGGCGCGGCACGGTGGCGGGCGTCGTGCCCGCGGTTTTGCAAAAGATGCAAGAGCACTTTGGTACTTCCCCATCGATTGTCTGGCTTACGTCGGTACCTGCATCGACGCCGATTCTTTCGAAGTCGGCCCGGAAGTGGCGGAGCATTTCAGCAGAGCCCGCAAACGCCTCGACGAGCAATCGGGCAAGTACTTCGTCGACCTGCAAGGCACAATTACCGATCAGCTATTGGCGGCCGGGGTATCCCGGAAAGCAAGGTCGGGATCTCGCCCTATTCGACGGTTTTGCACCGGACAGACTACTTCTCGCACCGGGCCGAAGCGGGTACCACCGGACGGATGCTGGCCGTCATCGGCATAGGTGAGTTTTTAACCCGGTATATTTGTGGTAAATCCTGACTCTACGACTACCTCTTTCCCATGCGTTTAAGCACACTATCGATCTGTTGTCTGGCTGCTGGCCGTTCTGCTTTCTTCTTGTCGGGAAAAAGCTCTTTTCACACTGCTTTCCGGCCGAGGACACGGGCGTGACATTCGCCAACCGGATTACCGAAAACGATTCGATCAACATTCTCGATTATGAGTACGTCTACAACGGCGGCGGCGTGGGCATCGCCGATCTCAACGGTGACTCGCTACCCGATCTGGTGTTTTCGGGCAATCAGGTCAGCAGCCAGATGTACGTCAATCAGGGCGGGATGAAGTTTGCGGATGTGAGTCGGAAAGCCGGACTGTCTAATCTGGGCCGCTGGTGCTCGGGTGTCAGTCTGGTGGACATCGACGCCGATGGCAAGATGGATATTTACCTCTCGGCCACGACTTACAACGATTCCACGCAGCGGGCCAATCTGCTGTTTGTCAATCAGGGAAACGACGCCGAGGGCACGCCGTTGTTCAAAGAAATGGCCGCCGACTACGGCATTGCCGACACGGGCCACGGTACCCACGCGGCGTTTTTCGATTACGACAACGACGGTGATCTGGACCTGTACATTCTGATCGACAGCGTGGACAAGTTCCCGAACTTCTACCACAAAAAACACCGCGATGGCTCTTCGCCCACCACCGACCGCCTGTACCGCTGTGATTGGGATGCGGCGGGCGGGGGCATCCGGTGTACACCGACGTGTCGAAGCAGGCGGGTATCCAGACCGAGGGCTACGGGTTGGGCATCAACATTACGGATTTCAATCGCGACGGTTTCAAGGATATTTACGTCACCAACGACTACCTCTCCGACGACCTGCTGTATATCAACGATGGCAATGGGACCTTCACGGATAAAGCCGCGGTCTACTTCAAGCACACCAGCAACTCGGCGATGGGCAACGACGTGGCCGACCTCGACAACGACGGCCTCGTAGAGGTGGTGGCGCTCGACATGCTGCCCCGCGACAATACCCGCAAGAAGCGCCTCATGGGGCCAAACACCTACCAGAACTACCTCAACAACGACCTATACGGCTTCACCCATCAGTACGTAAGAAATACCATGCAGGTCAATATGGGCAACAAGCCGGGTACCGACGAGCCGGTCTTTGCCGATATGGGTATGCTGGCCGACGTCGCCGAAACCGACTGGAGCTGGGCGCCCATGCTGGCCGACTTCGACCACGACGGTTTCCGCGACATCGTGATTACTAACGGTTTTCCGCGCGACGTGACCGACCGCGACTTCATTCAGTACCGAGCCGAAAACGAACGCTACACGCCCAAAAACGAACTATTGCCGCTGATTCCGGCGATCAAGATCAAGAATTTTGCATTTAGAAATAAGGGCGACCTTACCTTCGAAAACGTCACCGAAGCCTGGGGCATCGGGGTACCTTCGTTCTCCAACGGCGCCGCCTACGCTGATCTAGATCTGGACGGCGACCTGGATATGGTAGTCAACAACATCGACGATTCGGCTTTCGTGTACCGCAACAACCTGATGGAACTCGACGCGAACAACCACCACTATCTGCGGATCAAGTTTGTAGGCGAAGGCCACAATCCCGGCGGCCTGGGCGCGCGGGTGGAAGTAGCCTACGCCGATACCCTGCGGCAGGTTTACGAACATTCGCCCTACCGGGGGTACATCTCGACGGTGGAACCGATGGCGCATTTTGGGTTGGGCAAAACCAGTGCCGTACGCCAAATCAGCGTGATCTGGCCCAACGGGAAGCAGCAGATTCTGCAGAACGTAAAAGCCGACCAAGTACTGACCGTACGGCAACGAGACGCCACCGAAACCTACGTACCCGCCAACGAAAGCGCACCGCTGTTCCGAAATATAAACGATTCCACCGGCATCGATTGGACGCACGAAGAGCCGGAATTCATCGACTTCAACGGGCAGAAACTTTTACTACACAAGCTTTCCCAGTACCCTCCGGCGATGGCGACGGCCGATGTCGACGGGGACGGCCTGGCCGATGTTTTCGTGGGCGGCTCCCGGCAACACAAGGGTCGTTTTTTCCTGCAAAAACCCGATGGTACCTTCACCATTGCCGATCGGCTGCCCGGCGAAGAAGGCGAAGCGAAACAATCGGAAGACCTGGGCGTGTTGCTGTTCGACGCCGATGGTGATGGCGACCATGATTTGTACATCGCGAGCGGTAGCAACGAGCAACCGGCTGGCCACCCCAGCTACCAGGACCGGCTGTACCTCAACGACGGCAAGGGGAAATTCACCCTGGCTACGGCCGCCCTACCCAATGCGCGGGTAAGTACCTCCTGCGTGCGGGCGGCGGACTTCGATCAGGATGGCGACCTGGACTTGTTCGTGGGCGGACGCGTCGAGCCGGAGCACTACCCGCGGGCGGTACCCAGTTTTATTCTGCGCAACGACTCCGCGCCCGGCCGGCCAAAATTCACCGACATCACGGGCAGCGTTGCGCCCGAACTGCAAGTCGGCGGCTTGATCTGCGATGCCCTCTGGACCGACTACGACCTCGACGGCAGCCTGGACCTGATCGTGGCCGGGGAATGGATGCCGTTAAAAGTTTTCAAGTATAAAAACGGCAAGCTCCTGCCCGATGAAAAACTGAATACTTACCTCGCCCGGTACCCCGGCTTTTGGAACAGCCTCATCGGCGGCGACTTCGACGACGACGGCGATACCGACTACATCGCCGGCAACAGTGGCCTCAACACAGTGATGCGTACTTCAGAAGACCACCCGCTCACGATCGTGGCCAAGGATTTCAACGACGACGGTCTCTACGATGCCATCCCCATGGTGTACTTCCCCGCCGCCGACGGCGCGCGTACGCTGGTACCTTTTCACGGCCGCGAGGATCTGATCCGGCAGATGATCCCGATGCGGGCCAGGTACCAGACATACGAGGATTTTGCCAAGGCTACTTACGACAATCTGTTCACGGAAGAACAGCGGAAAGACGCGCTGATTTTGAAGGCCAGCTACCTGCAATCCGCCTATATCGAAAACCTGGGCAATGGCGCGTTTGCGCTGAGGGCCTTGCCGCAGCTGGCGCAGGTAGCGCCGGTCAACGGCATGATTGCCGACGACTTCGACGCCGACGGGTACCTCGACGTCCTGCTGGTCGCCAACGATTTTGGCAACGAAGTGAGTGTGGGGCGGCAGGATGCCTCCAACGGGCTGCTGCTACTCGGGGATGGAAAGGGTAATTTTGAGCCCAAGACTCAGGTCCAAAGCGGCTTCTACGTACCCGGCAACGCCAAAGGGCTGGTACAGCTACCCGATGCTCGGGGCAACCGCCTAATTTTTGCCTCGCAAAACCGGGGACCGTTGCGAGTGTTTGGGCAAACGGGAATAGTACAAAAATGGCTACCCGTGCGTCCCGACGACGCCTACGCGCTGGTCACATTCAACAATGGCCGCACGCGTCGCTACGAGTTATACTACGGCGCTTCGTTTTTGTCGCAATCGGTGCGGCAGGTACCTTTGAGCGCAGAGGTGATTTCAGTTGAAGTTGTGGATTTTAAGGGAAGGAAAAGAAAAGTCGACTTGGCGGCTCCTGCCGTATGATCTTTATTGGCCGGGCCTTTCTGCCGAGTCGACCCTTCGCCTAATTTCTTGGAGATGTACCTGCTTGGCGGCTTGCCGGGTAGTTTGCGCGGTGGTGGTACGGTAGCGGTGCTTCGCCAAAAAGCCAATTTGGATGTCGTCCCAGGCCGCGCGGGAAGTGACGCGTCCCCTCGCCAGCAGTTCGCGGTAGAGCAGCTCGGCGATGGGCTCAAAATCGGCACGACCCAGGTAGTCGAGGTCGGCATCGCAGAGGATTTCTTCCATTTTATTCTGCGGTTTTTGCGGGATTTTCGTAGCCGCGATCATGCCTTGGATTAGCTTGATTTGTGCTGTGGAATAGTCGTACCCGGGCAATACTTCGGCCACCATTCGGCTGCCCTCGGCCTCGTGCCCCTGGTAGGTCGTGAGAAACCCCGCATCGTGGTAAAGCGCCGCCGTGCGAATCAGCGCCAGCGATTCGGCATCGGCGATATCCTCCGCACGCGCGATGCGCTCGGCGGCCTCCATTACATCCAGCGTGTGGTCGACACTATGGTAGTACAGCGTTTCCGAAAGTTCAGAACAGAGTTTGTCAAGAATAAATGATTCAGCCTCAGTCAGATTCATATAATCAGATTCATACAAATAGTTGTTTTAGACATCCAGCGTCAAAAGTCCAGCATTCAACGTCTAATATCCAACGTCCATCCAACCCTACTGAGCCACCACCACCACGCGTTTTTTGTATTGTTGGCTGTTTCCGGCGGCATCGAAGGTGTCGATCAGCAGCAGGTAGTAGCCCGTGCGCACCAGTTGTCCGCCGCTGTCGGTTCCTTCCCAACGCAACGAACCGTCGGTACCAATGGTTTGGTTTCGCACCAGATCGCGCACCAGCCGACCCTGAATGTCGTAGATTCTGACACTCCCGACCACGCCTGCGCTATTCAATGTATAACGTACCGTGGCAAAGTCGTCCAGGCCATCGCCGTTGGGCGTGATCGCTTCCGGCTCCACCACGAAGCCATCGGGGCGGTCGCCCGCCAGTCCCTGCGAGTTGGCGTAGCCCGGCGTGGCGTAGCCCACCACGCCCGCCGCCGACTGCCAGTTGGCAGGGTCGTTGCCCGGTTGGTCGGGATCGCGCCTTTCCAGCGAAACGCCTTTGGTATCGGAGAGCAATGGCGAGTGAAAGCTCTCCCGGTAAGCAAACAAATCGAAGAGGCGACCCCTGGCGTCGCGTAAGGCCACGCCACCCGCCTCGTTCACAAAGGCGGGCATCGAGGGTACTGTGATCAGGCTACGCGCTCGCTCCGTGGGGTACTGCGCGGCCAGCGTGGCGGCGTTGACGCTCAGCGCCGCAAAAGCGTGAGGGGGAAGGAGCAAATCACTGGTCGAGATCGTTCTGAACGAGCCGGGTTTACCGTCTCTCACATTGCCCAGCGTCCAATTTTTCAGGCTGATGAAGTTGGGGGTCATGTTTCTGATCTCGGCAAACTCCACTCCACCCGTGCGGGGATCGAACAGTAATTCGTTCAAAATGACGTCGCCCGAGTCGGCCGCGACGGGTAGTCCGAACACGAACGTGGTTTCGGCCAGCCGGTTGCCCGCGCAATCCTGACTGTTGCCAACCGTGATTTCGTAGCGTTGCCCGGCGGCAACCGGGGCGGCCAGCGTAAGCAGCAACGTACTGAACCCGGGGCTTTCCAGCGCAGATTTCACCACGGTCAGGTCCTTGGACATATAGCGCGTACTTTGCATACTGGCTACACTGTCCAGCCGCTCGTTGAAATAGATTTTCAGCAGGGCTGGTTCCGCGACTTCGATGCGCTCGGCGACGGGCGCGCGGCGGTCGGGATTGCTGCCCGCTACGGCGTTGGGCCTGCCGGGGGTACCACCCGTTGGAGCCGTGGAAGCCCGCCAGTTTTCAGCGCCGCCGCAAGGGTTGGCGGTATCGATCATTTCGAGCGCGTAGCCCCCGTTGCGGCGGTTGGCGGCCCACCAACTGTCCAGGTAGGCCACCGAGTGCACGAGCTGGCCGCTGGCGTTGCGCAGCGTCAGCGTCGCTCCGGCATTGACCAGTGAAAAGGAACTCAGGCCAAGTACCCTGCCCAACGGCGCCAGCAATGCGGCTTTGCTACGGGCGCACACGATGGCGTAGCCACCCGGGGCCAGCATCGAGTCGGGCAGCGCCGTCTTGCCCAGTTTCCAGCCTTTGAGGCTAATGGGTTGGGTAGTCCGGTTCAAGATTTCGAGGTACTCGGCGTCAGGTAGGCCCACGACCGGCGTGGGGTCGGCCATGATTTCGGTAATGATCACCGCGTTGTAGCCCTGCGCCCGAACGCCCACCTTACCCCAGCCCAAACTACCTGCCGTCACGACGATCCATCCCATCGAAGCAAGGCACCTTCTGGCTTTCAAGCGCATGTCAATCAGTTGATTTTTAGTGCCGTAAATAGGCGAAAACTAAAATTACTCAGAATTTTCTTTGAAAATCAATGGGTTGGACAAAAAGAGCCCTTCCGCTGTCGACAGCGGAAGGACACAGGCATTACCAGGATTTTTTGTAGAATCAGCTTTTCGCGTCGTCGGATTTGTCGGTGGCGGCGGCAGGTTTAGTTGCCTTGGGCGTCACGGGCTTATTGGCCGGGCTCTTGCGCGACCGCCCGATCGCTTTCTTGGGCGTAGTGCTTGTGCGGGCAGTACTCCGGGCGGCGGGCTTGCGGGCCGGAGCCTTGGCAGCGGTGGACTTGCGCGCGGGCGCTTTGGTAGCAGCGGGGGCCGGTTCGGTAGGGTCCTTTGGCGCGAGAACAGCGTCCGGGAGGTCTACTTTCTCAGACTTGGCAGGGGTTTTCTTCGTTTTGGCGGAGGTGGTCTTGGTTGCTGCCTTCTTGGTTTTGGCTGCGGATTCCTTGCTGGCTTTTTCCGTACGCTTCTTGGCCTTGGCCGCTTCTTTCTTGGCTTTATCGGCTGCTTTCTTTTGTGCTTTGGCACTCTGTTTCTCGGCCTTTTTCGCCTCTTTTTCAACCAACTTACTAACCTTCCTGGCCAGTTTTTCGGCGGTTTTGCTCACCGATTTCTTTAGCTTTTTCGAGTCGGTGGTCATCATTTCCAGTTTTTGTTCCAGCGTATTGGCTATTTCGCTGGTCAGTTTTTTGGTTTTGGCATTCATAGGACGTTGGTTAGATGGTGGCAAGCGCCCGGTAGCGGACAGTTGAATTGGATGAATCTACAAATAGCTGCTATTTTTTCCGAGAAAACAAAGATTCCGCGCTATGTATTCACAATATTTTGCTCAATAAACTTCCAAAGTACGATTCCCGCCGACACCGAAACGTTGAAAGAATGCTTGGTGCCAAACTGCGGAATCTCCAGGCAGACGTCGGTCAGAGCCAGTACTTCATCGCTTACCCCCTGTACTTCATTCCCGAAGACGAAGGCATACTTTTCGCCCTTGACCGGGGCAAAATCCTGTAAAGCCAGGCTCCCGTGCGCCTGTTCTACGGCCGCAATGGCGTACCCCTCCGTTTTTAGTTTTGCCACCAGACAGGCCGTATTCTCACTTTTTTCCCAAGCTACAGTAAGCTCGGCCCCGATGGCGCTTTTTGTGATGTCGCGGTGGGGCGGCTGCGGGGTGTAGCCCCCCAGGTAGATCATCCCGGCGCGGAAAGCGTCGGCGGTGCGAAAAAAGGACCCGACATTGTTGAGACTGCGAATGTTTTCGAGCACGATCACGTACGGGAATTTATCGGCCGATTTGAAGCCTTCTACCGTCAGCCGGTCCAACTCCTCCATCGAGCGTTTTTGCATAGTTCGATTCGTTTGGTTAGTTTAGTAGGTATTCCTGAAAGTGCAAAACTACCCTTTCGTTTGTCACATAAACTCTTTGTCACATGAAAAAGGCGCTATTTATGCTCACGCTCTGCTCGCTGAGTGCAGGCGGTCTGTTGGCCCAAACCAACGAGACGATTCGGGTCAAATCCGGGGCGGCATTTCCGGCCCATGAGAAGTACCTCTACGCCAGGTTCACGCCCGGCGTGGTGGAGTACCACAACGGCAGGATGCCTTCCCAGGCACTGCTCAACTACAATCTGCTGCTGCGGGAAATGCAGTTTTTGGTCAACAACCGCGATACCCTGTCGATCGCCGACGCGCCCGCCATCCGGGAGATTCGCATCAGGGACGATGTGTTCGTTTACGATCAGAACGGCCTGGTGCTGACCGTACTCGCCGACTACGGTTCGGTAATGCTGACCGTAAATCACTCACTAAAAATAGCCAGCATCGACAAAGAGGGTGGCTACGGTATGTCGTCGGGCGCTTCGTCCATCAAAACCTACAACAGCTACCCCACGTCGGCAGGCGCCAACGCCAGGCTCGAAATCAAAGGCGACGTGGTGTACTCCCACCAGCGGGTACTGATGTTTTTAAATCAGAACAGATTGTCGTTTCCAGCCTCCCGCAAGAGTACCCTGAGAATGTACCCCAGGAAGCGGGCTGAAATCAACAAGCATCTCAAGGAGCACCCGGTGCAGTTTGGCGATTTGGAACAAGTAAAAGAACTACTGGTCTTTTGCCAGACGCTCGACTAAGGTGCAAAACTACCCGCTATCTTACCAGCAGCACACTTCCTGATTTCGTCCTCAGCCTGCCCTCTTGGTCGAGGTACCGGAGGGCGTAGGCGTAGGTACCAGGCGGGGCGTCCCGATCGCGGTAGCGGCCGTCCCAGCCGTTTTGGAGATCACTACTTTGGAAAACGACCGTTCCCCAGCTGTTGTAGATTGTCAAAGTGAACTCGGGAGAAATCAAATCCTTAACTTCCAGCAGATCGTTGAGCCCGTCGCCATTGGGTGAGAAGGCATCCGGCAGAAAGAAGGGTGGGCGGGTTTCGCATTGATCGGGCGGAGTGGTCAGGCATTCTTCCAGAGAATAAAAAGTAAAATCGCGGTACTTGACCACCAGTTGGTAACATACGGCGCGACCGCACACAAATGCGCGGTCGGTCACCGAGCCGGTTTCGCCCAGTCCCGTCACGTCCTTCCAGTCGGTACCGTCTCGCTGAATCGTGGCCACTAGCCCCGGCGGGCGGTAGTCGATCGTCCAGGAAAGCGTATTCTCATCTGGCGTTCCGGCAGCCGCAAAGTCCGAGGTACATACCGGCTCGGAGCGCAACTGCGCCAGGCACGAGTCGGCAGGTTGCAGCCGGAAGCAATTTTTGCCGGGTTGCAGCGTGGTGGTTCCGGTCTTCTGGTTCCGGCTTATCGTGACTCCGGCGGGTTCGAAAACATCGGGGATACCCCCTCGTTGCAAAATCAGTTCCGTAGCCAGGGGATCCTTTATCTGTAGGTCCAGCCGGGTATCGTCCCGCATCCGCGCTTCGGTAATCGAAGCGGGTACCAGCTGGTCGGGCACCACGAAGTTGAGCCTGGTGACCGCACCCCGGCACTGCCCCGGCGTGTGGACGCCCCGCACCCGAATGGCGTACGTTTTCGGGGTAGCGTATCGGTAGGTTATCTTCTTGCCGAAGCCCGGGTAGCCTTTGATCTCGGTATCGCCCCAATCCACCTGATAGGTAGGATAAGGGGTAGGCTGGTTGGGGTCGAATTCCAGCTGCACGCTGCCGTTGGCGCAAGGGATGGCCCGCACGACAGGTGCCAGCGTGTCGGTCACCTGAATGGTTGTGCAGGCCAGGTACTTCAGCCCGTCTTTCTCCGAAAACTGCACGATCGTGTAGTACCCGGGCTCGCCGAACACCTGCACGCTGTCGGTGGTGAGTCTGTCGGACATCAGGGGGCCACCCTGGTAATCCATCCAGTACCGGGTGTTGGTCGATCCGGGCAAATCGTTGCGTACCGTTACGGTAAGCGGCAGGCAGCCGCTGAGGGTAGCGGATATCTTGCCGGTTTTATATTCAGGCGTCGAAAGCGCGGCGCATTGCCCTACTACCTCTTGCCCCGGCCATGGGAGCAGTAGCACGAACAGAACAGGAGAAAATACGCGTAGCTTTCTTTTCATATAGGGTCGCAATCCGGCTGACCGAGAGGTCACTGACCTAACAAAGGGACGCGCCGGATGTTTTTACCGAATTTGGTAATTACCCGAAACTTCGACAATTTACAATTTAAAAGGAGGCAGCAGGAAAAGACAAAAGGCAGAATGAACGGAGCCGTAAGGGTGGTTGCAAGCACTTTTCATCCTTTCTTCCTATCTCCTCCTCTTCCTTATCTACCTTTCAAAACACTTTAAAAGCAAATTTATGACTACTTCACGCCGTGACATTCTCAAACTAGCGGGCGTCGCATTAGCGGGCAGCACATTTCCTTCCATCATCGTTCCCAACCGCGCCTTCGCGGGCGTCAACAGCGAAACCCTGAAAGTGGGACTGATCGGCTGCGGCGGACGCGGCTCAGGCGCCGCCAAGCAAGCCCTCAACGCCGACCCGAACGTGGTACTCCACGCGATGGGTGATATATTCCGCGACCGCCTCGACTCTTCGCTGGAAGGACTCACCAAGGCGGTAGGCAAGAAAGTGATGGTCGACGAGGGTCATAAATTCATCGGTTTCGACGCTTTCCAGAAAGTGATCGACTCCGGCGTGGATGTCGTCATCCTGACCACCCCACCCCACTTCCGGCCCGAGCACCTGACCGCCGCCGTGAAGGCGGGCAAGCATGTATTTTGCGAGAAGCCGGTGGCCGTCGACACGCCCGGCCTGAAGGTGGTGTTGGAAGCCGCCAAGATGGCGAAGCAGAAGAACCTTTCGCTGGTGTCGGGGCTGTGCTGGCGTTTTCACGAACCGAAGCGGGAGGCCTTCGCCAAAATCAACGACGGCGCCATCGGCGATGTCATGGCTGTTTACAATACCTACAATACCGAAAACTTGTGGTCCTTTCCGCGCCAACCCGGCTGGACCGATATGGAATACACACTCCGCAACTGGACCTATTACACCTGGCTGGCGGGCGACCATATCGTGGAGCAGGCCGTGCATAGCCTCGACATGATGTCATGGGCGCTGGGCGATGTCAAGCCCATTAGTGCCGTAGGTACTGGCGGGCGGCAGGTACGCGTCGATCCGTTGTTCGGTAACATTTTCGACCACTTCGCGATTACCTACGAGTATCCCAACGGCGTGAAGGGTTTCCATATGTCGCGCCAACAGATAAACACCCAAAGGAGCTACGCTGTGGAGAGCTTCGGTACCAAGGGTAAGGCCATGGTCGATTGTTCGCGCAACGTACACGAAATCATGGGAGCCAATCCCTGGAAGTACTCGGGCAAGCAAAACGACATGTACCAAACGGAGCACGACGAACTCTTTGCCTCTATCCGCAACGGCAAGCCGATCAACAACGGCGAGTGGATGTCGGACAGCACGATGCTGGCCATCATGGGCCGCATGGCCGCCTACACGGGCAAGACGATCACCTGGGAAGATGCATGGAATTCCACCGAGGACCTGGCCCCCGACACGCTGGATTTCAGAACCACGCCGCCCGAAATCGTCATCGCCAAGCCGGGCATAACCGCATTTAGCTAAATGCGGATTTTAGACGTTAGACTTTGGACGTTCGACCCTTATAAATTTATGGAAAGAAGAGTTTTTTTAAAAAACAGCGCCTTGGTCGCTTCGGCCATCTCATTGGGAATTGGTAATACCGCCAATGCCACCACGCTGCCAGCTCGTCCGATGGTGAAGAAAAGTCTGAAATGGGGTATGGTGAAAGGCGATATGTCCATCATGGACAAGTTCAAAATGCTAAAGGAGCTGGGCTACGACGGTGTGGAACTGGACTCCCCCCACGACTTGAACCACAAGGAAATCCTGGCCGCCCGCGACAAAACGGGCCTGGAACTACCCGGTGTGGTCAACTCAGTGCATTGGAAATCGCCGCTCTCTTCGCCCGACCCCAAGGTGCGGGCGACTTGCGTGGAATCCATGGAGACTGCCCTGAACGACTGCAAGTTGTACGGCGGCACCACGGTATTGCTGGTACCCGCCGTGGTCAACGCCGAAACGAGCTACCAGGATGCCTACGAACGCTCGCAAGCGGAAATTCGCAAACTGATCGCGACGGCGGAGAAGACGGGGATCAAGATCGCGCTGGAAAATGTTTGGAACAATTTCCTGCTCAGCCCTATGGAAGCCGCGCGCTATGTGGATGAGATCGCCCACCCGCTGGTAGGTTGGTACTTCGACGTCGGCAACATCGTCCGCTACGGCTGGCCCGAGCACTGGATCGAGGCACTGGGCGAGCGCATTATGAAGCTCGACATCAAGGAATACAGTCGCAAAAAACAGTCCGACGAAGGGATCTGGAAAGGCTTCCAGGTCGAGATCATGGATGGCGATTGCAACTGGCCGGCTGTGAATCGGGCGCTGACCAAAATCGGCTACTCGGGCTGGGCTTCCGCCGAAGTAGGCGGCGGCGACCGCGCGCGGCTGGCGGAAGTGAGCCAAAGGATGGATCGGGTTTTTGCGGCGTAACAATCTCTAAGCTACCTGACGAATCTGATTTCGCTATTTTCAAACATGCTCATGAGCAAATGAAGCTTCGCGGCATCAGTGAGAAGATGGTTTTTCTCACGTTACACGAACCAGACAAGATAGAATTAGAAGCCTACCATCAATTAATCTATCAAAAGAAACTAGCGCTCCCAGACAAAAGGGATTATCTACTGCGGATTTTCGTTAATCCTGATAAGGATCCAAAATTGGTAAAAACGGTGTATCGAACCACCAAATTCTCAAAATACGAATGAAAGTCAAATACGACAAAGAAACAGATATTCTCTACATCCATTCAGCAGACTTGGAAGTTATAGAGTCCGACCAAGACAAGAAGGGCGCTATTCTCGATTATTCTTCCGATGGCCGATTGGTTGGAATAGAGATACTCAATGCTTCAAAGTCTGCTATCGAGCTTTCAGACGTAGAGTACGAGATTGCTTGATCCTCACACAATTAAAAGTCAGGTACTATTCCGATTTAACTCGTCACTCCAGTTACGGACCTTCTCTGTTCGTTTTAATAAATTGACATACAATGAAATCAATAAACCGTAAAGAATTTCTGCAAGACCTCTCTCTGCTGGCCGCGGCATCTTTGCTGCCTGGCCTGTCCCTGGCCGAAGCCGACTTTTTGAAAAAATCAAAAATGAAACTTGGCCTGGTCACCTACCTCTGGGGCAAGGACTGGGATGTACCCACCCTTATTCAGAACTGCACTAAAACCGGCATCGGCGGCATAGAGCTACGCGTAGATCACGCGCATGGCGTCATGCCCGACATCTCGATGGCCCGGCGACAGGAAGTCAAGAAAATGTTTGCGGGGAGTCCGGTCGAGGTCGTGGGCATGGGTACCAACCAGGAATACGACTCACCCGATCCGGCCAAACTGAAAGCCAACATGGACCGCACCAAAGAATTCATCAAACTCAGCGCCGACATCGGCGGCACGGGTGTGAAGGTGAAGCCCAACAAATTCCATAAAGACGTACCGCACGAAAAAACGCTGGAACAGATTGGAAATTCGTTGAGCGAACTAGGTAAATACGCTGCCGATTACGGCCAGAAAATCCGTTTGGAAGTACATGGCAACGGTACCCAGGAGTTGCCCAACATCAAGAAGATCATGGACCATTGCGATAGCCGCAACGCCTACGTTTGCTGGAACTGCAATCAGGAAGATTTGATCGGTCAGGGTTTGGAATACAACTTCAATCTGGTCAAAGACCGCTTCGGCGACACCGTCCATGTCCGCGAACTGGACTCGCCTGAGTACCCTTACCAAGAGTTGATGAACCTCTTCAAGGACATCAAGTACAAAGGCTGGATTTTGTTGGAATGCCGCACGGATCCCAAAGACAAGGTAGCCGCGCTGGCGGAGCAAAAGAAGATTTTTGAGAAAATGACAGCCTGATGTGGTACGGGCGGCCCGCCCGTTTCGTTGCTGAACGTGTTCTCCCGCAAGACGGGCGGGCCGCCCGTACCACAAAAACTTCACAAATAATTGTCATTCACATAGGCATACGCAAATTCCTCCCAATTCTCTACCAATCCTGCTTTCACCGGGTTTTCCAAAGTATAAGTCATGGTATTCTTAAATTCTCGACTGTCTCGAATCACATGGTCGTAACTCTCCTCTTGCCAAAATACACCTGTCCTATTTAATGCTTTATTGGCTTTCTTAGCTGTATAACTTTTTAGAGTGTGCAAGATTGCGTACAAAGGTTTCGTGTATTTGGTTTCATCGGAAGTATCAATGATGAGATGGAAGTGATTTGGCATGATGCAGTAAGCCACTAGGTTGTATGATTTGCCATGCCAATGATGCAGAGATTCGGTAACGATGTCAGCAATTTCGGGCTTCTTGAGCCATTGGGGTTCAGAAGAATTTCTATCCAAGTACTCATCCCACTTGGCGAAATGCCGCTTGTGCATTTTACGGATTTCTTCATCACGGGCTATCTCGTCTTTGTATTCTCGCTTGATTCGATTGTAGGCCGCTTCCTTTTCTTCCTTCAACTTTTCCAAAGCTTCCTGCGGAAGGCTACCATACAGCCGCCCCGTAATGAAAAACGTAACACCCGCTGGCTGGAAGTGAGGCAAATAGCGGTGGTATTCGGGTTTGTATTCCTTCATGTGGTACGGGCCGGTCCGCCGGCGCGGGCTCGCCCGTTGATGGTAAACGATTCTTGCTAGAAAGCGAATTCTCAGCAGACACGGGCGAGCCGCCCGTACCACATCACTCGACCAGCCTTTTCAACTCATTCAGCTTCAACAGCGCTTCGATGGGCGAAAGCGTATTGACGTCGATCAGCGAAAGCTTTTCCTTCAATTCTTCCGTACGCGGGTCGTTGGGCTCGAAGATGCTGAGCTGAAAATTATTCTTGGGCATTTCCTTCACTTTCTGGTCGCGGTTTTCGCTGAGGTGATCCTTTTCCAGGTGCTGCATGATTTCGCTGGCGCGGAGGACGATCAGTTGCGGCATCCCGGCGATTTGAGCCACGTGGATGCCGAAGCTGTGGGCGCTGCCGCCGGGTTTGAGTTTGCGGAGAAAGATGATTTTGTTATCAACCTCCTTCACTGCCACGTTGAAATTCTTGATGCGGGGAAAATCCTCCGAGAGCTGGTTCAACTCGTGGTAGTGCGTGGCAAAGAGCGTTTTAGCTTTAAAATCAGGGTGGGTGTGCAGGTACTCGGCGATGGCCCAGGCAATCGACACGCCGTCGTAGGTACTGGTCCCGCGTCCGATCTCGTCCATCAGGACCAAACTCCGGTCACTGAGGTTATTAAGGATGCTGGCCGTTTCGGTCATCTCGACCATGAAGGTACTTTCGCCCCGACTGAGATTATCGCTCGCCCCTACCCTGGTGAACACTTTATCCACCAGCCCGATGCTGGCCGCGCTGGCCGGGACGAAACTACCCATCTGCGCCATGAGTACGATAAGGGCGGTCTGCCGAAGCAGCGCCGACTTGCCGGCCATATTCGGGCCGGTGATGATGATGATTTGCTGGGTTTCATCGTCCAGGAAAAGGTCGTTGGGTACATAGCTTTCGCCCAGCGGCAGTTGCTGCTCGATGACCGCGTGGCGACCGTCCTTTATGTCGAGTTCCTTGCTTTCGGTGATGACGGGCTTCACGTAGTTATTCTTGCGCGCCACGGTGGCGAACGACCCTAGCGCGTCAAGCACCGATACGATGCGGGCGTCCTGCTGAATAGCAGCGACGTACTCGACGGTAGCGGTGACGAGGTCGCCAAAAATCCGCGACTCGATCGCGAAAATCCGATCCTCGGCGTTCAGGATTTTCTCTTCGTACTCTTTGAGTTCGGGCGTGATGTAGCGCTCGGCGTTGACGAGCGTCTGCTTGCGAATCCACTCGGGCGGCACTTTGCTCTTGTGGGCGTTGCTTACTTCGAGGTAGTAGCCAAACACCTTGTTAAAAGCCACTTTTAGCGAAGTAATGCCCGTCCGCTCGCTCTCGCGCTTTTGGACTTTCAGCAGGTAATCTTTGCCCGAAAAAGCAATGTCGTGCAGCTCGTCCAGTTCGGGATCGACGCCACTCCTGATCATGTTGCCCTGCGTGCTTAGAATGGGCGCGTCGTCGCGGAGTTCGGTTTCGATTTTTTCCAACAAGAATTCGCACGGATTCAGTTGGTCGGCGTACTTGCGCAAGACGCTGGACGGCTTTTTGACTTTTGCGTCGCCCTCTTCCACCGCACTGGGTTGCGTAATCGTGCGGCTGCCCAGCATTTCCTTGATTGGCGCGATTTGCAACAACGATTTCTTTAACTGGCCCAACTCGCGCGGGCTGATGCGCCGCACGGCGACTTTGGAAATAAGCCGTTCGAGGTCGCCGATTTGTTTGAGGTGATTCAATAGTTGCTCGTGCAAATCGTCCTGTTGCAGCAGCAGCTCTACCGTGTCGAGTCGCTCTTCGATGGGGGTCTTTTCTTTTAACGGAAGTACTACCCACTTGCGGAGTAGTCGCGCGCCCATGGGCGTCACGGTATGGTCCAGAATCTGAATCAACGGTACACCACCTTCCTGTTGCGGAAAAACCAACTCCAAATTCCTGATCGTGAAGCGGTCGAGCCAGACGTACTTGTCCTCTTCCAGCCGCGTGATGCGGCTCACGTGGCCGATTTCCTTGTGTTCGGTTTCGAGCAGGTAGTGGATGATAACGCCCGCCGACACTACGCCCAGCGGCAGTAGTTCCACGCCATAGCCTTTCAGCGTGGTAGTGCGGAAGTGCGTCGTGAGTTTTTCGAAGGCAAAATCATCACCGAAGCACCAGTCTTCCAGCGTGAAGGTGTGGAACTTGTCGCCGAATAACTCGACGAATTCTTTCTTGTTTTTCTTGCAAAAAAGTACTTCGGCTGGCGCAAAACTTTGCAGCATCTTGTCCACGTAGTCAGAAGTACCCTGGGAAGCCAGAAATTCGCCCGTCGAAATATCCAGCAGCGACAGGCCGAGTTGATCGCCCTTGCCGAAGTGCACCGCTGCCAGGTAGTTGTTGCGCCGCCCGTCCAGCACGTTGTCATTGAACGACACGCCGGGCGTCACCAATTCCGTCACGCCACGCTTAACGATCCCTTTGGCCTCGGCGGGGTTTTCGAGTTGGTCGCAAATCGCGACGCGCTCGCCCGCCCGCACCAGTTTGGACAGGTGATTATCCAGCGAATGGTGCGGAAAACCCGCCAGTTCTTCGTGCGCCCCGCCGTTGTTGCGGCGCGTCAGGACGATGCCCAGGATCTTGGACGCCCGGATGGCGTCCTCGCCAAAGGTTTCGTAAAAATCACCGACCCGAAACAGCAGCAATGCACCGGGGTACTTGGCCTTGATTTGGTTGTATTGCTTGTTGAGGGGCGTTTCCCTGGTTTTTGTGGACTTTGCGGACTTTGCCAAAGAGAATTTGATTTACAAGATTTGGCGGAACGTTTTTTCCGCGTAAATACAAATTTAAGGCTTTGGGGTGGTTTGGGCAAGGGGAATATTTTCTGAGATTTTACCAACTGAAATAGAACTATGAGTATTCATAATAATCCTTATTTATATATTATTTTTTGAATAAGATCAATAAGATGACGTTATTTGGTCTGAAATATTAATATAACAGTATATCAACATAGTCATGGCACTATTTTCTGATGAGCAAATTATAGAAAGAATGTGGTTCGAGAACCCGTGGTGGCTATCAGGTAGCATAGAAGGGTTTTATAATAATATGAACCGAAGACTCTACTTTGATCTGTTTGAGCCATTGGTGGATGATTTTTCTATCAGGCGTGCCGTTGTGCTGATGGGGCCGAGGCGGGTGGGTAAGACAGTTATGATGTATCAGACGGTACAGTCATTATTAAAAAAAGAGGTTCCTAAGACAAAAATCGCCTTCATTTCTGTCGAAACGCCAATTTATAATAAGATTGGACTAGACCAACTATTCCAGTATGCCCGGAAGGCTACTAACGAAACCGACCCGAAGGGTTGGTACGTGTTCTTCGATGAAATCCAATATTTAAAAGACTGGGAAGTGCATTTGAAGGTGCTAGTGGACGACTATCCTCAGACAAAATTCATCGCATCGGGCTCGGCAGCGGCGGCATTGAAACTGAAAAGCAACGAATCCGGGGCAGGCCGCTTTACTGATTTTATGCTCCCCCCCTTGACATTCAATGAATATCTCAACTCAAAAGGACTGGATTCAATTATCAAACCCGCAAGTTTGACATGGAAAGGAATCATCACTGATTTTTACACCACATCTAATAGTGGCGAGTTAAATCGGCACTTTGTAGATTACATCAATTTCGGCGGCTACCCCGAGGTGATTTTTTCGGAGCAAATTCAGCAGAATCCCGGACGATACATTCGTAGCGACATCATCGATAAAGTGTTGCTGAGGGACTTGCCGAGCCTATACGGCATTCAGGATGTTCAGGAGCTCAACTCATTATTTACGACTTTGGCTTATGGCTCCGGCAACGAGGTTTCGTTGGATCAATTGAGCAAACAGTCGGGCGTAAGCAAAAATACGATCAAACGCTACATCGATTATTTAGAGGCCGCCTTTTTGATAAAGAAAGTCAGGAGGGTTGATGAAACATCCAAGGTTTTCAAGCGAGACAATTTTTTTAAGATTTATCTGACAAATCCCTCACTACGTAGTGCTTTATTCACTCCTTTGCGACCAGAGGATGATAACATGGGGAACATGGTTGAAACTGCTATATATGCCCAATGGATGCACCGAGAGTGGTTTACGCCTTACTACGCTCGCTGGCAAAATGGCGAAGTTGATATGGTAGGAATTGATGAGAAAATGCTGAAACCCGCTTGGGCATTGGAAATCAAGTGGTCAAATAGGTACTATGAGAATCCAGGGGAATTGAAGAGTTTGCTTTCCTACTGTGATAAGAACAAACTTGACTCAGCGATCGTGACTACGATAGATAAAGAAGGCGTGAAGGATGTGAGCGGATTGAGTTTACGGTATATTCCAGCAGCACTTTATGCCTATGCCGTGGGTAAGAACACATTGACCCAGAAAATGAGAAAATGAGTTATTCGACTAAGACCAAGTTTTAGCTCTAATTCAGCATAATGAAGCTAACCATACCTTGAACCCCTCTACTTCCGCCCCTCCGGCCGCCGATACTTATTCGGTGCCGCCGGTTCCGGCTTCAACGTCACTTCCTCCGTTTTCAACAACCGCATCGCCTCCTCCACGGCTTTGATGAGTTGCGGGTCGCGGCCCGCGATGACATCGGCCGGGTTCTGTACCACCCCGATGTCGGGAGCGATGTCTTCACCTTCCACGGTCCATTTGCTGTCGAGGCCGTAGAAGCTACCGCGCGGGATGACCATGCGGCGGCTGCCGTCGTTGAAGCGCGGCGTATACTAGTTCCCATCAGCCCAGCTTTCGGAACAGAGCTTGTCGATTTCTATTAGATAGTCGGATCGTCTCATAACCAGCAGGTTAAGTCATAAAAATACAAATTGGTTATGGACCTCTCTCAATCACCCGAACAGCATTCGCCAGCCCGTCTTCCTCACTAAGCTTTTGGGCCATAGCGGCCGCATTTTCATAAAGCGACTCGGTACCCACCAGCTGCGCCAGACTGTTTAGAAAAGTCTCCTCCGCTAATTTTTTTACGGGTACTGATGCTACACCCAGGCCTTTCTTGAACAACAGTTCCCCCCAAAACTGCTGGTCGCCCACGGGGTACATGACCGGGCAAACGAACGAAGGCTTACCGGCTCGAAGGCACTCGGCGGTGGTACCTGCCCCGCCGTGATGCACGACGGCCCGCACCATCGGAAACAGCTTCTCGTAGGGGGCCGAGTCGATCACTTTGATGCCGGGGTGTTCTGCCAGTTTCTCGACGTTCCCCAGTCCCCAACCTTTCACTACTATGATGCGGGTACCCAGCTTTTGAGTCGCCTTAACGATCGCCTCCGACAAATCGAACTTGCTCTTGAAAGGCATGCTGCCGAAGGTTAGCAAAAGGGGTGGTTCGCCTGCCTGAATAAACGCCATCAGGTCGGCCGACAATTCCGTTTCAGAGGTACCGAACCAGTAGCCGGTGAACACGGAGGACGCGGGGTAGTCGATCGGTTTGTCGAGTACCCAAGGACTGATGCCGTAGAGGACGGGCGTCGCGGGCGGCTGGTACTGCTTCGGCAGGCCGTGCTTTTGGCGAAACGCCGCGATGGGCTTTTTCATCATCTGCATCCCCAACGCCGTGAGCTTGTAGCTTGCCTTGCGCAAAAAGCCGGGAATCGGCAGACCGCTGAACGCCGGGTTGGCGAAGGCAGTGGTGGGCTCCACGGCGGGCACCACCAGCGCCCGAATCATTTTGCTCGGGAATTGATCGGCAAAACAATCCGCCAGTGTCTTGACGTGGTACAGTACCCAATCGCTCGCCTTAGCCAGCGCGTAGAATTCGTCGAGCGACTGCGTTACGAGCGGGTAAATGTGGGTAGCAAGATTACGCCGGATCGCGAGCGGGTTGGCCTTCAACATTTTCTTTCCTTCGTCAGAATCCAGGAGCGCTTGGTAGTCGGCCTCTACCGGCGCAAACCCGATTCCGTACGACGCCACCAGTGACTCGAAGTTGCGGGCGGTAGCAAGCGTGACCTCATGGCCGCGCTGTTGCAAGGCTCGTCCGAGCACAGCGTAGGGCTGCACGTCGCCGCGGGTACCGAGGGTTAAAATGGCGATTTTCATAGTCGGCGATTCAGGATTGACAGGATTTTGAATCTTGGCATTGGCACAAACTTGGTAAGCAACAAAAACACAATCATTCGTTACCTACCCATGAGCAGAGGATTTGTAAAAGAAGGCGATCAGGAAGAAATACCGATCATCCCACCGCGCGCCGCCTTGCCGCCTTCGGCCACCAACTACGTAACGCCCAACGGACTGGCCGAACTTTTAGCCGAGCAGGAGGCGCTGCAAGCCGAAAAGGATAATCTGTCTCTGGAAAACGAGACCGAACAGCGCATCGCCACCACCGTCCTCAACGGCCGACAAGTACTGCTGCAGGAACGTATCAACTCCGCCGTGGTGCTTGACCCCAAAGATTCCGAGGGCGACGCGATACGCTTTGGCGCTACGGTGACGCTAAAAGTACTCGGCCAAAATCTGACCCAGAAATTCCAGATCGTCGGTGTGGACGAAGCCGACATCCAAAAGCAGAAAATCGCTTTTGTGGCGCCGATTGCGGTGGCCGTTACGGGCAAGAAGATTGGGGAAGTAGCGGAGTTGCGGTTAGGGAAGGAAGTGCGGAAGCTAGAGGTAACAGAGATCAAGTGGTAGGGAAGGCAGCGTATAAAGCCTGATCTACGATTTTCCCATCCTTAATCGCACTTTGCCGCATAATCCCTTCACATTGGTAGCCTGCTTTTTCAAGTACCCTGCACGACCCCCGATTATGGGCGAAGGGGAGAGCATAAAGGCGCGATAGTTCAAACGCCCCGAAGGCATACTGGGTGAAGGCTTTCAAGGCTTCGGTGACAATTCCACGACCCCAGTACGTTTGGCCTATCCAGTACCCTACCTCAGCCGCGCAACGCTCAATGTCGTCGTGGAGTTCCAGGCCAATACCCCCGACTGCCTCGCCCCCGACCGTGATCGCAAAGCTAGTTTCCGGACAGGCTCCCACCATGGACTCAATCCATTGGTGCGCATCGGCTGATGTGTAGGGATGCGGAAAGCGATCCCGTACGTTGAGCCAAATGGCTTTGTTGTTGGCGTGGTAAGGAAGGGTCCGTTCATCCTGCTGCTGCCAGGATCGGATCACGCAAAGGTCACAGTCGATCGATATAGCCATCCTGTTTGGTGTCAAATTGTTAGGAATGCAAATTTATATCGCCAGTTTCCTATATCCAGCCGAACCGCTCCATCAGTCGGTTTTTTTGCTGGCGGGCCACCGGAATACTGACGCCGCTGGTCAGTAACAGATAAGTGCCTTCGCCCTTCACCAATTTCTGGATGTGTTGCAGATTGACCATAAACTGGCGGTGAACCCGCACAAAGTCCCGCGTTTCCAGTACCTCCTGCACGTCGCCGAGGGTTTTGGTCACCATGTACTGCTCGCCCCCTTCCAGATGGAAGCGGGTGTAATTGCTGTCGGCTTCACAGTAAATGATCTGCTTGGTATCGACAAACACCAACCCGCTGGCGTGGGGTAAGGCGATCCGCCCTTTCGCAAACGAGTCAACCCCCGTCGGCCCTGATGGGTAGTACTGCCGCATCAGTTCCAACTGTTGCGGATCGATGCGAGCTGTCGTTTCGGCCCGGCGCACGGTGGCAATCAAATCGACCGTGTCGATGGGTTTGAGCAGATAATCAAGCGCACTAAACCGGAACGCCCGCACGGCGTATTGGTCGTAGGCCGTGACGAAGACGATATGGAAGTTGATCTCACCAACCCGCTCCAGCAACTGAAATCCGTTCATCACCGGCATCTCGATGTCGAGAAACACCAGCCCCGGCTTCAAGTTCTGAATAGCTTGCAGGCCTTCCATGCTGTCCGTAAACTGGCCTACGAGGTCAATTTGTGGGCAGTGCCGGGCCAATTGCAACCCCAGCAGCCGGACGTTATCGGATTCGTCATCGATGATTATGGCTCTCATAGGCATTGAGTGAATGAGTGAGTATTACTTTCGCCAACTGTCATCTATTCTATCGCAGCGGCGCACCGCCATCCCCTCGTTCAAAATCAGATCGGAATGTGTAAAATGACCTCGGTTCCGGCGGGTTGGCCCTCGGCATCTACCAAGTCATCTATTCTTACATGAGTCTGGATATTGTACAACTGGTTAATCATCCGAATCCGGTCGGCCGTCACCTGCATCCCGAACGACTTGTGCTTACCCGCCGACTTGCTCTTCAGTTCCGCCGCCCGCTCCCGGCCTACGCCATCGTCGGCGATCTCGATGTGCAACAAGTTCTCTTGGGGCTGGCTGACTACAACCGTGACCGTGCCGCCCTCGGGCTTGTGCATCAGCCCGTGCCAGATGGCGTTCTCCACGTAGGGTTGCAGCAACAGGGGCGGAATGCGCAAATACCGCTGGTCGATGCCGGGTGATACCTGAATGCTGAACCGCAATTTCTGCTTGAAGCGCATGGCTTCAAGTTCGATGTAGAGTTGCAGGGCTTCCAACTCGTTTTGCAGCGACACCAGTTTGGAGCGGGAGTTTTCAAGTACCAGGCGAATCAGCCGGCTGAACTTGGTGAGGTAGTCGGAGGCTTTATCAGCCTCATTATCGAGCGTGTAGAGTTTGATGGAATTGAGGCAGTTGAAGATAAAGTGCGGGTTCATCTGGGCGCGAAGCGCGGTCATTTCGGTGTCGGCCAGTTTCTGCTCGAATTCGGTTTCAAGCTGGCGGATGTGCTGTTGCTCCATCATGCGGCTCTTTTGTTCAATCTCCTGGGTGCGTTCAAGCAGTTGGGCTTCGAGGTCGTGGCTATATTGTTTCTGAATCCGGCTGTTTTCCAGTTCAATCAGCCGACCCCGGTAGGCAAGGGCCAGTAGAAAACAGAATGCTTCGGTGGCCAGTCCGAGGGCAAGCCAGAAATAAGGATAGTTGACAAACGTATCCAGCAGGGGCGAAAGGTTAATGAAATACAGATCGAGCGAACCGGGGACAATGCCGATACCGACCAAACAAATCATCCCAGCCAGTAGGTAGTACCGGATTGGAGACTGGCTGCGCAATAAGGCAATGGCCAACAGAAGGGTGGCCAGTCCAGCCGGTACCATAGAATACACACGGGTTGCGGCGTCAAGGAAGAATGGTTTTCCGTACGCGTATTCAGCGATGCAGTGTAGTTCCTGAAGAACCATCAAGGCGAGCAACCCCTTCAATATGCGCCACATGAGCGGATATTCCGTCTTCAACGCCAATACCTTCGCAAGGAACAAGGTGTAAAAGAAGCCGAATAGGGCAATGTGAAACGGGGCAATCACATCGGAGATACGGATTGGAAACAACATCGCAAAGCCGAACCGGTGGTCGATGCTGTGCGCGATGAACAATACGCATATCAGCGTGTAGGACGCATAATACAGAAATGCAGTGTCGCGGGTGAGCAGAAATGAATAAAGCGCGTAAAGACTCATGAACAGCAGGCAACCCGTCAGCAGGCTCATAATCGCCAGCAAAGCCCATTTGCCAATGGCGTAGTCGCCGAATTCGGTGGCAATACTGGCCGAAATGGTTGCCAGTTTGGACCAAACAGGCGTAGGAGACCAGTAATAATCCATGACCCGAACCAAGTAGGTGCGCTCGGTACCCGGCGGTACGGAAAGCAGCAGGGAAAACCGATCCGGGCGACGCTGAGGTGGCAGTCCGATACCCGTTCGGCCTATCACCTGATTTTCCGAATAGAGGGTGATGAGACCGTGGGTACCCGTCTGGTGCATTACCCGGAGCGTATCGGTCGGATGTGTGTTGCGGAGGGTGAACTTTAGGTAGGTAATCAGGATGGATCGTTTTGTGAAATTCGTTCGTTCGTCCGGCTTTTTGGTGAAAGGCCGGAACCGTTGGCGACGTATAGTTTCCAGCGGCAGCGTATCGCCCGACTGATCCACATAAAACGTCGTGTACGGCCCAATGTCCATCGTTGGGCTGGGGAGCTTGCCCGCCAACACCAGCGACTTCTCCTGCCCGAAGGCAGCAGCCCAATTCAATAGGAGCATCAGGAACAGAAGTGGACGCATAGGAACATAAAATAACAGACAAAGTACTGATAAACAGCGATAGATTCTCTCTCTTATCGGGTGAAGTGTAGGTTCTTTTGAGTGAGTGGTCGTTTTTTCGAGTGAAGGGGGCGATAGGTACTTTTTCCCGCCGTTTGTTCGCTGGCTCAATAAATCTGCTCCTCACGCAGTAGATGAGCGCGTTCACGCGAAGTTGGTTGAATGCGGGTTTATTGACGAGTAAGTTTGTTCAAATAAGAATCTGACAACCAATCATTCCTAATGGTACTGGTAGTTCGTATAGATTTTCAAACCAGTAAAATATAACTGTCATGAAGGAATCCAACCAGTCCCTCATCTCTGTTTCTCGTCCTACACGCGCCGCCCTTTGGCTGCTTTTCGCCCTGGCTTTGAACAGTTTGCACCAGCCGGGTTTCGCCCAGAGAAAAGAATACCCAATATTACAAACCACGCAGACCGACACCGATTCGACTCAGGGCCATTGGCAACTCAAAACGCTGGTCGATGCCCGCATGACAGTGATTCAGTTTTTCGCTCCCAATCGGAAATTAATTTACCAGGAATCGCTACCCGAAAAATGGGTAAAGCCGACGGCCCGCAACCGGCGGCAGTTTGATCGGCTGCTGAAAGAACTGATGGGCCACCGGCTCGTGAGGACGCGAATCAAAACCGAAACGCTACCCACGCTACTACACGAATCCCGACTTTCGGTACCTCAAACTGGTGCTGATCGTAAACAGGATACCCCCAGCGAAGCAACGGCCTACACAGTACACGCTTTCGTCAATCAAGCGGGTGTACTTCGGTTGTTGGTCGATAGTCCGCTCAGGGAACGTTACAAGATAGAATTGAAGGACAAGCGCGGTAATCTGCACTACCAGGAATTCAACAATCTCGCCCATTACCGTCGCCAATTCGACGTCTCTGCCCTGGGTTCGGGTTCCTATTCGCTCGTTGTCCGCATCGCCGATCGGAATATTCGCTACGAGTTGAACAACGGGCGTGTCAGGCGCCTCTACGAACTGGAATCATTGGCCATCAGTCTATGGAAAAAAAATTATTCAAACTAGCGAGGCCTGTCATTACCCCATCCCCCTTTTATGGGATGTTATGGCCTTCCCTTTCTGCCGAAATTTGTAGAAACAAAAACTACTACACAGGCGAAGACTTTATCCCTACTCTTTTGAACCCTCCAAACCAAGGAAGAAAAAGACTTTTCTTAGTACCAGTATTTTTTTCATCTCAAAACAACAGTAATCATGAAGACAAAAAAAGATCAGTACCCAAACATCGATTCCCGGAGAAGTTTTATCGGAAAATTAGCAGCCACGGCCGGGGTTGCCAGTCTGGCGAGTCCTCTGTTGGCAGCAAATGCTCCCATTACCGAGCCTCAGTTTTCGGGCGATGCCGATGCGTGGTTCAACAATGTGAAGGGGGAACACAGGGTAGTTTATGATGCCCCCGAACCGCACATGGGCTTTCCCATCATCTGGTCCTGGGCTTTTTACTTATCCAATAATCAGACCGGCACCGCCGACAAGGACATGACGGCTATGGTGGTACTTCGGCACAATGCCATTCCTTTCGCCATGGAAGACAAGTTATGGGCAAAATACAAGTTCGGCGAGGTCTTCAATATCACCGACAACACTACCGGAGCTCCGGCCATACGGAATCCAGTACTATACCCCAAAAGAGAGAGATTTCCCCTTACCAGGAATCGACGGGATAAAGAGGATGACGGAGCGGGGAGCCATGTTTTGCGTGTGCAATCTGGCCATCAGTGTATATAGCGGAATGCTGGCGCAAAAAATGGGAAAAGATCCGAGAGAGGTACAAAAAGAATGGATGGCGGGCGTCTTGCCTAACATCGAGGTGGTACCCTCCGGAGTTTGGGCGCTGGGACGTGCTCACGAAAAGAATTGCGCCTACATCTACGCTGGGGGATGATGCAGGTAGGACTTTCCGGGTGGTATCCGGAGAGTCCTTATCATCAAGACACTCTGAGTTTTTCACAAAAAAATCTAAAAATCATGAAACGATATTTGTTAGTATTCGCCGCTTTTCTTTTTACTACCGTGGCCTGGGGACAGACTAAGCCCATAAAAGTGGTCTTTGACGTAACGAGCAAGGAACCAGCAACCCATCAATCGGCCATGCGACACGTAAAGATGATGACGAAGGCCTATCCCGACTCACAATTCGAGGTGGTAGTGTACAGCGGAGCGCTAGACATGGTGCTCAAAGATCATTCTTCGGTTAACGACGATCTGCTGGCATTGAAGGATAACAAAAGTGTTTCTATCAAAGTCTGCGAGGCTTCCATGAAGAGGCGGAAAGTAGGCCCTTCGGATTTGATTGCCGGCGTCACTTCCGTGCCGGATGGAATTCTGGAGATTGTCACCAAGCAGGGAGAAGGCTGGGCTTATATTAAAGAAGCCCACTGATGAGGGTGCCTGATTGGCATCTGATGTTCAAATAACAAAATACCATGGAAGACGAGCAGGGAATCGTCAGGAGCATCCTGAAACTGATACGGCTGGTGTGGGGCCTAGTCATCTTTGTAGCGAGCGTAGCGTTGCTGGTCGTGGGCCATGTGACGGGGTTTTTCGGCCAACCCTCGGTACAAGGCCCCGCGCCGGAGTCTGGCCTTTTGTTTGAGAATACATCAGAACCCACCCCACCCGATGCCCTATGGCAGGCGCCGGACAGTACTTCCATACCGGCTGGGTTGGAAGGAGAAAAAATCCGGTACGGGAAAGAGTTGATTGCCCACACCTCCGTGTACCTGGGACCTAAAGGAAAGGTACTTTCCATGAGCAACGGCATGAACTGCCAGAACTGTCACCTGAAAGCAGGTACGGTACCCTTTGGAAACAATTTCGGGAGGGTAGCATCGGCTTATCCCAAGCTACGCAAGCGCTCGGGCAAGATGGTCGATTATGAAGCCCGCATCAACGATTGTTTCGAGCGAAGTCTTAATGGTCAAAAACTACCTGAAGACAGTCCCGAAATGCAAGCCATGGTGGCGTACATCAATTGGGTGGGAGGCGGCGTAAGCAAAGGCGAAGAACTACCGGGCTTTGGCAAGTTTGAGATTGCGCCTCTCGACCGACCAGCCGATCCCAAACGGGGGAAGAAGGTATTCAGACAGTACTGCGTCCAGTGTCATGGATCCAATGGGGAAGGACAGTTAGCTACCAGCGGACGGGAATGGACCTATCCTCCTCTGTACGGAGAGGGGAGTTATAATATCGGCGCTGGCTTGTACCGGATGTCAGGGTTCGCTGCCTTCGTCAAAGCTAATATGCCTTATGGGGTGACTTTCGAAACCACATTGCTCACCGATGAAGAAGCCTGGGATGTGGCGGCTTACGTAAATTCCATGCCCAGGCCCGAAAAGGATTTATCACAGGATTGGCCGGACATTTCCCAAAAACCCGTGGATCTTCCTTTTGGACCTTATGCAGATTCTTTCACCGAACAGCAACATAAATACGGGCCGTTTGACCTGATGGAAGTGGCGTATCAATGATTAAATCAAAGTCTCATGAAAACCTCAAAATTGATTCCGTTACTTCTGCTTTTAATGGGTTTTGCGGCCTGCAAAGCCCAAAATACCACCGTAACAGAACAGACCGGAACCGTGGCTGTCGACCCGCTCAAATCGGTCGTTATTCGTGGTGAAAAGTTGCACTATGTAGAACGGGGCGAAGGCGAAACGCTGATCTTCGTACATGGTGGCCTCAGCGATTATCGTTCATTTTTACCTCGGGTAGAGCTGTATTCGGAAGACTATCATGTGGTGACCTATAGTCGTCGCTATGCCTGGCCGAACAAACAGGAATTCGATGAGACTGTTGATTATTCCGTACGCATCCATGCCGATGATCTGTACGCCTTTATTCAGGAGCTCGATCTAGGTAAGGTACATCTGGTAGGTCATTCCTATGGGGCTTTTACTGCCTTGACGATGGCCCTGGATCATCCCGAAGTCGTAAAATCGTTGGTCTTGGGTGAACCCGGGGTGGCCTCCCTGGCCCAAAATACTGAAAAGGGCCGGACGAGTTATGAGGCATTTTTGGAGAATGAACTCAGACCAGCGAAACAAGCATTTTTAGCAGGAAAGGATGAAGAAGCTTTGGAACACTTTCTCAAGGGAGTATTTGGCGATGACTTTCAATTGGCCCAAATGCCGCCGCTGGTAAAACAAGGCTGGATGGATAACCTGTTGGAAATTCGGAGGGCTTCCGAGAGCGATTATTCGCTGACATTGGATTCTCTGGCCATTCAAACTTTGGACTTGCCCGTCCTGCTATTAGTTGGCGATCGCTCGCCCGCCTTCCTTCGTGAATCCTCCAACGAATTGCACCGACTGCTGTCCCGAAGTGAAATGGTCGGTATCGAAAATTCCTCCCACGGGCTCTATTTTGACAATCCTGAAGCCGTGGATAGGGCGGTGAGGGAATTTTTGGAGCGTAATTGATTTTGGAACCAAATACGGGCCGTTTGACCTGATGAAAGCGGCAAATCAATAAACTCATGAAGGTAGTTGGCTACATATCTTTGTTTTTGGTCGGCCTGGTTCTGGGTAGTATGGGAGGGGGCGGATCTATCCTTTCGGTACCTATTCTGGTGTACTTGTTCAGGATGGATGCGGTTGCAGCTACGGCCCATTCCCTGTTTATCGTGGGTTCGGCCAGCCTGGTCGGATCATTTCTGAAACACAAAACAAAGATGGTTAACCTCCCTACCGCTCTGCTGTTTGGTGGCCCCTCTCTCATTGCTATTTTCGGTATGCGGATGTGGATCATTCCCGCCCTGCCGGAGATCATCCTTCAAGCCGATGGCTTCCAGCTCACAAAAAGAGTCCTGATTCTGGGCTGCTTTGCCGTAGTAATGATTCTGGCTTCGACGCTCACGCTTACTCGAAAAGGTACCCCTTCACCGGAGGGAAAGCAGTTTTCCGATCTAAAACTGGCCTTGCTGGGTTTTCTGACTGGGTCTCTGTGTGGCTTTGTCGGGGCGGGTGGTGGCTTTCTTATTATCCCGGTACTAATGTATGGTGCCCGCCTCAATTTCAAAACCGCCGTCGGCACCACCCTGCTGATCATTACCGCCAACTCACTGATCGGATTTTTGGGCGACAGTATGAACTACGCAATAGATTGGGGATTCCTGCTTTCCGTTTCGCTCCTGGCCGTAGGGGGAATTGTAGTCGGTGCCAGGACTGCCATGCGGGTACCTACCCTCGTACTGCAAAGAGTCTTCGGCGGATTAATCCTGACTATTGGCGTCTGGATACTCATGAATGAAACAGCTTATTTTTTGCTATAAAGCATTATTCTATCTGTTTCATGGCCCAATTGTTCCGGTTGCCCCATCCTCTTTTCATGGGATGTTGTAAGTACCGGGATCTTACTGAAATACAAAGCAGTACTTTCCAGTACTTACTCCAACGCGTGCGGCCAGCTCGTACTCCATCAGTTAGCCAATGTCCAAAACGCAGTCTTTACCGAGGCTGGCTTTTCCGAAACTCAACGTAGTTGGATTAGTGTCATTTCTCTCGATTTTAGCGGATGACGGCCAAAATCTGCATTGGGGTGATTAGCCTATATGATCACAAATTCTTCCCCTCCCAGAAAATTCGACTGGATTTTGTAATTTTCCCGCATGACCATTTCTCCCTTCGATCTATTTTTGCTACTCGGCTCGCTGCAGGGGTTTATCCTAGCTACGCTTCTGTGGACAACGTCCAGGGGCCACCGTTTGTCGAACCGATTACTGGCGGCCCTGATCGGTTTACTGGCTTTGATGAGTCTGGCGGTGGGCATCCCCGTTACAAACCGCTGGGTTAGTCTGGCCCTCGATCTACTGCCACTCGTTGTCGTCATGCCCATAGGACCCCTCGTTTACTTTTACGTAAAGTCAGTGGCAAATCCAGATTTTCGACTGAATAGAGCCCAACGATTGCAGTTTTTGCCAGTCGTATTGGACTGCGGAGCGAGGGTCATCGGCTGGGTATTTCTCGCGGGCTTATTTCTGGGATTATGGTCACAACAGGATGGGCCGATGTGGGGTGAAGTAATGGACGATTACAATACGTACGTTGACATTCCACGCTGGATTTCGATGGCAGTTTATTTGCTGATAACACAGCGATTTCTTGTTCGTCATAAACATGCAGCCAAGGTCGCCCCGACCAAAGTACAGCTCGGTAGGTTGCGCTGGCTCCGGCAGTTTATCCGGGCGCTCCTGGTTTTTCAAACCATCTGGCTGATTCATCTGGTGCCTTACAGCATCCCTCTGCTGCGCGGCCCTTTGCTGGATCAGGTCGGCTGGTACCCCATCTACATTCCTATTGCCGGGCTAATTTACTGGTTAGGTCTTAGGGGATACCTGTACACCCGAACCGATACCCCGTCCCGGACAACTCCGAAATCAACGAGTCCCGAGTTATCCAATGAGACGGTTGCCCACGTCACCCATTCTCTACTCGATATCATGACCACACAACAGGTTTTTCTGGACCCGGAGCTAACCGTCGAGAAAATGGGTCAACATACTCATCTGGCGCCTAAACTTATCTCGGCCGTTCTGAATCAGCACTTGCACAAAAACTTCAACGCCTTCATCAACGAGTACCGCGTCGACGAAGCAAAGAAGCGAATCAACAATCCAGCTTACGAACACCTCACCCTTACGGGTATTGCGTTTGAGTGCGGGTTCAATTCACAGGCTACCTTCCAGCGGGCATTCAGGCAATGGGCGGGGATGTCGCCGGGTGAATTTGCTTCGCAACAAAAAAAGAGCGCTCAAATCGGGATTTGAGTAGCCGTTGGCACTGGTTTGGGCTTCCTTTGGCCGAAAAATCAACGCGCCATGAAGTTTCTCACTTGCTTCCTATTTCTGACCTTTCTACTCAGCAACGTCCATGCACAGACGGATCCGCTGCAAAACAGGATACTCCAACCAACCGATATGCAGGCCGATTTCCGGTACCTCCGACAGATGATGGAGGAAACTCACCCCGGCCTGTACCGTTATACGCCCAAGGCCAAAATGCAGGCCAAACTGGATAGTCTCGATCAGAGCCTGAACCGGCCACTGCCGTTTTACACGTTCTTCGAAATGGTGTCTGCTCTCCTCGCCGATATCCACTGCGCCCATACCCACGCTCTACCTGGCAAGAATTGGGAGACGCAATTCAATAGCATGATCGAGGTAATACCGTTTTTCATCATTCCGATCCAGGACCGCGCCTACGTGCTTTTCAATGGTACCACCGACCAGACCGTCAAACCGGGATTCGAGCTGCTTAGCATCAACGGACAATCAATGACGGACATTCGGCGGCAAGTTTACCGCTATCACTGGGGCGATGGCTACATCGAATCATCGAAGATTCAGGCGATGCGCGGAGGATTGTTCGCCTTGTTTTACTACTGGTACATCGAGCAGCCCGATACGTACCATGTTACATTCAAGACTCTGACCGGTGACACGTTGGATATCGACGCCCGTGCCAAACTATTTAATAAATCATTGAAGGTGGTGCCGAAAAATCTGGTGAACAAACAAATGGTGGATTGGTATTTCAAAAACAAAAATACCGAGCATCCCTGGCGGCTCACATTTCCTGATTCCGTTGCCAGTACCGCTCACCTGCGGCTCGACGAGTTTGGTGGCAATGGTGCCAGGAATAGTGAACAGGCCATTCAACGTTTCCAGAAATTCTTGAACAAGTCCATGAAGCAATTGAAGAGAAGAAAAATCCAAAATCTGGTGGTAGACGTTCGGGGGAACCCGGGGGGATGGGATCGGATGGGAATCGAACTTTTCACGTATTTAATGAAGACGGACTCGGCTGTGCCCTACTACGCCCGCCAGCACAGTGTGACGAATAGCAGTGAATTCTTACAGTTCTCAGACCTTTCAGAAGCCGAACGAGTGAGTCTGAAAAATGAATTGATTGCAGAACCGGATGGTACTTACACGCTAAAACAGGGCAGTGATAGCCGCGAACCCAAACGCTACGCTCCAAAACCCAATCGCTTCCGGGGGCAGGTCTATATTTTGATGGATGGCGAAAGCGCATCCACGACTTCGGAGTTTCTGGCGGTAGCCCGTGCCAACAGAGTGGGGACATTTGTTGGAGTAGAGTCGGGAGGGGCATATGGGGGTGGCAACAGTTCCAGTTTTATCAACCTTAATTTACCCAAGTCGGGCATCGAAGTTACTACGCCCCTAGTGTATTACGACAATGCCGTACCCGAGCCGAAACAAAAGGGACGCGGCACCCTGCCTGATTATTACGTACCTATCACGATTGACGATGTTCTCCACCACATAGACAGCCAATGGAAATTTGTGCAGAAACTGATTCGGAAAACTAGTGGGTCATCAGAGAAATAAGATCCCTCATAGTGCTTGATCCGCAGATCTAAATACCCAAAACAAAAACGTAATCCAATCCTCAAAACGTTGTTTTAAAGGGGCCTGGGTCAAGTACTTCGACTACGATAAAAGCTACTTCATTTATTGCTGCTTTCCCCCATTTTCGCCGACCCCGCACTCAACGGCCGACAGGTACTGTTGCAGGAACGCATCAACTCCGCCGTAGTACTAGAACCCAAGGATTCCGAAGGTGACGCGGTGCGCTTTGGCGCGACCGTGACGCTGAAAGTACTTGACAAAAACCTCACCCAGACATTCCAGATCGTCGGCGTCGACGAGGCCGATATTCAAAAACAGAAAATCGCCTTCGTGGCACCGATTGCGGTGGCCGTCACGGGGAAGAAAGCAGGGGAAGTAGCGGAGTTGCGGTTGGGGAAAGAGGTGCGGCGATTGAAAGTGGTGGCTATTTCGTGGTAGAAAGATAGTATCGTTCCAACCTTTTGTGCTTTCTGAGCGTCTAGGCTAAATAAGTACTCAAACTCACAACGACCAAGCGTTACCATTTTACACTATTATGCGTGCTGATCCTGGCCTTGGGCTGTCGGAAACAAGCGGAGGTATCTCCCAAAAACGAACCTGTCGCCTCTATTGCCGACCTGCCCGCCACCTACCAATCATTTAGCGGTAGCGCCGTTCCGGGACGTCTTAAAAGTCAAATTCAAAACGGCAAGCCCAGTGGCGAGTGGCGCTACAACGAAAGTGGACAGTTGACCGAGTTGCGCAAATTTTACCTGGGAGAGATTCAGTCGGCCGATCAGTATCGTTACGATGCCGCCGGCCATTTGCGCTTCGTCCAGTACTTCAGCAACGATTGCATGTTTTCCAGCGCCCTAAACTGTACTGGCCCGGTGAAATGGACGAGGTACGACGACCTGACTACTAACGCAACCGGACGAATTACCAAGAGTAGCGCGTATCTGAAGGCAGATGGGGTCTGGGATCTTCGTAGCGTCAGCAAATACGAGTACAGTGCTCAGGGACAAATCACCAGGATACTACTTTATGATGCAAAGCAGGTCCTGGGCCGCACACAAACGCTGACCTACGATGCCCGAGGCAACGTAGCAACTATCGAGGAGCGAAGCACTGGGGCTTCCTCCGGCCCGGTCAACCGTACCTTTCAGTACGAGTACGACGATAAACGAAATCCTTACTTCAAAACCGTATATTTTGCTTCCGCCTTTTTTCTAAGTCCCAGCAACCAACTGTCATCAGGTTTGTCATTGGAGTACCGCGCCGACGGCCTGCCCATCCGAAAGAAACAGAATGGAGGCGTCACGGAGTTGATGTATTATTGAAGTGTTGGTTTCGTTATTACCTCACTTATTACTACCCCCCATTTTGCCCGCACCCGAAGAAGCCGCCGAAGTACCCTCCCCTTTCACGTACGTCTCCATCCAGCCATTCATTTCGTACAGCATGTGCAAAATGGACTCCTGCGCCGCGTAGCCGTGGCTTTCGTAGGGTAGGAACACCAGCTTGGCCGTGGCACCCATGGCCTTAAGGGCGTTAAAGTACCTATCTGATTGAATCGGGTAAGTACCCGTGTTGTTGTCGGCCTCTCCGTGAATGAGCAGCAGTGGCGTCTTCATTTTGTCGGCATTCATAAAAGGCGACATCGTGTTGTACACCTCCGGCGACTGCCAGTAGGTACGCTGTTCATTCTGGAAGCCGAAGGGAGTCAAAGTACGGTTATAAGCACCGGATCGGGCAATTCCGGCTTTGAATAAATTACTGTGCGAAAGCAGATTGGCCGTCATGAATGCTCCGTAGGAGTGACCTCCTACCCCTACGCGGCTGGCGTCAACTACGCCCAGGCGCACGCCTTCGTCGATAGCGGCTTTGGCGCTGGATACGAGTTGCTCGACGTAGGTGTCGTTCGGCTCGACCTTGCCCTCACCGATGATGGGGATGGAAGCATCGTCAAGTACTGCGTAACCCATTACGGCAAAAGCAGCACCCCTCCAATAACTAATACGATTGAACGTATGAGGTGAGCCGCTGACCTGTCCGGCCAGGTCGGCACTTTTGAATTCGGCGGGATAGGCCCACAGGAAAGTCGGCAGCGGGCCGTCGGATTTTTTGTAGCCGGGCGGCAGCAGCAGCGTGGCGGTCAGATCCACCCCATCGGCGCGCTTGTAGCGAAGCTGCTGTTTCTGGATGTCTTTGAATTGTGGGTAAGGGTGCGGAAAAAACGTGATTTGGGTCAGTGCATCGCCAGCTGGTTTCTTCCCTTTTTTATGGGCAGCGTTCAGGTTGCGGAGGTAGTAGTTGGGCGGTTCTTCCTGCGACTCGCGGCTGGTAAGCCACAAACCTTTGGCGGCGTCCAGTATGGCGACGGGCCGCTCGTAGTTGGGCGCTTCTGATCGCCACAGCCGCCTGGTATTTTTGGTTTTCAGATCGAGCAGGTCGATAAAGGGGCGGTCGCCTTCGGGCGAGGCACCCGTTCCGGTCATGTACAAACTACGTTCGGGCGTGAAGTGCAGCACCTGCTGACCATACTGATTTTTGGTCAGTTCGGGATCGCCGGGATCGCCGTAACGATCTTCCGAAGAGAGATCGAAAAGTACTGTCGGATTGGCTGGGTTACCGGGGTTGACAATCTTTGTGATGACCTTGCGCGTTTCGTTCCAGCGTTCCGAGAAGAGGGCGGTTTGGGCGTCGCCCCAGGTCACGCCCCGGAAGCGGTAGGCGGCTTTGTATAATTCTTTCGGACTACCGGAAAACGGGGCTTCCAGACTGTACACGATGTCGCGGATGTCGGCTTTTTTCTTGGGATCGCCGTCATCTTGAGCTTCCACCCAATAGACCGTCGCTGGGGCATCGTTGCGCCAGTCGTGGTTGCGCTGTCCTTTGGGGGCAGCGTCACGGCCCCAGGGAATGTTTTCCAGCAAAGGGCTGTCGTTGAGAGTTTTGGCCAAAGTACCATCTATCGAGTACACGTCCGACCGCTGCGGAAAGCGATAGACAGGAACCAGGTAGGAGAACGGGCGGTGGATGGTTTCTACCAGCACGTATTTTCCATCGGGCGAAGGCGATACCGTACCGACCATACCCACTGGGCCGATGGGCGTAGTTGTGCCGTCGAGCCCCAGCTTCATGGCCTGGGAGGTAGTGTAGTACTCGAAGCGTTTTTCGTCATTAGCGTTTTTAAGTAAATCCTGGTAGGTGGCGGCCTGTGCTTTCTTGCCCAGATTTTCCTGTACCGTCGGTCCATCGGGAACGCGGCTGATGGCAGGTGCTTCACCCCGTGCGGCCGGGATAGCCCGGACGACGAACGACTGGTTGTCGCTTACCCAGCGAAAGGGCGTCCCCAGCACGGCACTCAGCGCCAGGTCGCTCACGCGGCGGGCCGTGGCCGTGGCGACGTCCAGCACGTAGAGTTCCAGTTTGATGTCGGTAGTGTTGGTAAACGCAATCTTACTATCGTCGGGCGACCATTGGATATAAGAAAGCTTCGCGTCGTCAGGCAAGCCTTTGACCGGCACGTCGTCAGCGCCGCCTTTAACGCGGCGCAACGTTAGGCCATTAATATAAGACGCGCGGCTCGGGCCGCTGGTGGCGGGGTTCAGGCGCAGTCCGGCAAGGCGAAGTTCGGGTTCCGAAAGTTCGGCGATGGTGGTGGTATTGGTGTTGCGTTGCATGAGCAGCATCCACTCACCCCTACCATCCACGCTGACGGAGGGCGTAGGCTTGGCGGTGACGAGGTCGGCCAAAGCCGGAGGGGGTGTTCGGTAGCCATTGTCCTGAGCAAAGGCGGCGGTAGCAAGGAAGAGGAGTAGAAAAAGCTTTTTCATATAGATATGGATTATGAGATATAGGCCTAAGAATATTTTGCCAGCTCACCGATTTTGGTGATCAACACCTACTTTATTGCTAAAGTACATACTATTCGTTTACAAAAATCAATCAGGACGCAACTAATTGTTTAAGCAAATTCATCAAAGTGCTTTCGGCATCTTCGCACAGACCTGGGTGTACTTCCGAGGTCTGAATGACAGTACTGCGCCGGGCGGTGAGCCACCGGAAGCGGGAGGCGGCGTCAAGCGTGGCGATGGGGCTTTTTGCACTTTTTCCCTCACAAATAGCCTCGAACGAGTGGAGGTGTTTTTCAATATCGTCAGCATCTGCTTCCGGGAACAGCCCGGCGAGCCTTACGTTATCCAGCGCGATTCTGGTGCGTAGAAATCTTTGATTTTTACAAAACAGAACCACGCCCACATTGATGAATTCACCCCGCTCCACGCGCGGCACGACCCGGACGGTGGCGTACTCAAATAAGTCCATGGCGGGCGGTTTGGGCTTCGTGGACAAATACTTCGGACTGCGCAATCCGGCGGTTCAGGAACTGCACGTACACCCGGCGCATCGCATCAGCATCGGCTTCTTCCTGCTCCTGGTTGAGCCATGCTTCGGGAAGCGCAGCCACGATGTTTTCGACGACGTCGGGCGTCAATAGCACGCGCATCTCCGCGTCTACCTCGGCGAGCTGCGCGGCCTGGGGGAGCAGCACGTGGTCTTTGATCTGGACGAAGGGCTTGGCGACGTACGCCTCCCAATTTTGCCAGGCGTGGTGAAAGTACAGCGCCGCGCCGTGGTCGATGAGCCACAGCTGCTTGTGCCACAGGAGCAGATTGGGATTGCGGGGCGTGCGGTCCACATTGAGCAGCAGGGCGTCGAGCCACACGATTTTCGAGGCAATTGAAGTGTCGACCGTGCTTACCGCCGGGTCGTAGGTAATCGCGCCCGACAGGTAGTGCAGGCCCAGATTCAGCCCGACGCTGGCTTTGAGCAAATCTTGAATTTCCTCATCGGGTTCGCTCCGGCCAAAGGCAACGTCGAGTTCGGCGAATACCTGCTCCGGCATCCGAAGGCCCGCCGCGCGAGCCAGCTCGCCGCCGATGAGTTCGGCGATGAGCGCTTTGCGACCCTGCCCCGCGCCCCGAAATTTGAGCACGTACAGGAAGCCGTCGTCGGCCTCGGCAATAGCCGGCAGCGAGCCGCCCTCCCGCAGGGGCGTCACGTAGCGAGTCACACGCACGGTGCGGAGGTCGGTTAAAGTAGAAATCATACAGAAATTTTTGCCGGCTTGTTTAACAAAACTTGCTTTATCAAATCACAAAGTATAAATTTTCTCCGCAAGTCTTTTGCCAACAAGATCGACGATTCTGAAATCCAGCACCATGAAGTCCCTGCAAAAACCGCTATATCTTCTCCTCCTTGTCATCCTGAGCGGAGTCGAAGGACTCCTCCACGCCCAAACTTTCAAAAACCCGCTCCTGCCCGCCGGGGCCGATCCGTGGTCGGTGTACCACGATGGCTACTACTACTACATGCACACGACGGGCCGGGACCTGAACATTTGGAAAACCAAAGACCTGGCGAAACTTCCCGAAACCCAGAAGGTAACCGTCTGGACGCCGCCCGCCACGGGTCCGTACTCAAAGGAAATCTGGGCCCCTGAGCTGCACCTCCTGAACGGCAAGTGGTACATCTACTTTGCCGCCGACGACGGCCGCAACCGCAACCACCGCATATACGTTCTGGAAAACCCCTCGCCCGACCCGACGCTGGGTACCTGGACGATGAAGGGAAAGTTGGAAACACCGCAGGATAAGTGGGCCATCGACGGCTCGGTGTTTGCGCATCGGGGGCAGATGTACTTCACGTGGTCGGGCTGGGAAGGCGACGAGAACGGACGGCAGGACATCTACCTCTGCAAGATGAGCAACCCCTGGACGTGCATCGGCGAACGCGTCCGCATTTCGGACCCGCGCTACGCCTGGGAACAGCACGGCCTGCTGACCCGCCCCGGCCCCGACGACAAGCCGATCGTGCTCGTCAACGAAGGACCGCAGTACCTGGCCAGCCCCAACGGACGCGTCAGCATTATCTTTTCGGCCAGCGGCTGCTGGACAGACTTCTACGCCCTGGGCATGATTTGGGCTGAGCCTGATGCCGATTTGATGAATCCAAAATCGTGGCAAAAACACCCGACGCCGGTATTTTGGGCAAAGGACGTGCCGGGTACCCACGCGGCGGGCCACAACAGCTTTTTCAAGTCGCCCGACGGCCAGCAGAACTGGATTTTGTACCACGCCAACGCCGAACCCGGCCAAGGCTGTGGCGGCAAGCGCGCGCCCAGGATGCAGCCCTTTACATTTGATGCCCGCGGGGTACCGGTATTTGGTGACCCACTGCCGCTAGGCGTGGAAATGAATGTGCCGCGTTAACCAATAATGGAATCTCATGAATCTAACCAATGAAGAAGTCAAGCAGTTATTTGAACTTGTTAAACATCCAGTATCTGCTGCATCCGTAGATTTCCCTTTGCAAGGGGAAACTATTGAGATAGAATTGCAAAATGGAACGGGAAGAATAAAGTATCAGGCAGATGTAAACCGAGCGAACAAAATTGTAAATAAAACTACTTACCAACTCCGACACAGGAAGATCTTCTCTATAAGGAGGTTGGACTTGAACGGAAATCATAAAAACCCTCCCGACAATGCGCCTGACCCAATCTTCAATGGGTACGAGAACTATATTTTTTTACGCGAAGACCACGTTCACTTTTACATTGAGGGCTTCGGCGAAAGATGGGCTCTACCGTTGAAAGAGATTCCCGAACTAGAGATATGTGTTGAGGATCAGCTATTTGAAAAAATGCAAAAATTCTTTCAATATTGTAGTGTGGAGGGGCTCGAAGTAAGAAAAATGCTGGAAATGTTATAATTTTACCTTATGCAACATTTAGTAGAATCGTACCTTAACTGGATTAGGGAAAGCACTTCGCTACGGAACGTGGGTGGTGGCTGGCATGAGATCGTCACTCCTTTCCTGAATCATAAAAACGATATGATTGAACTCTACGTCCGAAAGGATGATGGTAAAATTGTATTGTCGGATGGCGGAAATACAATCAACGAACTGAATCTTAGTGGACTGGATGTTGAAAAGAGCAAAAAAAGAGCGAGTGAATTACAAAGCATTTTGCAATCTTTTGGAATCCGTAAGAATGGAAGCAAGGAAATTTCGGTTTCGACGGACGAAAGACATTTTCCTGAGGTAAAACATCGAATGATTCAGGCAATTCTGGCGATCGACGATATGCATATGCTTACCGAACCGAGAGTTCAAAGTTTTTTTGTAGAGGATGTTGCAGCTTATTTCGAGTTGAATGAAGTAGTGTACTTGAAAGATACTCTCTTCACCGGGAAGAGCGGCTTTACGCATAAGTTTGATTTCGCATTACCCAAAATAAAAAATCGTCCCGAAACAGCAGTAAAAGCTATACCTAATCCGCGCAAAGATCGCATTGAAAGTTTTATGTGGATGATCGAAGATACCAAAAGTATCAGGGAGACTACTAAGGGTCTCGTAATTCTGAATGATGCGCACGATATTTCACCCGACATCTACGAGGCTCTAAGACAGTATCAAATTCCTTATCTGAATTGGTCGAAAAGAAATGACAACCTCGATCAACTCAAGGCCGCAGCCTAGCTTCTGACCATCTTAAGTTTCTCATCTCCTCATGAAAACTACCCGCCGCAACTTCGTAAAAATCGCTGGCCTTGGTTCTGTGAGCCTGGCCACATTTTCCTCTTTCAAATTTCCCCGCCCTCTGGCCCAAAACCTCCCGCGCGCCACTCCTGAGTCGCAGGGCGTGGACACGGAGGGAGTTCTCAATTTCCTGCAAGCCATTCAGGTATCGAAGCTCGAATGGCACAGCTTCATGCTGCTGCGGCACGGGAAGGTCGTGGCCGAGGGCTGGTGGGAGCCCTTTGCGCCGGAGTACAAGCACACGCTGTATTCGCTCTCCAAGAGCTTTACGAGTACGGCCATCGGTTTTCTGGTGAGTGAAGGCAAAATTTCGGTCGAAGATCCGGTCCTCAAATTCTTCCCCGAAGCGGCTCCTGCTGATCCTGGTGAGAACTTGCGGGCGATGAAAGTGAAGCACCTGCTCACAATGAACACCGGGCAAGACAAAGACACCCTAGATGCGCTGCGGAACAGCAGCGGAGGTACCTGGGTGTCGACTTTCCTGGCCCAGCCCGTACCCCACGCGCCGGGTAGTCATTTCCAGTACAATACCGGAGCTACTTACATCCTGGGGGCGATTGTGCACAGCGTGACGGGCCAAACGTTGGAGGAGTACCTCGAGCCGCGCTTTTTTGAGCCGCTCGGCATCACGGGTTACGATTGGGAAAAATCGCCGCAAGGCCTCAACAAAGCGGGCTACGGCTTGCGCGTCAAGACGGAGGACATCGCCAAATTCGGACAATTTTACCTGCAAAAAGGCCAGTGGAATGGCCAGCAGCTCCTTCCCGCGAACTGGATCGAGGAAGCCACCCGAAAGCAGACGGATTCCAACAAGGGCGACAGCGATTGGTCGCAGGGCTACGGCTACCAGTTCTGGCGCTGCAAGCCGGGCTTCTACCGAGGGGATGGGGCCTATGGGCAGTTTTGTTTCGTGATGCCCGAGCAGGATGCGGTACTCGTCATGACCAGCGAAAGCTGGGATCTGCAAAAATCAATGAATGTGGCTTACAAGACCTTGTTACCCGCATTTTCGGCCGGCCCGCTACCGGATAACGCGGTAAAGCAAGGCTTCCTGAAGAAGGAACTCAGCCAGTTGGCATTACCCGTCGTCAAAGGCTCAACGCGTTCAGACCTGACCGCCAAGTACAGTGGTAAGGTTTTCAATCTTGCCCAAAACCCCTACGATGTCAGCCAGGTGTCTGTGGTCTTTTCTGCTAAAAACTGTGTCCTAAAAATGACGCGGCTCGAAGGCGAAGAGAAGATCACCTTCGGCTGGGAAAAGTGGATTACAAACCCGGGAGAGCGCAATATTATGTTCCCGGTACCTACCCGGTTGGAGACCCCGGCCCGCCTGGCGGGTACCGCGACCTGGAAAGATGAGAACACGCTGCTGTTGGTCACCAAGTCGGTCACGGCTATTCACGGCGACCGCATGGTACTTAATTTCGAGGGCGACACGATTCGGATAGAATTCATGAACAGCGTTTCGGCGCATTCCAAAAACTTCCCCGATCCCCGCCCGACGCTGACGGGTACCCTGACCTCATAGAATTGAGGCAGGCGACGGTTGGAAAGTTACTCTCCGGGCAGTAGGCACACTATTAGTAGTAGGATTTATGAAATCAAATTCTAATGCTCACCGATGCCCAACCTCGCAAAGTCTAACTCAGCCGTCACCAGTGTAGAATCCATGGCCAAATGGATGGATTCAAAGTTCACCATTCCCGGCACAAATTTCAAGTTCGGCCTCGATGCTCTGGTCGGACTCATCCCCGGCGTCGGCGACTTCGCTACGCTGGCCATCTCCGGCTATATGATCTCGATTTTGGCCAAGAACGGAGCCAGTGGATTCATAGTCGCCCGGATGGCCTTAAACGTAGTCATCGACGCCGTCCTGGGCTCCGTCCCGATTCTGGGCGATATTTTCGATGTAGCTTTCAAGGCCAATATCCGCAACACCAAACTGATGCGCGAGCATTACGTGGAAGGCCGACACCAGGGTGGTGCCTGGAAAGTGATTGCTCCTACCCTGCTGTTGCTCACGCTGGTAGTTGGTGGCTTGGCGTGGGTGAGTTATCAGTTTTTTGTGTGGGTGTTTGCTTGAGGTGTCTAGTCTAACCTCGTCCCGATTTCCTTAACCATATGCTTTCAGGCTGGGGTAGCTGGGTAAAGACTGGTAATTAAAACGAGAAGCTATTCGAATATCCTTTTATCGAACGGAAACTTCTCGATCTGGATGATCTCAATTCTATTGAACTCTTTATGATTGGGATTGATCAGAAAATTAAAATCTCCCTTGGTAACGACTGAGGGTACTTTGAGAAGACAATACTTGTTTTCTGATGCAAAATCATCGCCGAATTTTTGAGTTGAAGCAGGGTGCGGAAAATCTTTCCAATTGGCTGGCAATGCCGATTCCGATATTTCTTTCGCTTCCATGTCATCGGGGACAGAAATCAATATCATCATGTAGTCATCCGGTAGGGTAGCCAGCGTGAAGTGAACCGCCACTTCCGCCATGGCGAGTGATCTGCTACTGGCCGTATAGATGAGTTCTACGCCGATCGAGTTCCATCGCGCCCCTTTGAGGGCAGCGCCTTTGCCCGAAAGAGTATCAGCAAACTTTTGTCTTGAAAGTCGGTACAACTTCATCCTAGACCAGTATGCCGTGATTGATCCGGGTCAATTCGCTGATGACCAATTCTTTCCCATAGGAGTCTTTGAGCAACTCGATCGGTTTCAGTTTTCCTAAGGCAAAATTGGGTGTGTTGAGCCACAGCCTTAATTTTTCCATGCTACCAAAAACATCCAGCCCAACCTGAGTGACCTCAGCCACTTCGATGATTTTTTCCGAGTGAATGGCTTTGAAGTAATGATCATCAGAGGTCTTATAGCGGTGCAAAGACTTGGTCGAGATGTCCAGAAAATCGGCCCAGTCTTTCTCAGAAAAGGGAGTGTGGTTTTGGATCAGGGTGAAAAGAGAATAAGGTATACCAGCCCTTATTGCCGCGATAATCAGCATCTTATCGGTCAGGAAGTAGTCATAGCTGATATCCTTTCGGATTTCAGAATTAAGTTTTTCTACCCGGGGATTCCGTAAGAAGGAAGCGACTTCTTTGTTAAGCCTTGCTTCAAGGGATTTTTTTGGAGGAATCATGATTTAACCTTATAGACTTTTGTCTGTAAATATAGGACAAATGTCTAATATGTACAAACTGCCTGACAGATTCTGTGAAAGATTAACTTTACGAGCCAACCGCAAAATTCCGTATTGAGCAAATGGCCGTTTGTCTCTCAACCAATCTTTTGCCTGAATGTATTAGGGTAGTTGCACCGAAGTGCTGTTGGTACTTGCTGGTGTTGGTGGGAGGATCTGCTTGGTTAAGTGTCAAGTTTTTTATTTGGGTATTTGGATGAGTTCTCTGTGTTATCCGACCTCTACTCCAAGTTTAGTTTTCAATACAGTTATCAACTCTTCATCACTATAAATCAACTTCTTTATTCTTTCGTCACCTCGTTTTTCAATAAATTTACTATTGAACAGCGTCAGTCGCCCTGAATCTATTGGCATTGTGCAAATAGTATTTTGGACAAAATAGGACAAGCGATTAGTTTGTTTGTCCAAGCATACATCGTCGAATTCAGTGATATCCACTTCATTCAAACTAAAAGCATACTTCTCATAAAAATTTGTCTGATCAGAACACATTGACAGCACATAATCATAGTCAGACAGTTTATCAATCTTAAACAGATTTCTGCCATCAAATTGAATTCCATATCTAATTTCAACCAGATATTTCTTACCAATATCAACGCAGATACACATATGGTCATATCTCTGGTCCTAAATTACCAAGATCGTCAAAAATTCTTGCGACAATTATCTTACTATCGAACCCAATATCACAAAGCAGGGCATTGAAAGTACTGTTCAACTCATAGCAGAAACCTCCCCTGTAATTAATCACTATCTTCCTATATAAACTTTCTAATTCCAGGTCAAAAAATTTATTGTAGTGAATATCAATGTTTTCAAATGGCACATTTAGAAAATGGTATTCATGAAGTTTTATTAGTGTGTCGTCATTGATAATTAATTTATCAGTGTAATTTATTCTTCTAAGGTATTTACTTTCGTCTCTAAGCATTATCTAACAACTCATAAATTTATCTCCAACCTCGATCTATGTTATGCTAACTTTCATTTAGGATTAGATACCTTACGAAGCACCTGTAACAACAGGCTCCGCAATAAGTACGTCCAGATAAAGATTGAGCCCCTTATGTAGATTACGGATCATCTACAAGAAAAGCTTACCCATCTAAGTGATCTCCTAAATTCCAAAGTCATAAAGTTGATTTTCTTTTGCAGAACCCCTACTTCGGACAATAGCGAATGAATCTGCACTCACGCAAGCGGTCAAGGAAACTCAGCCAGTACGTTGAATTGATCCGTGCCCTTGCGGCCAGTAACGTAGGTATCTTCACAACGTAGCCAGGCGTGGGCATTGATTTTCTTCTTGGCATCGTAGCGTACGCCCAATACCAATGTACTGGGAACGCCCATCGACTTGAGCAACATTTTTGCAGCCAAGCCCTGTTCCAGGCACACACAGCGCCAGGGGACGTACTTCGCTACCCGGGTCACGGCTAAGCCTACTTCGTCGATCCGATACCAGCGGCGTGCCGCCTTGGCATATGAAGCAGCGGGGGCTTGGCCGATCAGGCGAAAGAGCGTCCGAGCGGGGAGCAGCAGTACGAGCAACCGGGCAAGGCCTGAAAACAGAAAAGCCGCCAGGTACAACGGATAGCTTCGCGGGCGCAAGCCACTTAATTTTTGGGCAAATGAAGGTATCATCAGGAAGCCGGAGTTTTCTGAACGACTAAATCCTGGTCGAGCAGCACTTGCAAGAAAATCTCAATGTCTTCCCGGCAAGTGGACAAGTCGACATCGTATTCGGCGACGAGCGCCTCAGACAAGGCGTCGAGCGTCATGGGCGCGTTCGAAATCAGCTCCCGAATCTGGGAGCCGACAGGATCCATGCCGTGATAAAATCCGCCGGAAAGGCTCATTAGCACAATCTCGTCGTCTATTTTCGTCTGTAGGACATCTTCCGAGCAGGTATATACCAAGTCATTGGGCATTACTGTGAGAAGTTGATTAAAAAACGATCACATAACCCGGTGCCCCTGTATCGAGAGGATTGGTAAAATTTGCAGTTTGCCCGTACGTTTGCTGAACGGGGAGTTTGGTGTTCAAAACGGGCTTCGACCATTGTTTCTTTGGCGGTTCGGGAGTTTTCATAAAGTTGAGGGATTATGGAATTTTATAAAACGTCAGTTACAATGAATTCATGGAGACTCAAAGATAAAACGACTTGGTATTGCTTGAAAAGTAATGATGCGTAGAAAAAACCACAGGCGAGCAGTAGTTTTGGGTTACCAAGCTCAAACCTACCTTATCATGTTTAAACAACACGGCTGCCCCGCCTGCGGCTCGACAAATGTAGTAAAAAACGGTTCGACCTATTACGGAAAGGCCCGTCACAAATGCAAATCCTGCCAACGTCAGTTTGTCTTTGAGCGAACGCACGAACGGCTCTCTGACGAGTGTAAGCGCCGCGTTGAACTGATGCTGGCCGAGCGAATCTGGCTGGACGCGATCTGCCGGGTGATGGAAATCAAGCAGCAGTGGCTTTGGCTCGCCCTTGATTGCACGAGTCGGCAGGTCGTGGCCCTGCACGTGGGCAACCGGGGCGAAGAAGGGGTGAAGGGGTTGTGGCAGGCACTGCCCGAAGCCTACCGCCAGCGAGCGAGCTTTTACACCGACGACTGGGCGGCCTACAAGCAAGTCTTTCCCGCTGATCAGCATCGCTTCCGCAAAACCAAGAAGGACACCAACCACGTCGAGCGGTTCTTCTGCACCCTGCGCCAGCGGTCCTCCCGACTGGTCCGCCTGAGCTTGTCATTCTCCAAAAAACTTAATCGGCACATCAAATCAATCAGATTCGTCCTCACTAATTACAACCGATCATTACAATTTTAGCACTACCTGTCCCGGAAAACAAATTAGGAAATCATGGCCTTTCATCTCATAAGAGATGCCATCCATAAGGCATCCTATATCGTCAGCCTGCACCCCAGATAAATGGACGGGGACCTCCCCCTCTCGGATCGTGACATCGGCTCGCTGAGGCGGAACTACGGTCAATTCGGGTAGTTCGATTTCGGAAGCGATGACCAATCCATGAATTTTATGGTAGTATATCGTCATAAGCGGAAGAGGGAGCAGCCAACTTTCGGCAAAGCGATCGTTCGTTTATTATCCAAGTCAATTGTTCGGTTGAAAAGGTAGTTAATGAAGCCTTTGATAATATCTTGCTAACCCTGAATATAGCGTGACTGAAGGTACGAAACCCATTCCTTTTAGTCTGTATATGTCTGCACGATAATATTTGGGATCACCTTACCGCGATTGGCCACTGAATTCGATATTTATCTTTCGGGGAAAATGGGATAAAAATATTTCTATCGCCCTCTGGACCGGCGTTCCGACCCCACTTCCAATATTGATACATTCGCCCTGAAATTCTGAATTACTCATGCATAGATGGATAGCTCTGACAATATCATCGACGTGAATAAAATACCTTGTTTCTAGACCAGTTCCTTGGGGATGGAGGGTATGGCCGCTGGTCAATAATGCTTGATACATATCCCAAAACAGCTGTCTCTTCAAGCCTTCCCCGTAGGCAGAAAATATTCTTAACGAGCAGGTACTGATCTGGAACCAATCAGTGAACATTTGGCACAGCTGCTCGGATTGCATTTTATGGAGACCGTAGGGAGAAATCGGATTCAGAAGCGCGGTTTCTTTGATTGGCAATGTTTCAGATTCCCCATATACGGCAGCACTGGAGATATTGACAAATTTATAAGAAGGCTGATAAATCCTGACTGCTTCCAATAACCTATACACATCATGGCAATTGCGCCTATAATCCGCGTACGGATCACTTATAGAACTACTGACACTTGCCGAGCCAGAGCAGTTCATACAGTAATTAAATTGGCTCGTTTTAAAAAGTTGCTGTAAATGTGTATTTCCCGGAGAGGCTGTGATATAGTTACTTTTTTCGACGTCCGGTAACACATCTCATTCAAATAATTGCAGGCTGTCAAATTTCCTAAAATACGCCGCCAGATGACTTCCTATAAATCCTTGGGATCCAATAATCAAAACTTTCATATCGTAATGTATCGAAAATTTGACGCGCTTACTCTATCGCTCGGCGAGGTTAGCGGCCTACGGGCCAAATCAGTCGGCATGTTGAACAGTGGTGCAGGCATTATTCTCAAATCTCTAAACTACAAACCGATAGGGACATTCGCCATTACATCGGTGTTGACATCGCCAAAGCGACACTCGACCGGTCGGGTTAGGGAGGTTGTCGTTGTAATAAGCGCAAGCACCTGGATACTAAGCGCTCCCCACCCGAACTTTTCCCCAACGCAAAAGATTGTTTGAAGTACACTTAGCTACCATTCATTTGCGCCCACCTCCACCCGCTAAAAAAGACTCCACAACCCAATCGCTCCGCAAGCGGTTTTCGGCTTTGCAAAATCTGCCGCCATTTTTTCGGCTGGTTTGGAACACCAACAAGCCGCTGACGGTCGGTAACGTGATATTCCGGTTGCTGAAAGCGGGGATTCCAGTGGTGATGCTGTACATCGGCAAGGAAATCATCGACGAAGTGATCCGGCTCATTAGCGAAGGCGGCTCGCAACGGTACTTGTGGACGATGGTTGCGGCGGAGCTGGGACTGACGGTCTTCTCGGATTTGCTGAGTCGGTTGATCGGGCTGTGCGATAGTTTGCTGGGCGATCTGGTGGCCAACAAAACTTCGGTCGATCTGGTCCACCACGCGGCGCAACTGGATCTATACCAATTTGAGAATCCGGTGTTCTACGACAAGCTCGAGCGCGCCCGCCGCCAGACCACCAGCCGTACCGTGCTGCTCACGCAGGTACTTTCGCAGGTGCAGGACATCATTTCGCTGCTGCTACTCGGGGCGGGATTGGTGGCGTTCAGTCCGTGGCTGATCTTGATTTTGATCGTGGCGGTGATTCCGTCTTTTTTGGGCGAAACGCATTTTAACGAGCGCAGCTACTCGCTCACCCGCTCCTGGACGCCCGAACGCCGCGAGCTCGACTACCTCCGCTACATCGGGGCCAGCGCCGAAACGGCCAAAGAGGTGAAGGTATTTGGTCTGGAAAAGTACCTGACCCAACGCTTCAGGGCGCTCTCGGATGAGTACTATCAGAAGAACAAAATGATTGTCCTGGGCCGCGCGACCTGGGGGTACTTGCTGGCGGCATTGGGTACTTTGGCCTATTATGGTGCTTATGTCTTTATTCTCTTGCAGACTATCGCCGGGCTTATCACGATTGGTACCATGACTTTCCTGTCGGGCTCGTTTCAGCGGATGCACGGCATGTTGCAGGGGATCATGAGTCGCTTTTCGAGCATCGCCGAAAGCGCTCTGTACTTGCAGGACTTGTTTGATTTCTTCGCCATCGAGCCGACCATTAAAGCGAATTCCCGCGGCGTAAGGTACCCAAACCCGTGCAGGAAGGCTTCATCTTCGAGAATGTTAGCTTCAAGTACCCCGACAGTGAACGCTGGGCGATTCGTAACCTGAGCTTTACGCTGCACACCGGCGAGAAACTGGCGCTCGTCGGGGAAAACGGTGCGGGCAAAACGACGCTTGTCAAGCTATTGTCGCGGCTCTACGAACCCACCGAAGGCCGCATTCTGCTCGACGGTTTGCCGCTGGAAGCGTACAGCCTGGCCGATTTACGTGCCAACATCGGCATCATTTTTCAGGATTACATCAAGTACGAAATGACCGTCGCCGAGAATATTGCCGTGGGCGACATCGAGCGCCGCGACGATGACGAGCGCATCGCCGACTCGGCCCGCAAGAGTCTGGCGAGCGAGGTGGTGGAGCAACTACCCGCGCAATTTCAGCAGGTACTCGGCAAGCGTTTCAAGGACGGGCAGGAACTCTCCGGCGGGCAGTGGCAGAAGGTCGCCCTGGCCCGCGCCTACATGCGCGACGCCCAGCTCGTGGTACTCGACGAACCCACTTCCGCCCTCGACGCCCGCGCCGAACACGAGGTGTTTCAGCGGTTCAGCCGCCTGATCGAAGGCAAGATGGCGGTACTGATTTCGCACCGCTTCTCGACTGTCCGCATGGCGGATCGCATTTTATTTTTAGAAAACGGGCAGTTGCTGGAATTTGGCTCACACGAGGAATTGCTACAAGTCAATGGCAAGTACGCGGAGTTGTTAACTTGCAGGCGCAGGGGTATCTTTAATTAATGGATAATGATGAATGGATAGTGGATAATTACGCAGATACCGTATTTGAGCAAAATTTTTTAGCTTTATTAAAAAAAGATCATGCAAGCACTCGCGCAGAATTAGATTGCATTATAAAGATTTACAAATCGTTTATATTCAGAAAATTAGAACCTAACACCCAACAACGCCACGGTGAGCCCCGCTAATACCTAACACCTACTTAGCCACCTCACAGCAGCGCCACCAGCGACGTCCAACCAGTTTGATGGCTCGCGCCCAGGCCCTCACCCGTGTCGCCGTTGAAGTACTCGTAGAACAGGATGTAATCTTTAAAATGCTGGTCGGTTTGTAGCTTTTCGTTGTCACCGTAGACGGGGCGCCGTCCGTTTTCGTCGCGCAGGAAGAGCGATTTGAGACGCTGAGCCACTTCATCGGCGGCCTGGCTGATCGTGATGAACCGACCGGTACCTACCGGCATTTCGATCTTGAAATCGTCGCCGTAGTAGTCGTGAAAGCGCCGCATCGACTGCACCAGCAGGTAGTTAACCGGCATCCATACCGGGCCGCGCCAGTTGCTATTGCCACCAAACATACTCGTGATACTTTCGGCCGGGGTGTAGGGCACCGTGAAATGCTGTCCGTTTAGTTCAAAATCGTAAGGGTTTTTCTCGTAAACCTTGGACAACGACCGAATGCCGTGCGGCGACAGGAACTCGTTCTCGTCTAGCATACGTCGCAGCAAGCATTTCATCCGGTGGCCACGCAGCAGGCTGAGCAGGTGCATGTTGCCTTCACCGTGCATCCCTTCCCAGCGGCTCACGAGATCTTCCAGGTCGGGACGCTCATCCATCAGTTCGGCCATGTGCTCCACCATATGCGGCAATTGCAGGAACTTATCGTCGTGGATCACCTCGACGGCGATCAGAGGCAGTAGTCCTACGAGCGAGCGCAACCGGAGCCGCGTCCAGCGGCCGTCGTCCAGGTGCAGCATATCGTAGTAGAAGCCGTCTTTCTCGTCCCACAGTCCGGCCCCCTGCACGTCGGCCATGTTGGCCATGGCCCCGGCAATGTAGAAAAAGTGCTCGCCGAATTTGATCGCCATGTCTTCGTACACAGGCTGCGAGCAGGCTATTTCCATCGCCATGCGCATCATATTGAGCGAGTACATGGCCATCCAACTGGTACCGTCGGATTGCTCGAGCGTGCCGCCACCCGGAATCGGCGCGCTTCGGTCGAAGACCCCGATGTTGTCCAGACCCAGAAAGCCACCCTCGAATATGTTGTTGCCTTCCTCATCCTTTTGGTTGACCCACCAGGTGAAGTTGAACATCAGCTTATGATACACCGCTTCCAGAAAATTCAGGTCGGCTTTGCCTGTCGCCTCGCGATCCATGTTGTAAATATCCAGCGCGGCCATCGCGTGCACAGGCGGATTCACGTCGCCGAAGTTCCATTCGTAGGCGGGCAGCTGACCGTTGGGGTGCATGTAGCGCTCTTTCAGCAGCAGCATCAACTGCTGTTTGGCGAAGTCGATATCGACCGCCGCCAGCGCCACGCAATGAAAGGCCAGGTCCCAGGCCGCAAACCAAGGGTACTCCCATTTATCGGGCATCGAAATAATGTCGGCCGCCCGCAGCTGATCCCAGTGCGAGTTTCGCTGTCGCTGCCTTTGTTGGGGTGGCGTGGGTTCGCCTTCGTCGCCTAACAGCCAGCGGTTCACGTTGTAGTAGTAGTATTGCTTCGTCCACAACATCCCGGCCATCGCCTGGCGCTGAACGTTGGTTTCGTCTTCCGACTGGGCCGTGAATTTCGCCTCATAAAAATCATCGGCGGCCTGTCGCTGGGCATCCATGATTTTGTCGAATTGGGCAAAGGGCCTGGCCTGTTTTTTAGTAGTTAGCCGCAACCGCACCGATACACTCTCGCCCGCTGGTACCGTGAGAACATAATGCAGCGCCACTTTCGTCCCGGCGGGGTTTGGGTTGACCGCGTCCTTTTGGCCCCGTACTACATAGGCGTCGATAGCATCTTTTGTGAATGGGGTGTCGTTGGGCGATCCGTACAGGCGCTCGTTGTTGGTTTCGTTCTCGGTAAACAGATACGCGGACTCGCCGTCGGCGTAAACATAGTAATCGTCCAGTTCCTTAGCGCTCAAAAGCAGCGCGTCCTTATCGACGACCGATACAATCGGTCGGTCGTCTTCGTGCAGCCAGTCGGGTTTTCGCCGGAACCAGAGCGTAGGCAGGATATGGATTGGCGCGTCGGAAGCGCTCCGGTTATGGACCGTATAGTGGGCGAGAATGTCGTGCTCACTGTTTTTGGCATATTCCATGAAGACGTCGAAGTACTCGTCCTGATCGAACACGCCGGTATCCATCAGCTCAAACTCCGGTTCCATCCGGGAGCGGCGCGCGTTCTCTTCGACCAGCTGTTGGTAAGGAAAAGCTTGCTGTGGGTACTTGTACAGCATTTTCATGTAGCTGTGCGAGGGGACATTATCAAGGTAATAGTACATTTCCTTGACGTCCTCGCCGTGGTTGCCCTCGCCGTTGGTCAGGCCGAAAAGTCGCTCTTTCAGGATCGGGTCGCGTTCGTTCCATAGCGCCAGGGCCAGGCACAAGTGCTGGTTGCGGTCGCTGATGCCGCCCAGGCCCTCTTCACCCCAACGATACGCTTTGCTCCGCGCCATGTCGTGGGTGACGTAGTCCCAGGCGTTGCCGCCAGCGCTATAATCTTCCCGGACTGTGCCCCATTGCCGTTCGCTGAGGTAGGGTCCCCATTCGCGCCAAGGTTGCGGGGCCTTCATTTTTTCTAGTTCGGTCATGGTGGAGTTTCGGATTTGCCTGGGCTTAAATGTACGACTGGATTGGGAAAAACCGATGGAATTGGCCGTATTCGTTACTTTTCAAAAAAAAGAACGAATAAGTGTCCACATAGTTTGGGACGTACGACGCAGCCGATTTCTGTTCTTGACCAGATTTTTCTATTTTTGAACAAAAAAAATCATGCAACAGACATTTCAACTCAATGCCGGGGAACTCGATTCCAGCTTCGTTAAATCCGTACGCGCGTTGTACGGAAAGAAGAAAATCAGGATTTCGATTGAAGAAGTGGAGGAGGTTCCGCCGCCACAAGATCAGATGGAGATGTTCAAAAAATCCGAGGAAGTACGTATCAGACTGAAAAATGTCAAGGTCGATCCTGATCTGGATCTTTCCGCTATGGCAAACGAGATGAACTTATGATCTATTTCGATTCGGACGTTCTCATAAATTATTTTATTGAGCAGGATGTCCGCAAGAACAAACAAGCCATTGAGTTGTATCAAGTCGCCGCCAGCAACAAAGTATTTTTTTGCTCCGTACTATCGTTGATGGAAACCAGTTATGTGCTTTCGAAGGTAGATGGTATTGGCTCTGATGAAATTACAGATATGGTTCGCAGCATATTTTCATCAGCAACGGCAAATTGCAGAACTTCCCATTTCAATCGTGCGATTAGCCTCGCCCGCAAAGTTGGCTTCCGGCACATCAACGACTGCCTGCACACCGCCATCGCCGAGGAGTACTGCGACGAGCTCTACACCTACAATAAATCTGATTTCAAGCGTATCCAGAAGCATACCGATCTAAAGATTACAATTTTCTAATTCTACACCTTTACCACGCTAATCCCCTTCCTCGATCTCAAAAACATCCTCTACCGCCTTCCCAAAAATCCCGGCGATTTTGATGGCCAGGATCGTGGACGGTACGTACTTCCCTTTCTCGACATTGTTGATCGCCTGACGCGAGACCCCTACCCGCACGGCCAGTTCGGCTTGGGTGATATTCAGGATGGCTCGTTCTACTTTGATCGTGTTTTTCAAAAGGTTTTGGGCTCAGGTTAGCTTCCGGGTTCTATTGCTCTTTCTGTGATTTTAGGAAAGAAACGTAGCAGTAGCGAAGCGTGAACAGTAGCCAAAACCCGACGGCGCTCGTCGTTATGATAATCGGCAGCACACTTTCCAGGAAAACGCCCTCGACCACTGAGAAGTACAACCCCAACGCTACCGTAGCGACCAACTGCCAGACCACCGCAAATTGCAGTGATTCGAGTCGAACGCGGTAGAAGTACTCGTCTCTTTCTCTGGAAAAAAAGAAGAACGCCAGACCCAAAATCAGCAGCGCCACCGAAAGGTGCCCGATAATCGAGTTAACGTGCATGAACGAATCGGGATAAGGGTAGCCACCATCGGCCATTGTTTTGCCCGGTTCCAGTACGCGGTACACATTGATCAAACCGTTGGCTATCACAAACCACATGCCCAACACACCAGTTAGGCTCAGCCAGAGGCCGTTGATTTTGAATTGATTGGGTAAAAACAAGATAGATTTCATAGCCTCAGTAGATTAGTGATACATGAATGTTAGAATATTTAAACAAATGTAATGCTAAGATTACTAAAAGTAAATTAAACATTACATTTTATTCAAAACACCCTGCCGCTCCCAGCACCTGAACCTGTTTTGTACACAGGTACTTCACCTCGCCAGCGAAGGCCGCTGATTGCGGTACCTGAGGGCGATAAAGGAAGCTGTCGCGGCGATCGTAATCGCGGCACCAAGTCCGTACGATAGCTGGTGTGAAAGCTGAAAACCTTCGGGCGCGATGAAAATGTAGGAACTACATACCATCGTCATGAATATGGCCGGAAGCAGCGAAATCCAGTAGTTCTTGTTCAGGTTGGAGAGATAAATCGTAATCGTCCAGAGTACGATCGTCGCCAGCGTCTGATTGCTCCAGGCGAAGTACCGCCAGATGATGCCGAAGTCCATTTGGGTAAGCGCGAAGGCAATTACGAACAGCGGAATGCTAATCCAAAGTCGTTTCAACAGTGTTTTCTGGTCGACGTCGAACACATCGGCGATGATCAGCCGAGCGGAGCGGAATGCCGTGTCGCCTGAGGTGATGGGCGCAGCCACGATGCCCAGCAGCGCCAGGATACCCCCTACCGGACCGAGCATGTTGAGCGAAATCTCGTTGGCCGCCCAGGCGGCGTTGTTGTTGTTGGCCAGCATGGATTCGTTCAGTCCACCCACTGAGCCGAAAAACGTCATCGACACCGCCGCCCACACCAGCGCCACGATGCCTTCGGTAATCATGGTACCCGAAAAAATCATCTTGCCCGAAGTCTCGTTGCCCATGCAGCGCGCCATCAGCGGCGATTGGGTGGAGTGAAAGCCCGATATGGCACCACAAGCGATCGTCACGAAGAGCATCGGAAACAACGGTGTTTTATCGGGGTTGGTCGTCATGTTACGGAGGGTACTTCCCGTGATTTCGGGGATGTGGTAGTCGCCCACAAACAGCGCGATAAGTAGCCCGACGGCCATGAGCAGCATCGCTACCCCAAAAATCGGGTAAAGTTTGCTGATGAATTTGTCGATCGGCAGCAGCGTGGAAAGCAGGTAGTACACCAGGATGATCGCCACCCAGCCCCACATGGACATGAAGCCGTCGGTCATGCCGTCGATAATCTTGGCCGGACCGACGAGGAACACCGTCCCGACAAAAATCAGCAACAGTACCGTGAAAACGCGCATGATTTGCTTGGCACCATTACCCATGTAGATGCCCACCACCTCGCTGATGCTCTTGCCATCGTGCCGCAGCGACAGCATACCCGAGAAGTAGTCATGCACCGCTCCGGCAAAAATACTACCCAGCACGATCCACAAAAAAGCGGCCGGACCGTACATGGCTCCGGCGATAGCCCCGAAGATTGGGCCGAGGCCAGCGATATTCAAAAATTGAATCAGGAAAACTTTCCAGTTGGGCAGTACCACGAAAGTCCACGCCATCGGCCAGGCGGTTGGCCGGCGTGGCGGCATCCTTGTCGGCTTCGAAGACGCGTTCCAGGAAACTCCCGTAGACGAAGTACCCCAGGATCAAGACAAGTACCGAAAGCAGGAAAGAAATCATGAAGTGAGAGGTTTGGTTGGTCGCTGATTCACAAATATAGAGGTTACGGATAAGAACCATCCAGGGTACGCTATTGCCGAGCAGGGCAGGCCGTAATGCCCTGCTCGGCTGAAATGAAAAAAGCCGTTACCTTTCACGAAATTTCAGGCGCGCTGCAGCACAATCGATCGTTTACAATCGGAATCAACTGGTAAAACGCACACCTAAACGTCCCCCATCTTTTCGTGAAGTACATTCTCAAATTTGCTCCCCTCTTTTGTATTTTTGTCTCCCATTCCATCTTGGCCCAACAAATTCCCGGCCTGGCGATCAGCAATTATGGCGGCTTACATCGCGCCACACAAAATCCGTCCGTCCTGGCGGGTTCGCGCTATAAATGGCAAATCAACCTGATTGCGCTCGGCAGCACGGTCAACAATCGGTACTTTTATTATTTCAAATCCAACGCTTTTCTGTACCCACAACTCGTACCGCACTCGACCAGACGAGCTGTACGGCCGGTCGCGCACGATGAGTTCTATTTCGCAGGGCGATCCGCTGTTTGTGGCAAGCGAAATCAGGTTGCCGTCGGTGCTATTTTCGGTGGGGAAAGCATCAGGGATTTGCCTTCCAGGTACGGTCGCGTGGTTTTGTGTACGGCCATAATGTGCCACGAGCTATGCGCCGAATGTATTTCAAACGCCTCGACTCACCCGCCACGCCGACGGGCACGGGCGCGTGGGGCGATTTCGACCTGGGTCAGCAGAGTTTTTCGGAAGCTAGTGTTTCTTACGGTCTGCAACTCGTGAACTTGCCCGCCCATAAATTAAAAATAGGCGCCACGGCCAAGTACCTTTTTGGCGCAAGAGCCAGCTACCTACAGGCCTCGGCCGATCGCTACGAAATCCGCGCTAAGTCGGGTGGCGAGGCGGACGAAAAGGAATTGGTGCTGACCGATTTTAAATACGAAAGCGGCCATACACGCATCCCGTTGCGCCTTTGAAGCTCAGCGAACTGACCAACCCCCAAAAATATGGCAGTGGTTGGGCCTACGATCTGGGGGCAAGCTATGAGATCGGTTCGTACTGGGGCCACCTCGAGACCGACGACGATGCCCGACCCGGGTACCTGTTGCGATTCTCGGCTTCCATTACCGACCTAGGCCGCATCGACTACCAAAGCCCCGATAGCCGGGTGATATCCGGGAGCCAAAGCAGCGTGGTGATTGGCCAAAAAGAGATGGAAACCATCGCCGATCGTGGCGCGCAGGGTGTCGCCGAGGTACTGCCCGTGCAGAACGAAACCACGCTGCTGCGCGACGCCCGTCTTCCCGCCGCGCTGCGTTGGGACGTCGACCTGCAGTTGATTAAGTCATTCTTCCTCAACGTTTCCCAAAACAAGCGTTACGGTGGCGCGCCCCGCAGCCCGCTGGACATGACGCAGCCCGACGCGCTCATCATCACGCCGCGCGTTGAGAATGAGGATTCGGACTTCGCGCTGCCGGTCACTGTTATTGAAGGTAATAAGAAGATGATGATTGGAGCGGTAGCGCGTTTTGGCCCCATCTTCGCAGGATTCAGCAATATCGGTGGCTTTCTCAACCGCAAAGACGCCGATGCCCAGCGAGCAACCTACTTGTACCTGGGGTTTTCGGCCTGGAAGTTAAAGTCAAGGTGATAATCTAGCAGGAGTAAAAGGAGGAAGGAAGGTGTCCGATTTCGAACCAAAGTGTCCGAAATCGGACACTTTTTTATGTATTTTTTATTTAAATAAACTGATATAGAGCAAGTTAATTTCTAGGCATAGCTTTTTCAGAAGCAAAAAAACCTTTCTCCCTTCTACCTTTCCACCCTTCCCCCATTGAAATATGCTTCGCAACAACCTCAAAATCGCCTACCGCAACCTGACCCGCCACCGGGGCTTCACCATCCTTAATACGCTGGGCCTGAGCGTGGGCGTAGCGGCGGCGCTGCTGCTGTTTCTGGTGGTACGTTACGAAACGAGTTTCGATACATTTCACGCAAATTACGACCACATCTACCGCGTCGTGCGGCAGCAGACTTATCCCGACGGCAGCAGCGAGACGTAACCCGGTGCACCGTTGCCCGTGGCCGCGGCCCTGAAAACGGACATTCCGCAGTTCGAGCAGGTAGTACCAGTTTACGGTACCCTCGACCCACAGGTGACGGTACTGGGTAGCGATCCCAACTCCACCGACCTGTCAAACAAGTACCTCGAAGACAACGAAGGACTAATGGTCGATCCTGAGTTTTTCGAGATGTTCGACTACGAATGGCTGGAAGGCAGCCCCGAGGTACTGGTGCAACCCAACGTAGTGGTACTATCGCGGAAGTTTGCCAGAAAGTACTTCAAGGATTACAAGCAAGCCGTGGGCAAGTACCTCCGCATCAACAACACTACGACGATGCGGGTGGGTGGCGTACTGGAAGACGCGCCGCTAGAATACCGATTTCCCACTCAACGTCGTGCTTTCCTACGAATCGAAACGCGCCCAGCCGGAACTCTTTGGCTTTGGAAACTTCGAGGATTGGGGAAGCACCAGCAGCAACGATCAGATTTTCGTGCAAATGCCCGAGAAATTTTCGGTGGCTTCAGCCGACACTCTGCTCGAAAAATTCTCGCACAAGCACTACGACAAACGCAAGGAAAAGGGCGAGGAAATACATAGTCTGAGTCCGTTGGCAGACGTGCATCACAACGTCGAGCTCGACAATTACAAAGACCGGGCGGTACCGCGCGAGCGCATTCGCAACATCGCCATCGTGGGTATTCTGATTCTGCTGATGGCCTGCATCAATTTCATTAATATCTACTCGGCCCTCGCCACCAAGCGCGCCAAGGAGGTGGGCGTGCGCAAGGTACTGGGCAGCCAAAAGGGACAATTGGTCGCGCAGTTTCTGACCGAAACGTTTCTGGTTGTGCTGGTGTCGGTCGTGGTCGGTTTTGTGCTGGCTTACACGGCTTTGCCATTGCTGGAAGCTATGTTTGATGTCCCGACTGACCCGTCGCTGTACTTCACGCCTGAGCTGGTCCTATGGCTGCTGGGCGGATTGCTGGTGCTGACGTTGCTGTCAGGCGTATATCCGGCTTTCGTGCTTTCCTCGTTTTCGCCGCTGGAAGTATTCCGCAAGAAAGTCTCGCGTGGCTGGGCGGGCGGCTTGTCGCTGCGTCAGAGCCTGATCGTGTTTCAGTTTGCGGCGGCGTTGGTATTGATTATCGGCACGGTCATCAACCTGCGGCAGATGGAGTACATCGGTGCAGCTCGATCTGGGTTTTGAGAAAGAAGGCGTTTATACTATCAACCTGGACACCGAGTACACTAGCCGCAATGCAAACGCTGCGTAGCGAACTACTGCGGCATCCCCGAAGTGAGCGCAGTCACCTTCTCCTCCGACCAGCCTTCTTCCGGCAATAACTGGGCGAAGCAATTTCGCTTACACCAATCTATCGGAAGACGAGGATTTTCAGTATCTCGATGAAGATGGCCGACGGCGATTATTTCAAAACCTACGGTATCGAGTTCCTGGCGGGCGGGCCGTACGCCACCAGCGACACCAATACCAAGTTCGTGGTCAACGAGCGACTTTTGAAGAAAGCTGGGTGTGAGAGACCCGACCTCGGCCATTGGTCACGAGCTGCGCATGGGCAACTGGGAGCCCGCGCCCATCGTGGGCGTCATCAAGGATTTTCACACCCAGTCAGCCCGCGAGGACATCGACCCGATTCTGGTCACGCAACTGGATAAATTTTACTGGTCGGGAGCCATGAAATTGCAATCCAAAAACCTGCCGCAGACCGTTGCGAAAGTACAGGCGGCCTACGAGAAAATCTTTCCCGAAGTACCTTTCGTCGGTAAGTTTTACGAAGAAAACATCGAAAACTTCTACCGCGCCGAGCGACAGATGGGCCTACTCTACCGTGTATTCGCCGGGCTCACAGTCTTCATTGCCTGCCTGGGATTGTTCGGCCTATCAGCCTTTGCCGCCGAGCAGCGCACCAAGGAGATCGGCGTGCGCAAGGTACTGGGCGCGAGCGTGGGTAGCATTACCGCTTTGCTGTCCAAAGATTTCCTGAAACTCGTCACCATCGCGATCGTCATCGCCTCGCCCATCGCCTGGTACTTCATGCAAGCCTGGATGGCCGAGTTCAAGTACCAGATCGGCATCGAGTGGTGGGTGTTCGTGCTCGCCGCCGGTCTGTCGCTGCTGGTCGCCTTTCTGACCGTCAGCGTTCAAGCCGTGCGGGCGGCGCTGATGAATCCGGTGAAGAGTTTGAGGTCGGAGTAGGTGAGGTTTTGGGGTCAATGGTGAAGGATTAAGGGTCATAGACAAATCGGCTTCTTCCGATTCGTACTGATCCGTTGAGCCTTGGATACCCCGCGTAAATCTTTAACCATTCACCATTCACCCTTTGACCGTTCACCCTTTTTCTTAAAGACTATGCTTTCAAACTACCTTAAAATTACCTTCCGCGCCTACCTGCGCGACCGCTCGTTTACACTCATCAACCTGGTCAGCCTGACCATTGGACTGTTTGTGGCTTATGCGGCCATTGGCTATATCCGTTATGAGCTGAGCTACGATTCTTTTCACGAAAACACCGACTCCATCTACCGCCTGGCGCGCAACTACCGCTCTCAGGGGTACAGTGTGGTGGGTTTTGCCAATTGGAACGGCGCTAGCGGTGAGGTGCAGCGCCAGCAGGCCGCTACCCTGAAGGCCGCGACGGGCGTGAAGGACGTCGTGCAGTTCATCACCTCGGATGCCCTGGAATTTGTAGAAGCCGGCGAGCAAAAGATTCAGGAAAACAACATCCTGACCACCAACACAGCGCAGGCCTTTACTTCGGTGTTTAGCTGGCAGTTGCGGCAGGGTAGTTTTCAGGATTTCGCCAACGGCTACGGAAAAGTCATGCTCACCGCTTCCACGGCCCGAAAGCTCTTCGGCGAAGACGCCCTGGACCAGCCCGATCTCATGCAACGGCAGATCAAGGTAGCGGGAGACAACTATGCTTTGGCCGCCATTATCGACGATGTACCGCTCAACTCGCACGTAGATTTCAATATGGTTCTGAGTCGGCCGAGTCTCGATTACTGGGGGAGCCGAATCTACGTGCAGACCGAGGACGGCTACGACGGTACCGCCGCCGAGAAGCAAATCAACGCTTCCGTTTCGCTCTTCAATCCGGCTTTGGTCGAGGACCCGCTGTACAAAGGCCACTTCCTGCAACCGATCACCGACATCCACCTCGATTCCAATCTGCTCTACGAGCTGAAAACGCCGGGCAACCGCAACTACATCGTGCTGATTGGCTTCTTTGCGGTTTTCATCCTCATCATCACGCTCTTCAACTACGCCAACCTTTCCCTGGCGCTGAAATCGAAACAGAGCAAATCCATCGGCGTCCGTAAGGCGCTGGGCGCTATGAATGCCGGCATCGCGGGGCAGTTTGTGCTGGAAGGCGTGCTGCTGGCGCTGGTCGCCCTGCCCATAGCCGCGCTGGCGATTTCGCTTTTGATTCCGGCCTTCAATACGCTCATGGGTACCAATGTCGAGGCCAACGTTTTTGCCGAATTGGGTACTCTGGCGACGGTCGTCGGCCTGGCGGTGGCGATCGGACTGCTATCGAGCGTGCTGCCCGCCTTGCTGCTTTCGTGGCGAAGTGCGGTGAGCCTTTTCAAGGAAAATCTTCGGAGCAATCTGTATCAGAATTTCCCGGTACGGAAGTACCTGGTGATTAGTCAGTTCGTGATCCTGATTTCCATTACCTCGGTATCCTACTTTGTGACCCGACAAATTGATTTTGTGGAGAACAAAGACCTGGGTTTCGAGAAAGAGCACCTGCTGTACGCCTACTCCTCACCCGATAATTTGGAGATTTTTCAGGAAAAACTCCGTCAACTTTCCGAGGTGGAGATAGTGGGTAACGGCTCCTCCTTCGGCACTACGCCCTATAATCAACTAACCTACAAACTGCAGGGAACCGACGAGATCTACGACGATGCCTACCAGCTATACCTCGACTACGCCGCGCTGGAAGCGTACGGGTTGAAAACCTTTCCAGAAAATCCAGCCCGGTCGGGCGAGGCGGGTAGCGCGCTGCTGATCAATCAGACTGCCGCCGAAAAACTGGCCGCCCGGCAGAAGATCCCGGTCAGCGAGCTGGTCGGCAAAACCATCGTCACCGAAGCCGAGTACGTGGCTGAAAACGGACAGGTCGGCTTTCCGTACACGGTGGCGGGGATCTTCGAAGACATCAATCTTTTCTCGCTGCACGAGAAGGTGAATCCCTACTTCATCGTAGTAAGCAATGGCGTTCGCATGGACGGCATGAGCATCGTGAAGTACAATGCCGCCGCCGCGCCAAACATCCTGGCCCGGATTCAGACGGTGTACGACGGCATGAACGAGCCGTTTCCGCTGGAAGTGGAGTACCTGGACGCCAAGGTGTCCGACCTCTACCAGCAGGACCGCCAAACCGCCGACCTGCTTTTCTACTTCAACCTGATTGCCGTGGTACTTGCCGCTCTGGGCATCGTGGGTATCTCGATGTTCCTGACTGTGGCGCGCACCAAGGAAATCGGCATCCGAAAAGTACTGGGAGCTTCGCCGTTTTCGATTATTCGGTCGGCCACCAAAGAGTACGTCGCCTTGGTGGGTATTGCGCTGCTGGTCAGCGCCCCCATCGCCTACTACGCCGTGTGCGAATGGCTGGGGAATTTCGCCTACCACATCGAGATTCAGCCTTTGGTATTTGTAGGCGCGGGGCTTCTGACCCTGATGTTGACCGCCTTAATCGTCGGGTACATTTCCTATCGCGCGGCGCTGGTGAATCCGGTGGAGAGTCTTAGGTCGGAGTAGGTGAAAACAGCCCAAACACACCGGTCTCCTGTTAACCCAGAAGCTATTTAACCTTAAATCCCAAACAGCCATGCTACGCTGCAACCTGCTGATGATTTACCGGAATTTCAAACGGCACCGAGGTACTTTCTTCATCAACCTGATCGGCTTGTCCGCCGGATTGACGGGCGTGCTGCTCATCTACCTTTGGGTCAATGACGAACTCCGTGTGGACAAGTTCCACCAGAACGACCGCCAAATCGTGCAGGTACTTCCCAATTACAAGAACCCCGAAGGCATCGAAACCGGAAACAGCACGCCGGGACTGTTGGCCGAAACGCTGGCCGAGGAAATGCCCGAGGTAAAGTACGCGACCGCCACCCGGCTGTTGCGGGAGGAACAAACCCTGACCGTCGCTGAAACCAACGTTAAAGCCGCCGGGCAGTACGCCAGCCCGGACTACTTCAAAATGTTTTCTTACGACTTTGTACTTGGCGATAGGGACAAGGTACTTACGGATAAAAATTCGATCGTACTATCAGAAAAACTGGCGGTAAATTTGTTCGGCGACACGGAAGGTGTTGTGGGTAAGGTAGTTCAACTCGATCATAAAAAGCCCTACCAAGTCGCCGGGGTTTTTAAAGAGGTACCTGCCAATTCTTCCGTACAGTTCGACTACGTGCTACCTTACCAGATTCATATGGAAGAAAATAACTTGGCGGCGGATTGGAATTTCGCATCCGCTATCACCTACCTGACTTTAAACGAAGGTACCGATACAGATAAATTCAACGCCAAGATCGCTGGCTTTGTCAAAAGCAAGGCCCCGAAGGCAACCGCTACGTTATTTGTGCAGCCCTACTCGGATCGCTACCTCTACGGCGATTACGAGAACGGCGTACAAACGGGCGGGCGGATCGAGTACGTCCGGCTGTTTTCGATCATCGCGCTCTTTATCCTCGTGATTGCCTGCATCAATTTTATGAACCTTTCCACGGCCAAGGCTTCGCGACGGTTGAAGGAAGTTGGGGTAAAAAAAGCCCTCGGGGCCAGGCGGCGAACCCTCGTCCAACTTTTTCTGGGCGAATCGTTGCTCATGACGCTAATTTCACTGGTGGTGTCGGTTCTGATCGTCTGGCTGCTGCTGCCTTCCTTCAATGACCTTGACGGGTAAGCAACTGGCCCTAAACTTCGATGTGCGGCTGTGGCTTTCGGTACTTGGTTTTACGCTGCTGGCCGGACTGCTGGCGGGTAGTTACCCAGCTATTTACCTGACCGGATTCAACGCGGCCCTGGTCATGAAGGGAAGAATCAACAGCTCGTTCGGGGAAATGCTGACGCGCAAGGGACTGGTCGTTTTCCAGTTCACGATGTCCATTATCCTCATCATTTCGGTGCTGGTGGTTTACAAGCAAATAGATTTTCTCCAATCGAAAAACCTGGGTTACGACCGGGAGAACATTATTCACCTACCGATCGAAGGCAAAGTAGTGAAGAACCTGGACACTTTCCTCGACGAAGTCCAGAAACTGCCCGGCGTGGTCGGCGCGTCAAGTACGGGCGAGAATATGGTCGGCGGCAACAACTACTTTGTCATCGATAAGTGGGAAGGAAAAGACCCCACCGATCAAACGTCCTTCGCGATGCGGCCCGTCAACTATGGCATGCTGGACCTGCTGAAAGTCGAACTGGAGGCGGGACGGGATTTTTCTGAAACTTACGGTACGGAGGAGGACAAAATTATTTTTAACCAGGCCGCCATCGAATACATGGGACTAAAAAATCCCGTGGGCAAAAAGGTTTTCATTGGTGATTTTGGCTTGGAAATCATCGGAGTGACCAAGGACTTTCACTTCGAATCATTGCACGAAAAAGTCGCCCCGCTGTTCTTCGTCCTTCGTCCGTCCTGGACTAAAATGGTGATGGTGAAAATCGCGCCGGGAAAAGAGAAACAGGTACTTGCCGGACTGGACAATTTTTACAAAAACTTCAACCCCGGATTCTCGCTGGACTTCCAGTTTCTGGACGATGACTACCAGGCGCAGTACGTCTCGGAGCAGCGCGTCGCTACCCTGGCCCGGAATTTCGGCGGGCTGGCCATTCTTATTTCCTGTCTGGGTTTGTTTGGTTTGGCTGCGTTCAACGCCGAAAGGCGCACGAAGGAAATTGGCGTCCGCAAGGTACTTGGGGCTAGTGTCGCCAGCATCGCGACTCTCCTGTCAAAGGACTTTCTGGTACTTGTACTGCTCGCTCTACTCATCGCGACTCCGGTTGCCTGGTACTTGCTGCACAGTTGGCTGGCTGATTTCGCCTTCCACATCGATATGCAGTGGTGGATGTTCGCCCTGGCCGGGTTGCTGTCGATCGCCATTGCGCTGCTGACGGTCAGTTTTCAGAGCGTAAAGGCGGCGGTAGCGAATCCGGTGAAGTCGTTGCGGTCGGAGTGAATGGCGTTCTTCGACTCCGCTCAGACTGACAGAGTCGTATGTCAGTCTGAGCGGACCGGGCCGCCGATGCGGTCGAAGACCGCCCACACAGGGTACACGCCAACTCAGTTGTCATAAAGTAAGAATTCCTTTTATCCTTTCGCCACGGGGCGCCCCGCTCCATCTCCTTTCCTCCTTAAAAATGCTCAAAAGCTACATCAAAATCGCCCTCCGCCTTTTCAAGAAGGACAAAACCTTCACCGCCATCAACCTCGTCGGCCTGGCGACGGGCCTGGCCGTGGCGTTGCTCATTATCCAGTACGTACGCTTCGAGCTGAGCTACGAGAACACCCACCCGCTGGCCGACCGCATTGTGCGCCTGACGACGGACTACATGAACGGCGGGACGCTGGACAGCCAGGATACCGAGACCCACCCGCCGCTGGGCGCAAAAGTTGCGGGCGAGATTCCCGAGGTCGTCAACTACACCCGGGCTTATCCCTACGGCGAGCCAAATGTGACGGTGAAGATCGGCGAGGAATATCATCTGGTCGAAAAAGTCTTCGCCGTGGATTCGTCTTTCTTTCTCTATGTTCAATTACCCGCTGATTCGCGGGAAGCAGAAAAGGAATCATGACCAAAACCCGCCAGGCCGTGCTGACGGAAGGCATGGCCATGAAGTACTTCAATACGCTGGATATGTCTGGGCAAAATTTTGAAAATCCCGAACAACGAAGGCGATGTGACGTTCTGGAAATCGTCGGCGTAGTGCCCGACAGCCCGGCCAACACGCATCTGAAATTCGACATGCTCTTCTCATACCCGACGATGATTTCGGATTTTGGCGAAACGGAAGATAACTGGAATGGCAACAACACGTTCACCTACGTCCAACTGGCCGAGAACGCCGACTACGAAAACTTCACGAAGTCGCTCGCGGCACTCAACGAGCGGATGCATGAAGCAAAAATGCTGGAAAACGTGCGGGTCATCGGCCAAGAGATCGGCGACATTCACCTCTATTCCCACAAAACCTTCGAGATCGAACCCAATGGCGACGCCAAGTCGGTGTTCTTCCTGCTGGGCGTGGCGATTCTGGTGTTGATCAGCGCGTTTGTCAACTACGTGAACCTGACAACTTCCAAAGCCCTCGACCGCGCCCGCGAAATCGGAATGCGTAAGGTCGTCGGCTCGACCCAAAACCAGATCAGGACGCAAATTTTTACCGAGACGGTTCTGATGAATCTGGCTGCAGGTACTTTGGCTGTGGTATTGGTCAGCATTGCCCGACCGTTTTTTATCGACGTCACCGGACTGCCCGAAGGCTTTGTCGTGTTTGGCGATTTGTTTTTCTGGCAAACGCTGCTCGGATTTTTGCTGTTGAGTATCGTCGTGTCGGGGCTGTATCCGGCCTTCGTGCTGTCGGCTTACGATCCGGTGAAGGTACTCAAAGGCAGTTTTTCTCGCTCAGATCAGGGCGTTCTTTTGCGAAAATCGCTGGTCGTTTTTCAATTCACGATCACCATTATTTTGCTGGTACAGACCTTCGCCGTCTTTCGGCAGGTCAGATTTCTTGCGGGAGCAAAATCTGGGCGTGGAAATCGACCGCACCATCGTGGTGAAAGCCCCAGTGGGTGGGGAAGGAGATTATGGTACTTTCCAGCAGGCGCTACTGGGGCAGTCGCAGATAGAAGCGGTGTCGCTTTCCGGCACGGTGCCGGGCATGGGATCGACGCAGATGAGTACGACGACGGGAATCAACTTGTCGGATGCCATTGAAAAGAATTCCAATAACTTTTACATCACCAGTATCGATACTTCTTTTGTAGACCTGATGGACATCAAGCTACTGGCGGGTTCTAATTTCGATGCTCACTTCCAGGTCCGTTTTTTTCTGAATCGACCAAACGGGATGAATTGCTGGTCAACGAAGAAGCCCTCCGTCTCTGGGGAATTGCAACACCGCAGAAGCGGTCGGTCGGGAAGCTGAGTTTTTGGGGCAGACAATGGACGATCCAAGGCGTCCTCAAAAACTACCACTACGAATCACCCAAGGCAGCTTATATTCCCATCATTCATGGCTATTCCTCCAATTTTGACGCCTTTGCCAGCGTCAAGTTCACGGGGGGCAATTCCAGCGACCAACTCGCTACTTTGGAGAAAGGTTTATAAGGCTAATTTCCCCTATTCGCCGTTCAGCTACTTTTTTCTGGATAGCGAGTACGACAAGCAGTACAAAGCCGACGACCGCTTCCAAACCGTCTTCGGCGTCTTGACCGGTTTCGCGATTCTTATTTCCTGCCTGGGTTTGTTTGGCCTGGCCACCTTCACCGTCGCCAAGCGCACCAAGGAAATCGGTATCCGTAAAGTGATCGGGGCAAGTACCACGAATCTGATGGTTTTGCTGTCGAAGGATTTTGTAAAAACCGTGCTGATCGCAGTCGCCATCGGAATTCCGATCACCTACTTTTTGGTACAGAATTGGCTGGCGAGTTATGCCTCGCGCATTGAGCTAAGCTGGTGGCTCTTCGCTGCCCCCGCCGCGCTGGTACTTTTGCTGGTACTTATTTCGATTAGTGGAAAAACGATTGCAACCGCCTTAGCGAATCCGGTGGATTCGCTAAGGAGCGAATAAGGGTAATAAATCGCTCATTCTGCCTTAGTATTTTTGACAAACCATCCTGTCAAAAATATTCATGTGCTCAATCGTCCTCGTCCAACTCCCAAAGTACCGCCGACTACTTGCTTTGTCGAGTCTGTTACTTGCCCTTTTTTGCTTACCACTTCACGCCCAAATTACGCCTAAGACCGTATCGCTTTTCGACGGCAAAACCCTCAAAGGCTGGAAGACGGCCAACCCTGACTATCAATCCTGGTGGTCGGTAGCGGATAGTACCATCCGCAGCGGCGACGGAGTCAAGAAGATTCCTGCCAATACCTACCTCCATACAACCAAAGAATACGGCGACTTCGAGTTTCGCTGTCTCTTCCGGCTCACGGGTGACCCGGCTACGGGACTAATCAACAGCGGCATTCAGTACCGCTCTTTCGTAAAAGCCGACAAAATGATCGGCTACCAGGCCGACATCGGCGATGGCTACTGGGGCGACCTGTACGACGAACACCGCCGCGCCAAGCTGGTGGGCGGCGATCTGAGTATCCTGCGGCACGTATTACGCCCAGGCGAGTGGAACAGCTACATCATTCGCTGCCGGGGCAATCATCACGAGCTTTATATCAATGGTGTAAAGACCGCGGACTACGTGGAAAAGGACACGACCATTCCCGCCAAAGGCGTGATCGCCGTGCAGATTCACAGCGGTGGCGCGGGACAAGTCGAGTTCCGGGATTTGACCATTACCGAGTTTTAAAACATGATTTCGAAAAATTCTAAAACTACCCACAGCAGACGGGCGAAGTACCTGGCGGGCGCACTCGCTAGTCTGATCCTGATGGCCGCGCAACCCGCCATCGCCCAGAAGAAAACCCAGTCTGCCCGCACGGATGTTTACTCGGCGCAGGAGGAACTGGCGGGCTTCAAACTAGCCGAGGGCTTTGTCATCGAGCTGGTGGCCAGCCAGGAAGACGGCGTCGTCAACCCAATCGACCTCACCTTCGACGATGCGGGCAGGCTATGGACGCAAACCGCCCGCATGTACCCCCTTGATCCGGTCGCTGATATTAAATGGAATGAGTTGATCAAGCTCATGGACGATCCCGAAGCCCGCGGAAGACATCCCGCCTTCAAGCGAATTCGTCGACCTATATCAGGGAAAAACGAAAGGGACGGACAAAATCCTGATTCTCTCCGACCTCTATGGCAACCAAAAGCCCAAAACTACCATCTGGGCCGACGGACTGGCGATACCGATGAGCGTATTACCCTATAAGGATGGCGCTTACGTGATGCAGGGTTCCGAACTTTTCTTCTTGCATGATAAGGATAAAAACGGTCTTTCCGACGAGCGTACGCCACTTTTCACGGGCTTCGGCTACACCGATACCCACACAATGGGCCACGTGCTGACGCGCGCGCCCGGTGATTGGGTGCACTTCAGTCAGGGCGCCTTGAACAAAGGCGAGGTCGTTTCACTCAAAAGCGGGCAGAAAGTAAAACTCGATTACAGTAAAATCGCCCGGTTTTCGCTGGATGCTAACAAGATGGAACTGGTCAGTTCGGGCCTCAACAACATTTGGGGCTTCCAGCTACGCGGTAACGGGCAATGGTACGGCTCCGAAGCCAACGACCTGGGTTACTCGGTGGCTCCAATGGAACCCGGTACGGGCTTTCCGGGCATCGGCAATGATCGTTTGCGGCCCTATCAGCCCTTCGTGCCGCTGCTGCACGAGTTTCGGGTGGGCGGTACCGGCATCTCAGGCCTGGCCTTCGCCGACGACGCGGCGGGTACTTTTCCAGCTGAATTCCAGGATGTCGCTTTCCTGGCTAACCCAATCACCAGCTCTATCAACGCAGTGCGCATCGTGCGGGAGGCCGATGGCAGTGTAACGGCCCAGCACCTGCCCGACCTGCTGACTTCGGAAGACGACTGGTTTCGCCCCGTCAATATGGAGTTCGGCCCCGACGGCTGTCTGTACATCGCCGACTGGTACAACAAGATCGTTTCGCACAACGAACTACCCACCACCCACCCCGACCGCGATAAAGAAAATGGGCGCATCTGGCGCATCCGGCACGTGAGCCAGCAACCGCGTGAAGTACCTGATTTTTATAAAATAAATACTGCCGACCTACCCAGCTACCTCGCGTCGCCCTCGCTCTGGGCCAAGCGGGCCGCCTGGCACCAGATTTCTGACCGCTCGTCGGCCGAAACGAAAAGTCTGGCCCCCGCCCTGATTGCGCTTCGCGACCGACGCGGCCCAAACCGAAACTACCCGCATCCACGCGCTGTGGAGTCTGGAAGGAATAAACCATTATGATGCTGACCTGCTCGTCTCGCTACTGACCTCACCACTGCCCGACTTGCGTCGAGAAGCCGTGCGTTCGCTGTCCAGTTTTTCGCTGACTTCGGCGCAGATAGCTGGTTTATTGCAGCACTTAGTCGAGGATAAAGACGCAATGGTGCGGTCGCAGGTACTTCGCACCTTGGGCGAAAGTCCGCAGGCTGATCCGCTAACCTTGGAACTGCTGGTGCGGGCAGCGAAGCCCGAATTGGACGGCGATGGTATGGGTGGCGCTTACGAGCGGAAATTCGAGCGGTATCTGGCCCGCCGGGCTTTGGAAAAGTACCCCAATGTCTTGCAAGATTTCCTGCAAAGTACCCGCGCCGACAAACTACCCGCCGTCAATCGGTTGTGGGCGATCGAGGTCTTGCCAAAAAAACAAAAAGAGGCGCTCTTCCTGACGCTTTGGCCCCAGGCAAAACTCACCACGCTGGACGAAACTACTTTCGTCAGCATGGCGGATATGCTGGACAACCGAAAGATTTATGATCTGATACAACCCACGCTGCATCAATCTGTCCAGGCCAAAACGTACGTCAGCTACGCCTTGCGCAACGAATCCCGGCTACAAACTGCCGATTTCCAAAAAATGATTACCGAACCCGTACTTTCACTTTTCGACAGTGAAGATCCGGCGGATATAGACTTGGCGCTGGATGCCGTCGGACGGTTCAAAACGGCCGGGGCAAGAGAGAAGGTAGTGTCTATTTTAGATCAGCAGAAACCGGAAACTACCGTTATGCTGGCCTTGAAGGCTTTGGAAACTGAGAACAACAATCAGGAAATATTTGCCCGAACGGTGGAGGATAGTAAGCTGGGATTCGATACGCGATCCTTTGCGCTTGACAAACTGGTAAAGACAGATTCTGCCGCCGGGCAGAAGGCGCTATCGACCTGGATACCCCAACTGGCCGACGCCGAGAAAGCAAAAGTAGCCGGAACGCTTTCGGCTTCGCAGCGGGGCGCGGCCATTGTGCTGGACGTGTACGGGAAGAAGCCCGCTCACATGGCGGTACTTTCGCCCGCTGTGGCCGAGCGACTGGCTGCTCAGGGGCAAGACGCCGGCCGAAGCCAGGCGATGCGGGCCGATGCCAAAAAGAAGGAGGTAGCAAAAAGAGAAGAGGTAAAAGCCAAGATCAAGAAGTACAGTACTTTGGCCGCCAAAAACTCGGGTGATTCCGCCGAAGGCAAACTACTTTTTCAGACCTGTCTGCTCTGTCACCAGGTGGGTAACGACGGGCAAAACATCGCCCCGGCCCTCGACGGCTCTGCTTCGCGCGAAACCCAGGCGCTCCTCACCGCGATTCTCGACCCCGATGCCGCCGTCGAATCAGGCTACGCGGTGTATCGCGTCGAGAAGAAAGACGGTAGCGTGGTTGAGGGGTACTTGGTAGGCAAGGAGAGCGGCGGCACTACGCTTGCTTTCATGGGGGGTAGTAAAATGTATATCAAAGCCGCCGAAATCAAGAGCCAATCTTTCCTCCCCAATCGCTCTTTCATGGCCAAGGGCCTTATCGACCAGTACAGCGACAAACAGGTGGCCGACCTGCTTTCTTACATCCAAACGTTGAAGTAGTTTTTACGAAGACTTTTACTCGAAAATCTTACCCAAATCTACCTCGATATCGACAACTGAGTCTTTCAGTGTTTCGTCATCGCGAAAAAACTCGTAGTGGTCGGGAGAAGAATAAACTGCCACAGCCCGCATAGCAGGATAGACAATCCAGGAAGTTTTTGCGCCAAATTCCAGGTACTTGTAAGCTTTTAAAATCATCTCCTCGTTGGACTGGGAAGGCGATTGAATCTCGATAGTAACCAAAGGTGGTTCGGTCTGCTTAGCGGTTTCACTAACCAAATTCATTTTTCGCTTTGGATAGATCACGATGTCCGGGGTTGAGCCAGTTGGAAGTGTCTCCAGTGCTACTTCACTGGCAATGCTGTAAAGTGTGCCGTACTTTATGGCTAATTGTACGATGAGATTGGCTTGAATTAGGCCATGGGTAAGGTTGGGCATGGGCTTATTTCGTTCGATCTCGTAGGGCGACAACTCTTTTTCGACCAGGGTTGCAGTTAGTGTTTCCATGATTTTCAAGATTTTTTTTCAAAGATAACAAATCCAGCAACTTTTGTCGGCAGACCAGCACAATAGATTTCTCGACTTAGTCTCTTATAAGAGAAGAACTTGAACCCAACTTATGACTATCCCACTAAATCGCCGCGATGCCCTCAAAACTACCGCCCTCCTGCTGGGCGCGGGCCTCACCGGCACCCTGCATGCCCGCGCCAAACCTCGTTTCCATCTAGGCGCCTGCGATTGGTCCATCGGACCGAAGCTCAGTCCCGGCACTTTCGATATTGCCAAAACCATCGGTCTGCAAGGATTGCAGGTCAGCTACAACACCAAAGAAGACGAGGCCGGGCTGTCCGTTCCGGCGACGCTGCAAGGCGTCAAAGACGCGGCGAAACGAACGGGTGTAAGCGTTTCCAGCGTCGCCATCGGCGAGTTGAACCGCGTCCCCTACAAATCGGAGCCGATTACCGAGGAATGGGTTTGGAACAGCGTGGATGCCGCCAAGGCGTTGGGCGTGAACGTGATTCTGCTGGCGTTTTTTGGCAACGGTGAATTGCGCGACGACCCGAAGGGGCAGAAGATGGTGATCGAACGACTCAAAAAAGTCGCCCCCCACGCCGAGAAGCAGGGTATCACGCTGGGTATCGAGTCATACCTAAGCGCGCGCGACCACCTGCAAATCATCGACGCCGTGGGTTCCAAGGCCGTGAAGGTCTACTATGATTCGCGCAATTCCGCCGACGCGGGTCACGATATTTACGAGGAAATTCCTTTTCTGGGCCACGATATGATCTGCGAACTTCACATGAAGGAAAACGGCTTTCGGCTCGGCGAGGGTACCATCGACTGGCCGCGCGTGGCGACTTTGCTCAAAAAAATCGACTACCAGGGCTGGATGCAAATCGAAGGCGCCACGCCCAAAGGCGCCGACCCGGTCGAAACTTATCAGTACAATCGCCGTTATCTGGAAAGGCTGTTTGATTTTGCGTAAAGCGCTGGGTGATTGTATTTTTTTAAAAAACATTACCCATGTCTTTGCTTCCACAGAGCACAGCCTGTCAGTGGCAAGTATAGTCCATCGTTAGATGATGTATCATGAACAGAAAGTTGATCTTATACATAGCCATGAGTCTCGACGGGTACATCGCCAAGAAAGACGACAACCTTGATTTCCTGTCTATTGTCGAAACGAAAAATGAAGACTATGGCTACGCCGATTTTTTACAAACCATAGATACCGTGATTTGGGGGCGTAAGACCTTCGATAAGGTTGTATCGTTTGGCGAAGGTGTTCCTCATAAAGACAAGCAAGTATTTGTGATTTCCAGGTCAAAAGAAGGAAAAGCATCACACGCCGAGTACTCCGACAATGTAGTTGACCTGGTCAAATCCCTGAAACAGAAGGAAGGGAAAAATATTTACTGTGACGGTGGCGCGGAGATTGTGCATGAGCTATTGAACAACGGTCTTATCGATCGAATAATCGTGAGCGTTATTCCTCATCTGCTGGGTGACGGCATCCGGTTGTTTCGTGGGAACGGTATCGAGCAACCACTCAAATTCAAAAGAAGCGTAAGTCATCCTTCGGGACTAGTCCAGCTTTGGTACGAAGCCACCGAAAACGATAGGGTCGAAATATAATAAATAAGTACATACAGCTTGCTGATTATGCATAAGATTAAAACCAATCCTTTACCCCGCTACGCTACCACTACCCTTGGCGTTGCCCTAGCTCACCTCCCTCACGGCGGTCAGCCTCTGGACGCCCACGGACGACAACTCCCGCCTTTATGTCCCCGACGACCTCGAAGCCACGCTTTGGGCGGAGGCCCCGATGTTCTACAATCCTACCAACATGGACATCGACGCGCGCGGGCGCGTCTGGATTACGGAGGCGGTAAACTACCGTAGTTTCAAGACTAACCCCGATGAGCGCATCTCGCACGAGCAAAAGGGCGATCGCGTGATGATTCTCGAAGACCGCGACGGTGACGGCAAGGCCGAAACTTCCAAGATGTACGTGGAAGACACCCTGCTTACCGCCCCGCTCGGCATCGCCGTGATCGACAACAAGGTGATCGTGTCTTGCGCGCCCAATCTGATCATCTACACCGACCTCGACGGCGACGATAAGCCCGACAAGCGTGAGGTGTTCCTGACGGGCTTCGGGGGCTTCGACCACGACCACTCGCTGCACTCGCTGGTGACCGGGCCCGACGGCCGCTACTACTTCAACACCGGCAACGCCGGCCCGCACGTCGTGACCGACAAGAGCGGCTGGACGCTCAACAGCGGTACGCTTTACAATGGCGGTACGCCCTACAACAACAGCAATACGCCCAACCGCAAGTCGGACGATGGCCGCGTGTGGGTGGGCGGACTGGCCCTGCGCATCAATCCCGATGGCACCGGTTTGAAGGTAGTTGGCCATAATTTCCGCAACAGCTACGAGGTATGCCTCGACAGCTACGGCAACATGTGGCAGAACGACAACGACGACCAGGTGGTCACCTGCCGCGTGTCGTTCCTGCCCGAAAACGGCAATGCTGGATACTTTTCCTCTGACGGTACCCGCTTCTGGCAGGCCGACCGCCGCCCCGGCCAGTCGATGTTCGAAGCGCACTGGCGTCAGGAAGATCCGGGCGTGATGCCCGCCGGGGACAACAGCGGTGCGGGCTCGCCGACCGGCATCGTGTTCTACGAAGGCGATGCGCTGGGCGAGCAGTACCGGGGTACCCTGCTGAGCTGCGAGGCGGGCCGCAATGTCGTGTTCGCTTACCAACCCGAAAAAACGGGGGCGGGTTTTTCTTTGAAAAGACAAGACCTCATCAGTTCTTTCCCTCAGGCCTCCGAGCGCTACGAGTTTTTTGAACTGGACACCGACACCCGCAAGTGGTTCCGGCCGTCGGACGTATCGGTGGGGCCGGACGGCGCGCTGTACGTGGCCGACTGGTACGACCCCATCGTGGGAGGGCACGATATGAAGGACAAAAAAGGCTACGGGCGCATCTACCGCATTACGCCCAAAGGCAAGAAACTCACCGTCCCTACCCTCGACCTAAGTACCACGGCGGGCATGATCGACGCCCTGAAAAGCCCGGCGGTGAACGTGCGGGCGCTTGGATTCAATGCTTTGCAGAAAAAAGGGGATACAGTACTGAGTGAAGTCAAAAAACTCCTCATCGCCGAGAACCCCTACCACCGAGCGCGGGCCATTTGGCTCATGGCGCAGTTGGGCGAGCAAGGTAAGGCCGAAGTGATCGGTTTACTGGATTCGCCCGAAGCCGACCAGCGCCTCGTTGCTTTCCGCGCTCTGAAATCGGTGGATGCGGCGGATGGGTACTTGGTCAAAATGGCCAAAGACCCCGACGCGGCGGTGCGGCGCGAGGTGGGTATCGCCCTGCGCGACAAGCCTTTCGGCGAATCGAAGACAGCCATTGCGCAGCTGATAAAAACATACGATGGAAAGGACCCCTGGCTGCTGGAAGCCATCGGCACGGCGGCGGACGGCAAGGAAGACGAAGTATACCAGCTGGTGAAGAATACTTTTCCGGCTGATCCGGCCACTTGGTCGCCACAACGGGCCAACCTCACTTGGCGACTGCACCCGGCTCAGGCTGCCGACGACCTGAAAGGCGCGGGCGTCGTCCGCAAAGGTGGATGCCGCTGAGCGTCGCAAGGCCCTGACTGCGCTGGCTTTTATTAACACTAGAAAGGCAGCAGAACATATGCTGGCGCTTACCAAATCGCCACTTTCCGACGTATCGGCCAACGCCCTGTACTGGGTCAATTTCCGGCAGACCAACGACTGGGTCGATTTGATGGATTGGGAAGTTGCTTCCGCCCAGGCCATGACACCCGAGTACAAGCGGATGCTGGAATTGAAGGAGATCGTCCGGGGCAAATCAGCCACCGAGACACAAAAGATCGAAGCCGCCCGGAAAATGGCCGATGACGCCAGCGGTGGTAATATGCTCATCGACATGAAATCACAAGGGCAACTACCCGGCAAAGTATCCGAGGCGGTGAGCGAGCAATTGTTCAGGAATCCCGACCAGAATGTGCGGGTACTGGCCAGCCAGTTTTTTCCCCGCGCCGGGAAGGTCCTTCGGGTCGATTTTGCGGCCCGCATGAAAGCCAATCCCAAGCAAGGGAAAACGGTCTTTACCAATAATTGCGCCTCCTGCCACCGCCACGGGGAAGACGGCGCCGACATCGGCCCCGACCTGACGATGATTCACCAAAAATTTGACAAGGTGACGCTGCTCGACGCCATCGGGAACCCCTCGGCCAGCATCGTCTTCGGCTACGAGGCTTATACTATCACGACCAAAAAAGGCGATAGCTACTTCGGCTTCCTGCTCAGCGACGGCCCGACGGTCGTCCTCAAAGATGCCACCGGCCAGCAGCACGCCATCAAGGCCGACCAGATCAAAACCCGCGAAAAACTCCCTAACTCCCTCATGCCCGACCCCACAGCGATGGGGCTGGACGAGCAGGCGCTGGCGGATTTGTCGGGGTACCTGCTGAGTTTTTGAGATTTGCTAAATTGCCTGAAAAAATTGATTTGCTATGGTACTTGAAAACGGATTTCTGATAAAAACGGTGAACGGCATGACGGAGGAAATGTTCTTCGATCTTTGCCAGGCCAATTCAGAGTTGCGCATGGAGCGCGACCAACACGGAAACATTACAGTTATGTCACCCACGGGAATGAGTACCGGGAATTTCAATGCTGAATTTATATTTGAGATTCTACTCTGGAATCGCGAGACGCAGTTAGGTTATGTCTTCGATTCTTCCTCAGGCTACACGCTGCCCAACGGAGCTGTGCGCTCGCCGGATGTTTCCTGGATAGAAGCAAGCCGCTGGGAAAGCATTCCCGAAGCGGACCGTAAAATCTTCACCCACACGTACCCTGACTTTGCCGTTGAAATCCGCTCTGAGACTGACCGGATGAAGGATTTGAAAGCCAAAATGGAAGAGTACCGTGATAACGGCTGCCGCTTGGGCTGGCTCATCGACCGCAAAGGCAAAGCTGTGCATATTTATCGGGCTGATGGTAGTGTCGAAATCACGAAAGGTGAGTCGGTCGAACTATCCGGTGAGGAGGTTTTGCCGGGGTTGGTGGTAGCGTTGAAGTTTTGAATTACGAAGGCTAGTGAGGAGGGAATTCATACCGAGGGAACCAAGAAAGTTATCACATAATTAGTCACAGGGATATTCTTCTCCAAATATCACCTTCAAACCCGCCAAATTTGAAATCTCACACGCATATTTGTCAAAAGTCGAATAGGTTGCAGTAAATATCTCTTTTCTTTTTCCATCCGCTTTTAAAGTTATGTACAATCTACTGCTCCCCCCACATTTCGCCGGATAAATATTTTGAATAAAAATATTTTCAATTTTGGTTAAAAAGTATCTTTGAGAAAAAGTATTATCCGAGAATCCTATTTCATTATTTGATTTATCGACCCAGATGGCTGGCACTTCCTGGCAGTAAAATTGTAATTCATCAGGTCTCCATCTTATTTTCTCGTTCTCTTTATAACGACCGTATATTTTTATTCCTGTTTCTAATACTAATATCTTGCTAATTTGCACCTTTTCTTCAATCACCAGGAGTTCAGGGTATTCACGTCGATTCTCGATCTGCAAACTGGTATATCCCCGATCAGGATTGTAGTCATGGACCAATGAAATGGTCATTTTATCAAGATCAAATGTAGCATACGCTTGGGTGAAGTCTGCCGAAAATGAACTAATATACCTCTCACTACCTATATCATCGAATAGTTTCTTGTGTAGATCACGATAACCTTTGTCTGTTCTCTCAGTACCGTAAATATTAGTGTATAAATTTAGAACAGGAACGTCATTTCTCTTTTGTGGCGTACGAAAATACAATCCACTTAATATTATGTTTCCAATCCTTATACTATACTTGAACTTAGCAAGTTTAATTCCATACTCATCAATTTCAAAGTATATATTTGGGTTAAGCAATAACGCTCCTACTGACGTGTTCCAATTTACAAACTTACGAGCGGGCGATAGAATCTCAAATCCTTCGTGGTAATCGTAATAGTTTGTAATTAATATTTCGTAGTTGGGAGTTTTTTCTACAATCATATCAATAGTTTTTATCAGTATTTGAAATACTATTTTTTTCGAAAGAAACATACATAAAAAAATACGTTGTTCTCCTTACAAGCCTTCCTCTCGCAACTCCTCCAACACCCTCATTAAGCTCGTAACCAAAATCTTCTCAGCCACAGGATAAGTATCAGCGCTAGGCGTGATGACGTGCAGTTGTTCCAGACCCAAATCACGCATAGCCTGGTGTGTACCTCTACTCAGCGAAGGCGAATTAGTCAGCTTGATTTCGGCGGCCAAGAGCCAACGGTTGTTCCGGCGGACGAGCAAATCTATTTCGGCCCCGTCCTGGGTTCGGTAGTGATATAATTCATCGTCCGATTGTAGCACCGAAGCGATTTGGTTGATGACGAAGCCTTCCCATGAACTCCCTACCCGGATATTGCCCATCAGACTTTCAAAATCGTTGATCCCGGCCAGGTAGTGCAGCATCCCCGAGTCGCGGATGTAGAGTTTGGGAGATTTTACCAGACGTTTTTTGATATTGGTATGCCAGGGCGCGATGACAGTGGTTAGGAATGCGTTTTGTAAAAAACTGAGGTACGTTTTGATCGTGGGAATCGAGAGTTCGAGGGATTTGGCGAAGGTAGTATAGTTTAAAAGACCGCCGTTAGCCGAGGCAACCATCTGCAGCAATTGACGGGTCACCTTCGGGTCAGCGGGTAAGCCGTAAAGGGGTAGGTCGCGCTGAATGTAGCTTTGGATAAAATTGCGGTACCAGCTTTGAATGAAACTGGGTTTCTCTGACAAAACAGGTTCAGGAAAGCCACCGTGCAGCCAGAGTTGCTGCCAGGTGAGCATCTCTTTTACTTCCAATAAGTTGAGCGGAAACATTTCGAGGTAATTGATACGCCCCGCCAAGCTTTCGGAACTCTGCCGTAACAACGCCGGGGAGGCTGAGCCAAGAACCACAAAACGCCCGGGCCGCCGGTCGTCGTCCACCAAAGAACGGAGCAGCGGAAATAGTTCGGGCAGGTGTTGCACTTCGTCCAGCACAACCGTCTTATCTGCTACCTGAGTCAGGAACAGTTCGGGGTCTTTCAGTTTATTCAGGTCGGAATTCCTTTCCAGATCCAGGTAAACCATCTCTTCCCTGCCTTGCCATTGCCGGACGAGCGTAGTTTTCCCAACTTGTCTGGGGCCGATAATGCCCGTCACCGGGAAATCTTCCAGCGAAAGGGCGAAACTTTCTTCAATTGATCTTGCTATCATCCCTGCAAATCTAAAATAAATTTTTAGATTTGCAGGGATGATAAGTACTGCAACAGGTAAAACAACGCCCTACCGCACTTTCTTAATAGCAGACCAACTTAAAATCTATCGCATGAAATACGCACTTACATTCGCTGCCCTCTTATTATTCACATCCTTTGCCCAGGCCCAGAAGGGTACCCTAAGCGACCTCAGCTTCCTCGAAGGCCACTGGCTGGGCAACTACAATGGCGGACCCATCGAAGCATCCTGGACGGCTCCGGCGGCGGGGAGCATCGTGGGGTACATTCGCATGATGAAGGACGACAAGCCTACCATGTACGAGCTGTTCGTTTTTGAGCAAACCCAGGATGGGCCCGTCGCGATGGTGAAGCATTTCAGGCCCGGGATGGTCGCGCTGGAGGAGAAGGACGTCCACGATCACTATGTCTTTCAAAAAGCCACCGGCAATGAGGCCCTCTTCGAAAAAGACGATGCCTCGGTGCGTATCATATACGAGCGGCGCTCCCCTACCCAGCTCGTGATCCGGCGGGCGGTCGAAAAAGACAACTGGCAATTCGCCGATCTATTCGTGTTCGACAAAGTGCAGGATTAGAGTACCTAGAACTGCTGTACTTTTATTTCGTCAAAGTTGCATCCTCTTTTAAAAACGTCTGTACAAAACTATCGTCCGTCAGTTCGGGGTACGCCTTCGTGATCCGGTCGATTTCGGCGGCTTGGCCCGTTGATAGCTTTTCATTGGGGTTGAGGCACCAGGTACCTTCGAGAATCCCTTGCCGGTGCAGTACTTCGTGGATACCCGCGATGCAGCCTTTGAAAGCATTATCAGAATCGAATATCGCCGCGTTCATGTCCGTGACCGCGATGCCTTTGGTAAGCAGGGCATCCGCGCCCCGGTAATCGTTGGCGATGCACGCTTTTACTTCCTCTAGCAGATCTACCGCCGAAGAAGTCCATACCGCCCAGTGGCCCAAGAGCCCGCCGACAAAGCGCTTTTCGACCGGCACGCCATCGACCTCGAAGCGGTAGGTCGTCAGCAGGTCGGCCACGATGTTGTCGTCATTTCCGGTGTAGAGCGCAATGGCGTCGCGTCGGCTCGACTCACAGATGCCCCGCACGGCGTCCAGCGTTTGGTAGCGGTTGAAGGCCGCGATCTTGACCCCGACGACGTTGGGTACCTCGGCCATCTTTTTCCAAAAATGATAGCTCAGCAGCCTACCGCCCACGGCGGGTTGCAGGTAAAATCCAAAGACCGGAAGTACCTCGGCTACCGCCCGAATGTGCGCGATCAGTTCCTCATCGGTTTGCGTGTTCAAGCCGCCCAGGCTCACCAGCCCGATGTCGTAGCCGTACTTCTGAGCCAGCCGGGCCTCCGCCAGCGCCTGAGGGGTCGGGCCGCACACGCCGGCCACTTTCAGAAACGGGCGCGACAATTGCGCGTCGACTACCTCATCGGCGGCCAGGGCCAGTACCTTTTCCAGCAGATTTATTTCCGATTTCCTAATCTCGAATTGGGTGGTGTGCACGCCCACCGCCATGCCGCCCGCGCCGCTGGCCAGGTAGTAGCGGGTCAGCAGTCGCTGCCTTGCTTCGTCGAGTTGGAAGGCGTCGTTTAGCGCCAGCGGATGCGCCGGGATGACCGTTCCAGCGTGCAGAAATTGGTGGAGTTCGGGGCTTAGGGTGGATGTCATTTTTGGGTTAAAATTTTCCGGTTCTTTCCTGAAAATGAGTGGCTTTGTCGATCGTCTTTCCGCCTTGCGTGAGCCAGTCGTACACGAGGCGCATCATGCGCTTGGGCGGTACCTGGGGATACCCAAACAAATTCACGCATTCGGCCGCGTTGCTGAGCAGCGCCGTCGGCTGTTCTTCGTGCAGGAAGGTGGGTACTTTGCCCGCCATCTCGCCAAATTGATGCGCAATCCAGCGCACCGATAGCTGTTCGGGACCCGTAACGTTCAGGATTTTGGCCGGGCTAACGCAATACCGCAACGACCGGATGGCGATTTCGTTGGCGTCGCCCTGCCAAATCACGTTTACCATACCCATCCTGAGGTCGATCGGCTGCTCCTCGATCACCGATTTGGCCAGTTCCAGCAGTACGCCGTACGACACGTCGTTGGCGTAGTTGAGGCGATAGATCAACAGCGGGGTACCGTACTTCTTGCTACCGTATTGAAACATGCGCTCTCGCCCCAGACACGACTGGGCGTACTCGCCGAGTGGTTCGGGTGCATGATCCTCGGAAGCGCCGCCCAGCGTCACAGGGGTGAGCGGATAGACGTTGCCCGTCGAAAAAACCATAATGTTAGACGCCCGGAATTTCTCGGCCACCCGTCCCGGCAGGTAGCTGTTCATGGCCCAGGTGAGCGACTCATTGCCCGTGGTACCGAACTTGGTACCCGCCAGGTAAAGCACGTTTTTGACCGTCGGCAGTGCTTGCAGTTGGGCGTCTTCCAGCAGGTCTGCCACGATGGTCTCGATGCCCCGGCTGTTTAGCTCTTCAACCAAACCGGCCTCGGAAAAGCGCGAAACGGCGGTCACTTTTTTGTCGATGCCCGCCGCGCCGATCGCCCGCCGGGTCAGCCGGGCTAGGGCCGGGCCCATCTTGCCGCCCGCGCCCAGAATCATGATGTCGCCGTCGATCCTGGCAATATCGGCAATGAGTGCGGCAGAAGGCGTAAGGAGCGATTCGTATGCTTGTTGGAGATTGTTCATTGGATTCTTTTTGGCAAAAAAAAATGACAGGGTACCTACTTGAAAAACAGCGTTTGGACATTGACCAGCGCCAGGCCCGTGATCAGCGCCAGGCCAAGCCCACCCAGTACCTTGGCATAGGTGGAATTGACCCGCTCGCCCATGATCGCGGCGTCGTTGGCGATCAGGTACATGCTGATTCCGATAAAGGGAACGACGAAGATGGTAATGCTTTGGGCAAATACGATCAATTGGAGCGGGAGCCCTCCGAACATGATGGCGATCACCGCGCCAAAAACCATAACCAGTGCGATGAAGTACTTGATATTGCGGGAGCTGATCTGACTGCCGTAGCCCAGGGCGTCGCCCAGCAGGGTACCCCCCACGGTGGCGTTGCCGATGATGGACGAAAAAGCCGCGCCAAACAAACCCGTGAGGAACAGCGCGGAAGCGTACGAACCGAAAAGTGGCCGCAAGGCTTGCGACATATCCGTGGCGCTGGCAAGTTGGACCTGTTGCGGGTGAAGTACCGAAGCCGCGCAGATCATGAGCACCGCACTCATCACGCCCAGAATCACGATGCCGGTGATGCTGTCGTTGCCGGATTGGGGGGCAAAGCCCGTCAGGCTGCGCCGCTCTTGCACCAGGTACGCCTGGTAAAATGCGCCGACAATCGAGACACAGGAAGCCATGAATGCGATCACCAAACCGGTAGATCCGTCGGGTACCGAAGGTACCAGTCCGGCCGTCAGTGGCCCGGCGGCGGGCTTCACCAAAATCAAGGTGGTGATGAATGAAATGAGCATCAGGACGACAAGCGTGATCATCGCCTTTTCCAACGCCTTGTAAAAATTCCGAAAAAACAGCAGGCCGATCCCCGCCGCGGTGAACACCACCACCCAAGGAGCGGCGGCGGTGCCGGTCATCTCGCCGATGGCGATGCCGACCCCGATGGCGTTGCCCGCCTGAAAGGAGATGCAGACCAGGAACACACCGATGCCCACCACGGCCGCCGCCGCCTTGCCGAATTTGGCACGGATCGAGCCCAGCAGCGATTGCTCGGTAGCCAGTCCGATGCGCGCCGCCATCGTGGTGAACACGCTCATGAACAAGATGGCGACCGGGACGATCCAAAGCAACGCAAAGCCATACTCTGCGCCCAGCTTGGAGGTGATCGTCAGTTTGCTGGGACCGAATACCAGGGCCGCCGTAATCAGCCCCGGCCCCAGGGTGCGTAGCCACCGCATCATGTGGAGTCCTTTTTCATACGCCTAAATAAACCACCTTTTTTCAAAACTTCAATCATGAAGCACCTGTCCCTTTGGCCCGACAAGCAGTATTATTTTAAGATACCTATCTAACTATTTTCCCAAAAAATGATCCAAATCCCCTGTCTGCCGACCGTTCGATAAAAAAACGGACCTCCTGCAAAAAACCAGTGTTTGGCACATTTGAACAGCAAATGACACGATAGAACAAGCATTTGACACAATAGACCAAGCATCCGGGACAATAGTACAAACTCCGAAAGTGGTATTCATCCTACCTTTATGATATAAGTTTTTTGGCACCGGCCCGTGCGGCTTATTTATCAAACCTCAACGCTATTAAATTATGAAAACTGCAAGCAATCTCCTCCTGTGGGTGGTACTTCTGGCTAGCTGCCAGAGCCCGCCCGTCAAGTACAAGTACCAGCGGCTGGGCCTCGAACGGCTGCAGGCCGACGATCCCGCCACCGCCATCGGGTACTTCACGCGCTCGATCGAAGCCAACCCCCGCCAACCCGCCGCCTACGTGTACCGGGGCATGGCCAAAGCCAGCCTGGGGCAGTTTGTGGCAGCGCTCGCCGACTACGATTCCGCCTCCTGGTTTCAGGCGAGACTACCTGCCCGCCCACATCGAGCGGGGCAACGCACTGTACCGGTTGGGTGCGTACGACCGGGCCATCAAGGCGTACGACCTGGCCCTGGCCCTGAATCCAAGACTTGGCGACGTGTTTTTCAACCGTGGCAATGCCCTGGTCAGGGTATATGAGTCGGCTCAGGCCATCGCAGATTTTGAAAAAGCCATCGCGCTGGTCCCGGACTTTGGCGATGCGCACTACAATCTGGGCACGGCCCGCTTCGATGTGGGCGACTGGCCGGGTGCCGTACAGGCTTACAGCGCGGCGATCAGACTGAGCTCACAGAACGTCGACGTATACTACAACCGTGGGGCGGCTTATTTTAAAATGAAAGCGTACCGCAGGGCGCTATCGGACTTCGACAAGGCCCTGAAACACGCCGCCGACCACGCCGACGCCTACAACTACCGCGGCAAAACGAAGTACCTGCTGGGCGATAAGGCAGGGGCAGTCGCCGATTACAATCGTTCGCTGAACCTGCGCATCAAATCATCGACTGCCTACGCGATCGACACCAGAAAATGATTACCCGGTAGTGTATCTCCTAATTTTTAAATCAATACATTTTAAAACTCAACGTTATGAAACTCTTCATTCTTATCCTCACATCCGTGTTCGCATTCATCGGGGTCATCGACACCAAGAAGTACGACTACCTCGATTTTAATCGGGACGATTTCGACATTTCGTGGGACGACATCACGGAGGATTTGTGGTAATACTTACCATTGAAAATCATTGAACCGCATCACTCCGTGGCCAGCAGCGCGGCTCGCGCCAGGCCGGGGGCGAGCCGAAGCCAATCCTGCACGAGGCGTCGGCCGTTGAGTTTGTCCACGCGCTCCACCTTCATCTCCATGAGGTAGGCGGGTACCTGGTGCTCGGCCCACAATGCCTGGTTGACCGTCATGCGGCCGGGCTGACCGAGCGTCGTGGACTCGGGCATCGGGCGCACGCCCTCGCTCGATTCAAAGGAGGTACCATCGACCATTTTCTGCCAAAACTTTTGGCCTCCAGGCACATCGGGTCCCTGGACGTAGTCGGCCGTTTCGGTGTTGTGGAGCGTCAGGAAAAAGTCGATGGGGTGGCCTGCTTCGAGCCACGCCAGTATGGCCGCTTTCTCGGCGGCGATTTCCGGCATTTCGTCGGGTTTCACCAGGTCCCAGTTGCGGTTCAGGTCGTGACCATACTGATTGAACCGAACACCCCCGCGCGCCACGCCGTCGGGGTCGGCCATAGGCAGTAATTTAAAGACCACCCGGTCAAGCATTTTCTCTCCTTCATCGCTATTCAGCAAGTACTGCACCAGCCCTTCCATTGCCCAGGAAGTACCCGCCTCCCAGGCGTGTTGCCGGGCCATGATCCACACCACCTTTTTCTGCTCGATCGGGAGGCGGGGATTGGTGATCGTTAGCAGCGGAATGGCGCGCCCCCCGGGCGTCTGGCCGACACTTCGGGTACTCAGGTTGGGATGCGCCCGGTAGGCCGATAGCAGCCGGTCGAGGTGCGCGGTGGTATAGGGAGGCTGGTGGGCTACCCACAGCGTATCCCTTTCTGCTACAAGCTTCAATGTCAGCTCCGTTTTTTTCTCGTCCCAGCTTACTTCCTTGCCGGTCAGGTGCCGCCAGGTTTTGTTGTCGTAGCTCACCACCGGGCGGGTTTGGGAGGTGATGGCGTGGCTGCCGGGCTTGTAGTTATATTCGCCGACGAGGTCGGTAAGGGTGATCGTCAGGGATTGGCCCTCGGCGTCCGCCACCCGGAAGTAGTACCAGCTGGCCTGGCGGTTACGGTTTTGGGAATCCGACTCGCCCGCTACGGCGCAGCGCCAATGGCGGGGGGCGACCTCTTCCAAATCCCCCAACCTACCCCCTTCGAAGTCGGTGCTGATGTTCGTTTGGGCCATAATGGGCCTATGGGCAAAAACGAGAAGAAGCAAAAGCATGGTTTTCGACATCATCGCGCGGTAGGAGGTTGAGTGGGGCGGTCTACTATCTCGCTACCAAAAACTGACTCGATCGGTGTTTATACTTGCATTCATACGCCGGGCACCGACGATATGAGCGAAAACGACACGTCCGATTCTGAACAAATGGTGTTCGATTTCGGACGTTTTCAATTCTAATAAATACTGATTCACAGGTAGTTGATTTCATGGCATAAGGTTTTTCAACCTAATTCGGTCGGACACACGGGTCCGCAGGTTCGCCTGTCCAACCCTACAAACCCTATCTACTATGCTCTCCAACTACCTGAAAATCGCTTACCGAAACCTCTTGCGCAGCAAGGCGTTCTCGGCCATCAACATTGTCGGCCTGTCTTTGGGCTTGGCGACCTGTATGATCATCGGCCTGTTCGTCCTGGATGAACTGAGCTTCGATCGCTTCCACGAAAAAGCCGACCGCATCGTGCGCGTGACGTTCCGGGCCAGTATGGGCGGCAACAAAATAGAGGAAGCCAACGTGATGCCGCCCACCGCCAAAACCATGCAGCGCGACTATCCCGAGGTACTTGAAGCCACGCGATTACGCACGGCGGGTGCTTTCATCATCGAAAAGGAAGCCGATATTTTCAAAGAGGAGGGCGTGGTCTTCGCCGACTCCAATTTCTTTCAGGTGTTTAGCTTTCCGCTGGTTGCGGGCAATCCTAAAACGGCGCTGCTAAAACCCAATACGCTGGTCATTTCGGAGAAAATGGCGCAAAAGTACTTCGGAAACCAAGACCCGATCGGCAAGATAATTTCCGCCAAAAACTATCAGGAGGTCATGGAAGTGACGGGCGTCATGGCCGATATGCCCGCCAATTCCCACTTTGATTTTGATTTTTTGATCGCGATGGCGGGCCGGGAAGACGCCCAATCGAATTCCTGGATGCAATCGGAATTCTACACTTACCTCGTGCTGCCGGAGGACTACGATTACCGCCAATTGCAGGCCAAACTACCACAGATGGTAGAAAAGTACTTTGGGCCGGGCATCCAGCAGGCGTTCGGGATGAGTTTTGCAAAATTTAAGCAAGAAGGCAATGACCTCGGACTCTTCTTGCAACCCCTGGCCAACATCCACCTGCGTTCCAATTTCGACTACGACATCGCCGCTACAGGCGATATCAGGTACGTCTATATTTTTGGAGCGATCGCGCTGTTCATGCTGCTGATCGCTTGTATTAACTTCATGAACCTCAGTACCGCCGGGTCATCCAAGCGGGCGCGGGAAGTGGGCATTCGCAAAGTCATGGGTTCGGTCAAAAGTACTCTGGTTGGGCAGTTTTTGCTCGAATCCATCATGCTGACCGCTGTGGCGTTGGTGCTGGCGGTAGTGATTGTGTTCCTGGCTCTGCCGTTTTTCAACGATCTGGCTGACAAAAACCTGACGCTCAGCTTCACCTCCATGCCGTGGCTGCTGCCGGGTTTGTTATTGCTGGGTTTGATTGTAGGGATTTTGGCGGGTAGTTACCCGGCCTTTTTTCTCTCTTCGTTCAAGACGGTCACCGTACTGAAAGGCGGCACCAACCTGAATCTTTCCAAAGGGCGGCGAAGCGTCGGCTTGCGGGGTACTTTGGTCGTGGTGCAGTTTTGCATTTCGATTATCTTGATCGTCGGCACGACGGTAGTTTACCAGCAACTGCAATTTATTCAAAACGCCAAACTCGGCTACGACAAGGAACAGGTACTCGTCTTGCAGGAAACCTACCGCCTGAGCCAAAACGAGCAGCTATTTAAAAAGCAGCTTTTGCAAGATTCGCGGGTCGTGAATGTGTCGGTCTCGGGCTACGTCCCGGCCGGGCCGTCTTTCAACAACAACTTCATGGTCTATGGCGACGACCGGGCCAACGACTACATCAAGGGTATACGGTACGTCGTGGACGAAAACTACATCCCCACGCTGGGCATGGAAATGGTCGCCGGACGGAATTTTTCGCCGGAGTTTGGCACCGATTCTTCGGGCATCATCCTTAACGAAACGGCGGCGAAACAGATGGGTTGGGGCAAAGACGCCCTCGGCCACACGATCAGCAGCCCCAAAATGGACGGCGGCAAGGAGACCTACCGGGTCATCGGTATTGTGCGGGACTTCAACTTCAAGTCGCTGCACGAGGGCATCGGCCCGCTCATGTTGACGCTGGGTCCCAACAGCGGCGCGATCCTCGCCAAAGTGAACACGCGCGACCTGCCCGCCCTGCTCACTTCCGTAGAAAAGCAGTGGAACGCCCTCGCCCCGGACGCGCCCATCGAATACACTTTCCTGGAAGAAAACTTCAACGCTACCTACCGCGCCGAACAGAAAACGGGACGTATCCTCGGCCTCTTCGCCGGGCTGACGATCTTCGTGGCCTGCCTGGGCCTGTTCGGCCTCGCCACCTTCACCGCCGAGCAGCGCACCAAGGAAATCGGCGTCCGCAAGGTACTTGGCGCGTCGGTTAGCGGCATCGTGGCTTTGCTTTCTAAGGATTTTTTGAAACTAGTCGCGATTTCCATCGTCATCGCTTCGCCGATTGCCTGGTACGCGATGAATACCTGGTTGCAGGATTTTGCTTATAAAATCGACATTTCGTGGTGGATTTTCGCGCTGGCGGGTGTACTTGCGGTGGGGATTGCGCTGCTCACGGTTTCGTTTCAGTCGGTGAAGGCGGCGTTAGCGAATCCGGTGAAGAGTCTTAGGAGCGAATAACTTCGGCGCTTCCAACGCTGACAGCCAATTCCATTGCGGGTTCCAAAAGCTGTCAGCGTTACGCGTGATTGGCGTTTTATAACTTCTCTGACCCACCGCGAACCTTTGACCCTTCAACCATTTTACCCTAAAAGCCCATGCTCTCCAACTACCTCAAAATCGCCTACCGCAATCTGATGCGGAATAAAGTTTTTTCCGGGATCAATATTCTCGGATTAGCGCTGGGTATGGCTTCCAGCCTGATTATTTTTCTATGGATACAAGATGAGGTGAGCATCGGCAGGCAGTACGCCAACAGCGAAAACCTGTACCGCCTGATGATGCGGGAATACACCGACGAGAAGGTGGCCGCTTACGAAGATATGCCCGGTCTGATGGCCGACGAAATCAAAGAAGTGTTTCCCGAGGTAGTTTACGCATCGGGCTTCTCCTGGCCCGAGGGTCACGCCCTGCGGGTAGGCGACAAAATACTACGGCAAACCGGACGCTACGCCGGAGCTGACTGGTTCGAGTTGTACGATATTCCGCTGCTGGCGGGAAACCGCGGCACGGCCCTTACTGCTCCGAACGACCTGGCGATTTCACGAAAGGTAGCCGAAACCTATTTCGATAGCCCGGAAGCAGCTTTGGGACAGTCGATTCACTTCGGGTACGGCAATGACTACCAGGTGACGGCGGTCTTCGAGGATTTGCCCGCCAACGATCCGAAAGGCTACGATTTTCTTTTCAGTTGGTCCAGATTTCTCGAACGAAACGAATGGCTGAAAGACTGGGAGAATTCCGGGCCGGGAGCACGGATCGCGCTGCGTCCCGATACGGACGTGGCGCAATTCGAGGCCAAGATCAAGAACTTTCTGATGGAGCGGAACACCGAGCATTCCGATTACCACGCCGAGGTATTCCTGCAACCGGAAGAAAAAGCCTACCTCTATTCCGATTTTAAGAATGGCTATCCTGACGGCGGTCGCATCGAATACGTGCGTTTGCTGGGCATCGTGGCGGTTTTTCTGCTGCTGATTGCGGGCATCAACTTCATGAACCTCGCCACGGCGCGGTCGGTCAAGCGGGCGCGGGAAGTGGGGGTCCGCAAAGTAGTGGGGGCCGAACGCTCGTCGCTCATCGGGCAGTTTATGGGCGAGGCGATGCTGCTGACAACCCTTGCGCTGCTGGTGGCTTTGATTTTGGTACTGGTACTTTTGCCCGTGTTCAATACGCTGACGGGCAAACAACTGAGCTTGCCGCTTGGCCAAGTACAAAGCTGGGGGCTGATGTTGGGATTGCTGTTGGGTATGGCCGCTTTGGCGGGCAGCTACCCGGCCCTGTTCCTTTCGTCGCTCGATCCGCTGCGGATTTTGAAGGGATCGAACCTGCGGTTCAGCGCGGGAGCTTTGGTATTCCGGCGCGGTTTGGTGGTGTTTCAGTTTGCGATGTCGATGCTGCTGATCGTCGGGACGGTGGTGATTTACCAGCAAATGCAGTACATCCAAACCAAAAGTCTCGGCTTCGACCGCGAGAACGTCATCGACGTGGCGGGCGGCGGCGAACTGGCGATGAAGTACCCGACCTTCAAGCAGGAATTGCTTCGGCTACCGGGTGTGCAGGCCGTGACGCACACCTGGCTCCACCCATCGGGCAACGGCAACACCACCGAGAACGTGTCCTGGCCGGGCAAAGACCCCGCTGCCAATATTTCGTTCAATAACACGGCGGTAGGCTACGATTTTGCCAAAGTCTGGAAAATCAACATCCTGCAAGGCCGCGATTTCTCGCCCGACTTCGGCGCGGACTCTACCAACTACCTCATCAACCAGGCCGCCGCCCGACGCATGGGCTTTGAGGACCCCGTCGGGCAACCGCTTACCTTTGGCGATCGGACGGGAACCATCGTTGGGCTGGTCGAGGATTTTCATTTCAACTCGCTGCACGAAGTCATCAGGCCGATGATCATTCGGCTGAAAGAGGAACAGGGCTGGGGCAATATCATGATCCGCACCCAACCCGGCCAAACCAAAGCCGCCCTGACCGACATCGCGGCGCTTGCCAAAAAAATAGACTCTGAACTACCCTTCTCGTACTCGTTCGTCGATGAAGAATTCGATAAACTCTACCGAAGCGAGCGCATCGTCGCTACGCTCACGACCATTTTTGCCGGACTGGCGATTTTCATTGCCTGTCTGGGTTTGTTTGGCCTGGCCGCTTTCACCGCCGAGCAGCGGACGAAGGAAATCGGCGTGCGCAAGGTACTTGGCGCAAGCGTGATCAGCATCGTGCGGTTGCTGTCTCAGGATTTTCTCAAACTGGTTCTGGTAGCCATCGTCATCGCCTCGCCGCTGGCTTGGTACGTCATGGGAGAATGGCTGCAAAATTTCGAGTACAAAGTCGCTATCGGCTGGTGGGTCTTCGCGCTGGCGGGGGTACTGGCGGTGGGGATAGCGCTGCTGACGGTAAGTTTTCAGAGTTTTAGGGCGGCGTTGGCCAATCCGGTGGAGAGTCTTAGGTCGGAATAAACGGCGGGAGCGGAGTGGTTTTAATAAAGCTTACCCTATTCAACCGCTCAATAAGAAACTTGAATAAACCGTGGCAATCTGATCCGTAGTTCTGACATTGAGTTCAAAACGCTAACTTTAAAATACTGACGGTTATGAAACTCCTACTTTGGAACATGGAATGGATGAACGATTTGTATGATCGAAACGGCGATTTCCAGCCCGACGACCACAAACCACAACACGCTCAGAAAACCACAGTCCGCACCCGCCGCGACCATCTGAGCGGCGTCATCGACGAGTTGGCCCCCGACATTGTAGTCGTGGTGGAAGGCCCCAACCGCGAGAAAGAACTCAGACTCTTCTTCGATACCGATGTGGCCGGGACTTGGGATGTTAAATTGCAACCCACGTCCGGCTCATCGCAATGCATTGCCTGCGCCGTGCGCACCGATACGAATCTTTTTCACGCGCAACGGGCGGTCAAATTTTTCGATACCCAGACTATGCCCATTTTCCAGCCGTTTGAAATACCCAACGAAAGCGACGGGATCATCGAAAAATACCGCTTTGAACGCTCGCCGCTGTACGTCGAAATCACGACGGCTGCCGGGCAGCCTTTCCGAATCATGGGGCTGCACCTGAAAAGCAAAGGGATTTTCAATGCCTACGAGTGGAGCAAGTGGTGGGCTATGGCCGATGCTAACCGCAAAAAACTGCTGGCGCAGGCTACCCAAATCCGAGTGCAGTTTCTGGATAAGTACCTGGGCGAGGTCGAAACGCAGCGGATCCCGCTCATTGTCTGCGGCGACATAAATGATGGGCCGGGCCTGGACGCCAGTGAAAAGCGACTGTTCGGTAGCGCTATCGAACGGCTGATGGGAAACATCTGGCGGCCCTTCTTAACCTTGGGAAACGCACTCTTCGACCAGCTTTCCGAGCAGGATCAGGATAACCTGCGCTTTGAAAAGATTTACACGACTTCTTACTCCGACCCCATCTTCAACAATACCTGGCAGAAGGCCTGGATCGACCACATTCTATACAGTTTCAACCGGGCCGAATGGGTAAAAAACGCCAAGGTCCATACAGAAATGCCGGACGGACAGAAAATTTGGCAAAAGTACCCGCACGCTTCGGACCACTTTCCCATTACAGCCGAAATTGTGCTTGAGTAGTTATGTGGTCGCCGCCGCGTCGCATCGGGTGGCCAAGTGCCTCTTTTCCTTTTTAGAAGTACATGTATCATACTACCCAAAGCATGCTCTCCAACTACCTCAAAATCGCCTGGCGGAATCTGCTTCGCAACAAACTCTACTCCCTCATCAATATCGGTGGCCTGGCCCTGGGGCTGGCGGTGGCGATGCTCGTGGGTTTGTGGATTTATGATGAGTTGACGTTCGATCGCAACCACGCGAACTACGACCACATCGCGCAAGTGATGCGCAACCAAACCGTCAACGGCGAAGTGGAGACGGCGGCTTCGGTACCGATCCCGTTGGCGACGGAACTCAGAACTACCCACGGCGGCGATTTCAAGCGGGTCGTGTTGGCATTATGGGCTGCCAAGCACAGCCTGGCTTACGAGGATCAGGTGTTTGCCAAGTATGGAAAGTTCATGAGCGCCGAAGCACCCGATATGCTATCGCTTCGGATGGTAAAAGGGAGTCGAAGCGGTTTGAGAGATCCGGCGTCGATTCTGCTTTCCGAATCAACCGCCCTGGCTTTATTTGGTGATACCGATCCGCTGGGCAAGGTCTTGAAGATTGACAATACCATGACCGTCAGCGTGACGGGGGTTTATCAGGAACTACCTGCCAACAGCAGTTTTGCCAACCTGCGCTTCATCGCGCCCTGGGATTTGATCGCCGCGACGGGTTGGATAGCGGGAGCCAAAGACAGTTGGTACAATACCTCCTTCGAGATTTTTGTAGAAACGATTCCGACTGTTGATGTGGCTGATGTTTCCAGGAAAATCAAGCCCCTCCTGGTGGGCAAGAGTCAGGACGCGCCCACTACGAACCCTGAGATTTTCCTCCACCCAATGGGTCGTTGGCATTTGTATTCGGAGTTTGAAAATGGCAAGAGTGCGGACGGCGGTATTCAGTTCTTGTGGCTTTTTGGGAGCATTGGTTTTTTTGTCCTGCTTCTGGCTTGCATTAATTTCGTCAACCTCAGCACCGCCCGCTCCTTCAACCGCGCCAAGGAAGTGGGCATTCGGAAAGCCGTTGGCTCAAAGCGTAGCCAGTTGGTAGGTCAGTTCCTGGGCGAATCGCTGCTGGTAGCGGGCCTGGCTTACATACTGGCCATTTTGTTAGCATTGGTTGTCATGCCTTTATTCAATCAGATGGCTGATAAGAGCATTGCTTTTCCGTGGATGAATCCGGTGTTCTGGTTGGCGAGCGGCGGCTTCGCCTTGCTGACTGGCCTTTTGGCGGGTAGTTATCCGGCGCTGTATTTATCGTCTTTCCAGGCGGTCAAGGTGCTGACGGGAGCGGGTGCTTCGGGACGTGCCGGGCGGGGGTTGTTCGCGCCCCGGCAGGCGTTGGTAGTCGTGCAGTTTACGGTTTCCATAATTCTTATTATCGGCACGGTAGTCGTTTTTCAACAAATCCAACACGCCAAGAATCGGCCTTTGGGTTTTGACCGCAACGGCCTGATCACGCTCAATACCAATTCGCCCAGTTACGCGACGCACCGCGAGACGATCCGCCAGGAATTACTCGCCAGTGGCAGCGTGGTCGCGTTGGCGGAATCCGCCACTCCGACCACCGAGGCGCGGTCACGCAACGGCGGGTTCGGTTGGACGGGCAAGGACCCTAGTCTGCAAACTGACTTCGCCACGACCGCAGTTTCGCACGAGTTTGGTCAGACGGTCGGTTGGAAATTCAAACAGGGCCGCGATTTTTCCAAGGAGTTCGCGTCCGACTCTATGGGGCTGGTCATCAACGAAACGGCCGTGCGGTTTATGGGGCTGTCCGATCCAATCGACGAAACGGTCACCTGGGAAGGAGAGGGATTCAACGTAAAGTTCAAGGTGCTGGGCGTCATCGAGGATATGGTCATGGATTCTCCCTACCAACCCGTCGAGCCATCCGTTTTCTTTATCCGTCCGCGCACCCCGAAGTTCGTGACCATGCGGCTTAACCCTCAGCAAAGCGCCCAAAAATCGCTGTCCTCCATCGAAGCCATTTTGAAAAAGCATCTGCCCGATTCCCCTTTCGACTATAATTTTGTGGATGAGGAGTACGACTTCAAATTCCGCAGCGAAGAGCGCACGGGTCAACTCACGGTTGTGTTTTCAGGGCTGGCGATTTTCATCTCCTGCCTGGGTTTATTTGGCCTCGCCACCTTCACCGCCGAGCAGCGCACTAAGGAAATCGGCGTCCGCAAGGTACTTGGGGCGAGCGTCGCTGGCATCGTGGCTTTGCTTTCAAAAGATTTCTTGAAACTGGTACTTGTCGCCATCGTCATCGCTACTCCTGTTGCCTGGTACTTTATGAGTACGTGGTTGCAGGATTTCACTTACAGAATCGACATCGGCTGGTGGGTCTTTGCGCTGGCGGGTTTGCTGGCGGTGGGGATTGCGCTGTTTTCGGTGAGTTTTCAAAGCGTTAGGGCGGCGTTGACAAATCCGGTGGAGTCGTTGCGGAGCGAGTAGATACTTTAACATACTTTAACGGAGCAGACAGCGACCGAAGCGACGGCGTTTTGGATATTTGCCCAAAACCAAACTACCGCCATTGCCATGAAGTATTTGCCATTTGTTCTGTTCTGTTTACTGCCATTCACCGAAGCCTGCCGCGCTCAGTCAGTCAAGAAAATTGTGGTCGATGAAAGCGATGCCGCGAGTGGCTACTACCTGGCCGTCGAACCCGCCACCAATCCGTTGACCGGGGTGTTGGTGTTACTACCGGGCTACGCGCAAGCTCCCGAAAGCGTATTCCCCGAAACCAAACTACCCAACGTCGCCTACGCCAATAACCTGCTCGTGGTGGCGGTGGCGGGCGGGGCTAAGCTTTACGCCGACTCTACTCTTACGCCCAGGCTCAATCGGGTTTTTCGCGACATCATTAAACGCTACCATGTGAAGCCCGACCAATTTGTGCTGGGTGGTTTCTCAGCGGGCGGTACCATTGCCTTGCGCTATACCGAGTTATGCTACGAGCTACCCAACAACTACCCTATCCAGCCCAAAGGCGTCTTTATGGTAGATTCACCCATCGACCTGTTCGGATTGTTCGATTATTTCGAGCGGGAAATCGCCAAAGACTTCTCCCCCGTGGGCGTGGCCGAAGCCCGGTTTGCCACCAGGATTATGACCGACGAACACGGGACGCCCGAAAGCAATCCGGCCGGGTACAAGCAACTTACGCCCTTTCACATCGAGCTGAGAGTACCCGGCAACGAGCGGTTTCTCAAAGACGTAGCCGTCCGAACCTACCACGACATCGACATCGCCTGGAAACTCAAAGAACGCCGCCGTAGTGGCTTCGACGCAAATTTTCTGGCTTCTTCCGAACTCATCAACCGCCTGATGCTGGCGGGTAACGAGCGGGCCGAGTTCATCCAGTCCGACCGCAAAGGCTACCGCAGCGACGGCACGCGACATCCGCATTCGTGGTCGATCGTGGACGAAGTAGCGTGTGTGCAGTGGATTATGAAAATTCTGTAAGGTCAATGTCCGCTTCCGCACACCTACTGTCCGAAAATGAACAGTTTTTGGATTTGGAGAAGTACAAATCACTGAAAATGAATAGGTAGTTGTCTCGGTACGAGTTTTTGACCAGGAATAGTCCGCGATCATGGCGACGACCCGCCGTTGACCGTTGATCATTCACCTTCGACCTAAAACCTCATGCTCTTCAACTCCCTAAAACTCACCCTCCGCCAACTCTGGCGCAACCGCCTCTTCACTACGCTCAACGTGCTGGGCCTTTCGATTGGCCTGGCGGCTTGCTGGATGATTTTCCAGTTGGTCAATTACGAGTTTAGCTTCGACGCCAAGCAGCCCAACGTCGAGCGGATTTACAAGGTCGTAGCCAACTTTGATAGGGGTGATGAAAAAAGCGGTAGCGCGGGTACCCCCAAGCCAATGGCGGACGGAATAAGAAACGAAATCGGCGGCGTCGAGATGGTCGTCGGGTTGTACCGTCAGTCCGTGCCGAGCATGCAAGTGCCACAATCTTCGGGTAAGCCCGTCGTCTTCAAGAATCCCAAACGCGTGATCGCCACAACCTCTGATTATTTCAGTTTGGTGCCGTACCAATGGCTGGCCGGAACGCCCGCCGAAACCTTGACAGAGCCCAACGAGGTAGTACTCACCCAAACGAGCGCCGAGAAGTACTTCCCTAATCTGACGCCCGAGCAAATGCTGGGCAAGTCGATTTTGTACTGGGATACGCTGGCCGTAAAAGTGACAGGCGTCGTGGCCGATCTGGATTACCCCAGTTCCTTCACGGGCGAGGAGTTTCTGTCGCTGCCGACGGTTCAGCGGGGGCCGGTAGCCGAGCGATTCTTAAGCGACTGGGTCAGCACCACGACCAACGATCAGATATATGTATTGAAAGAAGAAAAAACGGATGCGGCCCAATTGGCAAAAAACATCGACGCGTTTGCCTACAAAAAATCTGAAGCGCTGCTGGCTGAGTTGGGCTCAACCCCGTCGGAGCACGAATTGATTCCATTGTCGGAAGAGCATTTCAACAGCTTTTACAAAGCCTACAATCGCGTAGCCGACAAGAAGGTGCTTTTCTCGCTTTTGGGTCTGGCCGGATTCCTCCTGGCGTTGGCGGTGATCAACTACGTCAACCTCACGACGGCCCAGATTCCGCAACGCGCCAAAGAAATTGGTATTCGCAAAACCCTGGGAAGTTCGCGCCGCCGCCTGATCAGCCAGTTTCTGGGCGAGACTTTCCTCGTCACGCTGCTGGCCTGCCTCCTGGCGTACGGCTGGACGATACTCTTCCGAAGCGAACTGGGCGACCTGTTTCCCACGGGGCTCGATTTATTTCCCAATATCAGGCAGACGCTCGGGTTCATGTCGTTGCTGATGGTCGGCGTGAGCGTGCTGGCGGGTTGGTACCCGAGTTTGCTCATTACCCGTTTCCAGCCTACCCAAGTATTGCGTGGACAGAGTAGTTTGAAGTTTGGCAAGAACAGTTTCTCGCTTCGCAAGAGTTTGATCGTATTTCAGTTTGTGATCGCTCAGGCATTCGTGATTGGGGCCATCATTGTGAACCAGCAGTTGCGATTTGCGCTGGAAAAAGACCTGGGTTTCGAGAAAGAAGCCGTGCTGACTTTTCAGGTACCGGATGAGTTGATGGAGAACGACGCTTACGCCGAGAAGCACTTTGCCCTGAAAGAAGAACTAAAAAGCCTGGCCGAAGTCGATGAAGGTGAGCTTGGGCGACACACCTTTCAATCAATCGTTCTACGTCAGTCCCACCAAGTACAGCGGCCCCAAAGGCGAGGTGGAGCTGGATATGTACAAGAAGTTTGCCGATACGGATATGCTGGACACCTACGGCATAAAGCTCGTCGCGGGGCGCAATCTGCTACCCAGTGACACCGTGCGTGAATACGTCATCAACGAAACCGCCTTACGGGAATTCGGCTTTCAAAATCCGCAAGACGCGCTGGGTAAGTACCTGACCGTATCTTACGATCCCACCCCCATTCCCATCGTGGGCGTCGTGGGCGATTTTCATTCCGCTACCATCGAGCCGAAAAATCGACCCGCTTGCTTTTATCACAACGAAAGACTGGACAGGTAGCTTCAACGTGAACTGGCTTCTCACAAACCTGCTGACTGGCAGGCAGGTATCCAGAAAATGGAAACGCGTGGAAAAACACCTACCCTGACGCACCCTTCGACTACAAATTCTACGACGACATGATCGCACAGAGCTACGAAACCGAACGACGGACGAGCAAGATCATCGACCTTTCGACGGGCATCGCCATCTTCATTAGCTGCCTGGGCCTATTCGGCCTGGCGACGATCACGGCTTTCCAGCGCACCAAGGAAATCGGCGTACGCAAGGTACTAGGCGCAAGCATTGCGGGAATCGTGGCGATGCTTTCCAAGGATCTCGTAGCGTTGGTCCTCATCGCGCTGGTCATCGCCTCGCCCATCGCCTGGTACTTCATGAATGAATGGCTGGCCGATTTTGCCTACCACGTCGACATCGCCTGGTGGGTCTTCGCGTTGGCGGGCTTAGTGGCGGCAGTCATCGCGCTGCTGACGGTGGGGTACCAGGCCGTCAGGGCGGCGCTGATGAATCCGGTGGAGTCGTTGCGTTCCGAATAGACGACTTTTCAACATTCAACCCAAGAACCTCATGCTCTTCAACTCCCTAAAACTCGCCTTCCGCCAGCTCTGGCGCAACCGTACTCTTCACCGTACTCAACGTGCTGGGCCTTTCGATTGGCCTGGCGGCTTGCTGGATGATTTTCCAGTTGGTCAGTTACGAGTTCAGCTTCGATGCCGAGCAGCCCAACGCGCGACCGGATCTATAAGGTCGTGACGCGCTTGAACTTCGATGGCAAGGAAAGCGGCAACGCGGGCGTACCCAAACCAACGGCCAACGCGATTCGGGAGGAAATCGGCGGGATGGAAATGGTCGTGGTGCTACATGAGCAGTGGGTTTCCAGCCTGCAAGTACCCCAGCCATCGGGTAAGCCGATCGTTTTCAAAGACCCAGAGCGCATCCAGGCGACGACTGCCAAGTACTTTGAATTGGTACCGTACAAATGGCTGGCCGGAACGCCCGCGAAATAGTCTTCTGGCAGAACCCAATGAAGTCGTACTTACGCAATCGAGCGCCGAAAAGTATTTCCCCAACCTCACGCCCGAACAAATGCTGGGCAAGACCATCCTGTACTGGGACACGCTGGCCGTGCAAGTGACAGGTGTCGTGGCGGATTTAGGACGCTCCACTTCGTTCTCGGGGCAGGAATTTCTGTCGCTGTCCACCGTGCAGCAAGGAGGAAAAGGCGAGGAATTCGTGGGCACCTGGGATAGCATCAACTCCGACGACCTAGTGTATGTGGTACGAGCGGCGAAAACAGACGTGGCGCAATTGACAAAAAACATCAACGCGCTCATACACAAAAATGCCGAGGCCATGTACGCCAAATGGGGCGGTCAAGTACCAAAACACGAGCTTTTGCCCCTAGCGGAGGAGCATTTCAACACCTTTTATCAGTCCCAAAATCGGGTCGCTGACAAGCAAATCTTATTTGCGCTTCTGGGGTTAGCTGGTTTTCTCCTGGCGCTGGCGGTCATCAATTACGTCAACCTCACCACCGCCCAAATCCCGCAACGCGCCCGCGAAATCGGTATCCGCAAAACGCTGGGTAGTTCTCGCCGTCGCCTGATCGGGCAATTTCTCGGTCGAGACTTTCTCGTGACGCTACTGGCCTGCGCCCTGGCGTATCTCTGGACGGTCACTCTTTCGCGGCAATCTGGGCGATTTGTTTCCCGAGGGTCTGGATCTTATACCCCAATCTTGGGCAAACGCTGCTCTTCATGGCAGTTCTACTCGTCGGGGTCAGCCTGCTGGCGGGCTGGTACCCGAGTTTACTCATTACCCGCTTCCAACCCACCCAGGTCTTGCGCGGGCAGGTTAGTTTGAAGGTAGGGAAGAATACCTTTTCACTTCGCAAAAGTCTGATCGTCTTCCAGTTTGTGATCGCCCAGGCGTTCGTCATCGGGGCGATCATCATGAATCAGCAACTGCACTTTGCGCTGGAAAAAGATTTGGGTTTTGACAAAGAGGCGGTAATCACTTTTCGGGTGCCCTACGATTTATGGCAGAAAGATGCGAATAGTGAAAAGCACTTTGGGCTGAAAGATAAATTCAAAAGGCTGATCGAGGTGGACAAAGTAAGCTTGGGAAATCCGCCTTTCAGCCAATCATTTTCCAGCAATGTCACTACCTACAATGGTCCCAAAGGCGAAGTCAAGTTTCAGTTGTACCGAAAATCAGTGGATATAGATATGCTGGATACCTACAACATCAAACTCATTGCCGGGCGCAATCTGCTTTTCAGTGAGAGTGACACCGTACGTGAGTACGTCATCAACGAAACCGCCGTGCGTGAATTTGGCTTTGAAGGTCCGCAGGATGCATTGGGCAAATTCCTGACCGTCGGTGATTATTCCGTACCCATCGTGGGCGTGGTGGGTGATTTCCACGCCGCAAAGATGAGCCGAAAAATCGACCCGTTGGCCTTCACGACCTACAAAGACAAAACGGGTACCTTCAACATAAAACTAGCCTCCAACCAACCCGCCGACTGGCAGGCGGGCATCCAGAAAATGGAAAAGCTCTGGAAAAGCACCTACCCCGACCTACCCTTTGAGTACCAGTTCTACGACGATAAGATTGCGGACTACTACGAATCCGAGCGCCGCATGGCCAAGATCATCAACCTTTCTACGGGCATCGCCATCCTCATCAGTTGCTTGGGCTTGTTCGGCCTGGCGACGCTCACGGCTTTCCAGCGGACGAAGGAAATCGGTGTGCGCAAGGTACTGGGCGCGAGCATCTCGGGCATTGTGGCGATGCTGTCCAAAGATTTCGTAGCGCTGGTGCTGATCGCGCTGGTCATCGCCTCACCGATCGCCTGGTACTTCATGAATGAATGGCTGGCCGACTTCGCCTACCACATCGACATCAGTTGGTGGGTGTTCGTACTGGCAGGCGCTACGGCGCTGGCGATTGCTTTGCTGACCGTGGGGTACCAAGCAGTGAAGGCAGCATTGATGAACCCCGTGGAGAGTCTTCGGAGCGAGTGATCACTCGCCGTTCTCTGATTTCTCAACCCGCCACTAACCGTTGACCCTTTACCTTTCCCCCCCCCTAAAAAACCATGCTTTCCAACTACCTTAAAATAGCCTTCCGCAGTCTGCGCAAGCAGCGGCTTTTTGCCGGAATCAATATTTTTGGCCTGGCCCTCGGCCTGGCCTGCGCGCTACTTACCGGGCTGTGGGTACACGACGAGATGCGTTACGACCGCTTCCTGCCCGGCGTGGAGGACGTCTACAACGTACGGGTCAACTATGCCTTCAACGGAGGTGCTGTACAAACGGCAAGCTATGTACCCGCTCCTCTGCAAGAAGCGATTGCCAGAGACATCCCGGACGTGGCGGCGGTCACGCGAACGAACGGCGGCGGCGAAAGTTTGATGAGAGCGGTAGGCATGAAGGGAGAAGCGATTGCGGCCAAAGAACGGGGAACCTTCGTATCGCCGGAGTTTTTCGAGGTCTTTCCCCTGCCCGCCCTTTCCGGTGACCCCAAGGTGGCTTTGGCCCAGATCGACCAAATTATCATCTCGCGGACACTGGCCGACAAGTACTTTGCCAACCAACCGGCCCTGGGCCAAACGCTGCAACTCGACGATGACAAGCTGTACACCGTCGGGGCCGTAATCGCGGATTTGCCCGCTAACTCGACGCTGCAATTCGACTGGCTAGCCAATTTCAAGAACATCGAGCAATCTTACATGGCCGAATGGAGCTGGAATTCGGTGATTCTCTACGCAAGGCTGGTCCCTACCGCCACCGCCGACCACGCCACCGCCAGCATGAAAAATATTTATCGGCGCTACGCTACATTCGACAACGACGAGGCACCCGTCTTGCATCCGATGGCGGACATGCACTTGTACGCCGATTACAAAGACGGTAAAGTAGCAGGCGGACGCATCGAGTACGTGCGCATTTTCTCGGTCGTGGCTATATTCATTTTGCTCATCGCCTGTATCAACTTCATGAATCTGGCCACGGCGCGTTCGTCGGTGCGGGCGCGCGAAGTGGGTGTCAGAAAAGTGATGGGCGCGAAGCGGGCGTCGCTGGTCGGGCAGTTTATGGGCGAGTCCCTGCTGATGAGTTTGCTAGCCGCGCTACTGGCTTTGGTGATCGTATGGTTGGCGTTGCCTACTTTCAATCTACTGTTCGATAAGCAGCTGGTACTCGAGCCGGCCGACCCTTCACTTTGGGTCCTGTCGGGCGGGCTGGTGCTGGTCACAGGTTTGCTGTCGGGTAGTTATCCGGCCCTGTTTTTGTCGGCAATGCGACCGATCACCATTTTGAAAGGTTTTACGAATGCGGGCGCGGGGCCGACTTTGTTCCGGCGGACCTTGGTCGTTTTTCAGTTCTCTCTCTCAATTTTCCTCATCGTCGGCATGCTGGTCGTTAGCGCACAAATGCGTTATCTGCGCACCAAGCACCTGGGGCTGGATCGTGAAAACGTATTGTACATTCCGCTCGAAGGCGCATTAGAGCAGTCCCCGAAGAGCGACTTGTTCCGGCAGGAAATTCTCCGGCAGCCCGCAGTCGTCTCAGCTACGCTCACCAACCAACTGCCCGTGAAGGTACAAAATGGCACCACCGACCTCCGTTGGCCCGGTAAGGAACCGAAGCAACTAGTAGAAGTATCGACGATGAACGTTGGTAGCAATTTTATAAAAACGATGAATATCGACCTGGTCGGCGGGCGCGATTTTCGGGCCGACAGCCCGGCGGATTCGTCCAACTACCTCATCAACGAAACCGCCGCCAAACTGATGGGCATGAGCGACCCGGTCGGGCAGCAGATTACTTTCAACCGGGGCAAAGGCCGCGTGGTGGGGCTGATGAGGGACTTTCACCTCAACTCGATGCATCAGTCTATCGCGCCTCTGGTGATTTCCTATTTCCCCGAAAACACCCGCTACCTGCTGGTGAAAACGCGCGCCGGACAAACACAGACGGCTCTTGCCTCGCTGGAACGTATTCACAAAGCGCTCAACCCCAACTACCCCCTCGACTACCATTTTGTGGACGAAGCCTACGAGAAACTATACCAATCCGAGCAGCAAGTGGGTACCCTGGTCAACTATTTTGGCATCTTGGCTATTCTGATTTCCTGTCTGGGTCTGTTCGGATTGGCGGCGTTCACCGCCGAGCAGCGCACCAAGGAAATTGGCGTCCGCAAGGTACTGGGTGCTTCGGTTTTCGGTATCGTTCGGCTGCTGTCCACCGACTTTGTGCGACTGGTACTGGTCGCGCTGGTACTAGCCTCGCCGCTGGCCTGGTGGGCGGCGCGCGCGTGGCTGGGGACGTTTGCCTACCGTACCGAATTGTCGTGGAGTATCTTCGCGTTAGCGGGCTTGCTGGCTATGGTCGTCGCTTTGCTGACGGTGAGTTTTCAGAGCGTAAGGGCAGCGCTGATGAACCCGGTGGAGTCATTGCGGAGTGAGTAAATATTGATTAACAGCTATTTACCTACTTTTACATTTCCTTAACATTCTTTTACAGCGTGTTTTCTGGTATTGAAAATTTGACCGCTACATTTGTCAGGCAGTCAAACTAAACCAAACTTCATTACCATGAAAAACTTAAAACTGTTTCGTGCCGCCGCTGCTTTCTGCTTGCTGGCAACCCTTAGTTGTTTTTACTTCTGCCAGGAAATACGGCACCGACGAAATAAAAGAAAACGCGGTTTTGCTCAATGGCAATCCTCTAACCGCATGCTTCCATTTGGTTGGGAAGCACGGGTACGCTGACCGTGTCGAATGGAAATCCTGAAACAGCGGCAGACGCCAGGATTTTTTTCCGGGCCTCGTTGTATCGCGGCGATATGGTCATAAAACGGATAGTATCCGAAAACGGTCAGAAAGTTAAGGAAGTGGAGATTCGCCAGCTACTGGATGTTGCTAAATTGGGCGACGAAATTAGGATTGAATCAACTGACGACAGTCTAGAGAAAGCCCGAAGGGTGTTCAGAGTAGGTCAGTACCCCGCTCAGTACTGGGTACCGAGAAATTGGTTTCCCGTACCAAGGAATGTTGATGGGTGCTAATAGCGGCCAACCTTTCCCTATTTTCGGCAAACTTGCTCAATAATAAAAAAATGAAAAAACACTTAAAATTATTTACTCTGTTCTGGATGCTTGTTTTTCACACCTCCTTTGGACAAAATCAAACGAACGTACCAAAAGATAATGTTAGTATAGGTCTACTCCGAGTCTGAACTTACCCCCAAAGTGCCTATGAGTATGGTTCGGAATGTAAAGCAAGATAGAAACGGAAACATTTTGATTGCTGCATCATGGAGTGGTGTTTTTCGCTACGATGGAAAATCGTTTACCAATCTCACATATAGTAAAATAGGTTCGCACAGATTCTGGGACGTACTGGAAGATCGACGCGGAAACCATTGGTTCGCTTCCACTTATTCCGGAGTTTATCATTACAATGGCAAATCCTTCCAACATTTCACAACCAGGGAGGGCCTCGCCAGTAATCAGGTTATGTCTATTTATGAAGATAAAGCTGGTAATATTTGGTTCGCCACAGGAGGTGGGGCAAGCCGTTACGATGGGAAATCTTTTCAAAATTTTACAACGAAAGACGGACTTCCCAATAATGATCTTACCACGATCATGGAAGACAAGACCGGGAAATTGTGGTTTGGCACAAGGGGCGAACTTTGTTTTTATGATGGAAAAACATTTACCGTTTTAAAAAACAATGATGGCAAAGCGTTTAACAACGTTTTTTCAATAACCGAAGATAAAAAAGGGAATATTTGGTTCGGTGCCGATGGTCTTTGGCGCTATGACGGCAACACGTTTACAAAGGTGTCGCAGAGAGGGGCTTATGCTATAATCCAGGATAAAAAAGGAAACATCTGGACTACTGGTGGCGTAAATCCAGAGGTCTGGGCACTTTCACGTTATGATGCAAAGTCCTTGTACAATGAAATACCCACTGTAACAGAAATCATGTCAGGACCACCTGCCTTTTTCGGACTTTTGGAAGCTAGCGATGGGAGTATTTGGTTTGGATCTGGAAATGGAGTGTATCGTTATGATGGAAAGACCTTTACGGACTTTAAAAGTAAAGAAGGTCAGAAATAATGGGTATAGCCGACAATTTTAAGATGGAATTATTCTTCATTCGATGGTTGCTGAGAGCAATCAGTCCTCCTGTAATTTTTGGTAAATTAGCTTAATGGTAAAAACGGTAGCAGTCCTATTATTCGCCTTATCTGGTTGGCTATTCATGCAGTTCGCTCCCGTCGCGAGTGAAACTGACAGCGAGCAGTTTGCCGAAAAAGTAAACCTTGCCCTGCGGCGTACGGCGCACCATTTGCTGGCAGCAGGCGGCGACTCAACTTCCCGGATTTTGCCCGTGCAGCAAGCCGACGACCACACTTACCGCATCCAATTGGATCGGCCCATCGACTATGACCGTATCCCGTCCCTTTTGCAGGAATCGCTGAACGTTCAAGGAATTGAATCCGACTACAACGTGTCGGTTTTAAACTGTAACGATGGACAAATCCAGTTGGGGTACAACGTCAAAGACCTTGCCGATAGCGGGATTGCCTGCGTGGGTCGGCAAGGGGAAGTGGGCTGTCGGGTGTTGCAAATTAGTTTTCCTGAAGCGGGAACGCCCGTCAGCAATGCGGATTTGGCAGGTTTGTTCAGCTTTCTATTGGCCGGCATCAGTGGATTTATCTGGTATCGCGCAGCCAAAACTCTGGATAAAACCATCCCAAAGGCAAATGATTTGGTCGATACACGCCAAACGATTCATCTGAGCCAGACCGCCTTCAATCACGCCGAGCAAAGCCTATCCATTGCCGGAACGAGCCACGCCCTCACCTACCGAGAAAGCAAATTGCTCAATTTGTTTGTGACCCACCCCAACCAACTACTCGAACGCGAGCGAATCCTGAAACTGGTTTGGGAAGACGAGGGCATCATCGTGGGTCGTAGTCTCGACGTTTTCGTGTCACGGCTCCGCAAGCTCCTGAAAACCGACCCGAAGGTGCGCATCGTTTCGGTGCATGGCGTGGGGTATCGCTTGGAGGTGATGACTGCCGACTAAAATTCCGCTCGCAAAACCACCTTCCCTTCCCCGTCGTACAGCCGCGCGTAGTCTACCAATCCCGTTCCTTCGAAACTGTATCCGACGCCGACGACTTTTCCCGCGTTGGATGAGAACTTCTTACGTAAGACAGGTAAATCATCGAGCAGTACCTCGACACGTTTGTCCTTTACTTCCAGACGTACCTCGGCCCAATCGTTGAAATCGACGCCAAATTTCGAAAGATCGGCTTTGCTGCCCTCGATGTACTTGCCGGGAATCGCGGCGTCGAGGGTCGAAGTACAGCCGGGAATCGAGAGCGGGATGACGAAGAATCCACTTTCGCAAAGTACCACGATCTGCGTTTTCTGACAGGCTCCGCTCCCAAGTGAAAAAGTGTTTTTGACACGTGTTTCCAGCATAAAGTTGTCGGCGAAGAGCGCTTCGAAGTCATCGACATAATAGTAGAGCACGCTGGGCACTTCCGGCTGCACGGAAATGTTACGGCTTGCCAATTGCTCGGCCGAAAGGCCAAATGCCCCGTTGCGGGTACTTTCTTCGGGTTCAAAATAAACCGGGACGGGCGCACGCTCCACCATCGGCAGCCAGCCGTCGGTTTTGATGAGTAGCTTGTGTTGCTTCACTACCGTGCTGTCCACGGTGAGCTTGGCCCGGAAAAAGCCGGGGTAGTAGTAGATCGAGGTTGCCTCGCGTTGGTCTTTTTCGATGGCAAATCGCTTGCTGGTATCCCAGGTCTGCTGCACGAAGAGGCAGTCGGTTTTGGCCTGCGAGACGTCGAAGGTAAATATCACCGAATTGGGAATGCCCGTCGCGACCGGGCGGCTGCTGAACGCGTAGCTGGGCGGAGGCGGTAGCTCTCGGGTAGGGCTGGTACTCAGGGAGAACGCGATCAATAAGGATAATCCAAATCCCATTGCCAGGCCAATCGACCAGATGATACTTCTTGAGAAAGTACGCTGTGGGAGAGGTACTTTTTTCGTGGGTACTTCGGAGGCTGAGGTACTTTCGATCGAGTTCTTAAAGGCTGCTTTTTTTGGATCGATCGTTTGTTCCTGGGACAGCGCGAAGTCCCGGTAGCTGGGATAGCCCGCGAATTGCGCCAGCGCGTTCAGCGTGGCGGCTTGCGGGGTGCTGCTGTACCTGACGCGTCCCCATAGCCGCTTCAGGGTACTGGTGCTCAGACTCACGCCCGTTTCGACTTGAATTTTCTCGCTCAGTACTTCAAAGTCAGCGTTGGTCCATCGTTCGCTTTCTCCCCAGCCGAGTTTCTTTTCAATCAAGGCACAGCAGTGGGTTAGTAACACTTTGTCGTTCTGCATGATCCTACACTTTTATTCTTTTTGCCAAGATAACGAAGTGGTCGATGCAAAAGGCAATCGCCAAGGCTGTGAACACCTTTGAACCGAACTTGAATCGGAGATGAACGGGGCGATAGCGCTCGATTTCTCAGTTTTGCCGGAAGTATTTTTTGTCAGATAAAGCCAGCAAGCCATGAAAAAAATCGTCGCAATCTTTACACTCTTCATAATTTTTGGTACTGCCTTTTCCCAAAAAAAGAAATCCAGTACTCCGCCGCTAACCATCGAGAGTTGGAGTTTTAAACCAGACAAGGTAGTGTTCTCTCAGGAAGACGGTACCCCGCAAATGAAAATCTCGGCTGATGCCGGGGAAGTACTTGCCAAGGACTTTGATTTTAAGAGCGGTACGATCGAGTTCGACGTCAAGCCCGGCAATACGATGACTTTCTTCTTCCGCCACCAGGATGTTAAGGAAACCGAATGCTTCTACCTCAGAATGGCCCGAGCGGGCGATTCGCTGGCGACCGAGGGCGTGCAGTACGCGCCTTACCTCGACGGGGTGCTGATGTGGGATACCTACGTCGAGTACCAGTCGAATGCCACATTCGCCAGGGACAAGTGGAACCACATCAAGCTCGTGATATCGGATGCCCAGATGCGGATGTTCATTAATAGTCCTGACCAACCTACGCTGGAAGTAGAAAATCTGGCGGGGAATACCAAACGTGGTACGTTCGGCTTCGGAGGTGATATGGTAGTTAAGAACCTGAGCTTGAAAGTCGACGAAACCGAAGGACTTTCGCCCCTACCGGGCGTTGACCCCACAGCCAACGACCCGCGTTATGTACGACAGTGGGCGGTGAGCGACCCGGTAACGATTCCCGAGAAAGTGGATTTCAGCTACGACCTCTTGCCCGATCCCGAAACCAAATGGCGGGTAGTTGGGACGGAGCGCCGGGGCTTGCTGAATCTGATCCGTACGTTCGGTAAGAATGAAACGCGAAGCATCGTCTGGCTTAAAATTAAAGTTGACTCAGAGAAAGAACAGCAGAAAGTACTAGAACTGGGTTTCGTCAACGATGTGTGGGTTTTTCTTAACGGCCAACTGGCTTATCTGGACAAGAATTTACAGGGTAGTCCCATTGAGAAAACGCCAAGTGGAAGACTTTCTATCGAGAATTCCTCGATCAAACTACCTCTGAAAGAAGGCGATAACGAACTGCTCATCGGCATCGCCAACGACGCCGCTTGGGGCTGGGGAGCCGTCGGTCGCTTTGAGAACACCAAAGATATCAAAGTACTCCCCGACCCTACCTTCGATTCGCGTTTGGTGGAAATAGCCGACCGACTGCTTGGTACTTACGCCGGAACGTTCACAATTCCGACGGGCGAGCGCGTAAGGCTGACGAAGGAGAGCAGGGGACTGCGCCTGTACGGTGAAGGCTTTATCGACACGATGATCTACCCGATGTCAGAAACTAGGTTTTTCTCCCGAGAACGCGATCTGGAATTTGAGTTTGTCGGGCGTGGCAATTCCAGCGTGGACATGATAGCGGTGTACTACGATAGCAAGCAAATTATGGAGTTGAAGCGGGTTAGGTAGATATTCCAGATTTCTGTCAGAAGCCCGCCACTAATCTAAATATTTGCCAATCTTGGAGGTTTTTATCACAGTAACAACAACTATATCACCCTGCTGATTGACAGTGTAACAGAGCAGAAGATGGGTTCCTGAGTACTGTAGTTTTTTGTAACGTAGCTTATCATCCGCCTCTTCGCTTATTTGGTCAGGATTAGTAATGCAATCCACGATTTGTTCAAAACTAACCTCTCTCTGCGCGGCTCTCAATCGGGCGTGGTTGGTTAGAATGATACGCATTCTTCAACGGGAGTTTGCGAGAGCAAGATATTGTTGATCAAATCGTAGTGTTTGCTGGCATTGAGCACTTCGATGCCGACCACACTTCCGTCTTCCGCCACATCTACCCAACAATCCTGCTCTCCTTCCAGGGTTTCGGCTACAGCTTTGCCGCTGAGCGATATATAGCAGGCGTTCGCCTCGTGGTCGTAAGTCACTTGCTCGAATAGTTTCGTGTTCATTTCTCTTCTTGATAAAATGGAAGGTTAGCAATTTAACACAAAAGTCTAAGATTGCTTCACCACCCATGCAAGTCGACCTTCCAACTGTCCGATTTCGAACCAAAACTGTCCGAAATCGGACAGTTTTTTATTTTCAATTAAAGCTAATAATTTGATTATAAGCATTTTAATTTCAGGGCACAGGTTTTGAAAAGAAAACAGGGATAATGGCCACGAGAAAATAAACCCGTTCACCCTTCCACCGTCTACCCTTTACCCAAAAAACCATGCTCCGCAACTACCTCAAAATCGCCTACCGCAATCTCGTCCGCAACAAAGGCTACTCGTTCATCAATATCGGCGGCCTTGCCGTGGGCATGGCCGTGGCGATCATGATCGGCCTGTGGATGAACGACGAGCTGACGTTCAATCATTACCACAAAAACCACGACCGCATCGCGCAGGTTTATCAGAGTCAGACTTTCAACGGCAAAATAGGCACCGATCCATCCATTCCCCGTCCGCTGGAAATGACCCTGCGCAACGACTACGGCGATAACTTCACGTACCTCGTGATGAGTACCTGGCGGTTTCGGAGTATCCTGGCCTACGGCGAAAAGAAACTGGTGAAGCAGGGCAATTTCATGCAGGAACCCGCGCCCGAGATGCTGGGATTGGCAATGGTTTCGGGGCAAAGGGATGGCTTGAAAGACCCAAACTCCATTCTGCTGGCGGCTTCTACGGCTGAGGCACTTTTTGGGAATGAGGGGGCACTGGGCAAAATCGTTAAGTTTAACAATAAGTATAATTTCAAAGTAGCGGGCGTGTACGCCGACCTACCGCCCAACAATGAGTTCAGCGCCACCACCTACATCGCGTCCTGGGCGCATTACGCGGCCAACACCGACTGGGTCAAAAATTCGGTGGATAACTGGGGTAATAATTCGTTTCAAATGTTTGCCCAAATTACCGATAATACCACGATGGGGCAGGTATCAGCCAAGATCCGGGACGCGAAATTGAAAGCCGCGCCCAAAGATTTTATCCCATTCAAGCCGACGCTATTGCTGCACCCGATGAACGACTGGCACCTGCGCTCCAACTTCGAGAACGGCGTACAGACAGGCGGACGCATCGAGAACCTCTGGCTATTCGGTATCATCGGCGTGTTCGTCCTGCTGCTGGCCTGCATCAATTTCATGAACCTGAGTACCGCGCGTTCGGAGAAACGCGCCAAGGAAGTCGGAATCCGCAAGTCGGTTGGCTCGGTGCGGTCGCAACTCGTCAGCCAGTTTCTGAGCGAGTCGTTCATGGTCGTGGGGCTGGCGTTTGGGGTGGCCTTGCTCCTCGTGTTGATTTCGCTCCCGTCCTTCAACGAACTGGCTGACAAGAAGATAGAATTCCCCTGGACCAGCGGCTATTTCTGGGGCGTGTCATTATTATTTGTCGTGTTCACCGCGTTGCTTTCCGGTAGTTATCCCGCCCTCTATCTCTCTTCGTTCCAACCCGTCAAAGTATTGAAAGGTACCTTCAGGGTGGGCCGTTACGCCGCGCTGCCGCGCAAGGTACTGGTGGTGCTGCAATTCACGGTTTCGGTAGCCTTAATTATTGGTACCATCACCGTATTCCGGCAGATTCAGCATTCCAAGAATCGTCCCATCGGCTACGACCGAGAGGGTTTGGTCCAAATTCCGTTGACGCAATTCGATTTTAACGGAAAATACGATTTCCTGCGCCAGGAGTTCCTCAATTCGGGGGCTGTGACTGAAATGTCCTCGGCCAGTAGCCCGACTACCCAGGTCTATTCTAATACTTCGGGTTTTCTGTGGGAAGGGAAGCCCGAAGGTTTTCAGGAGAATTTGGCCTATACGGCGGTGTCACCCGAGTACGTCAAATCGCTGGGCTTGAAAATCATCGCCGGGCGCGACTTCTCACGCGAATTTGCCACGGATACCAACGCCGTGATTTTGAATAAAACCGCTGTGGAATACATGGGTTTGAAAGACCCCATCGGTACCATCCTCCGCGACGACGACGACAACGAAAACCCCAACCCGCCGCTGACCGTTATCGGCGTGATCGACGACATGATCATGACTTCGCCTTACGAACCCGTGAAACAGTCGATGTACGTATTTGACAAAGGCGGCATGGCCAGCTACTACAACCTCCGGCTCAACCCCGACCAAAGCGCCACCCAGTCCATCGCCGCTATCGAAAATGTCTATAAGAAAAACTTCCCCGACCTGCCCTTCGAGTACCAGTTCGTGGATGAGGAGTACGCCAGCAAATTCGCCTCCGAAGAGCGCGTCGGTACCCTGGCGGGTGTGTTTACCGGACTGGCGATTCTGATCAGCTGCCTGGGCTTGTTTGGTCTGGCCTCCTACGTCGCCGAGCAGCGTACTAAGGAAATCGGCGTTCGCAAGGTACTGGGCGCGAGCGTCGCTAGTTTGTGGCGGCTGTTGTCCAAAGATTTCGTGCTGCTGGTACTCATCGCCCTGCTCATCGCCGCGCCGCTGGCCTGGTACTTCATGGACGGCTGGTTGCAAAAGTACGACTACCGCACCGAGTTGTCGTGGTGGATTTTCGCCGCGGCGGGCGCTGGGGCGTTGGCCATTACGCTGGCCACGGTGAGTTTTCAGGCGGTGAAGGCCGCGCTGATGAATCCGGTGAAGGCGCTACGGAGCGAGTGACATTATTTGAATACGTAATTCAGGTCAAGCTCAAAGGCCGTAACGGGGTCTTTCAACGTTCCTTCGGCAAATATTTGCTTTGAGCCGTCGGGCAACAAAATGTATACATTTTGTAGAACGGGAATAATCAGCCAGACAGACTGTACGCCCGCCGGAAAATATTGTTTGTACGCCTTGTCGGTTAATTCAGTGAGTGCTTGCCGGGGTGATAAAATTTCAACGGCAATGATAGGGGGCTGGGTGTAAAAAATGACATCGTTGAGCCAGTCGACATCGAGGTTATTGAAGACAGAGACATCAGGCTTGCACTTACCCGTGGAAAGTTCGAGTTCCAACTCGGGCAAGATGTCGTACTGTTCCTCGTACCGATCGAGGGCCACGCTCAAGCGGTGTATCAGTTTGGAGTGGTTTACAGACATAATGTCCTCAGAATGATACTCTTCAATGAGGTCGTGATAAGCAGTTTCCATATCGTATCCTTTTTTTCCAAATATAGCCAAAAATAGCTATGCTCTCCAACTACCTAAAAATCGCCTACCGTAACCTATTACGCAACAAGGGCTACTCTTTCATCAACATCGGCGGCCTGGCCGTGGGTATGGCCGTAGCAATGCTTATTGGACTGTGGATGTACGACGAACTAACGTACGATCATTCCCACAAGAACCACGACCGCATCGCGCAGGTATTTCAGAATCAGACTTTCAACGAAGAAATCTTGACGGGCGGCTGGTTACCGCGCCCTCTGGAAATGGCACTTCGGGGTGAGTATGCCGAAAATTTCAAGCACATTGCCATGCGTAGTCCTCTGGGAGAAAGCGTGTTGGCTCACGGAGAAATCAAGTTGACCAAGCAAGGAGACTACATGCAGCAGGCGCTTCCCGAGATGCTCGGATTGGAAATACTGGCAGGACAAGAGGATGGACTCGCCGAAACCAACGCCGTCTTGCTGTCGGCATCTACGGCCGACGCACTTTTCGGCGGGGAAAATGCAATAGGCAAGGTGGTCAAACTGAACAACCGGTCCAATCTGAAAGTCACCGGGGTTTACGCCGACCTTCCGCCCAACAGCTCTTTCAGTACCACTACCTTCATTGTCCCCTGGAAACATCTCTTGGCTAATTCAGAGTGGGCCAGGAGCACGATCAATCAGTGGGACAACAACTCTTTTCAGATGTTCGTCCAGATTGCCGACAATACGACGATGGCAGATGTGTCGGCCAAGATCAAAGATGTTAAATCGAAGGTAGTCGCCGAGCACGATCCGCAGTTGTTCCTGTTGCCGATGAACGACTGGCACCTCCGATCTGAGTTCGAGAACGGTGTTCAGGCGGGCGGAGCGATCGAAAACGTCTGGCTGTTTGGCATCATCGGGGCTTTCGTGCTGCTACTGGCTTGCATCAATTTCATGAATCTCAGTACCGCCCGCTCCGAAAAACGGGCCAAGGAGGTGGGCATCCGTAGGTCGGTCGGCTCAGTGCGGGGACAGCTCGTCAGTCAGTTTTTGAGTGAATCGTTTATGGTCGTGGGGCTGGCGTTTGTCGTCACGTTGCTGCTTGTGATGGCTACCCTACCTTCATTTAACTTGTTGGCTGACAAGGAAATAGATTTCCCAGCAACGAATGTTTATTTCTGGATAGCCTCCGGTCTATTCGTTCTTTTTACCGCGCTGCTGGCGGGTAGTTATCCGGCATTTTACCTTTCCTCCTTCCAGCCTCTGCGGGTACTTAAGGGTACTTTCCGGGTGGGACGATACGCCGCTTTGCCCCGCAAAGTACTGGTGGTGCTGCAATTCACGGTATCGGTGGCGCTGATTATCGGGACGGTCACCGTTTTCCGGCAAATCCAGCACACCAAAAACCGCCCTGTCGGCTACGACCGCGAAGGATTGGTACAGGTACCTTTGAACAGCAACGAATTCTGGGGCAAGTATAATTTCATCAGGCAAGAACTGCTGAATTCGGGAGCCGTAGTGGAGATGTCTTCTTCCAGCGGTTCCGCCGCCACGGTCAACAATATGCGCTCCGACATAGACTGGGCCGGTAAGCCGGGTGATTTTGAAGGCAGCTTTGCCTGGACCGAAGTTTCGGCCGACTACGTCGAGTCCCTGGGGTTGAAGATCATCGCCGGGCGCGACTTCTCGCGCGAGTTTGCGAGCGATTCCACTGCGGTGATTTTGAACAAGACCGCCGTGAAATACATGGGGTTGGAAGAGCCCGTAGGTACCGTGATCAGGGAAGAATACAGCGGCAGAGCTTTAACCGTAATCGGGGTGATTGATGATATGATTATGCAATCTCCCTACGAACCGGTAAAACAGTCGCTATACGTGTTTGACAAATTCGGCGAAGCCAGCTACTATAATCTACGCCTCAACCCCGACCAAAGTGTGAACAAGAGCATCGCTACCACTGCCAGCGTATTCAAGAAAAATTTCCCTAATCTCCCCTTTGAGTATCAGTTTGTAGATGACGAATACGCCGCCAAATTCTCTGCCGAAGAGCGCATCGGCAACCTGGCGGGTGTCTTCACCGGACTGGCGATTCTGATTAGCTGCCTGGGCTTGTTCGGCCTGGCCTCCTACGTTGCCGAGCAGCGCACCAAGGAAATCGGCGTCCGCAAGGTACTTGGCGCGAGCGTGGGTAGTTTGTGGCGGTTGTTGTCCAAGGACTTTGTAATGCTAGTCGTCATTGCGCTACTCATCGCCGCGCCGCTGGCGTGGTACTTCATGGATGGCTGGCTGCAGAAATACACCTACCGCACCGAGTTGTCATGGTGGATTTTCGCGGCGGCGGGCACTGGGGCGCTGACCATTACGTTGCTGACGGTGAGTTTCCAGGCTGTGAAGGCCGCGCTGATGAATCCGGTTAAAAGTCTGAGGTCGGAGTAAAGGTGTTCACTACCGGACACCAGACGTGCGGTAGTGAACACCAAACGTACCTGAATGCGCCCCAGGGGCCTTTCATGGCTGTTTTAAATACTGGCACTGTATTTCTCTGACAAGTAGAAGTACCATTTTTAAACCAGTAAAAAAACAACAGCCATGAAAGTTTTAATTCAGTATTTCGACAAGTTTTCTTGCCCCACGCGCGCTGCCTTTTGCCTGACTTTGGTCATGGGTTTTTGCAGTTTGTCCCCGCCCCTTCTCGCGCAACAAAAACAGCACGCGATCTTGCAAACTACCCAGGTCGAAACCGACTCGACGCAGGGGTACTGGCGGCTCAAAACCTTGGTGGATGCCCGCATGACGGTGGTGCAGTTCTTCGCTCCCGGCCAGCAGTTGGTTTATCAGGAAACCCTACCCGAGAAATGGGTGAAACCGACGCGCCGGAACCGGCGGCAGTTCGACAGGCTCCTGAGCGAATTGCTGGCCCACCAGCTTCTGACGACGCACATCAAAACCGAAACGCTGCCCGCACTCCTGCCGGAACCTCGTCCTCCGCTGCTTGGATTGCGTGCGGCCATTGACCAGAATACCCCGGGCGAAAAAACGCCCTATGTCGTAGGGGCCTTCGTCAATAAGATTGGCAAGCTGCGGCTGGCAATCGACAGCCCGCTCAGGCTGCGGTACAGGATAGAGCTGAGAGACAGGCACGGTAAAATATACTACGAGGAACGAAACAACCGCGCTTTCTACCGGCGCTGGCTGGATATCTCTGGTTTGGAAACGGGACAGTACTCGCTCATCGTCCATATCAACAAGCAGGCAGTCAGGTACGAACTCGACAATGGGCGCGCCAGGCGCGTCTATCAGCTAGAACCCCTGGCCGTGGCCCAACGGTAATCACCGATTAATACCTTCATTTATTCCTGTCCGAAAATGAACATAACTGTTCGTTTTCGGACAGTTATAGCATCCATTTATTATTTAATTATCTGATAATCAATGAATAAATAGCTGGGTATGGGTTTTGGAACGGTATCCGCGAGCGTTCATTCCCTCTATCCACTTTTCCTTGAAAGCCATGCTTCGCAACTACCTGAAAATCGCCTACCGCAACCTGCGCAAGAATACCTTTTATTCTTTTATAAACATCTTCGGCCTGTCGCTTGGGTTGGCGAGTTGTTTGCTCATTACACTTTACGTCGTAAATGAAATAAGCTACGACCGTTTTTTTGAAAGAGCCGACCGCATCTACCGCATCGACGCCGACCTGAAATTTGGCGGGCCGGAGACAAAACTTGCTCTTACGCCCGACCCACTGGCTTTTACTTTGAAGAAAGATTACCCGCAGATCGAGACGGCGACGCGGCTACGCGTAATCGGCGGCCATTCGGTGCGGCGCAACAAAGACGCCGACAACCTGACCGAGAACAACGTGGCCTTTGCCGACTCTACTTTCTTTCGGGTCTTCTCCATTCCTTTATTAACAGGAAACCCCGAAACGGCCCTGACCGAGCCTTACACGATGGTACTTTCCGAACGCGGCGCGGAGAAGTACTTTGGCAGCGAAGATCCTGTGGGCAAGTCGCTCCTGCTCGACAACGATGTGACGTACCGCATCACGGCGGTGATGGCCAACATTCCGACCAATTCCCACCTGCACAACCAGGATATGCTTCTCTCGATGGCCTCGTGGCCGGGAAGCCGCGATGGGGCCTGGTTGAGCCATAATTTTGCCACGTACCTCACGCTAAAAGAGGGTGTGCCAGCAGCAGAATTCGAAAAGAATTTTGATACCGTTTTGGAAAAATACATCGGCCCGGCGGTGATGAGCATGATGGGTGCCACGCTTGAAGACATGAAAAAGTCGGGCAACTATCTGAATTATTCCCTAACCCCACTCACCGATATTCACCTGTATTCCAACCGGGTTGGGGGAATCGGGGTGAGCGGCGACATTCAGTATGTCTATGTATTCTCCATCGTGGCGATATTTCTGCTGTTGATCGCCTGCGTGAACTTCATGAACCTGGCTACCGCCCGCTCGGCCAGCCGCGCCCGTGAGGTGGGCGTTCGGAAGGCGTTGGGTTCAGAGCGGTCGGGCCTGGTGGCGCAGTTCCTGATCGAATCCATGTTGTTGAGTTTTATATCGGTTGGGATTTCATTGGTGCTCGCAACCCTGGCGTTGCCGCTGTTCAACCAACTCGCTGGTCAGGAATTGACTTTACCCGTTTCCAGCCCGGTGTTCTGGGGTACCCTGTTGCTGGCGGGCGGTGTAGTAGGCCTGTTGGCGGGCAGCTATCCGGCGTTTTTCTTGTCGGGTTTTCAGACCGTCAAGGTCTTGAAGGGCCGGATAACCGGAGCGGGCGGGGGCGGTTGGCTGCGGAACGGGCTGGTCGTGTTTCAGTTCATGATTTCGGTCATGTTGATCGTCGGCACGTTGGTGATTTACCGACAGCTCGATTATATCCAGACCAAAGCCCTGGGATTCAATAAAGAAGAAGTGCTAATTCTCGACAATACCTACACGCTCGGGAACCAGGCAAACGCCTTCAGACAGGAAATGCTGGCGCTGCCCAACGTCGAAATCGGTACGGTCACTTCTTTCCTGCCTACCCCGTCGAACCGAAGCACCAACAGCTTTTTTCCCGAAGGACAATCAGGCGATAAGGGGACGAATATGCAGTATTGGGGTACGGATTACGACTACGTAGAAACGCTCGGGATGGAGATCTTAGCGGGTCGTAATTTCAGCCGGGATTTCCCTTCCGATTCGTCGGGCGTAATCGTCAACGAAACAGCCGTGAAGTTGCTCGGGCTTTCCGACCCGATTGGAAAGAGAGTGAGTGTCATCACGGGCGAAAACATGGCCGACAAACTTTCCTATACCATCGTCGGCGTGGTGAAGAATTTTCACTTCGAATCCTTACGCTCGAATATCGGCGCGTTGAGCATGGTGCTGAGTCCGGGGGGCGGAATGATGGCCTTCCGGCTAAAAACCGACGATGTGCAGGCCAGTATCGAAAAGGCCGAAGCACTCTGGAAAAAGATGGCTCCCGGCCAGCCGTTTGCCTATCGGTTCATGAACGATGATTTCGACAACATATATCGTTCGGAAGCCCGCGTGGGCCGGGTGTTTATCACCTTCGCGCTGCTGTCGATTCTGATCGGTTGCCTCGGCCTTTTCGGCCTGGTCACTTTCACCGCCGAGCAGCGCACCAAGGAAATCGGCGTCCGCAAGGTACTCGGTGCGAGCGTTGGCAGCATCGTTACGCTGCTGTCCAAAGACTTCCTGAAACTGGTGCTGGTCGCTATCGTCATCGCCAGCCCCATCGCCTGGTACGCCATGACTACCTGGCTGGCCGATTTCGCCTACAAAATCGACATCAGTTGGTGGGTATTCGCACTGGCGGGGCTGCTGGCGATAGGGATCGCGCTGCTGACGGTGAGCTTCCAGGCGGTAAAGGCGGCGCTGATGAATCCGGTGGAGAGTCTTAGGAGTGAATAATCGGTGGTAGGCAGCCTGTAAAGTGCTGTTGACTTTTTGACGCAGAATCAGCCCTCTGAGAGGATTTTTTCAGTAGTTCTCTCCAACTCAGGAATGCTACCATGGATGATTTGCCAAACCTCCTCGGCGTTGACTCCGAAGTAGTTGTGGGCAACGATATTACGAAAGCCTTTATATTTGGCCCATGGTGTACCGGACTCTGTTTCTCTAAGACCATCTGAAAGCTTGGTAACGGATTCGCCTATATTGATAAAGTTCATCAATACGGCATCGAAGGTTTTTTCTTCTTCGTAAAAAGCATCCGAATCCGCCAGGCCTTCTACAAATTTTTAGATTTTGGTACAAGCCTCCAATATAGCCAATAGGTTCGCCGTATCTTTTTCAGACATAAATCACCGAGCGAAGGATTTGCGACTTGAAGTAAGGCTTGATGTATTTCTCCGTGCAGAGATCGACTTTTCGGTCAAAATGCGATTCGACCAACGACTTGATCGCTAACTTTTTATCGTAAAGGTCGGGGGTGTTGGGTTGAAAATCAATGAGCAGGTCAATGTCGCTATCTTCTGAATATTCGTTCCGGGCGAAAGACCCGAATAAGCCCAGTTTCACTAGGCCATAGTCGGAGAAAAGAGTCTCTTTCTTTTCCCGTAAATAGGAGATTAGTTCTTCTCGGGTGATATTTTCCGTAATGCCCATGGCAGACTGAGAATGAAGGTAATATTCATTCTCAATGATAGCCAATTTTTGTCAAATCTCGCTTTCCTGCCGTCGATTACCTTCATTGATTCCCCCGGTTTGCTCGTGTCCGATTTCGAATCAAGGTGTCCGATTTCGGACAGTTATGTTTCGACTAAATACTGATTACCAAATAGTTGTCTTTCGGGCATAACTTTTTTCTCTCCTCCTTTTATCCTATCATCCTTTCCTGGTACGCCGACCCCGCTCCCTTTTTCCTTTCAAACCATGCTTCGCAACTACCTGAAAATCGCCTACCGTAACCTCGTCCGAAACAAGGGCTACTCCTTCATCAACATCGGCGGCCTGGCCTTGGGCATGGCCGTGGCGATGCTGGTTGGGTTGTGGATGTACGATGAGTTTTCCTTTAATAAGTACCACGACAACTACGACCGCATTGGGCAGGTGGTCAAAAGCCAAACGGTGAAGGGGGGAACTGGCGTAGGCCAAACGATGACCTACCCACTGGGAATGATGCTCAGGACAGAATATGCTGATAATTTCAAGCGCGTTGTGCGGGCCTCGTGGGTGGAGGAGTACATTCTGGCGGCGGGAGAGAACAAACTGGCGACTGTCGGCCAGTTCTGGGACGTGGAAGCCCCCGAATTACTCAGTCTGAAAATGATCCGCGGCACGCGGGCCGGACTGAACGACACCCACGCGATCATGCTCTCAGCCAAGACTGCCCAGGTACTTTTCGGCGATGCAGACCCGCTGGACAAAATCGTGTCGATCAACAACGAGACGCAGGTCAGGGTGACGGGTGTGTATGAGGATCTGCCACTCAATTCCAGATTCAACGAAATAAAGTTTTTCGCACCCTTTTCGATGTTTTTAGAGCGGAATGATTGGATAGAAAAAACAGCCACCAACGACTGGCGAAACCACTTCATTCATATCTACGCCGAGATTTCGCCCAAAACGGACTTTGAACAAGTATCGGCCCGGATCAAGGACGCCGAGCTTAACTACCTTGCCGACTACCCGGAGGACCTGGCGCGGCAGCCGCAGGTTTTTCTCAACCCCATGAGCCGCTGGCATCTCAAACCTTTCGGCGATAGAGGTGAACCACTCAACGAAGCACCCATGCGCATGGTGTGGATGGTCGGCACAATCGGGGCGTTCGTTTTGCTGCTGGCTTGCATCAATTTCATGAATCTGAGTACCGCCCGTTCTGAGAAGCGGGCTAAGGAAGTTGGCATCCGCAAGTCGGTCGGCTCGTTGCGCGGACAGTTGGTGGGCCAGTTTTTTAGTGAGTCTTTCCTGGTAGTTTCGCTGGCTTTGCTGGTGGCCTTAGTGCTGGTTACGGCATCGCTTGGCTGGTTCAATAGTCTGGCGGGCAAGCAGATGGTCATGCCTTGGGGAAATGGCTGGTTCTGGATTTCCTGCCTGGGATTCGTGTTGCTCACGGGTCTGCTGGCCGGTAGTTATCCAGCCTTGTACCTGTCTTCTTTCCAGCCAGTGAAGGTACTTAAAGGTACTTTCAGGGTGGGGCGCTTCGCTTCTGTTCCTCGTAAAGTACTGGTCGTGGTGCAGTTCACCGTCTCTATTGCTCTAATTATTAGCACCATCGTCGTCTATCGCCAAATTCAGGTCGCCAAAGAACGCCCCGTGGGCTACGACCGTGAGGGCCTGATTACGATGCCGATGAATTCACCGGATTTCTATGGTAAGTACGAGGTACTTCGAGACGAGTTGAAGAAAACGGGCGTCGTAACCGAAATGTCGCAATCGATGGGTGCCATCACGACGGTTCGTTCTAACAATCCCGGCTTTGCCTGGAAGGGGCAGGAACCCGACATGGACAAAAATTTCGTAACGCTGACCGTCACGCCCGAACATGGCAAAACCGTGGGCTGGCAGTTTGTGGCTGGGCGGGATTTTTCTCGGGAGTACGGCAACGACTCGACGGGCATTGTCATCAATGAGGCAGCCGCTAAGGTTCTGGGGCTGGACAATCCCGTGGGCGAGTCCATTTCCTGGACCTGGTGGCACGATGACCGTCCGCCGTTGCACTACCGCGTTTTGGGCGTGGTCAAAGACATGGTCATGGAGTCGCCTTATGAACCCATTCGGCCTGCCGTTTTTTACCTCAAAGGCCACAACGGAGACGTGGACTGGATCAATATCAGGATCGCGCCCAACGCCTCGGCCAGCGAAGCTTTGCCAAAGATTGAAGCGGTCTTCAAGCGCATCATCCCCGCCGCACCCTTTGACTACAAGTTTGTGGATGACGAATACGCCCGCAAGTTCTCGTCCGAAGAGCGCATCGGCAAACTGGCGGGCGTGTTCACCGGGCTGGCGATTTTAATTTCTTGTCTGGGCCTTTTCGGCCTGGCCTCCTACGTCGCCGAGCAGCGCACCAAGGAAATCGGCGTCCGCAAAGTACTCGGCGCGAGCGTGGGTAGTTTGTGGCGGCTGCTGTCCAAAGATTTTGTTTTTCTGGTACTCATAGCTTTGCTGATCGCCACGCCGCTGGCGGGGTACTTCATGGATGGCTGGTTGCAGAAATACACCTACCGCACCGAGTTGTCGTGGTGGGTATTTGCGGCGGCGGGCGCGGGAGCGTTGGTCATCACGCTGCTAACCGTGAGTTTCCAGGCCGTGAAGGCGGCGCTGATGAATCCGGTGGAGGCGCTGCGGAGTGAATAAAAGGAATGAAGTAATGAAGTATCGAATCAGTTGAATATCACAGCGAGGGGAAGTTGAATTTCCGTCACTTGGTCAATGAGGGTCATGTCTTCGGTGAAGACCTTGCTTTTATCGGCGGAAGAAAACACGGCGATGGCCTTAAAAATGGGAAGCACGATCCAGCACGATTGCACGCCCGCTGCAAAGTAGCGCTGCACCTTGGCTAACAATTCGCCTTCGGTTTGGGTAGGTGACAGGATTTCGATGGTTGTGAGGGGAAACTGATTCATCGCTATCTTATCTTCCAGAAAATCAATTTCCAGCCTCGGATAAATTGCGATGTCAGGAACTGCATCGGGTTTTTCGGGCATGATGATGCTTATCTCCGGTAGTATAGAGTATTGCTCGCGAAGCAAAGTTCTCAACTCGAAAACGATATTACTCTGCACCACGGCATGATTTAGACTGGGCATAGGCTTGTTGCGTTCGATTTCGTACTCGGTGAGTTCCCTATCCGCGACGGTTTCGGTGAGTAATTCCATGACTTTTTGAAAGTTTTTTACCAAATATAGTAAATGGCCGTCTGCTTTTGGCTATCAGCTATTGGCTTTTTCCGCGCAGTTGATCGATCCGGGTGTCGTCTAAAACTGTCCGATTTCGAAGCCAAGTGTCCGATTTCGGACACCTGAATTGTGAAATAGCTCTGACTTTCAGTGGGTTGACTTACTGGCATAAGTTTTTCCCCCTTCCGTTTATCGCCACGGGGCCGCGCGGCGTACCGACCCCGCTTCCCACCTCTTCTCCTTTCAAACCATGCTTCGCAACTACCTAAAAATCGCCTTCCGCAACCTCGCCCGCAACAAGGGCTACTCCTTCATCAACATCGGTGGCCTGGCCGTGGGCATGGCCGTGGCGATGCTCATTGGGTTGTGGGTGTACGATGAACTGAGTTTTAACAAATCCTTTGCCAACTACGACCGCATCGCGCAGGTGATGATGTACCAGTCGTTCGGCGACCGACGAGGGTCGCAGGAGGAACTACCCCTGGCGCTGGGCGGCGAATTGCGCAACACCTATTCCGACTTTGAGGAAGTGGTTAGCAAGACCGGAAATCAAACACGCACCATCGCCCATGGGGAGAAAAAAACCTCTCAAAAGGGAACTTACACCAATCCCCAGTTTACCAGCGTGTTTTCGCTGCCGATGCGGCACGGAACACAGGACGGGCTGCGCGAGGTGTATTCGATCATGCTGTCGGCTTCGGCGGCGGAGGCACTTTTCGGGGAAGAAGACCCCGTCGGCAAAATCGTGCAGGTGGATAATACCAGCAATCTGACGGTCACGGGCGTGTACGAAGATTTTCCTGACAACTCGGCTTTCAAAGATTTGGAATTCATAGCTCCGATGTCGCTTTTTCGGGCCGAAAACGAATGGGTAAAGGAAGCCGAAACGGTTTGGAATAATAATATGTGGCCCGTTTACGTGCTGCTTGACGAAAAGGCTGATTTGAGCGCTACGACCGCCAAAATCGAGAAGGTCATACTCAATAAACGTGGATCCGAGGCCAAAGCTTTCGACCCGCAACTGGTACTTTCGCCGATGCGCGACTGGCATTTGCATTCAGTCATCGACCAGGCCCGCAGCGGCGGCGGCCGCATTCAGCTCGTCTGGCTATTTGGCATTATCGGAGCATTCGTGCTGTTGCTGGCTTGCATCAATTTTATGAACCTCAGCACGGCGCGTTCCGAGAAGCGGGCGCGGGAAGTCGGCATCCGTAAGGCCGTCGGGTCGCAGCGGGGGCAGTTGGCGACGCAATTCCTGAGCGAGTCGTTTCTGGTGGTTAGCATAGCTTTCGTCATCGCGCTGCTGCTGGTGGCGGTATCGTTTTCATCGTTCAACGAACTAGCGGCCAAGCAGATGATCTTGCCCTGGCCCAATGCTGAATTCTGGGCCATCTGTGGCTTGTTCGTTGTCGTGACGGCTTTCTTAGCGGGTAGTTATCCGGCTTTGTATCTGTCTTCTTTTCAACCTGTGAAAGTGCTCAAAGGTACTTTCAGAGTAGGACGCTATGCCGCGATTCCGCGCAAAGTATTGGTCGTGGTGCAGTTCACAGTGTCGGTGGCGTTGATCATCGGGACAGTAGTTGTGTACCGCCAAATCCAGTTTGCCAAAGATCGGCCGATTGGTTACGATCGCTCGGGACTGATCTACCTCGGCATCGCACCCGAACTACGTGGCAAGTACAACGCCCTCCGCGACGACCTGCTCGCCACGGGCGCGGTCGAAAACATGGCCGAATCTCTGAGTCCGATTACGGCGGTGTGGGCCAACAGCACCGACTTTGCGTGGGAGGGTAGAGACCCCGACTACAAGCCGCTCATTGGCCGGATGCCCGTCACGCACGACTTTGGTAAAACCGTCGGTTTCCAGATCGCGGAAGGACGCGATTTTTCCCGACAATTTAGTACCGATTCGTCGGCCATGATCCTCAACGAATCGGCGGTGAAGGTCATGGGTTTGGAAGATCCCGTAGGTACTTTCGTCACGCAGGGCGGACGGACCTACCAGGTAGTAGGCGTCATCAAAGACATGGTCATGCAGTCGCCCTACGAACCCATCAACCCAACGGCTTTCATGATGCGATACGACATCGCCATGAATATCACCATAAAACTCAATCCAGCCCTGAGTGCTTCCGAAGCGTTACCTAAGGTAGCGTCCGTCTTCAAAGAATATAATCCCGGCGGTCCTTTCGACTATAAATTCGTGGATGAGGAATACGGGGCTAAGTTCGCCGCCGAAGAGCGCGTTGGCAACCTCGCTTCGCTGTTTACTGGGCTGGCTATTCTCATCTCCTGCCTGGGCCTGTTTGGCATGGCCTCCTTCGTTGCCGAGCAGCGCACCAAGGAGATCGGCGTCCGCAAGGTACTTGGCGCCAGCGTGGGTAGTTTGTGGCGGTTGTTGTCCAAAGACTTCGTGCTGCTGGTCGTCATCGCCCTACTGATCGCTGCCCCGCTGGCGGGGTACTTCATGGACGGCTGGCTGGACAAGTACACCTATCGCACCGAGCTTTCGTGGTGGATTTTCGCGGCGGCGGGTGCGGGGGCGTTGGCGATTACGCTGGCCACGGTGAGTTTTCAGGCCGTGAAGGCGGCGCTGATGAATCCGGTGAAGAGTCTTCGGTCGGAGTAATTAAGGACGGCGCTTTTTGAAAATGTGATCTAGAGGAATCTCCAGGTTGGTGACGGGATCATTGACAATACCTTCCGAAAAGGTCAATTTTTCGCCATCAGGCGTACGAATAGTAATAGTCTGTAACAGTGGAACCACAATCCAAACCGATTGGACGCCCGCCGGGAAATACACGTCGTTGGTTTTGTTGGTGATGTCAGACATGGCTTGTTTAGGCGATAGTACTTCGATAGCCGTAATTGGAGGCTGGGTGATGAAAATAATATCGGTGTCCCAGTCTTCGGGCAAGTTGGGATAAATCGAAACATCAGGCTTGACGGGTTTGCCGTCGAGTTTCATTTCCAGTTCGGGAAAAATGTCATAATGGTCGTCGTACCGTTCCAGATAGGAACTAATCCGCTGAATGGTGCGCGAGTGATTGACGGACATAATGTCTTCGGTTTGGTATTCTTCAATTAGGTCGTGAAAAACGGTTTCCATAGTGGTTTTTCTTTTTTCCAAATATAACCAAAAACAGCCATGCTTCGCAACTACTTAAAAATCGCTTACCGCAACCTGACCCGTAACAAGGGCTATTCCTTCATCAACATCGGCGGACTGGCGGTCGGTATGGCTGTGGCGATGCTCATCGGGCTGTGGGTGTACGATGAGTTGAGCTACAATAAATCGTTCGAGAACCACGAACGCATCGCGCAGGTGATGCAACACGTCACGCAGAACGGTGAGAAAACGACCCAGGGAGTCAATCCGTACTTGCTGGCGCAGGAGATACGGAACAACTACGGGGATGACTTCAAGTACGTTTTGCAATCTTTGGGCAGTAGGTTCCTCCTGACGTACAAAGACAAGAAATTTACTAAGGAAGGTAGCTATTTCGAGCCCCAGGTGACGGAGATGCTATCGCTGAAAATGCTCCGGGGAACGCGGGCGGGTCTGGCAGATCCTTATTCCATCCTGCTTTCCAAAACGATGGCCGACACCTACTTTGGCCAGGAAGATCCCTTTGAATAAAACGCTGAGAATGGACGACCGGGTCGATCTCAAAGTGACGGGCGTTTACGAAGACCTGCGGGCCAATTCCAGTTTCAGCAATCTGGGATATATAGTTCCGTGGAATCTTTTTATCAGTGAGAACGAGTGGGTTAATGAGTTAGAAGAGCCTTGGCGACCAAATTTTGCCCTAACCTACGCGCAGTTGGCCGAACAAGCGGATTTGGAGAAGGTATCGGCGAAGATCAAGGATGTAAAGCTCAACAAAGTCGCCGCCTCACGCCGGAACTTGAAGCCCGAAGTTTTCCTGCACCCCATGAGCAAATGGCACCTGTATTCCGAGTTTGAAAACGGGGTTAACGTGGGAGGGCGCATTGAGTACGTTTGGCTGTTCGGGATTATCGGCGCATTCGTATTGCTGTTGGCCTGCATCAATTTTATGAACCTAAGTACGGCGCGATCCGAAAAACGGGCGAAGGAAGTCGGTATTCGTAAGGCCGTCGGTTCGGTGCGGGGCCAACTGATCGTCCAGTTTTTCAGCGAGTCTTTCCTGGTGGTGGGCCTGGCTTTCGTGCTGTCCCTGCTGCTGGTCGTGCTATTCCTGCCCCTCTTTAACGAACTGGCCGACAAAAGCACCGCAATTCCCTGGGATAATCCGGTATTCTGGATAGCAAGCCTTAGTTTCTGCTTGCTTACCGGGTTGATTGCGGGCAGTTATCCAGCCCTTTATCTCTCCTCCTTTCAACCACTTAGTGTTTTAAAGGGAATTTTTAAGGTAGGTCGTTTCGCCTCGATTCCCCGCAAAGCACTGGTCGTGCTGCAATTCACCGTTTCTGTTACCCTGATTATCGGCACGATCGTCGTGTATCGCCAAATCCAGCACGCCAAGAACCGCCCGGTTGGCTACGATCGGGCGGGACTGATTACGGTTTTCAACAATCGGGAAACAGATTCTAATCTCGAAGCCATCCGAAATGAATTGGAAAAGACGGGCGCGATTTCGGGCATGGCCTTATCCAGTTCACCTCCCACCGACGTGTGGGCTACCGGCACGGGGTTCGACTGGCGGGGCAAAGACCCGAGTTTGGCGGTGGATTTTCCTAGCACCGACGTGACCCACGAATACGGAAAAACCGTCGGTTGGAAATTCGCCCAGGGCCGGGATTTCTCGCGGGCATTCTCTACTGACTCGACGGCGCTGGTGATCAACCAGGCGGCGGCCGACTACATGGGTTTTAGCGACGAAGCGGTGGGCGAATTCGTCGCTGTCGACGGGGAACCCCACCAAATTATCGGCGTGATCGAAGACGTGGTTACGCAGTCGCCCTATGAGCCCGTTCGGCCCTCGGTGTATCACATTGCCGACGAGTGGACCAGTGTGCTGGTCTTGAGGCTCAATCCTCAGAAAAGCGCGAGTGCCGCTTTGGCAAGCATCGAGGGCGTATTCAAGAAGTACAGTACGACAGTACCCTTCGATTACAAATTCGTAGACGAAACCTACGCCCAAAAATTTGGCAATGAAGCACGCATTGGCCAGCTCGCTTCGCTCTTCGCCGTCCTGGCTATTCTCATTTCCTGTCTGGGCTTGTTCGGACTGGCGTCTTTTGTGGCTGAGCAGCGTACCAAAGAGATTGGCGTGCGGAAGGTACTTGGGGCCAGCGTGGGTAGTTTGTGGCGGCTGTTATCGAAAGATTTTGTGCTGCTGGTAGTTATTTCCCTATTCATTGCCGCGCCGCTCGCGTGGTACTTCATGGACGGCTGGTTGCAGAAATACACCTACCGCACCGAGCTATCCTGGTGGATTTTCGCGGCGGCGGGTGCGGGGGCGTTGGCGATTACGCTGGCTACGGTGAGTTTCCAGGCCGTGAAGGCCGCCTTGATGAATCCGGTGAAGGCGTTGCGGAGTGAGTAGTTTACCAATAATATTCAATGAATTTCCTGGCTTATTAGGCTATTGTAGCCGCTATTGTCCACCCTGCGACCGAGGCACTTGATATCAAGTGCCTCGGTCGCAGGGTGGACTTTTTCTATGGGGGTTAGTAGGGGTATGCCGCCACCTGATTGTCCCACTTACCAAAGAGGAAAAAGTCAGGTAGAAATCGCTCTGTCGCCTCGCAGCTATGTACCAATCATAAAATCATGATCCGCCTACCCTTCCCGACCTTACTGCTTTTCCTCGTGCTTTTCGCAAGTGCGGCAGAAGCCCAATCACCGAATAAAATCACGCTTGCTGCTTACGGAGAAAGTCTTGCTTTCCCTTTTACCAACATCACGCCCTTCCATCCTGGCGGGGAAATTGGCATCACGCTCAAAGAAAAAAAACGGGGCCGAACGATCAGAAACGTGAATACCTACGCGGGATTCTTCCACCATGAGCGGGTTGAGAATGCCATTTATCTGCGAGGCGAATACGCCTACCGTCCTATAATAAAGTCGGCTTTTACGGTCGATATGCTGGGCAGTTTGGGGTATATGCACACCTTTTACCCCGGAGAAATTTACGAATTGAACGAGGCTTCCGGGGATTACGAAAAAGCCCGGCAGTCCGGAAGGTCGCACGCGTTGGCTTCAGTTGGGCTGGGCATCACCTACATCAAAGGTCGCCATGTGGAGCCTTTCGTTCGGCAAGAAATGGCGGTGGAATCTCCGTTCGCCAACGGTATTCCGGTTATCATTCATTCATTTTTAAAAGTAGGCGTCAACCTGAAATTCTGATCCAAATGATTAATAAACTTTCATCCGTATTCGCACTGGTCGTTCTCGTAGCCCTGCTGGGTTGCCAGGAAAACGAAGTGGTGCAACCCAGTACTTACGCCTGTGTTCCCGCTGTCGGCAACGCCGGGCAGGCTCACCCAAAAGCCGCGCAGTACCAGGCGATTCTTGACAAAAACCGCAAACTCGGAATCGTGGGGGCCTCGCTCATGATTAAGGACAAATACGGAATCTGGGTAGGTGCCAGCGGCAAGGCCGACGTAGCCTCCGGGATCAATGTGCAGCCTTGCAACCGTTTCCTGATCGCCAGCATTTCCAAGGTGTTTACGGCGGCGGCGGTTTTTAGGTACGTAGATAGGAAAAGCCTGACGCTGGACGATCCTGTCACGAAATGGATCGACCCGAGCGTGGCGAAAAAGGTAGCCAATGCCGAGCAAAGTACCATCAGACACCTGCTGAATCACACCAGCGGGATGCCGGATTACTACACGTTACAATACGACCTCGACCGACTCAACCGGGTGTACAACGGTTCAACGCAAGAGCAGACGTTGACCTATGTTTATGGCAAGAAGGCTACCAACGGCGTGGGGGAATCCTTTTCATACTCCAACACGAACTATTTGCTCTTGGGGATGATCCTCGAAAAAGTATCGGGCCAGTCGCTCGAACAAGTGTATCAGAAAGAAATATTCCAGCCACTGGGCCTGATGAGTGCCTATTATAGTGCCAAAACGCCCATACCCGCCGACGCGGTGAAAGGGTACGCGGATATGTACGGAAATGGGAAATACGTAGAGAGTAAGTTCCTGTACAAGGACGAACTCATTACGGGCGATGGCGGAATAGCTATCAATGCTTACGACGTAGGCGTATTTTTTGAACAACTGATGAAAGGAAAACTGATCTCCGAAGCTTCGTTGTCCAGTATGACCGATTGGTTCGACTTGCCTGCCGAAGAGGCAGACAAGAACTTCGAGTTCGTCGGCCATTTCCAGAACGGACAGGGATTGGAACGAAACAAAACTCCGCACGGCATCTCGGTGGGACACACGGGCGGCATTGACGGTTTCCTGTCGATCGCGCAGTATTTTCCAGAAACAGATAGAACCATCGTACTGCTCATTAATAGCGCCAGCTACGACGGCACACCGAGACTGAACATCTATCGGGAGTCTTTGAAGGTGATGTTTGAATAAATAGGGGGGGGCTCTGGTTAGTCGAATACAAGTTATGTCGAACGATTCTATCGACTGGAACCTCTGGCGTTGAACTAGCCGCATCACCCTTGACCTGATTATATACTGTCCGAAAATGAACAAGACTGTTCGTTTTCGGACAGTTTCTTAGCGAAATATTAGCTAACTATTTGATAGTCATTAACCTTTTGTTAAGGTACGGCTTTTGGAATGAATTTGTTAAGCGTTCTTTTCCAATATACTTTTCACCTTGAAAGCCATGCTTCGCAACTACCTAAAAATCGCCTATCGCAATCTCGCCCGCAACAAGGGCTATTCCTTCATCAACATTGGCGGCCTGGCCGTGGGTATGGCCGTGGCGATGCTCATTGGGTTGTGGGTCTATGACGAACTGAGCTACGACCGTTCTTTCGATAACTACGATCGCATCGCGCTGGTGATGCAGAACCAAACCTTCAACGGCGAGATCAAGACCGCACCGAACGTACCGAAATTACTGGCCCCGGAACTACAGGGTAGCTACGGCGACAACTTCGAGCGTGTCGTCATTTCTTCCTTCAATTTCGAGCATCTCCTGGCCGTTGGCGACAAGAAACTCACGAAACTCGGCAACTACATGGGACCGGAAGCGCCCGAGATGCTGACGTTAAAAATGCTGAAAGGTACTCGATCCGGCCTGACCGAAACCAATTCGATCATGCTTTCGGAGTCCACGGCCAAAGCCCTTTTCGGAGAGGCCGATCCACTGGATCAAATCGTGAAACTTGACAACAAGGAAGATGTAAAAGTGACGGGCGTGTACGAAGATTTGCCCTACAACTCTTCCTTTCGTGACTTGACTTTCATCGCGCCCTGGGCGCTCAACGTCAAATCGTTACCAGAATGGTTAGGATGGGGCAATAATTGGTTCATGACTTACGCCCAAATCGCCGAAAACACGACCATGGCAGACGTATCGACCAAGATCAGAAATGCCAAACTAGACAATGTGGACGGGGAAGAAAAGAGACTCAAGGCCCAGATTTTCTTACAACCGATGACTAACTGGCATCTGCGGTCGGAATTCGAGAACGGCGTCCCGAGCGGCGGACTGATCGAGTACGTGTGGCTATTCGGGATAATCGGCGTGTTCGTGTTGCTACTGGCTTGCATCAATTTTATGAATCTCAGTACCGCCCGTTCGGAAAAGCGGGCGCGGGAAGTAGGATTGCGCAAGGCCGTCGGCTCGATGCGCGGACAACTCATCACCCAGTTTTTTGGCGAGTCGCTGCTGGTGGTCACGATTGCTTTCGTGCTGGCGGTGGTGCTGGTCCTGGTGGGGCTTTCTGCCTTCAACGACATCACCGACAAGCAGATCGTGTTCCCCTGGGCGAGTCCGGTTTTCTGGCTGTCGAGTCTGGCTTTCATTCTCTTCACCGGACTGGTGTCGGGTAGTTACCCGGCCTTATACTTGTCCTCGTTTTCTCCGGTCAAGACCCTCAAAGGCACCTTTGTTGCAGGTCGCTTCGCTGCAACGCCACGCAAGGTTTTAGTGGTGGTGCAATTCACGGTTTCCGTTGCTTTGATTATCGGGACGGTCGTCATTCTTCGGCAGATTCAGTTCGTCAAAGACCGCCCCATCGGCTACGACCGCAGCAATTTGATTACCGTTCCCATGAAATCGGACGAGATCAAGAACCACTACGAGGCCTTTCGTCAGGAAATGCTGAATACCGGAGCCGTACAGGAAATGACGGCCACCGATAGCCCCATCACCTACACCTACGTCACCAACGGCGGACTGAGTTGGAAGGGCAAAGACCCCGCGATGGGTGACGAGTTCGTGACGATGCGCGTGACCCCGGAATTCGGCAAGACCGTCGGTTGGCAGATTAAGGAAGGCCGGGACTTCGATAGGGCGTTTGCTTCCGACTCGACGGCTATCATCGTGAACGAAGAAGCCGTGAAGTACATGAATCTGGAAAACCCCGTCGGGGAAATCGTGCAGTGGGGAGAATATCAGGTCAAGATCATCGGTGTAGTGAAAAATTTGATCACCCAATCGCCCTACGATCCAGTCAAACAAACATTCTTCTTCATGCAACCCAGCCGCAACACTCTGCTCAGCATAAAGCTGAATGGTGCCATGAGTGCCAGCACGGCTTTGGCCAAGGTGGAAACAGTTTACAAGGCGTACGATTCCACCAATCCTTTCAGCTACACTTTTGCGGACGATGACTTTGCCATGAAGTTCGCCACCGAAGAGCGCATCGGTACTTTGGCGTCGTTCTTTCGCCGGGCTGGCCGTGCTGATTTCGTGTCTGGGCTTGTTCGGCCTGGCGTCCTTCGTCGCCGAGCAGCGCACCAAAGAAATTGGCGTACGGAAGGTACTGGGGGCGAGCGTCGCCAACCTGTGGGGCTTGCTGTCCAAAGACTTCGTGGTACTTATCCTGATTTCCAGTCTTATCGCTGTTCCCGTCGCTTGGTACTTCATGGATGGCTGGCTACAGAAGTACACCTACCGCACCGAACTAAGTTGGTGGATTTTCGCGGCGGCGGGCGCGGGGGCGTTAGTCATCACGCTTGCGACGGTGAGTTTCCAAGCTGTGAAGGCCGCACTGATGAATCCGGTGGAATCGCTGCGAAGCGAGTGAACTGAAAAAGGGAGGAGGGGATAAAAGGAAGTTATTTAGCCTCCTTTTATCCCCTCCTCCCTTTTCTTTTTCTCCTTGTCTTCTTACTTAGTCCAGCGAATTGATCCAGCTCGCGATTTTCAGCGCTTCGTCCTTGGGTACCTGCGGCATAGCGGCCATCGGCGTGGCGTAGTCGGGCCAGTTTTCGGGCTGTGGGTGGTAGATCAGGTCCACAATTTTCTCGTCGGAGTACTTGCGCTTGGCTACGTCCTTGTAGGCTGGTCCTACGACGCGCTTTTCGGCGGCGTGGCAGGCCAGGCAGGTATTGCGCGCCAGCAGCGGCTTCACCTCGGCGTAGGTAGGTGCTTTGCCCGAAGCCTTCGTGGCAGCAACGGCGGCGGCAGGCTGGTCTTTCCCATCGGGTGACACCAGGTCCATCGTCGACTTCACATTGGCCGAAGCCTGCTTGTCGCCGGAGCGGGTCGTCGTCAGCTCGGAGAGTTTCATCTTGGGCCCTTCGGGAATGTTGTTCATCGTGTAGTAGGCAGAAGGATGCACCAGCGAGTAGTAGGTATCCGCCGAGCGAATGCCTGAGATGTTCAAATGGTGCATATAGTAGCGGCGAAGTCCGTCGGTCACGACGCGCACCGTGCGGCCATCGTCGGACACCTTCACGCCCAGGATTTTGGCTTTTTCGGTGTTGGTAGGAGGACTGCCGTACACGGCGTGGTACTTGTAGATGAAGGTACTCAGATCGTAGGAATTCAAGTTCTCGGCCGACTTACGGTCGACGGGCATCGTAAAGTTCACTTCGAAGCCGTCGGGCATGGCCTTCACGGAGTACATCTCGAAGGGCGTTTTGCCATTCCAAACCAAGCGCTGCAAGCCCTGGTTGGCATCGCCCGCCGATCCCCAACCGCGATTGGTTTCACCCACGAACATGGAGCCGTCTTTGGCGAAAGTCATGCGTAATACTCCCGACTGAAAATTACTCCGAAAATCGAAAGCCGCGCCCTGGTACTCGCCGTTCACTTTTTCCAGGAACAGGCGCATGATCTTGCTCTGTCCTTGATCGCCCACAAACATCTGTCCGGCGAACGGTCCAAAATTACCTTTGGTATCGTCCACGATAATCTCAGAAGTAGATATGCCGTGGATGCCGTAAGGCAACCATACCGCGGGTAGCTTCACCGATTCGGGGTACTTCTCTTTGAGTTTGTACAGGAACATGGGGTCCTCTTCGTCGGTCACGTTTTCGGGCTTGATGTACCGGCCCTGCTCGTTTTTGACCTGACGGTTATCCATCACCGCAAAAAACTGCTTCTCGGTCAGCTTGACGGGAGAATTGGGCATACCGGCCCATTTCAGTCCGGCGGGATGACCCATAAAGTCGCCCTTGTCCACTTTCCAGATACCACCCGAGCCCATCCAGTCGCCCTGGTTGTCGGTGTAAAACAGTTCGCCGTTCAACATGCTGATCCCGGCCGGTGAGCGCACGCCCGTGGCGTAGGGCTCAAACTTGCCGTCGGGCGTGATGCGGAAAATCCAACCCCGGCCCGGTACGCGGCTTTCGCCCCGCCACCACTCTTCGCTGCCAAAGGCCACGTTGCCGCTCACGAAGAAACTGCCGTCGGGCGCGATCTTGGGGCCAAACGAGTACTCATGGTAGTGCCCCGACACTGGCCAGGCGTACACCGTTTCGTACAAGTCGGCCTTGCCGTCGCCGTTTTTGTCGACCAACTTGGTCAGTTCGCCGCGCTGGGCGCAGTAGAGCGCGCCGTCTTTCCAGGCCAGGCCCAGAATCTCGTGCAAACCCGATGCAAATTTGTGAAAATAGGGCGCCTGACTCGTGGGATTGTCCATGATCCAGACCTCGCCGCGGCGGGTCGACATGCCCAGCGAACCGTTGGGCAAGGTCGTGAGTCCACCTACTTCCAGAATTACCCCCTCGGGAATAGGCGGCGTGATAATTTTGTAATAATCCTCCTCAGTGGGCGATTCCTGCGCCAGCGCAAAAGAGCAACTCGCCAGGAGCATTAGGGATGTTTTTAAGAATTGTCGCATAATTAATGATAGAATGAGCGAATGATAGAATGAGTGAATACAAATCGTCTGATATTCACTCATTCTATCATTCAAAATTCAAAATTGATTTAAAAGAGTATTGAATATTTAAGTCCGCCTTTATCGACGGGTACCATCAGCGCCGCGCTACCATTGGCTTTCTTGATTTCGGGCGTGGCGCTACCGGCGGGTAGTTGTACGTAGTAGTCTTTGTTATCAACGGCGTAGAGTCCGTCTGAGATTTTCTCGATGGATTTGCCCTCGGCCAATCTGGCCATAAGTCCACTCACGGGCTGGGCGGTCTTGATTTCGCGCGTAAAGTACTTGCCGTCCACGACCGATGTTTTGTCGGATACGGTGGTACCGTAGGCTTCGTACAAAAACGTCGGTACGTCGTCGGCGTCGAGTTCGTAGCCTTTGGGACGGTAGCGGCTACCCGTCGTATCGCTGGGCCAGGTACCGGTGGTCTTGGCCAGAAGCGGCACATCGCCCAGTAGCGTTACATTGCCGCGTGGACGCGAAGAACCGTCGCCCCGGTTGTTCCACATCGGCGTAGCATCCAGAAAATCGCCGCGCCACACCTGAAACAGGGCCCCTTTTTCCAGGTCGTAGGTATAATGCAGGCCCGTCGGGCTACCTACCGATACCGCATGAACGACGCGTTCGCGTTGGTTGGCCTCGGGGCGGATATCCATAAAACTACGGAGTACGGTGTTATTCTCGGCGTCCACCAAAATAGGATCGTTGACGCGCCCGGGAGTCAGGACCGAGCTGGAGCCATGGTAGGCCACCTCGCGAAAGCCGGGTCCCGACACCCACAACCCGAGCGCTGGTTGCCGCCGGACTTCGCGTTTGTTGTCGTAAATTTCAAGCTTATGGTCGCCGGCACTCAGCCTGGTCGTGGCAGTCCTGAACTCGTTCATGTTTTTCAGCGAACCGTCCAGGATATTCTTTCCGTCGATTTTAAGGTAGCTGTTGCCCGAAGCCTGCAATTTGAACGTGTACTCGCCCGCCGTGGGGGCGTTGTAGGTACCATTGTACACCAGTACGTAGTTGTTGATGTCTTTCGATACATTCCAGTTAAGCTCATCGGACTTGCCGGAGGCAGCCGCTTTCAGCGTCGCCGGATCGGTATCTTCTGAGAAGCTGCCGTAGTAGGTTTTGTACTGCAGGTTGCTCAGGGTACCCGGCTTTTTGTCGTAATTATGGATGACAATGTTCTTAATCGCCAGCGAACCGTGGTCGCCCTGAATCCGCAACGGCCCCATCGGAATTTCTGTCTCGGTCATCGCGCCGCGCGTCGGACCACTCAGTTCCACGTTTTCGTGAATGACGGTACCGTTGAGCGTCACTTTCAGGAATACCGCATTGGCAATTTTCTTGCCGCTCTTGTCGAATTTCGGGGCCTGAAAGGAAATCTCGATATGCTGCCACAAGCCGGGGGCTTTCGAAACATTGGCCCGGGGCGCGTAGCCTTCGTACCCTTCCTGCCCCTTGGGCTGGCTCGTATCCCAGCGGTGATAGATCCCGCCGTTGTCGCCGTAGTTGGCGCCTTTTTTTCCCCAGCTATCGAACAGCTGTACCTCGTAGTTGCCTTGCAGGTACACGCCTGAGTTGGAGACCTTGGCCATCATATAGTCCATCTCGATGTCGAGATCGCCGTGCTGGAACTTGGATAGCAGTTCGTAATCAGGGCCGTATGTACCTTGTTTGTGTAAGCAGGCCAGCACGCCCTTACCGGGGGTGGTAGTCAGGACGTTCGGCCGAGTGATGTCGACTGTGGCGTCGCCGACGATGCTCCAGTTGCCTCCTTTATTGGTAAACGCCGACAAATCATTGAGCGGCAGGGGTGTTTGGGCCAGAGCCGGTAAAGCCGCCGCGACCAGTAAAAGGCATTTGAAAGATAGTACTGTAGTGGTGTTCATAAATGGTTAAAGCATAGGTTAATTGAGTATCAGAACCGAAAACTACGATTTATGATTGGAAATATGGTGTTTCGGGTGGTTAGAATCATCTTTTAAACCGCTTTCCTTGCCATGTTGTTGTCCCAAACGGGCCAATTGGCCTTCAATCTTTAAAATATTTCATGAAAAAACTATTCATCACCACCCTCGCGCTCACAGCGACCCTAGCCGCACAAGCCCAGCTACAACCCAAGAAAATGACACCCGAATCCAGCGAAGTCTGGTCGCCGGTACCGCGCCTGGTCACGCCCGGTGCCCCTTCGGCGGCGGTATCGGGCTTCACGGCGCCTTCCGATGCACTGGTACTCTTCGACGGCCGCAACCTTGACATGTGGGAGTCGGTGAAAGGCGGCAACGCGCCCTGGACCGTCGACGGCGGGGCCCTCGTGACCGCCGCCGGCAAGGGCGGCATTCGCACCAAACAGGAGTTTGGCGATTTTCAGTTGCACATCGAGTGGCGCTCGCCCGCCGAAGTGAAGGGCAACAGCCAGGGCCGCGGCAACAGTGGGGTATTCATGCAGGGCTTGTACGAGCTACAGGTACTCGACAGCTACGACAACCGCACCTACTCCAACGGCCAGGCCGGTTCGATCTATAAACAAACGATGCCATTGGTCAACGCCGCCAAGCGCCCCGGCGAGTGGCAGACTTACGACGTAGCCTACACCGCACCACGCTTCAACAAAGATGGCATGATGCTCATTCCGCCTTACATCACGGTATTCCACAACGGCGTGCTGATCCAGAACCACACCGCTATTCAGGGCCACACCGACTATATCGGTCGCCCGACGGTACTGCCCCACGGCAGGGGGCCTATCATGCTGCAAGATCATGGTAATCCCACAGCGTTCAGAAATGTATGGATTCGGGAACTTTGATTAATGAATAATTAACAATGAATAATGAATAATTGAACTACGAATTCCACTTGTGGGAACGCGCCAACGAACGTCACCATCATAAAAAACTAAAGCCGGGCGGAATTCTCCGCCCGGCTTTTTTCGTTAGCGGGAAAACGAGTTTAAACTCCATCAAATGAAGAGAAGCCTATAGCCGATTGCCACAATGCAAGACATCGAACCTTACTACAACTGGGAAAAGTACTACGTTGCCAATCGTGACAAACAGTCACCGTTCTACGGACGACAACCTAATCTTGAGCAATACGAACACGATATTTACGGGTACTACATCCACCCCTTTTGGGATGAGATCGGCTCTGAAACGCTGTATGTGAAAGTACTCTTTGCCGATTACGCCAAACATTTCGTCGTCATCGAACTGTTTGGCGAATGGAACGACACGCTGCACAACGACATCATGTACTTTAAGCGCCGCGTGGTGGACGAATTCGTGGCCGAAGGCATCAATCAGTTCATATTGATCGGCGAGAATGTAATGGATTTTCACGGAGCCGAAGACGACTACTACGCCGAATGGTTCGACGATGTAGAAGACGGCTGGATTGCAGCCGTTGCTTTCCGCGAACACATCGAGCGCGAGTGGCAGCGCTTTCGACTCGACTACTACCTCAATTTTGGCGGCACTCTTCACATCGACAATTGGCGCACGATGCAGCCCCAACCTTTCTATGAATTGGTAAAAAGCATGATGGTGCGGCGGCTTACCTAGTCCTGCAAATCACGGTCAATGGCGCTGATAAGCTCCTTGAGCTCGCCCTCGGCGGTCACCCAGCGGTCATCGGTCATGGGCTTTTGCAATTCCAGAAGATTGGCCTGCAACTGATCACGCTCCCGTACGAGTTTGGTGCGGCGCTCCACCCATTTCTCGCGGTTGGCCTGGTTGGGATCAGTCACCTTGCCGTCAAGATCGCTTATTTTTTCGTTGAGCGATTTCTGGCGGGTTTGCAACTCGTTCATGTATCCTTTCTTGGCTGCTTCCAATTCTTGCAACTGTTCGGTGAGATCGTCGCGTACTTCAGCGAGGTCTTCCGCATCGTCGGCGTTTTTCAGTTCGTTTATCGCCGCATCGGCTTCGTTGATAGCGTCGGCTTGTTCCTCGGCGTACTCTTCCTTATTCTCCTGGGTGGTTTCACAACTGGTGAAGAGCCAGCCCATCATAATAAAGGAATAAATGGTGGTGGCCAGGGCTATCTTTCTCATGGTAGTAAGGGGTGTAAATTTGGTTAGTTGAGTTTCAGGCAAGTCCCTAAAAAACCTTTGCCAGTCTCGACATATGCCTGAATCAGCCGGGCTTTGGGTACCTAATTCCTCATCGCGTTGCCGATTGCAATTGGGCTTGTTTGCAGGCTTCCCCGCTTGTTCGTACTTTTAGGTTCTATCCAACCCAACCTACCGACCCAATGGAAAACAACCCCAATCCCGCCGCCGACGAGGCCGCAAAATCACTGGCTGAGAAGAAAGCCGCCGCGGCGCAACTGGCCGCCTCCGGCCAAAAAGATGCCCAGGAATCGACCGGCTTGCTACCCGATGCCGCCGCAGTGGCCGCCGACGAACTGAAAACGCAGGCCGGTGACCCATCGGCCGACGCCCACGAAGCTACCCGCGAGAACTTCGTGGAGGGACGGTCCGGCGCGGAGTCGCTCAGGACCGAAGCGGAGTCGGCCGTACGCAGTTTGAGACATCAGGCTACCGAAAAAATGGCCGAAGCCAAAAATGAAGTCGAAGCCATTCGCGGGCAGGTCGCTACGAAATTTGGTGAAGTACGCGGTATGTCAGATGAGTTGGCGCTCGACGCCAAAAACAAAATTGCTTCCGTGGCCGATCAGGCCGCCGGCGAGGTGAGCGAACTGCGTGAGAAAGCGTTGAAAAAATCGGCCGAAGCCAAAGTTAAGATCGAATCGCTGACCTCGCGCATCAACGAAGACATGGACGACCTCCGGGAAGATGCTAATGAGAAAATCGCCGAAGCCAAGGTGAGAGCCAGCGAAATTGCGGCCAAAGCCGCCGAAGAAATCGACGAGTTGGAGGCCATCGCCCGCGAGAAGGTATTCGAGGCCAAGGAACAAGCCGCCAAAATCGCCGCGCACGCCATGGAAGAATTTGAGGACATCAGGGAAGACGCCAACGAAGCCATGCAAGCCGCCACAACCAAGGCCAAGGGTTTTTGGGCGAAGCTGTTTGGGTAATAAAATGGAACCTTACGTAAAAACGTCCGTAAAAAACCGCATCGCTACTGTCGAGTTTTTTCATCCGGCGGGGAATGGCCTGCCTACTAATTTGCTGACGGAGCTGGCATCGGCTATTCGTGCGGCCGGGGAAGCTACCGATGCGTCGGTGATTGTGCTCAAATCGGGCGGCGATCGGGCTTTTTGCGCCGGAGCATCGCTTACCGAGCTGACCGCCATCACGACCGAGGCCGAGGGAAAAGCCTTTTTCATGGGCTTTGCCAAGGTACTCGACGCTATGCGGCTTTGTCCCAAGTTCATCATCGCGCGGGTACAGGGCAAGGCCGTGGGCGGCGGCGTCGGGCTGATTGCCGCCGCCGACTACGCTTTGGCTACCCACCACGCCGCGGTCAAGCTCAGCGAACTCACCATCGGCATCGGCCCTTTCGTGATCGAGCCCGCCGTACGGCGCAAAATCGGCCTAGCGGCGACGAGCCATCTGACCCTCAACGCCACGGAGTTCAAGGCGGCGATCTGGGCCTGGCAAAAAGGGCTGTACGACAATGTACTCGAAACGACTGATGCGCTCGACCACGAGGTAGCCACGATGGCGCAAAGACTAGCCCACTACGACCCCGAATCCATGCGGCGCATGAAGGCAGTACTTTGGGAGGGCACCGCGCATTGGGATACCTTGCTGTCGGAACGCGCCGCCATCAGTGGCGCGCTGGTGTGCTCGGATTTTGCCCGGAAGGCACTGAATGAGATTTTAAAAGATTTAAACTCAAAGTAGATTGATTCTGGACGTTGGATTTTTGACGTTAGATGTTGGATACGTTCAAGTCCATACACGCCAGGCAGCCACCAGTACTTTGAGCAGCCAGGTTCAGGTTCAACTGCTTCGGGTCATACCCTCGTTGAGGATGAGGCTGATTTCTTAATTCAGGGTAAAATCCGGAATCCAACGTCAATAGTATAATTCGCCGACAGGTTTCTTTGGTTAGCCAACCTTTTACTACACAATAAACGATGAAAAAAATCAGCTTACTCTTGACCGTTAGCCTGGTTGCCTTCGCCTCATGCACCACCGAAACGAGCCAAACCGAAGATAACCAAACCGAAGACAACTCAAGCGAATGGGAATCGCTGTTTGATGGAGAAACTACCGCCAATTGGCACCCCTATCGCGCCGACAACGAAAAGAAGTGGATGGTAATGAGCGGTGCCCTGATGTCGCATGGCGGCAGCGGCGACCTCGTGACGGATAAGGAGTACGAGGATTTCGAGTTGGAATTTGAATTCAAGATACCGCCCGAAGCCAACAGCGGCGTGATCTATAAAGTGATCGAAGATCCGGAAAATGCCACCTACTACTCCGGTCCCGAGTACCAAATCGTCGACGACGCAAACTACCCACCCTTCGAAGACGGCGGCCAGATGGTCAACCTCAACGACCGCCAAAAGACCGGGGCCAACTACGATATGCAGGCTCCCACCGACCTGAAAGCCGTGAAGCCCGCCGGAGAGTGGAACCAAGGACGCATCAAGGTCGAGGACAACCACGTAGAGCACTGGCTCAATGGCGCGAAGGTCGTGGACTACGTTTACGGCTCCGACGAGTGGAAGGAGCAACTCGCCAAAAGCAAGTTCAAAACCTGGAACTACGCCACGCCCCACGCCAAAGGCAAAATTGCCTTCCAGGACCACGGCGATGAGGTATGGTTCAAGAATATCAGGATTCGGGAGCTTTGATCAATGAACAAGGGATAATTAACGATTGACAATTGGTTGACGCTTCAACTATAAATATGAATCAGCCAATTGATTTTGCAACGCCGAAACGGCAGCCCTGAAAGGGCGACATGTCTCAGCGTAGGGTGAAGCCCTACGAACAGCGATTCCATATTATCAAGCCCTGAAAGTGCGAAATCCAATCTGCCGCTGGAACGGCCGTGGTGAAATTTTTACAAAAATCTAATTCAAAATAACATGAGGCTTTATCTTGGTTTGTTGATTCTTTCGCTTTGCGCGGCTTGTAGTTCGGGTACTAAATCATCGGTGGGTGGTAGCAGCGACGCGGCCGCCGCCAAAGACCGGCTCAACCCCACGATGACAGCGGCAGTCAACGATTTTATCAAAACGCTGGACGCGACCCAAAAGGCCGAGGTAATGCGCCCAATGCAAGACACGCTCCGCTACGACTGGCACTTCATCCCGCGCGAGCGGCTGGGCTTCAACATCAAGCGCATGAGCGAGCCGCAGCGCCAGGCCGCAATGCGTATGGTGGAAGTCGTGATGACCGACAAAGGGCTACCAGAAAATCAAGGACATTATGGACCTCGAAAACGTATTGAGGGTGCTGGAAAGTCGCCCCCCCAATGACACCCGCCGCGACCCGGAGAACTACGCCTTCCTAGTGTACGGCGACCCTTCGGCCAAAGACCCCTGGGGCTGGCGTATGGAAGGACACCATGTTTCGATTCACTACACCACGGTGGGCGACCATATCTCGTTTACGCCCAGTTTCCTGGGAAGCAACCCCGGCCATGTCCTGCTCGACGTACCGCAAAAGGGTGTGCGGGTGCTGGGTGAGGAAGAAGACATGGGGTATAAACTGCTGAACGCGCTGGACGCCAGCCAAAAGGAGAAGGTTGTGTTGGCCGAGAAATCACCTTACGAAATTTTCTCTGTCAATCAGCGGCAGGTGACTGGACTCGACAAAGCCAGGTTTGAAGGCGTAGCTATGAAGGATATGTCCGTCGACCAGCAAAAAATCTTTAAAGATCTCATCGTGCTGTACCTCGATCGCTACCATGTCACGCTCAAAAATCAGCAGATGAAGCAGTTGGAAAAGGCCGGGATGGACAACCTGTACTTTGCCTGGATGGGTGATGCCGAACTGAAAATGGAAAAGGGCGCGGGCCACTACTACCGCATCCACGGCCCCACGATTCTGATCGAGTTCGACAACACCCAGAACGACGCCAACCACATCCACACCGTAGTGCGTGATCTGACGGATGACTTTTCGGAGGATTTATTGAAAGCGCATTATGCGAAATCACATTAATTACTCTCACCGCCCAGCACGTCGGTGTTGTTCACCGACTTGGTGCGCTTCTTGGTTTCTACCAAAGACATCTTGCCAATCTTGTAGCTGAACGTCAGCTTGACGTTTTGGTTGTAGATGTTGTTGACGCTTAGCTGGTTAAACGTCGGCGAAGTAAGGGTACTTCTGATCTTCATGCCGCCGAAGAAGTTGTCGGCACCCAGACCAATCGTCCCCTTCTTGTTGGCGAATTCTTTTCTTACACCCAGCGAGTACATCCCCATGCCGCTCTGTGAGCCCTGCAATTGCACCCGATTACCCCGAAAACCGCCGAAGGCCTGAATGCCCCAGCCGTTGGGCAGTTGCAGTTGCGACTGCACACGCCCACCAATCACAAAGCCTGAATTGCTGACCAACTCCGAGGTACCCAACAAGCCCGTCTGCTGACCTTCAAGATAATTGTAGTAAAAATCCACACCGCCATTCAACGTCCACTTGGGCGTCAGATACACGTTGCCGAATACGTTGGCTCCGAAGGTCTGCTCGCGGCCGATGTTCTGGTAGGTCGTGATGACCGCCCCGATGATCGAATCCGAAGGCGTGGTGATGCGGGTGATGGAATTGCTCGTCGTGCGGCCAAAGAGCGACATATTCAGGTAGGTTTTCTTGAATGAAGTACTCAGGCTCAACTCCATATTGTCGGTTAGTTCGGGTTTCAAAGCCGGGTTACCGATGCTGATGTTCTGGGTGTTGGCGGCGTTGAAATTGGGATTTAACTGCTGCAAACCCGGCCGCTGAATCCGCTTGTTGTAAGCTAGTTTGAGCGTAGAGGATTTACCGACGGCCTTGGAAATATTGACGCTCGGCACCAGGTTGGAGTAGGCCGGAATCTTTATTTCGCTGTCCTGGTTGTTGGCGTCGATCATCGTGTGTTCGTAGCGCGACCCCAGCTTGAAGGTGTACTTGTTGGCCGTTTGGAAAGTATAAGACAAGTACCCCGCCGCGATGTTCTGGTTGTAGTCGAGTAGTCCGGTCGGGTTCATGAAATCGGTGGCAAAAGTGCCCGTCGGCCCGGCCAATTGGTAATTGAAGACACTGTTCACTTCTCGGAAAATCCCTTTCGCGCCAAACTCGATCTGCTGTTTCTTACCGATGGGCTGCACGTAGTCGGTTTGGAGCGTGATCTCCTTGTTGGTGTTGTTGTTCAGGTTTTTCTGCCGCGCGGTAAGTTCTTGGGAGTTGTTCAAGATGTCGGCAAAGAAGTTATTTGTCAGGTTACTGACGCTGTACAGCGTCGAAATCGACCACTCCTGACCGGGCTTGAAAATGCGCACGTAGTCGAGGTTCATGTCCACCGAGTTAGACAAGTCGCGGCTGTCGACATTACGGTAGGTGGTCGAAGTCAGGGCGTCGTTGGTAAAAAGATTCGTGGTGTAGTCCTGATCGCGCGAGAAGTTGCGGGTACCGAAGTTGACGCCCGCCGCCAAGTACTGCTTTTGGCCTAAATCGTAATCGAAACCAATGTTGTAGCGGCCGAACAGACCGTTGTCGAAAGCGTCGGCGCTTTGCTTCGTCAGGATAGCGTCGCCGTTGCGCACCGTGTTTTGGTCCAGCGTCACCAGTGCTTTGTTATAAAACGCCCGGCCGTGTCCGCCCATCGTGATGCCCAGTTTGCCGGTGCGCAGGCTACCGTTCAGGCCCAAATTGGAACCGCGCAGACCGACGCCCGTGTCCAGGCTGAGCGTCAGGCCTTTGATCGTCGATTTTTTAGTGATAATGTTGATGATACCGCCTGAGCCTTCGGCGTCGTACTTGGCCGAGGGCGAGGTGATCACTTCAACCGATTGAATCAGGTCGGCCGGAATCATTTTAAGTGCGTCGGCGATGTTACTGGCGATGATGGTCGAGGGTTTGTTGTTGATCAAAACCCGAATGTTGGAAGTGCCGCGTAGCTGCACGTTCCCGTCGAAATCGACCGACAGCATCGGTACCTTGCGTAATACATCAGCGGCGTCACCGCCTTTGGAGGTGAGGTCTTTCTCGGCGTTGTAGACTAGTCGGTCCACCTTCTCCTCGATGAGCGACTTCTCGCCCGTCACGGTCACGGCGTCGAGCATGATGGTGCCGGACGACAGTTTGATGACGCCCAGGTCGATGTCTTTGCCTTTGAGTACCTTGATCCCTTCGATAGTTTTGGGAGCAAAACCGATGAAGCGAATCAGCAGCGAGTACTCGCCTTCGGCTACTTTGGTGAGTTCAAATTTACCTTTATCGTCGGCGACGGTACCATCCACGGGCTTACCGGAGGCTTTGTCGAGCAGCGCGATTGTGGCGTATTCCACCGCCCCGGTCAGGGCGGAGTCGACGACGTAGCCGCTGATTTTAGAATTACCCTTGGCGGTGGGCATCTCGAAGGTAGTAGCGGATTCCGTGCGAGGCCGACCGTTGCCGTCGCCCTGGGGGCGATCGCCACCACCGCCCGGACCATTGCGCCTGACTACCGACAGGCCGAGTGTCAAAGTGAAAGTAAGAGGACTAAGTTTTTCATGGATAAGTGGTTTGTTGGGTGAGGTGTTATTTTTCTGATTTCTCCACAAATGAAAACCCAATTGCTAAGACCATTCCACGTAATAGACCTATCCATCAAACTACTCGACCAATCCCCGCGAAAACCGGACGGATCTACCTATAAACCAGTCGTGGAGCCAACGACCCGACCTATCGGACGAAACGCCCGAACCGTCGAAAACAACCGATTTTGGGTCGGAATATCTTGCCAAAACCCGGTACTTTACAACAATCAAAAAACCACGAATGCAAAACCTCAATCAGCGCAACCGCATCCTGCTACTGCATCTCTCGTTCTGGGCGGTGTACTTTTCTTTTTTCTTTTACCAAATTACCTACGCCCGCCGCAACCAGGATATCGTGCTTTCCCGCGCTTTTCTGGATGCAACCCTACACGTGCTGATTATCGCGGGCATCGCTTACCTCAACTACTTTTATTTCCTGCCCCGATTTCTGAAACACAAGAAGATCGGCCGCTATCTGCTCGAATTTCTCCCGCCGCTGGTGCTGGCTATCGTCTTCCATGTGTACATGAAACGGCTGATTTACGGCGGGTTGCCCGAGGGCCGGGCCAATTTTCTTTACGCCGAAAGATTCCTGATCCAGAATACGCTGAGCGTAATTTTCATTGTCGTTTTTATCGGGATGCTGCGCTTTGCCGAAGACTGGTTTCAACTGGAAGCCCGCAAAAAAGAGATTGAGAACGAAAAGCTGACCGCCGAACTACGCTTTCTGAAAGCCCAGATCAACCCGCACTTTTTGTTCAATACGCTCAACAACCTGTACTACCTCGCTTTCACGCAGTCGCCCAAAACGACCGAGGTCATCGACAAGCTGTCGCAGATGATGCGGTACATGATCTACGAATCCAACCATCCGAAGGTACCGCTCACGAAGGAGATCGAGTACATGGAAAATTACATCAGCCTGGAAAAACTCCGGCTCGACGACCAGGTACCCATTGATTTTGAAGTGAAGGGAACTACTCAAGGCGTGATAATCGAGCCGTTTCTTTTTATTACTTTTCTGGAAAACGCCTTCAAGCACGGCGTAAGTACCAACGCCACCGACGCGTGGGTGAAGGTCAGAAATCGCGCTGACGGAGAATCAGTGCGTGTATTCGGTGGCCAACAGCCGACTGCCCGCGCAGGTGGTTCAGGAGGAAAAATCCGGGATCGGACTGCACAATCTCCAGCGACGCCTCGAACTGAGCTATCCCGGCCGCCACGAACTCCGCGTCCGCGATGAACCCGACCAATACGCCGTAGCAACTAACCCTGCAACTCGCATGAACTACACCTGCCTGATCGTGGACGACGAGCCAATGGCCCGCAAGCTGATGGAACAATACGTGGCCAAGGTACCGTATTTGCAACTCGTGCAGTCGTGCGCCAGTCCGCTGGTCGCCATCGAGGTATTACAGCGGGAAGCCGTGGATATTCTTTTCCTGGACATCAATATGCCGGAGATCACGGGTTTGACGCTCTTAAAAATCTTGAAGAAAAAGCCCTTGGTAGTACTTACCACCGCCTACTCTGAGTACGCTCTCGAAAGCTACGAGCTCGACGTGGCCGACTACCTGCTCAAACCCATCACACTCGAACGCTTCCTGAAATCGGTGCAGAAAGTCACGACTCGCCTCGCCGCCGAAAGGCAAACTACCCCCGCACCGCCGCCGCCGGAGAAAATCGCCGAAAGCGAAGGCAGCGCCCCTTTCCTGTTTATGAAAGACGGCACCAAACTCGTTAAGATAGCGCTGGGCGATATTTTGTACATCGAGGGCTTGAAAGATTACGTCGGAATCTACCAGCGCGACCGCAGGAAGATCGTGACGCTGCAAACCCTGAAAGCTCTGGAAACGCAGCTTCCCGAAAACCGTTTCATCCGCATCCACAACTCCTACATCGTGGCCTTCGACGCCATCGACGCCATCGACCGCGAGAAAGTCCAAATCGGCGAGGCGTTCCTGCCCGTGAGCGATACGTACAAGAAAGCTTTTAAGGAGTTTGTGGATAGGTATCAAGTTGGGGGGTGAGAAAAGGCTTGTTTTCGCTATATTTGGCATTATCCCAAACCGCAGCACCATGATAGCCACCAAATCGGGCGTATTGAGCCGCAAGCCTCGTCAGAAAGTACCCGATTACCTGATTTATGAAGTCATTGACGGCCACCCTATTCATTATAAGGGCTATCGGGAGGTCATGTCAGGTAAAAAAACTTTTTCAGAAATCATGGGGTCGAGCAAGTTGCAGTCTGTCATTATATTACATATTCTAAGGCTGTTGATCAAAGGTCTCGACGAGGACGATTTCGAGATACTTTCCAACGAGGCGGGCCTTCACCTCGACAAGCGCAGCAACCTGGCGGGTGACATTCTTATTTTTGACAACCAATCCATGCCAATCGGTGAAATTGACGAGCATTACGCCGATGTGCCGCCCAAGATAGCGATCGAAGTGGACATCATGGCTGATCCCTCTGACATGGAGCAGGACAGCTACATCTTCAAAAAAACCCAGAAACTGCTCGATTTCGGCGTCGAGAAAGTTATCTGGGTTACCACCAAAACGAAGAAGGTGACCGTCGCTACGCCGCAAGCCGACTGGCAGGTAAAGGACTGGAACAAAGACGTTGAAATCCTGAACGGAATCATACTCAACGTCGGTGATTTTCTGACGAAAAAAGGGTCGGCTTCTGCCTGAAAACACATGTTTATTTCAGTTTCGCCGCCAGCGTTCATACCCGTACCCGCCGTGCGGTGGTAGTGGCTGAAGCGGATTTCCGGGGACGCAAAATGCGGAATATTCGGAATACCGTCTGGTGGTGGGAGCGCGGACGGATTGCACCAGTTGATGCGTTTGCCAGGCGCAAGGAGCTGCCCTTGTTTTATTCACGTCTCGCAGAAAATGGCTTCAGGTGTATTCATTCGCTGTGCGTCGTGAAATTTGGGTATCTTGCCTAACAGAATCAAAAATACCTAACCCCAGCTACCATGACCAAGATCAGGAAAGAAAATATCCAGCAGGAAGTATTCGACCTCTACGACGACTATGCCCACGACCGCCTCGACCGTCGGGAATTTGCCCAGAAACTATCGGCCTACGCCGTGGGTGGAATCACGGTGGCCTCCCTCATGAGTTTCCTTATGCCCAACTACCAGGGCAATATCCAGGTGGAGCCCGACGACGCTCGCATCGAATCGGAATACATCACGTATCGGTCACCATTGGGAGGCGGCGAGATCAATGCTTTGCTCTCCAAGCCTGCCGGAATGAACAAACCCGTCGGCGGCGTGGTGGTCGTCCACGAAAACCGGGGCTTGAATCCCTACATCGAGGACGTGGGCCGACGCGTCGCGCTGGCCGGATTCGTTTCCATTGCCCCCGATGCCCTCACGCCCCTGGGCGGCTACCCCGGCAACGACGACGAAGGCCGCACCATGCAGAGCAAGCGCGATAAAGACGAAATGCTGGAAGATTTCATCGCCGCCTACGACTACCTGAAAGCCAGCAAAGACTGCAACGGTAAAGTTGGGGTAGTAGGCTTCTGCTTCGGCGGCGGTATTTCCAACCTCATGGCCACGCGCCTACCCGAGCTGGCCGCTTCGGTACCCTTCTACGGCGGACAGCCGCCCCTCGAAGATGTTCCCAAGATCCAGGCTCCCCTACTGCTGCAATACGCCGAACTCGATACGCGCGTAAACGCCGGATGGCCCGCCTACGAGGAGGCGTTGAAGAAAAATAACAAGGAATACACCGCTTATATGTACGAGGGAGCGAACCATGGCTTTCACAACGACACCACGCCGCGCTACGATAAGGCGGCGGCGGAACTAGCCTGGAAAAGAACAGTGGAGTTTTTTAAGGAGGAGTTGGCGTGAAGGGGGATTTAAGTAATGCTTTTAAAAAGGGATTATTGATAGTGATATGGCTGGGAGGGTCTGAGGAGACTCAGGCCACGGAAGTACGGACCACTGATTAGGTCATATAGGGGACAGCGAAATGCCCGCTCTTTGGCTAAATCCACCTGGTAGTCCGTAAGCACCAGAATGTCCCAATCCGAATCCGCACGTTCGTCCCCCCTGGCGCGGGAACCGTACAGAATTACTTACGCCTTGTTGTCCACTTGGTTGACGATTTGGCGGATGAGTTGAATAGCTTTTTGGGTAGCGGGTCTCATGGTATGACTAGTTTTTGGCGACGTGCTGCCACTTCAAATGTACGTACTCATCAGATAGATACCCAAGACATTTGACGCCTACTTGACCAACTAGCTGTAATTCACCTTTACAGCAAGTCTATTGTGGCCCTGAAAATGGTCAACAACGTACAGGACGCCGAGGACATCACGCAGGAGATTTTGGTCAAGCCGGTAACCAATCTGGCCAGATACGAGCCAATGAAAGGTAAGTTCAGGACGTGGTTGCACCGGATCACTCAACCATTTTCTGAATCTCAAAAAGCAGAAATACAAGAAAGTCGTAACGGGCTTCGACAATTTTTTTGATCACATTGCCGCCACACCCAACGAGCTACTGTCGGTGGTGGAAGAGCACGAAATGAGCCAAGAAATTGAAGAGAGTAAGGTGGCTTGCATGGCTGGTACGCTGATGTGCCTCGACCGTGAGCAGCGGCCGGTGTACATCGTGGGGGCGCTCTTCGAAATAGATCATAACCTGGCCGCCGAGATATTCGAGGTCAGCCCGGCTAATTTCATAAAAAAGCTCTCGCGCGCCCGTAAAGATCTGCACCAGTGAATGCACAACCGCTGTGGGCTTGTGCATCAGGCTAACCCTTGCCGCTGCCCCAAGAAAACCAAAGGATTCATTGCCAAAGGCTGGGTCGACCCCAACAATCTGAAATGGCAGCTCGATTACCAGCAGAAAATCAGCGATCTATCGGAACGAAGAATTGAAGAAACGCTGCTCACGGTAGACGACTTGTACGCTCGGCTCTACCGCGACCACCCCTTCAAAATTTCCAAGAAAGCCGAAAGTATTGTTCAGGAAATCATGGGCAATAGCCAATTGGGCGATGTTTTCAAGCTGGGCGATTGAGTGGTACCACATTTCCCTATCTTTGGGACATGAATCCGATCCATCTCAATATGAGGCATACGCTACATTTATTCCTCCACCTACTCGCGTCCCCACTCCTCTTTGCCCAAAATCCAAAAGTCATCGAGCAGATTGAGACCCTCACCGCCCAGAACTACCCCGAGCTCGACGCCCTCTACAAGCACCTCCACCAAAATCCCGAACTCTCTTTACAAGAAGAAAAAAGCGCGGCCCGCATGGCGGCGGAGTTGAAAAAGCTGGGATTTCGAGTAAAGGAAAAAATCGGCGGCCATGGCGTTGTGGGTATATTTAAGAACGGCGCGGGCCCGACGGTACTCATCCGGGCCGACATGGACGCACTGCCGCTGGAAGAAAAAACTGGCTTGCCCTACGCCAGTAAGGCGCGGGGCATCAACGCGGCGGGCAACGAGGTGAACGTCATGCACGCCTGTGGCCACGACATCCACATGACGGTATTCGTAGGAACGGCGCAGGCTTTGGTCAAAACAAAAAATGAGTGGAAAGGTACCCTCGTCATGGTGGCGCAGCCCGCCGAAGAAAACGGGTTGGGCGCGGACAATATGCTGAAAGACGGCTTGTTCGATTTTGCCCCCAAGCCCGACTACGCTATCGCGCTGCACGACAACTCCTACCTGTCGGCAGGTACCCTCGGCTACCGAGCCGGGCCGCTGATGGCCAGCGTGGACATGATGGACATTACTGTGTTTGGACAAGGCGGCCACGGTGCGGCCCCGCACACGACCGTCGACCCGGTGGTACTGAGCGCCGAGATGATTCTGGCGTTTCAGACCATCGTCAGCCGCAACATCAATCCCATCGACCCGGCGGTGGTCACGGTCGGGTCCATCCACGGAGGTACGGTACACAACATCATTCCCGACGATGTCACGATGCAGCTTACCCTCCGCTCCTACACGCCCGAGGTGCGCGAGAAGGTGATCGCCAATATCCGGCGCATCAGCGAATACTACGCCAAAGCAGCGGGCCTGCCCGACGACAAGATACCGAAAATCAGCATCAGTGAACCCATGACACCGGCCACCGTCAACGACCTGGCTCTGACCAGCCGCCTGGTGGGCGTTTTCAAGAACACTTTCGGCGAAAAGCAGGTTGTGGAAACGGACCCGTACATGGTCGGCGAGGATTTCAGCCGGTTCGTGATGCCCGACAACAGCGTCCCGATTTTTATGTTTTGGCTGGGTACCCTAGCCCCTGAAACCATTGAGAATGCCAAAGCAAAAGGCGAACAGCTCCCCTCGTTGCATTCTTCGCTCTTCGCCCCTGTACCTGAGCCCACCATCAAAACCGGCGTAAAAGCCATGAGCGCAGCAGCGTTGAATCTGTTTAATCAATGAACACTTCCCTCCCTACTACCTACAACGAAGTCCGCGTCTCACCCGATGTGCTATACGGGACGTTGTTCAGGGAAGTGCAGATGCGGCGAATCTTCAAAGATTCCAAGGCTTTTGCCGATGCCGTACCGCAGTTCGATACATCTGAGATTCTGCAAGCCTACGCCCGCCGGAAGGACGAGGAAGCATTCGATTTGAAAGCATTTGTCGAAGCGCACTTCGAGATGCCACCTGACATCATGACCGAGCGCGACGAGACCAAAGACGTCCCCCCCATCGTACAGCACATTGAGCAGCTGTGGTCGCGGCTGTCGCGACCCGTTAAAAAGAAGCACCGGGGTGGCTCGATGCTGGTACTGCCCGAGCCCTACGTGGTGCCGGGCGGACGCTTCCGGGAAATGTACTACTGGGACAGCTACTTCACGATGCTGGGCCTGCGGGAGTCGGGCCGCGAGGACCTGATCGAGAGTATGGTCGCCAATATCGTACACATGATCGATACCTTCGGTCATGTACCTACCGGCAACCGCACCTACTACCTGAGCCGATCGCAACCGCCGGTTTTTTCTCTGATGATTCGGCTTTTGAGCGAAACAAAGGGCGAGGAAACGATGGTTAAGCATCTGCCTCAGCTCCAAAAAGAGTATGATTATTGGATGGATGGCAGTGCTGCACTCGACGCCGAGAACCCGGATTTTCGCCGCGTGGTGCGCCTGCACGATGGTACCACCCTGAACCGCTACTGGGACGACCGCGCTGCCCCACGCCCCGAATCCTACGCCGAGGATGTCGACTTAGCCAAAGAAGCAAAGGAAAAGCACGGCCACGAACCTGAGCCGGTGTACCGTTGCCTGCGGGCGGCCGCCGAGTCGGGCTGGGATTTCAGCAGCCGCTGGATGGCCGATGGGAAAACGTTCGCCACGATTCAGACGACCAACCTCCTGCCGGTAGATCTCAACTGCCTGATGTACCACTTGGAACAAACCCTGGCCGATGCCTACCGCCTGGGTGAACACATCGACCTGGCCCAGGAGTACGAGCGGAAAGCCAACCTACGCCAAACTGCAATAGATGCCGTTTTTTGGGACGACGCGCGTCAGTTTTACATGGATTTCGATTTCCGGCAGGACGAGTTCACCGATACGTTCAGTTTGGCGGCCGTTTTTCCGATGTACTTCAGGCTGGCCACCCAAGCACAAGCCAGTGCGGTGGAAGCTTTGTTAAAAGAAAAATTCCTCTGCCCGGGGGGGCTACAAACTACCCTTACCAACTCGGGCCAGCAGTGGGATTTGCCCAACGGCTGGGCCCCGTTGCAGTGGCTGGCCCATCAGGGACTGCGCAACTACCGCTTCGACAAAACGGCGGCGACACTTCGCGTAAACTGGCTGAATTTGGTGGAAAAACGTTACGATTCACTCGGCAAGTTGCTCGAAAAGTACAATGTAATCCACCCCGATCGCATGCCCTGCGACGGCGAGTACGAAATCCAGCAAGGCTTCGGCTGGACGAACGGCGTGTACCTGGCGATGAGAGCCGAGGGTTGACGGGAGACGGGAGACGGGAGACGGGAGACGGGAGACGGGAGACGGGAGACGGGAGACGGTTAAAAAAATGGGATTCGACCACTGTATACTCGCATTATCGAGACTTCTTGTAGTTTTACGCCGCAAAAAGGCAACTTTGTCGCTCTGTCGCTCTGTCGCTTTGTCGCTTTGGACGCTTTGGACCTTTGGACCTTTGGACCTTAGCCGCTTTGAACCTCTATACCTAAACAAATAAATAACAGATGCACTACATAGTTCATGCTTACGACCACACCGACGAGGAGGCCCCACAACGCCGCTTGACGGCCCGTCCGCTACACTTCGACCGCGCGCGTAAACTCAAAGCAGACGGCAACTTTGTACTCGGTGGCGCGCTACTGAGCCCCGAGGGCCAAATGATCGGCTCGATGATGCTCGTCGATTTTGACGATGAAGCGGGCCTCAACGACTGGCTCGCCACCGACCCCTACGTCACCGGCCGCGTCTGGGACAAAATAGACGTAAAGCCATTCAGGATGGCGGATGTGTGAGGGTGTGTAATTGTGTAATTGTGTAATTGTGTAATTGTGTAATTGTGTAATTGAAAGTATTTTATGCCAAGTTATCAAACAAATAAACCCTTCAACAATTCAACGATTACACAATTACACAATTACACAACCAAAGCAGTCCTCTTCGATATGGATGGCCTGCTGGTCGACTCGGAGCCGATCTGGCGTGAGGTAGCGATCGAGGTGTTTGCGGAGGTCGGGGCATCGGTGACCGAGGACATGTGCAGGGCGGCGACTGGGCTGGGTACCGCCCAATTCGTCAGGCATATGTTCGAGCAGTTTCCGGGCATCGAGGCTAGTCAGGAGGCGGTCGGGCAGCAGATTTTACACCTGGCCCACGATCGCATCGGCCAAAGTGCCGAGGTCATGCCGGGCGCAGAGGCAGCGGTCCGTTTTTTCCATGATCGTAAAATACCGCTGGCCGTAGCCTCAGCCTCGCCAACGGAAATCATCGAAACCGTGCTCGAACGACTTGACCTGCGGAAGTACTTCCAATGCTGGCATTCAGCGTTGCTCGAAGCGCGCAACAAACCATTTCCCGATGTGTACCTGGGTGCGGCCCGCCTGTTGGGTGTGGCGCCCGCCGATTGCCTGGCCTTCGAGGACTCGGGCAACGGCCTGCGCTCGGCGGTAGCGGCGGGCATGCGCTGCGTCGCCGTCCCGGCCGCCTACGAATACGACGACCCTAAGTTCGACCTGGCCGCGTTAAAAATTCCGTCGCTGCTTTCCTTCGACAGCGATATTTTTGATACCTTGTCGACCAGCGCTTCCCATCCGCCAGAAAACCACTAAGTACTTTTCGCGGTCGGGTTTGCGTTTTGTCTCTAAACTCCTATTCAACCCGTGAAACTCTCGCTTTACCAACTCGACACCTTTACCGACACGCTGTTTGCGGGCAATCCTGCGGCCGTAGTTCCGCTGGAATCCTGGCTGGACGATGGTCTGATGCAAAAGATTGCCTGTGAAAATAACTTGTCGGAAACAGCCTTCTACATACCCACCGAAAACGGCTACCACATCCGCTGGTTCACCCCAACTGTGGAGGTCGACTTATGCGGACACGCAACTTTGGCAACCGCCTACGTTATATTCAATATTCAGGGCGTGGAATCGCCGGAAATCACGTTCGATTCCCGAAGCGGATTGCTAAAAGTAACCCGGCAAGACGATTGGCTTACGCTCGACTTTCCTACCGACACCTACCAAGTGGCGGTACCTCCACCCGCGCTCTCGGAAAGTATGCGGGCGCTGGAAACCTTTGAACTGTTCAAAGGCAGGGACGACTACATGATCGTATTGGCAAGCGAATCGGAAGTCCGCACCCTCGAGCCTGACTTCTTCGTACTCTCCAGTGTACCCACGCGCGGCATTATTGTCACGGCCCCCGGCGACGAGGTCGACTTCGTATCTCGCTTTTTTGCGCCGCAGTCGGGTATCGACGAAGACCCGGTCACAGGCTCAGCACACACGCTCTTGACCCCCTACTGGGCCGAACGACTTGATAAAACCACAATGACTGCCAGACAGTTGTCGGCGCGAGGCGGGTACTTACGTTGTGAGTTGGTCGGCGACCGTACCCTGATTTCCGGGCAGGCACGGCACTACCTCACGGGCGAAATCACGGTAGGATAGAAGCAGGAAACAAGCAGTATATGAGAGGAGCGCGGAGCGGATGGATGGGTTTGATACTTCTTTTGGGGTTGCTGGCGGGCAAGGCCTCCGCGCAAAAAGTGTATACCTACGATTTTAGCGATGGCCTCAAAAGCTATTCCGACAGCGCGCCCGACCTGCACGTATTGGGTACCCAAGGCAAGTACATCGAGGAAGTGCTGCCCGAGTTGGGCAGAAACAAGCGACCGGTCTACCAATTCGAAGCCAATTCGGGCCTACAATTTAATAATGTAGAAGGACACGGGTTGTTCGACGGGCCCTACACGGTCGAGATTTATTTCCGGCTCGATGAACTCGAGAGCTGGAAACGGGTACTTGATTTTAAAGACCGCTTATCCGACAATGGCTGCTACATCTACGAAGGGCGGCTCAATTTTTTCAACTTTGCCACCGGCGAGAAGGCCCCGGTGAAGCCCGGCGAGTACATGCACTACGTTTTCTCGCGTGACGCCGAAACGCGCGTCATCAAAATGTACGTCGATGGCGAGTCGAAGGTAGAATTTATCGATCCCGGCGACGAAGCTGTGCTGGGTCCCAATCAGGTACTCAATTTTTTTCAGGACGACCTCAAAGCCCCCAACGAAGCCAGTCCCGGCGCGGTAGCGCTCATTCGGCTCTACGACAAGGTGATGACGCCGGTTTTTGTGCAGCAGAGCTTCAAGCGGCTGGCCCAGACGATCGATAAGCCGCGCCAAACCCTCGCCGAAGCCGCCGCCTCCCCTGCACCCGGCCCTAATCTTGAACGTGTCGTTGTGAAGGGAAAGGCCACGCCGCCGGATGTTGTGGTGACGGGGAAAGTCTTCAATGGACGTAACCTTGCGCTGCCCGTCAAGGTGGAGGTAGTCGTGCGGCGCCTCGACGCCGACGCGGTCATTGCCCGGATGAAAGCGACCAACGGTGCGTATCGCTTCGAGCTACCGCCTCAGGAAACTTACAAAATCACCGCGGTTAGCCCCGGCTTCCAGGACAAAAGTATTCTGGTCACGCCTCAGGTCGGCGTTGGGGAGATAAAAACGCTGGTGAATTTGAGAGAGGAAAATTACGACGAACCCATCGCGGTACTTCCTTTCGTGCAAAGTGATTCGAGCTTGACCGCCGCCGCCCGCGCTACACTCGACAGCCTCACCGATTTTATCAAAACCCGCACCGACCTGACCATCAGGCTGCTCGGCCACACCGATAACGTTGGCGATTTTGATAAAAACATTCTGCTCTCACAGCAAAGGGCCACGATCGTGGCCGCCTACTTGCTCGACAAGGGAGTGGAGGGCAGCCGCATCGCGGTGCAGGGCTATGGGCCTACCCGGCCTTTGGCGCGCAACAACAGCGAAATAAGTCGACGGCAAAACCGGCGGGTGGAGGTTTGGGCCAAGCCCATAAAAAGATAGCGCCCTCTCAAATGAGAAGGCGCTATACTGACTATTCCTAAACCCTTAACCTTTATGATCTTTAATATTCTTGTTCAAATTACATCACCGACTTGGTGCCCGAGACAGCCACGGGAAGTGGTGTCTCGATGAAACCAGGCGTTAGGCTTTCCAGGTCAAAATCCCAAATCAACTGGATCTGCCTGGTCGTTTTGCTCAAATCAGAAGCCCATTTTGTGCCTTCCTGACCTTTGATACGGCTCAACCGCTTATTCAACTTACTTACGGCCTTTTCAAAGGCCGCCTTATCGTCGGCGGATAAGTTGCGGAGTTGAGACGGGCTTTGGCTGTACTGGGTCACAATTTTTTCTACTTGTGCCCATTCGGCCTTCTTGCTGTACTTCGTCAGGTTCTCCTGCACGAAGGACGAAAAGGCCACCTCATGCCCGTCGGCTAACAACTCTGTCTTGGCACTCGAATCGGCATTCTTGTCGGCAGAATAAGAAGCTGCTGGATTTGCGCTGAGTATTACTCCCAATACTGCTGCAAATATAAAACTAATTTTTGGACTGTTCATGGTTTTGTTCTATTTTTATTTTCATTTTATCAACGCACAAAGGTCCTTGTATAGTTCGATATTACCAAATTAGATGTAGGTACATCACAAAATTTTATTTGGTATAATATTTTATTATCGCTCCTCAAAACACTATTTTACGTGTTATAGCATCAGAAAAGCAAATTATGTAAAATATTATTCTGAATACTATACTAATATCTATGGCATCAGCATTATGTAAAGTTCTTTATAAAGTACAATCATTGGTTGAAAAGATTCATGGTTTGTTGTAGCCCCAAAGTGCAAAAAGACAACACAGCGTCGCCTGACTTATCCAGAATAGCGGGAAGTTCGGTCATTTCGGGCTCCGAAAAAGCTTTCAACACGAATTCCACCTGCCTTCCGCGCAGAAAATCGTTGCCGATGCCCACCCGTAGCCGCGGGTATTGCGACGTACCGAGTACTTCCTCAATGTTCCGCAAGCCGTTGTGCCCGCCGTGGGTACCTTTGGGTTTCAGGCGCTGGGTACCGAAGTCCAGTTGCAGCTCGTCCACGACCACCAGCACGTTCTCGACGGGTATCTTGTGCGCATCCATATAGTAGCGGATCGCCTTACCACTCAGATTCATGTAGGTAGTAGGTTTGATGAAATGCAGGGTTCGTCCCTTGTACTTCCATTCGGCGGTGTAGGCCAGCCGCTCGAAGGAAAACTTGAAATCGTGCTGCGCGGCCAGCCGATCGAGTACCATGAAGCCCACATTGTGGCGAGTGAATGCGTATTCAGGCCCGATGTTGCCCAGCCCGGCGATAAGGTATTTCATTGATTTTTGATAATAGATAGTAGGCTTTGGATACTGGATTGTGGGTTCTGGATTTTGGACATTCAAAGAAATCTTTCGGAAAGTCGTGCGCAAGGCTTTAATTTAGCCACAAACTTACAGGAATGATGAGTGATGAATGATGAATGATTTGCAAAAAAGACTAATACTCAGCAGTCCGCTGCTTGAAATCATGATCAGCCGGTTGTGCCAGCAATTGATCGAGGCCCACGGCGATTTTGCCCAATCGGCGGTACTGGGTCTGCAACCGCGCGGCATTCACCTTGCCGAGCGTGTGGTGGCCGAGCTGCGCGAGCGGACCGGCGTCGTGATCCCCGTCGGGCATCTCGACGCCACCTTCTACCGCGACGATTTCCGGCGACGCGACGCGCCTATCGTGCCCAACAAGACTCAGGTACCGTTTTTGGTAGAGAATAAGAAGGTAATTTTGATCGACGACGTGGTGGCGACGGGCCGCATGGTGCGCGCCGCCCTCGATGCTATGACGGCCTTCGGACGGCCCAGCGGCGTGGAGCTCCTTGTCCTCATCGACCGCCGCTACAACCGCGACCTGCCCATCGAGCCCGACTACGTGGGCATGAAGGTGAATACCCTCGACAGCCAGCGCGTGATGGTCGAATGGAAAGAGCAGGGCAACGAGGCGGACAGGATTTGGTTGGTTGATTGAGGCAGGCATAGCGCAAAACAGTATGTATAGCACATGACTTCCAATACTGGAAAATACATCATCATAATCGGTATCAGCATCGCGCTGCTCGGCGTGGCGGTGTACTTCCTGCACGATAAGCTGGGATGGATTGGGCGGTTGCCGGGCGACATCCGCATCGAGGGCGAAAACTCACGCTTTTACTTTCCTGTCACCACGATGATTTTGTTCAGTGTGGTCTTGAACATCATCATCGTACTCATCCGAAGGTTCCTGAACTGAAGCGTTCCGAGCGGATACCTTGTACTTTGTATTCTGAACCCAGTACCCAGTACCACTGCACCGGCTAAAAACTACCGCCTGGAACCGGAACTCTTCCGACCCGACGGCTCCTCTGGCGGCTTGGGCTTACCGATATCCTCGGTATTGTAAGTAAACTTATTGATATAAAACACCTCCCGTTGCGGGCCGATGGGCGCATTGGAACGGCCGCTGCCCACGCGTTGCACGCCGTAGGCCAGGAAGTACTTATCGTACCAGGCGGTCAGCGTGGCGTTGTCGTTGTAGAGTACCTTCTCGTTTTCTGACCGTGCCTCGATCTCGAATTTCTCGTTTTCCACTACTACTTTCTCCCGCCGGATCACCTCGGTGTGGATGCTGCCGTCCTGCGGGTAGGCCAGCACGAAGTAGTCGTCGACGGGCGTAAACTGCACCATTTCCTGCAACTCGAAGCTCGTCAAATCCTTGATCGTAATGCAGTTATCCCACAAAAAATTGCCGTTACGGTCGAAGCCACACACGATGGCGTGCGTGTAGCGGAAGCCATCCATGGTACGCATGTACTGACGGCTAAGGCCGTTGAACATCGTCGGACTGCTGGTTTTGTAATTGGGGTAGTACACTTCGGCCACGAGCACGATCTCGTCTTCGAGCTGAATCAGATTGTGGACCAGCAGCCGGTACCGAAACTTGTTTTCCTTGCCCATCGACTTACGCTTCCCGATGCGGTCGAGTACCCGCTGACGGCGCTTGGGCTTCATGTAATTGAAGAAATTCTGCAACTCCGAAAACTCGATAAAGTTGGGCTCGGCCGGTACGTTGTCTTCGATGTGGGTCACATACAGACCCTGCGAAAAGGGCGTGCAGCCCACCGAGTAATTGCCGATCAGGTAGGAGTCGTCGGGGTTGAGGGGCACGATCTGCCCCGAAATTAGGCTATTCTCCGGGTCCTGCAATTGCGTACTCTTGATCATCTTACCCTCGTAATTGTAGGTCTTGATGACAAAAGCGCAGGACCGGCGCCGCACCGCGTACGTGATAACGTTGATGAGTCCGTCCTGCTCGTTGATGTCGACGTTGTTGATTTCCATGTTGCGTTCGAACAGCCCCGGAAGTACCCGCGTCGTCTTGTCGAAAAACGAATGCACGATTACGACCGGTCGGCTTCGGTAGTAGCCCGCCACGAGGGCCTTGCTGCCAATGACCTTGAACTGGTTCACGTTGACGTTGGGCAGCAGGTTACCTTTATGGATGTCGATGTGGCCGAGCTCCAGGTCGAGTTGCAGGAAAAGAAAGTGGTCGGTGTCGGGCTCGGCGAAAAGCCAGTAGGCATAGTTCTGATTCTGGTACGACATCACGGGGATGTACCTGAAATCCATGCGGTACTCCTGCGACCAGAGTACCTTGAGCTCAGTGTCGTACTTCACGAAAGACCACTGCTCGTTGCGGGTACCCGCAAAGTCGCTGCGCCGCACGATCATCAGGGCCCCCTGAGTACCGAGCGAAAAAAGATCGAACTGCTCACCGATGCCGTCGCGGGTGGGCACCTCGATGCGCGTGGTCTGCTCGAGCTGCGACCACACCCGGCCGGGCAGCAGTAGGAAGCCCGCCACAAGTGCCAACAAGAGTAAGTGTTTTTTGAAGTATGGAAAGCTTTGCATTCTGATTTTTTCTCGAAAATCGCCGGACATTCCAGGCGTACGGCTGGTAGCGAAAGATAACGAATTTCTTTCGAGACTGAAACGCTGAATCTGGAATAAGGTTGCACGCGCGTAGAGCCGGGTCGAATTTTTGCCCTAATTTTGCGGCCGTACCGGTTTACCCCACTTCCCCACCCTGCATGGCTTCGACGATCGAAACTACCCTGAAAATAGACATCGAAACGGCTATTCAAGCCTGTTTCCAGACGACCACCGACGACTTCGTGCTCCAGCCCACCAAGAAGGACTTCGAGGGTACCTACACCTTCGTAACCTTTGCGCTGACCAAGGCCCTGCGGCGCGCACCCGCCCAAATCGGGCAGACCATCGGCGCTTACCTGGTCGAGCATTCGTCGGTTGTGCAGGACTTCAATGTCGTGCAGGGGTTCTTGAATCTGAGCATAGCCCACGACGCCTGGCTGGCTGAGCTGGCCGCCATCGACGGCGACGGCGATTTTGGTACCCTGCCTGCCACCGGCCAGTCGGTGATGGTGGAATTCTCGTCGCCCAATACCAATAAACCGTTGCACCTGGGACACCTGCGCAACAACTGCCTGGGCGACTCGGTGTCGCGGATTCTGAAAGCCAACGGCTACGAAGTGGTCAAGACCTGCCTCGTCAACGACCGCGGCATCCACATCTGCAAGTCGATGCTGGCCTACCATAAGCTGGGCAACGGTGAGACACCCGAATCGGCGGCCCTGAAAGGCGACCACCTGGCGGGCAAGTATTACGTGGAATTCGATAAAGAATACAAGCGGCAGATCCAGCAACTCGTGGCCGACGGCCTCAGCGAAGAAGCAGCCGCCAAGCAGGCACCCTGGATTCAGGAAGCCCAGGCGTTGTTGATTTTGTGGGAAAAAGGCGACGCCGAAACCGTGGCCCTGTGGCGCCGGATGAATGGTTGGGTCTACGCCGGCTTTCAGGAGACCTACGACAAAATGGGCATCCATTTTGACAAGACGTACTACGAATCCGATACCTACTTGCTAGGCAAGGACATCATTGCGGAAGGTTTGCATAAGGAGGTTTTTTATAAAAAAGAAGATGGCTCGGTCTGGATCGACCTGACGGAGGAAGGACTGGACCAAAAGCTGGTACTGCGCGGCAACGGTACTTCGGTGTACATCACGCAGGACCTGGGCACGACCGAACTCAAATACAGCGATTACCACAACGACCGCTACCTGTGGGTGGTCGGCAACGAGCAGGACTACCATTTCAACGTCCTGTTTGCGATCCTGAAACGGCTGGGCCGTCCCTACGCTTCCGAGTGTTTCCACCTCAGCTACGGCATGGTGGATTTGCCTTCGGGCAAGATGAAGTCGCGCGAAGGTACCGTGGTGGACGCCGACGACCTGCTCGACCAAATGGTACAAACCGCCGAAAATCGCACCCGCGAGCTGGGCAAGATTGAAGATTTTGGTAGTGAAGAAGCCAAAAGCCTGTACGATATGCTGGCGCTGGGGGCTTTGAAGTACTACCTGCTGAAAGTCGATCCCAAGAAGCGAATGCTCTTCAATCCCGAGGAATCCATCGACTTCCAGGGCCACACCGGGCCCTTCGTGCAATACACCTACGCGCGGGTACGCTCCATTCTGCGCAAAGCCGAGGCCAACGGCATCAGCGGGCAGGTACCCGCCGACCACTACGAAGTACATCCGGCAGAGCGGGAGGTTATTTTTCACCTCACGCAGTACCCGGCGCGGGTAGCTTCGGCGGGACAGGAGTTTTCACCCGCGCTTATTTCGCTCTACGCCTTCGAGTTGGCCAAGATTTATAACCAATTCTACGCAGAGCTATCCATCTTCGCTGACCCCGACCCGAAAGCGGTGCAAATGCGCGTCGCGCTGTCGGATGCCGTGGCCAAAACAATCCGCCACGCGATGGGTTTGTTGGGCATCGAAGTACCGGAGCGAATGTAATTCAATGGATGGTTGACAATGGATAATGGACAATTGAAAAACTGGATTGAAGCGGCGCGGCCGCGTACCTTACCGCTGGCGCTTTCCTGCATTTTGATGGGGAGTTTCCTGGCGTACGCCGATGGTACTTTCAGTGGCGCGGTAGCTGCCCTGAGCGTACTGACCACGGTACTCTTGCAGGTACTTTCCAACTTCGCCAACGATTACGGCGACGCCGTGAGCGGCAAGGACAGCGACCTGCGGCAGGGTCCGCGCCGGGCGGTGCATTCGGGGCAGATCACGCGCGGGGCCATGGGCCGGGCGATTGCGCTGTTTTCGGTGCTTTCGCTGGCCTCCGGGATTGGCTTGCTGTACGTGGCTTTGCGGGAGGCACCGGCGCAGGTGTTCTGGGTATTTTTGGCGATTGGGCTGGCCTGCATTGCGGCGGCCATTACCTACACGGCGGGCAAGCGGCCCTACGGGTACGTTGGGCTGGGCGACCTGTCGGTGCTGATTTTTTTCGGCTGGGTCGGGGTGCTGGGTACCTACTACCTGCACACGCTGGTGTGGAACTGGAACCTGCTGCTGCCCGCCACAAGCTGCGGGCTTTTTGCGGTCGCCGTGCTAAACATCAACAACATCCGGGATATAGAATCGGACAAAGCGACGGGCAAAAACTCGATCCCCGTGCGGCTGGGCCGCGCGCGGGCGGTGGTGTACCACTGGGTGATCCTGATCACGGGCATGGCCTGCGTGCTGCTGTATACGCTGACGCACTACACGCATTTTACCCAACTGCTCTTTCTACTGAGCTTCCCGCTCTTCGTGCGCAATGGACTGGCGGTGGCCCGGCTGACCAAAGCCGCCGAGCTCGATCCGTACCTGAAGCAAATGGCGCTTTCGACGTTGTTGTTCGTGGTGTTGTTTGGTGTGGGGTTAGTTTTTTGATCTATAAAATCATCGAAAAAACGGTTCCGGTACCTACTTGCGAATCGACGAGCAGCTGGCCGTTGTGCTGCTGCAAAATCTGCCGCGACAGGCTGAGGCCAATGCCCGAGCCGGTTTTCTTGGTAGTGTAAAAAGGAATGAAGATCCTTTCCAGGGCCTCGGGCTCGATGCCGAAGCCATTGTCACGCACGCTGATCGTAACCTTTTTGTTATCGGCCGAGAAAGCATTGATCTGAATGTTTCGGTCGGCTTGATTGTGTAAGGCCTCCAACGCATTTTTGATCAAATTGATCAGTACCTGCTGCAATTGATCCGTATCGCCCGTCACGGTGAGCCCTTCGGGTAGTACTTCAGTGTCGTAAAGCACCCCGGCGGCCGTCAGGTCGGCCTGCAGGAGTTGCAGTACCTCCTGCACGAGCTCCTTCACGACGATCGGGCGCATACTCGGCTTGGGCAGCGTGGTAAAATCGCGGTAGGCGTTCACAAATTTCATCATGCCCTGGCTGCGTCGTTCGAGCGTTTGCAGGGCCTCGCGCAGGTCGCCGACGGCTTCCAGATCGGAGGTACTTTTCTCAATGTCTTCATCCACGATCAGCCGCATGGTACCCACCAGCGACACGATGGGCGTCATGGAATTCATGATTTCGTGGCGAAGTACCCGCGTCAGGTTCTGCCAGGCTTCCACTTCCTTCTGTTGTAGCTCGGTGCCGATGTTCTGCAAAGCCACGATCCGCACCCAGGTACCCCGCATCTGAATGATGGTACCCTGAATGGCCAGCTGCTGTTCCTGCGGTGACACGTAGAGATCGCGTACACCGGTTTCGAGCTCCGACAAGGTCTTGTAAAGGCGTGGGTGCGACTCTTGCAACTCGCTAAGTTGGCGGAGCCGGTAGATGTCCAGCATCCGAAGCGCGGAACTGTTGATGAGGTTGACTTTGCCGTCGGCGTCGAACGTGATGAGGCCCGTGCCGATGTGCTGCACGATGGCATTGAGGTATTGGAGGCTGGCTTCCTTTTCGGCCCGCGCTTGCCGGAACGCCATCAGTACTTCATTGAATTGCTGGTTGAGCTCTTGAAAAGTGTCGCCCATGACGTTGTCGGCCCGGAACTTGATCGTGAAGTCGGAATAGCGTACCGATTCCAGGAAACGCACAAACTTACGGTTGAAGGATGTGACGTAGGTATAGAGTCCGTTTCCCAGGAAGAAAACAACCACCATCATCATCATTATGAGCACCCAGTTGGGCGGGGTGCGCGATACCAGGTACCCGAGTCCCAGCCCGGCCAGTACCAGCATGAATACCCGCCAAAGAATGCCGATAGAAAAGTGACGCATGAGGAAGATTGGCTAAAAGGGCGTCGAAAATTCGACCACCGGAGGCCAAATGTACCAATTCATGGGGATAGCGAACCAGGCCGGTGCAACAAAGTACAGCCTCACGCCCGCCCAAGGCCTCTGAAAACTATTTATGGCAGCCATCAATACGTTTAATCATTATTACCAACAATCACACACCTTCTGTCGTTAGGTGGATGGTAACATAATTTTTTAACTTAAATTCAACTGATTATGGTGAGGAAAGGAATCTTGCGGCGCTTTGCGCCAAAGTGTGTGCTGTTGGCATTAGTAATCGGCACAATGTCGGCCTGTAACGACGACGACGACAACAACGTAGTCACCCCGAAGTCCATCACGGACATCGTGGTGGAGCGGAGCGACTTTTCGATTTTGGAGGCCGCAGTAACGCGGGCGGGCTTGGCTTCGGCGCTGAGCAACGGTACGCTCACGGTGTTTGCGCCCAACGACGCGGCTTTTATTGCCTATGGCATTCCTGATGTTGCGGCAGTCAACACGATCCCGGAAGCAACGCTGAAGAGTATTCTGGAATACCACGTATTGAACTCGACGGTCGAGGCGAGCGACATTGCCACGGCCGACAACCAGGCAACTGCGACGCTGGGTGGCCAGAACAGCTACATCACAAAGAACGCGGCCGGCGTATCGATCAACGGCGCGATGGTAACGACCCCCGATGTGGACGCCTCCAACGGGGTCATCCACGTGATCGACCGGGTACTGACGCCGCCGAGCATGAGCCTGCTGGAAATAGCGCGGGGAAGTGATAATCTCACTTACCTGGTTGCAGCCGTTACGCGGGCATCCTCGGGTAGTACTACGGTGCTGGATGCGCTGTCGTCCACTACGAATGCCTTTACGGTGTTTGCGCCTACGAATCAGGCGTTTATCGACGCGGGTTTTGCAACTGAGGCCGATGTCTCGGCTGCCGATCCTGCCACGCTGACCAGCATCCTGCTGTACCACGTTGTGCCGGGCCGGGTGTTCTCGACTAACCTGACCAGTGGTGATGTGACGACTGCCGCCACCACGCCGCTCAGCATCGACCTGACCAACGGGGTGAAGCTCACGGGTACCGGCAATGGTACCAATGCAGCCACGGTGACTTCGGCCAATAGGTTGGCCACCAATGGCGTGGTTCACATAATCGATCGGGTACTACTTCAATAGTGATTTTGAATCATCAAGGTACAAAGGCGAATCTCCGGTTGGGAAGTTCGCCTTTTTTGATAAGTGAGGGGCGACAAAAAGCCCGGCCCGGCTAGCCCAACTCAGGACCAGCGATCAGGAAGTACCGCCCAGGAGCTATCGGAGCAGCCGGAGGGCTGAGGTACATCCTGACAAATGACCTTTGCACCGTAAATCCGAGCGCTATCAAGCTTGCCTGTAGTTCCCGTTTATCCCGAATAATGTCAAGGACAACGGGCTGCCCGGCGTAGTGGCGTGCGGCGGCCAGTACCAGCGTTTCGGCATCTTCGGTAGTTTCGGCCGACAGCGGGCCGATCTGCGTGTAGCGGGCACCATTTCGCCCGAGTACATAGCCCGCCAACTTTCCCTCTTTTTCAAGGTACCAGGCTTTGTCGCGGTTGTTTTTCAAGAATTCCGCAAATAGGCGAGACCGGTCAGCCCCGAATGCCGCCCGGTCCAACTCCGTTACCTGAGGTACCTGCGCTTCCACCAATGGCATCACTGGATGAGTGCTATTCGGGGGGGTAGCCGAGATCACCAGCGCGGGCGCCACCATCCGATCGACAAGCGATTCCTCTCTGAAGCCCAGCTTTTCGTAGAGCGGTTGGCCTTGGTCCGTAGCGTCCAGCCCCACGAACCGGCACGAGGCCAGTTCTTGCATAACGGTAGTCAGCAGGCGTTTCCCTAAGCCTAGTCCACGATACGCACGGTCGACCAGCATCATCCCGATCCACGCGATTTCGTTGTCGTAGTTGGTGGCCGTCACAGTACCTACCACCTTGCCATCATGGGCCGCTACAAAACATAAATCCGGGTTGTGCTGCATCAGCATTTCCCAATCCTGCTCGGTTTGGTTCCAGTTCTCGGCGTTTTTTAACCGCATGGCGCCGGATATATCCGTCAATTGTAGCGCTCTGACGATGATGTCCGGCTCGCTCATTTGAAACTACCCCCGACTTTGAAGCGGTCGATGATCGGCCAGGCCAGCTCTGGGTAAAACTGGTGGCCGCCCTCGCCTTCGACCAGCTCAATATTGGCCGCCCCCCCGTGCTTTTCGAAAAGTCGACGAGCGGTTTGGTACCCGGCTCTTACGCCCTCGATGTCGGCCAGGTAATCCTGCTTTCCGGCCACGATCAGCAGATGTCGGGGCGCGATCAGTTCGGCTAGTTCCGGCATGTCGGCTACTTCCAGCAGGCCGGGCAGGTAGCCGCAGGCGCAGTGCGGATACTTGAGCCACGAAGCGGCGTAGGTACTGAACGAACAGGACACCACCGCCAATTTGAGGCGCGGGTCGGCGCAGGCGGCAAAGTAGCTGACCGTGCCCCCGGCGGAGTTGCCCGTGCTGCCGATTTTATCTTTCTGAACATCCTGCTTGGGTTTCGAAAAAGTCGATCGCGCAGGAAATGTCCGATACGCGCTGTCCGATCATCGGCTTGCCCTGCATGGCACCGTTGAGCGAGAGGTGATTGCACGACAGCTCCCCAACCTGCTGCTCACCGAAGCCGCGTTGCTCCACGGTGAGGGCCGCCCAGCCGTGCGCCACGGCTTGCAGCGCGATGTCGCGCCCACCGGCGATCATCTTTTCGTCCTTCTCGTTTCGCGCCGCGCCGATGGAAATGTACATTCCCGGCGCGTGGCCTTGCAGGCATATCATGGCCGGGTAGGGCGGTTTGACTTTGCTGGGTTTCAAAAAGTAACAGGGGATACTATCGCCGGGCGAAGGGAAGATCACGACGCGGTAGAGCGTATAATCGATTTCTTCGGCGATGGGCTTGATCGTAAAATCGAGCTTCCCCCGCTCAGGTACTTTCATCAGGTCGAGCAGCTCAGTTCGCAGAGAATCTTGGTGCGTCCGTTGCGCCAGAACCCGCTGGCTTACTGCCGACACGCAGAACATCGCGGCCAAACACATACCTCTAATAATCAGCACCGTTTTCTTGCTGCTTTTAAAACTTTTCATGCCTTCGCTTTTTTGAAAATAAAACCACCCACTTCTTGCTGACTAAAAAACCCATTTGGGGTCCGGCTTGTGCTGGGCGTTCATTTCAGATTTTAGCTGGGCCACGAGCTCCGGCTTTTCTTTTGACAAATCGTTTTTCTCACCGGGGTCGGTTTTCAGGTCATAGAGTTCGAAGCGATCGACCTTGTGGTGGTACACCAGCTTGTACTGCTCCTGCCGGTAGGCTTGCCATTTGCCCATCTCGTAAAACTCCCAGTAAAGAAAATCGTGCGTTTTAGTCTGTTCCTGCCCCAGAATCGTGGGTAGCATCGAGATACCGTCGGTATCGGCGGGTGGCTCGACGCCCGCAATTTCGCAGGCCGTAGCCAGAAAATCCCACTGTGCCGACAGTAGGTCGGTGGTGGTACCCTGAGGCACTTGATTTTTTCCCCATACGATGAGCGGCGCGCGAATACCGCCTTCGTAAGGACTGCGCTTCATGCCCCTGTACACGTTGTTTGCCGCAAATTGCTCGGGTATATCTTCGGTCGAGCCGTTGTCGCTACTGAAAAAGACGATGGTGTTTTCGTCCAGCCCTTTCTTACGGAGTTTTTCAAGTACCTGCCCCACGTAGCCATCCATGCGGTTGACGATGGCAGCGTAGCTTTTCTCGGTGAATGTCCAGTCCGCTTCATTTTCGTAAGGGGCCAGCGTGGGCGACTGAAATCGTTGATCTTTGGGTGCCTCGCCGTTGTTGTGCGGAATGGTATAGGCCAGGTACACAAAGAAAGGCTTGTCGTGCGCCTGGTCGATGAACTTGATCGCTTCCTCGGTGAACAGGTCGTCGGAATACTCGACGGGATCGGGCGTGTAACTACCGTAGCCGCGATGCCAGGCGGTGGAGTCCTGCCACTCCACCTTATTTCTGAGCATCTCCTTCTTGCCGTTGCGGATCAGGTACTCGGGAAAATTATTGTGGGCCAAAATCTGGTCGAGGTACCCATAGTAGCTGTCGAAGCCTTGGCTGGTCGGCTCGCCGGTGGTGTTTTCACTCCCCAGGCCCCATTTGCCGAATAGCTGGGTTTCGTAGCCAGCGCCTTGCAGCAGCTCGGCCACGGTCACTTCTGCCGAGGGTAGCGGCATTTGTCCATGATCGTTCACCTCCCGATTGCCGCGCACGGCGCAATGTCCCACGTGCTTGCCGGTCATCAGGGAGCAGCGCGAGGGCGCGCACACCGAACTACCGCAGTAGTGCCGCGTGAACTTGACACCTTCCTCGGCCATCCGGGCGATGTTCGGCGTTTCGAAGATCTGGTGACCGTAAGGCACGGACTCCTCTACGCCCAGGTCGTCCATGTAGATGTAGACGATGTTGGGCGGTGGCGTATTACTTTTTTCACCAGAGCTTTCCTGATTGCAGGAAATGGTAGTGGTGACCAGCAAAGCCAGCAGCAGTATAGTACTTTTCATCATGGGGAATCGGGGTGAAGAAACGATGAAAAGAAAAGCGACACTCGGGCGAAATTTACTTTGACGGTGGCAAGTAGGCGTCGATTCGTTCCCTTATCCATGTACCAATCTTCGGGGAATAATCTTTTTGAGTAACATCTTTACATCAAATCCAAACCTGGAAAAATCATGAATGAAAAACTGAAAGAACTTGACAAAAACCGAGAGGACAGCACCGACCAGTTCCTGACGACCAATCAGGGGCTGAGGATAAATGACGACCAGAACTCGCTGAAGGCCGGTTCGCGCGGCCCTACCCTACTGGAAGACTTTATTCTGCGCGAGAAGATCACCCATTTTGACCACGAGCGGATACCCGAGCGGGTGGTACATGCCCGGGGCGTAGCAGCGCACGGAATCTTTGAGGCGTACGACGCCAACACCGAACTGACCAGGGCCCATTTCCTGCAACCAGGTACTAAAACGCCGGTTTTCACGCGCTTCTCGACGGTGGCCGGGTCGCGCGGTTCCACCGACCTGGCCCGCGATGTGCGGGGCTTTGCCGTGAAGTTCTACACCGAAGAAGGCGTATTCGATCTCGTGGGGAATAACATGCCCGTGTTCTTCATTCAGGATGCCATTAAGTTTCCCGATCTCGATCCACGCCGTCAAGCCCGAGCCAAATAATGAGATTCCGCAGGCAGCCTCGGCGCACGATACTTTCTGGGATTTTATTTCGATCACGCCCGAGTCCATGCACATGGTGCTGTGGGTGATGTCCGACCGCGGCCTGCCGCGTAGCCTCCGCATGATGGAGGGCTTCGGCGTGCACACGTTTCGCTTTATCAATAAAGAGGGTAAAGCACGCTTTGTAAAATTTCACTGGAAGCCTGTGCTCGGTGTACATTCGGTCGTGTGGGACGAAGCGCAGCTCATCTCGGGCCGCGATCCCGATTTCCACCGCCGCGACCTGTGGGATACGATCGAAAACGGCGACTACCCCGAGTGGGAACTGGGCGTACAGATTGTGGAAGAAGAGGATGAACACAAATTTGACTTCGACCTGCTGGACTCCACCAAGCTGATTCCTGAGGAACTGGTACCCGTGGTACTGATCGGCAAGATGACGCTCAACCGCAATCCCGACAACTACTTCGCCGAGACCGAGCAGGTGGCCTTTCACCTCGGCCACCTGGTACCGGGTCTCGACTTCACCAACGATCCGCTGTTGCAGGGTCGGCTGTTTTCGTACACCGATACCCAACTGAAACGCCTCGGTGGTCCCAATTTCCACGAGATTCCCATCAATCGCTCCGTGTCGCCCGTGCACAACAACCAGCGCGATGGCCATATGCGGCAGGAGATTAATAAGGGTCAAACCAGCTACAGCCCCAACAAAATTGCGGGCGGTTGTCCGTTCCAGGCGGGGCAGGATATGGGTGGGTTCAAGAGCTACGCCGAGCGCGTCGACGGGCAGAAAATCCGCGAGCGCAGCGAAAGCTTCATGGACCACTACAACCAGGCGAAGCTTTTCTGGAACAGCCAATCCGACGCCGAGAAGACACACATCGTGAAGGCCTTACGCTTTGAGTTGGGCAAGGTAAAGATGGAAGATATTCGTAAGCGAATGCTCGTTCAGTTGGTGCAGGTCGACCAGAAACTAGCCAATTTGGTGGCGCAGGGCCTGGGCCTGGATCTACCATCTTCCAAGGACGTACAGCTCAACCTGGGCGTACCCGCCGATGCCGATCCCGCCAGGTACCAGTCGAAACCCGCCCGCGACGATGTGGGTAGTTCACCGGCGCTGAGCATAGAAAATCACCCCGGTAAGCAAGGCATCAAAACACGCCAGGTAGCCATTTTAGCCGCCGATGGTGTGGATGCCGCCGACCTGAAAGCCATGAAAGATGCCCTCACGAAAGAAGGGGCGATGGTGAAGCTGATTGCCCCGCGGCTGGGTATGCTGAAGCCGGACTCCGGCGAGGCTATGAAGATCGACGGTAGCCTCCAAACCGAAGCCTCAGTACTATTCGACGCCGTGTATGTACCCGGTGGTCAGTCCAGCGCCGACAAGCTACGGGATGAGCCTGACGCAATACGTTTTGTGCGTGAAACTTTCATGCACTGCAAGCCCATTGCCGCGACCGGCGCGGGTGTCAATCTGCTGAAAGCCGCCGCCAATTCCGGGGCCGAAGACCTGCTGACCAGCGAAGGCGTCGTGACGGATTCGGACGCCAAGGACAGCGATGCTTCGGGTAAGTTTATCAAGGCCATCGAAAAAGGCCGCTTCTGGAGCCGGGAGAAATCGCTGGTGTAGCCAAGACCGGCTAAGATAGTACCTCTCATTAAAGGCCCGTTCAGCGTTTGCTGGGTGGGCCTTTTTACATCGACTCCCCGATTAGGCGCAGGAACTCATTCCAAACCACATGTTTGCCTTCGGGTGGATTCTTATCGTTGCCCGTGCGGACGATCACCATATTCCATTCGGGAACGATAGCGCATACATTGTGATTGTACCCGCTCATGTAGGCCACGCGCGGCGGAGCATCGGGCAGGCGGCTGAGGCCATCGGGACTATTGACCCACCAATTGAATCCGTACGAACCTGACCCGCGCGTCACGGCGCGGTCGCCTTCGTAGACCGACAGGTCGGCAGGTACCTGGTTGGTCGTGGCCATCGCGCACCAGGATTCCGGGATCACCTGCTTGCCGTCCCACTTGCCCTTGTTCAGGTACAACAGCCCCATTTTTGCCAATTGCCGGGCCGTCACTTTCACCGCTGTACAGCCGTTGTTGATCGGGACGCCATGGGTTTCCTGCTCGGTACCCCACGACCACTCGCCCATCCCGATGCGGTCGGTGACCTTTTCAGTGAGGTACTCCTTCATGGTTTTTTGCAGGATATCGGTAAGTACCTTCCCGAATATCATCTGGGCTTCATCCCAGTACTCGTAGTGCGTTCCGGGCGCAAAGTGCGGCGCTTCGGGGGTGTAAGGCGTGAGCGACCAGTCGGCGTTCTCGTCGTTGTGGCGGCTCCGGCCCGCACCGCTGTAGCCGGAAGTCATGGTGGCCAAGTGGCGGAAAGTCAGGTCGGGGTACAGGGCCGCCAACGATGGTTCGTAGCGGGCCACGGGGTCGTCGAGCTTGACCCTCCCCTCCTCGATCAGCAGACCCAGTACCGTGCTGGTGAAGGACTTGGTGCAGGAGTACACGTTGCGTGGGGTATCCACGCCGCTCCCCTCGTACACCACCACCCCATCGCGGATGATCATTACTTCCCCGATCCCGTCCTGAAACGACTTGGCTTTCAGGTACTCCAGCGCGGCCAGCATTTTTGTTTCATCCAGCCCCTTTTCCTTTGGCGTGGCGGTGGTCCAGTCAGGGTTAGGAAAAGTTGTTTTGGGGGTAGTGCAGGCTGCAAGGATGCAGGCTAGAAGGAGGATTATAGTTTTTGGCATAGTAGGGGGGGCTACTTACAATCTACGTACGTGTACTCGGTAATTTCCTCCCGTGCCGACGTACCGGAGCCACCCACGCCCGTTCTTTTTTTAAGATTGCCATTCCGATCGACTTCATTGGTATATACCGTTTCGTAGGTACTGGGTTTGGTGCCGGCAACTTTGAGGTAAGTGACTCTGTATTTGGTTCTAAGGTAACTATAATTACCATACATGGCAGGAACGCCGGGGTGACCTTTAAGATGAACAGGGTTCGTAGGAGCTTTCCGGAGCATAGCCGAAAACTCGTAGGCATCTTCGCGTGCCTTTTCTCCATTCTTGTTGTAAGTAATTCGGTTCACGGGCTGACCCTTGGCGTTGTAGTTGTACACCGTATACCCACCCCTGGACTTCGTCATTTTTGTGACATACCCCTTATCGTCGATGACGTATTTGTTGTTGGGATCGGAGATGCCGGTCAGCTTTGCGTCCGAGTACGTATAGCGTACTTCCTGCCCATTGGTCCCCACCAGACGTTCCGAGAGTTTCCCGCCCTCATCGTACTTATATTCTGTCCTGCTAATGGTATTACGGGAAGCTTCCTTGAATATTCGGGATAGCTCGGCTGTCTTAAGCAATCCATCGGCGTAGGTAAATTTTTCAACGATCGATTTCCATGTGTACGCGTTGGTATCGCCCATCGTGTTGGTAGTAACCCGTTGGGTCAGGAAACCCTTTGCATCGAAGGTGTTGGTCATCTCTGTTTCAAAATCTCGCTCAGCGTTTCGATGCTTATATGTACTGACTTTTTTGATGAGCCGAGACTGCTCATCGACTTCGTAGGTTGTCGTAAACTTAGTATCGTCGGGCGAATAAAAATTTTCTTTTTTTGAAATTTGGCACTTGTCGATTGTGTCCTGGCCCGGCCCGGTACCACTGGATTGGGCGACACCAAGGGAGCTCAAAAGATACAGGCAAATCAGAATTTTAAAGGTGGGTTTGATCTGAGACATCAAAGAAATTATTGGTTGAAAAGATCTCTCAATAATACCGCTTAGGCAGTCGGAATACCACGATTTGTACCGTTTAACTATCAAATGGTTCGTCCCGATGCGTAAGTGGCTCGCGGATCGGGACGCCCGGTACTGTGAGCTGTGTTCATCCCAATTTCGCGATCCGCCGGCCAGCCCAATCCGATTGGAAGTAGCGAGAGCGCGCACAGTAGGTGAAAAAACTATTTATTGGATACCCGGATATAATGCTCACATTTACATACATACCTATATTGGTAACAGAACAGTATCTTAATCTTTTCAAGGCATCTAAGTTTGCGTTCTCTGCTTGGCTACTATTACGACATAAACCCATCTAAGTAGTTTTCACTACCATAGCGCACATGGGTGCATTGTCAGGAAATAGTAACATGAATTCAAAAACCAAGCCCTCTACACAACCTAAAATCTCGATTCGGCTGCGGGCCCGCAAGGTTCACTCCGCATTCAGAGTTTTGCCTTTGCTGGAAAAAGACTTCGCCAATTGCCTTCTCGAACTCTCCAAAAGCGAAATACCGAGCGGTTCAGAAGTCCTTGCCCATACCATGTTGCTCGAGCATGTGGCTATGCTTAGAATGGAACTATCCACTGCTTTCAGGGCGCTTTCTGACATTAGAAAATGGATGGAACACGCCAAAGTTACTGATTCGAGTTTCGAGGATTCCGTTCAGGCCTGCTACAAGGGCTATCCCGAATTGGACTCGGTCATTACTTCTATTCGAAACAACGGCGGCGCGGGCAAGTACTTCAAAAAAATGTCTGAAGCCATGCTCAGCAGGCATGAGGCCTATGGCAAATGCATCACCCGCATCAAAGACGCCGATCCGAACGATGCCTCCGCCTTGGGCAAACTAGCCATAGAGCTGTTCGATATGGCACCGGGAAGCATAGGCGAACCGGAGAATCAGTACTTCATCATTTGTTTGGGCGGGCCGCTGGCCTGGGCGATATCGGCAAGTCTGGTCGTAATAGTCATTGTCGCGAAAGACGACGGTGGAAGAGACGAGCCGCCCACTGATCCTGACCCCGAAGATGAAGAAGGCGGTATTTGTGTTCCAGGCGATGGGCTCGACGGCGTGAATGTCATGTGTTGATGACAAGGTACCTTCTCGTTTTTGAAGTACTTGGCAAGCAAAAGCCAACCCTCACAAAGGGTTGGCTTTTGCTTGTAAGACGGCGTTGTGCTGAGATAAACAAAGAACAGCAGAACGGCCTGGCGTCAATCCTTCAAACCGTACGACGCCTTCACCGCGGCGTAATCGCTGTAGTCGATTGCCTCGCCGTTAGCTCCGGCCGGTCCCGCAACGCCCAATTCTCCTTTTGGCCCAGTGGCCCCGGCGGGACCGTCCTTTCCTTCACAAGCCATCAGAAGAAACGCGGAGAAGAGCAAGATAGACGAGTATTTGGCGAAATTTTTCATAAAAGAAGAGTAGGGTTTTTGATGATAACTTATTGAACATCAACCAAACTACTCACTTCATTGCTGTCGAACAAACATCATACGTGAACGGGGAAAGCAGAATCAGGATTCGAGCCGTAATGTACTTCCCGGTCAGGCACTTCTAATGTGATCGTAGCCATAGGTTTTGCTTCTGGTTTACAAAAGAATAGGGCAATTATAAGATAATTTTCAATTTCATCTACACATTCACTCGATCACGATATCCCCGGGGTTTGTAAAAACTAGCTTCCTGTCTCCCTGGTCTGTAATCTCACCGTCCTCCCACAATTATTCCATGACAATTCCCGTGAAGCCAGGTGCTGCTTCGACCCACGAAGCGACTTCGCTGGGTCCCATAGGGTTAGCCCTCAACGGCGTGCCCATCTACAATGACCGCGAAGGCGGAAATGTGGCACTCGACGCATTGACGATCACGACTTTCGACTATTCGGGTGCGCATCCCGGACCTGGCAAAGATTACCATTACCACACCACCGGCAGGTACACCAGTACCGACGACGCCAAACTGATCGGTTTTCTGAGGGACGGGTTTCCAATTTACGGCAGAAAAGATACGACTGTGGTTTACCCGACCCTGGATACTTACGGTGGACACACCGGACCGACCCAGGATTTTCCAGACGGTATATATCACTACCACGCCAGCAACGTAAACTACCTGAATACTGGGTACTACGTACTGAAAGCGGGATCGTACTATGGTACCAAAGGAACATTCACGCAATGAAAATCTCTCTCAGGAAATCGTCAATTTTATTAGAAATGATAAAGCAACAATCGCTCACTTTAAAGAACCGAATCATGGCTTACAAAAACTCAATACTCGCACTGGGCATCGTCTCCCTAATGCTTGGCTGCAAAGAAGAAGACGTCATGCCGACGGTCGATTCCGGCACGGTGATCAACGTCGATGGCGGAAAATTCCTGACCTCGACCGGGTCGGTAACGGTCACCACTGAAAGCCGCACGCTTTCAAACGGCACAACGGCTCCGTGTTACAAAATCGTCACAACAAGCAATCCGGCCGACCACACCAGGGGACCCTGGTGCCCGACCAATATTTCCGATGACGCTACCAAGGGTGGGATCTGGTTGTCTGACGGTAATGTGTACGATGTGGATGGCACATTTATACAAAACCTGGCGACGTTCTACAACGATCCGACCTGGCAGATGTACAACACGACCACCGGGGCCATCACCAAACCCTTACCCAGGCGGATTGTGAGGCAGACCGCAAATCCCAATGTAGGTGCCGCTTACAAAAATTACTGCGTGGAATGCCTGCCTTCCTACGTTTCTTCAATCACAAACACCTATTACATTCCTATTACGCCCGTTTACATTCCTATTACGCCCGTGAAGTTGAGTACTTCCTAGGACCGGGACGACCAGGAGGCACGGCAGGGCCATCGACGCGGGGGATTGCGTTCAACGGGGTGGTATTCGATGCGCCCGCTCCTGTGAATATCATATTGGCCGCCTATACTTTGGCTCCTTTCGACGACGCTGGCGGACACATAAACCCCAACGCCGGTTACCACTACCATGCCGCAACTGGCGGCACAACCCAAATCGCCCAGACGGACTGTCACGCCGCCATGATTGGTTACGCAATGGACTGGTTTGGTATCTACGAAAGATTAAGTGTAACCGGTACGGAGTACACCGATCTGGACTTCAATCGGGGACATTATGACGATACGAGAGGATATCACTACCATGTGGATAAAGCAGGAAATAACAATTTCATCAACGGCTTGGCTGGTGCCTACGCCAACTAAATAATTTCAGACATGAGGACAGTACAATTAATGATTTTCTTGCTGTGTTTCAGGGCGGTTTCTGCCCACACGCCCGACCTGGCAAGCGTGATGATCTACAACCAAAATGGTAGTTCTATCTTGGTCATGAAAAGCGCACTTACCGCATTTGAAGGGGAGGTGGATTATATTTATTCGGAAAAGATGCCTACAAAACCCCGAAGAGTTTTATCAATTGGTATTAGCGCATTTCCAGAAGAATTGCGTGCTAATCGCCAACGGAGACACTTTAAAGTTTTCCAATGTGCAGGTTCAGCTTGGGCACGAAACCAATTTGTTTGCGGAATTGGACAATTTACCCGAAACGATCGAGTCGTTTTACGTTAGCAATGCCTTCTTCCAGGATACGCACAACAATCAGTGTGAAGCTAATCTTGGCACTCAATGGCTATCCGCAAAAACAGTACGTTCTGAATAAGCACAACAATCACGCGGTAAAACTGGAAATAAACGCCAATAAATGGGTAGTGGATGAAAACACCGATGCATTTAATCTGGGTCCAAGCTTTCTCATGGGACTGATTGATATTGTCGATTGCAGCGATACTTGCTTTTGTGGTAATGAGAAGAAAGTACAAGCTGTCCATGTGAATTTTCTTATGAAGTATCTCATTCGTGCGCTTTTCGTGTTCGTCATTACCGTGTTCCTCAGTGCGACCAGTACTAAGGAGCACGATACCGTTACCTGACCCGACTCAGGTGGTCAGAGACGTCGATCCTTCCCTTTTCCAAACCGCCAATCAGACGCTAAGTACCGTCTCCTGCACACTTTCCGACGGTACGGTTACTAAGTGTCTGAAAGTGGTGACGGCCGGGATACCCACCGACCACCCAATGGGTCCGTGGTGTCCGACTAACGTCTCCGACGGAGCCGACAAGGGCGGAATCTGGCTGGAAAACGGGAAGGTGTACGATGTGGATGGTACTTTCATCAAGAATATGGCTACTCTCTACCAGGACGCCACCTGGAAGATGTACGACGCCAGCGGCAGTATCTACCGCACCAAAAACCGGGAAGATTGCGACAAAGCCGCCAACCCAAACGTGGGAGCCGAATACAAGAACTACTGCGTCGAGTGCCTGCCTTCCTACGTGAGCAGTATGACCCAGACCTATCTGATTCCTATTACATCGGTGAGATCTAAGTACTCCGGTTGGTTTTGGCGGGGCAGGTGGCCCTCGTCCCGGTAACGGCCAGGGTCCGCCAGCGGATGGCCCTCCCCGCGGAAATCGACCTGCTGGTGGTCCGCCGGGTGGCGGCCCGCCAACTGATGGACCGCCACGCGGCGGTCGTGGACAGGCGGGTCCTAGTGTCCGAGGAATTGCCTTCAACGGCGTAAGATTCGATGCACCCGCGCCTACCAACGCCATTCTGGGAGCCTACACGCTGGCACCCTTCGACGACGCAGGCGGACACATCAACCTGCACGCTGGCTACCACTACCACGCCGCCACCGGGATGACGAAGCAAGCACCTCAGCCAGACGACCACGCGGTGACGATCGGCTACGCGATGGACGGCTACGGGATGTACGAGCAATTGGATGCGGAAGGGCCAGGAACCGACCAACCTGGACGACTGCCGGGGACACTACGATACGACGCGCGGCTACCATTATCACGTGGCCGCGCCGGGTGCCAATAATTTTATAAACTGTCTAAAAGGTGCTTACGCCAAGTAAGTTGGCAGGAGCACCCAGTTGTTCCCTTGATGGAATGTCCATGACTTAATCAAGACAAGCATGTGGTCTTCATAGTGGCTTATCTTGTCCTTCTTCCATGCGTAACGAAAGCTACCCCTCGGTTTCCCTGCATCGAGTTCATCACTCCTTCGAACAAAGGTTCCGGGTCACCCGGGGGCGTTTTCCATTCAAATAGGAAGTTGGACCCCGTCCCGCCCTCGACGTCATCGTGGGCAATGACGATTTCGACCGTTTCCATAGGCCGCAGGTACACCGGGTGGTCAAAGTACGACCTGATCTTGGTCCCCGCCGTGTCGTAGTAGTCGGCCCTCAGCAGGTAGATCGTGTCCGTCTCGCTCACGTTCCTCATGCTTATCATGCCCGTCAGGTTGAATTTTTGCTTTTGGGAAAAGCTGTACATCTCGGAATAGACCGAAAGGTAGGTTTCTCCAAAAACCAACGAGTCGGTCTCCGCGATGTTCGCAGCCCTCTTCGACCAGTCCTCCCTGTGAATGTTTTTCTGCTGGACGGCGGTTGATTTTTCTTCCTGACTACAACCAAGTGTCAGTACCAACAAAAAGAGCCAAATGATTTTCATGTTTTTCATAGCACCTAAAAGACAAGTCAGGGTACGCTCATACTATTGACCTTGCCGCCGTCCACGTTTCCCAGCGCCGACTGGCTGACGAACGCCTGCCCATCGATGTCGGGTAGTCCTAAAATTGTAATGATAGGTTGTAATGGGTGATGACAAATTTGATTGATTTGATATGCCGATCAAGTTTTTTCGAAAAAGAGAGACTCAACCGAACCAGTCTCGAACACCGTTGCCTAAGCGTGCAGAAGAACCTTTCGACATGATTGGTATCCTTCTTGCTCTTGCTAAATTGGTGTCTGTCAGCAGGGATGATCTGCTTGTAGGCGGCCCAGTTGTCGGTGTGGAAGGTGGCTCGACTTCGATATCGTTCGGGCAGGATCTCCCACAGACCCCTGGCCCCATCCTCACTACGATCTCCGATGAACAGGGCCACTACCTGGCGGCTCTTACGGTCTAGGGCCAGCCACAGCCACTTCTTATTGGATTTCCGCCCTACGAAAGACCAAAGTTCATCGGCTTCGCAGTTCACTTCAACAAGCTCTATGTCAGCTTTGTCTGGGATTGAGCAAGCTAAATCCTCGGGAATTTCGTCGTACAGCTCGCCCATGTAGGAGTGGAGCTGATGTGGCTTGATTTCCATCACCCGGCAGATGGCCTCCAGCGCGATGCGTTCGGCCAGCATCAATTCAATGCGGCCCTTGCACTCGCTTGACAGTGATGCGTAGGTGCGTTTCTCAACGAACTGACGATGGCAGTTTTTACACTTGAGGCGAGTCTTGCCGTAGTGGGTGTTTCCGTTTTTCACTAAGTTTGCCGAGCCGCAGGCCGGGCAGTTGTCTTGTAAATACATGGCAGCAGGGCCGCCTGGCGGTAGGTTTGAGCTTGGTAACCCAAAGCTACGGCCCGCCTGCGGCTTTTTCTAATCCTCATTACTTCCTAAGGACTACCAAATTGGCGTAGCGGTGAACAGGTATCTGTCTCCTTCTACGCCAAAGTTTTCCTTATCCTTCGCTCGGTTCTTTATTTCTGGGAAAAAAATGGAGAATCCCCGCTCTTCGTTGTCTTCCAAGAGTTCGCGTAGTGGCGGGAAAATTACCTTTTACCACTTTTCTCAGCTTCCCTTTTCAATTCCAAGGCATAGGACAGCGTGTAGTTTCTTCCGGTTGCGGTCAGCATATTTTCGGCGATGCCGATCAGTGCATTGGCTTTGAGCAATTTTAGCTCGGCTGCATTTGGGTCTAATGCCAACAGATGATCGCACAGCGTGGCCGCCCACTGGTAGTCTTTCGTGTCCAGAGCCTGCCGGGCGGTGGTCAGTAACTTGGCTTCCCCTCCGGCCAGGGCTGCCATCCGATGGGCTTCTTCCTTCGGTGCCAGCGGATTCAAGTTGATGGGATTGCCATCGAACCAGCCCAGATAGCCTTCAAAAATAGACCGCACCGACCAGGCTACCGCCCCGTAGTACTCTGTCAGGTAGTCTTTCTCGGCCAACGACTCCGGCAACTTAACGTGCGCGACCAACTCATCCGGGGTCATGCCCAGGTTCATGCCCTCGATTGTCTTGTCGAACACAAACCGGATGGCATCCCGGTAGTCGGTCAATGCTTGCCCTGCTTCCTGTTCCCCTAAGATAGGTCGAGTATGCCCCGGCACCAGGTACTTTGGCCCTTCTTGCCGCATCTGGTCTATGCTTCGGTACCAGTCCTGTATGTCCCGGTAGGGAGCCCCCCGAATGGTGTACAGATTGGGGAAAGACTTGTAGAAGTTGTCGCCCGAGAAAAGTACCCGCGCCTGCGGTAGCCAGACGTACAGTTGGTCGTAGGTCTCTCCGGGAGCGGCCACCAAATCCAGTTCAACACCACTAATGTCCAGACTCACCCGATCTTTTTCAAAAGTGTGGGTAGGTTCGATCAGTGCCTCGTTCTCCATGGGGTTGGCATTACCGCCTGGCTTGAAATCAGGGGTCAGGGCAATCCCGTTGTTGATGCGCCACTCTCCGGGCAGCGTAACGCCCGCCTGCCGGATTCCGCGTTTACGGCTGATGGTTATTCCGGCCTTTTTTAGCGTACGGCCTTCCAGGTCAAACCCATCTTGCCCCATAAAATGCCCGGAGCGGCCCCAGATTTCTGGCTTGTCATCACCCGCAAACACGCTGGTACCTCCGGTGTGGTCGGGGTGACCGTGGGTGTAAATAATGACCTTTACTGGTTTGTCGGTGATTTTGCGAAACTCGGCCAGTATCTTCTTCGCATCCTCCGGTTTCTGTCCGGCATCCACGATAATCAATCCGGTTTCGCCAATAATCATGGAGACGTTGGAGACGCTGTAGCCCACAGCGGTATAGACGTTTTCGGTAATCCTTATGATGTCAGGGCGAAACTCTTCGTTCCGGGTCTTCAGCTTACGGGTCGCTTCCGTCTCCGTCTGCGCCAGTAGCGAAAGACCGGCCAGCGAGAGACCGATTAATAAAGTAAGAATTTTAGGTAGTTGGTTCATGATTGTGTTGAGTTGAAGTGAAAAAATGATGTTGGTAGATGATTAGGATGAGGCTTGGGTCTGAAAGTACCTCATCGCTTCCAGGATGCCGATGTGTTCCCGCCCAGCAGCTTTTCGGTAGTCGGTAGGCACGTCCATATCACCGTTTCGGATGCCCTGGTAGATGCCCGCGATGACCGTCCCCATAAACTCGCCCAGTTCGGCGATGCGCTGCTGGCGGTACGCCTCGACGCTCATCGGTTCGTAGTGCAGGTCAGTACCAAACACCTCGTTCATCGAGTCGGCCAGTTCGTACTGCGTGATGGCCGGGCCAGCGAGGTTGTAGGTCTGATTGTTGTGCTGGTCTTCGGTGAGCATTCGGGTGTAGGCGTAGGCCAGTTCTTCACGCGTCGTGTAGCCACAGCGTCCGTCTCCAGCGCAGTTGGTAATCTTCCCGTCTTTTTGGTAACGATCCAGGTATTCCAGATCGGGTTCCAGGTAGATGCCGTTGCGCCCAATGGCCCAGGCCAGGCCGCTGTTTTTCAGGTAATCCTCCGTATGGCGGTTGCTTTTCACAATCGGCGCAAAGGCCGATTCGCGCAGCGGGCCGATAATGCTGGTGTACACAGCCTTGCGCACCCCGGTCTCTCGGGCGGCGTCGATGACGTTAGCGTGTTGCTGCTTGCGTTTCTCGGGATCGTCGTTGCCCGACACGAGCAGCAGCGCATCCACTCCCCGCAAGGCTTGGTCGAATTGTTCTTTTTGGGTATAATCTCCGGCCCTTACCTCGACCCCGAGGTCTTCGGCGTGGGCGGGCGTCCGGGCGATGGCGATGACGTTTTCCGGGCCAATCGCGTCGATCAATGATTTGACGATGGCGGTTGCTAATTGTCCGCTGGCGGAGGTGACGGCTATTTTCATGGGTGCGTTAGCGATTCGGGTGAATGATTTGATAACGACACAAAGGTAGGCCAGCGGAGGCAGGAGCGGCAGGTCAATTCGGGCGGAAGAATGGTAAAAACGGGAAAAGCACCCTTATCGGAGTGCCTTCCTCAGTTCGACCGGGGTCATGTGGGTGTATTTCTTGACAAACTTCACAAAATTGGTAGGCTCGTCAAAACCGACTTCGTAGCCAACTTCGTTGACCGTGAGCGCGGAATTGGCCAGTATTCGTTTGATTTCCAGAATGAGGCTCGAAGTGAGGTAGGTCTTGACAGGCATATCGACCATGTCCTGGGTAATCATGTTGAGCTTCTTGGACGACATATTGAGCTGCTCCGCGTAGTAGCCGACAGTTCGGGAACGGAAAAGGTCCTTGCGAAGCAATTGCTGAAACTGGATAAATTCATGATAGTAGTTCGAATCGTGGTAGTCGGTGTGCTCCTCCCTCAGTCGCTGAGATTTCAACAGCAGCAGATTTAGATAGCTCCGCAGTATTTTTTCATTGGCGGAATCACTGCCCCGTTCCCTCTCCCGACGGGCCATTTCTACAATCGTTCTGAACTCGCCGAATTGTTCGGTGGTCAGCGGTACCACCGGGTGGTAAAGCTGGTAGTTAAATAACTGCTGCAAGAAAATCGCGTCCTCATGGGTCACGCTTTTGGTGAGGAAGTCTTCGGTGAACAGCACGAGGTAACCGTCATTGTTTTGGAGCGATGAAAAGGCGTGTACCTGTTCTTTGGCAATGAAAATCAGACTGCCTTTCTGGTACTCGTAGGTGTCGAAATCAATATAATGGGTTCCTGGCCCGCCCTCGGTGACGAAAATCAAGGCATAGAAATTCAGTCGGTGCGATTTCAGGGGGTCGTGATCGGGTGGTGTCTCCTGGAACAGCCTGGGCAAATGCGCGATCTCGAACTCAATGGTCTGTTCGGTGTCTTTTTTGAATCTGATGTGGGGTAGTTCACTCATCTAAATTGTGCTTGACTTATTGATGCGAGTCCTGCCGGAGTATCTGAAGAGACCAAAGCCACGGGTGCGAAGGCACCGACCACAGTGAAGAACCTCAGCTGTCTGAAAACGGGAAGCTATTTGCCCTTTTCCCCTCGCCCAATAAAAAAACCAGCACCGCGACTCCCCTACTCCTCCTGGCGCAAAGCCACGATATCTTCTTCCAGCGCACTGACACTGTCCGGGTCCAGCCCGTTGTAGATACCCCGAATGCGGCGGTGCTTGTCGATCAGGACGAAGTTTTCGGTGTGCAGGAAAACGTCGGCATCGCGGTCTTCGCCCAGGTCTTCTTCTATGAAATAGTACTTGCGACCGAGGTTGTAGATTTCCTCTTTGTCGCCCGTGAGTAGTCGCCACTTGTCATACTGCACGCCTTTTTTCTGGGCGTAGGCATTCAGCACGGGTACTTGGTCTTTGTCGGGAGTCACCGAGTGCGAAACCAGCAGAATGTCCGGCGTGTCCAGAAACGCTTCCTGCAAAGTACCCATGCTTTTGGTGAGTTTGGGACAAATGCCGGGGCAGGACGTGAAGAAGAAATCCACCACAGAGATTTTCCCGGCCATGTCTTTTTCGGTAAAGGTCACCCCGTGCTGATCGACAAGATTAAACTCCCTGATTTCGTGAAAAGTACCCTCGGCGGGTAGTTCCCATTGGGGCGTAAAATCCGCCGTGTCGTAGTAGGGTAGCTTTCTGGCTTCCTCTTGCTGGCAGGCCGTAAGTACCCCGCTCAGCAACACTAATATCAATCCCTTTTTCATAAGTCCGTTTTTAGTTTTTCATCGACCAGCGTGTAGCAGAGGGCGGCCTTTTGCATCCCGTAGCGATGCCCGTCTTTGGCCTCGTAGTTGATGTATGGTTTGCCGTTTTTTCGCCAGGTGCGTTGCAGTCCGTCTTCCTGGTCGTCTTTGAAGTGGAGGAAAGCGTAGGGTTGCCCGCTTTCGTACCACTGCTTGTTGGGTCCTTCACGCTTGTCGTCGCGGTACCAGAAATCGAATTTCGGATTCCCGTTTTCCCAATACCCCTGATGCCGGCCAACGCTTTTGTTAGCCTTGTAGCTCCGACGGTCGCGGATTTTCCCATTGGCGTAAAATGTACTCGATACGCCGTGTTGCTGACCGTTCAGGAGGGAGCGTACGCTTTTGGTTGTACCATCCTCGTACTTCTCCGCCACATAGCCCGAGTACGGGGTTCCATTCAGCAAATAAATTCCATTGTCTAGGCTTAGACCGACTTCATCGACCGCCACGGTGTCCGCAGGAACCATGCTCGCATCGACCGTCAGCGAGGGAGGCGATTGGTCCTCCCCCCCACTAGCGGTACAGCCCACCAGCCCCAGAAAAATCCCGAAGCAAAGGCCCCCGAGCATTTTTCTAAAATGCAAAAGTGCCTTTCGTTCCATGGTAGCTGCCCGATTTTAAGACGTAAATGCCCAGATCGAGGTAGTTTACGTTGGATGCGTGATAATGATAGATTCCTTCGGCGTACTCGGCAGTCATCCCGATATGTCCGCCGTTAGTGTCCAAGTTGGCCGGATAAGTACCGTCCTTATCCCGACGGCCGTAGATCGGAAATCCGTCCCGCAAGTACCCGATCAGCTTGGCGTCGTCCTTTGAAGTAAAGTCGCCATCGACGTGGTAGTGGTACATTCCGCCGGGGCCACTGTGCGCGCCACCCCGGTCAAACGTGCGGGCCACGCCTTGATCCACGGGCACATTGCCTCCTTCGCGGTCGTTGAAAATAGCCACGCCGTTCAGCGCCATGCCGATGGGGCCGAGGGAAGTGGCTTCCTTAGTGGTGGCAGCTTTGGGATCGATGGGGATGCTCATCACAAAGTTCTGAGACCTAAGCGCCCCCGGCGTGAGGGAGTACCCGATTCGTTGGGTCCTCGTACTTGGCATTTCCTTCGCCCCAGTAAGGCGTCACATGGTCGGGCGTGCCGTCGGATTTGAGGGTGACGTTGGTGCCGTCGGACGAAAGCGTCACGCCCGTTTTGAAGTTGCTGGTAAATACGGCGGGTACTTCGGCGGAAACCATCGGTGCGACGACATCTTCTTCTGTTTGATTGTCGCAGGATAGAATGCTCACCACCAGGGCGATACTCGTCAGGATACTCGGTCTTCGTTTCATGTCGTTTGTCGTTTTATTGGGTTGGTTGAGTACTTGTACGAGTAGTTTTATCAAAAGTCCTTCGGTTTCGTTGAAAAATTTAAAGAAAAAGTGTCAGACTGAGTCGCCCGCTCAGTCTGACACTTTCTAAAAGCAAAAACAGTCCAGTCTACCTAACAACAGATCATCAACGACGTGGCCCTGGCCGCTGGGGCGGTTTGGCCGAAGCGAAGTACTTGGCCAGTTCACCGGAAAGTACCTTGAAATCGGCCAATTGCTTGGGGGTGCAGAGTTTATTTATTTCCAAAAAATGCTCGTAGTGAAGATTTTCCATTTGCATTTGCAAGCCGCCGAGGCGATCGATCAAAGAGTCTTTTTTCGCAATGGACTCGTCGGCCAGCGTTGCGTAAAGATTACTTTTCGTCTCCTTTATTTCTTCGTTCAGCGGCTTGACGCTCGCCTGATGCTGCTCGATCAGTACTTTATAGCGGGCTACCTGTTTTTCATCAAATTGCAGCTTATCTATAATCACTTGCTTCGGACCATCTTGTCTGCCCAGTGCTCCCGCGCGCGGTGGCCGGGGCGGTTTCCCGAAAAACAGGAAAGCAAGCAATCCAATATTTATCGCCAGCAATGCCAGTACAGCAAGGGTCAGTAGTCGGGTCTTATTCATTGTAGAAGCTATTATTGGTAGTCATCTGCATGGTAGTCACGACATCGCTGATCCCGCCGTTTTGTTGGGTGTCCGTATTTATATAAGTCAAGAAAACACTCGTATTTAAAGCCAGGACCACTATGGCGGCGGTGGCGTACTTCCACATCCATGCACGGGTACTTGAAGCTGTTCCAGCGCGTCGATTCTACTCTGAATGCGGGTGAAAAGGAAAGGGGGAACATCCACTTTTTCGATTTTTTTGAGCTTATAGAGTTTTTTGTCGATATCCATGTTTGAGGTATTTAGATTAGTTTATACGAGCATTTTTTTAAAATCCTTCGCGGGCATCTAATTTTTTGGCAATCGCCGACCTTGGCTCGCTGTAAGAGTGACTCCACGGCCTTGGGATTAAGTACCATAATTTCGGCAGTCTCCTTCACCGAACGGTCCTCTATTTTCGTCAGAATCAGGGCGGTTCGTTGGTTGTCGGGCAATGTGTCGATGATGTCGAAGAGCACCTGTACTTCTTCTTTGTCTTCAAGAGTTACGCCCGGATGATCGAAATGACCGATCTCGGCGATCGGTTCGTTTGTCTCGTTATTGAACAGACTGACGATAAATCCGAACCGTTTTTTAGTCTTCCGGGATTTCAGAAAATCCAGGCAATGGTTGATGGTGATCTGGTAGACCCAGGTTTTCAGGGAGGCCCGATCCGGGTCGAAAGTACCCAAGCGCTGGTAGAGTTTCACGAAGACTTCCTGAGTAATGTCCTGCGCGTCCTCCTGGTTATGCACGTAGCTCAAAGCGAGGTTATACACCAGGCCTTTGTGTTCTTCGTAAATAGTTTCAAATCGGGAGGAATCAGCCACTAGGCTCAGATTTTTTATTTTGGCATCGCTGAATTTACTCCATTACATCTAACAAATAAAGCCCCAAGGGCGCAAACCCCATCCAATTCCGAACTGTGGTTAGGTGTTGGATTACCTCGCGTTCGTAACGGGGGCGCCTAGTCGCGATCTACTAGAAAAAGATTTGCTCTCATTTTTCACAACCCAGTCGGCAAATGAACACCAGTAACTTGCTCACAAACCGCCAGCAACTCATCCTGCAGGCGTACATCGCTGGCCGTTGGCGCAAACCGCTTTTGTTCTCGGTGGAAAAAGTAGTGGCCGCTCACGAGCGCTTCGGCCTCTTCGCTGGTGGCCAGCCAGGTTAGGGTCTGGTAGCCTTTTTCAAGATCATCGGACGCACCCGCGCCGCCCATTTTGGTAGGTACCCAACCCGGATTGACAGCGTTGGAATAGACATCGGGCCACAAGCGCGCTACGGCCAGGCTTAGCATAAGCACCTGGAGCTTGGAGTCGGATTTCGCTGTGGTTAGTTTAACATTATTTTCTGAATACGGTTGCCAATTCCAATCTTATCCCACGATCTCTAACTCTTGCCGAAACATTCAACTCTCCACTACTTCGATTAAATAAAACCGGTAAGGCGCAAAAACCAAATACTCTTCATCGCGCCCGACTTCGTGGTACTTTTCTTCCCAATGATCGTATACCTTCGTTGGAACTTCACCGTGTTCTTTGAACGCGTACCAAGTCAAATACGCACTATCCTGACTGTAATTAAACAGGCAGTACAGTTTCGTTTTTTCGCTGTACCGCAAAAACCCCGCAATATAAATATTGTGGATCGTTAGCCATGTGACATTACCAAAATCCGATACGACAGCGAGTTTTTTACGAATCGAAAGTAATCTTTTGGTACCCGAGAAAACCCGGCTTTCAATCGTACCCTCTTTCTTAGCCATCGCATTCTTTTTCCAGTCGATCAGCGGGCGGTGCACCCAGCGGTTATCGTAGCTTTTTCCGGGGTCGTCCTGATAAGAATAGTCGTTGCAGTAAGCGGCTTCATCGCCGTAAAAAAGCATCGGCAAGCCGCCCAGAAAGAAGCTATTGGCTTGCATCAGCAGGATTTTCTGGATAGCGGTTTCCATTTGCGCGGCGTCTATTTCATCCATCGCTTTTTCCAGTCCACAGAGTGAAGCCAGCGTGCCGCTAATACGGGCGTCCTGCGTTTTTTCATTGACCGAAAATAGCGCCCCGCGCGCGGGTGAGTTGGGGAATTGTCCCGCGTAATAATCCTTCAAATACTGCCGATGCGGGTAGGGATCGTAGCCCGCTTGCCGGATCATGTAATCGTCGTAGCCCAAGCCGATGTCGTCGTGGCAGCGGGTGTAGGTGATCCAGGAAGTACCCACCGGCTTTCGGGCCAGCACAGACTGCGCGGCCCGCATCACGGAGGTTTGTCCGGTCGCGAGAGCATCCCATTGCAGGGCCATTTGGGTGGCGTTGTAGGCAAAATCGCATTCCTCTGCCCGGTAGCGGCCCTCACCGAAATACTTCATGATGGCGTCGGGGGACACGATGGCCTCGCCCAGCAGCGCCATACCGGACGCGGCGACTTCCACGCACTTTTTGAGCAATTGCAGGATCGTGTGCGCCTGCGGCAGGTTCTGGCAGTTGGTACCGAGTTGCTTCCACAGAAAGGCCGGGGCGTCGATGCGCAGTACATCCACACCCAGGTTGGCGGAAAACAGCACGTTGTCGAGCATCTCAACCAGTACGCGCGGGTTGGTGTAGTTGAGGTCCCACTGGTAGTTGTGAAAAACCGTCATGACCCACTTCTGGCATTCGGGCACCCAGGTAAAGTTGCCCGGTGCGGCTTCGGGGAATACCTCCGGCATACTCTGCTCGTACTGCTCGGGCAAGGTATTGAAATCGAAAAAATAGAAGTAATCCTGATAGATCGGGTCGCCCGCTTTCGCTTTTTCAGCCCACTCGTGTCGGTGCGAAGTGTGGTTCAACACGATATCGAGCATGAGGTACATTTCCTGCTCTTGCAAGGTACTCTGCACCTTTTTCAAATCCTGAATTGTCCCGAATTTTGCCTCCACTTCCCGAAAATCCGACACGGCGTAGCCGCCATCGCTCTCACCCGCCGGACTGGAAAAAATAGGCATCAAATGCAGCAGATTTATGCCAAGATCTTGTAAATAATCGAGCTTGCCGGGCAGGTTTTTCAACTTCCCGCAAAAGCGATCTACGTATAAGCTCATACCTGCCAACGCATTGTTCAAAAACCAGTTTTCGGTCTTATTTTCATCGCGTTTTTTCAGCGATGCCGAACGGGTTTTGTGCGCCGAAATCAGTACCTGGATCAGCTTCTTAAAATTCTCCTCTTGGCTCGGATGCTGCGCGTATAATTCGGCGTAGAGTTCCCGAATATCGGCCATCCGCAACGCCAAATTGGTATAAAACTTCGCATCCGTTCCGGCGATGTCCAGCTTTTTATCCCTGACCAATTTTAGCAGTAAGACTGCGTCATTCTTTCTATTCATCCCTATAAACCGTTAACCTTTAGTCTTTAACCGTTTAACCCAAAACCCCATTTTGCTAAACCCAAAAAATCTAATGCCCTCCCCCACCCCCAAACGCCACTTCTTCCGTCACCGCGCTCTTGTTTATCTTGATAAATAAAACCGAAAACGCCGCCAAAATCAGCAGAACGCCCGCCAGTTTGATTGCGTTGACAGGACTGTCGCCGAGCCAGGATTTGTAGTAGAGTGGCATGGTGAAGGTTTCGAGCAGCATCGGAATCACGATGAACATATTGAAAATTCCCATGTAAATCCCTGTCCGCTCGGGCGGAATGCTGCCCGCCAGCATAATGTACGGGTTGCCCATCATGCTCGCCCACGAAAAGCCCATCCCGATCATCGGAATCAGCAACAGGTACTTATCGTGCAGGTGCGGAAGGGCCAGCAGCCCGACGCCCGCCAGAAACATACAGATGCCATGCAGGTACTTTGGCCCGTAGCGGTTGGCCAAACGCGCTAAGCCGAAGGCGGCAAAGAAAGCCACGGCGTTGTAAAAAGCGCCCATCGGCCCGACCCAGATTTCGGCTTGCCGGAAGGCAGTGCTCCCCGAGTCGATGGTACCGAAGAGCGTTTGGGACACACACTTGGCGATGTATTGCCAATAGATGAACATGGCGTACCAACTGAACAACATCATTGGGGCCATGCGCTTCATCGTTATTGGCATCTCGCGCATGGCGTCGAATATCTCGGCAAAAGTGGAGCCAACGCCCGAGGGCGACGCACGGATTTTTGCTTTTTCTTCCTCAGTCAGCGGGATTTCTTTGGTCGTGCGGAGCGTCCAGAGGATGGAGCCGATCGACACCACGCTACCGATCAAAAACGCCAAGAGCGTCGAAGTGGGAATACGACCAACCTTCCCGGCTTCGGAAACTGCAAAGACGTTGATGAGCAGAAAGGGCGTCAGGTACGAAAGCGTTTGTCCCAGTCCAGTGAAGGCGCTTTGGGTCAGGAAGCCGATGGAATGCTGGGTTTTGTCGAGTTTGTCGCTGACGAAGGCGCGGTAGGGTTCCTGCGTCACGTTGTTGGCGGCGTCGAGAATCCACAAAATACTCGCGGCCATCCAGACCGAACTGCTGAACGGCATCGCCAGCAGCGACACACTGCACAACAGGGCTCCGATCAAAAAATAGGGCGTCCGGCGCCCCCAGCGGGTAATGGTCTTATCGCTCATGGCCCCGATGATCGGCTGCACGATGAGGCCCGTCATCGGCCCGGCCAGCCAGAGTAGCGGTAGGGTACTTTCGTCGGCCCCAAGGTAGGAGTAAATCGGACTCATATTGGCCTGTTGCAGTCCGAAGCTGTACTGCAAGCCGAAAAAGCCAAAATTCATATTGATGATTTGGCCGAAATTGAGATGGGGTTTTCGTAGGCTCATTTGGGAGGAGGGATTTTTTTTCAAATGTAGCGGGAATTTGGAACCGCGTGTTGTTTTCCCAGGATCTTCGACAAAAATACGTAGTTGAGAGAAAGTTAGGTAACATCAAGAATGCGCTCGACGAACCACGAAATTTTATACTTTCGTGCCTCAATCAAACCAACTGCCCCGATGAAACCTGAAAACTCGTTTACTATACCTTTCGAACATCCCATTGCGCCCGACAAGAAATTTGAGAAGTCAGTCGCTTATTTTTCCATGGAATTTGGCGTGGATCAAGCGCTGAAAATCTACTCCGGCGGGCTGGGCTTTCTGGCGGGTTCGCACATGCGCAGCGCCTACGATCTCAACCAAAACCTGATTGGTGTCGGGATGTTGTGGAAGCACGGGTACTATGACCAGGAGCGCAACACCGACAACAGTATGAAGGCCGAATTCCGCGAGAAATTTTACAGCTATCTGATCGATACCAAGACCAAAGTATCCATCGACATCGCGGGAAAGAAAGTGTGGGTACACGCCTACTACCTGGCCCCGGAAGTGTTCGGCACCGCGCCGATGTTCCTGCTCACGACCGACACCGAAGGCAACGATATGGAAGCTCGGGCGATCAGCTATAATCTTTATTCCGACAATGATTCCACCAAGGTAGCGCAATGCATGGTACTCGGCATCGGCGGTACCAAGATGCTCGACGCCCTGCAATACGAGCCCGAGGTGTACCATTTCAATGAGGCCCACGCGCTGTCGGGCGCATTTTACCTCTACCAAAAATTCAAGACGCTGCCGCAACTCAAGAAGCGGCTGGTGTTCACGACCCACACGCCAGAAGAAGCTGGCAACGAAAAGCACGATTTTGGTATGCTGGAGTACCTCGATTTCTTTGCTGGGTTGCCCACTGCTACCGTCCGTAAGATTACCGGTCAGGAAGATACTGTATTCAACCATTCTCTGGCGCTGTTGCGCATGGCCCACAAGGCCAACGGCGTCTCGAAACTGCACGGCGACGTGTCGCGCCAGATGTGGGGCGGGTACGATAAGATTTGCGAGATTACGCACATCACCAACGCCCAAAACAAAAAATACTGGGTAGACATGGAATTGGAAAAGGCCCGCATGATTGCCGATACTTCGGCGGTTATGGAGCGGAAGGAAGTTTTGAAAAAAGAACTCTTCGAAACCGTGGCCAACCAGTGCGGTAAGCTCTTCGATCCTAAGGTACTCACGCTGGTGTGGGCGCGTCGCTTCGCCGCCTACAAGCGCGCCGATATGCTGACTTGGGACAGTAAGCGCTTTGAAAAATTGATGACCAATGAGAAGTACCCGCTGCAAGTCATTTGGGCGGGTAAGCCCTATCCCAAAGACATGGGCGCCACTGAAACGTTCAACCGGCTGGTGTACCTCAGCCATCTGTATCCCAACATGGCCGTGCTGACAGGCTACGAACTGGCGCTGTCCAAACTGATGAAAGACGGTTCCGACGGCTGGCTGAATAATCCCGTGGTGACCCGCGAGGCGTCCGGTACGAGCGGCATGACCGCCGCCATGAACGCCTCACTGAATATCTCGACCTTCGACGGCTGGATCTGTGAGTTTTCCCGAGATGGCGAGAATTCATTTATCCTGCCCGTCGCGGCCGGCGAAGACATTGACGGGCAGGACATGAACAATCTTTATGACGTACTGGAAGACAAGGTAGTGCCTACCTACTACGACCGCCCCGAGGAATGGCAGAAAATGGTGCTGACCAGCATGAACGACGTGGGTGACTACTTCGGTGCCGACCGCATGGCGACGGAGTATTATGAGAAGCTGTATTGAGGTTGGGGACACAAAGTAGCACAAGGTTCGACACAGAGTTTCACAGGGTCAATGCTTTGTGAAACCCTGTGACGTACTCTGAGTAACTCCGTGACCTATCCTTCAAACACCGCCTCGTAATGCGCCGAAGGCATCAGGATACCTCCACTTTTTTCGTAGAAATATTTGTCGGTGATGTACACGCCATTTTTCGTTTCGGTCCAATTAGCCCCGGCCATCGGGTGGTAGGTTTCGAGCCGTTCCCAGTTTTTGAAGTACTGATGACCGTTGGTTTCCTGCAAGCCAATGCTCATGCCGGGGAAAGGCGGTAGTCGCGCGGCGACGGCCTTGTTCCAATCGACCAGAATCGGGTTGACGGTGAGGTCGGCGCAAAAGCAGGGGATCTTTTTTTCGTAGGCCAGTTGCGTGATTTTCATCGTCATGCTCATCGTTTTGGCGATGGCCTTTACCGCAATGGCCCCGTAGCCCTGCTCGATGCGCCGTGCGGCGTCCTCGACGGTATGCGCGCTTTCGTCGGCGGCAACGCGCACGCCCAAATCCCCGACGTAGGTTTCGTTTTCCTCGGCGAAGGGTTCCTCGATGACCGCGATTTGGTCGAATGCGCCGATCTTTTTGGCGTGGTCCAGGAAGCGCAACAGCGTTTCCTTTTTCTCGTAACGGCCGTTAGCGTCGAAGTAGTAGGGAATCTTGCCACTCGCGGTGTAGGGCGTTTCGTAGTGGCCAATGGCCTTGTGCACGGCGGTCAGAAAGGCGATGTCTTTCTCGATCATCTCGGCCTGAGTACCCGCCGCACCGGTTTTCAATTTCAGGATAAAGTACCCTTCATCGGCCGCTTGCTTGATGCGCTCGGCGGTGGTACCTACGCTGAACGAGGGAATGCTGGCTACTTTTTCGTGACGGTAGGACAAGCCCGGACGGTAGGCCACCGGAATCATATCGTCGAATTTGGTCAAGCCATTTTCCTGGGCGTAGAGCAGCCAGGCAGCGTTATCCACGGCGACTAGTGCGTTGAGCGCGAAGGTCGTGCGAAGATCAGGGTTGCCGGTTATTTTCTTGCCGTAAGTCAGTACTTCGGGCAAAAGATCATCTACTAAATCCACCGGATTTTTGAATGAATTTCCCTTCATCATTTGCAGCGCCTGCTCAGTCATGGCGTACATGAGTGCGTTACCCGCCGTCTCGGAATGGCTGGCAAATACTTTGGAATCCGACCACAAAATACCCTGGGTACCCTGGCCGATTTTGTGAACATCCGCATCCGTTTTGAGGTAGGCCAAAGCCTGCCAGCTCTCGGTGATGGCGCTGCCTTTGAAACGGTAGGGATTTAGTGGCTCGCGCTCGAAGTTGGAGCTCACGTCCTTGATGCGGATGATTTTTTCCTCGGACATGGCTTTCAGGTGGTTGCGCTGAGCAGACTTGCGCCGAGTAGCGCGGTACTTCCTATGAATTCTCTTCGGTTGATGTTCATATTTTCATTTGGGAATTTCATTTAATGTGTACCAGGCCTCCGACGACCACAGCGGTTGCCCGGAAGCCGACTTTAAGCCGTCCGGCAAGCGGAAGTACACTACGTTTTCTTTTTTCAAATTAGGAATCTCCAGGTACAGCCGGGTACCATCGGCAGACAGCGACATTTTACTCACTCTCATATCGGTCAGTTCTATTTTGGGTCCGCCGTAGCTGGGTGTCGGTTTGTAGCCCCATTGTTGAATCAGCATTCCTTTCAAATCGGCGGCAATGCCTTTGCCCAAAGGCTCGGTAAACTCTATTTCAAAACCACTTCGGCTTCGCCCGTACGGCCAGCATCTCGAAGACCTTCTTGCCATTGGAAGTCAGATTTCTGCAAACCGGACGAATGATTTTGCCAGCTCCACCCGCCGGGTGCCATGCCTACCTGACCCACGTAGAGCGCACCATCAGGGCCCCAGCGCAGGCGGTTGACACCCGCCGCAAAGCCTTGCGAAAAGCGGAAAACCGCGCCCTGGTACTTGTCGTTGATTTTTTCCAGGAAATCGCGTTTGATACCGCCGTGCGTCACGTCGCCGTGCAGCATTTGGCCCTGGTAAGTACCTTTCGTGATAAGTACCGGCTCGGAAGGTGAGTTACCAATTTCATTTTCGGGCAGCCAAATCGCGGGCGGTACCATGCGCGGCATCGGGGCCGATTGGTCCAGCCAGCCCCAGCCCATGCCGTTGAAGTCACCGGGCCGGACGTGAATCAGTTTGTTGGCGGGCAACCATTGCCCCTGGTTGTCGAGTACGAACATTTCGTCGTCCACGCCCACGCCGATGCCGTTGGGCGTGCGCAGGCCAAAGTTCACCGACTCGAAACTACCATCGGGGCTAATCTTGATCGTGCGGCCGCGGTCGGGTAGTTGTTGTTCGTCGTGTTCGAGGCGCATCGCCATCGAGAGCGTGGCGTAGAAGTACCCATCTTGGTGTACCAACCCAAACGAAAATTCGTGAAAATCGGCGGTCGCGCCCCAGCTATTGCAGATGGTACGGTACTCGTCGATGATGCCGTCGCCGTCATGGTCGATGAGTTTGGTGAGTTCTTGTTTTTGTAAAACGTAAATCTCGCCGTTCGACGACTTCGATGCCTAACGGCTCGGCCAGGCCGGTGGCGATGCGTTTTACTATGACGTCTTCCCCACTTTTTCCCGTCGCACCATCCAGCATGTACACGCCGCCTACCGCGTCCCAGGTCGTGACAAGCAGCTTGCCATCGGGACGGAAAGCCATCGCGCCTACCTTGGGTTTGAAAGCCGGGAGTGTGCAGATCGGTGAGGTCGAAGCCAGGGTGAACGCCCGCCAGGGCCGCGCCGAAACCGGGACTCTTGGGTAGTGACTCGGCCGTGTTGGGCCGATCGGGAAGAAGCTCTTTTTTAGTGGTTAGTTCCTTGGGTTTGATGGTAAAAATAAAATCCAGGATCGTCTCGATCTCGCTTGCAGCCAGGGCCGGATGGGCGTTCATCATACCGCTCCCCCAGGTACCGGTACCGCCGTTCTTGATCTTGGCGGTAAGCATGGCCACATTCTCGCTGTTCTTGGCATAGCGCCCGGATACCTGCTGAAACGACGGCCCGACGTTCTCGTCGTACAATTCGTGGCAAGTCAGACAGTCGCTTTGTTCGATCAATGCCTCGCCTTTGTGCGCGTATACTTTTTGGGCGACGGGCGGCATCTGGGCGGGTAGCTTTTCGAAGTAGTCCGTGTGCCGCGATCGACCGTTCGGTACCAGTACCAGATTTCCCAGAGGTCGATTTTAGCGCAATAGAAACGTTGGGCGGTACGTGTTTGGTGACGAAGATTCGCTCCAGGCCCGGCTTTCCGGCTTTGTTTTTCACAAACTCCGGTCGCTCCTCGATCTTAATGGTATCGCTGCCCAGAATCAGTTCGTGTTGCAGGTAGATCTGGTTTTTCCTGAAAACGTACCCCCGGCTTTGCATCGAAATCGGCAGGGCTTTTCCGTCGAGTTTGGCGGTCCAGGTGAAGTTCTGGGTGCTGTCTGACAGGTACTCCATTCCCCAGGAAGTTGGCTGAATTTCTTTCTTACCCGTATAAGCCGTACCGTCCATCGAGATGCCGCCCTTCCACACTTTATACGGCTTGCATTTAACCATGTCGTAGGCCATGTACATTTCCTCGATCCAACGCAAGGGTAAGCATACGCGGCTTTTGGTCCAGTACCGAACGGATGGCCCACACGTCGAGAGGACGCTCGGGTTCGCCTTCCTTCGCCGGTATAGCGGCGATCGTCAGACCAAACAGCCCGATCCAAAAACCTATTTTTACTATTTTATTCATTGGCCTAAAACCTAATAACCTAATGCCTAATGACCTACTTCTCCGCTTCCGCCAACATAACGCGCAACGTATCCAAATCTTTTTTCATCGCCACAAGTACCTTGTCCCGATCCATCATCAGTTCTTTTTTGCCATGATCGGCTCCGCCCAAAGGGTACTCGTAGTGCACCGACATCGGTCCCGAAAGGTTGTACTTGTTGAGTAGCGAAAAGTACTGCTTGAAGTCGACCATCCCCTCACCCAGCGGGACGTTTTGGTTGCGCCATTTTCCATCGACTTTCTCCCAAATAAAATCTTTGATGTCGAAGCAATTGATGTACGGTTTCAGCACGTCCAGACCGTTGACCCAGGACTGACCGCCTTCGGCTACGGCGTGCTTGATGTCGTACTGAACGCCCAGCCAGCGGGAGTCTACTGCCTCTAAAATAATGCGCAGATCCCAGACCGCCGAGCCGACGTTGGTACCGGCGTGATTCTGGTACGCACCCTGGATATTGTACTTTTCGTTGAGCGCCGCCAGCCGTTGCATTTGTTTGGTGTAGCGGGCCAAATCGGTCATCACATCCGAGTTGGGACGGTATTTCAGATAAGCCGTCCGGTAGTATTTGATGCCTAGCCGTCCGGCCGTTTTGAGCACGGTTTCCGAAAGCGGATCGGTCGGGTCGATCACATCGGTGACGATCATCGGTACTTGCAGCCCCGACTTCCTGATGGCTTCGACTGCCCTGGGCAGCTCCGCTTCCACCCGCTCGGGCTCGACGTGCCCGCCGCGGCGGACGGTCAAATCCAACCCATCGAAGCCCAGTTCGGCCGCGGCTTTTGCCGCCTCGGGTACCGGGAGCCACTGCAGGTGCTTAGAGAAAATGCAGACGGAGCGGTTGGGGGCGACGAGCGGCTGGGCAGCCACTTTTGGGATGCCAGAAACCACCAGTCCCGCTCCCGCCGCTAGACTGGTGGCAAGAAAGGTTCGCCGGGATAGGCTATCGTCGTTTGGTTTATCGTTATTTTGCATGAAATCATTGGTTTCTATTCTTAAAGACCAAGTATGGTAGAAATCCCCTGACTTTGTCTTACTTTTTTTGGAATTATTTACAAGAAGCGCCTGCCTTTTGCTCAATACCCTCACCAAAAATTCGCCGCTCCACGAACTAATGGAGCACTACCCCCAACCAGGTACCGTGGAGTGGATCGGTTTACGCCCCGCCACGCGGCAGCCGATGCAGGTTGTGGCGTCGACTTACGCCCGCGTGGGTACCGGACTGGATGGCGACCGCTACCAGGGCAAGCCCGGCAGCAAGCGGCAGGTCACGCTGATGCAGGCCGAGCACTTGCCGGCCGTGGGTTCTTTTTTGGGACAAGAAGCCGCCGATCCGCTGCTGACGCGTCGCAATATTATCGTCAGCGGTATCAACCTACTGGCGCTGAAAGGCAAACGTTTCAAGATTGGTGAGGCTGAACTGGAGTACAGCGGCGAGTGCTACCCGTGCAGTCGCATGGAGAAAAACCTGGGCCCCGGCGGCTATAACGCCATGCGACAGCACGGCGGCATCCTGGCCCGCGTCCTGAAAGAAGGTACCATCAAAGTAGGCGATCGACTGGAAGCCATTCCCACCTAAAAAACTCATAACTTATGTTAGCGATTTTACTACTGACCCTTTGCGCCGCTCCCCAGGTACTACCCGACACGACCAACAGCGTCGGCATGACGATGGTCACGCTACCCGCCGGAAAGTTCGTGATGGGTTCGGCGGGCTACGGCGAAAATTTCGACGAACGCCCCGCGCACCGGGTCTTTATCTCAAAACCCCTTCGCATGGCGGCTACCGAAGTGACCAACGCGCAATACGAGCAGTTCGACCCCGCGCACAAGAATCTGCGCGGCAAGGACGGTTTCTCCAAAGGCGACGACGAGGCCGTCATTTTTGTCGACTACCAGCAGGCCACCGATTTCTGTGCGTGGTTGAGTAAAAAAGAAGGCAAGCCCTACCGCCTGCCCACCGAAGCAGAGTGGGAATACGCCTGCCGGGCGGGTACCATGACACCCTTCATCACGGGCGACGGACTCGCGAAGGCGTACCATAAGCAGCAGGAAACCGTCTGGACGCCGAAGCCCGTCGACCTTACCGTGCGCCGCACACCGGCCAACGCCTGGGGCTTGTACGACATGCACGGCAACGTGGAAGAGTGGTGCCATGATTGGTACGGCCCCTACGCCGCCACCGCCCAAACAGACCCGATCGGTCGTAAGACGGGGCTGTACCGCGTGACGCGGGGCGGTAGCCACAGTACCGCCGTGCGCTATTTGCGGTCGCCCAATCGGATGGGGATGATTCCTCAGGATCGCCATTACCTGACAGGCTTCCGGGTGGTGCAGGGCGAGTTGCCCACGACGCCTCCCCTACCTTTACTACCCTCGGCTCCGGTGATGCAGAAAGTATCGCAAAAGACTTTTGGCTGGAAGAAGGAGACGAAAGCACTTTTCGAACCGCCCATTCCCTACGTACGTCAGCCTACCGCCGGGGAAGTACCCATGTACGGCCACAACCACTGTCCGGCAGTGACCTGGTGCGACAATGGTGATTTGCTGGCGATCTGGTTTTCGACCGACGATGAGTCGGGCCGCGAGATGGCGATTCTGGGTAGTAGGTTGCGGGCCGGAAACAAAGTCTGGGACCAGGCTTCGGAATTCTTCCGGGTACCCGACCGCAACATGACGGGCTCGTCGCTGTACCGTGATGCCGCCGGAACGCTCTACCACACCAATGGCGTGGAAGCGGCGGGTAGTTGGGAAAACCTGGCAATGGTACTTCGCACGAGCGACGACAACGGCGCTACCTGGACCGCCCCGCGCTTTGTGGACCCCGAGCACCAACGCGGCAATCAGGTAATCGCCGGGATGTTCCAGACGAAGGAAGGGTACCTGGTGCAAGTGAGCGACGCCACGCCCTGGGGTGATGGCGGCTCGACGCTACACATCAGCCGGGACAAGGGCCAGACCTGGGAGCGTACCCAGGAAGTGCAAACCGATCCAAAATTTGTGACGGGCCAAAGCGGTCCGCTGATCGCGGGTATTCACGCGGGGGTCGTACAGTTAAATGACGGGAGCTTAATGGCGCTGGGCCGAGGCGACAACCTTCCCGGACCCGGCGGCGGCGGCCTCCGAATGCCCATGAGCCGCTCGACGGATATGGGCAAAAGCTGGACCTACGCGCCGAGCGAATTCCCACCCATCGCGGGCGGACAGCGGCTGGTACTCCGGCGGCTCAACGAGGGCCCGCTGCTGCTGGTGTCGTACACGCACCACCCTTTCGTCGAGAAGGCCGAAGCGAGAAAGGGTATGCTATTTAAAGATTCGGCCGGAAAAGAGTACAAAGGCTACGGCTTATACGCGGCCCTTTCGTACGACGAAGGAAAAACCTGGCCCGTCAAGAAATTAATCACCGACGGTCAGGAACGTTTTCTCGACGGCGGTGCCTGGACCGGGTACTTCGAGATGGACGCTACCCGCGCCGAACCGCGCGGGTATCTGGCCGCTACCCAAACGCCGGATAATGTGATTCATCTGCTGAGCAGTCAGCAGCACTATCGGTTTACTTTGCAGTGGTTGAAGCAGGCAGGGGAAAGGTAGAAGGGCGGAACGGTTAATGCTCTAACGCTACAAACCTTGGGCCTCTCCGAGGCCGCTATATTGATGTATTTAACGTAGCAAAAGCACTTTGAGTCGAGGCACTGAGCCAAATACTAAGAACTCGACACTTCTTTAGCGCCGACTTCCCGAATACGTCATTGCTTCTCCTTTCCCAAAACCATAGCTGAATCCAAGCGTGAAGAATGTGCCGCGCCGACCGTAGTCGTAGAGATAGAATTCCGGCCGTTCGATGACGCGCTCCTGAATGCGGGAAGCAAATACGTCGCGAACGCCGAGGTTGATGACGGCCTTACCGCCTTTCAGCTTTTTGCGTAGCCCTAAATCCATGAACGCGAAACCGGACACCTCACTTTGTACCGTGCGGTAGCCCGATTGGTAGTTTCCACCGATTTCGAGGTCGAAGCTGGCCGGAAGCGAAATTTTGCTTGTCAACTGAGTCGACCATTGGTCGCCGGTAAAGTCGAAGGATTGCTGCTGGAATTCACCCTTCCGGACGAAGTAGTTGAGGTTAAAATCACCCGTAATTTTCAGCCATTTGTTCGGACTGTAATCACCGTTCAGTTCGACACCCGTCGTATTGTTGGAGCCGATGTTCATGGGCCGGGTGGTGTTGACATTGTTCTCAAAAGTCGACACGCGCTCGATGACGGCCTGGGTGTTGCGTTGGTACAAACTGGCGCTAAGCGATGCTTTTTTAAAATTGAAGATGCTGGTCAATTCGTAGGAACCCGTAAACTCGGGCAGCAGATTTGGGTTACCGACGCGGATGTTGAAGTTGTTTCTGATGTTGAAAAACGGATTCAAATCCCAAAGCCGGGGCCGGTAAATTCGGCGGGAATAGCCCGCCTGCACCGAAACCTTCTCGCTGATTTTGTAAGAAGCGGCGGCGCTGGGAAAGAGGTTCGTGAAATTGCGGTCATTGGTTTCATTGGTGTTGACGAGCCGCGTACTCAGGTCCGTATTCTCTACCCGAAGCCCACCCTTGACGCCCCACTTTTTTGCCTCGTACGAAGCCGTACCGTACACGCCGAGTACCTTTTGGTTAAACCTGAAATCGTTCGTCAGCGCATCGACCGTCACGTAGGTGCCATCCACGAGGTTGCTCACGGTGAAGTCATTGCCCACATCGTTGATGAGGTACTGAGCCCCCGTTTCGATGGTGACCTTGTCGTTGATCGGATCGGTGTAATCCAGTTTCAGGGTATTGTCGGCCTGCTGAAAGCTCGTGGCGGTGCGTTGATCGCGGTTATTGTTGGTACCGAAGATGGGCGTATTGATAAATTCGGATGATTGATCTTTCCCAAAAAAGCTACCGATGGCGCTGAACAAAAGCAGGTGCTTCTCGTCGTCTTCGAATTTCTTTTCGTACTGCAATTCGTATTGCCACTTGGGGTTAGTCGCCGAGGTATTTTCGTTTCGCTGCCATTGCGATACGAGCGCATCGCTGCTGTCGTTGAAACTGAAATCATATTGCGAGGGCTGCTTCTCGACCTCATAAGCAAAGTTGCCCGACAGCGTGATGACGTTGAGGTCGTTGATGTGGTAGTCGGTACCAAGGATGACGTTGTAGAATGTTTCGTTGCGAAATTCAGTACCGTTGCTGCTCACGGTGGTATTGTTGACCTTGTCGCGGTTGATCGACTCGGAGTACTGCGGCAGCGAGCGAGTACCCACACCCAATTGGGTGAATAAGTTAAACTTCTCGGTGCGCCGATTCAGGCTCAGGCCGATGCTATGGTTATCGGGGATACCGGTATTGAGCGTCACGGAGCCGTTCAGCCCTTTCTTCTCTTCTTTTTTCAGGATAATATTCAGGATACCCGAAGTACCTTCGGCGTCGTATTTGGCCGATGGGTTGGTGATTACCTCGATGCTTTCGATCATGTCGGCGGTGATGGTACCCAGGGCATTACCCTGCTGATCGGCCATGACGGAAGGCTTACCGTCGATCAGGATTTGTACTCCCCCGCTACCACGCAAGGTGATTTGCCCCTCGATGGTCACGTTGACGGATGGTACGTTGTTGAGCACTTCCAGCGCGCTCGCGCCGGTGCTGGCCAAATCCTGCCCGACGTTGAACACACGTTTGTCGAGCTTGAATTCAGTCCGCGATTTCTCGCCCCGGACTACTACTTCGTTCAGTACCCGGCTGTCCTCGGCCATTTGAATGACGCCCAGTTCGACCTTCCCCGATTTTACGACGATGTCGCGCTTGGCCAGGGTTTGGTAACCGATAAAGCTTATTTCTACGAAGAAGTCCGTCGCGGTCGTGCTGATGCTGAATCCACCGTCTTCGTCAGTCGTGGTACCCGCGATGGCTTCGCCCGTTTCTTTGTTACCCACCATGACGGTGGCAAACTCGATCGGTTGCCCACTCGCTTTGTCCATGACGGCACCCGTGACGATTACCTCGGCGTCCTGAGCGATTGCCACGCCTGCGAAAAAGAGTACACTCAAAAAAGTGTAGATGTATTTGATGTCCATGATTGCATTACCCGTTTGAAAGGTGCATTGTTTGCACTCTTTACAAAGAACGGGTAATGACCACGCCCGGTTATGACGAATCGACGGACTGGGGAAAGTAGTCTACCAATGAGGTGGTAGGGACGATGGGTAGGCTCACTTGGCACTCTTCGCCATACTCTCTTTCACTACCTTCATCACGCCGTTCATCAGCCGCCAGTGGCCGGGGAACGTGCACACGTAGGGATAATTGCCGGGCGTGGCGGGCGCGGTAAATTTCAGACGGTAGGTTTGGTCGGGATTTACGAGCGGCATGGCGGCGATGATCTGCGGGGTATCGGGCACGTAGTTTTTATCCGCGCCGTCTTTGGCTGTGATCATTTTGTCGGCGGCGGCCCCGATGATTTCCAGCGACCTGGGCTTACCGATGACGAGGTTGTGCTGCATGGCGTCGGGGTTCTCAAAAATGATCTCGACTGGCTTGCCCGCCGTAACCGTGAACTGCGTGAGATCGTATTGCAACGCCTCACGAATCGCCTTGATGCGGATCACCTGCACGTTATGATCGTCGGCATGAGCATCTTTTATTCCAAACGACTCCATGAAGGCAGTCATACGTCCCGCCAGGTCATTTGGAATGGCGTCTTTCAGACTCGCCAACAGTTTTTTTACTGCCGGAGAAGCGGTCTCTTTTCGCTTGGCGTTCCAACCGTTCAGGATACCTTTGGTGATGGCAAATTTCCCGTCGGCGTCAAGCTCTTGTCCGGATGTGAGCATCGCCACCACCGAATCGGCGGGCGCGTAGGATGCGTAGCTGCGGGCGGCGCGTTCCAGCGCAAAATCGGCCAACAACTGCGGGCGGCGCACTTCGAAAGATTTGCTAAAAACATTGTTGCGCTCGTCGGCTTCGTCCACCGCGTTCTCCTGATCGATGGTGGCGGTGACGGTTACCTCGCCAGCCTGCTCGGGTGTAAAGCCGAAGGTACTGTTCCAGGGGCCGTTGTTGCCCTCCGACAGTTCGACTGCTTCGCCAGGCGCCAGGCCCTTGTCGAGCTTGCGGCTGATGTAGTTAAGCGACAGGCTGTTGCCGCGCACGCCTACTGTAACTACCGGAATTTTGTCGTTGGGAACCGCCATTTTGCTTTGATTGGCGATATGTAGCGTAATCCTGCCGTACTCGCGCACGAATGGACTGGCCGGGCTGAGCGTAATATCGGTGATCACGAGGTCAGGTTTACCGTCGGCTATTTTCAGCTCATTCTTCGCCCTGTGCTGCGCATGATCCATCGGGGCCGCACTAGCCATAAAGCCAGCCGAAGCAGAAACCTTGGATCTGCTTGTCAAACGTCTGCTTAGGTACTTCCGTCTAATGGCCCCGTCGTGTGCGTTCATCACCACCGCAAAAGCGTCGGGTAGCCAACGGTCGTCCGACGATTGGTATTCTTCCAGCCGCGCCAAAATGCCGTCCTCAATAGCGGGCGTCAAAGGTATTTCGGTAAAGGCCAGCAGCGTGTTCAGTACCACTAGCGGTTCTTTGTCGTGCAGGGCGTCGGCTTGCAATAGTGCTTGGGCCGTGGCGGCATTTTTGGGAAGTACTTGCACGGCGTTCTTGCGAACCGCCGCGCTTGGGTGGCGGAGGGCCGCAGTGGCTGCTACCAGCACATCGGGATCGCTCATGGCGCCCAATCCGTGCAGCGTCCAAAGCGCGTGGATGGCGGTGGGGTTGAGACCGATTTTATCTACTGCATTATCTTTTAGGAGCGCGATCAGTTGCGGTACCACGTCTTCGTTTTCCCGCTCTACCAGCAGCCGTTGGGCGTGCATTCGCCACAGCATGTTGTCGTTTTTCAGCGTGGCGACCAGCTGCGCGGGGTTATTTTTATCAAGCGTAAAAGGCGTGTAAGCGGGTGCGTTTTTGTAAGCAATACGGTACAGGCGGCCGTGCGTAAAATCACGGAGGTCGGTGTCGTAGGCGTTGCCGCCGCCGTTTTCAAATCCACTGGGTGTGGGGTTGTGCTGGATGATGTAGCTGTACCAGTCGGCCACCCACACGGCGCCGTCGGGACCTACCTCGGCGAAGACTGGCGATACCCATTCGTCAGCCCCGGCCAGCAGGTTGAAATCTCCCGCATCCCGATAGTCGGTACCGTTTTTGACCATGTTGTTTTGGTGTAAAATATGGCCCGTAGGCTCCGACACAAAGGCCACCTTGTTCCAGTATGCTTCGGGGAAAGCACGGGCGGTGTAAAAATTCTGGCCCGCGGCCGCGGTAAAGCCGCCGAACACATCCACCTGCCGCACTTTGGGCGTGATGGGTTTCATGTCTTTGTGGGTGTCGGTACTGCGGCCACCGTTGTCCACCCGACTCTTGCCAAAATACCGACTCGGAATGGCCATGTACCAGCCGTGGGCGTTGTTGGCCGTGGAGCCGAATAGGTCGCCGCCTTCGTTGAAGCCCAGCCCCCAGGTATTGTTGGAGGTGTAGGTCATCACTTCCATATCGGAGCCGTCGGGCCGGAAGCGGTACAATGCCTGACCAAAATTCAGGCTGTCTTTGCCAGCGAACTTTCCTTTGAAACCCGAATACCCTACCGCACCGTATACCCAATTATCGAAGCCGTAGTGTAGGCTGGAAGGCCCGGCGTGGGTATCGAAGGTACCAAAGCCGGAGAAGAGAATTTTCTTGACATCGGCCTTATCGTCGCCGTCGGTATCTTGCAAAAATAGCATGTGCGGAGCCTGCGACACGATGAGACCACCGTTGGCGAAGGTCATACCCGTCGGGATACTTAGGCCCTCGGCGAAGCGCGTGAATTTGTCGGCCTTGCCATCGTTGTCGGTGTCCTCACAAATCAGGATATAATCACTGCCGCCGCTTGCTTTGCGTTCATTGGGGTAGTCTTTGGTGATGAGCACAAACAGTCGGCCTTTTTCGTCCCACGTCATGGCGATGGGGTGCATCACGTCCGGCTCGTGGGCAAATACGTCCAGCGTAAAATCGACCGGAATTTGGATGTGCTTCACCGATTCTTCGGGCGACAGCGGCAACTGCTGCATCTGGGTGCCAGGACGCTGCTCATAGTTGGGTAGCTTGGCCGCGCGGTACTCGAACGGCTTGGGATTCAGCGCGGCGAGGGATGCGCGGGCGTCGTCGCTCACGGACCAGAGAATGGCTTTTTCCATCAGCTGGAGAAATTCCGGCTGCTTCCAGCTACGCTCGTCATGGCCGTAGGCCGTGATAAATACCCGCCCCGTATTGTGCGCTGGTGTGGTGGGGTCTTCGCCGAAAAATTTAGGGAGATATTCGAACTTCTCGGCAGGAATGGGTTCCATTTCGTGTCGACTCGTTTTGGCACCGATCAGTCTTTTCAGTTCAAGATTGTTCTTGAAACTTTCATCGGTGGCATGAATTGGTAAAAATCCTTTCCCGCTCGCTGAAAAATCCAGCAACGCCTGGGCCTGGGCCGGCGAGAGGGCAACGGAATCAGCGTATAGTAGTAGGGCGTCGTACTTGCCTAGCGTCTGCGGATTGAGGTCGGTTGATCGGTCGGTGTAGGTGAAGTTGATGCCTTTGCTGCCCATCGCCTCCATCAGCACCGGAACGAACTCGATGGGTTTGTGCGGGCCGTCGTCGCCCAGGAAGAGTACTTCCAGGCGGCGTGGCTTGGCAGTCTCGGTTTTGGCATTTTGTCTGATGTCCGTCGTGTTGACGTTACCCGTGCGGGCACAAGCCAGGGCAATTGTCAAAAGGATTAGGTACAGGGAAATGCGTTTCATAGTTTCTTGCTTAAAAATTATTTTTACCTGCATTGGTTAGCGTTAGGACGCTGGTTTGCGTTTGCAACGCGCGACCAGCGCAATACAGGATCGAGGAGATTAGACAACCTCAACCTTTACCAGACCTTTCCGCCCGGCATAATCACGCAAACCCACGTACTCAATCAATTATGAGAAATCCGGCACTCGAATAATCTCCCCGCCCCGCATGGCCGACTCGTGCGCCAGAATCCCGACGCTGGTCCAGTTGGCCGATTGGACGGCGTTGGGGAAAGGGTCGCGGTCTGCGATGAGGGCTGAGACGAACTCGTGCGCCAGGTGCGGATGCGAGCCGCCGTGCCCGCCGCCTTGTACAAACGACAGGTGGGCTTTTTCACCTGCGTCGTACACGCCCCGACCCGTGAACGAGCGAATTTCCTCCGGTAGCAGGTGCGCATAGTCGGGCGTTTCGACGCGCTCGGGAATTTCGGGTTCGGACCTTTTGGCGGTGTGAATCACCGGGGGCTCGCCCTCGATGAGCGGCCACTCGAATGACTTCTTGCTACCGTAAACCTCGAAACTCTCACGGTACTGCCGGGCAACATCGAACAGCGAACGGTACACATAAGCCGACAAGTCGCTGTCCTTGAATTTGATATGCGCCGATTCTACGGCAAAAGGCGAGTTATGAATCCTGGCCAAATCCTCGCTAATGGTACCTGAGCCAAAACATGAAACGTACTCGGCTTCGAGGCGCAACAAGCCCGCCACCGGACCTACGCAATGCGTGGCGTAATGCATCGGCGGCAGACCGGGCCAATAGTCGGGCCAGCCTTCCATGTCCTGCTGGTGGCTGGCTTTCAGGAATTGTACTTTACCGAGTTCGCCATTTTCATAAAGCGCTTTGACAAACAAAAACTCACGGGCGTACACGACCGTCTCCATCATCATATATTTCAGGCCCGTCTCGCGGCAGACTCTCACAATTTCCTGACAATCTTCTACCGAAGTCGCCATCGGGACGGTACAAGCTACGTGTTTGCCCGCGCGGAGTGCTTTCAGCGTCTGTTCGGCGTGATTGGGAATCGGCGAATTGATATGCACCGCGTCCACTTTCGGATCGGCCAGCAAATCGTCGTAGCTGGTGTACCGGCCGTCGACACCGTGCTCCTCCCCCACAGCGTCCAGCCTAGCTTGCGTGCGCTGACAGATGGCGTACATATTGGCGTGCGGATGCCGTTGGTAGATGGGAATGAATTCGGCTCCGAAGCCTAGTCCGACGATGGCGACATTGACTTGTTTCATAGTATTGAGTCAAAGATTTTTAAAGCGTATTTTTTTTAATAAATGCCAACCCATCGCGCATCAACCGTTCCTCTGACTCGAACATCTGCCGCCAAATATGGGCGGCGGGTAGCTTGGGGCTAAACGCCTCGATGCTCAACCAGCCGTCGTACTCGATATCTTCTATCGCTTGAAAAACACCCGGCCAATCCACATTGCCCTGGCCCGGCGTGGAGCGGTCGTTCTCGGAAAGTTGGATAAAGGCAATGCGATCGCCCATTTGGCGGATACAGTCGCCGATGTTTTTTTCCTCGATATTGGCGTGAAAGGTGTCGAACATGATTTGGCAAGCCGGGTGGTTCACTTCGTCCACAAAACGGATTAGATCATCGCCGCAACTCGTCAGGTAGGTTTCGAAGCGGTTGAGGTACTCCAGGCCCAGGGCGACGCCCTGAGTTTCGGCGTATTCGGCTAATTTCTGGATGCCCTCGATGCCCCATTTCCATTCTTCGCTGGTAGCGGCTTGTCCGGTAAACACGCTGAGCGCGGCGTTGAACGGGCCCATCAGACGGGGTGCCCCCAGCACCGCCGCGCAATCGACGTTGCGTTTAAGTTGTTCCAGCGCGTGGGCGCGGACCTTGGGCTCCGGGCTAATCAGGTTGGCATCCGCGCCGCAAAACGTGTCGGCCTCGCGGTGCAGCCCCGTGGCGTCCAGCCGCTTGCGCCAGCCTTCCCATGCTTTGGGGTCGGGATCGAAGACGGGTACTTCCACGCCTTCAAAGCCAATCTCCTGAATCAAATCCAGGACTGGGAAGAGGCTCTCGTCCACTTGCGTACCCCACAGCAGTAGGTTCATGCTATATTTCATAAATCGATCTTTTTCGTTGAAACGCTACCCAGCTACGTATCGGGGCGTGCTGGTTTGTAGGAGAAGACTGGATTGCGCTGATATTCAATCAAAACCAACTCGTTGTTGAATTCTATCTATCAAAATACAAAAAAATAGTCCGGCAGGTACTCCGAGTAGGTACCTGCCGGACTTCGGCTTGCTCGTGAGAAGCTAGTAAAGCGCTTATTTTTCCTGCTCGTTCAGCGACCAGTCGTAATCCATGTACGTGATCTTGGCGTCTTTGCTGAGCTTGGTGTCGGCGTACTCGTTGACCCAGTCGACCACCGTGTCGTCACCGCGTTTGAAATCTTTCTTGTACCAGTCGAAGTAGGGTGAGAGCTGGGCCTCGTTGGCGCTAACGACCTTGTTTTTAGCCGGATTGTTGATAAACTGCTGGCCTTGGTGGCGCAATTGCTCGTCCAGAATCTCGGGGATGTAGGCTTCCCTTCTCAGATTAGGACAGGACTTGGCCGCGCACACCAGCGCAAAGTGAAAACGGGGATCGTCTTTGAAGCGCTTGCGAAGCGTCCCCTGCTCGATCTTATTAAGGTCGTATTTCTTGTCGCCAATCTCGAAAAATTTAATGTCCCAGGGCGTATTGACGAACGTAACCTGCATGTCAGGCCCAATATCCTTGATGCTTTTGACCGGGTAGTGGTTCAAAATCAGCTTGACAGTGTAGGCATTGTAGGCATTGATCCAATAGGCCATCTCCTGATCCTCGGTCCACTCGTCCTTCACGACCGGCGTGTTGCTAAGCAGCGCAAGGTACTCGTCGAGCTTGGCTTCGTCTTCCGCCATTCCTTTGTAATCGACTCTTCCTTCGTCGTTTACGTGGGCTTTCAATAAGTCATCCCACTTTTGGTGGCTGACGGGCAAGCTGGCGTACTTCCATTCTGCCTTGTCTTCTTGCACTTCTTCGGCCGATTTCTCCGAATCAGGTTTGTTATCGGGACCACAGCCGGCCATCACCAGAAGGGAGAGTACTGCCGCGATTGAAAAATACTTTTTGATCAACATGAGGTTTTATAATTTAGGTGTACATTGTTGAATAAACGATCATACAAAACATTCGGACCACTATACGTCGGTAAGTATTTTGATCGACATACATGTTAAAATCCTTACCCCATCTCAGCTCTCATGGATTCTTACAATCGAAGGACTTTCGTAAAAACCGCCACGTTGGCCGGATTCGGCCTCACTCAGATTAACAAGTTACCCTACTTAGAGAAAACAGCGGCTGCAGGCAAGCGCGTGGGCATCATCGGCCTCGACACCTCGCACAGCGTAGCGTTTACCAAAGTACTTAACGCCCCTCAGCCCGACGCCGCCTACCGGGGGTACCGGGTAGTGGCCGCTTATCCACAGGGTAGCCAGGACATTGAGTCGAGCACGAAACGCGTACCGGAATACACGGCATCGGTGAAGGAATTCGGGGTAAAAATCGTCGATTCCATCGCAGAACTATTGAAGCAAGTGGATGTGGTGCTGTTGGAAACCAATGACGGACGCCCACACTTGGCGCAGGCGCTGGAGGTGATGAAAGCGGGCAAGCGGCTATTTGTCGATAAGCCCATCGCGGGATCACTGGCAGACGCTGTCGCCCTGGCCAGGGCTGCTGAGAAGTACGACGTGCCTATGTTTTCGGCTTCTTCCCTGCGTTACATCAAGGGGGTCGGCGGGCTGGATAAAAGTACCGTGGTAGGGGCGGACACGTTCAGCCCCGCCTCGCTGGAACCGCATCATCCCGACTTGTTCTGGTACGGTATTCACGGCGTCGAGACGCTCTTCACGGTGATGGGCCCGGGTTGCGAGCGCGTGCAGCGGGTCGGCAACGACCTAACCGACATCGTGATCGGTACCTGGGCCGACGGCCGCATCGGTACCTTCCGGGGTACCCGTTCGGGAAAGCACGAGTACGGCGGCACGGTCTTACACAGAGAACGGCAATGTCGTGCTGGGGCCCTATGCGGGCTACGAGCCTCTTATTGAAGGAAATCATCAAGTTTTTCGAGACCGGTACCTCGCCCGTACCTACCGCTGAAACGCTGGAAATCTACGCGTTCATGGAAGCTGCCGACGAAAGCAAGCGGCAGGGCGGCAAAGCTGTGACTCTGGAGAGTGTGATGCGCAAGGCCCAACGCGGATAAAATTTACGGCATCTTTTCACTCAACCGCTGAATATGTGCTTCGGTAAGCCCAGTTAGTCGCACGATTGTCTCCATTGCCATGCCTTCTTTGAGTGCATTTACAGCCATCATCTCAATGCCTTTCTCAATGCCTTTCTCAATGCCTTTTTCCATGCCTTTTTCCATGCCTTTGGTGTTGGCAGTCTCGATGACGTTGTTCAAATCCCGGTATACTTTCAGGCTGTTTTCGTAAGCTTGGCGTTCTTCGGGTTTGAACTTTGCGAGTTCGGCAGCTTCGAATAGTTTTTCGAAGACTCTTTCTTGCAATTTAAGCGGGCGCTTTTCCAAATCGGGCAGATGCTTCAGTACGTAGAGCCACTTATCGTAAGTTGTCTCCAATTCCGCCTCCGTTTTGGTGAAATTGGGCATTTCAAGATAAATGAACGTGAGCTTATCGTAAAACACTTGACAATCCTGATCCTTCAACTTGATTTCGTGCCTGACACGTTGCTCTTTTTTATCTTCTTGAAAAACAAAATCCAGAATCCCGACGGTGTAGACCTCGGCCAGGTCGAAACTCCAGCCACCGCGCAAGCCCTGCTCCTGGATGGGAAAACTGGCGTAGTAGACGCTCCGCTCGACGAAGAAGTTTTGCTGAGCTTTCTGCATTTCGACTATGAACCGCTCGCCGTTGGTACCGACGCAGTACAAATCGAAGATGGCCTTCCGGTCCAGTTCGGACATTCCGAGTTGCTCGCTGCTTCGGTACTGAAGATCCTCGATCTTACGGCTGTCGGGTAGCACGACCTCGTTCAGGAAATTGATCAATAAGTCCTTATTCGGTTCCGTGCCGAACAACTTCTTGAAACCGAAGTCGGTAAACGGATTGACGTATTTGTCTTGCAAACCCCTCAGATAGTCCATTTTCAAGTAAATTTAAGAATTTGATCTCTTTACGGTTATTAGCTACATTTTGTGCAGACACAAATTTACGACCTTTCCCGTCACAAACATTTAACCATATGAAAATCAAGCCTGATTCGCGCCGTGGGTTTATCAAAAAAACATTGACGAGCAGCGCTGCCTTAACTTTGGGAGGTATCCTGCCAGGTTTTAGTCCCAAGAGTTACGCCCGCATCGTAGGAGCCGCCGACAGGATCAACCTGGGCGTAATGGGCGTCAACAGTCGGGGCTTTGCGCTGGCTTCTAACTTTTCGATTCAGCCCAATTTCGAGGTGATCAGCATCTCCGACGTGGATACCCGCGCGGCCAGTAAGTGCATCCAAGCCGTCGAGAAGCTGGCCGGAAAAGCACCGAAGGCCGCGCCTGATTTCAGGAAAGCGTTGGAAAACAAAGACCTGGACGCGCTCGTAGTGGCCGCACCCGACCACTGGCACGCACCGGCGGCTATCCTCGCTTCGCAAGCGGGCAAGCACGTGTACCTCGAGAAGCCTTGCAGCCACAATCCCCACGAAGGGGAGATGCTGGTGGAAGTAGCCAAGAAGTACAAAAATGTCATTCAGATGGGCAACCAGCGCCGCTCGTGGCCCAACGTGGCGGCGGGCATCGCCGAAGTGCAGGGCGGGAGCATCGGTAGGCCGTACTTTGCTAAGGGTTGGTACACCAACAACCGCCCGTCCATCGGCATCGGCAAGCAAACAGCTGTGCCCGACTGGCTCGATTACGATCTGTGGCAAGGGCCCGCGCCACGCCGACCTTATCAGGACAACATCCTGCACTACAATTGGCATTGGTTTTGGCATTGGGGCACGGGCGAAGCGCTCAACAACGGTACCCACATGGTCGACCTTATGCGCTGGGGGTTGGGTGTGGAGTACCCCAAAAGCGTGACCTCATCGGGTGGTCGTTATAGGTACCAGGACGACTGGCAGACGCCCGACACGCAGGTGATCTCGCTGGAATTCCCGAACAACACCGCTATGACCTGGGAAGGCCGCAGTTGCAACGGCCGAAGCGTGGAAGGCAACAGCGTGGGGGTGATGTTTTACGGCGAAAAAGGCTCGCTGTTGATCGAGAGCGGTAACTCTTACAAGGTATATGATCTTGAAAATAAACTGGTGAAGGAAGTCAAAAATGACATCGTCACCGATCCGCGCAACCGCATGGACCCGTCGCAGGCGCTCGATGCTTTCCACTTCCAAAATTTCCACGACGGCATCACCAAAGGCGTCGCCTTGAAATCCGACATCGTGGGCGGGCACCAAAGTACCTTACTTTGTCAGTTGGGCAATATCGCGCAGCGCACAACCGGCGCGCTGGAGGTCGACGCGACCAACGGCCACATCAAAAACAACCCCGAAGCCATGAAACTCTGGAAGCGGGACTACGAAAAAGGCTGGGCACCGAAGGTATAAAAGGCTGTCGGCAAAAATTAAACCCTTCAACTGCCTCGGTGCGCCCCGTTTTACCCCTTCAACCCTTCCCCCCTTCCAATGTCCTCAAAAATTGCTGTCAGCTCGTTGAGTAAGCGGGACACCGTTATTTCGATCGTCATCGTCGGCGTACTGTTTTTTATCTTCGGTTTTGTGTCGTGGGTAAATGCCATTCTGATCCCCTACTTCAAGATTGCCTGCGAGCTTACCAATTTCCAATCGTACCTGGTTGCCTTCGCCTTTTACATTTCGTATTTCGTGATGTCGGTACCGGCGGCTTATTTGCTCAAAGCGGCGGGTTTCAAGAAAGGGATGCTGGTAGGATTTTGGGCAATGGCCTTAGGCGCTTTTGTGTTCGTCCCGGCCGCTTACGCACGTACCTACGAAATTTTTCTGTTGGGCTTATTCTTAATCGGCGTCGGGCTGGCGATTCTGCAAACGGCGGCCAACCCTTACATCACCATTCTGGGGCCCAAGGAGCGGGCCGCCCAGCGCATCAGCATCATGGGCATCTGCAACAAGGCAGCGGGCATCCTGGCGCCGTTGCTCTTTGCCGCCGTGATTCTAAGGCCCACCGATTCTGACCTTTTCGAACAGCTGGCCTCGATGGGCGAAACCAAGCGAGCCGCCGCGCTGGATGAACTGATCCGCCGCGTGATCGTACCCTACGCTACCGTCGGCACCATCCTGTTCATTTTGGGTATCCTGGTGTACTACTCGCCGCTGCCCGAGCTCGATACCGAAGCTGAAAGTCCTGAACTTGCCCAGGCCAATGCCACCAAAACCAGTATATTCAATTTTCCCCACCTCATTCTGGGGGCGGTCGCGATTTTCCTGCACGTAGGTACCCAGGTCATTGCCATCGACACCATCATCGGCTACGCGGGCTCGATGGGAATCGGCTTGCTAGATGCTAAGGTATTCCCGTCCTACACGCTTTTTCTGACGATTTGCGGCTACATCTTGGGCATTATTTTGATCCCCAAATTCATCCGGCAGGTCAACGCCTTGCGGGTCTGTACCTTACTGGGCATGGGCTTCACCTTTCTTATTATTTTTGCCAGCGGTCGGGTAGGTTTCATGGGACATGATGCTGATATATCCATCTGGTTCGTCGTGCTGCTCGGCCTGGCCAACTCCTTGGTGTGGGCGGGGATTTGGCCGCTGGCGCTTGACGAGCTGGGGCGTTTCACGAAACTGGGCGCTTCCATTCTCATCATGGGTTTGTGCGGCAACGCGCTCATGCCGCTGCTCTACGGGTACTTCGCCGATTTGTACAGCCTCCGTGCTGCCTATTGGGTACTAATTCCCTGCTACGCCTATCTGGTGTACTATGCTTTCTACGGGCACTTGGTCAGGCGTTGGAGTTTTTGATTTTTTAAATAAATACAGAAATACACTCTTCATGAAATTCAATATCGACATCTCAAAGGACAGCCAGGAACTCGGGCAAAAATCCGGTGACCTGGCGGCCCAGATCATCAAAGCGGCGATCGCCGAAAAGGGCCAGGCCAACATCATTCTCGCGACCGGTACCAGCCAGTTTGCGACGCTACAACAACTGCTATCCCACACCGACATCGACTGGGGCAAGGTCGTGATGTTCCACCTCGACGAGTACATCGGCCTGCCGATCACCGCCCCGGCCAGTTTCAGGAAGTACCTGAAAGAGCGATTCATCGACCAGGTACCCGCGCTGAAAGCCTACTACCTCATCGACGGCGAAGCCGATCCCGAGCAGGAATGCGCCCGATTGGGCGAACTCATCGCTGAGTACCTGATCGACATGGCGCAGGTAGGCATCGGCGAGAACGGCCACCTGGCGTTCAACGATCCTCCGGCCGATTTCTCGACCGAGTAGCCCTACATCGTGGTCGACCTCGACGAGGCCTGTCGACGACAACAGTTCAATGAGGGGTGGTTTGCCACGATGGACGACGTACCCAGGCAGGCGATCAGTATGTCGATCCAGCAGATTTTGAAAGTCGAAGGCAATCGTATGCTCGGTCCCCGACGCCGCAAGGCCCAGGCAGTCAAGGATTGCGTCGAACGCCCGATCAGCAACCTGCATCCGGCGAGTATCCTGGTAACGCACCCCAACTACCAGCTCTTTCTGGACCAGGATTCCGCTTCGCTACTTTCATAAAACCGACTTATGAGTACTTCTTTCAAAATCAGTCAACGGCACACTGCTTACGCCCCACCGGGCCCTCGTCGACGGTTCGCTGGTCGTGGAGCATGGCCGGATCACTCAGCTATCGGAAGGTATACTCGACACACCCGATCTACCGGAAATCGACGCCCGGGGGCAGTACGTATCGTCCGGCTTCATCGACCTGCACGTGCATGGCGGCGGTGGCCACGACTTTATGGACGGTACCGTGGAGGCATTCCTTGCAGTAGCCCGCACCCACGCCCGCTTCGGTACCACGGCGCTCATGCCCACTACGCTGACCAGCAGCCCGGAGGCCTTGCTCGGTACCCTGGCGACGTACCGGGAAGCCGACCAGGTGAACGAAAACGGAGCGCGCTACCTGGGCCTGCACCTGGAAGGCCCGTACTTTGCCATGAGTCAGCGCGGAGCGCAGGACCCGCGCTACATTCGCAATCCCGATCCCGAGGAGTACCGCGAAGTCATCCGACGCGCCAACGGCATCGTGAAACGGTGGAGCATCGCGCCCGAACTACCTGGCGCGCTCGAGATGGGCCGCTACCTCAGCTCGAAGGGAATTATCGCCTCGGTGGCGCATACCGAAGCCATCCACCAGGATGTGGTACTTGCTGCCGAAAACGGCTATTCGCTCATGACGCATCTTTACTCAGGCATGTTGGGCGTGACCCGCCGCGATGCTTTTCGCTACGCCGGGGCGGTGGAAAGCGCTTTTCTATTGGATGAAATGGATGTCGAAATTATTTGCGATGGGATTCACCTGCCTCCGCCGCTATTAAAATTGGTTTATAAAATCAAAGGCGCCGACCGCATCGCGCTCATCACCGACGCCATGCGCGCTGCTTCCCTCCCACCCGGCAACAGCATCTTGGGTCCGCTCGACAACGGTCTGGAAGTACTCGTGGAAGACGGCGTCGCGAAACTGCCCGATCGCACGGCCTTCGCGGGCAGCGTCGCCACCACCGACCGGCTGTTGCGAACGATGGTGCAGCAGGCCGACATACCGCTGCTCGAAGCCGTAAAAATGCTGACTGCTACGCCCGCCCGTATCGCGGGTCAGGATCATGATACTGGTTCGTTGGCAGTAGGAAAGCGGGCAGACATTGTTTTGTTCAATGAGAACATCGACGTCAGCATGACATTTGTCGGTGGGAAGGTAGTTTATTCATGCAGTTAGATTAATTCTAACAGAATTTTTTAACTTGGCACTATGACAAATCTCGATGTTTATTACAAAATAGCTATGCTTCCTGATTCCATGAAACAGGAGGTATCAGACTTTGTGGACTCTTTGAAAAACAAGACCCAGCATGACACAAAAAAACCATTCAGAAGGGCAGGACTGGCTAAGGGCCTGATTAGTATGCGGAAGGATTTTGATGATCCTTTCATCGCTTGATTATTGCTCAGGCAAGGAGCGAAGATCTGATTGTCATGACCAAGGATGAAAATTTCGATTCCTACGGTGTCAAGATCGCTTGGAATTGATAAACTGTATTTTTTTTAATGCTATCACTTAACCATCACAATGCTCAAAAGAACCCTCATTTTCTCCGCCGTCGCTGCATTCTCAATTATGTCCCAAAGCTGCAATACCGCCAAAGAAGCTACTGAAGCTTCCGACAAACTACGGCTTGTCGTGTTGGCCCCCGGCCATTTTCACGCTGACTTATTGCAGAAAACGGCTTACGACCAGGTCGACACGACTGTGCACGTCTATGCGCCCGACGGGCCGGAAGTGAAGGCGTACCTGGCTAAGGTAGAACAGTATAATGGCGCGCCGAGACGCCGACGCACTGGCGTGAAGAAGTGTACACCGGCTCGGACTACCTCGAAAAGATGCTCGCCGACAAAGCCGGGAATATGCTGGTGCTGGCCGGAAATAATCAAAAGAAAACCGACTACATCAAAAAAGGGGTCGACGCCGGAATCAATGTACTGGCCGATAAGCCGATGGCGATCGATGTGGCGGGTTCGAGCTTATTGAAGGAGGCGTTTGCCTCGGCAGAGGAAGAATAAGGTGCTGCTCTACGACATCATGACCGAGCGCTACGAGATAACGAACATCCTGCAAAAGGAACTCGCCCAGCAGGAGGCCATTTTCGGGACGCTGGAAAAAGGTACCACCGAGCAGCCCGCCATCAGCAAGGAAAGCGTGCACCATTTTTCCAAGATCGTTTCGGGTAGTCCCTTGGTGCGGCCCACTTGGTTTTTCGATGTGCAGCAGCAGGGCGAAGGCATCGTGGACGTCAATACTCACTTGGTCGACCTGATCCAATGGGCGGCATTTCCTGAGCAAGTACTTGGCCCCGAAGACGTCGAAATCCAGTCGGCCCGCCGCTGGACCACCGACCTTACGCCCGACCAGTTCAAGCTCGTGACCAACAGCGATACTTATCCCGATTTCTTATCGTCGGCCGTTAAGGGAAATACATTGAGCGTATACTCCAACGGACAAATCGACTACACGCTGAAAGGCATCCACGCGCAGGCCAAGGTACTGTGGAATTTTCAGGCACCCGAGGGCACCGCCGACACGCACTATTCGATCATGCGCGGCACCAAGGCCAACCTGATCATCCGACAGGGCCAGGAGCAAAATTACAAGCCCATGCTGTACATCGAAACGGTAGGCACTGCGGAAGGATACAGCGATGCACTCGAAGCGGCTTTCAAGAAAGGTGGAGGCATTGTACCCCGGCATCGCGCTACAGACGGACGCCAACGGCTGGCAGGTCGTGATTCCGGCCAAGTACGACAACGGTCACGAGCAGCACTTTGCCCAGGTAGCACGCAAGTACATGGAGTACCTGAAGGACGGAAAACTTCCCGAGTGGGAAGTTCCGAACATGATTACGAAGTACTACACGACCACGAAGGCACTGGAAATGGCGAAGTAATCAATTTTGAATGATAGAATGATAGAATAGGCTGGCGTAAGCAATATTCACTCATCCAATCATTAAAGACTACTTCTGCTCATTTAACGCCCAATTATAATCGTTGTACGTGATTTTGTCACTTTGGAGATTGGTGTCGGCGTACTTGTTGACCCAGTCTTTGATCGACATTTTCTTTTTAAAATCGCCGCCGTACCAATCCATGATTTTTGAGATTTCGGCTTTATCTTTCGTGACTTTGTTAAGGCGTGGATTGTTCAGGAATTTCTTGCCCTGATCGTCGAGTTGCTTGTCCAATTTGCTGGCGGTGTAGGCTTCGTTGCGCAGCGGCGGGCACGACATGGCGGCACACACGACCGCAAAGTGAATGCGGGGCTCGTTGAAATCCTTGCGGATGATGCCGTGTTCGATGTTGTTGAGGTCCATCTTCTTACCCCCGATCTCGATAAACTTGACGTCCCAAGGCGTGTTGACGAACGGAATCTTGATCGAAGAACCGATGTCTTTGATACTTTTCAATGGATAATGGTCCAGGATCAACTGTACCGTGTAGGCATTATAGGCATTGATCCAGTAGGCCAGTTTTTCGTCTTTGCTCCACTTGCTGCCGGGCGCGTTACTGCTGAGCAGATCGAGGTACTTCTTCAACTGTGCTTCGTCCTTCTTGAAGCCTTTGTAGTCGACCAGGCCGGCGTTGTCTACGTGTTTTTTGAGGAGTCTGTCCCAAATGGCGTGCTCGATCGGGGCCGATTTGGAGGTGGGGGCCGAAGTACCGCAGGATACCATCATGAATACGGTGAGGACGGCGAGCATTACATTTTTAAATTGCATTACGTTTAGTGGTTTGATACAGCCGACGCCAAGGTTTGGTCGCACTGCGTGATCTTAAGTACAACTTTTGACTACATACGTAAAAAGCGTACCATAAGTTGCTGATCGTTGTCCTCCGCTGTTCGATAAACCGGATATGATGTATATTTACAACAAAACGAATGAAGCGGTACAGCGCTTCTCGACACAAAGACGCTCGACTTTAGCCCTGAATGATCTTTTTTTATGAATCCTGACAATCTCCCCAATTTCAGTTTTTTGAAAGGCGGCGGCGAAATGGGGCAACTGACCCGCACCCACGATTGGAGTGAGACTTCGCTCGGAACACCGGATACCTGGCCGCATAGTCTGAAGACTACGCTCAGCACGTTGCTCAATTCCCGATTTCCAATGTTTTTATTCTGGGGGGAAGCATTACTGTGCTTTTACAACGATGCTTACCGGCCCAGCCTGGGCAACGATGGCAAGCACCCCGGCGCGTTGGGCCAGCCGGGCAAAATAGTATGGAGCGAGATATGGGACGATCTGGTAGGCCCCCTGACGAGCCAGATCATGCGGGGTGGGGAAGGCATTCAGAAACGAGGACCAGCCGACAAGCATCTACCGCAATGGCCGCATGGAAGATGCCTACTGGACCTACAGCTACGGTCCGGTGCTGGACGAGTCGGGTCAGGTGGCGGGCGTGCTGGTCACCTGCGTGGAGACAACCGACAAGGTAGTCAATATGAGAGAGCTCATCGACAGCAAGGACCAGTTGCATTTTGCCATCGAGGCTGCTCAGCTGGGTACCTGGGATTATGATCCGGCCACCTCGGAGTTCATGGGTAATTTCCGTTTTAACGATTGGTTTGGTTTGCCCCAGGGCAATCCCCTGGGCTACGAAGCAGGCATGAGGGCCGTGGTGCCCGAAGACCGGCAGAGGGTAGCCTATGCTTTTCAGACGGCCCTGGAGTTCGAATCGGGGGGAGTCTACGACATCGAGTATACGATCGAGCATCCGAAAACCAAGGTAAGGAGGGTCGTCAGAGCGCAGGGCCAGGCGTGGTTTACCAAGGAGCACACTACCTACCGGATCAATGGAACCGTTCAGGACATCACGCAGCAGGTACTCGCCCGCGAGAAAATAGAAAGTGAAAAGAAACGCTTCATGACCCTGCTTGAAACCATGCCCAACATGGCCTGGACCACCACGCCCGAAGGGGAGCCGACGTTCGTCAACCAGCGGTGGTACGACTACACGGGACAGGAAGTGGGTCCACTGTCGAGTGCCATCTGGGAACGGGCCACCCATCCCGATGATATAGTCAGTACATTAGAAAAGGAAAAGCACGCCCTTGAAACTGGTGAGCCGTACACGGCCGAGTACCGACTCAAACGCTCCGACGGCACCTACCGGTGGCACCTGGCCCGAGCCGCGGCGATGCGCGACGAAACCGGAGAAATTTCTTACTGGCTGGGTACGATCACCGACATTCATGAACAGAAACAGCTGGAAGCCCGGCTGGACGAACAGGTCAGGCAACGGACGCGGCAGCTTGAGGAATCAGTTCAGGACTTGCAGCGATCCAACGAGAATCTTCAGCAGTTTGCCTACGTAGCCAGTCACGACTTGCAGGAGCCGCTACGCAAGATTCAGTCCTTTGGTGACATCCTTAACAATCGTTTCAGCGACCAACTGGGCGACGGCAAGGAGTACCTTACCCGGATGCAGTCGGCCGCCAGCCGTATGTCGGTGCTGATCCACGACTTGCTCACCTACTCCCGGATTTCCACCCACCAGGACACAAGTACGAGCGTCGATCTCAATCGGGTTTTGAAGTCGGTGCTGCTCGACCTGGAATTGGTTATCAACGAGCGCAACGCCGTGATTTCGATCTCGGACGGCCTACCGACGGTAGCAGGGGACGCCTCTCAGTTGCGGCAGCTGTTCCAGAATCTGCTCAGCAATTCACTCAAATTTCAGAAGCCCGGTGCCACGCCCAATATCACCATCGCAAGCCAGCGGATTGCGCGGACCGACCTGCCTGCCACAGTGCGTCCCACCCGCTACGCAGCGCACTACCACTGCATCAGGGTGGCCGACAACGGCATCGGTTTCGAAGCGCAGTACATCGACCGCATCTTTGAAGTTTTTCAGAGGTTGCACGGCAAAAGCCAGTACTCCGGTACGGGCATCGGGTTGGCCATCTGCCAAAAAGTAGCCACCAGCAACGGTGGGGCCATTGCCGCAGCCAGCCAATTCGGGGAGGGGGCCACGTTCAGCGTGTATTTTCCAGCCTGAATATTATACACGATTAAGAAAAAGGCAGATTGCAATCTACTGGTAAACAACGGGCGAGCCGCCCGTACCACATGCCTTAGTCGACTACCCGGAAGAGCCGGTCCCAACGAATTTTATTCCAGACCTTATCCGCCACCGGGTCGATGGACATCCAGACGAACACCGCCTTGCCCACCACGTGATCGGCGGGCACGAAGCCCCAGTAGCGCGAGTCGGCGGAATTGTGGCGGTTGTCGCCCATCATGAAGTAGTAGTCTTGCCCGAAGGTATAAGAGGTAGTCTTTTGTCCTCCGATACTTACACCAGTTGCTGATAAGGTTACGTCTCGGTGCCCTTCGTAGCGTTCGATGACATTACCGTATACGGCAATCGTTTTTTCATTTATTGGGATAGTAGCACCTTTTTTAGGAATGATCAGCGGGCCATAGTTATCCCGGTTCCAGGGATGGATAGGGCCACCGTAAATACCAGGTTCGGCTTGCCCGGGTAGCGCGGTAGTAGGCTCGATGCTTTCGATCCAATCCATTTCCTGAAACTGGGCCAGTACCGCCTGGGTCATGTTGACATTGTAGCCGATGACTACGTTGGTCCGGGTTTGCTGATCGAGTACCTCCACCGGTTGCCAATTGATGAATGGGCCGTCGGGAGAATTAAAATCGTTGACGATGCCATAGCGACGGAAAAACCGTTCGTTCAGCGGCTCCTTCGATTGGACGAAGTAGAAGGACTGAGCGCGTGGAGGCGTAGGCATCTCCTTTCCGTTCACAAACACCTTCTCCTGCCTGATCTCCACCCTATCGCCCGCTGAACCGATGCACCGCTTGACATAATTGGTTTTCATGTCGGCTGGAAAGCTGCCTTCGTTGGCCAGACCGGGCGGATAGTTGAACACCACCACATCACCACTTTTTATTTCCGAAAATCCGGGCGTGCGGTATACGGGTAGCTGAATGGCATCGCTGAACGAGGGGATGTCGGTCCCCCATATTTTCTGGTGCGTGAGTGGTACCTGCAGCGGCGTTCTGGGCGTTCGGATGCCGTAGTGCAATTTGCTCACAAACAAGTAGTCTCCCACCATCAGCGTGTTTTCCATCGAAGGCGTCGGGATGGCGTATGCTTCAAACGTCAGAAAACGAATAAGCGTAGCAGCGATCACGGCAAACAGCAGTGAGTCAGACCATTCGCGGAAAAAGGATTTTTTTGGTTTCGGGACGTCTTTTTTCTTTTTAAACATGGCGAGAAACAGGTTGAAAAATGATGTTTCCGCAATAATAGGTATTTTATATAAAATAATTATATATACAACCTAACATATTATATCAAATTTCAACTACCTACCCACTGCCCTCACCAGAGTTCAGCTATTTCCAGCGAATCACCGTTAAAAGTGTATTCCTCGCGGTCCCGGGCGGAAAGTTGACCCAGTTTTATTTTAGCGGCCTCAAATGTCAGGCAGCCCAGCGAATACAAACCAACCCGCAGGTTACGGTAAAAAAAGCCATCCCATATGTGATCGCCGTTCCGCCAGACGACAAATTTCCCTTCCAGGCTACCCATTGCTTCCTGAATCTCCAGCAGTACTTCGGCCGCATGAACCGTAACCGATTCCTCAGAATGCAGGTCGTGAATGCCGATGATCGGACCATCTACCCAATATTCATATTTTACATTTTTCATAATGATGATTTAAAGGAGGAGAAAAATAAAAAACGCGCTGTACTCAAGCGCGTCAAGCTATTGTAGTGTAGCTAACTAGTTCAATTTTAACTACCTATCCTAATAATCCCTAAAATATGTCAAAACAGTGATTCTATCGTAGCAAAGCGGCATAGCCAAGGCTGTTTTCTAAAAAAAGCTACGATCGATTTGTTGGTTAAGCCGATCCGGGTTATGTGTTCATTTTTAAAAGTCGTTAAAAACCAAAGCCCCAAACCATTTCTGGTTTGGGGCTTTGGTTTACTTCAAGATGTGTAGTCGATCCATTCGCCTTTCATTGCTACCATGCAGGAAATGAATGCTGACTTATCATCCTTCGAACAAATTCCCCAAACCACCCAAAACCGAGCCGCTTTCCTTATTGGAATTGCCGCCACGGGGCGAGAGCCGGTCGATGAGTTTCGAGATGGGCATGGATTGCAAGTACACTTTTCCGGTACCGCGGAGCGTGGCCAGAAACATACCTTCCCCGCCGAACACCATGGATTTCAGACCACCAGCCCGCTGAATATCGAAGCTGATGCTGGGCTCGAAGGCCACGACACAACCGGTGTCTACCCGGAGTGTTTCGTTGTTGAGTTGCCGCTCCATCATCACGCCACCGGCATGGACAAACGCCATACCGTCGCCGCGCAATTTTTGCAGGATAAAGCCCTCGCCCCCGAACAAGCCGGAGCCGATGCGCTGGTTGAAGTGGATTTTCATGCTCGTGCCCAAAGCCGCGCACAGGAATCCGTCCTTTTGGACGATGAGTTCATTGCCCGAGATTTTGCCCAGGTCGATCGGCATGATGGTACCGGGGTACGGCGCGGCGAAGGCTACTTTGCGCTTGCCCACGCCCCGGTTGGTGAAGTGCGTCATAAACAGCGATTCGCCCGTAATGAGTCGCGTTCCGGCCTGGAACAGCTTGCCCATGATGCTCTGATTGGCCTCCGAGCCGTCGCCCATTTTTGTCGCGAAGTCGATGCCTTCTTCCATGTAAAGCATCGCGCCCGCTTCGGCGATCACCGTTTCGCTCGGGTCCAGCTCGACCTCCACGACCTGGATATCCTCGCCAATTATTTTGTAATCTATTTCGTGTGAAGTCATAAGGTTGTTTATTTGTTTAGGGTTTATTTGTTTAACTATTCAGTCGTCAGGCGTGAAAGGCAGATTATTTCAGGTTGATAGCCTAAACAAATAAACTATTAAACCCATAAACAACCTTCATTCCTCCTCCGAGCTCTTCTTCTTCTTGCTCTTTTTCCGGCCGGGAATATCTTCGCGGTCGCGGAGTTTTTTGTCGTCGACATTCTTGTTCAAGAACTCGTTGATCTTGTCCATGTCGTAGCTCGTCGTGATTTCGCCGAAGGAGTTGATTTGTATATCGAAGCCTTCCAGGTCCTTGTGGACGCGGGGTTTTTCCTCATCGGATTCGTTGGGATCGGGTGGTCGTCTTTTTGCCATGATGATTGAATGGATAATGGACCGCGCGGGCGGCCCCGAGTTGATAATGACTAAAAGTAAAGAACCTTGCCATAAATGACAAGGTTCTGGTAGTAAACGGTACGTGTGGGTGCTTGATTGGCGCTGGATAGCCTACAAACGGCGTCGAGTATCACAAGCCGGAAGGGCTACTTCGACTTCATGGCTTCCAGCACGATTTCCTCAAATCCGATCTCGGTTTTGTAGGCGAAATCGCATTTCCACTCGGATTTGTAGTCGTACGAAACTTCAAGATAAGCCTTCTCACCCTTGGGTTGACCGGGTACCGTGGAATCGTTGTTGCGGTAGTTGATCTTGACCGGGATGTCGCGGTAGTACTTGAAAAACTGCGGGTGCGTGATGTGGCCCAGGGGCGTCACGTCGTAGGGGATGAAGCCCTCGCTACCGTAGGCAAACTTGTTGCGAAGCGACCACGGCTTGAACTGCGCCGCCAGCCACTTGTCGCCCTCGGAGCCCTTTTCCAGAAATTCCCAATCCGTTTTGCCAATAAACAAATACGCGCTGCACTCGAAGCCCGACAGAATCACTTTCACCCCCGAATCGAAAATCACCTTGAAGGCATCGACGTCCTTCTCGAAGTTGTAGTCCATCAATTTGAAATTAGCCAATCCGGCCTCGAAAGAAGTACCCGCCGTGCGGCCGGCGCAAAAGGTGATTTCCTCGATTTGGCTTGCCAGTTCAGGATGATTTTTGAGTACCGTCGCGACGTTGGTACCCGGACCGATAGCCACGATCGTCAACTTTTCTTTCCTCAGAGCTGCCGCCATGGCGCGGGTCGCGTCGTTTTCGGTGCCGACGTCGTTCAGGTCGTTGCTTCCCTTGTACACCGGGATTTTGCGATCCGGCGCGTACCACTTCATTAGTTTCAGGGCGACATCGTGGCCGTAGTCCACGTTGGTTACGATGCTGACGCCCACCATATCGACCTTATCGGACTCGCGCAAGGCCATGAGCAGCGCCACGGCGTCGTCCACTTCGCGGGGCGCGCGCTCGGGCAGGCCCACCATCAGATCGGTATCGAACCAGATGCGGCGCGGGGCCGTCTGGGCTTGGGCCGGGCTGAAGAGCGCCATTATCAGGCCAACGCACAGTACTTTAAACACTATTTTTTTCACGCTTTATTTTTTTTATAAATAAAAAAATCGACTCTAGGACGCTTACGGTTTTTACCAGAAGTACCGTAGGCCAAACTGGAACTGACGCGGCGGGGCAGAGGACCGGACCACAAACTGGTCGCCGAACTGATACTGATTACTTGCCCCCCTGGTCACATTGTAGCCCGATATATTGGTGGTGTTAAGTACATTGTACACATCGGCCGACACCTCCATGCGCGAGTGACCGGCGATTTTGATGTTGTACTTGATCGAAAGATCCAGTGTCTTGGACCAGGGTAAACGCTGGCCGCTGCGTTTTTCGCCGGGTGCAAAATCGACGGACCAGAAGGTTTCTGAGTCGCCGTTCAAATCCGTAGTACCGTACTTGCGGGCGTCGGCCAGTACCGTGTAGGGCTGGCCGCTCTGCAGCAGGAACGCGGGCACGATGGATAAGTTGCGAACCGGATTGTAGAACAACATAGCGTTGAGGACATGGCGGCGGTCCTGTTCGTCGTAGGTGTAGTCGGCCGCGAAGTTGTTGGAGTCGTGCGCCCGTGTGTTCAGGCTACTCGTGTTGCTCTTGACCAAAGCCAGACCGTAGTTGACCCGGTAGCCCAGCTTCTGACCCGCCTGCAATTTGTGAAAGACAAAATTGGCGGCCCAGTACTTGGCCTTGCCTTCGGCGGTGGTCATGTACACGTTGCGGGCGACTCCACGCAGTACCTCGCCGTTGACGGTCGCGGTACCGTTCACGATCGGAATCGGGCGGGTCAGGTCGGCGGCCGCCACGGTCCGTACCTTGGGATCGTTGGCGTCATTGTTCGGAAACGGCGAAGCAGGGTTCAGGTTGCGGATAATGTACAAGTCTTCGGTAGCGGTATGGACCAGATCGACGTAGAACAGCGTGTTCTGGCTGGGCTTGGTCTGGAAGCCGAGCGACGCCTGGTGCGAGTACGGATTCTTGTAGCCGTTGGGGTTCAGGATACGCAGGTTGTTGTTAAAACGGCTGTCACGCTGCCCCTGCAAGCTGGCCGCGCTGGGGCCCTGGAGGTAAGCCACGTTGCCGCTGGTGGTAGCGCGGATGTTGCCGGGGAACGTGATGCGGTCGAGGTCGGCCTTGGAATCCAGCAGACCCAGGCGCTGTAGTTCGGCCAGTTCCTTCTTGTAGTCCGAGGCGTTGCTGTTGAACTGCAGGGCATCGCTGTAGGCCGAGTACTTGATCTTGTCGTAGAATATTCCGTACCCGCCCCGAAATACGCTTTGCTCGCCCACTTTGTAGTTGAAACTTACGCGCGGCGCCAGGTTATTCAGGTCGCCCCGGGTACCACCGCCTTTTGACAAGTTGTCGTAATCGTAGCGAAGACCGAAGACCAGGTTCAGGCGGTCGGAGGCTTCGTAGCTATCTTCCGCGTAGATGTTGAACACGTTCTGGCGCGCGCCGAAGGTTGTGGGCCGAAGTTCCACTTCGTAACGAATCACTTGCACATCGGCCGGAATGTCATTTACATCGAGCGTAGCGCCCAGATTCCGCTCTTTCAGCCCATCGAGTTGCGGTTGCGACAGCCGCACCGTGTAGGCACCATTGGGATTGCCACCGCCTTGCAGACTGAACGAAGAAGACATGAATTCGACGCCCGCCTTGAAATTGTGTCGGCCCGTGCGGTAGAAAAATTTCTGCTGGAACTGGTGAGTGAATTCCTTGTCGTCGAAAATAGAACCCACTTGCCCCACCACTGCCACGGCGGCACCCGTCGGGCCGAGCACCGTCACCGACGGACTGTTGGGATTGACGGGCTGGTTGTAGTTCCAACGGAAGAAAGAATGCTGGTAGTTGGTTTCGGCGGTCACGCCCGCTCCTAGTGAATAGCTGTTTTTGAGCGCGATCAGGTAGGTGCGGTTGGCCTGGTTGGAGGCTGAAGACGGGAAGTTGACGCCGCCTTCGAGTCCGCCGCCCTGGCGACCGATCTCGAAGCTACCGACGTTGGCGCGGAGCGACGTCTTGAAACGGCCGTTCCAAATCTGGTCGATTTTGGCCGAAGCGTAGCTGAAACTGTTGTTACCCCGCACGGTTTCGTTCACGCCCAGCGCGGGTACGTTCAGCAGGTTATCCTTGCGGTCGAGCGTTTGCTCGAAGTTGAGGTAGAAAAAAGTCTTATCCGGTTTCAGGGCACCGCCCACGGCCACGCCCAGCTGGTGGCGCTGGAAACCGTCCTTCACCTGGTTGCCCGACAGGTCGAGCGTGGCAAATTTGGACTTGGCGTCGATGACGCTGCCGGGACGGGTCAGGTAAAAGACCTCGCCCGAAAACTCGTTCTTGCCCGAGCGCGTCGTGACGTTCACCACGCCGTTGCTCGTGTTGCCGTACTCCACGGAGTAGTTGTTGGTGAGTACCGTAATGCCCTCGGCAAATCCGACGGGCGTATTGAATTTCATGTTGCCCAGGAAGCGCTCATTGTTGTCCATCCCGTCGATCATGTAATTGGTGTAGGTACCATTCAGTCCGTTGATCGACACGTTGGGCGCTTCGGCGTAGCCCAGCGTGGCCAGCGTGAGGTTGGGCAGGCGGTACAGCGAGCGCGTGATGTCACGGCCCTCGATGGGCAGCGCCTGGATCTCTTTCTTGGTTACGTAGTAGGATACCTGCGCGTCGCGCGTGTTGAGCTGCGCGGTACGGCGGTCGCTGATGACGACCTCGTCGAGGCTGCTCTCGCGTTGCGAGGGAAGCTCCAGCAATAGGTTGGCGGTCGAGGCCACACTCGTCAGTTCGGCGGCGGCGTAGGTGCCGAATGCGTCGGTGTACACGCGGTAGCGAGCATCGCCCGACAAGCCATTGAACGACACCTTGCCGTCGATTCCGGTTTGGGCGGTGGCCTTGTAGTCGGCCGCGCTGTTCTCTATGTGGACGGTGACGCCCGGAAGCGGATTGTGGTAGAGCAGATCGACCACCTGTACTTCGACCTGGGCCGAGGCGAGCAGCGAGCTTAGTGTCAGAAGAAGTAGTAAAACAGACTTTTTGAGTAAAAACTTACCTACCGAAATTTTAAAAAGCGTAAAACGTGAGAACATTGGGTGGTTAATGGACGAATTTAATGATGTGAGATTGGAAATGTATACGCACTGAAAGGAAAAAAGGATGCTGGCAGCGTCCTTTTTCGCCGCAAAGGTTCACTAAAAAAGCCGGATGAATTACATCATCCGGCAGGAGTTAAAAAATATCTTAGTTTGATTCTATTTTTTATTTAGGGTCGAGATCGCTTGTCGCAAACGGCGTACTACTTCTTCTTTTCCCAAAATCTCCATCGTCACCATCAGGTCGGGTCCGGTACCTGAGCCCGTAACGGCCAGCCGCAAGGCCTGCATGATTTTCCCCATCTTAATCCCGGCCGACGCCACCGTTTCGGCCAGCGTGTGTTTGATGTCTTCGGCCAGAAAAGAACCATCGGTGGCCGCCAATGCGTCGGCGAAGGCCGCGATGCCGCGCTCGGCGTCTTCGTTCCACTTTTTCGAGGCTATCTCGTCGTCGTAAGTTTCGGGAGCGGTGAAAAGAAACGCCGATTCGTCCACGATCTCGTGCACAAAATGCACCCGGTCTTTGAGTAGATGCACGATTTGGATCGCCTGCTCGTCCGAGATTTCGATCCCCTTTTTGGCAAAGAGCGGCTGAATCTGCCCGGCCATCGTTTGGTCGTCCTTTTCCTTCAGGTACTGCTGGTTGAACCACATTCCTTTTTGAATATCGAACTTCGCGCCCGATTTATGGACGCGCTCGAAGCTGAACGCCTCGATGAGTTCCTGCATCGAGAAAAGCTCTTGCTCGGTCCCGGCGTTCCAGCCCAGGAGCGCCAAAAAGTTGACGGTCGCCTCGGGATAGTACCCTTCTTCGCGAAAGCCCTTAGCGATTTCTCCCGTTTTGGGATCGGTCCATTGGAGCGGAAAGATCGGAAAGCCGCCCAGGTCGGCGTCGCGCTTCGATAGCTTACCGTTGCCATCGGGTTTGAGCAGCAGCGGCAAGTGCGCAAACTGTGGCATGGTCGCTTCCCAACCCAGGTACCGGTACAACAGCACGTGCATCGGGGCCGAGGGCAGCCACTCTTCACCGCGAATGACGTGGGTGATGCCCATCAGGTGATCGTCCACAATGTTGGCCAGGTGGTAGGTAGGCATCCCGTCGGATTTGAGCAGTACCTTATCGTCGAGCTGCGACGAATGCACTACGACCCAGCCCCGGATCAGATCATGAAAACGGATGTCGTCCTTGGGTTGTACCCGCATCCTGATTACGTAGGGCGCACCGCTTTCGAGTCGCGCTTTCACCTCCTCGACCGACAGCGTGAGCGAATTGCTCATCTGCAGGCGCGTGATGGCGTTGTACTGCGCGGCGGGTACCTTGGCCGCTTCCAGCCGCTGCCGCATGGCGTCGAGTTCTTCGGGCGTATCGAAGGCGTAGTAGGCCTTGCCCTCAGTCACCAGTTTTTCGGCATACGCGCGGTACATGTCCTTGCGTTCCGACTGCCGGTAGGGCGCGTGCGGGCCGCCCACTTTGGGGCCTTCGTCGATCGTGATGCCCAGCCACGCCAGCGCTTCCTGGATGTACTCCTCGGCCCCCGGCACGTAGCGCGCCTGGTCGGTGTCTTCGATGCGAAGCAGCATCTTGCCGCCCGTCTGCCGGGCAAAAAGGTAATTATAAAGCGCCGTGCGCACGCCCCCCGCGTGGAGCGGGCCGGTCGGGCTGGGCGCAAAACGTACGCGAACTGTACTATCTGTCATTTTTTGTTGCCTATTTATTTGTTATTGTGCGTTACAAACGCACCTTACAATGGGTTCGCGTCACAGACGCAAACCAGGTTTGATCACTTATTTTAGCGAAAATTTATAAAGTAGGTCCTGCTTGTTTTTTGGATAAACCGCATTGGATCTAACAAGCTGAAACCCGAATTCATATAACAAGGTGACCAATTCTTCTTCGGTGTAAAGTCGCTTTTTACAACCTCGATGCTTTTGGCCTGGTTTCTTGGCTATGATGTCTTGGATGAACAGCAAACCATCGGCTTTTAAGCTCTTGCGAATTTCCAACAACGTTTTCTCAGGGTACCTTAGCTCGTGGAAGGTGTTTTCCATGATCACCTTATCCAAAGCATCGGGCAGGTTAGCATCTTGCTCCGTACCAATCGCGGGGATTAGTTCGGCAGTGCGCGTCCGGCCCGACACGTTGTATAGGTACTTTGAATTAGACCCTAGTTTCGATTCAGTAAGGCAGGTAGAGTCGATGTCCTGAAGATAAAAAACCAGGCTGTCTGCCATCATGGAATACACAATCTCCTTGCTGCCTCCTCCGGCGCCAATGCTGGCTACTCTATCTTTTGCCTTAAAGTCATACAGAGGTCGATAGCGGTTCAGCAATTCTTGCTGACCACCCTCTTGGGTTAGATTACTGTACAAACAAGGGTTTTTCGAGACTTGACCCATTGCCTTTTCAGCAGATACAAACACTGATGCGAAGAAAAGCGATAAGGCTAACCAAGGCTTCATAAGTACTAAGTTTTGTAGCAAAAGAAAGCCGATGACCGATAGCCGACAGCTTACGCTACCGCTATCACCGAAATTTCCACGTTTACATCGCGGGGTAGCTTGGCGACCTGCACCGTTTCGCGCGCGGGCGGCTCGCTCTCGAAATAGGCGCCGTAAACTTCGTTCACGAGCGCGAAATCATCCATATTTTTCAGGAAAATGCCCGACTTTACGATGTGGGCGTAGGTCATGCCGGCGGCGGTCAGGATGTGGCCGATGTTTTTCATCACCTGTTCGGCCTCGGCTTTCACATCGCCTTCGGCCGCTTTTTCCAGCGCGATTTGGCCGGAAACGTAGAGGGTACCATTGACGAGCACGGCCTGGCTGTAAGGCCCGATGGGCGCGGGCGCATGTTCAGAAAATATAATCTTTTTGGGCATGAGGATCGTTGTTTATACTTTGTCGACAAACCACAAAACTACGAATATGCCTTCGCAAGCCCTGATTATTTTTGTAAAAAACCCGATCGAAGGACAGGTCAAAACCCGCATTGCCCGCACCACCGGCGACGCCAGGGCGGTGGAGATCTACCGCGAACTGCTGCACTACACCCACGACGTGGCCGAGTCACTACCCGCCGACGACTATCACAAAACTGTGTACTACGGCGATCAGGTCAATCCCAATGATCTCTGGAATGGCTGGACCAAGGCACTGCAGCCCCAGGACGGCGACCTCGGCGACCGCATGAAGCAGGCATTTCGGGAGCAGTTTGCTCTGGGTGCGGCGCGCGTCGTCATCATTGGCAGCGATTGCCTGGCGTTGCAGCCCGCCCACCTGGAAGCCGCTTTTGCGGCGCTGGGCACCCACGATGTCGTCATCGGCCCTTCGACCGATGGGGGCTACTACTTGCTGGGCATGAATACTTTACAGGAACAAATATTTGACGGCATGCCGTGGAGTCAGCCGGAGTTGCTGGACCGCACCAAAGCCGTGTTGCGGGAAGAAAACGTAAGCCTGGCGCTACTGAAACCCCTGACCGACATCGACGAATGGGAGGACTACCAGGCGGCGAAAGGTTTGTGAGCGTACCCGTTTTCGATGGATGAAAGGTACCATTCGGCCTATACTGTATTTTATATTTGGGATACAAGTTAGGCTTATTGCGAATTTTACCTGCATTTTATAATTGATTTATAACAATATGTTTTTTTTATATTATAAAATACCCTTACATTTACCAAACATTATCAACACCCTGACCACCTATACTTACCTATTCTATGCAAGCTCATTCGATCATGGAAACGGAATCCATCAAGAAGCAAATTGACATAAGGGCATCCCGCAAAAAAACCTGGGAAGTGGTTTTCAACCAAAATTTTACCCGGAAGTGGTACGACGAGCTCAGCTTTGGCGCTCAGGTCGTGTCTACCTGGGAAAAGGGCAGCAAGGTACTCTTCACCGATTTGAGCGGTGGCGGCTTGGTGGGCCAAGTGAAGGTACACAAGCCGCTCGAACAAATTTCGGTCGAGTACCAGGGTATCGTCAGCGCGGGCGATGAGGACTACCAAAGCGAGAGCGCCCAGGAAGTGATGGGCGGTAGCGAAACCTACACGTTCCTGGAAAATGTGCCGGGCCTGACCCAACTCACCGTCGAGCTCGCCACGCCCGAAGGTACTTCGGGCACGATAGCTTCCGCCTGGGAGCGGGCGTTGTGCAAGATCAAGACCTTGGCGGAAGAGAACTGAGCACTTGGTTCGTTCTATTTTCAGCTTTTAGTGACGAAAGCCCCGGCCAATTATTGGCGGGGCTTTTTTGATGTGGGAACTAACCGTATTTTTGGCAAACTAGACTAACCCGACCCGTTGGGACGTTTCAAACCAAGTGCTCAGTTTGCCCGGCAATCCCGGAAAAATCGTGCATCGAACAAATAATTTCCCCAAAAGCCGTTACTCTACCCTATCTTGGGGACAAAAAATTATGCAGATGAAATTCACCGCCCCGGCGTTCCTCTTAGTCTCGCTCCTACTTTTCAATTCTTGCACAAAGTCGAAATTTGAAGAAACCAACGAGCAAGCCCTGGAATTTGCGGGCAACGACCAGCGTATCGACCAACGCGAGTACGAAACGCTGGTAGAAAATATCAAGAATTCCGACGACCGGGGATTTCGCCTGCTCAAAACCGAAAGCGGCGAAGTGGACCACGCCAAAGTAGCGGCGTACTTGAAGAAGTACTTCGACGCCAAAGGTACTACCATCGCGATGGCCGACATCTGGCAGCCCGGCGCGGGCGGTTCGGCCGCCGCGACGAATTTCAACGTCAGCATTTTCCTGGAAAACTCGGCCAGCATGGATGGCTACGTCGACGCCAATTCCACGTCCTTTAAAGCGGCGATGAATGATATGCTGACCAACCTCGAAAACTTCGCGGCCACCGATTCGCTGAACCTCAACTACATCAACTCGGCGGTTATTTCTGTAAAAGCCGGTGCTTCTAAAACCGATGTCGATGACTTTTACAAAAACCTTAACCGCACCAACTTCAAAACGCAAGGCGGCAAGCGGGGCAGTTCGGACATAGGCGCGCTTCTGAGCCAAATTCTCAACCGCCAAAAAACGAATGAGCTTTCGGTACTCGTCTCTGATTTCGTGTTTTCGCCCGGTGGGAAAGACGCGGTGAAGTACCTGGAAGGCCAGCGCTCGGAAATTAGAAGTGAATTCGTAAACGCGCGGCGGAAAAACCCGGATTTGGCGGTCGCTATTTTGCAGGGCGAAGCGCAATTTGAAGGTACCTATTACGACCGCAATGACAAACCCCACGCGCGCCTCGACGCGCCCCGCCCCTACTACGTGTGGCTCATGGGTTCTGCCGCCCAAATTCAAAGTATCCTGGATGCCAAAATATTGGAGCAAACCCGCAACGGTTTTACCAATAAACTCGTCATTCAACCCGCGAGTGAAGCGGTACGGCCACCGTATAAGATTCTATATAGTCCCAAAATTGGTAGCTTTGACGCAAAATCGTTGGTAAAGGGCATCATCACCGATGCGCGAGCCGCCCGTGATGACCGTAACAAGGGTGTTTTTGAATTCAGTCTGGCAGTTAATTTTGCCAAGGGGATGCAAGACGACAGCTACTTTCTGGACAGCACCAATTTTAAAATAAGCGACGCCCAATACAGCCTGAAAGCCAAACCGATCACCGACCGAAACGACGTATCGCTCAATAGTTTCACCCATGTACTTACGCTGCGCACGATGGATTTGAAGGACGAAAAACTGACCATCGACGTCGTCGGTAAAGTACCGGGTTGGGTGTACGCGACTAGCTCTGAAGACGACACACAAATTGAAACTGATCGCAAAAGAGTCGGCCAAAACATTCGGATTGAGCTATTTGGTGGAAGGCGTCAGCGATGCTTTTTACCCACAATCACAAAATCCAATCCGCTGTATACCATTCCTCTAACCATTAAAAAATAACCCCTCATGCAAGAAGTATTTGCCAAGCTGTACGAATGGTTCGGGTTGATTCCGTTCTACTCCAAGGACATGGGCGACCACCTCCGCGGCTTCGACGTCACCTGTACCGACTACATCGCCACGCCCTGGTACAGCTACATCGGCTGGATTATGGTCGTCACGACGATCCTGACCTTCGCGCTACAGTACTATATCGTGGACAGTTCGCGCTACAATAAGGCCAAACATTGGTGGCTCTTCGCGCTAGGGCTGGTGCTACTTAATTTCCTGATCGCCTTCGCCATTCCCTACAACGATCTTCAGGACGGCAACTTCTGCAACCAACTCAAACTGAACGTCTCCGATTGCGTCGGCTTCGGCTTTTCCAACGCGTTGTGGAGTTTGATTCTACTTCATCATCATCAGTACTATTCCTCTTGTTCAGATCAAGAAGTACCAATTGTCGGCATACGACTTTTTGGAAACCTTAGTTCAATGGACAGTGGATAATGGACAATTGATAATTGCTATTTTCCCACAGTCCCTTATTAGTCGATGTGAGCATTAGTTTGAGAAAGGTTCAAAGTGCCCGCTCGAAAGCATTATCCATTATCCATTGTCAATTATCCATTCAATAAATGGCTCGTTTATTTGTATTTGCCATCGGCGGTACCGGTTCCAGGGTACTCAAATCGCTGACGATGTTGCTGGCGGCTGGCGTCAAGCCGAATTCTCAAACGGAATTCGAGATCGTCCCATTATTATCGACCCGCACAAGTCCAACGAGGATTTGAAGCGGACGGCGCGGATGTTGGAAAACTACCAGTCCATCGCCGAGCAGGCGGGGGCCGAAAGCGGTTTTTTTGGAACGCGTATTACGACGCTTGACAAACTAGTGACGTCGCAAAACCGGCTTTCAGGAAGTTTTACCTTTCAATTTGCAGGAGGTCGCCAATACCCAATTCAAGGACTACATCGACTTCGCCCAACTCAGCGAACCAAACCGGGCGCTGGCCGATATATTGTTTTCGGGAAAGTCGATCAACAAGCGTGATGAAGAAGTGAACCTACTCGATGTCGAAATGGACATCGGTTTCGTGGGCAATCCCAACATCGGCAGCGTGGTGCTGAATCAGTTCAAGGATTCCCAGGAATTCAAGGAAGTGGCGTCCAATTTCAACGCCGACGACCGGATTTTCATCATCAGTTCGATCTTCGGCGGTACGGGCGCAGCGGGCTTCCCGACGATCCTGAAAAACATCCGCGACGCGATGAACAATCGCAACATCGACGGCAAGGGTTTCCTGCAAAATGCCAAGATTGGGGCGATCACGGTACTGCCCTATTTCAACATTGAAAAAGATCCCAACAGCCCCATCCAGAAATCGGATTTTATTGCCAAAACCAAGGCCGCGCTGTACTACTATAAGGACAACGTGACGGGCAACAATTCGGTGAACGCGCTGTACTACATCAACGACGATTACAGCGGCAAGCCCTACAAAAACGACGCGGGCAACGAGGGGCAGAAAAACGACGCGCATTTTATCGAGATGGTGTCGGCGCTGTCGGTGATCGACTTCCTGGAAATGCCGGATCGCGATTTGGAATCGGTCGACGGGCGAGCGGTCAAGCCGATTTACAAGGAATTCGGTATGAAGAACGATGCGGCGGATTTCAAATTTTCTGACTTCGAAGACAATACGGAGTACAAAATCAGCCTGCGCCTTTCGCAATTGGCGATGTTTCGTAAGTACCTCGACGAGCGACTCAACGAGTCGATCGAAAAGCAGGCCTGGACCGTGGACGCACCGACCATCGACCGTGCTTTTCTGAGTGATTCTTTTTTCCGTACTAACCTGTCGGAATTCATGAACGCTTTCGGCAACTGGCTGAAAGAAATGTCGGGCAATCGACGCGGTTTCTCACCTTTCAACCTGAATGCCCCACTGGATTCGCTGGTCGCCGACAAGACGGTCAAAACGGGTTGGTTGGAAAAGAAAGTGGATTTTCCCTATTACGACGATCAACTCAGTAAGGGCTCAAAAGGCAAGACGTTCCCCTCGGCGGAGCAAAAAATCATCAAGCTATTTTTCGATACCACGGAAGAAATGCTGACTAGTAAGTTTGGATTTAAAAAGTAGGTAGTTAGGTTTTCAGGTATTAGGCATTAGGTACTTTTTTGGCGAATTCATTTTTCGTTCACCTTATGTTTTATACTTGTGCACCTAAAACCTAACAACCTAATACCTAATAACCTAACAATGAGCAAGATATTCGGCCATACTAACCGGGGCGGCAAAGATTGGTTCGCTTCCGACGCCTACTCTGACAAGGAAATCGAGTCGATCAAAGATCCCGAAGGCGGCAGCGGCGAAACGCTCTCGCCCGCCATTCCGAGTCCGTTCGCGCGAATCGACCTGGCAAAGACGGCCTTCCGCAACATCAACAAGACACCCGAGTTGAAAGCCGTCAACAGCAACGGCAATGTGTTGGCGGGAAAGACGGACGAGAAGCTGGTTTCGGATAGCCTGGACCTGGCCGAAATCCTGTTCAACAGCGATAGTTTGCGGGAGAATTTGCGGATTATCGTCTGGGATAAAGCGACCGAAATTGCGAAGATGAAAGCGTCGTCCGACGCGCACCGCCGCCTGGCCGAGACGCTGGAACTGTATCTGCAGCAGGATAAGGAATCGTACAACTTCGACTTGCTCCGGCGGTTGTACATTCTGGAATTCAACCATAAGATCATCGGCTGTACTTCGCCCGCCACGCTGTTTTTCCCGACGGCCAACGACCTGACGCACGCCCAAATCAAACTGACGAAAAACGACTTTCTTTTCGACCATAAGTACGTACCGCTTTACGAGCGGGATGTAGAATTCCAGAAGTACTTTCACCATCTTTTCCGCGCCAACCCTTTGTTGGCGAGCCGGATGAAAGTGATGAGTGATTATCTGGCCAAGAACCTCGCCATTCTTGACAAGAAGAATCACGCGCTGTACCAAGAACTCAACAAGCTCAATCCGGCCGATTTTGCGATTAACTATTCGGAGTTGGACACGGGCGCGGTGGGCGATGGCATCGAGGTAATCGGCGTACCCTTGCGCAAGCGCAAGAAGGAGGATATTTTGGGCTCGATCGGGGAAAGCGATTTCCGAATCGCCGCTTCCAAAACGCTGACGGGCGCGACGCCACTGGTACTGCAAAACAATTTCAACAAGCGCCTTCGCTACGTCAACGATTCCTGGGATCATACTGTGGAGGTACCTTATGTTGATGAGGCACCATTGGAAAAAAGGAGCTTGCCGAGCGCGCGGATTCAGTACCCGTACCTGACGGTCAGCGACTTTCTGGAACCGTACCTGATTCGGCTCGTGTACCCGATCAACAGGGAGAAGTTCTTCGACGGCAATGTGAATACCGAAGTCGGCGATGACTCGAAGGGCTTTTTGCTACCGCTCAAAAGACAGTTTTTCGACTACTTTACGCCCAACGATTTGCTGGGCGCGGGACCGGGCAAGCCGAGCATTGAAATGACGCAAGGCGTGGCGGGCTCGGTGCGGGTCACGCTCAGAATTCCGATCGTGAAGGAAGGCGAGTACATTGCCTTCGAGCGGACCTACTACCAATCGCTGGAACACCAGATTACCAAGCCCGACGAAGCCGAGAATAAGGGCGTAGTCGTGGAGCAGCAGGTCGGGCTGACGCTCTATCCCTTTGTCAAAACCAACCTGCCTGACATTGCCTCTCCCTACCGCGTGCAGGTCATCGACCGGAACGTGGCGGGCGTGTTCAAGAACTCGGACTACGTGTTGCAGTTTTTCAATCAACGCGCCAATACGCCGATCCCGATTGCCAACGAAGAAACGGCCAATTCCGGCAAGCCGCGCAAGCGCACCCGCAAGCAAGCCGCCGACGCGACGACGCAATACTACGTGCTGGACAAAGAGTTCGACTACATCTACGTGCAGGACACCGGTCAGTCCGACATGGGGGGCGTGGTAATTCCGCGTTGGCCGCATTTCCAGAATGGCAACACCGTCTTCACTTTTGCGCTGGACTTTGGTACGACCAACACGCACATAGAGTACAAAGCAGGCGCGTCGGCGCCGAAGGCATTCGACATTACGCTCGAGGATATGCAAATCGCGACGCTTTTCGATTCGGCCAAAACCAGCGAGGACTTCGGTGGTTCGGGCGCGATTGCGATCCGCGAGTTTGTGGACTACGAGTTTCTGCCCGAGCAACTCGGCGGCGGCAGCCGCTTCAAATTCCCGACGCGAACGGTATCGGGCGAAGGCAAAGACCTGGACCTGAACAAGGAAACCAATAGCCTGGCGGACTTCAATATTCCCTTCACCTACGAGAAAACGCACGACGGCGTCAACGAGATCAAGTCCAATTTGAAGTGGGCGAAAGTGGAGCCGGGAAATACGAAGCGCATCCGGGCCTACTTCGAGACCTTGATCCTGATGATGCGCAACAAGGTACTCCGCAACGGCGGCAACCTGACCGAGACTAAGCTGGTATGGTTTTATCCGAGCAGCATGACCAATAATCGTAAGGATAGTCTGGAAGGCCTGGTCAATGATCTGTTCAAAAAGTACTTTACGGCCACTAACCAGCCGATGGCGATAAGCGAATCGCTAGCACCTTTTTACTATTACAAAAATACGGGTCAGTTGCCGGGAGGTACCTACTCGCCCGTCGTGTCGATCGACATTGGCGGTGGCACTACCGACGTGGTCGTCTTCAAGTCGAGCCGGCCGATTTTATTGTCGTCATTCAAGTTTGCGGCCAACGCGATTTTTGGGGATGGTTTCTACGAATTCGGGGCATCGTCGAACGGACTCATCAAGAAGTACTCGGCTTATTACGAGAACCTTTTAAGCGCCAACAAGCAGTACGACCTGATGAAAGTACTCGATTCAATCGAGGACAAAAATAAGTCGGAAGACATCATCGCGTTTCTGTTCTCACTCGAAAACAACCACCGCATTCGGGATGCCAATATGTTCTCGTTCAATGCGATACTGGCCGAGGACAAGGATTACAAAATCATCTTCCTGTATTTCTACGCCGCGATCATGTACCACGTGGCGCAGCTGATGAAGACCAAACTACCCGAAACGGAACTACCCAAAAACATCGTATTCAGCGGCACGGGGTCGAAGGTTTTGAGTATCGTTTCGCGCAATCAACGTACGCTCTCGGAATTTGCGGAACTGATTTTTGCCGCCGTTTTTGAGAAAGAATTCGGGGTGGATGACCTCATGATCAAGGCCGAAAGGGACATCCCCAAAGAGCTTACCTGCAAAGGGGGCCTGATGACCGACCCGAGCGATTTGGACATCAACATCAAGAAAATCAAAGCCATCCTGACCGGACTCAAAGACGATTCGATCACGCGGCTTCGCTACGCCGATCTGACGGATGAAGTACAAACGGAAATTACCGATTACGTAGCCGACTTCAATACGCTGTTCCTCGACCTAGACAAGAAAATGAGTTTCTCCGACAACTTCGGGGTATCGTACAGCGCCCTGGAAGTTTTCAAAAACGGCCTCAACCGCCACTTGCGCGACTACCTGGCCGAGGGCCTGGAGTACACCAAGAAAATGGACGAGGTCAAAACCGACGACAAAGAGCTGGAGGAGACCCTGTTTTTCTATCCGATCATCGGGGCAATCAACCATTTGTCGAAGCAATTGGGAGAGTTGACGCCGGTAAATAGTTGATAAGAAACGAAATCCATTGCCATATGCTTTAGCTTGTGGGTCGCGGAAAAACTGGCATACCGCATTTTACCGCAACCAAGGGCTAAAGCCCAAGGCAATGCATATTTTTGATATAATAATTCAATTGTCAAACCGGATGCCATGCCTTCCTACCTAAATCCAAGAGATAGCGATATCGAGAAGCTAAAAAATAGGGTCAATATGCTGGAAGGCGAGATTTCTAGGCTTCGTCAGGAGATCAAAGCCCTGGCGATCAAGTTTGAAAGCGCCAGGATTCCGATGGAAGTGGTTGGCGCTGCTTCGGCCCCAAAATCTACCCCGCCGCCGCCAGCGCAACGTCCGGCGCCCGCGCCGGTTGCCGCGCCCGAACCCGAAAAACTTGTGCTCAACTTCTACCTGTCTACGCCCAACGCCGACGGTAGTTTTAACAACAGTTCGGCCAGCCCCAGCTATAAGGAAAGCGCTTCGATCTACAAATTCCAAAACTTCAAAGACAACCGCGCCAAGTTCAAAATCGACGAACACGATGCTTCGGTAAAATTGGCTTTGGCCTACCCTGATAAGAACATCGACCCCGTTTGCGATGCGCAAAACGCGTTCGATCCCAAAGCGCGGCGAATTTATACCGTCGAAAATGGCATTGCCGAGTTGAGCGGCGACAACAAATGGAAGGTCATTACCAAAGCCAAGATCCGGTATGAAAGTTGAGATTTTAGAAATATTCCTGATCGGGGTTATCATTTTCATTCAGATTGTCGTCTTCCTCCGTACGCGTCAGCAGATCAGTATTTTCAAGAATATCATCCCGAAAGTCGAAGACCTGAGTGTGGAAAAAATCCAGCTCTTGGTATCGGATTTGGAACGCCTTTCACCGCGCGTAATTCTTGAAAACATCGGCAAGTTTCAGGGCAAGTACCAAGGGCGCACCGGGCATCTATCTGCAACACCCGGAAGCGGCCGGGGCGGAAACACCAAATCCATTCGCGGAGATGCTAGCCGACTCGGAGGAAGCGGAGTCCGTAGCCGCACTTCCCAAAACCCAGGTCAACATCATCGACAGCAAGGCCGAGGCCAACCCGATTTTTACCAGTATTCTGTTTCTCGGTCAACAACTACCTGATCCGTAACCGGGGCGCTTCGTCGGACTTCAATTTGATCAAGGACATCGTCGAGCGCAACGTGAGCGCGGTGGAAGAGGACATAAATCTGTCGATCAGTGTGCCGCTGTACCTGGGTCTGATGGGTACCATGCTGGGTATTGTGATCGGACTTTTCAGTATGCCCGACATGTCGGTGGTAGTGGACGCACAAGCGAGTAATTTACTTCTCAACGACGGGATTTCCTCGCTGATCGGTGGCGTGAAAATCGCGATGATCGCCAGCTTCACCGGCCTGGCACTCACGATTTTTAATTCGGGTGGTACCTTCAAAGGATCACGCACATTGGTGGAAGCGCGGAAGAATGAATTCTACACCTTCGTGCAGGTGGAATTGCTACCGATCATCAATCAGGGCCTGGCGGCGACGCTGGAATCGTTGCAGCGCAACCTGATGAAGTTCAACGGCGAGTTCACCGACAACCTGAAAAACCTGTCGGGCATTTTTGCCTCCAATACCAAGACGGTGCTGGCGCAGCGGGATCTGCTGGAATCGATCGATAAGATGAAGGTATCGGAGATGACGCAGTACAACCTGACGGTACTGACGCAACTCGAAGAATCGGTGAAGCAGTTCGAGAAGTTCAACGGCTCGATGATGAATGTCAATGCCTTCGTGACCAACTCGGAGCGCATCGTGGACCGTACTAACCAACTGTTGGAACGTACCGATAATTTCAAGTCCATTGCCGATAATCTGAACGGGAAGCTCAACCAAAGCCAGCAATTGATGGAGTTTCTGGCGGCGCATTTCAGCAATCTGGAACAACACAAATCCTTTACGGCCAACGCCGTGGCCGACGTGGGACATGCCATATCGGATTCATTCAAAGATTTGGAGCAGCACATCCTCAATTCCAGCGAGGCGGTCAAGCAATTCACGGTCGACGAAACCGAGTCGCTTCGCCAGGCGCTGTCGGGTAGTCAAAATAGCTTGAACAACTTAAAGCATTTGTCTACAATTACGCAGGAGGTGGCTCAGTTCAAGGATAGCTCGGCTACCCAGGGAGAGCGCACCCGGCAACGGCTCGATGACCTGAATGGCAAAGTAGCTACGCTTCTGGGACTGCTCACCAAAGCCGAAGAGGACCGAGCCAAGCGCAAGCTTGGCGCCCGGTTCAAGCGCATGATTTCTGGAAAATAATCGCGCATGAGATCCCAAAACTCCGGTTTTTTCTGGCCCAGTTTCGCCGACTTGATGACGAGCCTTTTCTTCATCATGCTGGTACTGTATGTGCTCACCTACCTGAAACTGACCAACCAGCAGCGCGTCACGCAGCAGCAGCTCAACAAGATCAAGGAAGTACAGGCGGCCGTGCGCGAACTACCCCGCAAGTACTTCGCCTACGACTCGGTGTACAAGCGATTTTCACTGGTGCAGAACATTCAATTTGCGCAGAAAAGCGACGTCATTCGGAGCAGCGACATTCAGTACCTGACCAACGTCGGCCAATCGATCAGCAACCTCATCGACACGCTCAAAACCAAGTACGCCGGGCAGGACATCAAGTACGTGGTCATCATCGAAGGCATGGCGTCCAGGGACAACTACCCCGACAACTACACGCTCAGCTACCGCCGCGCTCTGGCCGTACAAAATCTTTGGAATGCGCGAGACATCCGCTTCGATCAGACGATTTGTGAGGTACAGGTTGCGGGTTCAGGTACGGGCGGACATTGGGCGATTTTCCAAAGAGTCTAAAAATCAGCGCATTCTGATTCAGATCGTGCCAAAGATTGGGGAGATCAAGATTGAATAGGGTTGTTTATAGGTTTATCGCTCGCTCTGGCTACCTATTCCTTTGCTTCCTTATTAATTAAACTCATGCTGTAAAGCCAATAGCTCTTGCCATTTATTGGCTCTATCTCTTTTAGAATATCAAAACCTAAGTGTTCGTAGATGCGCCTGGCGCTTCATCATTTCAGAAGTGTGCAGCGCGATGTTTGCTTTCCACTCGAAATAAGAAAACTCATTCCTACGATTGCTCCAATTTCGTCTACACACAAGAAACAAATGGCTGTTTTCAGCAGCTCGGTGTACGTTTTATCGTCATTAAGAAAGCTGTGAAGCTTCTGCCAGTTTTCTTCCGTCAGCTCAGTTTGAAACTGTTTCCAGGAGTTGAGGCCCAATCTTTTCATGGCAAGAAGATCGTCGATATTTCCGTGTCTATAAGTCATAAGCCATCACGTCAAATCAAACAGCGCCTTCAATTCCGTAGCCTCTTCGGGTGGCATTCTTCCAGCGAGCACCAGGCGGAGCTGGCGGCGACGGAGGGCGCTTTTGTAGAGTTCCTTGTCGGAGTCGGTTTCGGGAACGAGCTCGGGTACTTCGATGGGGCGACCGTTCTGGTCGACGGCTACGAAGGTATAGAACGCCGTGTTGGTACTGATGCGATTGCCCGCCGGAATATCCTCGGCCCATACCTCCAGGTACACCTCCATCGACGAATTGAACGAGCGCGTCACGCGGGCGTGCATCATCACGATGTTGCCGAGCTTGATCGGTTCGGTGAAGGATACGTTGTCGACCGAGGCCGTCACGACGATGCGGTTGGAGTGCTTCTGGGCTGAGATCGCCGCGCAGATATCCATCCAATGCAGCAGTCGCCCGCCCATGAGGTTGTTGAGCGTGTTGGTGTCGTTGGGCAGCACCATTTCGGTCATGATGACTTCGGAGGCAGTAGCGGATTTTGGCTTGGGCATAAGGGTGTTTGTTGGTTTATCGATTCAAGAGTGTAGTTTCTAAGGTCAATAGTGCGACTTGTTTCGAGTATACAGTCTAAACAAATAATCCTCCCTTTACAAATCCGGGCAGCGCACTCTCTTGCGCACCTTGCCGAGGTGAGTCAGAGTAAGGACGTAGCGTACCTTGATGTTTAAACAAATGTAATCTTGATGGGAGCCTTGGTAGCGACCGTTTCAGTACCTGCGGAATATGTGGATCACGGATTATTCTACCAATATTGCTGATCCGGGCGCACCGATCACCTACGTGACGTTGCATCCGCTGGTGAGCGTGGTGGATTTGTCGAAGGCCAGCCCCCAGGCCAGCGAGTACAGGCTTTTGCACGACGATTGACCTTTCAAACTTTTTCCGTATTTTACGTCATCCAACAATTTGTAAAGCTAATCGCTAACAGCTACTTATGGCAAAATATAATCTGAAAATCAACGGAAAAACGCGCCCGGTCGAGGTCGATCCGGCCACGCCTCTGCTGTGGGTGCTGCGCGACCACCTCGACCTGCCCGGTACCAAGTACGGCTGCGGCATCGCCCAGTGCGGGGCCTGCAAAGTACACCTGAACGGCGTCGCGGTTCCTTCCTGCCAGTTACCCGTTTCGGCAGTGGGTACCCAGGCCATTACCACCATTGAAGGGCTTTCCGAAAAAGGCGACCATCCGGTGCAGCAGGCCTGGCTCGAACACGATGTGGCCCAGTGCGGCTACTGCCAGGCTGGCCAGATCATGGCGGCAGCGGCCTTGCTGAAAACCAGCCCCAACCCCAGCGATGAGGAAATCGAAGCGGGTATGAATGGCAACATCTGCCGTTGCGGCACGTATCTGCGCATCAAGGCGGCGATCAAAACGGCGGCGAATAAATAAAGGTGTTAGGTTGTTAGGTATTAGGTTGTTAGGTACTAAGACTTCATTGCCTAACAACGCCACGAAACACCTCGCTAACACCTAATAACCTAATACCTAAAAACCTACAAATGAAAAATACAAAAACAACCAATAGCCGCCGTAACTTCCTGAAATCTTCCGCGCTGGCGGGCGGCGGTTTGATGCTCAGTTTTAGCTGGCTTACGAGTGCGAAGGCCGCCGAAAAAATACAAGAACTGAACTTGCCTGAGCAGTGGAGTGAGCTTACTGGCTACATTAAAATTACGCCGGACAATGTCGTCAAAGTACTTTGTCCTAACCCCGAATTCGGGCAGAATGTCATGACCTCGCTGCCGATGATCATCGCCGAGGAACTGGATGCGGATTGGAAAGACGTAGTGGTGGAAATGGGGCCGCACGACAACGTGAAGCTGGGCCCGCAGTTTACGGGTGGCAGCAATTCGGTCAGGATGTACTGGAAGCCGCTTCGGGAGGCCGGGGCGGCCGCCCGACAAATGCTGCGTCAGGCCGCCGCCGAAACGTGGTCGGTGCCCGTCGAGGAAATCACCACCAAAGACGGTGTACTCCTGCATCCCGATACCATGAAAGCGGGCAAATACGGCGAATTCGCCGAAAAAGCGGCTAAGGTACCCATCCCTGACCCCAAGGGCATGAAGCTCAAAGAACCCGGTGATTTCAGCATCGTTCGCCATTCCAAAAAGAATGTGGAAGGGATGAAAGTAGTGACCGGACAGCCGCTGTTCGGCCTGGATTACCGCGCCGACGGGATGCTGATTGCTATGATTCAGCACCCGCCCGCTTTCGGCATGAAGCTGAAATCGTTCGACGCTTCGCAAACCCTCAAAATGCCGGGCATTAAAGACGTTTTTAGACTGAAATTGTACGACGAAGGTTTCGAGCAGGGCGGTTTCGACACCCGCACGTTCAACGAGATGCTGGTCGTGGTGGGCAACACCACCTGGGAAGTAATGACCGCCCGCAAAAAGCTGGTGGCGCAGTGGGAGTCGGCCGGCGACACCATAGACATCATGATGGGCCGGGGCGGAAAAAGGGAGGTAGTCGTGCCGGGCGGACTGGAAAGCACCAGTACGCAGCATGAAAAAATGCAGAAGTACGCCAGCGAATCCGCCCAGGAACTGAGAAGAGACGGCGACCCCGAAACGGCTTTCAAAGGAGCGGCTCAGGTCATCGAACGCACCTATAATGCCCCGTTTTTGGCCCACAACTGCATGGAGCCGATGAATTTCTTTGCCCATGTCATGGATGATAAAGCGGTAGTGGCGGGTCCTTTGCAGGCACCGGGCTGGTCGGAACCTACTTTGTCGAAGCTACTGAACCTTCCGGCCGACAAGATTGAAATCCAGATGACGCGCATGGGCGGCGGTTTCGGTCGCAGAGCCTACGCCCAGTACCTCTACGAAGCGGCGTTGATTTCCCAAAGGGTCAAAGCCCCGGTCAAGCTGATTTACTCCCGTGAGGATGACATGACGTACGGAATCTACCGCCCCATGTACACGGCCACCTATCGCGCCGCGCTGGATGCCGACAAAAAGCTGATTGCCTTCCACGTGAATGGCGGCGGCATTCCCGAACATCCCGTCCATGCCAATCGCTTCCCGGCGGGGGCCGTGGACAACTATCTGGCCGAAGGCTGGGCCATTCCTTCCAACATTACCATCGGCGCGTTCCGCGCCCCCCGCTCCAACTTCAACGCCGCCGCCGAGCAGTCGTTCCTGGACGAGCTGGCCGAGGCGATGGGCAAAGACCCCATCGAGATGCGGCTGGAACTGTTGGAGCGAGCCACGAAAAATCCGGTGGGCAAAGACAACGACTACGACGCCGCCCGCTACGCGGGAGTATTGAAACTGGTTCGCGACAAGTCGAACTGGAACAAACCGGGCCAGGAAAAGTACAGCCGGGGCGTGGCGGCCTATTTCTGCCACAATTCCTACGCCGCCCACGTGGTGGACGTGGTCACCCGCGAGGCGAACGCCCTACGTGGAGCGGGTCACGAGTGCGGTAGATTGCGGGGTGGTTGTAAATCCCGACGCGGCCACCAACATGGTGCAGGGAGCGGTGGTCGATGGCATCGGCAATGCTTTCTACGGCGGTCTGACCCACAAAGACGGCGTCGTGCAGCAAACCAATTTCGACAAGTACCGCCTCATCCGCCACAGCGAAGCCCCCCGGCAGATCGACGTACATTTTGTCCAAAATGACATCGACCCCACCGGGCTGGGGGAGCCGCCCTTCCCGCCCGTGTTTGCGGCGGTGGCCAATGCGTTGTATAAAAATACGGGCAAGCGGCACTACAAGCAGCCTTTTACGACAGATCTGGTGGGATAGGTCCGCCGCAGATCGAATAACACCTACACCCCCTCACAAATCCGGGCAGCGTATTTTTCGCTTCATTTTGCCGAAGTGAGTGGAGGTCAGAGATGTAGTTTGCTTTGATGCTCAGGAAGATGTAGGAATCGTTTGTTTTGGGATTGGCCCTAATATCGCCGGGCGTGTGGGGTGGTTGGCCGATTTCGCTGCTTCGGTCGGAGAGGCGGCGGGCGAGGTCGCCGGGGAGTTGGTCGGGTTGCGGGTAGGTGGTGCTGGCGTCGTCGAGGTAGTCGGAGCTCAGGAAGTTGTTGCAAAGCTCGATGCCCGCGCTCCAGCGTTCGGTGAGCCTGACGTTGGCCCCGATACCCGCTACGATCAACAACGGGAACCGCGCGTACTTGATATTTTCGGTTCGTAGCGGCGGCAGGCTGTACCAGGCACCATCCGAGTTCAGCTTTTGGATTGAGGTAGGTAGTACCCAGGCCCGCAAACAGGTAGGGATTGACACGGGCTTTTTGAGAGAAAGAAAAAAGCTCGGCTTGCGCACCAAGGTAGAAATCAGGATTTCGGGTGCGGAAAGGAAAGATTGTTTCGAAAATTACGGGAGTACTGCTGATCGGCGCGAACTTGGTAGAAGCGAAGCTCACTCCGCAGACTGAAATGCTCCGCCAGGCGGTACTGCGCGCCAAGCGCCAGGTTGGGACCGAGGCCTAGAGTGTTCGTAGTCGACACCGTCGATGAGGTCGCCCATGTAGTAGGCAACGCCTGTCCCACCGGTGAGGGTGACTATGCCCTGGGTCGGAAGGTTGTGCCCCAAGCCTTCGATCCGGTTCTGGGACCAGGATTTTGACCCACACACGGGGCGAATAGTAGCGGCAGTAGTGGAAGACGATTCGATTCATAGGCGAGCAGACAGCTTGGTTTTTCAACGAAACCGACGGCAAATATCATACGCCTGGCGTATAAAACGAAAAAAGCCGGAATAAATCCGGCTTTATCGCTTAGGAATGAGATGACGGCTAGGCAATCTTCGATTCCATTTTTGATCACATCACCCAAAAATACGGCATCGTCGAAGGCGCGCTCGATCAGGATGGGTTCGATGCGCTCGTCGACTTCCTTGCGCAACTGCCATAGCATCGGACTCACTGAGAAGTAGTCGCCCTTGATGCGATCGACCACCACGGCGACGTCGATTTTGCCCTCACCGGTGTAGGTTTCGCTGGCGCAGGCCCCGTAGAGATACACGCTCTCGAGCGGGAAGTGATCCTGCAACAGAAGCCGGTACGCTCTCACCTTATCGATCGCCTCTCCCCTATTCATTTTTAGGTTGTTAGGTTGCAGGTGTCTATAAGATCGGTTGCGCACATCGGTTAATTGTTATGTTCAATTATCTCATAATTCATCATCTCATCTCTCAATTACGACGTACCGAGCCCGCGCCCGAGCTGCTGGAACGTACTTGGTTCACTTTGCCCGAGTACCGGATGCTGCTGGCACCGCAGGCATCGGCCGTCAGGGCGTTGTCGGCCACGACGGAGGCGTTGCTGGCCCCGGAAGCGTCGATGTTGGCTTCCTTGACCGGAAAATCCTTGCCGTCGAAGGTAGATGCACCCGACATTTCGCCTTCAAGGCGGTCGGCGCTGCCGTTCAGCACGAGGCGGGAGGCGCCTGACAGATCCACGAATACTTTATCGGCCGTGAAGTCCATGTCGACGCGAGAGGCACCGGACACGTCGATGTTCATGCCACGCCCGCCGCGGAAGCCGGATACTTTGGCGTTGCAGGCACCGGATAGATTGACGCCGTCGAGATTGGGCATTGTGATGTCGACCGATACGGCTTTGCGGTTTTTGGTCCAGGATTTGTTTTTGTACCCCATTCTGAAAGTACCTCGGCTTACATTGTATTCCAGGTCGTCGAGGTCGTCCTCACGACCCGTGACCGTCACACGGTAGTTGCTACCCCGTTCGACGTTGATTTTAAACGCACTGCCCAGTTCGAGCTTATTGAAGTCCGACACTTTCAGGGTCCGGGTGCGTTCGGGTCCGCGGTCTTGCGAAGCGCAGGAAGTTATGGTAAACAAGACCAGGCAAAAGGCAAGTAGTTGTTTCATGGGACTGATTAGTTTTGGTTTGAATACTAAGTTTAGATATTAAATAAGGTGGCATCTAAGGGATGCAGATGGCAACCGAAATGTTGCATCGCGCCCAAATTTTTATTGCTTCGATTCGATTTTGCTGGCTCCAATGGTCACCTTCCTGATCTTGGGTACCTTGCCAAACTCGGCTTGACTGGCCCCGATGGCTTTCACGTCGGCTTCTTCAATTTCCATAGCTAAGGCATCGAGTTTGCAAGCTCCGGCCAGCGAAATATCCACATTGCGGGCGCGGCCTTTCAGCGTGGTTTTTGAAGCACCCGTGGCGTTGATAGCCAGGCGGTCGGCCCGTACGTCAATTTCCGACTCCACTGCTCCCGTCAGGTCCGCGTCTAGCCTACCCAGATTTTGGAAGCCCGATACACGGGCTTTACTGGCTCCCGAAAGCTGCAAACTTCTGAGATCGGGCATGGTGATCAGCAAGCCAATCCGCTTGTCTTTGGTACTAAAAAAGCTCCGAATGCTTCCTTTTTCTCGATTACCAGCGTGCCGTTGTCCACAGCCACCGTTATTTCGTCCATGTCTTCGCGTCTGCCATCGGCTGACACGCGAATCGATCACCCTGCCGGATTTCGATGGCGTAGGCTCCGCCGATCTCTATTTTTCTAAAATCGGCCACGCTGTACTCTTTCGACAAAGTCGCCGCGCTCTCCCAATGACAACGAACTACCGCTGTTCCCCTCATCGTAGCTCGATTGTTCATCGTCGTACTCGCGATCGGTTTGGATTGCGTCGGTACTTCTCGGGCAGATTGAGGCACACCAGCCCCGAGTCGCGCTTGACGGCCCAGCGCAATCGGGTCCAGTCCTCGCGGTCACCGTTGCGGTCCAGTTCGCGGTATTGCTCACGCACGTCCCAGTTTGATATTTTACGATAGAAGAAATTGCGCGTCATCACGAACGGACGATCGTAGGGAATCAACAGCCGCAACCGTACTTCCTGATCACGAAACCGGCCACCGGCTGCCATGACCGGTACTTCGTCGAAGCGCAGCACGGAGTCTTTTTGCACGATGCGGTAGCTGAGGTCCATGGCGTTGCGGCGGGCATCTTCCCGGGAGCGGCCCCGCGCCGAAGTTTCCTGCTCCACTTTGATGCTATCGCCCGAGTAGCCCTCGACTACCGCCCTGATGTTCCAATTGTTGTCGAAGTCACTCTCCTGATTATTATCGTAGTTTTCCAGCACGGGCGTGCCGATGATGGCGTATTGTTTCGTCACTTCCACCTCGCCTCGGCGGGCAAAATTCTGCTGATAGGCGATGCCCGAAGTAGCCGCTCCAATGATGCCCACCACCCACAGGCCAGCCAGCGTAAGCCACACCGTACTACCCGCCACGCGGCGGTTGGCCAGCAGCGTAAGCCCCAGCAGGAGCACCACTACGAAAGGTATTCCTACCAGCAGCGCGACGGAAAACAGCAGCGTCGAAGGGGCTTCGTTCAGCAGCAACATCGGCGGGATATTGCCGAAGGGCATCACCTCCCGCAGGCTCATCCCCACGCTGCCCCCTACCACCAACCCGATCAGCGCGGCGGCACCAACGGCGACCAGTATGGCGCCCAGCAAGATGCGCAGTACCGGTCCGATGCCTTGCAAGAGCTTACCCAATCCACCGATGAGCACCGCAATCGCCCGGAACGGAAAGAGCAACAGCCGCGTCAACCCCGACTCGCCCGCGGGCGTTTCTTCCAGGTTCAAGCCCCGTTTGATGTTGCTTTCGATATTGGTAAGCGTGATGGGCTCGCCCTGCATTTCCATTTTCTCGGTGAGGGTTTTGGCCGAAGGCGAAATGATCCAGAGCACGATGTAGATCAGGAAACCGGTACCGAACAAAAAGACGGTAAGTACCCACAGGAATCGCACGACGCCCAGGTCCACCCCGAAATACGAGGCCACACCCGCCGCCACCCCACCCACCACTTTGCGGTCGGGATCGCGGTAGAACTTCTTGATGCTTTTGTCCTCTTCCAGCACGTCGGAGCCGGGGAAGGCGATCCAGCAAGCAATGTAAATTATTACCGACAGCCCGCTTAGCGAAACTGTAAAGTCGGGATCGCCACCGAACATCCCGCTGCCAATGGGAAAACCGGCCACCAGCACCAAAAACGCTAGTCGCACCCAAAGCGGATCCACGGTGAAGTAGTGCGCGATACCGGAGGCCACGCCCCCGACCAGTTTGTGGCGCAAGTCGCGGTACAGGCGACGCGGCGCCGAAGGGGTACTTTCCGTATGGGGTGGAAAGGTTTCGGTCTTGGGGGGGGTGGTGTAAGGACGGTCGGGAGTGGTGGCTTCGGGGGCTCGTCCCGAAGCGGCGGCCAACGGTTCGGTGAGTAGGTCCTCGGCTTGCTCGATCGCTTCGAAGTCGGCTACGGTACCCATCGCGGCGATGAGTTCGTTCACGTCGGTCAGCGAAATCACCTGCTTATTTTCGGTTTTTTGCTTGGCGATGAAGCGCTCGGCCACCCGGCCCTCGATGTCCGACAGGATTTCCTTGCTATCCTCGAAGGCCGAGAAATAGCGCTGCACCGAACTGAGGTAGTTTCTGAGCTTTTCGTAGCCATCTTCTTCGATGTGAAAGACGACGCCGCCGATGTTGATACTGATGGTCTTTTTCATGGTAGTAGTTGATCGAATGTCTTACAATAGTTCAGGTCAGGATTTTTTGGACGCCTCGGCGGTGGCCTCGGTTTTCTTGATGATCATCTTCACCGAATCGGCCAGGCCCAGCCAGGTACTCTGCATGGCTTCCAGAAACTGCCGCCCTTCGTCGGTGAGGATGTAGTACTTGCGGGGCGGGCCCGACGACGACTCCACCCATTTGTATTCGAGGAGTCCGGCGTTTTTAAGGCGGGTCAGCAGCGGATACAGGGTACCTTCCACCACCATGATGCGGGCCGAAGTAAGCTCGTCGAGCATATCGGAGGCGTACACCTCACCGCGCGAAATGACGTGCAGAATGCAGAATTCCAGTATTCCCTTCCGCATCTGCACCTGGGCGTTTTCAACTTTCATATTATTTCATGATTAGGTATGCTTGCGCACGGGGTTAATCCTACTTTATTATTTTTCAATGGCTAACAGATGCAAACGCATTTCTTCACTTGTAACACGACAAAGGTATGGAAAGGTACTTTGCTATGCAAGGTACTTGGCGGCTTTGGTTTTGTCTTGAATGATGAATGGCACGAAAGCCGGGCCGAATGGTTATTTTTGCGGGACAGCCATTTGTTATGATCAGATGAATTCAGCAAAAAGAAGCCCCAAAACCCTTTCCATCATCGCCGCGATGAGCGAAAATCATTGCGTGGGACAAGACGGCCACCTCCCCTGGAAGCTTCCCGACGAGTGGAAGTACTTTAAGCTAACCACCGACGGCAAGCCCTTCCTGATTGGCCGCAAAAGCTACGATTCACCCGATGGGCTTTACTCCAGCTACCGCAATGTGGTCGTGAGTTCGCAGGAGGATCTTGCGCTCACCCACCTACCCGCTGAGCAAGCCGAAAGCCTCGACGAAGCCCTGGCTACGCTGGCAAACGAAGAGGAAGTTTTCGTGCTGGGCGGCGCGAGTATTTTCGAGGCCTTGCTGCCACGCGCCGACAAGCTATACCTTACGATCGTGCACACCAACGTGGAGGGCGACGCCTATTTTCCCGAAATTGACTGGGCGGAATGGCGGGAAGTGTATTCCGATCGGCACGAGGCGGACGAGCAACACGAATACGCCTTTTCGATGAAACGGTACACAAGAGCCTCGTAGGGTCGGACAGGCGCACCTGCAAACCTGTGTGTCCGCCTAACGTGCGCAAGCAATTCAAGGCTCCCCTTTCCCCGTTTCTTGCCAGGTCTCGAAATCATGCAGGAACACGTTGAAATCCACAAAGCCCCGGATGCCTTGCACGCGGCCCTTCTCGCTGTGCTGCCAGAAGAGCGTGTTGGTACTTTCGGCTATGTCGTCAAGGTGGGCGCGCGAGTAGCCCGCCAGCCAAAGCGGGTACTCATCGAAGTTTCCGGCGATGTATTTTTGGTAAAAATGGGCGTTGGTGTATATGACGGGCCGGACGCCATACTGTTTCTCCACCAGGTTTAGCCAGTTGGCTACGCCCTTTATAATGATCTCGGGCGGTTTGCCGGCTTCTACTTCCAGGTCGAGCACGGGCGGCAAATCGCCCGGCAGTAGCTTGACGCGCTTAATGAAATGCTCAGCTTGCCGCGCCGACAGTACCCTGGGGTTGTAAAAATGGTAGGCACCGCGCCGCATCGCCACGCGCCGGGCTTCGGACCAGTTGCGCGCAAACTCACGATCGGCGTAAGTGGCGCCCTCGGTCGCTTTGATGTACACGAAGTCGATGCGCACGCTGCCGCCCTGCGCCGCTTTGAGCTTGTCCCAGTCGATGCGGGCGTTGTGGTGCGACACGTCGATGCCGTGTACCGCGTAGCGCAGCGGCAAGCGGATTCCGAACGGTTTAACGTAGGTCCACTCGTTTTCGTTGCGGTAGCTTAGCCACCAAGTTCCCAGCAAAACCAGCGCTACGATGCCGCCCAACACCAGCCATCCTCTGAGCGGTAGCGGCGGGTAGTTCGGTTTTTTCAGGAGGGCAGGTACTCGCTTTTTCTGGGCCATGGCGCCGCGAAATTATAAAAAAAGCCGCTCGGTGGGAGCGGCTTTCTCAACTTAAAAATGGGGTACCCTACTTATTGGGCTGTGGGGTGTAGCGCAGGTATGGCTTCACCTCGGTCACACCCTTGCTGAATTTCTTGCGCGCGTCCTCAGTACTGATCGAGGGCGACACGATCACGTCGTCGCCGTCTTCCCAGTTGGCGGGAGTAGCCACGGAGTGGTCGGCAGTGAGTTGGAGTGAGTCCACTACCCGCAGCAATTCGTTGAAGTTGCGGCCCGTCGAGGCGGGGTACGTCAGGGTAAGCTTGATTTTCTTATCAGGGCCGATGATGAACACCGACCGGACGGTAGCCTTCTCGCTGGCGTTGGGGTGAATCATGTCGTAGAGCTCAGCCACCTTGCGGCCTTCGTCGGCGATGATCGGGAAAATTGACTTCGGTACCCGTCACTTCCTTGATGTCGGGAATCCAGCGGTTGTGCGAGTCGAGGTCATCCACGCTGACGGCGATTACCTTTACGCCGCGCTTTTCGAAATCGCCCTTCATGAGAGCGGTTTTGCCCAGTTCGGTAGTACATACTGGCGTAAAGTCGGCGGGGTGCGAAAACAGCATCCCCCAGCCGTCGCCGAGCCATTCGTGAAACTTGATGGGGCCCTGGGTGGTGTTGGCTTCAAAATCGGGGGCAATATCTCCTAATCTGATGGACATGATGGTTAGTTGTTTTGGGTTCTGAAAATTTTTTATACGATAACCTACTCAATCGGTAGACTAGGTTAACAAAACCGGTTGGCGTTTCATTCCAAAACGATGAATTCGAGTACATCGAATTTACCCAACACCCATTTTTTATCGTAGCGGTCGTAGCTGACCTGCATCTTGCAGCGGTAGCGCTCACCGGTTTTAGCATCCTGCAAAGTCATCGAAACCGTTCTTTCAAGGTACTCCTCCCGGTCGAGCCGCCCTTCGATGTTGATGCCCAGAAACTCGGCCGGATTGGTGAAGGCCCAGGTTCTTACCGGATTGCCGAAGCCCGGCAGGGCATACTCCACTTTTTTGCCCATCAAATCCTGCTTGATTTTTTCCAGGCTCACTCCCTTACGCTCTTTCTTCTCCTGGGCGGCTTGCTCGTTACAGGCCATCAGACTAAACAGTAATATTAAAAAAAATCCAGTTTTCTTCATTTGATTGTCACGTTGGAATAGGCCGTAAGGTACCGAAAAAGGCCCGTCTTGAAGTCTGCAATTTTGATAAAAGGTCCAAAAACAGAACAGCCGCCACACAAAAATGCGTAGCGGCTGCTAAGTTATGGTGGAGAATATCGGATTCGAACCGATGACCTCTTGCATGCCATGCAAGCGCTCTAGCCAACTGAGCTAATCCCCCGTATAGTGCTTTCCGTTAGATTGGTCTTGAAACGGAGTGCAAAGATGCGGGGCAGGAATTTATTTCGCAAATTTTTTCCTCGTTTTTTTCCTCCAACGGATTTCTACGCGTTTTTTATTATTTGAAACATAAAGTCCGGCCAGGCGTTGTAAGGGTGGTGCACACGCAAAGCCCAGGCTACTTTTGCTCAATTCAGTTAGTCATTCTTTCCACTCAAAGGTGTGTTTTTTCACCAAAAAAAGCCTCGTATATTTAACTGCTAAGATTCTTTGCGGTACTTTTGGTAGCTGACCATCACATTAGAAATCCATCAGCGCGGGCTTTTATCATTCCATAACCTCCTCGACTCTTCCATTTTTTTATGATAGCTAAAGGCAAGGTACGTTTTGTCAATAAGGACAAGAACCAATTCTTCAACGTTCTCAGAAAGCGTGTAGATCAGCATTTTATCGACAATAACCTTTCGAAGCATGCCAACGGTCAGATGGTACTGAAGAGCGTCGTCCTGATTTGCGCCTACATCCTGCCGTTCGTATTCATGATGGCGTTTCACCCCCCCATGGGCCTGAGCCTGCTGCTTTGGTTTGTGATGGGTCTGGGCATCGGCGGCATCGGCATGAGCATCATGCACGACGCCAACCATGGAGCCTACTCCGAGAGCGAGCGCGTCAATAAATGGGTGGGGCGCACGATCAACCTGGCGGGTGGCGGCGTGCTCAACTGGAAGCTGCAACATAACGTACTGCATCACATGTACACCAACGTGGTGCCGATGGACGAGGACATTCAGGACCGGCTCGTGGTGCGGCTCTCGCCCCACACCGAAGTACGTGGCGTCCACCGGTTTCAGTGGATTTACGCCTTCTTTTTCTACGGTATCCTGACGCTCTACTGGGTGATCGGCAAGGATTTCGTTCAGCACAGCTCATTTATCAAGGCGGGGGTGAACAAACAAAGCAAGCGCGAGAACAATATCACGATGGCCAAACTCATTTTGATGAAGGTCATCTACTTTGCCATATTCTTTTTTGTGCCGATCTACTTTTTCAATTTTACCTTCGGGGAAATCTTGGCGGGCTTCCTGCTGATGCACTTCACGGCGGGGGTCGTACTCACGGTGATTTTCCAGCTGGCCCATACTGTGGAGGGTACCGACCACCCGCTGGCCGATGAGCACGGGGTAATCGAGAACGACTGGGCCATTCACCAATTGCAGACCACGGTCAACTTTTCGCGCCGCAACAAGTGGATCTCGTGGTACGTGGGTGGACTCAATTTTCAGGTCGAGCACCACCTATTCCCCAAGATTTGCCACGTGCACTACCCCGAAATTGCCCCCATCGTAAAGCAGACCGCCGAAGAGTTTGGCCTCCTGTACATGGAAAACGAGTCATTCAATGACGCTTTCATGTCGCACGTGAACACCCTTCGGCGATTTGGCCGGCTTCCCGACTGGAACGAGGCGATTGGTTGAGGTACCCGGCTGCTATTTGTTCCCTCCGAACATTTTCCGAATTCCCCAGATCACCAGCCCGATCAAGACGAGGACCGCTATGATGCCGGCATAAAATCCGCCGGCAAAAATATCGCCCGCGAGTTCGCAGCTCGTAAGGGTAAAGGATAGCAAGAAAATGAGAAGGTAGGTAACGGAACTGCTGAAGGCTTTCATAAAAGTATCTTTAAGAGTAAGTTATTAAGGCGTTTTTGTATCAAAACTGTGCCATAAATTTTAATATCGTCACAGTTTCGGAGCTACCGTCTATCCCGTAAGTTTCGCCGCGTCCTTTCCTACTTCTCGTTTCATGGGCTATCTTTGTTACGGACTCAACCCAAATCCTCCGTAATTGTGGATCATCACCGACTTACGCCCCGGCTACTTTCCGTTTTCCTTTTGCTCACTACGTTGCTTTCATGCACCAAGATCGAGCGGGATACCATCACGATCAAGGGTGACCTGACCAATCTACCTCCCGGTCAGCTTGTTTTGATGGCGCTCGAGTCCGGGAGCTGGGTATCGGTCGATTCGGTTAGTACCCGAGACGGCGTCTTCGAATTCAATCTGCCCGCAGCGCAGTACCCTGAGCCAGTCCTGATGACCATCAACCATTACGATTCCGATAGTGTTAAAAGACCGATCGTTTTCGCCACCGGCGTGAAAGAAAAAGCGGGGTTTGGCGGGCGGGAAGCCTCCAATGATTTTTATCTGGAAGACGGAGTCGAGATCGTGGGGCCCGTGAAGGTGCGGGATAGGGGTTGGTACAAGGGCATTTTTACCGCACAACCTATTCGGGCGGGTCGGCAGTCGCGCGTGATGTACCACGATACGGTAGGTTTTAGAGCCGTAACCAGCGTCAACGAGCTGGTGGGATTGGTAAAGCAGCACCCTTACTCTTACTACTACCTCCAGAATATCAAAGCCCGGGCGCCTCATCTCAGCCCCCCACAGTTTTACAAGCTGTTCAACGCCTTCGATCAAGAAGTGCGGGAGAGTAAAACGGGTAGGGAGATAAAGAACTACGTGGATACCCGAAGCCAGAAAACGCGTCCGTAAACGTATCAGCGGTACCGAGCTCATTTTGTTGGGATCTTCAATCTACCGGAATCAGCGCCTGCCGGTCCGCTTCCAGCAACATCTCGAACAACTTCACGGTAGCCGCCGCATCGCCCGCCGCGCGGTGGCGGTCCTGTAAGTCGATGCAAAGGCTATTGCAAATATTACCCAGGCTATACGACTTGTAGCCGGGGAAAATCTTCCGGCTCAGCCGAACGGTACACAGCCGCTCGCGATCGAAGTACTCGTCGATCCACTGGAATTCTTTCTTGACAAAATTGTAGTCAAACCCCACATTGTGCGCGACAAACCAGGCATCACGCGTGAGGGCGCGGACCGAATCGGCAATTTCTTCGAAAGTCGGCGCGTGTTGTACCATGCGGTTATCGATGCCCGTCAGACGGGTGATGAAGGGCGGGATGGTGGTTTGCGGGTTGACCAGCGACTGAAACGAGTCGACGACCCGCTGGCCGTCGTGGCGAAAAATGGCGATCTCGGTGATGCGCGTCGGTCCTTTGACGCCCCCCGTGGTTTCGATATCGACGATAGAGTACAATGAAGTGTTTGCTATTGGAGAATATGTAAAGGTAGTAAGGAGAACCCTATTCCGGCTGACCTAAGTTTGGGCCGAGCCCAAAATAAAGTGTGTCCTTCAATCCTACCCCACTAATTTGGTGTGCTTTCATTTCCTGGAGCAGATAAAGTATTTTTTCAGTGGCCCGATCGTAGGTAAGGCCGTCGGGGCGGATGTTGGACACGCAGTTGCGGCGCTCGTCGGTAAGGCCAACGCGAGGGCGATGGGTCAGGTACGCGCCCAGGCTGTGGGGCGAACTGAGGCCCGGCCGTTCCCCGATCAGAATGAGCGTCATCTCGGCTTGCAAAGCCTCCCCTATTTCGTCGGCAATTGCCACGCGTCCCTGTGCTACCAGGGCCACCGGCGCTATTTCCCAATCAAGCTGCTTCGTTTTTTCTATTAACCGTTTTGTTATTTCCAGCGCGTGCGTGTTCACCGCTACCGCCGAAAGCCCATCAGCCAGCACGATGCACAGGTCGTATTGGGCAGGAGGTACCTGCCGTAATGTCTCCAATGATTCCGGGCTGAGCTTCCTACCCAAGTCCGGCCGAAGCAAGTAGGTACGGCGGTCGCTGGCCTGGCTTTCCAGTCGCATGGAAGTACAGCCGAGCGCCGCGATGCCACGCTCGTTTTGCTGCCAGTCAAATTCGGAATACACCGCATCGCGTGCTCTGGCGTGATCGAGGTTGAACTCCAGCAACCGCGCCGTGGGCAGGCTGTGGCCCGTCCGGCCCAACGATACCCGGGCGGGGGTGTATCTTGTGAGTCTATCGGCTGTCGGCGATCGGCTGTCGGCCTTTTTTGGGTGTGTCATAAGAAGAAGGGTGAGAGCTCAATGTAATAGCAACCTACCAAAATGATCCATTGTCAATTGTCCACTATCCATTAAGCCAAGAATCCACGCTTCAAATTCAGGGGCGGGGCGCAGACCAAGTACCTCCCGCAGGTAGAGCGCATCGTGAAAACTGGTGCTCTGGTAATGCAGCATCACATCGTCGGCTCCCGGTACCCCCATGATGAAATTGGCCCCGGCGACGCCCATCAGGGTAAGCAGGGTATCCATATCGTCCTGGTCGGCTTCGGCGTGGTTGGTGTAGCAGATGTCGATGCCCATCGGAAGCCCCATCAACTTTCCGCAAAAAACATCATCCAGACCCGCGCGAATGATCTGCTTCCCATTATAAAGGTACTCCGGCCCGATGAAACCCACCACCGTATTGACCAACAGCGGGTCGAAGGCCCGCGCCACGGCGTAGGCCCGCGCTTCGGCGGTTTGCTGGTCGAGGCCGTGGTGGGCGTTGGCGGAAAGCGCCGCGCCCTGACCGGTTTCGAAGTACATCAGGTTTTGGCCCAGGGTACCTCGCTTCAAAGACAGGCCCGCTTCGTGCGCTTCTTTGAGCAACGCGAGATTGATGCCAAACGATTTGTTCAGCGCTTCCGTGCCGCCGATGGACTGGAACACCAAATCGACCGGGGCCTTTTGCTCGATGAGTTGCAGCGTGGTAGTCACGTGGCTCAATACACAACTTTGGGTGGGAATGCCAAAGCGCTGCCGGATGCTGTCGATCATTTCCAGCAAATCGCCGACCGTGGCCACATGGTCGGTGGCGGGGTTGATGCCGATGACCGCATCGCCGCTGCCGTAGAGCAGCCCGTCGACAATCGAGGCGGCTATGCCCCTGAAATCGTCGGTGGGGTGGTTGGGTTGCAGCCGGGTGGAAAGCCGCCCTTTCAGTCCGATGGTATTCCTGAACTTTGTAACGGTCTCGCACTTCGCCGACACGCTCACCAAATCCTGCACCCGCATGAGTTTGCTGACCGCCGCTGCCATTTCGGGCGTGATGCCGGACGCGAGTGGCGTAGCGTTTCGGTGGTGGTTTTTTCAGAGAGAAGATAGTCACGGAAGTCGCCGACGGTTAGGGATTCGAGCGGTTCAAAAGCCGTGGCATCGTGCGTGTCGACGATGAGCCGCGTGACTTCGTCGGCTTCGTAGGGAATGAGATGGTCGGTCAGGAAGGTACTGAATGGCAGATCCGCCAGGGCGATTTGTGCCGCCACGCGCTCTTCGTAGCTTTTTGCGGCCACGCCCGCCAGCTCGTCACCGGAGCGGAGCGGGCTGGCTTTGGCCAGGAGGGTTTTGAGGTTTTTGAATTGGTGGACGTGGCCTCGGACGGTAGCACTGTACGGCATATCGCGTATCTTGTGGGATTGGCTGAAAGTACGTAAAAAAACGGGCGAGCCGCCCGTACCACATGAAAAAAGCGGCGAAAATTACTTTTCGCCGCTTTTTATCACTGTTTTTCATTTTTTTACAAAACGACAACCGAATTCTCGTCGGTCGAGTCGCCGACGGGAACGTACTTATCGGCGGCCCAATCGTTTTCCCATTTCTCGCCATCCAGCAGGTAGCGGAATTGGTACTCGCGGCCTGGCTCCAGTTCTACAATTGCCTTGTACGAACCGTCCTTTTGCTTTTTCAAGAGGGTCGCCTCGGCGGGGTCCCAGTTATTGAAATCGCCCAGTACTGTTACTTTCTTCGCGTTCTCTACTGCTTCAGCGGGTAGGGAAAACGTCACTTTGCAAATGTTTTTGCTCTTCAGATAATTCTTTACCAAAGCCATCGTAGTAATAAGGTTTTGTTGGTTGACCCGGCAAAGGTATAAAACTATATTTTTAAATCAATGATATTCAGACGGGTGAATTTTTCTATCCTTAAAATAATCATATCGTTGCAATTTTTCTCAGGATAAATACAATTTTACTGAATGCGGTAACGAACGCCGAGAAAACCACGAATTCCCTGGTTAGGCGCGAAAACGTAGCTCGGGTCGAAGGTCAGCCGATTGGGGTTGTTGGGCGTAGCGACTACCTGACCGTCGGCCCCAAACCGGACGTCTTTGTCGAAGGGATCGAAGGCGCGCGCGATGGCATCGGCGGGCGGGCGGAAGTTCAGCAGGTTTTTTACGCCGCCGTATAGTTCGGTGCGGGTACCTAGTTTTTTGGTGAGCTGAATGTTTTGCAACGACCAGACGGGCGAGTACTCGGCGCGTGGATCTCCGGCGCTCAGCAACGGCAGTCGCATAGGTCCGTACACGTTCCCGGTGTAGTCGATCGTAAGCCCGGCGCGGGCCCAGTCGTAAGTCATTGCCCAGGTACCCATGAATCGCTCGGTGAGAATCGGGCGAATTTTGACCCCGTCGCGCACCTGCACGTTGTCCATCACCGTGACCCCGGCCACGATCTTCAGCGGCGCGTACAGGTTCACATCCAGATTGAGGCTCACGCCCTTCGATTCGGCGTAGCCGTCGAGGTTGTCGTAGATAATTTGGTTGGGATTGGTATCGTAGTCGGGCAGGATTCGATTGCTGAATCGGGTGTAAAATACCGAAGCGTCCAGCCCCACGAACGAATTGCCCGTCACGATTTTCTTGACAAAATTCAGGTTGGCGTTCCAGCTCTGCTCGGGCTTGAGGGCGCTTTTCACTACTACCTCCCGAGCACCGGTCAAGGCGGCGTGTTCCTCGGTGAACAGATTCACCACCCGGTAGCCGCGCCCTACATTGAAGCGCAGGGCGTCGGTTTGGTTCAGGCTGAACTTGTAGGCCAGCCGGGGCGTGAAGATATTACCGTGGCGCGAGTTGTAGTCGTAGCGCGCACCGAGCAGCAGCTTGTGCGGGCCGCTCGTAATTTCATCTTGGATAAATACCCCCGGTAAGAAAATGCGGTCGGGTGCGTTGCCCCGTGTTTCGGAGAAAGTACCGGGCGTGTTGTCGTCGTAGTAGGTATAGCGCATTGGCAGTCCGGCCAGCAAGCTGTGCTTACCCGCCGTTTTGTCCCACAGCAATTGCCCGAAGGCGATGCGCTGCGTGGCATTATAAGGTACGTCGCCGTAGTAGGAGTTTTGGGCGTGGGAATTGAGCGAGTACTGAAACGTCAGCTTTTCCGTGGTCGGTAGCTGGTACAGTCCGATGGCTTCGAAGCGTTGGGTATAGATGCTTTCGCCGTACACCCGGTTGCCGCCGCGCTCGGCGGGTGTCCAGTTCATCTGCCCGCCCCAGCGGTCTTCGTAGAAGTACCGCACCGCTAGCGACGCCTGCCGGTTCTGAGGCCGCTGTACCGACCATTTATTGAATACCGAAATCCGGTGTTGCAGCGTCAGGTCGGTGAAGCCGTCGCCGTTGTTGTCGATGGGGTTCTGGTAGTTAAAGTAGTTCACGCCCAAGAGCGACGACACTTTCTCCCCGGCGTTGAACTTGAAGCCCAAATCCAAATTCAGGTCCCGCCAATTACTGCTGAACACATCCGCCGAGAAAGTCGGGGCTTTGTCGACATTTTTGGTGATGATATTGATAAGTCCGCCCACCGCTTCGGAGCCATAGAGGGTCGAGGCCGGGCCTTTGACTACTTCCACGCGTTCAATCAGGCTACTAGGAATACCAACCAGCCCATAAACCGTTGAGAGGCCACTGACGATGGGCGTACCATCGAGCAGTACCATCGTGTAGGGGCCTTCCAGGCCATTGATATGGATGTCGCCCGTGTTACAAACGTTGCAGTTGAGCTGTGGCCGCACGCCATTGACGTAGGTCAGGGCCTCGAAAATGCTGGGAACGGGGTTTTTGTACAAAAACTTCTGCGTGATGATGTCCACCGGGACGGGGCTCGCCAGCTTGGACACCTCCTTCATGGTACCCGTCACGACGACTTCATTAAGTTGTCCCGTTTCTTCCTGTAAAGCGATCTCGATGCGGGTAGTTTGATTGGCGCTCAACGTAACGTTCTGTCGATAAGGCTTGTAGCCGATACCAGAAACCAGTACCGTGCGTTTTCCGACGGGCAAGCTCGTCAGTTTGAATATGCCGGCCGAGTCAGCAGTAGTACCGTGAGCCGTTCCCTCGATGGCAACGCTGGCAAACGCCACTGGGTTTTGCTCATGGCTAACGTTTCCTTCCAGCGTAGCCTGAGCATAAGCGCTCAGACCGTAAAAAGAAACGATTGTCAAAAGTATTTTTTTAAACATCTATAAAATCCTACTGAATCTCTGTCTACTATTTTTTTCATTACAAAGGTACTTGTAAAAACAGTAGCGTCAAATACTATTTTTAGATTAATCTAAAAATGCTGAGATGTTAGGAGAGATTGTTTAGAATACTTCCTATCCCTGGTTTTATTTATATTTGTCATTGTCGTTTTCGGAAAAACATCTGCTGATGAATCCACAAGTCAACATTCTATTGCGCGAAGTGAAGCGGCTCGATCCTGGTGCCTTGGATGAGTTTATCGGTGGCGTGCTCTCCCCGCGAGAAAACCTGAACCATCCACAATCCGACGAAGCTGGCCTGCTTCGAAAAATAAACCGTGGACTATCTCTTGCTCAAGCCCAACGATTGCATTCGCTCAACCAGAAGCGGCAGGAAGCTTTGCTCTCTGAATCTGAACGGACCGAACTACTCGCCTTAGTCGAGAAAAGCGAACAGCTCGATGCTCTCCGACTGCGCCACCTCACAGTACTGGCCCAGCTGCGCAACGTCTCGGTACAACAACTGATGACACAACTCGGCATCGGTCCCGCTAATGTCTAGTATTCCGGCTGCCCTAAAAGCATTCGTTATCAACCGATCAGGAGGATACTGCGAGTATTGTCAGTCGCCTGCTGACTTCGCCACCGAACCTTTTTCTATCGAACATATTTTGCCACGCTCAAAAAAAGGACTCGATACGGCCGATAATCTGGCGTATGCTTGCATCGGTTGCAATGTTTACAAATCCGATTCGACAGAATTCCTAGATGTTGTTTCGGGCGACGTAATCCCGCTCTTCAACCTCCGTACTATGGTTTGGGACGACCACTTTCTTTGGAATGAAGCCCTAACTGCCCTCATTGGTAAAACCGCCATTGGTCGCGTGACCATCGAGGCCGTACGCCTGAACCGACGGCCGCTGAAAAACCTGCGTCGGGCACTGATCGCCATCGGGGAACATCCGCCCGGCAGTGGGTAGAAATCATTGTGTAGTATTATCTTTCCAAAAAAATAACCCGCCATGCTTCAAAAATTCTTCCGCCCCCAAATCCTGTCCGTTTACGCCAATCTAGGCGTATTATTCCTGCGCATCGGTATCGGCTTGCTGATGATCGTGGGCCACGGCTATGGCAAATTCCAAAAGTACCTGAGCGGCGATACTGCGTTCGGTGATCCGATCGGATTAGGAGCGGAAACGTCCCTCCTGCTAGCGATCTTCGCCGAATTCGTATGCTCGATTTTACTGATTTTCGGTCTGTTTACCCGCGCCGCGCTCATCCCACTCCTCATCACGATGCTGGTGGCGCTGTTCGTCGTCCACGCCGCCGACCCGCTGGGCAAGCAAGAACTGCCAGCGCTCTACGCGATGCTGTGCCTGACGATTTTCATTACCGGGCCCGGGAAGTACTCGCTGGACTGGCAGATTTTTAAGTAGAAAAGAAAATTGAATTTACGACCGGTTTAGAAGATATCGAACGTTGGCGTAATACGGCGTGTCAACAACGCGCGCCAATAGCTCTTTGTCAAATTTAATTTGATCAAGCATTTCTATCAGCACCTCTTTCAGTTTGGGAAGATAGTTGCGAATAATATCGAGTGAAATGTATGGGTCATTTGGATGTTTAAATCCAAAATTCATCGGCATCGACCACATTGCGGGAATAAATAAATGTTTTTTCAATGGCTTCCAGTGCAGTCAGCACGTAAGCCAGATTTTTGACTTCAAACATACACCAATGATTTTTCCATTTCGCTTTCGATCGAAGGATTTATGTACGCCCGGTTAACGATGTCTATTTGTTCGGTATGGAGCGCTCCTCTAAGGAATTGCTCCAAATCGTACAATTACTTGATTTCCAGCCATTTTCCACTTTCAAACTCAACGATCAGGTCGACATCACTCTCGTGGTTTTGGGAGCCAATCGAATAACTACCAAACAACCCGATTCTCTCGATTTAGAATCGCTGTTTCAATATTTCCTTCGATTGTTTTAAGTTTTCCAGTATGAGTTCTTTGTGCATAGCGTTATTTAGCAAAACGATTGTCTCCTAAACTTAACGATTCTTTCAGAATTTTGCCCAATTTCATAAAACTCATAATCATTATACTGCTGTTTCACCTGGGTCAGGTAGGTTTTTCACAAACCTTAACCCGGCAGCAAATGCAGCGCGACATCGCGTACCTCGACAAGAAACTAACCCGCATGTACCCTGGTCTGGGCTATTATTCTTCCCCAAAAGCATACGAGGACTACCGCGATTCGGTGGTGGCACGGCTGCCCGATTCGCTGGGGTACCGCGCCTTTTTCCAGCGCATCGCGCCGCTCATCAATAGCCAGAAGGACGGACACCTGAACCTGTACCAACGAAAGAAAAACACCGATAAAACAACGCCATTCCTGCCGTTCGCCATCCGAGATGTGGCGGGCAAGTACTTCATTCTCCTAAACGCCTCGGCCGACAGCACCCTTCACCGTGGCACGGAAATCCTGTCCATCGAAGGCCGACCGATGCCCGAATTGCACACGTTTCTGGCCGACCAATTCGGTACTGGCGCCGATGCCGACATCCCCACCGGCCGCCTGACCCGGACGATGAACGCCTTTCCGGGGCGTTACGGTACCTGGTTTGGCACCAAAGACTCCTTGCTGATCAAGTACGTAGCGGTCGATACGGCGGCGGTCAGTACCGGCGACACCCTGGAAAAATACGTGCGCTGTCTCCCGAATAAAGAATCCTACACATACTTGAAAAAACGGTACGGCAAAGAACTTCGGGGCACCAAAAACCTCTCGCTTTCCAAAATCGACAGCACCATCGACGGCGTAGTGTTGGACGTAAACAGTTTTTCCAAATTCAAAAAATGGGACCCTTTCAACCTGAGGTTCCGGCGTAAGCTACGACAGAATTTCAGAGAGATTAAAGAAAAAGGGTACCAAAACCTGGTCGTCGACCTGCGGAGCAACGGCGGGGGGAGCATCGCCAATTCGGGCTACCTGCTCTCCTACCTGCTGCCCGAGCCATTCTCGGTTTTTGGCCAGTCCACCATCAAGCCCGGTGCGGTATGGCCTTACGTGATGTCGCCGCCCAACCTTGTCACCCCAATTGCCTTTTTCCTGACCCACCGCCGCGACCGCGAAACCGGTCTGTGGCAATCGAGAAACAGCAAAAGGAAAGATTTCAAACCCAATAAAAAATTCGGTTACCGGGGCAACCTCTATTTCCTGGCCAACGGGGCGTCGTTCTCGGCCACGGTTTCGGTTTTGGCGCACGCCAAGAGTCAGAGCGTAGGTACCCTCGTGGGCGAGACACCCGGCGGGGCCTACTGGGGCGATTTTGCGGCCCGCTTCAAGATCGTCACGCTACCCAACTCGAAGCTGAGGGTAAGGATTCCGCTCAAAACGCTTTATCATGATATAAAACCCTCGGACGAGCTGGAAATCCGACCCGCTTTTCCCATCAGCCGTACCTACCGGGACATCGTCACGCCCGGCCGGGACTACGGTCTGGAATACGTTAAAAAACTCATTCGTAAAGAAGATAAAATCTAAACTCATGCAAAAAATTGCCATGCTCGGCTCCGGCTTCATCGGCCGCTTTTACGCCGAATCCATTCACGGTCAGCGCAGCCGCGACCGCGTGACGGCCATCTACGCCCGCCGCGACGAAAGCGCCAAAAAATTCGCCGCCGACTACGGTTGCGATTTCGCCTCCAGCGATATGGAGGAAGTCATCGCCCACCCCGACGTCACGATGGTATGTGTTGCGCTGCCCAACTACGTCCACGAAGCGGCGGTGTTGCTATGCGCCAAGCACAAAAAGAACGTAATGTGTACCAAGCCGCTCGGCCGTACCGCCGAGGAAGCGCTGCGCATGATGCGGGCCGTGGAGGAAGCCGGTATATTTGGCGGGTACCTGGAAGACCTTTGCTACACGCCCAAATTCCTGAAGTCGATGGAGAGCGTCCGGGCTGGGGCCTTGGGCCGAATTCTCTGGGCTAAGTCGCGCGAGGCGCATCCGGGCCCGCACAGCGAGTGGTTTTGGGACATCGAGCAGGCGGGCGGCGGCTGTATCCTGGATCTGGGTTGCCATTGCATCGAACTGGGCCGGAACTACATCGGCAAAGATGTCAAGCCTGTAGAAGTGATGTGCTGGGCCGACACGCAAGTGAAACCCATCGAGGCCGAGGACCACGCCATCGCGCTTATCAAGTACGAAAACGGGGCCATCGGGCAGTTCGAAACGAGCTGGACCTTCCGGGGCGGGATGGACTTGCGCGACGAGGTGATGGGTACCGAGGGCACGATCTGGATCAATAATTTCCTGCGGACGGGATTCGAGATGTACACTTCCGGCAAGGGCGCTGACTATGTGGCCGAAAAAGCCGAAAGCAATTCCGGCTGGCTGTTCCCGGTCGGCGATGAAGTGAACGACCTGGGCTACAACCACATGTTCACCGACATGTTCGATGCCGCCGAAAAAGGTACCGAAGCCGCCGAGACTTTCTACGATGGCTACGTAGTCAACGCCGTGATCGACGCCGCCTACCGCTCGGCCAAAACTAAGCAGTGGGAGCCCGTCGAGTTACCCGTCTGGCGGGGGCAGACTGGCCTCAGCAAGCCCAGTAACTACACCGATTACGACGACGATCACTACCTCATCAAGCAGGAAATGACGCACGACGGGCGGAATAAATTAATCTTGAAGGAAAAAGTGAGCGGGAAGATTGTGGAGCGGGACGTGTGATGGCTTTCAGCCGTCAGTCTCTATCTCCCGGCTCATGCGTTGCGCGATGGAGCTGACGATCAGCAATTGCGAGGCGTGGTAGAGCAGAATCGGCAGCAGCATGACGCCCGCGCTTGCCATGCCCGCAAAGAGCACCTTGGACATCACGGCGCCCTGTACCAGCGATTTCTTGGAACCGCAAAAAAGCGTCGTGATGCGGTCTTCACGGTTGAATTTCAGCAGTTTAGTCAGAAAATTCATGATCGAATACACCAGAAAAAACAGCACCACCACGCCTACCCACAGCCCAAGTACTTCCTGCCAACCCAAAATCGAAAACACGCGCTTGCTGAAACTCTCGCAAAAACTCGTGTAGACGATCAGGAGAATAATCGACTTATCGAAATTACTCAGCGTTTTGCTGTGCCGTGCGGCCCAGGTACCCAGCCAGCGATGCAATAGCATTCCTGCTACCACGGGCAGCAAGACCTGAAAAGCCAGTTTGATAATCACCTCCCCAATTTCAAAATTCGTCGAACCGGTGCTAATCACCAGCCCGACCCATAACGGCGTGATGAACACGCCCAGCAGACTGGAAATACTGGCATCGAAAATGGCGGCGGGCAGATTCCCCTTCGCTAGTGATACCATCACCACCGCCGAGGATACGGTGCCCGGAAGCGCCGCCAGGAAAAAAATTGCTAGCCAGAGCGTGTGATTTTCAGGGCCCATAAACAGGGGCTTGATTGCGAGAATTAGCAGCGGAAACAGCAAAAAGGTAGAGGTGTGCACCAGAATATGCAGCCGCATATTGCTGAGTCCGGCGCGTAGCTGACTCAGATTGAGCTTCAAGCCATAAAAGAAAAAGATGACCGACACGCCGTAACCCGCGATGTCGCCCAGCGGTACGGGCGACGCCTCCGACCCCGGAAACGACCAAAGCCAGGCCAGAAACACCGCACTGAGCAGCGCCAAAATAAACCCATCGAGCCCGGCGCGTTCGGCTATTTTCAGCAATGACTTTTGATTTTGGGACACAGTCGTTTCGATTCAAAACGCAAAGCAACTGATTTGGGGCTGGAAATGAAATCATTTCCACGAGATAGGAGATTTTACGCCCGACTAAAAATGCTTAATTTTGTCTTCCTTTCAGTAAAATATGCGAAAGCGCGACTGTCAAGCTGAGCGGAACGGTCCGCCTGACAGTTCCTGACACACCCTGGTACTAAAATTCCAATAGTCCAAAATCCAACGTCCAGCATCTAACGTCCATTTTCGTGAAATACCCCGAATACAAGAACCTCAGCTACCCACAAATCGCCGACGAAGTACTCGATTTCTGGCAGGAAAATAAAACCTTCGAGGCGTCGGTCAGCGAGCGGGAAGGGAAGCCGAATTTTACTTTCTACGAAGGACCGCCCTCGGCCAACGGCGCGCCGGGCATTCACCACGTCATGGCGCGGTCGATCAAGGATATTTTTTGTCGGTACAAGACGCTGAAAGGCTTTCAGGTAAAGCGCAAAGGCGGCTGGGATACGCACGGACTGCCCATCGAGTTGCAAGTTGAGAAGGAACTCGGCATCACGAAGGAGGACATCGGTACCAAGATCAGCATCGAGGACTACAACGCCAAGTGCCGCGAAACGGTGATGCGCTTCACCAGCCAATGGAACGACCTGACCGAGAAAATGGGCTACTGGGTTGACCTGGAAGACCCCTACGTTACCTACGAAAACGATTATATCGAGAGCCTGTGGAATTTGCTCAAAAAACTATACGACAAGGGCTTACTCTACAAAGGCTACACCATTCAGCCGTATAGTCCGGCGGCGGGCACGGGGCTTTCGTCGCACGAGTTGAACATGCCGGGTACCTACAAAGACCTGAAAGACACGACGGTCGTAGCGGCTTTTAAAGTAAAAGATGCGGCAAAGTACTCCGTCTTTGAAAACTTCCAACAAGAAGACATTCGCATCCTGGCCTGGACCACCACGCCCTGGACACTACCCGCCAACTCGGCCCTGACCGTCGGCGCCAATATTAGCTATGTACTCGTCAAAACTTTTAATCCGTACACCTATGACCCCGTCAGCGTGGTGCTGGCCAAGGATTTGGTCGGCCAGTATTTTGTGGAGAAAGGCAAGGACGGCGATTTTGCGGGCTACGCCGAAAGCAACAAAAAGGTACTGCCGTGGCAGGTACTTTGCGAGTTCAAGGGCCGCGATCTGGAAGGCATCGAGTACGAGCAATTGCTGCCTTACGTCCAACCCAAAACCCCAGCCTTCCGCGTTATTCTCGGCGACTTCGTGACAACCGAAGATGGTACCGGCGTGGTGCATACCTCCCCTACTTTCGGCGCGGATGACTTCCGGGTGGCGCAGGCCAACGGCATTCCGCCCATTATGGTGCAGGACGAAAACGGCAAGGACGTACCCATCGTGGATCGTCAGGGGCGTTTTGTACAAGAAATTGGCGAGTTCGGCGGGCGCTACGTGAAGCCGGAGTACTACTCCGCCGAGGAGCAGGAAGATCCCGATTTCAAGCCCACCGACGTCCTGATCGCCATCAAATTGAAAGAAGAAGGCAAGGCCTTTAAAGTCGAAAAGTACGAACACCCCTACCCGCACTGCTGGCGCACCGACAAACCCGTGCTGTACTACCCGCTCGATAGCTGGTTTATCAAGACCACAGCCATGAAGGAAAAGTTGGTGGCCCTGAATAAAACCATCAACTGGCAACCCGAAAGTACCGGCACCGGCCGCTTCGGCAACTGGCTGGAAAATCTGGTGGACTGGAACCTGTCGCGCTCGCGCTACTGGGGTACGCCGCTGCCGATTTGGCGCAACGAGGTGGGCAGTGAAGAAGTGTGCATCGGTTCGATCGAAGAACTGGTCAAGCTTTGCGAAGCTGCCAACGAAAAGATGCGCGCATGGACGCTGGAAGGGAAATCAGGTTACGAAGATTTCCTGCAAAAGAACGATGCTTTCCTGCAAGCCAACCTTGAAAACAAACTGGACTTGCACCGCCCGTTTGTAGACGAAATTTTCCTGATTTCCGAAACCGGAAATATCATGCAGCGCGAAGCGGATTTGATCGACGTGTGGTTCGATTCGGGCGCGATGCCCTACGCGCAGTGGCATTACCCCTTTGAAAATCAGGCGACTTTTGACGCGAGTTTTCCGGCCGACTTCATCAGCGAGGGCGTGGACCAAACGCGCGGCTGGTTCTTCACGTTACACGCCATCGCCGGGATGTTGTTCGATTCGGTGGCGTTCAAGAATGTCGTTTCGACGGGGCTGGTCCTGGATAAAAACGGTAACAAAATGTCGAAGCGGCTGGGCAACGCCGCCGACCCGTTCAAAACCCTGGCCGACTACGGGGCCGACGCCACGCGTTGGTACATGATCACCAACGCCGAGCCTTGGGACAATCTCAAATTCAACCTCGACGGCATCGGCGAAGTACAGCGGAAGTTTTTAGGGACGCTGTCGAATACCTACAACTTCTTCGCGCTCTACGCCAATCTGGACGGTTTTAGTCTTGATCTAGAAACCAAAATCGCTCACGACAAACTACCCGAGTTGGATCGCTGGATTCTGTCCAAACTGAACACGCTGATCAAGGAAGTCGGCGAGCAGTTCGAGAGCTATAACCCAACCAAAGCCGGGCGCCTGACGCAGGAATTCGTAACCGATCAGCTTTCCAACTGGTACGTGCGGCTGTCGCGGCGGCGTTTCTGGACGGGCAGTAGTAACAACCAAATCACGTCCGACAAGCAAGCGGCATACGAAACATTACAGCATTGCCTCGACGTGGTGGCGCAACTCATGTCGCCCATCGCGCCTTTCTATGCCGATTGGCTCTACCGCAATCTGCACAGCGACACCCAGAAGCAATCCGTGCACTTGACTGATTGGCATCACGTCGAGTATGAAATGATCGACCTCGATCTGGAAGAATCCATGCAGTTGGCGCAGGACATCAGTTCGCTGGTGCATTCATTGCGTAAGGGTAACAAAATCAAGGTACGGCAACCGCTGTCCAAGATTCTGATTCCGGTGCTGAACGACAAAACGCGCCGCCAAATCGAAAGTGTCGCCCCAATTATCTTGTCGGAAGTGAATATCAAAACGGTGGAGTTTGTGGACGACGACTCGGGCATCTTGAAAAAGAAAATCAAGCCTAATTTCAAGGCACTTGGCCCAAAATTCGGCCCGCGCATGAAGGAAGTGGCGGCGGCCATAGGGCAGATGAAGGAGGACGACATCAAGGTACTGGAACGTGACAACGAATTTCCGCTGGCCATTGCCGAACCAAAGGTTTTCATCACGTTACACGAAGTCGAGATCACCGCCGAGGACGTACCCGGCTGGCTGGTTGCTAGCGAGGATGCGCTCACCGTCGCGCTGGACGTCACGGTCACGGACGACTTACGCAAAGAGGGCATCGCCCGCGATTTCGTCAACCGCATCCAGAATCTTAGAAAAGATAGTGGCTTCGAAGTAACGGATAAAATCCAGATCACGCTCCAAAATGACGATGCTACGCTCACCGAAGCCGTCTCTTCCCAGCGCGATTATATTTGTCAGGAAGTGCAGGCGGTGGGGCTTGAACTGGTATCTGATCTAAACGGGTCGTCCACGGAAATCGAGATGGACGAGTTTTTGTTAAAGGTGAAAGTGGAGGTAATTTGACCATTTCAGGCTGATTGGGCGCGCCGATCGAAACTGACCATTCCACCACTTCCGCCTCCCGTAACCACGACAATGTGTTCTCTGGTTGAGGTAGATAGTCGCTGTTCAAACGCAGAAACATCATGTGTACATGCGTGGGTGAACGTTCTTTGTAAGCATTGAGACCGGTGCGGCCGATTTCGCCAAGTTTCTGTCCAGCTTTAACAATTTGACCGGGCTTGACGGACACGCGGTTGTTGTGGGCGTAGTAAAAAAGACCGTTTAGGCAGGGGTCATATACCCAAATGTACTTACCACCACGCAACGCGTTACCGGGTTGCCAGGTAGTGTTGGTCGCTAGCACGACGCCCGCGCTAAATGACAGTAAGATCGACCGGCTGCCGGGTGCGGTCGTCAAGATTATCCTGATCGCCGTCCTTGATGAAAAGATCGTGCGCCGGGTGACTACCACGCACTTCGTCGTTAAACAGATCGAAATTTCGGACAAAGTACCCGCGTCCGTTGCCCCCAATGGAATGTTTCTGGAGGTAGCCCCGCACAGGATAGACGAACTTGGCAGCGGTGGGGTCCGGGCACGAGTCGATGGCGTTCATCGTCTGCCGGACATGGCGCATAACGACTTGAAAGGCGCGCGCCGCCGAGTCGGGACTGATATTACGCTCCCGAACATCGGCCTGAATCTGCTCAAATTGGCCAGAAAGGTCGACGATCTGCTCCGCGAGCACATCATCTTTCTCCTTGATGCTCCATCCTGTCAGGGCCATGATGACCAGTAGGGCCACCAAACTGTGTAGTATATTTCTCCAAATCATGTGTGTATAGCTTCTATACCGCTCGGTGGGGTTTTGTAATTACTGTCCTGCAAAAACGGTACCTAAGCCATCTGCAAAATCACTTCCCAATAAATTTCCAACAAATCAGCCTCGCATTTTCCGATGCGGACGGCCGGGCTTTCTTCATCGTAAATTTGCAGCATCCACTCGCGGGGTGTCTTTTTGGAAAACACCTCGATCTCCTTCTTTTTGGTAGAAACCAGCACATACTGTTGCAAGCTTTCCAACGTGCGGTAGCACTCGAACTTCTCCCCACGATCATAATTTTCGGTACTTTTCGAAAGTACTTCGATGACTACCGTTGGATTCAGGAGCGCGTACAAACCACGTTTAGTTTTTTTGTAGCGTGGTTCTTCACAAATGATAACTACATCCGGGAAAATTTCAAGTTCACACGCTTCGACGCTTATGAGTTGATCGCTACTATGAATCCGACACCCAAACTGTTTTAGGCATTTCCCTAATTCCGTCACCAGATTCATAGCCAACGCAGTATGTGGAGGTTGCGCGCCCGACATGGCTAAAATTTCCTGCTTATCGAGTTTTAGCGACAGTCCCGAAGCCGTCACCAAATCGCCATCACGGTACTCGATCGGTTCGCCCCACCTCGTGACGATTTCCCCGGCGTGATATTCGAGTTTGAAGTCCGACTCGGCAAGAATATCAAAATACTCGTCGCGGGAAAAGGTAGTAGCGGTAGTCGTGGCCATGGTTTCCAGTTTTTACCAAAGATAATAAATTTCAGTAAAAACGCTGACAGCCCTTTGAAGGCTGTCAGCGTTAGGTACCGAAAGCTCCCGATTGACCTACGTAAGAATAATATTTCCCCTAATTTGCGCTATTTAACATTTACTAAAACCCTGAGACAACGATGCAATACCGAAGATTTGGCCGTACCGACTGGCAAGTGAGCGAGATAGGCTACGGCATGTGGGGCCTGGCCGGCTGGACGGGCTCCGATATTGAGGAAGTGAATGCCTCGCTCGACCTGGCTGTGGCGCTGGGCTGCAATTTTTTCGACACCGCCTGGGGCTACGCCGAAGGAAAAAGCGAGCAGATTCTAGGTGAGCTGATGGCACGCAACCCCGACAAAAAACTTTACGCAGCCACCAAAATTCCACCCAAGAACCGGACGTGGCCTTCGCAAGCGTCGTTTTCACTGGACGAAGTTTTTCCAGCCGACTACATTGTGGAGTATACCGAAAAGAGTCTCAAGAACTTGGGCGTCGAGCAAATCGACCTAATGCAGTTTCACGTTTGGGAAGACCACTGGGTCGGGCGCGATGAGTGGAAGGAAGCGATTCAAAAACTAACGCAGCAAGGCAAGGTGCGGGCCTGGGGCATCAGCGTCAATCGCTGGGAGCCGGACAATTCGCTGGAAACGATCAAGACCGGCCTCATCGACGCCGTACAGGTAATTTATAATATCTTCGACCAAAATCCCGAGGATCATTTATTCCCGCTTTGCAAAAAGCACGATGTGGGTGTCATCGCCAGGGTACCTTTCGACGAAGGTACCCTGACGGGCACTTTCACTAAACAAACCACCTTCCCCGCCGACGACTGGCGCTCGACTTACTTCGTGCCCGAAAACCTGAACAGCAGCGTAGAGCACGCCGATGCGTTAAAGCCGCTCATTCCTGAGAATATGGCGATGCCCGAAATGGCGCTCCGCTTCATTTTGGCCAACGACGATGTCGTCACTACCATTCCCGGGATGCGGAAGCTGCCTCACGTGAAGGCCAACATAGCCGCCAGCGATGGAAAAACGTTGTCAAAAGACATATTGGAGAAACTAAAACAACACCGCTGGGACCGCGTACCCACTGAATGGTCGCAGTAGATGCCCGTACCACGTTACATCATCTCCCGGCCTTTCAGCCAGTTTTCCATGGCGATGGTCCAGGTATCGACGGAGCCCTTGCCCTTGGTTTTGAGGGCAAAACCGTGCCCCCCCGTTGGATAAAGATGCATCTCGGCAGGAATCTTGTACTCTTTCAACGCCAGAAAGTAGTCGATGCTGTTTTCGACGGGCACGCCGGTATCGTCCTGGGCATGAACGAGCAAGGTGGGTGGCGTAGTCGAGGAGACCATCAGCTCGTTGGAGTAGTACTTTTCCAATTCGGGCGACTCATCGGCCCCCAGCAGATTCTTGCGTGAGCCGCCGTGGGCATACTTGGGCAAAAAGGTCACGACAGGGTACATCAGAATCGCAAAATTGGGCTTGGCCAGGTCACTGGCGCCGGGGCCGCGATCGAAGTGCGTAGAGAGTGTGGAGGCCAAATGCCCGCCCGCCGAGAAGCCCATCACGCCGATCTGGTCAAACTTGATGTTGTACTTTTTCGCATTCTCGCGGATGTACTTCATGCCCTGCATGGCATCCATGAGCGGTACTTCGTGCTGCCGGGTCATCAGGGCCGGATTGGGCAGGCGGTACTTCAGCACAAAAGCCGCAATACCGCGCGCCTTGAACCACTCGGCGATGTCGGAGCCTTCGTGGTCGTAGGCCAGGATGGTGTAGCCGCCACCGGGGCAAATCATTACGGCCGCGCCCGTCGCTTTGCTTTTCTCGGGAATGTAGGCTACCAGGTCGGGGACCGTCACGTTGCTGATGCGCGTGATGCCGCCGCTGGTCACCGATTTTTCTTTGACATCGTTGGCAATGGCGTTGGGCACCTTTCCAGCGGGCCAAAGCGGGATGGTTTCATTTTGGGCGAAAGCACCCGATGATAAGGCGATCAGTGACACGAGAAAGAGTATTTTTTTCATGATTTTCAGTTCGTTTTTGTTTGAGCGAAAGTCCTATCAAAGGAAAGCCGCATTTTTTAAAAAATTACCCAATTACCGCGTCCGCAGCCAACCGGTGATACTCCGGCGCGGACGGATAGCGGGCAGTACTTCGTGTTCGAGCTGGTCGCTCTCGAAGCAAATCAACCGCCCGCCGATGGGTACGATACGTTCGGGAGCCTTCTCCGCTGGAAAAAGTACCAGTTCGCCGCCTTCTTGTGCTTTCCAATTGTCATTGAGATAACAGATCACCGAAAGTTTGCGGTGCGAATCGGTACGGAAACGGTCCAGATGGCGCTTGTAATAGGTACCGACAGGATACTCGGCGTAGTGCAGCTCTGCATCAGCCAGCCCCAGGTAGCAGGTACGATTGAAGTACGCGATCAGCGCTTGAATCTTGCTAAAATACGCCGTTTCGGCGGGCAACGCATCCGCTTCGGACAGCCAACAGATCACATCGCCGCGCACGGCAGTCAGTACTTGCTTGTCGGCTTGGTGGCCCACGGCGGCCTGTTTGAACTCCCCCGCAAGATCTCGCTGCTCGAAAGTCACGAGCAAGCGCACTGATTTCTTCTGCATCGAATATCGCATCCGAAGAAGCCGTAGCCTTGGGTCAGGATACCGTCTATTATTTTTTCAAATTCAATCTCAAGAATTTCAGCGGTGCGCATAACGAAACGTATTTTCGGGGCATCAGGTAGGTTCCAAAGGTACCGCTTTCGATTGGTAAGTTGCCGTCACAAAAAAGTTGAAATTGGATTGGGGCATAGTTATTTTATCAAGAAGCCGATAGTAAAAAATAAAGCACCGTCCTCGTTTCCAATTTTCAATTCTTCATCATCCGAATGTTTCTCCAAGCCGCACAAGCCGCCCCTCCCAAAACGCTCGATTCCATCAACCTGAACCTCAACGCCGCCGTTGAGCGGGTGCAAAATTGGGTCAATGGCTTCATTCGCCTCATACCTAACCTCGTGGTGGCGATTATCGTCATTGCCATTTTTTACGGGATTGCCTATGCGGCCAAACGAATCATCATCAACCGCACCTCGCGCAGCCAGCGCGACAACCTGGGCGACGTACTCGGCGGTTTCGTGCGCTGGGTCATCATCGTGCTGGGCTTTCTGCTGGGCGCTACGATCGTGATTCCGTCCCTCAAACCCGGCGACCTGATCGCGGGCCTGGGCGTAAGTTCGGTAGCCATCGGTTTTGCCTTCAAGGATATTCTGCAAAACTGGCTCGCCGGGCTGCTGATTTTGTTACGTCAGCCTTTCGAAAACAACGACCAAATCGAGGTCAACGGCTACGAGGGTACCGTCGAGCGCATTGAAACCCGCGCCACGATCATCAGGACCTACGATGGGCAACGCGTCGTGATTCCCAACAGCGACATTTACACTAACTCCGTACTGGTCAAGACCGCCCACGAAAAGCGACGCAGCGAGTACGATGTGGGCATCGGCTACGGCGATAACATCGAAGAAGCCTGCGAAATAATCCGCAAGGCGGTAGATGCCATTCCCGAGATTGAGGGAGAACCCGGTGTGGAGGCCTTTCCCTGGGATTTGGCCGCGAGCTGGGTTAGCATTCGGGTACGTTGGTGGACCAACAGCCGTCGCGCTGATGTGGTGCACGTGAGGGCAAAGGTGGTTTTTGCGATCAAAACAGCGCTGAACGATGCGCTGATCGACATGCCTTACAACACCGAAGTACACCTTTTCCACGACCAAACCGAAGCAACCGAAGGCATTCGCAGCCAGCAACGCGAAGGCTGGCCCGCGCCCAAAGACGGCGAAACGCAACCCCGCTGGCAGGCACAACTGGAAGCGCGCAGCGAAAACGGGCGGTCCGCCGATTCAGAAGGACAAGAAAAGGCCTGAACGGTTGACAGTTAAGCTATTTTATTTGTAGAGCCGCTGCTTTTCAGCCTACCCCACATTTCTTTTCAATACCCCACCCAGCAAACCCCCAACCAGTACCAGCCCAATCGAGCCGAAGACGCTGAACTTGGCCAGGTCGGTTCGGGTCGTTTCGTCGGCGAGCAGGGCGAAGCCCAGGCCCAGAATGAGCACCTGTAGCAGCGTCAGCAGCCAACCTTTCCGGGGTTGCAGCCAACCCATCCCCACCCCCGACAGCACCGCGACCAGGTACGGCACATGAATGCCGTACCCACGCATCGCCATCCAGTACACCAGGCAGCCAGTCGCCGCGGAGAGTACCATGTGAAGCAGGAACGTCCCGACATTTTTTTTACTGTCCGAATCAGGCATTAAATAGGTATCATTTCGGCGGATTGATCATGATGTGTGCCTTATGTGTACCGGCATCCATGATCCAGGGCATCGCCGGGCCTTCGGGTTTCAGCGGCAGGCCGGTACTTTCGGCCGTGGCGAAGGGAATATACACTACGTAGCGCAGGTACCCGTCCTTCATCTCGCCTTTCTCGGCGTCGTAGTCCTCGTCTTTTCCCGAATACACAAACAGCGTCGACGGCCCGTCGGGCATTGTCAATTGGCCGGATTTGGCTTCCGCCTCCCGCATATCGGTTATTTCTTTGGACGATTTTTTCTCCATTTTCAAGGCGCGTCCCCGCGCCATGAAGGGCTCCAACTTATCGTGGTAGCACGAAACGTTGATGCCCTTTATACTCGGGTCATCGGCCAGGCAGACAAGGTCGTTGGTTCCGTCGCGCAGTACCTTGAATCGTCCGTCGGCGTCGTAGCCGTACACTTTGGCACCGGCCTGTTTGTCGCTGGGCGCGGCGAGCATGGCAGTTTTGATTTGGATGTCGGCCGTAGGAACAGGTACGGTTTGGGCCTGAACAGCGACCATCGTGAGGCAGGCAGTGAGTGAAGTAATCAGTAGCTTTTTCATAATTAGGTATTGGGTTATTGGGTGGTTAGGCGTTAGGTTAATTTTAAAGTAAAGGCATCGTTGAGGGCGCGTTGCAAACGCGCATTGCTCGGGTTTGCGACTAGGCGTCCCCGTCACAGACGCAAACCAGAGAAGGCAGGTGAAAGCAATATTCACTCATTCTATCATTCAAAATTGACTTTCAGTACCCATTGATGATAAACCCACCATCCACACCCACGCATTGTCCGGTGATGTAGCTGGCGGCGGGTAGCGAGAGGAACAGCGCGGCGGCGGCTACCTCCTCGGGTTGGCCCAGGCGTTGCATGGGCGTGCGGGCGATGATGCCTTTGAGCTTTTCGGCATCGGCCAGTACCGTCTCGATCAGGGGCGTTTCGATGTACCAGGGGGCAATGCAATTGACGCGGATGCCGTCCATCGCCCATTCCACGGCCAGGTTGCGGGTAAGTTGGGTAAGGGCGGCCTTGGTCATGCCGTAAATCGAGCCGCTGCTGATGTGCGTCAGCGCTGACACCGAACTCATGTTGACGATGCAGCCCTTGTTCGCTTTGAGCAACGGGTAGGCAGCCCGGCATAACTCAAAGACCGACCGCAGATTGGTTTGCATAATAAAATCATACTCGTCGTCGGAGTAGGCAACTGTGGCCTTGCGTATATTGGTGCCCGCATTGTTGATCAGCACATCCAGACTACCCCAGATTTGCTGCACGTGCGCGATGACTTTGTCAGCAATTTTGGGTTCGGCCATGTCGAAGGCCTGGCCGATAATGGAAAGGCCATTGGTTTTGGCCTCGGCGCTCATTTTCTCAATATCGCCCGGGTGGCGGGACAATACCATTACTTCCGCTCCCGCCTCGGCCATCAGCTGGGCGCAAGCCTCACCGATGCCCTTGGTACCACCCGTGATCAGTACCTTTTTTCCTTCGAGATTCCAGTTCTTCATTTCTTTTTCATTAAAATCCAAAACAGATTTCGCGCAAATAGGTTGAGATTCAATATATTGCAAGTACCGAATTCAAAGCCAAATATCCAGCATCCAAAATCCATTTTCCAGACATTTTCCCTAAACCTAAAATTTATTTCGTTAAAAAGGGAGAATTCCGTGCTTATCATCCTTTATAGCATGTGGACTCTCCTGTCAAAGGGCAAGAATACAGGCTTTTAAAGTAAACAACCTACCTAACCAATGAAATTGACCAAACCCTTTTACTTCATCCTTTTGAGCATCGTGTCGCTGGGCTTTCTGGCGGCGGCTTACCAAAACACCAATCCCAGCCGCATGGGCGGGGCCGCGCTGGATACGCTCTACAACGACCTGAGCGAAGAGCAAAAGCGCTCGCCTAAGTACGCCGTAGCCGGGCTGACCGTCGCCGAGGGGCTGGAAGCGAACCTGTTCGCTTCGGAGCCTACCATCACCAACCCCACCAACATCGACGTCGACCATCGGGGCCGCGTGTGGGTATGCGAGGCTTACAACTACCGCCCCGCCATTACGGGCAAGCCGACCCGCGCCGAGGGCGACCGCATCGTGATCCTGGAAGACACCGACGGCGACGGCCAGTCCGACAAGAGCAAGGTATTCTATCAGGGCCCGGAGGTGAACGCCCCGCTGGGTATTTTGGTGATGGGAAACAAGGTATTGGTGTCGCAAAGCCCCTACGTGTGGCTGCTCACCGATACCAATGGCGATGACAAAGCGGATAAAAAGGAGGTGATTTTTGAAGGAATCGAGGGCGAGCAGCACGACCACGGCATGCACGCGTTCGTGTTCGGGCCCGACGGCAAGCTGTACTTCAACTTCGGCAACGCGGGCGGACAACTGCTCGACGGCAAAGGAAAGCCCGTGGTGGATAAGGATGGTAAGCCGCTCGATTTCAAGAAAAACCAGGAAGGTATGGTGTTCCGCTGCGACCCTGACTTTACCAACGCCGAGATTCTGGGCAATAACTTTCGGAACAATTTCGAGGTCGCCATTGACAGCTATGGCACTATGTGGCAGTCGGACAATGATGACGACGGCAACAAGGGCGTGCGCATCAACTACGTGATGCCCTACGGCAACTACGGCTACAAAGACGAGCTGACCAAAGCGGGCTGGCGCGCCAACCGCACTAACCAGGAAGACTCGATCCCGCAGCGCCACTGGCACCTCAACGATCCTGGCGTAGTGCCCAATTTATTGCAAACGGGCGCGGGCTCGCCAACGGGCATTATGGTATACGAGGGTAGCATGTTGCCCAAGATGTTTCAAAATCAGGTGATCCATTGCGACGCCGGCCCCAACGTGGTGCGTTCGTACATCGTCAAGAAAGACGGCGCGGGCTACACCGCCAAAATCGAAAATGTGGTGGAAGGCCAGCGCGACCAGTGGTTCCGGCCATCAGATGTGTGCGTGGCTCCTGATGGCTCGCTGATCGTGGCCGACTGGTACGATCCCGGCGTGGGTGGGCACCAGGCGGGTGACCTGAACCGGGGACGCATTTTCCGCGTCGCTCCGGCCAACACGCCCTACCGCCTGCCCAAGGTCGACGTCACGACCGCCGAAGGGGCGATAGAAGCATTGCAAAACCCAAATATGTCGGTACGGTACATGGCCTGGAATGCTTTGAAAAGCATGGACAAGAGCGCGGTGCCGCAATTGAGCAAACTTTCCAACGACGAAAAAGCCAATCCCCGGATGCGGGCGCGGGCCTTATGGGTATTGAGCAAAATCGAAGGCAAAAGTTCGGTCGACTTGAAAAAAGCCCTGAAAGATTATAATCCTGATCTGCGCATTACCGCTCTCCGGGCCACGCTCCAACTCCCCGGCGACGCCACGGCCACGATTGCCCAACTGATCGACGACGCTGACCCGCAGGTACGCCGCGAGTGCGCCCTGGCGTTACGAAACAGCGAATCACCCCAAGCCGCCGACTTCTGGGCTAAACTGGCCGCACAGTACGATGGCAAAGACCGCTGGTACCTCGAAGCCCTGGGCATCGGGGCCGAAGGGCAGTGGGACCGGTACTTCTCGGCCTGGCTGGAAACCGCGGGTGAGAATCCAATATCCACGGCGGCGGGTAAAGACATCGTGTGGCGGGCGCGTACCGCCGAGTCGGTACCGTTGCTGGCCTCGCTGGCGGGCGATCCATCGGTCGATTTGAAAAGTCGGCTGCGGTACTTCCGCGCGTTTGATTTCAATCCGGGTGGTAAGGAAAAATCGGAAGCGCTCTTAAAAATCATGGACGGCAAAGCCGCCAACCAAATCGAAGTAAACAAGCTGGCGTTGCGCCACCTCGACCCCGAATACGTCAAAAAATCGCCGAGAGCGCTCTCTGCGCTGCAAAAGCTGCTCGATGCGACCTACGGTACGGGCGAGTACATCGATCTCATGGATCGCTACGGTCTGGTATCGGAAAACCAGCGGCTGTTCGATTTGGCTACCTCCAAGCCCTACGACGGTATCGGCCGCGAAGCCGGTCGCCTTCTGCTGAGACAGGGCGGTGGTACTTTGCTTACCAATGCCATCAAGGGTACCGACGCCAAGAAAGCCGGGGCCGCGCTCGCCTCCATTCGGAGTGTAGGTAGCAAAGAGTCGCTTGAAATTTTGAAATTGGCGGCCATGGACCCAAAACGCCCGCTGGAGGTGCGCCGCGAGGCAGTCAAAGCCATCGGTGGAAGCGAAGGTGGTGAAAATATGATGCTGGAATTTCTACGCGAAAACAAGCTACCCGAAAACCTGAAAACGGCGGGTGTGCAGAGCATCGGTGGTGCGTGGCGCAAATCGGTGCGCATGGAGGCGGCTAAGTACCTGCCGGGCGGGGCTACATCCAGCGTGACCAAACATCCGGCCCTGAATGAATTGGTAAAGATGCGAGGCGACGAGACTAAGGGAAAAGAAGTATTCAAGATGTACTGCGCCGTGTGCCACCAGGTCAATGGTGAAGGTGCCGACTTCGGACCCAAACTTTCCGAAATTGGTGGCAAGTTAGCGAAGAAAGCCAGTACATGGCCATCTTCTATCCTAGCGCAGGCATCAGCTTTGGGTACGAAGGCTGGGAGGTAAAAATGAAGGACGGGTCGTCGGTGACGGGTATTGTGGCCAGCAAGACGGAGACCGACCTGATCATGAAATTTCCCGGCGGTGCTACTCAGGAGTATAAGATGGCCAATGTGAAATCCATGAAGCAATGCTCGATGAGTCCATGATGTCGGGTGGCCTGCACGAAGCCATGACCACCGAAGAACTCACCGGGCTGGTGGCGTATTTGGATTCATTGAAAAAAGCGAACTAATAGCCCCGGTTTTATCCCGAAAAGAAGCCGTAATTTTCGGGATCATTCTCGTGTAGTTGGTTTGTAAATTGATCTATGTTCTGTAAATCAGATTTTTATAAAAAGTTAGTATTTCTAATAAGCGGAATTTCTTGCGTACTCTTGGGAAACAGTGCCTTTCGGACGGGCGCTGTTTCTCCCGTTTATAGCCCGGCCGATACCGTGGTACCCGTCCGGCCCTTCGTCTACGATTCGCTGACCGAAAAGGAAAAGCGTTTTCCCGAGTTTGCGGTAGCCGGGACTCGACGTCGCCGAAGGGCTGGAGGCTACGCTCTTCGCCTCCGAGCCCGAAATCTCGAATCCCACCAGCATCGACGTCGACCACCGGGGCCGCGTGTGGGTGTGCGATGCCTACAACTACCGCCCGCCCCTGCCGGGCGTGGCTATCTCCAACAAGAAAAAGGAACGCCTCACCGGCGACCGCATCCTGATCCTGGAAGACACCGACGGCGATGGCAGGTCGGACGTGACCAAGGTGTTCTACCAGGGACCCGAGCTCGACGCGCCGCTCGGCATTTGTGTGATCGGCAATCGGGTGATCGTCTCGCAAAGCCCGTACGTGTGGCTGTTTCACCGACGACGACGGCGACGATAAGGCCGACCGCAAGGAAATTATCTTCCGGGGCGTGAGCGGATCCAACCACGACCAGGGTATTCACTCCTTCGTGTTTGGGCCCGACGGCAAGTACTACTTCAATTTCGGCAGCGAAGGCAAGCAAATGCTCGACGCGCGCGGTCGGCCGTTTTACGACAAGTTCAACCAGCGTATCAACTTCCGCAACTACCGCAAAGGGATGGTGTTTCGCTGCGACCAGGATTTCAAGAATCTGGAAGTACTGGGCGACAACTTTCCGCAACGGTCTGGAAGTAGCCGTGGACAGCTACGGCTCGGTGTGGCAGTCGGACCACGACGAGGACGGCAACGAAAGTGTGCGCATCAACTACGTGATGGAGCACGGCAACTTCGGCTACACCGACGAAATGGACGGTACCACCTGGCGCGTCAACCGGACCAACCTCGAAACCGACATCGCCCGCCGACACTGGCATCAAAACGACCCCGGCGTGGTACCCGACTTGCTGCATACCGGCTCGGGCTCGCCAGCGGGCATGACGGTCTACGAAGGCGACCTGCTGCCCCGCAAATTCTGGGATCAAATTATCCACTGCGACGCGGGCCCCAACATCGTGCGCTCCTACCCGATCCAGAACGACGGCGCGGGCTACAAGGCCACGATGCAGACGCTCGTGGAAGGTACCCGCGACAAGTGGTTTCGGCCCTCCGATGTGGCCGCCGCGCCCGACGGCTCGCTCATCGTCGCCGACTGGTACGATCCGGGCGACGCGTCGCCTGACGCATCTTTCGGCGATCTCAACCGGGGCAGAATCTACCGCATTGCTCCGCCCAAAACGCCTTACAAAGTACCTGAGTACGATTTTGATTCGCCGGAATCAGCGACCGAGGCGTTGAAAAACCCAAATCAGGCCACAAGGTACCTGGCCTGGATGGCCCTCACCAAGATGGGCTTCAAGGCCGATGCGCCGCTGGGCAAACTTCTTCACCAGTACAATGCCAACCCCAAGTTTCGGGCGCGGGCGCTTTGGGTACTCAATGGCATCGACGGCGTCGACGCCAAGCATTTCGAGAACACGCTTCGCAACATCAACCCCAATCTCCGCATCACGGCCCTGCGGGCCATCCGCCAGCGCAACGCCGACCCTACCGAGTACATCAAGCGCCTCACCACCGACCGCGACCCGCAGGTACGCCGCGAGTGCGCGCTGGCGATTTACCGCAACCACACCTACGAAGCCCAGGGCGTGTGGCAGCAACTCGCCCAGCAGTACCCCGGCAACGACCGCTGGTACCTCGAAGCGCTGGGCATCGGGGCCTACCACCAATGGGACCGGCTGTTTTCGAATTGGCGCGAGCAAGTCGGCGATCCATTGAAGAGTGCCGCCACCCGCGACATCGTGTGGCGCGCCCGCACCAGGCAGGCCATCCCGTACCTGGCCAAAATGGCCGCCGACCCTGAGGTACCCTTGGCCGAGCGGCTGCGGTACTTCCGGGCTTTCGACTTCAACCCGGCGGGCTACGAGAAGTCGCAGGCGCTGCTGGGCATGACCCAAAAGCCGCTACCCGACCACATCGAGGTGAGTAAGCTGGCGCTGTACCATTTGGGCAAAGGATTTCATCCAGCAGTCGTATTGGGGCAAGATCGCGCTGGTCAAGCTACTCAACGAAACCTACGGTACCCAGGATTACATCGAGCTGACCGAGCGCTACGAACCGCACTTCGAAAACGAGCGACTTTTTCAGTTGGCGATCAAGGCAGCCCGACACCGATCTGGGCCGCGATGCTGGCCGTCAACTGCTGCGGCAGGCGCCAAATTCCTACATCTGGCAGAAACTGGAAAGCAGCAACGACGAGGTACAGACCGCCCTGCTGGCTTCCATTAAAAAGGTTGGTAGTCAAAACTCGCTGACCATTCTGGCGAGTGCAGCCGCGGGCACTTCGCTGCCCTACCCCGTGCGGCTGCGCGCCGCGCGCTACATCGGCGGTAGCTGGGAGGGTGAGGAATTCGTTCTTCAACTATTAAAAGAAAAACGCCTGCACGGTGAGATCAAGGCCGCCGCCCTCGACGGCATCAGCCAGGCCTACCGCGCCGAAATCCGCAAAGCCGCCGACAAGTACCTCGATTTTGGCGGCGGTGCCAAGAGTATTTTTGAATGATTTTGGTATATTTCCTGATCCGCTTCCTTTAACTATAAGCACGAAGCGCCGGAATATGAGCTCAGGTGTTGCCGTTAACTTTACTTGGAGTCGACTGCGATACCAAGTATCAGAATTTTCCATTTTCAATTATCAACTTTCAATTTAAAAAGATGCGTCGTAGAAATTTTGTAAAATCCTCCCTTGCATTCGCCGGAGCGGCGGCTTTGGCTACCGATAGCTTTGCTGGCAGCGCGCCCGCCAAGTACAACTACCACCTCAAATACGCGCCCCACTTCGGGATGTTTAAAAACTCGGCGGGCGACGACGTCGTCGACCAGCTCAAGTTCATGGCCGACCAAGGCTTCACCGCGCTGGAAGACAACGGCATGATGAAGCGCCCGGTGGCCGAGCAGGAGCGAATCGCCAAAGAAATGTCGCGCTTGGGCATGGAAATGGGCGTGTTCGTGATCGACAAGGGCGGCAACGGTGCCAACACGCTGGCGGCGGGCAAGCAGGAGTACATCGACATTTTTCTGGAAGGCTGCCGCAAGGCCGTCGAAACGGCCAAGCGCGTCAATGCCAAGTGGGCCACGGTGGTACCCGGCGACTTCGAGCGCAACCTACCCATCGGCATCCAAACCGGCCACGTGATCGACGCCCTGCGCCGGGGGTCCGAAATCCTGGAAACCAGCGGATTGGTGATGGTACTCGAGCCGCTCAGCGACACACCCAACCTGTTCCTGCGCTCCTCGGACCAGACCTACGAAATCTGCCGGGGCGTCGACAGCCCCTCCTGCAAGATTCTGTTCGACATCTACCACATGCAGAAAAACGAAGGCCACATCATCCCGCACATCGACTGGTCGTGGCCCGAAATCGGGTACTTCCAGATCGGCGACAACCCCGGCCGTAAGGAACCCACCACGGGCGAGATCAACTACAAGAATATCTTCAAGCACATCTACGACCGCAGCAAGAAGGAAGGCAAGAGCTTCATCATGGGCATGGAGCACGGCAACTCCCAGCCGGGCAAAGCCGGTGAAATGGCGTTGATCAAAGCCTACCAAGAGAGTGACGCTTTCGCAATTTAAGCCATGATTGCCAGACAACAGATTCTTTCCATCGAGCAGACGCGGCAGAAAATCCGGCGGATTGCCTACGAAATTTTTGAACAGAATTTCGAGGAAGAGGAGATCATTCTGGCGGGTATCTCCGGGCAGGGCTTCGTATTTGCGGAGTGGCTGGCGGAGGAATTACAAGCCATTTCGCCCATTCGCACGAGTCTGGCCGAGATGATTTTTGATAAAGACAAGCCGCATCGCAGCGAGATTACCTTCCGCGATGAACTGGTACTGACCGACGGGAAGGTGGTCATCATGGCCGACGACGTACTCAACACGGGCCGCACGCTGGCTTTTGCCTTGCAGCCTTTTCTGCAACACCGCCTCAAAAGACTGCAAGTGGCCGTCATCGTCGACCGCAACCACCGGCACTTCCCGGTCTCGGCCGACTACGTAGGCTACGCGCTTAGTACTACGTTCAACGAACACGTCGAGGTGGTGCTGAGTCAGGCGGGTGAGGAAGGGGTTTATCTGAAATGACACTGCTTTTGTATGCACGACGCGCCGCTGGCCTCGATTATCCTGGCTACTTACAACCGGAGTAATGTTCTTAAGTACAGCATAGACTCCGTCGTGGGCCAGTCGATGCCGGACTGGGAGTTGATCGTAGTAGGCGACTGCTGTACTGATGATACCGAAGCCGTGGTAGCTAATTTTCAAGACGCCCGGATCTCATTTCTTAACCTACCCGAAAACTTCGGTGAACAGTCCAGGCCCAACAACGAAGGGCTGCAGCGGGCGCGCGGGAAGTACATCGCCTTCCTGAACCACGACGACCTGTGGTTTCCCGATCACTTGGAGCGGTGCGTGTCGCACATTGAGAGCAGTGAAGCAGATATGGTACTGGCCGCTGGCTTTATCGACACCAAAAACAGTAAAACGAATTTTACGGCCAGCGGGGTGATGCCTCCGGGTACAGGCTACCACCCCGGGCGGGTGTTTGTACCAGCCAGTAATTGGCTTTTCCGTCGGGAGCTCATCGCCGAAATCGGGTACTGGCGACCCGCCAGCGAACTGTATCTGGTACCTTCGCACGACTGGATCAAGCGGGTTTTCGAGGCAAAAAAAACGATTGTGCCCACCCGATGCTTCACGGTATTGGCCGCGCCTTCCGGGTTTAGGCCCAACGCTTACCGCGATCGGCATTTTGAAGAAAATGAGCGGTACCATAACCGATTGAAGGATAATCCGTGGAAATTGAGAGAGGAATTGCTGTCAACTCATCACTACGACTGGGTGCAGCGGTATTTCTTTGACGAAAAAACGTATTATCTTCGCTTTTTCAGGACCAAATGGCGGGCAATCCAAAGAAGATTGGGGATCAACCCGCTAGAATCTATCGCCAAAAAGCGCTTTGGAAAAGGCGGGTCCCTCAAAAAACTCAGAACTACCCGCGGCTTGCCCCCCAAATGAAGCCTACAATAAAAACCTGAGCATCAGACCCTCCCTTACCATTATGAAAAACACTGCCTGGGAACTCCCCGAAACCGAAAAAGATAAGCAAAGTATCACCAACGATTGGAAACCTGCCCATCAAAAACTGATCGAGGGCGTGGTGGTAACAGAGGTGAAAAACGTGATGAAAAGCAACGGATACCTCACCGAAATCTACCGCCGGGAGTGGGAAAGCGAGGGACTGCCCATCGACCAGGTGTTCCAGATCATGATGCAGCCGGGCGGTATTTCGGCCTGGCACGTGCACCAGTTCACGACCGACCGGCTTTTTGCCAATCAGGGTACTTTAAAGATCGTGCTGTACGACGGTCGCGAAGATTCACCTACCTACGGCCAAATCGACGAGTTCAGGTGCGGCGCGCTGCGGCCCATGCTGATCATGGTACCACCCAAGGTGTGGCATGGCGTGCAGAACTACACCCATGAGCCCGCCTTGCTGCTCAACATGGTGGACCAGGCCTACCAATACGAAGATCCCGACCACTGGCGCGTATCCGAGGATACCTCGGCTATCCCCTATTCATTTTCTTGATTTATCCTTGCGGTAAATCACCGTCGCTTTGAAAGAAGAGCAAAAAACCCTTGACGTTTCGGTCCGCTCCGGCATCAGGTGGAACCTGCTGTTCACTTTCCTGGGACAGATCGTGGCCGTGGGCTTTACGCTGGGCCTCACCCGTTTTCTGGTACCCGAAGACTACGGCATCATGGCGGTCGCGCTGGCTTTCACCAGTATTATCGAAACGTTCGCCGGGCTCAGTACCCTCACCGCCCTGGTCCGGTTGCCCGCGCTGACCGATGCTTACCTGAGCAGCGTGCTGGTCGTCACCCTAAGTACCGGTTTACTGATCGCGGTCGGGTTAGCGGTAGCCGCTCCCCACGTGGCTTCCTTCTACGGTCGCCCCGATTTAGCGACTATTTTCTATTGTTTCAGCCTACTCATTCCGTTGCGCCTGGTGCAGGTGATTCCGACGGCAGTCATGCAGCGCGCATTTCGGTTCAACCATCTGGCGCTGGTTTCTTTTGGCAGTATGCTGTTGTCCGGTTTTTGTTCGCTGTATCTGGCGTATGCAGGTTGGGGATGGCAGGCGCTGCTCGCCAAGGCCGTCATCTTCCAGGTGCTTTGTACGCTGGCCTACGGGCTACTGGCCTGGCCCCGATTCAGCTGGCGTCCGCGCCGCGAAGAGCTCAAGGCACTCATGCGTTTTGGCGGGCCCGACTCGATCAGCCAATTCGTGCTCCAATTTGGGCGTAAAGTGGACGACATCATCATCGGCAAGTGGTTGGGTACTTCGGCGCTGGGTATTTACACACTGGCGTATACATTGTACATGTGGCCCATCCGTAGCATCAAGGGGCAGGTAGGGCGCGTGGTCTTTTCGGCTCTGGCGCTGGTTCAGCAAGATCGGGCTGAAATCAGCCGACAGTACCTGCGGCTAATCGGGCTGGCGACGCATCTGGGCTACCCGCTGATTCTGGGCTTTCTGGCCACAAGCGACCTGGTGCTGTTGCTAATGCGTGGCAGTAGCTGGATGGGCGTCGTACCGGTGTTGCGCCTGCTGAGTGTGGCCTCGCTCTTCGAAGTCTGCGCGTTTCCGGGATTGGTATTTCAGGTAGTGGGCCAAACGGGCGGGTACCTGCGCACGGTGCTGCTTTCGCGCGGGCTGACGGTGCTGGGCGTTGTGCTCACCGTACCGTTTGGCCTGATGGCGGTGGCAGGTAGCATCGTCGTGACTAGTTTTGTCAATTTTTTTATTTACACTCACTCGATTGGCAAACTTATTCCGCTCAAGATCGGGGAAGCAGTGGCTACCGTCGCGCGAAGCGGGCTGGGTAGTACCCTGATGTTCGGCGGGGTAGTGGTGTTGAGATTTTTGCTGAGCGACTACCTGGTCCCCATTGCTGAACTAGCACTATCGGTGGTAGCGGGGATCGGTATTTACGTTTTCTTCATCCGAAGATTCCAGCCGCTGGTATTTGCCGAATTTCGTAACCTATTCCCCGGCAAAAAAGCAAGCGTGCGGCGTTAGGGGTACAGGAAAATTCCGTCCCGGAACTACCCGCTATTTGTTTGTGCATCCTTTGGGTTATTACGTACATTTGCGGCCTTAAACCAATAGACAACTGCCCACGCGATTTTCCATTATGGAACACAAGCCCCACAAGAAACTGAATGAACTGGCCGCTACGGCCATTTGTGGCAACGATATTACTTCTTCCTGTCTTTACGTATCCTCACTCGCGATTTTGTACGCCGGGCAATACGCCTGGGTGGCGCTGCTGATCGTGGCGGCGGTGCTTTTTCTGTTTCGCAAGATTTACGGTGAAGTGGTAGGCGCCCTGCCGCTCAACGGTGGTGCCTACAACGTACTGCTCAACACGACCTCTAAAAGCAACGCTTCGGTGGCGGCCTGCCTCACAATCCTGTCGTACATGGCCACGGCCGTGATTTCGGCCAGTGAGGCGATGCACTACATGCACGACATCGTGCCGAGCATCAACATTATACTTTCGACTGCTATCCTGATCACGATGTTTTTGCTGCTCGTGATGTCGGGCATCAGCGAATCTTCGATCGTGGCGATTGTGATTTTCATATTGCACATCACAGCCATGGCAACGCTGATTATCAGCGGTATCTGGTACGTATCGATCAATGGACTGCAAATCGCGAACCTTAACTTCGACGCGCCGCTCAAAGGCGGTTTTGGTACCGCGCTGTTTCTGGGATTCAGTACCGCCATGCTGGGCATCAGCGGTTTCGAGAGCTCGGCCAACTTCGTCGAAGAGCAAGAAGCAGGGCGTTTTCCCCAAAACCTTGCGCAACATGTGGATCGCCGTTTCGGCCATCAACCCCCTGATGGCACTCGTGGCGGTACTCGTGCTGCCACTGGGCGACGTAGCCAACCACCAGGAAGCGCTGCTGTCGCACCTCGGCGAAAACACGGGTGGCAGCTGGCTCGCGACCTTCATTTCGGTGGATGCCGTGCTGGTGCTGAGCGGTGCGCTGCTGACTTCCTACGTGGGTGTCAACGGACTGATCAAGCGCATGGCCCTCGACCGGATTCTGCCCCAGTTCCTGCTCAAAGAAAACAGCCGGGGTAGTTCGCCGCGTATCCTGATCGTATTCTATATTCTTTGTTTGTCGGTACTCTTCATCACCAACGGTGAGTTGGGACCATTGGCCGGGGTGTACACGATTTCGTTTCTGCTGGTGATGGTGTACTTCGGCTTTGGCAACTTCCTGCTCAAAAGCAAGCGGAGCCGCCTGCCCCGGCCCGAGCGGGCCACGGTACTGTCGGTTTCGCTGGCGATCCTGGCCGTGGTGGTGGCGCTTTACGGCAACATCATCATGCACCCCGACTACCTCATCGTGTTCCTGCAGTACTTCGTGCCGTCGATCATCGTCATCATTTTGCTGCTGAACCGCAACGAGATTTTGAAATTGTCGCTGGTGATCGTCAACCGGTTTTTCACGACACTGAAGCACGTCGCCGCCGCCAGTCGCCTGCGCATTTCGCGCAACATTCGCGATCTGACCGAGCAGGAATTCGTGTACTTCACTAAGGGCGACGACATTTCGATCTTGAACAAAGTAATGATCTACGTGCAGGAAAACGAGATTACCAAAAAACTCAAAATTGTGACGATCCTAAAAGAAGGCGAAGAAGTACATCAGGCGTTTTTCAATGACCTCGAAGTACTCGACCGCGCCTATCCCGACATCAAAATCGAGTACGTGCAGCTGCAGGGTACCTTCGGGCCCGAGATCATCGAGCGCCTGAGCGACGAGTGGGACATTCCCATCAACTTCATGTTCATCAGCTCGCCCAGCGACCGTTTCTCCCACCGCGTGTCGGATTTGGGTGGGGTACGGCTGATTATTTAAGCCCCAAAGCATCGTACACCACCCGCTTCTCCAGAATCGGCTCGATCTCTGCCAGAAAGGCCAGGTGTACCGGATCGGTTTGGTAGATTTCTTCTTCGATCAGGTTCTTGAAAAAGCAAAGCCACGATACGGAGTAGCCTTTTTCGATGTCGCCGCCGTTGGTGCGGGCCGGACGACCAATGTGCGACTGTCGGACGGTAGGTAGCTTGCTGAGTTTTTCGAGTCCGGCGATGAGTTGTGCTTCGTGTTGGGCGTTGTCGGGGTCTTTCAGGTAAAAAAGGACGTGGTGCACCAGCCACTCTTTCTTTCGCTCGGGCGCTGAGAAAGAAACCGAAGTACCTAGCAAGCCGAGTGCGGCCTTGTGCATGAATTTCCGCCGGTCGACCTCGCCGCCGCTACCAACGCTGACAGCGTTCAAAACGCTGTCAGCGTTTAAGTCGGCGCTTTCCTCCTCGATCCAACTGCTTATCTTATCAAAAACCCGCTCCGTAATCAGCACCGCGCTACCATAGGGCCGGTTTTCGGGAGCGGCGCCACAGGAGGCCGCGTTGCCCGACACGTGAATGCCCACCACCCGGTACCCACCCCGCGGGTCAATCGTCCAGACGGGTGAGCCGCTGTTTCTTTTGGTGGTGGTGAACGGGTGCAGGATGCACTTTTTGGTCACCTCGACGATGTCGCCTCGTTCTTCCCACATCTCGAAGTCGGGCCGGTCGATCGGGTAGCCCGCGATTTGGATCGGTTGGCCGGCGGCCAGATCCCATCGTTCGTAATCTGCTCGGCGCCAAGTGAAATGCTGGTGGGTCCAGGCGGGCAGTTCCGGTTTTTTCAAGAAAATAATGCCGAAATCATCCTTGACGTAGCAGTAGGGATTGTTGTACTCGGGTACTTTGCGGATCACGAAATCGTCTGATTCAAGAAGTAGCATTTGCTCGGATTTTGTTTCGGAATTCTGGTGCGGATAGATTTTGAGTTTGTAGATTTTCGTTTCTTCTTCCTGTAATGAATGCCCGGCCGTGACGATGACATTCGGGGCAATCAGAAAACCCGTGGAGCGATTGACGAAGGTAACGGGCTGATTGTCTCGGCCCAGGCGGTACATCTCGATCAGGCAAACGTAGGCGTAGGGTGTCAGTCGGGCATTGGCAACGCGGTTGCGGGACATAAAAGGCTATTTTGCGAAATACCGAAACGACGGCTTCCGCGTTATGATGCAAATCTTTTTTAGCCCAAAATACTGTACCATGAAAATCAAAATCCTGTTTCCTTTCGTCCTGTTCACACTCTTGCTAACAAGTTGCGCCACCACCAACACGCCCGACCGGAGCCGCGACAATGATACGGAAGTGGAAGTCAATTTCAGCGAGCGCCAGACCGAGAAGTACCTCACCCAATACGCAGACCAGCTCGACCTCAGCCGCCGCCAGCAGCGCCGCATCGCCAAGGTGCAGAAGAAATACAAAAAGCGGGAAGACAGACTGACGACCCTGCAATTCGGCAAAAAGCGCTCAATGCAAAAAGAAAAAGGCGAAGCCCTCCTCAATATTCTGGACGCCGATCAAGTCGAAAAACTCAATCAGTTGACGGGAAAGCGGGGGTTATTTAATACAACTAAGTAGGTACGGGTTGACATGTTTACTTGTTTATACGATTGTTTGTTTAGCTCTTGCATCTGCTACTGCTTTATAGCGGTGTCGAGTCCAGGATAAACAAATAAACACTTCAACAAATAAACAGCCTTACTGCCCCGTCACCTCTTCCAACAAACTACCACTTAACCTCAACAGCTCGATCTCGGCCAGCTTGGCGTTGTACTCGGCTTCGATGAGGCGGGTTTCGGCGGCGACGGTGTTGCGCTGTACTTCCCTGAAATTCGTAGGATGTAGCGTTGCCGACGCGGTAGCGCTCGAAGGCAATCTCGACGTTCTGGCGCGCCAGCTTGGTATTGGCCTCTTCCAGCGCGACCAGTTCCAGGCTGTTGCGGTAGTTGAGGAAACGTGCGGTCGAAGCCCGCCATGAGTTGGTTGCGCACGTCCGATTCCTGATCCTCCGTGATGAGCGTGTTGATCCTGGCATTCTGGATACGACGCTTCTGGTTAAAGCCATCGAACACGTTGACCGACACCCGCGCGCCGTAGCTCCAGATGTCGTTTCGGCCCGTTTTCAAGCCAAATCCTGCCTGGTTGTTGGACGTCGTGTAGGCGAATCCACCCAACAAATCCACCCGGGGGAACTGCTGGGCGGTGAGGGCTTTGGTGTTCAGCTCGGCGAGGCGTCGTTGTTGCGCGGCAAAAACCAGGTTGGGGTTTTGGGCCAGCATCCGCTGCCGCAGGTCGTCGACCGACAGGTCGCGGCGGGTGATGGTCGTGTCGGTAATCGTGAAATCTTCCTGGGCATCCCGCGCCAGCAGGGCGTTCAGGTCGATCTTGGAAACGTTCAGATTTTGAACCTGCGCGATGTAGGCGGCCGTATCGCCGTTGTAATCTACCTTGGCATTGATGTAATCGACTTTCGAGCCGGAACCCACGTCGTAGAAAGCCTTGGCCAATTCGAGCCGGTCCTTTGGAAATGTCGAGGGCGTTGCGCAACGCCCGGACGCGCTGGTACTGCCGGATGATCTCGTAATAAGCCGAGCTGACGTCGGCAATGGTGTTCTCGATGGTGATCTTGGCGTTGGATTGACCGGAGCGCTGCAATTCGTCCAGCCGGTCGCGGGCGATGAACATACCCAGGCCGTCGAAAATCGTCCAGTTGAGCGACACGCCCGTGTTGGAGTTATTGTTGTTGACGCCCGCGCGGTCGATCGGGGCCTGCAGGGCGTTGAAAAATTCCTGCCGCAGGTGGCTCGACGTGAAGTTCTTCTGGGCAGCGGCCGTGACACTCGGCAAAAAACCCGCGTTGCCGAGCGTGTTGTCGTTCATGGCGATGTCGAGCCGCTTCTCCGAAATCCTGATCGCAAAATTCTTCTTCAAGGATATAGCGATGGCTTCTTCCAGCGATAAAGCACGCTGCGCAAAACCCGGCCTGTAAATAAAGCTCAGCAGCAGCACCGCCAGGAAAATGGAGGCCGGGCGGCGGTACCGGATCGTAGTTTTCGAATGCATGAATTAGGTTTTGTGCTAAATCCGGGATTATTTTATCGTTCGCTTCGCAAGAATACTTAATTGTTCCGACAATCTACCCCCAAAGCCCTCACTACCTATGCGCCGACCCGGATTTTTACCATTATCCCTGATTTTTTTGACCCTCGCTTTCTGGCAATGCCAGCAAAGTACCCGGGTCGATCTGATCGTACACAACGGGCTGGTGTACAGCGTCGATTCTGCCTCGACTATGTACCAGTCCTTCGCCGTGCAGGATGGCAAGTTCGTGGCCGTGGGTACCGATGAAGAAATACTGGGCAAGTACGAAGCCGACTCGATGATCGACGCCGGCGGCAAGGCCGTGTACCCCGGTTTCTACGATCCGCACAGCCATTTTCTGGGCCTGGGACAAAAGCTCGCGGCGGCCGACTTGGTAGGTACCGCTTCCTACGCGGCGATTGTGGAAGTACTCAAAGCGTTCAGAGCCACCCACCCCGACGAGCCCTGGCTGACTGGCCGCGGCTGGGACCAAAACGACTGGCAGGACAAGCGCTTTCCCACCAAGGACTTGCTCGACGCGGCCTTTCCCGACACGCCCGTGTACCTCACCCGCATCGACGGCCACGCCGCGCTGGTCAATTCTAAGGCGCTCGAGCTGGCCGGTGTCGATGCTAGTAGCAAAACGGAGGGCGGTTTGGTGGAATTGAAAAAAGGCCAGCCCTCTGGTATTTTGGTCGACAACGCCCAGCGGCTCGTCGGGGCCGCGATTCCGGTCCGTTCGGCGGAGCAGAAGCAAAAGATGCTATTAGCGGCCGAAAAAGAATGCCTCTCCTACGGCCTGACGACGGTGTCTGACGCCGGCCTGAGCCGCGAGGACATCGACCTCATCGACGCCATGCATCAGGACGGTACGCTCAAAATCCGCGACTACGCCATGATCGGCGTTAGCCCCGCCAACCTGGACTACTACCTGCCCAAAGGCCCCTACCAAACTGATCGGCTGACGGTCCGCGCCTTCAAAATATACGCCGATGGGGCGCTGGGCTCACGCGGGGCCTGCCTGCTACAACCCTACGCCGACGCCGACACCTACGGTTTTCTGCTGGCCAGCCCCGACACGCTCGACAAGTACATCGGCCGCATCGCCGATAGTGGTTTCCAGGCCAATACCCACTGCATCGGCGACTCGGCCAATCGATTCATTCTGAACACCTACGGCAAGTACCTGCAGGGCCCCAACGACCGCCGCTGGCGCATCGAGCACGCCCAAATCGTCTCACCCGGCGATGTACCTAAGTTTGGCAAGTACTCGATCATCCCCTCGGTACAGCCTACCCACACGACTTCCGATATGTTCTGGGCGCTCGATCGCCTGGGTACCGACCGCCTCAAAACGGCCTACGCTTTTAAAGATCTGCTGGACCAGAATGGCTACATTCCGCTGGGCAGCGATTTTCCGGTGGAGTTTGTCAATCCGCTGTTTGGTTTTCACTCGGCCGTGGCCCGCACCGATGCCGACAACAAGCCAACGGGTGGTTTTCAGATGGAAAACGCCCTCAGCCGCGAGCAGGCCCTGCGCGGCATGACGATCTGGGCGGCCAAAGCCAACTTTGAGGAGGATACCCGCGGCAGCATCGAACCCGGCAAATTCGCCGATTTCGTAATTCTGGAAAAAGATATTATGAAGGTACCTTTGACCGAGATTCGCGCCGTAAAAGTAGTGCGGACGGTAGTGGGAGGAGAGACAATGTACCGTTGAAGGTTGTTTATTTGTTTGATCGTTTATTTGTTTAGCCTAACTTCTATCAGCGCAATTGGCTACATATTAAACAGTTAAACAAATAAACGATTAAACAAATAAACCTCTCAAAATGTCTACTTTCCGCAAAAAGGTCAACTACACGCTGACGATCAGCACGAAGGGAAAGAAAGGGTTTCCCCTGGCGGTCAATCTGTTTATCATTGGGTTGATTGCGCTCAATTCGGTGGCGATCATCCTGCACTCGGTACCCGACATACGCGAACATCCCGACCTCGCTCAACTTTTTATCGACTTCGAGATTTTTTCGGTCGTCGTCTTCACAATCGAGTACATCCTCAGGGTGTGGGCCTGCGTCGAGAATCCTGAGTACCGCGACCCACTTTGGGGCCGCGTTCGGTTCATGTTTTCGGCCTGGGCGCTGGTCGATCTTTTTGCGATATTCCCCTTTTACCTCACGCTATTCACTACCGATTTTGGCTTGATTCGGATTCTGCGGCTGCTCCGGCTGGTGCGGTTGTACCGCATGACGCGGTTTTCGCACGCGTTGATGATGATTCAGCGGGCGGTCAGGTACACCAAAGAAGAGTTGATCCTGAGTTATGCCTTCCTGTTTTTTGCGGTCCTGATCTCTTCCAGCATCATCTACTACATCGAGCACCCGGCGCAGCCCGAAGTATTTTCCAGCATCCCGGCCTCGATCTGGTGGGGCGTGGTCACGATGACGACCCTGGGCTACGGCGATGTGGTGCCCATCACGGTGTGGGGCAAGGTGTTCGGCGCGTTTATTTCAGTGCTGGGTGTGGCGTTGTTCAGCTTGCCGACGGGTATCCTGGCCTCGGGTTTTATCGAGCAGATCAACGAAACCAAGCGCGAAGAGCGGCGTTTGGCCTCCAAAGGGCCTATGACCCGCACCGTCAAATGCCCGCATTGTGGCGAAGATGTGAAAGTGTAGTTTGAGCGCATTTTTAGGATAATCTGCCAATATGCTTTTTCTCGTAACTAATTTCATAATTTCCAGAACGAATCGTTCGTTGGTGAGTTAGTAGCCTCCACTCACCACTCAAACTCCGTACGTTATGGGAAAGCACCTACCTCTTGCCCTACTACTTGGCTTTTTCTCTTTGATTTATCAGGACGTTCAAGCCTCACATGCTCGGGCGGGCGAAATCACCGCCAAACGAATTTCAAGTACTTCACTCACTTACGAAATCACCTTTACTGCCTATTTCGATGTGGATGCAGGGAGACCCGCTGCTGATCAGGCCACTAATCTTAACTTCTATATTAATGGCATTGGACCAATCAATGTGCTGCGAAAAACACCTATTCCAAACATTGGAAATGGTACTACCAAGAACGAGTACATCTTCACCTATACATTTCCGGCACCGGGTACTTTTACAATCTCTACGGCTGTGGTGGTTAGAAATAAGGACATAAAAAATGCAGGAGGTACATTGTCTGATAGAAATGAATTGTTTCTGCGCTCTACACTCTCAATCAATGCCAGTTTAGGTTTGAATCGCACTCCGGTACTTTTAAACCCGCCCATCGACTTAGCGGCGGTAGGCCAGCGATACGTTCATAACCCGGGTGCTTTTGACGCCGATGGCGACAGTTTGGCTTACCGGCTTATTGAACCTCAGAAAACTGCATCGCCAGGAAAGGGAGAGAATATTCCCGGCTATGTTTTGCCTAATGTGATTCTTCCTACCGGAACGGTCGAGGGTGGTTCTGCGCCTTCGACATTTACTCTCGACCCCATTACAGGTGACCTCGTCTGGGATGCGCCGGGTAGTCCGGGGTTTTATAACGCGGCCTTCGTGGTGGAAGAATGGCGCAACGGCGTGCTGATTGGCGAAGTCGTGCGGGATATGCAGATTATCGTGGTCGACAGCCCCAACAAGCGGCCCCGGTTGGCGGCCATTCCCGACTTCTGCGTGGAAGCAGGAACGCTCGTGCAGCAAACGATCCAGGCCACTGACCCCGACGGCGACCCGCTGACGCTTACGTCCAACAGCGGCGTGTACCTCCCCGACCAGGTAGCCGCCCAAAATGCTTCGTTCACTACCACGCCGGGACAAGGCGCGGGACTTTTCCGCTGGCAGACGGGCTGCAACCACACCCGGCTCGAACCCTACGATGTACTGATCAAGGCCGAAGACGGTCCCGCGCCCAACCGCCCCAATCCAGCGCTGTTCAGTAAACTGGTCGACATCAGGACGTTCAAGATCAGGATATACGGCCCGCGTCCCCAAAATCTGCGGGCCGAGCCCCTCGCCGATGCCAATGGGCGCGCCTTCCGGCTCACGTGGAGCAATTACCAATGCCAAGTACCCGGCGCACGCATGGCGATCTACCGCAAAGTGGGCTGTTCCGATTTTCAGGCCGGGGCTTGTCAGCCGGGCTTGCCCGTGGCGCTGGGCTACGAGGAGGTTGCACGCGTGGGGATTGGCGAAACTTATTATACCGATACCAACAATGGGCAGGGCTTGCAGCCGGGCGTCAATTATAGCTACCGCATCGTGGCCCTGTTTCCGCGCCAGGGTACGGCAGTCGACGAGGTCGGGCGACTCAACGGCGGGGGCAGCAGCCTGCCTTCCAGCGAAATCTGCGCCGACCTACCCCAACTCGCCCCGGTGATTACGAATGTGACGGTCGATTCCACGAGCCGCACCCGGGGCGTCGTCACCGTCTGCTGGACGCGGCCCGCCGGGGCAGTACCCGGCGCGGTGGCGCAGTACCGCGTTCTGCGCGCCACGGGATTGAGCGGTACTACCTACGCGCCCATCGCCACGATCAACACGACTTTCCAGCCGGGCGTGGCCGACACGACCTTCACCGACCGTAGCCTGAATACCGAGCAAAACGCGTATCGCTACCAGATCGAATACTTTGTTACGACCAATGGTACCCTGGCGAAACTGGCCGATTCCGAGCCCGCCAGCAGTGTGCGCCTGGAACCAACCGGTGGGGTCAACCGGCAGGTACAATTGGTCTGGACGGCCAATGTACCCTGGCGGAACACCGACCGCGTCCACCGGGTCTACCGCGAAGAGCGCGGACGGCCGGGCGTATTCAACCGCATCGCCGACGTACCCGTGCAGGAGGCGCAATCGTTTACCTTCACCGACGATGGTGTGGACCGCTTTGCGGCCGATGGTACCAGTTCGCTCACGCTCTCGCCCGATTCAATTTATTGCTATAAGGTAGAGACCGTTGGAGCCTACGAAAGCGCCCGATTGCGCAACACGCCGCTTTACAACTTCTCACAGATCATCTGCGCCACCCCCACCGACACCACCCGACCCTGTCCGCCATTGCTCGCAATCGATACGCTGGACTGTGGTATGTTGGCGTCCGATGCTTTTTGCAATCAATCGAGCTTCACCAATAGCCTCAGCTGGACCAACCCGGCGGCCCCGGCTTGTCCTTCGCCGCCCGTGGCCTACCGGATCCACTACGCCCGCTACCAGGACGAACAGCCCGCGCTGCTCACGGCCGTGACGGCCCCGGTACCTCCGGCGATGGAATTTGCGCACACCAATCTCAGCTCTTTTGCGGGCTGCTATTACGTGACGGCTGTCAATCGTTTTGGCATAGAAAGTGCGCCCAGCAACACCGTTTGTAAGGACAATTGCCCGCAATACGCCTTGCCCAACGTGTTCACACCCAACAACGACGGTACCAACGACCGCTTCAAGCCTTTGAAGTGCCCCGAATTTCTGGACCAGACGGAGTTCGTCGTTTTCAACCGCTGGGGCACGAAGGTATTCGAGACGACGGACTTGGAAATCAATTGGGATGGCCGCAGTACTTCGGGTCAGGAACTACCCGCCGGGCAGTACTTCTACGAGGCCAAGGTACGGTTTCAGTCGGTACAGCGCGACGCCCGGCCGCTGGCGTTCAAAGGGTGGGTGCAGTTGCTGCGGTGAAGCGGTCCACTACCCGTTCTCCGCTACCAGCTTCCGCTCCTGCCAGACCTTGATCACCTGCGTGAGTTGCTTGTACTCGATCAGGAAGCCGTCGTGGCCGTAGAGGGAGTCGATTTCCTGGTACTCGGCGTCGGGAATGTGCCGGGCCTGGAACTGCTGCTCGACCACCGGAAAAAGCATGTCGGACTTGATACCCAGTACCAGCGTGCGGGCTTTCACTTGCCCGAGCGCGTTGACGATACCGCCCCGGTTGCGGCCCACGTTGTGCGAGTCCATCACTTTGGATAGAGTCCAGTACGAAAACGCGTTGAAGCGCTTCATGAATTTGTCGCCCTGGTACCGTTGGTACGACGACGCCCTGAATTCGTCGATTTGGTCGGGGTTGTCGCGTGCTTGCGTAAAGTTATAGGTGTCGTAATTGCGGTAAGAAAGCAACGCCACCGACCGCGCGGTACTCATGCCCTGCAAGCCCGCCTCGGGCGTTTTTTGCGCCCAGGTAGCGTCGGCTGCAATGGCCATGCGCTGGGATTCGTTGAAGGCGATGCCCCAGGACGAATGTACTGCATTGGAAGCGATCAGAATCAGTTGATCGAATAGCTCGGGCTCCTGAATCGCCCATTCCAGCGACTGCTGCCCGCCCAGCGAGCCGCCAAGGCAGACGCTGATCTTTTGAATCGCCAACTCCTGCCGCAGCAGATCGAGCGCGCCCACGATGTCGCGGACGGTGAGCGTCGGGAAATCGTGGTAGTAGGGTTGCTGCGTCAGCGGGTCGACGGAGAGCGGCCCCGTGGAGCCGTAGGCCGAGCCCAGTACATTGGCGCACACGATAAAATGTCGCGCCGGATCGAAATGCATCCCCGAACCCACCAGCCCGTCCCACCACTCGGCGGCGTTGGCGCTGCCCGTGAGGGCATGGCATACCCACACCACGTTGTCGTGGTTCTCGCTCAGGGTACCGCTGGTCGTGTAGGCGAGCTCGAAGCCCGGCAGTTCCTGGCCCGACTCAAGGGGATAGTTGTAAGGGTACTTGAATATTTTGTGTTCGGTAGGGCATTCAATGAATGTGAGCAATCAACAATGAAAAATTCTGGGCAATTGATTGAGATGTCCAGAGAGGTTCATATTCGCTATTTCAAATTTTGTTAAAAAAAAAGGTGGCTCCGACCGCGCGCCGGAGCCACGATTAATTTTAGGCAGTCACCGAAATCTGAGCAAAGGCCTGTTCGAAGTCCGCTTTGATGTCGTCGAAATGCTCGATGCCCACCGACACGCGCAGTTGTCCGGCGGCCACTCCGGCGGCTTGCTGCGCGTTCTCGTCCAACTGCGAGTGCGTGGTGCTGGACGGGTGAATGATGAGCGTCTTGGCGTCACCGACGTTAGCGAGGTGACTCACCATTTTCATCGAGTCCACAAAGTGGTCAGCGGCTTCCTTGCCCGCTTTGAGCTTGAAGGAAAGCACCGCACCGAAGCCACGGTTCAGGTACTTGGCGGCCAGGTCGTGGTACTTGGAAGAAGACAATCCGTTGTAGTACACATACTCCACATCCTCGTGGCCTTCGAGCCACTCGGCCAGTTTTTGGGCGTTCTCGCAAGCCCGCTCGATGCGCAGGCTCAACGTTTCCAGGCCTTGCAGCAGCAAAAACGAATTGAAAGGGGTTTGACTGGGTCCCCAGTCGCGCAAGCCTTCCACCCGCGCCCGGATGATGAACTGAATGTTACCGAAAGAGCCATCCATCCCGAACACATCGTTGTAGACCAGGCCGTGGTAGCTCTCGGAAGGCTCGGTGAACTGCGGGTACTTGCCGTTGCCCCAGTTGAACTTACCCGAATCGACGATCACGCCCCCCATGGAGGTACCGTGGCCCCCGATCCATTTGGTAGCCGACTCGACCACGATGTGCGCGCCCCACTTGATGGGCTGGCAGATCGCGCCACCCGCGCCGAATGTATTATCTACAATAATGGGCAGATCATGCTTTTTGGCCAGTGCGGCAAAGGCGTCGAAATCAGGGACGCTGAAACTCGGATTGCCGATCGTTTCGAGGTAGATGGCCTTGGTTTTGTCGTCGATGTGCTTCTCGAAGCTCGCCGCGTCGTCGCCGTCGGCAAAACGCGCCTCCACCCCGATGTTCTTGAACGAATTCTTGAACTGATTATAACTACCGCCGTACAGGAAAGAAGTCGTGACGAAGTTGTCGCCGACGGTCGTGATGTTGTTGATCGCCAGGAATTGCGCCGCGTGGCCCGACGACGTAGCCAAGGCCGCCACGCCGCCTTCCAAAGCCGCCATGCGCTTCTCGAACACATCGGTGGTCGGGTTCATGATGCGGGTATAGATGTTGCCGAACTCTTTCAGTGCGAACAGGTTGGCACCGTGCTCGGAGTTGTCGAAAGTATAGGAGGTAGTCTGGTAAATAGGTACCGCGCGCGAATGGGTCACGGCGTCTACTTCCTGACCGGCGTGGAGTTGAAGCGTTTCGAATTTTTGGGCTTGGTCTGACATGGGGTTGTTGTTTATTTGTTTAGGGGTTTATTTGTTTAATCGTGTAATCGTTTAATTGTAGGGGCGAACCCGTGTGTTCGCCCAATCGCTGCCGTTGTTTTTACGTGATAGAGGCGAACAAACGCGAATACCCGTCGAAGCGGGCCGGGGCCGGTTTGGACGGGGTGGGCGGGTGACGCGGGGCCACACCGCAGCAAAAATGCGGGTCGTTCTGAGTCATGCGCGGGTTTGAGTTTATATTTCCTAATCTGCTTAGGTGGGAGTTAGCACCTTGTCCCGGTTGCGCGTGGGATAGGTTGCCAGAGGTTCTGTGAGCCCATTCTCTAGCCTCTTCTCTATAAATCAACCGCCAAATAGTGGAGCAATTGACTTGATGGTACAATATTAAGCCCCAAACGACGAAATTCCAAGCCACCCGCCGTTTTTTTGGTCTAAGGGCACCGGGAACAAAACCTGAGCCGTCGGCAGTTTAGCGTATTCTCGCCGCCGCGCAGTCGGCGGCACCACATTATGTTTATATTTGTCGAAAGCAGATCCCCTCTATGGCCCGATACTACAAATTTGATAAGGAAAGGGCTTCGCGCCAGCCCGGCGTAACCCCGCTCAAAGAGGCCATCGAGCGCGTCTTTGGGTCGGGGCACCTAAAAAAAGGCTACGACGAAAGCTACGTCGTGGCGCATTGGGAAAAAATCATGGGCCGCACCATTGCGTCTCGCACCCAACGCGTGTATGTCCACAACCGGACGCTCTTTTTGCAGATTGAGTCGGCGCCGCTGCGCAACGAACTCGTTCACGCTAAAAAGAAAATCATCGAACTCATCAACCGCGAGACGAACGTCGATTTGATCGAAGAGGTAATGTTTATATAATTTCGATTGAGCGAATGGCCAAACAACTACCTACTCCGTCCTCCAACGCCCGGAAACTCTCGCAGGCGGAGATCGACCGCGACCTGGGGTTTGGGACTAAGATCACCAGCGAACGCAGCCGCCTGATCAATAAGGACGGTAGCTTCAACGTCCGGCGATACGGAGATTCATACCTCAACAGCGTCAACTGGTACCACCGCCTCATCGTGCTGAGCTGGCCGAAATTCCTGGCGTTGGTGGCGCTCTTCTACTTCTCCTTAAACCTGATATTTGCCACGCTCTATATATTGGTAGGCATCGAACATTTGGCGGGCATCGAAAATGAATTCCAGCAGTCCGACTTTTGGGAAGCTTACTTCTTCAGTTCTCAAACCCTTACCACCGTAGGCTACGGGCGCATCAGCCCGATGGGGTTCTGGACCAACGGCATCGCGGCGGTCGAGGCGCTGGTTGGGTTACTGCTTTTTGCGTTGGCTACGGGGCTGCTTTACGGTCGCTTTTCCCGCTCGTCGGCCCAAATTCGGTTCAGCAGCAACGCCATTATTTCGCCTTATCTGGACATTAACGGCTTCATGTTCCGCATCATTCACGAGCGCGACAACGAGCTCATCGACCTCAACGTCGAGATCACGCTCTCGCGTCTCCACGTGCTGCCGAGTGGAGCCAAAACCCGCAAGTACTTCCCGCTCGACCTGGAACGCAACCATGTAAACTACTTCCCGCTGCACTGGACGATCGTTCACCCCATCACCGAAGACAGCCCGCTCTATGGCGAGACGCCCGAAAGCCTCAGCGAATCCGACACCGAGTTTTTGATCATTGCCCGAGCCACCGACGAAACCTTCATGCAAAGCGTGCACCAGCGGTTTTCGTACCACCACGAGGAATTGGTATGGGGCGTCAAATTCGAACCCATGTTCGACACGAGTCAGTTGGGCAATATTTCTGTCAAAATTGCGGACCTCGACAAGTACCAACCCGCCTCTCTGAACGGTTGAACCGATTCTTTTTAGATGGAAAATAGCATCACTGTCCCCCCCCTTCTTTCGCCCGGCGACGCGGTGGGCGTCGTGGCCCCGGCTAGTCGGGTGCGCTACGAAGATTGCCAACCCGGCATCGAGGTTTTGCGGGAAAAGTGGTACCTCGACGTGCGGGAAGGTAGTACCCTGAACGACGCACATTTTCAGTACTCGGCCACCGACGCAGCGCGCACTGGCGACCTGCAAAGGATGCTCGACGATCCAAAGATCAGGGCCATCTTCGCGGCGCGCGGCGGCTACGGCTGCTCCCGAATCGTGGAGCACCTTGATTTTACTGAATTCCTGAAACACCCCAAATGGTTGGTGGGATTCAGCGACCTGACAGTACTGTTGTCGCAGGCCAATGCATTGGGTATAGCGGCCCTGCACGCGCCCATGGTGAAGTCGATGACGCAGGAAGACGGTGGCGCGGCGATGGAATCGTTGCGAAAAGTACTCTTCGGCGAACCTATCGCCTATGAGGTGCCTCCGCATCCGCTCAATCGTGAGGGTACAGGTACCGGGCTAGTCACGGGCGGCAACCTATGTCTGCTGGGGCATCTGCTGGGCTCGCCCTCGGCGGTGGATATGGCAGGAAAAATCCTGTTCATCGAGGACATCAACGAGTACCTATATAATATTGACCGCCTGATGATACAACTCAAGCGCGCCGGACAACTCGACCGCCTGGCGGGGCTGATCGCGGGCCAGTTCACCGACTCGCGCGACAACCCCGACCCGCCCTTCGGCCAAACCGCCTACGAAATCGTAGCCGAGCACACCAAGGCGTACACTTACCCCGTTTGCTATGACTTCCCCGTCGGCCATGTGGCCGACAACCGGGCGCTGCCGGTAGGGATGGTGGCGAGGCTGGAAGTAGGAGCGAAAGTAGTTATGAATTATGTATAATTGGGAAGGTGAGGGAGTGGGGGCGGTGGGGAAGTGCTGGCGGGTCGCTTGCTTCATCACCTCGTCTCAGATTAAAAGAACCGCCCCCACTCCCCCACGCATTAACGCCCCTACTTTGTCGCTTTGTCGCTTTGTCGCTTAAAAAATGAAAAACTACTTCAGTAATAAAGTCATCTGGATTACCGGGGCTTCGGCCGGGATTGGGGAAGCACTGGCGCTGGAACTGGCGCGGCAGGGTGCCCTGCTGGTACTCAGCGCCCGGCGGGCCGAAGAACTCGAGCGCGTGGCGCGAGGCACTGGCCTTCCCGCCGACCGCGTGCTGGTACTGCCGATGGACGTCACGGATTTTGCCCAGGCCCCCGCCAAAGCGGCCGAAGTCGTGGCGAAATTCGGGCGCATAGACCTGATGGTACACAACGCGGGGGTGAGTCAACGGTCGTATGTGCGCGACACCGGCTTGGAGGTGTACCAACGGCTGATGGACGTCGATTTTTTCAGTACCGTGGCGTTGACGAAGGCAGTCTTGCCGTATATGACACGGCAAAAGAGTGGACAGTTCATCGTGGTGAGTAGCGTGGCGGGTAAAGTGGGCACCCCCAAGCGCTCAGGCTATAATGCGGCCAAGCACGCGCTGCACGGATTTTACGACGCGCTACGCTCCGAGGTATTTGATGACGGCATCCTGGTGACGGTGGTATGCCCGGGCTACATAAAAACCGATGTTTCGGTCAATGCGCTTGACGATCGGGGCCAAAAATATGGACAGATGGATGCCAACCAGGCTCGGGGTATGCCCGCCGATGAATGCGCCCGCCGGATTCTGAGCGCCGCCGCAGGCGACCGCAAAGAGGTGTACATCGGAGGCCTCAAAGAGGTGGCAGCGGTGTACCTGCGGCGTTTTTGGCCCGCGCTACTCTTCAAAATGATACGCAAGAATGTGCCAGATTAGTACTGCGCCCGATCCGACCTACTTGTAAACATCGTACTCCCATAGAAGAAAAATGCTACTCGTCCGGATTGAAAAATACGGAGTGGCACTCTCCCTTCTGTACGAAACGCGCACGAATCATTATCCTACCGCATGTAAGCCAAATACGCGCAACTATTTGAATTACAGAGTCGTATCTATCATTAAAACGTATATTCTCAAAAAAACTGGACTTTTTTGAGAATATACGAAACCATAACACACTATTTAGCGTAAGACCAATTAACCTTGAATAATTAATTGTTAACAAAGTAGTTGCACAAGCAATTATTCGTTAATATTGCGCCTGTTTTTCAGGGAACAGGAAATTCAAAACATTACCTGCCTGATTTACCTTTTTACAAAACAATCTATCCACCTATTCAAAAATCAAGCATGAGGAAACTACTACTATCCTTCGTTGGCCTGTTTTTGTGCGTCGGCTTAGCGCTGGCGCAAGACAAAGCGGTCACAGGTAAAGTTACGGATGATGCCGGCTCTACCCTACCGGGCGTGAGCGTCCAGGTAAAAAACACGACGCGTGGCACCACCACCGACGCCAACGGTAACTACCGTATTCAAGCTGGTTCAGGTGATGTATTGGTGTTTAGCTTTGTGGGTTTTTCGCCAGTCGAACAGACCGTCGGCACCCGGAGCACGATCAACCTTAACATGAATCCCGACACCCGGCAGCTCAATGAGGCCGTGGTTGTGGGTTACGGTACGCAGTCGCGCAAATCCATTACGGGTGCGCAGACGACGGTGAGCGCCCAGGCAATCGAGAACACGCCGCTTCCTTCGGTCGATCAGGCCTTGCAGGGTCGGGTGGCTGGTTTGCAATCGCTTTCGAACAGCGGTCAGCCCGGTGCGGCGCAGCAGATCCGTATCCGCGGTATTGGCTCGATCAACGCCAGTTCCGAGCCACTTTACGTGGTCGACGGTATCCCCATCAACTCCGGCGACCTGTCGCGTTTGTCTACCACCTCCAATACGCTGGCGGGTGTCAACCCTACCGACATCGAGTCGATCACGGTACTGAAAGATGCCGCCTCTACTTCCATTTACGGTTCACGGGGCGGTAACGGCGTTATCCTGATTACGACCAAAAAAGGCCGCAACGGCAAGACGAAATTTAAGGCCGACGCTTCCTACGGTACGACAAACATTGCCCTACCCGACGTCGCCAAGCCGCTCAACCGCGCCGAGTACCTGATGCTCACTGAGGAAGGCCTGCGCAACGTCGGGGCTACCCAGGCGCAGATCGACGCCCGGCTCAACGCCTACGGTGCCAACGCCAAAGACCCGCAGAACCCCGACCAACCCGTAGACAGCGATTGGTACGACCTTGTGACCCGTCAGGGTACTCAGCAGCAATACAATATTTCGGCTTCCGGTGGTGATAACAAGACCCAATTCTTTGTATCGGGTGGCTATTTCCAGCAAGTGGCGCCCGTGATCGGCTCTGACTTCGACCGGATAACCGGCGATGTGAACGTAAACCACAACGCTACCAAGAAGCTTTCCTTCAAGGTAGGTATGAACGTCGGGCACACGCAATCGAAGGCCCCCACCGCCGGTGGTACTTTTGCTAACCCGATTCTGTCGGCTTACTTTTTGCAGCCCACCCGCCCGGCTTATGATGCCGATGGTAACACGAATTTTTCCCAGTCGGACTTCCCGAGCATTTACAACCCCGTCGCGCTGGTCGAGTACAACAAGCGCCGCTTCTCCAACCTGCGCGGGCTGGGTAACCTGGGAGCTGACTACCGGATTCTGGACAACCTGACGTTCAGCACTAAGCTGGGCCTGGACCTTAACAGCATCGAGGAGTTGCAGTACGACAACCCCTTCTTCGGTGACGGTCGCAACGCCAATGGTCGCTCTTATACCTACTACACGCGGGTATTCAACTACAACTGGACCAACATCCTGGACTACCGCGTAGATTTCAGCGAGGCCAAAGATTTCTTCCTGAACTTGAAGCTGGGTTACGAGTCTCAGAAGTCCAAGTTATACGCTATCTCGGCGGCAGGTACGGGCTTCCCTCCTACCACCGATTTGATTTTGCCTAACGTGGCTGCTACCCCGACCGTTGCCTCGGCTTTTGGGTCTGAATATTCTTTCAACTCGGTTTTAAGTAACGCTGCTTTGAACTATAAGGATCGCTATTCGCTGAGTGGCAGCTTCCGCCGCGATGGTTCTTCGCGCTTTGGTTCTAACAACCGTTTCGGTAATTTCTGGTCGGTAGGTGCCGCCTGGAACATCGACGAAGAGGCATTCATGAAGGACAATTCGATCATATCGTCAGCTAAAATTCGTACGTCGTACGGGGTGAATGGTAACGCCGGCATTACCAACTACGCCTGGCAGTCCACTTACGGCTACGGCAACAACTACAACAATCAGCCTGGTAGTGCCCCGGACGGTATCGGCAACGACAACCTGACCTGGGAGCAGAACAAACCATTCGACGTCGGTCTGGATTTAGGTTTGTTTAACAACCGCCTTTCGTTCGTGGTCGATTATTACGTGCGCAAGACCGACCGTCTGCTGCTGAACGTACCGCTGTCGCGTACTTCGGGTTTCGCCTCGATCCTCGACAACGTGGGCGCGATGGAAAACCGCGGTTGGGAATTTACGGTGGATGGCCGCCCCTTCGAAGGTACTTTCCAGTGGGACCTGAATTTTAACATCGCATTTAACAAGAACAAGATCTTGAATCTTGCGCCTGACCAGGACCAGTACATCGACGGTGCTTTCATTCGTAAGGTGGGCGAAAACTTCACCAGCTTCTACGCCCGCGACTGGGCCGGAGTCGATCCCGCTACTGGCGCGCCGCAATGGTGGAAGGACGAAGCCAAAACTGAGAAGACCACTAATTACAACGACGCCGAGCGTACGATCATCGGTCACGCCGCCCCCAACGCCTTCGGTGGCTTTTCGAGTACGATGCGCTTCAAAGGTTTCTCGCTGGACGCGCAGATCAACTACACGCTGGGCAATAAGATCAACGCCATCTGGAACCGCTACACGCAGAGCGATGGTTGGAACCCTGGTTTCAACAAGTCACGGCAGCAGCTGGCCCGCTGGCAGAATCCCGGTGACGTCACCAACGTACCCAAGTACCTGTTCAACAACACGACCAACTCGCAGGAGTATTCGAGCCGCTTCATCTACGACGGCAGCTACCTGCGCCTTCGGACCGTGACGCTGTCGTACGACATTCCCAAGAGCGTGACCTCACGCATCAAGATGGACAACCTGAGCGTATTCGCGCGGGGCCTGAACCTGTGGACGTATACCTTCGACGACGAAGTGACCTTCGATCCCGAGGTAGGGGTGGACGGACGCGACAACTTCAATGTGTTCATTCCTAAGACCATCACCTTTGGCCTGAGCCTGGGCTTCTAAGGTGAGTCTTTAAGCAATTGGTAGTTAGGTATTGGGTATATATAACGTTGGATAATAAGATTCAGCAGTACCTCCATATACCGACTCCCGCTAAGTACTCAATTCGATCAAAACAAGAAAACTGAGGGCTCATGGCCCTCAGCTAAAACCTAAAAACAATGAAAAATAAAATAATCGTTTCCCTGGCGCTGGCGGCTACGTTGTCGCTGGGTTCTTGCAAGGACGAATTTTTGCAGCTGTCACCTACTGACGCGCTGCCCGCCGCTACGGCCATTACGACGGCTGCCGACATGGAAGTAGCCGCCAACGGTATGTACGCCGGTATGCGCTCGGTTAACCTGTACGGCCGCACTATTCCATTTATCAACGACTTGCAGGCTGACAACGCCTACTTGTCGGTGCAAAACTCCGGTCGTTATCTGCCGCAGTTCAACTACTCGGTCAACTCCCAGAACGGCGACATTGGAAGCGTCTGGAACGCCGCCTATACGATCATCCTTCGCGCCAACAACATCATCAACGCCAATGTGCCGCAGTCAGCCGCGGCGGATCAGTACAAAGGCGAGGCGCTTACCGTGCGGGCGCTGATGTACTTCGAACTGGTAAGACTCTACGGCAAGCCTTTCACGACAGACCCTGCTGCCAAGGGGGTACCGATCGTGCTGGCGTTCGAACCCACGCTGAAGCCCGCGCGCAATTCAGTGCAGGAAGTGTACACGCAAATCACCACGGATTTGACTCAAGCGTTCACGCTGATGACCAATACGACCAAAAACTCTTCGTATGTGTCGAAGTACGTAGCCAAGGCATTGCTGTCCAAGGCGTATTTCTACATGGGCGATTACGCCAAGTCAATCACTGAAGGGCTAGCGGTCGTCAACAGCGGCGGCTACAAACTTGCTTCTGCGGCTGATTATAACGCTTACTGGAAGAGCCCCGCCCCTGTCGCCAACAAAACTGAGACGATCTTCGAGGTTTCATCCGATGGTACCGACAACGCGGGTTTCAACGCTTTGGTCAATATTTACGCACAGGCGGGCTACGGTGATGCGCTCGTAGCCAACGACCTGTTCAACCTGTACTCGGCCACCGACGTGCGCAAATCGCTGATCATTCCCGGCAAACGCGCGGGCGAGGACGTCAACATCGTAAACAAGTACCAGAACATTAGCAACCAAAGCGATAAAGACGATACCAAGGTACTTCGCTACTCCGAGATTTTGCTGCAACTGGCCGAGAGCTACGCCCGCACCGGCGACGAAGCCAATGCCTTGAAGTACCTCAACCAAGTGGCTAAAGCGCGTGATACTGCCTTTGCGGGTTACACTTCCACCGGCCAGACACTGGTCGACGACATCATCACGGAGCGCCGCAAAGAGTTGGCCTTCGAGGGCAATCGCTTCGCTGACCTGAACCGCTTGGGCCGTGCCATCCAGCGCGGCAGCCAGTACCCAGCCGATGCCCGCACGATCGAGTTCAGTGATCCCCGCCGTTTGGCGCCGATTCCGCAGGTGGAACTGGACGCTAATAAGAACATTACGCAGAATCCAAGTTATTGATCCGATGCATTAGGTTTCTCGATTTAAGTTAAATACCAAAGAGGGCTATTCCGATCATTCGGAATGGCCCTCTTCTTTTGTTCGTAAGACGCCAATTTTTATATCTGTGAGACTTGCTAACCCGGCAAAATACGCCCTGATTTCACTTTAACCACATAAACCAAATTGTAAATTACCTTGCCAGAGCTTCGACCAGGCTATGATGTTTTTTGGATAATGAGCGCTTAATGTCTTCCTGTATCTCCATAAAATTATTTCTAGTTTTATAACCTAAGGAAACGATATTGTATCTGAATTCGTACTTATGACTACTTGATTATCAATAAATAACCTATTCACACGATAGCGAAACATAATTCCGATATTCAGGTTTTATTGATGATTATTTAATATAATATGCTAATTTTGCAACTACAAGTATATTATCAATCATCAACCTAATCGTATGAAAAATATTTTAGTATTATTCTTAGGATGCCTGCTCCTGATGGGAACGCAGGCTATGGCCCAGGACCAAACCGTGAGCGGTAAGGTCACGGCAGCTGACGGCTCGGTACTACCGGGCGTCAATATTTCGATCAAGGGTACCACGCGTGGTACATCGACGGATGGTGAGGGTACCTACTCGATTGCAGCAGGTCCAAATGCAACGCTGGTATATAGCTTCATCGGTTTCCAGTCAACTGAGCGTCCGGTAGGCAATCAAAGTACCATTGACGTTACGCTGGCGACCGACGTAAATCAACTGAATGAAGTAGTGGTGACGGCCCTTGGTGTATCCCGCGAGAAAAAATCGCTGGGCTACGCGGTCCAGGAAATCAAAGGTGAAGAAGTAAGCACGGTTAAACAGCAGAACTTCGTCAACTCGCTCTCGGGTAAGATTTCCGGCGTGCAGATTCGCCAGAACAACTCTTTTGGCGGTTCATCGAATATTCTGATCCGGGGTAACAACTCCCTGGCGGGTAACAACCAACCTCTTTTCGTAGTGGACGGAGTGCCTATCTCCAACTACCAAGGAAACACGGGTGCGCAGGCCAACGGCCAACGTGGCTACGACTATGGTAACGCCGCCTCAGATATTAACCCAGAAGACATCGAGACAATATCAGTGCTTAAAGGTGCTGCCTCAACGGCCCTTTATGGTTCGCGGGGTGCCAACGGCGTGGTTTTGATTACGACCAAGAAAGGAACCAAGCGCAAAGGACTCGGGGTAAGCGTTTCCAGCGGCATCAACATCGGCCGCATTGACAAAACGACTTTCATGAGCTACCAGAAGAAATATGGTGCTGGCTACGGTCCTTACTATGGCCCGACCAACCCTTATTTTGAAGATGCCGACATCAATGGTGATGGTGTTATGGATCTGGTTAACCCAACGCGGGAAGATGGTTCTTACGGAGCGCGCTTCGATCCCAATTTGAGTGTCTATCAGTGGGAGGCTTTCGTTCCCGAGTCGGAGAACTTTGGTAAGCCGCAGCCATGGGTTGCCGCCGAAAACGACCCCTCTACCTTTTTCGAGCAGCAGGTCACTTACAACAACTCCATCGACTTGACCGGTGGTAACGAGTTCGGCGCTTTTCGCTTGGGCTATACTAATTTCAGCGATAAGGGCGTCTTGCCTAACAGCTCTCAGAAAAGAAATAACTTGAATTTCAGCGGTTCTTACAATCTGAGCAAGAAATTGACCGCCGCTATCACGGGTAACTACACCAACCAGGCTACGACCGGGCGTTTCTCCACGGGCTATTCGGATAATCTCATGTCCAATTTCCGCCAGTGGTGGCAGACAAACGTAGACGTAAAGCGTCAGGAGAAGTTCTTCAACGAGACTGGCCGCAACGTTACCTGGAACATGAATGATCCCATCAATGGCGACACGAGCCCTATCTTTTGGGACAACCCTTACTGGACGCGTTATAAGAACTTTAACTCCGACAGCCGGGGCCGTTTGTTCGGTAACATCAACTTGAACTACCAACTCACCGACTGGTTCAGCATTTTGGGTCGCGTGACCATGGACACCTATAATGAAATTCGGGAAGAGAGAAGAGCAGTTGGCTCGGTACCCACGTCTTTCGGATTGCAAGGCAATACTGAAGAATCTGGCTACCAGCGCACTGACATCGCTAACTCAGAAATGAACTACGATCTAATCGGTAATTTCAATAAGAATTTCGGTACCGATTTCAGCTTGACCGGACTTATTGGTCTTAACATTCGTCGTCAGAGCCTGGAAAGAAACGTTCAGTCTACATCTGGTGGCCTGGCTGTGCCTGATCTGTATGCGATCAGCAACTCGGCCAACACGGTTCCCCTTCCTTCCGAATCGCTTTTGGAGAAGCAGGTAAATGGTTATTATGGCAGCGTTTCTCTGGGTTATAAGAACACTTTCTTCCTTGATCTGTCGGATCGTGTGGACGTTTCTTCGGCCCTGCCTACTGAGAACAATACCTACAACTACTACTCGGTATCAGGTAGCTACGTTTTCTCGAACCACCTCAATGCCAATTGGCTACGGTTTGGTAAATTGCGCTTTGGCTACGCCGAAGTGGGCAACGACGCTCCCTCGCTAAGTGTTGGTGATGTTTATAGCCGTCTGGACAACTTCGGTTCTTCTGTATTAACTTCTGTACCTACGACGAAAAACAACCCTGCTTTGAAGCCTGAGCGGACGAAAAGCTGGGAAGGTGGTATTGAGCTGAACACGCTCCAAGGCCGTCTTGGTCTTGATCTGACTGTTTACAATGTCAACACGATCAACCAGATTCTACGCGTAACGCAGTCTGTGGCTACGGGCTATGGCTTCCGCTACGTGAATGCCGGTAACCTTGAAAACAAGGGGGTGGAAGTTGCTCTTACGGGCATTCCTGTGCAACATGCTGGTTTTGAATGGCGGGTCACGGCCAACTGGGCCAAGAACGTTAACACCGTAGGTACGCTCTATCAGGGAGTTGAAAACCTTCAGTTGGCCTCTTATCAAGGTGGCGTCTCATTGAATGCTACCGAAGGTCAACGTTACGGTACGATTCGTGGCAGTGGGTTCAATTTTATTGATGGTCAGCGGGTAGTCAACAGCTCAGGCTACTACACCGTTAATCCTGATCAGGTAATTGGTACCGCTCAGCCCAACTGGACGGGTGGTATCTCTAACAATTTCAGCTATAAAGGTTTGAACCTTAGCTTCCTGATAGACATGTCACAGGGAGGCAATGTTTATTCTCTCGATACGCACTACGGTCAAGGTACGGGCATTCCCGATTACACGGCTGGCTTGAATGAACTTGGTAACGAGCTCCGGGCTCCTGTTGCCGACGGTGGCGGATTGATCAATCCAGGAGTATTGGCGGATGGAACTCCCAACACGGTTCGTACGCCGGCTACTAACTATGGCCAGTATTTCTACTGGGGTAACGCCAGCCGTAACCCTGGTGCGCTGACCGTTTACGATGCATCCTACGTGAAGTTGCGTGAGGCGGCACTTTCTTACCGCATTCCTTCTTCTGTTCTGAAAAACTTTGCTCAGAATATCACGGTGTCGGTGGTAGGTCGTAACCTTTGGATCATCTCCAAGCACGTGCCCTTCGCCGATCCCGAGTCGGGTCTTGGTGCAGGTAATGCCCAGGGCTACCTGTCGGGTTCTTACCCCACGGTGCGTAACGTTGGTTTCCGGGTGCAGCTTGACTTTTAATAGTAAGAATCATAAAAGATAAATAACATGAAAAAAATAGCAGTTCTATTAATGGCAGCCTTAGTGTTCGGCTGCACGGACAATTTCGAAGACCTGAATATTGACAAGAAAAACCCGGCGTCAGTGACCGGGGAATCACTCTTCAACAATGCTACCGAGCGATTCCACCAAGTCCTTAATAACGCCAACGTTAACACGAATGTGTTTCGGCTCTACGCTCAGTACTGGGCACAGACCACTTATCCCGACGAAAGCCAGTACAACCAGGTAACGCGTAATATTCCCGACAACTGGTTCTCGCGCCTTTACCGCGACTCTCTGAAAGACCTCGACGAGGCCAAACGCCTTATCAGTGTACAGGAGACTAACTCGCAGACGGCACAAATTCAAAAGAACAAGCTGGCGGTCATCGCCATCAATGAAGCACACATTTATACCGTGCTGGTCGATCTATTCGGGAACGTGCCTTACTCGGAGGCGTTGGATTTCTCTAATCCAAACCCCAAGTATGACGACGCCAAAACCGTGTACTACAGTGCCATCGACAACCTGAACAAGGCCATTGCCGATCTGACGCCTACGGCGCCGAGCTTCGCTGCCAACAGCGACCTGGTGAACCAGGGTAACACGATGATGTGGTTGAAGACGGCCAACTCTCTCAAATTGAGACTGGCGATGCGTTTGGCTGACGTTGACCCCGCCAAAGCGAAGACGATGGCAGAGTCTGCTGTCAAAGCCGGCGTATTCAGCAACGTATCGGAGAACTACTCCGTTGAGTACACTACCAATGCTCCCTATACTTATCCAGCTTACGCGGATCTGGAGCTGAGCGGACGCTCGGACTACGTGGCGGCCAACACAATCGTGGAAGTGATGAATAATCTGAAAGATCCAAGACGTGCCTACTATTTCCAGGAGAACGGCGGCTCTGGGGTTTACAAGGGCGGAATCTATGGTTCAGCCAACACCTTCACCAACTTTTCCGCACCGGGCAAGATGCTTTACACGGCCACTACTCCTGGTATTAGCCTTGCTTACTCAGAAATACTGTTTTTGCGGGCTGAAGGCGCGCAACGCGGCTTTGATATGGGAGGTACCGTGGCAGAGCTTTACGATATGGCGATCACCGCCTCCATCAAGGAATGGGGAGGAACCGACGCTATGGCCAAAGCTTACCTGGCTCAGAAAGACGTGGCCTATGCAACGGCCTCCGGTGATTGGAAGCAGAAGATTGGACTGCAAAAGTGGCTGGCGCTTTACAACAATGGCTTGGAAGGCTGGACGACTTGGCGACTGCTGGACTTTCAGGGTTTCAAAGTACCGGAGGGTTTGACAAAAGCAGACATTCCTAATCGTTTGATTTACCCTATCGCCGAAGCGACTCTTAACGGAACCAACGTAAAAGCGGCCGGCGATGCCATCGGTGGTGATAAAGCTTCCACCAAAGTATTTTGGGATGTGAAGTAGTGTTGCCTGAATTTTTTTTGAGTAAGGAAATGCCCGGCTATCCAGCCGGGCATTTTTTTGTGCACGGTTATTGGACTGCAATAGCCAAACTTCCGTCGAAATGCCTCAATTCCGAACAAGAATCTGCTAAATTTGTTTCTCGTAAAATCTCCTTACCGCAATTCATGAACAAACCTATAAAACGCCTGATCACCTTCATGATCGTGGTCATGCTGCTCGGGCTGGTGTTCTACCCTCGTTTGAAAGAGTACTTCAACGCCAAAGACGACACAGAAGTAGCAGCCGCAAGTGCCCCCAAGCCGGGTGGCAACAAGACGCCCGTATCGGTGATGGTCGTGCAATCGGTTTCGCTCGACGATGTCGTCAAAACGACGGGTAGTATCCTGGCCAATGAGGAGGTGGACATCAGGAGTGAGATACCGGGCAAGATTACGAACTTGTACTTCAAGGAAGGACAGTACGTCAAGAAAGGGACTACCCTGCTGAAAATATACGACGATGATTTGCAGGCTCAGCTCAAAAAACTCGAGTATTCGAAAAAGCTTTCCGAAGGCAACGAATTCCGCCAACGGCAACTTCTTGAAAAAGAAGCCATCAGCCAGCGCGAGTACGACATCAGCCTCACGACCGTAAAGACCAACGAAGCCGACATCGACAACATCAAGGCCCAGCTTACGCGTACCACCATCAAAGCCCCCTTTTCGGGACGGCTCGGCCTGCGCTACATCAGTGAAGGCAGTTACGTAACGCCCGCCTCGCGCATCACCACGCTCACCAACACCAATCCGGCCAAGGTGGAGTTTTCGGTACCCGCCAAGTACGCCGACAAAATCCGGGTCGGCAGCATCTTGAAGTACACCACCGAAAGCTCGGAGGTCGAGCACACGGGCCGCGTCTACGCCGTCGACCCAAAAATCGACCCCAACACGCGTACGTTGCAAATGCGTGCCACCAGTCCCAACGGCAACGGTGCGCTGTTGCCCGGTGCCTTCGCCCGCATCGAACTCATCACCGGCTCTAAGGGTGCCGCCATCACGGTACCCAACGAGGCCGTGGTACCCGAACAAGACGGCCACATGGTGTTTCTGGTCAAAGGCGGCAAAGCCACGCCGCGCCCGGTCAACGTCGGCCTGCGCGGCGAGATGAACATGGAAATCCTGAGCGGCCTGGCGCCCGGCGACACCCTGATCACCACCGGTATCCTGCAAGTGAAACCGGGCGGCGCAGTGGAAATTCAGTAGGGGTTTTGGAGTTGAATGTTTATGAGTTTAAAGTTCATGAGTTATGCAGTCTTACAAGACGTTGAAAGTGTGGCAGAAGGCTCACGTGTTGGTCTTGAGTATATATGAGCTCACCAACGGATTTCCAAAACAGGAATTATTCGGATTGACCTCTCAAATAAGGCGTTCAAGCGTATCGATTGCGGCCAACCTGGCCGAAGGTTGTGGAAAGGCCACTAGTAAGGATACTGCCAATTTCTTTCAAACATCGCTAGGCTCACTTCACGAAACCGAGTACTACTTATTACTTGCAAAAGATCTTACATACATTTCTAACGAGATTTATGAAATGAGGGACTACGAAATAAGAGAAGTCAAAGCCATGCTGGTGTCATTGATCAAAACGGTTCGTAACTCATCAACTTTAAACTCATAAACTCATCAACTAAAAAATGGCTTCCCTATCCGACCTTAGCATAAAGCGTCCTGTACTTGCCATCGTCATGTCATTGGTGATCGTGCTCTTTGGCGTTATTGGATTTCTGTACCTGGGCATCCGGGAATTTCCGAGCGTCGACCCACCGGTGGTGACCGTGAGTACGAGCTACACGGGGGCGAACGCCGAGATCATCGAATCGCAGATCACCGAGCCGCTCGAAGAGTCGATCAACGGCATCGCGGGTATCCGTACGCTGTCGTCGGCCAGCCGCGACGGGCGCAGCAGCGTCACGGTGGAGTTTAACCTCGGCGTGGATATGGAAGCGGCCACCAACGACGTACGCGACCGCGTGTCGCGGGCCCAACGCAATCTGCCACCCGATGTCGACCCGCCGATCGTGTCAAAGGCCGATGCCGACGCCTCGCCCATATGGTTTATCAATGTCAAGTCGGAACTACGGCCGCTGCTGGAACTGAACGACATCGCGACACGACAGTTCAAAGAGAAATTCCAGACGATCGACGGCGTGAGCAACGTGCAGATTTGGGGCGAAAAGAAATTCTCGATCCGCCTGCGGATCAACCCCTCGCAGATGGCGGCCTACCGCCTCACCGCTCTGGATATTTCCCAGGCCCTGACCAGGCAGAATGTCGAGCTGCCTTCCGGTAGCATCGAGGGGCAAAATATGGAACTGACAGTCAGGACGCTGGGCCGCTTGCGCACGGCGGAGGATTTCGACAACATGATTATCAAGGAAGAGGGCGACCGCATCATCCGGTTCAGGGATGTGGGCTACGCCGAGCTCGCCCCCGAAAACGAGCGCACCCTACTGAAGCGCGACGGGATACCCATGGTGGCAGTGGCGGTAATTCCGCAGCCGGGCGCCAACCACATCGCCATCGTCGATGACCTCAACAAGCGCATGGAGCAGATCAAGGCCGACCTGCCGTCGGACGTCATCGTGGAGTTGGGCACCGACTACACCAAATTTGTGCGATCGTCCATCGCGGAGGTAGAGGAAACGATCGTGATCGCTTTCTTTCTGGTGGCGCTCATAATTTTTATTTTCCTGCGCGACTGGCGCTCGACCATCATTCCGCTCACGGCTATTCCCATTTCGCTGATCGGGACGTTTTTCATCATGTACCTGTTCGGCTTTTCGATCAACGTACTCACGCTGCTGGGCATCGTGCTGGCGATCGGGCTAGTCGTGGACGACGCCATTGTGGTACTCGAGAACATCTACGCCAAGGTCGAGGAGGGCATGACGCCCACTCAGGCGGCTTTCGTCGGCGCGCGGGAGATTTACTTCGCCGTCATCTCGACTACCGTCACGCTGGCGGCGGTTTTTCTGCCCGTTATTTTTCTGGAAGGCGTCACCGGGCGGCTCTTCCGCGAGTTCGGGATCGTGGTGGCGGGTTCGGTGATTATTTCGGCCTTCGTGTCGCTCACGCTCACGCCGATGCTAAGCTCGCGGCTACTCAAGAACCGGAAGCGCCAGCCATGGCTTTACCGCAAAACCGAGCCGTTTTTCGAGTGGCTCACCGAAGGCTATGCGGGCGCGCTACACACTTTCATGCGCTATCGCTGGATGGCCTGGGTGTTGATGCTGGGTTTCGTGGGCGTGTCGTACTACCTGCTCACCGGTAAGCGATTGCCCGCCGAGCTGGCACCGCTCGAAGACCGGGGCAACTTTCGAATCTATACTACTGCCCAGGAAGGGGCTACTTTCGAGTACATGCAAAAGTACATGGATACGCTGGGCGATTTCATGTACACCGAGTTGGATTCCACTGAGCGCGATGCGGTCATCACCATCACCTCGCCGGGCTTTGGGTCCTCAGCCACCAACTCGGGCTACACCCGCATCGCCCTCACGACGCCCGATAAGCGCACCCGTTCGCAGCAACAAATCGTGGAGGACATTACGCCTAAGCTGAAGCAATTTGCCGGGGCACGGTCCATCGTGTCGCAGGATCAAACCATCAACGCCGGGCGCTCGCGCGGACAACCGATTCAATACGTGATCCAGGCGCCTAACTTTGAGAAGTTGAAAGAATTCCTGCCCAAGGTACTTGAAAGGGCGCAGGAGAGTCCGTTGCTGGAAGGCGTGGATGCCAATCTGAAATTTACTAAACCTGAAATCCGGGTCGAGATCGACCGTGAGAAAGCCCAAAGCCTGGGCGTGTCGATTCAGGATGTGGGCCAAACCCTGCAACTCGGGCTGAGCGGGCGACGCTTTGGGTACTACCTGCAAGATGGCAAGCAGTACCAGGTCATCGGCCAAATCGAACGCGCCGACCGCAACGATCTGCTCGATTTGAAATCGCTTTACGTGAAGAGCAAGAGCGGTGAACTCGTGCAACTGGATAATCTGGTGAAGCTCACCGAGCAGAGCTCACCACCGCAGTTGTTACGCTTCAACCGCTACATATCGGCTACGGTTTCGGCCAACACCGCCAAGGGCGTCACGCTGGGCGAAGGCATCGACGAAATTCAGAAAATAGGCCGCGATGTGCTCGACGACACCTTCAACACCGCCCTGGATGGCAATTCCCGCGAATTTAAGGAGAGCTCGAATAGCCTGCTGTTCGCCTTCCTGCTATCGCTGGTCCTGATTTTCCTGATTCTGGCGGCGCAGTTCGAGAGTTTTGTCGATCCGATTATCATTCTGCTTACGGTACCTTTGGCGGTGTGCGGCGCGCTCATCTCGCTCTGGGATTTTGGGCAAACGATGAATATTTTCAGCCAGATCGGTATCATCGTACTCGTAGGGTTGGTGACCAAAAACGGTATTTTGATTGTGGAATTCGCCAATCAGCGCAAGGAGGAAGGCGCGGACAAAAAAGAAGCCGCCATCGAAGCCGCCGTATCGCGTTTTCGGCCTATTCTGATGACGAGCCTTTGTACGATTCTGGGTATTCTGCCCATTGCCCTTGCCTTGGGCGCGGGCTCCGAAAGCCGGGTGTCGATGGGCATTGCGGTTGTGGGCGGCATGCTGTTCTCCACGATTCTGACGCTGTTTGTCATTCCGGCGGTGTACTCATACATGTCGCGGAAGTACGTGGCGCCACCCGTGGAGGAATTGCCCGAGCGGGAGCTGGTGGGGGCGTGATCGGCCGAATGAAGGTAGCTTTTCTAGAGCGGGCGATTGGAAACAGTCGTCCGCTATTTATTGCGAAACAACCAGACTGTAAGATTTTTGTCTTTATTTTGGCTTCAAATACAACACCCCCACCTCTGCCATAATGGAGCTAATCAAAGAATTCGATCATCAGGGAAATTACCTTTTCAAGTACCGGGGTACCCTTCCGCTATTTATTCTGGGCATTGGTCTGGCCGTGTATACCTACATGGTTTGGCAACACGCGCAGGTCTCCGATTTGCCTTACACTTCGGATGGCTATTGGGTTCTGTGCCTGGCCATAGGGCTATTCGGGCAATTGATCAGGGTCTTGACCGTAGGCTTTACCCCAAAAAATACCTCGGGACGAAACACCGAAACACAGGTAGCCGACACGCTCAATACCTCAGGCATCTACTCCGTAGTACGGCATCCCTTATACGTAGGCAATTTCTTCATGTTTCTGGGCGTGGCCATGCTCACGGCCAACACCTGGTTCATCGTCGCTTTCGTGCTGGCTTATTGGCTTTACTACGAACGCATCATGTACACTGAGGAGCAGTTCATCGAAGGGAAATTCGGCGACAGGTTCAGGGCGTGGGCGGCGATCACGCCCGCTATCATCCCCAAATTTGGGCAATGGAAAAATCCGAATCTCGAATTCAGCCTGCGGAAGGTATTGCGGCAGGAGAAAAATGGCTTTGCGGCCCTCTTTATTTTGTTTTTGATTTTCGATGTGGTAGGCGAGTACTTCCAGTACGGCAATGTCGAATTTCGGAATGAGCACTGGCTCATTTTGGCGATCGCGAGCGCAGTACTGTATATCATTTTGAAAGTACTCAAAAACAACACCAGGGTACTGTCTACCGACGGGCGGTAGCTTTTTGTGGGTGACCTGGTAAAACGGGCTGGCAGCCCGTACCACATTAGTTGAACCGCAGTGGGTTGAAAGCCCCGATATCTACGCTGGTTTTCTCTCCTTTGACAATTTCGGCTATCAGCTTTCCCGTGGCAGGTGCCAGGCTCACGCCCATCATGCCGTGTCCGGTGGCGATGGTCAGGTTCTGGAATTTTCCCGTGCGGCCTATGTAGGGTAGTCCATCGGGCGAGCAGGGGCGCAAGCCACGCCATACCTCATTCTTTTCGGGGAGGGGTACTTCCAAATCGGGATAGTACTGATTGATCGATTTGTGGATGCCCTGTACCCGGTTCATATTGACAGACTGATCCTGTCCCGCGATTTCGAGGGTACCGGCGAAGCGGACGCCGCCGCCCATGGGTGTAGCAGTGGTTCGGGCTTCGAGCATAATGGCGGGTACCCGGATCGAGTTCGGCATGTCGCTCACCCGGAAGCTGTACCCCTTGCCACCCTGCAACGGCAGCGAGAGGCCAAGCTTGCTAGTCAGCAATGGCGACCAGGCCCCCGCAGCGACCACGATTTCGTCGAAGCCGTAGGTACCGTTTTCCGTCACGACGCCCCTGACTTTCCGGTCTTGTGTTTCGAAGTCCTTCACCGATTCATTTTCCAGAAAACGAACGCCCGCCCCGCGCAGGTACTTCACGAGATTGGTCATTAGTTCATTGGGATAGATATGCGCATCGCCGGGGTAATGTACCGCACCGGCTACCGCCACCCGCACGTTGGGTTCGAGTGATTGTACTTCGGCGGCCGAAAGCAGATGCGCATCGAGGCCAGCCCGATTGGCCGTATGTGCTTCCTCGGCCATTTCCTGCCGACTTTCGGCATTCTTGAAAAGCATCATCAGGCCTTCTTCCTCCCAGCCGAAAGAGAACTCCGGCCGATCGGCCAACTCCTGAAATAGCGACTTGCTCAGCAGACTCAAATCGCGCAAATGCGGGATGGCATACGCTACGTGTTTCTCGGTCGCATGCTTCCAGAACAAGTACCCCCACTTGATAAGACCGCCATTCAGTCGTGGTTTTACGTAAAAAGGGCTTTGCGCGTCGAGCATCCAACGCATTCCTTTGGCGATCATGCCTGGCTGGGCCAGTGGAACGATGTGGCTCGGCACGATCATGCCGGCGTTGCCAAACGAGCAGCCATCCAAAAAAGACTCCCGTTCGATGATCGTGACCGCGTAGCCTTCCCGCACCAGGTAATAAGCCGAAAATAGCCCGCTAATGCCGCCGCCAATGATGCCAATGGTTTTCATGATGGAGAAAATAGGGTTTAAAAATCAAACTACCTGAAAACCGTGCACATAAGGATCGTCCTCGTCCAGGATGATATGGTTGTAGCCGTGAATGATAGCCCATCCTTCGATGCTGGGCACAATGGCCGGGCGGCCGTTCAGTTCGGTCTCCGCTTCGATGCGCCCAGTGAATTTGGAACCAATAATGCTCTCGTGCACGAACGCCTGCCCCTTAGTCAGTTTTCCCTGCGCGTGCCATTGGGCCATGCGCGCCGAGGTACCCGTGCCACAAGGCGAACGGTCGATCGCTTTATCGCCGTAAAAGACCGCATTCCGGGCGGTAGCGGCAGGGTCGATCGTGGCGCCTGTCCAGAGCACATGGCTCAGTCCGTTGATCGCCGGATTCTCGGGATGAACGAAACTGTGCACGGCATTGATGCGCTCCCGAATCGTGCGGGCCCAGGCCACCAGTTGCTCGCTAGTGTGGTGTTGCAGACCGGCAAAATTGGGCTGCTCGTCCACGATGGCGTAGAAATTACCTCCGTAAGCCACATCGACCGTAAGCATACCCAGTTCCGGGCATTCGACTTCAATACCCTCGGCAGCGAGGTACGACTTGATGTTGGTGATCTTTACCGAACCGACCTTATTTCCCCGCATTACATATTCAGCTTTCACGAGCCCCGCCGGTACCTCCAGAAGAAGCACACCGGGCACTTTGGGCGTGACCAGGCCTTGCTCGATCGCCACCGTGACGGTACCTATGGTACCATGGCCACACATGGGCAGGCAACCGGACGTTTCTATGAATAGCACGGCGACATCGTGCGCTGCCTCGATGGGCGGGTAGATAATACTGCCCGACATCATGTCGTGTCCACGAGGCTCAAACATCAGGCTTTTTCTGATCCAGTCGTACTCGCGCAGGAAATGCAGCCGTCTTTCGCTCATGGTGGTACCCACCAAGGTAGGGATGGCACCACCCGTTACGACCCGTACCGGATTACCGCAGGTGTGGGCGTCGATGCAGAAAAAATGCTTTTTCAAGAGAAAAAGTTATTGAGTCGATGACCTGGGAATGGCGTCAACCCTACAGTTGTGGACGGGTAGCTAACCCCTCGCTAATAATTTTTTCCACTCGCTTCCGTTCTTCGCCGATAAGCGGTAGGCGCGGCAGGCGCACGTGTTCGGTACCTATGCCGGTATGCACCTCGGCCAGTTTGATGTACTGGACGAGTTTTGGGTGTAGGTCCAGTTCCAACAATGGCAGGAACCAGCGGTAGATTTTGCGGGCTTCGTCCAACTTACCGGCTTTCACAAGACGGTATATTGCGACGGTTTCGCGCGGGAAAGCACAAACCAGGCCCGCCACCCAACCGTCGGCCCCCATCACGAGCGCTTCCATGGCAATGGTATCTACCCCGCACAAGACCCTGAGCCGATCGCCAAAGCGGTTGCGAAGTCGCGTTACGTTGGAAATGTCGCGTGTAGATTCTTTGACTGCCCGGATGTTGTCCAACTCTAGCAATCGTTCGAACATATCGCCCGTGACCTCGATTTTGTAGTCGACGGGATTATTGTAGATCATGATGGGTAAAGAGGTCGCTTTTGCGGTGGCCTTGAAGAAAGCGACCGTTTCGCGGTCGTCGGCCTTATAGCGCATGGGTGGCAGCAGCATCAGGCCGCTGGCGCCAAGGTCAGCCGCCGATTCGGCGACTTTTATGGCACCATGGGTCGATGCCTCGGAAATATTGAGTATTACAGGTATTGTATCGCCAAGTCGTTTGACGGCGTGTTTTACCAGCGTTTCTTTTTCAGGAGAGGTTAGTGTACTGGCCTCACCGAGCGAGCCGCCTAAAATGACACCGTCTACGCCCGCCGAAACCTGAGCGTCCAGGTTGGTATCGAATGCAGACAAGTCGAGTGCATCGTCCTCGGTAAACTTGGTGGTGAGCGCGGGGAATACGCCTTGCCAGTTAAAATTCATAATAAGATCGGGAGTTTGTGTAAGTCACACAAATATAGCACGATCTTATAAAAGTAGAGTTTTACATCATTCGTGAAATACGCTGCAAACGAGAAAAGGTAGATTTCAAATCGCGTTTTTGGTCGAAACGGTATATCCCGTTGTGCGATTTATTACTGTTTTCCATCAGATAGGCAGCAAGTACACCACCGAAGAGACTTAAAAAAAAGAAGATCAGCATTTCCATGATACATCCGGTTTTAGTTATTTCCGAAAGCTGATTAAAAATTCGTACCCGTTTATTTTCTGTCGTTTGCCCTCAGATAGCTTACAAAAATGGGGCACCCATACCACATTTTTCAAAACGACGCGTCAATCTGTGGAATACGTCCTTCCGTCATTCTGCCTCTAGCGGAAAGGTGAGGGTGAAAACCGTTCCGACACCTACGTCCGATTGCACATCGACCCGACCCTGGTGCGACTGCACGATGTTGAGCGTACTGGCCAGCCCTATGCCCATTCCTGATTTTTTGCCGGTGAAGTAAGGCTCAAATACTTTGTTCATATTCTCCTCGCTGATTCCTGACCCATTGTCAGCAATCTGTACCTGCACATCGCCGTCTACTTTGCGTGTCGATACCCGCAGGACGCCTTCGCCTTCTTCCATAGCCTCAATGGCGTTAGTGATCAGATTGAGAAAAGCGATTTTGAGCATATCGGGGTTAAGCCTGATTTTGGGATCAGGTGCTTCGTACTGCTTCTCGATACTGATCTTTTTGAGTTTCAAGCGATCATGCGCGGTGGTCAGCGTATCGTCAAGCGCAATGTGGAGATAGCCCGGAGCCAGGTTGAATTCATTGGGCCGCGACGATTGCAGGAGTTGTGTAATCAGATCATTGATGCGGGCACAATTTCGCTTGATGATATCGGTGTAGAAGCGCAGATCCTCGTCTTCCAGTTCGGATTCGAGCTGCTCGGTCGACAGCCCTACGTTGGTAAGCGGATTGCGCACCTCATGCGCCAGCATGCGCACCAACCGACTGGTGACGCCCAATTTTTCCGAAAAAAGCCGCTCGCGCTCGGCCTGCTTACTGAGTGTGATGTCGTGTACCCGGCCTTGCACGTATGTAAGCTCTTGGTCGGTTTCGATCGAGGCGAAAAACATACCGGTTTTTTTTTCACCCTCGCGGGTCAGGAGTTTGAGTTCCTGGCCGTATACGTCCTTCCCCGTGGCGATGTCTTCCCAAATGGGTTTTATCTCCAAAGCGTCAAAAAACTCAGGTACTTTTCGCTTCTCGATCTCAGCAACGGGATACCCGGTCATGAGGGAAGTGGAATCATTGAAATCGAGAAGGTTACCAGCCAGATCACTAATGAAAAGCATATCCTTGGACTCCTCGAATATCTTGCGATAACGACGTTCACTCTTTCGAAGCGCTCTGGTCACTTTCGTCCTTTCGAGTGAATACCGCAGGCTCCTGGCCAGAATGACAGGCTCGAGTTCACTCTTGACGAGGTAGTCTGCTGCGCCCAGGCGCAAGGCTTCCAATGCCAACTTTTCATCCCCTTTTCCAGTAAGCAGAATAATCGGTTGCTCGCAGCTAAGTTCTGTCGCCTGTTGGATCAGGTCGATTCCGGTTCGGGACCCCAGCAGGTAATCGAAAATAAAAAGGTCGTATCGGCAATTCGTCAGCTCTTCAACCGCCTTATCGTAAGTAGGACACCATTCGAGTGTTATGTTCCAACCCACCAAGTCACCAAAACAGGCACTGGTCAGTATGAAATCGTCTTCGTCGTCGTCGACGATCAGGATGGTTAACTGTTTTTCCAACTTGGGTAAATAGGTAAGTAAGCGGCGATGCCGTTATGAATTTTCGAAAGGAAGAACGACTGGTGAAAAGTGCGCCTTCATCGGGCCTTGCGGATGCCATGATGACTCCACAATGGTTTTCGACTACCTTCTTGCACACAGAGAGTCCAATTCCCGCCCCCTCGTACTCCGACCGCCCTCTCAGACGCTGGAAGAGCGTGAATATTCGGGACGAGTCCTGATTTGAGAAGCCTATGCCGTTATCGGAGAAAAGTAGCCGCAGGTAGCGACGATTGACGGGCAAGCCATAGTTGAGCTGTTCCGCCGGGGCAATTTCCTCCGCGTCGATCGTGATGGCAGGCGTCACTCCTTCCCGGGTGAATTTGAGTGAATTGGTCAGCAAGTTTTGGAATAGCTGGGCCATCTGGGTCGGGATGGCTTCGATCTGCGGCAAAGCGTCGATTTTGATCTGGGCTCCCTTGGACTGGATAGTGATTTCCAAGTCGCTAAGTACCCCCGCCATGACCATATCGAGGTCCGTATTGGTGAACCCTTCGCGAGATCGCGCCACGCGAGAGAATTCAAGCAGATTGACAATCATGTCCTGCATGCGGCGCGACGCGCTTAGAATCAGACTAAGGTACAGCGTGGATTCCTCATTCAGCGCCCCCTTACTCTTGGCTTCCAACCGCTCGCCGAATGAGACAATTTTCCGAAGCGGTTCCTGCAGATCGTGAGAAGCCACGTAAGCGAATTGTTCAAGATCGAAATTAGAGCGGTTGAGTTCCTTCACTTTCCGCTCGAGTTCGGTTCTGATCTTACGGATGGGCGTCATGTCGAAAGCGTTGCCGTACGACACGGCAGGTCCCGACTGATCCCCATCGCGGTACATTCCTCGGCTCACCACGAATTTCTCTTCACCCGTACGGGTTTTGATTCGATACTCAGCCTCAAATTTCGCCTTTTCCCGGAACGACTGCGCTACGGCATTTTTCAGAATGGGCCTGTCTTCAGGATGAACATGCCCGTAGAAAAGATCGCCGGACGGAACGAGTGATTGCGCCTCCTCCGGGGAATAGCCCAGAAGTTCGTAAAGACCAACTGACCACCAATCTTTGGAGTTGGCGTTGCCCTGGGTGTGGCCCATCCAGCTACCGAACTTTATCGTTCCTTCGGCGCCACTCAATATTTCCGTTATTTGCTTATTTTCAAGCTCAGTGTCCTTCTGAGCAGTAATGTCGGTGAGTGTACACAGAAAAGTTTTCTTGTCGAGGGGCTTATTCTCGACCCGGCACCATCGCTCAGATAAAGGAAGGTAAACTTCGGAACCCCAGTCGGCGAGCGTAGTCGATACGCCAAATCGTTCGTCGCCCACTATGCTTGCCCAATTCTTGCCAATTGGACTATTTTCCCCGATTAGCTTTGCAGACAGGTTGTTAGCCCGAACACATTGGTAATTTTCGTCTTCCTTTTTTTCAAATACCAGCAAACCCGTTGAAGCAGCTTCAATAAGTTCGCCGATTCCATACGTGTGGAATTGTTCCTTTGATTCAGCCATTTTCGAATAATTTCAGGTTTCAGGGCATGTCGAATTGCTTCATCTTGTTATAGAGCGTCTTACGATCTATATTAAGCAGGCGCGCCGCCTTGCTCTTGTTGTAGTTCACCTGCCTGAGTACCTGCATGATCATATCGTATTCGGCCTCGTTAGCCACCGTCTTGAGACTTGGATTGGCGTCCCCATCAGCGTCTTGCGAGGAAGCGGCAGGCGTGGCGGCGGGTGCCGCAAAGTCGCCGTCCAATTCTCGGAGTTTCTGGTAGTTGGCTATCTCGAAAGGGAGTACCTTCTCCTCGATCGTGTCATCGTCAGCCAGCAAAGTAGCCCGTTTGATTACGTTCTTCAGCTCGCGCAGGTTACCGGGCCATTCGTAATTCATAAAATCTTCGATGACCTCATCGGAAAATCCCGTGACGTTCTTGTTTAACTCCTGATTGGTGGACGCCAGAAAGGCATCAGCGAAAAGCATGATGTCGTCCTGCCGGTCACGCAAAGCAGGTACTTCCATGCTAAACTCGTTAAAACGGTAGTACAGATCCTCCCGGAATTTACCTTGTTTTGCCGCTTCGAGCAATCGTTCGTTGCTCGCCACGATGATTCGGACGTCGAGCTCTATCTCTTTATTTCCTCCAATCCGGCGTACTTTCCGCTCCTGAACTACGCGCAAAAGCGCCATTTGAATTTCGTAAGAAAGGTTCGATACCTCATCGAGGAACAGTGTACCGCCATTGGCCATTTCAAAATGCCCGATTTTGGTCTGGAGTGCTCCGGTGAATGAGCCCTTCTCATGCCCGAACAGTTCGCTTCCGGCCAATTCCTTGGAGATGGCTCCGCAATCCATCGCGATAAAAGGTTTTTTGTGTCGGGTCGACCGGTTGTGTATTTCGTGGGCGATTGCCTCCTTACCCGACCCACTCTCCCCGTATATGATCACGCTGAAATTGGTAGGTGCCACCAGGTCGATCTGCTTGTACAGTTCGTCGGACACCTCACTTTCACCGATAATATATCCTGAAATATTTTTACCGGAAGTTTTACGACCCGACTTGCCCTTCTTAGAAGATGCCACAGGGGGGGCATCCTCCTCGGAATCGCTGAGCGCTTTGCGCACCGTCACCAGAATTTCGTCAGGAAACAAAGGCTTGGTGATGTAGTCGTAAGCCCCCTGTTTCATCACGCTGATAGCCGTCTTGATGTCGGAGTAGCCCGTAATGATCAATACCGGTACGTAGGGCATTTTTTTCTTGATGCTTAGCAGTAGTTCCTGGCCGGTCAAATCTCCAAGTCGGAAATCCGTCATCACCAGATCAGGCTGAAACTCATCCACCAATTGAAGGCCGCGTTTACCGTTTTGGGCCGTTTCCACTTCAAAATCGTTTTTGGAGAGGAAGCGTTTTAATAACATGCAGATGTCCGCTTCGTCATCGACAACCAGTATTTTTTTCATCAAAATATTAGATGGGATTTTGTAAAAACTATATCTCTACCCTAAGCCGCGAGGTAGGGATACTCAATTGCTCGCGGTACTTGGCTACGGTTCGGCGCGCCACGAGGTAGTCTCGCTTTGCCAGCAAGTCGGTAATCTGCTGGTCGTTGAGCGGGTGCCTCTTATCTTCGGCCGCCACTATTTCTTTGATCGCTTCCTGAATCGCGCGGTTGCTCACTTCCGTGCCGTCCTCGCGCGCTACGCCTTCTGTGAAGAGGTCCTTTAACAAAACGATGCCAAATGGCGTCTGTACGTATTTGTTGGTAGTCACGCGCGAAATGGTGGAAATGTCCATTTCGATCATTTCGGCTACGTCTTTCAGAATCATGGGTACCAGTTTCTTGACGCTGCCCGTCTGGAAGTAGTCGTACTGAAGTTTCACGATGGCCCGCATGGTATTGAGCATGGTGGTTTCCCGCTGCTTGATCGCGTCGATAAACCATTTGGCCGAGTTGATTTTGTTTTTGAGGAATTGCCGGGTGGCGCGGTCGTTCTTTTCTTCGGCCATCTTAGTGAACATCCGGTTCATGCGCAGGGCCGGACTATTGCCCCAGGCGAGCTGAACCTCGATGTCGCCGTCGTTGAGGTAGCGCATCAGGAAGTCGGGCTTGATGCTGTCGTTGATCGTCGAATCATTGCGCAGGCCCGAGGCAGGCTTCGGGTTGAGTGAAACGATGACATTGAGTGCTTCCTTGAGTTCCTCTTCCTCGATTTCGAGCGTTCTCACGATTTTATCGTAATTGCGAGAGCCAAGCTCATGAAAAAAGTCGGAGACCACCCGGTGAGCCAGCTTCCAGTCGCTGCTATCGCTCTCTCGCCGCTCGAGCTGAATGAGCAGGCTCTCGCGCAAATCACGCGCCGCGATTCCAGCCGGCTGAAGCTGCTGGATCACCCGCAACATGGCTTCGACCTCTTCGGTATCGACGTACGCGCTGTTGGCAAACGAAATGTCGTCGGCGATAATATCGCAATCGCGTCGCAAAAAACCATCTTCATCCAGCGAATCTAAAATGAAATCCGCCACCAGCTGCTGGCGATCGCTCAGTTTGAGAAAGTGTATTTGCTCTTTGAGTTCGTCCCGAAACGACACCGTCTCGACCATCGGCCGGGTGTACAGTTCATCATCGGGCGTATAGTTGTTCGACTGCGTCTTGTAGTCGGGAATATCGTCGTCCTTAAATTCGTCCCAATCCGAGTAGTCCTGTACCTCCGGTACGTTGTCTTCGCCCGTACCTACCGTCTCGCCCGGATCGGCAATGTCTTCGATCGGCTCTTTCTCTTTGGCCTCCTCGTCCTTTCCTTCTTCCAAAATGGGGTTCTCCTCCATCTCCTCTTTGATCCGCTGTTCCAGTTCCAGCGTAGTAAGATGCAGCAGATTGAGCATCTGTATTTGAAGGGGGGAGTATTTAAGCGTTTGCCGCTGAACTTGGGTCTGTCTTTGCATATTGGGCTTGAATATTTTGAAATGCGCACAGAAAATCCGATTCCAAGGCCCTTCGTACCGGGAACGTTCGATAGTCTTTCGTCGGCATCCTCATCGGGTCGTACAAGGGCAGGTATACAATGTAGTAAGTGTTAGCCATATAAATAAATTTATCTTTTTGGATTAGTAGTTGGGCATCGTTTTTGGAAGGTTCGAGTTTCGGGCAACTTATTGCCCATAAGCCTTATATTTGTGTCGAAGTTTCTCCACTTCTTTCCTTGAATGAACGAAAATATTGCCACACGCTTGCTGCACTCTGCTTTCAACGACAAGCAAGTCACGTGGGCCATCCGCACGTTGTTTGTCATTTCTGTCCTTCTCATCGTAGTACTTTCAGTCAGCTACCACTCAATCAACCGAGAGCTCCTTTTCTACTCCGACCGCGTCGATCACACCCACGACGTGATCGATGAGATTCAGAAGATCAGGGTGACCATGTATGAGACTACCTATTCAGGCCGGGGCTTCCTACTTTTGGGCGACAAATCCAACCAGCAACTTATGCTCGCCAAAGTCGCTTCTCTCTCTGTATTAGCCGATTCGCTGCGCCGACTCATCTCGGATAACCCATCCCAGATAAAAAGAACAGAAGTACTAAAGGATTCCTTGCGGGTTTACGAAGTTCGAATTGTCCGTTTTGCGGGCAGCAACCCTTTACGCTATACGATGGATCAGAAGCGCCGCATTCTTGATTCGGGAGGTGCGCTGACGAAAAATATCAATCGTCAGTTAGACAAAATGGAAGCCGTTGAGGACTTGTTGAGGTTAAAAAGAACAGAGAACAGAGACAGTTACAAACAACAGATTTTCCGGTTCAATTGGGTGATTATGGTCGTTGCGCTGGTCTTTCTGCTCACTTCGTTTTTGTTGCTGGAGCGCGAGCTCAAAACGAACAAAATTTATAAAGCCGAGCTGGAGAATAAGGTGGATAATCTAAACCGATCCAATAGCGAGTTGGAGCAGTTTGCCTACGTGGCTTCGCACGACTTGCAGGAGCCACTTCGCAAAATAAGATCGTTCTCAGACTTGATCAAAGCCCGGACTGCGGGCAAGCTGGAAGGGAGCCTCGCTGAAATGCTGGGAAAAATAGATTTGTCGGCGAGTAGGATGCAAATGCTTATAAACGATTTGTTATCTTTTTCACGGAGCTTGCAGAGCATTACCGCTGCTGAGCCTGTGGATCTCAACAAAGTACTAAATGAAGTCAGGGCGGTCTGTATCGATAAAATTGATCATGGCATTGACAGAGTAGTATCAACTCCGCTCCCTACGATAGTGGGCTACGAACTCCAGTTGAATCAGCTGTTTCAGAATATCATTTCGAACTCGATCAAATACCGTAAAAAAGATGGGAATCTTCTGATCGAAATTTACTGTGAGGACGTACCAGGTAGCTCGATTCCCGGCATAAGATCAGCGCAGGCGGAAGATCTCTTTCATAAAATCACGTTTCAAGACAACGGGATCGGCTTTTCGAACGATTACAACGAGAAGATTTTTGTTATTTTTCAACGACTACACGGCTCCGGCGCTTACGAAGGATCAGGAATCGGACTAGCAATATGCCGCAAGGTTATATTTAATCACAAAGGATACATCACTGCTGACGGGAAGGAAAACTCAGGAGCCAAATTCTGTGTATATTTGCCAAAAAGTTTGCTTTAATTCTAAACCAAAGATGGGAAAGTACACTATTTTGATGGCCGACGACGATGCCGACGATCGCTTTTTAGTACAATCTGCATTCGACGACAACAGTATAAACCAGAAAATTCTGTTTTTTGAGGATGGGGAGCAGCTTATCGATTATCTGGACAATTCCGATGTAATAGCGCAGACAAGTTTTATTCTATTGGATTTGAATATGCCCAAAAGAGACGGGCGCGAAGTACTTAAGCATCTCAAAGCCCATGATAAGCTCAATAGAATACCAGTGATTGTGTTCAGCACTTCAAAAGCACCAGACGATATTCAATCCTCATACAAACTGGGAGCGAACAGTTACGTAGTGAAGCCTTCGAGCTACGAGAGCCTGAAAGATGTAGTCAAAAGGATAAGTGATTTTTGGCTCGACACCGCAACCACAAATTACTGAATCGGAACCGTATTGATTTCTACTGTACCGTCAGAATGGGCGACATTCTCTACCATCAGCTTCTTCTGCGAGGGCACGATCGGATCGACATGCGCTACCAGCAGTGGCACTTCCTCTTCCGGCTCGGTGATTTCCTTCACCCACTGTAGTGCCTTGATCAGGTAGTCTCGACCGTTCTCATCTACATAGTTTATGGCTACGTTTTGAGCCGCGTGTGGTAGTATGAGGTTAAGCGGAAAAGGTAGGCTTTTCAGGGCGGTCTTGGCCAGCAAGGCATTGATGCCCATCTGTACTCCCTTACCAACCAGACCTTTCTTGCCGTTTCCACCAGTCACCTTATTGGTAAACATTTTCTTGGCAGCTGTACCCACTATGTTTAGGGGCTTTACTGTATCCTGCCACTCCCGGGTGTCGGCCGTCAACCGCGACTTAGCTACTTGCAAATCGTTGTGGGCCTTCGCGCGCTGCGCCTTCAGATCGTCATATGAGTTTATCATCTTGGTCTTTGTATAGCTTTTTTAAGAATATATTCAGGAACGGCATGTAGAGCCATTTCATCCGGTTAAGGAAGATGACTAGCCCAATGAGCGCGTAAATAAGCGCGACAAAAAGGAATCCGAGCGCATTGCTGTCAACCAAGCTTCCCAGCCAAAAAGCCAATGATGTGCTGGCGAACACTAAAAAGAACAAACCCAGTATACCGATGATGATACCTACCACAATTGAGGTAACCGTGTTGGCCGTGGTGTCCGATACCTGTAGCGCAATAACGTTCCAGCGGGCTTCGGCGTAACCGATTAGGTGTTGATAGGTTTCTTCCGCCTTTTCTTTTGCGTCTTTTAATTTCATGAAGCGGTGAGCTTAAATGTTCGAATTAAAGAAATAGCCCTGAGCAACTTTAAAGGAACCGGGCTTAAAAAAGAGGTAACACTTCGTGTAAAACACAGCGTTACCTCTTTCGATAGCTGACATTAGCTACGGCATCACTTCATTTTGTTGACGGTGCTCTTGGCATCTTCCAACTTGTCGTCAGCGGCGTCCACTGCGTCATCCTTGAGGTTAGAAGCCTTGTTGATCATGCGGTCAGCGGTGTCCTGAACTTTTCCTTTGCCCTTCTCGAGTGCGTCCAATGCTTCGGTTGCCCAATCATTGGCCGACTTCTTAATTTTCTTACGGGTTTTGTCTCCCTCATTTGGGGCGAAAAGCAACCCTACTGCGGCTCCGGTGGCGGCGGCCATCAAAATGGTCAAAAAGACTTTACTGTTACTCATGATTGGGAAAATTTTAATTGATAATATTTGATATGTGAATAGATAAACGAGGGTATTCGTTTTTCCAAATTTACGTAAGTGACAGATAAAATCCTATACCAGTGCACCTACCCACCCCTTTTGTGCCTGTTGTTCATGGCCTGGGAACAGGTTTCTACATTATGTGGAACGCTTGTGGTATCTTTTTTAAACAAAACTCATATCCAGGTATCGCTGAGTACGCATAAATCACATAATACACTGAATGGCAGGATTCTTTAACCATGAGTCGGACAACGGCTAAAGCTAACATCGTAGCTTTTTACAGGTTTGGTCACATGTTCTTACCTGTGCTGAAATTGATGTTATTGATTCTCCCTCATCATGCTTGAAAATTTTATTGCCCCACCAGCCAATTTTATGAATGTTGTCATTATTGAAGATGAAGTAGAGCTAGGGCAGTTGCTTCAAATCTACCTGGAGAAAAGAATCCTTCCTCGGTCCAACGGAAAAGTGAGAACGGCTACCAATCTGAAGGATGGGGTAAAGTGCATAGACGAACTTCACCCCGATTGGATATTTCTTGACAACAACCTACCCGACGGAAGGGGTATCGATTTTCTCGGAAGACTGAAAGAAGGCGAATTTGCCCCCAAGGTGATCATGATGAGCGCCATGACTAATATCCGTCAGGAAGCATTGCGCCAGGGTGCCGATTATTTTATGGACAAGCCCATTAGTTTTGCTGAGATAAAGCGCATCATGGACCCAGTCGAATCCCACAACTGAGTCCCTATCTATATTACAAAGCATCCAAATTTACTATGGATTTAGCGATGCGTGCTGAATGTCGAGCTCTTCCTCCTGAATTTCCTGTGTTACGTTCTCCGCGACGGTGTCGCCCGTCGTAGTACTGGGAATGCTAACCGACTCATCTCTCACAAGAAAAGTATCCGTCTCGTCACCAATGGGTTCGCCTAGTACATAACCGAAGGCTTTTAACCGCTCGGAGTGGTCCAGGATAACTTTCAAAATGGCCACCATGGGCAGCGCCAGTACCATACCCGATATGCCCCACATCATGCCCCCCAGCAGCAACGCCACGATGGCCATCAAAGGGTTGATGCTGATTTTGGAGCCCACGATATAAGGCGTGATGAAGTTGCCTTCCAGAAACTGAATGAACAGAAATACAGCACCCACCCCTACCGCATACATTGGTGATTCCTTAGTGACCAGAGCCATCATAATCGGCAGAGACGACCCGATGATGACCCCGATGTAAGGGATGAGCAGCAGCAGGGCGGCGAAAAAACCAAAAAATACGGCGTACTGAATATCCAGTAACAATAGGCTGAACGTGTTCATCGCTCCCACAATCACCATAACTGTGAACAGCCCCGCCAGGTAGTTGTGGATCACGTCGTAAATCCTGAACAAAATGTGGTTGACCCGCTTCTTTTCTTTTTCACCGAGCAGATTGTAGAGAAAGGTGCAGAAGAAAGTACGGTAGTACAGCATAAAAAACATGTACAGTGGTATGAGCGCCAGATCTGCCAGAATGGTAGTGGTAGTCGCCAGCGCCGATGAGCCACTCTCTTGAATTAGTTGAGCAGACATACCCTCGAGGTCGTTCATCTGCGACCGTGTCTCCATGCCGAATGTCTGGCTGGCCCACGACTTAAAATCCCCGAACATGAGGTTGGCTTTTTTGAAGAAGCTGGGCCACATATCGATCATATCCGAAATCTGAGTGAAGGAAATGTAGAGTACCCCTGCGATCATGCCCAGAAATATTACCAGCGTGAGTACGATGGCCGGCATTTTCTTCATCCCTTTTTCCTCCAGCTGAAATGTGATAGGGGAAACCAGAATGGAGAGGAGTACAGAAACAAGTAACGGCACCAAAAAGGGCCGAAGAACGACAAGCCAATAAATCCCCAGTGTGATTGCTGCCATGGTGGCAGCGATACGGACCGGTTTGGAGCTACCGATGGTATGGGAGGAGGTCATCAATCGTCAGTATTTGGGTGTTTTGTGTATCGTTATGTTGGCAATTCCTGCGCCATATTTCATCCTATACGACCGCAGGGCAAATTTATGCATAAAAGAACCAGTGAACGGTTCAAAAAAACTTCTACGGGTAGCAATCCTTTAAATCGTCAGAGGCTTTGGAGGATAGTGCTGTGAAAAAGTGTCCCCTGGAGCATTTTATTTTGTCCAGCATACTCCACACAATGAATGGTGCACATATATAGAATCCAAGTGGTTTGATTTTGACAGAATGGTGAGTAGACTACGATTTCTGTGTCTGGTTTAAAAAGTAACAAACAAAAAAACATCACAAAAAAATGAAAAAGACCTCACTATTCGTATCGGCCCTCATGCTGGCGGGTGCACTCACGTTCAGTTCGTGCAGCCAGGAAACCAAGGAAGACGCTGACGACACGATAGAAAACGCTGGCGACGACATGGAGAACGCCGTCGACAACATGGAAGCCAATTGGGAATCGGAGCGTGATGAGATGCGCAACGACCTCAATGACGGCGTGGACAAGCTGGATCGTAAGATTGAAGAAGCCGACGACAAGATCAAGAATGGTGCTGCCAATGAAAAGGCCCGCTGGGAAAAGCGTAAGACTGAACTTAGCGAAGAGCGTGATGAACTGAAGAAGGATATCTCCGATTTGGGCGACCGCACGGAGGCTAACTGGAACGAGTTCAAAAGCGACGTTAATAGCCGGATGGATCGGATGAAGGCTGACTTGAACGATTAACATCAGGAGTCGAATTACACTTCATAAGCACAAACAAGGCCCCCATCACTGTGATGGGGGCCTTGTTTGTGTTACTCAGGCCAGAATTGGCTCAGGCAGAATTCAATCTTGAGAGTAAATAATAGCCGCATAAGGGGCAAGCCCTAACCTGACAAACTGCGGCTTGCCGTCGTATTCCCCCTCCTGCGCGACGTTGGGCGTCACGGTTTTGTCCGAGAAGTCCTGGTCGTACCCCTTCCAATCGCTGTTGAAACGCGGTAGCCATTCTCCCGCCGCCGGAAATCCGACCCCGTAGTCGTCGTGATTGTTAGCCGAAAAATTCAGCGCTACCACAACACTGTCCCGCGGGCCACCTTCCTTCCAACGGTGGAAGACGATGATTTTTTTCTCCTCATCTACCCGAAGTATCTCCACGTTTTGGCCCGAAAGGCCTCGTGTGGTATCGGTGAAATTGCGCCGAAGCTGAATGAGGTCGCGGTGAAGCCCTACGTACCCTTTGAACTGATCGATGCGTGACCAGTCCAGCGGATCTGTATCCGAAAACCACTTGTCTTCCAGCATGGGTTGGCCTTGAAACAGCATAGGTACCCCCGGCGAAGTCAGCACGAGCACAACGCCCAGAGCCGCTCGCTTCTTGGAGTAGTAGTTGTTGACATCATCGGAAGCGATTTCCTGGGCGACGCGCGCTTGTCCGTTGGACACTTCGTCGTGCGACTCGGTATAGACCACTCGCTCGAAGGCATCCATGTTGTAACGGTGGGTGATGGCCTTGGCCACCGATTCCATATTCCGGTTGGCGTCCTCCTGCGTGATAATCGCCTCCCGTACGGGATGTACAAACCGAGCGTCCCATTGGGCGCCGTAGCCCCAGCCGTCGTGCTGTACTTCGTTGGTAATGGAGTCGAGGCTATGCATATCTTCCGCAATCGTAATGATGTGCGGGTACTTCTCCTGTATCTCGCTGTGAATCCGTTGAATCAATTGCTTGCCTTCGGGAATGTCGTTACCAGGATTCCCATCGGCTTTAACATTCCTGATGTAGGCTACCATGTCCATGCGCAGTCCGTCGACGCGGTACTGCTCGATCCACATGATGGCGTTGTCGCGGATGTACTGCTGCACCTCTGGCCGACCGTAGTCGGGTCGGGTATCGCCCCAAGGCGTGTTGGATCGCCAGTCGTTGTAGAAGTATATCCCACCGCCGTCGTTCTCCTGCCAACCGTCAAACTGCCAGATGTCCATGTCCGACGGCCCGAAGTGGTTGTAGACCACATCCAAGATGACCGCCATACCGTGCTCATGGGCGGCTTTGACAAAAGCCTTGAATCCGTCAGGTCCACCGTAGTCGGCTTCTATAGAAAAAGGATAAGCTGGATTGTACCCCCAGGAAATATCGCCGGGAAACTCAAAAACCGGCATCAGCTCGATGGCATTGATCCCCAAGTCGCGTAGATAACCGAAGCGCTCGATGGCCGTGTAGAAATTGCCGGGTTTATAGGGGTCCGTTTTGTTGAAGGTTCCCAGGTGCATCTCGTAGATCACCAACTCGTTCCAGGGCGGGGTACCGTAGGCATCGTCCTGCCAATCGAACTCATTTTGATCGTAGACGATACTGTTTCCGACCGAATTGGTCATGCTTTGGGCATAGGGATCGTTGCGATACAGGTCGCCGGAGGGTGTTTTAAGGAAAAACTTGTATTCGTCCCCTTTCTTTGCCTCTTCGACACTAGCGCCCCAGTACCCACCATCCTCCGCCACGAGCGGGTTGCGCCCCGCATCCCAATCGTTAAAAGCACCCACCACCGAAACCAACTCGGCGTGTGGTGCCCATACTCTGAAAAAGACTCCGTCTTCGTGGACGACAGCGCCCATGCCGGGCACTATTACTTCCTGCTCGACTTCTACTTGTTCGACATTACTCATTTCTTCTTTTTGAATTACTCACTGTACTATCTGAACTATTTGGGAATACCAGTACCGGCGCATCGCTTCTTCAAGTGCTTATTACCTACAAATTAAGGGATGGCCAATGACCATCCCTCAACTCAATAAAATTCATAAATGTTTGGCGCATGGCCCTGCATCAGTCAGCCTTGCCGTGCAGCGTAGCAATGCGGCTCTTGGCGGAGCGAAGCTCTTCCAACTGCTTGCGGATTGTAGTCTCCAGGGCAGCGGGCAGACGCTCGTCAGCATCATCCTGCTCCAGTGCTTCCTCATATCCTTTGACGATGGTTTGCTCGCCAAACTCACATGAGCTCAACACGCTGTCGCGATCTTTACCGGTTACAGCCGCTTTCAGGTCCATCCAGGCCTGGTGAATATCGCTCAGGAAACTGTTGTCGTCAGGTACCTCGCCACCATACTTTGTGATCTCGGTGTTAAGGTCCGTCCTGAACTTAGCGCTTTGGTTTTCGTAAAAGCTAAACAAAGCCAACAGGTCCGCGTCAGTGGTGTCTTCCTTGGCGTTCTTGTAGCCTTCGATGCGATCGTAGTTCAACTTAGAAAGTGTTACAAGTACTGCCTGGGCATTTTCCATCCTATCCATGATATTCTTGATTTTGTTGTAAGGTTTAATATTCTTTGCCTTGTTGGGGAAAATAACCTTACCAAGTCCCCGAAAGTACGGGTTGGGGAAACCGGGTCACAAAATCAAAAACCTGTACGATGGGGCTGGGAAGTAAAATCTACAAAAAGCCTCATGCCTCGCCTCCTGGCCCACTGTGCTACCGCAAAGGCAGGTGTATTTCAGCCATCATACAACGGGCCGAGCCGCCGCCATTCCCTTCGATTATCGTCAGGTCGGTATGCACCAGTTCGGCGAAAGCACCGAGGGCGTCGCGTTGCTGCCCAGTGAGGGCATGGTAGGCGCTGTCCGACATGACCAGGATTTTGGTATCCTGCTGCGTCTTTACCAATAACATATTCCCGGCGAAGTTTTTCATCTGATCCAGTGTAAGCTCCACGAGATATTTGCCGGTACCTTCGAGCTTAGCCCGCACGTGCTCCCGCTCGCCGGGATTCTTGATCGCTTCCAGGCAGATCACCGCGAAGCGATCGCCTACGCACATGAGTACGTTGGTGTGGTAGATGGGTACATCGCCGTCGGCGACGGCATCGAATCGGACGACTTCGTAGCCTGTCGCCTCCGCGAAAGCAGCCAGTACCTCCGGGTGCGTGCGCGGCGATTGGCAGGCGTACGCGATTTTGTGGCGGCGGTCGAGCACCATGCTTCCCGTCGCTTCCAAAAACTTGTCTTCTTTCTCGAAATACGACAGATCAATTACTTTCTCTACCTGATAGCGTCGCTTCAAATCGTCGATTATGTCGGCCCGGCGCTCTACCCGGCGGTTGGGGGCCATCATCGGGAATAGCACCAGTTCGCCGCTTCGGTGCGTCGTAATCCAATTGTTGGGAAAAATCGAGTCGGGCGAATAAGGGGTAAGCGTGTCTTCGTACACCATCAGGTCCACCCCGGCGGCGACGAGCTTGGCGGCCATTTGCTCAAATTCCTGCAGCGCCTTCTGCTGCGCGATTTTGCGGGTTTCCTCCGCGAAGTCCGCATCCATAAACTCATTGCTCTCGGCGGTCTGCTCATTGTAGGCAAAGCGCACCGGCTGAACCATCATAATGTGAGGCGTAGCTTGGGGATGGAACGATGCGGTGCGGATGGGAGGCATGGGTTGAAGGATTGAAAAATATTGATTTTCAGCTTATTAAACAATTAAACCTTAAACTTTAAACATTCTAAATCTTATCCCGCAGCAGCGGCATACTCATGCAATGCGAGCCGCCGCGGGCCCGGGACAATTCAGCGGAGGGTAGCATGATGAAGGTATCGGTGAGCGTGTCAGGCGAAAGCGTACCAGCTTCGAACTGACCCAGCAGATCGGCCGCGCCGATGATCCGAAAACCCGCCGTGCGGAAGGCGGCCAGCGTTTTATCGTTTCGGTCGTAGCCGATCACCACGCCGTCTTTCAAGGCCAGGAGATTACATGAATCAGTCCACTGCTCACGCTCGCCGAAGGGAAACTCCCCGTTACCGGAATAAATGAATTTCACCTCCTCCTTACTCCCCAAATCGTTCCGGCTGATGTCGGCCAGAAGGTCTTCAAGATTTTCTATCTCGATGGGTTTGTGCTCCAAACCCTTGATGAACTGCATGATTTTAAGCTCATGGCCCGCCTGCTTCGGCGCGAAAAAGTGCATTACATCGCGCTTCCTGGCCTCGTCGCCCTGCCGGGCCAGCGATTGCAGCAGTACCCACATGTTAGTTTTCACCTGAGTGAAAACCGTGTCGATGTGCATGTAGTCCCGCTTCTTGGGTATCTGTACGATCGTGATGGTATCCACGACGTTCTTCTCAAACAAAATCTTCATCGTCTGCTGGGCGGCATAGAGCGTGGTACGCTCGCTACAGCCGATCAGCAGGTGCCTCGGCGCTACCATCATCACGTCGCCGCCTTCTAGCGTCGAGCGGTTGTAGTCGTCCAGCCGCTCGTCTTCAGGAAGCAGAAAGTGCCGCTCGTTGTCGGGAATCTCGATGATGCGTTCGCGGTGCGCCGCAAACAGTGGGTGATGAAAGAAGATGTACTGCGCCAGCAGCGACTCGCGCGTGCGCGCCGCCTTGGCGGGGCGGTTGAGCAGGATGTGGTCGTTGATGACGATGCCGATGTCGCGGGTAAAAATCAGATTAGGCAATGGCGAAAAAAGCATCCGCTCGTCGGAAACCGATCCCGAAATAAAAATCTTGGCCAATTCCTCCGCCTCGTGCTTCGATAGTTCCAGTTGGGTTTGGTGTGAGCACTTTTCGATGCCACAGATCGACGCGATGAGTTTGGTACGGATCACTTCGTCGCGCAGGATGTCGGACAGCAGGTTTTGCAGGTCGATCACCTTGTCGGAAGCAAAGTACCCCGGCGAGCCCGGCTTGTAGAAAGAGCGCGTGGCATCGGCGTCGATTTCGGCCAACTTGCCGCGTATCTTTTCGGGGTCGAGGAAGTAGAGCAGCAGCTTCACGTAGTAGTCGTACTCGTCGCGGCGCATGGTGTCGAGGTGCACGATGTCTTCAAACAGCCAGTCCTGCGCTTTGGAAGGCACTACTTTGCCCAGCCCGCGGTCGGGGCTGTGGATGAGCAAGCGGCGGAGCCGGCCTACTTCGGAGGATACTTTAATCTGGTCGCTGTGGTTCCGTGAGGATTTCATAAAATGGATAGACTGGCAAAAATGCTTCTCACAAAGTAAGAGGGTTTATTTTTCAATTAAAAGTAAGGAGGACCGGTGGGCTGTCTCCCCTACCCAACAAAGCCGTCAAACGGGGAACAACGCCCGCCGGTTGCGGGTTATACTGAGCAACGAGTTGTTTAGAAACGTTCTAATCGGCATTTCGTTTAGCCGGCAAAGGTTTAGTACTTTTGCGAATTCCCTGAAAACAGACCATACTACCGTTACACGATGCTCAAAATTAATGACTTACAAGCCTCGATCGAAGGCAAAGAAATACTGAGAGGAATAAATTTGGAAGTGAAGCCGGGCGAAGTACACGCCATCATGGGTCCCAATGGCTCGGGCAAAAGTACCCTGGCCTCGGTGTTGGCCGGCCGTGAAGAATACGAGGTCACAGCCGGAAGTGTACAGTTCCAGGACAAGGATCTGCTCGACCTGGCCCCCGAAGAGCGGGCCGCCGAAGGCATTTTCCTGGCCTTCCAGTACCCCGTCGAGATTCCCGGCGTGACGACCATCAACTTCCTGAAAACCGCCGTCAACGAGATGCGCAAGTACCGGGGGGAAGACCCGCTGGACGCCGCGCAATTTCTGCGCATGGTGCGCGAAAAGGCCAAGCTCGTCAAAATGAACGATTCGCTGCTGAAGCGCGCACTGAACGAGGGCTTCTCGGGCGGTGAGAAGAAGCGCAATGAAATCTTTCAGATGGCCGTGCTGGAACCCAAGTTGGCGATTCTGGACGAAACCGATTCCGGCCTCGACATCGACGCCCTGCGCATCGTCGCCGAAGGTGTCAATTCCCTACGCTCGCCCGAAAAAGCCACGATCGTCGTGACGCACTACCAGCGCCTGCTCGACTACATCGTGCCCGATTACGTGCATGTACTCTTTAAAGGACGAATCGTAAAATCAGGCAGCAAGGACCTGGCTTTGGAATTGGAGGAGAAAGGCTACGACTGGATCAAGGAAGAAGTCGAAGGAACTCCTGCGTAATGATGAATGATGGATATTAAATGATGCTTTTGACTCGTCAACCATCTTTCTGCTATAACCTATCCCTTGCTTCCCCTATCGAAATGACTTATGAATACTGAAAGTAATAGTAATATTGATTTGAAAGAAACGCTGGTTGCGGACTTCAAACGCCGGGAGCTGTCCATGAACGGCGAGGCCAAAACCCTCTTTCATCAAACCCGACGACAAGCGCTGGCGCGGTTTGAGGAACTGGGGTTTCCTACGCCGAAGCACGAGGAATGGAAGTACAGCAACGTCAGAAATCTGATCAAGACCGGTTATGGCTTCGAAGGTCGGCATACTGTGAAGGCGGATACGATCGAGGACATTAAGATCCCGAACCTGAGCGGTAACGTTTTGTACTTTGTCAATGGCAAGTACGAAGCGGCGCTTTCGACAATCGTGTCGCCTACTTCGGAGATCGTCATCCTGCCTTTGCACGAAGCGCTTGAGAAGCAGCCCGAGGTAGTCAATGAATACTTCGGCAAGCTTGCCAATGGTGAAGACGACGCCTTCACTTCGCTCAATACCGCCTTTGCGGGCGACGGACTGTTTGTCCATGTACCCGACGGGAAGGCGGTCGAGGTACCCGTCGTCTTGTACTTTATCACGGATGCCCGCGCGGAAAGTGTGGGTGCGCAGCCGCGCAATCTGTTTGTGATCGGCAAGAATGCCCAGGTTCAGCTCACCGAAACGTTCCTGACGCTGGGTGACTCGACGGCCTTTACCAACGCCGTCACGGAAATCTACGTAGGGCGCGACGCGCACGTGCAGTATTACAAAGTACAGAACGACAGCGACAACGTACATCACATCGGCACGACGCAGGTGCAGATGCAGGACAACTCGCATTTCTACGCGGCCACGGCTTCGTTGAGTGGCGGCTTTATCCGCAACAACCTCAACATCGTGATCGACGGTGAGCACTGCGACGCGCATATGTTCGGCCTGTACTTCCCTGACGCCCGGCAGCACATCGACAACCACACCGTCGCCGACCACCGCAAGCCTAATTCTGAAAGCAACGAACTTTACAAAGGCGTGTTACGCGGACATTCGACGGGCGTGTTCAATGGCAAGATATTCGTGCGCGAAGACGCCCAGAAAACAAATGCCTTTCAATCTTGTAAGAATGTAGTACTCTCGCCCGATGCTACGATGAATAGCAAACCGCAACTGGAGATTTGGGCCGACGATGTCAAGTGCTCGCATGGTACCACCACCGGACAGCTCGACGACGAGGCCTTGTTTTACCTTCGTTCACGCGGAATCTCCAGACCCGAGGCGCTCAGTCTGTTGATGTTTGCTTTTTGTGAAGATGTCATCACGCAGATCAAGAATGAACCAATTCGGACGTACCTGGAAGACATTATTACGGAGAAATTGAAATAGTTCTAGGTACAGGGTACTTAGTTCTAAGTTGTTCTCTGGTTTGCGTTTGTAACGCGAACCCTCCCGATCGCGCGTTTGTAACGCGCCCTAAAAGCAAAAAAGAATGTTACTGGAAGCCACACCCATACAACTCGACATCGACAGCATCCGGGCTGATTTCCCAATCCTGAACGAGCACATCAACGGCAAGCCGCTGGTGTACCTCGACAATGCCGCCACTACCCAGAAACCGAAGGTAGTGATCGACGCTTTGTCGGAATACTACGAGCACACCAATGCCAATATTCACCGGGGTATCCACCATCTGGCCGAAAAAGCCACGGCTGAGTACGAGGCCACGCGCCGCCGGATTCAGAAGTTTCTGGGTGCGCGTTTGAGTGAGGAAATTATTTTCACCTACGGTACCACGGACAGCATCAATCTGGTAGCCCAAACCTACGGACGGGCCTTCCTGAAAGCGGGTGACGAGATTCTGATCAGTACGATGGAGCACCACTCCAACATCGTGCCCTGGCAGATGCTGTGTGAGGAGAAGGGTTGTATACTGCGCATCATTCCGATTAACGACGCGGGCGAAATCTTGATGGACGAGTATGAGAAGATGCTCACTGAGAAGACAAAGTTCGTTTCCGTCGTGCATGTGTCCAATGCCCTGGGTACCATCAATCCGGTAGCCGAAATCGTGGAAAAGGCCCACGCCGTGGGAGCCAAGGTACTGCTCGACGGCGCGCAGGCTACTTCGCACCTCGACATCGACGTGCAAGCGCTGGATTGTGATTTCTATACGTTCTCGCTTCACAAGCTCTACGGCCCGACGGGTATGGGGGTGTTGTACGGTAAGGAAGATTTGCTCAATGCCATGCCACCCTGGCGTGGCGGCGGCGAGATGATCAAGGAAGTCACGTTCGAGCGAACGACTTACAACGAGCTACCGTACAAATTTGAGGCGGGTACGCCCAACATCGCCGACGTAGTAGCCGCCCAATACGCGGTCGACTACGTGGAAAAGTTGGGCAAAGACGCCATCGCCAAACACGAGGATATGCTGCTTGAGTACGCTACCGAAGCGATGCTCGGCATCGAAGGTCTACGCATCGTGGGTACCGCCGCCAAAAAAGTAAGCGTCGTTTCGTTTCTCATTGACGGTATTCACCACCAGGACATCGGGGTTCTGCTCGACCAGCAGGGCATCGCCATCCGTACGGGTCACCATTGCACGCAGCCGCTTATGCGCCGCTTCGGCATCCCCGGAACCTCGCGGGCCTCTTTCTCTGTTTACAACACGACCCAGGAAATCGACCGCCTCGTGGCTGGTTTGCATAAGGTGAAGAAGATGCTGGGATGACCTTCGTTGAAGTGTTTAAAGTTGAAGTGTTTAATTTGAAATGCATCCTGGAAACAAATTTTTCGATGCTGGACACGTAGTCTGAATTAAACCTTTAAACTTTTCAACCTTTAAACTAACGAAATGACCATCAACGAAAAACAAGACGAGCTTATCGAGGACTTTGCGCTTTTTGATGATTGGGAGAGCAAATACGAATATATCATCGACATGGGCAAGCAGTTGGCTCCCATGCCGGAAGAAGCCAAGACCGAGGAGAACATCATCAAAGGCTGCCAGTCACGGGTGTGGCTCGATGCCAAAACCGACGGCGAGGTGGTCGACTTTAAAGCCGACAGCGATGCTATCATCGTGAAAGGTTTGGTCAGCATGCTGGTAAAGGTACTGTCAGGCCACAATGCTGATGAAATTGCCCAAGCTGATCTGTATTTCATGGAGCGCATTGGCCTCCACCAACACCTGGCCCAGACCCGTTCCAATGGCTTGGCGAGTATGGTAAAGCAAATGAAAACCTATGGCTTAGCGTATCAAAGCTTAAACAGGTAATAGGTATTAGGTTATTAGGCGTTAGGTTTTTCTATCTGCTAATCAACTACCTAAAACCTAATAACCTAATACCTAACAACCGAAAAATGGAAACGACAACATTGACCGAAGCAGAACTGAAAGAAGAGATCGTGAAAGCGATCAAACGCGTGTACGACCCGGAGATTCCGGTAGACGTCTACGAATTGGGTCTGATCTACGATTTGAAGATATTCCCGGTCAACAACGTGTACGTATCCATGACGCTGACCTCACCCGCTTGCCCATCGGCCGGTACCCTACCCGCCGAAGTGGAGCAGCGGATTCGGGAAGTGGAAGGCGTCAACGACGTAAGCCTGGAACTGACCTTCGATCCGCCCTACACGACTGAGATGATGTCGGAAGAAGCAAGGCTGGAGCTTGGGTTCATGTAAGTGAAGGGAGTTCCAAAGCCACAAAGTTTTTAAATTATGCCTACACGTTAAACTTAGAACCAAGTACCCAGTACTTTAAACAAATAAACTCATAAACAAATAAACCGAAAACTATGTATCCTCCACATTTGGTTGCCCCAATGAAAGCCGATCTGACTAGCGTCGGTTTTGAAGAACTCACTACTGCCGACGCGGTAGATACTTTTATGAAAAAAGCCGAAGGCGTTACGCTGGTGATGGTCAATTCGGTATGCGGTTGCGCTGCGGGTGCAGCCCGTCCCGGCGTGAAAGCCGCGCTGGCTGGTAGCGAAATCAAGCCCGATAACCTGGTGACCGTTTTCGCCGGGGTCGATACCGACGCGGTGAACAAGATGCGGGAGTATACCCTCCCCTACCCACCTTCGTCGCCCGCGATTGCCATGTTCAAAGATGACGAACTGATTCACTTCATCGAGCGTCACCACATCGAAGGTCGCTCTGCCGAGATGATTGCTGAGCACCTCAAGATGGCGTTCAACGAATTCTGTGGCGAGAAAGCAGCGTAATTTTTGTTAATTTGTCTATCTACTTAGATTGATAAACTAGCATTCTTCGAAAGCAAAGGCGGCCCTATCCGGTCGCCTTTGCTTTTTTGTGGGAAAATTTCTTTATTCAGAAACACAACGCCGAAACCGTTCAAGGTACTTAAAACCTAAACCCGTATTCTCACGTTAAGAAAGGAAATAGCAAACGCCCTTATTCACTCATTCCGAAATTCACTCATTCAAAATTAACCCACATGCAAGGCCACCATTTTTCTGAATTTGTTCCTGGCGAGCAGGGACCCAACAGCAAGTTCGACGAACTGCTCAATATTTTTCAACAATTACTACTCATGACTTCTGGCAACGTGGCCGAGGCCATGCAGTGGCTGAGCGAGCTCGACCGTCGGTACAATCTGACGAGCGATCAATACGGCATCGGCGACTTCTATGATGATCTCAAAAAGAAAGGGTACATCACCGAAGAGAATGGTGAAGGCAAAGTAGTGATTACGCCCAAAGCTGAGCAGAATATCCGCAAAAGCGCGCTGGACGAGATTTTCGGCAAGCTGAAACGCTCCAAATCCGACGGCAACCACCACACGCCCTTCACAGGTACGGGCGACGAAATGAGCAGCGATGTGCGCGCATTCCAGTTTGGTGATTCGCTGGATCAGATTTCGATGACCGAGTCGATTAAAAACGCTCAGATCAACCACGGAATCGGCGACTTTACTCTGATGGAGCAGGATTTGGAGGTAGTTCAGAAAGAGCAGAAAACGACCACGGCCACCGTCATGATGATCGACATCAGCCACTCCATGATCCTTTACGGAGAAGATCGCATCACCCCCGCCAAGAAGGTAGCGCTGGCCATGGCCGAACTCATCAAGACGAAGTACCCCAAAGATTCGCTCGATATCATCGTATTCGGCAACGACGCCTGGCAGATCCAAATCAAGGATTTGCCCTATCTCGAAGTCGGCCCCTACCATACCAATACCGTCGCTGGCTTGGAACTGGCGATGGATTTGCTGCGACGCAAGAAGACGCGCAACAAGCAGATTTTCATGATTACCGACGGAAAGCCGACCTGTCTGAAGGAGGGAATCAAATACTACAAAAACAGCTTTGGTCTCGATCGGAAAATCGTGAGCAAAACGTTGACGCTGGCCGCACAATGCCGTCGGCTCGATATTCCCGTCACCACGTTCATGATTGCGTCGGACCCGTACTTGAAGCAGTTCGTCCAAAACTTCACGGAAGTCAACAATGGCCGGGCTTACTACAGCAATCTCCAGGGGTTGGGTGGCTTTGTTCTGGAAGACTTCCAGCGCAACCGTCGGAAGAATATGCGCTAAAATGGTTGACGGTTGACGGTTGACGGTTGACGGTTGACGGTTGACGGAAGTTTCGTCTTTATCTTGAAATACAAAAGCCCCCACTGAAACTCAGCGGGGGCTTTCTAATTGACTATTGCGTCAGCTGGTATTTACGCCTTGGCAGGAATACGAAGTACCTGACCGGGATAAATCTTGTCAGGATCGGACAGCATGGGCTTGTTGGCCTCAAAAATTTCTGAGTACTTGCCCATGTCGCCATACACTTCTTTGGCAATTTTCGACAAAGAATCGCCACTCTTGACGGTGTAATACGTAGCTTCAGGAGCGGGCTCCGCCACCGTCATGCGGTTGTCTACGGTAGCTACGCCTTCTACATTACCAACGGCCAGCGCGATTCTTTCGGAGTCGGCCTGCTTAGCCACTTCGCCTTCCAGTATCACCGTGTCGCTGGTCGTTTTCACTTGCAGCGTTTTGTAGGTGAGGCCCAAAGCCTTGATGTGTGCCATAAGGCCACTGGCGCGCAACGGCGCGGCTTCGGGGGTAGGAGCGGCAGCTTCTTTGTTGAAAACTTTTTCACCTACTCCTTTTAAAAATGACATTAATCCCATGTTTCTTTTTGATTTAAATGGATAAAATTGAAATTTGATTGAGCCGTATCCAGCATATCTTGCTGTACCGGCCACGTTGAGACGTAAAATAATCGTACCGTCACTATACGTCCAATGCATGTCGGCACAATTGTCAGGCCGCCTCGAGTCCCTCAGCCATGGAACAGAACCTATTTCTGAACAAGCTGTACCCCTGCTCAAAGTAAAATATTTCTTCCCGTAAGTACTTGCAGGCCTCAGGTTTTCGGATAGCTTTGGTTCTCTCAATTTCTGCCACTTGCTCACAGTTGCCTTCAGCAATTTCAGAGAGCATCTTGTCGATCAGTTGGCAGTACTGGTACAACTCCGCCATGATACGCGACAACTGGTCGGGGTGAATCTCCCTCTTCATGTTAAGTAAAAAACTCTCAAATATCGCCAATTCACGGCGGTTGAATTCGAGTTCGTTTTTCCAGAGCTGGCGTTCAAAGTTTCTACTCCGTTGGTTCAAATCGTGCTCAGTCATACTCAGGGGGGATAGGGTTAGTGCCCGCTCTTGCTATCATCATCATTTCTATCAGGGCCCTGACACGATAGGCTCAGCTCAGCGAAGAATTGGTCGTACAGGAATTTTATAAAAAACCATTTTAAGAAAATAGCACAAAAATTCCATTCCTCAAACAATTTCAACCATTACTTATTTTATTGTTTACCACTAAGCCCGGATTATTTCGCACAAAAGGCCCTAGCTTTGCTCACCCACTTCTCCTGAGTACCCTTTTGCAAGCCATGAACCGCTCCGAAAATCTCCATCGATTACAAACCGAGAATTTTGACATCTGCATTATAGGCGGTGGGGCAAGTGGCTCCGGCTGCGCGCTCGATGCGGCATTGCGAGGGTATAAAGTAGCGATGATCGACCGGAAAGATTTCGCTTCCGAAACCTCGTCGCGCTCTACCAAACTCATCCACGGTGGCGTAAGGTACCTCGAGCAGGCGTTTGCCAAGCTGGATTTTGCCCAGCTCAAGCAAGTCCGGCACGGACTCGAAGAGCGGCGGATCGTGATCAAAAATGCCCCCCATCTTGCCCGCCCGCTGGCCTTGTTGACGCCGGTATTTTCGCTGATCGAGGGACTGTACTACAGCATCGGACTTAAAATGTACGATTGGTTTGCCAACGACAAGACGCTCCCCAAGGGTAAATGGCTTTCTAAAAAAGAGGTGATGGCAAGAATGCCGACGCTCGACAAGAACAAACTGCACAGCGCGGTACTCTACTACGACGGTCAGCACGACGACGCCCGCTATTGCCTGGCGATTGTGCAATCGGCGCAAGAAAAGGGCGTGGCCGTTGCCAATTACGTACAGGTGGACGGTTTTGAAAAAAACGCCGACCAAAAACTAACGGCCGCGCAAGTGGAGGATACGCTGACCGGAGAGACGTTTTCGATCAAGGCCAGCGTATTCATTAATTGTACGGGTACCTTCGCCGATACCGTGCGGCAGATGGCCAACGCTACCCTACCCCACCGGATGCGGCCGAGCAAGGGCGTTCACATCGTGCTACCCTTTGAAGTACTGAACAGCCACGACGCCATGCTGATCCCCAAAACCAGCGACGGGCGGGTCGTGTTCGCCATTCCGTTCGAGGGGCAATTGGTAGTAGGTACTACCGATACTGAATTTAAAGATGGTACTAAGGAGCCATTTTTGGTAAAAAAGGAAGTCGATTTTTTGCTGGGCACCCTAAGTCCTTATTTGTTAAAAACACCAACGGCGGCGGAAGTAACGGCAGGCTTCGGCGGGCTGCGTCCGCTCCTGGCCGCCGACCCCAACAAATCCACCAAAGGCCTCACGCGCGACCACGAAGTCGAACACGACGACGTGTCCGATCTGGTGAGTCTGCTGGGAGGTAAATGGACTACCTACCGCCTGATGGCGAAGGATGCGATAGACGAGGTCGAGGCTATGCTGGGCCAGAGCAACCCGTGTATGACTGCCGACCATATCCTGGTGGGCGGAGAGGACTTTGACTACGAACACTGGAAGACAATCCAAAAAAAATACGAGCTGGGCGAGAACACGGCCAAGCATTTGATCTTAAAGTACGGATCGCGCGCTGATAAGGTGCTTGATCTTATAGAGGAAGACGCTACGCTAGCCGAGCGCCTGATCGCCCGCCTTCCTTACCTCAAAGCCGAAGTGGTGTACACCGCGCGCTATGAAATGGCCGTAACGCCCCGCGACTTTTTAGCCCGACGCATCCGTATGGAAATCACTGATTGGAACTCCACGCTCGAATGCCTGCCGACCGTCTGCGACCTGATGGCCGCCGAACTCGGCTGGGACGCCGCCACCGAACGCCGCATGGCGAACGACTACTCAGCGATGGTGCGGAGCTTTCAACGCGAAGCGGAGGTATAAACTGGGTACTGGGCTTTATCTTGAATTCGCACCAATGATGAGTATTGCGGCCAAGTTCACTCCAAAGCCGATACCCCAGTTGGTCCAAACTTTTCTCTGCTTGATTTTCTTGGCTTTTTGGGTGTATCCAAGATAGTATTCTTGCTGCTTTATAAGATTCGGATCTGGATAACCGAGATTATCTATTTGGGGAGGTGTTGCCGACGTGGAAATAGCTGGAACCAATCCGATCAAAGGTGATACAAGACTGGCGATCAACGTTCCAGTCCCAGCCGGTTTGTACTTTGCGTAATACCGTTCGGCGTCAAACTGGCCTTTGACATAAAGATTTTCATTTTTTGCAAAAATTCCGGTTGAATCCTGAACGTAGCCCACTTGGGCCTTTAGATCGGCGCAACCCAGAGCCGTCAGGAAGGCGAAAAGAAAAAGAGTGGTTTTCATAAGTTTATCCTTTATAAAGAAGTGATAGATAAAGATATACGATGGCTACGCATATTACAATAAACGCACCAAATTTTTTGGTCTCTAAAATATTTTCTGAAAAAGGCGACTGTGTAAAGCTAATCGTCAATACACCTCGTCGGCTAATTTAGAGAAATCAGCCATCGGCTATATTCGAACTAGAAGAAGTTATGAGTAAGTAGATTTGCTTACAGCTTATTGGCGAGCAAATCAAAGTTAAAACAGGCCAAGATCCGACGGCCGATTACTAGAATCTAATCACCCCCTTCGCATTCCTGCCGTGGTGCATGTCGTCGAAGGCCTGGGCGAGATCGGTGAGGGGGTAGGTGCGGGTGATGAGTTCGTCTAGTTTGAGTTCGCCTGCTTTGTATAGGTTCAGGATTTTAGGAAAATCGCGTTCGGGATTACATTGGCCGTAGAGCGGATTGATGTACAGTTTGTCCCACTCGAACAGGTTCATGTCGATGGTGATTTCCTGCTCGATACCACTCACCTGGCAAGCCAGGCCCGCGTTGCGGACCATCGCCAGCGGCGCGGCGCCGAGTTCGGGAATGGCCGTGCACTCGAAGGCGTAGTCGGCCCCGCGTCCTTCGGTTAGTTTCTTTACTTCCTTGGCGGCTTCCAGCAGGCCTTTGTCTTCTCTTTTGGATCGAATGGTGTGCGTAGCGCCGTATTCCTTGGCCATCTCCAGCCGGTTTTCGCTGAGGTCGACCGCGATGATGGTACTGGCCCCGGCGATTCTGGCGCCCTGGATTACGTTCAGGCCCACGCCGCCCGCGCCCAGTACCACCACCGAACTACCCGCTTTCACTTTGGCGGCGTTGACGACCGACCCAAAGCCGGTCATGACGCCACAGCCCACGATGGCCGCCGACGCAAAGGGTACCTCGCCGTCGATTTTGACCACCGCCGCCTCGCGCACAATGGCCAGTTCGGCCATGGTACCTAGGCTGAATGATCGCTCGATGGGTTGCCGCTTTCCAAGTCGTCCGCGCTAACCCGGCGTGACCACCGCTGGCTTTATTGCCTGCCGTAACGGGCGAATTCACTTCGCAAATATGCTGGTTGCCTTCTTTGCACTGAAAACATTCACCACACGGAATGGCCCAGTTCAGGATCACGGCGTCGCCGGGCTTCACCTTCGTCACGTTCGGGCCTACCTCCCGCACGACGCCCGCGCCTTCGTGGCCCATCACGATGGGTTTGCCCCAGGAAAGCGAATCATAATCGGTGTGGCAGATGCCGGCGGCTTTGATTTCGACAAGTACTTCGTCGCCCTGCGGCGGGAAAACTTCGATGGTCTCGATGGTGAAGGTACCGTCGCCGGAGGCAATGGCGGCTTTTGCGGAGTGGGAGTTCATAAGCTTTCTGTTTTTGCAAATTTAGGATTTTCCCACGCCGCGAAGACGCTGTGTTTACAACAATTCTTTACACTTCGGGGCCTAGCCCAAATTGGTTTGAAATGAATAAAGGGTTCTTTTGCCTATTTTTGCTTTATTCCATTCCCGAAACTACAAATTCAATCTCATGCTCCCTTCCATTCCCTTCGACAAAACCGCCGCTTTCAAGAAACTGAAATCGCATCAGAAAACGATCGCCAAAACTACGATGCGGCAAATGTTTGCCGACGATCCCAAGCGCTTCAACAAGTTTTCGATTCGGCTGGGCGACATACTCTTGGACTACTCCAAAAACCGGATCAACGGCCGCACGCGTATCTATCTGGCGCAACTGGCCGAAGAATGCCAGCTCGGCGACGCCATCGAGCAGATGTTTACGGGCCAGAAAATCAACGCCACCGAAGACCGCGCCGTGCTACACACCGCCCTGCGCAACCGCTCCAACGAACCCGTGTACTTCGAGGGTGAGGACGTAATGCCGGAGATCAACGCGGTGCTGGACAAGATGAAAGTGTTCTCGACCGACGTCCGCAACGGTACCTGGAAAGGCTACACCGGACAGCGCATCACCGACATCGTCAACATCGGCATCGGCGGCAGCGACCTGGGACCCGTGATGGTGACCGAGGCGCTCAAATCGTACGGCAAGCAAGGGCTGAACGTGCACTTCGTGTCCAACGTCGACGGTACCCACATCGCCGAAACGCTCGAAAAACTGGACCCCAAAACCACGCTGTTCATGGTGGCGTCGAAGACGTTCACCACCCAGGAGACAATGACCAACGCCCACACGGCGCGGAAGTGGCTGCTGGACGAAGCGGTCGACCTCGAACACGTCAAGAAGCACTTCGTGGCGCTGTCCACCAACGAAGAGAAGGTGGAGGAATTCGGTATCGACCCGGCCAATATGTTCGTGTTTTGGGATTGGGTGGGCGGTAGGTACTCGCTATGGTCGGCCATCGGGCTGTCGATCGCCTGCTACATCGGCTTTCAGAATTTCGAGCAGCTACTGGCCGGGGCGCACGACATGGACAACCACTTCCGCACGACCAAGTTCGAACGTAACATGCCGGTGATGCTGGCGCTGCTGGGCGTGTGGTACAATAATTTCTTCGACGCCCAGACCCAAGCCATCCTACCCTACGATCAGTACATGCACCGCTTTGCGGCCTACTTTCAGCAGGGCGACATGGAGAGTAACGGCAAGTACGTGGGCCGCGACGGCGAGCCGGTCGACTACGAAACCGGGCCCATAATTTGGGGCGAGCCGGGTACCAACGGGCAGCACGCTTTTTACCAGTTGATCCACCAGGGTACCAAGCTGATTCCCTGTGATTTTATTGCGCCCGGCCAACAGCCACAATCCGCTGGGCGAGCACCACAAGATTTTGCTTTCCAACTTTTTCGCCCAAACCGAGGCGCTGATGAATGGCAAAACCGCTGAGGAAGTACAAGCCGAATTGAAGGCGGCAGGTAAGAGTCAGGAAGAAATTGATTTCCTGATGCCCTTCAAGGTATTCGAGGGCAACCGGCCCACGAACTCGATTTTGGTCAAGAAAATAACGCCCAAAGTACTGGGTAGCCTGATCGCGATGTACGAGCATAAGATTTTCGTGCAGGGCGTGATCTGGAATATTTTCAGCTTCGACCAGTGGGGTGTGGAGTTGGGCAAGCAACTGGCGCAGCAAATTTACCCCGAACTGCAAAACGACTGGCCCATCGACAACCACGACGGCAGTACCAACGCGCTGATCAACCAGTACAAAAAATGGCGGTAGGGTAAAAACGGGCGCGTGGCGCCTTTGTCCTGGGTACAAACCCAACCAGCCGATCGTTTTTTTCGATCGGCTTTAAGTTCTGTATTTTCTTCTATGTCGATACCACTACCTGATTTTATCGAACCGGAGCGCATCCGGCCCCGGACCGTTCGTGCCTACCTTAAAGAAAAAGGCCTGCGATTATCGGCCGATTTCGATCGTCTGAAATCGACTTGCTACCTACCCGACGAGGACGATTCTTACCACGTGCACACCAGGGATTTCCTGGTGAAGGCCGATCTTGCCACCGTGTGGGATACCTACCTCACCATCCCGCCGCGCGAAACCTGGCGGAGCAAGATGGTGAGCTTTGGCTGCCTGTACTGCCGCAAGAAGCGCGCGCTGACTTACCTCAAAGACGAATACGACGGCCTGCGCGAGGGTCAGGTTGTATTTCTGAACATTAGTCTGCTGTGGGGATTGGTCAACATCGCGGTGGCGCACAAGATCGTGCGCGTCGACACCCGGCACAAGTACATCGAGTTTTCTTACATCGAGGGGGGCAAGACCGAGGGTAGCCAGCGGCTGCTGTTCAAGAAAGCCGCCAACGGGCACACCCGTATCATCCACCGGACTACCTACCGGGGCCAAACCCGCTCCTACCTCCGCGAAAAGACGCTTTACCCCTACCTGCACGGTCAGGTGATTGCGTCGTTTCACCGGAACGTACGCGAGAAAGTGATGGAAAACGAGGTACAGGTAGCCTAGTAGCTACCCCGCCCGAAGCAAAAAAAAGAAAGCCTCAATCGAGGCTTTCTTTTTTACAATCAATTACCAATGAAAAAAATTACGTTACTACTCATTCCTGACTAAGCCTGAGCTTCGTCGATCGAACGCGTATGCAATCCTTGTTCAATAATAGGAGACGCGCATTGTGTATTTATACCCTTACAATATTTTTTTGTGACTGCGCAGGCTTTTCTACTCGGCCACAAAATCGGGCCTTCCCTGTACCTCGTCGGCGGGTCTTGTTTCGATCCACCACAGTTTGTCGAGGCCTTTGTCGTAGTAGCGGGCCAAGGCGCCTTTGAAAATCGCCACCCGCGTGATCTCCTCGGGAAGGGGCGTGAGATTACTACTCGTGCCGAACGTCTGCCGAAAACCGTCGAGCATGTAGGGTTCGTCCTGCAAGCGGGTCAGGTCGAAGTCGTCCGGGTGCAGCCACGTCACGTTTTGCGGCGCGGCCAGCCCGGCGGGTGGGGTGTCTTTGTATGCTTCAAATGTAGTGTAAAAGACTTTGCCTTCTAATCCCCGGTGTTGTTTCAACCCCGCGTCGGCCGACATGATTTGGTACGGCTCTCTGGCGAAGGCTTCGTTAACCTTTTGGTACTCTACCGGCTTACCGTCCAGATAAAACGCAATATCGTCTTCGTAGCCAATCAGCTCTCGCTCTTTATTGAAGTAAGCGTTTCTGAATTTGGTGATCGTTTTGCGCAGTTTCCAGTGCGCTTTTTTGAAATCCAGTTTGAGTTGATGTTCGGCGGCGAAAGCTGACGTTTTTGCGAGCAAGTACTTTTTAATTGCAGCGGGTTCCAATGATATAATGCCGTTTTCTCGAAGTTCTTGAACGCGAATAAAATGATAATCACGGCGTAGCTTGTCCATGAGTTCCGGGGTGTGGAACAATACGCCAAAGCCGTGGTACAAATGGGTACCCTGGTCCTTGTATACGTTCACTCCTACATGAATTGCGAGCTCATTCTTACTGGGTCCAATTGATTCAAGTGAGTAGCCCCGGACTTGCTCTACCTGATCTCTGCTATCTATTTTCCAATAGTAAAACCCATCGTCGTCGGTGCGGATGGTACCGATAATTTGTGGCTTCTCTGGTTCTTCGCCTTTCAAATACATGGATTTTCTCCCCTGCTGCATTAAGGGAAAATCGCGCATAGGCTCCCCCGTCGCGCCGTCGATCAGGATACCAGCGAGGTACACATAAGGATCGTCTTCGTTTTGATTGGGCAGGGTAGGCGAAACCTGTGGTTCCGGTGAAGCCAGCGCCACGATGTCCGTCCGAAAAGTCGACAGCAAAATCAGCGTGACGGGTACCAGATACAAAAATCGCGTCAGGTACCAGCCTGCGCTGCGGTGGCGGTTCATCATGATGATGCGCTCTTTGAGCGACGAAAAGTTGAACTGATTCGCCAGCCGAAACGCGGGTACACCCGCCACTTTGAGCAATAAGTATTGGTAGTTCTGGGCGTCGGTACCGTCGGCCAGTACGGCACGGTCGGCGATAAATTCGAGATTTTGGCGGATGGCGTGGCGGATGAGCCAGGCGGCGGGGTTGTACCAATTAAGTACGCAAAGCAATTCAGCAAACAAGATGTCGAACGTGTGCCGCTGCCGCACGTGTACCCGCTCATGCGCCATAATCTCCCGCAACTCGTGTGGCGCGTGCAGCGCGGGATTGACGAATATGGCCTTTCCGAAGGAAAAAGGCAGGATGTCGCGGTCGACGTGGTAGATGCTCGCTTCGTCTTCGGCGATCAGTACCGCCCGGTTTTTTATCCTGAGATAGCAGACCAGTTGCACCGCCAGCCGCACGAGCATAACGGTTATTCCTATGCAAAAGAGCAACATCAACCAGTCGCTCACCTCAATCGGCGGCTGGCTGGCCGTCGCATGAGGCGTAAACTCGGTTGGTACCGCGGGCGGAGATGTAGGCGCAATCGGGAGCGTCGGTAAGGTAGGTACCTGGCTAAAAAATGGGGTTTTCGCTACGGTGCTTTGGCGGAATGGTCTGGTTGAGGTCAATAAAGGGCAAGGTAAAAGCCAGCGCGGAGTAGGCCAGCAGGTACCAGCGGTTCCAGTTGTAGAAAGTCTGGCGGCGCAAAAACAATTGGTAAAACAGCCCGACCACCGCCAGGCCGACGCTCAATTTCATCAGGTATTCCAGCATGGTAGGCATAGCGAATGGGGTTTATTTTTTTTCGATCAACCGGATGATCTCCTGCAATTCTTCGGCGGAGATTTTCTTTTTTTCTACAAAAAAACTGACGAGTTCCTTGTAGGAATTCGCGAAGTAGTCTTGCACGACGTGCCCGAAAAATTTTTGCTTGTAAGTTTCTTCCGAGACCAGCGGAGTGTAGAGCAGCGTGTTGCCCACGGTGCGGCTTTCGACGTAGCTTTTCTTTTCCAGATTTTTGATCGTCGACGCGACCGTCGTGTAGGGCGGTGGTGCCTCGTAATGCTCCACGAACGATTTGATGCTGCCCTCGCCCGCTCTCCAGACGGCCCGCATGGCCTCTTCTTCTTGTGCTGTCAATTTTTCCATTCTCTACGATTTTTTCGTACAACTACGAAACGTTCGTAGTTGAGGGAAAATTATAAAGCAAAGTACTTTTTCTCCCGTACCCACAGGCTAAAGCTCGTGGCAAGGGATTGCTGTAGACTGTGTAGCAAATCCATTGCCCCAGTCTTCAGACTGGGGACAGCGAACTAAGAGGAAAAATCATTCATCCCTCATCATTCCCTTCCCTAATTGCCAAAATTGAAATTCCGCGTGAAGCCGATGCGGAAGGCGGTATCCTGGTACTTAAAGTCCTGGAAGCTATTGACTACCTCGACCCGAAACGGAAAACGGATGCCGATGTCGAGGCCGTAGCCCAACTCGGTGTAGTGGCGGGAAGTCGGCGTGGCGAGGTAGTTGACGATCAGGTTTTCCTTGATGCCTTTCACCCGAAACCATTGGATCTGGGTCAGCACGAACTGCCGGAGTTCGAGCAGCGCGTGGGCTTCCAGGAAACGGTCGGAGGTACTAAATTGGTAGTAGTCGAGCATCCTGAAACTACCCACCGGATCGCCGTAGAGGAAGAAAAACTGGTTGCCCGCAAAATGCTGGAAGTCGGGAAAGTACACCGCCCTGCGGTTCAGGAACGCGCCCGCCGCCACCTTGTAGCTCAGCTTGCTGCGGATGCCCGTCGGGAAAGCCTGGGTAATCCCCACCTGCAAAAAATCGAAATCGGCATCGCTGCCCAACCCGATTGGGATTCCTTTGCGGTACGACGCCGACAACTTTGGGGTATCATCTTCGTAAAAGGTAGTCTTGCCCTTGCGCACGCGGTAGGTCTGCCAGGGTTTGTAATAGGCACTTAGGCCTACCACCAGGGCGTGGTGGTCGGGCATTTCGGGCGAGAGCGTACCGGAATCGTCTAGCCGCTCCTCGTTGAAAGGTATGTTGGAAGTAAATTCCCGCCGCTTCCAGTCGAAGAGGCGGTACCGGTTGAGGTTTTCCAGGTTGGAAAGCGCGCGGCGGTCGGCGTACTCGACGTTGGCGTTCAGCCCGAAGTGTTCGTTTTCGCGGGTACTGGCGAAATCAAGCCGGAGAAAATCTTTTTCAAAATTTTTGATAAAATTCTGCTCGAACAGAAGTGTCGTCAGGCTGTTCAGCAGCGGGGGCATGACGCTGTTGTCGGGATTGAACTGCGCTACGGTCTGTCCGCCCGAAAGGCTGAGGGTATTGCGTTTCCAGGCGTAGTCGATCCCGCCAGTTCCCATCAGCTTGTTGCGGCCGAAAGAATAGCGCGTCAGGGCATTGAGCGAGAATTCTCCCTTGGGATCTACGACATAGGTCTTCAAACCTTCCGATCCGGCCTGCATCACCACCTTCTTGTCTTCCTGCTTGCCTTTTTTGTACTTCAACTTAAAGCCTCCCCCGTTGAGTACATAGCCCTCGGTGGTATTGATCTGCGCGCCCACGAGCGGACTCACGTACTCGAGCCGCCACGGGCTTTTCTTACCGCCCAACCGGAAGGTGTGCCCGGTGAGCAAATCACCCAGAAAGTTACCGGACTTGCCGTTGCCCTTTTTAACTTTTGTCGAATCGCCGGGATTAGCTTTTTTCAGGCTGTCGCGCTGGGCTTTGGTACCTTCATTGACGATGATGATGCTGTCGAGTCGGGTGTAGCTCTTGACCTCGGCCACCGTGAGCGGTACCGTACGGATCGAGTCCCAAAACGCCATCGTGCGCCGCGACGCCAGCGAATCCACTACGGTGGAATCACGCCGGGTGTTCTTCATGTCGATGTCGAGGCCTTTTTCCTCTTTCTCCTTTAAATCCTGTTTTTCGTATTCCTTCATGACTTTACGAAGGTCGCGGGCCGAGAATTTCTTTTGCTTTTTGATGAGCTCATCCAGGTTTTCGGTCTTAATTTCGCGGTTGGACAGTCGCATCTGCGCGGCTTCTTCGGTTTCCTTTTTGGCATCGAGTACCACGATGTCGGGCTGAAAGGCGGGGTTGACTTTTAAAGATTGGAAGGTCTGCGAGATCACCATTTCGCCTTTACCTTTGAGCCCGTAGATGCCGCCCGCCACGCGAAAATTCTGGTTGACGGGCATCCAAACGCCCTGCACGGTACTGTACAACTGCCGGACGCCGATCGTGAAGCCCGTGTTGACCGTTTCGAGATCGAGCCGGTAGATGCTCCACTCGTTTTCGATGATTTGGATGGTACCCCGGTACACGCCCTCACCGTACGATTTTGGAATCACCTTAATCTTGTTGACTTCTACGCCATTCTCGCGAAATGAGCCCTGGTACTCGAACTTGTAGTAAGAGAAAGCCCGTGGCGACAGCGGCGACACCGCCCCCACGACCGTCGGCTGGTAAAAACTGGTGAGAAAGTAGGCGTTGGCGTTGCTGAAATTCTGATCCTGACTATTGCGCGAAGCGATGATACGCTGGTGGTAGTTGTTGGGCTGCCGGAAGGTGACTTCCGATACGGTTTCGTTCAGGATCGGTACGCCCTTCTTAAAATTGGATTCTTTCTCGACTTCCTTCAGTTCTTTTTTGTACAAAAACTCCAACGGTAAATCCGTCACTACGAACGAGCTTTTGGAATAAGCTTTGGCCTTGAAGCTCTCCACCTGCAAAAAATGGTAGCGACTCTTGGCGATGGCGCGCCGCATGATGGTGTAGGCCGGGTCTTCATCGCGGCTGCCGATGCGCACCTCGCCGAGGTTGAACACCTGCTCTTCCAGCACGGCGTCGAACACTTCCACTTTATTCTCGATCGTGAAGGCTTTCATGCCATTCTTGAAACCCAGGTACTGAAATATCACCTCGTAATAACCGGGTTTCAGGTCGAGCCGGTACGCACCGTCTTCGTTGGAAATAGTGCCAATGCTACTACCTTTCACCAGAATGGCGGCGAAGGGCAGCGGCTCGCCTTTGGTAGTTTTGACTATACCACGCAAACCACTTTCCTCTGGCTTCGGAGTTTGGGCGGCTAACTGACCGACCGATGTGATGAGAAGAAAGAGCACAGTGAGACAAAGCCCGCTGCGCGAGAAGTAGTGAAGCATGACGAAGGGTAAAACTTTGAACAAAATGAGGGCTGCTAAATAAAAAAAAGCCTCGAAATACAGTGTCAAGATGGGACAAGTGGCGGATTGGTTGCTTCGGGCGGGAAAATAAACCACAGTGGTATGATTTCGTCCCGTTTCGTGGCGTTCCCGGCTCTATCCGCCTGTACAAAAACGGGGAAAATCTTACACCGCTATATTTATTGTACAATAAAAACTGATTCGTTTAATTAAAAACTATGTATGTAACTGAAATTTATCGATAGTTGATTCCGTAAGCAACACGTTTTGCCATAAAAAATACACGTGGGTACTGGCATAATTTTTAACCATCAATACTTTCCAAATCCCACACCTACCCTGAACTGCCTATGTACTCCACACCCAAAAATTTACTCTGTTTTTCACACCTGCGCTGGGACTTTGTCTACCAGCGGCCCCAGCACCTGCTCACCCGGTTTGCGGAGCACACGGCGGTGTATTTCCTGGAAGAACCTATCTTCGAAACGACCGATACCGCTTACCTTACATTTTCGCAGCGGGCGGCCAACCTGTGGGTGTGCGTACCACGCTTGCCGCACGGATTGAGTGGCGAGGATATAAACGCACAAATGCGACAACTGCTGGATTTCTTTTTCATCAATAAAAACACTGCCGACTTCACTTTTTGGTACTACACGCCAATGGCGCTGACCTTCTCGCGACACATTGAGCCCGGCCTGACGGTCTTCGACTGTATGGATGAGCTATCGGCCTTCAAATTTGCCCCAGATGAGCTCAAATGGCTTGAAAGTGAGTTATTTGAAAGGGCGGATGTGGTATTCACGGGCGGCCACTCGCTTTACGAGTCCAAGAAAAAGCAGCATCACAACACCTACTGCTTTCCCAGCAGCATCGAAAAAGAGCACTTTGCGCTGGCCCGTACCCCTTGCGAACCGGCGGATCAAGTTTCTGTTTCAGGCCCAAAAATCGGCTTTTACGGGGTTATCGACGAGCGGTTCGACAGTGAGCTGATCCGCGGCATCGCCGATGCCCGGCCCGACTGGCAGATCGTGCTGATCGGTCCCATCGTCAAAATCGACCCGGCTACTTTACCCCAAAACGAGAACATCCACTACCTGGGGGCAAGGAGATACGACCAATTGCCCGGCTACCTTTCGGGCTGGAGTGTGGCGCTTATTCCGTTCATGCTCAACGATTCCACGCGCTTCATCAGCCCTACCAAAACCCCCGAATACCTGGCCGGAGGCAAGCCTGTGGTATCGACCGCGATCCGCGATGTGGTCAATCCGTACGCCAAGAATAAACTCGTGTCGATCGGTAAGGATGCCGGTGAGTTCGTAACCGCCATCGACGATATTCTGGCCGATGCCGAAAAGGCTGCCTGGCTACGGGAAGTAGACAAATTTCTGGTAAACGACTCCTGGGACCATACCCACACCGCCATGCAAAAAGCGATGCGGCTCTCCCTCGACCGGCAAAACGAGCGCCCGCTTCGCAGCGATCCGATGATGGCTACCCTGAAAGTTTCGTAGGCAAAACCGCATTCTATGCATGAGATTACGAATCCTTTTCGGTCGTTTTGGATGGGCGGCTACGAATGTACCGATCAGCTCAACACCCACGGCGACCGGGTGGATTTTCTTCACCTCACCGATCATTTGGCCCAAATCGAGGCAGACTACGCCCGGCTTGGGCCTTTTGGCGTGGAGACTGTACGGGAAGGCTTACGGTGGAGTCAGGTAGAGCGCACGCCCTACCAGTACGATTTCAGTACGGTACGTCAGATGCTGTTGGCCGGCTGCGAGAGTGGAATTCAGCAGGTATGGGACATTTGTCATTTTGGCTACCCCGATGACCTCAGTCCTCTGCATCCGCACTTCACGCGGCGATTCGCGGCGCTTTGTGAAGCTTTCGCTATTTTTTATAGAAAAGAAAATCCCGGCGAAACGCTCATCGTCACGCCGATCAACGAAGTGAGTTTTATGGCGTGGCTCGGCGGCGACGTGGCGGGTACTTCACCCTACTGCCGCCACAACGGTTGGGAGGTAAAGTACGCGCTCATGCGGGCCTATATCGCGGGCGTGAAGGCCCTGAAAGCCGTCGACCCGGATATTCGCATCATGACCACCGAGCCACTCGTCAACGTAGTACCACCCTTCGATGCTACCACGGATCAAATTATGGAAGCCGCGCTGTTTCATGATCTGCAGTACCAGGCCGTCGATATGCTGGGCGGGCGAATGTGCCCCGAACTGGGCGGGCAGCCTGAGTACCTGGACTTGCTGGGCTTCAACTACTACTACAACAATCAGTGGGAGGTAGGTACCAGCGGCCGCATCGGCTGGAACGACCTTGAAATGGACACCCGCTGGCGCACACTTTCGGTGCTGCTGACCGAGGCCCACCGCCGCTACGACCGCCCGGTGGTACTCAGCGAAACCAGCCACCCCGGCGAGGACCGCCCGCAATGGCTCGACATGATCGGTCGGGAGTGTGGCCGAGCGATTGCGAGTGGCGTGCCGCTTTGGGGCGTGTGCCTGTATCCGATCATCGACCGCCCCAATTGGGACCATCTCGACGACTGGCACGCCTCGGGCCTGTGGGACGCCGACCCAGTCGACCGCTCGAAGCGAAGACTGCATCAACCCTCGGCGGCGGCATTGCTAGCGAACCAGCATAGCCTCGAATCGGTGACCTGGCAAAGCGACGTACAGCAGCGTTACCAGCCCAGCAAGCGGCCTATCGTCAGCCTTAATACAGAAGTCAAAAGCATAGATGTCACGCTGGGGACAGTCTTATAAGCTATAATTTTTGCTTAGATTTGGCGCGCCGGGTAACTGCCTGGCGCAACTGAATCCCTGAAAATGGCTTTGCTTGACCGATTGATTGAGAATAAGAAGGCTATCCTTTTACTCTTTCTGGTGGTGGCGATTCTCGCCAGTTTGCAAGCCTATTTCTCCGAATTGAAAACCTTCGAACCGGGCGGGGTACTTTACACGACCTACAACAACTACGTCATTTTTCGGCAGTCGTTCTTTCACTTGATTCAGGATCAGGATCTTTATATTCTATACAAGAAAGAGCAATGGGATCTCTATAAGTACAGTCCGGCTTTTGCTCTGTTTTTCGGCGGCTTCGCCCTGCTACCTGACTGGGCGGGGCTATCGCTCTGGAATCTGGCGAATAGCCTGGCACTAGGCTTTGCGGTGTACTATCTGCCCAAAATAGACCGACGGAGCAAAGGCCTGATCTTGCTTTTCGTCCTGATCGAGCTGCTCACTTCGCTGCAAAACGAACAGAGCAATGGCCTGATCGCCGGGTTGCTGATCCTGGCTTTCGGGTTGTTGGAACGCGACCGGTACTGGCTGGCGGCGCTGTGCGTAGTCGGCGTGGTCTATATCAAAATCTTTGGAATCGTCGCGCTGGCACTGTACCTGCTTTATCCCGACAAAATTCGACTTACCTACACAACCGCTGTCTGGGTCGTGTTTTTTACGTTTGTTCCGCTGCTGGTCGTGGATTGGGAGCAGTTGGTCTTTTTGTACGAAAGCTGGGCAAATCTGCTTGCTAACGACCATTCTGCCTCCGAGGGGCTTTCGGTAGCAGGCTGGCTCCACACCTGGTTTGGCTGGACGGTCGACAAGACACTCGTTACGGCGGCGGGCGTGATACTTTTCTGCCTGCCGCTGCTCCGCATCAGGGTCTACCAAGACTACACCTTCCGGCTGTTGCTGCTGGCGTCGGTCCTGGTTTGGGTTGTAATTTTCAACCACAAAGCCGAGTCGCCCACTTTCGTCATCGCGGTGAGCGGCGTGGCGCTATGGTACTTCGGACAAGCGCCCAAAACGGAAAACGGGGTATTGCTCCTGCTGACTTTCGTATTCACCGTACTGGCCGCCACCGACGTTTTTCCGAGGTTTATCCGGGACGAGTATTTCCAGCCCTACGTCATCAAGGTGGTATCTTGTATCCTGGTTTGGGGCAAGATTACGTTTGATTTGTTGAAGATGAAATTTGTCAAAAACGAAATTCAAGCCCCTGATTTACAGAACCCAAAAATCTAAGGCCCAACAACCTAACACCTCCCTAATTCCGCTCCCGGATTAGCCCTTCCTGTACTACCGACGCTACCAACTGACCGGCCTGATTGAATACGCTGCCCCGCGTAAAGCCACGCGCGTTGGACGCACTCGGGCTGTCGAGGGCATAAAGCAGCCACTCGTCGATGCGGAAGTCGCGGTGAAACCACATCGCGTGGTCGAGACTGGCCAGAAAAAGCTCGTTGGGCTTGATCTTGTCCCAGTGCGGCAGAGTAGCGGTGGTCAGTAAGTTGTAATCAGAAGCATAGGCCAGGATCGTCTGGTGTACCCGAATGTCGTCGGGCAGGGTACCTTTGGCCTTCACCCACACGTGCCGGAAGGGCGCGTAGGCTTTGCCCGACATGGGGTTCAGCTTCTCGACGGGCCGAAATTCGAGCGGTCGTGGAAAAGTCAGGCTTCGGTAAATCTCCGGCGCGGCCTCCTTGAACACTTCCGCCAGCTTTTCGTCCGACACCAGTACTTCCGCCGAGGGCACGCTGGGCATGCTGATTTGGTGATCGAGCCCGTCCTGAATAGATTGGAATGAGGCGTTCATGCTGAAAATCGGCGTCCCTTTCTGAATCGCCACCACCCGCCGCGTACTGAAGCTACCGCCGTCCCGAATGCGTTCCACCTCGTACACAATGGGTTGACCAATGTCGCCCGCCAGAATGAAGTACCCCTGCATGGAGTGCACCAGCCGGTCGTCGGGCACCGTACGCTGGCAGGCATTGAGCGCCTGAGCTAGTACCTGCCCGCCAAACACCCGCTTCCACGGGGCCTGGTAGTTGGCTCCTCGGTAGATATTTTCTTCGATTTTCTCAAGATTGAGTAGTTCGATCAATTCTTTTACGTCAGTCACTTTTATTAATTGAAAATGGAAAGTTGAAAATGACTTGGCGGCGCATTCCGAGTCGTTGATATTTTTGTGAGCTTAGTATTTCCTCGCTGAGTAGGGCGGTCGATACCGTGCAATGTTTTTGTATCAATGGCTTTTCAGTGACCACGAGCCTCGGAGAGGCTTAATCTTTGTAGCACAAAACAGGCAACAAAACCGATTGAGCCCCAGCGGGGCGGCACATTTAGCCGAAGTATCTGCCGCCCCGCTGGGGCTCAAAGTTGTTTTGTTGCTCAATGCTACAAAGGTTGCGCTTCTCCGAAGCTATCCCAAACAAGAATAGAAAACTTCGCTGGCTTTCAATCTTCCTCATCAAAATAAGACCCTTCCTCCGTTTTAACGGAAGTGGCGATCCGATGATTGATTTCCGTCATTTCGTGCGCCGTCAGCTCGCGCCACTGTCCCGTAGGCAGGCCGTTGAGCGTTATGTTCATGATGCGGAGCCGTTTCAGGCGCGTGACGGTGTAGCCGAGTTGGGTACACATGCGCCGGATCTGGCGGTTGAGGCCCTGGGTCAGAATGATGCGGAACGTGTGGCGACTCAACTGCCGCACCCGACAGGGCTGGGTCACGGTGTCCAGAATGGGGACGCCGCTTTTCATTTTCCTGATAAAATGATCCGTAATCGGCCGGTCGACGCTCACTTCGTACTCTTTTTCGTGCTGGTTGCCCGCCCGCAGGATTTTGTTGACGATATCGCCGTCGCTGGTCAGGAAGATCAGCCCTTCCGAAGGTTTATCGAGCCGCCCTACCGGAAATATCCGCTCTGGGTACCCAATGTAGTCGATAACATTGCCCTCGATATGCCGTTCGGTGGTACAGGTAATGCCTATCGGCTTGTTGAAAGCAAGGTACACGAACGCCTTTTCGGCGGCACGGATAAGTTGTCCATTCACCTCGACCGCATCGTCGGGTCCGGCTTTGTCGCCCAGTACCGCCGGGCGGCCGTTGAGCGTTACCCGGCCTTGCTCGATCAGCTTATCGGCCTCGCGCCGTGAGCAGTAGCCGGTTTCACTGATAAATTTATTGAGTCGGGTGAGGGGATTTGGCGTCATAGAGGCCCGAAAATTACGACCATCGGGCGGATTTCGCTAATCGGCCGCCGGATTCTCCCTGGTTTCGGGATTTTAGCTTTACTTTTGAATAGCACAAAAACATACGAATGCGCTACGGTTGGCTTTTCCTTTTATTACTGCTTGGCACGATCGCCCACGCCCAAGTACCCTACGGCAACGAGTGGATTCGGCCGACGCAGCAGTACCTGCGGCTGGGTACCACGCAGGACGGCTGGTACCGACTGAATGCCGCCGACCTGGAAAAGCAGGGTTGGGATGTAAGCAAAATACCCGCCCAGGCGCTCCAACTTTTTCGGCGCGGGCAAGAGGTACCCATCCACGTAGAAGGCGAAAAAGACGGTCGCCTCGATGCCGCCGACTACCTTGAATTTTACGGACAGCGCAACGACGGCGCGCTCGACACGCTGCTCTATGTCCGGCCCGACCTCATGCCGCACCCACATTACAGCCTGTACTCCGACACCGCCACCTACTTCCTGACCTGGCGACTCGACGGCCTGCCGGGCAAGCGCATCGCTACTACCGCTACGCCTACTACCGATACCAGTCAGGCAACAGTACTGCAGGTACTTACCAACGAATTTGCGGCCGGGACGATCTACCCGCTGGGTGCGGGTCCCGACGACGGGTACCTCAACTCCTTCGGCGACACGGGTACCGGCTGGACGGGCCTCACCTATCGCAGCAACCAGTGGGCAAGCGGCTTAGGACTACAAACTCAGAATGCAATACGGGAGCAGTTTGGCAAAGCCATGCTGGAAATCCTTTTTGTAGGCCGATTTGCGGGGGTACATCAAGTGGAAATCTGGACCGGTACCGAGCAAAAGCAGAAACGTAAACTAGGCGAGCTGAGCTGGCAGAATTACGAAACCCAACTTTTCAAAACTATCCTCCTGCCCCAAGATCTGGATAGTAGCGGGCAGCTGCGCGTTACGTTTGTACCGCGGGGTACCGACGACCGTGTATCGGCGTCTTATCTCTCTTTGAAGTACCCGCAAAGCCAAACGGCCGCAAAAAAGCTGCAACCGCTCACGAGCATCCGCCCGGTCAAGTTTCGTACCATTGACTCCGTCGCCACCGACTACCTTATCATTACCCACCCGCTGGTGCGCAAGGCGGTACCGGGCAGCGCGGACCCCGTGACCGATTACGCCGCCTACCGGGCTTCGGCGGCGGGCGGCGGTTTCACGCCGCTGGTCATAGACGCGCCCGACGTATTCGACCAGTTCAATTTCGGCGAGCCCGGCCCCAACGGAATGCGGCGGCTGATGCGGTACCTCCACGACCGCGCCCAGCTCAAATACGTATTCCTTGTCGGACAATCGCGCTCGCCGCAAGTCGTGCGCGAAAAAACCACCGCCCGCGCCGAGGACATGGTGCCCAGCGCGGGCTGGCCCGACTCCGATATGGCGCTCGGCATGATGCTTGACCCTAAAAATCCTGACGTACCCCTGGTACCCATCGGGCGGCTCAATGCCTACCGCGCCCAAAATGTGTGGGATTATCTGCAAAAAGTAAAAGAACACGAAGCCGTGCCCGCTACCGCGTCCTGGCGCAAGAACGTGCTGCACCTCAGCGGCGGCCGCTCGGCTGGTGAGCTGGTACTGTTTCGCAGCTTCGTGGACGCTTACGCCGACAAGGTCGACTCCTCGTTCGTCGCGCCGGATTTGCGTACTATTTCCAAAAAAACGGACGAGTACATCGAGCGCTTTCCCATCGCGCCTGTCATCAACGAAGGCGTAGCGCTGATGACGCTGTATGGGCATTCGAGCCTGAACGTCACGGATATCGAAATCGGGGAAGTATCCAAAGATGCCCTCGGCTACCGCAACCAGGGCAAGTACCCGGCCGTGGTCGTAAACGGCTGTGCGCTGGGCAACTTCTACTTTGCCGGACCACCCACCAGCACCGACTGGATCATGACGCCCAAGCGCGGCGCGGTACTGTTCGTGGCGCACACGCACTTGGGTTTTACGGCGGCGCTGCACCACTACACCACCTCATTCTACCAGGCGCTGGCCGACCCGGCCTTCACCAGCCGACCCTTTGGCGACATCATGCGGGAAGGCATCCGGCGCACAATGCAGGATGCTCCCAGCCTGATCAGCCGCGTGACGGCCCAACAAATGGGCTTGCAGGGCGACCCGGCCATCCGAATTTTTCCTGCTACCCGCCCCGATTACGCCTGGGTACCCGCAGGGATTAGCGTCACCAACCGGCAGGGCCAGAAGATCTCGGCTTCGGACGATTCCCTCCGCATTAGCGCCCGCGTAGCCAACTACGGGCGTTTTTTGAATAAAAACTATTCTTTATCTATTCTTAGGAAGAAAGAAAACCGGGTACTGGCTACTTACCAGTTCGACCGTCCGGCGGTGATCCTGCGCGATTCGCTCGTTTTCCTGATTCCCAATGTAAGCCGTCAGGGCGGTGACGAAACCTGGGAATTTCGGCTCGATCCCGACGATCGGATCGCCGAGGAAGACGAAACGAACAACGTGTTTTACACTCAAATCCAGATTGCCGAAGGCGGCGCCATTGCGTTGCTGCCCTCCGATGGGTCGGTGTTCGTTCAGCCCGAAGTCGAGCTGGTGGCGCAGATTCCGCCGGGGCGCGTGTGGCAACGGGTACTTTTTGAATATAGCGAAGACCGTGATTTTGGGGACGGGACAAAGCTGGATGCGGTACGGTCCGATGGGATTTTAGTAAAAAACCCGATCGAACTGTCCGGCCAAAGTGCCCGCACGATCTACTGGCGCGTCCGCCTTGCGGGCGACTCCTCGGCTACTACGCCCCGCGCGTTCCGTTACGACCCCAAGGGTACCGCCCAAGCCTCCCCCCTTCCCGAAGGCGTAGCCGCAACCTCGGGTACTGCACCGCAGATCGTAGACGAAGGGGAGATTTTCAAGGCCCGGGTTTATTTTGAAAATATCACCGAAGTACCTTTTGCCGGTTCGATCCGGGTATTGGTCAGGCGATTTTACAAGAATGAAATTTCCGACAGTACCTTTCTGGTCGCTCCGCTTGCGGCCCAAGGGCGTTACGTGCTCGATTTTTCCGAGCCTACTGCAAGCAAATCCGGCTTTCATCGCATTCTAATTTCTTTCAATACCAATTCAATTCCCGAACAGCTCTTCCACCAACAATACCGCCGAGCTGATCTACTCCGTGGCGCCCGATCGTAGTCCGCCGCTGCTCGATGTCTTGGTAGACGGGCAACGGCTGACCGATGGCGCGGCAGTGGCGCCCCAACCTGTCATCGAGATACAGCTGCTGGATTCAAACCCCTATTTGCTACGCGCTGATACTACCGGCATTGGGGTACTGCTTTCAAGAACCTGTTCACAATGCCCGGAGACGTCGATCCCGGTGCAAAAAACGAGTACAAGTTCCGGTTCGACTCCCGATTTCAGAGCCGATTACGATTTTGGCTCCCTGCCCGCAGGTACCTACCGGCTACGGGTTACGGCCCGTGATGTAGCGGGCAATGCCGCCGCGCCCTACGAAATCACCTTCCGGGTAGCCGAGGCCAACCGCGTCGTATCGGCCACGGCTTCGCCCAATCCCGCTGATTTTTGGGTCAAGTTTTCGCTGGAACTGGAAGGTACCGACGCGCCCGATGCATGGCGTGTGCATATCTATGATCTTAGCGGAAAGTCGATTAGTACCCTACAAGCGAAAGCAAATCTTGGCGGTAACACCCTTTTCTGGATTCCGGCGGGCGTAGCTTCGGGAATGTACCTGTATCGCATAGAGTTGGAAGGAAAAGATTGGCCGAAAAAGGCTGGCGAGGGCAAGGTTTTGTTGATGCGGTAAATCCAAAAAATCATCTTACCCAATAGTACTTATCCATTGGTGCATGCCCATGCATCACTCAGGCGCTGTTTTTTCGAATACGCGTAAACGAGTCTTGTTACCCGCCACCACGTACCTGGGTGCCTTCTTCCCGCCTAAGCGCACGATGCTCTTGCAATCCCCGTCGGCCAGGAAGCCCGTTTTGGGAAAGAACAACGGCTTGAAATTTCCACGTCCGTCTCCTTTCAACAGCAACCCCGTCATCGCATCGTACTGTCCGGCCACGGATTCAGTGTCGTAGGCGTTTCCTACCGCCAGTACATCCAGGTGGCCGTCACCGTCGACATCATCCACCACAAAATCCTGTATGGGCGCCCACTGCGCCGGGGCGGGTAGCGGTTTCAGAATGAAGCCGTGGCCCGTATTGCCCAACAGCATACTTTGTTGCTGACTGGCTTGTAGTACGGTACTATTATGTTGCTGTTCGGGCGAGAGCAGGTCGCCGAGTACCGCCCGCGCGTAGCTGGCGTAGTTGGTGAATTGCTTCTTGACACCCGGCCACTGCCGACCCAAATCCTCGCGGGAAGCGATGGGGTGCTCCTTTCCCTGCAAGTAGTAGGTACCAATGGCGTCCAGCCGACCGTTGCCGTCAAAATCGTCCGCGTAGATGCGCATGGGTTCGGCGGACGACACGCGGTAGCGGCTGTTCAGGCCGAGGTTACCGAGCACGAAATCGACATCGCCGTCCTGATCAAAGTCGCCCGCGCTGATGCAGTTCCAAAAACCTTCCGAGTTATTCAACGATTCGATCGTCTGCCGTTCCAGATTTCCTTTGTTGTTCTTGAAAACGGTAATCGGCATCATTTCGCCTACCACGATCAAGTCGAGCCAGGAATCTCTATCTATATCCGCCCACAGGGCGTCGGTTACCATGCCGATCGAGGCCAGGCCGGGCGCCCGTTGCTCAGAAACGTTGCGAAAACGGCCACCTTCATTTATGAGTAAGCAACTCTCGCCGCTCAGCGGGTACTGCAACGCCCTAAGTCGCCCGCCGCGAAATAGGTCGAGGTCGCCGTCCTGATCAAAATCGGCCGCCACCACGCACGAGCCGCTGTGCCGGATGGGTGGCAGGCGATCTGTGGCATTGGTGAATTTTCCGGTACCATCGTTCAGGTACAGGCGATCCTGATAATAAATGGAGCCGTCGAGGTACTCGTTCGAGCCACTCACGATGTAGAGATCCTGATCGCCGTCGCCGTCCGCGTCGAACAGCAGCGCGCCTACGTCTTCCTCTTCTTTCGGTGGGGTTTCGTCGGTATAGGCTTTTTCAATAAATCGCCCGGCTTTGGTTTGGATAAACAACTTGCCGTAGTGCCGAAACGAACCGCCCACGAAAAAATCGTCAAGACCGTCGCCGTCGACATCGCCAACGGCGAGCTTCGGGCCTTGCTGAGAAAGCTTGTGCGGTAAAAGTGGTTCTTGGTTGTAGTCCAGGTACCCTTCTTCCTGATGCAGGAAGTCTATTCCGGCCGAGCGCGTCACGTCGGTAAGTAGCGTGGGGGGTACTTGCAGGGTGGTAGCAGGTGCTTGCTGTGCCTGCGCATAATCCAGCGCTACAAGTTGGTCGATAGGTACTCTGGTTTGCGTTTCCGTTTTTCCATCAGGCCACACTACTTTCAGTGAGTCGATTCTGCGCCAATGTACCCAACCCAAAATGAACGACATAGTCGCCCGACGACTGGTACCCGCGCGTAACGGCCTGGTGGTAGCTCTGCGTGAGGCTGGCGCTGTGCAGGGTAATGTCGGCGCCCAGCCCGAACGGATTCTGCGCCGGGCCTTTCAATTGCAGCTGGGTAAAGTGCGTATCGGTAGTGTTGTTTTGCAGGATGTAGGCTTTCTGATTGATGTTGTTGACGATCAAATCAAGATCACCGTCGCGGTCGAGATCGGCGTAGGCGGCGCCGTTGGAAAGGGAGGGCTCGTCGCCAAACCAGGCGTCCGTCATGTCCTCGAAAGTGAGGTCGTGGCGGTTGCGGAAAAAGCGGTTGGGTTTTAGGATACTAGCCATCCTCCGCGCGCCCGCTCTGAGGTACTCGTTGACCGCCTGAGGACTACGGCCTTCGTCTTGCGCGTACTGCCCGTTGGACGACACGAAGTCCAGGTCGGTGATGTCGCGAAGGTAGCCGTTGGTGATGAACAGGTCGCGCCAGCCGTCGTTGTCGAGATCGGCCAGCAGCGGCGACCAACTCCAATCAGTGGCCGAAATACCCGCGAGTTGGCCTATTTCGGAAAAAACCATCCGACCGTCGGGCGCTTGCCCCAGGTTGACCTGCAACATATTGCGCATGAATTGCGGGTGGTAGCCCGCCCGCTGCGTCGCCTCGAATTGCTGGTAGCTAGCCGGTCCCGCCATTTTTTTGCGCTGCGCATTGTCGGCGGGTAGCATATCCGCGACTACCAGGTCCGTCAGCCCGTCGTTGTTGACATCGGCGGCATCGCACCCCATCGAAAACTGGCTGTGGTGCTTGAAGTACGATTTAGCTATCTCCGTAAAACCTACTTCGCCGCTGCTTTCGCCCTGATTGTTGAGGTATAAAAAATCATTCGCCAGGAAATCGTTGGCAATGTAAATATCCTCCCAGCCATCCTGATTGAAATCCGCCACCGCGATTCCTAATCCAAACCCATCGTGCAAAATCCCCGCTGCCTTCGACACGTCTCTAAAACGCGGGCCGCTGGCGTCGGAATCGTTGCGGTACAGTTTGTCGTTGGCCAGGCCGGAGCCATCGGCCACGATGGGCGTGACTTGGTTGGGATTGCGCACCAGATTGGTGCTGGCGAGCAGGTACACGTCCAGGTCGCCGTCTTTGTCATAGTCAAAAAATGCGGCCTGATTGGTGAAACTGCTGTCAGCCAGACCATAGCGCTCTGCACTTTCTACAAAGCGGGGCATTGCGTTGGTGGTACTTCCCTGGTTGATGTACAGTTGATTCTTGCGTTTATCGCCAGAATAGTTACCCGATTTGCATACGTAAATATCCAGCAAGCCGTCGGCATTGACATCCGCCATCGTCACGCCTGTCGACCAGCCGCCCATCTTTATTCCTACCGCGTCGGTGATGTCGGTAAACTTGGGATGCGGATCGCCGGGCCTGGTGACGTTGAGGTACAGCCGGTCGGTCACCTGGTTACCGGTGAAGTACAAGTCAGGCAGGTCGTCGTTATTGATATCGCCTACCGCCACGCCGCCACCGTTGTAGACGTAGTAGTAATCGACCAGGTTAAAGGTGTCGTTTTCGGAAACGGTGTTTTCAAAATCCACGCCCGATTCGGCCGAGCTGAGTGTGGTGAAAAGCGTTTTGGATTCGCGTTGGCAGGCGAGCAAACTCAGCGAAGCCAAGGCGGCTATCAGGTACTTCATTCAGGAAAATAACGTAAATCTTGCCTATAAAAAAAGGGCTCCGAAAAGCCCTTTTTAAAAATCGAGTCGATGTGGATTACTGCCACTCCTTGTTTTGAACCACGTTGGGATTGCCTTGTAATTCCTTCAAGGGCAAGGGCAGCACGTAGTCTTTTGCTTTCAGCGTACGGCCGATGGTGTACTTGCCGATGTAGTTTTTGATGCGATCGCCGAGATAATCGGGCTTACCACCAAACTTGCTTTTCCGGCGAAGCTCGGGATACATCACTTGCTCGAAGGCAAATTCCTGCTCGCGCTCCGTAATGATGGCATCACGCAAATCCGACTGATTCAGACCGCTCAACTGCGGCAGACCCGCGCGAGCGCGTACCTTGTTGATACCCATGAATTTATCACCCTGTCCGCTCTCGTTGCAGGCTTCGGAATGGCCCAGCAGCACATCGGCCAGGCGAATGTAAATCGTATTTTTCTCGGTATTGGTCCAGTTGGTACCCAGCTCGACGAGCTTGTTAGACCAGGCTTTACCAAAAATCATCTGCGCCGGATCTTTAGGGTTGGCGTCCGACTTGACGATACCCCCAAAGCGCGACAAGTTGAAGTCAGCCTTCGGACTCCATTTCACCATCGGGTAGTTGCCGTCGATTTTGCCGAAACGGCCTGTGGGATAGGATTCGATGAAGGTAGCGTCGAAATGCGCTTGTCTTTGGCATCGTACGACGCCCGAAACTCCTGCGTAGCGCTCAACCAACTCCAACCCGCGCCGCCCAACTGGCTTGGATAGTCCTCGGGATTGAAGTGCGCCGAGTGTACCTGGTACTGGCTGGCATTGGCTGCCGCCGACACCTGTGCTTCAAAAAGGCGCTCACCCTTGTTTTCGTGCGCCAGATCGAAGTTGGCCCCGAAGTCGGGAAATAGTTGGATACCGCTGTTATTGACGATGTTCTCGGCCGTGGTCTTGGCATCGGCCCATTTTTCGTCCCACAATTGCGCCTTCAACAGCAAGGCCATCGCGGCCCATTTGGTAGCGCGGCCTTCATCGGCACCCTGCGTAAGAAGCGGGAAGCGCAGCGGCCGCGGCTTTGGCATCGGCATAAATCTGATCGATCACGGCTCGCTTACCACCTTGATTGGTCGGCAACTCGCTGATACCCTTGGTCGACTTGACGGTCAGCGGCGGATTATCGAAATAACTCAGCAGACCGTAATAGTAAAAGGCGCGCAAAAACTGCGCTTCGCCCTTCAATCGCTTCACCAAAGCATCGTTCGATGGGTCCTTTAGGGCGTCGGCCGTTTCGATGACGGCATTGGCACGGTTGATCGAGCGGTAGCTGATCGACCAATACGCCTCGATGTACTCATCGGCCGAACTGACGTTGCCCAGGTTGTACTGTAACGGACCTTTTTCCCAGCCGATCTGATCGCCAGTAAGGCATTCAAATACATAGCGGTCGTAGAAATAGCCCGAGAAACCGGAATTGAGATCGGCGTAGACACCGTTGACGCCCAATTGCAATTCGGTGGCTGATTTGTAAAAAGTATCGGGGTTGATAAAATCAGGGTTCTCACCCAAATCCGAACAACTCAGGCCCGTCACCAGCAGGGCGGTCGATAGTGCGTAGGTAAATCGGGAAGACAGAGAATGTTTCATGGTATAGTCTGTTTTTTAGCTTTTTGAAAATTTAAAGACCCAGGTTTACGCCCAGTGTGAACATCCGAGCGCGTGGATAGGCGTCGTAGTCATCGCCCCGATTCAGGTTGTTCTGGCCCTGGTTATTTACCTCAGGATCGAACCCTTTGTACTTCGAAATCAGGAACAGGTTCTGGCCGCTGGCGTAAAAACGCGCGCTGCGCACGAACTTGTTTTGGAGCGGAAGCGTGTAGCCCAGCACCAGGTTCTGCAAGCGAACGAACGAGCCGTCCTGCACAAAAAACGACGACCGACGGAACGAGATAAAATCGCGGCGACCATCGACGACCGGCCGACTGGCGTTGGTATTGGTCGGGGTCCAGGAATCGTCCAGAATGTTAGCGACCTGGTTGATTTTCTGTACGCCGTCGCCCATTTCGGACTGTTGCAGGTTACGAACATCGTTGCCCTGCACACCCCGGAAGAAAACGGTGAAATCGAAGTTATTGAATTTCAGATTGGAATTCAAACCCCAAATGAACTTCGGGTTGGGGTTGCCTATGATCTGATAATCTTCGGAAGTATACTTGCCATCGCCGTTAAGGTCCTCATACTTAGGATAACCAGCTTTGGCGGCGAAGGTTTTGCCTTCCTCGTCCGTCTGGAAAAGCCCGTCGTACTTATAGCCTTTCCACACCCCGATGGGATTGCCCGCTTCTACCCAGCTACCAAACACACCCAGGTGACCGCTGGTACTGTTGGCAAAGAAAGGCGTGCTCTGGCCGAGGCTCGTAATCTTGTTGCGAAGGAACGAGATGTTACCGCTCAAATCCCAGTTCAGCGACTTGTTGCTGATCACCTTATAGTTGGTCGAGAATTCAAGTCCCTTGTTGGTCAGTGAGCCGGAGTTGAGCAAAATGGTGCTGAACCCGGTACTCTGCGGAATCGAGACGTCCAGCAACAGGTCGGAAGTCTTGTTGCTAAACACGTCGAACGTCATCGACAAGCGGTTGTTCAGAAGGGCTACGTCCAGGCCCAGGTCGAGCATGGCGGTGCTCTCCCATTTCAGGTCGGGATTGGCGATCCGGTTGGGACCGTAGCCCGCCACCAGGTTGCCACCAAACACGTAGTTGTAAGGTACCAGTCCGCCCACGGAGCGGTACACCGGAATCTGTGAGTTGCCCGTCACGCCGTAGCTGGCTCTGAACTTAAAGTCGTTGAATACCCGGCCGAAGCCCGTGTTTTCAAAGAACTTTTCATTTACAACCCGCCAGGCCACCGCGCCGGAAGGGAAGGTAGCCCACTTGTTGTTGGGGCCAAAGCGTGACGACCCGTCGCGCCGTACGGTCACGGTCAGCAGGTACCGATCCTTGAAATTATAGTTGATTCGCCCCAGCAGCGATTCCAGCTGCCAGTCCTGACGGCCGGAAAACGGAATCTGCGGCTTGCTGCCGTTTTGCAGGTTGACCGACAACGGATCGTCGGAAGGCAGCCCGCGGGTCGCGATGGCGTTGAACAGGTTCCGCTCCTGCTGGTAGGTGTAGCCCAGCGTGGCATCGAGCGTCTGTCCGGGAGCCACCAGTTTATTGTAGCTGAGAATATTCTCGTTCAGCACGCTGTTCACGTTCCGGTTGGCCTTTTGCAACTCGCGTCCGTTCTGGCGACCAAGGAAAGTGCGGTTGTTATAGAATGTGTTCCGCTCGGCGGTCACGATGTCGGCCCCGATGCTGGTACGGAACTGCAGCCCTTCCAGGATTCGAAAGGTGAGCGCCGTGGTACCGAACAAGCGATTGGTGTTGTCCTGGTCGACGCCCTCCATGGCTTCGGCCAGCGGATTGATGTTGAAGCGCTGGTCGTAGCTGGGGTAGTTGTACTGGCCGTTATCGTTGTATACAGGTACCGTCGGATCCAAGCCCAGGGCCGTGATGATGATACCACCGGGACCGCCGCGGTCGGTGGGTACGTTGCTACTGCTGGTGCGGTTGTATGACCAGCTGTTGCTCAGCGTGGCTCGGCCATTTAAGAAATCATTATCGAGATTGAGCCGGAAGCCGTAGCGCTTGAAGTCGGTATTCTTGATAATACCCTGATTACCCAGGTAGTTACCTACCACCGCGTAGCGCATACTCTTGTTGCCACCCGTGAAAGAAAGCTGGTGGTTGGAAAGTCCGCCTGTGCGCGTGATGGCGTCTACCCAGTTGGTACCTTGCCCAATTTCGTTGAGCTGGGCATCGGTAAATCGGGGACTGCCACCCTGGCTTTTTTCCAGCAGATTCAGGTATCGACCGTAGTCGGCCCCACTCAGTACGTCGATGTTTCGGGCGATGGTCTGCGTCGAATACGATCCTTCATAGTCTACGCGGCTTTGTCCTTCCTTACCTCGGCGGGTGGTGATCAGCACCACGCCGTTGGAACCTCGCGATCCGTAGATGGACGTCGCCGAAGCGTCCTTTAGGATTTCGATACTCTCGATCTCGTTGGGGTTGATGGAGGCCATCGCGTTGCTGGCCTGGCGGTTGCCGCCCGCAGCCAGCGCCCCGTTGTCGGGGTACATCGGAAAGCCGTCGATCACGTACAGCGGCTCGCTACCACTATTGATGGAGTTGGCACCCCGCACCCGGATGGAGATTCCGCCGCCCGGTGCCGCCGAACTCTGCGTAACCTGCACGCCCGGCGCACGGGCCTGAATGGCCTGGTCGACCGACGTGACGGGCATCTCTCTGATCGCGTCGCCTTTGATAGTCGACACCGAACCCGTCAGGTCACTTTTCCTGACGGTACCGTAGCCGACGACTACCAACTCGTCCAGGCTTTTGGTATCAGGCATCAGCGTAACGGAAAAATTCGTGCGGCTTCCCACCTGCATTTCCTGGCTAACGTAGCCGACATAGCTAAACACGAGCGTTTCATCCTGCGACGCCTCTACCCGGAAGTTACCTGTTGCATCGGTCGTCGTACCGCGTGTTTTCCCTTTCACCGAGACCGTCACTCCGGGGATGCCGGCATTTTGCTCATCCACGACCTTCCCCGTGACCGGGGCCTGAGCGAAGGCGGTGATTACAGCGAAAACCAGCAGACCAGTTATTTGCAGGCATCGTATACGATTTTTCATAGTCTGAATGGGTTTAGATTTATGATAAAAGAAAGATAAAACAAAAATCTGGTGATATCCAGTAAGGAATAAAATACAAGTTTTTGTTGCGTAAAGTCAATTATTCGCAAAGTTGCTTACACTCTGGAGCATAATCAATGGAGAATATCTCGGTAATGATGGATCATCTTACGGTCCAGAATACATAGTATAATTCACCATTCAGAAAATTGTCACTTTTGCTTCAAAATCATAATATCATCCAACTTTTTCGTAAGATCAACTATGTAAACGCGCATAGCATCCTTGTATTTTTGCAACTCTATAATTGAATAGTTAAAAATTTGCATGGAAAAATCCTCGATCAATACCAGCTACTCATTAGGGATTTCCTTTATCTCCGCCTTAGGTGGTTACCTATTCGGCTTCGACTTTGCCGTTATCGCTGGGGCATTACCGCTGCTTAGGGATGTTTTTGGGCTTACTGCCTGGTGGGAGGGATTCCTGACGGGGACCCTGGCGCTGGGCTGCATGGTGGGATGCGTAATGGCCGGCCGCCTAGCCGATCGCTACGGCCGTCGCCCTGCCTTAATGGTGGCAGCGGCAATCTTCGCGGTTTCGTCCATCGCGATGGCGATCTCCGACGGTCTCACCACCTTCATGATCGCCCGTTTCGTGGCGGGTATTGGCGTGGGGATGGCGTCGATGTTGAGTCCGTTGTACATCGCTGAGGTTTCGCCCGCCGAGATCCGGGGGCGCAACGTGGCCATCAATCAATTGACTATAGTAATCGGTATTCTCATTACCAATCTCATTAATTACGGTCTGGCCGACAACGGGCCGGATGCCTGGCGGCTGATGTTTGGGTTAGGAGCCGTACCGTCGATTTTATTCTTTATCGGGGTAATCTGGCTACCCGAAAGTCCGCGCTGGCTCATTTTACAGGGACAACTTCAACGCGGTACCGCCATCCTGGAACGCATCGGGGGCCGCGCTTTTGCCGAAAGTACTGTGGCAAACGTCGATGCGGGATCGACCGACAAATCGAAGGTGGTACTGGCTGATTTGTTCAAACCCGGCATCCGGGCGGCCGTTTTTGTGGGCATCGGGCTGGCCATTTTTCAGCAATTGTGCGGCATCAATGTCGTATTCAACTACACCTCCACGATATTCGAGACCGTGGGTGCCAATCTGGATCGGCAATTGTTCGAGACCGTCGCCATTGGCTTTGTCAATTTGGTCTTTACGGTCGTGGCCATGTGGCAAGTCGATAAGCTGGGGCGTAAGCCGCTCATGCTGTTCGGCGCGGGCGGGCTGACGATTCTTTACGTCATCATCGCGCTACTGCTGCAAAACGGCGCTTCGGCGGGGATGTTATCCATCTTTGTGCTGCTGGCGATTGCCACTTACGCTACCTCACTGGCTCCGGTTACCTGGGTGCTGATCTCCGAAATTTTCCCCAACCGCGTGCGTGGTCTGGCTTCGTCGGTGGCGATCCTGTCGCTGTGGGGTGCCTACTTCATCCTCGTGTTCACCTTCCCCATCCTGGCCGAAACGCTGGGAACCTACGGTCCATTCTGGCTGTACGCCGTGATTTGCCTGATCGGGTTTTTCTTCGTGCTCCGCAATGTGCGGGAAACGAAAGGCAAAACGCTGGAAGAAATGGAGGATGTGTTTATGCCGCATTGATAGGTGTTAGGTCTTAGGTTTTGAAATGCCGATTGATAGCACCATTAAAATCCCAGAGGGATGAACGATCAATAGCCCCGGAATAAATTCCGGGGCGGTCCGCCGCGCGGCAATAATATCGGCCAAGCCTACGGCTTTTTAATTTGAAACAAATTATTTTCTCGCAACTATGCGCCTGTTTTTCCTACTTGCTGTAATTCTCGCTCTGTTCCCAAACCTCCTCCACGCCCAAACCGAACTTTCGCTGGCGGGTGAATGGGAGGTTGGCTTCGACCAAGGCGACGACTTCGGCTCGCAACGGTGGATCAAGCGGAAGATGACCGATAAAATCCAGCTCCCCGGCACCACCGACGAGGCCGGACTGGGTGATCCGCTGACCATTAAGCCTACGCTCACGCGCGAGTCGCTGTACCAGCCCGCCCGTCGCCACCGCTACATCGGCACCGCCTGGTACCGCCGCGAAATCACGATTCCGGCCGACTGGCAAGGGAAACAGATTGAATTGATGCTGGAAAGGGTACTTTGGCAAAGTCGGGTGTTCGTGGACGGCAAGCAGGCCGACGACCAGCAACAAGAAAGCCTGACGACCCCGCACCGCTACGACCTGACTAATCTGCTGACACCAGGAACGCACACGCTGCTAATCCGCATCAACAATACGCGGCAGTACGACATCAGCCACGCCAACCTGGCCCACGCTTACACGGATGGCACCCAAACGATCTGGAACGGCGCCATCGGCAAGCTCGCCCTCACTGCCCGCGAGCCAGTGTACATCAGCCACCTCCGCACGGAAACGGACGCCGCCGTAAAAGTCGTGAACGTGCAGGTGGAGTTTCAAAACAAAACCGGAAAGGCCACCGCCGGAACGCTGCAACTTACGGCTCGCCTGAACGGAAAAGATCTGCCCGTAGCTCGGCAAACCGTGCGGGTGGATACAGGACAAAGTCAAATCCTGGCGACTTATGATTTGGGTTCAGCTATGCAGCTTTGGGATGAGTTTTCGCCTGCGGTCTATCAGTTGACTGCCGAGTTTATGGCGGACGATTCCAAGAGCAAAAGCCAGCACCAAACGACCTTTGGCGTCAGGAATTTGACCAACGAAAAAAGCCAGTTGCAAATCAATGGCCGACAGATATTCCTGCGCGGAACGCTGGAATGCGCTATTTTTCCTTTGACGGGCCATCCGCCGATGGATCGGGCGGGTTGGGAGAAAGTATTCGGTACGGCACGGCATTATGGGTTGAATCATTTACGGTTTCACTCCTGGTGTCCGCCCGAGGCGGCCTTTGCGGTGGCTGATTCGCTGGGTTTTTATTTACAAATCGAACTACCGTTGTGGAGTTTGCAGGTGGGCGAAGACCCCAAGGCTGACCGATTCACGCGCAACGAAGCCGACCGCATTAGCCGCGAATACGGCAACCATCCGTCCTTTTGTTTTTGGGCGATGGGCAATGAACTGGAAGGCCGCTTCGACTTCCTGACCAGCCTGATGACGTACCTGCAAGGAGTCGACAAGCGCCATTTATACACTACTTCAAGCTATTCCTTCCAACCGCCGCACGGCAGTTGGCCCGAAGTAGACGACGATTTTTTCGTAACCCAGCGCACCAAGTTAGGTTGGGTACGCGGTCAGGGTATTTTTGACGAAATCCCGCCCGCCTTTACCGACGACTACTCCGCTTCGCTCGTCGGGATGCCCGTGCCGATGGTCACGCACGAAGTCGGACAGTACGCGGTGTTTCCCAGTATCGCCGAAATCAGTAAGTACACAGGCGTGCTGGAACCCGTGAACCTGATCGCGATTCGGAATGATTTAGAGAAAAAAGGGCTGCTACCCTTAGCTGGTGATTTTCTGAAAGCCAGCGGCAAGCTAGCTGCGCTTCTCTATAAGGAAGAGTTAGAGCGCATTCTGCGCACCAAGGAAGCCAGCGGCATTCAATTACTCGACCTGCACGATTTTCCAGGACAAGGTACGGCCGATATTGGTCTGCTCGACGCCTACTGGGACAGCAAAGGCATTCTGACACCTGAGGAATTCCGGCAAGCGTCGTCGCCCGTCGTGCCGCTGCTGCGTTTCCCCAAAGCTACCTACCTCAATTCCGAAACCTTCCGCGCCACCGCCGAACTCGCCAATTTTGGAGCCGGGCCTTTGACGGACGCAAAGCCCGAGTGGGTTTTACAGGACGAAGGCGGGAAGAAAATTGCCGGAGGTTCGCTAGTCAAAACGACCATTCCGGTGGGCAATGGGAACGCGCTCGGTACGATCGAAGCCAAATTATCGGGCATTAAAGCCGCCACGAAACTCAGCCTTTCTTTATCGCTGAAAGGTACTTCAATTCATAACACCTGGAATATTTGGGTGTACCCGGCCAGCGTCCCCGATGCGATGGCAGATGTCGTGTTTACGCGCTCGACCGACGAGGCTTTGCAAGCACTAGCACAAGGCAAGAAAGTCCTGCTCAATCCTGAATACAAGCAATTGCAGGGGATTCAGGGCAAATTCGTTCCGCTATTTTGGAGTCCGGTGCATTTCCCGGCCCAGGCTACCACGATGGGACTGCTTTGCGATCCGAAGCACCCGGCGCTGCAAGCCTTCCCTACTGATTTTCACACCGATTGGCAGTGGTGGGATTTGTTGACCAAATCGACCACGATGATCTTGCCGGATAACAATTTGTCGCCCATCGTGCGGCAAATCGACAACTTCGCCAACAACCGTTACCTGGCGAGCATCGTGGAAGCAAAGGTGGGCGAAGGCCGCCTGATCGTGTGCAGTTTCGATCTCGACAACAACCTGACCAACCGTCCCGTGGCCCGGCAAATGCGGTATAGCCTGTTGAACTACATGAACACGGATGCCTTCAAACCACCGGTCGCGTTGACGCCCGATGCGGTCAAAACGATGACCGCAACTAAGTCCACTGAAAAGGCCGCGCGCGAGGTAGCTGATCCAGCGACGTTCCTAGCGGATACGAAATTGGAACTGACCAAAGAATGGCCCAAAAACCGGTCGATTACGTTGCTTTTCCACGGCCACAGCGTTCCGGCGGGGCACTTCAAAACGCCGATCGTGAATACGCTGGCGGCCTATCCGCAACAAACGCTGAAACGAATTAAAGACAAGTACGCCTATGCGGTCGTCGACGTGCTGGTGACAGCCATCGGCGGCGAAAATTCCGAGCAAGGTGCCGCCCGCTTCCAAAGCGATGTGCTATCGCATAAACCCGATGTGCTATTCATCGACTATGCGCTCAACGATCGCGGGATTGGCCTGGAAAAATCAAAAAAGTCCTGGGAAACGATGATCGAACAAGCCCAGCAGGCGGGTATCAAAGTCATCCTGCTCACGCCTTCGCCGGATTTGAAAGTGGACATGGCCGACCCGGATAATATTCTGAATCAGCACGCCAATCAGATTCGGCAGCTGGCTAAGCATTACAATACAGGCTTGGTCGACAGCTACAAAGCCTTCGATATGAAACGGCAGCAGGGCGATTCACTGAGCCAGTACATGGCACAAGGTAATCATCCGAATGAAATGGGACATACGCTGATTGCGGAGGAATTAGTGAAGTGGTTTTAAAGTAACTGTGCAATGAGACGCCCCGGAGGGGCCATCCGTTAATAGAAAGAATGTGAAGTCAATATGTCCACCCCGGAGGGGTCGGCTGTCAGAAAACAAATGCAAATGCGATTACTATTTCTTACGCTTATAATCATGGGCGGCTATCTCGTCGGCCCAATAAATTTGCTCGCTCAGGATAAAATATCCTTGGCCGGAGAATGGCAGCTACAATTGGACCCCAACGACAAAGGGTTGATGGCCGATTGGTGGAAACCCAATCATAATTTTAATGATAAAGTAAAACTCCCCGGCTCCCTGACGACCAACGGCAAGGGCAACGCGGTAACGCTGACTACGCCCTGGATGGGGGAAATTATCGACAGCAGCTACTTCTTCGCCGACCGCTACAAAAAGTACCGCCAGGACCCCATCAAAATACCTTTCTGGCTCAAACCCGACAAATACTACGCCGGTCCGGCCTGGTACAAGCGCGAGATCGAATTACCCGCCGATTGGGCGAAAAAGCGCGTCATCCTGAACCTGGAACGCTGCCATTGGAAAACGATGGTGTACGTGAACGGGCAGTTTTGCGGTTCCAGAAATAGCCTGGTCGTAGCGCACCAGTTTGATCTTAGCAAGCAGCTCAAACCCGGTAAAAATACCATCATTATTCGCGTCGATAACCGCTACATCGTCAACGTCGGCAACAATTCGCACAGCGTCGCCGACCACACGCAGACTAATTGGAATGGCCTAATTGGCGATTTGTCACTTAACGCCGGGGAACCTACCTACGTCGAGGATGTGCGGATTCATCCGAAACTAAGCACCTCATCGATTGACGTTACTTTTTCGCTGCATCAGCCCCGGCGACAGGAGTTTAAGGGAAATTTGGTGTTGCAGGCGAAGAGCAAGACTGGAAAAACTGCAATACTGCCGGAGTTAAAAGTCCCGGTGAATTTTTCTAACGAAACCACCGAACAGACCGTCTCCTACGCCATACCTAATGCCCAACTCTGGGACGAATTTGCGCCCAACCTTTACGAACTGACCGTCCGATTAGTGGATGAGCAACGACAGGAATTATCAGCTAAAATTGTCCCCTTCGGGATGCGCGAAATCAAGGCCGTCGGCACTCGGCTGGCGATCAACGGGCGACCTATTTTTCTGCGGGGCGATGTCGATTGTGCGGCTTTCCCGTTGACGGGCTACCCTCCCACGACCGAAGCGCCTTGGGAAAAGATCATGAAAACGGCAAAGAAATACGGCCTGAACCACCTGCGGTTTCACTCCTGGTGTCCGCCCGAGGCTGCCTTCGCCGTGGCCGATCGGCTGGGAATGTACCTGCACATCGAGAGTCCGCTATGGGCCAATCAGGTGAGTGGCGTGGGTACGGGCGGAGTCGTGGATGACTTTATTTATGAAGAGTCGGAGCACATTATCAAGCAGTACGGCAATCACCCGTCGTTTTGCCTGATGGCCTACGGCAACGAGCCGGGTGGCGCCAACCAAAACGAATTTCTGGGCCGCTGGGTGGATCATTTCAAGCAAAAAGACGACCGTCGGCTGTACACGAGCGGCGCGGGCTGGCCTACGATTCCGGAAAATCAATTTCACGACGCCCCCAACGCGCGCATTCAGCGCTGGGGTGAAGGGCTCGGTAGTATCATCAACCAAGGTATTCCAAGAACGGATTTCGATTGGCGCGACGTCACCAAAAAAGCGGGGTCAATCCCTTACGTCAGCCACGAAATTGGGCAGTGGTGCGCTTACCCGAATTTCAAGGAAATTTCGAAATACACGGGCGTATTGAAACCTACCAATTTCGAGATTTTTCGGGACATGTTGAACGAGTCCGGCATGGGCGACCAAGCGGAGGATTTCCTGTATTCGTCGGGACGGCTGCAAACGATTTGCTACAAAGCCGACATCGAAGCCGCCCTCCGTACGCCCGGTTTTGCCGGATTCCAGTTGCTGGGTTTGCACGATTTTCCGGGACAGGGCACGGCGCTGGTGGGCGCGCTGGATGTTTTTTGGGAGTCGAAAGGCTACACCACGCCGGAGGAATACCGCACCTTCACGAACCCAACCGTTTTGCTGGCGCGGATGGAAAAGCTCATTTACCAAAACAATGAAACCGTGCAGGCCGCTCTGGAAATCGCGCACTTCGGGACTGAAGAACTTAAAAATCAAACCGTCGATTGGCAACTGCTGAACGGGGTCGGAAAAGTGGTGCAGCGCGGTAGCTTCACAAAAGACAAAGTTGCGATCGACAATTGTCAATCCGTAGGCACGGCGCAACTTCCGCTCTTAGGCTTCAAAGAGCCGGAAATGCTGACGCTGAGAGTGGCCTTAAAAGGTGCCGAAAGTTTCGGGAATCCGGTCACCAACTCCTGGAACATTTGGGTTTATCCGGCCAACACAAATCCTGCTGCCGCCGTGGGCAAAGTTATCGTGGTTAATTCGCTAACCCCAGAAGTAAAGAAGCAACTCGAAAATGGCGCGAATGTGTTGCTACTACCCTACGGCTACGTTAAAAAAGGCAAGGGGGCCGAGGTCGCCATCGGCTTTTCGTCCATCTTTTGGAATACTTCCTACACTGGCAATCAGCCGCCGCACACGCTGGGCCTGGTCTGCGATCCGAAGTACCCGCTCTTTGCCGCCTTCCCCACCGAAATGAGCAGCAACTACCAGTGGCACGACATCGTGATGCATTCCCAAACCATCATCCTGAACGACTTCAAAAAAAGTCTGCGGCCGTTGATTCAACCCATTGACGACTGGTTTGAGAGCCGCCGATTGTCGCTGGCCTTCGAAGCAAAAGTGGGTAAGGGAAAACTCATGGTGTGCAGCGTGGATTTGAATACAGACATTGCCAATCGTCCTTCGGCTCGGCAGTTGAAATACAGTCTTTTGACTTACATGAACAGCAATAAATTCAATCCGGTCGAGGAGGTTTCGCTTGAAAAAATCGAGCAGTTATTTCAGGAGGAAAACTCGCTAACCATACCACCTAAAAAATAGAAGTGTTGCTGGCTTTATTATAAATACAAAATCCAAGACCGCGCGTTGCAAACGCGCATCACCGCCCGTTCGCGTTTGAAACGCGAACGAGAAAAACCTGACAATCTATTACCTAATAACCTAACACCTTAATCATGACCTCAAACCAGCAAGTACGCGTCTGGGAAGAACCGATCACGATCCCCACTTACGGCGTAGGAGAACCTAACAAGAACCCAATGTTTCTCGAAAAGCGAGTCTATCAGGGCAGTAGCGGGGTGGTGTATCCCAACGCCGTGATCGAAAAAATCGACGACGACAAGAAAGACCAAACCTACCAGGCGGTATATCTGGAAAACGAGTACCTGAAAATCATGATCCTGCCGGAGCTAGGCGGACGGGTGCAGATGGCTTTCGATAAGGTCAAGAATCGTCATTTTGTGTATTACAACCAGGTCATCAAACCCGCCCTCGTGGGCCTGACCGGACCGTGGATTTCGGGTGGCATCGAGTTCAACTGGCCGCAACACCACCGGCCGAGTACCTTTGAACCCATCGATTTCACGACCGAAGCGCACGAAGACGGCTCCAAGACAATCTGGGTGAGCGAAGTGGAGCGAATGTTCGGCACGAAAGGCATGGCGGGTTTTCGGCTGTATCCTGGTAAAGCGTATCTCGAAATTCAGGGCGTTCTTTACAACCGGACGGAGGTACCGCAAACGTTTTTGTGGTGGAGCAATCCGGCAGTGAAGGTCAACGATTACTACCAATCGGTGTTTCCGCCCGACGTGCACGCCGTATTCGACCACGGCCGGCGCGATGTATCGGAATTTCCCATTGCGAAGGGTACCTACTATAAAGTCGATTACTCGCCAGGGACGGACATTTCGCGCTACAAGAATATTGCGGTTCCCACCTCGTACATGGCGGCGGAATCGAAGTATGATTTTGTGGGCGGCTACGAACACGACAGCCGCGGCGGGATTCTGCACGTGGCGAGCCATCATTTGTCGCCCGGCAAGAAGCAGTGGACTTGGGGCAACGGCGAATTTGGCTACGCCTGGGACCGCAACCTGACCGATGAGGACGGGCCGTACATCGAGCTGATGACGGGTGTATTCACCGACAATCAGCCCGATTTTTCGTGGATCATGCCCAACGAGGAGCGCACGTTTGTGCAATACTTCATGCCGTACAGCGAGATTGGTTTGGTCAAAAACGCTACGAAGGAAGCGGCGGTCAATCTGGAAATTTCGGAGAATGAAGTGGCTATAAGCGCGTACACCACGGCGGCGTATTCCGGTGCTATCGTCCGGCTCACCGACGGTGAGAGCATTGTTTTTGAAAAGAATCTTGACCTGTCGCCAGAGCAGCCCTTCCTGCACACTTTAACCTACAAGGTAAGTAAACCGACTACTGTTCGGCTAAGCGTCGTTACCGCCGAAGGCGTCGAACTGGTAGCCTACCAACCCGACGACACGAGTGCCGAACTCCCTATCCCCGAGCCAGCTATCGCGGCGAAACAACCCGCCGAGGTCGAGAACAACGAGCAACTATTCCTGACGGCCCACCATATCGAGCAGTACCGCCACGCTACCTATTCGCCCACGACTACTACGAAGAAGCCCTCCGCCGGGATCCGAAAGATAGCCGCTGCAACAACGCGCTGGGGCTTTGGTACTACAAACACGGGCAGTTTGCCAAAGCGGAACCCTATTTTCAGGCTGCTATCCTGACGCTCACCGCTCGGAACCCAAATCCTTACGACGGCGAAGCGTACTACAACCTGGGCCTTTGTCTGAGCAAGCTGGAACGTTACGACGAGGCCTTCGACGCATTCTACAAAGCCACCTGGAATGCGGCCTGGCAGGACACCGCGTTTTTGGAATTGGCCCGCATCGCGACCCGTCGCAAAAAATACCTGCAAGCCCTCGAACTGGTCGAGCGGTCGCTGGCGCGGAACTGGCACGGGCATTCTGCCCGACATTTGAAAGTGGCGTTGCTCCGCAAAATGGGCCGCCCGGAAGAAGCCCTACAACTCATCGACGACACGCTGGCGATTGACAAATTTCACTTTGGTTGCTTATTTGAACGCGTATTGATCGAGCAAAATGACGTGGAACAATCACGGCAAGCGCTGAATGAACTCATGCGGCAATACGTCCATAATTATCTGGAATATGCTCTTGATTACAGTCGCGCCGGGTTGTACGACGAAGCAACGCAACTACTGCTGGAAGTGGAAAAATCTGGATGGACCGTTTACCCGATTGTGTATTACTTTCTTGCATCCTTTTACGCCGAGCAGAAGACAGACTGACCAAAGCCAGTCCTACCTTAAAAAAGCCACCGAAGCCAGTCCCGACTACGTGTTTCCCAATCGGATCGCTGAATCGATCGTGCTGAAATGGGCCGCCGAGCAGAAGGGCTACGACCACGCCCGTACCTGGTATTACCTCGGCAACTTTTGGTACGGCAATCGGCAGTACCCGGAGGCCATCGACGCCTGGGAGCGTTCGATTAAGTTGGACGATACCTTCCCGACCGCATTCCGCAACCTGTCGCTGGCCTATCAGAATAAATTGCAGCGGTCGGGAGATGCTTTGAAGCTATTGGAAAAGGCTTTTGAACTCGACACCACCGACGCGCGGGTGCTGATGGAATTGGATCAGTTGGACAAGAAAATGAACCACTCGCCCGAAAAACGGTTGGCGCGTTTGGAAAAATACGGTACCGCCACCGAGCAGCGCGACGATCTTTACTTGGAGCGAATCACGCTTTGCAATCAACTGGGCCAATACCAAACCGCCCGGACGCTGTTGGCGTCCCGGCAGTTTCACCCTTGGGAAGGCGGTGAAGGAAGGGTGGTTGGTCAGTACCTGATTTGCCACATCGAATTGGCCAAGCAGGCGCTATTGGCCGATAAGCCCGACGAAGCTCTCGATTTGCTAACCGCCGCCGAAACCTATCCCCTCAATCTGGGCGAAGGCAAACTTTACGGCGTGCAGGAAAACGACATTTTCTATCTGAAAGGCCTGGCATACGAAGCTTTGGATGAAAATGACGAGGCGAAGTCGGTTTTCCAACAAGCCACCAAGGGACTGGATGCGCCGGTACAGGCCATTTTTTACAACGATCAACAGCCCGACAAGCTATTTTACCAAGGCTTGGGATGGAGAAAATTGCACCAAAACGAGCGGGCCGGGAAGCTGTTCACCAAGCTGATCGAATACGGCGAAGCGCATCTGGAAGACGAAACCAAGCTCGATTACTTCGCCGTGTCGCTGCCCGATATGCTGGTTTTCGATACCGACCTGAACGAACTCAATAAAATGCACTGCTACTACCTGATCGCCCTTGGCAATTTGGGTCTGGGCAACGGTCGTACCCAACAAGCGATCGCGTATTTCGATAAAGTCCTATGCATGAACGTCAACCATCAGGGCGCGCTGATTCACCGGAATATGGTGGACTTTTTGAAAACTGAAGAAATGGCTGATTAAGCTTTTGCGTAGCTAACAAAACTTGAAGAAAATGAAACACCTTTTTTATGTATTGTCTTTGTCGTTTTTCGCGCTCTCGGCCTGTCAACCGAACGGTCAGCGCAAGGCCAAAGCTAATCCATCGAGCGCCGAAGCAGACCGCCCCAATGTGATCGTCATCTTGATAGATGATGCTGGTTTTGTGGATTTTGGCTTCATGGGAAGCGAGGATTTGCCGACTCCGCGCATCGACGAATTGGCTAAGTTGGGCGTGATGTTCACCGACGCGCACGTGAGCGCGACGGTCTGTGCTCCGTCGCGGGCCGGTCTGATTACCGGACAGTACCAACAGCGGTTTGGCTTCGAGGCCAACGGCACGGCAGGCATTGGCATGAGCGACGATGCCGTCACGATTGCCGACGTTTTCCAGAAAAACGGCTACCGAACCTACGCCTTGGGCAAATGGCATTTGGGCGAAGATGCGTCGGATCATCCTAATCAGCGGGGATTCGATGAATTTTACGGTTTTCTGGCGGGAAGCCGCTCGTATTTTCCTTTGAAAAATCCGTCCACGGAGCAAATGCTACAACGTAACGGTGAGCGGGTAGAATTCGAGGGGTACATGACGGATGTTTTGGGCGATCAATCCGTCAAGTTCGTGGAGCAGAGTAAAGACAAACCTTTCTTTATGTACTTGTCCTACAACGCCGTCCATACGCCGATGGATGCCAAGGAGGAGGATTTGGGAAAATTCAAAGGTCATCCCCGGCAGAAATTGGCGGCGATGACCTGGTCGCTGGATGAAAACATCGGCAAACTGCTCGATAAATTGGATGAATTGGACATTCGAGAGAACACCCTGATCTATTTTCTGAGCGACAACGGCGGCGCGCACGACAACACCTCAAAGACCGGTCCGCTCAAAGGCTGGAAGGGTAATGAGTTTGAAGGCGGCCACCGGGTACCCTTCGTCGTGAGCTGGCCCGGCCGGATCGCGGGTGGTCAAAAATTTGATGGTCTGACTTCATCTCTTGACATTTTTACCACCTCAATAGCCGCCGCCAGCATTGAAAAGCCGCAAGACGTAGTACTCGACGGAACCAATCTGCTGCCTTATTTAAACGGAAAAGCTAAAGGCAATCCGCACGAAATGCTGTTCTGGCGCAAGCTCGACAAATCCGCCGCCCGCGTGGGCGATTACAAAACCGTTACCCTGGACGGCTACGGCTCCACGATGTACAACTTGAAGGATAACCTGGGTGAAACCAACGATTTGTCCAGGACTAAAAAAGAGGAGTTCGGCAAGGTCATGAAAGAGTACGATCAGTGGACGCAATCGCTGGTAAAGCCGCTTTGGGACGAAGGCAAGGTATGGATGGACGTTTGTTCTCACATTCATGAATCGTTGATGCAGAATAAAGAAGCTGAGTACAAAGATCCCTGGGCCAAGGCCAGGTTGGAGAAAAGCAAATAAAGCACGGCTTCACAATGGGTTTTAGCAGCCGATTTTGATAAATCTTATGAAAAAATTCACACGATATTTTATTGGATCAAGTCTGGGATGGGTATTTGTTTTTCTACTCTTGTGCCCTTTAGCCAGAAGTCAGGATAAGCCAGACAGCCGAGTGTCGGACCACCCCAACATCCTGTGGCTGACTTTTGAAGATACTTCGCCGGAATTTATCGGTATTTACGGGGATCTCACCGCCAAGACCCCTACGATGGATCAGTTGGCGAGGGAGGGCGTGCGCTTCAACTACGCCTTCTCGACAGGCAGCGTCTGTTCGCCCAGCCGCTCGACTCTGATCACGGGCGTTAAAACCTACGAACTTGGCACGGGCAACCACCGCAGTGCATACCCCATTCCCGATTTTATCCACGGCTTCCCGAAGTACCTCAAAGACGCGGGCTACTACACGACCAACAACAGCAAGACGGATTACAATACGTCCGACATCAAGAGAGTGATTCAGGAAAGCTGGGACGAAAGCTCGAACAAGGCCGGGTGGTGGAATCGACGGGAAGGACAGCCGTTTTTTGCGGTATTCAACAGCGATTACAGCCACCAGTCGCGGACGATGACCTGGCCCTTCGCGCAGTATAAAGAGGAGGTGTTCGACCAACTGCCCGATTCGATGAAGCACGCCGACGCCGAGGTACTGCTGCCGCCCTTCTACCGCGATAGTCCCGAGATGCGCCGGCAAATGGCGCGGGTCAGCAATTCGATTACCCGCACCGACCTGGAATTTAAAGGACTACTCGACCGCCTGGAGAAGGAGGGCTTACGGCAAAACACGATCATTTTTCTCTACGCCGACCACGGCGAGGGCATGCCCCGAATCAAAACCAACGGCATCGGGCTGGGCCACCGCGTTCCGTTCGTCATCTGGTTTCCCGAAAAATACAAACACCTCTCGCCCTGGGGAGCGGCTGGAGCCGTGACCGACGAAATGATTGATTTCGCCGACCTGCCGCCCACGGTGCTGGCCTTGGCTGGCGTCAAAATTCCCGATTACATGACAGGCCGCGTGTTGGTCGGTCCGCAGCGCCAACCCGCGCCGAAGTATTTGTTTCTTTCCTCCGACCGCGCTGACGAAAGCCCTGATCTTTCTCGTACCGTCATCAAAGGAAAATACGCCTACTCCCGCGCCTTCATGCCCTTTGCGCAGGAATTGCGCTACATACAGTACGTCGATTTGGGAGAGATAACGCACCAAATCCGCCAGGACTACAAGGCGGGCAAGCTGAACGCGGCGCAGCGGCAAATGCTCGAACCGCGCCCGGCGGAGTACCTGTACGATCTGGAAAAGGACCCCTGGGAAATGAACAACCTGGCCGACGACCCGGCCTACGCCCAACTCATGCAGGAGTTCCGGCGGGTGCAGGAACAGGAAATCCTGGATAAAAAAGACGTTATGTTCCTGCCCGAGTACGAAATAGCGCAAATCTCCAAGACTACCACGCCCTACGCGCACCGCGCCAAGCTGAATCTGAAACCGATTTTTGCCATGGCCAAATGGTCGGGGATAAAAACAGAAGCTGCCAAGAAGGCCCAAATGAAAGGTTTGGTGGACAAAAACGAGTTCGTGCGCTATTGGGCTTTGCTGGGCTTAAAATCCAACCTGAAAGCTTTGAATGAAAAAGACAAAACTGCCCTCGAACCTTTGCTCACTGATGACTACCCACCCGTCCGCATCGTGGCGGCTTCGCTAATGTCGGAATTATCGGCTTCCAAAAAAGCGCATAGCGTGCTGGTCGAAGCGATACGCTCTGCCGATGACGACTTGAGTACGCTGGCGATTCAGCAGATCATCTATCAACTTAACGCGGCGACTTTCCTGCCGGAGATTCGGAATTTTTTCACGGAACAAAAGAGCCTTGACAAGCAGAAACTGCCTAATGCGCTTCGCTCGGCCGAAACGATGCTGTACATCCACAACGGGCGTTCGCTGTGGGAAAAGGAATAGCGAAAGTCTAAATTCATAATTTCATCCATCTTTAAAGCAAAATTCTCTATTTTTTAGAAGAACCGTACGTTGTAAATTTGCACCTATCCAAGTTTTTGTTAGTCAAAATCTGGATACCTATTCCAAACAACTTAACTTATATACTTATGAAAAGTATCTACCTAATTTTAGTGTACGCCTTGTGTTGGTTAATTCCCGCGCAAGTCGTAGCCCAGGCCCGAACGGTAAAGGGCAAAGTTACCAACGAGACTGGTGTGGGCATTCCCGGCGTAAACATTGCCGTGAAAGGAACAACGACGGGTACCTCGTCCGACGCCGAAGGCGACTATTCGCTGGAAGTACCCAATGCCGCTGCCACCCTAACCTTTTCTTTTATCGGGTACGCCACCCAGGATCTGGCGGTGGGCGATCGCTCGACGCTGGACGTCAGCATGACCACTGACCAGAAGAATCTCAGCGAAGTGGTGGTGATCGGCTACGGAACCACCTCGCGGCGCAATTTGAGTACTGCCGTCTCGAAGGTAGAACCGCGCAATATTCCCAACTCCGCCAACCTGGGCATTCCCGACCTGCTGTTTGGGCGGGCAGCGGGCGTCAACGTCACGCAGCAAAATTCACAGCCCGGCGGCAATATCAATATTTCGATTCGGGGCAAAGGTACGCCGCTGATCGTGGTCGATGGCGTGATTATGCCTGGTTCGGGTCTGGAACCGCGCAATGGTACCGTCGAGATTCAGGGCGTCAATCGGGGCGCCTTGGCGGGCCTGAATCCCAATGACATCGAGTCCATCGAGTTTTTGAAAGACGCCGGGGCGTCGATTTATGGCGTAGCGGCGGCCAACGGCGTGATGCTGGTTACCACTAAAAAAGGCAAAGGGGGCCGGATGAACGTGAGCTACGACGCCAGCCATTCTTTTGTCAACAATATGGACTACATCCAACCGCTCAACGCGCGGGACTACATGACGTACGTCAACCAATTGAAGGTCGACAAATTCTTGTCGGACAAAAACATGATTCCGTTCGGGACGGTCACTCAAAACCTTTCTACCTACAAACCGCAGTTTACTGATACCCAGATTCAGTCGGCGGGAGAAGGTACGGATTGGCTGGGCCAGATTCTCCGCAAAGGCTCCATCGACAACCACAACTTGAGCATCAGCGGTGCGTCCGACAAAGTGCAGTACTATTTTTCGGGCGGCTTTTTTAATCAGAAAGGTACCACCCGTAGTTCGGATTTAACTCGCTACACGGGCCGGATGAACCTCACGTTCAATCTGAGTAAGCAATTCCGGATCACCACGGGTATCAACGCCAATTACAACGACTACACTAACCCGCAGGCGGGCGGACAAACGGGCGGTTCGGGGGCGCAGGGCTTCAATGCGTTGCAGGCCGCGCTGTCGTATCCGGCCTCGGTTCCTATTTACAATTCCGATGGTAATTACTCGATCTTTGGCATTACGGGCAACCCCGTTTCGCTGCTGGAGATTCAGGATAATACCGCCAACCGGGGTTTGCTGGCTAACATTTCAGCCGAGTATGACATCATCCCGGATGCGCTGACGGCCAAGGTATCCTACGGTAATAATTCAGAATACTCCGTGCGGAATTTCTTCATTCCCTCGACGGTGTTCTGGTTTCAGTTGAACCGCTCGCGGGCCAGCATCGCCGAAGACCGTCGCCAGAACCAGACGATGGAAGGAACCCTGACCTACCAAAAAGCTTTTGGCGACTGGTTCAACTTGAGCGCGGTAGCCGGGGTAGCGCGGTACCAGGATAAGTACACCGGCCTGAGCGCCGAGGTGGCCGACTTCCCCGATGCCATCAACATCGATGACTTCTCACAAGCTACGGGCCCCAAGACGATTAATTCGTACAACACGCGCCGGGAGTTCCGATCGTTTTTCGCCCGCGCCAACATGGATTTTTTCGACCGTTACGTGGTATCGCTGATTTTGCGCCGTGACGGGGCCGACCGCTATTTCCCCGACAATAAGTACCAGAACTTCCCCGGGGTGTCGGTAGCCTGGAAATTGGGTGATGAAGCCTTCCTGAAAAACGTCAAGCAGCTATCCGAATTGAAGCTCCGGGCCAGCTACGGCTCGACGGGTACCCGGCCTGGCGACTTGGCCTATGGCTACTACGGAACCGACGCCACGGCCATTGCCTTCAACAACGGCTCGGCGCTCTACATTCCGTATGTTTTGCAGCAATTCGACAATCCGAACTTCCGCTGGCCCGTGACCAAAACGCTCAACCTCGGCCTCGACGTGGGCCTGTTCGGCGATCGTGTGCAGGCTTCCCTCGACGTATTCCGCGAGGACATCACCCGCCTGAACACCAACGCGACCAACCCTCAGTTGTCGTTTATCCCCACCACACCCATCAACGCCGGAGCGCAGCGCCGGACGGGCTGGGAAGTGGCGCTGAATACCACCAACGTTCAGAATAATAACTTCTCCTGGCGGTCGAATGTGAACCTGACTTCCTATTCCAACCGCTGGACCGAGCGCCTGCCCAACAGCCCCGTGCCGCGCGGCGGGGAGCTGGAAGACCCCATCGGGACGTTTTACATCCACAATACCGAAGGCATTCTGCAAGTCGGACAGGAAGTACCGGCCTGGCAACCCAAAGGCGCCACCAAGCCCGGTTCGCCACTGTTCGTGGATGAAAATGGCGACGGAGTACTTGACGACAGCGACATCTCGAAGTACTCAGCCGTGCCGCGCCTTGTGATCGGTTTCGGCAACACGCTCCAGTATAAAAACTGGGATTTCAGCATTTTCCTTTATGGACAAACAGGTTTTTACGGCAATGACTTCACCAAGCTATGGGGCAGCCCGCTGGGACTACTCTCGCTGACGCAGGGCGGCTCGGAGCAGATCAAAGACGTCTGGTCGCAGGCCAATCCGTCGGGAACTTTGCCCGGCGCAGCTTTTAATCCCACCACCGTGACTGGGTTGAACGCAGGCGTGGATCTTACCTTGGAAAAGCGCGATTTCCTACGGGCGCGTAACATCACGGTAGGCTACACGATCAATACCGCCAAAATCACGCGGGTTGTCAAGTCGTTGCGAGTTTTCGCTGATGTGCAAAATGCCTTCATCCTGACCGCATTCAAGGGCGTCGATCCTGAATTGTCGGTTGGATCGGTCAAGGGCGGTCCCGCGCCGTATCCGGTCGCGCGCACCTTCACTTTGGGCTTAAGAGCCGGATTTTAATTTAATGGATAATTGAAAATGGACAATGGATGATGTGGTTAGCGCCCGAACGTCACCGACATAATAATCTGAAAACTGAAATATCATGAAAAAATCACTTATACTTTTTGCCGCTGCTGGCCTGCTACTGGGTACCTCGGCTTGTGAAAAAAACTTCGACCCCGTCATCTCGGGCGTACTGACGCCTGACAAATTCCCCTCGAATGAGGCCGATTTCGAACTCTATACGTTGACGGCTTACAAGCCTTTTGGCTCCAAGTGGGGCTATTCGGAGCAGTCGTATCAGAATATGTTCTTTAGTCCTGAGTACGGCCACCACCTGATGTTCGACATCAGCGGCGACGATTTTAGCGTCTATACCGAGTGGGGCGGTCAATTCGAGGGATTCAGCAAGGGCGATTTCAGTTTCCTGCGTACCCAGGGCAGAGCCAGCCACTTCGAGAAGGTGCGCCACGTGAGCCGCATGACGCAAACCATTGCCGACCTGCAAAAAGCCAAAATTTCTGAGACCAAGAAAAAGCAATTGATCGCGGAAGCCAGCATGAGCCGGGGCATGACGATGTTTTACCTGCTGCACATGTACGGCCCCGTCCCGGTGATCACCGATCCGGCTAAGATCAACACACCCGCCGAGTCGGATCTGACGCGCCCGGCGCGCGCCTCGTACGTCAGCGCAGTGGAGGCGGATTTGGACTACGCAGCGGCCAACTTGCCGAAGGTACCCAGTCAGTACGGACGTTTCAACAAGGGTTTGGCCCTGGGCGTATTGATGCGGCTGCATCTGAACGAAAAAAACTGGCCGAAGGCAGAAAAAGCCGGTCGCGAGTTGCTCACGCTGGGCTACAGTCTGGTAAAGGACTACGCGAGTTTGTTCAGAACGCCCACCGAGCGCAACAGCGAGACGATCTGGGCGGTCTCCTGTGACGCCGGGGCCGATGGCAATCCGTTACAAGGCAATTTTAACCCCTGGTCGTACTACTGCCTGCCCAACGATTATAAGGGCATCCGCACGGGCGGTGGCTGGGGACCCAAGGTGGGGGTGTTTACGCCGACCTGGGATTTCTATGACTCATTTGACTCAACCGACATTCGCCGGACGCTCATGGTAAAATCCTACAAGGATGGCGCCCGAAACCGCACCAATATGCGGGGCCCCGTGCTGGTGAAGTACCCGGACGAAGACAGCCCGCAGTACCAGGGCAACGACCTGGTCATCCTTCGCTACGCCGATGTGCTATTGATGTTAGCCGAGGCCATCAACAATCAGGCGGGACCCACCGCCGAGGCCGTCGATTTGATGAATCAGGTACGGAAGCGCGCGGGGATCGCGAACCTGTCTGCCGCAGACGCCGCTACCAAGGATGCCTTCAATACCGCCGTCCTACGCGAGCGGAGTTGGGAGCTGTACTTCGAGGGACTTCGGAAGATGGACCTGGTTCGCCACGGCAAGTGGGAGTCGGCGCTGAAAGCTGCTGGTAAAATTCCTGGGCCCAGCCCGTATTTCCCCGTGCCGCAGTACGTGCTGGATCTCAACGAAGGCCTGGAACAAACGCCCGGCTACTAATCAACATTCGCGCCCCATCGTCTGGAAACAGCATCGGTGGGGCGCTTTTTTTGTCAAGATTGTAGTGAAATCAGCTTTTCCCAAGTCTATGTACCGTTTGCTTTTTCTCCTCGTGTTTTGCAGTTTGACCGCCCGCGCTCAGCGGAAAGTACCTGCTGTTCCTAAGGCCCGCACGGTCATGCAGGACAAGCAGGGCACGATCCGCTGGTCCGACACCAACAAGGAACTCGCTCTGTTTGGCGCGAACTACTGCCTGCCCTCCGCCTGTGACTACCGAGCGGCGGGCTACGTGTCGAACGACCGCAAAAAAATGGTCGATCAGGACATGACGCACTTCGCCCGGATGGGTTGGGATGGTTTGCGGCTTTGCTTGTGGGGAGATTTTGAAAACACCGATTTCGACGGTAACCTCATTGCCAACGACCACCTGGACATGATGGATTACCTCATCCTGAAAGCCAAAGAGCGGGGTATCCACATGCTGCTCAGCCCGATCGTCACGTACAGCTCGCAGTGGCCCGACGCCATGCAGGATACGACCAGCGCGCGGGGCTTTTCAACGCACTTTACTAAGGGGGAACTGGGAACCAATCCGAAAGCCATTGCAGCTCAGCAAAACTACCTCCGTCAATTGCTCAACCACGTAAATCCCTACACGGGTGTTGCCCTGAAAGACGAGCCGAATATTTTGTTCGTGGAGATGATTAACGAACCCTGGCACCACAGCAAAGATGTGGCGGGATCGGTGCAATATATCGACGCGCTCACCGACGCGGTGCGGAGTACGGGTTGCACGAGACTGGTATTTCACAACGTCAGTCAAGATTTTGCTATGGCTGAGCCTTTGCAAAAATCAAAAATCCAGGGCGTGAGTTTTGCCTGGTACCCGTCGGGCCTGAATTCAGGGCACACGCTATTGGGCAACTACCTGCCCGTGGTGGATGACTACTCGCTGATGCTCGACCCCAAACTCAAAGGACTATCGCGATTGGTGTATGAGTTCGACAGCCCCGACCTGCTCAACGGGTACATGTACCCGGCCATGGCCCGGACATTCCGCACGGCGGGAGCGCAGTTCGCGGCCATGTTTGCGTACGATATGCTGGCTACTGCACCCTTCAATCTGGGTTGGCAGACGCACTATTTCAACATGGTGTACACCCCGACCAAAGCTATTGGCGGCATGATCGCCGCCGAGATAATGCGAGAGATTCCGATGTATAAAGATTATGGCAAGTACCCGGACAACACTACGTTCGGCCCGTTCCGCATCAGTTACGAAGACAACTTGAGTGAGATGGTGACAGCGGAAAAGTTCATGTACAGCAACACGACGAAAACCAGCCCAAAAGACCTGAAGACGCTGACCAAACTAGTTGGTTACGGCTCGTCCTCAGTGGTGCAATACGAGGGCAGGGGTTTGTATTTTTTGGATAAAATCAAAGACGGAACCTGGCGACTGGAAGTCTATCCCGACGCGGTGCAAATTGACGACCCTTTCAAAATGCCTAGTCCCGATAAGGTGGTCACGCGCAGCATCAGCCGAAGTTGGCCGATGCAAGTGCAGCTACCCGATTTGACCAGCAATTTTGCCATTCAGCCTCTGAACGACCGCAACAGCTATCGAACTCAGGCGCAAAACGGCGGCTTTATCATTCAGCCCGGCGTGTATTTACTGACTAGCGATCAATCCATTGAAAAGGCTTCTTTACCCGCAAAAATTGGCAACCTGGGCATGACGGAGTACGCCATGCTTCCTGACCAAACTTTACCAACGCAAGTAGTGGTCGACTACCAACCCGAGTATCCGGCGGGCAAAGCCATTCCATTTTCGGCGCAGGTGTACAGCGCCGCCGAGCCGCAGAAAGTCACTTTGTTTGTCCGCTACGGCGGCAACGGGCGCTACGCTCCTATGCCCATGAAGCGGAAGGAAGCTTATACCTACACCGCCGAACTACCCGCCGATCGCGCCACCGAAGGCGTCCTCGATTACTGCATCGTGGTCTATGATGGTACCACGAAAACCAACTACCCATCCGGCATCGCCAAAAGCCCGGCGGATTGGGATTTTTACGGAGCCAAAACCTGGACTTCCCACGTAGTGCAGCCGCAAACACCCTTACGGCTCTTGACTCCCGGCGAGGATGTGGGCGAACTGAGCTTCACGCGGATTGGCGACGGTATCCGGTCGGGGATATACAAACTTATTCCGGCCTCGAATACGGGCGAAGCGGCTATTCATCTTGAACTGCCATTGAGCTACGATAAATCGCTGGAAGACTATACCATATCGGTACCCGTCAAAGACAAGGTACTAGCCCGTCAGGCGGATTTAGCGGGAGCCAAGTCATTGCAATTAATGGTAAAAGGTCAGAATCAGCAACAGCAAGCTTACATTACGCTCGTAGAAAACGATGGTACCAGTTGGAGTCAGAAGATCACCCTTGCGCCCGACTGGAATAACGTAAACATTCCGCTGGCCGACCTGCAACTGAGCAAAGGAGCCATGCTGCCTTTGGGCTATCCGGGGCGTTGGGCTTACTGGTTTACCCCCGCCAGCGGGCGAAGTAGTGATAGCCGCGTACGACTGGAAAACGTGGAGTGGATTCAGCTTTCCATTCGGCAGAGTGATCTGAAAAAAGAGGACGCCACCGCCAATTCCTGGATCGACATTACTTCCGCCTTAGTCTCTTTCGAGTAATACAACTCTTCCCAAATTATGCCTATCCTTACTTTGCGCTTATCGTTTTCCTCTGTCGCGTCAGTTTTCCTCTTGTGCTGTTTTATCACAACCACAAGTCTTTTTGCCCAGTCGTCCTCCGACATCTACACGCTCGACGTCTCCGCCCCGTCGCCACCTGTGCGGTCGGATCACCTGAAAATGGGCGGCACAAACGGCAAGGGACAAAGCATTGCTGTTAACAACTTCTACCTCAGTCAGAATGGCAAGCCTTCCATCCCGATTACGGGCGAATTCCACTTCTCGCGCTATCCCCGAGCGTATTGGGCGGAGGCTATTCAGAAGATGAAGGCTGGCGGCATCAACATGATCGCCACCTACGTGTTTTGGAGTATGCACGAGGAGCACGAAGGAGAATTCGCCTGGCAAGGCGAACGCGACCTGAGGCATTTCATAGAGCTTTGTGCGCAGTACGATATGCCCGCCATCGTGCGCATCGGACCATTTGGGCACGGTGAAGTCCGCAATGGCGCTCTGCCCGATTGGCTGTTGGGCAAGCCGCTGACGGTGCGCTCCAATGATCCCGAGTATTTGGCCTACGTCGAGCGGCTGTACGGGCAGATCGGGCAACAGTTGCAAGGACTTTTGTTCAAAGATGGCGGGCCGATCCTGGCTATTCAGCTCGAAAATGAGTACCAAAGCTCGGCTGCCCCCTGGGGCCTGACGTACCCCGGTCAACCGCTCGATTTCACCGCCGCCGACCGAGACCGGGCCGTAACTCAAGAGGGCGTCGGTGTGGCGACGGGGGCGAATCCTTACGCTGAACTGGGAAACGATCACATGCGGATTCTCAAATCGCTGGCGCAAAAGGCGGGGCTGATTGTACCGATTTACACGGTCACCGGCTGGGGCAATGCCGCCGTGATTCCTAATGAGACGCTGCCCGTCACGGCGGGCTACGCCTACCCGACCTGGACGCTCAAAAAGGACATTTCGCCTTTTTATCTCTATACCGACCTGCACAAGAAGCCCGATTACGCTCCGGTGCGGTACGTACCGCAGGATTACCCTTACTTTTGCGCCGAGCTGGGTTCGGGCATCATGAGTACCTACACCCGGCGACCCGTGGTACCCGCCAACAGCATGGACGCGCTCATCAATCGTTGCGTGGGTAGCGGTGCCAATGGCATCGGCTATTACATGTACCACGGCGGCTTGACGCCCAAGGGCGATTTTTTCTTCAATGACGAGGCCTACGGCTACCCCAAAATTTCTTATGATTTCCAGGCCCCGATCGGAGAGTACGGTCAGGTGCGCCCGGCGTTTCATCGGTTGAAGCTGCTGCATCTTTTCCTGAATAGTTTCAGCGCCCAATTAGCCCCCATGACTACCCGGCTACCGTCGAACGCCGAATCGCTGCAACCGACCAACGTGCGCGACTTGCGCTACGCCGTCCGCACCGATGGTCGGAGCGGGTTTCTGTTCTTAAATAATTTCCAGGACGATACGACGATGACGGACAAAGAGGGCTTGCGTTTCCAGCTTAAAACGGCGGAGGGTACAGTGACGATTCCCGAAAATTCGACCTTTGCGCTTAAAAACGAAGCCAATGTAATTCTTCCCTACAACCTCGATATGGCGGGGGTAAAGCTAACTTACGCAACTGCTCAGTTGCTGACTCATTTTGAGATTGGCAAGAAAACGCACTACGTGTTTTTCGCACCGGAAGGAATTGCGCCCGAATTTTCGATTCTTAAAAGCAAAGGTACTTCGCTACAATCGGGTGGTTCAGCCAAAGTCGAACAGAATAAGAATCGCTGGTTGGTGCGCTGTCAGGAAGACGGCGTAAACGAGTTCACGGTTCGCCAAAACAATGGAACGGAGGTAGTCGTGTTAGTGGTGGATTTCAAAACCGCGATGAACGCCTGGGAAACGACCATCGATAAAACACCCGGTCTCGTTTTTTCGTCCGCGCTGGTATTGCCCCAAAGCAAAGGACAGCCACACAGCCTGCTGAGTATGGGCCAATCTGATTTCTCGCTCTCGATTTATCCAAAATCAGCTAGCCTGCCCAAATTGGAAGGCGGTAGCATTGATGCCCAAAAAGCGGACGGCCCGCTTTCAGCTTACCAAATTCGTCTGCCGGAACAAACGGTGGCTATTCAAAACAAAAAGCTGAGCGAATCGCGCTTGATTCTGGATTTACCCGAAAAACTGCCTGACGGCGTGAACGATATTTTCGCCCAAATCGACTACACGGGCGACACGGGGATGAGTTTTATCGACGGCAAGCTGGTCACCGATGAATTCTACAAAGGACTGCCCTGGCAACTTGGTCTCAAACGATTTATCACGGCTGATTCGGCGCGCCAGATGAACTTTTACTTCCGGCCACTGCACAAGAATGCCCCTTTTCTGGTCGATATACCCGCCGCGCTTTTGCCTGAATTTGGTAAAAATGGGCGTCACCTCAGCATCGACAAAGTCGAGTTTACGCCGGAATATAAAGCGACAATACAATTCTGAAAGGGTTAGTTGACTAGTGTTTTTTGACACTAAATAGTTATCAAATCTTCCGTAATTTCCGGAAATTACGCGGTGATGTACCCATCACATTGGCGAAAACCCGACTGAAATGGTAGGGATCGTTGTAGCCAATCCGGTAGGCAACATCCTTGATGCGAAGCTGGGTGTCTTCAAGCAGTCGACACGCTTCTTGAATTTTCAAGAAAGTAAAGAAATTGATCGGTGAGCTCTGCACCTTTTCCCGAAACACCGCCGAATAATGAGAGACTGACATCCCCGCTACGGCTGCCAAATCTTCCAATTTGAACGAACCACACAAGTTTTCCTTCATGTGGTCGATGGTACGACTCACCGCGTCCTGCTCCACCGGATTGGATGCATTGGGGTTGTACACCGCGCTATTAAAGGTAGCCAGAAACCGGCCAAGGCTGCTGTTGGCATACACGATGTTGTCCATGTTGTACGACATCTCGACGTGGGAGAGAATGTCTTCGAAAAGCTCAAAGCGCTCGGGTTGGGGCGACACCGTAATAGGTGAGCGACCGGTTCCGCGCTGTAGGTAATCCAGGAAATATTGCGCGCGCGAACCAGTGAAGTGTAGCCAATAGATGGTCCAGGGGTTGGCGTCGTCCGTTCCGTACCGGTGCGCCTGCTGGGCGGGTAAGATAAAAACCTGGTTGGGCTTGACGGTGTATTTTTGATCCCCCAGGCTGTACCATCCCTCCCCTTTGACACAATAGATTAGAATATGCTGCGCGCTTCCTTCGCGCCGCTCTCGCGTATGGAGCGCTGCCGTAGGGTAGTACCCCATGTCAGTGATGTAGAGGCTCTCACACAGCGGGTGAACCGCGATCTGTTTGGTGAGTTCGTTCGGCAGTACGCAGCTGCGCTGGCCGACAAAGCCTTCCTTTTTCTTATGCATAACAGAAAAAATTTGTGCTGATCGAGCGTTTTCTCCTACTATATTAATGATCACCCCTCCGCCATCAACTCTTCCAAGATTTTCTGGGCTGCGATACTAATCACGGTACCTGGCCCGAATATGCCTCTTCACGCCCGCGTCGCGCAGGTACTGGTAGTCCTGAGCCGGAATGACGCCCCCGGCGATAACCATAATGTCGTCGCGACCCAACTTCCGCAGCGCTTCGATGAGCTGGGGGACCAGTGTTTTGTGCCCGGCGGCCAGGCTCGATGCCCCCACCACGTGCACGTCGTTCTCGGCGGCTTGGCGCGCTACTTCTTCGGGCGTTTGGAACAGCGGCCCCATGTCCACATCAAAGCCCAGGTCGGCGAAGCTCGTAGCGATCACTTTGGCGCCGCGGTCGTGGCCGTCCTGGCCCATCTTAGCGACTATGATGCGGGGCCGCCGCCCGTCGAGTTGGGCGAAGCGGTCGGACATTTCGCGAGCCAGCTTGAAGTTTTCGTCATCGGATACCTCGGCTTGGTACACGCCTGAAATGGAGCGGATAGTGGCCTTGTACCGTCCGAAAACCGCCTCCATCGCGTCGGAGATTTCGCCTAGCGTGGCGCGAGCGCGGGCCGCTTCTACGGCTAAGGCTAGTAGGTTGCTGCTCATGTCAGTACCGCCATCGGCGCGACAGGCGGCGGTCAGGTTGGCGAGCGCAGTTTCTACTTTTACAGAATCGCGGGTAGCTTTGATCTGTTTCAGGCGGTCGATTTGCGACTCTCGCACGGCCTGGTTGTCGATGTCGAGTACGTCGATTTCGGCTTTTTCATCGGTTGGGTAGCGATTTACGCCTACGACGATGTTTTTGCCAGAGTCGATGCGGGCCTGCTTGCGGGCGGCGGCTTCTTCGATGCGCATTTTGGGCAGGCCCGTCTCGATGGCTTTCGCCATACCGCCCAGTTCCTCCACTTCTTCGATCAATGCCCAGGCTTTTTCGATCAATTCTTTAGTCAGGTACTCCACGTAGTACGAGCCGCCCCACGGATCGACCGCCGCGCAAAGATCGGTTTCGTGTTGCAGGAAAAGCTGGGTATTGCGGGCGATACGGGCCGAAAAATCGGTCGGCAACGCCATCGCCTCGTCCAGCGAATTGGTGTGGAGCGATTGTGTATGCCCCAGTACCGCCGCCGTGGCCTCGACCAGCGTGCGAGCCACGTTGTTGAACGGGTCCTGCTCGGTGAGACTGTAGCCGCTGGTTTGGCAGTGGGTCCGCAGGGCCATCGACTTAGCGTCTTTCGCGCCAAGTTGCTTTACGATTTTGGCCCAAAGTACCCGTCCGGCGCGTAGCTTGGCGATTTCCATGAAGTGATTCATGCCAATGCCCCAGAAAAACGAAAGCCGTGGCGCGAAGCCATCAATGTCGAGGCCGGCGCCCAGGCCAGTGCGGAGGTACTCCCAGCCATCGGCGAGCGTGTAGGCGAGTTCGAGATGCGCGGGCGCGCCCGCTTCGTGCATATGGTAGCCGCTGATGCTGATCGAGTTGAACCGCGGCATGTACCGTGCGGTGTAGGCGAATATGTCGCCAATGATCCGCATCGAAGGCAGCGGCGGGTAGATGTAGGTGTTGCGCACCATGAACTCTTTCAGAATGTCGTTCTGAATCGTGCCCAAAAGTGTATCCAGCGCCACACCGCTTTCTTCGGCGGCTACGATGTAGAATGCCATCACCGGAATCACCGCGCCATTCATCGTCATCGACACTGACATCTCATCCAGCGGAATATAGTCGAACAGGATCTTCATGTCCTCGACCGAGTCGATGGCGACACCCGCCTTGCCCACGTCGCCCACCACGCGCGGATGGTCGGAGTCGTAGCCGCGGTGCGTGGCTAAGTCGAAGGCAACCGAGAGGCCCTTTTGACCGCCCGCCAGATTGCGGCGGTAGAAAGCGTTGGATTCTTCGGCGGTCGAGAAGCCCGCGTACTGCCTGATGGTCCAGGGCCGCTGCACGTACATACTGGCGTAGGGCCCGCGCAGGTAAGGTGGCGTACCCGCCCCGTAGCCGAGTTGCGGCGCGTCGGCGATGTCCTCCGGCTCGAAATGAGGTTTCAATTTGATCCCTTCGGAGGTCGGGGTGGCTTTGCCGTTTTCGGGCGAGGGCTTTGCGGGCTCGCTCGGGGTAGTGTTTATGTTAGTGAAATCGGGCTTCATTTTCAGTGCGTAGGATTTAATTACAGAAATCTTTTTTACCCATAACTTGGGTGTATGTCAGTCTGAGCGGAGTCGAAGACCGTCCGAACTGGCTGTCTTCGACTCCGCTCAGACTGACATTCAGGTTATAATAAGAATAAAGTAATCGAAAATGCTGTTTGTTAAATCCCAAGAGCAAGCCCTCTATCAGTGCGTTATTTGGGCAATTTCTTCCAAGGATCTGGGTCTTAGCAAGGCGTACTCCCAGTTCGGTGTCAGGATTTCATTTAAATGATTTTCAGGAAGGGCGTCTTCTGCCGCCTTCTCCCTAAATTTATTTACCCCCACCATCACCTCACCGTTTTGGTACCCGGCGATTTTCTGGTTCCAGGCATGTTCGATGCGGTTTTGAATCAAATTTTCTTTGAATGCGCGGGTTAGGCCGCCTTCGTTTTCTATTTCAAGAAATAAATCCCAACTAGCCTCGGCCAGTTTTAACGTCAGCATCTCTAAATAATACGATCCCGCGGCCGGATCGGCGACCTGGTCGAGGTAGCTTTCGTTTTTAAGTACCAGGGAAATATTTCGCGCCACGCGCTCGGAGAACTCACTTTCCGATTCGGCGAATTCGGCGTCGTAGGGCAAGGTACTCAGCGCATCGCATCCGCCCATGACGGCGCTCATCGCTTCGCTGCTGTGACGGACCATGTTGGTGTGCGGTGAGTGGGCCGACTGATGGAGCCGCGAGGTTTGCGCCTGAATGAAGGCCTGGCAAAGCTCGTCGGGGAGTTGGTAGGCGCGCGTAATTTTGCGATACAGGTACCTTAGCGCCCGAAGTTTGGCAATTTCGGTCAGGTACTCGGTGCCGATCGAAATGGAAAACACGAAGCGATTGGCGGCCAACAACGACGATACACCACGCTCGGTGAGTTCATCCATATAGGTCACGAACGACGCCAGCGTGTAGGCCAACTCCTGCACCACATCGGCCCCGGCTTCGTGGAAGACGTGGCTTTCCACCTTATACCCCCGGAACTCGCGCATCGCTTTGGTGAGCGTGATCCCTTCGGCGATAGCATCGAAGGTACCCTGGAGCGCCCGCCCGGTCCGCATCCAGTCGGCCAGCGGATCGTGAACGATGCCGCCCTTGAGGTAGTAGCTCGATCCTTGGGTGAGTTCTCTGATGATTTCGGGCGCCGGTGCCGCTGTATCCAAGAAAACGGACGTGTCCGTCAGGCGGACGGTATGCAGCATTTTGGTCAATTCTAGCTGAGCGGCGATCGTCGTCTTGCCTTCCAGCCATATTCCATCCGCGCCGCGTGCGATTTGGCGGCGGATCGTTTCGTTGACTTCGGCCGGATCCCGAAACGGTACGACGGGTACCGTCAAGCCAGCCGGGCGCGGATCGTTGGGCGCCTGAATTTCGCCATAGAGCGGTTGTTCTTTCAGATCACTTTCAACGTAATAGGGCTCTATCGACAGCGATTCCGTTACCTGATGCAACACATCGGCGTAGGTTCGACCTTTCAGTTCCTTCTCTATTCTGCTACGCCAGGCGGTCTTGTCGGACTTAGGGAAATCGTCAATAAATGAGGGTTCCATACGAAAAATATTTTACAAAAAGCGGGTCCTTTTTTTCAGATCAAACAAAGCTACGCATTTGATATTACATTTTTTTGACGTCGGTCTAGGCCTAACTCGATTCAGCCTTTTGACCCGTTGCATTATTCCTTTAGATTTGGCTTCCTGCTTGATTATGGAAAATTTTGCTGGTAATTTCAGGAGCTTTTTCTAGGGTACACCCACGGGCAATTTGCTATATTTGCTCCCCGCCGAAAATTTAAAATGACACCAAACCAGCTAAATTTTACCCTAGAAAGAGTGGCTCCTCCGCGCGAAGTAGATCATGTATGGGATAAGTGCCTTAGAATCATCAAGGAAAACATTCCCGACCAAAGCTACCGAACCTGGTTCGAGCCGATTCGGCCGTTCAAACTGAACGGTAAGGTGCTGACGATTCAGGTGCCGAGTCAATTTTTCTACGAGTGGCTGGAAGACAACTACGTGCATTTGCTCCGCGAAGCGCTGGATTACTCACTCGGGCGCGACGGCATGCTCGAGTACTCGATCATCGTGGACCCCGGTACCGAGCGCCATCAGCCGCTGACGGTGAGCATGCCCACGGTCAAGACGCCCCAAAACTCACGTCCCGACAATTTTCGCAACGATCCGCGGCAGGGCTCGGCCCCACCCAAGGATCAGGATTCGCTGCAACTCGATACCTACCTCAATCAAACCAACTCGTTCGACAACTTCATCGAGGGCGACTGCAACCGGCTGGCGCGCTCGGCGGGTTTTGCCGTGGCGCAGAAGCCCGGCCTGACGGCTTTCAACCCGCTGATGGTCTACGGCGGTGTGGGTTTGGGCAAGACGCACCTGGTGCAGGCGATCGGCAACTACATCCGCAATCACTTCGACGATAAGGTCGTGATGTACGTTTCGTCCGAAAAATTTACCAATCAGTTCATCAATTCGATTAAGAACAATGTCTTGCAGGAGTTCAACGACTTCTACATGAAGGTAGACGTGTTGGTGATCGACGACGTGCAGTTTCTATCGGGCAAGGAGAAAACGCAGGATACGTTTTTCCACATTTTCAACCATTTGCACCAACTCGGCAAGCAAATTATCATGACGAGCGACCGTCCGCCGCGCGAGTTGGTAGGCTTGCAGGACCGCTTGCTGTCGCGCTTTAAGTGGGGCCTCACCGCCGATCTGCAGACGCCTGATTTCGAAACGCGCATCGCGATCATTCAGAAAAAACTGCAATCGGAAGGCATATTTATCGAGAATGACGTGATCGAGTACGTGGCGCACAGCGTCAGTTCCAACGTGCGGGAATTGGAGGGCGTCATCGTGTCGCTGATGGCGCAGGCCTCCCTCACGCGTCGCGAAATCGACGTGGAGCTCGCCAAGAATACGCTGAAAAATATCGTGATGAACGAGGAGAAAGAGGTGACCATCGATACGATCATGGAAATCGTGGCGGATCATTTCGAGGTGGCCATTGCCGATATGAAGAGCAAAAGCCGCAAGAAAGAGAACGTCTATCCGCGCCAATTGGCGATGTTCCTCGCCAAAGAATACACCGACCTCCCGCTCAAATCCATCGGCTACCATTTCGGTGGCCGCGACCACAGCACGGTGATTCACTCCATCCAAAGCATCAACGAGCAGATGGGTACCGACCCCGACGTGGACGAAACGGTACAAAAGCTACGGAGTTATTTCAAATAACCGTGCGTGCGCCCGTTCTCCTGCACCGCCACCAAATCGACGACACCGCCTGGAACGCGCTGATCGATCGCTCACCGCATTCGATTATTTATGCCTACACCTGGTACCTCGACGTGATTTCGCCGGATTGGGCGGCGTTGTGTTTGATGGGAACAGCCCATGGAAGCGAAACATCAACCCCACGCGAAGAAATTAATTCGCAATCAAAAGTAGCCTCGGAGAGAACCAACCTTTGTAGGGACGATCTGCAGGTACCGAGCTACACCGCAGTGATGCCGTTACCTGTACTGAAGAAATGGGGCGTTGCCACCTTGCGGCAACCTTTGTTTTGTCAGTACCTCGGCATTTTTTCGAGCGGCGTTCTTTCGACGGAAGTACTAAAATTATTTTTGAGGGCACTTGGCAGTAATTTATCATACATCTCGGATTACGCCTTCCATCCCTCACAGACATCGCTCTTGCGAAAGGTACTAGCGCAAAATTCAGATTTTTCTTTTGTGGAAAAGTCCACGCACTGGCTCGATCTTGACAAACCTTACGCCGAGGTCAGAACCCAGTACAAAAAAGACCGCCGGATTAATCTTGCCAGAAGCATCAAAGAAAGTTGGCAGATTTGCGAATCAGCTGACGCCGAACCCCTGCTTTCGTTGTTTCAAGCACACCACGCCCCTAAAATCAAGGGGGTCAAAGCACACGCTTACCCGCTATTTCGGAAGCTGACAAAAGTACTTCTGAAAAAAGAGAGAGCCAGTATCCGGTACGCTACGCTGGAAGGAGAAATTCACGCGGGCATCATGATGCTGGAAAGCAAGGCAATGGGTATTTACATCTTCAACGCCGCCGACGCACTTGGCCGACGGGGTAACGCCCGGACTTTCCTACTGGACCAGTACTTCCGGCAAGCCGCCGGAAGGCTCCATACGTTTGACTTTGAAAGTCCCGAAGTACCCGGTATAGCCCGTTTTTACGAAAGCTTTGGCGCGGAGCAGCGGGTTTACATTTCTATCAAAAAAAATAGACTGCCGTTTCCATTGCGACAGCTTCAAGAGTGGAGGAAGTGGCTATATCGTGCATTAGAACGAAAGCGGTAAAATTTAAATCAAAAGCAACGCCCTCGCTCCATCACTCCCCCACGCTCTACATCCAGTCCAGCTCGCTCCTCAATCCTCGAAATCCCTTCAAATCCATTTCCAAGGCACCCAGCCAGAGGTCTACCTCCACTTTTACGGGTACCTTGTTGTCGTCGTCGGATACCCAGATGCGGATAGAATTATCACCTTTAAAAAATTTATTGTCGGGCATAACGGGGTTGAGCTTGAGTACCTTGATCCGGCCAAATTTGGTTTTGATTTCGTCCTTGCCGCGGTATCTGACTTTCATTGGAAATACCTCGCCGCCGAAAAACGTGGGTACTTCGATGAGTTGACCGTCGCTCATGCGGTCGAAATTCATGGTGCGCAGGTAGTAGTAGCCGCTGATGACGTCGTGAATGTTATTGGGTACTTTGAAAGACTTCTTCTCATTTTTGTCATCGGAGTACACCACATCGCTGCCGTGGTTGAAGAGGACCGTCTCCTGCTTGCGAAACTTATTTTCGGCGATATCCTGCTGAAACATTTGGGGCAAAATAGCCGAGGTATCGATGTACGACCTCCAGGTATCCCGCACCCGCGTTACCAAGTCGAAGGCCCCTACCGTACGGCCCGATACGTTGACCCGGTAGCAGGGCCGATTGTTGATTTGAGTGATTGAATTAGAAACCTCTACCTTGGCCTCGGCGGCATTGATGAAGCCATAGTGAACGCGGTATTCGAGTTTTTCGCCCTTGCCGAAACTGTTGTTGGGTACCTGACGGTAGTTGTCCAGGGGCCCGAAAGCGGTCATTCCCAGTACCACCAGCACGGCGGTCAGCGACATGAAGTATTTGTTTAAGTTGTGTTTCATTTCTTATGGCTAAGTGGTGGCGTGTCACAGCGAGGGGTACTTCTGCTTCAAGTGAGTCAGGTACTGCTTGAAATTTCGGCCAAACTTGGTCTCGAATTCCTTCTGAAAATCGTTTTGCTTTGATTTATAGGTTTGGTATCCAATAAAGTACGCATTGTTGGGAAGTTCGGTTTCCTGCTTTCTGAACGTCGCGCTGCCCGCCAGTAGTGTATCGGCACTGCGCATGATCTGTCCGATGAGGCGCTCCTTCAACAGATCTTTGTACGGATCACGGTTCCGGTTTTTGAACGTGGCGTACAAGCTGTCCAGCTGGCCGGCACCCCGCAAAACGTGCTGCGCGTAGGCGTCGTTGTATCGTTTGGAGTATTCATAGCTACTGAGTTCTTCTGACCCGGCGCCGTACTTTTGGTTTAAAAAGCGTACAGCCCCCAGGTTGCCTACGAAACTGGCCAGGTTCTCGTTCAGTTCCAGATTATCTTTCACAAAAAGCGTCCCGTGCGTGAGCTCATGGAGAATCAGGTTCGCCAAGCTACCTTCGGAACGGTAGAGCATACTCGACAGGATCGGATCTTTGAGGTACCCCAGCGTCGACCAGGCCGAGACCTGGTTCATTTCAGTATCGTAGCCTTCCCTCCTCAGTTCTGCATCAGTTCGGATGGCACGCTTCTCGTCGAAAAACCCTTTGTAGGCAAACGCGCCGATAACCGGAAATTTCCATTCTTTGGCTTCGAGCTTATACCGTTCGGAAGCCGTGATCACCCACAAGATCGGCTTGCCGCGCTGATCGTAGAAGGTCGTGTAGTTGTCGGAAGGATTCAGCCCCAGCGAGTCGACTCCAAACTGTTTTATTTCCTGAATCAACCGGATGCGCTGTTTAAGAGAATCAGGAAGATCAGGGCCGGCCAGTACGTCAGCCACATCGTCGACATTGAGCAAAATCTGGACTTGGCCAGTGCCCTGCGCCACGCCGTACACGATTTCATCGCGATAAAAGAGTCCCACCAGAAACAGGACGACCAAAGCCCATAGGGCTAGTTTTCTTAACATGGCATATTTTCAAGTGGGTACAAGGGCAAATTGGCTTCTCAACGGTTTCAGCATACAAAGGTACGCCCATTCTCAATAGGTTATGCAGGCATTGAGTATGGACGCATACGCCGTATATCCGGGGGCTAGAGCCCTCCCCCCTACAACCCGAAAATATGATACCAGTTTTGAATCAAGATTTTTGAGCAGTTGAGTACTCATCTGAGCTCTCGAATTAGGGGTAGAATAGGTACCGACAGTACAAACGCACCGAGACTAGGTCAGCTTTTACCGCCAAGGTACCTTTCATTAAAAAAGTGTTGATTATAATACAAGAATCAATTGCCTATGTCAAAAATAAAACATACTTTTACATCATTATTATTGACCAATCGCGAGCGGTTTAGGTGTATCTTTAAGCCGCTTTTTTTTTGTTTCAAATCAATCATTCAAAACTCCCTTATGGCACAAGCAACTGATGTGGAAAGCAAGATGAAAGCCTTGCAGACCACTTTGGAGAAGTTAGACAAAACCTATGGCAAAGGTACGGTAATGCGCCTCAGCGACAGCAAAGTACTGGACATTCCCTCGATCTCGACGGGTTCGCTGGGTCTCGACCTGGCGTTGGGTATCGGCGGCCTACCCCGCGGCCGCGTCGTAGAAATATACGGCCCTGAATCTTCCGGTAAGACGACCCTGGCCATGCATTGCATCGCCGAGGCTCAGAAGCGGGGCGGCCTGGCGGCGATCGTCGACGCCGAGCACGCCTTCGACCGCTCCTACGCCGAAAAGCTGGGCATCGATACGAAAAACCTTTTGATCTCTCAGCCCGACAGCGGTGAGCAGGCGCTCGAAATTACCGAGCACCTCATCAGCAGTGGCGCCCTGGACATTATCGTGATCGACTCCGTGGCGGCCCTGGTGCCTCGCGCCGAGCTCGAAGGCGAGATGGGCGACAGCAAAATGGGTCTGCAGGCACGACTGATGTCGCAAGCTTTGCGGAAACTGACCGGCGTGATCAACAAAACCGGCTGCTGCTGCGTATTCATCAACCAGCTGCGTGAGAAGATCGGTATCGTGTTCGGTAACCCCGAAACGACCACCGGTGGTAACGCCCTGAAGTACTACTGCTCCGTCCGGCTGGACATCCGCCGTGTGGGTCAGATCAAAGAAAGCGCTGACAACATTCTGGGCAACCGGACGCGCGTAAAAGTGGTCAAGAACAAACTTGCGCCTCCGTTCAAGGTAATCGAGTTCGACATCATGTATGGTGAGGGTATCTCCAAGGCCGGCGAGGTGATCGACCTGGCCGTGGAGTTGGACATCGTTAAGAAGTCGGGCTCGTGGTTCAGTTATGACAGCAACCGTCTGGGACAGGGCCGCGATGCGGTCAAGAACCTCATCAAGGATAATCCTGAATTGATGGACGAGCTCGAAGCCAAGATCAAGGCCAAAGTAAGCGGTGATCCCGAAGCACTCGAAGATATGAGCGAAGGCAAGGAAGACGCTGAAGCAAACTCGTCGGCTAAGACGGTAGACAAAGCCGTTTGAATCAATTGATAGTTGCCAGTTGAGAATGGATAGTTATTCTCTGAATCTGTCGACACTACCAAAGAAAGCCCCGCCAGTTTGGCGGGGCTTTCTTTGCATATAATCAGGATAGAAAGGGCCTGTTGCTAACGGCCACTGGCCATGAGACGGCTCAAAACGGCTTACCGTCGTCATCCTCATCGTCGTCAAAATCGAAGCCAAAGTCTTCATCACCACCGCCGGGGCCGGAGAACATGCTACTGACCAGGTCCTTGAAGTGGGTACCTTTGTCGAGCGCCTGCTTACCGATGAGTGAGTACTCCGCCATGCCGTGTAACGCGAATTCCATCATGAACAATTTCTCTTCTTTGCCCAGGCGGCCCGTGAACTCATCCACGAAGTCGTCCAGGCCGTCGATGGTGCGAAGCCGGGCTTCGTACTCGCGGTTGGTCATGTCGCTCATCAGGTCCATCTCGTTGTTGGCCCCAAACCAATCCACGATTTTGGCAAAAGGATTCCGCTTTGATTTCTTGGCTTTCTCAGGATCGGGGAAGAAGTTCAGAAATTGCGTGCGAATCGCCTTGCCAATCAGGTTTTGGGCCACGATCACCGGACCTTCGACTTCACCTTCGTAGACCAGCTCGACCTTACCGCAAATCGCGGGCACCACGCCGTACAAATCCGAAATTCTTACGTAGGTATCTTTCTCGCTATTCAGCAAGGCCCGTCGCTCGGCGGCACTCAGCAAACTCTCGTAAGCCGAGATCGTCATCCGGGCCGAAACGCCGCTTTTGCTGTCGACGTACTCGCTTTCGCGGGCCTCGAAGGCAATTTGCTCGATCAGTACCTTGCTCAGGTCATTCAACTTTACCATACCCTTCTGCTCGGGCTTCACGACGGCTTCCTGCTCCGTAATGCGCCGCCCGGTATCCAGGCTCTTGGGGTAGTGCGTCACGATTTGGCTGTCGATCCGGTCTTTCAGCGGGGTCACGATACTGCCGCGATTAGTGTAGTCCTCGGGGTTGGCCGTGAACACAAACAAGATGTCCAGCGGTAGCCGCAACTTAAAACCACGGATTTGAATATCGCCTTCCTGCAAAATATTAAAAAGCGCCACCTGAATTCTGGCCTGCAAATCGGGCAACTCGTTGATCACGAAGATACCCCGGTGCGAGCGTGGAATAAGTCCGAAATGGATCACGCGTTCATCTGAGTAGGGCAACTTCATGGTGGCCGCCTTGATCGGGTCTACGTCACCGATGAGGTCAGCCACTGATACGTCGGGCGTGGCAAGTTTCTCGGTGTAGCGGTCGTCACGGTGCATCCAGGATATGGGCGTGGCGTCGCCATGCTCGGCTACCAAGTCCTTAGCTACGCGGGACAAAGGATCCAACGGATCGTCGTTAAGATCGGTACCTGTGATGAAAGGAATGTACTCATCGAGCAGATTGACCATCATGCGAGCGATCCGGGTTTTGGCCTGCCCGCGCAAACCCAGGAGGTTGATGTTGTGCATGGAGAGAATCGCACGCTCCACGTCGGGTATGACGGTGTCTTCGTAGCCCCAAATACCGGGAAAGACTTCTTCTTTCCGACGTATTTTCTCGATTAGGTTGTCCCGGAGTTCCTGCTTAATGGCCTTGGGCGCATAGCCAGCGGCTTTCAGGTCGGCCAGGGTCTTGATATTTAATAATTGTTTTTTATTGAGATCGGCGTAGTTCATGTATAAAGGGTATGAAAAGAATTGGGGAAGAATGAAACACTAACACCCCCAGGGGGGAAATGGTTTGGGCCTACATGCCGTAGAACCACATCATCATGCGCTCGAAAAAGCGCTGGGGGAGCAACCGTCGAATCCAAATCGAAGACTTCTGGACAAAGGGGCCGACGACGTAGTGCAGCTTTGGCTTTGGGGTGTCGATGATGCGGGCTACGGCTTTAGCGATCGTGATCGGCTGGGCCGCGCTGCTGACTTCCTCGTTGATCTGCTGGTGTACCTTGGGGAAATTGTGGGCGTAGACCGAATCCGGCCGTAGGTCGACTACCAGTCGATTCAGGTTAATGCTCGTGGCAATGTCGCCGGGAAGGATGCTGCATACATGGATATTGAATTCCTTCAATTCCATGCTCATCGACTCGGTCAGAATTTCGAGCGAAGCCTTGGTGGCACTGTAAATACCCCGAAAGGGCAATCCCATAGCGGCCGCAATCGAGCTGATGTTGATGATCAGCCCCCGGCGTTGCGCCCGAAAGGTTGGAATAATGATCCGGCAGACGCGTAGCACACCCATCACATTGGTATTGAATGCTTTGTAGATAAGTTCGTCGGTCGTCTCCTCCAACGGTCCCACGATGCCCAGTCCGGCGTTATTGATGAGCACGTCGATGGTACCGGCCTCGGTCATTACCTTTTCCACCGCTTCCTTCACGGACGCTTCACTGGTAACGTCAAGGCAAATCCACTTGAAACCAACACCTTCGGGTCGGCTGCGGCTGGCACCGTACACAAGGTACCCCTGCTCGGTCAGGTACTCCGCCATGCTCCGGCCGATGCCCGACGAGGCACCGGTAATGAGGATTACTTTGGGGGTAGCTGGCATTTGGAATTAAACAAAAACCTACAACCGAGCAAGTCGACCGTAGGTTTCGTGATGTAATTTGGTTTCTACCTGGCATAAGCCACCGCCCGCATTTCGCGAATCACCGTGACTTTGATCTGACCGGGGTACTGCATTTCTTTCTCGATCTTGGTCGAGATGTCGAACGACAGCAGGCTCGCCCGCTCGTCACTTACGTTCTCGGCATCTACGATGACCCTGATTTCACGCCCAGCCTGAATGGCGTAGCATTTATCCACGCCGTCGAAGGCCGTCGCCAAATCTTCCAGGTCGCGGAGGCGCTTGATGTACGATTCCATCATTTCGCGCCGCGCGCCGGGCCGCGAGCCCGAAATAGCATCGCATACCTGAATGATGGGCGAGATGATGCTCGTTTTCTCGATCTCGTCGTGGTGCGCTCCGATGGCATTACACACTTCGGGATTCTCTTTGTACTTCTTGGCCAGGTCCATCCCGAGCAGGGCGTGGGGCATTTCCGATTCTTCATGCCACACTTTGCCGATGTCGTGCAGCAGTCCGGCGCGCTTGGCGAGCTTGGCGTTCAGCCCTAATTCGGAGGCCATCGTGGCACAAAGCTTGGCTACTTCGCGAGAGTGTTGCAATAGGTTCTGGCCGTAGGACGAGCGGAAACGCATCCGACCGATCATTTTGACCAGTTCGGGATGCAATCCGTGGACGCCAAGGTCGATGACAGTACGCTCGCCAATCTCCACGATTTCGTCGTCGATGTTTTTGCGGGTTTTGGCGACCACTTCCTCGATGCGGGCGGGGTGGATGCGGCCGTCCTGCACCAGGCGATGCAACGAAAGACGGGCCACTTCCCGGCGCACGGGATCGAAGCCCGAGATGACGATGGCCTCGGGAGTGTCGTCCACGATGATTTCGACGCCCGTGGCGGCTTCCAGAGCACGGATGTTGCGGCCTTCGCGGCCGATGATCTTGCCCTTGATATCGTCATTTTCGATGTTGAAAACCGATACGCAGTTTTCGATGGCATGCTCGGCGGCGGTGCGCTGAATCGTCTCGATGACAATCTTCTTGGCCTCCTTCGTCGCCGTGAGCCGCGACTCCTCCATCACGTTTTTGATGTGGGAGGCGGCTCGGGTTTCGGCTTCCGCTTTCAGGGCATCGATGAGCTGGTTGCGGGCTTCGTCGGCGGTGAGGCTGGCGATTTTTTCCAACTGCGACACCTGCTGATTGAGCATACGCTCGGCTTCCTCGCGCCGCTTAGTGGCCGTCTCGGTTTGTTGGGTGAGATTGTTTTTCTGGGATTCCAGGTCGTTTTCGCGGCGCTTGTTCTGCTCCATCATTTGCGAAATCGACTGCTCGCGCTGTTTGAGCTTCTGCTCGTTGGATTGCAGCAAACTCTTTTTTCGGCTAGACTCTTCTTCGAATTCCTCTTTGAGCCGAAGGTACTTTTCCTTGGCTTCCAGAATGCGGTCTTTCTTGATGTTTTCGGCGCTTACTTCGGCGTTGCGAAGTATCTCGGCGGCGCGGGTTTGCGCTTCGGCTTCTTTCTGTTCGGAGGCTTTCTGGTAAAGCGTCTTCCCGAAATAAAATCCAAGGCCCGCCGCAACGACCGCCGTGAATATCAAAACTAGTATATCTGGCATAATCTGTTCCTGTGTTAGGTGGTGGTTTACAACTCCCGACCCCCTTCCAGGCGATTCTATGGCCGAACTATATCGTCAAATCAATTTTCTTTTAAAGATCAATAGTACATCATCACAAGGCTTCCAACAACGTGGCATCCAAATCATCCATCTGTTTCTCCAGGGCACCGATCAGAACCTTAAGCTGATTTTGCGCCCTCTGCAACGCCACGATGCTGTCGAGCGAGGCCAGAGCCACGGCTTCGACCGGCAGGTGGGTTTTGCTATGTTGCCCAATGCGGGCCAGCAGTGCTTCGTAGCCGTCGCGGTATAGTTTTTCCTGACTGGCGGGTACGTTGATGCTGAATCCTTTATCCAGAATTTTGATGAATACACTCGTGGTGGTTCTCTTGCCTGCTTTCGTCCATTATAGGGTATCCTCCAACGTTTCAATGCACTTATCTATCTCTACAATATATCGTTCGACTGATTCTTTCAGTTCGGCCAAACCGTCTGTGGGTGTCAGTTTACTATTGACAATCTTAGCGAAATTTTTAGATTTATTAAAATCTTTTTGTACTGAACTGTATTTTTTCTGGATTAGTTTTAGTTGCTCTTCCAGGTTTTCTTTCTCCTTTTTCAACTCCCCATTTTCTTTTTCCAGCTTGACCATGTCCCAGCGCTGCTTGCTGTTGATGGCAATCAAATGCTTCAGCTTTTCCTTCACGTTGAGGAACTTCTGATTCAGGGTATCGAGTGGAAAAACGGCCATTTTTTTTAATTGATAATTGACAGTGGATAGTTGATAATGACTTTTGCTCCTGCTACTATCTTTTCCAATGCCCTCATTCTAACTGCTTATTTATTTTAAAAACTGCACTTCGTAGCTATGCACCTGCGCTTCATCCTAAAACCTAACAACGCCACGGGGCGCCCCGCTAATACCTAAAAACCTAACACCTAAAAATCACTTCCTGATCACCGCGCCGAGGTCTTTTTCAAATTGGGACATGAGGCGTTGCATCGTCCGATCGATGACCTGGTCGGTGAGGGTTTGGCGGTCGTCTTGCAACGCAAAACTCAGCGCGTAGGCCTTCTTGCCGCCCAACGATTCGCCCTCATACACGTCAAACACATTCACATCTTTCAACAGCTTCCGCTCGGTGCGGTAGGCTACTTGCCGCAGCTGCTCGAAACTCACCGCTTTGTCGAGTACCAGCGACAGGTCGCGGCGTACGCGCGGGAAGCGGGGTACCTCTTCGTACTGCACCACGGGGCTGTACTGCTTCAGGAGGTAGTCCCAGTCAAAATCGGCGTACCAGACCTGGGTTTTCAATCCGGCTTTCTTGGTCAGCGCAGGCCGGACAAGTCCCAGATTTGCGACTGTTTTTTTATTCAGGGCGTACGCGACGCCCGCTTGAAGTACCCCGGAGCTCATCGTTTCGGTGGCGGTCTCCCCCACCTTCATGGTACCCAAAATCCGCTGCACCGCCGTGGCCAGGTCGTGGTACTGCACGACCTGACTTGGCTGCCGCCAGCTTTCGTCCAGGGCGTCGCCCGTCATCCAAACGCAAAGATGTTCCTTTTCGACGTACTTCTCGCCTACTTTGTGGTAGGTCTTGCCAAACTCGAACAGTTTCAAGTTGCCCTGTTGCCGGTTGACGTTGTAGGCCAGCGTCTCCAATCCCTGAAAAACCATCGACTGCCGCATCACCGAAAGATCCTCGCTCAGGTAGTTCAGGATGGGTACCGGCTGGCCCAAAAGTTCATCGGCCAGCGCGGCTTGGCCTTCGGGTTTGGTGAGCGAGTTATTAATTATTTCGTAAAAACCGTTTGCCACCAGCATCTCGGCGCAGCGCAGCCGCAGCTTATCGGGATCGTTGAGCGGGAAGTCGGACAGGAAATCCGAACTCATTCCGGCCGACAACTCCACGTTGTCGAATCCGTAAATCCGCAGGATTTCCTCAATGATATCCGCCTCGCGCGCCACATCTACCCGGTAGGGCGGCACGACGGCCACGAAGTCCGTCTCGCTTTCGTCCCGAATCTGAATATCGAGCTTGCCCAAGATAGATTTTATCAAAGATCGCTCCAACTTCTTGCCAATCAGCCGGTCGATGTTGCGGTACTTGACAGGCACCACGAAATCAGGGATCGGTTCGGGGTACAAGTCGATCACTTCGGAGGATACCTCGCCACCCGCGATTTCGGCCAAGAGCAACGCCGCTCGTTTCAAAGCAAACAACGGCATATTGGGATCGGTACCGCGCTCGTAGCGAAACGAGGCGTCGGTTTTTAGGCTGTGGTGCTGGGCCGTCCGCCGAATCCAGGCGGGCGCGAAGTAGGCCGATTCCAGAAAAATGGCCTTGGTTTCGGTCGTCACGCCCGATTGGGTTCCCCCAAAAACACCCGCGATGCACATCGGCGTTTCGGCGTTGCAAATCATCAGATCAGTAGCGGCCAGCTTGCGCTCGACGCCGTCCAGGGTGACGAAGGCAGTACCTTCGGGTAAGGTTTTCACCACGACCTGCCCCCCCGTAACCGCTGCCGCATCAAAGGCGTGGAGCGGCTGTCCGAGCTCGTGGCAGACGTAGTTGGTCACGTCCACCACATTGTTGATCGGTCGGATGCCGATGGATTCCAGCCGCTGCCGCAGCCACTCGGGCGACGGGCCTACGCTCAGGCCGCTCATCGTCAGGCCACAGTAACGCGGCGCGGCTTCGTAGTCCTCTACCTGCACCGAAACCGGCAGCGTGCGGGATGCTACCCCGAAGTCCCCTACCGAAGGCAACGTAATGGACCGATCCAGCACAGCCCGGAGGTCGCGGGCCACGCCGTAGTGCGAAGCGGCATCGGCACGGTTGGGCGTCAGGCCAATTTCGAATACGTGATCGGAGTCAACGTTGAAGTGGGTGGCGGCGGGGGTACCATTGGGTTCCTTGGTATCCAGCACCAAAATACCCGCATGGGAGGTACCCATCCCCAGCTCGTCCTCGGCGCAGATCATGCCCTCCGACACCGCGCCCCGGATCTTGGCTTTCTTAATAATCAAAGGTTGATCGCTGCCCTCGGGATGCAGCGTCGCGCCGACCGTCGCAACCACGACTTTTTGTCCGGCGGCTACGTTGGGCGCCCCGCAGACGATGTCCAGCGGCTTTTCTCCGCCCACATCGACGGTTGTGACGCTGAGCTTGTCGGCGTCGGGGTGCTTGATGCACGTAAGTACTTCACCGATCACCACGCCCCGCAGACCGCCTTTGATGGTTTCGACTTCCTCGATGCCTTCCACTTCCAGGCCGGTGCCCGTTAGCAGGCTACCAATTAGTTCAGGGCTTTCCGGCAGGTCGAGTAGCGTTTTCAGCCAGTTGTATGATATTCTCATTTATACTTTTTGAGTACAGGGTACTTGGTACTGAGTACCCTGTACAAAGTCTCAATTTTTGTTCATTGAAAAATAGGTCTTCACCGTGGGCTGTGTCGCACAGCCTCTTCGTCGCTGGGGCTGTGCGACACAGCCCACGGAACTAATCGGTACCCTAAACCTAGAGCTCAGTACCTATAGTACTCTGCACTAAGTACGCAACACGTGAAACCACAAAACTAATGCTTTTCCGCGTCAAATTTTTCTCCGGCTTCGATCGCGGCCGTAAGCGTATTCTCGGCCGGCGGTACCGGACAGGCATAGTTGGGCGCGTAGGCGCAGTAAGGGTTGTAGGCCTCGTTAAAGTCGATGATCAGCATATCTTCCCGCACTTTTTCGGCCGCAATGTCGATGTAGCGACCACCGCCATAGGTAGCTTTTGCCCGAAGTAGTCATCGCGAAACAGCACCGAGATGGTACCTTCGTTTTTCAGCAGCAGCAGCCGTTGCGATGCACCATTGATCGTAAAATCGGCGTAGGCCAGGCGTTCGTAGGTAGCGTCGGTACCGTCGGTGTAAGGAATTTTGAGTTCTTTGTCGGCACCTTCGTAGGGCGTGAGCCTGGCCAGTACGCGGTAATCCTGGTTGGGCAGGTAGTAGTCGAGGCCATCGAAGGTACCTTGGTCAAGAATGGGCGACTCCTCCGAGTCTCGGAAAAAGCTTTCTTTTTCTTTCCTTTGCTCGTTGACTTCGGTGGCGTAGGTAGTTTCGTCCATGCGGGCAATCGTGCCCTCCGCCGAAACTTCTTCGGGCTGCCCGTAGTTTTCGGCGAAAGAATACGCGATGATGGCCAAGCAGTATGGCCAGGGTACCGTACCGGATGATTTTGTTTTTGAACACGATTATTTAATTGAGAATGGATAGTGGAAAATTAAGAATTACTATAAACTTGGTTATCAGCCGAGTACATTAGCACAAAATTCTACTAATTCGACTTTTCCTTTTTACAAAACTCCAACGTTATACATTGTTTTACAAACATCACATCGAGAAATAAGCGCACAAGGGCATTTTCATTTATCAATTTTCAATTCATTTTGTTTACAGGCATTATAGAATCCGTCGGCCGGGTAGTCGGCCTTGACAGGGAAGGTACCAACATTACTTTCCAAATGGCATCGTCCCTTGCCGCTGAGCTAAAAATAGACCAGAGCGTGAGCCACAACGGCGTGTGTCTCACAGTCGTAGAGGTCGGGGAAGGTATCTATGCGGTAACAGCAGTGGAAGAAACACTGCTCAAAACGAATCTGGGTACCCTGAAAACCGACAGTGAGGTTAATCTGGAACGCTGTATGCTGGCCAATGGCCGCTTCGACGGGCACATCGTGCAGGGCCACGTGGACCAAACGGGCCGCTGCACGCAAGTACAGGAGCGCGACGGCAGTTGGCTCTACGATTTTTCGTTCGATGCTACGGTCGGGAATATTTTAGTGGAAAAGGGCTCGGTGTGCATCAATGGCGTGAGCCTGACGGTTTTCGACGTGACCGGAGCCTCGTTTCGCGTCACGATCATTCCCTATACCTACGAAAACACCAATTTCCGCAGTCTGAAAGCGGGCGACACCGTCAATCTGGAATTCGATATTCTGGGCAAGTACGTACAGCGCATTCTGAGCGGTACTTCGACCGTCCCGCGGCTAACTTAGTCTGACTGGGCTGTTGGTAGGGTAAAAATTTAATTCTACTTTTACCGTTCAAAAATCGAAATTCTCCCGCAAGTTCATGGCTAAGATAAGTACGAGCACCCGAACCGATCTGATCATTCACTTCGGCATCATCTTTTCCCTCGTCGCGGTCCTGTTTCTCGCTTTTTTCTTTGTCTACCTGCCTGCCCGCACCAACCACGGCGAGTCCGTCACGGTGCCCAACCTGGTCGAAATGAACGCCGAAGAACTCGAAAGTTTTCTTGAAGCGCGCGACCTGCGCTACGAAGTGAGCGACTGTACTTTTGTGCCCAAAGTAGCACCCCTGACCGTAATTTCGCAGTACCCGCAGCCGGGCGCCAAGGTGAAGGAGGGCCGCAAAATATACGTCATGGTGGTGTACCGCACCGCGCCGCTCGTCAAAATGCCCAAGCTGACCGACATGACCCAGCGCAGCGCGCAGATGCTGCTGAAGTACTCGGGCCTGGAACTGGGCAACCTGCGCTATGTACCCGACATCGCCGAAGGCTCGGTACTCAAGCAGCTGTACAACGGGGAAGAGATTCTGCCGGGTCAGGCCATCGCCAAGGGTTCCAGGATCGACCTGGAAGTGGGCGAAGGCCTGGGCCGGGTGCCTTTCAACACGCCCGACATGCTGGGCATGACGCTCGAGGAGGCTAAATTTCAGATTATCGGCGCCGGATTGAAAGTTGGCCAGATTATGGAGGTGGACAAGGAAGACGCGGAGCCGGGTACGGTCGTGCGGCAAAATCCCGAAACGGGCAATAATATCAGGCTCGGGGACGTAATTGACCTATGGGTAACCCGCCCACTCGCAGAAACCAATGATATACCACCCAACATCTAGGTACTACTACTATTTAAGCCGGACACTTTTCGTCGGACTGTGCCTTGCGCTAAGCATTCCCGCCGCCGCGCAGCTCGAACTGACACCGCTCGGAAGCATCGAATCCCCTACCCGCCCGCCCGCCAACAAATCGGCCCGCGTAAGCGCCCTCACGCTACCCTTCTTCGACGATTTCTCGACCACCGCCACCTCCCGGCCCGATAGTACCCTGTGGCTATCGGGCAGCGGTGTTTACATCAATAACACGCTCACAGTTAACCAGCCCTCGATCAACGTAGCCACCTTTGACGGCTTGAAAGCCAACGGCGTGCCGTACAATTTTACAAATGAACAAGCGCAGGGCGACTCTGACACGCTCACGTCGCAGCCCATCAGCCTCAGCGGCCTGACACCGCGCGATTCGGTGTACCTCAGTTTTTACACCGAGCCCAAGGGCCTGGGCGAACTACCCGACCGCGTCGATACGCTTCGGCTGGAATTCTTGAATAAAGCCGGTCGCTGGACGACGGTCTGGAAGCGGGGCGGGGGCGATACCGATTCCACGTTCCGGCGTTCGTTCGTGCCCATCGCGGACACTACCTTCCTCCACGCTGCCTTTCAGTTTCGGTTTCGGTCGTTCGGGCGCTCGTCGGGGGCTTTCGACACTTGGCACCTCGACTACCTTTATTTGAATAAAAACCGCTCGGTCACCGATCGTTTTATCAAGGACGTTGCCGTCAGGAAGCCGTTGACGCCGCTTTTCAAGCAGTACACGTCCATTCCCTTCAAGCACTACTTTGCCAATCCGGCGGCGGCTACGGCTGACTCTGTGCGGACGGACATCGTGAATCTGTTCAACAACTTCAATTTCACTTCCTTCACCTTCACCATCTTCGATGAGGTGGCGAAAAAGGAAGTACTTCGGTACCAAGAGACGGTTTCAAAGATCATAGGCGCAGAGCAAACCCAACCCAAGAGCATCCCGATCAAGCCTCTTCGCCCGACCCGCTGTGGGCGAGCGGCATGCGGTTGCGCTACAAGTTCGACCTACTCACGACCGACGACCAGAACCCGACCATCCCGACGGTCAACCTTCGCCGCAACGACACGATCAGCGCCGTGGCCGAACTGGCCGACTACTACGCCTATGACGACGGCACCGCCGAATTCGGCGTCAGGATGAACCAACGTTTGGGCCGCACCGTGGTGCGCTTCGTGAGCCAAACGCCCGACACGTTGGGCGGCGTCAGGATGGCGATGGTACCTTTCCGAAAAGACGTCGACGGCCAGGGATTCACGATTCAGGTGTACAATAACAAAGAAGGAAAGCCCGACCAGGTCATGTACCAAAAATCGTTTCCCGTACGCTACGGCGAAACGCGCAATGCCTTCACTACCTTCGAGTTCGGCGAAGGCGTGGCCATCACAGATACATTCTACGTCGGCTGGCTGCAAATCAGCGAAGATGCCCTGGCCGTAGGATTCGATCGCAATTCGCAGCTGGGTAGCCCACAAATTTTTTCGAATCTTTCGACGGATTGGTCGTCCAACACGACTCTGCAAGGTAGCGTGATGATTCGACCCTTCTTCGGCGGAAAGGCCTCGGGCATCGTCACGGCTGCTGAGCCGCCGCCGCCGGTTCTGAGCGTTAGCGTATTCCCTAACCCCAGCCAGGGTACCATTCGTTGGGACAACGAGTCCATCCGCCGCATCGAGGTGTTTTCGACGCTGGGCGTCCGGGTCAGGACGATTCAGCCCGCCGAGGGTGAGCATGAAGCTACCTTGGATGAACTACCCGACGGAGTATACATTTTGCGACTTTCGGACGGCGCCCGGGTGGTGAGTCAAAAGGTTTTGTTGAAGAAATGATTTTGTGACCGTGAAATCACGAAAATTGACTTAATCTTTTTTTGTATACATAATTAGAAATCGGTAGCCTTGTACTTTTAAACAGTGGCTCGCCAGCCCACTTACTCTATATCTCCCCGAAACACATTATGGACATCACAGTACAGGAATTGAAAGAGCGCCTCGACGAGGGCGAAGAAATGAACTTCTACGACGTGCGCGAAGAGCACGAGTATAACGAGGACAACCTGGGTGCCACGCTCATTCCGCTGGGTAGCCTGCCCGATGAACTGGAAGACCTAAAAGCTAAAAAAGACGAAGAAGTTATCGTCCACTGCCGCTCCGGCGCCCGCAGCGGCAACGCTCAGAAGTACCTGCAGGCCAACGGCTTTTCTAACGTCCGCAACGTCACGGGCGGAATTTTGGCGTATCGAAGGATGGAGGCGGAGGCGTGAGACCATTCGTGAGTCCATGCGGGAGCGTATTTTTCAAGATCTGAAATGGGTATGAAGGTTTTCAACAAATAAACGATTACACGATTACACGTTTACACAACTCCGCTACCCCCGCATAATCCTCGGCCTGAAACCAGCTGTACTTTCCCTGATGCCGGAACCAGGTCAGCTGCCGCTTGGCGTAGCGGCGGGTGTTTTGTTTTAGGAGGCGGATCATTTCTGGTTCATCGTACTTGCCGTCCAGGTACCCGTACACCTCTTTGTACCCTACCGTTTTGAGCGCGTGGTGGTCGCGGTAAGCGATTACGCTTTTGGCCTCCTCCACCAAGCCATCGGCCAGCATTTGGTCGACGCGCGTTTCAATGCGCCGGTACAATTCGCTGCGCTCGCGTTCGAGCGCGATGGGCACGATGGCAAAAGGCCGCTCGACGGGCATGCCTCCCTTAAAAGAAGAAATCGGCTGGCCCGAACTGTAGAAAACTTCCAGGGCACGTACCACACGTTGCGGATTCTGAAACTCAGCCGTAGCCGAAAAAACCGGGTCGACGCGCAGCGCGTCGGCCTGCAGAAACTCCAGACCGTCTTCCCGCAACTGGCGCATCAGCTCCTGACGCAGGCCCGCTTCGGGCCGGGGCAGGTCGTCCAACCCTTGGCATACCGCCTTGATGTACAGCCCCGAACCGCCCGTCAGGATAACGCACTTTTTTTGCTGGAACAGTTTATTTAGCAAAGCCAAGGCATCGCGCTCGTAATCGCCCGCGCTATAAGACTTCGCAATCGAGTGCGAATCGATGAAATGGTGGGGGACTTGTCGCAACTCAGCCTCGGTAGGCTTAGCTGTTCCGATGGACAACTCCCGAAAAAACTGCCTCGAATCGGCCGAGATAATCTCGGTGTCCAATTCTTTGGCTAATTTTAGGCAAAGTTCGGTCTTGCCCACAGCGGTAGGACCGGCGACGACGATTAGCGTGTTTGTTGAATCGTGTAATTGTTGAATCGTGTAATTGTTGTTAAAGGGTTGTTCTGAATATAAGGCTTTCGGCAGATTGTGGTTGTACTTTGTTTTATTGCATGATTGTCTTCGACCGCTACGGCCTTTAGGTTTGCAGGACAGTACTATTCCAAGATTTGGTAGCTTGCCGGAAAGACAAACAGGACGGGCTATCCTATCGCGCGGCAAGGTTAGCGGCCTATGGTCCGATTCAGGACCCGTCCTGTCTTTGCTTGCAAAAGGTTCGTATAGAAATGTGGGACAACAGGCCCGTTAGCAAGGTATTGAACAACTGTGCAAGCATTCATTCTCAAACCCCTAAACTACAAACCAACATGGACATTCGCTATTACATTGGCATCGACATCTCCAAAGCGACACTCGACTGGGCCGTTTACGATGGTAAGAATATGGTGCTCCAAACCAGCACCCCCAACACCGTGACGGGCATAAAAACCGCCCTGCGGCTGCTTAAAACGCTGCCTGACTGGAATCCTGCCGACGCGGTCTTCTGCATGGAGCACACGGGCATCTACAACGCCCACCTGCTCGACTTCCTCCACAAACTCCGTTTTCCCATCTGGCTGGAGTCCTCGCTCCAGATCAAGAAGGCCAGCGGCCTGCAGCGGGGCAAGACCGACAGCATCGACGCCCAGCGGATCGCCGAGTACGCCCGCCGGTTCCGGGACAGAATCCGCCTCTGGCAACCGCCCCGAGCCGTCGTGCAGCAGTTGGCCCTGCTCAGTGCGGCCCGCCAGCGGCTGATCGGCGTCTACAACCAGTTGGCCGGGCCTCTGGCCGAGCATCAGGGCTTCATCAGCCCTACCTTCCAAAAGCAACTGCGCAAAGGTTGCCAAGCATCGCTGGCCGCCATCGAGAAAGACCGCAAGGCGATTGACAAATCCATCGAACAACTCATCGAGGGCGACCAGCAGCTCAAAGAACTCTTCGGGCTGATGACTTCCATCCCCGGTATTGGCCCGGCCACCGCCACCGAAGTGGTGATTTCCACCAACGAGTTGAAGAACATCACCGACCCCAAGAAGATGGCTTGTCATGCCGGGGTTGCCCCCTTCAACTATCAATCCGGCAGCAGTGTCCGAGGTCGGCCTGGCGTGAGCCAGCACGCCCGCAAGCGCCTTAAGTCTCTTTTTCATTTAGCGGCCATGTCATCGATTCGCGTCAAGGGGGAATTACAGGACTACTACCAGCGGAAAGTAAAAGAGGGCAAAAACAGAATGCTCGTTCTCAATGCCGTTCGCAACAAGCTAATCCACCGGATTTACGCGGTCGTGGGGCGGGGTGAAAAATATAACAAAAATTATACGCCAACACTTGCATAAACCATAGAAATCGGACCGTTCTGCTCAGACTGACACCCCTGCTTTGTCGCTTTTTCTCATCTCTTTGGTACTTAGAAACTCGGGTACTCAGGCACTATAAAAAATGGAATTCACTGATTTGCTTTTTTCTATTCTGATGCTGGGCCTTGGGGCCGGGGGCGGGATATGGGTTTATAATAATTTTGGTGGTGGCGGCAAAAAGTCGGTACCTACCAAAGAGGCCTCCGTGCTGATCGACCGGATCGAAAAGGTCTTCAAAGTGGTGATGGCCGAAGGGTATTTTACGGAAATCTACAACTACCAGCACGACATGGACGTCTGGCACCTTTTCAAGGACAAGAAAAAGGCGCTCATCATCGCGAAGGCCAAGGTACTGGTCGGCTTCGATTTTTCCAAAGTCCGCTGGCGCGTCGATGGCGACAACCGGCAACTGGTGGTCGAGTACTTCCCGGCGCCCGAAATCCTGTCGATGGACACTGACTACAAATTCTACGACATCGAGTCGGGCTGGATCAACCGCTTCAAAACCGACGACCTCACCAATATCCTCTCCGAGGCCAAGGACGTGATGAACGAGAAGGCCATGGACAGCGACCTGCCCCGCATCGCCAACAATCAGATCCAACTGATGATGTACCAACTCGCCGCCAGCATGAACTGGAAAGTAGATATGCAGCTCAGCGAAGCCAACCAAAAAATGTTGGAAGTATACTCGGCCTATCGGGATTTGGAAGCAGAGCCGCTGGCTCTTGGGGGGGAAAGGGGAGAAGGGGGGACGGTAGACGGGAAAAAGGTAGTTTGAACAGCATCCGTCTACCCTTCTCCCGTCTACCTTTCTACCGTCCCCCCTTCCCCAACGGGTACAACCATCACCACTTCCTCCTTTTCTACCACCACCGCGCCAGGCGGGAGGCCTTTGGGTTTTCTGACGAATTTTTTGGGCGTCACAATCACCGGGCAGAGGCTGTCGGTGCGGCGTTTGGAGTACCAGGCGGCCAGTTCGGCGGCGCGCTCCACGACGGGGGCCGGAAACTTCTTGCCTGCCTGATGCTTCACGATCACGTGCGAGCCGGATACATCGCGGGCGTGCATCCACAGGTCGTCTTTGTGGGCGTATTGCTGGGTGAGCAGATCGTTGTTTTTGGCATTTCGGCCCACCAGAATCACAAAGTTCTGAAACTCGACGCGGCGGAAAAGCTGGCCCTGATCGGCACCCGCTTTGGCGGGCGTCAGGTTATTTTTCTTGATGTAAGTACGCAGTTCGCGTAGTTGCGCCATGGGTTCGATGGCGGCGTAGTGGTCGCGGATGCGGGCGAGTTCCGCCTCCCGCAACGTCAGGTTCTCCTGGATTTTGTCGGTTTCGATTCTCTCATTTTTGGCTTTGCGGTAATAGACCTCCGCGTTTTTCTGGGGCGAAAGGTCTTTTTTTAGTTTGATCGAAATCGGCTGATCGCGATAAAAATCAAAAAGCTCCACCCGCTCGGCCCGCTCGGGAATTTGGTACAGATTCGCCATCAGAATGTGGCCCAACTCCTCATTTTTACCCCCTTCTTCCAGTTCAACCAATTTTTTGAACGAATTGGCGAGGTAGTTCTCAGTTTGCTTGATACGCTTTTGCAACATCCGCAGCCAGTCCGCTTTCTCTTTATCAAGATTCCCAATGCGGGCGTAAGCGTAGTAAAACTTCGTCAGCGCTACCAGCGGGTCGGTGAAGGTCTCAGTGATCTCGCCCACGGGCAGCAGCGACAACGTGGGCAGGTGGTGAAGCTGGGTAAGGTAAAATGCTGGATTTTGTAAAATCTGCAAGGTTTCCTGCACAATTTCCCAACGTTCTTCCAACTTTTCAACGCCCGACAACCTGGGGTTGAGGTACTCCTTCACTACTTTCCCAAACGTCGGAAACAGCTTCTCGAATTTGCCCCCATGCGCCGCAAAAGCCTCGAACGATTGGTCCAACGTGCGGTCCAGCCCGGCAAGATCGAGGGCATGGTCAGCAGCGAGCTTATTATTGAATACATCCAAGACCTCTCCCCTCGCCCCAAAATGTACAATGTTGGAGCGGTTGCCGAACAGTTTGAAGACCAGTACTTCCCCGTTTTCCAGATAAATGCCTAGCGCCCGCTCATTCGCAAACACCCGTACCTGAGCCACTACCTGCCCGTAGAGTACCTCGAACAGATCTACGCTATTGCGGCGGGCGCGGTCGAACTGCTCGGGGAAGCTCAGGCTGGCGAAGTCGGGCCGCAACGAGGCTTTCAGGAAAAAAGGTTTGTAAAAATTATGCTTCCCCCGCGCTTCGGCAAACACCATGATAATCTCGTCGCGCTCCTGACTGAATGCCTCCAAAAACCGCTTCCCCCTGATCTCACGATCGAGCGCTGGGGCAAGTTGGCGGAGGAAATAGTAGTTTTGGTGCATGGAAGAATGTTTAAACATTTAAACATTTAAACAAAAATTTCCAATCCATCATACCCCAACCGCACCCCTTCCGGTAATTCTTTTTCTACTTCCTCGTGCTTGCCCATGCGGTGGCTGAGGTGGGTGAGATAGGTGGTGGGAATGTCGAGGCGGGCGATCAGCTCGAGGGCCTGGGCGAGGGTGAAGTGCGAGAGGTGGTCTTCGCGCTGCAGCGCGTCGAGGACCAGGACTTTGGTACCGTCCAGCTTCTTGAGTTCGCTTTCGGCGATGTAGTTGGCGTCGGTGATGTAGGAGAAATCGCCGATGCGGAAGCCGTAAACGGGTAGCTTGTGATGCATCACTTCGATCGGTGTGACCTCGATGCCCTCTACCGTGAAGGGTTCGTTCTCGATGGGAAGCAGTTGCAGGCGCGGGGTGCCGGGATAGCGGTTTTCGCCGAAGGCATAGGAAAACTCGGACTTGATTTGGTCGAGTACGGCTGGCCGGCCGTAGAGCGGCATATCCTTTTTCTGGGAAAAATTAAAGGCCCGCACGTCGTCGAGCCCGGCGGTGTGGTCTTTGTGCTGATGCGTGAACAATACGGCGTCGAGCTGCTGCACCCGCGCACGGAGCATCTGCTGCCGAAAATCGGGACCGGTGTCGATTACCAGCGACTTGCCGCCGACCTCGATCCAGACCGACACGCGCAGGCGCTTGTCACGGTAGTCGAGCGAGCGGCACACGGCGCAGTCGCAGTTGATCACTGGGACCCCTTGCGATGTGCCCGTACCCAGAAACGTGACCTTCATGTCGACTATTCGGTCAGGTTGGCCACTACCTCCACCAGGCGGTCGAAGTTGAGGGGCTTCATGAGGGCGTCGTTGAAGCCAGCCTCCTTGAAATCTTCGTCGCTGTAGTTCTTGGCGTTGCCCGTGATGGCCACGATGGGGGTTTTGGATTTCTCGCCGTCTTTGAGCTCCCGAATGGCGCGAGCGCACTCCATGCCATCCATAATAGGCATATTGATATCGAGCAGGATGATGTCGAACTTTTCCTTTTCGAGAAGTTGCAGTACCTGCTCACCGTTCTTGACGGCCGTAATTTCGTAGTTTTGGAATTCGAGTATTTTGCGAGCGAGGTTTTGGATTACCGAGCTGTCTTCGGCGATCAGGACGCGTTTGGTATACGACATGAGATGGGATTGGAGTTGTTGAACTAGTTTGGCTTCGTGAAATTAGGGATAATTTTCGTTTTTGGGTCAAAGGTGAACGGTCAAAGGCGAACGGCCTAGTTGCTAACCTATTGACTTACATAATTTTAAGTACAATATTTTTCTATAATCTTTTAAAAATGAAATACAGTATTCAAGTCTTGTTGACTTTAATTCTTGGTTCTGTAAGTACCTCGGTACGGGCACAAGGGTTTGAAAATGTCATCGAAACGCACCGGGAAGCTTACAAAAAAGAGTTTCTGATAACGCCCAACGCCCCGTTGGAAGCGGATGATTTGTCTTTCCTTCGGTTCTACGAACCGGATTCGGCCTATCGAATTCAGGCGGTGTTCGTGACTACCCCGGAAAGTAAACCGTTTGAGATGCTAACTTACAGTGGTGTTCGGAAGCCCTACGTCAAGTTCGGGGAATTGCATTTCGTTTTGGCGGGAAAAGCGCAGACGCTCGCTGTGTACCAAAGCCTGGATCTGCGCAAAATGCCTCAGTATCGCGACTACCTCTTCGTGCCTTTTAAAGACTTGACCAACGCCCACGAAACCTACGGCGGCGGGCGCTACCTCGATTTCAGGATGGGCGATATCCAAGGCAAACAATGTACCCTGGATTTCAACAAAGCGTATAATCCTTATTGTGCCTATTCAGCCGGCTACAACTGCCCGATTCCGCCCAGGGAGAATCACCTGATAGTCAAAATCGAGGCGGGGGAGATGGACTTCGGAAAAGAACACAAGTGAGGTGAGCAATTGAAGCAGTAAAAGCGGCAAAGGGTTGGAATCGATGATTCCAACCCTTTGCCGCTTTTCTTTGAACCATATTTTATTAACTACCTCAATTTCTTCGTGATCGTGAACGGTACGCACACATTGACCGAGCAGCAATCCTGCACCACCACGATGGTGGGGCAGCAGCCTTCGGCCGGGCATGTACCCGAGTTGGAGGTGAACGTGTACTCGTAAGTACCCAACTCGCTTTCAACAACTTGGAAAGTGTTACCCGTCGCTACCTGCACGGGTTCGCCGCCTTGAGTCTTGCGGAACCAAACGACGCCCGTGTACTCAGCGGGCACCATCAAGTCGACAGCCGTGCCTTGTCCGCGGCACACCAGTACGGGTACCGTGAAGCACTCGCGGTCGATGTCGTCCTCGCCGTCCACGCCATTGCCGGGGGTGCTGTCCTCGTCTTTCTCGGTCATACTGGTAATTTCGGCCGTGTTGAACCACACGCCCTGGGCCACCACCCGGGCCCTGATCAAGAGTCGCACAGTGTCTCCCTGAGCCAGGCTACCGATGGTCCACTGCCTGGTGGTGGGGTTATAGCTACCCGCCGCCGTGGTTTGCGACACGAACTGGACGCCCATGTTGAGCGAGTCGGTCACGACTACGCCCGTGGCGTCGCCCTGCCCTTCGTTCCATACCTTGATCGTGTAGGTGACCGTGTCGCCCAACATCGCCATCTTCCGGTCAACCGATTTGCTCAGGGAGAGGTCGACTATTTGACCACAATCCAGTACACTGATGAGTACAGGCTTGGTATCTGAGCAACCCAGGACCGTCGAGGCCGTTACTTGAATTGTCACTGTACTATCGGCGACGAAGGCCGATGCGTTGGTGACTGGTAGTCCATCCACCTCAAAGGTAACATTCAGCAAAGTATCGAAGCCAGCAACCAGATCAGTCAAATCCAGCACCGAACCGGCGCAGACCGAAGTGTTGCTCACTGTCAGAGCAACCGCCGGGTTGACGTTGACCGTCAGCGTCGTCGTGTACGAGCAACCCAATAAGTTGGAGGCCACCAGTGTAAGTGTGGTCGTGCTGTCGGTCACGAAAGCCGAAGCGTCAGCTACCGCGATGCCGTTCACGCCCCCAATCCTGAAAGCCGCGTTCAGCAAAGTATCGAAGCCGGAGACCAAACCGGTCAGGTCGAGTACCGAGCCAGCGCATACCAGCGTATCGGTCACCGACGAGGCCAAATCCAACAGCGGACTGACATTGATCGTCAGCGTCGTCGTGTCAGAGCAGCCCAATAGGTTAGAAGCTACCAGCGTGAGCGTCGTGGCGCTGTCAGCCACGAAGGCCGTCGGGTTGGCGACCGCGATCCCACCCAGGTCGAAGCCCACGTTCAGCAAAGTGTCGAAGCCGGAGACCAAACTGGTCAGGTCAAGTACCGAACCAGCGCATACCAGTGTATCGCTCACCGACGAGGCCAAATCCAGCAGCGGACTGACATTCACCGTCAGCGTCGTCGTGTCCGAGCAACCCAATAGGTTAGAAGCGGTGATCGTCAGGACAGTCGTGCTGTCGGCCACGAAAGCCGTCGGGTTGGCGATGGCGATTCCACCCAAGTCGAAGCCCACGTTCAGCAAAGTGTCGAAGCCAGAGACCAAACCGGTCAGATCAAGTACCGAACCGGCGCATACCAGTGTATCAGTCACTGACGAGGCCAAGTCCAGCAGCGGACTGACATTCACCGTCAGCGTCGTCGTGTCCGAGCAGCCCAATAGGTTAGAAGCTACCAGCGTGAGCGTCGTGGTGCTGTCGGCCACGAAGGCCGTCGGGTTGGCGATGGCTATTCCGCCCAAGTCGAAGCCTACATTCAGTAGCGTGTCGAAGCCAGACACTAGGCTGGTCAAGTCAAGTACCGAGCCAGCGCATACTAAAGTATCAGTCACCGACGAGGCCAAGTCCAGCAGCGGGCTGACGTTGATCGTCAGCGTCGTCGTGTCGGAGCAGCCCAATAGGTTAGAAGCGGTCAACGTCAGGACAGTTGTGCTGTCGGCCACGAAGGCCGTCGGGTTGGCGATGGCGATCCCGCCCAAGTCGAAGCCCACGTTCAGCAAAGTATCGAAGCCCGAGACCAAACCGGTCAAATCAAGTACCGAACCGGCGCATACCAGTGTATCGCTCACTGACGAGGCCAAGTCCAGCAGCGGACTGACATTCACCGTCAGCGTCGTCGTGTCCGAGCAGCCCAATAGGTTAGAAGCTACCAGCGTGAGCGTCGTGGCGCTGTCGGCCACGAAGGCCGTCGGGTTGGCGATGGCGATTCCGCCCAAGTCGAAGCCCACGTTCAGCAAAGTGTCGAAGCCCGAGACCAAACCGGTCAAATCAAGTACCGAACCGGCGCATACCAGTGTATCGGTCACTGACGAGGCCAAATCCAGCAGCGGACTGACATTCACCGTCAGCGTCGTCGTGTCCGAGCAGCCCAATAGGTTAGAAGCTACCAGCGTGAGCGTCGTGGTGCTGTCGGCCACGAAGGCCGTCGGGTTGGCGATGGCTATTCCGCCCAAGTCGAAGCCCACGTTCAGCAAAGTGTCGAAGCCCGAGACCAAACCGGTCAAGTCAAGTACCGAACCGGCGCATACCAGTGTATCGCTCACTGACGAGGCCAAATCCAGCAGCGGACTGACATTCACCGTCAGCGTCGTCGTGTCCGAGCAGCCCAATAGGTTAGAAGCTACCAGCGTGAGCGTCGTGGCGCTGTCGGCCACGAAAGCCGTCGGGTTGGCGATGGCTATTCCGCCCAGGTCGAAGCCTACATTCAGTAGCGTGTCGAAGCCAGACACTAGGCTGGTCAAATCAAGTACCGAACCGGCGCATACCAGTGTATCGCTCACTGACGAGGCCAAATCCAGCAGCGGACTGACGTTGATCGTCAGCGTCGTCGTGTCCGAGCAGCCCAATAGGTTAGAAGCTACCAGCGTGAGCGTCGTGGTGCTGTCGGCCACGAAAGCCGTCGGGTTGGCGATGGCGATTCCGCCCACGCCCCCAGTTGTGAAGGCTGAACTTAGCAAGTTGTCGAAGCCAGAGACCAAACTCGTCAAATCCAGCACCGAACCGGCGCAGACCGAAGTGTCGCTCACCGTCAGAGCAACCGCCGGGTTGACGTTGACCGTCAGCGTCGTCGTGTACGAGCAACCCAATAAGTTGGAGGCCACCAGTGTAAGTGTGGTCGTGCTGTCGGTCACGAAAGCCGAAGCGTCAGCTACCGCGATGCCGTTCACGCCCCCAATCCTGAAAGCCGCGTTCAGCAAAGTATCAAAGCCGGAGACCAGACTAGTCAAATCAAGTACCGAACCGGAGCATACCAAAGTATCGGTCACCGACGAGGCCAAATCCAGCAGCGGGCTGACGTTGATCGTCAGCGCCGTCGTGTCCGTGCAGCCTAAAAGGTTAGAAGCTACCAGCGTGAGCGTCGTGGCGCTGTCGGCCACGAAAGCCGTCGGGTTGGCGATGGCGATCCCGCCCAGGTCGAAACCCGCGTTCAGCAAAGTATCAAAGCCGGAGACCAGACTAGTCAAATCAAGTACCGAACCGGCGCACACCAGTGTATCAGTAACCGACGAGGCCAAATCCAGCAGCGGGCTGACGTTGATCGTCAGCGTCGTCGTGTCCGAGCAGCCTAAAAGGTTAGAAGCGCTAAAAGTTAGAACAGTCGTGCTGTCGGCGACAAATGCAGTCGGGTTGGCGATGGCGATTCCACCCAGGTCGAAACCTACGTTCAATAAAGTGTCGAAGCCAGAGACCAAACCGGTCAGGTCCAGCACCGAACCGGAGCATACCAGCGTGTCGGTCACCGACGAGGCCAAATCCAGCAGCGGACTGACGTTGATCGTCAGCGTCGTCGTGTCCGTGCAGCCCAGCAGGTTAGAAGCGCTAAAAGTTAGAACAGTCGTGCTGTCGGCGACAAATGCAGTCGGGTTGGCGATGGCGATCCCGCCCAGGTCGAAGCCCACGTTCAGCAAAGTATCAAAGCCGGAGACCAGACTAGTCAAATCAAGTACCGAACCGGAGCATACCAAAGTATCGGTCACTGACGAGGCCAAATCCAGCAGCGGGCTGACGTTGATCGTCAGCGCCGTCGTGTCCGAGCAGCCTAAAAGGTTAGAAGCGCTAAAAGTTAGAACAGTCGTGCTGTCGGCGACAAATGCAGTCGGGTTGGCGATGGCGATTCCACCCAGGTCGAAACCTACGTTCAGCAAAGTGTCGAAGCCGGAGACCAGACTAGTCAAGTCCAGCACCGAACCGGCGCATACCAAAGTGTCGCTCACCGACGAGGCCAAATCCAGCAGCGGACTGACGTTGATCGTCAGCGTCGTCGTGTCCGAGCAGCCCAGCAGGTTAGAAGCTACCAGCGTGAGCGTCGTGGCGCTGTCGGCCACGAAGGCCGTTGGGTTGGCGATGGCGATTCCGTCCACGCCCCCAGTTGTGAAGGCTGAACTCAGCAAGTTGTCGAAGCCAGAGACCAAACTCGTCAGGTCAAGCACCGAACCGGCGCAGACCAAAGTGTCGCTCACTTCCACAGGCAGGCAGAGCGATTGACAGTCAGGTACGGTCACCTGCACCGTGTCGCTACAATCTGGTAAAGCAGTTGTATAGATAAACCTGTACACGCCCGCTTCAAGATTACCTGCGATAGTAACCGCTGCGTTAGGCGTAAAAGTTGCCACCGTCGGATTGTTTGTCGCGTTACTCCACGTTCCGCCTATTGGCGTTGCCAATAGTGCCGAAGTACTGGGCGTAATGCCATTGACACACGTAATTGTTATGTCAGCGCCAGCCGAGCAGACCTGGCCAAAGGACTTCGAAGCCAAGGCAATTGTGAATAATAGGATAAGACAGCCAAACCATTTGGGAGAGAATAGTTTGAAGCGACTCGGCGCTCTTTCCACTGGCGGGGAAACGGAAAACACGAGGTCAGTCGTGCCTGGATTTGACTGAAGGGTGGTAGTGGAAGAAAAAGTCCTCATAAGCTGTAGATAAAAATGACTGGATAGAAATAAATCAACCAAATGAAATTCATATGACTGGCCTTTGCTTTGTCAATTTTAGTGCGTGTGAAGACAGCTGCTTTGGAAAAAGGTGCCTTGATGTGACTTCAAGTCGCAAGGACTATGCCAAAAAGTTGCCCAAACATTCCACTATTTATAAATAGTGCATAAAACAAAGAGACGGAACGCCCTGGGGCGTTCCGTCTCTTTGTTTTAGTATGTTCCCATTCTCGATTGGCACGTTAGTTGCTAACGCGCCGACTCAGGGCGACTGACTTCATAACCACTCATCCAACCACATCTTGTAGTTTTCCAGGAACTTCCCATAGGCCACCTGCAGTTCCGGCAGGGCCTTGCTCAGGGTACTGGTGTCGTTGGTCTTGAGGCGCCCTTCGGCGTCGCGCGCGATCTCGGCGAGCTGCATCACGCCCACGGTACCCGCACTGCCTTTCAGGGTGTGGAGGTGGCTCTTGACGGTGGCGATGTCGTCGGCTTTATAGGCCGTCAGGGCCTCCCCTACCAGTTCGTTGGATTCGTTGACGAAATCCTCGTAGACCGACAGTACCAAGTCCTTGCCGCCTATCTGTTTCAGCTGGTTCACAATCTCGCGGTCCAGCACGGGCAGGGCGATTTCCTGGGCCAAGGCGCGTTGCTTTTCGCCTATCTGGCGGTCGGTGGTCTGGCCCACGATCTGCTGTACTTTCGCGATCAGGTTCTGGGCGCGGATAGGCTTGGCCACGTAGTCGTCCATACCTTCGCTCAAGAAGCGCTCGCGGTCTTCCTTCATGGAGTAGGCCGTCATGGCCACGATGGGCGGCAGGCGGTAGGGCGGATTGGGGTCGGGGTACTTCTCGTGCAGCTTTTTGGTCGTCTCGACGCCGTCCATGTCGGGCATCTGAATATCCATGAACACGACATCGTAGTACTCCTCGGGCGAGGCCATCACGCGGTCCATTTTCTCGATCGCTTCGAAGCCACTCTCGGCGGAGTCGACCACACAGCCCGCTTTTTTCAGAATCTCGCTGGCAACTTTGCGGTTGACCATGTTGTCGTCCACGAGCAGAATGGTGGGATGGTACGACTCAAAGATGTTGTCGATAAACGCCTCTTCCTCTTTGTCGACCACCGAGGCGGGCGCGATAGTGGTTTCGCGCGCCTCGAACGTAAACCAGAACATACTCCCCTGCCGGGCGTACGACTCGACGCCTATGTCGCCATTCATGAGCTTGCACAACTGCTTGGAAATCGACAACCCAAGCCCGGTACCTCCGTACGATTTCTGGGAGGAATTGTCGACCTGGGTAAAGTTGGTAAAGAGCAACTTTTGGTCTTCTTCCGAAATACCGATGCCCGAATCGTATACTTCCACCTTGATCAGATTGGTGTTGGGGCGCTTTTCTTCCAGCTTCACTTTGAGGCGTACCTCACCGTTTTCCGTGAATTTCAGCGCGTTCGAAGTCAGGTTCGACAGGATTTGCAAGAGCCGCGTCTGATCCGCGATCACGTACTTGGGTAGCTTGGGGCCGAGTACGTAGGTCAGCGTGTTGCCTTTGTTGCGGGCGGTTTGGGCAAAGAGCGACACCAGTTTCTCCATCAGCTCCTGCAGCGAAAGCGGCAACTCATGCAGCGCCATCTTGCCTGCCTCGATCTTGGAAAGATCCAGGATGTCGTTCAGGATGTGCAGCAGCGTTTCGGACGACCGCTTGACGGTCTGTACATAGTCGCGCTGCTCGTCGTCGAGCCTGGTGTTGCTGAGCAGGTCCACCATGCCGATCACGCCGTTCATAGGCGTCCTGATTTCGTGGCTCATGTTGGCCAGGAAGCCCTCCTTCACTTTGAGCGAATGCTCGGCTTGTTCCTTGGCCTTGAGCAGTTCCTGCTCGTTGCGCTTGAGGGCCGTGATGTCGCGGGCCAGCACGGCCACTTCCGACGGGCGGCCGTTTTCGTCGTTGAACATCAGCATATTGAACATAAACTGGCGTTCGTTGCCGCTCTTCACGCGCAAATTCCCTTCGATGTTGCGCAGGCTGCCGTCGCGGCGTAGCTTGATGAGGGCCCGGTGGATGAGTTTCTGGTCAAAAAAGAAATCGGTGATGTGCTTGCCAATCACCTCCTCGGCTGTGTAGCCCGTTCGCTTCAGCACCGACGGGCTGATCATCGTAATCACGCCCTGCCGATCCATCCGGCAGTAGATGTCCTGCAGGTTCTCGAAGATGCCCCGGAAAATCTCCTCGCTCTGCCGCAGCGATAGTTCAGCCATTTTGCGGCGGGTCACGTCGCGTGCGATACCCGATACCTCCTCGATCACGCCTCCTTCGAACAGGATGGGGTTGAGGTAGAATTCCAGCCACATCTCGTTTCCTTCACGGGTATCGATCTTTATCTCGAAGTACTGCAACTTGCCCCGAAAAGCGTCGCGGTAGCGCCGCTCGAAGTTCGCGCCGGTTCTGGGCGCTCATCATGCGCCAGCCCATCTTGTCGGTACTGACATTGAGCGCGGGCGCGGCATTCAGCTGGCTCTCGATCAGGTTGGCGTAGTTGCGGTTGAAGGAGGTCAGCTGCATAGATTTGTTGACCGACCAGATAAGGTGCGAGCTGCTATCGAAGATGGCGTTGAGCCGGGCGGCGTACTTGGCGAGTTCTTCCTCGCTCTGTTTACGCGCAATGGCTAGCGCCACCTGCCCCGAAATGAACTCCAACAATTCGAGGTCGCGGGCGTCGTAGGTATGGGCGTTGTCGTACGATTTAACGCCGATGATCCCCGTCACGCGGTCGCCGATGCGCAGCGGTACGGTCAGCAGTACCTCGGGGGTAGTACCGTAGAGGTGCATGCTGTTGGTTTTGGCCAGTTCCTGAATGTCCTCTTTGTACAAAAACAGCGCTTTGTTGGACGCGATGGCGTATTCCGTAAGGCCGTTGCCGAGCCGCCGCTTGGTGAAGCGCAGGCCCTGAAAGTACTGATCTATATAATAAGGAAAGTAGAGGAAGCTCTTCGACTGGTCGTAGAGCGCGATAAAGAAGTTCTTAACGTCGATGATCTTGCCGAGTTCCTGGTGAATATTGTGGTACAAGTCGTCCAGATTCTCGGTACTGATCGTCCAGTTGGCGATGCTGTAGTACAGGTTCTGGGCCTTTTCGGCGCGAATTTTCTCCGTAAAATCGTGCAGGATGCAACGAAAAGCGGTGGGCTTGCCGTGGTCGAAGCGGCAGGTCACACTGCCCGTCAGGAATATCTTGCGGCCGCCTTTACTCAAAAATACTGTTTCGAAGTTGGGTACACTCTCCCCCGCCCCGATGCGCCGAAGCTGGTCGAAGGTATCGTCGCGGAATTGCGGGTGCAGGATGGTGAGCAGGTTGATCGAAGAAATTTCGTCCTGACTGTAGCCCAGTACCTCGCGCCAGGCGCGGTTGACGAAGATGAATTTCCCGTCGACGGTCATAAGCTGGATGACATCGCTGGTATTATCGACCAAGTCCTGCAGTTGGCCATTAGAGCGCGACAGGGCCGATTCCATCCTCAGACGCCGCGTGATATCGTCGCCCACGATCGTAAACGAGATCGGTAGCCCTTCTTCTTTCCTGACCAAAAACGAGTTGATCGTTACGGTACGAATGGCCCCGGCCTTGGTCAGCAGCCGCATTTCGCGGCGGTCGATGCGGAGGTCATGGTACACTCCGTCTTCGAGCAGATCCTGCACCTCGTCGCGGTCGTCCTCGGGAATCAGGGTTTTCAGAAAATCATGGCCCGTCAACTCGCTTTCATCCCAGCCCGTTTTGCGCAGCAGGTACGGACTCACCGATTTGATGATCCAATCGAGGTCGAGGGTGACGCCGATCAGCCGCAGGTGATCCAGCGTGTAATTCACGGCTTGCCAGTCGGCGGGTGATGCTAGGGTTTCCATTTTTCTTAATTGAAAATTGAGAATGGAGAATTGAAATTGGCGTTTGACAAGCGCTCGCGATCCTGGCCGATACCGCCTGCCACTCGAAATCTACGAATTTAGCGTAATTTTAGCGTAGTGGCATTTGTCGAGTTACGCTTTCTTTCCAAAACTTAGCAACTTTGTATAGTGCCTAATCGCCCCACGCATCGGGGTCGGGACGCCGCATCGGACCCGCACTCTGTGCCTCCTGAACTTTGTGCCTTAAAGAGAAACAATGAAAATTCGCGCTAAAAAATCACTGGGTCAGCACTTTCTGAAAGACCTTAGTATCGCCCAACGCATCGTGGATGGCCTCATCCCGCATCAGGACTATAAAAAAGTGCTTGAGATCGGCCCCGGCATGGGCGTACTGACGCAGTACCTGCTGCAGAACGAAGCTTACGAAACGCACGTCATCGAAATCGACCGCGACTCGGTGCCCTATCTCAAAGAACACTACCCTACCCTCGCGCCGCGCGTGTACGAAGGCGACTTCCTGCATTGGCCGCTGACCAACCTCACCGACCAAAAGGTGGCGATCATCGGAAATCTACCCTACAACATTTCCTCCCAGATCTTTTTCCGCGTCATCGAGCAGCGCGACCAGGTACCCGAGATTGTCTGTATGCTCCAGAAAGAAGTAGCCCAACGCCTCGCTTCGCCGCCCGGCAATAAGACTTACGGCATCCTGAGCGTGTACCTGCAGGCATTCTACGACATCGAGTACCTGTTCAGTGTTCCGCCCACGGCCTTCGCCCCGCCGCCCAAGGTACAGTCGGGCGTCATCCGCCTGCTCCGCAACGAAACCCAGCAACTCGATTGCGACGAAAAGCTCTTTTTTCGGGTAATCAAAACCGGCTTCAATCAAAGAAGGAAAACGCTCCGCAATGCCCTGAAACCATTAGGCGTTTCCATCGACTCGCCGTACCTGGATTTACGCGCGGAACAGTTGAATGTTGAAGATTTTGTGGCGTTGACGAAATTGGTAGCGGCGGGGATGGAGTAGGTTGTTTACGGGAACGCCCGCGCGGTTGTTTATTTGTTTATTTGTTTATTTGTTTATTTGTTTAAAGTAATAGTTCGATATTGATATCGGTTCATTCATTTATCCTTAATTGCGATTTTCTCAGTGAGTTTAGTCGATTGCTTATTTCGTTAATATCTGCTCTAAATCCATTCAATTCTTCTTTGGAAATATATTCCAAATCGTTGGATATAATTAATTGGTTTAGGGTTTCCATCAAACTTGTGAATGCCATCACAGTAAAATGAGCCTGGTCCTTACCTGATATGCGTGAAGTACCTTCGGCGATGTTGGAAGCTACTGAAAGTGAGGCCCTACGCAATTGATTAGACATTCCGTATAGTTCTTCTTTCGGAAACGTCTTTGTTACTTTATAAATCTGTACAGTCAATTTTCGGCTAAGTTGCCATACTTCAAGCTTTTCGAAAGAATATATACGCATCGTTATTTGTATATTTGTATATTTGTAATTTATTTGTTTATTTGTTTATTTGTTTATTTGTTTATTTAAACCAAAACTATCTCCCCGATGCTTTCTACTATAAGTACTAGACAAATAAATAGAGCTAATATTACTCGTATTCCTGGACTAGCCCTAAACAAATAAACGCATAAACAAATAAACCTCTACCCAACAACACTATGACTTTCGAACTTACCAAGGAATACCTCACGCACATCGAGGAACTGATCGAAAATAAAGATGCGGCTACGTTGAAGGCTGAGATGGAAGGCATGTACCCCGCCGACGTGACGGGTATCCTGTATGAGATTGAGACCGAACAGGCTAAGTACCTGATCGGCTTGCTCGATACGAAGCTGGGCGCGGAGATATTGGCGGCATTGGATACCGACGAGCGGCAGGACTTCCTGGAAAATTTCACTTCCACCGAAATCGCGCGCTACGTCGATGAGTTCGATTCGGACGATGCCGTGGATTTGCTCAACGAACAGCCCATCAAGGTGCGGGAGGAAGTGATCGCGCTCCTCGAAGACCGCGAACAGGCGCGCTTTATCCTGGACCTGCTGCACTACGACGAGGACGTGGCGGGCGGACTGATGCAGAAGGAGTTGGTCAAGGCCAATGTCAACTGGAACATGAATCAGTGCATCGAGGAGCTGCGCGCGCAGGCCGAGGACGTCGAGAAGGTATACGCCGTGTACGTGGTGGACGATAACGACATTCTGCTGGGTACCCTTTCGTTGAAGCGCATCGTGCTGGCGCACAAAAACACCAAAGTTGAAAGTATCTACACGCAAGATGTTATTTACGTCGAAACCTACCGCCCCGCCGAAGAGGTAGCCGAGTTGATGCGACGCTATGACCTGGACGTAATCCCGGTCGTGAACGTGCAGGGCCGGCTGCTGGGCCGCATCACGATCGACGACGTAGTGGACGTGATCACCGAGCAAGCTAGTTCCGATGCCCTGGCGATGGCCGGAGTCACGGGCGACGTCGAGGAGGACGATACCGTGTGGGAGCAAACCAAGGCGCGCCTGCCGTGGCTGTTGGTGGGTATGATGGGCGGCATTCTGGCCGCCAAGTTCATCGGCTTCTTCGAGGGCGACCTGAAAGTGGTACCCGCAATGGCGGCCTTCATCCCGATCATCGGTTCCACGGGCGGCAACGTCGGCATTCAGACTTCCTCCATCATTCTGCAAAGTCTGGCCGACAAAACCGGCCTCGACACGGGCGTGTGGGAGCGGCTGGCCCGGATGTTCGGCGTGGCGCTCATCAACGGCCTCATCATCAGCCTCATCGTCTTCGGCTTCAACCTACTCATCGGCAACGAACTACAACTCGCAATCGTCGTGTCTTCGGCGCTATTGTCGGTCGTGTTCCTGGCCTCGTTCATGGGTACCGTCACACCCCTCGCCCTCGACAAGCTGGGCATCAATCCCGCCGTCGCCTCCGGCCCCTTCATCACCACCGCCAACGACTTGATCGGCTACGGGGTGTACTTCGGGCTGGCACATGTGCTTTTGGGGCTTTGAACGTGGAGGCGTGGGGGATGTGATGGTGTGGGGGCGTACCTTCATTCTGGAAACTTTCTAAAATAAAAGCATGCCCCCACGCATTAACGTTCTCACGTTATTCCCGGATTCCTTTGACTGGATTGCTTTTCAGATAGTTTATAAAATTCGTGATAAGCGCAATGGTGTGGTCGGTTTGATCGTAGAGGAGCTTGAAGTCTTCTACGGAGATATGCTGTCGTGTCTGGGCTCGGTGCAGTTGTGAAAGTACCTCATGAGCTGAACCTCGGGCAATGACCAGGAAGTTAATGAACTCTTTACGACTACTACGCCCAAATCCTTCCGCAATATTGTCCATAACCGAACCCGTGGCGCGGTTGATCTGATCCTTGAGTCCAAAATCTTTTGAAAAGGAGCCACGTAGCGTGAATTTATATACCGCCATTTCTACTTCGTGCGCCTTCTGCCAGCAAACCAATTCCTCAAATCGTTTGACCATAACTTTTTACCATTTTCCATAATGAGCCAAAAACGTAAAACGTGATAGAGTGGGGGCCGTGATGGTGTGGGGGCGGTCTTTTGCGCTGAACGACTCAAACCAGAGAAAGCACGCCCACACACATTAACGCCCTCACGCCCCCACGTAAGACCCTTCACGCCGCTTTCTTCGGTCCTTCCTCTACCTTGTAGGCCACGATTTCGGTGATTTTTACGGTTTGGTTTTCTTTATTCAGGTACTCGCGGTAGGTGATCTTGCCTTCTACCTGAATGAATTTTCCTTTACTCAGCATCTGCTGGCACTGCTGGGCCGTCTTACCCCATGCTACTACGTTGTGCCAGGCGGTGTTGGTCACTTCCTCGTTGTTGCGGTTGGTGTAGGTTTCGTTGGTAGCCATGCTGAAGGTCGCCTTCTTGCCGTTCTCAAATTCCATTACACTGACTTCGCGTCCTACGTTTCCGATCAAATTTACCTTGTTCATGGTTTGTTTGGTTTATGTGAACGGGTGTCGCTGGCGTCGTCGCCTGGCCCGTCACGATGAGTTTTGCTTCGGCTCACTCGAACCGACGGAACAAAGGTGGCAGGTCGGGAAAGTCTTATTCGGTTCCTAAATATTTATAATCGGATAGAAATACTTGTAGTCGTTTGCAAATGGAGGCTGTTTCCTTATCTTTGGTTTTTCACGACCAATAACCTCTACGCTTACAGTGGCTTATGCGTTTTAAGTACTTGATTTTTGTATGTGCCCTTTTTTTAGCGAGATGCGCGGGATCGAAGGAAGATACCTCATCTGCTTCCTCTGGCAACCCGATCGCCGAGGGCTGGTACGCCGACCCAGAGGGGGTGGTTTTTGGCGACGAGTACTGGATTTACCCTACCTACTCCGCCGAATTTGAGAAGCAGTTGCACTTCGATGCCTTCTCATCCAAGGATTTGGTCAGTTGGGAAAAACACGCCAATATTCTGGATACAGCCGCCATCAAATGGGCCAGGCAAGCGATGTGGGCTCCCGCCGCTATCGAGAAGGGCGGCAAGTACTTCCTGTTTTTTGCTGCCAACGATGTGCAGCGCCCGAGCCGGCCGGGTTGGGACCCGAACAATACCATCAACCATTCCGGCGGCATCGGCATCGCGGTGGCCGACGCCCCCGGCGGACCGTTCAGGGATTATCTGGGCAAGCCGCTGATCGATGATTTTTACAACGACGCCCAGCCCATCGACCAGTTTGTGTTCAAAGACACCGACGGGACGCACTATATTTTCTATGGCGGCTGGGGCCACTGCAACTTGGGCAAACTGAACGACGACTTTACAGGCATCAAGCCCTGGGACGACGGTACGTTATTCAAAGAAATAACGCCCGAAGGCTACGTCGAAGGCCCATTCATGTTCGTCCGAAACGGCAAGTACTACTTCATGTGGTCGGAAGGCGGCTGGACCAACGATACCTACAAAGTAGCCTACGCCACAGCCGACCGAGCCACCGGGCCCTTCGAGCGCATTGGTACCATACTCGAGTCGGACAAGTCAGTCGCCACGGGCGCGGGTCACAATTCAGTCATCCACACACCCGGCACCGACGACTGGTACATGGTGTACCACCGCCGCCCCATCCCCAACGAGGGCCGCGACCACCGCGTAACCTGCATCGACCGCCTGTACTTCAACCCCGACGGCACGATCAAACCCGTGAAGATGACATTCGAAGGGGTGGCGGCGAATCGGATTGGAGGGAAGTAACCTGGTTGGTAGTCTTAAAACAACTGGAAAACCCTAAACAACAAAGCATGGAAACGACTGTGGAGCATTCGAACGATACGATTCTTGAAAGCATAAAGAAGGCAGTTCTGGAAGTCGAGCCGGAGGCCAAGGTGATGCTGTTCGGCTCACGGGCGAGGGGGGATTATCGTGAAGATTCAGACTGGGACGTACTAATTGTAGTGCCTAATGATGTAGGTATAAAAGGAGAGGAAAAATTTATCCACAGGCTATTTGAAGTAGAATTAAAGTTTGAACAAGCCATCTCAGCATTCATTTTTGCTAGAAAGGAATGGGAAGGCAGACAGACCATAACCCCGTTCTACCAAAATATCCAGCAAGAGGGCATAGCACTATGAAGCCAATCGATAGGAGCGCCTATGTAGCGTATAGATTGGAGAAATCTCGGGAGGCTTTTGAAGCTGCCCAAGTGCTTGTAGACCACAACCAATGGAATGCAGCAATGAATCGATTATACTACGCGGCATACTATGCAATAAGTGGTTTACTGGCTAAGTCAGATCTACCAACCAAGACTCACGCGGGCGTAAAGTCAAATTTCACGTTGCATTTCATTAAATCAGGGAAGATCGAAGGTCGATATGGAAAAACATTTGCCAGTTTATCTACTTGGCGAAACAAAGGAGATTACGCCGATTTTATCGACTACACAGACGAGGATATCATGCCATTAATTGAACCTACAAGAGAATTGATAGAAGTAGTGAGAAGTGAAATCGAAAAGCCTTCACCTTGATGAAAAACTGCCTCGAATGCGAACAGCCCTTTTCGGGCCGAGCGGATAAGAAATTCTGCTCGGATATGTGCCGCAACGCGTACAACAACAAGCTGAACTCGGATCAGTACAATGTGGTACGCAACACAAACAATCAGCTTCGCCGCAATCGGCGGATTTTGGAAGAAATATGCCCGGAAGACAAGCACAAAACTACCCGAAGTACCTTGGTGTCCAAAGGATTCGATTTCAACCTCATGACCAGTCAACGCGTCACGCAAAAAGGCAGCGTGTACTATTTCGTGTACGACTATGGGTACCTTGAACTGGACAATGACTTTTTTTTGGTAGTAAAAGACAACAGAGGATGATTGCTGTAATTCAAAGAGTGAGTGAAGCCTCGGTGACCATCGAGGGTACCTTGAAAGGTCAAATCTCTATTGGTTTTCTAGTACTGTTGGGCATTGCCGCTAACGATACAGTGGAAGATCTGGAATGGCTGGGCCGGAAGATTGTGCAGATGCGTATTTTTGGTGACGACGAGGGCAAGATGAATCTTGACTTGAAAAGTGTTGGCGGCAATATTTTGCTTATTAGCCAGTTCACCCTACACGCCAGCACTAAAAAAGGCAACCGACCCTCCTTCATCGAGGCAGCTCGACCGGAAGTGGCTATTCCGCTTTATGAACAAATGATTGACTTTCTGAGTAAAGAGCTGGGCCAACCCATTGAAACGGGCGAGTTCGGGGCCGATATGAAAGTCCAACTCACTAATGACGGCCCGGTAACGATCATCGTCGATTCTAAAAATCGAGGGTAAATTTCTGGATTCTGGATTCTGGATTCTGGATTCTGGATTCTGGATTCTGGAAAAATCACCATTCTTGCTTAATTTACTCGCCTTTTTTTAAACTTTGTCGCTTTGTCGCTTTGTCGCTTTGTCGCTTTGTCGCTTTGTAGCTTTGTGGCTTTGTGGCTTTGTCACCTTCCTCCTTTCCTCCTTCAAAACATATGACCATTCAAGAAGCCCAAGCCCAAGTCGATGCCTGGATCAAGGAGTACGGCGTCAGGTACTTTTCGGAATTGACTAATATGACGATCCTGACGGAAGAGGTAGGTGAATTGGCGCGCATCATGGCGCGTACCTACGGCGATCAGTCGTTCAAGAAGTCAGATTTGGGTAGGGACCTAGGCGACGAAATGGCCGATGTGCTTTGGGTATTGATTTGTCTGGCCAACCAAACGGGCGTAGATTTGACGCAGGCCTTTGAGAAAAATATGGCCAAGAAAACCGGGCGCGATAAAGACCGCCACAAAGACAATCCAAAACTACAATGATCGATCAGTTCACCGGGGAACTTTGGGAAGTACTCCACAGGTACTACCTCAGCTTCATCGAAATTCTGCCTAAGCTTGTGCTGGCACTGGCGCTGCTACTTACCTTCATTTTTGTCGCCCGCCAGGTGCGGCGGCGGCTGATTCCCCGGCTTACGCGCAATACCGACGACGGCCTGCTTACGGGCTTCCTGGCCGACCTGGGCTATTGGCTGGTACTTATTCTGGGTATTTCGGTGGCCTTGGGGGCGATCGGCCTTGACGGCGCCGTGACTAACATCCTGGCCGGGGCCGGGCTGTCGGCCTTTATCCTGGGCTTTGCCCTGAAAGACATCGGCGAGAACTTCCTGGCCGGAATTCTGCTGGCCTTTAAGCGGCCCTTCCAAATCGGCGATCTCGTCGAAACCCAAGGGGTGAAGGGCCGCATCATCGACATGACGCTGCGCGAGACGATCGTCAAGACGTTGGATGGTAAGGACGTTTTCGTACCCAATGCGGGAATCTTGAAAAATCCGCTGTTCAACTACTCGGTGGACGATTTTCTGCGGCTGGAGTTCAGCGTCGACCTGAACGATCAATCGAATTTTAAAAAGGCAATTCCGCTGATCGTCCAGACGCTCGAAGGTACCAGGGGAGTACTCAATCACGAAAGCCACAAACCCACCGCCAGCATCGACCAGACCGACCCCAAGTCGACTACCGTGAAAGTGAATTTCTGGATCGACAGTCCCGAGGCGGAAACCGATTCTCCCGCCATCAAAACGGAGGCGATTCAGAACGTGCTGGCTGCTTTGAAGGCCAGCGGCTTCTCCCTCGACCCTCCGGCCGACAAGCCCGCGAGCGACCGTTAGGCCTCAGGGGCAATCGTAGGTAAACTTACGAACCTGGGTGATGGAAGCGCCATTGTTGGCCGCAAACGAAGACACGCTCGCCTCGACCGGCAGATTCTGCTCGTTGTAGCGGTAGGTCACGACGCCGGTTTGGGTGGGCTCGTTGCTTCCTTCGTAAAATTTGAAGGCACCAGGATTGCTGGTGCTGTTTCCTTCGCCACTTACCAGATTGATGAGCCGGGCGGGTTTCGAAAATTCGTACACGTTTTTTCGCTCATCGAAATTGGAGTAAAATCGCAACGTGGTTTCGTTTGGGGAACGAGCCGGAATTGTGGCCAACCATTTTGAAAGGTTTCCAGCCTCATCGTACTCGTAGCGCCAGCAGTTATTCCGCCAGCAGTAGGTGTATACCCGGTTGTTTTGGCCATACTGCACCACGTAAGTCTCCGTGAGCTTAGGACCGGCATTGAACAGCTGGTACTGCGTGACCATCTCGACCCGGTTGGCATTGTCGTATTGGAATCGGTACTCGTAATTCACGAAAGGCGCCAATAACCTGACTTCCTGAAATGACGCGACCCGGTTTTTGGCGTCGTACTTGAAAGTATACCGTTTTTCCTCCCGATTCGTCGCTCCCGTTTCGTACTGAACGATTCTGTAGAGCACAGTATCCGAAACGTACTGATAATTGCGAAAAGGCCTGCCCTCGATCGTCTCCAAGGTTAGCTGACAATTCCGCAACGGAGTCTGCTGGGCGGGTGGCGGTGGCGGAGGGACCGGCGTAGGCTCCTGCGCCTCTTCTTGCTTGCAACCCCACATGAGCGCGGCGATGAGGCTGATTTTTAGTAGTTTGTGCATAGTTTTATTTTGAAAAGTACCCCGCAAATTTAATGCCTAAAAACGAAAAAGCAGTCCGACGCTCGTGCCGGACTGCTGGATATGCTGTTTTGAAAGTAGTTTTTTTCGCCGAAAGCCCAGGCAATTAAAGTTCGAGCAGCAACCGGGCGGGGTCTTCGAGCAACTCTTTCACCCGTACCAGGAAGCTTACCGAGTCCTTGCCGTCGACGATGCGGTGATCGTAGGAAAGGGCCACGTACATGATGGGCCGAATCACGATTTCACCCTTCACGACCACGGCACGTTCCACAATGTTGTGCATGCCCAAAATGGCCGACTGTGGGGCGTTAATGATTGGCGTCGAGAGCATCGAGCCGAAAATACCGCCGTTGGTAACGGTGAAGGTACCTCCGGTCATTTCGTCGATGCCCAGTTTGCCGTCGCGGGCCCGCACGGCCAGCCTGACTACCTCTTTCTCGACGCCCGCAAACGAAAGCTTTTCGGCGTTGCGGATGACGGGTACCACCAAGCCACGCGGCGAGGATACCGCGATGGATATATCGCAAAAATCATTGTACAGAATGTCATCGCCATCCATGTAGGCATTGATGCCGGGGAACGCCTGCAAGGCCGAGCAAACGGCCTTGGTAAAAAAGGACATAAAGCCCAGCCCTACCTCGTGCTTTTCCTTAAAACGCTCCTTGTACTGCGTCCGCAGGTCCATGATCGGTTTCATGTCGACCTCGTTGAAGGTCGTGAGCATGGCGGTTTCGTTTTTCACGGCTACCAGGCGGCGGGCGATGGTCCGCCGGAGCGACGACATCTTCTCGCGGCGTTGCCCGCGGTCGCCTTCGGCTGACGTATTTCCGCTCGGTGCGGAAGCAGCGGGAGTCGGCGCTGGTGCTTTCTCAGCAGGTTTGGCGGCCGGAGCCGCTGCCTTCTGCGCGTTCATGGCGTCTTCTTTGGTTATGCGCCCGCCCGCGCCCGATCCTTGTACGTCTTTGGGGTCGATACCTTTCTCAGCCAGAATTTTGGCGGCCACGGGTGAGGTATGGGCCGAACTTCCGCTGAATTCCTCAGCTTCGGACTGATGCACAGTAGGTACCTCGGCGCCTCCAGATTCGGCAGCTTGATCGGAAGTACTTTCCCCGCCATTTCCTTTGGCTCCTACCTCGATCCGGCAGATGACCGCACCGATTTCCAAAGTTTCACCTTCGGCGGCCACCACCCGTAGTACCCCGGCCGATTCGGCGGGAAGTTCAAAGGTAGCTTTATCAGATTCCAGTTCACAAATAATCTCATCGAGCTCCACCTGATCGCCGTCCTTCTTGTTCCAGGTCGCGATCGTCACCTCGGTGATCGACTCACCCACGGTGGGTACGGTCATCTCGATGGTCTTCGGCGTCACCGAAGTACTCGGCCGGGCCGGAGTTTCCGCCGCAGCTTTCTCCGATTTTGCTACGGGCGTATCCATAGTCGGCGTCGCAGCCGCCTCTTTTGCAGCCGCGGCGCCCTGGCCCGATGACCCGTTACTCGACAATGCACCGCTCTTATCAATCGTGGCAATCAGGTCGCCAATCGCCAGCGTGTCGCCTTCCTGCGCTTTGATGTGCAGGATACCGTCGGTTTCGGCGGTGAGTTCAAAGGTTGCCTTATCGGAATCGAGGCCACAGATGACCTCGTCCATCTTGACGGCATCGCCCTCGTTCTTGAACCAGGTACCTATCGTCACTTCCGATATCGACTCGCCCACGGGCGGTACTTTTATTTCTATTTCAGCCATAATTTTAGAAAAGGGGTTAACGGTTAAAAGGTTAAGGGTTAAAGGTTTTTATTGGGTTTATCTTTGATTACCTAGATGAAAACATTGTACCCTTAACCGTTGACCATTGACCTTTAACCCGAAAAATATCAAGCGAAAGCTCTTCTGATGATCTCCGCTTGTTCCTGTTTGTGAATTTTGGCAAAGCCAGTGGAGGGAGACGCGCTCGAGCGGCGGGCGATCACTTCCAGTTTCTGCTCGGGCCACATGCGGAGCAGGAATGTCCAGCCGCCCATGTTGAACGGCTCTTCCTGGACCCAGTGTACCTTGGCTTTCTTGTATTTGGCCAGCTCGGCTTCCAATTGCTTTTTGGGAAATGGGTGCATCTGCTCGATGCGGACGATTGCCACATCGTCGCGCTTGCTGTTTTGCTGCTCTTCAAAAAGCTCGTAATAAAGCTTGCCGGTGCAGAGCAGCACTTTCTTCACTTTCTTGGGATCGGCGTAGTCGTCGCCGATCGTTTCTCTGAAACGACCCTCGACCAGTTCGTCCAGCGGTGAAACGCAAAGCGGGTGCCGGAGCATGGATTTGGGCGACATCAGTACCAGGGGCTTGCGGAAAGGCAGCGCCAACTGACGGCGGAACATATGGAACAGATTCGCGGGCGTCGTGACATTGGCCACGATGATGTTGTCGTCGGCCGACAGTTGCAGGAATCGCTCCGGCCGGGCGTTGGAGTGTTCAGGCCCCTGCCCTTCGTAGCCGTGCGGCAGTAGCATCACCAGGCCCGTCCAGCGGTCCCACTTGGTTTCGGCGGCGGTCACAAACTGATCGATCATGACCTGGGCGCCGTTGGCAAAATCGCCAAATTGCGCCTCCCACACCACCAGGGCATTGGGATTGGCCATGGCGTAGCCAAACTCAAATCCCAGCACGCCGTACTCGGAGAGCAGCGAGTTGTAGATCATGAACTTGCCTTGCTCGTCCTGAATGTGGTTGAGATTGCTGTACGCCTCGTTCGTTTCGGCGTCGTGCAGCACCGCGTGGCGGTGCGAGAAGGTACCCCGCTGCACGTCCTGTCCGCTCACCCGCACGATTTTGTTCTCGGCGACGATGGAGCCGTAAGCCAGCAACTCGGCGGTAGCCCAGTTAACGGTCTTGTCCTCGAACATCATCTTTTCCCGGTCTTTCAGCAACCGGTCGATCTGCTTCAGGGTGCTGAAGCCTTCGGGAATCGTGGTGATGGCGCGGCCGATGCGGTCCAGCACTTCCTGCGGCACACCCGTTTTGGGGGAGCGCTCGAAGTCCTGCGGCGAAGATTTGCGAAGATTGCGCCATTCCAGTTCCAGCTTGGGCATGGCGTAAGGCATAATCTTCTGCTTCACCATGTCGAGCCGTTCCTGCAAGAGCGCTTTGAATTCCTTATCCATCGTGGCGGCCAGTTCGGCATCCACATCACCGCGCTCGGCCAGTTTTTTCTGGTATATCTCGCGGGGATTCTGATGGTTTTCGATGTACTTGTATAGTACGGGCTGCGTGAACTTGGGCTCGTCGGACTCGTTGTGTCCGTGGCGCCGGTAGCAGACCATGTCGATAAAAATGTCTTTGTTGAATTTTTGTCGGTACTCCACCGCCAGGTGCATGCAGTACACGACCGACTCGGGGTCGTCGCCGTTGACGTGGAATACCGGTGCGTCCACGATCTTGGCAACATCAGTGCAGTAAATGCTCGAACGTGCGTCCTCGAAATCGGTCGTAAAGCCGACCTGGTTGTTGATCACGAAGTGAATCGTGCCGCCGGTGTAGTACCCTTCCAAGCCCGACATCTGCGTCACTTCGTACACGATCCCTTGTCCCGCTACGGCGGCGTCGCCGTGAATCAGCACGGGCAGCACACGGTCGTAGTCGCTTTCGTACATGCCGTCGGCGCGCGCGCGGATGAAGCCCTCCACCACGGGGTTGACCGCTTCGAGGTGCGAGGGGTTAGGCGCCAGCTTCAGGTACATCTCCTGGCCGCTGAGCGTCTTGATCTGGGACGAAAAGCCCATATGGTACTTCACGTCGCCGTCGCCCCATACCTGGTCGGGCAGATTGCCCTCGAATTCGTTGAAAACCTGCTCGTAGGTTTTGCGCATGGTGTTAGCCAGCACGTTCAGGCGGCCCCGGTGGGCCATGCCAATCATGACTTCCACCACACCCATTTCGCCTGCCTTGTTGATCATCGCGTCCAGAGCCGGGATGGTGGTTTCGCCGCCTTCCAGCGAGAATCGCTTCTGACCGATGTACTTCGTATGCAGGAAATTCTCGAATACCACCGCCTCATTGAGTTTCGAGAGAATATGTTTCTTCTCGTCGATGGTGAAGTTCATGTTCAGCGCCTCCTTCTCGATCTTGTCGCGCAGCCAATTTTTCTGCTCGCGGTCGCGGATGTAGATGTATTCGAAGCCGATGTCGCGGGTGTAGATTTTTTTTAGTGCATCCACGATCTCACGCAAAGTCGCCGGGTGACCAAACACCTCAGTACCTGCTTCGAAAACCGTCTCGAGATCGTCATCTGAAAGCTGAAAGTCAGGTAGTTCGAGCAGCGGATGGCGGTCCTGCCGCTCCCTGATCGGATTGGTGGTGGCCAGCAGGTGCCCACGCGAGCGATAGGCCCTGATCAGGTGCACCACTTCCATTTCCTTGCGTATCCGATCGGAATCGGCGGGGGCAGAAGCTTTCGGCGCAGCGCCATTCGGGCTCGCCGAAGCGTGGCCGTTGGAAGAGGCACCGTTGACGGGAGCCGCGCTTCCGTTATATTGTTTGGAAAAATCAAATCCTTCGAAGAAACGGGCCCAGCTTTCGTCCACCGAAGCGGGGTCCTGCTGGTAAGAATTATACATTTCTTCGATGTATGCGGCTTCTGAATTAGCTATATATGAGTATTTCTCCATCAGGTGGTCTGTTGTCCCACAAAGTTAAGCGATGTTATTCAAAATAAGGAAAAAAATAAGGATTTAAGAACATTGGCCCGCCCTAATTGAAGTGAAAGCCAGTGGGACTGGGCGTAAATTTCAGCATGGCCTCGTGGATGCTGATCGGCGCGCCGCCCCGGCCGAACACCCCACTCTCCACGGCGCGCGTGTTGACGATGTAGCCCAGCCGCAGGTTGCCCGTGAGCTGTACCTCGGCCGAAAACTGGAAATAATCCTCGTTCGCCATGCGGTAAAAAGCCCCCACACCTATTCTTTCGGCGTACCAGGCGCGGGCTCCGGCGTCAACGCGCAGCTTGCGGTCCTGCTGCTGCACGATCAGCACACTGGGCAGTACCTTGAACTGCCCGTCGGCTTCCAGCGTCGCGCCTACCGAAACGTACAGCGGCTTGCTGTACTCGAAGCCGTTGCGTTGACCGTAACTTTGCGACAAGAGCTCAGGCTTGGAAACCCCGACGTAAAACCGGTCGGAATGCACGTAAATTCCGGCCCCGACACTCCCGAGCGCGCGGTTGCCGACGAAACCGGAAGCCTGGTCGAAGACAGGCAGTACGTTGACGCCGCCCTGTGCACCCAGAGATACTTTCCAAACCACCGAGGCGTCAAAATGGTAGGCCGCCGAACCGTACACGCCCGTGGTCTGGAAGTTGGATATCCGATCGTTGAGCGCCTGCAGGCCCCACCCCACCTTGCCGTTGGCCAGCGTGCCGTCCATCGCGAAGGTCTGGGTGATAGGTGCGTTGGGGATCGTGAACCAGCGGCGGCGCAGCATCAACGACATATTGAAGTCCTGCCGCACCCCCGTGAAGGCCGGATTGATCGACATCGGGTTTTGGATGTACTGCTCGTAGAGTACTTCCTTCTGGGCCAATGAAGCTGTGGTAGTCAGGAGCGCTAGCGAAATCGCGGGTAACAAGGCTTTGAAAAAGGGTCGGTTCATGGGGACTGAAAATTTTGCCAATGGTAAGCATCCTGGCTTTACAATCAAAAAAGGTGCGAGAAAACTTGATTCTGCCGCTTTCGTTTGCTTAACGATTCCTTGGTCTGTGTCTAACCATAGCCTTCAGGCCAACGATGTCGGAGAGACCCAACATTTGTAGCAAATGTTGAAAGCAAATCTTGTGGTGCCTCGGAGAAGCGCAACAACTACTTAGTATTGCGCTTCCCCGCAGCTCTTCTTAACCTGACGGCTATGGTGGGACACAGACGACAAGCAGCCTACACATTGAAAGAGCTATCTGTCGCCAAGTGGTATTCGATATCCTTCACTACATTATCTAGCGTTGGCATAAAATATGCTTTAGTGTACCCCATCTGAGCTAATGCTTCCCTAAGCGCTGGCTTCTTCGAGCCAGGAAGGGTATGTTTACGAACCGAGTATCCCCTCACCTCATCATCATAACTAAATATGCGAGCGTGATCATCTAGATTCGGATATCTGCCTTGTTTTTTATAAAAATCAAATGGGAAAATAGGATAAAGAAACACTCCTTCCTGTTTACTGAGATAGTCATTACGACTGTTGGGCATTCTCATGACTCCATAAAGGGCACTTATTCTATCAAAATTAGCAATTGAGTGGGATCCACTTTTGTAGACATCTTTTTTATAATAACTCAGTTGTGTAGAATACACGCATATTTCTTCGTTCTCTTCATTCTTATTATACTCACTGGCAAAGAAAAGAGCTGCATAAGGACTTTCCGTAAAGTCCAACAATCGAGTAGGTAGGCCATGGTGCTGGGCAAGACCTGTGAGTTGGATTGGCTGATCTGGTTGAGGAACGTTGAACTGATCAAGTTCAATTCCATTGCTGAATTCTGAAAGTAAGTATACTCGTTTAAAATCTGTGTGAAATACCTTATTAATGTTAAGTAGCGTTTCTGAACCAGGTACCTCAAACCCGTGCCGATTTGTCTGTTTGACAAAGAGGTGCAATAAATAGCGTTCAAAATTTGCCATACGCATTGTTCTTGCCCATACTTCTGCTATGCCAGTTGCATAGCCACTGCTTTCAGATCTGGATTCAATTTTTCTGTGGAAAGATAGATCAAACTTGTGAATGATTTCATGCAGAGTAGATTTAGGGTATGGTGCTCTGAATAGTTTTGGTATGACCTCCCAGGAACTATCTTGCTGCCCACGAAAGATAGTTCCCCCATATTTCCACTGTTCTTTGTAAGGGTGAAAGTGTTCAAGAAACTCAATCGCATTTGTAAAGGGTATAGTTTCCATCGTAATTTTTGATGTTTGGAATTTTTGCCGAAAATTAAGCCAGTCATTCAAGATACTGCTCTGTGGATTTCTATGAGAAAACCACGGACTCGAATTCACTACCAATAATAAGCACTCTACCTCCACAAAGAAAAGGCGGAAGAAAAATTCTTCCGCCTTTTTTGTTAAGAACTCAAATACCCAATCAATTCAACCCCAAAATCTTGATCTCCGTGCGGCGGTTTTTTTGGTGGTCGGCTTCGGGACAGTTTTGGCTGTCGGCGCATTTATTGACGAGCTTACTCTCGCCGTAGCCTTTGGCGGTGATGCGCTTGTCGGCGATACCTTTGGAGATGAGGTAGTCTTGGGCGGCTTTGGCGCGGGCGTTGGAGAGCGTGCGGTTGTAGCGGGCTGAGGCGCGGCTGTCGGTGTGGGCGCCGAGTTCGATTTTCATGTTGGGGTACTTCTTGAGTACCTCCACCACTTTGTCGAGTTCGTTGGCGGCGCCGGGGCGGATGTTGGCGCGGTCGAGGTCGTAGTAGATGTTGTCGATCTTGACCACGTCGCCTTTCTTGAACATCAGCAGGTTGAGGTCGGGGGTGCGGGCGGGATCGTAGCCAATGATTTTCTTGCCGAAGGTACCGTACTCGTCCGTCGTGACGTCGAGCGAATAGTTGTGGCCGGGAGTGGCTACAAAGGCAAAGCGACCAGTCGAGTCGGTCGTCACTTCCTGCGTGGTACCATTCATATCGTCTTTGATCTTAACTTTCACGCTCGACAATGGCTGGGCGCCCTGCTTGGCGAGGACGTAGCCTTTGGCGTTGGTGGCCGCGGCAGGTACCTTGGCGACGGCGGTTTCGGCTATTTTTTTGAGGGGAATCTCGAGCATCGTGGGACGCGCGTCGTCGAAGGCGCTTGTGGCAAAGCCCAGCGTGTTGTTGGTGTAGCCGCTTTCGGAAGCCACGAACACGAATTCGTTTTCGGCGGCCAGACACATCATCACGGCCCCGGTGCTGTCGGTGCGCATCTGGCGCATGGGCTCGCTGCTGTTTTTATTCTCGACCTGCACCATGGCGTTGCGCAGCGGCTCGGTGGTTTCGGCATCGTAGACGGTCACCGTGAGGTCGCGGCAGGCATACAGCGGACCTTCGCGCCGGAAGCGGTAGATGTCGTCGTCGGTACCGCCACGCTTGCGGTTGCTACTGAAATACCCCTCGGTACGCTCGGCGTCGGTGATGAGGCCGAAATCGTCTTCGTTGGAGTTGATCGGCGCACCGAGGTTGATGCTTTTCTTGGCCGTGGCGTAGTCTTCCATGGGGGCAAAGAACATATCCAACCCACCCAAACCGAGTAGACCGTCGGAAGCAAAATACAAGTTGCCGACCGCATCGACAAAGGGAAACATCTCGTTGCCTTTGGTATTGATCTCGGGACCGAGATTGACCGGCTCGGTCATGATGCCGCCCTTGATGCGGGCCGCGTAGAGGTCGGTACCGCCCATGCCGCCGGGACGATCGGACGCGAAGTACAGGATGGTATTGTCCGGACTGAGGGCTGGGTGGCCCGAAGAAAATTCGTTGCTGTTGGCGGGTAATTCGGTGATATTCGTCCAATCCCCGTTGACCAGGTCAGCCGAGTACAGTTTGAGCTTGTTGATCCCCCGACTACTCTCCTGGTACCTGCCGCTCATGAAATTGTTGCGGGTAAAAATCGCGCGGTTGCCATCCTTGAAGAAAGCGACCGGTCCTTCGTGGTATTTGGAGTTGACTGATTTACTGAACAGGTCCGACGGCTGCTTGGGATTCTCGCCGTAACCCATGCTGGTATCATAAGCCGCGCCGGAGAAAAATCCGACCGTGCGGCTGTCGTTGGCGGTGATGGAGGTATAAGCATCCGACCCCAGCAGGCTTTTCCAGCGTTTGTTTCGGTTGGGTACGGCGGCAGTGGCATTGGACCCACCCATCGAAGCGGCCAACTTCCCTTTGATCTTTTCCAAATCGGGCAGATAGTACAAATCCAGGAACGGCGTGTCGTTCCAGCTGAATACCCGTTTGATTTTTAAAGCCTCGTTTCGGGCCGAGACAAACACGAGTCCGTCCTTATAGTAGCTCGGGCTAAAATCGGCGTCGCCGCTGTTGATGTCGAGTAAGTCGACGCGGTAGGCTCCCGCGTTTTTGATGAGCAGGGCCACGTTGCTGTACAGCTTGGAAAAGCCCGCGCCACGCCTGTCGTCTTCGGTCAGGGAAGCATATTTTCCGTAGGCCTCCTGCGCTTGCTGGTACTTGCCGTTGTTGGCCAGGGCCCGAGCGTAGTACAGATAACAGCTATAATACTCCTCAGGTAGGTCGAGCCCGTAGCTGCTGATGAGCCCACGCAATACCCGCTCGGTGTTCTGGGGGTCCTTCATCTGGTGGTAGCAGTAACCGAGCCGGGCCTGAGCGGCCACGGTTTCGTGCGCGGGGAGCGACTCGTCGGCGATGGCTTCCTCGTATAGTTCGGCGGCTTCAAAGTAGGACAGCGCGTTGTAGGCACGGTCGGCCTTACCCAGGGGGTTCTGCGCGAAGGCAGCGCCAGCCAATAGGAGAATCAGGAGGAGTGTAAGAGTGTGTTTCATGGCAGAAATCGTGAAAATTTGGACAGAAAAAAGGTATATCCTCACAGAAACTGACAGTCAGTACCAGGAGAGAATATACCTATGTTAAAATCTGAGTAGCTAGCTCCGGTGATCCGGCGGTCAGGCGCTTCGGTCAGCTGTTAGCCATTGGCTTGAAGCAACTGCCCGAAGAGAGGCTCGAACCATCGAGGCATTTTTCAGAAATAACGCGGGGTCAGGATTTTGCTCTTGCCAAAACCGAATTCGTAGCGGAGCATAAGTTCATGACTTCCCGAATTGATGCCGATATTAGTCTGCTTCAAGCCGTTCAGCATCATGTCGAAAGCGTAGCCCATCCGAAACTGATCGGTCAATTGAATCTCGACCATCCCCACCACGGCATCGCTGATGTAGTTTTTGACGCTGTTGCCAGCACCACTGCTGTTATTCAGGGTACTCCATTGATTGTGGCGGTAGGAGGTACCGATCGCGATGCGGTCGTTGAGCCAAAGGTTGAGGTTGCCATCGAGACCGATCGGCGCGCCTTCGGCGTACTTGACCAGCAGGGAAGGCTTCAACTTCAAGGTAGTACCCAGGCCTACCACGAAACCGGACATCAGGTAGGCGTGGCGCTTTTGCTTGGCGCGGTACTCGCCCGTGTCGTAGTCCGTCAGGTTGTTGGCGATGAGCTGAGGTACCGAGATTCCCAGGTACGACTTGTCGTTGCTGATAAATACCCCCGTTCCGAAGTTCGGAAGCATCTTGGAAATGTTGGCTTCCAAAGTGGGATCTGGCGTTCCGTCGTTGGAAAAGCGTGCATCGGCCAGGTTCCACTTGAAACTGGTGGCTCCGGCCTGCAATCCCAGCGCCAGCGTCGAGCGGTCGCCCACCCGAATTCTGAACGCGTAGGAGGCGTAGATGCCCGTTTCGTTTTGCAAACCTACCTGGTCGTTGTAAAGCTGCAGTCCCAATCCTACCCGCTCCTTATTGATGGGGGCATCGAGGGTAAAGGTCATCGTTTTGGGCGCGCCCTCCACGTTGAGCCACTGGTTGCGGTAGAGTCCTGTGGCACTCATCACGTCCCGGCTGCCGGCGTAGGCCGGGTTGAGAGCCATCATGTTGAACATGTACTGCGAGTACATCTTGTCCTGTTGGGCCAGGACTTCGGTACCGCTGGCCCCGAGGGCCAACAGTATCATGATCGTCCATTGTCTGATTCTAGAATTCCGTATCATATGCTTATCTGGTTATGGTCATGTATCTGACGAATTGATTACCATTTTCGAGCTTCACCATGTAGAAGTACGTTCCGGCGGGCAGGCCTTGTCCTTTGTTGCCCACTTGCAGGCCGTTGTTAGCCGTGCCGTCCCAGTCGTTCTCGTAGTTGTCGTTCTTATAGACCAGCGTCATCCAGCGGTTGTAAATTTCCAGTCTTACTTTCTGGCCACCAGCGTTCTCGATTACGAACACATCGTTGATGCCGTCATTGTTGGGCGAGAAACCTTCCGGTATGAACAACTCGGTACCACCCGGTATCACGATTGGTGTAGGCTCTGCTTCCGTGAGTTCGGTCGGGTCGCCGTTGCCATTCAGGTCAGGCGACAGGCCGTTGGTCGACTTATCTGTGACGACCTTCTCACCGGACTTGGCCGAGGCATACACCCAGTTGAGGTAAGGCGTGCTGCGACCGTCGGTTCTGACGTTGATTTTGAAAGTCAGCGTATCCGAGCTACCTGCGAGCAGGCTGCTGTTAGAGCTTATCAAAAGCTCCCGATCGTTGATGCCGTCGAAACTCGGGTTGATGGCCAGGTTGCTAGAATTACTTGCAACAGGCGTGCCAACTTCCAGCTTCTTGACGCCGGTTTTGTCATTAAATATCTTACCAAGCGAATCGGTCAATTGAACATTGGTCAGTATAACGTTGCCGAAGTTCTTCACGATTACCTGATAGGTAATGTCAAAGCTACCATCTGCCTGGCTGGCAGTATCTTTCACGGCCAGCGCGACACCGATAAACGACTCACCCGGCAGGCTGTTCAGCACGATTGGGGTAGGATCGCTGTCGTTGGTGGGGTCGAGGTCATTGTCAGGATCAGGATTCTCACCAGAGGTAGAGCTATCCATCACCATGACGCCACCGCCCCCCATACCCATACCTAGGGCCACGTTGTTGAAGGTCGTGGTCGTGGCGGCATTCACGTCCACTCTCACGAGCAGCATGATATCACCTACCGCGCCTTTGGCCAGCGTACTCGCAGATTCGTCCAGCAGCTTGATATTGTCACCCGTACCGGTGTAGGCAGGGTTGATCGTGAGGCCAGTCGTGGCCGTCACAAGCACCGTGCCCGGTACGATGACCGCACCGTTGCCGAAGGTCTTGCTCAAGTCGTCCTCTACCTGAATCATTGTCAGATCGTTCTGGCCCAGGTTTTTCACCATAATGGTGTAAGGTACGTCGAATACTCCGTTGGTAATTTCCTGTGGTGTACCGGCCATCTTAGCGATACCGATCAGATCAGGGCTATCGAAACGCACACCCGTTGGCTTGCTACCCACCGGGTTGGTGTCGTAGCCGCTGTTCGAGACGTCCATTACCGCTTTGGTGCCCATTTGACCGGTGGCCGTCACGCTGCTATAGTAGGGTCCCATGCTGCCGTTCGGCTTGACACGTACGTAGATTGTGAGCGTATCCGTAGCACCTACCGCCAGCGAACTATTGCCAGCGTCGAGCATTTGTGACTTTCCCTTCCCGTCGAAGGTATTGTCGACGGTCAGCGCACTGCCAGCCGATTTCTCGACCCAACCGATGCGCTCAAACTCGGCGGGTGCCGCGAATGCTTTAGTCAGCGTGTCGGAGAGCTGCACATTGGTGATCGTCTCGGTACCGTGGTTTTTCACGAGCACCTTGTAGGTCACCAGGTACGATCCATCGTTGCTCGGCTCGACTTTGGCTACTGCCAGCGCTACCCCAATGCTGGTAGTATCGCCAGCCACCGGAGGCTCCGTAGAGATGATCGTCACGGACGAGGTGTTGTTGTTCTTGTTCACATCGACTTGATCCAGGTTGGTGATCGTGGCGGTGTTGACAATGGTGCCAGTACCGATCACTTTCACGGCGCAGCTAAACACCAGGCTATCGTTGGGCGCGATCATCGGGATCTTGCCCGTAATCACTTTACCATCGATTTCGTAGCCTGCACCCGCCACATACTGGATGCCATCAGGCAACACATCGATGATGGTGATGTTGGTTGCCGTGTCGGGTCCCATGTTTTTCACCTTGATCGAATACGTTACTTCGCCACCTTTGAAGGCAGTCTGCTTATCGACCGTCTTGATGATCGCCACATCAGCTTTCAAAGTATCGGTCGCGCAGTTGACAATGTTGACATCTACCTTAGCGGGAGGGCTCACACAGCCTGTGTTCGACTTGTTGAACACATAATAGGTACCGGCTCCCACGTACTGGGGCGAGGCTACCTCGTCCGAGGCAGGCGATGCGCCGATGCGGTAAATGTAGGCATTGCCCGCACCCGCCGATCCGACGATTGCCGTCGACAGGTCCACCGTAGCGGCCGGACAGATGTTACGCTTGTTGGATACGACTGGCTTGGCCAGAGCATCGTTGACGATAACCTTCACCTCAGCCGAAGGCAGCGACGAGCAGCCCTGCGCGCCGCTCATGAGCGTCACGCTGTACGTACCACTGGTCTTGATTACAAACCTACCGCTGCTGTTGGCTTCTCCACCGTTCAGCTTGTAAGTGTAGGCCTGGACGCCCTGATCGAGCGCGGTGAGTACCACCGAGTCACCCGCACAGATGGTCAGCGTCGTGGTTGTCGGGTCGGTTTTGGTTACGCCATTGATCGCGATGCTCGGTACAATCGGGAGCGATTGCAGCGTGAGCACCACCGATGAGGTGGCAGCTTGGCAGCTACCGGTTCCGTCGGGATCGTTGGTGGTCAACGTCAGCGTTACCGTGCCTTTTTCGAGGTCGGCCAGCGAAGGCGAGTAGGTGGCGGTCAACGAGCCGGGGTCACTGAAAGTACCCGTTCCGTTGCTCGTCCACACTCCGCTCGTGGCGGCTCCCCCGATCGTGCCTGCCAACTTGTAAGTCGTGGCGGCGCAGATCGTGGCGTTGCTTCCGGCGTCGGCCGTGGCAGGATTCGTTTCACAAGGTGTCGTGTTGTCGCAGTTCGTGATCGTGACGATGACGATGGCGGCTTGACTGTAACAGCCCGTGGTGGTCTGCTCGAATACATAGTAGGTACCGGCTCCGGCCTTGGCTGGATCAGCCACTACGGCCGACTCAGGCGTGTTGCCCCTGCGGTAGACGAATACCCCACCCGCACTCTTCGGTGAACCCATGACTCCAGTGGTCAGGTCGACTGTCTTGAACGGACAGGCGTTGGTCAGATTCTGAGTCAGCGGCTTCACCACTTTTGGTGCCACCGTTACCGTGATCGGGTTCGATGGAGCACTCTTGCAGTAAGTCGAGGTGCAGCACTGAGCCGTGAAGGTCGTGGTGCTGAACGGGCTCAACGTGATCGAGCTACCGACCTGGTTGTTGGACCACACTACGTAGCCGTTGCCTTCGCAACCTTGTGCTGTCAGGGTCACCGGGCTGCCGAAGCATACCTGGGTAGTAGAGGCGGTGATCGTCGGAGCGTCGGGCTTGCCGACTTTGATCACGCAGGATGCCGATGGTACGCTCTCACACACACCCAGCTTGCAGGTAGCGGTGTAAGATGCCGTGGCGGCAGGGGTCACGTAGATTGCTGCTCCCGTGGTACCGTTCGACCACATGACGTTGCCCTGGCATCCAATGGCGCTCAGCTTGACGCTGTCGCCGGTGCAGATGCTCTTGGAACTGGCCGTGATGGTCGGCGCATTGAGCGTCGTAACACTCACCGTCACCGGATCGGAAGGCGCACTCATGCAAGTCTCGTTTATCTTACAGGTTGCGGCAAAGGTTGTCGTTGTGTTCAAGTTCACCTTAATGCTCGTACCGGTTTGGCCGTTCGACCAGACGGTCGTACCGGCACATTCCGTGGCATTCAAGATTACTTCCCCACCGACGCATACCGTTGGGGCGCTGGCTGAGATGCTCGGCGCTGCCACCTGGCAGTCGTTCACTGTGATCGTGATCTTGGCGGTGTCGCTGGCACATTCCTTCACCGTACAGATGGCGGTGTAAGTTGCCGTGGCGGTCGGTGATACCGTTATGCTGCCACCACCACCACCGTTCGACCATTCGAGCGAGCCAGCCTCACAGCCAGTAGCGGTGATCGTGGTAAACTCCCCCTTGTTGATCGTAGACTTGGTAGCCGTCAGTACCGGCTTCACTGGTTGTACCACCGTAATCTTGTACTCACCAGAGCTGGCGCTCTCGCAACCATTCACTACGCATATGGCCGTGTAAGTAGTCGTGACCATCGGGCTGACAACGATGGCCTCGCCCGTTACGCCATTCGACCATTTGGCCGTGCCCTCGCAGTTCTGGATGATGAGCGTTAAGCTTTCACCCTTACAGATGCTGTCGGTAGAGCAGATAACCGTAGGAGCGGGCGTAGTCGTCACGTCGACTTTGATTTCGCCCTTGGCGCTCTTACAAGTTCCGTTCACGCACTCGGCCGTATAGGTAGTGGTAACCGATGGCTTCACTAATATGCTGGCCGAGGTAGCGCCCGTGCTCCACATGATCGTGCCGCTACAGGCAGCTGCTTTTAGTACGCTGCTGTCGCCTTTACAGATCGTCAGCTTGGTAGCCGTCAGTATCGGTGTGGCAGGCGCGCCTACCTTGATGACCACCGGGTTGGAGTTTCCGCTTGCGCAGGTACCGGTGGCCCCTTTGCAAATGGCGGTGTAGGTGGTAGTAGCAGTGGGTGATACTTTGATCGAAGCGCCTTCGGCACCATTCGACCACTTGACCGTACCCGTGCAATTCGAGGCGTTCAGCGTGACTTGTTCACCCACGCAGATGTCGGACTTCACAGCCGCAATAGACGGTGGAGCACCTGAGGTATTGACGTTGATTGTCAGCGAGGTGGAAGCACCGCTCTCACAGCCGTCAATCTCACAAACGGCGGAGTAATTGGTGGTGACGTTAGGAGCCACTTTGATGCTGGCACCCGTCATACCGTTCGACCATTTCACTATTCCTGTGCATCCGTTGGCTTGCAGCGTGACTGAGTCACCTGAGCAAATCACCGTCTTGTCGCTGGAGACGATCGGCGCCGTAGGTGCCACGACATTGATCGTCAACATATTCGATTCACCGCTCTCGCAAGTTTCTGTCTTACAGGTTGCGGTAAAAGTCTTGGTAGCGTTCAGCGTCACCACGATCGAGGTACCGGTTTGGCCATTCGACCAGCTTACGGTCCCCTCACAGGTCGTAGCCGTGAGCGTCGCGGTGCCGCCCGGGCAGATCGTCTCCTTGGTGGTAGCGATCACCGGAGCGGTTGGGCTGGTCACCGTAATGGTGTGCAACTCCGACTCCTTGCTCTCGCAGGTACCTACCACACACTTGGCGGTGTAGGAAGTCGTGGCCATTGGGCTCACCGTGATGGAAGCGCCCGTGGCTCCGTTGGACCACTGCACGATGCCTTCGCAATCGTGGGCGGTCAGCGTTACGCTTTCACCAGGACAGATGTCCATCTTACCGCAGGTCACGATCGGGGCTGGGCCCGGGGTACCTACTTTAATCGTGATCGAAGCGGTCTCGCTCACGCAGCTGTTCTTCTTACAGTAGGCGGTATAGGTAGTCGTTTCGGTAGGTGTCACGACCAGCGGTGAACCGGTAGCACCCGTAGACCACATCACCACGCCAGTGCAATTGGCGGCGGTCAGTGTGGCGCTTCCTCCGGCGCATACCGTGCCGACGTTGCTCGTCAGTACCGGCATCACAGGATTAGCCACTTTGATCGTGATTGGGTTCGACTCGGCGCTCTTACATTCACCCTTCTCGCAAGAAGCGGTGAAGGTAGCCGTTTCGTTGACCGTCACGACAATGGAAGCACCGGTCATATCGTTCGACCATTTCACAGTACCGTCCTTACAACCGACCGAAGTCAGCGTAACCGAAGTACCCACGCACACGTTGGTGTTGGCACAGGCGATGAGCGGCGGCTCGATCGTCGGGCAACCTACGTTGACCGTGACCGAAGCTTCGTCGTCTTCCCCATTGTCGTAGCCGTTGCCAGGCGTCGAGTCAGGGTCTTTTTGATCGGACTTGCTGATCTGCGCGATGTTCTTGATTGTGCCGGAACCTGTCACCTTGGCCATGAAGCTCAGCGTTTTAGTTTCACCGACACCCATGCTGGCGACTGCGCCCCTCAGCGTGTTACCCATCTTGGAGAAATCAGTGCTGGATACGAACTCCAGTCCGGCGGGCAGTTGGTCCATGACCTCTACGTTGGTAGCTACCTGCGGTCCTTTGTTCATTACTTCCAGCGTGTACGTGATGGTTTCACCCGTCGTTGGGTTCACTTTCGATACCTTCTTAGCCAACATCAGGTCGGCCAGGTTGTCCACTTGGATGGTTACCGACGACGTGTCGTTAGCCGTGTTACCCAAATCGTTGTCCGGGCTCTTCACGATAGCGGTGTTGGTAATGCTACCCGATACGTTGTCCTTGATTTTGGCCGTCAAGACCAGCACGCGGTTCGAACCGGTGATCATGTTGCCGATCGTCCAGACACCCGTCGTGCTGCTGTACTCACCAGCCGGCGTGGCCGACACATAAGTAAGGGTAGCAGGCAGCACGTCGGTCACCGTTACGCTCGAAGCGTTGCCGATTCCCAGGTTCGTGACATTGATCGAGTAATTGATCTGCTGCCCCGGTGCGTAAGGACCAGGCGTGATGACCGTCTTCACGACGGCGAGGTCGGAGAAGCAAGGCTTCACGACCACCGTTACCGGCGTCCGCTCACTACTCAGGCAACCTTTGTCGCTTACAGCCTCGGCATAGTAGGTAGTCGTAGCGCCAGGCGTTACCGTCAGCTTACCACCGCTAGGCGTCGTGCCGATGGCCGTTCCGCCCGTAGCCGAAGTGTACCACTTGATGGTATTGCCCGGTGCGAAGCCGATCAGCTTGGTCATCTTACCCAGGCAAAGCAGGGTATCGTCGCAGGCTACACCGAAGGCCGGTGCAGGCGTTGGGTTGATCACGATGGTGAGTGCGTCCATTTTCGGTAAGCAGTTACCGTTCTCGTCAGGATCATTCGTGGTAACCGTCAGGGTGACGTTACCCACGATGATGTCAGCGGCCGAAGGCGTGTAGGTCGTCATCAGGCTGGTAGCGCTGGCGAACACACCGGTACCGCTGGTGGTCCAGGTAATGCCCGTGGTCGCTCCCGTTATGGTCGCGGTCACCGAAACCGGTGAGGTAGCGCAGATTTCCTGGTCGGCCCCGGCGTCAACACCATACACCAACTGACAATCGCAAGGGATGATATTCACCACTATTACGACCGGGTTGCTATAACATCCGGCAGGAGACTTTTCGAAAAGGTAGTAATTACCAGCCGCTACTTTGGTAGGATCGGTCACCAGGGCCGAGGTAGGCGATGGGCCTACACGCCACTCGAACACGCCGCCCGCTATGGACACTGGCGAAATCGTGATGGCAGTCAGGTCGACCGTCGTTTCGGGGCAGGTGTTCTGTACGTTGCCCGTGCAGGTTGGCGTAGCTGGCTTGGCGTTCACGACCACCGTAATCGGGGTGCGGACGCTCTTACAGCCGTCGGCTGTCGTGGCTTCGAGGTAATAGGTAGTCGTCGAAGTTGGGCTAAGCGAGATATTCTCGCCGCTGGTGCTGGTCACGAAAGGTGTACCGCCAATGGCAGCGTAGTACCATCTGATGGTAGTGCCTTCTACACTAGCCGTAGCGCTCAGCATCACGGTTTCACCCACGCAGATATTCTTGTCGGGCGTGACCGTCAAGGTAATGACAGGGCACTGTGGTGCGATACCGGCGTCGATGTTCGGATTGTTGCGCAGCGTGTCGGCTACATCCTTGGACGTGTCGATCGTGATAGCGTTGGTCTTGCCCGGCGTACCGCTCTCACCCGCGTTGCTGTCCTTGGCGGGATCGCTGCCTTGGTTGCTGGCCACGAAGACTGAGTCGCCCGGCGCGATGAAGCGCACGAAGTACTGGCCGCTCTCCAAAGAGTCGAAGAGGTACCTACCGCCGTTGGCCGTCACGACCGTCTTGATCGGATTCATCAGCGAGTCCTGCAGCTCGACCGTCACGCCGTCGACGCCCGGCTCATTGGCATCCAGGACGCCGTTGTTGTTCGTGTCGTAAAACACCAGGTCGCCGATCGAGCCCAAGGGCATCGGCGAGACATTGATCGGCTCGCTGTCGGCATCGTCTTCTCCGTTGAGGAAGCCGTTGCCCGGTGTGGAGTTCCTATCCTTGATAGGATTGCCGTCCTTATCCTTGGCGTCCTGAATTTGCGCGTAGTTGGTCAGCGTAGTGCCCGTAAAGTTCGAACCAACCATTACCATGATATCCACTGGTGTGGAGTCTCCTGGGGCCAGTGGTCCTGCGATCGGGATATTCAAGGTGGCAATAGTACCAGTTCCATTGGCGGTCCACCCGCCATCGGCCAGGCTAAGCCCAACGGGTAGCGAATCAGTCAGGGCGATGTTGGTTGCAATCAGATTGCCCTCGTTTTTAACATATAAACGGAAAGTAACGATTTCTCCGGGGGTTACGGTGCGCGGCTGCCCAGGACCGAGCGTTTTGCGTAACGCCAAATCGAATGTGGGGGCGTCGACGATTTCGATGGCGCAGCAACCCGTAGCCGGGCACGATACGCCTACTGTAGATATAAAAGTATAAGAACCCGGCCCCAGAATGGTCAGGGTCGAGTCTTCGTTTACTCTGGCTCTTGTGAATCCGTCTACCGAAATGGAGTCTTTAATAGGAGTACCGTTATAAGACCACACGATGCCTTTGTACCCGTTGGGGACGGCGACGGTGAATTCGTCGCCGGGCAGGTAGTCGATGGGTACCGAAAAACAGGTGGAAGCCAGATCATCCTGATCGAGGGCACCGTCGCCGGGCCAAGAGTCGATGTCTTCCTGGTCGGCGGCCATTACCTCGGCAACGTTGAAGAAAACGCCTTGCGCTAGAACCGTAGCGGTGATTTGTAAAATGGCAGAATCGCCGGCCGCTACCGTACCGACGTTCCACATTCCCGTACCTGGCGTATAACTACCCGTACCCCGTACGACCGAGTTGCCCAGATAGCTTGCGCCACCTACGGGCAGGCTGTCTTTGACTATCACACCCGTAGCCGCACTGGGCCCGCTGTTCTTGACCGTGATCGTATACGTGACAACGTCACTGATCGCGGGCTTGGATATATCGATGTTTTTGGAGAGGCTAAGATCGACGACCCCCTGTGCCGACGCGCTGCCAAACGCAAGAAGGAACACTGCCGCGAAGGTCAGCATCAGGGTTTGCCGTTTGCCAACATAGGTGCGCCCGAATAGGTAGCGGACCATGCCGGAGAATACGGCAAGAACGGGTTGTTTTTCTCCTGATACGGTTTCTGAAAAAAACAAACGGAGCGTCGATGCCAGCATCGCGCTCACCATTGTCAGGAAGTGTATCAGTTTCTTGAGTAAAAGTAAGGTATTCATAGAAACAGCTTTAAAGAGCCCTGTGGTGACTGTAAAGGGATGGTATCGGGAAGTTCGAAGACCGGGTGACCCTTCCCGGTTCATCAGGATTCTGCCCAGTTTCATTATCAGGCAGTACTGCAGTCCTGAAAGGAGTCTTTCTGCGGGGAGCAGGACCTGTTTCGTACGTGAATAGTGTGAGCCGCGATTTTTCGCAAAGCCAACAAAGATATTTTTTAAAAACCTGATAAACAAGCAAGCACGGCTTTGCCTAAACGTCCTGGCAAAAGTTTGTGTCACCAAGCGCACACTGTTTTTGGAAGATAGAATACCTCTCATGTATAATGGTGTTGAGATGAGCTGGATAAGAATCTCTGAGTTCAGGGTTCCCGTCATCAGACAGGAATTCGCATTTTTGATTACTCATTCATCAACACAAACTATGCCAAATTGCGGTAGCAGGCACCCCAGCGCCAAATAATCGGCGAAATGCGGCTTGAACCATTCCCAGCGCAGTGTGCGAGTTTACGGAACCCGGGCGCTCGCGCTTATCACAGCCGGTTGGGCGCGGACGGAATAGTCGTAATTATTGAAAAAACACTTAAGCTAAAAAGGTGCCAAAAACGGAAGAGTCACTTTTGAGGCGATGTAATACTCAGTTGGAGCCGTGTACCTTGAAGGTCGCCCTGTCATTGTTTTACCCGGAGGGAGCTAAAGAACGAACAGGGCTGAAATCGAGTGATTTCAGCCCTGTTCGGGATAGGTAGGTGGTGCCCTAAAAGTCGTAGCCCAGCGTGAGGTACGGTATGGGTTTGTTGGTCACGCCATTGTCGACGCCCCAGGCGTAGTCAAATTTGACGTAGAAGCCGAAAAGCATGGTGCGGGCACCCACGCCATAGCCGAAAAGGTAAGGGCTTCGGAAGTTGGTGACGGTGGCCCGGAAAGGATCGGGAGCGCCCCCGATAATTTCGGTATTCAGGCTGTTCTCCGGGCTAAATGGCCCTTTCCCGGTCCAGGCAGTACCGATGTCGGTGAAGCCGATGACTTGAAAATTACGGAGAAAGTTCGAAGTGATCGGGCCGCGGTAGAGGTACTTGATGAGTGGTACCCGCAACTCGAAATTGCCCAGCATGTAGTCGGTCCCCGAGAGGCGGTTGAGGTTGAAGCCACGCAGGTTGGTGGCAAATTCGGCAAAGAAAATATCGCGGTTGTCGATATTGGGTTGAAAGCGGAGGGGGTCGAAGGTAGTTTGTGGCCGGACGTCCTTCTTATTGGAAAGCCAGTTTTCCATACCGCCCAGGATGCTTTGCTTCGGTGCCCGCCCCCCGGAGTGGCTGTAAGCCAATCGAACCGCCAGGATCAGGTCGCGGTGGATTTTCTGGTAACGGCGCAAATCGACACTCAGACGGTTGAAATTCTGCTCGGCCTGCCCGATCCCCAACTGGTTTTCGTACCGAATCTTAAAACGGGTACCTTCCACCATGTTCATGCCGTTGATGGTGGTGTTGTCGAGTACAAACTCCGAAATGAGCCCGCCGTAGCTGGTGGTGAAGTCGGGATTAGAGATGAGTTCCAGATCCACGAGCCGGGTGACCGTGTAGGTAGGGCTGACGTCGAGACGGGCGTGTACCGAGAAAGGATACGAAGCGGTGAGTTTTAACTGATTGAAACGGTACTTTTGGTTGGTACCTTCATTCTGGACAAAGAGACTTTGCCGGTCGATTCTTGCCCCAAAGTCGATGCGGTAGGTATTGTTGCGGTATTCGGCAAAAAGATCGCTGTTTCTAAACGTAGTCGAGACGAAGAACCCAGCTTTGATGACGTGGTTTTCAAGCAGGTCGTTCATAAATATGGACTGTGCGAAGCCAAATCCCCGAATCGGATCGATGCGCCAATCGGAGGAGGCGTCGTTTGCGATGAAGAGCCCTTTATAGTCGTAAGGTCCTTTTACAGAAATGTTTTCGCGGCGGCGCGAACGGGGTATGGCCACGGGTACCTTGCTGGTCAAAGTCCCGCGCCTTTGCCTGAACTCGTACGTCTTGAGTACGTCTTCGTCAAATTCGTAGTTATCCGTATCCACCTCACCCGGCCGCAGATCGACCACCGCGATCGCTTTTTCGGCGTCGGCGGTATCGGCGGACAGAACGGCACCCGCGGGCGTGTTGCCCTTGGCCGCTACCTTTTGCTCAGCTCCTTGTCCCAAAGCCGGCGAGTCGAACGAGGCGTTGCGATCGAGCCGATTGACGTACTCCAGGCGAAAGCCCCCGTTTTCGAGTCTGGAGTACACCACTCCCCCGCTACCCTCGGTAGCGATGTCGGCGTTCCTGACCGTGAATATGTAATTGGTGAGCTGAGTGGTCGATTGGGCCTGGCGGTCATACTTGAACAGGTTTCGTATTCCCTTTTGATCGGAGAGGAAGTACACCGCGTCGTCGTCGGCCCGTACCGGGGTGAGCGTCTTGCCGGGCGCATCGAGCAATGGCATCAGGGATTCGGCCCGGGGGTCACCGTCGTGTTCGTAGAGTCTGACTTCGGTACCCAGGTTTTTATAATCCACCTTATCACTGCGCAGCGAATCGGTGCTGCGGTTTGAGCTGAACACCACCCGGCGCGCCGAGCCGGCAACGAAGCGCGGCGCCAGGTCGTCGTAAAGGTCATTAGTAAGTGGGAGCACGGAGGCACGCGCAACGCTGATGAGAAACAAGTCGTTCTTGCCCGCTTTGTCGGCACTCACAGCCAGCATGGTGCCATCGTCAGACACATCCATGCTCAGGATTTGGTCCAACCCGCGAATGATCCTTTTGACGGCGATAGACGGGCGCTTGGTGCTTAGCTTATCATAGACGTATAAGTTCTGGCGGTTGTTTTCCTTCACCACTACGGCCAGGGTGTTGTACTTGGTCCAGGCGATCAGGGGCAGTACTCCGCGCTGCTGTACCTCGCCGACGCGGACGCTTCCCTGCCGCACGACCAGGTTCCGGCCCGTTTCGAGATTGAATACGCTCACTTTGTAGCGGTCTTTGCGGTACTCGCTCACGGCAATCCATTTTTTATCGGCCGACAACCGGATCTGAGCGTTTTTATTAACATTGTCGAATCCCTGCAATTCGTAACTCCAGGCCGTTTCGGGCTCGATGTACCCTTGCTTGGCGGCTTCGGAAGACTGGGTGTAGAAGTTGCGCCATTCCTGCAGGAAACGCCCGTAAGAAGAGACACCCAAAGTACTGGTGATGCTCGTTTGTTCGGTGCGGATGATACGCGTGAGGTTAAGGATGTTAGAGATGTTATCCCGGCCGTAGCGCTCAGCGATGAAGTTCCAGATCGACTGCCCGATCAGGGTGGCATCTTGCCCGGTCAGTAACGCGGGCTTTTTGACCGGTCGCCGCAACGAGACATCCCGCATGTAGTCGCTCAATTCGGGGGTCCAGCCCTCGGCTATGTAAGCGGCGATGCCCGACATGTACCAGTCGGGCAGCGAAAGCAGCAGTGAACTCTGTAGGGCGTCCTTCAAGTTTCCGCCGTAGAGCATGTCGTACACGAAAAGGCGCGAAACCTCTGTAACCAGTTTCTTGCGAAAGCTGATCTGATCGCCCGTGAAAGCAATCTCGACGCGCGACTGCGCCAGGTCTATCTCGTTGTCGTTCAGGTCACCGAAGGTGGCCAGACCCATGTTGCTTTGGGCCAATTCGGAGGGAGAATTGTAGAGAAATATTTTGATTCTATCATATGGCGTGTAACCAAGTATCTCAGTGATCCGATCGAATTCCTGCTCGGCAAACTGGGCCGTAAGCCGCGCCATATTGGTACCACCCTGATAATGGTACACTTCAAAATTGGAGGTTTTGAATATTTTCCAGTCGAAGGTGCGGTACTGAATTCGGTTCTTACCAAATTTTTCCTGGGACGGGTATCGTTGCGCCTGCGCGGGAAAACACCCCCATAACAGCAGGCAGGCAAAGGTGGCAGCAATATTTTTTGATCGGAGAATTAGCTTCATCGGAGGTCAAGGTGCAGTCAATAATGTTAATATAACGAAAAATAGCGGCTGATATTCACTTCTGGAATCAATTCTTTCCCGTTCTCGAGGCTCGCCACAAACGCGTTGGCAAAATAGGGACCCAACGTAACCCCTTTGGTACCCAAGCCATTGAAGATACCGATTAGAGGTAACTCCGGGTGAATTCCGATCAGGGGACGGCGGTCTTTGCTGGCGGGCCGGAGTCCGGCTTGCTGAGCGTGGATCGTGTACTGCCCCTCGCGGAGCAGCGGCTGGAGTTTTTGCTCGAGGTAGTGCCTGCCGTCTTCGCTGATGTTCCAATCAAGATCATGCCACGAGTAGGTAGCTCCGATGCGGTAGTGATCGGGTTCACGACCCGGCATGATGAATATCCCCTGGTTGACGATCTGATCGGTTTCGAGGTCCGAAAAGGTCGCCTCGAGAATTTGTCCCTTCACGGGATTGAACGGAAGCCAGCCAAATAACGAATTCTCGCGGGCATCGGCGCCTTGGCAGAACAGTACTTTACCGATGACGTACTCTTTCCAGGCTACGCTGGTTTCACTAATCGTTAGGTCGTTAGGATTGAACCGACTTTCCCGGTATTGACCATTTTCAATGAAATACGCCCTGCTCGATTCGATCAGCGCGCGAAGATCGACCCAACCCGATCCGGTCACTTCAAGCCCACCGTAGGGCGCATTCAACCCCTTAGTAAAATTCTGATTATCAGACGACTGAGCAATATACTTTGCCACATCGTCTTCCAGAATGTAGCGTTGGTAGTTCTTTTTTTCTTCGGGCGAGCGATAGGGGCGGAATATATTGGCGGGATAGACCAGCTGCACGTTCAGTACTTTTTCGAGTCGGTGGTAAAAATCCAGCGCGTAGGGAAAAAGCGTGTCGGCCAGCCATGTCTTGACGAGTTTGCGGCCCGTGAGGGGATTGTAGATTCCAGCCGCTACCAGCGAGGCCGAGGGTAGGGTAGCGTCGTTGACGATCAGGATGCGCTTGCCCGCATCGAGCCAGTGCCACGCCAAGACCGTGCCAGCCAATCCTTGCCCGACGATGAGGTAATCGTAGTCCGTGGTTTTCATTTTTTGTAGGAGTCGTCGCGCTGCCGCACCGCCTGACTGATTTTCTCGTCGGCCAGTTGCACGACCATTTCCACCTGCTCGTCGACGGTCATAAAGGTGTTGTCGATCAGAAGCGCGTCGTCGGCTTGCCGAAGGGGGCTCTCCTCGCGGTGGGTGTCGATGTAGTCGCGCTTCTCTAGATTCGCCACGATTTCGGGCAGATCCACCAGTTCGCCCCTGGCCAGTAGCTCGGCCTGGCGGCGCTGGGCGCGCATCAGCGGATCGGCGGTCATGAAAATTTTTAATTCGGCCTGCGGAAACACCACGGTACCGATGTCGCGGCCATCCATCACGATCCCCTTTCCTTTGCCCATTTTTTGCTGCTGTGCCACCATGGCGTGGCGTACCGCGGCCACTGCACTTACTTCGCTCACGTGGTCCGAGACGTACATCTTCCTGATCTCGTCCTCGACATTCATGCCGTTCAAAAAGATATCGTTGCGTTTGGTTTCAGAATGGCGGCGAAACTCTATCTGAATGTTGTCGAGCGCCTTACCGACTTCGTGCGGATTGGTGATGGCGATATGGTTTTTGAGGAAGTACAAGGTTACGGCCCGATACATGGCACCTGTGTCGATGTAGGCGTAGCCTATTTGCCTGGCTACATGCTTCGCCGTGGTGCTCTTACCGCAACTTGAATAGCCGTCGAGGGCAATGATGATAGAGGACATTTATTTAATGGATAATTGACAATGAGCCGCGCGGGCGGCCCCGAATGGACAATTCTTGAGATAGGCCATCATACTTTTGTCAATTTATAACACAATTTCGTCTGAATCCTCAGAGCGAAATATAACGTAATTCAGAGCTTGAACGCTTGCCGGGCCAGGAGTTGCCAGCCACTTTTGGTTTTGGTCCACACTTGTAGCACTCCCAGGTTGGGGTGGCCGACGCTGCCGTCCTTTTGGGTTACTTTACCCGTCATCTTATGGCGAACAACAGCATTCTTGCCCACGATGCTCACTGTCATATCGTCAAGATTGAGCTCGTTGTACACCTCTTTCTTGTCTTCAATGGTACTGACGAATGAAGATTTCGTGTCAAGGAGTCCACTGGAATGCCCGTATGACATTTCGTCGGACAGAACCTGATCCAGCGTCTTTACATCCTGGTCAACAACCGCTTTGCGCCACATCTCCACGCGATCGAGTACCGCTTTTTCCTGGGACGACTGCGCCGTAGCTACGGAGCCCATCGACCCGAGCAGCAACATGAGTAATAGTATCTTTTTCATGGTATCGGTTGATTTTGTAATTCCTATATTTCAGGCCAAGATAGCGATAGTTCTGCTTTTCAGCCGGATTTTACCAAAATTCAAAGGTAGCCGAAATCGGAAAATGGTCGGAAGCATCGGGGTAGTCGCGGATCACGTTGTAGGACTTGACCCGCACCCGCGTGTTGCGCAATACCATAAGGTAGTCGAGCCGATCGCCCGAAATACCCTCCGTCCAGGTAGGTAGGTAGGAACCTTTGGCGGCGTCGATCCAATCGTTGCGGTACGAGAAGTAGGGCTGCTCGTTGGGCCGGGCGCCCATGTCCATCGCCAGCATGACAGGCTGAATACTCGGCGCCAGCATCTGATTGACGTAGGCCGACTGCAGCGCCCGATCGAACACCGAGGCGTACTCCATCCTGACGGTACACACGCGAAAGTTCAGGCCCTTGGCCGGGCTAACCAATCCGCATAGCATTACGCGCGGGTCGGCCCCGTAAGAATGCGGCATGGCGACCTGCTGGGTATTCTCGAAGGGCCACACCGAAAGCAGCCCCACGCCGTGGCTTCCGTCGGCAGTGCGGTCGGAAGCGGCATATACGTAGTACATGCCCGTTTGGGTAGCGAGTCGGCGCAGCTGAAAATTGAGCACGCCGTTGTCCATGAGGCTATCGACAGCCTGTAAAGCGACCAGTTGTGGTTTTTCATCCCTGATCACCTTGACCACCTCGCGCAGATTGGAACCGCCCCAGCGGTCTTCGCCGTGCCGGATATTGAAGCTCAGTACCCGCACCTCCACCACACGGGCGGGCTGGGGCCGGTAGCCAAACAAGCCCATCATCCCGACCAACAAGAAGAATTGAATAAGCCCGTTTCTCACATTAAAATTCTGCATGTCGTTAAAGCGCATGGCTTCCTACCTCGCAACTTGTGTGCCAGCACCACGTCCGTTTGCTTATGCCTGCCACGCAATTGCTTCCTGGCGCTGGGTGCCCAACCCCTCGATTCCCAGCTCGACAACATCGCCGGGCTTAAGGTACTTGGGAGGCTTCATGCCCAGCCCTACGCCCTCCGGCGTGCCGGTGGAGATGACATCACCCGGCAGCAGGGTCATGAATTGGCTAAGGTAGCTGACAATTTTGGGAATATAGAAAATCATATCGGCCGTATTGGAGTCCTGCACTCGGGTACCGTTGAGCGACAGCCACAGCGGCAAATCGTGCGGATCGGCTACTTCATCCTTGGTCACCAGGTACGGCCCGATGGGCGCAAAGGTATCGTTGCTTTTGCCTTTGACCCACTGCCCGCCGCGCTCGAGCTGAAAAGCACGCTCTGAGTAGTCGTTGTGCAGGGCGTAGCCCGCTACGTATTCCATGGCGTCAGACTCCTCGATGTAGCTGGCCTTTCTGCCAATGATCACAGCCAACTCCACCTCCCAGTCGGTTTTGAGGGAATCGCGGGGAATGATGACCTGATCCATCGGGCCGCAAAGGGCGGAAGTCGACTTGAAAAAAATCACGGGTTCAGTGGGTGGTTGGGCGCCCGATTCGGCAGCGTGCTTGGCGTAGTTGAGCCCAATGCACACAATTTTGGAAGGGCGCGCGATGCAGGAGCCCACCCTCGCTTCTTTGGGTACTTCCGGGCAAGTAGCTTCGTGTTCAACGAGCCAGTCGGTCAGGCGGGAAAGGCCATTGGAGGCAAAGAATCTTTCGTTATAATCTTCCCCGAATGCCGATACATCTATCTTTTTATTTTGCGCCGTGAGTACACCGGACTTTTCTTGCTTGTAAGCGCCGAAGCGGAATAGTTTCATAGTTTGGTTTTAGGGTTGAAAATACTGTCTGTATGGTTTGGAATAGTCTCTGAGTGTTTTCCATTTCTCATGGTTTGCACTCTGATATGGCTTCCTCTCTGCCTGATCGGTTATTACCCCAAAATTTTCAACCTTTTAATTAATTCTTTTCCTGTAATATTTTCGGGTATCGTGGCAGACGGTCAAAGAGCGAGGGTTTCACGCCTTATAAAGCTCATAATCAACTCTTTCGGCAATTGTGTCAGATCATCAAAATGGCAATTCAAAGCGTCTCTAATCATCTCCTTTAACTCATCGATGGTATCCCCTTGCGTGATAATGTGTTCGTTTTCGGCAATGAATGCTTCGGCGACATATCCGCCATCCGTTGCATCCTGCTCGACTTGGAAGACTATTTGTTCCATGTTTTTATGTATGAATATGTTTAAACGAATCAACGAAAGCTCAACAAAACTCCCCTCTCAACTATTCAATTTCTGAAATCCGCCGTCGATCAGGTAGTCGCAGCCGGTCAGGAAAGCGGCTTCGTCGGAGCAAAGGTACAACGCCATCGCGCCAATTTCCTCGGGTTTGGCCATGCGGCCGATGGGCTGGGTTTTGGACAACTTCTCAAACATCTCCTGCTCCTGGCCGGGGTAGGTTTTGGCAATGAAACCGTCGACAAAAGGCGTATGGACCCGCGCGGGCGAGATGCTGTTGCAGCGGATGTTGTCGGCGAGGTAGTCCTTGGCCACCGAAAGCGTCATGGTGAGCACGGCCCCTTTGCTGGCCGAGTAGGCGAAGCGGTCGGACAGGCCGACCGTCGCGGCTACGGAGACAACGTTCAGAATCACGCCACCGCCCTGCCGCTGCATGTGCGGGATGGTGGCGAACAGGCAGTTGTACACGCCCTTCACGTTGACGTTCATGATGCGGTCGAAGTCGGCCTCGGCCGTTGTATGAGCTTTGCCAATGTGCGCCACCCCCGCATTGTTGACCAGAATGTCGATTTTGTGCTCCGCTGCTATTCCGTCGATGGTTTCGGTCACTCGGGTTTGTTGGGAGAGGTCGAGCACATGGGCACGCGCCTTACCGCCAGCTTCAGTTATTTGGGCCACAGCCGTCTCGGCTTGGGCGGCATTGATTTCCAGAATGTGGACAAGAGCGCCCTGACGGGCAAATACTGTGGCAATCGCGAGGCCGATGCCGCTGGCGCCCCCCGTTACCAGGGCGACTTTGTTGTGGAGTGTGAACATATGCAAATAATGCGATCGGCATTCGTTACGCCCGACCTAGTCCAAAGGCACAATTACGATCCGCCTAACGATGTGTTTTCGTTTATTTTTAAAAAGTCGGTAGGCAAAATTGACCAATTCTGCCTTTATTTGGAAATATCCCTTCTCAAATGACCCATTCATGCAAGCCAATCTGCTAAACCTTTTCGACCGTACCATCCGCGAAGCTCGCCTCGAAATCCAAAATGGCCGCATCGCGCGCGTTGCAGACCTGGGCCCTGAGAACCCTGCCCTCCCCTACCTCATGCCGGGATTTGTAGATGCGCATGTGCACATCGAAAGCTCGATGCTTACCCCAAGCCAGTTTGCACGGCTGGCGGTGGTGCATGGTACGGTCGCCACGGTTTCGGACCCGCACGAGATCGGTAACGTACTGGGCGTGGAGGGCGTTGAGTACATGATTCGCGACAGCCGACGGGTACCGTTCAAGTTTTGCTTCGGAGCTCCTTCCTGCGTTCCTGCCACGACTTTCGAGACCGCCGGGGCCACCATCGACGCCAAGGCCATCCGTCAACTGCTGGGTATGAAAGAGATCGGGTACCTGGCCGAAATGATGAACTATCCCGGCGTGCTGAACGAGGACCCGGAGATCATGGCACAAGCTGGCGCTGGCCAAGGCTTTCAACAAACCCATCGACGGCCACGCGCCCGGTCTGCGCGGTGAGGAAGCCCGGCGGTACGCCGAAGCGGGTATCAGTACCGATCACGAATGCTTCACCTACGCCGAGGCCCGCGAAAAACTGGACTATGGGGTGCACATTTTGATTCGGGAGGGTAGCGCGGCCAAAAACTTCGACGCTTTGATTCCGCTGATCGCCGAGTTTCCCGACAAAATCATGTTTTGCTCCGACGACAAGCACCCCGACAGCCTGGTGACTGGCCATATCGACGCTTTGGTAAAGCGCGCCCTGGCGCTGGGGTACGCGCTGTTCGATGTGCTGCGAGCGGCCTGCCTCAACCCCGTGCTTCACTACCGGCTGGGGGTAGGGCTGCTCCGCGAAGGCGACCCGGCCGACTACATTGTGGTCGATAACCTGAGCGATTTCAACATCCTCGAAACCTGCATCGACGGCGAAACCGTAGCGCGCGCGGGCCAGACCATGATTCCTGACCTGCGGAGCGAACATCCCAATCGATTCAATTGTCTTCCCAAAACAGCAGCCAACTTTAAGGTCGAAGCCCCCGGCCAGCAAGTTAGCTTGCGGGTGATTGAAGTACTGGACGGGCAACTCGTCACCAACTCCCTGACGATGGAAGTACCCGTCGTGGGCGGGTCGATCGAAAGCGATGTCAGCCGTGATCTTCTTAAAATTGTGGTGGTGAACCGCTACACGCCGGATGCGGCCCCGGGCGTTGCCTTTGTGAAAAACTTTGGCTTGAAGCAAGGGAGCATTGCCTCATCGGTCGGGCACGATTCACACAATATCATCGCCGTGAGCTGCGACGACGAAAGTCTTGCAGTGGCCGTCAACGCCATCATCGAAAGCAAGGGCGGCATTTCGGTGGTTGGCGGGGGGGAAATACACCGCCTGGGCCTCCCCATCGCCGGACTCATGACCGATCGTGATGGCTACGAGGTGGCGACCGAATACACACAACTCGACTACTTTGTGAAGCATACCCTCGGCAGTGTCCTCGGCTCACCATTCATGAGTCTGTCGTTCATGGCCTTACTCGTAATCCCGTCGCTAAAACTAAGTGATCTTGGACTTTTCGATGGTGACAAATTTGAATTCGTCCCTACGTACGGGTAGAGGGCAAGAATGGTCGTCGGAATATTGGACAATTTGAGTAGCCATGTAAAATATTCATTGATCGTGCAAAAATATTTATGGCTTGATATTTTTTTTTAATGTTTTTTTATAAATATATTTACAAGTGTAATAATGACCCTTATTAGAACAAAACTCTCACAAATCAACTATTCCTAACCCTTTTCCTATGGCCTACGTACGATACAAGCAAGAAGAAGAACTGCGTTATTGGAATCAGTTCAGAATGGGCGACGAAAATGCCTACGCGAGTCTTTATCAATCCTACGTTCACATCCTCTATCAGTACTGCTCACAATTTACGTTCGATAAGCCCCTTATCAAAGATTGCATTCACGACCTTTTCGTAGAGTTGTGGAAAAACCGCCGAACACTCGGCGACACGACTTCGGTACGCTTCTACCTGATGGCCTCGATCAAGCGGAAGTTGGTGCGCCATCTCAACATTCTGCAAAAGCATACGAGCAACGAAGACATTCCGGTAGAATACTGGAAGATCAACACGCCCTCTCACGAGCGGGATTTGATTTCGGAAGAGGAGATGACCGCCACCAACTTACACCTCAACAAGGCCATGGACTACCTGCCCCGCCGTCAGCGTGAAGCCATATTCCTGAAATTTTATATGAACATGAACAACCAGGAAATCGCTGATTTAATGAAAATCAATATTCAATCGGTGTACAACCTGGTGTTTGGCGCTTTGAGTAATCTCAAAAAGAACATGACCGTAGAGCACGTAACGCTATAAAGACATTTACTTTTCAGGAAAAGGCGTGGTCTCTACTTTTGGGCCGCGCCTTTTTTGTTTCTTTACTGTTCCTCGCCATCTGGAGGCTGAAGCCCCCGCCAGGCCGTCGTCACGGCAATTGATGTTTTCTTGCTGAAGCACTGAATTGTTTGGGGTGATTTTAACGCCTCCCCCTGGTAGCTTTCGCCCGCTAGACGCCATAAATCGCGTCTCTACTTTACCATTTGCCTTTGCGCTCTGTGCCTTTGCGTCTCTACCCCTCAATAACTACCTTCGCCCAAAAACCTATGAACCCCAATACCGCGCCGCTGGCCGAACGCATGCGCCCGAAGAGCCTGGACGAGTACGTTGGTCAGCAAAAACTGGTAGGTAGTAACGCTCCTTTGCGCCGCGCCATCGAGGGCAACGCGGTACCCTCGCTCATTTTGTGGGGACCTCCTGGTGTCGGCAAGACTACGCTCGCCTTCCTGATTGCTTCGGCTACCAAGCGTCCTTTTCACAGCTTGAGCGCCATCAGTTCAGGCGTCAAGGATCTGCGTGAGATTCTCTCTCGCCCGATGGGTTTGTTTTCACCAGTGCTTTTTATCGACGAGATCCACCGCTACAACAAGAGCCAGCAAGATGCGTTGCTGGGAGCCGTCGAAAAAGGACAGGTCACGCTGATCGGCGCTACGACCGAGAATCCCTCTTTCGAAGTCAATTCGGCCCTGCTTTCGCGCTGTCAGATCTATATTCTGGAAGCGCTGGGCGAAGCCGAATTACAAGAACTGGTAGAGCGGGCGGTAACTACAGACGTCTGGCTAAAGACCAAGAACATCAGCTTCACTTCCAACGCTGCCCTGTTTCGTCTGTCGGGCGGTGACGGTCGGAAGCTGCTGAATCTGCTGGAACTGGTGGTACTTAGCGAAGGCGAAAATGAAGTGATCGAGATTACGGACGAACTCGTGACGGAGGTTGCCCAACAGACGCTGGCGCGCTACGACAAATCAGGCGAGCAGCACTACGACATCATCTCGGCTTTTATCAAATCGCTTCGCGGCAGTGATCCCAACGCCGCCCTGTACTGGATGGCGCGTATGATCGTGGCAGGTGAAGACCCGGTGTTCATCGCCCGGCGGATGCTCATCATGGCCTCCGAAGACATCGGCAACGCCAACCCGACCGCCATGATTATGGCCAATGCCTGCATTCAGGCCGTCAAAGCCATCGGTTACCCTGAATGCCGCATCATCCTGTCGCAGGTAGCGGTGTACCTGGCCACTTCGCCCAAGAGTAACGCCAGCTACCTGGCCATCAATGAAGCCATCGCCCTGGCCGAGAAAACCGCTCACCTACCCGTACCGCTTTCGCTTCGCAATGCGCCCACTAAACTCATGAAGCAAATCGGCTACGGTAAAGACTACAAGTACGCCCATAGCTACGAGGGAAACTTCGCCGCCCAAAATTTTCTGCCCGACGAGTTAAAGGGCACCACGCTTTATCAGCCCGGCGGCAACGCGCGCGAGGCCGAGATCAGAAAAAATCTGGCGCAATGGTGGGGAAAGTGGTATGGGTATTGAAACCCCGATCACCTCTAAACAAAAATCCGCCAACTATTTAACAGTCAGCGAATTAAAAGTATATGTTGTGCACCCGAAGGAACCTGAGGTCCAGTTGCACAACGTTGATTGTGAGCCCTTTACCCTACGTGAGGGCGATGAGTACCCGAAATAATACCACTTTAAGCCGCCGCTCCCACTCGGGGAGCCGCCGGAAAACTTGGAATTACCGGACTATACGAGTACTCATGCAACTTTCCCAGCAATTGGGAAGCTAGTTTTTGCGATTCCCGTAGTGATTCTTGAAGCGAGCGTATTTGCTCGTTCTTCTCCCTCAATTCTTCATCCAGAAGACGCTTTATTGTTTGAAGCGTTTCTGCGCCGAAGTCTATGTTTTTTGGAGAATCCTTTACATATCTCTCAGGATGTAATAACTCATCCTTTGAAACTTCAAGGGCATCAGCCCATTTAGCAATCTCCCCCTCGTGTAGTGTACCACGATTATACGTGTTGTACACAGTCTGGCGTGAAGTTCCCAATTTATCAGCTAAATCGGCTGGTGATAAATTTTTTTTCTGAACTATCTCTTTGATTGTCAGCCCTATCGGTTGTTTCATAGCTTATAGTTAAAAATATATTTTGGCGTTTGTAAAAAGATATATTTACATTTGTCGTGTTCAAGTGTGTACAAACGTAATAAAATAATGACACTATGCTAGTGAAAATGCTTAATCATGAAGAAAAATTATTATTCGGCCGAAATCTGCAGGAATGTGCGAGCCGGGTAAAAACTATGGAGGTCAAGGCCGAGTGCCTCCCTATAATGGGCATCTCAGATGAAGTATTTAGGGCCAAAATGAGCAACATCAACGGCCGTGAGTTCTCCGTAATGGAATGCGATGTTTTGATTGCCGCCTTCCTGAAAGCCTACGGTGAAGAAGCCTTTGTGACGCGCTTTATCGAAAACTTTCAAGCCATTCCCTTCCTGCCCCATACCATTCGCGACGCTGAGCGTCCTTTGGCGGATGTCGAATTAGACCATGACTATCAAGACCCACGCATTATCGGCGCTGGCAACAGCTATGTAATGCATCGATCCGAATTCCCTTCTTAATGCCCTTTCTGTACTATACACACACCCGATTTTAACTTTCACTTTTTTTACTCCCAAATCCCAATCCAATGCCTGAGAACCAAGCCCTTACCCGGTCCGAAATCGTAGCAATCATCAATGAGGCTCTACGAATGAACAATCTCCAAGAATTACTTGACCCGGCTATTAAATCGCCGCGCCCGATTCCAATTCCTAACGAAGACGTGTTTCGAATTGAATCGGTTGATTACGTCGACGGAGAACTACTGATGATGCTCTATTCCAACAAACCTAAGTTGGCTCCTTACGAAGTGATTGTTTCCGATGTAAAAACAGACCGCACTATCCGCACATTTGATAGCGTGCCTCATTCCAGCGGCGATAAACCCATGGTGATCAAAGCACTTCTTCCTTTCGAAAAGCAATTGACTATATACGTCAAGAGCATTGGAAAGCCAGAGTTTGGGGCTTTCATCAACTACACTCGTCCGGCGGCCGATACGGCTATCGATGCTCCAGCTTCGAAACCACAGGAGAGCCAGAAGCCGCAGAATTTTGATAAGGGCAAAACGCATATTGTCCACCCAAAATTTGGGATGAATTGTACCGGCTATGGGTACCGTCCCGGTGATGTTGATTCTTTACCCGGTGAATGGCGTGAGCGTGTTCAGTTCTTCAAAGATATAGATGGAATCGACTACCTGCGGCCTAATATCATGTGGCAGGACTGGAACCCTTCCGATGGGGTCTACACAGAAATCGAAATGCGTCGACTCTTGAAGTATTGTGAGCGAAATGAAATCGGCTTCGCTTTCTGTATGATGCCCTACCGTACCGATAACATGATACGGCAAAGCGAAAAAGCAGTTGATCATGCTGGACGCGCCTTCGATTTTGGCAATCAATACCACACTTTTGCCCCTGGTGCTTTGGTAGCGCAGGCCGCATTTTACAAAGCGAACGAGCATTTCGCCGAGTTTTTGGCAAAGTTTTGCCCCGATGCAGTATTCGCTTCGCTTGGCTGGGGTGAAACCGAAGAGTTTTATTTGCCGCTCTACAAAAATCACAATGACGGGACAAACGAAGTTTCTGGTATGTGTATGTTTTCTCCTGCTGACAAGGAGCTTTTTAGGACCCAATATGGGCGCGAAATGCCGGTATACCACGCGGCAAGTTTCCCCGAATCAGCTGGGTACTACCTCCGGATAAACCCTGACGTACTTGACTACATTACTTGGCGTCTTTCTTCGGTTCAAGCCAGCTTCAACCTCATCTACCAAAATCACAATATAAAAGTTTGCGGGTATTATGCCGATGTACCTGGCAAACAAAGCGCATGGTACGGACATCGTGATTTAGTGGCCATTTTCGGCGGCTGTGATATGATTTACTCTACCGATGGTGGTACCTGGGAAAAGCGATTAGCCGCAGACCTCCATCGTGGAACTTTCCCGCATATGGGCTCTATCATTGAACTCGACCAGGACGATGCAGGTATCGAAGGCCGTGGGTATGATGGTTGGATAAAACCAGCTCAAGTACGTGCCACAATTATCGATTGTGTCAAGCGTGGCGTATCGAATATTGAGTGGGCAATGTCGTTCGGTCCCAATCAAATCCAATCTATGGCCCCGGTATTGTCTGAGGTTCGTAAGGGCATCGAGGTCACAGAACCGGACAAAATTGTTGAAATCGAGTATGGCACCAAGCTATACGGTGACGAATACCTTTTTCGTAATGAATGGGGCGCACTTGGTGGTCATGAGAAGCCGGTACCCTTCAAAGCCGTGAAACACCTCACAAAACAATGATGAAAAAGCCCGCAAAAGCGGTGGCGGTTGAACGAAAGATCAGGCGCCACCGTAGGCGGTGCTATGTCCTCCGCCTGCTCACAGGCGGTCGGCTGCGGCTGGCGTACCTGCATATGCGCTACTATAAAATAATGGGTACCATGCTATTAGACTAATTAAGCACCATGACTACAATCGAGGACAATAGGACAATCTACCAATTACAGGACGATATTCGACATTACGAGCAAAGGCGAATCCGAATCTCCAAGGACATTATGTCCACAAAAACCGTACTGTACGAATCCATGCGGAAGGCTTTGCCAACCGCCGAACTGGCACCATTGATAAATCGCTTCATCGAGGATTTAGATGCCCATAGCGACACTATGCGCCTACGAATCAAGGCCAAAACCGATCACATCCACCTTCAAATCGCCGAAAGGATTAAAGATGAGCAAAGAACACTTGTATAGGCTGATTTTGCAGAAATCGGAAAATATCCATAATGGGTTAAATGACCTTTTCGCTTGGCTTAAAAGCGCTGAAAAACGCGCCGCTCTCACCCAGGCCGCCGAGTTGATCGAGGCGCAAAGGATGCTTATCGAAAAGCTGGAAAAAGAGCTGGATTTTAAGCCAGTCGACGAACCCGAAAATGAAACTTTTGTGCGCGGTAGTCATCTGGACAATGCCTTTGCCTCTCACCTTAAAAACCATCCCCAGCCGTGGCTAAGATTCCAGTAAAAACCCGCCTACGACAAAATCGTATCGTTTCGTCGCCGCCTCAATTCATTAGTGAAGCAAGAATGGACCTTATTCAGGTCAATTCTTGGATTCTTCGTTTCAACAACTTTTACAATCGTGATTTTGCGCGGATTGACGAGCCGCAACCATGATGACCATGTACGGGCGGCTCCGCCGCCCTAATGGGTTTATCAAAGCGTCGAGTCCTCCCAGAACCCCCCGTCAAATTGCCCAAAAGCAGATTTGCGCCTAGATGCCGATGACGCCGGCCGCCAATGCCGATGCTGCCCAACAATGCCGATGTCAGCTGTTAAGTACCTCCGTCCCCTCAATTATCCACAGATACCCACTACACGCCTCATGCCTACCAATCCTAGTTCAGAAACCAAGGTACTTTATCAGTTCACGGAATTCGCGAAGCTCAAACCACACTCCGTGATCGTGCATAAGCGTTGGGAAAACACCCAAAGCACCCAGGAAAATATTAAGAGTCTGAAAAACCTAGCGAAGGGAAATCAGTACAACGGCTATATGTCCGATGCAAGCCGCCGACGCGTTAAGGGCTTGATTGAAAACTACCTGACGGCCGTTCAACTCTCAACCACGCTCGATTTTCCGAAAAGCTTCCCTTCCGTGGAAGTGTACCCCACTTTCCTAACCCTCACGCTACCCAGCAAGCAACTGCATTGCGACAACACCATTAAGAAAGAATGCTTCTTCCGATTCATGGAGTACTTGCAGGGCGATAAGAAAAAGGGCCTGAGTGGTTGGAATGTGAAAAACTACATTTGGACCGCTGAAACACAGAAAAACGGTAATATTCACTTTCACGTGATATTAGATCGCGGGATTCCCGCCCAGCGCCTGAACGAGGTATGGAACCGTTACCTGGACCGGCTCGACTACGTGAAGCGGTTTCGCGCCCGCCAGAAATACATATACCAGGATGGATTTTTTGTTCGCCAAAGTATGCTCGAAAAAGCGATAACGGACAAGGCGATTTACCACCGTAAAGCCGGGCTGCCCGGCAAGTTCAATAGGGCCAAAGCCGCCAAGGAAGAGCGCCAGCGGCAGGAAAAAGCCTACAACAATGGCGTCGTTGCCAATTGGAACAACCCGCCTACCACTAAGATTCACGCGATCCAGAATATCAAGAAGCTCACGGCCTACGTGAGTAAATACATGACTAAGGAAGCCAAGCCAATCGCTCAACTCCCCGAGGGCGAGAGGCTTGTGAAAAAAGAAGGCAAATGGATGGCATCGGGCGTTGAGGAACAGCGAATCTTGAAAATAGACCGCCTACCCAATGGCCTCGTGGCTGAAAGCTACGAAACCGTCAAACAGCCTTACGAGTATGAAGTAGCCGTAACCTTCGACACGCGCCGCCTACGGGGCCGTATTTGGGGCTGTTCGCGCCCGCTGCACACCGAAGATATTTCCCCGCTCCAAATTGCGCTCGAAACCACCGCCAAATTTCAAACCACGACCTACAAAACCGTCTTCCGTAAGCAGGAAGTTTGGCGGGAAAAATTGGATTTGTTCGGCCATCAACTATTTGAGCGTAAAATCATTGAAGAGCCCTACTCGTTGACGCAGCAAGTAGACCATTGGGCTGACCCGATCCGTGACAAAACCGCGATTCAGTACATTGCCGACCTCCGCCACGCGGTACCCGCCGCCGATCGGGCCGCCGCCACGGCCAAAGCGGGCGATATGTTTGCGGCCTACGGCGAAATTATCCCGCTGATGACCCCGCAAAAAGACCTTTTGCCGTCCCTATCACCGCCGCTGTGGACGCGCTACAAGGCGCACTACAACCGCCTTTTTCAAGTACTCTATCCCGAAAACGCGCCCGCCGTGGCGGCATCCTGAATGTGCTTAAAGATCAACACCCAAAGCCGCCCTGGACGTTTGGTGATTGGGAAGTTAGCGCAGATTGCTCGTTGCACAATCGAAAGCGACGCATCGAAATATACGTCGACCGCTTGCAGGAACCCGACTTGTTCCTATCGCTCCACAGCGATAAGGTTGTCTGGGGGAAAGATTGGAACGACTTCATACCTGCTTTTTTCTTCGCTTGCCACGTGGCAGGCATATTGTCAATCAATAACTTCCAGACTGATTATGAATGACCTTTTACATTGATGTTGAAGTATTTAAACTCAATTACTATTAATCAAAAAATCATGAAGGGACTACCATTTGCAAACGAACTTCCTTACTTTAAAACGGGTAAATCGAGCGCCGAAAGCTGGGTTTTAAAAACGGAGAAATTGATTGAATCTGCTGGGGGAATTGTGCATACTCGACTTATGGGGAAGTCACTCGGTTTAGAGGGTATTATGATTCAATTCGCGATCGAGGGTAGCCAGTTCAAACTGACTTGGCCGGTTTTGCCTGTGGAGAAAATGATCGATGAATCAGCTGCGCTTCGTCAATGCGGGACAATGATTTACCACGACACCAAGGCGCGGATCAATCGCATTCGCATTTTTGGGCCAAAGGTGGTATTTGCTGATTGGCTTATACTTGAAAATGGGCAAACCCTGGCGCAATCTCATGAGTCCTTAATTTCTGGAATGCTCAATAATTTAAAAATAATGTCTTAAAAATGGTCTCATTCCCATTATCCATATTTTCTATACTAAATAAAAAAACCTATGTCGTCGAAAACCGAAAATGCCGATAAAGTACTGCACGAAAAAGCCGATGCTGGATCCATCAAAAATCAAGGGTACTACGGGGGGAAATCCGGTGCCGGTACCTACCAAACCATTATCAATCAGATTCCGAGGCACGACGTACGGGTTTCGCTGTTTGGGGGAATGCTGGGTGTAGAGCGTATGTTACTTCCTTGCAAAACTGAGCACGTTTTTGAATTGGATAGCGACTTGATAAAAATTCATGAAAAGGAGTATGGCTTTCATTACTATAATAAAAATCTAGAATACATACAGGCTTTACTGATAAACTCTCCTTATTCCCAAAAAAAGCGATGCTACCAGGTAGATTCAATTGCTGTGATCGGGAATTCTGATGTGGTGGATAGTCTCGATCAATCCAATGTTTTCATTTACGCTGATCCTCCTTATCCAATGTGCTCCCGGAAATCGGACAGAAAAGTATACAAGCACGAACTTACGGATGAAGACCACTGGAATTTTTTGCAAAACATTTCGCATTTCTATGAAGCCAAAGTCGCTATCTCAACCTATCCAAATCCGATCTACGACGAGTTTTTTACCGAACTTCTTCTGTTTCCTGAATGGCGAAAAATCGAATTCCAATCTAATACCCGGCACGGCATGGCTACGGAACAACTATGGATGAATTACCCGCAACCCGACGAGCTCCATGATTACCGCTACCTCGGTGATACTTTCCACGATCGCCAAGATTTCAAACGCTTAATGGCCCGCTGGGGCAAGAAATTTGACAAACTCACCCCGCATCAGCAAAAAGCGATGCTTGATCAACTCAAAAACCGATAATCGATGAAAAACGAAGTGTTGAAGTTTTCCACCAACTGGAATGAAAAGCTTTTCACCGATCACTTTACTACCATACGCCTGTACAATCCCCGCAAGTACTCCGTAGGAGCCAAATTTGACCTGTATCTCAAAACGATTTTCATGGGTGAAGTCGAGGTAATCGCGCACCGTCAAATCAGCGTTGGCAAAATAAACGATTGGATTGCGTACCTAGATACAGGCTACGACGCCGCCGAAACGCAAAAAATACTGCTCACGATGTACAAGAACATCGACAATTTCGGCCTAAACACTTCCCTTAGCTGGGTACTTTTGAAGAAAATCGACAAACCGTGAGCGAGATTGCAACCATAACCCAAGCTCACACACAAAAGCCGGTACTTTCGCTGTTTTCCGGTATCGGCCTGCTCGATTCGGGTTTTAAGCGGTTGGGCTATTGCGTCGTGTCCGGTCCCGAGAAGATTTTGGGGGGCGACATCCGCGAATTTCATAGCGTACCAGGCGTATTTCAGGGTGTTGTCGGTGGGCCGCCGTGCCAAGATTTCAGCCGCCTACGCCGCACACCGCCTACGGGTGAGGGTGAGGAGTTGCTAGGCGAATTTTGCCGTGTCGTGCAGGAATCGGACGCCCATTGGTTCCTTATGGAGAATGTGCCCGCCGTGCCTGACCTGGTAGTGCCAGGGTATCACGTGCAACGCTTCGATTTGTCGCCTACGATGCTCGGTGAGCGGCAAAGCCGCTTACGGCATTTTCAGTGGGGTAGTAAGTGCGGTATTTTGCTAGATATTCACAGACGTCGGTTCACGGGTACCCCTGAGCCGTGCGTCACGGCCAGCGAAGGAAAAGCCACGGGTCGCCGCACCTGGGCCAATGTGTGCCAGTTGCAGGGCTTGCCCGCTGATTTCGACCTGCCGAGCTTCCATAAGGCCGGAAAATACCGCGCTGTGGGTAACGGCGTACACGCCGCCGTTGCTGCCGAAATAGCGAGGGCTGTAGATGCCGCCCTGAGCGCGACCGACCCGCGTACCATCCACAACGCCCGTGCTTGCGCGTGTGGTTGCGGTCGACGGCTCACAGGAAAGCAAAAATGCGCAACGGCCGCTTGCCGCAAGCGCCTACAAAAGAAGCGTGAAAGCGCAGCGGCTGTGAGTGATCGAGAAGTCACAGGTGTGAGGGGCCGAGGGCTGCCAATCGGTGTATAGCATTTGTGAGTAATACCTACATCACCTCCTTAATCCTACTCCTGGAAATACCACTAAAATTGCTGAACTGATCGACCGTAAGCGGGGCATTCATACGCCCCGCTTTTGTTTTGGCCCGCTGAATGGTGCGGTAGGCAGTGGTGAGCGAGCAGCCGTACAGCTTGATAACATCCTTGGCTTCGATAATTTCGCGGGTTTTGGCGGTAGTGCGCCGTGGCTGGGCCTGGGTAGTGGGCATGGTGAAATGTGCTTTGGTGATAGGTGGTATTATCGGGCGTAATACCTACCAAAATTCGTCAATTTTAGCAGTATTTACCACTTTTGGCGCAAAAAAAGGGCGTTTCGCTAGTTTTGTCATGAAATACTTAGAAATACCTGCATGGATACTACCGCGAACCCCTATGAGAATACCACCCCCGAAACCGAAGCCGTGCAGGTGGTGGGTAAAAGCCTGAAAATACCAGCCTGGCTTGCTATTGAATTGGATCGTGAAGTAGCCGCTGCGGGCCAAAGCTTCAACGGGTATGTTCAGAATATTCTGGTCAACCGGAACCAATCGCCAACACTAGCCGACGAGCGTGTTGAAGAACTTGAAAAAGTACTGGAAGCGAAGGACAAGGAAATAGCCGAAATTTCTCAAGAACTGCGCGAACAGGCCGAAATGATTATACGGCTTAATCATCAGCTAACCGTCCTAAAAGACAGCTTCGATGATACTAAACCCTTGAAATCGGCCAACGACGAAATTGACGAGGACGAAAATAAAGCGCTTCGCCAAATCATCAGTGATTACTCCTTCTTTTCAAAACAGGACATCCAAATTCTAATATATGAAATTGCAAATAGTTGATGAAGCGGGTAACGTTTTTGCCGAGCGGGCAATAGCCATGACGGCCAACGTATTGCCCGATGAGTATCTCGAAGCCGTAAGCCAAAATGCCCGTCTTGTCGAAGGAAATAAGAAACTACTGCTTGGCCTGATCGGCACCTTGCAGGATGCGAAGGTACTGCACAGCGAAGGGCTGAACGAGGATGTTCTTGATATGCAGGTAGGTGCCGCTACGGGAATGAAGCTTTTCGAGAAACACGCCACCGGTACCAAACTTGGCGCGATGGGCGCCGTGATCGTCCAGGTAGGCAAACAGCTTGCGGGCAAGGCTCAACCCGTTGACCTGGACATCGAATACCTAGGGGAGCTGATGCAGAAATTTGGCAACGACAACGCAGTACTGATTCCCGGCATCGGCGAGTACATGGCACTCGTTACCGACCAGCTACGGGCCAAATTTGGCAAGAATGGAAAATAGCAATGATGGCAATATTTTTAGCTTTCTCCGTGATCGCGTGCCGTCGCCGCTCCACGACGTGGCCACGGCGCCCGCCCGCACGGTTCCCGAGGTAGAGCCGCCTGCCGACGACGTGCGCGAAACGCCCGCCGAAGACTTGCGGAATGCTGATGACGGCCGACGGCGATTTTACGACGACGACGACGACGATGATGACGAAGACCCCGTGCTGTCCGGCGAGGAGATCGCCGTAATGGCCGAGTCCAAGGCAGTGAAGTGGGGCATTGGGACTACCCTTGCCGCCAACGCCATCAATGCTGTGCTGATCCTGTCGCCGAGGGAATGGCAGATATACCACTGGTGGAGAGAACATGAACTTGACGACCCCGATAAGCTGCCGATTGCGCCGCCCATCGTGCGCCGCATCCTGAACAAAATCGAAAAGCTCGACCGCGCCAAAGACGAAAACGCGCTGACGGACAAAGAGCAAAAGATGCTGGCGAAGGCCATAAAAGCCGAACTTACGGTTAAAAACAAAGCCGGACGCCTGAACCGCTCCGGTGTGGTGGGTACCGTTGCCGACATCCTGATAGCCAAGGCCGCACCGGGTATTACCGAAGGTATTTTTCGTGGGGTGAATGCCTTGATGAACCGTATCACCGGGCCGCAAAAATGAACGAAATGCAACCCATTAGGACAAGCGAAATATTTTTACACGCCGGAAGGCGAAATACGGGGAAAACTTACATGAGCCTTCAAATGATGGACGAGTTTTTTCAGGATGGATCAGGGAAACGCGTTTTGATATTCGACATCAATAATCAAAGCGAGTACGACCGGTTTCCCTGTATTTCGGTTGATAATCTCCCCTACTGGCGTAACATGGAAGTGGTGGCCGTACGGGAGCCTGACCGTATAGATGAATTTTTCGACTTTGTGCATTTTTACATTCGAAATACGCTCGTCGTGTTGGAAGATTCAACCTCGTATATGATGGGCAATTTTTCCAAATCTATTCAGCGTACGATCTTAAATAGCAGAAATGCAAACAACGACCTCTTTTTTAACGTGCACAGTTTGGGCGATCCTGGGCCGTTCTTGTACAAACACGTCGACTGGTACATTTTGCGCGAAACAGGAGACACCTACCCATTGCCTAACAAAGTGAGGGCAAAGGCCGCGCTCGAAAGCGCAATGCTCCAAATTAAAGAAGAGAACCGACGGCTTTACCCCGACATCGAAGGGGTGAAAACCCCCAAGCTTGCTTATCGAATACTAGATGCTACCTCATGAGCCTGAACAAATACGACCGCGCCTGGCAAGTGGCAAAAGTGTATGGCTACGAGCGGACGGAGAGCTTTTTAGCGTTCCTGAAAGCCCTCGCGACCGATAAGCAATGGAAGGCGCTCAACCTGCAAACCCACCAAAAACGGTATTCGCCCAAACAAAAGCGCCTGATCATAGAAGTACTTGGGCATCCGCTCGATGAAGCCAGTTTAAAATCTAATCCAAATTCTGATGAATCCGAAAACTAAATTATTCCTCCTTCATGCGCTGGCTGCCTTCGTTGGTTGCATCGTGGCGCTGGTGCTGTTCCACCTGATAATGAAACAATTCGATAAGCCGCCCGCTGACGCTCCTAAGAAAAAGCCCGCGCCCGAACCCACAAAAAGCGATGGACGATCGGCCGCGCCGCCGCCGAAACGTGAGCCAGTTGGCCATACCGATGCGACCAGGCGTGAACCTGCTGCAACACGTGAGCCACCGGCCACTCACACTGATCAAGATGATACAGAAATTGATGAAGAAAGCCGGGAATGGCTTGCAAGAATGGAAAAGGGCGTACAGCCCGAACGCGAGGATGTAGTGAAACCCATGCCGCCGACCGTGAACGGCCAGGCTGTTACATGGATTCATAGCGGCGCATATCCGCATGAGGACATCAATATGATAGATGATGACGAAACTGATGATGAAAATGAAGAATAGGTAGAAGGTGTGGATAAGTGAAGAAACCCGTCTGGCATTTGCTGAGCGGGTTTTTTGTTGACGTTCTATTTGAATTCGTGATTTTCATTTTTGTCCAAAATCCATCAACTAACCCCGTGCGTTACCGTCGATAAGCATTTAAGCGCACTTGATCGCAACAATACACGCCCAACGCCGCCTAGCATCTTCCGCAGTGTACGCGATGCCCCTATCTTTCCAACCTTATTCAAAACGCGCCGTACACAATGCTAACACAATGCTAACCGCAACGCCTTGACTAACGCTGACCTGCTTACTCAATTTCAAACCAGCAACGCCGTGAGCGCCGAAACCAAAGGCGACATCGAGCGCGTACTGGGGTCGATCGGAAAAGTAGCGCTCGAGATCATCATCGAGCGCGCAAGAGGGCGCAAGGATGGAGCTGACCCAACCGTAGGCGACGTGCTCGCTGAATACGAACGAGCCCAAGCCGCCGCGAAACTGGCTGCTGAGCAAGAAGCGGCCAGGAAGAAAAAGGAACAGACTACGCTCATTATCGTGATCGTGTCGGCGGTGCTGCTCATCGGGGGGATCGCTTTGGCGCTCTATATGAAGAAACGGAAGAAATAATATGGCCGCATTGGACCCACTTACCGCAATTGCCAACACTGTCTCAAGCGGCCTAAACTTCGCAGGGGGAATCGTGCTGAACAGCCGGGAAAAAAACGCTGCCGCCTTCACGCTCGAAAGTCAGCGAATCGCCAACGATGCAGCCATTGCTCAGGGCGAACGCGATCGTCAGTTGCTCGTTCTGAAAAATCAGTTCAACAATGAACAGGCGCGCATTGATGAAGAAGAACGCGCCGACCAGTTGAAAATAATTGCCATTGTAGGGCTGTTCGCTACCTTGATTATTGTGATAGTGATTGCCTTCAAAAGTCGAAACTGATAACTACTTTCTTTTCAATGATAGCCCTATGAAAACCCATTTTGAAAATAAATATGCCGACGGCGATGCGGTCGGCATTTATAAAGAAGGTGTGGCGGCCGCCGAGCGCATCGACATTCGCGAGACGCAGGAACTCATAGTGTTTGCGCGAAAATCGCCTACGGGTTGGCTGATTATGTCAAAAGAGTACGTCGTGGACGACCTGGCCGAAGCGCAACCCGAAATCACGCTGCTCAACGGCTTCACCAATGCCGAGGTGCTGCAACTGGCCACCGAGGCCGAACTGATGGCCAAAGGGCTACGCGGAGGATGGGTGCCGCCCGCGTCGGGCCTGGCCGCCACGCACAGCCTACTGAACGAAATGCCCACGAATCTGTATTTCGGGCAATCTGGCGGTACTGATATTGCCTCGCTCAGCGCACTGGCGACACTGGCCGCCGTGCCTATCCTGGTGCAAAACCAGACCCAACGCCAACGCGCCCAAAGCGCAGGAAACAAAATCCTTGGCCTCGGGGATTGGTTCATGGGCGTCGTCGGACTCTGACAAGCTTGTATTTAATCCTGTATCTTTCTTTTCTTTCTCTTCATCAATAAACTCTTATTATTATGGCTCTTACGCTCAATGCTACCGATACGATCCACGCGGTCGGACGCCTCAAAGACGGCGATTTGTGGTTTGATTACGGCTACGGTTCCGCTGGAAACGTACAAAATCGTAAATTTTACACGCGCTACTTTAACGGCTTGTTGGTTGTCGAAATCGAGGAGGGTAGCAACGGACGCACGATCAAAACTCTAAGAGTACCTTGCCAACTTCACCGATTTGCCTTTCGTACAGCAGTCGCTACCTCTGTTCGCCAGTTCGGCGCAACTTGCTGGTAAGGGGATCAACCAAAACGGGCCGCTCAACCTGAGCCCTACTTCGAAAGAGATTCCTTTCGAGATCGTGGACGCAACAGGTAAAATCGCCGAAAAGTCCCTTCCAGCAGACGCCAACGCCGAAGTGAAAAAAGTGGGGGAAACGATCCAAACGCTTGCCAACAATATTGCGAGCGGCGGTAGTGCCGGTGGCGGTGGCGGTGTCTCTTCGCAGACGGGTAGTTCTTCCGGCTCGACCACGACCAGCAACACAAGTACCCGCAACATCATCGGCTGGGTACTTATGGCCGCGCTCGCAATTGGAGGCGTCGCCCTAATTGTGTATCTGGTCAAGATGGCCGGTAAAAAGAAGCGCTAGTCTCTCCGACTGCATCGACCTGAGTAAGCGAAGCCCGCCCGCAAAAGTGGGTGGGCTTCGCTTCTTTTTATCACGCCAAATTATATGCGATGACTACTCCCTATCCATCGGGTACCCGAATACATACCAAGCTGTCAAGTCCGACAATCTTTTTCGGCGAACCTGGCAACCTGAAAAGCGTATTTGCCCTGAAAGCAAGAAGCAAAAAAGGTGATTACAGCCCATGGATTCCCAACGAGTATGCGGGATTTGTGACGGGAAAAACAATCACGGTCCAGGGTGAAATCTGGCAGGAAATCAAATTAGAGCTCGTGGTTTGGGTAAGCAAGTTGTTTACCAATTATCGCGAAGATCGTTTGGGTTGGTTCAAACTCTCCGATGACAAAGTGCAAAGTGAAGCTGAGTATAACGCTCTGGCAACCACTCCGCCCGCAAGTTCGCCCAACGTGCCCAACTCGGGGGTAATTGGTGCCAATAGTGGTACGCCAATCATGAACCTAATGCCCAACACAGGGCTTGGTACCACCGTGACCGACTTGGCGCCATCGAACAGTTCAAATACAATACTATACGTAATTATTGCCGTGGCGGTGTTGCTCGTCGGCGGTGTGCTCGTATACCTCTTTCGTTCACCTGCCAAATCCAAAAAACGATGATCGATACTAACATCACCGCACCGCAAAGTAAAAGTGCATCCGGTACCTACGGTTTGTTTTTTCAGGAAGGCGAAATTATCCACGCCGCGCGGGGAGGCTCGTTCACCTTCTACAAACAGCCGGACGGCCGGGAAGCGTACTACTATTTCAACACGACCGACGCCAACGATTACGTCGGCCGTACCACGGGAAAGTTGTTGCAAGGAGCTGGAGGGTACTATCTCGAAGTTCAACGACCCAAACCGCTCGTCGGCTTCATTCCTGGTACCCTGCTGCCCGCTTTTGGGCTAGATACCGGCTACATCTTCGTTGGGGAGGATGTGAATTATTTCTACGATACGTTTTCCATTGAGGGCAAAGGCCGCACCGGTAATGGTACCGTGATCGGCACGACGTCGACCAATACCGGTACTGATGGGACCGTCACCGTAACAAAAACGCGGGTTCCTGATGAAACACCCCCGCCTACGCTAACCACCGTACCACCCCAGCCCAAAGGCCCGATGTACGCGCTGATTGCCGTGCTGGTGCTGGCCGTCGTCGGGATCGCTTATCTATCATTCAAAAAGCCGACAAAATGAAAAAGATGCAATTCAAAGTACCCAGCTTCGTAAAGTCGAAACCGTTCAGCTATTTCATTATTGGGCTGATCGTGATTGGCATTCTGATTTATTTGGGGTACCGCGCTGGAAAACGGAAGTACGCCAGTTCGTCTGTCAACACGCCCTACCCCGATGGCGGCGCGACGCTACCCGCAGGCGGCCAGCCGATTCTCGAGGATTTGGTCAAGCAGACCTACGACGTACTCGACGGCTTCGATTTCAGCCAATCCAAGGAATTCGTATTTCAACGCTACGCAGTGCTGACTAATGACCAGGTTACTTATGTCTACAAACGCTGGAATGATGTGTATCAGGCGAAGGAAAAAATGACGCTGACCCAACGTATCGAAGATGAAGCGTTTCTTACTACCGCGATGGAAACGACCGTTGCAAAGCTTCGCTCACTCAATTTATTCTAAAAACGATGCTCGAAATAACCGCCAACAACGCAACCGCTACCGATACCGTCCTGGACGTATTAAGTGGCAGAACCGCGCCAAAATTCGACTTCAATTTTTCGGTCGAAAACGACACGATCATCAAAATGATTGGGGCCGGAATTGTGATCGCCCTGGTAGCGATAATCTTGAACGTAATTGTACAACGCCTGATCTAATACCGATGCTTCAGCTAACCGTCGTACAGCTTGCCGCCATCTACCCGAACGCTACCCGCGCGCGGATAGAGCAGGCTCTGCCCGCGCTGAACGACACGCTACGGCGGTACAACATCGACACCGTGCGTCGTGTAGCTTGCTTCCTGGGGCAATTGGGCTTAGAGAGTGGCGAGCTTCGCTATACCTCCGAAATATGGGGACCGACCGCTCAGCAGCGACGGTATGAAGGCCGCGCCGACCTGGGCAACAACCGACCAGGTGATGGGTACCGGTTTCGAGGGCGTGGCTTAATCCAAACCACTGGCCGAGCCAACTACGAAGACGTAAGCCGCCGCTTGGGTTATGATTTCGTGACTAATCCCGACCAGCTCAGTAAATACCCCTGGGCCGCCCTTTCGGCAGGTAGTTTTTGGGATCGAAACAAGTTGAATTTCAACGCTGATTATCTGCAAGTCGAAGCCATTACCAGGAAAGTCAACGGCGGCTATACTCACCTTGACAGACGCATCGACTACACCAATGCCGCCCTCGATGTACTTGGGGAGCCCGCGATTGTCGAAAAAAAAAAGTGGGTACCCCTCGTTCTCTTGATCGTCGCGCTTAGCCTGGTCGCATCGTTAATTTACATCAACCGCAAACCTATTTCAACATGGATTCAAAAGACTATTCCGCTGGTTTCGCCGTCTTTATCGGCCTCCTGAGCCTGGTAGCATTTGGCATCACGATCTATGCCAATGTTCTAAGCATCAAGGTAAACCGCAAAGCCCTGGGGAAATGAGAAACTCCCTAAAAATACTTGCGCTGTGTCTGGCGCTGATCGTTGGCCTGTGCTTCGTGTGGCAATGGTGGGAAAGCAAAAAAGGGCGAAAAGCGCGTGAGTGGCAGGAAACACGGGTAGAAATGTTAGCTGATACTCGAGACAGCCTGGAAAAATACGAAAGCCTCAAAAATAGAATTCATGAAAAAGCTGAAAAAGTCGATTCCATATATGAAAAGTACGCGTCGGAATACGATTCGATTAGTGCTGTTATTCGCGCTCGTGGCCCTGGCATCCCTAAGCCACGTGACAGTCTGGGGACAGGGTTTTAGTAAAGGTTTCGATGACAGAGAATGGAGAGCGCTGCAGGATACTGCAACGAAATTCGAGTACCTGAAGCGAAAATCCACTGCTTGTGATACGCTGGTTTCGGCACTGCGCAGTGAACTCACGGCAACCCAGATATCGTATAGGTATTTTCGAAAAGGCGTCACTGTCCAGGCTGAACTAGATAGCGTCGCTTCACGGCGAGAGTTGAAAGTGGAGAAAAAAGCCTCAGTCAAAAAAGGACGAAGGCAAGGGGCTGCGGTCGTTGTAGTACTAGAGGCTATTCTAGCCACCATCCTGATCATCTTGTAAAATCCCCAATATGCCAAACCGATTCAAGGAACCCGTATCGCAATTGTTTGAATATCTAACCACGACGCAGGTATTGGCCGTTTCTGTGTCTTTCGGAATAGTAGCCGACCTGATAAATAAATACGTGTTCTCAGATTGGGAATTTGCTGTTTTCCTCATTGTCGCAATGCTGATAGATACCGTGGTCGGACTGGTGAAAGCCTGGAACGAACACAATATCAGTAGCATGGGTTATGCGCGATTCTTTACGAAAATCATCATTTATTTTAGCGTGCTGGTGATTTCGCACGTTCTTACCAATTTCCTTATCCACGGAAAAGCGAACGGGCTTTTTACTTGGGTCGAAGATGTGTTTTACGTGGCGCTGATTCTCCGAGAGGGGTTGTCAATCCTGCGAAATATTGCAAGCATATACCCCGGCCTGATTCCTAGATCGGTGCTGAAACGATTCGAAGATTTTGACGAAACCGGTAACCTGGAATGAACAAAACTATCATCCGCATCCTTTGGATAGTCGTTTTTGCGGTACTGGCCTACCTCGGTTGGAATCTGTGGTACTACTACCCGCTCCGCGAAAAAAAAGCCCGAACCTTTGAAGTAGTGAAGCAACAATTTTAGACCCGAAAAATGGCAAAAGTGCTGATACCATCCACGAAGCAAGCTTTCTACTCGAAAGCCCAGGCCGCCGCCTTCACGGCTCCGCTGGCTTCGTTACGGAATCGGTACGGTACCATGATCGACTACGTAGCCGCGCTTTGCTTCGTGCCGAAATTCGCGATTTACGCCAAGCTGTTGATCGAAAACGTCAGCGGCAACGCCAACGCTGTCAGCAGCGCGGGGGCCATTGGCCTGATGCAAATCAAACCCCTATCAGCCACCGATATGCTAACCATAGAGCGCAAAGACCGCCGATTGACTGAGGAAGAAAAGAAGGAATTAAAGCGATTACTACCCGCGAAGTACGAGGCGCTGGTCAACGCGCAAATGGGCAATCAACTAATCAGCGCCGCCGACCTGAAACGCCCAGAAGTATCGCTATTTGTGGGTGCCGTCCATCTAAGTACCCTCATTTCTGAACACACGGAAGGGGATTTGATCCGGCTTGACCTCGTGGGGCTTCGGTATAACCAGGGGTACTATTACCGTAGATCCTCCATCGGCAATTTCGAGGGAAATACGGACGCGTTACTTGCCACGCTATCCGGCGAAGCTCGGGATTACGTGCTCAAATTGTGTGGAATGAATGGTACGCTTGATATAACGACATAGAATAGAATGGAAAAGGTAGATTACTCAGACGACATACCGTACCAGACCGCATACAATGCTTATCGGGGGACCTCATTCAGCCCAGAAGTGAGGGCTAAGAACTCGCGTATCAGCTACTCCGAAGATATGAACAGTGAGCGGGAGCGAATCTACATGCTTGTAGGCGATCCCGAAGCCGCCGAAATCGCGTTTCAAAATTACAAGCGGGGCTATCTATCGCGTTATCTCGCATATTTGGGTAGCCGTTCACGGACTTATAGCTCAATGATCGCCGGACCTGCGAATTTCCCTGTTCGCCGAATGGAAAAGCTCAACCGCTATGCTGACAATGCTTGGCGGAAAGTAGCGGACTACGACGAAAAGTTTTTCAACCGGCTAGAGAAACAGTATGGGCCAGGTTCGGGCATCATCCAAACCGGAAAAGAGGGGTCTTTGGAGGCATTAGAAAAAAAGCTGGCAAGCCTTGAAAAATTACAGGCTACTATGAAAGAAGCAAACGCGATTGTTCGTAAAAAAGGACTTTCGACGGGCGAAAAAGTGAAAATGCTTGATGAAATAGGCATAGGAGAAGAAGAAGCGAAAGATTTCATTAATCCGAATGTATCTTACCTGAAACCTGGTTTCCAAAGGTATCAGTTGAGTAACAACAACGCCGAAATTAGGCGATTGAGTAAGCGCATTGAGATCGAAAAGAAACTCGCGGTCATGGCCGAAGCTGGCAATAAGAAATGGTTATTCAATGGTGGAACTGTAACCGAGAACTACGAGCAGAATCGGCTCCAAATCGCCCACGATAAAAAGCCCGACCGCGCCACGATCCAGGCGCTGAAAAAAGCTGGTTTCCGCTGGGCACCAAGTCAGGGCGCGTGGCAGCGCCAACTCAATACAATGTACCGGAGGTGGGAAACGGTCGAAGCTCTCGTAGGGCCGATTAAACCCGCCGCCAAGGAGAGACTGACTAGAAAAAATGCTACTGCTGGCAAATCCCGCACCCTGAAACGCGCCAAAGCTACGCGTAAGGAAACCGCAGCAAGAGCAACCACGAAGGCAAGGGGTAAAAAGATTGCGAAAAAAGCAACTGCTATGAAGCGAACCGCCACGGCCAGGAAGTCAACCGCTCTAAAGACGGCTTCGACTGCCAGAAGGAAAAAAACAGCCACCAAAACCAAAAGTACGGCCGCCCGCAAAAGTGCTGCCAAACCGCGTAAGAAAAAGAAGGTCGAAACAAAGGGTGAACTGGCAAAAGAGTTTCAGCGCAACATCGCCCGCGCCACGGTTGTACAAAACCGCCGCCGCAAAAGCAGCCAAAAAGTGGACAATAAAGCTAGCCACAAAATAACCCGTATACCTACAGACAAGAATACCGATGTATGGATCAGGAAGCCGGGCCGCTCTGATTTGATTGGTGTAGACAATGCGGCCAATAATCGCCCAACGCTGAAACGTGATATTCGAAGGTTGAACAAGATTGAAAAAGAATAGCCCGATGAAAAAACAAAAATTGAGCCGCGAAGATCAAAAGGCGCTGAGCGAACTCATCTCGCAGCAAACGACCCGCGTAGGTACCCGCCGCTCCGAAAACAAAGGCTTCACCGATACGCCGCTGTTTTTGCCCAAAAATCAAAATGAGATATTTGTCGAGCCGAGTAAAAAAGCCTTGTTCGTGTTGAAACGTGAAATGCGGATTGAAACAGTGCAGGACTACATCGCCGCCAATGTTCATTCTGGAAAAGTCAATATCGCAAGCTGGAATCGTTTTGGTGATCGCAATGATTCTCAAGATGCCGGTTTTCGGCTCAACTGGCTACGCAAAACCGGGCCAAAGCTCGACATCGTGGCGCTGGAAATGAGTGAAGAGTTTGCTACGCGCGACGAAAGCGAATTGCTAGAAAGCATTGTAGAATTTATGCGCCAGTACCCGCACGCCAATGATGTGCGAGCTTATATCGAAAAACGACTGATGGAACAAAAGACTCAAACCATGCCAAGCCAACGAGGGGACGGCAAAGCATCACAACAAGAAATTGCCTGTTTTGTCGACAAAGCTAAAAAAGCACTGCCCGCCAATGTGTTGCGCCGCGAAACGGCCATTTACTTAAAAGCGCCCAAATCGTATTTCGGTGCTTTGTACGAGATTCCAGACTGTTCAGAAGATATTTTCAGTCTGCCGGATGCTGAAAGCCGAAAAGTGGTTTTGGCGATCCGTAAGAGCGTTCAATCTTCATCAACTCCCAAACGTTCGGCTACTATGAAAACCGCCAAAACCACCCGCAGCAAAACCGCTGCCAAAAAGAAAAACGCTACTAAGCGTAAGACCACAGCCAAAAAGCCGATGATGGCCAAGGCTAAAACATCGACCGCGAAAAAGAAAGCCGTCGCAAAGAAGCCGATGAGTCCCGGAAAGAAAACCACGGCCAAACGCACCAGCTTCACGCCCGCCCAAAAACGCCAACAGTCCAAAATCAAGGCGATGAACAGCTTGGCCGTTACGAAAATCTACGAAGCCGGACGCCGCAACGCGCCTAAGCCCTCGTGGAAACAGGTGAACAAAGCAGCCGCCCGTGAGATTTTCCCACGTCGTTGATTGTTAAGCGCTCAATCACAAGAAAAAACCAAGTATCATGATCTCAATAACGCATCCCGTTCCGCACGAAGTCATTCAGCGCGCGACCAACAACGTCGGCTTTGTCGTCGTGGAGGGCGTCGTGGCCGATGGCGTCACGTGCGTAGCGGTGGAATTCACCCCACACGCTGATTTTCCCAATCAGGGCGAGAAAACGGGCCGATTCCTGATTTATCCTGCGGCGGGTAAGTTCTCTGGAAAAGTGCCCGTAAAAGGCGGCTGGTACCAGCTCAAAGCAACGCCTTGCATCGGTAAAGAGGAAACCACCACGGCCGTTATTACGCCGGTCGGCGTGGGCGAGGTATTTGTTTTGTTCGGTCACTCGGTCATTGCGGGCGATCCTACCGGCTGGGTAGGTGCCAGTGATAAGCGCGTATCGGCTCCTAACCACGTGGCCGACAACGCCGATGTGGCGTTCGAGTTCGGCCAGCTCGGCGACCATGCGCCGCGCGGGCCGTTTAATAGCGATCCTACCGGATTTGGGTACCTGGGTGATATGCTTGTGCAACGTTTGCGGGTACCCGTCTCGTTTTATGGTGCCGCCTTCGGTGGTACCAACATCGAACAGAATTGGAAGGTAATTAACCGCATTCCCTTCAATCATGGTTTCGTGAGCTATGAAAAGGGAATGCCATACGAGCCGCTCCGAAAATCGCTGAACGATTTTGGCCAAAAAACAGGCGTTCGGGCGGTACTCACGCAGCACGGAATCAACGACCATTACCGCGATGAAACGCTGTTCTACAATGAGTTCCGGGAGGTAATTGCGTATACCCGCAATCTGTTCGATCAGTCGTTAGCTTTCATTCTCGTATTGGATCACGACGCCAGCAGCGGCACCGATCCACAACGGAATGCTATTCGTAAGCTGTGGGAATTGCCTGGGGTGTACCCTGGTTTCGATTATCTGGAGATGACTTCGACAATCGCTAGCGATACAGACAAAGTGCATCCAAAATTAGAAAATGAGTGGAAACGGTACGCTTCGCTTTGGAACGCCTCGATTTCTGATTCATTTCTGGAAAAGTCGACGCCAATCCTCTCGCGAAGCACCGCGCCGATGGCCGCGCCCGAAACCACGACGAAAGCGGTAGTACTCCCCCAGGTTAGCGCAGTGACGGCCGAAGTAAAAAGGAGTAGCATCTTCGCAGGTCCAGTTGAAGTGTTGAAAAGCATTGTGCCGCGAGGCATAAATGGCGATATCCGGCGATCAAGCCCTACGACAAAAATATTTTTTGGGGTAATTTTGGTAGCTCTGATTATCGCACTTATAATAGAATCTCAAGACTGATAAGGCCCAAAAAAATAGGTGTTAATTATTTCAATCCAGAACATTAGCATATTAAAATCATGGAAAACAAAAACAACAATTCGCTTATATACGTCGTGATGCTGATAATCGCTGCCGTACTCTTCTATCTATACTGGAGACTGACTGATCTCGAAATAGCGCGTGAACAAGAAGCGGACCGAATGGCGGACAGCGTGAAGGATATTGTACTCGGCGTCTGCAAGGTGGGATGTCATAACGCTGAGCTTTCCGTGGCGCAACAAGGCCAAATTGACGCGCTCACTAAGAAAGTCAAGGCCATTGAAGAAGCGCCTGCGGCAGCTGCTGCCGACGGCGAATGGATTTAAAATCAAACCTCTAACAATTCAATCAATCGACCCATGAAAAAAGTACTTTTTGCCCTGATTCTATTTCTACCTGTGATTGCCCAGGCTCAAGCGGGAGAACAAGCCGTACGCACAGAAATCGCCGCCAAAATTCAAACAAATAATCAAAGGCTCAACACGTCAGCCAAATTGCGCGAGGTGTTAAACAGCATGGTTTCATTATCCACTAAGAGCCGGTCGGAAAATGGAAGTTTACGATATTTGTTTGTGCAAACATTCAATCAAAACTATGATCAGATTGGTAAAGATTTTGTTAATTTGACATACGGGTCATATACGGGGAATATTGCCTACGACTCTCTATCTAGTGTCATTAAACTTGATAGTAATAAGGTGTATATGATATCCATTAACTTTGCGGCACAAGCGACTTCTAATTGTACTCTCCAATTAAAGCCAGATTATAATTTGCAGGCAACGAATTATTCAAATCCTGGCATTTATCAAACCTACAAGGCGGTGAATGGAATATCGTATACATCATTAACCTTTCTGCATAAACCTTCGGTACCTACTGATTTGCGTTTTACCGTCGAGTTGGAACTTAGTGATTCTGCTTACGTAGAGTTGGCGCAGAATGGATTCAGCGCGATGATTATAGAACTGTGAACCAATGCTCCAAGGGCCCTACATAATACGCACACTGCCCAGGCGCTGGAAGGGTATAATTTACCACGAAGCGCTGATTATGCCGGACCGCGAAACCGGGCAACTCGTCGCCATCGACATCACAACGGCAAGCGTGAACCCACGTGTAACGCCGCTGGCCGATTACCTTTCCTCTCGGGATGCGATCATCCGAAAGCGAGAATTACCGGGGCTTGATGAATCAGCGACCTGGGCCAACTTCGACAGGTTGCGAACAACACGTACCTATGATCTCCTTACTTATAATTGCGATCACTTCCTTGATGAAGTACTTGCGCAGAAAGCGCGATCTGAACAGGTATTTCAAAAAATAGCTATAGCTTTGCTAATGCTTTTGCTCGTCTACCTTTTGGTTTTATGGATATATAAAAAGGCTTCCTGATATTCAGGAAGCCTTTTTTGTGTGAATGCTCGATCGCCTACCACCCAGATAACATCACAAGTGTGAAATGGCCATTGTGATTAAGTGCAGCGCAGGGACGGTACTATTGCAAAATATTGATTTTGGAGCAAGCATTACCCGTAACGGTGATATTGCCCGACCATGTTTTATTTCCCTGAGCAGCAGAGTATGCATATTTTCCCGGCCTGACCAAATAGCGAACTACTTGCGAATCGGTGCAATTAGGTTCTGAATTATGCCGAAATGTAATTTTGCCAAACTCATTATCTTGCAAAAGTACCGTGATGGGTGCCGTGGCATTGGATGAATAGAAAACAACATTTCCTCTGATGTTAGATACCATGATGCCCTTGGTCGCGGTTGCTTCCCCGCCTGGCCCTATTACTTTCAAGGTGACGTTATAGGTGCCATTGTCTTCGAACCATGCCGAATTTGCTGGGTTAGGTTGATTGTTGGTATACTTTCCTATAATCCATTGATAGGAATCGACTTTGCCCGTAGTCGAACTTGCGAAGCTGACGTTACCGACTTGATCCTCTATATAGGTGAAATCCACGGTTGGTACTGGTTCCTTTGGTTCTTTCGGGCCAATGCCTAATTTTTCGCATCCTATGAGTGCGAACGCAAAAAAGAAAATCATCGATGCTAGGTATTTCATTGGAAAAGTGGTTTGGTTGTGGGGATTAAATTAGGTGAGCGGTGTGGCGCAAAACGGTTTCGTCGAGCAAATGAGCGTAGATTTTTTCAGTTGTCAAAATGGACCGGTGGCCCAAAATTTTCGAGACTGTTCCCATAGGCACATCATTGTTTAATAAATAGGTCCCGGCCGTTTTGCGGGCGAGGTGGGTAGTTATATTTTGATCGATGCCGATAACGGCCGCAATTTCTTTTAGCACTTCGTTCATTTTTTGATTACTGATGACGGGAATACGGTCGTTGTACTTTGCCAGCAGCCGTTCTGTTTCCTTAAAAATCGGTATAAAACAGGGAACGGCTGATTTGTGCCGATGAATCCGTATAACCCGCCTACCTTTGATTAGTTGTATATCGCGTTGAGCGCTGAACGATGCAAGATCACCGTATGCGAGCCCTGTTTTGCAGACAAATAGAAACGCATCAGCAACCCTGCGCTGTGCAGGTGAGAGCAATTGACATTTCGTAAGCTGGGCTACTTCACGATCGGTTAAGAATCGGACCGGGCCGGGCGGCACTTTCTTTTCAACAACAGCAGAAAGTGGGTTTTTGGGTATAAGATTTTCATCAACTGCCAAATCGATCATGGCTTTCAAATGGTTGAAGTTCCTAACGAGGTGGTTTTGTCCGTGCCGTTTCTTTACCCTGAGAAAGTTCACAAAATCTCGGCCAAAATTTGCGCTTAATTCTCTCAGATCAATATCTTTTCGTTTGTGATCGGCCAGGTAGTGCTCCAGGTTTTTCCTCAGTCGTAGATGACTGGCAAAAGTGCTATGTGAAAAACCAGGCTGCCCAAGGTGCGAAGCAAAGCGAGATTCATGCAAAAAGTACATTGTGAGCAGTGTATTTTTCTCCCGCTTGACATAGGCGTTCCGAAGCAAGTGCACCGTTATTTCAGGGTTGAGTCGCTTCATATCAGCTAGTAAGTCCCTGATTTCATTGCTGATAGTGTCTATTTGCTCGTTGAGCGTATAGGCCGATTTGCTCTTTCCCGAAAAGCGCTGGTTCAACTGATCCCAGGCGGCCGTCGATTCGATCCCAATCGAAAAATCAGTAGCGACTACGCCGTTCAACCGAAGTCGACAATACAGATAAGGTTTGTTGCCCGCGCGTTGCAGTTTGGGCCGATAATGGATGCGTAGCATCGTGCGATGTTTGACATGAGGATGGTATTATTTTCTAGGTGAAATACTAAATACCACAGCTAATACTATACCAATTTTCAATATTACCCTGTTTAAATAAGGTAGTAGATAAGTAATAAGGTAGTAGATAAGTAATTGGCTGACAAACAACGTAGAAGAGTTTTATAGTGCACCCGAAGGGATTCGAACCCCTATCGTCGGTACCGGAAACCGAAATTCTATCCATTGAACTACGGGTGCTTGGGGTATCGGGCTGCAAAGATAGATGGTTTTTATAAAAAACGATATCAGATATTGGATTTTGAGAGCTAGACTTCTAGAAAAACCTATCGCTCAGCCGTTTGGACAAGCCTTTTGCTGCTGCCGAAGATTCAAATTTCTTTCAGCAAATCCCAGTCACCTACTTCCTTTAAGTATAAATAGTCGAGCAGAATGCCGTTGGTATTGGTAATCAGTCGATGCCCTGCTGCAAACGGCAGGACGGCGGTGGTGATACGCTCGTGGTCGGACGCGACGCCCATGTTCTGGTCGTGGTACTGCATGATTTTGTCTTTGGGCAAAGTGAGCTCACAGAAAAAGAAGTACATGGTCTCGTCGCTAGTGCCTGTGGAAGGATAGCAAGGGTAGTCCAGCAAGCGGGTGAGTTCTTCTTTGCCAAGTTCAATGCCCGTTTCTTCATGCACTTCCCTAGCGGCCACGGCAGCGGGGTCGCTTTCACTGTCTAGCATGCCGGCTGGGTGCTCGTAAGTGTACCCCCCGTCGCAGATGCGGCGCTGCTTTACCAGTAGCAGGTACTTCTCACCGCTTTGGGCGTCGATCAGGCAGATGAGCACACACACTACCTCTCCTTTCAGGAAACAAATCGGCGGGATCTTGTCGCCCTGAGGCGTGGTGGCATCGGTCATCAGCAGCGAAAACAAGATTTCGCCATCGCCCTTGCGTCGCGAATATATTTCCTCGATGCCGTGAATATCCAGGCCGTTGGCTACCAGTTTCTTGCGCCAAAGATTGTATTTGTGCGATTCGGTGAGTTTTTCAACCATAACTTTCACTGGTTGTAGAGCAGTGCAACAAAAGCAGCTTGGATCAGTACTTCTTTCCTTCCTCTTCAGACATTAATAATTCAACGGAATAGAAATCGCCGCGTAAGGCATCTGGTACATGGATGAGAAGCGGCCCTGACCATTTAGTTTCTGATCGGTACGGTAGGAGATTTGGCCGATCATGTAGCCGAGTTTCAAACCTATTTGTCTGCCGAACCAAATCCGCACGTAAGCTTCTGCTTGGCCGTTGTTTCTTTTGAGGAAAGCCGGCACGGCATTGAGATTGGTGGGAGCAATGTCGACGTTTTCGCCATTCAGGGCCAGCGTCAACGAGTCATCGGAGCCCCCGGGCATGGCGAGTGTGTACAGCGCGCTTCGGCGCTTACCAAGCGCCAAACTCAGCAGATCGGCATTGGCCCCGATGTCCAGAAAGCGGATGGGCTGAAAATTGACGCCCATAAAAAAGCTAATACCCGTGGCCGAGACTCGGTCGAGGCTCATCACGTCTTCCCGCGAGAAACCGCCGGGAGCAGTCAGGTTGGTGTCCCGACCGTGGTAGTTCCATATCCGCACACCACCGCTCAGTTGCGCCCACCGCAGGTGCGGGGGCTGCAGGTTTTGGTAATATAGTAGCGAAGGGCTGAACTGTCCGTTGTCCCCGAAGCCACTGCCGATGTCGACGCCTGAGGATACGCGGGAAATACGCTGGGCTTGCGCCGTGAGGTTGCCCGTTACTATTAGCAATACCGCCAAGAATATCTTTTTCATTCAATCCGTATGGTTTTTTCGGGGGCAAAGGTAGGGAAAAGAGCTTCTTCTAACACATTCAGAATTTCAGTTCTTTTTTAGAAAAAATTTTGTATACTCTATTTTTTTCTACTTTTTGGCAGGTACATCTTACTTGTTTCTCACTATGAGCCACACCGTCGATCCCAGACAGGCATTCATCGAAATGCTTACCCCAATCATTGGATTGAGACCAGATGCGCAAAACCACCTTTATGATTTACTTATGGTGCGTCAATTTGCCAAGAATGGAATGCTCATCGTTGATGGGCATCCGGCTGACAGAATACACTTCGTTCATTCTGGCTTGGCGCGAGGCTACTATCTAGACGAACGAGAAAGAGAAGTGAATATGTGGTTTGTAGATAAGGGCGATTTTATCCCACTTCCTTATAGTATGCCGAATCAGCAGCCTACCTTAGAGACTGTAGATTTTTTAGAGAAGACAGTAATTGTCTGGATCTCACAAGCGGATTTACAAAGCTTGTACGATAATTATCCTGAGACTGCAAGTTTGGAGTCACTACTCCTGAGTCATCATCTCACCAAATACGTTGAGTGGATGAGGGCTTTTCGCTTATACAGAGGTGAGGACCGGTACAACTGGTTTCTTGAACGTTACCCTAATTTCAAAATGCGCTTGGCGATGAAGCACATTGCTTCATTCTTGAATCTAAGCGCAGAAGCAATAAGTCGATTTCGGGGAAAAAAGAAGTCATAATTGAATTTGACCAAGCTACATTCAATATTGACCTACAAGCCTTCGATTTTAACTCTCGAAACTTGTAAATTGATTTTGGTCAATTTTTTCTTTGATTAAAACCATCTTCCTTTGTCATAAGCGAAAGCCCCGCGCCAGTTTGGCGACGTAACGCGGGGACTTTCACAAAACCAGTTAAAAATTTATCAATCTTTTAAAACCAAACGTAAAGGTATGAAAAAGTTGTGTGTTTTCGTTGGTACTGTAACTGCACTGTAGATAGGATGTAATACAGAGCCTCTGATTGAAGAGGAAGAACTTATCAAACGAGGTGATGATAAGGTGTTTGAAGTACCCATGTCTAAAATATCGGCGTTTGCTGTTAGTCATTTTGACGTTAACGATTATTCAAGAGATTACAGTGATCGTCAAAAATCTCTAAAAAATGCAAGAGTATCGGCAGATGGTGAAGTCCCTCTTTTTAGTAAAGACCATGAAATTGAAAAAATAGATGCCTTGAAAGACGACTCTGGTGATGAATTACTGTATGTAATCAACTTTCGTCCCAAAGATGCCAAGGAGTCTGCCCAAAAGGGATTTGTGATTATGTCAGCAGATAGGCGGGCTATTCCTGTATTGGCATGGTCAGACGAGGACAATTTTTCGATGGAAGGTGAAATACCCCCTGCCATTGAAATGTGGCTTGGATACGCAAAAGAAGTGGTTCGGAGAGCTAAAAAAGACAAAGAGCCGAATAAAGATGCTTTGGTTGGTTGGCGCAAATTAGATGAGTATATTCCAAAGAAAAATGGGAGAATAGGTGAATGTAACCATCCAAACCATTGGATATGCGGCGTTTGCGACCCAGGCTACAATATTACGGTAGGCCCCACAACACACTTTGTATCCACTTGGGGGCAAGGAGAAGGTTACAATAACTCAATGTGGAACAGAGATTGTGGCGAATGCGGAAAGGCGTTTGTAGGATGCGCAGGAGTAGCTTTGAGTATGATTATGCGCTTTGACCAAAGACCCGCTACGGGCTATAACTTTGGTATTATGCCTCTAACAGTTCCTATTCGAAATTGCACAGGGTTCACGGCTGGTGAACAAGAAGTAGCAAGGCTTTTGTACAACGTATCGGCATCAATGAATTCCAGCCATATTACTAATTGTAATACCTTCACATTGCCACATAATATTCAAGACGGATTTAGCTGGGCGGGGTACTCGCAGGTAGGACACAGTACTTCAGATATGGGAGCGATGTACAATGAAGTTATGTTTGGAAGACCCGTTTTAATAAGTGGAACTACGGGGTCGGTAAATCTAAATGACGCTCACTATTGGGTTTGTGATGGTGTTCAAACTTCTATGTATTGTAGCCCTGCCGACTATAACAATCCTAACCCACAAGACTGCATTTGCGGAGGTAATACAGCGTATCACATGAATTGGGGTTGGGGAGGGGGTTGGAACGGCTGGTTCTCATTGGGAAATCTTCGACCAGACCCCAACAGTAGTGATGTTTACAATAATTGGTTGAGGGCTCGAGTAGGCGTAAGACCTTGAAGAAAGATAATTTAACAACTGAATTTTTAACTATGAAAACGAAACTGTTCATGAGTTGCGTGACCTGCGCGTTACTTCTTACTTTGGCGGGTTGCTACATGAGTGCACCAAAACCATTGCTCTTAAACTTGAGGAACAACTGGAAGTGGATTAAAACCACTAATACGAAAAGTGGATTAGTGGACATAGCTACAACGTCCAACACGCAGTCTCTACGAACCAAAGAATTCTCTGCTGTTGATTCCCGTTTTTTTGAGGCATTGGAATTTTACAGGAACGATGTAAAGTATGATTCTTTATTTGTGTTGGCGACAGATAATTACAGGTCATCTATTACCGATGAAAAAAATAATCAGGTGTTTGTGAGTTACCTTGATGGTAAAGATGTACCTGCGGTGGTTCGTGTTAAGTTTTTCTTTGTGAAAGGTAAATCTCGTGCCCGCAGAATAGAAATAAATGTCCAAAAAAATACGTCCAAGTACAACCCTGCTGCCGATACCATCATCTCAGAATATGAAGGCTTAGGTTGGTAAAGGGCATGTTTTAGCCTGTGTAATTTAAAAAGTGGAGAGGTTCTTGTTAGACTCTCCGCTTTTTCGGAGTGAAGAAGAAGACGGGCTCAATGTCTTACTACCAAACCGTTTATGCAGCAAATCTTACCCCAGGGTTTAACGATACCAACTTTCTATATTCGATTTCTACAAAGGGTTTGAAGGTTGATGGCACTTTTTCTGGCAAACTAAAATCACTCTATAATGAAGAAGTGACAGTGAGTAATGGATCGTTCAATCTTAACTTTGCCACGACCCGTAACTATTAGTTGCTCATGAGTAGAATCAAAAAACACTTTTGGAAACAGAAATGGCGTCGGGCAAATACACCCGACGCCGTTTCCATTTCCAAATCAATCTTTTTTACTTCTTCTTCAAAACCAAAACCGCCAACGGCGGCAAATTGACCTCGATGGAATTATCCTTGCCGTGGACGAAATGGCTTTGGCTGGTGATGGTCTCGGCGTTGCCTACGCCGCTACCGCCAAATTCCATCGCGTCGCCGTTGAACACTTCGGTCCAGTCGCCCGCCGACAGTACGCCGATGCGGTAGTTGGGGCGCGGGATGGGCGTGAGGTTCAGGATCACGACCAGGTCATCGCTTCGCTTGAGACCTTTGCGGGCGTAGACGATCACCGAATTCTCGCGGTCCTGAGTATCGATCCACTCGAAGCCTTCGGGCGAAAAGCTATGTTCGTAAAGCGCGGGCTCGTTGCGGTAAAGACGGTTGAGCGCACTCACGGCCTGCTTCATACCCTGGTGTAATGGCTGGTCGAGTTCGTGCCAGTCGAGGCTTTTCTGGAAATCCCACTCACCGGACTGCCCGAATTCGCAGCCCATGAACATCAGCTTGGTACCGGGATGCGTGAACATATAAGCGTAGAGCAGCCGCAGGTTGGCAAATTTCTGCCATTCGTCGCCGGGCATTTTCTCGATCATCGAACCCTTGCCGTACACCACTTCGTCGTGCGAGAAGGGCAGCATGAAGTTTTCGGTGAAAGCATATACCAGGCTGAATGTCAGTTGGTCCTGATGCCACTTGCGGAACGATGGGTCTTTTTCGAAGTACTTGAGCGTGTCGTTCATCCAGCCCATCATCCACTTCATGCCAAAGCCCAGCCCGCCCACGAACACTGGGCGCGACACGCCGGGAAACGAGGTAGACTCCTCGGCGATGGTTTGCACGTCGGGAAATTCTTTATAGGCCGCGGCGTTCATCTCGCGCAACAGCGCGATGGCTTCCAGGTTCTCGCGTCCGCCAAACTCGTTGGGAATCCACTCGCCGTGTTTGCGGGAGTAATCGAGGTATAGCATCGAGGCTACAGCGTCCACGCGCAGGCCATCGGTATGGTAGCGGTCGAGCCAGAAGATGGCGTTGCTGATCAGGAACGACTTGACTTCGTTGCGACCGTAGTTGAAGATATAGCTTTTCCAGTCGGGATGGTAGCCTTTGCGCGGATCGTCGTGCTCGTAGAGCGCCGAGCCATCGAAGCGGCGCAGTCCGTGGGCGTCGCCGGGAAAGTGCGAAGGTACCCAGTCGAGGTACACGCCGATTCCCGCCTGGTGTAGTTGATCGACGAGGTACATAAGCTCCTGTGGCGTCCCCATGCGTGACGCCACCGAGAAGTAGCCGGTGATCTGGTACCCCCACGAAGGCGGATAGGGGTACTCCATTATGGGCATGAACTCCACGTGCGTGAAGCCCATTTCCTTGACGTAAGGTACCAGCGCTTCGGCAATCTCCTTATATGTCAAGTAGCGCTCGGGATCGGAGGGGTCGCGCCGCCACGAGCCCAGGTGCATTTCGTAAACGGAAATCGGGCTATTGAGTTTGTTAACCTCCCCGCGCTTGACCATCCAGTCGGTGTCCTGCCACTCGTACCAGTTGTCCCAGACGATGGAGGCCGTCTTGGGCGCTACTTCGCACCAAAGTGCAAAGGGGTCGGCTTTTTCGAGATGCTCGCCGTTGTTGGATAGAATGAAATATTTATATACTTCGCCGTGACCAATGTTCGGTATCCAGCCTTCCCAAATCCCCGATTCGTCCCACCGCGTATACAGGGCGTGAGCTTGCTTGTTCCAGCCGTTGAAATTGCCCACTACCGACACCGAACTGGCATTCGGCGCCCACACGGCGAAGTAGGTACCCGTCACGCCCTCGTGTTCGATGACGTGCGCACCCATCTTTTCGTAGAGCTTGAAATGCTTTCCTTCCTTGAACAGGAAAATGTCGAACTCCGAAAAGCGGCTCATGCCTTCGACGGGCTTGAATTGCGGCGCGGCGGGCTCGGGCATTTCGGCGGGCGGAGGTAGAACCTTCGGGGCTTTGGCCGGAGCCGCTGCTTTCTTTTTCGCGGCCGTAACTTTCTTTTTCACGGTTGGCGCGGGTACTTCATCTCTCGCCAGTACTTTGTCGCCCGTCGACTTCTCGGCTTGCTTGACCGGACTACCCGCTTTTTTCTTCGGTGTAGTGGGTTTCTTTTCCTTATCTATGTCGGTCTTTTTTGCCATGCTGAATAGGTGTTAGGTAGTAGGTTATTAGGTTATTAGGTTTTGGGCTTTAAGATATTGCCCAGCCGCAATATATTCAGATAATCAGGATAGTCAATTGCCAAATCAATGGCTATTCACCCATGCAACTTCTCCACTTCCCTGATAACGTCCACGATGCCTTTAAGCGGAATCTTGACCCAATCGGGACGGTAACTTAGCTCGTAGCCCAGCTCATAGACCGCCTTTTCCAGTAGGTAGTACAGCATAAGCGCATTGATCTCGTTTTGATCCTTGAACAGTGGATGTGGCCAGCCAATGGCTTCGTTGTAGCCGTCAAGATACGTATCGCGCACGAGTTTGTACCAGCGTTCGGTTACTTTCAGGAGTTTACCGGGTTCGAGGTAGCGGGTTTCGTCACTCTCGAACAGTTTGGCCGACACGGCGTAATGGTAGCTTCGCACCATGCCCGCCACGTCTTTAAGGGGTGAATGCTTCACCTTGCGGTCGGCAATGCTGGCCTCCGGCTCGCCCTCGAAATCGATCACAACGAAGTCGCTATCCGAGTTGAGTACCTGACCCAGGTGGTAGTCGCCGTGAATGCGTACGCGCTGTGATTGAATCTCGCGGCTGAGTAGGTCGTGCGAAAATTCATCGATCAACTCCTTGGCTTCCATAAACTTCCAGGCCAGGGCCTGCGTCGACCCATCGAGCGTCAGGTACTTGTCGATCAGTAGGTTATAGCGCGATTCGAGTAGGTGGTTCAGGCGTTTTTGCAGAAAACCGCAAGTATTCCTCAGTAAAAGGCTCGGGTGAAAAAGTAGTATCGGCGTCGGGATTGTACAAAGCGCGGTGCATTTGCGCCGGTGCGTCGGCCTAGTAGTCCTACGCGCTCAAAAACATCTTCCTGGATACTGAAAACGCGGTTGGGCACGGCGTAAAGGAAATCGTTGAGGTAGTCGCCGGTGCGGTCCCAATTGTCTTTTTGGGCGTCGACCATGCGCTGCATCATGCCCAGCGTGATGTCGGGCTTGCCAGCACTTTGCAGCGTGACGCTACCGCAAAAGGCGGGCATCTGTCGGAAGTCGGAATGCTCGGTCAGAAACTCAATCATTTCCACTTCGGGATTGGGCAAATCGAACAGCTTACGGTAAAGTTTGAAGAAGTACTTTTCTCCAAAAACTAAAGCCGAGTTGCTGGAATCGACCGCCAGCACGCGGGTCGAAATGTGCTCGGGCGCATCGTCGGTATCCAAGCCTTTGCCGCGCACAAAGGTCAACTTAGCCGATGCTTCACCCAAAGATTCTGACCGGTAGACGTGAGCAAAAAGAGCACGGCGAAAGGCATCGGTATAGATCGCATCGACCAGGTACTGCCCGTCCGTTTCTCGACAATCAGTGTCTGCTCGGTACTTTGATCCGGCATTTCGCCCACCGTCGCGACGGGCAGCTGGTAACGCTCGCTATCGCCCTCCGAGTAGTTGACTTCCACAATCCAAAGCGTGGCTGCACCAAACGGAATTTCCTGAGTCACCGCACAATCCGTCACCTGCCGCGCCTTCCCGGCAAACCAGCGGCATTTTTTTAAGTAGTCGAGTAGGGTGTCGGAGGATATGGTCATTGTTTGTTGTTTAAAGTGCCAAAGTGCGCCACGGGGCGCCCCAAAGCGCCAAAGAAAAAAAGTTGTTCTTCTATCTACCCGTCATAATTGAGAACTCTGTCGTTCTGTCACTTTGTGCCTTTGTGCCTTTGTGTGTGCGGAACCGCTTTGTGCCTCAAAGAATCTAAAAACTCCCCGCCACTTTCTCCGTCGCCGCCAAAACACGCATCACGTTGCCACCCCAGATTTTCTCGATGTCTTTCTCGGAGTAGCCGCGACGGACGAGTTCTTCGGTGATGTTGCCAATTTGCGATACGTCGCGGCAGCCGATGAGTTGCCCGCCGCCGTCCATGTCCATGCCGATGCCGACGTGGTCGATGCCTACGAGTTTGATGACGTGCTCGATATGATCGACGCCGTCGGAAACCGTCGGCATATCATCCGCGTATTTTTCGCGCATTCGCTTCATTTCGGCGTAGAGTTCTTTCTTGTCGGCGTCAGACAGGTCGACCTGGCGCATTTTCAGGCGGATGGCTTTCATCGAAAGCTCCTGCTGTTGGCTGGGTTCCTTGACAAAACTCGGCACGAAGTTGATCTGAATCACGCCACCATTTTTGGCCAGTGCCTTGATCATGTCGTCGGTCATATTGCGCGGATGGTTGGCAATGGTACGGCACGACGAGTGCGAGGCGATGGCGGGCGCTTTGGTAAGTTTCATCACGTCGTAAAAAGTCGAGTCCGACACGTGCGAGATATCGACCATGATGCCCAGGCGGTTCATTTCCTGCACCACTTTTTCACCAAACGGACTCAGCCCGCCGTATTCCGGCCCGTCGGGATCGGTGGAAGAGTCGCAAATGTCGTTGTTGGACGAGTGCGACAGCGTGATGTAGCGCAAGCCAAGATCGTAGTACTGCTTAAGATTAGCCAAATCATTGCCCACGGGCCAGCCGTTTTCCATTCCGAAAAACACCGCCCGTTTGCCTTGCTTCTGTAAATCGTAGGCATCTTTGGGCGTGGTGGCGATGCCCGCCACGCCGGGGTTGGCAGCTACGGCTTTGTGGATTTTGTCAAAAATCGCCAGCGCCTTTTCCTTGGCTTCGGCGGTGGCTTCGGGCGTCCGCTTTCCCTGCGCCAGGTACACCGCAAAAAACATCCCATCCATGCCGCCTTCTTTCATGCGCGGAAAGTCGATCTGCGAACCGTCTTCTTCGAAATCGTGTCGTACTGCCACGTCGAAGCCGTCCTTCATCATGTTGATGGGTACATCGGCGTGGGTGTCGATGGTCAGGGCTTTGGCGTGGATTTTCGCGGCCTTTTGTTTTTGTTTTTCGGTGATTGAGGAGCCTGGGCTATCGCAGTCCCCGCTAGGCCCAGAAGTATAAGGCGGCTGCATTTGTTTTTTCATAATTTCTGATTCTTTAAAAAATTATTTTTTATCCTGGTTTTTGAAAATTCCCCCCTTAAAAACAATGTCGCGTCTCCAACGCTGTCAGCGTTGTGAGACTTATTCAATGCAAATCCTCGATTCTAAACAAGTGAAACGGCATGATATGCGGGTTTAACTCCACGTAATTCCATTCGCCGCACCACGTAAACATCGCGCCCGTCACCAAATCATGCACGCGGATACGCTTCATTGTGGTCCTTTCCCAGTAGATGCAATGGCAACTGCACCCAGCCCGATTGCGTATTGTAGCCGTCCAGATTGACGACGCACAAAATCCGGTTGCCGTTGGGATGAATTTTGGTGTACGCCATCAGTTGGTCGTTGGCCACTTGGCAAAAGTGCAAGTTGTTGGTGACCTGCAGGGCGGTGTTTTCGCGCCGCTGCCGGTTGATGATCCGCATCAGGTACGTCAGCTTGGTTTCGCGGTTCCAGTCCCAGTGCCGTACTTCGTATTTCTCGGAATTGAGGTACTCTTCCTTGCCCGGGTACGCCTCGTGAATCATGTACTCGAACACGGGTCCGAACACACCATAATTGGACGACATCGTGGCCGCCATAAAGTACCGCATCAAGAAGAAAGGCTCGTGCCCGCTCTGCAATTGGTAAGGGTTGATGTCGTGGGTGTTAGGCCAAAAACTCGGACGGTAGTAGTCCTTCATGTCCGATTGCGTGAGCTCGGTGAGGTACTGCTCCAGCTCCCATTTTTCGGTGCGCCAGGTGAAGTAGGTGTACGATTGCGCGAAGCCGACTTTGGCCAATTGCCGCATCACCTTGGGACGCGTGAACGCCTCCGACAGGAAAATCATGTCGGGGTACTGCGCCCGCACTTCGGCGATGACCCATTCCCAAAACTTGAAAGCCTTCGTGTGCGGATTGTCGACCCGCACGATGCGCACGCCCCACTCGGCCCACAGCAGCAGAATGCGGCGCATTTCGAGCCACAGGCCTTGCCAGTCGGCGCTCTCAAAGTTAATGGGGTAAATATCCTGGTACTTCTTGGGAGGATTTTCGGCGTACTGAATGCTGCCGTCAGGCCGGATCTTGAACCAATCAGGATGTGCCTTCACCCAGGGATGGTCGGGCGAGCACTGGATCGCGAGGTCCATCGCCACCTCCATGCCGTACTCCTTGGCGGCACTCACCAGCTGCTTAAAATCTTCCAAAGTACCCAAATCGGGATTGATGGCATCGTGGCCACCCAACTCGTTACCAATGGCGTAAGGCACCCCCGGCTCGCCCGGTTCGGCGGTCACCACGTTGTTCTTGCCCTTCCTGAATTGTTGCCGATCGGGTGAATCGGCGGCAGGTACAGCACGTCGAAACCCAGACCGGCCACGCGGGGCAATAGATTGATTTGGTCCTGAAAAGTACCATGCTGGCCCGGTTCCAGGGCCGACGAGCGCGGAAACATCGAGTACCAGGCGCTGAAACCGGCCTTAGCGCGGTCGACGTTCAGCGGCAGTTCGCGGTAGCGGGTCGTGTACTGCCGCTCGGGATAGCGGTGCAACCACTCGGTCATGCGGAAACTCAACGCCAGTTGGCGGGCATCTTCGTTGCGGTGCTCGTTGCGCATGATCTCGATGGCTTCTTCGATCAGCGGTTTGTCTTCGGCGGTAGCCTTGTCAAGCATACCTTCCAGGAATTCCGCGCCCATCAGCAGTTCGAGCGGCACACGCTGCCCGGCTTCAATTTTCAGCCGCGTGTCGTCCTGCCAAGTGTCGATATGGTCCACCCAGCCTTCAATGGTGTAGTAGTATTGGCCTTCTTTCTTAACGGTAAAATCTGCCTCGTAACGGTCGTTGTTGATGAGCGTCATGCCCATTTCGGTCCAGTCGGCGTCGTCGGTATGCTTGTACAACAGCCGAACTGCCACGTGGTCGTGGCCGTCGCAAAACACATCGCCTTCGACGTGGAGGGTATCGCCGGGTACCGCCTTGACGGCAAACCGGCCTTCGTTTATTTCAGGGATTACGTTTTCAATCACGACGCGGGTGCGGCCGTCGATGTTGTCGGGAATGAGGGACTTCTTCTTTTTCGCCATGAAAGCGGAGATTGATTTTTAGTGGATCGGGGTTTCTTTTGGCAAAATAGCGAAAATATGGGTTTAGTGGACGGTCAGCTTTTGGCAGTCGGCTTTCAGATTTTTATAAATACCTTATTTTCAATAATTTGAAATTATATTATTGATTTTGGCTTTACGGATTTCATGCGTGCCATCAAGGTGTGCCTGACACAGAATGAAGGTATAAAAACTATGGTGGGTCATTTGGAAATTTGGCTAAATTGCAAACCATTACGGCTTTTCCAACCCATACCACCATTTGATACTCTCTGCAAAATGCAAATCGAAAAAATCAAACAGGAGGTGACTCCGATCCTACAACGACACCACATCACCCGCGCTGGCCTATTTGGCTCCGTAGCATCAGGAACGGCTAGAGATGATAGCGATGTAGATATACTTGTTCAGTTAGGTAGTAAAATGGGATTACTGGAATTCGTGGGTATCAAACTCGAACTTGAAGACAAACTGCGTAAAAAAGTGGATTTGGTCGAATACCGAGCCATCAAGCCCCGTTTGAAGGACCGAATTCTAGCCGAAGAAGTCAGGATATATGGCTAAGAAAGAGAAACGCGACGAAATTGTATTCTTGCAAGACATACTAGATTGTATCGAAAAGATCGAGCAATATGTGGCTGAATTGTCACAAGCTGAATTTGAAGAGAGTTTTGAAAAGCAAGATGCTGTGATTCGTCGAATTGAAATCATGGGTGAAGCCGTGAAAAACTTATCTATGGATACACGTCGAAAATATCCGGAAATACCCTGGCGAAATTTTGCAGGGATGCGTGACATATTGATTCACCAGTACTTCGGTATCACATTAGAAATAGTTTGGCAGACTGCAACTGTTGAGATTCCAACTTTGAAAGATAAGATGATCCAGATTTTGAGGGAGGAAGAAATAGAGTAGGGGCCAACGCAAGATATACTATTCCTTTAACTGAAATTAATGAAAACAGCACGCTTTCTTGATCTTTGCAAACTGGTTTCCCTGTCAATTCTACCGGTATTTCTCGTCCAAACTACCACCGCCCAGACCCTCACCGGCACTGTGACCGACGCCGAGACCAGCGAGCCGCTGCCTTTCACGTCGGTGTACCTTAGCAACACTACCTACGCCACCGATTCCGATACGGCGGGTACCTACACGCTGGCCGGAATCCCGGCGGGACGCTACACGCTGGCTGTGCGGGTAGTGGGCTACACGCCTTACTACCAGACCGTAACGCTGCAAAAGGACATCAACACCCGCATCGACGTCAAACTCAAAGCCGACGGGCGCGAGCTGGCCGAAGTGAAGGTGACGGCCAAGCGAGACAAGGCCTGGGAGAAGCGTTACGAGACATTTACCAAGGTGTTTTTTGGCGAAAGCCAGGCCGCGCAACTCTGCAAACTCATCAATCCGTGGGTGGTGGAGTTGGAGGAAGATGGCAATACACTCACCGCCAAATCCGACCAAATCATCGAGATCGAAAACCGGTACCTGGGCTATAAAGTACTGTACGATCTGCGGTCGTTTCGGTACAACGGCGACGAAACTTTTTACAGTGGACTTACCTCTTTTCAGCCGCTGATTGCAGCCAATCCCGCCGAGGTTGCACAGTGGAAGGCCAATCGCGAGAAGGCATTCTTCGGCTCGGAGACTCACCTCTTCAAAAATCTGGCCGAGCGAAAAGTCGCCGAGGCGGGCTATGAAGCGTTTGTCGACAAGCCCGGCGCCGATCCGCACAACCGAAGTGCTTTCTTTTATCAAGATCAAGTCAAAAAACTTACGCCTTTCGACCTCGACACGTTGGTGATGGGTACAGTGGGCAAGTACTACATCCCGCTGCCGCGCCGCTTCGAGCTGCACAGCGCCAGCAGCGAAGGGGGCAAGTTCGCCATCTACCGCGACAAGCCCGCTCAGATTTCCTGGATCGAAACGACCGGCCGACCGCTGCTCTTTAACGACGACGGACTGCTGCTCAATCCGCAGGAATGGGCGGTTTCGGGCTACCTCGCCAACCTCCGCATGGCCGAAACGCTGCCCATCAACTACCTCGCCGCCCAACGTGCGCCGAAGATCAAACGCACCGGCGACGACTGGATCGAGCGGCCGCTGTTCACCACCGACCAGCCCTACTACCGCCCCGGTCAGAAGGTAAGCGTGGCCGGACAAATGCACTACAACAATCCGATGTACCGCGATTCGCTGAGTCGCTTGCTCCGGGTCGAGCTTTTCAATCCGGGAAACAAAATGGTGCAGTCCGATCGCTGGGTCGTGCAAGAGGGTGCATTTCAGGGACAGATCACCCTGCCCGACACGCTGCTGTCGGGCGTGTACCTACTCCGGCTACACACCGAATGGATGCGAAATTTTGGGTCCGAGATCGCCAGTACCCAATGGCTACCGGTCATCGGGATTTCGGAAAAACCTGCTTCCATCGCCGCTGGTAGCGACTCGCTGCTGGCGCTCAGCGTTGCCCGTCGCGATACGGCACTGCAATGGAGACTCGACCCGGGCAATCTGAATTTATCGACGGTCAACCTGAGCGTACTGGATGAAACCACTACCCCGTTGGCCTACCCCGAAAGTACAGCTGAAAAGCCTGCCGATTCTTTCAATTTTCCTGAAAAACTAACTCACTCAATGGAGCGGGGCATCAATCTTTCGGGCCGGGTCACGGGCAGGAGAGACAGACCTGTGACGGACGCTCAGGTACTGCTTATCGTGCCGCGCCAAGGCCTGAGTTTTGTGAGCCTGACCGACGCGGAGGGCGGCTTTCGTTTCAGCGATTTACCCATTCAGGGTACCCAGGAAGTAATCGTGAAGGCCATGAACGCGAAGGGAAAGTCGGCCGGCGACGTCACACTCGATGCGCCTGGTGCGGCACTGCCCCCCCCTACCCTCGCGCCCCCCGCCTTCCCGACCGGGCCCACGCTTACACCTGTCACGATTAACTACGATACGGATTACGCAGCCAAGGCGATTCAGCTGAACGAGGTAGCCGTCAAGGCGCAACGCACCCCGCCACCGCCCAAAGTGTACAAGCAACCCGACTACACGGTACAGGGCAAGGACTTGCAAGCCGCCACGGGCAGCAACTTTTTGGTGTCGTTGCAAGGTCGGGTGCCGGGGTTGGAAATCCGCGAAGCGTACGATCCTGACGGATTCTTGAAACTCAAAATTTTCATTCGGGGTGGTACCTCGGGCGGATTTAGCGGTACCAACAAAAACTCGCCGCTGTTCATGGTAGACGGGGTACCTTTCGAAGACATTAACCAAATTGCCGGCATTTCACCTTCTTCGATCGACCGCGTGGAAGTACTCACCCGCGCCGAGCCGATGCTTGGGATGCGCGGCTACGGTGGGGTGATCTCGATCTTCACCAAGCAAGGTGCGGGTACCATGGAAGACCCGGAACTGGAACCCGGCGCTCAGAAAGTCAAATTACAGGGGTACGCTTTGCCAAGCGCCGCAAAACCGGCGAGCGTGGCTTGGCTCCCCGGCCTGCAGCTTGCGCCTGTCGGCATCACGAGCGGTACGCTGCCGCCGCTACCCACCGGGCAGTACCGCTTTGTGATGGAAGGCTACACTTTGCAAGGCAAGCGGGTGCGTAGCTCGACGACAGTCGTGATCGAGTAATTCGTAAGTTCTACCAATTCTCCTGTCTAAAATCCAATATTCAGCGTCCCCTATCCCATGCTTTTAGTTTTCAAAAACCACGAAATCCTTTCCCAGGCCGTTGCCGAGCGTGTAGTGCAGGTACTGCAAGAAAAGCCTGACGCGCTGATTTGCCTGCCCTCAGGCAATACGCCCTTGCGACTGTTCGAGATTCTGGTCAATCAGCACGAGACAGGCCAGGTCGATTTCTCGCGCTGTACCTTCGCGTTGCTGGACGAGTGGCTGGGCATGGACGGGAGCGATGAAGGTAGTTGCCGCTACTGGATCGACAAAGAACTCCTGAATCCGCTAGGCTTTCGGCCGGAGCAAATTATTGCTTTCGACGCCAAGAGTACCGACCTACCCACCGAATGTACCCGTGTCGACGAGCAAGTAGCCCGGCACGGCGGCTTCGACCTCATCGTGCTGGGCGTGGGCATGAATGGCCACCTGGCCCTGAACGAGCCCGGCGCTTCGCTGGATGCTTACACGCACACCACGGTACTCGACCCGCTCACAGCGCAAGTCGGGCAGAAGTACTTCAGCCAGCAAACCCCGCTTACCGGAGGGATTACGCTGGGCCTTCGCCATTTTAGCGAGGCAAAGCAGCTCATCGTGATGGCCAGCGGTGAGGCCAAGGCACCCGTGATGAAGCGCGCGTTGGAAGGGTCAATAATGGAAGCCTTTCCGGCGAGCTTAGTACAGCGGGATGACGCGATTCTGATCATGCTAGACGGAGCGGCGGCGGGGACGTTGGAGAAGTAGTGGAAATACTCGCAACGAAGCAATAATCTCAGCTTGCCGACGGCAGACGGGGGTCGATTGGATAGGGATCGATAGAAACTACTCGGCATTCTTGGCGAGAGGCATGAAGTGGATCGATCAACACATTCCAAGAGGGTGAAAGTGGAACGACAGCCGAAGGTACGCCAAGACCCAGCTTTTTGTAAATACGGAATTGTTCTTCCGCAAATTCTGCCAGTCCCGGCGGCGTCACCAATGGATCATTCCAGCCCGTAGGTAATGTATCTGCATTCAAAAAGGCAATCGAATTATCGGGTACTGATATCTCGCACAAAATAAGTGGGGGCAAATCGGCGAGGGGAGTACCTTCCAAATGGACCATGTATTCGAGCAAACAAAGCTCGGGGGTAGTGGCAGTGTAGACCATCGGGCGGCCCTTTCTATTCCACCGCCCACCCCAAAGTTGCGCACCGATGCCATCCAAAATAGTATCGCGATAGTTGTCTGCCTGAATGCGGTAGAGCGTTGAAGCCATTAGCTAAAAACGCCGTGCGCTATTCGGCCCAGAACATCCTCCACCAATTGAACACCCGTCGGGCTGTCCAGCAAATCGAGCGGTTCGCGGCTATCCAGCAGTCGTAGGGGACGGCGTAACCAGCGGGTGAATTTCCCGGAATCCTGGAAAACAGCCTCACCGTGAATCGCCAGCCTTTCGAGAAGCATCAGCCGCTCGGAAGTAGCGGCGTCGAGACGCCCGGATTTGGTTTGACGCTGGAACGTGGCAACCGATTGATTGAGAAGACGGGCCATTTCCTTATTAGTTATGCCCAGTAAACCCGCTATTCGCCCTCCCTCATTGCCCGGCAACCCTTCTCTGGATCGGGCAATGATTTGGAGGGGATTCTTTCTACCTGAAAATGCGACACTATTCATATTTAACAAGTTGGTTGACATTGCGTCGATTATTTAGCTGGATAGAATCATTTGACGACAAGATAACGATCTTTTGAGTCTTCACCTTACTTTCACTCCAAAATCCAGGCCTGCCTTCTTTTTCTGAATTTTGTTTGTGCGCTCCGAACTTACGACCTTTGAGATAGATTGGCGAAGGCCCACTTTCCTGCCATAACGCTAAATTCACATCCTTATAATCTTAAATCACAATTTATGAAAAACCGCAACTTATTACTTCTGGCCCTACTATTCATAGGACTGAGCCCCGCCTTCGCCCAAACCCAGCCGGACCTTACAGGTACCTGGATTTTCGACGTCGATACCGACATGGGTAGCGGCTCGCCTACGTTCGTCTTGAAACAAGACGTCGAAGGAAAACTCACGGGTACCTACCAGGGACAGTTGGGTAGTTCTGCTCTGACCGGAACCCTCAAAGGCGATGTGGTACACGTTGAATTTACGGTGCAGGGAAATCTGGTGGAGTACGACGGCAAAGTCGAGAACGACGCCCTTAGCGGCAAAGTCAAGATTGGCACGATGGCTACGGGGACTTTTACGGGGAAGCGAAAGGAAAAGGAGCAGTAATATCCGATACCATGCAAAACATAGTTTACTACGTCGCCAGCTCTTTGGATGGCTACATCTGTGGTGAGAACGAGGATGTTAGCGGATTTGTGGGCGAAGGCAACGCCGTCGATAGGTATCTGAGTGACCTCAAAGAATTCGATACGGTTATCATGGGCCGCAAGACCTACGAGTTTGGCTACAAATATGGTATGAAACCCGGTCAGCTTGCTTACGCGCACATGAAGCATTATATATTTTCTGAAAGCCTGACCCTCGAAGCGCACGACCCCAAACTCCACATAAGGCCCATGCAGCTAGGCGAAATTGAGAAGGTCAGGAAACAATCAGAAACGGATGTGTACCTCTGCGGTGGTGGGCAGTTTTCGGGTTGGCTGCTCGACAATCAGAAAGTCGATGTATTGAAAATCAAGCTCAACCCGCTGATCCTGGGCAAAGGAGTCAGGCTCTTCGGCGACTCAAAACAAAGCTTCAAAACGGAACTGATCGACAGCGAAATCTACGAGGGTGGTTTGCAGATAATGACTTATAAAATTATCTACTGAACCCAAAAAGTACCCACAAAAGCACTATCCACTATCCATTAGATAAAAATGCCCAGAATAAAAGTCGCCACCGCTGTCCTTAATCAAACGCCGATGGCGTGGGAAAGTAACACCAAGAATATCATCGACGTCATCGAAGCAGCCCGGCACGATGATGTGAGCCTGCTTTGTCTGCCCGAATTGTGCATCACCGGCTATGGCTGTGAGGATTATTTCTTTGCCTACGACCTGGAAGCGCAGGCCACAAAATGCCTGCTTGAAATTGTGACGCATACCGCCGGGATGATCGTGTCGATCGGACTGCCGATTCGGCACCACAACCGGCTATACAACGTAGCTTGCCTGGTAGCTAATAAGCGGATTATGGGTTTTTGCGCTAAGCAAAACCTGGCCAACAACGGCATTCACTACGAAACGCGCTGGTTCCATGCCTGGCCGTCGGGTATCGTTGAGAAAACCACCGTCGACAACATCGACTATCCGATCGGTGATGTGATTTTTGACTTGTCGGGCGTCAGGATTGCCTTTGAGATTTGCGAAGATGCCTGGGTGGCGCACCGGCCGGGCCGGAAGCACTACGATCGCGGCGTGGACATCATGCTCAATCCCAGCGCGAGCCATTTTGGGTTTTTCAAATTCGTGACTCGCGAGCGGTTCGTCATCGACGCTTCGCGGTCGTTTGGGTGCAGTTATCTTTACACCAATCTGCTAGGGAATGAAGCCGGGCGGGCTGTGTACGACGGCGACGCCATGATCGCTTCCAACGGCGAGTTCTTACGGTCAAGTAACCGGTTCAGCTACGAGGATTTCCTGATTACCACGGCCGTGATCGACACCGAGTACACCCGGTTGAGCCAGGTACAAAACATCGCTGATTTGCCAAAAGACAAATTTTGGAAAGTACCGGGCAACTTCGATTTCCCGGATATCGAACCCGTACCCCGGCAAGTAGCCGACCTGGAAGCGTTCGAAGGCGGGGGGTATCTGAAAGAAGAGGAATTTGCCCGCGCGGTTTGCCTGGCGCTGTTCGACTACCTGCGCAAAAGCCGCTCGCAGGGTTTTACGGTATCGCTGTCGGGCGGGGCCGATTCGGCGGCCTGCGTAGCGCTGTGTGGGCTTATGATCCGGTTAGCTGAGGAAAGTATCGGACTGGATCGCTTCAAACAGAAGCTGAACCACATCGAGAAAATACAAAAGTGCGAGACGGTCGAGGAGATTACCAAACAACTCATTCACACGATTTACCAGGGTACCGAAAACAGTTCGGAAACCACCCTCGACTCGGCGCGCACGCTGGCCGAATCTATCGGGGCTACTTTTTATGCTATCGATATCAACGGCTTAGTCGAGACTTATACCGGGTTGATCGAGGGACAAATCGGCCGTGAACTGACCTGGGAAAGAGATGATATCGCGCTACAGAATATTCAGGCGCGGGTACGTGCGCCATCGGTGTGGTTACTTACCAATCTGACCAACCACTTGCTACTGTCTACCTCCAACCGCTCCGAAGTAGCCGTAGGCTACGCCACGATGGACGGCGACACGGCGGGCAGCATCAGCCCCATCGCGGGTATCGACAAATTCTATCTGAGAAAATGGCTCGTTTGGCTTGAAACCGTAGGTTGTAACGTACAGGGAAAACACATCAAAATCGAAGGCTTGCAGAAAGTAAACAGCCTGCAACCGACCGCCGAGCTGCGCCCCGCCGACCGCAAGCAGACCGACGAGGACGACCTGATGCCCTACGAGTTTCTGAACGCGCTGGAAGAAGCCGCCATCCGCGACAAAAAACCACCCGTAGAATGCTACCGCATGATGTTAGTGGGTTTCGAAGAGCGCTATTCATCCGCTCAGGTGCTGGCCTGGACCGAGCGATTCTTCAAGCTTTGGAGCCGCAACCAATGGAAGCGCGAGCGCTACGCGCCTTCTTTCCACCTCGATGACCTCAACCTCGATCCGCGTACCTGGTGCCGCTTCCCGATTTTGTCGGGTGGTTTTGAGCGCGAGTTGCAGGAATTGCGCGACTACGTGGCTGAAGAGCGGGCGGTCAGTAAGAGACGACGGATCGGGTTTTAGATTACAGTACCAAAGATGTACTTCGTGCCGTTGGCGCAAAAAAGGGGTACCGTCAGAGAAGTCGATTGCAGAATCTTAGCCCCAGATTGAAGCCTACCCAACCATGAATGCTTCCCTCACCAGTTGATTGAAAGGTAGTTTGCAGCGGATTTGATAGACCGGAGCCTTCGGTTATCAAGTTTTGGTAAGGCGAGAAAAACAAATTGAGTGAAGGACCGACCGTGACGGACAGGCGCGGACCAATTTTCCTTTCCAGATCCAGCGAGAGTCGCGTATGTATGGCGTGGGGGGCTTTGAGAAACCGGCGTTCCAGCGCCACTCGGCTTGCCACGAAGTCAAGGTTGAGCATCCATTTGCGCGCATCGCCCCGGCTCCGGCGCCCCAGGTAACGGGCGGTTCCCAGCCCGTAGCCGATGCTACCTAAGGGCTTATTGGGCAGGAGGGCACTGGTACCGATGGTGAAAATGTTGTAGAATTTCCTCACCCCCGTTTTAAATGTCACATTTCCGTACTGCAATTCGTTTGTGGACAGCTCGAATCGGCGGTAGCCGTTTTTGCGCACAAAACTAAAATAGCCGAAGGGTACTGTAGCTGATGAATCGGCGTAATTAACGATACCCACCTGGTGGCCGCTTCGAACGTTGCGCGCTACGTTGATCCCCGTTCCGATCTGCCAGCCTTCCAGTGCTCCGCCCGTCACGTTCATGGCCCCAAGCTGCACACCTCTGAAACTTCCGGCGGTGATGTTGATCGCCGCAGCCGCCTGAAAACCATTGGCGTCGCCGATCACCAGGTTGGTCAGGCCCGCCAGTTGGACGCCCCTCACGTTGCGACCCACCACATTACCCAGACCCGCCATCTGCAGTCCGTTCACATCGTGCCGCACGAGATTCAGCCCCGCTCCTACTTCCAGCAAATCGACACCCAGCGAGTAGCCCGCCACAAGATTGACCGAAACGTCATTCACAACGTTGCCGCTGAGTTGCTGGTTGGTACCTATGAATGGCAAAAGCGACGCCTGGAAGCTTCGGTGCAGCGAGTCCTCGATGTTTTCAACGTGGATGGCCTGTCGGGCCGTGGAAAAAGCGTACACCAAACCGTTGCGGAATTTCTGTAAGGCCGCTTCCAACGGAATGGGCGTCTTGGAACTGGCAAATGACGGTACCGAGGCATTATCGCGAGGTGTATCGCTGATGACGACCACCCCTGGTAGTTCCAAAGTCCCGCGGGCCGAATCCGACAGAATGGCCGGACGGGCCTTGGGCGTGTACACGATCCTGATCGAATCGCGCGGCGTTTCCTGCGGAGTAGCCACGACCTCGCTCGGAGCAAGGGCCAGCGAAAAGGATAGGAAGGTGTTTTTGCGCGTAAGTACTTCCACCGACCGTCCCGTATATTCCTCTTTACGTACTTCCAGGGTAATGTTCTTGGGGTCGACAGGGAGTTTGATTTTGTAGTACCCGTAGCGGTTGGTGACCGTCGAAGCGAGTGTCACGGGTTCATAAATGCTGGCGTCGGGAAGTCTTTCGCCCGTGGCCAGGTCAGTGACGTAGCCATTGAGGTAAAAAATCTCTGGCTTTTTTTCAGAAGCAGTGGTGGCTTTTTGCAAAATAATGTACCGGCGCCTTTCCTTGAAAATCACCGTTCCATCGAACAGAATGTTGAGTAGCTCCCGTACGCTACGGTTCGTCTCATCGAGCGACACCCGGCTATCGACCGCGATGGCATCGGGACTATACGAAAAACTAAACCCACCCTGCGTCGAGATTTTGCGCAGCACATCGGCCAGCCGCTCATTTTGCACACGCAGGCTGATTCGGATTTCGAGGATTGAAGGTGGGTCGGCCAGGGCCGTAGTCATGATTCCGAACCAAAAAAGCAGAATCAGGAAGCAACCGCGCCGCTCATAACGTACTTTCACTTTTTTTTAAGGGTATTTGACCGAAAAAACAGCCGTTACTGACAGGTCGAGCCTTCGATCCAATAAATCTTGTCCGCTTTCCTGACGGTAAGGTTCAAGGTTTCGGCAATGAGGGCCAGGGTCTCGTCCAGGTCCTCACCCTGGGGTCGGACCGAAATACGGCAGTCCGCCAGGCTGTCGCTGGCGAGCCGGACATCGGCGTGGTATGCCTCGCTGAGGGTGCGCGCCACATCCGCAAGCCGGACAGCCGTAAAATCAAAATCACGGGTACCGTAGGCGGCCGCGTTGGGATCGGCCAGGAGCATCTTAAACCCGTTTCCGCTGCGGGCCTCCACGCCCTCGCCGGGCAGTAATTCGATTATTTTCAGGTCACGCCTCACCTCCACCTTACCACTCTTGACGTCGACCCGCACCGTTTCGCCGTAGGCTTTCACATTGAAAGACGTCCCCACTACCCTGATTTCGGTACCGTTGGCGTCGATGACAAATGGGCGCGAATCGTCGGGTGCTACGTCGAAAAACGCTTCGCCCCGCAGGCTGACGCGCCGCTCGCGTCCTGAGGGACCATCGGCGTAGGTAAGCGCCGAATGGTAATTGAGCAGCACGACGGAGCTGTCAGGTAGTACTTGCCGGAGCGTGTTTTCGGTAGTGGACACCGCCAGCGTTTTCGGGTTGAGGAAACGGTCGTAGTACCCCCACCCCAAAGCGACCAGCAACAGCGCGATTACGGCCGCCCAGGCAAGCGTCGTGAAAGTCCACTGCACGGGGGGCGTTGCTACGGACACCTCGTCGGATTTTAATTCCTGAATTTTTCCAGCCGGCGTTTCGGCGGGCAACGCGTCCGGCATTTTCGATTGCACTTTGCGCCACGCGGCATCTACGTCTACCGGTTTTTGATCGACCTGCCCTTTGAGCGCGCCCCTGCTGTTTTCCCAGATTTTGCGGTAGGCGCGCAGCTCTTCCACGTGCTCCGGGGACGCCTGCAACCAGGCTTCGACCCGTTCTATTTCGTCACGACTTGCCTGACTGGCCAGGTAACGGGCCAGGGTTTCGTCGGAAAGGGTGGGCGTAGCGTTGTTCAATATATAATGTCACTGTTTAGTTTTCACGGAAAATCCACATCAAAACGGTCAAAAAGGCCGGCAAATAATCGGCCAATTCCCGACGCATGATTTTGAGCGCTTTTCCAATCTGGTTCTCGACGGTTTTGATCGACAGGCCCAGCTGGTCGGCGATTTCCTGGTACTTCAATTCTTCGAACCGGCTCAGCCGAAAGATCACCTGGCACTGCTCGGGCAACCGGCCCACGGCCGCGGCGATGCGCGCTTCCAGCTCACTCCCTTCGATCGTTTCTTCCACATCTTCGTAGCCTTCACTCTGCACGTGTAAGGTATGTTGCCGGTGGGTCTCGCGCACCCCGTAGTGCTTGATTCGGTTGAGGCAATGGTTATGTACCGCACGGTACAAGTACGCTTTTAACGATTGGTTGATGTCGAGCTCTCTCCGCTTTTCCCATATCCCCAAAAAAACCGTCTGTACCATCTCCTCGGCTTCGTCGGCATCGCGTAGTACCTTGGTGGCATGATGACACAGCCGTTCGTAGTAGGTACGAAACATCTGTTCAAAGGCCGGTTCCTGCCCCTGCCTGATGGCAATGATGATGTCAGAATCAGATAATTGAACCAACGCGTGTGCTTTGTTTTTTGGCAAAAGTACGGATTCTGCCCCGGCTTGAGGCCTCCGGTCACGAACAAAGCGCAAAGTCAAGCCGATTTTTATCTTATAAATAAGACAACCCACCCTGGTTCGTCCCCCATGATCGGCCGAAAAAAGATTTTCAGGCGCTCCGATAGGGGGAGTTGGTACCCTGATTGTCACAAAGGCAAGCAAGTTTTTTTTTACCGAACTTCATTTAGCCGTTATTATTAGCCATGAAAAATTCATTCCAACCCTTCGCTTTCCGCCTCCTGGGCCTGTTCCTGCTCGTGGGTTTGGCACAATCCTGCATTTACATCAATACCCGGGACAACGACGTGCCACCCCGTGGCGTGGCGACAAAAGAAATCAACCTCAACAATTTCGATCAGCTCGCGATGGGCGGCAATTTCTCGATTCACGTCACAAAGGGGGCTGATTTCAGCATCGAGGCGACGGGCGAACGCAACGATCTCGATGATCTCGATTCGCGGGTTACTTCCACGGGCGTGCTGGAAATTAAGTACCGTAACACCTGGCGCAAAAACCGGGACCGCATGGATATAGACATCGTCATGCCCAGCCTGCGGGGTGTCGATTTTTCGGGCGGTTCGGTGTCGAAGGTCGAGGGATTCGAAAACGTTCGTACCCTGGACTACCAGCTTTCGGGGGCGGCGAAGTCTACCTTTGAGGGCTCGGCCGACCGGCTGAGCGTGAAATTATCGGGATCGTCGGATCTGAACATGAGCGGAAGCGGCGGGCTCGTGCTCGGCGAGTTTTCCGGTTCCTCGCAGTTCTACGCCTTCGACTTTCCGGTGGATGAAGGCGACTTCAACCTGTCAGGTGCCAGCCGCGCCCGCGTGCGGGTAGCCAAAATCCTTAAAGTGGACGCCAGCGGGGCCAGCAACCTGCGCTACCGGGGCGACCCTACGGTCGAGCAACGGCTTTCGGGAAGTAGTAGTGTAATTAAGGACTGAGTCGTCATTTTATCATGCCGTACTTCGCTTTGGCCGCACTGCGCGAGAGGCCGTCGAAGTGCCACCACTCGGTCGTGTTGGTCCTAAACCCGGCCTCGTTCATCGCTTTTCGAAGTACCCTGCGGTTGGCTAGTTGTGCTTTGCTAAGCTTACCTGCTTTCAGCATTTGGCTTTCCATGCGAGGATACGCCAGCGGCCCGAAAAAATCGTAGGTGGTACCCATGTCCAGTGGAATTCCCACGCCATTGGCCACGGTGAGGTCCACGGCGCAGCCGAAGTTGTGAATCGAACCGACCTTGGGATCGGCTACGTACTGGGGCTTTTGCCTCAGCGGTACATCGAGCTCATCCCACAGAATATACTGTACTGAATTGGGACGGGCGGCGTCGTAAATCAACAGCCGGTAGCCAGGCCGGGCCTTTTGAAGCAACGCGCTGGCTTTGGCCAGTTTTTCCGCGATCTCGGGTTGCAGGTAGGCATTGGTAAGGTCACCGTATACGTCTTTCTTCACAAAATTATCAGTCGTGGAGTACTTCAATTCCACCGTGATGTCGGGGTCGACGTCCTGGACGTTGACCAATCCCTGCGCAATCATCTGTTTTTCCAAAGGCGAAATTTCCGCTTGTACCTGCGCGACAGAATCAAGCGCGTCGACCAGTGTGTCCACTACCGCGAAGGTCAACGATTCGGAGTTCGCGCTGGATTGGGAAGCGCTGTCGCAGGCCATTACCAGGCAGCAGCAGAGCAATAACAGGCAAGAGATCGACTTCATATTCGGTGTAAAAATTCTGGTTTCTTGCACGATTTAGGGAAATAAAAACTAATTTCAAAAAACCAGATTCACCTACTTCGCCACGCAAAGCCAACTCACATGAATCCAATCCGGGTACTTCTGGCCGATGACCACGAAGTCGTGCTCGACAGCCTCGCCATGATGTTGGCTTCCCTGCCCGATGTGGAGGTGGTGGGCAAAGCCACGAACGGGCGCGATGCCCTCGCTCAGATGGCTTACGCCGAGGCGGACATCGTACTTTCGGATATGCACATGCCCGAGTGGAACGGCCTGGAACTGTGCATTCGGCTGCGGGAGCGCTACCCCGAGGTCAAGTTGATCTTGCTGACGATGGAAGATGAGCCCGAAACCGTCCGCCGGGCCGTGCAGGCGGGTGTGTGGGGCTACATACTGAAGAAAGCCTCCCGGCGCGAAGTGGAACAAGCCCTCAGGACCGTAGCCAGCGGGAACCGTCATTTCGCTCAGGAACTGAGCCCGCCCACGGCGACGCATTCAAGCGAACGGCCTTCGCCCAGCCCTGAGCAGACCGAGAGTATCAAGTTGCTGGGCAAGCGGGAAATCGAGGTCATCCGCCTTATCGCCAACGAATTGCCCAATCCCGAAATCGCTAAACAATTGTTCATCTCCGTAAGTACCGTCGAAACTCATCGCCGCAATATCTTCAAAAAACTCAAAATCCACTCAGCCGTAGCGCTGACGCGTTTTGCCGTGGAATGCGGGATTGTTTGAAGAATATTTTACTCCATAAATAACTCCGACGCTACCCTATCCGCGAATAACTTGCCTTTTTCGGTGAGTAATAGCAAGCCACTATGGGTAGTGAGCCAGCCGATTTCGTGCAGCCGAAATATCTCCGAACCCATCTGACCCAGGAATCGCCCTTCCGAAAGCTCCTGCAGAAATTCCAGCCGACAGCCCCATTGCGTACGCAGGCCCGTGAGCAGGTACTCATTGACCTGATCGACGGCGGTCAGTATCTCGACGGTAGCGGGTACTTCGCCGCTTTTGATACGCTTGATGTAGGCCGCATTGTTGGCGATGTTGGCCTGACGGCTTAGGCCGTTGTAGGAGTGCGCGCTCGGACCGATGCCCAAATACGGCTGCCGCTGCCAGTAGGCCGTATTATGGCGGCTGTACTTCTTGTTTTTGGCAAAATTTGAAATCTCGTACTGCTCGAATCCCCGCCGACCCACCGCGTCGACCAATAACTCGAATTGCCGGGCCGCCAACTCCTCGTCGACGGGCGCGATGCGCTTGGTCTTGACCCAACTCCCGAAAGCCGTGCGGGGCTCGATCGTGAGGCAGTAGGCCGACAAATGCTCTATGCCCAGGCTGAGCGCCTTGTCGATATCGGCTTGCCAAATGGTATCGTCCGGCGCTGGCAAGCCATAAATCAGGTCCACGGTCAGATTGGTGATGCCCGCATCCTGGGCTGCTTTCACGCTCGTTTCGGCCTCCTGAGCGGTGTGGACACGGTTCATGAAACGCAGGTGCGGATCGTGGAACGACTGGACGCCGATACTCAGGCGGTTCACGCCGCGCCGCGCCAGCATCTGGATCGTCTTTTCGTTCAGATCGTCCGGGTTGGCTTCCAGCGTGATTTCGGCGTCGGGTTTCAGGCGATAGTACTTCGCCAGGGTATCGAGCAGTCCCCCCAGCTCGCGCTCGCTGAGCAAGGACGGTGTCCCTCCGCCGAAGTACACGGTGTGTAGCTCGTCGCTGACCAGATAGTGGCGCTGCATTTTGATTTCCTTCTTCATCGCCCCGACCAGCGCATTCTTGTCTTTCAGCGACGTACTGAAATGAAAATCACAGTAGTGGCAGGCCTGGCGGCAAAACGGAACGTGCAGATAGAGATGCATAAGCGAGCGGGCATTACCTCATAAAAAAAGGCACGGAAACTCCGTGCCTTTTGGGTACTTGGGGACGAAGAAAAGTTATTCGGCGGCCACGACATTGATCGTGATCGGATGCTTCACTTCTTTGTGCAGGTCGATGGTAGCCTCGTAGGTACCGATCGACTTTACTTCTTCGACCGTGATTTTCTTACGGTCGATGTCGAATCCTTTGGCTTGCAGCGCGTCGGCGATTTGCGTGTTGGTCACGCGGCCGAAAATACGGCCGCTCTCGCCCGTTACGGCGGGGATGTCGATCACCATTTCGCCGATGGCCGCGGCGATTTCTTCAGCGTCATTTTTAAGCTTTTCGGCTTTGTGCGAAGCCTGACGCACGTTCTCGGCCACAATTTTGCGGTTGGAAGAGTTGGCCAGCAGCGCGTATCCCTGCGGGATGAGGTAGTTGCGACCGAAGCCGTTTTTTACCGCCACGATGTCGTTCTTGTAGCCGACCCCGGCGATGTCTGTCAATAATATGATATCCATTTCTTTACGATCTCTTTAAGGTAATTACTTCAACTGATCGCCTACGAATGGCATCAGGGCCAAGTGGCGCGAGCGTTTCACGGCCTGGGCCACTTTGCGCTGGAACTTCTGGCTGGTGCCGGTCAGGCGACGGGGTAAAATGCGACCCTGCTCATTGACTAGCTTCAGCAGAAAATTAGGGTCCTTATAGTCGATGTACTTGATGCCGGCTTTCTTAAAGCGGCAGTACTTCTTACGGCTTTGATTCTTGTCGATTGGTTCGTTTACGAGTGTCATGGTTTAGGCGGCTTCGGTTGGCTTTTGTGATTCATCGATGGCTTCTTCTTTCTTACGTCCGATCAGTCCCTTGCGTTTCTTCTCGTTGTAAATGATGGCGTGCTTTTCGAGCAGCACCGTCAGGAAACGGATCACGCGCTCATCGCGACGCATCTCGGTTTCCATGATGTCGATCACCTCACCGGAGGCCCTGAACTCGATCAGGTTGTAAAAACCCGTGTTCTTCTTTTGGATCGGATACGCCAGTTTGCGCAGTCCCCAGTCTTCCTCATGGACGATCTCGGCTCCGTTCTTCTTGAGCAGATCGCGGAATTTGTCAACGGCATCCCTCATCTGGGTTTCAGATAAGATGGGAGTCAGAATGAATACCGTTTCATACTGTTTGTTCATGTGAATAAATTAATTGATAAAAAAATAAATTGGTCAACGCGCTCAAAATGAGGGTGCGAAAGTAAGGGTTTTTAGTGGAAAAACAAAGGGTTGTTTATTTGTTGATGTGTTTATTCGTTTATTACGCTCGGACGCAAGTACTTGTTTAATCTTGCCTAAGCTAGATCAATAGCATGAATAGTAAGCGAATGCGATGCAAAAGCTAAACAAATAAACCTATAAACACATAAACAACCTACTTCACCACAAAATCTCCCTGCCCGATCTTGAAGCCTTCGCTGTATAGCTCTACGGCGTACTTACCGTCTTTGAAGGGGATGCCGCCGCGGCCGTAGAGGATGTCGAGCTTTTGGCGAGAGTTGTCGTAGTTGAAGCCCTCTTTGGCGGTATAGATCATTTCGCGGCCGTTGTGAATGAAAGCACCCGAACCGGTGGCCATGTCGGAAAGTACCGCACCATCAGGGTCCAGGATGCGCAGGTACACTTCCTTACGGTCTTGCTTGGCAATGGCATTGGGGCCGAGGTTGAAGCTGATTCTGAGCTTGTCGATGCGGCGCGACCTATAGCTGCCGCCATCGCGTTCTTTTCCTCGGGAATTCAAGGCATTGACCGCAATATTCTCGGCCCGGAGCGCGGAGGCGATCGTCACTTTTTCGTTTAGTTCACGGTTTTGCACGGCGTAGTTGGTCACCGAATCGGAGAGCAACTGGCGTTCGCCTTCCAGGGTATTTACGGTTTGCCCCAGTTCCTCGTTTCGGGCGGTCACGATGCCAAGCTCCTCTTTGAGTTGTGCGATGTCGCGGTCTTTCTGGCTCAGCACAGCCTCGTAGTTGCGGATTTTGTCTTCATACTTTTTGGAAGAAAATGCGTTTGCATTTTTCAACTCCTGCCGATCCCGCTCCAACTCCTGCTTGAGCACGATCAGCGAATCCACGCTACCGCCGAGCTGTTGTATCTCCGCAATTTTGGCGTCGAGTTGCGCCGAAATGGAGTCCAGCTTGGTTTTGGTCGAGAGCACCTCGTCTGTCTTGGCGGCGATGATCGTATCTTTGTCCTGATTGGCCTGCCGCTCCTGATAATAAAAATAAAGCAGCACGATGTTCAAGATGGCCAGTACCGCCAGAGCGGCCCAAAGTAGCGTTTTGCGGTCTTGTTTCTGTTCCTGATTGTAGTCCATACTTTACGATAGTTGGGTTAGTAAGGGAAGTTGTCGAAGGTTATTTAAACAAAAAAAAGGAGAACAAATATAGGACTTTATTTCAATACGTATTTTAAATACCTAAAAACCAACAGGTTAAAAAGAATTATTAATGAATGTAAAAGGGAATATCGACCAAATAGAAGAAACGCTGAAAAGCTGGTGTACGCCTTGTGGCGGTCAGCAAAACCAAGCCCGTGCCTATGCTACAGGAGGCGTACGACGCCGGAGCGCGGCTTTTTGGGGAGAACAAAGCCCAGGAAATGGCCGGCAAGTACGACCAGCTGCCGCATGATATTCGGTGGCACATGATCGGTCACCTGCAAACCAACAAGGTGAAGTACATCGCCCCTTTCGTGTCGTTGATCGAGTCGGTGGACAGCCTGAAAGTACTGAAAGAGATAAACAAGCAGGCAGCCAAAAACGAACGCGTTATCGACTGCCTCCTGCAAATCCACATCGCCGACGAGGAGAATAAGTTCGGCCTGACGGAGCAGGAAGCACGGGAGCTACTGGCCTCGCCGGAGTTTGCCGAAATGGAAAACGTCAAGATCGTCGGCCTGATGGGCCTGGCCACCTACGGCGCGCCGGACGAAAAACTACGCGAAGAATTTGGGGGCTTGAAGGCACTTTTCGAATCGCTGAAAGCACAGGAAAACGACCGCGTTACCATGCGCGAGCTTTCGATGGGCATGAGCGGCGACTATACCATCGCGATGCAAGAAGGCAGCACGATGGTCAGGATTGGAAGCGCTATTTTCGGGGCGCGTCCTTCGCACTAACGGTCCCGGCCAGCACGGGTTCGATGGCTGCAAGTACTTCGGCCACGCTGAGGTCGGCGCAGGGCGCGCCCTCGCGCCGCACCAATACGCAATCTTCCCCCCGTCCGTAGGTACCTGAGTAGACGTTGTACGACGAAAAATTATTGAGCGCGCCCATCAGAATGAAGCCAAAAACGCCTGTGGCATTAGCCAGATGCGCCGGGCCGCTGTCGAGCCCGATGAAGTACCCGGCACGGCCAATGACCTCAGCCGTTTCCAGAATCGACAGCTGGCCGCATAGGGAACGGTACCGAGGATTGGTGACGGTCAGGTTGCTTTTCAAGCCGATTTCGACGACGTCGTAGCCGTATTTTTCGGTCAACACATCGACGAGTATATTCCACCGCTCGGCGGGCCAATCTTTGGGAGCGTAGTTGGACTGGCAATGAATTACGATAAAGTTTTCGGGCAACTCCAACGCGTCCACCTTGTGGCGGTGGCGGTCCTGCAAGTACAGCCGCGGCTGATCGTCGGCGGGCAGGGGTAGCTCGGCGAGTTGGGCGTAGACCTCCAGCAGGTTGCCAAACTCGAGGTAGTTGTACACATCGATGCCCTTGGCCAGCGCGACCGGATTATCCACAAAAACTTCGCAGACCATGCAGCGGTTATTATTGCTCCAAAACTGCATGTCGTGCACGGCCGTAAACACGCCGCTTTCGAGCAACAGCCGTCGCTGGGTCACGCAGAATTCGGAGAAAGTCTCGTCGACGTTGGGATTGGTAGTCAGCAGTTCGGCAAAAACGGGCTTGACAAACCACACGATGTGCGCGCCGGGATGCCGCTGCCGAATCTCGCGCGACAGCGGCTCAGCGGCTACAATATCGCCGAAGTGCTCGGTGCGGATGACGGCGACGAGTGGTTTGCCCAAGCGCCGACTCAGCGCCTTGAAATAAAGTCGGGCGCGGTAGGCCCGTACGTGCGCTTCAGCAATGTGCGTATATTTGTGGTAGCGGTGCGTCCAGAGCGCTACGAAAGCTTCGGTGTTCATGCAATCAAATTCCGATGGTGCCGCAAAGTTAGGGAAGAATACATTGGCGACCCACAGGCCTGCTATCTACCAAGCCAAGGGCTGATGCCCAAGGCAATGCATTTAAAGCAAAAATATTTTCAATTTTCAACTATCCATTATTCATTAAATAAATGAAGTTCTTCTTACAAATCGGCGCCATCTACGGTGCCATTGCGGTAGGCGTCGGTGCCTTTGGTGCGCACGCACTCAAAGCATCGTTGCAGGCATCCGGTCGTTTCGATACGTTCGAGACGGCGGTCAGGTACCAGTTTTATCACGCTTTGGCGCTGTTGGCGGTGGGTATCTTGCTCTCCAAAGTCGACCCCGGTGCGGCCAAGTGGCTGACTTGGTCGGGTTACGCCTTCGCAGCCGGCATCCTGATTTTTTCGGGCTCACTCTACACCATTTGCTTCACCGGCATCACCAAATTCGGAGCCGTAGCGCCCATCGGCGGTTTACTGATGATTGCGGGCTGGGTGTTACTGTTCGTAGCGGCTGTGCGTATGGGATAGTTAATTTTCGTAGGTGGACGGGGGAAAGTAGAAAAGGTAACGGTTCACGGATTTCCTTTTGACCGTCTACCCTTCCCCCATCAACCGTTCACCCTTTTTAATGCGAAGACAAAAGCATCAAACTCGTCCTGACGATTTGCCCCATGGTTTGGCATTCCATGAACGCCTGGTGGCGGTAGTGGCGGGCGAGGTCGCGACGGAGGGCGGCAACGTACTCGGGCGGGGCGATGATTTCCTCGGCCATGACGTCCATGATATCATCGGCGCGTGATTTTTCGATGCGCATCCGCGTGGCGATTTGGGAGCGCTCTTCGGCCTGGTACTGCTTTACGCTCTCGGATGTCATGTACTTCATGCCCAGCTCGATGATCGTGTTGTTCTGCTTGAAGTACTGCGGCATATACACCGTTTTTTTGCCTTCGTACGACTGCTGGTCGAAGTCGATGGCGCGGAAACGGTAGTAGATTTCTTCAAAATCGGGCGTGATGTCGACCACGAAATTGCTGGAATGCATATCGCCCAGCAGCCGTACGAAGCAGCGCTCGTTGAACTTCACAAATTCCTTGCAAAGCCGAATCGGATTTAGCTCGGGATCGCCGATGTGGTTTTTCAGGAATACATCGCCCGGAATGCCCGCGATGTGCTCCTCGACCAGCGAGTTGCCACTGGTCATGTAGCTCACCTGATTGGGCGAGAAAATATCTTCCAGTTCAAGACCGTAGATTCTTGACGAATCAGCATTTTTGATGTAAAAATAATCGAAGTTGTCGTTGATCTGATTCACGATCCTGATCCGAAACGGCCGCGTGTTACCGTAGGTACACAGGTCCACGCGGTCGACCATCAGATGCTTCAAGATCGACATGTCGCCGTCCACTTTCAGGTGGGCGTATATCGTTTTGAGGGCCAGGAAAATCTCGGCTGTATCGCCCGGATCGTAAAAAACCGATAGCCAGAGCGTGTCGTTTCCCTTGGGATCGTAGAGCGAAATGGCGTTGGAAAAGCGCAGTAAATCGGTATAGTGAATCTGCAAAGGAACCTCGCGCTGGTACTTGACCAGGTACTCGCGCAATTCAGTATTTATTTTGAAGGGTACCTTTTTCTTGCTAATCAGTGCCATAGCTATCCGCGCGAAAGAGTGAATGGCCGCTGGGAATCCATTTTCAGGAAGATAAACAGCAGGATCGAGAACGACCAAAGCGACGAGCCCCCGTAGCTAAAAAACGGCAACGGAATCCCGATCACCGGCATCAGGCCGATGGTCATACCGATGTTGATCATGAAGTGGAAGAAGATGATCCCCGCCACGCAGTACCCGTACACGCGCCCGAAGCGCGACCGTTGTCGCTCGGCCAGCATCACGATTCGGGTGATGAGTCCCACGAACAAACATACTACCAAGCAGGCTGCCCAAAAACCCATGCTCCTCCCCGACCGTGCAGAAAATAAAGTCGGTACTTTGCTCGGGCACGAAGTCGAACTTGGTTTGGGTACCTTCCAGAAAGCCCTTGCCCGTGAGTCGTCCCGAACCGATGGCGATTTTGGATTGAATCACGTTCCAGCCCGCCCCGCGCGGATCGGAATAGGGGTCGACAAGTACCATGATGCGGCTCCGCTGGTGTTTTTGCAATACGTTATTGATAAAGAAATCCACCCCAAACACCACCGCTACCATGAAGCCCGCCACGACTACCGTCGCCAGTACCCCGCCGCCTTTGCGGGCCGATTTCGGCATGAATAAAATGGCCAATCCGGCTACCACCAGGATGCCCAGCATGATAAACCACTTGACGTACAGCAGCGTCAGCACCAGTAAAATCGCCATCACGATCCCGATCAGCGGAATGAAACCGGGCATCCCTTCGCGGTACAGCATCACGGCAAAGGACGCAAACACCAGCGCGGAGCCCGTCTCGTTGGAGAGCAAAATCAGCAAGGCAGGTACCACGATGATGGCGGCAATAGGCAGGTATTCTTTCCAAGAACGGGTCAGGCTCACCGCCGGGTCACTGAAGTACTTGGCCAACGCCAGGCTGGTCGCCAGCTTGGCAAACTCGGCGGGTTGCAGCGAGAACGAACCGACTTTTATCCAGGAACGCGACCCGTTGACTTCGCTTCCCGCAAAAAGTACCACCACCAGCAGCAGTACAAACGCCACATAAATGACGTAAGCAAAGGTGTCGTAGAACTTATAGTCGATGACCAGAATGCAGATAATCAGCAGCACCGTCGTGCCGATCCACATCATCTGTACGCCGGCCCTGTGTGAAAGGTCGAAAATATCTGTAGGTACCTCGGGGCTGTATACGGCGGCGTAGATGTTGAGCCACCCTACTACTACGCACAGGACGTAGATCAGCACCGTGAGCCAGTCGAGGTTTTGGGTTAGGTTTTTTTGCTTGGGAGCCAAAAGAAGTTTGTGAGTTAAAAGTTCAAAGTTCAAAGTTCAAAGTTTACGGGTCAGCAAATCTATGGATTTTAAAAACTCATGAACTCATAGACTCCTGAACTTTAAACTCCCGAAGCAGCGGCAGTTTTGATAATCGGAACGCTGTTGGCTTTTTTGTTGGCGAGAGGGTTTTCGATCTCCTTTTTCTTGGTGGTATCCTTTTCGGGAGACTTAGGCTTCGGTGGAGCCAGGTAAGGCGTGAACCGCTTGGTAGTCAGGATGTAGTTTTCAAGTGCCTTGTTCTCTGTTCTCCCTTTTAAGTACCGCTCAATGACGAGGTTGGCCACGGGAGCAGCCGAAATTCCTCCCCATATTCCGTTTTCTACAAAAACGGCAATGGCGATCTTGGGATTGTCAGCAGGCGCAAAACCAATAAAAATGGCGTGCGCTTCACCCCTTTTATTCTGAGAGGTACCCGTTTTCCCCGCAATCTCCACATCCGCAATTCTGGCCAGGCGCATCACGGTGCCGTCGTCGACGGCACCCACCATACCGGGAATGACCGTATCAAAGTAATTACGGTCGACGCCTACCTCGTGCTTCACTAAGTACTCGGGCAACGGATTGTTTTTCTTGCCCACCCCGCTCACTATGTGCGGGGTGTAGTAGTAGCCCCGGTTGGCGATGATGGCAGCGACATTGGCCATTTTCAATGGAGTGATTAGCAGCTCTCCTTCGCCGATGCTAAGCGAGTACACATTGGAAAACTTCCAGCGCTTCTTACCGTAGACCTTATCGTAATAATCGACGCCAGGCAGACTTCCTCTAGTCTCACTGGGCAGGTCCACACCCAGCTTTGTCCCGATACCGAACTTAGTGACTTGCTCATGCCATTTGGCCAGTCCGGTTCGCGAAGCTTCGTAGGTATCGCTCAAATCATTGTTGTAGAGCATACTTTGGAAAACCCGGTAGAAATAAGGGTTGCAGGAGTGTTGCACGGCCTGCATCACATTGTTGCCGTGCCCGTTGCCGTGGCATTTCATCGGTACGCCCGCGTGTGTGAAGCCAGTACCCGGTCGGATAGCTCCCTGCTGGAGTGCAGCCAGTGCCTGAACTACTTTGAACGTAGAACCCGGACGGTAGCTAGCCATCACCGGCCGATTGAACAACGGTTTGTAGGGATTGTCGGCCAATTCCTGGTAGTTTTCGGAAAAGTGACGGGTAGCCAGTTTGCGCGGGTCGTAGCTGGGCGCCGACACGATGGACAGAATCTGCCCGGTGCTGGGCTCGATGGCGACCACGCTACCCACTTTGTTAACCATCAGGCTGTCGGCAAAATGCTGCAAGTCGATGTCGATGCCGGTGTACAAGTTTTGCCCGGCTATGGCGCTCGTGTCCAAAATGCCGTCTTTCCAGGAGCCCTTGGCGACGCCGTTGACGTTTTGCATCACGAATTTGACTCCGCGTTGGCCCCGAAGTTCTTTTTCGTAAAATATTTCCAGGCCGCTCTGCCCGACGTAATCACCTTGCTGGTAGTAGAATCCCTCTTGTTTTTTCAATTGCCCCCCCGTGATTTCACTCACGTAGCCCAGCGAGTTGGCCATCGTAGGAGCGGTGTAGGTGCGTAACGAACTTTTAACAAACTCAAAACCAGGATAATCGACCATCACATCCTGAATACGGGCATAATCTTCGCGAGAAAGTTGTCGCAAAAACAGCGTAGGCTTCCTACGGGAATACGTCGCCGCATTCTGCATGAGGCTATCGAACTCGGAGCGCTGAATATTGAGAAGTCGACACAGCATGAGTGTGTCCTGCACTTTGGCTTTATTGGGCGTCACGACCAGGTCGTAAACCGGCGTGTTGTAAACCATCAGCTTACCGTTACGGTCGTAGATCTGACCCCGAAACGGCACTTCTGTTACCCGCTTGATGGAGTTACTGGAAGATTCGATGGAGTAGCTGTCGTCGAGGACCTGCAGGTAAAAAAGCCGAAAAATATAGGCAAGGCCGATCATCCCAAAAAAAGCAATGATTACAAAGCGACGATTGTCCAGCATTTTTTAACGTTGATTTACCCCCCTAAAATTTTCCCGCGAAGTTCGCCTTTTTTTTTGATGGAACAAAGAGTTTAAAGTTCATGAGTCCATGAGTTTAAAGTACTCAGAACCAAAAATCATAAACTCCCAAGGACATTGGTCCGTACGCGGCAGAGGTAACCGTCGGCGGTAATGTAGAGGGTTTTACCATCGTCGCCCCAGGCGCAGTTGGCGGTGGCTTGCCCGGTCATGATGCGGCCGAGCAAAGTACCTTTGGGGCTCAAAATCAGGATGCCGCCGGGCCCAGTGGTCCAGACATTGCCCGACTGGTCTAGTTTGAGGCCGTCGGGCAAGCCTTTCAATCCCTTCTTTACCAACGGCGTAGCATCGTAAAAAATTCGGCCCGCGCCCAAACCGCCGTCTTTTTTCACAGGATACGCCATCACCACGGCGCGCTCCGGGTCTGATTGGGCGACGTAGAGTGTCTGGCCGTCGGGCGCAAAAGCCAGGCCGTTGGGGCGGGTCAGGTCGGCGATCACCATCGTCACCGCACCGTCGGGCGCAATGCGGTACACCCCGAATTCCGTGATTTCGCGGCTGGGGTCATCGGCTTTACCAGGCAGGCCGTAGGGCGGATCGGTGAAGTAGTAGCTGCCATTGCCGGGATGCTGCACCACGTCGTTGGGGCTGTTGAAGCGCTTGCCTTGGTAATGGTCGGCGAGCGTGATTTTGCCCCCGCCACTCAGCGGCATGGCCGACACGCGGCGGTCGCCGTGCTCACAGGTAATCAGGCGGCCCTGCCGGTCGATCGTCAGACCGTTGCTGCCCGGCTCATTGCCGTAGGTACCCACACCGGTGTAGCCCGAAGGTTTCAAAAAGGTACCCAACCCCTCCTTCTCGCTCCATTTAAAAATGGTATTTTCCGGTACATCCGAAAACAGCAGGTACCCACCTTCCTTCACCCACACCGGCCCCTCCGACCAATCGAAGCCCGAAGCCAGTACTTCCAGGCTGGTCCCTTTGGGTATTAGCTTTTCGAAGCGCGGGTCGTCGTATTGGATGGTACCGAGCGTAGGGTACACGGGTTGGGCATGGGAAAAATACCCAACGAGGCACAGCAAAAAGATGGTTAGGAAAATGTTTTTCATGCAATTTTCGAGAAGAGTATTACTTTAAAAGATTTACACGGGCAGTTTCTAATTTAAAAATTTGGTGTATCCATTTTTTTTTTTCTACATTTGGATAGCGGCTAACCGATCCCCACCAGATGAACCAACTCACTATTCCGAAAGACGCTTTCATCGCCGAAATTGCTGGCTATCTGCCCCTGGAATCTGCCGCTGAGTTATTCATTCGTGACCGCTTGCGCGTCTCGAACCATGAAAAAAAGGAGACGCTGTTATCTATCGGCGAGGTGAACCACCGATTACACTTCATTCATAAGGGCCTGGCGCGGGGGTATTACTCGATCAAAGATGAAGACGATGAAATAACAAAAGCATCCTCCCTATTTGCCGCCGAATCGCATTTCATCATTTCACCGTTCAGTTTCCTGAAACAGCAGCCCAGCCGGGAGGGTATCGAACTGCTGGAAAAGTCGACACTGGTTTCGATCTCATACGAGGATTTACAGCTCCTTTACGACACCATCCCCGCCGCCAATGCCGTCCGCGCCTTGGTCACCGAACGCTACCTCATATACTACGCGGAACGAGACAGAGCCTTTAAATTTTCTACGGGCGAGCAGCGGTACCGCTGGTTTTTGGCGAACCGACCCGAACTCGGCAACAACCGGTTGTCGTACAAAGACATTGCCTCTTACCTGAACCTAGCAGAAAAGTCTTTCACACGCATTTGGAAAAATATGGATAGATGATTGTTTCTGTTCAAATTTAAGCAAAAAAAGTAACATTTGCGCCACGATTTGGTAACAATTGTTACTTTTTCCATTCTTTAAAATGCCCTTCCTTTGTCATAACGAAAGCCCCGCGCCAAGTTTGGCGACTCAACGCGGGGACTTTTGGAGTCAGTTCAGTCTATTTTACCATTTAAATCATTTCAAGAAATTTGAAAAAATTCAATCAACTTCTAAGATTATGTTTTGGAAACTTATTTGGCCATTCTATTGAGAAATATGGTGGAGTATGCGATTTGAAGCATAGCTTCCGAAGATTCTACGGTTTTCTCATATTCCTTGGCTAAACGCCTTCTAAAATTCAGCCATCCGAAGGACCTCTCGACCTGCCAGCGTTTTTTTTGAGGCACGAAGCCTTTTGTCGATTCTGGCTTTTGTGCAATTTCTATTTTCCAACCGTATTCCTTCTCCGCGTGCTCTATGAAAGTCGTTTTATAGCCGTGATCGCCGATGATTTTCTGTAAGCGAGGCACTTTGCCCTTCAAGGCTTCGAGCGCCTGTATACCCGCCTGGTTGTCGGACAATCCGGCGGATGTCACTTTCACGGCCCAAGGGATGCCGGGCGTATCAACCAGAATCGTCCTCTTGCGTCCGTTTATTTTTTTGCCCCCGTCAATCCCGGTGTCCGCCCCGATAAACTGTACGCACTTAACACTTTGACTGTCAATAGCCAATAAGCTGGGTGTATCACTTCTTGCGTGTCTATTTCGTTCCTCGATCGCCAGACAGTCCAGCAATTGCTCCCAAATGCCACGCAATTTGAATTGACGGAAGTGGTAGTAAACGGTCTGCCAAGGAGGGTATTTACTCTCCATATTGCGCCATTGCGAGCCGGTGTGGTTAATCCAGAAAATGGCATTCACGATCGTGCGCAAGGAATGGTGGCGGTCTCTTTTGTTATCAATTATTTTTTCTACAAATTGCCAGCAGGAGTCAGTCATTTCAGAGAAATTCTCTTTCATTAGCTTGTTTGACGGGGCCGCCCGAGCGGGTGAGATTCAACAAGCTAACGACTGACTCCTTTTATTGGTCTTGTGCAATCCAAAACATATTCTAAAAACATCAGCATTGGTGTGTGTGCTGATGTTAGCAGGAATGTTTTCCTGCGACTCTCCGAAAGAGCAGGAAATAAAACCTGCTGATTCAAACGTTGACACAAACTTGGTCAAGGAGGTGGAAAATTCTCCCAGCAATGTTGTTTGGGTGATTTACAGTTCACTGAGTCCTGGCGAAAAATCTCTTCTATGGCAAAGGCATTTAAATAAAATAATGCTGGATGCAAAATACAGCAATGAACAGAAAAAACACATTCGACTTCTATACTCAATAGTCGATACTGATCTCTATACGAAGCTAGGAACTCCAGAACTCGAGACATTTATGGATAATTTTCATAACGAATGGTTTGTCAAAGCAGTTAACGATAAACTATTCACTATTGATGAACTAATGTACATAAGTTCATTAGACGGGATTGGCAAAGACTACAATCCCAAAAACGCTAGGCTGATGGCCACAATGGGAGCCTGTAGTTGCAGATATGGCATTTCATGTTTAAACAACAGTTGCCCTGACCTCAGAGCTTGTACTGAGCCAAGTTTTGACAATAAGTTTACTTGTGGAATTGTAGGAACAAGCAGATGCACGGGAAAGTGTCTGAATCCCTAGTTCATATTTTGCATTTATTAACCCAAGGCACAGATGTATTCTTGCATTTGTGCCTTGATTAAAACCTTAAAAATAGTGCTAAGATATATTGGGTTACTTTTTGTTTCGCTAATCCCGTTTATCGGATTTGGACATATAAGAGGCTTCCTAAATTGGGAACATGGCTTTATATTTTACTTACTTTGCTACTTTTTATTCGGACTTTACACAAGTCTAAAAAAGCAAAGTATCTATAAAACTATGGGCATCTTTTTTATCCCGTTATTAGCTTACCCAGTTCTATTATATTTTGAAGCAAAAGATTACTACTACCCGCACTTAGCCCCTTCGATATTCTTGACTGGGGCAATAGGATATATTCTGGGATTATATTTTTTGAGGAGCAGATTCGCTATAAGCACTATGCTTGCACTTTCTATTTTTGTGCAAATAGTTATCATCAAAAAGAAACTACCAGATTATTTTTTTAATATAATGACTCATAGTGTAGCTCTTTCTCATCTCGAAGGGAAAAAACTAAATTTTCAGTTTGATGATCTAGATGGAAACAGTGTTTCTTCAAAATACTTCAAAAACAAAGTTGTCGTTTTAGATTTTTGGTTTACAGGCTGTGAAGCTTGTGTAGTAAAGCATAGAGAATACGAAAAACTTTATATTTTATTTAAAAACAATCCTAATGTTGTTATTGCAAGCGTAGTTGATGGCAGATATAGTTCACGAGAAGAAACGAAATCATTTCTAAGAAAATACAAATATGGATTTAAAACCTTCTACGATAAAGATGGAAATTTATCACGTAAATATAATCTTGACACAGATGGTTATCCGGTTCAGATACATATCAATCGTGCTGGAAAAATAATAGGAACAGTATCAGGATTTGGATTGAAAAGTCTTTGGTATAACAACACGATAAAGACTATTAAAAGTCAACTTTAAACTGATTGATTTTTTAGAAAACTTTTTTAGAAAAAGGTCCTTATTCTCGTAAACACTTTATCGAATCTATAAACATGAAGTCATTATTTTTACCAATGCTATTCTTTGTCTTGGCTACATTTCTTTGTTGCGAAACGCAGGTTAAGAGACCCGTTATACGTTTGGATCGTGATACTATAAGATTTGCCGCGAAACAAGGTGAAATTTTGGAAGAGAAGTTTACTATAACGAACGCGGGAAACGATACATTATTCATAAAAAATGTAGAGACAGATTGTGGTTGCACAACCATCAAATACCCAGATAAGGTAGTCGCCCCCTCCAAGTCTACCTCAATACTTGTTCAATATAATACAAAGTCCGATTCAGGCAGTGTACGTAGAACAATCGTGTTACAAACAAATGCAACGCCTAGTTTGCATCCAATATTATTGTTAGGTTCAGTAGATTTTTAAATACTTAGTTTTGTTTTGTTCATTTGTTTTGTAATAGTCCGAGCTATTAACAGAACATTTTCCTTAAAAATTTAATAAAAAATTCTTTTTTGCTCCACTTGAAAACAGTTTTGGGGTACATCCGAAAACAGCAGGTACCCACCTTCCTTCACCCACACCGGCCCCTCCGACCAATCGAAGCCCGAAGCCAGTACTTCCAGCTTGGTACCTTTGGGGATGAGTTTTTCAAAGCGCGGGTCGTCGTATTGGATGGTACCGAGTGTAGGGTACATGGGTTGGGCGTGAGTGATGAAAACCGTGAGAGCGAGAGCGGCGGTCAGGAGAGATGTTTTCATTAATTTTATAAAAAAGTGACTCACGCCTGTATGCCAAATTGTTTCAAATGAAAGCCCGTGTCCGATGATTTGAAGGTGAAGCCTACCCCATCCAAGATCTGCCACTCGTGACGTTGCTTTTCTGACATTCGCTTGATTTCAGGTACTAACTTGACGGGTACTCGAAGGCATTTGCCATCTTCGAAGTACATTTCTACGTAACCGCGAGGAAATTTGAGATTTATCAGTCTGTTTTCCATAATTATCTAATTCTGAAAGGTAGCCCCTCTACCCCATCGTCAGCTCATCATACGACGGCCCCAGGCTCCGCTCGATGCCGCCGCCCTGCATGTAGGTCGCGCCGGGGATACTGGTGGCTTTCATGATTTCTTCCTTGCTTTTTCCGGCTTTGATTTCCTTGCCGACGAAGGCCAGCACGCTCTCGAGGTAGCCTTTGAAGCGCTTGATTTCTTCGTGGCCACCCGTGATTTTCTCGGGATCGAAGGCGTGGCCGAACACAAAGAGCGTGTTTTTGTCGAAGGTTTTTTCGGTTTTGTCCAGCACCTTCACCCAATTGCTCACGCTGGCTCCGGCGCTCTTGTCGATGAACGGATAGCGGCCGTTAAACAGCAGATCGCCCATGTGGGCCACGTTGGCGTTCTCGAAATGCACGATGCTAGTCGCCGTCGGTGTGGCCCGCGCCGAAGTAGTAGGTGCGGATGCGCTCCTTGCCGATTTTTTGCTTCCAACCCGCATCGCCAAATGTTTTGTCGGGAAAGAGTTGCTTGTCGACGCTGTTGCTTTTTTCGGCCGAGGCGCGCTGATTCTTGTCGGAATTGACGTGGGCCACCACCTGCCCTACCAAGCCCTTGTAGGCGATGTTGCCACCCGAATGGTCACCGTGGTGGTGGGTGTTAATGAGGTACTTAAAGGGTTGCTCACTGGTTTTGCGCAAAGCCCCGATCAAGTGTTCCGATTGCTCGGGAAACTGGGAATCGACAACGACGATGCCTTCTTTGTCGACATAGTACGCGATGGTACCGCCCTTTTCAGTGAAGATGCCTACGCCACCGCGCAGGTCCTGCATTTTGTAGGGGTCTGCCAGCCATTGGGCCAGGAGGCTTTTGCTGTTCAGCAGTGTCAGTCCTGTGAGGGCGGAGGCTTGGAGAAAATGTCGTCTTTGCATGGTATTTGGGTTGATGGTGGGGTAAAGGTCTATTGATGGTTATTGAAGATCAGGATTCTTTCAGAAGGCAAGGTACTCTTTTTCAGTATTTATTCAGCGGCCCAACACGACGCTTCCGTAGGCAGGCAGTACCAGCTGAGCGGGATTGATTTTGGTATTAGGGTGACTTTCAAAAATGATTTTTCTATACGCCAATTCCTTTTTGTCGAGCCTTACTTTACCCGGGCGTCCCGTCAGGTTGTGGATCACCAGCACGGGGTCGGTGGGGTGCGGACGGTAGAAGGCCAGGGTCTTGCGGTTGGCGCAGGCGGCGGCACGGAGATTGGGACGTAGTACCTGTCCCAGCGCGGGATGCGCCTTACGGAGGGCGATGAGCTTTTTGTAAAGATTCAGGAGCGAGTCGGGATCGGTGTCCTGGGTAGCTGCCGAACGCACGGCCTCAGGCGTCGAGTAGCGCGTTTTGATCCAGTGGGTATGCCCGGGGTCGTCGGGGTGCTCGGTCCAGTGGAAGGGCTCGCGGATGTGCGGATCGGGTTTGAGGCCCAGCATCCCGAGTTCTTCGCCGTAGTAAAGGTAGGGCTGCCCGGGTAAGGTCAGCAGCAGGGCGGCGGCCAGTTTCATCTTGCCTACATGCCCGCGCGCCACGCTACCGAGGCGGTTCATGTCGTGGTTGGTGAGCATGGTGGCGTCGATAAAATCAGGATTGGCCGTGGCGAAGTGCGCGTAGTCGCTCAGCAGATTTTTGACCAGCCCGTAGTCGCGCCCCGACTGGATGATCCGCTGTATGGCGAAGCTGAGGTCAAAGTGAAAATTGGCGCTCAGTCCCTTGAAGTAAGGCGCGACCTCGTCAGCATTGGCCCACACCTCGCCCACCGTGTAGCCATCGGGCCTGATGCCACGTACTACCTCCCCAAACTCCGCCCAGAATCCAACGTTTTTCTTGCGCACCCAGGGCGGATAAATATGCCGCGCGGCGTCGAGCCGGAAGCCGTCCACGCCGATCTCGGCGAGCCAGTAGCGCACGATCTTGTATACCTCTTCGCGCAGTCGCTCGCTCTCGTAGTTTAGGTCGGGCATGCTGTGGATGAACATCGCGTAGTACTTCTCGGGGTCACCGGGCACGTCGTGCCACGGGAAAATTACGTGCGCGTCGGCGGTCTCCTCGCGTTTTTCCACACCCAGCGCCTCGATCCTCTCGGGCGTCATCCACCAATAAAAATCGCGGTAGGGATTGTCCGCACCCAGGCAGGCCTGCTGAAACCACGGGTGCTCCTCGCTCGTGTGGTTGATGACCAGATCCATATAGACCTTCATGCCGCGCGCGTGCGCTTCGGCCAGCAGGCGGCGGTAGTCGTCGAGGGTACCATACTCGGGGTCGATGCCATAGTAGTCCCGCACATCGTATTTGTGGTACGACGACGAAGGCTGAATCGGCGTGAGCCACAGGGCTTCTACGCCTAAATCATGCAAATAGTCGAGCTTGGAGGTGATGCCATTGAGGTCACCGATGCCGTCGCCGTTGGAATCGCAGAAAGAGCGGACGAATATTTCGTAACAAACTCTTGGCAGGGAGGTGTTTAAAGGCTGAATGGTTTAATAGTTTAATTTTTATACAATTCTTGAATATCTGTAGTCAAGCCTATTTTTGAACGTAAAAGCCCAGTTATTTTTAGTCTCTTAGACCGCCTCGGGACACCCCGCTTCGACCCTTCAACCCTTCAACCCTTCAACAAAATAAGGCATCAGCATCTGGTACACCAAATGCGTGGGCAGGCCCATGACGGTGTAGTAGGAGCCTTCGATGCGTTCGATGCCCGTCAGCCCGATCCAGTCCTGCACGCCGTAGCCCCCGGCTTTGTCGAAGGGTGGCTGCGCAGCTACGTAGGCACTGATCTCCTGGTCAGTCAAGGCTCGGAAGGTAACCCGCGCGGTGTCGGTTTGGTTTATGAATTTTCCGCGATCGAGCAAACAAACACCGGTATGTACTTCGTGCGTAGCGCCCGACAGCCGACGCAGCATTTGGGTAGCTTCGGCGGCATCAACGGGCTTGTTCAGGATGTGATTATCCTTGACCACGATGGTATCGGCGCACAGTACCAGGCGCTCACCAGCATCGGCCAGAAATCGCTCGGCCTTCTGCCGGGCGAGGAAGCCAGGTACTTCCACGACTGGCATCGAACTGGGAAAACGCTCGTCGGTAGGCCGTACTTCGGTTGCGAATTCAAATCCTGATTGCTGCAGAAGTTGCCGACGGCGCGGCGAGTTGGAGGCCAGCAGCAGGGGGCGAGTCAGGGAAATGATCATATATAAGTGAGAGCTTTTGCTCAAAAAACGGGCGCAAGATAGCGCATCGTTTCAAAATCGGGCCAGGGCCGGACGCAAACGTATGGGACGCGACGTATAGGATTTTCAGTGACCTTTGCAGGTCACAAAAAAATTTATCACCCGAAATGTTTGTACAATAGATGTACAAACACTAATTTTGCAATCTGATCGAGGTAAGGGATGGCGATAGAGCAGGATATCAAGCAGAGTAAATTCAGGAGTGTCTACCAAAAGCTGACGATCAATCTGGTGTATACCGGGAATTGGCTGACACACCGCCAACTCGAAATATTTCGGGATTACGATCTTACCCCGCAGCAGTTCAATGTTCTGAGAATCTTGCGAGGTCACCGGCCCGACCCTATGACGGTCAACGCCATTTCGGAAAGGATGCTGGACAAGACGTCCAACACCTCCCGATTGGTGGACAAGCTCCTGGCCAAAAGGTGGCTCCAACGGGCGGTCTGCAAGTCGGACCGCCGGGCGGTAGACGTGAGTATTACTGACGCAGGATTGAATAAGCTAGCCAAACTGGACCCGATCATGAACCATTGGGAAGAGGATCTGCACGTGCTTTCGGAAGAAGAGGCCACGCTAATGAGCAAACTGCTCGACAAAATTCGCGCATCGGAATAAACCATACTGTACACGCACTTTTCGTTTTTGCCATACTATACACACACGACATCTTTACAAACTCAATCCTCAAAAAAAGATTCTGATGAAAAAGACACAACACTGGCTGGCGCTGGTAGCCGCTACGGTACTCTTGACGAGCGCCACGCTGCTCGACGCCCCCAGGAAGGCTACTACCTATAAGGTGGACACCTCCAAAAGTGAGTTGAAGTGGAATGGTAAGAAAGTGACCGGCGAGCATTACGGCACGATCGCCCTTAAGGAAGGCTCCTTCACCCTGGACGGCACGAAACTGACGGGCGGTTCGTTCGTGGCCGACATGAATAGCATCACCAACACCGACCTGACCGACAAGGAGTACAACGGCAAGCTGATAGGTCACCTGAAATCGGACGATTTCTTTGGCGTAGAGAAGCACCCGACTGCCAAGTTTGTGGTAACCAAAATCACCCCGCAGTCCAGCGGTATGGAGGAAGTTACGGGTAACCTGACGATCAAAGGCATTACGAAGCCCGTTACGTTTCCGGTGAAGGTGACGCAGTCGAGCAAGGGCGCGATGGTGAAAGGTACCATCGTCGTCGACCGCTCCAAGTACGACATGAAGTTTCGTTCGAAGTCATTCTTCGACGCGGCTACCCTGGGCGATAAAATGGTCTACGACGATTTTGAGATCGAAGTCGAGCTGATGGGTACGAAGTAAGCTCCAGCAAATACTATAAAAGAGGCCCGTTCGGACGTCCGAACGGGCCTCTTTTAGTTTCTTTCGAACACCGGAAAGTCTTCCAGGTACACGATCTGTCCGTCTTCGATTTTGAAGCAAAAATGTTCCATACCGTTGGTAATCGCCAGAAACCGGGGCCGGAGTGTAAAGTTATAGCGGGCGATTTGGGCCATCGTCGTCTGGGTGATCCTCACATCGGGTGACTTGCACTCGACCAGCAGGTGCGGACGACCGTCGGTACCCAGTACCATGATGTCGGAGCGCTTGGCGAGTTTGTTGTAGTAGAGTCCCGTCTCGACGGCAAACAGCGATTTGGGATATTGGTACTGGTTGATCAGCAGCTGCACAAAGTGTTGCCGCACCCATTCTTCGGGCGTGAGCATGATGTACTTCCGCCGAATCGGATCGTAGATGTGCGGTTTGTCCCGCAGCTCCTTAACTTTGTGCACGAATGAAGGGAGATTTAGCGATTCAAAATATAGTTGACAATGAATAGTGAATCACCTGGCGGTTCCGAGATTAAAGACGGAATTTTTTTCACAATGATTAAGTTCAGTACGTGGCTTCACGTATACCGTTTGATTCTAAGTTAGTCGATTGTTAATTATCACTTATTCAATTATTCACCAACTAAATGACCACCAAGGAAGAAATCGTCAAGAACTGGCTGCCACGCTACACGGGGACGCCCGCCGAGGAGTTCGGAGAGTATATTTTGCTGACCAACTTCATCAATTACGTAACGTTGTTTGCCGAGAAATTCGACGTCGAGGTGAAGGGCATCGGGCGGGCGATGCAGACCGCCACTGCCAATAATATTACGATCATCAACTTCGGGATGGGTAGCGCGATGGCGGCCACCGTCATGGATTTGCTGTCGGCCATCATGCCCCAGGCGGTGTTGTTTCTGGGAAAATGCGGGGGGTTGAAAAAAACCCAAATCGGTGATTTCGTGCTGCCCATTGCCGCTATCCGGGGCGAGGGCACCAGCGACGACTACATGCCGAGCGAGATTCCGGCCCTGCCATCTTTCCGGTTGCAACGTACGGTCTCATCAAGTATCGCCCGGCACGAAATGGACTACTGGACGGGTACCGTGTATACGACCAACCGACGGATCTGGGAGCACGACGAAGACTTCAAAGAGTACCTCCGCGAAATCCGTGCGTTGGCCATCGACATGGAGACGGCCACGATTTTTATCGTCGGCTTCGCCAATTCCATCCCACACGGCGCACTGTTGCTGGTGTCGGACAACCCGATGGTACCCGAAGGCGTCAAAACCGAAGAAAGCGACCGCAAGGTAACTTCGAGTTTTGTGCAAAAACATATCGAAATCGGCATCGACGCCCTGACCGAATTAGCCGATTCCGGCGAGTCGGTCAAGCATTTACGGTACGAATGATGTGGTACGGGCCGCTGGCCGTCTTTCTGAGTAAGGACGGGCCAGACGCTGGAACGCCGCCCGGCCGTACCACAATCTACAACCCAAAACCCGCCCAGGACTTACTGGCATCGTCAAGTACCAGCACCCAATCGGTACCGGGCCCGGCGGCGTAGGGCTTGAATTCCACTACTCCTTCGTTTTTCAGCTCACCGATACGAATGCTCTCGCCATCGCGCGGATTGTACCAATAGGCCAGCAACCGCGGCGCGGCCACCAGCATACTCAGGTCGATTTGAAGCGGTTTGCCGTGCGGGGTGTAGGCCATCAGAAAATCCATATCCTCAGATATGGCCGACACCTGGTAGCTGCCGTCCTCGGAATTTTCGTTTTTGATGGCGCGCTGCTCGGGCATCAGCCGCCACCACGGGTGGGCATCCATGAGCTTTCCGAATGTACCCCATCTGGTAGGCACCCGGTAGGTCCAGCGCCCGCTTCCAGTGCGTGCGCGCAAACGAAATTGGCGGGTTGCGGTCGGGATCGAAAAACTGCCAGATGTCGTGACAGCCATAGGTGTGCCCACAAGCCCCCGCCAGCACCGACCACCAGGCGGCCTGCCGGACGTCGAAGTCATCGAAGTACCCGTGCTGCGGTTTCCAGTCGATAGGATGATCCTCGTAGCGCGGCTCACCATCGAGCGTCGGCTTCACCGGGAACAGATAGTGGTTTTGACGGGTAAAAACGTAGTTCTTTCTTATCGCGTGAGCCGTGGCCCGACTGGAACATATTGATATCGAGCCAGGTATCCTGGTGAAAAAAGGCCGCCGAATTACTATCGCCCATCGGGTGGTAGGTCATCAGCCGGTTGCCGCCATCGCCTGCTTTTAATCCTTCGGCCATCGCGCGGATGATTTTGTAATGTGCTTCGGTTTCAGGACTACGGTCGCCGCCCGAGCATCCAGATCACGTTTTTATTGCGGTAGCGGTTTCCCAGAAATTCGCCATAGATGCGGGCATTTTCGGGTGTAAAGATCTTCCGGTCCCGTACCCCATTTTTTATTGAATTTATCCCCCCAGGTAGGCAGCAGCGCCACGAACATGCCGTATTGCGCGGCCCGGTCGATTACATAATCGACATGCCTGAAATACGCTTCGTTGGGCTGAGTCGGATCGTTGTCGATTAAGGGAATCTGTCCGTAGGCGTTGGGCTGGGTGAGGCCGTCGAACTCGGCCAACGCCACGGCCTGGATCACATTGAAACCCTTATCAGCGCGGTTTTTGAGGTAAAAATCGGCTTCCTCGCGGGTGAGCCGATGGAAAAGCTCCCAGGCCGTATCGCCCAGCCAGAACAACCGCCGGTCGTTGCCCTGAGAGATATAGCGTTCGTCTTTTACGATGTATAGTTTTTGCCAGGAAGGCTGGCCGGTGGCAGGTTTCTTAGTTTGGGCAAGCGTGGGTAAGGTCAGAAAAAGCGCAAGAATGCCGATGGCTATTTTATTGATCATAGTTTCGATGGTGGTTCCTGCGAAGTAACGAACTTTTCCCGGTAGCCACTTCCCGAAATTTTTAAACTTTCGGGAAGTTTGCGGAGAACGGGCGAGCCGCTGGTACCACATTTTGTTACCTTTGCGGCATGAATTTGCAGGAAAAATTGGCTTCGTTCCCCGTCTTTGCGAAAATCGCCTCCGCCGCGCGTGCCGAGGGCGTTGCGGCGTACGTAATCGGGGGCTACGTGCGGGACATATTGCTGAAAAGAACGAGCAAGGACATCGACATCGTGTGCATTGGGAGCGGCATCGCCCTCGCCGAGCGCTTGGCCCAGGACTTAGGTCCCAAAGTACACGTCGGGGTATTCAAGAATTTCGGGACTGCTCAGGTCAAGACCGGTGATCTGGAAATTGAATTTGTAGGTGCCCGCAAGGAATCCTACCGCAGCGAATCGCGCAAGCCCATCGTGGAGGACGGTACGCTCGAAGACGACCAAAATCGCCGCGACTTCACGATCAATGCTTTGGGCATCAGCCTGAACGAAGCCGACTTCGGCGAACTACTCGATCCGTTCGAGGGTGTTCGCGATCTGCGGATGCGGATGATCCGCACGCCACTGGAACCCGAGGTCACGTTCTCCGATGACCCGTTGCGCATGATGCGCGCGATCCGCTTTGCGTCACAACTTAATTTCGACATCGAGCCGGATACCTTCGCCGCCATTCTGGCGATGAAAGACCGCATCGAGATCGTGTCGGCGGAGCGAATCGCCGATGAATTGAATAAGATTGTTTTGTCCAAGGTACCTTCCTACGGTTTCAAACTGCTGTACCAATGCGGACTGCTGGAAAAAATATTTCCCGAGATGATCGCGCTGCACGGTGTGGATATAGTAGACGGACGCGGGCACAAGGACAATTTCTACCACACGCTGCAGGTACTCGACAACGTGTGCGAGTACACCGACGACCTGTGGCTACGCTGGGCCGCTATCCTGCACGACATCGCCAAGCCCGCCACCAAGCGTTTTGACAAAAAAGCGGGCTGGACCTTCCACAACCACGAGGAAGCCGGGGCACGAATGGTACCCACGATTTTCAGGAAAATGAAGTTGCCGCTCAATGAAAAAATGCGGTTTGTGCAGAAACTCGTGCGGCTGCATTTACGCCCCATCGTGCTATCGCGCGAGGAAATCACCGACTCGGCCCTTCGCCGCTTGCTGTACGATGCCGGCGAAGACCTGGAAGCGCTGATGAAACTTTGCCGCGCCGACATTACCTCCAAAAACCCGCAGAAAGTCAAGAAGTACCTGGCCAACTTCGACCTGGTGGAGCAGCGACTGGAAGAATTGGAAGAACGCGATAAGCTACGCAATTTTCAGCCCGTCATTACCGGCGAAATCATCATGCAAACCTTTAATTTGACGCCCTCCCGCGCCGTAGGTACCATCAAGGAAAACATCCGCGAAGCCATCCTCGAAGGCATCATTCCCAACGAATACGAACCCGCCTTCGCATTTATGGTGCAGGAAGGGGAGAAATTGGGGTTGACGGTAGGGACGGGGGAAAGGGGGACGGTAGAAGGGGGGAAGGGTTAAGGGTTAAGGGTCAACGGTTATCATTCTATCATTCTATCATTCTATCATTCAAAATTAATCTATTCACTCATTCCCACATTCAAAATTCACTAATTGACAATGGACGACGCTAAATTCAAACGCTTTTTTGCTTCACTTCTGACGATCATCGGCATTTTCGTCGTGCTTTTTGCCTGCGCGGCTTTCATGTCCGATAAGCCGGTGCTGGGTTTCTCTATTTCAAAATGGGAGTCCATCGTACCTTTTGCGGTCGGCATTATTTTTCTGCTTTCCGGCGTCAACCTCATCAACCGTAGCTAGGCAGGCCGCACCAGCGCCGCGCCCACGGTACATTCCATGCAGCGTTTCCTGAGGCAGTACGCGTTGTGCCATTGGATGAGCGCCTGAGTATCGAACCCAGTGTTGACCTTCATACCTAACTCCGCCCAGGTTCGGGTGATGTGATTTTTCTCGGCGGGTAGCTGTTCCAGCCAGCGCACGGCACGGTCGAGAAGCGCCGACTGGTCGCGTTGTTTGGCATAAGCTACCAAGAGCGGTACCGCGGCATTGATGATGAGCAGGTTGGCGGCGTCCTTGCCCAGGTCGGGCACCACGGCGGTGGCTTTCTTGCCAAACTGGTAGTGTTCTTTCCAGTACGCACCCTGCCGCACGCGCAACATTTGGCGCAGGTCGTCGGCGCTTTCCACCGAAGTGAGCGCGGCAAAAAGTCCGGCTTCGTGTCGCAACAGTACCGCCCATTGCGCCAGCCGCACCGTAGGAAATCCCGCCGGGCGCAGACGAAAAAACTTCCACTCGGTCGCTTCCATTTGCCGGGTAAGCAAGCCGTATTTGGCAGCCAAAAACTGGTACTCTTTTCTTAAATTCTGCACGTATTCCTCCGTCGAATCGGTGGGCAGCAAGCCCGAAGTACCAAAGAGCAAAGCTTCGATCTGCAAAGCCGACGCACGGTGTTTTTGCAGTACTTTAAGCGGCACAATTTCAGCCAGCCGCAGAAAAGCCGGGGCATTGAGCTTAAAACCAAAATATTGCGCCAGCCATTGGTAGGCCGTTTCTTCCCAATCGCGGTTATTTTCTTCCCAGAGTTCGGTCACGCGGGCGGCCTTCACGTCGAGCCGCTCGAGTAGTACCCGGTCGAGCATGGCGATTTTGGGCAGGCGCGGTACATCCCGAAATTGCGGCGCGCAGGGTATCTCGGTTTTGCTGGCCATGAGTGCTTCGTAGCGCTCACGCACCGCCGGTTTCACGCGCGTACTCAGCACCAGGGTAGGTACCAAAGTGCCGTCCTGTCGCTGCACCGGGCGATCGTCCTCCCACACCACGTGCAGAATCACGCTCTCGTAGGCCGCATCGCCGGGATGCCGGTGCGCCACCCAATCCGAAGACCGCACGTGCAGTTCCAACGCGCCGGCCCATTCGAGGCCGCCGAGTAATACCCGTGCCTCGGCGAAGTCGGGCCCGGCGTCGGTGTTCAACTGCCCGACGCGCAGAATTTGTAGGCCTTCGCCCGCTTCGGTGCGCAAGTCCGTCGCGTCGAAATACTGATAACGCCACACAAAACTCAGGAAGTCTTCGTTCATCTTGGGGAATCTTTACGTACTTTGTTGGCTAAATGTAAACCAAAATCCCTTCATGCTCCGCGCCGTATTTGCATTTTTGTTTAGAGCCGCTTTCTACTTTTTCATCGTTTCGGTGATCTGGGTCATTGTCCTAAAATTCGTCCCGGTGCTGGTAACGCCGCACATGATCGGCCGCAAGATCGAGGCCGCGCGCGCCGACGAAAGTACCGAACTGTACAAAGACTGGGAGTCTTACGATAATATTTCCAAGGAAGCCGCCCTGGCCGTCGTCGCTTCCGAAGACCAGACGTTCCCGACGCACTGGGGCTTCGATTTTGACGAAATTCAGGACGCCATGACCGAGAAGCGGAAGCGCGCGCGCGGCGCGAGTACCATCACGCAGCAAGTGGCCAAAAACGTGTTTCTGTGGCACGGCCGCAGCTACATTCGCAAAGCGTTGGAAGCGTACTTCGCCCTGCTAATCGAGTTGATTTGGGGGAAAGAGCGAATTTTGGAAGTGTACCTCAACGTCGCCGAAACCGGACCCATGACCTTCGGCGTGGAAGCTGCCGCTCAGCGCTTTTACAAGAAATCGGCCAAGAGCCTGAGTCGTGACGAGGCCGCCCGCATCGCGGCGGTACTGCCTAACCCCATCCGTTTTTCGATCAAGAATCCCTCCTCCTACGTCCGGGGCCGCACATCTAAGATCGCACGACAAATGCGGGCGCTGGGCGGGCAGAAGTATTTGGCAGGACTTTAATTCAATGGATAGTTGACAATTGATAATTGATAATGATCGCAGGCTCACGAAACGATCAACTCATCGGCAATAATTATCCATTGTCCATTATCAACTATCCATTCATTTTAGGTAAGCCTTCACGATTTTCCGAATTTTTCCGTCGCCCTTGGTCATCAGGTACATCTCCTTTTGGTAGGGATCGTAGGTGATGCGCAGGTCCAACCGGGGCGTGGGGACCATGTCTTTTAAGGTAGTCGTCTCGCCGTTCTGGACGATCTGCATCTCGTAAATCGTGGGGTCGGTGAAGCCTTTTGCGACGTCGAGGTACAGCATTCTGCCCCGAATAATATCACCGAAGATGTACTTGTTTTGCAAAGCTTTCAACGGTCCTTCGTACACGTAGCCACCGCTGATGGCGTTTCCATCGGTGTGGTCGTATTGCGCGAAGGGAGCGCGGTACTTGGGATTGTTGGCACTGGGCGTGAAAGGTTTGTCCATGGCGTCGTGCGTGATTTCGTAGTCGCCCTCCCGGACGTTCCAACCGTAATCGACGCCTTTTTCGATGATATTGATTTCCTCCACGTTGCGCTCGCCCACTTCCGTCTCGACCATCACGCGGCCCTTGGGCCCGTTCCACCACGCCAGACGGTGCGGATTCCGAAATCCGTAGGCCCAGATTTCCTTACGTACTTTCGGGTCGGCGTTTTTGTAAAAAGGATTGTCGGCCGGGATACCGTATTTGCCGTTGGGACTGTTGCGACCTAGCGGGTCGATCCTGATGATGGTACCCAGCAGCGAGCGCAGATTGTGCGGTAGCTCGGGGTGCTTGCCGATGGTCGAGCCACCGTCGCCCGTGCCGATGTAGAGCATACCGTAGTCAGGGTCGCCTTTTTTCAGGCCCGGCACGAAGGCAATGTCTTGGGTACCATGAATACCGCTGGGCACGTCGATGCGCAGCAACTCGCGATGCTCACCGGAGAAAGTGGGCGCGTTGACATCATTCACTTTCCACTCCGAAACTATCCACTGTAATTGTACTTTAATCGAGTCGGCGTAGTTATAGTCGGCTGTGGTACCCGTCGGCTTTTCGGTGTGGGTAATATAGATCAGGCCGTTTTTGAGAAAATCGGGATGAAGGGCAAAACTACCCAGTCCCGTACCCAGACCAGGTATCGGCGTAAAGTGCTCGAACATCGGCCGGATGTCGAGGTAGGTATTGACCTTTCCGTCTTTGAGCCGGTAGATCATGCCGTTCTGGTCGCTGACTAATTGCGTCCCGTCGCCCGAAGGGTGCGTCCGCATGGTCGCAATGCGGGTGCGGGCCAGGTCCTTATCCGTAGAAGCCGGAATGGTCGCGTACTCCTCCAACTCGATCCGCAGCGGACTTTCCTGAATGGGTTTGGCAAAACGCTTCACCTCGACTTCCGTGAGTTCCACTTCCAGCGGCGCAATGTTCTTTGCCTCGGTCTCCTTGCCGATGTACGCGATGATCGACTTGATTTCGCCTTCCTTCAAATGATTGAAAGCGGGCATCATCAGCTTGTACTTTTGGTATTGCGCCACCGCGCGCGGGTCGCCCCATTCTACTACTTTGGCCGGATTTTGGATAAAAGTCAGCAGTTCCAGTTCCGTCTTCACCTTGGTGATTCCGCCCAGTCGCGGCCCGATGCTCGCGTTTTCGATTTCGTGACAGGAAGCACAGTAGGTATCAAAAAGCTCCTCGCCATCGGGTTCATCGATCAAGGCCGGAGCGGATTCGTCTAGTACTACAAAGGCTTTGGATGGGGTGGTATCCGCTTTATCGGTAAAAAGGCCGATCCCGAAAAATGCGGTGGCCGATACGAAAGCAAGGTTCAGGAAATTTTTAAGCATGTATTTTTTATATATAAAATTGAAGACGCGCTTTTTAGAGGTTTTCCCCAGGGCGTGGGTTTAAATTGATCTTCCTATCCTACTCATACAACAAGTACTTCGCCCGCATGGCTTTAAATTCTTCCAATTTCGGCGTGAAAGCGGCCCGAATTTCGGCCTCCGTGTTCCCGGCAACCATCATTTTACGAATCATGTCCGTTCCAGCGAGCTTGTCAAAGAACGATTCGCTGGTAAAAAACTTCGACTTGTCGGGCGTTTTATTATAAAAATCAAGCAGGTACTTCAACGTAAAACCCTCCTGCCGCGTGTTCACCTGCCGGAGGTCCAACCCGTAACACCGCTTGCCCTCGTTCGGTGGGTTTTGTGCGCCGGGCTTGTCCACCGGCGTAAAGCGGTAGGGTCCGAGGCGCTTATTGGGCGCACCGATCACCTGAAACTGCGTGTCGGTACCGCGCCCGACGCTGACGATGGTAGGTTCGAACAGGCAAATGGACGGGTACAGCCGGATGGATTGCAGATTGGGCAGGTTCGGCGAAGGCTTTACCGGGAGCTCATATACCTGCCGATGGTCGTAGCCAAGGCAGGGTACCACGGCAAGCGAGCAGGCTTTTTCTCCGGCCAGCCAGCCCTCGCCGTTAATCATCAACGCCAGTTCGGCCGAGGTGAGGCCGTGCACGACGGGCACCGGATTCATGCCCACAAACGAAGCAAATTTGCGATCCAGCACCGGGCCATCCACGTAGTCGCCGTTGGGGTTGGGCCGATCGAGTACCAGGCAGGACTGGCCGTTTTCGGCGCAGGCTTCCATCACGAGGTGCATCGTGCTGGGGTACGTATAGTAGCGTACGCCCACATCCTGAATGTCGAACAGCATGATATCGATGTCGCGCAATTGCTCGGGCGAGGGCTTTTTGTTCTTGCCGTAAAGCGACACGATCGGCAGGCCGGTTTTGGCATCCTTGCCGTCCTTGATCGTCGCTCCGGCGTCGGCCACGCCCCGGAAACCGTGCTCGGGCGCAAAAATCGTTTTGATATTCACCCCCAGCGCCAGCAGACTATCCGCCAGATGGGTACCATCGGAAAACAGAGTGGTGTGGTTGACGACCAAACCGACGCGCTTGCCCGCGAGCAATGGCAGGTACTCGCCCGTGCGGTCGATGCCGAGCAGCAGTGTGTCGGCGGCGGGTACTTGGGGGATCATGTCGGCATCCTTGGTTTGAGTAGTTGTGGTGGTACTATTGCCGCAAGCGTTCAGCATTACTAGCAGCAAAAGGGAAAGCAGGTACGTCATGAGCGGGGTTTTCATTATTTTTGCCAAATTACGATTTAAACTCAAAATCTCCGCCCGCCTTGCGCTTTCCCTCTTTCATCGCCGACCGCATCCGCCACAACGCCGTGGGTACGTTCTCGGCTACGGTCACGCGCATCGGCATCGCGAGCGTCGCCATCAGCACCGCCGTGGGCATCCTTGCTTTTGCCGTACTTTTTGGGTTCAAGGAGGTGATTCAAGAGAAAGTGTTTCTGTTCGGCGCGCACCTGCGGATCAATTCGCTGACGCTCAATAACAGCTACGAGGAAGCACCGATGCCGCGCCATTCCGAACTTGCGGCCGACCTCGACGCCATGCCCGAGGTGGCCCACTGGCAAGCCGTGGCGCACAAATCGGGCATTTTGAAAACTCCCGACGAGCTGAAAGGCGTCATCCTGAAAGGTGTCGGCAAGGATTACGATTGGCAGCTGTTCGAAGAAAGCCTGATCGAAGGGCGGCTGATTCAGTACCCCGACAGCGGCTACGCCCAGGAGATCATCCTGAGCAGTCACATCGCCAAAACCCTCCGCCTCAAATCGGGCGACGATGTGCTGATGTACTTCGTGCAGGACCCGCCCCGCGCCCGCAAACTCTCGGTGGTCGGGATTTACCAAACCGATATGGAGGAGTTCGACAATTCGCTCATTATCGGCGATTTGGCGTTGATCCAGCGGCTCAACGATTGGGGGGCCGACAGCGTGGGTACCTTCGAAATTTACCTAAAAGACTTCACTAAAATTGACGCCGCCGCTGGGAAAATATTCAACTACATGGCCCCCGACATGTTTCTGCAAAAGGTAACCGAGAGTTTCCGGCCCGTCTTCGATTGGTTGGGCATGCTCGATCGCAACACGGCTATTTTCATGACGCTGATCGTTTTTGTGGCGAGTTTCAACATGATTTCAATTCTGCTGGTGATGATCATGGAACGCACCCCGCTCGTCGGGCTACTCAAAACCCTCGGCAGCCCCGACCGACAAATCCGCGCCATTTTCCTCCGCGTCGGCCTCTACATCCTCGTGCGCGGTCTGCTCATCGGCAACGCCATCGGCCTGGGTCTCGCCTACCTACAATGGCAGTTCCACCTGATCCCGCTCGACCGCGTCAACTATTTTATGGATACCGTCCCCATCGTTTTCGACTGGCCCATCATTCTGCTAGTCAATCTGGTTACCCTGCTGCTCGTGAGCCTGGTACTGCTAATTCCGACCTACGTCATCACCCGCATTCAACCAATCAAGGCTTTGTTATTCAAAAAATAAGGAGGAAGGGACACTCCTTTCATCCCTCAAGTAAAATGGAACTCAAAAAGACTCTCACGCCAACCCTCCTCTGGGGTCTCGGCGTCGGCTATGTCATCTCGGGCATGTACTTTGGCTGGAACCTCGGTTTGCAGGAAGGTGGCACACTGGGCATGGCCGTCGCCACGGGCCTGGCGATTGCGATGTACCTGGGGTTCACGCTGAGCTACGCCGAGTTGGCGTGCGCCATCCCGAAGGCGGGCGGCGCGTTCGACTACGCCAGCCGCGCCATCGGCGCGCGGGGTGGTTTTCTGGCAGGCATGGCGCAAAACGTCGAATTTTTGTTTGCGCCTCCGGCGATTGCGGCGGGCATCGGCGGCTACGTGTCGCTGTTCGTGCCGTCGTTGCCGCCTTTGGCGATTGCCGTGGGCGTGTACGTATTGTTCACGTTGCTAAATATTTTGGGTACCAACCTGGCCGCAAAATTCGAGCTATTCGTGACGGTCGTGGCCGTGCTCGGACTGCTGTTATTTGCCGGCATCACGCTCCCTAATTTTTCAGCCAAAGCCTTCACCGAAAACGCCTTGCCCAACGGCTGGGGCGGCGTGTTTGCGGCCATTCCGTTCGCGATCTGGTTTTTTCTCGGCATCGAAGGCCTCGCCAACGTGGCCGAAGAGAGCGTCGACCCGCAACGCGATCTCACGCGCGGCTTCCTGCTTGCCATGGCGACGCTGGTACTGCTGTGCGCCTTCACCTTCGTGTCGGCGGTAGGCGTGTCAGGTTGGGAAGGGGTAGTTTTTGACGAAGCCGGTCTGCCCTCCGACTCTCCCCTACCCCTTGCTTTGCAACAAGTCGGCACCGAGAAGCACCCGCTCTACAACGTCATCATCGGCTTCGGCATTTTCGGGCTGGTCGCTTCCTTTCACGGCCTGTTGCTGGCCGCCGGACGCTCCACCTACGAGTTTTGCCGCCTGGGCAACGGCCCCGCATTACTGGGTAAAATTCACGCCAGGTACCGCACGCCCGCCGGTGCCCTGTTGCTCAACATGGGCATCGGTCTGGTCGCGCTGCTCACGCAATCCACAGCCGAAATTATTATTCTTTCGGCGTTTCGGAGCGTTGACGATGTACTCCTTTGTCGCTGGTATCGTTCATTATTTTGACGTAAAAAAGAACCCGAGCTGGAACGTCCCTTCCGCACGCCGGGCTACCCGCTGGTACCGTGGCTTACCTTGAGCATCGCGGTGGTTTCGCTCATTGCCTTGACGATTTACAATCCCATTTCGGCCTTGCTTTTTGCGGGGGTGATGGGGTTGAGTTATGCGTTGAAGGCCGTTTTTGCGAAGTGATAATTTGAAAAAATGAACACAACCATAAAAAACCTCATCATCGGCGCGGGGCCTTCGGGGCTGGCGGTGGCCGGTCGGCTGGCGAAGGCCGGTCAGCCGTTTACCATCATCGAAAAGGGACAGCACGTGGGTGAGGCCTGGCACCATCACTACGATCGCCTGCACCTGCACACCGACCGTCAGTTTTCGGGCCTTCCCCACCGCCCCATTCCCAAGACGGCCCCGGTGTTCGTCCCCCGACTGGATTTGATCAAGTACTGGGAAGATTACGCCAATCATTTTAATATCAAGCCCCTCTTCGGCCAGGCGCTGCAAAAACTCGAACGGGAGGGTAGTTTGTGGGCGGCCGAAACGGCAACCGATACGTTCCGCGCCGAAAACGTGATCATGTGCACGGGCTACAACCGCGTGCCGCACGTGCCCGAGTGGCCCGGACAGGAAAAGTACCCCGGCGAGATCCTGCACAGCGGTATGTACAAGAACGCAGAGCCCTACGCGGGTAAGCCCGTTTTGGTGGTAGGGATCGGCAACAGCGGGGCCGAAATCGCTCTCGACCTGAGTTACAAGGCCAAAAGCACCTACCTTTCGGTGCGGAGTCCGACCAATATCCTGATGCGCGACATCGGCGGCAAGCCTTCGCAACTGGGTGCCATCATCATGGACGCCGCCCTGCCCAACTGGGCCTATGATGCCATCGCTCGCTTCGTCCAGAAAAAAACGGTGGGCGATCTGTCGGCCTACGGCATCGTAACGCCCGATTACTCGCCCTCCGAGGGCATCCGGCGGGGCAAAGTACCAGTACTGGACGTGGGTACTGTGGCGCAAATCAAAGCCGGGGCCATCCAGGTAGTTGGCGACATTAAGGAGTTCACAGCCGAAGGGGTAGTTTTGGCAGACGGAGGTACTTTGGCGGTCGATGCCGTGGTACTGGCTACCGGCTACCGCGCCTGGCTGAGCGAACTGGCCCCCAGCCTCCAACCCGTCCTGAACGACCGAGGCGGCCCCGACCAGCTTCGGTATGACGAACTCCCCGGCCTGTACTTCCTGGGTTTTAGCGTTCCGCTAACGGGCATCCTGCGGGGAATCAAAATGGAATCCAAAAAAATCGTAAAGCACCTGATGTCAAGCAGCACTTAAGATAATCAGCAAAGTACCCTAAATTGCGCCAAAGCCCACCTTGTTTCGTATCGGCGAACCACCTTGTATGACCTTTCATCCCTCCCTCCTTTACTCCCTAATCCTCCTGTATGACATTAAACTACATCTTCGTTTTCTTCTTCGTCATTGCCTTCGTCATCGCCCTGGTGAAGTTCATCTTCCTGGGCGATGTCGTCACGTTCAAACTCGTCGTGGAAGGCATGCTCGAGATGGCCGAGGTCGCCGTGATGGACATCGCCCTGCCGCTGGCGGGCGTGATGACGTTCTTCCTGGGCATCCTGAACGTCGGCGAAAAAGCCGGGGCCATCAACGTACTGGCGCGGGTGATCGGGCCTTTTTTCAATAAGCTCTTTCCCGAAGTACCCAAAGACCATCCCGCCAACGGTGAGATGATTATGAACTTTGCCGCCAATATGATCGGCCTCGACAACGCTGCCACGCCCTTCGGCCTGAAAGCGATGCAGAGTTTGCAACAACTCAACCCCGACCCCGACACGGCTTCCAACGCCCAGATCATGTTCCTGGTGCTGCACACGTCGGGCTTGCAAATCATCCCGCTCAGCATCATCGCCCAACGCGCCATTTTGGGGGCCGAAAGTCCTTCCGACGTGTTCATTCCCTGCGTGGTGGGTACTTACGTGACCACGGTGGTGAGTATGCTCATCACGGCGACCTGGCAGCGGCTCAACATCTTCAACCGCACCATCATGCTCGGCCTCGGCGGACTCACAGCTTTCATCGCCATCGGTCTTTTCTTCCTGGCACGACTACCCAAGGAGCAAATCGAAACGGTGTCGATCGTCTTTGGCAACGCGGTGCTGCTGCTGATTGTGGCGGGCTTCCTGCTCGGTGGGCTTTACAAGAAAGTCAACGTGTTCGACGCTTTCATTGACGGGGCCAAGAACGGGTTCAGTACCTCGGTAGTGATTATCCCCTATCTCGTCGGGATGCTGGTCGCCATCGCGGCCTTCCGGGCCTGCGGGGCGATGGACTACCTGGTCGATAGCCTGAAGTACCTCTTCTCCTTCGCCAGTTTCAACACCGAATTCACCGACGCCCTGCCCGTGGCCCTCATGAAGCCCCTTAGCGGCAGCGGGGCCCGCGCCCTGATGATCGACGCCATGAAGGAGTTCGGGCCGGACTCGTTCATCGGGCGCATGGTTTGTATTTTCCAGGGTTCGGCGGACACGACGCTGTACATCGTGGCGCTGTACTTCGGCTCCGTCGGCATCAAGAATACCCGCTACGCGATTGTGGCGGGGTTGATTGCTGACTTTGTGGGGGTACTTGCGGGGATCTGGCTGGGATATTTGTTTTTTCATTAATGTGTGTGGTACGGGCTTCCAGCCCGTTTCGCGGATTCAAAAGATTCAAAAAAACGGGCTTCCAGCCCGTACCCCATGGCAAACTCCATCCGCCCCCAAATCAACGCCTTCGACGTGGCGATGATCGTCATCAGCCTCGTCATTGGCGTGGGAATTTTCCGTACGCCCGCCATCGTGGCGCGGCAGTCGGGGTCGCCCGAAATCTTCTTTACGGCCTGGATCGTGGGCGGACTGGTCAGTTTGTTGGGCGCGTTCGTCTTTGCCGAAATCGGGTCGCGGCACCATTTTCCGGGGGGATTTTATAAACTCATTTCCACCGCCTTCCATCCGGTCTATGCCTTCATGATCAACTGGGCGCTGGTGCTCACCTACGGCGCGGGCATGGCGGGCGTGGCGCTGCTGGGGTGCGAGTACCTCAACCCGCTGCTGCCCGAGTGGCTGCATACCCAACGCGGCATTCAGGGAACGGCGGCGCTGACGTTGTTCTGTTTTTACGTCATCAACATGCTGGGCATCCGGGCGGGCTCGCGCACCCAAAACCTGCTCAGCGGCTCCAAGATCGTGATGATGCTCGTGCTGTGTCTGGGCGTTTTTTACCCGGCGGCTTCCGGTGAGATAGTCGCCGCGTCCGCCGAAGTACCCGCCACGACGAGCTGGTTTACGGCCTTCGGGGCGAGTCTGATCGCGGTGTTTTTCTCCTACGGTGGCTACCAGAACACGCTCAACTTCGGGGCCGACATCCAGGACCCGGTCCGCAATACGCCCAGGGGCATTTTCGTCGGGATGTTTACGGTACTGGGACTGTACCTCGTCCTCAACTACACTTACTACCGGGCGCTGGGCTTCGAGGGACTCCGTTCGTCCAACCTCATCGCCGCCGACCTGGCGCGGGTCGTGTTCGGGCCGTGGGGCGAAGTGTTTTTTTCGCTGGCGATCTTCCTGTCGGTGCTGGGCTTCGTCAACGCCATGATGCTCTCGATCCCGCGCGTGTACTACGCCATGGCCGACGATCAGATTCTACCCGCCATCTTCAAGCGCGTCAACCCCCGCACCCAAACCCAGGAGTTCACGCTCACCTTCCTGGCCGCCACGTCCATCGGCTCGCTCTGGTTTCTGGACACCTTCGAGGCCATCGTCAACTACGTGATGTCCATCGACAGCATCGCCATCGCGAGCGCCGCCGCCACGCTGTTCGTGTTTAGGGCCCGCGCGGGCAAAGACGACCCGCACCGGGGTTTCAAAATGGGAGGCTACCCGTGGCTACCAGGCTTTTTTGTGCTATTTCTACTCGTCGTCGCGGTGAATGTGATTATAACCGATCCAAGTTCGGCTTTGATTGGGTGGTTGTTGTTTTTGGGCGGAGCGCCGTTGTATTGGGTGTTGAGGAGGGGGAAGAGAGGATAAATGCGGTAAATCATAGCTAACCCCGAAAAGTAGATAGTATGGATATTTACAACGACAACGGACGCTTCATTTCGATTCTTTCTGACTACGGTTTCAAAGCTTCGTTCGGAAATGAAGCCGATACGACCTTTCTGAAAAAAGCCTTGCAAGCTTTGATCGACTCGCCGACGCCCATCAAAACGATTGAATTTGTCAAAAACGAAGTTTCTGCCATCACAGTTGACAGCCGAGGAAGTATTTACGATATTGCTTGTATTGATGAGAACGGGAATAATTTCATCGTAGAAATGCAGTTGAGTGAATATCCCGAATTCATTCAGCGCATGAAGTTTTACGCGCTGCACCGCTTCAATACGTTAGTAAAAAAGGGGGATTACAAATTTGAGAACCTGACCAAAATCTACTGCATCGGCATATTGGCGAAAACTATTTTCCCCGATATAGAACAATACCACAATATCGCCGCGCTGAGAAATGCCACCAACGAAATCATCGATGACCAAATGACCGCAACGGCCTTTAGGTTTGCAGGACAGTACTATTCCAAGATTTGGTAGCTTGCCGGAAAGACAAACAGGACGGGCTATCCTATCGCGCGGCCTTTAGGTTTGCAGGACAGTACTATTCCAAGATTTGGTAGCTTGCCGGAAAGACAAACAGGACGGGCTATCCTATCGCGCGGCCTTTAGGTTTGCAGGACAGTACTATTCCAAGATTTGGTAGCTTGCCGGAAAGACAAACAGGACGGGCTATCCTATCGCGCGGCAAGGTTAGCGGCCTATGGTCCGATTCAGGACCCGTCCTGTCTTTGCTTGCAAAAGGTTCGTATAGAAATGTGGGACAACAGGCCCGTTAGCAAGGTATTGAACAACTGTGCAAGCATTCATTCTCAAACCCCTAAACTACAAACCAACATGGACATTCGCTATTACATTGGCATCGACATCTCCAAAGCGACACTCGACTGGGCCGTTTACGATGGTAAGAATATGGTGCTCCAAACCAGCACCCCCAACACCGTGACGGGCATAAAAACCGCCCTGCGGCTGCTTAAAACGCTGCCTGACTGGAATCCTGCCGACGCGGTCTTCTGCATGGAGCACACGGGCATCTACAACGCCCACCTGCTCGACTTCCTCCACAAACTCCGTTTTCCCATCTGGCTGGAGTCCTCGCTCCAGATCAAGAAGGCCAGCGGCCTGCAGCGGGGCAAGACCGACAGCATCGACGCCCAGCGGATCGCCGAGTACGCCCGCCGGTTCCGGGACAGAATCCGCCTTTGGCAACCGCCCCGAGCCGTCGTGCAGCAGTTGGCCCTGCTCAGTGCGGCCCGCCAGCGGCTGATCGGCGTCTACAACCAGTTGGCCGGGCCTCTGGCCGAGCATCAGGGCTTCATCAGCCCTACCTTCCAAAAGCAACTGCGCAAAGGTTGCCAAGCATCGCTGGCCGCCATCGAGAAAGACCGCAAGGCGATTGACAAATCCATCGAACAACTCATCGAGGGCGACCAGCAGCTCAAAGAACTCTTCGGGCTGATGACTTCCATCCCCGGTATTGGCCCGGCCACCGCCACCGAAGTGGTGATTTCCACCAACGAGTTGAAGAACATCACCGACCCCAAGAAGATGGCTTGTCATGCCGGGGTTGCCCCCTTCAACTATCAATCCGGCAGCAGTGTCCGAGGTCGGCCTGGCGTGAGCCAGCACGCCCGCAAGCGCCTTAAGTCTCTTTTTCATTTAGCGGCCATGTCATCGATTCGCGTCAAGGGGGAATTACAGGACTACTACCAGCGGAAAGTAAAAGAGGGCAAAAACAGAATGCTCGTTCTCAATGCCGTTCGCAACAAGCTAATCCACCGGATTTACGCGGTCGTGGGGCGGGGTGAAAAATATAACAAAAATTATACGCCAACACTTGCATAAACCATAGAAATCGGACCGTGTTCGTAACTGTAGAGCTACCAAAGTTCACCAAGCAACTGACTGATGTACAAACTGATCTGGATAAACTCGTATACACTATGAAAAACCTACATACAGTAACGGACGCCGCAGCATTCCCCCAATTTTGGGACGAAGAATGGCTGCAAAAGGCCATCTCAGAACTTGACCTGAGAAACATGAACGCTGAACAGAAGCTGTCCTACGAGATGGCTCTTTCAGCAAACGCCCTAGCCATTAAGAACGAGAAGAAAAAAATTGAGGCCGCCAAGGCAGAGGCACAAGCAATGAAAACGAGAGAGGTCATCGAAAACGGACTTACTGAGGGGCTTGATCTTAGCTTAATTGCTAGGTTGGCAGGGGTTTCGATGGAATTCGTTGCGTCTTTTCAGAAAGAAGCGTAAATCTCTATTCTGAACCAGAAATTAGTTATCTACTTAATTCATAGGCTCTTTTGTAAACATGAAGATGATTAATCCAAAACTTACATCATTCAAAGACCATCTTGATAGCCACTACGGGACAACTGGTACCGACACACGTGAGAAGTACGAACAAGAATTCGAGGTCTTTAAACTTGGGGTCATGCTGCAAGAGATCCGAAAATCGAAAGGATTGACCCAAGAGCAACTCGCCGAGAAATGCGGGACGACCAAGACTTACATTTCAAGAATCGAAAATAATGCGAGTGACATTCGCCTTTCGACCCTCATGCGGATTGTTCAGGAAGGGCTTGGAGGACATCTGAAGCTGAGTGTGGATATTTGAAACTTATGGTACGCCCGACCCGCACCAAGGCTTCAAAATGGTAGACTACCCGTGGCTCCCCGGCTTTTTTGTGCTATTTTTACTCGCCGTTGCGGTCAATTTGATTATAACTGACCCGAGTTCGGCTTTGATTGGGTAGTTGCTGTTTTTTGGGGGTGGGCCGTTGTATTGGGTGTTGCGGCGGGGGAAGTAGAAGGGTAAGTGCTTTTTTTACAAAATAATTTCTAAAAAAATATATATAATATTATAATATTTTTAGCCATGAAGGTATACAAATATCGTGGTGTTGAGAAAGATATATTCGATAGAGACTTTGACACGTTAAAGAATAATATGTTTTTCGCGCCGAAATTCGAAATGCTGAATGATCCATTCGAAGCAAATTTTAATGAAATATTATCTAAGGTTTCTAAAAGTTTAAATACTATCTTTAAGGTTGACGTAAGTTCAATGGAGGCAACATTTGAAAGAATCCTTTCTTTCAAAGATAGATTAGGGGTTTATTCTATTTCTAAAACTTATCATAGTGAACAAATGTGGGCCTATTATGCCAGCTCCAATTATGGGTATTGTATCGAATATGATTTAGAAAAACTAGAAGATAAGACAAAGAACGCCGACTTTTCGGCACGTATAGATGTAAGATATTCTGATGATATTCCTGTTATCGGCCTAAAAGATATCTTGAATTCAAGTAATAAATGCAACGGCTGAAAAAAAAGCCCCCCTGCTGGGTTCAGGCCCCGGGGCCTGAACCCAGCAGGGGGGCTACGCTGGAAAACTTCATACTTTTGGGTTACCAAACTCAAAAAGCCCATGAAGCATCTGACGCTAGAACAAAGGTACCACATTTCCGCCTTGGACAAAACGCAACATTCCCGGGGCGAGATTGCCGAGCAGGTCGGCTGTTGTAGATCCACTGTCAGCCGCGAGTTGCATCGCAATTGTGACCAGCGCGACGGGTCTTACTGGCCCGACCTGGCTCAACGCAAGACCGACGCCCGCCACAAGGCCAAGCCAAAGAGAAAGCGCCTGACGGCCTGTATCGAGGCGCATGTGCGCCAGAAGATCGAGGCGGACTACAGCCCTGAGCAGATCGTCGGGGACGCCTCTCGAAAGGGTATCGAATGCGTCTCGCACGAGCGCATCTACCAGTTCGTGTGGGACGACAAGAAGCAGGGCGGGAAGCTATTCCGCCACATGCGTACCAAGGGTAAGCGCTACGCCAAAAGGGGCAGTGTGAAGGGCAAAAGGGGACAAATCGTGGGTAGAGTGGGCATCGACCAGCGCCCTCAGATCGTAGAGCAGAAGCATTTGACCGTATTCTTACACGGCTCGACGTTCACCTTGATACCTTGCACTACCTCTTTCCCACAGCGGCTGAGGCCGACGGTTAAAATCAAAAGAGCAGAAAAAAATAATAGTTTAATGATCGCTTTCATAACATTTGATGATTTATGATGAGTGAGTGAAATTCTGTCTTAATCCTAAAAATAATATTCTCGAATGTCGTTTGTATTTAAAATCAATGTCGGAATAAAAAAGTCAAAACTTCCATACCGACAAAATTAATCGGCGCAGAGTTACCCCCATCATACTTGGGTATGAAAATAAAACTATTTTCGTTTGGCCCGGATGCGGCTCAGCGTGTTCGGGTCGACGTTGAGGTAGGACGCCAGCACGTTGACGGACAGATATTTTTTCATCTCACCATGCGTCGCCTCGAACATCCGCAGGCGGTCTTGCGGGTCGCGCAGATTGCACATCTTCACCCGAGCGTCGGCCATGACGATCACCTGCTCGAATATTTTCAGGCCCACTTCGGGGTATGTTTTCATCAGGGTCCGGTAGTTGGGGTACGACAGCGTGAAAAGCTGGGCGTCCGCCAGCGTCTCGACATGGTAGATAGTCGGCTCTTGTTGGAAAAAACTCTGCATCGCGGTGTATAACCCACCGGGCGGAATGAGCCAATTGGTCACCTCGCGGCTCACGGTCTCTTCCGTCCTGGCGCGTTTGTGTTCTTCGACTTGGTAAAAAGCGCGCAATGCCCCGGAACCTACCAGCCAAACCGCCGGACAAACTTTACCGGACTCGAGGAGCGTGGCATGGGCGGGTACCTAGACGGTGTCGAACAGCCCAAGCAGCGGTAGTACCTCGCGTTCGGGCGATTTGGCGAAGTTGGTGAGGATAGCGGAAAGTGCTGGCATGGTCGGAAAATTGAGCGTGAGGCGAATACAAATGATAGACCACTTGCCAGACTGAAAGGTTGGAAGGCGGTAGCAAAAAAACCAGAAAAAATTACAAAAAATGGATGCCGGACCTTTTTCTTGCGAAGGCTGGCGCGAGTAAGACGCGATAAATCGCGTCTCTACCGATGTTGTTTTGTACTTTTGCCAAATAAAACGATCACCCAAACGCAACTCGAATGCAGAAAATTTTCCTAAACATCGTCCAACCCCTACTTTTTCTCCTTCTAATGGGCGGCATGGCCCACGCCCAGCCCGTTCCGACCGATCTTTTCAAGAACATGAAAGTACGCAGCATTGGCCCGGCGGTCATGTCGGGGCGTATCAACGCGGTGGAGGCTGTGCATAGCAACCCTGACATCATCTACGCCGGAGCCGCCTCGGGCGGTGTGTGGAAAACCGAGAACGGCGGCGGTACCTGGATGCCGGTTTTTGACGAGCAGCCCACGCTCAACATTGGTTCACTGGCGATTCAGCAGTCCAATCCCAGCGTGATTTGGGTAGGCACCGGCGAGGGAAATCCGCGCAACTCGGTGAGCCTGGGCGAGGGTATTTACAAATCGCTCGACGCCGGAAGAACCTGGAAGCGAATGGGCCTGGAAAAAACCCGTAACATTCACCGCATCTTCATCGACCCGTCTAATCCTGATGTAGTCTACGCCGGGGCCATCGGCAATCCCTACGCTGAGCACCCCGAGCGGGGCGTTTTTAAAACGACCGATGGCGGGCTGACGTGGGAGAAGGTACTTTATACCAATGAAAAGTCCGGCGTGGGCGACATGATTATGGACCCGGCCAACCCGCAGAAAATGCTGGTTGCGATGTGGCAGCACCGCCGTACACCCTACGATTTCCAGTCGGGCGGTCCCGGCTCGGGCTTGTACCTGACCTTCGATGGCGGCAAGAATTGGAAGAAACTGGGCAAAGCCGAAGGTTTACCCGACGGCGATTATGGCCGTTGCGGGGTCGCGATTTCGCCCGCCAATCCTGACCGGATGTACGCGATGGTCGAGGCCAAAAAGAACGGTTTGTACACCAGCGTTGATGGCGGTTTCCACTGGACGCTTGTCACCGACGACCCCGACGTGGCGACCAACCGCCCGTTTTATTTCAACGACATCATCGCCGACCCCAGCAACGAAAACAAGCTCTACGCCCTCTGGCAGACGATCAACGTGAGCATCGACGGCGGCAAGACCTTCACCCGTGCGGCCGATTTCGGCCAGGCCCACGCCGACCACCACGCACTTTGGATTCACCCGAAAAATCCGAATTTACTTATCAACGGCAACGACGGCGGCGTGTCAATCTCGCGCGATGGCGGCAAAAAGTGGATCTTCTCGGAGAATATCCCCATCGGGCAGTTCTACCACGTGGCGGTCGATAATGAGATTCCCTACAACGTCTACGGTGGCTTGCAAGACAACGGCTCCTGGCGTGGGCCGGCCTACACCTGGATGAGCGATGGGCTTCGTAACTACCTTTGGCAGAGTGTGTGGGGCGGCGATGGCTTCGAGGTAATGCCCGACGCCGACGATGCCCGCTACGGCTACGCCATGTCGCAGGGTGGCGGCCTGGGCCGCTACGACGTCGAGACCGGACAAAGCTACGGCATCAAACCGCCCGCGCCCAACCTCAAAACGCGGCTCCGCTTCAACTGGAACGCCGCGCTGGCGCAGGACCCGTTCGACAACAATACCATTTACTACGGCAGTCAGTTTGTCCATAAAAGTACTGACAAGGGCAAAACCTGGACGATCATTTCGCCCGATTTGACGACCAACGATACGCTCAAACAAAAGCAGGACGAGAGCGGCGGACTATCGCTGGACGTGACGTCGGCGGAGAACAACACGACGATTCTGGCGATTTCGCCTTCCTACAAAGAAAAAGGCGTGATTTGGGTCACGACCGACGACGGCTACGTGCAACTCACCCGCGACGGCGGCGCGACCTGGAATAAGATCGACATCAGGGGCATGCCCGGAGAAGCCTGGATTCCGCAGGTGAAGGTGTCGAAGCTGAACGCCGCCGAGGCCTACGTCGTCGCCAATCAGTACCGCATGGGCGACTTCGCGCCTTACATTTTCCGCACCCGCGACTACGGCAAGACCTGGGAGAACGTGGTGGCGGACAAAGGCTTGCGCGGCTACGCCCTCAGCGTGATGCCCGACACCGAAGTACCCAACCTAATATTTGCCGGTACCGAGCACGGCTTGTGGGTGAGCATAGATGACGGTAATAATTGGGTGCAGTGGACGCATGGCATTCCAAGTACCAGCGTCATGGATCTCGCTATTCAGGAGCGCGAGGCCGATCTGGTCATTGGTACCTTTCGGCCGCTCGCTCTACGTGCTGGACGATATCCGGCCCTTGCGCCGCTTGGCGTCCACGAAGCAGACCAACGACCAGCGTTTGGTCGCCTACGCCGCACCCGACGCCTACCTGGCCGAAACCAAAGACATCATCGGCTATGGTTCGGGCGGTGATGGTATTTTTGAAGTACCCAACCGCAGCCGCCAGGCGCGCCTGACGTACTACCTCAACCCGAAGGGTAAATTGATTGCGCCGCCCCCACCGCCCGTAGAAGCCAATGCTCGGAAGTCGAAGCGTAATATGGTCAACCCTGAAACGCAGGTACTGGCAGGCATGAAGGGCGACACGCTCACGGCCATGCGGAACGATTCGAGCAAGTCGGCTAAGAAAGATACCGTGCGGATCATGGTCTACGACAACGCCAACAAACTCATCCGTAGCTTCACCGATCAGCCCGACACGGCGGGGGTTCAGCGTACGACCTGGGATTTGCGTGAGCGGGGCATTCGTACACCCGGCAGTAAAAAGCCGAAGTCCAACGCCCCCGAGCCGGTTGGGCTGCCTGTGTTGCCCGGTACCTACAAGGTGGTATTCAGTTTTGATAAAATGAAGGACTCCACGATGGTGACCGTACTGGCGGACCCGCGCCTGGATCTCAACCGCTCAGCGCTGCTGGCCCGGCGGGCCATGGCCGATCGCCTGGCCGAATCGGCCGAGAAGCTAACCGCTGCCACCGATCGCTTAGACGAAGCTGACAACACGATCAAGCAAATAAAAGAAGGCTTGAAGACGTCGGATAATACCGCATGGAAGGGCTGGGATAAGAAGCTGAAGGCGATGACGGACAGCGTCAAGGCCTACCGCGAGTTGATCGAGCCCAAGCCGCTGGGCAAGCAGGGCTACGGTCGTCCGTTCCGCCAAACGGCGCTCACCGTGTGGCGCGACGCCTTCTATACCGTGGCGGGCACGCCTTGGACAGGTAGCAAGCCTTTTGCGCCCAATGCTAACGATGAACAAATGGTCAAGGACGCCGAGATGATGGTGGAGCAAGCCGTGAGTCGGGTCAATAATTTCTTTGCTAAAAATTGGGCAGCCTTTCGTAAGGAAGTGGAGGGACAGCCTTCTCTGTTGTTTGAGTAAAAATATTCGGTGCATTGTCGAAGAGCCAGGCAAATAGATTTCGTCCGGCTCTTTTTGTGGGAATTGGCTCTGTTTTATTTGGAGTACCTTTGAGGCCGTTTCAAATCAAGGCGATAGTCGGTCGTGCCTACGATACTCACAGGCCCTAATACCAATCCTCAATCCCCTCCATGCACCAGCAAATCCTTCAAAATCTCAACATTCAGGCGCTCAATCCGATGCAGGAAGCTGCCATCTCCGCCGCGCAGACGGGCGACGTCGTGGTACTTTCCCCCACGGGTTCGGGCAAAACATTGGCTTTTTTGCTGGCGATTTTGGAGCGGCTTGATGCTCAGAAATCAGGGGTGCAGGCTTTGATTCTGGTACCTTCCCGGGAGTTGGCTTTGCAGATCGAGCGCGTTTTTAAGTCGATGGGTACCGGGTACAAAGTGGCTTGCTGCTACGGTGGTCATGCGGTCAAGACGGAGGAAAATCTGCTCGTCGAAGCCCCAGCCGTGCTCATCGGGACGCCGGGCCGCGTGGCTTTTCATAGCCGGAGGGGGAATTTCGACTCCACCACGGTGCATACGCTGGTGTTGGATGAATTCGACAAGTCGCTGGAAATGGGCTTTCAGAACGATATGTCGGCCATCATCTACCAGCTTTCGGGACTGAGTCGACGGATTTGCACCTCGGCTACGCCACTCGATACCCTACCGGATTTCACAGGCACGGTGGACCCGCAGCGGGTCGATTTTCTGGATGACCAAGCCGCCGCGCCGCAACTCACCATGAGGGCCGTGCGCACAACTTCGGTCGAGAAGTTGGAAACGCTTTTTTCGTTGCTCTGCCTTATTGGCGAGCAGCCGACGCTGGTTTTCTGCAACCATCGCGATGCCGTGGACCGCATCGGCGATCTAATCGACCGTTCTGGCCTGGCGCACGGCGTATTCCACGGCGGCTTGGAACAGCGCGACCGCGAGCGCGCTCTGATGAAGTTTCGTAACGGCAGTACCCGCATCCTGATCGTGACCGACCTCGCCGCCCGTGGTCTGGATATTCCTGAGATCGGTTCCATCGTGCACTACCAACTTCCGCTGACCGAACAGGCGTTCATCCACCGCAACGGCCGCACTGCCCGCATGTTCGCTACGGGTACAGTGTACCTGCTGCTCGATGAGGAGGAAAAAGCGCCTTACCTGTCCAAATTACCGGAAGCTCAGGTACTGCCTGAGTACGATCGCCTACCTGCCGCGCCAGATTGGGAAACCGTCTACTTTTCGGCGGGTAAAAAAGACAAGATCAGCAAAGGCGACATCGTGGGTTTGTTACTGAAAAAAGGTGGCTTGCAGAAAGACCAACTTGGCCTGATCGAAATCTGGGACGACAGCGCCTTCGCCGCTGTCAGCCGCGACGAAGTCGGGCGGGTAGTCAAGCGACTGCAACCGGAGAAATTGAAAGGAAAAAGAATTAAAATTGCAGTGGCGAACTAGTCCTCTTAAAACTCCCAGATGAAACGCTCCGAAGTAAACCCCCTACCCCAATTTTTTGACAAGTACATCAGTCTCGTGAAAGACATCGAATTGCTCGACGCCCTCGATACTCTCTCGCCGGTCAATGTTTTCGCGGATATTGAATCTCTCGAAGCCCTGGGCGATAAAGTATACGCATCCGGCAAATGGACGATTCGCGAAATCGTGCAACACTGCACAGATACCGAACGCATCATGGCTTACCGTGCCTTGCGTTTTGCCCGCAACGACAAAACACCCCTGCCCGGCTTTGAGGAAAATAGTTACGCCCAAAATGCACCCACCAGCGAGAGAACTTTGGAAGATCTGCTGGAAGAATACGAAATTGTACGTATGGGTACCCAAGCCCTATTCAAAAACTTCAACCAGGAAACACTGAACCGTGCCGGCATGGGCGGAGGGCTGAGCCAAGAACCTATTTCGGTGGCTGCCTTGGGGTTCATGGTGGTCGGTCATGCGATTCACCACTGCCATGTTATCGAAGAAAGGTACTTTCCATTGTTAAAAGCTCAAAACGCAAAAAAGTCCGCACTACAATAGCGCGGACTTTTTTCTCTTTGTGTTCCTGATAATCAGGCTTTTTCGGCTTGAATATTGATCGTTTCGATTGCCAGGTCGTTCAGCAACTCGTCCGTATCCTTTTCCTCTTCCAGCGTTTTCGCCAGCAGATCGGCTACTTCTTTGTACTCTAGTTGCGCAGCGTAGCGGTGCGCCGTACCGTAACCCGTGATCTCGTAGTGCTCTACGCGCTGGGCTTCGGCAATCATACCGGCGTCCATCACGGCGGGAGTGGCTTTTTCTTCCATGAAGCTCTTGGCTTCCTTGATGATGCCTTCCATCGCTTTACAATTCTCGCCACCGGGCTTGATGCCCAAAATGTCGCAAGCTTTTTCGAGGCGTACTTTCTGCTCCTTAGTTTGCTCGAGGTGCTTGCTGAAAGCTTCTTTTAATTTCTTGTTTGTCGCGTTATCGATCATTTTGGGCAACGCACCGATGATTTGCGACTCAGCGCTATAAAGATCCTTGATTTGATGTTTAAGCAGGTCGTCGAGGTTGTTCAATTTATCAGACATAATATTTTCTGTTTTGATTATAGAAATCAGTTGCTAGCATCACTGTGATGCAGATGGTAGTACTAGTTAAAAAACCTGTCCAAAGACCGGATTAACCCGTTTGCGGCTGGCTTCATTTCAATTCTTCACCCTACAATCAACTGATTGACAATTCACTAAAAATAAAGATCCGGTTAGCGAAAATTTCTAACCGGATCTTTGTCCCGTGGCGTACAATCCACAATATTCAAAATTTTACCCCAAAAGAAGATCTTTACAGTGTCAGGCGGGCCGCTCCGCTCAGCCTGACACTCACCTCTTGAAGCTCTTCATGATCCAACCGCCTCCTACCACATCGTCGCCCTCGTAGAAGACGGCGGCCTGGCCGGGTGCGATACCGCTGACGCCATCATGAAAATCTACCCGAATGCGGTCAGCGGACTCCTGCACGACTGTTGCGGGGGTACCTTCGTGTTTGTAGCGCACCTTGGTCACGGTTTCAAGCGGTCGATCGAGCGCAACGTATTTTTGTAGATTCAGCTTCCCGACCTTCATACCGTCACGGTATAGGTCAGGCAGGTCGCCGAGTACCACCTCGTTGCTATCCTTACGGATTTCGGTCACGAAGGCCGGACGCCCCAGCGCGATGCCGAGGCCCTTGCGCTGCCCAACGGTGTAGAACGGGTACCCTTCGTGCTGCCCGAGCACCGTACCGTCGGCCCGCACAAAATTGCCGCCCGCTACCTGCGCTTCAAGTCCCGGAATGCGATTTTTCAGGAAGCCGCGGTAGTCGTTGTCGGGTACGAAGCAGATTTCGTAGCTCTCCGATTTATTAACCAAATCCATGAAGCCGCGCTCGGTGGCCATGGCCCTGATCTCGCTTTTGTGCAGGTACCCGAGCGGCAATCGGGTGCGGCTCAGGCTTTCCTGCGATACTCCCCACAACACGTAGCTTTGGTCTTTCCAGGCATCGATTCCCTTGGAAAGCACATGACGGCCGTTGTCCATCTGGCGGATATTGGCGTAGTGGCCCGTCGCAATTTGGGCGCAATCGAGGCGGTCGGCGCGGCGAAGCAGGGCGTCCCACTTGATGTGGGTGTTGCAGAGCACGCACGGATTGGGCGTGCGGCCTTCGAGGTACTCCCCCGTAAAGTGGTCGATCACGTAGTCGCCAAATTCGGCCCTTATATCCAGAATATAGTGCGGGAAGCCCAACTGCACCGCGATGGCGCGGGCATCGTTGATCGAATCGAGCGAGCAGCAGCCCGTCTCTTTCTTACTGGCGCCGCTCCCGGCGTAGTCCCAGGTTTTCATCGTCATCCCGATGACCTCGTAGCCTTCTTCGTGCAGCATCACTGCTGCCAACGAACTGTCGATGCCGCCGCTCATGGCGACGAGTATTCTGCCGTGTTTGCTCATAGTCGTAATCTGCGAAGGTTGAATGCCTTCCGATTTTGTTGTTAATGTATCGTTTGTGAACGCTCCGAGTTGTAGCCTTAGTTCCTGTCTTAACCGCAAAGAACGCTGAGTTCGCTAAGGCTTTGTTAGTTTTGCGTAAAACTTTGCCGCACCGGCCTTTAGGTTTGCAGGACAGTACTATTCCAAGATTTGGTAGCTTGCCGGAAAGACAAACAGGACGGGCTATCCTATCGCGCGGCAAGGTTAGCGGCCTATGGTCCGATTCAGGACCCGTCCTGTCTTTGCTTGCAAAAGGTTCGTATAGAAATGTGGGACAACAGGCCCGTTAGCAAGGTATTGAACAACTGTGCAAGCATTCATTCTCAAACCCCTAAACTACAAACCAACATGGACATTCGCTATTACATTGGCATCGACATCTCCAAAGCGACACTCGACTGGGCCGTTTACGATGGTAAGAATATGGTGCTCCAAACCAGCACCCCCAACACCGTGACGGGCATAAAAACCGCCCTGCGGCTGCTTAAAACGCTGCCTGACTGGAATCCTGCCGACGCGGTCTTCTGCATGGAGCACACGGGCATCTACAACGCCCACCTGCTCGACTTCCTCCACAAACTCCGTTTTCCCATCTGGCTGGAGTCCTCGCTCCAGATCAAGAAGGCCAGCGGCCTGCAGCGGGGCAAGACCGACAGCATCGACGCCCAGCGGATCGCCGAGTACGCCCGCCGGTTCCGGGACAGAATCCGCCTTTGGCAACCGCCCCGAGCCGTCGTGCAGCAGTTGGCCCTGCTCAGTGCGGCCCGCCAGCGGCTGATCGGCGTCTACAACCAGTTGGCCGGGCCTCTGGCCGAGCATCAGGGCTTCATCAGCCCTACCTTCCAAAAGCAACTGCGCAAAGGTTGCCAAGCATCGCTGGCCGCCATCGAGAAAGACCGCAAGGCGATTGACAAATCCATCGAACAACTCATCGAGGGCGACCAGCAGCTCAAAGAACTCTTCGGGCTGATGACTTCCATCCCCGGTATTGGCCCGGCCACCGCCACCGAAGTGGTGATTTCCACCAACGAGTTGAAGAACATCACCGACCCCAAGAAGATGGCTTGTCATGCCGGGGTTGCCCCCTTCAACTATCAATCCGGCAGCAGTGTCCGAGGTCGGCCTGGCGTGAGCCAGCACGCCCGCAAGCGCCTTAAGTCTCTTTTTCATTTAGCGGCCATGTCATCGATTCGCGTCAAGGGGGAATTACAGGACTACTACCAGCGGAAAGTAAAAGAGGGCAAAAACAGAATGCTCGTTCTCAATGCCGTTCGCAACAAGCTAATCCACCGGATTTACGCGGTCGTGGGGCGGGGTGAAAAATATAACAAAAATTATACGCCAACACTTGCATAAACCATAGAAATCGGACCGGTTCTTTGCGTTAAAACCACTGATTCAAGATGCTGAAAACCTTTGTCAAAATAAGCAACGTCACCAACCTGTCCGACGCCCGCTACTGCGCGGGCATGGGCGTGGATATGCTCGGCTTCTCGGTCGACGAAACTTCTCCTTATTATATACTCCCCAAAAAATACGCCGACATGCGCGGCTGGATCGCCGGGGTCCGGCTCGTAGCCGAATCGGCCGAGAGCGACCCGCAAAAGCTGTTAAGTACCTTGGCCGACTACGATTTCGATGCCTTGCAAATCGAGAACCCGGATTTGCTGCTGTACCTGAAAAGTGAGCTGGCCAAGCCGCTACTGCTTCGCGTGGATGTGGACCACTACGAGGCCGACGAACTGGATGCGCTCATGAGTCGGTATGCGTCGGAAGTCGAGTACTTTCTGCTGGAAAGCGCTACCAACACGCCGCTGACCGACGACTGGAAGGCGTACCTCGATGCGCTCGGGCGTACCTACCCAATGCTGCTGGGTTTTGGCCTGGAGGTACCTTCGGAAGTACCGGAGCTGGTGAGCCGGTTGGCGATTCAAGGCGTCACACTGCGGGGCAGTGAGGAAATCAGACCAGGTTTCAAGGATTTTGGGGCCCTCATGGATATTCTCGAGGCGCTAGAAGAGGACTACTAGCTACCTGAAAGCAGCTTTTTCAAACCAACCGGCGACACGATTCCCCCCAAATTTTGCCACTTAACCCTAGCAGATACCGATTATAAATTTTAGGAAAGCAGTATCTTGCATTACCTACTACCTTTGATAACAATAAAAGAGGTGGCCCGCCCCCGGCCCAAACGATGGGGCGGTTCTGCTCTTTGTTGAAATTGAAATAAACAATAACCTCAAATACTGATGAGCATGGAAAAGAAACTAACCCGTATCCCGAGCGAGGCCGTCGTGGGCGGCGTAGCGGCGGGCATGTCCGACTACTTCGGTGTCGACCGGAGCGTGATCCGCGTGTTGTGGGTAGTAGCGCTGCTGCTCCCCATTCCACCGACTTTCTTCTGGACGGCAATCATCTACATTATTTTCTGGGTGGCGTTGCCCGAAGGATTGCCGGGAACCAACGCTCCGACGACCGTTTACGATGCCAATACCCCGACCAGTAGTCCCGAAGCTACCCATCAGACGTTCCTGTCCAATAGCTCCGACCCCGACCGCTCGATCAAGATTATCGGGGTAGTGCTGCTGGCCGTAGGCGGTATCCTGTTGCTGGATGAGTTGCCTTACTGGTACCGCATCCGCGAGTACATCTGGCCCGTAGCGCTGATCGTGGCGGGGGGTTACCTGCTGCTGCGTCTCCGCGACCGCAACGAGAGCACGAGCACGGATTTGACCAATACTCCCACCCCGCCCCCGGCCGATCCCTTCGCGCCGCGCGACCCATTGCCGCCCACCGAGCCCGACCCGACGCCCTACCGCCCTTTCGATGGCCCCCTCAACAAGCCGGACCCCGACCGTCCTACCGATCCCGACGGCGACACTAATTTGGACGGTGACCCGCCGATTGTGAAGTAGCATGGTTGCTGTTTATTGGTTTATTTGTTTAAGGGTTTAACTTTTAAATTTGACTTGAACCAGTACCCAACACAAGCAGTGCTATCACCTGTATTTTCACTATGTGCCTTTGGACCTATGTACCTCTGTGCCTTTCAAAAAAGCTATGAATTTTAAAAACACATTCTGGGGCATCATGCTCATCGTGGTCGGTGCCCTGTTTCTGGTGGAAGAATTCACCAATTTCGACTTCGGTCGTTACTTTCTGCCCATCATCCTGATCGCCTCGGGTGGATTGTTGCTACTCCGGCATCAGCTGGGTAGCAAAACAAAAACCGAGACCGATTTTTAGGGAGGACCAAGTTCATCCCGATACCCTTTTGTATATCAAAAACTCATAAACCATGAAAAGATCGAACGGAATATTCTGGGGCGGCCTGCTGCTGTTGCTGGGTACTTTCTGGCTACTGCGCAATCTGGGGCTACTGCAAATCGACTGGGAAGAAGTGACGCGTTTCTGGCCCGTGCTGCTAATTCTGGCGGGTGGAGGTCTGCTCGTGGCGGGCCGCGAACGCGGCGGCGTAGCGGGTGGCGTAGCGGGTATCCTGATCGCCCTGGCCGTGCTGGGGGGCATTACGCACCGCACCAACAGGGCTTTCGACCGCGCCGACGGCAGGAATTGGAATTTTGGCTGGGACAGCGACGACGACAACGACGAATGGAACTTCGGCGACCGACAGGAACGCAACGAACGCCGTGCGGAAGAGCGTCGCGAGCGGGCCGAGGAGCGCGCCCGTGCCCGCCAACGCGGCTACGATTACGACAACGACAATGACGACGAAAGCAATAGCGATAGCGATAGTGACGGCGACGCTGCTTCCGATCGTGAAGAGGAAGAAGAAAAACGCCCCGTTCGCAACCGCCATTACCAGTACGAGATGGACCGGAATCTGCGCGAGGCTACGCTTAATTTTGAGGGTGGAGCGGGCGAATTCAAACTTAAAAGCAGCACCAATAAACTATTCGAGGCCGATTCGCGCTCGCGGTTAGGTGGGTTCATGACCGATATTCGTAATAATCGCAACGCCAACACGGCTGTGATCAATTTCAAGATGGAGAGCGGGCGGGTCAACCTGAAAAATGGCGAGAACGGCAACGAAGTGGATTTCAGCCTCAACACCACGCCGATTTGGAATATCGACCTGGGGCTGGGAGCCGGCAAGGCGAACTTCGACCTGAGCGATTATAAGGTGAAGTCCTTAAAGATAAGTACTGGTGTGGCCGACCTCGACGTCAAACTCGGGGACCGTGTGGCCCGGACCGATGTCAAGATAGAGTCGGGGGTAGCGTCGGTGACGCTCGAGGTACCCCGTTCGGTGGGCTGCGAAGTCAGGATCGACGGCCTGCTCAACGACAAAAACATGGGCGATCTGGAAAAAATCAATAGCGGCCTTTACCGCTCGCCTGGCTTCGACCGCGCGGATCGCAAAATCATGATTCGCTATGACGCCGGCCTGTCGGAGGTGAACATCCGGCGGTATTGAAGCGATGTTGGGTTTTTGACGTAGGGTTCTATCCCCTTGCCGATGCCTTACTCAGTGCACACTACCAATGGCTAAGTGAGGCGGTTATTGGGTTGGAATCAGTACGCGGGTGGATTACATTTAACCAAAGATCACTGAATATACCCATCCAACGTTATCATGAAAAAGCTCCTGCTATTCTTCCTGTTCTTCTTAATTCTCGATTTCACTTATGCCCAGAAAACTGATAATTACATCGCGGCGACCATCGACGGCAAAGCCTGGAAAGCTGAGGCGAAGCGGTTGAAATTCAAATTCAAGAACATGAAGTACCTATCCCTGGCGGGGTTTGAAGTCAACCCCGACGTACAAGTGTGGATCAGGATTTGGCATCAGGGCGACGCCCCCAAGCCGGGGACCTATCCCATCGAGGATTTGGAGGAGATGGAAAAACGGAAATACCGGCCCAAGTCAGCCGGTGAGGTGTGGGCGCTTGTCGACTACACCGAAGAAACCAAAAAAATGGGACACGGCTTTCACGATGGCGAGTCGATGAGTGGTACCATCACCATCACGGCTTCGACGCCCACATCCATCGAAGGTACCTTCGAAGCCAACCTGAAAGGCGTTTATTACAAAAAAAGAACCCTCGCTACGCTGACGGGCAGCGGTTTGCGCGACAACCTGCAGCGCAAGGTACTGACCGGAGCCGGGGCGGGAGTGATCGCCAACGGCGACCCGCACAACCACGACCGCGCCAAAAAACTGAAAGAAACCGATTCGATCAAGGTCACGGACGGCAAATTCAGCGTGGACTGGACCAAGGAAGACCAATAGCACCGTACTTACTCAACGTTATAATCAAAAACCCGACCGTCAACTGGCCGGGTTTTTGATCTGTAGTGTGTATAGCGTGAATCGCTTTAATGTATGGGAGAAAGAAATGATGGTGCAAAAAAGCGAACATCCGTTCGCTAAGTCAATACCTTATTTACGGTAATTTTGGACTATATTGGCATCCGTTAGGAAAAGCGATTAAACAAAAACACGGGTTCGAGCGCATGAGGTGGATGATTGTTATGTTTTTTCTGCTGGGAGCAAGGGGCTTACTGTGCGCCCAAAATACGGAGCGGAATGCCTCGGCCACGGCAATCCGGTACTGGGAAGACGAACCCGCCTCCGTGGTTCGCGACACTACCCTGATACGGCTGTATAGCCGGGCGGCCAGCCGGACGACCGACCTCGACAGTGCACTCCTATGGTTGCAGAAAGGATTCAAGATTGCGTTTCGGCAGCGATCCAGTACCTGGCTTGCCTTTGTCCATAACCAAATCGGCCTGGTATACCTGCAAAAAGGCGTTAGTTTCCAGGCCATCGAGTACCTCTTCAAAGGGCTTCAGTACGCCGAACGCGCCAAAGACCCGCACGGCCAGGCGCTGAGCTGGAGCTACATCGGCGACTGCTACGCCAACCTCAAAAAATACGACAAAGCCGTCGTCGCTGAAAATCGAGCGATTGTACTGTTCGAAACCAGCCGCGATACTGCCGGGCGGCTCCAGTCGCTCAACGACTTGGGCGTAGCGTACCGTGAGAGCAACCAACTGCCCGCTTCGATCACCGTGCTGGAGCAGGTACTCGACACCGCGCTGGCTTCACCGCCGCCTGCCTTGCGCGCCACTGCACTTACCAACCTGGCAGCGACCTATCTGCGACAGGAAAACTTTACGAATGCCGAAAAGTATGCCCTGCTGGCCGTCGAGGAAGAAACCGACAACAAAGGCCGGGCGAATGCCGAACTTCTCTCGCTGCTGAGCCTGATCGAAAGCCGGAGCGGACAGGCCCGCAAATCATTGGACCACGCCGCGCGGGCCGCGTTCTACATACGCTACGAATGGCCGGTCCGGCGCGAAAAGGTGGCCTACAATCTATTTCAATCCTATAAGTCTCTGCAAATGCCCGACACCGCGCTGTACTGGCACGAAGCATACGTAGACCTGCGCGCGCGCAACGGGGCTGAGGCCCAAGCCAAGCGCGTGGAGGTACTTCGCTACGAATACGACGCCCAGCAGCGCGGCCAACAGATGCAAGCCATGGCCGACGATATGGCGTGGGAAGCGCACTTGCGCAATTGGCTGCTGCTCGGAATTTTGGCTTTTTTGCTGCTGGTCCTGGCGCTCTGGCGCAGCAACCGCCTCCTGCGGCGCGGTCGGCAGGAACTGAACGCCACCAACCAACGACTGACTGAAGTGGGCCAGCTCCTCCAGCAAACCAATGCCACGCTCGAGGAGCGCGTCACCGAGCGAACCGACGCCCTGCGAAAGGCTAATCTTGTCCTTATCAGGAAAAACTATGAGATACAGGAAGCTCTGTTCAAGGGCAGACGATCGAGCGAAAGCGCGTGGCGGCCGAACTGCACGACAATCTGGGCAGTCTGCTTTCGGGGGTGAAGTGGCGGCTGGAGTCGGTCGATTTTGATGATCTGACCGAAGAGAAACAGGAGAAGTACCGTAGCGTGGTCAGGCTCATCACCGACGCTTACGAACAGGTAAGGCACATCGCCCATAATCTGTTGCCCTCGTCGTTGCAGGAAAAAGGGTTGGTTCCAACGCTGGAAAAGTTGGTGGCCGAGCTTAATCGTTCGGGCAAGGGGAGTTTCGAGTTGGTGTGCAGTCCGGGGGTTACGATCGACGATAAGAAAATCGCCTTTGAATTGTACAGTTGCGCACTGGAACTGATCAACAATGCCCTGCGCCACGCCAGCGCCCGACAGGTGGTACTCGAAATCGTGCAAACGGACTACTTCGATGTACTCATGATCACCGACGATGGCGTGGGCATGGTGGGCGGACAGGGACACGGTACCGGACTGGGTCTCGACAACATTCGTCATCGCGTCAACTCGCTGCGCGGAAATCTTTCGATCCGTCCGCTCAAAGGCAAGCCGGGTGCCCCCAACCGGGGTACCGCGATCACCATCCGCATTCCGCGGCAAAAGGCATTGGCCTGATCGCTGAGCCTGTGGGCTACTTTACTTTATCTTGCCGAAGTCAGTCGCCAATGTGTTCATTTCCGAATCGGAAAGTTGGTGTGATGCCACCGCCATACGGTACCTGAGCGTGAGGGTGTCACCTTTCTTCATCTTCTGATTCCGGGTTTCCTTTCCGCCTGAGTATTCCTTATCCCCCATGGGATTGACCGCGAACAGGCCGTAGCCGCGCGCGTGCCAGTAGGCGGGGTAGCCTGGATTTTTAGGGTGGTCGAATATTGCTACGCTGATGTTTTCGTCGCCGATTTTTCCCCGGAGATTATTCCAGTTCGAGCGTTTGCCCCACACGTCTTCGCCTTCTACACCTTCCTTGTTTCGGTAGCTACCGGTCACGCCTTCGTTATTGAGCGAGGCTACGGTAGTCGCTACGCCATTGGCATCGGTGAACATCTCTGCCTTGTTGGAAGGATGCTCCATTTGCCGCGCCAGCCGCACCCCAAACATACCTTCCTTCGAATCGGTGAAAGTTACGTCGCGCTGAGCGGTAAGCGTCGTGGTGCGGTCGATGATACGCTCGTCGCCGTTCGCGCGAAACATGTAGGTAGTCTTTTCCTTGATGAGCGTGTCACCGTCCTGGCTTACCCAGGCCGCCGTTACATCGAGCTCACCCTTGCCTTTCCCACTTTTCAAATTAGAGATTCCGGTATGGACGATGTCGCCATACTTGTTTTTAGTACGGTCGACGGCATTGGAGCTATTCCAAAAATCGTAGCCGTTCACATCGCCATGGTTGAGCCACAGCCCTACGTGGTGGGGGTGATCAACACGCTCGCCGGGCCGCGGGTCCATCGGCCATCCACGCGTGATAAGCGTACCCTGCGCCGTCCGAATCGGGTACAACACCGGTTTTTTCAATGTTTCCAATCCGGGATAAATGTAAGCCGTGAAGGGCTTGCCGTCTACGTATACCTCCACTTTGCGCTCCGCGCCGTTGTTCTGCAATTCCACGCGTTGCGCATGGCTGACGAAAGCCGTCAGAAGAGCGCCAATTACTAAATATGCCTTTTTCATAGTTTCATTTTTTTGCTGCTCGCAACGATATGCATACGGCTGACGCAAATGAGACGCGATAAATCGCGTCTCTACTTTTTGCTTACGTCTGCCCAAACTTTGTACTTAAAATTTAGCTCGCGATGATGTCCATCTTTTTATTGTCCCAGGTCACGCGACGGCCGGTATGCAGCGCCTGCGTGGCCATGATGTTAGCCACGGCATGGTTGAAACCCGCGCGGGCCGGAGCGTTCGTTTCCTTACGGCTGCGGACGCACTCCATCCAGTTGAGCATGTGCAGCGAGGTCATGGGATCGGCACCGGTATTGGCGCCCGTTTCCATTTGAGCTACTTCACTTAGCTTTTTCGTGGCCAGCAGGTTAGCTTTCATGCCCATGTCTTTGGCCGGACCCGCCTGCAACCCTCCGTCGGACGTGATTTCATTGGTATCGAGGTTGATCATACCCGCGTTGGAGTAGTAGTATTCCTTTACGCCACCCGCCGACTGGTGCTGACGAGAAGAGTAGATAACCTGGAAAGCCTTGGAAGGATCATCGAACGGCCCGTATTCGAATACGGCCGAGAACGTATCTGCATTTTTGCGACCATCTTTCCAGACGTAGACGCCACCATTGGCCGAAACGGAGCGCGGTGCATCCAAACCCGAGAACCAGTGGACCGTGTCGATTTGGTGCGACATCCACTGGCCGGGAATGCCCGATGAGTAGGGATAAAAAAGGCGGTACTCGAGGTAGTAGCGCGGATTCCAGGCGACTTTGGGGCGGTTCATCAAAAAGCGGTCCCAGTCGGTGTCCTCCTTACGGATTTCTTTGGTCAGCTCGGGCAAACGCCAGCGGCCGGGCTGGTTGACGTTCCAGGTCATCTCGACCATCGAAATGTCGCCAAACTCACCGGAGTTGATGTACTTATTGGCCGCGTGGTAGTTGGGCGCCGAGCGCCGCTGCGAGCCTACCTGTACCACCTGCTTGGACGCCTCGGCTGTTTTCAGGCACAACTTAGCATCTTCCAGCGATTCGGCAAAAGGCTTTTCCATGTACACATCGCGGCCTGACTTAATGGACGCCACCGCATGCAGCGCGTGTTGGAAGTCGGCAGTACTGATCACGACGGCGTCTACGTCCTTGCGGTCGAGGAGCTCGTCGTTGTTACGACATTTTATGAAATCACTCGCCGCCGAACTTTTGCCTTTGAAGTAGGCGGCCGCTTCGTCGCGTCGACGGTTCCAGAGGTCGGATACGCCCATGAACTCGAAGTTCTTGTCCTTGGCGTGGTCGGCAAAACTTGGAGCGAGTGAGGAGCGGAAGCGGTTGGAGAATCCGATGATGCCCACGCGTACGCGGTCATTGGCGCCTACAATTTTGTTATAACTCTTGGCGCTGAAGGCATTCGAGCCCACCGCCGCGACGCCAGCCGTAGCCAGAGCGGTTTTTTTAAGAAAATCTCTTCTATTGTCCATGTCAATGCTGTTTAAGTGTTGAACTGTTTAAAAGTTTAATTGATTTGGCCTCGCGGAATCACTCGTGCGCCAGCCATCAGGCGAACACACGGGTTCGCAGCAGCGGCTGTTCAACCTTACCGTTGTTCTTTGATTTCCTTCACCTTCAAACTCCGGTACATCACGTTGTCGCCGTGGTCTTGCAGAAGGAGGTTGCCCTTTTCGGCCAGGCCGAAGTCATCGTACTTGCTGTACTTCGAGCGAGCTACCAGCGCGCGGAAAATTGGGCCGCCGCGTGGGTACTCGAGGACCTTCTGACCGTTCAGGAAGTGCTCGACTTTGCCGTCGGGATGCACGACGAGGCGGCCCTGGTTCCAGTCGCCGATTTTGTGAACGGCGTTGCCGGGTTTGTCTGCCGGGATCAAGTCATAAAGCGAGGCCAGGGTGCGATTGCCCACTACGCCCATCTTGGCGTCGGGGTGCTTGGCGTCGTCGAGTACCTGGTATTCCAGGCCCAGGCCTGATTTGCCCTTAGAGTCGAGGTCTTCGTTTACAAAGTACTTCACGCCGCTGTTGGCACCTTCGGTGAGTTTGAAGTCAAAATCGAACTCGAAACCGGGACCGTACTTCTCGCGCGTCACGAGGTCGTTGCCGGTTTCGGAACCGTCGGATTTGGCAACGCTGATAGTACCGTCGTTGAAGCTCCAGCGCTTCTGCGGGAAGTCGGTGCCCCCGTAGGCCCGCCACTGGTCGGCCGACTTGCCGTCGTAGAGCAGCGTGTAGCCCTGCGCCTTTTCTTCGGGCGAGAGGGTGTTGGGTACCAGGTTCACCACCCGCACATCGTTGGGCCAGGGACTTAGTTTTAGATTATCGGTTTTAATACGGACATTCTTCCACTTCACTTGCGTGCCGTCCTGCTCGGGCTTGCTGATTCCGTGTACCTGCAGACTGATAAAGCCTTTGGGCGTCATGTCGTCGATGAGGTGCGCTACCGGAATGCCGTTCAGGAAGGTTTGGATGTGGTTGCCGATAGCTTCGATGCGGTACTTGTTCCACTGGTTGTTCTTGAAAGCGGTCTTGGCTTTCGGGTTCAAATCGCCCGGATAGAGCCAGCCGCGCCGCGCCTCGTCGTAGATACCCGCCGCCCAACCGCGCGCGCTGGGGTCGATCTCGACCTGGTAGCCGTGTACCCGGCCATCCATGTAGTCGGCGGTCGACTCGCTGCGGATTTGGATGCCGGAGTTGAGCTTATCGTCAACCATCACTTCCAGTTCCAGGATAAAATCGCCGTAGTCTTGCTCGGTCGTCAGGAACGAGTTGGGTGTGTTCATGGTAGAAGTACCCACGATGGCCCCATCCTTCACCTCGTATTTGGCCTTGCCGTTCAGTTGCCTGAAACCGTTGAGGTCTTTGCCGTTGAACAGATTCTGAAACCCATCTTTTGATTTTTGGGCTTGAGAATCTTGAATAAAATAGCCCAGCATGAGGGCTGTAAGTAGTATGGATGCTTTTTTCATTTGTTATATTTGGTCATGGAGTTTGTCGGACCCCGTTCTTCCAGGTTCGTTTAAAGGGTACCCCCCCTTCCCATAGGAACGACGTTCCTGCTACTTTACCCTGACAAAAGGATTTGTTGAAAATTATATACTACCCTAAAGACGGAAAAGCCCCCAATCCGAGGGCCTTTCTTGTTCAATGTTGAATGATAGAATGAATGAGTAAATATTGCTTTCGCCCGTCTTCACCTATTCACTCATTCTATCATTCAAAATTAAATTCAGTACCCGGTATTTTGGGGGAAGGCGTCTCTGCCTCCTTCCACACGGTCGATTTGATTTTGGGGAATCGGCCGCAAAACGTGGTAAGGCTGAATGTTAGGTGCCCCCTCCGGGTTAAACTTCTTGACACGCTCCACCAATACGCCCCAACGCTTTAGGTCGAACCAACGCTTTTGCTCTCCTAGAAGCTCGCGAGCTCGCTCTTCCATAATCAGCATCATGTTCATGTCGGCGGCGGTCACTTCCATTTCCTTCTCCTTGCCCGGCCAAGCAGCGCGGCGGCGTACTTTATTGATTGCGGCTACGGCACCGGATACATCACCAGAATTGAGCAAAGCTTCGCTCAAAATCAAGTACGTATCGGCCAAGCGGTAGTTGATGTAGTCGCGCGTTCCGGCAAATTGGGTCCGGTCGACCCGGTTAGGGTCCAGGTTTTTCCGAAGCGCGGGGAATATCCGCTCCGAATAAGCACTGGGTACAAGTACTTGGTAGGGCTTCTTCGCACGTTCGGCTACAGGTACTTCGAAACCAGGATCGTAAATAGCCGTGTCGCCCAGCGCGAAAGACACCGTTTCTTTCGACTTGTCAAAAGTGGTGTTGTACTTACCGGGTTTGTTGGAATAGTACACGTCTTTGAACGTCTTGAAGTACCGGCTGTCTTTCGTGCGGTTGCCCAGCGCAAACACTTGGTCCAGCGTGTATTCCGTAGGCTTATAGCGCTTAAAAGGACGGCCGTTAAGTACATCGCGCTGCATCCCAGGCAGCACGTCGTACTCCATGAGGAAGAATACGTGCGAGTTGTTACCGCCACCGTTATTCAACGGGTCGCCAGTGTATTGCGTGGCAAAAATTACCTCCTTATTCATTTCGTTACCCGGGCGGTGCACATCGGCAAAGTTGGGTAGCAACTCGATGCCATAATTGTCGATTACGCTTTTGGCGTAAGTGGCCGCTTTGGCGTAGTCGTCGCCCGCTTTGGCTTCGGAAGTAGCTTTGGTCAAGTACACCTCAGCCAGCATGTGCTCCGCCACGGGGCGAGTCACGCGCCCGTACTCGGCGGCACGCGCTTTGTTTTCCAGGTCTGGCAGGGCCTCCATCAGGTCTTTGATAATCGCGGCGTACATCTCGGGTACCGTGGCGCGGGTAGCTATCTTGGTAGGCTCGACCGTTTCAGTCAGGCGAAGATCTACGCCGCCGAACGTACGGGTCAGGATAAAGTAGTAGTGCGCCCGCAGGAACTTCACTTCGGCCACCCGCTGCTTCTTGATGTTTTCGGCCACGCCCGTCACGTTGGGTGCACGAGCAATCACGGCGTTAGCCGCATTGATGCCCACATACATGTCGTTCCAGACGTCGTTTACAGAGCCCGAGCGTGAGTCGAACTGCCCGTCGTAGCGGTTCATGAACTTGTTACCGCCATCGGAGCCATTGGTATAGGTGTCGGTACCGAAAGTCGTGAGGTTGTTGCCCGTTTCGGTGCCGTACCACTGCCGCAGGTAGGAGTAGGTAGCGTTCACGCCATCGTTGAAGCCGGTGGGCGTGTTGAGGTAGTCGTTACCAATGCCGGAGATCACGACTTCGTCCAGTACGTCGTTACTGCACGACTGCCCAAGCAGCAAAGCGGCACCCAAAGCACCAACACGCAGGAATTTGGATTGTGTAAGTTTAAATTTCATTTTGAATATCTTTTTGTAAGCTAGAAGTCTAATTAGAATTTGGCATTGATGCCGAAAGTGATGACCGATGTAGCGGGTGACAAATCAGCGCCAATACTCCGGTTCTGGTTGCTGGGCCCGTTGTCCAATTCAACTTCCGGGTCAATACCCTTATACTTGGAGCGGTACTCCGAGAAGATAAAGGGCTGCTGAATGCTGGTGAAGACACGCAAACTTGTCATGCCTAACTTCGAAGCCATATTTGTGGGTACATTATAGCCGAAATTGATGTTTCGCACTTTTAGAAACGAGCCGTCGAAGTACCGTAGGGTTGAGCCATTGCGTGGTGACTCCTGATTAACGTTTGGACGTGGAAACTCATTTGTCGGGTTGCTGGGCGTCCAATAGTCGATGTCCAGATTGTTGTAGCGACCTGCCAGTGAATTATTGCTGGCATGGAATTGGCTGATAATGAACTGTCCGGCGCGTGCGTACAGGAAGAAGGACAGATCGAAACCTTTATAAGAGAAGCGGTTGGTCATACCCGCAACGAAGGCCGGAATAGCCGAACCCAGGATCTGGCGGTCGTCGGCATTAATGACGCCGTCGTTATTTCTATCCTCGATCTTGATTTCGCCCGGTACATAGCCGTACGATTTAGCAAGATCCGCTTCATCAGTTTGCCAAATACCAGTCTTCTTTAAATCGAATACAACCGAAAGCGGCTGACCGATGAAGCGCCCAGCTGCGATATCGTCCACTTTGCCGTTAGCCAGCTCCACAATCTCCTCCTTATTATGGTTAAAAGTCAAGTCGGTACTCCAACGGAAACCACCCTTATCGATATTTATCGTCGAGATTGTCAATTCGATTCCTTTGTTGCGAGTATGACCGATATTGGTTGTAAACCCACCAAAGCCTGTCGAGTTAGGTAGTGGTTGCGGTGCCAAAAGGTCAGTCGTATTTGTAATGTAGTATTCCATAGAACCTGACACCCGACCATTAGCGAAACTAAAATCGAGACCTGCGTTAGCAGTAGCCGAAGTCTCCCATCTCAAGTCGGGGTTGCCGATGGTGCCAGGACGATAACCAAAAGCGGCTGTATTGTCCCAAGCGTAAGAAGTACGAAACAAACGTGCTTGCGTCTGATAAGGATCAATAGCAGTATTACCTACTGCGCCGTAGCTAACACGAAGTTTCATTTGGTCTATCCAGCGCGCTTCTTTCATGAAATTCTCACCCATGATGTTCCAAGCGAAGGCTAGCGATGGAAAAACGCCATATTTAGTATTGGCACCAAAGCGTGAAGAGCCGTCAGCTCGAACAGTGGCTGTAAATATATATCTATCCTTGAAGCCGTAGTTCACCCTTGCCATGTAGGAAAGCAAAGCCCATTCTTCTAAGTAAGAACCTACACCATCAACCTGGCTAGCGCTACCAAGACTGTAGAATTGCTGGCGTGAGGCAGGAATACCATTCACCCCAATACCTGATCCCTCTTCATTGTTGCGTTGGAAAGATTGCAATAAAGTTACGTCTAGATCGTGTACGGTGTTGAATTGTTTGGCATATGTCAAAATGTTTTCCAAGGTATAGTTAAAAATAAACCTACTGTTCACGCTTCCCGAAGCAGGAGCACCTCGACGGGCGTTGGTTTGGCTGTCGAAAAAGCGTCCGTAACGGTCGATCTTCAAGTCAGGGCCAAAGTTGAAACGGTACGACAGTCCGTCGATAATTTTCCATTCGGCGTAAAGACTATTAAAAATCCGGTAGTTCTTGCGCTCGTCGACAACGGCACCCGGTACGATCTCAGCTAGTGGGTTGGTACGCAGACCATCTAATGTGGGCAGGAAAATCAGGTTGCCATTGTCATCAAAGGGCTTGCCCAGCGGGTTTTCAGCCAGGGCACCACCCAGCGGGTTAAAGTTCTCACCGTTGCGCACGTAGTGGCTGCCTAACGAAGAGATTCCCAGGCGGAGTTTATCGTTAATCTTGTGGTCCAGATTGACCCGGAAAGTATAGCGTGTCAAATCCTGATTCTTCACTACACCCTTGTCTTTGAAGTAGTTGGCCGACACGTTGAATTGTGTCTTGTCAGTACCGCCCGAAACACCTACCTGAAAGTTGCTGATGGAGCCTGTACGAAGCAGCGCGTCGGGATAGTCAGTGGTCCGGCCAGCCGCGATACCGTCCAGCTCGATCGGTTCGAAAAGATTGGCATCTGCCTCGGCCGTCGCGGGGCCGTCGGGGTACTTTAAAGCCGGACGAGTTTCAGCCCGGCGCGACTCGCGCTTGTACTCGGCAAACTGAGCGCCGTCCATCACATCAATCCTTCCCAGCGATTGGTTGACGCCCGTGTAAGCGTCCACGCTTACCACCGTCTTGCCCGGTGTACCGCGCTTAGTGGTAATGATCACAACACCGTTTGAACCCCTCGAACCGTAGATAGCTGTAGAGGAAGCATCTTTCAAGATCTCCATCGACGCGATGTCGTTGGGGTTGATGTCCTCGATGCCACCCGCCAACGGAATGCCGTCGACTACGAAAAGCGGATCGTTGGAAGCGTTGAAAGAACGACGACCTCGAATACGAATCTGAGGCGTAGAGCCAGGCTTGCTACCCGCCATATTCACGTCGACACCTGCTGCACGGCCCTGCAACGCCTGCTGGGCGTTGGTGATAGGCAACTCGCCGATCTCCTTGGCCGTCACGGATGAGATCGCGCCCGTCACCTGGCTTTTTCTCCGCGTACCGTAGCCCGTCACGACTACCTCATTAAGTGTTTTCAAATCTACACCCAAGCTAACATCGACCACACTACGGTTGCCGATGGCGATTTCCTGGTTAGTGAAGCCTACCGCCGAGAATACCAGCGTAGGATTGTCGCCCGTGGCAGTAATCGAGAATTTGCCGTTGGCGTCGGTGGTGGTACCCTGGTTGGTGTTTTTTACCAGGACGGTCACGCCCGGCAGCGTCGTGTTGTCTTCGGTGGAAGTGATGGTACCAGTTACGGTACGGTCCTGAGCAATGGCGAGCATCGGGAGGGCACCTAGCGCCCAGATCATCAGCAACGAAAGCAGCCGCGCGGGGCGGCGGGCCCGGCGGGCCAATGCTTTGCTTTTTTGGTTGGTAAAAGATTTCATCATCGGTTTTTAGTGTAAGTGGTAATAAAGGTTAGCGTTTGGTAAAGTGATTTATTTAAGCTTGAATTGGGTATTCTCTTTTGTAGTATCGCGTTGGGCCCGGACTTTTGCCGAATCAGCCTTCAGGATACCCGAACCGGTACGATCGGGCAGGAACAGGTACGGTAGCCACAAAAACCAAAGCACCACCAGTATAACGGTAGCCGCGATTCCGACGCTCCACCGCCCGGGCTTCCAGGCTTTCGGATCGAGCTGCTCCAGATTTGGCAGCCAGTCGACCGAAGCCCGCACTTGCCGCCAGAGTGAGGCCACCTCGTGGCCCGACAGATTCGGCTCGGGCCAATCCGAGACCGTCTCGACCAATTGCCGCGCCTCGGCGAGCGTGTTGGTCCGGTGCGGGTGCTGCTCGAGCCAGTGCGTCCAGAACTTGCCGATGGAAGGGTCATCGGGATTCCTTACCCACCTGATAAACAGGCGCTCCATCGCTAGTTCTTCGGCGGTATATTCCGAGTAAGGTTTCATGGGTGAAAACTAAGCCCAGGAGAAGCCCTACTTCGCGCACGTACCGACGCCTGAATATATCGGACGCGAAAAGCAGCAAACTGCCCCTACAACTATTTTACAAAAATTTCGTAGAATTATTAAAGCAAAGTCGCCTCCCCTACTTATTCTACTTAGCAAAAAACACTTTCGTTCTTTCCTGTATTATATAGGTGGTCACAGCTAGGTAGTGCGGAGGGTTGCCTCAATTATTTATTAGTTCGATGGTGTGTGCCATATGTATTCATAGTCAACTTCTTAATCCTGCCAGAAATATGTGAATACGCCTGATGCGTGCCTTCCCAATTACTTTAAGTGAATTATTCTTCGCTTGTTTTTGTACAATTGCGTATGTTTGTATTAATTTTATCAAAAAAAGTATCACTAAGTAAAGTTTTTCATTTTTCACACTAATCGTTTTACAAATGACGAAAATCTACCAGTGGAAGAGCAGAAGCGCGATTACGCTTGCCCTACTGCTATTTATCAACCTATTTGCCCAGGCTCAGGATAAGCGAGTGACGGGCCAGGTCACCGACGCCAGCAATACGGGCGTCCCCGGGGTGACCGTGCTGGTGAAAGGCACCCAAATCGGGGCCAACACCGACGGGAGTGGCAACTACTCCATCAATGTGCCAGGCAACAACAACACCCTGGTGTTTAGCTTCGTGGGATTCAGGACTCAGGAAACCCAGATCGATAACCGCTCGGTGATCGACGTCCGGCTGGACGAAGACATCAGCGCGCTCGACGAAGTGATTGTGACGGGCTACACTTCCGAGAGGAAAAAGGACATCATCGGTTCGGTATCGGTCGTCGATACCAAAACCACGCTGCAGCAACCCAGCTCCAACCTCGGCAACATGCTGCAGGGCCGGGCTTCCGGGGTAACGGTGAGCGGCACGGGGGCACCCGGTGCCGCAGCCAAGGTCAGGATCCGGGGCTTCACCTCCTTCGGTAACAACGACCCGCTGTACATCATCGACGGCGTACCGACCGACAACGCCAACGCACTTAACCCGCAGGACGTCGAGTCGATTCAAGTACTCAAAGATCCCGTGTCGGCTTCGATCTACGGTTCACGGGCAGCCAACGGTGTCATCGTGGTCACGACCAAGCAGGGCGGTAAGAAGACCGAACTGTCGTACGACGGCTATTACGGCGTACAGACGCTCCCCGAGCGCGTGTACCCTAACATGCTCAATACGCAGGAGTACTACCAGTACCTGCAAAGAGCGGCCGAAGGCGCGGGCGTACCCTTCCGGAGCAATGTGTTCCAGAACGGCATCCCGCAGTACCTGGTCACAAACATGAATGTGAACGCCAATCCTGGCGACGCAACCAGCCCCAATTTCGACCGTTACAATTACGACCCATACAGCTACGAAAACACCTACCAGATCGCCGAGACCAGTGCCGGCACCGACTGGTTCAGAGCTGTGACGCGCAATGCGCCTGTGCACAGCCACCAACTGACTGCCACGGGCGGCGGCGATAAGGGCAACTACGCCCTGGGAGCTAACTACTTCGGCTCCGATGGCGTTTTCAATGGCACTAGCTTCAACCGCGTGACGGTAAGGGCCAACACCCGCTTCAAGCCTACCAAGTGGCTGACCATTGGCGAGAATATGCAGGTGGCCTTTGCCCGGACGCAGGGCAGCTCGGGCAACCCGTTTGACCTGGGTGGTGGCCTGGACTTCTCGGGTGAGGGCACACCCTGGTACAATTCCTACCGGGTACCTCCCTTTATTCCCGTACGCGACATCAATGGCAATTTTGCCGGTACGTCGCTGGGAGAAGCAGGGAGTAACCTGACCTCTCCCGTAAGTACCTCCCGAAATGCCGACAACAAATACTCAGGTCTCAACCTTTTTGGCAACATTTTCCTGCAAGCCCAAATCATCCCGAACCTGATGTTCTCGTCCTCGTTCGGTATCGACCAACGCTTCGGTAATGGTTGGAACTTTGGCTTCATCACGCCTGAGAAGGCCGAGCCTATTCGCAATAATAACTTCTCGGAATACTTTTTCCGGGGCGGCTCCTGGACATGGACCAACAGCCTTCAGTATCAGTGGGACATCAATGAAAAGAATAATCTGAAAGTATTCGCGGCCACGGAGTCGATCTACGAGCAATTCCGTAGCATAAGCGGCAGCCGGACGGACTATGACTTCAACGACCCGGCCTTCCGCTCACTCAGCACGGGTAAGAATCTACCTCAAAATGGTGGCTCGCCCTCCACGCCCCGGACGCTTTACTCGGTATTTGGTAAGGTCGAGTACCAGCACAACGACCGGTACCTGTTCAGCGCCACGCTGCGCCAAGACGCTTCTTCGGTGTTCGGTCGTGACAACCGCGTGGGTATTTTCCCCGCCGTGGGTGTGGGTTGGAGGCTGTCGGAGGAAAACTTCCTCAAAGGCGTGACCGCCGTGAACGACTTGAAGCTTCGGGCAGGATGGGGACAGTTGGGTAGCCAACGGAATGTAGGTTCGGCTAATGCTTACTCTTTCTTCGGCGCTTCGCTCAACAACACGGCCTACGACATCAATGGTACTAACGGCTTGCCCGTGATTGGCTACCGGCCCTCAGTGATCGGTAACCCCAGCACCAAGTGGGAGGCAGCTGAAATGGTCAATATCGGCCTGGACGGTAGCTTGTGGGGTGGTAAACTCGATTTCAGCGTCGAGTACTTCAACAACAAAACCAAAGACTTGCTCGTAGGTCGCCAGCCCAACGGGCTTGAGCCCGTGGTCGGTCAACCCCGGATCAACGTTGGTACGATGATCAACAAAGGAATCGACGCTCAGCTTACCACACGGGGCCGGATTGCCAACGACCTAACGTACGACATCGGCATGACCTTCACGCACTACAAGAACGAAGCCGTCAAGATCGACGCCGAAGGGGCTTCTTCGCTGCTGTTCGGCGCGGGTCGACTGGGCAACATTCAGAAAGTAGAGGGCGGCCGGCCACTGGCCTCTTTCTGGGGCTGGATCGTGGATGGCACCTTCCAAACCCAGGCCGAAGTAGATGCGCACGCCACCCAGAGCTACAAAGAAGTAGGTACCTGGAAACTGCGTGATATTAACAACGACGGCGTCATCAATGGCGACGACCAGACCTACATCGGCAATCCGATTCCCAAGTTCCAGATCGGTACCGATATTACACTAAAATATAAGGCTTTCGACTTTCAGACGTTCCTATTCTGGAACTACGGCAACGACCTTTACAATTACACCAAGTGGGCTACCCACCTCCGTGGGTTCGTGGGCGGCTATAATAAAGATGTACTGTACGACTCCTGGACGCCACAGAACACCGGTGCCTCGCTGCCCAAGCTGAACGCCAATGACAACTTCTCAGGCGCCATCTCTACTTCCTATTACGTGGAGAGTGGATCGTTCCTGCGCGCTCGTCAGATGCAAATCGGCTACACCCTGCCCGGCAATGCCCTGCGTAAAGTGGGCCTCAACCGTGCCCGGGTGTACGTTCAGGTGCAGAACCTGTTCACGATCACGAAGTACTCCGGTCCTGATCCCGACATCGGAATTTTGGGCAACGAGTTGCAAATGGGCGTAGATCAGTTCAGGACCCCGTCGCCACGTACGATCATCGGAGGTATCACGTTCGCCATTGGAGAAAATTAAAAGTCAAAAAAATCACAATCATGAAAAAACACATTAAAAGCATCGCGGTATTTTCCGCGCTCACACTCGGACTTACTTTTTCCTGTAAGGACAGTTTTCTGGATCGCCCACCGCTGGGCTCGATCGCCGAGACTTCCCTGGCCAACGCCAACGGCGTGAACGGTTCGCTCATCGTGGCCTATCGTTCGCTGTCAGGCTCCAATATCGGGGCCTGGTACACGAGTGTCAACAACTGGTTATGGGGTGGCATCCGCTCCGACGATTCCTATAAAGGCTCCGAGTCACTGGACCAGGCTACGGAGATCAACCCCGTCGAGCGTTTCGAGGTGCTGCCCACCGGCCCTTCTGTGAACAACAAGTGGCGGGCTATTTTCGACGGCATCGGCATGGCTAATATCGTGCTGCGGCTAGTGCCTAAGGCCGAGGACTTGACTGACGCCAGGCGGACGCAGGTCATCGCCGAAGCGCGCTTCATCCGGGGCTTCCATCACTTCGAGGCCAAGCGGAATTTCAACAATGTACCGTTTGTGGATGAGACCATCGAGTCGACCGACCAATACAAGGGTCTTAAGAACGATGTGAGCATCTGGCCGCAGATCGAGGCTGATCTTAAATTCGCTTACGACAACCTGCCCGCTACCCAAACGGCCGTCGGCCGGGTGAATAAGTGGGCCGCCGGGGCATTTTATGGCAAAGCTCTGCTTTATCAGAGCAAATTTGCCGAAGCCAAGGCGGTGTTCGACCAGGTGATCGCCAGCGGCGTGACGAGCAAGGGCGAGAAGTACGGTTTGCTCCCCGATTACGGCAATGTATTTAAAGGCGCTTTCGAAAACAGTAAAGAAATCATTTTCGGTATTCAGTATACCGTCGGTGACGGGACGGGCGGAGCCAACAGTAACAAGGAAGGCGAGCTGACCAACCCCCACAACGACGGCCCCGGTGGCTGCTGTGGTTTCTACCAGCCCGCGCAGAGTTTGGTGAATGCTTTCCAGACCCGGAACGGCCTGCCGCTGATCGATACCTACAACAGTACGAACGTCAAGAACCACGAATCGAACCCCACTGCCTTCCCCGATCGGGGCGAGCTCGACCCCCGATTGGACTACACCGTCGGACGGGTGGGAGTACAGTATAAGGATTTCGGGGTGGCGCAGGCTACCTGGATTCGGCAGTTGGCCAACGGTGGCCCCTGGTTGCCGATCAAGAATATCTGGTACAAGGAAGAAGCGTCCAATTTCTACACACCCGGTGGCTGGGGACAGGTTCAGCTGGGCATCAATCAAATCGCGATGCGCTACGCCGACCTGCTGCTGATGGCCGCCGAGGCGGAAGTAGAAGCGGGAAGCCTGGACAAGGCGCTGGAATACGTCAATATGGTTCGTAACCGGGCCGCTGGCTCGAAGGTACTGATGCAGGATGGCAAGCCCGCGGCTGCTTACTCCGTAAAGCCCTACGCCGGTCCGTGGACCGATAAGGCAGCAGCGCGCAAGGCGGTTCGTTTTGAGCGCTACATCGAGCTGGGCATGGAAGGTCACCGCTTCTACGACCTGGTACGCTGGGGCGTGGCCGACACGGTGATCAACGAATTCCTGACCCGTGAGTCGAAGACCCGCACCCACCTGGCTGGAGCTAAGTTTGTGAAAGGCAAGGACGAGTACCTGCCCATTCCTGAGTTCGTGGTGATTCAAAGCACCGTGGACGGGGTGAAAAACATCAAGCAGAACAACGGCTATTGATCGCGGACGATGGCAGCTTTGTCATCGAAAGCGCTTAGTTGAATTTGAAAAGAGTCGGTACCTCGCGTGCCGACTCTTTTTTTTTGACCGACCCTAAATCGTGGCAGCCGAAGACCGGGGACTGCCGTAGGGGGCGGTTTTGGAGAAGTCGGTAAAATCGGCCAATTTTGCGCGCTTCTTTATTTTGACCCATCGAAAATTCATGTCCGATCAGCCGATACCCGCACCCAAACCACGCTTTTTGACGTTTCTCTGCCTCCTCACTTTTTTTAGCAGCACGTCGGGACTCTGGTCTGCCTCGGAGCGGCTCTGGAACCCCGGCGTGGCCACCTACCAGGATCAGCAGAATTACGAACAAATGCAGGAACAGATGGAAGAGCAGGACGACGGCGCCAACACCGAGTTTCTCGCCAGGTTCTACGACGACCTGTACGAGAGCCTCACCCCCGACAACATTCGCATCATCGCCATCATCCTGCTTATATACAACTCGCTCACACTCTACGGGGCTTACGAAATATGGACTTTGGAGCGACGCGGGTTCTATATCTACCTGGCGGGCCTGAGTGTGGCGATTTTGGCCCCATTGTTGTTTGTAGGAGGATGGCTGGGCGCCGTCATCACGCTGGGCAGCGGATTCGGCAGCATCATCATGGCGCTATTCTACCGGAAGTACCTCAAATACATGGCGTGATTGTCGCGGAATGACCGTCAGAAAACAAAAAACAGCCAACAGTTCGCCCCTATCTCCTTGCTTCCCAAAAAGAAATCCGCTTATTTTGCGGGTCAAATTTGAAAAACACCCATGTCTTTAATTAACAAAATCAGAGAAAATTCCGGCATCGCAGTAGCGGCGATCGGCATCAGTATTGTCCTATTCGTATTGGGCGACCTCTTTGGTGGAGGCAGCACGATTTTCGGCGGAGGCAACAACCAATCGCTCGGCGAAATCGACGGCAAGGAAATCACCATGCCTGATTTTCAGAACCGACTCGATGTGATGCGCACCAACTACGAATCCCAAACCGGCCGCCCGGCTGGTGAACAGGAAATGGTGGCGCTGCGCGAGCAGGCCTGGAACCAAATGATCGTGGACATTGCCTACAAAAAGCAATACGATGAGCTGGGCCTGACCGTGACTGACGACGAGATGGTCGACATGGTGCAGGGCAACCATATCAGCCCCGCCATTCAGCAGGCTTTCGCCAACCCTACCACCGGCGCGTTCGACAAGAGTGCAGTCGTCAACTACCTCAGAAATCTTAAGACACTGCCCCTGCCCCAGCAACAGTCCTGGGCCGATTTTGAGAAAAATCTGCGCTCGGATCGCCTGCGGCAGAAATACGAAAACCTCGTCAGGATGGCGTCGTACGTGACCAAGGCCGAATCGGAGCGGGAGTACATGGCCCAGAACACCAAGGCTTCCCTGCGGTACCTGTACGTGCCCTTTTACTCCGTGGCCGACACGACGATCAAGGTCACCGACTCACAGCTCGAAGCCTATCTGCGCGACCACCGCGACGAGTACAAGGGCGTCGACACGCGCACGATCCAGTACGTTACGTTCCCGGTCGTTCCCGGCAAGGAGGACAGCACCGAGCTCAACACTCAGATCAAGGACCTGGCGCGTGGCCTGGCGGCGACCACCAACGATTCGGCCTATGCCCGCATGAACTCCGACATCCCCGCGCCGATGGATATGTCGTACGCCGTGATGTCGGACCAACTGAAAGAAGCCGTCAAGACTTTTATTCCCGGTGGAGTCTACGGTCCTTACCGCGAGGGCGACACTTATTTTATATACAAGTATGGTGGTACCCGCAAAGACTCGGTTTCTACCGCTCGCGCCAGTCACATCCTGATTCGCCCCGAGAATCCAACCGATTCGGCCAAGGCCGCTGCCCGTCAACGCGCCGAGGGCGTGTTGAATCAAATCCGCGGCGGTGCCAGCTTCGAAGCCATGGCGGCTACCAACAGCGCCGATCCCGGCTCGGCCCAGCGTGGTGGGGACCTGGGGTACTTCCAAAACAATGGTGCGATGGTGAAGCCTTTTGAAGACGCCGTTTTTTCGATGAGCAGCAACGGATTGGTCAATCGCCTGATCGAAAGCCAGTTTGGTTTTCACATCATCAAAGTGACCGACCCTAAGTCCAATACGCTTTATCGCATGGCTACCATTGCCAAAACGATCGCCCCCAGCCAGGCCACCCGTGATGAGGCCTACCGCAAAGCCGACCAATTTGCGGCCTCGATCGACACCAAAGCCGAATTTGACGAAGCTGTGGCGAAAGACAATTCGCTGGTGATCGCGACCGCTGCCCGCATCCCGGAATCTTCCGAAAATGTGAATGCCATTCAAAACGCCCGCGAGATTGTACGCTGGGCTTTCAACGACAAAACGGGCGTCGACAAAGTCTCGCAAGTATTCGAGACCGACGAACAGTACGTCGTGGCGGTACTGACGAGTAAAACCGACAAGGACGACGTAAAAATCGACGACTTCCGTGATGAGCTCACCGCGAAGGTACGCAACGAAGCAAAGGCTACACAGATCATCGAAAAGCTCGGTACTGTGGGCGATCTCGACGTTATGGCACGGAAGTACGGGGCCGGGGCATTGGTGGAAACGGCCGACGATGTGACGTTGGCTACCGGTTTGCTAAGCTCCGCCGGGTTTGATCCATTGGCACTGGGCGTCGGGTTTGGCCTGAAGAAGGGCAAGAAATCCGACCTGTTTTCGGGAGAGAACGGCGTATTCGTGATGGAGCAGGTAAGTAAAACCCCCGCCCCGCAGATTGCGGACTTCACACTCTACAAGACCCAGATTCAGCAGGCTTTCGAAAGCCGCGCCAGCTTCCTGCTCAACGAGGCTATCCGCGACAATGCTAAGATTGTCGACCGTCGCGCCAAGTTTTTCTAGTAGATTTTGAAGAACAATAGCTTTCAAAAAGGCCGGGACTGATCAGTTTCGGCCTTTTTCAGTTGAAGCTACAAAGTCGGAGCGCCGAACCGCACAAAGCCACAAAGCCACAAAGTCACAAAGTCACAAAGCGCAAGCGACCTTTTGACAGCCAAGTTCCCAAATAACAAATCAGTAACAATTACACGATTACACAATTAAACAACTACACAACAACATGAACATCCTCACCGGAGACCGCGAATACTTTAAAGGCATTGGCAAGATCGCCTACGAAGGCCCCGAAACCGACAACCCACTGGCTTTCCGATGGTACGATGAAGATCGCACCGTTGGCGGCAAAACCATGAAAGAGCACCTGCGCTTCGCAGTGGCTTATTGGCACTCGTTCTGTGGCTCAGGCCTCGACCCGTTCGGCGGACAAACGCTCTTTTATCCCTGGGACGAAAAGAGCGATCCCGTGGCGCGTGCTATGGATAAAGCCGACGCGGCCTTTGAGTTCATTACCAAGATCGGGGCACCCTACTATTGCTTTCACGATGTGGATGTGGTCGACTACGCCGACGATGTCAAGACCAACGAGGGTCGACTCAAAAAGCTGACCGAGTACCTGGGCCGGAAGCAAGCCGACAGCGGCGCAAAATTGTTGTGGGGAACGGCCAACCTGTTCAGCCACCACCGCTACATGAACGGCGCTTCCACCAACCCGGATTTTGGGGTGGCGACCCACGCCGGGGCGCAGATCAAGATGGCGCTGGATGCCACCATCGCGCTGGGTGGTGAGAATTACGTGTTCTGGGGGGGGCGTGAGGGGTATATGACGCTGCTCAATACCGATATGAAACGCGAGCAGGCGCACTTTGCCCAAATGCTGAAACTAGCCGTAGCCTACGCCCGTGGGAAAGGTTTCAAGGGGAAGTTCTTTATCGAGCCCAAGCCCTGCGAGCCTACCAAACACCAGTACGACTACGACGCCGCTACGGTCACGGGATTTCTGCGGGAGTACGACCTGCTGGAAGATTTCTCGCTCAACCTGGAGGTGAACCACGCCACGCTGGCCGGCCATACATTTCAGCACGAGTTGCAGGTCGCGGCCGACGCCGGGCTGCTCGGCTCGATCGACGCCAACCGCGGCGACTACCAAAACGGCTGGGACACCGACCAATTCCCGAACGATCTGATGGAGTGGACGCAGGCCATGCTCATCATCCTCGACGCGGGTGGCCTGGCGGGCGGTGGCATCAACTTCGACGCCAAGCGCCGCCGCAACTCCACCGACACCGAAGATCTCTTCCACGCCCACATCGGTGGTATGGACACAGTAGCCCGCGCGCTACTCGTAGCCGATAAAATCACGCAAAACGGCGAGTACCACAAAATCCGCAAGGATCGGTACGCCAGCTACGACAGCGGCAAAGGTGCCGAATTTGAAAAAGGCAACCTCAAACTGGAAGACCTCTTCGACCTGGCCTCCCAAAACGGCGAACCCGCCACCATCTCAGGCCGTCAGGAGTACCTGGAGAACTTAATCAACCGATTTATTTAATGGATAGTTGATAATGGATAATGGATAGTTAGCGTGCTTCATTATCCATTGTCCACTATCAACTATCAATTAATTACCTCATTCCCGGCTTAGGTAGCACGGGGAAGCCTTCGTTGCCGTCTTCACTGACGGCCTGTACGGCAAAGAAATAGTTATCCTTGGAATACGGAAGTTCTACGCCGAGTTTGTCGGTGTAGAACTTTTTTTGCCAATAGGGCATGTGGGTTTCGCGCATCAGAATGTAGTAGCCCTTCACCTTGCCCGACTTGGGTGCCTGCCAGTACATCTTGGTGGTATTGGTCAGGCTGCGCACGTCCATCGTGACGTTTTGCGGCTGAGTGGGCGACTTGGCTAAATTCGCCAGATTGGCCAGGTTCATAGCCGTGTTTTTGCGCAGGTACTCGAAATCCATGTACTCGACTTTGTCGCCGTAGTCCACGCCGTTTTCTACGCGTAGGTCCTGGTGCTGGTGCTGGAAGTTCTCGTTCATTTCGGTGATGCGCACACCGGCAAAACCCCGGTTGACGAAGGGCGTGTGGTCGCCGCCGCGCAGGTAGCGGTCATTGCGGTACACCATCCTGACTTCCAGATGGTCCACATAGCGCTCGCCGACCTCCTTGACGTAGCGGGCGAGCGTGCGGGCTTTGCCGTCGTTTTCCAGGCCGTATTGCCGGATACCCGCCGCGCTTTTATCGGTATCCAGGCCTGGCAGCCCTTCGCTGAATACCCGTACGATGGTATTGTTGATGAGCTTGGTATCGTGGCTGTTGTTGGAGCCCATGATGTCGTTGTTAAGCAGGGCTTCCAGGTTCCACTTCTCGTCCACGGCGCGTTGCGCCAGGTGATCGGCCCCGAGCAGGCCCTGCTCCTCCCCCGCCACCGTCACGAAGATAATCGTGGCCGGAAAGCTCCGCTGGCTCAGTACCCGCGCCAGCTCGATGACCGCCGCCGTGCCCGAGCCGTCGTCGTTGGCACCGGGCGCATCGGCGGTGCTGTTCATGACATCGCTCACGCGGCTGTCCATGTGGCCGCTCACCAGGAATATCCGGTCGTCGGCCGGGTCGGTACCTTTAAGGGTCGCCATCACGTTACCCATCTCGACGGCTTTGTCGATGCGGCGGCCATTGGGTTGTAGCGTCCAGGTATCGATGGTGGCCGTCAGCCGCCCACCCGACTGCTTGCCAAATTCCTGGAATTTGCTCAAAATCCACTCGCGCGCGGGCACGATGCCCCGCTGACCCTGGGTACCGCTCAGCGTCTGGCGCGTCCCGAAACTCACCAATTTTTCGACGTGCGCTTTGAGGCTGTCGGCCGACACCTGCCCGACGAGCTCGGCGATGACCGGGTCGCGGTGGACGGTGGTTTGGGCGAATGCGGGGGAAAGTCCTTCGGCTCCGCTCAGGATGACAAACAGGAGAAACGTGACGATGGAAACAGGTACTGGTTTTTTCATGGGGCAGTTTGTCAGTGATAGGTTTGAGCAGGCAAGATAAGGCAAAAACAGTTTTTGGGGCTAGGGTTTGTATATTTACGTTCATTGGCTACTCATCATGGCTAGGATTATACCCAAAAAAACGTCGGGATGGATGAACAGAATGTTCGTTGGGAGCAGCGATTCAGCAATTTTCAGAAAGCATTTGCCAAGCTTACCGAAGCGGTAAACTTGATACAAGATAGGTACTATGTCGAAGGGGAATTTGACGAATCAACCATGAGCGATAGCGATGACATCATTATCGAAGGGTTGATTCAGCGATTTGAATATACCCACGAACTGGCTTGGAATGTGATGAAAGATTTTATTATAGAACGAGGGAATGTCAAAATTTACGGCTCCAGAGATGCTACCCGTGAGGCCTTTCAGCTTGACTTGATCCGCGAAGGCGAGGTTTGGATGGAGATGATAGAAAGCCGAAACAAGACTTTACATACGTACAATGAAGAGGTAGCTAACGAGATTTTCCTGGACATTTTAAACAGCTATTTTTTCGCTTTCAAGATATTCGAGAGAACCATGAGGAAGATAAAAAATGAGGATAATAGTAATTGACCCCAAATTGAAATGTACGGACTAACGGATAGAGCAATTCAAAAAATTAACAGCGTTTTTGGGCGATACCCCCAAATCGACAAAGCGATTTTGTACGGTTCACGGGCCAAAGGCAATTACCGCAACGGTTCCGATATCGACCTCACCCTGCAAGGCGAAGGGCTGACACTCAACGAGCTCTTTAAGATGGAAACCGAACTAGATGACCTGTTGCTGCCCTACATGATCGACCTCTCCATCCTGCACAAAATCGGCAACCCCGACCTGGTAGCGCACATCGAGCGGGTCGGGATAGTTTTTTACCAAAAAGCAGAAGAGCAGATTCATGACCATCGAAGAAGCCAAGGCGCTGATCAGCAAAGCTGACCTATCTTACCCAAAATCTCAGAATTGGGTCGACCTCGGCTGTGGAGTACGACACCGAACGCCGCAACTCCTGGGTACCCTACCCTATTCCATTTGTCAAACTGCGGGAACTCTTCACCTCCCTGAACTTCAACAGCGTCAAGAAAGTTGGGCGAGCGAAAATCGGTGTATGGACCGGATTGGCTGTACGCTGCTGAAGTTAGTGCTTGATGAGTCTGGGATGCTTCTATATCCATTCATACACTTTATCAAGATAACGCCCTACTATTCCCCGAAGATTGCCAATCTTTGCAGGATAATTCCCGTACGGGATTCTTTACACTAAAAACCTTAAAAATCCTATGGAAGATCATTTGGTCCAAGGCAAGAAATTCCTCGATACCGTACTGCACTACTACGATAAAGCCGCCAAACATACCGGCTTGTCGAGCGGACTGCTGGAACGCATCCGGCATTGCAACAGCGTTTACAAAACTACTTTTCCCGTCGAAGTGGACGGAAAAATCCACAACATCGAGGGCATCCGGGTGCAGCACAGCATGCACAAGCTCCCTACCAAGGGCGGTATTCGGTACAGTACCGAAGTGTCGGAAGACGAAGTGAAGGCGCTCGCCACGCTCATGACCTTTAAGTGCGCCGTCGTGAATGTACCCTTTGGGGGTGCCAAGGGCGGCGTCATGATCGACCCGCGCAAGTCATCGCCCGAGATGCTGGAAAAAGTGACGCGGCGCTTCGCCACCGAACTCATCAAGAAAAACCTGATCGGCCCGGCCGTCGATGTACCCGCGCCCGACTATGGTACCGGTGGCCGCGAAATGGGCTGGATCGCCGACACGTACATGACTTTTAAGTTTGGCGATACCAACGCCCAGGGCTGCGTGACGGGCAAACCCGTGGGCATCGGTGGTATCCGGGGCCGGACCGAGGCCACGGGTTTGGGCGTGTTTTTCGGACTTCGGGAGTTTTTCCGGGTCGAGGAAGATGTCAAGAAGCTGGGCATGACGACCGGCCTGCGCGGGAAAACCATCATCATTCAAGGCTTCGGTAATGTAGGCTACCACTCGGCCAAATTTCTGGCCGAAGAAGGCGCCAAGATCATCGGCATCGCCGAGTACGACGGCGGAATTTACGACGAAAATGGCTTGAACATCGACGCCGTCGATAAGCACCGTCAGCAGACCAGGTCGATCACGAAATTCCCCGGCGCGACCGACATCACCGACTCGCGCTCCATGCTCACGATGGCCTGCGATATCCTGATCCCCGCCGCCCTGGAAAACCAGATCACCGGCGACAACGCCAGCGAGGTGAAGGCCAAAATAATAGCAGAGGCCGCCAACGGTCCCGTGACGATGCGGGCCGAGGAAATCTTGCTCGAGAAGGGCGTCGTATTGATTCCCGACTTGTACCTGAACGCCGGAGGCGTGACGGTGTCCTACTTCGAGTGGCTCAAAAACCTGCAAAACGTACGGTTCGGCCGCATGGGCAAGCGCGCCGACGAAAAGAGTTTCGACCGGATTATCAGTTCGGTGGAAGAGTTGACGGGCAAGAAGCTCGAAGCGAGTGAGCGCGCCGACATCACGCACGGTTCTGATGAAGCGGACATCGTGCGGTCGGGCTTGGAAGATACCATGATCGAAGCCTACCACGAAATGCGCGATGCCCTGGTGGCCAAGCCCGAACTGGGCGATCTGCGCACGGCGGCCTTCTATGTATCGATCAAAAAAATTGCGCTCAGCTACGATATGCTGGGCATTTTCCCCTGATGAGTACCTAATGGGCGACCTGACTACCATTACCAAACTATCGCAGACGCTGACGATCCTGTCGTCCATGATTGCGCCCGTGGTATTGATACTGGCGTGCGGGTCGCTCATTGCCAATACCTCGCAGCGATTGGCGCAGGTCATCGAGCGCTGTCGTTCGCTGATCGACCAATTAAAGGAAGTGGTCAAAGAGCACGAGCCCGAGGAAGCGCAGATGACGAAGGAAGAATCGCTGCTGCTCTTCCTGGTAGGCAAAGCCTCCCGCCGCACCCGCCTGCTACAAGTAGCACTGACGACCCTCTACATTTCATTGGGTATGTTCATCGCGACGAGCATCAGTCTGGGCCTTCTGAACGTGCTCAACTTTCGTCGGACGTTCAGTTGGTTTCCGGTGGTACTAAGTATGCTGGGCGCGCTGATGCTACTCTATACCAGCGTGCTGCTCATCACGGAGTCGAGCCTGGCGCGGCGCGCCATCAATCGCGAACTGGACGACGCCTTGTCGTACTTCAAGCAAAACCTGGACGGCTTGGCGAAACGCGAACGTCGCCCCTGGTGGTGGCGGAAAAGCAAAGCACAGTAAAAAAGGGCCGGGGCAACTTTCAGAAAGTTGCCCCGGCCCTTTTTTATAGGTACTTGCTTTAACTACTTCACCACCTTTAAGGTACCCTGCATAATGGTGTAGTGCCCTGGGAAAGTACACACGTACTGGTAGTCACCCGGCTTATCAGGCGCCACAAAGTAAATCGTTTCGCTGCTTTCGGGCTGCATGAGGCCGGTGTGGTAAAGTACATTGGGCGAATTGGGTATGTAGTTCATCTCCGCGCCCTTCAAGCCCAGCTTCAGCGCCGCCTCGCCCATCGGATTGGCCATGCCGGGATTGGTGACGACGAAGTTGTGGAGCATGTCATCATTGTTGTTAAAAACGATCTTGATCTTGCTACCCGCCTTCACTTCCAATTGCGCTTGGTCGAATTTCAGACCGGGCTTGGTACCCAGCGTAATGACCTGGTCGGGACCGTTGGTCCAGCTGGCAGGTTGCGTAGTCACCCGCTTGGCCGACTTCATCGCGGCGGGTGCTTTGCCGCCCGCGTGCTGACTGTGGTCCATCGCGGCCGTGGTTTTGGCAGCTACGCTGCCCGGTCCGGCCTTGCTGCTGGCGGTAAATTGCGCCGCGTCGGCTTTGATACCCGCCGGAATTTCGTTCAGGGTATAGTAGCCTACATTGTGCAAAAGCGAAAGCCCTTCTTTCGATTTCAGCCCTTCGGCCTTGATCTCGTGGATGTACCCCTTGCGTAGTTTGCTTTCATCCAGCACGATCCGGGCGCTCAGGCCGTCGGCGGCCACCACGATGCCCTTGATCGGCATTGGCTCGGCGTTGACGACCGGGCTGCCGTAGGTGTGGTGGTACTTGTAGGTGAAGCTGTTGATGTCGTACGAAGCCGGATCGCCCGCCGTAGCGGCGTCGACGGGGAGCGTGTACGTCAGCTCGAAGCCGTCGGGCCGGGCACGGATGGTTTTTATTTCAAAAGGGATTTGCCCCGTCCATACCAACCGCTGAATACCGAACGGCGACTTACCGGTCGCGGCCCAACCGCGCGAAGTTTGGCCGACGAACATCGACCCATCCAGTCCCCACACCATCCGAATCAGCCCCGACTGAAAGCCCTCACGGAATGGATAGCAAGCGCCCTGCCACACACCGTTCACCTTTTCCATGTCGACCCGCATGATCTTGCTGTGGCCCTGATCGCCCACGAATACCTGTCCGGCAAAAGGCCCAAAGGCTCCGCCGGTGGTATCCTCCTTAAAATCGGAAGTCGAGATACCCATCAACGTGTGCGGAAACCACACCGCGGGTGGCTTGATGCCGGGGGTACGCTTGGCGACGTCATAGAGCGGCTCGCCGGTGTCGGGAATATCCTCGGGCCGCAGCTTGACAGGCGAGCCGTCCTCGTTGCTCCAGCGCAGCCCGGCGGGATTACCCGCAAAATCACCCTTGGCCAGGTGCGTCATGCGACCCGATCCAACCCAGTCGCCCTGGTTTTCGGTGTAAAAAATATCGCCCTGCACCACGCCGAAGCCAGCAGGAGAGCGCAGGCCCGTGGCCCAGGGCGTCAGCTTGCCGTTGTCGTCGAGCTTCAGCATCCAGCCGCGCCACTTGGATTGGCTGGCACCTTTGCCGATCCAATCGAGGTTGAGCGTGACGATCATGTCGCCGTCGGGTAGCGGCACGGGCCCGTAGGAATACTGGTGGTAGTTGCCCGACAGCGGCCAGCGCGCAAACGAATCGTAGACATCGGCCACGCCGTCGTTGTCGGTGTCCACAAGCTTGGTCACTTCGCCCCGCTGGCTGATCAGGAAATGATCACCTCGGCGGTCCGACGCTCGGTAGAGCAAGCCCAGCGGCTCGTGCAATCCGTGCGCAAATCGCTTGAAGGTAGGGCGGCCGTTGCCCTGCAAGTAAGGGTTGCCGATCATCCAGACTTCGCCCCGGCGGGTGGAGGCCGCCAACTTACCGTTGGGTAGTACGGCCAGCCCCCCTACCTCCATGTCGATGTCGGCCGGAATGGGGATGGTCAGGATACGGTAGTAGTCTTCCTCGGTCATCGGGCGATTTTGCGCGTAACCCAGCGTGGCCATGGCGGCGAGGGCCAAGGTCAGGAGAAGTGTTTTGGTGGTGGTTTTCATTTTTTTATTTTTGTAGAATAAGTTTCTTGTTCTTCGCTTTGCTTTCGCCCGTTGGACGCGATAAATCGCGTCTCTACTACCAAAACAGCGAATACGTCGCTCCTTGCCCGACAGGCAACATCAATTCTTCCCGGCCGTACGAGGTGCGCTTCGTGGCTTTCGCGCCGGAAGGTATCCTAACGTAATAACGGTCGTCGACGCGGTACAGGCCTTCGCCTTCGTCTGTAATCGATTTGCCCGTACCGACCAACACGTACACATTGCCGCCGGAGGTACCCTCAATGGTTACCGTACGACTCAGGCCGTCTGCTTTGGCCTGGATATGGTCGGTGAGCGTAGCTGCGCCCATCGCGTAACGCAGCTTGGGCGTGCCATCGGGTTGCAGGCGATAGCCCAGGTAGTTTAGGTCGGCCGAGTCGGGCCAGGCGGTGGCGGCGTTGGCGAGTACAGCGTAGCTGCTATGGCCCGAAATGGGTACCGTGAGCCCGGCCGTTTCCAGCAATTGCGGTTCCCCACGCTGGTACCACATCTCGGTGACGTCGGCAAAGGGACCGCGCCAGCCTTGCAGCAGCGCGCCGCGATTGAGGTCCACGGTATAGTGCCAGCCCAGCGGACTACCTACCGACAGCGCGTGGGTACGCTTGTTTTTTTCGTCCTGATACTGAATGAAGGACCGGATCATTTCCGTCCCCTTCTCAGGGTCGACGGCCAGGTAGGGCTTGGGTTCGGCCACGGGCAGCGACGACAGGGCCGTGAGGTCGTAGGGCCGCAGCCCCGCGCCCGTCACGCTCAGCCCGAGGGCCGGGGCAAACCAGGGAAATCGGGCGTAGTGGAGCATGAAGCGATGTTTGCCCTGGCTCAGATTGGTACTTCCGGACATGCTTGGCTCTGAGAATCACCTTCGGTAACAGCAAGTACTTCCTTGCCATCTACCGACAGCACGGTTTTGGGGCCGGACTGCGCAATAGTAAAGGTATAGTCGCCTGCTTCATCCACGATCATATCCCCCTCGAAAAACAAATGAAACTCTTTTTGTCCATTACCGATTTCTTGCGATATTTCGGTCACGGTACCCTCACTGACCAACTTTTCGGGATTAGCGTACTTTCCAAGAATCGGTAAAAAGCTTGTACTTAATGTTGGCGAGCGACAGCGGCTTGCGATTGCCTAGCTGCTGGTAGCCGATGTTACGGAAAGCTACGGTACCCTTTTCCACTTCGAGCCCCAGCGGCATTCCGTCGGCGGACATGGCAGCCGACAGCGGGACGAATGCTCCCTGCTGTACCACATTCCCATTCAGCGCGACTTTGTTAACTCTGCCCACGTTAGATTGTCCGGCAACGGAAGCATCGTAGGCCAACTCCATCGTCTGCCACAGACCAGCGGCCTTGGTAGCATTCTGAATGGGGGCCTGACCCACGAAACCGCTGGTTGTCATATCGGCCCCACTGACCGGCCCACCCTCGGCCAGGCGAACGCGTGCCCCACCAGGCAGCGTAACGTAAGCCACCGCAGCGGGCGACAGCATGAATTCCAGCCGTAGTTTCAGGTCCTGCATTTTGGCACGAGTCGTCAGACTCGACCCGGCCGTACCCAGCAGCACCCCGCCTTCACCACCGTCCTTGGACATGACGTTGCTGCTGCCGGGGTTCATCATGACCTCGGGCGTGATCTTCCAGCCCTTGGATGGGTTATCGAAAGCACTCAGGTCGCGCAGCGAAACAGGAGCGTAGGGGTCGGTGCCTTGTGCCCAACCCGGGCCGGTTGCGGCCAGGCAGAGGACGGCGAAGCAGAAAGAATTAAATCGAGTGGTGCGCTTCATTATAAAAGTAGTATTTAGCGAATAGGTGAGAAATCGGTGGCTCTGAGGTAGGTGAGACTCTACTTTCTCGACCAGCTTGCCGTTGCGCTCGGAGTAGTCGCGCGCCTTGATGCCATTCGGGATCGGTCCGGAAGGCGGCAAATTTCTCCTTCGCGGCTTCCATGTCGGGGTAGGCCAGCATGTACGTCAGCTGGTTGTCGATTTCGTCGGGCAGCCAGTAGTTGAGGTTCGTCATGCCCTGCTTGGCAAAGAGTGCGGTGGTGTGGTTGCGAAACCGGGCGAGTAGCTCGGGTAGCTTGCCGGGGTTGGTGTGGTAGGTACGCAGTTCAAAGATGCGGTTTTCCGGGACGTCCGATGCTTTCATCGGGAAAGAAAAGTCGGTATCGTGCATAAAGGTATTGACGACACGGCTCACGATTTTGCCACTCTTCTCGGAGTCGGATTGTACTTTTTTCCATTCAGGATCAGTGGAAAATGCTTTCCAGGCTTTGTCGCGGTAGGCGCGATCGCCGGGATAAGACAGTACGTACACCAGTTTATTCTCGGTGTTGTCGACCGGTACCCAATAGCCGACGTTGGTCATGCCGTGTTTTTCGAAAATCTTGGTCGTGTGGTCGCGAAAGCGCGTCAGCAGCGCATCGAGGCGGCCGGGTTCGCAGTAGTAGACGCGCATTTCGTACAGCCGGGCATCGGCGGCGGGTTGTGGGGTAGAGAGCATAGCGGCAAAAATCACAAAGCCAAAAGCCAGATTCTGAATCATAGGGGAATTGGGGGGGTAAGGTTGTCTTTGATTCCAGCGGGTACGTAGCGGCCAGGACCGGATTATGACAAGAAGTTAACTACTGTCGTTATCTAATGGTTTTTGGAAAAAAATGACGATTCGATGGACTACTCTGTGTGCAAAAAAAACAGCCCCCGCTTCCAACCTTTTACTGTTTCGATTCATCTGTTGGGAAGGTACAGGTTCAAACCCGAAGCGCTTATTCTATACCCGGAATGAAAACACAAATTGAATATTGCAATAAACTCATTTATAAGTACCAATCAATAACCCCAATAGCCCCTTTACAAAATCATAACTTATTGAATAATAAAGTATTCCATACTTCTATTGATCTTGGGAACAAATTGTACTTTTAAATGGTACTATCGGGAACATTCAACCGTTAAAAAATAAAATCGTCGTCCACCCATTTCGTATCATCCAAAGAAAGCCAACTATGAAACAGCGCATTATCAACATCCTGAACAACTTCGGCCTCCAAGCTTCGGCCATCACCGACGACGCCCACTTTATCAGGGATCTTGGTTTCGACAGCCTCGATCTGGTCGATATGATGATGCAGCTGGAGCAGGAATTCGAGATTGCGATTCCCGACGAAGACTATCCCCGCATCACGTCCGTCAGCAGCCTGATGCAATACCTGCAGGAGCACCAATCCGTGGCCGTTTGAATTGATCCTGGACGGAAAGGATCGGTGGTTGGTCGGCGTTGAGTTGATTCTAAGCTCAAAAATTCTTCGGTTGCTCCATTGGTACCGATACCTTCAAAACAAACGGCCACGCCAAAATCGCAATCGTCGTGCATCGGGTGCGCCGGAATTAGTACGGGTCCAAAAAATTCAACCGAACCGACGAATCAGCCCAATGTCTGGCATCCAGCGCTTACTCAGTTCGTTTTTTGGCAGTGAGCTGCTTTTCCAAGTGGGCCAAATCGGACCTATACTTCCTTTCTTCGGCTACGTTTACGGTAGCATCCGGGTCTTTTTTAAGATCGTAGAGTTCGGTAGCTACGACTGTGCCGTCGGATTTCTGCCATTTGGTAAAGCGATAGCGGTCGGTGCGCAGCGAGTAGCCCATCACGCCCCCGCCGCGCGGAAACTGACTCAGGGCCGTCTCGTTCCAGGACTGAGTCGGTTGGTCGAGCAGCGGCGCAAAGCTGGTGCCCTGCAGGTGGGCGGGTTGGGGCAGGCCGGCGGCATCGCACAGAAACGGGTAAATATCGACCAGTTCCACCAAAGCTTCGGTTTTCTGTCCGGCGGTCTCCGCGCCGGGGACGCGCACGATCAGTGGCACGCGGGTGTCGATTTCGAAGTTGGTATGCTTGCACCACTGCCCGTAATCGCCAAGCTTCCAGCCATGATCGCCCCAGAGTACGACGATGGTATTTTTCTCCAGACCCAGCCGCTTCAACTCGTCCAGTACCTTCCCGATCTGGGCGTCGGTGTAGCTGACACTGGCGTGGTAGCCGTGGATCAGCCGACGGGCCTCTGCTTCGGGCAGTGGCCCATCCTTGGGGATGCCGACGTAGTTCCGCAGTTCGCCCCAGTTGGTGGAAGCCAACGCGGGCGCGTGGTCGGGCGGCGTCTGCCGGGTGGGTAGTTTGAAGTCCGAAGGCTGGTAGAGGTCCCAGTATTTTTTGGGTGCGGTGAAGGGCAGGTGGGGTTTGAAAAAGCCAACGGCCAGGAAGAAAGGCTTGTCCTTGATTTCGCGCAGCGTTTCGATGGCCCGTTCGGCTATTTTCCCGTCCGGGTAAGCATTGTCGGGTAGGTCGGCCCGCTCGTAGGCAGGTCCCCGACCCTTATTTTGTTGGGCGATTTCTTTACTTTCCGGCAAGGCGTAACCTCGCGCGTGCTCCACCTGATCGCCCTGGCGGGTCCACGAAGGCGGATCGAGCAGATTGGCGTGGTAAAGTTTGCCCCACCAGGCCGTCTCGTAGCCTTGGTTTTTGAAGTACTGGGGGAGCGTCACCACGTCGGGAACAGTGGTGCGGAAGTGAGTCGTCAGGTTATAAACATGCGTGGAATCGGGCCGTAAACCCGTCAGCAGGCTCGTCCGAGAGGGCGAGCAGACGGCTTGCTGGCAGTAGGCGCGTTCGAAAAGCATCCCGCTGGCGGCCAGGCGATCGATGTTGGGCGACTTGACCAGCGGATCGCCATAGCAACCGAGTTCGGGCCGCAGGTCGTCCACGGCGATGAAGAGGACATTGGGACGGTCCGACGCTTCGGGTACGGCCGGGCCGCGTTCGGCATTCCGTGGTACGGCATCCCGGCGCGCGGCCGGAAGTGCCATATCGTGGTTAGGCAGCGTAACCGAGGCACCCGTGAGCATTACGATAATAGCCGCTACCGTAATCTTAGCCAAGATTTCAAATTTCTCAGATAGTTTCATATAATCTTATCGTGAAAGTTCAGTTTTGATCAGCGGGAACGAGCAGACCAGGTATTGGATGAGGGTTCCATTTTCAACAAAAACGTCCGGCCAATCATGCCACTCAGAGATTTTTCGGTTGCTCCATCGGCTTCATCGGCACCGACACCTTCAACCCCGCCCACTGCGCCGCCAAAGTACCCCCTTGCCGGGAAGAGCTGATCTGCTGCATCCTGATGGGCTGCCCCTTTTCATCGAGCGAAAAGGCGAAGCCCAGCGCGGCTTCGTTCATGCTGCTCAGGTCGAAGTCTTTTTCATTTCCTGAGTAAAGTACGTAGTCCACCCAGGACGCGTCGGCGTCACTGCCTTTTTCCCAGCGGCCTTTCATCCCGCCAAACTCGGCCAGGTACATCAGGATGCTAAATTGCAGGCCGCCCGTTTCGATGGTGAAAGGCGCATCGCTGGCTTCGGGTAATGTCAGTTCACGCTCGGGTACTTTGCCAAACTCGAAGCGCAGCCGCAGGTCTTTGGCTTTAAATTTTCCTTCGCTGATGCGGTCGATGCTGATATGTTTGTCGCCGCCGTTGGTCGCGAATGTGATGGCGGCCAGTACTTTGTTTTCTTTCTGATCGCTAAAAAAATCGGCCACGCTAAAATCGTAATCGTCGTGCATCATGCGCACCTGGAGGTAGTGCGGCTGCTCGGGCGTACCCCAGTAGGCCAGGAAAGGCCGCCGCTGGTTCCACATCGTGGAGCGGTTGGCGGTGGACAGTGCGTATTGGTCCGTTAGGTAGCTGGTGCCGATGATTTGGGGTTCTTCCACTTTCAGCACATCGCGCTCGGTGCGAGGGTACCTTGGGTCAAGGAAATAGGGCAGCAAGTTCTGGGGGATTTTGTGCTTTATCTTTACTTCTCCACGCTTCTCTTTGTAGGGTAGTTTGATCTTTCCGTCGGAAGCCTCGTCCAGAATAGCGTAGTACTCGGGTCGAACCAGCGAGCTGTAGGAGCGGCTGTGCGGCCCCGCCCACTGACCCGAGGGTTTGTGGTAGTGCCGGGCCACCATATCCCAGGCCTGATCGTAGAGGTGGTCGATTTTCTTTTTGGCTTCCGGCTCCACGATGTGGTCCTTCATGCGCACCAGTTCGTCGAGGGCCACGCGGGTGTAAGTCGGACTGTTGTACTCGGTGTAGCCGTTTTCCAGCGTGTAGTCGTAAAAATTTTGCAGGCGCCTTTCGGCGTATTCCTGCATTTCGGGCAAGTCGAAAAGGTGCGAGGTTAGGTAGGTCATGTACGTCCCCATGATCGCAATGTTGGTATAGCCCGGCCCAACATTGCGCTTTTGAATCGATTCGGCGGCGCGGACCAGGGAGTTCTTTATCATCTCTTCCAGGTCGCCTGGTAGTTTTTGCTGGTGGCCCATGTACACGTCCAGCAACGCACGCCCAGGAAATCGGCCCAGTTCCAGTCGGCGGGCGATTTCTTAGTCGCTAGCGGTTCTTCGAGGTAGTAGGGCCAAATGCCGTGCGTCTTGTTGGCCCGAATGGTATCCTGCAACGAAATGGTTTTGCGGATGATGTCGAAGGCGCGCTGCTCGTACTGCGAGTCGCCCAGGTCGAGCAGTCCGACAGCGTAGCTCAGCGAGCCGCGCGTTTGGTGCAGTACGCCGTCGGTGGCGTCGGTGTGGTACTGGTAGTAGTTTTTGAGCGTACTGGTGACCATCTGCTCGCCCGGGTCGTACTTCTTGTGGGTACTTTCCAGCGATTCGGCCAGGATTTGCTTCTCGGCGGCGGTGAGGCGGACGGGTTCGTAGCGGATGTGGGCGTTCTGGTAGGCTTGCGAAAAGGCCTGGCTGAAAAAGGCCAGCAGCACCCATGTGATAAGCAACTTTCGGTATCTCATAAGTTTAGTAATTGGGGTCTTAAAAAAAAGAAAACAAAAAACCCAAATACCGCAGGCGGTATGCCAACGGTATCTGGGCATAAAAATGACGAAAGCTCAGTTTTCTACCTAAAATCAGGGTTTGCCGTCGAGGTGTCGCCAATTATCAGTTAAAATCCGTCTCACTCAACGGAATCGGCCAGTAAAGTTTGGGATAAGGCGCGTTCAGGACCGGAACATTGCGGTCGCCGGGGCCAATCGGCTTTCGGAACATCTGCAGCCAGATGATGCGGTCGCCCTCGAAGGCCATTTCCCGAATCCACTCCCGGTCGATTTGCTCCCAAGTGGCTTCCGCGCTGGACAACGGCACGAAGGGGCCTTTCTTGTCCACATCCCAAGCGCGTTCCCGCACCGTATTGAGGTCGGGAGCCGGGTCGCCTTTTCCCATAACCTGCTTCAGAGCCGCCCTCCATAAATACAGCTCGGCCGACCTAATGATAGGCAGATTCTGGGGTGGCTCGTTTTTCGCCTGTCCGAAGACCGGGGCCTGATAGTATTTTTTGCTAAGGTAAACGGGGTCATTCTTGCCCACCCGGCCCTCGACGCCCCGGTTAACGATCCAGGTCATGTTGCGCTTGGTAGTGGAGGGCAGGGCGGCGTTGTAGCCCTCGAAGCGGTGGTACAGCTCCGACCGCTTGTCATTCTTCCAGGCTTCGGGAACCGAATTGTCCTCAGCCTGCATCCCGACGCGCTTGGTGGTGGTGGTGTTCAGGGCCCATATCCACCAGTCCCGCCAGTCATCCACATTCGGGAAGGTGATGTTGTCGAAATAGTGGAACTGCAGGTTGTGGCGGATGCTCAGGTTCGGATCGGCAAAGAAGCCGTACCAAATCACCTCGCTGTTTTTCCAGGGAACCGTGGCGCTGTTGTTCTGCCAGTTGGCTAAGGGATCACTTGTGAGGGGATGAGGTAGGGCGGCGTCGTTCAGGACGGCGTCGAGTTCGGTCAGGGCGGCGTCGTATTTTCCCATAAGCATCAGGGTGCGCGCCAGGTAGGCCCCGGCGGCGTGCTTGCTGGCCCGGCCAAACTGGTACGCCTGGTGCATACCTGCTTCATATTTCAGCGGCAGCAGGTTCTTGGCTTCGGTAAAATCCTTCACTACCTGGTCGTAGATTTGACTGGTGGACGTCGGCTTGTTGTCAAGAGCGATGTCCAGGTCGGTTGGTGTTTTCAAGCGCAAAGTCAGCAACTTCGAGTCATTCGCCCCCTGCATGTCGTAAGCCGGTGTGTACCAAATCAATAAATGGTAATAGGCCAGCGCCCGCAGGAAAAGCGCCTCGCCCTTGATGCGGTCGATATTCTTGACCTTGTCCGAGGCCGAAGCGTTGGGAAACGGATCGCTGTTCACGAAGTCGATCATGTTGTTGCAGTACAAGATAACGGAGTAGCAGATCGAGTACTTGTCGGTCTGGTTGATCCGCTGATCGGTGTCGCGCGAGTAGGTTATGTTGGAGTTCCAGCCGCCGTTGACGCTGATCTCCCGCACGATGTCGCTCATGCCGAAATGGATGAAGGGCGCAAAGTTCCACATCGCGTTTTCGTTGCCCATCACGGTCAGGCGGTAGGCGTTGCCGATGCCAAATTCCATGTCGGAAACGGTCTTCCAGGCCGTGACTGGCGGGGCTTCCAATTCAAAAAATTCTTTTTCGTTGCAGGAAGAAACGGTCAGCAGCAGCACCAAAGCTACCTGGACGGGTGCTTTGCTTAAAAAGCTTTTTATCAATGTTTTCATGATTGAAATGTTTTTGTCAAGATTTTTAATCAAAAAGTGACCGACACGCCTCCGCTGAATACCCGCACGGAAGGCAGGGCTGAGGGGCTGAGGGCCGTTTCGGGGTCGAAGCCCGTGTATTTAGTGAATGTCAGCAGATTCGTAGCCGAGCCAAACACTCGCAAGTTTTCCATGTGAAGGGCGCTGCTGACCTTCCGGGGCAGGTTGTAGCCCAGCGTTAAAGTCTTGAGCCGCAGATAATCGCCCTTTTGGAGGTACTTCGTCATCAGGCGTCCGCCGTTCTTATCGTAGGTTTCGCGGGCATTAGGCTGTTCCAGATTATTGATATCGGGGTTTTTCCACCATCCCTTCAGGCCCTGTATTGGGGTCGATAGCGTTCAGATCCCAGGCAGTGGTGGCGAGGCGCAAAGCCTTCCATGAACAGCAGCGGGTAACGGGCATCGGTCTGGCCGGGCGTCGTCCACGATCCGGCGACTACGTCGCTTTTCTTCATCCAGTAACCGTTCTGGGGCGACGTCCAGTCTCTTTCCAGGTTATTGGCCAGGTAGTTGCCCCCCGAAAAGGTGAAGAATACGCCCAGGTCAAAACCCCTGTAAGTGAAGTTGTTGTTAAATCCACCAAAGAAGGTGGGAATGCTGGATTTGTCCTTCAAGACTACCGCGTGGAGGCCGGAGTTGGTGTCCGTAAAAGGAATCTTGCGACCCGTCCGCACGAATTCGCCGGTTTCGTCGTACACCGCCCGGTCGATTTCGTAGATCATGTGAACGCCGCGCTCGGGATCGATGCCGGCGTACTCGGGCATCTTGAATAAGCCCAGCCGTCCGCCCACGAAAAGGGTGTTCCCCTTTTGCCGTTCCATTTCAGGGGTAAGGCGCAGGATTTTGTTGTGGTTGGTCGAGAAATTGAAGCTCGTCGTCCACTTGAAGCCCTTGCGGTTGACGTTGGTCGAGCTTACGTTGAACTCCCACCCCCAGTTGGTCATGTCGCCCACGTTGCCGTACACGCTGCCGATGGACGCCGAGGGCGGCGTGGCTATTTGTAGCAGCATGTCGGAAACGTTCTGCTTGTAGCGGGCGATGGTTCCCGAGATGCGATTCTCGAACAAACCGAAATCCAGGGCCAGGTCGTAGCTGTTGGTTTTCTCCCAAGTGATGTTTTGGTTGCCGATGGACAGCGTCGTGCCCGCGCCCAGAATCTCGGGCGTACCGTAGCGGTTGTTGGCGTTGTTGAGGATGATGTTGATGTTCTGGTTACCAGGAATGTTCTGGTTACCGGTCTGGCCGAAGCTTCCCCGCAGCTTGAGCAGGTTAAATCGGCTGGTCAGATTCGTGAAGAACTTCTCGTCGGAAATGATCCACCCCGCCGACAGGGCCGCGAAATTACCCCAGCGCACGTTTTCGGAGAAAGCTGAGGAACCGTCGCGGCGCAGACTAACGCCAATCAGGTACTTGTCCAAGAGCTTGTAGTTGGCCCGCCCGAAGAATGAGCGCAGGTACCGCTCCGAACCCAGATACCCCCGGCTGTTGTCCTTGAAGCCCGGCGACGTACTACCCAGCTCCTGGTTGTAGCCGACGGGATCGCGCCCGTCGATCTCACGGGTATACTGGTTCGTAACCTGGGACTCGGTGCCAGCCACGGCTGTAACGCTGTGAATCTCGCGGAAGGTATTGTTGTATTTCAGGTAGGCGTTGTAGTTGTAAGACGGCCGGGTGATGGCACCTTCGTAAACGTAGGTGCGGCCCGCATTGATGATCGTACCCGAAATCCAGTTGGTGCTGTTGTCCTGGATCAGGTCCGTGGCCGCCTCGCCCCGAATCGAAAGCCCGGTGACCCAGGGCAGAGAGTACTCGACGTACAGATTGGCCAGCGCCCGGTAGGTCTTCTTGTTGTCGAGATTCAGATCCCGGCGCGAAGCGAGGGCGAGGTTGCCCGCGCCCGGATTCCAGTAGCCCGAAGGATCATTGGGGTCCAGCACCAGGTACCAGGGCAGAGCCGTGCGGATCGCCGATCCAAAGCCGCCAATGGTACCGCCCGAATTACCCGGATTGCCACCCTCGGTCTTGCTCCGGTAGTTGTTGGTGTACATCACATTGAGTCTCACCCCGGTTTTCAGATTCTTCACCGGTTCCAAATCTACATTTACGCGGCCCGTCAGGCGCTTGAAATCGTTACCGACGTTGAGCGCCTGGTCTGTTCGGTAGTTGAACGAGGCGAAGATCGCCCCTTTTTCCAGACCCTGGTCGAAGGAGAAATTGGCGTCGTGGAAATTGCCCTGCCGCAACACGTGGTCGAACCAATTGGTGTTCACTTTCAGCGCCTCTTCCCGGCTGATGGGCGTGGGGAAATTCGCGTTCAGGATATCGCCCGGCTCGAATACTCCGCGACCGCCGTTCTGCTTGGCGATGTCCATAATCTCGAACCATTGGGCGGTATTGGCGAAGCCAATCGATTCGGGGGAGCGGGTGAGGTTAGAGACGCCCGTAGAATAATCGAAGTTGACGTTTCCTTTGCCTTTGCCCTTTTTGCCGCCCTTAGTCGTGACAATGATGACGCCGTTCGAGCCGCGCGAGCCATAAATGGCCGTCGCGGCAGCGTCTTTTAGCACCTCGATCGACTGAATGTCGTTGGGGTTGATGGTAGACATGGGATTTTGGGATACCGTTCCCGACGTGCGACCCAGCCCGTCGCCGGAATAAATCGGCATCCCGTCGATGATCCACAGCGGGTCCACGCCCGTGAAAATGGAATTGACCCCGCGTACCTGCACGCTGATGGGTGCGCCCGGCGTACCGGAGGTTTCGCGGATGTTGACCCCAGCGGCGCGGCCCTGCATTCCGGCCGTGAAGGAAGCCGATGGCACCTGCCTGATTTCCTGGCCCGTCACCGTAGCCACCGACCCGATCACATCCCGCTTGATGGCGGTGCCGTAGCCTACCACCACCACTTCGTCGAGCGCCCGGTTATCCGTTTGCAGGGTGATTTCCAAACTACTGCCATTCCCCACTGCCACTTCCTGAGACAAATAGCCTACGAAAGAAAACACCAGTACTGAATTGGGGGAAGGTACTTCGATCGAAAAATTACCGTCCTGATCCGTGATCGTACCCGCAGAAGAATTTTTCAACACCACGCTCACGCCCGGCAGGGGTTCACCGGACTCCTCTCTGACGACGCCCCTAACAAGCAGCAGCGGTGCGGGTGCCGGAATCAGCAGGGTATTTAATTTCGCCAAATCGTCCCTACCCGTGAGCGGCCGACCTGCCGTCGAGGTCAGCGGCTTCCCTTTCTTTTTCAGCAGAATATGCTTGCCCTTAATCTGCCACAAGATGTCCGAGTTGGAGAAGAGCTCCCGCAATACGTCTTCCAAATTGCCGCTTTCCTCTATGCTGACCTTACGGCGGGTGTCGATCTGGCTTGAACTGTAAAAAAAACTCATTCGGCTCTGGCGCTCGATCTCCGTGAGCACTTGCTTGAGGCTGGTTTCGCGCAGGTCGAGCGAAATCTTGACATCGTTGGCGGAAGCAACTCCCTGCATCGGCAGCAGGTTCAGGAAGAGCAGCGCGAGAGCAAACATAGCGGTCGTAGTGGTTTTGGCCCCGGCCCAAACGAAGGGGCGACAGGCATTGGATAAAGTAATTTCCATACTTTTGTAAAAGGTTTAGTGAAACAACAAAGCGTTGAATTAGACCGGGACGCTGCCGTTTTATCTTTGGCGAGATGGGGCAGCGTCCATTTTTTAAAGTTGATTTTTATTACATAGGCTTCCGTTTAGGGTGATGGATTTTCCGTTAATTTCCGACTTTGCGCCGGAGACGGCTTCAAAAAGTGCAAGTACTTCGGGTAGCGTTTCTTTTTCTACGTTGAGATAAAACCGGCATTCCTTCGACGCTTCCGATAGGGTGATTTCCACCCCGTACCATTTCTCCAACTCACTGGCGATGATGCCGATCGGCGTGTCTTCAAATACCAGCCGTCCCTTGGTCCAGTAAGCGCTGCGGTCGGGTTCCACCTTCGTTGGCTGAATGGCGGAGACGACGGGCACTTTCCCAAAAACTGCCTTCTCATCGGGCCTCAGTACCGTTTCGGCTAGCTCCGGCGCGTCCAAATCGCGCACCGTTACCTGGCCCCGGATCAGGGTCGTTTCAAATATTGCGTTGGCTTTGTCGGACTTGACGTTGAAGGCCGTCCCAAGTACCTTCACTTCCAGGCGGGAAGTTTTTACGTAGAAAGGATGGTCGGCGTCGTGGCTGATGTCGAAGTAAGCCTCGCCTTCCAGCGTGACCCGGCGGGCGGCTTCGCCATTCCAGGCATCGTCATATACTAAGGTAGAGTTGCCGTTCAGAATCGCGCGGCTGCCATCCGGCAGAATCACCGTTCGCTTCTGTCCGGCTTCGGTGGCGACGGTGACAAGGGTACTTGCTTCAAAACGAAAGTACCCTAGCCCTGCAATCATCAGAATTCCGATGAAAGCAGCGGCCAGTTGCCAGATTATTTTTTTAGGGAAAAGGGGACGGGGAGTTGCAGGTTCGGGAGTTTGAATGCTCGCCGTCAGGCGCTCAAAGATCCGGTCGGAGGTGGCGGCGTCCAGTGGTTTTCCGGCGGCTGAGGTACTTTGGGCTTCCTGATCCAGGAAATCTTTTAGGATCAGTTGTCCTTCCGGTGTCTCGAGCGCCGCGAAAAGTTCGGGTAGTTCTTCGGATTGGCAGTGGTCGGCCAGGTACCTGGCCAGCAGCTTTTTAATTCGTAGCGTGTCCGTCATGAGGAGGGGGTTGTACTATGAATACAACCCAAACCCGAAACGGGTATGCCCGACAAAGGATTTTTTTTGATAAAGACGTTTCTGAACGATGCTCCGCGCGAGCTAAAAGACAGAAAAAGTACCTTGCTTTACATTAGAGAGAGAACTACCAGCAGTGAAATCTCTAAGAAGGTTTCAGTGCGGGCTTGAAGGCTGTGGCGCACGAATCGGTTGGCCTTGGCCATGTGGTCTTTGACGGTACCTTTCGAGATGTGCAGTTGCTTGGCTATTTCGTCGAGGTTCATGTCCTGGAAGCGGTACATGCGAAATATCTTCTGCCGCTGCGTGGGCAGTTGGCCCACGACCTGATTCACGGTTTCCTGTAATTCCGAAGCGAAGATGGCCTCTTCGACATCGTTGCAACTGTGGCTCAGCGACTGCCGGATCTCGTCCATGACTGCGGCCTCGCGATTGGCCCGTTTGAGCAGGTTGAGAATGTGATTCTTACAAATCGTAGCCAGGTAGGCTTTGATATTGCGATCGGGGTCGAGACGATTGCGTTCTTCCCAAATTTTCAAAAAAACATCGTGCACCACCTCTTCTGCCAGCCCTCGGGATTTGAGGAATTTTAGCGAGAAGTGAAAGAGAAAGCCGTGGTAGGTGTCGTACAAAGCGGTGTAGGCATCGAGATCGCCCGCCCTTGTGGCCGTTACCAGTTCTTTTACGTTGAGTACAGGTGCTTTCATTTCCCGGAGTTTTCTAACTACTACTCTGTTAAAACATAAAAATAGTAAAATCTAATTAGATTTTACAAAGACATTGTGAAGAATCCGGCCCATTATGCGCATCATTCAGACAATGAACTTGCGAAAGTATGGGCCACGCCTTTCCGCCCTTCTACCTTTCCACCCTCTCCCCTTCCTCTCTTTTTTCACTACTTTTGCTCCCCTCTATCACTTCAATGCCCTTTTTATTCATGAATAAAGTACCGTTGCACGAGGTCCACGTTGGGCTGGGTGCCAAAATAGTCCCTTTCGCCGGGTTCGAGATGCCGGTGCGCTACTCCTCCGACCTCGACGAGCACCACACGGTGCGCAACGCCGTGGGCGTTTTCGACGTCTCGCATATGGGCGAGTTTTCGGTGAAAGGCCCCCACGCGCTCGACCTGATTCAGCGCGTGTCGGCTAACGACGCCAGCGTACTTTACGACGGCAAGGTACAGTACAGCTACCTGCCCAACGCCACGGGCGGCGTGGTAGACGACCTATTGGTATACCGTCGCGCGGTCGATGATTATCTGCTGGTAGTCAATGCCTCCAACATCGAAAAAGACTGGAACTGGATCAGCCGCCATAACACCGAAGGCGCCGAAATGGAAAACCTGTCCGACCGCCTTTGTCTGCTGGCCGTGCAAGGCCCGAAGGCAGTCGCCACGCTGCAAAAACTTACGGATGAGGACCTGTCGGCGATGGAGTACTACACCTTCAAAACCGGCACGATGGCAGGTATCGACAACGTCATCATCTCGGCAACGGGCTACACCGGCGCGGGTGGCTTCGAGATTTACGTAGATGCCCAGGACGCCGAGGCGATGTGGAACGCCATTTTTGCCGCCGGGGCCGAGTTCGGCATCAAGCCGGTAGGCCTGGGCGCGCGCGATACCCTGCGGCTCGAAAAAGGCTACTGCCTCTACGGCAACGACATCGACGACACCACCTCGCCCCTGGAAGCAGGCCTGGGCTGGGTCACCAAATTCAGCAAACCTTTCATCAATTCCGAAGCGCTGCAAGCCCAAAAAGCCGATGGCCTTGACAAAAAACTGATCGGTTTCGAACTCCTGGAGCGCGGCATTCCGCGCGGCCACTACGAGCTTTGCAACGCCAGTGGCGAGAAAATCGGCGAGGTTACTTCAGGTACCATTTCACCCACCCTCCAAAAAGGCATCGGCCTGGGCTACGTCCCCACCGAATTCGCCAAGCCCGGCACCGAACTCTTCGTCAAAGTCCGCGAAAAACTGCTGGCCGCGAAGGTGGTGAAGTTGCCATTTGTTTGAAAGAAGGCACAAGGAGACAGAGGCACAAAGTGAATCGTCATCTTGTCGCTGCAAGCAAGTATTCACTCATTCTATCATTCACTCATTCACTCATTCAAAATTGAATTTTGAAACAACTTGACGTTTGCCTTACGCCGGATTTGCTGCATTTGCATAAGCTCGATAACGCGGTGGTGGTCGTGGCGGATATTTTCCGGGCGACTTCCTGCATGGTGACGGGCCTGGCCTACGGGGTCGAGAGTATCACGCCCGTCGCGACCGTGGAAGAGTGCAAGGCGCTGCAAAATAAGGGGTACCTGGCGGCCGCCGAGCGCGACGCCAAGCGAATCGAGGGATTTGAGCTGGACAATTCGCCATTCAGCTACATGTCGGAGCGGTTGATTGGGTCAAACATTGCGATGACTACCACGAATGGTACCCTGTCGATCACGAAAGCCAAGGCTGCCGCCGTGAAGGTACTGGTGGGCGCGTTCCTGAATTTGGGCGCCCTGGCCAATCAGCTTCGCGCCGAGCAGTACGACATCCTGGTACTTTGTGCGGGCTGGAAGGGCCGACCCAATCTGGAAGACACGCTTTTCGCCGGGGCGTTGGCCGAGGAATTGAAAGACAGTTTCATGCTGATGGAAGATGCCGCGCTTATGGCCCAACGGCTTTACAATCAGGGTAAAGACAACCTGCCGAGTTTTGTAGCCAACTCGTCGCACGTGCGGCGGTTGCAGCGGCTGGGGATTCAGAAGGACATCACCTACTCGTTGCAAAAAGATTTGTACGATGTGGTACCGGTGTTGCGCGGAAGCCGGCTGGTGGCGCTTAATTAGTTGAAAGTTGAAAGTTGAAAGTTGAAAGTTGAAAGTTGAAAGTTGAAAAAAATTAGGCTTTTTACTTTGGAAACCTCAACGCTTTTTGTCTAAAAAATTTAAAAACAAGGCTATACTTACGGAACGCCTTGTTTTTTCGTTTCAAGAATCATGTTTTTCAAGTTCGCGATAATGTCGAGATTTTCTACGCTGCTGTTTTTTCTTGGTTTGGCCGTTTGGCTGGCTCCGGCTGCTCATGCGCAGGTGATTCCCAGTACGCCGCAGCCCGACACCACGCTTTCGACCGACCCATCGGGCGGGCGCAACGTGGTGACGCCCATGATCCAGACCAATCTGCCCGTCATTGCGCCCGATTCCAGTACCGGGCGTTTTGGGCGACCCGATGTGGACACATCTAGCGTGCTGGCAGTCAGAATGGGGGACATTTCGTACCTAACGGTTTGTCCGGGTAGCCGCATCATGGTACCCTTCGTGGCGCAGGGGCCTTTCAACGCCGACAATACCTTTGTGGTACAGCTCGTGGATGCCAACGGCAACTTTATCGCCGTATCGGAAAACGCTACCAAAAGTCCCGTTCAGGTCACGATTCCGGCCGACAAGCGCGGCGGGCACCGCTACCGCTTGCGGGTGGTGGCGACGAGCCCGGCTATTACGAGCAACGAGGTACCTATCCGGTTGCTGTCGACGCCCGGCGCCCGACTCGAAACCGCCGATGGCTCCACCTCGTCGCGCATCATGCCCGGCCAGGAGGCGGAGCTGCGGGTCAGTCTGAGTGGCGCGGGCCCCTGGTCTTTTCAACTTTCGGATAGTACTCAGGTACTTGCAAACCTACTCCAATCCCTACTATTTTTCGATCAAGCCCAACCGAATCCAAACCTACACGTTGCTGGGCGTAGCCAATGCCTGTGGCAGCGGACAAGTCGAGGGCAACATCATCGTCAACGTAGACGCCAACCCCGAGCCGCGCCTGGCGCTCAAAGATCCGCAGAAAGGCTACCGGGTGTGTACGAACACGCCATTTCAGGTACCCATCAGCGCTACGGGAGCCTTCAAAGCGGGCAATAATTTTCTGGTGCAGGTGACTGATAAGGACGGCGTTTTTCGGACGGTTTCGGCCGCCGACACCATCGGTCCGCTGTTGGGCAGGTTGCCGCAGGGTACCCCCACGGGTGAGTACCTGCTGCGGGTGGTGTCGTCGGTGCCGCAGCTGATCAGCGACAGCGCCCGCATTACCATCGCTTCCCCCACGCAGGCCGTGCTACTGAGCGATTCGATCAAATTGAAAGAGGGCGGCAACGCCGAGCTGAAAGTGAACTTCCAGGGGGGCGGTCCGTGGTTTGTGCTGCTATCCGATGGCACCTACGAGAACAATATCCTGACCACACCCTACAATGTAAAAATAAGCCCCTACAATACCACCGACTACACTATTACCTCGGCGGGGGGCTTGTGTGGCGTGGGTAGCGCTTCGGGCCGCACCCACGTGGCGGTGGATGTACCGCCTTCCACCATCGCCATCGGCAAGCCCTCGCAGACGACGATCTGCGCGGGGGGCGAAATCGACCTGCCTTTCACGACGACCGGGCGTTTCTACGCGGCCAATAAATTTGTCGTGCAGATCGCCGACAGCCTGGGGCGTTTCGTGGATATGCCCACGACGGGCAAGGAAAGTCCGTTGAAAGTCAAGATCACCCCGCCCTTTCAGCGCGATACGATTACGACCCAGCGCATTCGCATCGTGGCCACTGCGCCGGGCGTGGCCAGCGCTACGCAGGAAGTCAACATCGTGGCCAAAGACATGGCTGTGGGCGAAGTGTCGGGCCGGAGTATCATTCCCGGCGGTGGCTCGACACGCATCCGACTCAAATTCAAGAATGGATTACCGCCCTGGTCGTTTGTGCTGTCGGATGGCAGCGCCGTAAGCGGTACTTTCCTGAATCCCTACCTCATCACGGTGTCACCGACTGCCACGACTGAGTTTACAATTAGTTCTCTAAAAAATGCTTGCGGCACCGGAACCAGCCGGGGCTTTGCGGTCGTTACGGTGGACAGCAAACCTTAATTTCACGAAGAGGGCTGTTACCCCCAGACCACCACGCCATGATCAATCTCAGAAATTTCCTGGACCGTTACGTCGATTTGACAGAGGACCAGTTTACTACGCTGGAAACCGCCTTGCGAGAAACCGGTCTGAACGCCAATGACTATTTTCTGCGCGAGGGAAACGTCTGCCGCTCCATCGGGTTTGTGCTGGAAGGTACGCTGCGCGTGCTGCACTTCGACCAGGACGGTGAGGTGACGCGCTATTTTGTGCCCAAGGGCAATATCGCCGTGCTGCCCGACAGCTTCCGCTACCAGGCACCGGCGAACGAGAACATCCAGGCTGTAACCGACTGCCGCTTGCTGGTGCTGCGGTACGAGGATCTCATCAAGATCTACGATCAGATACCGGTCTGGACGCGCTTGGTGCAGAAACTACACGAAGAAGTGGTACAGCAACGTACCCTTGGCCGCTCGATTGCTGCACAAGACGTTAGGACAAAACTGCGCATTTTCAACGAAGAGTATCCTGGTCTGGCCGGTAGCATTCCGTCCAAAACGCTGGCCTCCTTTCTTCGTATCAGCCCTTCTGAACTTAGCAGAATTCAGAGCGAAATGGCCTAACAAATAAACCGGTACCTATGCAGTTCATCCAGCGCGAATTCCGGCTACCGGCTTTTTCCAGAGGTTTTCATCTAATCACCGAGCGCGTGGAACGCGAACTGCCCGATTTGGCCCGAATCGAGACCGGACTGCTGCACGTATTCATCCGGCATACCTCCGCCAGCCTGGCCATCAACGAAGACGCCGACCCCACGGTGCGGCTGGATTTCGAGAGTCACTTCAACCGCATGGTACCCGAGAATGCACCCTACTACGTACACAACTACGAGGGTAGCGACGACATGCCCGCGCACCTGAAAGCCGCCATTCTGGGCAGCTCGGTCACGATTCCCGTTACGGCGGGCCGCCTGAATCTGGGTACCTGGCAGGGGATTTACTTATGTGAGCACCGCGACCGGGCCTCGGGCCGCAGCCTGGTGCTAACCGCTTACGGCGCATGAAGTACCTGCTGTCTCTATTGGTTTTGGTCCAATTCCAAGCTTTGGCGCAGGAAGTACCCCTCGGCGGTTGGCAAACGCATTTCAGCTACCAGTCGGCCCGGCGGGTGGTGCAGGTACAGGATCGCTTCTATTGTGCCACTTACAATGGACTTTTCAGCTATCGCCCCATCGACGACAGCACCACCGTTTATTCCAAAATAAACGGCCTGCACGACACCGGCGTCAGTAGTCTGGCCTACGACCCCGCAGGTCGCTTGCTAATGCTCAGCTACCGCAATGGTAATCTCGATCTGCTGACGCTTGACGAAAACGGAATTCCAAAACAAATCGACGAGTGGCCCCTCCTCCGCGATGCACCCAACCTACCCCCAAACCGCCGAAGTACCCAACTTGTGTTCCGCAACGGCCTGTTCTATCTAAGTACCTCATTCGGCGTGGTAGTACTCGGTCCTGCACGGCGTGAAGTACGCGAGACCTACCGCAACATCGGCCCTGGTGGTACCGAAGCGGCGGTTTATGGCCTGGTATTTTCGGCGGATAGTATTTACGCCAGCACCTCCCAAGGCATCCTGAAAAGCGCAGCGGACGACAATACCAATCGCCAGTTTTATGGCAACTGGCAGGCCGTACCTACCCCTTTCGAAACCAGAACCGTAGCATTTTTTGCCGGAAACCTTTACGCTGGCTTTCCCGGGAAAGGGATATTTCGACGCACCAACGGTACCTGGCAAATCGTGTATCCTTCGGGAAGTACCTACTATCGATTTGAGGTTATAAATAATAGATTGATCGCTACGCTCGACGGCCGCGTGGTTACGCTCAGCGCGCAGGACCAGGCCACGGCCTTCCGTGATCCGCTGTTGGCCGCGCCCCAAGACGCCACGCTCGACGCCGCGAATAATCTGTGGGTAGCCGACGCCAAAAACGGGCTGGTTAGTAACTTTCGGGGCGAGTACCAATCGTTCATGCCCGCAGCGGGCGACACCACGATCACCGATCGCGCCGATTCCGTAGTCGTGGACCGCGACGGGCTGCAATGGATTCGACTACCGAGAAGTTTGGGCGGTGGTATCTTGGTGAAAGATTCCGGTTCCCAACAGCAGCGGTACCTGTCCGCCTCGCCCAATAACGGCGGGCTACCTTCTTCGCGGATCAATAGCCTCTCGCTCGACCGCGACGGGCGCATTTGGTTTGCGGCCGAGGGCGGCGTGGGGTACTTCGCGCCGGAAGGCGTGCTGTCGGGTGGCGCGGTCAACGCAGTCTTCCCGCTGTTTGAGCAAAGGCGCTTGCTTCGCGACGCGTTCAGCACAGCCATCGTGACCGAGCCCGGCAACCGCAAATGGGTCGGGACGCGCAATGGGTTATACCTGTTCAGCGCCGATGGTACCCGGCTAATCCGGCAGTTCGATACCAAGAACAGTCCGCTGCCTTCGGACCAAGTCCTGGCGCTGAGATTCGACGCCGCAGCCGGGCGGCTGTTTGTCGACACGGCCAATGGTATGGTGTCGTACCGCAGCGATGCCACGGCTGCTGGCGCTAGTTTGCAGGATGTTACGATTTTCCCCAACCCCGTTCGTCCCGGTTATGCGGGGGTTGTCGGACTCAAAGGACTTGTAGACCAAACGGTGGTGAAAATCACGGATTTAGCCGGAAGGCTCGTGTACGAAACCCGTTCCGAGGGCGGTACTGCCACCTGGAATCTGCTGGATTATACCGGTCGCCGGGTGCGCGCGGGGATTTATTTAGTAGTTTTGATCGCGTCAGATGGTTCCGAAAGTCTGGTCGGGAAATTGGCTGTGGTTGAATGACTGCTTTCGCGTATTGGGCATCGCTATCAGGCGCAACAAATAGATTGCTTTAGCGCGTTAGACGCGGTCGGCCAGACGCGATAAATCGCGTCTCTACACTTTTTTTGATTTATGAACCCTCCCTTTATCGTCGGCATTACGGGCGGCAGCGCTTCGGGCAAAACGTTTTTCATGAAGGAGTTGCTGGCTCGTTTCGGCGCGGACGAGATTTGCCATATCTCGCAGGATAATTACTACCGCCCGATTCACGAGATTCCCAAGGACGAAAACGGGGTGGAAAATTTCGACTTACCCGAGACGATCGACCACCAACTTTTCGCCCGGCACATCGCCGAGCTACGGGCCGGAAAAGTAGTGAAGCAAAAAGAATATACGTTCAATAACGCGTCGGTCGAGCCTAACATACTGACGTTCACACCCAAGCCCATCTACATCGTAGAGGGTCTGTTTGTTTTCTATTTCCCCGAAATAGCCAAGCTCATCGACCTAAAAATATTCGTCGACGCCAAGGAGCACGTCAAAATCAAGCGGCGCATCATCCGCGACAACAGCGAGCGCGGCTACGACCTCGAAGACGTCCTGTACCGCTGGGAACACCACGTCGCGCCCACCTACGACAAGTACATCAAACCCCTCCGCTCCGAGGCCGACGTCATCATCAACAACCACGCAGATTTCGACCGTGGACTGGATGTCGTAGTAGCGTATCTGAAAACGAAAGTGTAATGTGGTACGGGCGTCTCGCCCGTTTTTCGGATTAGCTATCCTACGCCTAATCATCTATTTTTGAGAAAAAGAGAAATTAAACTCAAAACCCCGCCATGGAAAATACAATGCTCATAGAATTGATCGATCAAAGAGCAGCAGGACTCTTGCGAGAACTTGAAGAATTGCATTTGATAAAAGTGATACGAGATAACGTTCCTATTCCCAAAACCAATCTTTCTGATAAGTACCGCGGTATTATCAGTCAGGAGCAGGGTAAAGAATTGAAGCAGCATATCGATCAAATGCGGGGAGAATGGAGCAATATTTGATCGATACAAATTCAGTTTCCGATTATTTCTCCGGCGCTTTTTCGAGTAAAGGATTCCTGTTCATGGACAGCGTTTTCGACGCAATTCCTATAATTTCGATCATCACCGAGATCGAGCTATTGTGCTGGAAGACAGAAGATTCAATTGAAAACAAAGTTCAGAGTTTCATGAGCGATAGCATCACTCTGGAAATAAATAAGGAAGTGGTAGAGAAATCTGTATCGTTGAGGAGGCACAAAAAGGTCAAAACCCCCGACGCTATTATTGTCGACACCGCATTGGCGTACGGGTACACGTTAGTGACGAATATCGAAAAGGATTTTATTGGAATCGAGGGATTGAGGATTGTCAATCCGATGAAAATTTAAGTTTATTTTTAAAAAGCCATCTCTGGACGAAAACTCTATTGCGGCTAATCTTTTAGGAAGTCGCGCCTTCATCCCAAATATCCCTCCATTCACGTCATTTTTCCCCGGCGCGTTTTAGCAAAGCGTAGTTTTGGTACAAATCAAAATCAAAACCGCCATGCGCCCTATCGACACTATCCGCCGCTACGAACTTTTCATCGTCCTAGGCGCCGCTGCGGCCTACGTCCTACGCCGCCTGTTCGAGTTGGCAAATAACTTCAGCTTCGACATCCGTAGTGCTCACATTGACGGCGTGAGAAATGTGACCATTCTGCGTGATCTAGCTTCATTTGACTATAATCAGAACGTCATTTTCCCTATGGTGGCTGGAGCTACCCTATTTATGGCAGCTTGGTACGTATTTCATTATTACGCTTTTCCTCGCATCAAAGATAGGGTGTACGACTCTCAAACTAAATGGTTTATCGCTTTCGCTATTGGCCTTACGCTCGGCAGCATTTCCCTATACAGTTTTTTTCGGCGAACGATAGGCATCCGGCGCAATGACGAAGGGCAAATGATCGGATTCCGAGTGAACGCCTCTGATCTTTTTAATTTTTCTACGAGTTTCTTGGCCATAGTAACGTGCCTATTCCTCTACGAAGCAGTTGCTCAGGTATACTACCGCACCAGTGAGCTGTATGAACAGAAAGGGCAGTCAAGACACAGGGACTTGCAATATTTGCTATTGATCGCAATCGTTTTCCTTCTGATTTGGGGGACTTTCTTCGGTAGTATCGCTAGTATCGGAATGGGGGACGGAAGAGTAATCATTAGCCTGATAGTCGTTGCACTTATGGTGTTTTTCCATTACGTCTTTTATCGGTACCTGATTCCTTATTTTGATAAACGAGTACCCGACCCCCATTCCGAGACGTACTACGCTTCGTTGTTAGTCATATACATTGCAACTAGTATAGCTTTAGCCTTTATTTGGGCGCTAGTTGCGGTGGGTGGTTTTCGTTTAGCAGACGCTCCCGAGATTTTTCTTGTTTTATTCATATTGCCAAGTTCCGTGGGGCTGGTAACGGTCATAATAAGGCGCCTCTCTTTCGCAGAAACCCACCAACTCCAAACCCAAGTACTTCGCAAAACCACCGAACTCGATACGCTCCGCTCGCAAGTCAATCCGCATTTTTTGTTCAACGCACTTAACACTTTGTACGCAATAGCATTAAAGGAAAATGGAAATAAAACAGCAAATGGTATCCAGAAACTCGGCGATATGATGCGCTTCATGCTACACGAAAACAACCAAGAACGCATACCGTTACGAAAGGAAATCGAGTACCTGCACAATTTTCTAGACTTACAGCGTATGCGGCTGGATGAAGGCCACAAGATCGAGATTCGAGTCAATATTCAGGAGCCGGAGACAGAGCGGTACCTGGCCCCGATGTTGCTGAACCCTTTTTTAGAAAACGCCTTCAAACACGGCATCAGCTTGCGGGAGCCCTCCTGGATCTTCATAACGATGACGCTGGATAGTACGAAACTTTACTTCAAAGTACACAACAGTCTGCACCAAAAAAAGGGTGAGGACCCGGAAAAAAACGCCTCGGGACTTGGGCTAAAAAATGTGCGCAAGCGGCTGGATTTGCTCTATCTTAACCGCTACACTCTCGATATTCAGGCTACGGAACAGGATTATTTCGTATCATTAATTTTAGAAATAGATTCTGTCGCATGACGCTTTCCGCCATTGCTATCGACGACGAACCCCGCGCCCTGGAAGTGATTCAGATGCACGCCGCTAAGGTACCCTTCCTGGAACTGACCGCTACTTTCACCGATGCGTTCGAGGCGATTCCGCATTTGCAGGACCATCCGATCGACCTGCTTTTTTTGGACATAAAAATGCCTGACATATCGGGGATCGAGTTTCTGGATTGTCTGCAAAAGGTGCCGATGGTCATCTTCTCTACGGCCTACTCAGAATTTGCGGTGAAGGGTTTTGAACTCAACGCGGTCGATTATTTACTCAAACCCTACTCGCTGGCGCGGTTTGTTCAGGCTTGTAATAAAGCATTAGAAATAAAACAGTTTCGCCAAACTAATATACCGGGAAGCACCGCATCGGACGATGTTTTTATTTTTGTAAAAACAGGCTACGAACAGGAAAAAGTTTTATTGAAAGAAATCCTGTACCTAGAAGCTGAAGGCAATTATGTGAACTACGTACTATCAGATCGGCAGCTGCTTTGTCGGCAAAGTTTGGGCGATGCGTTATTATCGCTACCAGAATCTGATTTCGTCAGGATTCACCGTTCTTTTGTAGTTGCCGTGAAGGAGATACAGAAAATAAACCGATACGGCGTTTGGATTGGAGAAAAGGAAGTACCCGTTGGGGCGTCTTACGAAAATGAACTCAAATCACTCCGCTCAACTTCCCGAGGGTAAAGCGCCAGACGACCAGTCTTTCGGGAAGTTGTGGACCAATTCAACCCCCAATCGCAATCATCGACCGATTGGTTTCATACTCCGCCTTCGCGCCTTTGTCGGCAAAATCGCTGTGGCCGCCATGCGCGAAATGCTTGGCCTGGAAATGGGAAAGAATAAGGCTTTTCACGTCTTCGCCGTTGCGCAAAGCGGTGAGCAAATCGGCTTCACCAGTATCGAAAAGGCAGTTTTTCAACTTGCCATCGGCGGTGAGGCGGATGCGGTTGCAGCCCGCGCAGAAATGGTTGGTGATGGTGCTGATGATGCCGAAGGTACCTTGCCCATTCGCGATGCGGAACGTGCGGGCTGTGTCGTGCGCCTCGCCCGGCAGGGCTTCAAATTCAAATTGTCCGCCGATGGTATCCAGCAATGTTTGGTAAGGTACCATCCGCGAAAAATCCCACTGGTTGCCGTTGAAGGGCATAAACTCGATAAACCGTACGTGCAGATTAGGCTGCTCGCGGGTCAGGGCCACGAAGTCGTTGACTTCCTCCACGTTCAGGTCGCGCATCACCACCATATTGAGCTTTACTACGAAGCCCTCGGCCAATAGGAGGTGAATATTGTCGAGCGTTTTCTTGAAATGATCGCGCTTGGTGATGGTCTGAAAGCGCTCTTCCTGCAACGTGTCCAGACTAATATTCAGTGACCGAACGCCCGCCTCTTTAAACGTATCAATATACTTGTCCACAAAGACGGCATTGGTGGTCAAAGTCAATTCGACGGGCAATCGACCCAGCGATGTCATGATGTCGCCAACGTCCTTCCGTACCAGCGGCTCGCCACCCGTGAGCCGGATTTTCTGCACGCCCATCTCGACAAAAACCCCCGCCAGCGTCCTGATTTCATCCGCCGACATCAGCCATTTGTTCGGCATGAACTGCATGTCCTCGTGTGGCATGCAATAGTTGCAGCGCAGGTTGCACTTGTCCGTGAGCGAAATACGAAGGTAGGTGTGGGTACGGCCGAAGGTGTCGGTGATTCGAGTCATGTTTTCGTTTATTTGTTTATGCGTTTATTTGTTTAGATGATGGAGTAGGCAAGAGCCAAAATCAACAAATAAACAGATAAACAAATAAACAACCGTTAATGCTTTTGCCCCTCCATAACGCCAAAGACGTGCAGAACGTGCGGAAAGAGGGCATTCATGGTGTCGGTGACGCCACCGGGGCTGCCGGGCATGGTGATGACGAGCGTATTTTGGATCAAGCCGGCTACCGACCGCGAGAGCATCGAAGTCGGGATGCGCTCCTGGCCGTACTGACGGGCTACTTCGGTGATGCCGGGGATGGGGCGGTCGATGAACTCGGCGACGGCCTCGGGCGTGACGTCGCGCGGAGAGAGTCCGGTGCCGCCCGTGAGCAGAATCATTCGGTAGTCGAGCGCTACCAAGCCTTTTATTTTTTCCTGAATGCGGCTTTTCTCGTCGGGTACGATGCTGTAATCGCTCACTTCGATGGCGAAGGGTTGCAGCTTTTCGATGATTTTCTTGCCTGATTTATCCTCGACCAAACCCTTGGCGATGCTATCGGAGCAAACGATCACCGCCGTTTTCAAGTCCGGCATCGTGGCTTTGCGGTCGCTCTTACCGCCTTTTTTCTCCAAGAGTTTAATACGGTGAATTTCGACGCCTTTGTCGATGGGCTTGAGCATATCGTACATCGTCAGCGCCACGACCGACGCGCCGTGCATGGCCTCCACCTCCACGCCCGTCTTGTAAATCGTCTTGACGGTCATCTCGATCACGATCGACAAATCCTCGATGCGGTAGGCAATGCCCGTGTATTCGATGGGCAGCGGGTGGCAGTCGGGCAGCAGGTCGGGCGTTTTCTTGACGGCCAGAAATCCGGCCGCTTTTGCCATCTCGAATACGTCGCCTTTGGGTACCGTGCGCTCGCGGATGGCGATGATGGTTTCGGGCTTACTTACCTTGACCGTCGCTTGCGCGGTGGCGATACGGAGGGTGTTGATTTTGTGGGTAATGTCGACCATGAATCTTATAAGTACTTTTACTGCTACCTATGGAAGCAAATCTTGAAATGAAGTTTTCTCATCGGGCCTGACGGGCAGGCGCACGAAGGCTTCGGCGGCTTTGGCCCCAATTTCCAGACCCCGAAAACTAGATATTAAATTTCTTGTTTTATATATGCATAAACCTTTTCATTAGCGAGTGGCGGTTACTAAGTTCTAAGTCCTCGCTTCTGACGAGGTCGGTTGTAGTCAAATGGTGATAGAGGTGGGCGAGTTTGCCTGGCTTTCCTATTTTTTCACCATCTTTTGTTCAATAAACTCTTTGTGTCTTTTCATCTCTGTTCGCACTAGTTCATCAATTTCTACTTCGGTTAGTTGCTCGTCATAGCGTTTTTCCAGATTTGCTGGCTTGCGGTCTACCATCACAAAATAACTTGTGGGACCAAGCATGATATCAATGCGAGTCATAAAATTGAAATTACCATATTCGGAATTGACAAATGCTTTGTAGTAATAGGACACACCAAATTCAGTAGTATTTTGACTGATCTTGGTACTCAGAGTGGAAATTGCCCTTGAAAGATTGAAGGAAGCGAAATCATTGGAGGTAATCGCGTACTTTGATTCCACATAAAATCTTTCAAATTTCTTTCCCTCCTCTGCAAACTTGTGAAACAGCGGCACTATGGAACTATCATAGAGAGTACGTATCAATTCTGCCGTTTTCTGAACCTCATAGGTACCTTGAGTCAATCGGCGCTCAAGTAATGCCAATTCTTTATCAAAATCATCCGGTTCTTCGATGCTTTCCCCCTTAGCGCCACGTATCATTAGTTCAAGGGACTGCACCAGGTTTTTGGCAATATATGTCAAGAATGGCTCTATTATACTACTGTCTGCCTGACGCAGAGCAGACAGGTAGTTGCTTTTGTCCTGAGTCTTAATGATGACAGGCGGAAAGCCATGCTTCATCAAAATAAAATTCATCAAGATGCGCGCAGTTCTGCCGTTACCATCATCAAAAGGATGGATACGAATAAACTTGTAGTGAAACTCTGCTGATAAAAGAATTGGGTTTTGGTTCGCCGACGAGACTTTTTCCCGATACCACTGCAACAGATCATTCATCATAGCGGGCGTTTCTTCGGGTGTGGAGAAATAAAATGTCGCTCCCGTAGAGGTCAGCACATGATTGGGTGAACTTTTATATTTTCCTATTTCTATCTTCTTTTTTGTTGGGGCACCTTCGGGCGTGATAGCGTCAACCCAATAAGATTCTTTGAGTAGTAACTGATGTAACTCTCGGATAAAAGTTTCTGTCAAAGGATATTCACCAGTCACCCTTTCTGTTACCCATTCAATCGCTTCATTGTGGCCCTCTATTTCCAGATGATCTTTTAGTGGCTTGCCCTGCGCAGTGACGCCAAAGAGAAGCAGCGCTTTTGTTTCACCGTAGGTTAGCGAATTACCTTCCAGGTTATTAGAATGAAAATTCCAATCCAAGCGAAATTTCTGCATGATTCGAAGCTCTTGCTCCCTATCAAGGGGTCTCAAAATGTCTAGTTCTTCCTTTAAGGAGACAGCTTTTTTTATGAAATCCATTCTTTGTCTTTCTACTTGTTAGCAAATTTAGAGCATGTTTAAATTTTAAATAGGGCATCGGCGCACCTACTTTTGAGTGACCAAACTTAGAAGCAGATGCAAACCCAATTCAATGAGCTTTCCGATGCCCGCTGGCAAATTATAGAACAAATCCTGAACGACAAGCGCAAGCGCAAACACAATTTGAGAGACGTGGTGGACTGTATTCTGGAAATACTACGCACGGGCACCCAGTGGCGCAATCTGAAGCACCCCAGGCTCCGCTGGCAAATCGTCTACTATTATTTCCGCAAATGGCGTTTCGACGGTACGCTGGATCGGCTGAACAGCGAGTTGAATAAGGTCGAGCGCAGACGCCGGGGCAAAAAAGACACGCCCAGCCTGCTGTGCATTGACAGCCAGTCTGTTAGACTGGCTCCCTTCATGGACCGCGAACGTGGGACGGACGGCAATAAGAAGGTAAACGCGGGGCGGCCCGTGCCGACGCAAGCGCCACATGCTCGTCGACACGCTGGGGCTTTGCTGGGGCGTGGTCGTGCACGCGGCCGACATCGCCGACGGGCAGAAGGCGCACCTTCTGGTCGAGCACTGCTTGGGCTACCTTGACCGCATGCAGAAGATTCTCGTTGACCAGGCCTACCGCAAGACGTTCAAGGGATGGGTCGAGGACAACATCGCCGGGCTCGAAGTCGAGATTGCTTCGCGTCCGCCGACCGAGCGGGGCTTCGTGCCCGTCCGGTGGCGCTGGGTCAGCGAGCGCAGTTTCGGCTGGCTAAATTTCTTCCGAAGGCACTCGAAAGACTTCGAGAGAACCCCGGAAAGCGCCGAAGCATGGGTTTTATGGGCCAATTGCCAAATTATTCTTAACCGAATCTGATTTCCAATACAATTAATTTTTAAACACGTTCTAAGATCAGCATTACTAGGTCGACTGTCAGCAAAGTAAACATATAGTTTTCGCCAAAAGATGAATGTTCAAAACACATTCTAAACTAGGCGGGCTGCCCGAAAGTAGTTTCGGGCAGCCCGCCTGATCCAAAGACACCAACAACTGCCTTACGCCATCGCCTCTTCCTGAATGGTGATCTTTTGGATCTTGTCGCCTTGCTTGATGGCGTCGATCACGTCGAGGCCGTCCACTACTTTGCCGAAGCAGGTGTGGTTGCGGTCGAGGTGAGCGGTGTTGTCGCGGCTGTGGCAAATGAAGAATTGCGATCCGCCGGTGTTGCGGCCCGCGTGGGCCATCGACAGTACGCCGCGCTCGTGGTGCTGCTTGTCGCCGTCGAGTTCACAATCGATTTTATAACCGGGACCACCCGCAGCCGGTACCGTTGGGATCACCGCCCTGAATCATGAAATTAGGAATCACGCGGTGGAACGTCAGGCCGTCGTAAAAGCCTTTTTTCGACAAATCCACAAAGTTTTTTACCGTGTTCGGTGCGTCGTCGTCGTAAAATTCAATTTGCATCGTCCCCTTGTCGGTGACCATTTCTGCCTTCGTCATATCGTTTATTTTCTAAGTTTTTAACATAAATTTAGCCACAAAGGTACGACGGTTGGGGCGGGTTTTAAAACCGATCCCGTAAATTGGGGACTCAAACCGACCCACCAAACTTCCCATTATTTTTATGAAATCGCTTTACGCTTTACTAGCCGGACTTGCTCCTCGCGAGTACCGACATTCGCCCAAACCCCGACGTTTATTTTACCTCTTCGCCCTACCCTTAGCCCCGACGCCAGCACCATCGTGTTCAGCTACGAGTCGGATCTTTGGAAAGTAGACGCCAGCGGCGGCACTGCCACGCGCCTGACCGCTATGCAGGGCAACGAAACCAACCCTCACATCTCGCCCGACGGGAAATGGCTGGCATTTTCGGCCACAGAAGGCGGCAATTCTGATGTCTACGTGATGCCGCTCGATGGCGGACCGATTCAGCGTTTGACCTACCACAGCAGTTCCGATCTGGTGGAGAGCTGGTCGTGGGATTCCAATACAATCTACTTTGAATCCACGCAACAGAATGGCGGCACGATCTTCACCGTAGCGCGGACGGGCGGTACGCCGCAACGGATGTTCGGGCATTATTTTAACCGCATCCATAGCGTAGCCGAAGCGCCCAACGGCGATTTGTACTTCAACGATACCTGGGAGAGCGATAATCAGTCCATGCGGAAAGGCTACAAGGGAGAGTTCAATCCTGATATTCAATACTATAACCCCGATACGAAAGCCTATAAAAAGCTGACCGATTACGATGGCAAAGACATGTGGGCAACCATCGACCGCAACGGTACCTTGTACTTCGTGTCGGACGAAGGCAACAGGCAATACAATCTTTATACCTTCAAAAATGGCGTCAAAACGGCGCTGACTACCTTCCCGGAATCTATCAAGCACCCACAGGTGAGCGCCGATGGGCGGAAGGTAGTATTCGAGAAAGGGTACCAGCTCTGGCAGTACGATGTCGCAACCAATCAGTCTACACCCGTGCGTCTGACACTTCCGCAAAATGCAACGCTACCCTATTGGCAGGATTTCGATGTTAAAAGCAAGATTCAGGCTTTCGACGTAGCGCCCGACAACAAGAAGCTGACATTCGTGTCGCGCGGCGCGTTGTTCGTTTCGGACAAGGAGGGCAAGTACATCCAGCGGCTCGACACCCGGCCGAATGAGCGCGTCGGCGAAGTAAAATGGCTGGCCGACAGTCTGACGCTACTCTACAGCCAAACAGTCGGCGGCTACCCCAACTGGTTCACCCAAACGGCCGACGGGAAGGGCCAGGAAAAGCAGATCACGACCGATACCCAGGGCAACCGCAACTTGACCATGAACGCCAAGCGTACCCAAGCCGTGTACCTCAGCGGACGCAACGAGGTACGGTTGCTGGACCTCAAGACGTTGAAGAGCGAGGTCGTGGCGAACGTCGAGCTTTGGGCCTTTCAGAACGGCACGCCTATGTTCTCGGCCAATGGCGAGTACCTGACGTTCACGGCGCACCGCGATTTCGAGCAGGATATTTACCTGTATCATATTAAAGACGAAAAACTCATCAACCTGACCAAGTCGGGTGTTTCGGAAAGTGAAGCCGCCTTTTCGCCGGACGGGAAGTACCTGTACTTCGTGTCGGATTTGTTGAAGCCGCAGTACCCCTTTGGCTCCGACGAAACCAAAGTGTGCCGCTTACCGCTCACCAAACTGGATGAGCCGTTTCGGGGGGAGAAGTTCGCGGAGTTGTTTTAAAAAGGAGATAAAGCAGGAAAGAAGAAGGGACGGTCCGTCGATCCGGGAAAGGACACGGCAAAGGATAAGTCGGATGACAGGAAAAGCGAAAAAAAAGGTAAGGACAGCGACAAAGCCGAAAATAAGAAAGACGATGAAGTACCTATGGTAGCGATGGGGCTGGATACGGTCGATATTATGGAGCGGATTGAGCAGATCGGGCCGGAATTTGGGGCGCAGAGGAATGTAACGGTGATCCAGAAGGACGACAAGACGCATATTTTTTACGTCTCGAACCACGAGGAAGGCAAGCGGGCGCTGTGGCGCACGACGCTGGAACCGTTTGAGAAGCCCAAAACGACCAAGGTGTCGGATGGGATTTCTGGCTACGACATCGCCAACGCGGGTAATAACTACTACCTGCTGTCGGGCGGCGTGCTCAGGACGCTCGACGTAGATGGCGGCAAAACCAAGGACATTGCCATCGACTACACCTTTCGCAAGAACTTAAAAGACGAGTTCCGGCAGATGTACTACGAAGCCTGGGCGGGCGTAGAAGAGAATTTTTACAGCGAAAACTACAACAACACCGACTGGCAGGCGATGCGCGACACCTACGCCAAGTACCTGCCTTACCTCACCAACCGCGAAGATTTCAGAACGCTTTTCAACGATATGCTGGGCGAGCTGAATGCCTCGCACCTGGGCTTCTACACCAACGGCGACGAGGAAAAGGTTTTTTATAAAAACGCCACCATGGAAAGCGGCCTACTGTTTGACGCTAACAATCCGTACAAAGTAGGGCGCGTAGTGAAGCGAAGCGCGCTCGACAAAGACAAGAAGAACGTGAAACCCGGCGATGTACTTCTCGAAGTAAACGGCGAGGCCGTCGACACCGCCCAAAACCGCGACCAGTACTTTACCCGTCCTTCGCGCGACAAGGAAATGACCCTGACCTTCCGCCGCGCCGGGGCCGACACGAACTACACCGTACGGCTGCACCCGCAGAGTTCGCTCGGCGGCAACCTCTACGACGAATGGCAGGACTGGAACCAGCAGTACGTAGATGAAAAGAGCAAGAAGCGCATCGCCTACGTACACATGAAAAACATGGGCATGGGCGAATACGAAAGTTTTGTGAAAGATATGACCCGCGACTGGTACAACAAGGAGGCGCTGATCTTGGACCTCCGCTACAATACCGGTGGTAACGTCCATGACCTCGTGCTGCAATTTCTCTCCCAAAAGCCCTACCTGAAATGGAAGTACCGGGGCGGGGCCTACGCGCTGCAACCTAACTTTGGCGTAGCCGCCAAGCCGATTGTGTTGCTCATCAACGAGCAGTCACTCTCCGACGCCGAGATGACCGCGGCGGGCTTTAAAGAACTCGGTCTGGGAAAAGTGATCGGTACCGAAACCTACCGCTGGATCATTTTTACCTCGGGAAAGGGCCTGGTCGACGGTTCGTTTTTCCGGCTCCCGTCCTGGGGCTGCTACACGCTCGACGGCCAAGACATCGAGCGTAGCGGCGTCTCACCCGACATTTACGTCAAGCAAACCTTCGTGCAGCGCCTTAATGACGAGGACCCGCAACTGGATCGGGCGATCGCGGAGATTATGGGGGAGTTGAAGTAGACCCTCTAGTTTGCGTCTGTGACGGGGACACCTAGTCGCGGACCCTCGGACGGCGCGTTTGTAACGCGCATCATGGTGTTGCGACTCCTTCGTCTCGTTGGGCGTTGCAAACGCGCGTTACGGTTGGTTCGCGTTGTAAACGCAAACCAGAAACCTATTTCGCGCTCGCCAGCAGCATCGCTTGCGCTACCGCTTCGGCGTTGTGCTTGCGCTTCATGTAGCCCGCTACTTTGGCCACGGTTTCGCCCTTAGACCAGGTGCTGCTTCGCTCGGGTTGGTTGACCCATTCCTTTACAGCCACCAGGCGGTAGACGTACTTGGTCGTCTCGCCGTTGAGGCGCAGGGCAAAATAGCTGTCCTTATCCTGCTTGTCCATGTGCCGGATGATGCGATTAGGTCCGGCATTGAAAGCCGCCGCAACCAGCGTCCAGTCGCCCAGCTGGCTGTACATCCATTTCAGGTACTTGGCGGCCGCTTTGGTCGACTTAGTCAAGTCCTTGCGCTCGTCTACCTTTTCATTAATAACCAGCCCCAGGCCTTCGGCCGTGGCGGGCATGAACTGCCAGTAACCCGTCGCGCCGCGCGGTGAAACCGCTTCGGGGTTCATCGCGCTTTCGATGTAAGGCAGGTACTTGAAATCGGCAGGAACACCGTAGCGCGTCAGGATCGACTCGATCTGTTTGAGCTGCTTTTTGGTGCCCTTCCGGGAACGCGCGAATGCGGGATGATCGTAAAATTGAATGGCTTTTTGGTAGCGCTTCGCTACCGTGGATTTGTACAGGGGCAAAGTATCGCCGCAAAACTGTACGTGGAGAAGGTTGGTGTCAAAATTGTCCTTTTCGATCACTTCCAAAACGGATTCGGAAGTTGCCTTGGGGGCATCGTCATTATTAAAGGTAAATACTCCCAGCGACATGACCGACACTATCAACGACAGTAATCGTATCATACATTATCAGGTTCGTTCTACTTAATTTAACAAAGAACAAAGATAACGCAATGGTACTAATAAAGTTTCGTGAATAGCTAAAAATCTGATTAACAGGCGTTAATGTATCCGATTTTTAGTACAAATCCTTGATGATTCATTTTACGTTTTATTAGAATAGTACAATTATAAAATATTCTAAAAACCGATGAACTAACCGAAGAATCGTTGGAAAATTGGGTGCTTTTTCGGCTATTTACCCGAAAAAACGCACTTTTTTAGAAGAAAGCCAGGAAGGTAGTAAGGCAAAAAATTGGGAAGTAGAGAAAAAAATGGATCATCGGAGAAGACCGGGATTCGATAGTCTTGGAAAACGCAAATTTTTCGCTCACCTCAACTAATTTTGTGTACTATTTTTACTGAAAATATGAATTTAACGATGCGAGTTCTCATCTTTCGTGAATGGTAGAGTCACGTTCTCGCAAAAACTGCCCTTGCCGACCCGAAAAAACGGCCCGAATCTCGGCCACCATCGACAGCGCGATCTCCTCCGGCGTCACCGCCCCGATGTCCAGTCCGGCCGGAGCAAAAATTCTTGATTCTTCGTCTTCCGAAATCGTCCGCCCGGCTTCGGCCATTTCATCGAACAGCTTCTCGGCCCGCACCCGAGGACCCAGCATTCCGATATAGGGAGCGGACAGCACACGCGGCAGATTTTGCAAGTCGGTTTTATAATCGTGCGACATAAGTACCACCGCCGTGTAGGGGTCGATGAGATCGGCAGAGAACTCGTCGAGCGGCACCACGGCGTTGACCAGCGCGGCCACTTCGCGGTGGATTTTGGTAGGATTCGCCACGATGGTCGCCCGCCAGCCCATTTCTTTCACCACTTTAACCAAAGGGAACACATCGTACTGATGGCCCATAATGACGACGTGCAACTCCGGTAGCAAAAATTCGGCGAAAATTTCCAGCGCTCGACCATCGTCCAAAGTGAACGCCAAAGTCGCTGACTTTTCATGATCCACTACTTCCTGAATCGCTTTATCTAATTCTTCCACCCAAATACCTTCGCCCAAAACATCAAGGCTCAGGCGATCGGCATAGCGGAGGATATGCCCGGTTTCATAGCCGTTCAGCCCGCCATCCAGTTGCGTGATCGTCAGCAGCACATGGGTTTGGCGTCGGTCAGCCACGACTTCCTGCAACACTGAAATCGGGTTATGGGCGTCGCCAGGCACAACCGGGGCCAGCAGCACGTCGATGATGCCGTTGCAGCCCAGCCCAACGCCGATTTGGTGCGCGTCGTCCTCGGTGGTATCGTAAGTGACGAGGCTGGCGCGCGATCGGGCAATGGCCAGGCGGGCACGCTTCAGCGCATCGCCTTCCAGGCAGCCGCCGCTGATGCCCCCGACCCAAGTCCCATTGTCCAGTACCAGCATCCGCGCCCCGCTCCGGCGGTACGACGATCCTTCTACCCGCACCACCGTCGCCAAAGCAGCGCGTGTGGTGGCGTGGTTTATGGCGTCGTAGGCGCGGAGTATGGCTTTGATTTCTTTCATTGTTTTAAGGCATAAAGTTTTAAGGCATAAAGTTGGGAAGGGGCAAAGGTCCAAAGTTAGGGTAGTTTTCCCGTATAGCTTTGACTTGCAAATGTCCGTTGACCGTTCGCCGTCCACCCTTGCCTCATCAACTCTTCCACCCTTTTCCCGTCAACCGTCCGCCCGTGCTCCTGCAATTCCGCCCCGGAGATGCCGGAAACAATGATTTGGCAAATCCTGTACCAGCATTTCATAGGCTCTGCGGCTTCGGACGCCAGATTGACAGCAGAGTACCACGCTGGTGCGGGCGATAAGTTCGGGGAGGTGTTGCGGTAGGGTTTTGAGCGGCCAATTAACGCCGCCCAGGTTGAATTCCAGGTACTCGTGCGGTTCGCGGACATCGACGAGCAGCGGCGGAATAAGTTCCTGCATCACCCGTTCGAGTTCTTCAAAACCTATTTCTTCCAGGCCTTCCGTCGCTACAGCGCACGTCTCGCCGTATTCGGGCAGGAGGTCCGTGATATGGCGGGGTTCGGGGCGGGCGGCAAAGTTGTATGTTTGGAATGAGGTTCTCAGGGCGTTGTATACCAACAATCTACCGGAAAGTACCTCACCTAAACCGGTGATGATTTTAAGTGTTTCCATTGCCAGCAGCGAACCGATGATTCCCGGTAGTACACCTAGTACTCCGACTTCGGCGCAATTGGGTACTTCGCCGTCTTCGGGTGGCGTGGGGTACAGGCAGCGGTAGGTTGGGCCGTTTTGGTAGTTGAATACGCTGACTTGTCCTTCGAATTTATAGATAGAGCCGAAAACCAGTACCTTATTCAGCAGCACACAAGCGTCGTTGACCAGGTAGCGCGTCGGGAAATTATCAGAGCCATCGACGATCAGATCGTACTGCTCAATAATCGCAAGCGCATTTTCCCGATTCAGCCCTTCGGAATGCGTTACAATTTCAATGTGCGGATTCAAACCTTGCAGGCGTTCCGCTGCCGCTTCGGCTTTGGGCCGATCGATGTCGGCGACCGTGAAGAGTACCTGACGGTGCAGATTGCTGGCCTCCACCCGGTCAAAATCCACGACGCCCAGCGTCCCGATGCCCGCCGCCGCCAGGTAGGTGAGCGCCGGGCAGCCCAGTCCCCCGGCCCCAACGACCAGCACCCGCGCGGCTTTCAGCTTTTCCTGACCTTTTAAGCCGAATTCCGGCAAGGTCAGTTGGCGGAGGTAGTGATTCTGTTCGGCAGATGAAAGCATGGATTGGCAGAATTTTTCTTGATCGGAATAGGTACCCACCCTCTAACGCCAAATAATTTTGGTAAGTTTGATTTTGTTTGTACAAGTACTCCGCCCGATGATCAGCGTACAAGAAGCTCAGTCTCTCATCCAATCTACCGTCGAGCCGCTCGACGCCGTGTGGCTGCCGCCTTCCGAAGCCGTGGGCAGCATGTTGGCTACGGATGTACTTTCACCGCTGGCATTGCCGCCCTTCCGACAGTCATCAATGGACGGTTACGCGGTGCATCATGAAGATGTTGCCGAGACCAACACGACTTTGCCGGTAGTAGCCGAGTCGCGGGCGGGCAGTACGAGACCGCTGGAGCTGGCGCGTGGTACCGCCATCCATATTCTAACGGGCGCCCCCGTACCCGATGGCGCGACCGCCGTAGTGATGCAGGAAAAAGTAGTGCGGGAAGGCGAAAACGCCACGATTCAGGAATTTCCGGTGCGGGAAAGTCAGAATGTACGTTTCGTAGGCCAGCAAATCAAAACTGGTGACCTGGCCATGCCGCAAGGCGCGTTTCTGACACCCGGTTCGGTGGGTTTTTTGTTGGGCATGAATATCGTGGAAGTACCCGTCCACCGTAAGCCCCGCGTGGGGATTCTTACTACGGGCGACGAGCTGGTGCAGCCGGGCCGGGATGCGGCGTTGGCTTTCGGCCAAATCTACGAATCGAATTCAGCCATGCTGGAAGCGACTTTACGCGCCGAAGGAGTTCAGGAAATAAATATCTTTTACGCGGCTGACGACCCGCAAGCCACGACTGACGCGCTTCGCAAACTCTTCCAGGAAAATGATCTGGTACTCAGCACGGGCGGCGTATCGGTGGGAGCGTACGATTACGTGGGCAGTTCGCTGGCCGAAATCGGCGTCGAAGCGATTTTTTACAAGATCAGACAACGTCCCGGCAAGCCGCTGTTTTTTGGCCGCCACGCCGACGCCCTGGTGTTTGGCCTACCCGGCAATCCGGCCTCGACCCTGGTCTGTTTTTACGAATACGTACTACCCGCGCTACGGTTGATGACGGGACGATCCGACAGCTTTTTACCCAAACTAAAACTCCCGATTACGCATACCTACGCATTCCGGGGTGAGCGCGATGAGTTCCTGAAGGCGCACGCTACGACCGAGGCCGTCACGCCTTACGACGGGCAGGAGTCGTTCGCGCTACGGTCGTTTGCGGTTGCCAACGCGCTCATTTATTTGCCTTCTGTCCAGAACTCCGTTCAGCCCGGCGATTTGGTGGAAGTACATTTGTTGCCGTTCTTTTGTTAAAAAGGAGGTTTTAGGTTGTTAGGTATTAGGCGTTAGGTAATTTTCTTTATTACTTAGTGGCCTTACCTGATACCCAAATAATGACTTTATCCATACTATACTTCGGCTTGATCGCCGAGGCGACCGGTCAACCGCTTGAAACCTGGCACTCACTTGATTCACTCACGGTAGGGGATTTGAAAAAAGACATTTTAGAGAAATACCCTGTGCTCCGCGACCGCAAATTCCAAATCGCCGTCAACCAGCAAATCGCCGACGAATCCTTTCCCATCCCACCCCAGGCCGAAGTAGCGTTGCTACCGCCGTTTGCGGGGGGGTGAAATCAATTTTGAATGATAGAATGACGGGGCCGCCCGTGCGGTGAATGATAGAATATTGCTTACGCACACGGATCTTTTTATTCACTCATTCTATCATTCTATCATTCTATCATTCAAAATTATATATGAAAAAAGTATTCGTAGAAGGTCCCATTAGCCCGCAATTCGTGGCGGATTCGATTGCCAAGCATCAGTCTAAGACCAGTATTGGGGCGCACAACATTTTTCTGGGGCAAATCCGGGCCGATGCTAAGGAAGGCGGTGTGGTGACGGGTATCGAGTACTCGGCTTATCCCAAAATGGCCGAGCAGGTTTTCCACCAAATCCGGGAAGCCGCTTTTGCGAAATACGAGCTGACTTGCCTGCACATTTACCATAGCCTGGGCCTGGTGCCTACGGGTGAAATCAGTCTGTTCGTTTTTGTTTCTTCCCCACATCGTCGCGCTACGTTTGAGGCGCTGGAATTTCTGGTAGAGGAAATCAAAGCCAAAGTGCCGATTTTCGGGAAAGAGTTGTTGGGAGAAGGGGGGGATTTTGCGTGGAAGGAGAATCGGTAAGGTTACGATGCCTCCTTGTATACTCCCTTTTTGAGCAGTTCGACCTCTTCCCGAATAGATCGGAGCTCGCGCCTGATCTGGTCCCTATCTTTTTTGAGCGCTGTTTGAGCTTGCTCTTGCTGATTTTCGGTAAGGCTGTCGTACCAGTTTTTAAAGGTTACCTGACGTAATTCCCGTTCATCACTGTCTTTTGACTCGCGCAACCAATCTAAAAACTTATTTACTTTTTTTTCTATCATAACTTTTTGAGATAAGGTTGAATACTGTTCGCCAGCCTAATAATCATCAGATTCTGCTTCGACAATCTTTATCGTTTCTGAAATGTATTTGGCCTCCTGAATCAAATCTTCAAATTCGGTTTGATCGGCCCAAGGTTCGTGGCTAATTATCCTTTTATCTAACACCTCTAGCCTCTCACGCAACACTTTCAGCAACTCATCTTTTCTAGTCATAAAGAGGGGGAGGAAGGCAAATATAACTATTTACAAGTTTACAATTTGCTTAGAGACAGACCTGTTGCCATTGAAAAATGCCCGCCCCCGCCAAAAACAAATGTCTTCGACGAGGGCGGGAGCCGTAAAAAAGAATACCTTCTACCAGAAGTACCCGTACAGGAACACGATCAAGGCCACGATCACTGCGGCACCGATGGCAAATGACGTACTCGTTTTGAACATCGAAGAATCGATCTCGAGCCCTTTGCGCTCATCTGGCATTAGCAAGCCGAGTCCGACCATCACGGCCACGCAAATCAGGTACACGTAGCCCATGCGGGTGAGGAAGGGAATTTCTTCCAGCGTGAAGTGCATCGCCAGCGCGATCAGGAAGCCGCCCACGATGGCGAAAAGTGCCCCGGCGGAGTTGGTGCGTTTCCAGAAGAAGCCCATCGAGAAGGCCGCGAACACGCCCGGCGAAACCAAGCCGGTCATTTCCTGGATGAACTGAAAACCGCCTTTCTTGTCGATCCCCATGTAGGGCGACACGATGATGGCCAGCACCATCGCGATTACGATCACGATGCGGCCGGTCTTGACCAACTGAGCCTCGGTTTTGTCCCGGCCCATGTACTTCTTGAAAATATCGAGCGTGAAGATGGTCGAGATACTGTTGGCCTTTCCGGCCAATGAAGCTACTACTGCCGCCGTAAGGGCCGCGAATGAAAGTCCTTTCAGGCCGACGGGCAGCAGATTGAGTAGTACCGGATAGGCTTTGTCGGCTTGCAGGGTACCATCGGCTCCCATCATTTCAGCCTGGAACATTCCTTTCTGGTACAGCGCGTAAGCTGCAATACCGGGCAGCACCACGATGACGGGCATCAGCATTTTGAGGAAGGCCGCAAATAGGATACCCTGACGGGCCGTCTTCAGATCAGCCCCCAGGGCACGTTGCGTGATGTACTGATTGCAACCCCAGTAGTTCAGATTCACAATCCACATACCGCCCAGCAGCACGCCGAGTCCCGGTAACTGGGCGTAGAACTGATTTCCCTCGTCAAAAATCATGTGAAAGTGGTCGTCATGCTTGGAAGTCATCTCGCGGAAGCCGGTCCAGATACCGCTCATGCTATCGACCATCGACTGGTCGGGGTCCGATACCAAATTGATGGCCAGGTAGGTAGTTGCCAGTCCGCCGATAATCAGGAACAGTACCTGAATCACGTCGGTATAGCCGATTACCTTCATACCGCCAATGGTGATGATGATCGCGAAAATGGCCAGTCCCCACATGCAGAACCAGAAATTCAGCCCCGAAATACCCGAAACGGCCAACGCCCCCAGGTACAGGATCGACGTGAGGTTGACGAGGATATAAAGCCCCAACCAGAAGACGGCCATGATCAGGCTCACCTGAGGGTTGTACCGCTGACTGAGAAATTGCGGCATAGTGAAGATTTTATTCTTCAGGTAGATCGGCATGAAGAATACCGCAACGATGATCAGCGTAGCCGCCGCCATCCACTCGTAAGTCGAGATCGCCAGACCCATCGAGAAGCCATTGCCCGACATCCCGATGAACTGCTCGGCCGAAATATTAGAGGCGATCAGCGAAGCACCGATGGCCCACCAGGTAAGCGACCCTTCGGCCAGAAAGAAATCTTTGGTTGACGTCTCGGCTGATTTCTTTCGATTATAGATCCAATAGCCGTAACCCGCTACAATAATGAAATAGACAAAAAAGACAATGTAGTCGGTCGTTTGCAATTGTTGCATTCTTGAAGAGGGTTAAAGTGAAGGCAGATGGAAGGTTCGTATTTTAAGCGAGGGCGAAAGTACGTTTTTTGTCAAAAAAATGCACGATTTTACATTTATCCTGCAAAATCACCGCAAGGGATAGAACGCCGGCGGAAAGCGTCGCTGCGCTTCTCCGGCCTTTTTCAGGTTGGCATAAGTACTCGAAAAATCGCTGCCCCGCCGCACTTCATTGATCAAGGTATGCGTGCTTTTTGGTCCGGTCAATAGCATCCAGTATGATACCTCCATGCCCGCCGTCATGTAGGCCAGCATGACGCGTCGCTGATTGCCGCCAAAGAAACCACGCATGGATTGCAGATTCCGCAACTCTAATACCTCCTGAGCGCCGCGGGTCAGGTACAGCCATTCGTCTTTGTAGTCGAGAAAGCGTTGCATCCGGTTGGTGTCTGACACGAAGCGGCGGTCGAGCATCAGCGCCAGGCCTTCGTTGAACCATTGCGGTACTTCGGTCGTGGTTTTCCACCAGCCCAGGCGGCCAAAAAGTTCGTCGTGGCACATCTCGTGACTCACCACATCGACATTGAGGCCGTAGGGGTTCAGCACGATATAAGAATCACCCCAGGGGGTGCCGAGGCTGCAGCCCGCGCCCTCGCGGCTGTGGCAGTACTTCTGGTACTCGGCGGGGTCATTGCACAAAATAAGCGTCGCGTCGCCCACGGATTTTCCCCAAAAGGTCACGATTCGTTTTCGTGCTTTCCCGATGGCTTCGTACATTCGCTGCCGCTGCCCGGCGTCAATGCCGCCGCTGACGTATAGTTTGGGGTTCACTTTTTCAAAAGAAGAGTAGGCGATCATCTGGCAATAGAATACGTGCGAGTACAGGAAGTAGTAGCTTACAGCAGCCACGAAAATTCCCAGTAGCAAGTACTTTAAAAGCTTGTATACCTGAAAAACAAAGGAGGAGCAGTCTGTCAACAATGCCTGCAATTTCTTGTTAAAAGTAAAAGTACTAGGTGGCCGACACAACTAAGCAAAAACATTCATCATCCATCCCTCATCATCAAATAAATGAATACTTGTATTGTAATAGGCGCGGGCATGACCGGACTTACGGCCGCCCGCGAGCTCACCGCCCAGGGCTGGGACGTGACCGTATTGGACAAGGGCCGGGGCGTTGGCGGACGCATGGCGACGCGGCGCATCGAAAATAGCCGTGCCGACCACGGGGCTCAGTACTTTTCGGTGCGCACGCCGGAGTTCAAGGGGGCTATCCAGGATTTGCAGGCTCATGACGTAGCCGAAGCCTGGGACTTGGCGGAAGCGGACATCGAGCATCCGCGTTATTTTGGCACGAACGGCATGAGTACCATTCCGAAGTACCTGGCCAAGGACCTGAACATCAAATTGCAGGAACGCGCCACGCTGATCGAAGCAGATGGTACGGGTTGCCGCGTCACGACCGAGGCCGGGCACACGTTTTCGGCCGACGCGCTGATTCTGACCATCCCAGCTCCGCAAGCCATAACGCTGCTGTCCGATAGCCAAATCGACTTGAACGAAGCCGGACAGCACGCCTTCGAGTCTATTCATTACCAGCCCTGCCTGGCGGTGATGGTACTGCTGAACGAACCCAGCCAAATACCCGCGCCGGGTTTGGTCAAATACGACGACGGCGACCTGGAAACCGTAACCGACAACCAGCAGAAAGGCATCGCGCCCGAGCAACCCACTGTGACGATCCACGCCTCACCGGCCTTCAGTCTGGCGCATTTGGAAGGCGACTTGAAAGCTGCCGGGCAGCTACTCCTTGATCAACTCACGGATTGGATTCCCGCCAATAGCATTGTGGAGTACCAGACGCACCGCTGGCGTTACAGCCTGGCCGAAGTTCGCTCACCGGATCCTTTCGCGGCGCTGGATACACCTTTCCCGTTGCTGATGGGGGGTGATGGATTCGGAATGGGGAATGTGGAAGGGGCGTTTCAGTCGGGATTGCAGATGGCGCGGAGATTGGCGGAGGAGAGAAGAAGGGCGAAAGGGTGAAAGGAATCATCCAAGCACCTCACGCCATTCTTACCGTCTTCATTTTCTTTCTCTCAAATCCGCGCTTTTTCCACCAGATTACAAATCCTGTGACGGTCATGGTGCCCAGGCCGATGCCGCCCAGACCGTAGAGAAGTTGGATGAACAGTCCACCGAAGTGCCCAAAATGCACTTGCTCCATGAAGGCCTCGGCGTTGGATTCGAAGTTCTCGTCTTCGGCGTGTTCTACTTTTATCACCTCTTTATTGACAGGGTTTATCTCGACCGACGACGTATAAACGCCCAACAAACGGTTGCTCTCGGGGCGCGTGCCGGCGATGACGACGTTGCCGTCGGCGGCTTTGGGGTACTTGATTTGGGCGGGTACAAAGTTTGGTATCGTTCCTTCGGCGGTTTGCAGGCTCTTGGCTAACGATAGTTGCGTGTAGTCCGGGGCGATAGGCTCGGCTTTGGGCACTTCGGACTTGGCCTCGGCGACGGGCTGTGGCTCAAACATCCGCTCTACCTTTTCCCAATGCATAAAACTCCCAGTCACGCCCATCAGCAGCAGGAACAAAAAACTCAGCACCCCCGTCAGCTTGTGCAAATCGGAATTGACGAGGTAAGCATTGCGGTTTCGCACGCCAATCTTGAAAACCGACAGCAGCGACTTTCGGTAGTACCACAGCCCCGACAATACCAGTACGATCAAGGAAAGGCCGACCACCAGCAGAATCGCGTGGCCCGTCTGGCCCAGCGTCAGGTGCTCGTGGATGTGCAGGATTTGCTTCATCAAAGTCTCATTGGGTTCGCGCTTGCCCAGGATGGCGCCGGTCGCGGGATTTTGGTACACCCACCAGTTTTTGCCCTCTTGCCGTAGTTGCGTCATGGGCGCACGATCGGGCGCGCCGGGATACAGAAAAGTGCTGCTCAGCGAAGCATCAGGGTACTTTTGGACAAGTGCCGCTACCAGGTCATCGACGGACAGGCGCTGACTGGCCGGATCGACAGTTACCATTTCGGCGTTGGTCGCGGTGTCGATTTCGTCGTTAAAAATCAGCAAAGTACCCGTGACGCTGAACATCAGAATGAATAGTCCAAAGATCAGGCCGCTCCATTTGTGGATGGCGTACACGAGGTTGTCGAGGTTGGAAGTCCTGGCCATCTATTTAATTGAGAGTTGAGAGTTGATAATGCCTTATTTACCGAAGCCCTGTGTAATAAGCAGAGCCTTGTTCTCTGAGAGAGCGTGAGGTTGTAGGCACAAAAGTAGCAACTCGAAAAGTTGATTGAAAGATTCAGATATTTTTTTTGGATAGAAGCAGATGCCTTTCCCCTACCTTAAAAGGCCGGGCAATGGATAATTTAAATCTTCGGCTACTACTCCTTTATTACTCTTTGATTCTTGTTAAATGAATCGCATGACCACCGCTTGCCGCTAAATTAGCCTCGATGAAATCGGTTGATGTGACAATCTTTTCAGATATAGTCAAGTGGTTTGGATTCTTGTCGACATCGGCCGCGTCGGCGTAGATTTTGGCGGTGTATTTTCCGACTTTCAGGAAGGTGAGCGGAATTTTGATCTTGCGAGCGGTGGTATTGTTGATCGTCCCGACGTACCATTCCGCGCCGTGGCGGCGGGCGGTCGTGGCATACGCGCCGACTTCCGCCGTGGGTACCTTTATTTCGTCCCAGGTGGTGGGAATTTTTTGCAGGAAATCGAAGCCGGGTTGTTTCAGGTAGGCTTCGGGGTAGTCCGCTACCATCGTCAGGTAGCTTTCCAGCACAACGTACATCGCCAGCATATGGGCGCGGGTACCACCCATGAGCGGACGCGTGTATTGGGTCTTGAACTCACCTACTGGCACAGCCCGAAAACCGCCGAGGTGGTAGTCGGTCGGTCCGGCCAGCCCGCGCGTGAAAGGTATATCAATGTCATGATCGGCGCTGATGGGTGTGGAAAGCAACTTATTGTTTTCGTAGTTGTAGGTACCCTCGCGCGTCAGTTCGTTAGGAAAGGTGCGGCTCAAACCCGTGGGCTTGGCCGAGCCATGAAACTGAATGAACAGCTTGTGCCGCGCCGCCGCCAGCAGAATCTTCTCCTGCATCTTGACCATTTCCTGATCGTCGCGGTCCATGAAATCGACCATCATGCCTTTGATGCCCCACGCCTCAAATTGCGTAAAGGCTTCTTCCAACTGCCGGTACAGCGCCGACCAATGCACCCACACGTGGATGCCCACGCCGCGCGATTTAGCGTAATCGCATACTCGCTGCATGTCCAGCGTCGCGACGGGGCGCGTCACATCCGTGTTCTTGCCCACGGCGCCGTAGCCCGCCGCGTCGCTCACGTACCACGGCATACCGCCATAGCCGATCACCGAATGGTACTCGATGCCGTTGTCAGCGCAAAAGTCGATGTAGTACTTGTTGGTCTCGAAGTTGATACCCGGTGCGAAGGTGGTGTCGGGCACGATGTCGCCGTTCCACCAGTGGAAGGACGTTTTGCCTGGTTTCAGCCAAGAAAAATCCTGCTTGATTTTCGAGTTACAGAGCGAGGTGATCGTGGTGGATTCCATCAAATCGCCGATGCGGTCGCTGATGAGCATCACCCGCCACGGACTTTGGTGCGGTAGATTTGCCTTCACCTTGACACCCGACGAGTCTGGCAGCGGCGAGAGCTGGGTCGTGAGGTAGCCGTTTTTTTTACGCAAATACATCCCGGCGTAATCCCGCAAATTAGCTTCCGTGATAGCCATACACAGCCCGTTCGGAAACTCGAACAGCGCGGGCATATCCATGAGCGTGTCGTTTTTGACCTCGCTCAACAGCATTTTTTGGTAATACTTCTCGTGCGAGGTAGTGTAGCTTCCCAGCAGCATGGCGCGGATTTTCGGATTGCCCTGAATGTTGAAGGTGCTTTTTTCGTCCGTTAATTCGTAGGCCGCCCAACTGCTCTGCACGGGATACTCGTAGCGAAAAGCCACCGCATCGTTGAACATCCGTACGACCAGATTCACCCGCCGTCGCGCTCGACCGCTCCGTCAGCGGAATCGACACCGCCTTGCTATAACTGAACACGTACTTCGTTTTGCCCACCACCAGGTCGTAGTTTTCCTCGGCGTTGAAGTAGGTCGGCGTCCCCGCGTCAATTTCCGGCCAAAAGATCCGTCTTTGAAATTCAGCCCCAAAGTCGATTCACCGATGATCTCAGTGCCTTTGTAATCGACTTCGTAGGTCGGCGTGTCGCGGGTGAGTTGAAGGTAAAGTGAGGTGTCCGTTGGGGGATTTTAGGTGATGGGTTTTTGGGCTCTGCGAAGGAGGGGAGGAAGGAAGCCCTTCGACTACGCTCAGGATGACAAGGGATAGAAGGGGTATTTTTAGGTGCATTTGGGGATGGTTGGTGTGAAACGGGGGGCAAAATTATAGGAATAATCCTGATATGAGACTTTCACTCCCAGATTCGCTCGAAGGTAGTCTGTGCATAGCAGCACTACTGCGCTTCAGAAAATATCTATTCCTCGTTTCCGAAGGCCTTCGCTCTGAACTCCTTTACTACCTGCAACCAGAACATATCGCGTTCCTCGCGGGTAGAAGACCGGAACACGGGCATATTTTTATCATTCTCCTCTTCAAATAGGCTGATTTCTTTTGCTTTCAAGACTCCATTTTTCACACCTAGCATCGACTCAGTCCAGTCACAGGGCCTAACAACGATGGGAACCACCGTTTTCCCCTTTTCCAAAGCCCGAGGTACTTCGGTTTTCATGATATAACCCGTGTTCAAGAAGTCCACACTGACAAGGCAAACCATGATATCGCACTCATCAATTTTGCGCTTCAATTCCGAATCCCATTCTCCACCCAAGGACAACTGACGGTCGTCGAAGGTAGATACTTTGTTTTCGTGAATCAGCGTCACAAGATGTTTTTTCAATTCATCCTTGTAAGATTCATCTTGTTGAGAGTAGGATATGAATACTTTTTTCGCCTGCTGGTTCATAAATCCTAGTAAATTGAGAGTGAGACTATCCAACCTAATTTTTTGACGAGATTTTACGTCGATACCCACACTAACTTCCTCCGTGTTGCTACGCAACGTTTCTTTGATGTCGATGTAGTTTTCCCGATTGATGGATAGCTGCGCGCCTTCGATGAGATCGTCAGGATTAGCTTTCTATATTCAGATCTTTGAATGCGTATACAGTATGCGATATTGACCTTTCCAATTGTCCTCAATTCTGGAGAATTATCAAATATTTTTGCTATTTTTTTCGGAAAAAACATTGTCTTCTTGTAATGAATGGAAAGTAGTGAGTAATTTCCTCTTGGATATGTAGCAGTTCCTTATTTGCAAAAGAATCGAAATATCTCTCTTCGCAATTCTGATTCTTCCTTTCTTATTTTCCAGATGAACAAATACCGTTCTCTCTTCCTGATTGTAGTACACCAGCACGTTGACATCTTCTATGGTAAAGACCAGTCCGTAACGCCAGTAGGAGGTCTTGTCGTCGGCATACTTGCCGTATTCCGAGATGAATTGAAAAATTCGGCTTTCGTGGAAAAAATCAGCAAAGTCGTAGGCAGAATGAATAGGGAATCAATTCGAGAATGAGACGCTTGAAGGAGTTATTGTTTTCGGGTAGGAATTGCGGAATGACCAGATTGTCGTCATTCCCTTTTTCAGTAAATAGGAGATTGAACTCATCCATGATGCAGCCAAATATTTTGGCATCGTCCTTTCCTATCTTTTTTTGGATGCTGCTGTACTTGATGATTCCATTATTCTTCTCAAGCATTTTCTTGTTGAGTACCTTCCCGTAAATCCACGCGGATAATTTGGGCGGATCGGGAAAAACGTACTCGGACAGCGATGATGGTTCCGGGAACTTGATGATATTTCCGGCAAATTCCAGGTAATCCAGCAAGCCCGCCAATGCCGCTTTGTCGAAACCGGGTACGTACTGCTCGTGAAATGCTTCCTTTGTAAGGTTGGTTTCTTTGATCGGATTTTCGTCCAACTTCTTCCTTGATTCTCAGCCATTTTTCCGATACTTCCGGCAGCAATTTTTGCGCGTGTTCGATCATCTTTTGGTACAGGCTGCGCTTGAAGTACTCGTGTCGCGCTTTCCACGGCCCGAGCTTTGGCGCGTAACTGCCTGATGTCTATCACAAAAACATCGTCCAGCGTCACGCCGTACTTTTGCATTTTTTGACTATCCGGGAAAACTACCTCGTCGGGTTGGTGGGTGGTACTTTTCTCCTTATCATCTGTTTCCGTCCAGACATTCTGCACCAGCGCTACGGGAGCAAAGTACTCCTGCTTTGCTGGGGCGAGAGAAGTTACGGGCCGTCCCCAGCCAATAGCCGTAGTCAGGGTTTTTGTCGGGATCGTTGCGCCAAAGTACCAGGTAAAAATCGTTGGGACGCAGAAATACGTGGTGAAAGCCGTGGTGATACGCCTGCCCACCAAAATCCCAGACCGTAGCTTTGTATTTGCTTTGGGGAATGTCGAGTGTAGTCGTTAGTGTTCCGTGGGTTGGGTTTCTGATTGGCCTTGTAGCGTTGATTGTTCCAGTACTTAAAAAGTTGCGTTTTGCCGATGCGACCCTCCCCGATAATATTGACTTTGAGGTGGTAGTTTGGCACCAAAGTACCCTGTTGACTTTCCAAGTACCCCCGAATTGCTTCCAGGCTTCTCCAATCAGTTATGGTCGTTCCTTCAATTGGATTGCCCGACAAATCAATGTTTCTAGCTTTTCAAACTTTTTAACAATTCAATAGTTAGTCCAGACATACTGTTGATTTGATTGCCGGAAAGTCACAATACCGTCAGGGTCGTCAGCTCTTCGAGGTTCTTGATCTCGCTGATTTGATTGCCGGAAATATACAATTCCGTCAGAGCAGACAGCTCAGTGAGGTTCTTGATCTCACTGATTTGATTGGAGTAAAGAGATAACTGCGTCAGGGCCGTCAGCGCGTCGAGGTTCTTGATCTCGCTGATTTGATTGAAGGCAATATCGTAATCCGTCAGGGACGTCAGCGCGTCGAGGTTCTTGATCTCGCTGATTTGATTGAAGGAAAGAGATAATACGTCAGGGCCGTCAGCGCGTCGAGGTTCTTGATCTCGCTGATTTGATTGCAGGAAAGAGATAATACCGTCAGTGCCGTCAGCGCGTCAAGGTTCTTGATCTCGCTGATTTGATTGCCGCGAAGCCATAATGCCGTCAGGACAGTTAGCACGTCAAGGTTTTTGATCTCGCTGATTTGGTTGCCGTAAAGATCTAATAACGTCAGGTCAGTCAGTGCGTCGAGGTTCTTGATCTCGCTGATCTGATTGCCAGAAAGATCTAATTTCGTCAGGGCGGTCAGCGCGTCGAGGTTCTTGATCTCGCTGATCTGATTGCCGGAAAGATATAATACCGTCAGGGTCGTCAGCGCGTCGAGGTTCTTGATCTCGCTGATTTGATTGTCGGAAAGATTTAAGATTTTCCAACCAAACCAAATCCGCTAGCTCTGGCGGAATTTCTTTTAATTCACATTTTGACAAATCAAGTTCAGTACTCTTGTTCGTTCGGCATTCTTCAATGCGGCGGAGGGCTTCGGGGGGTGTGGTGCTGCTCATAGGAAAAACTACCTGATTTCAATGGGGTTGTTATATTGTAAAGTACCCTTCGGCTTACTTTCACATTCTTAACCCTTTCTGCATTGCTGCAAATTTCAAATCCGTCCCTGAATAAAGCTCATCACCCGTCAAAACTGATTTATGGCTTTCCGCGCCTCGCCATTAGCATCCGGGGTGATGCGGGAAAGTACGAGATCAGGAAAAGGTGAATTCCTAGCGAGCAATCAATTCACCGGAAGCACTCTTCCAATGAAACGAATACTTGCGTGTTCGGGATGGACGTATTCCCAATTGGAGTTCGACCTATCCACGAGGAGAATTGTAAATTCGAAAGTGCTGATTCTGGTTTTTAAAGATGACTAGATTGCAGGAAACCGCGATGATTGTCACGCATGTTGGAATCGTGATTGCTGATATCTTCAATATGGCTCAGCAATTCTGACAAAAATTTTCGGTGCGCCATCCATTCGATGTAGTCGTCCCAGGCAGCAAAGTTTTCCGTTGTAGCTTGGTTTACATTTTGCTCGAAGGTTTGAAAATCAGTCGAATACTTCTTTTCCAGGAAATTCAATTTCTCCTCGAGTACATGCTTCTGGGCGATGCAATCCAGCAAAATCCAATGGCCCACTTCCTTTTTTGACAGCGTATGCATGGCACGATTCAATTATTGTTACTGACAAAGATAACGAATCAAAACTCCAACTCCTTCCGCATCACCACAAATTCCAACGCTACCTTCGGCAGCCCGAAGCGCGGGTCGTTCATCGGAAAGGGCCGCGTTTCGCCCGTGAGTGCGTAGCCGCGCCGCTCGTACCAGGCGATGAGTTCGGCGCGTTGCGAGATCACCGTCATTTCTACGGCCCGGCAGCCGAGGGTGTGGGCATAGTCTTCGGCGTCTTGCAAGAGTTTTTTACCAATGCCCCGTGCCTGAATTTCCGGCGAAACGGTCAGCATCCCCAGGTACATCAGGTCGGCTTTCTTTTCGAGATAGACACAGCCGATGAGCGCGCCGGTAGTTTCATCGCGGTGCAGCAGAATCGTGGCATCAGGCTTGGCAATGGTTTCGGCCAGGCTTTCCTCGCTCGTGCGGATGCCGCCAAGCAAGTCGGCTTCGGTCGTCCAGCCTTTGCGGGAGCTATCGCCCCGGTAGGCGCTGTTGATAAGGAACGTTAGTTCGGGGAGGTCGGTGTTGGTGGCTTCTTTCAATTTTGACCGGGTCGCCGGAGCGATTAGTGAATAAAGGTTCAAAGTGGCAAAGTCACAGAGCGACAAAGTTATTTCAAGGCGTGCTACGTGGTGAAATTATTTCATTATCTTTATGACATATTTCACTCCTACTTCCGCAAATGACTTATCTTCAACAAAGTAGTAAATTAAAAGCTACACCCTATTTTGGCGTAGTGAGTCAATCGCGCTCGGGCGTGTTGCGGGTATTAGCCGATGAAGTGGCTGCCTTGGTTGGGCTTACCGACAAAGAAATGGCTTACATTTTAGGCATGACACCTCGCAACTTACACCGCCTGACGCCCGACCAGCGCTTCGGCACGGTAGCTTCTGAACGGCTCTTATTGTTGAAAAATATCCTACTCCACGCGCTGGACACTTTTAACGAAAAGCCAAATATAGTACTGCAATGGCTAAGAAACCCAATCCGCGAACTCGATGATCAATCGCCCGTACAGCTTATGGACACTGTTACTGGTTTCGGACTGGTCGACGATGTGCTGGGACGTCTGGATTACGGACTTCCTGCCTGACGCAAAGCATGATCGTCTATCGAATCATCCGCGAAAAATTCAGGCATGAGCCCCTATCTACGGAAGGCAGCCGCCGCTACGGCGGGCGCTGGAACCCTAAAGGCACGGGCGCACTTTACACTACCTCCACGCCGGAGCTCGGCCTGGTAGAGACGCTGGCTCACACCCCCGATGTACGCTACGAGTACCTGCCTACCTACTGGCTTTCTCAAATCGAAATTACTGACAGTCTTCGCACTTTTCAGGTGGATGAGATACCTGAATTCTGGCAAGATAAAACCTACGAGCGCACACAAATCTGGCTGAACGATTGGCTTAAAAATCCCGATGTTTTGGCCGTAGCCGTACCTTCCGTCATCGTACCCTTTTCCCAAAATATCATTCTTCACGCCACTCACCCGCTTTTCAGCCAAGTCCATCTCCTCGATCAGCAGCCCTTACGAATCGACAGCCGCCTCTGGCGCAAGTGAGTGGCTTTCGTACAAAAAAGAGTACCTGCTATTTCATCAGAAAACAAAAAGCCACTTCTCGCGTCAGCCCCACTTTGTGGCTTTGTCGCTTTGGAACTTTGTCGCTCCTCTTTCTAATGCTTAAAATGCCGCACGCCCGTCGTCACCATCGCCACGCCGTTCGCGTCACAGTAGGCGATGGAATCCTTATCGCGGATGGAGCCGCCGGGCTGCACGACAGCCGTGATGCCCGCTTCTTTGGCGATTTCGACGCAGTCGGGGAAGGGGAAGAAGGCGTCGGAGGCCATCACCGCACCCTGCAGGTCGAAGCCGAAGTTTTTGGCCTTGTCGATGGCCTGGTTTAGGGCATCGACGCGGGATGTTTGGCCCGTGCCGCTGGCGAGGAGTTGATTTTCGCGGGCCAGCACGATCGTGTTGGACTTGGTGTGCTTGCAAACTTTCGTCGCAAATTCCAGCGCGCGTAGCTCGGCGGCAGTCGGTTCCTTTTCGGTGACGGTCGTCATGTCGTCGGCCGTTTCCGTGACGTTGTCCTTATCTTGTTGCAGTACCCCGTTCAGGATTGTCTTGAACATTTCGCCGGGCAGCGTGAGTGGCTTGCGTTTTAGTAAGATGCGGTTTTTCTTGGATTGCAAAATTTTGAGCGCGTCTTCCGAGTAGGCGGGTGCAATCAGAATTTCCATAAAGAGCTTATTCAACTCCTCGGCGGTAGCCGCGTCCACGTTAGTATTGGTGATAATCACGCCGCCAAAAGCCGATACCGGGTCGCACGACAGGGCGTTGACGTAAGCCTGATGGGCCGAGTCGGCAGTGGCGATCCCGCAGGCGTTGGTATGTTTGATGATCGCGAAGGTCGGCCCGGCGTCCTGAAACTCGTCGATCAGACCTACGCAGGCGTCCACGTCCACGAGGTTGTTATAGGAAAGTTCTTTGCCGTGTAGTTTGACAAACATCGCGTCCAGATCGCCGTAGAACGTGGCCTCCTGGTGCGGATTCTCGCCGTAGCGCAGCGCTTGGGAAGGTAGTTTTTCAAAATCCCGCACGCTATCCTCTTCGGCTTCGCCTTTCAAAAACCAGCGGTTGATGGCTGTGTCGTAGTGCGACGACACACCAAAAGCAGCTGCCGCGTACTTTCGACGGTCAGCCAGGTCGGTTTTGCCTTCTTTTTGGGTCAGGAGATTCAAAGTATCGCCGTACTGCTCGCGCGACGAAACGATGAGCGTATCCTTGAAATTCTTGGCCGTCGCCCGAATGAGCGCGATACCACCGATGTCGATCTTCTCGATGACCTCGGCGGGTTTTGCGCCCGAAGCAACCGTATCCTCAAAAGGGTACAGATCGACTACCACCATGTCCAGGGCCGGGATGTCGTATTCGGCTGCTTGCGCCTTGTCGCCTTCGTCGTCGCGGCGGTACAGGATGCCGCCGAACACCACCGGGTGGAGCGTCTTGACGCGCCCACCGAAGATAGAGGGGTAGCCCGTCAGGCTTTCTACCGCCGTGACAGGCAGGCCCAGGTCTTCGAGGTACTTTTGCGTGCCGCCCGTGGAGTAGAGCTTGACATCGTTTTTGTGCAAGAGCCGTACCAGTGGTTCGAGGCCTTCTTTGGAATAGACGGAAATAAGGGCGGAGGATATTTTTTTGTGCATTTTATTCAGTCGATAATGGATAGTTTATTTAAATAATCGCTAGAACCAAACCCTGATAGTATGCTGATTCAGTTCTGCTACATAGGCGTTTTCCAATAGGTTGAGCAACTGGGAAAACGATAAGCCAATCGGCAAGAATCTGAGGCAGTTGCTCATCGACCAAGAACTTCATGCAGCTACTGGAATCGACTTGAACTGTGCCAATTGTACAGCGTAATCAAGACAGGCACGTATATCGTCGTCTTCCAGATTAGGATACTCTTCTCTCAACTCTGACCAGGATGCCCCACCAGCCAATAGTTCCAGAATGGTAGTTACCAACAGGCGCGACCCCCGGATGGTCGGCTTCCCGTGGCATACGTGAGGGTCAATGGTGATGCGTGATGACATATTGGATTGATTTTGCTAAAATTACCTGAAATACTCACAGCTGCTGGATGCGTCAGAACATCCTTCTGTTTATAATGTTCAAATATAAAGCAAACCGCACAATATAACGTGCTATGACCACATCGACCCAAACCCCACAACCCGTACCCCGCCGACGCGGCTGGCCTTTGGTAGGAAGTACCTACCCGTTTATCAGCGATCCGCTGGGCTTCATGTTGCGATTGCAGGAGCAGTACGAGCGGCTTTCGGTGATCAGTGTGCTGGGGCGCGATCTGAATATCCTGCAAACCGCCGAAGACGTGAAGTATGTACTGCAGGAAAACAACCGCAACTACCACAAAAGCGAGGCCTATAAAATTCTGGCGACTTTCCTGGGCAACGGGCTCCTGACCAGCGAGGAAGATTTCTGGCGGCGGCAACGCAAACTGGCGCAGCCCGCTTTTTACAAGCAGCGTCTGGCGCTTATGGCCGACATGATGGTGCAGGAAGCCGAAGCCCTGGCCACCGACTGGAAGGCCCACGATCCCGCCCAGCCACGCGACATCAGCAAAGACATGATGCGGCTCACGCTCAATATGGTAACCAAAGCCCTGTTCAGCACCGATGTGGGGGACCGCATTTCGGGTATTTCCGAAGCGTTGGACGGCATCATGCTTTTCGCCGACCAAACGCTGAAAAGTTTTATCCGCCTTCCGCTTAAGTACCCTACCCCGCGCAACAAAAGATTTCTGACGGCGGTCGACAAGGTGGAGGAGGTAATCTACGGCATCATCAACGGCCGCCGTGCCGAAATCAAACGCAATCCCGATGCGCGCTACGACGACCTGCTCGATATGCTGATGCGTACTCAGGACGAAGAAACGGGCGAAACGATGTCGGACGGGCAACTCCGCGACGAAGTGACGACGATTTTCATGGCGGGTCACGAGACGACCGCCAACGCACTATCGTGGGCTTTGTATTTGTTGGCAAAGTACCCTGAGGTAGTTGAGAAAATCAGGGAAGAGAGCAAGGTTGTTTTTGCAAAAACCGAGACTTCGACCTTTGAGAAAGCACGGGAATTGAAGTACACCTTGCAGGTAGTGCAGGAAGTCATGCGGTTGTACCCGCCCGCCTGGGTAGTTAGCCGACGCTCGCTGGCCGAAGACCAGATCGGCCCTTATACTTTTTCGGCTGACTCCTATTTTCTGCTGAGCCCCTACACGCTGCACCGTCGGCCCGAGTACTGGCCCGAGCCGGAAGTTTTTGATCCCGAGCGGTTCTCAGAGGAAAATGTCAAGAGCCGCCCTACCTACGCCTACCTGCCCTTCGGTGGCGGGCCGAGGTTGTGCATCGGTAATAACTTTGCGTTGATGGAAATGCAGCTCGTGCTGTCCGTTTTGCTGCGGGATTTTGAAGATAGCACTTACTTGCGCCGAACCAGATGATAGAGCCGGAGCCGATGGTGACGTTGCGGCCGAAAGGTGGGATAAGGCTTGGGGTGAAAGGGTTAATGGTCAACGGTTGAACGGCGTTCTCTAATTTCTTTTTATAGCCGGTTGGGTTCCACTAACCGTTGACCGTCTACCGTTCCCCTCCAATTAACCGTTCCGCCATTCTCCTCGGGTTATCCTCCGACGTGGCTTCTACTTGAATGACGTTCCGCTCCCCGACGCCGTGCTGGTAGGCTTTGTCATAATAAGTGAGTGCGATGTCGGTAGCAGTGACGAAGTCTTTTTCAGCGAGGGCGGCCAGGGCGGCTGTGTGGTGGTGACCGCCGAGGCGTTTTTTGATGCGGTCGGTGGCTTCCTGGAGAATATCTTCGTCGAAACCGGCGTATTCGCGCACCAACCTTTTTATCCTGGTAGACTTATCCATGTCCACCAAAACCAAGGGCGCGGCATGCATTTGATCCCACATTTTTTCAGGGATCAGGCAGCGGCCTACCGTGCGACTCTCGTCCTCCACCCACACGCGTCGCGCCGGGTCGAGCTGCCGCCACTGGGCGTAAATGCGGTTCTCGAAATGCTCGGTACTGGGCTGAGGTAGCTGCCCGATGGCCCCGTAAGACGAACCCTTGTGATGCGCCAGGCCTTCCAAGTCGATGACTTGCTCGCCCAGCTCGCGGAGTTCGTGCAGAATTTCGGTTTTGCCGCTACCTGTTTTGCCTCCCAGAATGACAATACTTTGCCGATGTTCAAATCCAATAAGCACCTCGTTTCGAAAAGCCTTGTATCCACCCACCAGCGTACTCACCTTCATACCAGCCGTTTCGAGCAGCAAGCCAAACGACCCGCTCCGCATGCCACCGCGCCAGCAGTGCACCAGAATTTCTTTTTTGGGCGCTAGTAGCTTCGAGGCCCGCACAAAATCCGCCATTTTTGGTCCCACCAATTCCAACCCCAAAAGCAACGCCTCCTCCTGGCTCACCTGCTTGTAGGTAGTGCCGACTTGGGCTCTCTCCTCATTGCTGAATAATGGAATATTGACCGCTCCCGGAATGTGCCCCTGCAAGTACTCTCCTGGCGAACGCACATCCACTACTGGCAGCGTTTCGGCTTTCTGCAGGAAGTCGGGGGGCGGTAGGGCGGTAGGCATATCTTTTTTATGAAGTGGGGGCGTGGGGGCGTTCTTTTGCTTCCGAAAGTTTGTAGAGTAAAGGCACGCCCCCACGCATTAACGCCCCCCGGTTCACGCCAACTCGCGCAAGTACATTTGAATTGTATTTTCCAACCCAAAGTACAGTGCGTCGGCGATGAGGGCATGGCCGATGGAGACTTCGTTGAGCCAGGGAATGCTTTTTTGTAAAAATCGCAGGTTATCGAGGCTCAAATCATGACCCGCGTTTAATCCTAAACCCACGTTTCGGGCGGCTTCGGCGGCTTTCACGAATGGCGCGACCGCCTTTTCACGATTTTCAAAATAATGCTCGGCGTAGGGCTCGGTATACAATTCCACGCGGTCGGCGCCGCAGGCTTTAGCACCTTCGACCATGCGTTCGTCGGCGTCTACAAAGACGGAGACGCGGATATCGGCGACTTTGAATTCGGCGATGAGGTCGGTTAGGCGGTCTTTGTTTTTGATCGTATTCCAGCCCGCGTTGGACGTGATGGCGCCGAGGGCATCGGGTACCAGTGTTACTTGCTCGGGTTTTGTAGCCAACACCAGTTCCACAAATTTCCGCTCGGACGGGTTGCCCTCGATGTTGAATTCCGTCGTGACGACTTCCTTCAAATCATAGACATCCCGGTAACGGATGTGGCGCTCGTCGGGGCGCGGGTGTACTGTGATGCCCTCGGCTCCGAAGCGTTCGCAATCGAGGGCGACCTTGACGACGTTAGGATTATCGCCGCCGCGGGCGTTACGGAGGGTAGCGATTTTGTTGATGTTGACGCTGAGTCGGGTCATGATGGGGAATGCTGAGTGCTTTGTACCTTTGTGCAAAGTTACGGGTATCGAACGTGAGTTCTTTAGAAAAAAATTAAACTATGTCATTAAAAAGCAAAGTAGAATCGGATATCAAGGACGCCATGCGGGCCAAGGATCAGGACAAATTGCGCGCCTTGCGGGCGGTTAAGTCGTTGATTCTTCTGGAAGAAACGAGCGGCAACAGTGCCGGCGACTTGTCGGAAGACGATGAGTTGAAACTCCTGACCAAAGCCGCTAAGCAACGCCGCGAGGCCGCCGAGATTTTTCACGCCCAAAACCGCGAGGATTTGGCCGCGAAAGAGGAGGCCGAACTGGTATTTATCGAAGAATACATGCCCCGGCAGTTGAGAGAAGGCGAGATCAAGACCAAACTGGAAGCCATCATCGCGCAAGTCGGCGCTTCGAGCCCGGCCGATATGGGTAAGGTGATGGGCGTAGCGACCAAGGAATTGGCCGGCCAAGCCGATGGTAAGGTCGTAGCGGGAATGGTGCGGAGTTTATTGGCAAAGTAAGTTTTCAAATTTTTGAAATTACTCGATCTACTATTATTGATTCCCCTATTATGGGGGGCTTTAAATGGGTACCGCAAAGGTTTGCTCGTGGAAATCGTGGGCGTGGTGGCTTTCGTGGTGGCGTTGATCGTGGGCTTTAAGTTTCTGGGACTAGGCATGGAAGTACTCGAACCACATGTAGGGCACACACTGGCGCGACGCATTTTGCCTTTCATTGGTTTTTCGGTGATCTTTTTTCCGACGATTTTCCTGCTCAATCAATTTGGCTATTCCATCCGGCGGTCTTTGAAGTACTCTTTGTTGGGCACTTTCGATAGCCTGGCGGGTGCGGTGGTGGGGCTGTTCACCTGGGTGTTTGGGGTGAGTGTGTTTTTTTGGCTGCTCAGTACCATGGGCATCGGTATGCCCCCGCACCGCGTCGAGGGTACTTATATCTATCCGCAAATCGTGCCCATCGGGCCCATTGTGATTACCAAAGCCGTAGAGTGGCTACCCGCCGGGAGTGAGTTGATTCGGGATTGGAAGCAGGAGTACTTAGATCCTGATCCCGAGCGTTTATAGAAAACCGCAAAGGCGCGATGGGCGCGAGGAAAGTCCTTGCGTCTTAGCGTCCTCGCGGTTAAAAAATAGAAATGAATCAAACCAAGACCGACATACGGAAACTTACGCTCGACCAACTGAAAACCTGGTTGGCGGAGCGGGGCGAGCAAGGCTTTCGAGCGAAGCAAATCCACGAGTGGTTGTGGAAGAAATCGGCGCGCTCCTTTGCCGAAATGACAAGCCTGTCGCTGCCATTGCGGGAGCTGATGAACGAGCACTTCGCCATCAACGCCCTCACGACCGATAACCAGCAACACAGCAACGACGGTACCGTCAAGTCGGCGTTCAAACTACACGATGCTCACTTGGTGGAAGGCGTTTTGATCCCCGCCACCGACCGCATGACGGCTTGCGTGAGTAGTCAGGTCGGTTGTTCGCTGAGCTGTACTTTTTGTGCGACCGGCTACATGGACCGCAAGCGGAATCTAGAAGCAGGCGAAATCTATGATCAGGTGGTAGAAATTGCGCGGCAGGCCGAGCGCAAGTTTCAGGCCCCGCTTACCAATATCGTGTACATGGGCATGGGCGAGCCGCTGCTCAACTACGCCAACGTGTTGCAATCCATCGAGCACATCACCTCGCCGCAAGGCCTGGGCATGTCGCCGAAGCGCATCACGGTATCCACGGCGGGCATCGCCAAGATGATCAAAAAACTGGGCGACGACAAAGTACGCTTTCGTCTCGCACTTTCCCTCCACGCCGCCAACGACGAGAAGCGCAACCGCATCATGCCCATCAACGAGTCCAACTCACTGGATAACCTGGCCGAAGCGCTCAACTATTTTTACCAAAAAACCGGCAACCGCATTACCTTCGAGTACATCGTTTTTCACAACTTCAACGATACCCTCGACGACGCCCGTGAACTCTGGGAATTTACCAAGCGCGTGCCCGCCCGCGTCAACATCATCGAGTACAACCCCATCGCTGAAGCCGACTTCCGCAACACCGAAGCCGACAAACTCGACCGCTTCGCGGGCTACTTAGAAAACCGAGGCGTCACCGTCAGTGTAAGGCGTAGCCGGGGCAAGGACATCGATGCGGCCTGCGGGCAGCTGGCGAACAAGGGTTAACAATTTCTTAACATACCCCCTCCCCAAACATTCCCTACTTTTGCGGCATTTAGGATTAGCCAAAAGGGCTGATCCACACCCACTCACCCTCCTTGCCGTATGTTTGGTCTAGAAACCGACATTTTCTTTCTTCTGGCGTTCTGCCTGTTTGCCGCCTGTGCTTTCGAATTTGTCAATGGATTTCACGATACGGCCAATGCCGTGGCGACCGTCATCTATACCAATGCCCTCAAACCCAATACCGCCGTCGTGTGGTCGGGCTTTTGCAATTTCTTAGGCGTATTCTTCGGCGGGAATTGCCGTGGCGATGGGTATCTTGAATCTACTGCCTACTGAGTTACTGGTCGATCAGGACGTGTACCACAGCATCGCGATGGTGCTGGCGCTGCTGTTCAGCGCGATTATTTGGAACTTGGGTACCTGGTACTTCGGCTTGCCGAGTTCCAGTTCGCACACGCTGATTGGTGCCATTTTGGGCGTTGGCCTGGCGTTTACATTTATGCCGGAAAATACGCGCGGCACGGGGGTCAATACCTCCAAAGCCATCGACATCTTCATCTCGCTACTCGCCTCGCCCCTTTTTGGGTTTTCCCTGGCGGTGGCGCTGATGTTCATTTTGCGCCGGGTGCTGGATAAGCCCTTGCAGAAACTCGTATTCAGCGAACCCAAGAAAAATCAGCCGCCTCCGGGCTGGATTCGCGGCATTCTGATCGCTACCTGTACCCTAGTGAGTTTTTTCCACGGCTCCAACGACGGCCAGAAGGGCGTGGGACTCATCATGTTGATTCTGATCGGTATCACGCCCACCTACTTCGCGCTCGACAACAGCCTGGACCCTACCTTGCTACGGGATAATATCGCCCAAATCGAAACAGTGGTCGATAAGGTGGATGCCAGTGTGCTCTCTGCTCAAAACCAGGCCGAATTGACCGAAACCAAGCGCGAAATCGCCTTGCTGCAGGATCAACTCAGTCGGCCGCTGGTCGATAACACATTTCCGCAGGGAGAGCGCCTCAACGCCCGTCGCTCCATCCTGCTCATCGACCGCAATGTCAAGGACCTTATCGACAGCAAAAATGCGAACATCAGCCTGGCCGACGCCGATGTGCTCAAAACCCAAATCAGCGAAAATGACGGCATCCGCCGCTTCACCGACTACGCCCCCGACTGGGTGATCCTGATGATTTCGCTGTCGCTGGGCCTGGGTACAATGGTAGGGTGGAAACGCATCGTGGTTACGATCGGTGAGAAAATAGGTAAGCAGCACCTGACCTACGCACAGGGTGCCTCGGCGGAGCTGGTGGCGGCAAGTACCATCGGCGCTTCGTCGTGGTTGGGACTACCGGTAAGTACCACGCACGTACTTTCGTCGGGTATCGCGGGTACGATGGTTGCCAACAAGGGCATCAAGAATTTGCAGGGCGGCACGGTACGTAACATCGTGATCGCCTGGGTACTGACCCTGCCCGTGACGATGATTTTGTCCGCCACGCTGTACTATTTCTTTCGGTGGGTATTTTGAGAGTTGTTAGGTTGTTGGTTGTTAGGTTGTTAGGTTGTTAGGTTGTTAGGTTGTTAGGTTGTTGGAACCAGGTCTTGGATGAACTCGAACTACTGTGACGCGCGTTTTATTTTTAAATTTCTTGAATAATTTTACATTCAAAATCCCTCACACTCCGATTGTCGAGCATGAGGGCTTTTTGTTGAAGAGTATTTCAAATGAGCCGCTCTTGCGAACTGCATTCTAATTTTTGAGAATCTTTGTACATTAGTGCGCTATTAGTAGAAGGTTCAAGAGGTTAAAATCTTTTTAAGATTCATCAGAAAAGAACCTAACAACCTAACGACGAACAATCTAACACCTAAAAATGACTGATATTCTCGAACAAGTCTCGCGCTACGGCTTTGTGAACGAAGCCGTGGCCGACGATATAGATTTAATTGCGGAGATCGACTGCCTGAAAAAGGAGAAGAACGCCGTCATTCTGGCGCACTACTATGTCGATGGGGCTATTCAGGACATAGCCGACTACATCGGCGATAGCCTGGGACTTTCCCAGCAAGCCGCCGCGACCGAAGCCGACATGATCGTCTTTTGCGGCGTGCATTTCATGGGCGAGACCGCTAAGGTACTCAGCCCGCACAAGAAGGTGGTGATCCCTGACTTAAACGCCGGCTGCTCGCTGGCCGACTCGGCGCCGGCCGACAAGTTCGCCGAGTTCAAGGCACGGCACCCCGACCACATCGTGATCAGCTACATCAACTGCTCCGCCGAAATCAAGGCGCTGACCGACATTGTGTGTACGTCGTCCAACGCGCTGCACATCGTCAACAGCCTGCCGAAGGACCAGAAGATCATCTTCGCGCCTGACGCCAACCTGGGTAGGTACGTGGCCAAGAAAACGGGCCGCGAGATGGTACTGTGGGACGGCGCCTGCATCGTGCATATCGACATCTCGCGCGAAAAACTCCAAAAACTCCGCGAAGATAATCCCGACGCGCTCATGATCGCGCATCCTGAGTGCAAAGAGGACATTCTGATACAGGCCGACTTCGTAAGCTCCACGACGGGACTATTGAAGTTCGTGCAGGAAAACGACGCCCAAAAGTTCATCGTCGCCACCGAGGCGGGCATCCTGCACAAGATGAAGCAGTCGGTACCGCACAAAAAACTATTGCCCGCTCCTGCCACCGACAACAATACCTGTGCTTGCTCGGAATGCCCATACATGAAGATGAACACACTCGAAAAAGTGTACAACGCGCTACGCTACGAACAGCCCGAAATCATCGTCCCGGAATACATCCGCGTAAAAGCCTACGATTCTGTCGCGAGAATGTTAGAAATGAGCAAAGGGATTTAGAAAATGTGGTACGGGCATCCCGCCCGTGTTAGCAAAATCAAAAGCAGCAAAAATGAAATCCGTAATCCCTTGCTGTTTCTTGATAGTCCTAGCCGCCTGCCACCGTCCCGCCAATGACGTCGAAGAAGCCAAAGCGCGACTCCTCGCCGCCGACCGCTGGCACATCCAGCAAATCGCCATCGACGAAGCGCCGATTTTCAAAGAAGGCGAGCACATTCCGCACATCAGCGGCGTCCGGTTCGACCGCCATATGGATTGGGTGCGGTTCAAGGCCGACGGAAGCTTCGAAGGCCACATGACCGGCGACGACACGACGCAGCATTACCAATGGAAAGTATACTTCCCGCAAAATGTAATCGCCTTACGCGATTCCGTCACGGGTACCGGCGGCTGGAATATTTATCCAAGAAATGTCTACGAGGACACCTTTCAAATGGAAACCCGCAGCACGGTCTACGACCCACCGAGGGTAACGAAGGTGAAGCTTCGGTTTAAAATAATGGATAATTGAAAGTGGACCGCGCGGGCGGCCCCGAATGGATAATTGTTTTCTAGCTCATTTACTAAATAGTACTTTTACATCATGCTCAGATTGATGGCATTATCCATTGTCAATTATCAACTATCCATTGAATAAATGCCTACATTCGATTTCTTAGTCATCGGTTCCGGAATTGCGGGACTGAGTTACGCAGCCAAGTTGGCGCGCCATTTTGAAGGAAATGAAGATGTTTCCATCGCCGTCATCACTAAGGTGCGGGCCGACGAAACCAACACCAAGTACGCCCAGGGCGGCATTGCGGCGGTCTGGGCGGAATCCGATACATTCGAGAAGCACATCGACGACACGATGGACGCGGGCGACGGCATAAACAAGCGCAACATCGTCGAGATCGTGGTACGCGAAGGACCGCAACGGATTCAGGAATTGATCGACTACGGCGCGCGTTTCGACAAAGAGCAGGATGGCGACTACGATCTTGCCAAGGAAGGCGGCCACTCCGACCACCGGATTCTGCACTTCAAGGATATTACGGGCTACGAAATCGAGCGGGCTTTGCTCGAAGAAGTACGCCGACACAAAAACATCGAAATCTACACGCACTACTACGCCGTGGAATTCATCACGCAGCACCATCTGGGCGAAACGGTGTATCGCTACCGCGAAGACATCGAGTGCTACGGCGCTTATGTGCTGAATCTGAAAACCAGTCAGGTCGAGAAATTTTTGGCCAAAACTACCCTCGTAGCAACGGGCGGCGTGGGGAATATCTACCAAAGTACCACTAACCCGACGATCGCTACCGGCGATGGGATCGCGATGGCCTACCGCTCTAAGGGAATTTGTGACAATATGGAATTCATCCAATTCCACCCTACGAGCCTTTTTCAACCGGGCAAAAAACCTTCTTTTCTGATTTCGGAAGCGGTGCGCGGTTTTGGGGGTATCCTGAAACACGCCGACGGGAGCACCTTCATGGAGCAGTACGACGACCGGCTTTCGCTCGCGCCGCGCGACATCGTGGCTCGCGCCATCGACTCCGAGATGAAGACGCACGGCGTCGAGCACGTGTACCTCGACGTGCGACACCTGGATTACGAAGAATTCCTGAAGCACTTCCCCAACATCAATCAGTACTGCCTCGGCATCGGCATCGACGTGCGGAAAGATATGATTCCGGTGGTACCCGCGCAGCACTACATGTGCGGTGGCGTAAAGGCTGACGAGTGGGCCAAGACCAACATCAAGTACCTCTACGCCGTCGGCGAATGCTCAGCCACCGGTCTGCACGGCGCCAATCGGCTGGCGTCCAACTCACTGTTGGAAGCGGCGGTTTTTGGTCATCGGGCGTATTTGGACACTATTAAGCATTACGAAAAAGCCGTCATTCCCGAAGGCATTCCCGAGTGGGACGACTCGGGTACCACCCATCCCGAGGAGCAGGTACTGGTCACGGAAATGACGCGCGAGCTTAACAGCATTATGTCGAACTACGTGGGTATCGTGCGCACCAACCGTCGGATGAAGCGGGCATACGATCGCCTTGAACTCCTGCACCAGGAGCACGAGCAACTGTACCGTGAGTCGAAGGTATCGGTAGCGATTTGTGAGTTGCGGAATATGATTACAGTGTCGTATTTGGTAATCAAAATGGCCATGGCGCGCCGCGAGAACGTCGGTCTGCACTACAATCTTGACAATATGAAAGCGGAGAAGCCTTCCGAGAAAGAGCAGGTGATTATGCCTTTGGCGTAACAGCAGTATCTCGTTTGCGTCTGTGACGCGAACGGGCCGTAGTGCGCGTTTCAAACGCGCGTTCCGAGGGCTCGCGACTAGGCGTCACAGACGCGAACCAGAACAAGAAGGTCCGAATCGCAAAATTCGGACCTTCTTGTTAAATAACTTGATACCTACTTCAACGCGCGGCTACCTCATCCTTCCGGTCCTTGCGCGTGTTTACTTTTTTCCAGACCCAGCCACCGACAGTTTCGCCCAGGTGCGTGCCCTCTTCCACACCATCTCGGTAATGAATGCCGCCATACATACGACTGTAAGATGCATCCCAGTAAGCGTCCTCGAACGATTTGAACGACTTCACGCCATGACCGTATTTCTTTTCGGTCGTGTCGGTGAAGGCCACGTTGTCGCCCATCAAATTGGTCAGGATGGTTCCGCAAGCCGCTGATACCGAACTATGGCCGCTGACGTACTCAGGAAAAGGCGGCGTTTCGAGATAGGGACGCCATGCGGGGTCCCAGCCGTTGTTAATGACGGTTTCGGGACGAATACGGACGCTCGAGTACTTCTCATGCCAGCACGAAATAAAAGCGTCGAACATCGCGATGGAATTCAGCGCGTAGGCTTCGGTCGACTGCACGAAACCAAGCTTTTTATCACGCGCCACGGTCCGCGTGATCGCCAACCAGTGGCCCGGCGGGGTCATTTTTTTGTTGGCGAACATCACGTGTCCCACCACGTTGGTGACGAAAGCGTTGTCGTCCCAGAAATAAGCCGTCGTGCGTTGCTCTTCGTCAAGATTTTTGACTACATCGTATACCTCGCGCGTAAGTTTCATGAACTCGCTGTTCTCGGCCAGGTCGTATTTGGCGGGTGGCGGACAACTGAACTGCTTCACTGAATCGAGTGTAAAGGGGCGAACCGTGTTCCACATCGGCTCACAGGCATCGGCGTAAGCGGGCGGCGTGGGTACCCAGGTGCCGGGCGCGTTAGTCACGGTGTACCTGAATCCCCTGATCTGCTTGTAGTTGTCTTTGCCTGAATACGCGATAATATGCTGAGCCACGGCATCACCGTACGCCATCGAACGTTCGATGACGTCGTCGGGGATACCCATGTCTTCGTATTTCTTGAAGAAATCCTTTTCGTAATCCTCCCACATCTTTTCCGAAAAAGTAAGCTTCTTACCCAGCACGGCGAAGGCTTTGGCACTCGCCAGCGGAAAGCAGTATTCTTCTCCGGCTTCGGGCTGTGGCGTGGCTTCCAGGCCGTTGAGTTGGCCCGCCAACGAGCGGTATTCGAGGTTGCCGGGTACCAGCGCTTCGTAAGCCGCCAGATAAGCGTAGGCATAAATCCGGCTCGCCACAGGGGGTTTGAAAATGTCGTGGATCACGATGTTGGTCAGTTCTTCGCCCAATTCGTGAATAAGCTCAGGATTAGAGGCGGCTTTGTTGTACACCTCGGGTGTAGTGGTTTCGCGGCAGCTTTGGGTGAAAATGGCGGCCATCAGGGCCAGGATCAGGGTCGTTTTTTTCATGGTAAAAGTTTTTCGGGTCGACGCTCTTCAAACGCATCCCGGACTGAGCAGGTTCCGGGCCAAATTTTCTCATCAGGAAAAGTTGAGTACATTGGTAAGGACGCAGCCTACTTCAGCGTAACCCTATTTTCCGAGGCTACCATTGGTTTAAAAAAGCTGAGCTGACCCGCATTGCGGGCTACAATCCAGGTCTTTTGCCCGGCGATTACAACTGGTTTCAAGTCCCGGATCTCCCCGTCGAGCCGGAACCCGGCATCGATGGCCGACAGGGCTTTGAAGTCGCCTTTTCCCTGGTTGAGTAGTACCATCCCGTAGCTGGCGTCGTAACGCCCCTGGTACGGACTCACGCCCGCATAGTTGCCACCGCCGAGTAGATCGGGACGGCCGTCGCCGTTTACGTCGGTCACCGCCAGCGCGAACAACTTGGATACCTGGGCCAACTGGGGCAGGTCGTGCACGACGAAAGTACCTTCGCGGTTTTCGAGGTAAACTGATTCAAATTTTTCGACACTAAGTTGCTGGGCGTCTTTCAGTTCTTCAGGTTTGAAAATTTGCTGGATGGTTTTCCCCGCGAACGACTTGTAATCCGTAAAGCGCTTGTTGATGATCGAGGGAATGCGCTTGCCGAGTTCGTCTTTGGAGGCCACCGGATACCAGCGTCCTTCGGTGCCATACGCCAGAATTTGCTCCAGCCCCTGGTTGCCATCAAAGTCTTTCACCCACATTCGAAGGCCTGATTCGGGAGTCTTCTCAAACTTGTTATTAGCGCCCAGGTTCCCTACGACTAGATCGATATCGCCATCCTGATCGAAATCTTCGGCTACCACGCATTGCCACAGTCCGCTGGGTGCCCCATAAGTACCATCGTCAGTAGGTACCAACTGGCCTTTTTTATTTAAAAAAACCTGCACAGGCATCCAGTCGCCCACCACGGTCAGGTCTTTCATTTTATCCCCGTCGATGTCGGCCCAAACGGCGTCGGTGACCATACCTACCTTGCGCAATTCAGGCGCGAGCTGATCGGTTTTGTCCGTAAAGCGTCCCTTACCGTCGTTGATCAGTAAATACGAATTAGGCATAGCGCCGTATTGGTACCCTACCACCCGGCCGCCCACAAACAAGTCGAGATCGCCGTCGCGGTCGAAGTCGAAAGGCTTGACGCACGATTTATTATCGTACATCGGTGGCAGGGCCCGGGCATCCCGCCGGAAGTTTCCCTGGCCGTCGTTCAGGTACAACCGGTCGAATTGCTCGGGCATTTGATCATAAAACTCATTGCCGCCCGACACGACGTACAGGTCAGGGTGGCCGTCGCCGTTGGCGTCGAAAAACAGCGCGTCGGTATCTTCGAACGTACTATCGGTGCGGAAGTCGAGCTGTAATTTTCGCTCGAAACGCCCGTCGGCTTTTTGGAGAAAAAACGCGCCGAGCTGCCACTTGGCCCCGCCTACGTACATATCTTCGAGCCCGTCGCCATCGACATCGGCCACCGCGACTTTGGGTCCTTCGGTCGACACTAGAAACGGCATCAGGCTTTCGCGGTAAAAATCGAAGTACTGGTTTTCTTCGTGTCGGTAGGGCAGTTTGTAAGCATCGGTCACGTCGGCGAAGAAAGTAGCATCGGGTTGCCGGACGATCATAGCGGCCAGGTTGGCTACCTTGGGCAACGCGTCGCTGTACTTCACGACCAGCAGCCGATTCGGTGCCACATTGGTGAATACTTGTACGCGCTGATTAGGCCACACCACGATCACACTATCGAGCCGGGCTTGTTTTCCCAACCCAAAATGCGCAATCGGCTCGCTGCTCGACTCGAAGCCGCGGGTGGTACCAATCTGCTGCATTTGCAGCGTTGTGTCATACTTCAATACGACCTTAGCTCCTACCGCAAAGGTATTGCCAGGATACTCCTCAAGCTTGACCCGCAAAAACCCGCTACCGGTACTGTCCTTTTTGACCTGGTTTTGGTAAAAAACTGACCGGGCGTTCAGGTTATTGGTCACAAGGTCGAGGTCGCCGTCGTTGTCGAAGTCGGCGTAGGCCGCGCCATTGGAAATGTTGGGCGCTTCCATGCCCCAAACTTCCGACTTGTTCTGAAAGACCAAGTCATTCCCGCCCTTGAACAGGTAGTTATGTACTTTCCCCTCGGGCATCATCTGCATCGCGCGCTTGTCGAGTTCGATCGAGGTTTCAGGAGCATACCTTAGTGAATCGTCGGCGGCGTACTTGGCGTAATCCAGATTGTTAGGACGGTGCGCGATACCGTTGCTGATGAAAAGATCTTTGAAACCGTCGTTGTCGTAATCGGCCAGCAGCGGCGACCAGCTCCAATCGGTAGCGGCCACACCCGCCAGCGCCCCTACTTCCATAAATGCCTTACCCGACTGATTGATTTGCAAACAGTTGCGGCTCAACTGGGGCATGTAGCCAAACGACAGTTTGAACAGAAAAATATCGAACGAGTCCTCTCCCACCGAAGACTTCTCGATCGTTTCGTCCTCGGGGTACATATCGAGCGTGATCAGGTCGGGGTAGCCGTCGTTGTTGACGTCGGCCATGTCGTTGCCCATCGAGTAGCGGCTGGTGTAGCGCAGCATCTCGCGGTTTTTATTGGTAAAAGTGCCATCGCGGTTGTTGATGTAGCAGTAGTCGTCCTCGTGAAAATCGTTCGAGATGTACAGGTCGTCCCAGCCGTCGTTGTTGAGGTCGCCCGTGGCCACGCCCAGGCCGTAGCCCATCGCGGCCCCGAAAATCCCTGCCTTTTCGCTTACGTCTTTGAACTTGACGGGCGTATCCGGCCCGGCTTTTTGATCGGCAATCTGACTTTGGTACATGCGGTCCCCGGCTTCGTTGTCGCGCAGGCGGCGGGTGGTCACGCGGTCGTAGCTGCGAGAGGTATGGATAGCGTGATTGAGCAGGTAGCAATCCAGGTCGCCGTCCTTGTCGTAATCGAAGAAGGTAGCCTGGGTAGAAAAACCCGTAAAATCAAGCCCATACTCTGCCCCTTTTTCGGTAAAAGTAAGATCGCCGTTATTGATGTACAGCTCGTTGGAGCCTTCCATGCCCCGGAAGTTCCCTACCGCCGAGACGTAAAGATCGAGCAGACCGTCGCCGTTGATGTCGGCCATCGTGACGCCCGTCTGCCAATCAGAAAACCCTTCCACGCCCGCCGATTCGCTGATGTCTTCAAATGCAAAATTACCCTTATTTAAGTACAGCTTGTTCTTGCCCTGATTCGAAACAAAGTACACATCCGGCAGGCCATCGTTGTTAATGTCGCCCGCCGCTACCCCGCCGCCGTTGTAGAAGTACAGGTAGTCCAACAGGTTGACCTTGGCATTGCCCACCACGTGGTTCACGAAGCCCACGCCCGTGGCGGCCGAATCGAGCACGGCAAAGAGCGGTGCCTCGGTCGCCGTATCCTCCGACCGCTGGCAGGACTGTATGCCCAATACCGCCAAAAGCAAAATGACTATTTTAGGATAATTCATAAAAAGTTGAAAGGAGAAATTCCAGGTACCGTAACTAAATGAAGTACCCGGTCGGTTAAAGTGTCGGTGCTTTTTTGGCCCGGAACACTTTTAAATCTTCATTGTTGATCCCGAGCACGATTTGGCCCTGCCCCAACTGTCGCATCGCTCGCACTGGTCCGTCGACCCAAAATCCCGTTTCGCCCGGCATTCTGGACAGGTACCCGCCCGGCGTACTTTGCAAAACAAGTCCGCGCAATGCATCGTAGCGGCCCAATTCGGGAAGTACATCGTAATTGTTGCCGGCCAGCAGCAAATCCAGTTGCCCGTCGCCATTGTAGTCGAACGGCAGGATAGCGTAAATCGGGGCCAGTTGCGCCGCCGAGGGCAATGGTTCAAGGGAAAACGAAAGGCGTTTTCCCTTGGAATTGTTCCGAAGTACCGCCGACTCATTCACGTAGGCTCTTTTGACCAAAGCACCCGCCAATTCCTCGGGTGTAAGTACCTCTTGCAGCGTTTTGCCCGCGTACTGCTCGTTCATCACAAAACGCTTTTTCAATCCCGGCATGGCGCGAAGTAGGTCGGGCTTCATGACCATTGGGTACGGCGTGCCGCTCTCGTCGGGACAGGTGATGATCTGCTTGAGCTGGCCACTCTGGTCAAAGTCCTTCACGTACATTTCAGCGGGGGTACCCTGGTTGGCTTTCAGACTGGTATTCAGGCCCAGGTTTCCGGCAATCAGGTCCAGGTCGCCATCACCGTCGAGGTCGGCCGCGGTGACGGTATTCCACCAGCCGTCGGTTTTCATGGACTCGCCCTGAGTGTTTTTAAAAATCTCACCGGTTTGGAGTTCCAGCTTTCTCTTTTTGTTGGAAAAAATCGTGATCGGCATCCAGTCGCCCACGACGACCAGTTCGGGGTACGAGTCGCCGTCGAGGTCGGCCCAGGTGGCATCGGTGACCATGCCCAGGGTACCTACCTCCGGCATGAAGCGGCGGGTGTAGTTCTTGAAACTACCCGTGCCGTCGTTGGTGAGCAGGTAGCTGGGCGGGTCGAGGCCGTATTGGCCGCCTTTCAGGCGCGAGCCAATGAACACATCCGTGTCGCCATCCTTGTCGAAGTCGGCCACGGCCAGGCAAGAGGCGTTCATACTCAGGCGTGGGAAGGTTTTGCTGCGCGCAAATTCGCCTTTGCCATTATTGAGGTACAGTCGTGGTATTAGCACCGGGCTGTTGTCGGCAAATTCGTTACTGCCCGATACCACCAATAAGTCCTGATCCCCATCGTTATCGGCGTCGAAAAACGCGGCGTCGGTGGCTTCCAGGTCGGTCTCCTGCTTTATCCCCGCTGGCGTACGCTCCGTGAAATTACCGGATTTATTTTGGTAAAACAGCTTGCCCGCCTGCCCGATCGCCCCGCCGGTGTACACATCGTCGAGCCCGTCCCCGTCGACATCGCCCACGGCGACGGCCGGGCCCAGTCGGGAATACATCTGTTTCAACAGCGGACTTTGGTTGTAGTCCACAAAGTCGGCCTCGCGGTGCAGGTAGTTGAGCCCGCTTGCGGCTGTGATATCTTCCAACGGCACGTCGGACCGAAAATCATCGCGCGGCGTCCAGGGCATCGTCGCGTCTTGCTGCGCAAGGGTATAGGTGGAGTCGGCGCGTGCCCGGCGCAGTACTTGTTGGCGATCGTTGGGCCACACGACCCGCACGGAGTCGATGGTCGCATCGGTACCCAACCCGAATACCAGCCGCAAATCCACCGACGACTGGAAGCCACGGTTGGGCATTTGCTGGAGCATCTGGGTGCGTTCTTTTTGGTACACGTATACCTTCGCGCCAATGGCACTCAGGTTTCCCTCCTGCCCTTTGAGTTTCATCTTGACAAAATGAAAATCCGGCCGTTCGTTCGCGGTATTCCTGAAAATCGACACTTGGCTGTTGACATTGTTGACGACCAAGTCCAGATCGCCGTCGTTGTCGAGATCGCCGTAGGCCGAACCGTTGGAGAACGACGGTTTTCCCAGCCCCCACGCGGCGGCTTTGTTTTCAAAATTCAGGTTCCCATTATTCTTAAAAGCGTAGTTGGCCAGAGGTTCGGAGGGCATCTTGTCCATGAACTTCCGATAGTCGAAGGTTTGGGTACGCTGAGCTTCGGCGATATTCTGGGGATCGGTCAAAAACGCCATGAAATCCTGGTTGGTGAGGTCCCGGTTGATGGCATTGGCGACAAAAATGTCCTTCTCGCCGTCGGCATCCATGTCAAAAATCAGCGCGCCCCAGCTCCAATCGGTGGCCGCAGTACCCGTAAAGCGGGCGATTTCGCTGAACCAGGTTTTGCCCTCCGGCCCACCCGTCTGATTGAGTTGCAACGAATTCTGCATGTACTGATGGTGAAAATCGCGGCCCTCTTTCAACTTTATCAGGTCGTGGCCCTCAAACACCGAGGTCGATTTCAACCGGCGGTCGGTGGCCGGTAGCATATCCGTCACGTAGATGTCGAGCTTGCCGTCGTTGTTGATGTCGGCGATGTCGGCCCCCATCGACGACAAACTCGTGTGCGGCATAGCCGTCTTCAACGACTCTGTGAATCCGCCTTTTTTATCATTGATGTAGAGGTAATCGTGCTCGTAAAAATCATTGGAAACGTAGATGTCCAGCCAGTTGTCTCCATCGACGTCCCCGATCGTGATGCCCAGTCCGAAGCCGATGATACTACCGTAGATGCCCGCTGCTTCGCTCACATCGGTGAAGTGTCCACCGTCGTTGCGGAGTAGTTTGTGGCCGCCATCCTTATCGCGCTGATTGCGCAGATTCGCGTAAGCCAATTGGCCCACCGGCGTGAAACTGTTGTTGAGCAGGAACATATCCAGGTCACCGTCGCGGTCGTAATCGAAAAAGGCAGCGTGGATGGAATAGCCCGTTTCGGCCAGCCCGTAAGCTTCGGCCTGTTCGGTAAAGGTACCGTCGCCGTTGTTGATGAATAGCTCGTTGGCGCGTTCGGCGGAGCGTCCGGCGTTGCAAACGTAGAGGTCGAGAAAGCCGTCGGCGTTCAAGTCTACAAAGGTAGCGCCGGTACTCCACGACTTGGTACCCGCCGCACCCGACTTCGCCGTAATATCTTCAAACTTAAAATTGCCCTTATTGAGGTACAGCTTGTTGGGTCCCTGATTCGCGATCAGGTACAGGTCAGGCAGGTCATCATTGTTGATGTCGCCGATCGCCACGCCGCCGCCGTTGTAAAAGTTGCGATAGTTGAAGATGTTGAACTCCTCGCTGTTGGTTAGGGTGTTCTGGAAGTCGATGCCCGTGTGTTCAATAGGCAAATCTTCGAAGAGAGTATCCTCTCTTTTTCTTCAGACTTTTCTGATGAGCAACTGGTAAGAGCATGCATATTGACAGCCAGACCAGCGATTCCCAATTTAGCTTTGATCTTTCGGTCACAGAGTTTCACAGAGTCTTGCACAGATTTTCTCGGAGTTCCTATTTAAAATGTGTGTATAGGTACTAAAATTGAAAGTAGACCAAAAAACAAAGGGAGCAGGCTATGAAAAGCCCACTCCCTTCGATTCTGGAATGATTCGGAGCAAGTTGAGAGAGTTATTCACTCATTCACCCACCACGCGGGTGACCCCGTTACTCTTCACCATTACTTAGTACCCTGGGTTCTGCTTCAGATTAGGGTTAAGTGCGATCTGGGTAGCAGGAATCGGGAAGATATTGCGGAACGCAGGAGAAGCATCCTTGAATTGCCACGCCTTATTAAATTGTCCGAAACGAATCAGATCCTGGCGGCGGGTGTACTCCCAGGCCATTTCCCAGCCACGCTCAGCCAGCATACCATCGAGCGTAAGAGTCGTGATCGGCTTAGCACTCGAACGCGCCCGAATTACGTTTACGTCCTTGATGGCATCAGCGGTATTGCCCGAGCGAAGGTTAGCTTCGGCCCGCATCAGGTAGGCATCGCCCAAACGGAAGATTACCAGATCATTGTCTTGGTCGTTGGAAGCACCATTGCGCTGAATCTCATACTTACGACTCCGGGCACCAGCCAGGCGACCCGTGGGTCCGGCAGGCATTTCAAAGGCAGGAATCTCCGGCGTAAAGATCATCGGCTTGCCATCATCGACCAACGGTTGTCCACCGGAGGTAAACTGCTGACCTACGATCCACATGTTCTTACGCAGATCACCCTCGTTGAAGGAGTTGTAAAACTCGGTCATCGTGCAGAAACCATTCCAGGGTGCCTGGGGAAGGTTGTACGTCAACTGACTCAGGTAGTGCAACGTCCGCATGCTCATATTGAAGCCACCACGCTTGGAGGCATCAAATGGCACCACGAAAATGTTTTCCTTAGAACCCACATTGTTGGTCGTGAAGTTATTGAACAAGTTTGCTTCCAGCGAATACTTGCCAGAGTTGATGAGCACGTCGCACTCAGCCTTAGCCTCGGCCCACTTGGGAGTACCCGTATATACCTGAGAATTGAGGTACATCTTAGCCATAATCATGTTGGCCACGGACTTATTGACACGCCCGTAGAACTTGCCTCCCACCTGATCGCTCAGATCGGGGTACGATTCCTTAATCTCCTTCTCGATATAAGCAAACGTCTCGGCGGGCGTCTTTTGGCTTGCGCCAGTGTTGCCCACTTTGTCGGCAATAAGTATGTTGCGGAAGTGGTCGAGCGCTACGTAGTGATAGAAAGCCCGCAATGTGCGCAACTCGGACACGGTAGCTTTATCAGTGATGTTACCCAACTGTTGATTGATCGACGTAATGCATTGTAGCACCAAGTCCACATGGCGTTGAACTGCCCATCATCGGTGGCCAACTGCCAGCTGTGCTGATGCAGCCGCTTCCAGTTGTCGTTGTCTTTCCAGTCACCGCCCCGGGTCGGCACGATCTGCTCATCAGTGGTCGTGTTGAGCACGGAGTAACGCTCGAGGTATTGACCCAGCGAACCGTATAAGGACCCAGGAGGGCCGCCTGTTGATCAGGGCTATTGAACCGAATTCGCTGGTCGGGATTACATCGTAAGTCGTTTCTTCGAGGTTCGTACACGATTGCGAGACAAGAGGCCCGCCGCTACGAACAGCGTATGTTTTAAGTTGATTTTCATGTTTTTTGCTTTTTAATTCAGATACGGTAAATGTTCACGTTTGGATCAAAAAGTCAGGTTCACACCCAACTGAAACGTCCGCGTCTTGGGATAAATTCCTCGCGAATCGAGTCCCAGGCTGTTGGGAGCCTGATGAACTGTTGGGTAGGTCACCCTTTACTTCCAGCTCAGGATCGACACCGCGGTACTTGGTCAAAGTAAAGAGGTTATTACCTCCCAGATAGATGCGGGCGTTGCTGATGTATTTGTTCTCGGCCAGGTTCACATTGTAGCCAAGCTGCCAGTTATCAAGCCGCACGTAGGTACCGCTTTCGAGCCAGTAGCTCGACAGCGCGTTGGTGCTAAATCCGGCGGGCAACTCGCTTACGCTGCGAAGCATATTCGTTTCCAAGATCGAGCCCGGAATCGACAAGTTGGAACGAGTATTGTTCAGAATTTTATTCCCGAAAACACCCCGCAGTTGGAAATTCAGATCGAAACCTTTGTAAGAGAAGCTATTGACCCAGGCTCCCGTCAGGAACGGCTGTGGATTATCTTCGAAACCGACTACCGCTTGTCCAGGATCCGTCATGGCTGACCGTTAATGGTCGGTGCTTCGGTCTTGGCCGCCATGAACAACATCTGATCCTTATCGTCAAACCCGGCAAACCGGGGCACATCGTTGAAGGTACCCAACGGTAAGCCGGGCGTCAGGATGGAGGCAAACACGTTCGACAAACCACGGCCACCGAAGTTGTTGAACCGGATGATACCCGAGTCGAACTCATCGCTTTTCAAGTTCACGATTTCGTTACGGATGAATGACCCGATCAACCGGCTGTTCCAAACAAAATCACCGCTGAACAATGTCGCCACCCAATGAAAGCTCGATTCCCTTGTTGCTCATCTCGCCAACGTTGGCGAAGATCGAGCTCGTGAAGTAGCGCACACCGTCGGCGGGAACCGAGTAATCTGTACAGCATATCGCTGGTCGTTTTGTCGAACAGGTCGATCGAGCCGGAGAAACGGCCATTGCCCAGCTGGAAGTCCAAACCGAGGTTCGCCTGCGTCACGACCTCCCATTTCAGGTTGGGGTTGGTGTTCTGCGTGATGGCGTAGCCGGGCAGGAAGTTGTTGATGCCGCCGTCGTAATACGTGCCGCTCTGTCCGTAAAGCTGCAGCGACTGGTAAGGTCCAACGCCTTCCGAGTTACCCGTCTGTCCCCAGCTGACGCGCAGCTTCAGGTAGTTGAAGGCATCGGATTGAGGAAAGAAATCTTCATCGGAGATCGTCCAGCCACCCGCAATGGAAGGAAACAGACCCCATTTGTTGTTGGCACCGAACTTAGAGCTACCATCATAACGCAACGTAGCCGTCACGTTGTACTTTCTCGTTCAGGTTCAAGGTACCCCGTCCGAAGAATGAGGCCAAGGTCGTGCGGTTCTTGTAAGAGCCGGTATAACCGGAACCAGGCAGGATCAGAGATCCCGCACCTAATCCCAAATTGTTGTATCCCAGACCAGAAGCTACAAATTGGGTGTTGTTGGCACCGAAGCCGTCGTTGATGATGTCCTGGTAGGAATAACCCGCCAACGCCGAGAAATTGCTGCCCCGCTGACCGAAGCCTCGGATGTAATTGGCCGTCAATTCCAACAGCTTGTCGTTGGTCTGTCCCAAATTTCTGGATGCCTGACCGTTGGTGATCTGGTATGCCTTGATCTGTCCGTTGAATGCTCCACTCGTCACTTCCTGATCACTCTTATAGGCACCATTTACGCCCAGCGTGAAGCCGTCGAACACTTCATACTTCATGTTGATACCACCCACCAGCGTGTTTTTCTCGCGCTCGAAGATTCGGTTTTCGAGCATGGCCACGGGATTGTTCAAGTCGAACGCACCGGGGATCTCGTAATAAGAACCATCTTCGTTGCGCACAGGCAATGTTGGTAGGAAAGTCGTGGCGTTGGCCAGGATACCTCCGTCGGTGAGGTCGGAGTTGAGGCGCGTGTACGACAGACTATACTGAATGTTCAGGCGGTTGTCGATAGCCTTCTGGTCGATGTTGATCCGTCCAGTCATCCGGTCGAAGCCAGTATTTTTGACTACTCCCTCACGCTTGATGTAGTTGACCGACCCGCGATACGAGAAAGTGGGTGCGCCACCGGATATCGATAGATCATGGCTATTGGTGATGCCTACCCGCGAGATTTCGTCCCACCAGTCAGTGTCGTGAATTACCGCCGCCGGGAGCTTGGGGAAAACGCTGGGTATCGCTCAAGCGAGGCATCGCCTTTGATGCGACTTACCTCAGAAACGTAGCCGGGGCCGTCCAGCAGATCGAGCCGGTTGGAAATAACGTCGGTTCCTACATAGTTGTTGAAAGTAACAGTGGCCCGGCCCGATTTGCCGCGCTTAGTCGTGATGATGATGACCCCGTTGGCCGCCCGTGACCCGTAGATCGCCGCCGCCGAAGCATCTTTCAGCACGTCCATGCTTTCAATATCCTGGGGAGAAATCGTATTGATCGGTACCCCGATGATCCCGTCTACTACGTAAAGCGGGTCACTACCACCCGCCAGGGAGGTATATCCCCGCAAGCGAACGGTGGGATTAGTATTGGGGTCGCCGTTGGGCTGAGTAATCACCAAACCCGCCACTTTTCCCTGAATGGCCTGCAGGGGGTTGGGGTTTACGCCGGAGTTGAAGTCCTTGGAACTTACCGATTGCACCGACCCCGTCACATCCTTACGCTTGGCGGTGCCGTAGCCGACGACGACGACCTCTTCGAGCGCCTTCACATCGTCCGACATCGTCACGTTGACCGTCGATTGGTTGCCAACCGGAATTTCCTGGGTCGAGAATCCAATATAGCTAAATACGAGCGTGGCAGTAGGAGCGGCGTTCACGGTGAACATCCCCTCCATGTCGGTGTTGGTACCTTGCGTGGTACCCTTTACTTTTACGGTCACACCAGGCAGCCCCTGTCCCGTGCCGTCGACTACCTTACCGGTGATGGCATTGCCTTGGGCCAGCGAGACCCCTACGGCCAGCAAAAGTGCCAGCGCGGTATGCCACAGCCTGGTCGAGCATGCCCGACCTTTGCTGTCTGATAATTTAGGATAACATTTCATCATAGGTTAATTGATTGTTGATAAACTTTATTTAGTAAAACTCTGAAATGAGGATTGATAATCAACGTATAGTGGGTATTACTAAAATAAGTACTACTGGCTATGTGTTTATTACAATATTCAAGACTCAGTCAGGCAAATTTCTATAATTAACCTTCATTATCCAACGATTAGAACATAAAATTGTATGATAAAGTACTATAATAAATTTTATTAAAAACTATTTTGCAATTCATGTAACGCTTGTAGACACAATTATTGCGGGCTTGTTGTATCGTTTAGAAACTACCAACCTGAGTATTTGGTTTGCCAAATATGACGACTTCGATCAAAGAAACTACCCGCAACCTCAATTCCCTTTCCCGCCAGTTGGAAGGCGATTTATTTCAGGACGACACGCTTCGCACACTTTACGCCACCGATGCCTCGGCCTACCGCGAAATGCCGCTGGCTGTGGCTGTTCCGCGCACCGAGCAGGATCTGAAGACGCTGATCGTCTTCGCCAACGAAAAGGGCGTTTCGCTCATTCCGCGTACCGCAGGTACCTCACTGGCCGGACAGGTCGTGGGCAACGGCATCGTGGTGGATGTGTCGAAGCACTTCAATAAGATTCTCGAAATTAATTCTGAAGGAGCGTTGGGTACGCACCCAACCGGGCGTCGTGCGCGACGAGCTGAACATGGCCCTGAAAGCGCACGGCCTGTACTTTGGGCCCGAAACCTCCACCGCCAACCGCGCGATGGTGGGCGGCATGGTCGGCAATAATTCCTGCGGCTCCAACTCAGTGGTGTATGGCTCTACGCGGGAGCATTTGCTGGAAGTGAAAGCGCTGCTTTCGGATGGTACCGAAGCTGTTTTTTCGGCGACGAACATTGTACCGCGCATGGCGCAAATGCCGGGACTGTCGGGCGAGATATACAAGAAAACACTGGATATTCTTGCCAGTCCCGACAATCAGGCCGAAATCAGAAAGAATTTCCCTAAAAAAACCGTAGAGCGGCGCAACACGGGCTACGCGCTCGACCAACTACTCGACTGCGCTCCCTTCACCGCCGACGGGCCCGACTTCAATATGTGCCGCCTCATCGCGGGTTCGGAAGGTACCCTATGCCTGCTGACCGAGATAAAACTCAATCTCGTGCCGTTGCCGCCTAAGACCCAGGGCTTGCTGTGCGCGCATTTCAATACCATCGACGAAACGCTCCGCGCCACGATCATCGCGCTGAAGTACCAGCCGCAGGCCGTCGAACTGATCGACAGCTACGTGCTGGAATGCGCCGCCACCAACGCCGAGCAGCGCCAGAACGCCTTCTTCGTCAAAGACAAAGAGGACGGTACCTACCCCGCGATTCTGGTCGTGGATCTCTCGCGCGAAACTCCGGCGGAAGTCGAGAAAGCTAGCCGCCGAGCTGGAAGTCGAGCTCCGCGCCGCCGGGCTGGGCTTTCACTTTCCGCTGCTCTTCGGCGACGACACGAAGCGAATCTGGACCTTCGCAAAGGCCGGATTGGGGCTTCTGGCCAACATTCCCGGCGATGAAAAAGCGGTGGCCGTCATCGAAGATACCGCTGTAGACGTACACGACCAGCCGGAGTACATCCGCGATTTCAACGAGATTCTGCACAAGCACAATATGTCGGCGGTGCATTACGCCCATGCCGGTTCGGGCGAGTTGCACTTGCGGCCGATCATCAACCTGAAGACCAGGGAAGGCCACCGGCAATTCAGGACGATTGCGGAGGAGATTGCAACGCTGGTCAAGAAATACGATGGCTCGCTGTCGGGCGAGCACGGCGACGGACGGCTGCGCGCCGAATTCATTCCGCAAATGGTTGGGCCGCACAATTACGCGCTTTTCCAGGAAATCAAGCGTACCTGGGACCCGCGCGGCATTTTCAATCCGGGTAAAATCGTGGATGCCGCGCCGATGGACACATTTCCTGCGCTACGAAGCCGACCAGTCGAACCCCGAATTCAAGACCTACTTCCGCTTCGGCGACCAGACCATCCTGCAACACGCCGAGCAGTGCAACGGCTCGGGCGACTGCCGCAAAACGCAACTCAGCGGCGGCACGATGTGTCCGAGTTTCATGGCGACGCGAAACGAAAAAGAGACGACCCGCGCCCGCGCCAACATCCTGCGCGAAATGCTGACTCGCTCGCCCAAGGACAACCGCTTCGATCACGAAGGAAATCAAGGAAGTGTACGATCTTGTGCCTGGCTTGTAAAGGCTGCAAAGGCGAATGCCCCAGCAACGTGGATGTGGCGAAGTTGAAGATGGAATTTCTGCAACAGTACCACGACGTCCACGGCGTGCCGTTTCGCTCGTGGCTGGTGGGGAATTTCTCCAAAATGTCTGGCATTGCCAGCTATGTACCCTGGGCCTACAATCTGGTTTTCAAGAACGCGCCCCTCCGCCGCATCGCCAACCGCGTCGTGGGCTTCCACCCCGACCGTACCATGCCGCTATTACGCGGCGAAACGCTTTTGAGTTGGTTCAAAAAGGAAGGCCTGAGAACAAATCCCGACACGGGCAAGAAAGTCCATATTTTCTGCGACGAATTTACGAATTACAGCGATGTCGAAATTGGCAAGAAAGCGATCTGGGCTTTGCAGAAACTAGGCTACAGCGTGACGATTCCCGACCACGCACCCAGCGGCCGACCGCAACTGTCCAAAGGACTTGTTGAAAGATGCCAAGAAGATTGCCGAGCAGAATATCCTCGGCGTTGAAAGACCTCATCAGCCACGACACGCCGCTGGTCGGTATCGAGCCCTCGGCCATCCTGACTTTCCGCGACGAGTACCCCGACCTGGTCAGCGACGAACTGCTGGAAGCCGCCAAAGCACTGGCCCAAAACGCGCTGCAATTCGACGAGTTCATCGCGCGGGAAATTGATTTGAAGCACATTTTGCCCAAACAATTCACCCAGGAGAAGCGCACGATCAAACTCCACGGTCACTGCCAGCAAAAAGCCATCGCCAGTATGGTACCGACCAAGAAGATGCTCTCACTGCCCGAAAACTACACGGTGCAACTCATCCCGAGCGGTTGCTGCGGCATGGCGGGCAGTTTCGGCTACGAAGCCGAGCACTACGATCTCTCGATGCAAATCGGCGAACTGGTACTCTTCCCCGCCGTGCGCCAGCAACCCGACGAAGTCATCATCGCCGCACCGGGCACCAGTTGCCGCCACCAGATCCATGACGGCACGGGGCGGAAGGCGCTGCATCCGGCGGAGGTACTTTGGGAGGCACTGGTGTAGGGGCGGACCTGTGTGTCCGCCCGGCAGGCGACGATCATCCGACGGATCGAAATTTGAAGAAAAATTCTTACGTTTGTAATTACTTTGTAATCACAGTGAGTAATTATGGAAGCTCAAATTATCAAAATCGGAAATTCAAAAGGTCTTAGACTAAGCAAGACTATTTTGGAAAAATACAATATCAAGGATCGGGTCGAGCTGATTCTCGAAAACGAGCAAATCATCTTGAAACCAATCGCGCAACCCAGGGAGGGCTGGGAGGCATCGGCCAAAGAAATGCGTAAAAACGGCCACGACCGTCTGCTCATCGACGATGTATTTGAAGACGAAAGTTTCGAAGAATGGACTTAAAGCAATACAGCGTAGTATTGGTCAATCTCGATCCGACGGTCGGCAGCGAAATAAAAAAGACGCGGCCATGTGTCATCGTTTCTCCCAATGAGATGAACCGCCATCTCAACACGGTGATTGTTGCGCCCATGACTACCAATTTGAAAGAGTACCGTTTCCGGATTCCGGTCAGGCAAAATAACACCGACAGCATGGTAGCAGCGGATCAGATCAGAACCGTGGACAAGAGCAGGATCGTTAAGGCTTTCGGGAAGCTTAGTAAAGTTGAGATTGGAGACTGTAAGGATGTGCTGAAACAAATGCTTGTCGATTAAGGCGTTGTGACCTTAGCCGAGCAGTTCAAAATGGTAGCTGGCACAGTTTTAATAAATCGTGATTCAACACAACACAACGAAAACGATTTATGAATTCGACAGAAACCCTCCTGCACTGGGGCTACGTAGCCGTAATGGCGGGTAGCGCCGTCGCCATTTTGCTGATGAGCCGCAATCCCAAAGGAGTTCCGCAGTATAAGTACTTGATCCATACGTTCGTACTGGTTTGGTCAGGATTGGCCTACTCGTCCATCGCGCTTGGTCAGGGCCAAACCGAAGTGGCGGGGCACACGGTGTACTACGCCCGCTACCTCGACTGGGTGGTGAGTACTCCTTTGCTGCTGCTCTCGCTGGTGTTGACGGGCAAGTACACGATCGACGTGCGCGGACCGATTACGGCCGGGCTGTTGGGAAGTCAGGTCATCATGATCCTGACGGGCCTCTTTGCCGACCTCAGCGTGGACGATTCCGCGCGCTGGTTCTGGTATATCTCGGGCTGCGTGGCGCTGGTAGTCGTGCTGCGCATGTTTTGGGGGCCGCTGTACGCCAAAGCCGCCGGGCAGCATCCCGAGATTGAACGCGTGTACAGAGGATCGGCTACGTTCCTGACCGTGCAGTGGCTGCTGTACCCTACGGTCTGGGCTTTGGGCACACCCGGTTTGGAACTGTTCGACCCACTTCTGACCTCGGTACTACTCATTGTATTACCCATCGTTTCCAAAGCGGGTTTTGCGTTCTATAATCTCAGCAAACTTCGCGCGCTGCCCGACCATCTGCATCCGGTCGAGAAAAAGCCCACACTTAGGGTCCCTATTTCAAATTAGCACAAATCAAACCCGCCCTACCACCGGTATAGCCCGCCCAACACCTTCTTCAAAAACGGCGTCAAATCACCCGTTCTGATGGAGTTGGTGGCCTTCTGATTGATGCGCGACGACACGGGGTAGGCGTAGACTTTGTTGAACAACACATTGGTATTCAGCTCCGCTAGTTGCGCGGTGAACAGTTCCTGCACGATTTCCCCGGCTTTGGGCGCGATCATGCTGCCGCCCAGGATGGTACTTTTCCCGAAGAACCAGCTTTTCTTGCTGACGTATAGCACAAGTTTTCCGTAGCGGTAGTCGTCGGTGATGGCGCGGTCGTCCTCTTCAAACTTTGGGTGATTTTCTCAAAATCGATACCTCCTTTTTCAGATCGTCTTCGGATCGTCCGAAGGTGGCAATCTCCGGTTCGGTGAAGGTGACCCAGGAAAGGTCGGCGTAGGTATGTTTTTTCTTGAAAAAGGGTACGAAGAAATTCCGCATCAGTTGCCGAACGTGCTTTTCGGCCCCGTGCGAAAAGTAGTACAGGCCCGTCGAATCACCCGCTGTAAACACGCGTGGGTTGGTCGTTTGGAGGTAGTGGTCGATGACGATTTTACCCTTTTCCACTTCGATGCCCGCTTTGTCTAAGCCGATGCCATCGGTCGTCACGACGCGGCCGATGGCTACTAGTGCGGCGTCGAAGGCGAGCTTGGTATTGGGTTTGCCCTCGACGGAAATCTCGGCTTCGGTGGGCGACGCGAAGGCGACGACTTCCGACTCGTGCATAATCTCGATACCTTCTTTTTTGAATTGTGCTTCCAGAATTTCGGAAAAGTCCGGCAGTTCTTTGGAAGAAAGCCGCCCGCCGCGATCCACGATCGTTACTTTGGAACCCAGTCGCCGGAAAGCCTGCGCCATCTCGCAGCCAATGGGCCCGCCGCCGATGATCAGCAGGTGCTCGGGTAGTTTTACCAAGTCGAAAAACAGTGTTTCATTGGTGTAAAGATTAGCGCTCCCGGCTCCTGGTACGTCAAGTTCGCGCGGTTTCGAGCCGGTAGCAAGCACGAAACGTTTGGCGGTATACTCGTCTCCGTTCACGGTCAGGGTTTCTTGGTCGATGAAATGTGCCCGGCCGATCAACACGTCCAGATCTTTTTCTTTACGGAGGTAATCGGCGTTTTCGTGGGCGCGGATGACCGCCTGTTGGGCGTGCACGTAGGCCATTACTTTTTTCAAATCGGCTTTTCCTTCCGTTTTCAGGCCAAAGGCTTCCGCCCGTCGGCCGTGCTCAAACTGCTTCGCGACGTGAATGACCGCCTTGCTGGGTACACAGCCGAAATTAAGGCAGTCGCCACCGACGTTGCGCTCGTTCTCTTCAATTAGTAACACATTGAGCCCGATGGTTTTGGCCGCTAACGACATTCCCAGGCCACCGCTGCCCGCGCCGACGACGATCAAATCATATTTTTTTTTCATTAAGAGTAGATTAAAGTCTGACTTATACTTTTTCTTTTTTAAGTTATATCCAGATCAGACAGATCAGAGATTTCAACGTGATTCGGAGACGTAAGAAAGCGATTTTCTGACCAATACAATTTCTCGCCCACCCTTATCTACAACACATTATGGACCTATCCGGCTCGCACTTACTCGATACTACCCCCGACCACGTGTGGGCGATGCTGATGGATACTGAGATACTGGCCCGCATTGTGCCGGGCATCACGACTTTGGAAAAGACCGATGAAAACAAATACAAGGCTGTGGCTCAGGTCAAGATGGGCCCCGTCAGTGGTACATTTTCCGGTGGTCTCACGATGCAGGATATACGCGAGGGCGAAGGTTATACCCTCAATGTAAAGCAAAACAGCCAAATCGGCAACGCCGACGCCACCGTCCAAATCGACCTAAAACCCAGCGGCGAAAACCAAACCGAGCTTAGTTTTCGACGGCAATGCCAAACTATCCGGCCTACTCGCCCGCACCGGCAACCGCGTGATGAGTGGCGTCGCCAACTCACTGACGAAGCAGTTTTTCGAGAATTTTGAACAAGAGATTAACGGAGGGAAAGGTGGAAGGGGAGACGGGGGACGGCTCTTTACCCACAACCTAACGCTGTTAGCGTTTCGCGCCCCTTTGCCCCTAAAAAAACAAACTAAACCCTATACGCCCAAATGACTAAAATCACCCTGAAAGTAAACGGAAAGCAGCATTCCCACGAAGTAGAACCGCGAACGTTGCTGGCACATTACCTGCGTGAAGCGCTGAGCCTGACGGGTACCCACGTCGGCTGCGACACGAGTAGTTGCGGTTCCTGCACGATTCATATGGACGGCATGGCCGTGAAAGCCTGCTCGCTGCTGGCCGTGCAGGCCGACGGCGCGGACATCACGACCATCGAAGGACTAGCCCCCAACGGCGAACTGCATCCCGGTGCAGCAGGGCTTCAAAGAATGCCACGGCTTGCAGTGTGGCTTCTGCACGACGGGGATGATTATGGCGTCGGTCGATCTGCTCAACCGCAATCCCGACCCCACCGAATCCGACATCCGCCACGGCCTCGAAGGCAACTTCTGCCGTTGCACCGGCTACCATAACATTGTGCGCAGCGTGCAATGGGCAGCCCAGTCAATGAGTGAATGATAGAATTTTGAATGATAGAATAGGCTTTCGACTATAAGGCATTGTGTCATTCTACTACCTTCACCTTCCAATAAGAAGACCATATTCCGCGTCTAAATATTCACTCATTCTATCATTCACTCATTCAAAATTGCATTCCCATGAGTAACAACAACTACATCGGCCAATCCGTCAAGCGCGTCGAGGACAAGCGCTTCATTACGGGCAAGGGCCGCTACACCGACGACATCAAGTTGGTGGGCATGACCTACGCGGCTTTTGTGCGCAGTCCTTACGCCCACGCCAAGGTACTTAGCATCGACCTCGACGAAGCGCGGGAAATGCCCGGCGTGGTCGAGCTATTCACGGGCGACGACATCGCCGCCGCCAAAATCGGCGGGGTGCCCACGGGCTGGGTCATCAATTTCAAGAACGGCGACAGCATGAAAGAGCCGCCGCATCCGCTGCTGATCGCGACGGGCAGTACGGCCAAGCACATCGGCGACCCGGTGGCGGTGGTCATCGCCGAAACCTACGCCCAGGCCGTCGACGCCGCCGAGTCGGTCATGGTGGAGTGGGAGGATTTGGCGGCGGTCACCGATCCTTTCAAGGCCGCGCAGGACGGCGCGACGCTGGTCCACGCCGATGCGCCCGGCAACCTGGCCTTCGACTGGGAACTGGGCAATCCGCTCGGCAGAGGTGGACGAGGCGATCGAAGCCTCGGCCCACGTCACGACGCTGGAATTTGTGAATCAGCGCATGATTCCCAACGCCATCGAGCCCCGCGCCTACATCGGTCACTACGACGAGGCGCTGGACAAGTACACGCTCTACACCTCCACCCAAAATCCGCACCTGATTCGGCTACTGATGTGCGCCTTCGTGCTGGGCATTCCCGAGCACAAAGTCCGCGTCCTCGGGCCGGACGTGGGGGGTGGTTTTGGGTCCAAGATTTTTCACTACACCGAAGAAGCGCTCGTCACCTGGGCATCGCAGAAAATCAAGCGGCCCATCAAATGGACCGAAACCCGCTCCGAGGCTTTCATGCTCGACGCCCACGGCCGCGATCACGTGAGCAAGGCCGAAATGGGTTTCGACGCCGAGGGTAACGTGAAGGCGCTGCGCATCAAGACGTTCGCCAACCTGGGCGCGTACCTCTCGACCTTCGGGCCGGTGGTGCCTACCTTCCTGCATGGTACTTTGTTGCAAGGATTGTACACCACCCCCAAAATTCACATCGACCTGTGCGGCGTCTTTACCCACACCGTCGCCGTGGACGCCTACCGGGGCGCGGGCCGACCCGAGGCTACCTACTTACTGGAACGCCTGATGGACCTGGCCGCGCTCGAAATGGGCAAGGACCCGGTCGAGTTGCGCCGCCAGAATTTCATCCCCGCCTTCGACGGCGTGGAGCAGCCCGGCTACCAGACGCAGGTCGCGCTACAGTACGACTCGGGCGACTACCACGGCGTCCTCGACCGGGGTCTGGAAATGCTGGATTACAAGAATTTCAGGCAAGAACAGAAAGAAGCCGCCCAAAACGGCAAACTGCTGGGTGTGGGTTTCTCGACTTACATCGAAGCCTGTGGCATCGCGCCCTCGGCGGTGGTCGGCGCGTTGGGTGCGCGGGCGGGTTTGTACGAGTCGGCGCAGGTGCGGGTGCAGCCTACGGGCAAGGTGAGCGTGTTCTCCGGCTCGCACTCGCACGGACAAGGCCACGAAACGACTTTCGCGCAGATCGTCGCCGACAAGTTCGGCATTCCGATGGAAGACGTCGACATCGTCCACGGCGACTCCGACGCGGTGGCGTTCGGCATGGGTACCTACGGCTCGCGCAGCCTGGCGGTGGGCGGCTCGGCCATTGTCAAGAGTATCGATAAAGTACTGGAAAAAGGCGCAAAAATCGCCGCCCACAAGCTGGAATGCGCCGCCGAAGACCTGGAATATGCCGAAGGCAAGTGGACCGTCAAAGGTACCGACCAGTCAATGAGTTTCGGCGACGTGGCGCTCACGGCCTACATTCCGCACGTCTATCCCGAAGGGCTAGAACCCGGCATGGATTTCGCCAGTTTTTATGATCCCGCCAACTTCACCTACCCCTTCGGCTGCCACATCGCGGTAGTGGAAGTGGACAAAGAAACGGGCAAGGTCAAACTCAAACGCTTCATCGCGGTCGACGACGTCGGCAATGTCATCAATCCCATGATCGTCGACGGACAAATCCACGGTGGCCTGGCGCAGGGCATCGGACAAGCCATGCTCGAAGGCGCGATTTACGACGAAAACGGCCAGCTCACCAACGGCTCCTACATGGATTACGCCATGCCCCGTGCCGACGACCTGCCGATGTTCGAAGTCGACCGGCAGGTAACGCCTTGCCCGCATAATCCGCTGGGCGTCAAGGGCGCGGGTGAAGCGGGTTGCATCGGCTCCACGCCCGCCGTCGTCAACGCCGTGGTAGACGCACTCTGGAGCGGCGGCCACCGCGTAAAGGACGTCGCCATGCCCATGACCAGCGAACGCGTCTGGCGAGCGATGAGATCAATGGACAATGGATAGTGGATAATTGATAATTCTTTTGACTCGCGGTATCCTGACCTAAAACCTAAATCCTAACAACCTAAAAAATGATTTCATACCCTTTTGAATACGAACGGCCCGGTACCATCGAGGAGGCGCTGGACCAGCTTGGCGATAACGTCAAGCTACTGGCGGGCGGGCACAGCCTGATCCCGACGCTGAAACTACGCCTGAGTGCGCCGGACAAACTGGTGGACATCGCCCGGATTCCGGCTTTGAAAGAAATAAAAGTGGAAGACGGCGAGGTCGTGATCGGTGGTGCGGCCACGCACCGCGAAATCATGGATTCCGAGATTGTCAGGAAACACCTGCCGATGCTCGCCGAGGGCGCGAGCAAAGTGGGCGACCCGATGATTCGCTACAAGGGCACGATGGGCGGCAGCCTGGCCCACGCTGACCCGTCGGCCGACTGGCCCGCGATGATTCTGGCGGCGGGCTGCACGGTGGTAGTACGCAGCAAGTCCGGCGAGCGCCGCATCGCGGGTGACGATTTTTTCACGGGCTTCTACGCCACCGCCCTGCAAGACGGCGACATCCTGACCCAAATCCGCTTTCCCATTCCGGCGGCGGGTACCCGCATGACCTACCAGAAATTCACCCAACCCGCTTCCCGCTTCGCCATCGTGGGGTGCGCTGCCGCCCGCCTGCCCGACGGCACGGCCCGCGTCGCCTTCACGGGCGTGGCCGATGCGCCCTTCCGCGACCACAAAGTCGAGGACGCCATCACCGACTGGTCGGAAGCCACCCTCGAAGCCGCCGCCCAAAAAGCCGCCCAAAACCAAAACATCAACGCCGACCATTACGCCTCGGAGGAGTACCGGCTGCATTTGGCAAAGGTTTATTGCAAGAGGGCGCTTTTTTCAATGATAGAGTGAGTGAATGATAGAGTGATAGAATAAGTTTGGATATCTTATTCTATCACTCTATCATTCAAAATTAAAATGACAAACGTCACCCAAATCGCTACTCTCCTCAACGAACAAGGCTACATCACCGAGCCTTCGGTTTCGATGGCGGTGTTTCTTTCGATGCAATTGCGGAAACCGCTGCTGATCGAAGGGCCGGCGGGCGTGGGGAAAACCGAGATTGCCAAGGTGATGGCGCGAGCGCTGGATACCGACCTCATCCGCTTGCAGTGTTACGAGGGGCTCGACGCTTCCCACGCGCTCTACGAATGGAACTACCAGCGGCAACTGCTGCACCTCAAAATGGTGGAAACGCAGGGTAGTCTGAACGGAAAAACCGAAGCGCTGGAAGAAGAAATTTTTGGCGAGAAATTCCTGATGAAGCGGCCGTTGCTGCAAGCCATCACGCACCACAAATCACCCGTGCTGCTGATCGACGAAGTGGACCGCGCCGACGAGGAATTCGAGAGTTTTTTGCTGGAAGTACTCTCCGACTGGCAGATCACGATTCCCGAAATAGGTACCATCGAAGCCACGCACATTCCGCAGGTAATCGTGACGGGCAACCGCGTCCGGGAACTGTCGGAAGCCCTCCGTCGGCGTTGCCTGTACCTGTGGATCGACTATCCCGACTACGAAAAAGAACTCGCCATCGTCCAGAATAAAGTACCCGATATCCCGCAAAAACTAGCCGAACAAATCTGCCGTTTCATGCAGGAACTCCGGCAACTTCGTCTGGAAAAAACGCCCGGCATCGCCGAAACCATCGACTGGGCCACCGCCCTCGCCGCCCTGCACTTCGACCACCTCCCCAAAGACATCATCGAACAAACCCTCGGCGTCATCCTCAAAGACTGGAAAGACACCCGCACGGCGCAGTTGTCGTTGAGCGAGTTGTATGAGAAATTGGGGGTGGTGTCGCGGTTGGAGGATTTGTGACAGTGACACCCAGCTATTGAAACTTAGCCACAGTCCAAGCGCTCACCAGACTTAGGTACTCTGGAAACAAGAGTTTCTCCGGTACCCAGTTTTTCTTTGCGCAGACCTTCGGCAGTTCTTTTTGAAATTTACTGTACTTGTTCACGATGTATGGCGAATGTGGTATAGTACCGTGGGAACTCGTTGCTTTTGATGCCAACCATTCTCTCACACAATCGATCAGCTTTGTTTTATCATTCTCGTGCGCTTTGGGATCTACACCCGCTAAGTCAGAAAGATATTTTTTAGAAGAGAAGGGCGCCCCTTCTAGAATCAAATAACTCTTGGTATTTTGACGGGCGTCTCCGTAAACTTGACAACCCATAAAAAGACCTAATTCCAAAGGCATATTGAGGCGACCATCTGGAATGGAAATATCATGAATCCCAAACTGGCATTCATGTATCACATCTATAATTTTTCTAATTCGAAGCGGATCACCCTCGAATTCTAGTGCGCATCTGGGGGTGAAGCCACAGACATAGGCAGTAAATACAATGGTTTGGAATAAGGGCCTATAAGTTTCATCAAATGGACAATTGATGAATACGCTTTTGTCAAACGGAGGTGGGCTCACTGGTTTATGCTATTCTCATTTAGAAACTCCAATACCGCTTCTTCCGCGAGCAAGGCCGTTTCTTTGCTGATCGAGGGATTTGGTACCGGCTGGGCAAAACCGTGATTTTGATATTATCAAAAGGTTCGCCATCCGTACCAGCAATGAAACGTCCACGCGGACGTTTCGAACAATCCAGTGACCGGTACTGGGATTTTTTGCCTGTGTTACGGCGCCAGAGATTCTTTTCACACCTTGTGCTTTACTCTTTTTACCAATGTTTGGCATAACAATATAATTTTGCTCTGGTAGAATAACGGCTTAACTTACAAAAAATTCAAATTCAAAATTGATCCAAAGACACACCAACCTAACCGCCAACACCGTAGCCTTCTGCCGCTACCTCCGCGCCCACGGCTTCCGCATCGGGCCGGAGGAGGAAGCGACAGCCTTGCGGGCGGCGGCGCTGGTCACGCCCAACGACCGCGCGACTTTTGCGCTGGCGTTGCAGGTGAGCCTCACGCGCTCGGTACAGGAAGTGAGGCTCTTTGCGGGGCTTTTTGAGAAATACTGGCAGGAATTGGAAAGTGCGCTTGACAGCAAAATCAAGGACGACGAAAGCAAGAAATCGCAGTATCAGAAAAACTCGCAACCGTCTTTCAACGCCTTGAAATCGTGGCTGCAAGGCAACCGCAATGCCGAAGAAACCGAAACCGCCGCCTACTCCCCCACCGAAGCCCTCAGTCGGCAGGATTTTTCGCTCATCCCCGCCGATCAACTCGCCGACCTCGAACGTTTGCTCCGCGAAGTATCGCAGTCGCTGGCGCGGCGCGTGAACCGGCGGCGCGAAAAAACGCGGCGGTCGCGGGAGTTTGATTTACGCAACACACTCCGCCGCAACTTGCGCCGGGGTGGCGAATTGGTAGAAATAGCTCACAAACGCCCCCGACGTAACCGGATGCGGCTCGTGGTGCTGGCCGATGTGAGCAAGTCGATGGATTTGTACAGCGCCTTTTTGATTCAATTTCTGTACGCCTTCCAAAACGTATTCCGGCGCATCGAGACTTTCGTTTTCAGTACAAATCTGCACCGCGTCACGGCGGAATTGAAGCAGCAGAATTTTCAAGAAGCCCTAAAAAAACTCGCCGAAAATGAAGCGGGCTGGTCGGGCGGGACGCGCATTGGCGACAGCCTAAGTACTTTCCTGACCGACTACGGGCGCCTACTAAATCACGAGACGGTCATCGTGATTCTGAGCGACGGCTGGGACACCGACGACGCCGAACTACTGGCCGACACCATGCGCCGCATCCAACAAAAATCCCGCAAGGTAATCTGGCTCAATCCTTTGGCCGGACGCGCGGGCTTCGAACCACGCACAGCGGCCATGCAAGCCGCCCTCCCGCATATCGACGTCTTCGCCTCGGCGCATAGCGTGGCTAGTTTGCGGGCTTTAGAAAAATGGCTGTGAAGGGATCTAATCATAAAGACCTAACAACCTAATACCTAATAACCTAAGACCTCACTCCTCCAAAAAATCCAAATCCTTATCGTGGGTTTCGGGAATGGTGAGCGTGGAGTAGAAGCCGATAGCGTAAGCCAGGACGCCCACCGCGAAGCCCGCCAGAATGACGTTCAGCGAAGGTTTCAAGGCCACAAATAGCAGGTTCATTGGTATCAGCGCGCCGCGTACGAAGTTGGGTACCGTGGTGGCGGCGGTGGCCCGCAGGTTGGTACCGAACTGCTCGGCCCCGACCGTCACGAACATGGCCCAGTAACCGGTACCCAGCCCTAGCCAGCAGCAAAGCGCGTAGAGCATTTCGGCGGATTTTATCCCGGCGAACAGAAAAATTAACACGCCGATCATCGAGAAACCCATCATCCATGCAATCGCTTTTTTGCGCGATTCCAGCGCTTGGCTGATAAAACCGCTGCCGAAATCGCCCGCCGAAATGCCGATGTAAGCCCACATGATCGCCAGACCGGGGTCGATGGCCTCGGCGATGCCCAGCGCCTTGCCGAACTGGTTGCTCTGGTAGGCCAGAATGCCGATGCAAAACCAGGTGGGTAGGCCGATGCCGATGCATTTGAGGTACTTGATGAAGCGTTCTTTGTTAGTAAAAAAGGAGAAGAAATCGCCTTTCATGACGTGGGCTTTGTCCGTGATGTCTTTGTAAATACCCGATTCCACCACCCCGACGCGCAGCAACAACAGCAGGAAACCCATGATGCCGCCCACAAAGTAGGCGATGGTCCAGTCGCCCGAGAGCCGGACGGTGAAAGTACCCACCACCGCGCCCAGCAGCCCGACGCCCGCCACCAGCGAGGTGCCGATGGCGCGCAGTTCCTTCGGCAGACTCTCTGACACCAGCGTGATGCCCGCGCCCAGTTCCCCGGCCAGGCCCACGCCCGCCACGAAACGCAGCCATTTGTAGGCTTCGATCTGGTCCATGAATTCGATTTGCGGAATAAAACCGCAGGCCACGTTGGCAATCGAGTAGGTGATGATCGACCCGAAGAGCACCGATAGTCGGCCTTTTTTATCGCCCAAAATTCCCCAGAGCAAGCCACCTAGTAAGAGGCCGATCATTTGGTAGTTGATGATGTCGGTGCCCACGGCGTCGGCTTCTTCCAGCGTCAGGCCTAAGACCCAATAGGCTGGGAATGCGAACGATACCGAAAAGCTGCAAATCGTAAATATCGACGAAGTACCCCAGCGCGGCCACAATGACGGGCAGGCTGAAAAGGTGTTGGTATTTGGTTTTGCCTTGGTAGGTGGTGGTCATAGGGGGGAGGAAGGATGAAAGGAAGAAAGGGCTCCTGCGTTTCCAGGAAAGAGCTGAGTCGGCAGAATTTTACTCTCCGGGCGGGCGGCGGCGCATTTTCTTAGTTTCGGAACGTTGTTTTTTCGATTGGATTCTCCGTCGTTTCGAGGCCAGCGTGGGGCGCGTGGCACGGCGGCTATGCGGCACGGTGAAGGCCTCCTTGATCAATCGGTCAAATTTCTTGACAACCTTTTCTTTATTAGCGAGTTGACTACGCTCGGTTTGGTGGTACAGGAGTTAGGACGCCTTCGTTGGTAAGTTTGTTGGCTAGTTTTTGTTGAAGAAACGCTTTCTGTTCGTCAGTCAGAATATAGGAATTAGGAATATCGAGACGCAGTTCGACCTTGGTTTCTACTTTGTTGACGTTCTGCCCACCCTTGCCACCGCTCCGGGCCGTCTGGAAGACGATCTCCGGGTGGAGCAACTCGGGATTTATTTTGAGTTCGTGCATCATGGTTTCCTGCCGTTCCATTTCATGAAATTTTGCATGTCTGCAAAGCCTGATTTTTCATACAGCGGCTTTCCGGCCGACGAGGCGTTGAGCGTCACGTGACCGATTTTCTCAGCTTCGCACCAATCCAACATCGTATCCATCAGTAGCTTTGCCAAGCCAAAGCGGCGGTACTCGGTTTCGGTGAACATATTCAGGATGTGTGCCTGCTTCTCCGAGATACAAACGCTGCCATCGGGGTTCGGGAAGGGCGCAATGCGGCGCAACAGTAGTCCACCGCCCGCCACGACCGCACCGGATTCGACCGTCACCAGCCAGCCAATGTACGATCCATTGGCCACCGCGTCGCGGAAGTAGTCTACGCATTGGTCGTACATTGCCGCTTGATTTTCGTGCCGCAGGTCCTGCATGCTGAGCCACATCTCGGTGCGGTGACGCGCCAGCGTTTGGACATCGCTCATCCCGGCCCGCCGAAGTTTGAAACCTATTTTTTGGGTACTCATGTACAAAAAACGCTTGAACCTAACTGCCTACCCCCTCCTTATTTTCAGTAGCTTTGCTTTTCGCAAGATTACCGGGCAGGTTTACGAAATTCCTTTCAACGCATGAATTTACTGAAAATTAGTTGGGCCAATCTCAAAGAGAAAAAATTGAGTAGTTTTCTGAGCGGCCTGCTCATGACGCTGGGCATTGGCATCATTTCCCTGCTTCTTCTGCTCAATCGTCAGCTCGATACCCAATTTCGGCGCAACATCCGGGGCATCGACCTGGTCGTGGGGGCCAAGGGTAGTCCGCTGCAACTGATCTTGTCGAGCATCTACCAGATCGACGCGCCCACAGGCAACGTGCCGCTGGCCGAAGTCAACAAGCTCAAAATGAATCCCTTCGTCAAAACGGTCATCCCGCTCTCGCTGGGCGACAACTACCTTGGCTTCCGCATCGTGGGTACAACATCGCTTTACCCTAAGCATTTCGAGGCGCAACTCGCCGACGGACGATTATTTTCCGCGCCATTGGAAGCTACGCTGGGTAGCAAAGTCGCCGAAGCCACGGGCCTCAAAATTGGTGATACCTTCGCCAGTTCGCACGGGCTCGACGATGCCGGGGACGACCACGACGAGGTGAAGTACTTAATTACCGGAATTTTTGAAGCGAACGGATCAGTAGTAGACCAGCTCATCTTGACCGATTTGAACAGCATCTGGGCCATCCATGAGCACGCCGAAGTACCCCCGCCGGGGGAGAAACCAAATGACCCGGCCCACGAAATGGCGGCCGCCGAAGGTGCGCCCCGAGCGGCTGATGATAAACAGGTAACCAGCGCGCTCATCAAGTTCCGTAGCCCGATGGGACTCATCGCCCTACCACGCCAGATCAACGCCAACACATCCATGCAGGCCGCTTTGCCCAGCATCGAGATCAACCGTTTGTTTTCGTTGCTGGGAGTAGGCATCGAAACTTTGCGCGCTCTGGCGGCAGTCATTATGCTTATCGCGGGCATAAGTGTATTCGTATCGCTCTATAATTCCCTGAAAGACAGAAAATACGAAATGGCACTGATGCTCTCGATGGGTGCCACGCGTACGCGCTTATTCTTACTATTACTGTTTGAAGGGTTGTTTCTTGCCGTGCTTGGGTACCTGGCGGGTGTACTACTGAGTCGCGTGGGACTCTGGCTATTCAGTCGTGCCGCCGAGCAGGATCTGCACTATTCACTGAATCAGTTCAGCCCGCTGCCTGAGGAAATTTATCTGCTGGTGGGTGCGTTGGTGGTAGGTATACTGGCTGCCGCGCTGCCTTCGCTGGCGGTGTACCGGCTCAATATTTCCCGCACGCTGGCCGAAGACTGACGGAAGCCTGGTACTTGCTTCTTGTATAAGAAATGCGTTATTTTTGTCGTATCGATCAAAAAATGAATATGAAACGTCTCTTCCTCTTACCTTTTCTTGCCTTCTCGATTCTTGCTTTTACACCCGCGGTCGCGCCCGTCAAGCTGACCTGGGAAACGCTACGCGATGTGACATTCAAGAAGAAGTGGTATCCCGACGAGGCTGTTTATATGCTCTACCCCACGTTCGGCCCAGCCGTGCAGAAACTGAAAGGCAAGGAAGTGAGCATCACGGGCTACATCCTGCCCATCGACCTCGACGCCAATCTTTATGTACTGTCGGCTTTTCCGTACAGCGCATGCTTCTTTTGCGGTGGCGCGGGGCCCGAGTCGGTGATGGCGCTTAAATTCAAGAAGAATCCCCGCAAGTTCAAGACCGACGAACGTCTGACGTTTAAAGGTACCCTCAGCCTGAACGCCGACGATATTTACCAGATGAATTACGTACTGGAGGGGGCCGAAATTGTGGAGTGAAGTACTTGTGGTTCTATTGCTGCATCCCCAATAAAATCTCCTTCAATACCGCCTGAGCGGCCCACTCGCGGTTGCCTGCTTGCTCGATGACCAACGAGCGCGGGCCGTCGAGTACCTGATCGGTTACCTTGACATTGCGACGCAAGGGTAAGCAGTGCATGAACTTGCCGTCGTCGGTGCGGGCGAGCTTTTCCTCCGTCATCATCCAGGCCGGGTCATTGACCAGTACCTGCCCGTAGTGGGTATACGACGACCAGTTCTTGCCATACACGAAATCCGCCCCTTCCAAAGCCTTCTCCTGATCGTAAATCACCTCGGCGTCCCCCAAAAAATCGGGTGATAAATCGTATCCTTTCGGGTGCGTCACAACGAGCTGTACATCCATGCCATTCATCCACTCACAGAAGGAGTTGGCTACCGCTTGCGGCAACGCTTTGAAGTGCGGCAACCACGTCAGTACCACTTTGGGCCGGGCTTTCACCTTAAACTCCTCAATCGTGATGCAATCGGCCAACGATTGCAGCGGATGCCGCGTTGCGGATTCGAGGTTGACGATCGGGACGCCCGCGTACTTGCGAAATTGCTCGAACACCAGTTCGGAGTAGTCCTTGTCCCGGTCCTGCAATTTGGCGAAGGACCGTACCCCGATCACGTCGCAATACTGCCCGATAACCGCTGCCGCTTCCTTGATGTGTTCGGCCTTGGGGCCGTTCATAATGACCGGATTTTCCGAGGTACCTTCTTCCATTTCCAGCCCCCAGCTATCCTGACTGACGTTCAGAATAATGACGTTCATCCCTAAGTTTTGCGCGGCTTTCTGAGTACTTAGCCGCGTCCGCAAACTGGAATTAAAGAACAGCAAGCCCATGGTCTTGTTCTTGCCCAGGCCATGATCGGAAAAAGGATTGCGCTTGGCGACGATACCGCTGGTAACGAGTTGATTGAGATCGGGAACGTCGGCGGGGGAAATGAAATGATTCATTCTTGGCGTTTGAGGATGTTTTCGGGGGAAAGGGCGAAAGGTCAACGGTCAACGGTCAACGGTCAACGGTTAACGGTTAACGAAGATCGGGGGTTACAGCCGAGATATGGGAGATTTCGGCTTCCAATGCTTCCAAAAAAGCGTCGGATTCCTCTTTACCAAGCGCCAAAGAAGGCAAAAGCCGCAACGTATTGGCTCCGGCCACCCCGGTGAAGAGTTTGTGATCGAAAAGCAGTTTGTTACGTAGATCCTTTACCGGAAAATCATACTCTATACCGATCATCAGGCCGCGCCCGCGCAGCTCTTTGTAGCCACCGATGCGCCGGATGCCTTCCATCAGGTACTCACCCATTTTGGCAGCGTTGGCGAGCAGGTTCTCGTTTTTCATGATGTCCAGCACCGCCACGCCCGCCGCGCACGCCAAGTGGTTGCCGCCAAAGGTGGTACCCAGCAACCCGTAACTTGCTTTAAATTTGGGTGAGATAAGCACGCCACCGATCGGAAAACCATTGCCCATGCCTTTGGCCATCGTCATCAAATCAGGATCGATGCCGCTGAATTGGTGCGAGAAGAACTTGCCGGTACGTCCATAGCCGCACTGCACGCTATCAAGTATTAAGATTGCCCCCGTTTCGTCGCACTTGCGGCGCAGCGTTTGCAGAAATTCGTCGGTCGCGACGTGGATACCGCCTACCCCCTGAATACCCTCCACGATCACCGCGCAAACTTCGTCGTCGATACCGTTCTCGGCGGCTTGCGACATCGTTGTACGGCAGGAAACTTACGTGTTGGTTGTAGTTGATCGGAGCCACGATCGACGGATTATCGGTTGCCGCTACCGCTCCGGCCGTGCGTCCGTGGAAAGCCTTTCTTGAAGGCGATTACTTTCGTTCGTCCGTTGTGAAAAGACGCCAGTTTCAAGGCATTCTCATTCGCTTCTGCGCCCGAGTTGCACAAGAAAAAGTTTGTAGTCGGGATAGCCAGATAGTTCGCCCAGTTTTTCTGCCAATTCTTCCTGCAAACTGATCCTGACCGAATTGGAGTAAAAGCTAATGGCGTTCATCTGCTTCGTCATCATCTCCACATAGTAGGGATGACAATGACCCACAGAAATGACGGCGTGTCCGCCGTAAAGTCGGTATATTTTGTACCCTTCTGATCCCACAAATAGCTACCCCGCGCTTTGACAGGTTCTATATCGTAAATCGGGTAAACGTCGAAGAGATTTGACATTTATTCAATTGATGATTGATAGTGAATAATTGATAATTTACTTTTAGAAAGCCGACGCCTTCAATCTTATCCCTGCATCTTCCGGGAGGCCAAAAATCAAATTCATGTTCTGCACCGCATGACCAGAGGCACCCTTAGTTAAGTTATCAATGATACTGGTAATCAATAGCTTATCCTCATGCTTTTCCAAGTAAACGAAGCATTTGTTGGTATTGACCACTTGCTTTAAATCGATAGGTTGACTGCTGACGTGCGTGAATGGGTGTGGCTCGTAAAAGCTACGGTATAGTTCGATGGCGTTTTCCAAAGTACCATCATACTTGGTATAAACATTCGCCATGATACCCCGCGTAAAATCACCCCGATAGGGAATGAAATTAATGGCTTTATTGAAACCAGTTTGCAACTTCGTCACGCTCATTTTTATTTCGGTCAAATGTTGGTGCGTGAAGGCCTTGTAGACCGAGGCGTTGTTGTTGCGCCACGAAAAATGCATCGTCGCGCTCAGCGATTGCCCGGCACCGGTACTACCCGTCACCGCGCTGATATGGACTTCGTTTTGTAATAATCCGGCTTGCGCCAGTGGCAACAATGCCAGTTCGATGCTCGTGGCGAAACAGCCGGGATTTGCGATTTTGGTAGCCGTCTTTATTCTTTCTTTCTGCAACTCCGGCAAGCCATACACAAAATCCTTCGACTCGTCGCGAAAGTCAGTACTCAGATCTATAACCTTGACTGAATCAGGTACTTCATTTTCTTCCAAGAACTTTCTGGATTCACCGTGACCCGAGCAAAGAAAGAGTATTTGTAAAGATTCATCTTGCAACAAAGTCGGAATTTCCTCCCCCGAAAAAATCATATCGGTATCGCCCAGCAAATCCGTATGCGTGATGTACACGGGTTTACCCGCCTGGCTTTTGCTATGAGCGAAAGCAATGTGGGCGTTTGGGTGATTTAACAGGATGCGGATCAATTCGCCTCCCGTGTAGCCCGCTGCGCCGATGATTCCTACGTATATTATCTCAATCATATTGGCCTAGTTACTGGTCTAGTTGTAGTTTCAACCTTATTTGTGTTTGCCTTGTTTTTTGATAAACCTCCACTATATCTGACAAAAGCCTTTTCCTGGCTCTCAATAATAATGGCGTACCTTTTAGTAAGATGAAAGAGAGTTATTGAATTTCCTCTAGCAACTTCGATGTAATTTTCTATGCCTTCTAACAATAATTTCGACAATGGGTGGACATTTAAATCCCACACACTCTCATTTTGAATCAAAATTCGATCATCATCACTTGTATTTCTAATACTACAAATTTTGGGGAAGAAGGAATGAACTACTCCATTTCGGTAGATTTTTACAAGAACATCTATTTTGAGCTGGTCTAGATGGTTATCAAAAAAAGTTTGTAATCCTTGTTTAACATTTTTTTCTGTATCTTCTAATCTGTTGTCGTCGCTAATTAGAAAACCGAATATATCTAGCAGCGAAAAATTCAATTGCGCAATTGATACCGCAAACCGTCCGTAGGGACTGTCATAATCAGCGGTACTTAAAAGCTTTTTCAAATCATGCAGGGCATATCGTTCTATGTGATAGAAAAAGGATAGAAGGTTAGCTGCCTCAGTATCTTTGTCTTTAAGAAAAGTAGCAAAGCGGAGAAGTTCTTGTAAATTCTCTTCTGAAAGTAATTCGACCTTTTTAATCAATTCATTCCTAATCATATTAGTTTTTTGTTTAGGTACATATTAGTTAGCCTTTTTCATGCCGTAGGCATCGACAGTTAATAGCAGATGAATTTAATACGATCTTTGCGCCCCATAGGGGCCGACCCCTACGGGGTGGAGACATGGGTTACAATCTATGACTATTAACGGATGATCCCTCCGGGATAAGCAGACACACGCCTAATTATCATTTTTCTCAGCCAACTCCGCCACCTTCTGATAAATCATCGACTGATTCGACGCAACCTTTGAGAAACCCCGCACATCGTCGCCGGTCCAGGCGTTGTTCATTTCGCCATAGCTGCCGAACACGGGCGACATGAGGTCGAAACTCGATTCGATGCCCTCGACATGGAAACGGTGCGGAGCCAAATGTACCAGTACCTTGCCCGTCACATGGCTTTGGGTGTCGGTCAGGAAGGTTTCGATGTTGCGCATGACGGGCTCGACGAACTGTCCCTTGTGCAGTAAACTGCCGTACCAGTTAGCGAGCTGTTCCTTCCAATAGAGCTGCTGCTCGGTCAGTACGTGCTTTTCGAGCGTATGGTGGCCCTTGATGATAATCAAGGGCGCGGCGGCTTCGAAACCCACGCGGCCTTTGATGCCGATGATGGTATCGCCTACGTGAATGTCCCGGCCGATACCAAATGGTTGGGCCATTTCGGCCAGTTGCTGAATCGCTTGCACGGGCGTTTCGGCGCGTTGGCCGTTTAGCCCGATGAGCTCGCCCTTTTCAAATTCCAGCGTGATCGTTTCCGGCTCCGTCTTGCTGACTTGCGTCGGCCAGGCGCTTTCGGGCAGGTACTGGTTCGAGGTGAGCGTTTCTTTGCCACCGACTGAGGTACCCCACAGGCCCTTATTGATGCTGTATTCGGCTTTTTTCCAATCACGCTGCACGCCCTTCTTGGTAAGGTACTCGATTTCGGCTTCACGCGAGAGTTTGAGGTCGCGGATGGGCGTGATGATTTCGGCTTCGGGCATGATGATGCGGAACGCCATATCGAAACGCACCTGGTCGTTGCCCGCGCCGGTACTGCCGTGCGCAATAGCCCGATGCCCCGATTTCCCTGGCGTACTCGGCCACGGCCACAGCCTGAAAAATCCGCTCGGCACTCACCGACAGCGGGTAGGTGTTGTTTTTGAGGATGTTTCCGATAGACCAGGTACTTAATGCAGTCGCCGTAGTACTCCTTGGTCCGGTTGACCGTCGTGTGTTGTTTCACACCCAGCGCGTAGGCATTGGCTTCAATGCTTTTCAGCTCTTCGTCCGAAAAACCACCGGTATCCACGAGCACGGAATACACTTCGTAGCCTTGGTCTTCGGCCAGGTACTTGACACAAAACGAGGTATCCAGCCCACCGCTGAACGCTAATACTACCTTGTCGCTGCTTAGGGACATTTTATTGTTTATTTTTTTTAATCGTTAAACTGTTGAAAGTGGTCTTTCCGCTACAAACTTAACACATCTGAGGGTTTTGATTTTTCTGTTTTAGGTGTGAAAGAGCCCAAAAACAATGTCAGGCTGAGCGGAGTCGAAGCCCTCCTTTGTGGACTGGCTTCGACTCCGCTCAGCCTGACAGCCCTTTTTCCTGGCAGAAATTCCGAGCGTTTTTTTTCAAATTTAGGCCATCGAAGACCCAACAGCTAATTCCTAAACCAAACTTGCTTCGGACTTCTGTTTTTTGATAGCCTCAGACCTTCGTAGCATGATGCGCTGTTTGATGCGCATCCAACGCTCGTATAGCTTGGACTCTTTCAAGAAGTTCCAGCCTTCCTCTTCGCCTTTTTCTACCTTCTCGGCCTCTTCGTGGCTGTACATCATACCAGTACACAGGCAGTTTTTGCGGCCGGTGCGGGTCAGGATGTCGTAGTTGACACAGCTTGCGCAGCCTTTCCAGAAAGCCTCGTCGGTCGTCAACTCGCTGAACGTGACGGGCTCGTAGCCCAGGTCGGAATTGATCTTCATTACCGCCAGGCTCGTCGTGATACCTATGATCTTGGCATTAGGGATACTTCTTGCGTGATAGCTCGAATGCTTTGGATTTAATCGCCTTGGCCATGCCGCTGTTACGGAAATTGGGCGATACGATCAGGCCCGAGTTGGCCACAAATTTGCCATGCTCCCAGGTTTCGACGTAACAAAAACCCACCCAATCACCCGCCTTAGTAGTGGCGATAATGGCTTTGCCCTCCACCATTTTCTCCATCAAGTACACCACCGAGCGCTTAGCGATACCGGTACCGCGCTGCTTTGCGCTTTCCTGCATCTCGTTGCAGATCGTTTCGGCGTAATGAAGGTGGTCTTCGGTGGCGACTTCGACTACGAAAGGATTATCTTGAATTTCTTTGTTTTTCATGGTTTAGTACTGCATTGCCTCCTTCCGCGGGTTGCTTGGGAGAAGTTCCATCCGAATGGGACGATGGATTTCCAATAAGTAAAAAAGAAAATAAAAAGGGGCAGAAAGCATTTGCCACGTAGGCAAAAAGAGATTATAGGGTCCGGCAGGACCTAAATCGGAGGGGTGTCGTATGAAAGAAAGCAGGAATCACTTTTCTGTTCAGGAGGTTTCTTCGGTGAGTCGGCCTGAATGGCCGAGCGTTAACAAAACGTCACAAATCTTGCAATAAATATGCACACGTGCAATTAAACCGTAAATATATTTTTTGTGTTCACCCGTAGCACACTCTTTCAAAACTTCATGAATCCACTCACCGCCGACGATTTGGTATATGGCTACATCAACGGAATATTCCCGATGGCCGACGCCGACGGTACACTTTACTGGTACTCACCTGACCCGCGCGCCATCATTCCGCTCGACACTTACCGGCCCTCCAAATCGCTCCGCCCGACGCTGAATAAAGGTACTTTCGAAATCCACCTCGACCGCGACTTCACGGGCGTCATGCGGCATTGCGCCGCGCCACGCAGCCAGGAAGATGGTACCTGGATCTCGGAGAACATCATCGAGTCCTACACCGCACTACACCACATGGGCTTGGCGCACAGCGTGGAAGCGTATCAGCAAGGCCGACTGGTGGGCGGCCTCTACGGCGTGTCAATCGGCGGCGCATTCTTTGGCGAGTCGATGTTCCACACGGTGAGTAATGCTTCCAAAGTGGCCTTTCACGCGTTGATTCTGCGCTTGCGGGAACGCAATTTTCGGCTGCTCGACTCACAGTTTATGAACGACAATGTGCGCCGCTTCGGTGCCGTTGAAATTCCCAAGCTTGAATACATGGGGCGGCTCCGCAAGGCCATTGCCCTCAAAACACGCTTCCGCGAGCCCGACGACGCGCCTACCTGCCAGCGGCTGGCCTGAATAGTGCATCAGGCAGGAATCACTTACTTTTGGGTGATTTTTGAACTCTATAAACCCCTACCGATGCCCGACATTCTGCCCATCCTGGTCATCAAATTCGGTACGGCCTCGCTCACGCGTTCGTCGGGCGAGCCGGACGAGCGGATTTTGGCGGATATTGCCCGACAGATATCGGCTCTGCACAAATTTCACCGCATTATCATCGTGTCGTCGGGCGCCGTCGGGGCAGGGAAGAGTCATATTGAAGGCTACAAAGGTACGCTGACGCAACGCAAAGCCGCCGCTGCTGTGGGCAACCCGCTACTGATCGGGCTGTATGCCCGGCAATTCTTGCCCTACAAAATCTCGATTGCCCAAAGTCTGTGCGAGCGCAGGCACTTCGCCGATCGCCACCAATTTTTGCAGCTGAAAAGTACTTTCGAAGAACTCTGGACGAGCGGCATTATCCCGATTGTAAACGAAAACGACGTAGTCAGCGACCGCGAATTGAAATTTTCGGACAATGATGAGTTAGCCACCCTCATCGCGACCGGCTTCGGCGCGCAGACCCTGATGCTCTGCACTTCGGTGGGCGGGCTGACGGACGACAGCGGCCGAATCGTGCGGCAAGTCGCCGAAGTAAACGACGTTTTCCGTTGGGTCAGGGCTGATAAATCCGCGCTCGGACTGGGTGGAATGGCCTCCAAGCTGACCTTTGCCAAGTTGGCCACCCGTATGGGAATTCAGGTGGTGATATTTGGCCTCAATGAGCCCGACGGGCTGCTCAAAGCCCTGAAATTAGAAAGCGGTACTGTATTTGCACCACGGGAAAGTACGCTTTCGGCCCGCAATCGTTGGCTGGGCAGCGGCGGTTTGGTGGTGGGGCGGCTCCGCATCGACGAGGGCGCTGTGCGCGCTCTACAGAGTCGCAAAAGCCTGCTGGCGGTGGGGGTACTGGCGGTTGAGGGAGACTTCGAAGTCGGAGAATTGGTAGAAATCTTCGACCCGGAGCAGGAAATGGTGGCGGTAGCACGCGCTCGGGCCGATTCGGCAGCGATTACCGCTCACTTGAAAACCCTGAACTTCGAGGTAGCGAACGCAAGCGATATTGTATTGTTGTAGAGACGCGATTTATCGCGTCTGGCGGGCGAAAGCAAGCTGAGCAAAAAGTTGACAAGATCAAGTGTTTCAGGAAAAGTTATGAGTGAAATTATTGAGGAAGATTTGAAATCAAAAAGCAAGATGGCTTCTGATACTTCGGAAGACGGGCTGGCAGTGGAGCATCCATCCGACCGTGCCACAAACACATTTCTGGCTGTTCGTCAGGCGTCGGGCGCGGTGAGGAATCTTTCCGATACCACAAAAGTAGACTTACTGAACGACTTGGCAGAGCAAGTTCTGGCGCAGCAGGAATTCATCCTAGCCGAGAACCAAAAAGACCTCGACCGCATGGACGACACCGATCCCAAAAAAGATCGGCTATTGCTGAATGAAGAACGTATCGCCGGGCTGGCCCAGAGCTTGCGCGACGTGGCGCAATTGCCCGACCCAAGCGGCGAGGTGCTGCTGGAAAGAACGCTGGAACAGGGCATAACGCTGCAAAAAATTGCCATACCGATGGGCGTCGTGGGTGTAATTTACGAATCACGGCCCAACGTAACGCTCGACGTAGCGGCGCTCTGCTTACGGTCAGGTAATGCCTGCCTTTTGAAAGGTGGTAAGGAGGCCTCGTACTCCAATGCCGCTCTGGTCAAGCTCATACACGAATCGCTTGAAAAGTTCGAAGTACCTTCCGCTGCTGTGTCGCTGCTACCCACGGACCGCCGCTATACGCACCAAATGCTCACCGCCACGCGCTACGTAGATCTTATTATTCCGCGCGGTTCGGAAGCCTTGATTCAGTATGTCAGAAAAAATTCGCTGGTACCCACCATCGAAACCGGGGCAGGCGTTTGCCATACCTACGTGGAGCAATCGGCAGACCTGGAAAAGGCACGGGCGATTGTCGTCAATGCTAAGGTTTCGCGACCTTCGGTCTGTAATTCGCTGGATACGGTCTTGGTAGATACCGCAATAGCGGAGGCATTTCTTCCTACGCTGAAAGAAGGCTTAGCCGCTTCCAATGTCGAAATTTTTGCGGATGAAGTAGCTTATAAAATTTTACAAAGTGCCGATTATCCTTTCCTGCAAAAAGCGCAACCGGACGATTTCGGTCGGGAGTTTCTGGATTACAAGTGTTCGGTCAAAGTGGTGGAAGGTCTTCATGAAGCGTTGGCCCACATTCAGGAGTACTCCTCGCGGCATTCGGAAGCGATCGTTTCGGAAGATGCCGAAGCGATCGAAACCTTTCTCAACGAAGTGGACGCGGCGGCCGTTTACGCCAATGCCTCCACACGCTTCACGGATGGCGCAGTCTTCGGGCTAGGGGCCGAAATCGGTATTTCTACCCAAAAACTACACGCCCGTGGGCCGTTTGCCCTGGAAAAGCTGGTCACCGAAAAATGGATCGTGCGCGGCGACGGACAAGTACGTGGCTAACGGCTTTTTTGTATATTTGGGTAAAAGCATCAAACACTTTATTCGCCCTATATGACGCCGACGATTGAAACAGATTCCCTCACAACGCTAACCTACGAAGCTACCGAACTACTCAAAATGCTTATTGCCACGCCTTCTTTCAGTCGGGAGGAAGACAAAACGGCGGACCATATCGAAGGTTTTTTACAAAAAAAAGGCATCCCTTTTCACCGCAAAAAGAACAACGTCTGGGCACTCAACCAACACTTCGATGCCGCAAAACCTACCCTGCTCCTCAACTCCCACCACGACACCGTCAAGCCCAATAAATCCTGGACGCTCGACCCTTTCGAGCCAAACGTGCGTGATGGGAAACTCTACGGACTGGGCAGCAACGACGCTGGCGGCTGCCTGGTGTCGTTAATTGCTACTTTCTGCCATTTTTACGCCCGGGAAGGCATGGCTTACAACATCGCGTTGGTAGCTAGCGCTGAGGAAGAGGTTTCGGGCAAAGAAGGCCTGGAAATTGCGGTACCTGATTTACCACCCATTGAATTTGCCATCGTGGGTGAGCCGACCGAAATGCACCTGGCGGTAGCTGAGAAAGGACTCTTGGTACTCGACTGTACTGCCAGAGGCAAATCGGGTCACGCTGCCCGCGAAGAAGGCGACAACGCGCTTTACAAAGCCCTCAAAGACATCGAGTGGATTGTTGGCTGCCGCTTTCCCAAAGTGTCGCCGACGCTCGGGCCGATCAAGATGTCGGTCACGATGATCAACGCCGGGACGCAGCACAACGTCGTGCCCGATACCTGTACCTTCACGGTCGACGTGCGGGTGACGGAACAGTACACGCTGGAAGAAATTCTGGAAGTAGTCGAGCAAAATATTCAGTCGGAAGTCGACGCGCGTTCGGTGCGGCTCCGGCCTTCGAGCATCCCGACGGATCACGCTATCGTGCAGGCCGGAATCCGGCTGGGGCGCCATACCTACGGTTCGCCTACTACCTCGGACCAGGCCTTGCTGGATTGTCCTTCGCTCAAAATGGGGCCCGGCCACTCGGAGCGCTCACATACTGCCGATGAGTTTATCTACCTACATGAAATCGAAGAAGGTATCGCGCAGTACGTCAAGATGGTGGAAGAGGTGGTTAGCTAAGCAGCTTTATCTCAAAAAGCGCTATGTTCCCGCTCGCGTAATGGCCGGGTAGTCCGTCAGTATTTTTCATCTGAAACATCCCTAAAAACTCAAACCCAGCCTTAGTGTAGTGCCGGATTAGCGGTTGATTCTCGCCGATCGTGTCCAGGCGTACATAGTCTTTTTGCAGGTTTCCAGCGTATTCCATGGCCCATTCAACGATAGTACCCACGAAATTCCTGCCCCTGAATTCAGGGTCGGTTGCGATGCGGTGGATGTAGATGGCGGCATCAGCATTGCGCTCCTGCCAAATCTGCTCATCCTCAAACGTGATCGCCCATACGCAGGCTGTTTTACCGTCGATCATGAGTTTCCACTGCCGGTTTTCGGCAATTTCGGTGGCTACCAACTCTTGCTTGATGACCGGCCAAACCACCGTCGCTTTTACTTTGACCTGGTGCGCCGAGGCTTCGGTGTAAAGCCGCAAGATATCGGGAATGTCAGCCTCCGTGCTATTTTCGATCTGCATTTTTCATTTTTGAGGCAAATAACGCGTCCGGCATCCGAACATGCAATCTGAATTTTGCTATTCGTTTGGTTTGTCATTGCTTTCGCCCCCCTTTTTCCATACGTAAGCCAACGTTACATGATGCGACCAGCCGAGTTGCGGGTGGCTACTGGCCGCGTAATCGACGGCAAAGTTACCGCCCGCGTAGCCCAGGCCCAAATGATTGGTGTATGGTTTGGAGGCGACACCCGTGCGAAAAAACAGATTTGGAATGGCTTCGTATTCGAGGCCTGCTCGCAAAGAGGCCGGATAAGCGGTATTCTTGACAAATTCTCCACTCAGCCGAAGCGATTCAGTAGGCACATAAGTCAGACCCGTTTTAAGTACCGTCGGCAGTTCCTCCGAGCCTTCACCCGAGAAACTCCCCTGGGTTAGATTGGATATGTGGGCGCCCAGAAAAACCGTCGAACTGAGCTGAGCGATCCCGCCCATTTCCACCACCAGCGCCTTCCTGCTTAGCGAAACGGAGTTTGCATTCACGGCGATCTGGCGGTAGTTGGCTTTCAACCCCAGGCTGATCCGGTCGATTCGATGCGCTACGCCCAGGCCAAACGACATCTCATTGTAGATAGGGTCGCCAAATCGCTGGACTGAAAACCCGGCAGCTAACTCATCGCGGAGCGGAAGCACAGCGCCAAACGCCAGGGTACCTACCCCCTGAAAACCAAAATAAGAATCGTAGGAGGAATATACCGAACCCTCGCGCTCTGTGGCAATACCCGCGATGTTGTTAACCAGCGCGTAGCGGTCCGATTGCGCTACCACGGCTTGCGCCATGCCCCAGGCACGGGCACCCATGGGGAAGGGCTCGGCATTTTGCGCCGAAGCAGGCAGCGACAGTACTCCGGAAAATATAATCGGCAGATACAGCTTCCCGTCAAGCATGGTCGAGCTAGTTGAACTTACGCTGCACGATATTCATCAAATCAGCAACGGTAGCGCTTTTGGTGTCCCATTGGTATTGGGGGGCAAGATCTTCCAGCAAGTACTTGCGGGCCTCTTCGGGACTCTCGGCGCGGTCGAGCCGGTGAATGGCTTTGTCGAAAGCGTCACTGTTTTTGTCGAAAAGCTGGTTGACAAACATGAACCGCTGTCCCAGCGCAATGCTGCCCATGATCGTATCCACTTTCCTGGACATGTTGCCATAGGCGGATTCGCGGGCGGGTTCGGGCAAATCGATCTTAAAACGATTGTTGATCGAGTCGGTGCGACTATAGGCGCCGCTGGAATCGCCGGTAGAGGTGGCCGGGGCCGACATCGCACTCTCGCGGGTAATATTGACCCCGGCAACCTCCCCAACGGGCGCAATCTGGGGAGCGGGCGCTGATACTTCCTCATCCAGTACCGCATCAAAAAAAGATTCGCTTTGCGGTACTTGCGGCATAGTCCCTTCCACCGCTATCGGCTCGACTTTCGTATCCTCCCGCTCGGAATAGTTGCCATCCGTAAGGGTGTGCAGATCGAGTGGCAGCACCTCGGAAAACTGGGCCACGTAGGGGGCAGTGGCATCCAGGGTGGCACCCCCTTTCACGATTTCAGCCAGCCAATTCAAAGCCTGATTGACATACACAAAGTCAGTACCATTATCGGTCAGGCGAAGCATGAGCGCTTTGGCCACGCCCGTATGCATGTGAGAGTACTTGGCGAGCTCGCGGGCTCTTTCTGTGGTGAAGGTAAAATCAGGCATGGCCCGGAGCTTCTGCTCGTAGTGGTCTTCGGGAGATACCAAGAGCCGGAGGGCCTCTTCCGTAGCTTCGGCCAGTAAGGGCCGTAGGTCGTCGGGCCTGAGACTGATATACCGCGAAACCGTATTCATAAATTCCTGCAAGGCTTTCTTGACTGTCTCACTGCCAAAATCGAAATAAGGACTCCGAAACGCCTCAGCGTCGGACTTCCAGCGCTCAAATATTTGACTAACAACTCCCAAATTCACCTGCCGCAAAGGGGTAAGCGTCAATAAGTCCTGACCACTGAAAGTTGCTTTGTCAGGACCGTGGTCCGAAAGTACCCGGTCGGCAAAATCTGATGCGTATTGTTTGAGAGCGGAATTATGGAGAGTGCTGGACATAGCTGATGGGTACCTGGCAACGCGGGACGGTCGGTCCCGAGCTGCGGACTTTTTGTTATTTTGACTACTATTTCAAATAAGCAACGTTACTTTTGCCGATGGGCACCAGCCTTGCTCATAGGGTATGACTGTGAGCAAAAGTAATGAAATTGGCGTGTATAGCCAGCAAACACCAACTTAACCACCATGTTCGTCGAACCACTCCGAGGAAAGCACCCCATTCACCCGCGTTCGGGTTGGATCGAGGTGATTTGCGGCTCTATGTTTTCGGGTAAAACCGAGGAATTGATCCGCCGCCTCAACCGCGCCAAAATAGCCCGCCAGAAGGTGGAAATATACAAGCCCGCCCTCGATAAACGGTACCACCAGGTCGACATTGTCTCGCACAACGAGAACTCGATTCACTCTACACCCGTCGAAAACGCCACCGACATCTTGTCGCTGGCGGGCGATTGTGAGGTAGTCGGACTGGACGAGGCCCAGTTTTTCGACGAAGCCATCGTGGAAATATGCACATCCCTGGCCAACGCCGGAAAACGCGTCATCGTGGCCGGGCTCGATATGGATTTCCAGGGACAGCCCTTCGGCTGCATGCCCCAGCTGATGAGCATCGCCGAGTACGTCACCAAGGTACACGCCATCTGTGTGGTGTGTGGCGACGTCGCCTCGCACTCCTACCGCATCGCCCCTTCGCGCGAGCGGGTCTTGCTGGGCGAAAAGGATGTGTACGAGGCACGCTGCCGACGCTGTTTCAACTTGGGCGAGGAAGTCAGCCCGGTAGCCTAGGCCACCGATTTAATTTCGAAGGTATTGCCGTTCAATTCCACCTTATCGTTGGCCTTTTTGCCTTTCATGGCGTCGTAAATTGGGGCCGAAGTGGAAATTCCTTTAATCGTTTTTCCTTCGTAATCGAAATCACCGCTGACACCTACCAGAAAGGTCATTTTGTCAGTCGTGACCAGTGCGCCCGACTGCACCTTTTCGAAATCAGAGATGTAGTCGACGCGGTTGAACAACGCGGCCGATTCTTCCAGAAAATCAAAATGCTCCTGCATATCCCGCATTTCGTTCAGCATTTCCTGCTGGTTGGATTCGTACGTTTCGCTCATGTTATCGTCGGCATTGCGGCCCGCCGACTCGCGCAACCGCCGCATATCGTCCTGCGCGGTATCTAATTTGCTATTCAAGTTGGCCTTACAAGCCGCTACAATTTTTTGCTTATTCATGTTTTTTAGTGATGAATGTTGAATGAGGAGTGATGAGTTGCCCCTTGATAAAAAAATTACGCCAGAAATTTACCAATCCAATTTACGTCTAATCTACCGATCTAGCTCACAGGTGTATACTCATTCATAACTCATCGCTCATAATTTATCACTCTCTTCCTCTTCCCACGTATCGCTCAAAAAACTCATAAATCCGCAAAATCCGGTCGATGCGCTGCCTGGGGTCACCGCTACGGCTGAGTTCGTGGGTAGCGCCGGGCATGCGGACATACTCTACGTCCTTGCCCAGAATTTTGAGGCTCTTGTAGAGTAGTTCGCTTTGAATGACGCCCGTGCGGAGGTCGTTTTCGCCGTGCTTGATGAGCAGAGGCGTGTTGATGTTTTGCACGAAAGTCTGGGGTGAGTTGGCGCGCATGGAAGCAGCGGTTTCTTCTTCCCAGGGGTACCCACCAAAGTAGCCGGGTACCAGCCGCCAGGCGTTGCCCTCGCCCATGAAGGTCGTGAGTTCGTAGACCCCACGCTGGGCGAACGCGGCCTTGAAACGGTTGTCGTGGCCCACGATCCAAGCCGTAAGGTAGCCGGCGTAGGAGCCACCCGTAATAACCTGCCGTGCCGAGTCGACCCAGGCCTCTTTGGCCGCCTCAGTGGCAGCAGCCAGCACATCCTCGGCCGGCCCGGTACCCCAATCGCGGTAGTTGGCTTTCATGAAATCGACGCCGTAGCCACCCGAGCCGCGCGGGTTGGCGTAGACAATGCCGTAGCCCTGCGAACATAAAAACTGAAACTCGTGCCACATCGACGCCTCGCCCGGCCCCCACATGGCCGTCGGGCCGCCGTGCATTTCCAGTACCAGTGGGTACTTCTTACCATCCTCCAGGAAAGTTGGTTTCATGATCCAGTAGTCGATCGTCTGGCCTTCGGAGTTGGTAAGCGTTCGCTTTTCGGGGTAGCTCAGCGCGCGGGTTTTAACCCAATCGGTATTGTGGTGGCTGAGTTGTTCTTCTTTTTTAAAGGCAAGATCGGCCCGGTACAGCTCCGACGGATTGGCAACTTCGGTTTTGACGTAGAGTACTTCTTTGCCCGAAATGGCAAAATCCGTCACGCCGAAAAGAAAATCGGTCAGCCGTTCCACTTTGCCAGAAGGTACCTCCATGCGATAAGCGGGCACGCCACCGTTGGCCGAAGCCGTAAAGTACATTCCTTTGCCGTCTTTGGCCCAGGTTAGGTTCCCCGCCGAGCGGTCAAAGTCGAAGATCATCGGCTTTTTCAAGTCCGTCATACTCAGCACACCTACGTGTGCCTGATCCAGCAAGCCGGGGTGGGTGGGGGCCAGCGAGGTAACGAACGCCAGGTACTTGCCGTCCGGCGAGAGGCTGGGTTGGCTGAATGTTCGCTCGGGATCGGTGAGCAGCGTGGACCAGCCGCTGCCGTCGGCGTCGACGCGCACGATGCGGTTGCGAATCGAGCGGTCGGGATGCCCGAGGCTGTCGCCCTGCGTAATGAGCACGATACGGCCATCGGGCGTCCACTCGGCTTGCCCGTAGTTGTAGTAGCCGCGCGTAATCGGCTTGGGCATGGCGTCTTGCCTGACCTCTATCGGTGTACAACTGCCCGAATGAAATCTCCGGCTGCGTGGTCGACTCTGCCTGGAAATTCAGGCGGTTGAATACCTTGGCTTTTTTGTCTTCGGCGTCCTTTTGCAGGAAAGCGCGTACTTCGGCCAGGGTACCATCAGGGTCGGGCTTGATGCCTTCGGTTGGCTTTACAAACGCATTATCCGAAAATCCCGGCTTTTCCAGCGACCAGGTGGGTAGATCTTTTCGGGGATTGATGATCGAATCTTTCATCATTTCGCCCATGCTCAGCCCCGCCGAAAACAAAATCGTCTTCCCGTCCGGCGACCAGCGCGGACTGCCCGCGCCGTAGTCGAGCCTGGTCAGTTGCCACGCTTCGCCGCCGCGCATCGGTAGCACGAAAATCTGGTTTTTGTCTTTGGCTTTCCTGACGAAAGCCACCATACTACCGTCCGGCGACCAGGCGGGTTGGCTGGCGCTCTCGGGGCCGTAAGTCAGGGCCTGCGGTTCTTTTTTGCTTTCAAGATCGACCAGGTACAAGTGCGTCCGGTACTCGTACTCGAACTTCGCATCGGGCATCGCCTCAGTGGTACTCAGCGTGTACACCGCCTGCTTGCTCGAAGGCGCCATGACAATTGTACCCACCTGCGCGATGCGCGTCAGGTCCGTGGCTTTGACTTTTTCTTTGGTTTGGGCCTGGGCGGTGAGTACTTCAGCTACGAGCAGGATGGCAAGCAGGAGTTGGAAGAGTTGTTTCATGTATTCTTAATTATTGTGTATTGGACTCTATCAGGATAGTGGGTTATCGGCTAGGTACTTCTCGGCGGCTTTGATTAGGTTTTCGACGGGTTCAAAAAGGGGTTGTAATTTCTCCTTATCAAAATCAAAGAGGTCTCCATAATCTCCCTTATGCCGCCAAGAAAACAACTCCGAGTAAGACTTTCCCAAGGATTTTTCAATCAAACCAGTTTTGATAAAATATCGACTAAAATTAGATTGAGTACCTGAATGCGTAGATGAATGTTGATCGATGTGAAGCAGGAGTGCTATTACAGCGTAGAATGCTGCGTAATACAGTCGATTGACTACCGAATTCCAGCGGTTCTCCTGAGCCAAAAGGCGAGCATCCTCTAAGGTTTCGTACGCCCGGCTCATTCTGTAATCTATCAAATCTTTTTTAGTACCTTTCATTGCAACCGGATTCCCTCCTTTTGAATATTTTCAAATAATGGCGTGATACTGTATTTCCCATACCACTCAGACTTTGGGTAAATCAGAGGCACCAATACAGCGTCCGTTTCTAGTGACAGATCGTAGAATCTATCCATAATCTCAATTTCCTTTTTAGCAGAAACAAAAGGCTGATCCAATAAAACCAGCAGATCCCAATCCGATTCAGCATGAGAAGTACCGCGCGCCTGAGAGCCAAACAGAATCACTTCCGCCTGTGGAACAAAGCGGGCAGTGGCTTCCTTGATGCGCTCTATGGTTTCCATGATTATAGATTTAAAACGGGCTTGTCTCGCAAATATAATTCTTTTGTGCACCAAACGCCATTCAACGCAAAAGAGGCCACCAATCGGCGGCCTCTTCGTGTCTTCCAGTAGTCAAGGTAGTACCTACGCACTTACCTGGTTCATCACCTCCGTCTGCTTGCGGATCGACTCCATGTGGACCAGCTTGAAGAGTTCATCCACCAAATTGGGGAAAAGGTTCAGGCTGTTGCCCCACTCGGCGCGGGTATTCAGGATCTCACGGAAGCGGTCTACCTGATAGGCCGACACGTTGTTGTCGCGCTTGTACTCGGCGATTTTCTCGACCAGCGACATCCGGGCCGCCAGTGTCTCGAGCAGTTCGCGGTCGAGGTTGTCGAGCTTCTCGCGGATGATTTCGAGTTGCGTCTGGTAATCTTCACCGTACGATTGCTTGCGCACATGCAGCTCGTGGAGCATTTCGCCCAGCGCTACCGGCGTAAGCTGCTGCGCGGCGTCAGACCAGGCTTTGTCAGGGTCGCGGTGCGACTCGATGATGAGGCCATCATAGTTCAGGTCCATGGCGCGCTGCGTCAATTCAAACAGCAGCGCTCGCTTCCCGGCCATATGGCTCGGGTCACCAATCATAGGTAGCTGCGGGAACAACGTTTTGAGCTCGATGGCAATCGGCCACATGGGCGAGTTACGGAACTTAGTCTCCTGAGCGTTGGAAAAGCCCCGGTGAATGGCGCCCAATTTCTTGACACCCGCCTGGTTGAAGCGCTCGAGCGCGCCGACCCACAGTTGAAGATCGGGATTGACTGGGTTTTTGACCAGCAGCGGTACGTCTACGCCTTTCAGCGCATCGGCCAGTTCCTGCACGTTGAACGGGTTGACCGTCGTCCGGGCACCAACCCACAGAATGTCGACGCCGTATTTGAGCGCCAACTCGATGTGTTGCGGGTTGGCTACCTCGATGGCCACGGGCAGGCCCGTCTCCTTCTTGACGGTCTGAAGCCAGGGCAAAGCCGCCTCGCCCATCCCTTCGAAACTACCGGGACGGGTTCGCGGCTTCCACACCCCCGCCCGAATGACGTGCGCATAGCCCTCACTCTTTATCTGCATGGCGGACTCCACCATCTGCTCCTCGGTTTCGGCGCTACACGGCCCGGCAATCACCAGAGGTTTACCGTCGGTATTGATCCAGCTACTCAGCGGCAGGATATCTAACACAGCATTCATATTCTAGGACTTGATCTAAAAGAAAAAAGAAAAAATAAATAAACAATACGCATTAATTTGGGGTACTCCAGGACAAGCTTTTAAAGCTTTCACTACTTTTGTTGTTCAAACAATCGGTAGACTGTCAATAGTTAGCTTGAATCTAAAAAAAATCATAGAATCGGAGTTTGCTTCCTTCCTTGATTTTCGTTTTAACCATCGCTATTCTGATTGTTATAATTGAATAAAACGGTATAATTGCCTTTCTCAATAAGCACAAAACAATGACTCTGGAGCCCCAGCAAAAACTTTCTCCCGCTCTGTTCGAAGACACCTCCGTGGCTTTCGCCGCCAAATCCAACGTCCAATTGCGCAAAACCTACTGGCTTTTCGCGATGATGAACAAGGCAGGATTGGTAAATTTAGGCACTTTTTTTATAAAACTGGGTTTGAGATTGCATTTGCCCATAAAAAATATCATTCGCAAAACGATCTACGAGCAGTTTTGCGGGGGTGAAACAATTCAGGAGTGCGAACCCACGATCCGGGAGTTAGGTGCTTCGGGGATCGGTACCATTCTGGATTATTCGGTGGAAGGCGAAGACGACGAGGCGCTCTTTGAAACGACGACGGCGGAGCTTCTGCGCACGATCGACCGCGCGGCCTCTTCCGGAGACATTCCCTTTACGGTCTTCAAGGTATCGGGTATTGCTTCCAATGCTATTCTTGAAAAAGTCCAAAGCAAGGAACCGCTGACCCCTGAGGAGCAAAAAGATTACGAACGCGTACAGGAACGTGTCGACCGCTTATGTAGTCTGGCGCATCTGCGGTCGGTGCGAATTTTCTTCGACGGCGAGGAAAGTTGGATTCAGGATGTGATCGACGACTTGGCCTATGCCATGATGGCGCGTTACAACACCCGGCAGGCCATCGTGCTCAATACCTACCAAATCTACCGCCACGAGTCGCTCGAAAACTTTAAGAATGCCTACCTGAAAGCCAAACAGGAAAATTATTTTCTGGGCGCCAAGTTGGTGCGCGGTGCCTACATGGAAAAGGAGCGCGTCCGGGCGCGGGAGGGGAATTACCGCAGCCCTATTCATATCTCCAAAGATGCCACCGACAATGATTTCGACGCGGCGGTCGACTTTTCACTCGAACACATCGACCTGATTACGGTCTGCCTCGGTACCCACAACGAGCAAAGCTGCCTGCATTGCGCCGAGAAAATGGCTAAAATCGGCTTAAAGCCCAACGACGAGCGGGTTTGGTTTGCGCAGCTGCTGGGCATGAGCGACAACATATCCTACAACCTCGCGAACCTGCATTACAACGTCGCCAAGTACGTACCCTACGGTCCGATCGACGCCGTGATGCCCTACCTGTTCCGGCGGGCGGAAGAAAACAAGTCGATCGCCGGACAAAGCAGCCGCGAGTTTCTGATGGTGAAGCGCGAAATGGACCGCCGGAATATTGGTGCTGTGTAAGCCCGAAAAAAGGCCTAATTTTGCGCTATGATCGAGTCCAAGAACCCTACCCGGTACCTTCTTCTGAGTTTTTTGCTGATCGGTATCGATCAGGCATCCAAGATGTTGGTGTACCACTACATGCAGCCGGGATTTCCCGGACAGATTTCATTGATCGGCGACTGGATGAAACTGCATTACGTCCTGAATCCCGGCATGGCATTCGGAATGCAGCTCGGCCACGAGTACGGTAAGCTTTTTCTTACGCTCTTTCGTCTGGTAGCGATGGGAGCCATCGCCTGGTACCTTATCAACCTGGCGCGGCGCGGCGCGGCCTCCGGCCTGCTGTGGGCCATGGCCATGATCCTGGCCGGGGCCGTCGGCAACGTGATCGACAGTACGTTCTACGGCGTTTGGCTCGATAATGCCCCTTACGGCTCACCCACCCCCTGGTTTCACGGGCAGGTGATCGACATGATCTTTGTGGATTTCTGGGAAGGCTTCATTCCCGAATGGGTACCCCTCTGGGGCGGTCAGTACTACTCCACCCCTATCTTCAATATCGCCGACTCCTGTATCTTCATCGGTGTCTGCACCATTCTTATTTTCCAGAGCTCCTTTTTCACGCACAGCCCCAGTGGCGAGGTAGTGGTGGATACGGAGGATGACGGCACCGAAGATACCAGTGAGAATTCCTACTTCCCTGATAGGCCGGAAGTAGACGAAGAAACCCAACTTCCAGCCGATCCATCACTTCCTGGCAAGAGGAGGGGTGATGACCAGGCACCGGACGCTCTGTAAATCAAAAGTCGTTATTGCGCTGTATCCAGCGGGGAGAAGTCTTTGAAAGCGCGCTTGATGGCTTTGTCGGTGGCCTCCTTCTTGTTTTCCCAGTTGGCGTCGAGCTCCAGTGCCACCAATCCCCGCAGATTCATCAGCGACCGGAACTCGTCAAGTTTGCGAATGAAATCGTTGGTCCGGCGGGCCGATTTGAGTGAGTATTCCCGGGCAAAAATATCACCCTTGTTTTGCAACTCGCTCTTTTTTTCCATCACGTAGTTGAAGCGATCCAGCAGGTCCTTGGTCGAACGTCCGATTACCTCGGTCGCTTCCAGGGTACCGATGGTCATGACCGTCGTGCCGCCCACGGTGGTGATGCTGTTCTTGACGCCGGGGCGCGTGGGACCGGCAATGACCGGTGCCAGGCCCGTGGAAGCTCCCAGAGCGGCGTTGAGTACCGAGCGGTTTTTCTTGCCTTTTTTGGCCCGGCGGTAGGCTTTTTTGAGCTCCTCCTCCTTTTCTTTCATCTGCTCAAGCAGTCCCCAGGCATTCACCAGCCCGCCCCGGTACAAGGCGTACTTGTAGGCGTCGAGTTCGGCTTCGTTGACGGTATTCTCGATGCTGAAATGAATTCGGCGCTCGGCGCGGTTTTGGGCTTTGTCGAGCACGTAGAATGTGATGTCGAAAGCCAGTGAATCGAAGGGATCTCTCACGAAATCATAGCCCGGCGTCCAGATGAACTCGTAAGAAGTCGGGGCATTTTTGACGATCGTACTCTGGGGAATGTCGCGGTTGTCGGAAATGAAAGAGAAGGTCGACAGGTCACTGTCGCCGTTAGGATCAGAGAGGAAAAACTTGATATTGATCGTCGTATTCTCTTTGTACTTCACCCGACTGGCGTTCGGCACTATCGTGATTTCGGGCGGCAGGTCCATCTGAGTGATTTCCAGCTTGATTCGGCCTTTCGTGCGTGATTTGCTGGGTTGATCTTCCACGTAGTACTCCACATAGCGCGCGCCTTTACGCAAAAGATCGAATTGGGTATTCGATGGCTCCCAGGTCACCTCGCCACTGGCCGAAATCTTCATGCCCTCGGGCATCTGTTCGGGCACAGGCAGAAAAACGAAGGGGTCATTGTCAGGGTCATGGACGGCGTTTTTGTCGATCTGGTAGGTATTCAATGTTTTGTACTGCACATAGAAGGGCCGCAGTTCGTCCACTTCGGGTGCACGATTGACGTGCAGAACCTTGAACGAGACCTGCTGCGTCACGCTTTCACCCGCCGAGTTGGTAGCTTCAAAAACAACAGGCAGCGAACGCAGGCTGTTGATCCGGTCGGCGAGATCGTAGGAAGGCGTCCACACGAACCGCCCCAGCGAATCAAAAATCATGTCCTTTTGCCGGCCCTCCGTGATCGCAAACAAAATAGTGTCAGCGCTGCCGCCCCGCGCCCGCAATTGGAGCGCGATCTCTTTCCCTTCGGAAACAATATTCCAGTCGGGGGCCGTGGGTAGGACGATCTGCAACGGGGGGTAGTTGACAGTTGAGTCCTGCGCTGTCGTCTCATTTATCACTATTCCCAGAAGAGTAAATAACAAAAAGCTGAGTCTCTTTACGGGAGTAGCTACCGATAGGAAAAAGTCATGGGACGTTATGTTCTTGATAGAGAACTTGGTAGTACTAATTTGCAACTTCATTAACAATAATATTTATTCTGCCGACGGTCGAATCGAGCGTCAGTTTCGGCTTCTGACCAATAAGAATATTTCACTGATTTTAACGCAAAAATAACGAATCCCGTGCGCGCAGGAGCCAAGTCGGACGATTTATGCCTATGGAATACCTCTATTTGATACTGGGCTGGCTGGGATTCGGTGCCACCCACTCTTACCTGGCCTCCCTGAAAGTCAAACAGGTTATTGGCAATAACACGCCGCGCTACCGGCCCTGGTACCGGCTGATCTACAATGTCGTCGCGCTCCTTACCTTTCTCGGACCGCTCCACTACCAGCAACAAATCGAAAAAATTCGTATCTGGCCGCGTAGCCTGACGCTCATCTTGCTGGGTGGTACGCTGGCCGGAGCGGGGTTGGGGTTTTTAATACTGGCGCTCAGAGCCTACGATCTGGGAGAGTTTAGCGGCTTCGATGTTTTCCAAAAGGTGAAGAAAGCCCCCAAATTACGCACCCAGGGTATCTCGGGTTGGGTACGGCATCCGCTCTACACGAGTACGTTGCTGTTGCTCTGGGGCGCCTGGCTCACCAACGCCAATCTCGGTAGTCTGGTCACCGCCATTTGCCTGACGGTGTATATCCGTGTGGGTATTCATTTCGAAGAAAGAAAACTTCTTCGTGAGTTTGGAGAGGCCTACCGGCGTTATCAGAAGCGCGTCCCGATGCTTTTTCCGCTTCGATTTTCACAAAAAAAGCGAAGTACCTGAGTACCTCGCTTTTATAAATGCGAAAGCCCGACCTGCTTACTTCTTGGGCGCAGCACCGGCTGCGGGTTTCGGGGTGGTGGCGGGTGCAGCGGCTGGTGCGGCGGCAGCTTTGGGATCGATTCCCATCTGCTTTAACACGAGGTCAGTCACGTTGTTGTCCTCTGAACCTACGTACAACAACACGGGCGTAGTACCGCGGCCGGCATCGGAGTTCATGATGTACAGGTAGTCATTGGCTTTGCCTACTTCCTGAATGGCGTTATTGATTTTGTCCATCAAGGGTACCATCAGTTTCGATAGCTTTTCCTGCAAGGCGTTTTCCGAGTTGCGCTGCAAATCCTGGATGGAAGACTGCAGATTCTGCAATTCTTTTTCCTTGTCAGCCCGCAGTACGTCGGCCATCGTGGAAGCGTTTTTGTTGTAAACGTCCAGCTTGCTCTGGAACTCCGTGTACTTGTCTTGTAGGGCCTTGTCCAGTTGGGCTTTGGTGATTTCTATTTCGTTCTGGATTTTCTTGCTATCAGGATGCGCTTCCACGACAAAATCGACGTTAGTGTAGCCAATTTTAGTGGGAGAAGTAGAAGCGGTGGTCTGCGCGAAAAGCGATGTGCCTGCAAAGGCAAAAACCGCTATCAGGGCAATCAATTGTTTTTTCATCGGTGCTGGTTATTTGTTTATTTAGGTTTGTTAGTGGTACTGGTTTGGTTGGGGGCACTGGTCGGTGAGACCGTCGCGGCGGCGGCGGGTTTAATATCGATTCCCAGGTCCTCCATCACGTAATCGGTGTAGTCGTGCCGAGGATTGCTGAATACAATCACGATGTCGCTCGACTTGTCGAACAGAAAATCGAGCCGCCGCTGGGAGCAGACCTTTTCGATCGACCTTTGCAGGCGCTCCATCACGGGCTTCATCAGTTCTTTCTTCTTCTCGAGCATCATCCCGTTCATGCCGAACACTTTATTGTTGTACTCGCGGGTCTCAAGCTCTTTTTCCCTGATTTCGTTCTGACGCTTACGCTTCAACTCGTCCGTCAGCAGTACTTCCTCGGCCATGAAGGCCCGTTGTAGGCGATCTATTTCGGCCCCCTTTTCCTGAATCTCTTTCGCCCAGCGTTCCGAGAACTGATTCATTTCTTCCTCAGCCTTCTTGTACTCAGGCATTTTGCTCGTGATGTACTCCATGTCCACGTAGCCAAACTTCTGAGCCTGAACCCCTAGCGACAAAACGGACGACAAAAGTACTAAAAATACGGTCTTCTTCATGCGAAGGGTCTGTTTTTTTTGCATTTTATAACGAAGTCAGCTTTGCTTTATTACCGTATCTGCTGGCCGATGGTGAAGTGGAACTGACCGCCGCTGCGGGTAGCGGCGCCCTGGATTTTGTCGAAGCCATAGCCCCAGTCGATGCCCAGCAGACCGAAGGCCGGCATGAAGATACGCGCGCCCACTCCGGCCGAGCGCTTGATGTCGAACGGGTTGTAATCGGTGTAGCTGCCCCAGTTGTTGCCCCCTTCCAGGAAGCCCAGCAGGAAGATCGTGGCCTGCGGGTTGAGCGACACGGGGTAGCGTATTTCGGTCACGAACTTGTTGTACACCACACCACCGCCGCCCAGCAGCTGTCCGTTTTCACTCAGCGGACCCACTTTCCGGTCACCATAGCCTCGCAAGCCGATGATGTCCTGGTCGGCCAGCGCGAAGGAGCCCTGCCCGGCAAGGCCGGAGCCCCCCACGATGAAGCGACCGAATGGACTCAACCCGACCTTATCGCCGTAACTGCCCAGGAAGCCCATGTGGGCGCGGGCACTCACCACGAGTTTGCCGGTGATGGTAGCGTACCAGCTGGCGTCGAACATCCACTTATGGTACTCCACAAGTTTAAATTTGTCCTGCACGTCACTGAAATCCTGCTTGCGGAAGGCCGAATAAGGTGGGGTGAAAGTCGCCGACAGCGAGATACTCGATCCACTGCGAGGGTATTGGAAGTCGCTCAGTGTGTTGCGCGACAGCGTGGTGTTAAAAGTGATATTGGTCGAGCGGCCATTGCTGTAGCCGATGCGGAAGAAGTCCAGGCTGTCGAGGCGGTAGCGTTGAAACGACAACGAGTGGCTTAGTACCATGAAGCGGTCGGGCTTCTTGAGTCGCCGTCCCAGCGAGAAGGTCAGGCCGTTATTGTAGTACGACCCCAGGAAGCTTTGGGAATTGGCCGTGGGCCGCCGGCCGCTGGAAAACGCACTGAAGTCCTGAATCCGGTACACCGTGCGGGTTAGCGCCACACCCAGGTTGATGGGTTTCTTGCCCCCGAACCACGGCTCGCTGAACGACAGCGAGTAGGTTTGGAACTGTCGTCCGTTGGCCTGGAAACGCACCGACAGTTTCTGGCCGTCGCCCGAAGGCAGCGGTCGCCAGGAGGCTCGGTTGGGGATGTTGCGAATCGAGAAGTTGTTGAACACGAGCCCGAGGGTACCCACGAAGCCGATATAGCCACCCCAGCCACCCGAAAGTTCTATTTGGTCGGAGGGTTTTTCTTCTACGGTGTACTCGATGTCCACCGTGCCGTCCGACTGGTTCGGGATGGGGTTGATTTTGATCGTCTCGGGATCGAAGTAGCCCATCTGCGCAAGTTGGCGGTTGGTGTTGATGAGTTCGGTTTTGCTAAATTTCTGGCCCGGCAGCGTAAACAGCTCGCGCAGCACCACGCGGTCGCTGGTTTTGGTGTTGCCGTTCAGGATGATGCGGTTGATGGTAGCCTGGGTACCTTCGCGAATGCGGATTTCAATGTCGATTGAATCGCCGACGACCGATGTCTCGACGGGCGTGGCGCTGAAATACAGGTAGCCGTCGTCCATGTAAAGGGAGCTGACATCGGCACCGGGGATGCCGTTGATTTTCTTGTCGAGTTCTTCGGGATTGTAGACATCACCCTTTTGTAATCCCAGGATAGTGTTAAGCAATTCCGTTTTGCGAAGGTAATTGCCCGACCACGCGATGTTGCGGTAGTAGTACTTGGGACCTTCGTCGATCTTCACGAAGATGTTGATGTTGCCATCCTCGAGGCTTTTGATGCTATCGTACTCGATGGTCGCATCGCGGTAGCCGTTCTTGCGGTAGTAGGCGATGAGCTTGTCCTTGTCCTCGTCGTAGAGCTTGGGGATGTACTTGGAGGGCGTGAAAAGGTGCCAGAGTTTTTTCTCCTTGGTTTTTTTCAACTTCTTCCTCAGCGTCTTGTCGCTCACCTCCTCGTTCCCCACGAAGTCGATGCGCTCGATTTTGACCTTACTGCCCTTGTCGATTGTGAAATTGAGCGTGGCCTGGCCGCGCGTGGTGTCGGGAATCTGCACCGCCTTGACGGTGGTGTTGTAGAAACCCTTATCCATGTAATGCTTCTTGATGAGGAGCTGCGTGTTCTTGATCACCGTGGGCGTGATAACGCGGCCCTTGATCAGCTTCACCTTGTCGTTCAGGGTTTCGCGCTGACTCTTCTTAATGCCCGAAAAGGTGACCTTATAAAGCCGGGGCCGCTCCTTGATATGAATGTTGAGCCACACTTTACCCTCCTCCATTTTAGTCGCCAGAATCTCGACGTCGTCCAGGGTACCGAAGTCCATCATGCGCTTGATCGAACCCGAAATGGCGGGTCCGGGAATCCTGACTTTATCACCCACCTGCAAGCCAGAAATGGACACCATCGAATTGGGGTCCAGGAATTGGGTACCCGATACGGTGACGTCCGCGATTTCGTATTCCTTGGGGTCAGCGTAGTCGATGCCGACTTTTTTCTCCGCTGGAGCGGCGGGCTTGTTGCTGCCCAGGCCAATGCGCTGCGCCTGACTGCCACTGGCGAAAGCCAGCAGAATGAATAAAATTCTCGCTAGGATATTCAATGGGGTAAATTTTTTCATATGGTTCATGTACTATACGTCTTTTGTCTACTCACGGACTTTCACCTGCTCGCCCGTTTTGCCAAACCGCCGCTCTCGCTTCTGGTACGACAAAATACCCTCGTACAGATGCGCCTTACGGAAATCGGGCCAGAAAACTTCGTCGTAAATGTACAACTCAGCGTACGCCAGCTGCCACAAAAGGAAATTGCTGATCCGGTGGTCGCCGCCCGTGCGCAGCATCAAATCCACATCGGGGCGGCCTTGGGTAGCCAGTCGTTCGTTGAGTAGACCCTCCGAGATGTCTTTCGGTTGTAATGCGCCCGATTTTATTTCTTCGGCGAGCTGTCGGGTGGCCTGCACGATGTCCCATTTGCCGCTGTAGCCCAAGGCTAAGATCAGATTCAGCCCGTCGTTTTGGCTGGTATCGGCTACGGCCTCAGCCAGTTGGGCCCGGCAGCGATCGGGCAGGCTATTCAGGTCGCCGATAGAGTCGAGCCGGACGTTGTTCTTCTGCAGCGTGGGTAATTCGTCGCGGATGGTCTGGACCAGGAGTTCCATCAGTGCCTGCACTTCACGGCGGGGGCGGGCCCAGTTTTCGGTCGAGAAGGCGTAGAGCGTCAGGTACCCGACGCCCAGTTCGGCGCAGCCTTCGGTTACTTCCCGTACGGCCTTGATCGCGTTGCGATGGCCAAAAATACGCGCCGCGCCCTTGCTTTGAGCCCACCTACCGTTGCCATCCATGATAACGGCGATGTGTTTGGGCAGATTGCTCAAGTCAATGAGTTCTTTCATTCCGCAAACCCGCGTTTAACTTTTTTTAATAAAAAAATGGCCCGATTTTACCTTAAAAATCTGCTTGTGAGTAGCATATACGCTATCAAATCTATAAACCGGGGCGCAAGTTAGTCATATCTCAGGCGGCTTCAAAATCAATCGTTTTGGTCCAGGGTATACTTCAAATTTCGAGCAGTTGGCGGATGGCGTCGCCGTAGGTGGAGCCACTCTGTAACGTGGTGGACTTGCGGTCGCGCATGACGAGCAGGTACTTGCCATTGAAATGCCGTTGAATTTCGGCGATTTGGTGCGTGTTGAGAATGGCCGAGCGGCTCACGCGCAGGAACTGGGCGGGGAGTTTCTGCTGCAAACCTGTAAGGGTGTGGCTGATAAGGTACTGTTGCCCGTCCAAGGTGTTGAGGAAAACGTATTTGTCCTCGGCCTCGAAGTGCGACGCCTCTGTGAGCGGAATGAGCAGGATGCGCTCCCCCGACTTAACCGACAGTGAATGCATTTCCTGCTTCGGCTGCATTTTCTCCAAAAGTCGGAGCAGATTTTGAGTGTGAGTTTCTTGGGTTTCCAGCGATTCGAGGGTTTCAATTTGGTCTGCCGATTTCGCACTACCCGTCACCCGCAGCTTTTATCTTCTCGATCGTCTTCTGCAAGCGCTCGTTTTCGATGGGCTTCAATAAATAGTCGACCGAATTCTCCTCGAAGGCCCGGATCGCGTACTGATCGTAGGCCGTCGCAAAAACGACCATCGGCATCTTGCCCACTTTGGCCAGCATCTCGAAGCCGTTGAGCAGTGGCATTTCTATATCGAGAAAAATAAGGTCGGGCGTGTACTGATCGACCATAGCCAGGCCCTCGGCGCCATTGTGCCCTTCGGCGATGATGTCGAAGACCTCGGCGTAGTCGCTCAGCAAGCGTCTCAGGCGGTTGAGGGCGAGTTGCTCGTCGTCGATGATGATTGTGCGTAAAGGAAGTTTCATATTACAACCGCGCTTTTTTTACCTTGATACCGACGTGCTTGGTCGGTTCGTTGCGCATTTCCACGGCGGCGTCGGCTTGGTACAACAACTGCAATTTTTCCTGAATGCTCCGCAGGCCGTAACCCGACGAAAGGCTTTCGCCAAACGCGGGGCCGTTGTCGTGCACGCAAAGGTACAGCCACCCGTCTTTTTCAAAAATATGCACGCGAATTTGTCCCGCCTCAGGCAATTTGCTAATGCCGTGCTTCACAGCGTTCTCGACGATGGGTTGAAGTAGAAATCGCGGTACGGCGAGTGCCAGCAGGGCCGGGTCGTCTACCTGCACCGTAAAATTCAGGCGATCTCCGAAGCGCACCTGCTCGACCTGGAGGTAGGTCTCGACCATCTCCAACTCGTGCGCCACGGTGTCGAAGTAGTCGTCGTCGCGGCCCGTGGTGTAGCGAAATAGTTTCGAGAGCAGCACTGTCATCGTTTCGGCCTTATCAGGGTTTTCGTGCACCAGGCTGGCGATGCTGTTAAGCGAATTGTACAGGAAATGCGGGTTGATCCTGGCTTGCAAAGCGCTTAGTTCGGCGCGGGTTTTCAATTTTTCAAGATTGAGCAACTGGTACTCTTGTTCCGAGATTTTGCGCGACAGCTGCCGCCCCTGCCGACTGAGGTAGTAGAACAGGTTTGACAGGCCAATCGGCCCCAGGGTGTATACGTACCAAGGCGTCGAATCGCGTTCCGATTCGAAATCTCCCCCCCGGGCGCTAAACTGATCGATGATGCCTACGCCCCAGCCAAAGTAAAGGATTGATGCAAAAACGAGGTACCCTACTGTCACTAACAATGTCAGTACCAGGTACTTTCTCCCCACCTTACCCGATAGTTGATCGAGCCACGGGGCGATCCGATTGGTAAGTAATACGGTAAGCAACCCCGTCAGTAGGTTTAGTACGATCACAAACTGATTAAGCTGCATGACCAGCGGGTCGGAAGCGGTAACGAGCTGATTGGTAAAGTATAGAACACCACTCACTCCGTAGACGAAAATAGCGCCAAAAAACATCGCCACCACCAACCCCAGCCAGCTTTGGCTTTGGATGAGGGTAACTAACTTGAAATCGCTCCAATGGAACAAGTCGCTCTTATTGGAAGAACTCAGGTTGGGGCCCCGCAAATCCATACCATTGGAATCGAATCCCGCCGAGTTGGTGCCAACCATTCTGAGCGGGCGTTTCTTGGCCTGGCTTGTTTGTTCGATCACTCGTTCGTTTTCCATTTCTGTTCAACGTCCAACGCTGACAGCGTTATTGATGGCGGTGTTTAACTATTTATTTGCTTCGGCTAACATATACTCGGCTTGTCCCGCGCCCCAGTTGGGATGCAACGGGCTTTGAGGTTGGAAGGTAGCAAATTTTTCCATCGCTTTTTCGAGCACGGGCTTAGCCAGTTTCTTTCCCCCCCCGAATTGCTCGGGCGTGTAGTACAGCGAGCTACCTTTCATCAGGTACACCCGCGGATTGTCGGAGTCGAGGGCCTCGGCTTTTTTCAGACTAGCCTCGAACTTCGGCCCCTCCGTCTGAAAACGCGACTGCGGATCGGCCAGCATCCGGGCCTGGTGTACCTGCGCCTCGAGCAGCATCAGCTCGGAGTTTTCGCCCGCGATGGCAACGGCCTCTTTAAGTAGTGCCTCGGCTTTGTCGACCAGTTGATCTTTTTCAGTGGTATTCTTGCCAAAGTACCCCAGCATCGAATAGGCATAAGCGGCGTAGTAACGGGGCAGCCATTCCTTCGGCTCGGCGGAGGCGATGCGCTCGAAGCGATTGGCCAGCGCCTGCCACTCGGCCGGGACGGGTTCCTTGTTTTCACTGACCGAAAAATCTTTGATCGCCTCGATCATGGCGGCAGCGTACTTCTCGCTCTGCGCAAACAGAAAGTTAACGGAGAGAAGCAGGGCGAAGGTAGTAGTCAGGAGCTTTTTCATTTTGGTTTGGTTGGTTGGAGTTAAGTGAAACTTTGTTTTGAGGAGGAAAGGAGGAAAGAGGAAAGGAAAGCTGGCGCCTAGCTCCTTTTCTCCCTTCTCCGTACTATACATCCAAACGAGTGACAACGGCCTTCTTCGACAGCATGATTTGCAGGCCGACGAAGAAGCTGCGGTAGCTTTGCGGACCGACGGCGTAGCGGGTTTGGCCGTCGGGTGTGTAGCGGTAGGTGAAGACGTTGCGGGTATTCAGGATGTTGTCGACGGTGAGGTACAGGACGGTGAAGTTGCCTTTGATCGTCATAATTTTGCTGGCCGAGAAACTCAGGTTGTGCACGGGCGGCGTGCGGTCGGCCAGGAATACATCGCGGTTAGGATTGTAATACGGCCGACCGCTTGTGTAGGCATAGGTAAAGTTCGCGCTCGTGGTGATCTTTTCCAGCCACTTTTTGGTAATCACGCTGACGTTGTGATTGGAGACAAAGGTTGGCGTAGCGGCCTGCTGGAATTGTTGGAAAAGGCGCTCGGTATCTACGTAGCTGTATGTAATCCAGTAGTCAAAATCTTTGATCGTTTTCTGGTCGCGCCAGAATACATCGAAGCCCTGTGCGTAGCCGTCGCCGCCGTTGGTAGTGCGTCCCCAGGGGAAGCGGTAAGGGTTGGCATCGAATTGGAATGGCGCTCCCGGCAACGTGGTAAACTCCCGCACGAGCTGGGCGTAGTTCTTGTAAAAGCCTTCGATCCGAAAAGTTCGCTTGTCCTTGACGCGCTGATAGTTCAGGATTAGGTGGTCGGCGCGCTCGAAATTCAGGTCCTGGTTCAGGTACAAGTACCTATGATCGGGATTTTGGTAAAACTGTCCCGCCGCCAGCGACACTTGGCTGTACGCCCCCGTTTTGTAAGCAAACGACAGGCGCGGCGCGAGGTTGTAGCGGTCGATCACCGACGAGTATTCACCTCTCAGACCCACGCGTCCGGCCAGTTCTCTTGACAGGTAAACCTCTGCTTCGACGAAGGCTGCCGCGTAGTTGTCGCGTAGCGCGTAGCTTTGGTTGTTGTAGGCAGTTTTAAGATTGATTCGATGAATCTCGGTACCGAAAAGCAGCGTATTGTTTTTTTCATAAACACGGGTCAGCACCGCCCGGCCCTGAATGCGCTCGTCGGAGCCGCCGAAATTGGAGCCGTCGAAGGTCGTCTCGTCACTATTGTGGCTGTACGAAAAACCGCTGTTGAGCTGCCATTTCCCCTCGGCGAAGCTATCGGTGTAGGTACCCGTTGTGAAGGCATTGCGGTTATGGAGTTGGATGCCCGTGTGGGTTTCGTCGTCGAGCGGGGCCTGGGTCACCATGCCAAGGCGGTTGTCGGAGTACATGCCGTAGGTTTTGAGCAGTCCGGTTTTGGAAGTTTTGAGGCGGTAGGTAATCGACGAACCTACAAACTCCGGCGCGCGGGTCCATTCGACATTTTGCTTTACCAGCGCAAAAAGCGGTTTTAGATTGCCGTAGTACCCCACCACCGACAGCGACTGCTTTTCGTCGGCCACGTCGTAGTTCAGCCCCGCGTTCACCAGATTCAGACTTACCCCCAGACCGTTGTTGGAGGCCTTGTCAGAAGTACTCAATAGCAGCACCGACGAGAGCGCCTGCCCGTACTGCGCCGAGTAGCCGCCTGTGCTGAACGCCGTTCCCTTGAACATAAACGGGTTGAAGCGTCCGCGCTGCTGCACGTCGGGCAGCGCACTAAAAAACGGGTTCTGGACGATCATACCGTCAATGACGACCTTGGCTTCCTGTCCCGAACCGCCCCGCACAAACAGTCCATTTTGCTCGCCGACGCGCTGGGCGCCGGGCAGCAACTGCATCACCGCAGTGATGTCGGCCCCGGCCCCGGCAGTAGTCACGATGTCGAGCGGCTTGAGCATCGTCATACGTTTTTCGTCGGAGGCCTCGAACGACCCCGCCGTAATGACGACCGTGTTCAATTCACTGGCCGATTCTTCTAGTTTTATCGTAAAAATCTGCGGCTTGCCTTGTAAGACAAGCCGACGTTCCAACGGCTCGTAGCCCACGTAGCTTATTTGCAGCGTAACCGAATCTTCCTCGAAGGTTTTGAAATAAAACTTCCCGAGCGTGTCGGTATTGGCTCCGTCGTAGGTACCGCGCAACAGGACGTTGGCCCCGGGCAAGGGATTGTTTTTTTGGTCGGTAACCCTTCCACTCAGGAGCGTCTGAGCGGCGAGCGGGGTACCGTTTAGTAATAGGATGAAGAGAAGTAGGTTTTTCATGGTGGGCTGTGCCTCAGGCTTCTTGATGCTTCAAAACTAGCCACTTACTTATGTTCGGGCACGTCAATTCCGACGAAACGCGGAATTTTGGGGATGAAGTTGGGGGAGGCTCGTATCAACTCCTCCGTTACAACTTCCCGAAAGGCTGGCCCCAATGGAATTGCCGTCCGGCGTTCCAACTTTCGGGACGTTGTAACGCCTCGTGGCCTCATCTCCTCAGATAGACTGTGAGAAAAAACCCGTTACTTTTTCTAAAAAGGGTAATCTTATTCACTGTAAAAGTTTGTAATGAGCTAACCAGACCTGTTTTTCAACCTAACTATTTTCGCTACCTAACCAATGGAAAACCAAATCGAGCAAATCAAAACGATGATCGTCCTCTACGCGCCGAATGTGCTGCTGGCGATTCTGACCCTAATCATCGGATTCTGGGTCATTGGCTGGATCAACAAACTTCTGGATCGCACCATGACGCAGCGGCGCATCGACCCGACGGTGAGCAACTTCGTGGGGTCGCTCATCAGCGTGGGGCTGAAAGTACTGTTGCTGCTGAGTGTGGCCTCACAGTTCGGCTTCCAGACTACCTCTTTTATTGCCATTCTGAGTGCTATGGCCTTTGCCGTGGGCCTGGCCATGCAGGGTAGTTTGGGGCACTTCGCCAGTGGGGTGATGCTGCTAATCCTAAAACCCTACCGCGTGGGCGATTTGGTGGAACTGAACGATAAAGTAGGCGTGGTAGAAGGGATTCACATCTTCAATACGACCCTTCGCACCGTGGACAACAAGCGGATATTTATTCCCAACGGCCTCATTACCGAAGACGTCATTACCAACATTTCGGGCCAGGGTGAAATTCGGGTGGACATGACCTACGGCATTGGCTACGAGAGCGACATCGACCGCGCCCGGCAGATCATTCTTGAAGTAGCGGCTGGCTGTCCTCAAATCATGAAAGACCGCCCCGTCGATGTGTTCGTCTCCGAGCTGGCCGATAGTTCCGTCAATTTTGCCGTGCGCCCCTGGGCCAATAGTTCCGATTACTGGACGGTGTACTTTTACATGCAGGAAAATATCAAAAAAGCTTTCGACAAAGCTAAAATCAGTATCCCATTTCCGCAACGCACCATTCACATGGTCACGAAGCCTGCTTGAATTGCCAGCAAGTATGCATGATTTTGCGATATTGCGGAACCAAGCCAATAAATCCGAGCCCATGCGTATCTTACTCATTTTCATTCTGGCAGGAATTACCTGCTTTTCCTGCACCAAAACCAACTCCTCCGAAAGCAGTAAAGCGCGGCCCAACATCGTCGTCATCTACTTCGACGACCTGGGTTACGGCGATGTGAGTGCTTACGGCCAAAACACGTTGCCAACGCCCAACATCGACGCCCTGGCGGCGGGTGGATTGCGCTTTACAAACGGCTACGCCACTTCGGCCACCTGCACGCCGAGCCGCTACGCGCTGCTGACGGGCGTGTACCCCTGGCGCAACGAAAACGCCCGCATCCTGCCCGGCGACGCGCCGCTGCTAATCGACACGACGCTGGTTACGCTGCCCAAAGTGCTAAAGCGAGCGGGCTACCGCACGGGCGTGGTGGGCAAGTGGCACCTGGGCATCGGCGACGGTAGCGTAGACTGGAATGAAGAATTGCAGGGCAACCCCAATGACGTCGGCTTCGACTACTCGTACATTATGGCCGCCACCACCGACCGCACTCCGACGGTCTACATCGAGAATCGCCGCGTGGTGGGCCTGACCGCCGATGATCCGATTCAGGTGAGCTACAAGGAGAACTTTCCCGGCGAGCCGACCGCGATCTCGAATCCTGAGTTGATGACCAAGCAGAAGTGGCACCACGGGCATAACCAGTCGGTGCACAATGGTATCCCGCGCATCGGGTACCAAAAGGGTGGCAAGTCGGCGCTGTGGCACGACGAGGATATGGCCGATGTATTTCTGGAAAAAGCCAAAAGTTTCATCGACGACAATCAAGCCGATGGCCCGTTTTTTCTTTACTACGCTCTGCAACAGCCGCACGTACCCCGCGTGCCGCACCCGCGCTTTGTGGGTAAGTCGGGCATGGGGCCGCGCGGCGACGCCATCATCGAGGCCGATTGGTGCGTGGGTGAAATCATGAAAAAGCTGGAAGCCGACGGGTTGGCCGAGAATACGCTGGTCATTTTTAGCAGCGACAACGGCCCGGTACTCAACGATGGCTACTACGACGATGCCGTCGAGAAAATTGGCAACCACCAGCCCGCCGGGCCTTTGCGCGGCGGTAAGTACAGCCTGTTCGAGGCAGGTACCAAGGTACCATTCATCACGTATTGGAAGGGCAGGATCACGCCCGGCGTGTCGGATGCGATCGTCTGCCAGTTGGACTACCTGGCGTCTTTGGCGCAATTGGTAGGGGTGAAAAACCCTGACAACGACAGCCAGAACACGTTACCCACTTTCCTGGGCGAGTCACAGCAGGGCCGCGACCAGCTGGTATTGGAAGCTGCGGGTAAATTGGCGTTTCGGCAGGGCCAGTATATCCTAATTCCGTCCTATAAGGGTAGCGCTCTCTCCAAACAGGTCAACATCGAGACGGGCGTATCATCAGAGTTCAAGCTGTTTGATGTGAATCGTGATCCCGGCCAGAAAGAAAACATTGCCCAAACAAGCGGCGGAAAGCTGGCTGAAATGAAGGAGGCGATGCAAAAGGCGGTAGGCGAAGATTTCAAAGTCAGCACCGGAGATTTGGAACTGAAATAGGCAACGAGACGGCAGGTACCTCAATCGTCGATCGGTTCTTTTTCGTAATCGCTGTCGTTGACCCATCCCGTCGGAATTTTCTCGCCTTTCATGTATCGTTCGTAAAAACCATTGACGTCCTGACTAAACGGGTACTGCTCGTATAGGTGCCCGTAGCCCAGCATCCGCAAGTCGCCCTGAGCGAGTAGCTTGGCCTCCATTTCCTTCTCCATCGCCTTCTTGACGGACTGGTACTTGGGGAGTGTGGCCAGATTCACCACACAGTCCGGGTCTTTTCTCAGGTCATACAGTTCCTCGGCGGCGACGCTTACCGAAGCTCATCTGCCAGTAGGTTTTATCGACGCCGTTGCGTCGGTTGTTCAGAATCAGCGTCTTGGTCGGGCTGCCGTCGGTATTTAGATAGCCGGTCTCGGGATTTGAGGCGGGCCAGCGGTCATTCTGGTAATTCTTTAGGTACAGCATTTCGTTCTTGTGCATGCCCCGAACGGGGTAGCCCACATCGTGAGGCCGTCCGTAGTCGTGCCGCTCCTGCCCTACGAGCTGAAAATCGCGCCCCGGCTCCGTTTGTTTGCTCTTGGTACTATTGAAAATAGTAGCCAAATCTCGCCCGATCATCGGCCGCATCCCCGATGCCTCCGGCGTCACGCCCGCCGCCGCCAGAAAAGTCGGGGCCAGGTCGGTTAGGCTGACATAGTCGGTAATCTTGCGGCCCACGTTCTTGATCCCATTCTTCCACATCACGGCAAAGGGCACGTGGTTGGCGTTTTCGTAGGCATTGCCCTTCACCCTCGGAAATGGCATGCCGTGGTCGGAGGTGTACACGATCAGCGTGTTTTCGAGCTGTCCGCTTTCTTCCAACATTTTAAGTACTCGCGCTACATGGCTGTCGAGGTACTCGATCTCGTAGCCGTAGTCGAGCATATCGGTGCGCACGGTGAGCGAGTCGGGAAAATAAGCTGGCACGTGGTCGATCATATCGGGCGTCTTGCCGCCTTTTTTGATCCCCGCGCCGTATTCGTAGGCGCGGTGCGGCTCGGTGAAGCCCAGCCAAAAACACCAGGGCTTGCCGTCGGCTTGCTGCACAAAATCTTGAAAATTGGCGGCGTAGTCGTTGTTGTTAATGTACTCGGCCGGGGGCGTCAGCGTGTGGCGGGCGAAGCTCTTGATCAGCACCTGCCGAGCCGAGCCGTCCTCGTTTAGCGCCTTGCCCGGCCCCCAGCCTTTGCCGGTATAGCCCACGAAGTACCCGTGGTCGGCCAGCGCTTCGGGGTAGGTTTTGAAATAATTGGGAAAGAAATTGACGTGGTTCATGCCCGCATCGAGCTGCCAGGGATTTCGCCCCGTAAGCATGAGGGCCCGCGACGGGGCACATTTGGCATTGGGCGTGTAGGCTTTCTCGAACAGCAACCCCTCCCGTGCCATACGGTCGAAGGCGGGCGTGTTGACCCACTTCACGCCATAAGCACTCATGTCGCGCCCGGCGTCGTCGGCCACGATGTACAGGATGTTGGTTCTGGAGGCTGGTTTCTGATGATTTTTGAAGTCCGGAACAAAGGCCGCGACCAGGCCGAGGGCCACTAAGAGTACTAGCTTCTTCATGCAAAATTTCTAATTAAAAAGTATTGCTCATCTGGTTGGTATCCAGGAATAAAGGGTAAATTTAACACATAAATCAAACGAACGGTCGTATTATGAAAGCCAAATACATCAATCCTTATACTGATTTTGGTTTCAAGAAGCTGTTCGGTGAGGAGGGTAGCAAAGACCTGCTGATCGACTTTCTGAACCAAATCTTGCCGGAGCGGCACCAGATTGCTGAGTTGAATTTTCGGAACCCTGAAAGCCTTGCCGAATCGCCCTTCGAGCGCAACGCTATATTTGACATTCATTGCACAGCGGTCTCAGGCGAACGCTTTATTGTGGAAATGCAGAAGGCAAAAGTTAAATTTTTCAAAGACAGGAGTTTATTTTACACTACTTTCCCGATTAGGGATCAAGCCGAGAAAGGCGAGTGGGATTTTAGGCTGAACCCCATTTATCTGGTAGCTATTTTGGATTTTGAATACGATGAGCAGGAAGAGCAGCGCAAGTTTCGAAGGGATGTATGCCTGAAGGATCAGGACGGAGACGTGTTTTTCGACAAACTGAATTTTCGATTTCTACAAATGCCTTTATTTGATAAACAAGAGCACGAGTTGAAAACGAAGTTTGACAAGTGGTGCTACTTCCTGAAACACCTTGCCAATTTCGACCACATACCCGCCATCCTGAAAGAGCCCGTTTTCCAAAAAGCATTCGAGATTGCCGAATTAGCCAGTCTTACGCACGTTCAGAGGAACAACTACGAAGAAAGCCTGATCCACTACCGTGATATGAAGAACGTTATCGATACGGCGGTGGAAGAAGCCGTGGAGAAGAATAGCGAGCAAAAAAACATGGCCTTTGTCAATAGGGCCTTGCGGGAGGGCTTCGACAACAATATGATCGCTAAACTCACGGGGCTAAGCGAGGCAGAAATCGAGAGGATACGTCGCTCGGCTGACTGATTGGTGAGATTCGTCAGTCCTTCTCTGGCAACGCCTGCCCATCGTGAACATAGCGCATCATAGTAGCCGAGCGGTTGGCATTGAACAGCCTGCTTTTACCCAAATCCTCTTGCTTGTCGATAAATGCCCAGACCTCCGGCAGAAAACTAACGGCATTGGCTTGGTACATAATCTGCTGCATCGCCAGATTGCTCAGGTGGTCGTCGCCGGATGCGATGGCGTCGGCAAGTACTTTGTGGGATTCCGAAGTACCTGCTAATTCCGACACGAGCGAGGCCGCCACGATGCGGTTGGGTGGGTAGGCGTCGTCCAGCAACGATACCAAAGCGGATTTTTCTTTTTCTCTCAGAGATTTCAGGTTTGATTTTAGACCCAGCAAAGCCCAGTACCTCACAAATTTATTTTGGTCTTTCAAACCCTTCATCTGAATTGCCAGGGCCTGCCCGGTTCGGAATCCCGACCACTTGGCCATGTCATAGATCGGTTTGAGATCCAGTTTCTTGCGGTATTCGTAGGGCGTGGTGGTTTTGGAGATCTGAGCAATCTCATATTCGGGCAAGAAGAGAACATCTTTATTTTTTAAAATCTCCTGCGCCTGCACCTGCCTTAATTCGCCGATCAGATTGACGAACGCCGGGTCTTCGGCCAGGCTGTTCATTTCCCACGGATCTTTTTCCATATCGTACAAAAACTCCGCCGGGCGCGGCCCGAGCATTTGGCTTTGTGCCGCCGTGAGCTTTCCTGCCTTGTAATCCTGCCGAATTTGGTGCGTGATCTCGCCGAAGTCCATGTACAGCAGGTGGCGTAATTCCTGAACGTAGGGCAGGAAAGCGCGGGAGTAAGCATATTTTCCCTTTATAATCGTGCGGGTCAGGTCGTAGCTTTCGTCGGAACGGTCGGAGGAAAGGAACAGGTACTTCGGCGCGGCGTGGCGTGGCTTCCCGACCAGAACGCGCCCTTTCATATGATCGGGAATCGCGATTCCGGCCAGCGAAAGCACGGTGGGCGGCAGGTCGGTGAAGTCGATCATTTCGTCGGTGACGGCCCCGGCTGCTCCCCAGGGCGAAAGGTGTTTGTACTTCTCGGGAAACCAAATTACAAAAGGTACCCGGTGGCCCAGTCCGATGCCATTGGTTTTGGAACGCGGCATGCCTTCGCCGTGGTCGGCAAAACAGAATATGATGGTGTTTCGCCGCAGCCCTTCACTTTCCAGGCGGGCGAGCAAATCTTTGAATTCCAGGTCGGTCTTGCTAATCGAATTATCGACTCGTGCCATTTGCTTCCGCATTTCGGGACTGTCGCGGTAATAGGGCGGCATAAGTACGTCCGCCTCGGCGTGTTTCATCGAGTCGGGCAACTGGTCGAGGATTTCCTGCTTGTATTGCGCGTAGGGCCAGGTCATCGTGCGCGACTGGTGACTGGCGTTGCTGTTGAAAACGGCAAAGAACGGCTGCCCCTCAGCGCGGTTCCACCAACCCGCTTTGTCGGAACTCTCGTCCCAGCTTTCCTGGATGACCCTCTTGGCATCGGAGGTGTTGTAGTCGGTCTTGCTGTTGTTGGTGGTGTAGTAGCCTGCGTCCTTGAGGTACTTGGGAAAACCGTGAATGAAATCGGGAATCGGATAGGCGCTGCGGTGGTTGCCCGTGCCGAGCGCGTAGCTTTTGACCCCCGTGATGAGCGCCGAGCGGCTGGCCGAACACACGCTGCCCGTCGCGAAGGCAGAAGTGAAGCGTACGCCCTGCCGCGCCAGCCGATCTATGGTGGGCGTTTTGGCCGTGAGACTGCCATAGATCCCGATGAACTCCGGCGAGGTATCCTCAAAGGTCAGCCACAGGATATTGGGGCGGTTCGTTTCCTGACTTTGGACACCGGAACTGAAAAGGAGCAGGACGATTACCCAACCCCAACTTTGCCGGAGGTAATTTTGCGCGGAAGTTTTCATGATAATGTATTTATTGATCAATAAATTAAACTGTAAAAATTTGCGATGTCAGGCTGGGCGTAGTCGGAGTCCGTCCATGCGGGTGGGCTTCGACTACGCTCAGCCTGACACTAACTAAAACACAAATCTGACTTTACAAGCATATTTACGCATCAATAAAGCCTGCTACTTCTGACTGATTCTTTTTTCAAGGTGGCTCTGAGCCGGACTGGCGTTCTTGATATGCTGTTTCGCCAGCTCTTCGATATTCTTCACTACATCCGGGTACTGATCCGCCAAGTCGAAACGCTCCGACGGATCGTGCTGTAGGTTGAAAAGCTGCAGTTTCTCCAGCTTTTCGAGTTTTTCAGGATAGCCTTGCGGATTGTTTTTGTAATAGTACAGTTTATAAGCGCCTTTCCTGGCGGCGAAAAGATGGGAGCCGTGGTAAAAAAACATCTCGTCGCGCGGGATACCCCCCTTGCCCAGCAGTACGTTGGACAGGTCGAAGCCGTCGTAAATCCGGTCCGTGGGTACGGGAACGCCCGCCAGTTTGCTGAATGTCGGGAAGACGTCCATCGTGCTTCCCATCTGCGATACAACCCCCGGCGCAATCCGCCCCGGCGCCCAGAAAATAGCCGGTACCCGCACGCCGCCTTCGTAGCTGGTACCCTTCGCCCCGTATAGAGGTCCGGTCGATCCGCCGTGCTCGTTGAATATTACCCATGGACCGTTGTCGGACGTGAAAAGTACGTAGGTGTTTTTATCCAATCCGTTCTTTTTAAGCGCCTTCATGATCTCGCCCACACTCCAGTCGATCTCCTCGATGACATCGCCGTACAGCCCGCGCTCGCTCTTGCCCAGGAAATCGGGCGAGGCAAACAGCGGCACGTGCGGCAACGAGTGCGCCATGTACAGAAAGAAGGGTTCATTCTTGCTTTTGTTTTCGCCAATAATCTTCAAAGCCTCTTGCGTGTAGCGCTTCACGATGGTGTTCTGGTCGGCGGGGCGCTCCACCTCGGTGGTGTCACGCAGGAGGGGTACCTGGAAGTACTCGATTTTGGGATTGGCAAAGGCCTCCTTACCTGTGATATCGTTGACGCGGTCCATGTCGTTGCTGTACGGAATGCCATAGTACGAGTCGAAACCGTGGCTGGTGGGCAGGTAGGGCGGCAGGTGTCCCAAGTGCCACTTCCCGATGGCCGCCGTGCGGTAGCCTTTCTTTTTCAACTGCCGGGCGACGGTGATTTCGCTCTGCGGCAGTCCGTCGTCCGAATCGGGGAACAGGACCCGGCGCGTATCGCTGTACATGCCGCTGCGGATGGGCAGGCGGCCGGTCATTAGGCCCGCCCGCGAGGGCGTGCACACGTTAGCGGCTACGTAGAAGTTAGTCCATTTTTGCCCCTCGGCCGCCATGCGGTCGAGGTTGGGCGTTTTGATGGTCGGGTGGCCGAAGCAGCCCAGGTCGCCGTAGCCCTGGTCGTCGGTAAAAATGACGATGAAGTTGGGCTGGGCCGAACTGTTTTGAGCTGTTGCCGAATTTGATGCGATCAGCAGCACTCCGATGAATACGGCGGACGCCAGCAATTGAAGGTACCTTGGGTGACGTGTTTTTTTCATGAATTAAAAAGGGCTTTAGTCGGCGGTTCTACTTCTTGACCAAATCCTGCCACGACACCCGCTTGTCTTTCCTGAACCGCTGGATCTCTTCCCAAAGTACTTGCTCTATCTCGGGCTGCTTGCCCAGCAGGTTGGTGAATTCGCGGTACTGGTTTTCGGTATCGTAGAGCGCCACGGGTACGGTGTCGCTGGCCAGCATTTTCCATTGGCCGAGTTGGGCGGCGAAGGAAGCACGGGGCATCGGGCGACCGCCTATGCCTTGGTAACCCGTTTTTTCGGTCACGTCGAGCTGCCACAGCATTACTTTGTGTTCGACATCAGGTTGGCCCTGCCACTGCGGCCACACACTTTGGCCGTCGCAAAGTGATTTGTCGTAGGGGATTTTCAGCGCATCGCAGAGCGTGGGCAGCAGGTCGGCGTAGTGGGTTTGCTGGAAGCTGAAAGCATGCTCGGGAATCTTGCTTTTCCAGGAAACAAAGAAAGGTACCCGAATGCCGCCGTTGTGCAGGTCGGTTTTGTGGCCCAGGAACGGGCCGGGCGAAAGTTGCGTGGCCGCGCCGTTGTCTGAGCCGAAAATAATGATCGTGTTCTCACGCAAACCTTCCTTATCGAGGTAGTCCAGCAGCCGTCCAATCTGTCCATCGAGGTGCTTGATCATCGAGCGGACGTAAAGTTGGTCACCCGTGGCCCCGCGCTTTTTGAATTCTTCTACGAAAGGCTCGATCGGTTCGTAAGGCGTGTGCGGCGTATCGAACCAGAGGTTGACGAAAAACGGGTTTTTCTCCTCTTGGCTTTCCTGCATGAAAGCCAGTGCCTCATCGACTTTGATCGTTTCCCAATTGCCTTCCTGCGGCGGTACGCGGTGATCGTTGCGCACCATTGTCTTGCCGCCCTCGCGGTACAGTACCCGGTTTTTGATCAAGTCCTGCCGCAGAATCGGGTCTTCGATGTTGCACAAATAATGGTCGAAGCCCTGCTCGTGCGGACCGGGATTGGCTGGTTTCCCGGCGGCCCGCGCCTCGAAGTCTTTCAGGCGTAAGCCGCCCAGGTGCCACTTGCCCACGTGGGCCGTACGGTAGCCATTGGCTTTCAGGAGTTGCGGAATGGTTTGTTTTTGGACGGGAAGGTATTCGTCGTTGTCGGTGAAAGCCCACTGAATATCGAAGCGCAACGGAAAGCGGCCCGTAAAAATGCTGGCCCGTGAGGGCGTACACACCGCCGAGCCGGCGTAGCAATGATTCATGCGAACGCCCCAGCCCGCCAATTTGTCGATATTGGGCGTATGGTTGACCGGGCTGCCGTACACCGACAAATCGCCGTAGCCCATATCGTCGGTCAGGATAAAAAGAACGTTAGGCTTTTTTGGGGCCCGCCCTCCAGAGCGGGATGAGTTCTGCGCCCAGACAAACGGTACCGAAAGGTAGAGACAGAGAAATAAGATTCGTTTCATGGTGCAAGATAGCCGGATACTCATTTCTTGGCGAGTGTTTCTACTTCCGTCCATTCCACTTCCTTCGGCAAACGCCCCGACAACGCGGCCTTGGCCGATACCCTCCCGGCGGCTTCGCCCATCGGTACGGCGTTGCCTGTAACGCGGTAGCTGGCGTGGGCGTAGAAATCACCGCTGATGCAGCGGCCCGCCATCATCAGGTTGTCTACGTCTTTGGCAATCAGCGAGCGGAGCGGAATTTGGTAGGGTTTCATCTTGACCCCGCCCGCGCCGTAGCCCCCGCCTTCGCCCCGCACCAGTGAGTGAATGTCCACCACAAAATTGACGTCGCAGACGCCATCCTCAAACTGAGCGCCCCGCATTAAGTCCTCCTTCGTGAGCATATACAGGCCGTGGATACGCCTGCCTTCGCGGATGCCGATCTGGGGTGCAGAAGTCACGATACGTACATCGGCCCACATGCCGCCCGTCTTGCGCAACGCGTTCACGATGCGGTTTACTTCGTCGCGGGCCTGGAGCGTGGCCTTGGTCACTGCATTGGCATCCGTAGCAAGTACCTCGTACTGGTGATTGACCATCAAAGCCACCATGTCTTGGCGAACAGTGAAAAAACTTGGCATCGAATAACTAGCGTCGATACCGGCAGCCAGAATATCGCGGTGCAGTTTTTTCTTGCCTTCACCCGTGGGCGAGCCATCTTTTCCGTAGCCCTTGACGTAGCCCTGCTTTACCAAATCGTCTTCCTTCAAACCGCTTAGAATAACCATCAGCGACATGGGCTGCACGCGCCCAGTACCCAGCTCGCCCATCTCGAAGGCGCAACCTGCTCTTGCCGCCAGGTCGCCGTTGCCGGTGGCATCGATGAATACCTTGGCCTTCCACGCCTCCCGGCCCGACAGGCTTTCGGTCGCGATATAGTCGATCTTATTGTTTTTATCGACATTGGCCGCCGTTACCCGGGTGTGCAGCCGCACGTCTACGCCCGCTTCGCGGCACATTTCGTCGAGCATCCATTTCATCAGCTCGGCGTCGTATTTGGTGGGGTCGTACTGCCCGTCGGTATCATTCAGGCGATCCATCAATTCTTTCATGATGCCCGTCTTGGCCGCCGAGTCGATGATATTACTCAACAAACTGGCCGTCCAGACACCACCGAGGCAGCCGTGTAGCTCGATCAGCGTGGTTTTGGCCCCACTTCGGGCGGCACTCAGCGCGGCCCCGATGCCCGCCGGACCACCACCGCACACGATTACGTCGGTTTCCTTTACGATGGGCAAAATGCGCTTGCCTTCGGTGACTTCGTCGGCGTTGGTGCTGGCGAGGGCTTCTTCGCCAAGGAGCGGTGTCAGGGAGGTGAGGGCGCTGGCCCGGAGGAATTTTCTACGGTTAATCATAGTGGTTTGGATGTTGCCAACAGATTGCAAGCTGTCGATTTAGGTAACGAGAGTACTTCTTTATTATTGATTTGTGCCCGGCCAGATAGCAGGCGGCCGAATAGCGGGGCGAATGCTTCCCCATGTTTTGATCCAGGTTCTCCACCATGGCGGCGTAGTGGGCATTGCGTCCCTGCCCATCCCGTTTGGGCAGTTTCCGGTATTTGTTCACCGAGTCGCCCTTACCCTGAAAGGGGAAGTGAACGGCGAAATGAGGAATGTAGAGAAAGAAGTCATTCGTGCGGTTTTGGCGCATGAACGCGATGGACTCCTGCGTGATTCGGTCCGTGAGTTCTTCGCCTTCGGGGCCATCGGCAAGGTACGACATCTAGTAAGGGCTGAAATAGCTTTGGGGGCTGCCTGCCTTTCCACCGCCCTTGTGCAGGTCGAAACCCTGCTTCGTGGGATCATCTCCGATGTGCCATTTGCCCATCACCGCCGTTTTGAAGCCCGCCTTTTGCAGCACCATCCCCAGGGTACGATAGTCAGGCGCCAAGAACGCCTGGTTGGGGGTGGCGATCAGTCGGCGCGGGCGGGTGTCGCCCCGGTCGGGCGATGCGACGGTGTAGACCCCGTGCCGGGTCGAGTAGCTACCCGACATCAGGGAAGCCCGGCTAGGCGCACAATCAGAGGCATTGGCGTCAGCGTAACTGAACACCAGCGATCGTGCAGCCAACGAATCCAGCACGGGCGTGTGGTAGTAGCGTGAACCATTGAACCCCACCTCCTTCCAGCCCAGGTCGTCGGCCAGGATGAGGATGATCTGGCGCGGCTTTTGGGCGGTGGCCGAAGCCATCGAGAGGAGGGCAAAACACATCCATAGCAGGTACCTGATGTTAAGCATAGAATACATGGGGTTGTCGGCAGGCGGCTGGGGTTCAGTCGGTAGATGAGTTCTTTCATGATACCCGTTTTTGCCTCATGGCCCAGATTTACGCTGGACCATCGCCGCACACGATCACCTAAGTTTCTCTTGAGCATGATAAGTTATTTTGAATTTTGGGTAAAAAGGGCGTTTAAAAATTCGCCCCGTGTCCACGATCTTGTAGTAAAAAGCTGCTGAGCCTGGGCCCTTTGTCTGGCAGCTATCCTGGCCAACCACCGTTCGGCCAATTTGGAATCAAGTGTCTTCTCTGGCTCGACGCCGTGGTAGAGCATGGGGCCGCTATATTGCAATTTTAGGACGGGAACCGAACGAAGGCTCACTTCTTGCGGTGAGTACAGATCATGTAGAAAACCTTTAGCTCCAAAATACTGAATGGCCTGGAAATAAGGCGAATCAGCCTCGACATCGCTTACATAAACAATCTTGGCTCCTTTCTTTAAAAGTAATGATTGCAGGTCAGCTACCCGTACTTGCGTGGTGGGTACTTTATTCTTTAAACTCAAATGGGCCGCCAACCCTGCCGCTTGCCCCAGCGCCGACCAGGTGGGTTCGAGTCGGATACCACAAAAACCCACATGGCTCGAAGAGACTGCCACTGGAACGAGCAGATTCTCGAAATTCTTGGGCAGCATCACCCCGTAAGGAATCTGAAAGGGCTGCGGTGAAGCGTTGAAATCGCCTTCCGTCATGTCGGGATACAGCGGGCCGGGTGGTGATACGCCGTGGCAGTTCAAGGCGTAGTCGCTGATGGCGATAGCGTTGGGTTCCAGTCGGCTACGCACCGAGCCGGGGGCGAGGTTGGTGCTGTTTTCGGTAAAAACTACCTCGCCCATGATGCGGCGGGCTTCGCGGATGTAAAGGCGGTAGGGAAAGTTATCATTGTCTGTGAATTCGTCTTTTGCTAGTCCCCACTCCCTTGCCTCTTGCCGGGCGGACGAGGGAATACTCTCGTCATTTTGCAAGAAATAGATCATCCCCAGAATATGTTCCCGGTGTTCGGCGATGATTCTGGCTCTAACCTCGGGGCTGCCATTGGGATAATCATAATTCTTTCCCAGCGACGACATCCGAACGGGAGCATTTTTGATATCATTGATGTCAGCCTTCCGGTTCACGAGCGGCTGCACCCGCAGAATTCCTTCCCGACTTTGCGTAAAGATCTGGCTGACTGCTCCGCTGGCAAAAACTTCGGCAATGGGCAAGAATTCATTCCTGGTGTAGTGAGCTGGCTGCTCGACCATCCGACGGTTGGCCGCCGAGTCTGTCATGATGAGCCTGAAATTATAGGCTTGCACCTTACCGTCGCCCTCGCCTGTGCTTCCCGTTACGATTTGGCCGTTTTTGGTAAAAATCTTGCCCGCATGAATCTCGCAAAATTCCTTCCTCGACTCCCGTCCGATGCGGTACTCGGCCCCGGCGGCTACTGCCAAATCCCCCTCGTAGGTAGCGTCGATAAAGATTTTACCAGAAATGACCACGGATTTTCCGGTTGCCAAATTCGTGAAAGTGGCGGCGTCTATTCTCGCTACGCCCGCGTTGTTTTTGGTAACATTAGCTTTGGCGATTCGATGTTTCGTTAAAACATTGATCGAAGGTAGTTCGGCTAGCATTTGCTGGAAAATCAATAGCGTCACCTTTGGCTCGGCGTTGACGCCAAAATAGCTGTCGGCAATCTGCGGTGAATTCGGTCCGTACTTCTTTTTGTAGTAATCCAGCACCCGAAAACGGTACTCGTTGAACGTGCCGCTCAGCGATTCGAGCGACCGGAAGTCCGTAAAAGAAAGCCCACCCGTCATCAAGCCGCCGATGTGCGGATACTCTTCCACCAACGTCACGCTATGACCTTCGCGGGCAGCATTGATGGCGGCGAAAATCCCGGCGGGCGTGGCACCGTAGATGACGACCTCGGCATTGCGAGTTTGAGCGGATACTACCTGGAAGGAGAAAATTGCGAGTAGTACGCAAGACCATTTTTTCATCGCGTCTATAACTGTAAAGTCGTTCGGAAACCTGATCCGAACGACTTTATAAGTGAATCCAATTTTATTTCTTCGCCCAGAAAACTTTCGTTCTCGGCTCGAAGACTGAAATATTGTCGATGTCAGTGGGTGTCTTTACGTTGCGGGTCAGTTCCGACACCGGGTACGGCAGGCGGTTGGGTCTTCCGGTCGGGTCGGTTACGGGGATGAGCGCAGTTCGGCGGACATCATTGTAAGCTTCGATGGGTTGGTACTGGTAGAAGTAAATGTACTTCTGTACAATGATGTCGCGTATGGCAAGGTTCTCGGCTCCCGACAACACCTTGGGCATCGCCAGGTAGGCGTCGATCTGGGCGTCGGAGAGTTTCGCCGCCGGGTTAAAATCCCCTGCGTGTCTCAGGGCCAGCGTGACCGCCGTTCGGTACGCCTCTTGGGCTTTAGGGCGGTTGTTCAAGCGCAAATTTGCCTCGGCTTCAATGAACTTTAACTCCACGAAAGTCAGCAACGGCACGGGGGCGGCGAAGTGCTTGAAGATTTCGGGCTTGGAGTAAAAGGCCCCGTCGAGACGCGGTTCGCCGAAGTCGGGGCGGGCGGTGCCATTGGGCGCGGGGATGATTTTCCCGCCCACTTTCGTAAACCATATGTTGGCCCGTGGGTCATCTTCCGCCTTTCCGTTGGCCCCGAAGCTCGCCATCGCGTTGTAGATCCCGTTTCCCACCGCCGAAGCGGGCTGAATATTCTGGCCATTCGAGAAAGGATTGGCGTTCAGGTTGTTGTTCTGGAATTTGGTAAAAACAAAATTCTCCTTGTCGGAGGCGAACGACTGCGCAATGGCCGCCAGTGCTTTGTCGGCCGAACCCGTCGGATCGAGATTACTGAGTCGGTTGTGCATGCGGGCTTTGATGCCGTAGGCTGTCTTGATCCACATCGCCTTGTCGCCCCCGAAAATCAGGTCGTCGTTCTTGGGGGTCAGCAGACCGGACTCTTTCCCCAAATTTGTGATCGCCTGGTCGAGGACGTTCTGAATTTCGGTATAAATGTCTTCCGAAGGATCAAATGAGGGATTGATGACATCGCTGCGGAGCGCCTCGGAATAAGGAATATCCCCAAACAGGTCGGTCAATGCCGCCAGGTTCAACGCCTTGTACACATCGGCAATGCCGGCGTAGGTAAAGGCGTTGGCGTCGAGGGCTTTTTGTTTCATGATCGCCAGGTCGTTCAGGCTGCGGTAGGCCTGCGACCAAAGTCCGCCGCCCAGGCTCTGGGTGACTTCAAGTCGGTTATCGCCCAGCACAAAGGTATTCTGCTCCGATAGGTAATACGCGTTGGTGGCCGTTCCGCCACCCGCTATCCCCGTCACATAACCGACCTGAACCTGCGTTAGCAGGGTTCTCAGCGGCACATCGTTGATCTGGTTGGGGTTCGTGTCGATGTCGTTCAGTACTTCATCAGTGCAGGAACTGAAAGCAACCACTAGCAGGAAAAGGTATGTTTTAAGGTTTTTCATGGTTTTGATGTCGTTAGAATTTGAGTCTGAGTCCGGCCCCGAAGCTTCGGGTTTGGGGAATCTGGGAAATTTCGATTCCCTGGGAATTGTTGTTGGAAAAAGGCCCTTCGGAGGTATTCACCTCCGGGTCATAGTACGAATCAGTAATCAGAAACAGGTTGCGACCGGTAAAGTACACGGAGGCGTTCTTGATTTTTATTTTTGATAGCCAGGCCACGGGAAGATTATAGTTCAGGCTCAGCTCCCGTAGCCGGACAAAAGAGGCGTCTTGTAAACCCTCCTCATTGATTCGGAAAAGAACGTTGAAATACTCCCGGTCTTTATTGATGGTGATGTCGTTATCACCCGAAATTTCCAGTTGTCCGTTGACGAAGGTACCCTTCTTGCCCTCCGGGGCAAACTGGGTCTCGCGGTCGCGGGTGTCACCAGCCAGCCCCCGCCGGAGCGATTCGATGTACGACTGGGAATAGATGTACCCCCCCTTGCGCCAGTCGATTTGGGCCGATAGCGTGAATCCCTTAAACGTCAGGCTATTGATAAAATTCATTTCGAAATCCGGGGTGGGGGTTCCCAGCACTTTCTGGCTATTGTCGATCAGCGGCAGACCGTAGTTATTTCTGCTTTCGTCGCCTTGGTATACGATCTGGCCCGATTGCGGATCGCGCCGGTAAGACGTGCCGATGAAAGCCGGGTACACGCTGCCCACTTCCGCCACCAGGGTAATGACGTCCGACCCCGAGATAACCGCCCGCTCGGTGCCGCCGTACAGTTCGAGCACCTCACTTTTGTAGGTCGTGAAGTTGGTGTTGAACGTCCACCGGAAATTGGGGGTCTGGACCGGAACCAGCGAAAGCACCACTTCGTGCCCTGTATTCCGCAGACTGCCGCCGTTCCTGACTTCGTTGCTCGCCCCGGTCGTAATCGGCACCGGGACATTGAAAATCTGGCCGTCGGACTTGCTGTCGAAGTAGGTGTAGTCGATGCCGATGCGGTCGTTCAGGAAGCGGAGGTCGCCGCCAATCTCGAACGTCCGGGTGTTTTCGGGCCGCAGTTCGGGGTTGATCCGGGTGCCGCTTTGGGTATAGCTGGCCAGGCCCTGGTAGGGGAACACGAAGCCGCCGGGATTATTAGACACGAAGCCCCGACTGCCCACGTAGAGCGGCCCGGCTTGCCCGACCTCGGCCACCGTGGCCCGCAGTTTGGCGAAGGAAAAGACGCGCCTGGCTTCGGGCAGCAGTTCGGTGATGATCGCGCTGACCCCCAGCGAGGGGTAGAAGAAGGAGCGGTTCCCGGCGGGCATATTCGATACGATGTCGTTGCGGCCCGAGGCGTTCAAAAATATTTTGTCCTGCCAGCCCAAGTTGGCGTTGGCGTAGAACCCGACGATCCGCTGCCGCCTGATCGAATTGTCGCCCGCTAACTGGGTGGCGTTGTCCAGATTGGGCCAGCCGCCCACCACGAGGTTGGAACCGCGGGTGCGAATGGACTCCGAACGATTGTCGAATACCTCGTTGCCGACGATGAAGTCCAGCGACCAGGTGTCTCGGATTTGTTTGTTGTAGGTCAGAAAAAAGTTGGAGTTCAACTGGGTGGCAAACGTATTGTTCAACGAGATGTCCCCGCCGCTGGGCGGGTTGGTGCGTCCGGCGGTGGCGTAACCAATCTCGCGGTACTGGGTGGCGTTGGTCGTGTAGTGGTCCAGGCCGATCCGGTAGTTGAGGGCCAGGTTCTCGCCTAGTTTGTAGTTGAGCAGGATGTTGCCCAGCGTTCGCTTGGTGTTTTCGTCCCGAAAAGCATTGTTGACGACCCAATAGGGATTGTTTTGCGACACGCGGTAGAATATCTGCCGGTAGGGGTCATCGGGAAACGCGTAGGGCTTGCCGGCCAGGTTGTACGAAGGCGGCGTCTCGGTCAGACCCCGGAAGATGTTCGTGTTGCCAAATTCCTCGGGGAAGTCGTCGATATTCAGGTCGGAAAAATTGAAAGAAATGTTCGAAGTGAGGTTTTTAAGCAGCTTGAACTCGCCGTTGAACTTCACGTTATTGCGCGACATTCCCGAGTTGGGCACGATGCCCGTCTGGTCGTTGCGCCCGAAGCCGATCATGAAATTACCAAAACTACCCGAATTCGAGAAAGCCAGATTGGTATTCATGGTGTGTCCGTTCTGGAAAAACGCCTTATCGTTGTCGTATACCCCCGGTTCTTCCTGCTCGCCGAGCTGGTTTGTGTAGGTACTCATCGTGCTGATGCGCGGCCCCCAAGTAAAGATGGAATTGGGATTGAAGTTGCCGTTTTCGCCCTGGCCGAACTCCATTTGTGTATCGGGCAGAAAGCCCACCTGATCGACGCTGTAATGCGTGTCGAACGTCACGGTGGGTTTGCCCGCTGCCCCCGAGCCATTTTTGGTCGTGATGACGATGACGCCGTTGGAGGCCCGCAAGCCGTACAACGCCGAGGCCGCCGGACCTTTCAGCACGTTCATAGACTCGATGTCGCTTGGGTTTATATCCAGAATCCGGTCGCCACCCGAAACGGGCAGGCCGTCGATCACATACAACGGCGCGTTGTTGCCCGTCAGTGAGCGACTGCCCCGAATGCGAATGCCGGGCGACTTGCCGGGCATTCCGCTGTTCAGGCTCACCGTCACTCCGGCCACTTTGCCCTGCAGGCCATTCAAGACGTTGGGATTGCCTACCGCCGAAATCTCCTTTCCTGAAATCTGTTGGGTAGCGTAGGTGAGGGATTTTTGGTCTTTTTTGATCCCAAAAGCCGTAACGACCACTTCGTTCAGCAGCTTGGTATCCACCGCAAGGGTGACGTTAATTTGGATGCGATTGTCAATAGCTACCTCTTGTGCAAGATAGCCCACAAAGGAAAACACCAGCGTGTTGCTTTCATCAGGAACCGAAAGACGATACGTACCATCGGCTCCGGTAGTCGTACCGCGTTGCGTTCCTTTTGCCAGAATACTAACGCCGGGCAAGGGCTCGCCCGTTTCGGTAGACGTGACCTGACCTGACACAGTTTTGTCCATAGGTACGACCAGAGTCGCCTCTTCCTCAGCAGACTTCCTTCCGTCGTTACTGGCTATGGCTCGCCGCAGAATAATCTGCTTGCCGACGACCTTATAGGTAAGCGTCTGCGGACGCAGCAGTTTTTCAAGTACTTCGGACAGTTTCTCGTTGGTGGCTACCAGCGAAACCCGGCGCGACGCCCGGATCAGGCTGGGGCTGTAAGAGAACTTCACCTCGGCGGTTTTCTCGATTTCGTTCAGGACGGCCTGCAGACGCAAATCCGTCGCCTGCACCGACACGCGCCGGTCCAGCAACTCCTGGGCGGACGCGTCGTGGGCGAAGGATACATTGGCGAACACAATCACCAGACACAGATTTACGAAAGACCACTGCATGATTTTCAGCCCCCAGCGTTGGGTGGCGCATATTTTTTTCATAATTTGAAGGCGTTTTGTTGAATTAAAAGTTTGGCAGAACAATCCCGGCATCTGAATTTCAGATGGATTGCATCATTGGGATTTCTTTGGGCCGACGGTGGTGACGCACCGTCGGCTTTTTCGTGGCGTGGGTTTAGGTAATGTTTCCGGGCATGAAGTAAGGGTTTAGGGTGAACGAATGATGGATGAGCCGCAACCGTCGCCACTCACGATAATCTGGGCGTCGAGCATCCGGTACTCGGCTTCGATGCTCAGGCACAGGACGTTCAGTTTTTGAAATAAAGACTCATCGGTCAGGTCGCCGTTGAAAAGGCAGTCGGCGAATACTTCGGCGTCGTACACAATGTCCACGCCGTAGGCTTTTTCGATGGCAGCGAAGACATCGGAAACGCGGGCGTTCTCAAACTTGAAGGAATGCACCACGGCGGCCCGCGACTCGCCGGGCAGCGGCACCGGATTTTCGATAAGTTCTTTGACCAGCCGGATGTCCCTGCGCGAAAGCGTGGCCTGTTGGTTGGGCAAAAGCACAATCCCTTCCCGTTCACGCTTACTGACGCCCCGCCGGGCACTCACTTCGTCGGCCACCGCCACCGATACCTTGCCCGAGTTGACTTTGACAGTAATGTCCTCTTCGTCTTCATAGGCCTTTACATTGAAGCTCGTTCCCAGAACTTTGGTAACCAGCTCGTTGGCGTAGACGACGAAAGGCTTCTTAGGGTTTTTGGTCACTTCAAAATAAGCTTCTCCGCTCAGGAACACTTCCCGCAGGTTTTCGTCATCGAACGACTCAGTGTAGCTGATTCGGGAATCAGGCTTCAAGAATACCAAACTGCCATCGGCTAGGTTGACCAGCAGCGGTTTGTCGGTTTCGTTGATGCGCTCGACCAACTGAGATTCCACCTTTTGGCGAAGGTGCGCGTAGCTGATTTCGTCGACGGGTACTTGTCGGTACAGATACCCCAAAGCCAGCATGGCCACGACTGAGGCAGCGGCCGCAAACCGCCACCAAACGGGCCTTGTCGTGAGCGTCACCTTTTGTTCCGCATCCATTTCCCGGCGAATTTTTGCCAACACGACACGCTCCGCTTCAGGATTGGGAAAGTGGTTTTCCACGCCTTCCCCAAGTGTTTTGACAAATTCCCGAGCGGCGCGGAATTCGACTATTTTCTCGGGGTACTCCTCGGGGAAGCGTTGCCAAAAGACACCCGAGTCGGTCGTCGGGTCGAGCACCCAATGCCGGAAAGAGGCATCGTCTAAAAAGTCTTCGACGGTATAGTCCTGGTAGTTCATGGTTATTTTCCGGGAATTAAGTGCACCATTCCCCTATATCCACAGAGAAACATTGGGGTGATTTTTCAACCCCCCAAACGGCAACTATTTTAGAAATACTTTTCTTAATTAAAATAAAACACTGATAATCAAAATAATAGAGATTCTACGAAGGATAGTCAGTGCCTTCTGCACTAAATTTCGGGCCGACTGCTCTTTGATTTCGAGTAGTTCGGCTACCTGAGCGTAGGGGAGGTCGTGGTAGTAGTGGAGTTCGAGGGCCTCGCGTTGGCGAGGCGGGAGTTGGGCCAGCCAGTTTTTCAGCTTATCGCTTTGCAGAATACCCTCTTCTTTCTCAGAAAACAGGGTTTCGGGGGAGTTGTGAGTGGGAAGGTGTGACTCAGGGATACCATCTAATTTTCGGCTATTCAAGTACATAGGCTTTTGAATCCGGTGTACCCGCCGGCGCAACGAACCCAGCAGGTAGAATTTTACGGAGCGGGCCTGGCTGAGTACTTCCCGCTTTCGCCAGATTTCAAGGAAAAGATCCTGAATGGCGTCGTTTACCCCTTCTTCTTCGGGCAGCAGACTGAACCCGTAGGCGTATAAATCGTTGAAATAGCGATGGTACAATAGCTCGAAAGCGGCCTCGCTTCCGTCTAGCACTCCACTCCACAGGTCGTTATCGTCGCTATTTTTCGAGTAGTTTATCAATTGGCATTTTCTGAATTAATGACCAATAAAAGGCAGAAAAATGCAAACCTACTAAGTGGCATGAGCCAACTTGCACCGAACCGGATTGCGTGGTTCCACCGTATTTCCCAAAGCATTGCTTAATTTTGAATCCTTTCTCTCAAACCAGACTTTTCATGCAAAATCCCGACTGGCAGACTGCCAAAATTTACGAAGACATTACCTATAAAAAACATAATGGTGTGGCCCGCATCGCCTTCAACCGGCCCGACGTGCGCAATGCCTTCCGCCCCGGTACCGTGTTTGAGCTCCTCGACGCCTTCGAGGATGCCCGCAACGACGGTAGCATCGGCGTGGTGCTGCTGTCGGGCGAAGGCCCGGCCAAGGATGGCGTGTACGCGTTTTGCTCGGGCGGCGACCAAAAGTTCCGTGACAAGGCGGGCTACAAAGGCAACGACGGCCTCGACCGCCTCAATATTCTGGAAGTGCAGCGACAAATCCGCTTCATGACCAAGCCCATCATCGCCGTAGTACCCGGCTGGGCGGTAGGCGGCGGCCACAGCCTGCACGTGGTGTGCGACCTGACGCTGGCCAGCCAGGAACACGCCATTTTCAAGCAAACCGACGCCAACGTGGCCAGCTACGATGCGGGCTACGGCTCGGCCTACCTCGCCCGGCAGATCGGGCAGAAGCGGGCGCGTGAGATTTTCTTCTTGGGTCGCAGCTACTCGGCGCAGGAGGCCTTCGAGATGGGGATGGTCAACGCCGTAGTACCGCACGACGAACTGGAAGCGACCGCCTACCAATGGGCGCAGGAAATTCTAGAAAAGAGCCCAATGGCGATCCGAATGCTGAAATTTGCCTTCAACATGGTAGACGACGGCATGGTGGGCCAGCAGATTTTCGCGGGAGAAGCCACCCGCCTGGGCTACATGACCGACGAAGCCCGCGAGGGCCGCGACGCGTTTCTGGAAAAGCGCAAACCGGACTTCGATCAGTTTCCCAAGCACTCTTAGTTAATGGATAGTTGATAATGGATAATGGATAATTCTTTCGACTCAGCTTTCTATTCGTTGGATTTTAGATTAGCTACCTCTGCTGACCTTTCGGAGATTGTCGCTATGTTGGCTGACGATGCGCTGGGTGCGATGCGGGAGCAGACAGAAAGCGCGGCTGTCACCTGCTACAGCTGTCACCTGCTACAATTGACTACTGACAAAAGACGGCCCGGCGCTATTTGATTTTATGAATCGTTGGGATTCGTGGCGACGCACGAGGACATGAATCTAGTTTTTTAAAAAATCTATTTTAGCTAAATTTGCTCTGTATTTACGAACTATTGGTTGATTATGAAACAGGTAACACTCCAAATTCCCGACAGTAAGTTTGCTTTTTTCATGCAATTAATACACTCCCTCAATTTTGTTGAAGTGAGCGAACCTGAGCGTTTAATAGATACACTAAACGCCGACCAGAAAGCAATCTGGGAAAACATCAGGACAGGGTTTGAGGAACTACAAATGATGGAGAGGGGAGAAATAAGGACGAGACCCGTTCAGGATTTGCTCAACGAACTGGAAGGGTGATGTACGAAATATCCACGCTGCCCAACTTTGATCGTGAGTTTAAGAAACTAGCCAAAAAATATCCTTCTATTGGTAGCGATTTGAAGGAAATGCTGACCGAGCTTTCCAAGAATCCTTTTCAGGGAGACTCCCTCGGCAAAGATTGCTACAAGATACGGATGGCGATCAGTTCCAAGAAAAGAGGGAAAAGTGGCGGCGCCCGACTGATAACCTTCGTAAAGTTGTTTCGAAGTCAATCGTCCTATTGTCAATCTACGACAAATCCACGCAGGCAGATATTGAGGGAAGCACGATTGGAAGGCTTTTGCGAGAAATCGACCTTCTTCCCTAGCAGATGCAAGGTACTGTGCTCCCCTATAAGCGCTCGATCCTCTCCAGGGCTTGCTCGAGTCGGTCGGGGGTGGCGGGTACGATCAGTTCGAGCATCTGCTTGAGGTGCAGCAGGCTGAAAGGCTTGGTAATCATGCCCAAGGCTCCCAGGGAAGTGACTTCCGCGCGGTCGTGCGCACTGGATGAAGTGGAATAGATGATGACCGGAATAGCTTGTAGTTGTGGGTCTTGCTTCAACTCAGTCAGGCATTCTTTGCCATTCATACGGGGCATATTCAAATCCAGAAAGATAAGCTGGGGAAGCGAGCCCGCACTACTCCTCAACGTCTCCAACGCCTCCAGACCGTTGACCGCGCTGGAAAACCGGGCGTCGGAGGCGACTTCCTGCAGCATTTCGTGGAAGAGTGAAATATCGTCCTCATCGTCGTCGATCAGGAAAACAGTCAGGCTATTGGTCATATAAGGTGCTCCTGGCTAATGATGTCAAAGTTTTTTTTCGGGTTGTCGAATCGGTAGGCGAACGGAAAACACCGCCCCCACGGGTTTATTTTGCCGGGCTTCGATGGCACCTCCGTGTCGCTCCGCGATTTTTTTGCACAGCGACAACCCCAGCCCATTACCTTCGTACTGGCTCTTGTTGTGCAGCCGATAAAAAGTTTTGAAGATACTGTCGCTATCTGCCGCGTCGAACCCGATGCCGTTGTCTTTCACGTCGATACGCAAGATACCCGACTCGGATGAGATTTCATCCGGCTCTGGTTCGCTGGTGACCTCGATGATGCAGTCGCGCTTCCGGCCGGAAAATTTCAATGAGTTGTTGATCAGATTATAAAAAAGCTGATAAAGCTGTACGCGCACACCTTCGATCACGGGCAATTCGGCGACCAGTATTTTGGCCTTTTTCTGGCTGACGACCACTTCCAGATCAGACCGTATCTCAGCGATGATTTCGGCCAAGTCCACTTCCGAAACATTCTGCTCGCCCGAGTCGAGCGAACTGTACAGTAGCACACCGTCGATCATACTGTACATCCGCTGGGCGGCACTATTTATCTTATCCAGAAATACGTTCACATCGGTGGGCAGGGCTTCACCAAATTTCTCCTGAATGCGGGTACTGAACGTCCTGATCTTGCGAATCGGCTCTTTAAGGTCGTGGCTGGCTACGTGGGCAAACTGCTGCAGGTCGTCGTTGGATCGCTGCAATTCCGCCGTCCGTCGCGAGACGAGTTTTTCGAGGTGTTCGGCCTGTTTCTTCTGATTGTCGATGTCGGTGAATACCCCGATCCAGTTCACGATGCCGTTCGTTTCGTCGCGCAGGGGCACGGCACGAAGCGAGTGCCAGCAGTGTTCGCCGCTCAGGGTGTTCAGCACTACCTCAGTCTGAAAACTTTCGTCTTCCGAGTCTTGCTGGGTGAGGGTGTTCATCACGCTCCCCAGCACTTCCGCATCCATCACCGACTTCCAGCTCTGCCAGTCCAGCGGATCGAGCGCCGAGTACTGCCGCCAGCGATCAGATACGTAGAGGAGTTCTCCTGCCTGGTTGCTCATCCAAATAAGTTGGGGTAGCGTGTCGGCCAGGGTGCGGAAGCGCTCTTCGCGCTCACGAATTTCGTTTCGGGCTTGTATTTCGAGCGTCACATCCCGCGTGAGCAGCATGACCTTGGTCGCCGATTCGGCATCGTACCGAATCGGCACGGTATAGATCTGGAACCGCTGGTCGCCGAAGCCAAACTCCCCTTCGCAGGACTCACCCGCCAGGGTACGGGCAAAAATATCTTTTAAATTGTCCCTTTCTTCCTGCGAAGGGTTCATCTCGAGAATAATCTTCCCGGCGATGTCGGACAGACTGTAGTCGTAGCGATTCATGCCCCGGCCGGCCATGTACTCGATGGCAAAGTTCTCATCCAGAATGCCAATTACTCCGTTGGGAATGTTTTCGGCCATCGTGCGGTACAGTAGCTCGTTGCGCTCACTGGCCTGCTTGGACAACTTTAGCTCGGCTTCCTTCTCGATGAGGAGGGCGTTGGCGAAGCGTAGCTCCGAGTTGGCCGAAAACAGCTCTTCGTTGGTCGATTGCAGCTCTTCGTTGCTGGTTTCCAGCTCTTCGTTGGACGACTTCAACTCTTCGTTGGCCGATTGCAGTTCCTCATTGATGGATTGCAGCTCCTCGTTGCTGGTTTCCAGCTCTTCGGTAAAAGTCTGCAGGTGTTCGCGCAGCGCCATGATTTCCTGCTCCATGTCCCGCATCCGGTAGTCGGCGAGCTGGTCGGGAATGATCTCCTCGGAAAACTGAATGTAGTTGGTCGCCGGGTTGATCGCCTCGAACACCAGCATGTAATGCTGTACGCCCGACACTGGATACACCAGCGGAAACAGCTTCAACTGCACGTAGTGGTCGGTGTCGAAAAGGGTGAACTTGACCACGTGACTCGTCAGGGGTTTGCCCGTCTTGCGCACCTGCACCAGCAGCGACCTGATCTCGATGACCAGTTCGGGATTAGCCATTTTCAGAAGGTTGGTGCTGGTCGCGCCCTGGCTCATTTCGGTGTAGAGTCGCAAGCTGCCCTGCACTTCCTTGATGTCGGCGTGCTCGGTGATGATGACCATCGGGTCAGTGCCGGCGTAGTACAGTGTTTCCTTGGCCACATCGACCAGCGACATGGTGCGGGCGGCGGGTCGCGGCGTCGACGCCACTTCATCCGGCTTCATGCGGAAGCGGGGAAGCCGTGCCGCCGACAGCGAAGTCGACTGCAGCTTCTGGAATATCTTGAATTGGTTTACTTTGGAAAAAAGCTCGTTGCTGACGCTGACGCTCTCCGATTTGCCCAAAAACAGCAGCCCGTTTTCCTTCAGGGCATAGTTGAACAGTTGCAGCACATCGCGCTGCAGATGGTTGTTGAAGTAAATCAGCAGGTTGCGGCACACGACCAGGTCGAGCTTGACGAACGGCGGGTCGATGGTAATGTCGTGGCGCGAGAAAAGGATATGCTGCTTGATTACCTTCTTGATCTCCATGCCGTTCGCGACCGGCTCGAAGTACTTCTCCCGCATGGCGACGGGCAGCGAGGCCACACTTTCGGCCGGGTACACGCCCCGGCGGGCAAAGTTGAGGGCGCGCTCGTCGATGTCGGTGGCGAAGATCTGCACCGTGTGGGCAAACGACTCGGCTTGCAGCAACTCGGCGAAGAGCAGCGCAATAGAGTAAGGCTCCTCGCCCGTGGCGCAGCCGACGCACCAGATGCGGATGTTCTCGCCCGCCCGCCGGTGCTTGATCAGCGCGCGGAGTTGTTCAGTGAGCCGGTCGAAGGCTTCCTGGTTTCGGAAAAACTCGGTCACGCCGATCAGTACCGTATTGAACAGGGTGTCCAGCTACACGGGGTTTTGGCGGATGTACCGATAGTAATCGGTGATGCTGAGCAGCCGGAGCGCGTTGATCCGCTTTTGCAGTCGGCGCATGATGGTGGCCGGCTTGTAGTTCGAGAAATCGACGCCCGACCGCTTGGCGAGCAGTTCGAATATGGCGTCGATGCTCTTGGGATGCTCTTTGGATTTATGGACGACAATGTGATTCTTGATATACCCATAAATGTCTTCCAGCATCTGATTGACGGGCAGTACCTTGTCGACCGCCTTGGTGGCGATGGCAGCGATGGGCATGCTGCTCCACTGGGCCGAATCGGGTACCTGGGCGACCGTGAATCCGCCCTGCTCCTTAATCGCCTGAATGCCCCGGGCGCCGTCTTGCCCCGAGCCGGACAAGATGATGCCGATGGCGCGCTGCTTTTCGTGCTTGGCCAGCGAAACGAAGAAATTATCGATGGAAGGGGCATGGGTATGGGTGGCCGGCAGATCGTCGAGGTGCAGATGGCCGTCCCGATACAGAATCGTCTTGTTCTGTGGCGTAACGTAGATCGTCTTGGGCCGGACGGGCGTCTGGTCCAGGGCCGTCACCACCGGCCATTTGCTGTGCCTTTCCAGGATCGACGTAAGCTCGCTCTTGTGCGTCGGGCTCAGGTGCTGCACGATGATCAGGCATAGATTGGGAGAGTTGCCGTTGACGGTGGATACGAGCTGCGTGAGGGGATCGAGCCCGCCGGCTGAGGTACCCACGCCCACTACGTAGAAATCCCCCTGGCCGCTGCCCTCTTGAATGGGTAAGGCGTTCATCTTCTCTTTTAATCCTGGATTTGAATAAGTCCCCTTAAACGAGCGATGTGCTCCGATACTTCTTCCAGCTTGTTTTGGTAGGAGCGCGACATGGTTTTGAAGCCTTTCGTCTTGTACTCTTCCACCATGCGCATGAGCAGAATGCGCTTTTCCTCAAACGTCCGCAGCGCTACCCACAGCGTCTCTTCCAGTTTGCCGTCCTGACTTTGTAACAAGGCTTCCTGCGAAAACGAGTGGCCCACGTGGCAGCGGTAGCGTTCCATACCCGCCTCATCCATCTTCCAGAGCGGGCCACCGCAGCTCGAGCAGCTTAGCGGAACCTGTTCGCCCAGGCTGTTTTCCGTTTTGATCTGACTTTTTTATTTTCATAGCAATGCCGGCTTCGCGGATCAGGTGATTGGGAATAGTCTTGGCGGGAGGGAGTGGTTGCTGCGTGATTTCCTGGATAATCGACGGCATCTCCGCCAGATCGACCACATGGTCGATCGCGACTGCCTGCTGGGCCGACAGCGGCATATCCGAAAACTCGGCGGTCTTCGGATTCTGGATGACGGCCAGCCCCCCGCATTTTTTCAAGGCCAGCAACCCGGCGGTGCCGTCGTTGAGCCGACCGGTGAGCAGGATACCCACGGTGCGGTGGCCATAAGCAACGGCCGCCGAGCGGAACAGCACGTCGATGGCGGGCCGGAAAAGGTTTTCGCGCGGTCCGCTCGATAGCTGAATCTTCCCTTCAACGACCGCAAGGTGTTGGTTAGGCCGACTCATGTACACGATTCCCGGCCGGATGTCCTCCTCGTCCTCGGCGTCTTTCACGGTCAGCTCCAGCTTTTTGTCCAGGTACTCGGAGAAATTCGTCGGGACGTCGTAAAGGCTATGGATGACCACCAGAAAGGCGGCATCGATTTGCTTAGGGATGCCGCTGAGCGTCCGAATGACCGCATCGTGGCCACCCGCAGAGGCACCAATCACAAATAATCTTAAATGACTCATTATCAAGTTAGAGTTTCTGAATAGGGGTCGATTCGGAGCTTGCCCGGTTGGTCCGTAAGTTCCGATGGTACTATCCCTAAACGAGCGCGATGGCAGAAGGTCTAGCTAGCCCGTCGTCTGGCCAATGCCCCTTCCCATCAGCGTAATTTACTTTTTTTACCGGAAAAACCGTAATCGTTACATAGAAAAAAACTGCACCAAAAACGACGACGACATCCTGGATGTCGTCGTCGTTTGCTCATTCGGTGGGAGTTTGATCAGTAGCCGGACGTATCCCCGCCCGTGGTTTCGCCACCCGAAGTATCACCGTCGAATCGCCGACGGGCTTCGCCGATCATCGCGACGGTGGCCGTGGCCCCGACCCGCGTCACGCCCCATTCGCGTACTTTCAGCAGATCGTCCAGCGTGCGCACGCCGCCCGCGGCCTTCACTTGCACGCCCGGTGCAGTGTGTTGACGCATCAGTTTGAGGTCGTGCTCGGTGGCCCCGAGGTACCCGTAGCGGCCATCGTCGCCTTTGTTGAAACCGTAGCCGGTCGAGGTCTTGACGAAGTCGGCCCCTACTTCGCTGCAAATTTCGCAAAGTCTGATCTTGTGCGCATCGTCGGGCAGGTAGTCGTTTTCAAAAATCACTTTCACGATGGCTCCTTCGGCGTGGGTGGCTTCGGTGATGGCCTTGATTTCATCGCGTACGTAGTCCCAGTCGCCGCTCAGTACCTTCCCGATATTGACGACCATGTCGATCTCGACGGCACCGTCGCGGCAAGCCTCGATCGTCTCGGCGACTTTGATGGCCACCGTGCTGCCGCCGTGCGGGAAGCCGATGACCGTACCGACCAGCACGTCGGATCCCTCCAGCCATGCAGCAGCCTGCCGCACGGCGTAGGGTTTGATGCACACCGAAGCTACATCGTACTGCCGAGCGATGTCACAGCCTTTTTTCAAATCGTCGTCGGTCATCGTCGGATGCAGCAACGAATGGTCAATCATCTTGGCAAGTTGGGTAGTCAGGTTCATATTATTTTATGGGTTTATGGGTTTATGGGTTTATGGGTTTATGGGTTTATGGGTTTATGGGTTTATGGGTTTATGGGTTTATGGGTTTATAGTGGAATCCAGTTCGGCAAAGTACTACTCATGATTGTCAAAAGAATTCAGTAATTCGAGCACCGCCTCCAGTTCCGCCGTCTACCTTTCTACCCTCTAATTACTGATCGTGTATTTTTCGGTATTGCAATAGAGCAGGCTGTAGACAAAATAGTCCGGGATGCTGGTATGATAGCGACGGTAAATTTGGACGAGTGGGATCATAGGCTTTACTCCCAGCAGCTCGGCGGTGGTTTCGTCGGCCAGCACGGCACGGATGTCCTGCTCGAAACTCACGATGTCGATGGCATGGCGAACGGCCAGGGTCTTGAAGAGCGAACCGTTAAACAAAGGCTTCTTGCAAAATCCCTGGATGAAGGCATCGGGCAAGTAGGTGCATTCGAGCAGTACCGGGTCCTCCCCCACCAACCTGATGCGTTCAAACGCAACGCAGCCTTTTTGCTTTTCGGAAGCAGTCAGGTTGTAAAAAAAACGATCCGGCCACGGCTGCGCTTCGGGCGGCCTGACCATTTCAGTCCTGGCCTCGTATTCGCCGCCCACCACCTCCGAAAACCCTTTGAAGGAAAGCAACCCCAAGGACTTGCGAGCCGTACTGACCACACTCCCCTTGCCTTTTATCTTCTTGATGTACCCTTCGTCGGCCAATTCCTGCAAGGCACGGCGGACGGTCATGCGGGCGATTCTATGCTTAGCGCTCAGGTCATTTTCGGAAGGCAGCAGATCACCCTCTTTGTAGTTGCCGACCTGTATTTGGTTTTTAAGCAATGTGTATAGCTTTTGGTAATGCGCGGGTTCCATTTATGTTGACGTAGGCGGTATAGAAATGCAATTTAAAAATTGATCTTGTATATACAAGCTATACATCGTTAAAAATTTGTTGAACATATTTCGGTTTCGTTCAACTTCTGATCCGAACCAAATCTTTTAGTGCCTGTTTACCAATTGCTTACTTTTTAAAAAAATTTAGTTGTTCAATCGACAAGTATATTTTGAATCGAAGTGAGTTTTCTGAGAATTATCATGTAATATTGCATAAATTTGTTCCTTTATTTTAATTCCTACAACAGTTACCTATGATGAAACTACCTACTTTTTTCAGAAACTTGCTGCTCTTGCTGCTGATGGCCGCCAGCACAGTCGGCTACGCCCAGGACCGCGTGGTCAGGGGTACGATTACCGATGAGGCCGAAAACCCGCTTCCGGGCGTGAGCATCGTGGCCAAGGGTACCAAAACCGGTACCACTACCAACGCCCAGGGAGAGTACTCGCTCTCCGTACCTTCCAACTCATTGGCGCTCGTTTTCAGCTATATCGGCTACAAGACCACCGAAATCGCGATCAATAACGAATCGAGCATCAGCCTGAGAATGGAATCGACGGCCGAAGCACTCGGTGAAGTCGTGGTCGTAGGCTATGGTACCCAGAAAAAGTCCACGCTTACCGGTGCGGTATCGTCCGTGACGCCCAAAGAGCTGAAAGCCCTACCGGTCATAAGTGCCACGCAAGCCATTCAGGGCCGGGTACCGGGCGTGCAGATCACCAACAACAGCGGTCCCGGCACCGAGCCCGTAGTACGCGTGCGGGGGGTAGGCTCGGTGAGCCTAAACCCCAACCCACTCTATGTCATCGACGGCGTACCAGCGGGCGGGCTGAACAACATCGACCCCAAGGACATCGAGTCGCTGGAAGTACTGAAGGACGCCAGTGCGGCGGCCATCTACGGTTCGCGGGCGGCCAACGGCGTCATCCTGATCACGACCAAGAAAGGTACGCCCGGCAAGATGCAGATCGAACTGAACTCTTACGTAGGTACGCAGTCGGCCTGGCGCACGCTGGACCTGCTTAATAGCGACCAGTACATCCAGTACGGTACCGCGCTCGTGACGGCTTCGGGCCAGGCGGTACCCGGCCGTTTCAGCAACCTGAACACGCCTATTTACGATGGCGCTACCCAGACTTTCGCCCAGACCGACACCGACTGGCAGGATGTGATGTTTCGCAACGCGCCCATCACCGACAACCAGTTGTCGATTTCGGGTGGCAACGCCACTTCGCGCTTCTACACTTCGGTGGGCTACTTCGATCAGCAGGGCATTTTGCCCAATACGGAGTACAAACGTTACAGCTTCCGTATCAACTCCGATCACAAGGTCAAGAAATGGCTGACCATCGGCCAGACGCTGCTCGCCGCTACTGATTTTCAGATAGCTGAGCGCAGTGGCGGGGGCCGCAGCCTGATCATGAACACCATGCGGATGATTCCCTATTGGCCTACCCGCGATCCCACCAAATTGGGTGGATTCAGCACCACGGCCCAGGGTCTCGACGCTACAGACCCCGAGAATCCCCTGCGGATCGCCGAAATGGAACAGCAGAATCAGCAGGACAATGCTTTCAAGCTCATCGGTACCATCTTCGCCGAAGTGCGCTTTACCGATTGGTTGAAGTATAAGTTCACAGCTGGTACCGACTTCGCTTCCACGCGTTTCAACTCCTTCTCGCCGATATACAACGACGGTAACCGGACGCGCCCCAACGCCAACGTGTCAGAAAATCGTAATCAGTTTTTCTCCACCGTTTTCACCAACGCGCTTACTTTCGAGAAGACCTTCGGTAAGCACTACATCAACCTGCTGGGCGTAGCCGAGCAGCAGAAGTCCTCCGTTCGGAGCATCAATGCTTTCGGGGTAAGGCCCGACAATAATATTCAGGTTATTCAAGGCGTTACCAATCCTAACGGAGGTACCAGTTTCAACGAAAACACGCTTATCTCCTACGTGGGTCGCCTCAACTACGAGTTTGCGGGCAAGTACCTGCTCGGGGCTTCGGTGCGCCGCGACGGCTCGTCCAAGTTCGCCCCCGGCCGCAAGTGGGGTACGTTCCCGGCCGTTTCGGCGGGCTGGCGCATCAGCGAAGAGAACTTCATGAAGTCGATCACTGCCATTTCAGAGTTGAAAATCCGGGGTAGCTACGGTCAAACGGGCTACAATTCGCTCGGCGACTACGAATGGCAGCCCCTCATCCGGGCCAACAATACGCTGTATCCCTTCGGCGGCACCAACCAGGCGGGATCGTATTTTGACCAACTGGGCAACAGCGACCTGAGCTGGGAGGTAACCAACATGACCAATATCGGACTGGATGTGTCACTTTTTAACAATAAGATCAACCTGACGTCGGAATATTACGTACGTGAAACCAACGGACTGTTGCTTCGCGTCCCCACGGCAGTCTCCATCGGCTACTCTCAGAACCCCCTGGCTAATGTAGGTAGCATGCGCAACAAAGGTTTCGAGCTCTCGGCGGGCTACACCCAGACCGGACGTGATTTCAACTGGAACCTTACGGGTATGCTGGATGTAACGCGCAATGAAGTCCTGAGCCTGGCTACTCCAAATGCCAACGTCAACGCGGGTTCCAACGCCGACTTCGGCGGTACCGACATTACCCGCACCGAGGCGGGCCATCCGATTCAGTCGTTCTATGGCTTCATCGTAGATGGTATCTTCCAGAGTGCCGAGGAAGTGAGAGCAGCCAATGCAGCGGCGGCAGCGAGCGGAAAAGGAGATTTTTATCAGAACCAAGCAACAGCTGCAGGTGATATTCGCTTCAAAGACCTCAACGGTGACGGTGTTGTCAATGCTGACGACCGGGATTATCTGGGTAGCTACATTCCCAAGTTCTCTTATGGCCTCAACTTCAACGGCAGCTACAAGAATTTCGACTTCACGCTCTTTTTCCAGGGCGTGCAGGGCAATAAGGTTTACAACGGCACCAAGGTCATCGGCCAGGGTATGTTGCGCCTGTTCAACGCCAGCACCGACGTGCTGAACGCCTGGACGCCGCAGAACACCGACACCGATGTGCCCCGCGCCGTGAGCGGCGACCCTAACAACAACTCGCGTACCTCGGACCGCTTCCTGGAAGACGGCTCCTACCTGCGCCTGAAGAACCTGAGCATCGGCTATACCATCCCGGCCGACAAAATCGGTAAGCTGACGGGCAACGTATTGTCCAAAGCCCGCGTATATGTATCGAGCCAGAACCTTTTGACGTTCACCAAGTACACGGGCTTCGACCCCGAGGTGTCGACTAGGAATGGTGGCCTGCTCACCAATGGAATCGACTACGGACAATACCCACAGGCGCGCACGCTGATGGTGGGCGTAAATCTGGGATTTTAAATCAATTTTGAATTTTGAATGAGCGAATGATAGAATAAAATAAAAATGGCGAAAGCAATATTCACTCATTCTTCATTCTATCATTCACTCATTCACTCATTAATATTTCAACATGAAAAAAATACTAACCATAGCCAGCATCATGGCGCTCGGTACGGCGATTAGCTGTAACGAAGACGAACTGAATAAGGTGAACCCCAACGGGGTGACCTTCGAGACTTTTTTCAACAACGAGGCCGAGCTGCGGTCGGGTGTCAACTCGATTTATGCCATTGTACAGTCCAATAGCCTGGTGTCACGGGAGTGGTTTTTTACCCATGACCTGCGCAGCGATGAGATGGCTTCCGGCGGCGGGCAGCTCGAAACGGGCCGCAACCAGGTCCTAATCGGGGTACAGGACCCCAACAATGGTCTGGTGAACGCCATCTGGCGCGGCTGGTATCGCACGATTCACCGGGCCAACGTAATTATCGAAAAAGGCCCTACCGTGACGAGCGTCCCGGAAGCGACGCGCAACAGGCTGATCGCGGAAGCCAAGTTTCTCCGCGCCTGGGCTTACTACGAACTGGGTACTTTTTGGGGCGGCGTTCCTATCTACACCGAGTTCGTGAAGAGTGTCGGAGGCTCCAACGGCCGTTCGACGCAAAAGGAAGTATATGATCTGGCGATTGCCGATGCCAAAACTGCGGCGGCAGCGCTACCCGCTACCTACGAAGCAAACAACCTGGGTCGGGCAACCAATGCCGCAGCCCAGATGCTGCTGGCTCGGATCTACCTGCAAATGGGTGACTACACCAACGCCAAAACGGAACTGCAAAAAATCGTCTCTTCGGGCCTGTACAGGCTCACACCCGATTACCTGGATTTGACTAACGAAGAAGGCGAGTTTAATTCAGAATCGATCTTTGAAGTGGTATTTTCCCCTTCGGGTGGTGCCTACTCTTGGGACGGCGACAGCAACAACGGCTCGGCCCCCCAAGAAGAAGCCGTTCGCTCGCAAGAGTACTCAGCTATCGGCTGGCGTAACGTCATACCCGGCGACAAACTTCTGAATGCCTACGAAAAAGTGTCTAAGGGAGATGCCAAGGACGACCCCCGCTTTGCCATGTCCTACTGGCGGCAGGGCGACATGTTCAACAATGGTAAAGACATGATTACCGATGACATCGTACAAGGTAACTTCTCGACAGTCGGTGGTGTCTCTCAGAAAGTCAGCTGGCGCAAATATTCCGTCATCTACAAGCTCAACGCCGGTTATGCCCAGAGTGGGATCAATATGCGCATCATGCGCTATGCCGACGTGCTGTTGCTTTTGGCCGAATGCGAAAACGAGCTGGGCAATTCTGCGGCCGCCATCGCACTTGTCAATCAGGTGCGGGCGCGTACGTCGGTTGCGATGCCGCCACTCCCCACTGCCAGTTTCCCCGTGGGCAGCAAGCAGCAAGTGTTTGATGCTATCATGCACGAGCGTTATGTCGAGCTGGCCGCCGAGCAGGTGCGCAACTTCGATATCGTTCGCTGGCGTAAAAACGGCAAGCTTACCACCGAGCCAATTGCCGGATTCCAGAAAGGTAAGAGTGAGCTACTGCCCATTCCACAGCAAGAGATCGACAATAACCCTAACCTGAGCCAGTCGAATCAGAATCCAGGGTATTGATTCAATAGACAGTTGACAGTTAATAGTTGATAGTTATTTTTAAGGGAGTGGGCTTCGTGTGAGGCTGCTCCCTTTATTTTTGTGCAAGAAATGTTCGAACAATCCCTTTGTGAAACTTTGTGACCCTATGATGGCGTACAAATGCGCGTGTCTGATCCTTATGCTTATGCTTATCCTAATAAGCTGTTCTGAGCAAGACACCCTATTCCAGAAAATCGACGCCGATGATTCCGGCGTTCATTTTACCAATAAAATAACGCCCAACGATTCACTGAATGCCTTCACCTTCACCAATTTCTATAACGGCGGCGGCGTGGGTGTGGGTGATTTCAATAACGATTCCCTACCTGATCTTTTCTTCACGGCCAACCAGGTGAGCTCACAACTGTACCTCAACGAAGGAAATCGCGACGGCGAACCGTTCCATTTCCGCGATATTACCGAAGCAGCCGGGGTAAGTACCGATCGCTGGTGCACAGGGGTGAGCATCATCGACATCAACCAGGACGGCTGGGACGATATATACCTCAGTGTGGCCGCGCACAAGACTTTTAAGAATTCGCGCAATCTGCTTTTTGTCAATCAAAAAACGAAAGAGCCCACTTTCCATGAGGAGGCCGCGAAGTACGGGCTTGACTTTGATGGTTTCACTACCCAAACCGCTTTCCTGGACTATGACCTCGATGGCGACCTCGACGCGTTCCTGCTCAACTCTGCGCCCGATTTGCAAAGCCCCAATAATTTGCGACCTGCCATCAATGACGGCAGGTACCCCTCCACCGATAAGCTTTTCAGGAATGAAGGACGGAACGCGAGGGGGCAAATTGTTTTCAAGGATGTTTCGCAGGAGGCCGGTATTCGTTTTGAGGGGTTAGGACTAGGTGTGGTAGTGTCAGATTTAAACGACGATGGCTACCCGGACATCTATTGCTCCAATGATTTCATTAGCAGCGATATACTGTACCTCAACAATCAGGATGGCACTTTCCAGAACGTCATCAGTACCGCGACGGCGCACACGAGCCTGTACGGCATGGGGGTCGATGCGGCCGACCTGACCAACGACGGCAAAACGGACCTCCTGCAAATGGATATGCTGCCCGAAGACAATTTTCGGCAAAAGCAGATGCTGGCCGGGCAGGACTATGACCGCAAGGAGATGAGCGTGTCGCCGCGCTACCAGTACCAGATGCAGTACATGCGAAACAACCTGCAGGTCAACCTGGGCAACGATCCGGTTACGGGCGCACCGGAGTTTAGCGAGATGGGCCTGCTTGCGGGCATCGCCCGCACGGACTGGAGCTGGGCCACGCTATTGGCCGACCTCGACAACGATGGCCGCAAAGACGTGTTTATCACCAATGGCTACCGCAAAAATATCACCGACCGCGACTTCATCAGTGAGGCCGGTGAGTTCGATCAGTTTGGTTCTGATAAAGCGCGAATGGAAAAGCGCGACGAGCTCCTGGCCCAGGTACCCGAAATCAAACTCCGCAACTACGCCTACCGCAACCTGGCCGATCGCAACGGCGAACCGCTCCAATTCGAGAATGTCTCGAAGGCCTGGGGCCTGGACGAGGCCAACTACGCCAACGGCGCGGCCTGGGCCGATCTCGATGGCGACGGCGACCTGGACCTGATCGTGAACAACATCGACTCGGAAGCCTCCATTTTCCAAAATAAAACCGAGGCACGACCCGATAATCATTCCCTGACCTTTGCACTCGAAGGCCCGGCGGCCAACCACACTGGACTAGGTACCCGGATCACGGTCTGGACCAACGGGCAGTCGCAGCAGGTCGAACACCACACCGTGCGGGGCTACGCTTCCTCGGTGGAAAGTGCGGTTCATTTCGGTTTGGGTAAAAACAATCAAGTCGACTCCGCGCTGGTAGCGTGGCCTGGCGGCAAGGCACAGCGCCTGTACGATCTGACGGCGAATCGCATGGTACAGCTTAGGTACCAAGACGCAGAATCGTACGCGAAGCCGAGCCAAGATCAGGGAGGTACCTTCGCTCGAATATCCATTCCCGGCCTCGAATACCAACATCAGGAAAGTGATTTTGTCGACTTCAAGCAGACTGCCACGCTGCACAAAATGCTTTCGCGCGACGGCTTTCCCATCGTGGTAGGCGACGCCAACGGCGACGGGCTCGATGATGTCTTTGTGGGTGGGGCGTACCGGGGCAGTGCTTCGCAGCTCTTTTTGCAAAGCAAAGCCGGTACCTTCCAGGCACGGGCTTTCCCCGATTCCAACCAACACGAAACCGCCGACGCCGTCTTTTTCGATGCCGATGGCGACGGCGATCAGGATTTGATGGTCGCGTACGGCAGCAACGAGCGTCCGCTGTCCGCCGAGGGTGCTTACCAACCGGCGCTTTTTCTCAATGATGGCCAAGGCAATTTCACAAAGGCCATTCCGGGCACGATCCCAACATTCGCGGTGAGTGCTTCGTCGGTCGTGGCTTTCGATTACGATCAGGATGGCGACCAGGATCTGTTCATCGCCGGGCGGCAGGTACCCGGCCGCTATCCCTTGCCTGCCCGAAGCTATCTGCTGCGCAACGATTCGCGGGGCACGGTCGTGAAGTTCGCCGACGTGTCGGAAGCCGAAGGCAAGGCCTTGCTGGCACCGGGTATGGTATGCGAAGCGATCAGTGCTGACCTGGATGGCGATGCCTTCCCGGATCTGGTCCTGGTGGGCGAGTGGATGCCGGTCAAGTTTTTTACCAATAACAAAGGAAAAGGCTTTGCGCCCTACGCGGCCGATCAGTTGGCAGGTACCAGCGGCTGGTGGAACTGCGTGGCGGCGGCCGACCTGGACGGCGACGGCGATACCGACTTTGTGCTCGGCAACGAAGGGCTCAACTCATTCTACCAAGCCTCGGCCCAAAAACCCATGCGCATCGTCGCCAAGGATTTCAACGACGACGGCGTTTTCGATCCGCTCATGGGCTACCACATCCGAGCGTCGGACCGTGGCTACAAGATGTACCCCGCGCACCCCCGCGACGCGTTAAATCAGCAGGTCATTCAGTACCGGAAAAAGTACCAAAGTTACGGCCTTTACGCCAAAAGTACCTTCGACGATCTTTTCTCGGAGGAAGATTTGAAGGACGCCTACCGGGCCGAGGTAACAACGCTGGAAAGTGTGGTACTTATGAACCAGGGCGGCGGTAAATTCACCAAAATCACACTACCCAGAATCGCGCAGCAGTCGCCCGTGTTTGGTATCGTGCCCCATGATTTTAACCGGGATGGCAAGCTGGACCTGATACTAAGCGGTAATTTTTATCCCAACGAAGTCCACGAAGGTCGCCAGGACGCCTCACGCGGCCTGCTGCTACTGGGCGACGGGAAAGGAAATTTCACAGCCAGTACCACCACCCAAAGCGGACTGGACCTACGAGGCGACGCCCGTAGCTCTCAGCTTTTGGAAACGCCGCAGGGTCTGCTCCTACTCACCTCAATCAATTCGAAAGGCATCGTCAGCCACCGTCTGAACAGCAAAGTTTTGAGCAGGACTAATCAGTAATAGTCTCAGCCGCTCCCAACTTCACGCATCTCAGCACTTTTAACTTTTAACTTTTAACTTTTAACTAAGTTGGTATTTCAATTGTCACTTCCAGCCCATTCCCGGGTGCGGAGTACCAGTTGATTTTGCCGCCCAGTACCGTCACCCGCGACTCCACATTGTTGACCCCCAGCCCCTTTTGGGCTTTTTCGGGCAGAAAGCCCTGGCCATTGTCGGAATAGAAAAATGAGAGGGTGTTGCCTGAGGGTACCAGTGAAATAACGATTTCGCTGGCGTTGGCGTGTTTCAGGCTATTGTTGAGTAGTTCCTGCGTGATGCGGTACAGGCCCGTCTCGATATTTTTGGGCAGTCCTCCCCCCAGCTTGCGGGCCTCGAAGGTAACGTGGACCAGGTCGGAGGCATTTATTTTGTTGACGAGCTCTTCTACGGCGGCGGTGTAGCCGTATTGTTCGAGCGTGCGCGGGCTCAGCTCACGGAGCAGGCGCCGAATGTCGACCAGCGAAATGTGAATAATATCGAGTACCTCTTGCTTGAGCCGCCGGGCTTCGGGGCTGTCTTTGAGGAAGTTGGTCAGCGACGATACATAAAGTTTGAGGGTAGCCAGGCGCGAGCCTACCTCGTCGTGCAGATCCTGGGCAATGCTTTTGCGCTCTTGCTCCTGAGCGTCGAGCGCGATTTTGAGGCGTTCCCTTTGCTGCTTTCCCACGAGACCCAGCCGCCGCTGGGTGAGAGCGAAAAGAAGCCATCCGATCAGCGCCACGTAGATCAGCGTGAACCACCAGGTCTGCCAGAAAGGAGCTTTCACCCGGATCACCATCTGGCGCTCCTGCTCGTTCCATACGCCGTCACGGTTGGCCGACTTGACTCGCAAAACGTACTTGCCGGGCGTCAGATTGGCGTAGCGCACGTAGTTGCGGTCCCCGGCCTCTACCCATTCTTCATCCTGACCGTCGAGCTGGTAGCGGTAGTAGTTTTTGCCATTGCTGTAGTAGTCGACGGCGGCAAATTCCAGCGAAAAAGTGTTTTCGTCGTGCGCCAGGTACAGCAGTTCGGTGTCGTCTACGTTGCGGTTGGGCGCAAAAGCCTCGTCGTTCACCATAAAATTAAAAAAGTGAATGCGGGAATTGTAGGAAAGCTTTTGAAATTGGCGCGGGTAGAAGTAGTTGAGCCCCTTCACGCCTCCGAAATAGCATTCCCCAGTCGAGGTTTTGAGGTAGGCATTGCCGTTGAACTCATAGCCCTGCAGTCCATCCGAAGGATCGAAGTTGCGGACCCGCCCCGTTTTGACATTCACATTGGTGACGCCGTGGTTGGTGCTGGCGTACACTTCCCCGTTTTCACCGGTCACGATACCGTAGATGTACGAGTTGACCAGGCCATCGTTCTCGTCATAGATCCTGAACTTTCGGGTATCGCGGTGGTAGGCCACCAGCCCTTTCTCAGTCGCGATCCACAGTACTTTTTGCAAAGTATCTTCCTCGATCGTATTGATATTGAATCCTTCGAGTGCCTCTCCCTGTTTTTTCCAAACCCCATCGGTAATCGTGTAGGCATACAGCCGATCGAAATAGGAGCCCAGCCAAAGCACACCGCGATGGTCCAGGAAGGTGGAGAAAATATTGTGGTCGCGAAGCTGCGGGACGCGGGTGAACTCCTCGGTGGCCGGATCGAACAGCCACATACCCTGTTGGGTACCCAGCAGCAGTTTGTGGTCGGGTAGTTCGAGAATATTACGGGTGTAGAGCCGGGTACCGGGATCGGCTCGGTAGGAAAAGGTGGTGAAGTCGCCCCGCTTCTCGTTGAACCGCATGATGCCTCCGTAGGTACCCACCCACATCCGCTTCTGGCTGTCTTGGAAAAGGTACTTCAGGATATTGTCGCCGCTAGTCAAGTACCGCGCCACGATTTTCCGGCGCTTTGGGTCGAACACATCCAGCCCGCCTTCGGTCCCCAGCCAGATGTTGCCGTGGCGGTCTTCGGCCAGGCTTCGGATCGACATATCGCTCAGGTTACGGCTGGGGCGGTTGGGGTCGGGTTGCCCGAAGTACCCAAACATCGAGGCATTGGGTACGATCTTGACCAATCCGTCGGGGTCGGAGTTGGCCCAGATGATGCCGGCATCGTCGACATAGACCCGGTAAAACTCATAGTTGTCGAAACCGCCCGATGCGCTCGTCCGGTACTGCACCTCGCGAAACGTTTTCTTGTCTTTATCAAAAATCCACAGGCCGTTGCGTTGGGTACCCAGCCACAACTGGCCGTTGTGATCCTCATCGAGGCTGAACACCACCCCGAGGGCACGCTCTTCGGAAGTCCAGCCGAAGAGGGTGTGGCGCTTTCGTTGATGGTCGAACCGCACTAGCCCCTGATCGGTGCCCAGCCAGGCGATGTTGTCCTGGTCGATGGTATAGGAATACACGTGCAGCGGTTCACCGTACTCGTTCTGGGTGGTGTTCGCAAAATAGTAATGGTACTTCTGCTGCGCGATGTCGAAGCGCACCAGCCCCGTCGAGTTTTGTAGCCACACGTCGCCAAAGGGGGTGCAGGTGGTCCAATCCACAAAATCGAAGTCGCGGTTGATGAAGGCGTAATTGCCCAGGCGACGGAGTTTTCGGGTTCTAAGATTATAAACCAGTATGCCCTGTCCCTCGGACGTGAGCCACAACTCGTTGCCTTTGGCGTGGAAAGGCGACACCCGGCGTTTGCGATCGGAAGTAAGTACCAGCGAGAAGCGGTCGGTGGATCGTTCGTAGCGGTTGAGTCCTTCCTCGGTCCCCACCCAGATGTTACCGGTACTGTCCTCGACGATCCCCGCCACGTTGACGCCCTTGAGCGCGTAAGGATTGCGGGCATCGGGCTTGTAGACCCTGAACCGGTGCCCATCGAAGCGGTTGACGCCATCCTGCGTACCCAGCCACAAAAAGCCCCGGGAATCGCGCAGCATGTGGTAGGGCGAGCCCTGCGAAAGCCCATCCTGAACCCTGAGATGCTGAATCTGCATGGGTTGGGCCCACGAATCGCTGAAAGGGCAAATCAGAAGCAAGAGAAAAAGTGGATAGCTAAGGCAAAGAAAAAGTCGGCCGGTTCGAGCTGAAATCGACTGGCTGGCTATGCTTTGTTCGCTATGCACTGATTCCAAATTCACTCATTCAAGATTAGATTTCGGTCAGCACGATATTCTTCCAACGTACCTTGATACCGCCGCCATCGTGGATTTGGAGCGCGATAGAACCATCACCCGCCCCGATTTTCTCATCGCTGAAATCCACCATCGCGTGGCCGTTGAGCCAGGTTTGTACGTGATCACCCTCTACCCTGATGCGCATCTTGTTCCACTCGCCCATTTTCAAGTAGCCCTCCTCTTCCTCGGGAATCTGCACCAGCCAGCCCCGGCCGTACGATTCATACACACCGCCAGTGTCTTTGTTAGGTGGGGCCACCTCCACCTGCCAGCCCGTTACCTTGATGCCTTCAAAGGTCGATCGAAAAAACACGCCACTGTTCCCGTCGGACTCCTGCTTGAATTGCAGCGTCAGGTCAAAATTCTTATAAAATTTGTCGGTGGCCAGGTAGCCGTATTTCGCATCGGGGCCGCTCTCGCATACCAGCTCGCCCTGGTCGACGTACCATTTTTCGGTACCCTGCACTTTCCAGCCGTCCAGGTTTTTACCGTTGAATAACTTTACCTTTTTTTTGGCCAAATGCCCCCCACCATCGAAAGCGGTAGCGGCTACAAATAAGGCGCTGAGTGCGAGGGCCAGGGCCATACGTCCCTTCAAGATGCTCAATTTCATAAATCGTGTCGTGTTTGTAGTTAAATGATCGGATAAATGTATTCGTTTGCTAAGGTAACGATTATTGCTCGCAGTGGGTACCCTACGGCGAGCAACTGCAATCCGACGCGCTACCAGCGCGTACGCGGGAACAGTACCCTAGCGATCAGTCAGACGGACCAAAGCTGCGGGTTCGATTTTATAAAATATTGCAAACAGGAGATCCGGCCCGACTGGGTCGGGCAAGGCAAAAAAGAAGAATCAAGAAGGGCGGCAGATGCCCCCCAAGGTAAGCCGTACCATCGTCGGCAGGTACCGGGCAGACGCCCGCGCGGAATCGCACCGGCACGATCAGGAAGTGAGTATTGGTTATTTAAAGTTTATGAGTTTAAAGTGGCATGAGCACTTTCAGACTTTAAACTCATAAACTTTGAACTTTGAGCTTAATACTGTTCGATTCCCGAGAAGAAGAAATTACCTTCGATGACGGCGTTGTCGTCCGAGTCGGAACCGTGGATGGCGTTGGCCTCGATGGAGCGCGCGAACAACTTGCGGATCGTACCCTCATCGGCGTTGGCGGGGTTGGTCGCACCGATCAGCGTGCGGAAATCCTCCACCGCATTTTCTTTTTCAAGAATCATGGGGATGATCGGATTCGACGACATGTACTCGCAGAGATCGTCGTAAAAAGGCAGCTTTTTGTGGACGGCGTAGAACTCGCCCGCGCGATCGACGCTCAGCAGCATTTTCTTCATGGCTATAATCTTGTAGCCCGCTTCTTCGATCATTTTGATAATCGCGCCGGTGTTGCCGTCTGCCACTGCGTCGGGCTTGATCATGGTAAAAGTGCGGTTACCCGCTATTTCTTCGGTTTCCATACAAAATTTTATTTGGTCTTTTTTTTGTTTGGCCGCAAAAATACTCATTTCCCTCCACAATGCGACTGTTCCGCCGAAAGTCTGCCATAAATTGCTACTTTTGCACTCGCAAAAATAGCGGCCCGAATCATTTTTTCGGGTACTACCATTAAGGAACCGCTGTGCGCTTACCTCCCATCAAATTACTGTGAATCAAGACTTCGATGCCCTGCGGGCACTCCTCACCACTCCCCAGAAAGTAGTCATCGCCATGCACCGCGACCCCGATGCCGACGCAATGGGCTCGTCGTTGGGCTGGGCGTTGTATCTGGAAAAAAAAGGGCACCAGGTGACGGTGATCAGCCCGACCGACATCGCCGCCAACCTGATGTGGCTGCCCACGGCCGGGCGCGTGCTGATGTTCGAAGGTACCGACGCCAAGCCGCGCGAGTGCCGCGACCGCATCGACGAAGCCTCGCTGGTGTGTTGTCTCGATTTTTCGGCCATCTCGCGCCTGAAACAAATGGGCCGCTGGATCAACGAGTCGACGGCCACCAAGCTGATTGTCGACCATCACCTCGAACCCGAAACTTTCGCCGACCTCATGGTGTGGGATACAGGCGCGGCAGCCACGGCCCAGCTGATTTACGAAGTCGTGAAGTACCTCGACGGCCCCGAGTTTTTCGATGTTCCGATGGCGGAATGCCTTTACGCGGGTATGATGACCGACACGGGTTCGTTCCGCCACAGCAACACGACACCCGCCGTTCACCTGGCCGTAGCCGACCTCATGCGGACGGGCTTCGAGGCAAGCCGGGTACACCGGCTGATCTTCGACAATTCGCCCCTGATGCGGACCCGCCTGCTCGGCCACGTGCTGAGCGAGCGCCTCGTGGTGCTACCAGAGTACCGTACGGCCTACATGACGCTCACGGCCGCCGATCTCGAAAAGTATAACTCGAGCACGGGTGATACCGAAGGCATCGTCAACTACGGCTTACAGATCGAGAATGTCGTGATGAGCGCGCTGTTCATCGAGCGCAAAGGGGAGATCAAGATTTCGTTCCGATCGTTGGGGGCGTTTTCGGTGCGGGATCTGGCCAGCGCGCATTTCAGCGGGGGCGGGCACCGCAATGCCTCGGGCGGCCGCACCACGCTTTCGCTCGATGACACAGTGGAGCAGTTTTTGAAATTCTTGCCTTTTTACAAAGCTCAGCTACTGGAAGTGGAGAAATAGAGCCGTTTTTTCACTTCCTTTGCACAAATTTTGGCCGAAGCGCGTTATAGCAAGTATTATTTCCCCCGCTTCCCCATCGAACCACTACTTTATCTCTAACCAAAGAACAATGAATTTAAGATCTATCGGCCTGGTACTGAGCATCTGTTTTTTTGCCGCCGCCTGTGACAAATACCGCGTGCAGACTACGGACACCGGCCTGAAGTATCAATTCCACGAGCAGAATGAGGACGCCCGGAAAGCCAAGATGGGCGAGATCATGACCTTCCACCTGGTACTCAAAAACAGTGAGGACTCCGTGCTTCGGGATACCTATAAGGAGAACCAACCCGTCAAGCTGGTGGTGCAGCAGCCCCCTTTCAAGGGCAGCTTCGAAGAAGGGCTGGCGATGCTGGCCGTGGGCGACAGCGCCACTTTCTACGTGAGTGCCGACACGCTTTTCGCCAAGATGATGCAGCCACTGCCTCCGATGGTGAAGCAGGGTACCGACCTTTCGTTCACCGTGAAGGTACTGAGCGTGCTGACTTCCGAGGAATTCCAGAAAGATCAGGCCGCGCAGGGCGTCAAGCAAAAGGACGTAGACGCCAAGGTGATCGACAAGTACCTCGCCGACAACAACCTGACAGATAAAGTGCAGCGCACCGAATCGGGCCTGGCGTATGTGATCGAAAGCCCCGGCACGGGCGGTACACCGCAGCAGGGCGACATCGTGAAGGTACATTATACGGGCAAAATGCTCGATGGAAAAGTCTTCGACAGCTCGCGCAACAATCCGCAATTGGCCGGACAGCCTGTGGACTTCCGCGTGGGGGTCGGCATGGTGATTCCCGGTTGGGAGGAAGGTGTGATGTCGATGAAAAAAGGAGAAAAGCGGATGCTGATCATTCCATCGGGCTTAGCCTATGGCACCGACGGCCAGCAGGGCATCCCACCCAACGAAGTACTGATGTTCGATCTGGAACTGGTCGATTTCAACAAGCCTACCGAGGCCGACATGCAGCGCATGACCCAGCCGGGCATGCCGCAGTAATTCATAAAACAGGAAAGGAACGATGAAGCTATTCAGGAAGTGCGGCCTATTGGTCATGAGTGTGTGGGCGGTAGCCGGCCTTACGTCCTGCAAGGAACTGTCGAACCCGATTCGGGACGAGAAAAAAATCGAGAACGACGCGGAGATTCGTGCCTACCTGACTGAAAACAACATCTCGGCCCAGAGCACGACCGAGGGCTTGTACTATAAGGTGATTTCGCCGGGTACCAGTAAAAAGAAGGTAGCCATCGGCGAAGAAGTACAGATTTTCTATACCGTTCGACGGCTCGATGACGTCGTGGTCGACAGCAGTTCTTTCAGTACCAACGAACCCGACCGGGCCATTTTTGGCACCTCGCGGCTACCCTACTTCACCGATGAGGCCATGGCATTGGTTTTCGGTACCCCGCTGCTCCTCGAGGGCGACTCGGCGGTGCTGTTTATCCCTGCCAGCTTGAAGAGTAGTTTCCCGACGCCCTCGCTATTGCTTCCGATTTATAGTCCTCTACGACTTGATTTGAAGGTAGTCGGGATCAATACCGAAGGGCAGCAAATCGACGCTTACATCGCGAAGAACAAGGTACTCATCTCTGAAACCACGGCGAGCGGTCTCCGCTTCGGCAAAACGCTGACGCGTCCCGATTCAGCTATGGTTACCGCTACCAGCGTGGTGAATGTAAAGTACACAGGCCGACGATTGAATGGTGTTATCTTCGACTCCGGTACCATAAAAGTGACGCTTGCTCAGGATGGCGTGGTGGCAGGCTTCAAGGAAGGCTTGCTCAAAATGAGAATTGGCGAGAAAGCCAATCTGGTATTTCCCTCGTCGCTGGGCTATGGGGTACAGGGCCAAAGAAGTAATAACCCAGTTAAGGACATTCCGCCCTACGCACCGCTTTACTTCGAGGTAGAAATCACTTCCAAAGCCAACTAAGTTGCTGATAGGTCGCTTTATAAAGACAAAGGCCGCTCAATGAGCGGCCTTTGTCTTTTATCGACTACTCTTCCGTCATCCCTTTCAACCCTTCAACCCTTCAACCCTTCAACCCTTCAACCCTTCAACCAAAACAAATGATCCTTTGCTTTGCCACCAACAACGCCCACAAACTTGCTGAAATCCAGGCTTTACTGGGTGATGATTTTACGCTGAAAACCCTGGCCGATATTGGCTGTACTGAGGAAATCCCCGAAGATAAGCCGACCATCGCGGGCAATTCGCGTCAGAAGGCGGCCTACATCTGGGAAAAGTACGGGGTACCTACCTTCGCCGACGATACGGGCCTGGAAGTGGCGGCGCTGGACGGGGAGCCGGGCGTACATTCGGCCTACTATGCCGGTCCGCAGCGCGACGCCGATGCCAACATGGCCCGCGTGTGGGCGCGCCTGGCCGAAACGGGTACTTCGCTCCCTACGCCGGCCCGCTTCCTGACGGTCATCACGCTGGTGCAGGATGGCGGCGTCTACCATCAATTCGAAGGGATTGTGGAAGGTACCATCCTCGGCGAGAAGCGCGGCCGTGGGGGCTTCGGCTATGATCCGATCTTCGTGCCCGAAAAGCAGGACCGTAGCTTTGCCCAGATGAGCATGAGCGAAAAGAGTACGATGAGCCACCGCGCCCGGGCTTTCGCGCAGTTGGTGGCTTTCCTCAAAAAATAACCGCGCTGGCCCTATTTTGGTAGCGCTGGACCGGTAGGCCGACTTTCAACCAAAACCCCAAAATCAAATGGCAAAATTCGATCCCGAAGATTTCCGTTTCGATGGTACCAAGCCCTTCGAAATCAAGAAACAGTATACCAAGATCAGCGATATTTACGAAGACAAAAGCGAGTACAAAGACATGCTCTCCGACAACGCCGACGAACTCGACGATTTGCAAAGCATGATGTACGCCCACAACCGCTACGGGCTGCTGGTGATTTTTCAGGCTATGGATGCGGCGGGGAAAGACGGTACTTTGAAACGGGTTTTTTCGGGGGTCAATCCGATCGGCATCAAGGTACATTCTTTCAAACGCCCCAGCGAGAACGAACTGGAACATGACTTTATGTGGCGCAGTACTTTGCTATTGCCGCAGCGTGGCAGTATCACGGTGTTCAACCGCAGCTACTACGAGGAGGTGCTGATCGTGAAGGTACATCCCGAAATCGTGACCGATGTGCAGCGGCTCCCCACCGAACTCACCCAAAACCTCGACCAGCTCTGGAAAAGGCGCTACGCCGACATCAAGAACTCGGAAGACTACCTGCACCACAACGGCATCCGGGTCGTGAAGTTTTTTCTTAACGTCTCAAAAAAAGAGCAGGCCGAGCGCCTGATCGAGCGCATCGAGGACCCGTCGAAGAATTGGAAGTTTGAGGAAGGCGACGTGAATGAGCGCAACTATTGGGACGACTACCAGCAGGCTTACGAAGACTGCATTAATGCCACCGCAACCGAAACAGCCCCCTGGTACGTGATACCGGCCGACGACAAAAAGAACATGCGCCTGATGGTAGGGAGCATCCTGGCCTCGGAAATGAAGAAAATGGACATCAGCTACCCTGAGGCCAACGAGGAGCGTCACGCGGAGTTGAAGCGGTATGTGGAGGTGATTAAGTCGCAGAATGGAGGGTGATTTTGTTTATGAGTTTATTTGTTTAAATGTTTAATCGTTTATTAACAAAACAGGAAAGCCGACTCGATGGAGTCGGCTTTCCTGTTTTGAAGGCAAATAGACGGTTGCGGTGTCAATAGCACCTAATGCCTAAATCCTAATAACCCAATACCTACCCTCCTACCGTATTACGAAGTTGCCGCCGCCGATGCGGTAGCCTTCGGCGTAGAGCTCGATGCTGTACTTGCCGGGCCGGAACTGGTTGGTATTGTCGTAGACCATCTCGACTTTCTGATTGTTGTTGAGGTAGGCAATAGACTCCCGGGTAGTGAACTTCGTCTCCTGCCCGTTGACCTCGAACTCACCCGAGCCCGTGGCATCGTCGGAAACGATGGCACCGTCGGGATCGAGCAGACGTACATAGATGTCCTTGGTTTCTTGCCGGGTCAAAGGATTTTCCGGCAGGTCGAATACCATTTTGATCTTGTCCACCCGCTTGGCCTTGTAGTCGTCCTTATCACGGGTTTTGCCCTTATTCGTCACGGCCAATACCTTAAAATTCTGGACTTTCAGCGCTGCCGCTCGGTTCACTTTATCGGATAGCTCCCGATTCTGAGCGGTATAGGTCATCACTGAGTCGGATAGTTGCGTCTGCCGTTGCACGAGGTTTTCCCGCTCGGTACGGAGTGAACCTACCTGCACGTTGAGCGAGTCGTTGTTGGTCGCCAGCATCTGGTTCTCCTCGCGGAGCTGCGCGATTTCGGTATCCTTTTCCGCCAGGAAGGTTTCGTATTGCTTGATCTTCGCCAGGTACTTGCGTGATTCCACCTTAGTGCCGCGCGACAGGCTAACCTTGTCGGCTTCCAGTTGCTCTTTCACTTTGGTCAGTTCGGCTACGTCGCCGCCCAGCCGCTCGATTTCCATAATCTTCGTATCCAACACGGTCGAGATGGAGTCCAGTTTAGCCCGCGTGGAGGCTACTTCCCGCACTTTCTCCATCACCGTCGCCTCCTGATCCGTCAACTCAGCCCTTTGCTGAAAATACAGGAAACCTAACATCGCCACGGCAACCCCCAGGATCGCCACCAATACCCACGCTGTACTTTGCTTTTTCTGTGCTTCGTTTTGCATTTGAATTTACATTTAGGTTAAACATGAAAGAAAAAGAGTACAGTTTCTATTCATCCGCATTCGTTTTTGGTTAGTTGAAAATGTAGTCTGTCCGTCAGGAATCGCTTCGAGACGTATGGGAACGTCGGTGGCCTTGGCTTTCGTGCCCTTGAAGAACCGCCACTTAGTAAACGGTAAAAAACCCGACCACGCTGACAGCCAATTCCATTGCGGGTTTCAAACGCTGTCAGCGTTGGTAACGAGCGGAAGCTTTTTTTACTTATAAAGCGCTTCAGCTGCCGCCTCGTACTTATCGCCCTTGCTCCATTGCGGGGCCTTCTCCCGGTCGGCGATGAGTCGCGCGGCGTAGGCGTAGGCTTGGCCAAATTTGAGCAGGTAGGCGAAGTCGATGGTTTCGGGATTGTCGGAAGCCTGATGGTAGTTTTTCTTCAACTCATCGTCAAACGCGCGGAAGCCAGGGGTAATCGTGGGCGCAGGAATGCCCAGCTTGGCAAAACTCACGTTGTCGGAACGGTCGAACAGCCCCTGCTCCGGGGCGGGATCGGCCACGACATCGAGGCCGAAGGCCTTGCTGGCTGCCTCGATTTCGGCCCGTGCCCCGGTGCGGTCCAGACCAATCACGGACAGGATACTGGTGTCGGTGTAGCCCGCGCCATCGGTATTGAGGTTAAAAATACACTTTTTAAAGGGCAGCAGCGGGTGGCTGGCGTAGTACTTGCTCCCCAGCAAACCTACCTCCTCGCCCGTAAGCGCCACCAGCAGCACCGAGCGGCGCGGCGGCTTTTGGGCCAGCGCCTCGGCGGCGGCCAATAGCGACACGGTACCGAAGGCGTTGTCGCGCGCGCCGTTGAAGATGCTGTCGTCAGGTGTGTAGGCTTGTCCGCCCTGCTTACCCACGCCCACATGGTCGTAGTGCGCCGAGAGCAGCACGTACTCGTCTTTCAACCGGGCGTCGGTACCTTCGATGTAGGCCACCACATTATAACCGTTTACGATTTGCGCCGAGCGGCCCGCCGTCTGGAACTTGACCTGGTCGACAGCGCGGAGCATTTTGGTAGATTTCGCTTCCTGCCCGTTGACCCAGGCATGAGGCAATACGGTGGTGGTACCGTCGCCGAAAGTCGCGAGCGCGATGCGGTCGCCGGCGAAGTACTTGGTCACGAAGGCCCAGGGTACCGGAGCTTTGAAAAGCTCGATCACGGCCACGGCTCCTTTTTGCGCCGCGAGTTTACGTTTTCGGTCTGAGGCAACCACGATTTCACCGGGGGCCGTAGCCTCGGGCGAGCCACTTTGCAACAGCACGATTTTACCTTTTACGTCGAGTCCTTTGTAGTCGTCCCAACCCTTGGCGGCATCTTCTAAGCCAAAGCCCGCGTACACCAGCGGTGCGTCGAAGGTACTTTCGGCGCCCGACATCAGAATCCAGTCCTTCCCTGCCGCTAGTGTTTCCGAGCCGACGGTGATGGTACCTAACCCGGCTGCCCCCATTTTCTCCAAAGGTACTGCCTGGTAGAAAGACGATTGCCCTGGCGCCGGACTCAGGCCGTAGCGCCGAAACTGCTCGGCTACGTAGCGCGCGGCGACCAGGTTGCCCGGCTCGCCCGTGCGGCGGCCCATCAGTTCGTCGGCCGCCAGAAAGCGCATGTGGCTTTCCAGATCGGCCTTCTTGAGCCTGGACTCGGGAAGTGAATTGGTACTTTGAGCCACGGAACTGGCTACCGTGAAGACGCCCAGTACGGCAATCAGGATTTTCTTATTCATGGGAATCGAGATTTTAAACACTATTGTACCGCCACCCGTACATCGAATGGCTTGCGATCACTGATGACCAACTCCTGGAAGCCCTTGATTTCGTAGACCGACACGCGCCACGCGCCCGCTTGTTCGGCGCAGCGCATGAGGAGGTTCTTTTCAGATTCGTAGAGTTTGTTTTTTGCCACCACCTTGGCCTCGATCAAGGTAGGACGGCCGTTGGGTTGGTCCAGTACAACTTTCAGGTACCGCACGGGCAAGTCTTCTTCCGTCTTGATGGTGTACTCGAACGTTAGTGGGTCGGGTTGGGCGATGCCGTAGCTCTGCCGGAAGGCGGGCTTGTTAAGGTCGGCCTGAATAAAGAGTTCGAGTTCGCGCTGCCAGTTGACTTCGTTGGTACGGCGGGTTTCCTTGTCGGTACCCACCACCATCGTTTTCTCGATCGTCGGCTTTTGCTTGTTTAGCAGGACGATCTGGTTTTCGACAAACCCTTTTACGTCAAAATAAACATCGGGCAATTGCTCCGTTTCGGCGGATGTCTGACAGGCGGTCACCAAAACTAGCAAGCTCAGTATAAGCACTATGCATCGGCCAGGGGAAAGCGCGGGCTGATGCATAGATTTTAGTTGCAGGAATTTCAACACTATTTTAAAAAGTATCTTAAAAAAAATCAGAGAGCCAAAATGACTCTCTAAGGTAGGCTAACGTCACGCGTTCGGATATAGTTTTTACAGCAAGCTTTCGCCCCGCATCACTTCCGGTTTCGGGATGCCCATCAAGTCCAAAATGGTGGGCGCGACGTCGGCGAGTTTGCCGTCTTTAATCGGTTGGGTGTACGTTTTGTCCACCAAAACGCAGGGTACCAGGTTGAGCGAATGCTGGGTATTGGGCGAGCCGTCGTCGTTCATCATGTAATCGGAGTTGCCGTGATCGGCCAGGATGATGGACGCGTATCCATGCGTCAGCCCCGTCGTCACGACAGCCTCAACGCACTTGTCGACAACCTCGGCTGCTTTCACAGCCGCTTCGAAAACACCCGTGTGGCCCACCATGTCGGTATTGGCAAAATTCAGGCAAACAAAATCGACATCCTCCTTTTCCAGCGCAGGCACGATCGCATCCCGAATATCGTAGGCCGACATCTCGGGTTGCAGGTCGTAGGTAGCCACCTTGGGCGATGGGCAAATCATGCGGCTCTCGCCCACAAATTCCTTCTCGCGCCCCCCGGAAAAGAAAAACGTCACGTGCGGGTACTTCTCCGTTTCGGCGATGCGGATTTGCTGCTTGCCCGCTTTTTCCAGGACTTCGCCCAGGGTATCGTTCAGGTTGTCCTTTTCGTAGATGACACCCGTGTCTTTGTATTCCTCGTCGTAGTTGGTCATCGTCACGTAGCGCAGGTTCAGCTTGTGCATGTTCTGCTCGGGAAAATCCCGTTGTGTGAGTACCTCGGTGATTTCGCGGCCGCGGTCGGTGCGGAAGTTGAAGCAAAGTACCACGTCGCCGTCCTCGATTACGGCCACCGGGCTACCGTCGGCGTGAGTCGCCACGATGGGCTTGATGAATTCGTCGGTCACGTTCTGATCGTACGATACCTGAATCGCCGCCAGCAAGTCCGCCCTCGGGGATTTTGGTACCCTCGCCGCGCACCATGGCATCGTAGGCCAATTTCACGCGTTCCCAGCGCTTGTCGCGGTCCATGGCGTAGTAGCGACCCGTCACGCTGGCGATTTTGCCCGTTGTGGCGGCCATGTGGTTTTGTAAATCGAGCAAGAAACCCGCCCCGCTCTTGGGGTCACAGTCGCGGCCATCGGTGAAGGCATGCACGAAAACGTCGGCCAGGCCCGCGTCGTGGGCGATGCTGCACAATCCTTTGAGGTGGTCAATGTGCGAATGGACGCCACCGTCGGACACCAGGCCGATGAAGTGGACCTTTTTTGCCGTTGGTTTTGGCGTAGGTGAGCGCGTCGGCCAGTACGGGCTCCTTCGCCAAGGTACCTTCCTGCACTGCCAGATTGATCTTGACCAGATCCTGGTACACCACCCGGCCCGCTCCCAAATTAGTGTGGCCCACCTCGGAGTTACCCATCTGTCCGTCGGGCAAGCCCACGGCCAGGCCGCTTGCGGCCAACTTGCTGTGCGGGTATTTTTGCAGGATGCTATCGTAAAAGGGCGTTTGGGCCGCGATGATGGCCGAGCGGTTTTCCTCGTTGGCCTGGGCAACGCCCCAGCCGTCCATAATGATGAGTATGACTTTCTTGTTCATGAGGGTCGATTCTGGATATTGGATCTTAAATATTGGGTTTCAGCTTATTTTTCTCCACCAAAAAAGCCAGGAAATTAGTGCCGCACCTTTCCACAATTTGGTATACCTCATCAAAAACCGCGATGTCCTCGTAATAGGGATCGGGGACGCTAAGCGTAGCTTCGGTGGCTTCCGGGTCGAATTGGCGGTACAGAAAAAGTTGGTCTTCGGGAATATGAAAGCCGCTGCTCCGGTAGCTTTGATTCCTGATGTCGTTAAAATTGGCCTCGTCCATTGCCACGATGTACTCGAAGTTGTAAAAATCATCGCCGTTCAGCTTGCGGGCCTGGTGACGCAAGTCGATGCCGTGCGATTTGGCGAGTTGCCGCATTCGGCGGTCGGGCAGGCTGCCGATGTGGAAGGAAGCCGTGCCCGCCGAGTCGCAGGCGATGGCGTCGGACAATCCGGCTTTATTCACCAAATCCCGAAAAACGCCTTCGGCGATGGGTGAGCGGCAGATATTACCCAGGCAAACGAATAGTACGTTGATCAATGAACAGTTAATAAGTAATAGTGGACAATGCTATCAAACGGCCAATCTGATGTTCCGCTCGTGCACTACTCTTCCTTCTCGATCGACTCTCCGTTTTCATCCACGATCACGTACACGTCCTCGGTCGGTTTGCGCATCAGGTACTTCTCCCGCGCCCATTTTTCGAGCATTTCGTCGGTACCGAGTACCTCCTCTCGTTCCTCCTTCACCTGCTGCACCTGTTCCTTGTAGTAGCTCAGGTCCCGCTCCAGATCCTTCATCTTCCGGTAGTTTTCAAGTACCACGAAAGCATTATTATTGTCGATAAAGATCACCCACACCAGCCAAAAAACCAGCGTTCCGGTGTAGAACTTGCGCAAGTGCGTTATCAGCACACGTAGCCAGTTGGGGAGTCGGGACATTTATTTAATGGATAATGGACAGTTGATAATGGATAATGAGGCTTATGCGTAGGAGCTGTTTGAGCCCCAGCGGGGCGACACATACGTCGTATTACGATGACTTCGGGACAACGTGTTCTTGCATAATTCATGAAAAAACCGGAGCGCTCTGCTCCGGTTTTTTCCACAACTTCAAAACTTCAAACCGGGGAAGTAGGCGGTTTCACCAAGTTCTTCCTCGATGCGGAGCAGTTGGTTGTACTTGGCCATGCGGTCGGAGCGGGAGGCGGAGCCGGTTTTGATTTGGCCGGTGTTGAGGGCCACGGCCAGGTCGGCGATGGTCGAATCCTCGGTTTCGCCCGAGCGGTGCGACATGATGTTCTTGTAGCTGTTGCGCTTGGCGAGGTTGACCGTGTCGATCGTCTCAGTCAACGAGCCGATTTGGTTCACCTTGATCAGGATCGCGTTACCGATGTTCTGGTCGATACCCTGCTGCAAACGCTCGACATTGGTCACGAACAGGTCGTCGCCCACGAGCTGGCACTTGTCGCCGATGGCCTCAGTAGAAGCTTTCCAGCCATCCCAGTCGTCCTCGTCCATGCCGTCCTCGATGGAAATGATGGGGTACTTATTGACCCAGTCGGTCCAGTAATCCGCCATTTCCTGCGACGACAGCTTGCGCCCGTCGGATTTTTTAAAGTGGTACACGCCGTTCTCGTAAAACTCGGAAGCCGCTGCGTCCATCGCGATGAATATTTCTTCGCCCGGCTTGTAGCCCGCCTTCTCAATCGCCTGAATCACGATTTCGATAGCCTCCTCGTTGGATTTTATATTTGGGGCAAAACCGCCTTCGTCGCCCACATTGGTGGAGTAGCCTTTACTCTTCAGTACCTTTTTCAAAGTGTGAAACACCTCGACGCCCATACGCAACGCGTCGGAGAAGGTATCCGCCTTGGCGGGCATCACCATAAATTCCTGAAAGTCGATCGAGTTGTCGGCGTGGCTGCCGCCGTTGAGGATGTTCATCATCGGTACGGGCAGCGTGTTGGCATTGGTACCCCCGATGTAGCGGTACAGCGGCAAACCAGCCTCCTGAGCGGCGGCTTTGGACACGGCCAGCGACACGCCCAAAATGGCATTCGCACCCAATTTGCCCTTGTTGTGCGTTCCGTCCAGTTCGAGCATGATCTTGTCGATCAGGTTTTGCTCATAGACCGAAATACCGATCAACTCGGGGTAAATAATGTCGTTGACGTTCTCGACGGCTTTCAGTACGCCTTTGCCGACGTACACTTTATTGTCCTCATCGCGCAATTCCACGGCTTCGTGCTTGCCGGTGGAAGCGCCGGAAGGGACGGCAGCACGGCCCAGGTAGCCATTTTCGGTACGAATATCAACTTCTACGGTAGGGTTTCCTCTTGAATCCAGAATCTGTCTGGCGTGTACTGACTGAATAGTACTCATGGGTAGCTTTGGGTTTTATTGGGGTAAATAGTTAGCTTTATGGAAAACAAAATTAACGTAAAATTCCGGGAACCGAGATGAAACTACCAAAATGCTACCGTGTGGCCTATGGCGTGTTGATAACGCTGACCTTATTTAGCCAGCCGCTTTGGGCCCAAACGACCCTCGCGGTCGATGCCTTCGACCAAAAGATGACCGTAACACCCGAAGGCCAACTCCTCGATGTGCGCACCCCGGGCGAATACGCGCAGGGGCATTTATCCAACGCCCAAAACCTGGACGTCAAAGACCCGATCTTCGTGCAAAAGCTGGTCACGCTGGATAAGGACAAACCCGTGTTTGTGTACTGCCTTTCCGGCGGAAGAAGTAGTCAGGCTGCCAAGCTGATGGCTAAAAATGGATTTAAGGAAATCTACGAGATGCAGGGCGGCTTCCTGAAATGGTCGGCGGCCAACATGCCGTTCGAGAAAGACGAAAACGCGGCGGCCGCCCTAGCAGGGATGAGCGACGCGGATTTCCAGACCCTCATCGCCTCCGACCAGCCGGTACTGATCGACTTTTATGCACCCTGGTGCGCGCCTTGCAAGCAAATGATGCCGACGATCGAGAAGCTCACCGAAGAATACGCCGGAAAAGCCACGATCAAGACCATCAACTACGATGATAACAAAGCCCTGGCGCAAAGCCTGAAGGTCGACGAAATTCCGGTTTTCCTGCTTTATAAAAGCGGTAAGCTACTCTGGCGCGGCATCGGTCTGATGCCGGAAAAAGAGTTTCGTGAAGTCATCGAGGGGAATATGTGAGGATCGGCCGGGCAGAACTCGTCCTTACGTAGATACCTCCAACGCTTACTTCATGACACAGAGTTCCAATCGTTCTAACTCCATACCTCGCGGGTTCGTCCCGGTCATGCTCACGCCTTTCCTGGAATCGGGCGAAGTCGACTTTCCGGGCTTAACGCGGCTGACGGAGTTTTATCTGGAAACGGGTGCGGCCGGATTATTCGCCAACTGCCTGTCCAGCGAAATGTACGAACTTAGCCCCGACGAACGACTGGCTGTCACGCGCCACGCGGTCGAAACGGTCGCGGGACGGGTGCCTGCAGTGGCGACGGGTACCTTTGGCGGGCCGCTGGAAGCACAAGCCGATTTTGTCAAGCGAATCTATGATACGGGTGTGCAAGCGGTCATTGTCATCACGAGCCAACTGGCACCACTTGGCCAGAGCAATACGTATTTTATGGAGCGGCTTTTGCATCTCATGGACCTGACGGAGGCTATTCCGTTGGGATTGTACGAGTGCCCCGTCCCCTATAAGCGTCTCATCAACTATCGAATGCTGGCCAGCATGATGCGCACGGGCCGCATCGTGTACCTGAAAGATACCTGCCTGGACACCGGAGAGGTAGCCAAGCGCCTTGAAGTAGCCGAAGGCCACGAATTCGGTCTTTACGACGCTTATATGGTTAATGCCGTTTCGTCGCTACGGGCCGGCGCGGCGGGTTTGTCCTGCATTCAGGGAAATCTGTTCCCGGAACTCGTCGTCTGGCTGTGCCAAAACTACGACAATGCCAACAGGGAAAGCGAAGTCACCAGGGTGCAGCAATTCTTCGATGATTGCATGGATTTGGCCCATACGGCTTACCCAATTATTGCCAAATACACCTTGCAAAAGCGCGGTTTACCCATCTCGCTTTTCACCCGCCGGAAAGTCGATGCGCTCACGCCAGCGGTTATGGCGGAGACAGACGCGTTGTTAGCCTCCGCTGATAAGCTCATGGAAACGTTGCACGTAGCGCCTGTTCTTGCCTAAGCATCGACCAAGTTTTATAAGAAATAAAAAATCAACTGATGATTAAGCACGAAAACGCTACCTATCAAAGCTTTACAAAAAAGATAGCTTCGCTGGCCTGCCTTACTTTGTTGGTTTTGGGTAGCGCTTTGGGTCAAGATTTCAGTGAAGTACCCGGCGTCGTCATCGACCACCTGCCGGGGGCGAATCGCGATTACGTGGGTTCGCCCAGTATTGTCATTCTGCCCGATGGCAAGTATATCGCTTCGCACGATGTGTTTGGCGGAGGGCCGCTGCCCGAGCACACGCACGTGTTCGAGTCGGGTGATCGGGGAAAAAGCTGGCAGAAGGTCGCCGAGCTTGATAGCCTGTTCTGGCCCACGCTGTTTATCGACAATGGTGCACTTTACCTGTTCGGGGCCACCCGGGAATACGGGCGGATGTCGGTGCGGCGCTCCGATGACGGCGGCCATACCTGGACGCCCACCGAGCGCGGAATCCTGCTGGAAGAAGACGGCTTCCATTGCGCCTCGGTACCGGTGCAGGTCTTCAAAGGACGTCTTTGGAAGGGCATGGAGCGCAATGTACCCGCCACGAGCTGGGGCAATTTTCAAAGCTTCGTGGCTTCCGCCCCGGTAGGTGCCGACCTGCTCGACCCCAAAAGCTGGTCGTTTACGCCGCGCCTGACCTACGACCGCGCCCAATGGAAACCGGGTAGTACCTGGCTGGAAGGCAACGTAGTGATAGACCCCGAAGGTCAACTCTGGAACATCCTGCGGGTCAATCCCGGCGACGACCGGGCCGCCATGTACCGCGTGGGCGACGACGGAAAAACGGCCGATTCGACCTCGGTCAAGTTTATCGAGCTACCCGGTGCAGCCAAAAAATTCAATATTCGTTTCGATCCCGAGACGAAACTGTACTACACTTTCACTAACTACGCGCTGCCCGAAAATCAGGAAAAGCACCGTGGCGCCCGCAACTCGCAGGTACTGCTTTCGTCGCCCAACTTGACGGATTGGACCATCCGCGGCCTCGTGCTCTACCACCCGGATGTGGAGAAGCACGCCTTCCAGTACCTCGACTGGCAGTTTGACGGCAATGACATCGTCATCGCCTCGCGCACGGCCTACGCCGACGGCCTGGGCGGCGCGCACCGGGCGCACGACGCGAACCTGCTGACCTTCCACCGATTGAAAAAATTCAGGAAGTACCGTACGCCCAAAACGTGGCGGCCGCTCATGGCAGGGATCGAAGGATTTGCCGTCTTGAAATAAATTTATTGGTTGAACCGACCAACATGAAAATACACGATTGAAACCCGACTGCATGTGAGCTTCCTGCACCTCTTGTTTTTTCAAATCATCCTTTCCGCCGGAGTACCAGCGCCTATGCCCGCCGAAACCCAACTCACCCACGATGCCTGGGGACATACGCTGAATAATACGCAGGTTTTCTCCCCGAACGATCAATGGGTGGTGTACGATACGCGCAATTTCGAGATGGAATTGGGGAGAAACTGTTGCATCAGGATCTTGAATACGCAGACGGGCGAGGATCGGCTGCTCTACCAAACCCAAAACCAAACCGAATACGGGCCCGGTGTGGGCGCGGCGACTTTCTCGCCTACCCGCAACCGCGTACTTTTCCTGCACGGCTTGCGTAACGCCAACGCCGAACGACCCTACGCAATGACGCGCCGCACGGGTGTGGCCATCGACATCGACCAACCCCAAAGACCTCACTTTCTGGACGGACGAGACGTGACTCCCCCCTTCACACCGGGTGCGTTGCGGGGAGGTACCCACGCCCATCAGTGGAGCGGCGACGGCAAACGTATTAGCTTTACCTACAACGATGGAGTACTTGAAAAGCTGTCTGCGCGTGATCCAGCGGTCTCAGATCTGCGCACGGTAGGGGTACTGATGCCAGAGAAAGGTGTGAAAGTGGCGAGCGGAAATGATGCCGACGAGTACAGCGGGGAAGGTTTCGCCGTAGTCGTAGCGCGGGTAACCGAAGCGCCACGACCTGGCAGCGACGAGGTCGACCGAGCCTTCGACGAAACCTGGATTGGTCGGCGAGGGTACCGTAAACCAGATGGCAGCGAGGCGCGATACGCGCTGGCTTTCCAGGGCAATGTACGTGACGCGACTGGACAAACGGTGACGGAGGTGTTCGTGCTGGACTTACCCGAGCATTTGACCAAACCGCTCCCCGGCCAGTCACTGGCGGGTACCCCAAAGACACGGCCCAGCCCGCCGGCAGGCGTGACCCAGCGCCGGATCACCTTTACGGAAAAGGGCATCGAAGGCCCCCGGCATTGGCTCCGCAGCACACCCGATGGTACCTTGATTGGTTTTTTAGCCACCGACGCTGCCGGCCATACTCAGCTGTTCGGCATCTCGCCCAATGGCGGTACCATTCGTCAACTGACGCACCAGCCTTTCTCCATCCAGACACCATTCAATTTTAGCCCCGACGGGAATTCTGTGGCCTACGCGGCGGATAATTCTATCTTCGTTACCGATTTATATACCGGAAAGCCACGACGTATTACGCCTCGATCGACCGACGACAGCAAGCCGATCAATGGCGTCATTTGGTCGAATACCGGCGACCGGCTGGTGTACAATCGGTACATCGACGGTGCTGGCGGCAGGTACATCCAGATTTTTCAGGTACTTGTGAATTGAAATTAGATTTCTGCCCAGACTATTCTCGCGAAAAGAATTAGCCCTCCATGAATACCATCGACCTCGTTGTTTTCTTCGTATACATTGCGGGTATTGCGCTGTTTGGCGGGTCATTTTTCAAGAAAGACCGTACCACTTCTTCCTATACCGTCGGCAACAACGACGTACCCGGCTGGGTCGTGACGATGTCTATTTTTGCTACGTTCGTGAGTAGCATCAGTTACCTGGCTTTGCCCGGAAACGCCTTTCAGTCGAACTGGAACGCCTTCGTTTTCAGTTTGTCACTCCCGATTGCCTCGGTGATTGCGGCGGTCTACTTCGTGCCGTTGTACCGAAAAGTAAACAGCCCTTCGGCCTATACCTTCATGGAGCAAAAGTTTGGCCCCTGGGCCAGAATCTACGTTTCCTTGTGCTACCTGCTGACCCAACTCATGCGGATCGGTACGATCCTGTACCTGCTCGCGCTTACGCTGAACGCAATCACGGGCTGGGACATCTCGCTCATCATCGTATTCACGGGCGTGGTCGTGGCGATCTACTCGATGCTGGGTGGCATTTCGGCGGTACTCTGGACGGATGCCATTCAGGGCCTCATCCTGATCGCTGGTGCCCTGGCCTGCCTGGGGTACATCTTGTGGGCCATGCCCGAAGGGCCCGGACAGATTTTTGAAATTGCCATTCAAAACGACAAGTTCGGGCTGGGGAGTTTCGATTTGAATCTTTCCCAACCTACCTTTTGGGTGGTGCTGGTCTACGGCATCTTCATTAATCTGCAAAACTACGGCATCGACCAAAACTACGTGCAGCGCTACATGGCGTCCAAAACCGAGCGGGAGGCAAAGCGGTCGGCGCTGTGGGGCGGTTTGTTGTACGTACCGGTTTCGGCCCTCTTCCTATTTATCGGCACCGCGCTCTTCGCTTACTACCATTCCGTAGCTACGCTCCCCGCCGAGTTGCAAGATGTCGGCAAGAGCGATCGGGTATTCCCCTACTTCATCGTCGATGTGCTCCCTCCCGGCCTGACGGGGCTTCTGATCGCCTCGATTTTCGCCGCGGGCATGAGTACCATATCCACGAGTTTCAACAGCGCGGCCACGGTACTACTCACGGATTATTACGATAAGTACTTCAAGAAAACCGCTTCCGACAAAGAAGGTATGAAGGTGCTGTACATTTCCTCTGCTGTGATCAGCGTCATCGGAATTGTAATCGCCATCGCGATGATAAACGTCAAAAGCGCCCTGGACGCCTGGTGGAAGCTGGCTTCAATCTTCAGCGGCGGCATGCTAGGCCTTTTCCTTTTAGCTATCGTCTCGAAGGGTCGGAACGTAATTGGGGCGGTAGGCGGGGTGATCGTCGGGCTCATTGTAATCTTATGGCTCAGCCTTTCCAATTTATTTTTAGGACCCGAAGCCCTCGGTAATCAATTTCATACCTACCTCACCATTGTGTTTGGTACGTCCGCTATATTTTTGACGGGATTTTTGCTGTCGTTCTTGGGAGTGAAAGATAAATCCGGGAATAGCGGGGACCGTATTTGACTTAATACTTCCTGCAATAGGTAAAGCATAGACTGTATGAAACACTCCTTACATATCTTACTCTATTTTCTACTGATTGGATGTAAAGAGATTCGTGAAGCTCCCCTCCCGCCTCCTACTTTGGAGGGAACCGTTTGTACACATCACCCCTGGGGCCGATTGCAACGGCAATCAATTGGGGGTTGAGATATTCCACCCCGATGCGCCATCCCCCAACCCTGATTCGGTAGTAGTTTTGCCCTTCCTTCTGCCCGGACATATATTTGTAATCAACACCGGATGATTCTAGAGAATCCGCTTGTTTTAGTTTGTCCAGAACAGATTTTAACTGCTTCTGGACTTTGGACGGCAGCCGTTGCGATTCTTTAATAAATTTTTTCCGATAGATTATTTCCATCCCATCTCCCGGTAAAACTCATCGTGGGTGATAGTCTCGTCGTTTTGCCTTCCGTCCATTTCTTTAACCATTAGGTAATCCGCAACATCTTCGTTATCGATAACTTCAACGATTTGTCTTATTTCGTTCAGGTTAAATGATCTACGATTTTTTTTTGCCGAAAAATTAACCGGAGTCATACCTATTTTTCGGGCGATATAGTCATTCCTATAACCCGATATTTCAATGAGTTGCCCTATCTCGTTTAAAAGAACTTCGTAGCGATCTACAATTTCAATGACCATTCTCGTTAATATTTGTTGATTTTACTCTACAAAAGTACGATAAAATATTTACCTGCTTTATAAATTCCATCTAAGCGTGAAATTTGTAAAGCAAGATGACCTAGTTTTTCTCCCCCAGCATCCCCACAAACTCATCGAACAAGTACCGTGAGTCATGTGGGCCGGGTGCGGCTTCCGGGTGGTACTGCACCGAGAAAGCCGGACGATCGGTGCGGCGGATGCCCGCGACGGTTTGGTCATTGAGGTTGATGTGCGTCACCTCTACGTTGGGATGGTCTGAGGTTTCTTCGGCGTTGACCGAGAAGCCGTGGTTTTGCGACGTGATTTCGCACAAGCCCGTGATAAGATTTTTAACCGGATGGTTCAGTCCCCGGTGGCCGTGGTGCATCTTGTAGGTAGAGATCCCACTTGCTTCGGCCAGTAGCTGATGACCCAGGCAGATACCAAAAATCGGCTTGTTCGACTCGATCATTTCCTTCACCGTATCGACGGCGTACATCATAGCCGCCGGATCACCAGGACCGTTAGAAATGAAGAAACCATCGGGCTCCCACTTCATCACCTCTTCGAACGAGGTGTGCGCCGGGAATACCTTACAGTAGCAACCGCGTTCCGTCAGGTTTTTCAGAATGCTTTTCTTGATGCCGTAATCCATGACCGCCACGCGCCAGCGGCTCCCTTCTTCTTCTCCCATGAAGTAGGGCTCGGTGGTACTTACTTCGGAAGAAAGCTCCAAACCCGCCATGGAAGGTACCTTTTTCAATTCTTCCATGAGTGCCTTTTCGTCTAGAATCTCAGAGGAGATAATGGCATTCATTACGCCCTTCTCGCGCACATGACGTACCAGATGACGCGTGTCCACATTGCTGATGCCGACGATGTTTGCCCGCTCGAAGTACTCCTGCAAAGAGAAGTCTGCCTGATGACGGGAGTATATGTTGGAGAAGGTGTTACAGACCATCCCCTTTATTTTCACACTCGCTGACTCCTCTTCCTCACCCAACTGCACCCCATAATTGCCAATGTGCGAGGTCGTATTGACTACGATCTGCCCGTAATAGGAAGGATCGGTATAAACCTCCTGGTAGCCAGTCATTCCGGTGTTGAAACAGATCTCGCCACCCGTGGTTCCGCGTTTTCCGAGGGCCAGGCCGCGATAGGCCGTTCCATCTTCCAGTAGTAGTAGGGCTTCTTGTGTTTGTGTCATAAATTTGATCGTTTCAATTTGTACAGCGGGTGCAAAAGTAATGGTTTATGCCAAAAAAGAGGGTCAAACGAAAACGTTCGACCCTTTTTTTAACAAATTGCAATCATTTCTGAACTTTCCGTTATTCGCGTCCGCCGTTCAGTTCATCCTGCAACGTCTTAAGCCTGTCCCAGTGGTCGTCGGCTGCCAAGCGCGCTTGCTGGGGCCAGGTACCCGGATCGTGTGAGGCAAATTGTGAACCCGCGTTATCGAGGATTTCACGCATCGCTTCGGGCGTCGAGTCGGCTACTTTGGCAAAGGTGTCGATGCCAGCTTCGGCAAGTACCTCGGCAATTTTCGGGCCGATGCCTTCCACTTTGGTGAGGTCGTCAGCTTCGGTGATGACAGGCGCTTCGGCTTCGGCAACAGGCTCTTCGACTTCAACCGTTGCGGGTACTTCGGCTTCTACTGAGGTAGGTGTCGGCGTTACCAGCACCGGCTCTTCGGTAGCTTTCTCTTCCACTACATCAGCTACAACATCGACCTGATCGGCTACCCCGGCTTTGGCAGCCGCCGTTTCATTGTCAGGCGTTACTTCTGTCGGATCGCCAGTTGATTTTTTACCACCACCCCGACGGCTACGGCGGGTCTTGGTTGGCTTGTCGGCTTCGCTTAACAGGAAAGTCTCGTTAAAATCGACCAGTTCCATCATACAAATCTCGGCAGCATCACCCAAACGGGTACCCAGCTTGACGATGCGGGTGTATCCACCCGGACGGTCGGCTACTTTATCAGCCACCACATTGAAGAGCTCTTTAACCGGCTCTTTGTCGCGAAGGTAGGAGAAGACAATACGGCGACTGTGCGTAGAATCGTTCTTGGCTTTTGTAATCAATGGCTCCACATACATGCGGAGTTCCTTAGCTTTGGCCAGCGTCGTTTCGATCCGTTTGTTGAGGATCAAGGAAGCGGCCATGTTGGATAGCATGGAGTGGCGATGCGCCGTTTTCCTTCCGAGGTGATTGTGTTTCTTTCCGTGTCTCATTGTTCTACTTGTTTAGTTGCTTCGAGCGGCGGTTTCAACGCGCTACAGAATACATACTTATTTAATTCCTAATTGATCCTACTCCTCGTCGAGACGGTACTTTGCTACGTCCATACCAAACGTGAGTTGCTTCTCAGCTACCATTTGCTCCAACTCGGTAAGCGACTTCTTGCCGAAGTTGCGGAACTTCATCATGTCCGAAATCTCCAGACGAACCAGATCGCCCAATGTTTTCAGATCAGCGGACTTCAGACAGTTGAAGGCCCGTACCGAAAGATCGAGTTCCGACAGGTTGGTCTTCAACAATTTACGCATGCGCAGCATTTCCTCATCCACCTGATTGTCTTCTTCGGCTTTCTGCTTTTCAAACGTCATCGTTTGATCGGAGAACAACATGAAGTGTTGAATCAAGATATTAGCCGCACCTTTCAGCGCATCCTCGGGATGGATAGAGCCGTCCGTTTGAATGTCCAGCAAGAGACGCTCGTAGTCGGTCTTCTGTTCGACACGCGTGTTTTCCACGCTGAACTTGACGTTTTTGACAGGAGTATAAACCGAATCCATTGCTACGTGACCAAACGGCAATTCGTTGGCACGCGGCTCATCGGCGGGTACGTAACCCCTTCCCTTGTCGATCATGATCTCCATCTCGAAATCTTTCTTATCATCGAGATGGCAGATGACCTGCTCGGGATTGAGCACTTGAAAAGAGCTGGTGAATTTGCTCAAATCACCTGCCGTTACTACCGATACATTTTTAAGATTGACTTCGATGCGGTTTTCCACCAGATCGACCACCTTTTTCAGGCGAATCGTTTTCAGGTTCAAAATTATTTCGGTCACATCCTCCACGACGCCTTCGATAGTCGAAAATTCGTGCAGAACACCGGGAAACTTTACACTCGTAATGGCGTATCCTTCAAGCGAAGAAAGCAAAATCCGTCGCAACGCGTTTCCGATCGTCACGCCGTAGCCTTTCTCCAAAGGCTTAAACTCAAATTGCCCGTGAAAGTCGTCTGACTTTTCCATCACGACTTTATCGGGCATTTGGAATGCTAATATTGACATATTTTTGTCTCCTTTTTGTGTAGTAAATGACGGTTGATCAGGCCGCCGTTACATTTGCGATCGCAAACGTTCCCTCGTGCGTCGAACACAAGGATGCCCCGGACAAGCCGGGGCTGTATATGCAGACGAGAAGCTCCGATTACTTCGAATAAAGCTCGACGATGAGTTGCTCGTTGACGTTCTCGGGGATTTGGTCCCGCTCAGGGTAGGATATGAACTTGCCCGTCATTTGCGAACCATCCCACTCCAGCCAGTTGAAGCGCTTGGCCGAATGACCCGAGAGGCTATCCGTGATGGCTTCCAGTGATTTGGATTTCTCACGGACCGATACCGTTTGGCCCGGACGCAGCGAATAAGACGCGATGTTGACTACTTCACCATCGACCATAATGTGCTTGTGACCGACCAATTGGCGGGCCGAACGGCGGGTAGGCGCAATGCCCATGCGGTACACGGTATTGTCGAGACGCGCCTCACAAAGTTGAAGCAAATTGACACCCGTGATTCCATCCTTTACCGAAGCGGTATGGAAAGTGTTTCTGAATTGACGCTCCAACACACCATAGGTGTACTTCACTTTTTGCTTCTCCATCAGTTGGAGTGCATATTCCGATTTCTTTGAGCGACGACCACGGCCATGCTGACCAGGTGGGTAGTTCTTCTTGGTGAGGGCTTTGCTCGGACCCATGATGGGCTCGCCGTAACGCCTCGATATTTTTGCCTTGGGACCTGTATAACGTGCCATGAATTGGATTTAAAGTACTGCTGCTGCCGATTGCATAACCCCAGTTCCTAAATTATCAATAGGACAAGCAGCTGAGAATTGAATTTGATTAAACTCTGCGGCGCTTGGGCGGGCGACAGCCATTGTGTGGCAGCGGCGTGATGTCGCGGATCGTGTTCACCTCGATACCCGTGTTCTGAATCGTGCGAATGGCCGACTCACGACCGGAACCCGGTCCTTTCACAAATACCTCGGCCTTGCGCATTCCCAGGTCATAAGCGACCTGCGCACAATTTTGAGCCGCCGTTTGGGCTGCATAAGGTGTATTCTTTTTCGAACCCCGGAAGCCCATTTTGCCCGCCGATGCCCAGGAAATCACCTGTCCGCTGTTGTTCGTGATCGAGATCATGATGTTGTTGAACGTAGCCTTGATGTGTACCTGACCCACCGACTCCACGACGACAACCCGCTTTTTCGCTTTGTCTTTTCTTTTGTTTTGTGCCATTGTGCTATTCGTTATCAGCGTATAACCGCCTATTGGTTATTTCGTAACTTTCTTCTTGTTAGCCACTGTCTTCCGCTTACCTTTCCGCGTCCGCGAATTGTTCTTGGTACGCTGTCCGCGCAACGGAAGTCCTTTACGGTGACGGAGCCCGCGGTAGCAGGCAATGTCCATAAGACGTTTGATGCTCAGCTGAACCTCAGACTTGAGGGCACCTTCGACCTTAAATTCGTTCTGAATGATCGTACGAATCGCACCCGACTCATCGTCCGACCACTCCTGAGTCTTCTTTTCGAAGGGAACTCCGGCTTTGGTGAGGATCGTCTGGGCGGCGCTGCGGCCGATACCGAAAATGTAGGTGAGGGAAATATCACCTCTCTTGCGATCTGGTATGTCTACTCCTGCAATGCGTGCCATAATGATTAACCTTGTCTTTGTTTGTACCGAGGATTCTTTTTGTTGATTACGTAGATCTTGCCCTTGCGGCGGATCACCTTGCAGTCCTCGCTGCGTTTTTTAACCGATGCTTTGACTTTCATTTTATTTAGATATTCAATCGCCGAATGGGCGATGTTCGCAGATACTTATTTGTAACGGTATACGATCCGCGCCTTAGTCAGGTCATAGGGAGACATCTCCAGTTTGACCCGGTCGCCGGGTAAGATCTTAATATAGTGCATTCTCATTTTACCCGAGATATGCGCTACCACTTCATGTTTATTTTCCAATTGAACTTTGAACATTGCGTTGGATAATGCTTCCAATATCACGCCGTCCTGCTCAATCGATGCTTGTTTTGCCATTCTGTATTTTAAAAATCTTTAGTTTATGAGGCGACTACCATCAAACTGGTGTCAGCCGTAACTTCTTCTATATAATCGAAGGTAGTCAGGATTTCCACTTTCCCCTTGCGAACCGCCACCGTATGCTCGAAGTGAGCCGATGGCTGACGGTCCGTCGTACGGATGGTCCAGCCATCCTTTTCTTGTACCACTGCCTTCTTACCCAAATTAATCATGGGCTCAATGGCCAGTACCATGCCTTCCTTCAACTTGATGCCCTTACCACGTTTACCGTAATTGGGTACCTCAGGGCTCTCGTGCAGACTTTTGCCTACCCCATGCCCTACCAATTCTCTCACTACCGAGTAGCCGAATTGTTCGACATAGTTCTGGATAGCATAACCGACATCGCCCATTCTCATGCCATCCCGGGCTTTTTCAACCCCTAGATAGAGCGATTTCTTGGTGCGCTCCAAAAGCAAGAGTACTTCGTTCGACACTTCGCCTACGGGATAGGTATAAGCGCTGTCGCTGTGGTACCCGTTCAATTTTACGCCGCAATCGATGGAAATAATATCGCCGCTGCGCAATTCGTAACCACTGGGAAAGCCGTGCACGACTACCTCATTGACTGATATGCAAAGTGCTGCCGGAAAACCATTGAATCCTTTGAAGGATGGCGTGCCGTGGTAATCACTTATGTACTCCTCGGCAATGGCGTTGAGTTGCTTCGTCGTCACACCAGGTTTCACCCATTTGGCTACTTCGGCATGACACTTGCCCAGCACCTGAGCACTGACTTTTATCAATTCGATCTCCTGATCGGTTTTCAGGTAGATCATAATTTTAAACTGCTAAGCTTTCGGCCCGTCCCTTGATTCGGCCTGACTTCATCAAACCTTCGTAGCGGCGCATGAGCAAATAACTTTCCACTTGTTGCAATGTGTCGAGTACCACACCGACCATAATAAGCAGCGAAGTACCCCCAAAAAACTGGGCGAACGAACTCGCCATACCCAACATACTGGCAAAAGCGGGCAAAATCGCGACCAATGCCAGCATGATCGAACCGGGGAACGTAATCCGGTCCAAAATAGTGCTAATGTACTCGGAGGTTTGTTGACCAGGCTTTACCCCCGGCACAAATCCACCGCCTCGCTTCATATCGTCGGCGATCTGCTGTGGGTTCACCGAGATAGCCGTATAGAAAAAAGTAAATACGATGATGAGCAATGCAAACAGCACGTTGTACTGCCAGGTAGTGTACGTAGCAAAAGCCGTGGCGATGTTGCTGGCAAAGTCACTGTTCTCAGCGAACAAACCCGCAATGGCCGCTGGCAGAAACATCAATGCCTGAGCAAAGATAATCGGCATAACGCCAGCTGCATTTACCTTCAACGGCAGGTACTGACGCTGCCCTACGCCAACTGCGGCACGGTTGCCCACTACCTGTTTGGCATATTGGATAGGTACCCGGCGAATGGCCTGCGTGAGCATCACGGCAGCCATGATAACAAAGTAGAGCGCAACGAGTTCCAAAACGAAGATCAGGATCTGAGCACTACCCCGTGAGGCAAATTCCTGATAGATAGCCCCCGGGAAACGAGAGACGATGCCAATCATGATCAACATCGAGATACCGTTACCTACGCCCTTGTCCGTGATACGTTCTCCGAGCCACATACAAAACATGGTACCGGAGATCAAAATGAATATCGACGATATAGTGAAAATTCCCCTATCTACTAACAAAGCCTCGTCAGGAACCGTAGTAGTCAGGTAGGTCAGCCCTTGGAAGAGCGTCACTACAATGGTAAGTATGCGGGTGATTTGGTTAAGCTTCTTGCGGCCAGACTCACCTTCTTTCTGCATCTTCTGAAAGTAAGGCATTGCCATCGTTAAGAGCTGAATGGCAATCGAGGCAGAAATGTAGGGCATGATACCCAACGCAAAAATGGATGCTTTGCTGAATGCTCCTCCCAGAAAGGTATCTAGTAAACCCAGCAGGCCTCCCGTGGAGACATTCATCAAGTCCGGTTCCACGCCGGGAAGCACTACAAATGAACCCAAGCGAAATACCGTAATGAACAAAAGAGTGTTGAGAATTCGGGTTCTCAACTCCTCAATTGCAAAAATATTTTTGATTGTGTCGATAAATCGCTTCATAACAAAAGTAGTATCAAAAGGAGGGTTCGTTCAAGCGTAAATGCATGAAATGCCTTACAATACGATGGCTTTACCACCAGCCTTTTCAATTGCCTCAACGGCGCTCTTCGAAAAACCATGCGCGTGAATCTCGACAGCCGACGTGAGTTCGCCATCGCTGAGTACCTTGATACGCTCTTTGCTTTTAATCAAGCGACCGGTAACCAATGCCTCAATGTCGACAACAGTGGCACCCGATGTTTCAATCAGGGTCTGAATAGCACCCAAGCTAAGTGCCTTGTACTCCACACGATTAAAATTCTTAAAGCCAAACTTAGGCAGACGACGCTGCAAAGGCATTTGACCACCTTCAAAGCCCCGTTTGCGGCTATAACCCGACCGCGACTGTGCACCTTTATGTCCACGGGTGGAAGTACCCCCACGGCCAGAACCCGTGCCGCGACCCACGCGCTTAATATTGCGAACCGAACCTTCCGCCGGTTTTAGTGAACTTAGATCCATGACACTTTATATTTTAAATTTCTTCAACTTTGACTAGATGACTCACGCTGCGGATCATACCGGCAATGGAGTCAGAGTTTTCTTTCTCAACCGACCGATTGATCTTGTTGAGACCCAACGCGATGATCGTACGCTTCTGGCGCTCAGGACGACCAATGATGCTGCGAATTTGGGTGATTCTTACTTTTGACATGATGGTACTCAGTATTGATAAAGATGCCTGATCTTGGCAATTATCCGTTGAAAACTTTTTCAAGCTTGATGCCGCGTTGCATAGCTACCTGGTGTGGCGCCCGCATCTTCATCAGCGCGTCGATCGTTGCCTTCACCACGTTGTGTGGGTTGGACGAACCTTTCGACTTAGCCAATACATCATGGACACCCGCAGCTTCTAACACAGCGCGCATAGCACCACCGGCGATTACGCCCGTTCCGGGAGCAGCAGGCTTAATAAGTACGAAACCTCCGCTGTATTTACCTTCCATGGCGTGGGGCACAGTGCTTTTCAACAAAGGTACCTCAAAAAGGTTCTTTTTAGCGTCGTCAATGCCTTTGGTGATCGCATCAGTTACCTCATTGGCTTTTCCCAATCCGTAACCAACAACACCTTTACCGTCTCCAACCACTACAATGGCTGAAAAACTGAACCGGCGACCACCTTTCACTACTTTGGCAACGCGGTTGATCGACACTACGCGCTCTTTCAGGTCTGCTTCGTTGACCTTGGAAGGCCGATTGATATTTTGCATAATGTTTATCCTTAGAATTTAAGGCCACCCTCGCGGGCGCCGTCGGCCAATGCTTTTATTTTTCCGTGGTACAGGTACCCGCTACGATCAAACACAACTGTGTCGATGCCGGCCTCTTTTGCTTTCTCCGCAATTTTCTTGCCTACTTGCGTAGCATCTTCAATATTCGTGTTCCATTTTTTCTCCCCTGGCTCAACGGATGAAGCACTCACTAGTATGACGCCTTTTACATCGTCGACTACCTGAGCGTATAAGTTGGTATTGGAACGGTAGACCGTCAGGCGTGGACGCGCTGGAGTACCGTTAACCTTTTTTCTGATGCTGTACTTAAGGCGTTGTCTTCTCGCCGTCTTTATGTTGCCCATAATATGATCCTGTATAATCTTGTAAGAGATTGCTTTCCAGAACACTGGATTACTTTTTAGCGGCGGCCTTACCAGCCTTGCGACGTACTTGCTCACCCACGAAACGAATACCCTTGCCTTTGTAGGGCTCCACCTTCCGCAACGATTTGATCTTGGCGGCCACTTCACCGATAAGCTCTTTGTCGATGCCTTCCAGGATAACCCTTGGGTTTTGACCTTTCTCCGTCACCGTGCTCACACTGATTTCGGTGGGTACCTGCACAAAGATGTTGTGAGAATAACCGAGGCTCAAATCAAGAACGTTGTTGCTCGATGTAGCTTTGTAGCCTACACCAACGACTTCAAGTTCGCGGCGGTAGCCCGTGGTCACACCAATGACCATATTGTTGATCAGAGAACGATAGAGCCCGTGCAGCGCCTTGTGACGCTTTTGCTCGGTAGGACGAACCACTTTCAATTCGCCTCCTTCAATTTCGATATCGAAGTCCTTATCCACCGACTGGGTCAGTGTGCCCTTCGGTCCTTTGACCGAAACCACATTGTCGTCGTTGACCGAAATCGTGATTCCGGAAGGTACTTCTATGACTTTTTTTCCTATTCGTGACATGAGTGCTGGTCTTAAATATTAATACACGTAACACAAAATTTCACCACCTACATTCATCGTCCGTGCTTCCTTATCAGTCATCACGCCTTTAGAAGTAGATACGATCGTTACGCCCAATCCGCTGAGGACGCGAGGAATCTCTAAGGCCCCCGCGTACTTACGCAAGCCAGGCTTGCTGGCGCGCTGAATCTTTACGATCGCGGGCTGCTTGGTTACCGGGTTGTATTTCAAAGCAATTTTGATCGAACCCTGAGGTCCGGTTTCATCAAATTTATAGCTTTGAATATACCCTTTTTCGAAAAGCACCTTCGTGATTTCTTTCTTTATATTAGAAGCAGGTATCTCGACAACCCGGTGCTTCGCCTTCATGGCGTTTCTGATTTGAGTCAGATAGTCTGCTATGGGATCCGTTAACATTTTGTTGCCTTGTTTAAGCACTCCCCAAAAGGGCGCGCAAAGTTAAGTAATTGAAATCAGAATTGAAAGACGCTTACCAGCTCGATTTGGTAACACCGGGAATTTTTCCCTGCGAAGCCATATCGCGGAAAACCACGCGCGAAATTCCGAACTTGCGCATGTAGCCACGCGGGCGTCCTGTGAGTTTGCAACGATTGTGCAGACGAACGGGTGACGAGTTACGGGGAAGCTTGTCCAGTCCAACCCAATCACCAGCTGCTTTCAACTTGGCGCGCTTCTCAGCGTATCGTTCTACCAATCGCTGACGCTTCTTCTCCCGTGCTTTTACTGATTCTTTTGCCATTGTATAATGTCTTAAATCTTGTGTTATTAACTGACTTTCGCGGCGGCGGCACTAGCGAAGGGCATTCCCAACGCTTTCAGTAGTTCGTAGCCCTCTTCATCCGAGTTGGTTGAAGTCACGAATGTAATGTCCATACCCGTGATTTTGTTCACCTTTTCGATGCTAATTTCCGGGAAGATAATCTGCTCCTTTACACCAAAGGTGTAATTTCCACGTCCATCGAAACCCTTATCGCTAATTCCCTTGAAATCACGAACCCGAGGCATGGCGATGGCGGTCAAGCGATCCAAAAATTCATACATCCGGTCGCCCCGTAGCGTCACCTTAGCGCCAATGGGCATACCAACCCGAAGCTTAAAGTTAGATATGTCTTTTTTAGACAAAGTGGGAACCGCCTTTTGACCAGTGATCAATCCTAGCTCTTCCACACCGGTATCAACCAGCTTTTTATCTGCTACTGCAGCACCGATACCTTTGTTTACGACAATTTTGAGCAACTTGGGTACTTGCATAACCGACTTATACTGGAATTTCTCCCGCAGTTGGCCGATAACTTCGTTATCGTATTTCTCTTTTAGTCTTGGCGTTGCCATAATGTGTATAACAATAATGGTGGATTTCCGGCCCACCTTGGTGTTAGTGTATAATCTAGCTAAATGACTTTCAATTAGATGAGCTTGCCCGTCTTGATCGAGAAACGCTGAAGCTTGTTCTTGTCATTCAGTTTGCGGCCTGTACGAGTTGTCTCGCCCGTTGCAGGATCTACCAACATCAGATTGCTGATATGGATGCTGCCCTCACGCTTTTCAATGCTACCCTGTGGGTTGTTGGCATTAGGCTTGAGGTGTTTGGTAATCATGTTCACTTCTTCGACGATGGCACGTTGCTTGTCGACGAGCATTTCGAGTACCTTGCCCGTTTTGCCCTTGGCATTGCCCGAGATCACCTTCACTGTATCGCCTTTACGAATGTGAAATTTGGCGGGCTTTTTCTTTTTGTTATCCATGATGTTGGTATTCTTTTTCAGTTCGATGAAGGGCGGTGAGCCATTCGATAGTTAAAGAACTTCCGGAGCCAGTGAAACAATCTTCATGAATTGTTTTTCGCGTAATTCACGTGCTACCGGACCGAAGATGCGCGTGCCCCGTGGCTCGTTGGTAGCGCTCAGTAGCACCGCCGCGTTGTCCTCGAAGCGAATGTAGGTACCGTCCTTACGACGAATCTCTTTCTTGGTGCGCACAACTACGGCCTTCGAAATCGTACCTTTCTTCATGTTGCTGGAAGACAAAGCATGCTTTACTGTAACGACGATTTTATCGCCCACCGAGGCGTAGCGCTTGCCGGTTCCACCCAAAACTCGGATGACGAGTACTTCCTTGGCCCCACTGTTGTCGGCTACGGAGAGTCTTGATTCTTGCTGTACCATTACTTACTTCGCTTTTTCGATGATTTCTACTAACCGCCAACGCTTATTCTTGCTCAAAGGTCGGGTTTCCATTACCCGCACCGTATCACCAATTCCGCATTGGTTATTTTCGTCGTGGACCATCAGCTTGGTCGACCGCTTAAGAATCTTACCGTACATCGGGTGCTTCACTTTGCGTTCCACCGAGATCACGCAAGATTTCTCCATCTTGTCGCTCACGACGCGGCCCACGCGTTCTTTTCTTAGTTTTCTTGTTAACTCTTCCATAATTTCTTGATCGCGCTAATTATGCCTGTTGGGAAGTTTTTACCGTAAGCTCGGTCAGGAGCCGGGCTATTTGCTTGCGGGCCGCCCGAATGCGAAGCGGATTCTCGATGGGAGATACCGCGTGTGCAAACCGGAGGCGCAATAGGCGCTCACGCTCGTTGGCGATTTCCTCTTTAAGCTGATCGGCCGACAAGGCCCTTACTTCTTGATTATTCATTACTGTATCGATTTGTAGTATCCAGAAAAACGCGTTGCACCTTAGGCCTGATAATCGCGACGGACGATAAACTTAGTCTTCAGGGGCAGTTTCTGAGCTGCCAGACGAAGTGCTTCATTAGCCGTAGCCAAATCGACACCGCCCGCTTCGAATATGATCGTTCCGGGCTTCACTACGGCCACCCAATACTCAGGGGCACCCTTACCTTTACCCATCCGTACTTCGGCAGGTTTCTTAGTGATAGGCTTATCAGGAAATACCCGTATCCACACCTGACCTTCACGCTTCATGGCACGCGTCACAGAAATACGTGCGGCTTCGATTTGGCGGGCGGTCAGCCACCCTGGCTCCAGGGATTTGATGGCAAATGACCCAAAGGCGATCTGATGACCTCGCGAGGCAATTCCGTTTGATCCTCCCTTCTGCTTTTGCTGCTTGCGAAACCTGGTTCTTTTAGGCTGTAACATGATGCTTATCTATTTTGATTGACGCCAGGCGTCAAATATCGTTCTGTATTATTTATCTTCTTCCGCCGCCGCCGCCCGTATTGCCACCGCGTCCGCCACCGGAGTTGCCACCGCGACCACCACCGGCACCGCCTGATCCACCGCCGCGCTTGCGACGATCTCCACCACGGTCGTTGTCGCCACGGCGACCACCGCGCTCACCGCGTCCGCCACGCTCCTGCCGATCGTTACGATCAGCCTGGGCCGTTGCAGCGGCTGGGGTCAGGTCACGCTTGCCGTACAGCTCACCTTTAAAAATCCACACTTTGATGCCGATCTTTCCGTAGACCGTCTGAGCTTCTGAGATGGCGAAATCTATATCAGCGCGAAGGGTGTGTAAGAGGAATGCGTCCTTCTTTGTATTCTTCGGTACGGGCGATCTCGGCACCCCCAAGGCGACCAGCCAAACGTATTTTGATCCCTTGTGAACCAACCCGCATAGCCGATGAGATGGCTTGCTTCATAGCCCGGCGGTACGATATACGCGCCTGCAATTGCTGAGCGATTGCCTCTCCTACCAGTTTGGCGTCAACCTCGGGGCGTTTGATTTCGTAGATATTGATCTGCACATCCTTACCGGTAATGCTTTTCAACTCTTCTTTGATTCGGTCGACTTCGCTACCGCCTTTACCGATCACAATACCCGGACGGGCTGTGTGGATCGTCAGGGTGATTCGCTTCAAAGTCCGCTCAATAACTACCTTGGAGATCGAACCCTTGGGGATACGCGCCTGGATGTATTTGCGAATTTTCTCATCTTCCACCAGTTTCTCAGAAAAGTCTTTTCCGCCGTACCAGCTTGAATCCCAGCCTCTGACAATACCTAGTCTGAAACCTATTGGGTTTACCTTTTGTCCCATGTTATTTAAAGTCTTTTATGATTCGGTAGTAGTATCTGCTTCTTCGGCCTGGACAAACATCGGAGTTGCCATCGTCTCATCGACCACCAATGTGATATGGTTGGAACGCTTACGAATTCGGTGCGCGCGTCCCTGAGGAGCGGGGCGCAACCGCTTCAGCATCCGACCGCCGTCGACGAACACCGTCTTTACGTACAGATCGGCGTCACCAATCTCGGCATCTTCGTTGGCTTGTTGCCAGTTGGCGATGGCCGACAGCAATACTTTACGCAGGATAGGTGCGCCAGCGTTAGGCTGAAATTTGAGTAATGCCAAAGCTTTGCTGACCTTTTGGCCACGAATCATATCGGCTACCATCCGCATTTTGCGTGGAGAGGTAGGTACGTTTCTGTTTATTGCTCTTGCTTCCATATTCTTTCGGTTTAGCCGTCACTAGGGTTGCCAGTGGGGCAATCAACAAAGTTTATCGTTTTCCTTTATCCTTCTTGGCTGTGTGGCCACGGAAGTTACGCGTCGGTGAGAATTCCCCCAGCTTGTGACCCACCATGTTCTCGGTCACATACACCGGAATAAATTTATTTCCGTTGTGAACGGCGAAAGTATGGCCGATGAAATCAGGCGAAATCATCGAACGACGCGACCAAGTCTTGATGACTGACTTGCGGGCTGCGTTGTTCATCGCCTGAATCTTGTTATCCAAGCGATAATCTATATAAGGTCCTTTTTTTAATGAACGTGCCATGTAGGTATCTTACTTTTTACGTCTGCTGATAATCAGTTTTGATGATTGCTTCTTGCGGCTTCTGGTCTTGAGTCCTTTGGAGAACTGACCATTGCGCGAGCGGGGCTGTCCACCGGAAGCACGACCTTCACCACCACCCATTGGGTGATCGACCGGGTTCATAGCCACCGCACGTACGCGGGGACGACGACCCAACCAACGTCTCCGACCGGCTTTACCGAGATTCACGTTCATGTGGGTGGAGTTACCGATCGTGCCGACCGTAGCAATGCAGGCAGATAGAATCATGCGCATCTCACTCGAAGGCAAACGCAACACGGCGTACTTTCCTTCACGCGCTACGATTTGAGCGTATGTTCCGGCCGAGCGGGCAATTTGGCCGCCTTTACCAGGCGTCATTTCAATGTTGTGAACGATGGTACCGATTGGCATAGCACTCAAAGGAAGTGCATTACCTACTTCGGGAGCCGCCGTAGCGCCTGAAACCACTTTTTTACCGACGGTCAGGCCGTTGGGTGCCAAAATATACCGCTTCTCACCGTCGCCATATTGTACCAGCGCGATGCGGGCCGAACGGTTGGGATCGTATTCGATGGTCATCACTTCGGCTTCGTCGTCGAAACGGTTCCGCTTGAAGTCGATAATACGGTACTTACGCTTGTGCCCACCGCCGACGTTGCGAACCGTCATGCGGCCCTGGCTGTTGCGACCTCCCGACTTTTTGAGCGGTTCAGTAAGGCTACGCTCGGGCTTGGAAGCCGTGATCTCCGAAAACGAAGGGGCTATCCGGGTGCGTTGTCCTGGGGTGGTTGGGGATAATTTCTTAACTGCCATTGCTGTATTTCGTCAATGATTATAAATCGGTGAACTGTGTCCTAGGCTTCTCCGTAGAGATCGATGAAATCACCTTCGGCTACGGTTACGATCGCTTTTTTATAGGTCGAGGTTTTACCGGAAATAAACTTACCGGACGAAATGCGGGTCTTGGTCTTTCCGATGCAACGCATCGTGTTGACTTTCTCCACCGTCACGCCGAACATCTTCTCGACGGCCTTCATGATCTCGATCTTGTTGGCGGTTTTCTCCACTTCAAAAGCATATTTCCGCAGGGCTCCCTGGGCGGTCACCTTTTCGGTGATGATCGGACGCTTGAGTACGCTCATTTTAATTTTTGTTCAAAAGGTTATCCAATACTTCCAACGCTGGCTGACAAATCAGCAGGCGGTCGGCGTGCAGCAATTCGTACGTGTTGACATCACTAGCCGACATGATTTTAGTCTTGGGAATATTACGGCCCGACAAGTACACATTCTTGTCAGCTTCTCCGAGGATCAAAAGTGTTTTCTTACCCGAAAGCGAAAGCGCGCTCAAAAGATTAAGGTATGATTTAGTCTTAGGCGCATCGAAGGTGAAGGCTTCCAATACGGAAACCGCATTTTCCTGAGCCTTAGCAGCCAGGGCTGACTTACGCGCCAACACTTTCACTTTCTTATTGAGCTTGAAGCTATAGTCGCGGGGACGTGGACCGAAGATACGACCACCACCCACCAATATGGGGTTACGGCGGCTACCGGAACGAGCACCGCCCGTACCTTTCTGCTTCTTCATTTTCTTGGTCGTGTAGTTGACCTCGCCGCGCTCCTTGGTCTTGTGCGTTCCCTGACGTTGGTTGGCCAGGTACTGCTTCACATCAAGATAAACCGCGTGCTCGTTGGGCTCGATGCCAAAGATTTCTTCCGATAGCGTCACTTTGCTCCCGGTCTCTTCTCCTTTTATATTAAATACTGACAGTTCCATCGGTACTATTTCTCAATGATTACGAATGAATTTTTGGCGCCGGGAACCGAACCGCTAACCACGATCAGGTTTTGCTCAGGCATAACTTTCAAGACCCGAAGGTTTTGGATCGTGACGCGGTTGCCGCCCATTCGACCACCCATGCGAAGTCCTTTGAAAACCCGCGAAGGAAAAGAACAGGCACCGATCGAACCCGGGTGACGGGCGCGGTTGTGCTGACCATGGGTCGTACCTCCTACTCCGCTAAATCCATGACGCTTTACAACGCCCTGGAAACCGCGACCCTTTACTTTGCCCACCACATCAACAAAATCGCCTTCGGCAAAAATTTCGTCTACCGTCAGGGACTTGCCCAGCTCGTGCGCTTTGGCGAAGTACTTGAACTCGACTACCTTTTGCTTTGGTGTGGTACCCGCGGCTTTGAAGTGGCCAAGCATCGGCTTAGTAGTGTTCTTCTCTTTCTTCTCGCCATAAGCCAATTGCAGCGCTTTATAGCCGTCTTTCTCCTCGGAGCGTACCTGCGTAACGACGCAGGGACCAGCTTGAATCACTGTACATGCCAGAGCCTGCCCGTCAGCATCGTACAAACTGGTCATTCCGATCTTTTTTCCTATTAAACCAGACATTTATTTCTTTTTTTAAATAGCAGGATAAAACCTATTTTTGAAACGGACTGCAAAGTTAGCAAAAGCTTTTACATATGCTAACCCACCTTCTTATATTTTTCTGATTTCCAACAAAAAAGGTCAGATGTGTGTGACATCTGACCTCAATCATCGCTGTGCGTTACGCAGAAGCCTGTAAAGACCTCTTTCAAGCGAGAAGAACTCAGATGTGGTTTCCAAAATTACGGACCTTCACCCGACCAGTATGTTTCCCGGTTTTTGAAAGGCTTCTTCCTTTCACCCAGACCTCCTTTTATACTTTGATTTCGACGTCGACACCGCTGGGCAATTCCAGCTTCATGAGGGCGTCGACCGTCTTGGCACTCGAAGAGAAAATGTCCACCAGGCGCTTGTATGTGCAAAGCTGGAATTGCTCCCGTGACTTCTTGTTGACGTGCGGCGAGCGCAGTACGGTAAACTTTTCTTTCTTGGTAGGCAAAGGAATCGGTCCGCTGATTACAGCCCCCGTCGCTTTAACCGCCTTGACAATCTTCTCCGCCGAAGCATCGACCAACATGTGGTCGAACGATTTCAGCTTGATGCGAATTTTCTGATTCATTCTTTTAGTTGGATAGCTGGTTCATCAAAATCATGTCCGTTCTCGACGAACTTCCACCCACAAAAGAACCATTTGCTTTGTCAGTGAATTTATGAGTCGACCGCCAAACGTAAGCTGGCTAAAATCGGGTGTGTTAGCAGTTGTAGTGCCTACCCTCCCAAAAATCGAGTCGCAAAATTACAGTATTGTTTTTGTTTTAGCAACAGTCGGGTGTTTTTTCTCGAAGGAAATCAGAATAGACAAGGTTCACACTTCGCTCACTTGGATAACTCCCTGGAAAATAGATAAAAGCGGCAACATCTTTGTAACATCTATTTTTTTTCTATTTCTGCTAGAATCCACAACTCAATTCTTGCAATGAACCACACTCATGACCCAATCGAAGCTTTTATCGAAGCGGCTACTTCCTTAATGGCGCTAAGCCAGGAAGCCCGCCAGCACCTGAGTAAGCTTCTCAATGCCCGTCGCTTCGCGCCTCGCCACTAAACAAAGTCCACGCCTTCGATGGCGTCTTTTTCATTTACTCGGGCCTGGTGCGGGGGCTTTATAATGACCCGAACGGCAAGGAAGTGAGTGCCTGGTTTGTGGCGGAAGGCGATTTTATTCCGCCCGTTTACAATATGCCGGACGGTAGCCGGGCCTTCAAATCAGTCGAGATGCTGGAAGAAGCGACCATCGTCTGGCTGAACCGCGACGACCTTAGCGAACTGCACCAGCTTTTTCCCGAAACACTCCTCTTCGAGCATCGCATTTCCCAACTTCACCTCGTCCGGGTCACAGAGATTTTGCGGGTGTTCCCAAACCATACCCATAAAGTGAGGTACAAGTGGCTGTTGGAACGGTATCCCCAATGGATGCATCGGGTGAAGGAAAAGCATCTGGCTTCGTCCATGGGGATTAGCCCCCAAGCGCTCAGCCGCATTTTGGGAAGCAGGCACTGAGATCAACAGATTTTTTAACTTTCGCGCTGAAAAGTTACCATTTTAAGCTCAAAAATTACCATTTGTACGGAAAAAGTTACCATTTGGTAATTGTTTTGGCGGGTTTGACCATTTTCCTTTGTCATATCGGAAGCGTCAGACCAATTCAGACGCTGCAATTTCAAATGAATTCTCCAGCTTTTAAAACTTACCGATCATGAAAAGCGAATGTAAAACTCTACAAGTGATGTTACTGGCTCTTGCTCTATTTGGTGTTTCAAGCCCAACAGAAGTTGCTGCTACGGTGGCTGGTAACAACGGCAAATGCGCTGGCGACACCCTGAACGACAAATTACAGACCTCAGGTGTTGGAGATTACGATTGGGAATACCTGTGGAAAGTGGGTACGGTTCGTGAGACCACGAAGCAAGCAATTAACGACTTGGAGGTACTTGGGTGGATACCAGTCGTTGCGACTGCTGACATAACGCAACTTAAAAATCCGACAAAACCCTCTGAATTCAAATTCATGGCCATCGGTGGTTCGATCGCTTCGGGAGTCCGAGAGGGTGGACTTTATCGGGAGGCTCAACTGACCGCCTACCCTAATCTGGTAGCTCGACAAATGGGGGTTTCTTTCCGTCAACCTCTGTTTTCTGCATCTGAAGCCAATGGGTCGGGATACAAAGTGTTGATCGATGGTGGTGGCCCCGTGTATCAGTACGAAGTTGTTGCCAACAATTTAGCATTCGACCCAAAATCTCAAAACAAGACTTTCACCAAGTCCATTGGAGACTACGACAATTTAGCCATGCCCTATTTTAATGTAAGGTACCCCTGGAAAACAATGGAATACTACGACAGACCCGTGTCGAAGATAGATGAGGAATCTACTGATTTTGTTAGGTATTTCAAGCGCATCATGCCTGATGAAGATTACAATGCTTCGGGTCTTACCTACCAAGGCTATTTAAAGCGCCAAGCTGTCCCTGACTTTATCATCTACGACCTCGGGATGGATGGACACCTGAAAGGGGCTATGATTGGTGGTTACGTTTCCCAACTGCCCATGATCATGGAAGGAGAGCGGGGCAAAAAAGTAGAGTTCTTGTATATGAGGGAAGTCGCTGCCAAAGGCGGAAAAGGGGTTATCGTGACTATTCCTGACGTTATCGACTTTCCATACTTTCATATGTACAACCTTTCGAAGATCAAGAGTCTGTCTTCGACAGTGAAGGTTGACGTGGAGAAAAACAATGGGAAGATTCGACCTGCCAACAACCAAGATATATTTCTCCCCAGCCCTGCAGTCATTGAACTGTTTAAACAGAAAAAGGACATTGTGCTGAAAGAGACAGAAGTACTAGCAATTGACGACGAACTGGACGAAACACAGAAGTTCAGGAGCGTAAATTGGTACAACGATTACTACGTGAAGTACGCTGCTAAAGAAAATAACTTCGCTGTATTAGACTTGTATGAGTTATACAAAAGGATTCATCGAGGAGAGTACACCACGGATGATGGCATTAGAGCTGATGCCTCATTTCCAAACGGGAATTTCTATTCCAGCGATGGAATTCATCCGTCGGCATTTGGGCAAGCCATCATTGCCAACGAATGCATCAAAGCCATCAACAAACATTACAAGACCGAGATCAAGGTTTTGCCAACGGCTGGTTTTTTGAAAAAATAAACACTGAAAAACACTATGATTAATTGTACATCTACCTAAACATGCATCACTATGAAAACGCTTTTCACCTCCCTGCTGCTCGTTTTGTCTTGTCTCGTAGCGCAAGCCCAGTATCTGTACATCACCCTGCCGCTGGACAGAACCGTTCTGCAAAGGAATGACGTTGGCAATGGCAGCGCAACCGTCGTGATAGCAGGCCAGATCACCGAGCCAGCGAACCCAGCCATATTGCCCACCAATTTCACAGTGAAATATAGGCTGGTTCCAGTGTCTAAAACGGGAACGCTGGGTTCGATACCTCCTTGGACGAATATCGGCTCTTCAACGCCTTATGGCGGCGTATTTTACACCACGACTACCGCCAGCACTGGGTGGTACCAATTACAGGTTGGGGCTTTTGACCCCATATATGGCGGGGGGACTCCTAGTCTTACCGGAAGTGTGCTTGTGGGGGTCGGTGAGGTGGTGTTCATTGCCGGGCAGTCAAACGCGCAAGGCGTTGAAGGAGTGTCCAATGATGCGGTCAGTTCGACCTATTATGACTGTGTGAACTCCATTAACTCTGATCAGTTCTGCAGAAACACCTTCGCTTTTCCCAATATTCAAAAAATTGAGAATGGCCGACTGATTACACCCAATTCGAATCGAAGCGCGTGGGGGTTCCATTACCTTGGCAAGCAGATTGTCGATGGGTTGACCTCTGGATCAGTGACACCAGTTCTATTTTTTAACGCGGGTTCCACTGCTACATCGGTTAACAATTGGAAGCAAACGGCTTATAATCCTACTGCAACTGTCCAACCTCCTTTGTTATATGGGATAACTTGTTGCGCACAAATACCTGATTGGCCAAACAGCGAGGGTCCGCAAGGTCAACCATATAAAGGATTGAAAACCTCTTTAAATTATTTTGGTGGGATGTTTGGGGCGCGCGGAGTTATTTGGCACCAAGGAGAGTCTGATAATTATATAAACAATACTGAGCCCAACTACCGGCAAGATTTATCCGACTTAATAGCCAAAACTAGAAGCGATTTCGATCCAAGGCTTAAGTGGGCCATCTCAAGAGCTTCATACTTAAACAATACGGTAAGTGGAAATGTGACTACTGCTCAATACAATGTAAAGGTTGCAACGTACCCGACAAACACATCTACCGGAGCGTGGAATTCAGATCTGATACCTAGTTCGCTTCGCCAAGACGACGGCACTCACTTTAATGCTAGTGGGCTTGTTGCTGTGAACGATCAGTATTATAGTAGTTATAACTCAGGCAACTCATTTACTGCTCTCAAAAGCTTAGAACCTGTTCCTGCGGTGACTGCTCAAAACCTGACAGTCTACAAGAACGGCTCAAGCGTGACTTTGACCGCACCTTCGTCCAATTCTTATTGCTGGGTACAAAACAACGGCAACATAAATAACTGCTATTCCATTAATCAGATTATCTATGTCTCCCAATCATCTAACAGTTCATTCCGGTGCTACGTAAAGAATTCGTCAGGAAATATAGCTTTGACCCCAGCCGTTAGAACTCCGGTTTGGACCGTTGGAGGTGCATTAAGGATCGCGGCCGATAACGCGTCAAGTATATTGGATGAAGGAGATAATGTAATTAGTATGTATGTTTATCCAAATCCTTCCGGCCGGGACGCAAGCATAAACTTTAATCTCACGGAATCCGCGAATATCAAGCTTGAAATACTCGATCTTCAAGGCAGGTCGTTATCTGTGGTCGCAGAAGGGCCACACAGTGCCGGAAAACACACCTATCCGTTAAAAGGCAGAAATCTCAATGCTGGAATGTACTTTAGTGTTCTGAAGATTGGCGAAATGTTCGTCACTAATAAATTCGTCATTAACGAGTAGTGCCGTGCTGGGCATAAACGGGAGCAAGATTGAAAAATCTTGTTTCCGTTCTTATTTTTTATTATGAGACTTATCACGTTTTTTCTTCTGCTTCTCCTTTTAACTAATTGTAAAAGGCAGGAACGCATCGATCCGGCCCCGCCCGTGGTCGCTGAACCAGCAATGCCTCGAGGCATTTTGGGTTTCAAAGTTGAGGGTGTGCCAAATGAAAATATACGCTTTACCAAAATAAGCCCTAACAGCTCTAACAATTACGTAGTGCTGACATTGCCAGAAAACTACCCCTTCGACGACACGATCAAGGTAGCCATAAAATTACCGAGATGGTTTGGAGATAAGAAATCCCTGGAAGCAGAAGCTAGACCCTGACGGCTTCTCGATCATGTACAGAGGAGGACAAGTTTGGTTTCTAATCGTTAATTCTGCCACGGGTAATACAATAGAGGAGGTCCATTTGATAGTTGACCCTCTCAAACCGATTGTTGTGCCTTCGGTAGGCCACGACTACTCCTTCACTTTGGAAGGAAAGAACCTGTTCATATTTCTGCCTGTACTCAACTGGGGAACAGAATACACCTCTGCCTCTGGCAGAAATTTTAATAACATAGGCGGCTCGGTTGAGAAATTAGATAGCCTGGTTGAGAATTACGTCTTGTTCAGGAATATCAAAACAGGAAATTTGACTAACTCCCCTAGAAGTGTAGGCCATTATGTCTCTAATGAAAATGGTTTGGCTTTTTTGAGTATTCCAAGAGAATTTGAGGCTGGCGAATACGAAATGACAGTAGTACGGCGCGACAGACGAGCGATAGTACCTGACAAGCTGAAGTTAACTTATGGGGTACCTCGATCCCATGAGTTTTACAGCACGGAGGTTTTTAATGACAAGGGTAACATCATCAGCTACAAGGGATATAACCTAGTACCAGGTCACACGTATGAGGTAGAGCTGGAGAACGACTATTTTCCCAAGCAAAGGTTTCCTCTTATTCCGGTCACCCATTTGACAATGACCGGGCATCTGCCGCTCGAATTGGCTACAGGTACCTATAAGGCCAATCTACTTATTAACGGTAAGGCCGAAACTTACACTAACCTAATAACTCGGTACAACTTGGTGACCATCCATAAGCAGCAACAGCAACCTGCACTTACGGTGCTAACGCAGCCCTCGCTGAAGTTCAACAACCCCACAGGCCTTACTCTGTATGAGCAAACCACATTACTCAAACGCTCCGAACCCGTGCTTGCTTTATATAAGGCTCATTCTTCCAATTTCATTCCGGGTGTCCGCACCAACGGAAGTCGGCTGCTTTTCAAAAACATCAATACTGGAGCGGAGTTTAGTATACCACAGACGGGTTTTAGTTCAGGTAGCCTCCCCTATCTGCTATACACTATTCCTGCCGAAATGCCTGCGGGTAAGTACCAGGTTCGGTTCGGGGTCAGGTACAGTCCCGAGGGTAATGAATATATTAGTGGGTTGTACTACCAGGAAATCAAAATAGAGTAAGCCGTGTATTTAGACAAGTCCCGTAGATTAACCGAGAGGTTTATCTACTTGATCATTAAATAGTATAAAGCTAAGCAATCAAAAAACAGAAAAGGTCCGCTTCGATTTGAAGCGGACCTTTTCTGTTTGAAATAATGCGATTAACTGAATTCTCTAATAGAGCTACCCAACCATCTAAAAACTAAGCATTCACCGGTCCGCCTTTCGCTTTCGTGATCACGCCGTCGGCCAGGCCGGAAGGAATGATGTCGTAGTGCGAGAAGGTGAGGCTAGCCGTAGCACGACCCGAAGTGATGGTACGAAGATCGGTAACATATCCGAATAGCTCTGACAAGGGGACATCGGCTTTCACAACCTGCGAACCGGCTTTCGTATCCATGCCTTTCATGATACCACGGCGACGGTTGAGGTCACCCGTGATGGGTCCGGTGTATTCTTCGGGAGAAACTACTTCGACGCCCATGATGGGTTCAAGCAATTTGGCTCCGGCGTGACGCGCGGCCTCTTTGAAGCCCAAACGCGCGGCCATCTCAAAAGAGAACGAATCGGAATCGACGTCGTGGAAGGACCCGTGGTACAGGCGTACTTTCATCGAATCCAAAGGATAGCCGGCCAAAGGACCGTTGTTCATTGCTTCGGCGAAGCCCTTCTGGATCGAAGGGATGAATTCGCGGGGGATCACACCACCCACAATACCATTTTCAAACTGCAAACCCTGCTCGATTTCTTTGCCTTCCTCCGCGTCGTCGCGTGGTCCGATTTCGAAAGCGATGTCGGCAAACTTACCACGACCACCCGTTTGCTTCTTGTAAACCTCGCGATGATCGAAGGGTTTGGTGAGTGCTTCTTTGTACGCAACCTGAGGTGCGCCCTGATTCACTTCTACCTTGAATTCACGACGCATCCGGTCGATAATTATTTCGAGGTGAAGCTCACCCATGCCGCGGATGATCGTCTGTCCCGTCTCCTCGTCGGTGTTGACTTGCAGGGTAGGATCTTCTTCGATCAGCTTAGCAATGGCATTACCGAACTTGTCCTGATCGGCCGTTTTCTTGGGCTCGATGGCGTAGCCGATAACGGGCTCGGGGAATACCATCGACTCGAGCACGATCGGGTGCTTCTCGTCGGACAGCGTGTCGCCCGTCTTAATATCTTTGAAACCAACCACAGCGCCGATGTCACCGGCTTCGAGGCGGTCGATTTGATTTTGCTTGTTGGCGTGCATTTGGAAAATACGCGAGATCCGCTCCTTGTTGCCCGAACGGTTGTTCAGGACGTAAGAGCCCGATTCCAACGTACCTGAGTAGGAACGGATGAAACACAGACGGCCCACGTAGGGGTCAGTGGCAATTTTAAATCCAAGCGCGCAGAAAGGATCGTCGCCGTTAGGCTCACGCGTAATTTTCTCTTCGGTGCGGGGATCGGTACCGGTGATCGTGCCGCGATCGAGGGGTGAAGGCAGAATTGCCATCACGTAATCCAGCATCGTCTGCACACCTTTGTTCTTGAAAGAAGATCCACATACCATCGGTACGATCTTCATGCTGATCGTCGCGGCGCGGAGAGCAGCCAGAATCTCGTCTTCCGAGATGGAAGCGGGATCCTCGAAGTACTTCTCCATCAAGGTATCGTCGAATTCGGCCACGGCTTCGAGCAGTTTCTCGCGCCATTCTTTGGCTTCCTCGATCATGTCCTCAGGAATCGGCACCTCGATAAAGGTCATGCCCTTGTCCTCCTCATTCCACTCGATGCCTCGGAAGTTGATCAGGTCGACTACCCCACGGAAGTTGTCTTCGGCACCGATCGGCAATTGCAAAGGCACGGCGTAACTGCCGAGCATTTCCTTCACCTGAGCACATACCATCAGGAAGTCGGCACCGGAGCGATCCATCTTGTTCACGAAGCCGATACGGGCCACGTTATAGTTGTTGGCCAAGCGCCAGTTGGTCTCCGACTGAGGCTCAACGCCATCGACGGCGCTAAAAAGGAACACCAGACCGTCCAACACGCGGAGGGAGCGGTTCACTTCCACCGTAAAATCCACGTGGCCGGGGGTGTCAATAATGTTGATATGGTACTTCTCGTCACGGTACATCCAATCGACCGTCGTAGCGGCGGAGGTAATCGTGATACCCCGCTCCTGCTCCTGCTCCATCCAGTCCATCGTCGCAGCACCATCGTGTACTTCGCCAATCTTGTGGCTAACACCCGAGTAGTACAGAATACGCTCAGTGGTGGTGGTCTTACCGGCGTCGATGTGGGCGGCAATCCCGATATTACGGGTCAATCTTAAATCACGGGCCATGATGAAGTTCTTTTGTATGGTATGCTACTAGCAAAAACGGGTTTCAGATCGGGCTGGAAACGTGGGATTTAGCCGATGCAGCGCCCACCTTCCCAAAAATCAGACCGCAAAATTAGGGTTTTATATTTTGGGAAACAAGAGCGGGTTTGTTTTTTTGAAGAAAAGCGGGACAGTACTCACGTAGTAATCGAATGTAAGGTTTCGGGCAATTCAACTGTTATCTCTCAGCCATTCCAGAGAGTCCGACGTGTTTTAGTTTTAGGAGGTTATTTTTGCTCTCTTATAATCCTACCACAGTGTTGCTTGTGCAGCATTCCAACCCTTACTGGCAAAGTGGTGTCTGTCCTACACGATAAATTACGCAAAAGATCTTGATGCCCATTTACAACCTTTTTGTCTCACGTCGGGTCTTGACAAAAAAACCAAAGTTTTATGAATCTGTCAAAACTATCTCTTTGTCTTCTCTTTCTTTGCCTGGCTTGCTCGAAGCCGAAGCCCTCGAAAGAAGTTATCCCAACTCCCGATGGGCCGTACAAGATGACGGCCACACTCAACGGCTCGGCCTGGTTCGGTAGCGCCTATGCCTCCAGAACAATGGCGGTGGCCGGACAATCCGCTTGCACCACCGACCGGTTTATCATCGGTGCCCAGACGGACTTACCTCATGGAAGTACCAATTTGATTAAAGGCGTAACGGGTTGTTTTGAAAACTGTGTTCCTACCCAACTACTCAGCATTCTGAATATTCCGTTGGCGGTGGGTCGGTACAATATTGCCGCTTTGAATGCGTGTGCCGGGCAAGAAGGCGCGGTGCGGTATCTCTGGCTAGTGGGTGGCGATGTCATCGTGAGCACTTATACTTCTCCCGCTGGCAAAGCAGGCTGGGTTGAGGTTTCTAGTTACGATTCCACTCTGAACGAAGTGGAAGGAAGCTTCGAATTGGATTTAGTGAATAAAGACGGTCAAACAGCGCGCTTCCAAAAAGGTACTTTCAAGGCGTTGATTCAGTAGCTGCTTGATCGCCAATTTGGGCTTAGAATAAACAACTCAACGATAAAAAGCCCGCTCCTTGCGAAGCGGGCTTTTCCCGATGTTTTCAAAAAACTTATAATCCTAGAAGCGGAAGTGAGAGAACGCCTTGTTGGCCTCGGCCATGCGGTGCGTGTCGTCTTTCTTCTTCACGGCGGCACCTTCCCCTTTGGCGGCGGCCATAATCTCGGCGGCCAGGCGGTCCATCATCGTCTTCTCGCCGCGCTTGCGGGCGTAGCTGATGAGCCACTTCATGCCCAGCGAATTCTTGCGCTCGGGCCGAACTTCGGTAGGTACCTGGAAGGTAGCACCACCCACGCGGCGGCTTTTTACTTCCACACCAGGCGTTACGTTGTTGAGCGCCTTGCGGAATAACTCCAAGCCGCTGCCGCTTTCGTTGGTTTTCTTTTCGATCAAATCGATCGCGTCGTAAAAAATGGTGAAGGCGGTGCTTTTCTTACCGTCCATCATCAGGTTGTTCACGAACTTGGTCACTTGTACGTCCCGGAACTTAGGATCGGGCAGGATATACCGCTTTTTTGGTTTTGACTTCCTCATGAGTACTTGTTGTTTTTTAAGTTAGGTTTCGTTTTGGCAACTTATTCACCCCGCACGTTACCGGGCGGGATTACTTCCCTTTTATGGCGAAGAATATTTCCTTCTAAAAAGTCAAGACAGTCACTTTGGTATTACTTCTTCTTACCGCCTTTGGCTGGTGCGGCGGCGGGCTGTCCGGGCTTTGGACGTTTGGCACCGTACTTGGAGCGGCGCTGCTTGCGGCCGTTGACGCCGGAGGTATCCAACGCACCCCGGATGATGTGGTAACGCACACCGGGCAGGTCTTTCACCCGTCCGCCGCGAATCAGCACGATCGAGTGCTCTTGCAGGTTGTGGCCTTCACCGGGAATGTAAGCATTTACTTCTTTCTGGTTGCTGAGGCGTACGCGGGCCACCTTACGGAGGGCCGAGTTGGGCTTCTTGGGCGTCGTGGTGTACACACGCGTACACACGCCGCGACGTTGCGGGCAGGAATCCAAGGCCGGAGACTTGGACTTCCACGTCATTTTTTCGCGTCCTTTACGGACCAATTGTGAAATAGTAGGCATTTAATGATTTGATTTTGAACGATTAACCAACCGTTCGGATGTATCGATACAGTTTTCTTGAAAAAATCGGACTGCAAAATTAAGGAACTCGACCGGTTTTCCCAAGGGTTGGTTTGTATTATTTTGATTGGCAAGCTTATTTGGAGCCATTGAGTGCAGTCAACCCTACTTAAATGGATTAGGTTGCTAACTTTGCCCAAATTGACCTCTTGATCGGGATTACGTTCCCCGGCCTTTCAGGGCTAGAGTCGTCAATTTGCGATCGTATTCTATTTCTATCCAGTACCACATTAATTATTACTTCATAATCAGAATGACCTCCACACAAGCTACCAATACCAAAATAACCGTCGCCTACGGCGATGGCATCGGCCCCGAAATCATGGACGCTACCCTCCGAATCCTGGACGCGGCAGACGCACGCCTCGAAACCGAAGTGATCGAAATCGGCGAAAAAGTATATAAAAGCGGCAGCAAAGCGGGCATTCAGCCCAGCGATTGGGATTCGCTACGCCGCAATAAGGTATTCTTGAAAGCGCCCATCACCACGCCGCAGGGCGGCGGCTACAAGAGTCTGAATGTAACGGCCCGCACGACTTTGGGGCTGTTTGCCAACGTGCGGCCCTGTATGGCGTATTCTCCCTACGTCGAAACCAAGCACCCGCTGCTGGATTTGGTGATTATCCGCGAAAACGAGGAAGATCTCTACACGGGCATCGAACACCGGCAGACCAACCAGATGACGCAATGCCTGAAGCTGATTTCGCGGCCCGGTTGCGAGAAAATCATCCGCTACGCTTTCGAGTACGCCCGTGCCTATAAGCGCAAAAAGGTGACCTGTCTTTCCAAAGACAACATCATGAAAATGACCGACGGACTGTTCCACCGCGTATTTGACGAGGTCGCGGCGGAATATCCCGACATCGAGCAAGAGCACTGGATCATCGACATCGGCTCGGCGCTGCTGGCCGACGAGCCTGAGCGTTTCGGCGTGATCGTGACGCTAAATCTTTACGGCGATATTATTTCCGACATCGCGGCCCAAATCGCGGGTTCGGTGGGCATGGGTGGCTCGGCCAACGTGGGCGAGCAGTGCGCCATGTTCGAGGCCATCCACGGCTCGGCCCCCGACATTGCCGGGCGGGGCATTGCCAATCCGTCGGGACTGATCAATGGAGCCATCATGATGCTGGTCCACATCGGGCAAGGCGATGTGGCGGCCAAAATCCACAACGCCTGGCTGAAAACCATCGAGGATGGAATCCATACCGGCGATATTTATCAGGCCAAAATCAGCAAGGAGCGCGTAGGTACCAAGGCGTTTGCCGATGCGATCATCGCGCGGCTGGGTCAGGTACCCGTTCACTTCAAGGAAATCAGCTACGCGGCCGCACCTAAGCCCATCCAAATTGGCGCAGGCCTCGAATCGACGGAAACAAAAGAACTGGTAGGCGTCGATATCTTTCTTGATTGGCACCAAGGCTCCGCGCAGGAACTGGGTGAAAAAATTTCTGCCCTGGCCAACTCGCCGCTCAAACTGAAAGTTATCACCAACCGGGGCGCCGTCGTATATCCTGACGGGGTACCCGAGACGTTCTGTACCGATCACTGGCGCTGTCGCTTCAAAAGCCCGAGCGATTCGGGCCAAGCGATCGACAAGACAACGATCTGGAAACAAGTGGCGTTGCTGAACGAGCACGGCTTCGACACCATCAAGACGGAGAACCTGTATACTTTCGATGGTAAAGCGGGGTACTCGCTGTTACAGGGAGAATAGTTCTTAATGGACAATGGACAATGGACAGTTGATAATTGACAGTGTTTCTTGTTTGCCATCATTGTAATTGACAGCCGGGTACAGATTTGAGCGGAGTCAAGTGTCAGTCTGAGCGGATTCGAAGACCGCCACACACTAGAAAGCCAAGCCATCCAATAAATCAGATTGTAAAGTGCTTCTTTGACGTTCAATTTTTTGTAAAAAAAATCGTTAGTTGAGCATAGAATTTTCTTAAAGAACTATGAATAGATATTTGAAACTATCCCCGGTGGGATTGCTGCTCGTGGCGTTTTGTATTTTCCTGCAAGCCTGCAACCCCGCTATGCAAGCCTACAAAAACGGCGTCAAGAAATTTGAGAACGGCGAGTACGACCTTGCCCTAAAAGACTTGCAACGCGCCGCCGAAGGCAACTACGAAGGGGGCCGCACCAACTACCTCATCGCCGAATCGTACCGACTCTCCAACCGCTACCAGGAAGCCATTCCCTTTTACAAAAAGGCAATGGAAGCCGGAACCGATGATCCCAACGCCCGCTTCGAGTACGCCTACGCTTTGAAAGCCTCCGGCCAGTACGCCGAAGCCCGGGAGCAGTTCACGCAGTTTGCCGCGAACGAGCAAGCAGACAAAACATTAAAAGAAAGAGCCTTGCGCGAAGTCCAGACGCTCCAGATTACCGACCGCATCAAGCAGAAGCAAGCCGAGGTGACGGTACTCGATTTGCCTTTCAATACGCCCGGTGCCGAGTTCGGCGCGACTATTTTGGGCGATGAGTTGATTCTGTCGGCTTCCAGGAAAGAAAAGATTTACAAGAACAACGGTCAGGCCATGCTCGGTCTGTACAAGGTCAAGATCGGGGAGCAGCCCAGCGAAGCGAGCGGCAGTCCTACCCTGTTCAGCGCCAATATCTTTGCCGAGGATGCCAACGAAGGCTCGCCTGCATTCTCGCCTGATGGCAACATGTTGGTGTTTGCGCGCGGAAACACCGGCAAGCGCAAGGGTACCGTCGACGTCGACCTTTACCTCAGCCGGCTGGTCAACGGGCAGTGGACCGAGCCCAGCTACCTGCCCGTGAACGACTCGCTGGCCTGGGATGGTTCGCCCGCTTTTTCGCGTGACGGCAAGACGCTCTACTTTGCGTCCAACCGGGCGGGCGGCGCGGGTGGCATCGACCTGTACCGTACCAATATGGACGCTTCGGGACGATTCAGTCGGCCCGTCAACATGGGCAAGGATATCAATACCGCCGGCGACGAAATGTTTCCCTATGTATCAGAAGACAACAAGTTGTACTTTGCCTCCGACGGGCACCCCGGCCTGGGCAAGCTCGACCTGTTCGTCGCGGTGCGTTCGCAGGGAATCGTCTCGATCGAAAACATGGGACTGCCTTTCAATACCCCACAGGATGATTTTGGGCTCGTGTACTACGAAGACCAGGAGAACGGTTTTTTCTCGTCCAACCGTCCCGGCGGCAAGGGCGATGACGATATTTATTTCTTCTCAAATCCGGTGGTACCCAAGACCGATACGACGCTGATCGTACACAACGATCCGACTGACCCTCTGAACCCTAACAACCCCAACTACCTCAAAGGCGAACTGAAAATAGTCCGCTACTTCCTGGAAGGTACCGTGCTGACCAACAATACCACCGCTACCCCAATCGACTCGGCCAGGGTACGCATCTTGTCCGACAGTGCCGATGTGGAATTGGCGCAGTTGACGACGCGTGAGGAAGGCGAGTTTGGAAAATACAAGCTGGAAGAGGGCAAGGACTACGTCCTGCTGGTCGAGAAAAAGGGTTTCATCACCAAGCGCGAGCCTTTTTCGATGGATGGCAAGAGCATCCCACCGATTTTCCTTAATAAAGTCGTGACCGACACCACCTATCGCGTGACGATACGGCTGGACGATCTGGAATTGAACAAGACGTTTACGCTGGACAATATCTATTATGACTTGAACAAGTACAACATCCGTCCCGACGCGGCGCTCGAATTGGACAAACTGGTACAGATTCTGAAAGACAACCCTTCGGTCAACATCGAGCTGGCTTCCCACACCGACGCCCGTGATACGGATTCGTACAACCAAACGCTTTCGCAACGACGCGCCGAATCGGCCGTGCAGTACCTCCAGTCGAAGGGAATCGACGCCGACCGCCTGACGGCCAAAGGCTATGGCGAGCGGCAACTGATCGTGCAGAATGCCAAAACCGAAGAAGAACACCAACGCAATCGCCGCACGGAGTTCACGGTGCTGAGTTATTAGACCCTGGTTCGCGTCTGCGACGCGAACCTACGGAAAGCGCGTTTGTTACGCGCGGAAACCCAGAGCAAAATCAAACGACAGCCCCCGCCCAATCGGCGGGGGCTGTTTTGTTGAAAATCAGCCAAGGCACAGATTTTTTTGTTAAAAACCTCTCCACTTATTTCCTGCACCACTTCAAGAAAAATGAACATAAGGATTTCCAAATACTTTATCTTTTTCATCCTGACTACAACCCTAACTTCCTGCGAAATATTCGGACCCGGTCAGGGGCTGTTCCTTTCCCCTTCTCCCCACGAAAAGTACGCCCAATCGCTCAAATCGGCCAACCTGGACAAGACGGCGCTAGGCTCGCTGTGGGTAACGGCGGCGGAGCGTTCCCTACGCGACTCGTTGCTGATCGTCCTGCCCTACCGCGAGAGCGGATACTTCCCGGCGCAGGTGCCGCTGGCGGTAGGGTACCGCGTGCAGGCCGAGCGGGGCGATGTGCTATCCATCGGCGTCTCGGTGCAGGGCCGCGCTCTGCCCGACGGTGGTGCGACGAAGATTTTCGTGGATATATTTGAGCTGGACGACCAGCAGAAACCCACGCGAGTATTTTCGGCCAAAGCCGACACAACGGCGGTACGTTGGGAGGTGAAGCGCAGTCGGTTGCACCTGATCCGAGTACAACCTGAGTTGCTGCGCAGCGGCCAGTACACGATTTCGGTCACGCGGGAGCCGTTGCTGGCTTTTCCGGTGGAAGGCCGTAACAGCAAGCAGATCAGCAGTTTTTGGGGTGCCAACCGCGACGGCGGTCGCCGAAGTCACGAGGGCGTCGATATTTTCGCGCCCCGGGGTACCCCGGCCCTGGCGTCCATCGACGGCTACGTGTCGCGGGTGGGTACCAATGGGCTGGGCGGCAATGTGGTCTTCCTTTCCGATCAATCGCACGGCATCAATCTATACTACGCTCACCTCGATAGTTTCAACGTAGCTACCGGCAAGCGTGTCAAGCTCGGCGATACGCTGGGCTTTGTAGGCAATACCGGCAATGCCCGCACGACGGGTCCCCACCTGCATTTTGGCATCTACCAATCGGGCGGGCGCGGTGCCACCGACCCGCTGCCGTTTATCCGGCAGGGCCTGGGCGAACCTACCCAAAAGCTGCCCGATGCCGACGACCTGAGTGATACCGCGAGGGTCGTAACGACTACGCGATTGCGTCTTACTCCAGGCAAAAAAGCCGAAACTCTAGGCTCGCTCGATCGCAACCAGGTACTCACAGTAGTGGGCGGGTCGGCGGGCTGGCTTCGGGTCAGAACGCCAAACGATGCCGAGGGCTATGTACTTGCTTCGGCCGTGCGCGACGTAGGGGCCACGATCAAAAAAACAAAACGAGCTGCGCTGACGCCCGTTTACGACGAAGCCTATGACGACGCAGCAGTGCTTCATATTTTGCAGGAAGCTACCACCCTACCTGTGCTGGGTACCCACGGAAATTTCGAGTTGGTCGAATTGGATAAAGCCGGAAGCAAGGGTTGGATTAAAATGAATTGAGTTCTTGGTACGAGGTACTTAGTACGAAGTTCCAATAGTACTTTTGTGACTAAATCGAGTAAGGGCATTGTCCACTATCCATTATCAACTATCCACTAAATGAACATATATTGGTTTCGCAACGATTTGCGCCTACACGACAATGAAGGATTTCTGAAAGCCACGGAGAAGGGAAGCGAAGTGATTCCGATTTTCATATTCGATCCCCGGGTGTTTGAAGGTACCGTGCGCGGATTCCGCCGGACGGGCGGCTACCGGGCCCGATTTATTATGGAAAGCGTGGCCGATTTGCGCGAAAGTATTCGAAAAAAGGGAGGCGACCTGCTCATCAGAATCGGGGAGCCCGAGCGTGTACTGGCCGAACTGGCCGAGCAGTACGATGTCGCTGAGGTTCATCTCAGTAAGGAAATCGCCCAGGAGGAAACCGACGTCGAATCGTCGTTGAGCAAGCGCCTCAAACCGCTGAACGTCGATATGGTTTTTACCTGGACCTCGACGCTGTACCACATTCGAGACCTGCCGTTCCCGCTCAACCAACTTCCCAATGTTTTCACCGATTTCAGGAAGAGCGTCGAGAAAAAGGCGGCGGTTCGGGCCACGGCATCTACTCCTGAGAGCGTGATCCTGCCCAAGGACTATGAAGCCGGAGCCATGCCCTCGTTATCGGATTTGGGCTACACCGACGACGAGGTACCGGCCATCGACCCGCGCGCCGTGCTCGACTACCAGGGCGGTGAGACTGTGGGGATGGCCAGGCTGAATACCTACCTATGGGAGAGCGACAACATCGCTACCTACAAAGAAACCCGTAACGGGATGCTGGGCGCGGACTATTCTTCCAAGTTCTCGGCCTGGTTGTCGTTGGGGTGCCTTTCACCACGCCATATCTACGAGGAAATAAAACGCTACGAAGCCGAACGTACGGCCAACGATTCGACCTATTGGCTGATTTTTGAACTACTCTGGCGCGACTACTTCCACTTTGTGATGCTCCGCTGGGGCACCCGGCTCTTCAAGCCTTTTGGCCTGAAGCTCGAAAAAGAAAAGGAGTGGAGCCACGACCGCTCACTGTTTGAGAAGTGGCGGAAGGGCGAAACGGGCGTGCCCTTTGTGGACGCCAACATGCGCGAGATCGCCACGACGGGCTACATGTCCAATCGCGGGCGGCAGAACGTCGCCAGCTTCCTGGCCCACGATCTGGGCATCGACTGGACCTGGGGCGCGGCCTGGTTCGAGCATCTGCTCATCGACTACGATGTGTGCAGTAACTGGGGCAACTGGAACTACGTGGCGGGCGTCGGCAACGACCCACGCCCCAACCGCTACTTCAATCAGTACTCCCAGGCCACGCGTTACGATTCTGAGGGAGCGTACGTGAAGCATTGGCTACCGGAACTAGCCCAAGTACCTGCCAAAAAAATTCATAAAGTGTGGCAATTGACAGAGCGTGAGCAAAAAGAATTCGGGGTAATGTTGGGCGAGAACTATCCGCGGCCCATCGTTGAAATGAAGCAAGCTTAATCAATCGTCCAATCCCATGGCTTCACGGTAGGCGGGGCTACCCAGCAGGGTTTCCGCTACCAGCCTCTCCCCCTTAGCGTTGAAGTGCCCGTCGCAAGGAACGTAAAAGGTAGACCACGCTTTCGGACCCATTTTTTCGACAACCGGCAATAGGTTAATGTAAGTAGCGCCATATCGATCGCACAGCGCTTCGATCCGGGGGGAAAGGTCGTCCTGATGGTTTTGGGCGTAGGTACTCACATCGGGTAGAATGGGCATTCCGATCAAGAATACTTTCTTACCCTTAGAAGCTTCCAACAATAATTCGAGCGAGTGTCCGAAGGCAAACCAGCGGCTCTCGAACGATTCGGTGGCGTAGCTGTTCACGGGCCTGGCATTGCGGCTGGCTGATTTCCCCAATAAGTTCATTACCAAGGCGTAGGCGTAAGAGTTCAGATACACCTCCGCCAGTATTTTTTTTCCCAGCGGCAGGGTATGATATACCGAGTCGACCGTTTTTTTCACACGGACAGGCTGCTGCTGGTTTAGAGGCGCGGCTACCGACTGACTTACGTCGCTGAGGGTATAGTCGAGCGTCACCTCGGGTTGGCTGCCTCTCCAGTAGGGTCGATATATCGGGTACCGCAAAAGGGATAGTCGCCCCAGCCCCTCGTTCATGCTTTTGTCTGTTACATCTTCAAAGTCATTGGCCGAAAGAAGTGAGACGATGACCACATCATGCTCAAATTGTGAAGCCAGGTGCTTGTATGTCAGGAAATAGTTGATTGGACTGGTACCATTGATGCCGAAGTTCAGGTGCTCACGGCCCGTTTCGGCTTCCAGCAGATTCGAGTACCGCTGGGGCGTATCGACCAGGTAGCCTTCCATGAAGGAGTCACCCAGCAATACAGCCCGCTTTTTAGTGCCGGGATTGGCCAGCTGTCGCTCGGTATCGCGCATACCATAGGCATTACTGGTCAGCAGCACCGTATCGCCGTTACAAATGGGTATCCGGATTGAACTATTGGGCAAACGCCACCGGCCGAATTTGGGGCTGATGTCCCCCCAAAACTGCTCTTTGTACGAAACCCAGTCATCGTTGAGTTTGAGTCGGGAGTGGAAGGGGCGCGGCGCGTCGGATATTCCCAGGTTGATCAGGCCGAAGCACAAGACCTCAGCCAAAATCCAGAAGAATAGCAGCCCGCACAAAGACGCCGACAGATTGGCCAGCCAGTGGTACCTCGCCCGGGTGCCCAAAGTCGCCACCGCGAGCAGGGCGACCAGCGCAATCGAGTAGCTCAGCAATACGTCCAGATCGACGGAAGCCAGTATTCCGTCGCCGTTGGCGAATGCCTCGTCGTAAAAGCGCAGCAAGCCCCAGATGAGTACGGTCCCGCCCGCTATGACAGACCAAGTTTTCAACAAGAATTTCATGAATGGTGGAAAGAATACGCGTAAAATCAAAACCGCCGCTCGAAGGATTTCCTGTTCGAGCGGCGGTTGGTACAGTACTACAACTGGTATAGGCTGGGATTATTTCACAATGTTGGCGCTTTTGAATGTGACGTCGCTTGTCACGCTCCTCCGGCCCCAAAAGCCGCCGCCACGACCAATTGTGTAGTTTTCTCGGTGATAATTCCTAGTTTTGGGTACTTTTGAATTAAAATCAACCCCAAAAACAGCATCCTCATGTCCAAAAGTCTCATTGTCATCGTTCTCATTCTGCTCGTGGGCGGTATGTTCGGTTGTGGTTCCTACAACGGGCTGGTCCAGAAAGACGAAAACGTCAACGAAAAGTGGGCGCAGGTCCAAAGCCAGTACCAGCGCCGCGCCGACCTGATCCCCAACCTGGTCAATAGCGTGAAGGGCGCCGCCGACTTCGAGCGGGGTACCCTGACCGACGTCATCAACGCCCGCGCCAAGGCCACTTCCACCCAGATCAGCGCCGACGACCTTTCGCCCGAAAACGTGCAGAAGTTTCAGGCCGCCCAGGACCAGCTCAGCGGCGCGCTGTCGCGGCTGCTGGTGTCTGTAGAGCGCTACCCCGACCTGAAAGCCAACCAGAACTTCCTGGAATTACAGGCCCAGCTCGAAGGTACCGAGAACCGCATCGCCGTAGCTCGCAACGACTTCAATGGCGTTGTGAGGGACTATAACCAGGAAGTACGCACGTTTCCCAATGCAATCTTCGCCGGGATCTTCGGCTTCGATGTCAAAGGATTCTTCGAAGCTTCGCAAGCCGCCCAAAACGCCCCGACGGTCGAATTTTAGGTACCGGATCGCGACATACCCCGACGCCATGCTGCCCGCCGTGGCGGCGTGGCGTCTTTTTTGTTATCAACTCTCCATTACCTACTAAATAAATGAATCCGATATTCGGTAAGGAAGAACAGCACCGCATCGTCGCCACAATTCAGGAAGCCGAAAGGCAGACGTCCGGCGAGATCAAGGTCCACATTGAGGCACACTGTCCCGACGAGGACGTGATGGAGCGCGCCAAGGCGGTGTTCGGTGAGTTAAGCCTGTACAATACCAAAGACCGCAACGGTGTACTCTTCTACCTCGCCGACCAGGACCGCAAATTTGCCGTGCTGGGCGATAAGGGCATTTATGAGAAAGTACCCGCCGACTTTTGGGAAAGTACAAAAGAGAAGCTCCGCGCTCATTTCAAGAAGAGCGAATTTACCGAAGGCCTGTGCGAAGGCATCGAAGAGGCAGGACAGCAGCTGAAGAAGTACTTCCCCTACCAATCGGACGACATCAACGAACTACCCGACGACGTATCGTTCGGGTAAACCCAGCCATGAAAAAATTTCGTTTATTATACCTCTTCCTGCTGCTGGCGGTACCCTCGCTGAGGGCGCAGGACATTCCACCGCGCCCCAGTCCGGCGCGGCTGGTCAACGACCTGGCCAATCAGCTCAACCCCACCGAGGAGGCCGAACTCGAGCGCAAACTGGTAGCCTACGACGACTCCACTTCCACCCAAATTACTGTTGTGATCGTGCCGAGCGTGGAACCCTACGCCATCGCCGACTACGCTTTTCAGCTGGGTCGCGCCTGGGGGGTAGGTCAGGAGGGCAAGAACAACGGCATCGTGCTCCTGTGGGCGCCCGACGACCGCAAGGTGTTCATTGCCACGGGCTACGGTATGGAAGGCGCCATTCCCGATGCCATCGCCAAGCGCATCGTGTCGCAGGAAATCATCCCCGAGTTCAAGAACAAGATGTACTACCGTGGCCTCGACCGCGGCGTGGAGGCCATCATGCGTTACGCAGCGGGCGAGTACCAGGCCGAGCCGCGCGCCCAGGGCGAGGAAGGCTTTCCCGGCGGTTTTTTCATCATCATCTTTCTAATTATCCTCTTCATCATCATGCGCAACCGCGGCGGTGGTGGCGGACGCGGCGGCAAGGGCTTCCGGGGCAGAGGCGGCCCGGTCTTCTTCCCTTACAGCACGCACTCCGGCTGGGGTAGTAGCTCCGGCAACTTCGGCGGGGGTGGCGGCTTCGGAGGCGGTGGCGGTGGTTTTGGCGGCTTCGGCGGCGGTAGCTTCGGCGGCGGCGGCGCGGGGGGAAGTTATTAGGTTAATTGATAGTTGATAATTGAGAATGAATAGTGCTTTTATGAGGCTATCAACTCATTATTCAAACAAGTAGAAAACCACTTCCCCCTCGTTTGTAAAGTTTAAAATCCAACGTCAAACGTCCAGCATCTCATCTCTGGGATGTTGCGCCTGTTATCTCTATGGCTTTACAACAAACTACTGCATATGACGCCATCGTCGTTGGCTCCGGCGTGAGCGGGGGCTGGGCGGCCAAAGAACTTTCGGAAAAAGGACTGAAAACGCTGGTGCTCGAGCGGGGCCGCGATGTGCAGCACGTGCTTGACTACACTACCGCTACCAAGGCACCCTGGGAATTTAAGTACCGGGGCGAAATAAGCCTTTCGCAAGTGGCGGCCTACGCCAATCAGGATGGCAATCGGGGCGGTTTTGGCAACGAGATGTCCAACGATTTTTTCCTGAACGAAAAAGAAAACCCCTACGTCGAAAAGAAGCCCTTCTTCTGGCTACGGGCCTACATCAAAGGTGGGCGCTCGCTGCTGTGGGGGCGGCAGTCGTACCGTTGGAATGAGGAGGACTTCGAGGCTAACGCCAAAGAGGACGTTGGGGTAGATTGGCCCATTCGCTACCAGGATCTTGCGCCCTGGTACAGCTACGTGGAGCGTTTTGCCGGCATCAGTGGCCGTAAAGAAGGCCTTGACGTGCTACCTGATGGCGAATTTCAGCCCCCGCATGATTTCACCTGTGTCGAAGAACATTTTAAAGGAGAGGTCACCGCCAAAATGAACCGTCCCGTGACCATCGGACGGGTGGCGCACCTGACCCAACCCACCGCCGAGCAGACGGCCCTGGGCCGATCGCAGTGCCAGGCCCGCAACTTATGCGCCCGCGGCTGCCCCTACGGGGCTTATTTCAGCTCGCAGTCGGCCACGCTACCCGCGGCTGAGCGGACGGGTAACATGACGCTTCTGCCCGATAAAATCGTGACGGAGATTATCTACGATGATAAACTAGGTAAAGCGTCGGGCGTGCGCGTGATCGATCAGAATACGAAGAACGTCGAGGAGTACTTTGCCAAAATCATTTTCATCAATGCTGGCTCGATGGCTTCCACGGCTATTCTGCTCAATTCGAAATCCAGCCGCTTTCCCAACGGCTTTGGCAACGACAGTGGCGAGTTGGGTCACAACCTCATCGACCACCACCTGGGGGCCGGGGCGCGGGCGCAAGTGGAGGGCTTTGAGGATAAGTACTACTTTGGCCGCCGACCCAATGGCATCTACATTCCGCGCTACCGCAATTGGGGCAAAGACAAGCGCGACTACCTACGAGGCTTTGGCTACCAGGGTGGCGCAGGCCGCAGCGGTTGGAACCGGGGCAAGGATCAAAAAGGGTTCGGGGCCGATTTTAAGAAAGAGATTTCTCAGCCCGGTAGCTGGTCGATGCACTTGGGCGGCTTCGGCGAAGTATTACCCCGCCACGAGAACCGGATGTACCTGCACCCCACCGAAAAAGACGCCTGGGGCTTACCGCTGGTTGTTTTCGATGCTGCCATTGGCGAAAACGAAAAAAAGATGCGCGAGGACATGGCCAACGACGCCGCCGAAATGCTGGAAGCCGCGGGCTTCAAGGGTGCCAAGACCCACAACAGCGATTTCATGATGGGCAATGCCGTGCACGAGATGGGTACTGCCCGCATGGGCCGCGATCCCAAGACCTCGATTCTGAACGCCCACAACCAAATGCACGACTGCAAGAACGTATTCATGACCGACGGGGCCTGCATGGCGTCGTCGTCTTGCGTCAATCCTTCGCTGACCTATATGTCCCTGACGGCCCGGGCAGCGGATTATGCGGTGGCAGAGTTGAAGAAGGGAAATATCTGATGCTTAGGTATCGCTATGGCTGGATTCTACACATTTTTTGAAAAATGAGTCATCTTCTCAAACCTCGTACTAGCCTGCGACGTTAACATCCGGGTAACTCCGCAATAACAACATCCTGATGAGGTTGATTTTCAGGAAAGCCAACAATTTCCCGCCCTGGGCAAATCCGAGGTATCTATCCATGACATGATTTGATCTGCGTTCCCCTCATGAAACTTGCTAAATTTTTTATTCGCTTAGTGATCTATGCTTCCACGTTGGTAGGGGTCATTGCGGTCGTTGCCTATGATGCATCTGTCAACAATTTTACGCAGTCTACCTACCTTGAAGACAATACTTTGACAGAATGGGTACAGGAAGGACTGTTGCTATTGATGGTTACCATAAGTGCGGTATGTGCCAAAAAGTTTGTAGTCAATCATCATGTGAACGTAATGTTGGCGGTGGTGGCTGCCCTATCTTTGGTCAGGGAATTTAACAACCACCTGGGGGATGGATGGAAAGTAGGCGTCCTATTAATACTTATTCCAGCCGGTTGGTATTTTTACTCAAACTTTCGGGCCTTCCGGCAACAGCTCATCGCTGTGGCTGAGACCTACGCCTTTGCCATTGTTGTTATCGGGGGACTCATTCTCCACGTCTTCTCCCGTCTCTATGGGCATAAAACAATGTGGACAAATATATTGGGTGACAATTACCTGCGCACGGTTAGTCGCGTGGCGGAAGAGAGTATTGAATTGCTTGCCTACAGCATCATATTGATTGGTATCACCGAGCTATATCGGCAAACTAAAATGCTTGATATGGAACTCCGGCAGGATCGTGTGCTACTAAAATGAGTTTACAGATTGGGGTAAGGAGTGTGTAAACTCAACCGTGCCCCCGCTTACATCGACAATCTGCTCCGTGATTGAACCCATCTTGACGATCAGGTTGCTGACGAATCGTTCCTCTGCTTTTGTTTTGTCCTTGGCTTCGCCTTTTTCAAGTCCCATTTGTAGTAGGGGTCTTTCTCAGTGCTGATGAATTTGTCCAAGCTGTTCGTTGTGATTCCTTTTGAATCATCCGCAAAGGCGGATCGTCTGTAAATTAGGCAGTTGTGCCAGGGTTTGCAACTGCTGATGATACCTTCTTAACCCAATGGCCCCCAATTCCCTCCTCCGCTACGACTTCCTGAAAAATAAGTACGGCAAGGAACTCCTCATCGACCTGGGGCGGGTGGAAGCGTTGGAAGGCTATGTGCTGAACGAGGATTTGCACCTCATTACTTTTTACGAAGTACTTATCATCACCGAGGGCGCGGGGTACTTCGGCCTGGATGGCGAAGAAACTACGATCGAGCCCGGCACGGTGGTGGTGACGCTGCCTAACCAAATACGCCAATGGAAAATTGACCGTACCGTCAAGGGCTTTACTTTCTTTTTTGAAGGGGAGTTCTTAAACACCTACTTCCGCGACGAGATTTTTCTCAACCGCTTCCGAATTTTTGACTACAGCCGTCCCGTACCGGGCATTCGCCTGACGTCCGAAGGATTAGAAAAGTGCCTGTGGGCCATGCATGAGGTGGAGCGCGAGTTTGGGCGATTGCAGGGCGACAGTACCCATTTGCTACGTTCGTTGCTGTACTACTCCATCAGCCTGATCGATCGTCAGTACCGCGAACACAACGGGCAGAATCCGCAAGATGGCAGTTCGGTGGTGTATCGATTCAAGAAACTCCTCAACCAAAACATCCGGCGCTGGCACACGGCGGTCGCTTACGCCGAGGCTTTGCACATCAGCCACAATCATCTGAATAAGCTTTGCAAAGAGAGCCTTCGCCTGACCGCCCTGGAAATCATCCATCAAAGATTACTGCTGGAAGCCAAGCGCGAAATCCGGTTCTCCAACCGCACCATCAGCGAAGTAGCGTACAGGCTCGGCTTCTCAGACGTATCTAATTTCAATCGCTTTTTCAAAAGAAATACAGGTACTACACCCCGAAACTACCGCGCCCAATTGACCAGTCAAAGTGAAGATTGACCTGTTGTGACCTGCCAAAGCTTCTCAATTTTGCATTATTGAAATTTGAGAAACCAGCTACGCAATCATGATTAAATACAGGGTGATTTTGACAATCCTCATTCTAGGTACTTTTTCGCTCGGGGGGCGGGCGCAGCATACGCTTTCGGGTTCGGCCACCGACGCGGCAAGCCAACCGCTGCCTTTTGCCAATGTGCTGCTACTGTCTTCCCCAGACAGTAGTTTCGTAACCGGAAACACGACGGATGAAAAGGGGGAATTCACGTTCGCTACGGATCGAGAGGGTACTTTTCTTCTCAAAATCACGGCCCTGGGCTACGAAAACTACCTTTCAGAGCCCTTCGTGCTATCGGCGGCTCAGCTCGTCCGTCGCTTTGATAATCTGGTGTTGCGGGAGGGCGGCATCGCGCTTTCGGAGGTGCGGGTCAAAGGGGAACGACCTTTGTTCGTGCGACAAATCGACCGCACCGTCATCAACATTGCCAACCAGATCAACACGGCGGGTAGTTCGGCGCTGGAAATCCTGGAACGCTCGCCGGGCGTGGTCGTCAACCGGCAGCGAAGTACCATCGCGATGCTGGGCAAAAACGGCGTCAACGTGATGCTCAACGGCAAAATGCAGTACATGCCCGCCGACGCGCTTTTTGCTTTCCTGGCGGGTTTGAACGCCGACAACATCCAATCGATCGAACTCATCACCACGCCCCCGGCCAATCTCGATGCCCAGGGCAACGCGGGCTACATCAACATCGTGCTAAAAAGCAATCCTGACGAAGGACTCAGCGGCTCCTACGCGCTATCTGCGGGCTACGGTCGTGGCGAAACGGGCAACGCCAGTTTGTCCTTGAACTACCGGAAAAAGAAGGTGAATGTCTTCGGAAATTACAGCTACCTGCGCAGCGGCCAGGAGCAGTACACCGACCTGGAAAGACGGACGGGACAGGGGGCAGAAATGCTGAACACGCTGCTGACCAGCGACCTAAACCCCATTACCTACGACCTTACCTACCGGATGGCTTCGGAATCCTTTGGGCAAAAAGGCCAAACTTGGCATCGGCGGTAAGTACGTGCGGTCCGATTTCGAGAACGACGTGTCGGTGTCGAACCGGGGCGTAGCTTTGCCCGCTTACACTTCCCGCAGCAACCTGACCGAAACCATCCTGGCGGCCTACACCCAACTCGACTACCAACTTTCTGAAAAAACTACTCTAAAAGGCGGGCTACGCTACGAGCATACCGACACCCAACTCAATTCCACCAACGGCGGGCGCGTGGTGAACCGAAACTTCGGGAATCTGTTTCCCAGTATTTTCGTCAATCAAAAACTGAGCAAAACTGATCAGCTCAATCTTTCGTACAGCAAGCGCATCACCCGCCCTTCGTTCACCGACATGGCTCCGTTTGTGATTTTTCTCGACCCCAAAACCTCTTTCGGTGGTAATGCTACTTTGCGACCCGCCATCGCCAACACCTTTCAGGCCGACTATATCCACAAGGGAGTTAGTCTGTCGGCGCAGTACACCGCTGAGGATTATACCATTGTAGCTTTTCAGAACCGTTTTAACCCCGCGTCGCAGACGCAGTTGATTGTTCCCGACAACCTGAAAGATCAGCGCACGGCTTCCCTATCGTTGGCATTTCCTCTAAAAGCCACCGATTGGTGGAAGATGAATTTTTTCACCACCTACCTTTGGCAGGAATCTACCTCAATTGAACCGCAAGGTACTTTCACATTTAGCCAGAACAACTTTCGGCTGAATGGGTCGCAGAACATTGCCTTGCCCAAGGGCTTTGGCCTGGAAGTCTCGGGTTTTTATCAAACGCGCTCACTGGTCGGCAAGTGAAGTTCGAACCCTTGGGAATTCTTAATTTTGGCCTGCAAAAGCGGCTCGATAACGGGGCACGGCTATCTTTTACTGTTTCCGATGTCCTCAACTCCCTCGAAAGAACGGGCATTACGGATTTGACGAACGAAAATCTCTACGTTCGGCGGACGTTCGATTTCAGCCAGCGTACTTTCAAACTGACCTATTCGGCTACTTTTGGCAACCGAAAGATGAAACAGTCCCGCAATCGTAACAGCGGTAGCGACGAGAAAAATCGGGTTAATTAAATGATTATTTAGATATAAAAAACACGCAATGAAAAAGATAACAACCATCTACACGCTAGGCCTGCTATTTACGGTTCAGCAATTATTTGCCCAGGAGAAAACTACCGCCAGTTTTCAGCCGGACAGCTGGGATATCAAAGCGAAAAGCCACGAGTTCAAGGAGTTTCAGGGGAAGCAGGCGCTTTTCTTGAACAACGGCACGGCGCGGTTGAAGGATTCCAGTTTCAAGAACGGGATCATCGACTACGACCTCAATCTTGAACAAAAGAGAAATTTTGCGGGGGTACATTTTCGTATCCAGGACACCACCAACTACGAGGAGCTTTATCTGCGACCCCATCAGTCAGGCAATCCCGACGCCATGCAGTACTCGCCCGTCATCAACGGCAACGCGGCCTGGTAGCTGTACGGCGGCGAAGGCTACGGGGCAGCCAAGAACTACCGCTTTGGCGAGTGGATGCACGTACGGCTGGTGATCAAGGATAAGCAGATGGATGTTTTTATCGACGACATGGACACGCCCATCCTGCAAACCAACGATCTCAAACTTGCCTCTGCCGCCGGACAGTTGGGCTTCGGTACTTTCCTGGGAGCGGCCTACTACGCCAACCTGAGCTATCAAAAAACAGACAGTCCCACGCTATCGGGCAACCGCAAACCACAACCCGAAGCTACCACCGGGACGATCAGGCAGTGGCGCGTCTCGCAGGCTTTCGCAGAAAAAGACCTCGCCGACCTGACCACGATTAAGGGTTTCACCTTCAAAGAAGCTAAAAAACTTAACTCGGAAACTACGGGAACGATCAACCTGGCCCAAATCTCGGCTGTATCTGAAACTACCAATACGGTATTGGCCAAGGTGGTGATCGACTCCGACCGGGCGCAGACTAAAAGGCTGGACTTCGGATTCAGCGATAAGGTGCAGGTCTTCGTCAACGACCGCATCGTCTATGCGGGCAACGATCCCTTCGTCTCGCGCGACTACCGTTTTTTGGGTACCATCGGCTATTTCGATTCGGTGTACCTGGACCTGAAAGAGGGAGAGAATGAGGTGGTTTTCGCCGTATCGGAAGCGATGGGCGGCTGGGGCTTGCAGGCTAAGTTGGCGGATTTGGATGGAGTGAAGGTAATGGATTGATGGCTTGTAAATACAGTCTGTTTGCTACACTTCGATATTCTTTTCCTCACCCAGACCAACCACCCCGCTCTTTTGCGCCCCGGCCGCGTCATAAACCACGCACGGAAACCCGAACAGGCACTTGTCTTTGATAATATCGGCCACGCTTTCGGGCACGAGCTCTTCCCAGCCAGGTTCGCCGCTTTTGACCATCGCCAGTACCTGGTCGGTGGTCCAGCGCATGTACTCTATGTTGTAATCGCGGATGTCTTCGATCTTGTCGTTGATGACCAAGTACTCGACCAGCGGTTTCAGGTTGTCGGCTACTTCGAAGTTTTCGAGCGAATATACCGTATCATCTTCGCGCAAAGTGGGGTATATCAGCAACTTGACTTTCCGACTGAATAGCGTCGCGAACGATTCCAGAATCCCCCCGCGCAGAAAATTGTAGTACTTCTCCTCAAAAATATTCTGCAAACTGGGGATGCCGAGCAGCAAGCCAATTTTCAGCCGCGTGAGCTCCGACAGGTACGCCACGAGCCGGAAGTACTCGTGGTAGTTGGAGATCATGACCATGTGACCCAGCGAACAGAGAATGTCCACGCGATCCAGAAAATCCTTTTCGTCGATGTCCTCCCCGTCGTCCGACTGCAGGTTGCGGAGTGTCAGTTCCGATACCAGCAGTACCCGGTCGGGGTCGACATCGGACTCGTCCAAAAATTGTCGGGTGCCGTTCTCGATGAGGTCGATGTGTACGTTCGTGATCGGCCGCAACCGCCCGCGCATGAGTAAAATGTGCTTTTTGTAAAAAGAATCCGAAGGCTGGAGTACCCCGCCGTCGGCCCCAAACAGGGCCGCGTTGGTGAAGCCGTTGCGCACCAGGTGCAAGCTCATGACCCGGTTGTCCACGTTCATAAAGTCAGGTCCGCTGAACCGGATCATGTCGATCTCGATGCGCTCGGGACTCAAGTCGTCCATGAGCGAGAGCAGCAGCGTATCGGCTGAGGCGTGGTAATAAAAGCAGCCGTAGATCAGATTGACGCCAATTACGCCCAGGGCTTGCTGCTGGAGGATGTTTTCGTTGTCCAGCATTTTGACGTGGATCACCACCTCATCATAAGGACCGTTGGGAACGAGCTGAAACCGCAGCCCGATCCAGCCGTGGGCTTTGTTAGTCTTATGGTAGTTAAGGGCTTCCACGGTATTGGCAAAGGCAAAAAACTGACTATTGGCCCCGCGCTGTTCGGCCAATCGCTTTTCCAATAAGCTATATTCCTTCTGAATCATTTTAAGCAGGCGCGGCTCGCAAACATATCGCCCGCTGTCCTCGGTACCATAGATGGCATCACTGAACGTCATGTCGTAGGCCGACATAGTCTTGGCGACCGTTCCCGACGCTCCGCCTGCTTTAAAAAAAATGGCGGCGGTCTCCTGCCCGGCGCCGATTTCGGCGAAGGAGCCATAAATCTGATTGTCCAGGTTGATGCGAAGGGCTTTTTGTTTGGTACCAAGATTTTTATCGTCCATGATGCGCGGTATCGTTTCCTTATTGGTTTTTGTAAAGATAAAAAACGAAGCCCATCAATTGATGGTGGAGTAGGCTCTTTTCAACAAATGATTATAAATCAATATTTTACCTGGTATTATTGCAAATCGATGGGATTCCAGGTGCTTGTATTTCCAACTTTAGAAAGGCATCGGGTGTTTGGTAGGTCGACACTTAGCCTATTGCACTATGAATCTAGCTAAAATCTCACGTTACGCCAGCATTTTTATCCTGCTGAGCCTCACCGCTTCTGCGCAGCAAACCGCCCTTGACGACCTCAACCAAAACCGCCTCAAAGTCCAAACTACCGGCATGGTGGTGCTGACGGGCTGGTCGGTGGCGAATATTGCCTACGGCGGCATCGCGGCGGCGCGAGGGGAAGGCAGCAACAAGTACTTCAACCGCATGAACATGTACTGGGGCGCGGTGAATCTGGCCATCGCCACGCCGAGCCTGATTAGTACTCTACGCCAGAGAAAATCACCCCCCACCACCCTGGAACAAAGCATCGAGGACCTGCACGGCATCGAGAAAACGCTGCTGTTCAACGCCGGGCTCGACCTGGCTTACGTCGCCGGTGGGGCCTATCTATTGGAGAAAGCCAACAACACACCCGATAAGCAGGACCGCTTCCGGGGCTTTGGGCAGTCGATCATCCTGCAGGGCGGGTTCCTGCTGCTGTTCGACGCGGCCAACTATATGGCGCTTCGCAAGAGCCACCGCAAAGCGGCGCAGATTCTGCAAGGCGTACAGATTTCGGGTAATTCGGTCGGTGCTACCATTAAGTTTTGAAAAAAGAATCACCTTTTCTGTTTGTGTACGGCACGCTGATGCGCGGCTTCGACAATCTCTTCGCGATCCGATTGCGGGCGGAGGCTTCCTTCGTAGCCGAAGGTACCTTTGCCGGACGGCTCTACCGGGTCGTGTGGTACCCGGCTGCGATTCATGAAGCGGACGGTGGCCAGGAGGTACATGGCGAAATCTACAAAATGACTAACCCGACTACGCTATTAGCCGCGTTGGATCAGTACGAGGAAATCACAGAAGAAGAAAAAACCAGTCTGTACCTCCGCCGCGAAGTACCCGTCACTACCACCAACGGGAGAGTACTTTCCTGCCAGGTGTACCTTTACAACCGACCCACGGTCGACCTTTCGCTCATTGAGGGCGGTAAGTTTACGTCTTGATTTTCGATTTGCGGCCCGTTGTCGTATATTGGTGGGCGTTCTCCCCGGTAAGCATCCCTTACCCTACTAAACCCGCTTGCATGCCCTTGCCTACCCGAATCCTGTTGGTGGACGACCACCAAATTATCTCCGACAGTTTGTCGCTGCTCTTCGGCACCATGGAGGGTATCGAGATCGTCGGCTGCCTCAATGACAGCCGCCAAGTCATGAATTTTCTGGAAATTCATCCGGTGGATATGCTCGTGACCGACCTGAATATGCCGCACCTCGACGGCATTGAACTTACGGTGCTGGTGCGGGAGGCTTATCCCGAAATGAAGGTACTCATGCTGACCGTAAAAGACGATCTCGATGCGATTCAGGACGCCTACCGGGCGGGCGTGTCGGGCTACGTCATGAAAAAAGCCAACCGTGTCGGGTTGGAGGAGGCCCTTCGCACCGTGGCTTCGGGACAAAAATATTTTAGTGAGGCCGTCATGAAGGAACTTCTGGTTGGCGCTAAAAGCGAAGAAGCGCCCGACCACGTCGAAGAGGCCGTTTCGCTCACTCGGCGTGAGGTACAGATCGTACGTCTCATCGCGCAGGAACTTTCGACCGCCGAAATCGCGGAGCAACTCTGCATCAGTACGGGTACCGTCGAGACCCACCGCCACAACGTCATGCGCAAGTTGGGGGCCAAAAACGTGATCGGCATCATCAAATACGCCCTCAAGTATAATGTGGTGTGACGACGGGCACTAGCGGAATCTCGACGCTGATTCGGGTATGTTGCGGTTCACTGTCCACCGCCCAATTCCCGTTCAATTCTCCGACGCGCATTTGAATGTTGCGTAGCCCTACGCCCGCCGCTTCTGCGATGGCCATTTCGGCGGTACGCGAGCCGGGTTTGGGAAAGCCTACGCCATCATCACTCACCGTGATGAGGATGCGCTCAGGCTGGTAGGTCAGGCTGATCCAGGCATGGCGGGCGTGGGAATGCTTAATGACGTTATTGACCAGTTCGAGCACGATGGTATAGATTTGATACTCTATGGCAACGTCGAAACGGTACTCCCGGCCGTCGAACACGAAGCTGAACTGGGTCTTGTCATTCCCATTGAGCTGGTCCACCAGTTTTTGGATAGCCGTTTTCAATCCTTTGGTTTCTAATTCCTCGGGCAGCAAATTGTGCGAAATCAACCGGATGTCGGCGTAGACATCGTCCACCATGCCCAGCACATCCCCGACGATCTTGCGGTCCGAACTCGCCCAACCTTCGCCGTTCAGTGCTTCCAGCCGCCAGCGCACGGCGGCTATCTTGGTGTTGAGGTTATCATGCAGCTCGGAGGCCAGGCGTTTACGTTCCATCGACTGTCCGCGCGCGCGCGCTTGCGTGATTTCGCGGTTTTTGGTAAGTAATTGCTCATTGGAACGCCGCAGCAATCGATTGGTCCAGGAGGCGTAAGCGGCAGTTCCCAGTCCAAAGAGCACTAGAATAATTAGAAAATTTCGGGTCTGTACCAGGCTTTCGTTTTCCAATTTCTTGATTTGAATCTCCCGCTTTTCGGCGTCGTAGCTGGCTTGCAACTCGTCGTATTTCTGCCGTACCTTATAGCGATCCAGACTATCTTCGTGCCTCTTGTGCCGTTCCAGAAACGCCAGCGCCTGCCCGTAGTTTCCGGCTTTTTTATGTACGTCGTATAACTCATATTCCGCCCGCGACTGCACCTCCTGCCAGCCTGATTCGGTGGCGTAGTCGAGGCTCAGTTGCTGGTACTCGATGGCCTTGACGTACTGCTTTTTGTCGGAATAGCTTTGGGCCAAATCCGCGTAGATCTCAGAAATCACCACCCCGTTATTGTCTTTTTTGGCAAGGTTCAACGCCCGTTGGCGGTAGCGGTCAGCCAGTTTTTCCTGTCCCAATCGCTGGTAGCAGTTGGCCAGGTCGTGCGGATTATTCGCCTTCAAAAAAGGGCTGGTGGCGCGGGGCAGTAACTTTTCGATTTGCCTGTAGTAGTCGAGCGCGCGGCGGTAGTCCTCACGGTAGTAATAGTAATCCCCGTAGTAATCCAGAATCCAACCCAGGTTGTTGGTGTCTTGCAATTTAGCCGCCAGCGGCCTCGCTTTTTCGAGGTACTGTTGACAGCGGTCGTGCATCCCGTTATTGCGAAGCACGAAAGCCGCCAGGACGTAGGTATAGGACAAATGGTAGGGACTGCTGCCGCCTGCCTTCATCAGCGCGATAGCCTTCGTATAGGCTTCCAGCGCCTCGGTGTGCTTGCCTTGCACGTCGAAACTCTTGCCAACGGCCCGTTGGTACAGCCCATCCCCCGTTTTCCAGGCTACCTTGGCGGTCAATTTTTGTAGGGTGTCAAGATAGGCGGGGACGCGGGCATCGCTCACGTTGCAAAGCCGCTCGGTGAGTAGGCTTAGGTTTTCGATCAGCAGCGTATCGCGTTTTGGGGAGGGATTCGAACGCAATAAAATTTCTCGTTGCACGATGAGGCTATCGAGCGCGGGGTTTTGGGCGCGGGTATCTTGTATGAGAAGCGTCAGAAGTACCAACGCGATCAGGGTCCAAGTACGGTACGCCCTTTCCATCCTAGTGTTTTTTAGCTAAAAATGCTGGTAAATCTCCCTGATTGCCAAAATCAATTTTCAGGAAATATAAGAAAAACTAGTGAATGAAGAACGTCAGTCCGGCATTGCCTTGCAGGGTACGCAAGTCGGGCCGGTCATCGAAACCACCGTTGTCGTTGAGCAGGAAACTACTGGCCCGGCCAAAACTCCCGCCCACCGAAGCATTGAATGCCAGGCTTTTGGTAATAAAAAAATTCAATCCCCCTGCTACCTGAAGGGCTGGTCCCCGCATCTTCAATTCGTAGATGTTAGGGTCGCCGTTATTAAGCGTGATTGGGCCGATGATGAAGTACTGGCTACTGTAAGCCGCTTCCACGAAGGGCCTCAGGCGCTGCAGCGTACCGCCCAGGTTGAGCCGTAACCCACCCGCCAGCGAGGCCATGCTGTACCTGTCCCAGGCTTCGGGGTCGTTGAGGGCAAAGGAGTAGCCTTTGAGCCGGGCAAATAGCTCGAAGCGCTGGTTGAAACCGTAGCCCACGCGAAGTCCCAGACCCGCGCCATTGGGCTCCTGCTCATCGAGTTGACCCAAATCGGAAGAGGACCAGCGAGCGTAGTCGAGCGTGGCCGAGATCGTCACGCCCTCGGTATTGGAAACCACATCCTGGGCGTAGGTACTTAGAGTCATCAGTAACACAAAAGAAAAGGTGAGTAGGTACTTCATGGGGATTTATCTGGTTAGACGTTTATTTATTTAGCGGTTGGCCCGTGGCCGAAAGTTGGCTTACTGCTTGAATACCAAACTGGTACGGTACACCCGTACCCCGTTGACGCGGCGGTTGCGCTCGAAAGTGACGCGCTCGCTGTCCTTGTTGCTATATTCAGGAAAACGGATGGTAATCCACTGCCCGTTGACGGCCTCCACGGCCTCGAACTGCACGGCCAGGTACGCGCGACTACCGTTGGTACCACTTCTGGCTTCCGTGATTCGGCCCCGCACCCGCGCGCCGGAAGCGATGGCCGTCACGCCACCCACCACCACGGGCGAAGCAGCGCGAAGCCATACCACACTTCCGCTACGCCCGACTTGATCGGAGGTAATGGTTTCTTCGAATAGCACTGGAAAGCTTTCGTTGCGTAATTCCACCGAGATGGTGCGCCGGGCAGGCGCGGGCACGGGCGGTATTTTCTCTTCGATTTGGGGGGCGGGCTTGTCCTTCCTTTGCAGCGATTTTTCCTCTTCTACCGGTATTTGCTCCACCTTCTTTTCGGCCGACGGTGGTTGTTGGGGGGGCGTGGTAGTTTTTGGCTTGGGCTTCTCGTCCGGGCGTCGCTCGGTCGGGCCGCGCTCGGTCGGGCCGCGCTCGGCTGGTAACTTAGTCACGGGGTAGTTCGAGCCACCCGACGGATAAAGCACGGTTGCCCGCCTCTCCTCCGACGCGCGCGCATCGTAGTTGGCGGCGGTCTGATCTTCGCCCAAGGGTACCACCACCAATTCCGACGACGCGGCGGTACCCGGTGGCGGTGCTTCCGGCGGCGGCGCACTACCCGTATTCCAAAAACTAACGAGCACGATACCCAGCGCCAGCAATGACGCCCCCATCAGAATAAAACCCTCTTGTCCGAAGGCATTTTTTTTGGCCCCGGCCCAATCGAAATCGTAGCCCCGCGCCCGGCCGTAGATGCGACTGCCGATGTCGCGGGCCTTCATAAGATAAAGCCCCCAGGCGGCGCTCCCCGGCTCGCCTTCGCCCAGTAGCCTACTCGGCGCGGGCCGGGGCTTGTCGGCAGTAGCGGCGGCGCGGCTTCCCGTGGTGCCTTGCACCATAGTGACGCGGGCGGTAGCCTGAAACTGTTCCCAGTCGAGCGGGCCCGGCGATACGATGGTCGCCAGCGCAAGACGAAGGTCGTTGGCACTAGCGTGGCGTTTTTCCGGCTTTTTTTGAAGTACCTTTTCCAGTAAATCCTCTATCGCTTTCGGCAAGTCGGGCGCATGTTGCCGGATGGGCGCGGGAGGACGGTGCAAAATCTGGTTGATGAGTGTGGAGTCGGTCGTGGCGGCAAAGGGCATTTGGCCCGTCAGCAATTCGTACAGCAGAATCCCGACGGCATACAAATCGGATTGCACCGAAGGGTCGCCGCCGTCGAGTTGTTCGGGGGCCATGTATTCCATCGTACCCATCACGCGGTTGACGCGCGTCAGGCGCTCGCTGCCCGCCAGCCGCGCGATGCCGAAATCCATCAGCTTCACGTAGCCTTCACGGGTGAGCATAAGGTTGGCGGGCTTGATGTCGCGGTGCAGGATGTCGCGGCGGTGCGCGTGGTGCAGTCCCTGTAACGCTTGCATAATGATGCGTGCCGATTTGTCGACCGAAAACCGCCGCTGCTTGTGCAGCAGCGCTTCGAGCGTCGCGCCATCCACAAATTCCATGACCATGAAATTGTCCTCCCCTTCTTCGATGAAATTATAGAGTGTCGCGACGTTGGGATGATTGAGCCGCGCCGACACGACCGCCTCGTTGCGGAATCGCTCGAAGAAAGTCGTGTCGCGCATCAGGTGCGGATGCAGTGCCTTCAAAGCGACCGGCCGCTGCAACAGCGTATCGGTGGCCCGGTACACCGTACCCATGCCGCCCTCGCCCAAGAGCTGCTCCACCCGATAGTTCTGTACGACGCGTCCGATCATTGGTTTGCTATATAATTGTTATTTACGGGAACGCCCGCCCGGTAGTTTATTTGTTTAGTCTATTGAATACCAGATCAATATATCAATATTGTTAACGTGTACCGGGGCTACACTACACCCCGCCCTATGGTATGGCACCCCTTCGGGGCTTAGCCTTTTTTTTAAAACTTTGTCGCTTTGCGCCCTTAGGCATTCAGCGGGGTGGCCCGAGGCGCACTCTGGTACTTAGGCATTCCCTTAAACACCCCCTTCACCCGATCTGCGCGGTCGGCCTAGCCTCAGGGATTTCGTCGGGGGCAATGCGTTCGATGAGCATAACGGTAATGTTATCATGACCGCCGCGTTGCTTGGCAAGGTCGATCATGCGCTGAGCGGCTTCGCTCATCATGTCGAGGTTAAGCCACTCGGCGAGCTCGTCGTCGGTGAGGTAGTCATAGAGCCCGTCGCTGCACAGCAGCAGCCGGTCACCCTGTTCCAGCGAGTAGGGTGATTTCTGCACGTCGATATCGACTTTCTGCTGGGTACCCATCGCGCGGGTCAGCACGTTGCGCTCGGGATGGGTATCGGCGTCGGCGGGTTGGATAATGCCTTCGTCCACCAGTTTTTGTACATAAGTGTGGTCGGTGGTAAGCTGGGTGAAGTGTCCGTTGTGGTAGAGATAGGCCCGGCTGTCGCCTACATGGGCCACGTACAGGCCGCTATCACACACAACCACGGCCGTGCAGGTCGTACCCATACCTTTCTGGCGAGCGTTGCGACCGGCTGCCTGCCAGATCAGGCGGTTGGCTTTGGCGAGCGCGAAGTACAGGCTCTCTTCGGCGTCTTCTCCGCGTTGATAGTAGGTTTTGGCCACGATTTCGGTCGCCATTTGGGAAGCTACCTCGCCAGCCGCGTGACCGCCCATGCCATCGGCTACCACGGCCAGAAAGCCCTTGTGGCGCTGTACCTCGCGGCTCGCGGGGCGCACGAAGCGCGTGGCGTCTTCGTTGTTGGTGCGTACGCTGCCCAGATCCGACAGTGCCACGGCGCGCAACTCACCTAGTCCCGGCAGGGTCACTTCTTCGGTTTGGTCCAATAACCATTTTTTCCAAAACATAGCTTTCAATTTTAGGAACGGGGGGAAAGGTCAACGGCTCACGGCGGTCGTTCAAATTATTTACCACTAAGCTTCAATCTTGAAACCCAACCCTTTATTCTGGTCAGAAAGCGTTGCTGAGGGTGCTTCAAAAGTGCAAGCACTTCGGCGGCGGTCAGGCGTTTTTCGGGATTGGGGTGGAGTAGCCTTCTGATAATTCGTTTGCTCTGTCGGGACAAGTCGGGCAGCAGCAGGTCGGGGGACATGTAGTCGCCGCGCTCGATTTTAATCCTGATTTCCGTTTCGGTAGTACCGTCGAAAGGGCGGTAACCCGTCAGCATTTCGTAGAGTAGCACGCCCAGCGCCCAACAGTCGGAAGCCGCACTCACCTGATTATGAAACTGCTCGGGCGCCATCGAATAGGTGGTGCCGATCACGTAGCCCTCCCGCGTCAGACGCGGGGTGTAGGCAGCTTTGGCGATGCCAAAATCCAGTAATTTGGCGGTACCATCGGCCGTCACCTTAATGTTGCAGGCCTTCAAATCGCGGTGAACGATGCCGCGCTCGTGCAAATGCGCTACGGCTGAGGCAATTTGCCCCAACACCTTCAGAGCAAAGCCTTCGGGCAAGCGCCGGTGACGGAAAATGAGCGTTTCTAGCGTAGGGCCCGGCACGTATTCCATCACGATACAGGAATGCGGCTCGCCGGACAAGTAAGTGTAGAGCGCCGCGATGTGCGGATGATGCACCGAGGCCTGCACATACGCCTCGTTCTGGAAGCGGGCGGCCTGATCGATCCGCGACAGCACCTTCACGGCGGCGGGTTGGCGGGTCGAGTGGTGGGCGGCTTTGTACACCTCCCCCATGCCGCCCGCGCCCAGCCACTTCGTCAGTGTGTAGCCCCCGATGATACGGTTGGTCAGTGAGCCATGTGCAACCGGCCTGCTCACTTGATAACCCGCTTACTGCCCATCAATTCCATGCCGTAGTGGATTGGCACGGCGAACGTAATCCTGGCCCCTTCCTGACTGGTGTGGCTGGCCGTAAAAATCCCGATGACATTGCCCTCTTTGTCGAATACTGGGCCTCCGCTGTTGCCGCCGCCGGTGGCGCTGACGGTAAGCTGGTAGTAGTCGCCGATGGTACTGTAATACCCCGCCACGCCGCCTTCCTGCGGGCTACGGGTACTACCCCGGATGATCTTGCCGATGCTACCATCGGTGACGGTCGGGTCGGGCACGGTCACGATTTGAACCCCCCGATTGGCAAAATCCCCGCTGGTGTTGGCCACGACTACGTCGGGCGACAGGCCGGGGTACCCCATCACCAGTATCTTCTGTCCGGCGGCGACCTCCGAGTCGGCATCCTTCATCTTGACGGCCTCCATTTTAGTAGGCAGGTCTATTTTGATCATCGCCACATCGTGTTTATTGGAAACGCGCACTACTTTTCCCGGCGTTCGCTGGTCGTTTTTGGCAAAAGTCACTTCCATGTAGGTATTCTTCCCCTCGATGATCTTACCCGACATCGGCTTACGACCGAAGAAGCTCGTCTCGGAAGGTACCCACTGAATCGGCCCGTCCACCCGGCTGGTTATTTCCCACTCGCCGCCGACATTCTGCAACAGGACGCCCGGATAGGCATCCGCCGGAAAATCATAAAGTGAGTTCCAGCCTGCCGCAACGTGGCGATTGGTGAGGATAAAGCCGTTCTCGTCCACGACGAAGCCCGATCCGCTGGCACCCGCGAGCGCAATCGGACGGCCATAGGGCGTGTCTTTTTTAAGGCCAAGCAGGGGCTCGATTTTGCCTGGCTCCACCTCGATGTACATCGGTGTTTCGGTGACGACGCCCGTTTTGGGGTTTGTTTCGCGATAATACTGGTGGTAGATATCGTCGCCCGTCGGCGTGTAGGTCAGTTTATACCCAAACTCAATGAATACCACTTTGTCGGCGTTGGCGGCAGCGATGGCTTCGGGGTTGAAATACTCCTGGTTGACCTGCTGGATAATCGTTGTCGTATCACCTTTTATCTGCGTGATCCTGTCGCTGCCAAACTTGTCGCGAAACGCAAAAGCCAGCGCTGACAGCACGACCAAAGTCGCTACCACGGCCACGATAAGCGTCCGCTGGGATTTTTTGCGCTCATAGGTAATGACGCGCTCGAAGGTCTGCTTGCCGATGCCCGTCTTTTCGGGGGTAGGTGCGGCGGTCCCCATGCCGTTCGGCACGATTTCCTCGGTGGCTTTGGCAGGTACTTCCACGACGCGGGTGGCCCCCAGAATTTCCTGAGGACGCGGATCGACGTCGAATACGAACGACGGGCCGTTGGCACCGATCTCGACTTCGTCGCCGGGCAATATTTCCATCCGGCCTTTAACGCGCACTTTATTGACGTAGATACCATTGCGGCTGTCATTGTCCACAATGGCAAATTTCACCTCGGAGTCTTTGACGATGCTGCCGTGTTCGCGGCCCACGACGGCGTCGGCGTAGGGATCGAACTGGATGTCGTTGGTGTTGGCGCGGCCCATGGTGAGCTCGCTGTATTGGTCAAAATCGAATTCTTCGATTTGGTTTGCTTTCGCACCACTCAGGTGACGAATAACGAAAGTTTTGATCGTGCTCATGGTTTAGGAGGTTGTGTAATTATTGTTTATGAGTTTATTTGTTTAGGGGTTCAGGCTTTTGTAAAAAAACCTGAACCCCTGGCCCTTGACCGTTAACCCTTTGCGCCTTTGTCCCTTCGGCACATTACAAAGGTCCGGTCTTCATTGCGGCGCTCCTATACAGGTTTACCTACATTTCATCTATATGAAAACCTATACTTTTGGGGGAAAAGCGGCCTAAATCGGTTGCAAGTCACAGCAGCGCAATGGCCAGGCCGACCAGCGCCACTCCTGAAAGGGCCAGGAAAATGGTGGCGATCAGCGCGTTCTTACTATGCTGCACCAGGGCGATGCGGCCGGGCGTGCAGGCGTTGTAGTAGATTGGGTGGGAGTCACCCACTTTGAATTCTCCGGTACTGAAGGTTTGGCGGACTTTGCCGACTTCAACTTCGCCCGTCGTGTGGTAGCGAAGCACGGGACGGTGGTACACGCCGCCACCGGACTAGGACCTCTGCCCCGGTCCATCCTATACGTTCAAGACAGAAGTACCTTTGGCTGGCTTGTGATCAGACGATCCTTATCGTCCGAGGCTGGCGTAACGAGCTTTACCCACGTGGTGGGGTGCTTATGGCTGGGTATCGCCGTTCTATCGGCGCTTGGGCTTTGGCAACCGCTTACCTTTTGGCCTGTACTTCTTATTCAGCTCATCTACAAAGGTACCTGGCTCCTGGTGGTCGCCCTGCCGGCCATCCGCTCCGGCGAGTCATACCCGTCGGGCATGGCGGGTACCTTCCTGCTGTGGGTGCTGGCGTTGCCGTTCCTTATTTCCTGGGAGTACTTTTTTCTCGATTGTTTTTTAAAAAACAGGCGGTAAAAATCTCCTTTTCTTCTTACTTACCTCTCCCACAGTCGCTGGCGTATTCGCGGGGATTGAACTGAGTAATTAGGTTATTAGGTTAACAAACGTTAATCTAGGGCAGCCGCTCGGCGTTGCCGGGGACCATTATCCAGTAGCCCTGTGGGCGACACCTCAGATTTTTCAAAAAACAAATGTTTAGGAACTGCTTCCGCCAAAACCGCACGACTGCGACCATTGTGTTGATGTGTTTTGTACCACTGCTCCCGGCTTTAGCCCAAGGGAAATCTGGCAAAGCCGCCTCCCCCAATATCGTCATCATCTACGCCGATGACCTGGGCTATGGTGATTTGGGTAGCTACGGCGGCGACATTCCCACACCCAACATTGACCGCATTGGTCGGGAAGGCATTCGGTTCACAGATTTTTATGTGTCTGCGCCAGTATGTACGCCTTCGCGGTTTTCGCTGCTGACGGGGCGCTACCCGCAACGCTCCCGGCACGACCTGACCCGGGCGCTTATGCCTTTGGACAAAAACTACCTCGATGCTTCGGAGACCACACTGGCCGAATACCTGAAAACCAAAGGGTACCAAACGGCGCTGTTTGGCAAGTGGCATCTGGGCGTGAAGGACGAGACGGATTCGCCGATGCGCCATGGCTTCGATACGTTCACGGGCTTTAAGCCCGGCTGCATCGACTACTTCACGCACGTCTACGGTAGCCTCGGCGCCAACTGGTTCGTGAACGGACAACCCGCTGTCGAGACCGGCTATTCCACCGAACTCATCACCCATCACGCCACCAAGTTTCTTGAGAATAGAAGGGACAATGCCGCGCCTTTTTTTATGTACCTGCCCTACAACGCCCCGCACTTCGGCAAGACCGATCCCGACGATGTTCGTGACCATACCGTGGCACTCAACGTGACTACGTACGAAGGGTACCCGGTCATGAATTCGCTGCAAGCCCCGCCCACCTATATGGCAAAATTTGCCGACATCCAAGATCCCTACCGACGTACCTACACGGCCATGGTTGCCAGTCTGGATGATCAGGTGGGTGTTTTATTGGCTAAATTAGAGAAAGAGAACTTGCTAGCGAACACCATGATTTGGTTCATTTCCGACAACGGTGGCTACTCCGAAACCTACTTCGGCCACGCCAGCAACGGCGGTCTGCGCGGCGAAAAGGCCACGCTCTGGGAAGGCGGCATCCGCGTCCCGGCGCTGGTGATGTGGCAGGGTCACATCAAGCCGGGCCAAACCATCGGCTCGCCCGTCTGCAATGTGGACTTGCTGCCGACTTTGGCTGCCGTCGTGGGTTTCGAAGCGCAATTGCGCCCTGAGTTCGTGGACGGCCAGGATCTAAGCAAATTGCTCTCTAAAGGTAGGCCACTCCGTCGTAGTATCTTTTGGAAATACGGCGACCAATCAGCCCTGCGCCATGGCGACTGGAAACTGGTCGATGGTAGAGAACTTTACGACCTGCGCAAAGACCGTAACGAAACCACCGATATAGCGGGCAAATACCCCGAGGTGGTAAAGAAGCTCCGTAAGGAACACGAGGAGATTGCTAAAAGGTTGGAGAAAAGTAAAAGGTAAATTGACGACGGGCTCCGAGTACAAATTTCGGGAACTGGCACGAACTTGCCTGTAAAGGAGGGTTGGTCTGCTTCATTCGGTGGTGTCCACTTTTTTCTTCGCGTACGCTTTCGGGGTCGTTCCGAATTCCTTGCGAAATATTCGGGTAAAGTAGTTGGGGTCGCTGAAACCAACTTCATACGCTACTTCGGCTACTTGCCATTGATCCTGCCGCAGAAGTTGAGCAGCACGTTCAAGCCGCAGGCTTCTGATCAGTTCGTTGCCGCCCTTGCCCGTCAGGGCGCAAAGCTTGCGATAAAGCTGCGTGTTGCTCATGCCCATTTCGCGTCCCAGTTGCTGCACATTGAGGTCCGAATCGGCCAAATGGCTTTTTATATACCCTACCACTTTTTGTAGAAATACTTCTTCCAACGATTCGGGTGGGCTTTCGGCGGACTCGTAAAGTACCTTGCTGTACTTGGTTCGCAGCAGGCGGCGCCCTTGGATCAGGTTCTGCATCCGACTGAGCAGCACCTCCATGTTGAACGGCTTGGTGACGTAGTCGTCCACCCCCGCGCTCAGCCCTTGCACTTTGCTTTCCGTGCTGGATTTGGAAGTCAATAGAATGATCGGAACGTGGCTGGTACGCTCGTCGGACTTCAATCTTTCGGAAAGCTGAATGCCATCCATGTCGGGCATCAGCCAGTCGCTCACGACCAGGTCGGGCACTTCGTTTTGGGCCAGAACCAGTGCTTCTGCTCCGTTGCTCGCCGCTATTACGCGATATTTAGGCTGAAAACTACCCGCCAAATACTGCCGCAGGTCGTCATGGTCTTCCACGACCAGCACCAGCGGCGTGTCGGCTTCGTGTTTGTGAATGGCTGCCTTCGTGTCTTTTGATTGATCGATCTGCACCATGGCCTTGGCCGGGCTATGCGGGGCAGTGGCTACACTACCCGATCGCCAGGACAAGGGAAACGCCGTTTCGTGAACGGGTAGTTTCACGACAAGGACCGTTCCCAAGCCCGGTTGGCTTTCGACCCGGATCTCGCCCTGGTGCAGCTCGACCAGTTCACTCGTAAGGGCCAGTCCGATACCGGTACCGGCCTTTTTCGTACGGCTTTTCCCATCTGCCTGATAAAAGCGCTCAAAAATATGCGCGGCCTGGTTGGGTTCGATCCCCACTCCTGTATCTTCCACCTCCAGAAGTAGCGTTGCGTCGGCCTCGACACGAACAACTTGGCTCCGAAGTGAAATAATACCGCCGCCGGGCGTAAATTTCAAGGCATTGGCCAACAGGTTGTAGAGTACTTTTTCCAAAATGTCGGCATCGAACCAGCCGGAAAAGGCTGTCGGAGCAGTTTCAATTTGTAACGTAACATTTTGTCGCTGGGCCTCAGCCTTGAACGTTCCGGCTACTTGCCGTACGTAGGCCGAAACATCCTGCTGGCTGATGTCGGGCTGCAACGAACCCGATTCGAGCTTAGACAAATCGAGCAGTTGATTGATCAGCCGGAGCAGACGCTGGGCGTTGCGGTGCATGGTGCGGTACTGCGGGCGGCGGCTGTTGGCGGCGCGGTCGGTCAGGAACTGCTCGAGCGGGGCCAGGATAAGGGTAAGCGGGGTACGGAATTCGTGGGAGATGTTGGTAAAGAAGCCCGACCGCAAACGGTCCAATTCACGCGCCTTCTCGGTTTCGAGGTGCTCGGCCCGCAGCTGGGTTTTGTACTCTTCCCGAATCTGGATCACGCGGCGCATTCCCAGCAACAGGCCCATAATCAGCAGGCAGTAAATTCCGTAGGCCCAGTTGGTTCGGTACCAAGGCGGGAGTATCGTGATTCGTAAAGTAGCCTCGGGAGCATTGTCAAAATCATCCGTTAGCGACGCTTTCGCCCGGAACGTGTACGTGCCGGGGCTTTGGTTGGTGTAGGTGGCCGAGTGCTGAGTGCCCACGTAGTTCCAGTCTTTCTCAAAGCCTTCCAGCAGGTAGGCATGGCGCACATTGCGATGCGCTTGAAATAGTACGGCGGCAAAGTCGAGCGTGATAACTGACTGATCGTATCGAAGCGTGATTGCTTCGGTATCAGCCAGTGAACGCTTCAACGGAGAACCTTCGCTGCCGGGCGAGACCGAACGGTTGAAAAGTTTGAGGCCCGTCAGGTACACGGGTACCGATGGCTCGGGTTCTGCCATCTGCCTTGCTGTGCCCTGGCTTGGCCGAAAAACGGTCAACCCGTGCTTTCCACCCCAAAACAAAGTACCGTCGGGGCTTTGACTTACCGCTTGCTGGGTGAAGTCATTCCCGGCCAGCCCATCATCCCGGCGGAACGTTCGCAGTACTTTTCCAGTCTCGTCTATCTGGCAGAGCCCGCTGTTGGTGGCTATCCACAAGATGCCGTTGGCGTCCTGGCTGATGCTCATGATGGCATCGTTCGGAATCCCGTCGTCGCTGGAGAACAGCTCAAAAGTACCCTTTCGCGGATCATAGCGGTGCAGACCGTTCATGGTACCGACCCAGAGTTGCGCGCGCCTATCCTCAAACAAACAATTGATGTGGTTATCGTTCAGACCATCCGACTTACGGTCGACGATGTGATGCCGGGTAGGTTGGCCGCCCGTCGGTTGTTCCACCAGTCCGTCGGCAAATGTTCCGCTCCACAAAGTACCATCGGAAGTCTGGAGTATCGTGGTTAGTGAAAATGGCACCCGTCCCCGGCTTTCATCGGAGGTGATTTGGTTAGTTTGCCGGTCGATGAGCCAGAGTTCTCCACGTTTTGTCGAGAGCCAGGATTTCGTACCTGTTGCCGGTATCACACGGTGTACCTGAGCAGATCCAAAAATGGTGAAGTGGCGACGTACCCTTCCGGTAGCCGGATCGACAACGACCGTTCCTTTTTTCCAGGTATTGACCAGCAAGGCCTCCTCCGACAGCAGGTGGAGGTACGTAACGTCATTGCTCGGAATCGTGCCAGGGTCGCCGGGTTTGTGGCGAAAATGGCGGTAGGTGTTGGTTTTGCGGTCAAGATAAGAGAGGCCCTTCGTACTGCCCAGCCAAACGTTGCCCGCCGAATCGGCGGCCAGGGTCGTAACGGTTCTGGCCAGCAAACTATTAGACTGCCCGGGTTGATAGGTGTACACCCCAAAGGGGGCCGGGCGGGCAAAGGCAACGTTGAGCCCCGCCTCCCAGGTACCTATCCAGATGTTCCCGTCGCGATCGCCCCGTACGCGGAATGTAGCGTGGGTACTCAGGCTGCCCGCCCTACCGGGATCATGCGTGAAATGTGTAATCTGTTTGAAATCACTGTTTTCAGATAGGATCACACCATCGTCGGTTCCAAGCCAAAACCGGCCGTCGGCATCTTCATAAAGGCTCTGCGCCTTGTTCACTCCTTCCTCGACGCCCGGGCGGTAGAATATGAGCGCAAACTCATTGCTCCCGGGTTCGCAACGCCACAGGCCATGGCTCTGGGTTCCCACCCACACGCGATTCTGGCTATCACTTCGAATAGAAATAAGGTCTTCGTTTTGTAGTTCTTTGGCGAGGTTAATCGACTCTGCTTGTCCGCCGGCCGTTGGCAGACGCATAACGACCCCACGCAGGGAAGCTATCCACAAGTTGCCGGACTGGTCGGCGCATATCTTATGGATATAATCGGAAGCAAGATTATTATTTTGGGAGGTAAATTGTGAGGATTTTCCCAGTTGCAGGCTCTATCCGTAACAGCCCGGCTCCGTAAGTAGCTGCCCAGATTATGCCTGCTTGGTCTTCGGCAAGATCCGTAATGGTGACGCTCGAAATGTCCAGCCCCTCGGTAGTTCGGGTGAATCGGTCGAAGCGCACCCCCGTCGAATCCAGCCGATTGAGGCCTCCCGAACTGGTCCCCACCCAGAGTCGGTGTTGCCGATCTTCCAACAGACATTGCACTTCGTTGCTACTAAGGCTGCGCCCATCCCGTACCGAGTGCCGAAACACCTGAAAGCTTTCCCCGTCGTAGCGGTCGAGACCATCAGCCGTACCCAGCCAAAGAAAACCTTTGTGATCCTGCAGCAAATCCATTACGGTATTGTGCGAGAGTCCATCGGCCGTAGTCAGGTGGTGGAAGGTAGTTTGGGCGGCAGCGTGTCCACCTACCAGGGCCATTGCCCCCAGAAGAAATATTTTCAGGAACGTTTTATAGACAAATGGAGGGCCAGATAATTTTTGGGAATGGCAGTGCATAGGGAGGCTGTCTCAGATCAGGATGAGGCCTTGAATTTACGTTTCTTTAATGAGAAAGGATAATTACCCCCCACAGACCCACCCAGATTCTACAAGATAGTTTCAGTAATTTATGGTAAAAATACAACCACCGTAAATACAACTACCTATGAATCGAACCCGCTACCTCACTCGCTTTCTGTTTATATCAATCATTCTGGCCCTTAGTTCGCCGGGGCTGGTGCAGGCCCAGAACCGTCTGGTGTCGGGCCAGGTCACCGACATTTCCACCAACGAGGGCCTTCCCGGCGTGAACGTGCTGGTGAAAGGGACGACCACGGGCACGACCACCGACACAGAAGGAAACTTTCAGCTCAATGTACCGAACAACACCACGACGCTCGTCTTTTCTTCCGTGGGCTATGAAGCCAAGGAAGTACCATTGGGCAACAGCAATACGCTGAGCGTCACGCTGGATACCGACACGCGATCGCTCAATGAGGTGGTGGTCGTGGGTTACGGACAGAAAAGTACCCGAAAGCTCACGGAATCCATCGGTACAGTCCAGGCGCGGGACATCACAAAACTACCCGTCGCCACGCCGGAAGCGGCCATTCAGGGACGTCTTTCGGGCGTCCAGATTACCAATGTGGACGGCACGCCGGGCGGTGCCATTGCGATCCGCATCCGGGGCGTAAGTACGGTCGGCAACAACCAGCCGCTGTTTGTAGTGGATGGCGTACCCATCGGTGATGGTACTTCCAACCAGATTAACCCCGCCGATATCGAGAGCATATCGGTACTTAAGGACGCTTCATCAGCTTCTATCTATGGGCTCCGGGCCGCGAATGGCGTGGTACTTATAACTACCAAACGCGGCCAGCAGGGCAAACCCAGAGTCAATTTCGATGTGTACACGGGCGTCCAGAATTTCCCCAAGTACTTCGACCTGCTCAATACGCGGGACTACATCGACCTGGCCAACGAAGCTACCGCCAACGCCAACGCCCAGGCCGGGCTTACCCCAGCCGATAAGGATTATATCAAGCTTCACCCCGACCTGCTGCCCAGCAGCCAGTACTCAACGTAGATAACCGTGACGTATGGCGGGAGTCGGTCGTGAACGAAAACGCGCCCATCAGCAACTACAATCTCTCGGTTTCGGGCGGCAGCGAGAAGTTCAAACTACTTCATTTCGGCGTCCTATTTTCAGCAGGATGCCATCGTGAAGAAATGGGACTTGGATCGTTACTCGTTCCGCGTCAACAGCGACCACCGCATTGGCAAGCGCCTCAAAATCGGCCAGGCGCTGACGATGGCCTACACCGAAACCCGGCGCGGAAACAATACGGGCGGTGACGGTTTCCTCTACGCCAATGCGTCGGCCATGCCCCCGTTTTTCGAGCATTTCGACGTTGATAACTCCATTCCCAACAACCGCTACGGCTACTCGGGCAATGCCGGCAAGGCCGGATTGATTATTCTGAACACCCCCGGCATCAATCAGGTGGTGGACTATCGTGACCGGGGGGTCAGGGCGCTGGGCAATATTTACGCCGAGCTCGAACTCTTCAAAGGCTTGAAGTTTCGTTCGGTGGCAGCCATCGACTACAACACCGCCCGGAACACCGACTGGCGCCCCGCCTACACTGCCGCCGAACTGGGACAGGAGCGGAATGGCAACCAGTACCGCGAGGCTCGCAACGAAGGCATCCAGCAAGTGTTCACCAACACGCTCAACTACGATGGGGTCTTTGGCGACCATACCCTCAACGCTATTGCGGGCATGGAGTATCAGCAATTCCGGGGCAACTTCCTGAGCTATACGGGCTACAATTTTGCAAGTACCGACCCCAATTTCTACCAGAGCGTGCAGAACCAGTCGGGTAACTCCGACGGCAAGGGTGGCTTCCTTTTCCCCAATGCAGCTTCGGCTCTGAACCAGCAGGCGTACTTTGCCTACTTTGGCCGTACCAGCTACGACTACAAAGACAAGTACCTGGTCACGCTTACGGCCCGATACGATATGTCTTCCAACTTTGCGCCTGGCAATCGTGCCAAGCTGTTTCCGTCGGTATCGGCGGCCTGGCGGGTTTCGAATGAGGATTTTTTTAAAGATCGCCTCCCCTTCATCACTGACCTGAAGATTCGGGGTAGTTGGGGACAGCTGGGCAACGACAAGATCAACCTGTCGTTTCCCTACGTGGCACGGGTCGTGCAGGGGCCGCTCTATACCATTGGCCGGGGGCAGGCTACCCTGGCGGGTACCGGAATTCCGACCCTGGTCAATCAGGACTTGCGCTGGGAAACCAACGAAAGTACCGATGTAGGCTTCGACGTGTCGTTCTTCGGCAAGCTCAACCTGTTGGCGACGTACTACAATCGAAATACCAAGGACTTCTTGTACAGCTTACCGGTCAATCAGTCTTCAGGCTTCAATAACATTCCGGTCAATCTGGGATTGGTAAACAACCGCGGTATTGAGGTAGAAACCAGCTACCGCACGAGGCTGGGCAAGAAAGGAACGATCGACTTTTTTGGCAACATCACTACCATCCGTAACCGCCTGGTATCCCTCGCGCCGGGCGTGCAGGAGTTCGCAAGCGGCGACTACCGTACCGCAGTCGGCTACCCGATCGGCTATTTCTACGGGTATAAAGCCCTGGGAATCTACCAAAACCAGTCGCAGGCAGACGGGGCATTGCCCGATGTGACGGTCAACAAGCGCAAGCCTGTACCCGGCGATATTATTTTTGAAGATAACAATGGGCCCGGCGAAGACGGTCAGCAGTTCAGCGGCGAGGCCGACGGACAGATTACGGTCGAAGACCGAACGTACCTTGGCAAAACGATCCCCGACTTCTTTTACGGTTTCGGAGCCAATGCCACCTACGCGGGCTTCGACCTGAATGTCCTGTTTCAAGGCGTGGCGGGCAACAGTATCTATAATCCTTTCCGGGTAAGAGCCGAGAACATGCAGGGAGGCGGGCGCAATTCGCTGACCACCGTCCTCGATCGCTGGACGGGCGAAGGGACAAGCAACGATATGCCCCGCGCTACAGCCCGTGACTTAAATAACAACAACCGTTTCTCGAGCCGCTGGATCGAGAGTGGTAGTTTCTTGCGGTTCAAGAATATACAATTGGGCTACACGCTGCCCAAAGTAGTGCTGGATAAGGTGAAGGTGTTCCAAACGGCGCGGTTCTACGTAGCGGCTACCAATCTGTTCCGCATTACCAATTATAGCGGCCTGGACCCCGAAGTGATCACGTACGATTACAACGGCAATGCCTCTTCGCAACTCGGAGCCGGAACCGACCAGTCCAATATCCCTCAGCCCGTAACGATTCAGGTGGGCGCCAATCTGTCATTTTGATTATTGTGGATACTGGGCGTTGGACATCGTCCGACCGAAAATCACACGGGAACGACACCCTAATTTTGGTTAAATAATTGAACACTTGATTATGAAAAAGAAACTGATTATTACCAGCCTGACTATAGTACTACTCGGTACTTTTATGATTCGCTGCGAGAAAAAACTCGACCTCACCCCGCTGGGGGTACTTGACGAGAAAACCTTCTACCAGTCCGAAGAGGACTTCAAAGGAGCGGTGCTGCTGGCGTACTCTACCCTGCTCAACTACACCTACGAGCAGTTTGACGGAGGTGGCTGGTTTCAGGGGGTACTTTTGCCTGACGACGACACCACCGCTCCCAACAATCAGCCCAACAACATTGACGAGTTCAACTGGACGGTTTCCGACGGCAAATGGCAGACGCTCTGGCAAAACACTTACAAGGGAGTACAGCGCTCGAACATCATTATCGAGAAACTACCCGATGCCAGCCAAATCAGCGAGGAGAAGCGAAAGCAGTTTGACGGGGAGGCCCGTTTTCTGAGGGCTTACTACAACTTTTTCCTGGCCATTCACTACGGCACGCCGCCTTTGATCACCAAAACGCCCAGCTCGTTGGAAGAAACCCGCTCGCCAAGTTCCCAGCCGGGCGAAATATGGAACTTGGTAGTGTCGGACCTGAAAACCGCCCAAAGTACCCTTCCCGAAAAATGGGACGACGCCAACCTGGGGCGGGCGACCAGCGGCGCTGCTACGGCCCTGCTGGGGAAAACTCTGCTGTTCAGGGCACAGTGGGAGAAGAAACCCGCCTTGTACACCGAGGCCGCCGCGGAGTTCCAGAAATTGATTGGAAAGTACCGCTTAATGGCCAACTACCAGGACAATTTCACCGTGGGCGGTGAGAACAACGCCGAATCCATTTTCGAAATACAGATGGGAATTGGTGGTAGTAATCCCTGGTTGCCCGCCGATTTCAATTTTCTCGGAGGTGGCGGGGTTGCCTCGGCCGGCACGGCGCGGCTCATCTACTTCCGGGCTGCCTGCGGTCCCAACGGGATCTGTGCGCCGGGCTTCAACGCCCAGGGCTACGGCCAGATCCACATGACACCCGGCATCCAGAAAGCTTTCGAAAAGGGCGATCCGCGGCGTCAGGCTACCCTTTTTATTGATGGCGATCCCTACGATACGGGTGATAATATCGACGGTTCCAAGAAGTATGTTTTCAATAGCGAGTACGCGGCCACGGGCTCTACGCCCGCCAAGTACATCAAGAAGGATGTTCACATTAGTTTCTTGTCGCCTCTGAGCGTAAATAATGAGCGGGTGATTCGTTACGCCGACGTGCTGCTGATGCTGGCTGAATGCAAAATCATGGGCTCAACTAAGGACTTGGCCGGAGCCGCCGACCTCATCAACCAGGTGCGCCGCCGCGCCGACCCGACGGGAACCATACTACCCGATGTGAAGGTGAGTTCCGAAAGCCAGATGATGAAAGACCTGCGCCACGAACGCCGGGTGGAGCTGGCCCTGGAAAGCCACCGCTACAACGACCTTGTCCGCTGGCACCGCGCGGGTATCATCGACATCAAAAAGGATATCGACTTTGGCCGCCCGGCCGCTAACACCAATTGGTCGCCTACTAATCTGCTCAAACCCATCCCCCAAAGCGAGCGCGACCTAAACCCGAACCTGGTTCAGAATCCGGGTTATTGATTCGAGCTTCCTTGGAATAATGCGGTAAAAGGTCATAAATGACCTTTTACCGCATAAAATGACGGTTTCATGCTATTTTTTGACGGATATGTCCAGCATACTATGACGGATAATCAGGTGCTTTGTATCACTTTACCAAGAAAGAATAAAATACAATGAATGGTAAAGGAAATACCTGGCTGGGGTGGCTGGAAGTACTGGCTGCCTTGCTGTTGTTCGGACTATTGTTATTCGGACTGTGGCTACTCTTGTCGGGTTTGTGATACGGATCTCCATGAAGTCAAAAAACATCCGCCATGAAAACCAATTTTCCCGCAATGGGCGTCGCTATGCCGCGGGCGGCCCGACCGAACGCGGCCCGACCGAACGCGGCCCGCGCGCCCAAGTACCTGCAAGTCGTCAATGCCATCGTCGCCGACATCGAGAAGGGTAAGCTGACCCTCGGCGACCGCCTGCCGTCGCTCAATGAAGCCTGCGCCGACTGGTACCTCTCCAAGGATTCCATTAAGCGCGCTTACGCTACCTTACACCAGCAGGGATTCATCACTTCCGTCAACCGCCGGGGATTTTTTATCGCCGCCCAACCCAACCGCCGCGCCCTGCGGGTGCTGATCGTTGCCGGTCAACTGACCGAGCGCGTCAAGCAACTTCACGACGCCATCGCGGCCAGCGTGGGCCGGGAGGTTATTCTGGATGTCTGCAGCTACAAACACCAGCAACAGTTACTGTGTCGGTTGTTGGAGAAACACCTTGGAGACTACCATTATTACCTAATCATGCCTCACCTGGCGGAGGTGGGTTCAGACATGCTGCAATGCCTCCGCAACGTACCGAGTTCCCAGATGATCCTGATCGGTGACCAGTGGGGCGAAGTGCTTCAGCACGGTCACCAGGTTCGGTTCGGCAGCGAACAAGACCTTTACAGCGCTTTGGTGGGCAAGTCCGAGACCTTTCGAAAGTACCGGCTACTCAATCTGGTTCTTCCCGAGCAAGATATTTTCGACGCGGAATCCATTCGGGCTTTCCAAAGATTTTGTGTCGATAAAGGCTTCGAATTTCAGCTGCTCGACGACCTCTGCGAAAATGACATTCGACCAAACGAAGCGTATTTCGTGGCCGATAGCCATCATTTGATTGCTTTGGTCGATCATTGCCAGCGGGCGGATTGGCCACTGGGCGAGAAGCTCGGGGTGGTGAGTTTTATCGAAAATGAATATACCCAACTGCTGGCGGGCGGAGTCTCGGTCATTTCCCATCCCTCCCAAAAGGTAGGGCGTTTGGTTGCCACGATATTAAAGGGTGAATCAAATCCAGTCCCCTATTCCCTTCCATTGGAAACGCATTTCCGCGCCTCTTGTTAAAAACTGGTACTTCATGATTACAAAGCTACTGTACGGTATGGGTGTTGCTCTGGTGGGGCTGGGCGCCTGGGCGTTGACCTACCAGGCGGAGGAGACGCTGTTCGTGCGCCTCGATGCATCCCAAACGGGCGTTGCGTTTGTTAATACCCTCACCGAAACCGACTCGCTGAACGTTCTGACGTTCGAGTACATGTACAACGGCGCGGGCGTGGGCGTGGGCGATTTTAACCGGGACGGCCGCCCCGACCTGTACTTTGCGGGCAACCAGGTATCGAGCCGTCTGTATCTCAACAAAACAGCCCCCGGCGCGGCGATTCAGTTTGAGGACATAACCGATGCCTCCCGCACAGGTACCCAGGCCTGGTGCACGGGCGTCAGCGTGGCGGACGTGAACCAGGACGGATGGCCCGACATCTACGTTTGCGTGGCGGGCCCGTCGGCTCCTTCCAGCAAAACCGCCAATCGGCTCTTTATCAATGATGGCCCCACCGCCGATCAAGTACCTACCTTTACCGAGCAGGCCGCCGACTATGGCCTGGCCGATACCGGATATAGTACCCAGGCGGTTTTCTTCGACTACGACCGCGATGGCGATCTCGATTGCTATTTACTGACCAATGCCCTGGAAAGTACCAATCGCAACGCGTTGCGTCCGAAGCGGACGGACGGCGAAGCACCGGGGACAGATAGGTTATACGAGAATGTTTCTTTGGGAAAAGAATACTTTACGCCTGTTTTCAAAGATGTATCGCGCGAGGCAGGAATACTCACCGAAGGCTACGGGCTGGGCGTTTGCCTGAGCGACCTGGATGACGATGGCTGGGCCGATGTGTACTGCGCTAACGATTTCCTGTCTAACGATCTGGTTTGGATGAGTGAACAAGGGAAAGGCTTCTCGAATCAGGCCGCTCAAGCTCTAAAGCACCAAACGCATAATGGCATGGGCGTAGATATCGCTGATCTGAACAACGACGCCCTGCCCGACATCGTGGTGCTCGACATGCTCCCCGCCGATAATTACCGCCAGAAAATGATGCTGCCCGGCTCCAACTACAATCGCTTCCAGATGGAGCGGCAACTGGGATACGAACCCCAATTTATGCGTAATACGCTACAACTCCATCGGGGCATGCAGGGTAGTACCTTGCCCACTTTTTCGGAGATAGGCCAACTGGCGGGAATCGAGAAAACAGACTGGAGCTGGGCACCGCTTCTTGCTGATTTTAACAACGACGGCTGGAAGGATATTTACATTACTAATGGCTACCGACGTGACGTCACGAATCTGGATTTTATCAAGTTCAGTCGGCAGGAATCTACTTTTGGCAGCCCCAATGCCCAATTTCGGCAAGCTAGGGAGAAATTACTCGATCTACCCGAAGTTGCCATTCCGAAGTATGCTTACCGCAACCGGGGGGCGGATTCCACCCTTTCTTTTGAAGATGTATCGGAAGCCTGGGGACTAGATCAAGTCGGCTTCGCTAATGGTGCGGCCTACGCCGATCTCGACAACGACGGCGATTTGGACCTGGTCACCAACAACATCGATGCTCCCGCGTCGGTACTTGAAAACAGGCTCAACCAGCAGGACACGCCACCCAACTGGCTTCGACTCACTTTCTCCCCGAGCCAGGCACGATCAGTAACCATAGGTACCAAGGTATGGGTGTACGCTGATAGTGAAGTGCAAATGGCAGAGCTCGCCCCGGTGCGCGGGTTTGTATCCACCGTAGAGAATGCGCTGCATTTTGGCTTGGGGCAGGAAGGTAGTTACGATTCGATCGTCGTGCGTTATCCAAATGGCAAAAAACAGCTTCTGCTTCGGGGCGCGATCAATCAAGTAGTGAACGTTCCCTACCAACCCACTGGCACCTGGGCGAAGCCAACCAGCGCACAACCACCCCTATTCTCGGAGCTTTCGCCCCAGGAATCCGGCTTGAACATCATCCATAAGGAAAACCCCGTGGTTGACTTCGACCGCACTCCGCTGCTACCCCACAAGTACTCACAAAACGGTCCGCAACTAGCCTTGGGTGACGTTAATGGCGACGGGCTCGATGATTTTTTTATGGGCACTGATTTTGGCCATATCTCCCAAATATACCTTCAACTACCCAGCGGAAAGTTCCGCGCCTTTGCGCTTCCAGACAGCGACACCTACGAAGACGCGGGTGCCGCGTTTTTCGACGCGGATGGCGATGGCGACCAGGACCTTTACGTAGCAAGTGGCGGTAGTCGGCAGGAAGGTCTTTCGGCAGTGTATCAGGATCGCCTGTACCTAAACGATGGCCTCACTTTCCGGTCGGTTCCCCTGCCTCTCACCCAATCGAGTGGGAGTTGTGTGCGGGTGGCTGACTTCGACGGCGATGGCGACCCGGATATTTTTCGCGGCGGACGGGTGGTGCCAGGACAGTACCCTAAGCCCGCCGACAGCTACCTGTTGAGAAACGAAGGAACCGGACCCGATGGCAAAATCCGTTTTGTGGACGTGACACAGAGCCTTGCGCCGGGCCTGCGCCGGGCCGGACTCGTGACCGACGCCCTTTGGACTGATGTCGACAACGACCGGCATCTGGATCTGCTAATCGTGGGCGAATGGATGGCCCCTACCTTATTCAAAAATACCGGAAAGGGGTTTGAAAGGCAGGAAGTCAAAGGATTGGCCGACCAAACAGGCTGGTGGCAGTCTTTAGTAGCGGCCGATTTCGACGGCGATGGCGATACTGACTACGTAGCGGGCAACCTCGGACTCAACAGTAAGTACCATGCTTCGGCATCTGAACCCGTCCGGGTATTCGCCGCCGACTACGACAACAACGGTCGGCTCGATCCGCTGCTTACTTTTTACCTCGATGGCAAACAGGTCCCCGTGGCCCAGCGCGATGTCATCGTGTCACAGATCCCCAGCATTCGGAAGCGTTTTCCTACCTACCACGATTACGCCAGCCATTCTTTCGAGGAAATGTTCAGCGAAGCCGAGCGCGAAAATACCTTTGTGCGCGAAGCGCGACAAATGGCTAGTTGCTATTTTGAAAATCAGGGGAATTTTACTTTTAAATTGCACGTACTCCCCCGGGAGGCCCAGATGGCTCCTATCAATACCATGTGCATCGAGGATTTCACGGGTGACGGACTACCCGACCTGCTCCTGGCAGGAAATTTCTACGGCACCGAAACCATCGGCGGGCAACTCGATGCTGGAAAAGGACTGCTACTGGAAGGAACCGGAGGTGGTGAAGTATCTTTTCGCCCCTTCAAAAATAGTGGCTTGAACATAGATGGGGATGTCAGATCAATTGCCCGATTGCGTCGCCCCGATGGCTCCTACTGGTGGCTGATTGCCCAAAACGACGGGAGGCTCCGGGTGATCCGCTCATCAGCAATCCAACGTGACGGGCGCTACCGAGTGTCTGGCCGAAGTGTTCGTGCAGCGCCCTAGTGCGCCCTTGTTGCAACCCGCTCCCCAATCAACCGCAACCCGTCCAACGTCAATCCGCGGTCGATTTCTACAAATTCTCCTTCCAGTGTGTCGATGATGGACGACAGGCCGCCCGTCGCCAAGGCGATGCAGTCACCGCCGAGCTCGTCGCGGATGCGGCGGAGCATAGCTTTGACCAGGCCTTCGTAGCCCAGAAGGATACCGGCCTGAATGGCGTGAACGGTGTTTTTGCCGATGGCCGAGGCGGGGAGCCGTAAAGGTACTTCGGGCAGCTGAGCAGTGTTGGCGAAGAGCGCTTTCACGGCCGTTTTCAGACCGGGCAAGATGGCTACGCCCATGATTTGGCCCGAGGCCGCGATCGTCGTGAAGGTAAGCGCCGTGCCGAAATCGACCACCACGCAATTCTGAGCGTAGCGGGCGTGGGCCGCCACGGCGTTGGCAATGAGGTCGGCCCCGATTTCGTGCGGATGGTCGATCGCAATTTCGAGCCCGGGGTAGATTTCCGGGCCAACGGCGATGGGCGCGCGACCCAAGAGCCCGGTCAGCATATCGCGCAACACACCCGTCAGGTCAGGCACCACACTGCACAAAACGACCGTTTCGACCGTATCCAGTCCGATGCCCGCTTCCAGGAATTGCAGCCGTAACCAGCCTTCGTAATGCGCCGCCGGTTCTTGCGGCAGCGAGCGGGTGCGCCACACATGCTGCTTTTTTTCTCCTTCAAAAATCCCAAAAACGGTATCGGTATTTCCGGCATCGACGGCGAGGAGCATGGCGAGAGAGGGTTTACTACGTTGGAAGAGAGGAAAATCGAGAAAATGAATAGCCAATGGCTGACAGTCGACCGCCCTCAAACGGTGGCAAATTAGCCGTTTTTGTCGTAATAAAAACCCTCGGTCAGCCGTTTCTGCCTTATTCTCCTGTTTGAAAAAAAGACTTACTTTGCAAGAAGTTGAGCTTACCACATCAGAAAAATACGCTCCCTATTTTCTGTAATTCCCCTAGTCTAGAGTTAAGTATGCGCTTCACCCCGAGAGAACTGATTTGTGCCGTTGGATTATTTTTTGTTTCAAGTAGCGCATCGTGGGCCCAGGCCCCCCTTCCCGATTGGGAAAATCCCGAAGTAGTCAGCCGCAACACCGAGCGCGCTTACGCGAGTTTTACCCCTTATAGTTCTGAAAAAGACGCCTTGGCGGCGGCGGGTACTTCTTCGTTCGTCAAGTCGCTGAATGGTACCTGGAAGTTCAAGTGGGTATCGCACCCGACCAAGGTACCCGCTGACTTTTTCCTGCCCGCGACTTCCACCGCTGCCTGGGACGATTTGCCTGTGCCTTCCAATTGGCAGGTCGTGGCGGCCCGGGAAAATCGTCCTTACGATCGTCCCGTTTTTACCAACATCAAGCATCCTTTCGAGGCTACGCCGCCGCGTATTACTGCCGATACCAACGCTACCGGCCTCTACCGTACCACCTTCACGCTTCCCGCCGACTGGCAGCAGCGGCCGTTGTTTTTACATTTTGGCGGGGTGCAGTCGGCTTGCTACGTGTGGCTCAACGGCAAAGAACTCGGCTACCATGAGGATAGCATGACGCCTTTTGAATTTAACATTTCGGACTTGGTACGAAACGGCCCGAACACGCTGGCCGTGGAAGTAATCAACTGGTCGGACGGTAGTTATTTGGAAGATCAAGACTTCTGGCGTCTGTCGGGCATCTTCCGCGATGTGTCTTTGCGCTCGGCCCCACCGGTCCATATCAGCGATTTTGTAGTGCAGACCGACCTGGACGATAACTACCGCGACGCCACGCTGAAGCTGAGCGTTTACGCCAAGAACTTTGCCAAAGAGGCGCAGTACGGCTACCAACTCATCACGACTCTGTACGATCCCAGCGGCCGGCTGGCGATTCCGGCCGAAAGCCAGACCATCGGCATGCTCGACCCGGCGGGCGAGGTACCCATCCGGCTGGAATTCCCGGTGACCGCTCCCCAAAAATGGAGTGCCGAAGCCCCCAGCCTGTACAAGCTGACGATGCAGATCATCAATTCCGACGGCAGAGTAATGGAAGCGGTGAGTCAGCCCGTGGGTTTCCGGGAGGTGAAAGTCAAGGGTGGGCAGCTGCTCGTCAACGGCAAGGCGATCACGATCAAGGGCGTTAACCGCCACGAGTTCGACCCCGAAACGGGGCGTGTGATCAGCCGCGAGTCGATGATCCGCGACATCACGCTCATGAAGCAGCACAACATCAACGCCGTGCGGAGTTCGCACTACCCCAACGTGACCGAATGGTACGACCTGTGCGACGAATACGGCTTGTATGTGATCGACGAAGCCAACATCGAGAGTCATGAGTTGTGGTACAAAAAGATTATTCTGGCCGATATGCCCGAGTGGAAAACCGCTTTCATGGCGCGCGGCAAAGCGATGGTCGAGCGCGACAAAAATCACCCCTCGATTATTATCTGGTCGCTGGGCAACGAAGCCAGCAATGGCAGCAATTTTATGGCGATGGCCAATTTCATTCGCCTCGCCGACCCTACCCGCCCTATTCACTACGAAGGCCGCGCCAACTACGGTCCGACGACGCTCAGCAGTTTCGACATCATTTCGGTAATGTACCCATCGGTCGAGAACATGGTCGAACTGGTCAAGAAAGATCCCGATCGGCCACTGATCGTGTGCGAGTACGCCCACGGCATGGGCAACAGCGTCGGTAACTTGCAGGAATACTGGGACGTGATCGAGCGGTACCCCACCATGCAGGGTGGTTTTATCTGGGATTGGGTCGATCAGGGCTTGCGAGCCAAAACCGCCGATGGCCGCGACTATTGGAACCACATCAACTACATCGACGGCGCCAACGCTGGCGACGGGCTCGTGAATCCCGACCGGACGCCGCAGCCCGAAATCAACGAGGTGAAGCGCGTGTACCAGTACGTCAAATTCGATTTGCCCGATGCCCTTTTACCTTTACAGAAATTAGTAAAGCTTCGCAACACCTATGATTTTCAATCACTCGCGCCCTATAAATTGGTGTGGACGCTGCTGGAAAGCGGCAAGCCCATTCAGACGGGTACCGTAGACAACCTGACCGCTGCCCCAGGCCAGGCGCAGGAAGCCAACGTGGCGTACCAGGTACCCGCTACGCCCGCGCCGGGGGCCGAGTACTTCCTGAATCTGAGTGTGCAGTTGAAGGACGAAACGCCATGGGCGGCGGCGGGCCACGAGGTAGCTACCTACCAGGTACCGGTACGGGTAAGTACGCCTGCACCCACGGAAGTCAGCTACGCGGGGCTCCGGCCTTTGGCGATGTCGATCGTGCGGGGCAAGGGCATCACGCTGACCGGGCAGAATTTCTCGGTGAGTTTTGATAAAAAAACGGCCCGCATGACCTCTTTTAAATACAAGAACAACGAAATGCTGAAAAGCGGCCTGTACGCCAACTTCATGCGCGTCCCGACCGACAACGACGAAGGCGGCGGAAAAGAAAGCCACGCCGCCCGCTGGCGCGAAGCCGGGCTGGACTCTCTGAAACTGATGGGCTCCGACCTACGGGTCGAAAAACTCAAAGCCCACGTCTATAAAGTGAGCTTGGTGAAAAGCCTGCAGGGAAAAGCGGGCGGACTTACTCGTGACGTCGATCTACACGGTGTACGCCACGGGCGATATTCACCTGCAGAATACGTTTTCGACCAATGGTACCTGGCCACCGCTAGCCCGGATCGGCCTGCAATTCGAGATGCCCGCGAGTTTCGACAAAGTACAGTGGTACGGCCGGGGCCCTCACGAAAGCTACGCCGACCGCAAGAGCAGCGCGTTGGTGGGCCAGTACGCAGGTACCGTCGACGCGCAGCATTTCCCCTATGTCATGGCGCAGGAAAACGGCAACAAAACCGACGTGCGCTGGATGGCCGTTACCAACGCCGAAGGACTGGGTATCCTGGCTATCAGCGATTCGGTATTCAGCGCCAACGTACATAATTATTCCGATTCGGCGCTACTGGCCGCCAAGCAACCCGGCGTGGCGCTCGTAAAAGGCAACACGACGGTAGTCGACCTCGACTTAGCGCAGATGGGACTGGGCGGCGACGATAGTTGGTCGCCCCGGGTCCACGACGTCTACCTGTTGCCGGCCCAAACGTACAGTTACGCATTCCGCCTGTCGCCCATCGACGCCGAGGACGACATCAGCAAACTGGCCGCTACCAAACTCCCCACCATCGCCCAGGTCATGAGCCCCGGCATGGGACCCGAATCAAACAATTGAAATAATGTCCATAGTCGTCTCGCAACTCACCAAGCAGTACGGTACCCAGAAAGCCATCGACTCGCTAAGCTTTTCGATTGAGCCAGGTGAGATCGTTGGGTTTCTGGGACCCAATGGGGCCGGAAAATCAACGACGATGAAGCTGCTGACGGGTTACCTCACGCCCGGCGAAGGCCGCGCCGTAGTCGACGGGCACGACTTGGCAGACAATGCGATGGCGGCAAGGCGCGCCACAGGCTATTTGCCCGAGCACAACCCACTGTACCTGGACATGTACGTACGGGAATTTTTGCTTTTCGTAGGAAAACTCTACGGGATCAAAGGCAAGCCGTTGGATGTACGCGTAGACGAAATGATTCAGCTTTGCGGCCTCAGCGTGGAGCAACACAAGAAAATCGGGCAGCTCTCCAAAGGCTACCGGCAGCGGGTAGGCCTGGCGCAGGCGCTGCTCCACGACCCCGCCGTGCTCATTCTCGATGAGCCCACCACTGGCCTCGACCCCAACCAACTCACCGAAATCAGGAACCTGATTCGTACCGCCGGAAAAAATAAAACGGTACTCTTCTCGACCCACATCATGCAGGAAGTCGAAGCCATTTGCGACCGGGTCATCATCATCAATCGCGGCAAGATCGTGGCCGACAGCCCGTTGGCCACGCTACGCCAACGCGGTGAGAGCCTGGAAGAAATATTCCGGGTACTAACAGCCTGAATGTTCAGCGTTCATCCACATAAAGGAAAAGCCCGCTCAGTGAGCGGGCTTTTTCGATACTGAATGTTCATGGAAGAAACAGCAGAAAAAAATTATCAACTATTCATTCAAAACTACCGTCCGATCTCTTCGGTATAACGCCTTGGGTCATAGCCTTTGGCGAAGAGCGGGTACTGGTCGAAGATCCGGCGTACGACGTTGCGGTAGTAGTTGTTGCTATTGTCTTGCCCAGCGTTGAAAAGGCCCGAAGCGTAGCCGCGCCACACGACCTGGTCGCTAGTGGCGTCGATCAGCGACACGATCAGGGTACCTTTATCGAGGGCATACTTGATGGGTTCGTAGCGGAAGCCGTCGTTTTCAGTGTCGACCCAGGTCTTGATGACGGGCTGCATGTAGCCCTGGTACCGCAAGTTGTCGTAGAAAATACCGTAGTTGACCAGCAGCGTGGGTTTTTCGGCGGTCAGTTTGTAGCCACGCGCCTGCATCTGGCGACGGATCGACTCGTAAATTTCGGTGCAGAGGTTGTTCGTGTCGCGCTCACACTCGAGGAATGTGTAGGTGGAATAGTCCTTGAAGTTGGTCTCGTAGCTGTAATCGTGCTCCACGAAGACTTTCCGGCCGTAAGAGCAACCCATCATGACAAAAGCCATCACGACAGTAACAAGGGTAGTAGCAGATTTTAACATACACTGATTTTAGGTTAGGATTGTAAAAAACAGACTTGAAATGTACACTTTTAATTGTTCACAACCAATACATTATCCATTTGGTTATAATTTCTTAACTCAAATACCCGCGTAGTATTGCAGGGCCTTCCGCATTTCGCCACCCGAGACCGGAATATCGTGGCCGCAGCTACCTGGCCCATTCAATAGCGAGAACCTGACTTCGGAACCGCGATTCTTTTTGTCTTGCCGGGTAAGCGCCATTATTGCCTCCATATCCGACAGTGCGATCTTTACCTGACCATATACCGAAAACACAAATTCCTCTACCTGGTCGAGTAATTCGCGATCAATCATATTTTTCTTGAAAGCCAGGTAGCTTTCCATCACCATTCCCGCCGCGATGGCTTCCCCATGCAACAACTGCTGACCCGATGATTTCTCCAGGAAGAAAGTCTCGACGGCATGGCCCAAGGTGTGGCCGAAGTTCAAAATTTTACGCAGGCCTTTTTCCGTCGGGTCTTGAGCCACGATGGCTTGCTTGATTCCCACCGAGTGCGCGATCAGATCGGGCCAATCTTGCTCGTTCAGTTCTTTTTCTCTGATCTCGTGCCACTTGGCCGCGTCAGCGATCAGGCAGTGTTTGATTACCTCGGCGAAGCCCGATCGTACTTCACGCGCGGGCAGTGTTTTCAAGAATTCGGGATCGATGAGTACGCTTTTGGGCAAACTGAAAACCCCCAGGTGATTCTTGAATCCTCGAAAATCAATGCCTAACTTCCCTCCTACACTGGCGTCGACCTGGGCGAGCAATGTCGTGGGTACCTGGACGAAGTCGATGCCCCGTTTATAGGTGGCGGCACAAAAGCCGCCCATATCCCCGATGACCCCGCCTCCAATATTAAGTACCAACGCGTGGCGGTCGAGTTCGGCCCCGGTCATGGCCTCCCAAATTGTTTCGCAAGTGGCCAGCGTCTTGTGCGCTTCGCCACTCGGTACACTTACGACGGAATGCGGCGGAAGGTTGTTTTTTAATTTCTTGTAGCAGTGTTTTTTGGTGTTGGTATCGACGATGACCATGAGTTTGGAATGCTCGGAGGTTTCCCAGAAGGGTCTCAGGCTGTCGAGTATGGGCGCGATGATGACGGATTGATCCATGTGCCGAAGGTATAAAAATTGGATGAGCAATAGGGGACAAAGATACGACGGGTGTCTGGAAGTAGGCGGCGCGTCTGCTGGCAACTCCCCAACTTTTGCGTACTTTTAAAGCTCGATTCCATAGTTTTGTTTTTTGGCATTGGAAGAGAAAAGCCCCAACCGACTCAATAATCAAGCGAGTGAAATATGCGGATAAGTGTCATCATCCCCACGTACAACGAGGAAGACAACATCGGGCGGCTGGTACGTGATCTGTGGGCGCATGGCGGCGGCGAGCTGGCCGAGGTCATCGTGGTCGACGCGCCGAGCCAGGATCAGACGGCCCTGCGTGCCAAAGAGGCCGGGGCGAAGGTAATCGTGTCGGAGCGACCGGGCCGCGCCTGCCAGATGAACGCCGGCGCGCGCATTGCCACGGGTGATGTGCTGTACTTTGTCCACGCCGATGTGCGCATCCATCCCGATTATACCCGCGACATCGCCCAGGCGCTGGTCGAAGGCTACGCGATGGGTTGTTACCGCTACCAGTTCGACTCGTCCAGCCGGATTCTGAAGGTACTTACCTTTTTCCAGCGATTCGACCGCATCTGGTCGCGCGGCGGCGATCAGACCTTGTTCATTTCAAGGCCGGAATTTGAGGAGCTGGGTGGTTATTGCGAGCAGCACCGGGTTATGGAAGATTACGAGTTTATCATCAGAGCCCGCAAAAAGTACCAGTTCAAGATCATCCCCAAAAACATCATCGTCTCGGCCCGCAAATACGACCACAACTCCTACCTCCGCGTCAACTACGCCAACGCCCGGGTGATGTGGATGTACTTCCGTGGCGCCGAGCAGCAGAAGCTCATCGATACGTACAAGTCGATTATCAAGACGGAGAAGTATGGGGTGGAGAAAGTGAAGGGTGCTTAAAGTCTATGAGTCTATGAGTAGTTCGCCATTGGGTACATGAGTTTTAGGAAATCCGAAGCTCGATTTATCAGGAGGGTATACACGCTCATTTTCAATTTTCAATTTTCAATTGTCCATTAGTTAGATGAATTCCCCCTTGATTACCGCCATTCAACAAGTGGGCGTTGGCGTGACCGACGCTCAGGATACCTGGCAATGGTACCGCCGCGTGATGGGTTTCGACGTACCGATATTCGACGATCAGGCCGAAGCCGCGCTCATGACCAACTACACCGGCGGCGAAGTACACCGTCGCCACGCCATCATGGCGCTCAACATGGCCGGAGGCGGCGGGCTCGAAATCTGGCAGTACACGAGCCGCGCGGCGGAGGCGCCTACCTTCGTACCCGAGCCGGGCGACCTGGGCATATTTGCGGTCAGGATCAAGGCACCCGACGCGGCCAAGGCTCATTACTGGATGCAGCAGCAACCCAAAGCCACCGTCGGACCGCTGGCAGAGTTTCCCGACGGACCGGGTTTTTGGGGCGTCGATCCTTACGGCAACGCTTTTCAAATCACGGAAGACACGTCTTGGTTTGGCGAAACCGACAAGCCCATCGGGGGGGTGGCGGGCGTCGTGGTGGGCGTGTCGGATATGGACGCGGCCATCAAGTTTTACCAAACGCTGCTAGCGCCTTGTGAAATATCGTACGACAAAACGGAAATATTCGGCGACTTGCCTACCACGGTACCTAATCAGCGCTTCCGGCGGGCGGTAGTGCGCAAGAAGGTCAGTCCGCACGGCGCATTCAGCCAAATGCTGGGCAACGTGCAAGTCGAGCTATTGCAAGCCCTCGACCGCGAACCGCGCAAACTATTCGCCGACCGCTACTGGGGCGACCAGGGTTTTATCCACGTCTGCTTCGACACCTTCAACATGGAAGGCATCAAAGCGCGCCTCACCGAGCACGGCTACCCTTTCACCGTCGATAGCGGCGGATCGTTCGGGATGGAATCGGCGGCGGGCCGCTTCGCCTACGTCGAAGATCCCGATGGTACTTTGGTGGAATTGGTAGAAATCCACAAGCTACCCATTATCAAGAAAATAGGCTGGTACTTCAAGGTGAAAGAAGGCAAAGACCAGAAACCGCTGCCCAACTGGATGCTACGGTTGCTGGGGCTGGGAAGAGTGAAGGAATGATGAGTCATGAGTTATCCTGTAAAGTCCTGTTTAAAAATACTTTACTTGTGATTTAGTTGTGACTTCATTTTTTATGCAGTGAGCTGGATCATTCGGAATCAGCTCTCCTACTTTTTAATGAGTTGAGGTCGCCTCGGAGAGGCAGCAGGTTTGTTGAAAGACAATTCACAAGTAAGAGCAAGCCCCAGCGGGGCGGCAGATTCTTCCTCACCGGTACCGATTCCCAGCCAGCGCCATCAGTGGCATTCCCACAAATAAAAGAATACCCGCTACCCAGGAAGTAGCCGCTCCCACGATGAAGGCTATAATTCCAATCAAAACCGGATAGGTGTACATCATCGCACCGAAGAGCGCGGAGTCGTAGAAGACGGTACCCCGGGTTTTTTGGCCGATGTTTTTGGTGTAAAGGTGATAAATCGGGCGGTGAACGGCGCGGCCGATTTTTCCCAAAATATTTAGAAAAGCATTGCCTTTCGGGTGTGGGCAGTTGGACAGGTACCTTTCTACTTGCTGGCGCGCTTCGGTCTTGTTAATACCCTGGGGTACTTCCAAAATCGTGGCGGCCATGCGCTCGGTGAGGAGCACATTGAACTCGCGCAACCATTTTTCATACTCGATGGGGTCAGTCTGGATGTGGCGGGCGTCGATGGGTGTGCCGAATTTTAGGGCGGCCCGTTTGCCCGTGCCACGAAAATGTTCGTAGGTAATACCAGTCGGCAGCACTGTCAGGGCGTGCAACTTGGCGTCGTCGCCGTACCACGCCTGATAGGCCATGCGGGCGGTACCTTTGCCGAGCGGGCGCAGATTCCACTCGTTGCGGCAAACGCCCTCCGAAAAGATTACGACCGCACCGTTGTCTTTCATCACAGCAAAGCACTCATCCAGCGTGGTATCTATTTTACCCAAATTTTCCCGACCTTCCGAGCCCCGGAAAACCGGGATGAGGTTGATCGCCCGCAGCCAGTAGGCCGCGCGCGGATTGCGAAACACATCACCACGCGTGAGGGTATGAATCGGCTGGCTCAAAACGGACCCAATGACGACCGCATCGAAAAAAGACCCGGAATGATTGGAAGCCAGCAGCACCGGGGCATGGTGCGGTACGGCAGCGAAATTGGTAACGCAAAGTCGGCGGACAAATAGCGGCAAACCTAGCCGGACCAGAAAGCGGGAGAAATAAAAAAACAAGCGAAATAGGTGTCAAATACCGTTTAGGCAACCAAAGTAGGCCTTTTTTGCGTATGTTTAAGCATCACAATCGCTTCACAAGAAAACACCTAAACGCTTTTTTCCTAAAAATGAAAACCTACTACGACCCCGAAGACCTCAAAAAATTTGGTAACATCGGTGAATTTCAAAAGCCGTTAGCCGATAAATTTTTCGACTACTACGGCACGGTTTTCGCCGAAGGTGCGCTGACTGCCCGCGAAAAATCCCTGATCGCCCTCGCCGTGTCGCACGTCGTGCAGTGCCCCTACTGCATCGATGCTTACACCGTCGACACCCTCGAAAAAGGCTGCACAGAAGCCGAAATGATGGAAGCTGTCCACGTCGGCGCGGCCATCAAAGGCGGAGCCACGCTCGTTCACAGCGTTCAGATGATGAATAAGGTCAAGGATCTATCCATGTAATTTTTTGGATAGGACGTCTATCTCGTAATCAATATTTTATATCCACCAAAAGAATGAAGAGTTTACACGCGCAGCATCATAAGCTGTCGAATACCCACGCGCAGATCGATTTGTTGGAGTCAGGGGTTGGCAAAATTCTGGGCTTACCGCTGTTCCAGCAAAATATGAAGACGGCGGACCTATTTCCCCTCAAACCTACTCAGCTCGAAATATTTCAGGTCAACCTGGGCTACATGTGCAATCAGGTGTGCAAGCACTGCCACGTCGACGCCGGGCCCGACCGCAAGGAGATCATGACACGCGAGACGATGCAGGAATGCCTGCGCGCCCTGGCCACATCCAGCGTACCAACGGTGGATATGACGGGCGGCGCCCCCGAGATGAACCCCAACTTTCGGTGGTTTGTGGAGCAATGCCACGCCCTCGGCAAGCACGTGATGGTCCGTTGCAACCTCACCATCATCGTCGCCAATCCGAAGTACCACGATCTGCCCGAATTCTACCGCAAGTACGGCGTGGAGGTAGTGAGCTCGCTGCCGTTTTACAACGCCGACAAAACCGACCGCCAGCGCGGTACCGGCGTCTTCAAAGAGTCGGTGAAGGCTTTGAAAATGCTGAATGCCGTCGGCTACGGTGTGGAAGGCACGGGCTTGAAACTCAATTTGGTCTACAATCCGGCCGGGGCGTTTTTACCGGGTAGTCAGCAGGGCCTGAAGCGGCAGTTCAAGCGGGTGTTGCGCGACGAATTTGAGATCGAGTTCAACGACTTGTTCGCCATCACTAATATTCCCATCAGCCGGTACCTGGAGTACTTGGTTTCGTCGGGCAACTTCGAGGGCTATATGGAGAAGCTCGTCAATTCGTTCAACCCGGTGGCGGCTTCGGGCGTCATGTGCCGCAACACCATCTCGGTGAGCTGGGACGGCTACCTGTTCGATTGTGATTTCAACCAAATGCTCGAACTACCCGTCGCTACCTCGGCCCATCGTCACATCCGCGATTTCAACGCTAACGCACTCGCCCGGCGCAACATCGTGCTCAACCAGCATTGCTACGGCTGCACCGCCGGGGCCGGATCAAGTTGCGGCGGCACGGTAGCTTAGCCTACTTTTTGAACCCGCACTTTCGCTTCCCGCAGGGCGAAGTACAGTACTACGCCAAAGCACAGCAGCGGCACGACGAAGGCCGTGTTGATGCTGCCCGTGGCGTCGGAAATTTGTCCTTGCACGCCCGTCAGTACCGCGCCGCCCAGAATCGCCATGATCAGGCCCGAGCCACCGATTTTGGTATCCTGCCCCAACCCCTGCAAGCCCAGCCCGTAGATGGTCGGAAACATCAGCGACATGCAGGCCGAGATACCCACCAGTGCATACACGCCCACATAGCCACCCGTTGCCATCGCGGTAGCGGTGAGCACGATTGCCAGCGCGGATAGAATGATGAGCAACATGCGCGGCGTAACGAAGCGCATGAGGTAGGTACACACAAAGCGCGACAACAGGAAAATAACCAACGCGATTTGATAGTAGCTGGAAGCATCTTCTTCGTTGAGGTCGAGCTCTTTCATTACGTACCGGATCGTGAACGACCAGATGCCAATTTGGGCACCGATGTAAAAGAACATTGCCACGACCGACCAGATGTAGTGCCGCTTTTGCTTCAACCGGCCCCAGGCGGCACCAAAGTCGAAGGCAGTACTTTCGTCGGAAGAGGTAGGCATTTTATTGAAGAAAATAAGGAGCCAAATCACCACCAGAAAGATGGCTACGCCCACGTAGGGGCCCATCACACCCGTCAGCTCTTCGGATTGAATCGCCCGGAGTTGCTCAGGCGACATCGCGGCGCGCTCGACCTCACCGGCCGTGTTGAGCTTGGACAGGATAAACCACTTGCTGAGCGTTACGCCGATGATCGAACCAATCGGGTTGAACGACTGGGCCAGGTTGAGCCTTTGGGTGCCCGTCTCTTCCGGGCCCATCGCGATGATGTAGGGATTGGCCGAAGTTTCGAGCAGCGACAACCCACCCGCCAGAATGAATAACGCGGCCAGAAAGTGGCCATATACCATCGTTTTGCTCGCCGGATAGAACAGCAGCGAACCCGCAATGAACATACCCAAGCCAATCAGGATGCCCGTTTTATAACTGTACTTTTTGATCAGAATGGCTGCCGGAATCGCCAGGCAAAAATAGGCCCCGTAGAAGGCGTACTGCACGAAGGTGGTCTGGAAGTCGGACATGCTCATGATCCGCTTGAAGGCGGACAGCAGCGTGTCGGTCATGTTGTTGGCCAGCCCCCACATCAGGAACAGGCTGGTGATCAGGATAAAGGGGAGGATCGGGGTCTTTTTCAGCATGTTGTTTTTTGAGGGTAGTAAGCGTTTAAATTCATGCGTTAGCCGCGGGCAATTTGAATACCTGTTCCATCAGTACCCACTTCTCGCCCGGCTTCGCGCCCGGTACAGCTTGCTGGAAGCCCCACATCAGGTCTTCCCATTCCACCGATTTGGGGTGTTGGTTGATCTCGTCCATGCGCTCGAACGAAAAGGTATCTTCTACTTCCATCACCATGAACATTCGGTTACCAAAGAGGTAGATTTCCATATCCGTCACGCCCGCCGCGCGGATGTTTTCGTTGATTTCGGGCCACTGGTTTTCGGGCGCGTGGTGCCATTTGTACTTTTCGATCAGCGCGGGGTCGTCTTTGAGATCGAGGGCAAGGGCGTAGCGTTTCACTTAACTGACAATTGAGAGTTGAGAGTGATTTTTTGACGCGGGACGATGAATGCACATCCCGCTATTAAGTACTGAAAATCAGCAAACTATTTAACTTTACTGCTCTTGAATAGCTAGTTTATTCGCCACGTTGGGGACAACCGATTTTTGCCCCCAAAAAACAGTATCAATTGGTTGTCATCGACATCTTTCAATCTTGCTTCCCGCCATAACCAACTCTTGTCGGCAGGTAACTCCTCGAAAACGATACCTTTTTCAATAAGCTCAGAAACAAAACTATCGAGATTTTCGCATTCAAAATAAACATAAACCCCCGGCCCGACGGGAAGCGTTACCGTTTGGTGAATTGAGAATGTCGAATTGCCGTCCGGGCATTCAAATCTGGCATAATGTGGCAGTGACTTCACTATTAGTTTCAAACCCAGATTTTCGTAAAATGGAATCGATTTGGTTAAGTCTAGTGAAGGGACAGTTATCTGGTTTAAGTTCATATTGTTTCGGCCCTGGCAGCAATAATATCTTCCGAAAGACTCGTCTTCAGCCCTTTCGAAGACTCCAAAATCAGTAAGTGAGCATCGTTTTTCGCTGGATTCACCTTTACTGCTTGTTCTTTCAGCAATTCAATGTATCCATAAACAAGCATGAGCTCCTCAGCTTCCAAAGTATTGATCTGACTAATGATTTGATCTCTAAGCATGGCTCAAAATTTTGATTCTCCCAAATATAAGCAAGAGCCAGCATTACCTAACCGCATCGGCCTTTAGGTTTGCAGGACAGTACTATTCCAAGATTTGGTAGCTTGCCGGAAAGACAAACAGGACGGGCTATCCTATCGCGCGGCAAGGTTAGCGGCCTATGGTCCGATTCAGGACCCGTCCTGTCTTTGCTTGCAAAAGGTTCGTATAGAAATGTGGGACAACAGGCCCGTTAGCAAGGTATTGAACAACTGTGCAAGCATTCATTCTCAAACCCCTAAACTACAAACCAACATGGACATTCGCTATTACATTGGCATCGACATCTCCAAAGCGACACTCGACTGGGCCGTTTACGATGGTAAGAATATGGTGCTCCAAACCAGCACCCCCAACACCGTGACGGGCATAAAAACCGCCCTGCGGCTGCTTAAAACGCTGCCTGACTGGAATCCTGCCGACGCGGTCTTCTGCATGGAGCACACGGGCATCTACAACGCCCACCTGCTCGACTTCCTCCACAAACTCCGTTTTCCCATCTGGCTGGAGTCCTCGCTCCAGATCAAGAAGGCCAGCGGCCTGCAGCGGGGCAAGACCGACAGCATCGACGCCCAGCGGATCGCCGAGTACGCCCGCCGGTTCCGGGACAGAATCCGCCTTTGGCAACCGCCCCGAGCCGTCGTGCAGCAGTTGGCCCTGCTCAGTGCGGCCCGCCAGCGGCTGATCGGCGTCTACAACCAGTTGGCCGGGCCTCTGGCCGAGCATCAGGGCTTCATCAGCCCTACCTTCCAAAAGCAACTGCGCAAAGGTTGCCAAGCATCGCTGGCCGCCATCGAGAAAGACCGCAAGGCGATTGACAAATCCATCGAACAACTCATCGAGGGCGACCAGCAGCTCAAAGAACTCTTCGGGCTGATGACTTCCATCCCCGGTATTGGCCCGGCCACCGCCACCGAAGTGGTGATTTCCACCAACGAGTTGAAGAACATCACCGACCCCAAGAAGATGGCTTGTCATGCCGGGGTTGCCCCCTTCAGCTATCAATCCGGCAGCAGTGTCCGAGGTCGGCCTGGCGTGAGCCAGCACGCCCGCAAGCGCCTTAAGTCTCTTTTTCATTTAGCGGCCATGTCATCGATTCGCGTCAAGGGGGAATTACAGGACTACTACCAGCGGAAAGTAAAAGAGGGCAAAAACAGAATGCTCGTTCTCAATGCCGTTCGCAACAAGCTAATCCACCGGATTTACGCGGTCGTGGAGCGGGGTGAAAAATATAACAAAAATTATACGCCAACACTTGCATAAACCATAGAAATCGGACCGGTCCAGCGTCTAACATCCACCTAACTCAATCCTCCCGATGCCTATCGATCACTTTCTTGATATGCGAGTACTTTTCGTCGGTTTCGTTGTACTTCCGGCGCTGTACGATGATCTCCTGCTTTAAGCCCGCGATGATGGATTTATACTTGGGGTCTTTGTAGCGGTTGATGACTTCCGTCGGATCGAGCGTGAGGTCGTAGAACTCCCGGGCGGCGGGTTCATCTTTCGGGTGCCACTTGCCGATCATCGCGGTTTGGTAGCCCAGCTTCTTCATCTCGGTGGGCAGGTACTGGCGGGCGGGCGGTAGTTCGCCGTCGAGGTCGAGCACGCCGTTGGTCTGGCTATACCGACCGGTCATGATGTTGGCGCGGCTGGGGGTGCAGATGGAATTGGTGCAGAAGGCGTTTTCGAACAGCATCCCTTTCTTCGCCAGCTTGTCGATATTGGGCATAGGATTCAGCCTAGCCAATCGCTCCCCGTAGGCTCCGATGGCCTGGAAAGTATGATCGTCGAACATGATGTAGGGTCGCGTGTTGCCGGATCGCTGCGGGGCGGCAGGTATTTTTTGAGCAATTGCAGGCAAGCAGAACAGTAGAAAAAGAGCAGCATAAATTACTTTATTCATCAGGTAGAAAAGGTATGATGATACAAACGTAAAGCCAGGACGGGGCACCAAACTACTAGCACAGGACGGGTAGTAAAGATGGTCGCAGCCCTTTGTGGAGAGGATCCAATCAACAAATTTAGGTTGACAAACCGCTTTACTTTTGTGCTGCTTTGTCCTACTTCCGTACTATTTTGGCATAGTATCCACAAAGTTTTATGGTTTTGAAATCCATTGTTAATTAAATCTTCTCCCAACGATCCCGACTTCGAAAGTCAGCGCCCCTCCCCGATATGAAGAAATATTCATCAGTTGCCCTGTTTTCAATTGCGTTCTTCCTCCTTTCCTTTACCACAGGCAAGCAGGAAAACGCCAAACCCAATTTCGTCTACCTGTTCGCCGACGACCTCACCTACCGCGCCCTGCATTATATGGGCAACGGGCAGGTCCAGACGCCCAACCTCGACCGACTCGCGGCCCGGGGCGTCAACTTCACCCACGCTTACAATATGGGCGGCTGGAACGGGGCCATTTGCACGGCTTCACGCTCGATGCTGGTGTCGGGGCGCTCGCTGTGGCGTGTCAACGCGTACCGCGAAAAGTGGTCGGAGGGTGATACGGACGCCCTGAACAACACCTGGCCCAAGATGCTGGAAGCCGCGGGCTATACCACCTACATGACGGGAAAGTGGCATGTGGATGCTCCCGCGCCAAAAATCTTTGGTCGAGCTGAAAACATCCGCGGCGGCATGCCCAAAGACACCTACTCCTCGCCCGAAGCGCAGGCCGCCTTTAAGGAAGCGAGAGCAGGCAAAATGACCTGGGCCAGCGCCATGCCGAACGGCTACAACCGCCCGCTCGCGGCGGATGACCTATCCTGGTCGCCGACCGATACCAGCAAGGGCGGCTTCTGGGAGGGCGGCAAGCATTGGAGCGAAGTCATCGCCGACGATGCCGCCGACTTTGCGGAGCAGGCCGCTCAGTCCGATCGTCCGTTCTTCATGTACCTGGCCTTCAACGCCGCGCACGATCCCCGGCAATCGCCTCAGGAATACGTGGATAGGTACCCACTGGCGAGCATCGAAGTACCCGCCAGTTTTCAGCCCGACTACCCTTATCACGAAGAAATCGGACTGGGGCCAGGCCTGCGCGACGAAGCCCTGGCACCTTTCCCCCGCACCGAGTTAGCGATCAGAACGCACTTGCAGGAGTACTACGCCATCATCAGCCACCTCGATGCGCAGATTGGCAAAATCCTGGACAACCTGGAAGCCAAAGGCCTGCTCGAAAACACCTATATCTTCTTTGCGGCCGACCACGGCCTGGCGGTGGGGATGCACGGGCTATTGGGTAAGCAAAGCATGTACGATCACAGCATCCGCACGCCGTTGCTGATGGCCGGGCCGGGCATTCCGGCGGGCCAGACGGTGGATCAGGACGTGTACTATCAAGACATCATGACGACCACGCTGGAATTGGCGGGAATCCCAAAACCGGGGTATGTGGAATTCAAGAGTTTACTGCCACTAGCCAAGGGCGAGCAAACTGGGAAGCAATACGATGCCGTTTACGGCGCTTACGTCGACTACCAGCGGATGGTGCGGCAGGATGGTTTTAAGCTCATCGTCTATCCAAAGGCCAGTAAGTTTCTGCTTTTTGATTTGGACAAAGACCCCGAAGAAACAAACAACCTGGCCGATCGACCGGAATTCGCCGAAAAGAAAAAGGCGCTGTTTCGAGCATTGGTGAAGCTCCAAAAACAGTACGACGATCCGCTGGATTTGTCGGCGATGGAACCTTAAAATCGAGTGATTCTATTCCAATTTTCACCTCCTCGCTCACTCTAAACTTATTCTGCTCCAGTTACTTTTTCCAAACCTGACTCTTCGCCGTGATTTCCACGTCCCACTTCTGGACTGGGTTGGGACGGTACTTCGGGTCGTTGTCTTTTTCAGGAAAAGTCTTGGCTACAGCTACTAGTTCTGAAAAATTCTCCTGCTGCGCCGGGGTGGTCAGATTGCCGAGCAGATTACGTTTTTCTTCGGGATCGTTTTGCAGGTCGATGAACCGCTTGGGCTGGCGGTCAGTGCCGATGAACAGTTTGAAGCGTTCGTTGCGGACGACGCGGTCGCGGAACTTGTACTCATTTTCCACGCCCTGATCGGTGAGCCGGGCGTTGTTTTGCCCGCCCATGCCCAGAATCCAGTCGCGGTTGGAGTGGTCGGTACCTTCGAGGATCGCCTGCTTGAACGAGCGGCCGTCGATGGTGTGCGTGGTACCATTGGATAGCCAAGTACCCTCCACTTTCACGCCCGCAAAGTCCAGGAAAGTCGGGAAGAAGTCGCTGAAATCGACCAGCGCGTCCGTCCGGGTGCCGGGTTCTACCCGGCCCTTCCAGCTTACAACGAAGGGTTCACAGATGCCGTTTTCGGTAGTTTGGGCCTTGCCGCCGCACACCTCCCGTCCCCGGTAGGTACCCGTGATGGCGGGGGTAGTTCCGTTGTCGGTCGTGAAGACGATCAGGGTACTTTCCAGCAAATTGGCTTCGGTCAATGCCCGGACGATTTTGCCGACAATTTTGTCGGTGTAGCGCACCATCGCCTTGTGCTTGCCGAGCGGCGTGGCGGCCTTTTCATCGGGCGTATCGACGAGCGGCGTATGCGTCAGCACCATCGGATAATACACGAAAAAGGGTGCTTTTTCCGGCTTCTTTATGAATGACACAATGAAATCGGAGAAGATATCCGGACCAAATCTCCCATCATAAGTCTTCGGACCTTTTTTGGTAAAAATATAAGGGTCGAAGTACCTTTCCTGACTTGGGTCGTTGCCTTCCTCCCAACCCGTCCACATGCAGTACTCCTCAAATCCGGCGCGGGTCATGGCTTCGGGTTCGACCCGAAAATCGTCGATCTGCCACTTCCCAGCAATACACGTTCGGTAGCCCGCCCGCCTCATTTCGGTGCCCAGCGAGGGGTACTTTGTCTCGTCAAAATGCGCCTGTCCGCCCCAGCGCGGCACGTCCCAATGGTTCACCCAGCCGTGCCGGAAAGGGTACTGTCCCGTGAGCAGCGTCAGGCGCGTGGGGGTGCATTGCGGCATAGAATAGACGTTGTCAAAGCTCATGCCGCCCTTGGCCAGCGCGTCGATGTTGGGCGTAGCGATGTCCTCAGCTCCGTAGGTACTTATCCATTCTTTCCCAAGATCGTCCACAAGAATGAAAACGATATTTGGTCTTTCCTTTACTCTGGATTCAATTTGTCGACCCAGAGCCAGTAACCATACCAGTGCAAGCAACGGATAAATCATGAGTTTGAAATATTGTATATCTTGTTTCTAAACCAATTCAAACAATCATGAAAAACCTATCTACTTCTTTTCTGCTCTTGGTGACCTGTAATTAACACTAGAAACACAGTCGGGGGCCAGGGGATTTTAGGCTTCCTCCCTTCGTTATCTTCTCAACCCCCTAATTAACTGGACATAATTTCCGTAAACTAAGTTTTAAATTTACGGTATTATGGAGAAGCATCAAAGAACGTGGAGCCTATCAGAGAAACCGGAGGCGCTTCAACTGTTGAACAAAGCGGGAGTCGGCCAAGCGAGCCGCCAGCTCGGAGTGTCCACCACCACGCTTTACAAGTGGCGTGACTCGTTCGAGGAGCAGGGAGAGCAGGGGCTGTTGCGAAGGCAGGGGCAGCACAAGGACCCCGAACTTGAACGGCTGAAAAGGGAGAATCGGGAACTTGAAATGCTAGTCGCTGAGAAGGAACTGGTCATCCGCGTGCAGAGCGAGCTGCTAAAAAAAAGCCCTTAGAGAGGTGTCTGCGCCTGCTTGTCGCCCAGCACTGCATCAAGACGGGTATGAGAAAAAGACTGGTGCTGGCCGTCTGCCGGATCAGCCGCAGCTCGTTCTACTACAAGGCGCGGAACGGCAAAGCAGGTCGCCCCCGACCAGGACTGACCAAAACCCTTCTGGGATTGTGGGTCAGTGACTTGAAGGTTATTGAGGACATCGTGGAACTGCTGGCCGGGGAGTTCGTCGACTACGGCTACTACAAGACCACGGTGCACCTGCGGGATGAGAAAGGGTATGTCATCAATCCTAAAAAAGTCTACCGCCTGATGAAGGAGAGTAATCTATTATTACCTAACAGACAGTCGTTTGCCACGGCAAAGCGCCAGTGGGTGAAGGAATTGGTGCCAGACCCGCAGACGGAGTTCACTTACTTTGAGTTTGATATCAAGTACATTTACGTCCAGGGCAAGCGGGCTAACGCCCAGGTGCTGACCGTCCTCGACGTATTCAGTCGTTGGAACATGGCGGGGCGCCCCGTGGCGCCAAATCGTCAAATGGAATATCAGGCAGGGCGACGTGGTGGCGCTATTCGACGGGATATTCGAGCAGTATGAATTGCCCGAGCGGTTCTGTGTCCGAAATGACAACGGCAGCCAGTTTGTGGCCGAAACAGTCCAGAAGTACTTCCAAGTCAGGAAGGTCATTCAGGAGTTTACCAAGCCTGCCACGCCCGAACAGAACGCCCACATCGAATCGTATCACAGCGTGATGGAGAGGGCGGTTTGCAAACGTCACGAGTTCGACAGCCTAACACAAGCCGCCCAGACGCTGGACAGGTTCAGGGAGTTCTACAACTTCCGCAGGATCCACTCGGGGGTTGGCTATAGAAGCCCCTACAGGTTCCTGCTGGGGCGGGGAGTCGACATGAAGAAGAAGTATTCAAAAAGTAAAAATGTTCCAACCAAACACCTGGAAATTTTGTCCTAAAATTAGGGGGTCGGTACATTATTTAATGGCTTAAAGGTAAGGTGAAACAAAATTGAAGATACAGCAGGAATGCATTTTTTTCTAAAAATAATATTATTAGCTTTGCGCGATTTTTTAGGGCGGGTACTGAAAAATCCAAAAGACGGATCATCCGGCGCTAAACATTAGAGAAGCTCCCGCCGTTGTCCTATTTTTGCGAAAACCAACTTTTCCCTTCCCATGCTTTCTAAAACCTTCGGCGGTGCGGTGTACGGCGTCAATGCCTCGATGATTACCATCGAGGTGGCGGTGAGTCAGGGCCTGCACTTCCACCTGGTGGGCCTGGCCGACAGCGCCGTGAAGGAAAGTCAGCAGCGCGTGGAAGCCTCGTTGAAGTACTCGGGCTACCGGATGCCGCGCCAGAAAATCGTGGTCAACCTCGCGCCCGCCGACGTCAAGAAAGAAGGCTCGGCCTACGACCTGCCCATCGCGCTGTGCGTGCTCGAATCGTCGGAGCAGATGACCTGTGAGCGCAAACCAGAGGAGTACGTCATCATGGGCGAACTGTCGCTCGACGGCCAGTTGCGGCCCATCAAGGGCGTACTACCCATCGCCATCGAGGCCCGCAAGCAGGGCATGAAGGGCTTCATCCTGCCCACCGAAAACGCCCCCGAAGCCGCCATCGTCAACAAATTGGACGTTATCGGCGTCGAGACGATGCAGGAAGCCGTGGAGTTTCTGGAAGGCAAGCGAGACATCGAGCCGCTGGTCATCGACACGCGCGATATTTTTACCAATACCATCAACGACTACGAAGCTGATTTTTCGCACGTACAAGGTCAGGAAAACATCAAGCGCGCGCTCGAAATAACGGCGGCGGGTGGCCACAACGCCATCATGATCGGTCCGCCCGGTGCGGGCAAGACCATGCTCGCCAAGCGATTGCCGTCCATTTTGCCGCCGCTGTCGTTGCAGGAAGCGCTCGAAACCACCAAGATCCATTCCGTGGCCGGTAAGCTCGGCTCGCGCTCCACGCTCATTTCGCGGCGGCCGTTCCGCTCGCCGCACCACTCCATCAGCGATGCGGCGCTGGTCGGCGGCGGCAGCTACCCGCAGCCGGGCGAGATTTCGCTGGCGCACAACGGCGTGTTATTTTTGGATGAATTACCGGAGTTCAAGCGCACGGTGCTGGAAGTCATGCGGCAGCCGCTCGAAGACCGCAAGGTGAGCATCTCGCGCGCCCGCATGGCGGTGGAGTTTCCGGCGAGTTTCATGCTTATCGCCAGCATGAACCCCTGCCCGTGCGGTTACTACAATCATCCTGACAAAGAATGCGTGTGCGGGCCGGGCGTGGTGCAGAAGTACCTCGCCAAAATCAGCGGTCCGCTGCTCGACCGCATCGACCTGCACGTGGAAGTGACCCCCGTGTCGTTCGATCAGATTGCCTCGACCCGCAAATCCGAAAGCAGCGAGGACATCCGCGCCCGCGTCGTGAAGGCCCGCGAGCGGCAGACCGAACGCTTCAAGGACCGTCCCGAACTATACTCCAACGCCATGATGCCACCCGAAATGGTGAAAGAAGTTTGTGAAATCGGTGACGCCGGCCGCGCCCTGCTCCGCACCGCGATGGACCGCCTGGGCCTGTCGGCCCGCGCCTACGACCGCATCCTGAAAGTATCGCGCACCATTGCCGACCTGGCCGACAGCGAAGACATCAAAATCGAGCACCTGGCCGAAGCGATTCAATACCGCAGCCTGGACCGTGAAAACTGGGCCGGCTGATGCAGCTACGCGTATTTCCTGAGTCCATCAAAGAATGGATCGCCCTTCGGCTCAACCTGGTACCCATGCCACTGCTGCACGCGCAGGTACTGCCCGTCATCAGCCGCGCCCTGCTCGAAGCCGTCGATGCGGGCGTGTTCGAGGCCGTTGACGCTGGGGCCAATACGGCGGAACTAGTCGCGGAAAGATGCAGGCTCGATCCCCGCGCCACAAAGCAATTGCTCGGTGTGCTGGCCTCAGTGCATTATTTACGATTCAAGCGCGGTACTTACCAGCTTACCAAACTCAGCCGGAAGTGGATCTTGTCCAATAGTCCCGACACGGTACGCGATCTGGCGATTTACAACAACCGCGTCGTGTGGTCATGGCTCGAAAAAATGGGCGAGTACCTCAGAACCGGTAAAGGCCTGCAGTACCACGATACGCTGCAAGCCGACGATTGGGAACTGTACCAGCGCGGCATGTGGGCCGGGGCTATTTCGGAAGCTAGGGAATTTGCCAAGAACGTCCTGATGCCCAAAAACGCCACACAAATGCTCGACATTGGCGGCTCACATGGCTTGCACTCAGTGGAAGCCTGCCGCAGGTACCCCGCGCTCAACTCTACGATTCTGGACCTGCCAGGCGCGGTGGAAAAAGCCGCGCCGCTGCTGGCGAAGCAAGGCATGGGTACCCGCGTGACGCATCAGCCGGGCAACATCCTGACCGATACCCTGCCCGACGCTACCTACGATCTTATATTGATGTCGAGTGTAGCACACCATTTTACTGAGAAGCAAAATATACTGGTTGCCAACAAAGTAGCGAAAGCGTTGCGGCCCGGCGGCGTATTCATTATCAACGAATTCATACGTCCCGACCCGCAGGCCAAGCCCGAATTGGTGGGGAGCAGTACCGACCTTTTCTTTGGGTTGACGAGTACTTCCGGCAACTGGTCGGTGGCGGAGATCAACGTCTGGCAGCGCGCGGCGGGACTGACGCCCCTGAAGCCGATCGGCTACCGGGCCATTCCGGGGCGGTACCAGGTGGGGGCGCGGAAGTAGCACAACGAAGAACCAAAAACACTCACGCCTAAAATGAAACTTATTACACGATTACTGGCCATGCTATCGGCCCTGTTTCTAATCATTTCCTGCTCCACGCCCAACGAAAAAGTCGTGGTGGCCACAGCCGCCAATGTGCAGTTCGTGATGAAGGAATTGCAGAAGGCTTTTGAGAAAGAAAGCGACATTCGGCTCGACATCGTGGTAGGTTCTTCGGGCAAACTGACGACTCAAATCCGCGAGGGCGCACCATTCGATATTTTCGTGTCGGCCGATACGCGTTACCCGCAGGAAGTTTTTGAAAATGGTGGGACGGATGGGCCACCCAAAGTCTACGCCCGGGGCGCGCTGGTACTTTGGTCAAGCGATTCGAGTGCCGCGCCCCAAATCACTGACTTGACTAATCCTGCCATCAAAAAAATTGCCCTCGCCAATCCTGAAACCGCACCCTACGGGCAGGCGGCGGTGGAGGTGATGCAGAAAACGGGAGTCTACGATCAACTTAAATCAAAACTAGTCTACGGCGAAAGCATCGCCCAAACTACGCAGTACATCGAAACCGGCGCGGCGGATGTGGGTTTCACGGCGCTGTCTATCGCACTGTCGCCCGAAATGCGCGGCAAGGGTAGCTGGACCAAGCTGGACTCCACTACCTACGCCCCCATCGAGCAGGCCGCCATCATCTTGCGCCACAGCGAAACCTCGCCCAAGCGGCAAAAGAGTCAGGAGTTTTATGATTTTTTATATTCTGAAAAAGCCAAGGTCATTTTTCGGAAGTACGGGTACTCGGTGGATTGATGTTTTTTGCAACGCCATTAAATGGGCCTCTACTTGGCGTGGTGATATAACAAGCGCATCCGCAAAAATTCATAATTCATCACTCATCACTCATCATTTGAACCCCGAACCCCTATACCTCACGCTGAAACTCGCTTCGCTCACCACGCTGATTTTGTTCGGCCTGGCGCTGCCGTTGGCGTATTGGCTGGCGTTCAGTCGGTTTCGGGGCAAGGTACTGGTCGAGGCGGTGATCGGATTGCCGTTGGTACTGCCGCCTTCGGTACTGGGGTTTTATCTGCTGCTGGCGTTCAGTCCCGGGCGTTTCTTTGGGGCCTGGGTCGAGGAAGTTTTCGGGATGCGGCTGGTGTTTTCGTTTCCGGGTCTGGTGCTGGCTTCGGTTATTTATAGCCTGCCGTTTATGGTGTACCCCTTGCAGGCGGGCTTGCAAGCGCTGCCGCCTTCGTTGCGCGAGGCTTCCTATACGTTGGGCAAAAGCGCCTGGACTACCTTTTTCAAAGTACTTCTGCCTAACGCCAAGTCGGCGATTCTGACGGCGCTGGTCCTTACGTTTGCCCACACCGTGGGCGAGTTTGGGGTAGTACTCATGATCGGTGGCAACATTCCGGGCGTGACCAAGGTGGCTTCGGTGGCGATCTACAACGAAGTGGAAGCGCTCGACTACGCCGCCGCCAATCAGTATGCGCTCGTGCTTTTTGTGGTTACCTTTGCCATTCTGCTGCTCGTCTACTCCGTCAACAATCGCTTGTTCCGTGCCCGACACCCCGCTTGACCTCCATATTCGCCATGCCCTGCGCACCGCCGCCGGACCTGTCACGATGGAGGTTGACTTTCGGCTCGAACCCGGCTCGATCACGGTACTTACCGGGCCGTCGGGCGTGGGCAAAACGACCCTGTTGCGCCTGATCGCGGGTTTGGTAAAGCCCGAAGCGGGCCGAATTTCGTTTGGCAATGTCGTTTGGCTCGACACTGAAAAAGGAATTTTCCAAAGTCCGCAGCAACGCCAGACCGGATTGGTTTTTCAAGATTATGCCTTGTTTCCTCACCTTACCGTGAGGCAAAACGTGGCCTTCGCTTTGCCCAAAAACGAAAACCAAACCCGGATCGACGCACTTCTGGACGAGATGGAACTCACCCAACTCGCCGACCGCCGTCCGCATCAGCTTTCGGGCGGACAGCAACAGCGCGTCGCGCTGGCGCGGGCCCTGGTACCACAGCCCAAACTACTGCTGCTCGACGAGCCGCTCTCGGCCCTCGACCGCGCCATGCGGCAACGCTTGCAGGGGTACTTGCTGAAGATTCACCAGCAGTATCAACTCACCATTCTGCTGGTCACGCACGATTTGGGCGAAATTTTCCGGCTGGCGGATTATGTACTGGAAATGGAAGTAGGCAAGATCGTGCGGCAGGGTACCCCGCAACAGGTATTCGCGACTGCCAAATCCACATCGGACGGCCCGGCCCTCTACGGTGAAGTACTTTCCTGCAAAGTTGAAACGGAGTACGTCATCGTGGAAGCGCTGATCGATCAAAAAATACACCGACTCAAACTTCCGCTCAAGGTAGCCGGGCAATTAGTACCAGGGAGTTCGTTTCTGCTCAGGTATGCTTTGGAAAGTCCGGTGGTGGAAGTACTGCGGTAATCACGTTTTGCTATTCCGGGCCCTTTCAGACGGGCAAAATAATGTGGAAAGTAGCGCCTTCACCCAGCACCGACTCGGCCCAGATTCGGCCTTCGTGATTTTCCACCACTTTCTTGCACAACGCCAGGCCCACGCCCGTACCGCTGTACGACTGCTGGCTATGCAGCCGCTTGAAGAGTTCAAATATTTTTTCGGCGTACTCGGCCTCGAAGCCGACGCCGTTGTCTTCGACGGTCAGGTACAAGTAATCATGAGCTGAGTCAAGATACCGTGCCTTGGCTTCTTCCGGGGACGCCACCCTGCAATCGATGCGTACCACCGGCCTGCGTTCGGGCGGCGTGAACTTGATGGCGTTATTGACCAGGTTATAAAAAAGCTGGTGCATCTGCAGCGGAATGGCCTTCACCATGGGGAGGTCCGCCACGTGAATTGTGGCCAATTTTTGGGCAACAAGCAATTCGAGATCGCGCCCGATGTCGGCCAGTATATCGTTCAAGTCCACCTGCTTGAAGAGCTCCTCGCGGTTCATACTACTAAAATCCAAGAGGTCTTTCAAGAGATTGGACATGCGGTCGACCGCCACCATCGCGCGATCCAGAAACTGCCCGGAGTCGGCGCTCAGATTCGCATAATCCTGTATTTTGATACGCTCGGTGAATAGCTTGATCTTGCGCAGCGGTTCCTGCAAATCGTGCGAGGCAACATAGTTGAACTGCTGCAGCTCCCCGTTCACCCTGCGCAGATGCTCATTGGCAGCTTCCAGTTCGCCGGTTCGCTCGGCCACTTTCCGTTCCAGGGTATCGTTGGCCAGTTTCTGATCCTGGATATCGGTATTGGTCCCGATCCACTGTTCCACCTTTCCCAAACTATCCTTTATCGGATACACCCTGGTAAGGTACCAGCGGTAGCGGCCATCCTGCCCGCGCAGCGGAAACGTGAGCTCCCAGGGCTGGTCCTGCTGCCAGGCTTCGGTGGCGTACGCCACCACCCGGTCCACGTGCTCGGGATGATGTACCTTTTGCCAGCCCCAGCCCGCCATCTCTTCCAGCGAGGTACCCGTGTACTCGTACCAGCGATCGTTGTACCAATGTATGTTGCCCTCCCGGTCGGCCATCCAGGCCAGTTGCGGGATGGAATTGGCCATAGTCAGGAATTGCTCCTGGCCTTCGGCAATTTTCTTGTTGTCGCTGATGTCGCTGATATACACATTCAAACCTGACCCCCCAGGCAAGGCCCGCACATGATGCCAACGGCCCGAAACCTCGGAATAGTGTTCCATTTCGCCAGCCTGGCGCGACTGCATGCAGCGTTGGTAAAAATCGTAAAGGGGTAAATCTACCAGAATCGGGTAAGCCTCCCATAGGTTACACCCCACGATCCGGTCGCGGGGAAGGGCGCTGCCGATGGCGGTTTTACTGTTCAGATACAGAATTTTCCAATCGAAATCGACGGAAATGAAGGCATCCGACATGCCTTCGATGGTTTCTTGGGAAAGACTCTCCAATGGTACTTGTGCAAAGGCCGATGCGACCGCTGTGGTAAGTATAGTGCAAGATTGCGACGGTGGCCTAAAAGTAGTACTTTCGTTTTATCAATTCCTGAATTGCTCCAAATTTCATCCAAAAGCCCGCCTCCAATCCATGAAGTCACTGCTGCACTCCCTCCGTTTTTTTGCTTTTATGCTTCCCCTGATGGCTATGCAACCCGACAAACCACTCCGCGTCGTGTTCTTCGGCGACTCCATCACGCAGCAGGGCGTGGGCTCATCGGGCTACATTACGCAACTTCGTAAAATGCTGCAAGATAAAGGCTTGGGCAACCAGTACGAGATCATGGGCGCGGGAATTGGCGGCAATAAAGTATACGACCTGTACCTGAGGATGGATGAGGACGTGCTGGCCAAGCAACCAGACATCGTTTTTGTGTACGTGGGCATCAACGACGTATGGCATAAAGCGACCCACGGCACGGGTACCGATCCCGATAAATTTGTGAAGTTTTACGAAGCCATCATCAAGAAATTGCAGGACAACGGCATCCGGCCCATCCTGTGCACGCCCTCTGTGATCGGCGAGCGCACCGACTTCTCCAACCAGCAGGACGGCGACCTGAACCAGTACGCCGCCGCGATCCGCAAGTTGGCCGACAACCACCAACTGGTACTGGTGGATTTGCGCCGGGATTTTCAGGATTACCTGAAAAAGAATAACCCCGACAACGAAGAGCGTGGCATCCTGACCCGCGACCGCGTTCACCTGACCGAAGCCGGCGACAAGTTCGTGGCGGAGGCAATGATGGCGGGACTTATGAAGAAATGATGTGTGATGGCGCAGCGACGCTCATGTTTATCATTCACTCAGGCGTTGCTCGGTTTTATTCCAAATGATTTTCTGGTCGAGCCATTCGAGGCCGAAGAATGCCAGGGCGGCGGCGGCCGACCAGGGGAGGTAATGGCGTATTTTTGCAAAAGATTTGACCATCTCGGGGGATAGTACCCACGAAGCCACCAAGCCGCACACGATGGTGAGGGCGATGCCCGCTACCATGAGGTAGGTGTGCCACTGTTTGGTTTTGGCTTCCTTGATTTCCAGGCGAGCCAGCACCCGTTCACTCAGATCGGCCGGCACTACGACGGCATCCAGCCTCGGCAGGGAGGCGTACAGCATGCCGTAGAGCCGCGCGTCTTCGTCGGTGCGGGCGAGCTCGGCAAAGGCTTGTGGATCGTTCTCGAACAGATCCTGCAATTGTTCGTCGGTGGGCTGTTTCATTTACTCATTCGCAATTAAATGCTCATTGCCACGAATGGCGTCTTTCAATAATTTTCTTCCCCGGTAAAGATAACTCTTGACGGTACCTTCCGGGAAACCGCTGATCTCCACGATTTCGGCGTAGCTCATTTCCTGGATGTGGAACAGGTCGATGAGCGTTCGGTACGGTAGCGGTAGCTTTTCGATGGCTTCGTGTACTACCGATTTCAGTTCTTTGGCTTCTAGCTTCTCGGTCGGGGTGGCGGCGGTACTCGTGTCAGGTTCCTGAAAAGCCTCATCGTCCACATCGGCGGCGTACTTCAAAACATCGCGCTTGCGCAAGTGGCTGAGCGCTTGGTTGTACGCAATCTTGGCGATCCAGGTCGAGAGCTTGGCTTCCTGGTTGAAGGTGGTCCAGCTTCTCGTGCACTTTCAAAAACACCTCCTGACTAATGTCTTCGGCGTCCGGCTGATTCCTGACGATCTTGTAAACCACGCCATACACCAGCCGCTCGTTGGACTTGATGAGCCAACGAAAAGCGTGGCGGTCTCCCGCCTGAATGCGTCTGATGAGCGTTGCGTCGTCTACCATATTCTGCTCGTTCGACGCAAGTTATGGTTTCAGGGTTGCAGAAAATTTTTATTTTCCTAAAAAAAGAAAAAACTGCAACTTTTCAAAAAGTAGCGGCGTCCAACGGGGGCAAACGCATTTCAAACTTTAAAACAAAATAGTCATGGCCGGTATAATTGCAGTTACGATTCCCATCGCAGTCACGTTTATCCTCTTCTGGGGTATCATCTCAATCCTGAGGGTAGTTCGCGAATCCAGAATCAAGGACAGGATGGTCGAACTCGGCCATCTCGAACCCGAAAAACAGTGGATCACCCAAAAGTCGTCCAGCGTGGCCGATACCTACGCCAATCTCAAATATGGCATCCTACTTATTAGCGTCGGCATTGGTTTCATGCTGGTCAAGGATCTGGATATCGAGTTCGACTCGACCACGGTCGTAGGTACCATCGCCATGGTGGCAGGCGCCGGGTTTTTGTTGTACTTCGTCATTATGAAGTACTTGTATCAGAAAGCGGATTAGGAACTGTCACCCACTGCACACTACCACAGCTTAGCCGGGTACGCGCCCGACTTCGTGCAGCACCGACAGCGCCATCTGTACGGTGGGCTTGTCCTCAGGGTACGTCACGCCAAACCAATCAGACTTACTCGTAAAGACGCGACATTGGCCCTGATCGTGGTAGATCATGTGCGAGACGATGGTCGGGATGTAGAATTCGGCTTTCGGGTTGTCAATATTCTGACGGGCATAGTCGGCAAATTGCGCTTCGATCAATGGAAACACCGATGGTTTGAATCCCCAAAAATTCATCGAAACTGGCTCGGTGGGCGGTAGTTCGGTTAGGGTACATGTCTTCTTCAAAGTAGATGTTGCCCTGCGCATCGCTGGAAATCTTGGTTCGCTCCGTCACTGACGACAGGTTGCCATCGGCCCGCACGATGCACACCCCGCGCGACACGGTACCATTCTCCGACAGCGTGCGACGCAATTCGTAGCCCATCATGGCGTGCTGCGTGTCGTCGGTATCGGTACTCAGAAATTCGGCCATCGTAGCGAACGCTTCCCGCCCGTAAAAATCGTCGGCGTTGATCACCGCAAAAGGCTCGGTCGTCTGCGGCCAGGCGCAAAGCGTGGCGTGGCCGGTACCCCAGGGCTTGGTGCGCGTGACGGTACCCAAATCCTTTGGCACGTACGACTGGACACCCTGGATGGCGAAATCGTAGTCGATCCTGCCTTGCAGGCGCGGCGCGAATGTAGCTTCGACGTCGTCCTTTATTTCTTCCCGCACGATGAATACCACCTTGCCAAAACCGCCGCGTATGGCATCATAGAGTGAGTAGTCGATGATCGTTTCACCATTGGGGCCAAACTGGTCGAGTTGCTTGGTACCGCCGTAACGGCTGCCGATGCCGGCGGCTAGTATTAGTAGGGTAGGCTTCATTCAAGTGAAAATTAAAATGGATAATGGAAATGGACCATTTGGGCGGCCCCAAATGAACAATGCAGTTACACGCCTTTGCCAGGAAATCTTTTAACCTGATAATTACAAAAGACGCTAAAATTTCGGGAAAATCCGAGACTTTGGGTTTGCGAGAATTAAAAATCCGAATCCACGTACAACGTTGGTCGACAGGCAACTCCAACATCCAATGTCGTAACAAGTACAGAAAAAGCGCCGCGTGGAAGCCGCGGCGCTTTAATCAACATAACACTTAATCAAGATCTTGTAAGTACTAGACCGCGAAACTTTCGCCGCAGCCACAGGTACGCGAGGCATTGGGGTTGACAAACTGAAAGCCCTTGCCGTTGAGCCCATCGCTGAAATCGAGGATGGTACCGGCCAGGTACAGGATGCTTTTCTTGTCGACCACGATGCGGATGCCCTTGTCCTCAAAAATCATATCGGTGGGCTGGGAATTGGTGTCGAATTCAAGATTGTACATCAATCCCGAGCAACCGCCGCCCTCCACGCCCACGCGGATGTGGTTTTCGTCGGTGCGGCCTTCTTCCTGGCGCAGGGTTTGGATTCTCTCTTTGGCTTTATCAGTTACCGTGACCATAGTATTGGATTTCTGTTTTGGATTCTGTACTACTAACTTTTTTAAAAAAGGGAAAGTTCAGAAGTGTGGTACGGGCGGACGGCCGATGCCGCGTCTTGCCCGTTTTACGTAAACATTCTTCGCAAAGACGGGCTGGAAGCCCGTACCACATATCCACAAAATTTCTGCTTAGCGATATGAGAAGGCGCTTATCGGTCGTTATGGTTGGAAAAGCGAAGCAATTCGTACTTTTGCACTCAAAATAACCTGTATTCAAAATTAGCCCCATGAAAAAACTGCTTGTATTGCTCCTCTTTGTTTCCTTCGTTTCTTGTAATAAGGACAAAAAAGACCCCGAACCACAATACGCCAAAGACTTTGTAGGTACTTACCAGACCAACACCGCGATCGGCAACAACTACGACTACTGAAAAGTGGGTCGTCACCGAAGCCAACAATTTGCTGAACATCGACTACACGCGTGATTTTTTGGTGTTGGTGCAGGGAAAAGTTTAAATACGTTCCAACGAACGCTACCGACTCAGAGACATTCAGGTACTCAACCCCATTTCGTTCAACATCGATCAGGATGCCGAATTATGGAGAACGGTCCGCAGCCACGCAACGAGCGCATTTCGGGAGAAGTCACCAAGTCGACCAATTCCGCCGGAATCGTCGTATTAGGCACTACCCTAAAATTCTTGAGCGATGCTAACAAGCCGACCAGCACCGATTTTCTTGAATTCAAGAAGCAGTAAGAAACACGATATTCTTGTAATTAATTGAATAAAGCAGGAATTCGCTCAGGCGGGTTCCTGCTTTATTATTTTGGGCCCTTCGCGGTTGATTGCCGACACGTACACTTTGGACGTCGATGTCGGCGGAGGCGAATTGTTTTTGCATTGCTTCCCCTACCCTTTCGGCTGTTTCGCGGCCCTTGCTGAACGTAAACATCGAAGGTCCAGCGCCCGAAATGCTACATCCCAGCGCACCCGCATCCAGGGCGGCCTGCTTTACTTCCGTGAATTCTGGGATCAAGATCGCCCGGATGGGTTCGATGATGACATCCACCATCGAACGGCGGATCAGCTCGTAATCTTCCTGCATCAGGCCCGTGACCAATCCGGCCACGTTGCCCATTTGCGCAATCGTTTTGGCCAGCGAAACCTCGTGGCGCAAAATAAAGCGGGCATCTTTGGTATTGACCTCAATGTCAGGATTGACAAGGGTGCAGAACAACTCGGCGGGTACCGGAATACTAAAAACGTCCAGCGGCTCGTAGCTCCTAATCACCAGAAACCCACCCATCAGCGACGGTCCGACGTTATCGGCGTGAGCCGCCCCGCAGGCGATACGCTCGCCTTCCATCGCGAAAGGTAGTAGTTCGCGCCGCGTCAGCGGCCGGCCCAGCATTTCGTTGATCGCAAACACGCCCGCCACCGCACTGGCCGAGCTCGACCCCATACCGCTACCGAGCGGCATGTTTTTGTGAAGCGTCACCTCGCACCCAAATTCCGTCATTACCCAGATGTTCCAGCAAGCGCAGCATCACGACCGTCACGGCATTGCGGGCCGGATCACGCGGCAAACGCCCTTCGTCGCCTATAATGTCGGCAATGACAATGCCCGGCGCGTCACGCCGCCGCAGCTCGACGATATCGCCCGGCTCCTCGACGGCAAAGCCAAAAATATCGAAGCCACACGACACGTTGGCAACGGTAGCCGGGGCAAAAACTTTGATGTAGTTCATCCTAAATAGCTACTAATACTCATTATATCCGCAAACACCCCTGAGGCGGTTACTTCGGCCCCGGCACCGGGGCCCTTTGACCACCAAGCGGACGGTCTTTGTAGCGATCGGTGGTGAAGGAGACGATGTTGTCGCTGCCGGATAGGTTGTAAAACGGGTGTTCGGGGCCGACGGTGCGGAGCTGGACGGTCGCCTGGTTGTCTTCGAGCGTGGCGATGTAGCGCAGCACGCCGTTTTGGGCGCGGGCTTCGTTTTGTAGGTTTTCGAAGTACTCGTTCGATGCTTCCAATTCGGCGAAGAATGCTTCGACGGTCGGGGCGTTCAGGCAGTTTTCAGGAAGCAGCGGGGTGATTTGTACTTCCTCTGGCTCCATAGGTACGCCTACCTCCCGCGCCAGAATCAGGATTTTACGGGCGACGTCGGTGCCACTGAGGTCATCGCGCGGGTCGGGCTCGGTATAGCCTTTGGCTTTGGCCTGGCGCACAACATCGACAAAGCGAACCTCGGGGCCGAACGTATTGAATATGTAGGAAAGCGTTCCTGATAAAATTGCCTCGATCTTGATGAAATTATCGCCGCTGTCCATCAATCCCTGAATGGTGTTGATGATCGGCAGCCCCGCGCCGACGTTGGTTTCGTACAGAAACTTCACGCCGCGCTGCAAGGCAGTCCGTTGCAGCCGCTGGTACTCCTCGTAGCGGCCCGAGTTGGCCACCTTATTAGGCGTCACGACCGAAATACTGGCGTCGAGCAGGGTTTCGTAATGCTTCACGATGTCTTTATCCGAAGTACAATCTACAAAAACGCTGTTGGGCAGGTTGAGCTCAACGATGCGGTCCACGAAGGCCGGAATGCTGGTTTTGACACCCTGGTCGGCGAGTTCGTCGCGCCATTTTTCAGGGTCGATGCCGCCGGGTTCGAGCAGCATTTTCTTGGTATTGGAAAGGCCTACTACGTTAATTTTCAACAACCTCCCTTCACGCAGGTAGGTCGACTGGCTCGTGATTTGATTCAAGAACGTACTACCGATCAGGCCCTACACCCACAGTAAAGAGATTGAGCGAACGGGTTTCGGACAAGAAAAAGACGCCGTGAATCGCGTTGAGGGCTTTGGAAAGGTCGTTCTTGGAAATAACGACCGAAATATTCAAGTTCCGACGAGCCTTGCGCCGTGGCAATGATGTTGATTCCGTTCTTGCCCAACACCGAAAACAACTTACCCGACACGCCCGAGCTACGGCGCATGCCTTCGCCCAACGATGGCAATGATCGACACGTTTTTCTCGATGGTCACGCTATCCACATCGCCGGTCGCCATTTCGTTTTCGAAGGCTTTGTCGAGTACTTGCTGAGCGCGCTCGGCGTTGCGCGGGTCGATGGTGAAGCAGATCGAGTGTTCCGAGGACGCCTGCGAAATCAGGATCACGCTGATGTTGTTTTCCGACAAAGCCGTGAACAATCGCGCCGAGATACCCGCCACGCCAATCATGCCGCTGCCCTGAATATTGACCAGCGCCATGTCGTCGATCGACGAAATGCCCGTGATCGCGTACTCCTGCGGTCGGGCGGTGCGGTCGACCAGGGTACCTTCGAAACCAAGGTTGAAGGTATTGAGTACCCTCAGCGGAATATTCTTGGCAAAAGCGGGTTGCAGGCTGGGCGGATAAATTACCTTGGCCCCAAAGTGCGAAAGCTCCATCGCCTCGGCGTACGAAATCGCCGGAATCGTGAAAGCGTTGGGTACCTTCCGCGGGTCGGCGGTCATGAGCCCATCCACGTCCGACCAAATTTCGATCACCTGGGCGTCGAGCGCGGCCCCGAAAATAGAAGCCGTATAGTCCGAACCACCCCGGCCGAGCGTCGTTGTGATCCCCTCAGGCGTCGCGCCGATAAAGCCCGTGATGCACTGCAGCGCCGAGGTTTTGGCGAAGTGCTCCAGGATGTTCTGATTCGTCGTCTCGAAGTTGACGTCGGCCATACCGAAGTGCGCGTTGGTACGTACCAGCGTGCGGGTATCGCAAAACTCGGCGCGGACCCCTTTGTTTTTCAGCACTTCGGAAATGATGGTGGTCGACAGCCGCTCGCCGAAACTCATGATGAGGTCGAGGGTACGGTCGGTCAATTCGCGAATCAGCGATACGCCGCGCAAGATGTCTTCCAGTTCATTAAAAAGCCCCTTTACGTTGGCGAACGTACTGCTCTGCTGCTTCACATTGATGAGGCCGCGAATCGTGGCAAAATGGCGCTCTTCCACCACTTTCAACAGCTCGAAGTACTCGGCGTTGCCCGCCGCCGCCATGCGCCCAATCTCGATGAGGCGGTTGGTAGCACCACCCATGGCCGAGAATACCACCGCTGTGCGCTCGCCTTTGGAAATGCTTTTTTCAAGAATATCGACCACCAACCTGATGCTCTCAACCGAACCCACCGACGTACCACCGAACTTTAAGACTTTCATTAGATGAGGGATATTGAATATTTGGCGCAAATATAACGAAAGGCGTTCCGGCCGCGTGATTTTAACCCAAAAAGTGCATTTCTTGCCTACTTTTCAATTGCTTGAATCTCATGAAGGCTTCCGAGTATGAGCATTCATCACTCATCATTCATCACTCATCATTCAAAGATGCTCTACCGCTACCGCGTCCTTGTCTTTCTCTTCTCGCTTTCGATGATCACCTACCTCGACCGGGTATGTATTTCGGTGGTGGGCGTCCGCATGAAGGCCGACCTCGGCCTCAGCAACGAGCAGTTCGGATGGGTACTGGGCGCATTCTCGCTGGCCTACGCGCTCTTCGAAATGCCCACCGGTGCCCTGGGCGACCGCCTCGGGCCGCGCCGGGTACTGCTGCGCGTCGTGCTGTGGTGGTCCCTTTTTACCGCGCTCACCGGCGTAGCGACGGGTTTGATCGCGCTGATCGTCATTCGGTTTATGTTCGGAATGGGCGAAGCGGGCGCTTACCCCAACAGCTCTATCGTGATCGCCCGCTGGTTTCCGGCGGCCGAGACGGGCCGGGCGCAGGCGTTCATCTGGGGCGCCGGGCGGCTGGGCGGCGCGCTGGCCCCGCTGGTGATGGTACCCCTGGCAGCCAGCGCGGGCTGGCGGGCGTCTTTCTGGGCGATGGGATTGATCGGGGTCGTATGGGCGGGGGTATGGTACTGGTGGTTTCGGGATTTTCCCCAGGAGAAAAAAGGAATTTCCGGGCAAGAGCTCGCCTACATCCAGGAAAACCGGCGCTTTCGCCCGCAGGCGCACGGGCTGGCGTGGGGCGCGCTGCTGCGGAGCCGCAACCTGTGGGCGCTGGTCATCATGTTTCACTTTTATATGTACGGTGCGTATTTCTTTTATAGCTGGATGCCCATCTATCTGCAAGAAGGCCGTCATTTCAGCGAATCCGAGATGCAGCTTTTTTCCACCCTACCTTTCCTGTCGGGAGCGGTGGGCTGCTTCACGGGTGGGTTTCTGAGCGATTGGCTGGTGAAGCGCTACGGACTGCGCATCGGCCGCGCCAGCGTGGGGCTGGTCGGTATGGGTCTGTCGAGTGTGGTGATGTGGACCTCGGCGCTCACCGCCGACAACGTCACGGCGGCCTACCTGCTCTCGGCCGGGATGCTTTTCAAGGACCTGACGCTGCCCGTTTCCTTCGCCGTCTGCGTCGACATCGGCAAGAGCCGCGCGGGTACTGTATCGGGTACCATGAACATGATCGGGCAGTTGGGTGGCTTTTTTCTCGCCATATTTTTTGGTAAAATCGTCGAATGGGCCGGGGACTACAATTACCCGCTCTACATCATCGGTACCTTGCTCGGCATCAGCAGCTTGCTGTGGCTGGTCATCGACCCCACGAAAGAGTTGGCCTGGAAGACGGTGGGGGCGAATGATGCGGGGTTATTGGATGGGTAGCTACTTATTTATTTGGACAATTTCTTGCCATATAGTTATGATTCTATTGCGACGCTCCCTTTGGTTTTGGAATTGTCCGCCGCGGCGATAATTTCCAACAATATCACAATATCTTGGGGCCGCATCCCATTATGCTTCTTCATGACTTATTCAATTTGAGATTTGCGAATTGCGAATCAGGAAAACAAGTACTTCATATTCTTTCTGACTGAGACTTGCCTTCCGAAGACGAGTCAGGTTAGGATAATGAGAACGACGATCAATGTTCGTTAAAAGTCGGATTCGCACTGTGCCACGTGCAGCCCTATACCTTGAAAATCATTTTTTTCCGGTAAAAAAAGTACAAAATCACAAACCAAATCGCCAGATAAACCAAAGCCCCCGCCAGCGAAGCGGCCTTGGGATCGGCGAAATGCGGTGCAATTTGAAAATTGTAAAGATAACTCTGCAAGCCAATCGGGTCGGCGGCGGTATCGGCGGGGTTGGGTACTTGGATGGCGCTCAAAGCGCGGGGAATGATACCCGAAAAGAAAAATACCACCATCGGATTCACCCCAAAAACCAAAAAGGGTACGATCCAGCCTTTGATTTCCTTGTAGTCGATGATAAAATAGAGCAGCGCCAGCAGTACCAGGCCGATCCCCGCCGCGTAGAGTACGTACGAACTTGTCCAGAGCGCTTTATTGATAGGAAAAGCTACATTCCAGAGCATCCCCAGCAGAATCCCAGCCGCACCACTCAGCAGCAGGTACACAAACTTTTTATGTTTGGAAATATCGGCGGTGAGCAACGCCCCGGTCAGCAGTCCGGCGATGCCCGTGGCAATGGCGGGCAGGGTACTCAGAATGCCCTTCCGGGTCCCAGGTTTTGGATGTGACCCACAGGTGGTTGGGGATGATGAGGTAGTCCAGCCAGGCGGCCAGATTGGTACCCTTCTCGACATTGGCCGCCCCGACGCCCGGCACCGGAATCAGCGCCATAATCGCCCAGTACCCCAGCAGAATCACCACGCATACAATAGCCTGAGTCGAGACCGAGGTCGTCAGATACAGCAGCGACACGACCAGGTACACCACCGCGATGCGCTGCAACACGCCCGGAATGCGGGTATTTTGGTAATCGGCGAAGCCACCGAAAGCCAGCACGAACAGCACAATGAAAATGCCGAGCGCCACGTAAAGTTGCTGCCGACGGCGGTACTTGCCAAACAATGCCGCCACGACCAGGGCCGTAACCAGCAGCCGAACCACGAGCAGTGCGGTACCTTCCAGGCCAAACAGGTGAATTTTGGAAAAGAAATTAAGAAACAATCCCAGCGAGAAAATACGCAGGAAACGCGTCAGGATTTTTTCCCATACCGCCTGGTCGAGTACTTTCCGGGGTGTAGCCAGTACCGTCGTGATGCCCACAATGAACAGGAAGGTAGGGAATACTAAATCTGTGGGGGTAAAGCCGTGCCATTCGGCGTGCAGAAAGGGCGGATAGACGTTGCCCCAGTCGCCGGGGTTGTTGACGATCGTCATCAGCATGATCGTCAGGCCGCGCAGGACGTCGAGGGAAAGCAAACGGTTTTTCATAAAAAACTACGAGAGGAGGTTCCAGGCAAAAGTACAAGTACATCCGCAATCTACCCCAGGGCAAAGCTACCCGTCGTTTCGCCACAGTAGCGACGAATCTCCGTAACTCAAAAAGCGGTAGTCGTTGGTCAGCGCTTCGTCATAGATCTTCTGCCAATCTTCACCGACAAAAGCCGCTACCAATAGAATGAGCGTCGAGCCAGGCTGATGGTAGTTGGTGATCAGCCCTTGGCACAGTCGAAAGCGATAGCCGGGAAAAATAAATATCTCGGTTTGTCCGGTGATCTTCCTGCACCTTTTTTTGATCAAAAAGCCCAAGTACCGCCGCTAGTGCCTCGGCAGCGGTGGGTAGTTCGTTCTCTTGAAATTGGTAGGGATACAGCTTCTCGATCCAGAATTCTGTCGTTTCCTGTTTTAGCAATTTTACCCCAAACCAGTACAAACTTTCAAGCGAACGCATCGAGGTAGTACCTACCGCCACGATGTGGCCGACGCGATCGAGCAGCTGCTCGACCAACACGCGGGTGTACACGACTTGCTCCGAGTGCATGTGGTGCTCGCGGATGTTCTCGACTTTGATCGGCTGGAAGGTACCCGCGCCCACGTGCAGCGTTAGGAAGGCGCTTCGAATATCCTTTTTCGCCAGGCCATCGAGTACCGAGTCCGTGAAATGCAGCCCGGCCGTGGGAGCCGCGACCGCGCCCTCCTGCCGGGCGTACACGGTTTGGTAAGTTTGGGCGTCCTGGGCTTCGGTATCGCGATTGAGATAGGGCGGTAGCGGGATTTCGCCCAGCGCTTGTACGATTTCCAGAAACGGGGCATCGCTATTCCAATCGAGCTGCACCCGGTTTTGCGCGTAGTCGAGGTACCTGGCTTGCAGCGTGACCTCTTGCCCACCGACCGACAAGGTACTAGCCAAGGTCTCAGTCGGTTTCCAGCGTTTTTTGTTGCCGATCATGCACGTCCAGGTACTTTGGCGCGTCACGAGCATGGCGTCGTTGATGATGCGGGTAGGCGCTTCGGGGTTGAGCAGGAGTAGTTGGATGGTCGCGCCGGTGGGTTTCTGAAAGTACACCCGCGCCGGAATGACTCTTGTGTCGTTGAAAACCAGCAAACTTTCGGCCGGTAGTTGGTCAGCGATCTGGTGGAAACGGTGGTGGCTCAGTTTGCCCGCCCGGTACACCAGCAGTTTGGAAGTATCGCGCGGCGAAACGGGGTAGCGGGCAATGCGCGCGTCGGGGAGTTCGTAGGTGTACTTGCTGAGCCGGATTTCGCCCGGGGTACTAGAATCTTGCATGCTTGACTTGAACTTAATTCAGCGAAATATCCGGCACGGGCGGGCGCATCATGCGGATCGGAAACGCCACAAAAATGGCGATCAACATCCCGAAGCCCAGGTAGAAGAGCCAGGCGAACGAGAAGACATTTTCTTTGAACTGGTTGCTGTTGATGGTACCCAGCGCGAACAAACTCAGCGCTACGATGGTATTGATGGCGGCGATCAGGCAGAACAAAAAGTTGGTCAAATGCTCGTCCAGCAGCTCGCGATGGTCGGCCCAGGCACGGCGGTTGGGCACGGGCAGCAACGAGGTAGGTACCTTGACGATCTGCTTCGCGACCACCCGAACGACGACGTTATTAAAAATAATCAGGCCCGCCGCGATATAGAAAATCGTGGATTTCTCGATGTAGTTTTCGGCCACGCCCAACGATGAGAAGCCGACCGCCACCAAGTCCGGTAACAGGGAGTAGGTCCAGCCCAGCCCGCCGACGGCTAGCAGAATCGAGAACCAACGCCAGATTTTTATGCTAAATGTGGAAACTTTCAAGATTTAGGTTATTAGGTATTAGGTTGTTAGGTGTTAGGGCTATTGCACGGTCTAGTGTCAGATTTTTTATTTAGTTTGCTAAATGGCTGGCTACTAAAAATAGTTTTTTGCTGAATCGGAAAGCCAAGAACAATTTGCACCATAATTCCTGGCAAAATTAGACCCGAAGGCACCTAAAACCTAACAACCTAATACCTAATACCTCATCAAACTATGAAAATATATACCAAAACCGGCGATCAAGGCACCACAGCCCTCATTGGCGGCACCCGTGTGAGTAAGGCCCACATCCGCCTCGACACCTATGGTACCGTCGATGAGCTGAATTCCTGGATCGGCCTGCTTCGCGATCAACCCGTAAACTCGGCGCGGCGCGATTTGTTGAAAGAAATCCAGGATCGCCTTTTTACCATCGGTTCGCATCTCGCCGCCGAGCCCGACCAAACCCGCCAAAAACTCCCCGACCTCCACGAAGCCGACCTCACGCTGCTTGAGAACGAGATGGATGCCATGGATGCCTTCCTGCCCCAACTTCGCGCCTTCGTACTACCCGGCGGCCACCAATCGGTTTCCTTCGGGCACGTAGCGCGCACCGTCTGCCGCCGCGCCGAGCGCACGGTCATCCTGCTGCACGAGCAGGAGCCCGTAGAAGAAATTGTGATTAGGTACCTCAACCGCCTGTCGGACTACCTGTTTATGCTTTGCCGCATGATGACGCAGGAGCTGGGGGCGGAAGAAGTGGCCTGGAAAGCACGGATGTAGGGGGTTGATTTTGATTCGAAAGTTTGTTTTGACCTTTTCCAAGAAGTTTTTGTGAAATTTTATAGGAAAACGCTTTGATGTTTAATCGGTTAAGCATACATTTGACTCACTTCCTTAAAACCATACATTTTCAATTAATAGTACAGAATCCACTTTTGGAGTGACATTGGCTTTTGATCAGACTCTGCCTTCGGCTCACCACCGTTTTGACGATAGCTTAAAATCATACAGGATTACTAATCAACTATTTGAAGATAAAAGAACTTATTAGTTCGGGTAATACACACCAATAATTATTCTGATTTCACAGCAAACCACTCAGCGTGCTTGGTATGGCTAAAAACTAACATGACCAGTGGGATGGAGAGAACCATTGCGTCTTTGCTTAATCGTTAAAGCTACAACTGAAAATTAATAACCCCTTCACAGTCAACTATTCCCAAACTTTTACGCTACTCTTCAATGAAACCAACACTCATTTCCTTTTTCTTCGTGCTGCTACTGCTGGGCCAAGGGCTGGGTTTTGCCCAGATCCCCGACATTACGGGCAAAGTAACCGACCCGACGGGCAATGGTCTGCCAGGCGTCAATATCCTGGTGAGCGGCACCAACCGGGGTACTACTACGGATGCCAACGGCAACTATTCGCTCGCCACTACGGCCGATGCATCGCTCATTTTCTCTTACATTGGCTACCAAAGCCAGACCATCGCCGTGGGATCGCGCTCGGTGGTCGATGTGCAACTAGTGGAGGAATCCAAAAACCTGACCGAGGTCATCGTGACCGCCCTGGGCATCAAGCGCGAGGCCAAAACGCTGGGTTACGCTACTTCCACGGTCAACGCCGAGCAGATTTCGACTAATCGTACATCCAACTTCGTCAGTGGGCTACAAGGGAAGATGGCAGGCGTCAATATCACTTCGATGGGAACGGGGCCAGCGGGAACGGCTAAAATCCGCATTCGCGGGCAGTCGTCGTTTAGTGGCAACAATTCGCCGCTGATCGTGGTCAACGGCGTGCCGATCGACAATTCTAATTACGCCATCGGCGGAGATTTCGGCAGCCGCTCTTCCAATGCGTCCGACGGCGGCGACGGTCTAAGCAGCATCAACCCCGACGATATCGAGACCATGACCGTGCTGAAAGGCGCGACGGCGGCGGCCCTCTACGGCTCCCGCGCCAAAGACGGCGTGGTGATGATTACAACCAAAACGCGCGGTTCGGGCAAGGGCTTCGGCGTGACGTATAACGCCAACTTTACTACAGATACCCCGTTGGATTTCACGGATTACCAATACGAATACGGCCAGGGTGAAGGCGGCAAGCGTCCCACGACGGCCAATCCGACCTCGGGGGTGTGGAGCTTCGGCGAGAAGTTTGAGCCGGGCATGACGCAGACGCTGTTCGACAATGAGACCTGGCCCTACGAACCCGTACGCAATCGCGTGAACCAGTTCTACCGCACGGGGACGAACTTTACCAATACTGTCACGGTATCCAACAATGGAGAGAATGGCGGGTTCAGCCTGTCGCTGGGCAACACCGATAATAAGGGCATTATGCCCAACAACACCTTCAACCGAAAAGTCATCAATCTGGGCTTTACCCAAAATATCACCAGCAAACTCACCGCGACGGGTAACATCAACTATTCACTGGAAGATAACATCAACCCGCCGCAGTTGAACACGCAGGACCTCGCGGTTTCCACGGTCATTTTCACGCTGGCTAACTCAATGCCCTTCGAGGCGTTGCGGCAAAACCAGACGCTCGACAACGGCGACGAGTTTGTATTCTCGCGCTTTCTGGTGCGGAACAACCCCTACTATTCGATGAGCAACAAGTTTGAGAACACCGACCGCAGCCGCTTGTTCGGCAACGTTGCCCTGAAGTACCAGTTTACCGATTGGCTCTATCTGCAAGGTCGCCTGGCGCAGGATTCTTACGTCCGCAACCAGGAATATAATATTCCGAACGGCTACGCGCCCATTCCCAGAGCGCCCATCGGCTTCGTCAATGGCCAATTCACGCAGGATGTGCGCCAGAATCTTGAGCGCAACCTGGATTTCATCTTGGGGGCCAACAAAATATTCGGCGATTTCGGTGTGGATGTTACGCTGGGCGGCAACCAGCGCTACGCCCGCAACGACTACAACAGCGTAACGGTGCAAGACTTCATTCAGCCCGGCCTTTACACGGTCATGAACGGACGCATCAAGGACCCGCTGTACCGCCTGTCGGAGAAGAAGATCAACTCGCTTTTCGGCGCGGCGACCTTCTCTTACAAGGAATTTCTGTACCTGGGCGTTACGGCCCGCAACGACTGGTTTTCGACGCTGGCTCCGGCCAACCGTAGCATCTTATATCCGTCCGTGACGGGTAGTTTTGTATTCTCGCAAGCCTTCGAAGGGCTGCCTAGCTGGATTGGTTTCGGCAAACTGCGGGCGGCTTACGCGCAGGTGGGTTCCGACAACGTGGACCCCTACTCTAATGCCCTGTATTTCAGCGTAGAGAATAATTCTTTTCCCAATCCGTCGGGTCGGGATGTTCCGGTGGGCGGGATTAACACCAACACGGTCCCCAACAAGAATCTGCGTCCGCTCCGTATTCAGGAGGCCGAGGCGGGTATCGAGTTGAAGATGTTTGAGAATAAAATCGGGCTGGACTTTACCTACTACCACAAAACAACCGACGACCAGATCCTGGCCGCCCAGGTTTCCGATGCCTCGTCCTACACCAGAAAGCTTATCAATGTGGGCCGTAGCATGAACCAGGGCCTGGAAATGCTGCTGACATTCTCACCCGTAGTGGCCAAGGATTTCCGCTGGGACGTGAGCGCCAACGCTTCTTATAACACTTCCAAAGTACTGAAACTGGGCTTGTCAGACAACGACACGATCATAACTGTCAACAGTGGCGGCGGTCGCACATTGAACCAGGTTGTGGGTAAGCCGCTAAGCCAGATTTATACTTTCGCGTATCTCCGTGACGACCAAGGCCGTCAGGTGTTCGATGCCAAGAGTGGCTTCCCGCTGCGCAACAACGTGCAACAGAATTTCGGCTCAGCCCTCCCTAAGTACTTTGGCGGTATTACCAACACCTTCACCTACCGGGGCATCTCGCTGTCCGCGCTGATCGACTTCAAACTGGGCCACAAGATGATCGCCGGACGCAACATCAACTACGTACGCCATGGCCTGTCGAAGCGGACGCTACCGGGCCGCGATGTAGGGTACGTGATCGGCAATGGCGTGAACCCCAACGGCGAAATCAACACCACCCGGGCCCCGGTACAGCCTTTCTATGAGTCGCTCAACCCGCAGGGACTCAACGAAGACTTCGTCTTCAACGCCGGATTCTGGAAGCTTCGCCAGATTACGCTGGGCTATGACTTCACCAGATTCCTGGGTGAGCGCTCGTTTGTGAAGGGCGTAAAGCTCAACGCCGTGGCCAATAACGTCTTGATCCTCAAGAAATGGACGGAGAATATGGATCCCGAAGAAGCCCTCAACTCTTCGGACAACGCCGTAGGACTGGACTTCTGGCCCGGCCTGCCGCCGACCAGGAGCATGGGTTTTAACTTGAACGTGAGATTTTAATTTATAAAAAATGAAAAAGCTACTCATACTCCTTACCATCTGCCTGTTCGCCACTTCCTGCGATGAGGGTTTTGACGAAATCAATACCAACAAAGTCGATCCTACTTCGCTGGCGCCTTCGTTTGTGTTGAACAAGGCTATTATCAGCACCACCTACAACAGTGGTGGCGAAACGCTGGGCATGCTGACCTATAATTTCCCGATCGTGCAGCAGATCGTAACGCCCTACGGTAGTTCGTTGTCCGGTGGGAACTATGATCAAATCAATAACAGCAACACCGACCGCGTGTGGACCAATTTCTACCGTAATGTGCTCAAACAACTGATTCCGGTGCTGGACCAGACCAGAGACGACCCCAAGCAGTCGAATATCTATAATCAGGCCCGCATCTGGAAAGCCTACAGTTTTATGATCCTGACGGATACCTACGGCGATATTCCATACTTTGAGGCTGGGCAGGGCTTTACCACCGAAATCATTACGCCCAAGTACGACCCGCAGGAGGCCATTTATAAAGACATCCTGAAAGAACTCGACGAGGCTTCCGCCGCCCTAACGACCGCGCAGGACCCCATCACGACCGACATTCTGTACGGTGGCAATGTAGCCAAGTGGAAAAAGCTGGGCAACTCGATGCTGCTACGGGCGGCCATGCGGCTGTCGAAGGTTGATCCGGCCACGGCCCAGACCTACGTCAAAAAAGCCGTCGCGGGCGGCGTGTTCGAGTCCAACGCTGACAACTCCATTATCCGGCACACGGCGATTTACAACAACTACATCGCCAATCACCTTTCGGCCCGCGAGAAGACGAACTTTTACCTCGCCGCACCCTTCGTCAACTACCTGAAAGATAACAACGACCCGCGCTTGCCCGTCTTTGCGGTGCGCTACGTAGGGGCCAAGGGCGGGCCGGAGCAAAATGCCTCCCGCGCTTCCTCCGACCCTAAAGTACAGGTGGGCATGCCGATGGGCTACAACGACGTGACGATCAGCTCGACTTTCGCCGCCAACGGCGTGGCGAGTTTGTGGGATTATTCGCAGGTGAATCTGAGCACGGTACTCAAACTGGACGCGCCCGAATTCCACATCACCTACGCGCAGGTACAACTCCTGCTGGCCGAAGCCGCTTTTCGGGGCTGGGTGACGGGTACCGCCGCTGAGTACTACAACAAAGGCGTGCGGGCCAACATGGAGCAAATGGCCGCTTACGGCGCCAACGCCGCCATTCCCGAAGCCAGCATCAAAGCCTACCTCGACGCCCACCCGCTGGTAGCGGGCAAAGAGTTGGAGCAAATCAACACGCAGTACTGGGTCGCCACCTTCCTCGACGGCAACGAGTCGTGGGCCAACTTCCGGCGCAGCGGCTTCCCGGCTCTGAAGAAAAACCCCTACCCCGGCTCCGAAATCAAGGGCGACTTCATCCGCCGCCTGCCTTACCCCGACAGCGAATTGACCGTCAACGTCGGCAGCGTCAACGAAGCCATCAGCCGCCAGGGCCCGAACGATCTGGACACGCGGGTTTGGTGGGACAAGAAATAATTGTGAATTAGTGAATGTCGGAATTAGTGAATAGAATGCAGGAATCGCTGCCTTTTATTTATCGCCGGGCGACCCCGTCCGACATTCCGACATTCCAACATTCACTAATTCACTAATTGATTATGAAACGACGCGATACACTTAAAACCCTGGGCGGCTCGGCCGGGCTGTTGGGACTTTTTGGCGGAATGTCCACCGCCGAGGCGCGGGAAGCGGCGGGAACGCCGGCCTACGCCCTGGGCATGAAACCTGTCACGATTACCAAAGTACGCGCCATTGCCACCGCGCCGCAGGGGCCGAATTTGACTGTGGTGAAGGTCGAGACATCCGAGCCGGGTTTATACGGGTTAGGCTGCTCGACCTTTACGCAACGCGCTGCTGTGGTACTTCCGGCCATCAACACCTACCTCGATGAGTTTGCCAGAGGCAAGGACGTGGACAATATCGAGGACATCTGGCAGGGCGCCTACGTGAGTTCGTACTGGCGCAATGGGCCCGTGCTCAATAATGCCCTCAGCGGCCTGGACCAAGCCCTGTGGGACATCAAAGGTAAACGCGCCGGGATGCCCGTCTATCAACTTTTGGGTGGGAAAGTGCGCTTTGCGATTCCCTGCTACACCCACGCCAACGGCAACTCGCCCGAGGCCGTCGCCGACGACGTGCAGAAGTTGCAGGAACGGGGCTACAAGCATATCCGCATCCAACAGGGCGGCTACGGGGCCGTTGGGGCCACCGCCCAGACGCCCGACTACAAGGCAGCCAACTTTGGCGGCGAGAAAGACAATTTCATGAACGAACAGGCGTACCTGAAATCGGTGCCTATTATGTTCAAGACCGTGCGGGAGCGCGTGGGTGAGGAATTGGAACTTTTGCACGACATCCACGAGCGAGTGCAGCCGATGAATGCCATCAATATGATCAAGAAGCTGGAAGAGTACCGTCCCTTCTTCATCGAAGATCCGTTCTCACCCGAAAATATGGAATGGTTTCGACAACTCAGGATGTCCACGACGGTACCTATCGCGATGGGTGAGCTTTTCAACAACATCAACGAGTTCAAGGAGCCGATGGCCAACCGCCTGTTCGACTATATCCGCTGCCACGTCTCGCAGATCGGTGGCCTGACGCCCGCCATGAAAGTGGCGCGGCTGGGCGAGTGGTTCAATGTACGCACCGCCTGGCATGGCCCCGGCGACGTCTCGCCCGTGGGCCACGCCGCGCAGGCGCACATCGACTTCGCAATCTGGAATTTCGGTATCCAGGAAGCCGTGAATTTCTCCGATCAGATGAAGGAAGTATTCACGGGCTGCCCCACGATGAATAATGGCTATATGTCGGTCAATGAGGCCCCTGGCTTTGGCGTGGACATCAACGAAAAAGAGGCCGCCAAGTACCCCATTGGCACCAAATCCAACTGGCAGGTACGAAGGGCAGACGGGACGATTATACGACCGTGAAGAAAAAGGTTTCCATGAAAGACATCGCCACCAGGGCCGGGGTATCCACGGCTTTAGTGTCCTATGTATTGAACGGCAAGGCGGAGGAAAATCGGGTGGGGGATGAAATGGCGGCGAAAGTTCGGAAGATTGCGAAGGAGCTAAACTACCTGCCCAACCACCTGGCGAAAAGTTTGCGTAGTGGCAAGACATTCACGATCGGCCTGGTGATTGCCGATATTTCCAACCCGTTTTTTGCCAACATTGCCAGGGTAGTGGAGGACGAAGCCCGGCGCAACGGCTACACCGTCATCATTGGGAGTTGCGACGAGAACGCCGGGAAATCCTGGGATTTGGTCAATGTACTGATCAACCGACAGGTGGATGGATTCATCATTGTTTCCTGCGAGGGATCGGAGAAGCAGGTACTTTATTTAAAGGAAAAGAATATTCCCTTTGTGCTGTTGGATCGCCATTTTCCCGATATCCAGACCGACTTCGTTGCGACCAACAACTACAAAGCCTCCTACGATGCCGCCACGCACCTGATCCGGGGGGGCTACGAGCGCATCGGCATGGTGGCCTACAAATCGGAGATGTTCCACATGGCCGAGCGGATTCGCGGCTACCGCCATGCTTTGCGCGACAATGGCGTAGATTTCGATCCGAGCTGGCTGAAGGAGGTGCAGTTTGAGACGATGGAGCGGGAAGTCAAAGCCGCCCTCGATGAAATAACTACCTCCGGCCAGAAACCAGACGCTCTGATTTTTGCTACCTACGGGTTGGCGATCAATGGCCTGAGATACATCAATGCATTGAAATTGAAAGTACCTTCCGACCTGGCGATCGTCAGCTTCGGGCAGGCGGAGGGTTTCGATTTATACTGCTGCCCAATTTCTTTCATGAAACAGCCTATCGAGTTGTTGGGCGAAACGGCGGTCGAGTACCTGCTGGGTAAAATAAACAACCCCGACGAAGGCATGAAGCAAATCCTGATGGAAGCGAAACTGGTAGCGCGGGATTCGTCGATGGCGAGGAAAGAAGAGTTGATCCAATGAAAATTTTGACTAAAAAATAAACCGCAAAGGCGCAAAGACGCAAGGGGCTTACCCCGATTGCGCCCTAGCGACTTTGCGGTAAAAACATTATGCAAAGACGACATTTCCTAAAATCCACCGCCCTAGGCTCCGCTGCCGTACTTTCCGGTCTGCCCCTCCACAAATCCCAAGCCGCTTCCAACCTGAAAATCATCAAAATCAGGTACTACGCCGCGCCGGGCTACGACAAACCGCTGTTCAATCAGGCGCGGGGCATCGTCGAAATCGAGACCGACGGCGGCCTCATCGGCATCGGCGAAGGCGGCTCCAAGGACATGATCGAGCAGTGCGCTCAGATGCTCATCGGTGAAGATCCGTTCCGCATCGAGCACCTGTGGCAGTACATCTATCGGGGGATGTTCTACCCGCCGGGCCGCGAAAAGCTCCACGCCCTGGGCGCGTTAGAAATGGCCCTTTGGGACTTAAAAGCCAAAGCGCTCAAAGTACCCGTCTATGAACTTCTCGGCGGCGCGACCCGCGACTATGTGGAATGCTACGCCACGGGTTTCCGCCCCTCCAACGCCAAAACCGACGAAGGACGCGCCCGCGATTGCATCGAGGCAGGCTTTCGCGCCTACCGCATCGGCCCCACGGGCGGCAACGGCGAGGAGCCTTTTGATTTTTACGAAAACGTCAAGAAAACCATCGAACACTGCAAGCGCATCGACGAAGCCGTGGGCGGCGGCGGGCATTGGGCCATCGACCTGCACACCCGCTTCGACCTGACCGACGGGCTGAAAATCTGCACCGCGCTGGAAGATCTCGAGCCCTATTTCATCGAAGACATCGTGCGGTCAGAGAATCCCGGCGTTTACAAAAATGTGCGTTCCATGACCAATGTACCCATTGCCGTCGGCGAGCAGTACGGCGACCGATGGGACAGCAATGAACTTATCGAAGACCGGCTGATCGACTATACCCGTTTCACGCTGCCCAACACGGGCGGCATCGCCGAGTTCAAGAAACTGGCCGCAATTTGTGAAACGCACTATGTCGGCATGATTCCGCACTTTACGGGGCCGCTGTCCACCGCCGCGCTGGTACACGTGCTGGGTTCCAGTAGTCCGTCGCGTTGCATGATGGAATTGGGCGGCGGCGAAGTCGAGCGTCCGCCCTACTTCAACGAGGATTTCATCAGTTTCAAAAACGGTAAACTCTATCTCAACGATGCTCCCGGCCTGGGCGTGAAGTTCGATCCTAAGAAAGCTACGTTCGTGATGGAGGTGAAAGAAAAGACCAAATTCCCGCACCCGATCTTGAAAGCCCCGGATGGGTCGATTCATAATTGGTAGAGGGGAACGTTGCTGTTTGCTAGAAATATTCTAGAGGGGGTTAATGGTCAATGGTTAACACGGGGCGCCGGCAGCGGCCGACCGTCCGTGGCGTCAAACGGCGCTCAATGATTTCCTTCTGACATCGCCTGTACTCCGCGTACCGTTAACCCTTAACCGTTGACCTTTTAACCCAAAAACAAAAATTTAAAATATGAAACGAAACGCTATCTCTCGCCGCTCAGCCATCCAATCCGTCCTCGGCGTGGCGGGAGTAACGGCGATGGCCCTTCCGAAAGGTTCTTACGCCGCCGCCGCTGGACCCCCGCAAATTCGGCCATACGGACAGGTTAAAATCACCAAACTCGAAACCTTTTTGGTCAAGCCGCGCTGGATTTTCCTGAAAATCCATACCGATGCAGGCGGAATTTTTGGCAAAGCATTGGAGCCCTACCAGCCCATGTTCGTGGAGGAACCTTGCCAGGCCCAGAACGTGGACACGATGGTGGACATCGCCAAAAGTACCCACCTGCCCATCGCCCCGCACAACCCCATGGGGCCGATCTCGCTGGCCGTCGGCCTGAACCTCGCCGCCAGCATCCCCAACTTCCTCGTGCAGGAGCAGGTCACGCTTGGCGACGGGTACTTAAAGGAACCCTTCAAACTCCAAAGCGACGGCACGGTGATGATCCCCAACAAACCCGGCCTGGGCGTGGAGCTGGACGAAGACCAGATGAAGGATAAAATCGGCCACGACTGGAAGAACCGCGAAAGCTACGACCCGCTGGACGGGTCGGTGGTGGATTGGTGAGGGACGATCGATTATTGGGTAAAAAAATAGCATTGCTGCCTTCTCTCAAAAACAACAACTCCATGAGAAACATCCTACTGGTGGCCAGCCTGCTCGTCACCCTGTGCGTGGGCTTCGCTCCCGCCGACAATTACCCCTCGGCCACGATCACCAATGGCCTGGTCACCGCCACGCTGCACCTGCCCGACGCCGAGCGCGGCTATTACCGGGGTACTCGCTTCGACTGGTCGGGCGTGATACCGGATTTACGGTACAAGAACCACCGCTACTTCGACTACTGGAACACGCGGCCCTACTCGCCTACCCTGCACGACGCCATCACGGGGCCGGTGGAAGAATTTATGGCTGTGGGCATCGACGAAGCACGCGTAGGGGGGGAATTTCTGAAAATAGGGGTAGGCGGACTGGTGAAACCCGACGATGGAGCCTATTCTTTTTCCAAAAATTACGTCATAAAAACGCCCGGCAAACGGGAGGTGAAAAAGGAAAAAGACCGGGTGACGTTCACGCATATAATTTCCGGCGTGAATGGTTACGGCTATGAATATACCAAGGTAGTTGGGCTAACCAAGGGAAAGCCCGAGCTGGTGCTTGAACACAGCCTCAAGAATACGGGTACCAAAACGATCGAAACAAGTACCTACAACCACAACTTCTTCGTCATCGACGGCGAACCGACCGGGCCGAATATCGAAACCGGGTTTCCGTTCGAGGCCAGCGCCGAAGGCAAAGGTTTCGGTACCATCGCTGAGTTCAGGGGTAAACAATTGGTGTATAACCGTAACCTGGGAGAAAAGGAAAACATTTTCACGAGCGGGGTGCAGGGTTTTGGTCCCACGGCCGACGATTACAACCTGCATATCAAGAATCAGAAGAGCGGCGCGGGCGTTAGGATCAAAGGCGATCGCCCTTTGGAAAAAATGGTCTTTTGGGCCTGCAGTGCCACTTCCTGCCCCGAACCATACATCAAACTTTCTGCCAAGCCCGGCGAAACAGTCCACTGGAATATCCGTTATGAATTCGAAACAGACTAAATCCCAATGAAATCCTGGAAGTACCTTACGCTGAGCGGGCTCGTTTTGTGGCTTTGCGGAGCGGCTTATAACGTAAGACAAGGCGCGATCGATGCCCCTGAAAATGTGGACTGGCGCCATTACGGCGGCGACCCGGGCGGCAGCCGCTACTCCGAGCTCGCCCAGATCAATCTGCAAAACGTCAAAGACTTGAAGGTCGCCTGGACCTACGACACCGGCGAGAACAGGCCCGACGACGCTAAGAAAATGGCCATTCAGTGTCAACCCATCGTAGTCGATGGCGTCATATACGGCTTCACGCCGCAGCTTCGCGTTTTTGCCGCCGATGCCGCCACGGGTCAGGAAATCTGGAAGTTCGATCCCCACGCCACAACCGACCAAAAGCCTTCTTACCACCCGGCCCGCGGTGTGGTATACTGGGAAAGCGGCAGCGACAAGAGGATCTTGTATTCGGTCGGTACTTACCTCTACGCCATCGACGCCACGACCGGAAAAATCAGGAAAGATTTCGGCGACAACGGCAAGGTGGATCTGCACATAGGCCTGGGCGATGAGGCCACGCTGGGCTACGATGTCAATGAATACGGCATCCGCGCCACTTCGCCGGGGGTCATTTATGGCGACCTGATCATCATGGGCTCGACTACCTGGGAGGGCGGCGACGCGCTGCCGGGCTACATCCGGGCGTTCAACGTCAGGACGGGCCAGTTGGCCTGGGTATTCCGCACCATTCCGTTGCCGGGCGAGTATGGCTACGAAACCTGGGAAAAAGACTCTTATAAAAGACTGGGCGGTGCCAACTGCTGGGCCGGGCTGGTCGTGGACGAAAAGCGCGGCATGGTATTCCTGGGAACGGGCTCGCCTTCGGTGGATTTTTACGGCGGGGCGCGCAAAGGCAGCAACTTGTTCGCCAACTGCGTCATCGCCCTCGACGCCGCCACCGGCAAGCGAAAATGGCATTTCCAGACGACCCACCACGACCTCTGGGATCGCGACATCCCTTGTCCGCCCAATCTGATTACGGTCAAGCACAAGGGCAAAATGGTGGACGCTGTGGCGCAGGCTACTAAGGACGGGCTGATTTTCGTCTTCGACCGCGACACGGGCGAGCCGCTTTTTCCGGTGGAGGAAGTACCCGTACCTGATGTACCCGCTCTGCCCGGCGAGCAGCCCTGGCCCACCCAGCCCGTCCCCACCAAACCCGCGCCCTTTGCCCGGCAGGTATTGACCGAAGCCGACCTCACCGACCGAACGCCCGAGGCCCGCGCCTACGTGCTGGATCGGTTCAAAAATAGCCGCAGTGGTCCCAAGAATCTGCCGCCTAGTCTGGAAGGTACCCTGATGTACCACCTGGGTGGCGGGGCCGAGTGGGGCGGGGCCGCCGCCGATCCCAAGGGGATCATGTACGTCAACGGCAATAATATGTTGTGGTGGCTGAAAATGCGCAGTACCCGGCAGGCGCAGGATGGCACGGCCCTGACGGAGGGCGCGGTGTTGTTCAATACCAATTGTGCGGCCTGCCACGCCCTCGACCCCAAGGCGCAAGCCAATGCCAAAGAACAAGCCTATCCCAATCTTGGCAATGTAGGCAAGCGCCTGTCGCGGCAACAGATTGCGGCGCTGCTCGAGACAGGCCGGGGGCGGATGCCTTCGTTTCAGCATATTTCCAAAGAAAAACGGGCGACCCTGATCGACTTCCTGCTCGACACCGAAGCGCCCGCCAGCACCAATGCCGACGATATTCACAAAGTAAGATTGGCCGAGGCCGAAGAAGGGAAGTTGTTCCCGCACCGTCCGCCCTATATCAACAACGGTACCGTTCAGTTCCTGGATCAGGATGGCTATCCCGCGCTGAAAGCGCCTTGGGGTACTTTAAATGCTGTGGACCTCAACACGGGTGAGTACCTGTGGCAGGTCACGTTGGGTGAGAATCCCGAACTGAAAAAAGGCACGCCCCAAATGGGTACCGAAAATCACGGCGGTCCCATTGTAACGGCGGGCGGGTTGCTGTTCATCGCGGCCACGAAGGATGCGAAACTGAGGGCCTACAATACCAAAACGGGCCAGGTAGTTTGGGAATACCCACTACCCACCGGAGCCTTTGCCACGCCGATTACCTACATGATCAAGAGCAAGCAGTACATCGCCATCGCCGTGGGCGGCGGACGACAAGGCACGCCCCTGGGCGGCACTTACATGGCGTTTGCTTTGCCGTGAAGCAGCAGAAAAACCGGCGATCAAAGTTACTTTGTCCAAAGATTGTTCTTCACCACTTCCCTAATTACCTGCTCGCGGTAGGTGCGGCTGATCGGGATGCGGTGGGCATCAATGAAAATTTCGTTGCCTTCGATGCCTTTGATTTTTTTGACAGAGACAACGTACGATTTATGTACTCTGATGAATCCAGGAGTTGAAAGTTTCTGCTCCAAATCTCTTAAATTCAGCAGCGTCGTATACCTTCCTTTTTCAGTGAAAATAGTCACGTAGTTCTGCATTCCCTCGATGAACAGTATATCTTCCAGGAAAATTTTCTCGTATTTATTTCCACATTTTATAAAGAAATAGTTGGTCTCTGTCTGTGCTGAGTCTGATGTGGCTGGATAGAGAAGTCGGTGATAATCCTGGGCTTTCTTAACTGATTTGAAGAAGCGGTCAAACGTGATGGGTTTCAGAAGATAATCCAGCACGTTTAATTGAAAGCCTTCCAGGGCGTAGTTCGGGTAGGCCGTCGTGATAATCACCAAAGGTGGGTTCTGGGTTATCTTCAAAAAATCAATTCCGTTCATCTTGGGCATCTGGATGTCCAGAAAAATCAAATCCACTGCTTCTTCGTCCAGCAGATTGGTGAGTTCCAGCGGATTCTCGCAAGTACCCGCCAGATGTAGAAAGTCGATCTCCCGGACGTAATTTCCCAGACCTTCCCTGGCCAATGGCTCGTCATCGATAATTACGCAGTTCATCATGATGTATGATAAAGTTTCAAGCTATTTCCACGACCGATGCCAGCGCCGATTCCGCTAATTCAAGCTCCAACTCCACCGCAAAACGGCTAGATTCGTTCTGAACATTAAGGATGTACGTTCCGGGATAAACCAAATCCAATCGTCGCTGCACGTTATTCAGGCCGATGCCATTGGAATCGGTCGCCTCGCTCGCGGCTTCTGGCCCGGTGCTGTTGGCAACAGAAAAGTTCAATTGCTGTCCTTCCAAATCCAGTCTGATGTCAATCCAGTTGGTGCGGTCCTTTTGCCGGGAAACGTGCTTGAACGCATTCTCGACAAAAGTCATCAGTACAAACGGCGCGATACTCAGGTGTCCACTTTCCGTCGAATCTAGTTTAAGGTTAATCGTCACGTTGCTGTTTTGACGAAGTTTTTCCAACTCGATGAAGTTTTCCAGGTAAGCAATTTCCTTGTCGAGCGGGATTTGGTGGTCGTTGCATTCGTACAACTGATAGCGCAACAAATCAGAAAACTTAGCCAGCGAGGCGGAAGCCATGTCGGGATTTTTGTGAATCAGGAAGAAGATGGAATTAATCGTATTAAACAGAAAATGTGGATTGAACTGATTCCTGAGAAATTTCAACTCGGTTTCCAGCTTTTCTTTCTCCAGCAGATTTTGCCGTTGCCGGGCCTGTATCCAATTTTTAGTCAGTTTGATGCTCATCGCCAAGGTCATGCTGGCGACAGTCGAAGGCAGGGCAGTTGCCAAAAAACTAAAAAAGTACCCAGACTCTTTCTCGGCTCCGTACAATTCTTCCAGCGTTTGACCGGAAATATAGGTACTAAAATAATAGCCCGAAACCAGCAGCAGCGAGGTACCCAGCATGGTGAGTAGCAACAGCGCGGTATATGTCGGCAATCTACCTTTTTCTAAAAATCGGGGAATCAGAAAGTACAGGTTGAAATAAACCGCCAACGCCTGGAAGATTACGAAGAAACTATATTTGACCGTGTAGGGCAAGAACAGCAGTGAGTCGAGTGCCTTGCCCGGACTGCCCAAAGCCATGACCCACCACAGGTAATGGTACACAAACCAGAACGGGAGGTGGTAGATTTTGTATTTGAAAAACCAATGTCGGCTGGATTGATCTAAGAATGAAGCACTCATTTTTCAGCAGCGTTGGGATGTCTAATAGGTTCCAAGATAAACAATTTGCCCAGATCGGACAGCAACGAAGTACCAACGTCACGAACCAATTGACCACCCGCAGCGCTGAATATACGAACGGACATTCAAGTTGGCTGATAACTGGCCAACCGGTTTTTTGAAGCCTCCAACGCGATTCGTCAAGTAGATTTGGCCAGTCGTCATTCAGTTTTTGGGACGTTTTCCCGTGTGTCTTTATTTGCCGGTATAACCAAACAAGGCAAAGCATGAAAACGCTACCGTTTCTATTACTACCATTTTTGACGATTCAAAGTACCTTCGGACAGTTGTCGGGGCAACTCATTACGGAGAAGCTTCCATCTATAATACTGCGCGAAAATCGAATTGGGCTTGATCCCAACCGTGAGGTGAGAATATATCTGCCGCCGGGCTACGCCCAGTCTGCCCAATCCTATCCGGTACTTTACTACTTCCACAGTGTATTCACGAGCTCAGAGAAACAGTTCGAAGATGGCAGGTTGGTGAAGCTGTTGGAGCGAGGCTTCGCGGAGGGCGTCGTGTCGGAGTTTATTGTAGTAGCTGCCGACTACAGCACCCCGACGACGGGCTGCGTTTATGAAAACTCTCCGGTATCGGGCCGCTGGCTGGACTTCACCACGCAGGAACTGTTACCTTTCATCGACAATCGTTTTCGCACAATCCGCTCGCGCGACAGCCGGGCGTTGGCGGGCGACTTCATGGGCGGTCGCGGGGCGCTGAAACTGGCCATGACGCACGCCGAGTTGTTCAGCGTGGTGTACGCCTTGCATCCGGTGGCTACCGGAACGGGTACTCTGCCGTGGTCTGCCTTGTCCATCGACTGGGAAAAAATCCACCAAGCCGAATCATTCGCTGACTTGGGTGAAGACGACTTTCGCACAAGACTTTTCGTCACGATTAGCCAGGGCTTTTTGCCTAATCCAGATCGTCCGCCGTTTTACTGCGACTTTTTCGTAGAGATAGAGAATGGCAAACCCACGTTTTTGCCCGAAAATGCCCGTAAGGCGCAAGTAGGTTTTCATCTCGAAGAAACACTGTACACCGCCGCCGCTAAACTGCGCACCATGCGCGGCATCGCTTTCGACTGGGGTCGTTTCGACCCCACCCCAGTCCATGTCTACGCCAATAATGCTTTTAGTCGACAACTCGAAAACCTGGGGATTGCCCACGAAGCCGAGGAATATCGGGGCGATCCCTGGAACCGAACCTGGACTGACGATGGACGCTTCTATACTCGTTTGCTGCCCTTTATGGCACGGCATCTGGTGTTTGAAGACAAGCAGTAGTTTTCTTATATTCTAAATTTCTCAAGCCATGCGGCCATTCGAACCCTGCTATTTACTGATATTCTTTATATGTCTTCCTCTCACCGGGTCTTTTGCGCAGTCAGATGGACCGATGAAACAATATTTAAAGAAGTTTAGGACGGTTTACGCGAAGGCGGTCTTAACGGAAAAGCCGGAATTACTGGCACGCTATTACGCTGACAGCATCAGGCTAATGCCCGAATTCCAGAAAACTGTTCTTGGAAAGCGCAATGCTTTATCCTATCACCGAGCTTTTTCAAATCGCTTTGATATTCTGGCATACAGTCGGGAAGAAATCGAAATTCTTAATTTGGGGACGCGGGCAGTGGAAATTGGCAAATTCACGATGACTGTTTCCTTGGAAAGTACCGGGCAAGAACACCACCTGGTTGGAAAGTACCTGGATGTTTGGAAAGTATCGCCGGATCACGAACTTTCGTTACTGACCGAGGCATGGAACTACAACCATCCGTCGGAAATCGAGGCGCAACTGAGGTTTGATGACGTTCCGCAGGTTGACGTAGCCCTTCGGGCACATTTGCTCATCGACAGCCCGATACGCCTTGAGCTGGCTGCCTTGGGCAAGTTTATGGAAACCACCATCGTACAGCATGATGGCGCGCTTTGGTCACAATTCTACAGCGACGACGGTATGTTTCTTTACAGCCGACATCCGCCATACAAAGGCCGGGCATCGCTCGACACTTTTTTCAGAGAGCACGCTGAGGAGATGGCTATTTTTGAAAAACTTGATATTCGCAACAATCGTATCGACGAGCTGGGAGATTACGTCATCGTGTACGCCAGCCATATTGCGATAATCAGGAACGGCGGCTTTTCGGGCGTATTTGCCGGAAAAGACCTGGCAATCTGGCGCAGGGAGCCGAACGGTCCACTCAAAATATTCCGACATATCGCCATGTATGATTGAGCCTTAGTTGGGGTACTTTCCTCAGTAATCCATAGCGAGAGAGGATAAAGGAAAACCGCCGCACTAGAAAGCCTCAAAAAGCAGACTAGGCAGTAGCTGATACAGTATATTTTCTCCGTTTCTTCCCTTACCAGAAGAATTGCTGTATAGAATTCTCCTAAACCTCCTCCCCGCATGGTCAAAGTCAAAAATTATCGCTGGATCGTGGTGGCGCTGCTTTTTACGGCTACTACCATAAATTACCTCGACCGTCAGATCATCGGCCTGCTAAAACCATTGCTCGAAGTCGAATTCAGTTGGACGGAAACCGACTTTGCCCGTATTGTGATGGCCTTCACGGCGGCTTACGCGGTGGGTCTGGTATCGTTCGGCTGGTTTATCGACAAGGTCGGGACCAAGCTGGGGTACTCACTCACCATCGCTTTCTGGAGCGTGGCGGGCATGTTGCACGCTGTGGCGCGGTCGGCCTTTGGCTTCGGGTTGGCGCGGGTCGGGCTGGGCCTGGGCGAGGCGGGCAACTACCCGGCGGCGGTCAAGACGGTGGCTGAGTGGTTTCCCAATAAGGAACGCGCCCTGGCCACCGGACTTTTCAACGCAGGAACCAGCGTGGGGGTCGTGGTTGCGCTGCTGCTTGTCCCCTGGATTCTGAGCCACTACGGCTGGCAGGAGGTTTTTTGGATTACGGGTGCGCTGGGCTTCGTCTGGCTGATTTTCTGGTTGATCTTTTACGATATTCCCGCCCAGCAAAAGCGGCTGACCACCGAAGAATACCAATATATCATCGACGGGCAGGAAGGCGAAGAAAAAGGCAGCAAGGAGAAAGAAAAGGTTAGCTGGGCGAAACTCTTCACCTTTCCCCAAACCTGGGCCTACATTACGGGCAAAGGGCTGATCGACCCGATCTATTGGTTTTTCCTATTTTGGCTTCCTTCCTATTTTGCCGCCACCTTCGATCTGGACCTCAAGAAATTTAGCCTAGAGTTGATGATCATCTACACGGCCACCACCATCGGCAGCATCAGCGGCGGCTGGTTCTCCTCCAAACTGATCGCGCGCGGTTGGCCCGTCATCAAGGCGCGAAAAGCGGTGCTTCTGGCCTTCGCTATCTTGGAGCTATCGGTCATTTTGATCCAGTTTGCCGACAATGTCTGGGTGGTCGTAGGCCTCATCAGTTTCGCCGTGGCGCTGCACCAGGCCTGGGCGACGAATGTGTTCACGCTGCCTTCCGATATGTTTCCCAAGCAAGCCGTCAGCTCGGTGGTGGGCATCGGGGGCATGGCGGGCGCCATCGGGGGCATTCTTTTTCCAATTCTAATCGGTAGTCTGCTCGATACCTACAAAGCCGCCGGAAATCTGGCCGGTGGCTACAATATCATTTTCACCATTTGCGGCTTTACCTACCTGATCGCCTGGGGAATCATTCATCTGCTCACGCGGAAACCGCGGGCGTTATCATTGGCCGAATTGCGGTAGGAGAAAACAGCCCGATTGGGGCGTCCCTCAGGCCGTCCTCACAACGCCCGGTTCAGAAAATCCACCATCGGTTTCACGGCGCGGTAGGTACTTAATAGTTCGGGCACCAGATTTTTCGCTTTCAACCGAGCATCGGAATAGTTGTGCTTCGTGAAGTACCCTTTCATCTTCAGGTACTCCAGCGCCGGACTTTCGTCAGAAAACCCCTTGGGCGTTCTCACGAGCGAGGCGGGCGTTTCCAGTCCGTCGGCAGAAGTACTTGCGGAACGACTCACCACCGACGATCCCTTCCCATTCTTTAAAGTTGTAGTCGATCTCCTGCCGGAATTTGTGCAAGTCGGGTGCGTCAGGGCCGTACACGCCGCCACCCGCAAAGGATGCACCGGGTTTGAGCTGGAAGTAGTAGCCTGCCTTGTTGCTCTTCCGACCGCCTTCACTGATGTACAGAAACAGGGTGCTCTTGTAAGGGTCCTTGTTTTTAGAAAACCGCACATCCCGGTAAATCCGCATGACGCACTTTTTGGGGTCCAGGTGCGCCCCCGCTACCCCTTCGTCAAACTCCGAAATCCCAGCAATAAGCTGCTGGGTAAGGTCCAGAAAATCCTTCCGGGCGGCATCGTAGTCGTCGCGGTGGGCGTCGAACCATTCTTTCTCGTTATTTTTTCGCAGGTCTTTCAGGAAATCAAGGGTGGCTTTCTGGAGCATGGGGAAGGGCTTAACTTTAAAATTGAGAAGCGCAAGATTGAACAAAAATGGCAGAGCGGCAAGGGATAAATGTGCGAGCCCGTGTACTAGCCCTGGCAAAAATCAAGGGCCTGGCACGTTCCTTTTGAGGGTAGTGCCGAAGCAATAACACCCCACCGGAACGAAGGCCAACATAATCTTCGGGACCATTGAGCCGAAATACAGGCCTTTTTATTAAGTCTTTTATCAGAAGCCAGGTCCTTCTATTCCCCAAAAAGCATAACATGTACAAACTTTCCCACGCCGAAATCATTCAAAGGATCGAGAAAGAAGTTCCTTTTGAAGCGGTTTCGGACGATTACTCCCTTGTAATCAAAATCGAGGAGTACGCACCGTACGTCTGCACGGCGGTACACGACGGCCATCAGTTCAGGAAATCCCTCTGGGACAATTGCCTGCACACCGAGTACGAGCGCTGGTACGAAGAAGACCCTTGTACCAAAGAAATGGTCCGGTCTCACCCCATCGTCATTGCGGGCCTCGACAGCCGGTTCGAGTACGACCTGAACCGCGAACCCGAAAGGGCAATCTACGAAGATGCGTGGGGAAAAAAATTATGGAAAAATCCCCTTCCCGAGGAAGAGCGGCGCCATAGCCTGGCCAAACACGCGGCTTTTTACGACGTGATCGATAGCTTGATGAGCAAAATTGAGGCCAAGCACGGAAAGGCCATCGTTTTCGATATGCACAGCTACAACTGGAAGCGCTGGGACCGCGAAGTACCGGCCTGGAACCTGGGTACCACCAACATCGACAACGACCGATACGGGCACCTGGTGAATTCCTGGCGCGACAAGCTGGGTACCATGGATCTGCCGCATGGTATCAAGTCTGCTTGCGGAATCAACGACACATTTCAGGGAAATGGTTATCTGCTGAAACACGTTACGCAGAACTTTAAGGATACTCTGGTGCTGGCTACCGAAATATCCAAAATCTACTGCGACGAGGAAACCGGCGTCATATACCCTGAGGTAGTGCGCTCGGCCGAAGACCACCTGAAGGTACTGATCCCAGCCCTAGTAAAAGAATTCAACGACGACGCTTGATGATCGAGAGAACAGCCATAGCGCGTGTGTGCGAAAGATTGACGGCGGAGCAATCGGTAAACGAAAAACTACCCGATAGAGGAGAACTTCACATCGAGAAGCTGATGCCCTATATTTGTGTATACCGCTATGATAAGAAGAATAACTACTTCGCAGGCCTTCTGAAGACTCAGGCCTCTTATCTGATTGTCAGTGAGGACATCGACATCATCAATCTTTTGGAAGAGGTATCGGATACGGTTTCCAAAAAACTCGATGCCTTCCTGATTCTTGAGATGTGGCCGGTACCCAAGAAGCCCCGGGCAGTATTCGAGATTTTTTGTCGGGAAGAAAAGGCCGCCGCTACTGCCCATGCCTTGAAAGAGGGCTTCGATAAAGTCAAGCGTATTTACCCCAAAACCTCCACCAAAATTTTCAGTACCTCCGATAAGTACCCCGCGCATTTCCGCCCGGTACTGACGGACCTGCCCGGAAAGGAATCCAGCCGTTTGTCAATCGGGATTGCGGTACCGGCGCTGTACGAAAGCACGGATACCAAAGAGTATTATTCCCTTTTTTACAGAAAATTCTACACGCTTTTTTCCGAAACGATCAGAAGAGCCGCGTTCGAGTTTATCCGCGTACAGACCTCGAATCCGTTTCATCATTATTTGATGTTGGGAAAAACGCAGGTGGATCGGTTTTCTTTGCGAGCGGATAAAAAACTAGCCAAAATAAGCAGTCGGTTGCTCTTCCTGCTGAACACGACGCCGGTCAACAGCGCGTCGGAATGGACGAAATTCAAAAAGTCCGGCTTCGAAGCAGAGCCTTCCTTCATCTACCGTTTGATCGCGCTGGACCCCGAAAAGGAAAAGCGAAAGCTATACGACATCAGGTTGGACAAAGTCGCCGACCCCACGATCGCTTACATACTACGCGAAAAGCGGCTGGAGATAGAAAAACAGCTGACCATGCTGGAAGAGCGTGGTACCGACAATTTCAGGTACGTGGGGCAGAGTGTTTACGACAAAACGGAAGACCGGGTCGTCGATACGGCGAAGGCAATTTTGGAAAAATTCCCTCACCCGATGAAATCCCGGGAGGGCAAGAAACTAAACAGTCGGGAGTTTGCCACCTTCGCCCAGACCGAAATAGACCACTATCAAAAGAAATTCCCTACGATAAAGTTGTCCCTGGAAATTCGGGAAGACGTGGCGGGGGTTCTGGTGTCGAAGAACAAGCTACTGCTAAGCGACAAATTTACGCTGGACAAGGCCCGTTGCGACGCGCTGATCCAACACGAAATCGGTACGCATATCCTAACGTACTGCAATGGCAAAAGTCAACCGCTCCGGCAAATGTACGCGGGCTTTGCTGGCTACGACGGCTTGCAGGAGGGCATTGCGGTGCTGGCCGAGTACTTGGTCGATGGCCTGACCGTCAACCGGATGCGCATGTTGGCGGGCCGGGTACTGGCCACGGAGGCCATGATAGACGGGGCCGGTTTTATCGAGAATTTCACCGCGCTGATCGAAGACTACAATTTCCCCGAAAAGGTGGCTTACAACATCACGATGCGCATTTACCGCGGGGGCGGGCTGACCAAGGATGCAGTGTACCTGGCGGGACTGATCAACGTGATGGACTACCTCCGCGACGGTGGTGCGCTCGATATCCTGTACACCGGGAAATTCGGTATCGATCATATTGGCCTGATCGAGGAACTCCTGCACCGCAACATACTGAAAGACCCCGTTACGCCCCAGTTTTTGGAAAGGAAATCAGTCAAAAAACGTCTGCAAAAGGTTAGGGACGGCCTGGAAGTAATCGACCTGCTGGACTGAACGTTCGAAGGAATTACCGGCATTTTTCGATCGATGATTAGTACTATACTTTTTACCATAAATTCACAGTTAACCAAAAAACAGGATCATGAAGATAGCTTTTGTAATCAACGATCATAGTACTGAAAAGTCAAGTTTTACCACGCCCGGTTTGGGCTTTGCCGCCTACAAACGCGGACACGAAGTCTTTTTCATCGGGATCGGTGAGTTGGCTTACGGGGCGGGCGGACACTTCAAGTCGCGCTGCAAAACGATAAAGAAGGGTGAATTCAAGACCCAGGAAGACTACTTCGATGCCGTGGAGAAGGAAGAGTTCAGCAGAGTAGGTTCCGAAGATCTGGACGTGTTGTTTCTTCGAAACGACCCTTCTGACGAGATAAACAAGCGCGATTGGGCGCAAAATGCGGCCTTTATCTTTGGCGGAATTGCCGTCGATGACCGGGTGCTTGTAATCAATCACCCTAGTTCGCTGGCGAGTGCCGTCAACAAGATGTACTTCCAGCACTTTCCCGAAGTATTGCGTCCGCAGACGATCATTTCGCGGGATAAAAAGGAGATTAAAGATTTCTTTAAGGCCCAGAAAGAGCGCATGATCTTGAAGCCACTGCAAGGTTCAGGCGGTCAGGGAGTGTTCATGATGGACAAGTCCAATGCCAAGAACCTTTCGCAGACGATCGACGCCATCTGCCGGGATGGGTACGTGATCGCCCAGGAGTACCTCGAAGAAGCCAAGGGCGGTGACACGCGCCTATTCCTGATGAACGGCGAGCCCTTGCAAGCCGATGGCAAGTATGCCATGATGAAAAGGGTGAACGCCAAGGGCGATATACGGAGTAATATCAGCGCGGGCGGCAGCGTCCAAAAGGCAGAAATGACGGATCAGATTCGCGAGCTGGCCGAAATTGTACGCCCCAAACTCGTGCAGGACGGGATGTTCCTGGTAGGAATCGACATCGTGGGCGATAAGCTCATGGAAATCAACGTTTTCAGCCCCGGTGGCCTCAACGTCATGGGACGCCTCTACGAAGCGGACTTTGCCACCGAAGTGATCAAGTCGATCGAGCGGAAAGTACACTACCGCGAGATTTACTCGAAGAGCCTGTTCAATAGTCAGTTGGCTACTTTGTAAGGAACATCTGAGATAGCGATACCTCTGTACATCGCCTTATCTAAATAGAAGCTACCTGCTCAGTTGATTTAGTAAGCGATACTTCGCTCTGGGTCAACTGAGTGGGTGGCTTTTTATTTGTCCTGTCTAAAATACCAAAGTCCATCCAACTACCAGGGCATTGTATGCCATGTGGAACAAAACGGCATGGCGAAACGAAATGGATAAACGAATGACGGTCAAGGCCACGCCAGCAAAAAGCTGCGGAAGAAAGAGAAGCAACACGACCCACAAAGGAAGTTGCTGCACATCTGCCATCTCATAATTGGTAAGATGGATAGCCCCAAAAAGTGCGATAGAGAACAGGATAAGTATCGGGCTAATCGTCTTTCTGCCGGGGAGGTAGTTTTGATAAAGGACCACCAAGATGGTATAGATAATAACGGAGTAAAGAAACAAAGGCATCTCCCAAAAAATAGCCGCAGTAATTAACAGAAGGAAGATACTCCACCCATAAAATCTGCTTTTCCGTAAAGGAAGACGGAAGATTAACTCTTCAAACGGCGGTGCGATCAGTATGACTGCCGCTGTAACGAATACGGGATCTGACTCCATATATTTGCGAAAATTGGTCTCCGGGAGTATTATGTCGAAATAGTCGATTAAGACATCACACACGATCGAAAAAATCAAGCTTAAAGCAAGCCATGAAAGAAAGAGAAAGCTGCGCGGCCAAGCGGTTGCCAGACGCTTGCCTGCTTGTATTAGTGAATTCATATTAGCTCCAAATTTCATTTTTTTACTAATCCCAGCAGCCCCTCCTTTCCCAACGACTTAAAGAGCCCGTCCCCTTCCGCGATCAAATCGCCCGCTAGTTTGGCTTTGTTTTGCTGCATCACCATGATTTTTTCTTCTACGGTATCAGGGCAGATGAGACGGACGGCGATGACGTTTTTTTGCTGGCCGATGCGGTGGCTGCGGTCGATGGCCTGGTTTTCGACGGCGGGATTCCACCATGGGTCCACGATGAATACGTAGTCGGCGGCGGTGAGGTTGAGGCCCGTGCCGCCCGCTTTGAGGCTGATCAGGAACACGCGCGTGGCGTCGTCTTGCTGGAACTGGTGGATGGCCTCGGGACGGTCACGGGTACTACCGGTGAGGTAGGTGTACTTGATTTTGTCGCGATTCAGTTCTTTTTTGATGAGGTCGAGCATCGAGACGAATTGCGAGAACACCAGTACCTTGTGATTGGGCGTGAGCGTGCGGAGTTGCTCCATCAGTTGGTCGATTTTGGCCGAGGCATCGCCGTAGAGTTTTTCGTCTTTGATGAGCAATGGAGAGTTGCAGATTTGGCGGAGCTTTGTAATGCCGCGCAGCACGTGCATGCCGTTTTTTTGAATTTCTTCCTCCTTTTCCGACGAAATATAGTCACGGAATTCGCGTTCGTAGGAGTCGTACACTTTGCGCTGCGCTTCGCCCATTTCGCAATACATGATCACCTCGGTCTTCTCGGGTAGCTCCGCCGCGACCTCCTTCTTGGTGCGTCGCAACACGAACGGACTGATGAGCACCTGTAAGCGCTCGGCCGCGCGCTTTTCCTTGAAACGGTCGATGGGAATGGCGTGGGTGTTCCTAAAATAGGTTCGGCTCCCCAGCAAACCCGGACAGGCGAACGACAGTTGGGCATAGATATCGAAAGTGTTGTTCTCGATGGGGGTGCCCGAAATCACGATGCGGTTGCGGGCCTGCAACAGCCGCGCGGCTTTGTAGCGCTGCGACGCTATGTTCTTGATGTTTTGAGATTCATCCAGAAAAACGTAATTGAACGCGTACTTTTTCAAGAAAACAATATCCGAAATCAAAGTACCGTAGGTGGTAATGATAAGTTCGTGCGCATCGAAACGGCCCGCGTTCTTGGCGCGGCCGGTACCGTGCAGCACGCATACTTTCAGCGAAGGCGCGAACTTCCCGATCTCTTCCTGCCAGTTGTGAATCAGCGAGGTAGGTACCACCAGCAGATTCACATTTTTCTCTTTTTTCTTTCTTAATAAAAGAATAAAAGCAAGGATCTGTACCGTCTTACCTAACCCCATATCGTCGGCCAGGCAACCACCGAAGCCGAAATCGTCCAGGAAGTTGAGCCAACTCAACCCCTGCCGCTGGTAGGGGCGTAGCGTAACTTGCAGGTCCGCTGGAATCGCGACGGGTTCGATGGCGTCGAAGTCGGCCAGCTTGGTGCGGTAGTTATCTATTTCCATCTGCGCGGCCTCGTCCAGCATGGCGGCGTCGAAGAGTTCCGAAACAGTGCGGTACCTGAATCTTGGAAATTTGGATCACCTCATCGTCATCGGCGATTTGTCCCGCGTTGAAATAGTCGGCTAATTTGTGAAGCCATTCTTCGGGGATGAGGCCTTGGGTACCATCGTCCAGCAGTACGAACTTGCTCTGATTCTTGATGGACTTGTGGAGCTGTTTCAGCGATGCTTTCTTCCGACCAAAACGTACTTTGACCAACGCATTGAACCAGTTGAGGCCACTGGCTACCTGAATGTTGACCCTGGCTTTGTGCGCATTGAGCGTGTTCCCCTTCAATTCGCTGAAACCAAGAACTTCGATTCCCTGCCCCCGCCAGATTTCGAACGCATCCAGAAACCAATCAGCGTCCAAAAAGCGCTTGCGGTGCAGGTAGAAATACAGCAACGGGTTCTCCATCTGTTCCAGAAAATCGGGTGCTGACCGATGAGCAGCACGATAAACGCGTCCTCGGCTTGCGCATCACGTGGAATGCCGAAGCAGTTCAGCCCCGCTTGTCCTGCCCGAATATCTGCCGCTTAGTCAGTACCGGAATCTCGATTTCGCCGTAGCGCATCACGGGATTGATGAGGACATGGTCGCCCAGGTCGGACAGGTAGATGATTGTTTCGGGTACCTCGTCGAAGCCACCGCTTTTGCGTTGCGCTTTGGTACCGGGCTTCAGGTACTCATGCCTTCACCGATACGTGGGTTTCCAGGTCGGGGAGTACGTTCAGTTGAAATTCCAGAAAGTCGTCCGGCAGTAGCAGTAGCGGCTGACTTTGTTTTTGAAAGTAGGCCGCGGCATCCAGGACGGGCGGCTTGTCGCACAGATACCAGGCGTCGTCGAAGACGATGAAATGCCCAAAACGCAAGCTCACGCGCGACAGCGGACAAAAGGCGCCATCGAGCGTCAGGTCGCTTTGGATGTGATAGTGTTTTTCACCCAGGCTGATGTGCACCTTCACAGTCGACCACGGGCCGACTCATCGTGATCGGCGAGAGCGAGCGGACGAAAGGTTTGTCCGATACCTGGGCGTCGTGGTAGTAGATCGAATAGTCAAATGGATTTTGAATCAAAGATTTGAGCGCTTCGGTGTCGGCGGGAGATTTTTCGTAGACCGCCTGAAACTTGGCCAGGGCGGCGTAGAATTTCAAGCCGTCGGGATCAGGCGTATCCCACAGCAAATCCAGCGGATTGACGGGGACGAACGGGCCCCGCAATTCGCCTTCCGGGCCCGGGTGCATAGTCGACCAGCTGGGCGTTGAAAAGATCGTAGTACTTGTGTCTGCCTACGACAAGAATACGCCGCCGGGGTGCATCCTCGTCGCCCGTTTCTGGTGGCTTTCTGGCCACAAGGTACCGCAACAACGCGGCGCTTTCTTCTGATTTGTTGGGGCCAAGACTACCTGATATCACCAATTTCTCCCTGACTGAGGTCGCCGGTTTCGTAGCCTTTTTTGAACCAATACATGCGCTGCTGTGAACTGCCGTGCGTAAACGCATCCGGCACCACATAGCCCTGCGATTGCTTTTGCAGCTTATCGTCGCCGATAGCGTTGGCGGCCGTTAAGGCCTCTTCTATGTCGCCGGGTTCGAGGACACTGCGGTTTTGCGCGTCGCGCGCGTTGTGGGCCCATACGCCCGCCAGAAAATCGGCCTGAAGTTCCAGTTTGACCGATAGCTTATTGTAGTCGGCTTCGCTCAGCCGCCGCCGCTGCTGCTGAATCTGGTCGGTGATGCCCATCAGGTTCTGCACGTGGTGACCTACTTCGTGCGCTACTACGTAGGCTACCGCAAAATCGCCGGGCGCCTTGAAACGTCTGCGCAGCTGATCGCAGAATTCCAGGTCGATGTACACTTTTTGATCCGCCGGACAATAGAACGGCCCCATCGCCGCCGAAGCACTGCCGCAGGCCCCCTGCGTGACATTGTCGAATATCTGCAAACGCGGGGGCTGATAGCGCGCTCCGTTCTGAGCGTAGATCCGGCCCCACACATCCTCGGTACTACCCAAAACAGTCGACACGAAATCGGCCATCTGATCGTCAGCCCGCGGGCCCGCCTGGCGGGGGCCTACCTGCTGCTGGGTCTGGGTGCCCTGGATGTTGGACATGATTTCGTTGGGGTCTTGCCCGGTCAATAGCCCCAGTACCACCACGATGACGACGCCAATGCCGCCAATGGCTACCTTGCCACCGCCCGACATGCCCCGGCGGTCTTCCACGTTACTGCTTCTTCTTAAATCCTGCCAACGCATAGTATGTAAATTTTAGTGATCGATTCTTACTTAGAAAAATTGTTCCAGGAATAGCATTACCGGATTTCAAAAATAGTAATTTCTGATTATTCACTCCGCATTACTTTCAATTGTCATGCTAAGATTATTTTGAAATAATTATTGGATAATCTCTAAATTGCACTCCCAACTACTAACCAGATGACGGAATAACGGGCGTTGTTCATTATTCATCATCCATTATTCATTGAGAAAATGATCGCCGAAGCCCAACAAATCGACATTCAACCGACCACCAAGTCACGCTTGCAGGAGGTCGACTTCAACAACCTCGTTTTTGGCCGGAACATCTCCGACCACATGTTCATCGCCGAGTACCGCGACGGCGCGTGGCAAGACGCCCGCATCGTACCCTACGGCGACCTTTCGCTCAGCCCCGTCACGGCGGCGCTGCACTACGGCCAGGCCATTTTCGAAGGCATGAAGGCCTACAAGAACGACGAGGGCGAAGTACTGCTTTTCCGCCCGACCGACAACTGGAAGCGCATGAACCGCTCCGCCGAGCGCATGTGCATGGCCCCTGTTCCCGAAGAACTGTTCATGGGCGGCATCACCGAATTGCTCCGGCTGGACGCCGACTGGGTACCTTCCGCGCCGGGCACTTCGCTCTACGTACGGCCATACATGTTCGCGGCGGACGCCTACCTGGGCGTGCGGCCTTCGGATACCTATTATTTCATCATCTTTACTTGTCCGGTAGGCAAGTACTATGCTACCCCGCCCAAGGTGAAGGTCGAGACGCGGTACATCCGCGCGGCCGAGGGCGGCGTGGGCGCGGCCAAATGCGCGGGCAACTACGCGGCCTCACTCTACCCTACCAAGCTGGCGCAGCAGCAAGGCTACGATCAACTGATCTGGACCGACGCCAAGCACCACACGTTCGTGGAGGAATCGGGCACGATGAACGTCATGTTCATGATCGATGGCAAACTGGTAACACCCACCGTGAGCGACACGATTCTGGACGGCATTACGCGCAAGAGCATCATCGCGATCGCCCGGAAATGGGGTGTGGAGGTAGAAGAGCGGCAAATCAACATCAACGAAGTGATTATGGCGCAAAAAGAAGGACGGCTCGAAGCGGCCTTCGGCGCAGGTACGGCCGTGGTAGTATCGCCTTTCGCCGCGATAGGTTTCGAAGGTGTCGACTACGAGCTACCTGCCGTGCAGGAAGATTCGTTCGTCGCGCGCGTCAGCGAGTACCTGACGGATGTCCGCACGGGTAAGGAGGAGGATATTTTTGGCTGGACGGTGAAAGTGTAGACCTAATGATGACGGGGTCGCCCGTGCAACGATAAAGGGCAGCGGTTTTTTATGGAAACTGCCGCCCTTTTCTATTCAACCAAATTAAATATATTTGCTCCTCGTTCGAATCCTGCATCCACGTCTTCATTCACTTCGTCTATGAACCTCAACGCCACTACCTCCCGCAAAGACGTATTTTCCAGTGTCCAGACATTCATCGAAGGCAAAGGCCTCAATGTCGTAAGCCAGGACTTCGAGCGGCCTTGGGGTGGTTTTCTGGTTTTGGACGAAAGGCAATCCGCCCAATTCATTGCGGAGTTCTTTTCGCACCTGTCGCTGAAAGATTTTAAAGGCTACGACAAACTGAGCCCAAAAATCCTGGTCGTAGCGCCCGATCAGCGGCTTTCATGGCAGTACCACCACCGCCGCGCCGAGCTTTGGAAACTCATCGGCGGCACCGCAGGCGTCGTCATCTCCGATACTGACGAGCAATCCGAACTGCAAACCCTGAAAATTGGCGATCTGGTAAATCTTAAATGCGGCGAGCGCCACCGCCTGGTAGGTACCGAAGACTACGGCGTCGTTGCCGAAATCTGGCAGCACACCGATCCCGCCAATCCTTCCGACGAAGACGACATTATCCGCGTCCAGGACGACTTCGGCAGATAATGTGGCATGTGGTACGGGCGGCTCGCCCGTTGTTAGTAAGGCTTTTGGTATTTGCATACTGGCTAGCCACTAGGATAGCGCCTGCATCATTGCACAGCCCCCACAGCCCCAAACCCATACACCCGAAACGCCCCGCCATTCACCCCAACCACCAACTTATCCTCCACCACCCGCAATCCGCGCACATCACCGCGAAACTGCAACCCAGACTGATTCTGAGGCAGGTAATTGAATCCACCTTTCCCATCGCTCAAAAACACTTGCCCGTAGTTGGCGTCGATGGTACCGATTCGAATCCGGTTATGGCTTTCGTTTCCGGCGGCGATCAGGTCCGGGAAGCCGTCGCTGTTGACATCCGCCGCCGCTAAGGCGTAGAGTGGAGCAAATTGCGCTTGAATCGGCAATGGCTTTTGCTCAAATTTACCACTATTGTTGACCAGGTACACCGTTGCGAGCGTCACAGCTGTGGCGCGCTCGGGGGTTTTGTTCTTGAACTCCCCCAGAATTTCGTCCATCGTCGCCGTTGAATACGATTCATGCGTGACGTACTTTTTCTTGAAAATAATCAGTTGATCCGAAAGCTCGTCGCGGCTGTACGCCGGATGATTCTTGCCCTGAATGGCGTAGGCTAAAATCGGATCCAGCTTGCCGTTGTCGTCAAAATCTTCGGTGAAGAGCGTCATCGGAAAGTCGGCTGAGGCTTTGAGCTGCGAATTCAGGCCGTAGTTGCCCACGATCAAATCTTCGTCGCCGTCGTTGTCGAAGTCCGCCGCCAGAATGCTCTGCCAATAACCCGTGAGCTGGTTCAATTCATCCTCGACCCGCACAAATTTACCGCCTTCGTTGTGTAGCCGCACGACGCCCGTCCACTCGCCGACAGCTACCAAATCAGGGTACCCGTCCTTATCATAGTCCGTCACGCAGACATCGGTCAGCAAGCCCAGCGTGGAGAATATCGGATTCGGTACTTCCGCAAACTTACCCTTGTCATTCCGATACAATCGACTGGGATTGTAGCGCGGGTAAGTACCTGGCACCACCGAGCCGGCCACAAAAATATCCGGATCGCCGTCTTTATCAAAGTCAAGTACTACCACCCGGCTATCGGAGAAATTGCCGCTGTCGAGTGCTTCGTAGTCTTTGGTAAAATTCCCTTTGCCGTCATTCAGGTACAGGCGATTTTGCAGCATCAAGTCGTTGGGCAGGTACTCGTAGCCGCCGCTCGTCACGTACAAATCGGGGTCGCCGTCGCCATCGGCGTCGAAAAACACGGCGTCGGTATCGGTGGCGAGTTCGTTTTCGGCGAAGGTCGGCTGTTGTTTTTGGGTAAAATCACCCGCCGAGTTTTGCAACAAAAGCTGTCCGGGTTGGCCTTTTCCTCCTCCCAGATAAATATCTTCCCGACCGTCGCCATTCACATCGCCTTTGGCGATGCGCGGGCCCTGGTAAGAGTACATGTGCAGGAGCAAAAGTTGACGGTTGAAGTCATTCAGCGGCTGTTGCTGGTGTTCCGAAAGGGTCTGAGTCAATTCAAAAACAGGTTTCACGACCGGATTGGGTTGGAATTCTCCGGGGTAGTTGGGCGCGTATTGTACCGTGAGAATTTGGTCGACAGCTACATCGGTAGCTCTCTGCACTTTCCCGTCGGGCCACACGACGATCAGGCTATCTACCTTGCCATTTTCTCCCAAACCAAAATGTAACGGAGCCGCCACACTGCTCTGGTACCCGTGGGTGGGCGTCAGGAATCGGTATTGCCGCAGCGCGCCGCTGTACGCGTATACCTTTGCCCCAAGGGTACTCGGCCATACCAGCGAGTCAGCTTGACAGATAGATAATGGGACTTTTCGCCTCGTCCTGACTCAGGTTTTGGTACACAAATGCCTTCTCGTTGATGTTATTGGTGACGAGTTCAAGGTCGCCGTCGTTGTCCAGGTCCACGGCTACGGCCCCGTTGGAAACGACGGGCGTGTCGAAGCCCCAGGCGGTTTGCTGATTGGTAAAAGTCAGGTCGCGGTTGTTGCGGAAGATGTAGTTGGGGGTCTTGGTCGAGGGCATCTTGGCGATGATCGCACTCACGTTTTCGGGATCGCCCAGTTGGCGCTCGTCGGCGTAGTACTTCATGAAATCCATGTTGGTGTAGTCGCGCAGGTAGCCGTTGGTCACGAAGAGGTCCTGATAGCCGTCGTTGTCGTAGTCGGCCAGCAGCGCCGACCAGCTCCAGTCGGTATTCGATACGCCCGCCACCTGCCCTACTTCGCTGAATGTACCATCACCGTTGTTGACTTGCAGCATATTGCGCATGATTTCGGGATGAAAGCCGTTGCGCAGCATGGACAGGTACGCCTCGTAGCGGTCGGGACCGAAGAGGAGCTTTCTGCCTCCGGTTATCTTCGGGCAGCATGTCGGTCGTCATGATGTCGGGCAGCAGGTCGTTGTTGATATCGCCCACGTCATTGCCCATCGAGAAAAAGCTGGTGTGGCCGGTCTTTTGGTCGATGATGTCCTCGAAGCCACCTTTTTGATTGTTGATGTAGAGGTAGTCGCTTTCGATGTAGTCGTTGGATACGTAGATATCCGGCCAGCCATCGGCGTTCAGATCGGCGATGTGGATACCCAGGCCAAAGCCAATCGGGTTTGCCTTTGATGCCCGCTTCGGCGCTGACGTCGACAAATTTGCCGTCGTCGTTGCGTAGCAGCCGGTCACCCGCCAGCGTGTCCCGCATCGCGTGGACGGCCTGTACATCGAAGCGGTTGAAATCAACGACATTGTGATTCAGCAGGTAGGCGTCGAGGTCGCCATCACGGTCGTAATCGAAGAAGGTGGTTTGGGTGGTATAGGTGTTCAGATCAAGGCCATAGTCGGCAGCCCTTTCGGTGAAAGTAAGGTTTTTGTTGTTGATGTAGAGCTTATTTTTCCGCAGCACAGGCTTGTCCACGTTGCCAGACACCGACACGTATATGTCCAGCCAGCCATCGCCGTTAAGATCCACGACCGTCACGCCCGTTTTCCATTCGCCGTTCCAGGTGATGCCTGCGCTTTCGGTTATATCTTCAAATTGGAGCAGTTTGCCCTTCTGATTTCCTTTGTTCAGATATAGCTTGTCTGGTCCCTGGTTGGCCGTGAAGTACAGGTCGATGAAGCCGTCGTTGTTGAAGTCACCCGACGCTACGCCGCCGCCGTTGTAGAAGTACTCGTAGTTGAGCACGTTATCTTGGTCGGTTTCCTGAATGGTATTCTCAAAGTCGATACCGGTGTCATCTTCGGACAATCGTTTGAAAATGCTATCGGGATTTTCGGATTTACAACCGCAAACAAGTAGCATAGGACCACCAAAAGCGAGCAGATTTTATTCATCAAAGTGTTTTTTCTGCAAATTACAAAATATAAAAAGACGCCCCACTCGAAAGTCGGGGCGTCTTCAACATTGAAAATCGCAATAGAGTCCAAAAGCCGACGGCCGATAGCCTACTTCTTCACATCCCACCACATACGCGTCGTAAGCAGATCGGCACCCTGACGGGCGACGGCCTCCTGGTAGCTGGCCGGGTTGCTACCTACTTCGTCCTCGAAGTACCGCAGGCGGCGGGGGATCGTACCGCCCGTCACGTTGGAAGGATCGTTGGTCGGTACCAACTTGGGGTAGCCCGTACGACGCCAGTTGGCCCACGCCTCAATGTGGTTGAGGTAGGTGGCCATCCAGTACTGCTCGCCGATAAGCTCAAGTTTACGCTCATTCCCGGCGGCGGCAAAACCGAGGCCGTCGATGTACTTGGTAATCGCCGCATCGGCGGGTGCTGTCTCACCGAAGGCGGCCCAGGATTTCATATCGCCCGTTACCCCTTTTCTGAAATGGGATGCGGCGTCGTCGCTGATCCATCCTTTCAAAGACGCTTCGGCCAACATGAGCTCTGTTTCGGCGTACGACAGTAGCTTCGAAGGATCATCCAAATCCGCGATACCGGGGTTGATGAAACTGAAATTTTGAATCGTCGTAAAGTCGGGAAACAAGTTCTTGATCGTAGTCGTCGTGTAGCCATTGGGCAAACCCCGTTGCTTGGCCGGATCGGTAATCCAGGTGGTTTTGTCGAAGTAGTTGCCCACGCCGCCCACGATGATCATTTTGCGCGGATCGTTGTTCTTGGTCATGAAATCGACCAGCGTTTTGCTCACGCGTGCCGTGTTTCCTTCGCTACCACCACCGGCGGCATTGGACAGCACCAGCGAGGTACCGTTGAAATTGATCCCACCGCCATTGCCCAGTACCTGGGTCATGAAGGCATTGGAAGCATTGGAGTCGATTCCGCCCTTGCTGGCCGCTTCGGTAAATACTGTCTTGGCGGTAGCTGCGTCCACATTGCTCATCCGCAACGCAATGCGCATCAGCAGCGAGTTGGCGAACTTGCGCCATTTGGCGTAATCACCCTGGTACAAAACATCCTGCTCTCCCAAAGCGCGGGCCGTAGGAGAGAAAGCGTCGCGCGCCTGCTTGATGTCGGCAACGAGCATCATGTACACATCCTTTTGGGCATCGTACTTCGGGAACCAGTTTTCTGCCCCCACCAGTCCACGCCCAGCCTGAGCATACGGGATGTCGCCGTACATATCGGTGATGCGGTGCAGGTCGAAAGCCCGCATGATCTGAGCGGCAGCAAAAGCATTGGCCGACTCAGGCTTACCCTTCGTTTGATCCACTACCTGCGTCAACGTCTTGATGGCACCGGGAAAATGGCTTTCCCAGTAGGCTCCACTGTACTGGGCATTGTAGTAGTACTTATCGCCGCTCCAGTAACCCGCCAGGGTAGCGTTGTGCTGGATCATCGTCGAGCTGTAAATCATGTTGGCCCGCCAGGACTCGTAGCGGTCGCCGGCGACTTGCAGCATACCCAGCGACATCAGGTAGCGCTGGTCGATTTCGGTCGAGGCATTTTTGTTGATATTCAGTTCTGTGAGCTTGTCTTTGTCACAGGAACTAAGCGTCATGACGCCGAGCAGCGTCAGCGCGGTGAGTTTTATGTGTTTTTTCATCTTATATCAATGATAGAATGAGTGAATGAGAATGATAGAATGAGCGAATAATAGAACAGTCATTTACTGGCGTAAACAATATTCAATCATTCACTCATTCGCTCATTCAAAATTAAAAAGTTGCTGATAAGTTGAAGCCCAGATTACGCGTCGTAGGAAGTGAGAAGTACTCCAGTCCCTGCGAGTTGCCGCTGGCGGTGTAGCCACTTTCAGGATCTACGTTCGGAACGCTCGACCAGAGAAGCAACAGGTTACGGCCTACCGCCGACAGCTTCAAAGTACTGAGTGGCGTTCTGTCCAGGAAGCGCTTGGGAATGCTGTAGCCGATGGATAGTTCACGCAACTTACCGAACGAACTGTCGTAGATGAAGTTCTCGGTGATGTTGGTGTACTCGCCGTAATAAGCCTGCAGGAACCGGCGCGGGATGTTCCAGGTTTTGGCCTCACCCGCAGCAGTCACACCCGACACCGTCAGGTCACTCTCGCGGCCAGGTAAGGTGCCCTTATGCAGGCCGACGCCGTACAGACCCAGGTTAGTACCCGACATCATGCTACCGCCTTCCCGCATATCGATCAGGAAGCTAAGGTTAAAGCCCTTGTAGCTGAGACTGTTGGACAACCCGGCACTGATCGGGTGACGGCCCAGCGCAATTTGTTCAAAGTCGCCCCGCGTGGGGTAAGCGTACAGTACCTCACCCGTTTCGCTGTCGATTCTTTCAGTGAAGACCTTCTGACCATTGACCTCCTTCTGACGGTAGCCCGCAATGACGCCCAATTGCTGACCGACATAGTGCCGGATACGCTCCTGCCTCGCCCGCGACTCGTCCAGGTTCAGGAATTCGATCGGATCGCCGGCGGCATTAGTACCCAAGCTTACGACGTTGGAAATATTGCGCGCGAAGTTTAGCGACAGATCCCAGGTGAAATCATCGCTTTTAATGGGTGTACCCGTAAGGAGTACCTCCACGCCGCTGTTGGTCAATTCTCCGATGTTGATTTGGGTGCTACCGTAACCGGAAGTACCCGAAATCGAGGTATTCAGGATGTCGTCGTTGGTCGTACGCTTGTATACCGCCATATCGAGGCCCAGGCGATTCTTGAACAACCGCAGGTCCACCCCGACTTCTACTTCGGTCGATACGTAAGGCTGAAGGGCGTTGTTGGGGATCGAGCCATTGTTGATCGAACCCAGAATAGCCCCATTGTGCTGGTAGCCACGCAGGCCGTAGGTCAGGTTGTTGCTGTAAGGGTCGGGAGCACCGCCGCCCACTTGGCCCCACGAGGCACGTACCTTACCGAAAGTCAGCCACGCGGGTAGTTGCGCGATAGCGTCGCTAAACACGAAGCTCAGGCCCGCCGATGGATAGGTCACCGTATTGCTTTCGGGTGCCAGCGTCGAGAACTGGTCCTGGCGGACGGTAAGGTTCAAGAACAGGTAGTTATTAAAACCAAGGTTGGCCGACCCAAAGATCGAGTTGATGCCGAACTCGGACAGTCCGTAGCCGTAAGTTTGGTTGGCTACGTTGTTGACGCTTCCGAAAAACGGAATGTTCAGGCCGTTACCGCCAATGCGGGCACTCTCTGTCGAGCGACGCATCCGGTTGCCGCCCAAAAGAATGTCCGCCGAAAACTTACCGAAATCTTTGTTGGCTCCGATAAACAGATCGTAGTTGTTTTCCTGAATGGTACGGTTGATCAGGTTGTAGTCTCCGGCGTTCTTATAAGCGGTACCGAATGGCTCGCTGGATTCGAAGCGTCCCGCGATGTAATCGGTACCCACGCGTCCCTGCACGTAAAGCCAATCCGTGACATTGTACTTCAACGAAGCATTACCGAAGAAGCGATTCTTGCTGTCGAGGCGGAGAAACTGGTACGCCGCCCAGTACGGGTTGGTCGCGAAATTGTTGTCCTGGTACTGCAACTCGTATCCGTCTTCCCGCGCGCCCAACTTGCCGGTGGGACCCTGCATATCGTTAAAACTGAGATTGGGAGCCTTGGTAATGATGGTGTAGTTGGCATTACCGGGCGAATCCGATAGGCGAGGACGGTTCTTGGCGCCTTCGGTAGAATATTGGCCGCTCACGATCATTTCCAGCTTACCAAACTTACCATTCATGTTACCATTGAAGGTGGTACGGTCGAAGCCACTATTGGGCATGATGTCCTGGTTGTCGAGATTAGAGGCCGAGAACCGGAAACTTCCGAAGTCGTTGCTCCCCGACAGCGCCAGCGTGTTGGTCCAGGTGCGGCCCGTGCGGTAAAAGTCGTTGATGCCCTGGCCCGTGGCTCTGTAAGGCCGCGAAACGCCGTCGAACTGGATGACGCTCGATCCGTCGAGCGGAGCGCCCCACGAACTGTTACCAAATTGACTGGCTTCCTCGGCCGTCGTAGGCGCGATGCCCAGGCTTCCGTTGCCGTATTGCTGCTGCAGGTCGGTAAGGTCGATGGCGCGGTCAACGGTGAAGTTGGAGTTGAACGATACGCCTAATCCCTTGGTACCACGGCCGGTTTTGGTCGTGATCAGGATAACGCCGTTGGCGGCCCGTGAGCCGTATAAGGCCGAGGCCGCATTACCTTTCAGTACCGAGATGCTGGCGATGTCGTCAGGATTGATGGACGAAAGTCCGTCCCCGTTGTCGTTACCACCCCACATACCGGCGTTGCCTTGGTTGGAATTGTCCATCGGTACACCATTGATGACGTACAGTGGCTGGTCATTACCTCCCAGCGAGGAACCACCCCGAATCACGACGCGGCTCGTACCGGCCGCACCCGTGGTGGGCGAGGATACGTTGACACCCGCGACTTTACCCGTCAGAGCGTTGCCGACATTGATCGTCCGGGATTCGGTAAACCGCTCGCCGTCGAGCTGCGTGACCGAATAGCCCAGCGCTTTTTTCTCTTTTTCCATACCGAAAGCCGTCACTACGACTTCACCCAACAGGTTATCGTCGGCAGCCAGCGCTACGTTGATCACGTTGCTGTTGCCCACGACTACCTCCTTCGAAGTGTAGCCAATATAGCTGAACGTAAGCGTGTTACCTTTGTTAGTTACAATGCTGTACTCACCTTTGTTATTGGTGGTGGTGCCTCGTGTCGTACCTTTCACGACGATGTTGACTCCGTAGAGTTCGCCGCCTCCTACCTCGGTTACTTTGCCCGTGATGGTCGCATCCTGAGCGAAACCAATCGTGGAGCAAAGCGACAGCAGGAGCATGACCTTCCATTGCTGTAGTACTTTTTTCATAAAAACAGGTTTTTAGTTATTAACTAATTCTTAACATTTTAGATAAATCAAAGATAAGGAAAATGTTTGATGGGGTGAAGCTATTATTAATTTTTATTAATAATTATCATCTCGTGTCCCCCGATCGCTTCCTTATCCAGTGTTGTTTTATCTGAAAATAGTGGTTTCGTGCCAGCGCAAAGCGTATCGCCCAAGTCATCGCAAATCCGTAATATCGACTTGCGCATTCCTGATTTTGGCTAAAATCCGCTCGGCTCCCGATTCGAGCAGCACTTCGCCTAAGGAAGTACCTACGGCCTCGGGCTGGGAAGATGATCCATCGTAAATACTACGGCGAAGCATTTCGCTGCCATCCAGACTCACAACCCCGCCCGTCAGGCTAATTTTTCCTTCGGCCAGCGTCGCCAGTCCAAAGACCGGTACGCTGCAGCCACCTTGCAGGCGATGCAGGAAGGCCCGCTCGGCGCGGAGACAAAGCGAAGTTTCCAAGTGGTTGAGTAGCTTGGCTATCGCTTCTTTCTTATCGGCCGCCAGCAGCGTGGCGCACTCGATGGCGACGCTGCCCTGCCCCACGGCGGGCGTGAATTCTTCGGAAGAAAGGTACTCGGCGATTTGGGCGTCGTACCCCATCCGGTGGACGCCCGCGTAGGCGAGCAACAGCGCGTCGCAGTGGCCCTCGCGGAGTTTGCGGAGGCGGGTTTGCAGATTGCCGCGCATGTCCACCGTCGTGAGGTGGGGATAAAAATGTTTTAACAGCGCAATCCGACGAGTCGAGGACGTACCGATGACAAAGGGCTTTTCCTGCCCCAAAGAGAGCCCAGTATCGTGGCTGATAAGTACATCGTTGACACGCTCGCGCTCGGTGAAAGCCAGGATTTCGAAATCCTGGCCCAGATCCGACTGCAAATCCTTGGCACTATGTACCGCAATGTCGATGCCACCACTCAATAGCTGCTCTTCCAATTCTTCGGTAAAAATGCCTTTACTCCCGATCTTCGACAAAGCCCGGTCCAGGATTTTATCGCCCATTGTTTGGATGACGACCACCTCGGTGGAGATGCCACGCTCTTGCAGTTTTTCTTCTACGAAATGTGCTTGCCACAAGGCCAACTTGCTACCGCGGGTGCCGATTTTTATGTGCATTTCAGTAGGTGATAGTCTTCTGTTTGAGCTAATGTTCGTGCCGCAATTTACCAGAATTCGTTGGAATTTATTCTCCCATCAGACTGTCTGACTGATCTGCTCAAAAAAACCGAGGGCTTCCAACTCTAAATACATGGCATCCTTTTGAACCTCTGTTAGTCCCTGCAGCGGCAACCGCACGGAGCCGCAATCCAGACCTATCATCGCCATGATCGCTTTCTGAGCCGCCAGCGGACCATATTTTACGATTATCCTAACCACCTGCACCGAGACGTTCTGATGTTGCTGCGCCGCGGCAAGGTCGTTTTGGTCGATGGCCTCCCTGAGATGATGATAGACGGGGGCCATGAAGTTGTAGGTACTGCCAATAAATCCCCGGGCCCCAGTGGCCAGGGCTCCCAGCATCATTTCGTCTGACCCGTAGAGGATGTCATACTCTCCTTTCGCTGCTTCCAGACACGCCTGGTACTCAAACAAATAGGGTGCGGTGTACTTAATACCCGCCAAGGTGGGCAGGTGCTTTCGGGCCTGGTCGAGGAATGTCACCATGTCCAGGCTCACGCCGGTAAGCGCCGGAATATTGTAGTAATAGAAGGGCAAGTCCGGTGCCTCTTCCGCGATGTAGGCCAGACTTTGGATCAATGCTTCCTGGGTATTGATCTTGAAATACGTGGGTACCGTAGCGGAAATAGCGTCGGCACCGATTGCCTGAGCGTGGGCCGCCAGGTCGCGCGCGTCGGCCAGACTGTTATGACCCACATGGACGAAAGTAAATAAACGCCCCTTAGCTGCCTGCACGAAGGCTTCGGCAACTTGTTTCCGCTCTTCGGTAGTCATGGATGGTCCTTCTCCCGTGCTTCCACACACGAAAATACCCTTAATCTTTTGTTCGATCAGGTATTCGGTCAGTTTGCTGATGCGGGGTACATTCACGGTGCCATCGGCCTGGAACGGGGTGAAGGGGGCAGCAATCAAGCCGTCAATTTTCTCTACCATTTTCAAAATCGTTTTTAGTTGAATTTATAGCATCGGATCGTCGCACTATCCTGTACGTCAAGTCCGATGGTGAATCGTATAAATCGTAAGTCGATTCAGGTTTTTTGGGGATTGTTTTATGAGCAAACTGGCCAGGTACCCCACGACAACACAGGCGACCATGCCTGTGAAGGAATAGAGCAAAAACGAGGCAGGCGTGTACGCCTTTACCAGAAACTGCACCAAAGCGCTAACTACCAGTCCGGTCACTGACCCGGCTCCGTTAGCTCGCCGCGTGAACATGCCCAGCAGGAACAGCCCGCCCAACCCGCCTGCAAACAGACCGATGAACAGGTTGAGCTGATCCCAGAGCGATTTGATGTCCCAGCTAGCCATCAGTAGCGCGAAGGCTGTGCCGCTTACCCCCACGACGCCGGTAGTCCATTTGGCTACCTGGAGGCTTTGGTGTTCGTCGGCGTTTGGACGGAAGCGTTGGAAAAAATCCGTGGTAACCACTGTGGCCACGGAGTTCATGCTACTGTCCAGGCTCGACATGGCCGCCGCAAAAACCCCGGCGATCAGTATGCCCGCCACGCCCTGGGGAAGTTGGGTGACGATGAAATAGGGAAAAATAGCGTCCGTATTGTCCAGTGCGGTGGGGCTCATCAGTGCGGGATGCAGCCGATAGAATGCAAATAGCGCCGTACCAATACCAAAAAACAATATCGACCCCGGCACAACCAACGCCGCGCTGGTCCAGATGCTGTCCGCCGCGCTTTTTTCGTCCTTAGTGGTTAGGAACCGCTGGACCACGGTTTGGTCGCTTCCGTAGCTGATGATATTGGCCCCGATTCCTCCCAAAACTACCACCCAGAAAGTAGGGGAAGTCAGGTCGAAATCAAAGTTGAAAATATGGAATTTGTCGTCCGAGAACGCTAGATCCATCAAACCGCCAAAACCACCTTCCAGGCGAAGGGAGATCATCACCAGACATAAAAGCGCCCCGCCCAACAGCACGACGACTTGCAAAACGTCCGTCCAGATAACGGCTTCTATTCCTCCCAGGACGGTATAAACAATGCTCAAAACGCCCATCAGCACGATGCAAAGGCCCACATCGATGCCTGTCACGACCGACAGCGCGATGGAAGGCAGGAAAAGCACGATGCCAATCCGCCCGAACTGCAGGGTAATAAACATCAGGCTACCGATGAGCCGGGCCGCCAGATTGAACCGCTTTTCCAGGTATTCGTATGCCGTAGTGATATTCAGGCGGCGATAAAAAGGCAGGAACACAAAGACGATCAGCGGGGCGACGGCAACGGCCATCATGCTGAACAAGAACATACCCCAATCGGTAGCGTAGGTCTTGGCAGGGATGGCCATGAAGGTGATGGCGCTAAGTTGGGTGCCGAAGATGCTCAGTCCGGCGGCCCACCACGGTACCCGGCCGCCCGCCTTGAAGTAGTCGTCGGTGCTGCTTTCGCGGCGGGAAAAATAAAAGCCTATGCCCACCAGAATGAGCAGGTACAGGCCAATCACGCTATAATTGATCCAGCCAAACGTGAGGTCGCTCACGACGGTAGCCCGCCATAGCTCAGCGGTACGCACTCCCGGCTGTATTTCTCCACTGGGAATGACCAGATCACCGTCCCAACGCACTACCTGGGTAGTTACCTGGCCGCTGCGGGGTAGTTCACCCATTTCGTTCCAGGTATCGGTAACGGTATTGTACGACAAAATAGCCCGACTGAATCCCGGATGGTCGGACAGTAGTTTCTTTTTACGGTCGATGAGCGTAGCGGCGTTCGAAGTACCTTCGGCCTTGGTCAACTGACGGTCTAATTCTTCCAACTGCTTGAAAAGCTTGCCATCAGCTCCTCCAAAAACCAGGATATGGTTAGCGCCCGAAGCAAGGGCCGTTCCGGCCATGACGGAGATCGGCTGGTTGAGACGGGACATCACGTCGCTTATTTTCGTCCAGCGGTTATCGGCCGGATCATAACGATAAGCATCGGAAAGTACTTCGGAGGGTTGTCCGGGTGCGACGTTCCTGCCGCTTAAAAGATAGAAGCAATCGTTCAAGCCGTTACTCTGTCCGGCGGCTACGGCCATCATGCGCGGTGGGCCGGGCCAGGCGGTTAGTTTTTGCCACTGGTAGGAGTCAAGATTCAGTGCAAAAAAATGATGGGTACTTGGCCCCCCCTCACTATTGTCCTGACCGCCCGCCAGGTACACGGTGCGGCCCACCGCTGCTCCGGCCGCGAAAGCCAGCGGCATAGGCAAGGGGGGCTTTTCTACGATCTTTATTTTCTGCGTGGCCGGTTCCCAGCGGATGAGAAACACTTGGTTAGAAGCCCCGTCCTCATTGTTTCCCCCGATGCAAAGTACCCCTTCGTCAGTCGTGATAGCGACGCCGTAGGCCAGGGGTTGGGGTAGTTTGTAATCCGGGTTGGTGTGCCAGATGTACTCGCCAGCGCCGTCTTTCTCCAGCACATAAATATCGTCCCACCATACCTTCGTGCCGCCCTCCGAGGGAGCCGCGTCGGGAAAATTAGCGCCACCCGCCACGATCAAGGCTCCCCGGTGGGTGCCGGAGAACGCCCCGGCTAGCCCGAGCTGCCGGGTTTGTCCAGGTGCTGGTGGGAGTTCGGGAAGCTGTTCCCACCGTAGATTTTCCTCGGCAGTGGATTGGCCTGCCGTGCGGGAGGGGTTTACGAAAAGAAGTAGGAGGAGGGCGAGAAGAGCACCTGCGTTGTTCACGTGTTGGTTGCGGTTTATGGGAGCACGTATTGGGCAATAAAGCGGTTCAGCGTTTGATCAACTCGTCCAGAGCGATCTGCTGAAAAACCAGATTGGCCTGGCTACTTTCGTATAAGATGCCGATGGTGTTTTCGTCAATACTCGTGAGGCAGGAGTAGCCATTTCCTCTTTTCTCATCCAGCAAAAGCCAATTTTCTTCCGGCCAACTCATCCCGTTGTCGAAGCTTACTTTTATCGTGATATGATCCCGTTGGTACTTCGAGTTGGGGTTGGAAAACAGCAGTACGCTTTTGGTGTTTTCATCGTAAACATGCTTGTGCAGACTGCCCATGCAGGTCGGTTCGGGCAGGGCACCGTGATGGGTAGGATGTTGCTGCCAGGTCGCACCCATATCCTGCGTGGTAAAAACCGCCCGCCCGTTGGTAGCCGACTTGTTTTCCCGACTGCGGTTATCCCGCATATTGAGCATCAGACTGCCGTCGCTAAGCTGCACTACGGCGCATTCGGTGGTGTTAGAATAGGCGGGTTCGCTCGTCGTCCAGGTTTCGCCCTGGTCTTTGCTGTAAGTAATATTGGAAAAAGTCTCGCCGGTGGCGTCCCTTCCCTGGGTGGGAAACACCAGCGTCCCATCGTCCATCACGATTCCCCGGCCCGGCGCGGGCGCCCATAACCACCATTCCTTCTTCTTGCCCATCCTGGTCAGGTTCGTTGGCTCGCTCCAGGTCAATCCGTCGTCAGTACTTTTAGTGATCAGAAACTGGGACGTTTCTTTGACACCAAAACCGGGCTGTGATCCTCGGTCGCGCCATTGGTGCTCCCAGGCGTCGCTTTCGGCGGTAAGGCCCTCGATCCACTTGCCATTTTTGTCCAAAACACCGTGCATCCAAAGCCCAACCACGTAAATAGTGCCAGTGGCGGTGTCCGCCAGAACGGCGGCATCACTCACCCCGTTGAACTTCTCGGGCAGTCCGCCCCATTCCCCTTTGTCCAGTGCGACCTGCATCCGTTGCCAGGTCGCTCCTCCGTCGGTGCTTCGGTTCAAGCCGATGTCAATGTCTCCCTGCAAGTCGCGGGGCGGATTCCGCCGGGCGTCGTACACGGCCAACAGGGTTCCGCGTTTCGAGGTGGTCAAACCCGGAATGCGGTATCTATGGGTGTCATCCTGGTTGTGTTCGCGCAACGCCATGCCCAGCCTAAATCGGGTCGGGTTAGCTTCCGGGGATAATATTACGCTTCCCTGTCGGAAAGTTGCGCTGGTCAGGGCGACACCAACCTTGTGGAGTAGTTCGGCTTGGTCGCTGATCCGGTAGGAAACCCAGAAATAGTGAGTACCCGTATCCATTTCCATTTCATGCCGAAACAGCATTTTCGACTTCGGCGACATCTCGTTGGCGTAGGGTTGCTTATCCGAGAAAAGGGAGTCCCGACCCGTGTAAAAAAGGCGCACCTGGCTAATGTCGCTCAGATCATCAGTGCCACGGGTAGCGATTTGAAGCGATTTCAGGGTATTTTTTCGGGTAGTGGTCACCGCGATTCTGAGTACCGGATTGTCCGTTTTGTACTTCAATACTGGAATCTGTTTCTGCTCCGTCTTGATCTCTACGCCGTTGAGTTGGGCGAACGCGCACGAAGCGAACAACCCCAGGAGAAGGACAGCCAGAAGGGGCGCTTTGGATAGCGATGGGTGTTTCATAGTAGGATCGATCATAAATGTTTCAATACCCCGCCGTCTGCTGGATCTTCGGATTCAGGGCAATCACCGACTGGCTGATCGGCCAATAAAGCGGCGTTTGCTTTCCGACGAGGTTGGGGACAAATTTGTAAATGTCGATGGTGCCGTCGGCGTGAAATCTTCGCAAATCCCACCAGTTTTTTTGCTCGAGGAACAATTCGCGCCCCCTTTCATCCAGGATCGCCCTATTCACGGTGGCCTGGTTCATTGGGCCCGCGTAATCGCCGATTTTGGCGCGATTACGTACTTGGTTGAGGGCCAGGAGGGCATTGGCGATGTCGTCCTTGGCGGCGTAGGCTTCAGAGCGGAGCAGCAGCATATCGGCCCAGCGATAGATAATGTTGTCGTCGGTGTACTGCCGGATTCCATCGAATACTTGCCCTCTAAACTTATTTTGGGAGAAAGAAGAAGTGTCAGGGTCTGTGTTAGTATCCGCGCCATCGGCCTGTAGCATGGGGACGAACGTCACATCCCGGCGAATGTCGTTGGGATTGGTGAACAGAGCCCGAATCCGCTGACTGGGGGCGTAGTTGTGCCGAGCGCCGAAGCTCGGCGACGAAGGTACCCATGGGCTAAGTACGCTGCTGAAGTCGATGTCGGTACGGGGCGTACTCAAACTGGCAAAATGGCTCACCGATTCGTCACGACTGTTGTACAAGGCAAAGATAATCTCGACATTCTTTTTGTTGTCAGCATCAAAAATTGAAGCGAAGCTATCTTGTATAAGACGGACACCCGCGCTTTCTATCTTCTCGATGGCTGCCAGGGCAGCGTCGAAGTCAGCGGCACCTCCGTTTAACACCTTGCCGGTCCACATTTTTACATCGGCTTTCAGCGCGTAGGCGGCGGGCTTGGAGGCAAAATTCTTGTCCCTGAAACCGTCGGCTGGAAAGAGCGCGATGGCTTCGTCCAGATCTTGGTTGACCTGCTGCATCACCTGCGCGACGGGCGTGCGGCCGATTACTTCCTGGTCGGTCGAGGCGAGCGGCGACAACACGAGCGGAACATCGCCCCAGATGCGAGCCATCTGAAAGTAGTAGAACGCCCGTATAAAAAGAGCCTCTGCCTTGGTTTGCGCTTTGAGCGTTGGTGAAGCGAAAGAAAGGTTATCTACCTGCGCCAGCAAGAAGTTGACATTGTACAAAGCGCGGTAGAAGTTCAGCCAGTTGGGGCCATTGCCCGAGTTCAGGTTTTGGGCCCAGGCATCCGAAACGGTGCCGATCTTACCGACATCGAATGCGTCGCTGCGGTCTATGCTGTATACGGTGCTGTTGAAGTCTTCCTTCATATCGCGGTAGGAGCCGATCAGCAGGGCACGGGCTTCCTCCCCGTTCGCGGGGAAGTCGCCGGCCACGATATCCGATTTGATATCGACCTTCAAAGCGTCTTCACAACTTGAAAGGAAAGGCAGACTCAGGGAAAAACACAGTATCAATAAAGGTAGCTTTTTCATGTCTTCAGAATTGTTGAGTGGGTTTTAAAAATTGGCCGTCAGCCTGATACGCATCTGGAAAGGGCGAGGATAGATCCCTTCATCTACGCCATCGTAATGCTCGGGAGTCAGTCCGTCGTATTTGGTAAGGTATCCCAGGTTGTACGTTTCCAGACTTAGTCGGGTGTCGGCAAAGCCGACTTTGCTTGCCCAGTTATTGGGCAAGTTGTAGGCCAGGGAAATCTCCCGGAACGCCAGCCAGTCGCCATCCTTATAGTAAAGGGTGTGGTCGGAGGCATTGCCCGTACCCAAGCTTATATCCCGATTGGAAGTACTTGACAGAAAACGGGCGTGATTTCGGGCGCCATTGTCGAAGTCGGAGGCGTTGTCGTATCTGGGCAGCGAGGCCTGATCGCCCTCTTGCCGCCATATCCCGTCGCCAGCCACATCGGTCAGCGTCATTACATTGTTCCGGGCGTTGCCGTTGGCCCGGGCCCGCCAGCCGTTGCTGATCACATGGCCCGTCGCCCAGTCCATGATGAATCGCAACGAGAAATTTTTGTAGGAGAATGTATTAGACCATCCGCCCCGTTTGTTAGGGTCCCGGTAGCCGACGAATACCACGTCCCTTTCGTCGATGATATTGTCACCGTTCACGTCCCGCCAAATGGCGTCCCCACCGTTTTTCTTGCCACCATACAGCGTCCGGTAGCCGCCCGACATCAGCAGATCGTTGGGTGCTTCAGCGGCTTCGGCATCGGTGGCGTAAACTCCCTGGAAGTCGAAAGCCCAGAGTCCGTAGGGCCTTTCGCCTTCGGCCAGCCCGCCTACCATTTTCTCGTTGCCGTTTTCATCCCAGACGATACCGCCACCGAGACGGTTCCGGTCGTTCTCATTTTCTGGTAGCTGGGTAATGAGCTGCTTGTTGAAAGCAAAATTGAAGTTGACATCCCAGGCGAAATCCCCCCGCCGGATAGCCGTACCACCAATCTCTATTTCAATGCCGCTGTTTTGCAGGGTACCGAAGTTGCTTCGGATCGATCCGAAGCCCGTTTGTGCCGGTAATGGTCGATCGATCAGACGATCGGAAGTGAGTTTCTGGTAGTAGTCCACCAACACATTCACCCGATTGTTCAGGAGGCCTATATCCAGGCCAATGTCGGTGGTAGAGGTGGTTTCCCATCGTAAGTTGTTATTGGGCAATCGGTTGGCCCGCACCCCACCGATCAGTTGATAGGAAGTAGTGGAAAATTGTCCTCTGGTATCCGAAAGGCTCAGATTGTCGTTTCCGGCTTGTCCCCAGCTAGCCCTCAGTTTCATTCGGCTGACAGGCCTGAAATTCCAAAACGACTCTTGGTGAATGTTCCAACCCGCGGATATGGCTGGGAACAGCCCCCATTGGTTGTTTGCGGCGAAACGCGAAGAACCATCGTACCGAAGACTGAGGCCCAGTAGGTACTTCGCGTTGAAATCGTAATTCAAGCGCCCGAAGAAACTCATCAATCGTCCCTCTTCGAAAGAACTGGTAGCCCTTTCGCGTTCAGTTTCTGAAGCATTCAGCGTCGAAATCAGATCGGTGGGGGCATTGGCTCCGTCTCCCCGGAGGTACTCGTCCACGTCTCTCACGAACTGGGTGCCCACAAGTGCATTTACATTATGCCCCTGCCCGATCGTCTTGTTATAAGTCAAAAGTCCATCCAGCATGACCTGATTGAAGTTGCGCTGATCCCGGCGCATGTTTCTGCTGCTGACCTCCCGGGAGGCCCGCTCAAATTGATCCAGAACGTTCTGCCTCTGATAAACCGACGCACTAGATTTCAGCGAGAGGCCGCTCAAGATCTCGTAGTCGAACCCGACCCGAAACTGGGTTCGGTAGTTTCGGTACGAATCGTCCCGATAGAACAGCTCATGTTCGATGTTGCGGGGAGAACCGGGGCTTTCGCCTAGGGCCGGCGTGCCATCGTCGTTCCAGATGCGGTAGGTGTGGGGCAAGCGAGACGAGCGGTTAATGGTGCCGTTGTCGTCACGCGGCTGGTCGATGTCGTCATACTGGTAGTTGAAGCCCGCTTCCACGCGGAAATTTTCCTTTACTTTGTACAGGCCGTTGGCCAACACCGTAAACCGATCCGATCCGGTGCCGCGAACGGTCCCTCCCTGGGTCAGGTACCCGAAACTCACGTTATAATTCCCGTTTTCGCTCCCGCCCGAAGCCCCCACCGACAAGTCGTGTGAAATTCCGGTGCGGAACAGGTGCTCTGTGTCGTAGTTGTTATCTTTAAAAAGGATCCTCCGGCCCGTAACCGGGTCTTCCATGGTCTGGTAGCCCTGCTCGTTGATGAGGCCATCGACGTAGCCTTGTCCGGCTGCCGCTACCACATCGTCCAGAAAAGCCGTAGTCACGCGCTCGAATCCGTACGCGCCGGGCTGCTTAACTACTTGCGTGGAATAGCCGAATTTGGTATCGTTCAATCGCTCGCCGGGCTTTCCCAGGTTGATACCCCGTTGCGCCGCAATCCGCGAAACTCGAATGTAGTCCTCGGCGCTGGTCCAGGGATATTGCCGCATTTGCTGATCGATTCCATAGGCGTACTGTACGCGGATGCGTCCACTCTGCGCGCCTTTGCCCGTCTTGGTGTTGACCAAAATGACGCCGTTGGCGGCACGCGCGCCGTAGATAGCCGCGGACGCCGCGTCTTTAAGCACTTCGATGGATTCAATATCATTAGGATTTATCCCTACTAAATCTTCCCGAAATACCCCGTCGACTACATACAGCGGTTCGTTGGCGCCATCGCGGGAGTTGGGAGTCGTGCCCCCTCGGATAAATACCTGTGCCCCATCGCCGGGTTGCCCCGAGGTGATGTTAACACTCAGTCCAGCCACTTTCCCTTGCAGCGCCTGTACCGGGTGAACCGAAGGGCTGTTCTGAATAGCGCTTCCTTTGATTTGGGAAATGGAAGTCGTCACTACCTCTCGCGATTGCTCCCCGTACCCAATCACAACCACCTCAGACAAAGCCTGTGGGTCCGTAGTCAGGGCCAGGTCGATGACCGATCGGTTGCCAATAGATATTTCCTGGCGTTCGTAGCCTACGTAAGAGAATACTAGGGCGTTGGCTTCCTCAGGCAGGCTGAGTCGGTAGTTGCCTTCTACATCAGTAATGGCCCCTGTGGTGGTGCCTTTTGCCAGCACATTCACCCCCGGTAAAGCCTTTCCGTTCTCGGAATCGGTCACTTTGCCAGAAATGGTCTGCTGGGCGACGACCGGGGGAACCGCCCATAAAACTCCCAGCAGCAGGAAGCATAGATAGCGTACGTGTCTTGACATAATCAGAGAATTTAATAGATGATTGAATGGAATAGATGTTTTGTAGTTATGTACTACATATTGCAATTATAAAAAATAAATGTAGGATTGTCAATACTTTTTTCGAAAAAACTTCAATTTTGGCTAAAAACAACCAAAAAACCGTCATGGGTAAGGCTCTGAGTAATCAAAATTGACAGCGCTCGCACATTAATGGGGTTGGGCATCCCGCCTAAATGCGATTAATTGAATACCTTTAAAGTTTTCCTCAATTAACTAAACCCCTAATGTCTTCCGATCATCGCTCAGCTACATTCGCAGAAACCCTCAGTGGCTCAGGCCTAACGCCCATTGTGAATGTGTCTATGGCTGACCAGGTTGAAGAGAAACTGAGACATTATTTCATGCAAGAAGGCTTCAAACCCGGCGATGCCCTTCCCAAAGAAATAGAAATAGCCGAGGCGCTGAATGTGAGCCGCAACGTTGTACGGGAGGCGCTGAGCCGACTGCGTATGCTCGGATTGGTGGAAACCCGAAAGCGTCGCGGAATGATTCTGGCCGAACCGGATATACTCAGTGGCTTGGAAAGGCTCCTGGAGCCTTCTTTGCTAAGCACAGATGTGCTCAAGCAACTCTTTGAATTCAGATTGGTACTGGAAATCGGTATCGGCGATCTGCTTTTTCTTCGCATCGAAGACGCTGATGTTGCGCAGTTACGGACAATAGTAGAACAAGAGTCGGAGGCGCAGAACGATCGACACCGGGTAGAGCTGGACGTCTTATTTCACGCGACGCTATATCAAATAAGCGGAAACGAAACTCTACGGCGTTTTCAGAAAATGCTGATGCCACTGTTTAACTACATCATCGAGACTGAAGCAGGTCCCGATGGCAAGACAGCCATTGGCTCGGTGTCGCATTCCGACTTGATCCACATTCTAGAACATGGTGACGCCGCTGAATTCCGAGAGGCAATGAAGAAGCACCTGCTGCCGCATTTTGCTTACGTTTAAGTATTTGGTTTTCGAATCCATGTACTGATTTGTTAGCAGAGAACACTACTCAAAATAGCCAAGCTACCTGCACCAGCCTCCATGCCTTTCCCACGACTTCCACACTCGAAAGGTTCTGCGCGAGCGACTGTTGGACGCTGGTTCCGGTGGTCCAGCGGTTAGCGAAGAACGAGACGCCCGCCATGCCGTTCATCAAATCGCCGCCCGATTCATGAACAGTTCGCTCGTCCTGTGTGCCAAAGGCCGAATGCTCGACGTACGGGCCCAGGTGCAGTATGATCGGCACCGGTAACCTACGTGAAAGTGCGGAAGACATCTACGTTACCGTAGGCGTGGTTGTCGAAGCGATAGCCGCGCTCATTAGTGATGTTCAATTTTTGCGAGAGCGTCAGAATGGGCTCCATTTTGGGGCAGCCAGGACGTAGAAGGCGTTCAGGATGAAGTCGGTGTTGCCCGTGCTATGCTCACCATTCAACCGGAAAATTCGCTATTAGTTACCCATTAGACTAAACCCCCACTTTATCCCCTTCATCATGTATAATCTCCTTTTCGAGGTACTCAATGATGAGGGTGGCGACGTCGATGCCGGAGGTTTTTTCGATGCCTTCCAGGCCCGGAGAAGAGTTGACCTCCGTGATTAAAGGTCCGCGGTGCGATTGGAGCATGTCCACGCCCGCGACCTGAACGCCCAGAGCGCGGGCGGCGGCGATGGCGGCGTGCTCTTCTTCGTCCGATAGTTTGATCGACTTGCCTTTGCCGCCTCGGTGGAGGTTGGAGCGGAAGTCACCCTCGGCGCCCTGGCGACGCATGGCGGCTACTACTTTGTTGCCAATTACGAACGCCCATATATCGGCACTCTTGGATTCGGCCACGAATTCCTGAATCAGGAAATTGGCCTTCAAGCCAAAAAACGCTTCGATGGTAGACTTGGCGGCTTTCGAAGTCTCGGCCAGTACTACGCCCACGCCCTGGGTACCTTCCAGCAATTTGATAATCACGGACGGACCGTTGACGATCTTGATCAGCTCGTTGACCTGAGCGGGATTCTTGGCAAATACCGTTTTTGGAATCCTGACGCCTGCCTTTGACAAAATCTGCATCGAGCGCAGCTTATCACGCGACCTACCGATGGCCTGGGATCTGACGGTCGTGTGCACTTTCAACAACTCAAACTGCCGCACGACCGAGCAGCCGTAGGAGGTTACGGAGGCACCTATGCGCGGGATGATGGCGTCGATGCCTTCGATGGCCTTTCCTTCGTAACGGATGGATGTCTTTTCGCCTTCAATGGTCAGGAAGCACTTGAAGTGGTTGATCACCACGGCCTCGTACCCCTTCTACCCAATGGCTTCCACCAGTCGTCGGGTGGAATATATATTGGGATCAGTCGATAAAACTGCGATTTTCATAGATTGGGATTGTTGAAACGGCGATAGCTAGAGAGAAACGTCCACGACGAACCTGCCTTTTAGCAACCTGCGACCAAGTAAGACCGGGAAAGTCATTCTGTCGCGGTCAGCCAGCGAAAATTGCGTACGAATTCGCTTACCGGCAATCTCGACGATCGTACGGATCACGTAGCGTTCCTCCGAATTGCCAAAGGAATTCTTGACTCTGATTTCTTTGAAATCGCTGACCACGATGGGTACGTGCGCTTTTTCTTTCTTCATGTCGAGCACAAAGCTGAGTAGCGCTTGTCCTTCCCGCTCGATGAGTTTCACCTTGGAACAGTGAAATGATGAAGTCGCCGCACCGGTATCGACCCGCGCCGGAACGTCGAACCAGTTCAACTCGGGAAAGTTGATGGTGGCGGTAGCCCCGACGGTACCTTTCTCGACGACTTTGGGGGTGACTGCTTTTTTCATGCGCCTCTTTGGAACAATTGGGTTACGGTAAGGGAAAGGTCCAGGAACACCATCTTGGCGCGCACGTTTCGTTCGGTGTGGTAGTAGGCCTCGTTGGTTTCGGCCACCATGCGTTCCAGCGACGCGACGGGCACGGCTTTAGAGAAATTCTGCACGAAGGTAAGTTCTTCTTCCGCCACCCGCAATAGGGCGCCCGCGCCCTGCGTCCACAGCAGCATATCGCGGAAAAGCCGGAGGGCGTAGTCAAAGATTCCCTTTTGCCGGTCTTTGCTCATGCCGTCGAAACTGTCGGCCATTTTGACCAGTGCCACCAGGTCGCGCTTGAAGCAGGCCCGCATCCACTCGCCAAACCAATCGTGGTGGCTGACCTCCTTCTCATGCAGCAGCTGCCGGGCCAGCGACAGGTCGCCGTCGCAAAGGTAGGCAACCCGCTTGGCGCGGTTTTCGTCGGCGTTGTGATGTTTTTGTAAATAATCCTGCACGTCAGCATCGCTGAAAGCAGGAATCGCCAGCCGCTGGGTACGCGAAATGATGGTCGTGATGAGCTTGTCGGACTGCTCGGTCACGAGCAGAAAAAGTGTTTTGGGTGGCGGCTCTTCCAGGATCTTCAGTAGCGCGTTGGCGGCAGCGATGTTGAGTAGTTCCGGCTGCCAAAGGATCATGATCTTGTACTCAGCCTCGAAGGATTTCAGCGACAGCTTACCGATAATCGCCCGCGCTTCCTTGATTGGGATGATGCCCTGCTGATTATTGGTGGCCTTGATGAACGCCAGCCATTCCGCCAACGTACGGAAGGGGCTGTCTCCGATAAATTCTCGCCAAGCGGGCGTCAACTCGCCCAGCAGATCCTCGCCGTCCTTGGGCGAGCGCGGCAGCGGGAATATCGAATGCAAATCCGGGTGGATGAGTTTGTTCATCTTGACGCAGGAAGCGCATTCGCCGCAGGCGTCAGTCTCCTGCCGATTTTCGCAGTTGACGTAGGTCGCAAAAGCCAGCGCCAGCGCCAGACCACCACCGCCACTCGCACCGTCGAACAGCAGCGCGTGTGCCACGTGGCTCTGCCGCACCGCGCGCCGCAGGGTGTTTTTGGTATTTTCTAAACCGGGAAGGTCTTTAAAGAGCAAGAGAGTTTGTGAGTTTAAAGTTCAGGAGTTTATGAGTGAGGGCGCGATGGCTGGGGTACCCCGTGCTGTTTGAGTTTCATGAGAAAAAGGTGCGAGAAAATACTCATAACTGCAGCGGCGAACTGCTCATAAACTCATAAGCTCTTTCTAAGACCGCCTCCCTTTTTTCATCAAACGCCTCCCCACGTCGCCGCATGGTTTCTTTGATCACTTGCAATGCTTTATCGTAGCGGTAGGGCGTGAAGCCTTCACCCTGGCCGCCCCACGAGAACGATGGGATGTGCTTGGGTTGGAAGCCTGCACCGAATACGTTGACATTCACGCCCACGACGGTACCCGTGTTGAACATCGTGCTGATGCCCGCTTTGGTGTAATCACCCATGAAGAGGCCGCAGAAGATTCGGCCGGTGTCTTCCAATTGCTGAGTGGCGTAATTGTAAAGTTTGACGTTGGTGTAGTCGTTCTTGAGGTTGGAGTTGTTGGTGTTCGCGCCCAAGTTGCACCACTCGCCGATCACGGCATTGCCCAGGTACCCGTCGTGCGCCTTGTTGCTGTACCCGAAGAACACGGAATTATTTACCTCTCCGCCTACTTTACAATACGGGCCGACGGTCGTATTAGGCCTGATCTTCGCACCCTGTCCGATGACCGCTCCCTCGCCCAACGCAAAAGGTCCCTGGACGATCGCGCCTTCGCTGAGCGTGGCGTTTTTACCAATATATATCGGTCCGCCCTCGGCGTTTAGGATAGCGGCGCGGATCGTGGCCCCCTCTTCAACAAATATATTTTCCGGCGCATAGCAACGTGTATGTGGGTCGGTGATGGCTTGGGAGGTACGATCAGCCGTAATCCGACTACAGTCGGCGATGATCTGGGTTCCGTTTTCCACAAAAATATCCCACAGGTTTTCAATCGCGACGTACGCACCCGAAAAAACGGATTCCTGTAAAGCGTTCGTTTCCTGTTCCGGTGTCCAGTCGGCTTGCGCGGTTTTGACGGCTAGTACACTACGATCTCGGGTACTTCGCAAAACGCTTTCGGCGGGAAGCCGGGTGATAGCTGCCTTCAGTTCCGGGTTGGGGCACGATGCGCCGCTTATGTAAAGTTGTTGGTCGGAAATGGTACGCGGAAACAACTCCTGTAAATAGCGCTCAGTACCGTAGGATACCTCAGCCTTCAACTCATGCGCCCACTTCTCGGCCAGCGTCAAGATGCCGCAACGAATGGCGGCGACGGGGCGGGTGAAGGTGAAGGGCAAGAGTTGCGCCCGTACTTTGGGGGGGTCGAATAAAACTACGGAAGCCATAAGTCAGCAAATGTTCCGCCCAAATTTCGCTTTTTTCTGTCAAGCACCAAAAAACGGGGCAGTTCCTTTGCGAACAAAGGAACTGCCCCGTTTCATCAAAAAATGTTATCGAAGACTTAGGCTTCCTCCTACTCCTTGGCGGGCTCCTCTACTTTCGTCTGCTCCTGCACTTTAGCTTGCTCTTGCTCTTTGTTGCCGTAGCGCTTGCGGAACTTGTCCACGCGGCCAGCAGTGTCTACCAGGACATTCTTGCCCGTGTAGAAGGGGTGCGACATCGAGGAAACTTCCACTTTATAGACGGGGTACGTCTTGCCGTCCTCCATTTCGATCGTCTCGTCGGTCTGGATCGTGGAGCGGGTGATGAATTTGTGTTCGCTGGAAAGGTCGAGGAATACCACGTCGCGGTACTCAGGATGAATATCTTTTCTCATCTTACTATCTATTGTATTGTGACTGTGTTGTTTACGCTTTTCTGAAAAAGGACTGCAAAAATACGGACTTAATCCCGAATCTCCCAAGCCTGACCCGTTATTTTTTGCAGACCTGACCACTTGCTCATTTTTTGGCTCGAAACATTGTCCGTCTTTCCGGTTCATGTCTTTCAAACCTTATCTTTAAAACTTCCGACGGCCGCACATCGCACGACCGTCATGCTTGACCCGCGCCACGCCTACTGGCCGGAAAGGGGCCTATTCAAATATTTTTACCAGATCACTTGCATTTTGGTAAAAATTTCTTAACGTATTTTCTTTCATAACCGACTGATTCATAACTTAGTAACCAAAGAAAATTCTGAAAAATTTTTTTGTGGTACTATTCTAGTAAAATCAGATTTTGACACGTTTGGCTAACCGGCTTTGAATAAGAATCTTAACATTTTGGTAATATTGAGATTGATTAGATTTTTCAAAGTGAAGTTTGAAGTACCCTCAAAACCGAATTGTTTATGTCGGCCGAAAGCCGTTATTTCAGGAAATTTTTAGTGTCGAAACTTCCTTCCGAAACCCACAGCTTACCCATAAAAAACCAAACTACTACCTTTAAAACCAGCAGCACATGCCCATGTACGTAATCAAACGCGACGGACGCCGGGAATCCGTCAAGTTCGACAAAATCACCGCCCGGATCGAAAAACTCAGCTACGGCCTCGACCCCAACTACATTCAGCCCATCGAAGTAGCCAAGAAGGTCGTGTCCGGTATTTACGACGGCGTCACGACCGCCGAGCTCGATAACCTGGCGGCGGAAACATCGGCTTCGATGACCACCAAACACCCTGATTACGCCATTCTGGCCGCGCGGGTGGCGATTTCGAACCTGCACAAAAACACGTTGAAGTCCTTCTCGGCCACGATGAAGCGACTCTACACCTACGAAGACCCCAAAACCGGCGAGAACGCGTCGATGATTGCCAAGGAAGTCTACGAAGTGATCCGCAAGAACGCGGCGCTGCTCGACTCCACGATCATCTACGACCGCGATTACAACTACGACTACTTCGGCTACAAGACGCTCGAAAAGTCGTACCTGTTAAAGGTAGACGGCCAAATAGCCGAGCGCCCACAGCATATGCTGATGCGCGTAGCGATCGGTATTCACCCCGACAACGTGCAGAAGGCCGTCGAGACCTACACGTTGCTGTCGGAGAAGTGGTTTACCCACGCGACGCCTACCCTATTCAACGCCGGTACCCCCAAGCCGCAAATGTCGTCCTGCTTTCTGCTGACGATGAAGGAGGATAGCATCGACGGTATTTATGATACCCTGAAGCAATGCGCGCTGATTTCACAATCGGCAGGCGGTATTGGCCTCAGCATCCACGATGTGCGGGCGACGGGTACTTATATTAAAGGTACCAATGGTACTTCCAACGGTATCGTGCCGATGCTCCGCGTCTTCAACGACACGGCGCGCTACGTGGATCAAGGCGGCGGTAAGCGCAAAGGTTCTTTCGCCATTTATATGGAACCCTGGCACGCCGATATTTTTGATTTCCTGGATCTGAAAAAGAACCACGGTAAGGAAGAGCAGCGCGCCCGCGACCTGTTCTACGCCATGTGGATACCCGACTTGTTCATGAAGCGCGTCGAGGATAACGACACCTGGTCGCTGTTCTGCCCGCACGAGTGTCCCGGCCTGTCCGACACGCACAGCGCGGATTTCGAGAAACTGTACGAGCAGTACGAGCGCGACGGCAAGGCCCGCAAGACGATCAAGGCGCAGGACCTGTGGTTCGCGATCCTGGAATCACAGATCGAGACGGGTACTCCTTATATGTTGTATAAGGACCACGCGAACGCGAAATCCAACCAGAAGAATCTGGGTACCATCAAGTCGTCGAACCTGTGTACCGAGATCATGGAGTACACCGCACCCGACGAGGTGGCAGTCTGTAACTTGGCGTCGATTGCCCTGACCAAGTTTGTGGAAGAAGGCGAAGACGGATTCTCGCGCTTCGACCACCAGAAATTGTACGAGATCACGAAGGTAGTTACGCGCAATCTGAACAAAATCATCGACCGCAACTACTATCCCGTGCCCGAGGCCGAGAAGAGCAACAAGCGGCACCGCCCCATTGGCATCGGTATTCAGGGCCTGGCCGACGCGCTGTGTCTGTTGCGGATGCCGTTCGAATCGGATGAGGCCCGGCAGTTGAATAAAGATGTGTTCGAGACTATCTACTTCGGCGCAATGGAAGCTTCGATGGAGCTCGCTAAGGAAGAGAAGCCGTACGAAACCTGGGAAGGTAGTCCGATTTCACAGGGAATTTTCCAGTTCGACATGTGGGGCGTGACGCCCGATACGAACCGCTGGGATTGGGAAAAACTCCGCAAGCAGGTCGTGAAGTACGGCGTGCGCAACTCGCTGCTGCTAGCTCCGATGCCGACCGCTTCGACCAGCCAAATCCTGGGTAACAACGAGTGTTTCGAGCCGTTCACGTCCAACATCTACGTGCGCCGGGTACTCTCCGGCGAGTTCGTGGTCGTGAACAAGTACCTGCTCAAAGATCTCGTGAAGTTGAATTTGTGGAACGAGGACATGAAGAACAAGCTTGTGCAGGCCAACGGCTCGATCCAGCCGATCCCCGACATCCCGCAGAACATCAAGGACCTCTACAAAACCTCCTGGGAAATCAAGCAGCGCACGCTGCTCGATATGTCCGCCGACCGCGGTGCGTACATCTGCCAGTCGCAGTCGCTCAACGTGTTCATGGAGGAGCCGAACTTCGCCAAGCTGACGTCGATGCACTTCTACGCCTGGAAAAAGGGCCTGAAAACCGGCATGTACTACCTCCGCACCCGCGCCGCCGCCGATCCCGTGCAGTTCACGGTGCAGAAGCAGGCCGAGCCGCAAATCGAACCCGCCCTGGCCGTCGCCGAGAAGGAACTCGACTACACGCAGTACGCCCAGGAACACACCGAAGCCGCTAAGGCTGCTCCGGCAAGGGATAATAAGGCGGATATACAGTGTTCGCTGGATGATCCTGATGGGTGTGAGGCTTGTGGGGCGTAGAGTGGGTTTTAAATGTTTTATTGATTAAAAATGGCCTCTGCTGCGAAGTGGGGGCCGTTTTTTTCTCAAAACGAAGTATATTTGAAAAAAACGGTCTCACCCGACAGCTTTCAACAAATTGGCTACTGCATCAGAATTAAAATCAATGTCGGACGACCGCTACCGTGAAGCTGAACTACTACACGGCAACGGATTCCACGCGGGAGCCTACTATCTTTCTGGATACGCAGTTGAATTTGGACTTAAAGCAGTAATTTGCAAACGTTTGAATATTGAAATGTTCGAGAGGAAAATCGTACCGGGTGAGGTAGCGAAGGCATTTCAGATTCACGACATAAAGTATTTGATTATCTTAGCCGGATTGCATCAGGATTTGGAAGACCTGAAAAGTGCCGACGTTGCCTTTGCTAAGGTATGGTCGCTCGTATCCGAATGGAACGAGCAGAGGCGTTATGATCACGAATGCAAACCGGAGACCGCAGAAAGATTTTTACAGGCAGTCAGCTCGATAATGATATGGATACGAAAATTCTGGTAAACAAACTGAAAGACTTGTTCCATAAGGAACAGGAAAACGGCTTGATGGTCGATGCCATTGGGTTGGCCCCTGCTTACGGCAGCATGGTAAGCGACTCTTACGTTTTAGGCGTTAGTGCGCCTTCTATGTTAGAAATAAGCCGTTATGACAAGATGGACACGATTATCGACTTGCTTTTCGCTCATTTGACGGAGGACGAGCGCCGAATGATCGACCGCGTCCGGGTGTATAGCAGCGTCGAAGAACTGAGGAACTACGCTGAGAGTGATTTTGACGACTCTATTTATCAGGACGAGCGCCCCATGCATTTGAGTGCTATGCTTTATGAGGTGGCGTAGCTGGTAGGGTAATTAGGCAAGGCAAATCATCGGCGGCCATTTATCCGTTATGCTCATTTGTCTATTGGAAGGTGCGCATATTGGTGGTTTGTCCCGTGGGGTATCACCCAGTTTAGATTGGGCTTCTGTCACTTTGCGTCTGCGATGAGAGCCGAATGTCGGTTTTCCTTTGGCATAGGTCGCGTTGCAAACGCGAGGTGATGAAACGCCCGATTACAAATCGGGGTTAGCGGTATTTTGCTGCAAAAATCGGGATGCAAAAATCGCAACTCAACGAAATCATCAAAGGAAAACGTAGCTTCAATGCCGACTTGGCTCTTCTATTGGAAGACACACTCGACGTATCAGCTACCTACTGGTTGAACGCTCAGCAAGGTTACGATTTAGATTTGGCCAGGCGAAAGAGAAGCGTTTTGACACCAGAGACTTCTTACTGACTCAGCTAGAACGCTCGTCCCGATGGGGCACCACCCGATTTGCAATCGGAACGGTTCGCCGCGCGATGTTATCGTTTCGCGTCTGTGATGCGGTCTGAGTACTGACTTTTCCTTATCGCAGATCGCGTTGCAAACGCGAGGTGATGCAAGGCCCGATTGCAAATCGGGGTTAGCGGGTGGGTAAGAGGATTATTGTTAAATTTTGAATGGAAACGGCCCTTGTTGTAAAACGGGGGCCGTTTTTTTATTATTCTGAACACCTCACTGCACATGATTGTCGCATATAGGCTACAAGATCATTTATGGTCAAAGGCGTAGGCTAACATAACTTCCGAAGGATCGGATACATTTCGGTAATAGGTTAAGAAGTTTACCTTATAATAAAAATAGTTACCTCAAATGTTGATTATTAAAGTGGATCGTTTATTATTGCGTTATAATTGGAACTCGTTTTTTGTAGAACACTTAAACGCTTTACCGATGTCAGCTCCCCTCAATCAACAACTTTTAGAAACTCTTATTCCATGTGAATGGAGAGTACTACTCCTGCTAGCAGATGACCAGCAGACAGTTGAAATAGCAGAGACAATGTTTCTCTCGAAAAGAAGTGTCGAGACTTACCGAGATCGGATCAGTAGTAAACTTGAAATATCTGGAAGTGGTAGCTTATCAAGATTTGCCCGTCGAAACCGGGAAAAGTTAATCACAATCAATAATAAAATTTACCCCCCCCATAATCTCAAAATAATACAATTAGTAATGGTAAAATCATATAAATTGTAGTAAGTTTACTATATAATCTTTAAAATCCTGCTCATAGTTTTGCATTGTTCAATTAGTAATTTTTTAAACCATCTCAAAACTGTAAAACTATGAAAAAGTTTACACTGCTGATCGCCGCAATGCTTTGCTCCGCACTTTTCCAGAGCTGCCAAAAAGATGAGATTTCCGTGGAGAACGTGAGTGAAAACACAATAAAAGTTGTCAATGGAAGGTTAACTTTCCGTGACTTTGCTCACTTTGAGCGTGAGTTCAAAGGTCTGATGGAAAATGTGAGCGCCGACCGCCTTGAAATGTGGGAAGGTCAATTTGCGAATTACACTTCCATGAGAACTGCTTATAGCAGACTGAATGAAAGCGATTTCGAAAAAATCGCTGGTTCAATGTCAGTGAAGGGGTATGAAAGCTTAATGTACATCCGCGAAGAAAATGGAGAGAAGGAGGCCACTATGGTAACAGAACATCCAGTCTTTGCTAGAATGTTTAATAACGAAGGAATCGTGATTATAGCTAAGGACGCTTTTCGGCTAGAAAAAGACAAACTTATCAAGGTTCCAAACTATACTGAGGTTGAGATTCAGAAAGTGGTAAAGGGCCTAAGGTCGTCAAAGGTGTCTACCTTAGGCATCACGAGGCAAGAAATAATTGTAGGGAAGAATTTGAGAACAGAAAAGACATTGGATCTAGATCGTTCGTGTCATAATGTTTATGATGATAAATATGCTTTTAAGGCTATTTTCATCCTTTTCGGAACTATAGTGCTCAATAATGATTGGCAAGGAGATTTTGGTGGATTGTTCAATACCATATTTGTCTTTTCTCAACACAGAAAAAAGACATTGGGAATATGGTTTGCCAAGAGAGCTCCTGTTCTAAGTGCCAGTGGTGAGCTCACATTATTGGATGATAATGGATACACCAGTTACTATATTGGCCCAGTAACGGCGCAAAATGAAGACGAAGTATTCATTCCTTATGGATGGGGCAGGTAACTGTAAGGGCAACGGCATTTGTAACATCGAGTGGAACAGGTTTGGATGGAGCAACACATGGATGCACAGCAGCTAGATAGAAGTTATAGCAAGGAAGCAACGTGTATGATAAAACGTTTTATCATACGCGTTGCTTTTAGCTTAGTAAAAACATCAATGCCATTTCTAGTACTATTGTGCTCGAATTTGTACGCCCAAAAAATAAATTTAAATGGCTACGTAGTAGATTATTATACGGGCGAAAAGCTATCTGGTACAACGATTACCTATGAAAATCACAAGTCTATCTCGAACAGTTATGGATATTTTAACATGGTGCTAGAATCCACAGTATCTACTCTCGTATTTTCAGGCGTTGGATATAAGTCGAAAGAAATAACAGTCCGCACACTAAAAGATACTACAGTCAATGTAGAATTAGTGCCTACTGTGGTTGACCTCGAGGAGGTTACAGTGACGGGTAAAAGTGACATTTCTCAATCCTCAGTCGGCTATGTAAACATACCAATCAACAGAATCAAATCTATTCCTATCATGTTCGGTGAGGCAGATATCATGAAAGCACTGTCATTGACACCCGGAGTGACTACGGGTAATGAAGGGACTACGGGATTGTTAGTGCGCGGTGGCACCCCCGACCAAAACCTCATATTACTCGATGATGCAGTGGTGTATAATACCGCCCACCTGTTTGGCTTAGTGTCCGTTTTTAATACAGATGCCGTGAAAAGCGTGGAAATGTACAAGGCAGGTTTCCCCGCAAGATATGGTGGCAGGCTTTCGTCAGTTTTTGACATATCTATGAAAGAAGGCAATAGTAACGAAAGGAAAACTGAAATCACTGTGGGTCTCATCAGTTCCCGTTTACTCTTAGAAGGCCCTATTCCAGTAAAAAATGAACGTATAGGAAAAGCCAGTTATTTATTTGCAGCAAGGAGCTCTTACCTCACGGCATTCTTGTTACCTAAGTATGTGCTCTTCAAGGCAGGAAAAACTAGCAACTATTTCAATTACTGGTTATATGACATAAATGCTAAGGTTAATTATCATTTTAACGACAAAAGTCAGTTGTTCTTTAGTATTTACAACGGAAATGACTATTGGTCAGCTTATGATGGAGTTACCGCAGATAGGGGCAAGGCGGGCCTTCAATGGGGTAATACTACCATTACGGCACGATACAATTACGTTATTCATCCAAAGTTATTTCTTAAAAGTATATTTTCATTTTCGAATTATCATTATAATATATCATCAGAAAGCTTTGAGAAAATTGGGAAGAAATGGATAGAAAATAGTTTTATCAGATCTTCCTCAACTGTAAATGATTGGACAAACAAGACGAACCTAGAATATTTCATAAACTCAAAGCAGTCTGCAAAGATTGGGATTCAAGCCTCTTTGTATCAATATCGTCCAACGACAGTAAGAACATCGTTTGAATTGCCACCAGACTCACTACTAAAAATAAACACCTCCATATTTAATAACGAAATTTCTGCTTTTGGAGAATATGAAGTAGAAGTAGGTAATTGGCTAAAAACAAATATCGGTGGCAGATTAATAATGATGAGTGTTAACGATAAAACTTATGAAAATTTTGAACCTAGATTGAGTTTAAACTTTATTCTACCTTACAAAATTGCTTTAAAAGGTGCCTATACTAAAATGAATCAGTACATACACTTACTTTCAAGCAATAGTGTAGGGTTACCGAACGATGTTTGGGTTCCGGCGACCGAATCGGTAAGCCCTGCTTCATCCAAGCAATATGCGTTCGGATTGTCCAAAAAAATCGGAAACAATATTGAAGTGAGCGTGGACTTGTATGAGAAAACATTAGAGAACCTTATAGATTATTCTACAAGCAGTAGTTTTTTTGAAAGTTTCAATAAACCTTGGCAAAGTCTTATTGAAAAGAATGGAATTGGAAGAATCAAAGGTTTGGAGGTATTTATAAATAAAACCAAGGGCAGTATCACTGGTTGGGTCGGTTACACGGCATCAAAAAACGAGAGGCAGTTTGAGAACATAGACAATGGTAACTGGTACGCCTCAAATTTTGACCGCAGACACGTTGCTACATTTGTTGGCAGCTATACGAATCCTGTAACGAATAATATTTTCTCCTTCGCTTGGACTTACCAGTCAGGTGCTCCGGTTTCGATGCCTATCGCAGTACACAGGCAGTTTGACGAAGGGCAGACGATCAATCTGAAAAATCCTGTTTTTCTCTACGGCTCAAGAAACAATGTGAGGCTACCCTCCTATCATAGGCTTGACCTAAGCTACACTTTCGAGATAAGACGATCTCGTAAGGGAGACGCTAAGTTAACTTTGGGCGTCTACAACGCCTATAATAGAGTGAATCCATATTACTTGACACTTAATGTAAAGAGTTATCCTGCTCAAAATCCATCCATGACGTTTTCTTCGTACGAAGGGTTCAGCAGCTCGGTGAGTAAATATGGTGTATTACCCTTCTTGCCTTACTTTAATTATAATGTTAAAATATAATATCACTTATTCGCTACTCCTTATATGATGAATAAATTGATTTGTTTGTTAATGTTTCTTCTGTTTGGGTGCAAAGAAAGGTACATAGATCTGGATCTCCCTTACGTCGGCGACAGATTAGTTATCTTCAGCCAAGTTAGAGCTAATGACACTATTAAAGTTGAACTAGAAAAGACTTATTCGCCGACAGGCCAATCGACATATGCAGATGGAATTAAAAATGCAAACGTTATACTTTTAGGTGGCGATGGTTATAACGAATTATTGAATCATATGTCCAATGGTGTTTATGTCTCTAAATCAGGTAGGGTTTGGAAAGAGAATACCAAATATAGATTAGATGTAAACGCTCCTGGTTTTCCGAGAACCACATCAAATTTCGAGACTATGCCCAGTAAACCGATTGTAGAGAGCTACGAATTCGGAAAAGATATTGACTCTAAATACAACTCAGGAGTTCCATCCAAAGAACTGATCATCAAAATTAGAGATACTGACAGAATCAATGAAAACTTCTATATGATAGTGATAAAACGTACCATTGGAAAAGACACTTTTGGGGTCAACTCATTTGATTTAGATAAACCAAGTGACTTTGAAGATCCCTGCCAATTCAAATATTTCTCGAGTATAGTAATATCTGATATTTGCAGTATAGACGGTATCTTAACTGTAAAAAAGGGATTTGAAATCAGCTACCCCTTCAATTTAAACGTTGATAAAAGTGCGAGAGATAAGATAAATGTCTATGTACGTCAAATCAGTAAAAGTTACTATGAATTTTGTCGAACATATTATAATGAAGATGATCTGACCGTTGCATTCAAACCTCCTTATCCGAGATATACCAATATTACTGGGGGCTACGGAATCTTTGCTGCCTACAACGAAGCTGAGAAGGAGTTTGTATTGGTAAAGTGAGTCCTTAGCGAAGGTTCCCGCTAACCCTGATTTGCAATCAGGGTTTCATCACCTCGCGTTTGCAACGCGATCCATGAATGAGGGGGTCGGTGACTCCTCTCCCGCAAGGGACAACAAGTCGGATATGCAGTGTTCGCTGGATGATCCTGATGTCTGTGAGGCTTGTGGGGCGTAGTAGTCTCTGCAAATCTTATGCAATAAAAAACGCTCCTGCTGCAAAGTGGGAGCGTTTTTCGTTATTATTGTCTTCGTTCTCACGTTTGACTAACCATTTATGCCAGAAATTGCCCGATTCTACGGAATTGTAGTTCAAATGTTCTACAACGATCATAATCCGCCGCATTTTCATTTGGAATACGGTGAATTCAAGGCAGTAGTTGACTTTAAGAAGGAGATCGTGAAAGGACATATGCCCAACCGGGCGTTAAAGTTAGTTTTTGAATGGATGGAACTACATCAGGACGCACTTCAAGAGAATTGGCAATTGGCTAGGGAGGGACTGCCTCTACGTAAGATAGAACCACTAAATTGATTTTCGATGGAAAATGTATGGATCACTAAGGCTGCCCACGTAAAAGGATACGAGATTGAGCTCGCCTTCAACGATGGGTCAAGTGGAATAATTAATTTGAAACCCTATCTTGACAAACCTATTTTCAGACCGCTCAATGACATTGAGTTTTTTAAAGCGTTCAAATTGGGTTCTTGGACAGTGGAATGGGAAAATGGTGCGGATTTTGCACCTGAGTTTTTGTATGAGAAGTGTAGAAAGGAATTGGTAAGTTCTTAGGAACTACTTCAAATGCGTAGCTCTCGAATACACCCCTTGCTGGGGTTCGCCTGGTTCGTAATAGGTATACTCTCGATTCGTATCGTTGACCGAAGAGCGTGATTGCGGTCTAAGTACTGGCTTTTCTCTTGTCGCGGATCGCTTTGCAAACGTGGGTGATTCAACCTCACTCCAGCCGTCGCTCGGCTCCGCCGAGTGATGACTATCCGGTAGCCCTCTGGGCGATCTCCTGCTCCCAGTTCGGCCTAGTGTCTCGCATCGTACGTGTACCTTCCAAAGGAAGCTCGCGAGGAAGTCATTGAATTGATATTTTAGTATTCTCGAAGAAGTGCCAGCGTAAGCCAGTAACAGGGTAATACCCATCTTCTTACTCGCCCGGCTGATAGAAATCAGATATAGCAGGCTTTGTAGTGTAGCGAACCTAAGCTCCTACAAGCAAATTTTACCATGAAGTACCTGCTACGCCCTCTCTCAGCCCTAGTAATTCTTGCCCTGACGTCCACACTTTGTCTGGCCCAAAGCGAGGATTTAAAAATCATCAAAGACCGCATTGTGGCTGACCTGATGGCTACCGAGATCGACGACAGCAACGTCGAAGACCTCATGGCCAAAATGAACGAAGCGGGCGGTTTTAAGGAAATAAACTACGAAGACCTGAGCCGTCAGGCGGGCTTTCCGCAGGGGCGACATACTTCTCATTTGGTGTACATGGCGAAAGCCTACAAAAACGAAGCGTCGAAGTACTACCAGAGCAAGCCGCTCAAGGTACTTATCGAGAAAGGACTGGCCTACTGGGTCAAGAATGATTTTGTAGGCGACAACTGGCACAACAACCAGATCACGACGCCGACCAACCTGGGCAACCTCATGCTGCTTATGGGCGACGAACTACCCCAAGACGTCGTAAAGAAAGCTCAGCCGATGATTTTCCGGGCCAACATGAACGCCTCGGGTGCGCGGCCCAGCGGCGACCGGATTGTGATCGCGGGAATTTTGGCCAAGAATCTGTTGGCCCAGGGCGACTACCAGGAGTTTGACAAAATCATCGACATCATCGAGGGTGAGTTGAAATTTTCGACGGGAAAGCGCGGAATGCAGCACGATTACAGCTTCCACCATCGGACAGATCGCGTCAATAATACCGATTCCTACGGCTATGGAAAGTACGCCAACGCCTATGGTGAGTGGTCGTACTACGTGGCGGGGACGCGCTACGCTTTTTCCCGGGAAAAAATAAATCAATTGGTCGATTACTACCTCGACGGGATTTACAAGCAAACGGTGTACGGCATTTATCCCGACGTCAGCGTCAAGAACCGCAGCATCTCGCACCAACAAGCCTCTTTCCAGCCGCGCGGTACGCAGGAAATCGAGCGGGTACTGGTGAGCACCGACTACCGCAAAGGCGAATTGGAAGAGATCATCGAACTACGCAAAGGCGAAGCTAGACCCGCGCGCAGTTTCGCGAAGTTCTTCTGGCAAACGGAGCATTTTGTGGTGCAGCGGCCCAACTACTACACGACCGTGCGGATGTTCTCGACCCGCAACCGCAATATGGAAGTACCCTACAACGGTCCGGGCAAAACGACCCACCACCGCGCCGATGGCACCAACTACCTCATGCTGAAAGGCGACGAATACCACAACATTTGGGCCGTGTACGACTGGCAGAAAATTTCGGGGGCTACGATCTTGCAAAAACCCGAACTACCCGGTCCCGACGACATCCAGAAAGAAGGCCTCACCGATTTCGTGGGTGCCGTGACCGACGGGCTGTACGGGGCCGTCGCCTTCGACTTCAAAAGTCCGCACGACCCAGTGGAAGCCCGGAAATCGTGGTTCTTTTTTGATAAAGAATACGTTTGCCTGGGTGCGGGCATTGCGTCGAAGTCCAATCTACCCGTAGCGACCACGATCAATCAGGTGCTGATGCGGAGCGACGTGACCGTGATGCAGGGCGGTACCCGGCAGAAGGTAGCCCAGGGCAATCGTACGCTTGACAATGTGAAGTGGGTACACCAGGATAAGATAGGGTACATTTTCCCGGAACCCGCCAAAATCAACTTATCCAATCAAGCGAAAACGGGTACCTGGGCGGCGATCACGGATCAGAAAAACATCAGCGAAGCGGTAGTTAGCGAGGAAGTGTTCACGCTGTGGTTCGACCACGGCAGCCGACCCGAAGGCACTTCTTACCAGTACATCGTGGTACCTGACGTGACGGAACAGCAACTAAGCGAAAGCAGCCGGAATAACCGCTCGGTCAGGGTACTTTCCAATACGCCGGAGTTGCAGGCCGCGCGCCACGACGAACTGGGCATTACCCAATTGGCCTTCTACCGCGCCGGAAATCTCGACATCGAGAAGGGCGTAAACGTCCGGCTGGATAGTCAGGGTATGGTGATGCTCAAAACGCAGGAGGGCCGCCTCGGCGAGCTAACGCTGGCCGACCCTTCCCGCAAACTGAGCCGAATGCTCGTGACGGTGAGTGGTACTTACGAAGTACAGGGCGAAAACTACCACACCGTCGTGGACGACAAGCAAAACAGTACCCTGTTCATCGTGGACTTGCCGCAGGGCGTTTATTTGGGCAAGAGCATGCAGTTAAAAATAAGGTAATGACGACTATCTCATAGCCCTCGGAGCGGTCATACCACCGAGCCGTCATAGGTGATCATAGTGCTTTGCACAGCATCATGCATGCGTATGTCTTCCAAAAGAAGACTGCGTCCTCTAAACGATAAGCCCAAAAACACTTCCCACGTTGTGCGTATGTCTTCCGTAAGGAGACTGCGCACCAAAAATAATTGGCCGTTTTTAACGGCCATCGTCGCCAAAAGCCGATAACAAAGTCAATCTCCGCTACTTCCTGGCTATCGCTAAGGTGATTGATGCAGCCAAGTGTCCCTTTCAAGCCAATTCAAATTTTTTAGTCTGTACCTGGCTGTCTTCAAACTCCTGTTCGGCCTTTCTAAGGTCGTAAGCCCGTTGCATCCGCAGCCAGAAATCAGCTTTACCGCCAAAGGCCCTAGAAATACGGATTGCCATATTGGGCGTGATCGCTCCTCTCTGATTGACGATCTTCGAGAGCGTTATTCTGGACGCTTGCAACAGTGCCGCCGCGTCTCCAAGACTCAGATGGGCGGGAGCGATAATGTCCTCTTTAAGAATGCTTCCCGGATGTATATTGATGCTATTGTGTCTATTCATGGCTGGCTGACATTTATTAGTTTAGTGATAATCTATAAAGTCGACGTCGTGGGCAGTGTGGCCAGCATTATCAAACCTGAAGATAATGCGCCAATTGCCCGAAATGTTCATCGCCCAAAAACACTTCACTACTTCAACCCCCGCAAATACGCCAGCGACTGCGGTACTTGCGTGAACGCCGCCGCATTTTCATCTTCAATGTAGTAGTATGGAACGCCCGCCTCGATGGCTGCTTCCAGAATACGGCGGAAATCTTGCTGGCCCTGACCGTGAATGCAATCGTTTTCGAGCGGTGCGCCACCCGTGTAGAGGCCCGTTGGTTGTCCGTAGGCCATGTCTTTGAGGTGCAGCGAGAGGAAGCGCCCCGGATAGCGGCGCAGCAACCGGGCAGGATCCGCGCCGCCGTGCAAGGCCCAGTACACATCCAGCTGAAAATCGGCCACACCGGGTTTCATGCGCTCGGCCATGTAGTCGAACAGCGTGCCGTCGGTGCCTTTCAGGGGCCGGAATTCGTAGCCGTGAGCGTGGTAAAAAAGGCGAATGCCCGCCGCTTTTAGTTTAGACCCAGCCTGATTGAATACTTCGATTCCTTTGTCGGCATCGTCCTGGGTGAACAGCCGCATGTGCGGTATCCAGGCGCATCCCGCCTGTTTCAGCCCGAGTAGCTTGGCTTCGCGGATGATGCCGTCGATGTCGTCGCGAAAGCGCTCGAAGGGGAACAGTGCCCCGGTGGCTTTCAAACCTGCTTTATCCAGTTCCTGCTTGAACTGCTCGGGGGTCAGGCCGTAGTAGGCGGGTACTTCCACCTCCGTGAAACCCATCTTGCGCACGGCTGCCAGGGTACCGGGGACATCGTCTTTCAGGCGGTCGCGGAAGCTGTACAGTTCGAGGCCGATTTTGTTTTGCGCCACGCTCAAATCGATTTTCTGGCCCGTGCCGTTTTGCAGCCACACGTCCAGGCGCGGGGCTTCCCAAGTATAGGGCTTGCCCAGAATATCGGAGTCGCCGTCACCATCGAGGTCAGCGACGCGGGCTTCGTGGAAGTCCCAGCCTTTCTTAAAAATTTTTTTAGTAAAATTCCCCGCGCCATCGCCGTAGAGAATCCAGGCCTCTGCATTAGGATTGTCAGGTTGGGGCTTATTGCCCCACTTGGCCATTTCGGCTACAAATACGTCGAGGTGGCCGTCGTTGTTTAGGTCGGCCACTTCCAGCGTGTGACCGTGAACCAGTTCGCGGCCGATGAGGTCGCGAGAAGTCCACTTGCCGGCGTCGGTAGGTAAATCTTTGCCCTCCTCACCTCCGTATTCGTAGAACATCAGCCGCCCCGTGCCGTCGCCGGGCGAGATAAGTACCTGCCGTGTAGGACCGGGCTTGAACTTGCCCACCGCCACGCGCCCGCCTTCCTCGCCGAGCCGGGTACGCTGAAACTTCTTCGTTTCGGGCAGATACTTGAACCAGTAGTTGCCCGCCAATAGGTCTGTCCAGCCGTCGCCATCCACATCGGCGGTGGCCACGCCTTCGGCGTACCACGATTTTTTCTCCCCGGCTTCCCCGGAAAATATGGGTTCGAGCGGCCACGGCTCCGATTTGGGATCGGCTGGAATATCGGCCAGGAAAAGGGTACTTGCTTTTTGATTCCAGAAGGCCAACTGCGGCTTACCTGTGCGTTTGAAGTCGCCGAAAGCCTGGTCGTGATGCTGGTGCTTACCGCTGTCCTTGATGATGTGGCGCTTCCAGGCGGATTTTCCCAGAGTACCGGGGTTTTCCCACCACCACACCGTCGGACTCTGCCAATCGCCGCCAAAGACGAGGTCCTGATCGCCATCGCCGTCGATGTCGAAGTGCGCCCCGCCCGCCTCCACGGTTAGGAATTCGGGTTCCAGCACGTGCTTGTCCCAGCCCGCAGGCGTGCGTACGTAACCCACCAGCGCCGGGGCCACCTGCCGAAAGCCGATGACGTAATCGTCGACGCCGTCACCATTTAGGTCTACAATCAGGGAAGCGGTTTGCTGCTGGCTTTTGCCGGGCAGGGGAATGCCACCGCCTTCGGTACTGAGGTGCTGCCATTCGGGAGACTGGGCCAGGGTAGTTGTGGCAAGAGCAGCCACGAGAAAGGTGGGGAGGAATTTCATTATTTTATACAAAGTTCTGTTATTGGATGTTGGCTACCTGGTAAAGTCTTTATCGCTCGATTATCTACCATCCATTATCCGGGTAGTTCGCTTTTTCAAAAGGTGGGATCAAACCCTAATAATTTAAAATGAAGTTCTCAAAACTACCATTTTTGCTGGCGGTCGTCGTCACCCTAGCCAGCTGCTCCGGCCTTCCCCGTCAAAAAACCACCTCGCCAGCCATAAACATCTGGTACGGCGATCACCAGGAATTCGGTCAAATCGGCCATCCTCAGCGTTGGGTAAATATCCTCGGAGACGTGCAGGCAGCGCAGGGGGTGGCGCAACTTACCTATATCCTGAATGATGGGACGGCGCAGGCACTTTCTATTGGGCAGGATGATCGGCGGCTGGCCAATCATGGAGACTTCAACGTCGATATTGACCGCAACCTGCTGCGCGACGGCACCAATCAGGTGCGCATTGTGGCGCGAGACTCTTTGGGTCGGCAAAGCGAGAGAACGGTGGAGGTACTTTATCACAAAACCGAAAAGCGTTGGCCGTTGCCTTACGAAATCGACTGGCAGGCGATACAAAACATTCAGGAAGCGATCCAGGTGGTGGACGGGAACTGGCAAATCACCAACGGGGGCATCCGCACGCTCGATCCTTACTACGACCGGATGTTTGCCTTCGGCGATAGTACCTGGCGCGATTACGAAGTAACTACCACCGTCATTTTCCACAGCTTCACGCCTCCCCAGGCCGGGCCGCCCACGTACGATGTAAGTCACGCTGCCATTGCCTCCCGCTGGCCGGGGCATGATATGGATAAAAAACAACCGCACGCGAAGTGGCATCCGCTGGGAGCCACTTCGGAATTTCGCCTGACGACCCAGCTGGACAGTTGCCGCTGGCGCATATTTGACGGCCAGAAGCTCTATGTCGATGATAAAACGAAACGGCGGCGCATCGAATTAGGCAAGATGTACGGCATGAAGCACCGCGTGGAAACGCTGGCGGACGGCACGACGCTGTATCGCGTCAAACTCTGGCCCGCTGACCAACCCGAGCCCACAGCCTGGGACGAGGAGGCCCGCGAAAAACCCGATAACGTTCCCACCGGTAGCGTGACGCTGATTGCGCACAATACGGATGTGACATTCGGGAACGTGCGGGTAGTAGCGGTGCTTTAGAATGCCGATTGCAGGTGGTCCTGCGCGAAACAAAATTTCTCTTCTCGATTCCAACCATTCTACCGCTTTCCGGGACTTCCTATCGACCAACCGCATCATCTATGAATAGGAAATCCAATAAGAGCCTCTGCCTGGCTCTGCTGTTATTCTTGCTACTTGGCTGCTCAAAAAATGATTTGTCTCCCGAGGCTCAAAATATTGTAGGTACCTGGCGGCTCCACGAAATAGGGTATTCGCCCGGTTCTGGCTACTACACAAACTCGGTACCGGAGAGGCCTTTGCAAAGCCTGACTTTTACCGAAAAAGGCCAATTGAGCAAAGAAGGAGAAAATCTGAATGGTATGTTCAAGGCACCTCATTACCGGGTAAATCCTACACAGAAAGACTGGGAGATTGAGTTTTTGGACAAAAAAAAGGATAAATCCGGTGCCATTGCAAAGTTTTACATAAAGGGTGATACCCTTACTGTAGTACCACCCTGCATCGAGGGCTGTCACTACGCGTTTGTCCGCATCCGCTGATTGCACAAGCAAGTACTTCCCAAGCTAACGCCGCCCCAATACCGCCGCCTTCCCGGATATTCTTTATTTTTGCGCGCCACCCTTCCCCGCTGCGAGCCAGTTTATGGATGTATCCATTATCATCATCAATTACAAAACGCCCCGGCTGATCGCCGACTGCCTGGCGTCCATCTACGAGCACACGACGGGCGTTAGCTTCGAGATCATCATCGTCGACAACGATCCGGCCCACACCGACGGCCCCGGCGTCACGGCGCTGTACCCCGAAGTACGTTGGGTCGACATGCCCTACAACGCGGGCTTCGGCCGAGCCAACAACCACGGCATGGACCTGGCCACGGGCCGCTACTTCCTGCTGCTCAATGCCGATACGCTGCTGATCGACAACGTCATCGGCCGCTGCCGCACCCGACTCGACCAACGGCAGGACATCGTCGCCTGTGGTGCCCTGCAACTTTACGCCGATGGCTCGGAGATGCCTTTTTACAAAAGCTTCAATGAGTTTCGTCGGACGTTTTTTATCCTGCCACCCGAGGGGGCGCTCGAAAAAGCGATCGAGAAGCGCTACCCCGAACCTCGTTACGAGGACCCCGATCAATACGATTGGCTGGTGGGTGCATTTGTGTTTGTGCGCCGCGAAGGATACGAGCGCACGGGTGGTTTCAGCGATGATTTTTTCATGTACGGCGAGGACGTGGAATGGGCGGGCCGGCTCGGTAAGCTGGGAAAGTTGTGTATCTTCCCCGACTGCCGGTACATTCACCTTGAAAACAAAAACCCGTTTCGGCGGACCAATATTTCGTGGATCAACCGGTTTAGTACCCAGATGCAGGTATCCAATCTGCTCTGGATCAGAAAGCAGTACGGGGCGGGCGCGTATTTGGGGCTGGTACTTCACTACCTGGTTATGACGCCCGTTGTATTCGGGTGGCGGATGGTGCAGAACGTCAAGGAGAGGGGCAACCCTTTCGCTCAACTCAGTACGCAGCGCATCTACTGGCGCAAAACGCGGGTGATGCTCAAGTACTTCTGGCGAACCTTGTTCTTGAAGAAGGGCTTGTACAAAATAGAACCTTCCGAAAACATCGACCTCCTCACCGCAGAGGAACGCCAGCCCGCCTACTCCTGATCCCACCCTATTCTTGCAGTTGTCCCCTATGGAATCCCACACCACAAAACGCATTCTCTTTTTCACGCCCTACGCTACCCGCACGGGTTCGGAGATGATGCTCTTGTATATTATTCGTCATCTCGACCGTACAAAGTACCAGGCTGGGTTGGTCAGTTTTGCCGATGGTGAGCTGTTGAAGGAGGTACCTGCCGATGTACCGGTGTTCATAGGGCCGGGCAAGTACACCTTGGCCCAAAAAATTTCTTTCCACCTGGGGATACACCCGATGGAGCGATTTCTGAGCAAAGTCTCGCGCCAATTTGAGGCTGACTGCTGGTACGTCAACACCGTGATGCTTTCTGATGTGGTCAAGGCTGCTCACAAGCTTTCGATTCCCGTCGTGAGCCACATTCATGAGCTTTCGCACATGCTGGCTTTTGTGGGCCGCCAGGATTATGAGACGATTATTGAAGAGTCCGATTTGCTGATCGGCTGTTCCGAGATTGTCTGTGACAATCTGCGCGCCTCGGGCGGTAAAAACGTTAAGAAGTTGCTATCCTTCATCGATCTGGACGAAATTCGGCCTTCTGCTGAACGGATCGAGGCGCTACGCCAGGAATGGGGCGTGAGGCCGGGCGATTCTGTCTGGATTATGTCAGGCACGACTTCGGAGCGCAAGGGCTTCGACCTTCTGCCCGACTTGGCGGCGGCACTCGACGACCCTACGGTTCACCTGGTATGGGTGGGCCGTGCCTCACCGGATGGTATGGTGTACCTCACCGAAAAACGGTGTGCCCAAAGCGCGACCACCAGGATCCACATCTTGGGAGCTAAGAAAGAGGATTACTTTAACCACCTTGCTGCCGCCGATGGTTTTATGCTGACTTCCCGGCAAGAGCCCCTGGGCCTCGTGATGGTAGAAGCCGCCTGGCTCGGCAAGCCCATCGTGGCTTTCGATTCGGGCGGCCCGTCCGAATTTGTGGTGGAAAACATAGGTACGGTAATCCCGAACCTGGACATCGAGCAATTTGCCCAGGCGATGCAAACCTGGCGAAACAATCCGGCAGCCTTCGACGCCGAACGGGCCAAATCCCGCGCCGCCGAATTCAGTTCAGCGGTAGGAATGAACCATTGGAAGACTATTATGGATTCGTTTCAACAAATACGCTAGCGTATTTTACATAAAAAAATCTTGTATGTGCCGCTTTCGACACCTCTTACTCTTCCTTCTTTTTTGCCCTACTATTCACGCCCAAAAGCTGACGCTCAAAGCGTTGAAGCAGCCCGTCGAGGTAATCCGCGACCAGTGGGGCATCTCGCATATCTACGCCCAAAACGAGCACGATCTTTTCTTTGCCCAGGGCTACGTAGCCGCCACCGACCGACCGTTTCAGCTGGAAATGTGGCGACGCCAGGCCACCGGTACCGTCGCCGAGTTGCTGGGACCTTCGGAGGTAAAGCGCGACGTAGGTACCAAGCTATTTAAGTACCGGGGCAACCTGGACCAGGAACTAGCGCACTACCATCCGCGCGGCAAGGCGATCATCACGGCCTACGTAGAAGGCATCAATGCCCGGATGGCTGAGTTTCGGGCTGACACGGCACGCCTGTCCTTCGAGTTCAAACTCCTGAAAACCCTTCCTGGCTTCTGGACGCCCGAGGTGGTGGTGAGCCGCCATCAGGGCCTGGTCGGCAACGTGGTCGACGAGCTCAACTACGCCCGGCAGGTACACCTGATGGGTGAGGACAAAACCCGCGCCCTGAACTGGTTCCACCCTACCCGCAACCCTGAAACCGAGCCAAAGCTGACGTTGGAAAAGGGCGTCGAGGGGGCAGAATTATTCCAAAATATTCTTGAACTCTACACCGCCCACCGTAGTCCGGTTCGCTTCGCCGCGCCAGATAAACGGACGGGACTCGCGGCACCGGACACCTTCGATTTTCAGGATTGGTACACCGAGGCCCGCGCGTACGTTGGCTCCAACAACTGGGCCATCGACGGTGCCCTGGCCCAAAACGGCTTTCCGATGCTCGCCAACGACCCGCACCGCATCCAGGCCGCGCCCTCGCTCCGCTACTGGATTCACCTCAACGCCCCCGGCTGGAATGTCATCGGCGCGGGCGAGCCCACGCTCCCCGGCGTGTCGATCGGCCACAACGACCACGGCGCGTGGGGTCTCACGGTGTTCGAGACCGATAACGAAGATCTTTACGTGTACGAAACTAACCCTGCCAACCGCAACCAGTATAAGTACCGCGGCCGCTGGGAAGACATGCGCCAGGTAATCGATTCGGTGCGGGTGAAAGGTAGCGCGACGCAGCAGGTCACGCTGAAATTTACGCGGCACGGCCCGGTGGTGTTCGAGGATACCGCGCGTGGCAAAGCCTACGCCGTGCGGGCAGGATGGCTGGAAGTCGGCGCTTCGCCCTACCTCGCCAGCTTGCGAATGAACCAAGCCAAAAGCTGGGACGAATTCCGCGAGGCCTGCGCGTACAGCCGACTACCCGGCGAAAACATGGTGTGGGCCGATCGCAACGGCCACATTGGCTGGCAGGCGGTGGGGCTTGCTCCGATCCGACCCAACTGGACGGGCCTGGTACCCGTGCCCGGCGACGGGCGCTTTGAATGGAACGGCTACCTACCGATCAAGCAATTGCCCCATAGTAACGACCCGGCGTCGGGCTTCATCGCCACGGCCAACAACAACCTGACCTCACCCGATTTTGCGCCGCGCAACGCCATCGGCTGGGAGTGGTCCGCGCCCTACCGCGCCCAGCGCATTGAGGAAGTACTGGGTTCGGGCCAACGATTTAATCTATTCGATTTCGTCCAACTCCAAACCGACTACCTATCGGTTCCGGCTCGCACGCTGGTACCGATGCTGGCCCGCCTTGAACCTCGACAATGCTGGCCAAAAGAGCGCGGCGCGATTCCGGGATTGGGACTACCAACTCGGGCCCACCTCCGTGGTGGCCGCGATTTACGCCGAGTGGGAAAATCAACTCCGCGACACGGTCTACGAGATCATGGTACCTACCGTCGCCCGCCCGCACTTGCGGCGGCTTTCGACCAAGCTACTGCTCGACTACCTCATCACACCCCCAGCCGAATTTGGGAAAGAACCCATTCAGCGACGAGACGAAGTGCTTAAAAGCACTTTCGATAAAGCCCTCGCCACCCTGACGCAGCGTCTCGGTAAGGACCAAAGCCGCTGGCAGTATGGGCAAGCCGCCAACAAACATATCGTGGTTAAACACCCGCTTAGCGACTTGGTGAGTCCGACGATGCGGGCAAAGATCGACTTCGGACCCGCGCCACGCGGAGGGGCGGGTGAAACCGTCAACAGCACGGGCAACAGTCTCGGCCAATTGTACGGCGCGTCGTTCAGGATTCTGGTCGATACCGAAAACTGGGACAAAACGCTGGGCATCAACACCCCCGGCCAGTCGGGTAATCCCGACGACCCGCACTACCGCGACCTGTTCGACCGCTGGGCACGGGACGAGTACTTCCCGGTTTATTTTGATAAAGAAAAAATTAAAGCCGTGGCGGATCGGACGTGGACCCTCTCGCCGGAATGAATGTAGTACGGGCCGGTTCGCCGCTGCGAGCTGGCCCGTGTTGCCAAGTTAAAAATGCAAACACCTTGATTTTTCAAATTCAAGATGAATACCGGCCAAGAAGAAATTCAATTCCTGGAAAGCGCCTTATTCGCGGCCTTCGGCCAAACGCCCAAGATAGAAGACGTGCGCCTGATGACGGGCGGCACGATCAATAACGCCGTGGAGGTCGTGACCAGCCGGGGTTCTTTTTTTGTAAAATGGAACGACGCCGGCACCAACGAGATGTTCCGCACCGAGGTACTGAGTCTGGCGTTGCTCCGGCAGACCGAAACGCTGACTTTGCCCGAGGTCATTAGTCAGGATTTTCGGGACGACAAGGCGTACTTGATTTTGGAGTTCATCCAGCCCGCGCCCCGCCAAAAAAACTACTGGGCGCAGTTTGGCCAAGCGCTGGCGCAACTGCATTCGCATACCGACAAAGAATTCGGGCTGGATTTCGATAACTACATCGGCTCGCAGCCGCAGCGCAACGCCCGGCATGCGAACGGTACCGAGTTTTTTATCGAGGAACGCCTCAAAGTACAAGCCGGAAAAGCGCTTTACAATAATCTCATTTCTTCAAAACTCCACGCTAAATTCGAGCGGCTCTACGAAGTACTTCCCGACTTGCTCCCCCGTGAGCGTCCCGCGCTGGTGCACGGCGACCTGTGGTCGGGCAATGTCATCACCGACGATCGGGGGCAAGTGGCCCTCGTGGACCCGGCCCCGTACTACGGACAGCGCGAAGCTGAGTTGGCTTATACGCATCTTTTTGGAGGATTTGAACCAGAGTTCTATGCGGCCTATGACGAAGCGTTCCCACTGGAACCAGGTTTTCAGGAACGTATTGCGATTTACAATCTGTACCCGCTGCTGGTACATGTTAATATTTTCGGAAGTAGTTATGTAAGCGCAGTGGAAAGGGTGCTGAATCGGTTCTAGTTTGAGTCTCTTACTGCTGCGTTGAGCGCGTTGCAAACGCGCATTCCGTGGGTTCGCGTCGCAGACGCAAACCAGAGTACCTACTTCACTTCCTCCATATTGAAAGCCTGAATCAGCGGCTCATTTTCGGGACTCAGCGTAAACGAAACCTTCAACTTCGCCTTATCTCCCTCCAAGATATACGCGCCGCGCAGTTGGTTTTCGGGTACAAGCGGACCGATGGACTTGATCTTCCCCGCTTTGCGGAAAAGTGCCTGAGTTTCTTGCCGTAAGGTACTTAGCGAATAATCATCGAAGAAATTCTCGGCGAACAGGCCGCTGGCTTCGGCGTTTGTCCAGTCGGGCAGAAGCTTGGTGAGTTGCGCCTGCCGCTGTTTCAGAATCGCGGAAACAGGTAGTTGCCGGGGGTGCAAACCAGCCCGGATGATGAGCGTGTCCAGCGCCTCGGTGTTGATGCCCGACGTGGAAGCGTAGGTCAGGTTCGCCATCGACACCACCGCCACGCCGTACTCGGGCAGGAAGCGCCAGTTGCTGCCGAAGCCGGGCAAACCGCCCGTGTGGCCCACGTACTCGCGGCTGTCGCAGTCGCGCATCCAGCCTAATCCGTAGGCGTAGGCCGTTACGAGGGCGCAGGGACGGCCGCTGGCGTAGGTCGATTGGGGATAAAAACCGCTGATGTTCCAGGGCTGGTGCATCTCGCGAAGCGAGCTCCGGCGCAGTGGTCCGTCGTCGGCGCCGTCGCGGGCGGGCCAGGCCGCCTGGTGCAGGGCCACGTATTTGGCGTAATCTTCGAGCGAGGTAATCAGCCCGCCCATCGCGCCGTAGACGCCGTCGTGCAGCAGTGGTACTTCTTCCCAGCGGCCGTCGCGCCAGCGGTAGCCGTGGGCGAGTTGGGCGGCGGGCACGTTGTCGTACTCCCACTCGGTGTGCGTCATGCCGAGTGGTTGCAAAATGTTTTGGGTGATGTATTGCTGGTAGGGCAAGCCGGATACATTCTGGATGGCAGTACCCAGCAGCGCAAAGGCCAGATTACTGTACTCGTAGGCCACACCTGGTGCGTTGGAGAACGAAACGGGTTTTTGCAGGAATTCCAGAAACTCGGCCTGGCTGATGTCCAATTGACGATCGCCCCAGGGGTTGTCTTCGGGGAAGCCCGCCGCGTGGGTCAGCAGGTGGCGGAGCGTAATCGGCGGCGCGTCGGTGGTAAGTAGCGGGGAGTTTTTCAACTCAGGTACGTAGCGGTCGGCGCGGTCGTCGAGGCTGAGCTGGCCCGCGTCGCGGAGTTGCAGGATCGCCATCGCCGTGAAGCTCTTGGTCATGGACGCAATCCTGAACAGCGACCGGGGCGTGGCCGCGATTTTCTTGTCCACATCGGTGTAGCCCAGGCTTTGCGAATGAATGAGCTTGCCATCGACCACCAGCCCATACACGAAGCCAGGAAAATGGTTTTTCTCGCCGTGCGATTTGTAGATTTCATCCAGGATGGGAATGACGGATTTGATTTTTTCCAAACGCTCTGTATCGTTGAATACGGGCGGTTGGTAAGGTTGGGCGTACGAGGGCACGGTGAAAATGGTCGACAGTACATTCAAGAAAATAAGGAATTTAAATAGTCGAGAAAGGCGAAAAGAAAATCCGAAGAAAATTATCCCGGAGGGATCAGCCGTTAATAGCCGGAGGTTCGCAACGAGCGCCATCGCCCCGGCGCGGTCGACTAAGTAGTGGGTCGGCCGCGCCGGGGCGCTCGCTGCCCTCTCGGATAGTTTACTATTAACGGTCGACGCCTCCGGCGTGCGCTTTTGTCGCCTTGTCGCTTGGCCTTCGAGGTAATGTTGCACAGTTTTACGAATTGTTGAAGTTTCAGTATGTCAAGGTACCCCCATTTTCCCAAATCAAAAAAAGCCGGCCGCCGATAGCCGACTGCCAACCGCCAACCCGTATCTTTACTACTTATGGAAACCACCTCCCCCAACGCTTTCGAGCAGTTCAAGCTCAACCGCCAACTCCTCGACGCCATTGCCGACGCGGGCTACACCGAGCCGACGCCCATCCAGGCGCAGGCCATTCCGCTCGCCACGGCGGGGCACGATGTACTGGGCATCGCCCAGACGGGCACGGGCAAGACGGCGGCTTTCGTGCTGCCGCTCCTGATGAAAATCAAGTACGCCCAGGGCGAAGACCCGCGCGCGCTCATCCTGGCCCCTACCCGCGAACTGGTGATGCAGATCGCCAAGGCCGCTACCGAACTCGCCCGCCACACCGACCTACGCGTGGTGGCGCTCTACGGTGGCGTGGGACCCAAGTCGCAGATCGAGGCCGTGCGGGCGGGTGTGGATATTCTGGTGAGTACGCCGCAGCGGTTTTTGGATATTTACGCCAAGGGCGAGATCATTTTAAAACACATCAACACGATGGTACTGGACGAGGCCGACAAGATGCTCGACATGGGCTTTATGCCCCAGATTCGGCGGATCTTGGAAGTCATTCCGCGCAAGCGCCAGAACCTGCTTTTCTCGGCTACTTTCCAGGAAAAGGTCGAGAAGTTCTCGCACGAGTTTCTGGAATTTCCGATGCGGGTGGAGGTGACGCCCCAGGCCACCACCGCCGAAATGGTGACGCAGTCGCTCTACGAAGTACCTAACTTTCTGACCAAAATTCACCTGCTGGAATTACTCCTGGCAGATGTCGAGACCTTCAACCGCGTCCTGATTTTTACGCGCAGCAAAGCTACCGCCGACAATGTCTATAAGTTTTTGCTTCGCAAGGTAGTGCAGGAAGGCAACATCCGCGTGATCCACGCCAACAAGGGCCAGAATACGCGCATCAACGCGATGGAAGCGTTTAAAGAGGGCGAAATCAGGGTACTCGTCGCGACGGATGTGGCCTCGCGCGGCATCGACGTCACGGAGGTGAGCCACGTCATCAACTTCGATGTACCGATCATTTACGAAGACTACGTCCACCGCATCGGACGCACGGGCCGCGCCAACCACCAAGGTACCGCGATCACGTTCCTGACCCCACCCGACGAGCACCACATCAAGCAAATCGAGGCGCTGATTCGCACGCCGATTCCCCGCAAGAAACTACCCAAGAACCTGGATGTATTCGAAACCCCTTTCACCGAAAGTCAGGACCAATTACGTCAGATCGACGAGCAACGCAAGCGCGCCGACCCCACTTTCCAAGGGGCTTTTCATGAGAAAAAAGCCATTCCCCGCAAGTCGGGTCCACCGCGGCGCGACCCCCGTAAGAAGGGGACTCAGAAACGCCGTACTGGTCGCCGCTAGGTACCGGATGCCAGACAATAATCAGCCGGAAGTGGGCGTTTCATTGGGTACGCTTCCCCCAAGTGCCCCCTAGGTTAATTTGATTTGATTAAAACCTGATTCAAGCGGTTTCGAGGCTTTGGCTCGACCCTGTTTTCACACCACTATGAAGCTTTTACTTAATCTTTTTTGTTTTCTGACGATTCCCGCGCTGGGCTGGGCGCAGACGTTGCAATACGCCAGCACCGGTACCCGCTCACTGGACACCAATGCGTCGGAACCGCAACGCACCCTTACCCTGAGTGAGCGACACGTGAGCCCGCTTTTCGGCCAGCAGCGCAAGTCGTCCGCTCAGATCGAAGAGGAAATCAAATTCCTGAGCGATTGCGACCGTAACTTTGCCAGCCGCGACGAAGCCAGCGCGTTTTTTGCGGCGCGGGGCTGGGAGTACCTGCAGGAAGGCCAGGCCGACACAGCTACCTACCGCTTCAATCTGGCCTATTTATTGAATGAGCAGAATGTGGACAGCTTTTGGGGGTTGGGGGTTATTTGTTATCAGAAAAACGAGATGGAGCTGGCCGAGCAGATGCTCCGCCGGGGCGTCGACCTTGCTCCCGAAAACGTACCCCTTATCGTGGACCTCGCCACGGTGGAACTCCGCCATTACACCACCGACAGCACCCAGCAAGACCTGGACGAATCATACCGCTTATTGCAACACGCCGCCAAGCTGGATTCAACCTACGCCCAGACTTTCTACGATTTGGCGCAGGCCGAATACTACCGCTGCGATTACGACAAAGCCTGGGAAGCGTACCATAAGGGTCGTAAGCTTAATTTCGCCCTCGTCGATTTCGCCTTTGTCGAGCTCCTCAAAGCCAAGCTACCCGATCCCGTCGGTTTCTTCAAATAACTACTTGAAGAAGAAACCCGATGGGCCAATTTCCACTTTCACCGAATCGACCACCATACCATCGAGGCGATAGCGCACGACGTAGCCCGCCTGGGCGTACGAAGGTGTGACCCCGCCGTACAATAAATTTTGCAGGGGGTCCACTGCCAAGCCCGTGAACAGCCGGTTCACGAAGGGTTTGTTGGCCGGAATCGTGGTATCGGTTATGTTGAAGAAGTAGGTACCTCCTATTTGCTTGAAATTAGCATCGGAATAGGCGTTTTTGTAGAAAAACCCCTGTCCGTCGCCTGTGATGGCGAAATCTGGAGGGCGTCGTTCGTGGATCGGTGCCAATTCTGATGTTAGCCTCCACTACCTTCGAGACCGGATTGAGCCGCGCGATCGACCTGCCCGTCGCCACCCACAGCTTGCCATTGGCGTCCAGTGCCTGGGGAGCGGGATTGGTACCCACCCTGATCTTTCCTTTTACCTCATCTTTGGTAGCGTCGATAATGGTAAGTAAATCTCCTTCGACGCCATTGTCGGCAAAATTGGCTGTTCCCAGGTACACCTCGTTGCCTACTTTTACCATCCGCTCCGCGCCCTTCTGTACCGGAATTTTCTTGGTTACCTTGAAGGTGGTCAAGTCCACTACGGCTATGTAGCCTGGATTAGCGAAGAAATTAGAAGAAGGATTTCCCGTGGCTCCCCAGCACGATACGTAGGCTTTGGTAGGGCTTACGCCCACCACGTACCTGGGGTTTTCAATGTCGGGTGCCTTCAGCGTTGCTTCCATTTTGAAATTGCCAAACTGCACAATCTCGACTTTGTCCTTTCCAGGATCACTGTGATCTACCAGGATCAGCGAGTGCCCACCTGTCTCGGCGTATCCTTGTACTCCGCCGTCGAGCGGCCGGTTATTTTCTTTCTGGAAAATATCCGTTTGCGCCACGTTTTTCTCCCGGGGAAAGTAAGAGATCGAGCCGTTGTTTTGGGAGAAGTTCCCGGAGTTCAGGACCAGTACCCCCAACTCGTACTTGGCGGGATTAGGTGCCTTTTCGCGGCACGCGCCCACCACTCCTAGCAGCAATACCGCGCCTAGTACTTTGAAAACCTGTTTTTTCATTTTGATTCAGAATTATAAGTAAATAAAAGTTGGAGTGAGAAATTTCGACCGGGCATCGCTCCGCCCTTGGTAGTTAGGTAAAACGTATTGAAAACATTATTGGCCTGAGCCTGCAGCTGCGCCTCCCATCGGCCCCGCTGCCAGGTAGTTTCGACCAGTACATTCGCCAGCACGTAGCCCGGTTGGTCTTTTGTATTGTCAAAAGTAGTAAAGCGCCGCGTGACGCCGCGCGCCTGGGCCGTGAATCGTACGCGGCCATGCTGCGCGTAGGCGTTGAGCGTGGCCTGATGCAGCGGCACAAACACTAGCTGCTTGCCTACAATATCGGCGGCGTAGGCATCGTACACCCGCTCCTGCGACGAGCGCGTGAGGGCGTAGCCGAGCGTCGCACCCGTGTGCCAGGCGGCGGAGCGAGCGCGCCATTGCGTAAGTACTTCCACGCCGCGCGCCACGACAAGTTGCAGATTCTCGACGCGGTAGTCTCGGGCAGGGTTCCAGTAGGCCCAGTCGTCGACGCGGTTGTGGTAGGCAGTTAGTGAGGCCGTGAAGTCCTGGTCTTCATCAAGATTCCATTTAGCCTCCAGCCCTGCCTCTTTGTTAAAACCACTTTCAGGACGAATATCCGGGTTACCCAACGATTTCCAATAGCGCTCGTTGAGCGTAGGTACCCGGTAGCTACGGCTAACGGAGCCCTTGGCCGTGAGCAGGTACTCTGGTCGGTTTACCAGGCGGTACTCGGTACCTAGCGAAGGCGTGAGCGGCGGATCGAAACGCGTGACGAATGCCTGCCGCACGTTGGCCGACACCAGCCAGCGCGGCCCAAACTGCCAGCGGCTCAGCGCAAAGAGATCAGCTCGATTTTCGGTAATGAAGGGATCGGCGTAGCCGTCGACCCGTGTGCGGTAGTGCGCCGCCTCGCCACCCACGCGGACGGAAACCGTCGCGCCGCTGTGCCCCAGATTCCAGTTCATTTCTTTTTCAAGATGCGCCACGAAACGGTCGGTGGCAGTTTGGTCAAGGTTCTGGTAGTCGCCCGTTCCGAAGTCGATCAGGTCGCGGGTAAAGGCGGTGCGAGCTGTCCAGGTGGCGGTTTGGTACTGTACCATCGCGCGGGCCGATTGCGTACGGGTCAGTTGGCGCGAAACCGGGTTCTCGGGCGCGAGGGTACTGCCGTTGTCGGTCAGCCAGAGGTGCGCCGAGAGTTGACGTTGCTGCCGGTCGGTGAGGGTGATATCTTGTACCAGTCCACGCTGGTCGGCGCCGGAATTCTCTACCGAATAGCCGCGCCGCTCGGCGTAGGGGTAGTCGTTGTTCATGCGGCCATCGTAGTACAGCGTCTTGCCCGACAGCCGGAATTTGTCGCCCAGCTGGGTACCATAGGTCGCCCCGGCCTGAGTCTGGTGGTTGTTGAAACTACCCTGCTGGCGTCCCAGCGTGAGGCGCAGCCCGTTCCGCCGCGCTACACCACTTTCGAGTAGCAGGCTTCCCCCCACGGCATCGGTCCCGACGGCACTGGCCGCCGAGCCGTATAGCACCGACAGGCGGTCGAAGCTCGCGACGGGTAGGGTGGAAAAGTCCGTTTGGCCAAGATTAGGTTGGTTAATATTCAGCCCATTCCAAAGCACGGCCGCATGCTGGGCCGAGGTACCCCGAAACGAAACGGTACTCAACTGACCAGGACCGTAGTTTTTAAAAGCCAAAGGCGTGTTGAAAGCCAAGAGGTCGCTGATGTTCTGAAAGCGAAACTGCCGCATCGTCGCCGAGTCGATGCGCTGTACTTTGAGTCCGGCCACGAAGCGCACCGGCGCGTAACCAATCACCGTCGCCGGAGCCAGCGTGACGGTATCGCTTTGCGCCAAAGCGGAAGTACCCGCAAGGAGTACCAACAGAAAAATGTGGTACGGGCCGCTGGCCCGTCTCGCCGCTAACGAAAACATGAAAAAAATCAGTAAAGTCATGGCCTCGACTCTAATCCAGGCAACGCCCTGGCGGTCTTTCCTCCGAAAACCAAAACGGCGAATCATCTGCGGCAGGTCTCCTGACTCGTCTCGCTGGTTCTGAGCCTTCCCGTACCTTACAGTACAGTGGCGAGGGGGTTGAACCAACCTCTTGTGAGACGTACAGTTGCGGGGACAGTTTCCGAATCGAACGGAATTCCCTTTTAAGCCTTAAAAACTTCCACGAAGAAGCATGAGGCACCGTAGATTGCATCAAAGGTAAGTTAACTTAGTTGAAAATGGAGGATTGAAAACTGAAAATTTGAATGAGTACCTTTGGCATCTCTTTATTCCAGATCAAATTCCCCTTTTTGTCAGTCCCCACCACTACCGCCGCCGAATTGCCTCCCGTATCTCGCAAGGGCATTTTCTATATGCTGGGCGCGGTAGCGTGTTTTGGTACGGTGGGCGCCATGGCCAAATGGCTCAGCCGCGATTTCGATACCGTCGAGTTGGTTTTTTTCAGGAACCTGGTGGGCGTCGTTTTCGTGTTGGTCAGTATCCTCAACCGGCCGCTGGTACAGGTGGGTGGGCGTCCGGGGCTGCTCATCTTCCGGGGGGTAATCGGTACCTTGTCGCTGTATCTCTTTTTTTACGCCGTGCAGACGCTCGGCCTGGGCGCTGCCACCACCTACCAATACAGCTACCCTATTTTTCTGGCGTTGCTGTCCTGGATTTTTGTTGGTGAAAAGCTTAGCCCGCGCGAGTGGCTGGCTATTTTTGTAGGATTTGTAGGTATCCTCCTTGTCTTCCGCCCTGATTTTGCGGTACCCGTCAGCCACCACGCCGTCGGCTTGAGCAACGCGCTTTTTACCGCCATTGCGTACCTTTCCATTCGGCAATTGAGCGCATTCTATGACACGCGGGCCATCATTTTGTCCTTCATGCTATCGGGAATTTTGCTTCCCATTGTTTCTATGCTGGTGGGTGAATACGGCGCGGTCGAGGGCTATGGTTTTTTGATCGGACACTTCGTGTGGCCCGTGAAGGCAGTGCATTGGCTGGGCTTCCTGGCGCTGGGTATCGTCGCGATGGTCGGGCAGTACCTGCTCACCATTGCCTTTCGCTACGACAAAGCCGGGCGCGTCGCTTCGGTCTCGTACACCAATATCGTTTTTTCCGGCATCCTGGGTCTGTGGCTCGGTGACCCGTTTCCGGGTACGCTTACGTTGGTCGGCATGGCACTCATCATTGGCGGCGGTGTGCTGGTCTCCTGGCGCGCCTGATTTTCTTGCCCGGTTATTATTCTGAATAAAAATTAGCTTCGTATATTTGCCCCCCTATCGCGCCTCCTTAGCTCAGTTGCGGTTCGGCGCGGGAGGGCCCGTCCCATCCGATAGAGCGACGCATTCGTAATATCACAAAATAACACGCCTCCTTAGCTCAGTTGGTAGAGCGACGCATTCGTAATGCGTAGGTCGCAAGTTCAAGTCTTGTAGGAGGCTCACGCTAAAAAGCCGCTGACGAAGTACCGTCAGCGGCTTTTTTTTTCTATTTCATGAATTATTCAGAGAACGGGTCTCAAAACATTGCGCCCCTCCGGGGCTTCGCGAATGGTCATAGGACATAGGATCTTTAAAATATTAGGCCTCTCCGAAGCTTTGTAGGCAGGTAGACAGAAGACTACCAATCAGCAACTCGCAAAGGCTGTTTCTCAATTCTCATGTTTCTCTGTAGCTAACAACGGACGGCAACGAATACCGAGAGGCTTCGGAGAAGCGTAATGTTTGTAGAAGTCCCGGTGTTCGACTGCGTCAGGAGTTTCGGAGAAACGCAAGGTTAAAAGCTGCTTCCACTTGGCTATTATTGAAAACACCGACGGAGCCTCTCTACATAAAGGATAAAAAAAAACCGTTGCCACAGATAGTCAGCCGCTGCCGCTAAAGCCTGTAGGTAGCTGAGTGTAGGCAGTACTTCCGCTTATCCATTGTTGGTATTATCAACAACAACATCACAACAACAACAACACATTATCACTTCACTACTACCTTCTTCACCACCACCCGCTCGCCGTATTGCGCGCGGAACAGGTACAGCCCCGGTGACCACGATCCGATATCCAACGTGGTCTCGGTATCGGGCTCTAGCGCGATGCCGCTTCTCAGGACGCGCCCATCGACGGCAATGATGTCCAGAACGGCAGCTTGCAAACTACGTACCCGAACGTAACGCGCCGCAGGATTGGGATACGCCATAAATTTATCAGCAGGCACAGGATCCAGGACCGTGACGACGGCAGGTAGTGCGTTGGTCAGCAACCGGACGCCGCCCTCGTAGGTACCCAAGGCGACATCAGGTTTGCCGTCGGCATTGTAGTCCGTGATGGTGGCGTGCAGGTACGTACCAAGCCGAGGCGCGGAAATGCCCGAGCCGTTTTGAACAATAATGCTGTCGCGGCGGCTCCAGTTGCCAAAGGTACCCTGGTGAAGTACCCGCACTGTACCCGTCTGATCAGCGGTGAGTAGGTCGGGTTGGCCGTCGAGGTCGAGGTCGGCCACGGCGATGCTGACAAAACGGCCCGTAAAATTAGCACCGATGCCGCCCAACTTTTCGTCGACCAGTTGGTAGTTGGCCTGGGCAGCCGTGCCCGTATTCTTGAAATAGAGAATATTCCCCTGTGAGGTACCTACCAGCAGATCCAGGTCACCATCGTTATCGGTATCGTAGAAAAACGGCTCGTCGCCCGACCGTACCTGCGGCGGTAGCGTAAGCGTCACAGCTTGCTTGATGTCCAGTTGCACGGCGGCATTGCGGGACGCGCGGTTGGGTACGTACCGGTATTCAAAACCTTTGAAGGAGGTGCCGGCAAAGCCCAGATCCACCACGCCATCGCCGTTAAAATCGGCCCACTGGGGCTTGATGCCGGTAAGTTGAAGGGTTTGGGAAAGCGCCATGTACTCGCCGGTCGTCCATTCGTAGCGCGGCGTACGGGCATCGCCCACGTTCCTGAACAATTGCAGGGTAGCCCGGAAGCCCGTTTCGCCGCGTGTGCCGCCCGTACCTACCACCATGTCCTGGTCACCATCGCCATCCACGTCGAAGAAGGCAGGCGCGGCGCTCTCACCGATGTCGATCATCTGGTCTTGCAGGAAATTCTTCTGCCGCTGCTCGTAGCGCGGATTGTTTTCGGTACCCGCATTGTGGTAGTACCACACCGACGACTGGAAGTCCATCAAATTGCCCTCATTGGCGTAAACGTTGGGCGCAGCCAGCAAATCCTTGACGCCATCGAAGTCGACATCTTCGGCGTAGACAGCCGGAAATATATCGAAGCGAATCGGGTCTTGGGCTGGGTAGTCAATGTCGAAACTTGTGAAGTTCCCCACGCGGTTGGTACCTGTGTTGACAAGCCGCGCGATGTTGTCGCAGGTCACGTGACCGTAGAGCAAATCTTTGCGGCCATCGCCGTTGAGGTCTTGCAGCAACACGGCGTTGCCCGCGTGCATGATCCGGGCGTTGGGAACGCCGCCGTCCGCACTTCGCGCCAGGGTCTCGACGGAACCACAGTCGAAGCCCATCTTGAAATCGTTGCAATGCTCTTTTACGAAGTTGCCCCAACACTGTCCGTTGCGCACAAATTCGAGGCTGTCGGGCACGCCGTAGCGTTCCATGCTCATATTCTGGTGCATTTCCAGATAGTTGCCCAGAATCTCGAACGTAACGACGTCCAGGTCGCCATCGTCGTCGGCATCGACCAGCGCGGGGATGTCCGTCGCTACCACCAGCAGATTGATCTTGCCCGAAAAACCTACCGTATTGAGCAGCGGTTTGAAGAGTTTCCAGGTCCAGGTCTCAGCGGTCTTGGTTTTCCTGTATACTTTGATTCCCTGCGGCGTGTGCGTGAAAAGGTCTTTGATGCCATCGCGGTCGTAGTCGACGAGTAACATCCAGTTTGCCATGTCGGGAAAGCGCGCTTCGTAGCTCGGCGCGTGGCGGTAAATTTTGGCGGCGGCATCGGCCAGGAAGGTCGTGACGCGCTGACTACTCCGGTCGAAAGCCACGAGGTCGTCGGTACCATCGCCGTCGAGATCCATCGTCGAGATTTGCGCGGCGTTCAATCCACCCGCCCAGGGGTTGCGCAGTACCTGGCCGTTGCGGGTGACGGTAGTAGTGGTGTCGAAGCCGAACCAGGCCTTTTGAGCCAGAGCAGAGGTAGTCGTGAGGATCGAGCAGAGGAGGTATAGAAAGTATTGAGGTTTCATTGCGTAAATTTGGGCGCTTGTGGTACGGGACGGTCCGACGCTTTGGGTTCGCCCGTTTAACGAAGAACGGGCTTCGACCGCGTCGGCGGACCGGCCCGTACCACAATTACAACGCATCAAACACGCAAATAGTCCATCTACCAGCCCCACATGGAAATTACGCTTGAAAAACTTTACGAGATTTATCTAAAAAACTCCGTCGTGAGCACCGACACGCGCGCGATTACATCGGGCTGTTTGTTTTTTGCTTTGAAAGGCGAGAAGTTCGACGCCAATGCCTTCGCCCTGCAAGCACTGGAATCGGGCGCGGCCTACGCCGTAGTGGACAACCCTGCCGTGGCGGTAGGGCAAGACAAAATGATTTTGGTAGACGATGTACTAGGTACCTTACAAGACCTGGCCCGCCACCACCGCAGTACCTGGGATTTTCCCGTAGTTGGCCTGACGGGCTCCAATGGCAAGACGACCACCAAGGAACTGATCGCGGCGGTACTGGCCAGGAAGTACCGCACCTACGCCACGCGCGGCAACCTCAACAACCACATTGGAGTACCGCTTACGGTACTCGCGATTCCGCCCTCCAAAAGTGATGAACACAACATCGCCGTGATCGAGATGGGGGCCAATCATCAGGAAGAAATCGCCTTTCTGTGTACCATAGCTCAGCCGACGCACGGCCTAATCACCAATATCGGTAAGGCGCACCTCGAAGGCTTTGGTGGCATTGCGGGCGTCAAGAAGGGCAAGGGAGAGTTGTACACCTACCTTTCTAAGAAAAAGCGGGCGGTGTTTGTCAACGCACAGGACGACACGCTGATGGAGATGGCGAGCAAGAAGCACTCGTTCGGAGAGATCGTTTTTTATTGTACCGATAGGTCTGAAGTAAACCCGACCCTGATGGAGGAATCGCCTTTCGTGGTGTACGAAAATCAGGAGCAGCAGACGATCGTGACGCATTTGCCGGGTCGGCACAATTTCGATAACATCTGCGCCGCGCTAGCCATCGGTCACTACTTCGAGGTACCCGGTGAGGACGCGCACCTGGCGGTGTCGGACTACCAGCCCGACAACAACCGCTCGCAGGTGATGCAAAAAGGCAGCAACACGATCACGCTCGATGCCTACAACGCCAACCCCAGTTCCATGCGGGCGGCCATCGAGCATTTCGGGCGTAGCGATGCGGCCCGCAAAATGGTAATCCTGGGGGATATGCTCGAACTGGGTACCGAAGCCGAAGCCGAGCACCTGGCGATCGGTGAGTTGGTCGCCGCGCAGGACTTTGCGGTCGTGATCCTGACCGGGCCGCTCATGCAGCACGCCCTACCCGCGCTACCCAAAGCCTACTACATTCCCGACAAGTTCTCGCTTCACAACTGGATCATGGATCATCCGCAAACTGATACGCACATCCTGATCAAAGGCTCGCGCGGCATGGGGCTGGAAAGTGTCGTGCAGTTTCTGTAATAAAAGGCCCCGGCCGCTGGACTATTCCAGCGGCCGGGGCCTTTTGCTTGGTTCAAACCGCGTGGACAATCCAGATCAAAATTTCCTACAACCCAAACGCTGCTTCGATCTTGTCTACAAAATCCAGCTTCTCCCACGTAAACAGCTCCACTTCCATCTGCTTCTCAGTGCCGTCGGTACCCTTGAAGGATTTCGTTACGACCTCGTTCACGCGGCCCATGTGCCCATATGCGGCGGTTTCGGAGTAAATCGGATTACGCAGTTTCAGGCGCTCTTCGATGGCATAAGGTCGCATGTCGAAAATCTGCTCGATTTTGCGGGCAATGGCGCCGTCGTTCAGGTCGACCTTGGCGGTACCCTTGGTATCTACAAACAAGCCGCAGGGCTTGGCTACGCCGATGGCGTACGATACCTGCACCAGTACTTCGTCGCACAAGCCCGCTGCCACCATATTCTTGGCAATGTGGCGCGTGGCGTAAGCCGCCGAGCGGTCCACTTTGGAAGGATCTTTACCCGAAAAAGCACCACCGCCGTGCGCACCTTTGCCGCCGTAGGTATCCACGATGATCTTGCGGCCCGTCAGGCCAGTATCGCCGTGCGGTCCGCCGATAACGAACTTGCCGGTGGGGTTGATGTAGTAGGTGATATCGTCGGTGAAAAGCGCCTGCAGGTTTTGGGGTAAATTCGCTTTCACACGCGGCACGACGATTTTGGTAATGTCTTCCTTGATCTTGGCAAGCATTTGCTCTTCCGTGTCGAAGTCGTCGTGCTGAGTCGAGACCACAATCGTATCGATGCGCTGCGGTACGTTGTCGTCGCTGTACTCGATGGTTACCTGCGCCTTAGCGTCGGGCCGCAGATAAGGGATCAACTCGGGTTCGTTGTTGCGAATATGGGATAGTTCTTTCAGGATACTGTGAGCCATGTCCAGTCCCAGTGGCATGTAGTTATCCGTCTCGTTGGTTGCGTAGCCAAACATCATGCCCTGGTCGCCCGCGCCCTGAGCGTTGGCCTTAGCCTCAAAATCCTGGCTTTCAGTAGCACGGTCGACGCCCTGATTGATGTCAGCGCTTTGGTCGTGAATGGCCGACAAGATCCCGCACGAGTTAGCCTCGAACATGTATTCACTCTTAGTGTAGCCGATTTTGCGAATCACTTCCCGCGCGATTTTCTGCACGTCGAGGTAGGTATTGGTCTTGACTTCGCCCGCCAGTACTACCTGGCCCGTGGTGACAAGGGTTTCGCAAGCCACTTTACTGCTGGGGTCCCAGGCCATGAAGTTGTCGATAAGGGCGTCCGATATCTGATCGGCTACTTTGTCGGGGTGTCCTTCCGACACAGATTCCGAGGTGAATAAATAGGGCATTTTTTGAATTATGAGATATGAATTATGAATTATGAGATACAGGGCAGTGCGTGAGCCCAACCCATACGGTGTCGGTTGAGCTTGCGCTGGAATCCTGGAAAATGGGCGGGAGTGGAGAACTGTTTTTGGTTTTTGACCCACATCGTCCTTTTACCACCGTGGTGTTCGTCCCGGTTGGCGCTTTTCCGCTGGTTCGGCGTGATGAGAAGCTTCTGGATGCCGCTGCAAAATTGAATTATTTTTAGAAATTAACCAAATATGCAGCCTCTCACAATTAGCCATCGGCAGCCGGATCACTGCAATACTCTGAAAAACAGCCTATTTACTTATACAGCAGTTCGATTATTGTCCTCATTTGCCACGCAACTCATGTGTTCGTCTTCTGGTACTTTTCTTATGAAAAATCTACAACCGCTTCAATAGCGTAGCGAACATACCTTTGGTAAAGGCCCAGAGCGGGACGGTCGACATGATGCGTAGCTCGTCGGCGAAGGAGGCCTTGCCATCCATGAACGTGAGCAACCTGGCCGTAGCGTTTTTTTGGTAGAGGCGTGTGAATATCACTTTGCCAGAGTGGCGCTCCTGCAACATCACATTCAGTAAGGTGCTATCCAGCAGGCGCTTGAACCACGCCCGAACTGAGTTCCGGGGTACCAGCGGTTTGCCCAACGCAAGCAACTGCTGCACCAATTCCTGCGTGAGCCATTGCGTGCGCTTGAATGCATAGCCCGACGACGCCTTCACGTAGCCGCCCGAAGTACCTATTCTGATGATGCGGCTGTCGCGGTCGACCTTGGGCAGCTCGTCCGTCATCGGAATCACGCCAAACTCTTCGTGGTGGATTTCAAAATTCTGGATGCCCAGAATACCGCGGATGTAGGTGTTCAATTCACGGTCGTAATCGGCTTGCTCAAGTATTTTGTCGGAGAAAACGGTGTATTCTATGAACGCCCGCCGCGCGTCGACGGGTAGTACGTAGCTGAACCGCACGCCCAGTCCGATCTGCTCCACACGATAGTCCATCATGACGGGTACTTCGGGGTCGAAAGCGGCGTGCGGCGTGCTGATTTCCCAGCCCTTGAAGTGCTGGAGCATGTTCTCGCGCTTGGGGTTGTCGAGCCGTAGCGGCGTGACGCTGTCGAAGACGTAGTCGGCCGCGAACATCCCGTCTGCAGTGACGACCAGGCCGCCGTCGGCCGCGCTGTCCATCCGTTCGATGGTGGTGTTCAGGAAAGTAATGTTAGGGTTTTGGGCCAGATCGGCTTTGACAAAAGTATAAAAGTCGATGCCCCTAATCCACTTGTAGGCGTAGTCGCCGAGGTCGAGCTTTTGTTCAAAACCCTCACCGTAGAAGTACACCTGCGACCATTTTCTAAAAATAAAGGGGTCGAACGGGCTGACTGCCTCGCTTTCCCAAAAGCACCAGGTACGGTCGTTCTGTTCCTTTTTGTCTTTGTCAATGATCAGGATTTGCTTATCGCGCAGCGCCGACTGGTTCATGTAATAGGCCAGGCTCAATCCGGCTAGCCCTCCGCCCGCAATGATGTAGTCGTAGCGTTTCAAATGGGTACATTGACGTGGCGCTCGGCGTGGTAGCTCGACCGGACGAGCGGGCCAGATTCTACGTACTTCAGGCCGCGACTGAGGCCTTCCTCCCGGTACATGTCGAACATTTCGGGCGTGATCCACTCGATCACTTCGTGGTGCATTTTGGTAGGCTGCAGGTACTGCCCGAGCGTCAGGATGTCGAGCCCGTTGGCAGCCAGATCGTCCATGGCCTTGAACATCTCGTCCTGTGTTTCACCCAGGCCCAGCATAATGCCCGACTTGGTGCGCTGCTTGGCTTCCTTGGTACGGCGAATTTGCTCCAGACTGCGCTCATACTTGGCCTGCGGCCGCACCCCGCGGTAGAGCCGCTCGACGGTCTCGACGTTGTGCGATACTACTTCTTGTCCGCCTTCGATCATGCGGTGTAGAGCGTCCCAGTTATTTTTTACGTCAGGAATGAGCGTTTCGATGGTAGTGGCGGGGCTTTGCTCCTTCACCTGCCGCACGGTTTGATACCATATTTCGGCCCCACGGTCTTTCAGTTCGTCGCGGTTGACGGAGGTAATGACGGCATGCTTGACGCCCATGAGCCGGATGGCCTCAGCGACCCGCTGCGGCTCGTCGACATCATACTCGGGCGGGCGGCCTGTAGCTACGGCGCAAAAACTGCAACTCCGGGTACATACATTGCCCAGAATCATGAACGTGGCTGTGCCCGCGCCCCAGCACTCGCCCATGTTGGGGCAGCTGCCGCTCTCGCAAATCGTGTGGAGTTTGTAGGTATCGACCAATTGCCGCACCCGTAAGAAATCGGGGCCAGCGGGTAATTTGACGCGCAGCCAGTCGGGCCGTTTTTTGCGTTGGGAAGGAATTACGGGAAGTTCGATCATTATGGCAGTCGGCTATCGGCAGTCGGCAGTCGGCTTTGCGCAGGCCGACGGACAAAAGCGCTCAAAGCCCGGTTGTTTTCGATTAGGTATAGTATTGAAGTAATAGGATGCGTCTGGCGGCTATTTTTTATTGCCGAAGTAAATCGTCAGGTAGCCCGAAGTGAAAGTACTTTTCTGTTCGGCACCGTACACCAGATTGATGTTACGCGAAAACCCTTCGGCGAGGAAGCCGATTTCTAGGCCCGTCATGTTGTCTCGAAAGGCACTGAGCTCAAAACTCAGCGCAGCTTTGAGGTGAAGGCCGGGTACCAGCTTGGCCCGATCGAACCCCTGGAAGAAACCACCCGCGCCCACCACGTCGCCGCGCTGATTGGCGGGATCGAAGGGTACCGAAACGATGAAGCCCGGCCGCTCCTGTACCTGCACCATGTAGGGCTTCTCGATGCCGATCGACGGCCCAGCCGCCAGGATGCCGCTGATGGAAATGCCCTCGTCGGCGTGACGGTTGAAAAACATAATCTCGCGGCCGTACTCGGGACGAATCACAAAGAGATAGTTGGTCTTGCCCGGAATGATGCGTGCGCCCGTTGCGGTGTAGGGTACCGCCAGTTCCTTGGGGTGCTTCACGTTGACGAGTTCAAGCGCCAGGTAGCGAAACTGCTGCTTGCCAAAGAGGGTACCCGGCAGTGATTTGGAACTGCGCACCACAAACCCGCCCAGAATACCCGAGTTGGTGTTGGTCGTGGCGCCTACCGACAGCAGTGAGTTGTAGGTTTCTATGTCGGCATCGCGATCGCCGCGCCGTTGCGCCCAGCCGGTAGTGGCCGCGAGCAACAGCAGTAGGCTCAGTAGTTGTGTTTTCAAAATCATGTTATCGGGTTCTGGAAGCGGGTTCAGCGGGGTAAAAATATAAAAAACCTTTTAATCCCCTGATTCAACGTACATCCTTAACGGATTTTTATAAATTTATGTTCTTTTCCAAATCATAATCCCTATGCCGACCATCAAAACCGATTATCTGGGCGAGCTTCGCACCGAGGCTGTCCACCTGCAATCAGGTACCCAAATCATCACCGACGCTCCCACCGACAACCAGGGCAAGGGCGAAGCGTTTTCGCCTACCGATCTTGTAGCCGCCGCTTTGGGTAGTTGCATGATGACGATCATGGGTATCGTGGCCCGACGCGACAAAATCGACCTGAAGGGCTCCGATATCGAGATTACTAAAGTGATGTCGCCCGATCTGCCCCGTCGCATTGCCCGCGTCGAACTGACAATGGCGATGCTTTCAAAAGCGCCACTTGGTACTGAGGTACAAGCCAAGTTGGAGCGATCCGCCCGTACCTGCCCCGTCGCGCTGAGCCTCCACCCGGATGTAGTACAAGCGGTGGAATTTTCCTGGAAGGTAGCCTGAAAATACGCAAAGCGGAACGAGGCGACGTGATTACTCATGCCGCCTCGTTCCGCTTCGATGTCCTTCTGCTCGCTTGGGAATGTTACACGCTGATAGTACTAAGGTGTTCGGCCAGCGCATCGAAGCTAATCTCATAGTGTGAGCTATCGTATACACTTTCACCCTTGGAGATCAACAGTACCTGCGGAGACTGGTGGGGCACCCCGAAGCGGGAAGCTACTTCACCGGACAAACCACGGTTGGCCAGCAGATCGAGGTAGTAGGGTTTTGGATCGCCTACTTCGTCATCCTTCCACTTGCGCTCCATCCGCGAAAGTGCCATCGAACTAATGGAGCAACTGGTACTGTGTTTGAAAATCAGTACCGGACGTTCCTGCGATTCCGAGATAATGTCTTCGAGCTGTGCTTCCTGAGTGAGTTTATTCCAATTCATGCCTGTATTGTGCTTATTTGATCAATGTTTTATATGACGGGTGTCGAGTTTTTCAATCATTTCGCTCGACATCGCATCGGCATATACGCCGTAAGCACTTACTAAAGTTCCCTTCAGCCCCCCTTCCGATTCGATTGCGTAGAGCACCGAGTTATCCGAAGGATTGCTCATACCTTCGAAGCGGTGCACTTCGGCAATATCGAACTGACTGGGTGACAGAATGATGTTTTCGCCATCCACTTTGCCTTCCAGGCCATTGGACAACATATTGAAATCGTAAGTGAATCCCTTTTCCTTTAAGCCCTCGATGGCCTCGGTCATGGTTTCGTACCCGCCTTCTTCGTTTGGTTGCGCTTTCATAGTTAGTGTTTGGTTTTGGTGAGTGATTGATTGCGTTAAAGCCTTCGGCTTTGATTTTAGCTAGTTTTGCACAAACTAATTCTCTTACATTTGTACGATTTCCTCTATAATACATCGATAAGCAGCTACACGCTGCTCATGCGGGCGGTGGCGCTTTTTCATCCCAAAGCCCGCCAATGGGTAGCAGGACGCAGCGGTCTGCTCAATCGGTTGGAACGGGAACTCCCACTTCGCATCGGCGAGCAGCCCGTGGCCTGGTTTCACGCCGCTTCTCTGGGCGAATTTGAGCAGGGAAGGCCGGTGATCGAGGCTTTTCGCACCCGCTATCCCCGGCATTTCATCTTCCTTACGTTCTTTTCGCCCTCGGGATATGAAGTAAAAAAAAACTATGCCGTCGCCGATTTTATTACCTACCTTCCTCCCGACACGTCCGGCAACGCGCGACGGTTGGTGGCGCTGCTACGACCCGAGTTGGCGTTCTTTATCAAGTATGAGTTTTGGGGGAATTACCTGCGCGTGCTGCGGCAACACGGGACGGTCATCATCTCGTTCTCGGCCATATTTCGGCCCGGGCAGCTCTTCTTCCAATCCTACGGGAAATTCTACCGCAGGTTGTTGCACCACTTTGACCATATTTTGGTGCAGAATGCGGCGTCGGCAGCATTACTGGATAGCATTGGCGTCGATCGGGTAAGTGTGGCGGGCGACACCCGCTTCGACCGGGTGCGACAGATTGCGGCAGCCACGCGCGACCTGCCCGAAATCGCGGCCTTTGTGGCAAAACGTCCCTGCCTCGTAGCGGGCTCAGTGTGGGAGGCCGACCGTACCGTACTCGCCCCGGCCCTCAACAGCCTGGACACGCTGGCGGTCATTGCCCCGCACGAGATCAGGGAGGCTGATCTGCGGCAATGGGAGCAATCGCTCGCCGCTCCTACCCTACGGTACTCGGCCTACCGGGCCAGCGGGTTTGTACTGGATGCCCACCACCCGCCGCGCTACCTGCTCATCGACAACATCGGGATGCTCTCGTCGCTTTACCGCTACGGGACGGCGGCCTACATCGGGGGCGCCTTCGGGCAGGGGCTGCACAATATTCTGGAAGCGGCCACTTTCGGTTTGCCGATCATGTTCGGGAACAAAAACTACGAGAAATTTCAGGAAGCGCGGGATTTGATCGAGATCGGCAGCGCTACGGCGGTAGAGGATACCGCTACGCTGCGCCAGGTACTGACGGAACTCATAGACGATTCTGCGCGGCGAGTCGAGCGTGGCAACCAGGCTAGGGCTTACGTAGAGCGGCAAGCGGGCGCTACCGCCGTAGTGATGCGGATCGTGGAGCGGCTCATGACTCCAAAAATCAGCTGAATTCTCCGGCTACCAGGTAGTCGATCAGGTGGGCCTGGATTCCCCACCGCCGCGCTTTGTTACCCAACTGTGAGATTTTGATGGATAGAGACTCCCTGAAATCAACCAGACAGTACTTGTTGATGGCTTGCTCGATGGGGTCGGCAATGTACTGGCCTGCCTCGGCCAGTACGCCGGTCACGATCACGACTTCGGGGTTGAAGAGATGCACGGCCGTCGCCAGTCCCTTGCCCAGATTGCGGCCCAGATTGCGAAGTACGTCGATACTCAGCTCGTCGCCTGTGCGCGCGGCCTCGATGATGTGGTGCGTATGCAGCACTGCGTCTTTGGGTAGCTTCGTCGCGCGTCCCGAGTCGATGCCCGCCTGTGCCTGTCGAATGAGCGCGAAGCCGGAAACGAGCGTGTCGAGGCACCCGATTTTGCCGCAATGGCAAAGTAGCCCATCGGGCTGCACCTGGATATGTCCCAGCTCACCTGCAAAGCCCGTGGCGCCGTTGAACACTTCGCTATTGAGCAGAATGCCCAGCCCTACGCCCCAGTCGAGGTTGACCGTCAGGACGTGCTTCTTGTCTTTGGCCAGCCCAAAGCGATGCTCGCCGATCGTCGTGGCGTGGGTGTCGTTGACGAGTACCACCGGCAAGCCGAAGTACGCTTCCAGCTTGTCGCTGAGCGACAGTCCGGGCTCCGTGAGGTGCGGGTAGGTTTGGTTGATGCCGCGCGCCACGTTGATCAGCCCCGGCATCGACACCCCTACTCCCCAAAAAGCATCCGGTTTCAGGTTGGTTCGGTCCACAAAACCCCTGGCCGCTGCTAGCAACTGATCCATGAACGCCGGAGAGTCTTCCAGTTTGAGATCGATTTGCTGCTCGGCGATCAATTCGTTGGATAGGTCGAACACCATCATGTGCGTGTCGTGGCGGTTGATATCGAGCACCAGCGTGAGGTACTTGCGGGCGTTGAGCCCATAGAGCACCGGCGGACGACCGGCCCGCACGGGCTCGGTACCCGTTTCGTGAATCCAGCCTTCTTTCATGAGATCATTGACGATCGTCGTCGCCAGCGGAATGCTCGCATGGAATAGGCGGGCCATCCGGTTGATGGACGTATGCCCCGACTGGTACAGTTCCAGAATGAGACTACTGCGCAGGCGGTTCCTGCGAATATCGATGACGGAACTGTTTTCCTCGGTAAGCGAAGACATGGAGTAGGTGTAAGGGGGAGTGAAAGGGTATCTGACAAAGTGAAACGCAGGTCGGTTTTACTTTACTCCTCTTCCAAACTTGTGTTATCTTCGTGCTGCCGGAGCAAAAGAATCAACCAGCTATACTATTGAAAAAGGGATTGGTAGTGCGTTCCACGGGCTCGTGGTACGACGTGCGCGATATCGACGGCCACCTGTGGCAGTGTCGTTTGAAAGGGAAATTCAAGCTGGCGGGCTTCAAGGTTACGAACCCCATCGCCGTGGGCGACCGCGTGGACTTCGAGATCGAAGACACCGTGGAGAACACCGGCGTGATCCTCGACATCAAGCCCCGCGACAACTACCTCATCCGGCAGTCGGTGCACAAAACGGCCCACGCGCACATGCTGGCGGCCAATGTCGATCAGGCCATTCTGGTGGCGACGCTCTACTTTCCACGTACCTCGCTGGGATTCATCGACCGTTTCCTGGTCTCGGCGGAGTCGTTCCGCATTCCGGCGGTGATTCTTTTCAATAAGCAGGATCTGCTGGATGAACCAATGCTGGCCTTTCAGGCCGAGCTGATGGCCCTCTACGAAAGCCTGGGGTACCGCTGCCTGGCTACCACTGCCATCGGGAACGAAGGCGGGGAGTCACTAACCGAAGTGCGTGACCTATTGACCAATAAAATCTCGGTACTATCCGGCCATTCGGGCGTAGGGAAGTCGTCGCTCATCAACGCCATCACGCCCGAGCTCGATCTGCGGACCAAGGAGGTATCGACTTTTGCCAACAAAGGGGTCCACACCACGACCTTCGCCGAGATGTTCGAGCTGGCACCCGATACCTACATCGTGGATTCACCGGGCATCAAGGAGCTGGGCCTTGCCAACACCGAACCCGCCGAAATCAGCCATTACTTTCCCGAAATGCGCGAACTACTGAACCAATGCCGCTTCGACAACTGCCTGCACATCAACGAACCCGGCTGCGCCGTCAAGGCCGCCGTCGAGGCCGGTGACATCGCTATGAGCCGCTTCGACAGTTATTTGAGCATGGTAGGGGGGCAGGATAATAGAAGGTAAACTCATGCTCACCAACCTCGAACATATCGGTATTGCGGTCAAGGACCTGGCTGCTTCGGATGCGCTTTTTGCGAAGCTCTTCAATGCGCTGCCCTATAAGCACGAAGAAGTGGTCACCGAGAGCGTGAGAACTTCGTTTTTCAAAATTAACCAAAGTAAAATCGAGCTCCTGGAAGCTACCCGGCCCGATAGTCCGATTGCTCGCTTCCTGGAAAAAAAGGGAGAAGGCATTCACCACATCGCGTTCGAAGTAGACGACATCGTCGCCGAAATGCAGCGGCTGCAAGCCGAGGGGTTTACCCTGCTCAACGAAGTACCCAAGCCCGGCGCCGACAACAAACTAGTCTGTTTCCTGCATCCGAAGGGGACGAATGGGGTGTTGGTGGAGTTGTGTCAGGAAAGGAGGAACTGAGGCATAAAGTAGCCGAGAAGCACGGAGAACCGGCGTAAAGTGAAGGGACAGGTTTTACGTAGTTTTAAGTCATGAAGAAACGACAAAGCAGTCAATACGACAAGATACTACGGGAGAATATCGAAGCCGTCATTCCGGCTTTGATTCGTAAAGTACTGGGAATTACAGCCGTCGAATCGGAAGAACTACCCGACGACCTGCAACATACCAAAGAGCGCAAGCCCGATGTATTGAAGAAAATTACGGACGAGCGGGGAGAGACGTTTATTCTCCAGATAGAATTTCAAGTGTCTGATGAGGCCGAGATGGTCTACCGGATGGCGGAGTACTACATTATGCTTGAACGGAAGTATAAACTTGCCCGTCAGGCAGTTCGTAATATTTATCGGAGCGGGTAATCCCAAAATGCCGACCAGTCTTATTAGAGAGCGAATGCAGTTTGATTTTCCCCTGGTTGTCTTTGCAGAGTTGGATTATCAGATGTTCCTGAGGTCGGAACGCCCCGAAGAAATTGTGTTGGCAATCTTAGCTGATTTTAGACAAGAGAGTTCCGAGAACGCTATTTTCCAGATTGTCAGGCGTATCCAGGAAACCGCCGAAGGAGAGTTTGCGTTGAGGAGGTACTATCAACAGTTGCGAATTTTGGCACAACTGCGTAGTTTAGAAAACAATTTAAATGAAATCACTATGGAAAGCCTATTGAAATACGTGAGCGTTGAAAGAGACCCTTTATACAAAATAGGTGCTGAAAGGGGAGAGGCAAAGGGAGAGGCGAGAGGTGAAGCGAAGGGCGAAGCGAAAGGCGAGGCCAAAGCAAAACAGGCAATCGTTCGCAACCTAATCGTCATGACATCGATGACCACCGAGCAAATCGCCGACGTGGCGGGCGTTTCGGCTGATTTTGTAGAAAAAGTAAGAGCGGAGATTGCCGCTGAAAAATAAGTTTTATCCGCCAATCAGAACGGATACGCCACCGCGATATTTAACACCAGATTCTCCTGTCGCCAGGACTTGCTGCGGAAGTTAACCTCATCGAACACCCACGGGCTGCGCGGCGTCGGAAGCGCCGTGTACCAGGGCTTACGGAAAGGCGTGGCGAGATCGAGCCGGAAGACCAGAAAAGAGAAGTCCAGGCGCAACCCCAATCCGCCGCCGATGGCGATTTGCTTGTAAAAATCCTTAGTGAATTGGCCTCCTTCGATATTCTTCAACATTGTTGTAGGTCCAGATGTTACCGGCATCGACAAAGACAGCGCCATTGAATACGGTCGCTAAATTTGATTCTCAATTCGGAATTCAGTTCTAGGCGAATATCTCCGAAAGCGCTATTGCCGAAGACAGAACGTTGAGGAAGTCTGAATTCCTGGACCCAGGGTACGCGCTCTAAACGCTCGAATTCCTGCCGTACCTCCGGCAAAGTACTGTTTGAATTGCGGTAAGGTCTTTGAGTTCCCATAAGGAATTCCCAATCCACTAATGAAACGATTAGCCAAGCGTAATGAGGGAGAGAGATCGCGATAATAGCGGACCTCACCATCAAAGCGTGCAAATTGCTCGAAAAAGTATCGAAAGAATTGCCGTCGTTTCTTCCGACTGTTTTATCTAATAAGTTGGCTAAAGTTTCCCGCTAGAGTTGATCCCACCACTCAGAAAGAACTGGTCACGCGCAAAGGGACCAGGCGTTGGTTTATAGGTAATCGTATACTGGTTCTCTAAAATGAGTTTATCTGCCAATACTTGATTAATGAACCTATAACTATCGCTGGGTTTGATTCCAGGGGCAAAAATGGAGTCAACAAACGCTTCGCTGACGTTTCTCGGTTGAATAAAATTTATCCCCAACGGCGTCAATGTGTGTTCTACTTCATTGTTTCGTCGCCACGAGTAGCCCGCCTGCGCCCGTAACGATGTCTGTGTGTACAGTCCGCCCTGCGTCAAGGTTTCGTAACCAACCGTAAACAGCGTCCTGGGCAGGGCCTGATTCGTGGCCGGGATTGACGTGATAAAACGGGATGATAAAGCGCGGAAAAGATAGCTCGCCCTGAACGTTGAAGCGCAAGAAGTTGTTAACATCGTTGTTAGTTTGCCCTTGAGGTACCCCCCCGATTTGCCAGTCAATGCCGACGTTGGAACTTAGCCGCAACTGCTCTGCGCCGCGAAACGCATTGCGGTTGGTCCAGGAAACGTCCACCTGAGTACCAGCTAGGTTATTGGATTTGGTGAGGCCGCTCAGCTCGGTCCGTAGTGATTTGGCCTTGGAAGGCGTCAGGTAGTAGTAGGCGTTCAGCAGCGCGGAGTCGGAGCGAGGTACGAGTTCGAAGCGATTCTTGACGAACTTGAAATTGTTCAGGTTGATGAGCCGCGACAGCGAAACATCGTGCAGTTTGCTGTTGTAGCGGCTACCCTTGGTGAAGCCGATGGCATCGTCGAAGATGCGGGCCTTATAGCGGTTTTGGGGGTCGACGATGTTGAGGCCGCGCTCCCGCTGGATTTGGGTATCGCTGGTGTCGGGCGAAAGGGAGTTGTAGTCGGCGTAGACGAAGATATCGCCGATATAATACTGTTTCAGCGCCAGTTGCGAAGTAGTGGGCTTAACCTGTAGATAGATGTTGACTTTGTGGGTACCCTCGGTCGTATCCACGGCTGCGATCAGGTACTCTGGGTTGAAGTAGTAGTACCCCTTCTGCTTCAAGAGTCGGTCGATGCGCTGGCGTTCGCCTTCGATCACATCCAGGCGGTAAGGGTCACCGATGCGGAGCAGACTGCCGCGGTTGGCGTCCTTGGTCAACAGAAAATCCTTATCGAACTGCTTGGTCGTGTCTTTGGCGACGAACTTCACGCTGTCGATGTAGTAGCGTGGCTTCACCGCCGCGGTGTACTGAGCGGTAGCCGTGCGCTTTTTCTCGTTGTCGACGATCACGCCCGTAGCGTTGGACCGAAAGTACCCCTGATTGTCCAGGTAGCTGGTCAAAATCTCGGCGTTGGCCTGCACTACCCGCTGGCTGGCGTACACGGGCGGCTCCCCAAGTTTCTTGCGAAACCAGTTGCGAAAGCCTTTTTCTTTGCGCGGGGTACCAATTACGTAGTAAAACCATACTTTCATCGGGAAGCCGAAAATCGTGGAGTTGGGATCGGGCCGTAGCATACCTTCCAGCTGTCCTTCCAGTCCCTTCACATCTTTCCGGGCCGCCGAGTCGGGTACTACCTTCACGCTCGCCCCCACGTACAAGCTCTCACCCGCCGGTACGTATTTCGACACCGAACACCCGCCCGCCGCGAGCCCCAGAAAAATGAATGCTATACAATGTATTAATCGTCTTCTCAAAACTAGGCTAGTAGGTATTTGGTTTGTTAGATTCTTAGCGGGGCACCTCGTGGCGTTATTAGGTTGTTAGCGACTTAAGTTCCGTGCACAAGATCTCATGTCTCATATCTCATAATTCATATCTAACTCACCTTCCCTCTACCAGCGGCGCTCCTTCATCGTTGTTATTATTTTTCTGAAATAGCTCCCGGACTTTATCGTATTCGAGCGTCACGATGAAACTGACGCCGGTTTCGATGATGAAGCCCTGCAAAACGGCCTGATACTGGTTTTTGCGAAATGCACGGATGAGGTACTTGCCGTCTTTGGTAAGAGCGTAGTTGAGCGCTAAATTATCGAATATCTGGTTGGACGCCCCACCGCTGGTCGCGCCCGTGTTTTCGAGCTCGAAGTTACGCCCTACGGATACCGTTAGGCGATCGTTCAGGAAAGCCTTGCTCAACCCTACGTTAAGGTCGGTACGGGCAGCGCCGGCTTCGGATTGCGAGTTCAGGTTGAAGTTGAGATCCACGCCTTTCACCAGATTGGATGCCAATAAGTTGAGCTGATCGGTCAGGAGTTGGCTCACGCTCTGGCGCGCGATGCCCTCGGCGTTGATCCCCGACGACGAGCTACTGGTCGGTTGGTCAGTCAGGAATTTGTTGAGTACCAGCAGCGCGAATACCTGCTTGTTGAGTTCGGCCGGATTGTTACGCAGCGTCGACAAACCACTGCTCTGCTCGATGGCTTTGGCGTCGTCGCTATTGAGCGTGCTGGACGCCACGATGTCGAACGTAATGACGGGGCTAGTCAGGCTACCGTCGATTTTCAGCTGCACGTCGAGCGGTATTTTTCCGTAGTCTTTCTGGGTAGCACCCAGGGCGGCGATGTCGGCCTTGACGGTATAGATCGCCGTGAGGTCCACCTGGGCGGCCATCGGGTCACCGGTCCAGAGCATGGTACTTCCCTTCTGAATGGTGAATTGTTTTTTAAGTACTTCGAAGGTGAGGTCGTACGAACCCTCGGTCAGCTCGTAAAGCCCCAACAGGTACAACTGTCCGTTGGGCGCGATACCGGTGTTGAGCTGCGCGTTGCCTTTCACCTTGATGTTGTCACCATTCAATTCGTCGATTACGATCGTGAACTGAGATTTGTCATCGGCCTCGATGTTGAGCGACAACTCGGAGGCGAAGTCGACCATGACGTTGGTATTGACCTTGACCGTATCGACCTGTGCGGTCGCGGTCGAATCGCTGAAGTCCACGAACTTTCACGATTCCTTCGGCCGATTCGGCCCCGGCGGCGTCATTGGGCAAGATCACGGTAATGTCGCTGCCGCTTTTTACTTTGATCGTACCATCCACGACCGACTCCACGCCTTTGCCCTTTACATTGAGCGCCATGTCGATGACGCCTTTCCCGTAGAAGAAATCGTTGTCCTTCCGGGTCGAATTCAAAACGGTGAACTCGTCGGCCTTGATTTTAAGATCATAGCCCACATCAGGAATTGTGGCGATGGACACGTTGCCCTCGACCACCAGACTTTGGCTGAGGGTATCTTGCAGCGTAAAGTTATTGAACCGAATATCCTGACCCTTAAAAGCGATTTTTTGGTTGATAATCCGGTAGCGCGCGCCCAACTGCTTCACCTCGAACGACATGCTGTCGAACTTCATCTCGCCGTTGAGTTTGGGGCTATCTACATTTCCTCGAATGGCTAGCTGCCCCGACAAGCCCCCGCGGGCATCTTCCAATTCGCCGAAACTAAACGCCTCGATCGTCTTGGCGCTCAGCCTTTGCAAGTCCAGGTCGAAGTCGAGCGCATTGTCGCCCTTCGTAATGTAGTCGCCTTTTATGGTGGCGTCGTTGCGCTCGTCCTGCAGCCGGATATCCATCGTGATGCGGTCGGCGGTCTCGTTGGTGGCGTGGATTTTCATATCGCCCACCGGGATGCTAGTGACCGTGAGGTTATTGACCGACAGGTCCCCGGTAAACACGGGCGTTTCCATATAATCTCGAAGAATAATGTCGCCATTCAGCTTGCCATCGGCCAGCGTCGAGTCTTGCGTCGCCAGCGCGATGAAATGCCCGATGCCCAGGCTGTCGAGCTTGATGCTGAGGGGACCGTTGGGTTCGTCGGTCGTGGAATTGATCGCCAGGCTCTGGCCCCGGCGATTCATGCCAAAGTCTTTTACCAATAACCGTCCGGTACTGTCGTACTGCACGTAACCCGTCGAATCGGTATTCCAATTCTTGTAATCGAGCAGCAGCCTGTCATGCAGGTAAAAGCGGTAGGCGGGGCCCGTGTTGCGTAGTCCGGCGAGGATGGTATGGCGCATCTTGTCTACCGAATCGCGGACCATCAGATTGATGAGCGCGTTGTTGTCGGCTACGGTACCGGTCAGGGTGGCCTTTTGCACCCGAAAGCTTTCCGTCTCGATTTTCTGCACGCCACCCGCGTAAGTAGCGGTGTTGTTCAGCCCCATGATGTTGAAGGTAGCCTGCTCGGTGCGGATCGTGTCGTACACCAGCAGCGGTACGCTGAGACTGGCGATCATCGTCGTATCGAGCCGACTATCCAGTCGGGCCGCGAACTTCACGGGCTCCATTTCTTCCAGGCCCGGCACGAACATCTGAATCAAAGGGTGTTTAGCGACACTCGCCGTAACGCGCATATCGTACGGGCCCTCGATGGGTTGGTAAGTCACACCGGGTACCGTGAAGTACTTGTTGATTTCAGTCAGGATCACATCGGCCAGGCGGGCGTAGTCGAAGGTACCTACCAAATCGGCTTTCAAAAAGGGAGCGTCGATTTTGGCTTCCTTAATTCCGTCGGTCGAGGTGAGCGCCATGCCGATGCTGTCGACCCGCACGGGCTGGCCGTCCCTGGTCAATACCAGATTCTGAATATCTACGGTACCCAGCGGGTTGGCTGGATCGGTAGAGGATAAATTCGCCTGGATATTGCCCTTCACAGTCAGATTCTCGTCGTATAGATTGAGGGCCTTCAGATCGAGTTGGCCGATTTCGGCGCGGGCCTCGACGGTCGGATATTCGGAGTTGAGATCGGCCTTGGCCGTCAGGTTCAGATTGACATTCTGGTCCTGGATACCTGCCGTAAAGTCAGCCAGTCCGTTATTGATGTTACCGTTCAGGTTGAGGTTGTTGTAGGTATAGCCCTTGACCGAAGCGCTTTCGACGGTACCGTTGATCCGCGTCTGCATGGTTTTGGGCGAGAAGCCGCGTCCGTCGACGTCGGCGCTCAGCGTGAGTTTTCCCAATTCTTCGGGAGGCTGTTTCAGAAAGGTTCCCATGTCGAACTCCTGAAAACTTAACCGACCATTGTAAGTGGTATTGACCGAATCCGTAGCGTTCTTGACGTTACCGGCAAAACTACCATTGCCCAGCGAAGTCACGATCTTAGTATCGAGCGTGAGATCCTCCATGCCGCCTTTGATGGTACCACTGATGGCAAAATCTTCGGGCAGTTCAATGGAAGAAGGCAGGGTACTGTCGGGCAGGATTTTCATCAAATCTTGCCGGGTCGTGGCAAACTGATCCAGCGTGACGTCGGCCACAAATTTATCGGCGTCAGGCAAGCCACGAATCCGGCCACTCATGCTCAGCACGGTACCATCCAGGGTACTGAAATTCGCCTTCGAAATCAGCAGATTATTGACCGTACCCGTGATGAGCGCGTCCCCTTTCAGCAGGCCGTTGGGGTCTTTGGCAAAGGGCGGGGTATCTTTCAGATCCGGTACTAAAAGCAGCACATCGCGGTAGGCCAGCTGGCTGTTTTTCAATTGCATCCTAACGTTCACGTCGCCAATGTTCTCGGTCAGTTCTTCCTGATTCTTGTACTTCAGAACCAACTCATCACGCAGCAGCGTATTGGGGGTCTTTAATACAAAATTGCGGAGGTAGGTCTGCTTGGCCGCGTAAGCGAAGTCGGCTTGGGCTTGCTGTACCACGAAGCCGCTTTTTTCCTGGAAAGCCGCGCGTTCAAGATTACCCGAAATGTCGGTATCGCTGAACGTGAAATCGTTGAGGTCGGCGGTAAAGTTGCTTATCCCCAGATGCGAAAAATCCACGCCCTTCGGTTGCTTGGGAGCGTTATAGTCGTCGTATTGGAGGTTATTCTTAGTCAGCTTGATGCTACCGGCCGTGATCGTCCAGCCGGGCGTGGCTTCGGCGGATGCGGGTTGGGCGGGCGTAACGGGCTTGGGAGCCGGAGCCATCTTGGCCTGTTCTACCGAAGCGGTGGTATTTTCGAGCGATAGATTTGCGATCGATACCTTCTGGCTTTCGAGGTAGGTTTTGTCAATGCGGCCCGCCAGCTTGCCCAGTTTCACCCCGCTTTTCAGGCCCGACATCTCATCGCTGAAATTGAAGATCAGATTCTGCACGTTCACATCGCCGAGCTGTACGTCGAGCGTGTCGGAGGGGTTGGGCGTGGCAGGATTTTCGGGACCTTCGGGATTGACAATCGTCTCGACCAGCGGCTGGTACATACGCAAGTCGGCACGGGTACCTGTGAGTAAAATATTGGTGGGATGGTACTGTAAATTCGAAGGATTGAACTTCGAAAAAAGGATGCGGGCATTGCTGACGTTGGCGTCGGCGTCAGTGCCGATGACGGCGTCCTTATAGGTCAGGTGTACGCGTTTGAGCGCAAACTCGTCGAGCCGCATCTGCATGGTCGACGCCGTGGTGTCTACCGGGCTGGGCTCAGCGCTGGCGAAGGCGTCGGATATGAACTGGAAGTTAAATACCGTATCGGGCAGCGTGCGGTTCACTTTCAGCCGGATGCCTTCGAGCTCCATTTTATTGATGCCCACATTCCCCTGCATCAGGCTCCACATGTCCATATCGACAAACAGGCGCTCGCCGGCCACCAGCGTGTCGCCCGTCAGATCTTCAATATAGACTCCTTCAATCGCCACCCAATCGGGGATGTCGAACCTGATGGCCCGGATGTCGACTCGGGTCTTGAGTTTTCGGCGCAGGAAGGTCGTGGCCTGTCGGGTCAGGAAGTTTTGCCCGGCGTCGGTCTTGAGCGTCCAGAACAAAATTCCAACCAGTAAAAAGATTACCAGAAAGATGATAGCCAAAGCGGTTATTACTTTCCTCATAGTGTATTCGATGAGCACCCGATAATGAATGGTCGACGATTAGGGCTGTCAACCAGTGCTTTATCTTATTGTCGTGTGTTGGTTTGATAGTAGAAAATAACCAATCGGCTAAATTACAAAACAGTGGGCGATCGGTGAAAGAATCGGCGGGATTCCTTCATCGACCACCCACTGCTGTTGGTGATCTTCGGTGCGTGGTTAGCGCTGGAAAGTCTCTGGACTGATGGTCTCGTTGAACGCCAGTTGCGAAGTGATCGTGACCTTGGATTGGTCTTTGCCATTGGTTTCGACCACCGCAGCCGGGTACATGATCCCGTACTTCGACTTGGTGTACTTACTATAGTCGGTAGTAGTGACGTCGCTGCCCGCAGTCAGTTTCTCGCGCAACAACAGACCCGACTTGGCATCGAAGAAAAGATTGTATTTCACGCCTTTGCCCTGCAATTCCACTTGATTGACGGTCGTACCGTTCATCGACTCCGTACCGACGAGCGTGGCGACCAGGCCGCGCTCCTTATAATTAATGAATGGTACCAGCAGATCATACATTTCCAACTTCATGTTGTCCTGCTCGTTCTGGCTCAGGTCTTTCACCTGGTATTTGGTTGCTTTGTCGCTCCCACCGATTGGGATCTTCAACCAACCTTCGTTGCCTTTGATGCCGTAGATGAAGCTGCGCTTCATGATGGTTTTGGACTTGCTCATCGCGTTATCGGCCATCGACACGTAGATGTCGGCATCGTAAGCCGCCGCCGCGCTGGAATTGTAGGAGCGCTTGACCGTGTAGTTGGTCAGGCCGTTCCACAGAGCTTTTCCGCCCGTGGCGTCGTAGTACATCGCGAACACCGAGTCGACCGTCATGGCGGCCTCATCGGCCGAAGTGGCCGCCTGCTTTGCGTTGGCGAGCTTGGCGTTACGCTTTACAACTACCTCAGCTAAGTTGGAGTCGACCGTTACGGTTCCGATATCATCGGGACCGGGGGTATAAATGGATACATCGCTCTTAGGGTTCGCCTTCACCGGCTTTTGGGCGAAAGTAAAACCGCCGCTCAGCACAAGTGCCGCACCGATCAGGAGTATGTTTTTAGTATTTTTCATAGCCAGGTTTTTTTGAGAATTTCCTCGTTTTAGAAGTAATAGATCGCCCCGTGTTGAACGCGACGGTGATCTGACACCAACGACCGGACGGGGTTTAACGTATAGTACTGAAACACTGAAACCGGGAGGCTACCGAAAACACAAAAACTGTTCCAAGTCGATTTGACCACGGCTTTCTGCCAAACCTGCGCTCGGTTCATTCCTCAGAAAATGGTTAATTTTACCAAAAAAGAAATTCATCCCGAAAATCATGCAATACTACGAATCCATTATAGATACCATCGGCAACACGCCGCTGGTCAAGCTGCACCGCGTCAACAAAGGCATCAAGGGTACCATCCTCGTCAAGGTCGAGTACTTCAACCCCGGCAATTCGGTCAAGGACCGCATGGCGGTGCGCATGGTGGCCGACGCCGAGCGAAGCGGACAATTGAAGCCCGGCGGCACGATCATCGAGGGTACCAGCGGCAACACGGGCATGGGCCTGGCGTTGACGGGTATCGCGAAGGGCTACAAGTGCATTTTCACGATGGCCGACAAGCAGTCGCAGGAGAAAATCGACATTCTGCGGGCCGTAGGCGCCGAGGTAGTCGTGTGCCCGACCAACGTCGCGCCCGACGACCCGCGCAGCTACTACTCGGTGGCACAGCGGCTCAACCGCGACATTCCCAATTCTTTCTACCCCAACCAATACGACAACCCTTCCAACGCCCTGGCGCACTACGAAACCACCGGGCCCGAAATCTGGCAACAGACCGACGGCCGCATCACGCATTTTGGCGTCGGCGTGGGCACGGGCGGCACGGCCAGTGGCACGAGCAAGTACCTAAAAGAGCAGAAGCCCGGCGTCGTGACGGTCGGCATCGACACGTATGGTTCGGTATTCAAAAAGTACAAGGAAACGGGCGAGTTCGATGAAAAAGAGGTTTTTCCCTACCTTACCGAAGGCATCGGCGAGGACATCCTGCCCAAGAACGTCGACTTTTCCATGATCGATCATTTCGTGAAGGTCACCGACAAAGACGCCGCCCTGATGACCCGCCGCCTGGCGCGTGAGGAGGGCCTGTTTGTGGGCTGGAGCTGCGGCTCGGCGGTTCACGGTGCGCTGGAGTACGCCCGCGCGCACCTCACCGACGACGATGTGATGGTCATCATCCTACCCGACCACGGCACGCGGTACCTGGGTAAGGTGTACAACGACGCCTGGATGAAGGACCACGGATTTCTGGAAAGGAATTTCGCCACCGCGCGCGACATTGTGCACCGTAAAAACGGCCAGGGCCACCTCACCACCGTGGCGGCCGATACCAAAGTAGCGGAGGCCATCAAGGTACTAAACCACGAAGGGATTTCGCAGATTCCGGTCGTCGACGCCAAAGGCGAGGTGGTAGGCAGCCTGACGGATTCAGTCATTCTGCACCGGCTGATCGAGGAACCCGAAGTGCGTGCCCTCAGCGTGGGCGATGTGATGGACAAGCCCTTCAAATTCGTAGCGCTCAATAGCACGATCGACACGCTGTCGTCGCTCATCGACCGTGAGAACAAGGCGCTGCTCGTGCGCGACGAAACCGATACGGTACACATCATCACCCAGGCGGATTTGCTGGCGGCGATGACTTTATAACCGGACCCCAGGCTGAAGCCAGGGGCGATGGATTTTCGATTCTGGGTTGAGCAAATGCATTTTCATTGCCTTGGACGGTCGGCCGGAGGAACGCCTCCTCGGTACCGCTTCGGCCCTTGGGAGCGAAGGTTGGGGAAAAACTGCTAAATTACAGCACAGTACTCCCTCAGTCTGATGAAAGTTCGGTTCCCTATCTTCTTGATTGGTGCAGCCATCGCCTCTTTTTTTCCAAGAGCCGGTGGTTTGGCTTACGCCCAGTCGGCCCGGACCGATAGCCTGAAAACCTTACTCACCCAAAAACTGCCCGACACTACGCGGGCGATGGTACTAGAGCAAGTGAGCCGAACGCTGATGTACTCTGAGCCGGTGGAAGCGATTAAATACGCGCGCGAAGGACTGAGCGTAGCCGAGCGGGCAAACTATCCCTACGGTATCGCCCGAAATCTCAATCGGCTCGGTGCGGTCTATCGCTCCGTCGGGAGCTACGCCAAGGCGCTTGAGTCGCACTTGGCTGGGTACCGGGTGGCACAGGAGAACGGCGACCGGGATGGCATGGCCCGCATCGACAACAACATCGGTGTCTTCTACTTCGAACAAAAAGACTACAACAGGGCCATCGGGTATTATAGAAACACCAAAGACCTTGCCCAGCAGATCGGTGATGCCGAACTCTTAGAAATCGCCCTGACGAACCTAAGCGCGGGTTACGCGAAACTCAACCAACTGGATTCGGCGAAAGCTTTCGCGCTGCGAGCCTACGAAATGGCGGAGCGGCAGCAGGATCAAACTTCTACCAGCATTCTTTTCGCTATTCTGGGTAACATCCATTACCGCAATAAAGAATATGCTTTGTCGCTGGGCTACTACCGCCGGAGTATTCCCTTATACCGCGCCGTCAACGATCAGCGCAACCTGGGCCAAACGTACTTGGAGATGGGGCGCGTGTTCCTCGAAACAAACGAGCCGGACTCTTGCCGTATCTACGGTGAGAAGGCACTACAATTGGCCCAGGCAGTGAACAATCCCAATAACATTCTTGACGCAAGTACCCTGCTTACCGAATTCTACGAAGACAAAGACAAAGCTAAGGCTTACCAATATTTCAAGATTGCCACCAAAGCCAAAGAGCAGATGTTCGACCGGGAGAAGGTTCAGCAAATTCAGAACCTGGACTTCAACGAACAACTGCGGGTGCAGCAACTGGAAAATGAAAAAGCCGAGAATCGGCGCAGCATCCTGACGTGGTCGTTGATCGCGGGCCTGGCCCTGGTGATGCTGATCGCCTTTTTGCTCTACCGAAACAACCGCATTCGCCAAAAGGCCAATGTACTTCTACAAGACCAGAAACAAGAACTCCAAGCCACCCTCACCGAACTCAAAACCACCCAAACGCAACTCATTCAAGCCGAAAAAATGGCCTCGCTGGGTGAACTCGCGGCGGGCATCGCCCACGAGATTCAGAATCCGCTCAACTTCGTCAACAACTACGCGGAGGTGAATGTGGAGCTGTTGGAAGAATTGTCTTTGGAAGGGAAAAAGGAAATAGGAGGTAGGGATGAAAGGTTGGTTGAAGAACTAGTGCGGGATTTGGAAGAAAATGAGCGGAAGATTTTGCACCACGGTAGGGTGGCGGAGGCTATTGTGCGGGGGATGCAGGAGCACAGCCGCCGGAGCAGCGGCACCCGCGAGGCGACCGACCTCAACGCGCTGGTTAAAGAATACGCAGAGCTGGCTTATAATGGCATGGCTGCCAAGGACAAACTAAGCCGGGACGTACTGAATTTCAATCTGGCAACCGACGTCGGACAGGCCCACATCATCCCCGGCGACGTAGGCCGCGTGATCCTCAATTTGTTGGATAATGCTTTCTATGCCAGTCTGAAAAAGAAGGAAGTGGCACCGGAAGGGTACCTGCCCGCGATTACGGTGGTCACCCGGCGGCTTGCCGACACGGTGGAGATTCGGGTCAAAGACAACGGTACGGGTATTGCGGCGGAAAACCTGGATAAGCTTTTCCAGCCGTTTTTCACGACCAAACCCACCGGGCAAGGCACCGGGCTAGGCCTATCGTTAGCCTATGACATCGTCACCAAAGGCCACAGTGGGCGATTGGAAGTGGTGAGTGAGTTGGGCGAAGGCACAGAGTTTACAGTAGTTTTGAAAGCTTTGAGCTTAAACTTATAATTATTAGATATTATTGATATATATTTGAAGAATATTTTGATATTCTACTTTTATCCTAGACTCACAATCCCTCATGAAAAACGCACTCGTTCTTACCTGCCTGTTTCTCTTCACCACCCTTGCGGTCTTCGCCCAACCCCCCCGCGAAACCAACCCAATGGGCGGCATCGACGTTACTTCGATTATTATTGGCTTGGTGATTGGCCTGATCGTCGGCTATCTGATTGGCTCGCGGATGAAAAAATAAGGCTATCTCTGCTTTAAACTTATCAGTAGCGGTACAATGTGTCCTTCGTGTTGGCCGCGTAGCGTGAAGTTTACTTTCCGGTCGTCGTATTCTACTTTCTCGTAGGGTACCAGATCTTCCCCAAAAGCGGTCAACGCGCGGTTGGTGAAGTTGCCTTGTGCCTCGTTCATGTCGAAAACATACCTCTCGATATCGAGCTCTTTTTCCGAAAAAAGGAACAGCCAGTACTGAATGCCCGGCTCACCTACTAAGGTATACAGCTCCTCCTTGGAGGGTAAGAGCATTCGGGTGTTGGTCCCGACGATGGGACTGATCTTATCCGACACCGGAAATAGAATTTCGGTACGCAGCTCGTTAGCGTCAGCCGCCACGAGGTATACATAGGCCACTCGATACACTTCGGCGACGAACTTAAAGCTACTGCCCGTTTTTTGCGCGTCGCGCAGCGTGTAGGCCACCATGCCTTCCTGATTTTCGCTGCCTTGGTTGGTTTTCCCTTCGACGCTTCGCACGTAGGGTATCTCGTTGTCGGTCACGAATGTGGCCGACTGCACGGACACGCTGCCCGCCATCGTCACCCCGGCAGAATCGGGCGCGATGGGCAGGTACGCCTGGTAGCCGTACTTGGCGTACTCGGCGTAGTCGGGGTACTTCATCCAAAAGTACCCACCATCGCCCCAGGATTCTCCCCAGCTATTCACGATTTTGAAAGCACCGTCGAACTTGGCATCGTCGTAACCCACCACACAGACGGCATGGCCGTTTGTGCGAACATTGGCTGCTTTGCGCTTGGAAGTACCGGGTTGCCACAAACTGGACTCGGCGTCGCCGCCAAACAACCGCAGTATCCATCGCCGTATTTTACCCCAAAATCCCAGCGATTTGAGCGAGGGTGTGGTCTGGACACCGATCACGACGGGTGTCATTTCTGACAAAGCCTTTTTGGTAGCAGCGACGGCATCCTCCGAGCCTAGCAGGCCGAACAACCGGATGTAATCCATGATGCGCGTATCGGCGCGGGCCAGTTGCGGGTCGTTCGGGTCACAATCGGGATAGCCTTTTTGGGCAAAACGCGCGACGCCTTTGTCTCGCATATAGGTCATGGCACTATCGATCAGGCTGCCGTCTTTACAATCGTGGTCCGTCGAATCTTTGATGGCGTTGTACAGGAAGGAAGGCGAAAAACTCAGCGAGTCGATTTCGGCGCGGTCAGTGATGCCCCGGCTGGCCGCTTCCAGAATTGTGCGGGCGTAGTAGGCCGAAGCGAAGCCCACGCAGGTACCAAACTCCTCCTGGCTCATCACGCTGGGTGCGTAGGGCGACAGATCTACGCGGGCAGGTAAGCCGTCGGTACCAGCCGTTCGGGCCGAGTACCTCTGCGGTACTTTCTCGTAGGTAGCGTCATCGAAGTTCAGGCCCTGTGCGTGAAGCAGGGAATGGCCTAAGAGCAAAAAGAAAAGAAAGACTAATGGGCGCATGAGGTCAAATTTCATAATTCGTCGTAGGTTTCGATGATGGTCAGGCTGGTGATATATTCCCAATTGGGGTTTCGCTTTACGCTGGTGGCGTCTACCTTCACCTCCTCTATGCTACTGGCCAATGTTTTAAAATGAGCCAAATAGTTCGCTACACTCATTCTCTCGACTGTTTGTTTGGCCCGTGGATCGCTGGCGGGGTACTTGTTTTTACGTTTCAGTTCTATCTCAGCATTCGGATAAAAGGCTTTGCTGATTATGCCACTCACTTCTTCATAATTCCCTCCTTTGTCTTTGTATTTTTTTAGACTTACTGCTATAGCTCCGGTAGTCATGGAATTCTGGTACGAAGGGTACGTGGTGGTATTGCGGAGCTGGCTGGGCGTGCCGGCTATAAATTCGAATACGGGTGTTTGATCGATCGAAGCAGGATTAATGGAAAAGTCATTAAAGTCAAAAGTCTTAGGATGGGCTTCGGCGCGCTTCAGAAGTTGCGGCCAGGTTGCTGCCCTCACGCCGATAAACCCGAATTGGAGACAATCCCGAAAAGCAAATTCATTGAATATGAAGGTATATAGCGATCCGTTACCCGTATCTCCCCAAACTTTTTGCCCTTTTTTGGCGCTGGCTATCTTGATTAGCCCGCAGAAACCCAGGAATAGTTTCTTCAAAGACACCTCCTTGACATCCTCATCCAGAAGCGGACCAGGATAAATTGAAAACTCTAGCGTGGTATCGCGGCAATCGGCCATGACGACATTAAGCCGTGCGCCTCTTTCCTGCAAAATATCACCCACCTCGTCGAGCGAAAGTGGGGGCTTGCTGACCAATAGCCGTTGCAGGGCATTTTCTTTTAACTTGAAAGTCGGGAATTGGCTGTTGGCATCGGGATAATGGCCTAGCCCCGTGTAGTAGAAGAAAACCACGTCCCTGGGTTGAACCGGCAGACTTTTCAGCCTGTCGCGAATGGCGGAAGCCGTGAAGCTTGCACGGTTGTGGTAATACTTTTCGAGTTTCAGCCCCGTCCCCCATTCGGCGGTTTTCAGGATTTGCAGAATCCTCTCCTCGTCTTTTAGGCTGATGCCGCCCAGCTTGGGATCTTCGACGTCGGAAACGAAGATGGCGTGGAGGGTTTGGGACGTGGCGTCTAGGGACAAGAACGAAAACAAAAAGAGAAATAAGGAGATGCGCATCGGATCAGTTGGTTTAGGAGGGAAAACCTAGAGTTCGTCATAGGTTTCTATGAAGTTCAGTGCGGTAAGGTACTCTTTATTGGACGTTCGTTTTACGCTTCCAAGGTCGATACCGATGTACTTTATTCGGGCGGCATGTTTTTCGAAATGATCCAGGTAGTTGTCGATGCTCATTTGCTCTGTCACTTGCTTGGCGCGGGCATCGCTGGCGGGGTACTTGTTTTGGCGGATAAGTTCGACTTTCGCGTTCCGGCGGAAGGAGCGGCTGATTTCGTCGCTTATTTTCTCGTAGTCTCCGCCGTCGTCTTTATAATTCTTTAGCATTCTTCCTATATCCCCGGCCGTTACAGAATTTTCATACGACGCGTATCGGGTAGTGCGGCGACGCTGGACAACGGTACACGTTTTGACCTCAAAAACAGAGGTTTGCTTGATAGGATCGCCTGCTTTTCTATAAAAAACAGTACCGGTTTTCGTTCGTTCCAGTAATTGCGGCCAGGTAGCTTGCCTAACTCCGTAGAAATTGGATTGGAGAAGGGCTTTAAATGTACTATTGAAGTTCTCCGTGTAGACCGACCCATCGCCCTCATTGGCCCAAACCTGCTGCCCGTTTTTCGCACTGGCTATTTTGACTAGCCCACAATTACCCAAAAAAAGTTTTTTTAAGAAGACCTGCCTTACGTCTTCATCCAAGACGGTTCCCGGCGCTACTATCCCCAAATCTTCCGCTTTATCTCGGCAATCGGCCATAACAACGTTCAGCCGTGCCCCTCTCTCTTGTAATATGTCACCCACTTCGTCCAGCGAAAGTGGCAGTTTCCTGCTAAAAAAAACCAGCAGCGGCCGCAAAGCGCTTTCTTTGAGCTTGAAAGCAGGTAATTGGCTGTTCGCATCGGGGTAATAACCCAGCCCCGTGTAGTAGAAGAAAACGACATCACGGGAACGCACGCGCAGATTTTCCAGCGTTTCGCGGATAGCGGAAGCCGTAAAGCTTGAACGGTTGTGGTAATACGTCTTAATTTTCAAGCGTGTCCCCCACTCGGCCGTTTTCAGGACTTGCATGATCTTCTGCTCGTCGCTCAGGCTGACGCCACCCAGTTCGGGGTCTTCCACGTCAGACACCATGATGGCGTGGAGGGTTTGGGAGGAGGCAAGAAGAACAGGGCAGAGCAAGAGGAGTGTGAGGAGAAGTTTTTTCATATAAGCGCGTGGTGTTGTGTTCCGCTGATATTCAAACGATTGAGGTCAGCCCAATATACCCAAAAAGGCACAGGAAACATTACACCAATCGCTGGCGTTAGGTTTGTGAGCAGCCAAGTGCAAGGATGCTACACAATGATTATTCTAGCATTTACCCACTAAGCAATATCATATTTACTCATTCAAAATCGACCCCCATGAACTGGAACGACGTCATACAATACGCCAAAGAAGGCAACCCTACTCCACCGAAACGCGTGGAAAAAACCGATGCCGAGTGGAAAGCCCAGCTTTCGCCCGAAGAGTATCAGGTAATCAGGAACAAAGGTACCGAGCGCGCCTTCACGGGCGAGTACTGCGAGCGCCACGAACCGGGCCTCTACGGCTGCCGCGCCTGTGGCACCCCGCTGTTCGACTCGACGGTGAAGTTTGAGTCGGGTACCGGCTGGCCGAGCTTTTCGGAGCCCGTGGAAGAGAACGTCATCGAGTATGACCTCGACACAACCTACGGTATGCAGCGCGTGGAAGTGATGTGCAACGTCTGCGACGGCCACCTCGGCCACGTATTTCCCGACGGCCCCAAGCCTTCGGGCCTGCGGTATTGCATCAACTCGGCGTCGATCAAGAAATTGGAGGAGAAGTAGTTGGAAAGTGACTCTAACCAAACAGCCCCCAGCCAAATAATTTGGCTGGGGGCTGTTTCTGTGATGGCGGGCTGGTATTTCGATGGAATAGTCAGGGAATAATATTTTCCTGGCGAATGACAAACCGATAGTCCTCTGACGTATACCGGATTCCGTCTTGAACATCGTCATTTTGTCGAACTCTTGTTTCATAAATTCCCAGTGGGCATCCTTATCGAAGGGGTTCAGCTTGTAGCCCTGAACTTTTCCGGGTTCAAACTTCAAGATAGTCTTGCCAGTCGAAGACGACGATGCTATCGAAAACCGAGGCGGCGAAGCCAGCGGGCCGAATGCCGAACTTGGTGTCGTAGAATATCACGTTGTCGTGGTCACTGTTCAAGGTGAATTCCCGGGAAAAGAAACTTCCGCCTTTTGGGGAGCTTTTGTACACTCCCGGTCCGGCATAAGCCGCCGACTTGGGGTACAGCGCCACTTCTATGGGAACGTCCAGCTCATTCTTGAGCAAAAGTTGGGTTTGGTAGCGAGTTTTCTCGCCGCAGGCAACCAGCGCTAGTGTCGCTAGCGCGACAAACAACAGCGACCCTGCTTTTGAAATCAATCTTTTAGCATCCATCTGTTCGAAAAGTACTTGAATTCTCAGCGCAAATTTCGGTTACGGTTATTGCTGCCGCAAGAAAGTAGGCTTATTTTTCAAGAAAAAATCGACTGCTTTTCGAATGCCTTACAGGCTCCAAAATCCCTTACTGAGCATCCGTCCTCTTCAACGCCCCTTTTTTACATATCAGCGGTTCCACGTAACGGTAGTCATCCGGCTTTTCAACGTAATCGGCCTCGGCGCTCTGGCGTCCCCGCGCAGCATTGTTGGCGGGCGAGGGCAGCCACAGGCCGTAGGTCAGGGTATGCTGGATGCGGTCGCGCTGGTCGCGGGTGATGGAATTCTCGTAACCCAGGTAGTAGTCCATGATGTTGGTGCTGACAAAGCTCGTGCCGTCACAGGCGTTGCGGCGCTGGCGTAGCGTGCGGAAGTTGTCCATGTAGGCATTACGGTCGTAAAAGGGGGTATCGTCGCAGTAGTCGGGATCGGTGGTACTGCATCCGTTGTGCTCGTCGCCGTTGCCATCGAACACATGGTTGAGGCCCAGTACGTGCCCGGCTTCGTGGGCTAAGGTAGCGGAGCGACTATCGTTCGTCTCGTTTTGATTGAGGTAGATCCCGTAGGGCAAATCTGGTGAAGTACGGCTGGCCGACTGCACCCGGAACCCCGTATTGGCTCGCGTGACGGGCAGGTGATAGGCAAACCCACTCAGGCTTTCCTCTTCGTCGATGTCATATACCCACACGTTCATGAAGCGGTTGGGGTTCCAGTAATTGTTCCAGGCTTCACCCACAGCCTGCCGCGAGGTGAACGTCTGGCGCGTGGCCGATACGGCATCGAGGCCGGGCACGGTGAGCGCTCTTCCTGACGGATCAGCGGGGGCGGCGTAAAATTCTATGAAGTTGTCGACCGCGTTCTCGTCCTGTGCGCCCCGGTAAGGATTCCAGCGATTGCGGAAAGCGTCGGTCATACCCTGCACCATCCGGTCGATTTGAGCGGCGGTCAGCGTGGAATTCACGGTATGGAACACCACCGGAATTTTGGCCAAAGTGTAGGGAAGTACCGTCACCGTGAACGCGTTGCTGGTGCGGTTGCCTATCTTCTACTTTAAAAACGTAGGTACCTACCTTGGTGGCCCGGAAAGTGGCGGCGTTGTTGGGCTGCTCGTTCACCAAGAACCGGAAGGCCTGCCCAGGTACCACTACCGGCTGGTTCAGGGCATCGCTCACGCGCACCAAACCCGCCAGATCGAGCTGGTCGCCGATCAGAATTTCGCGGCTGGCGGGCGTATCGAGCGTCAGGGTTTGCGAGGGTTCGAGTTGGTAGGTTTTTTCAATGGCGGCATCGGGCGGGGTGCAGCTTTGTAGTACGACTGTGAGCAGTAAAAACGATTGAAGGAGCTTTTTCATGGGCTTTTCAGGAATAATTGGGGCGGGGTACCTTACAACGTGGTGAATTTGGTTTTCTTATTTTCAAAAAAATTCCCATCCCTTTCCGGGAAGCGCGTAAATTTGTAAAATGTACAAGTACCTTCTCCTTCCCATCCTATTTTTCTTCGACGCCGAGCAAGTCCACCATTGGGTGTGCGAAGCGTTACGCTTTGTGTACGGCTTGCCCGGTGGCGCCTTCCTCTTGAAAAAAATGTACGTCTACGAACACCCTTCTTTGGTACAGGAAGTGGCCGGACTTCGTTTCAAAAATCCTATCGGATTGGCAGCGGGCTTCGACAAGAACGCCGAGCTGGTCGACGAGATGGCGGCGCTGGGCTTTGGCTACGTCGAGATCGGTACCGTGACGCCCCGCCCCCAGCCCGGCAACGAAAAGCCCCGGCTTTTTCGGTTGAAAAAAGACCGGGCGCTCATCAACCGTATGGGTTTCAATAACAAAGGGGCTGCCGTAGCCGCCGCTAAGCTCAGGAGCCGCAAGTCGGATATCATGGTGGGCGGGAATATTGGTAAGAACAAAGACACGCCTAACGAGCGGGCACTCGACGACTACACGCGCTGCTTTCAGGATTTGTTCGAAGTCGTGGACTACTTCGTGGTCAACGTCAGCTCGCCCAACACGCCCGGCCTTGGAGATTTGCAGGAAAAAGAGCCGCTCACGCATCTACTCCGCGAGTTGCAAAAGCTGAACAACTACAAGCCGAAACCCAAACCGATCTTCCTGAAAATAGCGCCCGACCTGACCGACAGCCAACTGGACGACATCGTCGAGATCGTGCAGGCGACGGGTATCGCGGGCGTCATCGCGACCAACACTACCATCGGGCGCGAGGCACTGGGTACTTCGGCTCAGGCACTGGATCAAATCGGGGCGGGCGGACTGAGCGGGCAGCCGCTCAAAAACCGGGCGACGGAAGTAATTCGTTACCTTTGCCAGAAGTCAGGAAATGCGTTTCCGGTACTGGGCGTGGGCGGTATCGCCAGTCCGGCCGATGCCCGCGAAAAGCTGGCCACCGGGGCCGCGCTCCTTCAAGTGTACACTGGCTTCATCTACGAAGGCCCGGCATGGCTAGTCGCATTTGCCGAGCGCTGGTTGCCCGAAAATCAAAGAACGCCTGATAATTTTACATAAAAATCCGTCGGAATGGCGATCATTGACTTGGGTCACTGAGTCGCTTATCCACTAAATAAATGGCCAAGAACACCCGCCGCACACCTAAGACAACCGAATCTAACAGTGCCAACCAACGTACCATCGATTGGAAAGCACTTTCCACTAGTCCGAAGAATGTACTGGTCGGAGGCGCGCTGCTGATCGTGCTAAGCCTGTTGATGGAGGTCGCCTTCGTGTCGTACATTTTCACGGGGGCAGCCGACCAAAGCGAGGTAGGCGCGATCGGGATGGCCCCGGTTCGCGACATCGGCGCCAATACCCGCAACGTGCTTGGTATGATTGGTGCCTATGTATCGCAGGTATTCATCTACCGCTGGTTTGGCATTGCGGCGCTGGCGATTCCGCTGGTACCTTTTTTGGTGGGCTGGCGCCTGATGACCGGCCGCAGCCTGCTCAATCTGAGCCGTACCACCAAGGAGGTGATCTTCTTCACGATCTGGGTCAGCGTGTTGCTGGGCTACATCGTTATCATGAGCGACACCAGCGCCCGCCTGAGCTTCCTGCCGGGTGGCTTCGGCTACTACGTCAACGAGCTACTGCGCGATCTGATCGGTCACGGGAGCATCGTGGTCATTTTGGTGGCGCTATTCTGCTTCGCGGTGTACTTCTACGACGTCAATCCCGTGACGCGCTGGGCCGAAATTCGCGACAAGCGGGCCGCTCGAAGTACCACGGTTCAGGATTATCCCTCCGAAGAAGACGACAGCGCCGAGGCCGACGAAAACAAAGCCGAGCCACAGGTAGAGGTACCACCCGCGACGGTTTCGGTTTCGGTATTGGATCAAACTTACGACGACCCACCGGAGACGGAGGAAGAAGTGGATGAGGACGAAGTACCCGAAGAAGTGGAAACCCCCGAGCCCGCAGCCGAACCCAAGCTGCAGCTTGAACTGGACGAGGACCCGCCCCAGGAAGTACCCAAGGAGGAGGACCCCGATCCTGACGAGGTGAGCGAGGAGGTCCTCCGCAATTTCGGGCAATACGACCCGACGCTCGACCTGCCCTCTTTTCAGCACCCAACGCTCGATATTCTGAGTGAGATTGATGAAAACGCCCAGGAAAAAGTATCGCACGACGAACTCGAAGGGAATAAAGAGCGCATCGTGGACACGCTGGCGAGCTACGGAATCAATATTTCCAAGATCAAGGCCACGATCGGCCCTACCGTCACGCTCTACGAAATCATCCCGGAAGCGGGCGTGCGTATTTCCAAGATCCAGAACCTGGAAAAAGACATTGCACTGAGTCTGGCGGCTCTCGGTATTCGCATTATCGCGCCCATGCCAGGCCGGGGTACGATCGGGATCGAGGTACCTAATAAAAACCGTGAGACGGTGTTTATCCGTACGGTACTGGGCAGCGAGCGATTCCAGAAATCAAGTTACGACCTGCCCGTAGTCCTGGGCAAGACCGTTTCCAACGAAATCTACGTCGCCGACCTGGCCAAAATGCCCCACCTACTCATGGCAGGAGCCACCGGACAGGGTAAGTCGGTGGGCCTGAACGTCATTTTAGCTTCCTTGATTTACAAAAAGCACCCGGCGCAGTTGAAATTTGTACTCGTAGACCCAAAGAAAGTAGAACTAACGCTTTTCAATAAACTGGAGCGGCACTACCTGGCGAAGCTACCCGACAGCGAGGAAGCGATCATCACCGATACCAAGAAGGTGATTCACACCCTCAATTCGCTGTGCATCGAGATGGACAACCGTTATGACCTGCTGAAAGAGGCCACCGCCCGCAACCTGAAGGAGTACAACGCCAAGTTTGTGCAGCGCCGCCTCAGCCCCGAAAAGGGTCACCACTTCATGCCCTTCATTGTGCTGGTAATCGACGAGCTGGCCGACCTGATGATGACCGCTGGCAAAGAAGTCGAGACGCCCATCGCGCGGCTGGCGCAGCTGGCGCGGGCCGTGGGCATTCACTTGGTACTAGCTACGCAACGCCCTTCGGTGAAGGTGATTACGGGTCTGATCAAAGCCAACTTCCCGGCCCGGCTTTCGTTTCGCGTGACGTCGAGCATCGACTCCCGCACGATTCTCGACACCGGCGGGGCCGAACAACTGGTGGGGCAAGGCGATATGCTGCTGGCGATCAACTCCGAGATCGTGCGGCTGCAATGTCCCTTCATCGATACCCGTGAAATCGAGGACGTCTGCGACTTCATCGGCAGTCAGCGTGGCTATGACGAGGCCTACGCTTTGCCCGAGTACGAAGGCGAAGACAGCGCCGGTGGCAACGGCGAGCTGGACACCGACGATTTCGACGCCCTATTGCCCGACGCCGCCCGCCTCATCGTGACGCACCAGCAGGGAAGTACCTCGCTCATCCAACGCAAGATGAAGCTGGGCTACAACCGCGCGGGCCGCATCATGGACCAGTTGGAAGCCTGCGCCATTGTCGGTTCATTCACGGGTAGTAAGGCCCGCGATGTGCTTTTCCTCGATCTCGAAAGCCTGGAGCAACACATGAAAAATTTGGGAATTATTTAGGAAACTAACGAAAATTTACCCGCTATGCTGAACCTCCCCCACCGTCCCCGCCGCAACCGACGCACTGCCGCCATTCGGGACATGGTGCAGGAAACGACGCTGTCGGTGTCGGATTTGATATTCCCAATGTTCGTGCTGGAAGGTACCGGCCTTAGGAGCGAGGTGAAGTCGATGCCGGGTATTTTTCGGTATTCGCTGGATACTTTGCTGGAAGAGATCAGGGAAGTGACGAATGTGGGGGTAAAGGCTATTTGTGTGTTTCCCAACTACTCCGAAGACAAAAAGGACAAATACGCCAGTGAAGGCCACCGCGAGGGGACCATGTACCTGAGCGCTCTTAGCGCGATCAAGGACAAATTCCCCGACCTGACGCTCATGACCGACGTCGCGATGGATCCGTACAGCAGCGACGGGCACGATGGCTTGGTCGAAAACGGCGAGATTGTGAACGATGCTTCGGTGGAGATTTTGAGCAAGATGGCCGTGGCGCAGGCCAAAGCCGGGGCGGATATCCTGGGGCCCAGCGATATGATGGACGGGCGGATTGGCCACATGCGCGCCGCGCTCGACGTAGCAGGCTATACGAACGTCAGCATTATGTCCTATACCGCCAAGTACGCCAGTGCTTACTATGGCCCGTTCCGCGATGCGCTCGACTCGGCCCCGCGCTTCGGCGACAAGAAAACCTACCAGATGAATCCGGCCAACGTCCGCGAGGCGCTACTGGAAGCGCAGCTCGACTTTGACGAAGGAGCTGATTTTTTGATGGTCAAACCCGCTTTGCCCTACCTCGACATCATCAAGACGCTGCACGATAATTTCGACATTCCCATCGCGGCCTACCATGTGTCGGGCGAGTACGCGATGATCAAGGCGGCCCACCAGAATGGCTGGGTCGACGGCGAGAAGCTTATGATCGAAAACCTCATGAGCATCCGCCGCGCCGGTGCCAAGGCTATTCTGACGTACTTTGCCAAGGAAGTGGCGATGGCGGTAAACGGATAGAAGGGTTGAAAGGGGGAAGGGGAGACGGTAGAAGGCTACTCAAATTCCAAGCCCGTCCACTGTCCCCCCTTCCCTCTCTTTCCGAAAACTTTATTTTTTCCTGTCCAAAACTACTAACCCAATGCCCGCGACGAGGACTATGGCCCCGGCGTAAGTGGGCCAACCGACCGACTTTTCCTTGTCGGCGTTAATTTCGAGCGGACCGATGTCCACTACTTTTTCTTTTTGAGTGTAGTTGAACCCGTTGAAGATCAGCATCCCGACCCCGATGATGGCGAGTACAATTCCAATTGCTTTCATGTTTACAATTAATTTAGGTTTATTTGGGCAAGATACGACTATTAAAATTATGCCCTACTCCACCGCAATCCCGCTTTGAAAAATACCACCTCGCTCCTGCTCAACACCCGCCTGGTCAACGAGGGCGAAATAAAACAAACCGATCTCCTGATCCGTGATGGACGCATTGCGCGTATCGGTCCCGACTTGCAGCATTCAGTTGCCGACCAGATTATTGACGCTCAGGGGAAGTACCTGCTGCCGGGCGTCATCGACGATCAGGTACATTTTCGCGAGCCAGGCCTCACGCACAAGGCTACCATCGGGAGCGAGGCACGCGCCGCCGTGGCGGGCGGTACTACCTCGTTCATGGAAATGCCTAACACGGTGCCCAATGCCCTCACGCAGGCGCTGCTGGAAGATAAATACGAGATCGCCGCCCGTACTTCGCTCGCCAACTACTCCTTTTATATGGGCGCGTCGAACGATAATTACGACGCTGTAATGCGCACCGACCCGCAGCGGGTGTGCGGTATCAAGATTTTCATGGGGTCTTCGACGGGCAACATGCTCGTCGACGCACCGCAGGTACTTGAAAAGCTATTTGCCGATGCGCCTTGCCTTATCGCCACCCATTGTGAAGATGAACCCACTGTGCGGGCGCGGATGGCTTTTTATCAGGAGAAATACGGCGACGACGTACCTTATGATATCCACGCCATCGTGCGCAACGAGGAGGCTTGCATCAAATCATCTTCCTTTGCTGCCGATTTGGCGAAACAACACGGTACCCGGCTTCACATTCTGCACATTTCCACGAGTGAGGAGACGGCGCTTTTTGAAGTGGGTACCCGAGCCAATGGTCAAATTCTGAAAGCCGACGGCACCCCCAAACTCATCACCGCCGAAGCCTGTGTGCACCACCTCTGGTTCGACGCTGAGGACTACCGCGCCTGGGGTACCAAGATTAAGTGCAACCCAGCCATCAAAGCGCGGCCACACAAGGAAATAATTCTGCAAGCCTTACTCGACGACCGCATCGACGTCGTCGCGACCGACCACGCGCCGCATACCGCCGCCGAAAAAGCGCTGCCCTACTGGCAGGCCCCTTCGGGCTTGCCGCTGGTGCAGCATTCGCTCAATGTCATGCTCGAATTTGCGCGGGAAGGGAAAATATCGCTGGAGCGCGTGGTGGAAAAAACCAGTCATGCCGTGGCTGATTGCTTCCAGATTCGGGAGCGCGGCTACGTGCGGGAAGGCTACCACGCCGACCTGGTACTGGTCGACCTCGACGCCAGGACGACCGTCGAGCCGGCAGTGCTACACGCCCAATGTGGCTGGTCGCCTTTTGAAGGTACCACCTTCCATTCGCGGGTGACGCACACCTTCGTTTCGGGGCAGTTGGCTTACGCCGAAGGTACTTTCGACGAGTCGGTGGGCGGTGAGCGGTTACTTTTCTTGCGGTGAGTACCACTTTCAAAATCCTGAATACTACTTCCCGATCTTTGATTCGTCGTTGCCATGACGCCGTTCGTCCAAAACTCATGCGTGTTCGTCGAAAATATGGTATGTGTTGCAACCTTTTTGTCTAAACTTACATCCGTTGTGAGTAGGCTACCGGTAGTACAGGTGTTTTTTTGTAAAAAATCTTAAAACAAGGTACTATGTATTGCATAATACCAAATTAAGTTCCTATATTTGTCCTGTCGTTTAAGCATCGTCTCCTTGTAAACCTCTATTACTAAACTCGAAACGCTATGAAAACTGTCATTGGAATATTTGCTCTGGTACTGCTGAGCTTTCAAATACACGCTACGGGTTACGCCCATAACATGCTGGTAGCCCAGAAGATACTAAAAACAAAGAAGGTCGGGCCAGAAGTTCAAGTCAAAAGTCTGGCCCTGCAAATCAAAGCTAAGACCACCGAAGTGAAACCCGGCAAGTCCAACAGCCACGACTCGGACGCCGAAGAGACCGCCGTACGGCCTGAAACGGCCGCCGCTTCGTTCTCTGATAAGATAACCCGCTGGGTAGTTCGCCTCGTATCGGAAAGCGGCAGCGTACTGATCGAAAAACTCGTCTCGCTCTTTGCACCTAGCAGTTCCGCCGCTGTCGCATTGCCCGACAATGCCCGTTTTCTGTCTCTGACGGGCAACGTGGTGTCGTACCTTTTGATACCCCTTACCGCAGAACGCTGACCAGAAGACAGATCGTCCACTCAACGCTGACAGCCTTTTGAAAGCTGTCAGCGTTTTTGTTTGGCGGCGATGAAGAATGCTTCGCTTCCTGCCCTGGGGGGTACCGAATTGTAGCAGGGCTCCATCGTCATTATCTCCAGCGCTTCTTCGAATAGCTTCCGGTACTCAGCCCGGTGCCCGCCAAAAGGAGGGCCGCCATTGAAGTCCCGATCGAACAACAACCCCACCAATTTACCGTCTTCGGCCAGTGATTCAGCCATGTGCTGTACGTACTGTGGGCGCTGGGAAGGATCGAGGGCGCAAAAAAAAGTCTGCTCCACGATAAGATCGTATCGTCCGCTGTGCGCGAAAAAATCCTGATTGACGAGTTGCAGCCCTTTTCCAAGGTACCCCGAAAGTCGCTGCCGAAGATTTTCAATCACTGTCGCTGAAATATCGACTACCGTCACGTCCGTAAAGCCCTGTGAAAGCAAGTACTCCGCTTCGTGGCTATTTCCGCCGCCGGGTACCAAAATTCTTAGCGACCGATTGCTCAGCCCGTCGAAATACGTTTTGAGCGGCGGCGACACCACCCCCAGGTCCCAGGCCGTGCGATCTTCCTGATAACGTATATTCCAATAGTGGGCGTCGAGTGATTCTGCTTGCATGTTTAGTAAGTTTTTTCAGGAAAATGCGCATTTATATTGTTATCATCAAATCCATCTATAACTTCCCTTCAACCCTTCGGTCCATGAGCCAAAGTATCCAATACGACTATCAGCCCGAAAATTTCGTCCGCTCGGAACCGAACAAGTACCAGCTTGGTGACCTGCGCAAGGAGGAAATGCTGCTCAACGTCGGCCCGCAACACCCCTCGACCCACGGAGTACTGCGGCTGGAAGTAATCACCGACGGCGAAGTAGTCGTGGACGTGGTGCCGCACCTGGGCTACCTGCACCGCTGCTTCGAAAAACACGCCGAGTCGCTGCCCTTCAACCAGATTATCCCCTACGTGGACCGGATGGACTACACCGCCGCCATGAATTCGGAGCACGCCTACGTGATGGGCGTGGAGCGGATGCTGGGCATCGAGGGTGACATTCCGCCGCGCGTCGAGTACAGCAGGGTGCTGGTGGCCGAGCTGAATCGCCTGGCGTCGCACTTCATCGCCATCGGTACCTACGCGCTCGACATTGGCGCGTACACGCCCTTCCTGTGGCTCATGCGCGACCGCGAGCAGATTCTGCGCCTGCTGGAATGGACCTGCGGCGCGCGAATGCTCTACAATTACATCTGGATAGGTGGGTTGTTCTACGATTTGCCCGTCGACTTCGAAACGCGTTGCGGCGAGTTTGTCAGGTACCTAAAGCCCAAGCTCATCGAGTTGCAACAGCTCGTGGTCGAGAATAAGATTTTTATCGAGCGTACCGCCAGGGTCGGCGTGTTGCCGATGGCCACGGCCATCAACTACGGCTGCACGGGCCCGGTGCTGCGCGCCTCGGGCCTGCGCTACGACCTGCGGCGCGTCGACGGGTACTCGGTCTATCCCGATCTCGATTTCGATATCCCCATCGGTAAGGGTGAGGCGGGTACGGTCGGCGACTGCTGGGACCGTAATTGGGTACGCGTAGCCGAGTGCTGGGAATCGGTCAGGATCATCGAGCAATGCCTGGAAAAGCTTACGAAGGCACACAAGCGCACCCGTGAGTTCGACCCGCAAGCGCTGGCACCCAAGAAAATCCGCCCCAAAGCGATGGACTTCTACGCCCGCGCCGAAAATCCTAAAGGCGAGCTCGGCTTTTTCTTCCGCACCGACGGCCGCTCCGACGTACCCATGCGCTGCAAAGCGCGCTCCTGCTCGCTGCACAATCTGTCGGTCATTGCCGAAATCTCGCGCGGTGGCTTGCTGGCCGATTTGGTGGCGGTAATCGGCTCGCTTGATTTAAATCTGGGCGAAGTCGATCGGTAGTGTTGGATGCTGGATTTTAGATTCTGGGTTTTATGAAATTTCCATAAATATGAAATTTCCATAAAAAAGCCGTTTCTGATCGGAACAGAAGCGGCTTTCCTGATTATTGGTGTCAAACTGTTAAGTACAAACTTACACTTTTTCAGTTACTTCCACCAATTCGTGCTTCACAAGGTACTCGGCAATCTGCACGGCATTGGTCGCCGCGCCCTTGCGTAGATTATCCGATACGACCCATAAATTGAGCGTCTTGGCTTGCGTTTCGTCGCGGCGGATGCGGCCTACGAACGTATCGTCTTTGCCGTGGGCGGTCAGCGGCATCGGATACACGGCGTTTTTGGGGTCGTCTTGCAGTACCACGCCTTCGGCTTCTCCCAAAATCTGACGTACCTCATCCAGGTCGAACTCGTTTTCAAACTCGATATTGATGGACTCCGAATGCCCGCCGATGGTGGGGATGCGCACGGCGGTGGCGGTCACGGCGATGCTGTTGTCGCCCATGATTTTCTTGGTTTCGTTAGTCATCTTCATCTCCTCCTTGGTATAGCCGTTGTCGAGAAATACGTCGATGTGCGGCAACACATTCAGGTCGATGGGATGCGGGTACACTTTCTTAACGCTGTCGTCGCCCTTGCGCTCGGCAAAAAGCTGGTCGACGGCTTCCTTACCCGTGCCCGTCACCGACTGGTATGTCGACACCACCACGCGCTTGATCTTGTATTGATCGTGCAAAGGTTTCAGTACCAATACCATCTGAATCGTGGAGCAGTTGGGATTGGCGATGATTTTATCTTCTGGCGTGAGTGTATTAGCGTTGATTTCCGGTACCACAAGTTTTTTGCTCGGATCCATGCGCCAGGCCGATGAATTATCGACCACGGTGATGCCCGCTGCCGCAAACTTGGGGGCAAGGTCGAGGGAAGTACTGCCGCCCGCCGAAAATATCGCAATAGCAGGCTTAGCTTTGATCGCATCTTCGTAGCCTACGACTTTCACCGGTTTACCCTTAAACGTGATTTCCTTACCAATGGAACGTTCGGAGGCCACGGGCAGCAATTCCATCACGGGGAAGTTGCGCTCGGCCAGTACTTTCAGGATCTCGCTACCCACCAGGCCGGTAGCACCTACGACTGCGATTTTCATTCTTAAATAGTGTTTTGGTAAAAAATTGGGGGCAAAAGTACTAAAAATCAGTGATCCCAGTGGTACACCACAGTGGGCGTCACACAAACATCCAACTTCACGTCCCAGTCCGCTACGTCCTCTACCTCTTCGATCGGCTCGAAAAAGGACAACCCAATTTTTAGCGCATCGGGTCTACATTGCGGCAAGAAGCGGTCGTAGTACCCCCCGCCGTAGCCTACCCTACTCCCCTTTTTATCAAAAGCCAGTAGCGGAATCAGAATGGAATCTATTGACTGGATTTTAATAGGTTGTGAAGTTTCAGGATCAGGTTCCTGGATGCCCCAGCGGTTGGTGACCAGCTTGGTTTCGTCGTTCCAGAGATAGTGCTCCATCGCCTTGGTACCCGGAATCATGCGAGGTGCAGCCCATTGTATTTGGGGCCTTTGTTTTTGCAGGTTTTGACGGATGCGTTTTGTGTCGATCTCGCTTCCCGTACCGATAAATGAATGCAGCAGTACAGGCTTTTCGCTCAGCACTTCCAGTAGCTTCGTGGTTGTCTGCTCGCTGTCTGCTTGCTTTCTGATTGCTCTTCTCTTTTGAAAGAATCTTCTGGCTTCTTGTTTAGTCATCATCACAACCGCAAGGGCGCAAAGCCGCGAGGGCTTCGCGTTGATCCTTGCGCCCTCGCGTCTTTGCGGTTAGAAATCAGTCACTCTTCCAAAATATTATACTTAAAATCAAAAGGATCGAAGTGCTCGAAAAGTACCTGAATGAAGTTCCGATTGTTAAGGTAGAAATTCAGAAAATTATCGTGGCGCTCTTGGGCCGAGCCGTTAGGGAAAAACGTGTCCAGCAACTTCATTAATTGCTCCAGCTCGGTGTCGTGCTTGCGCGCCTCAGCCCGCCTGATTCGCTTTTCCAGCTTTTCCAGCGAATTGTAAAGCCGCGCCCGCTCGGCCAGCACCGCCTTTTCCATCGTGACGTCGACTTCTACCGCCTTGTGTACCACCTTCGCCAGTACCTCGGCGAAAGCGTACTTCTCCAAATCCAGCGAAAGCTCGTGCTCCGAATTTCGTTCGACCAGATCGCGTTTGAGTTGGTATTTCTCCTTGAAAATATCTTCGTACGAAAGCCCCAGTTTCTCGACCCGGTGTCGGCTCGGTGCATCGACGTACAGCGCAAAGTTGCGCGGGATCAGCATCGGAAACGGCACGGCAAAATGGTCGAACACGCCTTTCAGTTGCAGCCAGTAGGGCACCTCCGACGGCCCGCCGATGTAGGCCAGATTGGGCAGGATGATTTCTTCGTATAGCGGCCGAAGTACCACGTTGGGGCTGAACCGCTCAGGATGCAAGTCCATCTCTTCCCGCATTTCGGCGTCGGCAAATTCCAACTGGGTGTTCAGAATATTGAAAGTGCCCTCCTGCCGCACGATGCGCTCCCTTAGACCATCGATGAGGTAAAACAGATTGATTTCCCGCGCGTGAACGGGCGTATGGTACCCCAGCGCGCCCAGCTTAGCAGTCGTCTCCTCCACCAGTCGACTGGAATTTTGCTGGAAAAGCTCGTCTTCTACGACGGGCAGAAAATGCCGTTTCAAATCCGCATCGTCGGCATCGACCGTGACGAGTCCTTCGGCCCCAAAAAGTTCGTGCATATAGGCCCGCGCCGCATCAGCCAGGGTTTCGTTTTCCAGGTACGCCCTCTCGAACAGCGGAACCGATTCGGGCAGGGCGTTCAGGATGGGTTCCAAGGCGTGTGGATCGAGCCGCCCCACCGCGCCGCCGGGCGTGCCGGGCCAGGTGTATTTTTTATTGAAAAGGTTGAAAGACGCGATTTCAGCAAAATCGTGGTCTTCGCTCGCCATCCAGTATACGGGCACGAAATCGTAGTCGGGATAAGCCGCTTTCAACGTCCGCGCCAAGTTGATCGTCGTGACGATTTTGTAAATCACGTAGAGCGGCCCGGTGAAAATATTGAGTTGGTGCCCCGTTGTGACGGTGAAGGTTGTCGCTGAGCGCAATCCCGAAAAATCCGGCGGGTTGGGTATGCCCTCGTACTGTTTCATCAGTGCCTCCACCAACGTATCCCGCTTGGCCGGATCGAAATCGGCGCGTTGTTCAATTGCCTTGATCGCTTCCGCCCGATTAGGAAACACGCTGTAAAATTCCTTTAATTCAGTCTTTTGATCGAGGTAATCGAGCAGCAGGGGCGGAAACTGCCCGGTATCGCGCAGCGCAACGGAATGAAGATTCATTTATTTGGTAGAGAGTAGGTAGTGGATGGCTGACAGCGCATAGGTACTTGGGGTAAAATCTAAACGAACCGCAAAATAGCAGATTTTTTCAACGAGTTACCTTTTGATCAACTCGTCGGGACGGAACAGTACTTGCAGCTTGATGCAGTTCATTTAACAAAAAAGCCGATCCTGAAACAGGACCGGCTTTTCTCAACGTAGTAGTCACAATTAAAAAATATTCTTATTCTCGGCCAGCATTGCGTCCGCAACGCGGCGGCGGGCGTCTTTGAGGTTTATAGGGTCAATCTTCGTGAAGCGCTTCAAGCCCATCAGCATCACGCGCAACTCGTCGCCCTCGGCGAAGGAGGTGATGGCCGAGCGGCCCTTTGAATTGATCTTGTCGACGGCCTCATGGAGATTGATGAGCGCCATGTCCTTTTGCAGGGCAACGGCTTCCTCGCCCTTGATACCGATCAACTTCTCAACGCGCAACAACGCCGACTCGGCGACGTAGACTTCAATCGCCATGTCGGCGATGTCCATCAGGATCTCCTGCTCGTGCGAAAGCTTCATCATAAACTTTTGCACGGCGGCTCCGGCGATCATCAGCGCGGATTTTTTCAGGTTTTTCAGGACCTTCTTTTCATTGGCAAAAAGTACGTCGTCGTCCTCGGCCCCAAAATCGGGAATGGACATGATCTCCTTCGCCACGGCTTGAGCCGGTCCCATCAGGTCGAGTTCACCCTTCATGGCGCGCTTCAGCATCATGTCCACGATGAGCAGACGGTTAATCTCGTTGGTACCTTCAAAAATCCGGTTGATGCGGGAATCACGGTAGGCGCGTTCCATTGGTGCATCGGCTGAGTAACCCATGCCGCCGTAGATTTGGAGTCCTTCGTCCACCACATAATCCAGTACTTCGGAGCCGTGTACTTTAGTGATGGCGCATTCGATGGCGAATTGCTCGACGCCCTTCAACTTAGCTTGCGCGTCGTCCATACCCCCTTCGCGCAGGGCTTCCACGGCGTCGTCGATGTTCTGTCCGGCACGGTAGCAGGCCGTTTCCGACACCCAGATTTTAGTCGCCATTTCGGCCAGCTTGTACTTGATCGCCCCAAAGCGGCCAATCGAGATACCAAATTGCTTGCGCTCGTTGGCGTAATTGATGGCCTGGTCGAGCGAACCCTTCGCGCCGCCCAATACGGCGATGCCGAGCTTGATCCGGCCAATGTTGAGAATGTTGACGGCAATCTTGAAACCATTGCCCCGGCTCGAAAGCAAATTCTCGACGGGTACCTTGCAGTCGTTAAAAAACATCTGCCGCGTGTCGGAGCCTTTGATGCCCAGCTTCTTTTCCGGCTCGTTCATCGTGATACCGCCGTAGGTATTTTCTACCAAAAAGGCCGACAGATTTTTGTCCGTTTCGCCATTCTCTTCAATTTTGGCAAAAACAATAAACAGATCGGAAAAGCCACCGTTGGTGATCCACATCTTCTGGCCGTTCAGTACGTAATGTTTACCGTCTTCGGTCAGGATAGCCTTTGTTTTGCCGGAATTGGCGTCCGAACCGGAGTCAGGCTCGGTGAGGCAGTAAGCCGCTTTCCAATCGCCGTTGGCGAGTTTGGGCAAGTACTTTGCTTTCTGCTCCTCATTGCCATAATATACAATGGGCAGCGTACCGATGCCCGTGTGGGCCGATTGGGCCACCGAAAAAGAATGACCCGTACCCAGGCTTTCGGCCACGAGCATCGAGGTATTGAAGTTCATACCAAAACCACCGAATTCTTCAGGAACGGCGGTACCCAATAAGCCCAGATCTCCGGCTTTGTCCATCAGCGAAGCCATCAATTCGGGCGATTTCGCCGCGTCGATTTCGTCGAGACGGGGGTGTACCTCGGTGCGCAGGAAATCGCGACAAGTCTCGGCGATCATATGCTGCTCTTCCGTAAATTCTTCAGGTATAAAAATCTGGGAGGCTTCGGTTTCCCGGATCAGGAATTCACCACCCTTGATTGCGTCCATTTCTGCTACTTCTGCCATGATATGATGTTATTTGTTTTTTGAATGATCTTTATAAAAGGTATGCAAGCATACTACCTCAGTCGTTTGCAAATATAACGATTGAAACAATGTTATGCAAGCATACTATTACTTGTATTGACCAATAAGTAATTCCGTCGAAAGGGCGGGCAGAGAAAGCGGGTCCAGCAGCCAATGCCTGGAACCCATTTTTCAAAATCAAGTACCGGACTCTCTATTTTTTTATTACTTTGAAAGTACGTACCTCCTCTCCGTCGAGATGTACACGCAGCAGGTACAGCCCCGGAGCAGCCACCAGGCCGGAGAGGTCGATTTGGGCGATGCCCTTGTGGAAACTGATCATACCTGCCGGAATGGACCACCGCTTGCCCGTCATGTCCGTAATTGTATAAGCGTAAGTACCACCCGATGCGGGCAGTTTTATGTTGAATACGCCCTCGGAAGGATTGGGGTACCCCACCCATTCGTCGAGTGGGGCAGGTTGGGCGGAATCGCCGGGCGCGATGCTGAACCGGAACACGCTTTTGAGCACGAGGCTGTCTTTTCGGTAGGCGTAGGCGTTTAAGGTATAGCCGCCTACGTAAGGAGCAAAGCCCCCATCTTCGGGAAAGAGTGCGAAGGGAAACTTATCGGATCGACTACGGCGACTGTAAGGTCCCCTGAGGTCGAAGTCGACGCGGTCGTAGTCGAAGTTGCCGTAAGCATAGATGTTGAGCAGCTTGGGCAGCGAGCCACCGTACAGCACTTGTCCGTCGGTGAGCGTCAGCAGGCGCTGCCGCTCGATGGCGCGACCCGACTGCAGCAAATCGAAGGTAAGCCTGGGTACTTCCACCTGGATGAGCAGCGGCGTCTCGACGAAGCCCCCGGCGTTGTCGTAAGCCCTTACCATGACCCGGTACTTGCCTACTTCTGTGGGGGTACCCGAAAATTCATTGAGCGAGAACTTGAGCCAGGTAGGCGCATTTTGCACCGAAATCAACGATATGAAGCCGTCGTTATCAGCAAATATATTACCGGGTAAGGTATACTGGAATGGCTCATTGACCATAGCAAAACGCACGGGCAACGCGCGCGCCACGTAAGGCGGATTGTTGAGAAACTGCGGCTCGACCGCCTTGATGATGAAGAAAGTCTCGACGAAGGCATCCAGGTCATCGTAGGCTTTGAGGGCCACACGGTACTCGCCGACAGCGGTTGGCGTACCTATAAAACGCCCATCCCGGTAACTGAGCCAAGCGGGCAAAGTACCCACCTCCACCTTGGTAATTTTCCCGTCGATGTCGGCAAACAGATCGGGGGGCAATACAAAGGAAAACTGTTCGCCAAGTGCCGTAGTGACGGTCGACAGCGTTTGCTTTACGGTAGGCGGTTTGTTAGCGTTTTCTCGGGTGTCAACCCGAATAGTAAAGTAAGCGTCCGTGAAGCCGCCTTCGTCGTCGGTACCCCGGACCCTGAGTCGGGTGTCGCCCAGCGTGGTAGGCGTACCGCGCAGATGTCCGGCTTGATAGGTCAGCCAGGGCGGCAGGTCGAACACCTCCGTCTTGACGATAGTACCATCGTAGTCGGAAAAAGTATCGACGGGTAGCTGGAAATTGAAGTCCTTCGATACCGCAATGATTTGCATCGGCACGGGATTGAGCAAATACGGAGGAGTGTTGGCCGCGGCCTTCCAGTACTCGTCGCTGAGCAGGTCTTGGTTGATTATAACACTAACGGGCTTCGGGGTCCCGGTGCCCCGCGCCTTGGTCTTCCAGGCATCGAACACCCCGGTGCTTTGCACCCCCCTATCCACCGCTCTTGAAAGTCGGTAGCTCACCGTATCGGTGGCGACCGGGGTTACCAACGGCTGGTCGAGCCATCGCTGTGCCATGTCGGCTACCACGCCGCGAACTGCCGCCACATGGCCGGGCGTGGACAAAACAAACACCACAATTTTAGCTCCGCTTTCGAAGGATTCGTTTATCAGCCTGTAGTAATCGGTGTTGGGACTGCTTTGCGCATAAAAAACTTCATTCATGATCCACTGGCCGGGCTTGCGGTTGCTTCGGAGCAAGTCCATCGTCCAACGGTGATCGAAGTTAGGAGAATCATGGACCTTAATACCATCCGCCTTCTCGGTCAGGTCAGGGAAAGCGAGCGTCCCACGCACCACACTCTGATTGTCGAACACCGAGCCGAATTCCGGTACATAGGGAATGCGGGTATCGACTTCCTTGACGGCCGCGATCATGCGATCGTTGAACTGCTTTAGCGCCAGGTGCCGAAAGATGTACCAGTCCTTGCCGCGCCGCCCAAAAAATGATTCGGACGGTACGTATATATTCACGGGTGGTGCGATCTCATCGAAAGTTTTATAACTACTGCCCCACAGTAAGTTCAGTCGTATGATTTTCTTGTATTTGCTCCGAAGCCATTCGATGAAACCTTTTTTGTAAGAGTCGGAATAATCGAATATGGTGGAGTACTGCGCGGTGTATTCGGCGCCGGGCGGTACAGTTTGGGAGTAATACTCGGCCTCTTGAGTGGGAGAAATCACAGTCGAGATAAAAAGAAGGTTTTTCTGGTCCAACAGGTACTTGTACCGCTTGGCTACCTGCTGTACGAAGTCGGCAGCTTTTTCGACCGATGGCTGGTGAAGCAGACTAAAATGCGTGTAGTCGTAAATGCCCCGAAGCGGATTCTGCTTGTAGTCACGGGTACCATTAGCTTCGTCCCAAAATCCTTTTATGAAGAAAGCGTTTCGCCCTACTTGCACCCGAATGGCTACCTTCAGGCCCAGTTGTGTGCATAACTCGATCTGCTTATCGAAACGCTCCCAACCGTCGGGCCCAGTAGGTGAGTCGCGGTAGACTTTATCCCAGGCGATGGTAAGTTCTACCGAATTTACCCCAGCAGCGGCGGCCTGTCGGATCACCTCCAGCTCGAAGTCCTTTTCCTGCGATAAGTTGAGCAGCATCAGGGAAAGGTAACGCTTGCCGTCCTCCTCGACGGCCGGGTACTGAGCTCGCAACGCACTACCCGAAAGCGTCGACAGAATCCCCAACATCACCACAAAGCGTAACTTAACCACTTGGCAGAGAAAAGAGTAGAACTTATTTTGCATAGGAAAAAACCGATTATTGCTGAAAAAGTCATGTGCCGCTTACGTATTCCAACAACGCCGGCGGCGGGAGGTTTTGTATTTTAATGCTTAGATTATGTTTTGGAAACTTATTTGGCCATTCTATTGAGAAATATGGTGGAGTATGCGATTTGAAGCATAGCTTCCGAAGATTCTACGGTTTTCTCATATTCCTTGGCTAAACGCCTTCTAAAATTCAGCCATCCGAAGGACCTCTCGACCTGCCAGCGTTTTTTTTGAGGCACGAAGCCTTTTGTCGATTCTGGCTTTTGTGCAATTTCTATTTTCCAACCGTATTCCTTCTCCGCGTGCTCTATGAAAGTCGTTTTATAGCCGTGATCGCCGATGATTTTCTGTAAGCGAGGCACTTTGCCCTTCAAGGCTTCGAGCGCCTGTATACCCGCCTGGTTGTCGGACAATCCGGCGGATGTCACTTTCACGGCCCAAGGGATGCCGGGCGTATCAACCAGAATCGTCCTCTTGCGTCCGTTTATTTTTTTGCCCCCGTCAATCCCGGTGTCCGCCCCGATAAACTGTACGCACTTAACACTTTGACTGTCAATAGCCAATAAGCTGGGTGTATCACTTCTTGCGTGTCTATTTCGTTCCTCGATCGCCAGACAGTCCAGCAATTGCTCCCAAATGCCACGCAATTTGAATTGACGGAAGTGGTAGTAAACGGTCTGCCAAGGAGGGTATTTACTCTCCATATTGCGCCATTGCGAGCCGGTGTGGTTAATCCAGAAAATGGCATTCACGATCGTGCGCAAGGAATGGTGGCGGTCTCTTTTGTTATCAATTATTTTTTCTACAAATTGCCAGCAGGAGTCAGTCATTTCAGAGAAATTCTCTTTCATTAGCTTGTTTGACGGGGCCGCCCGAGCGGGTGAGATTCAACAAGCTAACGACTGACTCCTTTTATTGGTCTTGTGCAATCCAAAACATATTCTTAAAAGTAAAAAAAACTCCGGCGTCGTGGGTGCACGTCCGCCGGAGTTTTGTGAAAAGTCGTTGATGTTCCGGTGTTGGCTTAGTTCAACAGCTCGTAGATACCCGCGACGCCTTGTCCGCCGCCCACGCAGGCCGTCACCAGGCCGTACTTTTGTTCGCGGCGGCGCATTTCGTTGAAAAGTTGCACCGAAAGCCGGGCACCCGTCGAGCCCAGGGCGTGGCCCAGCGCAATGGCGCCACCGTTTGGGTTGACGATCTCAGGATCAAAGTCGAGCGTCCGCATCACGGCCAACGACTGGGCAGCAAAGGCCTCGTTGAGCTCGATCTGCTGAATATCGGAAAGTTGCAGACCCGCCTGCTTAAGGGCTTTGGGTACCGCCGCCACCGGACCGATGCCCATGATCCGCGGGTCGACACCCGCCGTGGCGTAGGCCATCATGCGGGCGATGGGTTTCAGGCCCAACTCCTTCACCATGCGCTCCGACATCACCAGCACGAAGGCCGCGCCATCGGAAGTCTGGGACGAGTTGCCCGCTGTCACCGAGCCGCCTGCCGCAAAAACCGGCCGCAAGCGCGCCAGGGCCTCGGGCGAAGTATCGGCGCGGGGCCCTTCGTCGGCAGAGACAGTGTACTCCCGCGTTTTTTTCTTGCCCGCTTCGGCGTCGAAGTACGTTTCTTTAACCTGGATGGGCACGATACCGTCATCGAAGCGACCCGCTTTTTGCGCGGCCAGTGCTTTCTGATGCGACTGGTAGGCAAACAGATCCTGATCCTCACGGCTCACTTTGTAATCCTGGGCTACCTGCTCGGCGGTAAGTCCCATGCTGAGGTAGTAGTTGGGGTTAGTGTGCGCGATGTCGTAGTTCAGCGCCGTTTTCCAGCCCATGGTAGGTACCATCGACATCGACTCGGTGCCACCCGCGATGATGCATTCGGCCATCCCGGCGTTGATTTTACCCGCCGCCAAGGCGATGGCTTCCACACCCGAGCCGCAATAGCGGTTGATGATCATGCCCGACACACTCTCGGGTAATGAAAGCAGCGACACGAAGCGCCCCATCTGCATCCCTTGCTCGGCTTCGGGCACGGCATTGCCCACGATCACATCGTCCACTTGCGCGGGGTCGAGGTTGGGTACCTGGGCCATCATGTACTTTACGACCTCGGCGCCGAGGTTGTCAGGGCGGGTGAAACGAAATACGCCCCTCGGGGCTTTGCCGACCGCCGAGCGGTATCCGGCTACGATGTATGCGTCCATTTATATAATGATGAGTGATGAATGATGAAATACCGTTGCTTTGGCTTTTTTCACCTGTTTCCCAGTTTGTAAAAAATCTTCGTTAAGGAATAATAGTATGCAAGCATACCATTTGTAAAAGTAGCAATTTATTTTAAAACAAAAAACCGCCAGCCGTTTGGAGCAGCAGGCGGCGGGATATTGGCCGGGTTGTTGTGTGTTAGCCTTGCGGATGTGGAGCGGCAGAGAATGGCGGCAAAGCGAGAGGACGCTTGGGCATCACAACCCATAGGATGATGTAGAGCAGAATCACGTGCGTGGGTACCGGGATGAAAATGGCCAAGACGAGGAGTACGCGCATCAGCACGACGTCGATGTCGAAGTACTCGGCTAAGCCGGCGGCGACGCCGCCAATGACCCGCTCGTTCATATTGCGGAATAATCTATTGTTATTGTTCATGGCTGGTTGGTTTTTAGTGTTTGAATGCTTCAAAGGTACCAGGTTATGCACAGTAGCGGGAGCAAATTTCTATGAGCGGCCCCCTGGAATGAGGAAAGGCCTGCGGGGGATTTGGTATTAAATTTCGCTTAAAACCCCGGGATACACCTGCATTCGGTAAATGCATTTACATTCCTAATCCCAAAGAATTAACTTTGCGGGTCTGATCGGCTCAAATCCTGACAATCTGGCACCCGGCGGGCTCCGGGTGTATTATTTTACGTATATCGATTGATATAGAAGATTAACCAATTGCCATACGTTTCATTTTGTGAAAGGTAGCCTGGCTGCTTTTAGAAAATGAAATCTATCTTGTTTATAGTAGTAAAGAATTTATAATAGTAAAGAACCTATCATGTTAAAATTGTTCACCAAACTCTTCGGTACCAAGTCGGAGCGCGACCTGAAAGACCTGACGCCCTACGTGGGCAAGGTCAATGCCGAATACGCCCAGCTCGACTCGATTTCCAACGACGAGCTACGTCAGGGCGCGATCGACCTCCGCGAGTACATCGCCACCCAGCTCAAATCCATCGATGAGGAAGTTGCGACGCTCAAGCAGCAGGCAGAGGACGAGCATGATGTCGATTCCAAGGAGACCATATTTAAGCAAATAGATGAGCTGAGCGAGGAGCGCAACAAGCAGCTGGAGGCTGTGTTGAATGAAATTTTGCCAAAAGCCTTTGCCATCATGAAGGAAACGGCCCGGCGCTTCAAAGAGCATGAAAGCCTGGAGGTGACGGCTTCGTTTTTCGACCGGGAGATTTCGGCTAAGAAATCGCACGTCACCATCGAGGGCGACAAGGCGCATTGGAGCAGTACCTGGGATGTGATCGGCCAGCCTACCCGCTGGCAGATGGTCCATTACGACGTACAGCTGATCGGTGGTGCGGTGCTGCACGAGGGTAAAATTGCTGAGATGGCCACGGGTGAGGGTAAAACGCTGGTCGCGACGCTACCCGCTTTCCTGAATGCCCTCGCCGGACTCGGCGTCCACATCGTGACGGTTAATGACTACCTGGCCAAGCGTGATGCCGAATGGAACGCGCCGCTGTTCGAGTTTCACGGCATGACCGTCGACTGCATCGACCGCCATGAGCCCAATTCTCTGGGCCGCCGCAACGCCTACAAGGCAGACCTCACCTACGGTACCAACAACGAGTTTGGCTTCGACTACCTGCGCGACAATATGTCGCGGACGCCCGAGGAACTCGTGCAGCGCAAGCACCATTTCGCGATGGTCGATGAGGTGGACTCCGTATTGATTGACGACGCCCGGACGCCCCTGATTATCAGTGGCCCCGTGCCGCGTGGCGACGAGCAGGAATTCATGGAATTGAAGCCTAGCGTGGCGCGTATCGTGGAGGCCCAGCGCAAGCTGACGATGGATTTGCTCAATGAGGCCCGCAAAAAAATTGCGGCCGGTGATAAAGAGGGCGGCGGCCTGGCGCTGTTTCGCGCCTTCCGGGGTACGCCTAAATACAAGCCCTTGATCAAGTTTTTGAGCGAAGGTGGTATGAAGGCACTTTTGCAGGAAACCGAAGGCATCTACCTGGCCGAAAACCAGAAGCGAATGCCCGAAGCCGACGCGCCGCTGTACTTTACCATAGACGAGCGGCAGAACAGCATCGAGTTGACCGAAAAGGGCATCGACTTCCTGACGGGCGATTCGGAGCAAACCAACTTCTTCATTATGCCCGACATCGCGGTCGACCTCAATGACTATCGAGAAAGACCCCGCCCTCAACGAGCAGGAGCGCGTGACGGCAAAAGAAGCTTTGATTCGTGATTACACCGTCAAGGCAGCGCGCATTCATACGGTCAACCAACTCTTGAAGGCCTACAACCTGTTTGAGAAGGACGTCGAGTACGTCATCATGGATGGGAAGGTCAAAATCGTGGACGAGCAGACCGGCCGCATCATGGACGGTCGCCGCTACTCCGACGGGCTGCACCAGGCCATCGAGGCCAAGGAAAACGTCAAGATCGAGGACGCTACCCAGACTTACGCGACGGTGACGCTCCAGAACTACTTCCGCATGTACCACAAGTTGGCGGGAATGACGGGTACGGCCGAAACCGAAGCAGGCGAGTTCTGGGAAATCTATAAGCTCGACGTCGTGTCGATCCCGACCAACGTACCCGTTATTCGGGGCGATGAGGAAGATAAAGTATACCGCTCGGTACGTGAGAAGTACAACGCCGTGGCCGACGAAATCGTGGAGTTAGTCGAGAATGGCCGTCCGGTGCTTGTAGGTACTACCTCGGTAGAAAACTCCGAGATCATGAGCCGGATGCTGACCATGCGGAAGATCAACCACCAGGTACTCAATGCCAAGCAGCACCAGAAAGAAGCCGAGGTCGTGACCGAAGCCGGTAAGCCCGGTACCGTGACCATCGCCACCAACATGGCCGGCCGGGGTACCGATATTAAGCTGACCTCCGACGCCAAACAATCAGGCGGACTCGCCATCATCGGTACCGAGCGCCACGAAAGCAGGCGCGTCGACCGGCAGTTGCGCGGCCGGGCCGGACGGCAGGGCGACACGGGTTCGTCGCAGTTTTTTGTCTCACTGGAAGACAACCTGATGCGTCTTTTCGGTTCCGACCGCATGGCCAAGGTTATGGACCGCATGGGGCTGGAAGAAGGCGAAGTGATTCAGCATAGCATGATCACCAAGTCCATCGAGCGCGCTCAGCGTAAAGTGGAGGAAAACAACTTTGGTACCCGAAAGCGTCTGCTGGAGTATGACGATGTGATGAACTACCAGCGCGACGCGATCTACACCCGCCGCCGCAATGCGTTATTTGGTGAGCGCCTGGCCGTCGATATCGCCAACACGCTTTTCGATTCCTGCGAGGATATCGTTGCCAGCACGTCCGGTAGTTTTGCCGAACTGGAACTGGCCACCCTTGCCACGATGGGCATCGAGCCGCCTTTCGACGAAGGTACTTATGGCGGCATGAACGACCTGCAGCGCGTTCAGAAACTTTACCACGCCGCCGAGCAGCACTACCGCCAAAAGAACGAGGCGATTGCCCAAAAGGCGCTGCCGATCCTGCGGCAGATTCAGGCCGAGCGCGGTGCGACGATCACCGAAATCATGATTCCATTCAGCGACGGCATCCGGCAGACGGGCGTGGTGGTGAATCTTGAAAAAGCCATTGCCACCGAAGGCCGCGAGATCATCCGCGAGATGGAAAAAGCCATCGTGCTCTCGCTCATCGACCAGGAATGGAAGGAGCACCTGCGCGAAATGGATGACTTGAAACAATCGGTGCAGAATGCGGTGTTCGAGCAAAAGGACCCGCTGCTGATCTACAAGTTCGAGTCGGTCGAGTTGTTCAAGCGCTTCCTGAGTAAGGTGAACATCGACATGATTTCGTTTTTGATGAAAGCCGACATTCCGCAAGATCAGGCCGCGCCCGAGCAGGTACGCCAGGCTCCGGTTCGTCGGCAGGCCGCGCCCGTCACACAGACCAACCGCGGCGATGAAGCCCAGGAGCCACGCAAAGAAAGCGGCCCCGAAGCCCACGCCCGGCACATGGAAAATACCGTGCGCCAGCAACCCGTCCGCGCGACCAAAGTCGCCGACCGCAACCAGAAAGTGACCGTACAGTACCGTGACGGCCGCACGCTGAAAGACGTCAAGTACAAGAAGGTGGAGCAGGACGTGGTGAATGGCGCTTGCGTAGTACTTGAATGATGGTTTCTGGTACAAAGTACTAGGTACAGGGTACCAGGTTTGGACAAAATTCATACTTTGGTGCTGAGTGCGCTGAACTTCGCACAAAATACCTTGTACTTTGTACCCTGAACTTTTAACTTTAAACTTCCTATGAATCTTCACAAAGAAGGCTACAGCATCATGGCCGGGACGGCGGCTTTGCTGCTCGTGATCAATTGGGCAGTTAGGTACTTCGTACCTGAACTGGAATGGCTGCACTGGCTGATTTTGATCGCCAGCGTTATTTTCTTCGTCTTAATCGTTCAGTTTTTCCGGGTACCCAAGCGGCAGCCCACCGCGGATGAAAACCGGATCGTGGCACCTTGTGACGGCAAGGTAGTCGTGATCGAGGAAGTGGTGGAGAACGAATATTTTCAGGGTCCACGCCGTCAGATCAGCATATTCATGTCGCCGCTCAACGTCCATGTCAACTGGAATCCAATTAGTGGGGTGGTAAAGTACTTCAAGTACCATCCCGGCCTCTACCTCGTAGCCTGGCACCCCAAGTCGAGTACCGACAACGAGCGTACGACCACGGTCATCCGTACGCCTCAGGGCGTCGATGTACTATTTCGGCAGATTGCGGGCGCGGTTGCGCGGCGCATTCGCTGGTACGTGAAGGAAGAGCAGGAAGTGCGGCAGGGCACTCAAATGGGCTTCATCAAATTCGGCTCGCGGGTCGATGTCTTCGTGCCGCTCGATGCCAAAATCAACGTAAAGTTGAATGATAAGACAGTAGGCAGCGTGACTGTGTTAGCGGAGTTGAATTCCTGATTGTTTTAAAATGGCCTCCACCCACTGATCTGCTCGAAGAACCCCGGTACCGCCGCCGGGTACACAGCCGCCATGAAAAGCATCCCGAAAATGGCACCGTACATGTGCGCGTCGTGGTTGACGAAGCCGCTGCCGCGCCGCGACTCGTAGTAGGAGTAGCCGATAAACAGAATTCCGAAAATAAAGCCGGGAATGCAAAGCAGAAAATACAGACAGATTTCAAGCAAAGGCGCGTAAAGTACCGCCGAAAACAGCACGGCCGCTACCCCACCGGAAGCACCCAGCGAATTGTAGCCGGAGTTGTTCTTATGCTTCAAAAACGTGGGAATATCCGACACTATAATTCCCAAAATGTAGAGGGCCAGGAAGTAAAATTTTCCATTCGCACCAAACAACGAGCCAAAAAGCTGCTCGATTCCTTCCCCGATGAACCACAACGTCAGCATATTGAATAGCAAGTGCATGAAATCAGCGTGTACGAATCCCGACGTGATGAAGCGATAGTACTGGTTCTTACCCGCAACCCGTGCCGGATTCAAGATTAACTTGTCCATTACCGCCGGATTCTGCCAGGCGTAATAGCTAATCGCCACGGTGACGAGGATGATGATAATTGTGAGGGACATGTTTCAATGAGTGAATGATAAAATGATAGAATGATAGAATAAAAAAAAGGTCCAAACCTATTCACTCATTCTATCATTCACTCATTCAAAATTAAACTTCCCGCTCCACTAACTGGTGCACAAAACCCATGAGGGGTGCTTTGCGGGCGGGGTCGGCGGGGAGTCGTTCGAGGCAGTCGAAGCCTTTGTCGAAGTACTCCTTGATTTTTTGTTCGGTAAAGGTACGAATCCCTAACGAGTCGTAAATCGCCGTGACGCCTCTTACCTTTTCATCCTTATCGAAATTTTCGGCGGCCAGCCAACGGTCGAGGTTATTTTTGGACGAGCCCCTGGCGCGTTCCAGCGCTTCGATCAGCAGGAAAGTCTTCTTATTGGCGATGATGTCGCCGCCGACTTGCTTACCGAATTTGGCCGGATCGCCGTAGACGTCCAGCAGATCGTCTTTCAATTGAAAACCCAGGCCCATGTTCACCCCCGCTTCGTAGAGCAGCGTGGTAGCGGCAGCATCCGCTCCGGCCACGATGCCGCCCAATTCCAGCGCGAAGCCCAGCAGCACCGATGTTTTCAACCGAATCATGTTCAGGTACTCGGCTTCGGTGACGTCCCAGCGGGTCTCGAAATTCATGTCGAGCTGCTGTCCTTCGCATACTTCGGCGGCGGTTTGATTAAAGCGTCGCAATACTTCTTTGATACGATCGGTCTCTACTTCCAGCAATAAATCGTAGGCCCGCACCAGCATTACATCGCCCGAAAGAATGGCGACGTTGGCATTGAACTTCTCGTGCACGGTAGGTTGGCCGCGCCGGAGCGGGGCGCAATCCATGATGTCGTCGTGCATAAGCGTGAAGTTGTGAAACACCTCCACCGCTTGCGCGGGTTTGAGCGCTTTTTTCCAGTCGTCGGCGTAGAGCGTGGCCGCCATCAGGGTCAAGAGCGGCCTAAAGCGCTTCCCGCCCAGCGACATGATGTACCGAATAGGTTCATATAGTTCGACGGGATGCTCGCCGTAGGTGTTCTGCTCGATTTCGTCCTGTAAGGCCTGGAGCAGTTGGTCGGGTGTGGTCATGCGTAGGGTCAAATGCTGCACTCTTCAACCCGATTTGGGGCGTTAGGGTTTTTGAAAACATCCAAATCCTGGTTTTAGGGCTGCAAGGTACCCAAAAGTCGGGCAGAAAAAGTACGCAACGCGTAAAGGGATCGCGACTGTAATCACCAAAAACGACCACCTACCAGTTTGTCGTTTACTTTTAAACATTTTTTCGACAAATTGCCTGACGCCAAAAACCCCCTTCATCTTGAAAAACCAATACACCATCGGCATCGACTACGGCACGGACTCGGTCCGGGCGCTGGTCGTCGATGTCACCACGGGCGAAAACGTCGGTACGGCCGTGCATCACTACACCCGCTGGAAGCAAGGCCTCTACTGCGACGCGGCTACTTCACAATTCCGGCAGCATCCGCTCGATTATCTCGAAGGGCTCGAAAGCGCGGTCAGGAATGCGCTGGATGCCGCGCCCGCCGACGTGCGGCCCCGAGTAGTCGGTATCTCAGTCGACACGACGGGCTCGACGCCCGTAGCCGTGGACCGCGCGGGTACCCCCCTGGCGCTCTTGCCCGAGTTTGCCGACAACCCCAGTGGCATGTTCATCCTCTGGAAAGACCACACCGCCAACGCCGAGGCCGACGAAATCAACGCCCTGGCCCACCGCTGGGACGTGGATTACACCAGGTACATCGGCGGTATATACTCTTCCGAGTGGTACTGGGCCAAGATTTTACGCACGCTGCGCGCCGACGAAAGCATCCGCGAGAGCGCCTTTTCCTGGGTCGAGCATTGTGACTGGATCTCGGCCTTACTGACGGGCCACACCGATCCGCTGACCATGAAGCGCTCGCGCTGCGCGGCGGGCCACAAAGCCATGTGGCACGCGGAATTCGGCGGGCTACCCTCGCAAGAATTTCTGAACGAACTCGATCCGCTGCTGTCGGGCCTGCGCGAACGTCTTTATACCAGTACCTATACCTCCGATGAAGCGACGGGTACCCTCTCGCCCGAGTGGGCCGAGAAACTGGGGTTGCCCAACAGCGTCGTGATCGGCGTCGGGGCATTCGACGCCCACATGGGGGCCGTCGGGGCGGGCATCGAGCCCTACGCCTTCGTGCGCGTGATGGGTACTTCGACCTGCGATATGCTACTAGCGCCCAACGAAGAAATCGGCCACTTGCTCATTCGCGGTATCTGCGGGCAAGTCGATGGCTCCATCATCCCCGGCATGTTGGGCACCGAGGCCGGCCAATCGGCCTACGGCGATTATTACGCCTGGTTTCAGCGCCTCATCACCGAGCCAGTGCGAGACTTGCTGGGGCAGGAAACCGCCGACCAGATGAGCGAAAAACTAATTCCCTATCTTTCGGAAAGAGCCGCCCAACTACCTGTGACCACGCACGACCCGGTCGCCACCGACTGGATCAACGGCCGCCGTACGCCCGATGCCAACCACACGCTGCAAGCGGCGATGATGGGGCTGAATCTGGGCACCGACGCCGTGATGCTCTTCAAGGCCATTGTGGAAGCGACCGCCTTTGGCTCCAAAGCCATCGTGGATCGTTACCGCGATGAGGGCGTACGCATCGAGCAGGTGATCGCGATCGGGGGCGTGGCCAAAAAATCGGCCTACGTGATGCAAACCCTGGCCGATGTCCTGGGAATGCCGATCAAAGTAGCGCGTTCGGAGCAGGCTTGTGCCTTGGGTGCGGCCATGAATGCCTCGGTGGCGGCGGGCGCCCATCCTGATCTTTTTGCCGCTCAGAAAGCGATGGGTTCCGGTTTCGATGCGTACTATACGCCGGATGAATCGAAAGGTGCGCTGTACCGAAAGCGCTACGCAAAGTACCAGGCATTGGGAAAATTTACGGAACAACATGGTTGATTTAACACAATACGAAATCTGGTTTGTGACCGGCAGCCAGCACCTATACGGCGACGAAACGCTTCGGCAGGTCGACGCGCATTCTCAGGTGATCGCTAAGTACCTCGACGCCGCCCCCGCGATTCCGGTGCGGGTGGTGTTCAAGCCCGTCGTCAAGACGCCGGAGGAAATCCTGGCGGTATGCAAGGAAGCCAACGCGACGCCCAACTGCGTCGGGCTTATTACCTGGATGCATACCTTTTCGCCCGCCAAAATGTGGATCGGGGGGTTGAAAGCCCTGCAAATGCCGCTGCTGCACTTGCACACGCAATTCAACCGCGACATTCCCTTCGCCGACATCGACATGGATTTCATGAACCTCAACCAATCGGCGCACGGCGACCGGGAGTTTGGGTTTCTGGTATCAAGAATGAAAATCAGCCGCAAAGTGGTCGTCGGTCATTGGCAGAGCGAGGCCGTAGCCACGCAAGTAGGCGGCTGGGCGCGGGCCGCCGTGGCCCGCTACCGGATGCAAACCATGAAGGTGGTCCGCTTCGGCGACAACATGCGGCAGGTGGCCGTCACGGAGGGCGACAAAGTCGAGGCCCAAATCAAGTTCGGCTTCTCGGTCAATACCCACGGCGTGGGGGATTTGGTAAAAATAATAAACGAAGTACCCGACGCCGACATCGACGCCCTGATGCAGGAATACGCCGATACCTACCAGTTGGTAAATACCTTGACGAAGGGCGGAGCCCAACGCAGCTCGCTCGTGGAAGCGGCCCGCATCGAGTTGGGTTTAAAGTACTTCCTGGAAGACGGCGGCTACACGGCTTACACCAATACCTTCGAAGACCTGCACGGGATGCGGCAACTACCCGGCGTCGGCTCGCAACGCATGATGGCGGCGGGCCACGGCTACGGCGGCGAGGGCGACTGGAAAACCGCCGCTATGGTCCACATTATGAAAACGATGGCAAGCGGACTGCCCGGCGGCAACTCATTCATGGAAGACTATACCTATCACTTTGACCCCCAAAATCCACTGGTATTAGGCTCGCATATGCTCGAAATTTGCCCCACGATTGCCGCCGGAAACGTGCGCTGTGAAGTACATCCGCTCGGCATCGGTGGCAAGGAAGACCCTGTCCGGCTGGTGTTCGACGGCGCGGGCGGCCCGGCCATCAACGTGTCACTGATCGACCTCGGGGACCGCTTCCGGCTGCTGGTCAACGAAGTGGAAGCCGTCGAGATTACTCAGGACTTCCCCAAATTACCTACCGCTCGGGTACTCTGGCAACCACAGCCAAGCATGGACATCGGCCTACAGGCCTGGATTCTGGCGGGCGGCGCGCACCACACCGTGTACAGCCAAAATCTGCGCGTCGAGCACATCGAGGATCTGGCCGAAATGCTGGGCGTGGAATTGGTGGTAATCGACAGAAGTACCACCATTCGGGGATTAAAGAAGGAGTTAGCGCTTGGGGAGGCGGTATTTAAATGATTAATCTTATGTACAAAACCCTAAAAGAAGAAGCTTACGAAGCCAACATGCAGCTACCCGAGCTCGGGTTGGTGCTGTTTACGTTTGGGAATGTGAGCGCGGTAGATCGTGACAAAGGCGTGTTTGCCATCAAGCCCAGCGGGGTACCTTACGACGAGTTGAAAGTGGACGACCTCGTGATCATGGACTATGACGCCAAGGTAGTAGAGGGGCGGCTTCGGCCGTCGTCCGATACCAAAACCCACGCGCTGCTGTACAAAAGCTGGGACGACATCGGCGGTATCACGCACACCCACAGTACCTACGCCGTGGCCTGGGCGCAGGCCGGGCGCGACATCCCGATTTTTGGTACCACCCACGCCGACCACACCCACCGCGACATCCCCTGCGCCCCCGTCCTGACCGACGCCATGATCCGGGGCGACTACGAGCACGAAACCGGCCACCAAATCCTGAACTGTTTCCGGGAAAGAGAGCTTTCGCACCGCGAAGTGGAGATGATTTTGCTCCAAAACCACGGACCCTTCACCTGGGGCAAGGACGCGGCCAAGTCGGTGTATAATGCCGCCGTGCTGGAAGAAGTGGCCCGGATGGCGCACCTCACGCTGCAAATCAACGCCGACGCGGTCATCCTGAAAGACAGCCTGCGCATGAAGCACTTCGAGCGTAAGCACGGGAAGGACGCGTATTATGGGCAGGAGGGGTGAAAGTAGGCTTAGGGGAGATTTCTTTATTACAAAAAACTTCAAAAAACCCTTTAATTCCAACCCCCGCCCAGCGCGCGGTACACATTCACCGTGGCGTTGAGCTGTTGCATTTTGGTTTCGATGAGGTCGAAGCGCGACTCGAGCGCGTCGCGTTGGGTGAGCAGTACCTCCATGTAGTCGGCGCGGGCCGAGCGGAAGAGGTTGTTCGAGATCGTGATCGACGTATTGAGCGCCTGCACTTCCTGGTACTTCAGGTCGTAGGTGTTTTGCAGGTTGCCGATGTTTGACAGCTGGTTGGCTACTTCGATGTAGGCGTTCAGCACCGTGCGCTCGTAGCTGTAAATCGCCTGAATCTGCCGGGCGTTGGCGGTGTAGTACGTAGCCTGGATCGCGTTCTTGTTGATCAATGGCCCGGCCAAATCACCGATGAGTGAGGCCAGCAATGACTCGGGTAGCTTGGCGATGTAGGCCGGATTGAACGCCCGCAGGCCCAGGTCGGCGTTAAGGCCCAGCGAAGGGTAGAAGTTGGCGCGCGCTACCTGCACGTCGATTTTGGCGGCGGTCAGCTCGAGTTCGGCCTGCCGGATGTCGGGCCGATTGGAGAGCAGCTGCGTGGGCAAGCCAGTGCTCACGGCCTCGGGCACCATCTTCTCGAAATCCTGGCTGCTTCTGGCGATGCGCTGCGGGTACCGGCCCATCAGAAAGTTGATCTTATTCTCAGTTTCCGTGATCCGCTGTTGAATCCCGTACTGCATACTCCGCGTGTTAAGTACCTGCGCCTGAAACCGCTGCACGGCCAGCTCGGTCACCTTGGCGGCTTCCTTTTCCATCCGCACGATTTTCAGGGCGTTGGTCTGTATCTCGATGTTGTTTTGCAGGATGGCGAGCTGCGTGTCGAGGGCCAGCAGTTCGTAGTAGGAGGTCGCGATTTCGGCGACGATGTTGGTGGTCGTGAAGTTCCGGCCCTCCTGCGACGACAGGTACCTCAGCGCGGCCGCTTTCTTAGCGTTGCGCAGCTTGTGCCAAATATCCACTTCCCAACGAGCGTAGAGATTCACCACGAAATCGGGCAACGGGTCGGGCGTCTCGCGGCCGGGCCGGATGTCGGTCGTGGCTTCGCTGGAACCGGGCTGGGTGTAGCGCGCGGCTTTCTCGATGCCCATTCCGCCGCGTAAGCCCACAAAAGGCTTGTACTCTCCGGCGCGGGCCAGTACCTCGTTCTGCGAGATGGCGATCTCCTGCATGGCGATGTTCAGCTCCTGGTTGCCGCTGCCGCTCAGGGCGGTATCGATCAGGGCGGTCAGGTACGGGTCGGTGAAGTAGTTGCGCCAGCTGACCTGTCCCGAATTGGTGGAGTCCGTGGCGCCGTTGTAGCTCACCGGCGTGGCCCGATTGGCGTCCCGATTGAGCAGGGCGGGAGTTTTGCAGGAGGCAAATGCGAAGCCAGCCAAAAGCACTGTCCCGTATTTATATATTCTTTTCTTATTCATGATCGGCGTTCAATGCGGGTAGGGGAAAAGTATCCATGTGGTGTACCATGGATTCCGATAAGGGCTCATCGTCTTCGTTGCGAATCAGGTTCTTGCCATCGGCCAGGTGGGCGAACACGTAGTACAAGCCAGGTATGATGACCACGCCGAAGATGGTGCCGAACAACATGCCACCCATGGCCGAGGCGCCGATGGTCCGGTTGCCGATGGCTCCCGCGCCCGTCGCTATAATCAGGGGAATCAGTCCCGCTACGAAGGCAAACGAGGTCATGAGAATGGGGCGGAAACGCACCCGGGCCCCTTCGATGGCGGCTTCCAGAATCGTGGCGCCTTCTTTTCGTTTTTGCACCGCAAACTCCACGATCAGCACGGCGTTTTTGCCCAACAAGACCAATCAGCATGATTAATCCGATCTGGGCGTAGATGTTGTTTTCGAGCCCCATCAGTTTCAGCAGCAGAAAGGAGCCAAATACCCCGACCGGTAGTGAGAACACGACCGCCAGTGGAATGAGGAAGCTTTCGTACTGCGCGCATAGTACCATGTAGACGAACGCCAGTACGATCAGGAACACGTAGAGCGACTCATTGCCCCGGATCGACTCATCGTAGGAAAGCCCCTCGAACGCAATGTCGTAGCCTTTGGGCAGGGTCGTGGCCGCCACCTCGCGAATAGCCTGAATGGCGTCGGCCGTGGTGTAGCCCTTACCGGGAAGTCCCTGGATGGCGGCGGAATTGTACATGTTGAAACGGGTGATCTCGTTGGGGCCCTGTCCTTTTTTAAGCCGCATGAAGGCTGAGTAGGGTACCATTTCGCCCACGTCGTTCTTGACGAAAAGATTCAGGATGTCGGAAGGCAACCGGCGGAAACTAGGGTCGGACTGCACGTACACCTTGAAGAACTGGTTGAATTTGATGAAGCCCTGCTCGTAGGTACTACCGATCATGATGTTGAGGTTGTCCATCGCTTTCCCGATCGACACGCCCTTCTGCATGGCCAGGTTGTTGTCGATTTCGAGCTCGTACTGCGGGTAGTTGGCGGCAAAGAAGGTGAACAGACCCGCCAGCTCTTTCCGCTTCTTAAGGTTCTCCATAAACTCCTGGTTGATCTTGTCGAACTCGTGGTAGTCGGTTTCGGTGTTTTTGTCCAATAGCCGCATCGAGAAGCCGCCCGAAGTACCAAAGCCGGGAATCGCCGGTGGTTCGAAGAATTCGACGGTCGCACCCAGGTTTCGTGATTCGACCTCCAGCTCTTCCATGATTTCCTTCACGTCCTTGTCACGCTCCGACCAGGGCTTCAAGTTGATCAGGCAGGTACCGGCGTTGGAGCCCCGACCTTCGGTCATGATTTCGTAGCCCGCCAGGGACGACACCGACTCCACGCCCTTGATCTCTTCGCAAATCTTCTGCAATTTCTGCGATACCTGATTGGTCTTTTCCAGGGTAGAGCCGGGAGGCGTCTGGATGATCGCGTAGATGGTACTCTGGTCCTCGTTGGGGATGAATCCGGCGGGCAGTACCTTGCTCTCGTAAAAAATTCCGGCGCAGAAGACGATCAGGATCGCGAACGTCACGACGCGGCGGCTGACGATCATTTTCAACAGACTCACGTACCTACCGGTCAACTTGTCGAAACCCCGGTTGAAGCCGTCGAGCGCCTTGGTGAGCAGGTTTTTCTTTTTCTCGTGGCCGTGGTTGTTTTTCAGTAACATCGCGCACAACACGGGGGTAAGCGTAAGGGCGATCAGCGCCGAGATGACGATGGAACTGGCCATCGTGATCGAGAACTGACGGTAGAAGGTACCCACCGGTCCCGACATGAACGAAATGGGCAAAAACACCGACACCATAACCGCCGTGATCGCGATAATCGCGCCGCTGATTTCACCCAGTACCTCTTTCACCGCCGCGTAGGGCGACATATTGGGTTTTTCCTCCATTTTGGCGTGGACGGCCTCCACGACCACGATCGCATCGTCGACCACGATACCGATAGCCAGTACCAGCGCGAACAGGGTGATCAGGTTGATGGAAAGGCCGAAGAACTGGATGACGAAGAAGGCGCCAATCAACGAAACCGGCACCGCCAGAATCGGGATGAGGGTAGAGCGCCAATCGCCCAGGAACACGAATACGACGAGCGCTACCAGAATGAAGGCGTCGCGCAGGGTGTCGATTACCTGTTCGATGGAGGCATCCAGGAAGTTGGACACGTCATAGCTGATCTTGTAATCCATGCCGGGAGGAAACGACTCCTTCATGACGTCCAGCTTTTCCTTCACCTCGTCGATTACATCGCTGGCGTTACTGCCGTAGTTTTGGCGCAACACGATAGCCGCCGACGCTTTGCCGTCGAGATTGGAATAAATATCGAAGAACTCGCTGCCCAGCTCGACGGTGGCGATGTCGCGCATGTGGATGCTCTCGCCCTTGGAGTTGGCCCGGATGATGACGTTCTCGTACTCTTCCGGCTTGTTGTAGCGGCCTTTGTAGGTCAGTACGTATTCCAGCGATTGCGCCGCGATGCCTGAACTTTGCCCGATCCGGCCCGGCCGGCCGATGATGCTTTGCTCTTTGAGGGCATCCATCACTTCCTCCACCGAGATATTGTAGGCCCGCATCCGCTCAGGATTGAGCCAAACCCGCATGGCGTACCGGCGACTGCCCAGAATCTGAGCCCGCGCGATGCCCTTGGTCCGCTGGATTTCGGGGATCATCTTGACCGTGGCGTAGTTGAACAGGAATTTTTCGTCGATACTCTTTTCCTTGGAATAGAGGTTGACGTACATCAACATACTGGGCTGAATGGGCGTGATGATGACGCCCTCGCGCTGCACCAGTTCGGGCAGCAGCGGCATCACCTGGTCCACCCGGGTTTTTACCCGTATCACCGCGTCGTTGGGGTTGGTGCCGGGTTCAAAGATGATGCGGAGGGTGGCCTCACCGGCGCTGGTAGCATCGGTGGCGATGTAGCGCATACCTTCCACGCCGTTGATGGCTTGCTCCAGCGTGATCAGCGTGGACTTGACCAGCACGTCGGCGCTGGAGCCGGGGTAGGCGATGAAGATGTTGACGGTCGTGGGGGCGATGTCGGGAAACTGCGAGATCGGCAGCGTCTTGATCGCCAGGCCGCCCAAAAAGACGATCATGACCGAAATGACGATGGCAAATACGGGCCGGCGGATGAAAGTACTGAACATGACTCAGGTTGTTAGGTTGTTAGGTTATTAGCTATTGGGTTACTACGTCACTTGACGGGCATCAGAACCTAATGCCTAACAACCTAATAGCTAATGCCTAATAACCTTGGTTTGACTATTCGGCGTACAAATCCAGTTGCGTAAGTACCTTGGCGGGCTGCATGAACTTCGAGTGGATCTTCTCGTTTTCGTGCACCAGTCGCAATCCTTCCAGCAGAATCCGGTCCTCTTTCTTCAACCCCGACTGCACCACGAACAGGTGCGGCATCTCGGCGGAAATGGTGATTTCCCGCGATTTGATCTTGTTGTCTTTGTCGATCACGTACACGTACTTTTTATCGAGTACTTCGTAGGTGGCTTTTTGGGGAATGAGCAGGGCGTTTTTGTAAGGTACCGTCACCTGGACGTTGCCCGTTTCGCCGTGGCGGAGCAAGCCTTTGGGGTTGGGGAAGGTGGCCCGGAAAGCGATGTTGCCCGTTTCGTTGTTGAAGTCGGCTTCGATGGTTTCCACTTTTCCGGTGTAGGGAAACCGCTGGTTGTTGGCCATCATCAGGTTCACTTGCTTCATGTTGTCCTGATTGGCGTCCGACTTGTAGTTGAGGTACTCGGCCTCGGGCACGTTGAAGTACACCCACATCTTGCTGTTGTCGGACAGCGTCGTGAGCAGGTCGCCCTCGTCGACCAGGCTACCCGGCCGCACCTGGAAGTGATCCATGATGCCGTTGAAAGGCGCCCGGATATCGGTGAAGCCCAGGTGAACGTTGGCCATCGAAAGCTCGGCGTTGGCTTTGGCCAGTTTGGCTTTGGCCATCGCCAGTTCGTTTTTCGAAACGATATTGCTGTCGGCCAGCGACTTGGTATTACGGTATTCTATGGAGGCAAAATCCGCCTCCGCGCTGGCTTTCTGCTGCTCGGCTTCGTACAGCATAGGCATGATCTTGAACATCATTTGCCCCTGCCGGACGCTCTGTCCTTCGTCGACGTAGATTTTTTGGAGGTAGCCGCGCTCCTGCGCCCGCATTTCGATGTGGCTGATGGCCTGAATCTGGCAGACGTACTCCTTGGTCACCATCGTGTCCCGTTCGATCGGGCTGGTCACCAGAAATTCCGTTTCTTCTTCCTTCTTCTCTTCGCCCTTGGTTTCGCAGCCCGTCTGGTACACCAGCGCGCACAAGCTCAGGAGCATCAGGGCTTTTTTGACTTCTCTTGTCGTTCTTTTCACGGTAGTATCTTTTGAGATGTGCTTTTGAATTACCTCCGCAAGAAGTACCGGCAGTCTTAACGACAAGTTAAAAGCGTATTAAAATCACATTAAAATAAATCAGCCCCTGTACCTTAGTAAGATACAGGGGCTGAGCGGGCACCTCGAAAAGGTACGTTGCAAACAAAGCGGCTTAGGGGTTTATTCGAAGAAAGGCACGCCTTCGGCAGCGTACTTTTTGAGGCCTTCCTCGTTGATCTCCACGCCGATGCCGGGTTTTTCCGACAGCGTGATGAAGCCTTTCTCGACCATCGGGCCGTCGAAGGTGACGATCTCCTTGTACATCGGATTTTCGTCGAAGTACACCTGCCATTCCAGAATCAGGAAGTTGGGGATGGAGGCGCAGACGTGGCACGACGACATCGCGCCCAGGTACGACGCCACCATGTGTGGCGCGAAGGGTACATAGTAAAGATTGGCCAGATTGGCGATGCGCTGCGCCTCGCCCAGGCCACCCGCTTTCTGGAGGTCGGGCATGATGATGTCTACCGCGCCCAGCTCCATCAGTTTACGGAATCCGTGAGCCAGGTAGTGGTTTTCGCCCGCGCAGATGGGCGTGTCGGTACCTTCCGAAATGTAGCGGTAGGCCTCGGGGTTTTCGGCCGGAATGGGTTCTTCGAGGAAGAGCAATTTCAGCGGCTCGAACATCTTGGCGATCTTCTTGCCGGTCGTCATGTCGTAGCGGCCGTGGGCGTCGACGCAGATATCGATGTAGGGGCCGACGGCCTCGCGCACGGCGGCGATCTGGTTGTACATCCGGTCGAGTTCGCCCTGGCTGGCCGTCCAGTTGTACTTGTCGTACTTGGCGGGGTCACTGGCTTCGTCGATGTCGAACTTCACGGCGGTGTAGCCTGCCTTCACGGCATTGCTGGCGGCTTTGGCAAAATCGGCGGGTGTCGGCCCTTCGGAGCGGTAGGCGGCGGTGTCGCAGTACACCCGGATTTTGTCCCGGAACTTACCCCCCAAAAGCTGGTAGACCGGCATGCCGTAGGCTTTGCCCACCAGGTCCCAGAGGGCGGTTTCGACGGCCGTCAGCACCGATATGTACATCCCGGCCTGGGCCCCTTTGAAAAACCCCGCCCGGCGAATGTCCTCGAACAGCCGGTGCACGTTGAGCGGACTTTTTCCGTTCAGTTGCTTGCCCATCGACTTCACCAGATGGTAGGTACCCGGCACGGCATCTACGCCTTCTCCACATCCCCAGATATCCTGGTTGGTATAGATCTTGACAAACAGGCTATACCCGCCCCGAATAAAACCACACTTCAAGTCGGTGATTCGAAGGTCGGAAGGCTTGGACGACATCGGTGTCCGCTCGACGGCATTTACCAAACCGTTGCCATACGTAGCTCCGGCATAAGCGGCCAGCGCACTGGTCAGCGCCCCTTTTTGCAAAAAAGAGCGGCGGGAGTTTTTGTTTTGCATGGGTTTCTTTAATTAATAGTGAATAATGAACAAGTAATAATTGATTTATCTTTTGTCAATAGAGCTCGATGGTGAGGCATTATTAACTATTCATTATTAACTGAGTACTTACCACGTCCGCCCCTCCAAAAACTCCGCGATCTGCTCTTTCGGGACGGGCAGCTCGCCCTGATGGTCGTTGAGCCATTTCGAGAAATCCTTTTCGATGTCGTCGGTCCAGCGGTTGTCGATTTGGCCGGGCGTGTACTTCTGCTCGCGGAGGCGCATGTGCCCGAACATATCGCGCAGCCGCACGATTTCGGAAGTTTTGACCACCTGCTCCACCAGATGCGGCGGAATGAAAATGACGCCACCGTCGCGGCCCAGCACGATGTCGCCGGGCAGTACCATGGCGTCACCGATGCGGGTGGGCTGATTGATGCCCGTGAGCGTCGTGTTTAGGTCGCCGTCGGCATTGTTGAGGTGATGCGAGGGGTGGTAGGTACGGAAAAACGAAGTGAACGAACCGATCTCTTTCAGGCCCGAAATATCGCGGATGGCCCCGTCGTACACGATGCCGTTGCCGGTTTTAGCATAAATCGAGTTACCCAAATTATCGCCGATCGTGGGGCCGTCGTTGTGAAATCCGTGGTGGTCCACCACGTACACATCGCGCTTCACCAGCAAGTCGATCGGCCAAGCGTTCTGGGACTTGATGCGGCCGTCCTGATTGTGGCCCTTGTCGTCGTATACGCGCTGCACGTCGGGGCGGCCCGGCATAAAGGTAGCCGTGAGCGCGCGGCCCACCAGCACGCTGTCGGGGTTGATCGTCATCCAGTTTTCGGTGTACTGGTGGCGGTAGTTTTTGTTTTTCAGCACCGCCCAGGCTTCTTCCAGCGTGGCGTTTTTGAGGCGGTCGAGCAAAGCATCGGGTACCTTGGGGCGGCCATCGATGAAGCGCTCGCCCTTCCATTCGGGCGTGAGCATCAGCAGGTCGGCCTTCGAAATTTGCTGGGCGCGAGTAGGTAGTGCTACCCATAACAACAGCAACGAAAGAAGAAAGCAATGGGATGATTTCATCGGGGGCGGGTATGGGAAAATCAATTTTGAGCAAAAGCCAAAAGCCGGTTGCTTCTACTTACTCCACCTCACCCCAAGGTACCCGCCCTGCCCGGTTGATCGCATCAGATAATCTTGAAGAACATTTTCAGGCCAAACAGCCATCGGCGCAGCCCGCCACGCTTTTTGTAGGCGGTGATCTCGTGGCGGTGTTTGGTAAAAATCTGCATCCGGTGCCAACTGCGCGCTGGCGAAAAGTCCTGGTAGCTGTCCAGGATACGTCCCAACACGGCCTTCTCCGGCAACTCAGCCGGGCACTTCTCATACATCAGTTTCATGCGCAGCCGCGCCAGGTCGCGTTGCTGCGGCGCCGTGGCTTTCTGCCGTGGCGCGGCGCGGGTGTGAGCCGTATCGACCCCGACCACGTTGCCACCGTGCTGCCGGTAGTGTACCAGGGCCTCGTCGAGGTACTTGACGCGCCCGAACGTCGTGGCCACGAAGCCGATCCAATAGTCGTGCGGCACGACCGTCGGCAGCGGCAGGCTTCGCTCGGCTACTTCGCGCTGCATCAGCATCGCGTGGCCCGCCGCCGCGCCACCTACCACGTAGTTGAGCGGACTCCAAAGGTCGACCAGGCGTTTCCGGTCGCTCAGGCGCGCGCCCAGGGGCGCACCGTTGGCATCGACCAACGTGGAGTCGTGGTACAGCAGCGGATGATCACCGATGGCAGCTACGCAAGTTCTTATTTTTTCGGGCAGCCACACATCGTCCTGATCGCAAAGCGCGATGTACGCCCCCCGACAGCGCCGTAAGCCGCGTTCGAAATTCTTTACATAGCCCAGGTTTATTTCGGAGCTGTATACGCAGATGTTTTGGTGCGCAGCGGCGTACTCGGCCAGGATTTCGGCCGTGCCGTCTTGCGAAGCATCATCTATCGCGACGACTTCCAGGTTGGGGTAGGTTTGGGCGATGAGGCTCGCCAATTGCTGCCGCAGGAATCGCTCGCCGTTGTAGGTCGCCAGTACGATCGAGACGAGCGGAAGGGTACCTTGATTTGCTGCGGGGGTAGTTTCTGCCATCATCGTTCAGAAAGGTCGGCTGATCGCCTTTACGTAAATCGCTTTCTCGGAGCCTATACCGCCCAAATTTTTCTTAAAGCGTACCAAAGAAGATTTCTCTTGCCCAAGATGATCGAGCGAAACGCCCAGGTCGATGAGCGAGATACCTTCGCGCTGAGCGAAAGCGTACAGGGCGGCGTCGAGCAGCACCGTGGGGCTGTAGGCGCGGTAGGCCAGGTTGTCGGCCGGGCAGAAGTTGTACAAGATACCGTCGCTCACCCGCACGGCAACGGTCAGGCTGGCGATCGTGGGGCCGTCACGCACCACGAAGACCCGCGCAACGTCGGGCAGTTCCAAAAGCAACGCTTTCAACTGAGGTCGGGTGATGCTCAGCGCGTAGCCTTGCCGACGGCGGCTTTCCGACACAAAATCAAATACCTGGTCGGGATCGGGCTCCTGCCACGCTTCGGCCACGAAGCCCGCCCGTTGGCACTTGCGCAGCCGCTTGCGCTCCGATACATGGATCGTAGCGCTGAACTCCTCCACTCCGACGGGGATGTGCAGGTTCAAACTCGACTGTTCGATGCTGAACCCGTGGGCTTCGAGCAGCCGTTTTTGCCCGGCTACCCGCGCAGGATCGTAGGCGACCGGCGGTAGCTTGACGACGAGCCGGGTACCGTTGCGCGCCGCGGCCCAGCTTTCCAGGCAGTCCAGCAAGAATACCAATAGCTCCGGCGGGGTATCGTCCGCGGAGGTCAGTCCGCCAAAAGGGGCGCGGGGCAACGACACGAGCGTATCGTCGACCCAACCCAACGGCAGCATCGCCAGGACTGTATCGGTCCGCGTGTCCCATAGTACCACAGAACATAACGATCCTTGTGTGACCAGGTGCCGAGTCTGACTATATAGTGGCAAACTCAGCGCTGAAAGAGGCAGATCGGCCCAGGCATCGTAAACACGCACCTCGTACCGATCCCGGCGGCCGAGTATTTCGGCGGGCGTGGTTGTCGACATCGGTCAAAGTAAGCCAAATATTACCAAATCCCCGTCATGAAAGTTAAAGGGCAGCACGCCGTCATGAGGCTTGTCACCTACCTGCATCAACGGAAAATCAAAAATGGCTGACTTTCCTGAAAAAATCAAAACCAGTGTAGTCAATTGATAATCAAAGTTTATATTTAAAATCAAACACACAATTCCATGTAACTATATGGGGAAGGATAATAAATGGCACGGTCTTCGTGGAACCCCTACCAAATACTAAAAAAATAACCCATGAAAAACCATTGTACCCAGCCCAAGCTGAGCCCTTTCGGGTGTGGTCCGGGGGGTCGGTGGAGCGATCTTACGACCTCGCTACTCATCACCGATAACGATACGGCGACCTACCGCGTCTCGCGGCCACAGCCCATCTTGTCGGACGTCGGCTTCGACACGGACGGCTCTATGATCCTGGGGCTGATGGAGCGCACCGGACACCAGACAAGCCGCAACCAGGCCAGTACTTACTGGCAAAGACCGGTTCAGTGGTTATGTTGGTGGCGATATCCTACGCGCCCAGGCTTACCCCTATGGTACCTAAGCGACGACGACTCCGACCGCCGGTACCTCGGCAAAGCCAACGGCTTGGGTAGTATCGGCGCCCTGTGCGAGGCCGCTCCGATCGTGATCGGCAGCCGACTGTGGGTGGATGCCGACAAAAACGGCGTTTAAGACCCCGGGGAGGCACCGCTTCCGGGCGTGTCGGTCGGGCTCTACGACGACAAGAGTGGCTGGTAAGCCTAATGCGCTCCGGCGATGAGGGCCAGTACTCTTTTGGTGGGAGTACGGTCAAGCCCAACACGACTTATTACGTTGTGATAGGAGCCGAGGGCAATAGTCCGCAGTACAACAAAGCGGCGGGGCTACCGGCCAACTTGAACGGTTTCCCGGCCATCACGGTCAAGAATAATGCCCCCAGCCAGAGTATTACGTTCGCTAATGCTGGCTTTGTGTTGGTTTGCCTGGTCGACGCCGGTGCCGACAGCAGCGTGTGTGCGGGTACCACGACTCTACAATTGAAGGAGGCTCCATCGGGCCAAAACTGGTCTGCTGTCCCGGAAAATCCTGCCTCGGCTACCATCGATCAAACTGGCAAAATCACGAATCTGCCTACCTCGGGTATCTACCGATTCGTACTTACCCAGGCGCCCACTTGCAGCGATACGGTGCTCGTGACGGTGAAGGCCGTAGCAAAGGTACAGGGTGTTGTGGAATCGGTCACCTTCACCGACTTCAAGGACAACAACGACGGCCGTATCCAGCTTTCGGGCTTCGCGACAGGCGATCAGTTCAACCTGAGTCTGGGTACCACGGACGAGAATTTCATTTTCGCGCAAGCCCAGCCGATTCCGGCCGATGGCGCGATCGTCAAAGATTTGAGTAATCCCACCACCACCAGCCAAGCGTACGTCGTCAGAATATACGATGCCTCCGGCTGTACTCAGGATATGGCCCTCAGGCAGATGCGCGGTGACTGCGGTGACTGCAGTAGCCTTAAAACACTGTGTGTACTGGTGACGGCACGGATCATCAAATCGAAGTAAGTACACGCGACGTTTTAGCATTTTTACAAGATCAAAAAAGCCGCTCAGTGAATGAGCGGCTTTTTTTGGATTATATTTAGTTTATGGATTTGGCCAGCCGTTTGATGTTTGCATAGTAATGCCTAGTTTTGCGGACGATTTGACTCGCGGCAATTCATTGTGGCAGAGCAAATCAACAAATCAACGCATTAACCAATCAACCACCTCTAGGTGAAAATACTGGGAATTTCGGCCTTTTACCACGATTCGGCGGCGGCCCTGATTGAGGACGATGTGATCGTGGCGGCCGCGCAGGAAGAACGCTTTACGCGCAAGAAGCACGACCCCGGGTTTCCAGCCGAGGCGATCAAGTTTTGTTTGGAATACGGGGGAATCACCCTCAACGACCTCGACGCGATCGTTTTCTACGATAAGCCTCTGCTCAAATTCGAGCGCCTGCTCGAAACCTACTACGCCTTCGCCCCACGGGGTATTCGCTCGTTCATCACGGCGATGCCCGTCTGGATCAAGGAAAAAATGTTTCTGAAGCGGCTCATCCGCGAGGAGTTGGTCAAGATTGGCTACGACAAAAAGAAGCCCGTCAAAATGCTCTTTCCCGAGCACCACCTCTCGCACGCCGCGTCTGCTTTTTACCCCTCCCCTTACGAAAAAGCCGCCATCCTGACCATCGACGGCGTCGGCGAGTGGGCTACCGCTTCCATTTGTCTGGGCGAGGGCAAGGATATCACCATCCTGAAAGAACTTCGTTTCCCGCATTCGTTGGGACTTCTATATTCGGCCTTCACCTACTTCCTGGGCTTCCGTGTCAACTCGGGTGAGTACAAGCTGATGGGTCTGGCCCCTTACGGCAATCCGTCGTCGCCGGAGGTGCAGCGCTATGTCGACATTATCCTGAATGAGCTCATCGAGCTGAAAGAAGACGGCTCGGTCTGGCTGAATCAGAAGTACTTCGACTACGCTACCGGCCTCAAAATGGTGGACGAACTCGCCTGGGAGCGGATGTTTGGGTTCAAAAAGCGCAACCCTGAGGATTCGCTGGAAGCCGAGCACTGTAACTTGGGGCTGGCGATTCAGCGCGTGACCGAGGAGGCCGTCATCAAGATGGGCCAGGAGGCTAAGCGACTCACCGGCGCCGAGTACCTGTGCATGGCGGGTGGCGTGGCGCTCAATTGCGTGTCGAACGGTAAGATTCAGAAGGCCGGGATTTTCAAAGACGTGTTCATCCAGCCCGCGGCCGGTGATGCGGGCGGGGCACTGGGCGCGGCGCAGGCAGCCTACCATATTTTCTTCGGGCAAGAGCGCAAGATCACCTGGAAAAACGACAATATGCGCGGCTCCTACCTCGGTCCCACGTTCTCGGATCTGGATGTCGAGCTGACCGCCAAAAAGTACGACGCAGTCTACACGCGGTTTGAAGATTTCAAAGAATTGAGTCAGGAAGCCGCCAGGCTTTTGGCCGACGGCAACGTGGTCGGCTGGGTACAGGGCCGCATGGAGTTCGGCCCGCGCGCGCTGGGGGGCCGCAGCATCCTGGGCGACCCGCGCAACTCGGAAATGCAGAAAAAGCTCAACCTCAAAATCAAGTACCGCGAGTCGTTCCGGCCCTTCGCCCCCTCGGTGCTGGCCGAAAACTGCGCCGAGTACTTCGATTATGACGGCATTTCACCCTACATGCTACTGGTACATCCGGTGGCCGAAGACCGGCGACATCCGCTACCCGCGGGCTACGACTCGATGGACCTGCGCAACAAGCTGTACTTCGAGCGCTCGGATTTGCCCTCGATCACGCACATCGACTACTCGGCGCGCATCCAGACGGTACATCAGGAAACCAATCCGCGCTACTGGGAACTTATCAATGCCTTCAAGGAACTGACAGGCTACGCCGTGATCGTGAATACGAGTTTCAACGTGCGCGGCGAACCGATCGTCTCGACGCCCAACGACGCCTACCGCTGCTTCATGCGTACCGAAATGGACTACCTGGTCGTGGGTAACTACCTCTTCGATAAGCGCCAACAACCCGAGTGGCAGGAGAAAGATAACTGGCAGGAGTCGTTTAGATTAGCCATTAGGTTGTTAGGTTATTAGGCATTAGGTTCATCTTTCGGTAAGGCGACCTAACACCTAATAACCTAACAGCTAACAACCTATTATGTCAAAAGCCTTTTCCAGCTTCATTCGCCTTGCCCTGCTGGCCGTCATATTCGTGTTTCTTTTCTACCCGGACAAGTTTCACGTCACGTTCGACTACCCGGGTTTTCCGCAGAGCGATAGCTTTTATATCCGGCTGACCAAGACGGTGTTCTGGCTGCTGTTTATTATCGAAATCCTGCGGATTTTCTACTACGGCGTCGTCAAGAGCAAGGCGAAAGGACTGCTGGCCAATATCGTGACCTTGGTCGTACCGTTGACGATCGTGATCGTGTTTTTGGAGATCGTATTTATGTACATTCCCCAGAGCCACGAAGGCGTGCTGTCCAAAGCTTCGCAAATCTGGTGGGCGAAGTACTGGAACCCCATCAATGCCCAGGGCTACCGCGATAAGGAGATTTTGGCCGACACCAGCAAGACCGAAGTCCTCGTCATCGGTGATTCCTTCGCCGCCGGGCACGGCCTGGTGAGCCTCGACGACCGCTTTTCCGATCAATTGGAAGGCAAGCTGGGCAAGGACCGGTACACGGTATATAACCTCGGCGTGTCGGGCTCCGACACCCGCGACGAAGCGAAACGGCTGGAAGAATTTCCGGTAAAGCCCGACGTGATCGTGCTGCAGTACTTCCCCAACGACATCGAGAAAGCTGCCCGCGAGAACGGCCAAACCCTTACCGGAGCCGAGCCCTACAACGACTTGCACGGTCCGTGGGCCACGCTGGTGAAGCGGTTTTATTTACCTAATTTTGTCTATTGGCAACTGCCCCACCAATCGTTCAGTACCTTTGAGAGTTTTGTGGAAAATTCATACAGCGATTCGACGGTCCTGAACGCGCACTTTGCCGATTTAAATAAAATGCTGGCTTACCGCGATAGCACGGGGGCCAAAATGTACGCGGTGTTTGTGCCGTTCCTGTTTCAACTGGACAAAAGCGCGCAATACACGCGTCCCGTCGAGAACTTTTTACGCTCGCGCGGCGTCACGGTAGTCACGCTGACCGAAGGCATCAATAAAATAGAAGACAAAGCCCGCGTCGTCGGCAAAAACGACGGCCACGCTGGTCCGGCAGTCAACGCGTTGATGGCGGAGCGGGTTTTTGAGGTAATGAAAAAGTGAAGGCGTGTTGGTGTGGGGGAGTGAGGGCGTGCTTTTGATTTCGATAGCTACCAGAGCAATGGAACGCCACCGTGCATTACGCCTACACAGTTAAACGACTAAACAAATAAACCCCGCTTCGGCGGATAAACAAATAAACAAATAAACAAAAGATGGATTTTCTAACCGACTTGTTCTCCTTCATGAAGGAGCGTAAAAAGTGGTGGCTCGCCCCGGTCATCATCCTGTTGCTACTCATCGGCGTGCTGATCGTCATCGGCGGCGGCTCCGCGGTAGCACCGTTTATTTACACGTTGTTTTAATTTGGAATTAGTGAATGTCGGAAGGGTGAATATTGCTGACGCAAGCTATCAAATATTCCGACATTCACTAACTCACTAATTCAAAATTGATCTCTTGGAAAACGTAACCGAGGCCGACCGGGCCAAAGCGCAGCTTGTCATCGTGACGGGGTTGCTGGTACTGTACTTTATTTTCAAATCGCGCTACCCGTGGATGCTGTACGCGGCGGTGGTCGTGGGGGTACTTTGCATCGCGATTCCGATCGTGGGCGAGTACATCGTGAAGGGTTGGTTCAAGCTGGCCGAGATTCTGGGCGCCATCAACGGGCGCATCCTGCTGTCGATCATCTTCTTCATATTCCTTACGCCAATCGCGTTTTTTGCGCGGATGGGCAGGAAAAACCCGCTGTCGTTAAAAAGCGAAGGTAATAGTTCGGCCTTCACCGAGCGCAACCACCTGTACACGCCCAAAGACCTGGATCAAGTCTGGTAAAGGAGTCTGGTACGGTCAAAAATGTGGTACGGGCTGGGCTTCCAGCCCGTCTCGCAGAAGAATACGCTCCGATTATCTACGTCGCCGCATTATCCGGTCGTACAGCAATTGCAAAATCCCGTCTTTCAGCCCCAGGTCTGGTACGTTGACGACCTCCGCCCCGGCCCATTTCATAGCCGAAAGGTAGATGTCAGCCGCCGGCACGATCACGTCGGCGCGGTCGGGGTTGAGTTGAAGTTTGTTGATACGCTCTTCGAGTGTGAAACCCGCCACGTAGTCGCGCATGCGCTCGATTTCGGCCACGCTGGTCGATTTTAGCGTGAGCTTCGACGACAAATCGAATAGTTTGTTGATGTTACCGCCCGTACCCACTGCCTCTATGGGCTGGGTGTAGTCCACGTTTTCCCGTATCCAGTCACGGACCTGCGTCCAGGCGTTTTTGGCCTCTTTCCCTTCCAACAGCCGCACCGAACCCAGCTTGAATGAGCCGGCTTTCAACTTCACGCCTTGCTTGTAGAGATTCAGTTCGGTACTGCCGCCCCCCACGTCCACGTGCAGGTACTGCCCGTCGCCGAGCGCCTGCACCACCACGTTGTTGACGAGCTCAGCTTCTTTCCTGCCGTCGATGATCCGAATCCGAATGCCCGTTCGCGATGCGATGCGGTCGCGCACTTCGGTACCGTTGGCAGCTTCGCGCATGGCCGAGGTGGCCAGCGCCAGGTGGCCTTCTATTTCGTGCAGTTCCATCAGCAACTGGTAGGCCAGCATGAGTTTCATCATGCGGTCCTCGCTATTGGACGAGATACGGCCTTCGGTGAATACATCGTGGCCCAGCCGAAGCGGAAAGCGGACGTACTCCACTTTTTTGAAACGGGTGGTACCTTCGTCGTGCAGGACGGACGAGATTTGCATGCGGGCTCCGTTGGAACCGATGTCGATGGAGGCTAATTTCAAGGGGAGGTGTGGGGTCTAATTGATTGACGCTTATTTCAAAATTAGTCTTTTGCGCCGTGATATTTCGGGGGCAACGGGTAGATAATTACAAAAATCGGGCTTTATTGCCCATTAATCCACACCTGAAACGAATATGATCGAGACGCCGCGCCTGCGCCTGTATCCCTGCGACGACACCCTTTTCGAAGCCATCAAGATGGGCAACAACGTGTTGTCCCGAGCCATCGGCGCCAATGTACCCAAGAAGTGGAGCCAGTACCGCGACTCTTTTGCTCCGGCCTACCTGCGCTGGAAAGCCCACAAACCCTTGCGCGAATGGTGGGTGCACTCTGATCGTGTACTTGCCCGACAATCTGCTGGTGGGTAGTTGCGGCTATAAAGGCGAGCCCGACGAGGAAGGACGCGTCGAAATCGGCTACGAAATAAAACCATCGCATCAAAACATGGGCATCGCCACCGAAGCGGCCCGTGCCCTGGTAGTCCGCGCCTTTAAGCGGTCGGCGGTGAAAAAAGTGATTGCCCACACGCTACCGGAAGTAGGGTACTCTACGCAACTTTTACAAAAAATCGGCTTCACCCGTACCGACGATTTCCGGGACCCCGACGATGGCCTGATGTGGCGCTGGGAATTGGCTAAATGAACAATGAATAGTGAATAATGAACAATGAGGCGCGCGGGTGTGAAGGCGTGATAGCGTTCGCTTACTTCGATGCCTTCGGAATTAAAAGATCGCCCCACGCCCCACTGCCCCACGCTTTAACGCCCTTACACTATGATAACTACCTACCAAAAAGACGACGCCTTGCTGGCCGACATCCGCGCTACGGCCCAAAAAGATCAGCCTGGTTTCCGACTTTGGTGGTTGGGTCAGAGCGGTTTTCTGTTGCAATGGCAGGGAAAGCATCTGCTGTTCGATCCTTATTTGTCGGACTCGCTCACCAAAAAATACGCCGACACCGATAAGCCGCATGTCCGCATGAGCGAGCTGGTCATCGACCCGGCCCGGCTGGACATGATCACTATCGTAACAAGTAGCCACAACCACACCGACCACCTCGACGCCGATACGCTGCAGCCCATTCTGGAGGCAAATCCCGAAGTGAAGTTCGTCGTTCCCCAAGCCAACCGCACCTTCATCGCCGAGCGTCTGGGCTGCGACGAGGATTTTCCTATTGGGATGAACGATACCTTCATTAAGGACATCGACGGCTTTCGCTTTCACGGCATTCCGGCGGCGCACAATGCCGTCGACCGCGACGCGCTGGGACAATGCAAGTTCATGGGATTTGTCGTCGAGTTCGGAAAGTATCGCGTGTACCACAGCGGCGACACGCTGTGGTTCGACGGGCTGGAAGACTTGCTGATGCCCTTCGCCGTGGACGTGGCAATGCTGCCCATCAACGGCAACCGACCCGAGCGCCGCGTGGCGGGCAACCTCAGCGCCGAACAGGCCGCCCGGTTGGGGCGCGAAATTGGCGCGGGGCTGGTGGTACCGCATCACTACCACTTGTTCGAATTCAATACCGAGGAGCCCGAAGTATTCGAGGCCGAGGCGCGGCGCTACGGTACGCCCCACCGGGTACTGCGCGTGGGCGAAGGGATCAGTATATACCCTGAGTAAGTTTTAAATATCAGGGCGCAGGGACTAAATGCCGACTATTATTTTTGAAGAAAAATAGCATTCCGTCAATAATTTTTTATCTTGTTTGTTTATTAATTCGTTTCTTCAACGCTCCTATACCCACTGAATACAATGCCAACCATCACCAAAGAAACTTATCCCTGGCTGCACGCCTACCCCGAAGGCGTACCCTACGAAATAAACCCTGACGCCTACCCGTCACTGCTGGAAATGATGGACGAAGCTTTCAAACGCTACGCCAGCCAGCCTGCCTTTGCCAACATGGGTAAGGAAATTACCTACGGCGAGTTGGACCGACTTTCAAAGGAGTTCGCCGCTTACCTGCAAAGTGTCGGGTTACAGACGGGTGACCGCATCGCGATTCAGATGCCCAACCTGCTGCAGTACCCCGTGGCGATGTACGGGGCCCTGCGGGCGGGACTGGTGATCGTCAACGTCAATCCGCTCTACACGGCCCGCGAGATGCAGCACCAATTGCACGATTCGGGCGCCAAAGCCATCGTGATCCTGGCCAACTTCGCCTCCAACCTCGTCAAGATTTTGGACAAGACGGACCTGAAGCACGTCATCGTGACGGAGGTAGGCGACATGATGAGCTTTCCCAAAAAGCTCATCGTCAATTTAGTAGTGAAATACGTCAAGAAAATGGTACCCAGCTACGACCTCCCCAACGCGGTGGCGTTCAACAAAGCGCTGTCGACTGGCGCGTCGGCTACCTACCAGCGGCCCAAAGTCAACAACCGCGACCTGGCGTTTATCCAGTACACCGGTGGTACCACGGGCGTGTCGAAGGGTGCCATGCTCACCCACCGAAACCTGATCGCCAATGTGGAAGCCAATACCGAATGGCTCAAACCCATCATGGGCGATAATCCGCAAGCTCCCGTGATCGTGACGGCCTTGCCGCTTTACCACGTATACGCCCTGACGGTCAACGCCCTCTCGGCGCTCAAAACCGGCGCGATGAACTTGCTCATCACCAATCCGCGGGACATGAACGCCTTCATCGACGAGCTCAAAAAATACAAGGTCAACATATTCACGGGTCTGAACACGCTCTACAATGGCCTGCTCAACAACGCCCGCTTCAAGGAAGTCGATTTCAGCGAATTGCAGGCTACCTCGGCCGGAGGCATGGCGCTACAGAAAGTGGTGGCCGACCGCTGGTTCAAGGAAACCGGCAACCTGCCCACCGAAGGCTACGGGCTATCGGAAACGTCACCCGTGCTCACTTCCAATCCGCTAAAAGGCGAAAACCGCATCGGTACCATCGGTATCCCCTGGCCCAGCACGATCGTGAAGGTCATGAATGAAGAAGGGCAATGGGCGGCCGACGACGAGCCCGGCGAAATCTGCGCTCAGGGTCCGCAGGTGATGGATGGGTACTACAACCGTCCCGACGAAACGGCCAAGGTGATGTTCGAGGACGAGGGCGGCCGCTGGTTCAAGACCGGCGACATCGGGGTACGTAGCGCCGATGGGTATTTCAAAATCGTGGACCGTAAGAAGGACATGATTCTGGTATCGGGCTTTAACGTGTATCCCAACGAAATCGAGGACGTGGTGGCCCAATGCCCCGGCGTACTCGAGGTAGCCTGCGTGGGCGTACCGCACGAGCGCTCGGGCGAAGCAGTCAAGATATTTGTGGTAAAAAAGGAAGGGGCCGACCTGACCGAGGCGACGCTTCAGGCGTACTGCCGGGAAAACCTGACGGCCTACAAGTGCCCCAAGCAAATCGAGTTCCGGGACGAGTTGCCCAAGACCAACGTCGGCAAAATCCTGCGCCGCGCCCTGCGCGACGAGGTGAAGGCCTGAGACGTTCGGGAGGCCGATAAACGAAAAGCGAGCCATTTGCGTTGAAGTCAGTGTACTCGACACTTTCAATTCACTCGCTTTCTTTTTGCCATGAATCGATATTTCAATTTTATGATTTTGCGAAAAGGCGGGGCGTTACTGACGCTCAGCCTTTTTTTGTTTGTTACTTCCTGCAACAATACCACCGACGGGCCCGTCGAACCGAAAAACCAGTACCTGGTCGACAGCAGTCCGATCATTACGCTTTCAAAAACGGAGGTTGCTAAAAACCTCGTGGGCTTCGATCCACTTATTGCGGGCCTGCTGGCCAACGGCGTCAAGGCGTACCGCATTACTTACAAAACCCAAAACACCGACGGCAAGGAAATCACGGCATCGGGCGCGTTGATTCTGCCCGACACCGACAAAGAGGTGTCGATGGTAAGCGTGCAGCACGGTACCATCACGAGCGACGACCAGGCGCCTTCTAATTTTAAAGACAACTCAGAGGCTAATACCGTGGGTGCTACGCTGGGCTCGCTGGGCTACATTATTTCGTACCCTGATTACATCGGCTATGGCGCTTCCAAAGACCTGCCGCACCCCTACGAGCACCGCGCCAGCCTGGCCTCGGCTTCGCTGGACATGCTGCGCGCTTCTAAGGAGTTCCTGAAACAGCAGACTGCCGTGAAGTGGAATAACAAGCTCTACATCGCGGGCTACTCCGAAGGGGGTTATGCCTCGATGTCGCTGCAGAAAAAAATTGAGGAGGAGGTACCTACCGAATTCAACCTCCGGGCGTCGAGCCTGGGCGCGGGTGCCTACGACAAAACGGCTTTCATGAAGTACCTCATCAACACCGATACGCACGGCAATGCGGGTTTCAACCGCTCGTACCTGTGGGTGACGTTGACGTACGATCGCATCTATGGACTCAATCGGCCCAAGTCGGCGTACTTCAAGGAGCCCTGGGCCAGCCGTATCGAAAAGGACGGACTCGGTACCAACATCGACGTTTCGTTCAATAAAATCTTCACGGATAGCTTCATCAAGGGCGTCAATGATGGTACCGACACGGGCTTCCTCAACGCGGTAGCCGACAACAATGTGTACGACTGGAAGCCCACGACGCCTACCCAACTGTACCACGGTACCGATGACAAACTGGTGTTCTTTTTTAACTCCCAGAACGCCATCGACGCCATGAAAAAGCGGGGGGCTACCAACGTGACGCTTATCCCGATCAAGGGCGGCGATCACGGCTCTTCGTTGTTCGATTATTTGCAGGGTACTTTGCTATTCTTCATTTCCAATCCCTGAGAAACCTGCCGCCCGCTGGAAACGACGCGGGATTGACGATTTGTTTGCTTATTTTTCACCCTTGTCTTGTGCATGTGCACCGGGGCAAGGGTGAAAAAATATAAAATCACGTAATGCTTTTGAAGATCCCGTTGCTTTTGTTACAGAACAAGCCCGCCATCGAGAAGGGGGCCGAGAAGATCAGTCGCGGACTGCCGCGTGGCGTCCGGCAGTTTCTGGACTACAAGCTTCTGACAGTCGGCAAGGATTTCCAGATCACCGTTTTCGATGTCCTGCTGATCTTCCTGCTGATGGCCGTGGCGCGGCTGCTGATATGGGGAATATCCAACTTATTGAGACGAGGCTTTTTCCGCCGCAAGCAGGTGGACAAAGGACGACAGGAGGCCGTCATCCAGCTGATAAAGTACTTCATCTATGTCATAGTCATCTACCTCTCGTTGGGCATTGCCAACGTCTCGCTCACACCCTTGCTGGCGGGTTCGGCGGCTTTGTTGGTAGGTATCGGACTGGGTTTGCAGCAAACCTTCAACGACCTGGTGTCGGGCCTGATTCTGCTGTTTGAAGGTAGTATCAACATCGGCGACATCGTGGAGCTCGACAACGGCCTGGTGGGTCGCGTGACCGAAGTGGGACTGCGCACTTCCAAAGTCGAAACGCGTGACTCGATCGGGATCATCGTACCCAACTCTAAGTTCATTAATAACAACATCATCAACTGGTCGCACAACCGCTCGCTGACGCGCTTCATTATCACCGTCGGCGTGGCCTACCACAACAATCCGCGCCAGGTAGAATCGGTCATGCTCGAAGCCGTCACCGACCATAGCGAAATCGCCAAAAACCCCTCGCCCACGGTGCGTATCAAGGATTTTGGCAATTCGGGCGTGATCTACGAACTGCTCTTCTGGACGTACAGCGCCTGGCGCATCGAGTACATCAAGAGCGAAATTCGTTTCGTAATCTTTGACAAGTTCCGCGAAACCGGCATCGAAATTCCGTTCAATCAGTACGATCTCAACCTCAAAAAAGGCTGGGATGGCTTTGCCGATCGGTTGAAGGGGGAGGGAGAAGGGGCAGAGGTCCAAAGGTCCAAAGGCACAGAGGATGGCGGTCGGGAAGTATAAGCACGCCCCCACTAAACAATTACACGATTCAACAATTAAACAATTACACAACAAAATGTCCTCCATTCTCGACCTCGTAGGCAACACCCCGCTAGTAGCACTCAGCCGCCTCAACCCTAATCCCAACGTGACGCTTTACGGCAAACTGGAAGGGAACAATCCCGGTAGTAGCGTGAAGGACAGAGCGGCATTCAGTATGATCAAAGGGGCGCTCGATCGCGGTGAGATCGACAAAAACACGCGGTTGATCGAAGCGACGAGTGGCAACACCGGCATCGCGCTGGCAATGATCGCCAGTACCTACGGCATCGAAATAGAGCTGGTCATGCCCGAGAAGTCCACCCGCGAGCGCGTACTGACGATGGAGGCCTTCGGGGCAACCGTCACACTCACCGACGGGATCGAAAGCGCCCGCGACTACGCCGATGCCAGGGCGCAGGAACCAGGGTACTTCATGCTCAATCAATTCGCCAATCCCGACAACTGGAAGGCGCACTACCGCAGTACGGGGCCGGAAATTTGGCGCGACACGGCGGGCGAAGTCACGCACTTCGTGTCGTCGATGGGTACTACGGGTACCATCATGGGTACTTCGCGCTATCTCAAAGAACAAAATCCTAACGTGCAGATTGTGGGATGCCAACCGACCGAAGGTACCAGCATTCCCGGCATTCGGCGTTGGCCGGAGGCGTACTTACCCAAGATTTTCGAGCCGGAGCGCGTCGACCGCGTGATCGACATCTCTGAGGACAACGCCACGACCATGACCCGCCGCCTGGCGCGGGAAGAAGGCGTATTTGCGGGCATGAGCAGCGGTGGCGCGGCTTGGGCGGCCGTGCAACTGGCGCAGGAACTCGACCAGGGCGTGATCGTCGCGATTATTTGCGACCGGGGCGATCGGTACTTGTCAAGTGATTTGTTTGCTTGATTTTTTGGAATTATCATGCCCGCCAACAATTACCGCAAAGCTACTCTTGCCGATATTCCCGACCTGCTGACTTTATTTGCCGATTCGGTACAGGAAGTTAATAAGAATCTGTACACTGAGCCTCAAATAAAGGCCTGGATCGAGAAGGGTATTTCAAATCCGAAGCGTTGGGAAGACCGCGTTCATGAGCAGTATTTTCTAATTGCCGAGCGCGACGGGCGCATCGTTGGATTCGCGTCGTTGCGGTTGGATGGCTACGTCGATCTGCTCTTTGTTCACAAGAATTTTCAGCGGCAGGGCATTGCTTCCCGCTTGCTGGATCAGTTGGAACTACTGGCAGTCGTCGATGGCCTCGACAGCCTAACGACTGAGGCGAGCCTATCGGGACGACCGTTTTTTGAAGGAAAGGGCTTCGTAGTACTCGAAGCCCTGCGCGTTAAAATAGGGAAGGAGTCGCTGCCTAATTTTAAAATGGAGAAGCGGTTGAACTCAAACTAGTTGCCGGCTTGAAATTCCGTTTGTAGGCCTTCGGCCTGGAAAAAGGATTTAAGCAGAACGTCGGAAGTGACGTTTGCTTCGACTGGCTTATCTGTCACGACTTCCTGATCGAACGTCACGCAACCGTTATGGTAGGTACATAAGATCATGGTCCAATGCTTTTTAATTTAAAATGCTTTTCCTCAAAAATACAAAAGCTTCTGGGCACCAACCCCTTACCCCTTCTCCAGTTCTGATTCTGATTTGAGAACCTTGTCGCCGTCTTCCTGCTCGATAAGGTAAGCGGGCTCGTCATCCGTAGCGTTACGCGTGATCTCGTTGCCTTTGATAGTGCGCGTTACTTTCTTGGTGAATTTTTCCTGCACTTTACCGGAGGCGGAGCCGCTGCCCCATTTCCAGGTTACTTCGTCGCCTTTCTTGTAAGCCATGATGGTGTGGATTTTATTGGGTGAATGATCTTTGATTTACCCAATAAAAAACTCAGGCCAATCCAGCGACAGTGTTCAGGCTTGCCGCTCGAGAAGCTCGCGCGCCGCATCCCAGAATAGCATGACGGGAACAGTTTCTTTTTCCGCCAGTTTGGAGAAAGTGACGAAGTTCTCGACGAAGAGTTTCTGGCTAAGCTGCCTGGCTTCGGTATCAGAGAGTTCCTGGTAGGCCATGTTCCAGCTTTCGAAGGCTCGTTTCTCTTTTTTGCCCTCGGCCAGTACTACCGCGGCGGTGTGCCGTCTATCACGGGCTATTTTACCATAAATCGACTGAACACGCTCCTTCTCGCCCTCCAATATTTGAATAAATTCTTGATTGTGGTAGAGGAGACAGCCCGTTACATTGTTTTCGCTGTTGCGTTTCTCGGCTTCGTGAAGAATGTTTTCTATATCCTCCACGCCCAGGTCCTGGCTGGCTACCGAACAGTAGGTTATCTCGTAAATCTCTGGCAGCATCCTGTCAATCGATAAGTGATGTGTTTGAAATATAAAACGAAGATAGGACTTCAGTCGATCAGTTGCATGAGTTTTTGGGAAAAATCCACCAGTTGCTCGAATTCCTTCCGCTTGGCTTTTCGTAACTCATTATTGAAAATCACGATGGATTCACCGTTGCTTTCCAGGTGGTTGATGTCGCTGTTTTCGATGAGTTGTCTGAGCGCCGGATTCATGAACTCATCCATGGCCTGAACGTTTTCTACCTTTACAGTGAAGTGGCGCGAGAAATTTTCATAATGACGGTAGTCGATATCCCAGCGCACGGCCCCCTCGAACATGCGGTCGAGGAAGTCGGTCTTCTCAATCGTGAATTTCGGAATTTTGAAGGGTAGCTTGATCAAATCCACCGTCGTGACGAACTCCCGGTAGGTCTCGAACGCCCCTTCCTCGAAGAGGACGTCGGCAATTTCCCACTCCAAATGGTTCATTTTGCCCGAAATAATATTGAACTTGGCTTCGATCGGGCGGCTCTTGAAAAAGTAATAGGACTCGAGGTAGTCCAAATCGTCGTTCGGCTCGGTCTGAAACTCGTAGTCGTTCTCTATGGCCATCGCTTTGAGCCGCAGTTGCCGGGGCGTGAGCTCCGATTCGGGGTCTTTCAGCAGCTTGAGCGCCAACTTATTCTTGGAAGTAGAGAAATAATTGCCCAGCCCCGAAAAGGTGACCTTACCATCGGTGGCCGCGTGAAGTCGTTGAAAATCGTACAGGTGCTCCATAATCGCCAGGTCGATGAGTCGGGCGCGCCCCGTGTCGACATTGACCTTGGCCCCGTTCGGGATCTTTTCCAACAGGTTGGTGAGGCGGATGGTCGTCAGGAAGTTGGCGATACCGGCCAACTTCAATTCGTAGTTTCCTTCGGCTTTCTCCGTCAGGGAGAATTTCGATTTAAATATCAATCTGAAAAAATGCGGGATCGTGACCTTAGCGATGAACAAATGGGCGATCAGCACCACGATCAGCCCCCCAAACACGCCGATCAGCAGATTGGTTTGTAGCGTAATCAGCAGTGTAGCAATAAAAAACACCAACTGCTCGAAGCCCTGCTCGTACACATGCCGAAATACCAAAGGTGACGCCAGCCGGAAGCCGATGTTCACCAGCAGCGCGGCCAAGGCTGCCAAGGGTACCTGCTGAATGATGGGAGCCAGAATAAATACAAAAGCCAGCAGCAACGCGCCGTGGTAGAAGTTGGACCACTTGGTTTTGGCGTGGTTTTGCAGATTGACTGTGCTCCGCACGATAACCGTGATGATCGGCAGCCCTCCCAGCATACCCGATAGCATAGTACTGAGGCCAATGCCGACCAAATCCTTGTTGAGGTTGGTCTTGCGCTTGTAGGGATCGAGCTTGTCGATGGCCTTACAGGCCGCTAACGACTCAATGCTGGCAATGAGCGTAATGGAAAGTCACTGACATCCAGAAAGGTAAGCTATCGATGCGCCCGAAGTTGGGTAGCATGATGGCGTCCAGCGGATTGTCGGGTATGGCAACCAGCTGCTTGGGGCCGACCGGGTAGTTGCGCCCCAAAAATTCGAGCGTGTGGGGATCGAAAAAATCGAAGGCATACACGAACGGGATCGACGTAAGCAGTACCCACATCGGACCGGGCAGCAGTTGCAGAATCCTGCCTTTGCCCCGCCCGTGGATCACCAGAATGAGCATACCTACCACCGAAATGACGGCCACGAACGGGTTGATGTTCGGGATTTCCCGCACGACATCGGCCAGCGTCTGGAAAATACTGGTAGAGGTAGCACTGGTACCCAACGCCACGTGGAGCTGCTTGGCGATGATGATGACACCGATCGCCGCCAGAATACCCCGGATCACCGTGGCATGAAATACCTCGGCTAACCTACCCAGCTTCAACAGCCCAAGTACCACCTGCGCACCACCCGAAACGACTACCGCCGCAAAAACGTAGCCCAGCGTGTTGCCGCTACCATCGTTGAGGGCCACGGCCGAGCTCAACAGTACGGCGATCAGGCCCGCCGTCGGGCCATTGATGGCAATGTGGCTGCCCCGAAAAAAGGTGGTGACCACGCCGCCGATGATGGCGGCAAAAATACCCGCCATCGGTGGGGCCCCGGAGGCAATGGCAATGCCCAAAGCGAGGGGCAGGGCCACCAGCGAAACACTGACGGCGGCGAGCAAATCGCTCCGCCAGTTCTGCTTGAGTCCTTCCAGCCCGGACTTGGGTACAGTTTGCATCATGCGCTACGGTATTTTCGAGGGTCGGAGGGATTTACTTCCTCTGCAATGTCGAATTGAATAACGCCCGACAGCCTGGTAAGTTAATCATATTTGGCGAATGGCGGTAAATAGCGAAGACCCGCCGTACCCTGATAGAGCGCGTGCGGGTCTTGTTATTTGGCCTTTTCCAGAAAATACCGACAGCAGGTACCTAGCTTACCAAAAAGTTAACAGCCTGTTTCAGGGTACGTTCGTTGCTCGAAACAGGGTCGATGTAGGAACGCTCGCCGACGTTGATTTTCATTTCTTTGCCCATCAGCTTCTTCGTGTCCAGTTCCTTGCCGGCCTTGGCGTCGATTCCCGCTTCTTCGAAGAGTCCCACGATGGCGGGCATTCCAGCTTCCGATTGATAAAAGCGGTGCGATACGTAGCCTTCGTCGTTCTCGAACCGGACCGCAAAAAACGGAATTCCTTTGTTCTCGCTGCTCCCTTCCTCAATGTCGGTGATCGTCACTTGCTGCGGCCCATCTTCCAGCAATGGTTTCTCGTGGCCTTTCTCTACTGCAATTTTCATATTCGTGCTTTTTGTGTTTTAAGTAAAATATAAATTGAGTTTTTATGTTTTTATTTAAATATAAAAATCGGGCCAAAGCTGGTATAGGTTTTTCGGGAGTGAGGTATCCATAACCAAACACCTACCCTATTATGCAAGACTCGCGTCACGACGAAGACAACCACATCAAGAACCTGGCGGGCACCGAAGCAGTGGAAAAGCTGCAGGAGCTCGCCGAGGGCATTTGTATGTTCAGCACATTTACCGACACGCGCCCCGCGCCCAGCCGCCCTATGGCGCTGCAAGGCGTCGAGGACGACGGATCACTGTATTTTTTCAGTGCTGCCTCATCCGACAAAAACCGGGAAATTGCAAACGACCCGGCCGTGCAGCTGTTCTTCTGCAAGGAGGGCTCGTCGGAGTACCTGAGCATTTATGGCAAGGCGACCATCTCACGCGACCGCGCCAAGATCGAGAAGTACTGGAATTCTTTCATCAAAGTGTGGTTTCAGGGGGGTAAAGACGACCCCGATCTGACGGTCATCCGCATTCAGCCCGAGGATATTTATTATTGGGACACCAAGCACAACCGTATGGTGTCATTTCTGAAAATGGCAGCTTCGATGGTCATCGGCAAAACAATGGATGACGGCGTAGAGGGGGATTTGAAGGTATAGGATCGGTCTTTCTTCGAAAATTTTGGGCGCAAGAATTTGTTTTCTGCGCCCATTTTTTTGCTGTGAATCGAAAATAAATCTTTCAATCGTAGCAGAATAAGGTCCAAATATATTTACTTTGCACTTCAAAGTTATTTGTAATATCTAATTCGTAACGATCAGATTCAGACCCTCGACGAAAGATCGGATCTTATGAAACACGCTGCCCATTATCTCAAAAACATCAATAAGGCCTTCGAAAGCAGGGCCCGGCTGGGCATTATGTCGGTGCTAATGGTGGAGGAAAAGGTCGATTTTTCTTTTCTCAAAGAAACCTTGGACCTTACTGACGGCAATCTGTCGAGTCACCTGCGCGCACTCGAAGAGGCTGAGTACCTGCGGGTCGAGAAGCAGTTCATCGATCGACGACCCAATACGCGTTACACGGCCACCGCTTCGGGCAGGAAGGCTTTTCAGAGCCATCTCGACGCGCTGGAACGACTGATCCTGAACAACAGATCGGAATAAAAATTTTGCCCTTCAACTCTGAAAAACAAAGTACTCTGCATTCTATTCATCTACAATCAAACCTTTAACTATGAAAAACGAGATTCTGACCAACCTGGACAATCCCTCAGCGCTCGAAGCATTGTATAGGAGCAACAAATCGTCCTTCCGCCGCGAATTCGCCGGGTTGCGTTCCGAGTTGGAAGCGACTCAGTTGGTCGACTTCTGGCACGAGCGGCTAAACTATCCACCGCAAAAGAACTTCTCTGTCGACTGGGCCGAAATCATTGTCGTCACGATAGCCGTACTACTTGCCGGTACCGTGGCCAGATTACCAGAAATTTTCCCCATCAATCCGATCGAATTTTACATAAAGCACATCGGATTTCTCGTTTTTCCTTTCTTGACCGCTTATTTTATCTGGAGAAATAAAATTCCAGGAACGACGGTCCTGCTCATTGTCGGCCTGATGGCGGGAGCACTGCTGTTCATCAATCTCTTGCCCGCGTTGTATCAAAACGACGCCACTGCCTACGACACCTTCGCGCTTTCCTGCCTGTACCTGCCACTGTTTCTCTGGGCCACGACGGGCTTCGCTTTCGCGGGTGGGGAAACCAGTGGCTTCAAGAAGCGACTGGGGTACCTCAGCTACAACGGTGACCTCGCCATCATGAGCCTACTGCTGCTGATAGCGGGCAGTATCCTGACGCTCTTCACCATCGGGCTATTTGCTATGATCGGTATTGACATTGCAGAATTCTACTTTCGCTACATCGTCGTTTTCAGCCTTACCGCGGTACCCATCGTAGGCACGGCCCTCACGCAAAATATTCCTGAACTGGTGCAGAAGGTATCACCCGTCATCGCCCGCATTTTCAGTCCGATGGTACTGATTACCCTGCTGGCGTACCTGGGGGCCATCGTTTTTTTAGGAAAAGACCCCTACAACGACCGGGAATTCTTACTGATTTTCAACATCCTGCTGATTGGTGTGCTGGCGCTCATCTTCTTTTCGATAGCCGAGCGCACCAAAACCTCCGCCAACCGCTACGAAGTGATGGTACTGTTTCTGCTCTCAGCCGTCACGATCCTGGTCAACGGCGTCGCCCTGTCGGCCATCGTCTTCCGTATTTCGGAGTGGGGCTTCACGCCCAATCGCTCCGCCGTGCTCGGGACCAATCTTCTGATCTTCGTCAATCTGTTACTGGTCACCGCAAGATTGCTCAAAGTACTCACCCGCGACGCCGACCTGACTGAAGTCGGAAGGTCCATCGCTGCTTTCCTGCCTGTGTACTGGGGCTGGACGGCTCTGGTTACGTTCGGGTTTCCGTTTGTTTTTTGGTATAGGTAGGAAAGGTAGCTCGTCAGAAGTCAATGTTATTTCCACAGAAAACAAACCGTTATATACAATGACTGATGTTGACCCGTATAACTTCGCGCCAAATTGAAAAAGGTGGAATCTTCTAAAACTCTAAAACAAACATCTTTATGAACGACCCCCACGACCTAAGCCGCTTTGTGGTAGCTCAGAAAAATAAATACGAAATGGCCTTGCAGGAAATCCGCAACGGCCGCAAGCAGAGCCATTGGATGTGGTTCGTTTTTCCGCAAATTGTTGGCCTGGGTCGAACCGAAACCTCGAAAACCTACGCCATCAAGAGCCGCGAGGAGGCTATCGCGTACCTGGAATACCCCACATTAAATGATCGGCTACGGGAAATTTCAGAAACTTTGCTTTCGGTGCAAGGTAAATCGGCCAACGAAATTTTCGGCACGCCAGATGATCTGAAGCTACATTCCAGTATGACGCTTTTCAAGTCCGTCACGACCGACAACGAGATTTTCCTGCAGGTACTTAACAAGTACTACAGCGGCGAGGAAGATCCGCAAACGGTCAGGATTTTGAGTGCGATGTAAAATAACGTAAAGCAGGATGGTACCTTATTGATCGATTTCCATACTTCTCAACAAACTCGCAATCTCGGCGATGCAATTCTTCTTATTGGTATCACTCCCGGCGGGGTAGGGCACGGCTTCGAATTGCCGCACGGTATCGATGCCCGAGCGTTCCAGGGCCTCCGCCACTTGCTTTTGAATGTCCTTCATCAGGACAATGATGACTTCCGGCTGGTACGATTTAAGCCGCGCGGCCAAAGACAGTACCGCCGCTTGCCGCCCTTTTTGCCTTTCCTTTTTATCATTTCTGTCGATGGCCACATTGCTCAAATGATCGAGGTAGCAGCCTGTGGATTTGAAGAAAGTCAGAAAGTCCTGTGGAGAATCAAAGCCGCCGTAAACAGCCTCAAACGCTGTGAAAATGGTCCGAAAGAGGTTGTTGTTGCCGAAGTAAAAGTGCTGGGTTAGTTTTCCTGTGTTATCGAAGCTTGCGGCTTCGGCGATGAAGAGGATTTTGATGGAACTAGGTTTGTGGGGGTCTGGGATAGTACTCATAAGATGGGTTTTGACCTATAAAAGGTAGGTATTAGGCACGAGGTTGCTTCTTCTTGACAACAATTTTGACCAGAAAAAAGTATATTTGAGAAAAACAGCCTACGCCATGGACGCTATCACCGAACAAATTCCTGACACCCTGCTCTACGAAGAGTTTGGCGGGCGGAAGTACTACCGCCGCGGCTATCGTCTGGTACTGTCAGGGCTAAAAAATGAAAGCGAGATTATGGGAAGTAGTGTATTTCAGTCGCTTATCGTTACGGCCATCATCTTTTATTTAAAGACCATCCTGCCCAGAAAGCAATACTGGGTGCAATCCAGCGAAGCCGGACTGCACCTGGAACACGCGAAAAATCTGGCGAACGACATTGCTATCGTAGAAAAAAGCCAACTGGAAGATCCCCGCTCCCTCAAATACAATGACGTCCCACCCAAATTCGTCATCGAAGTGGACATCAAAATCGACCCCAAAGACTATTCCGATGAACCGGCCGTAGGTTCGGATATGGACTACGTCCTCCAAAAATCAGAGCAACTGCTGGATTTCGGAGTAGAGGGTGTCGCCTGGATTTTGACACCCAGCCGCAAAACGCTGCTCTTCCGGCCTGACCATCCCCTTGAAGTATATGACTGGACTAAGGAAGTGCCGCTTTTTGGGGAGTTTGATTTTTGCCTGCAGCGGATTTTGGAGGAGGAGGGGATTTTGGGGGAGGGGTTGTAGAGTGAATTTGGTAATATGTTCCGATCTTTTAATTGATATTCTATTTTGAAGAGGTGTCAAATACTGAGAGTTGTTTGAGAGAGAAAGCGATGAAACGCTTGGCTCATTCTCATTCGTCGTTGGTGTTATCACCAACGGCACTCCTCACTCCAACGCAAACGCCACATAACTATCCCCCGGCTTAGTCCCCAACTTCGTACCCCCACAAGCAATGACCACGTACTGTTTCCCGCCCGCTTCGTACACTGACGGCGTGGCGAAGCCCGCTGCGGGGAGTTCGGTTTGGAAGAGCAGCCTGCCCGTACGCTTGTCGAAGGCGCGGAACATGCCGTCGCGGGTGGCGGCGATGAACAGCACGCCCCCGGCGGTCACGACCGGGCCGCCGTAGTTTTCGGTACCCGTGGGTGGGATGCCCCGGGCGGTGAGTTCCTTGAATTCACCCAGCGGGATTTTCCATTCGTACTGGCCTGTGTTGAGATTCAGAGCGCTGAGTTGGCCCCAGGGCGGGCTAATAGCCGGGTAGCCGTCTTCGCTCAGGAACTTGTCGTAGCCTTTCATCTTGAAGGGCAGCGGGAAAGCCGTGGCCGTCGCGCTACCGGCTTCTACTTTTTCTTCATTGAACAAAAACGCCAGTAGCGCGCGGCGCTCGTCGTCTTTCAGGTACGAGAAACCCGGCATCATGCCTTTACCATTTTTGATGAGTGAGGCCACGTAGGCATGATCGCGACGCGTGCCTACATCCACCAGCGAAGGGTACCCACTGGCAGGATTTCCCTGGCGCTCGGTACCGTGGCAGCCGGAGCAGTTGATTTTGTAGACCTTTTGGCCTTGCGTGAGTCCGGCGAGGTCGGCGGTTTTGGGCGTGGGTAGCATCTTCATTTCCCAGGCCATTTCGTTGGAATTGATGTACAGCATACCCGTCTCGGGGTCATAGGCCGGGCCGCCCCATTCACCACCACCGTCGAAGCCGGGGAAGATGAGGGTACCTTCCTGGCTGGGCAGCTCGAACTGGTTCTTGTGCCGCATTTTCGCCAGCCGCGCCTTCAATTCCTCCTTGTCCTTGGCGTAGGGATTGATGTCGTCGGGGCCGATGGTTTGGCGCGCGAAGGGCGCGGGCTTCAGTGGTACCGGCTGGGTGGCCGAGGGGTGCTCGCCCGGTAGGCCGTTGGTCGGCACGGACCTTTCCTGAATCGGAAACAGCGACTTGCCCGTTACGCGGTCGAAGACGAACACGAAGCCCGACTTGGTGATCTGGGCCACGGCGTCGATGCGTCGGGGCCGTCCGTCGGGGCCGTTGCGGTTGATCTGCACCAGCGTGGGCGGTGAGGGTAGGTCACGGTCCCAGACATCGTGGTGAACAAACTGAAAGTGCCACTTCCGCTTGCCCGTCGCGGCGTCCAGCGCCAGCAGACAGTTGGCGTAAAGGTTGCTGCCGGGGCGATTCCCTCCGTAAAAATCGTAGCCCGCCGAGCCCGTCGGGACGTAGATAATGCCGCGATCGCGGTCGATGGCCATACCCGCCCAGTTGTTGGCCGCGCCGACGTCGGTATTCTTCCAGTTTTCCTTGCCCCAGGTTTCGTAACCCGCTTCGCCTGGATGCGGAATCGTGCGGAACGTCCAGGCCAACGTGCCGGTGCGGACATTGAACGCCCGCACGTGGCCCGGCGCGGCGTCCGGCCCTTCGGACAGGCGTACGGGCATCACGATCAGGTCTTCGTAGATGGTACCCGGTGTATTGGAGCAAATGAACTTATTTTGAGCGATTTCGGGCAGGCCCAGCCGCAAACTCACGCGCCCGCTGTCGCCGAACGACGTGATCATCTTGCCCGTTAGGGCGTCCAAGGCGTAGAGCCACGGCCCGGCGGTGTACAGGATGCGCTTGTCGTCGCCGTCGGCCCAGTAGGCTACGCCCCGGCTGGTGTTATACCATTGCGGGTCGCGCGCGTCGGCGAAGCGCCAGAGCTGCTTGCCCGTGGCGGCATCGAGCGCGAAGGCCTGTACCGAGGCTGTGGTAGCATAAAGTACCCCATCGACTACGATGGGGTTGCACTGGATTTGTCCGGTCGTGTCGCCGGTATGGTACTCCCAGGCCAGCTTCAAATTCTTGACATTCTCGACGTTGATTTGCGCCAAAGGCGAGAAATGCGCCCGATCGGGACCGCCCAGGTACTCGCGCCATTCGGAGGTGGCGAGGGGCGAATTTTGGGTAAAGTTAAATAGCAACGCGCCGCCAGCGACGACGACAGTCAGGAGCAGTAGTACTTTGTTCTTCATGAAGATTTAACTAAAAAACGGAGGTTTTCCTTTGACATACAAAGTGAAACCCCCGTTGAAGATACTTGTTTGGAAGACTACTCAGCCATTAAAACCAGCCTGCTGCCAGATTGCGGAAAGGCCACGGAATAGCGGCCATGATGATAATAAAGCCCATGCCGTAGTAGAACAGGACGGTCCGATGGCGTAAAGCTGCCTCGACTTTGCGCGAGCGTACCCGGCCGAACGTGATGAGTGCGATGGCGATGATCATCATCGTGATGTGCTCGACGGAATAGAAGCGGTAGATTTTCTCGCCCATCTGGCTAAAATCCACCAATGGACTGATGGCGTATAGTACCAATCCGAGCAGTAACTGAATATGAACCGAGATGAGCGCGAAGCTGTAAATCTTGTTGTCGTTGGGATCGTTGCGCTGCCAGTTGGCGTACGAAATAAACAAGGCGGCAATCAGCAGTCCCAGCACGACGTAGCGAAGGCCCGAGTGGGCATGGACAAGTCCGTTGTACATAATTATTGAGCGGTTTGGGTGGGAAAGCGGCAAAGGTAGCCCTTCGAGAATGGAAAATTGAGAATTGAAAGTTGAAAATTAAGATGGTCTGCCCAAAATCGGCATCTTTTTTGAGACGATTTCTTTAAATTAAGGACTTTCGCTTCACTCGCCACTCGCTAAAAGCCCCAGCAATATGATTCTCTCCAATACTACCTACAATGTAAGCCGCAGGGCCGAGCAGGATTGGCTGGAATGGATGCAAAGTGTCCATCTCCCAGCCGTAATCGCAACCGGCCTGCCCACCGATGGTAAGATGCTCCGGCTGCTAACCGAAATCGACAGCGAGGGCGTAACTTACTCCGTGCAATTTACCTTTCCGGGTATGGAGGAATACCTCGCCTACCAAGACGAACATCAAGCGCCGATTTATCAGGCGCATCACGACCGCTATAAGGAGCGTTACGTGTCGTTTAGTTCTTTGCTCGAAGAGGTTGGGTAGGTTGAGCGCGAACGGGTTACTATTTTTAAAATACCTTATTGAACGGCTTGACATTGTCCCCGAAATTACTTTGATTTATTCCCCGGTTCCCCACCAGCCCGAATCAGTGGGGATCGGGACACCAATTTATGTTCCACTCTTAAACCAATGTGCTTATGAAATTGCAAATGCAAGCCATCCACTTCGACGCCGACGCCAGTCTGCTCGCCTTTATCCAACAGAAAATGGATAAGCTCGATACGTTCTATGACCGTATCACCAGTGGAGAAGTTTTTCTTAAGTTGGACGGCAACGAAACCAGCAAGGTCCACACCAAGCTACTGGAGGTGAAATTGTTTGTTCCCGGCGGTACCATGTTCGTGAAAGAACAGGGCTCTACCTTCGAGGAAGCCACCGACCTGGCCGTCGAGACGTTGAAAATTCAGGTAAAAAAGTTTAAGAATAAGCGCCGCGAAACCCACGCGCCGCGCGCCGCCGAGGTAGCCGCGATGGCGCCCGAGGAAGACAATGAGATAGATTATTGAGTAGTAGGTATGGAGAGAAGGAAGCGGCACGACCATGGGTTGTGCCGCTTTTTTTGTGCGAAGTCAGGTCTGGCACCTACCTATTGGCCTGACTACACAAGTGAAGACAAATTATCTTTTAGTACTTGACATGACCTGAATAGTTTCTATGGATTTATGCATAAACCAGGTTTTGTAGATTTTTTATCTAAATACTAACATCAATAGTCAATTTTAGTCTAGTATTATTCATATTCAGCGTTTTATCTCGTAAATTTGTACTTTATTAAGAATACCAACCAAAAACTGAAAAAACATGTCGACTACGACCGAAACTACTTATGTACCTTACAAGGTAAAAGACATTAACCTGGCCGATTGGGGCCGGAAAGAAATAGGACTGGCTGAGGCCGAAATGCCTGGTCTGATGAAAATCCGGGAAGAGTACGGTCCCTCGCAGCCGCTGAAAGGCGCGCGCATTGCGGGTTGCCTGCACATGACGATCCAAACCGCCGTGCTGATCGAGACGCTGACCGCGTTGGGCGCGGACGTGACCTGGTCTTCCTGCAACATTTTCTCCACGCAGGACCACGCCGCCGCCGCCATTGCCGCCACGGGTGTTCCCGTCTATGCCTGGAAGGGAATGAACGAAGAGGAGTTCAACTGGTGCATCGAGCAAACGTTGTTTTTTGGTGAAGATCAGAAGCCTTTGAACATGATTCTGGACGACGGCGGCGACCTGACCAACATGGTGTTCGATGAGTACCCCGAGCTGCTGCCCGGCATCAAAGGACTTTCGGAAGAAACTACCACGGGCGTACACCGCCTGTACGAGCGGATGAAGAAAGGTACCCTGCACCTGCCCGCCATCAACGTCAATGATTCAGTGACGAAGTCGAAATTCGACAACAAGTACGGCTGCCGTGAGTCGCTGGTCGACGCGATTCGTCGTGCTACCGACCTGATGCTGGCCGGTAAAGTGGCCGTCGTGGCCGGCTACGGCGACGTAGGCAAAGGCTCGGCCGAGTCGTTGCGTGGGGCGGGTTGCCGCGTGCTGGTGACCGAGATCGACCCAATCTGTGCGCTGCAAGCCGCTATGGATGGTTTTGAGGTTATCCCCATGGACGAGGCTACCGAGCGGGCCAACATCTTCGTGACCGCTACCGGCAACTTCAACATCATCAGCGAGCGCCACTTCCGCAAGATGCGCGACAAGGCGATCGTGTGTAACATCGGTCACTTCGACAACGAAATCGACATGGCGTGGCTCAACAAGAACTACGGCAGCACCAAGTCGCAGATCAAGCCGCAGGTCGACATGTACACCATCGACGGCAAAGACATCATCGTGCTGGCCGAGGGCCGCCTGGTGAACCTGGGTTGCGCGATGGGCCACCCGTCGTTCGTGATGTCGTGCTCGTTTGCCAACCAAACGCTGGCGCAAATTGAACTGTGGACCAATACGGATCAATACGAGAAGAAAGTGTACGTACTGCCCAAGATTCTGGACGAGAAGGTGGCGAAGCTGCACCTCGAGCACGTCGGCGCCAAGCTGGATAACCTTTCCGACGATCAGGCCGAGTACATCGGTGTGACCAACGAAGGACCATTCAAACCCGAGTCGTACCGGTATTAATTTGGTTTAAATGTCGAAGCGGGGCGCCCCGTGGCGGTTGAAGGGTTTAATTTTGAACTTCTGCCTACCTGGCATTTGGTATTAAACCTTGAAAAATTAAACTAAAAAAGGAGCGAGGCCCGGAAATTTTCCGGGCCTCGCTCCTTTTTGTTAAAACCATCGACCTTAATTCTCCCGCCCGTCCAGCAGCGGTAATTCCTTGGCGGGTGCGTCGCTTTTTGCAAATTCCAGCGTGCGAATCGGGAAAGGAATGGTAATGTCGTTGGCATCGAAGGTTTTCTTGATCGCCTTGATGGCTTCGCTCTTGGCAAGGGGCGGTCCGGCGATTTCCTGGCGTAGCCAAAACCAGACGAGAAAATTGATGCTGCTATCGCCAAATTCGGTGAAGTGTAGTTCGGCGGGCTTGAAGTCGCTGACGAATTCCAATTGGTTCACTGCTTCGAGCGCTAGCTTTTGCACCCTTTCCAGATCGTCGGTATACGAGATGCCACAATCGACCTGAATTCTCCGCTGGCCCGACTTAGAGTAATTCGTGATCGGGTTTTGGAAAATATCCTTACTGGGAATCTCAATCTCCTGTCCCGAAAAATTCTCGATGATAATGGAGCGCAGGTTGATCGACTTTACTTTGCCCGTAAATCCGTTCGTCTCGACCACATCGCCCACTTGAATCGGGCGTTGCAGCGTGATGAAAGTACCCGAGATGAAGTTGGCCGTCAGGTCCTGAAAGGCAAAACCAATGGCCAGGGCGATGACACCGGCTCCGGCCAGCAACGAGGTGACGGTTTTATCCAAGCCAAGTACACTCAGGGCACTAAAAAGCCCGATGGCCATAATGGCTACCCGGCTCAGCGTGGACACCAGCGCCACCAGCGAAACGTTATGCGAAAGCTTGCCCATGACCTTGGCAATGGCCCGCCGGGCAAAGCGCGACAGGAAGCTGAACACGAAGATGATCAGGATCGCCAACACGACATTGGGCACGAGCGAGACGGTTTTTTCGTACCAATTCGCGAGTTTGTCGCTAATCAGGGTAATGTAATCGGTGATTTGGATAAGCATATAAAATTCAAATGACTATTTTTGCAATCGGTTTATCGGTTCTATGTTGAACGCTGTGCTGAGTATATCGTTCCTTGCAAAACGAACCCTTGCTTAGTAATGTGCAAAATTATATTCAATTTAGAAACATCGAAGCATTTGTAGCTTTTTTTTGTCCTATTCGCGCGTTTATCATAGTACCTAACAACCTAACATCTAGATTATGAAATTTGGCGTAGTAGTATTTCCCGGCTCCAATTGTGACGACGATACCGTCTTTGCGCTCAAGCATAACCTGGAACAGGAGGTAGTCAAATTGTGGCACAAGGATCACGACCTGCAAGGCTGTGATTTCATCATGCTGCCCGGCGGTTTCTCGTACGGTGACTACCTGCGCACGGGCGCCATCGCCCGCTTTTCACCGATCATGAACGAGGTCATCGAGCACGCCAACCGCGGCGGCTACGTGATGGGTATCTGCAACGGCTTTCAAATTCTGGTCGAGGCTGGACTACTACCGGGCGTGCTACTGCGCAACACTTCGCAGAAGTACGTTTGCAAAAATGTTCACCTACTGCCCCAAAGTAAAAAGGCCCTGCTGACCGCTGATCTGGCGCCCCGCGCCTACACGATTCCGATCGCGCACGGTGATGGCAAGTACTTCACCGATGCCGACGGCCTGAAAAAACTCAACGACAACGATCAGGTACTCTTCCGCTATTGCAACGCGGACGGTACCATCACCGACGGGGCCAATCCCAACGGAAGCCTGGATAACATCGCTGGAATCACGAACGAGAAGTTCAACGTCTTCGGCATGATGCCCCACCCGGAGCGCGCCTCCGACGAAGCATTGGGCAACGCAGACGGGAAGTTTATTTTGGAGCAAATCGTCGACGTACTCGTTTAGGGGAGCGTAGTTGTTTTGGGTAAAAAGGAAAACGGTCGAGAGGCAGTCACATTCAGTAAAATGCTAAACCAAAAGAGGCTGGCTCCCACATGAGAACCAGCCTTTTCTATTTTTTAAAAACCTCCTAACGCAAATCGACTACCTCGACGCCGGGGTACTTCTTACGGTCGAAGTTGAAGTAGCTGTCGGTTACCGTCACATTGGGCTGAAATGAGTCGATCGTGTAGGTGAGCTCTTGCCCGCTGCTGAGTAGAATACGCCATTTTTTGATAGAACTGTCTTTGGCGTTGATCCAGAGCGTCATTTTCGAAAATTTGCTGTAGCCCCCTTCCGGCGTGAGCCGCACCAGGTTGTAGGTCTGCCCGTTTTCGCGGTCTTGCCGCCAGAACTCGTGTACGTAGCCTTTCTTATAGGCAGTGAATATCTCGATCGGATTCAAGTCACCTAGTACCGCCGGGTCGTAGTCCTGTAAGTTGACCTCGTTGGTCTCTTTCACGTAGGTTGCCATCGTCTTGCCATCGCTGAACACTTCCTGGTCGGCCATTTTGAGACGGAACCGGTTGCCTTTCACGGTAGCTTCCCCTTTGAGTTTTTGCCCGCCTTCCGATAAGAAAGAAAAGTTGGCCTTATATGACTTCATGTCGCTGTACTTTTTGCTTACCCCATCCAGTATGGTAGCTGACTTACTCTGATTTTGGGCCGAAGCGGGGATAGTCATACTCGTGAAAATGGCCGCTATCAGTAGCGTGAGTATTCCTTTATATATTTTCATGGTAAGTACTGATTTTAAAGTTAGTGATGGCTATTCGATTTTGAATACCGGGCTTTGGACGCAAGCGAGCGACGGAGGTTTAAAAGCGAGGACACGTGTGAGCGCGCATCCTGCTACACCACCAGTTCGATGGCCGCCTTCAGGTCCGAAATCAAATCCTCGACATCCTCGATTCCTACGCTCAACCGGATCAAGGTGTCTTTCAGACCCGCTTTGAGGCGCTCCTCCTTGGGAATGCTGGCGTGGGTCATGCTGGCGGGGTGGGTACAAAGCGACTCGACGCCACCCAGCGACTCACCCAGCGAGAACACGTGCAGGTTTGACATGACCTTGATCGCTTCGGCGTAATCATCTCCTCTTAACTCGAAAGAGAGCATGCCCCCGAAGTCGCGCATTTGGCGCGCGGCCAGGTCGTGTCCGTCATGGCTGGGAAGGCCAGGATAAAACACCTTGCCTACCTTAGGATGCTCGTGCAGCCACTGCGCGACTTTTGCCGCGTTTTCACAATGGCGCTGCATCCTGATGTGTAGGGTCTTTAAGCCACGCAGTACCAGAAAGCAATCCTGTGGACCGGGTACCGCGCCGCTGGCGTTTTGAATAAAGGCCAACTTGGCCGCCAAATCATCATCGTTCAGCATCAGCGCACCCATTACGGTGTCGGAATGGCCGCCCAAGTACTTGGTCACGGAATGCATCACGACATCGGCCCCTACATCCAGCGGATTCTGCAGGTAGGGCGTAGCGAAGGTATTATCCACGACGGTCATGATGTTTTTCTCGCGGGCGATTTTCACCACCATTGCGATGTCGATGATTTTTAACAAAGGATTGGTCGGCGTTTCGGCCCAAATCATCTTGGTCTTGTCCGTAATCGCCGCCCGCAGGGTAGCTTCATCGCCCAGGTCGACGAATTGAAACTTCAACCCAAACGGCTCAAACACCTTGGTCATGATCCGGTAGGTACCGCCATACAAATCGTTGGTAGCAATGATCTCGTCACCGGGACGGAATAGTTTCAGCACAGCGTCGGTCGCGGCCAGGCCGGAAGCGTAGCAAATGCCGTGCTTACCATTTTCCAGCGCCGCCAAGGCATTTTGCAGTACTGTGCGGGTGGGATTGGCCGTGCGCGAGTACTCGTAGCCCTTGTGCTGGCCGGGGCTTTCCTGCACGTATGTAGAGGTCTGATAGATAGGCGTCATAATAGCGCCCGTAGTAGGATCAGGCTCGACGCCCGCGTGGATGGCTTTAGTAGCGAATTTCATTTTTTTGGAGCGACAAAGTGGCAAAGCGGCAAAGCGACAAAGTTTAAAGTTGATGAAGAATAGATAAGAAATGGAGCTGTCTGGCGGTAAGTTTGTACCAGCCTAAACAAATAAACAACAATTATACGACCGCGCGGGCGGCCCCGTACACAATTCAACAATTACACAACAACCCTACCTTTACCCCAAAACTACAAAAACCCCCTTGGCGAACCCAATTTTAAAGAAATACCCGCTGCCGATCATCCTGACTACCGTGCTGGCCGTGATGCCGTTGCTGACGAGTTCGCTGCTGACGGCCTGGGCGGTGGGCTACGAAGAATATTGGGCGGCGTTGTCGCTGAGCGACTGGACGTTGATTACGCTGGCGCTGGCTGTGGCCGCTGCCTTCGCGCTAGTGCCGCCAACGTTTCTGGCGCTGGTGTATGGGTACTTTCTGGGCTGGCTTGGGTTACCGCTATTGTTACTCCTCAACTTCGGCGCGATCGGAATCGTTTTTTTTGTGGGAAAAAAAATAATTCCGGCCCCATTTTTGGCGCAAATCGAAGCGGCCTACCCGGCGGCGGCAAAAATAGTAATGCGCTTTCACCAGGATCCAATCCGGCTTATTTTCTTTGCCAAACTCTCCCCTGCACTGCCCTTCGCTATTACGAATTTGGTCTTTACCCTGGCCGGGGCGCGGCTGTGGCAGATGCTGCTGGGCGGAGCCATGGGCATGATTCCGCGGACGATGCTGGCGATTTGGATCGGTACCCAAGCCAAAGAAATCAGGTACCTGCTCGACCATCCCAACGAGGGCTTAGGTAGCAAGCTACTCATCGCGGCGCTGGTCGTGCTTTCTACCGCTGGGATTTTGTGGTTTTTTAAGAAAAAGTAGCCTTGCTACTTTCTCGACCAGTCCACCATGACTACTTTCCAGCACCACAAAGCGCTCGGTCGGCAAGCGCTTCGATAGTACCTTCATCCGCTCGGGCCGAATCACCGGGTCGTATTTCCCAACAAAAAGCCAGACTTCTACGCCGTTCTTCTCCAAAAGCCTATAGAGCGCGGGAATATTAAACGAAAACCTTCGCAAACTCACCCATGAGCGGTAAATGCGCCGCCGCTGCTCGGGCGTACCCATCGCGTAGCGCACAAAACCTACCAGTCGTTCGGGAATGACGCGTGCTCGGCGAGCCGCGTCCGCGATAGCAAAGAGCGGCTCGGGGTTGTTGCTGAACCGGCGGTACAGTCCGCGTGTGGGCGCAAAGCGGGTCGCCAGGCCAAAGAGCGGATGGTCCACTACGCCATCGGGTGCGATCAAGAGCAACTTGTCAATGCGTTCGGGGAAAGCCTCGGCCGTAGCCAGCGCGTAGCGTCCGCCGAGGCTGAAACCTACCACACTGAAGCGATCGATATTTTTTTCCTGAATAAAGCTCTGGATGAATACCTTCCAGTCTACTCTGGTCAGGATATCGGCGTCGACAAAGTCATCGCTTCCGTTCACGCCTTTGCTGAATCCGTGGTGGAAGAGGTCGAAGGCGTAGATCGTGTAGTAGTCGCCCAGGTACCGCGCAAACGGCTCGAAACACCGCCGCCCCGTCTGCCCCACGCCATGGAAGGCCATTAGAACGTTCGGCCCGTGGCCAAGGCGGTCGTGGTGCAGGGCGAGCTTCATTGTCATTCGGGTTGACGGGGGACGGTAGACGGAGGAAGGGTTGCTAAATTTGTTTGCGGAAACAAACGGTCCCTTCCACCGTCCACCCTTCTACCTTTCCCCCGCTCTCCCCTGCCTACGACTCCATGAGATACGCTTTGATGAAATCGTTGATCTCCCCGTTCAGCACGGCGTCGGTGTTGGAGGTTTGGTGGTCGGTGCGGTGGTCCTTTACGCGGCGGTCGTCGAGGACGTAGCTACGGATTTGAGAACCCCATTCGATTTTGCGCTTCGATGCTTCCACTTCGGCGCGGGCCTCGTTTTGCTTTTCCAGCTCGATCTGGTACAAGCGCGACTTCAACAGCCGGGTCGCGACCTCCTTGTTCATCAACTGCGAGCGCTCCTGCTGGCAGGCGATGATGATGCCCGATGGCTTGTGGTGCAGCCGCACGGCGGTCTCGACCTTGTTGACGTTCTGTCCGCCCGCGCCGCCGGAACGGTAGGTATCCCACGTAATGTCGGCCGGGTTGACGTCGATCTCGATGTCGTTGTCTACCAACGGATATACGTATACTGACGTAAACGAGGTGTGTCGCCGGGCATTGGAATCGAAGGGCGAAATGCGCACCAGACGGTGAACGCCGTTCTCGGATTTGAGATTGCCGTAGGCGTACTCGCCCTCGATTTCGAGCGTCACGGACTTCACACCCGCTACCTCGCCGTCCTGCAAGTCGACCTCGCGTACTTTATAGCCGTTTTTCTCGGCCCACATGACGTACATCCGCATCAGCATCGACGCCCAGTCCTGCGACTCGGTACCGCCCGCCCCGGCGTTGATCTCGATCACGGCGGGCAGGTCGTCGCCTTCCTCGCCCAGCATCTTGCGAAACTCGATCTCGTCCAGTTTCGCAATCAGCTTCGCGCCTTCGGCGTCGACGTCTTCCTCAGTAGCCTCGTCGGCTTCGTAAAACTCCCAGATTACGTCCAGGTCGTCACGGCGTTGGGACAGCTCCTCGTAGCCGGTAGTCCAAAATTTAAGCCCGCGGATCTCCTTCATCACCTTTTCGGCGCGGTCGGAATCGTTCCAGAATTCGGGTTGGGCAGTTTGTAGCTCTAATTGTTCAAGTTGGTTCTTGCGATGACCGTAGTCAAAGATACCGCCCCAAGGCCTCTACGCGGCCTTTCAGTTCTTTCAACTGATCCTGAGTCATTTATTTGTGAATTTTGAATGGGTCCGCCGAAGCGGAGTGAAATTTGAATCGGGCAGTTCTCTTTTGTTGAATCTGGAAACGATTCAAGGAAGTTTTTCCCGCAAATATTGCATGATACTTTCCTGGCCGCCTTTCAGTTCTTCGTACTGTCGTTGGGTTGCAACGGTAAGCTTAGCTACTGCCTCGGCGGTAGTATCGAGCTTTTGCTCGACTTTGCCGACCTGTTGCTCGACTTTGCCGACCTGTTGCTCGACTTTGCCGACCTGTTGCTCGACTTTGCCGACCTGTTGCTCGACTTTGCCGACCTGTTGCTCGACTTTGCCGACCTGTTGCTCGACTTCGCTGACCTGTTGCTCGACTTTGCTGACCTGTTGCTCCAGTCGGCCAACGCGCTGTTCCGTATTTGTAGCAAGGTCAAGTATCTTGCCTTGACCTTCAATCAGGCGGTCTATCTTTTGCAAACCGTCAGCCAGTATCGGCTCTAATTGATCTAATCTCTCGCTTGGTGTCATACCTTAAAATATGTTGTTGCTCTTCCCTGTGTACCCTGGCACCTGTGTTTTTAAGGGACCGACCAACCTTTTGCTAAACAAAAAGTTATCCGTTCAAACTGATCGTATGAAGGGCAAATATAGCGATTTTAGCTTGAAATAGGTAAGCATCACCCTTCGACTTTACCGTTAAAAAGGGTTATATTTGCGACGTTTTTTAATGAAATTCTACTACCCAAACTAACTCAGAAATGGCTCAGACGTATGATGTTATTGTGGTAGGCAGCGGACCCGGTGGTTATCCGGCGGCGATTCGTGCCTCACAATTAGGATTGAAAGTAGCAATTGTAGAAAAGGAAAGCCTGGGCGGCATCTGCCTCAACTGGGGCTGCATACCCACCAAGGCGCTGTTAAAAAGCGCGCAGGTTTTTGAATATATTAAGCATGCCAAAGACTACGGCATCAATGTCGGTGAGCACTCGGCCGACTTTGGCGCGGTAATCAAGCGGAGTCGGAGCGTAGCCAACGGCATGAGCAAAGGAGTGGCTTTTTTGATGAAAAAGAACAAAATCGACGTCATCATGGGCTTCGGGAAAGTAATTCCCGGCAAGAAAGTCGAAGTAACGGACGCCGAAGGCAAGAAAACGGAGTACGCCGCCAGCAAGGGCGTCATCATCGCCACCGGCGGCCGGGCGCGGGAGTTGCCCAATATCAAAATCGACGGCACCAAGGTAATTGAGTACCGCAAGGCGATGAGCCTCGAGAAGCAGCCCGAGAGTATGCTCGTGGTGGGTTCCGGTGCGATCGGCGTCGAGTTTGCCTACGTGTACGCCAGCATGGGTACCAAGGTGACGATCGTGGAATTCATGCCAACGATGGTACCCGTGGAAGATGAGGACGTGTCGAAGGAATTGACCAAGCAGTACAAGAAGATGGGCGTTGACGTTTACACTAATTCTTCGGTGGAAAAAGTCGATACCAGCGGCAAGCTCTGCAAAGTGACGGTCAAGACGCCGGACGGCGAGAAGACCTTCGAAGCCGAGGTAGTACTATCGGCGGCGGGCGTCGTGTCCAATTTGGAAAACATCGGTCTGGAGGAAATGAAGATCGAAACCGAGCGCGGCAAAATCAAGGTCAGCGAATGGTACGAAACCAACGTGCCCGGCTACTACGCCATCGGTGACTGTACCCCCGGCCCGGCCTTAGCGCACGTCGCCACGGCGGAAGGCATCATTTGCGCCGAGAAAATCGCCGGTCACAAGACCGAGGCGCTCGACTACAACAACATTCCCGGCTGTACCTACTGCCAGCCCGAAATCGCGTCGGTCGGCCTGACCGAGAAGCGCGCCCGGGAGGAAGGTTACGACATCAAGGTCGGTAAATTCCCGTTCATGGCCTCTGGCAAAGCATCGGCGGCGGGCGTGAAAGAAGGATTCGTAAAAGTCATTTTCGACGCTAAGTATGGCGAGTGGCTGGGCGCGCATATGATCGGCGCGAACGTCACCGAGATGATCGCCGAGGTCGTCGTGGCCCGCAAGCTCGAAACTACTTCGCACGAAATCCTGCGCTCGATTCACCCGCACCCCACCATGTCGGAAGCCGTAAAAGGCGCGACGGAAGCGGCGTACGGGGAGGCGATTGATCTTTGAGGTTTTAGCGGGGCGCCCCGTGGCGTTGTTAGGATTTTGGGTCCACTGCCTTCACACAAAAAGCCCCGCATGGAAGTTTCCATACGGGGCTTTTCTTTATAAAACCTGAACTACTCAAACCTTCACCTCGATCACATCCTGCCCAATTTTAGTGTTGGTACCAACCTCCTTCTCCGGCATATTCTTGCCGACTTTGATCGTAAAACTCCCCTGACCAAACACTCTCGGGCGGTATTCTTTGCCCCGAATTCGCTCGGTATACAGGATTTCGCCCGTCGCTTCGTCGATCACCTGCACCACCGGATTTTCGATGCTGAATTTCAGCGTCGGTAAGTACCCCACTACCTTGCGTCCATCGTTTTCAGCCATCGCAAACGTACGCGGCCAGCCGGGAAACTGTCCGCTGCCCGACGAAGCTTCGGCAAAGCGCGGCCAGCATTCCATCGTAATCATCCGGGTCTTTTTGTTGAAACGCACCAGACCATAGCCGTCGGCGCGGTCCTGGCGGTTGCGGTTGTCGTTGAGCTCCTTGCCATCCTTTTCTTTGGGATTAGCGTAGGCGTACATCGTGATTTTGTTGCCCAGGCCGTCCTCGTAGTCGCCCGTCCAGGGCAGCGGACAGTCAATTTTGGGACCGCCGCCCGCTTTTTCATCCAGCGGCCACCACCAGCGGCCGTAGATGGTGTTGACCAGCGCCGGATTAGTGAACGACATCGGCCCGTCGCGGTAGGCGTCGATGCCGTGCTTCACGATCACGCTCAGGTGCTGGTCGCCGCAGAGGTGCGTGGCCCCGCAGCGACGCAGCTCGCGCAGGGCGTTGTTACGGCCCGTTTGGGGCCAGCCGTTGCAGTCGAGGTCGGCGAGCAGGCGGTTGTCCATGCTGCCGTGCAGGTGGACGGCCCCGCAAAAGGCCGTTTGGGACAGAACCGCCTTCATTTCGCTCCCTTCCCAGTTTTGACCCCAGTCGTGCAAAAACTTGATCTGCCGTTCGCCGAGCAGTTGCAGGTCGGGCAAGTCCACCGCCTTGCGGTCGTAGGCCGGGTCCACGATGTGGTCGGGGCGCGGACCCATTTTGGGGATCGTGCCGTTCGGCCCGCTCTTGAACTTGCGGTCTTCGACGATGGCGAAATCCACGCCGCCAATTCTCAGACTAGTGTAGTACACGCCGATACCCTGCTCGATGGGCGTCGGGTCGTAGGCGTCGGGCAGGTGCCAGGTCTGACAGCGTTCCACCATCCTGACGTACTCCGCCGGATAATAGTATCCGCCCGTGTCGCCCGCCGGGGAGTCGGCCACGCCGCCGCCCGCGCCCCAAAAATTGCCCTGCCCCACATCGTGGTCGTCGGGAATCATGATGACGGGGCGGTCTTTCATGATCTCGGCAAACTGCACCCCGAACAGCAGAATACCGTAGGTGTGGTACTGGTGGACGTACGACTGGTCGCCCGCAAAAAACAGGAGGTCGGGGTCATGGTGTTTGAGGTTCTCAATGTACTCGCTGCGTTGCTCCACAGTTTCATCGCGCGGCGAGTTGCACGACATCGTTGCGATTTTAATCTCGTCCTTGTCGATGGGGTCAGGGCGAATTATGCCCTCGAACGCTGCTTGTTTGCCCAGGCGCACGCGGTAGGGTACTTCCGCCATGTCGTCCCAGTTCTTCACCCGAAAATGGGCGCTCCAGCCGGGATACACGATTTTTTCCTGATCGATTCTTTTCCATTTTCCCTTTCTTTTAACTTCCAGCGTCACCGTATCGGGCTCGTTGGGATACAACGGAAAAAGCTGGGCGGTCATTTTCAGTACGCCCCGGTCGTGGGTATAGACGGCGTAGGCGATGACTTTATCGCGGGCACGCTCCTGCATAAAGCGGCTCATCTGGGCGTCGCCCTTCCAGTTCCACCATTCGCCCGTGGCGCAGGCATCGAGCGGCTTACCGCGCTCAGTACCGAAGGGGAACGGATCGTTCATTTTGTCGTAGGCACTGGCGTAGAGCGACGGCAGGTAGGCAGCCAGGGCCAGGCCGGAGGTTTTCTTGAGAAATTGGCGGCGGGAGTCTTTGTTCGGGTTCATATATGTTATTCAAATAATCAAGTTGGCTTTTGCCTGAGTAGAGGATAGAATCTCCTTCCGTTACCCATTCATAGGGCAGGTTTTTTCTCAAAAGTTGCGACACAATGAGCCAATTCGACCAAACATATATAGAACCATCTTTGTATATTTGGGTACTTTTCAATGTTCGTAATGGGTTTTTAATTGAAACTAGTCTTGCAAAATGATCTGGAAATTTGGAACAGGTTTCGATCGGGCGACCGCGAAGCATTTGCCCGGATATTCGAGCTGCATTATCGGCAGCTTTATTCCTATGGCAAGCAGTTTCTGGTGGATGTGTCCCTGACGGAAGACGCCATCCAGGATCTTTTTATCAGTCTTTGGCGCACCCGCGAAAATTTATCCGAAGTCGATAACATCAAGTTCTACCTCTTTCGTAGCCTGCGCCGAAATATCCGACGACTTTCCGACAAGCAGCGACAAACACAACAGTACGATTTGCTGTCGGCATTGGCCGACGAAAGCAGCTTTCCTCCAGATTTCATGAATGAAGGTGGAAAATCGCTCCTTACCCGCCGCCTGGAATCGATCATTGCCCAACTACCCAAGCGGCAGCGCGAAGTGGTGATGCTGCGCTACTACGAAAACTTCGACACCGAGGAAATTGCACTCATCATGGGCATCACTGAAAAAACCGTCCGTAACACCCTCTTCAACGCCATGAATTCGCTTCGGGATAGTTCTCATCTATTGAAAGCCTGTTTAGCAGCCTCCTGGTGGCTTCTTCTCTTTATTTGAAAAAAAGCACTTACCGTTATGACTCGACCTTTCTCGTAGGGAGATGCAATTTTTCACAAAAAAAATGGCATCAAACTGGGTCAGTATCGAAATCTACGCCTTTATCGGTTTATAGCTAGTAACGTCATACCTAGCGCACAAACTCATTTGGCTTGGAAAAATACCAATACTATACCGTCGAAGAATTGATTCAGGACGAGATGTTTCGGCTTTGGATACTGAATAACCAGCCTGAAACGGCTGCATTCTGGCAGGAATTCCAGGCGCTTCACCCCGAGCAAAAAGGTACTTTGGAAGCAGCCAGGGCACTTCTTCTGGCTTTGCACCAATCACGGTTAGTACCCGACGATGAGCAAGGGCGTCGCATGTGGTTGGTTATTCATGAGGCCACCGCACCAAGTACCCAAGCTGAGCTCTTGGAAGAAGAAACGACTACAAAAACTACCCTTCCGCTGTGGAAGTGGCTTGCGGCCGCAGCGGCCGTCTTGCTGGTAGTTGGTGCGGGATGGCTCACTTTCGGCAAAAGAAAAGGGCAGTCAACTATATATTCTGCCCAGATTGCGGAGTCGGTCGTGCCGCTGACCGAGCGAAAAAACGACACCGGGATACCTTTGCATATTGCGTTGAGTGATGGTAGCCGGGTAGTTTTGTACCCCAGGAGCCAGCTAAGCTACAGCGATCCTTTTAAGGGCGACAAGCGGGAAGTTTTCTTATCTGGGAAAGGATATTTTGAAGTCGAGAAAGACGATGCCAAGCCTTTCATTGTGTTTGCCAACGACTTGGTGACGAAGGTAGTTGGAACAAGTTTCACCATTGATGCCTTCGCAGGAAACAAGAACCCTAGTGTAAAAGTAAACTCAGGGAGAGTCAAGGTATACACCCTGGCCCAATTCCAGGAATCAGATCGGGGCCAACCCGAAGAGACGGTACTTCTGACCGCCAACCAACAGACCACTTACGATTTGACGAAAAAAAACTTCGCGACCGGTACTATTCCTAAACCCACCAAAGCAACGACACCGCAAAACCGCCCTGATTTTAACTTCCAGAACGTAGCCGTGACGGATGTATTCAAAACTTTGGAAGAGTCCTACGGGGTGACGATCGAGTACGCTCCGCAAACTTTAAAAAATTGCTCTATCACCGCGCCGCTGGACGACGAGCCGCTTTTTCGGAAATTAGACATTGTCTGCCAGACCATCGGTGCAAGGTACGAGGTGTTTGGCACCCGCATCGTGGTGACTGGCCCCGGCTGTGCTCTTTAAACCCTTTTTATTAACCAAACCCAAATCCCTATGCAACACGTACTACGATTATTTTCAAGACCGCGCCGCCTGATGGGCATTGCAGTACTGCAATGCGCCTTTGTGCTGGCTTTCGCAAGCTTGTCGCTGGCCCGCGACGGTATGGCCCAACGGCTGCTGGACCAGCAGATTTCGGTAAAAATTATCAACAAGCCCATGTCCGTCGTACTTCGGAAACTGGAGAAGTCGGCAAAGGTGCGCTTTGCCTACGTCCCACAACTCATCGATGCCAACCAGCGGTTTTCGGTCGATACCGACAATGAATCGCTACGTTCGGTGCTGGACCGGCTGCTGATTCCGGCGGGGCTTCGGTTCGAAGCCTCGGACGATTTCATCGTGCTGAAAAAAGCCGCTGAAAGTCGCAACACAAGCGAGGTTGTGGCTTACAGGAACGTCGACATTACCGTTACAGGTACCGTTTCCGACGCCAAAAGCGGTCCGCTGCCCGGCGTAAGCGTGGTATTGAAGGGTACCCAGCGCGGTACGACGACCGACACGCAAGGCAAGTTCAGCCTGAACGTACCGGACCAATTGGCGGTGCTGGTGTTTAGCTTTGTGGGTTATAAAAGCCAGGAAGTGGCCGTGGGTACCCAAAGCAACATTACGCTTGCGCTGCAACCCGACGAAAGCGCGCTCGATGAGGTGGTGGTGGTGGGGTATGGTACCCAAAAGAAGGTAAATGTGATTGGCTCTGTGTCGCAGATTGGCGAAAAGCAAATCGAAAACCGCCCCGTCACCCAGGTGTCGCAGGCTATCACGGGGCAAATGCCGGGCGTGACGGTCACCCAAAGTACCGGCCGACCGGGCGTGAGCGGGGGTACTATTCGGGTGCGCGGCGTTGGGTCGTTTGGCGCCACGCCCAACGCCCTGGTGCTAATCGACGGTATTCCGGGTGACATGAACGATGTTAACCCCAACGACATCAAGACGATCTCCGTACTGAAAGATGCCTCCTCGGCGGCGATCTACGGAGCGCGGTCGGCCAATGGCGTGATCCTGATTACCACCAAGATGGGTACTTCCGACAAGCTCTCGGTCAGTTACGACGGCTACACCGGGTTCAATAGTCCTACCAAACTACCCGACTTTGTCAACTCCTGGGAGTACGCCGAGATGTTCAACATCGCCTCGGGCAGCAACAGCTTCCCGGCCGACGAAATCGCGAAGTACCGGGCGCAGGACGATCCCGACAACTACCCCAACACGAAGTTTCTGGAAGACCTCTTCTCGCGCAATGGCCGACAGACCCAGCACACGATCACACTGAACGGCGGCAACGAGAATAATAAGTTTTTCCTCTCGGGCGGCGTGTTGCAACCAGCAGGGAATTATTCCAAAAAACCAGTACAGCCGCTTCAATCAAAGGCTGAATCTGCAAAATAAAATCGGTCGGAACTTTGAACTTACGACCCGCCTTTCCGGCTCCATCGACAAAAGGGAAGAGCCTCAGGCGACCGGAAACAAACCCGGTGAACTACCCGGCCAACTCATCCAAAACGCGGTCCGGTACCCGGCAATATTTCTGGGACAAGCTTCCAACGGCGACTTCGGGCTTGGTCCCGAGAGTGGCGGTACCCCCGCGGCCTGGCTGCAATCTGATTCGTATTTCAGAGCGCCCACGTCGCGTTTTGGTATCAACACCAAACTGGATTGGCGTCCGCTGGCAGGGCTCACGCTCTCGGCAATTGGCGGCTACAATTTCTCGCTGCTGGAACAACGCTCCTACCTCGCTTCGCAAAGATTGAACGATCAGATTACCTTGAATCAATCGTCGCTGAATCAGGAAAGCAACAAGCAGATTTACAAGACGATGCAATTCACGAGCGAGTATAATAAAAATGTGAACAATCATTATTTCAGCGCGCTAGTGGGCTATTCCTTCGAGCAACAGGACAATTCTGAATTCAACGGGTATCGTCAGGACTTCCCCAGCAACCAATATACGGTTGTCGACCTGGGCGGACTGGACAACCAGCAGTCAGGGGGATTTGACGCTGCCTGGGCGATTCAGTCGGTGTTTTCGCGCCTGAAGTACAACTTCATGGAAAAGTACCTCTTCGAGGTGACGGTCAGAAACGACGGTTCGTCGCGCTTCCCGGCGGGACAGAAGTACGCGCTGTTTCCTTCGGCCGCCGTGGGCTGGCGTATTGCGCAGGAGCCTTTCATGAAGTCAGTTTCGTGGCTGTCTGATTTGAAGCTAAAAGCGTCGTACGGGGTATTGGGCAACCAGAACATCGGAAACTACCCCTACCAGCAGGTACTTGAAGCAGGCCGCAACTACCCCTTCGGCAATACGCTGAACGTGGGGGCGGCTTACGCCAACTACACCAATCCCAACATCAAGTGGGAAAGTACCACGACGTTCGATTTCGGCGTTGAGTCCGGCTTTTTCAATAACAAACTGTTATTCAACGTCACCTACTTCGACCGCCAGACCGACGACATTCTGTTCCGGCCTTCTTCGAGCGTATCGTCGGTGCTGGGCGTCACCATCGGCGAGACCAACACCGGGGCGATGCGGAATACAGGCTGGGAGTTCGACCTGGCGCACCGCAACAGCCTGGGCGATTTTGGGTACTCGGTCAATGGCAATTTTTCAATTATCAACAACGAAGTCGTGACGCTCGGCCTGGGCAACGTCAACCAGCCCAACGGCCTGGTCGGCAATGGCTCCAGCCTGTTCATCGGCTACCCGATGCAGATGTACTACGGGTACTTGTCTGATGGCGTTTTCTTGAGCAACGACGACATCAAGCAATGGCCCGACCAAACCAGAGTGACCCCCAGAGCCGAGCCAGGCGACTTCCGTTATAAAGACATCAGCGGTCCGGAGGGCGTACCCGATGGTAAGGTCGATCCCATCTATGACCGCACGTACCTTGGCAGTCGGATCCCGAAATACACCTTCGGGGCCAACCTTGGCTTTACGTATAAATCCTTCGATTTCTCGACCTTCCTGCAAGGTGTGGCGGGCGTGAGCGGCGAACTCGACGGCTACGCGGGCTATGCTTTCAACAACCTGGGCAACATCCAGCGTTGGCAGATGGACGGACGCTTCAATCCCGACAGCCCGACCCGCTACCCCGACTACCCACGTCTGGAAGTGATTACCAACAGCGGAACGCCCAACACCGTCACCTCCGATTTCTGGATTCAAAACGCCTCCTATGTGCGCGTCAAGAATATGCAGCTAGGGTACAGCTTGCCCGAAAGATGGCTCAAACCGCTGCACATCAAGCGCACCCGGATTTATGTGAGCGCCGAAAACCTGCTGACGTTCAGCAAGTATCGTCCGGGCTGGGATCCCGAAATCAACGGAGCTAGTATCCCCGGATCGGGAAACAACGGCGGCGGCGCGTACTACCCTATTCTCAGGACGGTAACTTTTGGTATCAACCTTAAACTCTAACGAATAATGAAAATATATAAAAACTTGATAAAACGCGCCAGCCACTTGCTCTTGGCCGCGCTGCTGCTCTTCTCCTTTTCTTGCGGAGAAGAACTGGAACAATTTCCCACCAACGCCTTCTCGAAGGGCAACTTCTGGACCTCCGAGTCCAACGCTAACATCGCCTTGACGGGAATGTACCGGGGGTCGCTGCTTTACAACGTCACGGTGAATCCGTCGGACTGGTGGTCTTATACCGGCATCGTATTTCTGGAACACGCCACCGACAACGCCTACGACCGACGCGGCGACAACGCCAACCAGAACCGACTGACCAATGGTACCTTGTTGCCCAACAACGGCGTCGTGAATGCCTACTGGAGCGCTTCGTACGAGCGCGTCACCATCTGCAATGATTTTCTGGAAAACATCGACAAAGTGGCAATGAACCAAGCCAAAATCGAGCGTATGAAGGCCGAGGCGCGGTTCCTGCGGGCGACGCAGTACTTCTACCTGTCGCAGTACTTTGGCTCGGTGCCGCTGGTGCAGAAAACGCTTACCCCCGAAGAGGCTAATACCGTGGACAAAACTCCTAAGAGCGAGGTCGTGCAGTTTGTGATTTCGGAAATGACCGCCGCCGCCCAGGCGTTGCCGTTTTTCGGACAGCTGGGTAACAATGAGATAGGTCGAGCCAGCAAGCAAGCGGCCTGGGGTTTTCTGGGAAGGATTCTGCTGAGCGAAAAGAAGTACGCCGAAGCCGCTGCCGCTTTCAAGCAAATCATGGACAAGGGAGACAACATCATCGACCCCGACTACCGATCGATTTTCCTGCCCACCAACGAGAACAGCAGCGAGAACATTTTCAGCGTCCAGTACCTGGCCGGGCAAGCCCCCAACGGTTTGCCGCAGCACACCTATCCGGCGGTACTGTCGGGCTGGCATATCGTGAATCCGCTGGGTAGTTTGGCCGATGCCTATGGTTTCGATGACGGCACGCCCCTCTCCTACTCCGACCCCCGGTTCGACGTGAGTGATATGGGCAAAAACCGTGACCCGCGCTTCCGCTATAACTTGCTATACGATGGAACTACCTTCGGGGGCAGAAAATACGTTTGCCATCCTGACTCCTCTCAATCGTTGGATCAGCTTACCTACTCGAAGCAGGCCACGCGGACGGGCTACGGGTTGCGGAAGTTCTTTACGGAGGATTTCTCGGGCAACCTGCGTAACGACTACGGGGCCAACTTTCCTATCATCCGCTACGCCGAGGTGCTTTTGAGCTACCTCGAAGCTGAGCTGGAAGGCGGCAAGCCCATCACGCAGGAACTGCTGGACCTGACGATCAACAAAATCAGAACCCGGCCCTCTGTCAACCTACCACCGCTGAAAGCGATGTCGGCGGCCGAGCTGCGCCCCATCATGCGCAACGAACGCCGTATCGAGTTGGCCTTCGAGGGTCATCGCCTTTGGGACATCTTCCGCTGGCAGATCGGCGAGGAAGTACTCACGGGAGATTTCTGGGGCGCGCCTTTCCCCAATTCTACGGTGCTGCCCAAAACTTCAAAAAAGCCCGACGCTCAAAAAAGGTGGTACGTGACGACCAAGAACTTCCGGAAAGCCGATTACGTGTGGCCCATTCCGCAGTCGGAGATCGACGTCAATCCCAAACTGGCGAAATAAGAAGCCGTTTGTGCTGGATTTATGAAAGAAAAGTAAAAACCTCTTTCAAAAGCTTAGTCGATGCAATCCAGTTTCAGAGCATTGCCCCTTTCAAATACTCAGAAAGCCCCTATCGAAGAATTGATAGGGGCTTTCTATTTTCTGGTACTTCCTCTGTCCTTTTATTCACAAGGCACTCACCCCAGCGAAATCCCGGGGTACGCATAAGGCTCCAAAACCTCCGGCACGTTCGTCGGCTCGGTGCGGGACGTGATCTGCTTGCTGATCGTGTAGGCGTCCAGCCTTTCGGCCGGATAAGGCTCACCGAGCAGTTCAAGTACTTCGTCCTTTTTCAGGGATTCTTGCAAGTACTCCTTTTCCAAATCCCGCGTCAGCAGGCAGGGCATCCGCTTTTTGCTGTTGTGAATCTTGGCCATCAGTTCATTGGCGGGTCGGGTGAGCATGGTGTAGGTCACGCGCACCTCGCCCGTTTCGGGGTCGGCCCACTCGTCCCACAGTCCGGCGATGCTGACGATGCCCTCGGCGGCGGCATCGGGGTAGACATAGAAAGGGTACTTCTTCTTGCCCTCGGTGTGCCACTCGAAAAAGCCCGAAACCGGAATCAGGCAGCGCCGCCCCGCCCCGGCCGCCAACCGGAACGACGGTTTTTCGAACATCGTCTCGTAGCGGCAGTTGATCGTCATCGTTCGTAGTTTCCTGGCGTCCTGGTCCGTCTTGACCCAATGCGGGATCATCCCCCAGGCCAGCGGCGTGAGTACTTTCGGCGCTTGCACCGTTACCGTAGGCCAGGCCGGCACGGCGTACGCATTGGCATGGATGACGGGTTCCCAGCTTTTGTCCGCTTCGAGCGTGGCTTCGTAGCGGGCTTCCAGGGCGGTTTGATCTTTATTGAGTGAAGTATGGTAGCACATGGCGTTGTTGGGTGGTTTGGTACTTGCAATAATCACGAGCTACGAGGCCCGTGGGCTGATCGTAGGTTTTCGATGCGTCGCAGGTAGGGACTTACCAACTGCTCACAGGTACAGCTCTTGGCTTGAAAAGCTCGATGGATGTCTGCAATGGTATTTTCCTCAACATCGAACGGCTTGGCTTGGCGGGGAGTCTGCACGCAACTCTCGGCCAAAGTCAGCAAGAGAAGCCAGGCTACGTATCTAGGTAAATGTCTTGATTTCAATATTATTGTTTTTAACAAAAATGATTCAGCTCTACTTTTCCCTCACCTTAAAAATCACCAATTCCGTCGGCGCAGGCGCGGGGTCCGGGCGGGGACGATCCTGATTGACGGGGAGCGTTTGCCACCGCATGGTGTAGCGCCCGGTGTTATCCGTCTTGGTGCGCGCTTCCATGTCTTTGTTCAGCGGCAGGTCGGGGAGCGGAGCGGTTGACAATTCCTTCTTACCCGTGCGTTCTTCCTTTACTTCTAGGGTACTTCCATCCAGTACCCAGGTACCATTGCCATGCTTTTCGTGGGTGTAGCTCACCATCAGTGCATCGGCGCCTGAGGGCTCGACCGCCGAGACGACAATCGAGCGTTTCAGCGACCCGTTCAGGTCGAGCGCCCAGGTGAAGTCGGGCCATCGGCTGATTTGCTGCGTGTGCCAGTAGCCCTTTCCCTGACTGTCTTTTTCCCAACGGGTCACGAAAATCTGGCTGATTCCCTGCGGATCGTACTGATGGTACACGATGCAGGCCCTCTTTTGCTGATCCCAGCCGATGTTGTACGACATATTGGTCAAGCCGTTCCATGGGCCCACGGGAACGACGACAGGCTGGCGGTTTCGCCATTGAATCGGTAGGGCGAGGGGTTGCCCGTTCATCGTTTCCCAATGCAGCATATCCCGGCTGCGGATGCAGGAGATATTGTGGCAGGTATTGGCGACGGGCGTCAGGCGCCACGACCACACGGTGTAAAAATAACCGTCCGGGCCGAGGGTCGGATTGATCATATAGGCGTTGGCCTCCCCTTCCCCGTCGAAGAAAGGCGTGTCGAACAGTGGCGACCAGGTTTTGGTGGCTGAGTCGTAGCGGTTGTAAAGGGTATTGCCGTTACCGCTGCCACCGTCCCGATACTGGAAGTAAAGTTCGCCTTCTTTGTTTTTGAGGAAAATAGGGTACGTCACCCGTTCTTCGCGCTGCCTAGTCATGGGAAGTCGCTCAAAGTGGTCGATGTTTTCCGGCTTCTCCGATCGGAAGTAGATCAAAGGTACCGCGTGCATGTTGCCCGATACGTGCACGTACCCGTCGCGATCTACAGCCATCTCGATGTAGTTGTGGCTGTCCCAGCCAATTTTGGTAGGAAGGACAGTTTTTTTCCATTGTTTCGAGCCGAGCGCGCGCTGAGCGATGACCATGTTCCGGTCGGGATCGTAGTAGCCGACGTACTGAAATTTTTCTGTTGTGAGTAAGTCGAATCCCACCGAATGTCCCGCCCATACTTTGGCTACCGGGATGGATTCGAGGGTTCTGGAATCGAGCTGCCGTTGACCAAAGCCTGGTTGGGAACAAAATAGAAGCAGGGCAAAGAGGATCGAGATTCTTTTCATGCAAAAAAAAGAGTAGCAGCAGGGCGATCTAATCGGCATGGCAATAAAATTTAAGCTGAACATGACTTTGCTCATGCGGGTTAAAGTATAAATCCTGCTGCTTTGCATCCCGGCACCTACTCATTTTATCCTGACCACTATGAACTATCCCTACGTCGACGCCGCTGAAGCCGTCAAGTCGATCCGTAGCAACGACCGCGTTTTTGTCCACGCCGCCGCCGCCACGCCTACCCTGTTACTGGAAGCGCTGGCCGAGTGCGCCTCCGAACTCCGCAACGTCCAGACCATCCACCTGCACCTGGAAGGCCCAATGCCATTGGCTGAGCCGGGTCTGGAAGCATCGTTTCATCCCAACGCCCTGTTTATCGGGGCCAATCTGAGGAAAGCCGTGGCCGAGGGAAGGGCCAGTTATATGCCTATTTTCCTGAGCGAAGCGCCGTTGCTATTCCGTAACAACATCTGGCCGCTCGATGTCGCCCTCGTTCAGGTCTCGCCGCCTGACCGTCACGGGTTTTGCTCTTTGGGGGTCTCGGTCGATGTGGCCCGCGCCGCCGTCGACACCGCCCGAACGGTGATCGCCCTGGCGAATCCGCAGATGCCGCGCACCCACGGCGACGGCCAGGTACACGTAAGCCGCTTCACCACGCTGTGCTACCACGATGCGCCCATTTATGCCCACGAACCCAAGGAGCCTACTGAAATGGAAATGGCCATCGGCCGAAACGTGGCCGGATTGGTCGAGGATGGTGCCACCTTGCAGGTAGGTATTGGCGGTATCCCGAATGCCACCCTACGCTACCTCAACAACCACAAGAATCTGGGCCTGCATACTGAAATGTTCTCCGACGGTATCATCGACCTGGTCGAGTCCGGGGTGATCACGGGTTCTGAGAAGAGGAAGTACCGGGGAAAGCTGGTGTCGAGTTTTGCGGTAGGTAGTCAGCGGCTGTACGATTTCATGGACGACAACCCCATGATCGCCATGCTACAGGCCTCCTACACCAACGACACCGCCGTGATCCGTACCAATCCTAAGGTGACGGCCATCAACAGCGCCATCGAAATCGACCTGACGGGCCAGGTATGCGCCGATTCGATCGGCACGCGCCTGTACTCGGGCGTCGGCGGACAAATGGATTTTATTCGCGGCGCCTCGCTGTCGGAAGGCGGCAAGCCGATCATCGCCCTGCCTTCGGTGACTTCGCGTGGCGAGTCCAAGCTTGTGCCGCTCCTGAAGCCGGGTGCCGGCGTGGTCACGACCCGCGCCCACGTCCACTATGTCGTGACTGAGTACGGCACCGCCAACTTATACGGCAAAACGATCAAGCAAAGCGCCCAGGCCCTGATCGCCATTGCGCACCCCGATCATCAGGAAGGTTTGGAACGCGCGGCGTTCGAGCGTTTCAAGGCGTAGGTATGCGCTGGGAGAGCGAAAAAAAATCGATCTGATATGCTAACGTACCAATCGATTCAGGCTTTCCGCAAGACCTACCAAAAAACTTTGACCCCGTACAGTTCAAAAATACTGTCTTTGGTACCAGCGAAAACGTTCTCCGATAGGGCTTGGGCAGCAATTATGCGGTCAAAGGGATCACGATGATGGTAAGGCAGTTTCAACGATTGCTGGGCGTGAACAAAGGTGATCGGCAGAATTTCAATGTCATTCTCGTTTAAGAAATCAATAACCTGATCGAAACGGCCTTTAATTTTTAGTTTACCGATGCTTACCTTTATAGCTATTTCCCAAATACTGGCGATGCTGACAAAACAGGTGTTGTTCGTGTCGGCTACGGCGCTTTTGAGTTTCGGACTCAATTGATTATCACCGTTTAAAAACCAGATGAAGGCATGGGTATCGAGAAGGATCGTCACGGCATATACTCCTTAAAATCGTCCAAAGGTTCGTCGAAATCATCGCTCATTTCAAAGAACCCCTTGGCCGCTCCGAACTTTCTTTGCTTGATTTCTTGGGGCTGTTTCGCTTTAGTCTTTAAGTATTCGACAAAGCTTTTCAACTCTTCCTTCAGGTTAGGAGGAAGAGTTGAAAGTTCCGCATACAATTCTGAATCAGTCATATCAATTTGGGTTAAGAAAGCTGATATTTAATTCGAAACACTTGGACCTTCCATTCTACTGCACCGCCCGCCCGATCCAGGCTTTCCGCAAAGCCAACTGCGCCGGCGTGGCGTTCGGCTTGGGCGTAAGCGTTGGGTAGGTAATGGTCGCTTCGCGGAGGTCGGCGGTGAGTTTCTTTTCCTGGATTTCGTTGTCGGGCATTTTGCGCTTCACGGTGAACGATACCGTGTCGCCGAGCTCGAACTCCTCGTCGTAGCTGGTCAGCACGGTGGCGTAGGTACTGGCGTCGAAAGGCTGATCGTTGACTTTCACGATTTCATCACCCGCTTCCAGCCCCAGGCGCTGGCCCAAGTCGGTGACGTTTTCGTTGTTGGCGATCATGATATTCCTGGTACCGGGCACGAGGGCGAAATTCACACCAAAGCCCTTTTCCAATTCGCTCTTTTGTCCCTGGGGCTCAAAAGCAATGCCCGCATTGGCAAACAATTCTTTCAGCGGCAGCGGCTCGCCGCCTTCCACGTAGCGGCGGAAGAAGTCGCGCATTTCGGGGTAGGTTAGCTCAGTGATTTTGTCAAACAACTCCTCGTCTTTAAACGACTTATCCTTGCCGTAGGTCTTGGCCAGGTCGCGCATCAGCGTCTGGGTACCATACTTGCCGTCCGAAAGCTGGCGTAATTTCAGATCCAGCGCCAGCCCGATCAGCGCGCCTTTTTCGTAGACGTTGGCGTACTCGTCCTTATACGTCTCCAGCACATCGCGCGACATCGCGGTGAACGACAGCGTATCGTTGTACATCGTCGTCGCGTGCTCGATTTTGTCGGTTTGGCGGCCGAGGTAGGTGGGCAAGTCGATGATGCCCGCCTGCAACTGAGCATGGTGGGCGGCGTATTCGGTCAGGCCCTCGTACATCCACAGGTGCTCCGACATGGTCGGGTTGATGAAATCAAAGTTGCCGATGTCTTCGCTATGGATGTTAAGTGGTGTCACGATGTGAAAAAACTCGTGAGCCGCAATGTTCTTAATGCTCTCGGAAAGCTTCGCCGCCGAAAACGACTCGGGTAGGTAATACATCGACGACAGCGAGTGCTCGAGCGCTCCGTAGCGCGTCAGGTTTTTGTTGTCCGACATATAGATGATAAATGCGTACTTGTCGATGGGTAGCGTCCCGCCGAGGTAGGCGCGCTGCGCTTCCAGCATCGGCTCGATGTCAGCGGCCAGGTCCTTGGTGGCAAATTTGCTATTCGGCGAGAACACTGATACCAGTACCCGGGCATTGCCCACTTGTAGCCACACCGTGTCGGGACGCGAGTACATGATCGGCGCGTCGGCCAGGTCGTAGTAGTCGTTGGTCACGAAAAGATCCTGGTTGCTGGCGGCGTCTTTGTTCTGGTTGACCAGCGATGTGGAGCCATAGAAACCAGCGGGTTTGGTGATGCGCACGCGATAGGGCAGGCGCGTCTGCCCCGCGAAGTACCCAAAGAAACCGAAGGGGTTAAGTACGAAAACCGTATCCTGCTCGATATTGGTACCGCTGGGTTCGAAGATGTCTTCCTGAATGCCGGGCGTGTCCCAGGTATCGTCGATCTGGTAGGAGATCCGCGCCAGTTTTTTCGCTTTTCTGATCGTCCAGGTATTCTTGTCGGTACGGTCGACGCTCAGCTCTCGTCCTCTTTTATCAAATGCCTTAAAATCGCTGGCGTACGACCCAAAATTGCTGATCGAGTAGGTACCCGGTACAATCCGGGGCAAGTGGTAGACGGCGGTCCTTTGCCGGATGGAAGGTACTTCGAGGTTGACCGTCAGCTGGTCGTTCTTGGGCTGGGTGAGGTCAACGGAGAACCGGTATTCTTTCTGTCCAAAGCCCGTCAGGCTGCTCATCAAGAGCATCGACAGGACGTAATATTTCGCTTGATTCATTGTGGAAAAGGAAGTGAATGAATGTAAAAGTGGCGCGTTACCGCAGGATCGTTGGCTTTACTAACGCCAAAGAAAGCAAAATGAATTTCAAGAGGGGCGGTTTTTTTGTGGGCAACGGCTTTCATAGCCTGAATGGGCTATCTTTGAAATTGCAATCTGCTGCTTATTTCAAATGCTTATGGAAACGATAAAGTACAACCGTCGAGTCAACGAAGACACGAAACTAACGCTCGATCTGCCCGAGTCATTCCGAGGAAAGGAAGTTGAAATTATAGTGATAGAGAAGCTTGCAGAGGATTCGACTTCCGAGGCGGTCTCTCGGGGAAAGCTGTCATTTGAAGAGCGAACAGCCATCGTGGCGAATCATAAGGGTTCGATGCCTGCCTATCTAAACCCAAACATTGACCTTGAAGAAGAATGGTATCAGCAGTAGATATATTCTTGGACTCTTAAATGATGCGATCATACTAGCTCATTGTAAATCGATTGGAATACGCTACCTGGCATCTTACGACTCCGATTTCATTCTTCCCTGCCAGTAATAAGGCATCACGTTGATCGACAGCGTCGAAACGTTCCAGCGTGTATTTTCAGTAGAGTAACTTAAATATTTTTTTGTGGTATCGCCCCATCACTGACAAAGCTGATTTGCAAGTCCGTACGGTCCGCCGCACGGCTGGTTCCTTTTGCATTTGCTATGCGATCCGTATACGGGAATATTCGCGTTACAAGCATGAAGGAGTGGCATTTTGATTGCAAATCAGGACCAAGAGCAGAGATTTGGTACAGGAAAAGGTTTTTTGTAGGTGATGATATTTCCCCCAACAATGATAAAACCGATACAGTCAGGTACGAATATGAGGTCTTTATACCTGAGAAGCATCTGCCTTTGAAAATACCGATCTACGACTAATTTTTTTAGCCTAAACCAGCCTAAATTCACTAAAAAAACCACCCCCCGCCAATGAAGGCCGTGGGCGGCTTCTTTTATAAAATGCACCACGTACAGACGACCTATGCCGCAATCATTCCGTGCGGGTCGATGACGAACTTCTTGGCGGCGCCCTGGTCGAAATCGGCGTAGCCTCGGGGCGCATCTTGCAGGGTGATGACCTCCACGTTGACGGCCTTGGCGATCTTGATTTTGTCGTACAAAATCGCGTTCATCAGGTTGCGGTGGTACTTCATGACCGGACACTGACCCGTGTAGAACGAATGCGACTTGGCCCAGCCCAAGCCGATGCGAATATTCAAACGGCCCTCCTTCGCTGCCTCAGTGCTCGCGCCAGGATCGCCCGTGACGTACAAGCCGGGGATGCCGATGGCACCGCCCGCGCGGGTGACGGCCATGGCGGTATTGAGTACCGTGGCGGGGAGTTCTTCCGAAGCGTGGGAGCCATGGCCGCGGGCCTCGAAGCCAACGCAGTCCACGAAGCAATCCACTTCCGGGCCGCCGATGATCTCGGCGATGGCTTGTTCCAGGGGCGTGTCTTTGGTGAGGTCGATGGTTTCGCAGCCGAAGCTTCGGGCCTGTTCCAGGCGCTCGGGGATCATGTCGCCCACGATGACGACCGCCGCGCCCAGCAGATGGCAGGAAGCCGCGCAGGCCAAACCGACCGGACCCGCGCCCGCCACGTAAACGATCGAACCGGGACCCACGCCCGCCGTGACCGCGCCGTGATAACCCGTCGGGAAAATGTCGGACAGCAGCGTCAGGTCTTTGATGTACTCCATCCCCTGTTCTTTATCCGGGAATTTCAACAGATTGAAGTCGGCGTAGGGTACCATCACGTACTCGGCTTGGCCGCCTACCCAGCCGCCCATGTCCACGTAGCCATAGGCCGCGCCGGGACGGGCGGGGTTGACGTTGAGGCAAATGCCCGTTTTGCCTTCCTTGCAATTGCGACAGCGCCCGCAGGCGATGTTGAAAGGTACCGACACCAGGTCGCCTTCCTTGATGAACTCGACATCGCGGCCCGCTTCCAGGACGATGCCCGTGATCTCGTGGCCCAGCACCAGGCCCGCCTCGGCAGTGGTGCGGCCGCGCACCATGTGCTGGTCGCTGCCGCAGATGTTGGTCGACACGATCTTGAGAATGACGCCGTGGTGGCATTTGCGGTTGCCGATGGCGAGTTCAGGATAAGCGATTTCCTGCACGGCTACCTCGCCAGGTTTGATGTAGGCTACTCCGTGGTTTTTGCACATAGTTCTTGGGGGTTATAGGTGAATGGATCGCGGCGCAACCGATTGATAGTCACGCCGCGCCCCTATTATAATGAACAATGCGCCCGGTTCTACTCTCTGCTGATGGCAACGTTATTTTCAACATACGTAACTACTCGGGTGCTCGCAAATGGACCAATAGTCGTAGATCACCTTGATGGTGCGCTTGATTTCTTCGTACCCACTGCTCTTCTTGAAGTACCCCTGCACCGTCAGTTGGTCGTAGGCTTCGTTAACGGAAGCCTGGCTGACCGAAGTGGAATAGAACACGTACGGAATGCATTTCTTGCGTAGTTGCTTGTCCTAGTCGATCTGATGCTTGAACTCGATGCCGTTCAGGCCGGGTAAATTCACATCGCTCAGAATCAGGAAAGGGCTTTTCTAAAGCCTTTTCGAGGTACGTATAGGCCTCGGCGCAATTGGGAAACCAGACCAACGGATTTTCTATGCCCAGGTCTTTCAGTACCATCATCAGGATTTCTTTGTCGTCGGCGTCATCTTCGATAAGTACTATCGTTTCAGGCTGCATAAGCTATTGGGGGAAGGACAAGAATGAGAAAGGTGTACAAGTATAAGCATAAAATCAGAATACTACACCTGAAAGACGCCCACGTTGAATGCCTTCTCGATTGGGGCTTGATTAGCGGCTTCGATGCCCAGCGAGATGATGCGCCGGGTTTCGCGCGGGTCGATGATGCCATCGACCCACAGGCGGGCGGCGGCGTAGTAGGGCGAAAGCTGGGCGTCGTAGCGGTCGGTGATTTCCTTGAGCAGCTCGGCCTCGGCTGCTTCGCTGAATTCCTCGCCCTTGGACTTGAGCGAACCGGCTTCGATCTGAACCAGCGTTTTAGCGGCGGCGGCCCCGCTCATCACGGCCATTTGGGCGGTGGGCCAGGCGTAGATCAGCCGCGGGTCATAGGCTTTGCCGCACATCGCGTAGTTACCCGCGCCGTAGGAGTTGCCGACGATGAACGTAAACTTGGGTACCACCGAATTGGCGACGGCGTTAACCATCTTGGCCCCATCCTTGATGATGCCGCTCTGCTCGGCCCGACTCCCGACCATAAAGCCCGTCACATCGTGGAAAAACAGCAGCGGGATTTTCTTCTGGTTGCAGTTCATGATAAAACGCGCGGCCTTATCGGCCGACTCGCCGTAGATGACGCCGCCCATCTGCATTTCGCCCTTGCCCGACTTTACGATCTTGCGTTGGTTGGCGACAATACCTACCGCCCAGCCGTCCACGCGGGAGGTGGCGCAAATCAGCGTCTTTCCGAAGTCGGGCTTGTACTCGTCTAGCTCGGAATCATCCACGATGCATTCCAGAAGCGCGATCATATCGTAGGGCTTGAAGCGATCGGCGGGCAGGATGTCGAAGATTTCGTCGGGCTGGCGCTTGGGCAAGACGGCCTCCGTGTGGCTGAATCCGGCATTTTGAGGTGCGCCTAGCTTACTCATGGATTTCTTGATGGCGTCAAGACAGCTCTTATCGTCGGGGTACTTGTTGTCGATCACGCCCGAAATCTCGGAGTGCATCGCCGCCCCGCCGAGCGTTTCGGCATCGACTTCCTCACCCACTGACGACTTGACCAAATACGGCCCGGCCAGAAATACCGAACCAGTACCTTCCACGATCAGCGCCTCATCGGACATAGCGGGCAAGTACGCACCGCCCGCCACGCAACTACCCATCACCGCCGAAATCTGCGGAATACCCTGCGCCGATAGTTGGGCATTGTTCCTGAAAACTCTTCCAAAATGTTCCTTATCGGCAAATACCTCGGCTTGCATCGGCAGGTACACACCCGCGCTATCGACCAGGTAGATGATCGGCAGGCGGTTTTCGAGCGCGATTTCCTGCGCCCGGAGGTTCTTCTTGGCCGTGATCGGAAACCACGCCCCGGCCTTGACGGTGGCGTCGTTGGCGATCACCACGCACAGCCGCCCCGACACGTAGCCGATGCCCGCCACGGCGCCGCCCGCCGGACAGCCGCCTTCATTTTCGTACATGCCGTCGCCCGCGAAGGCGCCCATTTCCAGAAAGTAGGCGTCATCGTCCAACAAGTAGTCGACGCGCTCACGGGCCGTGAGCTTGCCTTTTTTGTGCTGCTTTTCAATTTTTTTAATCCCGCCGCCGAGTTGTACGGTGGCGAAGCGGATTTTCAGGTTGTCGATGAGGTCGTTTAATGAAGATGTCATTTTGTATTTGATGTTTAAAATCGAAAAAAGCCGCTCGCTCTGTGAGCAAACGACTTTGATAAGGTAGTGGTTTATTAGAATAAATTTAAATCTACGCCAACTCAACCCCTTCATCAGCCAGGTACTTGCCGATATTAAAAAACTTGCCGTCCAGCAACTCGATGTCCTGATCCCAGTCTTTTGTGAGCCAATCTCGGCCCGGCTCGGCGACCATGATTTTGCGGCTACTGCTGAAAATCCAGATGACACGCTCCACGCCGAAATTCAATAATTTTTGGGTTTTCAGGTGAACGTAATCGGACGAGCCCGCTTCGGAATAGTCGATGTTGGTATCTACTTCTATGACTACTTTCGGCGGTACATCGGCGTAAGACGTGTTGATCTTACTAACAGGAAAATTACTCCGCTCGAAAATCGCGAGATCGCCCGCCAGATTGCTTCTTTTATCGATGTGAATACCTATTTCGCTGCTCAACGAGATGTATAGCTTCCGGCTGAGGTTAGTATGAATAAAATAGGATATGAAATCAATGATGAAACTCTGTAAAGTACTGCTTCCCATGATGTCGTTTAACTTTTTCTCTCCGGCAATCACCTTTCTGAAACCTGGATAATAGAAGTTTCTGCCGTCGATGGTTTCCTTTACCAAAGCAGCGGGTATTTCAGAAACAGGCTTGGTTAGTTCTTGAACTGGCATATTGGTAAGCGCTTAGTACAGAGTTTTTTATCGTATCGAATCCATCCCTGGCTTCTTGAATTCCAGCGTCGTATCGATGGGCGACTCGGTGGGGCCCCGGTCTTTTTTGCCGAAAATCGACACGTTCACGTAGCGCTTGGGGTTCTCGCGGAGGTTAGCGAGCAGCTGATTCATGCTGATGATGGTGTAGTTGAGGTTGTTGTAGAGCTTGTCATCGTTGATAAGCTTGCTGGCGGTACCCTGTCCGTTCTTGACCGAGGCAACTAGCTGCTCCATTTGGCCTACGAGTTGGTTGGCGCGGTTGACGGTTTCGCCCAGGCGCAGGGCATTGAGCGAATCGGCGAACGTACCGGTTTTGGCCAGCAGCGGACCTATCTGCTTCTCCGTCTCGATCAGCGACGCCGATAACACGCTCATGTTGGCGGTCAGTTCGGCCAGGCTTTTCTGATTCTGTTGCAGGGTAGTGCGCAGTACGGTGCCGGTTTGGTCGTAGTTGCGCATCAGCCGGTTGAGGATGGCTCCGGTTTCCTGAAAACCCTTGGTGACCACGTTAAGGTTTTGCACCAGCGAGTCGGCGTGGGTGATTACAGGCAGCGTCCGTTCCTGCAACAGGGCTTGAATGCCAGCTTCCTTGCCGCTACTCAGCGTATCGCCGTTTTGGATTCGGGAACCGGTAGGGCTAACGTCCAGGCGTATGAGCTTACCGCCCAATAGTCCGCCATCGCCCAGGGTGGCTTTAGTGCCTTGCCGCAGGATGATGTCCTTGCGCATGTTGAGTGTCACGAGCAGGCGGTTGTTTTGCTCTTGCTGAATCGTGATTGCTTCGACCCGACCTACCGACAATCCATTGAGCATGATCGGATTGGCTGAGGTAAGCCCGTCGACATCGTCGTACACGACATAGTACCTGTTGGAGTCTGAAAAGAAATCAGAGCCTTTCAGGAAGTTGAAGCCAAAGTAGAGCATGCCGATGGTAATGGCGGCCAGGATGCCTACTTTCAGCTCTTTTGAGAATTTCATGCGTCGATCAGATTGGGAGAAGGGTGCTTTTTTTACGAAAAAAACGCCCTTATCGTTCCATTTCCTTACGGTATTGTGCAAAGGCGCGGTACACCGACTCCGCCACTTCGTCCTGTCCGTTGCGCGAATTGAGGTAGGCCTCTTCGGTGGGGTTGCTCAGAAAGCCCGTTTCGACCAGCACGCTGGGCATGGTCGTGCGCCACAGTACCAGGAATCCGGCCTGCTTGACGCCCCGGCTCCGGCGCTGCGACTCGGTGCGAAACTGGCGCTCCACCTTACCGGCAAAACTCAGGCTGCTCGACAAAAACGCGCTCTGGTAGTTGGCCAGCATGATGTGCGCCAGCGGCGAAGTCGGGTCAAAGCCTTTGTAGGTCTCCTTGTAGTCTTTCTCTTTCAGAATAACCGAGTTCTCGCGCTTGGCGACGGCCAGGTTCCCCTCCGATTTGTGCAAACCCATCACGAAAGTCTCGGTACCCAACGCCCGGCTGGAACCGGCGTTGCAGTGGATCGAGATAAACAGGTCGGCGCGGTTGCGGTTGGCGTAGGCCGAGCGCTCGTCGAGCTCCACGAACACGTCGGACGTGCGGGTGTAGAGCACTTTCACCTCGGGCATGTCGGCTTTGATCTTCTTTCCCAAAGCCAGGGCGATCTTCAGCGCCGTGTTCGATTCCTTGGCCACCCGGCCGCGCGTGCCAGAATCGTGGCCGCCGTGGCCGGCATCGATCACCACTACGTCGATCAGTCCGGGGTTGTTTTCCGAGACGGGTTCTTGCTGAAATGCGAGGGCCAAACTCATCAGCAGACCACCCGCCGCCCCCGCGATTTTAAGAACTTTTAACATCTTTTTTTGATTAGTGCGTTACTCTTTTTTTGATCGGTACGTTAGTCGTTAGTGGTTTCTCCACTAACTTTGACGTCTTCAATTAATAAGCAAAAATACGCTATTTGTTACAACTCGAAAAAAAACGGTTTAGTATAGGGCTGTGCCTGTGTGTACTTCTGCTGTTGGTGGGTTGCGCTACAAACAAGCAACAACCGGGCCGACTGGGTGGTCTTTTTGGAAAAAAAAGGCCCGCCGATACCCTGCTCTGCCGCCAATCCCATCGCCCTCTCCAATGCGATTGCTTCCGATTCGTCGGAAGCGACCGATTCCACCGCTGTGCCGGAGGGCATCCGGGTCGTGGCGGGCGACACGCTCGGCCTGGCCCTGGACTCCCTGAGGGCCGACTCGCTCCGCACCGATTCGCTGGCCCGGCAGAGCGACCTGCAATCGACGGTACAGTACCAGGCGCAGGACTCCACGATCCTGGACGTGGAAGCGCAGCAGGTGCACCTCTACGGTGCCGCTGAGGTCACTTACGGGACCGTCGAGCTCAAAGCCGACTACATCCGCATCGACTGGACGATCAACGAGCTGTTTGCCAAAGGTACCTACGATTCGACGACCAAGAAAGCCATTGGTGAGCCCATCTTCAAGGATGGAGCCGAAAGCTACAATACCAAGGAACTGCGCTACAACTACAAGACCAAGAAGGGGTTCATTCGGGGCGTGGTGACGCAGCAAGGCGAGGGTAACATCCGGGGCGAGCAGGTCAAGAAGGATCAGGAGGGGAATCTGTACATCAAGGGTTCCATCTACACGACCTGCAATCTCACGCACCCGCACTTCTACATCAACGCACCCAAGATTAAGCTCATCGACAACAAGCAGGTCGTGTCCGGGCCGTTCAATCTGGTGATCGCCGATGTGCCCCTGCCGTTGGGGTTGCCGTTCGGCTTTTTTCCTTTTCCCAAGAAAAAAGAAATCGGTACCTCCGGCATCATATTCCCGACCTACGGCGAGGAGCCCAACGGGCGGGGGTTTTTCCTGCGCGATGGGGGCTACTACTTTGCCGTGAGTGAAAATTTCAACGCGACCGTCACCGGGCAGATATACTCCACGGGTAGTTGGGGGGCGGGCGTGAGCTCGATCTACACCAAGCGTTACCGCTACAGCGGCAACGTGGCGCTGCGCTTCAACCGCAACCGCTCGGGCGACGAACTGGACCGGCTGCGTAGCATTCCACCCCGAAACGATTTCAGTATCCTCTGGTCGCACGCGCCGGTACCGCGCGGTGCTTCCACATTTTCGGCCAATGTCAATGTGACCAGCAACAGCTTCAACTCGTTCAACGCCCAGGACCAGCAGCGGTACATCTCCAACGTGGCCACCTCGTCGGTGCAGTACAACCGGACCTTCGGGCAGTACGCCCGCGCCGGAGCCAGCCTGCGCGTCAACCAGAACTTCGGCCAGACGAACCCCACGACGGGCATTCGGGAGGGCGGCAAGACCGAGGTCGGTACGGATTTCAACTTCGGTATCAATCAAATCGCCCCCTTTGCCCTCAACGGCGGTAGCGGTCGCTGGTACGAGAGCTTCCGTTTGGGCCTGGATTTCAACGGTAACTACAACATCAACAACACGCTGTCGAGGATTGACACCACCTACCGCACGTTGCAGTTTCTTGTCGACAACACGATCGACAGCGCCCGCACGGAAGGCGACCAGGTACTACCTTTCGACTTTAACAATCTGCCTTCACTGCTCCAGGACGCCCAGTTCACGGGGCGCTACTCGCTGCCGATTTCGCTGCCCAACTTCAAGCTGCTGCGGTTCGTAAACCTGACGCCCAGCCTATCGCTGCAGGGGGAGGTGTTCACCAAGCAGTACGACTACACCTATCTGGGCAACAACCGCGTGCGCATCGATACCGTCGACCGCATCGGGTCGGAGTACAGCTATTCGTTTGGGGCGGGGCTCAACACTCGCTTCTACGGTACCTTCCAGTTTCAGGGCAAGCGCCTCGAAGCCATCCGGCACACGGTGATTCCGGCGCTTTCGTTCAGCTACACGCCCGATTTTTCGGGGGATAATTTTGGCTTTTATCAAAATGTCCGAATCAACGACGATGGCGATACCCGCTTTCTGTCGAGGTACCGGGGACTGGGCAATTCGTTCGGGAGCAGCGACGGCCGCGCTACGAGCATCATCAGTTATAGCCTCAACAACTCGTTCGAGGCCAAGCTGCGGTCCAAGAACGATACAGCCGCTCAGCAATTTGAGAAAATACAGCTGCTCAACAACCTCAGTTTCAACGGCAGCTACAATGTGATTGCCGATTCGTTGAAATTCTCCAACATCGGCATCAACGCCAGCGCCAACATCGGCCAAAACCTGAACATGAACTTCACGATGTCACTGGACCCCTACGCTTACGTACTCGACCCGGACAATCCTACCAACACGGCGGGTATCAGGGTCAATCAGTTTGCGGTCACGCGCGGGCAGGGCCTGGCGCGGCTCCAAAACCTAAACATCGCGCTGAGTACCAGCCTCAACCCCAACAAGAAAGATCCCAAAAAGAAGGTAGGTCCCGTCGACCCGACCCAACCCCAGGCCAGCGAAGAGCAGCTGGAGTTTATCAATACCAACCCCAACCTGTACGTCGATTTCGAGATTCCCTGGAACGTGTCGCTGGCCTACCAGTTTGGCCTGAGCCGGTTCGGCCTGGAAAAAGCGCAGCTCGTCCAGACCGTCAGCGTCAACGGCGACCTGAGCCTGACGCCCAAATGGAAAATCACCGTGCAGTCGGGCTTCGACTTCGTGGCGTTTAGTCCTTCGATTACGCGCCTGGGCCTCTACCGCGACCTGCACTGCTGGGATATGTCGTTCGACTGGACGCCTTTCGCCGGCAACCGGTTCCGGGCCAGCAACTACTCCTTCACGCTGCGCGCCAAGTCTTCTATTTTGCAGGATTTGAAACTCTCCAAGCGCTCTTCGTTCCAGGATCGGAGCGGATTTTAGGAAAGGAGATTAGGGCGGAGTTTCGGCAACACAAAGTACCTTCAACGAAACCACGGCCGGTGGTCGAGGGTGTACTTCAATTCACTCTTACGAATACCGATCGCCCGGGCGGGTACCCCCGCCACGATGGTCATGGGTGGTACGTCGCGGGTCACGACGCTCCCCGCCGCTACCACGGCCCCCCGACCGATGCGTACGCCCGGCAGAATAGTAGCCCGCGCGCCGATCCAAACGTAGTCTTCAATCGTCACATCGGCCCCGCGCGTGGCGTGGAAGTCGTCGTGGGGATCGTGCGAGAGCGTCCAGATGTTGGCTTCCTGCGCGATGTCGACCTGGCTCCCGATGGTGAGCTTCCCACCCCGGCCATCCAGCAACACGCGTTTGTTGACTACCGTGTGGTCGCCGATGCTAATGTTTTTGCCCGAACGCGTTTCGACTCCCATCGCGAAAAAGCAACCCTTTCCCACGCTCAGCCAGGGTACTCTTGATAAAGAACAGCCGAATGACGTGAAACGGTACGAACATCACCCACGCCCGGTAGAGGTAGTCCTTGAAACCCATAAGCGCGGCGTAAACCGTGACGGCGGCTTTTTTCATCGTGCTGGTTTTGTGACGATCGCTTTCGAAAATTCCGCAAACGAGCGCAGGGCATACTGCGCCTGTACTTGCCGGTTCAGTTGGCAAAATTCAGGGTTGGCAAGATCAGCCAAAACTTCGCCCAGCCTTTCGGCCGAGGTGACGGCATTCTGCGGGGCCAGGTCGATCAGATGGCGGTCGTTTTGGTATTGGTGAATGAAATTGTAGAGGCTCAGGCCCGTCGTGGTTTCGTAGCCGAAATCAAGGATAAAAGAAGGCGTATCAGTAAAACAAGCTTCCAGGCCCATCGTGGTACCCAGGTGAAAAAAGGCCTCGGCTCGCTCGATCGTGGCGTACTTTTTCATGATCTCGCCCTCCTGCACAGACAGGTCGCCGGTGCGGAAGTGCTCATCGAATACCACGTTGGGTAATTGCCGCAGCGGGTCGTACAAAGCCCAGTCGGTCAGGACCGGGTAAGGGCGCACAAGTAGTTTCCAGTCGGGCTGGGTCCGGGCGAGTACTTCCGCCAGCGTCTGGATGAGCCACACCTCGTCGGGTACCAGGTCGGCGATGCCGATGGCGCAGCCGAAGTACAGGTACCGGTAAGGCCGCTCTGGGGCCGGTACTTCGCGCTGCCGGTACTCGTGAATGTAACAAAACTGACTCGCGCCCACCACGCCCACCCGGTCAGCGGGGACGTTCTGCAAAGAGATAATATCTTTCCGAATCGGCTCCGACCAGCAGGCGTAATCGACGCGCTTCGAAAAGCAAGTATGCTTGCACGGATGATCCCAGCTGTACACGTAGACCCGCACCGATTTCTCGCTCCCGAATCAGGCGCGCCAGCAGGTAGTCGTCGGCGATGGCCGTAAAGCAGATGAACGACTCGATGTCGCTCAATTCTGAGTCGGCCCGGTAGTCGAGTCGATTGAGGTAGGTATCGTAGGCGATGAACTTGGGAAGCCGCTGCACTTGGCGAAACAGCCGCAAGGCGCGGGCGCGAAGGGGATGGGTAGGCTGGTTGCTGGCTTTGAAAAGCTCCATCAGAAAAAAATTAGCCCGGCTTCGGGGTATTTTCCTGAACAAAAGATAGATACGCTCCCAAAATGCGTTGCGTGTGCTGTCTTTGCGCTCCCGAATGGGTCGAAACGTCACGCCCGCGGGCAGGTGCGCCCCGATGGCTTCGGCATCTTTGGCCTGGCCCAGTACCACAACTTCGTGCCGGGTAGCCGCCTCGGCGATGAGCCGCCGCACGTCGTTGCGGAAATCGAAGAAGGAAACGACGAAGGCGATTTTCATAAACTTTCCAGAATTTGCAGCCATTTCGGGGCCAGTATGCTGCTCTCAAAATTCGTGAGTACCCTTTTCCTGCCCGCGCTCCCGGCCCGGCGGCGAAGTACCTCGCTCCCGGCAAAATGAAGAATCCCTTCGGCCAGTCCTTCGGGCGTGCGATCTTTGACGAGGTAGCCCGTTTCGGAATCGACTACCTCCCGCACTCCGGCGACGTCCATTGCCACCACGGGTTTCTCGGCCAGCAGCGCTTCCAGCACCACCAGCGGAAAAGCTTCCATGCGCGAGGGCAGGACAAATATATCCAGTTCGGCGTAGAAATCGGCCACATCGGCGGCGTGGGGGAGCAGCCGAAAGCCGTCGGCCAGGCCGTGGCGCGCGATGCTCTGCTTCAGGGCCTGGAAGTACGGTTGCTTATCGAGTACTTCGGGATTTCCCCCCATCCACACAAATACCAGCTGCTGCTCCGGTAGCTTTTCCCGCAAAATGAGGCAGGCGTTCAGAAATGTATCCACGCCCTTGCGGTAGATGACCGAACCCACCGACCCAACCAGCAAGGTACTTGCGTCGATTCCCAGCCTTTCCCTCAAATTCTGTCCCGTCGGCAACTCCTGCAAGCGGGCGTCGCCGACAGTTTCGTGAATCACACGCATCTTGGCTTCGTCGATGCCGTACACATCGCGGTAGAAGTCCGCCACCGCCACCGCCGGGCTGACCACCGTGTGGGCCCGCGACAGCAACGCCCGAATCCAGTCGCTCCGCATCCGTTGCGTCACCACAAAACCCATCTCATGGGGGTGAACGACCAGTTTGCGGCCCGAGGCCAGCGCCGCCTGGCTAAATTCGTGCTCGTTGACGGTGTTGACGTAGAGTACATCCGGGTCGAGTTTCCTGATCGAGTGCCCCCCATACCACTTTTTCAAGCCCGCAAAGAGCGACATGAAAAACCGCCGGAGAATGCGTCGGATTAGCGGCGTGTCGTCCAGCGGGAAGGTGTGTAGCTGTGCGTAGCGCGCGAAATCGTGGTGCAGGTCGCCGCGCTGAGAGGTCAGGATGTGAAATTCGATGGCGTGCGACGGCAGCGCGGCCAACAAATTGAGGATCACCCGCGCGTCGCCGCCGCTGCCCGTGTGGGGCAGGATGATCAGGATTTTTTTCGCAGGTACCTCAGGCATAGTTCAGCTGGCTAGTAGTTTTCGCCACTCTTGATCGAAAACGTCCGGGGCAAAGCTACGATATGCCTCGGTTTGGGCCGCACGGCTCAGCCTGGACTAGTACTTCGGGACGCGTGGCCAGGTACTGCAGCCGCGCCACGATGTTCTGCACGATGACGCTTTCGTCTTCGCTGTTTTTTATCAGAAAACCATTTTCCCCGTCTTGTACATGGTCGCTGATACCCCCGACGTCGGTCGAGATGGGTACCAGGCCGTGTGCCATGCCCTCGGCCAACACCAGCGGAAAGCCCTCCCGGCGCGAAGTGATGAGTATTACATGCTGCTGCCGGTAGATTTTGGCCAAAGCCGCCGAATCAGTGAGCTCACCCGCGAAATGCATATGGGATGGTTCAGAATACCGCATGGATTCTTGCAGCTCCGGCCCCACCAGGGTAAACCGGACGGGTTCATCGCGCAGCGCGTGAGCCACGCGGGCAATGAGACCGATTCGCTTCTCAGGACTGTTTCGGCCGACGAAAAGTACTTTCAGCAGCGGAAGGTGGTACTCTTTTTGCGCCAGGTCCCATCGGGGGTAGTTCAGCTTGTTGTGGATGATTTGCAAGTTATCCAGTGATCGGTCCGGTACCCCTTCTTCCCGATAGAGCTTTACGTAGTCCTCCTTTCGTCTTGCCGTTGATCACCACCCGCGCCGCCAGCCGATCGACGTAGGGTAGGCTGGCCCGCTCGACGGGATTGTCCGATTCGGGCACGAAGGAATGCGTCAGGTCGACGATTTTGACCGACTGTGCAGGTATGGAATCAGATCGTACATAAAGGTGGCGTTAGCGCCAAATACCGTCGGATCGTTCGCCCGGTTGATTCTCTGGGCGATGGTTTTCAACAAAAATCGACGGAATTTGGAACGGTCGAGCGCCGCGATCTCAAAACATTGCCCCAGGGTTTGGAAATGGCTTTTGAAGGTAGTCGAGCGGGATGCTTTGGTAAAAAAAATAGCGATTTCGCTCTGCTCTCTTTCAGTACCCTACACTTTCCAAAATATCGGCGTGTACCCGCTCCGAGCCGCCCGTTTGGTAAAAAGGAAAAAAGCAGAACAGGCGCGTGTGTGGAGCCATTTTTCCCAAAGCCACGTAGGTCGAAAACCAGCGGGGCAGAAGCGCAAAGTGGTACCACAGCATTTTCGACTTGTGCCGGACGCGGGCGTACCAGCCGAGCGACGAAGCGACCTTGGTCGCCAAGAGGCGCGCTCGGATCAGATCGACCCGCTCTGCCGACAACGCCTGGGTCCGTTCGTTCCATTCCAGCAAGTCGCTCAAAGCCGCCCTGATTTTTTGCTGTTGCAACTGCTCGGTGTTGACATCGCGCCGAATGCTTTGCGCGGGAGCATCGGCGTAAATCGCTAGCGCCGTATCGAGGTAGCCAAACGGCGCGTGGGCCGCCACGCGTAGCCACAGCGCGTAGTCTTCCACCGATCGTAAATCGGCCGATTCGGGGAAGCTGCCCGCCCGGGCCAGCAGCTCCCGATGTACCAGCGCGGTACTGCAAATCACGTAGTTGACCTGCACCAGCGTTTCGAAGGGCAGGCGGTCAGATATGCCCGCTTTGGCGATCCGCTCCGGTGTGTGAAAAGTCGAAGTAGATGCGCCCGGTACGTGACGATCGGCATTGGTACAGACGGCGCTAAGTTTTTCTTGCTTCGCAAAGGCCAACTGTCGGGCCAGTTTTTCGGGGTACCAGCGGTCGTCACTGTCCAGGAAAGCCAGCCACGTACCCCGGCTGAGGGCGATGCCCCGGTTCCGGGGCGTGGCCGGTCCGCCGGAGGGCTCGCCGGGTACCCACTTGACGCGGGCGTCGGAGAAGTCTTCTACTATTTGCTGCGAATGATCGGTCGAGCCATCGTCGCAGACGAGTACCTCCAGCACGGGGTGGGTCTGGTCCAGGGTACTTTGGATGGCTGCGGCCAGGGTACCAGCGCGGTTCCAGGTGGGGATGATTACGCTAACCGTATCCATGCGTCGGGGATTAAGTCCTTTGTCTGCGCTTGCGCCTGCTCGTCGGCAAACCAACGCTCGGGGGCGATGACGAGTTTGTCGGGCGAAGGATTGAGCCACGCCCCCCACCAGCTGAAACTGCTGTTGGCGATGATGTGATGATCGCAACGACTCATCAGGTACAGGTCGGCAGCGGCAGAAATCGGCTGGTCGTGCTCCACAAAAGTGAGCGGCAGCGGACCGGCCAGGTTCGCTTTGGCCCAAGGCATGTCGTCCGAAAACACGAATACGGGTGCCGTACCCAGTTTCGTTTTCGCGTATTCCATGGCGTTTTTGTAATAATCCAGGCTGCACAAGCCATGAAAAGACTTGGCGGTACGATTCGTCACATAATCACCCCGTCGGATGTGTAGGCTGATACAAGGCGTTGCCTGTGATCGAACGGATAAAAGGACTGTCGGGAACTGGAAAATCAATCTCACACAATAAGATTTCACGAATAGCATGAAAGTACTTTTCCGACTGGAAGAAACCTTTCAGGTATGTACGCCGGGTCGTGTTGTCGAATAGCGCCGGATCGTAGGCAGGAGCGCGTTCGCTGTACATAACCGCCCCACGCAATCGTCGTAGCGATTTTGCCATCGGATGATGGGCGGCTACGGTACTTAGGCCATACGTAATCTGGTCAAGTACAGGCGGTTGTTTGAACGGGATACCTACTTGATCCAGCGCATAGCGACGCGGCGTGATGTCGGGCTGATGCTGATGGGCTTGCAACGTACGGGCATCGAATGCCAACGAAGTACCATGATGGTGCGCCAGCGCACGAGCGGTAGCGTACTGAAACAGCTGATTCCCCAATCCACCTTGTAGCTTTGCGACGATCATCGGCTATTTGGTAAACCAGAAACAGCCGCAACCGTAGGAATCGGTCGTGGTGAAAGTGGCAGGATCGGCCTGCACCATGGCGCCGCTGTGCTGGGGAATGTACGAAAACTCCGAAAGCATGAGCCCATGCGCCGCAAAAGCATCGACGACGCCCGCGGCGGTGTAGATGCGGTGGGCGTTGAACTGAATCCTGGCCTCGCTCCCCACAGGCGTCACAAACAAGAGATTGCCTCCAGGAGCCAGTACCCGCGCCAGCTCGCGCATCGCTTTCAGGTCGCCGTCGTAGTCGACCGGGTCACCGTAGCGCCCCAGCCCCACGTGCTCGACGGTGTGCATGCAGGAGAGCGATGGTACCGAGTCCGTTGCAAAAAACAGGTCGGTTAGATCGGCTCTTTTTGAGGTAAAGTTGTCCAGTTCGATCTCGGCGGGACGGTAGTCGTAAAATTCGGTTTTTACAAACGCCGCCAGCATAGTACTGAAGTGCAGCGTCGAGGCGATGTCGATGTGCAGCGCGGGTTGCGTGCGGGCCAGTACCTGGGCTGCCCAAGCGGGATGGTAGATATAATGACGATCGAGCGGGGTGGTTTTGCTCCGATCGTAGAGGCAGGGGTAAAAGTCAGCGGTCGACAGGGTAAACCTCGATTCGCTTTCACTCTGCTGACGGGTCAGATTCCCAAAGTCTTCCTCAAACCAGGCGGGTAGCTTAGCCTTGGGCCATAGGTACTTCCTGATTATTCCTTTTGCGGTAGCCATTGCCAGTATTTAGTTATTCATGCCCGTCGTTACCCGGATGACGTCGTGTTCGACTTCCACAGCGTAGCGGTCATTTTTGGTTTTGACAAATTCCGTCATTGCCTCGATCGACGGATAATCGCCTTCGCCCGTAAAAAGCCGGGCGTCGTCGATCAGGATCAGGTGGTGGAGTGCTTTATTGGCAAGAATCGCTTCGAGTTCTTCGTAAATTGGACATTCGGTATCGCCTTTGGCCGTGATTCCGGCGGAATAGTGCCCGTCCAGCCAGAATATAGCAGGTCGGTCTATTTCCTTCATCAGCACTGGAAGTACCTTGCCGCTATCGCCCTGCATGATGCTGACGTGGCGGTCTTCGGCGAACTTGTCCCGGGCTTTCTCCCCCAATTCCCGCCCCAGTTCTATCGAAACAATCTTCTTGAATCTTGCTTTCTGAGCCTCGACCATCGTACCCAGGTAGGTACCAGTTTCTATCAAAATAGTGTAGCCGGTTTTTCGCTGGAAATCCTGAATGATGCCCTGCTTGACCGCATGGGGCGGTGGAACGGGGCACCCCGCTTTCTTCCATTGCGCGATTGTTTTGCTTTGGGTCCAGTTATTCAGGGATTTGACAACAATCGGCCTGAATATATCCTTGATCGTTTTTTTCATCTTTACATTTATCGGTGTGTGCTGGATTGCCGGAAGTCCGTTCTAAGTCTACCTGCTTTCCGAAGCATCGATCGCTTCGACGCGGATAATGCGAACATTCTTTTGGTTCAAAACGATCCCGCTCTTGGTATTCACAATCTGCTGGACGTTGCGTGGATCGACTACATCGGATATATGGATGGAGGCTTTCTGCTGCAAGTACTGAAAAGCGCGTAGCTGGGTGGAAAGGCCGATGTCGAAGTAGTAGTTGCCGGGCGAATAGACGACGTCGTCGTTCGAAAACACTGCCTCGTACACGCCGGCCTCTACGTTTTCGGGGGTACTCCAGGAGGTCTGGACCGCAAGTCCCAATTGGGTGCAGACCCCGAGCCCAATCACGAAATGCGCGGTGTATTCGTTCAACTGAAACCGTATCCGCACGCGCCACCGGTCCCAAAGCAACACCTCCGAAACGGGGTTGCCGTCCGAGTCCTCCACCACCAGTTCGGTCACAAAGCCCGGCAAATCCTCTTTTTGAGCGGGAGGCTCGAACCTGAACCGGGCTTCCGCGATGGGCCCGTTCGAGAGGTACTGATTCACGACTTTCCTCAAATCCCCGACGGCCATCATCTTGCCTTCTGCCAGCAACATCCCGCGGTTGCAGAGGTTCTGCACGGCCTCCATATTGTGGCTCACGAATAGCACCGTCCGCCCGTCGTTCTCGCTGACGTCCTTCATCTTGCCGAGGCATTTTTTCTGAAACTCCGCGTCGCCGACGGCCAGTACTTCGTCCACGATCAGAATTTCGGGTTCGAGGTGCGCCGCGACGGCAAAGGCCAGCCGCACGTACATGCCCGAAGAGTAGCGCTTCACGGGTGTGTCGAGGTAGCGCTCCACCCCCGCAAAATCCACGATCTCGTCGAGTTTGCGGCGGGTTTCGTCCCGCCTCATGCCCAAAATCGCGCCGTTCAGAAAAATATTTTCGCGACCCGTCAACTCAGGATGAAAACCGGTACCCACTTCCAGCAGCGACGCCATGCGGCCACGTACCCGAATGCGGCCCGTGGTAGGCTTCGTCACGCGCGACAGGATTTTGAGCAGCGTGGATTTGCCCGCGCCATTTCGGCCGATGATGCCCAGAATCTCGCCTTTTTTCACCTCGAAAGAAATATCCTGCAAAGCCCACACAAAATCACTGGTACCGCTCTTGCTGCGGTCGTTGACTTGCCCTACTTTTTGGTAAGGGTCTTCGCGCCCACGGACGCCCGCCCACCAACGGGTCAAATCGCGGCTGAGCGTACCCGTCGAGATTTCACCCAGCTGATACAGCTTGGCCAGATTCTCCACTTTGATAGCTACCTGCGACATAGGTTGTTAGGTGTTAGGTGTTAGGTTGTTAGGTATTAGGTTTTTAGGGGGTCTACCGGGGCGTTGTTGGGTTTAATGATTGAGTCGCTAACCGGAAATGAAAGTATGATTATTCATTAGGAGCCGCCCGCGTGGTTCATTGTTAATTATTCACTGTTCACTATTCATTATCTAAACCGTGTCCATAAACGTTTTTTCCACCCGGTTGAACACCAAAATGCTCAGAAACAAAGTAACGACCATGAAGCCAAAACTGTACCCCAGCCCCAGCCAGGAAAAATAACCCTCGCCAAGGAACGAGTACTTGAACGCCTCCACCACGCTCGTGATCGGGTTGGCCAGCAGCAAGAGGCGGTACTTCTCCGGTACGATCGACAAGGGATACACAATAGGCGTACCGTACATGAGCAGTTGCACGCCGAATTGAATCAGGAAGCGCAAATCGCGGTACTTGGTGGTGAGCGACGAAATGAGTACCCCAAAGCTAAACCCCATCCCCGACATCAATAGGATGTACAGGGGGAAGAGCAGCAGGGTATTGTTGGGCTGCACGCTGTCGGTCGTGACGAGATAAAACGCCCAAGCCGCCACGAATAAACTCAACTGAATAAAAAACTTGAAGAGGTTGGAAACGACGATTGAGATCGGAGCGGCCAGGCGCGGGAAGTACACCTTGCCGAAAAGATTTTGGTTTTGGATAAAGGTTTCGGAGGTTTTCATCAGGCACTCCTGGAAGTAGTTCCAGAGCGTGATGCCGGCCAGGTAAAACAGAATCTTAGGAATACCGCCCGTCGAGATACCCGCCACGTTGCCAAAAATGAGCACGTAGGTAATCGTCGTCAGGATAGGCTGGACAAAAAACCAGATCGGGCCGAGGATCGTCTGCTTGTAGGTAGCCACGATGTCGCGGCGCACGAAGAGCGCGATCAGGTCGCGGTACTGCCAGATTTCGCGCCAGTTCAGATCGAAAAAGCCCGACGCGGGTTCTATTTCAAGGTCCCAGGGTTCGGTATCGGTCGTCTGGTTCATCCGTTGCTCCGCACGATTCGTTCCACAAATTCCCGCATACAGCCTTCGCCGCCTTTCTTGAACATGACAAAGATACCAGGTATGTTCTTTACGGCGTCCACAGCATCCATCGGACAAGCCGCCCGCCCGACTTTTTCCAACAGCGGGATGCAGTTGAGATCATCGCCGATGTAGGCGACTTCGGCCAGCGTGATACCTTCCGCTTCGCATATTTCCCGAGCGGCTTCCAGTTTGCCGCCGTCGCGCTGGCCTTGGTAGAGGTAGTCGGTTTTCACTTTGGCGGCGCGGCGGGTCACGATGGCAGTGTCTTCACTGGTGATGATCCCCGTTTTAATGCCCGCCTTGCGCAAGAGTTCAAAGGCCATACCGTCGCGGGTGTTGAAGCGCTTCATTTCATCGCCGTTTTCGGCGTAGTACATACCGCCGTCGGTCAGCACGCCGTCCACGTCGGTCAGGAAAAGTTTGATTTTTACCATGCGGTCCATCCTCCGTCTACGGTGAGTACTGAGCCCGTCATGTAGCTCGAGGCGTCGGACGCCAGGAACGTAAACGGGCCGATGAGTTCTTCGCGCTCGCACATCCGGCCAAGCGGCGAGAGTTGGGCAAAATTAGCCAGAAAGGCATCGTCGTGGTCGTTGAGTACGCCGTGCGGCACGATGGCGTTGCAACGGATGCCCTCCTTAGCGTAAAAAGTAGCCACGTAGCGGGTAAAATTGGGTATGAATGACTTGGAAGCGATGTAATCCACGGGCTTGAATTGCTTGGTACCTTCGCCAAAATCGTACAGGCTTTGGTTGGGCGCGACCAGCGAGTAGGTCGAAGCCACGTTGATGATATGGCCGCGCCCCTGCGCCAGCATTTGGCGACAGGCGGCTTGCGTCATGAGCACGGTACCCGTCAGGTTCACGTCCACCGACTGCCGCAGCAACTCCGCCGGGTAGTGCTCGAATCGGCTGGGATTGATCGTGGCCGCGTGTGCTTTATCGAACTTGGCGTCGATGGCGGCGCAATTGATCAGTACTTCCAGCGGACCAAACTTGGTGACCGTGGCGCGCACGGCGCTTTCGCAGCTTTCCTCGTCGGTGATGTCCAGCGTTTGGCACAAAAACTGATTGTCCGAAAAATCTTTTTCCAGGGTCGTTCGTAAGGCCGATAGGCCTGCTTCGTCGCGGTCCGCAAGTACCATGCGGGCGCCCTGCCGCAGAAAAGCCGTAGCGATCGTCCTGCCGATCAGACCGCAGGCCCCGGTGAGGAGCACCACCCGGTGGGCGATGGACAACGATAGGTGAATGGGAGGAATATCTTGCATTCTTTTTTTATAAAAAACTTACGTGCAAATCCTGATGATCGTCTCTGATTCTTCAAGATTCTGCACAGCCGATTTCCCAAAGCTAGCGCTATTTAGCCTTTGTAAAAAATCGCGGGTTTGGTCCGTGAAAAGCTGGTTGCGGTCGAAATCTTCTAAAACGGTCACCTCGGGTTCTTGGCCGGGAAGCAACAAAGTGTAGCGCGCTTTGACGTAATCCACTTCTACCGACCCTTCTTCAAACGCAAACCGGTACCAGCGGCGCGGTGCGCGCTCGTGAAAATTGAGGTGGCAGTGCGCCGTGACGCCGTTCTGGTAGCGCAGCGTCACATCGGCTCCCGACTCTACGTCGATTTCGAGCGACGAACGGTAGTTGTTTATCGTGTGTGAATCCACCACGGTACTACCCGACAGCCAATTGACCAGGTCGAGATCGTGACTCAAGGTAAGGGCCACGCCGCCACCAAGCTCCCGCCGGGCGGCGTAGGATTCGCGGTAGTCTTCCCAGGGATGCCAGTCGGGCAGGTACTCGCCCCAATAGGTTTGCATCGTCAGCAGTCTGCCCAGGGTACCTTCCTCGATCTGCTTTTTTATTTTTTGAAAAAAGGGATGGTACCTGAGCATGTAGGCTACCCGAACGTGCGCTTTCTGCGCGTAGTCAGGGTTTTGCAGGAGTTCTTTCTTGAACGCCAGCACTTCTGACAAGTCATGCGAAAGCGGTTTTTCAACCAAAACCGGAATGCCGCGCGCCACGCACCAGCGCGTTTGTTCCAAATGCTGAACGGTGGGGGTGCAGATAATGGCCGCGACGAAGGGTACTTCGTCCAGATCAGCCAGATTGGTCACGATCCTAAAATCATCGGCATCCAGCGTGCGCAGCGGCAGGTTGCGCTGCCGGTACACCCAGAGATTGCGGTAGCCTAGCTTCACTAAAATACCCAGATGCCGCTCCCCGATGGAGCCCGCGCCGAAAATCAGGATGGGGCTATCTAGTGCAATCATAGATTAAAACTTGACGCAATCGTGGGACGAAATATACGCTTCGGCTCGCTGGAAGCTGAAAATATCGTCGATGTCGATGGCCTGTTCCTGAGGCACCACATGGGGCAGAATCGTTTTTCCCGACATGCTATTTTGCTCCAAAATAGCCCTCAGCCGGATCACGTCCAGCGTGCCGATCTGCCAGTAAATAGTCGGCAGCGACTGCCGGGGTTGGTTGTAGGGATCGGCCACGCCGTCGAGCGTGAGCAATGGCTGCATCGGCGCCTCTTCCGACACCAAGCACCACATTTTGTAGGGCGTATTGGGCGCGGCCGTTACGATGCGCAGGCTGTCGGCAGCTTCGTTGTTCCGCATTTTAGCGATACAATCTTCGATGTCGACCCGGTACCTGACCGGCGAGGTTGGGCGCAGCTGCACTACTAAATCCGGCGCATAGTCTTCGTTTTCGCGCAGCCAGCCCAGCGCATGAACGAAGACCTCCAAGTCGAGGCTAGTATCGGTGGCATAGGCCGCCGGCCGCATAAAGGGCACTTCCGCCCCGTACTGACGGGCTACCTCAGCGATTTCTTCCGAGTCAGTCGAGACAATCACGCGCGTCACGCTCGGGGCTTCCAGGGCCGCTTTGATGCTGTACGCAATGAGCGGATGCCCGGCCAGCGTCAGCGTATTCTTGCCCGGCAACCCTTTGCTACCGCCACGGGCGGGGATGATAGCGAGGATATCATTCATCATTTTCTATACTTCAACTTTTCTCGCTGCGCCTTTTCTATGTCCAAAATTTCCGTGGGCTTGTAGGTGAGGGCTTCGTGGGTGTGGACGAGGTCGCGGATGAGCTTTTGCAGGCCGGGTACCTCCAGCGAGGCGGCGTGGTCGGTGCCGCGCCAGGTGCGGTCTTTAGTAAAGTGCCGCTCGACCCAGGTCGCGCCCAGCGTATAGGCGGCAATATCCACCGAAATACCCAAATGGTGACCTGAGAAGCCAATTTCCTTGATGCGGTCACCGTATTTTTCCTGAATGCGGCGGATCTCCAACAAACAAATATCCCCGAAAGGTACCGGGTAACCCGAGGTGCAGTTGTATACTACCAGCCGCTCGCGGGCCTGACCGGTCTCTTCAAAAAAAGTAACGATTTGCTCGATTTCGTCCAGCGTCGTCATGCCCGTCGACACGTGAATATCGCCCGCGTAATCGTCGCGCAGGAGTGCAAGCATCTCGAAATGGTTGTTACAAGCCGAGGGTACTTTGATGAAATCGGGCGCCAGGGCGACGATGTCCTGGGCCGAGCTGACATCCCAAACCGAAGTAGCGTAGCCGATGTCAATCGACTCGGCGAAGCTTTTCAGTTCGGCGTGCTGCGCCTGATCGAATTCCAGGTGCTCGCGGTGCGCGCCGTAGGTAGGCCCGTAGGCGTTGTAGGGTACCGGATGGGGAGCATCGTACTGCTCGGCGGTGAGTAGCTCGCGCGAATTACGTTTTTGAAACTTGGCGTAGTCGGCGCCGCAATCTTTGGCCAGTCTGATGAGTTCCTTGGCCGTATCGAACTGCCCCATGTGGTTGCAGCCTATTTCGGCGATGACTTTTGGTTGTGTGTATTCCAATTATCGAGTATAGATTAGGGGTTGATGGTAGGGGGTTTAGCCGCGCTTTCGGCTCGTCCACTTCTTGAAGCGGCCCCGCCAGCCTGGGGTCGACGAAGCCAGGTAGTCGTTGGCCTGATACCCATAGCCGTACTGATAACTGCCGTAGCCCGAGCCGTAGTAGGTACTGCTGGTGAGACTGCTATACAGGTTGTCGGGGTAAAAATCGTTGACGACCAGTTTCACTTCTTCGAGCTCGTACTCGTCGGCCAGCTGCCCGGCCAGGCGATACGATTCCTGTTGGGAGTACAGCCAGCGGATCACGAAAATCACGTGGTCGCTGCGGCGGAGCAGCGGCACATTGTCGGCCACCAACCCCACCGGGGCGGTGTCCATGAGCACATAGTCGTAGTTGGCTTTGCAAAAAGCCAGCAACTCGTCCATCGCGGGCCGTTGCAGCAACTCGCCGGGATTGAACGGAGCGTCACCAGCCGGAATGTAATCGAGGTCCTTGGTATTGGACGTGTGAACGACCCTGGCGATGTCTTCGGGCGTCTGCAGGTAGTCGCTCAGGCCGTAGGATTGGCCGCTGCCAAAAAAAAGATGCACACGCGATTTGCGCAAATCGGCCCCCACGACGATCACGCGCTTGCCGATGCGCGACAGCGAGAGGGCCAGATTAGCCGTCACAAACGATTTTCCTTCGCCTGCCCGCTCGGAAGTGATCAAAATCAGCTTTCCTTCCATCGGGTTGGAGTCAGCCAGCGACGATTTGGCGAAGCTCAGCCGGGTACGCAGCGCGCTCAGCGATTCGGTGAATACCGAGCGGTCGTTGGAAAGCACGGTGATGTCCCGGGTGGTGTTAGTCAGTTTTTCGGAAAAATGCGCCAGCACGCCGATCAAGTTGACCCTAGGGTGCTGGTCGGCCTTGCCTATGTCGGTGAAAGAATTGTTGAGCAGGCGCGCCATCAGTACTGACCCAAAGCCCAGCGTGAGGCCCGCCAGTGTGAACAGCAGGATGATTCGCCACACGATTGGGGATACTTTATCCGTATCGAACTCCGTGATTACGCTGAAAGAGGGCAACATACCGGCCTTGACGATGGAGGATTCTATTTCCTTGTTGAGCAGTAGCGAGTAGATATTCTGGTTGACGTCGAAGTCGCTCTGCAGGTAGATGTAATTCTTCTCCAAAGCGGGAATTTTACTAAAACGTCCTTTCAGCGCGCTCAGGTTTTCGTTGAGAATCTGGATTGTCCGGCGGTTTTTCTGGTTTTGCAGCTCGATGTTATCCAGAATCTGACTGCGGTACTTCACCAGTTGCTCGTCCAGGTTTTTGACCGCGGCCGAACTCGGGCTGTACTTCGCCAGCAGCTGCTTGCGCTGCGTGATGAGGTCGTTGAAACTGCCAAGCAAGCCCACCAGTATGCCATCGCTGCTGCCGTCCAGGCCCACCGATAGGTAGTTGACCGTCTCGAAGGTCTTGCCCATGTTGGCTTTCAGCATGTCGATGTAGGCCTTCTGGATTTCGAGTTCGTTCTTGCGCTGTTCTAGCTCCCGCACTTTGGAGGTGATTTCGAGCGCCGACTCACTCACATTGAGTAGCTGGTTTTTTTGCTTGAAGAGTTCGAGTTCGCGGGCGGCTTCTTTGAGGTAGGTAGAATAAATACCTCCCTGTTGCTTGATAAAACTGATAGTTAAATCCGACGACTGCTGTTTTTGCCTGAGGTCGTATTCACGGTAGGCTCGCACCAGATTTTCCAGGAAAGTCCTCTGTGTATCTTTTGTTATGGTGCTTGAAAGTCAGGTCCATTACCGGAATGTCTTCCTCGGTTTCCTCCATGTCGATTCGCTTCACCATATCGTTCACGAGGCGGTCGGGGTCGTTGTAGGTAAACTCGAAGGCGTAGCCCGGCTCGGTACTGATCGAGTTGACCCGAAACACCAGGCCGGGTAGTCGTATCACCGACCGGGCTTTCAACGGACGGGCTGTGGTTTCGCCGGTTTCGGTTTGGTACCGCAGACCGAGGTCCTCATCGAGGATAAGCCTCCCGTGCTGGTACACTGCCGGATCGTAACTGATTACTTCCAGATCCAGCGGACGAGTAGGGTACACGCTCATGCGTCGCAAATCTTTCAGCCGATAGAAACTGAAAGGGTTGTCCATCTTGATGAGCGCATTACGCACTACCTCCGGCGACCGGACATTGAATTTTTCGGTGAGGTAGTCAGGACTCCCCGTGTTGAATACAAAGGCCGGTTGGGCACCGCTGAGTCCGTCCAGTTCCGACTGCTTGTCAAGGTACTTGAGCGTGACCGTGCCGACGTATTGGGGCGTGACGAATTTGAGGTACAGAAAACACAACGCCCCCGCCACCAGCAACGACAGCACGATCCACCACCAGCGACTAAGGAAAACCCGCAGCAGTTTCTGGAAATCGATGGATTCGGAGTCGCCCAGCAGTTGGTCGAAGAGCGCGCTGTCATCCTCTTTCTTCATACTCAGGTACCTGGTGGTTTAATAAGGGAAGATCACAAAGAATGGGAAAAGCGGGATGCTGCGCGGCGCGCGCAGGTAGCCGTATTGGCTGGCCCGGTGCAGGTCGGTGCCCACGGCACCTGCCCAGCCCTGTCGGATGAGGCGCTCGGCGATGGCCTGCTCGGTGCTGCCGTACTGCCCGCCCAGCGACAGCAGGTTTATTTGAAAAATAATGCCCATCTCGTGTAGCTCGGCGTAGCGGTCGGGGCGGTCGTGCCAGGTACGGTAGCGTTCGGGGTGGGCCAGTACCGGTTGCCAGTTCCGGTCGATCATGGCTTGGATTACCTCCGTGAAATAGGGCAGTTCAGCTCGCATGGACGTTTCGACGAGCACGTAGCGGTCGAACAGCGGCAGTACTTCGTCGCGTTCGAGCAGGGTCATCAGGTAGTCGTCGCCGTAGTGCTCGGCGGCGTAGGTCAGCGTCAAGTCGGGCCAGCGCCCGGCGGCGGCTTCCTGCAGCAGTTCCCAGGCTTCCTTTATGGTCTCTTCGGTATTAGGAAAAAAATCAGAACGGATGTGGGGTGTGGCGATGATTCTTCTCAATCCAGCTTCGTAGTGGTTGCGCAGAATCTCCAGACTCTCGGCCAGCGAAGGCGATCCGTCGTCGATGCCGGGCAAGACATGCACGTGCAGATCGGCACCGATCGCGGCCAGGTAGTCCGAGTCTGGCGTCTGTTTTATTCTCTTGGTAAATAAACTCATGGACGCCGGTTGATGGTTACGAAGTTCAGGATGATGAGCGTAAGGTTGAGCGCCGTCACGACGGGTTGGGCAAATACGTAGGCACGCTGCAGCTTGATGGTTCTGAGCGAACCCCGCGACGGTGGAACGTACACGATGTCGTTGTCGTATAGGTTTTGGTTCATAATCAGCGGATCGCCCAGCTCCTGAAAATCGTATTCGATGATTTGCTGCTGAACCCCTTCCCCCCGGATGATCTGAATCTTCTTGCTGGCCTCGGTGTACTTGATGCCGCCCGACCGGGCCAGTACTTCGCCCAGCGACATGAAGTCTTTTTGCAATGACACCACGCCCTGCGCATTGACCGAACCCAGTACTTTCACGATGAGGTTTTCGACCTCTATCTCAAAAAGCGGGTCGAGTACCACATCCTTGTAGAGGTAGGAGAGCGTATCGGCAAAAGCCGAACGCGTCAGGCCTTCGACGTACAGGCGTCCCTTTTCGGGCAAACTCACGCTCCCGTCACTACGGACTAGTACCTTGAAGCCCGCGCCGGTCCCGGAGGTAACCCGGGTGGCGTCGGGATCGGGAAACAAGTCGGACGACCAGTTGAGGTTTCTGACCACCAGCCGATCGCCGGGCTTCAGCTCGTACGGGCCTTTGCTGACGACGGAGCTTACCGAAGGCAATTCCTGCGATACAATGGTAGGAGCTGGTCGCTGGGTGCGGCAGGCTCCGCACCAAAGCAGCATCAGCAGGAAGCAAAGTCCACCGGGGGATAATTTCATGCAGGAATTTTTTGTTCGTCGAAATGAACGCGTACCTTCTTCAACGCCGAACCGATCACCTGGTGCATATCGTAGTAGCGGTATTCCGCCAGTCGACCTCCGAAAATTACCCTTTCTTCCGCCTCGGCCAGCGCTTTGTATTTCTTGTAAAGTGCGTCGTTGCGGTCGTCGTTGATAGGGTAGTAAGGTTCGGCCCCGGTCGTCCATTCCTGGGGGTACTCACGGGTGATGACGGTTTTGGGCTGCGTACCAAACTCGAAATGCTTGTGTTCGAGAATGCGGGTGTAAGGCGTTTCGCCGTCGGTGTAGTTGACCACGGCATTGCCCTGGTGATTCTCAGTGTCGAGCGTTTCGTGCTCGAAACGCAGGCTGCGGTACTCCAGTGCCCCAAAACGGAAGTCGAAGTACTCATCTACCTTTCCAGTGTACACGACGGTATCAGCGAGTTGCGACAATTCGTCCCGTTGCTCGGTAAAGTCTACGTCCAGCCGTACCTCGATGCCGTCCAATAGACCTTCGGTCAGCTTGTTGTAGCCTCCGATGGGGATCCCCTGATAGCGGTCGTTGAAGTAGTTGTTGTCGAAGGTGAACCGTACCGGCAGGCGCTTGATAATGAACGCGGGCAGTTCAGTGGCCGGGCGTCCCCACTGCTTTTCGGTGTAGGCCTTGATGAGCTTCTCGTACATGTCGGTCCCCACCAGCGAAATCGCCTGCTCTTCCAGATTCTGAGGCTCTTTGATTCCGGCTGCTTCCACTTGCTCGGCAATCTTGGCCTTAGCTTCGGCGGGGGTCTTCACGCCCCACAACTGGTGAAACGTGTTCATGTTGAATGGCAGGTTGTATAGCTCACCGTTGTAGTTGGCCACTGGTGAGTTGGTGTAGCGGTTGAACTCCACGAAGGAGTTGACGTAATCCCAAATCTCGCGGTCGTTGGTGTGGAATATGTGGGCACCATAGGCGTGCACATTGATTCCTTCTACATTCTCACAATACGTATTGCCTCCCGTATGCGGACGCCGGTCGACCACCAGGCACTTGTATCCTCGCTTGGTGGCTTCGTGCGCAAACACGCTCCCCCACAATCCTGCACCTACGACCAGGTAATCGAATTCTTTCATTTGTTAAATGTCTTTAGTGAATCAATGGTGTGTTATTCTTTCCGATACATAACGTGAGCGCGGGATCTTGCATTCACAAAACTAGCAAATCGGGATGAAAAAAGGCTCCCCGATGGGGAGCCTTTCCAATTTCAGTCTATGCGTAAGCCGACAGATTAAGGCAGCAGGCGCATTTCGACGCGACGGTTTTTCATCAAACCTTCGCGGCTTGCGCCATCGGCGATGGGCTTGAAGGAACCGAAGTAGTCGACAATCACCTTGCTCTGATCGTTCAGACCGGCCTCGTTGATGAGGTAGTTGCGAACAGCCTCGACCCGACGACGCGACAGCGCCATATTGTAGCGATCGGAAGCACGGCGGTCGGCGTGACCGGCCAGTTGCAGGCGACAACCCGAACGATTCATCAGGGTAGCTACATTGTTAAGTACCTCACGATACTCAGGCTTGATTTCGTTGCGATCGGTGTCGAACATCACGTTGGCGAAGATTTCGGCGCAGGCAGCACCGGAAGCCAGAGCGTTTTTAACGTACTGATCGAAGTCGATGACGCGACCACTACCGTCTACTACGCTGCCAGCGGGTGAGTTGGGCTCTTTATCGAAGAAGTCGGATACGCCGTCACCGTCAGTATCGAGCAACAGGCGAGGATCGATGTCCTTGGGGCGATTGGCCTTGGCAACCGAGTCCATTTCTTCCAAAGTCAGGATCTTCGGTGGCTTGACCAACAGACGAGGATCGGTGTAACGAAGGTTGTAGAAACCACCCTGCTCGGGATCGTAAGTGTACTTGCCATCCTCTTTATTGACGCGAAGCGGATTTTTACCCAGCTTGTAAGTCAGCATGATCGCACCGTAGCCGTACTTGTCAAGCGCCGAGTTACCCTTGCGAGCAGTGGGTAGCTGATCGACCACGAAGCCGTCCGTCGCCGTGCGAGAGTAGTCTCCGCCGTAGGTAGCATCCACGAAATCAGAGTTTACATTGTTGATACGGAAGTCGAATCCAAGATCCAGGCGCTTGCTCAACTCGTAGTTGATCGTCAGGCCCACTGGGATAATCCAGTCGTTGGTCTGCCCGGTGTTGCGAATCTGGACACCGCCCGTCAGGTCGTAGGAAGTAGCATCGTAGAACATCATACCGAAGCCAGTGTAGGCGTCGATTTTCCAGTGCTTCATCTTGGTTGGGCCCAAAAGCAAACCTTTGAGGTTTACGGTACCCGACAGGCTGACGTCAGCGTAGTTTGTTTTGAAATACCGGAAGTAGTTGCGACGCTTCATGCCGGTAAGCGCGCCGATGGAACCATCGAGCCGCAGTCCGAATAAGTACGATAGCTGCTTATTGATCGAGAGGCCGCCTTGTACGGTACCCCACTCACTATGCGTGTCGTTGTTGTTGCCAGTCACAGGGAAGAAGTCGTACTCACGCAGGTCGCCGAAGAACAGCGAGGGACCGAAGTGCCCCGAAATAGACCAGGTGTTGAGCTTGTAGGGCCCATCGTAAGACGCCTTTGGATTGTAGTCGGGAGAATTGGGCTGCGGCTGGGCCATTTGCTGGGCGCTCGACGTAAAGGCCAGCATTGATCCCATAAGGAGCGTTCCAATCAACAGGGATACTTTTTTCATACTACGGAAATTTGCGTTATTTGATTAACAAGGATTTCTCTTACTGTGAGATTCAAAATTCATTCGAGCTCCCTTCACAATCACAGGGTAGCGACAAAAGTAGGGTAACTATATCATTTAACCAACAAGAAACGGAGGTCAAAATTAGATTAAATGTATCAGGAACCTAAAATATCGAGTCAAAAATAAATTTTATGAAAATTTTTAAAGCCTTTGTGTCACTTTTTTGAGCATCTCATTCTTCCAGCTATAAAAATCTCCGGCTTCGATCCGACGCCGGGCTTCACTAGCCAGCCATAGGTAAAAGGTGAGGTTATGTATGCTCGCAATTTGAGCCCCCAGCATCTCGTCCGACCGAATCAGATGGCGAAGGTAGGATTTAGAATAAAAATTACTCACATATCCACCCAAATTTTTGTCAACGGGGCTGAAATCGTTCTTCCACTTCTCGTTTCGGATGTTCAGAGTACCTTCCGATGTAAAAAGCATACCATTGCGCGCATTGCGGGTAGGCATCACGCAATCGAACATATCGACGCCCAGCGCTATGCACTCAAGAATATTGGCGGGCGTACCTACGCCCATCAGGTAGCGGGGCTTGTCGGCGGGCAAAATATCGCAGACCACCTCGGTGAGTTCGTACATGATTTCGGCGGGTTCGCCCACCGAAAGCCCGCCGATGGCGTTTCCCTCGCGGCCGTAGGAGGCAATCGTCTCGGCCGACTGCTTCCTAAGATCTTTGTAAACACTGCCTTGCACGATGGGGAAAAGTGTCTGATCGTAACCGTATTGACTCTCCGTAGCATCGAAGCGCTCGCAGCAGCGGGCCAGCCAGCGGTGGGTCATGTCCATGGAGTTGCGGGCGTAATCGTAATCGCAGGGATAGGGTGTGCATTCGTCGAAGGCCATGATGATGTCGGCCCCGATAGTGCGCTGAATGTCCATGACGCCCTCCGGGGTGAAAGTGTGGAGCGATCCGTCGATATGGGACCTAAATTCCACACCTTTCTCTTTTATTTTCCGGCCCGTTCCCGCCAGAGAGTACACCTGGTACCCACCACTGTCGGTCAGAATGGGCTTGTCCCAGCCGTTGAAGCCGTGCAGCCCGCCCGCTTTCCGAATGGTGTCGAGCCCGGGGCGCAGGTACAGGTGGTAGGTATTTCCCAGAATGATCTGCGCCTTCACATCGTCCCGAAGTTCGCGCTGGTGTACGGCCTTTACGGTTCCGGCCGTCCCGACGGGCATAAAGATGGGCGTTTGGATAGTACCGTGGGTGGTTTCAATTTCCCCAGCGCGGGCTTTGGTGGCGGTATCAGTGGTCTCGAGCGTAAATTTCATGGGGATGGGACAAATGGCGGGGTGCAAAAATAGCGGTAGCGGGCCGACATTCCTGACAATGAACGTATATTTGCCCGCAAATCCCCTCTCTACCCGCTTCGGTTCCCGTGACAATCACCTTACTCATCCTCTTCGGTTCATGCGTTTTCATTCAACTAGGCTATTATCTGTTCGTGTTCTTGCCGTTGGCTCGGCACGAGTCGGAGACATCGACAGTTTCGGGGCAGTCGGAGGGCGTTTCGGTATTGGTATGTGCCTGGAACGAATTGGAGAATCTGCGTGAACTCCTGCCGTTGCTCGATGCGCAGGCCTACCCCGAGTTTGAGGTTATCGTCCTGGACGACCGCTCGGAAGACGGCACCGACGATTTTATAAAAGAGCACGCGCACGAGTGGTCCCATGTACGTACGGTACGAATCGACCAGGAATTTCCCCACATTACCCCCAAGAAATACGCCCTGACCGTTGGGATGAAACATGCCCGGTACTCCGTGGCCCTGATGACCGACGCCGATTGCCGTCCCGTGGGCACGAACTGGCTGGCGGGTATGGCGGCCCAACTCTCACCTGACAAGGAAATCGTGCTGGGTTTCTCCCCCTACTACCAGCAAGCCGGGCTGCTCAATTGGTTTATTCGGTGCGAGACTTTTTACACTGCTGTGCAGTACCTTTCCCTGGCCCGCGCCGGCCGAGCCTACATGGGCGTGGGACGCAACCTGATGTACCGCACCGCGCTGTTTTTCTCACACAAAGGGTTTTATACCCACAAGCACGTGGTGGGCGGCGACGACGACCTTTTTATGAATCAGGCAGCTACCGACACCAACACCGCCATCGCCCTCGACCCGGAGACTTTCGTGTACTCATTCCCGAAAACGACCTGGGGTACCTGGCTCAAACAAAAAAAGCGACATTTGTCGGTCGGGAAGCACTACCGCGCTGCCAACAAGTTGCGGCTCGGTCTGCTATCGGCTTCGCACGTGGGCACCTGGGTGTTCGGCCTAGCGATGCTGGTCTGGGGAATCGACACCCAAAATATGCTGCTGCTTCAAATCCTGGGGAGCGCATTCGTCCTACGGTGGCTGGTGCAGCTGCTGGTACTTCAGTCGATCAATCGGCGGCTGGATCGCACGCTGTCGCCCTGGGGATTCATCCCCATGGATTTCGCTCTCTTTCTTTACTATATAGGAATGAGCGGTCTGGTGTTTTCAAGAAGAAAAAAGAAAGTATCCTGGCGGTAAAGACGGTAGAAGGGGGGAAGGGTAGAACGGTCGATGGTCAACGCGACTGCATCCATTGCCGCAGATAAAGAATGCTAATTTAAAAATGCCGAGAGCTGACCGCCGACGGCCGAGAGCCATTTTTATGCAAATAATCTTAAAATACTTTCCCGATCTGACCGAGCAGCAGCGGTCGCAATTTGCGCAGCTGGAAGAGCTTTACCGTTTCTGGAACGCACAGATCAATGTCATCTCGCGCAAAGACATCGACACGCTCTACGAGCGGCACGTGTTGCATTCGCTGGGCATTGCCAGGATCATACAGTTCAAGCCCGGCACTACCATTCTGGATGTGGGCACAGGCGGCGGCTTTCCGGGCATTCCGCTGGCGATTCTGTTTCCGCAGGCGCATTTCCACCTGATCGACAGCATCGGCAAGAAAATCAAGGTAGTGCAGGAAGTGACCGATGCCCTGCAACTACCCAATGTCATGGCCGAAAAAGCCCGCGCCGAATACGTCGAGCGCGCTAACTATGAGTTCGTGCTGAGTCGGGCCGTCACGCGCCTCAAGCCCTTCGTCGACTGGGTGCGGCACGGTATTAGTCCCAACTCGTTTCATTCGGTCAAAAATGGCGTCCTTTGTCTTAAAGGCGGCGACCTGGCCGAAGAAATCCGCGAATATGGCAAGCGCGTGCAGGAACACGACTTGTCCGAATATTTCACGGAAGATTTTTTTGAAACCAAGAAAGTACTGTACGTACCTTTGTGAACCTCCTGAAACACAATTCCCATGAACGAAAAATTCACAGCCAGCGGCCTCAAGAACCCCATGTTTCCCGACGAGATCACCTTCGGCGAAAAGGGCGTGACCTTCAAAGTGCGCAAGGCCTTCAATAGCACCGATAACTTCGTGTTCTACCACGACATTTCGGGCGTCGAGATCGACTCGGGCGTCTTTTTTTCCACCATTCGGGTCATCCCCCGTATGCGCGCCGAGATCATAATGCAAAATTTCAACAAAGGCGACGCACGGAAAGTCAAGGACTTATTACTGGAAAAGGTGCAGGGCTAAGAAAAAATCCCCGGCTACGCTTGCGTGGTTTTGGGGAAGGACTTACATTTGCACCCACAATTCCCGAATAGCTCAGTTGGTTAGAGCATCTGACTGTTAATCAGAGGGTCGTTGGTTCGAGCCCAACTTCGGGAGCTTAAGCCCCAAATCTTTGGATTTGGGGCTTTTTTGTTGTGTTCATTTACGGTGCTATACCTCAGCAAATGCAAGCCCCCTTTCATATAGAGCCAAGATGAAAATTTGTAAATCCATTTGTGGAGAAAAAAGGCTTCCATGCCTAAATACAGAAATTAAAGCGATTAGAATATACTTTGGTGCGTCTTTTGCTGTTGTTTCAGAGAATACAGTGGCCTGAACAATTTAAATTTTTCTCTAACTATGAACGATCCAGAGTACAAGCCTAACGAAATCATCCAGGAGGCACTGAAAAATTCAGATATCTCAAAATTATATGTCAATGGGTTTGTGAGCGGCCATTCTAATGCGGATATGTTACTTTTGCTATTGCAAAATGGTACGCCTTCCATCACTTTAAATATGTCATTCACTACTGCAAAATCACTTTATCAGGATTTGGGCGATCTTATAAGCAAATTTGAAGCACTTACAAATCACACCGTGATGACTATTCACGACGTTGCCAATCTAATTAATGAATCGAACGTAAAAACTACGACTGAGTCATGAGAAATAAATCGCTTATGTCAGACAGTAGCTCTGGCAGCTACCTCGTTTACGGATTTTCGCTAGTCAGCGCTAACAAAACTGTTCTTTCTGACCTGAATAAGAAAAATAAGGAAATCGAGGATCTTGCCAAGCTTCCGGCAGGTTGGGACTTTGGCGCTGGCGATCTAATTACTGAATCTGTAATCGCGAGGGCGAAACAGGTGCATTCAATCGCAAACTTATTACAGTTAAAAACCGAAGTGCTGCCGCAAACTTCTGGTGGAATTACACTTAACTTCTATAAGTCCTCAGATTCGGAAGAATTTTTGGAAGTTACTATAAATGCAGACTTATCAATCGATTATGTGTGGGAAGAGGGAAAAGGAATAGAGTACAAAATTCTCGATGAGAAAGAAAAGGTTACCCTGACTAATTTGCAATCAAAACTCAGCAGTCTATCTTCTCCACAATGGAATTCATCAGAACCCTCAACATTAGAAAATATTCGGTTGTCAAGCGTAGGTTCAGTAGTGATTGTTTCACCAATTACCACGGCGGGATATCCGTTTTCCAGAAGGAGTGTGCAGAGCGAGAAAGCGGATCAATATGCCAGCATATAATGAACCATTATGAGTCGACAGTGCAAGTGCCCTCCATGTATTGGGTGATTCCGGTAAAAGTGCTGGAAGATGAACTTGGCGAAGCTAGTTTTAAAATCGAGCAGGAGATTAGTGTTTCGGGCGATAATTGTCACCATAATATAGTAGGAGTTTCAAATAGCAAAGCGAAAAGTTTTCAAAAGCGGAATTTGCACACAAATCTGTATTTATGCGACGACACTTGTGCAGAGAGCAAAGTCTCTGCCACAGAATATGCAGAATTAGAAAAAATAATTTCTATAGCTTAGAATAATACTCGGTTTAGAAAAACGGAAAAGGCCTGACAATCAATAATTTGTCAGGCCTTTTCCGTTTGATCTTCGCCAAATATACTTCTTCTGATTATGTAATCATTATTTCTACTCTGCGGCCGATACCTACTTTTCTATCGACTTTAAAATCACATGGGTGATATAAGTGAAATTGACATATATAATATAAATCATAAGATAGCTACTATCGAAAGCAACTTTTCTATAAAATGAATGATTATCAACTTGATTGACAAATACTTAAAATAATTTAGTAATTTTTGTAATCTGATTACTGACATATAAATTTGCAATTGCAAATTTTCTTTTTCTCCTTTGTAACATCAATACTGAGGATTAAAGATGGAAACTAAGCTGAGCGAGATCGCTGCTATCAATACTGGAATCTATGACAAACCAACCATTTCGGGCAATGTCACCTATCTCCAAGCAGGAATGTTTGAGACAGATGGGAGCATACAGGAAGGCATCAAACCCAGTATAATAGTAGATGACCTTACCAGTAAGCATATACTTCTGAAAGGGGACGTACTGCTCAACGCTAAGGGTACCAACAACTTTGCCGTACCCCACGACACTCAAACAGGGCCTGCCGTGGCGTCCTCTACTTTCCTGGTCATTCGTCCCGACTCCGAAATGTCCGAACGAGTTTTACCTGAATACCTCAGCTGGTACCTCAATCAGCCGAAAGCGCAAGGGTACCTGAAATCCCAGGCGATGGGTAGCTCCATACCTTCTATTTCCAAGAGCACATTACAGAACCTAACGATCCCTATTCCAACTCTCGCCGTTCAGCAACGCATACTTACGATCTATGGACTTCGGGAAAAGGAAAAACGGCTCATGCAACAACTCGAAGCCCTCCGCGACCAACTGGTTCAACATCACCTCCTAACCAAAGCCCACCAATAAAAATATCGATAAATGAACCACAAAATCACCAAAGAAGAAATCAATAACATCGTCTGGAAGGCCTGCGACACCTTCCGGGGCGTGATCGACCCGAGCCAGTACAAGGACTACATCCTGACGATGCTTTTCCTGAAATACGTGAGCGACGTCCATAAGGACAAGTACAGCACTCACCTCGCCAAGTACGACGGCGACGCCGAGCGGGCCGCCCGCGCCATGCGCCACGAGCGCTTCGTGGTGCCGGACCATTGCACCTTCGACCACCTCTACGAGCGACGCAACGAAACCAACATCGGCGAGCTGATCAACGTCGCGCTGGCCGACCTCGAAGAAGCCAACCGCGAAAAACTGGGCGGCGAGGACGGCTCCGGCATTTTTCGCAACATCGACTTCAACTCCGGCAACCTCGGCGAGCCCAAAGACAAGAAGGTGCGGCTGAAAAACCTGCTCACCGACCTCAACGACAAGAAACTCGACCTCCGGCCCTCGCACCTGGCGGGCCACGACATCATCGGCGGGGCCTACGAGTTCCTGATCGCGCACTTCGCCTCCGACGCGGGCAAGAAAGCCGGGGAGTTCTACACGCCCGGCGAGGTCTCGACGCTCATCGCGCAACTCACCAAATCGGCCCCTGGCGCGCGGATTTGCGACCCAACCTGCGGCTCGGGCTCGCTGCTCATCAAGGCCGGGCAGGCGGTGGGTTCCGACAACTTCTCGCTCTACGGGCAGGAGGCCAACGGCAGCACCTGGGCGCTGGCGGTCATGAATATGTTTTTGCACGGCTTCGACAACGCCACCGTACGCTGGGGCGACACCATCCGCAACCCCAAGCTGATCGAGGGCGACGCCCTGATGCGCTTCGACACCGTGGTGGCCAACCCGCCCTTCTCACTCGACAAGTGGGGGGCCGACGAAGCCGCCGCCGACCCGCACGCCCGTTTCTGGCGCGGTGTGCCGTCCAAGAGCAAGGGCGACTGGGCCTTTATCACCCACATGATCGAGACCACCTACGACGGCACGGGCAAGGTGGGCGTGGTGGTGCCGCACGGCGTGTTGTTCCGGGGTTCGTCGGAGGGCAAAATCCGGCAGAAAACCATCGAAGAAAATCTGCTGGAAGCGGTCATCGGTCTGCCCGCCAACCTGTTTTTTGGCACGGGCATCCCCGCCGCTATCCTAATTTTTAATCGCGGAAAAGGCGAGAACACCGACGTGCTGTTCATCGACGCCAGCCAGCAGTACGACGCCGGCAAAAACCAGAACAAGCTCAGCGACGCCCACATCCAACGCATCGTGGACACCTACCGCGCTTTCCAGGGCGGCAGCCTGGCGGCGGGCGTGGCGGAGGCGAAGTTTGCTCACGTAGCTACCTTCGCCGAAATCGAAGAGAACGACTTCAACCTCAACATCCCCCGTTACGTGGATACCTTCGAGGAAGAAGCCGAAATCGACGTGCGAGCCGTGCAGCAGGAAATTGCCGCCCTGGAAACAGAATTGGCCGCCGTGCAGCAGGAAATGAATTCGTATTTGGAAGAATTAAGCCTTTGAGTTATGCAGACAAGTTTAGAATTATTTGACAGAAAAAAAGGCGTTTTACCCGTTGAAGTACCATCCGGTTGGAAGTACTTGAAATTGGGTGAGATAGCGAAGATAAACCCTGGAAAACCAAAATGCGAAGACGATGAGATCGTCACATTTTTAGGGATGACAGACGTCTCTGAGGAAGGAAGGATACTTTCCCAGACCGAAACTACTTATGGCCTAGTCAAAAGCGGTTTCACCGTTTTCTCCAAAGAAGACGTGCTGGTAGCCAAGATAACCCCTTGTTTTGAGAATGGAAAAGGAGCCCTGCTTGAATTTCTGAATACAGACATAGGCTTCGGAAGTACGGAATTTCATGTTCTTAGAGCGAACAAATTAACCTTCCCAGATTTTCTATTTTACCAAACTAGGCTCCAAACATTTAGGGGGCGTGGGGAGCAAAATATGACCGGAAGTGCTGGACAGAAAAGGGTACCTTCTGATTTTCTGAGAAACTACAAGATCCCCCTTCCACCCCTCCCCGAGCAACGCGCCATCGCCGCCGTGCTAGGTACCTGGGATCAGGGCATCGACACGCTGCAACGCCTCATCGCCGCCAAGCAGCGGCACAAAAAAGCCCTGATGCAGCAGTTGTTGACGGGTAAGAAGCGGTTTGCGGAGTTCAGGGAGCCGTGGCAGGAGGTTCAGTTGGGAGATCTTTTCAAAAGAGTGACCCGCAAGAACACGAACAACAATACCAACGTACTCACGATCTCGGCCCAAAGGGGTTTGATTAACCAAGAGCATTATTTCAACAAGCAGGTAGCTAGCGAGATTCTTGACAATTATTTTTTATTAAAAAAAGGAGAATTCGCCTACAACAAAAGCTACTCCAATGGCTATCCGATGGGTGCCATCAAGCGGCTGAAAGACTACGATGCGGGCGTGGTAACTATCCTGTACATCTGCTTTGCCTTGAAAGATGCTAAGAGAAACTCGGCGGATTTTATGGAGCAATATTTCAACGCTGGATTTATGAATCGAGGTTTGAAAGAAATCGCGCACGAAGGCGGCCGCGCCCATGGCTTGCTAAACGTGACGCCGACCGATTACTTCAATCTGACGCTCAAAGTACCCGTATTTCCTGAGCAGCAAAAAATCGCCACCGTCCTGCAAGCCGCCGACCGCGAGCTCGAAACGTTGGAAAGAAAACTAGCCGCCCTGCAAGCGCAGAAAAAGGGTTTGATGCAGCAGTTGCTGACGGGGAAAGTGCGGGTACCGATAAAGGATGACGCGCTCTGAATACAGCTAGCCAGGAGAGATAAAAAAAGAACGCTGTTTGCTGGTACAGCGTCCGAAACCTTTGCAGTTCCCATACACAGGGTAGAGGTCAGGGCAAATGTACAAAATGCGGCTAGGAACGATGTATGTATTCGCCGATAGTTTTGAAATTGATCGTGATGCCCTTGGCAGGGATATTGACCACCAAAATCCCGTAGGGATGACCAAATTTGTAGCCCCCGGATTTATCCGGGGGATGCGTGTCGCGATAAAATACCAGAATCCCGTAGGGATGGCCGATTTGTCGGAGATATGGGTCGTTCCTACGGAACTCAATCCTTCTCTGTCAATCTCTAATCCGCCGATTGAAATCGGCGGCTACAATATGCTTCATCCCTACGGGATTTTAAATTCAGTTAACCGCTTGAAAATAAGGTGTTTTTTTATATTAACTAAAAAAAGCCCCGGTTAAAAACCGAGGCTCAAAGCCCGAAAGCTATTGATTTTTGCGGCCCGAACGAGTCCGTAAAATGCTCGCCCCGGTCGACTTATGACGCAAATGTAGGCAATAAAAAAGCCCATCAATGCACTAAGAAGATGGATCTTCAACGGCAAGCTGCCGACCTTCATGCACAACAGGCAGGGCAAATGTATCATTAGTTAAGCTGAAATCAAATTGTTTTCATGCTAACTTTCTATTTGATAGATTTTTACAAAACAAAGAATCAAGATTCCGCCGCGCGACCATAGAACAAGCACCCCGGAGGGGTCGACCCCTCCGGGGTGCTAGGTTTTGGCTGTCTTAACTTTTGCTATTAACCGTCGACGCCTACGGCGTGAAAATCCGCCAATTGAACGTCTTATTCATACATAGAGAGCTAAATTTCTAACCCCATGGAAAACCCCTCCTTCCTGGAAGACCACCTTAGCCAAATTCCGGCTTTGCAATTCCTGCAACAGCTCGGCTACACCTACCTCACGCCCGAGGAGGCGCTGGCGATGCGCGGCGGCAAGAAAACCGCCGTGCTGCTGGAGGGCGTGTTGCAAAGTCAGCTCGAAAAAATCAATGACATCGCCTACAAAGGCGCGTCCCACGCCTTCACCGACGCCAACCGTCGGACGGCGCTGCAAGCCCTGAAAGACGTGCCGATGCAGGAAGGCTACATGGCCGCCTGTGAATACGTGTACAACCTCCTCACGCTTGGCAAGGCACTGGAACAGAGCATCGAGGGCGATAAAAAAAGCTACACGCTGCACTACATCGACTGGCAGGATTTGGGCCGCAACGCCTTCCACGTCACGGAGGAATTCAGCGTGACGCGCGCCGCCAGCCAGGCGCACTACATCCCCGACCTCGTGCTGTTCGTCAACGGCATCCCGCTGGTCGTGATCGAGTGCAAGCGCTCCGATATAAAGGACCCGCTGCACCAGGCCATTTCGCAGCACCTCCGCAACCAGCAGGAAGACGGCATTCGGGGGCTGTACGTGTACGCGCAACTCTGCCTGAGCCTGGCGACCAACCAGGGCCTGTACGCCACCAACGGTACGCCCGAGAAATTCTGGGCGCACTGGGAGGAGAAAGCCGCCGGAAATAACCGCGCCGAAAAAGAAGCCTCCACGCTCGCCTACCGCCAGGAACTGACCGCCGTCAAGAACACGCCGCTGGCCCCGGCGCGCCACCAAAAGTTGTTTGCCGGGCGCTACGCCTACGTGCGGCGGTACTTCGAGGCTTTACAGGGCGTGGCGGTGCGGCCCACCAAGCAAGACGAATTGCTGCACGGCCTGTGCCGCCCGGCGCGGCTGCTGGATCTGGTGTACAGCTTTATTCTGTTCGACGGCGGGGCCAAGAAAGTAGCCCGCTACCAACAATACTTCGCCATCAAGAAAATCGGGGTGCGGGTCAGTCAGCTCGTACGCGGCAAGCGGCCCGGCGGGGTGATTTGGCACACGCAGGGCAGTGGCAAGTCGCTCACGATGGTGATGCTGGCCCAGGCCATCGCCATGAACCCGAAGATCCGCAACCCCAAAATTGTACTCGTCACCGACCGCACCGACCTGGACAAGCAGATTTCGGATACCTTCCTGAAATGCGATATGCTGGTGGAGCGCGCCACCACGGGCAAAAGCCTGGCCGTGATGCTCGCCAGCCAGAGCGACGCCGTGATCACGACGGTCATCAACAAATTCGAGAACGCCGTCAAGACGCTCAAAGACCCGCTGCTATCGCCCGACATTTTCGTGCTGGTGGACGAAGGCCACCGCACCCAGTACGGCACGTTCAATATCAGGATGTTGCAGGCGCTGCCCAATGCCTGTTTCATCGCGTTTACGGGGACGCCGCTCATGAAAAAGGAGCGCAGCACGGCCAACAAATTCGGCGGCATCATCGACGACTACCCCGTGACCAAGGCTGTGGAAGACGGGGCCGTGGTACCCATTCTATACGAAGGTCGGCACGCCTTCCAGGAAGTCAACGAACGGGCGATCGACAACTATTTCCAGAAAGTATCCGAGCCGTTGACGGATTACCAGAAAGCCGACTTGAAACGGAAGTTCAGCCGCGCCGACCAGCTCAACCAGGCCGAGCAGAAAATGCACGCCATCGCCTGGGACATCAGTCTGCACTACCGCGACCACTGGCAGGGCAAGGGCTTCAAAGCGCAACTGGTGTGCGCCAGCAAAATGGCGGCGATTCAATACAAGAGTTTTCTGGACGAGATCGGCTACGTCTCGTCCGAGATCGTGATGTCGGGCCCCGACGACCGCGAAGGCGAAGACAGTGCCTACGGCAAGTCGCAGGACCGCATCAAGCAGTTTTGGCAAACGATGATGGACGAGCACGGCAGCCCGACCAAGTACGAGGAGAACATCATCAACCGCTTCAAGTACCAGACCGACCCGGAAATCATCATCGTGGTGGACAAGCTGCTCACGGGTTTCGACGTGCCGTCCAACACCGTGATGTACCTCACCCGCAGCCTGAAAGAGCACAAACTGTTGCAGGCCATCGCGCGGGTCAATCGGCTGTATCCCGGCAAAGACTTCGGCTACGTGATCGACTACTATGGGCTGCTGGGCAAGCTGGACGAAGCCCTTACGACCTACTCGGGATTGGAAGACTTCGACGAAGACGAACTGACGGGTACCATGACCGACATCGCTGAAGAAGTCAAGAAACTTCCGCAGCGCCATTCGGAAGTTTGGGATATGTTCAAGGCAGTACCCAACAAGCGCGACGCCGAAGCCTACGAGGAATTGCTCCGCGACGAGGCCTTACGCAACGTCTTTTACGATAAGCTGTCACTTTTTGCCCGCACGTTCAAAATTGCGCTCTCGTCCTACGATTTCGTGACTACCACCGACGAAAAGGACGTGGCGCGCTACAAAAAAGACCTGGCGTTTTTCCTAAACCTCCGGGCGTCGGTCACGCAGCGCTACTCCGACACCGTGGATTTTAAACAGTACGAAGGTCAGATCCAGAAACTCATCGACAAGCACATCCCGACCGACCGCGTGGAAACGGTAGTGGAGTTAGTCAATATTTTTGACAAGGATAAATTTGAGGAAGAAGTAGAGCGCGTGATCGGCGAAGCCGCCAAGGCCGACCGCATCGCGTCGCGCACTGCGAAGCACACCTCCGAAAAGATGGACGAAGACCCAGCGTTTTACCGAAAGTTCTCGGAAATGCTGAAAGACACCATCCGCGAGTACGAGGAAAGGCGCATCAACGAAGCCGAGTACTTGCGCCGCGCCAAGGAAATCATGGAATCGGTACTATCACGCACCGACAGCGATATTCCCGCCGCCCTGGCCGACCGCGACATAGCCCGCGCTTACTACGGCTTGTTCATCGAATCGGTCGAGGCCAAAATTCCTGACCTAGCCACCCGCCGGACCGTGTCGGTCGCCACCGCGCTGGCGATCGACGAACTTACAAACGCCACCATTCTGGACGGCGATCAAGCCAAGGTGGACTGGCACAGAAACAAAGACCTGTTGGGCAAACTGACCATCGACATCGGCGACTACCTCATCGACGAAGTCCGCGACCGCCACGGCGTGCCGCTCACCTTCGGCGAAATGGACGCCCTGGCCGAAAAGTGCATCGAGGTCGCTAAAATCCGCTTCCGATGACGCAGGAAAACATCCGCTTTGGCTCAGTGACCATTCACTTCGGGCTCGTGTACAGTCGGCGCAAAAGTCTGGGCATCACCGTGACGCCTGACATGGAGGTGATCGTGAAAGCGCCCGAAGACGCCCCGCTCGACCGCATCAAGAAAAAGGTACGCCACAAAGCGCCCTGGATTTTGCGCCAGCTGCGCTTCTTCCTGCCTTTCCATCCCAAAACACCCGCCAAACGCTACGTCAGCGGCGAAACGCACCTGTACCTCGGCCGCCAGTATCGGCTGAGGATTATAGAAGGGCAGTCCAGCCACGTAAAGTTAAAAGGACAGTTCATCGAAATCACCTGCCCGGACAAAGCCCAGACCGAACCACTCCTGAAAAAGTGGTACCTGGAACGAGCCAAAGACCGCTTCGCTACCTACGCCGAACCCTGGATCGAGCGATTCGGCAAGTACGCCGTCGCGCCGTCGAGCCTGATACTCCGCGAGATGCCGACCCGCTGGGGAAGCTGCACGGCCCGCGACAAAATCATCCTCAACCCGGAGCTGGTCAAAGCCCCGCGCGGCTGCATCGAGTACGTCATCGTCCATGAGTTATGTCACCTTGTCCACCACGACCACACCCGCAACTTTATGCAGTTGCAGGAAAAGGAGTTTCCAAATTGGGAGAAGTGGAAGATGCGTTTGGAGGTGCTGCTGGCGTAATGAATTTTTGTTTTTCGAAAGCCTGAATTCTCCTACGCCTCTTCGTCAAAATTATCATTGCTGTTCCGTTCGCCCGCCGCGGGACCGACGCCACTCTTGATGTCGGCGCGCTTTTGCAATTCTTCGTCCGCACCGGGTTGGCTCATATCGACGCCGTAGTCGTCTACGGGTTCTTCGTTAAAATCGTCGTTGGCATTGCGACCCGCCGATTTAGGGTCGGCCATTTCTTCTTTTTTAATCTCTTTTCCAATCTCTTGCTTTTTGGAGTCGCTCATGATCTGTCGGGGGAATTACGGTTGAATGTGAAGCGGGCCCGGCCCGTTTGTAGCAATCCATCCAAAAAGTGTTCCAGGTACCCGCACTAACCCAATCACTCCCTATTCCCATAAAACAACGCCGAAGCCGGAACGGCCTGCTCCGCCAAGCCGTCGGCTTGCCAGGTCCAATCCAATCGAGGCTTGGCTTTGCCCGTGTGGTGGTAATAGATGCGGAAGGGATGGTACCCGGCTTTCAGGTGAACCGTGGTGGAAAGCGGTAAAGACAACGCGGGCTGATCAGGGTAGCTGCGGTCTAGCACCAGGGCCTCGTGCAGACGGAACACGAAACTGCCTTCTCCCTGCATCGTGAACTGGTAGGTACCATCCTTGGGTACCTTCAGGTACCCTTCCTGACTGATCATCCCTTCTTTCAAGTCGATCTGATCCATTTTTACTGTGGGTGTCGTGCCCGTTTGGGTAGTCTGGCGGGCAGTCAGGTCGGCTACCCAGGGAAACTGGCCCGCGTGGGCCACCCAACGCAGGCCGGGCGTCAGCTTGGCGGGCACTTCGACCGCCGCCATGGGGGCCATGTCGTAAGGACGGGGCGCTTCGGGGTCGGGACGGCGCACCTGGATCACTTTCTCTTTGAATGTCTTTTGCATAGCGCGGTAGGCATCCTGACCCGCCAGATTGGTAGCTTCCTGCGGATCATCGACGACGTTATATATCTCGAAATCATCGTCGGCCGACTCGATGCCGTAGCGTACGCCGACGTGGTCGCCCATTCTGATCTTCTGCATTTGATTGCGTCGGCGGTTGCGGTGGCTAGGCAGAAATTCCTCGAAAGTAGGCGTGGTACCGCCCTGCTCGTATTCGATGTACACGATCCCGTCTCTCTGCGTACCCTTGCCAGTGAGCGAAGGCAGGAGCGACACGCCATCGGTACGGGCGGGCGCGGGTACCTGAGCCGCATCGGCAAAGGTGGCAAGCCAGTCGTACAGGGCGCTGGGGCGGTCGCTCACCTGGCTGGCCGGAATGGTACCCGGCCACTGCACGAGCGTCGGCATCCTGACGCCGCCTTCCCACACATCGCGCTTGATGCCGTCGAAAGGCCCAAAGCTATTAAAAAAGACGGGTTCATAGTCTTCTTTCAAATACGATTCGACGGACGGACCATTGTCGGAGGTGAAGACGACCATGGTATTTTGGTCGATCTTCAAATCTTTCAAAAGCTGCATGATGTCGCCGACGCCGTCGTCGATGCGACGGCACAAGGAGGCGTAGCGCCGGTACACATCCGGCCAGGCGACTTCCGGCGTGGCAGCGTTTTTGTCGTGGTCGTAGGTGGCCTTGGCATAATCGGGATGGATGTAGGAGTCGGGGGTACCCGAGGCGGTGTTGATCATCTTGCCCGGCGTACCCAGCCACTGTAGGCCGCCTTTTAGGCCACCGCCCTGGGGGTAGGCCTGGGTGGGTAGTTCGAGTACCGCGTGGGGTACGTCGTAGGCCAGGTACATGAAAAAGGGCTCTTTCTTTCCCGCCTGCTCTTTGATGATATCTTTGGCTTTGGCGGTCCAGAGGTCGGTCGTGAAACTCTTGTCCAATCCCGCCGAGACTTCGGTCTTGTTTTCCCAAACCTCTTTTTTGCCTCGATAGATACCTTCTTTCGGGTAGTGTTCGTGCCCATCGCGGTGGCGAATATAGGCATAGGAGTAGTCGAAGCCGCGGTTGAGCGGGTGCGCGAGCCAGTTGGGTGCTTCGGCGTCGGCACCCTGCAGGCCCCATTTACCTACCAGACTGGTAGTGTAGCCTGCCTGCTTGAGTACCGAAGGCATGGTGTAGGTATCCAGTAGTTCCTTATCGAACTGGTTGTTGCGAATGTTGGCGTGGCCCTGACTTTGGCCCAGCAGCAGCGAGGCGCGCGAGGGCGCACAAACTGGCGCCGCGCAATAGTGGTTGGTCAGCATCGCCCCATTCTTAGCCATCGCATCCAGCGAAGGCGTAAACTGCCAGGGCTCGCTGCGGTCGTTGGCCTTCATGCGCTGCTGTTGCCAGAATACCCCCAAATCGCCCCAACCCATGTCGTCGACCAGGATGAAAATAATGTTGGGTTTTGTACTTTGACTACCGGTAGCGCTGGGCTGCGCCTCGGCGAGGGTAGAGCATACGGTGAGTAAAATCAGAAGGAGGTTTCTGAGGTTGGCATGCATGAAATCGGGCTTTTTAAGACGGTTGGCTTTTCCTTTACAAAATAGAGTAGAAAAGGATTTTACTAAAATAGAGGACATAAGTGCGCGGACATACTCAATGCGAATAGTGAATCGATGGGATGAGGAAATCCAAACAAGGAAAGTACTTCGAGGATAAGTCCATAACTCAGACAATCAGCAGGTTACAATTGGCCCTCAATTGTAATTACTATTCCCGGAAATAGCAACGATTTAAAACGTTTCCAGGGCAACTACTCCGCCGACGACTGCGAGTAGCTGACCAGTACCGCGCCACCGATCATCAGCAGTATACCCACCACCATCTGCCAGGTAAGCTTTTCTTTCAGAAAAAATACCGCGAAGGTCACTGCAAATACCAGCGACAGCCGCTCGACGGAGCTCACCAGCGAGGCATCGCCCAGTTTGAGAGCTTTGAAAGACAGAAGAGATGAGAGCGTCGTGGCGATGCCAGCCCCGATCAGGAAGTACCAGGTGCGTCTATCGATGGTGCTCAAGCCCGCACCCTGCTTCTGCCACAATACTACCGACCACGAGATGGCCAAGATCAGTACGGATTGCACGGCGAAGGCCAACGACGAATCTATGTTTTTGAGTCCGGCTTTGGATAGTACTACGGCGGCCCCGGCGGTCAGCGCTGCCAGCAGGGCAAATATGATCCACATAGATTGGTTGAAAATTGAAAGTGGAGACGGGGTCGCCCGTGCGCGGGGTCGCCCGTCCGATTGAAAATGAGGCTAGTGCGCAACTAACCCCAGGGCCGTGCGAAAAGTTTTCCATCGAAACCAATCCTGCTTTCTTCCCTCACTCCGACCGCAGCGAATCGACCGGATTCATCATTCCGGCCCGGATGGCCTGGTACCCGACCGTCAAGAAGGCAATCGACACGGCCACCGACGCGGCCAGGGCATACACCCACCACGCAATGTCGATGCGGTAGGCAAAGTCCTGTAGCCAGATACTCAGGAAGTAGGCGGCTAGCGGTGAGGCGATGAGAATGGCCAGGCTTACCAACTTTAAGAAATCCTTGCTGAGCAACGTCACGATGCTCGTCACGCTGGCGCCCAGTACTTTGCGAACGCCGATCTCCTTGGTCCTCGCCTCCACGGTGAACGTCGCCAGACCGAACAGTCCCAAGCAGGCGATGAGAATGGCAAGAACAGAAGCTGCAGTAAACAGCTGACTGTACTGCCGCTCCTCGGCGTAGGCTTTCTGGTAGCTCTCGTCCACGAAAAAGTACTCGAACGGATTACCGGGAAAAGCTGCTTTATACAACTTTTCGAGCGAGGCCATTTTCTCGCCCATACGCTCGGGCGTAAGGCGGATGCTGTAGTAACCTGTGGAGTTTTGCGGATAGAAAATCATGGGGTCGATGCTATTCTTCACGCTCATGTGGTGGTAGTCGGCCACCACGCCGATGACGTCCAGGTAGCGCTCGTCCCACTTTACCTTGGTCCGTAAGGCATCCTCTGGCGACCGGAAGCCCAGTTCGACCACGGCGCGCTCGTTGAGCAGTACTTTGGAATTGTCGTTCCAGTCCACGGCTACTTCCTGGGGCGTAAAATCGCGTCCGGCTACGAGCGGGATGCCGTAGGTTGTCAGGTAGCGGTCGCCAATGATGGCGAAGGAATAAGATTTAAGGTCATCTTTCGGCTTGGAACCCGGCTGCGTGAAGCCCGAGGTCATGAAGTTGTAATAGCGGCCCGGCACACTGCCCGAAGTACCGTACTCTTCCACAAAACTCTCCTGCGCCAGCGCGGCGGCAAAAGTACTTTTTCGGGTGGCCAACGCGCTGTCTTGCCCAATTTGCGGCCCCTGGACGACCAGCATTTGCTCACTCTCTATGCCCAAATCCATATTTTGCATGTACCGCAACTGGCCGTAGATGACAATCGTGGCCATAATCAAACAAGTGGAGATGGCGAATTGCCCCACGACCAGCCCCTTGCGCAGCCAGACACCCCTGGCGTTGGTAGCCACTTTTCCTTTGAGCGTTTCGATGGGTTTGAAGTTGGAGAGTACCCAAGCCGTATAGAAGCCCGACAGCAGCGTTCCCGCGACCAGCATTCCCAGGCCATAAGCCCAAACATTCGTTTCGCCCAGCAGCGACAGTGAAACGTTTTTGCCGATCAACTCGACAAAAAACGGCTGCAAGGCCGTGACCAGAACTAGCGCCAGCCCAAAGCCCAGCAGATTGGTGAGTAGGGATTCGCTCAGAAATTGACCGATGAGGTTGCTCTGCGTGGCTCCCACCGATTTGCGCACGCCCACTTCGCTCGCGCGTTTTAGCGCGTTGGCTGTGGAAAGGTTGACGTAGTTGAACCACGCAATCAGCAGTATGAGCAGCGCGATGCCCGCCAGCATATAGACGTACTTCACGTTGCCCGTCGTCTGTAAAGGTTCGTTGAGCGAAGCAGCCAGGTGCAGGTTAGCGACGGGCTGCAGGCGGAACTCGACGCCGTCGTCCTCTTCGGCCACTTGCTTGCGGAGCGCATTCATTTTTCCTTCCAGCTTGCGGTAATCCACGTTTTCTTTCAACAGAAAGAACGTATTGATGTAATCTGAACCAAGATTGTCAAGACCGGCCCAGTCATTGCCGTTGAGATTGGAAGGGTTTTTCAGCGTTTCCAGCGAAAAAACCATATCGTACCGGATGTCGGACTGGTCGGTCATGTCGGCATAAATGCCTTTCACGGTGTAGGTAGTTGTGCCAAACTGATTGTTGAGCACCAGCAGTTTATCCATCGGCTCCTTATCACCAAAGTACTTTCGGGCCGCTGACTCCGAAAGAAAAACTACGTTGGGTTGAGCCAAATTTTCGGCTTGTCCCTGAACCAAAGGAAAACTGAAAAACGAAAAGAAATTCCCTTCCGCGTAGCCAATATCCATCTCCCGAAACGAAACGTTGCTTGCCTGATTTTGCACCACGCCCTGCGCCACGCCTTCCTCGAAACGGCAATAGTCCGTAATTTCGGGAAATTTCTCCTGCGCGATTGGCGCCAGGCCGGGCATCATCTCGGGCCAGGAACTACCTTCGCTGCTCTGGTTGAGTACCCGGTACATCTGAGGAAGGTTGGCGTGAAATTGGTTCACGCTCTTCTCCAGACTCACGTACTCCAGAATAAACACAAAGGCCGCAATGCCCAGCCCCAGCCCGACGATGTTGATAGCGCTGAACACGCGGTTACGGGTTAGGTTGCGGTAGGCAATCTTGAAGTGGTTTTTCAGCATGGTCTGGTTAGATAGGTAGACGGTGAATGTCGAGGGACAAAGGTCTTTCAACAACCCCTTCAAAAATTTATACCAAAAAATACAATTGTTGGTAATCAATTGATTATCCTTCTTATTTCACAAAAAACTGTCCGAAAACGGACGCTGGTGTTCGGAAGCGGACAACCTGACGGAGCGCTCGATGCTTTTGAAGTGGTATGGTTCTTTTGGGATTTTGTACCAACTAAGTTATACTATCATTAAACCAAAATAACTGTTATGGCTGAAATTAAGATTGAAAAAAAACCACCAATATGGCCCTGGATATTGGCTGCTTTGGCGCTTGTAGCCCTTTTGCTCTACTTTTTCGTGTGGAATAAGGACGACGCGGAACCCGTAATGGAGGCGGAAAATGAAAACATGGAAATGGTCGAGGAAGCTCCGATGCTCGGTGCGGTGAGCAACTATGTCACTTTCGTCGAAAATGACCCAGACCAGATGGGGCTGGACCACGAGTACTCCATGGAGGCGCTCGACCTGTTGACTCGTGCGGTCGAGGCGAAGGCCGCCGATACGGGCTACGATGTAAAGGCGGATCTCGATCAGGTGCAAGAGTACGCTGATAAGATCACCAATGAACCCTTTGCTACCACCCACGCTAACAGTATTCGCAAAGCGGGCGAGATTCTCTCGCGTGCCTTGACCAACATGCAGCAGGCCAAGTACCCCGCGCTGAGCGCAGACGCCGAAAGAGTAGCCAATGCGGCCACTGGAATCAACCCGGACGTGCTTACGCTGGACCAGAAGACGGCTGTCAAAGGCTTCTTCGGTGAAGCCGCCGATTTGTTGCAGAAAATGAATTGATAAATCCTGAAAAAAATAAATAAAAATGGCAACTAACAATAGAGATTTAGAATACCTGGATGAGATGTCCGACTATGGAGTAGCCGACGGCTACAGCGACGTACGTGGCTGGGATGTACTCGATGCCGACAATCGGAAGATTGGCGAAGTCGAGGGACTGCTCGCCAGCAGAGCGGCGAAGCGCGTAGTGTACCTGGACGTAGAAGTGGACGAGGACTTGATCACTGCCGGACGGGCCGACATCGACACTTCGGCTAATCCCGAAACACATGAGTTCGAAAACGCCGATGGTGACGATCACATCATTATCCCGATCGGGATGGTGAACTTTAACGAACACGCCAACAACGTACATGCCTCCCAAATCAAGCATGCCACGTTTGCCAAAGCCAATCGCCTTGGTAAGCGTGCCGAGTTTGACCGTGCTTACGAAGTAGAAGTGTACCAATTGTACGCTCCCGAAGGTACCGCCATCGCCGTAGAGGACGGCACCTTTTACGATCAGCCGCACTTTCGGAATCCGATGGCCAAGTAGCGCAACGCAGGCTGATAAAGTACTGAGACGGTCGACCATTCTGGTCGGCCGTTTTTTATTTTGATGTATCCCAGGCTTGGTGCGGTGCGACCTGCATCCGGTAAGATGCTTATCTTTGCAGCGAACGATCGTTAACTACTGTTGATTTTGGAAAAAGACGCTAAGATTTACGTTGTCGGCCACCGGGGCATGGTGGGTTCGGCTATTCTGAGAAAGCTGAAAGCAGAAGGCTTTACCAATTTTGTCCTGCGTACATCCAGCGCGCTGGATCTCCGCGAGCAGAGCGCCGTGCGGGATTTTTTCGCCGCCGAGCGGCCCGATTACGTATTTCTGGCCGCCGCCAAAGTGGGGGGGATCATGGCCAACAATATCTACCGGGCCGACTTTCTGATGGAAAACCTACAAATTCAGAACAATGTCATCGACAGCGCGCACCGCAACGAGGTCAGGAAGCTGATGTTCCTGGGCTCGTCGTGCATCTACCCCAAGATGGCCCCGCAACCGCTTCGGGAAGACTACCTGCTGACGGGCCTGCTGGAGCCGACCAACGAGCCCTACGCCATTGCCAAAATCGCGGGCATCAAACTTTGCGAGGCCTACCGGAGTCAGTACGGCAGTCATTTCATTTCGGTGATGCCCACCAACCTGTACGGTCCCAACGACAACTACGACCTCAACAACTCGCACGTATTGCCCGCCATGATTCGCAAATTTCACGAAGCTAAAGCGGAAGGTAAGGCCGCCGTGGAGCTGTGGGGTACCGGCGCGCCGATGCGCGAATTTCTGCACGCCGACGACCTGGCCGATGCCTGCTACTTCCTGATGCAACATTATGACGAGCCCGAACTTGTAAACGTAGGTACCGGTGAGGATCTGACGATCAAATCGCTGGCCGAACTGATCCAGCGCGTGGTGGGCTACGAAGGCAAGATCCACTGGAATACCGATAAACCTGATGGTACCCCCCGCAAGCTGATGGATGTGAGTAAGTTGCATGGCTTGGGTTGGCGCCATTCGACCGATATCGCGTCGGGTATCGAGGCTACCTATCAGAACTTTTTGCGGGGTATCGAAACATACGCAGTTTGACCTATGGCGAAGGAGAAAGAAAAAATCAAGCAACTTTCGGCGCGAGATACCGACCGCATCATCGAGATGGCCTGGGAAGACCGCACGCCCTTCGATGCCATCGAGGCGCAATTTGGACTGGCGGAGCCCGAAGTCATCGTGCTGATGCGCCGTTCGTTGAAACCTGCTTCCTGGCGCCGGTGGCGCGCAAGGGTGCAGGGCAGAGGTACCAAACATGCCCTGAAATCGAGCGAGTTCGTGCAGCGCTTCAAGAGCGACCGGCAGCGGTCTATCTCGGGCAACAAGATCAGTAAAAGATGAAAATCGGCATCCTTATGGCAAAGGGTGATGAACCTAATTATTGTGGGTGAAATCGGTATTTCACCTACGAATATTTTACCTTTCGATAAAAATACCTCCGATCTCTGATACTTTGTACGGAAATCTGAGTAGCTTTGCAGGATTTTATCAAGAAAATTTTAATCTTTTGCATAGCCAATGTCTTCCAACCTAAAACTCGATCAGATAGATCGTAAGGTGCTCGAGATACTTCAATCGAACGCTAAAATTACCAATGCGCAGCTGTCCAAAGAAATAGGGCTTTCGCCTGCCCCCACCCTGGAGCGCGTCAAGAAGCTAGAAAACGCCGGGATTATCAAGAGTTACCACGCCATGCTCAACCCCGAAAAAGTAGGGCTGGGTGTAACCACGTTTGTGCAGATTTCGCTGGTAGGCCACAAAAAAGTAGTAACCGATTCGTTTGTGGAGCGCGTAAACGCGATCCCCGATATTATCGAGTGCCACCACATCACGGGTACGGGCGATTTCCTCATCAAGGTAATTTCCAAAGACATCAGTACCTACCAGAAGCTGATGCTCGAAACGATCAACGAAATCGAAGAAGTAGCCAACACCCAAACGATGGTCATCCTTTCGACCTTCAAGGAAAGCAAAGTACTTCCGATCCCTTGATTTAATGAATAGTGAACAGTAAATAATTAACAATGCTGGTTCATTTTGATCTCCTGCAAGATCGGACATCTTCCAGCAAAAGAGCCCATTACGGATCCGTAATGGGCTCTTTATATCGATGGGTCTGAAAAATAGCTGAAGATTTGGGCTGCCCGCGCAACTAATTGTTCATTATTATTTATTAACTATTCATTGACTACCTTTTCCTCCGGTCTTCGCGGCGGGATTTTTTGAGATTGTTGATCGCTTCTTTGGCTTCGTCGTGTTGTTTCGACTTGCGGTCGGCTTTATCCAGAGCAAGCTTGTAGTAGCGTTGCGCTTCGTCGACATCCTTACGGGCCTCGGCGATTTTGCCCAGGCCCAGCAGCGACGATACGTAATAGCCCGCATCCAGCGAGTTGGTCTGCACTGAGAAATTGATGGCCTTTTGGAAATACTCCGACGCCTCGTCGTAATCTTTTTCGTAATTAAATTTGTAGTAGGCCAGCACATAGGCCGCGTTACGGCCGCTCACGCCTTCGTAGCCCGGCATCCCGCGCGCTATTTTGTCCAATATACCCCGGGCGGCCTGCTGCGCCTCCGCCGAGTGGCCCGTTACGAAGGCCGAGCGGCAGAAGTATCGCTCGAAGTAGGGGTTGTCGGGGTAGGTCTGCCACATGTACTTGGCCATGTCGTACGCTTTGCCGTATTGGTTTTCCAGACTATAAATTTGCAACAGGAAGTACCGCGCTTCCACACGAGTATAGAAGGCATTGTTGGCGACTTGCTCCAACTGTTGAATGCCTAGTTTTTTATTGCCTTTTTGAAAAAAGATCAACACTGGTTTCAGGATCGGATACTCTTTCGGAATCCACTCGGAATAAAAATTGTACACGCCATCACCAAAAAGTAGTTCAGGGCTTAGATCGCTGTAGCCTTTGCTTTTTTCAAGGTACTTCAAAGCGTTTTTGCCCGCGAAAGTCGCTTTGGTCCATTGCTTGCGCTCGGCATAGAGTCGCCCTTTGAAGGCGTAAGCCGCCGCCAGGAAGAAAGCCGGCTCCACTTTTTTATCTTCGGAATCATAGAGTTTTTCGGCCAGATAAATACACGAATCCATGCGGGCCAGAAAGCGGTTATCGTAAGCCGTGTTCTCGGTGTTAGGCACGATTTTCCACCAATCGGCGAGGCCCATCAAAAACTGCGGCATCGGGTGCCGGGGGTAGCGGTACTTGAGCCAACTGAACTCCGACTCAGCGGCAGCGAACTTGTAGTTGTACAGTAAGTTGATCGCCTCCGTCGCCTCGATTTGCACGCCCGGGTTCTTCAGGAGCATGTCGTAGTTCTTGTCCAGATCCGACTGATTGTACACCTCCTGCGCTTGCACCGCCCTCCCATAAGAGAAGGAAAGGAGCACCAGACTAAGTACTGTTTTGAGGTGTTTGAAGGTCATGTTTTTACACAGGGAGATACGCTTAGCTTAACGCCGAATCGTTATTTTCCGTTTGCGATACAACCTAATTTTAAAAAAGGGGTTAATTTGGGGGTATAGAGTTAAATGATACCACTTGGCTGGCGATCCAGTTTATAAATGATAATTACCGTACAGGACAAGACCTTCGTTCCTTTTCTTCCTGCGGCCGAGCTTGGCGCGCGAACCGCTGAGTTGGCCCGACGGCTCGATGAGGACTACGAAGACAAAAATCCGCTCTTCGTGGTCGTGTTAAAGGGCGCGTTCCTCTTCGCCGCTGAACTTTTCAAGCACCTGAAAGTACCCTGCGAAATCACGTTTGTGCGACTTTCTTCTTACCAAAAGACCGAGTCGACGGGACGCGTGAAGCAAATCATCGGCTTGGAAGAATCCGTACAAAATAGGCACGTGGTGATTGTCGAAGACATCGTCGACACGGGTCTGACAATGGCGCAACTCACCGCTCAGCTCGCCGACCGGGGCGCGGCTAGCGTCGAAATAGCTACCTTGCTCCACAAACCCGACGCCCTCCGCGAAGACATCCGCCTGCGCTACGTCGGTTTCGAAATCGAAAACCGCTTCGTCGTGGGCTTCGGCCTAGACTACGAAGAGCAAGGGCGAAATTTGGATGGAGTATTTGTGTTGAAGGAGGGAGGAGAGGTGAAGGGATGAAAGGGGGAACGGCCAACGGCGAACGGTTCACCGCTCTTTCTGTCAAATCTGGTTATCCAGAATTGGCATTCTCAATTATCAACTATCAATTTTCAACTGTATAAATGGAACTACAATTTCACGGTGCGGCCCGGATCGTTACGGGTAGCAAGCACCTCATCACCACCGAGCAGGGTACCAAGATTCTGCTGGACTGCGGACTTTTTCAAGGCATCCAGACCGACGACCTGAACCAGAACTTTGGCTTCAATCCCGCCGAAATCGACTACCTGGTGCTTTCCCACGCCCACATCGACCACAGCGGACTGATCCCGCGCCTAGTGAAGCAAGGCTTTAAGGGACCGATCTACTGCACCGGGGCCACGGCTGATTTGTGCCAGATCATGCTCATGGATAGCGCCTACATCCAGGAAAAAGACGTGGAGCGCATCAACCGGCGCCGACGGCGTCAGGGCCGGGAAGAGCTGGAAATGCTGTACGACTCAGCCGACGCCAAGCGCGCTTTGGACCTATTGAAACCCGTACGCTACGGCCAAAGCTTTCAGTTGGGTAAAGATGAGGTCGATGTGTTCTTTACCGATGCCGCCCACATCATCGGCAGCGCGGCCGTAAACCTTAACATCAAGGATGCGGGTACCTTCAAGAAACTCACGTTCACGGGCGACATCGGTCGGCCCGAAGACCACATCCTGCGTAAGCCGGACACTTTTCCGCAGGCCGACTTCATCATCTGCGAGTCGACCTACGGCGACCGACTGCACGAGGCGCAGCCCGATTTGGAGGCGCACCTGCAACGCATCGTGCACAAGTGCTGCGTCGAAGACCGGGGCAAGCTGATCATCCCAGCCTTTGCCGTCGACCGGACGCAGGAACTGATCTACGCCCTCGACCGCCTGTCGAGCGCAGGCAAGTTGCCGCGCATTCCGGTGTACATCGATAGTCCGCTGGCGATCAAGGCCACCAAAGTAATGAAGGAAAACGAGGCGTACTTTAATCCTGAGATCCTGAGCTACATCGAGCGCGATGGCGACGCTTTTGCGTTTCCGTACCTGCACTACGTATCGGATGTGAACGACTCCAAGGCCATCAACGACAGCGACGAACCGTGTATCATCATCTCGGCCTCCGGCATGGCCGAAGCCGGACGCGTGAAGCACCACATCAAAAACAACATCGGCAAACCCTCGACCACCATCCTGTTCGTGGGCTATGCGGCGCGCCACACGCTGGCGGGCCAACTCAAACACGGCGAGAAAAACGTCAGAATCTTCGGGCAGGACTACGAGGTGAGAGCGAATATCCAATCGCTGGAATCGTTCTCTGCCCATGGCGACTACAACGAAATGATCGCCTACCTCTCCTGCCAGGACGCCAGCCGCGTGCAGCAGTTGTTCCTCGTTCACGGCGAGTACGACACCCAAACCACTTTCAAGCTGAAACTCCAGCGCGAAGGCTTCGACCGCATCCACATCCCGGAAATGCACGAGCGGATTGTCGTGTAAGGGTTGTTTATGTGTTTGTAGGTTTATTTGTTTAGCTGTGTAATTGGATGGCTCTTGCCTACAGTATTTAATTGGCTCATAAGAATAATTGATGCTTCTTTTCTCGACACAATTGTCTCACGGTGAGACAAATAAAAGAATAAACAGATAAACGTATAAACAAATAAACCTTAATGCTTGCATAAACAAACGCCGCACCCCTATCTTTGCATCCCCAAACAGGGAAACGCTGGCGGAGTGGTGGAATTGGTAGACACGCACGTTTCAGAGGCGTGTGCCTAACAGCATGCGAGTTCGAGTCTCGCCTCCGTCACACTTCAAATGCAAAAAAGGCCTTCGCAATGCGAAGGCCTTTTTTTATGTGGTACGGCCAGCTTGGCCGTAATTTTTGCGCCAGCAAAAAAAGCTACCGAGTATCAAGCGGATTTCTTCTCCCTCACCTTCTTCGCCAACCGCACCGCGCTCATGATGATCACCGCGAATAGCAGCAGTCCCACCACGCCCCAAATCCACTGCACGGCACTTTTCAGTACTACCAAAAATACAATCGCAAATAAAAACACAGTGGCCACTTCATTCCACAGCCTGAGCTGCAAGGAAGAAAACCGAAACCGCTCAGCCTTCAATTCATAGAGTAGTTTGCGGGTATAGAAGTGATACACCACCAGCCCCGCCACAAACCCAAGTTTGATCTGCATCCATCCCTGACCCAGCCAGGCGGGCGTGATATACAGCATCGTAAAGCCCGTAAGCAGCGTCAGCCACAGGGCGGGTACCATAATCGCCCGGAACAGCAGCCCTTCCATCTTGACAAATTGCCGAAACAGAATACCCCGCTCCGGCTCAGGTTTGTCGTGGGCCTCGGTGTGGTACACAAACAGCCGCGGCATATAAAACAGCCCCGCAAACCAGCTGACGATGAATATGATGTGGAGGGATTTGGCGTAGAGGTACATAGGGGGTTGCTGTATTGGGAAAAGCTGAAATCTGAATTTGGGTCAATGGTCAACGGTTAAAGCGTAGTGTCAAAGGTATTTGTTCGCAAATCAAAGTGTCAAGGCCATTAACCGTTAACCATTGACCTTTCACCCATTCCACCATTCTCCCTTTCTACCCTTTAATACCAAACAATCACCTCCCCGCTTCCCTTCCGCCGCAATTCGGGCACGGTTGCATCCGGCGCGGCATGGCCGACGAGGATCAGCAAAAAGGGTTTTTCGTTCGCCGGGCGTTGCAGTAGTTTAGTCAGGAAATCCATCGGGCTAGGCGTGTGCGTGAGCGCCACGAGCCCGGCCTGATGAATGGCCGTGAGCAGGAAGCCGCAGGCGATGCCCACCGATTCGTTGACGTAGTAGTTGTTGTGCTTCGCGCCGTTTTCACCTGGTTCATAAATCCGCCGGAAGACGATGACGAGCCAAGGCGCAGTTTCCAGAAACGGCTTGTGCCAGTCGGTACCGAAGGGTTGGAGGTCTTTGAGCCAGGCCTCGCTCATGCGGCCATGGTAGCTACGGTACTCTTCTTCTTCGGCAGCGGCTCTTATTTTACTTTTTATTTCGGCACTACCTACCGCGCAGAAGGTCCACGGCTGCTTGTGCGCCCCCGAAGGCGCGGTGGAAGCCGCCATGATGATATTCTCGATCGTCGCTTTGGGTACTTCGTGGTCCGAAAAGAACCGTAGCGAGCGGCGCGTTTCCAGAAATTCGCGATAAGTACGGCTGGTCGCAACCTGAGCCTCGGCGTCGCCTGGTGCGCCCCAATCGTAAGGAATATGCTTGTTTTCGGACATAGTTTTTAAGTGGCTGGAAGCTGGTGATGGAGCCTAAATATACGCCAACCGCTAGACAAGCCGGGCGGTTGCTCCGGCTTTCCGGCTCGTTACTCGACGGTATGGTACGTTGAAGCGTTGCTTATGACCAAATAATAAGTTCACATGCGCCCCGTACGGAATGAATAAATTAAAAGTATTAATTTGCGCTCATCATTATCACAGTAATGCACCTTAAATCTATTAAATCATGAAAAATTTTCTTTCCTCTCTATTTCTCGTGGCGCTGCTGGCTTTCTCGGCGCAAAATGCTACGGCACAATCCTACCAGCAAGGTGACAAGCTACTTAACGTGGGAGTAGGATTAGGAACCTACGGTGCGGGCGGTCTGGGTCTGGGTGGTTCTTTTGAATATGGAATTCATGAAGCCATCAGTGTTGGCGTCTTGGGAGGGTACTCCGGTCGGTCCAATTATCTAGGTTCCAACACCCGCTGGTCCGTCCTGACCATCGGCGCACGCGGTTCATATCACTTCAATGAATTGCTCAACCTGGATAATGATCAAATTGATCTTTACGCGGGATTAGGCTTAGGCTATCGTAATATTTCATGGAACTACAACGGAATCGGACTGGGTGATGGTTATGGCGCAGGCGGCATTCTGTTTCTCGGACATATCGGTGGAAAATATTACTTCCAGCCTAATTTGGGCATATTCGCCGAACTAGGATCAGGGTTCGGCACTTTGCAAGCGGGTTTAGCTTTCAAATTCTAAACCAAAAAAGCATCTGTCTTTGCAAGCGCCGCTACTATTTTAGCGGCGCTTTTTTACATTTGGGTCTAAAAGAAAAAAGTATCTTTTAATTTTATCTAACCTAAATTCTGTTTCGTTATGAGGAAAATCTTCTTACTTTTGTCATTGGTAAGCGTATTGGGCGCGTGCCAAAAAAAGCAGTACGCTACCTTTAACTACCAAAGTCCCACTGCTTATAATAGCCAAAAATCAGCCGCTACTACCTCGGAAAGACAGGATCACCTGGCCGTCGCCATTACCCCTGAAATCCTTTCTGCCTCAACTGGCGAAGTACCCCTCCTCACAACATCCGCCGAAATCGCCGCCACGCGCATTCTTGCCGAGGCCGTTAGGAGTTCAACCGCGCCGGTTCAGACAAAAGCCGCCAGCTCGACGCTTGCTCAACCTACCCAGCTGACCTTTACGCAGAAGGTCGTTGCTAAGAAAGTTCAGAGGCAGATCAAAAGATCCAACGCGCCCCAAGGCAGGAAGGCGGTAAAGGAAAAGACCGATACCATTTCGCTGCTATCCCTGGTATTTGGCGGTGGAGGCTTGGTGCTTTTGCTGCTCGGTCGTGGCCTTGGGAGTACTGTTTGGCATCGCTGGTCTCATTATGGGCATTATCGGTTTGAGCCGCGTCAAGAAAGGTCAGGCACCCGCTTCTTCCAAAATTATGGCGTTGCTGGGTTTGATATTTGGTGGCATCATCACGTTGCTCACACTCTACGTTATAACCGCGCTCACTACTGGCGGATTTTTCTAGTGAGCGGGTGGACGTGTTCTCACGAACACTTATTTTTATGAGAAATCTAACTTTGCTCCTTCTGCTGACCGCAATGTCGCTGTCATACGACGCTGCCGGAAAAAGTACTGTCGTGTCGTGGCAGCAGGGCGATGTCGACACGGTGCGTACCCAGGCTGAGCTTATTAGTATCGCCAAAGTGTCTCACTCAGTCAAAAAGCCCCGTGACCGCATGGCGAAGTTTTCGCTGGTGCTCGACGGGCTAGCGGTAGTTCTTATACCGCTCAATATCGGGTTCTCTTTCCTGCTGGGCCTAGGCGGCATCGCGGCGGGTATCGCGTCGCTGGTCCGAATCAGAAAGGGAAAAAGCCCCCCTGCCGCTAAAACCGCCGCCTGGCTGGGCATCTCTTTGGGCGTAGGAGTACTTTCCCTGGCTTGGTTTGTGCTGACCAAGTTGATTATCAGCCACTGAATATTTTCGAGTGATTCCACAAAAAAAGGCGGATAGTACTTCAATGTACCATCCGCCTTTTTGCTTTAACTGTATCGACCCTTTACAGACCAAAACCCAACGCCAGACCCTTCGCAGTGGCGGGGAAGTCGGCCATCTTGGTAGCTGCGCCACTGGTGAGGTTGATTTTGTAAAGCCCGGTCGACGCGCCGACCGTCAGCAGTGCGTAGGCATCGCCCGTCGTGCCGCCGATGTCGAAGCCGTTGGCCGAATCGACCGTAACGCCCAGGCTACCGACCTCGATCAGGTTGCCGCTGTTGGCCGGGTCCTGCTTGAACAACTTGCTGACCTGGCTGTCGATGTCGTACAGCATGGTCGTCGTCGTGCCAGCGAAGCTATTGGTATAAGCCGCTCCGTTGACGAACGGCACCGCACTACCCGTTACGGGCGTAAGCGTACCATCGACGATGGCCGCGCCCGTCATGACATTCACCCGCAAATTCTGGCGATTGTTGCTTACAATCCGCAGCCGGTCAGCCACCGGATTAAAATCGACGCCGAAGCTGGTACCATCGAGTGGTTCGCTCACGGTCGACAGCATTGCGGCCGCACCGCTGGAAAGATTGATGGTGTACAATACCCCATTAGAACCCAGCGCGTGGAGCTGACCATTCACGGGCCGGAAGTCGATGCCCTCCACTTTGACGCCAGCGGGCAGTCCCGATATGGCGCGGGTCAGGCTGGTGACCGGATTGTTCATCGGATTGAAGATGTAGAGCTGGTTGTCCAAATCGACCGCGTAGGCCACGGGACGGGTAGGAATGGCGATACCGGTAATCATTCCGGCGGGCAGGTCGCCCAGTTTCTGCAATTTTCCGGTAGCCAGATCCACGTAATCAAGCTCCCACTTACCCTCGAACATGACGGAGGCGATGCCGTAATTATCATCGGAAGAAAGGTCGAAGCCGCCTACGTCCGTAATATCCAGGCCAAGCGGGCCAATGTCTTTCAAGACACCATCGTTGGGTGGGTCTTGCAAATACAGGCGGTCAGTCGTGGCGTCGATGTCGTAGAGCTTAGTCGTGGTGGTGCCGGCAAAACTATTGGAGTAAGCCACCGCCGCTACCTGCGGATTGGGGTAGCCTTTCAGGTTACCGTCTATCGATACGACGGCTCCCGTTTCGGGGTTGAGGCGCAGGTCCTGGGTCGTGTTGGTGACCAGGCGAATCCGGTCGACGGTCGGGTTAAAGTCAAAACCTACCTTGCTGCCGTCGATTGCGGGCGTGAAGGGCGCAGTGCCCAGCGCCGTGGCAGCTCCCGATTGCAAGTTGATGTGGTAGATGCGGCTCGTGCTGCCTACGCCGTAAAGTTGACCCGTAGCGGGCCGAAAGTCGATGCCGAGCATTCTTTCGCCGCTCTGTAGTCCCGTGATCGTCACCGTCCGGTTGGGCGTGGCGGTGCTGCGCACGTTGAGTTCGTAAAGTTGATTGCTGTTGGTCAGAGCGTAGAAAATCTGGTCGGGCAACGTGGGCGCGGCGGGCGGCAGACGGTGGTCTTCGCAGGACTGCAGCGTTAGTCCTAAAGCCAATACGCCCAGGGAGAGCAACAGGGTTAGTTTTTGGGTAATTCTTCTCATAATAGTGTAGTTGGTTGGTAGTAAGGTGTAGGCAATAACCTATGTACGTGATTCGGTTGAATTTAGATTATTTGAGCACACTTTTGCCTACTTTTACTAGCTGACCAATAACCCAGGATCATGAAAAAAGTCCTTCCACTTCTGCTCACCGTCGCCCTGTTTTCTTCTTGCCATAAAAGACAGTACGCTGCTTTCAACTACCAAAAACAAGTGCCTTATCTTCAACAGAAGAAAAACGCACCCGCTTCAACACCCGAAGCGCTTTCCGCTTTGGTAGGTACCGACATCGCCAGCCTGACGCTGGGAGAACCGAAAGCTACATTTGCGCAGCCCGGAATAGCCGACAAAGTACCCGAGGCAGCCAAAGTGCAACCCACCGCTGCCGGAAAAGCAACGCTTAAAATCAAAAGGGCAAATCGTCGATACACAAAGGCGGTAGAACCGCGAATGCCCCGCACATCGAAAGCCGTTAAAACAGGCGAAAAGTTGGGGATCACTTCGGTTATCCTGAGCGCGGCCGGCCTTGTGACCGGCATCTTGGCCCTGACTATTCCCGGACCACTAATCATGTTCATCTTGGGCGTAGGAGCGGCGGTGACCGGGACGGTCTTAGGTATCGTTGCGCTGTCCAGAATTAAAAAGAATCTTATTTCTATTTCCAACAAAGGTCCGGCCATCGTGGGCGTGGTACTGGGCGGACTGGCCACTTTGCTCGGAATTTTCATCCTACTGGTCATTGCCGCTATTTCATCGACATTCGGCCGCTGAAAGATGGTCTTCCTCTCACGCCCCCCACTTGTCCAATTGCTTCACCAGTACCGCCAAATCCTTGGGGTAAGGCGCTTCCGCCCGGACGGGCACGCCGTTCATCAGCGCAAACGACAGCGAATGGGCGTGCAGCGCCACGCGCTGGATCAGCGGTTGCTCTTCGGTACCTTGCTTGAGGTTGAATTTCCTTTTGATCTTGGAGAGAAAAACCGGTCCGCCGCCGTATTGCGGGTCGCTCACGATGGGCGCTTTCAGGCACGAGAGGTGAATGCGAATCTGGTGCATTCGGCCCGTGATGGGTATGCACTCTACCAGCGTGTAGCCTTTGTAGACTTTCAACGTATTGAAAATTGTCTCGGCTACCTTACCCTTTTGGCGGTCGATCGTGACGGCCGTGCCGTTTTTGAGTTGCAGGATGGGTAAGTACACCGACACGCTGTCAAAATCATGAATGCCGTTGCTGACGGCATGGTAGCGCTTGGTCACCTCGCGGGCCTCGAACTGCATGGCCAAATGCCGGTAGGCCTCGCGGTGCTTGGCAAAGGCCAGCGCGCCGGAAGTCTCCTTGTCGAGCCGGTGGGCGGCCATTAGGTCGGGGTTGTGCTCACGGGCCAGCCGCAGCAGGCTGTCGCCCCGGTCGGCAGTGCGCTCGTCGAGGGTGGCCAGGTTGTGGGGTTTGTTGACGACTAAAAAGTCATCGTCTTCGAATAATATGAGGTCCTTGAAGTTGTACTGCATAGCGGGCGATCGGCTTTTGTAGCAAAGTTCGGGAAATTTAACCGCAAAGTCGCGAGGGTCGGTCCGCCGATGCGGCGAGGGCTTTTACGAGAGAATCCTGGCGTCCTGGCGCCTTTGCGGTTAAAAACAACACAATCATGGCTTTAACTAATAAACCAAAAGCTTAATGAAAACACGCCTACTGTTTCTTCTCCCGCTCCTTTTCCTCGACGCCCGTCCCCCTGCGCCGCCACACACGACCTGGGCCACCTACCGCGCCGATGCCGCCAGCACGGCTTATTCGGCACTGGATCAGATTAATATGGACAACGTCCAAAACCTCGAAGTAGCCTGGACCTACCGCACCGGCGACGCCCGCGAGGGCAACCGCTCGTCCATTCAATGCAATTCCATCGTCGCGGGTGGCCGGATGTACGTCAGCTCACCGCAGCTCAAGCTCATGGCCCTCGACCCCGCCACGGGCAAGGAGCTCTGGCGCTTCGACCCCTTCGCGGGCCGCACCGCCACGGGTACCAACCGCGGCGTGGTGTACTGGCAGCGCGGCGGCGACAAGCGCGTGTACTTCTCCGCCGGGCCGTACCTTTACGCCTTGGATGCCGCCAAGGGTACTTTGGTAAAAAGTTTTGGCAAGAATGGCAAGATAGACTTGCGCGAGGGCCTGGGCCGCAACGCCGACAAGCTGACCGTTTGGGCTTCCTCGCCGGGGATTGTTTTCCAGGATTTATTGATTCAAGGCACCGCCCTCACCGAAGGCTACGACGCCGCCCCCGGCTTCGTGCGCGCCTACGATCTCGCGACCGGAACCATCGCCTGGACGTTCCGCACCATTCCGCCGCCCGGCGAGTTTGGCTACGAGACCTGGCCCAAAGATGCCCACAAGGAAGTTGGCGGGGCCAATTCTTGGGCGGGGCTTTGCCTCGATGAAAAGCGCGGCATCGTCTATGTGCCTACTGGTTCGGCAGCCTTCGATTTTTACGGCGGCAACCGTGCGGGCGAGAACCTGTTTGCCAACTGCCTGTTGGCGCTCGACGCCAAAACCGGCAAGCGCATCTGGCACTACCAACTCGTGCACCACGATCTTTGGGACTACGACCTGCCCGCCCCACCTACGCTCGTGACGCTCCAAATTGATGGCAAGCCGGTCGACGCCGTGGCGCAAACGACCAAGATGGGTATGGTATTCGTCTTCGACCGCGACACGGGCGAGCCGATTTTCCCGATCGAGGAGCGGCCGGTACCGCAATCGGCATTATCAGGCGAAGCCACCGCACCCACCCAGCCCTTCCCGACCAAACCCAGACCCTTCGTGCGCCACACATTTGGCCGCGCCGATATTTCGGACGTAACGCCGGGTTCGACGGAATTCCTTACCGACTTCATCAAAGGAGCCACCATGGGCGGTATCTACACCCCGCCGAGTGTGGCGGGTGTGGTGCAGTTTCCCGGTACCCGCGGCGGGGCCGAGTGGGGCGGGCCGTCGTTCGACCCTACGACGGGGATTATGTACGTCAACGCCAACGAAGTACCGCTTTTGGTCAAGATGAAAAAGCTGGAAGAAGAAAAAGGTACCACCACCCTAGCCGACAAGGGCGGCAAACTTTACGCCCTCAACGGTTGCGCGGGCTGCCACGGGGCCGACCGCGCGGGTAGTAGCGTGTACCCATCGCTGCAAAACCTGGCGAAGCGTCGTAGCGAGAAAAAAGTGAGTAAAATTATAGAAAAAGGGCGTGGCCAAATGCCCGCCTTCGCGTCCATCACCGGTGAAGACAAAGCGGCATTGTTGGCTTTTTTGTTTGACAAGAAGGGCGAGACCAAAGTAACGACAAGCCAAGAATCATCTACCCGTTACGTGCACAACGGCTGGAATATCCTGCAAGATGCCGACGGCTATCCCGGCGTGAAGCCGCCTTGGGGTACCCTCAACGCCATCGACCTCAACCAAGGCAAAATCTTGTGGCAAGTACCGTTGGGTGAGTACCAAGAACTCATCGATAAAGGACTACCGCCGACGGGCACCCAAAACCTGGGCGGCCCCATCGTCACGGCGGGCGGGCTGGTTTTCATCGCCGCGACCAAAGACGAGAAATTCCGTGCCTTCGACAAGCGTACGGGCCGCATCGTGTGGGAGTACCAACTACCCGCTGGCGGCTACGCCACGCCCGCCACCTACTTGGTCGGCGGCAAGCAGTATATCGTCATCGCGGCGGGCGGCGGCGGTAAAGTCGGCTCGCCTTCGGGGGATAGTTACGTGGCGTTACGGTTGAAGTGATTGGGAATAGTATGTTTATTCATTCCTATTGGCTTTCTGACCAGAAAGGACTCACTCATTACTTATTGATAGGTGAATTAACCTGTAAAGAAGGCAATCTCCTTCTTTCGAAAGAATAAAACGAGCATTTCCGCGTCCTTTCTGATCTCTTCGATTGTTTCCACCAGCGCTTCGGCCAAGTCTGCCAAGTTGAGGAACACTCGGTTTTTCAACCCTCTCTTCAACTGGCTCCACAGCGACTCCACCGGGTTGAGCTCCGGGCTGTAGCCGGGCATGGCAACCAGGTGAAGCCTGCCCTTCTTGCGGCTCAGGAATTCTTTGCTCGTCTTGCTGCGCTGGATCGCGGCCCCGTCGGCCCCGGTCGCCCGGCCATACCACGATCAGGTTCTTGCAGCGGTACCTGCGGCACAGGTACTCCAGGAACTCGACCATCGCCTCGCTGTTGTAGGCTTTCTCCCGCCCGCCGACGTACAGCCGTCCGTTGGGGGCCATCGCGGCGATCATGCTAAGGTACTCCCTGCCCACCTTCTCCTCGATGACAGGCGTTTGACCCTTGGGTACCCAGGGGCGGCTGACGAAGGGCAGCAGGTACAACCCGGCCTCGTCGACGTAGACGATGATGCGGTTCTCATCCCGGGCTTTTTTTAAATCCGGCACGGTCTGCTCCCCCTACTGCTGCACCCTTTGCTCGTCCTGCTGGCGGGCCTTCCGGGTGGGTTTCTGTAGGCCGCAGCGGCCTTTAGGTTTGCAGGACAGTACTATTCCAAGATTTGGTAGCTTGCCGGAAAGACAAACAGGACGGGCTATCCTATCGCGCGGCAAGGTTAGCGGCCTATGGTCCGATTCAGGACCCGTCCTGTCTTTGCTTGCAAAAGGTTCGTATAGAAATGTGGGACAACAGGCCCGTTAGCAAGGTATTGAACAACTGTGCAAGCATTCATTCTCAAACCCCTAAACTACAAACCAACATGGACATTCGCTATTACATTGGCATCGACATCTCCAAAGCGACACTCGACTGGGCCGTTTACGATGGTAAGAATATGGTGCTCCAAACCAGCACCCCCAACACCGTGACGGGCATAAAAACCGCCCTGCGGCTGCTTAAAACGCTGCCTGACTGGAATCCTGCCGACGCGGTCTTCTGCATGGAGCACACGGGCATCTACAACGCCCACCTGCTCGACTTCCTCCACAAACTCCGTTTTCCCATCTGGCTGGAGTCCTCGCTCCAGATCAAGAAGGCCAGCGGCCTGCAGCGGGGCAAGACCGACAGCATCGACGCCCAGCGGATCGCCGAGTACGCCCGCCGGTTCCGGGACAGAATCCGCCTTTGGCAACCGCCCCGAGCCGTCGTGCAGCAGTTGGCCCTGCTCAGTGCGGCCCGCCAGCGGCTGATCGGCGTCTACAACCAGTTGGCCGGGCCTCTGGCCGAGCATCAGGGCTTCATCAGCCCTACCTTCCAAAAGCAACTGCGCAAAGGTTGCCAAGCATCGCTGGCCGCCATCGAGAAAGACCGCAAGGCGATTGACAAATCCATCGAACAACTCATCGAGGGCGACCAGCAGCTCAAAGAACTCTTCGGGCTGATGACTTCCATCCCCGGTATTGGCCCGGCCACCGCCACCGAAGTGGTGATTTCCACCAACGAGTTGAAGAACATCACCGACCCCAAGAAGATGGCTTGTCATGCCGGGGTTGCCCCCTTCAACTATCAATCCGGCAGCAGTGTCCGAGGTCGGCCTGGCGTGAGCCAGCACGCCCGCAAGCGCCTTAAGTCTCTTTTTCATTTAGCGGCCATGTCATCGATTCGCGTCAAGGGGGAATTACAGGACTACTACCAGCGGAAAGTAAAAGAGGGCAAAAACAGAATGCTCGTTCTCAATGCCGTTCGCAACAAGCTAATCCACCGGATTTACGCGGTCGTGGAGCGGGGTGAAAAATATAACAAAAATTATACGCCAACACTTGCATAAACCATAGAAATCGGACCGGTCCACCCTGCCTTTTTCAGGATGCGTCCCACTTGCGTCGGATCGTAGAATAAGAATAAGGGACTGAAAATCAGAATGTTGACGCGTGAACGCTTCCAGACGTGGCCGGTAAAACCGTGGCTGACCGCGCCCTGCTACAGCTCCTCGACGAGCTGCGATAGCTGCTGGGGCGTGATTTTGGGCGGATAGCCTGTAGGTTTGCGGGTCATCAGGCCCTGAGGCCCCTGGCCGCGATACTTCCTGAGGGTCTGGCTCACCCAGCCCTCGGTTAGCCCCAGGGCCGAAGCGATGTCTTTCTGCTTCCAGCCCGGCGCTTGCAGCTCCACGCACCGGCGGCGTAGCAATCCGTAGTCCGATGGTTTGTATTTTGCGCTCATGAACGCAAAATAGAAAATTTATGACTTAATTCACTTATCAATAAAGTAAAAAGATTACGTGTTTCGATTCATATATTGCATCAATATCAGTTAGCTATTGACTTACGTACTTTCCACAGATAGAAATTTATATTCGTATGCGACATTTTTCAAATTACTACAAACTACTACTGATTGCCTTTTTCTCTCAATTTAAATCTGTGTCAGCTCAAAATATTGACGATATCATAGACAGTCATATTACTGCCATGGGAGGGGAAAACTATAAGAATATTAACAGCATCAGAATGATAGTCTCTGTTGATGGGAGAGAAGACACCTTTACTTTTTTGAGAGGAGTAGGTATAAAATTTGAAGCTAGTCATGAGGGGATTAAATCAATAATCTGCGTTCACAAAAATTCGGGTTGGCTTGTAGATAGGGTTGGCAGGACTACTCCCGAAAATTTGCAGGAATATCAGGTCAAGCTAATTTCTCAAATTTTCGATCCAACTAAACTTCACAACTATAAATCTAAGGGCCTGATTATTGAGTATTTGGGAGAGGATAGTCTATCTAGTGAGCCAGTACATGTGCTTAAATCTATAAGTAGCATAGGCATTGAAGAAACGCTCTTTATATCGAAAAAGACGTTCTATATCGTAAAAGAAATAACGAAGCAACCGAAGGAGCGCGGTGCAGCGGACGCGGTCAATGAATACTCTGACTTTAAAAAGGTCAATGGTGCTGTTTTTCCTACAACTTCTCACACAACGTACGGAATCAATCGCTCCAAAAATATCGAGGTGAATATTCCAACAGATGAGAACATATTTGAGAAGCCTATGTACTAAACAAATATGTGGAACCACCTACTCTACAACCTCAGCCCCAAACCCCAGTCGACTGATACACCACAAAAGCCCCGTCCGCCCCCGCCGAAATCCCGTAGATCTCCAATCCTTTCGACTTGGCCAGCGGAATAGCTTTCTTCAAACCCATGACCAGAAAAGCCGTGGCGTAGGCGTCGGCGGTCATGCAGTCGTCTGCCAGGACGGAGATACTGAGCAGGTTGTGGGTGATGGGAAAACCCGTGCGCGGGTCGATGGCGTGGCTGAAGCGCTGCCCGTCGCGCTCTACGAATTTGCGGTAGCTGCCCGAAGTAGCGAGCGATTTACCATCGAGCGCCACCACGGCCTGCAGCGGTCGCCCCGGCTCGGCGTTGTCGATGGGTTTGTCGATGCCAATGCGCCAGATTTCGCCGCGCGAGTTGCGGCCTAGGGTACGTACTTCGCCGCCTACTTCTACGAGGTAGTTTCTTACGCCTTGTGTTTGCAAGTACTCCGCCAGCACGTCCACGGTGTAGCCTTGGGCGATGGCGTTGAAGTCGATTTCGGGAGTGGAGGCGTGAGGGGGTGGGGGCGTGAGGGGGTGGGCTTTCGACTCGGTGAGCCTTCCATTCTGTAATTCTACTTTTTGGTAGCCGATGCGCTGGAGGAGGCTGTCGATTTGGGCGGCGTTGGGTGGCGGGCCCTTCTTTTTATAGCTGAATCCCCACGCCTGCACCAGTGGCCCGACGGTGCAGTCGAAGTAGCCGTCGGTTTGCTCAGAGACTTCCCAGGCTTTTCGAAAGACGTTTGGTGAAATGCGCATCCGCGCGTGTACCGGGATGGTTGGCGTTGAGGAGCGAGATCACGGAGGTACTGTCCCACAGCGACATAGAGCGGTCGATGACGCGAAAAATGCTATCGACGGGTACAGAAAAATCGCGTTCCAACGAATCAACGTAGGCGATGCGGAAGGTGGTACCTTGGGCGTTGCCTTCGAGTTGCGTGTAGGCAGGGGGGCGCTTCTGGCAATGAAAGAGCCCGAGGCCGAGCAATAAAAAGCAGAAGGCCGTTGACCAATGTGGTACGGTCGGAGCAACGGTTGCCTTCCAGCCCGTGTTTGCTGCACAGCAAATCATCCCCCGAAATCGTCAAACGCCACTTGTTCCGGACGGAATGCCCCAGTCGTCGGCCATTTTAATGACCGATTGGTTCATCATCGGCGGACCGCAGAAGTACACTTCCAGGTCTTCGGGCGCGGGGTGCTTTTTCAAAAATTCATCGATCACGACGTTGTGGACGAAGCCCTTGAAGCCATCGCCATCAGGATCGTCTATGTCTTTTTTCAGTGTCCAATTATCCTCCGGCATCGGATTGTCGAGCGCGATGACGAAGGTGAAGTTGGGAAAATCCTTTTCGATTTGCCGAAATTCGTCGATGTAGAAAAGCTCTTTCTTGGTCCGTCCGCCGTAGAAAAACGTGACTTTGCGCTTGGTTTTTTCGGTGTAGAAAAGGTGAAAAAGATGCGAGCGCATGGGTGCCATACCCGCGCCGCCCCCGATGTACAGCATTTCGCGCTCGGTATCTTTGATAAAAAATTCCCCGTAAGGCCCGGAAACAGTAACCTTATCGCCGGGCTTCAGGCTAAAAATGTAAGAAGAGGCGATGCCCGGATTGACATCGGCCCAGCCGTTCTTGCCCCGATCGAAGGCGGGCGTCGCGATGCGGACGGTCAATTTCACGATGTTGCCCTCGGCGGGATGGTTGGCCATCGAGTAGGCCCGAAATACCTCTTCCTCATTGACCATCGTCAGCGGCCACAGGTTGAATTTATCCCAATCCTCCTGAAACTTGTCGGGCGGTCGTGGTGATCGGGATGGGCGGTGATGTCGAAGTCCTGGTACTTGACCGTGATTTCGGGAATGTCGATTTGGATATACCCGCCCGCATTGAAATCCAGCGACTCGCCCTCCGGCAGACGTACCTCAAACTCTTTGATGAACGTGGCGACGTTGTAGTTCGACACCACGGTGCATTCCAGCTTTTTGATCCCGAAAACCTCTTCCGGAATACGGATTTTCATGTCTTCCTTCACCTTCACCTGACACGCCAGCCGCATGTTTTCGCGCACCTGGCGGCGGTTGAGATGGTTGGTTTCGGTGGGCAGTACTTCGCCGCCGCCTTCGTAGACCATGCAGGTACACATGGCGCAGGTACCGCCGCCGCCGCAAGCCGAGGCCAGAAACAGTTTGTTTTCGCCCAAAGTGGATAACAGCGTACCGCCCGGTTTTACGATCAAGTCTTCTTCACCGTTGATATTAATCTTGACGTCGCCTTGCGGCAGGAGTTTAGCCTTGGCAAAGATGATGAGTCCGGCCAGGAGCAGGACGATCAGGATAAAGACGACAACGCTGGCAGCTAGTACGGGAACCATGTTTTTAGATATGAATTATGAGATATGAATTATGAGATGCGCTTGCTCAGATATTCATAAAAACAGATTTTAAAAAGCGTCCAAAATCCTGTGTTCTTTTACAGTTTTATGCCGGAAAAACTTAGGAACGCTAGCCCCATGAGAGCGGTGATGAACATGGCCATGCCCAGGCCTTGCAGGGGCGCGGGGACGTTGGAGTAGCGGATGCGCTCGCGAATGCCCGCCAGCAGGACAATGGCCAGGAAGAAGCCGACGCCCGCGCCCATCGAGAAGACGGCGGTTTCAGCAAAGCTGTACTCACGCTCCTGCATGAACAGCGAAGTACCCAGGATGGCGCAGTTGACCGTGATGAGCGGCAGGAAAATACCCAGTGACGAATAGAGCGCGGGCAGGTACTTCTCGATGATCATCTCGACCAATTGCACCGCTCCGGCGATGGTCGAGATGAACAGGATGAAGGCCAGGAACGTCAGGTCCACGCTCGCCAGCGACGGGTGTATCCAACTCAATGCGCCCTCTTTGAGCATGTAAGTCAGGATGAGGTAGTTGAGCGGTGTTGTGAGTACCATCACGAAGATCACCGCGAGGCCCAGCCCGAAGGCGGTCTTGATTTTCTTGGAAACCGCCAAAAACGAACACATACCCAAAAAGTACGCAAACACGACGTTCTCGACGAAAACAGCTTTAACGAAAAGGTTGACTAAGGATTCCATTTTTTAGGGGGCAAAGTTAAGAAGGCACAAAGGCACAAAGTAAGAACGGTATGCGAGCCGCTATCCGGCAAGGGAAAAAGAACACTTTGTGCCTTTGGAACTTTGCCCCTTTGTGCCTTCCTACGATACATTCACCAATTTCGTATTCCGGCTTCGCTGCCACCAAATGTAAAGGCCGATGATGAAGAGGGCAGCGGGCGGTAGTACCATGAGGCCGTTGTTGACGTAGCCGTGGTCGTAGGCCCATTGCGGTACGAGTTGGTAACCCATCAGCGAGCCTGAGCCGAAAAATTCGCGGAACACTGCTACCATAATCAGGATCAGACCGTAGCCCAGGCCGTTGCCGATGCCGTCCAGAAAGGCGGGCCAGGGCTTTTGATTGAGGGCGAAGGCTTCCAACCTACCCATGATGATGCAATTGGTGATGATCAGGCCCACAAAGACCGCCAACTTCTTACTGACATCGAACAGGAAGGCCTTCAGCGTCTGGTCCACGATCGTGACGAGCATCGCCACGACGATGAGCTGCACGATGATGCGGATGCGGTTGGGGATCGTCTTGCGGAGCAGCGAGATGATAAGGTTGGAGAAAGACGTCACGAAGATGACGCCCAGCGACATGATGAGCGCGGGCTTCACTTGCACCGTAACGGCCAACGCCGAGCAGATACCCAGCACCTGCACCGTCACCGGATTGTTGTCGTCGAGCGGGTCGCGCAGGATCTGCAGGTTCTTTTTCGAGAACATCGCCTCCTTTTTCTTCGCCTTTACTTCGGGAAGGGTAGTGGTGGTTTCAGCCATGTCAATTTTGAATGAGTGAATGATAGAATGAGTGAATAATCATTTTCGTTTTTGAGAGTCAGTTCGCAAGTACTCGAAGTCCAATGTCCAGCGTCCAAAACGCTACTTCACCGCTACCCTACCCTTTCCTTCAATTTTATCAAAATAAGAAACATAGGGTGCGACGCAGTTTTCGATCATGTCGTCGGTGCCGTTGGAGGTGATGGTACCGCCTGAAACACCGTCTACACGGTGCTCAGCGCCGAGTGGGCTTTTGTAGGTGGTCTTCCAGACATTGACGGACACGAACTTATCGCCTTCCATGATTTTCTTGCCTTCAAATTGCTTTTGAAAAGGCATTTCTGAGATTTCAGCCCCCAAACCCGGCGTCTCGGCTTTGTGGTCGAAGGTGGCTCCGTAGACCGTATTGAAATCGCCTTCCAGCGAAATGTAGCCCCAAATCGGCCCCCAAAGGCCGGTGCCGCGCAGTGGGATGATGTAGTACTCCTTGCTTTCAGGATCGGTGTACACATAAAGCGGTAGCTTACGCTCGGCGGGGTCGACGTTGATTTGATTTTTCAGGTCGATTTGCACGGGCTTTTCTTCAAGTACTTTACCCGACACATCGACGACCATTTCCTTAATGGAAGATTCGTACGTTTTGTTGATCTTGTCGGGATCGTCGTACTCGACGCGCACCGCCCGCAGAATGTTCGAGCGAGTGTCGAGCGCCAGGTTTTCATCTTGCAGGGGTTTCAGTCCCTCGGCGGCGACGGCCAGTACCAGCGCCGTCACGATGGACAGCACGGCGGCGTAGATCAGGGTGTAGTTATTGCTATGCACGGCGGAGTCGGGTTTTGATGTGGCGTTCCACCACGATGTGGTCGATGAGGGGCGCAAATACGTTCATGAGTAAAATCGCCAGCATGACGCCCTCGGGGTAGGCGGGATTGAACACGCGTAGGATAACGGTAAACATCCCGATTAGTATTCCGTAAATCCACTTTCCTCCCTCGGTGTGGGCGGCGCTGACGGGGTCGGTGGCCATGTACACCGCGCCAAAGGCGAAGCTACCCATCAACAGATGGTAGTAAGCAGGCGTATGCAGCGAGCTCGTAGGTACATCGACGGGCGCGACCACATTGAGGAAAAGGCCCATCGCCAACGCCCCGAGGACGCATGAAAGAATGATTTTCCAGCTACCCACGCCGGAAGCCACCAGAATAAACACGCCGATCAGAATCGCGAAAACGCTGGTTTCGCCAATGGAGCCCTGTTCAAAGCCCCAAAACATGTTAGAAACGCTCTGTAACTCAGTGTAGTTAGTGTCGAAAATGACGAGATTGGTAGCGCCCGACCAGGCATCGACCAGCGCGTGGCCCGGCTCGGGGCTGAGGTCGGTCCAGATATCGCCGGTCATGTAGGCCGGAAACGCGAAGAACAAAAACGCGCGGGCCAGCAGCGCCGGATTCATGAAATTCATGCCCGTGCCGCCGAAGATTTCTTTCCCTATCACCACGCAAAAAACAGAAGCAAACGCCACCATCCAGAGCGGTACGGTGACGGGCAACGTCAGCGGGATGAGCATCCCCGTGACCAAGTACCCTTCACTAACGACGTGCCCCTTCGAGACGGCAAAGATGAACTCCGCACCCAGGCCGGCAACGTAGGACACGATGACAATCGGCATCACGCGCCAGAAGCCGAACATGAAGTTTTCCATAAAACTCATGTCCATGCCGTACGCCAGGTAATGCTGGTACCCTACGTTCCACATGCCAAACAACAGCGTAGGAATCAGCGCGATCACGACCGTAAACATGGTACGTTTCAGGTCCATCGCGTCACGGATATGGACGCCATTTTCGGTCGTATCGCCGGGCACGAACAGGAATGTCGCCAGCGCATCGAAGGCCGGATGGTACTTTTCGAGCTTGCCCCCTTTCTTAAAGTGAGGCTCGATCGTCTCGACAAGGTTGCGGATTGGTTTCAAGTGTTGCTGTTTTAGTAGCCACAAAGCGACAAAGCGACAAAGCGACAAAGTTTTTTTAATAGGACTTTCGCTTATACAGCATGGATAGTAGGATACATCAGTTGCTGAACCAAATAGTCGGTGAACAGACCTTGTCTGACCTGGTAGACCGTGGTACGCATCTGTTTGGCCTTGACCTTGAGAGAGAGCCAGGCATGGTAGCAGCAGGCCAAGTGGTTGCGTTGCGAGCGGGCCTTGCGGCACTGGCACTTCTCCGAACCCGTCAGTTGTTTGAACTCCCTGTGGAATTGCTCCACCTGCCACCTGTTGTCGTTCCTGATCTGGGCGACAAACAGGTTTACAGCGTGGTCAAGGTCATTCGTTATGACCCAGTCAATGTCGCCGTCTGGGGCGACTATCCTGAACAGCTTTACCATGAAAGGGCATTCTTTCAGCTTGACAACCAAACCTTTGACCAGCGTCTGCTCGTCAAACGACAGGTCGTCCAAGTGCTGGTATCCGGTCGCTCTGCTCACACTCACCAGGCGGTTGCTCTTCAGTGTGGTGAAGAAGGTCCAGCCGCTGCGGTGGATGAGCTTGAGGTTGGCCACCGAGGCATACCAAGTGTCGAAGAGTATCGTTTTGGCTTTCAGTCGCTTGTGTGTTACCAAGCGCATGAACATTTCCTGGAAGTGGTCATTTTTTGTCTTGCCGTCATCACCGGGGCTGTAGACGCGGGAGTCGATGGGCCAGAAGTCGCCGTCATTGCCCGAGGAGTGGACGAGGTTGACCAAGCCAATTCCTTTTATTGTACCATGCTCGTTTCCAGAATATTGGCGCTTGACCAACTCGATGAAATTGGAGTACTGCTTGTTTTGAACGCTGTCATCGACAATGACAACGGAGGTTTCCGAGTCCTCGATGTGAGGCGCAACCGAAGTCCACAACTGCGAGGGCGTAAAGCGTTCGCCCCGCAAAAAGTCGCTGACCGAGTCGTGACTCAGGTTGGGCTTGTGGTCGGCCAGGTTCGTGCAGGTGTAGTTGAACGGCGTGTTCAGCAGATACTCTATGTAGTCTTTTTTTTGTAGCATCCAGTAAATTTAAGTGTATTATCATTCACAAGCGAAAGTCCTATTTAAAAGAGTATTAAAAGCGATTCTCCCATTTTAACTTTCGTTGACCGTAGCGCCGTTCCACCCGTCTCCCCTTCCCCCAACCCGAAGGGTCACCCTTCCAGCCGCACGTACTCCAACCCCTCGCTGATGATGCGCTGTACTTCGATTTTGGAGGTACATACGAACTCACAGAGGGCGAAATCCTCTTCGGACACCTCGTAAATGCCCAGCTCTTCCATGCGCTCGATGTCGCGGGCCAGGATGGATTTCAGTAGTATGACGGGCATGATGTTCATCGGCAGTACTTTGTCGTACTGCCCGGTCATCACGAACGCCCGCTCTTCACCGTGCATATTGGTGTCGAGCGTGTAGTTGCGGTTGGGGAAAAGCCAGGAAAAAAACGTCTTGGAAAGGCTCAGCTTTTTGATGCCCGGCGTCAGCCAACCCAAAAACTCGGGCTCGTCGCCTTCGGGAATGACGGTGATCTGGTTGGTATAATGCGAGAGGAAATCCTGCGTAGTGGAGTTAAGGCCGGTCAGTACGTTGCCCTGAATGATACGCTCGGCGTCGGGTTGCAATTCGTGGGCTAGGATCGTCGCCATCGTCTGCCCGGTGACGGCCCGAAAGTACTGCGGCGCTTCGACGCTGCTGCCCGTGAGCGCCACGATGCGGTCGGCGCGGTAGTGGCCTTCGCGAAAGAGTCGCCCGATGATGATGACATCCTGCGCATTGACGTACCACACGAGCTCGCCTTTCCTGATGGGATCGAGGTGATGAATTTGAATACCGACATTGCCCGCCGGGTGCGGGCCCTGGATCGGGTGAATGCGCTCGGACGCTACGTTGGGGAAGTCATTCTCAGTAAGATCGTTGCCCACGGCTTTGCCCCGAATGCCAATGTGCAGGTTGCCGCCGGCGAGCTGGCTGAGCGCCGCGAGGCCCACATTGAAATTTTCTTTGTCGAGATCTATGATATATCCTAAATCCGGCGCGAGTGGCGCGGTGTCGAAACACGACACGAAGATGAATTTCGGGCTGTCTTCGGGATTGGCAATCAGGGAGAAAGGTCGCTGCCGGATGTAGTTCCAGGCACCACCTTCCAGCAGCCGCTCGATAACGACTTCGCGGGAAAGTGAAAGCGGGTCGACAGGCTCGGCGGTCAGGTAGCGGCGCTCACCTTTGTCAGGAATGAGCCGCACTTCCATGATGCGCCTTTTCGCACCCCGAACAATCTCAGCTACCTCGCCGCTCACTGAAGAGGCAAATTTGATCTTCGGGTTGTTCTTGTCAAAGAACAGTACCTGCCCCGCCAGCACTTCGTCGCCGACCTCCACCGAAAGCCGGGGTACCAGGCCCGGAAAGTCGGGCGGCTTGACGGCCACTACGTCCGAAACCGGCAAATCGGTTAGCTTGTATTCGGCTGCGCCCACGAGTTTTATATCGTAGCCCCTGCGAAGCGTAATAGTTTTGGTCATGTGTACTAAGACATCCTGATAAAGTCCAAATTAAAGGCTACTGTTTAATTTTCCTACTGTCCGATAAAATTTATTTTTTTGATTATCTGGCATTTACATATTCCCTAAAACTAAAACGTTGAAACTTAGTTCCGGTATCCTTTCAGATTACAAAGAACTTCATGCTAGTTCTCCGGCGACAATTTAGATACCGCCTGGTAAGTAGATTTGCCAAAAAACCTGCTGATACTTTCATAAAAATAAATACTCTGACCACCTTCTTACATGATTAGCCCAATAAAGATTAGCTGCGCTCTTGCCATGGTTTTGCTGTTGCTGCTGCCCAAGTCAGAAAGCCTCGCCCAGCGCACTGCCAACGGCTCGACGCCCAATATCCTGCTCATCCTGACCGACGATCAGGGCTACCACGACGTGTCCTACTATGGCACGGCGGATCTCAGGACACCCACGATGGACGATATTGCGAAAACCGGAATGCGCTTCGATAACTTTTACGCCAATTGCCCGGTCTGCTCGCCGACCCGCGCCGCCCTACTGACGGGCCGCTACCAGGATTACGTAGGGGTACCGGGGGTGATCCGCACCTACGCCGACAATAACTGGGGGTACCTCGACCCAAAGGCGGCGATGCTGCCCACGCTCCTGAAAAAGGCGGGTTACCACACGGCCATGGTAGGCAAATGGCACCTGGGTCTGAAATCGCCCAATGTACCCAACGAACGGGGCTTTGACTACTTCAAGGGCTGGCTCGGCGACATGATGGACGACTATGTGGCCAAGCGCCGCCACGACGTCAACTACATGCGCGACAACACCCGCACCATTGACCCGCCCGGCCACGCCACCGACCTTTTCACCCAATGGTCGGTGGATTATATTGAAGAGCGGGCAAAGAAAACGGGTGGGGACGCGCAGCCTTTCTTTTTGTACCTGGCCTACAACGCGCCGCACTTTCCGGTGCAGCCGCCCGCCGACTGGCTCCGGCGCGTGCAAGAGCGCGAGCCTAATATTTCGCCGAAAAGAGCTGAGCTAGTAGCGTTTATCGAGCACTTGGATGATGGTATCGGCAAAGTCATTCAGGCGCTGAAAGCCACGGGCCAGTACGATAACACGCTCATCGTCTTCACCAGCGACAACGGTGGCCACCTGCCCAGCCTGGCCAACAACGGCCCCACCCGCGATGGCAAGCAGAGCATGTACGAAGGCGGCTTGCGGGTACCTACCGCCATCGCCTGGCCAGGAAAAATCAAGGCGGGTACAGTGTCGGCGCAAGTGAACTTGTCGATGGACCTGTTCCCCACCCTGCTCGAAGTAGCGGGCCTGAAGCCTGACGCGGCGGCGATTGAAGGACGAAGTTTCCTGGAAACCTTAAAAGGAAAAAGTCTGGTGCCCGAGCCCGGCCGGCCGCTGTACTTCACGCGCCGCGAGGGCGGCACCGATTACGGCGGACAATGCAGCTACGCGCTCCGGCTGGGCGATTGGAAATTATTGAAAAACAAACCTTTCGAGCCTTTGGAACTATATAATATGAAAAACGACCCGCTGGAAACCAAGGACCTGGCATCGGAGCAGCCTAAAATTTACCGCCAGTTGAACGATCTGTTGATGGCACACATTCAGCGCGGCGGGCGGGTACCCTGGCAGAAGCCGGAGTGACCATTTAAGTCAAAAAAAAACAGGTGCTTTTGTCAACCATCAATTTGTGTAAAGCCGTGACTAGCTCAGCGACCAATAAAAACAATCCCTACGATCCTGATTTCGTAGTTAAGATTCACAAAAGCGAGCAACAGATTAGAGAAGGGAAATCAGTCACGCTCGAAAAAGGGACGAATGTGTGGGAGCTGGTACTTAATCCCGTAGGGATGAGCGATCTAATAGCCCCGGAATTTATTCCGGGGGAGGGTTAAGGTAAAGGAATTTCAAAAATCCCATAGGGATGGCCGATTATATTCCTATTCTGTTCAAACTAGTCAAACTAACCACATAGAGAAACTTTACTTCTTCTTCCCCGACAGCTCGATATACTTCTGATCCAATTCCTTGGAATCCTTATACTTGACGCGTAGCGCGTCCAGGTCCTCGTGCAGCTTGTCCCGGATGTCGGCGTAGGCCGGATCGTTGTAGACGTTCTTCATCTCGTTCGGGTCCTTCTTGCGGTCGTAGAGTTCCCATTCGTCCACGTCGTAGTAAAAGTGGATGAGCTTGTACTCCTCCGTCACGATGGCGTAGTGGCGCTTGGCCATGTGGACGCCGGGGTACTCGTAGTAGTGGTAGTAGGCCGCTTTGCGGAAATTGTCGGTTTTGCCTTCGAATAGAGGTACCAGGCTCTCACCCTGCATGTCGGCGGGTACCTGCACACCCGCAGCCGTGAGCAGCGTAGGGGCGAAGTCGAGATTCTGCACCATTTGGGTATTGACGGTACCCGGCGTGATGACGCCCGGCCAACGTACCAGCAACGGCGTACGAAAAGACTCCTCGTACACAAACCGCTTGTCGAACCAGCCGTGCTCGCCGAGATAAAATCCCTGGTCGGAAGTGTAAACGACGATGGTATTTTTGTCCAAACCACTCTCTTTCAGGTAGTCGAGTACCTGGCCCACGCCCTCGTCCACGGCGGCGATGCAGCCGAGGTAATCCTGCATGTAGCGCTGATACCGCCACGCCATTAGGGCGCGGTCGTCCATGCCCTTTTTGTACCTAGCTTCAAAATCGTCACTGATGGGTTGGTAGTACTTATCCCACTCGGCGCGCTGCTCGGGATTTAGTCGGCCCACTTCGCGCTCGAAGCCATTGATTGTTTTCTCTCCCTTTTCCAGATTCAACCTCGCTACCAACTCGGGATATAACTTGGAGTCGCCCGCCCAAAAACTGTGCTTGAGAATATTCATCTCGGCGGTTTTGGCGGCGGTACCACGGCCTTCGTAATCGTCGTAGAGCGTTTCAGGTTCGGGGAAGGTGCGCTTGGTGTACTCGGGCAGATGCCGCAAGGCGGGAAGCCACTCGCGGTGAGGGGCCTTGTGCAGGTACATCAGGAAAAACGGCTTTTCTTCTTCCCGCTCGGTCTTGAGCCAATTGAGCGTCATGTCCGTGATGAGGTCGGTCACGTAACCCGTCAGGGTGATCTTGCCTTCTTTTTTGGTGATAAAATCGGGATTGTAGTACGCACCCTGGCCGGGCAGAATCTTGAATTCGTCAAAACCCTTGGGGTTATTGCCAAAGTGCAGCTTGCCAAACATCGCGGTTTGGTACCCCGCATCCTGCAAGAGTTGCGGGAAGGTCATTTGGGTAGTGTCGAACGGAAAATTGTTGTCGATTTTGCCATTGAGGTGGCTGTGCTTGCCGGTCAGAATCACGGCGCGGGAAGGCGCACAAATCGAATTGGTGACACTGGCGTTACTGAACAGCATACCTTCCTGCGCGATGCGGTCGATGTTGGGCGTTTGTATCAACCGGTCGCTGTACGCGCTAATGGCCTGGTAGGCGTGGTCGTCCGACATGATGAACAGAATATTAGGCCTTTCCGGCGTTCGGCGGTTCGATCATTTGAATCGCCGCACGAAAGTAGCAACAGCGAAGCAAATCCGCCGAGAAGTAGAGGGAGAGTATTTTTTTCATAAGACATAAAAAGGATTAGGCTTGATTCTACTCTTTGTCGATAGGATAATGATTACTATACTTGCCGATTATCGTGACTTAATCCGCGCCAGCGCCGCCGCCATTTCCTTCACTTTTGCCGGATTGTTCTTCGCCAGATCGCGGCTTTCGGCGGGGTCTGCTTTCATATCGTAAAGTTGTCCGGCGGGTTGACTGGGCGCTAGCTTTCACTCTTTTGGGTTCGGTGAATCCACCCGAGCCGAGCGCCTCGACGTATTTCCAGTCACCCTGCCGTAAGGCCAGCATCCCGTCGCCCGACTGGTGCACGATCGACGGCCGAACGGGCCCGGCGGTCGTGTTACCTTGCCACACGGGCCAGAAATTGAAGCTGTCTTCGGCGGTGTTTTTGGGTAGGGACGCCTGTACGATGTCGGCCACCGAGGCGAACACATCGGTAAGGCAAAACGCCTGGTCGGTCTGGGTACCGGCGGGGATTTTCCCGGCCATTTTACAAAAAACGGCTCGCGGTGACCGCCTTCGAAGATATCGGCCTTCATGCCACGCCAGTCGGCGTTGGCACGGTGGTCGAACTGGTCGATTTCCGGTTGACGCCAGTACGCACCGTTGTCGGAAGTAAAGACAATCAGCGTGTTGTCCGACAGTTTGAGACTATCCAGCAACCGCGACGACGCGTCCCAGGGCATCGTCGGCCTGGGCCACAAAATCGCCGTACAATCCTACCGCCGAACTACCCTTGAACGGCGCCACGGGTACCCAGGGCGTGTGTGGCGCGCTGAGGGGCAGGTACAGGAAAAACGGCTTGTCGGCATTTTTCCTGATAAAACCTTCGGCCTCCTGCACGAAGGTGGGTAGCGTATTTTCGACCGTAAAATCTTGCGCAATTAGCCCGCCGCGGTGAAAGCGGTTGATGTGGCGGCCCTCGGTGAGTTCGGGCTCGCCCGCGTAGGGCTGCATCGGGGTGCCGAGTACCTGGCCGTTCTTGACAAAACAATAAGGCTCCATATCCAGTGAGGCCGGGATGATGAAGGAGTAGTCGAAGCCTGCCAGCGTGGGTCCGACAGTATAGTGGTCGAAGTCCACATTGCTTCCATCGGGATAGACGCCGCCCTTGTCTACTTTTTCCTTGTTATTTTTGGCTTGCCAGTCAAGGCCAAGGTGCCACTTTCCCACACAACCCGTGGCGTAGCCCTTTTTTTGGAGCATGGAGGCGATAGTTTGACGGTCTCGCTCGATCAGGGGCGGCGAGTAGCCGTGCAACACGCCCTTTTTCATGCGCGAGCGCCAGGAGTAGCGGCCCGTCAGCAGGGCGTAACGCGTGGGCGTGCATACCGCCGAGGGGGCGTGGGCGTTGGTGAAGCTCATGCCCGCCCGCGCCATAGCGTCCATGTTCGGCGTTTTAGTTTTGGCGTCAGGATTGAGGTACCCGACATCGCCGTAGCCCAGGTCGTCAGCCAGGATCACGATGACGTTGGGCTTTTTATTTTGGGCAAAAACCGGACAGGATACGATCAGTAGAAGCAGGAGTCGGAGTAGTTTCATCAGGGAGTAGAAGAAGGATACATTCAAAATTGATAGGTTATGTCAAAGAAAGGCTTTTTTCTGGCAATAGTACTCACAACGGTGGCCGTAACGCTTATAAGCGTTCAAACAAAGCAGTCCCCGCCCAATGTGCTCTTTATCTGCGTCGACGACCTGCGGCCGGACCTGAACTGTTACGGCAATTCCGAAATCAAATCGCCCAACATCGACGCGCTGGCCTCGGGCGCGACGCTCTTCACACGCCATTACGTAACGGTACCTACCTGCGGGGCGTCGCGCTACGCGATGCTGACGGGCAAGCGACCGACGACGATGGCCGAAATCAGCAATAACGCCTGCATCACCGAGCTCAGCCGCCAGCCCCGCACCGAAATCCCCGAAACGTTCGTCGATCATCTGCGCCGGAGTGGCTACTACACGGTGGGCGTCGGCAAAATCAGCCACATGCCCGACGGCTACGTCTATGGCTACGAAGAGCCCAAGAGCGACCAGCTCGAACTCCCCTACAGCTGGGACGAGATGCTGTTCGATTCCGGGAAATGGGGTACGGGCCACAATGCTTTCTTCGGTTACGCCGACGGCTCCAACCGCCAAAGCCGTAAAAAGCAGGTAAAGCCCTACGAAAGCGCCGATGTCGATGACGAAGGTTACCCCGACGGCCTCAGCGCGAAGCTAGCTGTGAGCAAGTTGCAAGAGCTCGCCAAAAAAGACCGGCCGTTTCTGCTGAGCGTCGGGTTTTTCAAACCCCACCTACCCTTCACCGCTCCGAAGAAGTACTGGGACTTGTACGATGAGGCGAAAATTTCGCTCACGCCCTCACCCGATATTCCTGAAAACGTTCACCTCGCCAGTCTGCACAATAGCAGCGAGTTTAACTCCTATCAGGCAGGCGAGGAGAAACCTTCGCTCGAAAACCCGGTGTCGGACGCCTACGCCCGCAAACTACGCCATGGGTACTACGCCAGCGTGAGCTACACCGACGCGCAAATCGGGAAAGTACTGGACGAACTGAAAAGGCTGGGGCTGGACAAAAATACCGTTGTGGTACTGTGGAGCGACCACGGCTGGCAGCTCGGCGACTACCGCGTGTGGGGCAAGCACACGGTTTTCGAGCGGGCCGTCAGGAGCGTGCTGATGGTAAGGACGCCCGGTAACGGGAAAGGCCAAAAGCGCGACGAAATCGTGAGCAGCGTCGACATCTACCCTACGATACTCGAATTATGTGGACAAAAAGCCATCGCTAAGTTGGACGGGAAGAGCTTCGTGAAATTATTGGGCAAAACGAAAACGCCTGCCTGGGATAACGTGGCGTACAGCTACTACAATCAGGGCATTAGCGTCCGCACCGATCGCTACCGTTTCACGAAGTACTTCCGCGAACAGGAGCCGACCGTAGAACTCTACGATCATCAGGCCGATCCGTTCGAAAATCACAACGTCGCGGCTCAAAATCCGGCGGTAGTCGAGCGCCTGGTGCCCATTTTGGAGCGGGGAAATACGGGGCTTTATAAATAAAAAATGAGGTTTTATTTATCGCCTGAATCTTATTTCGGCAAGAAATATCTAAGTTCGACCCGTCAAACTCCATCACCCTCACCACGACGATTTGAGCACTCCCCGACCTACCCCCAGTATAGCCTCCGACCTCCCACTTTCCGGCGCGGCGGGCGTACCCCAGCGGCTGCAATCGCTCGACACGCTGCGGGGCTTCGACATGTTCTGGATCACAGGAGGCGAGCAGTTGGTCGCCGCCCTCGCGGCCGCCACCGGCTGGGGCTGGCTGCGCGGCATGGAGGAGCAACTCACCCACCCGGCCTGGCACGGCTTCCACGCCTACGACCTCATTTTTCCGCTCTTCATCTTCATGGCGGGTGTTTCCACGCCGTTCTCGTTCGACGGTCGGCTCGCCAAAGGCTTTTCGCGCTCGCGACTCGCCCGCAAGGCAATTCAGCGCGGCCTGATTCTGGTACTACTGGGCGTGGTCTACAACAACGGTCTGTTTCGCACGGATTATGAGACGACCCGCTTCGCCAGCGTGTTGGGGCGCATTGGTCTGGCGGGGATGTTTGCGCAGTTGATTTATTTGTACAGTCCAAAAAAACTGCTGTACGTTTGGCTGGCCGTGATCTTGATCGGCTACTGGCTGTTCATGGCGTTTTATCCGGTACCCGGCTGCGGGGCGGGGCACTTCACGATGGAGTGCAACCCGGCCAGCTATTTCGATGCGCAGTTCCTGCCGGGACGTGTTTACAAGAAAATCCACGACCCCGAAGGAATCCTGTCCACCATTCCGGCTATCGCCACGGGGCTGCTGGGTATTTTTGCCGGCCAAATCCTGCGCATCAAAAGCAACGATCTCCCGCCCAACCGCAAGGTACTTGTGCTTGTGGGCGTCGGCGTGGCCAGTATCGTGCTGGCGTTGCTGTGGAATCTGTTTTTTCCGATCAACAAAAACCTCTGGACCAGTTCGTTCGTGCTACTGGTCGGTGGACTGAGCTTTCTACTGCTGGCGCTTTTCTACTACGTCATCGACGTGCTGGACTTCCGCCGCTGGACGTTTTTCTTCATCGTCATCGGCATGAACTCCATCGTCATCTACCTCGCCCACAAGTACATCGACTTTGCTTACACCTCCGATGCCCTTTTCGGCGGATTGCTCAGTCACTTGTCCGAACCCGCGCGGGCGGTGGGGATGGTGTTAGGGTACATCTTGGTGCAGTGGGCGCTGATGTACGTGTTGTACCGGAATAAGTGGTTTTTGAAGGTGTAGTTTGTGAGTGTCGCCCAGAGGGCGACTGGATAGTCGTCACTCGGCGGAGCCGAGCGACAGCGGTGAAGTCAAAGCATATTCAATTTTCAATTTAAAATTTATATCAAGAATGACATATTCAAAGTGTCCCAACTGCAATAAGTCTGTAACGGGATTTTTGAGTGCTAGCATAGTTAGCCAATCCAAGACGGACTTAATCAACAGTGAGCTGGGAAAGTCAGTAGAAGCGTACTGTACTGTATGCTCATCTGAGCCACTCTACGAAGTAGCTGTCAAACTTAATAAACAGAAGGCTGAAATCGAACTAAGACTTCAACAAATAATTCAAAATATTCCCTTGATGACAAGTCAGGCACCTGCTAAATGGGAATATGATATACTTGGGATGGTTACTACTCAAACTACATCAGGTACCGGATTCATGACCGAACTATCCAGGTCTTTCAATGATTTGATGGGATCAGGTTCTAATGCGTCTAATAAAAAAAATTCTGGATGCTACTAATTTCTGCAAAATTGACATCAGAATTCAATGTCTGCGTGCGGGCGGTAACGCTGTAATTGCTACTGATGTTGATTTCAACGAAATAGGTGCCGGAAGTACTAATATGCTGATGGTATGTATGGCAGGAACAGCCATCCGTATAACAGATCTAAGCATTTTCAATAAAGACAAGCAAGCATTGATTTCAGAAGCGGTTGTCTCAATTGAAAAACTTGAAGCCATCGCCCGAATGCCAAAATAGTCCTAACAGCCGCACACCTCCGCCGAGCGGAATGGCGTACGGTGAGGACTATCCCGAATCTCCCCCCGCTCCCGCCAGTTTGCAACTGGTGGCCTAGCGTAATGCAAGGCCGCGATTTGCCGCCACTTCAATACAGCAACCCAAACATCCACAGCGGCACTTTTTGCCCGTAGCCAATTTCAATACCATCAGCCGCCACGTAAGCGTCGTCGATGCCGGCGATTTGGCGGCGGCTTTTGTTCGCGCCACCCACTTCGAGGGTGATGCGGCGGTCAAGACGGAAATCGCCCTGGTCGGTGTACTCGACCTGATGGTGGGGCAGGGCCTGGCTTAGCAGAAAACTTTCGCGCAAAGTACCTTTGTCCGGCTGGCTCAGGTGAAGGGCGTACTGCAGATTAGGGTGGCTGAGATATACTTTGTCGGGCTTTTGGAGACGGGTGATGCCGAAGCTGTCGCGGTGCAAAAGGTTCAGGATGCCCAGTTCTTCGAGGTAGTGGAGGTATTCCACCACCGAACCGCGCGTGGCCTGTAGCAGTTCGCTGAGCTTACTGACGTTGGGCTTGAAAGGAACGCTTTCTGCCAGCACCACCAGCAATTGCTTGATCTTGTCCACTGTAGCATAGCTGACGCCGTAAACAGCCGGGAGGTCCAATTCCAAACTCAGCCGAATCGTTTCGGTCAATTTTTGAGAATAAACCTCCGTATTTTCCAAAAAATAAGGATAGTAACCATACTTCCAGTAATTGCCTAAATGCGCCAGGGGCTTTACTTCAACGGTGAGTTCGGTCGCGAGTTCCGTGTGGCGGGTCAGAAGGTCGTCAAGGGGTACTTTGGTCCAGGAAGCGATGCCTTGAATTTGCAGAAACTCCCGGAAAGAAAGTCCGTACAGCGTGTACATGACCGCCCGGCGACTGAGGTCCCCCTTGCTGCGCTCGAGGTGCATGATGGACGAACCCGTAAAAACGATTCGTAAATCCGGGTGATCATCGTACAAGTTTTTGATTTCCTGCGACCAGTTGCCGTAGCGGTGTACTTCGTCGAGCATGAGCAACTGCCCGCCTTTTCGTGCAAACTCGGTACCCACATCGTAGAGGCGGTGCGCACTGAAATATAGATCGTCCAGGCTGACGTACAGCGCCTGACCCGTTGGGACGGGGTTCAGCTTCAGGTATTGCAGCAGCAGGGTCGTCTTGCCAACACCCCGCGCGCCTTTGATGCCGATCAAGCGATTGGTTTGCCAGTCGATTTCGTGGATTTTCTCGCGTACAAAACCGGTTTTTGTGCGTTGGAGTTTAGGAAAATACTTTGTGAAAAGGGGTTCCATACGTGACTTGCACTCATGCTTTGTTTCAAAACTGCATTTTGCAAAAAACAAAAATAACACATTTCTGGCTTTTGCAAAATACAGTTTCACGTAAACCAGATCGGTTGGAGCTTCGCTCACAACTGACAAAACCCCACATCGGAAGCTTCCTTTCTGAGGTTCGAACTTCTGTGCTTATCTTGTCAGGAAAATTTCTCGCTCCGTACCATCCACCCGAGCCACGCCTATGACGCGCTTTAACCAAAACAATCAACTCCAGAAATCCCGCCGCCAGTTCTTGACGAAATCGATTACGGGTGGCCTTACCGCTTTGGCGGCTAGTAGCGTAGCCAAAGCCGCTGGCTTGGTCAAAACTCCGGCGCAATTACCCTCAGCATTGCCCCCTAAACCCAACCACGTGATTCGCTCGGTGCCGGAAAATATGGTGTGGGGGTACTTCGGGGCCGATGTGCCGCCCGTGGCGCGGGTCAGGGATGGAGACGTGGTCGAAATCCATACGGTGAGTACCTCGGGCATCAGCCAGCAAGATCCCGAATCGTTTTTTACCAAAAATAACCTACCCCTTGACCAGCACGCGCGGGAAGTCATCGCCATCATGCAAAACGTGAAGCCCGAACCCTCGGGTATTCGCGGCCACATGCTGACGGGCCCCGTGTACATCGAGGGGGCCGAGCCCGGCGATAGTCTGGAGATTCGCATTATGGACCTGCCCATCCGCAGTACCTACGGCGTCAATAGCGTGTGGCCCGGTGGCGGTGGCATTCCCGATGCGGTCAAGGAACGCGAGTCGTTCGTGTACCGCTACGATAAGAAGAAAAACACGGGCTCATTCATGGAGGGCGTCGAAATCCCGTTGCGGCCTTTTATGGGCGTAATGGCGCTGTCGCCGCCCGCCGAAACGGGGCGCGTGAGTTCGATTCCGCCGGATTTTTTCGGGGGTAATCTCGACATCAAGCATCTGGTGAAAGGGGCCACGCTGTACTTGCCCGTATCGGTGCCGGGCGGGCTTTTCACCGTCGGCGACTGCCACGCGGCGCAGGGAAATGGGGAAGTGAGCGGCGTGGCGATCGAAGCCTCGCTGTCGCTGATCGGTAAGTTCATCGTGCACAAAAACAAGCCGCTCGAGCAGGTGCGCGCCGAGACGCCCACGCACTTTATCGCCATCGGGCTGGACCCCGACCTGGATCAGGCCATGAAAAATGCGCTGGCTGAGGCGGTTAAATTTATCAGCGAAGAAATGGGCTTCACTTTCAATCAGGCGCTGTCGATTGCCAGCACGGGCGTTGACTTTGAGGTAAGCCAGGTGGTAGACAAAACATTGGGCGTCCACGCGATGATTCCGAAGGCGATTTTTACGAAGAAAAATTTTCCGTATTGGAGCTGAACGAGGCAACAATCGAAAACGAGTGTTTACAACCACCGCCAATCAACAATGAACGAAAACTACACCATCCCCACCCAAACCCGAATCGGGCATATTCACTTGAAGGTAGCCGACCTACCCCGCGCCCTGGCATTCTACTGTGATTTGTTGGGTTTTGAGGTGACCACGAAGTACGGCAATCAGGCGGCCTTTATCTCGGCGGGTGGATAACATCACCATATCGGCTTGAATACCTGGTACAGCAAAGGCGCGCCACCGGCATCCGTGAAGGGAGTCGGGTTATTCCACACGGCCATTTTGTACCCTACCAGAAAAGACTTGGCCCAAATATTTGACCGTCTGCGGAGAGCCGATTATCCACTCACGGGTGCAAGCGATCACGGCGTATCGGAGGCCTTGTACCTCAACGACCCCGACGGTAATGGCCTAGAGCTGTATTGGGACAGACCCCGGCACCTCTGGCCAACAAAGGCGGACGGTTCTCTGGAAATGTTTACGGAGTCTCTTGACCTTGACGACCTTTTGCAGGAACTTGCCTGATTTGTAATCGGTACGCGCAATCTATCTTGCACTATGATATGAAACTGCTGGTCTCCCTATTATACCTGATAAGCGTACAGTTCGCCTTTTACGAACAGTTCGGGAGTATGCAATATGCTGCGGCTCTGGTGAATGGACAGCACCGTTTCTGCGCTGCTGATTTTCCGGTTCTTTCCGATAGTCTGGCCTGGAAGGTAGGCGATAGGGGCGAAATTCGGGCAAATAATATTACCATCGATGGGCAAGAAAACATATATGTAGCGGGAACCTATAAGGGTACCGCCCAATTCTCAAGACATACGCTTATCTCAAAAGGCCAGTCTGACTTATTCCTCGCTAAATACAGCCCGGAAGGTAGATTACTGTGGGTAAAAACCGCCGGAGGACCCGAGTCTGATTATACTATGAGTATCTGCACCGACGCAGACGGCAGTGTGTACATGACGGGATACTTACACGGCAGGGTTCAGTTTGAGGGAGAGGTCCTGGAATCGGAGGGGACTGCTGATATTTTCTTCGCCAAATACGATACGGACGGTACTCTGCAATGGATTCGTCAGATCGGCGGGAAAGGATCGGATGGCGGATCGAGTGTAGCGGTAAATAAAGATGGTGACGTTTACCTGACCGGAAATTTTGCCGATTCTGTCTCTTTTGACGGCAGCACGCTAGTGGCGAGTGGTCCCGAAGACGCCTTCATTGCATTGTACACTTCGGAGGGAACCCTGAAATGGGTGCGTAGCGGTGGGGGCGTGGGTCACGATTGGGGTCAGAGTGTGGCGGTGGACAGTGAGGGCAATGCGTTGATGCTGGGCAAATTTCACAAATTCGCCCGCTTTGGCAAAGTGGAGTTGATGGCCCCCGAGAGTGAGGATTTGCATAGTAGTAACGGTTTCATTTTGAAATGCTCGCCAACGGGCGAATTCATCTGGGGACAGCGGATGGGCGGAAATCGGCGGAATAGTTTATCCAGCGTCGTCGTGGATAACCAAGGACAGGTATTCGTATCGGGCTCCGGGTACATGAAAGGCAGCCGACCTACTTTCGGCGATAGCTTGATCCGTTCGGATGAAGTCTTCGGGTCTATCATCGCAAGGCTGAGCGCCGACGGGGTGGTACAGTGGGCCATGAGTACGATCGCCACCGGCCCGTATCAGGAAAATATGTGTGCTGACCAAGAGGGAAATATCTTCGCCCTCACCGATTTTCGCCCTGAAAATCAATTGAAAGTGTCAGGAATAAACTCATATCAATTTTTCGATTCGCGGGGTGAATCGGATTTCGTAATAGTGAAGTTTGCCAATGACGGTAGCTTGTTAAAAATTCGGCAAGAGGGAGGACAGGGAAACGAGGGTATCAGAGGCATCTCTATATCAAAGAATGACCATTTGTATATTTTGGGCCATTTCGATAGTCCAGTTACGCTGGCGGGAACCACTCTAAAAAACAAAGGTAAGAGAGGCCCCTTTGTTATGAAGATTGCTGTTCCGTAGGCCATCACCACATACAACGCGCCCCAAAATATGCGTGATACGTCAGGCATATTTTGGGTACCCGCCCGCCAAACTACTTCGTCGGCAGCATGTTTCGAATCGCGCTGATTCTCCATTTCCCTTTCACCTTCACCACCACGAACGTGCTCCACATTTCGCGGCGGGTACCGTCGGCGTTGTTGAGAACGTAGCGCGCGTCGGCGATGGCGCTTTGGGGCGTGAGGTAGCGCAATCGTTCCACATCCAGGGTTCGGGTACCGGGATTGCTGCCGGTGCTGCGCGCCATGCCCGCCATGGCCTGCTCGAGGCCCGCGCGCCATTCGCCCGTCGAGACGAGTTGATCGATGTCGGCCGTCAGAATTCGCCGGAGTAGCAGCGAATCCTGACTTTCGCGCGCCTGGGCGTAGGTCGCGACCAAGTCGCGGATGGCTTGATTGGACTTGGTGGTACCTTTCGCGTTTTGGCCTAGTACGGAAGGAGCGCTCCATGTACTTAGCAGGCAGATTATCAGCAGATTTTTCAAGATTAGGAATGTATTTTTGAGAAATACCAGATCCTAAACATACGAAATCTCGTTTGTAAATCCCTTTTACCTTCCCTCTTCGATTTTGCTCGAAAAGTAAAAGAAAAGCGGCCTTCGCTTTTATGAATTCATAAGTCAGTAACCATCGCCGCCATGCTACGCTTCCTCGCCTTCGTCGGCTCTCTCTTGTTTTGTATGAATAGCACTTCCGCCCAAAAACTCGCTCCGATCACGGCTGACGTGTACCGCTGGGACGAACCGACCGACACTATCTCTTTGCTAGAAGTGCTGCTGGAAGGGGGCACCCCGGCTTTCTCCCATTTGACCGTATCGGTACATATCTTACAAAATGGCGCAACACACTCGGTACCCGTCACTCAGGGCAAAGAGCGGCTGATTATTGTGAGAGAAGGTACACTTGACTTGACTATAAACGACGCCCACGAAATGCTGGAGCCCGGCAGCGTCGCGATACTCGTGCCCGGCGATATGCGGGTTATCGGTAACCAAAGCGACCAGCCTGTAACCTACTACGTGATGGCGTACCAAGCAAGGGATTCTACTACCGTTCGCGACAAAACGACTGGCTCCTTCGTGCGGCACTGGCGGGATCTGGCATACCAGCCCAATGCCAAAGGCGGGCGGCGCAACGTATTCGACACCGCTACGAACCAGGCCGAGCGCTTCGAGATGCACATCACGACGCTGAACGAAGGGCTGATGAGCCACCCGCCGCATACGCACAAAGCCGCCGAAATCCTGCTCCTGATCGAAGGACAAGCCGAGGAAAGCATCGACGGTACCTGGAAGCCCGCCCGCGTGGGTGACGTTATTTTCCTGCAATCGGATGTGCCCCACGCGATTCGTAATACCGGGAAAATAGCGTGTACGTACTTTGCCTTTCAGTTTGAGTAGGAAGCTATCAGTTGTTAGCTTATTGGCCGTTAGCCTACCATATTCTAGGTTGTTAAATGATACGCTCGACTTATCAAGGACAAATATCTAGCGATCGTTAGTAAAAGAAAACTAACGGCTAAAAGCTAATTTCTAACTCAGCTTTCGACCCGCGCATTCACCCAACTGTGTCCGCTTTTGGCGATGAGCGCGTCGGCTTCCGGGGGTCCCCAAGTACCCGCTTCGTAGTTGGGGAAGTTACCCGCCGGGATGTTGTCCCAGGCGTCGATGATTGGCATGAGCTCCCGCCAGGCGGCTTCCACCTGGTCGGCCCGCATGAAGAGCGTCGAGTCACCTTCCATGATGTCCAGCAGCAGCGTTTCGTAAGCCTCGGGCGTCTCTACGCCTTCGAATTCGTCGTAGTTGAACTGCATGTCGACGGGCGACAGCAGCATTTCGGGACCAGGCCGCTTGGCTTGAAATTCGATCCGAATCCCGACGCACGGGTAAATCTCGATGATCAGGCGGTTATTCTGCCAGTTGGCAGCTGCCTGCTTGGGAAACGACTGGTGAGGCACCGGCTTGAACTGAATCGTGATGACGGATTTCTTTTCCGGCATGCGCTTGCCCGTCCGTAGATAAAATGGCACGCCCCGCCACCGCCAGTTGTCGACAAACAATTTCATGGCGACGTAGGTATTCTGTGACGAATCTTCCGGCACTGCCTTCTCTTGGCGGTAGCCGACTACTTCCTTGCCCTCAATGTGCCCGGCCCCGTATTGGCCGCGCACGGCGTAATCGCTCACTTCGTCGGGGCCGATTTTGCGCAATGCGTTCACGACGTCGACGCGGCGGTTGCGTACTTCGTCGGCCTCGTAGGAAACCGGCGGCTCCATCGCGACCAGGCACAGGAGCTGAAACAGGTGGTTTTGCATCATGTCGCGGAGCGCCCCGGCGGTATCGTAGTAGCCTCCGCGTCCTTCCATGCCCAGATTTTCGGAGACCGAGATCTGCACGTTGTCGATGTAGTTGCGATTCCAGGTAGGTTCGAAGAGCGCGTTGGCAAAGCGGAACGCCAGGATATTCTGCACCGTCTCTTTGCCGAGGTAGTGGTCGATGCGGTAGATCCGGGACTCGTCGAAGATAGATTGCAGCAACGTGTTCAATTCTCTGGCGCTTTCCAGGTCATGACCGAAGGGCTTCTCGACTACAATGCGGGTCGTGGGCAGGAAGTCGGCCAGCTTGCTCTTGGCGACGTTCTGAGCAATGACCGGGAAAAAGCCGGGGGCCACCGCCAGGTAATGTATTACCGAAGGCGTTTCGCCCCATGTCTCCTGAAACTCCGCGATGCGGTCTGCAAACTGATCGTAAGCACCAGCGTCTCTAACATCAGCTCCCCTATAAAAGATGCGCTCAGAGAACCCTTTCCAGGCCGATTTTTCAGCCTTGCCCCTCCGGGAAAACTTGTTCACGCCCTCAAGCATGTTCTCCCTGAACTCCGCGTCGGTGAGGTCGGTGCGGCCTGAGCCTAAGATAGCGAATCGCTCGGGCAGGCGGTCTTCCAGGTATAAATTATAGAGCGCCGGGGTGATTTTGCGGGCGTTGAGGTCGCCGGTGCCGCCGAAAATGAGGAACACCGTGGATTGGGGTTTGGAAGTGGGGGTCATGATTGGTTTTATAGCTAAAAATTATTTGGTCAGTCCGGAGCCTTCCGGCCATTAGTTAAAGAAAACCTCTTCTTATTCTATAAGTTCAGAGACAATTTATGCAGATATCGAATCCGATTTCAAATCTGCATAAAGGTAGGAAAAGCCTTTACGATTCATTTATAAAATGTACTTGCTACTTTTGAAAAAAATTTCAGCAGGGCTTTCCGGCGATTCAAAAGGCCGACTGCCAAATGCCGATCGCCCTATGAAAACACTTTTCCTTATTGCCATTTTTATCCCCCTTATGCTCCCGGCCCAGCCCATTCCCCTTGCCCAAAAGCTCCACGCCGCCCACGCCACATACCGCGAGGCAGCTTTGACCCAGCGCCGCTTTAAGCACAAAGACGTGCAGTTACTGCTGGACAAGCACCGCGCGAATCCGCTGTTTGAGATAAAAAAAGTGGGGGAATCCTTCGAGGGACGCGACATCAATATGGTGAAGGTGGGCAAAGGTCCGCATACGGCGTTGCTATGGACACAGATGCATGGCGACGAGCCCACGGCCACCATGGCGGTGCTGGACATCCTGAATTTCCTGACCGTCAAAAACGACGAATTCGACGGCCTGCGTACCCAACTCCTCGACAGCCTGACGCTCTACATCGTGCCGATGCTCAACCCCGACGGAGCCGAACGCTACCAGCGCCGCACCGCCCAAGGTATCGACATGAACCGCGACGCGCTCTATCTCCAAACGCCGGAAGGCCGCATCCTGAAAGAGCTACAACAGACCCTCAAACCCGAATTCGGCTTCAACATGCACGACCAAAGTCCACGCTACTCGGCGGGACGGAGCCCCAAGGTTGCCACGATTTCGTTTCTGGCGACGGCCTACGACTACGATCGCAACATCAACCCGGTGCGCGAGAAATCCATGAAAATGATCGTGCGCATGAACCGGCTCTTGCAAACATTCATCCCCGGTCAGGTGGGCCGCTACAGCGACGAGCACGAGCCGCGGGCCTTCGGCGACAATGTGCAGAAGTGGGGTACCACGCTGATTTTGATCGAGTCGGGCGGGTACGTTGGTGACCCGGAGAAGCAGTACATCCGGCAGCTCAATTTCGTGGCGATCCTGTCGGGCCTGGCGGCGGTGGCCGACGGCTCGCTGGCCGCCGAAAACCGCGACGACTATTACAAAATCCCCGAGAATGAGCGCTACGTGTTCGATCTGCTGGTACGCAACGCTACGGTAAAAGCAAGCGGCAAGAGCTATCGAACCGATTTCGGTATCAACCGCAACGAGATCAACTACGCGGATGCCACCAAGTACTTCAACCAGAGTAAGATCGAGGAATACGGCGACCTGTCGACGCACTACGGTTCCGAGGAGATCGACGCTGAGGACTATACCCTGGAACGCGGCAAGGTGTACCCCACGTCTTTGAAAAATATCAGCGAAGCCGCTAAGCTCGACCCCGTAGCATTATGGAAGCAAGGGTACCTGTACCTCTCGCTCGCACCGGGTACCACCAGCAGGGGTCTGGGTGTGTACTTCACGGTGCAACCTTTCCATATTCTGCGCAATGCCCAGGTATCGACCCGCGCGCCCGACCTGGGCGATACTGCTACTTTTCTGCTCAAAAAGGACGGCAAAGTACGTTACGCGGTGGTCAATGGATTTTTGTACGATGTGGAGAAACCCTTCGTCCGGAAGGGCAACGGAATCGTGGAATAGCACCCGACTTCCAACTCATGTTTGAACACGAGCAGCTCTTGTAAAAATCATATTATTAGTCGAATATTTCTACTTTTTACTTTAAAAAATACAAATCTTGTTTAGCTTCAGGATATAATTAAGCCGTAATGTTGGCTTAACATTGGGGTAACATGGGCAGCGTACTTTTGCGTCGAAAACAAAAATACACTGACACCTCAAATGAAAAAAATCACGTTACTTTCCCTCCTTCTGGTTGGGATAACATCCTGGGCCACCGCTCAGACAGGTACCATTAAAGGTACCATCCTCGACGCCACCAGCAAAGAAGCCATTATCGGCGGCAGCGTAGTACTCAAAGGCACCACTCCACCCGTAGGTACTTCCACCGACATCGAAGGCAATTTCGAACTCACCAGTGTCCCTACCGGCAAGCACACGGTCGTCATCAGTTACGTTTCATACAAGCCCAAGGAAGTGGAGGTGACGGTATATCCCAACCAGGCGATTCTAATCAATAGTACCTTAGAAGAAGACGTCGCTACGCTGAACGAAGTCAAGATCGTGGGCCAGCGCGCTACGTTTACCGACGTGTCGGTCATCACCGAAATCCGGCAGGCCGAGCAGGTGGCGGTCGGCATCTCGGCCCAGCAAATTCAGAAATCACAGGACCGCGACGCCTCGCAGGTCATCCGCCGGGTACCGGGCGTGTCCATTCAGGACGACCGCTTCGTCATCATCCGCGGTCTCAACGAGCGCTACAACACCGTGATGCTCAACGACGCCATCACGCCCTCCACCGAGGTCGACGTGAAATCTTTTTCCTTCGACCTCATCCCCAGCTCGGCCATCGACCGGATGGTGATCTACAAGTCGGGCGCGCCTGAGCTACCCGGCGAATTCGCGGGGGGTATCATCAAGATATACACCAAGACCGTCCCCGACGAGAACGGTCTGACCGTCGGCTTTTCTACGAGCTACCGCGCCGGAACTACTTTTCAGAATGTATTGAGCGACAAGGGCTACGGCGGCGATATGCTCGGCCTCGGAGCGGGAGCACGCCGCTTGCCCTCCTCTTTTCCCACGACTAGCGCCTTACTCGCCGAAAATCGACCCTCTGCTGCCACCTTCCAAGCCTTTCGCAACCTGCCGGACTTCTACAATGTGGGGACCGCCAACGTGAATCCTGATCTCAGGCTTTCGGTAGGCTACAACCGCAAGATGTATGTGGGCGACAAGACACTGACTACCTTCAATAATGTCAGCTATACCAACGCTAACCAGGTACTCAGGCGCGATCAGAACCGGTACTTGTCGTTCAATCCATCGCAGCAACGGTCGGAGATTCTGAGTTCATACAGCGACGATGTTTACGCCAACAACGTCCGATTGGGTATCATGTCGAACTGGGGACTGATTTTGAACCCCAATAATAAAATCGAATTTAGAAACTTGTTCAACCAACTCTCCAGCAAGGAAACCACCTTCCGGCAGGGTTTCAATACCGATAACGGCCGAGACGTAGAGAACTTCGCCTTCCGCTACGAGTCCAAGAGTATCTACACGGGACAGCTGAGTGGTACCCACGACCTTTCGGACGCTACAACAGTTAAGTGGACGGGGGCCTTTGGCTACACCCTTCGCGAAGAGCCGGACTTCCGCCGTTTCATCTCGAGTCGCGACCGGGGCACCAACGACCCCTTTACGGTCGAGATCGTGCCCGGAAGCAACGCCAGTCTGACGCGTGGCGCGCGCTTCTACTCGACGCTTAACGAATATACTTCGTCGCTTCGGGCCGACTGGGAGCATCGTGTACGGCGCAAAGGCTACGCCGACAATGACAAGATGGATATCAAGTTGCGGGCGGGTGCTTACGGCGAATACAAAGACCGTTCGTTCCAGGCACGTTGGTTCAACCTTGCTAATCCTGGCGGCGTAGCGCAGGAAGTCACCAACCAGCCCTTCGAACAATTGTTCAGCAGCAACAGTATTGGCCCCGATAAGCTTTTTTACGGGGAGCGCACCAACTTCGACGACCGATACGACGCCCAAATGCTCTTGGGAGCGGCCTACATAGGGGCCCATTACCCGGTTACGCCTAAGTTCAGCGCTTCGGTAGGATTGCGGGGCGAGTTCAGCCGCCAGCAACTGCAAAGTCGCCTGCGCGGGTCGGGTCAGGACGTTGATGTGGATAACCCGATCCTCCGGCCGCTGCCTTCGCTCAACCTGACCTATAACCTTACCGACAAGTCACTGTTCAGGCTGGCGTACGGCATCACGATCAACCGTCCCGAGTTCCGCGAGCTGGCTCCCTTCAATTATTATGATTTTGCGTTCGACGTTTCCCGTGTGGGTAATCCTAACCTGAAAACGCCGACGATTCACAATGCCGACTTCCGCTATGAGTTTTATCCGTCGGACGGGGAGTTGATCTCAATTGCCGGTTTTTACAAAAACTTCTTGAATCCCATCGAAGCCAAAGTGCGCTTTGCAGGGTCGGGCGTTTCCTTCACAGTCGACAATGCCGAAAAAGCCTATGCCATCGGGGCCGAGTTGGAAATCCGGAAGTCATTGAAAGATTTGACCGCCTCCGGTTTTGTCGATAATCTCACCCTACTGCTGAACGCTTCCCTGATTCAGAGCCGCGTCACGACTGGGTTCATCGGTCAGGAAAATAACCGTCAATTACAGGGGCAGTCGCCTTACCTGGTCAACACAGGGATATACTACAACGATGTCAATAGCGGTTGGCAGGTCAATGTCCTCTACAACGTGGTCGGCACCCGGATTTTCCTGGTGGGCGACAAAGAGTTGCAGCCCACCGTATACGAGATGCCGCGTAACGTCATCGACCTGAACCTTATCAAAGCGATTGGCGAGCACTGGCAGGTAAAAATTGGCATCCAGGATTTGCTCAACCAGCGTTTTCGTCTGATCCAGGACAGCAACCTCGATCAGAAAATCGACTCGATCGATGAAACTTATCAGTCCTACCGTCCGGGAACGTACTCCACCGTAGGACTGAGCTATAAGTTCTAATCCAAACCAAAAGGAAAGCGCAAGCGAACAGAGACAGCATCAACACCCTAATAATTGTAATACCAGACGATTACACACTTTCACAATCAAACAATTAAAAATCAAATCTTAATCAAAAGGAAGTATGAAAAAGGTAACGAATTATTTTAGAGCGTTTATTTTCGCTGCATTAGTCGCAGGTGTTGCGGCTTGTGACAACGATCCGGCACCAGGTCCTACCCCACCTCCCGCACCGACGGGTCCCGAGACAATCTCGGGAGTCATCAGTACCAATACCACCTGGACCGCCGACAAACAGTACGTTCTTTCGGGATTTGTGTACGTGGGCGATGGGGCCACGCTGACTATTCAGCCCGGCACGATCATCAAAGGAGAGCGCTCTACCAAGGGGTCGCTTATTGTGAGGCGCGGCGGCAAGATCATTGCTAACGGTACGGCCCAGCAGCCGATTGTGTTCACCTCTAACCAAGCCAAAGGCTCACGGGCAGCTGGGGACTGGGGCGGCTTGGTGATTTTGGGTAAAGCACCCGTCAACAAGACTCCCGCCGTGGTAGAAGGCGAGAATGTAACGGAATTTGGCGGTACTGACGCCGCCGACAACTCAGGTTCTTTGAAGTACGTCCGCATCGAGTTCGCGGGCATTGCCTTCGAGACCGACCGCGAGATCAACGGCCTTACGCTTGGTGGTGTAGGGTCAGGTACCACGATCGACTACGTGCAGGTTTCGTACAGCGGCGATGACTCTTTCGAGTGGTTCGGTGGAACGGTCAATGCCAAGCACCTCATCGCTTACCGTGGCCTCGACGACGACTTCGACACCGACAACGGGTACAGCGGCACGGTTCAGTACGGCTTGGTGATCCGTGACCCCGCCGTGGCCGATCAAGCTGGTGATTCCAATGTGTTCGAGTCGGATAACGATTCAGGTGGCTCGGAAGCCCTTCCCAAGACAGCTGCTCGCTTTGCCAACATCACCGCAACGATTGCTGCCGGTGCCCTGGATTCGAAGTACAATGCCGCGATGCGTCTTCGTCGCAGTTCTGAATTGAAAATTTACAACAGCGTATTTGCCGCACCTTATAAGGTGGGTGTGCTGATCCAAAATGCATCCGTTGACAACTACAAAAATGGTAAGCTGGTGTTGCAGGGAATTGCGCTCCAAGGGGCTACGAAAATGTTCGACGGGGTAGACGAAACGATCTTTAACGCCGCTACTAACAAAAACAAGGTGTATGCCAACGTAGCTGACCTGATGATGGATACGAACTTCAACAGCCTGACTGCTCGTCCAAACGCAATCCCCAAGGCTGGCTCGCCCCTGCTGATGGGTGGCGTGACACTACCTGCCGGATTTGAGCCCGCGCCTTACATCGGTGCTTTCAACACCACCGACTGGACGGCTGGCTGGGCCAACTTCGATCCGCAGAATACGGATTATGATGCCGCTAAGTAATGTAATCCACAACGACCTTTAAATTGGTGTCAGATTACCGAAAGACCGGAGGCCTTGCCTCTGGTCTTTTTTGTGTTTCAGAAGAAGCGCCCATGGCCGCTTCTGCAATAACTTTCTTACACTCTTGCCCTACGGCTCTAAACGCTACAATCATTTCTCCACACCAGCGTTGAAGCCGGGCGTCGGGTAACCCTCACGCCGCCCAGCGGACCAAAATAAAATTGATGTCCGGCAGGCGACACCTTTTCTGTATCTTTGCGGTTTATTTCGTACATGCGCCGAACTGATTTGAGTTAGGCGTTATTTTTATTTGAAATTATACCCCAAAATCCTTACATGGATCAATACCTGGAAATACTCATCATGGCCGGACAACTCATCCTGGGTTTGTCCATTTTGGTAGGTCTGCACGAGTTGGGGCACCTGCTCACGGCTAAGATGTTCGGGATGCGGGTCGAGAAGTACTTCATCGGCTTTCCGCCCAAAGTATGGAGCATTCAGCGCGGCGAAACCGAGTACGGCATCGGGGCCATTCCGTTGGGTGGTTTTGTCAAGATCACGGGCATGATCGACGAATCGCTCGATACCAAAGACTTGGATAAGGAGCCGGAGCCCTGGGAATTTCGGGCTAAGCCCGCCTGGCAGCGGCTCGTCGTGATGCTGGGCGGCATCATCGTCAACGTCGCGGTGGGCATCATCATTTTCGTGGCGATTGCTTACAAAAACGGCGATTCGTTCCTGTCCAAAGAAGAAGGCAACCGCTACGGCATTGTGGCGGGTGAGTTGGCCAGGGAAATTGGCCTGCAAACGGGTGATAAGATCGTCGCCGTCAACGGCCACGACTTCCAGAACTTCGACGAGGTACTCAGCAACGATGTGTTTATGGGGAGCAACAGCAGCTACACCGTCGACCGCAACGGCGAGCGGGTGGAGATCGACATTCCCAACAACTTCATCGAAAAACTCTCCGATCCCAACGAGAAAGGCAACTTCATCCAGCCCGCCTACCCCTTCACGGTGGCGGCCATCGAGCCTGATTACCCCGCCGAAAAAGCGGGTTTGAAAGCCGGGGACAACATCACGGCGGTCAATGGTACCCCCACCCAGTTCTACTACCAATTCTCGGAAGCCCTCGCCAACGCTAAAGGGAAGGACGTCACGCTGACCGTAGCGCGCGATGGCCGGGATATCACGATGCCCGTGACCGTCACCGAAGATGGCAAGATCGGTTTCCAGGCCAAGAGTGCGCTGAATTTTACGACCGTAGAGTACACGTTCCCCGAGGCCGTGGCGGTAGGTACCAAAGATGCCTTCGGCGTGGTTTATAATAACATCAAGGGCTTTGGCAAGATATTCCGGGGTGAAGTTTCGGCCTCCAAAGCGCTGAGCGGCCCGATTGGCATCGCCCGTATGTTCGGCGGCGTGTGGGATTGGGGCCGGTTCTGGTTCCTGACGGGCCTGCTGTCGATGATCCTGGCCTTTATGAATGCCCTGCCGATTCCAGCCTTGGACGGCGGCCACGCGGTCATTCTGCTCTACGAAATGATTTCGGGCCGCAAGCCTTCGGATGCTTTTCTCGAAAATGCCCAGAAAGTCGGCATGGTCATGCTACTGGGTTTGATGGCGTTCGCCATATTCAATGATGTGTGGAAAGCTATTTTTTAGGTTATTAGGTATTAGGTTGTTAGGTTCTTAGGCCTTTCGATCTCAATCGAATCATTTTAGCAGGTGCACCAACGACCGATCGTCGCTTAGCTGGCCAGAACCTAATACCCAACAACCTAATACCTAACAACCTGTTTTCATAAGATTTGAAACAAAGAAAGAGCTTACTTCTTCTTCCGGGTTTGATCCTCGCGCTGACACTTCTCATGGCAGCGAGCTCATGGCACGAATACCACGTCAGTGTGACGCGGCTTAGGTTCGAGCCATCTCAAAAGATGTTGGAAGTGAGTATTCGGGCGTATACGGATGATTTGGAAAAGGGGCTCTCGCTCGCCAACGGCAATCAACGCTTCACACTGAGAGACGGCGATAAGAACAATCCAGCCGTGGAGCGGTATTTACTTAAACGCTTCGCCCTCGCCGACCCCGCGCGCAAGCTGCAACCGGTGAAATACATCGGCAAGGAAGAGGAGGCCGACGCGACCTGGCTATACCTCGAAGTACCCTTCGACGGCAAACCCGAAGGCTGGGTGATGAAAAACGAGCTACTGTTCGAAGCCTTCGACGATCAGGTCAACATGGTCAACGCCAAGTGGGACGACGACCGCAAAACGTATTTATTTAAAAAAGGAAAAGGCGTACAAGCCTTATAATTTTGAATGAGTTACCCTCCCTCCCTCATGAAATTTGAAAATTCTGATATTTATAGCCGACTGCTAGTGTCTGATTCTGATTTGGATAGCCTGGAAATTGTACCCATTGGTGGGCCCGACGGGCCGGAAGAGCCGCTGGATTTGCCCGATGAACTGGCAATTCTACCGATTCGGCATACGGTGCTTTTTCCCGGTATGGTCATTCCGGTGACGGTAGTGCGGCAGAAAGCCATTCGGCTGGTGAAGAAAATCTACCGCAATTCCGATATCAACCAGCGGATTATGGGCGCGGTGACGCAGGCCAAGCCGCAAAAGGAAGACCCCGGTTCCGAAGACCTCTACAAAGTCGGTACGGTGGCGCACATCCTGAAAATGATCACGCTACCCGACGGCAACGTGACGATCATCGTGCAGGGGCGTCAGCGGTTCAGGATAATGGAAATTATCGGCGAAGACCCCTACATGACCGCCCGGATCGAGGGCATCGACGACAATTTTCCCAATGCCAGGCGTAAGGAATCCAAGGCGTTACTCAATTCGCTTCGCGATGGCGCGCACCGCATCATGCGGCTTAATCCCGAGATTCCGCAAGAAGCCCGCATCGCGCTCGACAACATCGAGAGCCCGGTGTTTCTAATCCATTTCCTGTCGTCCAACATCAACGTGGAGGTACCCGACAAGCAGAAACTGCTCGAAGAAACCAACGCGCACAAGCAGGCCAACCTGCTGCTGCAATTTATGATGCGGGAAATCGAGATGCTGGAATTGAAGCGCGAGATTCAATCCAAAGCCAGCTCCGACATCGACCAACAGCAACGCGACTACTTCCTGCGCCAGCAGATCAAGGTACTTAACGACGAGCTAGGCATCGACAGCCCGGAGCGCGAGATGGACGACTTGCGGATGAAGGCCATGAAGAAAACCTGGCCCAAAACCGTGCAGCAGCACTTCGACCGCGAGGTGAACAAGTTGCAACGCATGAATCCGATGGCCCCCGAGTACCCCATGACGCTCAACTACCTCGAGACGCTCGTGGATTTGCCCTGGGAAGAATACACCAAGGATAACTTCGACCTCGTGCGGGCGCAAAAAATCCTCGATTCCGACCATTTTGGTTTGGAAAAAGTGAAGGAGCGCATCATCGAGTACCTGGCGGTTTTGAAACTCAAAAACAACATGAAAGCGCCGATCCTGTGCCTGTACGGCCCTCCCGGCGTGGGCAAAACCTCCTTGGGCAAATCGGTGGCCAAAGCGCTCAATCGCGAGTACATCCGTATGGCGCTGGGCGGTATTCACGACGAGGCCGAGATTCGCGGTCACCGCAAGACCTACATCGGCGCTATGCCCGGCAAGCTGATTCAGCTCATCAAGCGAGCGGGCTCGTCCAACCCGGTCTTTATTCTGGACGAAATTGACAAAGTGAGCTCCGACTACCGCGGCGATCCCGCTTCGGCGCTACTGGAAGTACTTGACCCGGAGCAGAATGTGTCATTTACCGACAATTACCTCGAAGTGGAATATGATCTTTCGAAGGTACTGTTTATCGCCACGGCCAATTCGCTCGATACCATCCACCCTGCCCTGCGCGACCGAATGGAGATCATCGAAATGACGGGTTACACGATGGAGGAAAAACTACAAATCGCTAAGAAGTACCTCGTACCCAAGCAGCGGAAGGAAAACGGCTTGAAATCGACCAACGTACGTGTGGACGACAAAGCGCTGCAGAAGATCATCGAAGGCTACACCCGCGAATCGGGCGTGCGGAATCTGGAGCAAAAGGTAGGTACCGTCATGCGGAAGGTGGCGAAATCCATCGCGATGGAGCAGGAGTACACCAAAACGATTAAAGCCGACCAAATCGAGAAGTTTCTGGGCGGCGAGGTATTCGACAAAGACCTTTACCAGGACAACGACCTGGCGGGCGTCGTCACGGGCTTGGCCTGGACGTCGGTGGGCGGTGAAATTCTGTTCATCGAAACCAGCCTTAGCCGCGGCAAAGGTACCCTGACGCTCTCGGGGCAACTGGGCGATGTCATGAAAGAATCGGCCGTTACGGCCCTTTCCTACCTCAAAGCCCACGCCGAACGGCTCGGTATCGACTACCGCGTGTTCAATCACTACGACCTGCACGTCCACGTACCCGCCGGAGCGGTGCCCAAGGACGGCCCGTCGGCGGGCGTCACGATGCTGACCTCGATGGCTTCGATCTTCACCCAGCGTCGCGTGAAGGCGTTTGTCGCCATGACGGGCGAAATCACGCTCCGCGGCAAGGTACTACCTGTGGGTGGTGTGAAAGAGAAAATCCTGGCCGCGCGTCGGGCGGGCGTGAAGGAAATTATCTTGTGCGTCAAGAACAAAAAGGACGTCGACGAAGTGCCCGCCGAGTACATCAAGGAACTGTCGTTCCACTACGTCGATACGGTAGATGAGGTACTAGCCGCCGCGCTGCTGCCCGAGACGGTGTTGAATCCGATGAAATTTGTTTATCCCGAAGAAAAGAAAGAAAAAACGGAGAACGTTAGTGAAGTGGTCGTGTTGTAAACGTGGGGGCGTGATGGCGTTTAGGAGTGGGGGCGGTTCTTTTACTTCCGTAGCCTTCTAGCTCAAGCGAACGCCCCACGGCCCCCACGCATTCACGGCTTACACGACTTTGGCATTGATTTTATACTGAAACACTTAGCTTTGGAGTTCCTACAAACGGGAGCTCCATTTTCTACATAAAACCCATCCCATATTTTGAAAAAGTCGGTAAAAATACTCTTGGGTGTCATTGTCCTGCTTATCATTGCGCGGCTGCTGCTGCCTTATTTCGTGTTGAAGTACGTCAACAAAACGCTGGCCGACCTCGACGGCTACACCGGGCATGTAGACGATGTGGACATCGCGCTGTACCGGGGCGCCTACCAAATCGACAGCCTCAACATCCGTAAGGTCAACGGCAAAATTGAAGAGCCGTTCATTATGATTCCTAAAATGGACCTTTCGGTGCAGTGGAAGGCGATATTTAATGGCAAGCTGGTGGCCGAAGTAGTGTGTTACGAACCAGAGATCAATTTTGCGTTCAGCGATGGCGGCGGGGATGAAGACCCGGCCAGCCAAACCGGTACCGAGAATGACTGGACCCAAACGATCAAAGACCTGCTGCCGATCGAAATCAACAAATTCTCGGTCGTGGACGGTACCATCAACCTTACCAACGTAGTCTCGCAACCGGCTACCGACCTGTCGATGAAAAACTTCCAACTCGACATCGGTAATATTCGCAACGTCGTGGACGATTCCAACAAGCTACCCTCGCCCGTGACGGCCTCCGGCGATCTGCCCGGTTTCGGTGGCAAGCTCGACTTCGACGCGCACATGCAGTTGCTGAAAGAAACACCCGACTTTCGTTATTACATGAAGCTCAATAATCTGCAACTCGTCAAACTCAATGCCCTTGCCATGCAGTACGCCGGGATCGACTTTGACCAAGGTACCCTGGACCTGGTGAGTGAAATGAAAATGGAGGACGGCAACATCAAAGGGTACCTCAAACCTCTGACCCACGACATGAAGATATTCGAGTGGAACGAGGGCGATAACCGCTCCGTAACGCGTTTCGTGAAAGAGCTTTTGGCCGAGGGTGCCAGCAAGCTCCTGGAAAACAAAACCAAGGATCAGTTCGCCACCCGCATCCCCCTCGAGGGTACTGCGGAGAACGTCGGTACCAGTATCTGGCCAATCATTATCAATGTACTGCGCAACGGCTACATAAGCGCTCTCACCGATACGTTCGATAACACGCTCAGTGTCAAGGACGCCTGGAACCTCTACCGCGAAGACCGCCGCGAGCAGCGAAAGGAACGCCGGGAAGAACGAAAAGAAGAACGCCAGGAAAAACGCGCCGAGCGTAAGGCCGAGCGGGCTAAGAGTTGATTAGTCCTTTTTTCTTATATTTGGTAAAACTGATTTGCCATGCTCACGACCACCCATCTGAAAAATACTATTCTTGAAGGTTTGAAGACCCAGGAGATCGTCCGATTTCCGGCTTCGCAAGAGGAGTTTTTCGCTCTGGCCGAAGAAATGCCATTTAAAATTGAGTACCACAATAGCGAGATTATAACAATGGGACTGACCACGCCTTGGCATGAATTACTGGTTATGACACTGGGCGGGATTCTTTACAATCTGTTTTTTGACAAAAATGAATACTCTGTCTTGGGTAGTAACGCGGGGATTCAAATCCCCAGATTTGAAGGTGGGTACTACTTGCCGGACGTAACGGTCGTAAAGGGAAAATTCCAAATCATGGCCGGATCGAACTGTATCATAACCAATCCTCACATTGTAATCGAAATCCTGTCGAAGTCTACGGCAAAATACGATCGAGGCGAAAAACTACCCGAATACAAGCATCTGGAAAGCCTAAAGCAAATTATTTTCGTCAACCAGGATAAGATGGCGGTAGAAACCTACGAGCGAACCGACCGGCCCAATACTTGGCTCAATCGAACTTTCAGCAAGCCAGAGGAGGCGCTGACAATCGAGGGAAAACCCATCCAACTGAAAGACATTTACCGAAATATCGAGTTCGATAAATGACTCTAAATACAAACCGAAAAAGGGCAAGGGGCGTGATTGAATTCAATCATGCCCCTTGCCCTTTTCTATTATTTATGAATGTCAAGAAAATCAATGAACACAGACACAAGAGCCCAATTGTCCACTCGGTGCCGCCCGCGCGGTCCATTGTCAATCATCAATTAAATAATCGCTTCCGCCAGCACCAGCACTTTATTCCTGAGTACCTCCACTACCCCGCCATCGACGCGGAATACCTGACGGCCCGTGGTGGCACCTTCGACCACCACATCGCCCACGCCGAGCGTGCTGACGAGCGGTGCGTGGTTGTCGAGCACCTGAAATTGCCCTTCGGTACCCGGAAACGTTACGGCGCGGGCTTCCCCGGCGAATACTTTCTTATCGGGTGTTATGATTTCAAGATTCATCTCTAAAAAATTAATAGGGTGTTCTTCAAGATCCAGAATCTAAAATCCAGAATCCAGCATCGATTTACTTCGCGGCGTCGGCCATCATCTTCTGACCCTTCACGTCGGCGTCTTCCACCGTTCCTACCAGGTTGAACGCCATTTCGGGCAAGTGATCGTACTCACCGTCCATGATTTGGTTGAAGCCTTTGATCGTATCGTTGATGTCGACCAACACGCCTTTCAAGCCCGTGAACTGCTCGGCCACGAAGAACGGCTGTGATAGGAAACGCTCCACGCGACGGGCGCGCGACACGACGAGCTTGTCCTCGTCGGAAAGCTCTTCCATACCCAAAATCGCAATGATATCTTGCAGTTCCTTGTATCGCTGTAGTACGTTCTTGACGCGCTGGGCACAATCGTAGTGCGCGTCACCCAGCGTTTCGGCGTTCAGAATCCGGGAGTTGGAGTCAAGCGGATCCACGGCGGGATAAATGCCTTTCTCGGCTACCTTCCGGCTAAGTACCGTCGTGGCGTCAAGGTGGGCAAAAGTCGTGGCGGGAGCCGGGTCGGTCAAGTCATCGGCGGGGACGTACACTGCCTGTACCGAGGTAATAGAACCACGCTTGGTGGAGGTAATCCGCTCCTGCATCGCGCCCATCTCGGTAGCCAGCGTAGGCTGGTACCCTACCGCCGAAGGCATCCGTCCCAAGAGGGCCGATACCTCGGAACCTGCTTGGGTAAAGCGGAAAATATTGTCGATAAAGAAGAGGATATCGCGACCGGCGCCTTCGCCTTCACCATCGCGGAAGTACTCAGCGATCGTCAGACCGGACAATGCCACGCGGGCTCGGGCTCCGGGAGGCTCGTTCATTTGACCGAACACGAAAGTAGCCTGCGAGTCTTTCAGTTCTTCATAATCTACCTGGCTAAGGTCCCAGCCGCCTTCTTCCATGCTGTGCTTGAACGCGTCGCCGTATTTGATAATCCCGGCTTCGATCATCTCGCGCATCAGGTCGTTGCCCTCGCGGGTCCGCTCCCCTACGCCCGCGAACACCGAAAGACCGGCGTATGCTTTGGCGATGTTGTTGATCAGTTCCTGAATCAAAACCGTCTTGCCTACTCCGGCACCGCCGAACAGACCGATCTTACCACCCTTTACATAGGGTGCCAGCAGGTCGATGACCTTGATTCCGGTGAATAGGATTTCGGTAGAAGTAGCCAGGTCTTCAAACTTAGGCGGCTGACGGTGGATCGACATACCACCTGTTTTATCGACGTCGTCCAGGCCGTCGATGGCATCACCGACCACGTTAAAAAGGCGTCCTTTGATCGCTTCGCCAATCGGCATCATGATGGGTGAACCGTAAGACTTCACCTCCATGCCACGCTGCAAGCCCTCGGTACCGTCCATCGCGATGGTCCGCACGCGGTCCTCGCCCAGGTGCTGCTGGCATTCCAGGATTACTTTCTGCCCATTGGGCTTGACGACTTCCATTGCGTCGAGAATCGAAGGAATGCGGTCGCTATTTTCGAACGATACGTCCACGACGGGGCCAATTACCTGCGTAACCTTCCCGGTGCTTGTCACGTTTGCCATTTTGTTATTAATGAGTAAATTGTGAATGAGTGAATGATAGAATATGCTCTCTTTCCATCTGACCTTCCGGCAATTCTCCATCACATTTAGAGACTTGGGAGCGAGCGGCTGGCTCGGGCGGTCATTTTCAAGACCGCAAAAATAGAGGATAATTTGGTCAAGATCAAGTTGGCTTCGCTTTCATTTTATGAAGTCGGAGCACTGTCCTACTTTTCAGTTACTGTGGGCTAGAGTGCCATTGAAAGTTCCTTGTGTCGAATGCCCCGTACCCTGCCAGGCGGCGATTTCATTTAGAAGCTGTTTGAGTTTGCTTTTATTGGTAAAATTGAGTGATTTTTGGCCTGAAGGATCACCCGCCCGGTGGCCCGGTCAAACAACTTCTTAGCCTTTCAAACCAGGTACGCAGAAAAATCCCTGATCAATGGCTCGGAGGTACTTTGTTCGACCTGCAGACGAAGGGCTTCACAGCTGATCGTATCAAATTGCTCGATTCGCTTTTGCCCCACCGATTCACCGGAAGCTATGGGCTTCCAATTCCCTTCTACCAGGCCTTCCAGGCGGTACTTTCGCACCCGCTCGCCATACTTGATGTCTTCCTGCAAAATCACGTGATTCACGCGCCGGGCTTCCCCGAAGTCGAGTTCAAGAGATTGGCCGCTACCGAACGTACGGGCCAGGGGGTTGGAGAAGCGCGCCCTGATTTCATCACCGAATTCTTTCAGGCGGGCGATATCAGAATCAGGTACCAGCCCTTCGGGCGTAACCACCTCGCCGATAAGGAGGTTGGCGTTGCGGCCCACGGATTTGTAGTACATATTCACCAGAGCGTCTTTTGAAAATACGGCATGATCCTGATTCGGGGCCCAAAACCAATTGTGGATGCCCTGCGCGCCCCGGAAGGGGATATCGACCATCCCCGGCGACCAGATTTCACCGTCGGGGTCGCCAGTACCCAGGATGTTACGCCACTCGGGCGAGTTATGTGACAAGTACTTTCCGCCGGGCATCGTGGCCCAGCAGGGGTAGTCGGCGTAGCCCTCCTCGTTGCCGATCCAGCGGTGGTCGGATCGCTGGGAGGAATGGTAGAAAACAGAATCTGGCTGGTACTTTTCAAAAATAGGAATCACGTCCGGCCCGCCCTCTCGGGGTATTTTAGTGCCAGCATCGAACCAGATCTCCACTAGCGGGCCGTAGTTGGCGCATAATTCTTCCACCATCTTTTCGGCTGCCCGGTTGAATTCTTCCTGCCTCGGCGTACCCCGACCCTTACCCTGATCGACGTAGTAGTCCCACAGGTCCCAGTAGCCGTTTCGGTGGGTACTGATGTACACGCCGGGCCGTATGCCGGTCTTATGGCACGATTCGACAAAATCGCCGAAGATGTCTCCCTTGCCGTTTTTCCACTTGGTCTGTTTCAGACCGTAGGGATAGGCTTCGCTTTGCCATTGCAAAAACCCGTTGAAGTGGGTAGCAGTGAATACGGCGTATTTGGCATCCGCCGCTGTGGCGGCGCTGATCCATTGATCCGTGTCCAGCTTGGCGGGGTCGTATTGTTTGGGATCAAATTTTTCCTTGTAGGCATTGTTGTCGTTCTCGAATCGGCCAGCCGCGACGGAAATATCATAGTGGTAGATCAGTCCGACCTCGCACTCCTGCCAAAGTACTTGTCCCGGCGTCGGTACCCCCGGGCGGACCAGACCTTCGGAGAGGGGGCGGGGGAGCGGTTGGGCATGGGCCGACCCGGCTAGGGACAAGGCGGTTGCGGCGGCGGCGGTTTGGAGGGCTGATTTACGAAAAAAATCTCTGCGGTCTATGTTCATGCTGGTACCTATACTCTTCAAATTTTATTACCAACCCGGATTTTGTCCCAGGTTTGGATTCAACGAAACTTCCCGCCTGATTTCTTCTTTCATGTCGAGTTTTACACCCACCGGATTCGCTCCGTTTACAAAGGCATTAGTCAGGTTGGGCATACCCACCCGTTGACGTAGTTTGTTGATAGAATCGTCCAACTCGACATCCGAGATGGAGCCGTTTAGTTCGTAGGTAGCTTCCGCGTAGTTCAACAGTACCTCCGCCGAACGCATCAGTATCTGATCCGTGTAAATGAAGGTCTCCGTGAGCGCCTTGGGGTCGCCGGGTTTCTTGACAAAGTACCCCGTGCTGCTGGTTTTCAGGTCGGGCAGAAGCGGGGTGCCGCCGAAGTCCGTGCCGGGCCGCCAAATGGATGCCGACATGCGTGGGTCGCGGTCTTCAAACTCGCTGCTCAGCGTGCCGTAGCCCTTGAACAGCGGCGAATGCTCGATCGGCATACCGTCTTTACTGAGAAACGCATTGGCCAGGTACAGGGTAGGCTGGAGGCCCACATCCACGATCAAGCCGCGCCCCAGTGGACTCACCCCGGTTACGTTTTCCTTATAAGACCTTAAAAACACGACTTCAGAGTGGTTTTCGTTGTCCTCGGATACAGCTTCGAAAAGTCCTTGATGAGCGGATAGTTGATCGTCAGCTCCATGATCCGGTATTCCAAATCGCTCGACATCGCAGACATGACCGAGCGCAGGGCCGCGCTGTTCATCACGCTGTTTAAGGGGTTGGTACTTCTGGGGCGATCAGCGGGAGCTTACCTTTTGCAACGGATCAATCCCGGCAAGGTACTTTTCTGCCTGCGCAATCGGGGCAATGGCCCTACTGGTGGTGGCCATTCTCAGCGGTGGCTACACCTCCATGTACTCCCTGGCCGCCATCGGACTCTTCACCTCCGTCATGTACCCTATTCTATTTACCCTCAGTATCAAAGACCTGGGGCCTTATACAAAAACAGGTTCCTCTCTTATCATTATGAGCATTGTCGGCGGCGCCATCGTGCCGCCGCTGATGGGCCTTATTTCAGATGCGTTTATGATTGGGTACGCCTTTCTGCTGCCCTTGCTCTGCTACGCTTACATTCTTTATTACGCCCAGAGAGGGAATACCGTAAGGGTGTCGGCACTTGATCATTCTGGTAGGTGAAAAGGGCAGAGGGACCGGGCCCGGTACATGATGTATCCTGTATTGGACGCGCATAAGCAGATATGCGCGCAAAATAGTACCTTTGAAAACCAGAATAGTGTAATCACATACAATGTTACCAACAGAAGACTCTTTTATAGACAAACTGGATCGGCTGGTCGAGGATAATTTCGACAGCCCTTCTATGTCAATCGAGGAGATTTGCCATGCGCTGGGAACCAGTCGGTCGCAGCTCTATCGCTCGGTCAGGGAAGCCACCGGGCGCTCCGTGTCGCTCTACGTTCGGCACCGGCGTATGCTACGGGCCAAGGAACTGCTTACCGGCACAGAACTACGGATCTCGGAAGTCTGCGACGCCGTAGGAATAAGTAATCCTCAGAATTTCAGTACCTATTTTACCGAAGAATTCGGGATGAGCCCCACGCAATTCCGTAAGCAAGCGCCTGAAGCATCCCGCGCGCCCGACCTACCCGCGCCGGATGAGCAGCCCACCTCGTCGCCGGAGAATCCGCCCCGACATTCGCCGCCCTGGCTAGGCCGTTTGCCCGGCCGCTCCTGGGTGATTTTCGGCGGTGCTTTCCTGCTGCTGCTATTGGGGACGGGGCTCTATCGGCAGTACGACCTTCGCTCGGCCACGACGCCCGTCAACTCGCTGGGCGTCAATTCGCTGGCCGTGGTTCCCTTCGTCAATTTGGGAAATAGCGAGAGCGATTTGGCCTGCGAAAGCATCATGGACGACATCTATACCTCCGTGGCGCTGCTCGGCAACCTGAATGTGATTGCACGCTCGTCGTCGGATCAATACAAAAATACCCAAAAGGGTACCTTGCAGGTGGCCAAAGAACTTGGCGTGAATCATGTACTGAAGGGCAATTTCCTGAAAACGGGTGACCAGATTCAGATCGAGATCGACATTCTCGATACTAAGAATAGCGACAAGACCTGGACGAAGCGCTACAGCGCTGCGTACAAAGATATTTTCCTGCTCACCGATGAGATTGTGGCCGACGTAGCCCGACAGTTGGAACTCATCACCAACGCTGCCGGAAGAACGCCAACCCGGACGAAAAGTATCGAAGCTTACAACGCTTTCTTGCAAGGACGACAGATGCTTAATACGCGCACCAAAGCCGATCTGTTGGCTGGTATCGAGCGTTTCGACCTCGCCATTTCGCTTGATTCGACCTTTGCCGAAGCCCATGCCGCTAAGGCCGTTGCCACATGCTTGTTGCAGACTTCCGGCCTCGACGAGGCCAGGAAAAATTTTCGCCTGGCCGAGCAGATCGCGCTCGATGCCATCCGCCTCGAACCGACCAACAGCACGGCTTACGCAGTGCTGGGCGCCATCTACCATGCAACTTACCAGTGGCGGGCCTCCGAGAATGCGTTCAGAATCGCGCTTCAGCACAACCCCAACGACGCTCAGGCCAACTACTGGTACAGTCTCATGCTGCGCTCGACGGGGCGGGTGGAGGAGGCCGTGGACTACAGTATCCGGGCCGTAACGCTCGACCCGCTGTACCCCGTCGTCTTGTCCGGCCACATCCTCAATTGCGTATACGCCAAACGGTTCGAGCTGGCAAGGCAAGGGATTGAAAATGGAGAGGTTCTTTTCGACGATTCGTTTGCCTACCATTTGGTTAGGGCCTATTACAGTGTGAGCCAAACCGACTACGGGCGGGCTACCGCCGAGTTGAAGCAGGCTATGGCCCTGAACCCCGACGACATAGGTATAGTCCCTATGCTTATGTACTGCGAAGCCAAAGCGGGTAACCGCCGGACAGCGGCTGCATTTCTTCGTGGTTTGAAAGGTACCGACCCCTGGAACGATTATCAGCGTGCAGTGGTGTACGCCGGGCTTAGCCAGGCCGACAGTTCCCTGCACTATCTCAAAAAAGCCGCCGACGCCGGGTACTATCACCGCGACACCAAGGTGAGTGATATTTTTGAGCCTTACCGTACCAGCCTGATCTTCCGGGCAGTACTACGGCGGTACAACTTGGCCGATTGATCTTGTCGGCGTAGCCAAAACTCTCCGTCTCGGTACAATACGATAACAATTAGCACGATACACGAAGGTTCTGGGACGATAGCAGATGCCTTTCCTTTCCCTTTCCCGGTACTTTGCAACAGTCCATTAAAAGACTGAACAGCAACGTTATGAAAAATTTTCTTCGCTTATGCGCAGTACTTGCGGGCGTCTTCCTGTTGGGATCAGGAGGCTGTGAATCGCCCCTCCGAGAATCCCCGTCCGTTGCCGAAAGCATCGGTACAGCCGAGTTGGTGAAAATCCGCCAGGAGATTCAGGCGCTGGAAACCGACTTGGGTAAGGCCACCACCAACGGCGACCTCGACGCATTGCTGGAGTACTACGCCAACGACGCGGTCTCACTGCCCGCCGATGCACCCATGCTGGTAGGCAAAACGGCCATTGGCGCTCACTACAAAAAGCACGTAATAGGCAACCGGAATACCCACGCCTACCGGACCATCGATGTGTTCGCGGCGGGGAATCTGGTCGTGGAAACCGGAGAATCGACCGTGACCGACACCAGCGGCAAGGCCAGCACGGGCAAGTACATGGCCCTCTACGAAAAGCGCAACGGACAGTACGTCTGCCTGCGCGAATCGTACAACAACGATGCGCCGACGCGGTGAAAAATGCTCTATTTCAGGCGGATGCAACAATGGACAAAGTCCGTGAGACGATGAGCCACGCTTTTGATATGTTCGCGGACTTAAAATCAATACTTTACCCTCCATTTTAATTAATCACTTCACAAGAACACACAATTATGAAAATGCTCAAAACGCTTACACGGGAGAGTACTAGTTCAGCGTCATCAGAACCAAGTCGAGATCATGAAATACGGCAAAACCTTTATCGGCAGTGAGCAACGGGAGACCTGAATGATAGGCAGTCGCTGCCACCAAAGCGTCGGGCAATTTAAGCGTGTGGCTTTGTTTGAGAGCAATGGCTTTGGCCTTGATGGCTGGCTGGAGGTCGATGATAAAGCAGGCATTCAGCAGGTTTTGAATGATTTGTTTTTCCAACTCGGTAATACCTTTTCTGCCCAGCATCTCGATTTCTGTAACGAACGAAATAGCAAATTAAAAGTCAGCAAACAATTCAGTTTCGGGACGGCCTTCGAGAAGATAGATCAAAAAATTGGTATCGGCCAGAAAGTCAACTTTCATTTCGAGCGTCATTTTGATACTCGAGACCATCCAATCCGCGCTTGAGTTTGCCCACAAACTGACGGAGACTGGGCTTATGAGGGATTTTTTTTAGCACCGCTTTTAGCGTCTCGGGCTTCGTGTCTTTGCTGATTTCGATAATCATATTCCTAATTTTTAAACCAAATATACCCAAAGTCATGAAAAAAACAGGCATCATCGGCGGCGCGGGCTTCATTGGCAGCTACGTCACCAAAAAATTTCTTGCCGCAGGCCACGACGTCCGGGTTTCGGTCCGGGACTTGGCGAAGAAAGAAAACTACGCCCACCTCGACGACTTGGAAAATGCGGCGCAGCATCTGGAAATCGTCCAGATGGACGTGCAGGACGAAGCCGCCCTTCGCGCGTTTTTGCAGGATTGCGACATCGTCGTCCACAGCGGTACGCCCTTCCAACTCGACGTGGAGGACGCCCAGCGCGACCTGCTCGACCCGACAATCAAGGGAACCGAGAACTTCCTGAAAGTGGCGAGTGAAATCGCTTCGCTCAAAAAAGTGGTTTTTGTGGGTTCGGTCGCTTCGCTCAATACGTCCTACCCGCTGCCCGTCCCCAGTCGCTCGACCGATGGCGTGTACGCCAACGACGTATATACCGAAGCGGACGAACCGCACCACGACGCCAACGACCATCCCTACGCCCAGTCCAAGTACTTCGCCGATCAGGTGGTGCGGAAGTACGTAAAATCGCATCCCGACATGGGTTTCGAGGTGATGAGCGTGTATCCCACCTTCGTGGCGCGGCAGTCGCTGTCGGGCCGGGACGATTCCGTCTCGATGGGGATACAGTATTTGTTCAAAAACAAGATTGCCCCCAATCCATTCGTGGAGATGATGTTTGCGAAAAACGTCGAGTTTGCCGTCGTGTCGGTTGCCGATGTGGCCGAGGGGATTTTCCGGGCCGCGACTACCGGCGGACTGCACGGCAAGAACTATCTGCTTACCGGCGGGAGCTTCAAACTATCGGACATCACGCTGATGCTCAACGGGCAGGAGCCCGTGGACGCGGCCCGTACCGTGTACAGCGGCGCGGCGGCGACGAAGGATTTGGGGTTGCAGTTTCAGCCCGCCCACGTACCGTTTAGACGAGTGGGTGCAAGCCAACGCTTAGCAGATTTGACAACTTTTAAAAAGTTGTCAAATCTAAATGCCATACATCCAACAACTTAAAACCCAAAAACCAATCCAATGAAAAACTCTATCAAGTACCTCCCCCTGCTGGTCGTGTTGTTCGCGGTCACCGCTCAGGCTCAGAGCCTCAATAAAGACGTCGTGGCCTTCGTCAAAACCTATTAGGACGCCTACAACCAAGGCGACCGCGCCGCGCTGATGACGATGTACAGCGACAGCGTCGGCCGGGTCAACCGCCGCGATGGCAGTATCAAAAATTACCCGAAATCTGATTGGGACGACGATTACGTCCGCGACTTCGGCGAAACGGTGGGTACCCATCAGGACTTCACCGTGAACAGTACCAAGGCAATGCCCGACGGAAAAATGGGTGTCACCACGACCTTTACCGGCTACAATTTCGACCGTAAAACCAACGCCAAAGTAGATCCTGCTTCGGGCTCGCTGGACTTGATTATCGGGGAAGAAGGGGGCCAATGGAAAATCGGTCAGGTCAAGTGGGTGCAGGGCATTTCGATTCTCGGGGATGAAATGCGCGACATGGTCAAGAAATTCCAGGATGCCAGTAACCGGGAAGACCTCGCCACGCTCAAGACGACGATGGCTAACAATATCGTGCGGATAGAGCCCGATGGAACCACCCAAAAAGGCATCGCTCAGGTCTCTGGACTGTTTGCCAAAGGGTTTGCCGGTTCGAATATGAACATCCTGATTACTATGGCCAACCTGGTCCCGCAATTCGACGGCAGCGCCATCATCACGGGAGCTTATCACCAGAATGGTCGCATGACCTCCGGCGGGCGTATCGATTACGACGGAGCCTACACTAACAAGATGGTGAAGGAGAACGGGTTTTTCAACTCACCTACAACCTCCCGTTTGGAAGCCGAAAATTGAAGCAAAAGCGAAGCCGGGCCACTGGCTCCAAGGAAGAGCGGGATCGAATGTGAGTATGCCGTAACGGTGGTTTGTACGCCAATTCAGACCACGGATTAGCTATGTATGACTGAATTATAATTTCACAACCTCCTCTAAATTTTTGAAAATGAAAAGATTCCTTACGCTTCCGTTCATGTACCTCTTGCTGACAACGGTCAGCTTTGCCCAGCCGGGCAGCGCCCTTGTCGAGTCGGCCAACCGATTTCTTGCGACGCTCGATGCCAATGAATTGGCCAAAACGCAGTATGCCTTTACCGATTCGCTGCGGTTCAAGTGGACCAACCTGCCCGTCGGGATGGTGCCCCGGCCCGGTATTGCCTACGGGTCGTTGTCCGACCAGAGTCGGCTGGCGTTTCATCGGGTATTGTCAGCGATGCTCAGTTCACAGGGATACCTGAAAACGACCAGCATCATGCAGTTGGACGATATTCTGAATACGCTCTACCAACAGGCATTCGATGACGGAAAAATCGACCAGAAAATGCTCACCAGGATGCAGGATCTGAAATGGGCGCACGGCAACTATTTTATTTCGGTCTGGGGAAAACCGGAAGCGAACCAGCCCTGGGGCCTGAACTTCGGTGGGCATCACCTGGCTCTGAGTCTGACTACCGACGGGAAAAACGTGTCGATGTCGCCGTATTTTGTGGGTACCGACCCGGCGGAGGTGAAGTCGGGTAAGTACGCAGGGCTACGGGTGCTGAGCAAAGAAGAAGATTTTGGATTTTTGCTCATCAATGCCCTCACCGACAGTCAGAAATCCGTCGCGATACTGAAACAGGACGTCCCCAAAGACATCATCACCTCACCGCAGGCGCAGCAGCGTATCACGAGCTACTACGGCATTTCGGCCAAGCAGTTCACCGCTGACCAGAAGGACATCCTGAAAATATTGATTCAGGAATACACCCACAATTTGGAGTATGAAAAAGCGCACCGACTCTTCGACAAAATCACAAAGTCGGGTATCGACAAGGTTTACTTTGCCTGGGTAGGTAGTCTGGAAAATGACAAGCCGCACTACTATATCATCAATGGGCCGGATTTTCTGATTGAGTACGATAACGTTGGTTTTCAGAACGATGGCAACCACATTCACGCTATTTTTCGGGAGAAAGGCCAGGATTTCGGCGATGATATGCTGAAACGGCACTACCTCGAAGCGAAGCATTAAGGGCTGGCTTTGTGCATACTCCTAGTTTATACCTCTATATATCTCCTGCCTCACTGGGGCGGGAGATTTTTTTTGCAAAGCGCAGTAGGAATCAGTTCAAAAGTGCTGAAAACAGCCGCTGCAACAATACACCAGATCATTGAGACAATAGACCTTGCCATTGAGACAATGGGCTAACTCAGGAGAGTTTTCGACCTCCTAATTTTGACCCATCGGTTTCATTCGCAAGTCGTCCTAATAGTAGGATGTAGTTTGATAACCGGATTTCTCTATTCACAAATCTTTTAAACAACTACGAATATGAAAACCCTCAATGTTATTTTTCTCGCCATTTTTTGCCTGTCAGGCAGCACGTTATTTGCCCAAAGTACCCTCGACGGAAAGGTTCTGGATGAGGCAGGCAAACCCCTGCCCTTCGTGACCGTCGGATTGATGGCCGCCCAGGATTCGACCCTGGTAAAAGCCACCGCTTCTGACCCGAAAGGAGTGTATGTCTTTAAAGATGTACCGCCGGGCCTTTACGTCGTAAAAACTTCCGCCGTGGGCTACCATGAGCATTTTACGGCCTATTTTGAACTGGCTGATTCCCGGAAATCACTACCCGATATTGTCATGGCCGTGGCAGTCAATGAACTGGATGAAGTACTCATCGCGGCCAAAAAGCCATTTATTGAGCAGAAAATCGACCGCATGGTAGTCAATGTCGAAGGCAGCATCATCGGGAGCGGAAGCACGGCGTTGGAGGTGCTGCAAAAAGCGCCGGGCGTAACGGTGGACTACCAGAATGACCTGATCCAGTTGAAGGGCCGGGACGGGGTGATCGTGCAGATCGACGGCAAGCAAAGCTATTTGTCGCAGCAGGATGTGGTCGCGCTGTTGCGTACCATGTCGAGCGACAACATTGCCACCATCGAGCTGATTACCAATCCCGGCGCGCGCTACGACGCTGCCGGCAACGCGGGCATCATCGACATCAGGCTCAAAAAGAACGCCAGCCTGGGTACGAACGGGGCGCTTTCGCTGGCTGGTGGGTCAGGAATATACGACAGGGAGCGCGCGAGCCTGCAGTTGAATAACCGCACGGCTAAGCTGAATTTGTTTGGCTCGTATAGTCTAAACCGTGGGGGGAGTCTATTTAGTTTATTATATACTTCCATTCAGCCAGATCCGACGGAATCCGATCCCGGACGGCAAACCTTCGGAACTTCCACCACCTACCTTCCCAAAAGAGATTTGGGACAGAATGCCAAGGTGGGCATGGACTTTTCACCCACCAAAAACACCATTATTGGCGTTGTATGGACCGGGCTTTGGAGCGAGAACACAGAAGATGGGCCGGCCCAAAGTATATTTTCCAGAACTGATGGCGGAGCCCCCTATTTGCAGGCCGATACGCAAAAAAAGATCAACTCCCTGAGCAAGAATCAGATTGCGAACCTCAATGTACAACATTCCTTTGGCGAGAAAGGGCAACTGAGCGCCGACATAGACTACGGACAGTTCAATCGGGATTTTACCAACGACCTGCTGTTTACGAATACCATTTCTCAGAATGGTGACAATACTTCCACCAATGCGCTCCTTAATTTTCAACCTACGACCGTAAAAATCCGGACGGCCAAAACCGATTACAGCCGGGGACTGGCCCAGGGCTGGAAAATAGAAACGGGTCTGAAAATGGCCGACATTACCACGGACAATGATCTGACGGTCAGGGATGGTCTATCGGACAATGTTCAAATAAATCCGGAGCTTTCCAACCACTTTATTTATTCCGAGCGGGTAGGAGCGGCCTACGCCAGTATCAGCGGCGGCATCGGGAAAGTCGATAGTCTCAAAACCAACGTACAACTAGGCTTGCGGATGGAGCATACCCGTTCGGAGGGAAATTCCCTCACGCTGAATCAGGTCATTGCCCGTGACTACCTCAATTTCTTTCCGAGTGTATTTGTGTCTCGTCCGTTATCGAACGGGCGGTCGTTGAGTCTCTCTTACAGCTACCGCATCGACCGCCCCAATTATCAGAACCTGAACCCGGCGCGGAATTATGCCGATCCTTTTACTTTCTCACAGGGCAATGCGTTTCTCCGGCCCCAATATACCTCGGCTTTCGAGTTACGCTATGGACTTAAAAACGGTATTTTTCTGGCCCTCGGCGCTAATTTGACCACTGATTTTGTGAACAGCATATTTTATGGATTCGAGGGCAACAAAAGATATATTATTTGGCAAAATGTCGGAAATGCTCAGGGGTACTCCATCACGGCAAGTGCGCCGCTCACCATCACGAAAGGCTGGCAGGTACAGACTACCGCCATGGGTTATTTCAACCAATATCAGTTGGACTATGAATCGGAGTCCATCAGCATCAACAACTTAGCCGGTAGGCTGAATGTGAACAACGCTTTCCTTTTGGGCAAGGGCTGGTCCGCTGAGCTATCCGGCTGGGTGTCGACCCCATCCACTCAATTTCTCAATATCTCTCCCTGGCTGGGCTCGATGGACATCGGTGTCCAGAAAACCCTAACCAAAGCGCTCAAGGTCAAATTCAGTTTGCAGGACGTCTTTTATACCAACCGCTGGATCGCCCGGATGAATGTACCTGGCAAGCTGGTGTCGTATGCAAAAGTGCAGTGGGATAGCAGGGTCGCTTTGCTTAATCTGACCTACACCTTCGGCAACCAGAAAGTGAAAGCAGCCCGGCAGCGAAGTACGGGGTCGGAAGCAGAAAGCAGGCGGGCTAATTGATGGTGGAAGCAGGAGAAAGCGGCCTTTTTGCTACCTTACCACTTCATTTCTCCACCAAAACCCGCATGATGAAATCTATCGTCTTCCTGATTCTGCTGCTCAGCTCAGCCTACACGCTGACGAGCTGTTCCACTTCCCTACAGGAATCGTCTTCTGCCCTAAGTACTTACTTCGCCAGCGACGATTCAGGTATCAGAAGCGGCGGCGTCAAAACGATTACCATTGACACGCCGCAGGGAAAGTTTAAGGTCTGGACGAAGCGATTTGGCAATAACCCGACCACCAAAGTTCTGCTGCTGCATGGCGGGCCGGGCGGCACACACGAGGTGTTCGAGTGCTTCGAGAGTTTTCTGCCTCAGGAAGGCATCGAGTTTATTTATTACGATCAGCTCGGCTCAGCCTTCTCCGACCAGCCCGCCGATAGTACCCTATGGGACTTGCCGCGCTTCGTCGAGGAAGTGGAGCAGGTGCGGGTAGCTTTGGGCTTGAATAAAGACAATTTCTACCTGTTCGGCCAGTCGTGGGGCGGGATTCTGGCGATGCAGTACGCGCTCAAGTACCAGCAAAACCTGAAAGGATTGATCGTGAGCAATATGATGGCGAGCTGCCCCAGGTACGGCGAATACGCGCAGAACGTCCTGTCCAAACAAATGAAGCCGGAGGTGTTGCGGGAAATACAAGCCCTGGAAGCCAGCGGCGACTTCGACAATCCGCGCTACATGGAACTCCTGATTCCCAACTTTTACGAGCAGCACCTCATGCGCCGCCCTGCCGCCGCATGGCCCAACGCGGTCGACCGCGCTTTCGCCCACATGAACTCCGCCGTGTACGTCCCGATGCAGGGGCCCAGCGAGTTTGGTATTGCAGGAAAGCTGGCCAATTGGGACGTGAGCGACCAACTTTCCACCATCCAAACGCCCACGCTGGTCATTGGGGCCACGCACGACACGATGGACCCCGAGTACATGAAGTGGATGGCGACGGAGTTTCCCAACGGTGCGTTTCTGCTCTGCCCCAACGGCAGCCACCTCAGCCAATGGGACGACCAGCCGCATTTCTTTCCGGGCTTGATTGCTTTTTTGAAGAAATAATTTACAGTTAGCACGAGCCCCGTCGTCGGTAGATTCAAGTATCATACGGTCTTTTCGGTGTCTCTCGCTCTATAATGTATGTACCTACCTGCCTGAGCATGAAGTCAAGGAGTCTTTTACTTTTGCTATGGACGGCAATAATCGTCTGTGTTACCGCGCCCACCCGCGCCGACTCCCTCAACTGCAATCTCACCGCCTACAGACCCCAACCGGGCTTGGTGGCGACGGTCGCGAATGAAATCCTGACCATCGTCTGGAAAGGCGACCAGGCCAGCGAACTCCGCTTACGGTTCGTCATCGCGCGGGGCGTCCCCACGGTCCGGGAACTGGCCACTCGAGCCTCAGGCGGCAAGTGGCGGGTGCTGGGGAATGACCTCACGCCCGAGTACCGCGTCGTGTCGGGCGTGCGGCGCGTCACCCGGCAGCAGACCGACCCACTTGAAGAACTTGGCATACCGCTGACCGCCGCGAAACTGGATGAAATCAAATGGGAGGCGTTCTGGGACGCGCCGCTGTTCCTGGGAAGTGAACTGCCCAGTTCGCATAAGACTTCCATTCCGGCTAAAGAAGCCTTTGCCAACCATCCGGGGATGCCGCGCCAGCCGGGGGAAATCATCCGGGCCGATGCCGAGTTCAGGGCGATGGGCTGCGCGGTCAGGACCAACGGGGCTCGGCTGGAAATTACCTTTCCGGGCGTGAGCGCGGGTATTTTTGCGGGGTACTTGCAGTACGATGTTTTCAGAAATTCCAATCTGGTGCGGCAGATGGTCGTGGCGAAAACCAGCCAAACCTCGGTGGCCTTCAAGTACGATGCGGGACTGAAGGGACTGCCCGTTCGGCCCGCGTCGCGCGTGGTGTGGCGTGACCTGAGCAATCGCGGACAGGAGTACCGCCTGAGCGGCCCGCCTAGCGAGGGGCCCGCCACGGTCTGGAGCAGCAACCGCCTGATTGCCGCCGAAGTACTTGGCGGGAGCATCGCCGTGTTTCCGCCGCCGCATAGCTTTTACTGGGCGCGGGAATCGGGCAAAAATCTGGGGTACAGCTGGTACCGCAAAGACAGCGACCAAACCTTTTCCCTCGGAATGCAGCAGGCCGAAAAAGAGGACGAGGAAGAATTTCTCCAAAATTACGCGCTGTACAACGCCCGGCCCGACACCTGGCAGCAGATGCCGGTCTTCCTGTATATTAGCCCCGAAACGGGCGAGAATGCCCTGGATGCCGCGCTGGCCTTCACGCATCGCGACTACTTCAAGCCATTGCCGGGCTACAAGGTGATGGGTTCGCACTACCACGTAGGATTAGTGGAGCGGCTACAGGCGCTCGGTGGACCCGACAATCGGCTCAACGATGTGGAGACAATGAAGAGCATCGGCGTAAACATCTTCGGCGTGATCGACGGGGTGCGCGGACCCGCCCGCCGCGAGGTGGGCGAGTCGTTCCTAGCCGCCCAGGCCGAGTACTACGACGCCGCCCGGCGACAGTCAGATAGGGATTTTCTGGTCATGCCCAACGACGAGAACAGCACCAGCGGCCGTCCTTATGAGCTGGGCGGGCACCACGACCTGCTGCTGTCGAAGCCGACCTACTGGCAGAATGAACGCAAACCGGGTCAGCCCCTCGTGGAGCAGCACCCTAAGTATGGTCGGGTGTATAACCTGGGTAGCCCCGCCGACCTGATGACGATGACCGAGCGCGAAAACGCGCTGATTTCCATGCCCCACCCGCGCTCGAAGGGTTCGACAGGATACCCCGACGCCATCAAAGATACGCCTCAGTTTTTGCACGAGAATTATTCCAGCCTAGGCTACCGTTGGGGCATGGGCATCGACGCCTCCGAGACGCGGCTGGGTGAATACCGTTTCCTGACCCTATGGGACGAAGTGAATAACTGGATGGCGGCCCGCAACCTGCCGCCGAAATTCGCCCTGGCGATTTCGGAAGGACGCTCCGACTACGGCGACCGGGGCAAGCCGCCCTACGACGACACCTACGGCCTCTCGCCCGTCAACTACCTCAAGCTGGATAGCGTGCCGACGGTCGATGACATGAGTTCAATTATTAACGCCCTCAAAAGCGGCCAGTATTTTGCCACCAGTGGCGAGGTACTTATTCCCTTCTACGCCGTGACGGGAACGGGCAACCAGTACACCATCACCGCTGAGGTGGAATGGACTTTCCCGCTCGATTTTGTGGAGGTCGTGTGGGGCGATGGCATCAAGACTGATCGGCAGATTGTCCCGACCACCGACCTGCCACCCTTTGGGCGCAAGCGCTTTGTCATCCCATTCGATACCAGCGGCAAAAAGTGGGTGCGGTTCGCGGCCTGGGACGTGGCGACGAATGGCGCACTGGTGCAGCCGATTGGTTTGGCAGCCGATGCGGCTTTTGATATTTCTAAACCAAAAGAGTAAAATGAAAAACTCCCGCCGACATTTCCTGAAATCGAGCGCCGTGGCCGGAGCCGACGCGCTGTTGGCGCCCGGCATGACTTCCCACGCCCGGGACGAGCCGGATTACACCAAGCTGGACGCCGCGCTTGCGCAGCCCGTGCTCAAAAGGGAGCTATTTACCAGCCCCGTCATTATCCAGAGCTGCGACCTGCTCGAACACGAAGGCAACTACATGATCCGCGTCCGCTCGACCGACGGCGCGGTGGGCTACTGCGTGGGCCACAATCTCAGAATGCCGCACCTGCACCCGATCCAAACGATGCTCGTCAATCCGTACTTCATCGGGAAGGACGCCCGCGATCTCGATCAGTTGATCGAGGGCGTGATGGTGTACAAAAACAACTACAAGTACCAGGGCTACACGATCTGGATTCCCATCGCTACGGTCGAAATGGCGATTCTGGACATGCTGGGCCGGATCGCGGGCAAGAGTATGGGCGAGCTCATCGGCGAGATCCGCAACGCCGAGATTGCGATTTACCAGGCCAACGACAACCGGGGCAAGTCGCCCGAAGTAAGCGTCGCGAACATCGAGAAGCTACGCGCCGAAACCAATGCCAAAGCCGTCAAATTCAAGATCGGCGGCCGCGAGGGTAGTGAGGAGTACCCCGCAGGCCGCAGCGAGAACCTCATCCCGCTGATGCGGAAGTCTTTCGGGGACGACATCACGATCTACGCCGACTGCAACGGCAGCTACGACGCCAGGGAAGCGATTCGGATGGGAAAAATTTGCGAAGCCAACCGCATCGACCTCTTCGAGCAACCCGTTCCGACCGACTGGTACGACGACTGGAAACAAACCGCCGACGCCCTCACGATCCCGATCGGCTCGGGCGGCGGCGAGGTGAGTATGCGCAACTTCCGCTGGCTGATCGCCAACGGGGCCACGAGCATGGTCCAGCAGGACCTGTTCTATTTTGGCGGCATGGTGCGCTGCATGAAGGTGGCGCGTATGGCCGCCACGCGGGGCTACGTGTGTACACCGCATATTTCGGGGACAGGCCTGGGCTACATCTACATGATGCAGTTCGTATCGGCCCTGCCCAACGCCGGGCCGTTCCACGAGTACAAAGGGCTGAGCAACGAAGTACCTTTCGAGTGCAAAACTTCCACGCTCAAACCCGAAAACGGCATCCTGCACTTGCCCCAAGGCGTGGGGAGTGGGGTGGAAATCGACCCGGGTTTTATTGCGAAGCACAAGGTACTTGCTTGATAAACTGCTCGGTCAAGGCTACCTCTTATTCTTCCCCGTTGGTATAAAGTTGGCGTCATAGGCATCATTCAATTGAGTAGGTACCGGGGCGTCGACGCCCATGAGCCAGTCGTTGAGCAGGGTGGTCAGCTCAGTCAGCTTTTTCGGTTCGAGCGTCGCCAGGTCGATGCGCTCGCCGGGGTCGTTTGCCAAATCATAAAGTTCGTAGGCATCGTCCCCGTAATAATGGTGCAGTTTCCAGTTATTCTGGATGACCACGCTGCCCGGCCGGGTGCGAAACAGCGCGTCGCGGCTGTCGTCCAGTGCGCCCCGGTAGGCTTCCAGGTAGAAAGGGAAATGAAAAAACAGGGGTCGTTCATACAGGTCGGGGCGGCTTTTATCCTGCCACACATCCAGCAACGAAACCCCATCGATGGGTTGCGAGGTTGGCTGAGGTACCTTCGCCCACGCGCAGAGCGTTGGGAACAGGTCGAAAAGCAACGTCGGGATGTTGGAGGTACCGGGCGCGATGCCCGCGTGGTTGACCAGTAAGGGCACCCTGATTCCGCCTTCGTAGTAGGACCCCTTTCCCCCGCGCAGCGGCCATTGCCGCGATTGACTGGCGATGCCGCCATTGTCCGACGAAAAAACGATGAGCGGGTCTTCGAGTTTGAGCGCTTTGATCGCCGCAAGTATCCTCCCGACGTTTTGATCCAGATTCTCGACCATGGCAGCGTAGTCGGCGTTGGTCCCCTGCCCATCCTGTGGCGCTATCTCCTTGTATTTTTCCACCAGATCATTTTTGCCCTGCAAAGGTCCGTGGATGGCAAAATGAGGGATGTACAGCAAGAAATCGTTCGTCCGATTTTCCTGCATGAATCGAATGGATTCCCGCGTGACACGATCCGTCAGGTACTCCCCTTCGGGACCGTCCGAGAGGTATTTTAAATCGTAAGGGCTGAAATACGTCTTGGGATGTCCGGCCTTTCCTCCGCCCTGGTGTACATCGAACCCCTGCTTTGTGGGATCGTCGCCGATGTGCCATTTGCCCATTACGGCCGTTTTGAAGCCCGCTTCTTGAAATACCTTGCCGAGCGTCTTGAAATCAGAGGACAAAACGTCCTCATTGGGACTCGGTACCAACTTGCGGGTGCGGGCATCGCCCCGATCGGGTGGCGAAACGGTGAATACCCCATGCCGGGGAGCGTAGGCTCCTGACATCAGACAAGCCCGGCTGGGGGCACAGTTGGAAGCGTTGGCGTATGCGCGGCTGAACACCAGCGATTTTGCCGCCAGTGAATCGAGTACGGGTGTGTGGTAGTATCGTGAGCCATTGAATCCCACGTCTTTCCAGCCAAGGTCGTCGGCAAGAATGAATATGATTTGGCGCGGTTGCTTCTGGGCAAGAACGGGAGCCAAGGCTAACAAACTACCAACGACTGTTACAAAGACTTGTAAACTGTATTTTATCATAAGTACAATAGAAAATTGAAGATTAGCACACGATCCGGCGTAATGGTTTGGCCGAAAAAAGGCCGTATTTGCCGAAATTTGTACAAAAGTTTTCCGAAAAGACGTTTGCCATTGGTATGAAGAAACAATTTTTCTGGCGGGCCTGGTCGGCCCCCGAGCGGCTGGCGGCGAGCGGCGTACTGGGCCTGCTCATCCTCACGCTCCTGCTTTTCTCGATTCACATCCTCAACCCACTGGGCAACGTCGTGTCGTGGGATGTCCTGAGCGAGCTCTCCGAAACCCCGGCGGTCGTCGACGTGTTGGCGCTCGACGGCTGGCAGTACGGCGTCACGGTACCCGTGTACCTCACGATGGAGCAATTCATCGCTTCGCCGATGGCTTTGCCCGATACGGCTATTCTGCTGCTGGGCGTGGCCGCGCTGCTGGGCCTTTGCGTGGTACTGGCCGCACTCACGGTGCTGCCGCGCTTCTGGTACCTGGCAGGGATGGTAGCCTTCATTTTGCTCCTGGCCGCCTGCCGGCTCGAAACCCTCGGGCTATTTGGGGAAGGCTCGCGCGTGTTTTTCCTACTGGTTGTGGGGTTAGTCGGAGGCGCGAGTTACTACGCCCACGCCTTTCGTCCCGACTGGCATATCCTGACCCGCATCTTAGTTTTTATTGGAATTGCAGTCCTTTTGGTCTTTCTGGTGGCGTTGCTTTCGCCCCTGGCCGAGCCACTGCTCACGTTTGCGGTGTTCAGCTACCCGCTGTGGCTGCCGCTGGCGATCGTATTCGTGCTGATGTCGGCGACCGAAATTATGGCCGGGCTGGTGTGGCTGAGTACCAGCGGCCGCAAGGGCAAGCCTTCGCTCACCCATTTTCTGGTCATCAGTGGTTTTTACCTGCTGGTGCTGGTGCTGCTTTTCTTGAAAAACACCCAACGCATCGAGTGGAACAGCTTTCTGGTGAGCCCGGTGCTGCTGGCACTGGTGGCGGGGCTGCTGGGTATCTGGGGCTTTCGGCAGCGCCTCCAAAACGCCGCAACGGGCGTGATTCCGTTTCGGGCGGTGGGCTTTTGGCTGTACGTCGGGCTGTTTGTGATCGCGCTGGCCTTCGGTGGCTACGTAGCCGCTACGGCCAACGACCCCGTGCTGGAAGTACTGGAAGACGCCATAGTGGAAGGACAACTCGCCATGGGCCTACTGTTTGGATTTTATATCCTGGCCAACTTTCTTCCGCTTTTCCAGCAAGGGCTGGCGGTACATAAGGTACTTTACAAACCCATCAAATTTACCCTGACCCAGGCCCGCATTCTGGGCTTCGTAGGCGTGGTGGTGCTGGTTTCAACGCAGGGGATTCTGCCAATTTACCAAAGCGTGGCGGGGTACTTCAACGGTCTGGGCGATCTTTACACCAAAACCAAAGAGTACACGCTGGCCGAGCAGTACTACAAGTTTGCGCTGCAACAAGAGTTTCAGAACCACAAGTCCAACTACGGGTTGGCGTCGCTCGCCTTGCGGCAGGACGACGAGAACGCGTCGGGTTACTACTTCCGGCAGGCCACGCTCAAGAATCCCTCGGCCCAGGCCTACGTCGGGTTGGCGGGGGTACTTACCCAGGAAAATCTGTTTTTCGACGCCGTGGCGAGTTTGCAGGAAGGCATCGCGCGCTTCCCTGATAACAGCCAGTTGCTCAACAATCTGGGCATTCTTTACGCCAGCACCAGCGTGGCCGATTCGGCCTACTATTACCTCGACCGCGCCCAGCGCGCCCACGTTCGTAATGATGTGCCTTCTACGAACCTGCTGGCTATTTTGGCCAAGAATACCGAAGCCGGATTGCTCGACTCGCTCACCAGCGCGGCCGTCGCCAAGGACTACTACCCCTGGCGGGCTAACTGGCTGGCCGTACAAAACTTACGTCAGAATTTCGCCGCCCAGTCTTTCGACCCCAACGCGATCCGCCAGGATTCGCTGCTGAACGTTTCGGGCCTGGCCTACGTGGTCAACTACGCGTTCAATCAGGCGCGGCGCGACTCGATGCCCGCTCGACTGATCCCGGCCCTGGCGGCTAAAAATCCGCTGCTGGCCGACGACTTGCTACTGGCCTCGCTCTATCCCGAGTTTTACAGCGGCGACCGCGTGCGGGCCATCAGAATCATGCAGGGGTTGACGGAAGAAGACGGCGAAAAGGCAACGCTCTACCGCAAGGTGTTCGGCCATTGGTTGTTGCAATTGGGCCTCTACGAGCAGGCGTCCGAAATGTTTGGCCGTGTCGAGGGCCCCGAGGGGCTGATCGGGCGCATCCTGGCTACGATCTTCCAGCGACAGCCCGAAACGGCCGCGGTACTCATCGAGAACTTGCCCGGACTGGGAGCCGAGGCGGCCGTAGCACCACTCCGCCAAACGCTGACCAGCGGCTTCGTGCCCCGGGTACTTGGCGATTCACTGTTAGCGGCAGCGCAGAAAAATCCTTCGATCGAAGCCTACGAAAAGGCCGTTCGCGCCAACCCTTTTAACGGCCGCATTGTGGCTGCCGCCGCCGACTATTTCAGCCAGCAAAAACGGGACGACCGGGCGTACAATCTGGTAACAAAAGCGCTACAATTCAATGAAAATTCACCCCAAATTTGGGCGCAGTACGCGTTTTTGAGCTTAAAACAAGGGCTGGTAGCGCAAAGCGAAGAAGGGGCAGATAAGGTCGAACAACTCGCCAGCGATGCCGACTATCAGCAGTTTGTGAATCGCTATCAACCCATGCGGGCACTCATCGAAAAACAACGCGCCGAGTTCAAGTGACGCGTTATTTTTGGGAAGATTGAGTCGGTTGAGGAGTTAGGGTACTGAGTATTTCGATTTGAATACGAATCCTGGTACTCCGCATCCGAAGGCTAAAGCCCCCGGCAATGTATTTTTCTGCTCATGAACTTTAAACTCATAAACTAGCTATCGACATCACTTGGAAAATGCTGGGCCTGGCGCGCGAGTACCGCCTCTTTAACGGGAAGCAGATTACCGGGCTCCTGAAAAATGACTTTTGGAACCGCAAGGCTTACGGCGAACTACATGGCTTTATGGTACGCTTCGAGAAGGAAGGCCTTGGCAATAAAGCGGCCCGAATTCTGGACATAGAGGGCGCGCAGGTACTGGGTACCCTGGATTTTAAATCCTCGCCCCATTCGGTGGCCATCGTCTACGAAGGAGCGCGCTATGCCTGGAATCTGAGCAAGGAAAATCCTAAGGGAAGCTGGTCGATTTCGGGCCCGGAAGAAGTAGCTGAGTACCAGGCCGGAGATAGCACGGGCAGTCAGGGCAGTATCGAAGACGCCTACCTGCCGCCGGTCGTACTACTCGCGGGATTTTATGCGCACGGGTATTTTTTAAAGCAACGACTGCTGACCACCGTCGGGGGAATTTTACTGGGAATGCTGATTTACTACCTGACGTTTCATGTAATTTTTTGATATGAAAGCACTCAAAATCATCGCCATCGTGGTAGGCTCGCTTGTGCTGTCGTTCGGAGCACTGGCTACATACGCTTATTTCGCCTACTACAAAGTCGACGGTGATTATGTGGCTAATTTCATCAATGAGAATCCCGGCAAGAGCGCCCTGTACTGGATGCGCAACGATACGCTGGTCGCCGGGCAAAACCCCGACCGCAAAATGCCGCTGGCGAGCACGGTAAAAACGATTATCGCCATCGAGTTTGCGCAGCAGGTTGCTTCCGGCAAGATCAATCCCGCCGACCGGGTACCTCTGGGTGAGTTGGCGCGCTTCTACATCCCCGATACCGACGGCGGGGCGCACCCGACCTGGCTGAAACAAATGCAGGACGACAAGCTAATTCAAGATCAGAGGGTTTCTTTGCTGGAAATCGCCAAGGGCATGATCCGGTACAGCAGCAACGCCAACACCGAGTACCTGATGTGGCGGCTTGGCCTGAACGCCATCAACGCCAACCTCGCGTCGCTAGGCCTCACGAAGCACGATTCGCTGTACCCGTTTGTGTCGGCGTTGTACGTTTGCTCGGATGAAAATTCGGCCAAAGGCCTGAAATTGATGGGCATGGATTTGTACAAGCAGCGCGCCGAGCAGTACTTCGAAACCTTGAAAGTAGATACGACCCTCAAAGACAAGTTCAACCTGGCGCACGTCAGCGCTTCGGTGCAGCGCGTATGGTCCGACCGCCTGCCAAGCAGCACGGCGCGGGCGTACGACGGCCTGATGCAGAAAATCCAGAGCCGCACCTATTTCGATTCCACGGCGCAAGGTACCCTGGAAGAAATCATGGAATGGCCCATGGCGGCCTTCGACAGCAACCGCAAGAAGTACCAACATCTGGGTGCCAAGGGCGGCTCGACGGCCTTCGTGCTGACGTACGCGCTTTACGCCACCGACAAAAGCGGCAACCGCACGCGGCTCACGTTTTTTTTTGACGATCTTACGCCCATCGAGAGTACCTTGCTGCAAGCGCAATTTTCCGAATTTCAGCAAAAGGTACTCATTGGTACCCCCGCCGAGCGCCGGGAGCTTGCCGCGACGCTGAGTAGGCCGGTTGAAGAGTAAAAAAAATAGTATCTGTTTGTCAGTCCGAGCGGAGTCGAGGACAATCGGAACGGGCGGTCCTCGACTCCGCTCGGACTGACAGAAACGAAGTACCATTCAAACAGAAAAATGAAACACTCGCTACCTCTCCTGTTATTGTTAAGCATTACCCTAACTTTCGGACAATCGCAAAGCGCGCACCTGCTCGAATTGCAGCAGAAATGGGCCAATGCCTCCACGTACACACTGGCGCTGGCCGAGTCGATGCCCGCCGACCAATATGACTTTCGGCCGGTCGAAAGCGAAATGTCGTTCGGGGAGCAGATGATGCATTTGTCGTCCAACATGGTGTGGCTTTGCTCGGATTACCTGACCGACCAAAAGCCGCCCCGCAGCCGCAAGGAAATCGGCGACTACGCCCACAAGTCAAAGGCCGAGGTACTGGAAGTACTAAAAGAATCGCTGGACTACGCCGGGGCGACGCTTAAAAACCTCGATCCGAAGCAGCTCGACGATTCCGTCAAGTTTTTCGCCGGCCCCATGAGTAAAAGACAAATCACCAACCTCATGAACGACCACCTCACCCACCACCGCGCCCAAGCCATCGTGTACTTGCGGTTGAATGGCATCAAACCGCCGGGGTATGTGGGGTGGTAGACTCGATATTTGCCCTTTATCATAATATACTTTTCCCCGAGTTATCAAATGTGCATTTTTACGCACTCAGCACCCTTGACCTTTTAACCCTTTGACCTTTAACCGAAAAAAAAGTGAAAATCATTGAAACCACCGACATTGCCCGCCGCTACATTATGGGCAGCGAAGTAATAGAAGCCTTGAAATCCGTGACGATCTCGGTCAATAAGGGGGAGTACGTGGCATTTATGGGTCCTTCGGGGTCGGGCAAGTCCACATTGATGAACATCATCGGCTGTCTGGACACGCCCACGGCGGGGCGTTACGTGCTCAACGGTAATGATGTCAGCGACCTGACCGAGAGCGAGCTGGCCGAAATCCGCAACAAAGAAATCGGCTTCGTGTTCCAGACCTTCAACCTGCTGCCCCGCATGTCGTCGCTCGACAATGTGGCGCTACCGCTTATCTATTCCGGCCTCAACAAAGCCGACCGCACCGAGAAAGCGAATCTCTCCCTCTCCAATGTAGGCCTGGGCGACCGCGGCGGCCACAAACCCAACGAACTTTCGGGCGGTCAGCGGCAGCGCGTGGCCATAGCCCGCGCCCTGGTCAACGACCCCAGTATCCTGCTGGCCGACGAACCCACGGGCAACCTCGACAGCAAGACTTCCTACGAAATCATGGACCTCTTCGACCAGTTGCACAGCAAGGGCAACACCATCGTGATGGTGACGCACGAGGAAGACATCGCCCTGTACGCCCACCGCGTCATCCGCCTCCGCGACGGCCTGGTCGAGTCCGACACTATCAATCCTAATCCAACGAAGGCCAGTGCGCTGATCGAAGCGGAGGGGTGAATTTTTTGAGATATGAATTATGAGATATTAGATATGAGATGTAAAGGACTTATAAGCACATAAGTTCACGGGGCGCCCCGCCGTCATCATTCATCATCATGAAAACACGTTTCCTCCTCCTTTGCCTTTTCTGCTTCTCCTTCCTTAACCTTACCGCCCAAATCACCGACGCCCCGGCCCGCGCCGAGGGCGATGGACCCTACGATCGCCTGATTATCCGCGGCGTGACGCTGATCAATAGTACGGGTGCGCCGCCCATTGGTCCGGTGGATATTGTGGTGGAGAAAAACCGTATCAAGTCCATCAATCAGGTCGGTTCGCCGGGGGTACCTATCGATCCCAAACGTCGCCCCGCCGCCCAAAAGGGCGACAAAGAACTCGACTGCACGGGTATGTACCTCCTGCCGGGATTGATCGATATGCACGGCCATATCGGCGGCAAAGCACAGGGTACCCCTTCTGAGTACGTCTTCAAATTGTGGATGGCGCACGGCATCACCACCATCCGCGACCCATCGGCGAGCAACGGCCTCGATTGGGTGCTGGAGCACAAAAAGAAAAGTCAGGAAAACAAAATCACCGCCCCGCGCATCCTGGCCTACACCTCCTTCGGGCAGGGAGCCAAAGATCCCATTTCTACGCCGGAGCAAGCCCGCGACTGGGTGCGCCAAAACGCCAAGAACGGAGCCGACGGCATCAAGTTTTTCGGGGCCGAGCCCGAAGTTTTTAAGGCGGCTTTGGATGAGAACAAGAAGCTGGGCCTCCGCTCGGCCTGCCACCACGCGCAGTTGGAAGTGGCCCGCATGAACGTACTGGCGACCGCCAAAGCCGGACTCACCACGATGGAGCACTGGTACGGCTTGCCCGAAGCGATGTTCGAAGACAAGACGATTCAGGATTACCCCGCCGACTACAACTACAACAACGAGCAAAACCGCTTCGAGCAAGCCGGCAAGCTGTGGCAGCAGGCCGCCAAGCCCGGCTCCGACAAGTGGAATCAGGTCATGGACGAACTCATCGCCCTGGATTTCACCATCGACCCGACTTTCAACATCTACGAAGCCAACCGCGAGCTGATGCTGGCCCGCCGCGCCGAGTGGCACGACGACTACACGTTGCCGTCGCTATGGCGATTCTACGGCCCGAGCCGCGTGTCGCACGGCTCCTACTGGCACAATTGGGGCACCGAGCAGGAAGTGGAGTGGAAGCGTAACTACCAGTTGTGGATGCGGTTTATCAACGAATACAAGAACCGCGGCGGCCGCGTCACGGCGGGTTCCGACTCGGGCTTTATCTACCAACTCTACGGGTTTGCCTACATCCGCGAGCTGGAACTACTCCGCGAGGCGGGCTTTCACCCAATGGAAGTCATCCGTGCCGCCACCATCAAAGGGGCCGAAGCCCTGGGTATGGCCGACCAAATCGGCTCGGTCGAAATCGGCAAGCTGGCCGACTTCGCCATCGTGGAAGAGAATCCGTTGGCCAACCTGAAAGTACTCTACGGCACCGGGGCCATCCAACTCGACGAAAACAACGAAGTACAGCGCGTCGGCGGCGTGAAGTACACCATCAAGGACGGCATCGTCTACGACGCCAAAAAACTACTGGCCGACGTGAAGGCCATCGTGGAAAAAGCCAAGAAAGACGAGAATTACCAGATCGTGCAGCCGGGCATGCCGCAACCGGCGGGGAAGTTGGGGGGAGGGAAAAATTAGTTTCTATGCTAACATCTACTTCCTGACTGCTACAAATTTTGAACACTCAACCACAAGCTTCTCGGGGTATTTTTCCGACTTTGTCCCTTGAATATGTTCATACACTAATTTGAAGTATCCAGTAACGTTGCCTGTACTTACTTCTTCTATGGTGAGCGAGTTCTCGCTGTTGTCCGAAAGTCTGTAAGTTGCCACAAGAGCATCGTCTATCGAGTAAAATAGGCGTGTGCCACTAGGTAAATTTAGACATACGTCTTGACTTTCGTTGGTATTTAGCGAATAGGTTCCTGTTTTTGTCGGAAGATCGAAAGACACAGTCATTAGTCCATACCCGAACGGCCTGTTATAAGTAGCGATACTTAAATTTTCATAGCCTTTATAACATGGGTGATCCTTTAAGAAATCGGCGGAGGGCGAATTAGAGATCACTTGTACTATTTCCGAAGGGTCAAGCCATTCCCTTTCGTTAGATTTTGCTACGATCGTTCCTTGTGATACTTTTTCATTTGGGTAGGGGTTTTCCTTTTTGCAAGCGAACAAGAAGATTAGAAGTCCCAGTATGAGTATATTTTTCATTGAATCGGTAGTTTAATTAATGGTGAGGTTTGGATACTGTCATTTTAAGGATACCCTTTTCTGGAAATCGGTTGGAATCTCAACCAGAAAAATTAAAGAAATAGCTACCGCTGCTTAGTCATTTCGTATTCGAGCGATTTTTTTACGGTTTCCCATTCCGATTGGATTATGGAGAAAACGACCGTATCACGCAACAATCCTTGCTGATCGATTTGATGATTGCGCAGCACGCCGTCCTGTTTTGCGCCTAGCCGCAGAATAGCATTTCGGGAACGGTAGTTGAACCAATTCGTTCTGAACTCGACGGCGATCGTGTCGAGCGTTTCAAACGCGTGGCGTAGCAAGAGGTACTTGCATTCGGTATTGACCCCAGTTCTCTGCACACTCTTGGCGTACCAGGTATTCCCTATTTCGAGTCGTCTGTTCTCGGGTTCAATATTTTTATATCGTGTTGCGCCAACTATCTTGTTATCCTGTCTATCTAACACTATGAAAGGCAGAGATTTACTATCTTTTTGCTCCTGAAGAGCAGTGGCCAGATGGGAGTCAATAGTTTTCTCCGAAGGAATGGATGTAAACCAGGTATTCCACAGCTCACCATCAGTAGCCGCTCGCAGCAGATCGTCTCGATGCGCTTCTTCCAGTGGAATCAGTTTTACTTTTTCTCCTTCCAGCGTTACAGGTTCAAGCCAAGAGTTCATCATTGATTTTGTAATACGGTAGCTGATCGGCGAATATACAGCTTGTGAGTAGATAGCGCTGGCGTAATTTTTTGAAAAGCAGCACAAAACCATATTCCGACATCGCTCCGGCGACCCGGTCACTAATTCTAACATTCAAAATTGACTCCCCATGGATTTCGGCAAACTGGACGACTTCTCGAACGTAGATTTCTCGCTGCCCGACACGCACCGATTCACGACAGATGTGCTGGCAAGCGCCGCGCCCTCGCCTAAGAAAGAAGTATACGTCGGCCCGCCGATATGGGCGAACAAAGACTGGGTGGGCAAGATTTATCCGACCAACGCCAAAGACAAGGATTTTCTGTACCACTACACTCGGCAGTTCAACACCATCGAACTGAACGTGACGCACTACCAAATCCCAAGCGACGACACCATCGAGCGCTGGCGCGAAACGGCCCCCGATGGCTTTACCTACTGCCCCAAGTGGCCGCAAGCCATCAGCCATGATGCGGAGTTGGTTAACGTCATGCTGCCTTCGGACGAGTTCGTGCGGGCGGTGCTGGGGTTGGAAGACAAACTAGGCACGACCTTCCTACAACTCGGCCCGGCTTTCGATACATCTAAATTTGACAATCTCGAACGGTTTTTGAGTACCCTGCCGGAAGGGTTTCCAATCACCGTCGAGTTTCGGCATCCGAGTTGGTTCAGTGACGACTACGCCTGGCAAAAGACGCTGGAATTGCTGCACGAGCGCAACGTAGGCACGGTCATGACCGACGTGTCGGGTCGCCGCGACGTGCTGCACATGGCGCTTTCGACACCGACTTTCGTCCTACGCTTCGTCGGCAACGAACTCGACCGCACCGACTACACTCGCACCGACGAGTGGTTGCTCCGACTGAAATCGTGGTTCGAGCAAGGTCTGCAAAGCGCCTATATTTTCATCCACACCGCCGACAACCTTCTCTCACCCGAATTGAGCAAGTACTGGATCGAAGGCTTCAACGCCAAAATGGGGCTTTCCGTAGCACCACCCGAAATCCGGGCGCAGGTGATACAGGGAGAGTTGTTTTAAAGTATAAAAGTTATCTTGTTGCTAACTTTTATATCTTTGTAGTCAAACCCTCTTGAATGAGAATAGTAGCTAAAAGTACGCTGAGAGACTTCTGGGAACAGCACCAGGATGCGGAGAAACCGCTCAGATTATGGTTTGACAAAATAAAGAAGCGAGACTGGAATAATCCTAACGAAATCAGGCAGTTCTTTGGCGACGCTGATCAAGTAGGCAACAACCGGATTGTCTTCAACATAGCAAGAAACAAGTACAGGCTGATCGTCAAGTTTGTCTACGAAACTCAAATCTGCTACATCCGCTTCATTGGTACTCACAAAGAGTACGATAAGATTAAGGATATAGCAAACATCTAACTATAATCAAGATTCATCATGGAAATAGTAAGGCCGATTAGGACAGAAGTGCAATACAAACAAGCACTTAGAAGAATCGATGAGTTTATCGATAGCTCCCCCGGCACCTCCGAATTTGACTATTTGGAAGTACTTTCAATCTTGGTGGATGACTACGAAAATAAGCATCACCCCATTGAACCACTCGATCCCATAGAAGCCATACGAGTTGAAATGGAAGAAAAAGGATTGAAACAGAAGGACTTGATACCCTATTTCGGTAGCAAAGAGATGGTCTCTCAAATATTGAACAGGAAGAGGCCATTAACTTTAAAGATCATCAAGAACCTCCACCAGCACTTCAATATTTCAGCGGACGTTCTGTTGGCTTAGAATTTTCCAGTACCTTTGAACCATGACAAAAACAGCGACCTGCTACCCACTCCATCATCACGTTATCGGATAAGGTTTCGGGCGGCGCGTCTTTTCAATACGAATTCTGTGTGATAAGGTTGAATACAGAAGTACCCCGAAGCCCGGTTCCGTAAAGAATCGGGCTTTATTTTTTAGACATTAGGTGGTTAGGTTATTAGGAATTAGGTCCTAATTAATGCCAAGAAAACCCTATTCCCTTTGAGACAGAAAAAATTTAAGTATTCTTTACGCTTGACCAAAAGCAACCTAACAACCTAATACCTCTCCCCTCTTGAAAACCGTCATCATCAAATACAACGCGGGTAATGTGCAGTCGGTCATGTACGCGCTGGACCGGCTGGGCGTCGACTACCTTTACACCAACGAGGAAGAAGAGATCCGCTCGGCCGATAAAGTGATATTTCCCGGCGTGGGCGAGGCGAGCACCGCGATGGCGTACTTGAAAAGCAAGAAACTGGATTTGCTCATTCCCTCCCTGAAACAGCCCGTACTGGGTACTTGCGTAGGTATGCAGCTCATGTGCCGCTATTCCGAGGAGAACGACACCAACTGCATGGGCATCTTCGATGTGGACGTAAAGCGCTTCCCGCCCACGGCCGGCGTCAAAGTACCCCACATGGGCTGGAATAGCATCTACGGCTACAAAAATGAAATCACGGCCGGTTTGCAGGAAGAAGCCTACGTGTACTTCGTCCATAGCTACGCCGCGCCCGTTTGCGAACATACCATCGCTACCTGCGACTACATCCACCCATTCAGCGCCATGCTCCACCGCGACAACTTTTATGCCGCCCAATTTCACTGCGAAATCAGCGGCAATATCGGTGAGCGGATTTTGAGCAATTTTTTGAAGACTTAAACCGCTCGGGCAGCCCCGTACGCTCAGTCTGACAACCACATAGCTCAACAGTTAAACAATTCAACGATTACACGATTTAACAAAGTGCAAATTATCCCCGCCATAGACCTCATCGAAGGCAAGTGCGTCCGCCTCACGCAGGGCGACTACGCGCAGAAGAAAATTTACAACGAAAAACCGCTCGAAGTCGCCAGGCAGTTTGAGGACGCGGGCCTGACGCGGCTGCACCTCGTGGATTTGGACGGCGCGAAAGCCAAGCAGGTCGTCAACTGGAAAGTACTGGAAACGATCGCTGGCAAAACCACGCTACACATAGACTTCGGTGGCGGGGTGCAGTCAGACGACGACTTGCGGATCGCCTTCGAGTGCGGGGCCAAACAAATTACGGGTGGCAGCGTGGCCGTGAAGCAGCCGGATTTGTTCGAAAGTTGGCTAAAAACCTACGGCGGCGATAAAATCATCCTCGGGGCCGACGCCAAGAACGAAAAAATCGCCGTGAGCGGTTGGGAGGAAGGCACCGAGTTGTGGGTGTATGATTTTGTGGAAAAATACCAGGAAAAAGACGTGAAGTACATCATCAGCACCGACGTCGCTAAGGACGGACTGTTGCAAGGCCCTTCTTTTGATTTATACAAAAACCTGCAAGACCGCTGTCCCGAAATAAACGTCATCGCCAGCGGCGGTGTGAGCACTATGGGCGACCTGGAACGGCTGGCTGAAATGGGATTGTATGGCGTCATCGTCGGTAAGGCGATTTACGAAGGCCGCGTTACGCTGGCCGAATTAAGCAAACTGAACGAGCAATGCTAACCAAACGTATCATTCCCTGCCTCGACGTCAAGGACGGCCGCACCGTGAAAGGCGTCAACTTCGTCAACCTTCGCGACGCGGGCGACGCCGTCGAACTCGGTGCGCTCTACGCCGCGCAAGGAGCGGATGAACTGGTATTTTTGGACATCACGGCCACCGTCGAAGGCCGGGGTACCTTCCTCGAACTCGTGAAGCGCGTGGCGCACACGGTCAACATTCCGTTTACGGTCGGAGGCGGCATTTCGTCCGTAGCCGACGTGTCGGCGTTGCTCCACGCCGGGGCCGATAAAGTGTCGATTAACTCGGCGGCGGTGCGAAACCCTAACCTAATCAACGAACTGGCGCTCGAATTCGGCAGTCAGTGCATCGTAGTGGCCATCGATAGCCGCTACCTGCCGCACATCGAGGACGTGCCCGATGCGGGCGGCGACCACATTGTGCATACCCACGGTGGCCGCACGCCCACGGCCATCAAAACAATTCCCTGGGCAAAAGAAGTGGAAGAGCGCGGCGCGGGCGAAATCCTGCTCACCTCGATGGACACCGATGGTACCAAAAACGGCTTTGCCCTCGAACTGACTGCCACCATTTCGGGTGCGGCCAATATCCCTGTCATCGCCTCAGGCGGAGCGGGCAACATGGCACATTTTCAAGAAGTATTCACCACGGGCAAAGCCGATGCGGGCCTGGCCGCCAGTATCTTTCATTTTAGAGAAATCGACATTCCCGATTTAAAGCAATATTTGCGGGATGAAGGGTTGCCGATGCGGATTTGATGTGTGGTACGGCCGGCCCAGCCGTTTTCCGTGTAGGGGCGAACCCATGTGCTCGCCCTGCGCGCGTCAGCAACGCGGAATAGTTTTTCCATACGGCACGTTCCGGGCGAACACAGCAACATACCGGGCGGACACACAGGTCCGCCCCTACCAAAAACTTATGAACCTCAATTTCCAAAAATCCCCCGATGGTCTGCTTCCCGCCATTATTCAAGATCCCGCTACGGGAAAAGTCCTGATGCTGGGCTACATGAACGCCGAGGCACTCGAAAAAACCGAAGCCGAAGGCAAGGTCACCTTTTTCAGCCGTAGCAAGCAGCGGCTATGGACCAAGGGCGAAACGAGTGATAACTTCCTGCACGTCAAAGAAATCAAAATCGACTGCGATGGCGACACGATCCTGATCAAAGCGACGCCCGCCGGACCGACCTGTCATACCGGAGCCGACACCTGTTTCGATGAGCAGAATGACGGTCAGGCATTGTTTTTAAGCTACTTGCAGAAACATATCATCCGCGACCGCAAGCAGAATCCGTCCAAAACTTCCTACACGACTTCTTTATTTGAGAAGGGCGTTAACAAAATCGCTCAGAAAGTGGGTGAAGAAGCCGTGGAAGTGGTGATCGAGGCCAAGGACGACGACGACGACCTGTTCAAAGGCGAAGTCGCCGATCTGCTTTTTCATCTCCTGGTGCTTTTGGAACATAAAAATATTGACTTGGACGAAATAATCAGCGTTCTTCGTACCCGTCATCAGTAAAAGTTTATGAGTTTATGAGTTTTTTTTGCTCCTGAACTACATTGACAGCACGGTCTGCCCGAGCGTGGGTCCGACCCGTCATAATTCATCACTCATCATTCGAAAAAATGAAAATACTTATTCGCCTCGTCGTCAGTACCATTGCGATCATCATCGCCGCCAACTTATTGGATGGTGTAGTCGTCACAAACGTCACCACGGCCCTGATTGCGGCGATCGTCCTGGGCCTGCTCAACACCTTCGTGCGGCCCGTGCTGCAACTTCTGGCGCTACCGATCACGCTCCTCACGCTGGGGCTGTTCTACTTTATCATCAACATTCTGATGGTGTATGCAGCGGCGGCCCTGGTCGATGGCTTTGCGATCAGTAACTTCATCGCGGCCGCGCTATTTGCTCTGATTGTAGCCGTGATCTCGGGTATCCTGGGGGCGATTCTGGATTGATTCGGAAGCAAGAAGAGTCGCTTACCAAAGCGTTTGCGGCTAATTCATTACTTTTGGACAATTTTTGGAACCCACAGACGGTCCTTTTACAATCCATAACCACCGGATGCAGTCAAAGCATACTCAAATAGCGGCCCTCTTGCAGAGAAAGTGTCACGAACGAAGGAAATCCTTCGCCGTGTTGCTCGATCCCGACAAGGTCGATATGGCTACTTTTCCTGACTTTCTTGCGGAGGCCGCGCGTCATGGGGTCGACTTCTTTTTCGTGGGCGGCAGTTTGGTGACGCACTACGCCATCGACCAGCTCGTGGCTGCCATTCACGAGCATACGAACATTCCGGCCATTCTTTTTCCGGGCAACAGCCTGCACATCGAGCCCAGCGCCGACGCGATCCTGCTTTTGTCCTTGATTTCCGGCCGCAACCCTGAGCTGCTCATCGGTCAGCACGTCATCGCCGCGCCGCTTTTGAAACAAAGCAACCTGGAGATACTGCCGACGGGCTACATGCTCGTCGAAAGCGGAAAACTCACGACGGTGTCCTACATGAGCGGTACCATTCCGATGCCGCACGACAAACCATCCGTGGCGGCCTGCACCGCCATGGCGGGCGAAATGCTGGGCCTGAAGCTCATGTACCTCGACGCCGGCAGTGGCGCGCAGTACGCCGTACCCAAAGCCATCATCAGGGCGGTGCACGATGCTACTGATACCCCACTCATTGTGGGTGGTGGCATCGACTCCGGCGAGAAAGCCTATACCGCGCTGGAAGCAGGGGCCGATGTAGTCGTGATCGGCAATGGCATCGAAAGTAACCCCTTGCTGCTTCCCGAAATAGCACAATGTGTGAAGTCATTTAATGAGCATTCCGTCAAAACGGTTTGAAAAAAAGTAGCCGCGCACGGATTCCATTGCACAAAAACAAGGGTTCGCATCACTTTCTAAGGAGATTCTAAGTTCTTAGAAAAATACAATCAAAATAATTTTGAGGTTTGTTTTTTAGTAGTACTTTTGTCCCACAACCTTATAAACACTACAAAAAATGAAAAAAGTACTTGCATTCGCATTCGTTGCTGGCATGATGGCATTCGCTTCTTGCACCAGCAAACCTTCTGACGACGCTGCCATGGATTCTACTTCAATGAGCATGGACACCGACACGATGATGATGATGGACATGGACACTACGGCCATGGACACGATGATGACTGACACTTTGTAAGCATCGGGATCGTCCAAAGCAAAAAAAAGATTGCTCTATGAAAGTAGGGCAATCTTTTTTTATTTAGCGGTATGGAAATAAAATCCGTCCTCGCCCCGCATCTTCCCCCGGCTAGTATTAATTACTGCGTCGATCTATGGGCCCGGCACCCCTTTGAGCTGCGCATCGTCCGGCCCCGTCGCACCCGCCTTGGCGACTTCACCCGTAAGCCCGGTACCGCAGCGCGCATCACCGTCAATGCCGACCTTAATCCTTACGCTTTCCTGATCACCTACCTGCACGAAGTGGCGCACCATGTGGCGTACCTGGCCAAGCCATTGCGCAAAAAAATGGCCCCGCACGGATCGGAATGGCAAGCCGCTTTCCGGGAATTGCTGGGCCCGGTACTGACGGATTCCTGCTTTCCTGATGACATTCTGCTGCCATTGCGCCGCTACGCGGCGCGTCCCGGCGCTTCCACCGGCAGCGACCCCGAACTTGCTTTGGCCTTGGCTAAGTACAACGCCCTGGCTCCTGAAGACAACAAAAAGACGCTTCAATACCTCAGTGAAGGCGTAAGTTTCGTTTTCCAGAAACGGGAGTTCACGCGCGGCCCCATGCGCCGCACCCGCGTTTTGTGCGTCGAGAAAGCCTCGAACCGCCGTTACACCATTCCGGCCCACGCTTTGGTCAGGGAGTTGAAAGTTGATAATTGATAATTGATAGTACCCTTTACTTAGTCCGGCACATTTTGGCGTGGTGGGGCCTGAATCCTAAAAACCACCTTGCCTGTCTGATCGTGGCGAGCGTGATTCTGGCTCGGCCTGGCTTTGCTCAAACCAACTCCGTGCTGGCTAGTGGTACCTGGTACAAGCTGGCCGTGGCGCGCTCGGGGGTACATCGCCTCGATGTAGGGTACTTGCGCAACATGGGTTTGGATTTGGCTTCGCTGGACCCGAAAAATCTGCAACTCTATGGCAATGGCGGGTCGATGCTGCCGCAAAGCAACGCTGCCCCACGCCCGAACGACCTGATCCAAAACGCGATAATGGTGACGGGTGAGGCTGATGGGCGTTTCAATGATACGGATGCGATTTATTTCTACGCCGAAGGCCCGCACGTGGTACTTTTCGATTCTGCCCAGAATACCTTCTTTCATCAAATCAATCATTACGCCGACAGCAGCTACTACTTCCTGCGGGTCGGCAGTCAGCCGGGTAGGCGCGTGGCCGACCTACCCTCGGTCGATTCGGGTGCGAAGCCGCTGGAACGATTCACTGATTATTGGTACCACGAGAAAGAATCCGTCAATCTGCTGCAATCGGGCCGCGAATGGTGGGGCGAGTACCTTGGGCTATCGGGGCAGCTACGGCTGTCGGCCGACTTGCCGGGCGTGGTACCCGGCTCAGCGGCGACGATGCGGGGCGCGGGCATCGCTTCGGCGCAGGTCACGACGCGTCTGCGCTGGCAAGTGAACGGGCAGGAGGTGGGCGAACAGACGCAGGGCGCGGTGAGCACCTACCGCTACGATTTGAAAGCACAGCGTAGTGAGAAAGGCTACGACTTTACGGTGGGTACCAATCCACCTGCTTCCTTTGGCATCGAGCTGACTTTTGACAAAAATGGTCAAAATAGCGCTACTGCCTATCTCGATTACGCCGCGTTGCAGGTCGAGCGGCAGCTTCGGGCCTACCCGGATCAGCAGCTATACCGCTTCTTGCCGAATCTCCGGGACTCCGTCTCGTATCTACTGAAAAGTATGCCCGCCGACTGGCAGTGGTGGGATGTTTCCGACCCGCGCCAACCGGGCCGCGCCGCGCTGAACCGGCAGGCTGATGGTACCGCGACCTTTGGTAATACGGGCGCTCGCCGCCTTCACACCTATGCCGGATTTAGCCCTGAGCAGGCCTATGTACCGGTATCGTGGCAGCAGATAGACAACCAAAACCTCCACGCTTTGGCAACGCCCGATCTACTAATCGTGACGTCCCCGTCCTGGCTCGCGGAAGCGACACGCCTAGCCCGGTTCCGAACGCAGCACGACGGCCTGTCGGTCGCGGTGGTGACGACCGACCAGGTTTTCAACGAGTTCGCTTCGGGCCATGCCACCCCCACGGCGATTCGGGATCTGGTTCGGCGGCTTTTTTTACAAGATCCCCAAAAGCTCAAGTATCTGCTGCTCTTCGGCGATGCCACCTACGACTATAAAAACCGGGGCGGGGCACAGTCGGCCGCGCAACAACGGCAGTGGGTACCGGTATACGAAAGCCGCGAGTCGCTGCACCCGGTCTTCACTTATTCGTCCGACGATTATTTTGGATTTTTGCAGGAAAACGAAGGGGAATGGCCCGAAACCCTATCGGGCGATGCACCGCTCGACATCGGGATCGGTCGGCTGCCCGTCAAATCGGTCGACGAAGCACGGGTGGTCGTCGACAAGCTCATCCATTACGGCAGTTCGCCTCACACATTGGGCGCGTGGCGCAACCGCGTCAGCTTTGTGGCCGACGATGGCGACGGCAACATTCATCAGCAACACGCCGACCTGCTCGCCCGCCAAATCGAAGGTCAGTTGTTGACAAAACGGCTGTTTGTCGATGCTTTTGCGCGCGTGGCCGCACCCGAAGGGGCCAAGGTACCTAGCTTGAATACCACGATCCGGCAACGCATCGACGACGGTACGCTCATCCTCAACTACACCGGTCACGGGGGTGCCTCGGGTTGGGCCGAGGAGCAAATTCTGACGCTGGCCGACATGCAGGCGGCACGCGGCTACGACAACATGCCGCTGCTGCTCACGGCCACCTGTGAGTTTGGCCGCTACGATGATCCGGCGCTGGTGTCGGGCGCGGAGCTGATGGTACTGAGTCCGCGCGGCGCGGCGATCGGGGCGCTCACCACCACGCGACCCGTTTTTTCAAGTACCAATTTTTCGCTCAACACCGCCTTCTACCAGGCCCTCGCCGCCGGAGGTAGCATGCGGTTGGGCGACTTGATGAAACACACCAAAAACAACAGCCTGAGCGGCAGCCTCAACCGCAACTTTGCGCTCCTCGGTGATCCGTCGATGCCACTGGCTCGTGCGGCCCACGATGTAGCGTGGACCGCGCAAACCGACACCCTCAGCGCCCTGAAAAAAGTTGCGCTCGCGGGCGAAATACGGCTCTCAGGTACCCCCGCGCCCGACGGCACGTTCGACGGCCGAGCCTCGGTGACCGTATACGACAAGCCCGTGGCGTTTCGGACCAATGGCGCGGGCGGGGCGGCCACCGAGTACCGCGAACTGCGCAACAAATTGTACGAAGGGGACGTATCGGTGCGAAAGGGACGCTTCAAGATCGAGTTCGTAGTGCCACGCAACATCGACTACCAGTTGGGGGCGGGCCGGGTGAGCGTGTACGCCATCCGGCGCGATAGCCTGGCCGACGCCGCCGGACAGCTTGCCGTCACAGTGGGTGGCGCAACGTCGATAGCCGCCGACCGCACACCGCCGCAAGTGCGCGCCTACCTGGGCGATAGTAGTTTCCAAAACGGGCAGACGGTACCCCCGAATACCATATTATGGATCGAAACCTTTGACGAAAGCGGCATCGACATCACCGCCCGGGGTTTGGGCCAAAGCCTGACGGCCACGCTCAACGACAGTATCACTTACGTACTGAACGACTACTACCGCGCCAGCCCGGATGATTTCCGGCGAGGTACCATCCGCTTTCCGTTCACGAATTTGCCGCCGGGCCAATACCAATTGAAAATCAAAATCTGGGATAGCCATACCAACGCCGCCGAGCAGACGTTGCGGTTTACGGTAGGGTTGGCAGCGGGCGTCACGATCGACGAAGCGATTCTTTATCCAAATCCTTTTAAAGAACGCATCTCATTCAAAATCAACCATAACCGTGCGGGTGAGGATATTTTCTTGACGTTCAAAATCGTGAATATGTCGGGTCAATTGGTCCAAACCTTCCAGAAAACGTATTATAATAGTGAGCCGACGCTAACCGAGACGCTGGTATTGGGTTCTAGCGGCCAGCTGGCCCCTTCAGAAAATGTGCCATACTTATACGAGGTGGAAATACGTTCTACGAAGGACCAAACGACCGATCGACACGTCGGAAGACTGCTGCACAGACCCTAACCACTACCGTTTCGTACCGGAATTTTGATAAATCCGATACTTTCGTTGTAAATTTGAATCCCTCTATTCAGGAAATCGCAATAGCTTTGTCCAGTAAAACCAGAAAAAGTATGAATCGTTTTTTCGTCAGTGCAGTATCCATCTTGCTGCTTTCGGGCGGCATTATTTCGGCCTACGGCCAAAGCCAAAAACCAAGCGTAACCGTTCTGGGCACAGACACCACCAACCGCAGCATCACCACCTCGGTGGCATTCCTCAACTTCGCTCCCGATGCCCGCTCGGCGGCGCTGGGCGACGCCGGCGTGGCCCTCAGCCCCGATGCCAACGCCACCTACTGGAACGCGGCCAAGCTGCCCTACGTCAAGGACGACTACGGTGTGTCGCTCTCCTATACGCCCTGGCTCCGCAACCTGACCGATGATATGTACTTCACTTACCTGACGGGCTACAAGAAAATAGCTAAAGGGCAAGTAATCGCTGCTTCGATCAACTACTTCGACCTCGGTATTATCGAGTTTCGCAACGATCAGGGCGCACTGACCGGTACTTTTCCCTCGCGTGAATTTATGGGCGGCGTCACCTACGCCCGGCAATTGGGCGAGAATTTCTCGATCGGCGTCACGGCCAAGTACATCAGCTCCAATCTGGCGGGCAACGGCCTGGTCAACAACGTATCGGTAAAACCCGCCTCGACCGCCGCGGCCGATGTGAGCGCTTATTACAAAAAAGAATACACAAACGAGGAAGTCGGCAGCAACCTCACCTGGTCGTGGGGATTGAATATTTCCAACATCGGTGGCAAGATTTCCTACGGCAGCGACGACCGGTTTTTCATTCCTACCAACTTCAAGCTGGGTACTGGAATCTCCTATACCGCCGATGGCCGCAACCGTTTCAATTTTGTGCTCGATGCTAACAAACTATTAGTACCAACGCCTCCCGTCTATGGACTCAACTCCAGCGGTCAGCAGGTCGTATTGCGGGGTACGGACCCACGCGGTCTGAGCGCTCTAAGCGGTATCTTCGGTTCGTTTAGCGATGCGCCGGACGGTTTTAGCGAAGAAATGAAGGAAATCATGATTTCGACGGGCGTCGAGTACTGGTACAACGATATTTTTGCGGCCCGCTTCGGGTACTTTACGGAGAGCAAAATGAAGGGCGATCGCAAGTACTTCACGATCGGGTTCGGGGCGCGTTTCCAGGAGCGGTACGCCGTCGACTTTGCCTACCTGATGCCCGTGCGGCAAGGTAGTCCGCTGGCCCAAACGCTTCGCATTACCGTAGCCGCCAATCTGAAAAGCAAATCCAGAAGTGTAGAACTCGACGAATTCGAGAACTAGATACTAATCAGTTCATTACAATGTCGAATGACGTCCCCGCTCCGGGGGTGTCATTCTTTTTTTATCCCCGACCCATGATTCTTGACCGCACCGTCGCGCCTCCCTACAAGATTATCGACCGCATCGAACTACCCCCCGTCGCGACCACGACGCTCGATAACGGTATTCCCCTGCACATCGTCAACATTGGTGATCAACCCGTGGTACGGCTGGAGTGTATTTTCGACGCGGGCGTATGGTCCGAAACCACGCCCGACGCGGCTTATTTTGGTCTGAAAATGCTGTCGGAAGGTACTGCCGTCCGCTCGTCGGCCGAGATCAGCGAAGCGTTCGATCGCGTGGGGGCTTTCACCGAGTTCAGCAACGCGTTCGATAAGTCGAGCATCGTGGTGTACTGCCTCTCGCGATTTTTGCCCGAAGTACTTCCCCTGTTGCAGGAAATGATATCGGAAGCTTCTTTCCCCCAAAAAGAATGGGACGATCTGCGCAACATTACGCTGCAAAACCACCGCGTCAACTGGGAAAAGAACGCTTTCCGCGCCACGGCGCAGTTTCGGCAGGAGCTTTATGGCGACGCGCACCCCTACGGCCGTAGCCGCACCGAAGCCAGTATCAGCGCCCTGGCCCACAGCGACGCGGTGGCGCAGTACCAGCATACCATTCAAAAATCCGGCTACCGCATCATGCTGGCGGGCAAGGTGGGCCGCGAAGAAGTCGAGGTGGTCAATGGTGTATTGGGCAAGACGGGCCCGCTCACCGAAGCCAACACGCCGGACCGGTACCCGACCGTCGACCCGCGTGGCAGTGCGCTGGTCGAGCGGCCCGACAGCATCCAGTCGTCTATTCGGCTGGGCAAGCGTCTCTTCACCCGCCACCATCCCGACTACTACAAAATGCTGGTCGTGAGCGAAATTCTGGGCGGGTACTTCGGCTCGCGCCTGATGAAGAATATCAGGGAAGAGAAAGGACTAACGTACGGGATTTCGTCCAGCGCCTACGCCTTTAAGTACGACGGCTACTTCGTGGTGGGTACCGACGTCAAGAAAGAGTTTACCCAACAAACGCTTGACGAGATCAGGAAGGAGATCGGTATTCTGCAAAGCGTGCCGGTACCAGCCGAGGAGCTGCAAACGGTCAAGAACTTCATGGCCGGCGAGTTCGCTGGTTCGCTCAACACCGCTTTCGATGTGGCCGACCGCCACAAAATCCTCATCATCGACGGCTTACCCGCTGATTTTTACAACCGCTACGTCGAGCAAATCCACGCCACCACTGCCGACGACATCATGGCGCTGGCCCAAAAACACCTGGCGTTGGACAGAATGACTGAAGTGGTGGTTGGGGGGTATCGGTAGAGACGCGATAAATCGCGTCTTGCGCGCGCCAGTAGAGACAGGGCATGCCCTGTCTCTACTGGCGATCAAATCATTTTCTTCGTCTTTTCTAGATAGTCGAAGCCTTCCTGGATAGCATTGACCCGAAGGGTACCGTGGCAATAGCCCAATAAGTGTTATTGCTCATAGGCACCATCCAAGTACTTCAAAACGTTTTGTTGTATTTTCCGACGCGCTTTTTATAATCTTCGATGCTTTTCGGTTTTACGAATTTACTGCCTTCTTTCTGTTTCAAAAACGCATCTACCACCATCAGAACGGCATTGTAGGCAGTGCCGGAGGCCATCTGCACATGCTTCATATCTTGATACTCGGAGCCGTGCTTCCTGGCATCTTCCCGCAATATTCTTTTGGCGTTATCGACACAGCGGTTGATTTCTTGTACTTCGGCGGTATTCTCCATGTTCTTTTCAACGTTTTCCGAGAAACTTAAAAATACGAAGTATAACTCAAAGCTGAGTTTGCAAAAACAAACCAATCAAGATTTTCCCATGAGTACTTATCTTTCCAGCATCATCAAGCAATTCGAGTACTACAAAATACTCGGAGACAAGACGTTCACTCAACTCTCGGACGAGCAGCTTTTCTGGAAAGCCAACGGAGAAAGCAACAGCATTGCCAACATCGTCAAGCACCTTTGGGGCAATATGCGCTCGCGCTGGACGGATTTCCTGACGGCCGACGGCGAAAAAGGCTGGCGCGATCGCGAAGGTGAATTTGACAATGATATTTTTAACCGGGAAGATATGCTCGCTAGATGGGAAGCGGGTTGGGCGTGTCTGTTCGCGGCTTTGCGTCCGCTCACGGAAGACGATTTGGAGAAAACAATCTACATCCGCAACCAGGGCCATACGGTCACGGAGGCCATCAACCGGCAATTAGCGCACTACGCCAGCCACGTCGGGCAAATCGTTTTTATCGGCAAGATGCTGCGTGGCGGGTCGTGGGAATCGCTATCGATCGCGCGGGGAGATTCTGGGAAATATAACGCAGAAAAGTTCTCGCAGCCGAAGCGGTCGGAGCACTTTACGGACGAGTATTTGAAGGGAGAAGATTCACGGATGGATTGATTATATTTGACCTTGTCTCAAAATCAGCGAACCATGATAGCCACCAAAACCGGCATACAACGAAGAAAACTCCGCGCCCCTGTACCCGAACACCTCGTGTATGAAATCATCGACGGTCAGCCCATTCATTATAAGGGCTATCGGGAAGTTTTATCGGGTAAGAAAAAAACGTCGGATATCATGGGATCGAGTAAATTACAGTCGTTAATCGTGACGTATCTTGTCATAACGCTTGGAAGTTTGTTAAAAAAGTCAAATTTCAGATTGCTGTCCAGCGAGTTGGGAATTCATCTCGATAAGCGAAACAACCTCTCTGGCGACGTGGTCATTTTCGACAAGGCTTCCCTGCCCGTCGAGGACATCGACGGGCACTACGCCGACGTGCCACCTAAGGTCGTCATCGAAGTGGACATTGCGATGGATCCCTTCGATATGCATCCTGATAATTACTTTTTCAAGAAAACCCAAAAACTACTGGATTTTGGGGTCGAGAAGGTGATTTGGATCACCACCCATTCCCAAAAAGTGACCGTTGCTACGCCTGACGCCAATTGGCAAACCATGGATTGGAATCAGGAAATCGAAGTTCTGCCCGGCATTTCCTTCGACATCGGGGCCTACCTCGCCGAGGAGGGAGTACCCCCTTTTACAAGCTGAACAACCCAAGGAACACTGCCGCCAGCGCCGCCCCCACAAAGGGTCCGACGACGGGAATCCAGCCGTAGGCCCAATCCGACGAGCCTTTGCCCGCAATGGGCAGCAGCGCGTGGGCCACGCGCGGCCCCAGGTCGCGGGCCGGGTTGACGGCGTAGCCCGTCGGGCCACCGAGCGACAGGCCGATGCTCCACACCAGCATCCCGACCAGGTACGGCCCGAGGCCCGCCGGGATGTCCGCGACGCCACCAATGCCGCTCAAGCCCACGATCAGGAACACCGTCGCCAGTACTTCACTCACGAAATTGGGTCCGGTGGCCCGGATGGCCGGGCCGGTAGCGAAGCAGGCAAGCTTGTCGGCGGGGTCGGGTGTGGCAGCCCAGTGCGGCATGTAGTGAATCCAGACCAGCACCGCGCCCAGAAATGCACCGACCATCTGGGCCGAGATGAAGCTCAGGACATTGGCATAATCACCGGAGAGTACGGCATTGCCCAACGTCACGGCGGGATTGATGTGCGCCTCGGGACTGCCGAAGAGTTTGGCGGTAAAAATACCCATCAATACCGCCAGGCCCCAGCCCGTGGCGATCACGATCCAGCCGCCGCCGTGGCCTTTGGTTTCTTTGAGTACTACGTTGGCCACGACCCCATCGCCAAGCCACATCAGCACCATCGTGCCCATTAATTCACCAAGAAAGGGAGAAGTCATTTAGTTAATAATTGAGGGTTGAGAGTTGACAATTCCGGGACTCAGATTCCTGAGTATTGTTTATAAGTACGGGAAAGGGATGGGTTTACTTATCGTCTGCCAATTGTCTTACCTTTGGGGTTTGGAATAAAACAACCCCAAAGATGAATTTGAATCAACTGACGGCTATTTCGCCCGTGGATGGACGATACCATAAGCAAGTCACTGAGCTTTCCTCTTATTTTTCGGAATACGCGCTCATCTACTACCGCGTGATGGTGGAGGTGGAGTACTTCATCGCCCTGTGCGACCTGCCGTTACCGCAACTGAGCGCCATCGACAAGGCGCTCTACCCCAAATTGCGCGACATATATAAAGAATTTACGGAAGCCGACGCGCTGCACATCAAGGAAATCGAGAAGGTAACCAACCACGATGTGAAGGCGGTCGAGTACTTCCTCAAAGAAAAATTCGAGGCGCTGGAGTTGACCGAATACGCCGAGTTCATTCACTTTGGCCTCACTTCGCAAGACATCAACAACACGGCCATCCCGCTCTCGCTCAAAGACGCGCTGGAACGGCAGGTGAAGCCGCTGTTTCGGCAGGTACTATTCGTACTCAAGCGCATGACCATCGAGTGGCGCGACGTACCCATGCTGGCCTATACGCACGGGCAAGCTGCTTCGCCCACGCGGGTCGGGAAAGAGCTGCTGGTATTTGTGGAAAGGCTGGAACAGCAGTTCACGCTTCTGGACCAAGTACCTTACTCGGCAAAGTTCGGCGGCGCGACGGGCAATTTCAACGCCCACCACGTGGCGTATCCCGATGTGGATTGGATGGGGTTTGCCCATCACTTCGTGGATGGTCTGGGATTGAAGCGCAGCCGCCACACCACGCAGATCGAGCATTACGACAACCTAGCCGCTACGTTCGATGGTCTGAAGCGCCTCAACACCATCCTGCTCGACTTGAACCGTGACTTGTGGACCTATATTTCGATGCATTTTTTCAAGCAAAAGATCAAGGCGGGCGAAATTGGCTCGTCGGCGATGCCGCACAAAGTCAACCCGATCGATTTCGAGAACTCCGAAGGTAATTTGGGTATTTCAAGCGCGCTGTTCGAACACTTTTCGGCCAAGTTACCCATCTCGCGCCTCCAGCGCGACCTCACCGATTCTACCGTACTTCGCAATCTGGGCGTACCGATTGCGCACCAGGTGATTGCGCTGCACTCGCTGCTCAAAGGTCTGGGTAAGCTGGAACTCAACGAGCAAGCCATCCGCGCCGAACTGGAAGACAATTGGGCCGTAGTGTCAGAAGCCATTCAAACCATCCTCCGCCGCGAGGGGTACCCTAAGCCTTACGAAGCGCTGAAAGACCTCACCCGCACCAACGAGCGCATCACCCGCGACACGATGGCCCGCTTCATCGAAACCCTCGACGTAACCGAGGCCGTCCGTACCGAGCTACGCGCTATTACGCCCTTTAATTACTTGGGCGTTGTGGAAACGACGCGGGGGTAAAAATGCTCCCCTTATCCTTTCGACAATTCCGTAGCCCGTTTCTGAGCAGCCAGGATACCTTGTTCGAGGGCATTGGCTAGTTTTCCGGCCTCAAATTCCCGTAGAGCGGCCTCGGTGGTGCCGCCTTTGGACGCCACGGCCTTGATGAGTTCATCGAGCGAGCGATCGGCATTGTTGATGAGATGGTAGCTGCCGAGCATGGTCTGCTTCACAAGCAGCGTCGCTACCGACTCGTCGAAACCCATCTTCCGGCCTGCCTCGATCATGGTTTTTACCAAATAAAAGAAATACGCTGGGCCGCTGCCGCTCAACGCCGTCACAGCGTCGAGTTGACTTTCGTCTTCCAGAAAAACCGACCGTCCGGTAGCGTTAATGAGGTTCTCGACCTTACGCAATTGCCCCCGTTCCACCTCGGGCGCGGCGGCGTAGGCCGTGATGCCCATGCCCAGCATGGCGGGCGTGTTGGGCATCGCCCGCACGACGGGCCGGTGGTCGAGCGACTCCTGGATGGTCTGCATCGAGATACCCGCCATGATCGAAAGCACGGTTTGCTGTGGTTGAAGTACTTCGCGCAACGATTCGGCCACGAGTAGGTAATCTTGCGGCTTCACCGAAAGAATCACTAAATCGTAAGCCCCGATTTGGGGACTGATGACGCCCGTCAGGACGCCGGGCTGGAAGTTGTGCAGCGTTTCCTTGCGCTCGGCGCTTTTTTCTACTAATAAAAAATCTTCTTTCCTGACCAGATCGAATTTCAAGAAGGCGCGGGCGAAAGCCATGCCCATGTTGCCGCAGCCGATGATGGCGATTTTCATTTTTTGGGGTTGTTAGATTATTAGGTATTAGTACCGCTATTCCGAATCAAACGCCTCATACCGCAACCCGATCTCACCGCGCACCTTGTCCAGCAACGTCATCAAGTTTTTACTATCGTTAAGCGACCAGTCGGGATTTTCGGTCAGGCCCGCGTTGAGGGCGTAATTGACGGATTCGATCTCGTAGTTGTAGCCGTGGGCTTCGCGCTCGAATTCGAAGCGTTCCGGCTTGGCATCGGTCAGCTCCAGCGTCAGGGCCTGGCTATTGTGCCAGCGGCCATGTACCCGGATGCAGCCCAGTTCACCATACACGATGGCCTCGCAGTTGGTGCGGGCCAGCAGCGTACAATCCAGGAACGCAAAAGCGCCGACATTATAGGTAAGTACCATGCCCGTCGACACGTCGACGCCCGTGTCGCCAAACAGCGCCGAGGCTTTAACCGTCTCGGGCATTCCCAGGACAAAGTACGACCAGAAGAGCGGGTAAATCCCAATATCCAGCAGCGCGCCACCCCCCAACTCTTTGTTGAACAGCCGCTTGCGCGGGTCCTGAATGGCTTTGAAACCAAAATCAGCCCGCACGCCCAGCACCTTACCAATCTTACCTTCGTTGATAAGTTCGCGCGTTTTCAGCGTCGTGGGCATGAAGCGGCTCCACATCGCTTCCATTAGAAACAGCTTCTTGGTTTGCGCCAGCGCGGCCATTTCCTCGACCTGCTCCAGATTCATGCCAAAAGGCTTTTCGCACAAAACGGCCAGGCCCGCTTCCAGGCACAGCAACGTGTGGTCGTGGTGCCCTATGTGCGGTGAGGCGATGTAGACCACGTCCAGCTCAGGGCAATTGGCCAGTTCGGCGTAGCTGCCGTAGGCGTAGGGCACATCGAATTTATCGGCGAAAGTTTGCGCCCGGTCGAGGTCGCGCGAAGCGACAGCCATGAGTTTGGACCCTTCGACGCGCTCCAGGTCTTCGGCAAATTTTCGGGCAATATGCCCCGGAGCCAGTATGCCCCAACGAGTTATTTCCAATGTTGGATGAATTAATAGTTCTTGGTACAAAGTACTGAGTTCAGATTACCAAGTATAAGGGCAAAATGCACCTTGTAACTGTACCTTGCATCCCATACTAAGTACCTTGTACAAAAAGATAAACCTCTTCCATATCCTCACAAATTTCGAGCAATTCGGCATTGGTCTTTTCGAGCACCGGATGCCGGAAGTCGGGGGCGATTTGGGTCAAAGGTACCAAAGTAAAACGGCGCTCATGCAGCCTTGGGTGCGGAATCGTGAGACGGGGCGTGTCCATCACGGTCGTGCCAAAATACAAAATATCGACATCGAGGTGCCGCGCGCCCCAGCGCTCGTACCGTACCCGGCCGGCCTCGTGCTCTATTTCCAGGATCAGCCGCAGTACTTCTTCCGGGGCCAGTTCCGTGCGCACTTCCAGTACCTGATTCAAAAAGGCAGGCTGCTCGATGCCGCCCCAGGGAGCCGTTTCGTACAGATCCGAGGCCTTCGTCAACTCCCCTACCCGCGCCGCGATGCGCGCGGCGGCCGTCTGCATCAGCAGCACGCGGTCGCCCAGATTGGAACCTAGAAGCAAGTAAATCGTCGTCAAAATCAGGATAGCGGCTAGTCGGCCCAAAGATGGGAATTTAACCAGTATTTCCGTAGTTTTGAGAAAGACAAAAACAGGTGTTAGGTATTAGGTTGTCAGGCTTTAGGTGCTTTTAGGTAAGCGCTGAGTGGTCTCAGCCCTGTATTATGATCTACCTAATACCTAACAACCTAACAACCTAATGCCCCTAAATAAAGAGCAAGTTCTCAAACAATATTTTGGTTACGACACTTTCCGGCCGCAGCAGGCCGAAATCATCGACACCGTGCTACGGGGAGATGATTGCATGGTACTCATGCCTACCGGCGGCGGCAAATCGGTGTGCTACCAGGTGCCCGCGATGGTGCAGGACGGGCTGACGGTCGTAATTTCGCCGCTGATTGCCCTGATGAAAGATCAAGTGGAAGCGCTTCGCGCCAATGGCATCGAGGCGGCTTACCTCAATTCGAGCCTCAGCAGCAGCGAGCAAGATTCGGTTTTCTGGAAAGCAAAACTGGGTGAGTTGAAGCTCCTGTACGTAGCGCCCGAGCGGCTGTTTTCGGGCAACACGATGGAGCATTTCAAGAATTGGAACGTCAAGCTTTTTGCCGTGGACGAGGCCCATTGTATATCGTCCTGGGGCCACGATTTCCGGCCCGAGTACCGGCAGCTGTCTTCGCTCAAAAGCCACTTTCCCGGCGTGCCCGTCATTGCCCTCACCGCCACCGCCGACCGCGTCACGCGGCGTGATATTTTGGCCCAGTTGGGCGTGGCCGACTCGGCGGAGACTTTCGTGGCTAGTTTCGACCGGCCCAACCTGAGCCTGTCGGTGTTGCCCTCGCGCAAGCGCTTGCCCCAGATCGAGCAATTCTTAAAAAAACACCCCAACCAGCCGGGTATCATCTACTGCCTGAGCCGCAAGAGCACCGAGACCGTCGCGGCCTCGCTCCAAAACCGCGACTTTCGCGCCGACTGCTACCACGCCGGCCTACCCGCCGCCCAGCGCTCCAAGGTGCAGGAGCAGTTTCTGAACGATGATATTCAGATCATCGTCGCGACCATCGCTTTCGGCATGGGCATCGACAAATCGAACGTGCGTTGGGTGATTCATTACAACCTGCCGCCCAACGTCGAAAGCTTCTACCAGGAAATAGGACGCTCGGGCCGGGACGGTTCCCCGGCCGATACCGTGCTTTTCTACGGCTACCAGGACATCGTCATGCGGCAGGACATGATCAATAATTCCGATCAGTCTGCCGAGCAAAAGGAACTGCTTCGGGCCAAGCTCGACCGCATGAAGCAGTATGCCGAGGCCGACCTCTGCCGCCGCCGGATTCTGCTCAGCTACTTCAACGAGGCCGTAGAAAAAGACTGCGGCAACTGCGACGTCTGCCAGAACCCCCGCACCCGCTTCGACGGCACGCTGCTGGCCCAAAAGGCGCTCTCGGTGATCGCGCGCAGCGGCGAGCGCGTGGCGATGGGTATGTTGATCGACGTGTTGCGCGGCAGCCGCAACCGCGCCCTGCTCGACCGGGGCTACGACCGGATGCCGACCTTCGGTGTAGGACGCGACCTGCGCGGCGAAGAGTGGTCGGAGTACCTGAGCCAGATGCTCAACTCGGGCGTGATGGACATCGCCTACGATGAAGCCCATGCCTTCAAGCTCAACAAGCTGAGTTGGGAAATATTGAAGGAAGGAAAAACCCTTGAACTGGCAAAGTTTATCCCGTTTGCCGAGCGAAAATCCCGCGAAGAAGCGCTCATTCCCAAAGAAAAGCCCAAGCAGGAGATCATCCGCGATGCCTTGTTCGAGCAATTGCGCCTGCTACGCAAGCAAATGGCCGATGCGCTCAATGTGCCGCCTTACGTTATTTTCTCGGATAAGACGATCTCAGAAATGGCGCAGAAGCGGCCCGTTTCGGAAACGCAAATGCTGGATGTTTCGGGTGTAGGCGAGGAAAAGTACCGCCGCTACGGCGAAGCCTTCGTAAACGAAATCGTGAAGTTCGCCAAGGAAAACACCAAGCCCGGTACCCGCGTCGTGAAGGGCATGACCTACCTCATCACCCACGATCTGTACCAAAAGGGCTTCACCATCGACGATATGGCGCAACAGCGCGGCCTGTCGTCGTCGACCATCGTGTCGCACCTCGTCAAACTCCGCGACGAGGGACACGACATCGAGCTTCGCCCGCTCATCTCCGACCGCCACTACGACGAAATCCTGGCCGCCGCCGACGAACTCGGCTACAAGTCTGGTGATCCCGTCGCGCCACTATTCGAGCACCTGGGCGAGCGCATCGAGTACGGCATGATCCGGCTGGCGCTGGCCTTGCGGGAAGGGGCGTAGTGATAAGCTTTCAAACAGAGCCGCAAACCGTAGGGTTGGCTGGCGCGGTAACTAAATCTAGCAAGCGATGCAATTATTTCCCGTCGAGGCGATCAAGGTCGACATGGCTAAGATCAAAGAAATCAACGAAGTAATAAAGAAAATCTATCGGCTCATCATTTATAGTCGCCATCATCTGGACGACGACCTGCTGGATGCTTTCTTCACCAGCGTCCATGACTTGCAGGAGGTGCTGGCGCTCAAAAACGCTCAGATGGAGGCTCAGGACGAGCGGGAGGCCGAAGAATACCTCAAAAATCTAAAATTGGCGCTGGAATTTGTGGTGGAAGAAATCAACGCGGGCGTCAATTTTGGTCAGGAAGTACAGTTATTTCAGCTACTCCGCCTGATTTCGCCCGAAACCAACGCGCTGCACCCCAACCGCTTCCGCCAAACCTTCGTGCAGATCGGCCCCCACGTTTGTCCTGATCCTAAGGAAGTGCCGGGCCTGGTTTCGGAGCTTTTTTATCGGATGAATACGCTTACGACGCCTATTCTCAAAGCGATCTACTTCCACCACGAACTCATCAGAGTCCACCCCTTCGCCGACGGCAACGGGCGTGTGACGCGCATCGCTAAAAACTGGATGCTGATGTACGAACTTTACCCGCCCATGTTTATCAACGACGCCAACCAGAAGCGCGAGTACATAGACACCCTTTCACAGAGTTTTTCGTCCCTGCAAAAATCGGAAAACGAGTGGAACGAATACACCGCCGCGTTTTTCGACCAGGAACTCGATCGACTGCTGAGCAGTGCGCTCTATCTTTACGAAAAAGTCAATGAAACAGGGTTGAGGCGGCTATCGGACGAGCCGTAGCTCGCTACGGCCCCCAGACCAGAAAAGCCGCTCAGCACTCGCTCAGACTAATCGGAATCCTGAGCGCCAGGCCGCCTTCTGAGGTTTCTTTGAAGCGGTGGTTCATGTTCAGAGCCGTTTCCCACATCGTGGATACCACGTCGTCGAGCGAGACTTTGGCGTTTTCGGGTTCGCTGCGGAGGGCGAGTTGCGAGGCGGTGATGGCCTTGATGGCGCCCATCGTGTTGCGCTCGATGCAGGGGATTTGCACTAAGCCGCCGATGGGATCGCAGGTGAGGCCGAGGTGATGCTCCATCGCGATTTCGGCGGCCATCAGGCATTGCGCCGCCGTGCCGCCCGACACTTCGGTCAGCCCCGCCGCCGCCATCGCGGCCGACACGCCGATTTCGGCCTGACAGCCACCCATCGCCGCCGAGAGCGTCGCGCCTTTCTTGAAAATACTGCCGATTTCGCCCGCCGTAAGCAAGAAGCGAAACACGTCTTCGTCGGTACCGTTACAAAACGCCAAAAAGTACTGAATTACCGCCGGAATGACGCCCGCCGAGCCGTTGGTGGGTGCGGTAACTACGCGGCTAAATGAGGCGTTCTGCTCGTTGACGGCCAGCGCGAAGCAGCTCACCCAATCGAGGGTGTAGTTGAAGCTATTGCCGCCCAGCCGGACGAGCTTGAGCCACTCGAAGTAGTCGGCGTACTCTTTTTCCTGTAATAGCTTGCGTTGCAGATTGGCTGCCCGGCGTTTCACGTTCAGGCCACCGGGCAGGTGGCCGTCGGTGCAGCAGCCGGCGAAAATGCTTTCCTGCATTACCCGCCAGATGTTCATCAGTTCGGCCCGAATTTCGTCTTCTTCACGCCAGACTTTTTCATTTTCCAGTACTACTTCCCAGATCGCTTTGTCGGCCATACGGTACCAGTGCATGAGGTCGGCGGCGGTGTTGATGGGATAGGGCAGTTGCACCGCCAGCGAACCGATGCTTTCTTCGGAGTCTTCCTGCACGACAAAGCCACCGCCGATGGAGTAGTAGGTTTCGCGTGCCTCGTCGGCCGTGCCGCCGTTGGCTACGAACGTCAGGCCATTGGGATGAAAAGGCAGCGACTCGTCGCGGTGGAAGACGATGTCGGTTTTGGGGTGAAAAGGAACGTTGGTACCGTCGGGCAAAGCCAGCGAGGCGTTGGCCGCGATTTCGGCCAGGAAAATGTCGATGTTGGCCGTCACGATCGTGATGGGGTCGTGGCCCGCCAGGCCCAGCATCACGGCAAGGTCGGTACCGTGTCCTTTGCCGGTTTTGGCCAGTGAGCCGTACAGGTGTACTTGCAGGAAGCGTACATTGGGCCAGCCGAGTCCCTTTTTCAACGTCGTCAGAAATAATTGCGCGGCCCGCCATGGCCCGAGCGTGTGCGAGCTCGACGGACCGATGCCGATCTTGAAAATTTCAAAAACCGAAATGCGTTCTTCTTTCATGGTTAAAGGTAATCGGAATTGATGGGCTCAGTAGCTTTTGATGATTCTTGACTTATGGAACGGTTGCAGAAAGCTATCTTGCCACTTCAACCTAACGCTGTCGGTACCTTCTTTTTTATCTTTTCAAAAATGAAAAAAGTATTTCTCTATTCATTCCTGCTGGGTATACTCGCAATGGCGTCCTGTTCACGCTACCAATTCCACCAGTACTACCTCCACCGAAACGCGTGCGGGCTACCAAACCCTCTTCGACGGTACCGACCTTGAACCAATGGGTCGGCAACAAAACCGACTACTATATCGACGGCAACGACTTGGTCATCGACCCGACGCGCGGCGGCAGCGGCAATCTTTACACCAAAAATGAGTACGGCGATTTTATCTACCGTTTCGAGTTTCAACTCACGCCGGGGCCAATAACGGCCTGGGCATTCGCACGCCGATGGAGGGCGACGCGGCTTACGTGGGTACCGAAATCCAGATTTTGGACGACGACGCTGACAAGTACAAAGCGCTGAAAGACTACCAGTTCCACGGCTCGGCCTACGGTGTGATTCCCGCTAAACGCGGGTACCTGAAACCCATGGGCGAGTGGAATTCCCAGGAGGTGTATGTGAAAGGCGACAAAATCAAAGTCACGCTCAATGGTACCGCCATCGTGGATGGCGACCTGGCGGAAGCCAGCAAAAACGGCACGCTCGACCACAAAGAGCATCCCGGCCTAAAGCGCCGCTCGGGCCACATCGGCTTCCTGGGCCACGGTGCCCCGTTGCGGTTTCGAAATATTCGTGTCCTGGATCTTTCCAGATAAGTCCAGGCGTCAGGAAGATAGGAAAATAGGTACTTGAATGGGAATGAAAATGAGGCAATCGACGAAGTACTTGTTGCTCTTGACGGGAATGTGGACGAGGAGCTTTTCTGATCGCCCAGCCCCTGCCCAGGCACGACTTGCAATTCGACTCCCTGGCAAGTACCTGGGACGAAGGCATTCCGCTGGGAAATGGTATGGTAGGTAGTCTGACTTGGCAAAAAGAAGACCGACTCCGCTTTTCACTCGACCGCGCCGACATCTGGGATATGCGGCCCATGAAAGGACTACACCGCGAGGAATTCAGCTACCAGTGGATTCAGGAACAAATCCGAAAGCAGGATTACAAACCCGTGCAGCAGTACTTCGACGCTCCCTACAACCGCGAACCCGCGCCCTCTAAGATTCCGGCCGGCGCGCTGGAATTTGACTTAGCCGAGGGCAGGAGCCGTGAAGTCGGTGCGTCATGAATCTGGAAAAAGCGCTTTGCCGCGTCGAGTGGAGTAGCGGAATGCGCCTGGAAACATTTGTCCACGCCACGGAGCCGGTGGGTTGGTTCCGTTTCGAAAATGCAGGTACCGACTTCGTGCCCGAACTCGTCGCGCCGCGCTACCAGGGTACCATCGCCGAGGGCGGCACGGTCAACTCACTGGTGGGCGACGACCTGGCGCGCCTCGACTATGAGCAAGGTGTGATTATAAAGAATAAAAATTCGATCGTGTACCGACAGGAAGGCTATGGTGGCTTCAGGTACGAGATTGCTGTCGAGTGGAAGAAGATTAAGCGCGGTACCTTCGAAGGCGATGTGGAGTATTTCATCTCACTATCCCGACAAGCCCGCTCCTTCGGCGGTCGAGGTACTAAATCAGAATAAGGGTAGTAGTTTCGCACAAGCCCTGACGAGCCATAGTCGCCTGGTGGAGTAGTTTCTGGGCGAAGTCTTCTCTTCGCGTTCCTGATGATTGCCTGGAAAAGCAGTGGTACCTCGAGCAGTACAAGTTTGGCTCCGCCGCTCGGCGGGGCGCACCACCCATCTCGCTGCAGGCCGTCTGGACGGCCGACAACGGCCGCATCCCGCCCTGGAAGGGCGATTTCCACCACGATCTCAACACCCAACTCAGCTACTGGCCCTCGTACAGCGGCAACCACCTGGAAGAAGCCCTGGGGTATCTCGACCATCTGGACGAAAACAGGGCCAACTACCAGCGTTATACCCAACTGTATTTTGGTGTAAAGGGACTGGCTGTACCCGGCGTCACAACGCTGGATGGCACCGAAATGGGCGGTTGGGTGCAGTACTCACTGTCGCCCACGGTGTCGTCCTGGCTTGCGCATCACTACTACTTGCAGTGGAAATACAGCACCGATCCTGTTTTTCTTCGGGACAACGTGCTTACCCCTGGGTGAAGGAAGTATGTACATTCATCGAGAACATCACCACCCTCAATGCAGAGGGCCAGCGGAAGCTTCCCCATAGTACCAGTCCCGAAATCCGGGACAACAAACTGGAAGCCTGGTTTCCTAAAAACACCAACTACGACCTGGCCCTGATGCGGTTTGCGCTCAAAGGCCGGGGCCGAAATGGCTACTGCCCTGGGCCTTACAGACGAAGCGGCGCGATGGCAAAAGCTGAACGGCGAATTCGGCGAGTTTGCGCTGACGGAAAACAACGAATTGAAGTTTGCGCCCTCGCTGCCTTACAATGAGTCGCACCGCCATTTTTCGCACCTGATGGCGATTCACCCCTTGGGGTTGATCAGATGGGAGGATGGGGAGAAGATCACAAACGATCATCAAAAATACGATCAAGCAACTGGATGCTATCGGACCCGATTTTTGGGTCGGGTACTCCTACGCCTGGCTGGGTAACGTGAAAGCCCGGGCCAAGGATGGCGCGGGGGCCGCCGCGGCGTTGAGTACCTTTGCGCGGGCTTTTTGCCTGCCCAATAGTTTTCACGTCAACGGCGATCAGACCAAATCGGGCTTGTCGAGGTTTACCTACCGACCTTTCACCCTGGAGGGCAATTTCGCTTTTGCGGCGGGCTTGCAGGAAATGCTCTGCAAAGCTACGCGGGCTTTATCGAGATCATGCCCGCCGTGCCGGGTACCTGGAGCGACGTCTCGTTTGACAATCTGAGGGCACAGGGCGCCTTTTTGGTGAGCGCCAAGAAAGTGGACGGCAAGCTTTTGGAAGTCACGATCACCGCCGAAAAAGGCGGCGTGGCCCGCCTGAAACTACCTCCCAAAGACTGGCAGGTGACCTTTGCCGAGCAAGCGGGTTTATCGGCCATCGAGCCGGAATTCATGGAATTTCGCTGCCAGCCGGGCGGGGTAGTTACCTTATCGCCCAAATAATTTTTAACCTACTATCTACTTACTAAAAATATGAACTACCGAAAGCTGGGAAAAACCAACTTTAAAATCTCCGAAATCAGCCTGGGTACCTGGCAAGTAGGAGGGAAATGGGGCGCGGATTTCGATCACAAATTAGCTGAGAGCATTTTGCACGAAGCCGTGGACGGCGGCGTCAACTTCATCGACACGGCCGATGTGTACGGCGCGGGCGAGAGCGAAAAGGCGGTAGGAAAGTTTATCAAAAGCCGCTCGGAGCGGATCTACGTCGCCACCAAGTGCGGGCGACAGCTGAATCCGCATACCAATGACGCCTACCAGCCCGCTGTGTTGCGAAAATTTGTGGAGGACAGCCTGCAGAACATGGGCCTGGAAACACTGGACCTGGTACAGCTGCATTGCCCGCCGACGGAGGTGTACTACCGGCCCGAGATTTTCGAGCTTTTCGACCGGCTGAAAGATGAAGGCAAGGTGCAGAATCTGGGTATCAGCGTCGAGAAAATCGAGGAAGCACTGAAAGGTATGGAATTCGATAATGTGACTACGGTACAGATCATCTTCAATATGTTCAGGCAGCGGCCTTCGGAGTTGTTTTTTGAACAAGCCAGGAAAAAAGACGTCGGCGTGATCGTGCGGGTACCTTTGGCCAGCGGACTACTCACCGGGAAATTCTCGCAAGAATCCACCTTCATCGAAGGCGACCACCGTAACTTCAACCGGCAGGGCGAGCGATTCGACAAGGGCGAAACCTTCTCGGGCGTGGATTACGAGACGGGCCTGGCGGCGGTCGAGGAATTGAAAGCGATGTTTCCCAACTACGAAAATTTGGCCCCGGTGTCTTTACGTTGGGTGTTGATGTTCGACGCGGTGAGTACCATCATCCCCGGTGCGTCGCGTCCCGCTCAGGTGCAGTCCAACCTGAAAGCGGCTAAGCTGCCGCCCATTTCTGCCGAGCAGTTGAGGGCTGTCGACGAAATATACGCCCGGTACATCAAACCAGCGGTACATCAGCTTTGGTAGGTACCGGTGACCGCACCCAGCCTGGAAATAAATTCCACTATTGCCTTAGGTTGTCACTTGCCAATACTTTATTTTCGCAAAAAATTCATACGCTTTCCAACCAATCGTACCATCGAGGGGTCTTGGGCGCAGGAAGTACTAATTTCGCTATGAAAAAACCATTGCTCGCCCTGCTGCTGGCCTGGGGCCTAGTCGCCGGGGCCAGCGGCCAAGACGGCGAAATGCTTGCCTCTACGGTGCCGGGCGTCGAGGAAGCGCTGACCCGTTACGATTCGGCGACCGCTGAGTCGCAGCATCTGTACAACGGACGGATGTACTTCATCAACAAAACCGAGCAGGGCGAACACGCTTTCTTCCGCACCGACGAGTGGACACGCGGCACCGTGCAGTACGACGGCCAGCGGTTCGAGAACGTACCGCTATTGTACGACATTTACCTCGACCAACTGGTGGCCCGCTACCAGGCAGGGTTTGGCAACGTGGCGCTGCAAGGCCCGAAAGTTTCGGAATTTACAATGGACGGACACAAATTCATGCGGGTCGAGGCCGATACCGGCCGAATCGAGGGGCTGCGCACGGGGTATTACGACCAACTCTACGATGGCCCAACCCGCGTCGTGGCGCGCCGCCGGAAAGAGCGCGTTCCGCAGGTGTACGAGCGAACTTACATCAACCTCTACCCGCAGAAGGACGTGTACTACATCTATCAGAATAAAGAATACCAACCCGTGCGGACGCGGCAGACTTTACTGACCCTGTTTCAAGACCAGAAGCGCCTCGTAAAACGGCATTTGCGTCGCAACGGATTGAGCTTCCGGCGGGAGCGCGAGCAAACCATCGTGGCGGCGGCGACCGTTTACGATCAACTGACCGAAAAACAATGAAAAAAATTTACCAGATTCTGTTTCTTTCGGTACTTGGGGTGTTTTCGGCGCACTGGGTGGCGGGCCAAGGTACGGTGAGCCTCGGGTCAGCGGGCAATTCACTAACATCCCGTTCGCGGATTTTGTGAAGAACATCGAGGCGCAGTCGGACTACTACTTCTATTACGACGAGTCGAAGCTCAATATTCTGCAGGTGTCGATGGATGTCAGGAACCAGCCCCTGCGCTCGGTGCTGGACCAGGTGTTCCGGGATACCGAGTACACCTATGCCATCGACCGCCGCCACCGGGTTTTCATCACTAGGGGCCAGGCCATCATCACGACGCTCCCTTCCGACCGGCCCGACGACAACGCCCTTACCTACGAAGCGCCTACCAGCGAGCAGGAGAAAATTCTGGCTACGGCCGAGAGTAAGCTCTACGAAATCGGCCCGAGGCGAGTGCGGATTCCCCCCGGCAATTCCACCATCTCGGGCTACGTGCGCAACGCCGCCACGGGCGAGCCTATCATCGGCGCGGCGGTGTACATCGACAAGCCGCAGATCGGCGTCACGACCGACGTATTCGGCTTTTATACGCTCAGTATTCCGCGCGGCAAGCAGCGGTTGCGGGTCCGTAGCATTGGCATGAGGGAAACCTTCCGGCAGGTGATCCTGTACTCCGACGGCAAGCTAGACATCGAGATGCTGGAGAGCGTCACCGCCCTCAAAGAGATCAAGGTCAAAGCCGGGCAGGATGCCAACATCGCGAGTTCGCAGATGGGGCAGGTAAAGCTTACGGTCAAGACGCTGAAACAAATTCCGACCGTGATGGGCGAAAGCGACCTGCTTCGGGCCGTCATGACCCTGCCGGGCATCAAGTCGGTGGGCGAAAGCAGCGTGGGACTCAACGTGCGCGGTGGCTCGGCCGACCAAAACCTGATCCTGTTCAACGACGCCACGATCTACAATCCGTCTCACTTGTTTGGCTTTTTCACGGCCTTCAATCCCGATATGCTCAAGGACGTCGAGCTGTACAAGAGTACCGTCCCGTCGCGGCTGGGCGGACGACTGTCGTCGGTGCTCGACATCAGCACACGCGATGGCAACAAGAAGAAGTACGTAGCCTCGGGCGGCATCGGCCTCATCACGGGTCGCCTCACGCTCGAAGGGCCGATCGTCAAGGATAAGTCTTCGTTCCTGATCGGCGCGCGCTCCACCTACTCCGACTGGCTCATCAAGCGGCTCGACAACAACGAGTTCAATCAGGGACAAGCGTCCTTCTATGATCTGAGCGCGCACATCAGCCACGAGATCAACGAGAAAAACAGCGTGTACGCGACGGGCTACATGAGCAACGACCGTTTCCGGCTCGTCGGCGACACGATCTATACCTACCAAAACAAGCTCGCTTCGCTGAAATGGAAGCATACGTTCAACGCCAGGCTTTACGGTACCTTCGTGGCCTCCTACACCGACTACCGCTACGCCGTGGCCAGCCAGCAGGTGGCGCTCAATGCCTTCGACCTCAAATTCGGCATTCAACAGGCCAATGCCAAGGCCGACTTTAGCTACCTGCTCACCGACCGGCACACGCTGGAATTCGGCGTCAACACGATCCGCTACAAGCTGTCGCCGGGTACCTTCCAGCCGCGCGGCAGCGAGTCGCTCATTCTGCCCGATAAACTCGAAGACGAACAGGGCCAGGAAAGCGCGATTTACCTGGAAGACCGCTTCGAGGTCAGCCCTAAGCTGCTGATCACGGCCGGAATCCGGTTTTCAGTCTTTAACTACCTGGGACCCAAAACCGTCAACACCTACACGCCCGGCTTCCCCCCCGACAAGCTGTATGCCACGGGTACCGAAACCTTCGATTCCGGCAAAATCATCAAGACTTACGGCGGTCCCGAGTACCGCCTTTCGGGCCGGTACCTGCTCAGCAGCGACCTCGCCCTGAAAGTGAGCTACAACACGTTGCGGCAGTACATCCACCTGCTTTCCAACACGATGGTACCCGCCCCGACCGACGTCTGGAAGCTCAGCGACGGGTTTTTGCGCCCCCAGGTGGGCGATCAGCTCGCCGTGGGACTTTACAAAAACCTGCGCGGCAACCAGATCGAGGTTTCGCTGGAAGGGTACTATAAGAACATTCAGAATTTCCTGGACTTCAAGGGCGGCGACTCGCTCATCATGAATCCGCGGGTCGAGGCGGCCGTGATCGCTACGCGGGGCAAGTCGTACGGGGTAGAGCTATTGGTGCGGAAAATGACGGGGAAACTCAACGGCTGGGTAGGCTACACTTACTCGCGCTCGCTGCTGCAGGCGCTGGACCGGACCTCGCTCGAAGCACCCAATCAGGGCAACTTCTACCCAAGCAACTACGATATGCCGCACAACTTCACGGCCATCACCAACTACCGCCTCAGCCACCGGCTCAGCGTATCGGCCAACTTTACCTATAACACCGGCCGCCCCTACACGCCGCCGATCGGCCGCTACACCGTCGATGGGGCGCAGCGCATTTACTACGCCTCCCGCAACCAGTTCCGCATTCCCGACTACTACCGCATGGACCTGTCGCTCAACATCGAGGGCAACCATAAGGTAAAAAAGCTCGCGCACAGCTCCTGGACGGTAGCCGTGTACAACCTGTTGGGCCGCCGCAACGTGTCATCGGTCTATTTCCAAACCAGAAACGACACCGTACAGGGCTATAAACTATCCATCTTCGGCCAACCCATCCCGACGGTGACGTATAATTTTAGATTCTAGTGAAAGTTGAAGGTGTTTATTTGTTGATGCGTTTATTTGTTTATCTATTGATTTGAATTTCGCCAGATACAAGTGTTTGACGTCAAGTGCGTTCTGATTGATTTTTACAAAAAAACTAAACAAATAAACGCCACGGGGCACCCTGGCATAAACGCATAAACAAATCCACATTGAAACGCTACCTCTACTTCCTCCTCCTGCTGGCTCTGCAAAGCTGCATCGAGCCTTTTTCGCCGCCCGAAATCACGCAGGCGCAAGTATTCCTGGTGGTGGACGGCTCGCTGAACACCAGCCCGGGGGCCATCAGTCAGGTACGCCTGAGCCGCACCCAGAACATCTACGACGAAGGCAACGCCCCGGTCGAGACGCGCGCCTTCCTGACCGTGGAGAGCGAACAGGGCGGGCGTTATTTCTTTCAGGAGAGCGCCACGCCCGGACTTTACGAGTTGCCGCCCAACGCCTATTCACCCACCGACCGCTACCGCCTGCGCATCAAAACGCGCGCGGGCGCGGAGTACCTGTCGGCCTACGTACCCATGACCCAGACGCCGCCCATCGACAGCGTCAGCTACCGTATCAGCGACGATCGCACCCAGCTCAGGATTTTACTCAACACCAAAGACCCAAGCAACAATACGCGGTTTTACCGCTGGAGCTTCGAGGAAACCTGGCAGTACCGCGCCAGTCTTTACTCGGGTTATGTAGTAGGGGGAAACGATATGTGCCCCGCACCGAGGATATCTACACCTGCTGGAGCAATGCCAATCCCGTCCACGATCGTGCTGGGCTCGACGATCAAACTCAGCCAGGACATTGTGCGGGATCAGACGATCACCCTGGTACCGGCATCGAGCGGCAAGCTGCGCGACGGTACAGCATTCTGGTGAAGCAGTATGGACTCACGCAGGAGGAATTCGAGTACTGGAATCAACTCGCCAAATCCACCGAGCGCACGGGTAGCCTGTTCGACCCGCAGCCCTCCTCGGTTACGGGCAATATTAAAAGTCAGGGCGATCCGTCCGAAATGGTGTTCGGCTATTTCAGCGCGGCCAACCGGCAGGACGAGCGGATATTTGTGCAGCCGAACCTCGGCCGCAACCGCTTTTGTGAACCCACCGATACGCTCGAGCAGAAACGAGGCAATTGAAATCGACCAACCTGATTCTTGTCCGAGTACATTCCCGATGGGGCAATCCGTTCGATCCTCTGTATATTATGGGACCAGTCGAACTGTGCCGATTGTCGGACGCAGGGCGGTACCAACAAGAAGCCGTCATTTTGGAGATAGTTGGGGTAAAACGTCGATGGTAGTACTATCAGGACGGGCCGATTTTGGTAAAAAGAGCAAATGAAAAACTATTTTAGTAAAATAAAATCCCTGTCCCTGAGCGCTTTGTGGCTGCTACTGGTACCTACGCTGGCATTGGCGCAGACGGCAACCCCATTGGCCGCCGTACAGAAACAACTAGCCAATTTCGACAACCAGACTTTGCAGGAAAACATTTTCGTGCATGCCGACCGCCCGCTCTACCTCGTGGGCGAAACCATGTGGTTCAAAGTCTACTGCGTCGACGCCCGCTCCCACCGGCCGCTGGATGTGAGCAAAATAGCCTACCTGGACGTGCTCGACCAGCAGGGCAACCCCGTAGCACAGATCAAAATCGCGCTGGCCGGTGGCCGCGGCGAAGGTAGCTTGCTCGTCCCGACGACCCTCGTCAACGGTACCTACACCCTGCGGGCTTACACCAACTGGATGAAGAATTTCAGTCCGAAACTTTTCTTTGAAACTCCCGTCACGATTCTCAATCCTTTCCTGATGCCCGAAACAAGTGGTACGGCCGTCGCGCGTGAGAAACCCTTCGACCTGCAGTTCTTCCCGGAAGGAGGCCACCTGGTCGCGGGCCTCGGCAGCCGCGTGGCCTTCCGGGCTTTGGGTACCGATGGCCGGGGTACCGACTTCCAGGGCGCGATCGTCGGGCCGCAAGGCGATACGCTGATCCGTTTTCAGCCACAACGGCTGGGTATCGGCTCATTCGTCTTTACGCCCGAAGACCGGTGCAAACTACCGGGCCGTCGGCCGCGATTCGTCGGGCCAGGCGATCGAGTTCACATTTCCCTCTACCCAAAGCGAAGGCTACGCGGTGCAGGTACAGGACGCCGCGCAGCAGGTGCGGGTAGTCGTGCGGGCGCAAGCCCAACGATGCCGCCACGGTGTCGCTGCTGCTGCACCTCCCGCAAGGCCGCACCCGCGCCGAGGTACTGCCTTTGAAAAACGGGGAAGCGGTTTTCAACCTGGACAAGCGTGAGCTTGGCGACGGCGTCAATCGCTTTACGATTTTCGATCAGAACACTCGTCCCGTGGCCGAACGGCTTTATTTCAAACGGCCCGCGCGCTCGCTGGCGGTCGACACTCGCCTCGACCAGGGTACCTACGCCACGCGCCAGAAAGTGAGCCTGACGCTCAGCACCGACGCCGACACCACCACCGACCTGTCGGTAGCCGTGTACCTGCTGGACTCGCTCCCGCAGCCCACGCCCGCCACCATCGACAGCTACCTGCTGCTCACCTCCGGGCTGAGCGGTACCGTGGAATCGCCGGGCGACTACCTGCAACAGTCGGGGCCGGAGGCCGATGAATCCCTCGATCTGCTGATGCTCACCCACGGCTGGACGCGCTACGACGCGAAGGACATGCGCCCTGATGGCCCGGACAATAGCTCCGACAACCGTTTTGCACCCGAGTACCGGGGGCACTTCATCAAGGGGCGCGTCATCGACACCCGCACCGAGCAGCCGATCTCCAATGTGACGGCTTTTCTCGCCGCGCCCGATCTTCGCCCCAAGCTTTTTCTGGCCAATAGTGATGCCGAGGGCAACATTCGCTTCGAAGTAGACAAGCTTTACGATAATCAGGACGTCATTGTGCAAACCGACTACCGGATCGACAGTACCTACCGCATTGAAATTAGTAGCCCTTTTTCGGAGCGCTACTCGGGTCGCCGTTGGCCGCAGTACGCGCCCTCGGCCGGGGAAGCCGATGCCATGCTGAACCGCAGCATCAATATGCAAGCCACCAACGCTTTCAATCCACTTCCCCAGCTCGGAGCGACTTTTTACGGTGCAGATACGCTGGCTTTTTACGGTCGCCCCGACGAGAAGTACTTCCTGGACGCCTACACGCGCTTTCCCACCACCGAAGAGGTGATGCGCGAGTACGTGCCGGGGGTATTTGTCAAGAAAAGGCAGGGAAAATTTCGGTTCAATGTGCTGGACAAGATCACACCGCAGGGCCAGGTGTTCAGAGACGAGCCGCTGATCCTGATGGACGGGGTACCCGTTTTCAACACCGACCGCATCATGGCCTTCGATCCTTTGAAAATCAGGAAACTGGAAGTGATCGACGGCATGTACTACCTGGGTCCGCGCTCTTTTCCGGGTATCGTGAGCTACAGTACCTACAAAGGCGACTTGGCGGGTCTCGAACTGGACCCGCGCGCGCTGGTGATCGCCTACGATTTTGCCCAATCCAAGAAGCAATTCTACGCGCCGCGCTACGAAACCGCCGACCGCCGGAACAGCCGCCTGCCAGACTTCCGCAATCTGCTGCTGTGGGCACCCACCCTCACCACCGACGCCCAGGGCAAGCGTAGTTTCGACTTCTATACCTCCGATCAAACGGGTACTTACCGCGTGGTCGTGCAGGGCATCACGGCTAAGGGCACGGCGGGTAGCCAGGTGTTGACGTTTGAAGTGAAGCCGGAAGCGCGGCAGTAGGGGGAAGCGGTACAAGCGTAAAACTTACCGAAAATGAACGTTGTGCTTATCTCATCAGCGGCGTTTTGCTGGGCGTTTTCATTTTTTGATTGCCCACCGGCAGCTTTTGCTTTTTCGGCCAGTCAGGCACGGGCGGTAAGTACCGCCGCAGCCTATGCCGGTCCTGATACGGCTGCGGTTAGCGCTTATTTTAAAGTAGCCGAAGACCTTTACAATCAAAACAACTACAAGGCGGCCGTAGACCAGTGTGCCGCCGTGCTTCGGCTCGACCGACGCCACGCCCGGGCCTACAATCTGCGGGGGCTGGCCCAGTACGGCTTGGGCAACATACAATACGCGATCGAGGATTTCACCAAGGCTATTCGGCTCGATCCTGAGTTTCTGAATGCTTATAATAGTCGGGGAGTCGTCAAAATTCGAATAGAGTACTTCCGAGAAGCGCTGAAAGACTTCAATCAAGCCATCAAGATCGCCCCCCGTGATCCCGAGGCCTACAACAATCGGGGCGTAGTGGAACTTCGACAGAAAAGGTACGCGGTGGCGGTGACCGATTTCACGATGGCGATCCGCCTGCATCCGACTTTTACCAAAGCTTACCTCAACCGAGCCTATTGTTACGGCGATATGGGCCAGTTGGAAAATGCGCTTTCAGATTTTGAAAAAGTCATAGGGCTCGCTCCCGAAGCTACCGAGGCCTACGTGATGCGCGGTCATATCAAATATAAATTGGAAGACTACGAAGGAGCCATCGCCGACCAAAACATGGCGCTGGCCATCAGCCCTAATATTCCGGTAGCCTACCTGTACCGGGGCATGGCCAAGATGGGTCTGCAAAAGTACCGCGACGCTATTTCAGACTTTAACAAAACTGTTGCGTTTGATAAGAACAAGTACAGTGCCCCCGCTTTTCGGCACCGGGGCGACGCGAAGTTTCAATTAGAAGATCGCGTCGGAGCCTGCGACGACTGGACGCTCGCCGCCGAGCTGCACGACATGGAAGCGATAAGGTACCTTAGAAAACGGTGTCGGTGAAGTACTAATCCTCGGCCTTTCCTGCCAGTTTCTTTGGGTGCTTGACGTAACAGACCGCGGATCACACGACGTAGCTTCCAGAAACAAGCTATACCTTAAAACGGCTTAGCATCGTCGTAATCAGATTCTTCGTAAACAAAATTCATTATTTTAATATTTTTCTTGACATCCTTATGATAAAAAAGCATAGGGCTTTTTCCATTTACTATGCATTTCTCCCTTGAAGGAACGCGATACAGTAACCTTTCATCACAGTAATATTTGATCATTCTGTTACTTTTGAAAATCACAACAATTGAATCTACTTTTTCAATATCGAAAGGCGTCGGTTTATCAAACCCAGCAACGGAATACTGTACAAGAGTAGTATCAAACTTACCCTGACTTTTGATATTGATATCATTCAATAGTCTTGACTTACCAAACAATTGAAGATTGAGATCTTGCGAAGTTTTGTTTTCAATTTCAAACATTATTTTTGGCTTTACTAATGTTCCACAACTGATAACAGCTAGGAATAGTACGGATATTGTGATTATCTTAGTCATAGTCTGAGAATAGTTGCACGGCTGCGGCTTCCGTTGGGTTGCTCGAATTATTTTGTAACACGTCACGGTACATATACCAGTTGGTTGGACGAGTAATCAAAAATTGTTGTAGTTGGTTGAGAGTATGTACTGACCGCTAATCCTCGTCTTCGTCCTCTTCCTTTCCCACCAGCTTCTTTGGGTACTTGACGCAACCTGTTCCCTGGTTTGTGGGGCACAGACTACGGAACAGACCACGGATCACACACGTAGCTTCCAGAAACAAGCTATACCTTAAAACGGCTTAGCATCGTCGTAATCAGATTCTTCGTAAACAAAATTCATTATCGTAATTGGTTTGCCTTTTTGAGAGCCTTTATAATAAAATAACATAGGACTTTTTCCATCTACTATGCATTCTTCCGTTGAAGGAACACGGTTTAATAGCCTTTTGTCACAATAGTATGTAATCATTTTATTGGTTTCGAAGATTACGACAATCGAATCCACCTTTTCATTATCAAAAGGAGAATTTTGATTGTTACTACCAGGAGAAGCATAAGTTACGGTGGTGTCAAAAGAACTTTGGCTTTTTATATTGATATTACTTAATAGTTTTGACTTGCCAAATACTTGAATGTTGAGATCCTGCGACGTTTTATTTTCAATTTCAAATATTATTTTTGGTCTTACCAACGTACTCACAGCTGATTACAGTCAGGAGTAGTATGGATGTTACGATTACCCTAGTCATAGTCTGAAAATAGTTGTACAGCCGCAGCTTCCGTTGGGTTGTTTGGATTATTTTGCAACAAGTCACGATATGAATACCCGTTTGTTGGGCGAATAATCAAAAATTGTTGTGGTTGGTTGAGAGTATGTACTGACCGCTAATCCTCGTCCTCGTCTTCGTCCTCTTCCTTTCCCGCCAGCTTCTTTGGGTACTTGACACGTCCCTTCGCTGCAAACCACAAGATGCGGTTCATCACATCGTCGTGACCGCTGTCGATCAGGTCGAACTCGGGGCGGAGCGATAGCTCGGCGTAGTGTCTGGCTTTGCCGCCGAGTTCCGAAAGCGCCGGGTTCATTTTGTCCAGAGGAACAAGGTTGGGAACGGCGGCGTACTGGTAGCCTGAGGCATCGGGCACGAAGCAGTCGAACATCGGCAGGGCGGTGGCGTCGATGACGTTCATGGGCGGCAGGCCCAAAATCTGCTCGATGGTGCGGATCACTGACGTTTGGTTGTAGTTGGTCGAGACCGTGCGCTGCAAGCGGCTGTACGGACTGATGATTTGGCCCGTCGTGCGGTAGGCCGACACATGGTCCCAGCCCGCCTGCGAATCGTCCTCAGTCACGAAAATGACGGTGTTTTTCCAAAATCTACTCTTGGCAATCGCTTCCACGATGCGGCCCAGCGCCAGGTCGTTGTCGGCTACCATCGCCTCGGGGCGCGGGTAGCCGGGGCGGGTACCCACGGTATGGTCCACCGAAAGCGCCATCATCGAAAGCTCAGGAAATTGGTCGCCGTCCATTTTTTCGTAGGCTTCCAATTCTTCGATAAAAGCCGACGCCCGAATCTGATCGGGGATTTTCATATCGTCAGAGCCAGGAAACGTCTGCGAGAGCAGCGGCAATACGCTCGAAATCGTGGTGGTGTTGACAAACTCGAACGGCTTTCCGGCCAGGTAATTGGCGTAGTGCTGGGTCCAGCTGATGCTCTCGTCGTAGCGCGGTTGGCAGGCTTCACCGTAGATGCGCACCGACTTGCCGTGCTCGCGGGCGTTGTCCCACAGGAAGCCGTTTTTATGGTACACCAGCGCGTCTTCCTGCACGTGCGGGTAGCTCCTGAACCACGACCGCACGTTCTTCTCGACGTAGTCGCTCACCATCCCGGCGTCGGCCCATTGATGGCCTTCAGCCGAGCATTTGCCCGAAACGTAATAGTTATCCAGCAGCACGAAATCAGTCGCCAGCTTATGCTGGTTGGGTGTTACTTCCTGCCCAAAAATACACAGCGACGCATCGCCGTCGCCCGACGCTATATCCCCAAAAACCTGATCGTAGGTGCGGTTCTCCTTGATAATATATACCACGTGCTTAAACACCGACGGCTCGCCGATGCGCTCCGGCACGGGTACCGGCACAACTTTTCTGCGGGGCAAGAGCCGCGCGATGTCGGCCCGGAATCCCAGGTTTTGCTCCCGCACCTTTTTGGTAAAATCGGTCAGCGACCTCTCCGACGGCAGTGGAATGATCGACAGCGTGGCGCGCTGCCGGTGCGAATTGTAGAAGCCGATGTCGGTTTTGTCAAGATCGCGGTCCGGGTCTTTTTGGTTGATGCGCGCGCCCTCGCCTTCCAGGTTGCTCACGTACAGATTCTCGCCATCCAGGTCGATGCCCGCCGGGTAGGCTTCGGTGGGAATGAAGCCCGCCACGCGGCTTTCGCCCGCGCCGTTCTTGGCGGCCCTGGTACCCAGATTCACGACCGCCAGCGCGTTATCGAGGCCATTGGCGACGTACAAGGTACTTTCATCTCTACTTAGCGCCAGGGCGTTGGGCGTATCGCCCAGAAAACCCAGTTTGCCCGGAAACAACTGCACCGCAATAGTCTCGCGCACCGCTAACTCCGGCGTCGAAATCACTGAAATATTGTCGCTGTTGCCATTGGCAACGTACACGAACGCTCCCTCAGCGTCGGCGATAATGTCGTTCGGATGTAGCCCGACGCTGATTTCCTTCGTCAGCGTTCCGGTTTCGGCTTCGTACACACCTACGGTACCCTGACTCGTCGCGCCGGTTTTAGGATCGACAAAAGCTTCGCCATAAGGGACGCCCGCCGTTTCCCGCGTCGCCAGCGCGGCGGGCATCGGACCAGCCCAGTTGGTTACGTATACCTTGCCCCGCGCCAGTACCAAGCCGTAGGGCGCAACGCCGGTGGGTACCTTCCAGATGGTTTTCTTAGTGGCAAGATCAAGCTTAACGAGTTGATTATTACCGTTGAGTACCACGTACAAAAAGTCACGCCCACCCTCGGTGACTACAGCCACTTCGTTGGGCAGCGCCAGCGGCGACTCGCCCTCGGGCGCAAAGGCGTAGGAGTCGGTAATCGTGATTCTACGCCCGTCCCAGGTAGCCTCCATCACCAGCGACGCCTTGCTGCCCTTATGAGCCGCACTCCAAAAAAAACGCGTCGTACCGTCTTTCTGAAATACCTGAATGCCCGAGTAAGTACTGGTAAGACTCTTGAATTCGCTCTGCTGTTTATAAGACCAGCGGTCCACAATCCGCTGTTTTTCGGTATCCACCACCGCGATTCCGTAGCGATCTTCCACGACCAGGAAGGTACTGTTAGGGATTTTGCGGAGATCGAGCGTGTGGTTTTCGAGGTCGGTATCACCGTAGCGGATCACCGTCCCGGCCGGGTCGATGATGCGGTTGTAGGGCATCAGCAGCGGCAGCGTGTTGCGGTTGAGCGTGCTGTCGTCGTAGGGAATGCGCGGGTTGACGATCGCGACATTCTGGTAGCCGGGCGTTTTGGTACGGCAGGATACCACCGCAAGAAGCAACAGGGCGACAAAAAGCCGAAGCGTAGGGAGTGACCGCATGATTAGTGAGTCTTGTTGAAAACAAATAAATCGGCAAACTCCCACTTGTCGTTGTGGTAGGCCCCGCGCCGGATCACGAGCTGGGTGGGCGAGCGGCGCTCGTAGATGATGCGGACGAGCTCGTGGTCTTTCTCGAAAGTGGCCTCATTTTTCTTAGCAGAAACAAATGTGTAGAGGTCGAACTGATCCTTTTCTTCCAGGGCAATTAACCCGTGCTTGAAGTGCTTGACCATTACCTGGGGGCCGGTATCCGTCTGCTCGATGACAAACATCTCGTACATGGTAGCCTTGTCGTTTTTCATCATCCTGATGTACCCAATGATGTTATCGCCCGAGGGGGCGGTCCACGAAGCTTCAATGGGGCCGCCGTCAAAGGTACCCAGCCATTGCCCTTCCAGGTGTGCGAGATCCTGCAGGGTACCATTTTGGGCCCGGATCGCAGGCGATAGGCCAACGAAAAGCAAGGCCACGAAGACGAGTCGAAAAAAATTTGGGAATTTCATAAAGGGCAGGTTAAAGTAGGATGACTGGCAAGATAGTGAATTAAAAAAAGAGGATGGAGTGGTGGGGCGTCGTCCTTTATGTTGAATTTGATGGGATGATTGTATTGGGGTATATTTATTACAAAGACCACTTAAAAGTAGCCCAGGGCTTACACGAAAAGTTGGGTATCGTTGGAAATCTCATTCTTTAGAAGATGTGAGAAGCCATTTGTTTTGAATAAGGTGCCCTTTTTCAGACGGCTTCCCTCGATGAATAGAAAATAGCACTTGGTACATCATAGACACGAAAATACTTCACAAAATCAGCATCCGGCAGTCGCTCGGATATTTCCGAGTGACGACTATCCCCTAGCCCTCCGGGCGATCCCGACAACCCTAATTCTTAATTGAGAGGGTCGGCTAACCTTCACCTCAAACCCTTCCGCGCAATCTCCACATCCCGCTCCACTTCTGCCAGTTTTCCCGCAAACGAAAATGGATTGGCGGTGTGAAACAGGAAGGAGGGTTGGTTGTATCGCTCGATCGCCGCCACGTAGTTTTTCCAGTGCGTCACGCATTTTTCCAGCAGCGCGACTGCCTCTTTCTGGTGAGCCGCCTCACCGTTTTTACGGTACTTAGCTAGCGCCACGCCCGCCCGCAGCTTGTCGCCAAAGTACCTTGCGAAGTACGCCCAGGCTTCCAGATCGGCTAACTCGGCGTCCAGCGTGGGGGTGCCCTTGCCCGTCCATTTTTGGGCTATAGTCAGCGACCTTTGGGTAATGCGGTCCAGGCTGTCGGCCAGTTGGGGCGGCGAGAGAATGCCCGGCGGTACTTTTTCTCCGTTGGCGAGGTAAGTTTTGATGTTGACGAAGCGGAGGGTGTCCAGCACGGGGTGGTCGATGATGTTGTTGATGTCGAAAAGATGGTGCTTCCCGGCCCCAAACCAATTGCCGAAACTCTCGGTGTAGAGCGTCAGGTCGTTTTGACCCTTGTGGTAGGATGCGAACAGCAGCGGTACCTGGCTGGCGTTTTTCCAGCCCATCAGCAAGTCTTGGGCTTTGTCCCGGCCGAGGCGGTCGCCCAGCAGATTTTGGAAAGTGGCATCCGGCGTGGCTCCATCGTACAGCAACCGGCCCCAGGCGGCGTACCACAGCCATTGCCGCTGGAAATGCCAATTCCAGTTGCGGTGCGGGCCGTCTTTGCTGATGTAGTCTTTGGCAGGAATGATGCCTTCCGACCCCACGAAGCAGCCGCCTACGTAGTTGGCGCCGTTGTTCTGGACGAATTCCCGGATAAAGTCGGGCTGTCCCCAGCGTAGCACGAAAAAATCCTCGTTACGCACCGTCCAAACTACCTTGAATTTATTCGAGATAGGATTCCAGTAGGCGTCCGACAACTTACCGCCGTGGACGTGGAACAGGTTGGGCGACGAATGCCCGTGCGACCAGTTGTACTTGAACTCCACGTAGGCCTCCGTTACGTCCAGGACCTTCCACGTGCTGGCGGGAACGTACATCGTTCTCGCGGCTCGTGGTGCCGCCCGATTTTGCGTTGGCGGATAGTGGGGCGCGGTACACGAACTTGATCTTGCGCTTGGCGTCACGCATCCCGGCCAGAATCGTGCGGTCGAGCCAGGCGCGGCGCTCGTCGGGGTTTTGGCCACCCATGCGCTCGCCCAGCGTAATGCCCAGTCCGTCGAGGTCGTCGTACTCATCGATGACCTGCCGGATGATCTTGCGGGTGTAGCGCTCGGTGATCTTCGTCGTGTCGCCATCGCCAAAGTGCGCCCCCTCGTAGCCGCCCACGTCGTGCGCCCGCGCGAAGGAGGGCGACACAAAGGTATTCCAATTGATGATGTAGGTTTCGATGCCCCGTTCGTGCGCCATGCGGAAAAGTTCTTTCCAGAACATTCGCCACTCGCCCATCTCGAACTCGTTGAACTGCGTGGCCTCAGGAAAATGCTCGGGAATTACCATGTAGTGAAACAAGTGCTGCGACCACAGCGACAGCACATTGAAACGGTTCTGGGCCATGTTGTCGAGGTAGGCCTCCCAAAATTTAGGATCGCGGCAAGTCCAGTCGTGCTGGGTAATCGAAGGGCCGTTGCGGTAGGCCATGTAGGGTAGGTTGAACTTCACCGCCCGAAACCCTAGCCGGGGCCGCACGGTTTTAGCTGGGATTTGGGCCAGGCTTTTGCCCCAGCGCAACTGTTCGCCGACATCCAGCAAGCCGTACAAAGTACCATTGTCATCGCCCGTTTGAAGGAGAAGTTGGTCGCCCCGGCGTTCGATCCGGTAGGCTCTCCTTACCGAGCGAAGCTTCGGTCGAGACGACCACATTCGCTTTGGACGAGGTGACTTCTTTCACCGAAAAACCTGCTTTCTCCGCTGATTGGCGGAATTGCCGCAGGGCATAGTTCACCACGGGCGATCTGCCCGGCAAGGCGATGGTGAGGTCTCTGGGAAAGGCTAAAAGCGGGGTAAAGATTAAAAGTAGAGCGATCTTTTTCATTCTGTTCATTGACTCTTTGTTAGTAAAAAGGAGGGGAAGACGGCTTCTTAGAATTGACCTGCCGACTAGCACGCTCCTGGCGTTCTCGACGAATTTTATCCACCCCGAAGACGATATGAAGACTACTTACACGAGCCTGCCACTTTTAGCGTTGCTCTTGCTCGCATTGGTCAGTAAAGGCCAGGTTTTGGTCTATTCTACCGATCAGGAAGTCATCAAGCGGGGTAAGAAAACATTTGAAACGAACTGTGTTTCCTGCCACGGAATCGATGAAGGTGCCTTCGGCCCCAGGCTGGGAGGCGTGACGACCGTGAGGGCGCTACCGGAGTTGGTGGATTTTACTAAAAACCCTCAAAACTATGTGGATAAAGCTGATGCCAGAACCGTCGCGTTGGTATCGGAATACAACTCCGTCATGCCCGCGTTCGAACAGCTTTCTGAAACAGAAATAGAAGTAATTTTCGCCTATATCGACTACGAAACAAAGAAAAAGAACATTCCTCCCAAGGTAGTGAAAGCGTTTTCGGGCAAGAATAACGACCTGAGTTTTTGTCCACCCGTGTCGCCCTCCGACCTGTTGATTGAGCTGGAAGATTTCGCCGAAATTTCCCGGCAGCCCGATACGCCTAACGATAAAGGCCTGGCAACCCTACGTACCGACCCGAACGGCAATGGAGATTTGTTTGCGAGCGACCAGGTTGGTCTTGTTTACCGCATTCGTGATCGAGTACCCCAAGTGTATCTCGACATTCGGCCGGAACTGGACGATTTTATCACCTCGCCCGGCATCGGTACCGGGTTGGGTAGTTTCGATTTTCACCCGATGTTCCGGCAAAATGGTTTGCTGTACACAACTCACGCCGAGAAATACACGGGTAAGGCGGCCCTCAACGACGGTGCGTGGAGCGATACGATCGGCGTGGCCCTGCAATGGGTACTCATCGAATGGAAAACCGATACGCCACAGGCGGTGGCATTTCATGGCACCAAACGAGAAGTCCTGAGGATCAACACGCCCACGACCGCCCACGGCATGCAAGACCTCGCTTTTGCCCCTGGATTAGGCCCCACCGACGCCGATTTCGGCATGTTGTACTTCGGGATGGGCGATGGCGGCTCCAACAACATCCGCCTTCCCGAACTTTGCCACGATCCGGCTTCTCTGCTGGGCGTCGTTATCCGCATCGACCCCTCGTCGACCAACGCCCCAACCAAAACATACGGTTATCCTGCCGACAACCCCTTTGTAAAGCGTGAAGTACCGGGGGCGCGCAAGGAAATTTACGCCTACGGCTTCCGAAATCCGCACCGGATGGCCTGGGATGAAACCCATGGCAACCGGCTGCTGGTCGCCGACATTGGCGAGGCCAACGTGGAGGAGGTCAACGTTGTAGTGAATGGCGGCGACTACGGATGGAGCAACCAGGAAGGTCTGTACGGGCTGAATACCAGGATCGATAAGACTGTACTTTTTGAGTTGAGCGATTCCCAGAAGGGAATGATCAACCTACCCTTCGGGCAATACGACCACAGCGACGGCAACGCCATTAGCGGCGGTTTCGTGTACGAGGGCCCGCTCTCAGCTTTGCAGGGTAAATATGTTTTTGGCGACATTGTAACGGGCCGATTATTTTACATGAACCTGAATAAGACTCTCTCCGACTCCACCATTTATGCGATCAATCTAATGGGCGGTGGTCGAGAATCGTCCATGCGCGAACTAACCGGCCAGAAAAGGGTACACCTTAGAATCGGGTACGACCGGGCTACGAAAGAACTCTTTCTGACCACAAAAAATGACGGGATGATCAGAAAAGTGAGCAAAGCTTACTTGAAGGATTAAACAGCCGAGATGCAAAAGATTTTCATTCTATTACTGATGAGTGCTTTCTGCCAAAACGCTCTGGCGCAAAAACCGGGAGATTGGACGCCGCTGTTTAACGGAAAAAACCTGGACGGATGGCGGGTGATTGGCAAACCGGCCAAAGTGCAGGTAGCGGATAGCAACATGGTCCTGCAGATGTCCGCCTACACCTCGCGTCATGCTTTCGTGCGCAGTGAGAAACAGTACCGGGATTTTATCTTTGAAGTAGATTTTCGACGCGATCTGGACCTGGACTCCGGTATTCTGTTTCGAAGCATCGATGCCCCCGATACCGCATTCTCTTCTATTTTTGGCTATATGGTCAAGGTAGATCCCCGGCCCGCCCGCCGGTGGACCGGTGGGATTTTTGTGGATTATGGGAATGGCCACGAGTGGCTCCAACCCCTGGAAGGCAATGAAGAAGCGCTAAATGCCGAACGCGCCGAAGGCGCGTGGAATCGGCTGAGAATAGAGGCCATCGGTGATCATATCAAAGTCTGGCTCAATGACATGCCCACGGCGAATATGCTGGACGATCGCTACAAAAAGGGATACATAGCATTCAAAATCCACTACCTGTTACACGACAAAGCGAAAGAGGATTTGTCAATCGTATTCAAAAACCCCAGAATCATCACCCAAAGCGTAAAGAAGTATTCTCGCCCTATCTCGTTGCCTTTGGAAGACATGAGAGGAGTATCAGACATCAAATATTTCAGATGATAAAAAAGCAAAATTGCCTCCTGCTGATTTTTCTGTTGCTTGCCAACGCTGGATTTTGCCAATCTTGGGATACGCTTTTCAATGGCCAAAACCTGGATGGCTGGTCTAAAATGGGAGATTCTGCCACGTTTACGGTGGAAGCGGGAGCCATCAGGATGCACCGCAAGGCCAACACCCGCGAGCATACTTTTCTGAGAACCGACAAGCAGTACCGCGACTTTATTTTGGAGCTGGAATGCAAGCGAGACGAGGCGTTTAATTACGGCATTCTGCTCAGAGCCATCCCGGCTCCCGACACGGCGCACGTGCGTCTGTACGGTTACCAGGTTAAGGTAGATCACAACAAGAAGCGTCGGTGGACGGGGGCTATTTTTGATGATTACGGTAACACCTGGCAGTGGTTATCGACCCTGTCTGACAATCCCAAAGCCCAAAACGCCCTTAAAGAAGCGGGCCAGTGGGACCATTACCGATTTGAAGTAATCGGCGATACCGTGAAAGTCTGGCTGAACGGCGTGGCGGCCAGCCACCTCGCCAACACAAAATACCAAGAAGGGTACATCGCTCTGAAAATTCATTTTCTGAACGATGACAATGCATCGCTTGAAAAACCGACTGCCTGGGTGAGGAATATCAGAATCATCACAAAGCACCCTGAGCGGTTTTCTACAACGATGGATATTCCGCCAGTGGTTGTCGAGTGATCAAAGTTTTACTTCCTCTTCTTTCCCGCCGTACTGCTCAACATCGCCGTCCCACCCGACTGGTAATAATCGCACATCGTATTCAATACACATTGACGGCATTTTGGATCGTACCAGGTACATACCCGCTGCCCGTGCCAGTAAAAGTGCTTGTGAAAGTTGAAAAGTACCCTAGCGTCGGCAGGCAGGTAGCTCAGCAGGAGATCATGGGCTTTGTTTGCACTGACTTTGGGGCCAATCACGCCAATTCGCTGCGTGACGCGGTGGACGTGCGTATCGACCGGCATCACGGGTTTCTTGAAGGTGAAGAGCAGCAATAGCGTCGCCGTCTTGGGGCCGACGCCTGGTAGGTCGGTCAGCCATTGCATGGCGTCTTCGGTGGAGAGATCATGCAGAAAATCAATATTGGCTTCGCCCCTTTCTTCGATCAAATGCGCCAGTACCTGCTTGATGTAAGGTGCCTTCACCTCCGGGTAGGTCGCCGTGCGGATGGCGTCGGTGAGGTCGGGCAGCGGGGCGTCGCGGACGGCCTCCCAGGTCGGGAAGCGCTCACGCATGCTACAGTAAGCGGTAACTTCATTGGCGTGGGTAGTGCGGTGCGACAGGATGGTGCCGATTAGCTCATGCATGGGGTCGGCACGCCCGTAAATCTCCTGCACATCGTAGTGCTCGTTCAGCAATTCGTGGGCCAGGAGGGTTTTGGCGGCTAGGTCAGGGGACGGATTCATGTAGGAGATGGGGCGGCAAAGTCCATTTGAGTGAGTGGGTCGCTGGGACTTTTGGAAGATAAAAACTCTGTTCCAAAAGGATTGAAAGCAAAATCAATGCTGCGCTCAGAAAGCCATCCCTTATCCTTCGGCCGTGACAACAATCGGCCCTTTCGGCAAACCTACCTTCAATGCTTTTTTAATCTAAGGACTCAACTTCTTCAAGGTCAAATAGGTGTTATCTTGTGCAATGAGGACGACTACGGCAATGGGGTACTTGATGAAGTTCTGCTGGAATTAAAGGTTTTGATCGAAAGTGAATAGGGCGTCAAAGTTTTCAGCTACCATTAGTTTCAATAGTTCTCCGTTCTGCTTGCTGTTCCAGCCTTTGTTCGAAACTGTGTAGATTTCGTGCTCAGGAAAATCCGCTTTTAGTTTCTTGGGCAGGTTTTCGTCAAGCAGCAGTTTCATAAAGTTGACTGATGTTCTGTGAGGAGAAAAACTTCTAAGCAATACCGATCACGCCAATGGCTTGCTCCCTGGTCACGCTGGGAAAATCTTCCAGGAATTCCTCGATGGATATTTCCTTTTCCCAATGCCAGAATAGTGTCTCTACCAGAACGCGCGTCCCCCGGAACACAGGTTTGCCGTACTGAATATTCGGATCAACCGTGATGTGTTTCATCAGATCGTTCATGATTAGTCGGGCTTTTTTTGACGAACAGAATGCAAGATAGGGAAACCCGTTCAAACACGAAGCTCTGAAAGCGCCAAAAAAAGAGCCGAAGCGAATCTCTCCGCTTCGGCTCCCAACCTTTCATTCAAAAAAAACTATACCGTCTCCGCTTCCAGCACCTGCGGTTGCTCCGGCCTGGTGTCGGGATCGATCTTCTTGCCGAAGTACTTCTCCCGCACGCGCTCGTTGATGTAGTACATGCAAGGTACCAGCACGAGCGTCAGGACGGTCGAGAAGGTCAGGCCGAAGATGATGGTCCAGGCCAGGATGTTCCAGAATACCGCACTATCGCCACCGACGAGGACGTTGGGCACGAAGTCGCGGAACAGGCTGACGAAGTCGATGGTCAGGCCGAGGGCCAGCGGAATAAGACCCAGTACGCCCGCCGAGGCGGTAAGCAACACGGGCGTCAGGCGGATGGCGCCGCCTTCGATAATGGCTTCGCGCAGGGGGTAGCCGCGTCCGCGTAGCTCGTCGATGAACTCGATGAGCAGGATACCGTTTTTCACCACGATACCGGCCAGAGCGATGATCCCAACGCCCGACATGATGATCGAGAAGGTTTTGCCCACGGCCATAAAGCCCAGCAGCACGCCGATCAACGACAGCAGGATGGTGAAAAAGATAATAAACGGCTTCACCACCGAGTTGAACTGCGTCGCCAGAATCAGGTAAATCAACAAAATCGCCGCGCCGAACGCCCCGATCAGAAACGTCATAGACTCTTGCTGATCTTCCTGCTCACCGCCCATCTTGACGGTATAGCCGTTAGGGACTTCCATGTTGTCGACTACCTGCTGGATCTGCGCCACGATTTCGTTGGCATTGTAGCCGGGCAACACATCGGAGCTCAGCGTGACGATGCGCTCCTGGTCCTTCCGGTTGATTTGGCTGAACGTAGTGGAGTACTTGATGTCGGCTATCGACGAGATGGGCACCTGCCGGAGCGCGCCACCGCTCACCATGTCGCGGTACACGATGTTCATGCTCAGCAGGCGGTCGATTTGGTCGCGGTCGTCTTTTTCCAGCCGCACCATAATCGGGTACTCGTCCTCGGCGTCACGGAATTTGGATACCTCGGTACCAAAAAGAGCCGTCCGTACCGCAAAGGCGATTTGCTGCGAGCTGATGCCCTCGCGCTGCGCTTTGTTGCGGTCGATGTCGATCGTTATCTCGGGCTTGTTGGTCACGAGGTCGGTGCGGAGTTGGTCGATGCCCTGAATACCCGATTCCTGCACTTTCTGCAGTACTTCTTTTTCCAGTTTTTGCAGTTCGGCAAAGTCCTCACCCAAAATCTCGATAGAAATCGGTTTCCCCGTCGGCGGTCCGGTGCTCTCGCGCTCCACCGAAATCTCGCTACCCGGAATGCCCACCAGAGCATCGCGTACCTTCAGGAGGATTTCCTGCGTCGAGCGCCCGCCACGGTCTTCGTTTTTCACAAAAGCCACCGTTACTTTGGATTTATTGGGCGTAGCCGCACGGTCAGGGTTGGAAGGGTCGCCGGCGTTCTTGCCCACATTGGAAATCACGGAGTTGACCATGCCCATTGCCTCTTCTTTTTCCAGCACGGCAAACACCTTTTTCTCGATTATCTTCGTCACCGAATCAGTGACAGTAGCGTCGGTACCCACGGGTAGCTTATTGTAAACATACACATAGTCAGGGTCGCCGCTGGGGAAGAAGATCACCTTGGGTTGCACGATGCCGGTGATGACGAACGTGATCACCAGCAGTACCACCGACAGCGCCACCGCGCCCACCGGGCGCCAGCCGACGATGAGCCAGCGGATGAGTTTGCGGTAGTTGTTGCTCAGCGCGGGCAGGAAACGGTCCTGAAAAGGCACCAGAATTTTGGGCGTCAGGATGTAGTAGTTGAAGACGTAGAGCGCCAGGATAAAGACGAGGAAGTTGCCGATACCCCGGTCGATGAAGTAGCCGATCAAGGCAGCCGCCCCCAGCACGATCACCGGGCGACGAATCTTTTTGAACGTCTTCTTCTCGTGCTTCTCGTTCTCATCGTGCCGCTTCATGAACGATACCGCAAAGACGGGGTTCATCACATAAGCTACGAATAGCGACGACATGAGCGTCAGGATCAGCGTCAGGGGCAGGAATTTCATGAATTCCCCCACGATGCCTGGCCAGAATAACAACGGAAAGAAGGGCGCGATGGTCGTCAGGGTACCCGAAAGTACCGGGATGAACACCTCGCCCGCCGCCGCTTTCACGGCTTGCTTGATCGTCCAGTCCTTGTGTTGGTTGAATAGCCGGTGCGTGTTCTCGATCACCACGATGGCGTCGTCCACCACGAGCCCAATCCCGAGCAGGAAGGCGAATAGCACGATCGTGTTGAGCGTAAAGGCAGTACCGACGATGGGCCCAATGATCGGCATCAGGGTGAAGGCTACCAAAGCCGACAGCGGTACGGCAAGACCTACGAAAATGGCGTCACCGACGCCCATGAAGAACATCAGTACCAATACCACGAAGATGAAGCCCAGAATAACGGTATTGACCAAGTCATGCAGTTCGGCCCGGGTACGCTCCGATTGGTCGGCGGTAATCAGGATATCGAGTCCCTGCGGGAAGCGTGTTTCCTTGTAGTCGGCGATGGTTTCTTCGATGCGGTCGGAGGCGGCAATCAGGTTGGCTCCGGCGCGTTTGATGACGTTCAGCGTGATGACGGGCTTGTTGTCGAGCCGGGCAAAATCCTGCTGTTCTTCAAAATTGTCGCGCACTTCGGCCACATCGCCCAGCCGCAAGATGGCTCCCGTGCTGGTACGGATGCGCAAGTCGGCGATTTGGCTTACTTCGGAAAACTCACCCTTCACGCGGAGTGTACGGCGCACGCCATCGACGGGCAAGTCGCCACCCGATACGTTTACGTTTTCGCCCTGCACCGCCGATTGGATATCGAAGAACGAAAGTCCGGCGGCCTGCATCCGGGGCAAGTCCACGTTGATTTGGATCTCGCGATTCAAAGCCCCCACGATGTCCACCCGGCTGATTTCGGGCATGGCCTCAATGGCGTCCTGCAAGTCCTCGGCATAGCTTTTGAGCTGTTTAAGCGAGTAGTTGCCGGCGATATTGATGTTCATTATCGGAAACTCCGAGAAGTTCACATCCTGGGCCGTAGGACCGGAGTCGAGCTTTTGTGGCAGATCGCGCTTGGCCTTGTCGATGGCGTCGCGTACCCGCTGCAAGGCGTCAGCCACGTCCACATCGGGGTTGAACTCCACCAGGATCACCGATACATCCTGCAAGGCGTTCGACTTAATGCGCTTGACGCCCGTGATGGACTTCAATTGTTTCTCGATCGGCTTGTTGATCGTATTTTCGACGTCGACCGGCGCCGTACCGAAGTACACGGTGTTGATGTACACCTGCGGAATCTTGATGTCGGGAAACTGCTCCTTGGGCAGCGTATTGTACACCAACAGTCCCGCCAGGGTGATGATAAAGGTAAAAATGTAGATCGTCGTCCGGTTCTCCACGCACCAGTTGGTGAAGCCCAGCGTCTTGTGATCGTCTAATTTGTGATCGTTCTTTTCCATGGGTGTTCAATTTTGAATGAGCGAATGAGTGAATGATAGAATATTGCTTTCGCGCACCTATTCACCGCACGGGCGGCCCCGTCATTCTATCATTCACTCATTCTATCATTAAAATATAACCGCTTGCCCGTTCGCTACATTTTGGTAGCCCTGGGTGATGAGTTGGTCGCCGGCTTTGAGGCCCGCCAGAATTTCGATTTTGCCGTTGTAGCTTAGGCCCGTCTTGACGACGCGCGCCTTGGCTACTTTTTTGCCACTTTCATTTTCAGCTACGTACACGATCGTGCCGTTCTCCGTGCTCTGTACCACGTTTTGGTCGATGACCAAGGCATCCTTCTGCGTGGCGTCGTTAATCTGAACCGTCGCCAGCATATTTGGTTTGATCGAATTGGTCGAGGGCAAGTTGGCCTCGATACGGAACGTCCGGGTCAAGGGGTCGACGGTGGTACTCACAAAGGAAATCCGCGCCTTGTACTCTTGATTCAGATCCGGGAATTGGACGATCACTTCGTCGCCTTTCCTGACCGTGGCCACGTAGCTGTCCGATACCTTGGCCACGATTTTTAGGTTGCTCAGGTTCACGACCCGCGCAATGGGCATCCCCGGCGCGGCCATTTCGCCCACTTTGGCAATGACCTGGTCCACCGCGCCGCTGATGGGGGCGGCGATGTTGGCCTGGCCGAGTTGGGCGTTCAGGGTGGCAATTCGCTTCTCGAGCGATTCCTTATTGTTTTTAGCCTGCAGGTACTGAATCTCGGTCCCGATTTTCTGCTCCCAAAGGCGCGACTGCTTTTCGAAAATCGTGTTGGCCAGCGAAAGCTGATTCTGTACTTCGGCGATCGACTCCTTCATGATGCTGTTGTCCACACGGGCGATCGTTTGACCCTGCCGTACGTTGTCGCCTTCCTTAATCAGCACGGCCGTCAACACGCCGCCCGACTTCGGGCTTACCATGACGGTGTTCTTGGCGTCGACGCTGCCTTGTACTTCCACGTAGTGCTTGAAGTTCTCGTTCATCACGGGCATCACGGTCACGGCCAGAGCGCGGTCTTCGCGGGCACTGGTCGTATCGAGCTTGCCTACCTCGCTTTCCAGCGCCTTGATCTTCTGATCCAGCTCGTTTTGCTCACTTTTCAGCTTGGCCAGTTCGGCCTGCTTTCCAGCCAGGCTGTCGTCGTTTCCGCCACCGCAAGCCGCTAACGTAAGGGCGGTAAAGGCAGCGATGATTAGGGTCTTATTGAGTTTCATTGTGGTGTTTTTATTGTTTATTTGTTTATTCCTTTCAGGAGTTTATCTGTTTATTCTTTCAAGTATGTTTTTTGAATCTCGTGTTTAAAAATCCACTTGCGCATATGCTGTTAATCATCTGAATATCGATGTAAGTAAAGCAAGCGCTAAACAGTTAAACACATAAACTCTTAAACAACCTTTACTCCCCTTCATACAACTCCCCCCGTGCCTTCGACAGATCGACCTTGGCGATCAGCACGTCGTAGAGGGCGGCGAAGTAGTTGGTTTGGGCTTCTTTCAAGGAAGACTCGGCGTTGATGACTTCGATGTTGGAGCCGACGCCTTCCTGGTACTTGATCTTGGTGACCCGCACGACTTCTTCGGCCAGGTCCACATTGCGCTGCTGCGTGGCCAGGGTTTCAAGGGAGTTGCTAAGCGTGATGTTGGACTGTTGCACCTGCAGGTCGATCGACTGCGTGAGCAGGTCACGGCCTATCCTAACTTTATCCGAGGTTACCTGAGCTTGCTGCAGTTGATATTTCTTGGTAAAACCGTCAAAGATCGGAATCCGGAGGTTCAGCCCAAGTACTGAGTTGTTAAACCATTTAGAGCTAAAAAGGTCACCGAAACTATTGCGTCCATTGTTATGACCATAGGAAGCAAATGCCGAAAGGGAAGGCAGGTACCCAGCGCGAATACGTTTGATATCGAGTTCGGCTAACTTACCTTGCGTGTCAAGTACGGAGTACTCGATGCGATTATTATAATCCACAGAATTGCTGGGAAGTGTGGGTAAGCTATCAACAATGTCTTCATTTACAATGTCCGTCAAAATAATCTGGTCGGTCAGCGGCATGCCCATTTGAAATTTTAGCAGCGTATAGCTGAGTTCGATCAGGTTCTGAACTTTCTGCCGTTCCGTTTTAAGGTTGTTCAGCTGCACTTCCAGCCGATCCACATCGAGTTTTTCCACAAAACCAGCCTCGTAAGTGGCTCGTGTGTCGCGCATCAGGGTATCTAACCGCTCAATGTTCACGTCAAGTACTTTCGCCCGTTCTACGGCTACCTGCGCTGAATAGTAAGCTTTTGACACAGCTTCAGCCACAGCGACTTTCGATTGAGTGACGTTTTTCTGTGCTAGTTCTCTGTAAGTAGCAGCTGCTCTCAAACCGACTAAGTAGGAACCACTGAAAATCAGCTGGTTGAGTGTAGCACCAACATTTCCTGAAAACTTAACGCCAAACTGGGCTGCAATTGGTGGAGCACCATCTGGCGCATTCGGATCCGCAAACTGAGCGGGCAAAAATACGCGCTGAATGATCGCATTGTAATTAAAACTGGCATCTACATTCACCTGCGGCAACCCCGCCGCCCGAATCTCTCCAATCCGCGACTCGGCGGATCGGGCGTCCAACTGCGTGTTCTTGATATTGAGGTTGTTCTTGATCGCGTAATCGACCGCCGCTTCCAGGGTGTAGGGCGTTTGGGCGCGGGCAGACAAAGCTCCCAGCAAGCCCGTTACGACCAGTAGTCCGACTACTTTTATGATGAATACTTGTTTCATGATTGGTTGACTTCTGTTACTGACTCTTCTGCGTATTTATTATATAAAGTGAAGCCCTGGTCGGTCAGGATGCCGCGTAAAAAATGGTGAATGAGCTGTACCTGCACCTCGATCATGGTGAATTGCTGGGGCGGAAAAATAGAGCTATCAAAGGCCATTTCGATTTGCTCCACCCGCATTCGGGCCAGGACACCGACGTCGATATCCGTCCGGTATAGTCCGGCTTCCACGCCCCTTTGCAGGTTCCCGCTAATCCCCTGGATGATGTATTCGTACTTGTGCTGCTGAAAAATAGCCCAACACTTGGGGTAGTACTTTTTGAGATCGGTAAGCAGCACAGGATTCATCGTCGAAAAGCTGTCCCGGACGTGCGCCGACGTTCGCATTACTTCGTCGATCGGGTCGGATGCCTCCGCCTCCAGACGATTCATGTCCCGCTGCTCGCACTTGATTTCCATGCCCATGACCTGCTCGACGAGCGTGTCTTTGTCGGCAAAGTTTTGGTAAATCGTCTTCTTCGAAATCCCCAGCTCTTTGGCAATGTCGTCCATCGTCACGCTTCGCACTCCGAAGCGCCAGTACATATCCGACGCGGTTTCCAGTATTCTCTCTTTCACGCTGCAAAGTTGTAGTATTCAAAGGACAAAAACCAGGGAAACTTTAAAAAGATTCTAAGTTTCTTGTGTTTTTTTGATTTTCCTCGAATACAATTGATTTTCTGGCCTCCAGCTTCCACAATAAATATTTGATATTCAGCAGATCATTAGACTATCAAAAATTAAAATCGTATCTAAACTATCTTCTGGCAAAAAACATTTTCGCTGGCTCGCCACTATTCGCAATTTCAAAAATGGTATTCTGACAAGATGAAACCAAATGAATTTTAGACACTATTTTTTCCAGCCCGGTACGAGATGATTCATAACTTCCAGGGCCGAAATACCGTTAATTAAAGGTATGTCCCAAGCCGTTGCGGATGAACGGAGCAATAGAAAGGATAAGATGGGAGAAATTCAGGATCAAGCGAGGTGCCTGATGCTGCTTGGGGACAGGTAAGCGTCAGACGAGGCCCTGCATAACCTGGTCGATCACCGCGTAGAGTTGAGAGGCAGTAGGGTGGGTTTTGGCCATTACACGCAGGCCGTTGATGTTGCACTGCACGAAATCGGCGAGGTTTTGGGCGGGCGTTTTGGACGTAATTTCGCCCAGCCATTGCGCCTCTCTGATAAGCGCCACGAGCATGGCATTCATGCCCTCGAAATTTTCGCACACCAGGCGGCTGGCTTCCTCGTCGTGGGGCTGCATTTCCAGCAGCGCATTGACAAAAAAACAACCTTTGCTATCGGCGTCGGCCAACGATTCGTCGACCAGGTGCCGTAGAATAAACTTGATCTTGCCGCGCGGGGAGGCTTCGGCCCGCATGCCTTCGGCCATAGCCCGGTTGCTGCGGTCGCGGTAGGTCTCCAACGCTTTGAGGTACAGTTGGCGCTTATCCCCAAAGGTGTCGTAAAGGCTGGCGCGGTTGATGCCCATGTTCTCCACGAGGTCCTGCATGGAAGTGGGATGGTAGCCGTTTTTCCAAAAGGTCTCGATGGCCTTTTCGAGGGCCAGCTCTTCGCTATATTCTTTGGGTCGCGCCATAGTTAAAAACCTTTGCCGGAGTAGTTTCGACTCTCCGGCAAAGGTAATGTATTGTTCACTATTCACTATTCATTCACAGCGTGTACATACCGCCGTCGGCAATCAGTTCAGCGCCCAGCACGAACGACGAATCGTCGGAAGCAAAGAATACCGCCACGTTGGCGATTTCTGAGGCCTCGCCGAAGCGGCCCAGCGGAATCTGACTTTGCACGCCCGCCGCCATTTCTTTCAGCTGCGCTTCGGGAGCGCCCATCTTACCCCAGATCGGGGTACCTACCGGGCCGGGACTGATGGCATTGACGCGGATTTTACGCGGCAAAAGCTCTTGTGACAAGTTGCGGGCTAAGGTGAGCAGCGCGGCCTTGGTGGCCCCGTAGACCGTCGCGCCCGCCATCCCGATGTGGGCGTTGATGGAGGTGTTGAGAATGATACTGGCACCATCGTTCAATAGCGGCAGGAGATGCTTTACAGTAAAAAAAGCCCCTTTCACGTTGATGTCGAAACTTTGGTCGTACATCTCTTCGGTTACCTGGTCGAGTGGCGCGAACTGCGCGATGCCTGCATTGATGAAAAGCACGTCGATTTTTGGCGCGAGGCTCGAAACCTGATCGGCGATTTTGGTAATGTCGGCCATTTTGCCGGTGTCGCTGACGATGCCGTGGGCTTTTTCGCCCAATTTCTCAGCGGCTTCCTCTACTGCATCGGCGTTGCGGCCGGTGATGATGACTGTCGCGCCTTCTTTGATGAATGCTTGGGCGGTAGCGTAACCGATGCCGCTGTTGCCGCCCGTGATGACAGCGACCTTGTTGATTAACTTACTCATTTCTTATTGTTTATGGTAAAATGGTTTAAAATGTAGTTTTAGAACAATCATTCTAAAACTATTGAAAATAAAAGTCGTGCCGACTTATAGTGCGACTCCGATGCAACAAAAGTAGCAAAATATTTTAGTTCTGGAACGATCGTTCTTAAAATAAAAAAGTCGAGCAACTAAGCCGCCTTCCGATTAGACCAGAAAAAGTATCCCCATAGCGCCAGCACTACCAAGCCAAAAACATAGGTAGAGGCAGGCGTAATGCTTTTCGCTACGACGAAAGAATTATATAACCCCCAAACTCCCAGTCCGGTAAGTACTAGCAGTGGCAGCAGCAGCCCCATGCCTCGCGAGGCGCTCGGCAAGCGTGCCAGGTCGGACTTGCTGGCCTTGGCGTAGCGCGTGAGCGACTTTTGCAGCGCTTCCCCGAATTGCCGAAACGCGTCGGTGGGGACAAACAACGGATTAGCCAGCAAATCGAAGCGCTGGTTGTCTTTGAAAACCAGACGGATTTCGGCACCAAGCTGATGCTCGATGGCGTAAGATTTCAAATCGGCGAAGGCGATCTTTTCCGTACGATCGGCCAGCCGAAGCCGTAGTACCTTAGCGTCGAGCTGGGCGCTGCCTCGTTTTTTTATCCTGCCCTTATTGCCCCAAAACAACAAACCCGGTAAACCCAATGCCAGACCCAGGGCGGGTACCAGCCCGATGATCGGCTGCAGAAAATTGGCCAGCACCGACAGTACCACCAGCACGACCACGCAAACGAGCGAAAGCGTGACCATAAACGCGCGGTCGGTGTATTCGAATTCGTATTCTTTCACGAGAAGTTCTGTGCTAATTTATTTCTTGAATTTCGCGCGCTTTAGCTTTGCGTTCTGTCGTCATATAGCCTTTCCAAAGCAAAAACACGATCATGGCCGGAACGAAAAACCCCCTCGGAAACCGACTATTGGCAAACAGGTTGTACAAAACACCGCCCAGCAGCGCCAGCGTCAACATAATCAGCGCGGGCTTCATCAACTTATGTTCGAAATCGCTGGGTTTTCGTACCGGTCCGGTGCCCTGCCGCTCTCTGTGCTCAGCCAGGGTCATTTCCAAATCGTCGCAAAAATCGTCGAAATCAGCCGGATTGCAGAAACTCGAGTGCGCTCTGACCTTGATTTTCTGGCCGTCGGTCGTTTTGAGCGTTAGCGTGGGACCACTATAGTACGCTACGCTATAATACTTTAATGCCTGGAAATCGATTTGTTTCGATTCCCCGTCCAAGACTAACCTCATCGAGTCGTCGTTTAGGTAAGCGGTGCCTTTTCGCTTGATTTTTCCTTTCAAAAGTAAAAAGAGAACGAGAGAAGCAATCAAGGCCAGGACGAAAGAAACGGCCGGACTCAGTACCATTCTGAGATAAAAAAGTCCGAGTATTGCTATAAGAAACAATCCCAGGCAGGCCAGCGTGACCGCGAACATGGTTTTCTGGTCGGTGTATTCGAAGTCGTATTCCCGCGTCATAAGTACCTATTGGATTATGGAAAATCGCGCTCAGCTCCGTAAAAGTAAGGCTGTGTACGGTTGGAGCAGTCAGATTTAGGTAAACAGAGAAGACAGTGCAGGACGGTTCGTAGGAGAGTGTCGGTAAATTTGCATTTAATAGATGATTAATAAAACGAAACCTATGCCCGGTAGGGGTAGGTTTGCCATAACTTCGTATCATACTTCACTGAGTAGAGGAGAAACCCATGTGACTTTACTACAAAACAACCTAACTTACTCTTACTTACCCTACCTAACCCAAAAAACGTAATGCCTATGGTGATAAGCTAAAACATGAAAAAACCGACCGTGTGTCACCACAGTCGGTTCTAAAACACCTTCATTTTGCATTATTCTGGGGAGAACCATGCAAGGTGCCGCGTTCCATTTTTCTCAAAACAAAACTTTCAAATTTATGAACGAATCGCGACAATACCAATTTCGCGGGTCGAAGCGTCAGCTGCTGAAACAAGCGCTGACACCGTCCCTTCTGCTCTTTTTCTTTCTCGCGCCGCTGATTTCCGCGCCGCTTTTCGCCAAAAATCCTCCTTCATCACCCCTCGCAGCTATTGCGATCACCGGCAAGGTCATCGACGATAGCGGACTACCGCTGCCCGGGGTGAGCGTAGTGCTGAAAGGTACCACGACCGGTACCACCACCGACGCCGCAGGCGAGTACTCGCTCAGTACGCCGGGTAGCAGCGGCTCTCTGGTGTTTTCTTACGTAGGTTTCCTGAGTATCGAAGAAGCCATCAATGGCCGCTCGACAATCAACGTGACAATGACGACCGATACCAAGTCGCTCTCCGAAGTGATCGTGGTAGGCTACGGTAGTCAGGTAAAAAAGGAGGTCACCGGGGCGGTGCAGACGGTTAGCGCGGCAGAAATTAAGGACGTGCCGGTATCGCAGATCGCCCAGAAATTGCAGGGCCGCCTCGCGGGCGTACAGATCAACCAGACGACAGGCAAGCCCGGCCAGGGGATGAACATCCGCATCCGGGGCCAGCTGTCGGTGTCGGGCGGTAGCGATCCGCTCTACGTGATCGACGGCTTTCCGATTTCGGGCGACATCAGCAATATCAACCCTGATGAAATCGAAGACATTACCATCTTGAAGGATGCGGCCTCGACGTCATTGTACGGTTCGCGCGCTGCTAATGGGGTGGTACTGATCACGACCAAAAAAGGCAAAACAGGCCAGACCAATGTGAGCCTGAATGCTTTTGTCGGTACTCAGAACGTGCCGCAGCAGGGACGCCTCGACATGATGGATGCTGTGGAGTTCGCTCAGTTTAAGAAAGAATTTTACGAAGATGCCGGGCAGCCGGTACCGGAAATATTTCAGAACCCTTCACAGTACGAGGGCAAAAACAACGATTGGTACGATGCCTTGCTGCGTCGCGCGCCGATCCAAAGCTACAACCTCACGATCACGTCCAACAAGGAGAAGGTCAACACGGCGATTGTGGCGGGGGTGTTCAATCAGCAGGGAGTGGTACTCAACAGTGAGTACAAGCGCTACTCGCTGCGGATGAATCTGGACTACGCGATTTCGGACAAGGTCAGAATTGGCTTTAACATCGCTCCCAACTACGTGTTCGACAACACGCCTCGCACCGACGGTACCCGAGGCACGGGTATTCTGTTCAACGCCCTGCACACCTGGCCAATTATGCCGATCTACCAGGATAACGGTGAGCTGACGCTCTTCAACCGATTCCCCGGAAATACGGGTAACATCTTCGCCTACCCCAACTGGGTGCGGGCGGCACAGGAGCTGACCAACGAAACCAAAGACGTCAACATTCTGACCAACGGCTACGTGGAGTACCGCCCGATCAAAGGCCTGATGATCAAGTCGACCATCAACGCCGAACTGCGGAATTCCAAGTTCTTCTTCTTTAATCCGTCGACCGCCACGAGCGCGATCAACGTGCCCATTCCTACGACGGCAGTTTCCATGCGTCAGGCGACCGATGACTTTTCGTGGCTGAACGAAAACCTGGTCACTTACGGCCGGAGTTTTGGTGAGCATAACTTTGAAGTACTGGGTGGGTTCACCAATCAGCGCTTCCGGCGGGACAGGACCCGCATCCAGGCCGACACCTACGCCGACGACCGCCTGCCGACTATACAGGGAGCGATCAACGTCAACCGTAGCGGCAACAACGGCACTAGTGGTACCAGTAGCGGCGTGGAGGAATGGGCGCTGACGTCTTTTCTTTCCCGGCTCACCTATAACTTCAAAGGCAAGTACCTGTTTACCGCTGCGATCCGTACTGACGGTTCGTCGCGCTTCGGCTCCGACAACCGCTGGGGCACCTTCCCGTCCGTGTCGGCCGGTTGGGTACTTTCCGACGAAGGCTTCATGCAAAACCTGCCCAAGGTATCCTTCGCGAAAGTGCGGGCCAGCTACGGAATCACGGGCAACAACAACATCGGTAACTACACGCAGTACGCCCGGATCAACAATACGGTCAATGCCGTTTTTGGCAATACCGTCGCGCCGGGCGCCATCGTGAGTTCGTTAGCCAACACCAATCTGGGTTGGGAAACCACCAAGCAGTTGGATTTTGGGGTTGGATCTGGGCTTCTTCAACGATCGCCTGCAACTCACCTATGACTACTACACCAAGCGGACCACCAACCTGCTCTACAACGTGCAGGTACCACAGGAGTCGGGCTTTGGGATTTTTGCCGACAACATCGGTGAGATCAAGTTTTGGGGACACGAGTTGGCCATAACCAGTCGAAACATGATCGGCAAGTTTCAGTGGACTACCAACTTCAACATCTCTTTCAACCGCAACCGGGTACTTGCCCTGGCCGACGGCATCGACCGCGTGTACGGCGACTACCACATCACGCAGGTTGGCCAGCCCTTCGGGCAATTTTACGGCCATATCGCCAATGGGGTTTATCGGGATAGTACCGATTTGCTAGATTCGCCTCAGGTACCGGGACGGTCGACGGTGGGTAGTATCAAATTACTGGACATAAACGAAGACGGCGTAATTACACGCGGCGGCGACAACGACGACCGCGCCATCATGGGCAACCCTTTCCCGAATTTCATTTACGGCATCACCAACAACTTCCGCTACCGCAACTTCGACCTCAGCATCGTGGGGTCAGGCTCTCAGGGCAATCAGCTGTTGGTTCGCCACCTGTTCAGCACGGCCAATCTCGATGGTGTCTTCAACCTGGTGGATGGCGTGAAGTACCGCTTCCGGTCGGTCGAAAAACCGGGCCGAGGATTTTATGGTACCACCGTAGGTGACGGCAACGTGACGGGCATCGAGCGCGACTGGATGAACAGCCGCTTCGTCGCCGATGCCTCGTTCTTCACGATCAAGAACGTGACGCTGGGCTATACCTTTGGCGTGAATAACAAGTACTTTAAGTCAGCTCGCCTGTATGGATCGATCCAGCAGCTCGCGGTATTTACGAAGTACTGGGGCGGCTCGAACCCTGAAACCAGCGCCCAAAACAACGGGCAGGGCGACGGCGGTAACCTAAGCCCCGGCGTGGACCTGTCGAACTACCCGGTGCCGCGCACCAGCATCATCGGTATTAATCTGAATTTTTAAGTTAATGAGTTTAGGGGTCTATGAGTTCATGAGTTTTGCCGGATGTCAGTTTGGCTAATTTGTGTACTCATTTAACTCACAAACTATTGCAAATCAAACGGCTAGTCCCCGTTTTAAACTCATAAACTTTTAACTTTAAACTCATAAACTAAAATGAAAAGATCACTCATATTTCTCTTCACCCTCTCACTGCTGCTCGCGGCCTGCAACAGCGAGTTCCTGGAAATACTGCCGGAAACCGAACTGAGTTCGCCGGTATTTTTCAAGACCGAAGCCGATTTTCAGCAGGGAGTCAATGCGGCCTACGTGCCACTGCGCAACATCGTCGATGACCGCGCCTGGCTCCTGAGCGAGCAGCACTCCGACAATACCTACTACGCCCGTAATCCACTCTTCGGGGCCACCGAGCAGCAGGAAGACCTCGCCGATTTCGCCGTCCCGACAGCGGACGGGCTTACGACCAACGTCCACGTGCTGAACCAGTACCGGCTCGACTACCAGATTATCGCCCGTACCAACCAGGTACTTGCACTGATCGACGAGGTGGAGTTCGACGCTACTTCCAAAGCCAACCTAAAAGGACAGGCGCAGTTTCTGCGGGCGTATGCCTACTTCGAGCTAGTAAGGTACTTCGGGCGGGCTCCGCTCCACCTCAAGCCGGTACCCAATCGGGCGGAGGCTGCCGTCGATTTGGCCAATACCGAGCAGCTTTACGCACAAATCGAAAAGGACCTCGCGGCGGCGGCGGCGGCGCTGCCGGTCAAGTCGAAGCAGGAGTTGGGCCGCGCCACCTCGGGCGCGGCCAAAACGCTGCTGGCCAATGTGTATATGCAGCAAAAGAAGTGGGCGCAGGCCGAGCCGCTATTGCGTGAGGTCGTGAGCGGCGGAGAGTATTCGCTGATTGCCAACTACGCCGATGTGTTTTCGACTTCTACGGGCAACAAGAACAACAAGGAGTCGGTCTTCGAGGTACAGTTTCTGGAAGGTTCAGCGGGTCTGAATGGCAACTTCCTGTACGCTTTCATGCCCCGGCCCATGACTAGCGAAGAGCTAAAACCAATTACGAATACGTCCAATCCGCAGCCTTTGAGTGGCGAGGGAAACAATATCCCGACGCCCGACATCATCGCGGCCTACGAACCGGGCGACACGCGCAAGGACGCTTCTATTGCTTACGTGACCCTGAGTGGTAGTGCCCGCAAAGACAAGACGTACCCTTACATCAAGAAGTACGCCAAGCCCCACGCCCTGCACGCCAACCACGGCATGAACTGGCCCGTATATCGCTACTCCGAGGTACTACTGCTGATGGCTGAATCGCTGAACGAGCAGGGCAAAACAGGCGAAGCCGCCACCTACCTCAACCAGGTACGCAAGCGGGCTGGGTTGGCCGATACCAAAGCGGCTTCACAAACGGCTATGCGTGACGCTATTTTTCAGGAAAGAAGGGTGGAACTGGCGTTCGAAAACAAGCGCTGGTTCGACCTGTTGCGCTCGGGCAAGGCGGTGGAAACGATCACGGCCTACGGTAACCGCATCAAGGCCAATCCCGCCGCCTACTACTACCCGGTGTCGGAGGGCTCGCTGCCGCGCGCCAATGCCTTCACCCAAATCGACCTGCTGTACCCGCTGCCCGCCGACGAGTCGTCGCTGACGCCTTTTTTCTGATTTTTGTAAAAAGAAGAGCGGGCTTTCCCAGCGCGGGACGTTCGCTCTTTTTATTTTTTGTCAATAGATCGACCTCACACAAGTAATTTTTCTGATCGGCTGGCTTATTTCTAGCGCGACCGGAAAGTAAAGTCGGTGGATAAGGTTAAAACATCAGCTTCGCCGTCTCAGTTAGGTACTCACCCAAGATTTTATATTTAAAAAAGATAAAACCTATGATCAGCAAACGCATCACCGTTCTCATTCCCAAACTCCTGCTTGGCCTGGGAGTGATTTTGGGGTTAGGCGCTTTCTACACCAAAGTCGCTCCCTTCGCTCCGACGCACGTCAAAGCGGACGACGACAAAGCCAGTAAACTGAAACTACAACCTGGCTTCGCCGCTGAGCACCTGTACAGCCCGTCGGACAACGGACCAGGGTTCGTGGGTGGCCATGTGCTTCGACGACAAGGGCCGCATGATCGCTTCTGACCAGTACGGCGCTTTGTACCGCATGACGATTCCGGCCATCGGTTCGGCTTCGGTCACGCCCACGGTGGAGAAAGCTGAAAATCGGCAATCCCGGCGACACGCTGGGCATGGGAACGGCCCACGGCCTGTTCTATGCCTTCAATAGCCTGTACGTGATGGTCAACAACCGCGTGACCGACGATCTGCCCCGCCACAGCGGCTTTTACCGGATGCAGGACACCGACGGTGACGATCAGTACGACAAAGTGACGTTGCTGAAAGAGCTGGAAGGTAATGGCGAGCACGGCCCACACAGCATCGTGATGTCGCCCGACAAGAAATCACTCTATGTAATTGCGGGCAACCACACCGATGCCCCCGAAATGGACAACTACCTGCTGCCCAAAACCTGGAAGCAGGACAACCTTTTCCCCTTCATCGTCGATCCACGCGGCCACGCCAATTCCCGCATGGCCCCCGGCGGCTGGGTCGCCAATGTGCAGCCCGATGGCAGCAATTGGACGATGGTCAGCGCGGGCTACCGCAATGCCTTCGACATGGCCTTCAACGACACGGGCGATTTGTTCGTCTACGACGCCGACATGGAATGGGACATCGGTACGCCCTGGTACCGCCCCACGCGCATCTGCCACGCCACCAGCGGCAGCGAGTTCGGCTGGCGCACGGGCAACAGTAAGTGGTCACCCGCCTGGCCCGACAACCTGCCGCCTGTCATCAATATCGGACAGGGTTCGCCCACGAGTATGCTCTTTGCCAGCAATGCCAAGTTCCCGGCCAAGTACAAGAACACGCTGCTGGCCTTCGACTGGAGCTTCGGTATCGTTCACGCCATTCATCTCAAACCGCAGGGTTCTACCTTCACCGCCGACCGCGAGGAGTTTCTATCCGGCGTACCACTACCACTAACCGACGGCGTCATTGGTCCCGATGGCGCGTTGTACTTCATGACCGGCGGTCGCCGCCTGGAATCGGACCTGTACCGCGTTCACTACAAAGGAAACGATGCTTTGCTCTCGACGGTCGCGGTGACGCCTGTCAACAAGGAAAACGAACTTCGCCGGAGCCTGGAGAAGTACCACACCGGCCCCAACAGCGCGGCCATTGCTGCTGCCTGGCCCGAGTTGAACAACGCCGATCGCTTCGTTCGCTACGCGGCGCGCATCGCGGTGGAGCATCAGCCCGTAAGCCAGTGGAAAGACAAGGCTACTGAACGAAAGTAAGCCAGTCGCGGCTATTCAGGCGGCCATCGCCTTGGCCCGAAGTGACTCGAGCGCCGCGATTCGGGACGGTTTGAACGCCAATCTTTTAAAAATCAACCTGAAAAGCCTGACCGAACCGCAGCAGATCGAGCTGCTCCGCGCTTACGAACTGGTGACGGCACGCCAGGGCGAGCCTAATGCCGCTCAGAAAAAACAGATCATCGCCGCGCTGAACCCCAGCTACCCATCTAATTCGGGCGAACTGAATCGCTCACTGGCCCGAGTACTGGTGACGCTCGATGCTCCCGGCGTGATCGAAAAGACGCTGGCGCTCATGGACAAAAAAGAGGACACCAGCCTGATGCCCGGCGGCGCAACCGCCACTTCCTCTGCCGACCTCATCATGCGCAACCCGCGCTACGGTATGGACATCGCCAGGACTTTGGAGAAAGATGCCGCCGCCCCAGCAGACTTACCTAGCGATGATTCTTTCATCGGCCAAAGAAAACTGGACACCTGCCTCGCAGGAGCGGTACATGAAGTGGTTCCGCAAGGCCTTCGAATACCAGGCCGGACTCAGCTACATCGGCTTCATGGATAAAGCCCGTCAGCGGGCCCTGTCCCATGTACCGGAGGGCAAGCGGGCTGCTTACGACAAGCTATCGGGCGGAGAACTGCTCGCCGAGAACGGCAACAGTTTGGCCCAGACGGTATATCCCAAAGGTCCCGGCAAAAACTGGAAGCTGGAAACGGCTTTGCCCGTAGTGGAGGATCACCTGACCGGCCGAAACTTTCAGCAGGGGAAGGACATGTACAACGCCATTACCTGTGGCCGCTGCCACGCCGTTAGCGGAATGGGCGGCAATATCGGTCCCGACCTGACGCAACTGGGAACGCGCTTCTCGAACAAGGATATTCTGGAATCCATCATCGAGCCCGATAAAGTCATCTCGGACCAATACGCCGCCACGCGGTTCGAGCTTAGGAGCGGCGAGTCGATCGTGGGGCGCATTACCAACGAAGACAAAGCTGCTTATTTTGTCTCACAAAATCCGTATGCGCCCGATGTCATTGTGAAAGTACCTAAGAAAGAGGTCGTGTCGAGCCAGTACTCGCCTTCGTCGATCATGCTGCCCGGACTGATCAACAGCCTGAACGAGGAGGAACTTCGCGATTTGATTGCCTACCTGAAATCGGGCGGCGATGCGAAGAATAAGATGTTTTCGGCCCCTCCTGCCAGTACAAAAGGCGGCAGGTAACCTTCGGCTGGTTCAATGATTTTAATCATTAGGAAAAATATGAATTTTAGAAAAAAGCATCTACAGTACCCGCTGGGAATCGTTCTGGCGGTTTTTCTGACTGCGCTCAGCGTCACGTCGTGCGTTAGCCAGAAAAAAGATGAAAGGGGCTTTGTAAAAATCTTCGACGGCAAAACCCTGAACGGCTGGAAGGGCGACCCAACCTACTGGCGGGTGGAGGATGGCACGTTGACGGGTGAAATCACGCCATCGACACTGCTGAAAACAAATTCCTTCCTCATCTGGCAGGGCGGCGAGCCGGGCGATTTCGAGCTGAAAGGCGAGTTCAAAATCACCGAGGCCGGAAACTCCGGTATCAACTACCGTAGTGACCAACTCACTGACATTCCCTACGCCCTGCGCGGCTACCAGGCCGACATCGACGGCAAGCGCACCTACACCGGCCAGAATTACGAGGAGCGCAAACGCGCCACGCTGGCCTACCGCGGCGAGAAATCCGTTATCAGGTCCCAAAGCAGCGATATGACTAACGAACAGTTCAACGCCAGTAAAAAGGGCAACAACTGGATCGCTCGCGATGTGACGGGATCGCTCGGTACCTCAGATTCTCTGAAAACTTTGATTAAAAGCGAGGACTGGAATGCTTTCCATATTATCGCCAAAGGCAATCACCTCCAGCACTACGTCAACGGCATCCTGATGAGTGATGTGATCGACAATGACGCCACCAACGGTATGGAGAAGGGCTTGCTCGGCGTACAGGTCCACGTTGGCCCGCCCATGAAGGTGCAGTACCGGGATTTGCGGATAAAGGAAATGTAGAGAGGAGGACAAACATATGTTTAAGGGTTGAAACGGGGCGCCCCGTGGCGGTTTAAGCGTTTAAAAATAATCTGGATTCAAAAATTAAACTTTTAAACCTCAAACCCTTAAACAGCAATTACACAACAAATTGACAAAGATAGGTTTTAACGTACTCGCCTGGTCGGCGGTGGTTTCGGAGGACTTGAACCCGATCGCCGAGCGGCTCAAGAATATTGGTTACGACGGCGTGGAGTGCTTCGTAGGTGCGGCGACCGACCCGGCTGCTTACCGTAATTTTGGGAAGCACGCCGCTGATTTGGGTTTGGGCATGACTGCCGTGACAGTGGTGAGTCCCGAGACCAATCCCGTCAGCGAATCGACGGCGGTGCGAGAGAAGGCCCTCGAGCGTATCAAATGGTGCATCGACCGGGCGCACGACCTGGGCGCCACGATTCTGTGTGGGCCTTTTCATTCGGCTCACGCGCATTTTTCCCGGCAACCCGCCCAGGACGACGAGTACGGTCGCGCCGCCGCATTGCTCCACGATGCGGGCGTTTACGCGGCACAAGCTGACATTATCCTCGCGCCCGAAGCCCTCAATCGCTTCGAGTGCTACCTCTGCAACACGGCCGAGCAGCTCTACCGGTTGGTCAACATGGCCGGGCATCCTAACGTGCGGGCGATGTTCGACACGCACCACGCCAACGTGGAGGAAAAAAGTTATACCGACGCTCTCGACACGCTCAAGTCGGTGCTGGCCCACGTGCACATCAGCGAGAATGACCGTGGCACGCCCGGCGGCAGTCACCTTCCTTGGGACGAGATTTTCGCCAAACTGGCCGACATCAAGTACGACGGTTGGCTGACCATCGAAGCATTTTCCCGCAATGACCCCGACTTCGCCAACTCCATCGGCGTATGGCGCGAGTACAACGATCCCTGGGACATCGCGGAGGATGGTTTTAAGTTTATCGAAAAAATGAGCGCGAAGCACTTTGTCTAAATCAAAATGAGATTTGAAGCGAAAATGGCCCCGGAGGGGCTTAATATTTGTAGAAAAGTAGCGTGCAAAGACTCCTCAGCCTCGGAGAGGCTGAATGTGAGGGCAACTCTGGTTTTTTGCTTATTATTCCTATTCATCGGTTTTGTCACGCTCGCTCAGTCCAGGAATGATTTCGAAAAATACCGGGTAGTTTATAAAGGCGAAAAAGGGCCGGGCAAAGGCAAAAACATCGTTTTCATTGCCTCCGACCACGAGTACCGCAGCGAAGAAAGCCTGCCGCAATTGGCTAAGATTCTGGCCAGGCACTACGGCTTCACCTGCACGGTAATTTTTGCGTTAGACGAGGAGGACAATATTTTGCCCGGCGGCTCCAACCTGCGGGGTATGAAAGTACTTGAAAACGCAGACCTGATGGTACTTTTCACCCGCTTCTCGGATTTTTCCGACGAGGAAATGCGGCACTTCGACAACTACCTCCGGCGTGGCGGGCCGATCGTGGCCTTGCGTACTTCGACCCACGCTTTTAATATTAAAAACCACCCGGACTGGCAGCACTACGACTTCCGTTACGATGGCCCGAAAAAAGAATGGAAAAATGGTTTTGGCAAGTACGTTTTAGGTGAAACCTGGGTGACCCACTACGGCACCAACCATAAGCAGTCGTCGCGCCTAATCATTGAAGAGAAGCAGAAAAATAACCCCATCATGCGGGGTGTCAAAGATATGTGGGTACAGTCAGGCGCCTACACCGCCTACCCCACCGAAGGCAGCGTTATTCTGGCCAAAGACCAGCCCTTGAACGGAATGGAACCTGATTCGCCCGCCGATGCCACCAAAGAACCCGTTGCCGTTGCCTGGACGCGCACCTACCAACTCGAAGGTGGCCAACCGGGCCGCGCCTTTACAACCACGCATGGTGCTTCTGAAGATATAGTGAACGAAGGCTTCCGCCGGATGCTCGTCAATGCATCCCTATGGGCGATGGGGATGGAGAACAAGATCAAGGCCAAAAACGATGTGTCGCTCGTCGGCCCCTATGAACCAACTACCTTCAATTTCAGTGGCTATAAAGCCAAAGTAAAGCCCAGTATGCTGGCGGGATTTGACTCCCTGATCATGCCGGGCAAAGTGGTAGAGAAAAAATAAGTTAATGATCAACGCTTAACGGTTCGCCGATACCAGTTGGCGACAAAAGAATTCAGAGGACGCCGTTTGACCCTTAACCGTTGACCGTTGACCCATTTTCAAATCATACTAAACATCTCCCATGAATCCCCCCCTTCCCTTCCGTTTCGGCTCCGAAGTATACACCTGGTTTATGGCGGGCAATGGTACGGTCCACGAAGGACGCCTCGGCCACATGATCGAAGTGATCGCCAAAGCGGGTTTCACCGGCATTCAGCCCATCTACCCCTGGATGGGTCCGCTGCAAGATGCCCACAAGCTGACTGACAAGCTCAAAGAACAAAACATCGAACTGGCTGCCCTCTCGCTGCCTTTCGAGTGGAATAGTCCCACCGAATCGGCCGACGAACGCGCCGAAGCCGACCGGGCCATTGAACTACTAACGCATTTCCCCGACGCGATTCTTTGTACAGTTCAAATCCCCACCGGTCGCCACGATTTGAAAGAACGCCGGAAAAGCCTGGTCAATATTGTCAATGGTATCTCCAAGCGCGCCACAGACAAAGGCATTTCTTGCAGCTTCCATCCCAACTCTCCCGAAACTTCCATCATCCGCACCGCCGAAGACTATAAGGTAGTTTTAGAAGGTTTAGATACTTCGGTAACAGGCTGGACGCCCGACGTGGGCCACATCATCAACGGCGACATGGACCCGCTCGAAAAGATGAAGGAATATCAATCCCTCATCAATCACGTCCACTACAAAGATTGGGACGGCGAACCGGAATTCGCCCTCATGGGTGCCGGAAAAGTAAATTTACTAGCCATCACGCAATGGCTTAAAGACATCAACTACTCCGGCTGGGTTGTCTGCGAAGACGAAGCCGAAATGGCCATCGAAGAACCCGATAAGGTTACGCTGCACGACGGACAATGGATTTACAATGACCTAATTCCAGCGTTGAAGTAATGTAAATGTGGTACGGCCGGGCTGGCGCACCAGCGCCCCGCCCGTCATTGCAAGCCGCCATAAAGTAAGGTAAATGCCAATAATTCAATCCAACGGAATAAACTTCCACTACCAGGAACGCGGCTCCGGCGAGCCGCTGCTACTCATCATGGGCATCACCGCCGACGGCTCCGTCTGGGAGCCGCACGCTGCGGCCTGGGAGAAAAACTTCCGTTGCATCTTGCCTGACAACCGGGGCATTGGAAAAACCGACAAACCCTCCGGCGACTACACCACCGCCGAAATGGCCGACGACCACGCGGGCCTGCTCGATCACCTGGGTCTGGAAAAAGTCCGCGTCGTAGGCGTTTCGATGGGAAGTACCATCGCGCTGCAACTGGCCCTGCGACATCCTGATAAGGTAAGTTCGATGGTACTCATGTGTCCCTGGGCGCGTTGCGATGCGATGGCGAAGGGGATTTTTGAACACATGGTGGATTGCAAGGCACGCTTCACGCCGGAAGAATTCAGCTTGTATATCCAGCTACTGATTTTTTCGAAAAGTACCTGGGACAACGAAGAAAAACGCGTCGAACTGGAAGAAGGCCGCAAGCAAGACCCGCCCTTTCCGCAACCGCTGCACGGCCTGGCCGGACAAGCCGCTGCTTGCATCGACCACGATGTGTACGATGATTTGGGAAAGATAAAAATCCCCACGCTGGTCATCGGTGGTGAGGCCGACCAATTTACCCCGCCCTGGATGGGAAAGGAAATTGCGGAAGCAATACTCAACGCCGAGATGTATTTTTACGAAAACCTGGGCCATGCTTTTCACTTTGAAAATCCTGAAGATTTCAACCCAAGAGTAGAAAAATGGCTATTTGAACATTAAAAACTCTGTGCAGAACCTCGTGAAACTTTGTGTCCTGATAGATGAGCGACAAACCTTGGCATAACAAAATCAGTCACCCCGCCCAACTCGGCGGCATCGAAACCTCCGTCCTCGACAACGGCCCCGCACGCGGTGTGCGCATCGCCTGGGTCAACACGGGCACGGGCTTACGTTACAAGGTAGTACTGGACCGCGCGATGGACATCGCCGACGCCTTCTACAACCAGCATAGTCTGGCGTGGCTGAGCCATAGCGGCGTGACGCCACCGCAACCTTCTTCCGACCAAGGCATCGACTGGCTGCGCACCTTCGGCGGCGGCCTGCTCACGACCTGCGGCTTATCGAACGTCGGCGGTCCCAACCAAGACGAACACAGCGCGCGTGGCCTGCACGGAAAAATCAGCAACATCCCCGCCGAAATCATCAGCATCATCCAGCCCGACCCGCAACGTGGCCAGCTCGATATGAGCATTACGGGCCGCATGATAGAGACAACCGTCTTCGGCCCGACGCTGGAACTTCGCCGCACGATTTCGGGGAAGCTGGGTGAACCTTTTATTCAGATAAAAGACGAGGTGACCAATTTGGGAAATACCAGTAAGCCCCACATGCTGCTCTATCACCTCAACTTCGGCTACCCGCTCGTGGATGAGGGAGCCAAGATTGTGTGGGAAGGGGAGTGGAAGGCCCGCGAAGGCGACGACACCAAAATTTTTCTCAAAGGCAACGACTACCGCACATGTCCCGCCCCGCTGGACGACCACGCCGGCACGGGCGAAGAAGCCGCATTCATCCAGCCCGAAGCCGACGAAAATGGAATTTCCCGCTGCGGAATCCACAATGCAAGGTTAGGAATCGACCTGGAAATGTCTTTTAACAAAAACCAGCTTCCGTGGCTGACTAACTGGCAGCATTGGGGCAAGAATGAATACGTCACCGGCCTGGAACCCGGAACGAATACGCCCATCGGCCAGAAAAATGCGCGTGAACAAGGTACTTTGATCACGCTGGAACCGGGCGAAAGCCAGAAGTATGATTTGAGAATAGAAGTGAAAGAAAACTGATACTGGATACTGGACTCTGGAATCAACCTTTTTAATATATCGACAAATACATCCAAAATCTGGTATCTAAAATCCAGAATCCTTTATTTACCCAACACCTAATAACCTAACTACCTAAAAATGAGTCTTGCGAGTAAAGCTTTAGAAGAAGGAAAAGGAATACTACGCCTGGCGCCTACCTGGGTGCCACGTTCGTTTTGCGTACCGGGTCGCCGCATCAAGCTGCATCCCGACGATTATTACGTCTTGGGTGGTGAGCGCGGCGGCATCGACGAGCGCTGGCTGTCTAGTACGACACCCGCCAAAAACGGTCCGCTCACGGGCGAGAACGAAGGATTAAGCGCGGTAGTGGTCGGCGACGAGCAGATTTTACTTAAAGACGTAATCGATGAGTTGAAAGGCGAAATCATCGGTGACCGGCTGTGGGACGAGCATAAAAGCTGGCCGATGTACTCCAAGTTTTTCGACAACATGGGGCCGCTGCCGCACCACATTCACCACAACGACGAGCACGCTGCCAAAATCGGTCAACTAGGCAAGCCGGAGGCCTACTACTTTCCACCGCAACTCAATAACCATGGCGGCGATTTTCCCTACACGTTTTTCGGCATCGCGCCTGGCACGACGAAGGAACAGATCAAGGAATGCCTGATGAATTTCACAAAGGGCGACAACAAGATTACCAACTACTCGCAAGCCTTCAAACTCGAACCCGGCACGGGCTGGGACGTGCCGCCGGGCATGCTCCACGCGCCGGGGAGTCTGTGTACCTACGAGCCGCAAAAAGCCTCTGACGTGTTTGCCATGTACCAGTCGCTGGTCAACGAGGCTATCATCCCCGAAGAACTCCTCTGGAACGGCACCCCCGAAGACCGCATGGGCGACTACGACCAGCTTATGGAAGTTATCGACTGGGAGCTTAATACCAATCCCAATATCCTGGAAACGCGCTTTATGGCACCCAAGCCCGTCCGCGATCAAGCCGAAATGGAAGCCGCTGGTTACGTGGAAAACTGGATTTGCTATCTCAATGATGCATTTAGCGCCAAAGAACTGACGGTAGCTCCCGGTGCGACGGTAACCATCAAGGACGCCGCGGCCTACGGCCTCATCATCATGCAGGGCCACGGCAAGATGGGCGAATGGAACGTAGAGACGCCCGCGCTAATCCGCTACGGCCAATTGACTTTCGACGAGTTTTTCGTGACAGAAAAAACGGCGAAGGAAGGCGTGAAAATCACCAACCACTCGTCCGTCGATCCGCTCGTGATGTTGAAGCACTTCGGTCCCGGCAATCCTGATTTAGTGGACAATTGACAATGGACAGTGTATAATTATAGCCTTTGAGACCTAATTCCTAATAACCTAATACCTAACAACCTAAACCATGAACAATTTCCCCAAACTACACAACGCCACCTGGCCCGGCATCGTCGGGAAAGGCGACGATTCGCAACCCGTTATCGCTTTTGATAAAATGCTCGAAATGACCGCCGCCGCTGAGGTGAACGGCGTCAAGTTCGATGGCGTCGATCTCGGATTGCTCGATCCCCACATCGACATAGAAGGCTCCGATGACGACTTCAAGCGCATTGCCGACAAAATTGGAGGCCACGGCCTGAAAGTCGGTAGTCTGGTTGCGCCCATCTGGGGCGGCCCCGTGCTGGGCAGCGACGACGACCGGAAGGTGTTCATCGACATGGTACGTAAGGCCTGTAATTTTGGCAAGGTGATGCGCGAAGCGGGCATCCGCCCGTCGGGCGTGATCCGCATCGACTCGGCGAGTAGTCCTGCCGATTGGGAAAAGGACCCGACCAAAAGCACCAAACTCATTGCCGACACCTTCCGGCAAGCCTGCAACGTGGCAGCTGAATATGACGAGAGTCTAGCCGCCGAAGGCGAAATCTGCTGGGGCGGGATGCACGGCTGGCAGACAATGGTCGAGACGCTGGAAATGGTGGATCGGCCCAATATGGGCTTCCAGGCCGATATGTCGCATACGCTGCTTTACACGATGGGTTACAATCGCCCCGAGGAGCGGATCCTGCCCAAAGATTACGACTGGCAGGACCGCGATGTACTCACTGCCGCCCTCAAAAAAATGTCCGACGCGCTACGTCCCTGGACCATCGACTTTCACGTGGCCCAAAACGATGGCACCGTCCACGGCACCGGTTCGCACGACAAAACGGGCCGTCACTGCCTGGCGACCGACCCCAACGGCAAGTTGAACGTCGCCGAAGACGCGGGCTTCTGGCTGCGCGACGAGAACGGCAAGCTCACTAAGAAGTTCAAGCACATCTGCTGGGACGGCTGTATGTTCGATAACGACGTGATGGAAAACCAGCAAACCTGGAACGACATCCTGGCCACGCTCATTCAAGTGCGGGAGAAGCATGGATGGTCTGAAGAGTGATGAATATGAGTTATGAATGATGAATGCTGGTTTGCGTTTATAACGCGAACCCTTGTACCGCAATTGTATCTACTATCTCCTGATCTAACCTAAATACCTAACAACCTGACATGGCTAAAAAAGAAATAAGAATTGGACTGATCGGCTGCGGGCTGATGGGCCGCACGCATACCAACGGCTACAAGCGGCTTGGTGATTTTTTTCCTGAGTACGAATATCGTCCCGTGCTGAAAGCAGCTTGCTCGCGCTCGGAAGATAAGGTGAAAGCCTTTGCCGAACAATGGGGCTACGAGTCCTACGAAACGGACTGGAAAGCGCTCATCGCCCGCGACGACATCGACGCGGTGGACATTTGCACACCCAACGACCTGCACGCTGAGATCGCCATCGCGGCCGCTGAGGCGGGCAAGATGATTCTGTGCGAAAAGCCGCTGGCGCGTACCGAGGAAGAAGCCCAGACGATGGTGGATGCCGTCGAGAAAGCGGGCGTCAAGAATACCGTCTGGTACAACTATCGCCGTATTCCGGCCGTGACGCTGGCGAAGCAAATCGTGGATTCGGGTAAGCTGGGTAAGATTTTTCACTACCGCTCCAACTTCCTGCAAGACTGGACGATTAGTCCCGACTTACCACAAGGCGGTACCGCCTTCTGGCGACTCGACGCGGCAGGCGGCGGGTTCCGGCGTAACGGGCGACTTGCTGGCTCACTGCATCGACGCCGCCATGTGGATCAATGGCGCGATCACCGACGTGTCGGCCATGACTGAGACTTTCATCAAAGAACGCGTGCATCAGGACAGCGGCAAGGTGCAGAAAGTCGGCATTGACGACGCTTGTATTTTTCACTGCCATTTCAAAAATGGCTCGCTCGGTCAGTTTGAGTCAACGCGTTACGCGCGGGGGCACAAGGCGCTGTTTACCTTCGAGATCAACGGCGAACACGCTTCCATCCGCTGGGATTTGCACGACATGAACCGCCTCGAGTACTTCGACCACGGTGACGAAGGCATCGTGCGCGGCTGGCGCTCGATCCTGATCACCGACAGCGACCAGCCCTACATGGATCGCTGGTGGATTCCCGGCACGAGCATCGGTTACGAGCATTCGTTCGTGCATCAGGTAGCCGACTTTTTCAAAAGTCTGGAAACGGACGAAAAGTGTCATCCAACTTTCCAGGACGCGATGGAGACTCAGAAAGTCTGCCAGGCCGTGCTGGATTCGGCTGCTTCCAAGAGCTGGAAGTATACGGGCGTGGAGAATGATATTGGGTAAATGGCTGAGCCCATTCTCCAAATAAAAAACCTCACGAAATCATTCGGAGGCATCAAGGCGCTGGACGACGTACAGTTTGCGTTGCAAATGGGCGAAGTCCACGCGCTGATGGGCGAGAACGGCGCGGGTAAGTCCACCCTCATGCGGATTTTGCTAGGACTGGAAAGCGCCGATGTGGGAGAGATCGTTTTTGACGGCGTAAAGCAGGAAATTCATAGTACCAAGACCACTTTGCGGCCGGGTATTGCCATGATACACCAGGAATTACTGGTAGTACCCGAGCTAACTATTACCGCGAATATCTTTTTGGGCCGCGAGCGTACTCACTGGCTACCGGGATGGCTCGATGACGATGCCACCTACCAAAGAGCCCAAAACCTCCTGACTGACCTGGGCCTTTCGCTCGACGCCCGCACCAAGATGAAGTACCTGAGCGTGGCCGAGCGGCAGATGGTCGAGATCGCCAAAGCTATTTCGCAGGACGCCCGCGTCATCATCATGGACGAGCCCACCTCGGCGCTTTCCGACAAGGAAGTGGCGACGCTCTTTGGCATCATCGCGGATTTGAAATCGCGGGGCGTAGCAATCGTTTACATCTCGCACAAAATGGAGGAAATCGGCCGCATTGCCGATACCATTACCATACTACGCGATGGCCGTTACGTAGCTACGCACCCCGCTGCCGCGCTGAGCCGCGAGGCGCTCATTTCGCTGATGGTTGGCCGGGAATTGGATGCGCTTTTCCCGCCCGCCACGGTGCATGCTGGCGAGGTGGTCTTGACAGTCGAAGGCTTGGGAAGTACCGGCAAATTCTCCGACATCAATTTTGAGGTAAAGGCCGGTGAAGTACTCGGGCTGGCCGGGCTGATGGGCGCGGGCCGTACCGAAATCGCCCGCGCTATTTTTGGCTTGGAGCCTCCAACGGAAGGCGATATTCTTATAAAAGGGAAGAAGGCAAACATCCGCTCACCGGGCGATGCCATCCGGCACGGCATTGGGTACCTGAGCGAAGACCGCAAGGAGTGGGGCTGTATTCCAGGGATGTCGGTGCAGCACACGCTGACGCTTTCGAGTCTGAAAGACCATGTGAACGGAGGTTTTATCAGCCAAAATAGCGAACGAAAAGCAGCCACGGGTATGGCAAATGATCTGCGCATCAAAACCGCCGGACTTCATCAAAACGTGATGCAGCTCAGTGGTGGCAACCAGCAGAAGGTACTCTTAGGAAAATCGCTCTTGGCTCAGCCACAAATTCTGATTCTCGATGAGCCCACGCGTGGCATCGACATCGGGGCCAAGCAGGAAATTTACAAACTGATCCGTCAATTGACCGCCGAAAGCATGGCGGTATTGCTCATTTCGTCGGAGTTGTCGGAGATTTTAGGACTTTGTGATCGCGTTATGGTTATTGCGGCCGGTAGGCAAACAGCGTTGCTTTCTAAAACTGACGCCACACAAGAAAACATCATGCACTACGCCACTAGCCAACGCTGACAGCCAATTCTATTGCGGGTTCTAAACGCTGCCAGCGTTGTCGTTGCTGACCGATATGAATAAACTCCACCAAGCCACCACTTTTTACAACACCCGGCTGAGAGGCCTGAGTACCTTCGGGATTCTGCTGGCCTTCGTAGTGATCTGCGTCGCGCTGGCGTTGAGTACGCCCCGTTTTCTGACGGTACCGAATCTCACCATCATCCTCACCCAGGTATCCATCAACGCGCTACTGGCGTTTGGCGTAACGTTTGTCATCATCACGGGCGGCATCGACCTGTCGCTGGGTTCGATGGTGGCCGTCACGGGCGTGGCGGCGGCCCTGTTTGCGCATCCCGATACATACCCGCTCATCGTGCCGCTCGGCGTGGCTTTGGGGGCCGGTTTGCTGATGGGTAGCTTCAACGGTCTGGTCATCACCAAAAGTAAAGTACCGCCCTTCATCGTCACGCTGGGTACCATGACCATCGGACGCGGGCTGGCGCTGATTTTAAGCAAAGGTCGACCGGTTTCTAATCTATCGGATGCATTCAATTTCATCGGCGGCGGCAAAGTACTGGGGATACCCTTTCCGATTGTCATCCTGATCGTAGTATTTATTTTGTGCTCGATTTTGCTCAAAAAAACGATCTGGGGCCGCTATATGTACGCCGTGGGTGGCAATGAGCAAGCTGCGCGGGCGTCAGGTATTCCGGTGGCGCGCATCAAAATGCTGGTCTACACGCTGTGTGGCGCGTTGGCCGCCCTGGCCGGAATCGTCCTCACCTCCCGCATCACGACCGGACAGCCCAACGCCGGGCTGGGCTTCGAGCTGGACGCTATTGCCGCCGCCATCATAGGCGGCACCAGTACGTCGGGCGGTAGCGGTACCATGACGGGTACGCTCATCGGGGCGCTGCTGATCGGCGTCATCGGCAACGGCCTTGATTTGCTCAATGTCACGTCCTATTATCAGGAAGTGGTGATGGGCGCTATTATTATTGGGGCGGTGGTGTTGGATGGTATGAATCGCAAGGATGCGTAAAAAAAGCAGCGGCAGTACTTTTACCAAACAACAGACTTCTATCTCCAAAAAAATGAAAGCCTTTCTCTCGCTACTACTTCTTCTGATACTTACCGTGAGCTGCAACCCGTCCGACCAGCAAACCGGCGACCAGCCCCTCATCGGTGTATCGATGCTAAGCATGCAGAATGAGTTCATCGTCAACGTCAGCGATGAGATCGAGAAAAAGGCGGAGGAAGCGGGTGTGTCGCTGGTCACGGTCGACGCCGAACGCTCGGCGTTAAAGCAGGTCGAACAGATCGAGAGCTTTATCGCCCAGGGCGTGGATGCCATCATCATGAATCCGTGTGAAGTAGAAGCCAGTTCACCCGCCGTGACGCGGGCGCTGGCGGCAGGCATTCCGATCATTAATGTCAACTCGGCGACTTCAGCCATACCGACGGCCTTCGTGGGTTCCGACGACGTGGAATCGGGCCGCATCGCGATGGAGTACATTGCCGAAAGACTGGGTGGCACGGGCAACGTGATCATGATTCATGGGTACATGGGGCAAGCCGCCCAAATTCAACGTGAACAGGGCGCGCGCGAAATCCTGCAAAAGTACCCGAACCTGAAACTCCTGGCGCACCAAACCGGCGAGTGGGACCGCGCGAAGTCCATGTCGCTGATGGAAAACTGGATTCAGTCGTACGGCGGTCAGGTCAACGCGGTTTTTGCCCAAAACGACGAAATGGGTATGGGCGCGGTGAAGGCGCTGGAAGCCGCGGGTATGAAGGACAAAGTGGTGGTGGTAAGCATCGACGCCATCCCCGATGCCTTGCGGGCAGTGGAAGCAGGTGCCCTGGACGCTACGGTGTTTCAGGACGCGGCCCAACAAGGATCGCAAGCCATTGAAACGGCACTCAAAATCATCAAAAAACAGCCCTACGAAAAGCAAACGCTGGTACCTTTCCAGTTGGTGACGAAAGAGAACGTAGCGGAATTTATAAAGTAAAAGGGCGCGTTTTTCGCATTTTGTCGCGATTTTTGTCAAATACTATTGCTTCCACCGAAACCACGACGATGCCCTTCTCGCTTTATTTCGACGGCGACATCCTGCCCCACGACACGCCGCTGCTCCAGACCAACGACCTCAGCCTGCTGCGGGGTTACGGGATGTTCGACTACTTCCGCACCTACCAGGGATTACCCTTCCGCTGGGACGACTATTGGGCGCGGTTCGAAAATTCGGCGCGGTCGCTGCACCTACCGCTGCCGATGAACCAGGCCGAAACGGGTGACTTCATGGCCGACCTGTACCGCCGTTCTGGCGAAGCCGAGGTAGCGTTTCGGTTTATACTCACGGGTGGCTACGCGCCCGACAGCGTGACGGTAACGCGGCCCAACTTCATCATCCGCTGTGAGCCGCTGCCCAAGGGCAACCCCACCGCCATGCACGAGGGTATCAAGGTACTGCCCTACGATTACGTGCGCGATCTACCCAAAATCAAGACCACTAATTATGTCCACATGATCCTGATGGCCGACGAAATGAAGCGGCAGGGCGCGGCGGATTTGCTATTCCACAAAAACGGTGAGATCAGCGAGCTCACCCGCAGCAATATCTTCCATTTCAAAGGCGACACGCTCATCACGCCCGACCGCAACGTGCTCAACGGCATCACCCGTAAGGTATTTCTCGAACTCGCCGCGCCGCATTTTGAGGTGCAGACCCGTCCCGTGCTTTTCGACGAATTCGTCAATGCTGATGAATGCTTCACGACCAGTACCACCAAGTGGGCGATGCCAATCGTGCAAGTCGGAGACCAGCACATCGGCAACGGTACCCCCGGCCAGCGGACAGCTTTCCTGCAAGATTTGTTTGTGAAATATGTGAAGGGTTGGGGGAAGTGAAGGTACCGGCGCATCATAGCTATCAGGCCTAATCCCGTATTAAGTACTACGTTGGCACCCAGCCGCCAAACCGATCCGCGCACTCGCTGCGATTTGGCAAACCAAATGACGCTTGCCAAGGGTAGCGTCTGACATTTCTATGCTAAGACGCCTTCCTGGATAGCCTCTTCCCGCAGTAGATTTCGGTCGATGGGTACCACGCCGATTTGCTCGCAAACCAGCCCGCCGCCCAGATTGGACAGCGCCGCGATGGTACGCGGCGGCAGGCCAAGCGCCACGCAACAAGCCGCGATGCTGATCACCGTGTCGCCCGCGCCCGATACGTCGGTGATACTGCGGATGTGGGCGGGCAGGTGGTAGTTTTGGGATTGGTAGTCGATGTATACGCCGTGCTCCGAGAGCGTGATGAGCGCCCCGGCTGCGCCGAGCGTTTCGATGAGTTGCTGCACTACTTTTTGCAGTGCGGCGTCGTTGCGCACGTCGAAGTCTACTTTCAGGCCTTCCCGCAATTCTTTAAGATTAGGCTTGAAGAGCGTTACCTCGCGGTAGGCCAAAAAATTACGTTTCTTGGGATCAACGACCGTAGGTACGTTGTGCTTATTGGCGAATGCCGTAATGTCTGTGATGGCTTTGAGGCTCAAAACGCCTTTGTCGTAATCTTCAAAAATCACCACCTGGCAACTCGGAATGAGCGCTTTGGCTTTGGCGACCAGCTGCGCCCGCTCGGCGTCTGAAATCTGCTCGTCGGTTTCGGTGTCGATCCTGACGACCTGCTGCGAACCCGCGATGATGCGTTCCTTGATCGTCGTGATGCGGTCGTCGCTACGGATCAGCCCTTCACGACTAAGATCGCGCTCGATCAGCTGGTTTTCCAGAATATCACCGGGCCCATCGCTACCGATGACGGTACAGGCGATGGCCTCCGCGCCCAGTGCCTGCACGTTGAGCAGCACATTGCCCGCGCCACCCAGCCGGTACTCGCGCCGCCCCACGTTCACGACGGGCACCGGGGCCTCGGGCGAAATGCGCTCCACTCTGCCCCATACGTAGGAGTCGAGCATCACATCGCCCACTACCAGCACGCGTAGTTTGGTGAAACCCTCGAAGATTTGATCAATGCTCATCTATCCAATTTCAATTTCAGGCTGCAAAGTTCTTATTTTTCAGGAGAAGGTGAGGGCAAATCTGTATTTTTGGTTGAAATGCACTACTGAGCGCTTTGTCAATCGGGTTTGTGAGTTCCGTCAAGCGTCAAGTGTCAAACATCAATTTATCCTACATACATGGAAACCCTTTTTGCCACAGAACGCCTCAAAACCTTATTGCCCCGCATCCTGTCCTTCGTCGAGACCGAACTTTATCCGCTCGAAACTACCGAAAACATCACGGGAAATTTCTCGAGGGTGGAACCACAATTGCTGGAAAAGCGCGCGCGCGTCAAAGCCGTCGGGCTGTGGGGCCTGCACCTGCCGGAAGCCGACGGCGGGCTGGATCTAACGCTTTGCGAGTTCGGGCAGATCAGCGAAGTACTGGCGCGCTCGCCGTTCGGGCACTTTGTGTTCAACACCCAGGCTCCCGACATTGGCAACACCGAACTCTTGCATAAATACGCCCCGGCGCAACTCAAAGACCAGTACCTGAACCCCCTGATGGCGGGCGAAATCCGTAGCTGTTTCAGCATGACCGAGCCGGAGTTTGCCGGCTCCAACCCCACCCGTATGGGTACCACGGCCGTGAAAGATGGGGACGACTATGTCATCGACGGCCACAAGTGGTTCACCAGCTCGGCCGATGGGGCGGCCTTTACCATCGTGATGGCCGTCACCAATCCCGAGGCCTCGAAGTACAAGCAGGCCAGCCAGATTCTGGTACCAATGGATACGCCGGGCGTCACGCTAGTACGCAATATCCCGATCATGGGCCACGCGGGCGACAGCTGGGCGAGCCACGCCGAAATGCGCTACGAAAACGTGCGGGTACCGCAAGCGAACCTCATCGGGCCCGAGGGCGCGGGCTTTCTGCTGGCGCAGGAACGACTCGGGCCGGGCCGCATTCACCATTGCATGCGGTTTGTGGGTATAGCCGAGCGGAGCTTCGACCTGATGTGTCGCTACGCTGCCAACCGCGCGCTGGACGAAGGTACTATGCTGGGCGACAAGCAGTTTATCCAAGGCTTCATTGCCGACAGTCGGGCCGAGATCGACGCCGCCCGGCTGTTGGTGCTGCGCACGGCCCGTCACATTGACGAGCAAGGGGCCGCCGCTGTGCGCGATGAGATTTCGATGATCAAGTTCTCTACCGCCAACATGATGCTGCGGGTCGTGGACCGCGCGATTCAGGTACACGGCGCGCTGGGCATGACGAGCGATATTCTGCTGTCGTACTGGTACACCCACGAGCGCGCCGCCCGCATCTACGACGGCGCCGACGAAGTACACAAAGCCGCCTTGGCGCGGAGTATTCTGAAAGGATACGGGCTGGACACAAGGCGGAAGCCCAAGGCAACCGAGTGAAGGTGATTGCAAAAATCCCTTGCCCCAGGATGAATCCAGGGGATGGCCGGGTTTTCCCAAATAAAAAATAAAAACGATGACTATATCCACCGACCAGCCTACCGAAATCCGGCCGGGTGAAGCGCTCGACCTGGCGGCGTTAAATTCGTATTTATCAAAAGCGGAAGTTTTTACATCGCCCGTCGTGGCGATACGCCAGTTTCCCGGTGGGTACTCCAACCTGACCTACTTGCTTCAGACTCAAGACGAAAAGGAATATGTACTCCGCCGCCCGCCTTTCGGAGCCGAGCACATCAAGGGCGGGCACGACGTAAGCCGCGAGTACCGGGTGTTGACCATGATCAAAAAAGCGGGCTTCGCCAAAGTACCTGAGCCGTTGCTCCATTGCCAAGATTTGGAGGTACTGGGCTGTCCATTTTACCTTATGCAGCGCGTCGAAGGCGTGATTCTGCGGGCACAATCGGCGCAAAAACTGGATCTTTCACGCGACCTGCTGCGGGCGACTTCCGAGGCGCTGGTCGACAACCTCGTCGACTTGCACGCGCTTGATTTAAGCAGTACCGGACTGGGCCAGATCGGCAAGCCCGACGGCTACGTGCAGCGGCAGGTGGAAGGCTGGCACCGCCGTTACCTCGCCGCCCAAACCGACGATCTGCCCGCCCTGCCGCAATTCTACCGCTGGCTCAGCGAAAACTACCCGCCCGAAACAGCGCCCACACTGATTCACAACGACTACAAATATGACAATCTGGTCCTTGATCCCGTCGACCTGACCCGCATTCGGGCGGTACTCGACTGGGAGATGTGTACCGTCGGCGACCCGCTGATGGATGTCGGTACGGCACTTTCCTACTGGGCCGAGGCGGACGATGGGCCCTTCGAGCGCAGCTTCAACCTCACCTGGCTACCCGGCAATCTCACGCGGCAGCAAGTCGCCGAGCGCTACGCCCAGCGAAGCGGCCGCGATCTAACGCATATTCTTTTTTACTATGTCTTCGGGTTATTCAAGAACACCGTGGTGATGCAGCAGATTTACGCCCGCTGGAAGCAGGGCCTGACGCAGGACGAGCGCTTCGGCTGGCCTGCTCGTCGGCATCGAATCGCTGTCGGCAACTGCCCTGCGGGCCGTGGCGCGGGGCAGTATGTAATGATTTGCGTATTAATTTACTGTTACGCAGACCCCGGCTGGCCACCCAAAACTTCCCTTTGGTTTTACAATCACCTAACGGTCAGGTAATATACGTGTTATTTATTTGTAACATGAATAAAAATACCGATTTCAGGACTATCGTCATCTCCGATCTGCACCTCGGTACGAATGGTTCGAAGGCCAAGGAAGTTACGAACTTCCTCAAAGAGTACCCTTGCCAAAAGCTCATCTTGAATGGTGACATCATCGACGGTTGGCAACTGAAAAAGTACGGTACCTGGAAGCGCAGACATACTGCCTTTTTCAAAACCGTGCTCAGAATGATGGATAACTACCATACAAAGGTAATTTACCTGCGGGGCAACCACGACGATTTTCTCGACCAAATCATGCCCCTGAGGCTTGGGAAGCAGTTTCAGATCAGGAACGACTACATCCTGAAATCCGGCAGCAGGCGGTTCTACATCACCCACGGCGATATCTTTGACTCCGTCACGACGGGTTTCAAGTGGCTGGCTTACTTCGGCGATGCGGGCTACACGTTCTTGCTTTGGCTCAACAAGACCTATAACCACTACCGTACCTCGCGCGGCTTACCCTACTATTCGCTCTCGCAAAAAATAAAGCAGCGGGTCAAGATGGCGGTCAACTACATTTCCGATTTTGAGGAAAAACTCACCGAACTCGCTCGCAGCCGCGACTGCGACGGCGTCATCTGCGGCCACATCCACCAACCCGCCATCCGCGACATCGACGGCATCCGGTATATGAACTCCGGCGACTGGGTGGAATCGTTGAGTGCCCTCGTGGAAGACTTCGACGGAAACTGGAGCCTGCTCTACTACCACGAGTCGAAAAAAAGCGAGGAAGTAGTGGCCCAAGACGCGATGGTTTCCGAGTTTTTTGGACGCAGAGAACGTTTGGCGGCGTTTACGCCCCCGGTAGTGCCGAAGTCCGAGGCCATTCGCAAAATAAAATAACAGGCTATGAGAGTCGTATTCATCGTGCAGGGCGAAGGGCGCGGCCACCTGACCCAGGCCATTTCGCTCAGCCAGATTTTACGTAGCGCCGGGCACCGCGTGGCGGCCGTGCTGGTTGGAAAGGCCGAAGGCCGCAAAATCCCCACCTTCTTTACCGACCAGATCGACGCCGAAGTCCACACATTTCCAAGCCCCAGTCTAGTCTACGCCAAGGGTAGCATCTGCATCGGACGTACTGTGCGCACGCATCTGCGGCGAGTAAATAAGTACGGGCGCAGCTTGCGGGCTATTCACGGGCACATGTCGGAAATTCAGCCCGATCTGATCGTGAATTTTTACGAAGTACTGGGCGGTGTCTACAAATTCTTTTACCAACCAGCGGCCCCGATGGTGTGCGTCGCGCACCAGTACCTGTTCCTGCATCCGCAATTCCTCTTTCCCAAAAACAGCTGGCTCGACCGGCAGATCGTCAACTTCAACACCCGCCTTACTGCCCTGGGGGCCGAGCATAAGCTGGCGCTGTCGTTCCGTCGCTACGGAGTGCGGCCAACCGTGCCGCAACTGACCATCGTGCCACCGCTACTGCGGCAGGAGGTAAAGCAACTGATGCCCGCGACCGGCGACTTCGTGCTGGCCTACCTTACCCACGCCAGCCTCAGTCCGCAGATTGTCGCCTGGCACACGCGACACCCCGAACTACCCCTGCACTGCTTCCGCGACGACCCGACGGCGCCCGAAGTCGAGCGCATCGACGACACGCTCACCTTCCACCAACTCGACGGCCCGAAGTACCTGGGAATGATGGAGACCTGCCGGGCGCTGGTGAGCACGGCAGGTTTCGAATCGGTGTGCGAGGCCATGTACCTGGGCAAGCCTGTGTTGATGGTACCCGTGCCAAAGCATTTTGAGCAAGCCTGCAACGCCGTCGACGGGGTAATGGCCGGAGCCGGCGCATCCTGCCGCACCTTTGATTTGTCAGTGCTCACTAATTTCCTGCCTTATTTTAAAAGTCCGCAGGTAGAATTTCAAAACTGGTGCGGCGAAACGGCGCGTTTGTTTTTGCAAGAGTTGGAAGGAATAGTGCAGGCGCGGAAAAACCTTACTCCGGTGGAAGGATCGCTGGCTTTCGGGTGAATTAAAATTTCAGAAGCTAACTCCCAGCCGCACCAGCAACCGATTGTACCGCCGGTCTTCGACGCGCGAGGTTTGGTCGAAAAGCAGCGGTTTGTCCACCGATACATTTTGGTATTTGTAAGATAATCCCAGCGTGAAAGCCGCACCATCCGGTTTGCCGATGCGCAGCCCCAGGCCGGGGTTGAGCATCACACCGCCGCGCGTGTCGAAACCGTCGGAATTTTGGTGAAACCAAGTGAAGCCATAGCCCGCGTCGGCGCTGGCGTAGAGCCGGGCGTTTGGTCTTTCCGACAGGTCGTAACGCAGGCCCAAGCCTACCGGATTCACGAGCGCCGAGGTGTACCAATCCAGGCCCGTGACGACGCCCACCCCCAAGCGAGGCGTGTACTGAACGCCGTTAAGAATTTGAAAAGTGAGGTTGGTGCGGTTCTCGCTGATTTCCTGGTTACCTCGCCCGCCCTGCCCGGCGTAGGGATCGAACTTCACGCGCCCTTGCATGATGCCCACCTCCGTGTGGTTGAGGTAGTGTTTTTTGAAGGGTACCTCCTGCGCCAAAGCGGGTAACGCCGCCAGCGCAAGAAGTATGAGTACTACATTTTTCATAGCAGTGGTAATTTAGATTTTTGATAGAAAAAAGCCGAAAGCCGACCGCCCCTAAATTGCCAACTTCCCCACGGGGATTTTGCTCAACTGCCGCAGGTTCTTCTTGTCGCTGGCGTCGAACTGGTAGAGGCCGTCTTTACCGATCATCATCAGCGTTTTGCCAAGCGGGATCACGTCGTAAGCGTCCATGTCCTTAAAGTGCGAAATGAGGTGGTTGTTGACATTGAAGCGATCCTGCACGTCGAATACCTTCAGGCCTCCGGCACCTTCACAGAGGTAAAGCGTCGGGAAGTCGACGCCCAGGCCGTGCGGATTTTCCATCTGGTAGCTCTTGATGAGTTGCGGGCGCTGCAAGTCGCTGATGTCCACGAGGTCGAGCTGATTCTGGGTACCCGCACAGAAATTGCCCGAACGGATCGTGACGTAAGCCACATCGTCGTGTACCACCACCGGGTCGCAGGCGCGGCCGTGCTGAAACACCGCCAGTCGCTCCGGCTTGGCCGGGTTGGCGTTATCGTAGATATGCATACCCGTGGTCGAGCCGATGAAGAGCTTGTCTTTGTAGGGAAAAATCGTTTCGATGCCCCAGCCGAGCTGAATAGTCGAGAAATCGGTGGGTTTGGTAGGTACGCTGACGTCGAAAAGGTGCATCGCGTTCTGGCCCACGGTGTACAGGAAACGATCATAGAGCGCGAAGCGGGCCATCGAGCCGCCTTGGCCGGAACCACCGCCCGGCGCGGCCGCGCTATTGGTACTTGCTCGGCTGGCGTCGGAGGCAAAAAAGGCCATGGTCTGAAAGCCCCAGCCGCCCCACCAGCCGCCGGGAATCGTGGGATTGTCTTCACAGTTGGTCTGGATGGTTTCGGTGATGTAGCTCACGTTCACGTCGTTGATGGCGCGGATGCTGGCGTTGTAGGTCCAGTTCCCCCCGTCGAACTGACCGCTACGGAACACCTCGCCCACGCGACCGACTTCTTTGGTATTCTTAGGGTCGGAAATATCCAGCGCCACGAGGTCGGAGTAGCTGTCGGCGTACAAGATGTTGCCGCGCACGGCCAAGTCGCCGTTGCCGGGAATTTTGATAAATGCCACCGCCTTGGGGTTGGTGGGGTCGCTGTTGTCGATGATGTGCAGCCCTTCTTTTATCTCGTTAATGAACAAGTACTTGTCCTTCACGTAGATTTTGCCAGGGTGCTCGAGCGCGCGCGGTGATTCGGTTCTAAGGTCTTGCCGGATTTCAAGAATCGACTTCGTGACGGGCGTAAATTGCCGCCGGACGCGGGTCTCGGTGCAGTTGTCGTTGCACGACCAGGCGGTCAGGGCGAGGAGAAGAAAGCAGATCTTTTTCATGTTGGATAGAGGTTTAGTTATAGTGATGAATTATGAGATACTGGTACTTTGGATTTCCTACTTATGCCTTGTAGAGTTGGTTTTTTGAAAAAAGGTTGGAATCGAGAGACAAAATCGTCCGGCAGCAAAGCCACCGGACGATAACGCACCCCTAAACGCCAGCGTGTTCGTGCCGACGTTTGTGCTCATTGTTGGCTGTTAGCCACATTTCTTTCTATGGATTCATGATTTTGCCCATGAACAAAATGGTGTTGGATGTTCTTTCGCTGATGACTAAGACGAATGGACGATCGCAAATGAATTTCGGTGTTACAGGAGTACCCACGGACGTTTTTTCGATCAATATGGTAGTCACGGCGGCGGCCTCGGTCCCTTTTTCGTCGATGCCGAGGTAGCTGTTCTGCTTCACCAGGCTGACGTATAATCCGCCGGCCCGGTTGATCTTGGTTAAATCTGCCGCACCAGTGAAGGCAATCGGCATTCCCATCGCGCGCAGCACCTCGTTAAGTTCAACTTCGTAGTCCAGCTTAAAGCGAGGCAGACCTACTTCATAGCCACTCTTTCGCAGATCACCATTCAGACTATTCCAGGCGTTGGCATCCAAACCTTCGATTACCTCGCCCACACTACTCCCCTGATCGGGCAGCAGTAACGTCATGTTGAACTGACCGCTGGCGTAGGGCAGGCGCAAAGCAGAAAAGTTGCCACCTGACACCCCCTCAAAATCGCTTTTCGTCCGCATCATTTTCACATTTTTTTCTTCGCCATTGGCCAGGTAGAAAGGCGCATCGGTAGTTTGCTTCGCGTCAAACTGCGTCTGCCAGTCGCCCTTGAAGTACAGGGCGTTCATCAGGATCACCACCGTAGCGGGATCGATTACATCGAGTACTTTCTTGACTTTACCATTGGTTTTGTCGCTGGCCCAGCCGTTGATGCGTTCCAGAGCCTTGGGGCTGGAAAAATCCAGACTGTTCGTTTCGGCCTGGAACGACTGCTTCAGCACATTCGTAAAATCGTCCTCAACCTTGAAACCCTGCCGGTACCACATCGAGTTGGCGAGGCCCAGCATCACGCGGGAGTCGGCCTGGGGCAAGCCGTCGATCAGGGATTGGTAGGCGGCGTTGAGGTCGGCAAGGGAGATGCCCTTCGTGCGGAGCGTCTCGACGATCTGGCTGGCAGTTTCGCCATCGGCCCCGTTGAGCAACATTCCCAAGGCCATGTGCAGGCCCAGCGGCGAGACGAATACGTTGTCACTCGCAGGCTCGGCGGCCGTGACTTCCTTGAAAAAATCAAAGGCAAAATCCGTCGTGCGGCCCGCCACTTCCGGTGCAACCGATACGGGCTGCGTCACCGAAGGCGCGACGTCGCCGCTCGTGCATTGCCACAGTAAGAGGCTGAATGCCAGGGCTATGATGATGAGTTTATTTTTCATTATTAAAAAAATAAGGGTGGAAGGTTTTTGGTAAAGTGACAAATCAGCTGGCTAAGCGTCGTTCTGGTTATTCTGCTCCGGCACTCAGATACCTCTATCTTCGTGACGGGCTTCTAGCCCGTACCACATTTAAAATACATACCGCACGCCCCAGGCTACACCATACAGCTGCGGACGCGAATCGAGCGTGCGGCTGTCGCGCAAAACGGAAGCGAGGGCCTTTTGGTAAGATCCCGTCAACGTAGCGTCCCAGTGCTCGGCCAGGCGGTAGTTCATCCTGACGCCCGTCGTGGCCGACCAGCTCAGGCCGCGGTACACGCCGTCGTCGGCCGTGGTTTTGAGCGTAGCGCCCTGGCCGTTTTGAATTTGGTTTTGCAGGAAAAGGTTGGCCACCACGCCGCCCAGCAGCGTGTAGCTCAGGCGACCGTCGGGGTTGAGTGTGTAGCCCGCCTGGGCCGGTACCTGCACGTAGCGGTAGTCGTTGTCAGTATTCTGGTCGAGCGCGATGTAGGCACCGTTTTGTGAATTGAAACCATTAATACCGGCTTGAGTATCAAAATAGAGGCCGCTTTGACGATTGGAAGTAGTCAGTGCGTTTTCCAGTACATTCTGGCTGCGGCTGGTGGTGGCGTCGAGGATATAGCCGGGGCTCTTGAAATCAGAGTTGCCTTTCAGGTAGCTGATACCCGTCTCGACCGACCAGCGCCGCGAGAGGCGCCTGCCGCCCTGCAACTGGACAGCGTACGAAAGCTGCCCCCGGCTGGCGCCGGCCAACGATTCGCGGCTGGCTTTAGCGTTGGAAAATGCCACCGGCGCGCTGGTCACGTCGATTCTGGGATTGAACAGCGAGGGCATCAGACTTAGCCCGGCCCACAGCTCCCGCATCCGGCCGCGCTTGTGCAGAGGCGGCATTTCGGTTTCATCGTAACGTATGGCGCGCTTGCCCAAATGTACCGCTCGCTCGGAAGTACCCACCGGCGACCGCCGCGCGATTGGGGAAGTCAGGGCGGGTGTCCGCAAGGGTACCGTGGAGCTGCCCATGATGACGCGCTCCAGGTCTTCGGGCTTGCCGTGCCGGTTGCTGCTCGTGATGGCGATGATCGTGGGCGTTTGGGCGGGCGCACCGCCGAATTTTGGCATGAAACCTTTGCCCGCCACATTGTTTCTTCTTCCCGCTTTGGGCATCAAATCAGTGGCCCGAAGCTTGTCGGCTACTTTGTCCATTGTCATCGCCTCAGGCATCGAAACCTGAGGCAGCGCCGCCAGGCCGGAGGTACCTGTTGCGGTCGGGCGCGGGCTTTGTTGCTCGCTGGCTATCCTTTCTGACCGATCAGGTACTTCCGATGCTGAAACGGAAGGTACTTCGGACGCAAAAGCCGATGGCATATCAGCCAGTCGTTCAGTTTCGGGCATGGCAGCCTTTGGCGTGGCCGGGGCAGCGGCGCTGGGCTGTTGGATACGCGCTACGACTTCGGGTACCTGACTCACTGGCTCGGGCGCGATAGCTACCTCGGCATTGGGTTGGGGACTCTCCAAAGCCAGCTTTTGGGTACTATCCTCCTGACTAAGCCGAAGTACCGGCCAGCTCAGCAGCAGCAACGCGGCCACGGCCGCGGCGGCGTATAGTACTTTCGGGCTCCGCCACCACGCCAGGGGTACCACGGTGGTTTGGCGCGCGTCGAGGCGCTCCTCGATGCCGTTCCAGACGGAAGGCGGCGGGGTCTCGGCGGCCGACTCGAAAGCCCGCTGCCATTCGGCTTCAAATTTGTGTTTTTCTGATTGACTCATTATCGAACCGTTGTTCTTTGTTTAATTTTTGTTGAAGCAGGCAGCGCGCCCGCGCGTATTGCGATTTGGAAGTACCTTCCGAAATATCCAGTAGTTTCGCGATTTCGTTGTGCTGGTAGCCCTCGATGGCGTACAGGTTGAAGATCGTTTGGCAGCCGGGCGGCAATTCCTGGATGAAACCCTGCAACTGCTGCATCTGAAATCCCGCCAGCGTAATCTCCGGCCCCGAAGTAGGCAGCTCGCTGCCGTTGACCTGGTCGAGCTCGAGCGTGTGCTTTTGGCGACGAATGTGCTTGAGCGCGGTATTGACCACGATCGACTTCATCCAGTACTGTATCGGCGCTTCCCCCCGGAACGTGTCCATGTTTTCGTAAATCTTGATAAAAGCATCCTGCAACACATCTTCGGCGTCGGCCCGGTGGCGCACGTAACGGAGGCAAATGGCAAACAGCCTACCCCCAAAGACATCGTACAGACGTCTTTGGGCCTGCCTATCGCCTTGGCGACAGCCATCTACCAATTCCTGTTCATTTTCTATCATCCGAAGGTCGGGGGTGCTTCGTTGCCTTATTCACTATGGGTAGAGACGCCTGCCGCCCGAAAGGTTGGAAGGCGCGCAAAAAAAATTTGAGGAAGTACCACCGTGGCCTGACCTCGCACGCAGTTTTTGTGCAAATAACGCCGGGATTCAATAGCTTTGTACTTTTACGCATTGGCGTGTAGCCACCGTCGGTGCTGCCTTTACCCCGAACCATGCCGGACACCTCTAGAAAACCTTACGTAAAATGGCTACTGTGGCTGCTCGGCATCGGGGCGACCGTGTTTTTGCTGGTACTGGCGGTATCGTTTTGGCTACCCAGGTACTTCAAGCGCGAGCTGGACAGCGCCTTGAAAGAAGCCGTCGTCAGTGCCTCCGACAGCCTGTACCGTATCAGCTACGACGACATCGCCATCAACATTCCGCTTGGCAACGCCGAAGTGCACGGCGTGCGGCTGGTACCCGACTCGGCCGTGTACCAGCGGCGACTCGCCCGCAAAAATGCGCCCGACGACCTTTTCGAGCTGCGGGCCGATCAAGTGGGGCTGTCGGGGGTATCTTTGTACAAACTGCTTTTGTTCAAATCGCTCGTCGTCGGTAGCATCAGCATCGACCAGCCCGTGGCGCGCATCGACCACGATCCGAAACCTTACAATAACAAAAAGACCACCAAATCGCCCTACGAACTGATCAATAAGGTGCTGAAATCGATTCGCATCGGCAAGATCAACCTCAATAACGTCAATTTTACCTACCTCAACCACCTAAATAAAGCCGACCAACCCCAGAGAAGCCAACTCGACAGTCTGTACCTCGACGTGACCGACTTCCTGCTCGACGCCGAGTCGGAGCGGGATACCAGCCGACTGCTCTTTTCAGAAAATATAAGTCTAAGAGCGAAGGGACTGGAACTGCCTTCGGGCAATCGGCTGTACGTTTTCAACATGGCCGAGTTGCGTTTTTCCTCGCGCGACAGTACCATCCAGGTCGAGCGGGTTCACTACAAGCCGCTGTTTTCCAAGGATCAGTTTAGCAAAGAAACGGGCCACGCCACCGAACGGCTGGATCTGGAGTTCAAGAACATCAAAGCTTCGCAGGTCGACGTCAGGCGGCTGCTGACCCAGCGGCAGTTCTTCGCCAAACGACTCGACATCGACGCCGGGCTCATCGACGTCGACAAGGACCGGCGGTATCCGGTCAGCACCGTTGGCAAGACTTTCAAGTATCCGCACCAGGTACTGCTGGATGCCAAGACAAAAATAGGCTTCGAAACCGTGTACCTCAAAAGTACTCGCGTACTCTACGGCGAGGTGAATCCCGATACCCGGCAGCGGGGTACGATCTACTTCGACGGTACCCACGGTACCATCACCAACCTCACCAACGACTCGGCCTGGATCGCGCGCAACCGCGCCTGCCGCGTACGGGTCAAGACGCGCTTCATGTCGACTGGTCGGTTGAACGCCTACTTTACATTCAATCTGGCGTCACGGGTGGGCGATTTTGCTTGTGGCGGCACGATGGGCAATTTTGCCATGAAGGAAGTCAACGGTATGACGAAAGCCCTGGCGCTGGCTTCGGTGGAATCGGGCGAAGTGACTAAACTCGATTTCAACATCACGGCCAACACGACCCAGAGCGACATCAAGATGCAGCTTCAGTACAATGGGCTGGAAGTGAACATCTTGAAAATGAATGACGAAACGGGCAAGATCAAAAAGCGGAACTTCCTGTCGCAGGTACTCAACAACGTCGTCATGAACGAAAACAACCCAAAGCCCAACCGCCCCGCCCGCGTGGCCGAGGCTACCGTCGTGCGCGCCGAAGACGAATCATTCTTCAACCTCATTTGGCACACGATTTTTGTGGGAATCAAGAAAATCACGATTGGGATCGGGAAGTAGATTTTAGGTTGTTAGGTTGTTAGGTTGTTAGGTTGTTAGGTTGTTAGGTTGTTAGGGCGTAGTTCTCAGCATTACGCTTAGTTCCTGGTTTTAATTTTAATATTTTGACCTAAGGCCTAACAACCTATAACCTAATAACCTACCTCCCTTCCAAACCCAGCAAAAACGCGTACTCCAGCGCCAAATCCCGCAGCCGCTTGAACCGTCCCGACGCGCCGCCGTGGCCGGTTTCCATGCCGCAGTGCAGCAGCACCAGGTTGTCATCCGTCTTTAAATCTCGTAGCTTGGCTACCCACTTAGCGGGCTCCCAGTACTGTACCTGCGAGTCGTGCAGGCCGGTGGTCACGAGCAGATTGGGGTAATCTTGCGCCTTCACATTATCGTAGGGCGAGTAGCTTTTCATATAGTCGTAGAACGGCTTTTCGTTAGGATTCCCCCACTCTTCGTACTCGCCCGTGGTGAGCGGAATCGTGTCGTCGAGCATGGTCGTGACCACATCCACGAAGGGTACCTGCGCCACCATGCCGTGGTAGAGGTCGGGCCGCAGGTTGGCGACGGCTCCCATCAGCAGGCCACCCGCGCTGCCGCCCATCGCGTAGAGGTGCGCGGGCGAAGTCCAGCGCTCCTGAATCAGGTACTCGGCGCAATCCACAAAATCTGTGAAGGTATTCAACTTGCGCAACCGCCGGCCATTTTCGTACCAGGCGCGGCCCATTTCCTGGCCGCCCCGGATGTGGCAAATCGCGAAAGCAAAGCCACGGTCGAGCAAACTCAGCCGCGCCGAACTAAAAGTCGGGTCCATCGACGCGCCGTAAGAGCCGTAGGCGTACTGCAGCAACGACCCGCTGCTGTCACGCGCGAAATCAATCTTATACACCACCGAAACCGGAATCCGCGAGCCGTCGCGGGCATTGGCGTAAAGCCGCTCGGTCGTGTACTGAGTTTTGTCAAAATCGCCCACCACTTCCTGCTCTTTCAGGAGCGTTTTGGCGCGGGTCGCCATGTCGAAATCATAGGTGGAGTTGGGCGTTGTGAGCGAGGTGTAGCCGTAGCGCAGGGTACTGGTTTCGAACTCCGGGTTGGAACTAACGTAAGCCGTGTAAGCCGCTTCGCCAAAATCGAGGTAGTACTCGGCCGCGCCGGGCGTCTGCGGCATGATACAGATGCGCAGCAACCCCTCGCTCCGCTCCTGCACAACCAGAAATTCGCTGAACAACTCGATGCCTTCCAGGTACACCTCCGGCCGGTGCGCCAGTACTTCGCGCCAGGCGTTTTCGTCGCGCAGCGCGTCCTCGGCTACCTGCATGAGCTTAAAATTCTCGGCGCCGCCGTCATTGGTGACGACGTAAAACGTGTCGCGGTAATGCTCGAGCGAGTACTCGTGGCCGCGTCGTCGTGGGATGGCTACCGCCAACTCACCCGCTGGCTTCTGAGCGTCGAGCAGACGGTACTCCGTCGCGACGCCGTTGTGGTCGGCCAGCAGAGCGATGTATTTTTTGGACTTCATGCGGAAGAGCGCGAGGTAGTACTGCTCGTCGGCTTCTTCGTAGAGCAGCACGTCGTCGGCCACATCGGTGCCCAGCGTGTGCCGCCACACCTGGTAGCCCAGCAGCGTGTCCACGTTTTTGCGGATGTAGAAAACCGTGCGGTTGTCAGCGGCCCAGGCGTAGTTGCCGCCCTCAGTGTTGGGGATCAGGTCGGGGTACCATTCGCCGGTCGACAGGTTGCGGAATCGGAGCGTGTAGAGGCGGCGGCTCACGGTGTCTTCGCCAATGGCCGCCACGGTATCGTCGTCGCTGACGGCCGGGAACGTCGCCTGGTAATAGGCATGGTCGGCGGCGCGCTCGTTCAGGTCGAGCATTACTTCCTCATCGGCCTCCAGGCTTAGGTACTTGCGGCAATAGAGCGGGTACTCCGCGCCTTCGTCGTAGCGGACGTAGTACCAGTAGGCCCCGTCGCGCACGGGCACCGACTCGTCTTTTTCCTTGATCCTACTTTTTATTTCCTGAAAAAGCGACTCCTTAAAATCTTGCAGAGGCCCCATCACGGACTCGGTGTAGGCATTTTCGGCGCGAAGGTGAGCCAGCACGGATTCGTCTTCGCGCTCGCGGAGCCAATAGTAGTCGTCGGTGCGGGCGTCGCCGTGGTTTGAGAAAGTCGTGGGAACTTTGGCGGCGGTGGGTGGGGTGCTTTTTGTATTAAAAGGCATTTGTAAAAGAGATTAGCGGGATGGTTTTCAGGTCGGAAGGGCGTCTAAATGAAAACTAAACAAGGGATTGAGCGGCATGATTACACGAAAATTGAAATTACTGCCTAATTTTAAGCGCTAGAAACTCCGCCCGGCGCACGAATTTTAGTAAAAAGCGTTATATTGAAAACTCGATAACGCCTAGGAATGAGGCGTATCCACCTTCAAAGCCTGCCTTTCCACGCCTTGTTCTCTCTTTTATAAACTTTCTGATGACTAAAAATCTACGCATGGCCCTCTCGGGCGTAATTCTTCTTGTGGTGGTTGGTTTCGTAGCCAAACCCGACAACTGGGAAAAGGCCTTCCGGCGCATCGACGCCGAGGTGCGGCAAAACAGCCGCGTGTACCAGACGCTCGGCGAAGCCACCCAAAAAATCGGCCACCGACTCACGGGCAGCGTCCACGGCATGGAAGCCGAGGAATATGCTTTCAAGCTACTTAAAAGCTACGGATTCAGCGATGTGAAGTACCAGCCTTTCGAGGTGGAATCGTGGAGCCGCGACACGGTGACGCTCAGCATCGTACCCGCCAGCAGCGACAACTACCGCGAAGTACCCGTGGTGTCGCTGGCGCATTCGCCGGTCATGGTCGACCTGGAAGCGGGCATCGTGGATGTAGGCAATGGGCTGGAAGAAGATTTTGAAGGCGTCAAAAGTAAGCTGAAAGGCAAGATCGCCGTCGCCAACATTGGTCTGGTGGGCGTGACGGGTAAGAAAAACCTGCACCGCTCCGAGAAAACCGCGCTCGCCATCAAGTACGGCGCGGGCGGCATCATCATGGTCAACCAGGCACCGGGCAAGATCTTGCTCACGGGTACCGCCTCGGTGACGGGTGCGCTCATCGCCATTCCGGCGGTGTGCATCTCCAACGACAGCGGGATCGAACTTCGGGAATGGCTGGCCGACGAAGGGCCGCTGGAAGCGCACATCAACATGCGCAACTTCTCGAAACCCATCAAAGCCCGCAACGTGATCGCGACGCTGAAAGGCAAGAGCGACGAGTGCGTCATCGTGGGCGGTCACCTCGACTCGTGGGATTTGGCGACGGGCGCGATCGACAACGGCATCGGCTCATTCAGCGTACTCGACATTGCCCGTACTTTCAAAGCCCTTAAAGTGAAGCCTCGGCGTACCATCAAATTCGTGATGTTCATGGGCGAAGAGCAAGGGCTGCTCGGCTCGAAGCACATGGTGCGCGAACTGGTCAGGACGGGCGACATCGCCAAAGTCGGGTACATGATGAACCTCGACATGACCAACGACCCAAAGGGCGCCAATGGCTTCGGCCGCGCCGATATGGAAGGCTTTTTTCAGCAAGTAGGAGCCGATATCAAGCGCATCGACCCGTCTTTTGACAACAAATACACGAGCCGCGCCGGCCTGCACAGCGACCATCAGCCGTTCATGTTGCAGGGGGTACCCGTGGCGGGGCTATCGGGCAGTCTCCCGTTGTCGGTGCTGCACTGCTACCACGCCGATTGCGACCGATTCGATCTGGTCAAGAAAGACCAATTGGAAAACACCGTCCGCATCGGCTCGATGTACCTCTACGCCCTGGCTAACGCCAGAAAACTCCCCGCCAAGCGCCTCGACGACACCCAAACCCGCGACTACCTCGTGACGCAAGGGTTGAAGCAGGAATTAGTGTTGGGGCAGGATTGGCGGTGGTAGGTGGTCAATGTTGAATTTTGAATGATAGAATGAGTGAATAGGGTTTGGATTTTTTATTCTATCATTCTATATTCTATCATTCACTCATTCACTCATTCAAAATTAAAGAAAAAAGTCCGGCATTAGCTCCTCGTCGCTGAGGTTGGTGTCGATGCGGTACTTGGCGAAGTCCGTGGTGCCTTCGGCTTTTAGTACTTCTTCATCCACGAAAGAAATTTCCCGTGCATTCGCGACTGTTGCGGCTCAGAACGTAGTAGGCGGCGTCGGCCATGATGTCGGGCGTGCGGCTTTTGCGGATCAGGCTGTCGCCACCCAGCAGGTTTTGCACGGCGGCGGTCGCGATGGTCGTGCGCGGCCACAGGGCGTTGAAGGCCACGCCTTGCTTCTTGAACTCCCCGGCCATGCCCAGCACACACATACTCATGCCAAACTTCGCCATCGTGTAGGCCACGTGCGGCGCAAACCAGCGCGTTTCCATGTTGAGCGGCGGCGAGAGGTTGAGCACATGTGGATTGTCGGCTTTGAGCAGGTGCGGCAGACACAATTTGCTGGCTAGAAAGGTACCGCGCGTGTTGATGTTGTGCATCAAGTCGTAGCGCTTCATGTCGGTTTGGAGCGTAGGCGTGAGGCTGATGGCGCTGGCGTTGTTGATCAGGATGTCGATACCTCCGAAGGTACTTACCGTCTCGTCCACAGCGGCTTGCACGGCTTCCTCGTCGCGTATATCTACTTGCAGCGGCAGCGCTTTGCCACCAGCGGCCTCGATTTCGGTGGCGGCGGTATAGATCGTGCCGGGGAGCTTGGGGTGCGGTTCGGCGGTTTTGGCGGCGATCGTGACGTTGGCGCCTTCCCGCGCCAGGCGGAGGGCAATGGCCAGGCCGATGCCCCGGCTGCCGCCCGTGATGAATACGGTTTTGTTTTTAAAGGTCATGGGGGTAGGGTTTTGTGGATAGGCTGCTACTAAGAATGGCATGGTTTGTGCACGCTTCTTTGTTCGTACGCCGAAAGTTGGAAGGTACGTAAATCCTTTTTAATCCACGTATGAAAATAACGCTACGCTCTCTCTGCCGATTACTCTTCCTGCTTGCCATACTCTGCACCAGCGGCGCAGTAGCCTGGGCACAGGGAACGGGCTGCGATATGGCGGCTCCCACGATCGAAGCGGAGCGCGATTCGTCCTGCGCGGGTAGTCCCGTTTTGCTATGGGCCAAGGGCTGTACTGGAAAAGTGATGTGGTCCAATGGATTGGAAGGCGACACCATCGTGTCGCGCCCGGCCACCACGCGGGTGTACACTGCAACCTGCCAGGAGGGCGATTGTAAAAGCACCGCTTCCAAAGCGCTGACGGTCGTAGTTCCTATTCCTGAAATTCCAATTTTAAACACCTACAAGAAGACAATATGCGCCGGAGGCACCGCCACGCTGACCGCCATCGGGTGCTCCGGGGCGGTAGTATGGTCCAATGGCGCGATCGGCCGCGAAATCATGGTGCGCCCCGCCCAAACGGCCACTTATACCGCAATTTGCCGCACTGAAAATAGTTTGGGTTGCATCAGCTGCTTCGCCGAACCGGTCGAGGTGAAAGTGGCCCAGGGCATGCGGCCCGTACTGATCGCCTCGCAAGCCGCCGTGTGCGCGGGCGATACGCTTTCGCTGCGGGTGGCGGCCTGCGCCGGGCAAGTCGAGTGGGCCGACGACGCCAGTATCTCGGCATCCAGCCGTACCATAAAACCTACCGCTACCACCACCTACACCGCCACCTGCGTGGTAGGTGACTGTGCGTTTGCAACCAATCTGATGACAGTACAGGTAGCCCCACCCGCTACCCCTCAGCTCTCCGCCAAGCGCACCGCGCTCTGTGTTGGCGAAAGCATGAAGGTACTGGCCAGCGGCTGCACCGGGACGACACGCTGGTCCAACCGCGCCACGGGGTCCGAAATTGTGGTTTCAGCTGAGGCTACGTTCACTCTCACGGCGCGCTGTGAGCAGGGTACCTGCGCGGGCCGCGATTCCGAACCGCTCACATTTACGATTTTGCCCAAAGTACCCACACCCCTGGTCACCGACCGGAGCAATACCTGCCCCTACGTGACGCTCGACCTGATGACGACCTTACAGAACACCCCACGTACGCCGGGCGGACGCTACGAGTTTCGCAGCGGGGCATCGGCGGGTAGTGCGTTGGTGGCGCACCCAGCCGTAACGGGCGCGGGTACCTACTACGTGTTCGAGCGGAGCGCCGGGGGCTGCTACAGCGAGGCGGCTCCGGTCACGATTACGATCAACGAATGCCAGTCGGCGGTGCCGATTTGCGCCTACTTCCCCGGTAGCGTCTCGATCGCATACGACTCGTCGGCCACCGACGCTACGCTCAAAATGACGGCCTCCGTGAGTGGCATGGTCACGAGCGGGCAGTGGATTACCAACGGCAGCGGGTCGTTCGACCGGGGCGATTCGGTAAGTACCAGTTACCTGCCCAGCGCCAACGACCGGCTGGCCGGGCAAGTCACGCTGGCCTACGCCACCGACGATCCCGACGGTGAGGGGCCGTGCCTGGCCGCAGTGGGCGCGATTGCGATTCTTTTGCGTGATAAAACGATCGACCCCAAACTACCGCAGACCGATTCGACGGCGACGACGGGAAACAAAGTGGAGATCGACCCTGACGCGGCCAACCTGACGGCCAACTCGACGGACGTGTTTGTTCCCGACGGCTTTTCGCCCAACGGGGACGGAATCAACGATCGCTTCGTCGTGAGCAATGTGCCCGCCAACGTGGGTGTCTCATTGGAAGTATACAATCGGTGGGGACAGCTCGTTTTCAAGGACGACGACTACAAAAATACCTGGGAAGGCAAGGCGTCCAACGGCATCAGACTTGGGGGAAACACCAGCGGATTGGCCGATGGAACGTATTTTTACGTCGTCAAGCTGACGAATGGCCAGGAGTTCGTCAAGTTCATGACTATCACACATTAATATTTTAAAGCAAACGCAATGCATATTTTTCATCATCAGGTCCGCTATTCCGTACCTCTGGCACGGTTCGGGTGCATGTCCGCAGGCTTGTTCTTGTGGCTGGTATGTACTACCGTCTTGGCCCAACAGGATAGTCCCAAGCTACTGGCCGACCGTTACTTTTACGCCCAGGCGTATCCGCGCGCGGCCGACAGTTACGCCGATTTGCTGAAAGACAATTCGCTCACCGACGAACCCCGCAAGGACGTACTTTTCAATCTGGGCTACGCCTACAAGGAGTTGGGCGACTACGCCAAAGCGGAAAGTGCCTTTCGGCAGCTACTGGAACTGGGCGAGCCAAAGGGTAAAAACCAAATGGCGTACCTCTACTACGCGCAGGCCCTGGGGAGCAACGGCAAGCTGGAAGAAGCCCAGGATATGTTTGCCCGCTACGAGGCGGTGAAGTCATCGCTCAGCACCTACTCGGCCAGCACGCCGACACAGCGAACGGGCACAGCGTCCGGTGGCGCCCGCGTGACCTACCGGGTCGAGAGCCTGGCCATCGATACCGAAAATGCCGAATTCAGCCCGGCCTACTACCGCGACGGACTGGTGTACGTGGCTGGCAAGGGCAGCAGCGCGGCTTCGGCTTCGCCCGGCAAGGGCTACCTCGATCTGTTCTACGTACCTAATCGCACCGACCTCAGCGCCACGGGTACCATCGGCAATGATGGCAAGCTGGCTACCCTCGGTAGTGCGCGAGCGATGGCCAGTGATAACTCGGGGACCCGGCGGTTGGGAAGCGACAACTACACGCGCCCCACGGCCAACGATTCTCGCACCGCAGCGACTTTTGCCCCGCTGAATTTTGGTGAAGGACTAGGGTTGGGCAAGAACAAAGGTACCAGCGCCCGTGCTGCGCCCGAAGAATTTAGCAAAGAGCTCAACACCAAGTACCACGAAGGTCCGCTGACTTTCTCGGCCGACGGCAACCTGGTGGTGTTTACCCGCAACAACTACAACGAAGGCAAGTCCAGCAAGAGTAGCGACAACGTGAACAAGCTCAAATTGTACAGCGCCGAACTGCGCGACGGCGGCTGGGCCAATGTGATGGAACTGCCCTTCAACAGCGACGAGTACTCGACGGGCCACCCCGCGCTGAGCCGCGACGGCCGGGCGCTGTACTTTGTCTCCGACCGCCCCGGCGGCCGCGGCGGTACCGATGTGTATATGTCGCAGATGCAGAATGGTGGCTGGACGCCGCCCGTCAACCTCGGGCCACAGGTCAATACCAGGGGCGATGAAATGTTTCCTTTCGTGGACGAGAACGGCAATCTCTACTTCGCCTCCAACGGGCAGCCCGGTGGACTGGGCGGGCTCGATATTTACTTCACAGCGCTGAGCCAGGGCACCGCTCAGGCCGTCACGCGTCTCGAAGCCCCCATCAATTCCAAAGCCGACGATTTCGGGCTCATCACCGATGGCAACCGGAGCACGGGCTATTTCAGCAGCAGCCGCCTGCGGGGCGACGACGATATTTTTAGGTTTGTGCGCGAGAGCTCGCTTTATGGCTGTCGGAACCTATCCCTCAAAGTGACCGACGAAAGTACCCTGGGTGCCCTGGCCGGAGCCACCGTGACGGTGAAGCCGCGCGGCGAGGGCCGCGATGCTCAAACACTGACGACCGACGCCGACGGTATGATCGACATTTGTCTGGAAGCCGACAACGACTTCATGTTCGAGATCGCCAAAGACGAGTACCTGACCGGCTCGCTGGGCTTCTCGACGCAAGGCCTCAGCGACGATAAGCCCACGCGTCTGGGTACTTCGCTCATCAAATACAATTTTGTGGAGACTGACCGCACACCCGGCCGCATTACGGCCGGAACGGACGACGACAACGACGAATGGGAAGGCGAGGACGCGATCTCAGCCTCGACTTTGCGCGGCATCGTGACCGGGGAGACGGACAAGAAACCGCTGGCGGGAGTCAAGGTTATTCTGAAAAACGAGTGCAACGGCCGCGTCAAGCAAACGGTGACCGGCCCTGACGGTCGCTTCCGCTTTGAGATTATAGAAGGTTGCGACTACACGTTGGTGGCGTCGAAATCCGCGTACGGTACCAACACCAACGCAATCGGTAGGATACCGAAAGCGGCCAAGCCCAAGCTGGTATCAGCCAACCTGATCATGATGCGGGCCGGGGACTTCATGACGCTCGATAACATCAACTACGACACGGGCAAATGGGAAGTACGGCCGGATGCGGCCCGCGAGCTGGACAAAATGGTGGCGACGATGAACAAGTATCCTTCGCTCAAAATCGAAATCGGCTCGCACACCGACAGCCAGGGTGATGCCAAGCTGAATCAGTACCTCTCGGAGCGTCGGGCCAAAGCCGCACTCAACTACCTGGCTTCCAAAGGTATCGCGCGGCACCGCCTGGCAGCCAGGGGCTACGGCGAGACCCAGCTTTTGAACGATTGCGAAGACGGCGTACTTTGCACCGAAGAAGAACATGAACGCAACCGCCGCACGGAGTTTAAAGTGCTTTCTATTAAGTAGTTCATGAGTTTAAAGTAGAAAGTTTAAAGCAATTTTTTTGGGGGCACATTGTTCATTCGGGGTCGCCCGTGCGGACCATTATCAATTATTCACTATTCCTTGATCAACTTTCCCAACGCCAAGATCAATATTGGATTGAACATCGTCGGTAAGCGGCCCGATGGCTTTCATGATCTGGAATCGTGCTTTTATCCGGTGGGTTGGGCCGATGCGCTCGAGATCCTGCCGCAGGCCGATCCCGATGCTGTCACGGCATTTCGATCGAGTGGAATTGCTATTCCGGGCGATTCTGATGCCAATCTGTGTTTGAAAGCTTACCATTTACTGGCCCGCGATTTCGCGCTGCCGCCCGTCGACATCCACCTGCTCAAAGCGGTACCCATAGGCGCGGGACTGGGTGGAGGCTCGGCCGATGCGGCTTTCACGATCAAGGCCTTAAATCAGCTCTTTTCGCTCGGTATCGCTACGCAACGGCAGCAAGCCTACGCGCGTACTCTGGGTAGTGATTGCGCTTTTTTTATTGAAAACGAACCCAAGTACTGCGTAGGCAAGGGGGACCAGTTTGAAGACTTGGCCATGCGACTCACCGGCCTTTGGATCTTGCTTGTCAATCCAGGCCTGCACATCGCCACGGCCGAGGCCTACGCCGGCGTAGTACCCCGGTCACCCGTCCATGAGTTGCGGGAGCTTTTGCAAAAGCCGGTAACTACCTGGCGCGATTTTGTTAAAAATGATTTTGAAACGCATCTATTCAAAAATCACCCCATTTTACCCCAAATCAAGCAAGAACTCTACACCCTCGGCGCCCAATACGCCAGCATGAGCGGCTCGGGTTCTACACTGTACGGAATCTTCGATCGGGAGCCGGAAATAGCGAACAATTTCCGGGACTCGACCGTTTGGAAAGGTGAATTGACTTAACTAATCATCCATGCCCACCCGGCCCAAAACCCATTCAAAAGAGAATCCATTCACCAAGCGGCGCGAGCCGCTGCACTTCCTGCTGTGGCTGGGGATTGTAAGCAGCGTGCTGATTTTTACGGTGATTCTGGGCGTATATATCGTGCGCAAAGTGGGCCCGAGCTGGGAGAATGCGCCGCTGCCGGGAGTCTTCTGGCTGAGTACTGTCGTTATTATTCTGAGTAGCGTCAGTCTGCACGAGGCCAAGGATGCTTTTTACAAAGAGCGTTTTCCGTTGTACCGCACCTGCCTGAGCATCACGCTATTTCTGGGGATGATTTTCGTGGGAATGCAGGGCTACGGCTGGCTGCAGATGACCGAAAGCGGTGATGTCCTGGCGGGCAATCCGTCGTCAGGTTTCATCTACGTACTCACCGGCCTGCACGTGGCGCATATTCTGGGCGGTTTGATCTTTATGGGCGTTTTGCTGCGCGAAGCCGCCAAAAACCGGACTTATGTCGATTCCTTTGTGTACAGCGTCAACGCCCCCAACCAGTTGAAGGTCAAACTCATGACTACCTACTGGCACTTTGTGGATGTACTGTGGATCTTTCATTTTTCTCTTCCTGCTTTACCACCGCACGGCCTAGCCGTGCTCGTTTCCCGATCAACTCTTTCCTTTTTTTGCCCTGCCGCGGTACCGCGCAATTTCCTTACACTTTTGGCTAGCCAACCGGCTTTGCCGCTGCCATAGTAGCTACCGTTTCCGTAGCCGTACCCCGTAGGCATAGCCGGGTAGGTTCTTGTAGTTGACGGCATTAAAAATGATGTTGAACGATTTGAAATGATTGTTCTCGATCAGATCGGTGACGGCCTTCAGCTGCTGTTTGGTCGTTTTTTCGTGTCTGACAATGTAAAACGTGGCGTCCGCCAGGGGCGCAAGCAACAGCGCGTCGGTCACCAGCGCCACCGGTGGCGTGTCGATCACGATGTAGTCGAACTTGTTCCGGTAGAAAGCAATCAGTTTGTCGATTCGCTCTGTGGCCAGTAGTTCCGAAGGGTTGGGGGGAATCGGGCCACTGGGCGCGACGTAAAGGTTTTCTTGGGAGGTGGCACAGGTGATCTGCGACTTCTCTGGCCTGCCCGATGAGGTAGTTCGACAGGCCTGTTTTATTGTCGACGTCCAGGTAGTCGTTCACTTTCGGCTTTCGCATGTCGAGGCCCATGATGATCACTTTCTTGTCGAGCAAGGCGAGAGAAGCGGCCATGTTGAGTGCGACAAATGTTTTCCCTTCTCCGGCCGTCGAGGAAGTGACGAGAATCGTCTTGCCGTACTGGCGGTCAAATCGGTGAATAGGTACTGCATGTTGGAGCGGATGATCCTGACTTGCTCGCTGACAAAACTCCGGCTGTGCGAATCTATGATTTGCTCCGCCTGAGCGCCGGGTACTCTGCTGATTTCGCCAAAAACCTTCAATCCGGTGTTAGCCTCGATTTCTTTTTTCGACTCTACCGTGATTTTCAGGAATTCTTTCAAAAAAATGAGCACCGTCGGAATCAACAGCGCGACCATCAGGGCGTAGTTCTAGATTTGCTGACCGTTGGGCCTGATCGGACCGGGGGTGGCATAGGGGCGGGTTCACGACCTGGCTGTCGTTTACCGTCGAGGCGTAAATCAGGGCGGTCTCTTCCCGTTTTTGCAGGAGCAGAAGATAGAGGCTTTCCTTTACCCCAGCCTGCCTTTTGATGCCCAGGTACTCCCGTTCCTTCCGGGGAATGGCCGATATATTGCCTTCCAGGCGGTTGTTCATGACCTTCAGGCTCTTTCTCGAAACCAGCATATTATTCTTCTGGTTGCGCAGATTTTCTGCGATCGCTTGCTTCACGTTGCGCATTTGCGTGTTCAGCGTTTGCAGGTAGGGGTTGCCGGGCTGCACGGTTTGGGACAGTTCGGTACGTTCCGATTCGAGCTCCGACAGTCGACTGACGTTGGAGGCGAGCACCGGATCGTCGACGCCCAGCATGGCGGGGGCCATGTTGCCCACCTCGTTACCTTTCACGTATTTCTCGACGCCTTGGAGTACTTGCAGGTTGACGTCGATTTCGTTCAGCCTGGCGTCATTGGCCTGCACGTGGTCCAGAAACAGACTGGCCTCGGCACTCAGGTCGGTGACGTTCTTCGTCCCGGCGGTACGTCTCCACGTCCTGCTCGACATCGCCCAGCTCCCTGCTGACCAGGTTGAGGCGGTCGTCGATGAAGCGCAGCGTATTGGTAGCTTTTCGGTTTTTGCTTTCCAGGGTGGTGAAAGCGTACTCTTCCAGCAGATTGTTCAGGATGTCGATGCCCTTGGCCGGTACGGCACTTTCCATGGAAATGGATACCACCGTGCTGCTTTCGTTGAGGTAGCCCGATGCTTCAGGCTGGCGATCAGACCGTTCATGACCGATTCCCGCTTCTGAAACGTCACCTTGACCGGGGGCGCCTCGACATTGGCTTTGGCATTGCGGCCGAAACACCCTGAACACCCCGTACTTGCTTTTCACTTTCTGTCCGTAGACGAACGTACGAATTTTCTGCTCGGTCCATTCAGGATTTCGTATTGGCTTTTACCAAGGGGGCGGATGAAAAAAGAGTCCCCGTTCAAAACTTCCGTCACTTCCAGTTTGACGGGACTTTCCGTGTAGATTTCGACGTCACGGTCTTCTCCCTCGCGCCAATAGCGCACGGTCAGCCCCAGGTTATCCACGATCCTGCCAATCAGCCGCCGGGATTTGAGAATCTCCATTTCATTGTCGATAAGCTTGTTGCCACCCATGTTCAGCTGTTGCACGATGTCGTTCGACGCCCCTGGGCCGGGACCACTCGTCCGCGATCAGCACCGTGGTCTTTGACCTGATAGATCGGTGTGTACTGACTGAGATAACGGTGCGCTACGAAGAGGCCGATTCCGGCCGCGATCACGAACCAGTACCAATAGCGTAAGAATTTGAACAGGATGCTGCGCAGATCGAGGTCGTCGCCTTGCCCTTCGTCCCATTGTGCTGCGTTACTCATGCAAGTGTGGATTGTGATAATTCGTTTTTATAAACATTGGGCCAAAAAGGCTCCTCCCTGCGAGCCCTGTCACTCCCTGGGTTTGTTGAACAGTGAGTAGACCCGCAAAAAAGGTGCCGCCAGGTAGTTCAGAAAAAATAAGCGGTCATCGAATGCATAAATCCGCCAGAGGGCGGGGTCGATCAGGCGCTTTCGGGCCAAAAGTCGCAGGGCACTTAGCCCGCCCAGGTAGTAGCGCGCGCGGTACCGGTTGGCCAGGTCGATCGCGCTCAAGCCCAGGCTCCTCACACCGGCCACGGGGTTACGCTTGGGAAGGTCCGTTTGGTTCATGGCCACGGCCACGATTTCGGCGAGCCTTGGAAGGGCCGAATCCCGGCGGATGGCCCGCCGGATCGCTTCGGGTAGTTCGAGACCGTACAGGGTTTGCGCTAAAAAACAACCCAGGGTTACGTAACGCTCCACACCACTCGCAGCGGCCATGCGGTGTACTTCCAGCAGAAAGCCTTCGTCTTCGACGGATACGATGCGCACCAGATCGTGCACCCAAAACAGCCGCTTCCAAAGGTGCCCGCCGCCGTGGACGCAGAGGTACAGGAACGTACCGTGGGCGGGCATTACCTCCACGGCCGTGCCGCCCAGGTGGCAGGTACTGAGGCTTTTCCATACATCGCTTGCCAAAACACCATCCAGCCGCTCCGATGAATATACCCGCCAATGCAGCTCGACCACGACACCGCTCTGCGGGTGGTACAAGTGGTAGTGGTGGAAAGTTTGCCGGTACAGAGCCTGCTGCCGGGGACTCTGCCACAATACTTCCGAAAATACATACCCCCGCTCCAGCAATATCCGGCAAGCGGACGCGATTTGCCGGGCCTCGACCAGGATGTCCAGGTCGTTGCATTCGCGTTGCGCGCAGTCGCCGTAGTAGCGCTGGCCCAGGGCCGGGCCTTTCAGCGCCAGCAACCGGATGCCTTCGTTCCGAAACCAACCGGTGATCTGGGCCAGCGCACCGGTCATGAGCAGCATCCTGCGCTTGTTTTCGGCGGCTTTGAGGCGCAGGGCAGCCATCGTGCCCACGCTCAAAGAGTCGTCTTCCTTCATGCGCTCGTAGAAAATACTCGTCAGGCGGTGACTGTCCAGAGTACCCAGCAGCGCCACGTCCCCGTTGGGAGGCAGCAGCGGCCGGTCGTCAGGTCCGTGTGATGCATTGCGCAGGCAGGCCAGCACGAACCGTAGCTCAGGATTCAGCGATAGGTTCATCCGAAAGGGGTTAGGGTAAGACGCCACCACTCCTAGGCGCTGACCCGGACCAGGCCAAGCTTCTGCATCTCGCTTAGATGCTCCGCTACCTCGATTTCGCACTTTTGGGCGTCCACCTCGTACTCGGCCACGAGCTGGTCGCACAGCCCTTGGAGGCTGAGCGGGTTTTCGAGTAGTGCCCAGATACGGGTCGCCACCGGATTGAGCGAAAAATAGCTGCCCTGTTCGATGTCCACCATGACCAGGTCATCGTCGATTTGGGCGGAGATCGTTTCCTGCTTTCTAAGGTATGTTTTCATAAGTCGAGTGGTGTTTTTAGGATTCCTCCGTTTTCAGCATTTTTCGAAAGGCCCCGTCGGATTTAAAGTATTTCGTCATGGCCGCATCTAAAAGTCCGCATTTTATGATCAGCAGCTCCACCCCGGCAGCGTGGCCCTCCGCGCCGCTGCTCCCGGGGAGCGTGGGGAGCTCTGCCAGCAAATCCCAGAAACTTGCGGGATGTGCTTTGTCGAAAATCGCTTCGTACAGCACAAAAATCTCCTGCCGCCAGGTCTTGAACTTTGCAATGGATACCCTGGCCGCAGCCGGACTCAGATTCCCATCGGCAATTTTTTTGAGCGCTTTACAGCGGAAAGTAGAACAGATAGTCGGCTTATCTTGCTCGTAAATGGTACATTTTCCCGAAAAATAGGTGCACCCCAGCGCAAAGGACTCATCGTCGCCCACCCGTTGGTACCTCGCCCGGATCGCCGGTGGCAGGTTGGGGTACTCTCCGGGAAGCAGATCGGCGTGCGTGAAAAGGGTACCATCGCAGCAAAAGCCGCACTGGATGCATACCTGTTGTTCGATCGGAAGGCCGGAAGGCGGCAGGTTGGGCATGATTCGTCAGTTTTCTTTCAAATAAGACTTGAAGAACTCGTGGAATTCTTTGATGGCCCACATTCGATCAGACAGCAGCTCGGCGTACTCGTAATTTTCATCTTTCTGCACTTCCAGGATGTCCTGCTCCACCTGTTCGAAATCAATGAAGGCGAGATGGGGGTCGTTTTTAAATGTTTCCAATTCGGGCAGGAACAGCTTACTTCTGGCTTTGGTTTGGCTCATGATGTGCGCGTGAAAAGCCGGATCGTCCTTGGACTCCTTCCAGCGCACGCCCTCCGGCAGCAGGCCCGCGCTCAGCTTTCGGAGGATAATCCTGGAATAATGGCTTTCATCGAGCAGGGCCTTTGACGGAATTTTCAGCATGTACTCGACGATCCGCCTGTCGACGAGCGGGTAGCGGTATTCCACGCCGCGCTTGTAGCCCAGCACCGACCACACCTCCGTCCGCTCGGCAAACTGCCGACTGAGCAGGTACCCCAGGTGCAAATCCCGGCGACCGCGATAACGATAGACGTACCCCAAAGTGGGCGGGTGACTAGTCTTGTACGCTTCCTTCAGGTACCGGCACGATTCGGCCAGGCCCCGGCGCGATGCAGACGAGAGGCGCCCGATCGCCGGAAAAAAAATGCGGCCCGTCAACGTACGGTACAGCTTCCTTAGCCGGGACAGCGGGCTTAATTTGAAAAACGACCGCCAGTCGAGCGAAAACAAAAAATCCGAGGCCATTCCTGCCTCTCCCTTGCTGATGAACTCATCACCGCCCCAACCGCTGAATATGAGGTTGGTACCGCGGTTTTGTGCCAACTCGATGGTTTTCACTTCGGGCAAGTACCCCTGGTACGCTATGAAGTTGTTGGCCACGGCGACCACGTCTTTAAGTTCCATGTCGATGTAGACGGGGATCAGATCGGCCATCGCGCAGGTTTCGGCGATCAGATCCCGTTCGTCGTAGGGCAGCGCGTCGGAATCATAACGAGCCGGCGACCACGAATAGCCGTAGAACGCCGCCTGATGTGGGTACTCCCGGCGCGCCAGGGCCGCCACCATGCTGGAATCCAGGCCGCTGCTCACGTGTGCTCCCGCGCGGAACCGCGGGCTGCTGCGAATGCGGACGGCATCGGTCAGGAGCGCGTCCAGGTCGATGAGCATTTGCTCGGCCGATAGGGAACGGTCGGTGCGTATGCGCTCGGGCTGCCAGTAGCTGTGCTCGATCACCTGCCCGTTTTGGTACGATACGCCATGGCCGGGCGTCACTTTCCTTACTTCGGGGTGGTAGGTCTGGCGCTCGTCGATAAACTTAAAATTGCCCAGGAGGCGTTCGATGTTGATTTCCTTCTCGTGGAAGACCCGGCACAGAGCCACTACATCGGACGAAAAGTAGAAATCCGGGTCTTTCTGGTAAAAAGCAATCGGCTTTACGCCCAAATGGTCCCGAAACACGAGCACCGGCGCCTGGTGCGGTGGGTAGATGACGAGGGCGTAGTCGCCGTTCAGATCCTCGACGAACGAAGTACCTCGCACCGAATAAGCCCGGGCAATCAGCGTCGGGTCCGGCGGCTGGTAACCGGCTATGCCCAGGGTACCGAGCAATTCAGCGCGGTTGTAAATCTCGCCCCACAGCAGTACCAGCAGCCCGCTTTCCGGGTCGATGTACAGGAAATCCTCCACCGTATGAGGAAGCCGGGGGTCGAGGAAAAAACCACCCGAGAAATCGCGGTGGGAAACAGGATGGTGAACGGCGGTTTCCCACGCGATCGACTTTTGGAGGCGTTTCAGGGCGTTTTGATCACCCTCTTCCGAGATAAGACCGTAAATCATAACTCGCTCTTAATGGTCAGGAGTTTCGTTTTCTTCGGCTTTCTCCGTTGCTGTTCCCCTGTTCGATTCCTCGTTTGTTACCCAGGCCGTAGGTGTCTTTATTGATGTTCAGCATCTGAACGGATGGTTTCTCCCAGGTTTTTTTGACGTGGCTTGATTTGTCCATAGCGTTGCGTGTTAAAAAAATTTTGTATGATTGAAGTGAAACTACCTCCGGCTCACACCTGGTAGAGCGGCTGGTAAGCCGCTCCCCGCTCCACCACTTCCAGGTCGCGCGTACCCAGCCAGGCGTGGGCCTTTAATTTTCGTTCGTCGTCGAAGGCCACGCCCAAAAACAACCGGGACGGAATACGGCGCCGCTGCAACATCCAGCGCGAGGCCATGCTCATCGTCAGGCACTTATTGTTCCAGGGCGTCCCATACCGCGAACGATAAATGGCCTTTTTTATTTGGCCCGGACCGGTACCTCCCGGGTTTTCTGCTTCGTGCCGGGTACCTTGCAGCAGCCAAAGGCAGCGCTTGAAGGGTAGTAGGCACAGCGTGATTTTGGCGGCGTAAGAAAACAAAACCGCTTCCAGCAGCAGGCTTTTGTCCGCGCGGGACAGGCGATTGAATCGAGCTATCATTTTCATAATCAAAAAACAAACAAGTTTTATGCCATTTTATCGATCGAACCATCCATCGTGTTACCCTGATGGGTACCACCCATCGCCATGATTTGTTGCGCGACAGTGTCCCGTAGTTTCATTATAGAGTAATGACTAGGCCTTTTGATTTTGGTCACCGTCAGCCGCTCGCTCATCCTGACGAACTTATCGAGGTAAGTGTGCTCGTTGCCGGGCATCGCCCGCCAGTACTCTTCCCGGTACATGGCATTGCGCAAGATAGTGAACTTCTCTATTCCGTCCGTCACCGTTTGTATCTGCACGGCCGACTCATCATGCACCATCAGCGCGAACACGTGGTGCATGGGCACCAGGCGTTCGTCCGACGAATTCATCGGGAAGTAGTACTTCTCCCCGTCTGGCTCGATTCGTCTCAGTTCCGTTTCGCTCTGGTTCAGTTGCCTGAGGCTGTCTTTCCAAAGCTTGATGCGATCCGACAGGCTCCAGGCACAGGGCCAGTTCTCTTCAAATACCACGGGCGTTACATCGTCGGTCAGGAAGGTGGCCCCTTCAAGGCAAAAGGCGGCGGTGAGGGACGATTTTCCCGCCCCCGATTCTCCACAAACCATAATTCCCTGGCCCTGGAAGGCGAAACAACTGGCGTGCAGCGGCGGTATCATGCGCTGGTGCAGGATCGCGCCGTAGACCGAGCCGTTGAGGTACAGCTCCAATGTGCTGCGGTCGGCATTGGGGTAGGGAGTTAGGCTTACGTGCTTCCCTTCTTCAATGGTAAATCTTGCCACTTGCGCTATATCCAGCACGAACGCCCCCTCGCTGAAAACGAAGCTTTCGGCAGCGCCGGGCGTCGGAGGCAGCACCAGCGCGGTGTCGAGCACCAGAGTAACATCGTCGATGGGAAAGCGGTAGAGCATAATGCCCCGGCAAGTTACACAAGTTTTTTTTCTTTGGTTCGATCGCTCGAATTTCCCGCTCACTTCAAATCAACCCGAAAGCTTCGCCACGCCAGAATGGTGCTGACGAGCGCCAGCACGGCGCCCATCAGAAGCGGCGCGCCGGGAAAGTACAGCGCGGTGTCGTGCCGGGTGAAGTAGGCGAACAGGCCCGTCATGAGTGGCGGGCCGACGATGGCCGTGACGCTTTGCAGGCTCGTGAGGCCGCCCTGCAGTTCGCCCTGCTCGTTGGCGGGTACCTGCGTCGAGACCAGCCCCTGAATCGCCGGGCCCGCGATGCCGCCCAGGATGTACGGTACCATGAAGACGTACATCATCCAGCCTTCGGAAGCGAAGGCGAAGAGCGTGAAGCCAATCGTGTAGAGTAGCAGCCCGATGTAGACGCTCCGCTCCTGCCCCAGTTTTGGGATGATGATTCGGATCAGACCGCCCTGAACGATGGCGCTCAACAGCCCGACGGCCCCCAGTGAGTAGCCGATTTGGGCCTCGTCCCAGGCGAATTTTTCCATCGTGTAGTACGACCACACGCTCTGCACGGCGTGCGAACCGGTGTAGAGCAGCACCAGCGAGAGGACCAGTCCCGCAATGACCGGAAACTTGCGCAGCTGCCGCAAGGCCCCGGCCGGATTGGCGCGCCGCCAGCTAAAAGGGCGGCGGTTTTCAGGTTTGAGCGATTCGGGTAGCACGAAGTACCCGTAGAGCCAGTTGACCAGCGAAAGCGCCGCCGCCGCCAAAAAGGGTACCCGCGAGCCGAATTGACCCAGAAGCCCGCCCACGACCGGACCGATGATAAAGCCCAGCCCGAAGGCCGCACCGATCAGGCCGAAGTTTTGCGCGCGTTTTTCGGGCGTACTGACGTCGGCGATGTAGGCGGCACCCGTCGTGAAGCTGGCGCCCAAAATACCCGCAAAGAAGCGCCCCACAAACAGCCAGGCAATGGTAGGCGCGTAGGCCAGAAACAAATAATCTATCCCGAAACCGAAGAGCGACGCCAGCAGAATCGGCCGCCGCCCGTACTGGTCGCTGAGTCCGCCGATGATGGGGGCAAAGAGAAACTGCACGAAGGCATAGGTAAAGAGCAGCCAGCCGCCGTACTGCGACGCCTCGCTGAGCGTACCGCCGGTCAGTTCGGTGATGAGCTTGGGGAGTACCGGGATGATGATGCCGATGCCCGTGATGTCGATAAGCAGGGTGACGAAAATGAAGCCGAGGGCGGCGGGGCGTTTGGCGGCCATGTAATGCGTGGGAAGATTTTTGGCAAAAGTAAAGCTTTCTGGCTAACAACTTTTGCGCAAAAGCATTAGTCTGCATCCGATCTTGTCTTTGTACCCAGAACCCGGTACTTCGTACTAACCACCCCGCCTCTATGACCCTCGGACTACAAACCCTCGATTACGCCATTTTTCTCACCTACTTCGTCATCGTGTCCGGCTATGGGTACTGGGTCTATACCCATAAAGGCAAACAAAACGGCGACAGCGCCAAGGACTTCTTCCTGGCCGAAGGGTCGCTGACGTGGTGGGCCATCGGCGCATCGATCATCGCGTCCAATATTTCGGCCGAGCAATTCATTGGCATGAGCGGGCAGGCTTTTCAGCTGGGCATCGCCATATCAGTGTACGAGTTTTTCGGGGCGGTGTCGCTGCTGATCGTGGCGGTGTACTTCCTGCCGATGTACCTTAAAAACGATATTTTCACGATGCCGCAATTCCTGGCGCGGCGCTACGACACCCGGCTGGCGACGATCATGGCGGTGTTCTGGCTGTTCCTGTATATTTTCGTGAACATGACCTCCATTATTTATCTCGGCGCGCTGAGCCTGGAAAAAATGACGGGCTTCGGCTTCATGCTGTGCGCCACCTTCCTGGTGATTTTTGCCATCGTCATCACGCTGGGCGGCATGAAAGTGATCGGCTATACCGATGTGATTCAGGTCGTTTGCCTGATTTTTGGCGGACTAGCCACGACGTATTTGGCCTTGGGCTTGCTCTCGGAGCGGGTAGGTACGGGCGAAGGGGTACTCGAAGGCCTGAGCATGATCGCCCAAAAGGCTGACAGCCACCTGCACATGATTTTCGAGCCCGGTGAATACAGCGTCCACGACGGGCGCGGCGGCTTCATCGACGCCTACAATCAATTGCCGGGCGTGATGATGTTCATCATCGGCGGGCAGTTCGTCAACAACCTCAACTACTTCGGCTGCAACCAGTACATCACACAGCGCGCCCTCGGGGCCGACCTCAAAACCGCCCGATCCGGTCTGCTTTTCGCCTCGGTGCTCAAAATGTTCATGCCGCTCATCGTGGTACTGCCCGGCCTGGCGGCTTACGTTTTATTTCAGGAAAACGCCGACCCGGCCATCATCGGTGGCATTACGGACGCCGGCCGGGCGGCGTACCGATCGTCAAGCCCGACAACGCCTACCCCGTCCTGCTCAATCTGCTGCCGACCGGCCTGAAAGGCCTGGCTTTCGCCGCCCTGGTCGCCGCCATCGTGGCAAGTCTGGCGGGTAAGGCCAACAGTATTTCCACCATTTACATGTTGGATATTCACAAGAAATTTTTCAATAAAAACCTCAGCGAAAAGCAGACCGTGTTCACAGGCCGCATAGCGATTATCGTCGCCTTTGTCATTGCGCTATTGGTGAGTCCGCTGTTGCGCAATTTCGGGCAAGCGTTCGAGTACATTCAGGTTTACACGGGCTACATTTCGCCGGGAATTCTGAGTATTTTCCTGCTGGGTTTTTTCTGGAAAAAAGCCACCGCCAACGGAGCGCTGGTCGCCGCGATTCTGAGCGTAGCGCTCTCGGCGCTGATCGAGTACCTGTTCCCGGCTTTCCCCTTCCTCAACCGCATGGGGGTGGTATTCTGGATATGCTCGGCGGTGCACATTACCATCAGCCTGGTTCAGTCGGGCGGCAAGGACAATCCGAACGCCTTCGTCGTGCAGCGGGAGTGGTTCAACGTCGCGCCGTCGTTTCGGTACGGGACAATTGGGGTGGTAGGGTTATTTTGTGTGATTTATTGGATTTTTTGGTAGAAGGTAGTTTTTAATGAGTGAATAATTTTCAACAATAGTTATTATGAAACCTAATCTGTGGATTTATTCTAGCGAAGAAAAAATCAATGAAACAGCCATTTCATTGATTTTATTTGGTGCTAAAATCTTTAACGATACGAAAATTATTAAGGAGTTGGATCTACTTGAAAGTTTAAATGACAGATTAGATAACGAAACTCTCGAACTACCTAATGATGAATTACATGAGTTTATGTTTGAGTGGTTGGTCGATTGCGTCAAAATATTGATTTTTTTTGAAAACTACATGAAGGCGGAATTAATGGCCAACGGATTTTGTGTTCATAAATTAAATAATGAAATCCCTGAATTTAAGAAGTTGGCAAAAAAACAAGGAAGAGAACCCATTCCTATTAGTTTAATCAATTCGATAGAACCTTTTGAAGTCTACATTGAAACCGAACAAGTATTTCATAGAGCAATAAAGGAAATAACAATTGGAATCAATGAGATGGTTAGTTCTGATAACTATTTTAAATATTATAAATTTAGTATTGATGATCTCTCGTTCTTAAAAGAAATTATTAGATACCGAAACAAATTACACTTTAATGATTCTATAAGTTTTGCAATATCCAGTGAAAAAATAAAAAGAATAAAGTCAATTAAATTATTTGTAGAAAATTTAATTGAAAATGTTCTTCAAATTCGCGACAATTAACGATTATCATCTCTTCAAAGGCTAGACTGACGAAGTCAATACAGATTGTTTCATCAGTGCCGAAGACACTCCCACTGCCCCCATGAACAACAACGACACCCTGCGCCGTTTGCGCTTTGCCTTCGACCTCGACGACCATACCATGATGACGCTCTTCAAGAAGGGCGGTTACGAAGCGACCCGCGCCGAAGTGAGCGACTGGCTGAAACAAGAGGAAACCGAAGATTTCCAGAAGCTCCGCGACACCATGCTGGCGACCTTTTTGAATGGCTTCATCGTGGACAAGCGCGGCAAGAAAGACGGCGAAGAACCCAAGGCCGAGAAAAAGCTGAACAACAACATGGTACTGCGCAAGCTCAAAATCGCCCTGAGCATGGACGATACCGATATGCTCGACGTGTTCGCGCTGCCGGGCTTTCACATCAGCAAGCACGAAATCAGCGCTTTCTTCCGCAAGCCCGACAACCCGCGCTACCGCGATTGCAAGGATCAGATCTTGCGGAATTTTTTGGTAGGATTGCAGATGAAGTACCGCCCGGGGGAAGGGGAAGCTTCGGAGTCTTAGTACTTCAACGCGCGTTACAAACAGTATCCACTGCGGCGCGCATTCCGGGGGTTCGCGTCACAGACGCAAACCAGGATAGGAAACCGACGGACCGCACTTTTGTCAGTCTAAGAGGAGACGAAGACTATTTCTTCTCCGGCGTCAGCACCACCTTGATGAAAAAATCGTCTGTGAAGTACTTATTCGCGGCGGCTTTTGTACTAGCCGGAGAGATAGCCTTCATGTATTTCTCTTGATCTAGTATTTCATTCAAATCTCTTTCATTTAAGGAATTGTACATGATTTTCTCAGCCCAAAAATCAGATTGCGACATTTTTATTTTCATTATTTGTGTCAAAAAGGGTAAATGCTGTTCGATAATAGATGGGTCTACCCCTTCTGCCTTAATTTTTTTAATTTCCGCTGTAGTAATATCTATCACACTGTTTACCATATTGAGAGGGCAAATAAAATCCACTGTAATACTATAATAGTTGGCTGGAAGAAGCACTTTCTCATTTGTATTCCACACGCCCAGTAGTATTCCACTCACACTTGGTAGGGCCTCACGTAAGCGTTCATGAATCATCTTCTTTATGATTCCAAATTGTATCTGTGCTTCTGGGTTTACATCATAACCTCCCCCAAAAATTAATCTTGCTCCTGTTAATAAATTCTGGCTGTTGATTACAGTTTTCTCGATCCGTTCATCGAGTAAAATCACATCTGCAGAATTCTTGGAAAGGATGTTTTTATTGGTGGGAATGTTGCCCAGATACTTTTCTAGTAGAGGTTCTATTTCCTCTACTTCGAATGGACCGGCGAAAACAAAGGTAAAATCGGAAGCATTAGCAAGTAAGGTCTTATATATCGTCAGAGGTCGATGTACGTCAATCTTGTCTATATCTGTTGCCGTCATGAGGCGGACAGCTTTATCCTTACCGCCAAGAGCCAAGTTAAAAGCATCGTCGAGCATGGTTTGAGCATCGGGGCCTTCTTTCACCAAAAGTGCTTTATCAGCAGATAATAGAAGGCGAGCCGCTGAGGTATCTAACTCAGATACAGTGAAGTAGGCATAAACTATCTGTAATGCAGTTTCTAGACTATTAGTAGAATCAACTTGTACTAAGCCTGAGATAGTCGTGCTCGTATTGTCAATCGTCGCACTAACAGAGATGTGTTGTTTATTCATGTAGTCCTCCAACTTCTCATGGTCGAAAGGACTGATTGCGTGCCTGGATAAAAAATGTTGCGCATATCGGACATTCTCTGGCTCATCCATAAAGAGAGAAGTTCCCCCCTTGGCTTTCCCAACGAATTGGATGGAATTAATTGCCGGATCAAAAGGCTTAAGCAAAACGCGAACTCCATTATTTAATACGATTTCAGAAACGCCTGCTTTTTCGTGTTGCTTTCTGGATAACAGTTTCTCTCCCTTCAAATTTTCTATAAGCTTCTTTATTTGAAGCTCAATGGGAGGTTTTGCTCCTCGTCCTGCTGAGTCGATGAGTTCCCTGACTCTGGCTTCGGTTGGAAGTTGTTCTTTTTGGCTTTCGGGAGCCGTGATGACGATCGAGCGCCGATCGCTGTTGAGAACTTTCTTAGACCATTGATTTACTTCTTCCAGCGTAATACTATCGATCTTGCTACTTACAATATCCGCGTAGAATGCTTTATCAAACATCGGATAGCCACTCACGAAGTAGAAAATGTATTCCTGAGCATAAAATCCAGAATGCATTTCAACCTCGTACGGGGCACCAACTAGGGTTTCACGGTTATCTCGTTTCACAGCATCGAATTCTAGCTGAGTAAATCCAAATTGCCTGACATAAGCCATTTGTTCCAAAATGCTTTCCAAATATTCTTCTAATTTATCAACCTCCTTCGTGCTGACAAATGGCGAAAACTCATTGGCCCCACCCAGAAAACCTCCGCGCGTATGAGAGCCTTTCATACGCTCGTTTATCATTTCGCCAAAAAAGCGATTAATGAGATCATCACGGACCTCTCCCATTGTCCTGACCTCGAAATCCGGCCAATAGTGCTTGACGCTAACGGTACATTCCGTCGCGGCCGAGTCAGTCGCTATAAATACATCAGTACCGCCGATTAGCGGAAAGGGGTAGTCGATGCGTTTCCTTGGACTCTCGGACTTCGGAATACTACCGAATTTTTGCCTAATGAGTTTTTCTACTTCATCCGCATCAAAATCGCCCACGGCCGCAACAGCCATCAGGTCGGGACGGTACCAGTCTTGGTAAAACTGCCGCAATCGTTCAGGTTTGATTGCTTTGATATGTTCTTCATTCAAAGTCGCCAGGCGTTCGCCATAGCGGGAGTTTTTTAGGAGCGATTTGAAATAAGCTATTCGCATCCGTAGCTCGGGCCCGGCGTCCCATTGTGTTTCTTCCAGCAGGAAGCCACGCTCCTTCTCAATTTCCACAGAATCAAGCAGGGCGTTGTGCGCCCTGTCTTTCAGTAGGTTCAACCCTTCTTCCAACATTCCTGCCGAATCGAGCGGGATTGGAATAATAAAGTACGTCTCATCAAATCCACTTTCGGCGGTCGAATCTGGTCCACTAGGAAATCCAGTGCGTCTTGAAAAATTCTGAATTTCTTTTTTCGAGAAATTTTTTGTCCCCCTAAAAACAGCATGCTTGATGAAATGCGCTGCGCCCTGCTGATCGTCTTCTTCTGCATTGGAACCAACTCTCACCGCTAAGCGCAACTCGGCATAATTCTTAGGCTCAGAGTTATGCCGGATGAGGTAAGTCATTCCGTTTGGAAGCGTTCCTTGTCTGATATTGGGATCCAATGGAATCGCTTGTGATAAACTATCTTGCGCCAATACCAAGGAAGGCAGCAAACACAGGCTTAGTAGCCAGAACCCTATTTTATTCAGGGCCTCAAACCAATTTGTTGTCATAAATTTTTACAAAAAAACTCATAGCAAAGGCCCCGCCAATAACGGGGCCTTCGCTTTAAGTAAAAAAAGAAAGCCGACAGCCAAATACTACTTCTCCTCCGGCATCAGCACTACCTTGATGTAGTTATCGTCGTTGAAGTACTTCTGGGCGGCGGCTTTGGTACTGGCGACGGTCACTTCCTTGAGGTGCTTTTCCTCGTCGAAGACCTCGTTCATATCGCGGTCCATGAAGTTGCTGGTGTCGATGTACTTGAGCCAGAATTCGTTGGTCTTCATGTTGACCTGGGTTTGGCGCTGGGTTTCGGCGACGAACTTTTCGATGTCCTTGGACTCGGCCCCGTTCTTTTTCAGCTTGTCGATTTCTTCCTGAGTGCGCTTCACCAGTTTGTCCACGTTTTCGGGCGCACAGCCGAAGCCAATCGAGAAACGGTAGCGGCCCGAGGGTAGCTTGTCGGTACTGGCGCGGACGCCGACGCCATACACGCCGCTTTCTTCTTCGCGGAGTGCCTCGATCAGCTTGATTTGCAGCGCTTCTCCAATGGCCTCGATCTGTACGTTGGCTTCGGGGTTGTAGTCGTACTCTCCGCTATAAATCATCGACACGCGGCTTTTAGGTTCCAGACCCTTGTAGACCGTCTTCTCGATGCGGCCCTTGGGCGGGAAAATATTGGGGTGATCGTAGGTATCGTCGCGCTCGGTCGAGGGTAGGCCGCCGAGGTACTTCTCGAGCATCGGCTTGATCTCGTCTACTTTGAAGGCACCCACGAACGTGAAGACAAAATCCGACGCGTCCTTGAAGCGATCCTTGTAGATTTCCATGGCGCGGTCGAGCTTCACGTTGTCCACGCGCTCGGGCGTCATGGGTGCGCGGCGCGGATTGTTGCTGCTGAGCACGGCGTTGAGCGTGTCGCCAAATACTTTTTCGGGCGTTGGCGTCTTCATCATGTTCTCGAGGTAGCCGCGCTGGTTGGCGAGGATACCCTGCACCACGGGCTCGTCTTTGCGGGGCGCGGTGAAGTAGGCGTATACTAGTTGCAGGGCCGTTTCAAGGTCCTTGGGACTGGCGCTGCCTTGCACGCCTTCGGTCAGTTCGCTGAGGTAAGGGACGCACGCTGACCGTCTTGCCGGCCAGGTACTTCTGCAACTGCGTTTGGCTGTACTCGCCCACACCGCCCGAGCTCACGATGTAGCTGGCGAAGGCATCGGTGTCGAGGTCCTCGGGGAAAAGTGAGGTACCTCCCTTACCGGTCGCCTCAAACAAAATCTGATCGTTCTTGAAATCGGTGGGTTTCAGGAACACCCGCACGCCGTTGGCCAGCGTCAATTCGGTGATACCGAGTTTTTCCATCTTCTTCTCCGACGTCACCTTGCTTCCCTTAGGCTCGACGGGCAGCAGCGGCGTGTCGTTCACCTCGTCCACGTAAGCGGTCACGTCCTGGCCCGACGAGGCCAGTAGCTCCTTCACTTTGGCTTCGGTGGGTAGCTGATCTTTGGCTGTTTCGGGACCCATAATCACTACCGCGCGGTTTTTGTCCGTGATGAATTGGCTCGCCAGTTTATTGATCTCAGCCAGCTTGATACCGGGCAATTCTTTTTTGACAAAACCTTCGTAATACTCGATGCCCATGGGACGGTCTTCGTTCAGGAAATCGCCAAGGTACTCCTGCACGTAGCGGTCGGAGCGGGTTTTATCCTTCTCTTTCAACTGCTTGTCGAGGCCGTTTAGCAGGGATTTTCTGACGCGATCCAATTCCGATTCGGTAAAACCGAACTTCTGCACCCGGATGTTCTCGGTGAGCAGCGCCGTCATGGCGCGCTCCACGCCGTCGGGACTTTTGGCTAACGCCACAGCCGTGAAGGCGTCCAAATCGCCCAGAAAACCACCGTAGTTGCCAAAGCCAAACAGGAATGGCGGATCGGCTTTCTGGGTCAGTTCCTGCATCCGGGCCCCCATCATCGAATTGAAAAGACTGTAGGTCAATTTGGTACGGGCATCCTCCAACGTTTTTTCCTTGAATTCCGGCTGTTTGTAAATCACTTGCACCAGCGTTTGGGGCTGTTCGGGGTCGGTCACGATGGCTACGTTGGTACCCCCATCGAGCGGAATCTTGTACTCGGTCCGCTTCTTTGGGTTCTTGGGCATCGGGATGCTGCCGAACTTATCCTTAATGAGCTTCTCGACCTTGGCCGGATCGAAATCACCCACGGCGATCACCGCCATCAGGTCGGGACGGTACCAGTCGGTGTAGAACTGTTTGAGCGTCTCGGGCTTGAATTCCTTCAAAATCTCGTCTTTACCAATTGGCAATCGCTCGGCGTAGCGCGAGTTGTTGAGGATCATCTTGAAGTACTGGTCACGCATCCGCTGCTGCGCGCCGCGGCCCGAGCGCGATTCTTCCAGTACTACGCCGCGTTCTTTGTCGATCTCGTCCAGATCGAACAACGCGCCCTGCGCCCAGTCGTCGAGTACCTGCAGGCCCTTTTCGAGTAGGCCCGCCGAATCGGTGGGGATGGGCAGCATGTACACCGTCTCGTCGAAGCTGGTGTAGGCATTGAGGTCGGCCCCGAAGCGAACGCCGGTTTTTTGCAGGAAGTCCACCAGTTCGTTCTTGGGAAAATTGGTCGTGCCGTTGAAGTTCATGTGCTCCATAAAGTGCGCCAGGCCCTGCTGCTCGTCGGTTTCCAGGGTCGAACCCGCTTTGATAGCCAGCCGCAACTCGGCGCGGTCTTTGGGCTCCACATTTTTGCGGATGTAGTACGTGAGGCCATTGGCGAGCTTGCCTTTCTTGACGTCGGGATCGAGCGGAATGGGCTTGCTGAGGTCAGATTGGGCCAGTACCGGCGCGGCCGCGATCAGCAGCAGCAGCCAGGTTTTGGGGGAGAGGAATCTTTTCATAAAAAGGGATTGGCTAAGTTTTGGGGTTGACAATCGGTTTTCAACTAAAAACGTAATTATACCGAAAAAAAACAAATGTTTGACAAAGGAAAGAAAATATAGTACGGGTTTCGGTAACCTGATTATTCCCTGCCGCAAAACTCAAACACCGATGCCGATTTCTTTCATCTTTCGCTGCAACCGGCTCGCTGTGGCCGCGATTTTGAGCGCGTTTTCCAGCCAGAACAAATCGTAGGCTGCAGGCAGGTAGTCGTCGGTACTGTGGCGCAGGCGTGCCTCTACTTCACGCTGACGCTCCGCCAGTAGGCGCGCACCGGCTTCCTGGGCCTGGTCAGATGTATCTGTACTTACGTTGCCTTCGCTCAGCGCCTCGATCTGTCCCAACGCTTGTTGCAATTGCGCCATTACATCCCGATCGTGCATCTCGTACCCTGGATTCCTTTGTAAAAACAGACCCAAATTGACGATGAGCGAAAGTTGGGTATATACCAGCAGCGCTACGCGCTGAATCCCGCCGAGCGCTTCGGTGCGGCCGGGCGTTTCGGCCTGGGCGAGCCGGTAGGAGTTCAGCAGCCCGTCGGTTTTGAGAAAGGCTTCTTTACGGTAAAGCTTGTAATCGTTGTCTTGCGGCCGCGTGGCCCGTGACCTGCTCCAGCACACTGTTCAGCAGATTGCGGTTGGCCCGGAGGGCGTCCCGTACGTTTCGAGGCAGGTTCTGCACTTCCCAAAACGGAAAGATAAACCGCATCGCCAGCCAGCACAGGCCCACCGCCAGCAGCGTATCCAGCAGGCGGTAGTAGGCCGTGTCCGTAAAGCCGCGCTGCAGGTAGCTGTAAAAGAAAAGGATGAAGAGTGTGAAAAAGAAAGTCGTGACGGCGTACTGCCGCTTCAAAAACGAAAAAGCGAAAAACTGGGCGCTCACAAAAATTACCAGACTCGCCAGCGGTCCCGGCCGCAGCGCGTAGAAGAGTGCCAACCCCGCCGCCACGCCCGCCAGGGTACCGTACGTACGCATCGCCAGCCTTTCTTTGGATATATTGAAACCGGGTTTCAGAATTACCAGCACCGTCAGCAGCGCCCAGCTGGGGTTGCCTAGGCCGAGCGCCACGGCCATGTAGTAGGCCCCTACCGCCGTCAGGGACAGCCGCAGCGCGTAGCGAAAAAAGCCCGATTGCATCGACAAATGACTCCGTAAATAATCCCAGCCGATGGTATCGCGGATGGCGAAGCGCCGGATATTGTCGGCCAGGGCGGCGTCTTGTGGTACTTCGTGCCGCGCCAGGATGTTCCACAGGTTGCGGAGTAGTCTGAGTTCGGTTTCGATATTGCGCTGAATCCGCCGCAACGGACGGTAGGCGTCGCCGGTTTGGGTGTGGCCGGGTAAGTCAAGCTTAAGACCGTCGAGGTACTCGGTCAGTTGATGCAAGTCGTTTTCGGCTTCGGTGCCGTAAGCGGGTATGGGCGGTTGGTCGTCGTCGAGGTGGTCGGCCAACTGATGGAGTTGCGCCATGATGCTGGCGTTCAGCTTGGCCAGCAACGGTAGGGCGCGCGCTTTTTCGGGGCCGTCGGGAATCGTCTGCAAGGAAGGTACCGAGGCCGTCGCCAATTCGAGCAAATCCACCAAACCCGCCAGAAAGTAGGTCGCCTGGCCCATGAAGGTCTCGGGGTTGGTGACGTTGATCGGCTCCCGCAGCAGCGCTTCCCGAATCTGCTGGTGCAGGGCTACGAGGTCGGCTTGCTTTTCGGTCAGCGCCAGTAGTACTTCCTCGCCGGGCTTGGCGGCGTCGAGTAGTTCAGCTTGCTGGGCGAAGTAGTCGGCGGTGAGGCGCAGGCATTCTTCCAGTCGCCGCCGCAGTTGTCGGGGCCGCAGAAGCGGGTGCAGCAGCAACGCGTAAAGTGTGTACCAGCCCGAGCCCAACAGCAGCCATCCCGCCCGCTGGAGGGCGTCGGCGAAGGTAGGTACACTCTCGGCCATGCTCAGGCCGATCATGACCGACAGGTTGAGCAGCAGCGCCACAATGCTGAAATTGGGCGTGAAAGGCGACAGGAAATTGAGCACGAACAACACCGCGAGCAGCAGCAAGGCATTCAGAACCGGAAAATCCCTGACCTGAGTGAACACGATGAATAGCAGCGCCGACAGCAATCCCGCCGAAGCCATAAAGGCCATTTTCTTGGGTAGCGCGATGGGAATGTCGATCCCGAATACGAAAAGTCCACCCAGAAACATGAACAGACCCATCTGCTGGTAGCCCAGCGCCACACCCACCAATAGCGGCAGGCTCGATCCGATGGTGAAGCGCAGCGCCGATTCGGTATCTTCGGCGGTGAGGTACTCTTTGAACGTCATAGGGGATGGGGACGATTGACCTCAGAAATAATCTTTATATTTACAAACTCGATTTTCGTTTTACCAACACCCCAAATGAAGAAAATTCTCCTTTTGTTTTTCCTGGCCAGCCAAACGGCCCGGGCGCAGGTACCTCCCAAGCCTTACGGTCCGCTGCCCTCGCCCCGCCAAATGCAATGGCACGGAGTGGAGCAGTACGGCCTGATTCACTTTACGCCCACCACTTTTGAGAACAAAGAATGGGGCTACGGCGATGCCGATCCGGCTATTTTTAACCCGACGGATTTTAGCGCCGATCAAATCGTGAAAGCCGCCAAGGCGGGCGGCTTGAAGGCGATCGTGCTGGTAGCTAAGCACCACGACGGTTTTTGCCTGTGGCCTACCAAAACCACCGACTACAATATCACAAATAGCCCTTTCCGGGATGGAAAGGGCGACTTGGTAAAAGAAGTGGCGGACGCCGCCCGCGCCAATGGCATGAAATTCGGGATTTATTGCTCGCCCTGGGACCGCAATAACGCCGCCTATGGTACACCGGAGTATCTCGAAATCTACCGCGCCCAGCTTCGCGAGCTTTACACCAACTACGGCGACCTGTTCATGTCGTGGCACGATGGCGCCAACGGTGGCGATGGCTATTATGGAGGTACCAGGGAGGCCCGCAAAATCGACAATACCACCTACTATGCCTGGGATTCTACCTGGACCAACCTCACCCGCGAGCTGCAACCTAACGCCAACATTTTCAGCGATATAGGCTGGGATGTACGCTGGATCGGCAATGAGAAAGGCATCGCCGAGATGCCGCACTACGCTACCCTGACGCCCAAGCCACCGAAAGGCGTCAACAAGGCCGTACCGGGTCAGGCCGAAACGGAAGACAATCCCTCGGGCACAAAAAACGGCGAATTCTGGATTCCGGCCGAGTGCGATGTACCGCTCCGGCAAGGTTGGTTTTTTCATCCTGACCAAAAACCGAAATCGCCGGACGAGCTCTTTGACTTGTACCTAAAAAGCGTAGGCCGCGGCGCGGCGCTCGACCTGGGGCTCGCACCCGATACCCGGGGTCGCCTTAGCGACGACGACGTAGCTGCCCTGGCCGCTTTCGGTACCCGACTGGAAAAGACGTACGCCAGGAATCTGGCCAGGATGGCCTACCTGCGCGCCGTCAATGTGCGGGGGTACAATTCGATCTACGGGGCCAAGAACATGGTGGACGACGACCCCAACAACTACTGGACCACCGACGAGGATTTCAAGAAATCGTACTTCACCGCCGAGTTTTCGGAGCCCGTCACCTTCGACCTGGTTAGCCTGCGCGAGCACATCGAAATGGGACAACGCGTCGAGGGCTTCACGCTCGAAGCCTGGCAGGACGGCGACTGGAAGGAGATTCACGAAGGTACCACCATCGGCGCCCGTACGCTGGTGAAGCTGGACGCGCCCGTCACGACGGACAAGCTGCGCGTCCGCTTTACCAAAATGCCGGAAGTGGCGGTAATCAGTGATTTTGGAATCTATAAAATCGCGGATTAGAACTCAGTCGAAGGTCATCGGCACCTCTACCATGGCGTTGCCCCAGGCCATGCGCATAAGTACTTCCTTACCGTTGCCCTTGGCAAACTGGATCGCGAAGTTCTCGACAGAATCCGAGGTTTCCTTCATGGGTACATTGAACCGCATCACGTCCTTCTTCATGTCGTAACTGTACGCCCCCCACTGGTCCACATCGCTGCTCAGAATAATGGTCATGTCCTGCTCGTTGGCCTGGGCCAGCAGCGCGTAGGTACCTGCCTTCACCTTTTTGCCCATAATCGTGGCGTCCTCGTAGAACTTGATTTCGGGCGCTTCATTAGCCCCTACCCGCCATACCTTCCCCTGCGGGACGAGTTCGGCGAGGTCACGGCCCTTCAAGGCCGGGCGGCTGTAAATGACACGCGCCTTGACGGTTTCACCCTTGATTTTGTCGGCAGCAAATTTACGGTCGTGGGCGTAGTCGTCGGGATAGTAGGCCATGTCCATCGGGCTCTTGTCGACGCCACGGAAGGTTTGGGCCTGGGCGCCGAAGGTGAGCAGGGCGCAAAAAGAAAGGAGCAGTACAGTCGTTTTCATGTTTGTTTCTGGGTAAGATTGGAGTTTTATAAAAATATTTTCCTGCAAGATAACCGATAAATCCTTCCGATGCACTCAGCCTTGCCAGCCTTCGCGGGCGTGGCTACCGTCGCAGTAGGGTTTGTTTTGGGAAAATCCGCAGCGGCAGAAGGCCGTTACGCCGCTTTTTTCTTCTTCGTTTCCGGCGGTATTCTGTACCATCAGGTCACCGTGTACCAGTAGCGGCCCGTTGGCTTTTACCGTTATTTTGGTATTCGCAGTGGGGGCGTCAGGCTGGGCGTGACCGTTCAAGTACGGCTTTTTGTCATCCATTTGGTAGCTAAGCGCGCGGGAAGGGCACTTTTCCACCTGATCGGCAATTGTGGCGGTGTCCGCGCCTTCAATGTTGACCCAGGGCCGTTTTTGCGGATCGAAGACCGAGGGCAACCCTCGAAAGCAAATAGCAGAGTGGATGCACTTGTGCGGTTGCCAGATCACGGTAATCTCACCGTTATCGTACTTCTTGGTAATTCTTTTTTCCATAGGACAAGTTGGGGGGATTCAGTAAAAACGCCCAATATACTTATTCTCCACGATGGTCTTGCGCATTTGGTAGGGATCGATCGGGCCCTGCCTGGCGTACACGATCTTACCGCCCGGCTCCACCAGAATCGTGTAGGGCAACGCGCCCTGCCAATTGGGGTCAATGGCTTCGATGAGCTTGTACTTGTCCTCGAAGTCGATGAGGTAGTTAGGGTTGGAAGCGTACTTACCCTGCAGGAATTTCAGGACCTTTTCCTTCTTGTCGGGGCTATCAGCGCTGATGGAGACAAACTCGAAGTCGCGGCCGCGGTACATGTGCTGCATGGTCATGAAATCGGGAAACTCCGTCACGCACGGGCCGCACCAGGTGGCCCACACGTTGATGAGCCGCAGCTTGTCTGAGTCGTTTTTGAGCAATTTCCTGATCCCCGCTTCGTCGATCATCTTCACCTCCACGGGCTCCTTGGCCCAGCGCGCGCGCTCAGTAGCGGCGCCCTGCTCCTTCTCGGCCCACTTCATAGAGCAACCAAAGGTCTTGGTCGTGGCGACAGGTACTTCCCTGCCTGCCAGCAGTGCTTCGATGGCGTTGCGGGCGTCGAGGTTTTTTGGGGTACCGCTGGGTTTTTCCACGTCGTCGATGCGGCCGACGTACCTGAGTTTGCGGTTTTTGTCAAAGATAAAAATGTGCGGCGTCGCCACCGGCCCGTAGGCTTGCGCGGCGACCTGAGTCGCACCGTCGTAGAGGTAGGGGAAATTGTAGTTCTTTTCTTTGGCCCGGACTTTCATTTCGTCGAACGTATCGCCTAGATCGGTGTAACCCAGCTCATCGAGCCGCACCGCCGCCGGGTCGCTGGACGAAATGGCGACCAGCGCCAGCCCTTTCTTGCCATAATCACTAACCAGTTGCATCACGCGATCTTCGTAGGCTTGCGCGGTGGGGCAGTGGTTGCAAGTGAATAGTACTGCCAGCACCGGCGATTCGGCAAAACTTTTCAGCGTATAGTCTTTACCGTCGACGCCGGGCAGCTTGAAGTCGGGCGCGGCGGCTCCGATCGCCAACGTGGGCGGGTGATTTTGGGATAGGCTTAGCGTCGGGATTGCAACAAGCAGGCAAAGCGCCAGCCAGTACTTCGTGAAAGTGAATCGTGTTGGCATGACTTAGGCGATTTCGTTGGTTTCCAGAAACTATACACTACCCAAAAGCAGCAGCATCAGGAAAAACTACTAAACCCGGAGTTTCGAATCGTTGGAAAGTACGAAAACGGAGTACCTCAGCGCCATGAATAATGCAGCCCCAGCTGCGGTACCGATACCAGCGTTTCTTCCGAGGCAATGGTGGTGGGTTTCAGCATATACAAACCTACATCGGCCTTGATGTGGCGGTTCACTCTGAAACTGACCCCCGGCATGAGGGCCAGAAACTGCCAGCCCCGGCGGTAGGTCTGCCCGCTTTCTTGCCCGATCAAATACGAGGCTTCAATAAACGGAGAAAAAGCAGTAGTACTGATGTGGTAGCGTACCATCGGTCCGGCGGCCCAACCCGTGAGTGGCGCTTCGATGGGCACGATAGTCGAATACGCCCCGAAGGCCGCGGCCCCCACCAGCACGCGGTCGGCCACGAACAGGCCCGCGCGCGCGGCTACATTGGCAAAGGTACCACCCGCCTGGTAGGGGATGGCCACGCCCGAGAGTCCTGCCATCACCGAGCCCGCCGTAAAGTCGGGGCGGTTGCTGGCGCGCTTGCCCACCACGGGCATATTGTACGGACTCATGTAGTTGCCCGCCTGCTTCCAGCGCAGGCTTTGCTTGTAGCCTACCTGTAAGGCCAGGTAGCTGCCCTTGCTGACGACATCGGCCTTGTAGTTGATGCCGTTGAGGTCGAGTTCTTTGGTCGAAATGCGGAACAGATCGCGAAAGCCCTGGCTATACATCGCCTGAAACGTGAGCGAGCGGTACTGGCTCAGTTTGTAGTCGAGCCCCGCGCGGAAAGAAATCGCCAGGCCGTTGTTGTGGGTGTGGGCACTTTCGAGCTCGTAGCGGTACACATCGCCCGGCCATTCGCCGTCGATGCGTTGGGTGTCTTTCTCGCGGACGTAGCCGTCGTAGCGGTTGACAATGTAGTTGGCGTCGACGCCGGCGTTGAGGATCAGCCGCCGCCATAGTAGTTTGGAGTTGTAGGTCAAGCCCAAATTGAGATTGGCGGGCGCAAACTGCGTGTAGCCATCGTTGCGGCCCCAGCTATTGACGGCCCGCGTCACGGAGTCGCGGCCAAAGAACTCGGTGCGGGTACCTACTTTCAGACTGGCTGTGCGGATACCCGTTCGGATGGAAAAGTTGGGGGTGAGGCTTCGCTCCAGCGTCAGGTCGAACGACGCGCCGAAGCGGTCGGGCGCCTCGAACTTACCGCGGGGCAGCGGCCGGTCGGAGTGCAGGGTATTGTAGGTGAGCGCGGGCCCCAGCGATACGCCGAGCCGCCACGGGCTCTGGGCCAGGGCGTCGTGGTTAAGGGTAAGTAGGAACGATACCGACAGAATTTGTAAAGTCTTTTTCATGCGCACGGCCGTAATGTTCAGGAAATTAACCCTAAACTACGCATTAGCGATTTAAATTACCACCCTATTTTTCAAAAACTTATCGTTAAGTAGTTCGATGTACTATCCAGATTTCGGAGTTTTCCGTTATTGTGGGATAACTACTCAATTTTATCAAAATTCATTTTATCAAAAACCCAATGAAGAAAATATTGCTTACCTGTACCCTGGCCTTGCTGGCCTTCGTAACCTTTGCCCAACAATCCAACCCGCCCACCAATCCCGACGAAACCAACCAAGCGTTCTTCAAGGCATTGCTCGACGAAAATGGCGACGCTATGCGCAGCCTGGTAACGACCGACTTCGCCATCGTTAGCTTCGATGGCTCGCTGATCGATGGCAACACCCTGGCCGAAGCCATGAACGGCGGCTATGTCACCATCGAGAGAGGTACCGTCGAGGGCGCCAATGTACGTACCTACGGCGATGCGGCTGTCGTGACGGGCAACTGGCGCGCCAAGGGCGCCGTGCAGAGCAACCCCTTCGAGACCGTCGTGACGTTCACCTGCGTTTGCGTCCGCCAGGGCGGTGCCTGGAAAATGGCGTCGGTTCAGTTCACGCCGATTGGGTGAATTCAAAAGCAACAGAATAGATTCAGAGAGCCGCTCCCCAAAAACATGCGCAAACCCAACCTCACCAAGACCGCCTTCTGGGATGTGGACCTGGAATCAATCGACTTCGAGGTCGACAGCCTGTTTGTGATGGGTAAGGTCATTAACTACGGCCTGTGGACGGACATTGAGGAAGTGCTGCGCTTTTACGGTTTGGAGCGTATGCGTCGGGAAGTAGTGCATGGGGCTTACTACAAGAAGACCGCCTTATCTTTCCTCTGCCTTATTCTAGACCTTAAAGAAAGTGATTTTGTGGCGTATCAGCGGCGGCAGGCCAGCATTACTGTTTGGGATCATTAACTCATGCTATTTACGAAAACCTTAGCACCCGAAACCCTCGCTCTGTTGAAAAAATTGGGCAAACTACCCCAACTGGTTACCTTCCCGTTAGTCGGTGGAACCAATTTGTCCCTTCACTATGGTCACCGGATCTCTGTCGACCTGGATTTATTCACAAACACTTCTTTTCAGCCGGACGAAGTACTTACAGCCATTTTGACGGAATTTCCCCAGGCCATCAAAGTAGACCAGCGCGGACAATCTATCTGGCTGTCCATTCAGGGCGTGAAAGTGGATTTGATTTTACATGAATATCCTTACATAGTAGGCGTCGAGGTTCTAGACGGAATTCGGATGTTAGCGGTAGAAGACATTATCCCGATGAAACTGGAAGCAATGGCAACCCGAGGTGTCAAGAAAGACTTTTGGGACATTGCCGAATTGCTCGAACATTTTTCGTTAAAGCAGATGCTGGATTTTCACCAGCAGAAATATGCCAACAGCGACATCGGGCACATTCTCCTGGCGGCTACCTACTTTGCCGATGCCGAAAAGGAGCGCGTCGATCCGATCAGCCTCAATGGCATGAAATGGAAGCAGGTAAAAGAAAAGATTCGGAAAGCGGTTGACGGCTTTGTGAAAGGAAGATTTTAGATTTCAAGGCAAGAACTTGTCGCTGGTTTGCGTCTGTGACGCTAACATCAGGAAAGCGTGCCGCGGTGGATACCGTTTGCAACGCGCGACCAATACAGAAGCCGCTTCCAGGAACCGGGAGCGGCTTTTTTCATAAGTAAATCCCCAAATCACTATATTCACCCCACTAATTTCCACACCGAACTTGCCCGTTAACCGTTCACCGTTGACCATTAACCCCAAGCAAAATGCCCTCCCGCCCAACGTCCGCCCTATCGTTGCTGTTTTTGCTAACGGTCGCCGCCTGCTCGTCTTTCAACGAAGTCCACCTCGTGGGCAAGAACTTTACTGACGAGGTGCAACTCTCGCAGAACATGGTTTTTACCTTCAACAAAGACCTGGTGCAGGAAAGCCGCCTGGGCATTTGGGACTCGACGCAGTACGTCAAATTTTTGCCCGCCGTGCGCGGCAAGTTTAAGTGGACGGCTCCCAACGAACTGGTTTTCTCGCCCGTCGCGGCCCTCGCACCGGCTACGAACTACAAGGCAGAACTGACGGATGAACTCCTGAACCACGTCAAAAAAGACAAAAAATACGACGTGGACGACGAGAACGTAAATTTCCACACGCCCTACCTCCAACTCACCGACCTCCAAACCTGGTGGACGCGCTCGGCGGAAGGACGGCCGGAAGCACGGCTGCGGCTAACGTTCAACTACCCCGTGGAGCCGCAGGCTGTGGCCGAGCGGCTGAAACTCAGCCTCCGCGACAACGCCACCACCTTTCGCGCCCTGCCTTCGTCCGACGGCCGCAGCGTCACCGTAGCCCTCACCCAAACGGGCACTGCCGCTGACAACCCCATCCCGATGACGGTGCGGGTTGAGAAGGGCTTGAAGCTTATTGGGAATGATTACGCCACGCCCGAACCGCAGGAACGGGCCGTGAGCCTGCCCTCGCCGCTGCACCTGGAAGTCGCCGACGTGCAGACAGGCTTCGAGAATAACCAGGCGTTCGTGCGCGTCGTGACCACGCAGGAGCTCGCGCCCGAAAGCATCGGCACGGGCTACTCCCTCGACCCGGACCTCGCCGCCAAGACCGAAGCCACCGAAAACGGCTTCACGCTACGCGGTGATTTCAACGAGACGGACACCTACGTTTTGAAACTGAACACCAATCTGAAAGGTACTTTGGGGCCAAAGTTGGAAGAAGAAGTTTCGCGCGACCTATTTTTTGGCAAGATGCCCGCCGGAATTGCTTTTACCCATAAAAAAGCCGTGTACCTCACGCCCAAAGGGGCCAAAAACATCGGCGTTCAGATCGTGAACGTGCCGAAGGTGCAGGTCAAAATTGCGAAGGTCTATGAGAACAACATCCTGAGTTACGTCCGCAACAGTCGCTACGAAAACTACGATTACGTGGGCGACGAGTACCAGCCAACTGGTACCTACAATTACAGCGACGACGACCAGAATTTTTACAGCGATGTGGTCGTCAACAAAACCGTGGAGACCGGAAACCTGCCGCGCCAGAAAGGCATCTCCGCTCTCAACGTTGCTCTGCCCGACGATAACGGTCGTAAGGGAGTTTATCTGGTTTCCGTGCATTCCAAGGAGGAAGCGTACCTCGGCTCCACCAAACTCGTCGCCATTTCGGACATTGGTTTGGTGGCCAAGGAGGGGCAGGATGAGGTGTGGGTTTTTGCCAATTCCATCAAAACTACCGAGCCGCTGAACAACGTCGAAATCACGCTCGTGAGCAGCAATAACCAGTCGGTCTACACCCTCGAAACGGACGGCGACGGCGTGGCGCACTTTGAGAAATTGAGCGAAAAAGCGCCCGGCTTTAAAATGGCCATGATCACCGCCCGCACGAAGGAGGATTTCAACTACCTGTTGTTTGAAGACACCCGCATCGAAACCTCGCGCTACGAGGTGGAGGGCGCGCACGACAACGCCGCCGGGCTGCTGGCGTTCATCTACGGCGAACGCGATATGTACCGCCCCGGCGAGACGATGCACTTCAACACCGTCATCCGCACCAACCGCTGGGAAACGCCGGACGAAATTCCCCTGAAACTCAAACTCGTCACGCCCAATGGCCGCGAGTACCGCACCTGGCGCAAAAGTACCAACGCGCAGGGCGCGGTCGAAACGGAAGTGACCGTGGAAGCCTCGGCTCTCACGGGCACGTACCAGCTGGAAGTCTACAACGCCAACGACCTGCTGCTGGCCTCGCAGCCGGTGAGCGTGGAGGAGTTCATGCCCGACCGCATCAAGGTGACGCTGAGCGGGGCGAAGCCGCAGTACAAAGCCGGGGAAACCGTCGCGCTGACTGCCACGGCGATCAACCTTTTCGGGCCACCTGCCGCCGGGCGCAATTACGAAATGGCGATTCAGTGGAGCAGGATGGCTTTTTCCGCCCCCAATTTCCCCGAGTTTAGTTTCGATATTTCCGCCGAAACCGCCTTTGAGCGTGAGCAGCGGCAGGGCGTCACCAACGAGCAGGGACAGGCCACCGAACGCATTCCGATTCCGGCGCAGTACAAGGACATTGGTTTGCTGGAAGGCAAAGTATATGTGACGGTTTTTGACGAGAACGGGCGACCCGTCAACCGCCTCCAACGCTTCGACGTGCTGACGCAAAGTACCCTCTTCGGCATTCGCTTGCCCGGCTACTACCTGAGTACCAATGCCCCCGTTCCAGTAGAAATCATTGGGGTGAATAGTAAAGGCACTTTGCAGAAAAACGTCGCCACGCAGGTGGAAGTCGTACGCATCGAGTACCAGACGGTGGTCGAAAAACAGAACGAGCAACTCCGCTACACCTCTCGCAAGCGGGAGAAAACGGTTTATGAAAATACCCTCACGCTCGGCAACGGGCGGGGGCAGTTCCGCTACGTACCGACCGTCTCCGGTGAATACGAAGTGCGGGTGCGGCGTCCCGGTGCCGAACATTACGCGGCCACGAATTTCTACGCCTATGGCTACGGTTCGACGGAATATTCGTCCTTCGAGGTGAGTACCGAGGGCCGGGTGTTGATGGAAACCGATAAGGAAAAGTACGAGGTAGGCGATAAGGCCAAAATTTTGTTCAAAACCCCCTTCGACGGCCGCTTGCTGGTGACGGTAGAGCGCAATCACCTCTTGGAACATCACGTGCTGACGACCGAAAAGAAAGCCGCCGAACTGACGTTCGCGCTCAAAGAGGAGCATTTGCCCAATGTCTATGTCACGGCCACGCTCATTCGTCCGCTGGATGCTTCCGACCTGCCGCTGACGGTGGCGCACGGCTTCGCGCCTATTCCAGTAGCCGCGCCCGACCGCCAATTGCCCGTCAACGTGACCGCCGTGGCGCAGTCACGTTCCAAGAAAAAACAGCAAATCAAGGTCAAAACGGCGGCCAACGCCCAGGTGACGGTGTCGGTGGTGGACGAGGGGATTTTACAAATCAAGAATTTCCGCACGCCCGACATCCACGGGTACTTTTACCAAAAACGCGCCTTGGAAGTTGTAAGCCACGATTTGTACGCTTTCCTTTTTCCTGAACTGACCTTCTCGACCACGTCCAGCGTGGGCGGCGACGGCTACGACCTCGAACGCCGCATCAATCCGCTCAGCAACGGCCGCACCGAACTCGTCACGTTCTGGAGCGGCATCCTGACCGCCAACGGCAGCGGCGAGGCCACGTTCGACATCGCCATCCCGCAGTTCAGCGGCGACTTGCGCGTGATGGCCGTGGCCTACAAGGGCGACGCCTTCGGCTCGGGCTCGGCCAACATGAAGGTAGCCGACCCGGTCGTCATCAGCACGGGTGCGCCGCGTTTCCTTAGCCCCAACGACGAACTACTGCTGCCCGTGAACGTGAGCAATACCGAGAAAAAAGCCGCCACCGTGACCGTATCGCTGCAAACCAGCGGCCCGCTCGCGCCCGGCGACAAGTCCGCGCAGAAACTCACCATCCCGGCAGGGCAGGAAGCGCGGGCGATGTTCAGCGTTAAAGCGGGTTCGGGTATCGGGCAAGGCAAAATCACCGTGAAAGTGGGGGCCTTTGGTGAAACCTTCGTGCAGGAAACCAACCTGACCGTGCGCCCGGCCTCGCCGCTGCTCAAGACCAGCCAGTCGGGCGTCATCGCGGGCGGACAAAGTGGCACCATCGACCTCGCCCAAAACTACCTGCCCGGCACGGCCCGCGCCCAGGTGACGTTCAGCCGCTCGCCGCTGGTGCAGGGCGGTGGCAAGGCGCTGTCCACGCTGCTCGGCTACCCCTACGGTTGTCTGGAACAGACGATTTCCAAGGCATTTCCGCAAATCTACTTCGCCGACCTTACCAGGGCCATGGCCACGCCCGTCTATCTGGTGCGTAGCGGCGAGAGCGATTTCAACCCCGCCACCAACGTGCAGCAAGCCATCCGCAAAACCGAAACCCAGCAACGCTACAACGGCGGACTAGCGATGTGGCCGGGCGCCACGCGCGAAGACTGGTGGATAACGGCCTACGCGGTGCATTTCCTAGAAGAAGCCCGCCGAGCCGGATTCGAGGTCAACGGGGCCACGATGAGCCGCGCCATCGAGTACCTTACCGCCAAAACCGGCACCACCGCCACTGAGGAAGTACCCGTGGCCACCGAAGACGGCAGCACCGTCCGGGCCGTGAAGGCGCAGCGCGAAAGCCTGTACTCGCTCTACGTGCTGTCGATCGTGGGCCAGCCCAACCGCCCGGCGATGAACTACTACAAGCAAAACCCCAACCTGCTCACGCCCGACGCCCAATACCTGCTGGCCGGGGCGTTCCAGCTCATCGGCGACTCGCGCAGCTACGCCGCCCTGCTGCCCGCGAAGTACCAGAACGACAACGCCCCCAATACCTTCGGAGGCAGCTACGCCTCGCCGCTCCGCAACCTCGCCTTAGTGCTGAACACACTGCTGGAAACCGACACCGATAATATCCAGATTCCGACTTTGGCCCGGCAGTTGTCGCAGGCCGTAGCTTCGGCGTCCTACATCAACACCCAGGAAGCGGGCTTCGCCGTACTGGCTCTCGGCAAACTGGCCCAGCGCACTTCCGGCTCTACCGTCACGGCTACGGTTGACTCTAAGGGCGAAACTCTCGCCACCTTCGACGGCAAGGAACTGAGCCTGGCGAAGGGTATTCTGAACCAAAAGTTGACGGTAAAAACGCAGGGGAAGGGCGACCTGTACTGGTTCTCGCAAACCGAAGGCCAATCGGCCACGGGTACTTACGTGGAGGAAGACAACGGCTTGCGCGTGCGGCGGCAGTACCTCAACCGAAACGGCGGCAACGCCGGGACGCTCCGCCAAAACGACCTCGTCGTAGTGAAAGTGACCGTGTCCAGCACCAGCGGCGTCCCCATCGAAAACGTGGTGGTGACCGACCTGCTGCCCGCCGCCTTCGAAATCGAAAACCCCCGCCTGACCGAGCCGCGCGATATGCCTTGGATTAAAAACGCCGCCACGCCCGAGTACTTCGACATCCGCGACGACCGCATCCATTTCTTCACCACTGCTACCGCGAAAGAAAAATCGTTCTACTACCAGGTCCGCGTCGTCTCTAGAGGTACCTACACCGTCGGCCCGGCGGCGGCGGATGCGATGTACCAGGGCGAGTACCGGAGTTATTCGGGTGGGGGGAAGGTGGTGGTACAGTAGAGATTGTCAGTCTGAGCGGAACGGCCCGCCGCAACGGTCGAAGACAGTCCATACGGCGACTGAACACATGAGGATAATTTGGTATATTTGAAACAAAAAACGCCAAAAGCCATGCTAATCATAGAAGGAACCTACGAAAACGGCCAAATCGTCCTGAACGAGCAGCCCAAGACCTTGACCAAAGCCAAGGTGGCGGTAGTCTTTGAAGAGGAGACCGCCGAGAAGAAGTACGCGCCGACGAAACGTCCGTTCGGACTTTCCAAAGGCAAATTCACGTTAAGCGACGACTTTGACGAGCCGTTGGAAGACCTGAAAGATTATATGTGACATGAATTATCTGCTTGATACACATACGTTACTATGGTTTATCGGTGGGGACAAACGGTTGCCAGACAGGAACCGAAAAATTATAGAGGACCCCGCTAATCAATTAATGGTTAGTACGTCAAGCTTGTTCGAAATTGCCATAAAAGTGAAGGTTGGCAAGATGGACCTTATAGAATCTTTGAAAGCTGTTTATCAAGATATTGAAGCATCTTTCATTAAAATAGTACCTATCACAGCAACTCATCTTTTGGAATATCAGAACATCCCGCTGTACGCTGACCACCGCGACCCTTTCGACCGGGCAATTATCGCCACCGCAGTAGTTGAAAAGGCGAAGATTATCACCGTCGATCCGAAGTTTCAGTACTACCAAGATTTGGTAGATCTGGTGTGGTAGTTCAAAATTAGCCTACGGAATTCACCAAGGGGTAAATCGGTGCAATCAACTGGCAACCAATTGAAAGTTCAAGACGTTTAACTTTTACACCAACCAAAACAAGATTTCCATGATTGAGAAACTCAAAAAAAAACAAAAAAAGCCGACGACTACGATCAGAAAGCCAGACCTAAAGAAGAAAATTGAACTAGGCTTGGGTCGGCATCTTGTCTATATGTCCGAGACGCTGTTCGATGAGGATCTGGAAAGATGAAAAGCTATTTATTTAATTTGTCAGTATATCCAATGGAAAACACAAAGCCATGCTTACTATAAAAGGAACATATGAGAACGGTCAAATTGTGCTGAACGAACAACCGAAGACTTTTACCAAAGCCGAAGTAGTGGTTCACTTCAAAGAGGAGGCTGCCAAAAATGAAGCTACTGCCAAGAAAAGTCCTTTTGGAATTTTGAGGGGAGCTTTCACATTGAGCGATGACTTCGATGAGCCTTTGGATGACCTAAAAGACTATATGTAATATGGACTATCTGCTCGATACCCATGCTCTTCTGTGGGTCACGGAAGGAGACAAGCGATTGTCCAACAAAGTCCGAATAATCGTTGAAGATACAGACAACAGATTGATTATTAGTGTGGCAAGCCTGTTTGAGATATCCATAAAAGTGAAAATAGGTAAAATGAACCTGATGCGGCCGTTAGATGCTGTTTATCAAGGTATCATGAATTCCGCAATCGACGTAATTCCTATTGAACCTTCGCATCTGCAAAAATATCAGAATGTTCCTTTGTACGTCGACCACCGTGATCCTTTTGATCGAATTATTATTGCTACCGCTATCGTCGAAAATGCTGAGATCATAACCGTTGATCCAAAGTTTCGGTATTATTCGGATCTGGTCAGGTTAGTTTGGTGACTGAGAGCAATAACTCCCCGATGGAATCCTATAATGACATCATCAAGATAAACCCGTTGAAAAGATTTGGACGCCCTTGCGTTCGCGATGCAAGGATAAAGGATAAGTGTGTACGATGTGCTGGCTTGGCTCTCCAAGGGAATGTCGAAGGCTGAAATCATTGAGGATTTCCCTGAATTGACGGAAGCGGATATAAACGCTTGCCTGGAATTCAATTCCATTTAAATAAAAGAAACTAACCTACCATGGTACTGGAAAACGGATTTTTGATAAAAACGGTGGACGGCATGACCGAGGAGATGTTCTTTGACCTTTGCCAGGCCAATTCAGCGTTGCGCATGGAGCGCGACCAACACGGAAACATGATCGTTATGTCGCCTACGAGAATGAGTACCGGGAATTTCAATGCTGAGCTTATACTTGAGATCGCACTATGGAATCGTGAGACGCAATTGGGTTATGTCTTCGACTCATCCTCGGGCTATACGCTGCCCAACGGCGCTATCCGTTCTCCCGATGTGTCCTGGATCGCCAAAGACCGCTGGGAAAGCCTGCCCTTGGCCGAGCAGAAAATCTTCACCCACACCTATCCTGACTTCGCCGTCGAAATCCGCTCCGAAAGCGACCGCCTGGCTGACCTGAAAGCCAAAATGGAGGAGTACCGCGCCAATGGTTGCCGCCTGGGTTGGCTCATTGACCGCCAAGGCAAAGCCGTACATAGCTACCGGGCCGATGGTGGTATTGAGATTGTGAAAGGCGAAGCGGTGGCGTTGTCTGGTGAGGAGGTTTTGGTGGGGTTGGTTGTGGAGGTCGAGTTTTAAGGGTTCTGTGATTCCGTCGCGATGTCGGGTAGAATGGGGAAATGTAAGCAAGAGGAAACTTTAATGCTTGCGCTCGGATCGCGTTGCAAACGCGAGAGGATGCAACCCCGATCACAGATCAGGGTTAGCGGGGATTAGCGGGGAAGGTGGTGGTTAGGTAGAGACGCGATTTATCGCGTCTAGCGTGAGCAATAGAAGAAAGCATGCGCCGACTGAGCGGCCGTTCGGAATTTCCAAAGATGCCTTCACGCTGAGTGATGACTTTGACGAGCCTTTGGAGGATTTAAAGGATTACATGTGATATGGTTTTGCTATTGGATACGCATACTTTGCTGACCCCGATTTGCAATTGGGCCGGTCGGCCGCTGCCGTCGCACCACCCCACCTTCCTAACGCGATCTACATCAAGACCGCCCCAGTACCCAAGTCGCATCTTAGGCGCTAAGTAAAATAATGACACCACGAACGCCGATCCTATCGGTATCGTGGACACTTAAAAGAGCAGATGTATAAATAGAAAAAAGAAAAGTGGCACCGTACTGATACATAGCCCAACGGAAATTTTGTGTAACGTGTACCGAAGACAGCAGATGCCGCTGAACCGTCGCCAACGAACTGGTCACAAACTTACTAGACGGTAAATCATTTGGTTTGGGTTGCTTGTTAATGCAGGAAATAATCGCCAGATTTGGCAATTCTAACTAACCGGTAACCTGATTATGAAAAAGTCGAACTACTCAGTTTCCTGTTTTCTGCTGACGCTCCTGTTTTCGTTAGCACTCCGTCCTACCCAAGCCTCCGACATCGTGGAGGTTCTGCCGCTCACCGACCGGATCATCATGGTTCACTTTGATGATGGCTATGTCAATCACCATCAACGGGGCCAGAAACGTAGCGATGAGACCGTAATTCTCGACGCGCTGATTACCGCCAACGCCATGCAAGCCGGCCGGTACACCCTCCGCAGCACCGACGATGCCGCTTATGCTGATGGGCTAAGGCCGCTCGATGTAGGCCGCAAGTCGAAAGGCACCGATTACGCCTGGTTTTGTGATGGCTGGTCGGCTTCCACGGGCTGCCTCAACAACCGCCCCGACCACGCCAAAGAACACTGGGTCTATCTGTTTTTGCCCACCCCCATGCAGCCCGGCAAGACCTACCGGCTCAACACCGGTACGCTCGCCGCCAACGGTTATAACTGGACATTTACCTACGACGTGAACCAATTGCGGTCCGAGGCCGTGCACGTCAACAACGTGGGGTACGCACCCACGGCGGCCCTGAAATACGGCTATGTGTACCATTGGCTTGGCGACAAAGGCGGACTGGATCTGTCGGGTTACGCCGGGAAGGCATTTCACCTGGTCAACGTGGCTACCAACGCCATTGCTTTCTCGGGAACGATTGCCTTTCGGAAGTCGGCCACGAACCCCGAGACGGGGCAGACGAGCCAGCAACCCAACCAGAATTTCAGCGCGGCCGACGTCTACGAGTGTGATTTCTCGGCGTTCAATACGCCCGGTGAGTACCGGCTGGCGGTGGAGGGCATTGGCTGCTCGTTTCCTTTCACTGTAGCCGCCGACGCGCACTTTGAGCCATTTTACTGGACCATGAAGGGCATTTACCAGCAACGCAGCGGCATTAGCCTCGATGCGCCCTTCACCGATCAGCCTCGCCCCGCGCCCCACAACCCCACGGTCACGCCCGACTTTGCAGGCCGACTCAAGTACACCAGTACCCGCTACTTCGACGTAACCAACTCCGACGCCACCCCCGCCGACAAACCTACCTGGGAAGCAGGCATCAAGGGCGACCTCAATACCTTTGGCTGGTACCAGGATGCGGGCGACTGGGATGGGTACTTCACGCACACCAACGTGCCGAGTATGCTGCTGTTTCTGTACGAGCTCAACCCCAACCGCTTCACCGACGGGCAGTTGCAAATTCCCGAAAGTAGTAACGGCTTGTCGGATGTGCTGGACGAAGCCACTTGGTTGCTCCGGTTTTATAAGCGCACCAAAGACGAAATCGTGGCCAAAGGCTGGGGTACCGGCGGCATTGCCGGAGCACGGGTCATGGGCGACTTGTGGGGCGGCGATGTCCGCGAAGACGGTACTACCAAAGCCTCCTGGGACGACACCGATCGGCAGTGGATCGTGTCGGGCGAAGACCCCTGGACTACCTACCGCTACGCGGCTATGGCGGCGCAGTTGGCCTACGTATTACAAAAAGCGGGCAAGACCGACCCACAGGGCGTGAACTGGCAGCAGGAGGCTACTAATGCCTACGCCTGGGCGCAGGCCAACACCAAACCCGGCGATGGCGTGAAGTTCGGGTTCGACCTGCTGGTGCAGCGGCTGTACGCCGCCGTGAGCTTGTACCGGCTTACGGGTACCGCTACCTACCACGACCAGGCCAAGGCCGACTTTGCCGCCAAAGGCTGGAACGGCAGCAAAAACAACCTTGACGACGACGAACTGTACCCCGTCTGGCTTTACCTAACCCTACCCACCAACCGCCCCACCGACGCTGGTACGTTAGCCAACGTCCGCGCCGCCAGCGATGCCACGGCCAACTTGTACCTGGTCAGTTTCACCGATCAGCGGGCCGCCCGCTGGGGCGGCAACTACTGGCTACCGATGCTCATCGGTCAGCCGACAACGCCGCTTACCAGTCAAGGAGTGTTCAGCTACCTCGACAACCGCACCCGCAACCCACAGCAGGCCGACAAGTATTTGAAATACATGTACACCACGGCGGATTATTTCCTGGGAACCAACCCGCTCAACATGACCTGGATCACCGGCTTAGGCGAGCGCTCGCCGGTGGGTATTTTTCACATGGATTCGTGGTACAGTGGGCAGCCGACGCCTCGGCGGGGTATCGTACCCTACGGCCCGTGGTTGGCCGACAAGTCGACGAACGTGACCGGCCCCTGGAGCAACCGATGGCCCGAAAAGACCCTGTACCCGGCCAATCCCGACGCCTGGCCCGGCCACGAGCGCTGGTTCGATCAGCGGTCGTCGCCACTGAGTTGTGAGTTCACCATCCACCAGAACAGCGTTAAGTCCGCCTTTATGTACGGATTTCTGTACGCGGCTTCTACCCTGCCGTTTCCCCCCAAAGACGAGGGGATCGTGACCCCGACTACCCTGACCTACGAGTATTGGTCGAACAAGTCGGGTACCCAGCTCAGCGCCATCGACTGGTCGACGCCCCCCACTGGTACCAAAGCCATCACTTCGCTGGAAGGGCCCGTCAACTGGGCCGACCTGTACGGGGCCCGCATCCGGGGCTACGTCGTTCCGGCCACTACGGGCGACTACACCTTTTATTTCTCGTCCGACGACTACGGCGATTTGTCACTGAGTACCGACGCCGACCCGGCCAACAAAACCAAGATCGCCTCGGTCAATGGCTGGACGTCGTCGCGGCTCTGGACCAAGTACGCCTCACAAAAGTCGGTGCCAGTCGCGCTGGTGGCCGGGCAGAAGTACTACGTAGAAGCCCGGATGAAAGAATCAGGTGGGGGCGACAACATCGCCGTCGGCTGGACCGGGCCAGGCATTTCGGCTATCACCGTTATTGGCGGCGCCAACGTCCTGCCCTATCAGGCCAGCTCCGCGCGCTTAGCTGCTACCGAAGCCGAGTCTGATGCGAATCCCGTCATGAGCGTATTCCCCAACCCCGCCCGACAAGAGCTGACCGTGCAATTCCGGGCTGCAACCCCGCAGCGCGCTCAACTTCAAATGTTCAATCAGGCTGGGCGGGCCGTACTCACTGAATCCGTCACGGCCCAGGCGGGCAGCAATCGAGTACATCTTTCGCTGCCTACGCTACCCCCCGGCATGTACCTGATCACGGTGGAGCAGTCCACCGGAAAAACGACGCGCAAGGTGGTAATCGAGTGAGTAGTGCCGTACTTTGAGGAAAGTATCTGAATTTTATCTCCGTTTTCTTATGAGAAAAATCATTTTCTTGTTCGTCGCCGCGCTGGGGGTCTCAGGCGTGGCGCAGGCGCAGGCGAAATTTTCCGCTGGCCCCATCGCCGGACTGTCGGTAGCCAATCTTGATGGCGACATATTTGGCGATGGCTGGAAGCCCGGCATGATGGCGGGCCTCTCCTTCGACTACGTCAGCGATTCGAAAGTAGGCGTGAGTAGCCAGCTGTTTTACACCCAAATGGGCAGGCAGTTTGAGCCCAACGGCGACCGGATCGACCTGCACTACGCACAAGTACCCGTAATGGCGAGTTATCTTTTCGGAAAACCCAGCAGCGCCACCCGCTTTGGCGTGTTCGCGGGTCCGCACGCAAACTTCCTGCTGGTAGCCAGGACTAAGGACGGCTTCAACCTCAACGCCACTAATTTTCTGGGCAAACCCGTTCGCCTCTTCGACCTCGGGATGACGGCTGGCTGCCGAATTTATATGCGGAATGTAAATGACATCTACCTCTACGGAGACTTCCGCTACGGGATAGGCTTCATAGACGTCGACAAGCTGGACTCCGGTCGCTCCATCAACCACGGCATGGGCATGAATGTGGGCCTGAGCTTTCCCATTCGTAGTTTGGGTGTGGGTAGTGGGTCGGGGACTTTGCGGTGAAGGCGTAGAATTTAGGTTTCTGTGACTTTTGACGACGCTGGCTATTTTGGGGGGCTGACCTTCGCGGGGCCGGCCCTCCGGTAGCCTTTTAGTTTGTGGTACACGGTCTCCCTTTTGAGAACATACGCACGACTCTCGGCGGATAAAACTATAAAGTACAGGGTTTGGGAAAGAGTAGTGGCAAATGATCTGACGCGGTACATTGAGTCCTCCCAAATCAAGAGAATGATTCGGTACATTTGGATAAAAAACGGATAGCTATGCTAACTACAATTGAAGGGACATACGAAAACGGACAGATCGTGCTGAAAGAAACACCTAAAGACATCGAAAAAGCCGAGGTGTTTGTCGTTTTTAAGGAAAAGTCTGAGGGAAAAAAGTACACTCGGCAGTCGCTCGGCTTCGCCGAGTGACGACTATCCAATTAGCCCTCTGGGCGGCGTTACCTTAATTTTCTCGTACTCTCCCAATAGTCATTCAACAAAGGCAAGTTCCGTTATCTTCACGTGAACTTGAAATCGGAACTACTAGTCTGAATTCCACTATCTATGGAGTACATCGCTAACCGGATCACTATCGCTCCGGATTTATGTAATGGCAAGCCTACCATACGGGGCATTCGAATCACCGTGCAAACTATTTTGGGCTACCTGAGCGCGGGCGATAGCAAGGATGATATACTCGAAGCCCACCCCTCGCTGGAACCCGAAGACATTGACGCCTGCCTGAAATTTGCCGCGGAGCTCATGGAGAATCACTATGATATTCGGCAGATTGCATAATCGATCATCATCAAGGACATTGATTTCTACAATCGTATCATAGCCTCTGATCCTACGCCCAAAATCATTTACTTGAAAATGGGAAAGAGGAAGTTTGAGAATTTGTAAGTCGAAGAATTGCGCTATGTTTAGCCACCAGTTTTTGGAAACTGGCGGCAGCGGGGGTACTTCTGTATGAATCAGCTATTGGTATTTGCGCCGACCTGTGGAATTTTTATCTTACTAACTAGCTATTAATCACCCTTGCAACAAGTCTATTATGTGTTTCTTCAAATTCTTTTCTGACATTACCACCCTTACATTGCCCAGAAACAGCATTGCATATTCAATCATTTGCACCACTTGTCTATACGCCCTGGTTACTTTACTGGCTTGTAAAGACGTAAAAGTAAATTCAGCGGCAACCGTTCGCATTGTTGAGTCCGACAGCGGCTACGTTGTATTGCGGAATGGAAAAGTATTCGAGATTAAGGGCGCAAGCGGAACGTCAAATTTTCGAATGCTGCATGAGGCTGGCGGAAATTGCCTTCGTATATGGGACACAACTCACCTGCAACAGATCCTGGACAGTGCGCACGCCAACGACATTGCCGTTATTGCCGGCCTTCCCATGCAGAACAGTGATCAAATGGATCTTTACAATGACCCAGTCAGAGCATCGCGACAACTGTCACGATTCCGGTCCATTGTTGACAGGTACAAAAGCCACCCCGCACTTTTGATGTGGTGTCTGGGAAATGAGTTGGACTTCCCCTTCAAACCTTCATACAACAATTTTTATGATGAGTTCAACGGGACGACAAAAATGATCCGACAGCTTGACCCTAATCATCCAATCACGACGACAATCATAAATTTTAACCGAAAATACATCGCGAATATTCAGCTGCGTTGCGACCTTGATCTGATTTCTTTTAATATTTTTAATGATATAAACCTGCTCGTAGGTAACTTGAAAGGCTTTCGGTGGTTTTGGGATGGACCTTTTATGCTGCTGGAATGGGGGATAGATGGCCCATGGGTTGGCACCCAGAGTACTGCCTGGGGTGCTTTTATTGAAAATCCAAGTCCCAAAAAGGCTGAAACTATCCTCAACCGTTACAATCAGTATATACCTTTTGAAAATCCTCGCTTGATTGGCAATTCTATATTTTTCTGGGGAAGTAAGCAAGAAGTAACCCATACCTGGTTCAGCATGTTCGACGAATCCGGCAGAAAGTCCGAGCCGGTTGCAATCATGGAATCCATATGGACAGGAAAGCCTCCCCAAGGTAGGTATCCACAGGTCCGCTCTATGCTGCTCAATAACAAGGGCGCTGCTGACAACATTTTACTAAATCCAGGGCAGACAATGTTTCCTGAGGTGGTTATGCAGGAGCAAGATAGCATTAGGTTTATTAAATGGGGGATTTTCAGAGAGGACTGGTATAAAGAAAACGGGCAAAGCAGTACGCGCAAACTTCTCCCCCTCGATGGGACGATCGAGTCTGGCAGGAAGCTTACTGCCCAGTTTAAGTCGCCCATGGAGCAAGGACCTTATCGTATTTTTGCAGAAATATATGATTACAATGGAAACTTTGCTACATGTAACACACCTTTTTATGTCGTAACCGACCCATGAAGCGTATATCGATTACACCTCCATCGAAGATAGAGCGTATCACGCTTTGGGTGATGATCTTGATTGGATGCATTACAATCGTATTTTTCCTTCATAATGTTCTGGACAGCTCCGTACGCGGATACGCGCCGCTCTACTGGATGCTGATGTTCACATTCCTGTTCATCTGCCTGAAATTGCTTTACGAGTGGTACCACTACCTTTATGTTACTGTTCCAAAGACCCCGCCACTAACCAGGAATTTCACCGTTGACATATTTACAACGTTTTGTGCTGGTGAGCCTTACGAAATGATTGTTGAAACGCTTCAAGCCGTTAAAGCGATCACCTACCCGCATGAAACTTACCTGTGCGACGAAGCTGATGATCCATTCTTGAAAAGAACTTGTGATCAGCTCGGTGTGCACCATGTCACACGGACAGATAAGATAAACGCAAAAGCAGGTAACATCAACAATGCCTTAAAACATTCTACCGGCGAAATATGCGTCGTCCTGGATCCTGATCACGTACCTCTTCCCGATTTCATAGACCCTATTATCCCTCATTTCGCTCATCCGGAAGTCGGTTTTGTACAGGTAGTCCAGGCATACAAAAACGGAGGCGAAAGCCTTATCGCCAAGGGTGCCGCTCAGCAGACCTACCAGTTTTACGGGCCTATAATGATGACCATGAACAAGTACGGAACCGTACTCGCCATTGGCGCGAACTGTACCTTTCGACGGACAGCCTTAGAATCCATTGGTGGGCATGCAGCTGGCCTTGCTGAAGATTTGCATACGGCCATGCAGCTGCACGCTAAGGGATGGAAGTCAGTGTATGTGCCCGAAGTTGTGGCTCGCGGGCTTGTGCCGACAACGCTTTCTGCCTATTACAAACAGCAATTAAAGTGGTCGAAAGGTGTTTTTGATTTGCTTGTCACGGCATATCCAAAACTGTTTAGCCAATTTACGTGGCGGCAAAAACTGCATTACGGCGTACTTCCTATACATTATATGTCCGGCTTTGTTCACCTGATCAATTTTCTGATCCCGATTATTTCCCTGTGTTTTGGAATAAGTCCTATGCGTATGGATTTCTCGGAATTTGGGCTGGTAGTGCTTCCCCTGATCGCACTCATTGTGCTAATTCGGCATTTTGTGCAACGGTGGGTGATTGAGGAAGAAGAACGTGGTTTTCACGTAATTGGGGGATTGTTGTTAATTGGCAGCTGGTGGGTATTCATACTTGGTTTCGTATATACAATTATTGGAAAGAAGGTGCCCTATGTGCCAACGCCCAAGGATGGAAATGAAGCTAACAACTGGCCCCTCAATGTTCCAAACCTCGTTGTTCTGGGCCTTTCTGCTGTCGCGATTGGGTACGGGTTACTCACAGACTGGAACCCTTACAACCTCATTATGGCGGGTTTTGCCGGACTGAATTGTTTTTTTGTCTGTTTTACCATTGCAGCAAGCGGACATCATAAGTTTCGGCGCTTGCGGGCGGGTCATCCCTGGCTGGATGTGATTATGGGCCGTGTAAAATTAGTAGAAGCGTTCATACGGGTTTTAAAGCAAAAGCTTTACCTCGGCCTGCGCAGCACCGTCATGCTGGTAACTTTTTTGTTGCTTGGTAGCTGGATATACATCGCAATGTTTAAGTTAATAAAAAATGAGCCAGTATTTCGGGAAAGCGTAGGACTTAAAATGTCCGGGCAGAGTGCTCCTGGATACAATCCAAAAGCAGCTGTAGCGCCGAATCAGGAATCAGTAATTGCTGATACATCTTCTCCTACCAATTCTTGTGCTGCATGTTCATTCAAAGGAACACGAGGAATAAACTATCTGAAAGGGTCAGATTGGCAAAACGAATATAACACGTTCACGAAAAAAGAACTCGTCGCCGATTTTCAAGAAATGAAAAAGATTGGCATCAACACTGTGAAATTCTACGGCCCAAGCTTCTATGATTACAATATTCTACGGGTCGCCGATCAGCAGGTAATGGATCTTCACTACAGCTTTTGGGTGCCCGACGAACTTAATTTCCGAGAGGATAAGAAAAGACTGAAAGCACTTTCAGAAGATATACTGAGCGCCATTAGCAAGAATAAGGCAAACCCAAGGATACTTTCGTGGAACATTGGGAATGCTGTTTTCCAAAATTTGAGCCTGTATCATCAACCACCAGATCTTAAATACCAACAGGAGGCCTATCTGGGTTGGCTTAAAAAGTTAGCGATGAGAATGAAAAGTATTGATCCGGGACGCCCGATCACACTGGACATTGAGGTATCTGAAGACCTGCCTTCCGTTGTCGAGAGGATGGGGTCGGTCATTCCAGAAATTGCGTCCTATGGTCTTGTTTATAAAGAGCATTCACCAAAGTACACAATCCCCAAAAACTTTCCTCATTTTATCAGCTATTCCACTTATGAGGTATACAACGAACTTACAGGTGATTCTGCCGGTGTTTTTATTTCAAATTGGCAGGATGTACATACTTCCAAACGGGTTAGTTTCGATGCTATCAAAGATCTGGGTGGACGCAAAAAAAATTCATATCTACAATTAGCCGCTCAATGGAAAGGGGGTGTAAAACCACTAACCTCCCCAAAAATTAAGATACTGAAATCTGCTATCGCAACATATGCTGATACATTCCTCAATTATCATGCGATCATAAAAAAAGAGGAAACTTGGTCATTGGCAAAAAACGTACGGACTAACTTAAAATTCGAATGGAAACTCGTTCAAATAAATTATGTGTACAATCCCGTCTCCACGAAGAACGTGGGCACAGGACCGTACCTGACTCTGCAGATTCCGAGCCATCCCCAAGCCTATAAACTTTATTTGTTTGTGCTTAATGGCGATACGGTGGTCGACATTATTACTTCCGACTTGAACACACCGCTTCAACTGCCAGCAAAATCACCGGGTTCCCAATAAGGTTGTCACAAAACGCTGAAATGTTTCCTTGCTGACGCTCCAATCCGGAGCTGGAATGTCCCCCAGACTTTGGGGTTGTCAGAAAGATTGAAGTAGCTCACCCCTTTGATTTCTGGATGTGAGCCAATGACAACAGCGGCTTTCAAAAGACACTTTTCCTGAAAGTCTTTCGGGTTCTTTATGCCAAACTCAGTGATAAAAATCGGCATGTTTGCCAGACGCATTCGATAAGCTTTCCTGTTATACCCGTAGTTCGTAGTGTTCGACGTTGTGCGTACGTCTTCCAAAGGAAGACTGTGTGCATACTATAGATAACAGTCTTCGGCAGTCGCTCGGCTTTGCTGAGTGACGATCATCTTTTAGCTCTCCTGGCGGTGTTACATCAATTTCCTCGTAGTCTACCAGTTGTCATTCAGGCAGACATTTTTCATTAACTTTGTATGGATATGGAATCGGATCTATTCGCCTGAAACACGTGGCGGAGTGGGAACGGACTGGAGGATATACGAACAATGCTTGGTGGAGAAGACTAAAACACCCAGGTACTTGAAGTGTGGATCAAGAGACCGTATCCTTGTGTTCACTAACCCCCTCCATTCAAATGCCCCAAGTCAGACGAATCTTGTCCATCGACATCATGCGAGGGCTGACGCTCTTTTTGATGCTGTTCGTCAATGATTTGTATGTTCCAGGCGTACCCAAATGGCTCGGGCACGTTGCGGAAGGGGTGGACGGCATGGGTTTGGCGGACTGGGTGTTTCCCGGTTTTCTGTTCATGGTGGGTATCTCCATACCGTTTGCCTTCAAGGCACGGGAAAAGAAAAACGAGACTACGCTGCAGCTGCTCATTCACATTGTCATCAGAACAATCAGCCTGTTGATTATTGGCATTTTTATGGTCAATGCCTCCGAAAACTTTAACACTGAACTTACACCAATAAACAGAACGCTCTGGATCGTCTCCGGTTACGTAGCGGTTTTCCTGATCTGGAACAACTATCCCGAAGAAGGCAAGCTCCGCTATTTAAAGTATGCAGGGATTGCGCTGCTCATTTTCCTAGCCGTAGCATTCAGAGGCGGCACCGCCGAAAATCCAACGTACATCCAGAAAAGTTGGTGGGGAATTCTTGGCCTGATAGGCTGGGGGTACTTTGCGGCAGCCGCCACCTACCTGTTCTTGAAGGACAAACTTATGGCCACGTTCGTGGTACTGCTGGTGTTTTTAGGCCTAAACATTGCTTCTGAATTAGGCCTAACCGGTTTTTTGAACCCGTTGAAACCACTATTAGGCGTTGTCTTAGGCGGAAACATTCCCTTAATCGTACTCTCTGGGCTTGTCGTCGGTATTTTATTAAAGAAGTTCCGGGAAGCTCCATCGACACTGCTGAAGTACCTCTTGGGGTTGGCGGTAATCAGTTTTGGGTTGGCGGCCGTGTTGCATCGATGGTTTATTATTTCCAAACTTAGCGGTACCCCTAGTTGGGCCATGCTGTGTACCGGAATAAGCTTGTTGCTTTTCGCCCTGCTTTTTTTCCTCATTGATGTGAAAAACAGGGTAAGCATTCTATGCGTTTTCAAACCAGCGGGTCAAAACTCACTGGGTACGTATCTGGCCCCCGACATAGTCTACTACCTGCTTTGGGCTTTGCCGTTTCAGATGCTATTTTATAAACAAGACTACTCGCAGTTGTTGGCGGTAGTCGGCTCGCTGGTGTGGGCATTCAGTATGATTGCCTTTGCCGCTTTACTTGCTAAAATGCATATTCGTTTAAAATTATGATGATGAAAAAAAGTATCCTGTTTGTCCTTTCCTTGCTATTCTCCTTCGTTGCCGTTGCGCAAAATGACCTGCCGGTACGCGGCCTTGCTGTCGCGGTACCGGACAAAGAAAACGTGGATCGATTCGTGAAATTTATCAATGAGGAACTCACTACCCGACAAATCAACACGCTCATCTTGCGGGTAGATTACAATTTCAAATACAAAACGCACCCTGAACTTGCTCAGGAAAACGGTCTTTCGCAGGCTGATGTCGATAAAATGGTGGCGGCTTGCCAAAGACACGGCATAGCTATCATTCCACAAGTGAATTTGCTGGGGCATCAGTCGTGGCATTCCACACTCTCAAAATTACTGGAAGTCTATCCCGAATTTGACGAAACGCCCGGTGTTCAACTACCCGAAAACTATGAGTGGCCCAATGAAGATGGTCTGTATTGCAAAAGCTATTGTTCACTGCATCCGGGCGTACACAAAGTGGTTTTTGAAGTCATGGACGAAATCGTCGCGGCTTTCAAAGCAGATGCCTTTCATGCTGGCATGGACGAAGTGTTTTATATCGGACACGAAGATTGTCCCCGGTGTCAGGGCCGGGACAAAGCGGAATTATTTGCCGGTGAATTGACCAAAATCCGTAATCATTTGGCGTTGAAAAATAAGCGATTGTGGATTTGGGGCGACCGATTGATCGACGGTAAAACCACCGGAATAGGGCTTTGGGAAGCCAGCTACAACAACACCTACCGCGCCATCGACATGATTCCGAAAGATGTCATGATCTGCGATTGGCATTACGAGCGACCGGACCCCACCGCCGTCTATTTTGCCATGAAAGGCTTCGATGTAGCTACCTCGCCCTGGCGGAATACGCCCGTTGCTCTGCAGCAAAAGCAAATGATGCTCGATCTCCGGGAAAACTCAACCCCGGAAATGAAAGGACATTTCAAGGGAATAGTGCAAACCGTCTGGAGCGGGGCTAATGGCTTCTTAGACAGGTACTACACCGAAAGTGAAGAAGACAGCGATGCGAAGTGTTTTAAGGCGTTGTTTGCGAAGGAGTAGGGAAGTTTAATTGGCAAAAAGCGGAGCTGTAAAAGTAGCGCCTAGTCCGGACCGAGTAGACGCGGTCCGGGTATATTGGCTTTTCTCTTGATAATGACCGCCCTGATTGCAAGAGAAGGGAACAGCAATGAAATCGTAAAAAATGTTTAAATTTCACTTCCCCTAAGTATCTAAACCAATGACAGATGGAATCCTACAAAGACATCATCAAAATAAACCCGCTAAAAAGATTCGGACGGCCCTGTGTCCGCGATACTCGGATTAGCGTGTACGACGTGCTGGCCTGGCTTTCCAAGGGAATGTCTAAGGCTGAGATTATTGAGGATTTCCCAGAGTTGACGGAGGCGGATATAAACGCTTGCCTGGCGTATGCAGCTGATCGGGAGCGGACGGTACGAATAGCCTAATCCAAAAAATGAAGCTATTGCTGGACCAAAATATCTCTTACCGCCTCGTAAAGGATATGAATTTCATTGTCCCCACTCTGAATCATGTAAAATTTGTGGGTTTATCGGATGCAGAGGATTACGAAATCTGGGAGTATGCCAAACAGAATGAATATACAATCGTTACCTTCGACGCTGATTTTTACGAAATACAGAATATGAGAGGCAGTCCGCCAAAGTTGTTCTGGCTGAGATTTGGCAACACCACCAGACGAGAGTTTATGGATTTCTTCGTTCAAAACATCGAGACAATCAGAGAATTTTGTGATGCGGAAGAGCCCGATACTTTCAATTGCTTGGAATTCAATTCCATTTAGATAAAAGACTCAGATCTCTTGGTACTTGAAAACGGGTTTTTGAATAAAAACCGTGAGCGGAGCGGTTGTGTGTCTTGATGGCAGATCAGTTTTAGCGGATTTTTGATTTCAGGGCGATGTTGGCTGGATGTGTGGTGGAGAAATCACAAATCCTTGGCATCGTATGACAAGGTCTGAGGAGACTCAGACCACGGAATAGGCCACGTAGAAACATATTGTGCGGTTCGCGTTGCAAACGCGAGGTGATTCGACGCCCGATCACAGATCGGGGTCAGCGGGTTTTCGATTTTGTGGCGATGTTGGCTGGATGTGCGGTGGAGAAAATCGTGAATCCTTTGCATAATATGATGAGGTCTGAAGAGATTTAGGCCACGGATTGGGAAAACAAAAAAAACAGTAGATGATGTTCAAATTAGGTCAGTTTAAAAGAAAAAATATATCGGCTTTAACGCTCTTGGTTCTTGGTTTCTTTCAATATTCAAATGCTCAAAATTTTAAAAATTTAGATTTTGAACAGAAAGATATCAAATCAGATACAATAATGTTTTGGTCATTGAACCAAGAATCAACCCAGGCTATTCTAGATTCAGGTCCTGATAATATGGGTTTAGCTATAAAACTTTCCAATTCTCAAAATTGGAGAAAAAACTTCTTTCAGGATAGTGATATAAATATTAACCAACTTGAAAAGTATCAAGTAACAGCCAAGATAAAAACCGATGGCGTAAATGGTAGAAATGCTCAGGCTTATATATGGGCGAATCTTTATAGTAAAGATGGTTTACTAATTAACTACACTAGTAACCGCAATGAAAAAATTTCAGGTTCATCTAGTTGGGATGAACATATTTTTGAAATCTTTGCCCCGCGCAATACCAAAAGAATAAGAATAGGTGGTGGCTTGCAAGGCGATGGCTCAGCTTGGTTCGATGATTTTACCATTAAGACAGTTCCCTTTGATACTTCGAATATAGTTATTTCCGAAGAATCTGACGCTTACCTGAATAAGGTAGTATCCATCATGAAGAGCAAAGCTCTCAACCGTCAAAAGCTAAATTTTGAAGACATTCATCAGATTTTGAGGTTTTACGTTGATGGAGCAAAAACAATTGAGGACACACATTCAGCAATCAATCAGTATTCCAGGGTTTTATTGTCAGATGGTCATTCTCAGCTTTGGCCTTCTGCACAAGTCAAAGAAATTTTGGGTTTAGACACCTTAAATATAGAAAAACTGAAAAAGGATATTTTACAACATATAGAACAAGATAAGATTGACAGCTTAAGGCGAACAATTAAATACAGTCAAAGCGAGCTTCTGGATGATAAGATCGGCTACATATCAATCCCCGCTTTTCAAGGCTTGTATTGGGAACAAATTGAATTATTCGCCGACAGCTTGCAACGCATTATTAAGAAATTAGATAATGAGGCCAATCTTACAGGATGGATTATTGATCTACGTGAAAATTGGGGAGGAATAAATATGGCAATGGTTGCCGGGATTGGTCCACTTTTGGATAAAAATAATGCCTTTTACTACGTAGGCGCAGATAGAAAAATATTTAATGAAAGCTATTATAGAAATGGGACTTTTTATGATATTGATGAAGACAGTGATACTTTGACTCTTCGGGTCAAAAAGGATTATAAGGTCAGGAACAAGAATTTGCCTATCGCCATTTTAACTAATCAAGTTACCGCAAGTGCCGGCGAAGTAATATTTGCCACATTTATCGGACAACCCAAAGTTAGATCATTTGGAGGCCAAACTAATGGTGCAGTAACTGGAAATAGCGCTGTGTTTTTGGATGATGGCTCGCTATATCATATCTCAACAGGTTATTTAGCTGACCGAAGCAAAAAGATTTATCAGCAGGGAATTGATCCTGATGTCCAAGTCGAAGACAATAAAAAAATGAATGACAAAATAGAAGATGACAATGTCATTGGAAAGGCGAAAGAATGGATATACAAACAATGAAATTTCCCGGCACTCCCGCTCGTTCCCCGCTCGCCCGCTCGCCCCGCTCGCCCTGATTTGTAATCGGGGCGCACATCTCTTCGCGTTTGCAACGCGATCCGCGCAGGAGGGTATTCGCGTTAGAAACCCCCGTAGTCCGTAGTGTTCGCCGTTACACGTACCCCTAGCGCCTTCTCCATCGCGTTGTGCGTACGTCTTCCAAAGGAAGAATGCGTACAAAGAATAGAAGTCCACCGGAAGGCCGGCCCCGCGACAGTCGGCCCCGCTGGACGGACACGTCTCTAGGTTTACGCCTATGCTAGAAAGTATTTTTTAGTTTAAGAGATGCCGTTAAATCCACACTAGTTCATTGCCTCCACCTTGTCTTTGAAAACCGTCACGAGTTTATGCGATTCACTCAAAGCCAGCACGTCATCCCAAATTAAATTCAAAATATTGTGAAACTCCCGGACCGAAGCATTACCAATTCGGATGTGAATGACACGGGGCGGGGGTTGAGCCAGCAGAATTCGGTTTGAAAAATCGGCATCCTTGGAGAGAATCGTTAAATTATTCTCCTTGGCGTATTGCCAAATTTTGGCGTCCTCAGCAGTATTTAGAATATCGCTTTGGTGAATATAATCTTCGTGGTTCCAGAGCGAAAAATAGTAGGGAAGATTGATATCGATAAGATACTTCGCCATCAGGCTACTTTCTTGAACTCTTGAATCACGTACTGCCGCTCCATAAGTTCAATGGCAAACTGCTGGCAGGCGTCGAGGTCTTCGGGTTCGAGCATCGGGTACTGGTACAGGATTTCTTCCCGCGATGATCCGGCGTACAGAAACTCGAGTACGGTCTGGACAGTGATTCTCATGCCCCGAATGATGGGTCGTCCGTTGCAGATATCGGGATTGATCGCGATGCGATCACTGATGTAGGTCGTCATAATTTAACAAGGGTCAGTCGTTTCCCAAATGTAAAGATTTTTTTATCCGTACTTGGCGACGGCCTATCCGACGATCACCACGTACTCAATTTTCTCTTCGTTTAACAATCGGATGAATGTCAGGAAATGGTCGTGCATCGGGGAGAGGCTTTGGATTGAAAAGGAAGTAACGACTTACCAGCACATGCATCGCTTCCAGGCATTGCTGGTCAGATCTGTCTTGCCAGAAATTGGGTTGATCCTGTTCTACTTCCTCCCATGAGCGGCATTTCCGAATCGTCATCTTCATACCAAAATATAGAATTTATCTTCGCAACTCCGTACCAGGCGGTAGGGTAGATCAACTTTCTGTCTTGACCTTTTTGCTCTTGAAATAGGCCAGGATTTCCTTAGGCGACATGCCCTCCGTTTCCTTCGCGATCCTTTCCCGTTCTTTCCTTACTGCCTGTACGCAGTCGTATTTTTTTTCAGTTGTCATTCTCATAATCGAAGATTTCTCTTGGGGTTCTGATTTCGATAGTTTGGTACCCACGCAAAAGATTTACAGCATTGTAGCCGCGAATACGCTGAATATTCACAATGTGTTTGAAATTCCAGCTAACCAAGATGTCTGCCTTCAACACGGTTGCGATGGCAATATGGTAGCAGTCGGTTCTGCTTGATTTTCCAACTACATTTTCCGCCAGGTAGCTCTCTGCAAGCAGAATTGCTTCTTCTGTGAGTTCAGTACGCTCCCGCTCGCCCTGATTTGTAATCGGGGCGCACATCTCTCCGCGTTTGCAACGCGATCCGAGCATAAGACTATTCAGGCGGTCGGCCGTTGCCATTACAAACGCGAGAAGGATATCAATCTGATTACCGGCAGTCGCTCGGATTCGCCGAGTGACACCTGTCTACTAGCCCTCCGGGCGACGTTACCCTCGTTCGTCATAAGTGCTTTTTTCAATATGCTATACCCCTATCCAAAAAATCAGGTATCACCATAATGGCCCAGTGCCGAAAGAACCGCTACTACCACTTCTGATTCAACGATTTTGTAGATCAGCCGGTCTTTTTTGTTAATCCTGCGACTCCACATTCCAGCCAGATCGTGTTTGAGCCTTTCGGGGTTGCCAGTACCTGTCTCAGGATGTTCTTCCAGTTCCGTGAATATCTTCTCAATTTTTGCCACATCGGACTTTCTACCCGTGCGACGGATCTGCATCAATTCTTTTGCGGCTTGTCTTTCAACCCTGATTCGATACTTTCCCATACATTTTCTAGAATCCACCGTTATATAATCTCCTTCATTTATCCTGGATTCGGCTTCTTTGACTTTGTTTACAAATTCAGGCGCGTAGGGGCTTTCCACCTGCTTTTCCGAATAGGACACGCCCAATCCATGAAGTAGGGCCTTTACCGCTGTAATGGCTGTCTCGTCCTTGGTTTCAATAGTTATTGTTGTCATGATCGTTTTAACTAGTGACTTACAGTAAAGCTATGGAATTATCCCCAAAAGTTCCATTTTCTATTTTCACCTCTGTGCGTTGTAGTTAGCCTTAGACTCAGGAGAAGGGCATTCAGCTATTCAACAGCCGGTTCCTGAGCGTCCTGCACCTTTGTACTCACGTGAAATATGGCATCTCCTTTGTGCACAATAGGGGCCGTATTCACACTGAAAATGTAGCAGTCGAAGGGAGCGATGATTCTTTCTTCAAATTCACCGTAGGGGTCAAATACGATTCCAATGACCGCTTTTTTGGTTACCCAGCTACCATTCTGGATTAGTGCCTGAAATATTCCCGAAAAAGGAGCCCGCAGCCACTTGCTTTTTTCGATCACGATCGACTTCGGAACGGAAGTTGGCTCTTGCCTGCGAACGCCCAGGTAATTCATCACGTTCAGTGCGCCCTGTACTCCGCACCTGATCACGAAAGGGTCAAGATTGGCCGACTTTCCGCCCTCAAAAAGCAGGACCGTTTTGCCCATTTTGTTGATCGTGTCCCGAACAGAATGGGCAATGTACTTGGAATTGAGAATGAAGGGAGCCCCGAAAGCATGCGCCAGGGCCAGGTTTTTTTCCTGCGTCAGCACACAGCGTACATTGGGGTAATTGTCGCGGTAGGCCCCGCCGGTGTGGAAATCCAGCACATAGTCGACCAGAGGAATGATTTCGCGGGTGAATTTGTGGGCAAACTGACTGGCCATGGAGCCCCTCGCCGCGCCCGGAAATACCCGGTTCAGATCCCGGCCATCGGGAAAGTCCCGGGAAAGATGGAGGTACCCAAACACGTTAAAGACCGGAATGCAGATGACCGTCCCCCGGTCGGGAATGTTGTATTTTTCTCGGAGAATGTCGCGCACGATCGCCACGCCGTTGATCTCGTCGCCGTGAATTCCGGCCATGAGCAACACAACCGGCCCCGGTTTTGTGGCCCTCTCCACGATGATTGGCGTGGATATCGTGTTGCGGGTATGAAGCTTGGCGATATCCATTTTGACCACAACGCGCTGGCCCATGGCGACTTCCTGACCCAGGATAACGAATTTGTTATCAGACATTTCGCTCGATGTACCGGATCACTTCCCGCGCGATATCCTTATCGGTCGCGGCCTCGATTCCCTCCAGGCCCGGCGATGAGTTGACCTCAAGTACCAGTGGTCCGCTGGAAGATTGCAGCATATCGACCCCGGCCACCCCCAGACTCATCGCTTTGGCGGCCTTGATGGCCGTCGTTTCTTCCTCGTCGGTAAGTTCGATAATGGAAGCACTCCCGCCCCGGTGCAGGTTGGAGCGAAATTCCCCTTCTTTTCCCTGCCGTTTCATGGCACCCACGACCACGCCATCTACGACAAATGCCCGGATATCAGCCCCACCAGACTCCTTGATAAATTTTTGAACGATTACCCTGGCCTTCAACCCGTTGAATGCTTCGATTACGGAGGTAGCGGCATTGTGGGTTTCGGCAAGTACCACACCCAATCCCTGCGTACCTTCCAGTAATTTCAGAACCAGCGGGGCCCCGCCGACCGAATCGATGACGTGGTCGATATCCTTGGCATAGTTGGTAAAAACCGTTTTAGGTAGTCCCACACCGGCCCGGGCAAGTATCTGCAAACTGCGGAGCTTATCCCGCGACCTGACCAGCGCCTGCGATTCGACGACCGTAAATACTTTCATCATCTCGAACTGACGTACCACGGCGGTCCCATAGAATGTGACCGAAGCCCCGATGCGCGGAATGACAGCGTCGATGTCTTCGAGGTAGGAACCGTTGTAGTATATTTTGGGACTTCTCTTCTCAAGCTCAATCGTGCATTTAAGGTGGTCGACCACCATCATGTCGTGCCCCTTGGCCTTACCCGCTTCCACCAGCCTTCTGGTAGAGTACAACTTCGGGTTGCGGGATAGAATTACTATTTTCATAAATGGCGATCGGTGAACAGTAAAAGATTTAAAACCAGGTTGATAAAATTTCTTTCCAAACCAGAAAGACAAGAGCAAACGTACGCTGACTTTTTAGATTCCAAAAATGCAGCATGTGCTTAGTGCGGATAGGGACAACAAAAAGGTAAAGTAGTGCAGTAATTTTAGTAAATCACAATTAAACGCAAAATGTTTCTCACCCGCTAACCTGGATTTACAATTGAAATCTGCGGGGCGCTTATTTTCAGTACGTAATCTTCCTTCGGAAAGCACATTCACTGCACTTGATGGTGAAGAAACTGCTGTATCTTCGTACGACGTCAGGAATCGGTTGCATCGGCCCGGAGGTCATTTTCTATCTCGATCAGCTCGGCCAGACTTTGCATTTCCTCTTTGATGCCTTTTCGAATCTGCACAAAAAGAAATCCCGCCTGAATCGGGAAGGACGCGTGTATCAGGAGCATCCATTTGAATGGAATGTACAGGCTAAACTCGGGCGTCAGCAAGTAAAAGCCGAGGACGTACATACCTACGATGGTCAGCGTGAGCGGCCCGTGAATCTGCCTGCGGAAGCTATAGTACCGGACCGCCTCGCGCGTGACCCGCACTGTGGAGGCACCGAGATGTATTTTTGTGGATTTGACGATACTCCACACCTCTATCCCGATGCGTAGCAGCAGCCCGCCCAGCATGCAGGCTACACCTATCCGGCTGAGTGCCTCCCGGACTGGCGCGACCCAGTAAAAGAAAAGGCCAATCCCGATCAGGGTGATAGTCAGGATTACAATATTCCCGAGCTGGAAGTACTGCGAACTCCGCTTGCGGCGGCGGGCACGCTTTACTAACTGGTTACCATCGGTAGGGGGCGTTTGTAGCTGGGTTCTGGCTTTTTTCCATTGGTTTGAAAGCTCGTCCATCGTTGTATCGTTTTAAAGTAGTTGTCTGAGTTTGTTTTTGATTCTGTGAATCCTTACCCGCAGATTTATCGCGTTGATACCCACTACCCGGGCTATTTCTCCGTATTCCAGTTCATCCAGCACCATCATTATAATGAGGCGGTCCAGTTCGGGCAGCTTGCCGATGGCTTGGTAAAGAGCCTGGTACTTTGCATCGTCTTCCTCCGCCCCGTCGCTCTGGATGAGGTAAGGGGCTGCCTCTTGAATCAGTTTCTCCTTCCGGTGGGTGGTGCGGAGGTGCATCAGGCAGGTGTTAACGGTGATCCGGTAAATCCAGGTTTTGGGGGAGGCCTCGTCCCGGAACTGAGGGAGAGCCCGCCAGATATTGATGAATATTTCCTGCGAGAGATCCTTGGCTTGGTCGCGGTTCCCCTGTACGAAGCCCAGGCATACCTGTAGCACCATTGGGCGGTACTTCTGGTAAAGAGACTCGAACAGCGGTAATGGGACGGGAGAACTACTCATAGTTCAGAAAAGCGCTCACTTTTTGGTACAGCCAGTCGGGCTGGTCGAACATGATAAAATGCTTGCTGGCTGGAGCGATCTGAATGGTTTTGGCCGGTAACTGGGCGTATTGCTTTTGAAAGTTTTCAAGAACTACCTTTTCATCTGGAAACGAAGCGCCTAGAATCAGTACGTCGGCCTTTACGCTGGGCAGTACTCCCCGCAAGTCCAGTTTAAGCAGATCGGTGTACCCATACACATAGGTGGGCCGGTGGGCTTCCAGGGCCCATCGGGTGAGGGTATCGGCCATTGCTTCATCATTGGTCATATTACCGGCCATACCTGCGGCCATCTTGGCAAACTGCTCATTGGGCATCTCCAGCATCTGCTTGTTGTATGGGGTGTCGTAGGAGATCTGCGCGGCTGGTACGCCGGGCATCATGAGTGCTCGCATGCAGGGGATTGCGTCCACGAGTACCAGTCTGGTGACGCGATCGGGTAAGGCGGCGGCTATATCAACCGCCAGATTCCCGCCCATGCTGTGCCCAATCACGGTTAGGTTAGTCAGTTTTTCCTGCTCAATGTAGGTCAACAGTTCCTGCCGGAGGCGGGGGTACCAGGGCATTTCGACGGGAGGCAGGCCATTGAAGCCGGCGTAGGATACTACGTGGCTTTCTATTTTGGGAAGATGGCGAATGGTTTCGTTCCAAACCGAGCCCGGAGACGTAAAGCCGGGTAAGAAAAGAACAGCCGTACCTTTGCCTTTCTTCACTACCTGAACGGCCTTGGGTTGTCCGAAGGCTAAGGGAGCCAAAATCAGTAGAGCGATAGTAAGAGAGATCGTTTTCATCATCAGTTTTTATCGCTTTGATGCTGAGGTTGGATGAATGTTACACTACTTCTGCTATTTTTCGTCAATGGGCGTAAATCGTCAAAAAAGATAGTTGTATCCTAGGTACTCAGGAGTAGGGTAGTTTGGTAGTTTTGCCTACGGAAGAGTGAAAGCGAGTGGGGAGATCAGAAGTAGCCAGAATAGCGGGCGAGGGTACAGCGCGCTTTATCAATTCACCAATCAAAAAAATGAAAAAAGCACTCATTCTGGCGTCAGCTTACACAGCAGCCATGCTGCTTGTTTATTTTTTGCTCAATACTTTTCTGGACGGAAGTGTATGGGACGGCATGGTCGTGAGTAAATCTGCCCTGACCGCTGAGTACTGCGAGTACAACGAGGTCCAGCGACTTTTTCACCAAAATATTAACACCTATTCCAACCTGGCGTACTTCTTCGTGGGCGTTTTTATCTGCGCGTTGGCTCGGCAGGATCTTGAGAATCAATCAAGTGCGTCCCTGAATTGGCTACAAAAATTTCCGATGCTGTCGTTTTTGATGGGAGGTAGCTTCATATATTTGAGCATCGGCTCTTCCCTGTTTCATGCCTCACTGACCTGGATGGGGCAGCGGGTCGATATGAACGGCACGTACAGCATTAGCATCTCCTTGCTGTTCATTGCCATTTACCACGTTTTTCACAAAATCGCCTGGTCCGAAACCGTAAAGAAAGTGACCATTGGCTCGTCTGTGCTGGTCATCGTGGCCTTTTATGAAATTCATCTGCGGATTACGAGTAGTATTCTGCTGCCCGCTATGATTCTTTTGACCTGGATTTTAACCATTGTCAATTACTTCCAATTTCGAAAAGAGCGTTCTATCGTTTTGGCACTTCTCGGCCTCGTCTTAATTATTGTGGCATCGCAGATCAGGACATTGGATGTACAAAAGGTAGACTGCGATCCCCATTCGGTCTTCCAAGGTCATGCATTTTGGCATATATTGACGGCGCTCAGTAGTTTTTGCAGTTATGCCTTTTTCAGGTTTACTACTAAAAAGACGGTGGCTGACTGATGGTCGTGAGGGTGGTCAAGTTTACCTTTCTTACTACTGCGGCAGCCCCGCAATCCACTCCCTCACCAACTGCACACCTTCCTCGTGTACCGTGCGACGCCCAAGTTCGGGCATCATCACGCCGGGATCGGTGGATTCGAGGCGGTGAATCAGGATCGACTTATCCGGGGAGCCGGGAACGATACCATATTGGTGGCCGCCCGTACCGCGTCCGGCGGCAACGGGTGCCTTCATTACGCCCAGGCGGGTAGCGTCCGTTTCCTGCCAGTGTAGGAATAGTCCCGAGGAGCGGGCGGGTCCGGCAGGATTGTGGCAGTGCGCGCAATTAATGTCGAGCCAGGCGCGGGCACGTTGGTCCAAAGTACCTGCCTGGGCATCGTCCCACTGGGGTACCTTGGGTACTTGTTCCAGCGCGGGAAGCGATGTGAGCAGGCCGAGCCGCTGCCAACGGAGGAGTTGGTTTTCGGTCTTGTCGGCATAGGCCAAAGGACCGTTGAGTTGCCGCACCGATGGGCCAATGGGGCGGAGTTGCTCGTTTTGATTGTGGCAACCTTTGCACTGGTTCAGGTTGGGCATGGAGTAGGTGAGCGCGCGTTCTTTCCCCTGTTCGTCCACCCAAACTACTTCCTTGCTGTCGCCCGCCACTTCCAGGTAGGCGTCCGTTTGCTCATCGTTCCAGATGTATTCCAACGCCTTCCAACCCTTAGCTTCGTGCAGCAGCAGACGGGTTTCCATGAGCCGACGCCCTTTCGTGGCATCGCGAGCGTCCTCGGGGTAGTAAAAAGTCTTGATCAGTACCGTCCCCACCGGGAAGTCGAGTACTTCGTCGGGCTGGTAAGCTACCGACTGGCCCGGAGGAAACTTGACAAAACGAAGCTTGCGGGCATAGTCGGAGAAAAGCGGCGTTTTGAGCGTATAGGGTAGTACGTCCATCGCTGGAAGCTGATCGGCCGGATTTCCCGCAAAAAAATCGTAGTCCGAAAGCGATTCCTTCGGAGCCAGGGGCATATCTGAGGAGACGAAGGCATCTTTGAACGCAAAAAGCCAGGCCGTCGCCGCCAGAAAAAGTAGGTAGGGTGTCTTTGACTGCATGTGTTTTATCGCAAAGTTAAAGCCGCCTTCTTCAATGGGCTCAAAGAGCAATCATAGGGCGAGGCATTCCGCGATACGTTCTTGAAATTGTTGGCCGCATCGAGGACGACGAAAGAGGCATTTTCATTATTCCGTACACACAGCGGAACGGCGTCTGGGTTTTTATCATCCAGAATGCCGTCGAAAATAATGTCGGGTACTTTGCGGCCGAAGCGTAGTTTGTACTTGAACAAAAGCCCCAATCGGCCCTTGCCCTGATACTTTACCCGCTCGCGCTGGTAGCGGTTGTCGTGGATAGAAACGCGGGTCGGGTAAGGGTAGTACAGCGAGTCGGTTAGGGGTTTTTCGGTGAGGTAGTAGCTAATCACCCCGGTCCCAAGGCTGTTATTATCGATGATGTCGTTTTCAAAAATCTCCACCTCGCTGGTCGCCAGTATCAGCACCCCGGTGCCCTGGGGTACGGTGGCTACAATATTACCCTTGGGTGCGAAATTGGGGTAGTTATTGTCGTGGATTTTATTCCTGAAAACCCGCACGTTGCCGCCCTTCTTCTGCACGAGGTCAGGCAGGTCGAACACCAGAATGCCACCTGTATTTTCGGTGGCTTCGTTGTCATACACATCGGCCATCTGCGAGTTTTCGATCTCGATGCCCGCCACATTGTGATAGGCCCGGCATTTGCGCACGACGATGTGCTTCGACTGCCCGACGTAAATCCCGGCATCCGAAGCGCCGATGGCCTCGCACTCTTCAATCAAAACGTTGGTACATAAAACAGGATACAGGCCGTAGGCACCGTTTTCGGCCTTTGGCTCGCCCGTCCATTCGGTTTTCACTCGGCGGAAGGTGATTCCGTCAAGATTCATAGTCTTGATGGCGTCGCCTTTGGCATCCTGCACGGTGAAGTCTTGTAACAGGATGCGCTGCCCGTTACTTACTCGCATCCCCTCGGCGCCTTCGGCCTGGTCTTTGAAGCTCAAAATCGTGCGATCCATTCCCGCCCCAAGCAGGGTGATGTCGTTCTTACCTTCCAGCGACAGCGTCCCGGTGAGTGCGAAAGTACCCGCGTCGAGTCGGATGGTGTCGCCGTCGTCGGCCAGGATGAGTTGGCGCTGGAGCTTTTTCTGAAAGTCGGGTCGGGCCGCGTTCGGTCGGGCCGCGTTCGGTCGGGCCGCGTTCGGTCGGGCCGCGTTCGGTCGGGCCGCGTTCGGTCGGGCCGCGTTCGGTCGGGCCGCGTTCGGTCGGGCCGCGTCCGGTCGGACTTGGGCCGGCACAGTACCCGCCAAAAGTACCAAAGCAAGAAGAAGGTAGTTTTTCATGACAGCGTGGTTCATTTAAAAAAGTAGGACAATATAACAAGATTAAGGTACTTTCTCTCCCTCGTACTCAACCAGAATCGCTTCGTAGAGCGAGGCAAAGGAAGCCTTGATCCAGATTAGCGCCGGGATCAGCCCTACAACCAACAGCAGTAGTCCACCCAGGCCAATCAGCAGGGACGTAAGGGCCAGGGCCAGTACCTTCCAGTAGTGGTTCTTTGTCATTTTCCAACTGGTCTCCACGGCCTCGATGGGTTCCATGCCCTTATCGATCACCAGATAAGACACAAAAACCAGCCGACAGGCCACGAAGATACCGGGCAGGATCAGCGCGATGAGGGCAATACCGACCAGCGCCGTGACCAACAAGTGCGCCAGTACCACGTTCAGGTAGTTGCGGAAACCCGCGAGCAGGTCTTTAAAGTCCAACTCTTGATTGCGGACAGCCTGAATGAACATCAGGTCGGCGCCGTACTCGAAGGCGGGCAGAAGCAGCAGCCAGTAGGCCGCCGCCAGAATTTGCAGCAGTATCTTATCCTTTCGCAGAAGAGCGTCGCCATTGTCTTTAAGGACATCTTCCATCGTGTCGAATGGAGCATTGACGACGGCGATGACCACGACCACCAGCAGCAGGGGCAGGAAGTATTGCTTCATCTTCTCCCAGCCGTACGACAGGCTGCTGTTGACCGTGGGGGGCGTAAAAAGGGGGACATTTTTCATGGCTATGGTAAGGTTTGATTATTGATTTGTGAATGGTCCAAAAGTAGGGCAAACCATTGTCCATGTGTACATACTTTGGTAGTGATTTTTAAAAACACTACCAAAGTAGGGGGCTTAAAACGCGCTTGGGCGGGTATTTTTGGACTTTATCAACTTTTACTCCGGTATGTCGATCTCCTCTTTGCTTAGTTGGGTTTCCTTCATGTTTTGCCTGGGCCTCACAGCGGGTGGAGTGCTGGTGCTGTTCCGTCGGAGGGAACACGGACAGTACTTGCCCATGCGGTATATCCGGTACTACCTGATCCTTATTTATACGTTTGGCTTCTACGCGTTGTGGAGTCGGCTGCTGTTGCGCGAACTCTACTTTCCAGGCATCCCGCCCGGTAGCCGTCTGCCGCTGTCCCGTTTTCTGACGCTCATTAGTGTGCCGTTCCTGCTGGCCGGGATGGCTATGCTCATCGTGTGGGCAATCCAGGTCTTGAAGCCAAACCGCCAAAGACTTGTTTTCTTGGCAGTGATCACATTGGCTATGGTGGCGGTTTTAGGGTATTGGGGGGCGGAAAGTACTCGAACGGTCAACCAGGTTTACGCCGCGTTTGTCCTGGTGCTCATGACCGCACTAGGCGCTTCGCTGGCTTTGGGGCAGTCGAAGTACCTCGATCCACAGCCCAGGCTTATCCTGGCGGGGCTGGCTTTTTTGGTGGGCGGCATTCATTTGCCCTTACTGAGGGGATCGGGCCTCGTGTTGCCCTTCGAGCTGATTTTCATCTTCCTGTATTTCCTAAGCCACACCCTTTTTGCCGTTTACTTTATCTACCAGGCTAAATTTTCCGAACCCGCGCCGCCCGAGCTGCCCGCGACGAAAGCCCCGTCGATGGCGCAGTTCATCGGACGTTACGAAATTACGCCGCGCGAGGCGGAAGTGATTGCGGAGATATATCAGGGTAAAACCAACCGGGAAATCGCGGAGGCACTCTTCGTGACCGTGCAGACGATCAAAGACCATACGCACCGGATTTATCAGAAAACAGAAGTAAAAAGCCGCACGCAGCTGATATCGCTGATGCGTGCTTTTAAACGGTAGGCAATCAAAAGAAAGTACCACTGAAACCGGGCAGCGTCTTTTTCGACATCAGGCAGGATGCTTACCTCCTCGGCTACCCAAAAAAAGGACCGATTCACATTGTGGATCGGTCCGATGACAAGACGATAATTCAGATCAAGGAAGGCCATTTCCCAGAAGAAATCAGGATGCTGGCGCAAAATTCTCAATGCGGATACGATGACGGGTGTGTCTTCCTCACTTCCCCCGATGGTCACTTACCTGGTTTTCAAAGTACCTCGACGCTCGTTGTACGTTCCAAAAGGGAAGCTCACCCCCAAGTTGATACCTATGTTGTTGTTCATGAGCTTATTGGGATTCGTCTTGCTAATGTCTACCAATCCCAATCCATAGCGCGCATCGGCGTTGAGCCATACTTTGTTTTTCAAGCGGTAATTGAAGCCAACACCCAGTGTAAGTCCGGCGTCTATGGCGTTGTAGTTTCGATTGCTGGCTTCACCATAAATGTCTGTGCCGTTCCTGTCCTTGGCGGCTAGCAGGAAGTTGACGTGCGGACCGACAAACAATTTGGGTCGTATGACATTTCCGGGTTGTCCCAGGAAGTAGGTAAGCAAAACAGGTACTTGTATATAGTTGAGCCGCACGTCGTTGGTCTTGTTCTGCACCTGTGCTCCGAGTTGGGTATACAATACCTGACCGCTCACACCCAGTCCCGAATTGGCGCTGTAATTGAGAAATCCCCCCAGGGTAGCCCCCGCTTTCCAATCGTTGTTGGTGATGTCGCCGCGGAGATTGGCGATGGATACCCCGGCGAGCGGACCGATGGAGATGTTTTCCTGCGCAAAACTCAGCGCTGTAACTGAAAGAAGGATGGCGAAAGTTGAAACGATTTTTTTCATGATTGCTCTAGTGTACTCTAATGTACTGGTCGATAATATTAAGTTGAGCCAGTATGACAATAATCTTATTCCAGTTCTTTTATGATAAAACACATCCCTTAGGTTAAACAATTGATCATCAAATATTTACTCAAAGAAAACACAAGAGAATTGTCTTTATAGTTTCCTGATGAGGTCGGAATTCTACAATCTCCAAATAAAACTATCTTCTGATTTGTGGAACATTTTCGCCAAAAAACTGCCGCACATTAATGAGTATTTTTCAATCCTCATGAACTTGTTCCACAAGATTAAACTCAACATACCTATGACATTGAAAGAGAACACTGTTACACCCCAAAATCGCCGTCGATTCCTCAAGAACAGCGCAGCCGTAGCGGCAGGCGTGATGATCGTGCCCCGGCATGTGCTGGGAAAAGGCTTTGTGGCACCCAGCGACAAACTCAACATCGGAGCCGTAGGTTGCGGGGGCAAGGCGGTGGTCAACGTCCGGCAGGCCTACAACGGCGGTTCCGACAACATCGTGGCCCTGTGCGACGTGGACGATCGCATGGCGAAGGCCTACCGCGCCCAGTTTCCCAAGGCCCCCTACTACCACGATTACCGCGAAATGCTGGATAAGGAGGGCAAAAACCTGGATGCCATCATCGTCACCACGCCCGACCACATGCACTACAAAGTCGGCATCGCGGCCTTGGAACTGGGCAAGCACGTCTATATCGAAAAGCCGCTTGCCAAGGATATTTGGGAAGTACGCCAACTGACCGAAGCGGCCAAAAAATATAAGGTCGTAACCCAAATGGGTAACCAGGGTAGTAGCAGCGATGGTACCCGCCTGACGGAAGCCATCGTGCAGTCGGGCATGATCGGCGATGTGGATACCGTGGAGGTCTGGACCAACCGTCCCATCTGGCCACAGGGTGTGAAGTCGCCCAAGGACCGGGGCGAGTCGCAACCCGTGCCGCCGGGCGTAAACTGGGACTTGTGGCTGGGCACCGCGCCTTATCGCGACTACCACGAAGCCTACATGCCCTTCCGCTGGCGCGGCTATTGGGATTTTGGCACGGGAGCGCTCGGCGACATGGGCTGCCACTTCATGGATATTCCTTTTCGTACCCTCAAGCTCGGCTACCCGACCTCCGTCGAGTGCAGCGTGGGTGCGGTGTACGGCGATTTTTTCAAGGAAGCTTTTTATGACGATGTCTGTCCGCCGTCGACGTCCATCCATCTCAAATTCCCGGCGGCTTCGCGCGCTGACAAGGAAATCGGACTGTCGTGGTACGACGGCGGTATCCGCCCCAAACTACCCGAGGGCTGTGATTACGAGGGCGTTTTCAGCAATAGCGACGGCGGCGTGATGTTCATTGGCAGCAAAGGTAATCCTGAGTGCCGAGATTTTTGGGGCCAACCCAAAGTTGTGGCCCGCCAAGAAGTTTAGCGATGTAGCCCTACCCAAGCCCACCCGGCCTTTGGTGGAAGGAGGTACCGACGGCCACCAACAGCAGTGGGTCAAGGCTTGCAAGAAGGGGTATGGTACTTACACAAGTTCGGACTTTTCGCAATCAGGCCCGTTGACGGAGTCGGTACTGATGGGGAATCTGGCGGTACGCTCTTTCCAACTTCGCGAAGCCAAAGAGCGAGGCTTCAATTTTCCGGGCCGGCAGAAACTACTGTGGGACGGTCAGAACACGAAGATTACCAATTTCGCTCCCGCCAATCAATTCGTGAAACGCGAGTACCGGACGGGCTGGTAGTAGCTCGCCCTAACGCTGACAGCCTTCTGAAGGCTGTCAGCGTTGCGTCACAACTTCGGCTCTATCCAAAGTGCCGCGCAGCTGGCAACAAACAAAGCCAGCCACACCCAATCGTCGACTTGCCGCTGTCGCTGTGGTTTCTGCTTTGTTCCAGTCGTTGAGTACCTGGCCGCCCGCTGGGCCAGGACGTAGTCGTTCATGCGCCGGGCCGGAAGCAAAGTCGAGGCAGAATCTTCCACAAATACTTCCGCCGAATCACCCAACGCCAGCCAGCCTGCCTGTCCGAAGCGGTAGTCCACGCCCGCTACGTACGCGTTGAGCGGCGAAGGCTGCAAGAGCACCGTATCCTGACCGACCGTCAACTGCCGTGGAGGCCCAGGCACTTGATTGACCGACAATACTCCCGGCAATCCCTCAAACAAAGGCGCATTGGCCGTAAGTGTGTAGTCGGCGGGCGGCTGCACCTGCGCCAGAATTGCGTTCCAGACTTTGGCGTAGGCCACGCTGTCGCCGCTCAGTTTGAGGGGGAAAGTTTCGTTCAGCAGACTCACACCTACCTTTCCTGATTTATTCCAGACGGCTACCGGATAGCCGGGAACGAGCAGTTGCGGTAGCGATTCGCCAAACCTGAAAGGGACGGCAGTCAGATTGGGCTCGATTTGCAAAGGTTCCGCACCTATTTTCCTGGTAGCAAAGCCCGTACCCAGCGCGCGGTTGATGGTGGCAAGATTGGCGTCGGCCCGGGTCAAATTGATAAATAAGACACTTTTTCCGGCGTTCAGCACCTTCTTGACCGAAGCGTCGGCGGCGTGGCTGGGGTCGGTAATGACGATGTCGGGTAGCTTGCCTTTTTCCAGTCCGCCATTGAGCGTGGTACTCTGCCGAATTCCTTTGGAAACCGTCGTGCTGACTGTCAGCGCGTTGCCCTGTCGTCCCAGCCAGTCGGCCAGCGTGCGGCTTTCAAAATCGGGGCTGTCCAGGATGAATTGGTACGTCGACGTCGGTAGCGATCGCACGTAGAAGCGCAACGAGTCCTGGAAATCATCGGCTATGAAAAGAGTCGTGGTTGTGCGTCCCTCGGTGAAGGTGGGGAACGAAAGGGCAAAACTGCTTTGTCCTGCCGCCACCTGAGTACTATCCAACGTTTGGCCACCGTATCTAACCTTCACCCACTGCTTTTCGGAAGATTCAAGTACGCCCGCGACACGCTGCACCTCGCCTTGGCGCAATACGCCTTGCCAGTGCAAGTTTTGAATTTGATTTTGCGGGAAGTAGGGCTTCCAGTCCAAAGCACTACCCATGACTTGCGACAAAAGCGTAGGCGGAAAATCTTGTCCCAAGAGCACGATGGAGTCGAATTGGGTGGTCAACTTCTTCTTCAGAAACGCTGCTGCGCCAAAGCGTGCCTCTATTCCCAAGCTATCCTGCCACCGACGCGCCACAGCCGTGGGCACCTTTTCGCCCACCAATAGCGCCCGCCGCGAAGCGATGGTCGTCGTCCAGGCAGGCTGTAACAAATAGCCGCAAAGTATCAACCATAGGATCAGGTTCAATCCGAAGCGCAACCACCTCCGGCTTCGCGCCAGCGTATCATTTTTCCACAAGAGTAACCCGACCAAAACAGGAAAAACCACCAGCAGCACAAGCGCAGCCCAATGCAACGGGTCGGAGGAATTGAAGGAGAAATCGAAAAAAATCATAGGAGCTGTCGCCAGAAAGCGGCTTCCAGTTTTGGTTCGCTGCGGTGCGACGAGCCGGTTCGTTTGGTGGGGTTGGCGAGCGGTAGCAAAAAAGCTTTAGCCCGGGCTTTCTCCTTAACTGACAAACTTCTACCGCTTGCCAGTTTCTGCAAGTCGCCCAGCACCGCCCAATTTTTCAGCCCTCGGTCGATCGTCGTTTCGGCCAGCAGGGTACCTACTTGCTGTACGTCGAACTGTTGCGCAGCGCTGAGGTTGGGTAGTTCCAGGTATCCCAATACCCGTCCTACTTTGGTGGCCAGCGGCTCGCGCTCGAAGCGATGCGTTTGGCGGTAGCGGTCGTTGATTTTGTCCAGTTCGCCCGACAGGCGGTTCGCCCTGATTTTGAGCGGCGGCGGGTCGAAGCCACTTTTCTTGACGTAGGTACGCGCCTTCTCTTGCGCGGTTTTGAGGTAATCCAGCGCTTTGTTCTCGTAGGGAAGCGCCTTCTCGGGCTCGTACATCCGTAGGTGCAACTCCGACTGCCACATCTGTTCCAGCGCCATTTTCAGTAGACTTCGGGTCGACTGCTCGTAAAAAGTATTCATCTCGCCATCGTCGTGCGCGTGGACATATTGCTCCATCAGCGCCGCCAGCGGGTCCTGCTGCCCGGCGGGTGCAGTGGTGGCGTGATCATGGTCGTGGCCGCCGGGTACCTCGGCCACGGCAGCGTGTTCTTCTTCGGTATCGTGCTTGTGGACAAAGCCTTCCAGCGGATCGCCGCCAGGCGGATCGCCGCCCGCACCGTGATCATCCGGTATTCCACCGCCGCCAATATTCGTCTCGAACTCTTCTCCCAGAAACTGTCCGTAGCGCAGCCGCAGTACCTTTTGGTCGAAACCGATTTCGTTGGAGGTGCTGTTAAATTCCTTGGTAGCGAGCTTCTTACGCCGCGCGATTAGCTTTTCAGTGTCGATGATAATCTGCCGTTGCGAGCGGAAGTACTCCGGCATTCGGTTGACGGCCATCGTCGCCAGTTCCGATTCTTCCAGCCGCGTCGTGTCACGGTACACGACGAAGTAGGTATCCGATTTGGTAAAATTGGCTTCCGGCTGCCGGTTATCCACGGCGGCCCAGTAGTAGTACAGTTCGTCACCGGGGGCGAATTCCAGCGCTTTCAGGTCGAGCGTTTTGGTCAGGTTGGCTTCTTTAAAACTACCCGGACTCAACGGCAGTCGCAATTCCCGAAACTTCACATTCTCACCCGAACCCCGCGCGAGCGTCGCGACGATGAAGGCGTTCGTTACCCGAAAATCATCCACTATTTTGGCAGAAACCGTGATTTTCTTGGCGTCGCTCAAATTATGGTACTGGTAAAGTTCCTTACTCGCGGGCGTGATTTTGGGCGGCAAATCAGCTTGCGCTTCCAGCCGATAAAATTCCGACTGCCACACCAGCGAATCGTCGCGATACGCTTTCAAATTATAAATTCCCGAGTGCAGCAGTCGGTCGCGGTACTCGTAGGAATCTGCTTTTTTCGAGAAAGCCAAGTCCTTTCCTTTCCCATCCGAAAGCCGCAACGAGACGCCCATCGCATTGGCAAGTTCCACGCGCCACAAAAGCCGCGAACCACTCAGCGCGGTGATATTCAAATCCCCCGACTCTGTCGCGCGTAAACCCGAGTAGACCGGAGGTTGAATTTGAACTTTTGCTTTTTTCAAGCTTAGTGGCAAAAGTACTTTCTTGTCAGAATTTTTGCTAAAAAAGCTTTTGACTTTGGGCTTCGCTTCGGTTTCTTGCCCGACATAAGGGAGCGCAAACGAAAATAGAAAAGCCGCGAATACTAGTACGCCATAAGGCAAAAGCCGCGCGAAAAGCACCCGGGGCGATGGCTGTGCTTCAATTCGTTCATACAAACGCTCCAATTGCAACTGTTCCGCCAAATTCAGGTTTTCTTTGTCCAACAACGCCAGGCTGTACTCGGTGTTTTGTACTTTTTGATGAATGAGCGTGAGCGCTTCGGACTTTTTGGACTGGTAGATCTTGGTAATAAAAACGCCCGCCAAAATTGCCACCAACGCCGCGCCCAGCTGAATAGCCAGCGAATCGGTCAGTGCCATCGCCACGACCAATGCCGCCGCGCCCAGCAGCGCGCAACGTAAAAGGGCATTGGCGAACAACTGGGTTTGCACCGATGATATGAGGTGTTTGGGGTCGGTCATGCGTTGCGTCTGAGCGCGATTGTTCGCTCCAAAATAACGAGAACAAGCAATAGAATAAAAATGATTTGTTTCGTAGCGGCTGTATCGCGGCCGTCTGATTGTGGGCTTGCTGCAAACAAACCGCTCATTTCGGTCCGGCTCATCGGCACCGGATCGCCCTGAATTCCCCAATGATCCAAAACCCGCTGGCCCAGCCACTCGGGTAGCCGACCGCTCGCCACGAGCGGTGAAGTTTGCGGCGTGAGCGTCTCGGGCAGGTACCTTACGTTCGGGAAAGCCGAAAGTCCGTTTTGTGCCGTCACAAGGTAGAGCGTCGCGGGATTCGCGGTAGCCGGGATTTTGTCGGAAAAAATAAGATCATACGTACGCTCAGCGTTAGCCGCTTCTTCCACAGCCAGTTCCAAATCGTATACTTCCGCAAAAGCCCGCAACGCGGCTTCGGCGGTCTTGCGCTCGGAGCGGGTTTTGTAAGTCGAGTTGGGCTTTGAAGGTACCTTGACCCACGGGTTGCGCGGTAAAGGTTACGTCCGCGTCAGTGGCGAGCGATACGCAGACGATTATCAGCGTCGACGTAGAGTTTCTGATTGTCGATCACGCTTCGGTAGTCTCTTACCTTGCGCCCAAGCGTATCGGCGACGGCATGAAGTTGGAAACGCGCGGGCGTTTGAATGGACGGGAGCGCATGAGGGGACCGCGCGTTTCTTAGGTACAGATGTACCTCGGCGTCATCCTTATCCAGGCGATTGAGCGCATTTTGAACAAGTGCCGAATTCAGCGTGGTGCGCTCAGCGGGTACCGATAAATCGTCCGTTACTCGCGGATCAGACGATAGCCAGTAAATCGCCTCACCTTGCTCACGGGCACGTTCCAGTTCAAAGCGATAGTTGTCCACCACAAAATCATCAGGATCTACGAGGTGGATCTTTTGTAAGGTAGCGGCAGAATTTTGGTTCTTGAAAAAAGGCTCACTCAGCAGAAAAGCCAGCGTGAGCAGCACCAGGCACCGCAACGCCAGCAGCAGCAGTTGGTCCAGCCGTAGCCCGCGCCGCGACTGCTGGTTTTTCTCGAACAAAAAACGTGTCGCCGCCCAGGCGATTTCCTTCCCCTTTTTCTGGTGCCAGAAGTGGAGGGCAATGGGGATGGTGACGGCCAGGGCGCCCCAGAGCAGGGCGGGTTGAAGGAATTGCATTTGGGGTTTCAGACGTTGGACGTTAGACTATGGATGTTGGACCAGTCCGTGGGCGCGGCTGAATTTTTGCTTACTTTGGGATCGTGAAGATAGTGAAAGTGCAGATGGCCACCTTTATCCATGCCCGACAAAAACCTCTATATCATAGCTGGCTGCAACGGGGCGGGCAAAACCACGGCCTCCTTCACCATACTTCCCGAAGTACTGGATTGCCAGGAGTTTGTCAACGCCGATGAAATAGCGCGTGGCCTATCGCCTTCCAGCCCGAAAAGGTCAATCGAGCGACGCTATTCAAGAGGGATTGGGAATTTGTTTGATCTGTACCTACCCATTGTGGACAAAGCATTTATCTTTGATAATTCAGTTGGCAGGCGCGAACTTATTGCGCAAAAATCAACTAAAGGAGATATTGTCGTAATAAATGACGAGAGATTCAGAAAATTGAAAGAATCAGTATGAATACGAACAAGAATGAAGAAGAATTGCGGGACAAGCTATTAAGAGGTCTCGATAGAGCCTACGAAAAACTCATCGAATTCAAAAAGCAGAAAGGTACTGACCTCGTGGTGATGCGCGACGGAAAAATTGTCAGAATCAAGCCTGAGTAGTTTCCACGCTTACACTTTTCGCTTTGCCAGAAAATCTCGCAAGACTACCGCGATCGGATCGCTTAGCCGCGCCCGGATAAGGTACACGTCGGGTAGGCGTAGTTCTTCTTCCAGAGTTTCCAGGTACTTCGTGGCGTTTTGACGGAAGGTGTCGCGCACGGCGTCGGCTTCCAGTTCCATCGCCCGGCCTGTTTCGAGGTCTTTGAAGCGATAGAAGCCCTTCAGGTCGAAATCCATTTCCTGATCGCCCAAAATTTGAAAAATCACCACCTCGCGGCGCGGGTTGGCGACGCTTTTGATGAGGTCGAGCCATTCGTCGCCGACCTGCCACAAGTCCGAAACGAAGACGAGCATTTCTTTCTGGCGGGCGTAAAATTCCGGGAAGTTGGCCGCATCGCCGCGCCATTCACCGCGCGCTTCAGCTTTTTCCAAACCAAACAAAATCTTTTGAAACGCCTGCTTGCCCGCCATGGCGAGGGTTTGTAAGGTACCTTCTTGTAAGGCGTACAAACTCATGGCGTCGCCCTGCCGGTAGCCCAGGTACGCCAGCGAAGCCAGCAGAATCCGGGCATAGTGCAGGCGGCTGATGCCCTCTTCGGCGTAGTTCATCGAGCCGGAAAGGTCCAGCAAAAAACGTAGGTGCAGGCTGCTTTCGGTAGCCGACTCGCGCACCTGATGTTTGCCCGTGCGCGCGTAGAGTTTCCAGTCGATGCGCTTGGGGTCGTCGCCGGGCGCGTAGTGGCGGTACTGCTCAAACTCCACGCCCACGCCCGTCCGGCGGCTGCCGTGAATGCCCAACCAAAGCTCCTCGCTAACCAATTTTCCGGCCAGCTGGAGGTTATTGAGTTTGATAAGGTCGGCGGCGAGATGCGGCATGAGCAGTAGGGCAAGGTACCTTGAATCGTAAACCTAACACATAATCCGCATCCCTCGCGGCACTTTTTTCGTATCAGCCCCAAAGCCCGTCCTGCCGATGCGATCAATTCTTCTCCTCACGTTAGTTATTTTTTCACAAGGTACTTTTGCCCAAACCACCTTACCCGTTCGGGGGACCGTAGCCGACTCCGCGACGGGAAGACCCATTCCCTTTGTCTTCGTGGCCGTACAGGGCAAACCGCTTGGTACCCAAACCGATACACTCGGGTGTTTTTCCCTGATGCTTCCCGATACTTCCCGGTCTTTGGTTTTCAGTTCATTGGGCTACGAGCGTAAAGTGCTTCGTGCCTACGAAGCGCGGACGGTCAGGTTGTGGGCGCAGAGCCAGCTGCTGGAAGAGGTGGTGATCAGAAACCGTAATCCGGCTTTGGCCCTCATTCGACGGGCAATCGAGCAGAAAGCTACCAACGACCCCGAAAAAAATCGTTCTTTCCAGTACCGTGCCTACACCAAAAGTGTGGTAAAGGCCGATGGTGCAGTCGATGATTCGACCCAAAAGAAGTACCTGCAAAAGTACCAGGCGCGGCTCGCGCAGGGGGAATTTTTTGTTAACGAAAGCTACGTCAGCAGGACGTACGTAGCCCCCGGCCTCTCGCGTGAGTACGTCGAAGCGTCGCGTACTTCCGGCGCCCGGAACACCACTTTGCTGGCTTCGATGGGACTGCTGCTGCAACCATTCAGTTTCTACCCCGACATCATCGCATTCAAGGGCCGTCGGGTGCAGGAGATGGCCCAGTTTGTCAATCCACTGAGCATGGCGGGATTGCGACTGTACGACTTCTTCGTCGCCGATTCTATCGTCCACGCTGGGGGCGACACTACATTCGTCGTCGAATTCGAGCCATCGCCCCGGCAGGCTTTCGATGGGTTGAAAGGTACTTTGCACTTGCATTCGGGCGATTACGCGCTGGAATACGTGGAAGCCAGTAGTCTGCAAAAGGGAAACACGCTGCAAATTTATCTGGAACAATGGTACGAACGCTACGAGAGAGGCTGGTTTCCGTACCGGCTGGAATCGGCCTGGCAGTTGCCTGACTTCAAGATCGGCAAAACCAGTCTGCTGCTGCATATCACGACGGTGATCGAACCCCCGTGTATCGACGAATTAGATGAAAATTTGGTGTTTGGTACCAAAGCCCTGGAAATTGCGCCTGACGCTACTTTCAAGCCCGGTAGTTACTGGCAGAAACGGCGGCCCGAATCCCTTTCGAGGCGGGAGAAAGCCACGTTTGCGCATTATGACAGTCTTTCTCCCTTCCGCCGTTTCGTCACGACGGCGTCTCTGAAAATAGCCGAGTGGGCGGTGGGGGGCGTGATTCCGTTGGGTAAGAATATTGATTGGAACGTGCTTTCGCTGCTGGACGGCAACCTCTACGAGGGGGTTCGGCCTATGCTGGATTTCAACACGTCCAAAAACTTCTCCAAGGTGATCCGCCTGCAGGGGCGGCTTGGCTACGGCTTTGGAGACAAAGCGTGGAAACACGAATTGGGAACGACGGTGGCGCTCAATAAGGCACAGACTACTAAATTCTCGTTCAACTACCGTAACAGCGTTTCGGAGCCGGGTAATGTGGATTTCTTTTTGTGGAATACCCCCCAAATTCCCTATGAACTTATCCGCAACTTCATCTTCTCGCGGGCCGACCGGCTGGTGCAGTACAAGAGTGAATTCTCTTTTCGCCCAGTGAAGCACGGTACCGTATTTTTATCGTGGGTCGACGAGAGCCGGTCTCCGACCTACGACTACGCGTTCATGGACCGTTCACAAGAATTAATGAGCGATAAATTTTTTCATATTTCGGAGTTCGGGGCGGGTTTTCGCTGGGCCTACGGGGAAGAATACGCCCAGGTCGGCCGGGGCGACATCGTGTCGAAAGTGGCCTCGCCGGTTGTCTCGCTGCATCTGGCACAGGGGCTGATGGATGCTTTTCGGGGCGATTTCAATTATACCAAACTGAACGCCAAGGTGGAGTACACCTACAAGAATACCCGTTTCGGAGAAACCTACCTGAATTTCAGCGCGGGCAAAACGTGGGGAGACCTACCCTATCCTTATCTGTACAACGGGCGCGGGGCGAAGGTATCCGTGCTTACGCCGCTGATCTGGACGGCCAATCATTTTAACACGATGGGGTTCTACGAATTCGCCTCGGATCAGTACCTCAACCTATTCTTCACCCAGAATTTCCAGCGCCGACTGATTCCGACGCAGTCGAGCTGGTTCCGGCCCGAAGTATCCGTGATGCAGGGGTTTGCGCTGGGTAGTTTGCGCAATCCGGAAAATCACAAAGGGATTAGCTTGAAAACGCTCGAGAAAGGGTACTTGGAATCAGGCGTGCTCATCGACAACCTGGTGCGAATCAAGATATCCAAACTCTTCTATCTCGGCGGAGGAATTGGTGCTTTTTATCGCTGGGGGCCTAATCGTCTGTCCACGCCTCAGGACAACTGGACTGCGCGCATTATGTGGAATACTGGTTTGTAACATCGGCGCCAAGTCTTGCTCATACCTTCACGCCCTTCAATAATTCACCAATCACCCGATCTGGCGTAATCCCCTCAGCTTCTGCCCTGAAGTTCAGCGCGATGCGGTGGCGCAAAATCGGGTAAGCCAGCGTGTTGATGTCGTCGGGAACGACGGCGAAGCGGGCGTTGAGCACGGCGTTGGCCTTGGCGCAAAGTACCAGCGCCTGCCCCGCGCGGGGTCCCGCGCCCCAGTCGCACCACTGTCGCACGAAGTCCAAGGGGCTATCCGGTGGCCGCGTCGCCCGGACGAGGCGGTTGATGTACCCGATCAGTTCGTCGCTGATATGGACTTGCCGGGTTAGCGTTTGCAGGTCGAGGATGTCGGCGTCGGTCAGGATCGTTTGCAGCGTGGGTCTGGCCGTGCCGGTAGTGTTCTTCAGTACGTCCAGTTCTTCCTGTTCCGAAGGATAATCGAGCTTGATGTACAACAGAAAGCGGTCCAGTTGCGCCTCGGGCAACGGGTAGGTACCCGCCTGTTCGATGGGGTTTTGGGTGGCGATGATCAGAAACGGACGCGGCAGGGCGTAGTCGGTACCCGCGTAGGTAACCTTGCCTTCCTGCATGGCTTCCAGTAGCGCGGCCTGGGTTTTGGGCGGGGTACGGTTGATCTCATCGGCCAGCACGACGCTGGCAAAGAGCGGTCCTTTGTTGAACTTGAAAAACTTCCGGCCCGTTTCGTGGTCTTCTTCCAGGATTTCGGTACCCACGATGTCGCCGGGCATAAGATCGGGCGTAAACTGGACACGCTTGAAGCTCATGTCCAGCGTCCGGGCCAGGGTACTCACCATGAGCGTTTTGGCCAGGCCGGGTACGCCTTCAAGCAGGCAGTGACCGCCCGCCAGCAGCGTAATCAGAATTTCGTCGATGGCTTCCTGCTGTCCGACAATGACTTTGGCAATCTCCTGCCGCAACGTCGGGATCTTGGCGACCAGGGTTTTGAAGTGGGATAAATCGGAAGTCAATTTTGAATGAGTGATCGGACTGGCGCACCAGTGAGTGAATGATTGAATAAAATGCGCGATTCAGCCGCTTTATTCGTCCAATAGCCTTCGGTGGTAGTTTATTTGTCCGAGGTGGTACGCCAAATGCGTGGTGAGGTGAATTAGGAAATATTCCGTCGTGATAATCTTGTCAAAAAACTGAACCGGGCACTCTTCCTGCAATTGCTTGGCAGTGAGTTTGTCGAGCGTATTGTCGACGATTTGGGCGGTTTTTTCGATTTCGCTGAGTAGTTCGGCGCGAGGAACGTTCTTGCCCGAAAATTCAAACTCTCGATTCCTGACGTAGCCAGAAGCTCCAAACTGAGCGCCAATATAAGTATTTAGATTTCCGACCAGATGCAGACAAAGGTTTCCTGTCGAATTGGCGATACTTTTTCTCAACGTGCCAGATTTTTTCCTCATTGTGATACAGCTCGATCTCTGATTTCAATCTGGCCAGATCCCGGCTGAATAAAGTTTTCAAAGTATCGGTCAACATCGCTTCTATATTGTTTGAGTCTTCACAAATCCTCAACCTAAGACCTCACTGAAAAGCCGTCAGCGCGTACATAATGATGTTGACGCCAAATTTGGTGTTGTCTTCGGCCAGGAAGCGTTTGTTTCGGAAATCGTAATCCCATTCACAGCCGTAGTCTTTGTTACTGTACAGTACCCCAATGCGACCATTGATAATGACGGCTTTGAGGTAGTCGTGGACGAGGTCGTCACCCCAGCCGTTCAATTCGAAGGAAGTCGTGGGCGGACCTTCTTCAAACTTGAAGAAGTTGGAATAAATCGCGTGATCGTTGGGTATTTTCTGCAAAGCCTTCGGACCAAAGGTACGGCTCATTTCCTGCTCGAAGGACTTGGCGAATAGTCCGTCGATGTCATGGTTGCAATCGTCCACGAACACAAACCCTCCATTGGACACGTACTGCTTGAAAGAAGCCCGCTCGACCGATGAAAACTCCACCAACTTATGGCCGCTCAGGTAGCAAAACGGGCTCTTGAAATATTTCGGGACTCCCCAGCTTCACCACTTTTTCCTTCTCCTCCACGGGCAGCGTCGTATACTCCACCAGCGAATGCAGGATGTTGGAAGGCATCCGTTGATCGGTGTCCCAATCGCCGGAAGCGTACTGCAAACGGGTGAAGGCGAAAGGGTTTCTGTTGGCGATAGGCGGTCATTAGTTTTTGTAGATACCATGTTGATTCTTTTTGTCAAAAATAGCCTTGACAGGAATTTCGAAACCCGGTACGGTCAGAGCAGTAAGCGTGTCGTTGACATCGTCGTACAGTACGGCAACTCTGGCAAACGCCATCGTACCTTCGTCGAGTTCGTATTGCTCCACGGCCTTCCGAATCGGGTCGATGATCCAGTACTCGCGTACCCCGTGAGCGGCGTAATCCTCGAACTTCACGCCCCGGTCGCGGCCCGTGGTGCTTTTGGAAAGTACCTCCACGATCAAATCCGGGGCCGGATGCTCCATTTGATCATCCGTGAAGGCGTCGGCTACCTCAGTGTTCCAATAGCAGATGTCCGGTTCGTAATCGTTACGGGTCAGGCCCACGAGTGCTTTCTCGGAATCAACAACGCTCCCAAATCGGACGCATTACACGTAAATTTAGCGAAGCATCTCAGCAGATTCTTGGTCGCATCCAGATGCCGCCGCTTGACGGGCGAGTGCATCACGACCTCGCCGTTGATAAACTCAGCCTTCACATCATCTCGCAACCATTCCCGGAAACTGCGGCGGCATTCGGCTTCATCGTCGAGGATAGCCTGTGTGCGCTGCATGACCAGCAGCACGTCAGGTGCTTCCAAAAGATCATTTACGCGGGATTGAATCATGAGTTTTGCGGATTCATAATTAAAATGATTGAGTGGGCAATCACTGACAGTAGCCAGAGGGAATATTGTTTTTACATAGATCTTCAAAAAAATCGAATGTCAGGCTGAGCGGAGTCGAAGCCCGCCTGTATGGACGGCTTCGACTCCGCTCAGCCTACATTCTTTCAATACAAACTCAGGTTTGCAAGCCTGTCTACATATCAATAACGCACAAAATTTCGAGTACCGTTCCCCTTTTAACCCACTAGCAGAACGTTTCTCTCAAAGCCAAACCGTTACACCGCATCCGACAAACTCGTAAACGTAAATTCTCGAATTTTCATCGGCGGGATCAGGTAGTTGCGGTCCGACTCGGTACTCACGGTACGCTCGGGTTTGCCGAGGGCTTCGAGGTTGTTGAGCATGATGATAGGGCTTTCGTTGAAGCGGAAGTTCTTGACGGGGTACTTGATCTTACCGTCTTCGATGAAAAAGGTACCATCGCGGGTCAGGCCAGTGAGCAGTAGCGTTTGTGGATCGACGGTGCGGATGTACCACAGCTTCGTGACCAGAATGCCGCGCTTGGTGCTCTTGATCATGTCTTCGAGCGACGAGGTGCCGCCCGTCATGATGAGGTTGTTGGGGAAAGGCGTCGCTTTCACGCCTTTTTCGTTGGCCCAGAAGCGGGAGTACGCCAGGTTTTTCACTACGCCTTTCTCGATCCAGTTGGTCTTGGCCTGCGCCCGCCCGTCGCCCGACCAGGGCGAAGCGGGTAGTTCGGCATTAGCCGGGTCAGAATAGATCGTTACGCGCTCGTCCACGATTTTGTCACCCAGCTTGCTCTTGCCGCCGGGCTTGCTCAGGAAGGAGCGGCCTTCGTCGGTAGAACGGGCGTCGAGATTGAAGAAAATATTTTCCAGCAAAACTGAAGCCGCCGTGGGTTCCAGGATGACCGTGTACTTGCCGGGTTCCAACGCCCGCGCGTCCACCGAGCCGAGGCATTTCTGTACCGCGATTTGGGTGGCGGAAGCGGTGTCGAGTTTGTCGAAATCACTAAATCCGCGAATGACGTAGCCCGACCCCTGCCCGTCGGGCGTGCGGACAGTCAGGGAGAAATTGACGTTGGTGCTGGGATGGTAAGCAAAAAGCCCCTTGGAATTCATCATCGCCGAATAGCCGCGCACGTCGTCCAGAAAACCCGCGCCGACCAAGTTTTTGTCACGCGTTTGCTTTAAGCTCTTCGCCACGGCATCGGCCCGCTTGTCGGGATTCACATTGGCAGTCGAGTCGAAGAAGCCATTGGACTTCATGTAAGTCTGCGGTTCCAGTACACCCACGTACTCGGGATTTTCGGGAGCCAACTGCGCCAGCTCTTCCGAACGACGGACGCACTTTTCCAGGGATGCATCGTCGAATTCATCGACGGTGGCGGTTCCCACTTTCTTTCCAAAAGATGACTGTACCCCCAGATTCTGGTTGATTAGTCCGCCACTCGTGGACACCTCGTTGCGGGCGTAGCGGATATTGCCGCGCTGCTCGCCCAAAATGTTTGCCTCGCATTCGTCGGCTTTGGAGAAAGCGAGGACTTTTTGCAGAATAGCTTTGGCCTCTGCTTCGGTTAATATGGTAGGCATTGGGTTGTTAGTTTATGGGTTGTTAGGCATTAGGTTATTAGGTGTCAGGTTACTAAAATTGAAGTGTTACTTCTGAGGTTGCTGCGTGATTCGCAAGCAAGAGAACGCCTCGGGGCGCCCCGCTAACACCTAATACCTAACAACCTAATACCTAAATCTTTCTTGCGGTATTGATCACGTTTACGCCATCGAAGCGCGTGGTCGAACTGCCGTGCGAGACGGCGCTCGATTGGCTGGGTTGGCCCTTGCCGTCGAAGAATGAGCCGCCGAGGCGGTAGTCGCGCTCATCGCAAGTTTTGGTGCAGGAATTCCAGAACTCCTGCGTGTTCGACTGGTACGACACGTCTTTCAGCATTCCGGCGATTTTGCCGTCTTTGATTTCGTAGTAGAGCTGACCGCCAAACTGGAAGTTGTAGCGCTGCTGATCGATAGAAAACGAGCCATCGCCGATAATGTAAATGCCCTTTTCGACGTCCTTGATCATCTCCTCGACCGAGAGCGGCGTCTTGCCTGGCGCGAGCGACACGTTGGCCATGCGCTGGAACTGCACCGAACTCCAGCTATCGGCGTAGCAGCAACCCTGCGAACGTTCCTCGCCGATGATATGCGCCTGATCGCGGATGGCCTGGTAGTTGACCAGCACACCATCCTTCACCAAATCCCACTTCTGCGTATCGACGCCTTCGTCGTCCCAGCCGACCGCACCCAGCGAGCCGACCTGCGTCTTGTCGGCAAAAAGTGTCACTTCCGGGCTGCCGTACTTGAAGTCGCCCGCTTTCCACTTGTCCAGCGTGGCGAATGACGTACCGGCGTAGTTGGCTTCGTAGCCCAGCACCCGGTCGAGTTCGAGCGGGTGGCCGACGGACTCGTGAATGGTCAGCCACAGGTGCGAAGGGTCGAGTACCAGATCGTACTTTCCGGCCACGACCGACTTGGCGGTGAGTTTTTCTTTGGCCTGCTGTGCCGCCGCCACGGCGTCGTTCAACATATCGTAGCCTTTGTTGTAGCGGGTCGTGATGCCCTTGATGCTGTCGGTCGGGTTGGCCTGCAGGTAGTCATAGCCCATGCCCATCGGCGCGCTCAGCGACTGCCGCGTCTCGAACTTGCCGCTCGTGGGGTCGATGGCCGTGACGTTGAAAATCGGCCAGATGCGGTGGATGTCCTGATCGATGTAGGAGCCGTCGGTACTGGCAAAGTACTTCTGCTCGTTTACCTGGAACATGACGGAATTGACGTAGTTGGCACCGTTCTTCATCGCCGCGTCGTTGACGCTCAGCAGCAAATCTACTTTCTCTTTGATCGGTACCTCGAAGGCGTTTTTCTTGATCGGGGCCTTCCAGCTTACCTCGCCAAAGCCCGTTTGCGGGGCGAGTTGCACAGGTTCCTTCATTAATTTAGCGTTGGCCTTTGCAATGGCGACGGCTTCTTCGGCAGCTTGCGCGGTTTGGGACTCGCTCTTGGCGTCCACCACGGCGGCAAAGCCCCAGCAGCCATCGGCAATCACCCGCACGCCCACGCCGTACGACTCGGTGTTGACCAGATTCTGTACCTTGTCCTCGCGCGTTACGACGTACTGATTCAGGTACCTGCCAATGCGGATGTCGGCGTAGGTCGCGCCCTTGGCAGTGGCGGCGTTGAGGGCGGCGTCGGCTAGGCGCTTCTTGACGGCGACATCCATCGCGTTTTCAAGCAACGCTTCGGGGGCCACGTTTCGGCCCAGTACCGGAATGGTCGGTAGCATCAAAGCGCCCGCGCTCATTCCGGTCAATTGCATAAAGTCTCTTCGGTTCATGGCTGGTTTTGGTTGATATTTCGATTCTGGCAAAATTCTCTTTTACAAAAAAGACGTAGTGGTTTCGCTTACCACTTCAATTTCCAAAAATAAGAAAATTATCTTCCGCTCCCTTGACTCATTCCTTCTTATCTCCAAAAAATCGGTGGTTTTGGCTGCATCAGGCAAACTGCCGCACTACCGCGCCGATGCGCTCGGCGTCGTAGGCGTGTTGCTGCCAGGTTTCGAGCCGGGGGTTCATCACCGAAAACCACAAAGGCGGCAGCAGCGACATCAGGATCATCATCGGATAGCCGTAAGGCATTTGCGGGCTTTCGTCGAAGTGGCGAAGTACCTGATAGGGCCGCGCGGCGAAGGCGTGGTGGTCGGAGTGGCGCTGGAGTTGGAAAAGGACGAGGTTGCTCAGGATTTGGTTGGCATTCCAGGAGTGCAGTGGATTGACCCGTTCGTAGCGTCCCGGTGCCGTTTCGCGGCGCACGATGCCGTAATGCTCGATGTAGTTGACGCATTCCAGCGTCAGGAAGGCAATGACGCTTTGGGCCACGAAGTAAATCGGCACGATCCAGACTGTCTGCCCGGCCAGCCATGAAAAGAGCCCCATGAGTATGCCCATCAACAACAACGGCATAATCGCGAAGCGGATCATCTCGTTGGCCAAGCTCCACAGCGGACAACCGATGCGTTCAAGCCGTTTGGCCTCCAGCCGCCACGCGCTGCGGTACTGTCCGATCACCGACTGCCGCCAAAAGGCATACACCGACTGGTTTTTGTGCGAGGTCGCCGGGTCGGCTGGCGTGGCTACGTGGACGTGGTGGCCGCGGTTGTGCTCGATCACGAAGTGCATGTAGCTTACCGAAAGCAGCGCCAGCCGGGCGTGGAATTGCGCCGCTGGCTGCGGCCGGTGCCCCAGTTCGTGGGCAACGTTGATGATGGAGGAAGCATACACACCCAGGCTTACGATCAACCCGGCGGACTGCCCGGTCGTCAGGCCGTCGAAGGTCAGCACGTAGCAACCCCAACCCAAAAGCACATACTGAATGTACACGTGCGAATACACTAGTACATCGAAGTAGTGATCTTCTGTCAGTTGGTCAAACTCGGATTTCAGTACGTTGTTAGGATCGCGGCCCAGCAGTTCGTCCAACACCGGAATGACGAGGTAGGCAAAAATCAACCCGGCAAAGGTCCAGGACGCGCCACCCACATAGTAGCTGCCGACGATGACCAGCGCGACAGAATAGGAAGCCAGGAAGCTGAGTTTTTTTGCGGGATTCATGGGCTTGTTTTACTGGGGGCTGTGGCGGGCGTGATGCGCATGATTTCGTCCGGGCTGTTGGTTAGTACGTACAAGGCCCCGTCGGGCCCGAACTTGACGTCGCGCACGCGGCCCATGCCTTTGAAAAGTAATTCTTGCGCCAGTACCCGCCCGTCGACGATGACGAGCCGCCGCAATTCCTGAAAGCCCAGCGCACCCACCAGCAGGTTGTTTTCCCAAGCCGGAAAGCGTGGACTCACGCAAAAGGCAATCGCCGACACCGCGATAGAGGGCGTCCAGTACACGATGGGCTGCTCCATGCCTTCTTTTTCGGTGATCTCGGACACGATGCTCCCGTCGTAGTCGATGCCGTAGGTGATGACGGGCCAGCCGTAGTTGGCCCCTTTTTTCAGGATATTCAGTTCGTCGCCGCCCTTTGGGCCGTGTTCGGTCATCCAGATTTCGCCCGTCACCGGATGCCGGGCGATGCCCTGCACGTTGCGGTTGCCCACGGAATACACGGCAGGTAACGCTCCTTTTTGGTTCAAGAACGGGTTATCTTGGGGAATGCTGCCATCGGCATTGATGCGAAATACCTTACCGGTGGCTTTGCCGGGGTCTTGGGAATCCATCGCCCGGCCCATGTCGCCAATCGTGAAGAGCAGATGCCCGGCTTGATCGAACAAAAACCGACAGCCCCAGCGGTTGCCGTCCACCACTTTCAGCGAATCCGGTACCTCGAACAGCGTCTGCTCTTCCACCCATCGGTTGCCCCGCACTTTGCCCCGGATGATCTTGGTCAGCGCCAGCGCTTTTTTATCCTGACTGTCGCCATTGCTTTTGCTCAGGCCGAGGTACACCCAGCCATTTTTGCGGTAATCGGGGTCCAGGGCGATGTCCATCAGGCCCGCCGTACTGGTACCGAGGTAGGCCACGGGCAGGCCCGTGATCGGCTCAGGTACTAATCTGCCCCGCACAAGCCAATGCAATCCGCCGGTTTTCTCGGTCACGAGGGCGCTATCCTGATTGATAAATTCGATTCCCCAGGGCGTTTTCAAACCGCTGGCGACGAGTTTTTCGATTTTGAGGTTGTAGGCTTGCGTTTTTTTGAAAACGGTCGCCGAGTCGATGCCTGTCTCCGGTTTGGTATCCTGGGCAGCTACGATAAAACCGGTCAGCGCGTCGATTTCCTGACTACTCAGCGTGTTTTCCCAGGCCACCATCGTAGTACTGGGTACGCCCTTGCGGATGGCGTGGGCAATGGGTACCTTCTCGGCGGTGTTTTTCCAGGAATCCTTTAACAAAGCTGGCCCGGAGGTCGCGCCCTGCAAGTTGGCCCCGTGGCAACCCGCGCAGTGGGTGGCGTAAAGGGTCTTGGCGTTTTGGGCGTAGGTGAAGCTGTAAGTTGCTAAAAGGAATGCCGTCAGGATTGATCTCATGGAGCGTAAGCTGTTGATGGCGTGGGGAGCGAAGGTAGAAATTAGTCGAATCGGCAACGTTGCTAATTTAACTCATATTCCTCGAAAGTAAAACTTATAAGCCCTCCCTGCTTCACCAATTCCTACCCTACCAACGCCCCCATCCGAAATTTCACGTACGTCTTGGCCAGCAGCGCCAGTTTTCGGCTATCGGGTACCCTGATGCGCTCTTCCTGGATGCGGGCGGCGGGGAGTCGCTTGATTTTGTTGAAAAGCGTACAATAGTAGACGTAGGCCAGGTACACGCCCTGCCGCGCGCCTTTGGGGAGTTGTAGGATGGCTACGTAAGCAGCGTCGAAATCAGCCTGAATGTCAGCTTCGATTTTTTCCTTGGCTGCCGGGTCGAAGGCTTTGAAGTCGACGCCGGGGAAGTACACGCGGCCCCGGTCCTGGAAGTCGCTCTTGAGGTCGCGGAGGAAGTTGACTTTCTGGAAGGCGGCCCCGAGGCGGCGCGCGCCCTCGCGGAGGCGGTCGTATTGGGCCTGGTCGCCCTCGCAGAATATGCGCAGGCACATCAGACCCACTACTTCGGCTGAGCCGTAAATGTATTCTTGGTAGCCGTCGGGCGTGTACTCGTGTTCATAGAGGTCCATTTCCATGCTGTGCAGGAAGGCTTCGATGAGCTCACGCTCGATGTGGTACTCGTTGACCACCAACTGAAACGAATGCAGAACGGGATTGAGGCTAATTTTCTCTTCGATGGCCTGGTAGGCTTCGCGACGGAAACGGTCGAGCAGGTCTTTTTTGTCAAAATCGTGGAAGGTGTCTACGATTTCATCGGCGAAGCGCACGAAGCCGTAAATGGCGTAGATGGGCAGGTGGAACTTCCGGTCGAGGGTACGGATGCCCAGCGTGAAGGAGGTGCTGTATTGCTCGGTGATGACCTTGCTACACAGCAGCGATGTCCGGTTGAATAGTTCCAGCATGGATTTTGCCTTTTGTATTTTTCTTTATTTTTGCGTGAATATAACCTGATTTTTTGGGCTTTGTTGGAAGTGGGGTGCTATATGCCACCTGCTTTTGCTTTCGCAAGACGGGCGGTCCACCAGAACGCTGGCCCGGCCGTACCACATTACACCGGAAAATCTTTGGCTACTTCGTCGGCTACTACAAGGCCAGAGATGAGCGAGGGCGGCACGCCGGGGCCGGGGACGGTAAGTTGTCCGGTGTAGTACAGGTTGCGCACTTTTTTGCTTTTTAAGCCGGGTTTCAGAATAGCGGTCTGCTTCAGGGTGTTGGCAAGTCCGTAAGCGTTACCCTTAAAGGCGTTGTAGTCGTCGATGAAGTCGGCGTGGGCGTAGTCGCGGCGGTACATCACGTTGGAGCGGATGGGCTCCCCTACGTAGGCTTCGAGCCGCTCCATCACCATATTGTAGTACTTCTCACGTACGTCGGCAGTATCGTCGGTCAGGCCGGGCGCCACGGGAATGAGCACGAACATATTTTCACTGCCTTCCGGAGCTACGCTACGGTCGGTTTTAGATGGTGCCGATACGTAAAACAGCGGCTTAGACGGCCACTTGGGATCTTCGTAGATCTCCTCGGCGTGCAGCGAAAAGTCCTCATCGAAAAACAAATTGTGGTGTTCTAGCTTTGGTACTCGCTTGTTCACGCCAAGGTAATATAGAAGCGACGATGGAGCCATCACGCGCTTGTTCCAGTAGTCTTCACTATAATTCCGGTAGGGCTCGGCCAGCAGTTGGCTGTCAACGTGGTGATAATCGGCCCCGGCCACCACGATGTCGCCCTCGAAGGTGGCTTCCTCAGTGCGTATTTGCGTGACCTGTCCTGCTTTTACCTCGATGCGCCGAACGTTTTGGTTGAATAGAAATTTTACCCCCTTTTCTTCGGCCAAAGTCACCATGCCCCGCACGATTTGGTGCATTCCTCCCATGGGGTACCAGGTCCCCAGCGTCATCTCGGCGTAGTTCATCAGGCTGTACATGGCCGGCGTCTTCTCGGCGGTAGCGCCCAGGAAGAGAATGGGGAATTCTACGAGTTGCAGTAAGCGCGGGTCCTGAAAAAACTTGCGGACATGGGAGGAGAAGGATTGAAACACATCCAGCCGCGTGACGTCGTAGAGTAGCTTCAAACTCAGGAATTCCGTCACCCGACGGCTGGGCTTCCACACGAACTTGTTGATCCCGACTTCGTATTTATAGGCTGCCTGGCGCAAAAACTCGTCGAGCCGCGCCGCACTGCCTGGTTCGACTGATTCGAACAAAGCCCGTAAACCTTCCATATCAGCGGGCAGGTTCATTTCCTCGGTAGGACCAAAAATGACCTTATAGGAGGGATCGAGCCGGACGAGTTCATAGTAATCGGCGGGTGTTTTGCCAAAGCGGGCGAAGTAGTTCTCGAATACGTCGGGCATCCAGTACCAGCTTGGGCCCATGTCGAAAGTAAACCCTTCGGCCTCGAATACCCGCGCCCGCCCCCCGGGCGTGGCGTTCTTTTCCAGCACCGTGACGTCGTAGCCCTGATCGGCCAGTTGGGTAGCGGCGGCCAAGCCCGCGAATCCAGACCCAATGACGATGACTCTTTTCAATTTTGAATGAGTGAATGTGAATTAGTGAATGTCTGAATAAGGGTTTAACCCTGACGGACAATGTCTTTCTACACAGAAAGGTTTATCGAATAGCAAAGAAGACAAGAATAGGCCGTTCCGACAAAATAAAAAAGTCAGACGGGTTAGATCTGACTTTGTGTATCAAATATATAAATGAGTGTAAGAATTGATTGCAGAAACATGCGGAAGCACTATCGCGGGGTGATCCCGTCCGACGTTTACTAGTTCACTCATTCCCAAATGATCAGTCCAGCCGTGAGTACACGCGCAACATGCGCTTCAACTCCTTGCGGGCGATGTGGATGCGGTTCTTGACCGTGCCGATCGGAATTTCAAGCCGAGCGGCGATTTCGTGGTACTTGAAGCCCCGAAAATGCATCATGAAGGGTACCTTGTAGGCAGCATCCAACGACTCGATGGCCCCCGTGATGTCGTCCATTGCAAAATTCGAGTAGGCACCATTGTTTATTATGCTGCCCGAAGAGTTGATGTAATGCAGGTTGTCGGTCGTGTCGATGAAGGTATTTTTACGCATCATCCGCTGGTAATTGGTGATGAAGGTGTTCTTCATGATCGTGTACAGCCACGCTTTCAGGTTGGTCCCATCCGTGTATTTGTCACGATTGGTGAATGCCTTTAGCATGGTGTCCTGCAGTAGATCGTTCGCATCTTCCGAATCGCGCGTCAGGCGCATGGCGAAAGGCCGGAGCGTCTTTGAAACCTGATCGAGGTTATAAGTGAATTCCAGAGCCGTCATAGGAAATGTTGTTTAGGTAATCTTTACTTTGTTTAAACAAGGTCGACTATTCTTTAAACAGGTTGATTCTTTACGTTGAGTATAATCGACCCCTAAAAGTACGAAAAAATAGAACAGTATAATATTAACTATCCTACTTTTTTTTCGAAACTATACCAATAACCCATCGCTTCGGTACAATACTGTGTTAGAGCAATATCGTACCAACGCTGAGTCTTGTTTAACAAACTTACGTATTTGCTTAAACAAAATAAAATAATACTTCCCTGCTATTTCACCCTTACTACCAGTTATTCAGGCAGATAGTGGAAATCGAGCGGATCAGGGTATTTAAATTTGTAGTCGATAGCCTCCACAAGCTTATTCGTCAGTACCAATTTGAACGGCTCGGTCGACGGATGGCTGCTTGAAGGTGGGTACTTCCCAGCCGAACTGTAAGCAGGACCATAAGTACACCTCCCGGCGCGGCGGATGCAGCGGAGCCACCACATTGTAAGTTTCGTTTGGTACAGTACCACCCAAAACCGTCGCGATGATTTCTACCGCATCGTCGCGGTGCAGGTAGTTGACGGGTACCTCACCGGTCGTGATATCCTGCTTTCCCCGCACGTACTTGCCCGGAATCCGGTCGTAGCCCATCAGACCACCACAACGTAATATGGCTACGCTACGGCCCGGACGGCGCAGGGAGGCCATCATTAGCTCAGCCGATACCAGAGGCGGTGCGCCCGATCCGGCGGGTACCTGAACATCTGCCTCGGTTACAGAACGGCTCAATTCGGGGTATACCGAAGTAGAACTCACGTAGATAATTTCGGCTATGGTGCTGCGTTCCAGCAGTTCGATCAAGTGGCGAATCTGTTGCGGATGAAATTCCCCTCCCTGCCGCGAAAGCCGGGGCGGGATGTCTACAACAAGACAATCCGCGTTCAATATTTCGGTCCAATGCGCGCCCGTAGGGGCGGGATCGAGTGCGGCCAGGTAAGCAGCTATGCCCTTCTGCGACAAAGTACCGAGCTTACCGGGGGTGGTGGTGGTACCTTTCACGCGTACAGTCCGCCGCCAGCAGACGCTGGGCAAGAGGTAGCCCCAGCCATCCGCAACCTACGATGCTCACCGTTTTTTTTATTTCTCTGTTCATAATAGGTTAAACAAAACGTTTGGTTCTCAAAGATTTGCAGTCGCCAATATAAGGCCGAATGCTTTTATGCCGGCCCGGCGGGCTGCAACTTTTTGACTACTTTTGCATGTTTTTCCGGCTACTTTCCCCGATGCGTTCACTATGCGTTTAAAGCGTCTTTTTGTATTTCTTGGTACCGTGGCCGTCTTGGCGGGATGTAAGGATAGTAACGACGACGCCCCAAACGTCGACGGTATCGAGGTTGAGGTGAGGATCGAGTCTTTAAGCGATTCGCTTTTCGCTTGCCGGTCCGAAGCCGAGGTGCGGCAGTTCTTGGAGAAGGCATCCGTTCCTTTCGCGCGTCTACTTTTCGGACGTCGATCCTACGAATTCGCCGCCAAGCGATTCGGTGGTGGCACCGTTACTCTTTCGTAGCATTCAGAACGAAGCTTTACGCGGTTTTCAACAGCAGGTCGATTCGCTGTTTGAGGATCAAAGGACAAGGTACTCCGGAGCCGTTGACGGAAGCTTTCAGGCGCATCAAGTACTACTACCCCGATTTCCAGCCGCCGCGCGTGGCGACGATCGTGACGGGTTTCCTGGGCAACGACCTGTACGTTTCGGATAGCTTGATCGTGATCGGTCTCGACTATTTCGGCGGCCCGCGGGCCAGGTACCGGCCCAATGTGTACGACTACCAACTGTCGCGCTACCAGCAGGCTTACCTCGTGCCGTCGATACTTTTCATCATGTCCGACCAATACGTCAGAATCGATCCCAGGGATAAAACGTTGCTGAGCGACATGGTAGGCTACGGCAAAGCCTTCGAATTTGTGAAACATACCCTGCCCCAAACGCCCGATAGTCTGATTCTTGATTTCGGCGAGCGCGACCTTAGCCGGACCTACAACAGCCAAACCCAAATTTGGGCGTTTTTTATAGAGGGCAAATTACTGTACGAAACCACAGAGCTAACGAAGCAGAAGTACATCGGTGAGCGGCCTTTCACAACCGAAATCGGACCGGGCGTACCGGGGGGCATCGGCCGCTGGCTGGGCTGGCGCATCGTGCGTAGCTACCTCGCCGAAAAGCCCGACGTGACGCTGCCCGAGCTGCTGAAAAACCCGAACGCTCAGCAAATTTTTCAAGAATCGGGATATAAGGGGCAGAAGGAGAGTTTGTAAACTCCTGAACTCATTAACTTAAAATAATGACAAAAGGAAGAATGGGCCGACGCGGCCGCGACGATTCGGACGATCCCGAATTAGATAAAAAGAAGATCAGCCGGAGCGGGCTGAAAAAGACGCTGCAGATTTTCCGCTACACGTTTCCGTACAAGAATTACTTCATCGTAGGATTCGTGTTTCTGATCCTGTCGACGGGGACTTCGTTGGCGTTTCCCAAGTTGGTGGGGAGTATTATCGAAGTGATCGAGGGCAAGTCGGCCTACACAATCAATCAGATTACGGGCGTACTGGTCGTGATTCTGGTCTGTCAGGCAGTTTTCTCCTTTCTCAGGATCTACCTGTTCTCACGCGTGAGCGAGTGGGCAATGGCCGACGTGCGCCGCGATGTGTACGGCAAGATCATCACGCTGCCGATCACGATTCTGGAAAAGCGGCGCGTCGGCGAACTGACGAGCCGCATCACCTCCGACGTCACGCAGTTGCAGGACGTGCTTTCCTTCACGATCGCCGAATTTTTCCGGCAGATCGCCACGCTCGTCGTGGGCGTGATCCTCATCTCGCTCACCTCCTGGAAACTCACGCTCTTTATGCTGGCGACTTTTCCGGTGATGGTCGTGGCGGCGATGTTTTTTGGTAAATATATTCGCAAACTTTCCAAGAAAGCGCAGGACGAACTTGCTGCTGCCAACGTCATCGCGGAAGAGACGTTGCAATCGGTCAACGTCGTGAAGGCGTTTACCAACGAACGGCTGGAAGTGAGCCGCTACCAGAGTGCCTTGGAAAAAGTAGTGAGCAATGCGCTCAAGGCCGCGACCTTCCGGGGCGGTTTTGTGTCCTTTATCATTGCCGCGCTCTTTGGGGGTATCGTGGGCGTGATCTGGTACGGGGCCAACCTCGTGCAGGCGGGCGAGCTGAGCATCGCCGACCTTTTCACTTTTGTGCTATATACCACCTTCATCGGGGGGGCAATGGGTGGACTGGGCGATATGTACGCGCAGATCAACAAAACCATCGGCGCTTCGGAGCGGCTGGTCGAGATCATGGACGAACCCTCCGAGATCGACCTGCAAAGCGAGCCGGAACCGATGCCGATGCTCGACGGTCAGATTTCTTACAAAAATGTGGAATTCTCCTACCCGTCGCGGGCGGATGTGGAAGTACTCAAAGGTATCTCGTTCGAGGTAGCGGCCGGCGAGAAGATTGCGCTCGTGGGCTATAGCGGCGCAGGCAAGTCCACGATCGTGCAGCTACTCATGCGCTTCTACGATCCGCTGAGCGGTAGTATTACCGTCGATGGCGTCGACCTGGCCGCCTATCCATTGAGTGGTTTGCGAAGCATGATCGCCGTAGTACCGCAGGAGGTCATGCTCTTCGGCGGCTCGATCCGGGAGAATATCGCCTACGGGCAGCCCGACGCCAGCGAGGCCGAGATCAGGGAAGCGGCACGCAAGGCCAACGCCCTGCAGTTCATAGACTCGTTTCCTGAGGGTTTCGAGACGGTGGTTGGTGAACGCGGCGTGAAGCTTTCGGGCGGACAGCGACAGCGCGTCGCCATTGCGCGGGCCATCCTGAAAGACCCTAAGATTCTGATTCTGGACGAGGCGACCAGTTCGCTCGACGCCGAGTCGGAAATGCTGGTGCAGTCGGCGCTGGATGAACTGATGAAAAACCGCACGACGATCGTGATCGCGCACCGCCTGGCGACGATCCGCAAAGTGGACACGATCTACGTCATCCGTGAAGGCCAAATCGTGGAATCCGGCTCACACGAGCAACTCTCGCTGCTCGACAACGGCTTGTACGCCAACCTGGTCAAGTTGCAATTCGATACCGTGGAAGCATCTTAATTAATGGATAGTTGACAGTGGATAATGCAATTCCGGTAACTCCCCCAGCCGACACCTCTTCTCCGGCGGGTTATTTCAAATCAGTTTTGGATGACGCCGCCGCGCGGGAAGAGAAAGCACAGTGGCGCTTCGACGCGCTGGGAGCCGGCCGTCTGGCTTCATTTGCGGCGCTGGTCGTTTCGATGTACTTGTGGAGTACGTTCGGCAATTCGCTTTGGGGCGTATTGGGTCTACTGGGCGGCCTGGCCTTCATGTTTTTCATGAAACGACAAAGCGCAGCCAGGCGTGAACGTGATTTTCTGCGCAATTTGCAAACGATCAATCAGGACGAGTTGTCCCGCCTCGACCTCAAATTCATCCGCCCCGACGCGGGCGACCACTTCCGCGACCCGGCGCACGCTTATTCTACCGATCTCGACATCTTCGGGAAGCACTCGCTTTACCAACTACTCAACCGCACCCGCACCGATGAAGGCAGCCGCCGCCTGGCCGCCTGGCTCCGGCAACCCGCCGCGCTGGACGAAGTACTGCTCAGGCAGGAAACCGTTGCCGAGCTACGCTCGCAAGCCGAGTGGCGGCAATCGTGGGAAGCCACCGCGCTACTGCACGAGCACGCGGGCCAGCAAGTGGGCGCGCTGCGGAGCTGGGCGAATGAAACGATGGATGAGCCACTGCAGAAATCACTCCGTTGGCGTTGGCTACCCATCCTGACAATCGCACTGGCCGTACTGGCGGGGTTCGATATGCTGCCCGCCTGGCCTTTTTGGGTAAGTTTGGTAGCGCAGGCGCTCATCCTCAAAAGCTATAACGCCAGTGTGAAGGCGCTCACGGAACGAACTACCGCTCTGGGGCATACGTTGCGCGCTTACGCCGAGCTTCTGCGCGCGGCAGGTGGCGCGCCCTTCGTTACGCGCTGGTGGCAGATGCGCGCCGGGCCTATCGGTTCGGCGCCCGATCGCTTGCATGGGCTGGGGGCTTGGTTTGCCCGGCTCGATTATCGTTTGCATCCGTTTTTCGTATTTCTGGTGGGCATTCCGCTCCTGTGGGACCTGCACTGCCTGGCGGCGCTCGAAAAATGGAAAAAGGCGCATGGCAATGATCTTGCCGCCTGGCTGGATGCCTTGGCCGACATGGAGGCGATTAATAGCCTGGCGGGTTTTGCCTTCGCGCAACCCGACTACGCTGTGCCTCAGACCCTATGGGATGAAGGCGTTCACGTCGAGGCGGAGGCGCTCGGGCACCCATTGATTCCGGCAGGTCAGCGGGTTAGCAATAATTTTTCGCTGACGGGCACGGGGCAGACCATGCTTGTGACGGGTTCCAATATGTCGGGCAAAAGTACTTTTCTACGCACGGTAGGGCTCAATCTGGTACTGGCCCAAATGGGGTCGGTCGTCTGCGCGAAGCGGCTCGTCTGCGCTCCGGTTCAGGTGTTTAGCAGCATGAGAACACAGGATTCGCTCGAAGAAAACACCTCTTCTTTCTACGCCGAACTGAAGCGGCTCCGGCAGCTATTGGAATTGGCAGCGACTGCAACACCCGTGCTACCTGTCTTTTATCTTCTGGATGAAATTTTGAAAGGTACCAACTCCGCCGATCGGCACCGGGGAGCGGAGGCGCTCATCCGGCAGCTGCATCCGCAGCCTGCCTCCGGCATGGTATCCACCCACGACCTCGAACTCGGCCAATGGGGCGCGGCGAAGCCTTACGTCGACAATTTTCACTTCCGGTCGGACATGCAGGACGGACGCCTGCACTTTGATTATAAACTCCACGAGGGCATCTGCCAGAGCTTCAATGCCAGCGAGTTGATGCGCATGATGGGGATAAAAATCGAAGTCGAATAGATACTGGCTCGGGCTTACTGCTGTGCTTCCTGACTCTTGCGGGCGAGCCGTCCCGAGTGAATCTGCTGCAGCGTGGGCCGCACACCACAGCCGGCATACCAGGCCAGCATCTCGAGCAGGTAACGATCGGCTGCCGCAGCGTCCGATTCTATACTCTTGCGGAGCATGATGTGATGCATACGACCATAGTAGCTGACCTTGTAGCAATCGGGGTCGTCGTTGGGTGGTACGATCTCGTAGATGTACTGAGGATAGTGCCCTTTCAGGATTAGTGCGGTCCCGCTTTCATGCTGGGGGTCTACCAAAAGCATCCACTTAGGTAGCCCCGCCGAGGTTTTTTTAATAACCACCGTTTTTATAGACATCGTTCTTACTTTTTTATTTTTTTATGAGGGTTTTGGGCCTGAATGGAAAAGGAAGTGGTGTGTTCAGGACTTTCGAAAGGCCACAAAATGTTGTCATTCATTCATTTTGTACGGCTGGTGCAGCCGAAAGAGCGGACTATTGTACTTTTCCGGTGAGCTTTTACCAAAGTTACACTGAAAGAGGGTGAATTCCAGTACTGCATACAATAAATATTGTTCAATTTTACTTAAACAATATTAAATCAGACGCTAAAACTTTCTAAATAGATTTTATTTTGTGATCAAGCGTTTACAAAACAAATAAATAGTTGTAAAAGGCTTTTGCATGTAAGTAATACATGCGCTATCAGGATTTGCCTTTTCGGCGTGGGAGGCAGAAAAATAGAGTAATGGATTGTTTATTTTTTTACCCCCACCACGATACCCGTTGCCCATTCCTGTTTGGTCAGGAAAAGGTCGGCACGCTGCTCCAGTGTCTCCACCAATGCTTCGGCTTTGTCGGCGTGCCCGTCGGGCCAGTTGGGTTGGGGTAGCATATCGTCCACTATGTAGATTCCGCCCCGATCGAGCATGGTGAGCACTTCATCCAGCAGCAGGTACTTGCCATGCCAGGTATCGGCGAAGATGTAATCGAATTTCTGGCCTTCATTTTCCCTGACCCAGTGTTCCCCATCGGCCTCTACCAGCAATAAGCGAGAATCTTCACCGAGAAAGGTTCGAGCAGTGGAAAGCAACTCCGGATCATGATCCACCGATACGAGCGTCGAACGCTCATCCATGCCATCGAGTATCCAGGCCGTTGCCAATCCGGTACCGGTACCCAGTTCCAAAAACCGTCCGCCCGGCTTACTGGCGGCTAATGTCCTGAGCAAGGAGCAGGCCAACGGGTCCGAAGGCATGGTGAAGCCCTTGCGCCTCGTCGCCTGGTCGATGGCGTTGAAAGTACCTGGAAAGGCCTGATTGATTTGAGAGTTCATAAGGTGGGATGCAGGGTCGAAGTCACTTGTCGGCAGTCGGCGCTTGCGGTCAATCGGTTCCGGCTCCCACCGCCACACTACCGGTCGAATACAACGCGTTGAAAACCAGCTTTAACGTCCCGTGCGACTGGGCGCGGAAGGTGATCTCGGGACCGAAGGCGTAGAGCTTACCCGCCCCTACCTTGGCCTCGAAACCCGTCACGCCGCCCTGCAGGTAGCTTTGGCCCCAGGCCCAGCCGCTGCGGAGCGATGTAGCACTATCGAACCAAAGGATTGGTTTGATAGTGCCGTTGGCCAGGGCATCGGGGGCGATGTCGAATACCGGACTATTCTCGAAATAGACGTCGGCCTTGGCGGGCATTCCCCAGCTGATGGCCCGCGTGGAGTCCACGCTGACGCGCAAAATACTGCCGGGAATATAGTACTTTTCGCTCGGTAGGCGGGTTTCCTTACCATCGGGGCCTGTCTCGATCAACTTGTTCCGCACGGGAAGCTTTAGGTGGTAGGCCAGGTTGGTACTGCTGCCAATGGTGAGTACAGTACCGCCCGCTTCCAGAAATTCTCTCAACGCCACCACCGATGTATCGATGGACAGCTTCCCTAACTGTGTGCGGTATTCTTTGGGAATATTTTTAGGATCGGGTTCCTTGCGACTGCTATAACGGCCGGTTTCGCCGCCGGGCGGGGCTGGAATGGCACTGGTGACAAACAGCAACACGTCGTACTTCTTGCGCAAATCGCCGGCGTCGATGGTAGGGGCGTACACCACTTCGACCGGAAAATGAAACTGCTCACTCAGCCAGCGCACCCAGCCCGAAGGCATGGAACCGCCGTAGGCGTCCCACAAGCCTACGCGCAGCGGCGCTACTTTGCTCATAGCCGTGACAGGCCGCTGTTTCACGCCCCGCACATCGATACCTAATGTATTGGACAGCTTACCCAGCATGGCTTTGGCCTGCTCGCCCTCGGGTACGAAGAAGGTACCCGCCGCCAGCTCGGACGCCCCGGTGGTACGAAACACATCGACACCAGCTTTCAGAAGGTCGTTGACGGCAGTAAAGGAATCGTTGGCTTTGGGACTCAGGACATAGCCCGCCAGCGGAGCTACGATCTTCAGGTCGCCCATGGGGTACTGAAGCTCGCCGTAGGGGATCGCCCGGAAAGGACCATCGAAACCATCCAGCATTCGATCGAAGTCAACGCCCATTTGGTAAGCCAGGGTCCAGCCCGCCGCGTCGTAGGGCCGCACGGGCGGGCCGCCGGGATACTGGAAATCGTTGGGGTGGTCCTGTGGCTCGAACATATCGAGTACGTGCGGTCGAAATGCCTGGGCGGCCTTCACGATATAAGAACCCTCGGGATACTTTCGCTCGGCTACCGTAAAATCTGCTGTGGCCTTGTGTACCTGTACGCCCGACTTGATGAGTGCGTTGACAAACTTGGCTGCTGTGGCAAAGTCGGCTTGGTCGGCGGGCAAAATATAGCCGCGCGGGTCGCGGCGGGCGGGGTCGGTCATCACCGAGTCGTAGAACGCCGGGGTGAGCTTGATTTTGCTATCTTTCTTTTTCGCGGCCTCGTACTGGTCTTCGATCGCTTTTATTTTGGCGGGAGAGAGCGCCCAGTAGTCGCGCTGACCGCGCTCGATGGCGTTTTTACCCATGCGATAAATATTGAAGAGCAGTTCGTCCCGCTGCCGTACGGCGTGATCAAGTACCGCATAGTTAAGCGATACCGAGTAGTCGATCGACTGCCGGAAGTGCCACGTTTGGGGCGCGATCGGGAAGGTCTGCGAACCGTTGGGAATAAGCCGCTTCGGTACCAGCGGGATGGTGTCGGGCGTAGGGCTGCCAATAATTTCGGTCAGGATACCGATCATGTTATGAAAGTACGGCGCAGTGCGGAGGCCGCCGTTCCACCAAGTACTGTATACCGAGCCCGCCCGCTGCGTGTAGCCAGGCTTGCCTTCCACGTTGAGCCGGGAGTTCATGGCTGCGCCCACGGCGTCGAGACTGGTGACCAGCAACGGATCGTAGACGTAGTTGAACGGGTCGCGGTAGGGCGGGCCGGCCACCACTGTACCGGCAGGGCCCGACTGGTGGTGGTTGTACACGATTTGCGGAATCCACTCGACGTAAAGCTGGCGGCCGATGTTCCAGGACTCGCTCATGTTCATCATGAAGAAATCGCGGTTGTTGTCGTGCCCGATGTACTTCTGGTATAGCCTGGGCAGGAAATCCGCCGACTTCTTCTCATCGTTTTTCTCCCGCATGTACCAGTCGCTGACCAGCTCTTGCCCGTCGGGATTGGCATGCGCCATCAGGATGATGACGTTGTCCAGGATGCGTTTGGTTTCCGCATCCTGGCGGCTGATGATCTGGTACGCGGTCTCGATGAGTTGGTGCGCGCCTACGGTTTCGGTCGCGTGCAGCCCTCCGTCGATCCACACCACAGCCTTCCCCTCCTTCGCCAAGGCACGGGCCTGCGCATCGGTGAGGCCTTCGGCACGTGCCAGCCGCTGGGAGATTGATTTGTACTTTCCCAGGTTTTTCAAATTCTCCGGCGAAGACACCACTAGCATGTACTGATGCCGCTTCTCCTCGGTCAGGCCCATGTCTACCAGGTTGGCACGGGGTGAGGCGGCCGCGAGTTTCTTGAAGTATGATTCGGTCTGAGTATAAGTCGCCAGATGATAATCGTCGCCGATCGCAAAACCGAAGTGCTCTTTCGGTGTGGGGACTTTTTGCCCGTAGCCCGAAGTGAGGCCCATCACAAAAAAGGCCACTGTAAAAAACCAAAGCCGTCGAAATCTCGTATAGTCTATGTCCATTCTGTCTTTCATTGCGGTTACTATTACTTATCTTGCCCAACAAATATAACAAAACCAGGTTTCTGCGGACTAAATTTCTTTCGATAATCAGCCGTTGGATTGCTAATTAAAAATTAATTTCCGAATTTTGTCGACGTGAAATGGATTCATATAAAATTTGTTCTACCTTTCGTACAATAAACCCAACTAAATATACAATATCCTACTTTGTAAGTTATTAATGCTTAACTTCGTACGGTTTCTACCTATTTTTCAGAAGCCAGCAGTTCACCCTCATGAAACCTTTAAACGCCTTCGGGTCTGAGTCAGACACCAGCTGGCGACCGGCGACGTTCCGAGTTTTCAATCAACGTTAGGTAAAATATGTTTCGTAAGGTCGAAAAGCGCACGATTCTCATCATGGATGACGCGCCCGGAATTCAAAAAATTCTGACCGTCCATCTGCAGAATGAATTTGAGCTTGTGATCAGGAACGATGGCATGGAGGGTATGGAATGGCTGGACGCAGGCCATTCGGTAGACCTGATTTTGGCCGATCTTGAGATGCCCAATCTGGACGGTCGCGAGTTGTTGCAGGCGATACAGTCGAGCAACTTTTACAAAGACATTCCCGTAATCATACTTTCGGCCGAGAGTGAAAGCGGCGAAAGGATCGAATGCCTGAATAAAGGGGCCGAAGATTTCATTGAGAAACCTTTTAACCCCGTCGAAGTACTAGCCAAAATAAAAGTAATTTTAAGAAGATACAAAGGTTCCGCGTGACCTAATGAAGATTTTACCGTCAGTTAGATGAGGCCGACAAATAACCGGCCCTGACAATTGAACCAGGCTACTCTCTAGAGAGGGCCTACCCGATTGCACACACACTAAAATATACTTCTAAAATGGAAGTCCTTAATGAAAACGGCCTTACCGGGCCGGACAGTGGCATTGCTGTATCCAGCGGTGCAGGCTCCCCCAGGGTGAGCCACGGAGATTCCCCCAACACTTTTCAAGCGCAAGCCCCATGTCGGGTCGCTCTGCTGTGCGAAAGCCCCCGACAACACGCATCTTTATCAAGACGTTTCGGAAAGGCCTTGACTGTTGAACGCTATGGCGATGGCGAAAAGCTGTTGCAGGCACTGGCAGCGGGACATCCCGCCGACGCCATCGTGGCCAGTACCGAGCGTGACGGATGGGCTGTGCTCGACAAGGTGCGCGCAAATGATAAACTGGCGCAGATTCCGATAATCATGTTGGCCAAGGAGCTCACGCCCGAATTGATAGTGCGCGCACGCACACAAAAGGCCAACGATATTTTCGACGAGGATTTTGCGGAAGGCGATCTGGTAAAAAGGCTGCAATTTCTTCTCAGGAAGAAGTGGTACACGATCAGCGAGCCCGCGCCGAGTTCTGTTCGAAGCCGCGTCAAGACGCCCTTTTGGAAGCGTATCAGCGATGTGGTGCTTATCAGTTTCGCTTTGTTGCTGCTGTCTCCTGTTTTCTTGTTGGTGGCCCTCGCCATCACGTTGGACTCCAAAGGGCCGGTTTTTTACAAGTCGAAGCGGGCCGGAAGTGGCTTTAAGGTATTCGACCTCTACAAGTTTCGGACGATGCGTACCGATGCCGACCGGATGGTAAAGAGCATGGCTTCGCAGAACATGTACAACCACGCCCCCGCTCCGATCATGGCTATGGGAGGCAACACCGACCTTTGTGCGAGTTGCCGGGCAAACCACCTGAGCACCTGCCAGCAGAAACTGTTTTTTGACGGAAAAGAAATCTGTGAACGGGCCTACCTGCTTGAAAAAAATCAGCAGGCGGCTTTTGTTAAATTCCAGAACGATCCCAGGATCACGCGCATAGGGCACTTTTTGAGAAATTCCAGCCTGGACGAGCTACCTCAGTTGGTCAACATCTTGCGGGGCGACATGTCGTTGGTAGGTAACCGGCCGCTGCCCATTTATGAGGCCGAAAAACTTACGACCGACGAGAAAATCGCTCGTTTTGCGGGTCCGGCTGGTCTTACAGGCTACTGGCAGGTGACCAAGCGCGGCAAAGGCGAAGCCGACATGTCGGAGCGGGAGCGCATCGAGATGGACATCTACTACGCGGGAAATTTCTCGTTCTGGATGGATTTCAAAATCATGCTCAAGACCTTTCCGGCCCTACTCCAGTCGACCAACGTGTAAGTACCCATTCACAAAACTTTGACCCAGCCGTCCTGGCCCGAATCGTATTTTTTTACGACGCGGGCCGGGACGCCCACGGCAACTGAGTAGTCGGGAATGTCTTTCGTGACGACGCTTCCGGCTGCCACCACGCAGTGCCGGCCGATCGTGACCCCGGCCGTAACCACGACGTTGGCCCCCAGCCAACTGCCGTCTCCGATCGTAATCATTTCTTTCTCTATGGGCTGATCCTTGATCGCTATGCGTGTATCCTGGTAGGCATGGTTGAGCCCGCTTACCACAACATGCTGGGCTAAGATAACCTTATCACCGATCATAACCGGACCGATAATTGCACTGCTTAAACCGATCAGGGTATCACGACCGATTCGCACATCGCCCACCCCGTTATTTACCACTGAAAAATCCTCGATAATGGTCTTCTCGCCGATGACAAGTTGGTTGAACGGTACGACGTCCATCCGAACCGTTCGGCGGATACACACCCCCTGCCCCCGGCTATGGTAAAAGGGATTGAGCACGACGTTGACCCAGGCACGGGGGCGGGGGTCATTCTTTGGAAAGAGCATCCGATGCGTTATTTTCTTTAATTTAGCGTTGCCAAGCACGATCTCCTTGAGGCCCATATTTGATTATAAAAAGTTATAAGACTGAAATCCATGTTATCGTTATAGCCACAGCGCACCAAAAAACCACCCGACGGGTTTTGTCTTTCTCTGTCCGATTCAAGCACAAAAACACAGGTTTGACCAACATATTAAAAAATAGAATTCCGAGCTTTGTGGCACTGTTTTTGCTATTAGCGAATCTTCCCGTTTTGGCGCAGGATGAGGTAAATCTTCAGGAGGAAATCTCGTACCAGTTCCTGGATCGTCTGCTGGCCACGGCTCGGGCCAACTACCCCACCAGAAAAGCATTCGACACCCGAATCGACATAGCCGAAAGTACGGTGAAGCAAGCGCGGCTTTCTTATTTCGATATTTTCTCCTTTTCCTATCTCCTGACCCCCACCGGTGGTTCGCAGGCCATCAACCCCAATCAGTTGAGTGGCTATCAGTTTGGCTTTTTTGTCAATATCGGCAGTATCCTGGCCAAGCCCACGCAGGTCAAGCGTGCCCGGGAGGAGTTGAGAGTAGCCGAGTTTGACAAAGACGCCTACCTGCTCCGGCTGGATGCCGAGGTAAAGCAAAGGTACTTTGAATACGCGAGAGCCAAAGCCCTGTATCGGGTGGCGGCCAATTCGCTTCTGGATGCGCAGACACTGGCCGAAGACGCCAAGTACCGTTATGAGCGCGGTGAAACCACATTCGAGACCTACAATCGTTCGTTACTGGATATGTCGATTCGGCAACAGAGCAAGATCAGCTCAGAAGTGGAAATTTTAGTGGCCAAGAGCAAGTTGGAAGAGTATTTGGGCAAGCGATTGGAGGATATTCGATGAGTGAACTAACGTATTTTTTAAAATTTCTGGGAAAAAGAGCCGCTTTGCTGTTCGTCGTTCCGCTAGTCGCGATGGTCGTGTGCTACCTGCTCACCAACCGGCTGGCGGATACCTACGTATCGCGGGGTCGGGTGGCCACGGGCATCGTGGACAAAGCCAGTGAACTGATCGCCAGCAGTCAACCGGTGCAGGGCGGAGAGATGGAACGCAGCTTCGACAACCTAATTCAGTTGATGACGATGAAGCCCGTCTTGGATCGGGTTTCCAGGGCGTTGCTGTACCATGACCTCACCGTTCCTCAGGATTCTATGTTCAAGAAGCCAGCCGGAGAGCTTCAGCAGCTCGATGGCCCCACCCGGCAGAAAATCGCTTCTTTCCTCCGTAAGACGACCGATTCCCTGGCCGCAGGTACCACCGACAAGCTGTACCAGGCGCGGTTGAACTCGGTAAACGGTATGATCAATGATATGTACTACGACCCTAAGTCGTTGCTGGACAACCTTGCCGTCGAGCGGGTGTCATTGAGCGATTACCTGGAGGCGAGGTACGAGGGAGAAGACCCGCGGCTGACTGCTTTCGTGGTCAATACACTTTTTGCCCAATTCCGGGAGGTGTACGAGCAGCGGCAACTCGAGAACAGCCGCCGCTCGTTGGTTTTTTTCAAAGACATGGTGGAGCAGAAGCGCAACGCGCTCGACGAGCGGATGAATGCCTTAAAAAATTATAAAGTAAGGAACAATGTACTCAACCTGAACGAGCAGGCCAGCGGGTTGTACAGCCACATTCTCGATCTGGAAACCCGTCGCGAAATAGCGGAGAAAGACGTGAATGCCTACAAGGCCGCTCTGAAAAACATCGACCAGCGTTTCAACCCCACCGACCGCCGGTACATCGAAAGCGCTCTGTCCGATGCCAACCAACGGATTACCCGCACCCGCAACGAGTTTCTAGCGGCCAGCGACCAATACATTCGTACCAGCAGCCCCCGGCTCAAAGCGCGACTCGATTCTTTGGAGCAATCCCTGAATCAACAGATACGTAACACGACCGACGAGGCACTGTATAGTCCACAATCGGCCAAGGCCGACCTGGTGAGTCGCAAACTAGAGATGGAGATAGCTTCGGAACTGGCTCAGAGTAGCATTGCGTCCATAGATGCCGAACTGAGCAGAATGGGCAAAAAGTACAATGGGCTGGTACCCGACGAGGCCAGCATCCAGCAAATGGAAGCCAGCATCGAAATTGCCAGCAGGGATTACACCGATGCGCTTCAACGGTACAACAACGCCCAACTGGAATCGTATGAGCCCATCACCCTCACCGTCGCTGAACGGGCTGGTTTGGGCGAAAAACAACCGTCCCAGAAACGTCTTCTGACCATCATAGCGGGCGTAGCAGCCTTTCTGCTTTGTCTCGGTGCGTTTACGATCACTTATTTACTGGACGACTCGGTACGTACTCCCGCTCAGTTGGCTGATGTCACAGGGATGCCCGTGCTGGGCCGAATCAACCGCGCGGCGGGCGATAACGGAATCAAAGCCCTGAGCGACCTCGATGCTGACAACGAGTCTACGTTGCTCTTCAAGGATTTGGTGCGCTCGATTCGCTACGAGATAGACGAGGAAATCGGTAACCCGAAGGTAATCGCCATTGCCAGTTTGCAGGACCAAGCGGGCAAAACCGACCTGGCCTACGGGCTAGCTTGGGCGTACGAGCGGATCGGGCAACGGGTACTGGTCGTCGACGGCAATTTCAGCCACCCTACCCTTAGTCGTCAGTCCGAAGCGAAAGCCGACCTGAGTGATTTTTTTACCGGCCAGGATTCTTACCTTTATCCCGAGAAGGTGGACTTCCTTTCGACGGCCGGAGGTGACCTCTCATTGCTGGAAATTGCTGACGAGAAGCTACTGCGCGAGAAATTCGCTCACTTGAAGGAGCAGTACGACGTGGTGTTGATCGAAACTCCGGCCCTTACCGCCTCCAACCAGGCCAAAGAATGGCTGGTGTTTGCGGACCGTATCGTGGCGGTGTTTGCCTATGGCAGCGTCATGAAAAACGCAGAAAGGAGCAAACTCGATTACTTGAGAGGCCGGGGGGAACAGTTTTCCGGCTGGGTACTTACCGGAACGGCCAACAAGGCGGAGACGCTCGGCCGACCCCTGGCAAAAATCTGACGATGCAAATCCTGTTGTACTTTTTCCTGATCTTGCAAGCTATTGTAGGTATCCATTTGGTTTTTCCCCTGCTTTTGTACGGGCTTTATCTGCTCAATAAAAAAGAAGGAACCCGGGATAGCGTACCCCCAGAATTCACCACCGAAGCCGACTACGCGATTATCGTGACGGCCTACCAGCAGACGCATCAGCTACCCCAAGTCGTAGACTCTTTGCTGGAACTTCGCTACCAAAATTACCACATCTACCTCGTGGCCGACGATTGCGATGTCAGCAACCTCACCATGGCACATCCCAAGCTCACCATTCTACGTCCTGAGAAGGTACTGGCTGGCAATGTCCGGTCCCATTTCTACGCCATCCGCCGCTTTCTTCGTCCACACCAGCGGCTGGTCATCATCGACAGCGACAATCTGGTGGAGGCGAACCTGCTCAACCGCTTGAATGAGCGCTTCAACCTGGGGTTTCTGGCGGTACAGGGTACTCGGGAAGCCAAGAACCTGGATACTGATCTAGCCCGGCTGGACGCCGCGCGCGATATGTACTATCATTTCTACGATGGTAAGGTACTCTTTGGCGCGGGTTCGTCGGCCACGCTGGCGGGTTCGGGTATGGCTTTCGAGGTCGGGCTGTACGAACAGTGCCTGGGCCAACTAACGGTGGAAGGCGCGGGATTCGACAAGGTACTACAGGCTGAGATTGTTCGACGCCGGCAACGGATCGCCTTCGCGCCTGAAGCCATCGTGTACGATGAGAAGACGACCGGCTCCCAGCAGTTGGTAGGGCAGCGGGCGCGTTGGATCAACACCTGGTTTCGCTATTTTTCGTACGGTTTCGGAATTCTGGGCCAAGGCATCCGACGCCTGGACCGCAACCAATTTCTGTTCGGGATCGTGCTGCTGCGGCCACCGCTGTTTCTTTTTTTGCTGGCCGCCCTGCTTTTCGCGCTTGTCGACCTGTTCGTATTTCCGGCGCTCAGCCTGCTTTGGCTGGTAGGCCTGGCGGCATTTGGGCTGGGTTTCGGTCTGGCCCTGCGCCGGTCTGGCGCCGACGCCCGCATCTATGGCGCTCTGGCCCAAATTCCGCGATTCGTATATTACCAGATCGCCGCCCTCCTGAAAGTCAGGAAAGCCAACCGGTATTCGGTGGCTACCCGGCATGGGGGGCCCGACGCCCCCGCACCAAAACCCCAAACCCCACCCCACGCATGAAAACATATCCCAGAACGGAACAAGACACCCGGCAGCGCCGACTATCGCGCTTGCCGCTCATGCAGAAGGCTCAGCGGTATCTGGCGCTTATCATGGCCTTCGTGAGTGTTTTTATATTTTTTATAAAAATCCTGTTTTTCTGATCGACAATCACTGCATCGCCGCTACCCGCTTATGTCGTTAAAGGCTTTTTTAACAAAAAGTATTTGGGAAGAAAAACTGCTCAATCCGTTCGGGGTGAGTCTGTTGGTACTGCTTGCGGTAGGGGGTGGGTTACTAGTAGGCCTTTACGGGATGTTTTACGGCGTCCTGTTGATCGCCACCCTGGTGGGTATACCCGCCGTGTACCTTACCGTATCTTACCCGAAGCTGGGCATCGTGATTCTTCTGGTGGTAGCCTACGCACTCTTTTTTATCATTCGGTTTGGCATTGATTTCGCGGTGGGTACCATCATGGACGGCCTCGAGTGGCTGCTTATACTGGCTACGGTCCTGGCCCGTCGCCGCAAGCCCGGCCAGCCGCTTTTCAATAATGCCATCGCCGTGACGATCCTCGTTTGGGTACTTTACACGGTATTGGAAGTACTCAATCCCTGGGCCGCCTCGCAGATGGCGTGGCTCTATACGGTGCGGACCGTGGGCGCGGTAACGCTCATGTACTTCGTCTTCGTCGCCAACATCGACACCCTGCAGTACCTCCGGGGCCTGATCTGGCTTTGGATCGGGCTGGCGGTGGTGGGGGCACTCTACGGATTCAAGCAGGAAATTTTCGGCTATTCGCCCAGGGAATTTCAGGAGATTCTTGCGGACCCTACCTCCATAGAGCTGCTATTCATCGACGGGCACTGGCGCAAGTACTCGATATTTTCCGACCCGGTGGGCTTTGCCTACAACATGGTGATGGCCGTCCTTATTTGCATGTGTCTGCTTAAGGTCAAAAAGAAAATCCTCCCCAGACTCGGCTTGCTGCTCATCATGGGAGTGTGCGTCGCCGCCATGCTTTTTTCGGGAACCCGAGGGGGCTACGTGCTGATTCCGGCGGGCTTCGGGTTGTTTTTTGTGCTTCGTTTCAACCGCACCCTGCTGGGGCTGGCGATCGTGGGAGCAGTCGCCTTGTTCGTGCTGGTTATGGTACCCACCGGTAACCCTACCCTGTACCGTTTCCAAACTGCCTTCAAACCCACCGATGATGCCTCGTTCAACCTGCGTACCATCAACCAGAAGCGTATTCAACCCTACATCCAATCGCACCCGGTGGGCGGTGGACTCGGGGCGACGGGCGTGTGGGGTACCCGGTTCGCGCCCGACTCCTATCTGGCCAATTTCCCGCCCGACAGCGGTTACGTGCGCGTTGCGGTAGAAATGGGCTGGATCGGTTTGTTTCTATTCTGCTGCCTCATATTCGTGATTCTCAAGACGGGCATCGACCACTTTTTCCTCATCCGCAACGAAGAACTCAAAGCCTACTGCCTGGCCATGACGCTCGTGGTATTCGTGCTGGGGGTCGGCAGTTACCCGCAGGAGGCCATCGTGCAATTTCCGTCCAACGTTCTGTTTTATCTGGCGGCGGCGATCATTCAGGTCTCCATACAGCTCGACGCCAAGATTTCGGAAACCGGCGTGACGGATCACAGCGAGGTAGCGTCTCAGCAAAGGGTAAAAAGCAGGAGAACCCTCGTTTAAGATTGGGCTTACCCGCTTTAAATGAAGCCAAAGGTTCCCGCACTTCGCGCAAATTCGGTTTCTTTGCACTACTAATTTTCGCACCCTATGCTTTCATGGCTTTTTGGTAAAATAAGTGGGCTGTACACCACGCTCAGGTACCAGTCGGTCGCGCCCGAGCTCCGCACCTACTACAAAGCTACTATCTGGTGCAAAATGATTCAGCTCAAGTACGCGTGGCGCGACTACATTCGGAAGAAGCCTTACAAGGAAGTGGATTTTGCGGGTGAGTTCGGGGCCGAAATATCGTTCGCCCTGCCCTTTGCCTACTGGCACCACCTGAACGGCACGTTGCAGCGGACCAAATCGTCGCTTTACACCAAAGAGCTGTATTTTTTCTCGCCTCAGCACGAAGAAGTACACGAAACCCGAACCGACGAGGGCAACTACAATTACGAACTGCCCCGCGTTCTGTACAGTCAGGACTACGCTATGGAGAAGTGGGCCCCGGTACCACTGAAAGCGCATTACCGCAATGCGGTCTATGTTTTCGACAAGCCTGTCGTGGTCATCGCTAACCGCTACAACTCCGAGTGGAATGGCCCGCCCGTGAGCTACTTCGGCGTCGAACTGCTGGATTTTCTGTTCTCCTCGCTGAAAACGCGCTATACGGTCGTGTACAACCGGCCCCGGCCCCAGAACATCACGATGGACAACAGCGACGTATATGATCTCGATGAGTTCGGCTGGATGGAAAAAGAACATCCCGAAGTAGTGCTCATGGAAGACCTGTACCACGAGAATAAGGCCCAGGCTGTCAATTTCAACCACTTCCAGTTGATGGTATACGCCAATGCCGACAAGTTCCTTTCGATCCACGGCGGTACGGCCATTCTGGCGAGTTATTTCGGGGGCACCAATGTCATCCTTTCCAGAAAGGGACCCGAACACCATTTCCGCTGTTACGAAAAGCTCTATCCTCAATTTTCGGGCGCAACGATCCTGCACGCCAAAACGGACGAGGAAGTGAGGCGGTTTGTGCGGTCGCACTACCTGAACCCAGAATCCGCAGCCACATGAGCGAGTCCGGCCAAAAGGGCAATTATTGGTTGGTTTCGGGATTTCTTTCGATACTTCAGAATTTCTCCGGCGTTTTCTTCGGGTTCGCCAGCTTTTTCATATTGGTGCGCAGCCTCAGCAAGGCCGACTACGGTGCGTGGATACTGTTCATGTCCACCATCATGATCATGGAGGCCATTCGAACCGGGCTGATTCAGACGGCCCTCATCCGCTACCTGGCCGCGAACGAACCCAAGGACCATCCCCCCATCATGACGGCATCGGCTTTGCTCAGCCTGCTGGTCACTGTTCTGTGTGTGGCGCTCAACCTGATTTTTTCGGGCTACCTGGCCGCGCTTTGGGACTCTCCTCAGTTAGTCGATCTTTTCCTGGTCTACAACATCGGCTTCGTTCTGTCGGGCATTCTGAACCTGTTCAACTATCTCGAACAAGCCCACCTGAGTTTCAAGGGCATCTTCCTCACCGGGCTGGTGCGGCAGATTATTTTCTTCCTTTTCGTAGGAATCACCTACTACCTCGAGTACCCGGTGCAGCTCATCGAACTGGTTTGGGTGCAGGTGTTCAGTGTGGTTGCCGCCACTTTCCTGGCTTATTTTTTCGTACGGAACAAGCTGCAATTCTCGCTGACCGGTAGCCGGGTGTGGGTGGGCAAGCTGTTTGGCTACGGAAAGTACGCTTTCGGTACGTTCATCAGCTCGATGCTGTCCGGTACCCTCGACCAGATGATGCTCGGGGCCATGCTTTCTCCGGCCGCATCGGGGGCCTACAATATCGCGGTCAGGGTCACCAACCTGGTGGACATCCCGACCACCGCGATGGCCGTCATCGTATTTCCGCAGAGTGCCAAACGCATGGCCGAAGAGGGAAAGCCCGCCATCAAGTACCTTTACGAAAAGTCAGTCGGCATCACCCTGGCCATTTTGGTACCAATGGTACTCTTTCTGTTTTTCTTTGCCGACTGGACCATCGGACTCATCGCAGGCGAGCGCTACGCCGACTCCATCCCACTGCTAAAAATCACGCTGTTGTACTCTCTTTTCAATCCCTTCGGTCGCCAGTCGGGTACCATTCTGGACTCGATCGGTAAAACCAGGATCGCCTTCGTTCTGGTCTTGATAAGCACGGTTACCAACCTGGGTCTCAACTTCGTATTTATCAAGAACTTGGGCGTGATGGGCGCGGCCTACGCCACGCTGACATCCAGCATCATAGGTTTCATCATCGCGCAGATCGTACTCAAGAGAGAAGTTTCGGTCAACTGGCTGAACACTTTTGGCTATATGTACCGTTTCTATCCCGAGTTCTACGCGCAGTACGGCCGCCCTTTCATCAAAAAAACCTGGTCAAGACTTACTAGCAACCAGAAGGCCGATTAGCGCTCAGCCCCCCCAATACGCATGGATTTGAAAGGGAAGGATATTGTTATTTTTAGTCTGTTCCGGTTCGATGCCGACATCGCGTCCACTTCCTTCGTTCTGGCCCAACACCTCGCGCTCCACAACAGGGTGTACTACTTCGACAATCCCTATACCCTGACCGATTTGGTCAAGAAACGAAAATCACCCGAAATTCAGAAAAGGCGCGGCCGGTTTGGTACTTCGTCAGATGAGCCCTTCACTTTTCCCGGCAGTTCGATCGAGATATTCACGCCTCCGGTTCTGCTCCCCATTCGATTTTTGCCGGAAGGCAGGCTTTATCGTTCCCTTTTGAAGGTAAACGAAGGGATCATCCGCCGGAAAATCCGGCATGTCCTCGCAAAAAGGGGCGTGACCGATTATATTTTTATCAATTCCTTCAATTTTCACTTCCCCGGCGTCGCCGATGCCTTGCGTCCACAGCTCCGGGTGTACCATTGCCTCGACCCTATCATCGGCGATTTCGACGGGCGTCACGGTGTGGTCTCGGAGCGGGTGTTGGTAAGAAACGCCGATTTGATCATTTGCAGCAGCAAGCAGCTGTTCCTGGAAAAAAGCGCGGTCAATCCCAATACCTACTTCGTACCCAACGCCGCCGACCCGGAGCACAGCCGCCGCGCGCTGGACCCTGACTTGCCGCTGTCGCCTATGCTGGCCAACTTGCCTACACCCATCGTCGGCTACCTGGGCAGTGTGGATCACCGGATGGACCTTTCGCTCTTGGAGTACCTAGCTAAAGCCCATCCCGAAAAAAGCTTCGTGCTGATTGGGCCAGTTTATGAGACGGTTTCCGAAATCATGAGGCGCGCGCCCAATGTATATTTTCCGGGCAAGGTGAAGTTTGCCGGCACGCCCGGCGTCATCAAGGGCTTCGACTTGTGCATCATTCCTTTTAAGAAGGACGAACACAGCGCGACGGTATTCCCTTTGAAGTTGTTCGAGTACCTAGGGGCCGGGAAACCGGTGGTTATTTCCGACTTCAACCCCGATCTCGGTGATTTTACGGACGGTGCCGTGGCTATATGCGCCAACCCAGCAGATTTCGCGGCGGCTATTGAGGAGGCTTTGGACCAAGATTCCGAGGAGAAGCAGGCCGAGCGCATCGGCATCGCGGCCCGCAATACCTGGGCGCACCGGGCCGAAGCCATCTCCGACCTGTTGGCTCGCGCGCTCGAGCAGCAGGCTAAGCGTGCAAGGTAGCCTGGAGTTCGCGCAGGCCAGCCGATAGTTCTTCCTCGAGTTCGGCCAGCATTTCCGCCAGGTTGTCCGGGGCAGCCTTTGCGATCAGCGTGTTTTCGATTTCTCTGAACTTGGTCGCCGACGAAAGCAGCGCCACCGAAATGAGCGAAGAGCGCAACTCGTGAATCACCCGCCGCAGCACGACGTAGTCTTTCCGGTCCATGGCTTCGAAAATGTCCGCAAACTGCCGGGTGCTGCTGCTGGCAAAAAGCTCGATCAATTCTTCCTTGAGCGACTGATCGTCCGCCGTGATCTCCTTCAAGTACTCGGTGTCGACCAGCGAGTGTTCCGGCACGGCACTGGCGTGGGTACCCGCCTTGGTAGCCGGAGGAATGTTTACTTTCTGAGTGAGGTTAAGTACCTCCCGGAAAAGGTCGGCCTCCTTGAAAGGTTTCGAGATGTAGCTGTTTGCCCCGATCCGCACGCCTTCTTCCTTCTCGCCCACCATCGCGTGGGCCGTCAGGGTGATGATCGGGATGTCCAGGCCCAGGGTATTCCTTATTTCCTGAATGGCCGTGTAGCCATCCATAATGGGCATTTGCACGTCCATGATGACAATATCGTAGTGCTCTACCTCAAGCCGCTCGATGGCTTCCAGGCCGTTGTTTACCATCGTGATATTGGCCCCGGCCCGGCTAAAAATAGCTTGCAGTAGCTTCTGATTCAAAACGTTATCTTCGGCAGCCAGGATGTTGAGGGAAGCCAGATGGCCCGGTATGGCGTCGGTGAGGTCGGGCGATACCTGGCTGGCAGATTCGTTGGAAACCATAAAGTCGAATTCCAGCGTGAACTTGGTACCCCTGCCGACCCGGCTCTCCAACCTCAGGTTCCCACCCATGATCTTCACCAATGCCCGGGTGATGGACAGCCCCAGCCCCGTGCCGCCGTACTTGCTGCTGGTGCTTTCGGATGCCTGCACGAAACGATTGAATATCTGTTCCTGCTTATCTTCGGGAATGCCAATGCCGGTATCGGTGATCGAGAACTGGATGCGTTGGACTTCTCCTTCGACCTCCCCCAGGGCCTTCACTTCGAGCTTCACCGAGCCGGCATCGGTAAACTTCACGGCATTGCCGCACAAGTTCAGCAGGATCTGGACCATGCGGAGCTTGTCCGTGACAATGGTTTCAGGTAGGTTCTTGGCTAGGTACTGCCGGTAGGAAATTTTCTTCTCGGTCGCTTTCTGGCGAATGATGATGCCCACCGAGTCGATGATTTCCATCACCGTGGTAGGACCCATGTCGAGGACGATCTGGTCGGCCTCGATCTTGGAAATATCGAGCAGATCGTCGATCAGCGCTAGCAGATTGCGGCTGGCCACCTGGATGTAGCCGGTGTACTCGCGCGTTTTGCTGTTTTTCCCTTCCTGCATCAGCCAGTTGGAAAAGCCCAGGATTGCGTTCAGCGGGGTACGGATTTCGTGGCTTACGTTGGAGAGGAATACGTCCCGTGTCTTAATCGACTGCTCGGCGAGATTTCGGGCGTTGGTGAGGTTTAGCGCGTAGGTTTCTCTTTCCGTGACGTCCCGAAAGACGGAGATAGCCCCCACGATCTCGCCGTTCAGTTCGTAGATCGGCTGAACGTTGGTCTCGGCTTTCAAGATTTCCCTCCCCTGCTTTATGTCCACCCGATTGGCTACCGATTTTTTGCCAAGAAGCGCCTGGCTTATGGATAAATTCTCACCCACGAGCCTTTCACCTGGTACCCGGGGGTCGTATAGGGCGGTCTCGGCCACCAAATCATCCAGCGACCTGATCTTCCGATCCTGCGACAGTCCCAGCATAGTCCGGCCCGACAAATTGATGTACGTTACCTGCCGGTCGGGGTTGATGACCAGAATGCCATCCGGGATGGCTTCGAGGTACTGGTTGAGCAAGCGTTCTTTCTGCACGATCTCCCGCTGGAGCGCGCGCTGTTTTTTTCGGTCGACGAAGATGAAGTAGAGCGAGAGCAGCGTGATTCCGAAACCGCTTATGCCGGTGATGATAATGTACAACGTGGCCCGCTGGCGGTTGCGGTCGGCCTGCCGGCGCCTTTCGGTCAGTTCGATGTCGGCTTGCTGGTCGATCTCCTTTATTTTACCACTGAGCTGGTCGAACAGCTTGATGCCGTCGCCTCGCCTGATCATATCGGAAGCTGGCCCAACGCCCCGCACCCGAAAGGTCGACGCCACGGCATTGGAAAACTCCACGAGCCGGGCGGTGGCGGCCATCATTTGGCGCACCCGTTCTTTCTGCGGTTCGTTGTCGGCTAGCAGATCGAACAGCGTGTCGCTAATGGCCACCAACTCAAATCTGGCATCCCTGATATCGACCAGCAGTTCTTCATTCTGGGTGATCAGGTACCCGCGGGTATTGGACTGAATGTCCTTCGCCATCAATTCGTACCTGGCGGTCTGGTTCACCACGCTGATCGTATTGGTCACCCACAGATTTTGCGAAGAAAAGTCCCGGATGTTTTTATTGGCATAAAACAAAGAAACCAGAATCAGCAACAACCCCAGGGTGATACTGAAATAAGAAATCAATCGCCTTGCCAATTTATTTATGTGTATCATAGCTTATCGGAAAATCAATAGGACCAGGAAGCACCGACTCTGGCGCGTTTCCGGCACCTAAGGCAGAAACACGATCTTTTTGAAGGCACGCCGTACGTTCTGCCGTACTTCGATGAGGTACTCGCCAGCCGGTAGGTTGGCGAGGTCCATGCGGTGCACGGCACGGCTGTTTCCGGCGGGCAGAGTCTGCTGCCGGTGCAGAGTACCCTGCGAAGCGCTGAACAGTTTGACTTGCAAGGCACCCTCGCCCTCACTTTTCACTTTAAACTGAAGGTACCTGTCGGTGATGGGATTGGGGTATACGACAACCTCGAGCAAAGCGTCCGGTTCGGCAGTCGACTCAGCCGCGCCAAGCCGTGCGTTGGTGGCATCGCCAGGTACCACAAAGAGCGGCGTCTCGCCCACCTCGATCCGCACCAGGCCGTTGGTAGCCTGCACATCGGCCCAGGCCATCGTATCACGGCCCGCAACGGGGCGGTACACGCGGGCACTGCCCGCATCACCTACCGCCAGGTCGTAGGTCACCGTACGGCCCACTTCGTCGGGTACCACCAGGGCGTACATGGTTTTGCCATCGGCCGTGTACTTGTCCACGATGGGGTCCTGGTGCAAGGTACCCGCGTAGGCATAGTGACCGAACAGCGTATTGGTTTGGCGGAGAAAATCGGCGGCCGGGCGTCGGGTGCCGTTTTCGTCGAGCAGTCCTGAGCTGGCAAACATCATCCCGGAGGTGTTGTCGTCGTACATTTGGTAGAAATAGACCTTCTGAATGCCACGGCGGGCCGAAAGCAGCGAAGTCCGCAGAATCCAGTCGGCCTGGGTGTCCAAAGCCGATTTCTGGCCGATTGGGATGGCTTTGAGCGGGCTGTCCTGATGAATGTCGTAGCCGGTTTCGGTGATCCAGACGGGCAGGCCATAGCAAAGTTCATCCGATATTCGGACAAAAGCATCGGCCCTGGCACCGGCGTCGGCTAGCTCGGGGGCCACGCCGCGCGAGGAGGTACCGCTCTGGGAGGAGGAGGCGTCGTCGGAATAGACGTGGTAGTTGATTATGTCCCAGCAAAGGTCCACTTCGCCGTTGGGCTTGTAGCCCCGGAATTCGCGGCACCAGTCCACCATGCCGCGGATGTACTCCGCGCCCGACACCAGTCCGGCTATGACGACCTGCATGTTGGGGTCGGCGTTTTTTACCCCTATGCCCGCCCCCATGCTGTTTTTGTGGCCGTCGTAGAAAGCCGACATATTGGCCGCGTACTCGCGGGCGGTTTGGTAGCCTTTCCGGCCTTTCCACCACTTGTCGCGTTCGTTATCGCACTCGATGTACCTGATCAGGTCAGTGCCGATTCTAACTTGGTTGGGTACGTCATCGGTCCAGCGCGGTTGGGCATGGACGCTCAACAGCGCGGGATCGACCTGCGTGTTGCTACCGTAGCGGGCCGTATACTGAAAAGCGACCCGGGCCTGCTCGATGTAGGAAGCCGGATCGTCGAAGGCCCGCCCGAAGCGCATCGGTACGTTTTCGTGGTCCCGCTCCGAGGCCGGGTAGCTGGCGAGCAGCCAATTGGGCACGGTTTTGAGACAGGCCAGCACTTCAATGCCCTCGGCCTTGCAGCGCTCGTACATTTTGTCGTAGTGCCAGCCGCCGCTCAGCGTGGGGCTGTAGGAGTAGACTCCCTCGCTCGATTCCAGTTTTTCCCAATCCATGTAGTGCCTCAGGCCCGCGAAGCTCTTGGCCAGTTGCATCTTCGGTTCGTCGACTACGTTGGGCAGGTTGGGGTCGAAGAAGTTCCACTCGTAGCCATTCACGCCCAGCATGTCGCGGAGCCGGACCGGCCGGACCGTGGGCGTGACGACCGCCGGGGTTCCAGCCTGGTAGTCGCCGTACAGTTCAAGTTCGGTCGGGAGGCCGCCCTGAATTGTCAGCACCAGGTACCTGATGTTGTTCACCGCACTGTCGAGGCTGAATTTGGCGTCTCCCTCAGTCGGGCGGTCGGGGTAGGGACCCACCCAGCCGTTGTACACACTACCCGTGAAAGTAGCGACGGGTACCCGCTGCCAGTCGGCGGTAACGACCGCCAGGCGGGCCGGGTTGTCGGTGAAAATCCCTTCGAAGTCAAACATCCTGATTTGCTCCAGGCTCATGCTTTCACCTTCCTGCAACGGATAGTAGGCTTCGTAGCTATTGAGCGCCATGCCGTACCCCAGTTGCACATTTTGTTGCGTTTCGCCGTCGAAAAGCCCCGCCATGCTGCTGTTGGCGTTGCTACTGTTGAGGAGGTACCACCGGGCGGGGTCGAGGGGAATCCGGCGCGCCGGGTCGAGCGGCAAGGCGGGCGCGACGACCACCGGGTCGGTCGGTTCGTTCTGTGATTCAGCGAACTCGAGCCAATTAAGATTGAAGTCGCCCCGCTCGGCGTAAATTCTTATGATTTGATCGCCCGCGCTTAGATTGAGGGTAGTCGATACGGTGGTCCAGCTCTGCCAGCCGCCGGTTCTGGGAATATCGGCCACCTCGCCGATGGTCGCGCCGCTTTCGTTTTTGATCAATATCTTTCCGTCTCCATACTGGTTTGCCACCCGGAAGTCGACCTCGTAGGTAGCTGCCTGGCTTACCGATACGGCGTAGTCCAGCCAATCGCCCTGGTCGATCCAGCCCACGTTGAGCCCGCCGCCTTCGTCGGAGGTGTACTCCGTGGCGATGTCGCCCGCCTGGTCGAAGGCTTCGGCCTGTATTTTGCCGGGAATCGCCTTCGAGCTCCGAAGTACATCCAGCCAATTGAGGCTAACGACCCCTTTCTCGACAAAGATGGTCAGCGTTTGGTCGCCGGCCGGGAGCCGGGCGAGTATCGGCACGGTCTTCCAGTGAATCATACCACCCGTGCGAGGTACGGGCATTTCGGCGAATATAAAGCCTTCGGAATTTTTCAGCACGATTTTTGCTTCGTCGCTAAAACCATTGGCAACTCTGAAATCGAACCTGAAAAGTCCGCCCGCTCCGGCGGCGATATCGAAGGTAAGCCAGCCGCCATCCGGTATCCAACCTACTTCACCTCCTCCCGAGGCATCGGAAGTAGGGGCGACCGACAAGTCGCTGGAAGCAACGAAAGCCTCGGCCTCGAGGCGCGCGGGAACAGGTACCTGAGCCAGCAGCTTCGGGCTGACGGATACCAGTACCATTGCCAAACAGCTTGCGATTTTTGTACAACCGGAGATTAACTTCTTCATAGTCAAATTACTACATTCAAAAAATACGTTTATGTCAGGTTTCGGGCTTTCCGATATATGACCAGAATTTTCCTTGGCTTCCGCAGCTTACCACGCAAAAGACGTGGATTGCCGAAGGAGCTGTGCTTGATGTAGTGTGTGCTGGAGGGAATCTGCCGAATCTATTTTCGGCCTGGTAAGCCCAATGGAGCTTGGATTACTACAGAAGAAAAATTGCGCAACTATAGTGCCAAAAATCAGGCAGCCAAAGTACGGTATTTAACCCGGAAAGTAATCACCGTATGGTAATATTACACAAAAACGCCTACTGTAAGCGTAACCGTGTTTCAAAATACAATCGGTTATGACATAGTTTGGGCAAGGGGGAGGTACTACTTACCAAACCAATAGTCACGGTTCATCTTGACATGACGGTACAGGTCACGGACCAAAGCGATCAGTAAGTTGTCGGAATGCCGCCAGATCTCCCGGCTGATAGTACTGGGCTCCTCGCTGCTATTGCTTTGGGTCATCAGGTCGCGGTAGGCTTCGAAGAAAATACCCCTTCCTTTTTTACGCAAAAAAGACATCATCATCAGGTACTCCGTCTTGTCGGGCCGAGTGTCCTCCCTGAACCTGCCGAATTTTTCAAAAAAATCAGACCGCCGCAGATGCGGGTGATCGCTGTACATGTAAAATTTTCGGTAACCAGATGACCAGGGGCTGAACTGCATCTCGGCAAAACCGTCACCGATGGGTTTGAGGTAGGGGAAGCGGAAATAGGCGTGAAAGCGGGCGATGTCCATTGTCGGGTCATTTCGCAAAACCGACAGCGCCTTCTGCAAGGCCGGGACAAATTTTTCGTTCGGGTACGAAATCTTCTTCGATAAAGAAGGTGTACTCCGTCTTGACGGCATCCTGTCCCTTGTTGAAATTATGGCCCATCCCCATGTTTTTCGGCACGGTGAGTAGGGTGAAACCCTGTTCGCGCTGTAAACTCTGGAGCCTTTCAAGGTGTTCGGGTCGGCTTCCGTCGTCGGAAACTATGATTTCCCCGAATTGCAGTCCCAGGTCTTCGACCGTTTGCAATAGCCTGGCCAAAGATTGGCTCCGGTTGTAGTGCGATGTCAGTAACGTTATCTCAGGAAGTGAAACCGTTTGCATGATTAAGTGGTGATAGGGTTTTTTGAACTGGAATCAGGGCGTTAGGCCAAATTGCCGCTTCAACCGCTTTACGAAAGCCTTGCCCACGCTACCGTCGTCCATGAGCCGCCGGGGCGATGTAAACACCCGCGCCCTAGGGTGCGTCACCCATTGCAGTCTGCCTGCTTTCTTAAGGTTGAGCGCCATGCGGCCGTCTTCAGCTTCGTTGTCAAAATCACTGCCCGACACATGGGCGTACACGCGGTTGCCGCTTACCCGGAAGCCACCGGTCGTGCGGCCGGTTTCGGTCACGAAACCCATGTTGAAACCGTAGACATTCATGTACTCTTTGGTTCGCTTCCGGTAGCGGATCAGCAAGGTACTGAACATTTCGTACAGCCACAGTCCGGCCCGGCCCTGCCCCTTGGGCGGGATGAACGAATAAGTACCGTACACCCCGGCAACCGCCGGGCTTTCGCGCATGGGCTTCACCATCAGGTCGATCCAGTCGGGAGGATAAAAGGTATCCGAATCGGCGCACAGGTGGTACTTTCCTCGCGCTTTATCCAAGCCCATCTGCCGGGCAAAGGGCGTACCCTGCACGGGTTGCAGGTAGCTCTGCACGCCGAGCGTGTCGAGTACCCGCTGGGTGCCGTCGGTCGAATTGTTGTTAATGACAATCAGCTCCACGCCAAGCCTGGTGCTGGAAGCTGCCAAGGCTGACAATGTGCGGTAGATGTTGTTCTCCTCGTTCCAGGCCGGAATCACCACGCTGACTTCGGGGTCGGGCGCAGCGAAGCGTTGCAGCGCTTGCTTCAGACGCCCCAAATCGGCGGCCGACAGGTCCGCGAACTGCCGCCCCTCGAATAAATGAGGCGCAATCCACTTCGGCAAGGCGAACAGGTTGGTCATGGTTGGATTCTTTCCGGGTTTTGGTGGGCGGTTTTTCGTATGGATTTGTCCCAGGCGGCGCTCTGTTGGCCCATAAAGTACCGTTTTATTCCCATAACCACCGCGTAGTTCATCATGCAAAAGTAGTAAGGCACAAAAAAGATCTTACTTTTTACCTTCCTGTTTTCCAAAAACCAACCCGCCAGGGCCATACCATAAAAAAGCACCTGGGCCCCGAGCGTGACCAGGTAAAAAGCCTCCCCCGAGTCGGCGACTACAGCCAGGTTGGCCACCAGGGCCAGCAGCATTAGAAAAGGCGCCACCGTCCAGCGCAGTACCCGGTGGCTGATGTACTGGAAGGACAGCAGCGGGTTTTTGAGCGGATTGGCGGCCTGGGGCAACCGCAGGATGGATTGAATACCTCCGGCGGCGATTCTGATCTTGCGCTTCAATTCCTCGCCGATGTTTTCGGACGAAAGCTCGGTGGCGTAGGCTGCCGGCTCGTACACGATGCGGTAGCCGCGCTCAGCAATCTGCATCGAAATCATGAAATCGTCCAGGATAGTATCGGCCGCCACCGGCTCGTACAGCGACCGCCGCACGCTGAACAGCTCACCCGCCGCCCCCACCACCGAGTGCAGCTCGGAATCCCATTTTTTGAGCGTGGACTCATACCTCCAGTACAGGCCCTCACCGGCGGTAGCATCGGCATTTTCCTCAAACCTGACGCGCTTTTCGCCCGAAACCGCCCCGACCGTCGGGTCCTGGTAATGCCGTGCGATCAGCGATAGCGCATCCCTATTCAGAAAAGTATTGGCGTCGGTAAAAACTACGATCTCGGCCTCGACCCGCCGCATGGCGCGGTGGATGGCGTTGATTTTGCCCTTCCGCTCCGGGGCGTGCATTAGTTCGATTTCGGGATAGCGCTGCACGACTTCCGGGGTACCATCGGTGGAGCCGTCGGTGACGAACAGCCGCGAAAGCTTATCTGCGGGATAATCCAGCGCGAGGGTGTTCTCGATCTTGATGGCCATAAGATCAGCTTCGTTGTAAGCCGCCACGACCAGCGTCAGAGTCGGGTACTCGTCCTCGGGTACCTTGGGCGCAAGTCTTTCGCCTTTCGCCAAACGCCGCAACCGAACCAGTACAAACAGTACCAGGCCGTAGCCGACGTAGGCGTAAATCACGATAAAGGCAGACGCCCAGAAGAGTACTTTCATGGGTTCAGAGTCGGTAGCCCAGGTCGGGGCTGTCGGGTTTGTGGGTAAAGTGCCAGGCGATGGCTTTGAAAAAAGACGGGAATGAATGCGTACTCGCCGTTTTTTATATACGTCAAAACATTGCGGGGCGTCACAATCAGGGCGTAGTAGACGCAAAATCCCACAAACGCCAGCGGCGGCGCGTGCCTGCGCTCGAACAGGATGCGGTTGCGGGTCATAAAGTACTCCTTGAGCGCCGACCGCTTGCCCACCGACACGGATTCTTTGTGGCAAATCGTGGCGTTCAGGTTCACGTACAGATCGTACCCGACTTTCCTGATTCGCTCGCCCCAGTCCAGCTCTTCGTAGTACAGAAAGTAGCGGGTATCCATCAATCCGGCCCGCTCGATGGCTACTTTCCTGACCAGCATCGCCGCGCCGTGGACGTAGCCGGTTTGTTCGACTATTCCGTCGTATTGGCCCTGATCGGCCTCGAATTGGCCGACGCAACGGTTGCGACCCGTCACGAAATTCATTTCGGTGTAGCCCGCGTACTGGATCAGGTTTCTGTTTTCATGATACAGTATTTTCGGCGAGATCATGCCGATCGTTGGCGTACTTTCCATCGTTTCGACTAGGGTACTCAGCAAGCCGCGCGTGATTTCGGTGTCGTTGTTGATCAGGAAGTAGTAGGTACCCCGCGCCGCCGCTATGCCCAGATTATTCCCGCCCGCAAAACCCAGGTTCTCCTCGGATCGAATAAAAATGAAGTCAGGATAGCGGACGCGCCAGTGGGCGGTCCGATCTTCGCGGCTGCCGTTGTCCACGACGATGACCTCGATGGCCGGGTACTCGTTCAGGTCCAGAATGGATTGCAAAAGCGCTTCCGTCACGGCGGGCTGATTGAAATTTACGGTAACGATCGAAACCAAATCCATTTTTGCGCGCCCTACGATTGAAGTACCTACACGCGCCAAAATTACGAATAAAGGTTCAGGAAGTACTTCGCGCGCCTAATCCTTCGAAGAATTCGAGTAATTACCCTGTTGTTTTGGGTTTAGTATTTGAAAATAAAAAAAAGACCATGAACGAAAAAAACGAAAACCGCCGGAAGTTCCTGCGACAATCCATGCAATCGGCCGCCGGGCTGATGATGGTACCTTTGGTAGGCAAAGCCGATGGTACTTCGGCCAAAGATAACAGCGCCAACCAGGCGCCGGTACCCTACCCCGCCCCGCGCATCAAGTTTGCGGTGATCGGCATGAACCACGGCCACATTTACGGCCAGGTGGAGGCCGTTAAGCGCGGCGGTGGCGAATTGGTAGCCTACTACGCCAAGGAGTCGGAGTTGATGGCCGACTTCAAAAAACGATTCCCCGACGTAAAAGCCGCCGCCAGTGAGCAGGAAATTCTGAACGACAAATCCATTCAGCTGGTACTTAGCGCGGGTATTCCGCAGGAACGCGCGCCGCTGGGCGTCCGGGTGATGAAAAGCGGCAAGGACTACATGTCCGACAAGCCGGGTATCACCTCGCTGGCCCAACTCGCCGAAGTGCGCAAGGTACAGCAGGCCACGAAGCGGATTTATTCCATCATGTACAGCGAGCGGCTCGAAAACCGGGCCACCGTCAAAGCGGGTGAGTTGGTGCAGGCGGGCGCAATCGGCAAAGTGATCCAAACCATCGGCCTCGGTCCGCACCGCATGAACCCCGATTCGCGGCCCGACTGGTTTTTCAAGATGAGCGACTACGGCGGCATCATCACCGACATCGGCTCGCACCAGTTCGATCAGTTCCTGTTTTTTACGGGAAGTACCGAGGCGCAGATCGTGGCGTCGGAAGTGGGCAACGTAGGGCACCCCGAGTACCCCGATGTGCAGGATTTTGGCGATGTGATGGTGCGCGGCAACGGCGGCATGGGCTACGTGCGCGTGGACTGGTTCACGCCCGGCGGTCTCAAAAGCTGGGGCGACGGTCGGCTGACGATCCTGGGTACCGAGGGCTTCATCGAGATCCGCAAGAATGTGGACATCAGCGGCGCTCCGGGCGGCAACCACCTTTTCTTGGTGGATCAGAAAGAAACCAAAACCATCGACACCAGCGATGTGGACCTACCCTACGGTCGGCAACTGGTCGACGACGTCCTTAACCGCACCGAAACGGCCATGCCGCAGGCCCACTGCTTTCTGACGATGGAATTGGCGTTGAAAGCACAAGCGCAGGCCGAGCGGATCAAGTTGGGGTAGTGAAGGGGGTTTGATTGCTTGACTATCTGATTCAGACTTTCAGCCTCAGAGAGGCGTGATGTTTGTAGAGATTGGGCACCTGAATATTCTTACAGCCTCGGAGAGGCGCAATGTTTATAAAAAAGCCGTTGATCGCTGGTGCGGTCAACGGCTTTTTGTTTTGGTTTGTGTTTGTAACGCGTGGACGTCGCGGAGACGGGCGAGCCGCGGCAGCGGCCGTCCGACCGTACCACTATTACGCCATCAACGCTTTGCGGGCGTACTCTACGCATTTTGAAACTTCCTTCACGGCGTTGGAGCCTTCGGGAATCTCGTATTCGAGCTCGATGGTGGCGGGAAACTTGTACTTGTTGTCGCGCATGAGTTGCAGGGCGGCCACAATGGGCGTATCGCCCTCGCCCCAGGGCATGTTCTTCTGCCCGTTTTCTTTGGACTTGCGGTCTTTCACGTGCATGCTCAGGATGTGGTCGTGCTTGTCTTTGATCAGCGGCAATCGGGATCGTAGCCGGCCGCCGTGTAGTGGCCCATGTCGAGGTTCAGCGCATTGTACTTCGACTGGCCCAGCGCTTCGTCCCAGACCGTGGGCGTTTGCTGTAGGTGGCCGTGGTAGGCAACGTACATCTTGTTCCTGGCGGCAATCTCGCCCAGCCGTTTGCTTTGGACATCGTCTTTGGGTATCTCGACGGTCACGTGCGAAGCACCCAGCGCCTTGGCCGCGCGGAAGGCGTAATCCACCTCGGCGTCGGTGTTGTTGGGGCTGAGGGCGTTGGGCTTGTAGGCGTAGATACTTACGCCCGCCTGCTTGTACATCTTCCTGATCTGTTCAAACTTTTTCAGCGGAGCCGAGGCACGCCAGTCGGCCAGCTTACCGTAGTAGGCATCCTGCTCGCGCTTTTGGTCGGCGCTGAGTCCGCCGCGCGGAAAGGAAGGCGACTCCGGCGCTCCGGCAAAGGGTTCTCCGGTAGCACCCCAGCAGCTCGATGGCGCTGATGTTGCACTCCTGGCAGTACTTCAAGACGTCCTCCACGCCACAGGGCATGCTACGCCACGAGTAGCTAATGGCCCCAACCTGCACGCCGTTGAACACGGAATTAGGCTTGTCGAGATGCTTGATGTAGGCGGGCATACCGAATACCTTGTCGGTCAGTAGCGCCACGCCGCCCGTGGTCAGGGCGATATTGGTCAGGAATTTTCTCCTGGATAGTTCTTTGTATTCCATGGTTTCTTGGGTTGAAAAGCCGCTGGCGGCAATAGTTGTTACTAGGTACTTATAAGTCGGAAACGTGGTCGAGCTACTCACACTACCGGCTCGAAACAGCCGCCGGATTCCGGGCGGGTAGCCTGGCCCCCACGTCTTGCCGCCAATTTTGCAGGAGCGTGTACAACTCCATTCTTTTACCGGGATTCGTAGCTGCCAGGTTATTCTGCTCACCGATGTCGTCTTTCAGGTTGTAAAGTTCCAGCCCGCGGCCTTCCTCAAACCATTCGATCAGCTTCCAGTCACCGTAGCGCACCACCGAGCCGGGTGAGCCGCCCTGGTTGCCGTAGTGCGGGTAGTGCCAGTACACCGGCCCGCGCTTGAATTTCTTCCCTTTCAAGACGGGTACCAGACTCACACCATCCACATGCTGCTTCGGCATAGCGGGCAGGCCCGCCATATCCAGCAGGGTAGGATAAAAGTCGGTACTGATCATCACCTCGTCGCTTACTGAACCTACCCTGGTCACGCCGGGCCAGTGGATGACCATCGGTTCGCGGATGCCGCCTTCGTAGAGCCAGCCTTTTCCGGCGCGTAGCGGCAGGTTGGTAGTCGGGTGCCCTTCGGCGGTAGAGAGCCCGCCGTTGTCGGACATGAATACGACGATGGTATTTTCAGTGAGGCCGTTTTCCTGCAACGAATTCAGTACCCTGCCCACGGCCATATCCATTGTTTCGACCAGCGCGGCGTAGACGGGCGAGCTTTGGTTGATTCGGAGTTTGCTCTCGCCTTCCGTGCCCCATTCGTCATCCAGTCCCAGCTTTTTTCTTTTTTCGGTGTACTTATCCACCAGATCCTGCGGGGCGCCGATGGGCTGGTGCACGGCGTAGAAGGATAGGTAGGCCAGGAAAGGCTTATCCTTGTTTTGCTCGATGTAAGCGACCGTCTCGTCGGCCAGGCGAAGCGTCAGGTTCTCGCCCTCGGGGCCATCTGTCAGTCGGGGGTTGGCGTAGGGTACGAAATAGTGGTTGCCCCGCGGTGAGCCCGAAGAATAGCCGCCCTTGTTGACGTCGAAACCCTGGTGTTCGGGCCAAAACTCGTCCGTTTCGCCCAGGTGCCACTTCCCGGCGAAGAAGGTACCGTAGCCGTTGGCTTTGAAGGCCTCGGCCAGGGTAGTCTCGTTCAAGGGCAGGTTCTCCAGGTACTCGGCGGGCAGCAGCGGCTTGTTCTTGGTCCAATGCTTACCCACCGTAGTAGGTTGGGGTGCCCCGAACCAATCAGTGGTGTTGAGCCGGGCGGGGTACTTGCCGCTCATGATGCTGGCGCGGGTCGGCGAGCAGACGGGGCAGGCCGCGTAGGCATTGGTAAACTTCATGCCCTTGGCCGTAAGGGCGTCTACGTTGGGTGTTTCGTAAAAGCTCGGTCCGTCGCTACGGTTGCCAAAGGCCCCGATGTCGGTCCAGCCCAGATCGTCGACGAGGAAGAAGACGATGTTGGGTTTAGTTGCGCTCGATCGGGTGGTGCCTTGTTTGGTAGCTTTGTTATCTTGCGGAGGGTTGACGCAACTGCCCAGCAGTATGAGGCCTGCTATGGCGTAGTAAGCCGTCCTTAGTACTACATTCTTGTTTTCTTTATTCACTTCCAGTGGGATTTAGGTCCATTCAAAACCAAATTTAATAAAAGTAGCACGAACACCCTATTTCTCGATAAATCAAGGGCGCATCCTGAGTTGTGAAGATTATAAAAGACCGTAGTTTATCTTTGATCGATATACTACAATCAAGCAAAGCAAAACCACCGTCGATACCATGTTGAAACCCTTGCTCACCCTACTGCTCTTGCCCGCCGTCGCGCTGGCGCAAGACGACATCTACCACCCCGATGTACCCGAGCTGTTCACCGTCTGGCACCGCGTGGCCGACTTCGCCCCCGCCATGCGGGCGGTGGAGGCGGCCCGGATTTCGCCCGACGGACGAACGGCCGTGTCGGTTTCCAAGTTTGGCCCGGCGGTGCGGGTGTGGCGCGTGGCCGATGGCGCGCTGCTCTGGGAAAAAGACCAGAACGCCGAAATCGAGTGCGTGGCTTTCTCACCAGACGGCAAGCGCTTCGTGACAGGCGACGAAGATTATTTTGTCAAAATCTGGGATACCAGGACGGGCCAGGAATTGAAAAAGGTCGAGGTCAAGAGTAGTTTGGACGGTATTACCTGGTCGCACGACGGCAAGACGATCGCCGCCGGATCGGAAGCGGGCGACCTGCTGCTATTTGACGCCAATACCCTGAAACCCGTGGATACGCTCAACGTGGGCTCGACCATCAATTCGCTCGACTTCACCGCCGACGACCGGCGCATCGTGGTGGGCGGCAATATCCAGACCCCCAACCCCCAAACCAAGAAAACCGACTACTTCGGTTTCGCCCGGCTGGTCGACCTGGCGGGTACCAGTCCCAAGGTGGTTCGTACCTACGAGGGACCCAAAGGCTCGGTAAAGTCGATCCGCATTTCCAATGACCAAAAACTGGTGGCGACGGGTGGCTTCGATAGCGCGGCGCGGGTCTTCGAGCTGGAAACGGGCAAGTTGGTCTACGAATTCACGGAGCCGGAGCGGATCGAAGCCGTGGCCTTCACCGGCGATGGCCATTTCCTGGTCACGGGCGGCCACCAACACGTGATGACGTTCTACCGCCTGCGCGACGGCGAGAAGGTACTCGAGCAACCCAGCCCGCGCACCGAGTACCTCGACTTTTCGGCCGATGGCCGCCTGCTGCTCTCCGCCCACGAGGACAGCGGCCTGATCTCGCTGTACCTGATGCAGTCCAACATGCAGCACCGGCAGGAGCTGTACCACCAGTTAGAAGTGAAGTACCTGAAAAACCGGGATTTGAAGGCAGGAAAGAAATAATCGCTTCAAAAATTATTTTTCAGTAAAATGGCACTCGAGATAAATCTTGAAGTGCAGGTACCTCCCCAACGACAGGAATATTATTTCTGACTCCGATTTTGCTGCACGTACTTCGCTACCGTACCTACCGGGGCCAGCCAAATGCCGTTTTTGGGATCTTGAGCGTACGCGATCAACTTTTCGAGCATCGCCAGCCGGGTAGTTTGGCGGCCTTCGTCGCCCATTTCATGGCCGGCCAGTACCAGCCATTGGCCCTCTTTTTCCGTTTGCTCGATGAGCGGCAGTATTTTATCGAAATCCTTATTATCCATTTCCATGCCCGTCAACTGGGCGAAGTCACAGAACTCGGGGGCGTTGGGCGCTTCGTCGAGCCAACCCCGGCCCGTCGTGAAAGTACGAGCCACCACCGGTACGTAGCTTTGAGTACCTTCCCCGCGCCCCACGTAGGTCATGCCGCAAGGGTAGGCGAAGCCCTCACATTTTACGCCGAGCATCTGCTCGATTTGTTCGTTCGCTTCATTGAGTTCGGCCTGCATTTTTTCCAGTGTGTAGTCCTCCACCGCCTTCGAGCGCGACCAAGTGAAGTTGCCGGTGCAAGGATGATTTACCGAGTGGTTGCCGATCTCGTGGCCGCTGGCTACGGCCTTTTTCCAACCCTCCAGCTGCTTTGTGGCGGTGGTGGGTACCAGATAGAAGGTACCCTTGACACCGTGACGGTCCAGAAACGGAACGCCCGTGGTAGCCTGGCTCTCCCGGGCGTCGTCGAAAGTCAGGCTGATGGCCATGCGCTTGCCCTCGGGCCAGGCGAAGGGGGTACTTTGGGCAAAGGAAAGAAAACTGTGGAAGATGGCGGCTATCCCAATAAGCAGCGCTACTCGGTTTTGGAAAGTTTGGAAGGTCATAGTGGTTTGGGTTAAGTTTTGGTCCTTGGATGCTGGACAATAGGAAATCCAGCGTCCAGCGTCCAGCGTCTAAAATCTAACGTCCAACCTGCGTTTTTTTCAAAAAAGCCAGCAAATCCGCCATCTCCTGCTTGTCGATCGCATTTTCGAGCCCCGATGGCATGACCGATACGCCCAGCGATTTCAGAGTCGCGATGTCTTGGCGGGCGACGATGGCCTCCTGCCCGCCGGGGTACCGGAGGGTGAGGGCCGTGGGCGTTTCGCTGGTGATGAGGCCCTGCATACTTTCCCCGGATTTCATCTCGATGTTCCACAGGTCATAGCCATCGGCGATAGAAAAATTGGGGTTCAGGATATCGCCCATGATAGAAGCGGGGCGGCGGTTGCGGATCGTCCCCAAATCAGGGCCGTAGGCTACGCCCGATTTTCCTTCGAGCTGGTGGCAGGAAGCGCAATTTTTTTGGTAAATCGCCCTTCCGTTGTCGGAACTGGCAGGCATTGTAAGCGCCGGGGCGTAAGCGGTGACGACGGCTTGTCGGTCGTCGTTCCGGTTGGCCAGCAGGTCACGGGCGCGGTTTTTCAGCGTCAGGTTCCGTTGGTTCATCAGCCGCACCGTACGCGGCCAACCCAGGCTACCGGGGTCGATGATCTTCTGCTCTATGGCATCCAGCAGCCGCGCCACGCGCGGGTCGTTTTCAAAGAAGGTATTGATTGCCGCCGAGCGGACATCCGGCGTGAGCGACGCCCAGTTGGTCGTCACGAAATCACTGACCGCCAGGCCGGGAATAGACGCCAGGCTTTGTAGCGCCGCCAGCTGCACGGCGGTGGGTTCGGTGGGGGTAATGATCTTTTGTAACAAGTCCAGGTGTTTGGCAGGATCATCCAGGCTCAGAAAAGCCAGCGCGGCCACGCGGTTTCCGGTGCCTGCCTTTTGGTCCAAAGCCACGCGGGCCGACTGCTCGATGCCCTCACGCGCGGCGGCCGATTCGGGCAGCCCGACGAAGTTCAACAACGTGGTACCCTGCTGACGGATCTCGGCCGACTCACTCCGCAGAGCGGCGTTCATCAGCTCATCCTGTTGGGATTGCAGCAGTACCTTGGCGTCAGGATTGCGCTTCAACCCCTGCGCCAGTCCCAGCAGCAGCTTGGGTTGCCAGTCCGCGTTTTTTTCGCCCAATGGCTGTAAGGATTGGGCGATGGCCGATTCGATTTCCGCGCGGCTCCCGCCGTACCCTGTCATGGTACTGAGCCGGGCGATCAGGTCACCATAGGCGGGCCGACTTCCTTCGTAACGGGCCAGTACCCGGTTTAGCAGGTTGTTCCCGGCCGAAGGCCTGGCCGACAGCGCGGCTAACTGTACCCATTTGTCGTCTAAATCTTTGAAAAGCAGCGCTTCCCGGGCTTTGGCGGCTTCGGGGCTATCCAGAAATCCGAGGGTACACAGCAACTGGTACCGTACTTTCGGGTCCGCATCGTCGGGCATGGCCAGTAGCTGCTTTCGTACCTGCGCATCGTCCAGGAAGGGCTCGGCCAGCCTTATGGCGTTTTCCCGCACCCCGGGAGATTTGTCCTGCAAAGCAGCAAGCAGTAATTCGGGACTTAACTTGTCCAAGCCTTCCAGCGTCCACAGCGCGTGCAACCTACCCAGCGGGCTCGCGCTGGAAGCGGCCATTTGCGCCAGTACTTCGGTTTCGGCGGTCGCCTGCCGGTCGATCAGCATCCGCTGGGCGTTGCGCCGCCACCAGATGTTGGGGTCAGCGAGTTTCTGGACGAGTTGCGGGTTGGTGAGTGGCTTACTTTTCAGGTCTTTGGACCAGGTTGCTTTTGGGGTACCCTTGGGCGTGATGCGGTAGATGCGGCCCTGGTCGGTACCGCTGTACAGCGCCCCAGACTTGACGACCTCGTCGGCCATCCATTCCGGGTGCTCGATAATCTGACGGTAGTAGTCCACTACGTAGATGGCCCCGTCGGAACCCGTGTACATATTGACGGGCCGAAACCAACCGTCGGTCGAGGCCAGGAATTCTTTATTCTCGTAAAGCCGACTGGCAGAAAAGGTAGCGCCTTTGTCGTGCAGTACATCGGCATGAATGAGGTTACTAACGGGTTCCGCCACAAACGTGACCTTGTCAAAATCAGCCGGAAAAAGCCCACCTTGGTAGGCCGTGGTAGCACAGGCGGACGTGAACACGCCCACATCAGTGAGTAGCTGGTCCAGCGGATTCTTGGTGATCGGGAAATACCTCGGCCGAATTGCCGTGGTCTGAAATCGACTGCACGGCGTCACCTAACAACAGCGCGGGATTGCGGATGGCGTAGCGAGCGGCCATCACCTCGTGCATGGCGTGGTTGGCATTGCTCACCACCAGGTACCTGCCCCAGCGGTCGAACGAATGGCCGAACTGCGTCTTGCCCGCCAGTACTTCCAGACCCATGCGGTCGGGACGAAGCCGGACGCCGCGCCCTTGAGCGTTGTCAGGCAGACGTGGGCTATCCTTACGGTGCAAGTAGCGAACATCCCCGCCTCGATCGCCGAATTCTTCTTTGAAAGTCTGGGTAGTAATGGCCGATTCGTGGCCGAGGTAGATCCAGTTATCGAGGCCCAGGATCGGGTTGTTGAGGTTGTGTTGCGGATTGGAAAGCGCAAAACCGGTTAGTAGCGTGTCGCGAATTTCGGCTTTGCCGTCACCGTCGGCGTCTTCCAGGTACAGCACGTTGGGCGCGTCGGTCACGAGTACCCCTTTCTTCCAGCGCAAAATTCCAGTGGGGAGTACCAGCCCTTCGGCGAAGACGGTACTCGCGTCCATCTTACCGTCGCCATCCTGGTCGGTGAGGAGTTTGATCTTGCCGCTGCCGCTTTTGTCCAGTGGGTAGCCGTGCATTTCCACGACGTACATCCGGCCCGCTTCGTCGATTTCCATCGCCACCGGATCGGCCACAAGCGGCTCGCTGGCAATCATTTCGATCTGAAAACCATCGGCAACCTGGAATGTAGCGAGGGCTTTGTCGGGCGGAGTACTGGTGGGGAGGTCAGATAAGCGGCCGACGCTCATCAGCAGCAAACAAACCACAGAAGGCAATAACCACAGGATATATTTCGGAAGGCGGGAGAATTTCATATTGGTTTCAGGACTGAAATTTCTAGTTATCTTTTCACACAAATTTTACTTTCAAAGCACAAAAGATCAGCCTTTTACCTTTGATGAGATCAAACATTGTACATCAAAGCCGTGTCTCCGTATCCATCCGTTGGTGTAGCACACGGATAATTTCAATGACGCTATCTGCCGCAAGGCGAAAAAAGATACTATGCTTTCCATACGGTAGTTTTCTGTATCCCGAACGCACCGAGTCGATGGATTTACCCTTGCCTGGGTTCTCTACAATTGCGTCGAAACTTGCCAGCAGTCCATCCAGGTACCTGTTGGCTTGATCAAGAGAATGTCGGTCGATGGTATATAACCAGATGTTTTCAAGGTCGTTTTGCGCCAACTTGGTGAGTCTATACTGTACCATTTTAAGCCGAAAAGTCGCGGTTGAGTTTTTTCCTAAATTCTTTCGGACTAAAATTTTCGACAAACCCGCTTTGTTCTCCTTCCGCCAAAGCCTGTCTTAGGATGTTGATTTTTTCGTCTTCTCTTTCCAGCAATCGCAAGCCCGCCCGGACCACTTCGCTCGTTGAGGCATAGCGGCCATTGGCTATCTGAGTCTGAATAAAACTATCGAAATGATCTCCGATCGAGATTGAAGTGTTTTTTGCCATGATTGCTAAGTAGATATGGGTACTGAAAAATCAAATATACCAAAAATTGGTAATTGGAGTTTTTTTTCGTTGGAACCAAAAAGTAGGATTCATCTTTTAGTATCGTACATGATCCTTCTGAAAATGAGTACTTTCCTATTGGTTTCGCCTTTCTAATGATATGAAACCCCTTTCCATACTAGCCTCGGCCTTTTGCCTCCTGGTATTATGCGTCTCTTGCGGTCCTGACCTACCCGAGGACGTGCAGGAAGCCTACGCCCTGCTGCCCGGCGAACTGGATTTCAACTACGATGTCAAGCCGATCCTGTCTGACAAGTGCTTCGCCTGCCACGGGCCGGACGCCAACAAGCGCAAGGCCGGTCTGCGGCTCGATATTGCGGAGGAGGCCTATCGGGCACTGGGCAAGAAGGGCAGCTACCACGCTATCGTCCCCGGCAACGCGGATAAGAGCACGGCCGTCGCGCGCATTCTTTCCCACGACCCCGAGATGGTGATGCCTACGCCCGAGTCGCACCTTTCGCTGACGGTGACCGAAAAAGCGACGCTCATCAAGTGGATCGAGGACGGCGCGGCCTACCAGCCGCATTGGTCGTTCATCAAACCCGAAAAACGGGACGCGCCGGAGGTGAAGGATAAGAACTGGGTCAAGAACCCCATCGACCGCTACGTACTGCAAAAGCTGGAAGCCCAGGGCATCGCCCCCGCCGGGCGCGCCGACAAGGAAACGCTGATTCGCCGCGCCAGTTTCGACCTGCGCGGCCTGCCGCCGACGCTGACCGAGATCGACCGGTTCGTGGCCGACCCATCACCCGACGCCTACGAGAAAGTACTCGACCGATTCCTGGCCTCACCGGCCTACGGCGAGCGCATGGCGACCGACTGGCTCGACGTGGCCCGCTACACCGACAGCGACGGGTACCTCGACGACAAGCACCGCGACGTGAGCCCCTGGCGCGATTGGGTGATTCGAGGCTTTTAATAAAAATATGAGCTACCGGCAGTTCGTCACCTGGCAGCTGGCGGGCGATTTGGTCAAGAACAAAAACAAGGAAAGTGTGTTGGCGACAGCCTTCAATCGGCTGCACCGCAAGAACTCGGAGGCCGGGATTATCTACGAAGAGTTCAGAGTCGAGTACGTGGCCGACCGCGCCAATACGCTCGGCAAGGCGTTTTTGGGCCTGTCGGTGGAGTGCGCCCGCTGCCACGACCATAAGTACGACCCCATCAGCCAAAAGGACTACTACCGGATGTTCGGCTTTTTCAACAGTACCAACGAGATCGGTACGGCCGTGTACGGTCACGACCAAACGCCTGGCCCGTCGCTGCTGCTGACGGACAAGAAGAACGATTCGGTTATCGATTTTATCAAAAATAAAATTGCGGATACCGAGCAAAAACTGAATCGAATTCAGAAGGTAGCGCCGGTGGAAAAAGACGCCCGGGAAGTACTCGCCGATTTGACCAAAGGCTTGCAGCAAAGTACCGTCGCGCACTATACCTTCGACAAGCTGATGCCCGTCGACGACAAGAAATCCAGGACGCCAGAGGCCAAAAACCGGACGAAGCCATTGGAGATTAAAGAACCGGTCACCAAACCCGGCCGACGCGGCAATGCGCTGTTCATCGGCGAGTTTACCGCCGCTGCCCTGCCCGATAAAGTAGGCTGGCACGAGCACAGCGTACCTTTCTCGACGAGCCTGTCGGTTTTCCCCGATACGCTTTATAAAGACGTCAGCGTGTTTGTCCACGCCGAAGACGACCGGTTGGGTATGAAGGGGTACTCTTTGTTACTGAAAAACAACAAGCTGTCCTTCGTGATGGCGCACTCTTATCCGCAAAACGCCATCGAGGTAGTAGCCAAGAGACCGCTGCCGATTAAGAAATGGTCGGACGTAAGCATTACCTACGACGGCTCCGGCCGCGCCGACGGCGTACGAATTTACGTCAACGGGCTACCGATCGCGGTGGATGTACTGGGCCAGGAGGTGTACAAATCCATTCTGTTCGAGCCCAATATTCACACCTACGGTTTTCACGGATTGCAGCTGGGGGTAGTGGGCAGGATCATCACGTTCAAAAACGGCGGCATCGACGAGTTGCGGCTGTTCGATAAGGTACTTTCGCCGCTGGAAGTCCTGCACTTGTACAGCGCCAAGGCCAGTACCAAGGGCATCGCGATGAAGCCCGCGCTGGTCGGTGAACACTACGCGCTGCAAAACAAAATCAGCGACCCCAGCTACGCCGAACTGCAAGCATGGCGCGACAGCCTGACCAGGGTACTCGACCGCATCCCGGAAATCATGGTCATGGGCGATTTGCCCAAGCCGCGCAAGACATTCGTCCTGAACCGCGGCGTGTACGACAGCCCCACCGATGAGGTACAGCCCGGCGCCCTGGGGGCAGTACTTCCCTTCTCGGATAAGTACCCCAAAAACCGCCTGGGCCTCACCCAATGGCTTTTTGACGAAGAGAATCCACTAACCGCCCGCGTAATCGTGAACCGGATTTGGGCCATGCACTTCGGCCAGGGCATCGTCAAAACGCCCGACGATTTCGGCAATCAGGGCGCGCTCCCTACCAACCCCGGCGTGTTGGACTACCTCGCGGTGGCGTTCGTGGAATCGGGCTGGGACATGAAGTACCTGCACAAGCAGATTATGCTGTCGGCGACCTACCAGCAGTCGTCGGTGATTAGGCCCGCGCTTTATGCGCAAGACCCTGAGAATGATTGGCTGGCGCGCGGACCCGCTTTCCGGCTATCGGCCGAGATGATTCGTGACAACGCCTTGGCGGTAAGTGGATTGTTAGTAGATAAAGAGGGCGGCGCGAGCGTGTATCCCTACCAGCCGCCCGGCCTGTGGGACGAGATTTCCAACAAACCCTGGCGCTACAAGTACCTGCAAGAACCGGGCGAAGGCCTGTACCGCCGCAGCCTGTACACCGTGTGGAAGCGTACTTCGCCTCCACCCACGATGTTGATTTTCGACGCGACCGACCGGACTTTCTGCACTGTCAAGCGGCGCTCGACCAGTACCCCGTTGCAAGCTTTGGTACTGCTCAACGACCCGCAGTACGTCGAGGCGGCCCGCGTCCTGGCCGAAAAAATCAAAGTTCAGGTACCTCAAACCAACCGGCAACTCACCACTGCCTTCCGCACCCTGCTGGGTCGAAAGCCCGATGCGGAGGAGCAGAAGATGATGGGTGATTTTTACAAGAACCAAAAAGAAAAGTACGCCCAGCGAAAGCAAGACGCCATCGCTTACCTCGATACCGGAGAATCAGAAAGAGACAAAAACCTGGACCCGGCCGAAACGGCGGCTTTGGCCTTCGTGATCAATGGGTTGATGAATACGTCGGAAGGGTATTCGAGGAATTGAATCGGGCTGTTGCTGAGAGGTTGGTGTATTGAAAAGCCTGTTCGTTGTTAGACGCGATAAATCGCGTCTCTACCATCAAAAAATTATGGATGAACTAAAACGTGCTATGAACCTCATGGAATCCCGCCGGGGGTTCCTGAAAACGGCTTCGCTGGGCTTTGGCTCGCTGGCGCTGGGGAGTCTGTTGCATTCTTCCAGTTTTGGGGGCGGCAATAAGCAGGTAGTCGAGCGGTCGGGGAACGGGGTTTTAGGGACGGCGCACTTTCCGCCCCGGGCCAAGCGGGTCATCTACCTGTTTCAGAGCGGAGGACCGTCGCAGCTGGAATCCTACGACCACAAGCCCGAACTGGCCAAATGGCACGGGCAGGAGATTCCCGATTCGATCAAGAGTACCCAGCGCAATTCGGGCATGGTAGCGGGGCAGTCGAGCTTTCCGCTGGTCAAATCCATCTACGACTTCCAGCAATACGGGCAGTCAGGGGCCTGGGTATCGGAGTTGTTTCCCTACACGGCCAAAATCGTGGACGACCTGTGCATCGTCAACTCGATGTACACCGATGCCATCAACCACGAACCCGCCGTGATGCTGGTGCAAACCGGCTCGCAGCAAACCGGCCGACCGTCGATCGGCTCGTGGCTCAGCTACGGGCTGGGCTCCGACAACCAAAACCTGCCCGGCTTTGTGGTGATGATTTCCAAGGGAAAAGGCGGCGCGCAGCCCCTTAGCTCGGCTTCCTGGGGCAATGGATTTTTGCCCTCGCACCACCAGGGCGTGCAGTTTCGGGCGGGAACCGAGCCCGTGCTGTACCTGCAAAACCCCTACGGCGTGCACGAAAACGACCGCCGCGAGCAGCTGGATTTCATCAAGGGCATGAACCAGCACCAGTTCGACGTCTGGGGCGATCCCGAGATTCATTCCAAAATTAACCAGTATGAAATGGCTTACCGGATGCAGGCCTCGGTACCCGACGCCGTGTCCACGGCCGACGAGCCCGACTACATCTACGAACTTTACGGCGAGGAGGCCCGCACGCCGGGTACCTACGCAGCCAACTGTCTGCTGGCGCGCAAGCTGGCCGAAAAAGACGTCAAGTTTATTCAGCTCTACCACATGGGCTGGGACCACCACGGCGGCTTGCCAAAGGGCATGAAAAGCCAGGCGCTCGACACCGACCGCGCCAACGCGGCCTTAATACAAGACCTCAAACAGCGCGGCCTGCTGGACGACACGCTGGTGGTGTGGGGCGGCGAATTCGGCCGGACGAGCTTCTCGCAGGGTCGGCTCACCCCCACCGACTACGGCCGCGACCACCATCCCGGGGCCTTTACGATGTGGATGGCGGGGGCGGGCGTTAAGGCGGGCATGGTGTACGGCAAAACTGACGATTTCAGCTACAACGTCGCCGAAAACGGCGTCCATGTGCACGATTTCCAGGCCACCATGATGCACCTGCTCGGCATCGACCACGAACAGTTGACGTTCAAGCATCAGGGCCGTCGCTTCCGCCTCACGGATGTGCACGGCAAGGTCGTTCACGATATTCTGTCCTAGGTATGAAGCAAAGTCGGCGCGCATTTTTGGGTACCGGGCGTGGCGTGGCGCTGGCTACGGCTTTTTCTCCTTTTTATATTTTAAAAGTAAAACCCAAACTGACCGAGGAAATTATCGGTCACGGTGATTTCCGCTACCGCGTCCACCAGGAATGGGGCGTGCTGGATTCGGGCAAGTACCCCGTCAACAACTGCCACGAAATGGTGCAGGCCCGCGGCGGGCGACTGTACCTACTCACCGACGAGCCGAAAAACAACGTCCTCGTGTATGACCCTTCGGGCAAGCTACTCGACGCCTGGACGCTGGGCCTGAAAGGTGCCCATGGCCTGACGCTCCACGACGAAGGCGGCGAGGAGTTCCTGTACATCACCGACATCAGCACCGGCCGCGTCATCAAGTCCACGCTATCGGGCAAAATCGTCCTGGAACTACCCAATCCGCGCGGCGAGGGCATCTACGACGAGTTCAGCAAGTACATTCCAACCGAAACGGCGGTCGGCCCGAACGGCGACATCTACGTGGCCGATGGCTACGGCTCGCAGTACATTTTGCGATACGACGCCCGGGGTACCTTCATCTCGAAATTTGGCGGGGATAGCTTTTTGCAGGAAGCCAAGTTCAAGCAAGCCCACGGCGTGGCGATCGACTACCGCGACCAGGCCAATCCGACGCTACTCTGTACCGCCCGAATGAAAAATGCTTTCAAACGCTTTACGCTGGCGGGCGAGTACCTCGAAACCTACTACCTACCCGGTGCCTACGTTAGTCGCCCCGTGTTCGACGGCGACAACCTGTACTCGGGCGTTTGCTTCGGCATGACGCCCGGCGACTACAACCCCAAGCTGAACCGGGGCTTTGTCACGATTCTGGACAAAGACAACCGCGTGGTTTCCAATCCCGGCGGCAATGCGCCCGTCTACACAGACGGCAAGCTGGACCTGCTGCTGCAAGCGCAACCTATCTTCAAACACTGCCACGATGTCTGCGTGGACCGCGACAAGAACCTCTACGTCTGCCAGTGGAATGCGGGCAGCGTGTACCCTTACAAGTTGGAGCGAGTGTAGGTACTCCTTCCCCTTTCTATCCTCTTCTTTTTTGAGTCATCGACTGTCCGATTTCGAAACACGACTGTTCGAAATCGGACAGTTGTGTTAATAGATTTATCTGACAAACAGCACATTAAGTATATGGCATAAGTTTTTCGAAGAAGCAAAGTCACAGATCCGCCTTCACGAAAAATCCAAGCCATGCTTCCCAATTACCTGAAAATCGCCTTTCGCGGCCTCTGGAAAAACAAAGGCTACACCTTCCTCAACATCGCCGGACTGGCCCTGGGTATGGCTTGCAGTTTTCTGGCCGCGCTCTGGGCCTACGACGAACTGACTTTCGACCAATTCCATAAAAACTACGGCACAGTTTACCAAGTCGGACGCAACTCGGAGCAAGATGGCGCGATAAATACCAACAAAAACACGCCCTACCCGCTGGCCGAGGGCTTGAAACAAACCTACCCCGACGTGGCCTACGCCAGCCGCGTCGAGTACCCGGCGTCGCGACTGCTGACCGCCGACGATAAGAAAATCTACCGCGAGGTGATCCTGGCTGACCCGGATTTCCTGAAAATGTTCACGTTTCCGCTGCTCGAAGGTACCGCCGACGCCGCGTTGTCCGATCCGCGCTCAATTGTGTTGAGCCAAAAGACGGCTGCTTCATTGTTCGGCGAAGAAAGTCCACTGGGCAAGATCGTCCGCTTCAACAACGAAATCGACGTAAAGGTAACGGGCGTTCTGGCCGAGAAACCCACCAACTCGACGCTGGAATTCGACTGTATTTTACCATATAGCTTGAAGCCCATACTCAGTGATTTTTACAAAACTCTGGACGACAATTGGGGCAATAACGTGGTCAGGACGTTCATTCAGCTACAACCCGAGGTTGTCCCGGAAGCCTTCACCTCTAAAATCGCGCCCTTCCTGACGAGCAAAGACGAAACCGTCGAGCAATCGCTCATGCTGCACGCCATGCCCGACTGGCGGCTGCGCGATAAGTTTGAGAACGGCAAAATCGCGGGCGGGTTGATCGATTACGTCAGGATTTTCATTTGGGTAGCGGGTTTCGTGCTGCTCATCGCCTGCATCAATTTCATGAATCTGAGCACGGCGCGTTCCGAGCAGCGAGCCAAGGAAGTGGGCATCCGCAAGGCCGTCGGCTCCACGCGCGGTCGGCTGGTAGCCCGTTTTCTTGGCGAGTCGAACCTACTGGCGTTTCTGGCGTTTGCCTTGGCAATTTTGCTGGTGGTACTTTTGCTGCCGTGGTTCAATGTGTTGACAGACAAAGTAGTTGTGCTACCTTATGCCAGTTTGTCGGCTTGGCTCATCGGCCTGGGCATCACGCTGGTCACGGGTATGGCGGCGGGACTTTATCCTGCGCTTTATTTATCTTCCTTCCAACCCATCCGGGCCTTGAAGAACACGGTGCAGATCGGGAAAAGCGCGGGCGTTCCCCGCAAGGTGATGGTGGGGTTGCAGTTCACCATTTCTATTCTACTCATTATCAGCGTGCTGGTCATCGGCAAGCAATTGCGCTACTCCAAAGACCGCGCCGTGGGTTACGACCGTGCCAACCTCATCATGGCCGAATTTCCCGCCCAACTCAAAGAGAAAGAGGATGTGTTGAGGCAAGAATTGCTCGACGCCGGATTTGTGAGCTCAGCCGTAGGAACGCAGGCCCCGATGACTGACATCTGGAATATGAACGGGGTGGGGTATGGCGGCGACAAAGGCATCGGGCTGGTCACCATCGGGGCCAATTACGACTATCTCGAAACGTTCGGCATCAAGCTCAAAGCGGGCCGGGGCTTTTCGCGCGACTTTGCTACCGACAGCGCCGCCGTGCTTCTGAACGAATCGGCGGTGAAAGCCATGAACCTGAGCGATCCGCTGAACGAGCAGCTAACCCATTTTGGCAAGACCTACCACGTCGTCGGCGTCATCGACGATGTACTGATGGATTCACCCTACGAGAATGTGCGGCCCACGGGTGTTTTCTTCGATCAGGAACATCTGAGCTTTATGAATTTGCGCTTCCGTGAAGGTGCCAAGACGCGGGAAGCCTTGGCGAGTACCCAGGCGATTTTTGAAAAACTGGCCCCGGCTTATCCATTCGCTTACAAATTCGTCGATGAAGAATACGGCAAGAAATTCGCCAGCGAAGAGCGCGTCGGCCATCTCATCAACGCCTTCGCGCTGCTGACGATTTTCATTTCCTGTCTGGGCTCTGTTTGGCCTGGCGGCCTACACCGCCGAGCGGCGCACCAAGGAGATTGGTGTCCGCAAAGTACTGGGCGCCAATCTGTCCAGTATTGTGCTGATGCTTTCCAAAGAATACGTGTACCTGATCGGTATCGCCTCACTGCTGGCTGCACCCGTGGCCTGGTACTTCCTGCACGACTGGCTTCAAAACTACACCTACCGCATCGAGATCCCGTGGTGGATTTTCATCCTCTCGGGCGTGTTGGCGTTGGCCGTCGCGCTACTGACGGTGAGTTTTCAGAGCGTGAAGGCCGCGCTGATGAATCCGGTGGAGAGTTTACGAAGTGAGTAACAGAAATTCAATATTAAACGATAGATTACCATGATTCGGAATTACTTAAAAATTGCTTTTCGAAAGCTTAACAGAAACAAGTTATACACCAGCATTAACATACTGGGGCTGGGGCTTGGGATGGCAGCGGCGGGCTTGATCGGACTCTATGCCTTCGACGAATGGCGGGTGGATCGGTTTCACGAAAAAGGAGATCGCCTTTACCGCGTTCTGACGAGTTACACCACCAAGGACGAATCCGACCAATTGCTCGGGACAGTCGGCCGTCCGCTGGCGGAAACTATTGCCAGCGAGGTGCCGGAAGTGGAGCAAGTCATTCCTATGCGAAGGGCTAATTTTCCCGTCAGGGTCGACGGCCAGTTTTTTTACACCGACGAGCTGTATGCCGGAGAGGATTTTCTCGAAGCCTTCTCTTTTGATTTGCGGGAAGGCAATTCTCAAACTGCCCTGCGCGATCCCTACTCGCTGGTTCTAACCGAAAAGGCGGCACGAACCTACTTCGGTGACCGTCCGGCCATGGGTCAGGTACTGACGCTGGGTGATACCCTGGTTTTTACCGTCACGGGAGTGCTGGCCGATCCCCCGCCCTCGCATTTGAACTTCCAGTGTACTGCTATCGCTCTCGACCTTCAAAGCCCTGGGGGGTGATCGTACGACGCAATGGTTCACCTGGGACGAGTACTGCTACATTTTGCTATCCGAAAATGCCGATAAAACAAAAGCAGAGAGTAAGATCGCGGCGCTCTCCATGAGCCGCAACGGGGACGAGTACCGCAACAACGGATACGAGGTTTCGCACAAACTCGAAGCCGTACCCACGATCCACTTGCACTCGGAAGTTGGCGGGGTAAATCAGGCTACGGGCAGCGCCAAACAGCTTTACCTGATGGGAACGATCGGACTGTTCATTCTGCTGCTGGCCTGCATCAACTTCGTGAACCTGACCACCGCCCAGCAGTCCGACCGGGCCAAGGAGGTGGGCATCCGTAAAGCAGTCGGTGCACCATACAGTACGCTTCTGGGTCAGTTTATGGGTGAATCGTTGCTACTGTCAATGCTGGCGGGTTTGCTGGCACTTGCCCTGATAGCGATCGGTCTGCCCTGGCTCAATCAATTGACCGAAAAACTCATTCCGATTTCTATCATCGGGCAGCCGCAAGTCCTCCTGACCGCATTGGGTATCATTCTCCTGACTGGCGCATTGGCGGGCTGGTATCCGGCCATTATTCTGGCGCGATTCCGTCCGGTCGAAACGCTGAAAGGCCGCTTCGCCGCCACTTCGCAGGGTACCTGGCTTCGGCAGGGCCTGGTGGTGTTTCAATTCGCCATCACCATCGTGCTGCTCGTCAGTACCTTCGTGGTAATCTGGCAATTAGATCATCTACAAAGCCAAGATTTGGGATTCTCCGCTGAGCGGGTACTGGTGGTCGAGACGCGAAAGACACCCCGTAGCGATTTCTACGAAAACTACGACGCCATCAAGCAACAGCTCCAAAACCTTCCCAACGTACAGGTGGTGAGCAGCGCGGCGGCCCTGCCGGGACGCGACGGCTGGCAGGGGCAACTGGTGTGGCCGGAAGGCCGTCCCCAGGATCAGGCGCTGACTTTCGAGGTCATCCCGATCGACCAGGATTACGCCCGAGCGCTGGATTTGAAAATAATTAGCGGCCGTGACTACGACAATAAATTTGCGACGGACGCCCAGGGCGGTGTGCTTACTCAATAAAACGGCCTGCGAGGCCATCGGCTGGACGCCCGACGAGGCCATCGGCAAAACCGTGGAGACTTCCGGCTTGCAGAATGGCCACGTGATTGGCGTCGTGGCCGACTACCACCAGCACGGGTTGCAGCAGGCCGTACAGCCCGTACTTACTTTCGTGCAGCCTGGTGCCTCGCTCTACACGGCTGTGCGGCTTGGTTCCGGCCCTGTCAACACTAGCGTGTCGGCAGTAGAAAAGCTTTGGCGCTCCCGTTTTCCTGGCTATCCGTTCGACTACTTCTTTCTGGACAGCGATTTTAGCCAACAATATCAGGCAGAACAACGACTCTCGAGTCTGTTCGCCTTTTTTGCCGGATTAGCCATCTTCATCGCTTGCCTCGGCCTCTTCGGCCTGGCCACTTTCACGGCCGAGCAACGCACCAAGGAAATCGGCGTGCGCAAAGTCCTGGGTGCGAGCGTAGCCAGTATCGTCGCGCTGCTGTCCAAAGATTTCCTGAAACTCGTGCTGATCGCTATTGTCATTGCCAGCCCCATCGCCTGGTACGCCATGAATGAGTGGCTGGCAGATTTTGCCTACAAAATCGACATCGAGTGGTGGGTCTTCGCCTTAGCGGGTGGCCTGGCCGTGGCCGTCGCGCTACTGACGGTGAGTTTTCAGAGCGTGAAGGCCGCGCTGATGAATCCGGTGGAGAGTTTACGAAGTGAGTAAGCAACAAATTTCTGGGGGTCGAGAGCCGACGGTCGACAGTCTTTCGATCCGAGGCGGATGTACTTCGTATAGCTAAGTCCCTTAACCGTTGACCATTCACCGTTCACCCCGAAAACTAAATTAATAGAAAACCATGCTTTCCAGCTACCTTAAAATCGCCCTCCGCAACCTGCGTCGAGACAAGTTTTACAGCCTTATCAATATCCTCGGTCTGACGATCGGCATTACCTGCGGCTTGCTGCTACTGCTGTACGTAACGGACGAACTAAGCTACGACCGCTACCACCAGAACGCCGACCAAATCTACCGCGTCGTGACGGAAATTCACGAGCCGGATAAGGTGAACCATTGGGTAGGCCTTCAAGCCCCGGCGGTCAAGACAATGAAAGAAAAATACCCGGCGGTGGAAAACTACGTGCGGTTCTTCCCAAACGGGACGATGACCTTTCGGCAAGGTGAACAGCGGTTTGCCGAGGAGGATATTTACGCGGCAGACTCCACGGTGTTTTCTATTTTCACCTACCCATTTCTGGCGGGCGACCCTAAAACGGCCCTCGATGCACCCGGCAGCATCGTGCTGACGCAGAAACTCGCGCAGAAGTTTTTTGGCACCACCGAGGCGCTCGGCCAAACGCTGCGCACTAATGACACGACCTCCTACAACGTGACGGGCGTGATGGAGGACGTCCCTAAAAACTCGCACTTCCGGTTCAACGCCCTGCTTTCGCTCAATTCACAGCAACAGCAGGCCAACGATTGGGGCGGGTTTTTCGTGAGTAGTTACGTCACATTAGCCCAAGGTGCCGACCCGAAGACGATCGAAGCCAAATCGCCCCAACTCTACGAAGAGTACATGGCGCCCATTTTTGAGAGTATGGGGATTACCGTTGCCTACCAATTGCAGCCGCTCACGAGTATTCACTTGCATTCCAAAATGGACGGCGAGACCAACGGCGACATTGGCTACGTCTATACATTCAGCGCGGTGGCGTTTTTTATGCTCCTGTTGGCCAGTATCAACTACATGAATCTGGCCACGGCGCGGTCGGCGCGACGGGCTAAGGAAGTCGGCTTGCGTAAGGTGATGGGTTCGGTCAAGAGTGCGCTGATCGGGCAATTCTTGTCCGAATCGGTGCTGATGACGGCTTTGGCTTTGCTGGCGAGTGTTATCATGGTGTGGGCAATGCTGCCTTTCTTCAATACGGTTTCGGGTAAAGAGATCGAGATTACGCAACTGCTCCAACCGCAATTCCTGCTCATCGCGTTGGGCATCGTGGTGTTTACGGGCTTCGTCAGCGGCAGCTATCCGGCCTTCTACCTGTCATCTTTTGAACCCGCCGCTGTCCTCAAAGGCGGTACGGCGTTCCGGGCCACGCAGGGGCGGAGCGGCAGCTTTTTTCGGAAGGCGCTGGTCGTGACGCAGTTTTCCGTTTCGCTGGTCATGCTCATCTGTACCTGGATCGTCTTCCAGCAGCTCGATTTCATGCAAAACCAGGACATGGGCTACGACCGCGAGCAGGTACTCACCATCGACTACCGCGACAACCAGCAACCACGCGGACGCTATGACGCTTTCCGCCGTAGTCTGCTGACCAATCCCAGTGTCCAGAAAGTGGCCACCGCCGGTGCGCCCGCCAGCGATATGGGCGGGCGGATAATTCTCGGCGTCGAGTCCAATACGGGTATGAAAGATATGGCTTTCAAACCGCTGGGCATCGACCACAACTACCTAAACACGATGAGCATGGAACTGGTCGCGGGTCGCGATTTTTCCGAAAAAACTCTTTCCGACACGATCAATAGCGTGTTGGTCAATGAAGCCGCCGTGAAGCGGATGGGCTGGAAGGAGCCGCTGGGCAAAAAAGTTATGCTGGGCGGCTTACCGCAAGATGGGCAGGAAGCACCACCGACGGCGCAGGTAGTGGGCGTGGTAAAGGATTTTCACCAACAGTCGCTCTACAATCCCATCGAGCCGCTGGTAATGTTTTACAACCGGGCGCTGCCCGTCACCCACATCAAAATAGCGGCGAAAGACGTGGACAAAACGGTGGCTTTCATCAAGCAGGAATGGGCCGAAACTTACCCCGACAAAATTTTCGAATACAGTTTTCTGGATCAGGATTTTGAGTCGGCTTACCACAATGATGTCCTGCGCGGACAGATTTTCACAACCTTTTCGATCCTCACGATTCTGATTGCCTGCCTGGGCTTGTTCGGTTTGGCAACTTTCACCACCGAACAGCGGGTGAAGGAAATCGGGGTGCGGAAGGTACTGGGGGCGTCGGTGTCGAGCGTGGTGGTACTGCTGTCGCGGGACTTCACCAAACTCGTCCTGTTCTCGTTCCCGATCGCCATTCCCATCGCCTATTTCTCGATGGATAAATGGCTGCAAAGCTTTCCCTACAAAACGGATATTCACGCCTGGGTATTCGTAGCGGCCTGTCTGCTGACGCTGCTGATTTGCTGGGCGACGGTAGTGTATCAAAGCGTGAAGGCGGCGCTGATGAATCCAGTGAAGAGTCTTAGGTCGGAGTAAGCGACGTTCGTCTTGGGGTCAACGCGGGGCGCCCCGCGTCAACCTTTTGACCCAAATTCCCCACTAAACCATACACCCAAACCATGCTCTCCAACTACCTCAAAATCGCCTACCGCAACCTGTTGCGCAACAAACTCTACTCCGGCATCAACATCATCGGCCTGGCCGTGGGGTTGTCGGCCTGCATCGTCATCATGCTGTTTGTGAATTACGAGACGGAGTACGACAGCATCCACACCAAAAATATTTATCGCCTCGATGAGGTGCAGATGTTCGAGGGTATGGTCGCACCGCAGAAGGTTGCGCTGTCGATGTACCCCATGGGGCCGACACTTGCAGCCGAATACCCGGAAATCAAGAATTTTGTCAGAATCGACGATAATTATAAGGTACTCGTCGTCTACAATCAGAAAAAAGTGGAGCTGCCCAGCATCTTGTGGACAGACCCTAATTTTCTGGAAATGTTCGACTTTCCTCTGCTGAAAGGCGACAAGGCCAGCGCGTTGGGTGAACCCAACACGGTGGTACTGACCCAGAAAGGGGCCACCAGTATTTTTGGTGATGTCGATCCGATGGGGCAGACGATCACCCGTTACGGCCGGGATACGTTGGCGCTAAAAGTGACGGGCGTACTGGCTGATTTGCCCGCCAACTCGCACCTGCAATTCGACGCGCTCTTTTCAATGAGTAGCGTCGTCGGCTCCGATGCAATGAACAACTGGGGCGGCAATTGGTTGGTGACCTATCTTGAATTGGAAAAGGGGGCCAATATCGCCGCGCTGGAAAAGAAATTTCCTGCTTACCTCAGTAGCCACATGAGCGAGCAAGGCGCGAAGCAGTACGAACTGTTCGTGCAACCGCTGGCCGAAGTCCACGCCAACTCGACCGACATCACGCACGACTACATCAATTTCCAGAAGTTCGATCGCACCTACACCTATATATTTTCCATCATTGCGCTGATCGTGCTGGTGATCGCCTGCGTCAATTTCATGAACCTTTCCACCGCCCGCTCGACGGGCCGGGCCAAGGAAGTCGGCATCCGTAAGTCGGTAGGGGCGCAACGTTTTCAATTGGCCGGGCAGTTTGTAGGCGAGTCGGTGTTGCTGGCTTTTTCGGCTTTGGTTCTGGCCGTGCTTGTCGTAAAAGTGAGCCTGCCGTTTATCAACGATATGAGCGACCGCAGTCTGGGCTTTGCCATTTTCAGTGATCCTAAGCTCCTGCTCACCGTGCTGGGCGGGACGGCACTGATTGGGATACTTTCGGGCCTTTATCCGGCCGCGTATTTGTCTTCGTTCGAGGCCGCCAAAGTACTTAAAGGTTCGATTCGTACGGGGAAAAGCACCTTCCGCAATGCCTTGGTAGTCGCGCAGTTCAGTAGTGCGGTCTTCCTGATCATCGGTACCGGATTCGCCCTGAAGCAACTCAACTTCATGCGCGACAAAGACCCCGGATTCCAGACCGACCAGATCGTGCTGGTACCGTTCGATCGCGCGTCGGGAGCAAAATACGAATCTTTGAAAAAAGAATTACTGGCTAATTCGCTGGTCGAAGCCGTGTCGGCCTCGCAGCAGCGGCTGGGCAACAACTTGCACCAGTGGGGCATGGAATTTCAGGCCGATGGCCCCGCCCGGCAGGTCGGTACGTCCAATGTGGTGGTCGATCACGATTACTTGTCGCTGTACAAAATCGAACTGGTGGCCGGACGAAATTTTCGAGACGACGCCTCTGACGACGGCCGGACATACATCATCAACGAGTCACTCGCTAAGGAGTTGTTGAAGGAAGAAGCCCAGCCGGACATCGCGTCGCTGGTCGGGACGCGCTTCGGCCTCCGGGATGAGGCAACCGACTCATTAGGTACCATCGTGGGCATTGCCAAAGACTTCAATTTCAACTCGCTCCACCACAAAATCGAGACGCTTTCCATGTACCACCAGCAAAATTGGGGCTACTCGGAAATGTCGATTCGGGTCAAAGGAAAAGACTCCAAAAAGGCCATCGCCGCCATTAAAGGCATTTGGAACGATCAGGTACCCGCGGAGACATTTAGCTACTCGTTTTTGGACGAGCACTTCACCAAACTCTACCGCGCCGACAGTCAGGTCAGCACTATTGTGGGCATTCTGGCGGGACTGGCCGTGTTTATTTCGGCCCTCGGTCTATTTGGGCTGGCGTCCTACTCCGCCGAGCGGCGGGTAAAGGAAATCGGCGTCCGCAAAGTACTGGGCGCGTCGGTGGTCGGCATTGTGGGTTTGCTATCCAGGGACTTCCTGAAACTAGTTGTGCTGGCTATCCTTATTGCCGTTCCCATAGCGTGGCTGGCCGTCGACTCCTGGTTGCAGGATTTTGCCTACCACATCGACATCGACGCCTGGCTGTTCCTGGCGGCGGGTCTCCTGGCCGTCGGCATCGCTCAACTGACTGTGACTTTCCAGAGCGTGAAGGCGGCGTTGATGAATCCGGTGAAGAGTCTGAGGAGTGAATAGCTACCGTAACAGGTGATCGACATCGACCTCCAACTGGGTAATCGGGTCTTTCATCGTCCCGTTGGGCCAGGTCAATTGGGTGCCATCGGGCAACAATATCTGACAAATATGGAGCATGGGCACCACCAACCATACCGTTTTGACGCCAGCCGGAAAATAAACTTTGAAAGCCTTGTCCGTCAGATCAGTAAGCCCCTGCTTCGGCGAAAGCACCTCTATGACCGTGAGTGGCGGTTCGCTGTAATAAATCAGATCGTTGAACCAGTTGGTCGAAAGGTTTTCGTAGATGGCGACGTCGGGCTTGCATTTGCCACTGCTCAGTTCAAGTTCAAGTTCCGGCAGGATGTCGTACTGATTCTCATACCGATCGAGGGCCACGCTCAACCGGTGAATTAGTTTGGAATGATTTACAGACATTATATCCTCTGAATGATACTCTTCGATGAGATCGTGGTAAGTGGTTTCCATATCTTATTCTTTTTTTTCAAATATAAGTAAAAATAGCCATGCTCCGTAACAACCTAAAAATCGCCCTGCGCAACCTGCGCAAGAGCAAGCTGTTCTCCTCCATCAACGTCTTCGGCCTGTCGGTGGGGATGACGTGCTGTATGTTGCTGCTGCTGTACATCAACAGCGAGATGTCGTTTGATCGCCACCACGAATTTGCCGATGACATCTACCTGCTGCGCAGCGAGAACACGACCAACGGCGAGTCGATGGACAACCCGCGCGCGCCTTCGCCCTACGCGCGGGCGGTGGAGGCCGAGTACCCCGAGGTGACGCAGGTCACGCGGGTTTGGCAGAATTTTCTGGAAAACGAAGCCCTGCTGCGGGTGGAGGAATCAGGCAAAACGTTGAAGGCATTCAATGAGAAACCAGGCTTGCAGGTGGACTCCACGTTCTTCGATGTGTTTACCTACCAGTTTGTCGAAGGAAATCCCAAGGGTGCTTTGGACGACATCCATTCGGTAGTACTGTCGGAGCGACTGGCCCAAAAGCTTTTTGGCAACCAGCCCGCCCTGAATAAAATGATCCGCATCGGCGGCGTAACGGGCTTTAACGAAAACTACCGCGTGACGGGCGTATTTCGCGACGAAAGCGCCCGCTCGCATATCGACGCGCACTATTTTCTACTCGATCAACGCGGGTTGGGTCGGTAGTTTCCTGCGGGAACAGAGGCAGGATTACAGCGGCAACAATATGTTTTACACCTACCTGCGCTTGCAACCGGGTACCGATGCTGTCAAGTTCGAGAGCAAGCTACCCGCCTTCGTGGACAAGTATGCCCGCGAGGATTTGAAACTCGCCGGGATGGACAAGGAAATGGCGCTGCTATCGGTAAAGGATATTCACCTGTTCGACAAAGTGGATGCCATTCTTACGCCAACCAGTAGCGTGACCTACCTCTACGTGCTGGGTTCGATTGCCTTGTTTACGCTGCTGCTGGCCTGCATCAATTTTATGAACCTGGCCACGGCGCGTTCGGTCAAGCGCGCCGCCGAGGTCGGTATGCGTAAGGTGATGGGCGCGCAACGCGGCGGGATTATCGGGCAGTTTTTGGGCGAGTCGATGGTACTCACGTTGCTGGCGTTGTTGGTGGCGGCAGTGCTGGTCGTGCTATTTCTGCCCGCTTTCAATCAGTTGTCGGGCAAAGCGCTGGAATTCTCCGACCTGCTGCAACCCAAAATCATCGCGGCTTTCGTGGGACTGGCGTTGTTTACGGGTTTGTTGGCGGGCAGCTACCCGGCTTTTTACCTGTCGGTCTTCAATCCGCTGGAAGTTATTAAAGGCAAATTCACCAACTCCGCTTCGGCCACGTTGCTGCGGCGCGGGCTGGTGGTATTTCAATTCGTGATTTCGATTGGGCTGGTCGTGGCGACTATCGTGATTCAGAACCAAATGAAGTTCATGCAGGAGCAGCCGCTAGGTTTCAATCAAGATCAACAAATTGTCATTCCGCTACGCAACGAGCAGTCGCGCAAGGCGTACCGGGCGCTGCGAAACGAACTCCTGCAAAACAGCCAGATTAGCGGCGCGGCGGGTACGGGCTATTACCCCGGCATTTTAAATCCCAGCGATTTCGGATTGTATCGCCCCGACCAAACCATCAACGAAAAGGCGGTGACCAAAAGCAACTGGGTGTCACCCGAATTTATGGAAGTGCTGGGCTTTAAAGTCCTGGCGGGACGTATGCTTTCCAAAGAATTCATGGGCGACACCGCTAATAAAACGATGGTCGTGAATGAGGCTATCCTCCGAAAATTTAACATTCCCCTGGAAAAAGCCGTAGGGCAAAAACTCAACCACGGTGCTGACGGAACCCAATCTCTGGAAATAGTAGGCGTCGTGCAGGACTTCCATTTTGCCGATTTGCACCAAGTCATCGAACCCTACGCCTTTTTTCTAAATCCCGAGGATAGCTACAACTACCTCATTGTCCACGGCAACACGGCGGAAGTCAGCAAAGTACTGCCTTTCATCGAATCCAAGTGGAAAGCGCTGGTACCCGACGAGCCGTTCACGTACAGCTTGCTCAAAGAAGATTTCCAGAAAAACTACGACGCCGACGCCCGCACGGCCCGCATCGTCAACGTTTTCACCATTATTTCCATTCTCATTTCTTGCCTGGGCTTGTTCGGCCTGACGGTCTTCGAAGCGCAGCAGCGCGTCAAAGAAATCGGCGTTCGGAAAGTACTCGGCGCGAGTGTCGTCAGCATTGTGGCTTTGCTTTCCAAAGATTTTGTAAAACTAGTCGTCGCGGCCATCGTCATCGCCACGCCGCTTACCTGGTACCTGATGAATGAATGGTTGCAGGATTTTGCCTACAAAATCGACATTGAATGGTGGGTCTTCGCCCTGGCGGGCGGCGTGGCGAGTTTTTGTTGCGCTGCTGACGGTGAGTTTTCAAAGCGTGAGGGCCGCGCTGATGAATCCAGCGAAGAGTTTGCGGAGCGAGTGAAGGGATGTCTTCGACCACCCGGCGGCCCGGTCCGCTTAGACTGACAACGGGTTATGTCAGTCTGAGCAGAGTCGAAGACCGCCCATACACACTTATCTTCGCGAACCGTTGACCCTTGACCTAAAAATTATTTTTCACTAAACCCCAGATAAAACCATGAGCTACGTAGCCATTCCCATCCCTCCGCTTCCCGGTAAGCAGGAGATCGAAATCGAGGTGACTATCAACGGGAAAAAGCACCAGCTGCACTACCGGGTGGAGCTGTTTTATTGGGACGATTGCAGCAATCCGCAGGCTCACCGCGCCGATTGCATCAGCGAAATGCTCTCGTCCCACGATCCCGCCTGGACGGTGTACTACATCGGCGCGCCTACCGACGAGTTTGTTCCCATTACGTTTGTGAAGGAAGAAAGTCGGCGATTTTTGCGGGGAGAAGTGGCGTAGGGAACCAGCATCAGGGTACTTTCAAGCGCATCTGGTTAAGTGCCGACTTGCAAAATGTGCCGTCTCAAGCTGTCCGATTTCGCAACGCGAGTGTTCAATATCGGACAGCTCTTGGGTCAAATTTTTATTAAAAATCTGATTTTTAGACAGTTAACTTTTAGGCATAGTGTTTTTAACCAACGGCGTAGACAAACTGCCGTTAACCCAAAAAACGCCATGCTCTCCAACTACCTGAAAATTGCCTACCGCAACCTCCGCCGCCACAAGACTTTCGGCATCATCAACATCGTCGGACTGGCGGTTGGGTTGGCGGGATTTCTTTTGATCGCGCTGTACGTCAAGGACGAGCTGGGCTACGACCGCTACAACGAACACGCCGACCGCGTGTACCGCATTGGCCGGATCTTCCTGACCTCCGACGGAACGCCTTCACTTTCCTTGGCGCAGGTGGCCCCGCCATTCGGGCCACTCGTCAAGCAGGATTTTCCCGAGGCCGAAGAGGTCATCAGGACTTTGGGTTCGGGTAGTTTAGTAATGCGAAACGGAGAGCGGCAGTTCACGGAGGAAAACGGGTTCTTTGCCGAGGAGAATTTGTTCGACATATTAACTTTCGACTTTGTCAGCGGCAACCCCGCCAAGGCTTTGGCTAATCCAAACTCCATAGTAATGTCGCGGCCGATGGCCGAGAAATACTTTGGTAAGGAAGATCCCATTGGCAAGATACTGCGTGCAGAAAACGAGTACGACCTGATCGTGACGGGCGTGTACGAGCCACTGCCCGCGCAGGCGCACTTTCACCCGGTTTTTCTAATGGCATTTTCGGCCCTGAGCGACCCGGATGTTTACGGGGCCGAACGGTTGCGAACCAACTGGGGTAACAATGCCTTCAGTACCTACATTTTACTAGCTAAGGGTGCCGATCCGCAGCGCATGGCGAAGGCTTTCCCGGCGTTTCAGGACGAATACGTCCCGCCTTACGAAGGCCAGATGCCCTCCACTTTTTCGGTGCTGAATCTGACCAAACTCACCGACATTCACCTGCGCTCCCATACCGATTCGGAATTGGAGCCACCAGGAAATATCCGATATATCTATATTTTTTCGCTCATCGGCCTGTTCATTTTGCTGATTGCATGCATCAACTACATGAACCTCGCCACCGCCCGCTCGGCGGGACGAGCCAAGGAGGTCGGGATGCGGAAGGTGGTGGGGGCCAGGCGCGGCCAACTCATCGGGCAATTTCTGAGCGAATCGCTGCTGCTGGTCGTGCTGGCTTTGTTTTTCGCCCTGCTGCTGATGACCCTCGGCTTGCCCGCACTAAATGATTTCAGCCAAAAAGAATTGTCGTTCAGCCAATTGCTCGATCCTACTTTTCTGATGATCCTGACCAGCATCACACTTCTGACGGGCCTAATCGCGGGACTCTACCCGGCTTTCTTCCTGGCTTCGTTCCGGCCGCTCAGTGTGTTGAAAGGCCAAATCGCCAGTAAACTGCGGACGGGTACTGTTGCGGCAGGTACTGGTCGTGACACAATTTTCGATTGCCATCGCCCTCATCATCGGCACGGGCGTGGTGCGCAATCAAATGCACTATATCCAGGATTATGGTCTCGGTCTGGCGAAAGACCAGGTACTACTGTTGCCTGACCTGGGCAACGAGAACACCAACTACGAAACCCTCAAACAGCAACTCGTCCAGACGGGCGCGGTCCGCGACTTGGGCCGTTCGTCGCGCATTCCTTCCGGGCGGCTGCTCGACTCACAGAGCGCCCGCGCCATGCAGGGCGACAGCATGGCCCCCACCGATATTATTTTGAAGCAACTGATGGTAGACTACGATTTCGTTCCGGCCTACCAGATCGGGATGGCCGCCGGGCGCAATTTCTCCCGCGACTACGCCACCGATACTTCGATGGTAGTAATCAACGAAACCGCCGCGCGACAACTCGGCTGGACGCCCGACGAAGCCGTCGGTAAGCCGTTTCAGTACGGCGACGTGCGGGGCCAAATCATCGGCGTCACGAAGGATTATCACTTTGAGTCGCTGCGCGAAGAAGTGGGTGCCATCGCCATGACCCTGACGCCGGGACGCCTCAACTGGCTGTCGCTGCCCATGCAGGGCGACATCACCGCCGGCATTCAGCGCATCGAAGCTACCTGGAAGCAACTTTTTCCCGGTGAAGATTTCCAGTACCAATTTCTGGACGAGCGTTTCGACCGCCTCTACGCCGCCGAACAAAGGCAGCAAAGCCTGTTCAGCGTTTTTGCGGGAATCGCCATTCTGCTTTCCTGCCTGGGACTATTTGGCCTGTCAATGTTCATGGCCGAGCAGCGCGTGAAGGAAATTGGTGTCCGCAAAGTGCTGGGGGCCAGCGTTGGCAGCATCGTGACGCTGCTCTCCAAAGACTTCTTGAAACCTGTATTGGTCGCGCTCCTTATCGCCAGTCCCATCGCTTGGTACGCCATGCGACAGTGGCTGACAGACTTTGCCTACAAAACCGACATTGGCTGGGGCGTATTCGCGCTGGCGGGTTTGTTGGCCATTGGCATTGCGCTGCTGACGGTCAGCTTCCAGAGCGTAAAGGCGGCGGTGGCGAATCCGGTGGAGAGTCTTCGGTCGGAGTGAATAGCCTGCCCAAGAACAGTTCTCGACTGTCCGATTTCAGAACGCAAGTGTTCGGAATCGGACAGTTTTGTCTATTATAATTGTTGATTGTCAGCTAGTTGTTTTTTAGGCACAGGTTTTTCTGTAGGTATGGCAACGATGGACGGGAATTCTGTCCGCCTCTACCAAAGAAAAACTATCATGTTCCTAAACTACCTCAAAATCGCCCTCCGCAACTTCCAGCGGCAGAAGTTTTTCTCCCTCATCAATGTCACGGGCCTGGCAGTAGGCATAGCGGCTTGCTGGCTCATCGCCTTGTATGTACAGCACGAGCGTAGTTACGATACTTTTCTACCTTACGCCGACCGCGTCTGTGCAGTAGCCTTCGACCTCAAGATGGGCGAGCAGGAAGGCGTGACCACCAACACGCCGCCGCCCGTCGGGCCGCGCCTAGTCGAGGACTTTCCCGAAGTGGAAATGGCCGCCCGTACCTTCGATTTGGGTAGCGTAGTCGTGCAACGTGAAGCGATGGCAGGAAAGGAACCCGTTACCTTCAACGAATACAACAACGCGCTGGCCGCCGACACGGCTTTCCTGGAACTGTTCGGCTTTCCAATGGTGGAAGGGAATGCCACTAGCGCGCTCGACGCACCGGGCAGCGTGGTGCTGACGGAAAGTATGGCCCACAAATATTTTGGTAAGCAGGCCGCTTTGGGTCAATCACTTAGCCTCAACGACAATCCCTACAAAGTGACGGGCATCGTGCGGGATTTGCCTACCAATTCTACGGTGCAGTTCGATTTTTTGGCTTCTATGTCCGACTTCCCGGTAGTGGAGCGGTTCTCATGGAGCTGGATTTGGTTGCAGGTCGATACATGGGTACGGCTGGAGCAACCCGTTACGGAGCAGTCGCTGGCGAGTCTGGAAGAGAAATTTCCCGCGATGGTACGCAACTACGCCCCCGCCGCCTTCGCCCGCATCGGGCAGGATTTGACCAAAAACCTCAAAAACGGGGATCGCCTCGATGTGAAACTTTTGCCGTTGGAAGGTCTGCACCTGGGCTATACCAACCTCAGCTCACGTCTAAGTACCCTTGGCGACGGACAACAAGTAGGAATGTTCGCGATCATCGGCGGCTTAATTTTGCTCTTGGCCTGCGTCAATTTCATGAACCTCAGCACCGCCCGCTCCATGAAGCGGTCGCGGGAAGTGGGCGTACGCAAGGCGCTGGGGTCGCAACGGAGCGCGCTGGTGGCGCAGTTTTTGATCGAGTCGTTGCTGCTGAGCATGGTAGCCCTACTTTTGGCGGCTCTGCTGGCGAGTGTAGCGATTCCCTTCTACAACAACCTGACGGGACTCACCCTAAAACCTAACGATCTCTTCTCTCCTGAAATCATTGGTTTTGTCCTTCTGTTGCCCCTTGTAACGGGCTTGCTGGGCGGGCTCTACCCGGCGTTTTACCTATCAAAATTCAAGGCCATCGAGATGTTTAAACCGATGGGTAGGCGAGGTGGTGGGTTGCTGTCGGTTCGAAGTGGGTTAGTGGTATTTCAGTTTGCGGTATCCATCGTGCTGATGCTCGGATCGTTCGTGGTGTTCCAGCAACTGGAATTCGCCCAAAAACAAACCCCTGGCCTTGACCGCGAGCACGTGCTGGTGATCGAAAATATGCGTCATCTTGCCACGCCCTCGGCGCAGGAAGCTTTCCGGCAGCAACTCGCCCAACTACCCGAAGCGATAAACGCCACCCACGCCACCGACTTGCCTTCGCTCGGCAGTTTTGGCGACTTCTACGAACCTGAGCAAGGCAACGAGAAGAACGCAGTCGTCACCAACCTTCCTATTGGTTCCTACATGGCCGACGCCGATTTTGTTCCCACGCTGGGCGTCGAACTCCTGGCTGGACGTAATTTCCGCCCCAACTCAGCCAGCGATTCGTCCTTCATAATTCTCAACGAAACTGCCGTGAAAGCCATTGGTTGGCAAGATCCCGTCGGGAAATGGCTACGCTATCCCGGCAACGCCAATCAGCGTTTCCAGGTGGTCGGCGTCATGCGTGATTTCAATCAGGGGTCCGTCCGTGCGGCCATAGAGCCGATGGCACTTTTCCACAAATCCTCCCAGACCTACCAGACTTCCGACTCGTACATCGCCCTGCGAATGCGGCCCGGCACCGAGAAACAGGCCGTCGAGAAAGTCGCTGCGCTTTGGCATAAGGCCGTCCCCGACGTTCCGTTCGATTACGATTTTCTCGACGCTACCTTCGCCCGACTGTACAGTACCGAAGCCCAAACGGGATCGGTGTTGAGCATCCTGACGGGCCTGGCGCTGTTCATCGGTTGCCTGGGCTTATTCGCCTTGGCGGCTTACACCGCCGAAAGCCGCACTAAGGAGATTGGCGTGCGTAAGGTGCTGGGCGCGAGCGTCGCCAGCATCGTGTCGTTGCTCTCTAAGGACTTTCTGAAACTGGTGGTGGTAGCCATCGTCATCGCCACGCCGCTGGCCTGGTACCTGGCCAATGATTGGTTGCAGGATTTTGCCTACAAGATTGATCTGGCCTGGTGGTACTTTGCCGGGGCGGGGCTGTTGGCCATCGTCGTCGCACTGTTGACGGTGAGTTTTCAGAGCGTAAAGGCGGCGGTGGCGAATCCGGTGGAGTCGTTGCGGAGTGAATAATTTGAGGAGGAGGGGAAATAATTTTTCTCTCTTCCTCTTTATTCAAAAACTTTACTCAAATCAATTTCAAAACCAGCGACGGCGTCTTTGAGTAGTTCATCGTCACGAAAAAACTCGTAATGTTCGGGAGAGGAATAGACCGCTACGGCTTTCATGGCCGGGTAAACAATCCAGGAAGACTTCACACCAAACTCCAGGTACTTATAGGCTTTCTCGACCATTTGGTCAGGGGACTGGGAGGGCGATTGAATCTCGATGGTGAGCAAAGGCGGATCCGATTGCTTGGCGACTTCGTTGATATAATTCAAACTGCGCTTCGGATAAACCACAATATCCGGAGTCGAACCGAGCGGAACGGTGGCCAAGGATACTTCGCCGGCAACGAGGTGATTGGCTCCGTATTTAAGCTTTAGTTCTGCACCTAGATTTATTTGGATCGCTCCGTGGGTGAGGTTGGGCATAGGCTTGTTCCGTTCGATTTCGTACTCGGTGAGTTCCCTTTCCGCGACGGTTTCGGTGAGTAGTTCCATGATCTTCTGTGAATGTTTTTACCAAAGATAGCGAATCGCCGTCAGCTTTCGGCTCGGTCCCTCGGTACGGTCGGCTTCTCGCTTTTTCAAATACAACCCTCTTCAGCTTCACTACCTACTGTCCGATTTTGAACAAAACTGTCCGAAATCGGACAGTTTTCGGGCTCGAATTTTTATTAAAAAGTTGGTTTGTAGATAGTTAGATCCATGGCATAAGTTTTTTCAAAATAGGAGGAGCATAACCTAAACCATACTGTAAGAAACCATGCTCCGCAACTACTTAAAAATCGCCCTCCGCAACATCCGCCGCGAAAAGACCTTCTCAGCCATCAACTTTCTGGGCTTGGCCGTGGCTTTCACAGCGGCCATTCTGCTTTTTCTGACCGCCCAATTCGAGTTTTCGTTCGATGATTTTCACGTTAACCGGGATCGGATCTATAAGCTGTATTACAAAACCACCCGGCCCGACAAGGTGGACTACGGTGCCAATATGCCCATGCCGCTACAGCCCGCAATCAAGGCGGAATTTTCCGACAACGTAGCCTACGCCACGCGGCGGCTCGACAGCGGGGTGATGATGCAGATTGGCGATAAGTCCCTGGAAACAGGCGTTAACTATGTCGATCCCGACTACTTGCAAATGTTTTCTTTTGAAATGATCGCGGGTAATAAGAAATCGGCGCTCGACCAGTTGGATAACATCGTGTTGTGGGAAAAGCAGGCAAAATCGTTCTTTGGTGACGAAAACCCGCTTGGCAAAACCATCCTGGTCAACGCGGGCCGGGGGCCGAAGCCATTCACCGTGTCGGGGGTCATGGCCGACTCTCCCGAGAACTCGACGATGGAAAACGAGAGCCTGCTTCGATTCGAGGCGAATCCTGATTACCAGGAAGATAAAGACAAATGGGGTTCCAAAAGCCATGATGTGTATATTCAACTGGCCGAGGGCGTAGATTATCTCGACTTCGAGCGTCGTCTTATGCCTTTCACGGCAAAGTACTACCAGGAAGACATCGACTTCGCCCGCAAAGCGGGCTATCAAGACGACGAGCGCGGCGAGATCATTAGTACCCGGCTTTTGCCGTTCGCTGAGGAGCACTTCAACAAGTTGGTGGGCAACCAGTCCATCGACCCGTACCTGCCCTACATGCTGCTGGGCATTGCTTTTCTGGTGATTCTGATTGCGTGCATCAACTTCATCAACCTCTCCATCGCCCGTTCGTTGGGACGGGCCAAGGAAGTCGGGATGCGCAAGGCCCTGGGAGCGAAGCGAGGGCAAGTCGTTGGGCAGTTTTGGGGCGAGGCATTCATCGTTTGTCTGGTGGCATTTGCCGTGGCTTTGGTGGCGGCGTACTCTTTGATTCCTGAATACAACGCCCTGATGCGCGGCAAAGTAGCCTTCGCGCAGCTATTGCGCCCCGAAGTGATGGCAACCGTTCTGCTGGCCTTCCTGCTCGTGACCGCGCTGGCGGGCGGGTACCCGGCCTGGGCCGTGGCGCGGTTCAACACCGTGGAAGTTTTGAAGGGCAAAGTTAGGACGGGTCTGGTCAGCGGCGGCATTCGCAATTCGCTCATCATCGTGCAGTTTGTCATTTCGGTGGGCATGATCGCCTGTACGCTGGTCGTTTGGAATCAGACCAACTACCTCCGCAACCGACCACTGGGTTTTGACCGCGAACAGGTCGTGAGCATTCCCGTAGGCAATGGCATCGACGGCTACCGCTTGCTCGACTACTTCCGCAACGAACTGGCCGACCAGCCGAGCATCGTAAGCATCACAGGGGCCGATAACAATCTGGGTTCGGGCCGCGACAACAGCGGTTTTACGTCGGTTTTCGGCTTTAACATGGAAGGCAAGAACTACCAGACCAACGGCCTGAACGTGGACTTCGATTACGTGGAAACGCTGGGCCTGAAACTGGTAGCGGGCCGTAGCTTCGACCGCCAATTCGCCACCGACAGCACCGACGCCTGCGTCATCAACGAAACGATGGCCAAGCAACTCGGCGGCGGCCCGGAACTGGTCGGGAAGAAGATCGAACTGAGCAGCGGCAAGCAAATCATCGGCATCGTCCGCGACTACAACTTCCAGTCGCTGCACCGCAAGGTAGAATCTATGACGATGTTTTTTAACAAGCCCTTTGGTATCTACTACGTTTTTGTAAAAATCGACGGCAATAATCCCGTCGCGGCGATGCAGCTTTTGGAAAAAACGTTCGTGTCCTACGCCCCAAAATCCGAGTTTCTGGGATCGTTTCTGGACGAAAACGTCAATAATCAGTACAAGAAAGAAGAGCGCATCACCAAAATATTCATGGCCGCCGCCGGACTGGCAATTCTGCTGTGTTGCGTGGGCCTGTTTGCCATCGCGCTGCTGGTGACCCGCCAACGCACCAAAGAAATCGGTGTTCGCAAGGTACTGGGCGCGGATGTGGGTTCGCTGGTAGGTTTGCTGAGCAAGGATTTTCTGAAATTGGTGGCCGTCGCCATCGTAATCGCGGTGCCGTTAGCCTATTACGCCATGCAAGCCTGGCTGGCCGATTTCCCGTACAGCGTCGGCGTGGCCTGGTGGGTGATGGCGGCGGCGGGCGCGGCGGCGTTGGTCATCGCCTTCGTCACGGTCAGCATCCACGCGATTAGGGCGGCCCAGCGTAATCCGGTGGAGTCGTTGCGGTCAGAATGAAAAACCTAAACTACAAAATTCCATGTTAACCAATTATCTCAAGATCGCCGTCCGAAACCTGGTCAAGAACCGGACGTACTCTTTCATCAACATCGCCGGGCTGGCGGTGGGATTGGCGACCTGCCTGGTCATCGCGCTTTATGTGCTGGATGATCTCAGTTTCGATCAGGATCAGCCCAAGGTCGGCCGCATCGGGCTATTCCAGCAGTTCTTGAATTCCTCATCGAGCGGGTCTTCATTCGGTGATCTACTGAAAAAACAGACGGGTATCGAAGCCGTCACGCAAGTGTCGCCGCGCCGGGCGCTGGTATCGCGGCGCGATTTGGCGGCCTACGAAAACCGCTTCTGCTTGGCCGACAGCAACCTGACCAGGTTGTTCGAATTTCCGATGATCGAAGGTAGCCTGCAAGACGCCCTGATGGTACCCGGCCAAGTGGTGATCTCGCAACGCATGGCGACCAAGTACTTTGGCAACACGCCGCCCATGGGCCAGACGCTCGACGTGCAGCTCAACGGCAAAGCGACCCTCACCGTGGCGGGTATCATGCAGGACACGCCCGAGAACACGCACCTGCCCATCGACTTCCTGGCTTCGAGCCTCAATGCGGGGACGCTGTTGAATAAGGGACAAGGTTCCTATTGGGATTTTGCGGGGATGACCTACTTCCTGCTCAGTGAGGGGGCGACTTTCGGGCAAATCAAAAGCCAGCTACCCACCATCGCCCAACAGACCGACGACCGCAACGCCGCTGCCTGGAAGCTGGACGTGATCCCGATGCCCGACATCTACCTCCACCATCGTATGGACGACCGCGTGCGGGCGACCAATGCCATCGAGTTCGTGCGCATTTTTGGGGCGGTGGCCTTGTGCATTCTGCTGCTGGCGTGCTTCAACTACCTCAACCTTTCCTCGGCGCGATCCACCTTGCGGGCGCGGGAGGTCGGCGTGCGGAAGGCTATGGGCGCGAAGCGTTCGCAACTTATCAAGCAGTTCATGGGCGAGTCGTTCCTATTCACCCTGATTGCGACCGCCTTCGCGCTGCTGCTGGCCCAGCTCGCCTTACCTTTCTTCAACGATTTCGCCGAGAAAAAGCTCAGCCTGAGCTCGCTGTTCACGACTTCGAAGTTGGCGCTGCTCGTTGGTTTCGTAGTACTGACCAGCGTCCTGACGGGCCTGTACCCGGCTTTTGTACTATCCAATTTTAACCCGATCCGGGTACTGAAAAATTACCTTTCGCCCAACAGCGGTCGCGCCTACGTACGGCGCGGACTGGTGGTGGTGCAGTTCGTCATTTCGATCGTGATGCTGGTCGCCACGATCGTCGTCATGGATCAGTTGCGGTACATTCAGAGTAAGGACTTGGGTTACCAGCGGGCGCAGGTACTTTCGCTCGACCCGCCTGCCCAGGCTTCGGAAAGCCAGAAGTCGGCCTTTCAGAATGAAATCAAGCAATTGGCCAGTGTTCAGGACATTACGCGGGTATCCATGCTGCCCGGCAATGGTCTGATCATCAATAAACTGACTTCCCAATCCGTCCCGACCTCGCAGGACGACGTCACGATTGGGCAATTGTACGTAGACAGCCAGTTTCCAGCGGTTTTTGAGACCAAGATGGTGGAGGGTCGGTTTTTTCCAGAAAGACAACACTGCTGATCAGAGCAGTTTTGTGGTCAACGAAACGGCCGTAAGAAAGTACGACTGGAAGCTGGGTCAAACTATTGGCTACGTAAGCTATCAGTACACCGCCGACGGGGGCTACGCCGAAACCCCGGTCAACGGGCAGATCATCGGCGTCGTGCAGGATTTCAACCAGATGGACCTGAAAAGCGAAATCATGCCCATGCTCATCACCGCCAACGTTCAGGGCGGCCCGCTGGCGCTCAAACTACAAGGCACCGATCTTGCCGCTACGGTACCTTTGCTAAAATCGGCTTGGGAAAAGCAATTCCCCAACTACCCCTTCGAGTACTCGTTTTTGGACGAAGCTTTCGACAAAACCTACCGCAAAGAAATTCAAACCTCCCGCGTGTTCGGCCTTTTCGCCGGGTTGTCGATTTTCATTTCGTGCCTCGGCCTACTGGGTCTCGTCGCCTTCACCGCCGAGCAGCGGACCAAAGAGATCGGTGTGCGCAAGGTACTGGGCGCGAGCGTCTCGAGCATCGTGACGCTGCTTTCCAAAGATTTCCTCAAACTGGTGGGCATCGCGTTGGTACTGGCCGCGCCCATCGCCTGGTACGGCATGGATACCTGGCTGCAGGACTTCGCCTACCGCATCGACGTACCGCTGTGGGCCTTCGCGCTGGCGGGTGGCCTGGCCGGAGCGGTCGCTTTCCTGACGATGAGCTACCAGGCGGTGAAGGCCGCGAACGTCAATCCGGTGAAGTCGCTGCGGAGCGAGTAAAACAGGCAGGGACAGGAAAGGAGAAAAAGAGGAGGGGCGTCTTCTGTTTTGACAGATCACCTTTCCTTTCGCTCCTTTTTCACAAAAAAATGCAACGCAGAAAATTTCTTACAGCTACTTCCGCCATCCTTTGTGCCGCGCCTCTCATTGGTTTGCCAATGTTGACCCGCGCCGAAGATTTTGGCATAAATGAGAAACCCGACTGGCTACTCACCCTCATCAAAACCAACGATGAGCGCATAGAACCGGTGCGGAACTACCGGGTTACGGATACCAAACTCCCTGCCTTTGGCGGCCTCACGGATGGCTACGGCATCCCCAATGTGCATTCGACTACTGCCTTCGTTAGGGTTGTGGTAAGTGCCCTGGTGAGCTCCGAGAGCAAGTACTTTCACTCGGAGGAGCTGGCGGAAGAGTTAAAGTTAGCCATCCAGTACCTGCTCCGCGTTCAGCACGACGATGGTACCGTCGATCTGCTCACAACCAACTTCCATTCGACACCCGACATCGGGTTTATAGTCAAATGGCTGGCTCCCCATTATATTTTGATGAAGCGGGATGGGTCAGCACTTTTCAATGCACCCCTCGAATCACTTGAAACTTTCCTGCAACGAGCCGGAGAGGCCCTGATCGTGGGCGGTGTCCATACTCCCAACCACCGCTGGGTAATATCGGCGGCTCTCACCAAGCTACACGAAATATGGGCCGATCCGCGCTACGCGGCCCGCGCCGAGGCATGGCTGGCCGAGCAGATCGACATGGACGAGGACGGGCAGTACACCGAACGCAGTACGCTCATCTACTCGCCCCTCACCAACCGGGCGCTCATCACCATCGCCAAAGGCCTGAAAAAACCCGGACTTCTGGACTACGTGCGCCGAAACCTGGCAATGACCCGCTACTACGTCCACCCCAACGGCGAAGTAGTGACCGAAGCCTCCGGGCGACAGGACAAGGCGTCGGTCGGGATGATGGAGGGCTACTACTATCCTTATCGCTTTCTAGCATTGCGGGACAAGAACAAGGATTTCGCGGCCGTGTGCCGAATGATCGAGGAGACCGCTTTGACGAGAACTACCTCACAACTCAGCTACTTCCTGGAAGACCCCTCGCTCTGGGCGGCGCTGCCCGCCGCCAATCCCCTGCCGGTCGAGTACGTCCGGGCATTTCCTTCCTCGGGAATCGTGCGCATCCGGCGCGGAAATTGGGACGCCACTCTTATTTCGGAAAATCCCGTTTGGCTTACTTTTCACAAGGGCCACGCTGTGCTGCAAGGCGTTCGGTTTGCTGCCTCATTTTTGGGGAAAGGGCAGTTTGAAGGAGGAGAATTGACCAAAAAAGGCGACGAGTGGGTCATGTCTCGATCTTTGGAAGGGCCGTACTACCAGCCTTTCCCCAAAGACAAAATCCCGGAGGGCAGCGGCGGAAACTGGGAGAAGCTACCAAAGGACGATCGCGCGCAGAGCGAAGTCCAGCGGCTCGTTTCCAGCGTGACGATCCGAGAGACGACCACCGGCGTGGAGGCCGACATCGAGCTGACGGGTACCGATGGCGTTCCGGTAGCGATCGAACTTTTGTTTCGGGAAGGCGGAGAATTTGGCGGCGCGGAGTCGCTCGCTGAAAAAGAGAAAGACACCTACCTGCTCGAATCCGGCGCAAAAGGTACTTACCGCTACAAAGGCGATACCATCACCTTCGGGCCAGGCCGAATCGAGCATCGCTATCTGCACTTGCGCGGCGCGCTACCCCGGATGAACGCCCCATCGGTGTACCTGACGGGTTTCACGCCTTTCCGGCACACGCTTCGGCTGTCCTAGCGTTCTCTGAGTACTGCCCCTGGTCATAAGTTATCAATCAAAACAGCTTCCTGCGCACGATCGTCGATCCGCAGCGTATTCACCAGCGCGCGCCCCATGCCCTCCCAGCGTACCGACATGCGGTCGCCGTCGACGAGCCGGATGTTTTCGCCGAAACTGAATGCGTCGGCGCCCAGGAAATGGACGTGCAGGTCGAGCGGAAGGCGGTGGTTGGGGTACTTGAAGTGGTGGTACTCCAAGTTTGCCAGGCTATGGGCCATATGGTTCTCGCCGGTGTTGACAGCCTTCTGCCAAAGTACCTTTCCGGCTCTTTCGACCGATACCTCACCCTGAATGGAGTCGATGGCATTGGTCAGCACCAGCTCGGGGCCGATGGCGCAGTTCCTGATCTTGGACGGCGCCAGGTAGAGGTAGTTCTTCTTTTCCATCACGTGGTCGGAAAACTCGTTGGCCGTGGCGAAGCCCAAGCGGTGCGGGTAGCCGCTCGAATCGTTGACGTAGACAGCCGCCAACTCGGGTTCCTCCCCGCCGTCGTCGCCGTAGTTCGGAATGGTGAGCGTCGCGGCATGTGCTTTCAGGACACTGCCGTTGCCTTTGTAAAACCACTCGGGCTGCGTCCCGATCTTGCCTTTGGCGGGCTTACCGCCTTCCACGCCCCATTGGTACATTTTCATGCTGTCGGTGAGTTGGCTTTCGGCCTGAGCATCGTGCATTTTCTGTCGGTTTTCGGCGCTGGCCTTGTGCGTGAGCCCCGTGCCCGACACCATGCAAAAACGCGGATCGGTGGGATGGTCGACGGCCGCAAGCAACCGCCAGGCGGCAGCACCACGGTATACTTCATCGTAGTTCAGAGTACTTTGGCCAAGATGCTTTTTAACCAGATCCTGCAAGCGAACGCCTTGCTCCATGGCGGCCAGCGCCAGGGCATAGGTACTGTCGAAAGAATCGAGCAGTTGCAGGTTGGGCTCCACTACCAACGCGACCCGACGCTGATTCTGCCCGTTGATAGTTTGTACTATTCTCATGGTGACCGTTTGCTTTTTTGAAGAACAATAACGTATAAATTAAAACTCTGGAACAGCTTTTGTAGTCTTACACTAAGCAAGCCCCTCTCGATTATCAAGTACGAACGGACGCAGTTTTACCTGATTCTGCTTCTCATAAATGTGATTCTTTCCCGAACGACTTATGCAGTGGCGGGGAGGTCGCACCCCAATCACCCGGAATTACTATGTACAGGAAATTTTTCCTTTCTCTTTTCCTCCTCCTTTTTGCCTTTCATTTCTCTTTTGGACAATTCACTCCCAAGAATTTAAAAGCACAACGTACCGAACAAGTCCTGACGATCGACGGCGACCTGAGCGATGAAGCTTGGCAGGATGCGGCCAAGGCCGACGATTTCACCGAGTACCGGCCCGCCATTGGCCAACCTGAGGCAAAATCGAATCGTACCGAGACGTTTCTGCTGTACAGCGACGAAGGAATATACTTCGGCGGCACGTGCTATGAGCCGAGCCGCGACAGTATCGCCCGCGAGCTGCAGGGACGCGATGGCTTCGGTAATAACGATTTTATTGGCATCATCTTCGATACCTACCACGATGAGCTGAACGGCTTCGAGTACTTCCTGACGCCCCTCAACGAGCAGTGGGACGCCAAACTAACCGCCAACAGCGGGGAGGATTTTAGCTGGAACGCCGTGTGGGAGAGTGCCACGATCATCCACGAGGAGGGTTGGTCGTTCGAACTGTTTATTCCCTACGCCGCCATCCGTTTCAGTAAGGACAAAGTACAGGATTGGGGCCTCAACATCACCCGCAAGCGTACCAACACCGGCCAACGCTATACGTGGAGCCCGATCAACCCTAATGTCAACGGATTCATGACGCAGGCGGGCCTGTGGGAAGGCATCAGCGACATCAAGCCGCCGTTGCGCTTGCAACTTTCCCCCTATTTTTCGATTTATGCCAATCATTTCCCAACCACGGAGCCGGGTCAAAAGGACCTGAACGCGCAGGCGGCGGGCGGCATGGACTTAAAATTGGGTCTGAGCCAGGCCTTTACCTTAGACGCGACGCTGATTCCTGATTTTGGGCAAGTACAAAGCGACAATCAGGTACTGAACCTATCCCCTTTCGAGGTGAAGTTCAACGAAAACCGGGCGTTTTTCAACGAGGGCACCGAGCTCTTCGGCAAAGGCGGCCTGTTCTACTCCCGCCGGATCGGGGGCTCGCCCCTGCACCGGGGCGATGCCAACGATGCGCTGGGCGACAATGAAAGAGTCAAGTCCAACCCTACGGAGTCGAAGCTGGTCAATGCGACCAAGATTTCGGGACGTACCCGGGGCGGGCTGGGCGTCGGGCTGCTCAACGCCATTACCCGAACCCAGTTCGCTACGATCGAGGATACCGAAACGGGCCAGACCCGTCGGGTCGAAACCGACCCGACGACCAACTACAACATCGTCGTGCTGGATCAAACGCTCAAGAACAATTCGAGTGTCAGCTTCATCAATACCAACGTCATGCGCGGTGGCGACGACTACAACGCCAACGTGAGCGCGGCGCTTTTCAGCCTTGTTTGACAAGAAGAACACCTACAATTTTTACGGACAAGCCACGGTGAGTCACCTGGCCTACAAGGCCGAAGGCGCCGATAATAGTACCGGGTACAGTCACGAGGTGGGTTTTGGTAAGTCGAGCGGTAATTTCACTTTCCGTATTGAGCAGGAACTGACCGATACGAAATTCACGAGCAACGATCTGGGGTACTTTCGCTACGGCAATTACATCGACTATGATTTCGATGTAGACTACCGCATCAACGAACCCAAAGGGCTGGTACAATCGCCTGCATTATAGTTTCGATGCCGGATACAGCGGGCTTTTTGCGCCCATCCAGGACATCGCCACCAAGTACCAGCGCTCGAACGTAGGGGTACGGTTCAGTGCTCAAACCAGAAAATTGCACTGGATGGGACTCTCTGCCAGATATAGTCCCGGCCAGAACGACTTTTACGAGCCACGCGTGGAAGGTCTGTACTTTCGGCGGGGTAGCTACGTGTCGGGTGGTGGGTGGTTCAATACCAACGATGCCCGCAAGTACTCGGTCGAGGCAAGCCTTTATGGGCGTAAGTACCAGCGATTCTACGATCTGTACAGCTACGAGGCCGAACTCCAGCAGAACTACCGCTTCAACAGTCGGTTCTCGGTGCGACACAGTCTGATTTACGAGGCTCGCCCCCGCAGCATGGGCTATATGGCGAGCGACGATGTCGGCCTACCCGTTTTTGCGCTGCGCGACATCAGGACCATCAACAACATCCTGAGCTTCAAGTATAGCTTTACCAATCGGATGGGGCTGACGTTCCGCGCCCGGCACTACTCCAGCGTGGTGGACGCCCGCGAGTACTTCGCGGTGAAAGACGACGGAAATCTTTCGCCCAGAACTGAATACAATGAGAATCTGGATCGTAACGTGAATTTCTTCAACATCGACATGGTGTATACCTGGCAGTTTGCGCCGGGTAGCTTCGTGAATGTGGTTTGGAAAAACGCGACGGCCAACGTTTCGGATCTTGTGGGAACGGGGTACTTCGAAAATTTGCAGAGCACCCTGCAGGCGGATCAGAACAACAACGTCTCGCTCAAAATCATCTACTTCCTTGACTACCTGTCGGTAAAGCGGATGCTGAGTCGCAACCGCGAAGGGTAGCAGGTACCTTACTTTGCCTTCTGTTTTACGCAGTTTCGGCGCAGGCCTCGCCCGGTTGCTTGCCGCACACACCACAGACCGCCCCTTCTTTCTGCATGAAGGGATTGTTGCTGGCGCAGGTACCCTTGAATTCCCCATTCTTGACGAACAACAACCGGACGCTGAAAAGAAAGAATCCGAACAAAACCAGTACGACCGAGGCAACCAGGACAGGAATCATATTTATTTTTTAGGTAAGGTACTAATTTCCTGGTAGCAGGAAATACAAGATAACATTTTTAGTAGAAATAGTTGCATGTAACAAAGCAAGCTATTATATTCGAAGTACTATTTCTAAACTCTATATCCTTAAAAATGATTCGATTATGAAATCAGTCAAGAACATTCTCGAAGACAAGGCCATCTCGGTGGTCTGGAGCGTGCCGCCTACCACGAGCGTCATCGACACGCTGCATTTGCTATCGGAAAAGAACATTGGAGCGGTCGTTGTGCTGGATGGCGCGGCCCTTGTGGGCATTTTTTCGGAACGCGACTACGCCCGCAAAGGCATCATCCAGGGGCGCAAGGCCAAAAGCACGCCCATCTCCGAAGTAATGACGCCTAAGGTATTCACCGTCGACCCCGAAATGAGCATTCAGGAATGCATGAAATTGCTGAGCGGGAAGCGAATTCGGCATTTGCCCGTCATGGAAGCAAATAAAGTAGTGGGTGTCATCAGCATTGGCGACATCGTCAACTCGATCATGAGCGAGCAGAAGCAACACATCCAGTTTCTGGAACAGTACATCACGCAATCCTGAGCAGAAAAAACGTTCATGGTACTTAAGCTTACCACCGCCCTTCTGACGAAGGGCGGTTTTTTTATGTTCCGGCTGTTCGGAATCGGACAGTGGGTGTCCGCTATCGGTCATTGTTTCAAAATGATTAATACTCAAAGGACTGATAGTCAGTGAATCGTTACGGTGGTACGGACTTTTGATAAGTGCTATTCAACAAACTTTCTGAAAAATAAATAGCCGACGAGTGCAACCTATTTCACCCCAACCCCATCCATTAGGAAACAAACCCCCTGAATGCCATGAAAATCAAACCCCTGTACCTCGTGCTTTTTGCTTGCCTGCTGAGCGCAAGTACCTACGCCCAACGCAACGGCGATCGGCCTTATTTCACCAAGGATTTCTCGGAAAGCTACCTCGAATCCGTCAAGGTACGCACCAGCGGCGGCTCTATATCGGTGGCGGGCGACCAGCAGAGCGGCGTCCGCGTCGAGATGTACGTCCGGGGCAACAGTTGGAACGGTAGCGACCTCAGCGACGACGAAATCGAGAACCGTCTGAAAGGCTACGCCATCACGATTCGGCGCGAAAACAACCAGGTGGTCGCTATTGCCGAACCCAGGGATCGCGGCGGCATGAACTGGAAAAAAGGCCTGTCGATCGCTTTTAAAGTGTACACGCCGCGCAATTTTACTACTGATCTCAAAACCAGCGGCGGAAGTATCCAACTGGAATCGCTTACCGGAGAGCAAAACTTTACGACCAGCGGCGGTAGCATCGATGTCGAAAATTTGAAGGGTAAAATTCGGGGACGCACCTCGGGCGGTAGCATCAAAGCCAACCGCTGCTCCGACGATGTCGACCTCATCACGAGCGGCGGCAGCATTCGGGCTGACGACATGATCGGTACTATTCGCCTCATCACCAGCGGGGGGAGCATCGATCTTGAAAACCTGGAAGGAAAAATTCAAGCCACTACCAGCGGCGGCGGCATCCGGGCCGAGGGCATCCGGGGCGAGCTTGACACGCGTACCTCGGGCGGTTCCATCCGGCTCAAAAACCTGGCCGCCAGCGTGAAGGCCAGTACCAGCGCGGGCAGCATCGAGGCCGACTTCGACCGGCTGGGCGACTACGTCTCGCTCTCGACTTCGGCGGGCAACGTGCGGGTGAGCATGCCCCTCAACCAAGGCATGGACCTGGATTTGCGCGGTAATCGCGTCTCGATCCCGCTCCGCAACTTCGACGGCCGTTCCGACAAAGACCGCGTACAGGGCAGCCTCAATGGCGGTGGTATCTCCGTCAAGCTATCGGCCAATAGCGGCAACGTGTACGTCAATCAGTAATTGGCTTTCGGCTTTCGGCCGTCGGCTTTTTGCGCTTGATTGTCTTACAGAAAACATTTATTAGCGATGAAAGGGATCGACCGTCCCCGCAGGAGCACCCCGAAACGGGTGCTCTTTTGCGTCATTCGGCCACCAGCTTGTCGATCAGGCGGTCGAAGTCGGCTACGAACTCGTCGTAGTACTTGCCCGTGCCGGGTCCCGAGAAGCCGGTGTGAATATTACGCACCTTGTGGTTTTTGTCGAGCACGATCGTCGTCGGGAACGACATGATGTGGTTGAGCGCGGGCAAAGCCGCCGAGGCCGAATCCTTGTCGCTGGTACCAGCCAGCAGCAGCGGGTAGTACACATCGTAGCGCTGGGACATCTTGCGAAGCTTGGGCGCGGATTCTTTCAAGTCGCCCGATCGCTCGAAGGCCAGGCCTACGATTTCGATGCCTCGGTCGCGGTTCCGCTTGTACCAGGGCGACAGGAAGCGTGTCTCGTCCATGCAGTTGGGACACCACGAACCCATGATCTGCACCACCACGACCTTATCTTTAAAAGCCGCATCCTGCAACGATACCATATTGCCGTCGGCGTTGGGAAATTTGAAATCGAAGGTTTCGTAGCCAGGGTTGAGGTAGGTCAGCGCGTTGGCATCGGGCAGGGCGGCGTTGGCATCGGGGCGGGCGGTCCAGGTTTCACGATCGTCCAGACCGTAAAAGGCGTCGCCTTGCAAAGTACCGTCGGCCTGCAAGGCCGCCACAAACAGAAACACATGCGAGCCATCGAAGCAGGAAAGGTACATGCTGTCGCCTTTCACATTGCCGGCCAGGTACCGGTAGTCGCCGGTCGCGGTAAGAAAGGTACCACTGAGTTCGGAGCCTTTTTGCTCAAATATTCCCACGGCCTCGTAGTTATCCGCCGGGTCCTCAGTGCGGAATGTGACAGCCCACTTGCCATCCACCGAAGCAGTCGTTTCGCTGGCCGGGAAAAAGCGGTATTCCTCGCCGTAGGTAGCTTCAAAAGGCAGATCGCCCACAACTTCGCCCAATCGGCTTTGCCGCCAGACGCCCGTCAGGCGGTCTTCACCAACCTTGGCTATCAACTCCGAATCGTACAAGCTCATCGGTACGTGCAGGGAGTCGTTTTCGACGTAGGCCGTATCCATTTTAAATCGTTCGGTACCATTCAGCGCGTAGGCTGAGTAGGTTTTTCCGTCGGAATTGGCCTCAATGTCGAGCAGGAAAGGCAGCGTGTGGCCGTCGCGCTCAAGCGTGGCCCGCCAGGTACCCGACCTGACGATGGGCACCGTGTCCAAATCACAACTCAGAAAAAAGGAGCCGATACAAAAGATGCAAATCGCGGCTAATAATTTCATTTCAAGGGGGTTGTATAGTAAAATAAGAACGGTACCCAAAATTAAATTCGGGTACCGAGGCCGGGCTTCCCCCGGAAAAATAGTAGGTTTGTAACGGGCTCATCGTCAAATTTAGTTCCGGTGGCCCGAGCCGCGCAAAGGTCGCTACGGCTCCGCTGTTTTGAAAATCAAATCGATGCCAATTTCCACCGCCTACCACGCCCCCGTTATGCTGGCCGAATGCCTAGATGGCCTGGCCATCAGGCCCGAGGGTACCTACGTGGACGTAACCTTCGGCGGTGGCGGCCACGCGCGGGCCATTTTAGCCCAACTTACCACGGGGCGGCTGCTGGTGTTCGACCAGGATGCCGACGCCCTGGCCAATGCCGCCGAATTTCGGGATGACCCGAGTTTCACGTTCATCGCGGCCAATTTCCGGCACCTCAACCGGTACCTGCGCTTGCACAAAGCCGGACCGGTAGACGGCATTCTGGCCGACCTGGGCGTGTCGTCGCATCAGTTCGATACCGCCGAGCGGGGGTTTTCGACCCGCTTCGAGGCCGAGCTCGACATGCGCATGAACCAGCAGGGCGAGCGCAACGCGCGGCAGATTTTGAACGAGTACAGCGCCGAGGAACTGCAGAACGTGCTGGGCCGCTACGGCGAAGTACACAACGCCCGCACGCTGGCCGGGGCGATTTTTGCTGCCCGCCACAATGCGCCACTCCGCACTGTCAACGACCTGAAAGCCATCGCCGAGCGTTACGCCCCCAAGCACCGCGAAAACAAGTACTTCGCCCAGATATTCCAGGCGCTACGCATCGAGGTAAACGAGGAAATGACGGTACTGGAAGAATTTTTGCTCCAAACGCCCGACGCGCTCAAGCCCGGCGGGCGGCTGGTCGTAATGTCGTACCACTCGCTGGAAGACCGATTGGTAAAGAATTTTATCAACAAAGGAAAACTCGACGGTACGGAAGAAAAAGACTTTTACGGCAACCAGTTAAAGCCCTTTCGCGCCATCAACCGCAAACCCATCGAGGCTTCCGCCGAAGAGGTGGAGCAAAATCCCAGGGCCCGAAGTGCGAAGTTGCGGGTAGCAGAGAAGGAAGTTAAGGAGGTCCAGAGGTCCAAAGTGGGCCGTGGCAAGTGATAAACAAATAAACGCATAAACAAATAAACAACGAATGACTCGTAACCGCCGCCGTCCCGCGCCTAAGGTACCGAAGCCCCGGCGCGAGTATTCGTTTTACAAATGGGTGAATCGCTTCTTACCGCTGGAAAAGGTTTTTGCCGAGAAACCCGACGGCAGCCAGGACAAAGTACCTGTGCAGTACTTCTATTACTTCCTGTGGGTCGTGTTTCTGTTGGTGGCGTATGAATGGGTAGGCTACACATCGGAGAAATACGTGCGGCAAAGCATTTCGCTCAAGAAGCAAGTCGAGGGATTACGGGCCGAGTACACCACCACCAAGGCCGACTACATGCGCAGCGGCAAGCAGTCGGTCGTGGCCGAGAAGGTGAAGCCCATGGGACTGGAAGAAAACCTTACGCCGCCTTTAAAAATCGTCTCGCCTTCCTCGGAGCGGTAGGTTTGGAGGAGGTAGAACTACCCATAAAATCAGAAAGATGAAACGCGCAAAAGTTCCAAAGAAGGTCAACGAAAAGCAAGCCCTGATTTACCGCGCCTACACGGTGGCGGGATTGCTTTTCCTCCTCTCCTTGTTGGTCGTTGGCAAGCTCGTGTACGTGCAGTACTTCGATGTGTTTCAAGACGCCAAAAATCCTAAGGAAACCGCCGCGATCAGTTGGGCCGAGCGCGCCGAACGCAATAACATCAGGCTGGAAAAACTACCGGCCATGCGCGGCAACATCTACGCCAACGACGGGAGCCTGCTGGCCACCTCCCTGCCCTACTATTACGTGGGGCTCGACACGCACACGGCGAGTGCGGTTTATTTCGATGCCAATTTCGAAACGCTGCTCGATAGTCTGGCGCAGTTTTTCGGGCCGCAGACCAGGGCCAAGTTTCGCAGGGACATTCTCAAAAGGCGCGGACGGTCCGACCGCTACTACCTGCCGCTGTCCAACAAACCCATCACCTACAAGCAAAAGCTCCGAATGGAGCAGTGGCCCTTCTTCGATCCCAACCGGCGGCGCGGCGGCAAGTTCGACGTCGAGTACCGCCGCTATCACCCGTTTTCGCCCATGGCCGACCGCACCATCGGCACCTTCGACCGCGTGAGCGGCAAAGGTACGCGGGGCCTGGAGGCTAGTTTCAACAAGCAGTTGTCGGGTACTACGGGCGTAAGCTGGGTGCAGCTGCAATCCGACGCCGTGCGGGTACCGCTGGCCGATGCCGTCAACGTGCAGCCCGAGCCGGGCTACGACATCCACACCACGCTCGACATCAACTTCCAGGATGTAGCCGAATCGGCTTTGAAGAAAGCTTTGGACGAATTTCAGGCTAACTTTGGCTGCGTGGTCGTGATGGAAGTGGCCACGGGCAAGATCAAGGCGCTTTCCAACCTCACCCGCAAAGGGCCCGACAAATTTGTCGACGACAACAACTACGCCCTCACGCTGGCGGTCGATCCCGGCTCTACTTTCAAGCTGGCCACGATGATGGCCGTTTTGGAAGAAACCGGCATCGACCCCGACAAAGTGTGGGTCGATACGGGTAAGAACCCCACGATGGTGTACCGCCGGTTCCGGATACGCGATGCGCACCGCGTGGGCTTTGGTAAAATCACGGCCAGCGAGGTACTTGAAAAGTCGTCGAACATCGGTACGCACCTGCTGATGCAGAAGTACTTCTACGACCAGCCCGACAAGTATTTGGGCTACATCGAAAAATTTCGCCTCAAGAACCTGACCGGCCTGCACATGAAGGGCGAGGCGGTACCCTTTATCCGCGACCGCAACACCCAATGGTACAAGACGGCCCTCACGGCGATGTCTTACGGCTACGATATGCGGCTGGCCCCGATTCAGATTCTGACGTTCTACAACGCCGTAGCCAACAGCGGCTACTGGGTACGGCCGATGATTGTGGACCAAATCCGCAATTCGAGCGAGATCGTGAATACCTACGAATCGTACGTTACGTCCAAGCCGATCTGTTCGCCCCGCACGGCGAAGTACCTGCAGAGTATGCTGGAAGGCGTCGTGCAACGGGGCACCGCCCCCGGCCTGAAAGACACGCCCTACCGCGTGGCGGGCAAAACGGGTACCGCCCAAAAAATAGTCAGCGGCCAGTACGTCAAGAGCCGGGGCCTGCGCGCCTCCTTCGTGGGGTACTTCCCCGCCGACCGTCCCAAGTACAGTTGTATCGTGATGGTCGACAACTCGGTGGGAGGCGCTTCCGACCTCTATGCGGGTACGGTGGCCGCGCCGGTGTTCAAGCAGGTGGCCGACCGGATTTATGCCTACGACCTCAGCCTGCACCAGCCTACCGAGTTGAAGTCCACAGAAATCGGGAAGCCCGTGCAATGGGCCGGACGGGCCGACGGGGCCCGGGCCATGGCCGAAGCGCTGCATCTCAGTCCACCACCCGAAGCCGAGGCCGACGGTACACTCCCGCCCGACTCCGTGAACTGGCTGCTGGCCAGTACCGGCGCTCAGGGTAAAACCGACTGGAAACCCCGCTCCATTGAGGAAGGCGAAGTACCCGATTTGCGCGGGATGGCGCTCCGCGATGCGCTTTTCATTATGGAAAACAAAGGTTTTCGGGTCAATTTCAAAGGTAATGGCAAGGTCGTTTCACAATCGCCCAAGCCGGGTAGTAGGGTCGATGGGGAGAAGAAGATTCTGCTGGGGTTGCAGTAGCGGGGCTCTTTTTTTATTTTTTTTGTAAAAAAACTTAGTGCTGTTCTTGAAAGATGGAAGAAGCCCACAAGTACTTAGATACCCTACTCAAAGAAATTCCCGATGCCAACGTCGCCGGGCGCACCGACCGCCCGGTGGCGGGCCTGACGCTGGACTCCCGCCAAGCCGGGCCGGGTATGGCTTTCGCGGCCGTGCGCGGCACGCAGGTCGACGGGCACGGCTTCATCGAAAAAGCCATCGCGCTGGGGGCGGAGGTAATCGTCTGTGAGGATCTTCCCGCCAACACGGTTGCCGACGTCACCTATGTGCAGGTGCTCGACTCAGCGCGGGCGCTTGGGTTGCTGGCGGCGGCGTTCTATGGGCATCCGTCGCGGGCGTTTCAGCTCATCGGCGTAACGGGTACCAACGGCAAAACCTCCGTCGCGACGCTGCTGTTCGGGATGTTTCGGGCGCTGGGCTACCGCTGCGGGCTTATCTCGACGGTGCAAAACCAGATCGAGGATGAGGTAATTCCCGCTACCCACACTACGCCCGATGCCGTAGCACTCAACGCCCTGCTGGCCCAAATGCAGCGACAAAAATGCGACTTCGTATTTATGGAAGTCAGCTCGCACGCCGTGGTGCAGCAGCGCATCACCGGGCTGACGTTCGGCGGCGGTATCTTTACCAACATCACGCACGATCACCTCGATTTTCACAAAACCTTCGATAACTACATCAAGGCCAAAAAAGGCTTCTTCGACCAGTTGCCGCGTCAAGCATTTGCACTCGTCAACATCGACGACCGCCGTGGCAGCGTGATGGTGCAGAACACCGCCGCCAAAGTCGAAACCTATTCGCTCCAAACGATGGCCGCCTTCAAGGGCAAGTTGCTGTCCGAAACCCTCTACGGGATGCACATGGACCTGAACGGGCAGGAAGTCTGGTTTCGGCTCATCGGCCGTTTCAACGCATATAACCTGCTGGCCGTGTACGGCGCGGCGGTATTACTGGGCGAAGCACCCGAGGAAGTACTGGCGGTACTTTCTGAGTTATCAAGCCCACCGGGTCGCTTCGAGCAGGTACACTCGGCGCAGAAAGTGGTAGGTATCGTCGACTACGCCCACACGCCCGACGCGCTACAGAATGTATTGGAAACAATCAATGAATTGCGGCAGGGCGAGGAGCGCATCATCACGGTGGTAGGCTGCGGCGGCAATCGCGACGCCGGGAAGCGCCCCAAAATGGCCGCCATCGCCTCCAACCTTAGCGACCGCGTGTTCCTGACTTCCGACAACCCACGCCACGAGAATCCGCTGACTATCATCGAGCAAATGCGGGCGGGGGTACCGGCCTTGCACTTCAAGAAAGTGACCGAAATTCCCGAGCGCCGCGAGGCCATTTACCGAGCCTGCGCCGAAGCCAGGGCCGGCGACATCGTACTCGTAGCGGGCAAAGGCCACGAAAACTATCAGGAGATTCAGGGCGTAAAACATGATTTCGACGATCGGCAGGTGCTGCAAGAGGGTTTCTTGGTTACGGAAAGGAGAAGGGTAGAAGGGTAGAAGGGTAGAAGGGTAGAAGGGAATTTCACGATTCGAATCACGAGTGAAAAACTTAGCTATCGCACTTCCAAGTCAAAGAGAGTGCCATTTTCCCGTTAAACGTTGACCTTTTCCCCCTTCTCCCTTTCCCCCGTCCACCCTTTTTTCCTACTTTTGCCGCACCCTACATTTTTTCCCCTTCTATGCTTTATTATTTGTTCGATTATCTCGACAAACAATTCAACTTTCCCGGCGCGGGCGTTTTCCAATACATTTCTTTTCGCGCGTTGAGCTGCACGATTTTGTCGCTGGTAATCGGGGCCGTGTACGGGAGCAGGATTATCGAATACCTGCGCCACAAGCAAGTAGGTGAGAGCATCCGGGACCTGGGATTGGAAGGCCAAATGGAAAAAAAAGGCACCCCGACGATGGGCGGATTCATCATCCTGGCCGCACTGCTGATTCCGGTACTGCTTTTCGCCAACCTCACCAATGTGTACATCATCCTGCTGGTCATCACAGCCATCTGGACGGGTATGATAGGCTTTCTGGACGACTACCTCAAAAAATTTAAGAACAACAAGGAAGGCCTGGCGGGCCGATTCAAGATCATCGGACAAGTGGGACTCGGCTTGATCGTCGGCCTGACGCTGTCGTTCAACTCGCACGTCAGGATCAGAATTTACGATCAGCCAGTGGGGGGTGTCGCCTCTGGCAGCACCCAGCAGTTCAAGGACATCGTCAATCCCATGATCACCAATGTACCATTCCTGAAAAACAACGAATTCGACTACAGCTCCCTCCTGTTCGGCTGGTTGCCCGACGAGTACACCTGGATTATTTACACGCTGGTGGCTATTTTCATCATCACCGCCGTGTCCAACGGCGCCAACATTACCGACGGCATCGACGGGCTGGCAGCGGGTACCTCGGGCATCATCGCGCTCACGCTGGGCGTGCTGGCTTACCTGTCGGGTAACCTGCGGTTTGCACAGTACCTCAACATCATGTACATCCCCAATTCCGGCGAAATGGTGATCTTCTGCGCGGCGCTCATCGGGGCCTGCGTGGGCTTTCTGTGGTACAATGCCTATCCGGCCCAGGTATTCATGGGCGATACGGGCAGCTTGATGCTGGGCGGCGTGATTGCGGTACTGGCGCTGGCGATTCGCAAGGAGCTACTCATTCCGGTGCTGTGCGGCGTGTTTTTTGCCGAAAGTCTGTCGGTAATTTTGCAAGTCAGCTACTTCAAGTACACCAAAAAACGATACGGCGAGGGCAGGCGCATTTTCCTGATATCTCCGGTGCACCACCATTTTCAGAAACAGGGCTACCACGAATCCAAAATCGTGACCCGCTTTTGGATCGTGGGTATCATGCTGGCCATCCTGGCGCTCGTGACGCTGAAGCTTCGGTAGCATCCCGAACAACTTCCCCTCATGGCGGGTTTCTTCCTGACTGGCACGACTTTGTTGTTTTGCCTCTCTGAAAAAACACGCTGCTGCCATGCTTCACGATACCGATACCCTCGAACTTGCCCCTGATACCACGCAACACCGCGACGTCGCGGCTAGCTACGAGGTAGTGCGGCGCTACACCGAAGACCTTTGCGAGCCCCTACAGGCGGAAGACTATATTCCGCAACCGGTCGAGTTTGTGAGTCCGCCGAAATGGCATCTGGCCCATACCAGTTGGTTTTTTGAGGAATTTATTTTGGTGAAGTACCTGGCAGATTACCAGCGCTACCACCCCGATTTCAGCTACCTTTTCAATAGCTACTACAATCATATGGGCACCCGTGTGATCCGCACCGATCGCGGCAACATCACCCGGCCCGGCGTGCAGGAAGTGTACCGCTACCGCGCCCATGTCGACGAAGCCATGCGTGAACTGTTGGCCGAAAATACCACATCCGAACTCGCTGAACTCGTCATATTAGGTCTTAACCACGAGCAGCAGCATCAGGAGCTGCTCATCACGGATTTGAAGTACATCTTCGGCCACAACCCGATTTTCCCGGTGTACAAGCAAGATTTTTCGCTGACCGAAGTTAAAAACGAAGAATCAGGCTGGGCTACCGTCGATGCCGGAATCTACGAGATAGGTTTTGAAGAAGGCGATTTCCATTATGATAATGAGCTGGGCCGTCACAAGTATACCTCGAAGATTTCAAGATCAGCAAGGCACTCGTGACCAACGACGAGTACCTCGAATTCATCACCGATGGCGGCTACCAAAATTTTGACCTATGGCTCGATGAAGGTTGGCAGTGGGTCAATGCCCACGAAGCCAAGGCTCCGCTCCACTGGCACAAAATCGAAGGTACCTGGCACCAGTACACGCTCGGCGGTTTGCAGGAAGTGAATCCCAAGACGGTACTATGCCACGTCAATTTTTATGAAGCCACCGCTTTCGCTGCCTGGAAAGGGATGCGGTTGCCCACCGAATTTGAGTGGGAAGCCGCCGCGCCGCAGTTTTCCTGGGGACAACGCTGGGAGTGGACGCACAGTGCGTACTTACCCTACCCACGATTTAGCAAAGCACCCGGCGCTCTCGGTGAGTACAATGGCAAGTTCATGATCAACCAAATGGTCCTGCGCGGTGGCTCCACCGCCACCTCGCCCGGCCACAGCCGCGCCACCTACCGCAACTTCTTCCCGCCGCATTTGCAATGGCAGTGCATGGGAATCCGGTTGGTCAAGTAAGGGGAGAAAGGGTGAGGGGTGAACGGTTTTTTATCAAACTTTTCAACAATTACACGACAGCGCGGGCTATCCCGTCAACGATTACGCAACCACACAACCTTACATACATTGTCAACTATCCATTATCCACCCGCTCCGGCGTACCGGTCCATTGAACTAAACCCTTTCGCTGAAGATGTGCAGAAAGGTCTTTCCGCTTCGCCGAAAACGCTGATGTCCAAGTACTTTTACGACGATGAGGGTAGCCGGATTTTCCAGCAAATCATGGATATGCCGGAGTACTACCTAACCCGCGCCGAAATGGAAATCATGACGGAGCAGGCGTCCGCCATTGCCGACGCGCTGCCCTACGATGAGCCTTTCAATATCATCGAGCTAGGAGCTGGCGATGGGTCGAAAACCAATCAGCTGCTGAAGTACCTGGTGCAGCAGAATGTCAGATTTACGTATGTCCCGATCGATATATCGGGCGAGGCGATGCAGCATCTGGAGGCCAGGCTGGCCCAGAGTATGCCCGGTCTCGACGTGCGGCCCGTAGTGGGCGATTACTTCAAGGCACTTGATGAGCTCGATTCGGAGGGAAGGCCCAACCTCTACCTGTTTATGGGGGGCAACATCGGCAACTACGAAAGGCAAGGCGCGCTCGACCTGCTCAAGATGTTGCGCAACGTGATGCAGGACAATGGACGCTTGTTGACGGGCTTCGACCTGCGCAAAGACCCCCGTATTATTCAGAAAGCCTATGACGATTCACACGGTATCACCCGCGCTTTTAACCTCAATCTGCTCACGCGCATGAACCGCGAATTGGATGCAGACTTTGATCTCGACGCCTTTGGCTTTTACTGTTTCTACAACCCCCGCAATGGCGAGGTGCGGAGCGCGCTGGTAAGTCTGACCGATCAGGAAGTAGGCATTGGAGCGCTCGAACAGGCCTTTCATTTTCAGGCCAACGAGTTAATCAACACGGAGCTTTCCAAGAAATACACGCTCGACGAAATCGAGGGACTAGCCGCCAAGAGCGGATTTGTGGTACAGGAGAATTTCTTTGATAGCCAGCAGTACTTTACGGATAGCTTGTGGCGCGTTGGTATGGCGAAATTTTGAGTTTACGGCAAATAAGACCCTCTTAACTATCGGCATTTTCGCCTTCTATATTCGTTAGTTCAAGGGAAACAAACAATTACTTTCGTCGTATTAGTACTTGAATAAACACTCACGATTATGCAAACCACCACCGAAGCCCGCCGTTATATAGACAACGCCAAGGAAATTCTTCGCGAGAAGGCGAGAAAAGAAGATGGCTTTTACCAAGATGCCAAATACGTAAGAAATGCGGGCCATACAGCCTGCATAGGCGTTTTGATGGCATTGGATGGATTGTTTGGTAAACGCGCCGAAACGATTATTGACTGGGTTGAGACGAAGACCGCTGCTTAAAGACGCTTTTTCAATGTTTTTTAATTCACAAGACTTTACCAAAATGTGCCGCCCCGCCGGGGCTCGTGCTTTGTTCTGGCTGTATTCACTGCTACAAAGATTTGGCCTCTCCGAGGCCCTTTTGCCAACGACTTGTTGTAGGTTGAAAGTTTTGGGTACTCTTGCGATAGCTTTGACGGTTGTCATTACCACCTCTCACGCCCAGGTCCCCGAAGAAAATCGCTTTACCAAAACCGTACTATCCAACGACCTCAACGAGCCGATGGAAATAGCGATTGCGCCCGATGGGCGGATCTTTTTCACGGAACGGAAGGGGAATTTTTATATGTACGACCCAGCCACGCGGCAGACGAAACTCGTCCGGGAGTTTCCGGTGTACTGGGAAACCAAGTACGGCAACGGTCTGATCGGCCTGGCGCTGGACCCTGATTTTGCCCAAAATCATTACATTTATTTTTACAATACCCCCATTTCCGAAACGCCCAAACAGCATGTGTCGCGCTTTACGCTGAACGATGACAACACGCTCGATGTGGCGTCGGAGAAGGTAATGCTCGAAATCCCGATCGACTACGAAATCAGCCGCCACACCGGGGGCTCACTGGCCTTTGGGCTCGACGGCAATCTGTACATCTCGGTGGGTGATAATACCAGTCCGTTCGCTTCCAACGGCTTCACGCCCATCGACGAGCGGCCAGGGCGCAAGCTGTTCGATGATCAGCGGGCGGCGAGCAACGCCAACGACCTGCGCGGCAAAATCCTGCGCATCCATCCTGAACCGGACGGTACCGCGACCATTCCTGACGGCAACTTGTTTGCGAAAGGTACGGCGGGTACCCGGCCCGAAATTTACATCATGGGTTGCCGCAATCCCTACCGCATCACGGTCGACCCGAAAACGGGTATCCTGTACTGGGGCGAGATTGGTCCAGACAGTGGCCAGGACGGCGCGCCGGGTCCGCGCGGCTACGACGAGTACAACCAGGCCAAAAAACCCGGTAACTACGGCTGGCCCTACTTTATCGGCGACAACATCGCTTACCACGATTTTGATTTTGCTACCGATGAGGTAGGTCCGCGCTTCGATCCGGCGCATCCGGTCAACGATTCGCCCAACAATACGGGCATCCAGGACCTACCGCCCGCGCAAAAGGCGCTGGTGTGGTATCCTTACGATGTCTCGCCGGAATTTCCCGAGCTGGGCAAGGGCGGACGCAGCGCCATCATCGGGCCCGTGTACAACTTCGACCCGGCGCTGAAATCCGATACCAAGTTCCCGGAGTACTTCGACCAGAAGTTATTCATTACCGAATGGATGCGCAACTGGGTCTTTGCGGTAGATATGGACGCCGATAAAAACTACAAAGGCCTCGAACAATTTATGCCCGTTACGGGCGACTTCCGGCGGCCGATCGACATGGATTTCGGGCCCGATGGCTCGCTTTACGCCCTGGAATACGGCTCCGTCTATGGCATCGACAACGCCGACGCCCGGCTGGTGCGCATCGACTATAATGCCGGGAACCGCGCTCCAGTGGCGGTTATCTCGGCTTCGGACACGCTGGGTACCGCCCCGCTTAAAGTAAGTTTCGACGCTTCCAAAAGCTACGACCTGGACCGCGATGCGATTTCCTTCCAGTGGAGTTTTGGAGGCAAAACAGTTGCCTCTACTCAGGCTAAGGCTTCCTACACCTTCACCAAAAACGGTACCTACCCCATCGTACTTACCACCACCGACGCGGCGGGGCTGCACCACGCCGATACTTTGATGATTCGGGTGGGAAATACCTTGCCGAAGGTAACCATCGAGACGCTCAACAACCGGACGTTCTTTTTTGACGACCAGCAATTTGCCTATTCCGTGAAAGTGACTGATAAAGAAGACAAAACCATCGACCCAAAGCGGTTGAACGTCAAGCTTACGTTCGTGCCGCAACTCGCCAATCAGTCTACTTTGATCGGGCACCAGCAGGATGTCGGCAATATGGATTTGGGCAAAGAACTGCTGGAAAAGAGCGACTGCAAAGCCTGCCACCAGTTGAAGGCCGCTTCGGTAGGCCCGGCCTTTGCCGATATTTCCAATAAATACCGAGGCGACAAGGGCGCGCTGGCTCGGCTGGCCAACAAGGTCATCACGGGCGGCGGCGGCGTGTGGGGCGAAGTCGCGATGGGGGCCCATCCGCAACTTTCCAAGGAGGAGTCGACTGAGATCGTGAAGTACGTGCTTGCACTCGGCGAGGCCCAAACATCGCTGCCCGCGCGCGGCAATGTCCCGCTTACCGAGCATACCAGCGAGAAGAAGGCGGGGATGTACCAGCTTACCGCTACTTACACCGACGGCGGAGGCGGGGGTTTGGAGCCGTTGACAGGCTACAACTCGCTGTGGTTGCGTCCCGCGCGCATCGAGGCGACCCTGGCCGATAGCTTGATTTCGATCGAGAAAAGCAGGAATTCTTTGTCCGATATAAAAAGTGGCTCGGTATTTGTGCTGAACGACACTGATCTGAAAGAAATCAAAGCAGTACGCTACCGCTACAAGGTACCTACGCCGGGTTTAAGGCTGGACATCCACCAGGGTTCGGTATCGGGCCCGGTCCTGAGTTCGCTATCGCTTGATTCGGGAGCCGATTTTCTCGAGACAGCGGCTCCGCTCAAGGCGAGTACCGGCCAGCACAACCTTTACTTTGTATTCGTACGTCAGGAAAGTGAAGAATCTGATGCTGCTCCGGCTACATTGGAGTGGGTGCAGTTTGAGCGGTGAGTCTGTGGTGCTTTTTTCGGCAAGATTTTTTACTGTTGATTTCGCCTACACGCTCCACTTTTCACAACTCCGTCATCCATGCGTCATCTTCTAATAGTTGCTTGTCTACTAACTTACAGTACCGCGTTCGGGCAGGAATTCAGGCTTCCCTACCAGGACGAGCGCAAAGCGTACATGGAGATTGGGCTGGGCCTGACGGGTACTGAGGCCGGAGTACCTTATAAAGTAAAACCCGATTTCCTGAAAAATATTCGTTTGAGCGGACAGGTATTCCTGGCACCTCAGTTCATCGTGGCTGAGCGCATCAACGTGGGATTGCGACTCGGCGGCGTGTTTCGCCCTCGCTACCAATCCACCGATTCCAGCGCCAGCACTCTTTTTCAAGACAAATTTACGCCCTACGCCTTGCCGTTTGTCGATGTATACCTGGGCGGCAATGATTACCGAAACGCCCGTTTTTTCTTCGGGGCAGGCGTGGGCGCTACTTTGGTCGGTAAGTTGGAAACTAGGAACCTGTTAACCCGAGACACTTTTTTCACCCGGCTCCAGGACCGTGACATTTTCCTCACGGTAATGCCTCACATCGGCGTCACTTTCAGCGATCTGAAAATTCAGGCTGAGTACCTGATGACTTTCCCGCAGGCCACAGCGCTCCCGGCTGTCTACTCGCTGACGCTCAGCAACACTTTCCCGATGGGACGCCGGAGACTATTTTGACACTCGCCCCAAGCCGAATCTTGCAAAACACAACTGCAATTCTGTAAATCATCATGGCGAGAGCTACGGTACTTTTGGTATCGGTCGCTTCGGCCCACTGCCGAAAACGATCCGTTGCTCACGTATCTGCGCCATTTCAATGAAGCATACTTCTCCCGCTTTCTTCTCTGTTTTATTTTTTGCCGGGCTTTTTTTTTCTATCCATAGCCCGGCTTTTGCTCAAAACACTGACAATCTTCCCGTCCACGAGTACCGTCTGACGATTGACCGACAGACCGTCAACCTGGCGGGTCGCGACGTATCGGGCATGACCGTCAACGGTGGCATACCGGGGCCGACGCTTCGCTTCACCGAAGGCGAATACGCCGTGATTTACGTCGAGAATAAGATGGATGTCGAGACGTCAGTCCACTGGCACGGGCTGCTCCTGCCCAATTTCTACGACGGCGTGCCCTACCTCACCACGCCACCGATCAAGCCCGGTCAGACGTTCAAGTACGAATTTCCGCTAATCCAGTCGGGTACCTATTGGTATCACTCGCATACGATGTTGCAGGAGCAAAGCGGCGTGTATGGCTCCATTGTGATTGAGCCAAAGGTCAAAAAGCCGGATTATGAACGCGATTTGGTTTTGGTACTTTCCGATTGGACCAACCAGAAACCCCAAAACGTGCTGCGCAATTTGAAACGTGGAAACGAGTGGTACAACATCAGGAAAAACACCGCCATGCCGCTCAATCGGGTAATCGCGCGCGGTGCCCTGGGCGCTCAACTCAACTTCTGGAAGCAGCGCATGGAAAGCATAGATATCGCCGATGTGTACTATGCCGCCTTTCTGAGCAATGGACAAACTGTGCAGGAATATCCTGATTACAAACCCGGTGAGAAGGTACGCGTCAGGATTATCAATGCGGGTGCTTCGTCGCAGTTTTGGCTCACGTTCGGGGGGCCAGACCCCATTTTGGTCGCGGCCGATGGGCTGGACGTAGTACCCGTACCGCATAACAAAACCTTTATTGCGATCGCCGAAACCTACGATTTCATCCTTACTGTCCCCGCCGAGGGCAAGTTGGAAATCAGGGCAATGGCCCAGGACGGCTCTGGGCATTCCTCTACCTACATCGGCCAGGGCGAAGTGGTTCCGGCACCCGTCGTTCCCAAGCCCGACCAGTACGCTATGATGAAGCAAATGGGCGCGATGAATATGCGTATGGGCGCCCCGGCTATCAAATTGAATCCCGAGAAAGAGGAACCGAAAGAGTTGATGGAAAATTGGGGCATGCGGATGGATATGGGAAAAGGCATGAAGATGGACCACGCCAAAATGGGGCATGGCATGAAGGGGATGCACATGAACCACAAAAAAGACAAGAAGATGTCGGCCGATACCATGAAGATGGAAAACATAGATCACTCGAAGATGGAGGGTATGGACATGTACACCGAGTACAACTACGATTACCTTATATCACCAGAGAAGTCCACGATTCTGACTGATCCCGCCGGCGAAGAGAAACCCGTGCGGCGTATCCTGCTCAACCTGACGGGCAACATGGCGCGGTACATATGGAGCCTCAACGGTGTACCGCTTTCCGAGGCTGACAACATCAAAATCAAGAAAGGCGAGGTGGTAGGCATCACGCTGAACAATCTTACGATGATGCATCACCCTATGCACCTGCACGGTCATTTCTTCCGGGTTTTGAATAAAAACGGCCACTATTCGCCGCTCAAACACACGGTTAACGTCGCGCCAATGCAGAAGGTGACCATCGAGTTCGACGCTCGGGAAGATGCCGATTGGTTCTTTCACTGCCACGTGCTGTACCACATGAACAGCGGCATGGCGCGGGTATTCAGCTACGACACGCTTCGCGATCCGCGGATGAAGCCATTTCCAGCGGCAGCAATTCAAAATGAGAGCAATCATGTGTTTGCGTGGGGAACGGCCGACCTCGCTTCGCACATGACGCACCTCAATCTGGTGGCGTCTAATCTGCGCAACCAGTTTAACCTGCGAGCTGAGTACGGCTGGAATAAACGCCTGGAAGCGGAGGTGACCTATGAGCGGTACCTCTATGACTATTTCCGGGTATTTGGTGGAGTGAACGTCGAGAACGAACGCGAGGACGATCCTGGCGATGTCACGACTACCGCCATTGGGGGTATCCGAATGCTGACGCCTTACCTCTTCAACCTCGATTTGCGCCTGGATAGCAAACTCCGGCCCCAACTCAGCCTGAGCCGCGAGTTGATGATTTTCCCGCGTACCATGCTTTTTGGTGAATATGAGTACCAGGCTGATTTTGGCTGGACCAAGCGCCCCCCACGCGAGAACGTAGTCGATAACGGTGCCTACCGCCGCGAGGTGACCTGGTCGGTGGGACTGGAGTACTTCTTGTCGCGTAACATTTCCCTGACGGCTAGTTACGAGAACCGTTTTGGAGCCGGAGCGGGGCTGTCGATGCGGTTTTAAAAACAGAATCAACATTTATCAACCATGGAAATGAAGCATAGTAAGCCTTACCAAAAATTTGCCCTGATGTTGGGCATTTCGTTTTGCATCATGTATGCCGTGATGTTTTTGAACGTCTACAAACTGGACCACATCTACCTCAGTACCACCCGGCTGTACATGACGCTACTCATGATAGCACCAATGGCACTGCTGATGCTGGCGATGATGGGCGGTATGTATCAGGATAAAAAAATGAACGCTGTCATCATCACCCTGAGCCTCTCGGTCTTCATTTCGGCCTTTGCCTTCCTGCGCAATCAGACCTTGGTGGGCGATGCGCAATACATGAAAGCCATGATTCCACACCACTCCTCGGCCATTTTGACCAGTGAGAACGCCGACATCAAAGATCCTGAGGTGAGGAAACTGGCCGACGACATCATTGCCGCCCAGAAGAAAGAAATCGCGGAGATGAAAGCCATGCTGGATCGATTGAAGAAGTAGAAGTCATCTTATTTCTCAGAAAAAAAAATCAATCGTAATATTGCGATTGATTTTTTTTTGTCTACCTTTGGCCCATCGACCAACGAAAGCACCGCCCTGTGGGACTGACCAAAACCGCCGAATTTACCGAAGAAGAAAACCGCATCGCCGAACTCGCCAAAGCGTTTGCGCACCCGGCGCGGGTTGCCATTCTGAGGTTGCTGGCCGAGAAGAAAACCTGCATTTGCGGCGATCTGGTGGATGAATTACCACTTTCGCAAGCCACGGTGTCGCAACATTTGAAAGAGCTCAAAAGAATTGGCCTCGTCCGGGGCGAGATCGACCCGCCGCGCGTCTGCTACTGCATCGACCCGGAAGTCTGGCAGCAAGCCCAGAATACCTTCATGCAGCTGTTTGGCGAGTATAGCACCGTATCCTGCTGCTAAAAAAATTTGGTCTCGTTCATCGTAATATTACAATCAGTATCTCATAATTCATATCTCAATATCTCATATCTAAACAACATGGAAACGAACGAACAAGAATTGAAAGAAGTCGTGCGCAAGAAGTACGCCGAAATCGCCAACCAAGATCCCTCGCTGAACGCAGCTTCCTGTTGTGGCTCGGGTCCGGCTTCGCAGGAAGTGTACAATATCATGATCGATGACTACACGACCGTAGCGGGCTATACGTCGGAGGCTGATTTGGGGTTGGGCTGTGGTTTGCCCACGCAGTTTGCCAAAATCAAGAAAGGCGACGTTGTGATCGACCTCGGCTCGGGCGCGGGTAACGACTGCTTTGTGGCCCGGCACGAAACCGGTCCCGAAGGCAAAGTGATCGGTATCGACTTCACCGAAGAAATGATCGCTCGTGCCCGCAAAAACGCCGAAACGCGCGGCCTGCACAATGTGGAATTCCGGCAGGGCGACATCGAGCAGATGCCAGTCGGCGACGGCATAGCCGATGTGATCGTGAGCAATTGCGTACTGAACCTGGTACCGAACAAGCGGGCCGTGTTCGCCGAAATGATCCGGGTATTGAAGCCTGGTGCCCATTTCAGTATTTCGGACATCGTAGTTGAAGGTGAACTACCCGCCAACTTGTGGAAAGCCGCCGAGATGTACGCCGGTTGCGTGTCGGGTGCTATTCCCAAAGACGACTACCTGGCGCAGGCCGCCGAGGCTGGCTTCGAGAACCTAACGATCCAGAAACAGAAGACGATCTTTATTCCCGACGATATTTTGGTTCAGTACCTATCAGCCGACGAAATCGCAGATTTTCGGAATGGCTCGGCCAGTGTTGAGAGCATCACGCTTTTCGCTACCAAGCCGGGCGGCACACCTGCCTTGGAGATGCTGAACCAGGTAACAGCCGAAGCGGGTGAATCTTGCTGCGGACCGGAGGGATGCTGCTGAGGGTTATTTTTCAATTATAAAACCCTCTTCCATGTCTAAGTCTAGTCCCAAAAGCCTGTCTTTCCTGGATCGCTGGCTAACGCTGTGGATTTTCTTAGCCATGCTCGCGGGCGTCGGAATCGGCTATTTTTTCCCCCAATCCGGCGTATTCATCAATCGATTTAAAGTGGGTGCCACCAACATTCCACTGGCTCTCGGCCTGATCCTGATGATGTACCCGCCGCTGGCAAAGGTGCGGTTTAGAGAACTTCCGAGCGTCTTCAAGAATGGAAAAATACTATTGCTGTCCTTATTTCAGAACTGGGTCATTGGCCCGGTTCTGATGTTTGGACTGGCCGTAGCTTTCCTTTCTGATCGCCCTGACTACATGACGGGGCTAATCATGATCGGCATTGCCCGTTGCATTGCCATGGTAATCGTGTGGAACGATCTCGCAAATGGTAATCGGCTCTATGCCGCTGGCTTAGAAGCCTTCAACAGTATCTTTCAGGTTCTTTTTTACCCTATTTACGCCTGGATTTTTATTAACGCCCTTCCCGACTTGCTCGGATTGACGGGCTAAGACATAAACATTACGATGGCAGAAGTGGCCCAAAGTGTTTTCATTTATCTGGGCATACCATTTCTGCTGGGAGCCACCTCCCGCTATGTCCTTGCAAAAATAAAGGGCCAAACATGGTTTGAAGCCACTTCCCTGGCCTTCACCGCAGCGGGCAACAATTTCGAGTCGGGCATTGCGGTGGCTATCTCGGTTTTTGGAATCGAATCGGGAGCCGCATTTGCTGCGGTGGTAGGGCCTTTGATCGAAGTGCCCGTGCTCATTTTAATGGTCAATTTTGCCAAAAAACAGGAACACACTTTTGCTGCAATTTCCCCAACAGATTTGCAATCATGCTATTCCCCAAAATTCAGACCTACTTCGACTCGCTTGACGACCGTTCTATTTCCGATGAGCGTCTAAATGCTTTGAACAGCCTTCGGAACTATGTTTTGGAAAAATCAGGGCACGGCGAAATCCTTAACCTAACATTCATCTGTACCCACAACTCCCGCCGAAGCCATTTTGGTCAGGTATGGGCACAAATAGCGGCCCACGAATTCGGGGTTGAAAACGTGCGTTGCTTTTCGGGTGGCACCGAAGCCACCGCCTGCAACCCCCGCACGGTAGCAGCTTTGGAAAGAGCAGGACTGGTGGCAAAGCGGGAAGCGCAGGAAGAAAATCCGGTATACGAGCTCTATTTTGCAGAAACCGCCCCGCCCGTCCGTGCTTTTTCAAAGCTTTATGACGGACTACCCAATCCCGATCACGGCTTTGCCGCCGTCATGACGTGCAGTCAGGCGGAGCAAAACTGTCCCTACATTCCGGGCGCAGGGCGACGTTTCGCCCTGCCGTACTCCGACCCCAAAGAAGCCGACGATACGCCGCTCGAAAGTCAGGTGTACGACGAGCGCTGTCGACAAATCGCCACTGAATTGAAACACTTGTTTCGTAAACTGCAATTCTAATTTCCTGAACTTCCCGAAAGCTTAGCGCCACACGGCAAGTGTTTCGGGAAGTTGTCGCGTAAGGCTGGTTATCTTTGCAGCAGAAATCAAAAAAGGCGATCGCCGATACCCACCCACACCCTATGCTACACAAAACCAGAGGAATCGCCCTGAGCTACATTCGCTACCGCGAGTCGTCGATCATTGCCAAGGTATACACCGAGGCGTTTGGCATTCAAAGCTACATCGTCAACAGCGTGCGGAGCAGTCGGTCGAAGTCCAACCGCATCGCGCTTTTCCAGCCGTTGACGCTGCTGGACATGGTGGTGTACCATAAGAACAAAACCGATTCGCTGCACCGGATTTCAGAAATGAAGTGCCGAATTCCGTTCCACAGCCTGCCCTTTGACGTGGTAAAGTCGTGCCTGGGGCTGTTCCTGACTGAGATTCTGACGAAAGCCTTACGGGAAGAGGAAGAGAACACTCCCCTGTTCGAATTTCTGGAAGACGCCGTGCTGTACCTCGACAACGCCGAGCGTGACTTCGAGAACTTCCATATCCACGTCCTGACGCAGCTGGCGTTTTTTCTGGGCTTTGGCATGGAAACCGCCGCCGACCTTGCCAACGAACTCCGCGACAACCACTACCCGGCCCGGCCAGACGCCATGCAACAGACCGCCCTGCAGATCTACCTGTCGGCCCCATTCGGGGTTCACGTACCTTTGGACAAGTCCCGTCGCCTTTCGCTGTTAAACATGCTGGTGTTTTTGTACAAGATTCACCTGGATTCGTTGGGTGAAATACGCTCGCTGGAGGTGTTGCATGAAGTGCTGAGTTAAATGGGCTGCTACTAAATTCGACTTCATGAATATGTCAGTCTGAGCGGAACGGGCCGCTCAGACTGACATTTGAGCTAAGACACCGAGAATGAAAGTTATTAGAATCGCCACGCCCGTGACTTTCTAGGGAAACTCCCTCCTGAATTCATGTCAAGATCTCAACGCATTGGTTTTTGGGGCGGCCTGGTGGTCGCCCTTCTCTTTGTAGTCATACCCACACCCGACGGCATGGCGGTGCCCGCGCAACGCGCCGTGGCCGTTACGCTGCTCATGGCGATTTGGTGGCTTACCGAAGCGATCCCGATCTACGCTACAGCCTTTGTGCCCATGGCACTGTTTCCGCTGCTGGGCGTGCTGGAAACCGACGACGTCGCCGAAAGCTACGGTCACAGCTACGTAATCATGCTGCTGTGCGGTTTTTTTATCGCCAAAGTGATCGAGTCGCAGCAACTGCACCGTCGCATTGCGCTCACGGTACTGAAGCACTTGGGCAGCAATCAGCAGAAAATCATTCTGAGCTTCATGCTCGTGTCGGCTTTTCTGTCGATGTGGATCGCCAACGTAGCCGTGGTACTACTCATGCTACCCATCGCCACGGCCGTGATCGCCCGCACCGACGAAGCCGAAGGCGACGAAACGTCCAAATTCGGCTTGGCGCTGATGCTGGCGACGGCCTACGCCTGTAGCATCGGCGGTACCGCGACGCTGATCGGGACGCCCGTCAACATGGTGTTTGCGGGCATTGTGGGAGAGCTTTTTCCGGCCGCGCCCGAGATCAATTTTTTCACCTGGATCAAGATCGGCTTCCCGCTGGTCGTCGTTTTTATCCCGGTTATCTGGCTCTACATCATCAAATACTTCCGCATTTCCAGCCGCTTTCAGCTCGACCGCACGGCCTTCACCCGTGAGCTGGCCACGCTTGGGCCGCCTTCCGACGGGGAGAAAAAGGCCTTTGCCGTCTTCCTGTTCACGGCCATTGGCTGGGTGTTCCGCAGTGATTTTGATTTCGGCTCGTTCCGGGTGCCCGGCTGGGGTAGTTTGCTGGGCGTGGGCGACTACGTCCACGATTCCACAGTAGCGGTCATTGGTGCGCTCGCGCTTTTCGCCATGACCAACAAGAAAACCGGAAAGCCGCTGCTGACCTGGAAAGAAGCCGCCACGGTACCCTGGGGCATCGTCATGATCGTGGGCGGCGGCTACGCCATCGCGCGTAGTTTTCAAAAAACCGGCCTGGCCGCCTGGATTGGCGGCCACATGGATTTCATCGGGGCCTACTCGCCCCTGATGATTCTACTGATCGTGACGACCTTCATCGTGTTCCTGACCGAGATCAATTCTAACACCGCCACGGCCAACATCTTCCTGCCGGTACTGGCCGCTGTGGCTGTCGCCGCGCGGATCAACCCACTGTTCCTCATGATTCCGGCGACCTTCGCCTGTTCCTTCGCCTTCATGATGCCCTCAGGTACGGGTACCAACACCGTCATTTTCGCCAGTGGTAAGGTCTCGATTCCCGAAATGGCTCGGTGCGGTCTATGGCTCAACCTCATCTCGGTGGTGCTGCTGACGGCGATGCTGTACTTCATCGTCATCCCGATTTTGGGGATCGAAATGACCCTTCCAGCCTGGATTGACACAAAGTAAAGGCGTAAAACAATAACAGGAAAGACGTTAAGTACTGTCCGATTTCGTAACACCACTGTCCGAAATCGGACAGTATTTTTGTTTAATGTTTATGCAAAAGACTTATAACCAGAAAATTAGGTTTTGGGTATGACTTTTGAATGCATTTTTCCAGTCAAAACCATCCCCCGTTAACCGTCCCCCGCCCCCCAAGAAAACCAAACCGAACGCTCTATGCTCCACAATCACTTCAAAATCGCTTGGCGAAACCTGCTAAAAAACGGCCTGTTCTCGACCTTGAACTTGCTTGGCCTGTCGGTTGGCGTCGCTATTTTCCTGTACCTTTTTCTCTATACGGCCGAGGAACTGTCTTTTGATAAATACCATCAAAATGCCGAGAACACCTACCGCGTCGGGTTGACGGCCACCTTCGGCGAAGAAAGCAACGAATGGGCGTCGGTACCCAACAACATCGGGCCGGACATGAAAGCCGAAATTCCCGAGATCAAGTCCTACGCCCGGCTGCTGTACCATAATTTTGGCAAGACAGGCTTCGTGAGCAGCGGCCAGGACAAGTTCGCCGAGCGCAAACTGTACTGGTCGGACCCCGGCCTGTTCGATATTTTCGACCTGCCGCTGGTGTATGGTAACCCCAAGACTGCCCTCGACGGGCCGAACAAGATCATGCTCAGCCAAAGCACCGCCCGCCGGTACTTTGGCGATGCCGACCCGGTAGGAAAAATACTCAACGTGGACCACGACTACGATGTCACGGTAAGTGCCGTCTATGAAGATTTCCCCCAGAACTCCACGCTCGACCCCGAACTTGTTGGCTCATTTTCGACCGTTAAATGGGCTAATGAAGGCCAGAATTGGAGCAACGCCAGCTACGAAACCTACTTCTTGCTCGCACCGAATGCTTCCATGAACACGGTACAATCGAAGATCAATCAGGTACTTGACAAGAACGTCGAGAAAGACAATCAATGGTTCCGGTTTTGGCTGCAACCGCTGACCGACGTGCATTTGTACTCGACCAATATCTCGAATTCCAGCACGACGCGCGTCGGCGATGTGCAGCAAGTCAATATCCTGATCGCGCTGGCCCTCGGCATTTTGCTCATCGCCTGCATCAACTACATGAATCTCGCCACGGCGCAGTCGCAGAAGCGGCGTAAGGAGGTAGGGATCAATAAGGTAGTCGGTGCCACGCAGGGGAGTTTGGTCGCGCGGTTTTACGTCGAGGCGTTTATTATGGTTGCGGCGGCAGTATTGGTGGGTTTTGCGGTTTTGTTCGGGTTGCTGCCCGTTTTTAATTCCATTGCCGATAAGGAAATTGCATTCAGCGCTTTGTTCAGCTTTCCAGTATTGGCGAGTATCGGTGCGGCTATTTTGGTGCTTTCGCTGGTGGCGGGTTCCTATCCGGCGCTTATGCTATCGTCATTCTCGCCGCTAAGTCTATTTAATCGCGGGACGCAGAACAGCGTTTCGTCGGCCTGGATTCGTAAAGGGCTGGTCGTGATGCAGTTCACGGCTTCGATCGTGTTGATGATCGCCACCTTCGTCTTTTACCGGCAGTTGCAGTTCGTGCAGGAAAACAACCTGGGCTACAACGCCAACCAGGTCGTGGCCATCTCGACGCAGGGAGCCGAGAAGGTCGAGCAAATCAACAGCCTTCTGGAAATCTACAAGGGGCTGAGTTTTGTAAGTGGTGCCGCACGAGCGCAGTCGTATCCCGGCGGGAGTTCCAGCGGCCGGACGCTGTCTAAAGATGGCATGAGCGACAACGGCATCTACATCAAAACCAACCGAGCTACGCCGGAGGTTCTGGAAACGCTGGGTATCAAACTTCTGGCGGGCACGACGGTTCCAGAGAGAAAGTCGGACGAAGACACGACCGTGCAGATCGTATTGAACAAAACGGCCGTGGATTTTCTGGGCCTGACGCCCGAGGAGGCCATCGGCAAAACCGCTTACAATGTGTTTGGCAGCAATCGCGCCACCATCGTGGGTATCATGCAAGACTTCCACTTCGATACTTTCCACAAACCCATTGGAGCCTACGCTTTTCACAATAGCCCTACCGAAGGCAGAAACAATTTGTTAGTCCGCTTCAAAGGCGGCAAACTCTCGGACAACATGGCTACTTTGGAAAGTGGGTTTAAAAAACTAGTCCCCGGTTCAGCCTTCGATTTCAAATTTCTGGACGATGTCGTTGCCAGACTCTACGCTTCCGAACAGCGGACGGCCCGTATCGTGCTGTTTCTTCTCGATTACAGCGATTCTGATTGCCTGTCTGGGATTGTTTGGCCTGGCGGCTTTTACTGCCGAGCAGCGGACCAAGGAGATCGGCGTCCGCAAGGTACTTGGGGCGAGCGTGGCGAGTATTACGGCTTTGCTTTCCAAAGATTTTCTGAAACTGGTATTGGTGGCCCTAGTCATCGCCGCCCCCGTGGCCTGGTACTTCCTCGACGGCTGGCTGCAAGGCTACGCCTACCACATCGACATGCCGTGGTGGATTTTCGGCGCGGCGGGTTTCGCGGCGATGCTGGTGGCTTTCGTGACGGTGAGCTACCAATCGGTCAAGGCGGCGGTGGTGAATCCCGGTGAAATCATTGCGGAGCGAGTGAGGTTTGTGGTTGTGTACTTACTTTCCTATTATGGTCTGTCCCGCTTCCAACTTCATCGTGTTTCCTGCCCAAACCCATTCCCCTTGCATCCCGGCGGGTAGCGTCACAGTACCCCGCGCGCCATTGTCGAACCGCAAGTCGACCTCGATCATGCCTTTCGGCATAGGGTACTTGGCTTTGATGAATTTCAGATCGCCGGGTCGTGGCGCGATGCGGACGGTCTCGAAACCCGGCGTGGTGGGGCGAATACCCGCCACGATGCTGTAGTAAAAATGCACAGGGTGGGCCGTCCAGGGGTGGACTTCCGAGCGGGGCTGCTGCTCGATGCGCTTCTCGGGCGTGGCCGACATACCGGCGGCGATGATGTCCTGCCAGGGCTTGAGTTCTTTGGTAAAATCGCCTACCCCCGTTTTTTCCATCGCCTCGAAGAGATAGAAATAGTAAAACAGATTAGCGCGGCTGTCGAAGGTAGTGGCGTCGTCGAGTATTTTCTGCATCAGTACCTTGCTTTCCGCTTCCGAGTGCGCGCCCGTCAGCACGGCCAGGATGCTGGCACGCTGGTCGTAGAAAGTTTTTTCGGGGTCGTCGGCGTAGAGGCCGCGCGCCGGATCGTAGCAGAGTTTGCGAACGATCTCGGCGTATTTTCTGGATTCACTGCCGTAGAAAGCCGCTTTTTTGCCTCGGCCCAAGTACCGCATGATATCGGCCGCCTTGCCAAGCGTGTAGGCATAGTTCAGCGTCAGGATCGCCGAGTTGCCGTCTTTATTGGCGACGGAATTGCCGCCTTTCGGCACATACCAGTCGATGAACATCGGGTAGGCAGATTTTCCCACCAGACCATTTTCGTTGATGAGCGACTCGTAGTAGTCGAATGTCTCCTGAATTTCGCCGGTGTAGGTTTTGAGCAAATCCCTCTCACCGTTCAGCATCATCAGGTCGTGCAGCATGTCGATCCAGATCAATGAGTAGGTCGGGTGTACGAAGTGGGCTTTGAGCGGGTAGCAACTCGTGACGTTGCCGTCGGGCAGGCGCGAGTTATTGAACTGCTCCATCGCGCTGCGGAAGTAGGTGAGGTCGCCCGTGAGGGCGGTATAGCCCATCAGGTGGGGCCGCAAATCGCCGACGTACTGCATGGTTTCGTAATAGATGTCGCTCATCAAATTGTCCTGAGCGCACAGCCGCAACGTCCGCCAGCAAATATCCCATACCTGACCGTAAAGCGGATCGGAAGTTTGGAAAGAAGCCACCAGCGGAATCGGACTGGCCGAGTACACATTGTAGTAATCGTGGATTTCGAGCGGCTCGTTGGCGGTCGTGATGTCGAGCTCGATGAAACGGAACGCCCGGAACCAGATCGGTTGATAGATACGAGTCTTGGCCGCCGTCCAGCAGGTATACATCGCTAATGCCTTTGATTACTTTATCCACCAACTCGTTGCGATTGCCCTTTTGGTTGTTGGCGTCGTAGAGTGCCTCGGAGTACTTAACCTTAATCGTAGCGTTCTTACCACCCGATACGTGCAGCTTCGGGTAGCCGAGCGTCACTTCGCCTTGGTCGATCAGGATTTTGTGGTGGGCGTTGGCGGGGAGTTCGAGGGTACCTTTGCCAAATTTAAAATCCTTCCCAACTGCACCCACGTCGCTACGCGCCACGCGGGAGAAGGGCTGTTTCTGGTCCACCTGCCGGGCGGTGGTGCGGGGCTGGAGCGTCCAGGCGTGGCTGGCCCCAGCAGTGAGCGGCTTCATGTAGAGGGCTTCCGGTTTTTTCCAGTCGCGGTCGTCGTAGGCCATTTGCTGCCAGCCCCAGGGGTACTTTACCGCCGCGATGGAGTCGGTAGGGTTGGCGGCGTAGAAGCCGCCGACGATTTCGGGACCGCCGCGCCAGACGACCTCACGCTCAAAAGTGGCCTCGTTTTTCAGTACCTTCCAGCCGTTGGAGCCGCCGGAATTGACCACCTGTTCTTGTACGGAATGACCTTGCAACAGAAAGGCCGTGCGGAAAGACACGATGCCAAAGGCGCGGGCGGCGCCCCAGTTCATCACCTCGGCGGCAATCAGGTTTTGGCCTTTTTTGAGGAAAGGCGCGAGGTCGAGCGTTTCGTAGCGCCAGTGCAGTACATCGCCCAATTGCGGACCGTAGGCTACTTCCCGGCCGTTGACGTACAAGCGGTAACGATTGTCGCCGCTGACGTGGACGATGAACTGGTCGGGCACGGCCGCCAGCTCGAAAGTTTTGCGGAAGTGGATCATCCCGTAGGCCGTCGGGTCGATTTCGGGGTGCGTGATCCAGGCCGAATTCCATTCGGCAGGGTACTGTGGCAGCGGGTGGCCGGGGTACTGGGCTAGGGTTTTTGTAGTATCTATAAACAGCAAAAAGCACAGAAAGTAGCCAGCGGTCTTTACGGATTTTTGAGTAAAAGGATATTGGAAAGTCATTTTTAGGGAAGTCTGCCGTCAGATTTTTAAAAACGAGAAATAAGAATGCCGGTATTTAGGAAGTTTTTTAGAAAAGGCATCGCGCCGCTTTTTGTACTGATGGCCCTGTTGGGCCATCCTGGCTACGCCCAGCAAAAACCCCGACCCAATGTCCTACTCATCATGGCCGACGACATGGGTTTCGGCGACATTCGCATGGCCGGAAACCCCGATATTTACACGCCTAACCTGGACGCACTGTCGGCCGAGAGCGTCAACTTTACCAACTTCTACGTCTCGCCCGTCTGCGCTCCGACACGGGCCAGCCTGCTCACCGGCAAGTACGCCCAGCGCGTGGGGGTACTGAGCGTGACCAACGGCTACGAGACCCTAAACCCCGAGGCGGTCACGCTCGCCGAAACGATGGGCGCGGCGGGATACCGCACCGGGTTGTTTGGCAAGTGGCACCTAGGCGAAAACTACCCCAGCCTGCCCAATGCCCAGGGGTTCAGGCAATTCGTCGGCTTCCGCACGGGCCATTTCGGTGACTACTTCGACGCCGTGCTGGAACGCAACGGCGAACCCTACCCCACCAAGGGCTACATCACCGATGTACTCACCGACGAAGCCATCACCTTCATGCGCAATAGCATTATGGCCGAGCCCTTCCTGTGCTACCTGCCTTTCAATGCACCCCACACGCCGCTGGATGTGCCAGATAAGTACCTCGCCCGCTACCGAAACAAGGGGCTGGGCGAGCGCGTAGAACGCATCTATGCCATGATGGAAAACCTGGACGAGAACGTGGGCCGACTGTTGGCCTTTTTGCAAGATTCGGGTTTGGCGGAAAACACGATCGTCATGTTCCTGAGCGACAACGGCCCGATCGACAAGTACAAGGCCAAACCCGAGGAATGGCGGTTCAACGCCGGGCTGCGCGACCAGAAGTTTACGGTCTACGAAGGCGGTATCCGTACACGGTTTTTTACCCGTTGGCCGGGTCACTTCGTACCCAACCGAACGGTGGATATCATCGCGGCGCACATCGACGTCATGCCAACGTTACTGGATTTGTGTGAGGTACAACCTGCCACCTCACTCGATGGATTGAGCCTGAAACCACTGCTCACCGAAAAGAAACCCAAGTGGTTCGAGCGGACGTTGTTCCTCAACTACTCGCTCCAAACCCTGAAAACCCCCGCACCCTACCCCGGCGGCATCGCCCGTACCCAGCGCTACAAAATGGTGGACGGCCGGGAGCTTTACGATCTTGAAAAAGACGCGGGCGAAAAGACAAACCTAGACGAAAGTCTGCCCAAGGTACTCGCCGAGCTCGACCAGCAGTACCGCGCGTGGTGGAGTAGCCTGTTTCCGAGAGGTACCTACGCCATCCGGCCGATTCAAGTCGGCCACGATCGGGCCAAAGCGGTCAGGATTACGCCGCACTTGGGACGGGTGCAGGGTGGCCTGGAATACACGGGATTCCGGGGTTTGTACGGCAAAGGCAGAATCGGCACGCACCCCAATGGCGTGGATGGCGACTGGCTGGCCCATTGGCTGAGTACCGATGATGCCGTCCGCTGGACTATCGAGGTAGTCGAGGCGGGAGCGTACGAAGTCGCCCTGAATTTGCGCTGTCCTCCCGGCAGTGAGAGCTCCATAGTGCGGGTCAGCATAGGCGGCCAGTGCCTCGACCGAAAGATACCCGCCGTGTATACGGAAATTGGTGAATTCGAGGAAGTATCCTGGGGAAGTTTGCGGCTTTCGCCGGGGAAGTACCAGCTGAGCGTTCAGGCGACTGAGGTGGCGGGGCGAGAGGTGATGGCATTGGGGAGTGTGGTACTTCGGGAATTGTGAATTAGCTTAGCCTATCTGTTCATGGATAAATTAAGTCGCTAAATTGCAGGGGTCAGCCCCGATTTACGATCACACGAGATGAGACGAAGAACCTTTTTAAAAACTACCTTACCCCTACCCTACTTGATAGGCCAGTGGGCACCCGATCCAAAAGTCATGAGCGTTCGAGGTCAACTTTTGGCTAGTGAACTAGGTATGACCCTGATCCACGAACACATCATGGTCGACTTTGTGGGGGCGGAAAAAATCTCGGTCGATCGCTGGGACCGCAATACGGTAATGGAAAAAGTGGCTCCTTATTTGGTACTCGCCCAAAAGAAGGGCGTTAAAACCATCCTGGACTGTACCCCGAATTTCCTGGGCCGCGACGTCGAACTGCTCCGAGCTATTTCTCACAAGCTCGATCTGAATATTTTAACCAATACGGGCTACTACGGTGCCGTCAACAACAAGTACCTTCCTCCCTGGGCCTTTACCGAAACCGACACGCAATTGGCCGCCCGTTGGATTCGCGAATTCAGGGATGGCATCGAGGGTACCGACGTAAGGCCCGGCTTTATAAAAATCGGGGTAGACAGCGGTAGCCTATCGGAGTTGCATCAGAAATTAGTACGGACCGCCGCCTTGACCCACCTCGCTACCGGGCTGACGATTTGCTCCCACACGGGCCCCGCCCTGGCTGCTTTCCAGGAAATCGAGATTTTGAAAAAAATGGGCGTTCAGCCGAATGCCTTCGTGTGGGTCCATGCGCAGGCGGAAACCGACAAAAGCCTTTACCTCAAAGCCGCCCGGCAGGGAGCCTGGGTAAGCCTGGACGGCATGGGATGGGGCAAGTACGAAGAATACGCCGAGTCGCTTGTCCTGCTGAAAGAGCACGGATTGCTATCCAAAGCCCTGGTATCGCACGATGCCGGATGGTACCGGCCCGGCGAACCCGACCCCATGGACACTTTCGTCGGCTACACCAATCTTTTCGATCACGTATGGCCGCTGCTGCGCAACAGGGGGTTTACTCAAAAGGACTTCGACCAATTGCTTATCAAAAATCCCGCGGCGGCGTTCGCTATCAGTGTTCGCAAGAATTAGGTTTGGCAATGGCGTTGGGAGGTGTGGTTTCCGGCTGGCGCTTGGCCTCGTGTATGGCGACCATCATGTAGCCTTGGTCACCAAACCACGATTCGCTCACTTTCCGGCTTGTACATCTTGTCTCCCGGCTGCACATTAAATGCTTTGTAAAAGGGCGTGAAATTCATTAGCGGACCGTTTACGCGCCACTTGGCCGGGGAGTGCGGGTTGGTGTTGATGTACATGCGCAGGAACTCGTCGCGGGTCTTGACCCGCCAAATCCGGGCGATCGAGATAAAGAAGCGCTGATCGGGTGTGAAGCCGTCCAATTTTGTAGTACTCTTTCCCTGCTCGGTTAGCTTGAACGCATCGTACGCAATAGCGACGCCGGCGATGTCGGCCGTGTTTTCACCCACGGTCAGAGCGCCCTTGACATGTACCGAGTCGAGCACGGTGAAGGTGTCGTATTGGTCGATGACCTGCTGGGTTTTGGCTTTGAACTTGGTGTAGTCGTCGGCGGTCCACCAGTTGGTCACGTTACCTACCTTATCGTACTGAGCACCCTGGTCGTCGAACGAGTGCGTGATTTCGTGCCCGATCACCATACCGATACCGCCGTAGTTGAGCGCGTCGTCGGCGTACAAATCGAAGTAGGGCGATTGCAGGATACCCGCCGGGAACACGATTTCGTTGAGTGGCGGATTGTTGTAGGCCGTCACCGTAGGCGGGGTCGTGTGCCACTCCGTCCGGTCCACCGGCTGCCCTATCTTATCCAGATTGATGCGATAGGCGTGTTGCGCTGCCGCCTGGCGATTTTCGAAGTAGGTGTCCCGCTTCACAGCCACGTTGGTGTAGTCCTTCCATTTGTCGGGGTAGCCGATTTTTTCGGTGAAGGCGTACAGCTTTTCTTTCGCCCTGGTTTTTGTGGAATCGCTCATCCAGTCCAAACGGTTGATACGGGCCTCGAAAGCTTTTTCAAGATTGCCTACGAGTACCGCCATGCGCTTCTTGGCCGCTTCCGGGAAGTACTTTTTCACGTACAACTGCGCCAGCGCATCACCCAGCGACCGGTCGACGGCCTGCGTCATTTCCTCAGCCCGGGACTTCTTGACCGCCTGACCGGTCAGCGCTTTCGTGTAAGCAAACGACGCATTGACAAAGGGCTGGCTTAGAAACTCCGCATAATGCGTGAGCGCGTGGGCTTTCAGGTAGACTTTCCAATCCTGAATGGGCACCGTCCCGATCATCGCATTCAGTTTGTCATAGTAGGCGGGTTGGGCTACGTTGACCGAATCGGTCTTCACCCCGAGGTTACCCAGCAACGTGGACCAGCGGAGGGCGGGTTGTTCTTGAGCAAGAGCAGATACCGCCATTTTGTTGTAGTTGGCTTTCACATTGCGGCGTTCGATGTTGGTCTTGTGCGCGGAAGCCAGCTGCTTTTCGATGTCATAGACCACAGCCGCGTGTTTGGCAGCTGTCGGGGTATCGGTACCTGTCAGCTCGAACAGGCTGGTGAGGTAGTTTTTGTACGCATTTTGAATCGAGACGGTTGACGAATCGGTCTTGAAATAATAGTCCCGCTCGGGCAAGCCAATGCCGGTTTGGGAAAGTTGCGCAATGTTGATGTTACTCTGTTTCTGATCGGGACCGGCGTAAAGGCCGACGATCGAGCTGTTGCCTACTGCTTGCTCATCGATCACTACTTTAAGCATCGAAGCCACATCGGTTACCGCCTCGATGCGGCTGAGTAGCGGACGGATGGGTTTATAGCCACGTTTGTTAATCGCGGCGACGTCCATGCCCGAAGCATAAAAATCGCCCACCTTCTGGGCGATGCTTCCGGCGGGATTATTGGCCGCTGAAACGCTGTCCAGAATTCCCTGCAAACGGATGCGCTGCGGGTAGTTCATGAAGGAGTAGGCTCCCACCCCCGCCTGACTGTCCGGTATCTGGGCGGTGTCGTACCAAATGCGGTTAGCGTAGGCGAAGAAATCGTCACCGGGTTTTTTAGTAGCGTCGATGCCTGATAGAACCACGCGGGGTTTCTTCTGAGCTGAGGCGGGGCTATAGGCTGCAGCTGCGAATAGGGCTAAGATGAGAAGTATAAAGTGTTTCATAGAAGGTGATTTGTAAATAAGAGTCAACGAGCTATTGGCTCACTCCAACAAGCTGCGCGAAGGTTCTTGGTGAGATGATTCGGCAGGACCCGAAATTATTTAGAATGAGAAGGTCCTTATCGCCCGTTATAAGGTAATCGGCTTGACCGAACTCAGCCAACTGAAGCACATTGTTGTCATCGGGATCACGACACACGGTGGGCAGCGGGTTGGTTGGAACAAGTAGCTTAAAAGCGTGTCGGGTAAAATCAGTTAGTCGACTGATCGTTTCTTCGTTAAAAGGATATTTTCGATTCTTTTTTCTGAATGCAGGGCTATTCAGCTTAGCTTCGAATTCTGCCAATAGCCATTCTGAGGTAATCGCTTCATTTCCTGAGATAGCGTAGTTGAGGACCAATGATGACACACTCGACTTGAAAAACAGAGCAGACAATAGTACGTTGGTATCTAATACAGTAACCACCGTTTCTATGATATAGCGTCAAACAAATCCTCTTCGTTATCAAAGCCAAACTGGGCAGCTTTACCCGCGAGTTCATCTTGCAATTCGGAGAGTTCAGCCCTTAACAAAAAACTCCTGAGCGATTCTGAAAGGACCTCACTAACCTCCATCTGCTTCTTTTTGGAATATTGACGGACTCGGGCCAGAATCTCGTCTTCCAGTTCAATGGTTACTGTACTCATAGCGTTTTTTTATAAATATAGCGAAGACTTTTCTATATACAGCGCTCTAGATCTCTTTCAACTCCCCTACCATTTTCGTCAAAGTCGACTTCGCATCGCCAAACAGCATCAGGCAGTTGGGATAGCCGAAGAGTTCGTTTTCGATGCCCGCGTAGCCGACGCCCATCGAGCGCTTGCTGACGATGACGGTCCGGGCCTTGTCAGCGTTCAGAATCGGCATGCCGTAGATCGGGCTGGCCGGGTTGGTGCGGGCGGCGGGGTTCACGACGTCGTTGGCGCCCACGACGAGTACCACGTCGGTGTTGCTGAAGTCGTCGTTGATTTCGTCCATTTCGATGAGCTTGTCGTAGGGCACACTCGACTCGGCCAGCAGCACGTTCATGTGGCCCGGCATCCGGCCCGCCACCGGGTGAATGGCAAAGCGGACATCGATGCCTTTTTTCTCCAAGAGATCCATCATCTCACGCACCACGTGTTGCGCCTGCGCCACGGCCATGCCGTAGCCCGGCACCACGATCACCGACGAAGCCGAATCGAAAATCATCGCCGCTTCCTCTACGCCCACTTCTTTCACGACCATGTCGCTGCCGTCGCCACCTACCGCCGCGCCGCCACCCGAGGTAGCGCCGAAGCCACCGAGCAGCACGCTGACAAGGGAGCGGTTCATGGCTTTGCACATGATTTGGGTCAGGATAATCCCGGATGCACCTACCAAGGCGCCCGTCACGATGAGGACGCTATTGTTCAGTACAAACCCCGTAGTACAAGCCGCCATGCCGGAGTAGGAGTTGAGCAGCGAAATGACGACCGGCATGTCCGCGCCACCGATCGGGATCACGACCAGAATCCCCAGTACCAAAGCCACCGCGCCCATCACGAGCATGGCCGTGACCGAACCAGTATTAATGGCCACCAGCACCCCGCAAGCCACGGCAACCAGCAGGAAAACGAGATTCAGCAAATGCTGACCCTTAAAAACGATGGCGTTGCCACTGACCTTCCCGCTCAGCTTGCCGTAGGCCGTCAGCGAACCCGTGAAGGTGATGCCGCCAATGAGCACCGAAAGCAGGATACTGATAATGGTTATGAGATCGGTAGACAGTTCGGGTTGCTCTACGGCCCGCGTCCAGTAGTCCGAAAAAGCCACGAACAGCGAAGCCGCGCCACCGAAACCGTTGAAAGATGGCGACCATCTCGGGCATTTGCGTCATCTCGACGCGACGCGCCCAGATCAGGCCAATGGCGCCACCGACGAACATGCAACTGAACGTCTCGACGGGCGTCAGCAGTTGCGAGTCGATCAGCGTGGCGACGACCGCCAGCAGCATCGCCACCGCCGACAGCGTGTTGCCCTGCCGCGCTTCCTGCGTTTTATTGAGTTTTTTAATGCCGACGATGAACAGAATCGTGGCGACGAGGTAGGTGAGTTGGATAGCTATGTTCATTTCTTCTTTTTAAACATCTGTAACATACGGTCGGTGACGGCGTAGCCGCCTACGACGTTGATGGTCGCCAGCACGAGCGCGACCATACCCAGGTACTTGCTGATGTCGCCCTCGCGGACGCACAGAATGGCCCCGACGATGGTGATGCCCGAAATGGCGTTGGAGCCCGACATCAGCGGTGTGTGCAGTGTGGGTGGTACTTTGGCGATCAACTCAAAGCCGCAATAACTAGCCAGGACGAGGATGTAGAGGAGGAAAATGAAGTTTTCTATGGACATGATGCTTGGGGAGTGTTGGGGGATGTTTGTTTTTAGAGTACCTGAGTTCCTAAGTGAAGAAACCATTTATAATTAAGCACTCAGGTACTTAGGTACTTCTTGTACTTAGGTACTCCTTGAAAGAATTTCCTTCGTAAACCCATGCACTAATTCCCCGTTGTGGGTAATCAGGCTGCCTTGGGTGATTTCTTCGTCCATTTCCCACTTAAAGCCTTCCTTGGTAGCGAGGTGGAGCAGGAGCGTCGAAATGTTTTTAGCGTAGAGTTCGCTGGCGTTGATGGGCAGGAGCGAGGGGATGTTGGCCTCACCGATGATCGTGACGCCGTGCTTGACGACGGTTTGACCGAATTCGCTGATTTCACAATTGCCGCCCGATTCGACGGCCATGTCTACGATCACGGAGCCCGTTTTCATGCTTTTGACCATGTCTTCAGTGATGAGGACGGGCGCTTTTTTACCAATAACGAGGGCCGTAGTGATGGCGATGTCGGCTTCCTTAATGCGGTCTTTGATGAGCGCTTTCTGTTTTTCGAGGTAGTCGGCCGAGACCTCCTTGGCGTAGCCTCCTTCGGTCTGGACGCCCTCGGCTTCCACTTGCAGAAAGCGCCCGCCCAGCGACTCGACTTGTTCCTTGGTTTCGGCGCGTACGTCGGTCGCTTCCACCACTGCGCCGAGGCGCTTGGCGGTGGCGATGGCCTGCAAACCCGCGACGCCGACGCCAAACACAAGTACCCGTGCGGGCGTGATGGTACCGGCGGCAGTCATCAGCAACGGAAATATCTTGCCGAGTTCGTTGGCTCCCATGATGACGGCCTTGTAGCCCGCCAGGTTGGCCTGCGAGCTGAGCGCGTCCATTTTCTGGGCCCGCGAGATGCGCGGCACGGCGTCCATCGAGAAGGCGGTGATTTTCTTTTTGTTCAAAGCCGCCACGACCTCCGGGACAGTGTAGGCGTAGAGGTAGGAGAGGATGATCGAGCCGTCCTTCATCGCGGCTACGTCTTCCTCGGTGGGGGCGTTGACTTTCAGGATGACGTCGGAGGAGGCAAAAGCGGCGACGGCAGTAGGTACGATGTTCGCCCCGGCTTCGCGGTACTTCTCGTCCGAAAAGTAGGAGGCTTCGCCCGCTCCGGCTTCGATGGTACAGTTGAATCCGGCTTTTAGCAGTGATTTTACAACGTCAGGCGTGAGGGCGACGCGCCGCTCGAAGGGTTTTGTTTCTTTGGGAACGGCTATTCTCAAGGCGTGAGGCGGGGGTTTGGTAAACGACAATAGACTTTAAGACGACAAAAACGAGCCGATCCTACTGACGGGAAGGCGTATATTTTAATTAAAAATGGCGGATTAGAGCGAGAAAAGCACCCTATCGGCTTTTGATAAATACCACATCACAGGCGTTGTTAGGGCAGGGAAGAAGCGTAAGCGAGTCGGCACGAAGCGTGAAATCCTGGTAAAATGCGGCGTAGATGTTGCCCGGCAGAAAGCCAATCCGTTGCCGTCCGCGCGTGGTGTCGATTTTGTAGGCCTCGGCGCTGCGGTAGTAACTGGTTTCCAGGCCCGCTGAGCTAAAACTACCGTCTGTTTCGAAAGTAATCGTTTGGACGGGCGTAGCGGCGATTTTGTTGATTTGAAGCGTCGTGTCCGTGCTGACGGTACGCTGCACCAGCCGCCAGGTACCCACCAGCGGCGGGTAGCCGATGCCGACGGACTTTTCTTCGGTGCAGCCCGTCAAGAACCAGCCCAGGATTAGGATGACCAGACCGGCGATGAGGTTTTTTAGTACAGATCTACTGCGTAACATGGCGCGCGCATTTGGGGAAGAATCTGACGAATATAGGCGATATTCTGCCAAAATTTCAAGTCGTTGTTTCAATTCGTTCCAACCTTTCGCCCCGAAGGTACTCTTGTGCAGTGTACCGACTGTATTTTTGAAACTCATAAAACTGAGCAAAACTATGAACAAAATAGCGCCTTTTTTACTCGTGACTCCTGTTTTTGGGTTGTAAGAAAGAATAAGGATCCCGACCCATTACTGGTTATTGAAGGATATCGTCGGGAAAATGGCGACTGGTCGCTACGGAATATACCCAGGACGGCAAATTGATACGGAAAGAGCCCACTGCCGAAACCTACCTGACCTTCCGGTTCGACGGTGTGATACTTGACGGCGACGGATTACCCGAATGTTGCACGCCCGACTCGCTCGTCGTGAATGGTAACCCGTTCAGGATAAAACCGAAAGCCGCCGTACCCTTCAAAGCAAAGATGTGCTTTGATCTTCTGTGGTGTTCCCGACTTCATAGACATAGTGCAGGAAGGTGACTCGTTGGTCGTGAAAATGGGGCAATTATCGACAATTCTACGTGCGGCAGTAGACCCCGCCCATACCCCAACTATGTACTAGATAAGGTTCTATAACGTTTCTAGAAATTGCGACGATAAAAGTGACTTTCAAATTCTCTAAAATTAAAGACCCGATAGATTATTTTTATAAATATGCTTATTTATAAAAATAATCTATATAAAAAATGAAAAAATTTAACCTTGTTAAACCCTTTTTTACTAACATACTGTCTAACAGGGCTTTCTTATAAAACCAGTTGCTGAGTCATAAACTGGATCAAGATATTGAAATTATCGGCAAGACTCATCGATTTGAGCGGCCATATTCTTAGGCTTGATTCGTTTCAACAGGTTGACTGTCAGCGTTCGCAAGCTGCTTATCAGCCTACTGACCGCTTGGGTTTTGGTTCTTAAACTGTCCTCCGCCAGCGTCACGTCCCTGTAGTGGTGGGTCACCTCGACGAGCCAGTGCCGACGGATTGCGTCGAAAAGTTCATCGGCTTCTGCCTGACTGTCGGGGCGTGCGTTGCTGACGTAGTAACACGTTTCTTGGCTGATGTGGCTGCCGTTCAGGCTTTTGCGGACGCGGCTTACCTCGATGCAAACGCCCATCCCGGCCTTACGCCACCGAGCTGCCAGCGCGTCAGTATCCAGGTTGTAACAGGCGTAGGTGCGCTGGTCAAGGCGTCCGTGACCGCGTTGCTGCTCGTCGGTTCGCTCGTAGGATGCCTTCCTGGTCAGGCTGTTGCATATGCAGTACCTGTACAGGTGGGCTTGGTTTGACTTGAGGCTGATCAGGTACACTCCTTCGGCTTCGTGGATGGCCTTAGTCGCCTTCGGCGTCAGATGCAGGGCGTCCAGAGTGATCTTTTGGCTACACAAGCCCCTGTCTGTCAGCAGTTGCAGAACGGCTGGCCGCTCGCTTTCCTTATCGCCATTGTAGTAGGCCTGGCCCACAATCTGCCCCGAATCGTGGGCCAGAGCCGAGACGCACGCCTCGCCCCGTTTGTGGCCCGTCAAAATGCTGCCCCGCAGTTCCTTGCCGTCGAAAGTGAACCAGCGCTTGGCCTCCTCGCTCAGAACCAACCCGAACCAATCGAAGAGCAGCCGCGCGAATGTCGCGCCATCGACCTGGGCAAGCAGCAGCGGCAGTTGGGCGCGGGAAATCGCCTTTTCGGGCCTGAACTGAACCGCCTCACAGAGTGCCTCAAAATGGTTGACCATGTGCCGATGCAGACCGGAGAGCTTGCCATCTCTGCCGCTGAACATAGCCAGGGTTGAGCCTGTGATAACGAATGCCATATCGTGTTTTAATCCCCGGTTGTCACGCCCATCCAGGCAGGGTGTTTGCCGAAGTAGTTCGAAAAAAGTCGTAGTTTTAGCCGGGCTTGGCGAAGTAGTCATGTTTTTGTAGTCTAGTTAACCACAAAGATAGGCTAACTAAGCCTTGCCCATTTTTTATAAGAAAGCCCTGTACTGTCTAATTAATATTTCTGGCAAATAAAGGTACTATATCAAGTGCTTATATAACTTTACAAAGTGATCAAAATGATAAATTTTCAAAGGAATATTATTACTGTACGCATGATCCTGCTATCAGTAGCCTTGCTATCAGGAATAGTTAACTGCCGAGATTCCCATCCCTTACCTAAGAATTTTCCTCTGTGTGATCAAGAGATATTACGGAGCAGAATTTCTGAAAATATTAAAAATGCAGACGGTGTAGTTGAGCTATATGAAAATGTAAACGGTCAATTTATAGACACATTATATTTTATAAGAAGGCCACGCAGTATAACTAATCTTGCTGCTTGTGATCTCCCTGAATCTTTTAAGAAAGATGGCTTGCAAATTAAGTTCTCTGGAAAAGTTTACAGTTCTGACGAAGGTTTTAGCCTTTGGCTTCCCATTGTATTAACAAAAATTAGTTTATCAAATTAACTCGATTTATAGTAACTTTACCTACTTAGAAAAAGCATTCAACGCGTGCTTTTGTCGCGCGTTTTGACCAAATTGGCGTTTACACCAACCCAGCCCATCTTCGTGATAAAAATGATAACCACCCTGTTATCTGGGGCTGGTACTACTTCAAGAGCAGGTCAGGCGCAGGCCATGGTTTACGATATCCTGCTGGCCAATCGCCCGGTGGGTGAGCTCACCATTACACCCTCGCAGCAGAAGGACGGCGGCAACCACTTTAAAGTCAGGGGTGCCATCGACACCTTCATGTACAAAGTAGTGTACCTGAGCGAAAACCGCTACGAAAACGGCGTACTGAAAGCTTCCATGTCGAGCCAGGAAGTGAACGGGAAGCTGAAAGAAATGACCAACACCGTCCGCACGAACGACCGCTACCGGGTCACGATTGCCGAAGGTACTGCCGAGGCTAAAGAAGTGACTCAGGTCGCCCATCCCATCGACTACACCGTGACGAGCCTCTACTATCAGGAGCCCGTGAACCGGAAGTCGATCTACTCCGATCGCTACGGTGAAATGTGCGCGGTGCAGAAAGTCGCCGCCGGCACCTACGACGTGGTGATGCCGGATGGCAAAAAGACGCGCTATACCTACGTACAGGGACGGTGTCACGAAGTCACTTCCCATATTGCGGGCCTCAACCTCATCTTCCGAATCCGGCCGGGTAGCGCGGTACGATGAGGAGATGAAAGCCCTCTCCGTCCTTATATTGTAAGCCGACTCTGCTCTTTTTATCCAAACCCGCGCATTATGGTACTACTATTCCTGCTGACACTCACTTCCTTATTCGCTCCTGCTCCAAAGACGCTGGTCCTGGATGGATATCTACTGGCGCAAAACGCTCAGGCCATCAGCGCGAAAAGCGACCCCGCCAAGGTGCAAGCACTCACTGAGCTCGTCCAGAAAGCCGAGACGCTTTTGCAACGGAACCGGGTGTACTCGGTGACGCAAAAGTCCGAAACACCCCCCAGCGGCGACAAGCACGACTACATGAGCCAGGGACCGTATTGGTGGCCCGATCCTGCCAAATCCGACGGCAAGCCTTACATCAGAAGGGACGGGCAGCGGAATCCTGAGATCAACGACCTCACCGACCACGACCAGATGCGCGACATGATGGGCGATGTGGAGCTGCTGTCTTTGGCCTACCACTTCACCCAAAAAGGAGAAGTACGCACAATTTGCCGCCCGAATACTTCATACCTGGTTCCTGGACGAAGCGACCAAAATGAACCCCCACCTCAACTACGGTCAGCGTATTCCGGGCCGGACCGAAGGGCGCGGCATCGGGATTATCGACAGCCGGGCGATGTACCTGGTCATCGACGCGGCCATTATTTTGCAAGATTCCAAAAGCTGGACGGCCCAAGACCACGCCGCCCTGAAAAGCTGGTTCTCGGATTACCTGACCTGGCTGACCGAAAGTCCCATCGGCCTCGACGAAGCCGACCAGCACAACAACCACGGTACCTATTACGATGTGCAGGTAGTGGCGGCGGCCCTGTTTTGCGGCCGTGACGAACTGGCCCGAAAGCAGCTCGCCGTGTCCAAAACCCGCCTCGCCAGCCAATTGGAGACCGACGGCAGTCAGCCGCACGAGCTTTCCCGAACCCTGTCCTGGAACTACACCAACATGAACCTCTACGGCTTCATGCTATTGGCGCGGCTGGCCGAGCAGGTCGACGTCGATCTGTGGAACTACGAAACGGCCGACGGCAAGGGGATTCGCCACGCCATCGACTGGCTGGTACCCTACGCCAAAAATGAAAAGGAATGGACTCATCAGCAGATCAAAGACCGAACCTACGGCACCACAAGCACGATCTTCGCACTCGCATCCCGGAAGTACAAGGGTACCGACTACGCAACGGTAACGAGCCAGATAGCGCCAGACTATCTGGCGCTATTGACTTACTGATGGTACCAGATAAACAGTACCTTAAACCCTATTTCATGAAAGCATTTTTGGCAGGTACCCTGCTTCTCATTTCGGTCCAGTGGGCTTTTTCCCAAGGAGCCGAAGCCCAGCCCAGCCGTAACAACCAGAAAATCGACGGCTACCGGGGGATCTGGTTTACGCTGGGCCAGTTCTCCGAGTACGGCGACAAGTACTCGGGCGGCTTGGGTACCTACACCGCCAAACACGCGCCGCTGGCCATCTACGCCCCCAAAGTGAACAAGACTTTCTTTGTGTACGGAGGTACTACCGGCACGCAGGATCGCTACCTGCTTTGCATGATCGGCAGCTACGACCACAAGAAAAAGCAGGTGTCCCGCCCCACGGTGGTCTACGACAAGCAAGGCGTGGATGACCCGCACGACAACCCCAGCCTGGCGCTCGACGATCAGGGATACCTTTGGGTATTCGTCAGCGGCCGAGGCAATGGTCGTCCCGGCTTCAAGTACCGGAGCAAGCAGCCTTACAGCATCGACGGTTTCGAGCAAATCACCCAGGAAACCATGACCTACCCCCAGCCCAGGTACATTCCGGGCAAGGGTTTTCTGAACCTATTCACGAAGTACACCGGCATGCGTGAGCTTTATTTCGAAACAAGTCCCGACGGCGTCACCTGGACCGAAGACCGGAAGCTAGCGGGCATCAAGCGCCCCGAAGACAAAAACGCGGGACACTACCAAATCAGCGGCCAGTTGGGCGACAAAGTGGTGACCTTCTTCAACTGGCACCCTAACGGCAATGTCGATCAGCGGACAAACCTGCACTACCTGCAAACCACCGATATGGGCAAAACCTGGACTACCGCCTATGGCAAGGAAGTACCCGTCCCGGTGACGGAGATGAACTCACCCACGCTGGTGAAGGAATTTTTCAGCCAGGGGCAAAACGTGTATCGTGAAAGATGTGGACTTCGATAAAAACGGGTACCCAATCGCCTTGTACCTTTCTGGTCCCGGCCACGAGCCCGGCCCCAAAAGCGGCTTGCGACAGTGGGCGGTCACGCACTGGAACGGCTTGGACTGGGAGCACCACCCCGTCACAACATCCGACCATAACTACGACATGGGAAGCCTGTTCGTGAACGGCGACGAATGGATGGTCGTGGCCCCGACCGAAAACACACCCCAGCCTTGGGGCGGCGGTGGCGAAGTGGTGCAATGGAAAAGTACCGACCAGGGCAAAACCTGGACGCGCGCCAGGCAAATCACCCACAACAGCCCGCGCAACCACAACTACGTACGGAAAGTGGTAGGCGGTCAAGATCCGTTCTACTACTTCTGGGCCGATGGTGATCCGGGTAAGTTGAGCCCGTCGCACCTCTACTTCGGCGACAGCCAGGGTACCGTGTGGGATTTGCCTTATACCATGCCCAAGGCCACGGCGCGTCCGGCAAAGCGGAAGTAGCGTGAGGTAAGTTTTGCTGGTGCGGTAGTTCGATGCTACTAAGCATCCAGGTACCTATGCCTCCCAGAATGCCAGCAGGGCTTTGGCGGTGGGTCCAGAAGATAGCGGGTTTTGACCTGTAATCAGTAAGCCATCTACCTCGGTATGCGAAATAAAGGGGACTAGGCCGGTGCGATAGTCGGCCCCCAACTCCTTCAAGCGGTCTTCCAGGGTATAAGGAATGTTGTCCGACTTTAGGGCCAACTTTTCTTCGGTGTTGGAAAAACCCGTTACTGTTTTTCCTTTCAAAATAGAAGGATCGAGCTCCGCTGCCTTGATCAGGGCTGCCGGTCCGTGGCATACCGACGCTACGGGTTTATCAGCGCGCAAAAAGTCCAGGATCAGTTGCCCGCTTTTGTGATCCGATGCCAAATCGAAGATAGGTCCGTGGCCACCCGGATAAAACACCGCGTCGTAGTCGGCAGCAGCGACATCTTCCAGTTTGAGCGTGTTTTGCAACGCTTTTTGCGCCACGGGGTCGTCTTGGTACCGCCGATTGGAACCCGTGACATTCTCGGTCATTTCGCTCGTGGGGTCGATGGGCGGCATACCACCCTTAGGGCTCGACAGCGTCACCTGATGTCCTTTGTCGATGAATTCATAGTAGGGATCGGTGAATTCTCCGATCCACAAGCCGGTGGTGCTGTCGGTGTTCTCAAGTGCTTCGTGAGAAGTCACGACCATCAGTATCTTTTTCATAATGCTTTTTTGTGTTGCTTGACTAGTTGAACTGAAAAACTAACTGGTTGACGGTGGACTATGTTTTTCTAAGCGTGTCTCGCCTCCAGGTCTTCGCCCGTCTCTCCGAAGATAGACACGCCGTATTTGCCTACATCTTCCAGAAATGTCTTTCGGGAAACACAAGCAAATTCAGCCGCCTGACCTGAGGACAGGATTTCTCTGTCGAACATGTACGCGGATAGTACCATTTTTGCTTCGTACAGCTCCACTTCGTCGGGAAGTTCCGTGTTGAGTACTTTCATGTTTGAAAATTTATTCGTGAAGGGTGTTCCTGCTGGGGTTTGCTTGATCGCCTTCACTAAAAGATCCATTTGGAGTTCATATTCGAATCGGTCACGTTCGGGCGTACCGATTTTGCCGATTAGCTCGTCCTGGACTTGGTCTAAGCTGTGCGTTTTCATGACTTCCTATGATTTCTTTATCTCCTCAAAATATCTGGTTAAAAGCTGAATCGCTCTTTGACTGCACCGAACTGATACGCTATCAAGCATAAATCAACTTGCCTTTTGATTGCGGAATCGCCCGACCTTCTGACTCGGCCGTTTCAATCCACTCGCTAATGATAATCTCTGCATTCGATACGGCTTCCAGGTAGCTTTCCCCGTCGGCCATGCACCCGGCTAGTTCCGGCACTTCGGCGATAAAGGCTTCGTCTGCTTCGCTCCAATAGAGGATGATTTCGTACTTGTGGTTATGCTTCATCTTCATTCAGATTTCACCTTCGTGCAAATTCCAGATAGGAAAACACATCTCGTAGTCATTCCAGACAATATCTCCGTATTCAATTATGAACGACTGGAATAACCCTTCGTTCAGGCACTTACGGGTCATGGGATTTTTAGCGTTTTTGAGAAAATTGCCAAAATCTATATTCTTCTCCGTTCCGTCAGAAAATTTAAAACTGATGCAATATTCGCTTTTATACTCTGCCCTTTCGATTGAAATTACCATGATCTTCAACAAGGTCGACCTTTCGCCGACCCGCTTATTTTTCAAAAGGTTACGCGCCCAGGAAGTCATCTACAGAAATATCAGCTTGTTTAAGAATTGCCCTTAGCGTTCCTTCTGGCATGTCTCCGGCGTGGTTCGGGATCGTAGTGTACAAGTTTTTGGATTCGCTATACCATAGCTCGTGACTACCAGCCGCCTGACGATGGAAGTTGAATCCCAGCTTTTTTTGCTTTTTAACTATCTGCCGATATGTAAAGCCGCCCGTCCTGCCCATTTACACAGTGATAAGTAACGGATAATCAAACTTGTCATTCAGCTTCTCAATCGAAGCGAAGCCGCCGCTTTGTGATTCCAGCAATTTTTTAGCCACATCGCGGGCTATTTCAAGCGTCTCGGTTATAGTGCGACCCTGAGCCACAAGCCCCTGAACCTGCTCCGAAGTGGCCAGGTACATACCTTCCGGCAGTTTTTCTATCTGAATGTTGATGGTACCTTCCATGAATTTGTTGATGTTTTGAATATGTTCTTGAATTAATGGATTTCTCCTTCTATTGCACACCTCTTCTATTTTCGATGTTTCAATGGCAATCCTCCGCCTTGTTTGCCGTAAGATGTACGGTTATGCTCGCTGAGCCACTGCTCCGCTACTTGCGGCGTCCAGTTTTCTTCTTCGGCTAGTTGATCTACGGCATCGTCCAGTTGCTGGGCGAAGTAATCAGCCAGTAGCTGACGGATTTCCAGCACTTGTTTTTCGCTCACGGGCCGCGCGAAGGTTTTGACCAGTTCGACTTGTAAGGGGGTTAGCGTGCTCATAATCTTAACTGATCAAGTACTTAGTCTGTCACAGCTTGCGGAGGTTTCTCAGGTCAGTATCGACATCCTCAATGGTCAGGTGAAGATAAATGTTACGCTTTGCAAGTTCCTTTTGAAAGTCGATAAGACCCAAGCCCGCAACCTTGCGTGCTTTTCCTATGCTCAGACGCTGCTTTTCGTATAGGTATGCCGCCAATTCAATTTTCAGCTCAGCGGTTGAGATTTTAGTCTGAGCCAATACCTCGTCGGGAATGGAGATCGTCATAGGTTCTGATTTTTTTAACCCAAAGCTAACGATTTTCTAAGTCAAGAACCACGTTTTTACGGGCGTAGTGGCTGATTGCCTGGCGTTGACGTAAACTTGGCAGCGGGGCCTTTGCAAAAGGCCTTTTTATCTTTGGTACGCGGTCATCCTTCGGAAGACCCCGCACAACGACTGTCAGCGGAACACTACGCCGAACGGGAGATACGCGGTCCTCCTTCGGAAGACCCCGCACAACGGCTATCGGCGGAACACTACGCCGAACTGATGACCACGCACAACAGCTATCGGCAGAACACTACGACGAACTGGGCTTCCAATCGCTGGCCTTTTTTAAGTATGATGGTCATGGTTGACGATTCTTATGAATGATGAAGGTAGGTAAAAAAGCCGAGCGGTCGCCGGAATTTGAGAGTACAATGGAGCGAGATGTGCTATCAAGGACTGGCTGGCTTTCTGGCGTTGGTATAAACTTGGCAGCGGGACCATTGAAAACGGCCTATCATCTTTGGTACGCGGTCATCCTTCGAAAGACCTCGCACAACGGCTGTCGGCGGAATACTACGACAAACTAAGTCTCACACGACGGCGGTATACCGAGACGGACGGGGGGCAAAGAGCCGTTTTGTTGATGCTATGACGAACAGAGGGGCCTAATTTCACCTTTTAATTTCTAATTGAGACCTGTCTATTTCGTTTCCTACTTTGAACGAAGTAAGCGCGTATTCGAATAAATCTAAATCCTCTTTTCTCACATTGACGTACGACACCCCAAAGCCTTTATGGTAAAAGTACTTCCAATACAGTCCCGAATCACTTACACCGAAATATATCTTTTTCCCATTTTGATAAGAACTGTCCACTTTGGAGCAACCAACACAAAGTAAACTTCTCTTTTTGTCATTCCAGTCACTAGAAATATACAAGACTGGTTCGTATTTCTCTTTTTTCATCGGATCGGCTAAGAAACGGTGGGCGAAATTATCGGCACCCCACTCTGCTGATAAAAATGATACGATGTTGGGCACTTCCACAATGAAGTCTTCTTCATATGATATGCCTATTTTGTCAAAATTTATCATCGAGTAAGTCCCTATATCACGAAAGTATTCGGGTAGATCATCAATTGCCCGTTTATGAAGTAACCTATGTGTTAACCCAACTTGGATTGTGTCAAAGATACTTTTGCTCAATAAGTTCTCCGTAGTGCCCTTCTTTATTTTTTCGTTACACAGATAAAAGGTTTCACCTATGTTTACTATTTCTAAATTCAGAAAAGTTCTGTTCCAAATATCCAAAGAGTCTCCTGTACGATAAATGTACTTAAAGTGAAAATCAAGACAAATTTCTCCCAACGAATCAGTGGACATTGGAAAATAGAACTCTCTACCTTTACTTTCAAACTGTAATCCTATTCCAACTATCGGAACACTGGATTTTCCAAGACTAATTGGAATTTTTCTATCGCCACTTCTGATCACAAAAATTTTGATTCCTTCGAGAGTCTTATCTTCTCCTGAGAAATTAGTGTGTTCAACCTGTATAAAGGGTAAACAACTATTTTGTGCCGCTGTAATATGGGTGAGGGCAAAGAGGTAAAAAAATAGGGGAATTGTAGATGATTTATAAAAGCTAATTTTCATACTTCTCAATAATTTTGGTTCTTTGACAATTTTTGTGGTCAGATGGCCTGAGCCAGTACACGGAGCCTGAGATGCTCGAATTTAGGCAGTCCGTAGCTGATCCGCTTGACGTATCTGATGACGTTGTTAAGCCCCTCGGTGGCCGCGTTGGTTAGCCGCTGGTGGGCGAAGTTGGCGATCGGTCTTAGCCAATTTTTGAGCGTGTGAATGAAGTCGATCAGGCCGCGCTGCCTGATGGTTCTGGCCTTGGCAATCCACTTGTGCAGGGCCTGTTCCAACTCGTCGGGGTTGGTGGCCGACTCGAAGCGCATATGGAAATCATTGCGCAAGGCGACCAGGTCGGCAAGCATCGGGCTGTGGGCGAAGGCCGCGTGCAGGCGGGCCTGTTGGACGGCCGTGGGCTGGGCCTTGAAGAGGTCCCACCTGATGTCTTTGAAAGCCTCGACCTGCGGCTGCTCGCGGCGCAGCTTCCGGCGGAAGGTATCAAGAGCCTGGTTGAGGGCCTTGACCACGTGAAAGCGGTCAACGACGTGGACGGCCTGGGGGAAGAAGCGCTGGCTGACGGTGTGGTAAGCCGACCACATATCGTAGCTAACCGACTCGATCTGGGCGCAGAACTTGGGGCCAAGCTTCTGGAAGTGAGCGATCAGCGTGTCCTTCAAACGGTTGGGCAGCGCGTCCAGGGCGATGTTGCGATCCAGGTCTGTCAGCACGCAGCAGTAGCTGCCCTTGCCCTTGCGGTGGGCTATCTCGTCGATGCCTAGCCGCCGCACGTCGGCGTAGCGGTCAGGCAGGTTTAGCCGAGCCTCCACATGGCCGTAGTAGATGCGCTCGACAGTCTTGGCATTGACGTCGAGCAGCGCGCCGACCTCGGTGAAGGGCTGGCGGGCGCAGCACTCGAATATCCATTTGGCCTGGCGGTGGGTGTGGCTCTTGCCCGGCTCGGCGAAGCCCAACTCCTCGCTGAAGAAGCGATCGCAGCCGGGGCAGAAGTACTGCCGAAGGCGCATCTCCAGCCAGACTTGGCGGCCCGATATGTCCAGGTCGCGCACCTGGCGGCTGGTGTATTGGTTGACTTGGTTCGTGGGCCGAAGGCAGTGCGGGCATGGCTGCTTCGCGGTAGTCGTGTGGCAGTGCAGCGTGATGCGCTTAGCCGAAGACTCGACGCGATCGACGGCCAAATCAGGCAGCGACAGTAGCCGCTCGTAGAAATCTGTTTCTTGCATATTTGAAATTAACCACAAAAATTGTCAAAGAACCATAATTTTTGAGCATCTTACTGATCTAAACAATTTGCAATTGATACTGCGTTGCTTCGCTTTGAAAATACAATCTGCGTCGGTCATTTTTAGTTTATACGCCATCTGGTTCATTCGAGAAGCCGCTAACCCTGATCTGCGATCGGGGTTGCATCACCTCGCATTTGCAACGCGATCCGTGTCTCCCGCTAACCCTGATTTGTAATCGGGGTTGCATCACCTCGCGTTTGCAACGCGATCCGGGAACAGCTTAGGTTTGAGAAGTCCATAGACAAATAATCTAAGCCTTCCTAAAACTCCACCTCCACACCCAACCCCGGTAACACCTCCTCCCCAGACAGCGCCACCGCTTCGCCTTTCACAACCTCAACACTCCCATCGGCCCGGTAGATGTAAACTGCTTTTCCCTTACGGTCAATGAGCCAGCCCAGGCGGCAGCCGTTGGCGCGGTACTCCTCCATTTTGGCTTTCAAATCGTTCAGTTGGTCGCTTTCGGAGCGGATTTCTACGGCAAAATCCGGGTAGGTGTGGGTGAAAACCTTGCGGTCGGCTTCCGGGATGCCTTCCCAGCGTTCCTTGGCGATCCAGGATACATCGGGTGAGCGCACGGCCCCATTGGGCAGCGTGTAGCCAGATGAAGAATTGAAGACATAGCCCAGTTGAGTTTCTCGATTCCAAAGTACCACCTCGAACAAAAACTCAGCATTGAAATTCCCGGTACTCATTCCCGTAGGCGACATAATCGTAATGTTTCCGTATTGGTCGCGCTCCATGCGCAAGTCCCGGTTAGCCTGGCAGAGGTCGAAGAACATTTCTTCCGTCAGGCCGTCCACCGTTTGTATCAAGAATCCGTTTTCAAGTACCATTGCGATTTATGTTTGCTAATGCTAGGGTATTTTCCAAACACCACGGACCAGGCGGGATAGTCCGGCTTTATTCGTCCGAAAAGTTTTCCGAAAGCAGCCGCTCCAAGTCTTTCCTTGAAATATCTGCCTGTTCTGACTTATCGTAAATCGACACTAAGTAAACAGTTTCACTCACGATTTTAACCAGCGTAATCACCCTGGCTCCACCGCGCTTGCCTTTTCCCTTGGAGCGGATGGCCAGGCGTATCTTGTAAAAGCCATTGCCGATGGATACCCCTGTTTCGGGATTTGTTTCCAATTCATCAATCAGGTTGCCAATCTCCTTTTTGAGGGAAGGAAATTTCTTTTTTAGTCTTTTTGCCTCCCGGTCAAAATGAGCGATCGTATCGACTTGATAACTCACAACTCTTTCAGCAACTCACGGGCGGGGCGGCTCTTCATTTTTCCTCGCTCCACAAGCCTCATCTGCCGCACACCTTCCTTGATGTTCGCGATTACCTGCTCGTCGGTGTCTTCTTCCTGCACAGTGTCTTCGTCAAGTTCAGTTTTCTGAATTTTAGCCGGAAACGAAAATCGCCGGACGAGTCCCTCGATAAAGTGTACCTCTTGGTCGGGTACTTCTAAGGTGATGATAGCCATGGGTTTTGTTTTTATGTGAAGAAGAATGAGCCAAAAATAAAACAACGTTCAAGTTCACTCTATCATTCACTCATTCAAAACTACTTCAAACCGCGTCCGACAAACTCGAAAACGTAAAGTCCCGAATTTTCAACGGCGGTATCAGATTCCCGCCGATGCGTTGCGGGACGCCCATGGCTTCGAGGTTGTTGAGCATGATGACCGGGCTTTCGTTGAAGCGGAAGTTTTTGACGGGGTACTTGATGACGCCGTTTTCGATGTAGAACGTCCCGTCACGGGTGAGGCCGGTGTAGAGCAGCGTTTGCGGGTCCACGGTGCGGATGTACCAGAATCGCGTGACCAGAATGCCCTTTTCGGTGTTTTTGATCATCTCGGCCAGCGACTGGGTGCCGCCCGCCATGATGAAACCCGAGGGTGCCGGGATGTCGGCCACGCCTTTGGTCTGCGACCAGTAGCGCGAGGCGTACATGGCTTTGACCGCGCCGTTCTCGATCCACGACATTTTGGTTTGGGGGCGTCCGTCGCCGCCGCTGTAGGGCGAGCCGGGGATTTCGAGGTTCATCGGGTCGGAGTAGATGTTGACGCGCTCGTCGAAGAGTTTTTCGCCCAGGCGCGTTTCACCGCCTTTCTTGCTCAGGAAGCTGCGGCCTTCGTCGGCGGAGCGGGCGTCGAAATTACGCATCATGTTGCTGAGCAGGTCCACGGCGGCGGCGGGTTCCAGAATCACGGTGTACTTGCCGGGTTCCAGCGCGCGGGCGTTGACCGAGGCCAGTGCCTTTTGCATCGCGATTTCGGTGGCAGCCTTGGTACTTAGTTTGGCTACGTCGTTGACATCGCGGATGGCGTAGCCCGAACCCAACCCATCGGCCGTGCGGACGGTAATGGAAAAGTCCACCGAGGTCGAGGGATTGTAGCCAAAAAGTCCTTTGCTATTGCCGATGGCGCCGAACCCGGCGGAATCTTCGAGGTAGCCCGCCGCCACGAGGTTTTTCTTTCGGCAGGGATCGAGGCTGTCGAAAGCGGCCTGGGCGCGGTAAGCGGGGTCGATTTTAGCGGTTGCCTCGACGTAGCCTTTGGGTTCCAGATAATTTTGCGTGCCCAGCATCGGCACGTACTCCGGGTTTTCGGGCGCTAGTTTCGCAATTTCCTCCGCCCGGCGAACGGTTTTTTCCAGCGAGGCGTCGTCAAACTCGTTGATCGTCGCCGTACCGGACTGCTTGCCGAATACCGACGTGACGGCCAGCGATAAGTTTTCGGATTCGCCGCTGGTACTCACCGAGTTGCGGGCGTAGCGAATGTTGCCCCGGCGGTTGCCGCCCAACCCCACGCTCGCTTCGTCGGCTTTGGAGTAGGAGAGGACTTTGTCAATTATGCTTTTAGCTTCGGTCTTAGATAGAGTGGCCATTTTTTGTCGATGATTGGATTGAATGTTGCGGGAGGCCGTTTTTTACAAACGTTGCGCCTCTCCGAGGCTTTTGAATGTTCTTTTTATGTGTCGTTTTCTACAAACGTTAGGCCTCTCCGAGGCTCTCTTGAATTAGCTTACTAGCACTGCCTATTCAACGTTGACAGCTTTCAAAACGCTGTCAGCGTTATCGTAACGTAGGTTGACTCAAAACAGAGTTAGTGAATAGGTTGATGACTGTTAAAAGCCAATTATCAACTATCCATTATCCACTATCAATTAAATCTTCCTTCCCGTATTGATCACATTCACCCCGTTGAATCTCGTCGTTGCGCTGCCGTGGGAGACGGCGCTGATTTGGGCGGGTTGGCCTTTGCCGTCGAAGAAGGAGCCGAAGGTGCGGTAGTCGTCGGCGTCGCAAAGCTGGGCGCATGAATTCCAGAATTCCTGGGTGTTGGACTGGTAGGCCACGTCGTCGAGCATCCCGACGAGTTCGCCGTTTTTGATTTCGTAGAAGAGTTGTCCGCCAAACTGGAAGTTGTACCGCTGCTGGTCGATGGAGTAGGAGCCACGACCGATGATGTAGATGCCTTTGTCCACACCTTTGATCATGTCCAGTACGCTGCGCTTTTCGATGCCGGGCTTCAACGACACGTTGGGCATCCGCTGAAACTGCACCGAATCCCAGCTGTCGGCGTAGCAGCAGCCCTGCGATTCCTTCTCGTCGATGATATGCACCTGGTCGCGGATGGCCTGGTAGTTGACCAAGATGCCGTCTTTGATAAGATTCCATTCCTTGCTCGGAACGCCCTCGTCGTCGTAGCCGACTTTGCCGAGCGTGTGCGGCTGGGTTTTGTCGGCCACAATGGTCACCTCCTTGCTACCGTAATTGAAATCGCCCGATTTCCACTTGTCGAGCGTGGCGAAACTGGTTCCGGCGTAGTTGGCCTCGTAACCAAGTACCCTATCGAGTTCGAGCGGGTGGCCGACGGACTCGTGGATCGTCAGGCCCAGGTGGTTGGGGTCGAGCACGAGGTCGTACTTACCCGCCGTGACCGACTTGGCCGTAATTTTCTCCTTCGCCTGTTTGGCGGCGTTGGTGGCGTCCTCGACCATGTCGTACGAATTACGGTAGCCGACCAGCCCGTTGGGGCCGGGAATTTTCTCGGAAGCCAGGCCGTCGAGGTACTCGTAGCCCATGCCCATCGGCGAGCTGATGGCGTCGCGGGTTTTGAACTTTCCGGCGGCTTTGTCGATGGCCGTGACGGTAAACGTGGGCCAAATCCGGTGAATGTCCTGATCGATGTAGGAGCCGTCGGTGGAAGCAAAGTACTTTTGCTCGTTGACAAGAAACATATTAGACGTCACGAAACCCGCGCCATTTTCCATCGCCGACGCCGTTGACTTTCATCAACAGATCGATTTTCTCTTTGACCGGAATCTCGAAGGCATTTTTGGTAATGGGCGTCTGCCAACTCACCTCGCCCACGCCTTTTTGCGGGGCCAGGATGACGGGTTCGGTCTGGATTTTGGAATTGGCTTTGGCGATGGCCACGGCGGTTTCGGCGCACTTCGCGATGCCGTCGGGCGTCACGTCGCTGGTCGCCGAAAAACCCCAGGTGCCGTTGGCGATCACCCGGACGCCGATGCCGTACGATTCGGCGTTGGTGACGTTCTGCACCTTCATCTCGCGGGTGAACAGGAACTGCTGCAAGTACCGGCCAATGCGCACATCGGTGTAGGTTGCGCCCTTGCGCTTGGCAGCATTGAGGGCGATGTCGGCCATCCGTTTTTTGGCGGCGGCATCGGCGGCGGGTTCCAGCAATTGGGCGGCGTCGACCTCGCGGCCCATGACGAGGCCAAACGGCAGCATCGCCGCGCCCGCCGTCAGGCCGGAAAGTTGCATGAATTTTCTACGTTGCATTTTTAGGTTGTTAAGCGTTAGGTGCTTCTGCGCTCGTTTGCGTCTGTGACGCGAACGAGTCGGAAAGCGCGTTTGTAACGCGCGTTGCAAACGCGCTTTCCATAGGTTCGCGCTACAAGCGCAAACCAGGATTCAGCAAAAATGCCGTTTTGCACTTAGAACACCAAATATTTTGTCAAATGAACCTAACGCCTAACAACCTAATACCTGGCAACCCAAAACCCAACTATTTCTTCTTCCCTTTTCCGTACTCACACGTCCCTTCATCCGGTATTTCATAGAACGACTTAAAGTTCGTCGCCTTCGGATCCATGCAGCCTTTCAGGGGCAAGAGTTCGATGTTGCGGAAGTCGATGGCGTGGCTTTCGCTTTGGAAGGCGATGTAACCTTCTCCGAGCGAAGTGTTGTCGAGTTTGCGCCAGGCGGCGGCGCTCTCGGGTGTGAAGTGCGCCTTGTCGAAGCTGCTGTCTTCTGGACTGGTGAAGCCCCCACCGACGCGGGTGTGGGTATAGGTCAGCACGGTGTCGCCGTCGATGAGGTGGTAAATGATCGAGTCGCCGTACACGATCGCCTCGCCCTTCACCCACACGTCGCCGTTGTAAGTTTTGGAACCGGCGTCGATGCAGTGGGCCATGTCGAGCTTGCCGTCGATGTCGGCGATGGTACCGGGCGAGCAGAGGTTGCCGGTGTGGCGCTCGCCGCTGCCGAGGCCACCCAGGAGTTGCATTTCCAGTGAGACGGGAAAGGTTTGCTCTTTGTCAAGACTGGCCGCCGACTGAGAATGCAGCATCACGCCGCTGTTACGGACGTTCCAGGTATCGCCGCCCGGCAATTGCTCGCCCAGAAAGCGGTACTCGAATTTTAATTTATAATGGGAGAAAGGCCGCTTGTAGTAGAGGTGCCCGTAGCGCCCGTCGAAGCGGTCGTAACCGTCGTATTTCACGCGTAACATGCCATCCTCAGCCCGAAAGGTGTTTTTGTAATTGTCGTTCATGGCGTAGCCCGCGATCTTGACATCCCAACCCGTGAGGTCTTTGCCGTTGAAGAGTTGAATCCAGTCGGTGGACTTGGGTTGAGCGTACGAGGTACCCAATGCGGACAAGAGAAGGGTTAGGCAGAGCGTTTTGCGGAGTAGTTTCATGGAAGTAGCCATCAGATTTGTTCTCTGCAAAAAGGGAAATCAGTACTCAAACTACTTTTTAGCCTACGGCTCTGCTTGCGCACTTCGCACTAAATTGTGTTATTACTCGCCTTACCTTTACCGCCACCCGTGCCCATCGCTATGATCACCTTGAAACTACATGAAACCCAAATACTCGAAACCGCCCTCATCGTGCTGGCGGTATTGATTGGCCGACGGATTCTGGGGAGTATCCTGAGAAAAATATACCAAAACCTCGACTTACAGGAGCGGCGCTTTCAGCTCGTCAACAAGATCAAGGACATCATCCTCTACCTTATCGCGCTGGTTTTTATACTGACAATCTGGTCGGTGGGGCAGCACGAGATTTTCCTGTTTGTCAGCTCTTTCCTTACCATTCTGGGGATTACGCTTTTTGCGCAATGGTCGCTGCTGTCGAACATTACGGCTGGCATTATTTTGTTTGTCAATCACCCAGCCAAGGTAGGCGACCGCATTCAGGTTATGGACAAGGAGTTCAACATCAGTGGCGATATCAGCGACATCGGGCTTTTCTTCATCTCGATCACAACCGACGATAAAATGGAGATCACGATACCAAACTCCTTGCTGTTTCAGAAGATGGTCAAAATTGGAAATTCCATTCCTGACAAGCCGCAATGAAAATCATAGTACAAGGGTTCATACTGTTTTTTTTGCTCGCTGCCGGAGCTGTTTTTGGGCAGGTCAAGTACGAACAGGAGTCGCGTATCGACGTGGCGGAAGCACCCCTTCCGGCCCGGCAGTTCGTGGATTCGCTAGCCTTCGACCGACGCGTACGCTGGTACTTAGAAACCAGCGACAAAGGGAAGTCTGTCGAAGCCAAGAGTAGGCGCAACGGAAAAAAATACAGTGTCGAGTTTGATCTTTCGGGTGCTTTGCAGGATGTGGAGGTCGAGCTACCATGGAAGGCCTTGCCTGAGCCGGTCCGGGGCGAAATCTGTCAAGCGCTGAAAGCCGATTTCGAACGGTACAGGATCGGAAAAGTGCAGCGTCAGTACACGGGCAAGCCCGCTGAAGTACTGAATCACCTCACCCAACGCGATGATGGCCAAAGACTCACCATTAAGTACGAAATCATGCTGAGAGGCAGAAAGGAGCGCGAGGCGCACCAATATCAGTATACTTTTTCGGCGGAAGGGAAGGTAGAGAAAAGGGCGATACAGGTATTCAGGAATACCGATAATCTGGAATATTGAGTGATGAAACAAGTCTTCGTACTTCTATTTTGCTTTATCACCACCGTACTTTCCGCGCAAAGTACCTACGAGGCCGGGGTGCTGCCCGCCCTGAATATCAACCAAAAGATAGCGGACAGGTGGCAGCTCAACTATAAGGTAGAGTCCCGCATCATCGGCTCGGAGGGCAATTTTTCGGAGCCAGCGAGGTTTACAACCCAGCACAGCCTTACGGATCTGTCGGTGATCCTCTCCCGGAAAGTGGGCGTGAACAATACGTTGGCGGGGGGCTATCTGTTGAGGCTGGAAAAGGGCGGTCCGGCCCACCGGCTTATTCAGCAGTATACGCTGGTCAGGAGCTACGACGAGTTCCGGCTGGCGCAACGCTTCTCTGCCGATCAGACTTTCTCACCGAGCGAAGCGGCGGAATTTCGGCTGCGCTATCGCATCTCGTTCGATATTCCATTGAACGGCCAAGCGGTAGACAGCAAAGAGTTTTATCTCAAAATAAACCACGAGTACCTCAACGCCCTGAGTAGCGGAAAGTACGGGCTGGAAATCCGGCTGGTACCATCGCTGGGCTACGCTTTCGATGATAGTAATAAAATTGAACTGGGCGTAGACTACCGCCTCGGCGATTTCCTGAACCCCGCCGCTGAACACCAGTTCTGGCTGCCGCTAACCTGGTACTTCAACCTCTAAGTCAAGGTACCTACTTCAACTCGATCTTGTCGATCAGTAGTTTGAAATCTTCGGCCTTGCCGTTTCCAATCAGGAAAACGAGTTCTTCAATGTGGCTGTGGTCAAAATTCGGGCGGTCCAGCTTTCGGCCCCGGTACGAAGGGTACATGGTCGAGAGCGGTACTTCGATTTCCTCCCACGCCCCGGAGGTTTTGAAGGTAGTGATGTAAGAAAACTCCCGATTCGAGTCATCTTTCACCCTGAACTGGTATTCTTTCCCATCTCCTTTGAGCCAGATAATGGCCTTACTGCTCTTTTCTACCTCGACCCGCCTGAATTCATGGTGCACCGATGAAAAGCCCCCGTTGTTTTCCAGCGAAACTCGGCCTTCAAATAGCCCGTAGCCTTCGGAGCTTAGCTCGAAACGACCCGCCGACTTTCCCCCCATCACGCCGTCGTCCACAACTTGCCAGCCTTTGGTACTTGAATTCTTGTCGAAATCGAATAGTAGTTGCGTGTTCATGGCGGTCATCGAGAGGATTACTAAAAATAAGTACTTCATAGGATTGGCGGTTTGCTAACTACCAATCAAAAAGCGTTCCATCGCCCAGCCGGTTGACGGGCAGGTAAGCTTGTTGATAAGGGTACTTTGCCGCTAGTGTTTCGTTAATATCCACTCCCAGGCCCGGCGCGTCGGTCAGGTACAAGTACCCTCGGTCGAAGTGGTAGCCGTGGGGGAATACCTCATTCGTCAGCTCGTTGTGTCCCATGTATTCCTGAATCCCGAAATTGTTGATGGCCGTGCCCAGGTGCAGACAAGCCGCCAGGCATATGGGCGACATGTCGGAAGCACCGTGGCAGCCCATTTTGACTTGGTACAGCTCGGCCAGGGCGGCGATCTTTTTCAGAGGCGTCAGCCCGCCGCCGTGCGACACGGTGATGCGAAGGTAGTCGATAAGCTGCTCGGTGATCAGCTGCTGGCAATCGAAAATGGTGTTGAACACTTCCCCGACCGCCAGCGGTGTAGTAGTATGCTGCCGGATGAGCCGGAAACTCTGCTGTAATTCGGCCGCCACGGTATCTTCCAGCCAAAAAAGGTAGTAGGGTTCCAGCGCTTTGCCTAGCCCGGCGGCTTCGTTGGGCGTCAGGCGGTGGTGGCAGTCGTGGAGCAGGTGCAGGTCCTCGCCGAAGGTGGCGCGTACTTTTTCCAGTAGTTTGGGTACGTGCCGCAGGTACCTGGCGGTGTCCCAGGTTTCGACGTTGGGCAAGCCGCTGCGGGTGGCGGGCTCGTAGGCCTTACCCTTCTCGGCGATACCGTAGATGTTTTCGAGGCCGGGCACCCCGCTTTGCACTCGCACCGCTTCGTAGCCCATTTCGGTGAGCTCGGCGACTTTGTCGAGCGTGTCCTCGATGGTGCGGCCGTTGGCGTGCGTGTAGCAAAGCATCTTGTGGCGGCTTTTCCCTCCCAACAAGTTGTAGACGGGCGTCCCGAGTGCCTTACCCTTGATGTCCCACAGCGCCATGTCGATGGCTCCGATGGCCGCCATCGTCACCGGACCCCGCCGCCAATAGGCACCTTTGTAAAAATACTGCCAGATGTCCTCGATATCAGCAGGGTCGCGCCCAATCAGGCAGGGTACCAGGTGATCTTGCAGGTAACTGGCCACCGCCAACTCGCGCCCATTGAGCGTGGCGTCACCCAGGCCGTAAAGGTCCTCGTCGGTCTGGATTTTTAGCGTGACGAAGTTTCGGCCCGGCGAGCAAACGATGACTTTGGCGGAGAGGATTTTCATATTTTAACAATAGTTAGAAAGGGTCAAAAGGTTAAACGGGGCGCCCCGTGGCGGTCAACGATGCGCGGATTTCTTTTGCATCACAGTCGAAGGGTTAGCTTAGAACGCCGTTTGACCCTTGACCGTTAACCCCGAAAATAAGCTCAAAAGCGCACCTTCTGCAATCTTGGAATTAAGAAGTGAATGATAATTAGGGCCAGGAGGTAGCTGGTACTGGCAAAGGCGAACAGCGGTACGTAACCTACTTTCACGATCATCAGGCCGGTTCCGGCGGCAAACAAGGCACTGGCGATGGAGCCGAAGAGTCCGCCGATGCCCACCACCGAAGCGACCGCTTGCTTGGGGAAAACGTCGGAAATGATGGTGAAGTTATTGACCGAAAAGCCCTGATGCGCCGCCGTCGCCAGGGCGATGAGCGCGATCGCCAGCCGGTAGTCGGTCGTGAACGAGGCGAAGAAAACCGGTAGCACGCACAGCGCACACACCAGCATCGTGACTTTCCGGGCCGCATTGGCCGACCAGCCCCGCCGCAAAAAATACGACGACACCCAGCCAAAAACTAGATTACCCAAATCAGAAACCAAATAAATAATCAGGAATGGCAGGCCGACGCTCTTGAGGTCGAGTTTTTGGATGAAGGCGTCGTTGTTATTGAAGAAATCCGGTAGCCAGGTCAGGTAAAACCACCAGACGGGGTCGGAAAGTACCTTGCCCGTGATGAAGGCCCAGGTCTGCCGGTAGCCCAGTAGCTTGAACCACGAGGGCTTTGGTACCTCGTCGGTTGGAGCTGGGTCGTCGCCGCTTTTGATGTATTCGTACTCTTCGGCGGTAAGCGCGGGGTGATGTTCGGGCCGGTGGTAAAGCCAGAGCCATACCGCCAGCAGCAACAGCCCCAGTGCGCCTGTCACGATGAAAGCCGACCGCCAGCCGTACGCTACCGTGAGCCAGGGTACTGCGGCGGCGGTCACGATGATGCCAATGTTGGCCCCGGAGTTGAAGACGCCCGTCGCGAGCGCCCGCTCCTGGGGCGGAAACCACTCCCCCACCGACTTGATGGCCGACGGGTAGTTGCCCGCCTCTCCGAAGCCCAAGGCAAACCGCGCCACCACCAGCCCCCGAATCGAGCTCACCCAGCCGATGGCCATGCCCGCCAGTGACCACAGGGCAATCGAAACCGAGAAACCGCGCCGCGTACCGACGCGGTCGATGAACCAGCCGACGAAGATAAAGCCCAATCCGTAGGCCCACTTGAAAGCCGAGTCGACGTAGCCCATCAGCGTGCGGAAGCGGTCGAGGTCGGCGGCGGTGAGGGCCTGCTCGAGCGGAATGCCCAGCATTTCCTTGCGGAAGTTGTCGTCCAGCATTGTAAACGACAACACGCTGCGGTCGATGTAATTGATCGTGGTCGCCAGCATCAGCACCACGGCGATAAGCCAGCGGTAGTTGCCACGGGGCCGGGGTGCCGAATTGGAAGTTGGAAGCATGATATTGGTTTAGCGGCGTTGCCGGACTTCCGCCCAGAAATCGGCATCCATACCCTGAGCGTCCACTTTGGTGAAAATCTTGACGGTCGGCTGCTTGTTTTCGGGTGGTGCGGGTACCGTGGCGACAGGCGCGAGGCCGGGCACAAGGTAGGCCTGCACCAGGCCCAGGTCCCAGAGCGTACGCTTGGTGTCCTGCGGATTAGTCTCGCGCCAGCGTTTTTCCATGAGTTGCTCGGTAGGGTTGTCGGCGGCGAAGCGCTCGTAGACCGTCTCGCGGTCGAACTGGTAGTGCATCACCGAATGGATCGGCATCACTGTCCAGTCAAGATTGGCCTGGTCGAGCATGAAATCGTAGGCGTTCAAGTCACAGCGGACGTTGAACTCATTTTTGTTCCAGGCTTTTTTGGCAAAATCGTAGCCTCCGCCCAGCGAATACACGCGAATTTTACCTTTCACTGTCGAATCCAGCGCGATAAGCGAGGCCACGTTGGTCAGCGCGCCCAGCGTAACGATGTCCAGCTTCTCTCCCGGTTTCAACTCTTTAAGTACTTCTAAAATCCCCTCCGTTGCCGCCGAGGGGCGCGGCTGAGTACCACCCCAGGCGCGACCCATCTGGCGGTCAGCCCCGAGCGGATGCGGGATGTTTTGTAGGCCCATCGTCGTCAGGATCTCTTCGTTGAGCGCCTGACTCTCTCGAATGGGCGACAGCCCGGACGTAGGGTACTGGTTCCATTTTTCAAAAGTCACGAGGTCGGCATTGTTGAAGTGCGCCGAACTGAGGCCTACCATATCCACGCGGTCAACGGCCCACAGCAGCCGCACGATGGCGTAGACGTCGTCCATTTCGTTGCCCGTGTCGGCATCGAGCCATACCTTTTGCTTTTGGGCGAAGGCGGTGGAGGAAATAAGGGTAAGGAGCAGGAGGAGTTTTTTCATGAAAGAAATTGTGGTTTTCCGTTTTGTATCAAAGTGGCGAGTGGGGCTTTTCTTCTCACTCCTCTGCCAAAAAACCTGATCCTTCTCTATTCTATTCTCGCAATGGCCATCATTCCTGATGAAGCCCAGCCACCCTTGGACTCCAGCATATCACCGACCTATATCTTACACGTCCGGCAAGCGCCTTTCGTGGCCAACTAACAGAGAGAAGAGCAGCCGATCAAGCGCTGCTCTTTTTTTTGAGCCGCTTGCGCCGCCAGTCGCGAAACGCGTAGTAGGCCGGAGCCGGGTAGGCCGACAAGCCGTAGGTATAGTAGGTACCCGAAAACTGTCGGCTAAACGTCGGATTGAAAAGTACCTGCCGATAGCCGAAGCGCGCGCCCAAACCCAGCCAGGAAAAGAACCGGTAAGAAGCATAGGCCCCTACTTGCGCCATCTGAAAGTGCGCGGTACCGGGTTCGGGCGCGATGCTGCCGATGTAGCGCGCCGACTCGCCCCCGTAGTCGAGCTCGGTGGGCAGCGCGAGAAACCAACGCTGGTTTCGCACGAGCGGATACCAGTAGGACACGCTCGCGTAGCGGGCGTCGGTGGTCGTGATAGCCATCGGGTTCAGGCTGCGGGGTAGTATGCCGTGCCAATTGACAAGCCGCGTGGGTGCATCGTACCCCAGCCAATGGTAGCCTAGCAGCAGCAAGTGTCCCCGCGTCCCGAACCGGATGCCACCCGCCACGCCATTGATGACGGTAAGGTGCCCGTCCAGACGAGTCTGCTGGATGTCGAGGGTACCGATCAGCCCAAAATTTGAGTCTTTCCCCACGCTATCCGTTTGCGCCCAAAGCGGCGCACCGGCCGTCCAGAGGATCAACACAAGCAGCTGGACAAGCCCTGAAAGTTGTTTTCGTAGTTCTGCTGTCATTTTGCGCGAGGGTACCTACCCCATAGGGTTGCAAATGACGGAAAAAATCTTAGACGATGTACTTAATTGCGTTCTGGAGTCATTAGATATTGATACTCAGTCGTATGGGACTGGAAGATGGAGAAACAGACGGATCTAGGTAGTTAGTAGAGTATTGCTTAAGCGGATGTTCGCGTTGAAAACGCGAGGTGACTCAACGTCCAATTACAAATTGGAGTTAGCGAAGGCCTTTCTCATCAAAGTACTCGTACTCTTCCAGCAGGATACGGATGGTTTTGTCCAGCGGCTGCCGCGCGGTTGCAAACTGATGGTGGTGGAAACCTTTGTATGAAATATTTTTGCCTTTTGGGCTTGCACTGATCCACAACCCACGGCTATACTCTGCCAGCTGAATATCGCCACGCCTTTCGTGATTCGTTGTACTGTGATGACTGATTCTCCAAAACTATATACATCTGCAATAAATCATTTGCAACATTGGTCTTTTGTTCATGGTATCCGCAACGGCCGCCTCACTGCTCGTGCACTAAATTGTTGAGCTGACAGGCGTACAGCCGAAAACATAAATAGGGGGTACAGAGTACTGTCAAGAGTGCCTACTGAGTGAGAACGGTATAGGTGTTAGGCTTCAATTTCATCAGTTTTGGAATGCTTTTCCACAGGAGCCGCTTGGCCATCATTCTCAAGTAATCCGGCGAGTTTTTCTTGTACTGATAATTGAGTACTTCCGGACGATACAAGGCGTATTTATTGCGTATTATCTCGAAGCCCTCCGTGTAAAGCAAGAAGTTGAACAAGGCAGGCGTGTAAATGTTGATGTGGCCGTAAGCGTTGAAATGGTCAAATTTTTCATCGACCCGAAGAGAAAAGTCAATGGGTACTTCAAAGACCTGACGTCGGGATATTCGCTTGATTTCCCGCAGGAGCTTCCTCGGATACTCCACATGTTCGATCACGTGGGAGCAAACGGCCAGGTCAAACTGCTGATTGGCAAAGGGCAGGCAGTAGCCGTCGAATTGCTTTATCTCTGTCAGCCTGGCAATGCTCTTTTTCTCGATCTGTCGAATCGCACTATCCGAAATCTCCGCTGCAGTCAGATTCGGGCAGAACTTCCGCTGGCTTAGTTGGGCCAGGACATTGCCATCACCTGCCCCTATCTCGATCAGATTGGCGAACGTGAAACCCGTGGTGAGGTGGATTATATTGTCGGCTTTTCCGACTGCCCCGATTCTTCGCCATTCCTCCGTTTGATCAGAGTACTGGGAGTCGTACATTTCTTTGAGCTCTTCCTTTATTTCCATCGGCTTGCTGGTGCTTTTTCGGTTGGCGGACTCCTTTCTAAAAAGATACGATATATCTCTAGCATATTGTATGCCATTAATTCTAATGCTCTTTTTTTTCAGATACATTCATAAATTAATCGCTTGAATATAAAACCTTCCGGCAGTCGCTCGGCTTCGCCGAACGGTCCGCCCGGTGCGCCGGAGCGACGCGGTGACGACTATTCAGCAGCCCTCCGGGCGACACTGTACAAAAGCCTATCACCGTACATAGTCCAGCTTCCTCGGCACCGTCCAAATCTCCCGCTGCCGGCCGTCAATGTAGCGGAAGCCGTCTTTGTCGAAGTACCCATCTTCTTCCAGCATGATGCGGATGGTTTTGTCCCACTCGTCGATTTTGACGGCGGCATTCAGCTCGATGGAGTAGGCCGTGTTGGGGAAAAGCGGGTAGTCGCCCGGACCTTTGATGCCGCCCTGGGCGTCCCACATCCCGATGGTCGGTCCGGCGGCGTGGCCGTGCAGGCCGATGGGGTGCGTATAGATGGTACCGTTGATGCCCTCCTGTTCGGATTGCGCCAGGGCGTCGAGCAGGATTTGGTTGCCGGACTTGCCCACCGTAAACTGCTCGGTCAGGATTTCCTGCAAGCGATTACCTTGTTGAAAGGCTTCTTTGAGGTAGTCGGGTACCTCGGTTTCGCCGGGTTTCAGGATGTAGGCGATTTGCTGCTGATCAGTATTGAGGCGCAGGTAGGTAATGCCAAAGTCAGTGTGTATCAAATCACCGGGCATGATGACCTGCTGGCCGGGCCGCTTCGCAAACGTGCGCAGGTGATCGAAACTATTGGCGTCGGCGCGCTGGATGTCCACCGTTGGGTGAAACCAGGTGTCCAGGCCCAGGTCCGTGACGCGCTGGCGCAGGTACCACACTACATCGTCGGTCGTCGTGACGCCGGGCTGAATCACTTTCTCCGAAAAAGCTTCCTGGATGATCTGGTGCGAGATGCGGCAAATCATCGGGTAGATTGCCATTTCCTTCTCGGTGCGGGTTTCGAGCCAGGCCACGGCGAGGCGATCGGCCGAAACTACCTTGGCCTGGTATTCCTTGGGTAGCTTGGCCATGAATTCCTGATGCTCGGTGTAGGTCAGGCCGTCGGCGTGGGCGTAATTTTTGGAGTAGTTGAGGGCAATCTTTTTCGGATTCTTTTCCTTGATCACCTTTACCAAAGCTTCCCACTGATCGGGATTGGAACTCAGGTCCCACTCGCCTTTGAGCAGGGTACCTACGTCGTAACGCGCGATGGCTAGTTTGTCCAGCGGCTTCTCGCCTCCGGGATCGTAAAAAACCATCATCGTCCGCCGCCGCGCCGATAGCCAGGTACTGGGCAGCATGGTCCGCATGACGGGGTCTTCGTTGTACTCACGCGAAATGATAACCCACATGTCCACGCCCTCGCGGCGCATGAGCGGCGGCAGCATATTTTCGAATCGATCCTCCAGGATGGCGTCCACGGTTTCGGCGCGTTCGCGCTCGGTGATCACGACGGGGAGGGATTGGGCGTAGGCAGCGCCGGAAAGAAGGAGGACCGGGCTGGCGATCCAGAAGAGTAGTAGTTTTTTGAACATGGAATGTAATGATGACCGGGCTGGCGTGCCAGGGATGAATGATAAATATGTGTCGTGTGAGGTTCTAAAAATAGGGGGGAAAAACTTGCGGTTCAAATTTTTTATTGGCCGATGGGCGTATTAGTAAAGTTTGGGCAGGAGTTTCTTTTGATAAAATGAAAAGAATTTTTGCCTTACGGCTCTCCTTATTCTCTGTTTTATTGGGTACCGGTTTTGGCTTCGCCCAATCTCCTGCCGAAACTACCTCTTCCTGGAAAGGCTTTGAGAAAGTCGATTTTCCTTTTGAAAATACCACCGCCTACTATATCCAACCCAAACAACCGCTGCCCGGCAACCCGTGGGTGTGGCGGGCGCATTTTCCCAACTTTCACCCCGAAATGGACAGCCTGCTGGTAGCGCGGGGCTTTCATCTGGCTTATGTGAATACCAACAATCTCTTCGGCCATCCGAAGGCGATGCAGGTTTGGGATAAGTTCTACGACTACCTCACGACTCGGAAGAACTTCGCGCCCAAAGTAGCGCTCGAAGCCATCAGCCGGGGCGGGCTGTATGCCTACGGCTGGGCCAAGCGCAACCCCGACAAAGTAGCCTGTCTCTACGCCGAGGCACCCGTCTGTGACCCCAAAAGCTGGCCCGGCGGCAAGGGTACTGGGCAAGGCTCACCCAAAGATTGGGAACGCTGGCTGGAATTGAACGGCCTGACGGAAGCTACCGCCAGTAGTTTCACCGATAGGCCGCTCAACGACCTGGAAGGCATGGCGGCGTTCAAGATTCCGGTGTTACACGTGGTTGGGTTGCAGGATAAGATCGTCCCGGCTGAGGAAAACACGTTTCCGTTGATCGAGAAGTACCTGCGGCTGGGTGGCCCGGCGGCGGTGTACCCGATGACGCGCGGCCTGCAGACGCTGGAAGGCCACCACTTCGTGATCGAGCATTTGGAACGTTGGGCGGATTTTATCCAGCAACACACCTACCCCGTCGAAGTACCTTTGGCGCGCTCGGTCTACGTAGAATCCAACCGCGGGTTGGGGGCGGCTTTCTCCAAATTTGAAAAACAAAAAACAGGTACCGTGGCTTTTCTGGGTGGTTCGATTACCTACAATCCGGGTTGGCGCAACAAGACGGCGCAGTACTTGCGCGAGCGCTTTCCCGATACCCGGTTCACCTTTATCACCGCCGGAATTTCGTCCTTGGGTAGTACGCCTCACGCCTTTCGCTTCGGGCGCGATGTACTGGCGCAGGGTACGCCCGATCTGCTTTTTGTAGAGAGCGCCGTCAACGACCGAACGAACGGTTTCTCAGAGAAAGCGCAAATTAGGGCCCTGGAAGGCATCATGCAGCAAGCCCATGCCGCCAATCCGGCCATGAACGTGGTACTGATGGCCTTCGCCGACCCGGACAAATTTGGCGATTACGATGCCGGGAAGTTGCCGGTGGAAGTGGAGGTACACCGTAGAGTAGCGAAGCATTACGGCGCGTCCTTCCTCAACCTTTCGCAGGAAGTGTACGACCGCTTGAAGGCCGGAGAGTTTTCGTGGGAATATGACTTCAAGAATTTGCATCCTTCGCCCTACGGGCAGGAGGTCTATTTTCAGACGATCAAGTACCTTTTTAGAAGTACTGATCCCAACGAAAAATCAATTGCGCCCGAGCTACCCGCGCCGCTCGACCGGTCTTCTTATGGAAAAGCGGGCTATCGTTCGATTTCTGAGGCAAAAGCTTTGAAAGGCTTTAAAATAAATCCCAACTGGCAGCCCGATCCACCCAAGGGTACCCGCGAAGGCTTCGTGAATGTACCCATGCTGGTGGGTGACAAGCCAGGCGATTCTTTCGAGTATGTTTTCACTGGTAAGGCCGTCGGGATCGCACTCATTTCCGGCCCGGATGCGGGGATCATTACTTATCAAATTGACGGCAAGAAAGCGCAGACCCTCGACCTTTTTACCCAATGGAGCCCGAGCCTGCATCTGCCTTGGTACTTGGTGCTGGCCGATGAACTGAAGCCTGGCAAGCACACGCTCAAACTCACCATCGCCGAGGCACAAAACCCGAAAAGTGTGGGAAACGCTTGCCGGATCGTGCATTTATTGGTAAATGAGTGAGGAAGGCCACTAACGTCCAAAATCATGAAAAGAGAAATCCTTTTATCAATACTGCTTATCGCCATCGTTACGGTCAGCCCGGCGCTCTTGGCCCAAGATGCCAATTACGACGAGAGCAAAGTCCCGGACTATACCTTGCCCGCCTTGCTCACTACCCAAAGTGGCAAGCCCGTCGAGAGCGTCAGGGATTGGGAGCGCGTGCGCCGACCCGAGATCCTGAGATTATTCTCCGAGCAGGTTTACGGCAAAACGCCGACGCAAAAGCTACCTGTACGGTTTGAGGTGACTTCGGTGGACAAAAGCGCGCTGGGCGGCAGGGCCACGCGCAAGCTGGTCACAGCTTACTTTTCGGCCGATGGGAAGCAAAAGATGGAGATTCTGATTTACCTACCCAACGACGCCAATAAGCCGCGCGCGGCCCGACCGAGCGCGGCCCGACCCGTTCCGGTATTCCTTGGCTTGAACTTCGCGGGCAATCAGACGACCAGCGACGATCCGGCTATTCCGATCACCCAAAATTGGGTACGCAACCGGGCCGATGCCAGCATTACCGACAACCAGGCAGGTGAAGCGAGCCGGGGTAAACTGGCCAAGCGCTGGCCCGTGGAGCAGATTCTGGCGCGAGGCTACGGCGTCGCCACGGTCTTTGCCGGTGACCTGATGCCCGATTATCCCGACAACTACGACCAGGGTATTCTGCCGCTATTTTATAAAAATGGCCAAACCCGCCCCGCACCCGACGAATGGGGTACCGTCGGGGCCTGGGCCTGGGGACTGAGTCGGGCTTTGGACTACCTGGAGACGGATGAAGCGGTCGACGGCAAACGCGTGGCGGTGGTGGGCCACTCGCGGCTGGGCAAGGCCTCGCTTTGGGCCGGAGCGCAGGATGAGCGCTTTGCGATGGTCATCTCCAACGACTCGGGCGAAGGCGGCGCGGCCATCGCGCGCCGCGAGTACGGCGAACGGGCCAAGGTCATGAATGCTGCCTTTCCTCACTGGTTTTCGGATAATTACAAGCAAGTACGACAATCGTGAAAGCGAAATGCCCGTGGATTTTCATCAATTGATCGCCCTGGTAGCCCCACGCCCGGTGTACGTGGCGAGTGCTTCCGAAGACAATTGGGCCGATCAGAAAGGCGAGTACCTGAGCCTTTACCACGCCGGGGCCGCCTACGCGCTGTATGGCAAGCCGACGCTAACGACGGCCACGCCGCCGGATGTGGCGGTACCCGTGGGGCAAAAGACCTGGACGGGCTACCACATGCGGGAGGGCAAGCACGATATTCTACTGTACGATTGGGAGCAGTTTATGGATTTTGCTGATTTTCATTTTGGGAGGAAGTAGGTACTCCCTTTGAGGGTTCTGGCTCATTTGCTGCCGCTTGTTCTTCTGCCAGACGGGCGAGCCGCCCGTACCACATTTTACTTCCCCGTTTGGGTGGTGTAGGTACTTTCGAAGATTTTGTCGGCGTTGCCTGCCTCGAAGCCATCGCGGCGGTGCTGGCGTTGGATTTGGTCGGTAGGTACTTCGGCAAATTCGGGTAGTACCCGCCGCTCGGCGAATTCTACGTACGAGCCCGAAATCGTGTGCTTTTGGCCGTCGGCGAATTCCGCCTCGAGCATTTGGGCCACGGTGGAGCTTTGCAGCAGGCCGCCGTCGGGGCTCTCCTTCACTTTGCCACCGGAGTCGTTGAGTTTGAAGCCATGCTTTTCCAAAAACGCATTGAACTCGGCCACGGTACTGTAGCCTTGCGGCAGGTTGTGGACGCTGATCGTGAAGTGATTCAGGTAGTAGCGGTTGTAGATGACCCAGGCGGCGTACTCACTTTCCCGCAAAAGCGTCAGGTAGTCGCTGAGGCTGGGTGTGCGCCAGAGCGGTTGGTGCAGGAAAGCGTCCACAGCGACGCCGTCGTCCAGGTTTAAGCTATCTACCGGATCGCTTTTGACTTCGTTGGTATAGCTTTGAATGATACTTTGCGCTTCTTGGGAGAGTGCTTTTACCCGTAGCTCGCTCACGAAAATCCGGGGGTAGTGCGGCTCCGGTGGGCTGAACCAGTAGGCGTCGAGTTTCTTGCCTTCGAAATGGTAGTAATCGCGCTTCTGGTAGCCGTAGTGCAGGAAAATCTTTTCGAAGGAAGCAATGCCCAAGTGCGGCACGCCCAAGGTACGGAAGGCGATGTGGTCGTTCTCGATGTCGCCGGTACTCTCGATGACACCCTCCTGTATCATGGCGTCGAGGATGCCGTTCACGTCGGGAACGCGTTCCTGGTAGCGTGTCATGAGGCCGCTCATCACGGTATCAAGAGGCTTTTGGTGGGAAGATTGGGGCTGGTTCATAGGTATAGTCATTTTGGTCTTGTTGAAGAACGAAGGCGTAGAGACAGGATTTCAATCTTGAAAAAAAAAAGGTATATTTGAACAAACCGCCAATTTTTCCTGAATCTTCCAAAAACCATCTGAAATATGATAGCCACCAAATCCGGCGTTCGCGTCAAAAGACCCATTAAGCCCATTCCCGACGAACTGATCTACGAAATCATCGACGGTAAGCCTATTCACTATAAGGGCTACCGGGAAGTGCTGTCAGGGCAAAAAACTTTTTCAGAAATTATGGGGTCGAGCACATTGCAAGCTTATATCGTCAGCTATCTAATGTTTCTACTAGCCAAAACGATCGATGAAGATCGTTTATACTGTCCTGACGAGCGAAGCAGGTATTCACCTGGACGATCGCCGAAACAATTTGGCAGGAGATATTCTGATTTTTGACAACAGCGTCCTTCCTTATCGGCACTTGAACTTACACTATGCCCAAGTCCCTCCTAAGATCGCTATCGAGGTGGATATTTCCGCCGATCCCTACGATATGGCACCAGACGCTTACATTTTCAAGAAAACGCAAAAACTATTCGATTTTGGCGTTGAAAAGGTGATCTGGATTACCACAGAAGCAAAAAAAGTGACCGTAGCCACGCCAAACCAAGACTGGCAAACCAAAGACTGGAGCAAAGATGTGGAGATTCTGGATGGAATTTTCTTCAACGTCGGTAAGTATTTGACCGAGAAGGGCTCTCCGTTTGCTTAAGAGTACCTTCCTGCCCCTACCTATCCCGTTAACTGAATAAGTACCGGTACCAGATTAAACAGCGCGTGCTGTGCAACGGCCTGGGCAAGGCCGAAGCGCATCCTGACGTAGCCGTTGAAAAACCCCAAGGCAATCTGCTGAAAAGTAATCAGCGGCGCGAGGCCCAGAATGGTCAGATCGAGGTCGGCTACATTGAATATGTGCATCAAGCCGAACAGCAGCGCCGAGATGTAATACACCCAGCCAAAGCTACGGCTCCATTTCTGCCGGATCAGGCTTTCCAGGTAAGGTACCTTGAACAGGGCGTAGGCCGTCAGCCCCGCCAGTACACCCATGCCCACCATCAGGTAGAAGCCCGGCTGGTTCAAAACGCGCAGGATACTGGTCGAGTAGGTACCGCCGTAGGGCAACCAATAGAACACCACCAGACCGATCGAAACCGCCGTACGCAGCGGGCTGAACCGCAATCCCCAGCGGTAGGCCAGTTCTTCGACAATCGGCGCGGAAATCAGCGCCCCGACGACTAGCGAGGTCGTGTTGCCGTCGATTTGCTGCCGGGCCAGCTCATGGCCCGTAAAACTAAGTATGAAGGGCCGAAAACCAAATACTTCGACCAGAATCGTCAGAAAGCGAATGAGGAAAAATCCGATGAATAGCTGAAAGGCCAACTTAACCGAAAAAGGAAATCGTTGCGCTTCGGTCGTCGGGTTTTTGAGGAATTGCCAGAAGTCGCGATAGAAGTACTTCAGAGTGAATTTTTCGAGCATAATCCACTCCTACCCTACTTCTTTTTCTTGGTTCCGGCCAGGCTGGGCTCGTTCGTAATGGTCACCAGATCGGCCACGATGCGGCTGGTCTCGGTCAGAAAAACGTCTTTTTTCTTCTTGACGGGCGTGGTCGTGGCCACATCTTCGTCTTCACCGTCGGTCTCGTCGTCCAGGTCTTTCAGGGCGGCGCGCTTTTTCTCCGATTCGGCGCGTTCCTTGCGGCGCTTGTCGATTTGCAGCGACACCGTCTTGTCCTCACGGGCTTTCTTGAACTCAGCCAGGTCACTCACCAGTTTTTTCAAATCCTCGTCCGTTCTCAGGCGCGAATTGTACTTGTCGCGCAACTGCTGTACGATCAGGTCGCTGATGTTATTGGTCACTTCGTAGCGCGTCGACGGGATCTGATCCCAGGGCAGCGCGCTGGGTTGAGACGATTCGCCGTACTCGTTGACCTTGAAAGCCGTGGGCAGATCCAGATCAGGCATGACGCCACGCATCTGGGTACTACTACCGTTGATACGATAGAACTTAGCGATGGTCAATTTCACCTGACCCAGGTTCTCGGTCTCTTTGGGCACCCAGCGATTAAGATCGACGAGCGTCTGTACGGTACCTTTGCCGTAGGTCTGCTCACCCACGATGATGCCCCGCTTATAATCTTGAATAGCCGCGGCAAAAATCTCCGAAGCCGACGCACTGAACCGGTTCACCATGACGGCCAGCGGACCATCGTAAGCGATCGAAGCATCAGTGTCGGATTGTACTTCAAGGTCGCCCTGCGATTCCTTCACTTGTACCACCGGACCTTTGCTAATAAACAGTCCCGTCAGCGAGATGGCTTCGGTCAGCGAGCCGCCACCGTTGTTTCGAAGATCGATCACGATGCCCTCGGCACCATCCTTGCGGAGCTGCTCGATCTGCGTCTGTACATCGCGGGTGGTACTCGAAAACTCCTTCTCGCGCTTCTGCGCACCTTCGAAGTCGCGGTAGAACAATGGAATATCGATCACGCCCACTTTCATAGGTTTCCCACCGTGGTCGACGGTCACCATCTCGCTCTTAGCGCGCTGCTCTTCCAGTTTGATCTTCTCGCGTACGATTCTGATTTCACGCGGTGGCGTGTTGGGCAGGGCGTTGGCGGCCAGCACTTGCAGGCGCACGATGGTACCCTTGGGCCCTTTGATGAGTTTCACGGCGTCGTCCACAAACCAGCCTACGATGTCGGTAAAGTTGGTATTGTCGCCCTGGGCCACGCCCATGATGCGGTCCTCTTTCTTCAATTGCTTGCCCCGAAAGGCCGGACCGCCGGGAATGACATCCACGATTTTGATGTAGTTGTCCTCTTCGCGCAACAGCGCCCCGATGCCTTCGAGCGATTGGCTCATGTCCTGCTTAAAGCGATCGGCCGAAACCGGCCCCAGGTAACTGGTGTGCGGGTCGAGCGACTCGGCGTAGGCGTTCATGTACATCTGGAATACCTGCTCGGTGCGGATGCGCGCCAGGGCGCGGTCACGGTTTTTGTAGCGGTCACGCAGGGTGTTGATTGCCGAGGTGTCGGCTTTACCGGCCAGTTTAAGGTCGAGTGCTTCACTCTTGATGTACTTGCGCCAGGTATCGTCCAGCTCCGCACCACTCTTGGCCCAAGTCATCTTCTTGATATCGGTGTTCAGGCTTTCGTCTTTGGTAAAATCGAAAGGCTGTGGCTTGCTCAGCAGATTCTGGATGTAGGCACTGCGCTCTTCGTATCGCTTGCGGAACGTATTGTAAATTCCGTAAGGTACTTCGAGCTCATCCTTGATCAGGAAATCATCGAAAGAGGTCTTGTATTGATCAAACTTCGCCACATCCGAAGCCAGGAAGTACAGCTTGCTGTGGTCGATGTCGTCGAGGTACTTATTGTATATAGCCACCGACAGCGAATCGTCGAGTTTCAGTTTGCGATAGTGGTAGTTGCCCAGGATACGCATCGCCAACGCTTCGGCCCGCACTTGAGCCTCGGTGGGCTTCAGATCCTTGGTCGACAGGCTGTCGTCCGCCATGATCCACTCAGGTGATGACTGGTCCCGGACGAGGCCATCGGGCTGCGGTCCCTTTTGCCAGCCCAGCAGCACGATGGGTATGAGGGTAATGAGGTACTTTTTCATAGCAAAAGGTTTTATTTAAGGATTTCCAATAACTCCACGTCAAAGATGAGCGTGGAATTGGGGCCAATGGCAGGTCCGGCAGCGCGCGCCCCGTAAGCCAGGTCAGCCGGGATAAACAGTCGGAACTTCGAGCCGACCGGCATCAATTTGAGCGCTTCGGTCCAGCCCTTGATGACGCCACTGACGGGAAACTCGACCGGATCACCACGCTCGACAGAACTATCAAAAACCGTTCCGTCGGTCAATGTACCGTGGTAGTCTACTTTCACACGCGAGGTATCAACTGGTTTTGGGCCTTCGCCCATTTTTAATACCTCGTACTGCAAGCCGCTCGCGGTCGTCGTGACGTTGGAGCGTTTCTTGTTTTCTTCCAAGTATTGCTGACCTGCTTTCAGGTTGGCCTCACCTTTCACGCTGGCTTGCTTCTGAAAATAGTTGCCGATGTACTCGTTGGCTTGCTCGGGCGTCATGGCCATAGGGGTATCTTCGAGGGTCTCTTTGACGCCGCGCATGAGCACACTGGTATTGACATTGGCTAGCCCCTGCCCCTTCAAAGATCCCCCCACACTGAGGCCGATGGCATAGGCCACGGAATCAAGGGCCGTTTTGAGCATCGGGGTGGCGCTCACGGCGCTGGTAGTCGTGGTTTTAGGAGTAGTCTTGGTGGTTTTTGTAGCTTGCGCCTGGGCGTTGGTGGTAAAAAGGGTGGCGATTAAAGCCAATGCAATCAGTGATTTAAAGCGGATATTCATTCGGTGGGATGAGAACAGGGAAAGATAAAATTTTGAAAAGACGGTACAAAAACGAAAGCTTTTCGCTAATAAACACATGAGCACCCCAAAAAAGTTTGGAATCGACAAGTAGTTGATTCTCCACCATCACAATAGCCTATCTACCACGCTCGTGCTACTTCTTAGAAAAGTATAATTCCGACCTTCGTTTTTTTTAGAACAGATGCCGGATTTAACGAAATTAAAAGCTAAATTTGCGGCTGTTTTCGAAAACCCATCACCTCAACTTTCAATATAAGCAACTTAATATTATGGTATCTGTAAGACCGGACGAAGTATCAGCCATTCTGCGTGAGCAACTTGCGGGCTCGAAGTCAGAGGCAGAGCTCGAAGAAGTAGGTACCGTGCTGCAAGTCGGCGACGGCGTGGCGCGGATCTACGGACTTTCCAAAGTACAGGCGGGCGAACTGCTGGTATTCGAAAACGGCCTCAAAGCGCTCGCACTGAACCTCGAAGAGGACAACGTGGGTGCGGTACTGCTGGGCGAATCCAGCGAGATCAAGGAAGGCGACACCGTGAAGCGTACCAATGAGATTGCTTCCATTCAGGTAGGTGACAAGATCGTGGGTCGTGTGGTGAATACCCTGGCCGAGCCCATCGACGGTCTCGGCCCTGTGCAGGGCGAGCTTTTCGAGATGCCCCTGGAGCGTAAGGCACCGGGCGTCATTTTCCGGCAGCCCGTTACCGAGCCTCTTCAAACCGGTATTAAGGCCATCGATGCCATGATCCCCATCGGCCGCGGCCAGCGGGAGCTGGTGATTGGAGATCGTCAGACGGGCAAGACGGCCGTCTGTATCGATACCATTATCAACCAAAAGGAATTTTACGATCGTGGTGAGCCAGTTTTCTGCATCTACGTAGCCTGCGGACAGAAAGCCTCCACCATCAAGCAGATCGAGTCCACCCTCCGCCGCTATGGCGCTATGGACTACACCGTCATCGTGGCTGCTGGCGCCGCCGATCCCACCCCGATGCAGTTCTTTGCGCCCTTTACGGGTGCCGCCATCGGGGAGTACTTCCGCGACACGGGACGCCCCGCCCTGGTGATTTACGATGACCTTTCCAAGCAAGCCGTGTCGTACCGCGAGGTGTCGCTGCTGCTGCGTCGCCCACCGGGACGCGAAGCTTATCCCGGAGACGTGTTTTATCTGCACAGCCGCCTGTTGGAGCGGGCGGCAAAGATCGTAAACGACGATTCTATTGCCCGAAACATGAACGACCTTCCCCCCTCCCTAAAAGACAAGGTGAAAGGTGGCGGTTCGTTGACGGCCCTCCCGATCATCGAAACCCAGGCGGGCGACGTGTCGGCTTATATCCCCACCAACGTGATTTCGATCACCGACGGCCAGATCTTCCTTGAAACCAACTTGTTCAACTCCGGTATCCGGCCTGCCATTAACGTGGGTATTTCGGTATCGCGGGTGGGTGGTAATGCCCAGATCAAGTCGATGAAGAAAGTGGCCGGTACCCTGAAACTGGACCAGGCGCAGTTCCGCGAGCTCGAAGCCTTCGCCAAATTTGGCTCCGACCTCGATGCCGCCACGCAGCTCGCCATCGACCGCGGACGCCGCAACCAGGAGGTACTCAAGCAGCCGCAGTACAGTCCGGTACCCGTCGAGCAGCAAGTAGCCATCGTATACGCTTCCACCAAGGGACTGATCGACAAAGTACCCGTAGACCGGGTGAAGGCATTCGAAGCCGACTACCTGACTGTCCTCTCGGGCCAGTACGGCGACACGCTCAAAGCACTTCAAGCCGGCAAATACGACGACACGCTCACCGGTGTGCTTGAAAAAGTAGCGAAAGAAGTAGCAGCGAAGTATATATAATTTTGAATGATAGAATGATAGAATGAGTGAATAGGTGGGTTTTTTTATTCTATCATTCACCCATTCTATCATTCAAAACTAACCCATGGCAAACCTAAAAGAAGTACGCGGCCGGATCGTATCGGTAAGCTCGACGCAGCAGATTACCAAAGCCATGAAAATGGTGGCGGCGGCCAAGTTGCGGCGCGCGCAGGACAGCATCATGCAGATGCGGCCTTACGCTCAGAAACTCGGCGAGATGCTCGCGACGGTATCATCGGGTAGCGAAACCGGCACCGATAGCCCCTATAAGCAGGAGCGCGCGGTAGGCAAGGTACTTATTGTCATGGTCACGTCCGACCGGGGCCTGTGCGGGGCTTTCAATACCAACGTGATCAAAGCCGCCATGGCACATACTGCCGCCAACTACGCCGATTTGGCGCGGCAAGGCAACGTAGAGGTACTTGCCATTGGCAAGAAGGCCGCCGAGGGGATGACCCGCCGGGGATTTCAGGTGAACAAGGAGTTCCAAAACATTTTCATGCAGCTCAGCTTCGCGGGGGTAAAGGAAGCTGCCGAGTCCATCATGACGATGTTTGCCAGCGGACAGTACGATCGCGTGGATTTGATTTTCAACGAATTCAAGAACGTCGCCACGCAAATTATCCGCACCGAGCAGTACCTGCCCATCGCCGCCGAGCCGGCCGAAGGGCAAGGCGGAAGGCCCAATATCAATTATATTTTTGAGCCGGAAGAGGAAAAAATTGTAAACGAATTGATTCCCAAATCACTCAAAATTCAGCTGTACCGGGCGGTGCTGGAATCCAACGCCGCCGAGCACGGTGCCCGGATGACCGCCATGGACAAGGCCACCGACAATGCGCAGGAGCTATTGAAAGAGCTCAGGCTGGTGTACAACCGGACCCGGCAGGCCGCCATTACCAAGGAGATTCTGGAAATTGTGGGTGGTGCAGAAGCATTGGCGTAGCAAACCTCATTGTTGAACACTGGTACCTATATCGAAGGGGAATAAGTTTAGGCTTGTTCCCCTTTTCTTTTTCTATTTTGGTTGTCTGGCTCCGTGTCCGTCGAGTCGATTTTTAAACCTCTCGGCCCGAGACGGGTTATCTTTACGCAACTTTTTGTTATTTTTATTGAAATTTTACTTTCATCTCAAACAACAGATTTTATGAATAAGCAATCATGGGCCAAAATGCTGAGCGTAGTCATGCTGGCGATTTTCATGCAGTCGGCTCACGCCCAGACAGTGGACGAGGTCATCGACAAGCATGTGGCCGCAATGGGGGGCGATAAATACACGAACCTTAAAAGCGTGAGGATGGAATCATCCGCTCAGATCATGGGCATGGACCTACCCTCTACGGCCACCATCGTGCAGGGCCGGGGCATGCGCAGCGAAACCACCGTACAGGGTTCTGATATCGTACAAGCCATCGACGGCAAAACGGGCTGGATGATCAACCCGATGGCAGGCCAGACTACGGCCGTCGCTATGCCCGAAGCACAAGCTGAAATGGCGGCCGCTCAGCTCGACCTGACTGGCCTATACAACTACAAAGCGAAAGGTAACACCGCCGAACTAATGAAGGGTGAGGAATCGCTCGAAGGTGCGCCGGTGTACCTGGTCAAAGTGGGCATGTCGAACGGCGCTACCGCGACGCACTACATTTCCAAGGATACGTACTACATCCTCCGCTCGGTGATCAACACTGCGGTGCAGGGACAGGATGTCGAGGTGAAAACCAACTTTTCCGACTTTAAGCAGGTCGACGGTGTAACGTTTCCCTTTACTACTGAAATCGAATCGCCCGCTATGCCCGGTGTGATGACGATGACCTACAAAACCGTAGAGGTCAACCCCAAGGTGGATGAGAGTATTTTTGCAATGCCTAAAAATTAAGTACTAGACAGGGTACAGGGGTAACTACCTCTTCTGGATTTATATTCCCCACGCTGTACTACGTACTCAGTACCAGACGTACTTTTGCATCAAAAAAAGCCGCTTGCCTTCGGATAAGCGGCTTTTTTTATAGAAGATATTCCCCAGCCGCGAAGGCTTGGATGCTTGTGCGGCGGCGGAACAGTTTTTTTTGATGAGTAGACAATCGATTTTATCTACCACCTAAACCAAAAATACCATGGCACGTAAAAGAGGAGAACCCGCAATACCCGGTACTGGCAAAGAACTACTGGAACCACCCGTGGTACCGTCGATGCAGAGCAATACGCCCAAAACCACTTCATCTTCGAAAGGAGACGGCGTACCCGTCAAGAAGGCGGACCGAACCGCCGATGGTAATGCAGCTAATTGATCGAAAGATGAATATGTTTTTACAATCCGGTGCCCTGCTGCGTCGGATTTTTTTTGCTCGCTGAAACTTTCAGCACAACTTAAATGTATATACATCTATTGTAAATACATTTAAACCGCAAAAATTTAAAACAATGGAAACTGCTACCAAAACCATCTGGACGATTGACCCGACCCATTCTGAAATTCAGTTTAAAGTGAAGCACCTGGTCATCTCGACTGTGACGGGAAATTTTAAAGATTTTGAAGGCTCGGTTGAAACCGAAGGCGAGGATTTCAGCACCGCCGAAATCCTTTTTACAGCCAAAACTGCCAGCGTAAACACCAACAACGAGCAGCGCGATCAGCACCTCACAGCCGAAGATTTCTTCAACTCGGCTACCTATCCTACCATGACCTTCAAATCGACAGAGATAACACCCAAAGGAGATGACCACTATACTATCCTGGGTGATTTGACGATAAAGGGCAAGACCAATAAGGTGGCGTTGAAAGCTGAGCACGGTGGCTATATGACCGATTTTTATGGCAACTACAAAGCAGGTTTCGAAGTAACTGGTAAAATCAACCGTAAGGATTTCGATTTGGAATGGAACGGCGTCACCGAAGCGGGCGGCATTGTAGTGAGCGACGAGGTGAAACTCGAATTCAACCTGCAATTGGCCAAGCAAGCCTAAGCTTTCTACGGTGATGGTTGCGGGATGGCGTAGTAATCGCTATCCGAAATGACTGAATGAAAAATGCCGCGCATTCTCCATTCAGTCATTTTTGTTTTAAAACGGGTTTTGTAATTTATTAGTAATATTGCCCTAAAAAACAATTTTCCCTTGATCACAGAAACGCGCGCCTACGCACGGGCCGGACTTTTAGGTAATCCTTCCGACGGATTTTTTGGCAAAACGATCTCCGTCTCGGTGCGCAATTTCGGTACATCGGTATCGCTGTATGAATCGCCCGAATTGCACATTGAGCCGCAGCCGCAGGATAGTAGCACTTTCAAAAGCCTCTACCATCTGCGCGATTCGGTCAGTATGTTGGGCTACAACGGCGGCATTCCGCTGATCAAGGCAGGCATCAAGAAATTCGCTGACTATTGCGAAACCAACGGCATCCGGCTCCCTAACCGTAACTTCACGGTACGCTATCGCTCCTCAATTCCACGCCAGGTGGGTATGTCAGGCTCGAGTGCGATCGTGGTGGCGTTATTCCGGGCACTGATCCAATTTTACAAAGTAGAAATTCCGCTCGAAAAGTTGCCACAACTTATTTTGAACGCCGAAACCGAGGAGTTGGGCATTGCGGCGGGCTTACAAGATCGCGTCATTCAATGCTATGAAGGCTGTGTGTACATGGATTTTGATAGAGAAAAACTCATGGCCCAGGGCCATGGTATCTACGAGCGGCTCGACCCCGTTTCGCTCCCCAAGCTTTACGTAGCCTACAACACCCAGCTAAGCAAGGTATCGGGTAAAGTTCACAGCGATGTGCGTGCCCGTTTCGATCGCGGCGAAACCGACGTAATCGACGTGTTGGGCCAAATCGCGCATTGTGCTGCGGAGGGCAAGGAGGCCCTGCTCGACCGTCGCCCCGATGACCTGCACGAACTCGTGAACCAGAATTTTGACCTTCGCTGCCAAATCTACCAGGTATCCGACGCCAACAAACAGCTCGTGGCCGCTGCCCGTGCGTGCGGCGCGTCGGCTAAGTTTGCCGGTTCGGGCGGTACCATCATCGGTACCTACCGCGACGACGACATGCTGAACCGACTTTTCGTAGAACTCAAAAAGCACAATGCCCGAGTGGTCAAGCCGTTTGTGGTGTAAAAAGGTTTTAGGCGGTAAGTTTCAAGCTACAGCTCTCTTTTAATTGCTTACACCGTGATCATCCATCGAAGTACTACGCAGTTTTTGTAAAAAAATAAGAAATCTAAAAAGCCTGTAGCCCAAAGCCATACCACATGATTCGTAAAGCCGTAATACCCGCCGCCGGACTGGGTACCCGTTTTCTGCCCGCCACCAAGTCGATGCCCAAAGAAATGCTGCCGATCATCGACATCCCCACGATTCAGTACGTCGTGCAGGAGGCCGTCGATTCGGGCATCGAGGATATCTTGATTATTTCGGGCAAAGGCAAGCGCGCCATCGAGGACCACTTCGACCGCAACTTCGAGTTGGAAGCCCGCCTGGAGGAGAAGGAAGACCAGGCCTGGCACACCGAAATGCGCCGCCTGGCAGACATGGCTAATATTCACTTCGTGCGCCAAAAGGAGGCCAATGGCCTCGGCGATGCCATTAACTACGCCCGCCACCACGTGGGCGACGAGCCCTTCGCGGTGTTGCTGGGCGACACGATCATGGACTCAGTGATCCCGGTGACGCAACAGTTGATGGATACTTTTGAGCAGTACGGCGGCTCGGTGATCGCGGTGGAAGAGGTACCCGCCGACAAAGTAGACCGTTACGGTATTGTGGGCGGCGATGCGCTCAGCGACACGATTCTGGAGCTCAACACGCTCGTCGAGAAACCCGCGCTCGGCAATGCCCCCTCGCGCCTGGCTATTGCGGGCCGTTACATCCTGACGCCCGATATTTTTCAGGCCATCGCCCAGACGCCAAAAGGCAAGGGCGGTGAAATCCAGCTCACCGACTCGCTGTTGTTGCTGCTACGTCGCGAGAACATCTACGCCCACCGCATTGAGGGCAAGCGCCACGACATCGGCAATAAACTCGATTTCCTAAAAACGACCGTCGAGTTTGCCTTGAATCGAAAGGAATTCGCCGCGCCGTTTCGAAGTTTTTTAGAAGAAATCCTGAAAAAAGAATAGTGAAATAGAAGGATATTGGAAAGTCGTTGGATTATGTTATTTTTGAGTGCTTCTACTTAAAAATAACACTGTCCGGTGATGAAGAAAACAGCCTTATCTTTCTTTCTGGCGATCGGTTTACTTCCTTTTGCCAAGTCACAGAGCGTTGGGGATTCTACCGAATTCCCGACTTTTAAGCAAAACTATAACGCCCACGCGGCTTTTGTGAGTGGTAATCAATGGACCACCAGCCTCGGCAATCAACACATGGGCGCGCGCTGGCAGCACGTAGCCGACGAATTCGACGTGTCGCCAGAAGGAAAAGAAGCCTACCTGTTGGGCCAGCAAATTAGGGGCAGGGCTCCTTTGTATTTGATTGGAGGCTACGCTATGCTGTTAGGTTCGTTACCATTGTTGCTATCACCTAATAACTCACCCAACGTTAGCTTAGAAGGAGGCATCGGAATAGGGATGGCTTTGGGGGGATTCGCGCTCACTCTTGTAGGCAGTAGAAAAATGATGACATCGGCTGACAACTTCGAACGAGCCTTATGGTTAAGAAACCGGGACGAAATGCTACGGTACTTGCCCCTTGCCGATCAGTCCAGATTCAAGTACTTGTACGACACCGAAACCATGTACTTGAACGCGAGGGCGTATTATAAAAACGGCAATAGGTACTCACTGGGGTTGTTTGGAACGAATGGGTCCGAAGAATTCAGAAACATCCCGGCCAGCTGGGACCGGTACAAGAAGTACCGCAACAGCCTTTTGATTGGCGCGGCGGTGCAGGTAGCTGGCATGGCGGCTGTACTTCTCTCTCCTGGCCTTGACACGTCGAGGGGTCGATTGCTATACTTCGGCGGTGCAATCGTGATGGGAGCAGGGTCGGGCATTTCGATCTCGGGCCGCCGATTTTTAAGCGAAGCGGTGTATCTTAAAAACTACAATGTGCTGGAGCGGCAAATGCTATTGCGATAGCGTTGAGGCAATTCACCATGTATCAACTCACGCTATGAAAACCTACCAGAACCTCACCAAATTCCGGGAAGACGTCGGCCAGGAAATCGGCGTCAGCCCCTGGGAAACCGTCACGCAGGATCAAATCAACGTATTTGCCGATGCTACCGGCGACCACCAGTGGATTCATATCGACAGGCGGAAAGCCGCCGCGCAGTCGCCCTATAAAACGACGATCGCCCACGGGTACCTGACCCTTTCGCTGGCACCCCGGCTCATGGGGGCGCTGTACCGTATTAGTTCTGTGAAAATGGCGGTCAACTATGGGGCCGATAAAGTACGCTTTACTGACCCGGTGCCTTCGGGTAGCCGTATCAGGATGCGCATGACGTTGCGGGAAGTGCAGGATTATCCACCCGATGGGCTTAGAATCACGACTAAGTGCGTGTTTGAACGCGAGGGCTCCGACAAGCCCGTGTGCGTGGCGGAGCTCATCACGCTTCTTTTCGAGTCGGAGTTCGGGGGATAAACCCCAGGCTCAAAAGTTGACACTACCCTTTTCACCTAAGCCAAATTTGCCCATGAACTTGGACGAAAACTTGGAGCGGGAAGTTAGGTACCTGACGCTTACGCCCACGTACGGCGCCGTCGGCGGATTGGAGGATGTCAGGTTCTCGCGGGCCGAATTGAACGTGCGTAACTGTCGGAAACCCGCTACGCCCGCCTCGGCCGATATATTGAAGACCGTCAGCAAATGCAGATTAGCTGATAATCCCAGCTTGACATGCTGGTAGTTTTGGCGGCGCAATAGTTTTTCTTCGACGGTTTGCACCTGAAAGCCGCCGCTGTACCCGTTGATCCCGGCCAGCGCATCCATGCTGAACCACTTGGTGGGGTGGTAGTTGAGGTCGGCCATGAACGGCAGCAGCGCCGTGGCCCGCCATTGCTTGCTGATGCGCTGATTGATCCCGAATACCGGCACGACTCTTAGTTTTTGATTATAGGTCAAAATCGAGCCGTACACGATTTGGCTCCGCAATCCGATGATCCGCATCCGCGCCGCACCGCCCCAAAAGAAAGGCTGGGGCGTGAAGAACGTCTCGTTCGATTCGGTCATGCCCAGCGCCGCGCCGTATATCCACAGCCGGTCCTTCACGCTCGCCTGCATCCTGACGGCGCCCAGCGAAATCGTCTTGTAGCCATTGTCAGGGAAATTTTTTCCCTCGACCGTGGGCTGCAACTGCGTGAACTGCCCGATGAGTACCGTATGCACTGCCCGCAAATCGAATTTCTTTTTCAGGCTGAAACTACCCTGTACTTCGCTCTGGATCGGGTATAATGCCCAAGCAGACTCGTGCGCGTCAGACCAAAATCGGGGACGTGCGGTGGCCGAGTTGGTTGGGACGATGTAGTTGGCGCTCAGGGTAGCGTTGGGATAAAACAAGCGGCTCAGCCCGAGTTGTTGCGCCTGGGTCGAGCTGACGATTCCGATAAATAATGAGATAAGTAACGGGGGAGCAAACTTCATGCGGGAGATTTGGATGGATTTCGTTGCCAATTAACGACAAAGGTAAAGGGCTATTGCGAATGAACACGCAATCCCTTCGACCGAATTTGCTTAGTTTTGGCTTCCAAAAGACAGTACTATGGCCCGATTTCCCTCCATCAAAACCCTTACGTCCGGCGTCGAGCAAGTACTCCGGCGTTTTCCGCTCGTGGTACTTGTGGCGGCGCTAAAAGCCGTGGTCCTTTACCTGCTGATCGAGAGCCGTCCCCTCTCACCTGATCAGCCACTGTACATCCGGTTGACCATGGTACTCTTCCTGGCCTTGCCGCTGTTCCTTAGCCTGCACTTGGTAGCCGAGCGACGGCAGTGGAGCGTTGGGGTACTGGCGGCGGGCGCGCTGGGCGTGTGCGCCTTGTTGGTAGGCTACTACTTCACGATCAGCCCCAGCCCGATTCAGCGCGACTACTACCGCTTTGGGATGTTCTTCGTCAGCGCGCATTTGCTGGTGTCGTTCGCGCCCTTTGTGGGCTACGACGAGCCTAATGGCTTTTGGCAGTTCAACAAAACAATGCTGTTGCAATTCATCACCGCCACGCTTTACGCCGGAACGCTCTACATCGGTATCATCATCGCCGTCGAAACGGTCCGGTTTCTGTTCGACGTGACCTACCCGACAAAAATCGAAGCTGATCTTTTCGTGCTGATCGGCGGCTTATTCCACACGATCTTCTTCCTGAATGGCTTTCCCACAAAGCTCGACGTACTGGAAGCGCAAACCGGCTATTCGCGCGGCATCAAGGTATTTACGCAATATGTACTACTGCCACTAGAAGTCGTGTACTTGCTGATTCTGTACATCTACGTCGGCAAAATTCTGGTGCAGTGGCAGCTGCCCGAGGGCGGCGTGGCCTACCTCGTCATGGCTTTTTCGGTGGCAGGAATCTTTGCTTTGTTGCTACTTTACCCCATCCGCGACAGCGCCGACGAGCGCTGGATTCGGCTGTACTCTCAGCGATTTTATCTGGCGCTTTTTCCGCTGATCGTGCTACTGGGCGTTGCGATCTTCCGCCGAATCGGCGAGTATGGCGTTACCGAAAACCGCTACCTGGTGGCAGCACTGGCAGTCTGGCTCACGGGCATTGCACTCTATTTCCTGATCAGCAAGCAAGACGACATCCGCTGGATTCCGCTGTCGCTTTGCGTGTTCAGCTTCGCGCTGGCGGTGGGGCCGTGGAGTATTTTTGCCTACTCACGGCAGAATCAGGCCGAGCGGTTCGAGACGCTTTTGGAAGAGCATAATCTGCTGAATAGCAACGGCCAAATCGCCAGGAGCGACACGCTGCCGCGCGAAGACTACGACCGCCTGATTTCCGGGGTTCGCTATTTCCGCGATCGCAACGAAATCAAAACGCTCAAACCTTTCTTCGATGGATTGGACAAAAACGAAAATCAGCAGGAAGTGGCTTTGAAAATGGAGGTTGCGCTCAATAAGGCGTCAAATGTTGAAAAATCGCCAGTTCAGGTAACAGAACCAGTTCATTTCACTGTGTCGGGAAGAGCCGATATGTTTGGCCGCGATATTCGCGGGTTCGATTACATGATTGCGTTTGATCTGTACAACATCACCTGGCGCGAAGAGAAGCAGGGGAAATGGAAACTCGAAACCTCGGACATGGGCGACAAACTTACGCTTTCCGGGAAAGGTCGGGGGAAGACGATTACCTGGGACATGGCAAAACTCTTTGCCGAATTGGAGCGAAAGCACGGCACAGACTCTCCTTCACTCGATTCAAAATTGCTTACGTTCGATCAAAACGGGGCCAGGCTTTCATTAGAGACGTTCTCCAAAACCCGTACTACCTATTCCTACAAGGGAGTAGTGTTGATAAAAGAGTAGGGGAGCGCTTGTTAGCTAGTAGGAATTGTATTTGCCTTTCTTTTTTTACTTCCTCTTCCTGTTTAAAACTGCCACTTCATGAGAACCCTATTCTTACCTCTACTTTTCCTCGCCATGCTCCACCAAGCCACCGCTCAAACCACTACTTACGCCGAAAAACTGGGCTATCCAGCGGGCAAAAAGGTAATCATCATGCACGTAGATGACGTGGGAATGTCTTACGACTCCAACCTCGGAGCGATCAAAGCCATTGAGGAAGGCGTCGCCAATTCGCTGAGCGTGATGATGCCGTGCGGCTGGGTACCTGGCTTCATGCATTACTTCAAGCAACACCCCGACCTCGACGCCGGGCTGCACCTGACGCTCACCTCCGAATGGAAAGACTACCGCTGGGGACCGCTGGCCGGGAAATCCGCCGTACCGGGCCTGGTGGACCAAGAAGGCGCGCTATGGCCGAGCGTGGCTGACGTAGCTACCCACGCCACGCCCGACGAAGTCGAAACCGAAATCCGCGCCCAATTGGAACGCGCCCGCACGATGGGCTTCGAACCGACGCACCTCGACTCGCACATGGGGACACTCTTTGCCACGCCCGGCTTCATCGAGCGCTACATGAAAGTCGGGATGCAGGAGAAAATCCCTGTCATGCTGCCCGGTGGCCATAACACGGCCATCCAGCTCGACCGCCCGTCGTCGCCCGAGGAACTGGCGGCGTTCCAGGCGCTGGGCCGCCAACTCTGGCAAGCCGGGCTGCCTGTACTGGACGACCTATACAACAGCTCCTACGGCTGGAAACTGCCCGAAGGCACCGAGGAAACGGATGAAAACCTGCAAAACTTCAAGACCGGAAAGTACATCGAAGCCCTCAGCAATCTGAAGCCCGGCCTGACGATGGTCATCATGCACTGCACCGACCCGACGGAGGTATTCCCGATCATCTCCGGTTCTACCCAAACCCGCAAAGGCGATCTGCTCGCGATGCTCGATCCGAAGTTGAAGGCGTATATTGAAAAGGAAGGTATCATCCTGACTACCTGGCGTGAGGCCATGGCGCTGCGGGGGAAAGTGAAGTAGGGGCGCGGAATCTTTGCCGTAGTTTTTTTGTAAATTTGAAAAAAACAAAAATCGCCATGCTTCCGATTGTCAAAGAGATAGCCGTCGAATTCAAGGCCGAACTGCAAAAGCTCTACGGCGACAACCTGACCGCGCTCATCCTGTTCGGCTCCCACGCCCGAGGCGACTACCACGAGGAATCGGACATTGATTTTGCGGTGGTGTTGAAGGAAATCGAAAGCACACCGGGCCGCGAAATTTTCAAGATTTCCCCGATTAGCGTCGAATTAGATTTAAAATACAATCAATACGTTTCTTTCTTGCCCCTTTCTCAGCAGAAGCTGACCGAATCCCGGCTTTCGATTCATCGTTTTATCAAAACAGAAGGCATTCCGATATGAACGATCTGTAACCTACCTCAGCAACCTTATTGCCAACGCCCCCCAGTAATTCCCGAATCCCAAACTTCCCGCGTTTCATCACAAGGTTCCCGCTGTTGGTAACGCGGGCTTGACGGCCGATTCGTTGGCTTCTACATTTGAAGCATCAATCAACGAAAACGGACTTTCACGCATGAAATCACAGACTTACAACCTCTCGACAGCAACCCACCCAAATGCTACTATCGCACGTTTCCAGAGCCAAGTTATACCCTGGTGGAAGGAAACGGGCCAACGCCACTGGCGCAGGTGGGGAATCTGGATGTGGATTCTAGTTTGCTGTGGGGTCTATGTCTTGGTGTCCAACTTTTGGGAGGATGTTTGGACAGGATGGAACGCTGGTCATGAACACAAAGGTGATTTTTCTTTTGAATATTTCGCAGTCATGCTCTTTCTGGTACCTCTGGTGTTGGCTTTTATGGTTGGGGCGGTCATAGTAATCGGCGGTCTTCATTATTTGTATATATACAAACCCATTTTTCGAAGCTACCGGACAGCCAACATTGTTTTATATTTGATCGTGTGCATTTTAATATATGATTTTTTTCTGGCAGACTACGTCTTTGAAAAACTCATAGACATGAATGAGGACGGCGAGGACGATACATACGCCTACATGATCTGGGCTTCCTCCCTCATGTTCTCCATTATCTACGACTACAAAAAGAACGAAGACACCAAGAAAGCCCTGGAAAAGGAGCGCAACGAGGCCCAAATCCAGGCTTTGAAAGCCCAGATCAATCCGCATTTCCTGTTCAACACGCTCAATAATCTGTACGGCACGGCGCTGGTCGAGGAAAGCCCCAGAACGGCGGGCGGGATTCAGCAATTGGCCCAAATCATGCGCCACGCCGTGGAAAGCTCGCAGCACGAGCGCATCGAGATTGGGAAGGAAATCCGCTTCCTGCACGACTACGTCGAGTTGCAGCAAATCCGGCTTCCCAAGCGCGACAACATCCGCATCGACACCCGCATCACCTGGGACGAGGAACCCGCCGAAATTACGCCGCTGATTCTGATGACGTTCGTGGAAAACGCCTTCAAGTACGGCATCAACCCGGCGCAGGAGTGTTTCGTAGAAATGAATTTGACCATCGAGAAAAAACACCTGACCTTCGTCTGCCGCAACAGCATCGTGGCTCGCACCCAACTCGAAAGCGGCACAGGCATGGGCGTCGAAAACACGGTGAAGCGGCTGAACCTGCTCTACCCCGACCGCCACACGATCAGCATCGACCACACCGACGACCTTTACGAAGTGTTCTTAACCATCCAACTCACATGATCCGCGCCATCGCTATCGACGACGAACCCCTGGCTTTGGAAGTCATCAAAGCCCACGCCCAAAAGGTCAGTTTTCTCGAACTGAAAGCCACCTTCGAGAGCGCGACCGACGCGCTGCCCTATCTCCAGCAAAATCCGGTGGACCTGGTGTTTCTGGACATCAATATGCCCGACATCACGGGGCTGGATTTCTCGAAACTACTACCCGCCCACTCGGCCTTTATCTTCACGACCGCCTACTCCGACTACGCCGTGGACGCTTTCCAACTCAACGCGCTGGACTATCTGCTCAAACCCATCGACCTACACCGCTTTGTACAGGCCTGCCAGAAAGCCCACCGCGCCGTCAAGCAGGAAGAGGCCGTCAGCGAGTTTATTTTTGTGAAAGACGGCTACGATTGGGTGCGGGTGACGCTGGCGGAATTGCTCTACGTCGAGTCGGACGGAAACTATCTCACCTTCCAAGAAAAGACGCGCAAAACCCTCACGCGCATGACGCTCACCGACGCGCAGGAACTACTGCCGAGCGCTGATTTCTTCAAAATCCACAAGTCGTACCTCGTCAACCTTAACCATATCCAAAAAATCGAACGCCATCAGGTGACGGTACCCGGCAACGAGACCATTCCGCTGGCGGGAACGTATCGGGAGGCGCTGCTGGAGGTTTTGCGGTGAAAGGCAGGTTGTTAGGTATTCGGTTTTTAGGTGTTAAGTAGGTTCATGAAAATATTGATACCCAAGAACCAGAGGTATACTAAAAATCAGTATCTTGCTTCCATGAACGAAGTCCCGCCGCAAATCCTGAAAGGTAGCCTGAGCGTGGTTATCCTGAAACTGCTTTCGGAAAACGACGCCATGTACGGCTACGAAATCTGCCAGCGGGTGAAGGAAATCACCGCCGGGCAAATGCGCGTGACCGAGGGCGCGCTCTACCCGGCCCTGCACAAGCTCGAAGGCGAGGGCCTCCTCCGCACCCACACTGCCCTCGTGGAAGGCCGTACCCGCAAGTACTACGCCATCGTCCCCGACCAGCGCGGACAAGCCGTCAGCCGCCTGGCGCAGATGCAGGTTTTTCTGGAAAATTTGCAGCAAGTACTCAACCCCGGTGCCAACGTGTCGCTCACTTAAACTACCCCTTCCGATCATGCCCCTAAACTACGACCAGCAAAAAAACCTCCGCAGTCTTATCGACAACGCCGGGGCGGGTACCTACGAAGAAGTCCGCAATGAGCTGTACGATCACCTCGTGCAGGCCACCGAAAGCCGCATGACAGACGGGCTTTCGTTTACGGAAGCGCAAAGCGGGGCTTTGGAAGAAATGGGTGGGGAAGCAGGATTGGTTGATATCGGGAAAGGATATGTCAAAGCTGCCAAGCGGAAAGTATGGTACTTGTTTAGAGCGTTTCTGCCGGCGTATCTCAAATCGGCACGCTGCCTACTACCGTTGGCGCTGGGTATGACTCTGAACCTGAATATCTTGTTTCCAATAGTAGGAATTAGCGCCTATCTGTACTTTCTTAAGCGTAAGTTCACAGCTTGGGGCTATGTTTGGGGAGGTGGAGAATTTCACCAGACACGTGCACGATACCCACTTTCATTGCGTGCCGACATCTTAATGAAGAAAGTTAGTATACTAATTTTCATTTCCGGCGTTAGTGTCCATTTTCTCATCGGAAACGGGTTGCCTGTGGCAATAAATATTGGTCTTGCTACATTAGCTCTTATTCTCACCGACTACTCCCTCGCCTTCGTCGCTCACGCCCGTAAAACTTGGCTGGAAGTGGCTTGAAGATGGCGGGAAAACGATTAGTTTTGATGTAAAAAAGTCATGAGACATCCCTTGTTTCTTCTTATCACGCTTCTTGCATTTGTGAATGTGGCTGCTGCTCAGAAAGTCGAGGTTAGAACGATGAGCGTCACCTCCAAAGCGAGGCGGATGGATAAGGACACTAAGATTTATGACAAAGAAACCGGGCGTCGCGTTTCTTTCGAGGAGTTTAGCCAAATCAACCGTAACGCATCCGACGGTTTTCACCTTGTTCCGCAATTTGACGAGTACGGCAATTCTGCCTATTACGTCATGAGGACAAAGACGAAGGAGGAGCGGGAAACGGGCCATATTTACACGCAGGAAGATTACAAGAAGCCAGCCATCGGGCAAACCCTCCCGCCTTTCATTATGCAGGGGGTCGACGGTAAAACGTACAGTTCCGAAGAGTTGAAGGGTAAGTACGTGTTGCTGAGCTTCTGGATCAGACTCGGTAAGCCCTTTTTCCGAGGCGATTCAGAAACAAAAGATTTGGTCGCCCTGGCGGAAATAGCCCGCAAGAGAGGAATCCCCTTGGTTTCGCTGGGTACCACCTCCGACGGCAAAGAGGAGTGTCAGGAAGCTACCGACACGTTTACGCTTGGTTTTGTTCCGGTCCCTGAATCTTACGATTTTATGAAAAGATACGGTGTGTTCCGCCCCGGTACGTACTTTCTGATTAGCTCGGAAGGTACCTTACTGGCCATCGTGGAGCAGGATTCGCCGCTGCCTTTGCAAAAGTACCTGACTAGGTAGTGCCGCCTCACTCCCTCAACTTATCCGCCCGAATATCCACATCATCGTAGTAGTACTCGTCAAACGTCCGCCCGGAGGCCTCACCGTAGCGAAGAACGACGTACACGAACCAAATCACCAGTAAGGGCGAAAGAATAAACATAACGGCTCCAATATCGCCGTAACCAAGTGCCACCAGAATGGCGAAAACGACGAGGTAGGTAGTTGAAAAGAGGGCGGCGAAAGTGGGATTTTCAAGCATGGCGATACAAGTCAGGTAGTTCAGTATTACAGCCTTCAAAACCTGTACCCGAAGATTTTGTTTTCCGCAAAAGAGAGGGCCACTCTCAAAAGAAAGCGGCCCTATAAACAATTAAACTTTTCAACAATTAAACCCCCTTCCTCAATAATTGGGATTTTGCGTCAGCGTCGCTTGTCCCTTCAATTGGCTGTTCAGAATTTCCTGCGCCGGGATCGGGAAGTACTCGTGTTTGCCCTTCACGAAACGTGCGCCCTGTAGGTAGTTACGCTTGGTCTGCTCTTCGGTCAAGTAGGTATTGAGCGTCTGGTCGGCAATGCCCCAGCGTACCAGGTCGAAGTAACGGTGGCCTTCCATCGCAAATTCCAGACGCGTTTCGAATCGTACCGCTTTGCGGGCCATCTCCTTGTCGGTCCAGGGGCCGGGGTACTCGTTTACTACGTAGTTCCCGGCGGGCGTACCGTTGGCCAACTTCACGAAGCCATCGGGATTGGCGGCCCGGCGACGGATTTGGTTGACGAGCTGACGCGCTTTTTCCAGGTCACCGATCTCGACCTCTATCTCGGCCAGCCACAACAATACGTGTGAGTACCGGATGATACGGTAGTTGTTAGCGTTCTGGCGCGGGTTGTTCGACCAGGTGAGCGTTCCGTTCTCCGCCCGGTAGGGCGACTGCTTCTTAGGCGAGTAAGGTCCGCCGTAGGCGCGGTCGCGGACATAGCCGGGATTGTGGATGCCCCAGTCGAGATAGGGTACACCATCGCGGCCCACGCTCCAGTCGAGGCGGGGGTCGAGGTTGCCTTTATAGGCTACCGAGTTGTCAGCAGGTACATCCGTCTGATTGAAGGTATCCAGTAAGGGCAGGCCCGTAGCATCCGTCTTAAAAGCGTTCACTAGATTTTGGGTAGGCTGGAAGAAGCCACAGCAAGTCGTGAGCGCGCCGCCACCGTAGGGGTAGTTGAGCGTGTGCCCCCGGTTGCCGTTGCGGGAGATGTTGGCCCCGTCGTTCACCGAAAACTGCACTTCCAGAATCGACTCCGCATTGTTGTTGGTCGGGATGCGGTGGTTGTCGTGGTATTTCTCTACCAGCTTGAACTGACTGCTGGCCACGATCGCTTCCAGCAGCGGCTTGGCTTCGGCGTATTTGTTTTGGAAAAGGTACGCCTTGGCCAGCATCGCGCCCGCCGCCCACTTGGTGGCCCGGCCCGGAAAGCCCGGCCAACGGGCGGGCAGGTTGTCGTAGCCAAACTTCAAATCCTCCACGATGTTGGGCCAAATGTCCTTGTCGTTGGTTAGTTTGGTACTATTGGCATCGCTGGAATTGTACGTCTTGTCGTCAATATAGGGTACCTTGTTGAACATCTTTTTGAGTTCAAAGTGGTAGTGCCCACGCAGAAAACGGGCCTGGGCCACCGTCGAGGTTTTTTCGGCGGCGGTCATATCGGCTGCTTTATCTACCAGTTGAATCGCGTCGTTGGAGCGGGCGATGCCGTCGTACATGGCCTGCCACTTACCCCGGAAGTGATTCAGATCGGGCGTGTGCTGGAACACCTCGATGATCGAGATTTCGGGCTGGTCGCCGGCGTTAGTACCTTTGTAAGCATCATCGGAAGCTACTGATCCGTACACCCAGTTGTCGGCCGAGCCGTGCCAGTCGGAGAAGCCCGCTACGTTTACGCCATCCATGAGCGAATAGGCTCCGGTCAGTACCAGGTCGACACCGGCCTTGTTGCGCAGTGTCGCTTCGCTTAGTACTCCCAGCGGTACTACGTCCAGAAATTGGTCGCTGCAGGCGCTGATCGAAACACCCGCCGCCACGAATGCGGCCCAGACGATTGGTTTGATTTTCATCTTCATATCGCTATTATTTTAAGTTATTTCAGGATGAGTTTCTTGATTAAAAACTGATGTTGAGGCCCACGACCGTGTTGCGCGCCGCGGGGTAAGCACCCTCGTCGAAACCGATGTGGATGTCCTGGCCGGAATTGCTGGAACGACGGAGGTTGATTTCAGGATCGAGTCCGGTGTACTTCGTAAAGGTGATCCAGTTTTGTCCCTGCACGTACACCCGGGCCGAGCCCATGCGTAATTTGTCCGTCACGACCTTTGGGATTTTGTAGCCCAACTGAATATTCTTGATTCGGAAATACGAGCCGTCTTCAAGGTAATAGGTAGAGGGCAGCGAGCTGATGACGTCGTTGGAGCGCGGGATAGGCAACTTGGCGCCGGTTTTACCGGGGCGCCATGAATCTTCGAACATCCGTACGCTGCGGTTACCGCCAAAAGTTTGGAAATCGGTCCAATAGCGCACGTAGTTGAAAATTTGATTGCCCTGCACGCCTTGACCGAACAGGTCAAGCGTGAAGCTCTTGTAGCCAAGACTGGCGTTGATACCGTACGTAAAGGTTGGGTGCGGGCTACCGATGATGCTACGGTCGGAGGCGTTGATGACACCATCGCCGTTGATGTCGCGGAAGATAAACGAACCGGCCTTGTTGAAAGGATTCTCCTTCTTGGCAGCATCGGTATTGGCCACAAACTGCGCGGCGTGGGCTTGGCCCTCGGCGTCGGATTGGAAGATACCGTCGATCGTATAGCCGAAGAAGGACGCCAGCGGATGCCCTTGCTGCGTCACGGCAGCAGCGGCGAGGCGGGTCGAGAAGCCGAAGTACTGCACATCGGGATCACCCGTCGTTTTTTCCACCTTGTTGCGGTAGGTAGAGAAGTTGGCACCCAGCGAGTAGGTGAAGTCGCCTTTTTTGTCGTTGAAATTCAAGCCCAATTCAAATCCCTTGTTCGACATTTCGCCGATGTTCTGGAAAGGGTTGGTGGCGCGGCCCTGCGTGTACTGTACTTCCACCGGGAACAGCATGTCGCTCGTCACGCGGCTGAACACGTCGATGTTGGCGTCCAGTTTGCCGTTCAGGAATGTGGCATCCAGACCTACGTTGGTCGAGGTAGTCGTTTCCCATTTGGCGCTGGCATTACCGAACTGCCCCAGCTCGTAGCCTTGCTGCGAAGCCGTGTTGGCACCCGTCAGGTCATAGAATGAAGTTTCGGGGTTGGAAAGGTAGGTCGAGAAGGCGTTGTAGTTACCAATCTCCTGATTACCCGTCTGCCCGTACCCCACACGTAGCTTGGCAAAAGTCAGCCACGAGGAAGTACCTTTCAAAAACGATTCCTGCGAAAGTACCCAGCCTGCGCTCACCGACGGGAAGTAGGCTGTACGGAAGGCGGGCGCAAAGCGCGACGAGCGGTCGCGGCGGAGCGTGAAGTCGACCAGGTAGCGGTCATCGTAGGCGTAGTTGGCGCGGGCAAATTCCGAAGCCAGTTTCCATTCGGCACCACCGCCGCCGTTGCTCACCACGGTGCGGCCCGCGTTGAGGTAACGGTTGGGTAGCTCGTCGACGGCAAAGCCGGAACGCTCACCAAATGTAAACTCCGAGTAGCTGCGGATCGATTCCGTGCCCACCAGCAGGTTGATGCGGTGCTTGTCGCCGAAGGTTTTGTTGTAGGTCATCGTGTTGTACCAGGTCCAGGTAAAGCCGAAGTTGTTGTCGGCCCGCAGGGTGTTGGTACCCGTCATTTCGGGCGACTCCGGGTCGTTGGCGCGGTAGCGGCGCACGTTGAAGGTGTTGTAGTCCACACCGAATTGCGTCTTGGCCGTCAGATTGGGCAAGATGTCCAGCTCGGCATAAGCATTACCAAATAGCCGAAGTTCCTGTTCCTTGTTGTCCTTATTACGGAAGAGCTCCGCCTCGGGGTTTCGGGAGTTGTCCAGCCCCGTACCTACCCCGCCACCGAAGTAGCCGTTCACGTCGTAGCGTGGCACGATGGGAGGCAGGCGATAAGCAAATGAAATCGGATTGCTCTCATTCTGATTTCCGCCGGTTTGTCCCACGCGCTCACCATAAGCAACCTGCAGATTTTCACCCACGCGGAAGCGCTTGTTGACGTTGAATTCCGTGTTGGCCCGCAAAGAATAGCGCTTGAAATAGGTGTACTTCATGATCCCCTGCTGATCGAAGATGTTGGCCGACATCGCATAGCGCGCCGACTCGGTCGCGCCCGAAACCCCAATTTGGTGGTTTTGCATCGGTGCTGTGCGGAATATCGCGTCCTGCCAATCGGTACCTTGCTGATTGGCGCGGCTGATCAGGTTACGGGCGTTGAAATCGTATTTTGTCTCATCCACATCACCGTCCTTTTTACCCGCCGGATTGGAGTAGAAAGGGATCACAGGCGTCTGGCCTTCGCCGAAGATGGTAATTTTGGGATAGGCCAGCGTGGTACCCGCCGGGTAAGCCCCATCGACCAGTTTGTTGGTGTTTTGGCCGTTGATCCGCGATTCCCACAGCAGGTCGGCGTATTGCTGCGTGTTCAGCAAATCAAGAAAACGCCAGGCCTTCTGCTGACCGTAGTAGGCATCGTAAGAGAAAACAGGCTTACCGGCCTTCCCTTTCTTGGTCGTGATGATCACGACGCCATTGGCCGCCCGCGAACCGTAAATCGAAGCCGCCGAAGCATCTTTCAGTACCTGCATCGACTCGATGTCGTTCAGGTTAAGCGTATTCAGGTTTTCTTTGGTTGGAGTGCCGTCGATGACGTAAAGCGGGGAGTTGTCGTTGATCGTACCGAAACCCCGGATACGCACCATCACGCCACCACCGGGCGAGTTGTCGTTGCTGACATTGACGCCCGCTACGCGGCCCTGCATGGCTTGCGCCAGGTTGGTGGCTGGTACCGCAAGTAGTTGCTTGGTGTCGACCGTAGCGACCGCGCCCGTAATATCGCGCTTCGACTGCGTGCCGTAGCCCGTCACCACGACTTCGCTCAGGCTCTTGGTGTCCTCATCGAGGCTCAGGTTGATCGTACTTTGGTTGCCTACGGTGATCTCCTTCTTCACAAAACCGATGGAAGAAATGACCAATACCGCGTCATTTCCGCGTACGTTCAAGCGCAAAATTCCCGTCGGCATCGGTGACTGTTCCTACCGTAGTTCCTTTCACCTGCACGTTGGCACCGGGCAGGGCGGTGTTGTCGGTGGCCGTCGTGATCTTGCCCGTCACGCGACGATCCTGCGCCTGCGTCGCCAGGCTACTCAGAAACAAGAGGATACAGGCCATCCATTGTACTGTCGCTCGTAAATTCTTTTTCATAGAAAGAAGAGATAATGAATTGATTAAGAGAGTAAATTTTCTGTAATATTAGGCATAATGTATCTACCAAGATTCGATCGGTATATTATTTATTTTTTATCAATGCGGCTGGCGGGGCGGGACCTCTGTCAAATCGTGAGTGACCGAACCTAACGCCCCCCGTTCCGGTTAATACCGGAATAACCTATCCACCCAAAATTTCACTTTTGAAACCCCAACCTACCAAGGATCTGACGGGCTACGACCATCATCGACGTACAAGGTGCCCGCGAGCATAATCTTAAAAATATCGACGTATCCATTCCGCGCAACCAACTGGTGGTCGTGACGGGCATCAGCGGCAGCGGCAAGTCGTCGCTGGCCTTCGATACGATTTACGCCGAAGGTCAGCGGCGCTACATGGAAAGCTTTTCGTCTTACGCCCGGGGTTTCATCGGCGAGATGGAGCGGCCCGACGTGGATAAGATCAGCGGCTTGTCGCCCGTCATCAGCATCGAGCAAAAAACGACTTCCCGCAATCCGCGCTCGACAGTAGGTACCGTGACGGAGATTTACGATTTTTTGCGCCTGCTCTATGCTCGCGCGGGCGAGGCGTTCAGCTACGTGACGGGCCGCCGGATGGTGAAGCAGTCGCAGGATCAGATTATCGACCAAATCCTCAGCCAGTTTGAGGGCCAGAAAACGACGCTTCTGGCGCCCGTCGTGAAGGGTCGCAAAGGCCATTACCGTGAGCTGTTCGTGCAAATCGCCCGCTTCGGCTACACCAAAGTACGGGTAGACGGCGAGGTGAAGGACATCGTACCCAAGATGCAGCTCGACCGTTATAAGGTACACGACATCGAGATCGTAGTAGACCGTCTGGTACCCGACAGCGACGACCGCTTTCGGCTCAGCCAATCGGTGTCGACATCCCTCAAACAAGGAAAGGGCGCGATGATGATCATGGATGTATCGGGCGAAGCGCAGTACTTTTCCCAAAACCTGATGGACCCGGAGTCAGGTATCAGCTACGATGATCCCGCGCCCAATGCGTTCTCGTTCAACTCACCTTACGGTTGGTGTCCCAACTGTCAGGGCCTGGGCAAAGTCGAGGAGATCACCGAAGATTCGATCATGCCCGACCGCTCGCTGAGCATCAGCCGGGGCGGCATCGCGCCGATGGGCGAGTACCGCGAGGCCTGGATTTTCAAGCAGTTGACGGTACTTTCTAAAACCCCACAAAGTCAACCTCAGTACCCCGCTGGAAAAATTCCCGCCCGAAGCCATCGACCTGGTACTGTACGGCAGCGACGAGCCCGTGCCGGTACCTTCCAAGAAGTACCCCGGCACCAAATGGGATACCAAGTTCGACGGCATCATCAACTTTTTGAAGCGGCAGCAGGAAAACGGCAGCGACAAAATTCAGGATTGGCTCAAAGACTTCATGGTCATCCGGGCCTGTCCCGAGTGCAACGGTTTGCGTCTGAAGCAGGAGTCGCTGCATTTTATTATTGACAAGAAAAATATCGCCGAACTGGCCGAAATGGACATCCGCGAACTGGCCGACTGGCTGGTCGATTTGGAAGACCGGCTCGAAGACCGCCAAAAAGTGATCGGTCACGAGGTACTGAAGGAAATTCGCAAACGCGTCGGCTTTTTGCTGGACGTGGGCCTGGACTACCTCACGCTCAATCGCTCGCTGCGGACGCTCTCCGGCGGTGAGGCGCAGCGCATTCGCCTGGCTACCCAGATCGGTACCCAACTCACGGGGGTACTTTACATTATGGATGAGCCTAGCATTGGCCTGCACCAGCGCGACAACGTACGGTTGATCAGCTCCTTAAAGAACCTGCGGGATTTGGGCAACACGGTACTGGTCGTGGAGCACGACAAGGATATGATGCTCGCTTCGGACTACATCGTGGACATCGGTCCCGGGGCCGGCCGCCACGGCGGCCATGTGGTAGGGCAGGGTACCCCGGAGGAATTCCTGAAAAACGGCTCGACCACCGCCGCCTACCTCGACGGCCGCGAGAGCATCGAGATTCCGGCCAAGCGCCGGAAAGGCAATGGCAAGAAGATCACGCTGAAGGGCTGCACGGGCCATAATCTCAAAAACGTCACGCTCAAATTTCCGTTGGGTACCATGATTTGCGTGACGGGCGTGAGCGGCAGCGGCAAGTCGTCGCTTATCCACGAAACGTTGTTTCCGCTGCTCAACCAGCACTTCTACCGTTCCCGCCGCGAGCCTTTGGAACATAAATCCATTGACGGATTAGAACATTTGGACAAAGTAATCGAAGTAGATCAGTCGCCGATTGGCCGTACGCCACGCTCCAATCCGGCTACTTACACGAATTTGTTCACCGACATCCGCGCCCTGTACTCCGAGCTACCCGAATCCAAAATCCGGGGCTACAAGCCGGGACGTTTCAGTTTCAACGTCAAGAACGGTCGCTGTGAAGATTGCGAAGGGGCGGGCCGCAAGAAAATCGAAATGGATTTTCTGCCCGATGTGTACATCAACTGCGAAACCTGCAAAGGCAAACGCTTCAACCGCGAGACGCTCGAAGTACGCTTCAAGGGCAAATCCGTGGCCGACATCCTGGACATGACGGTAGAAACCGCGCTGGAATTTTTCGAAAATCAGCCCCGAATCCTCCGCAAAGTACAGACGCTCCACGACGTGGGCCTGGGCTACATTACGCTCGGCCAGCACGCCACCACGTTATCTGGCGGTGAGGCGCAGCGCGTCAAGCTATTCTGAAGAACTTTCCAAGCGCGACACGGGCAAGACGCTTTATATATTGGACGAACCCACCACCGGCCTGCATTTCCAGGACATCCGCCACCTGCTGGCCGTGCTGCAAAAACTGGTCGACAAGGGCAATACCGTCCTCGTCATCGAGCACAACATGGACGTCATCAAAGTAGCCGACTACGTCGTGGATCTCGGCCCCGAAGGCGGTGGACTCGGCGGCGAAATCGTGGCGCAGGGTACGCCGGAGAAAGTCGCCAAGGCCAAGGGTAGTTATACGGGGAAGTTTTTGGCGGAGGAGTTGGGGGGTTAGGAAAAATCCTATTTTTGCCAAAAACAATCTTATGAACTGGCAGGACTATATTCATTCAGATCCGAAGATAGTGGGTGGCAAACCCGTGATCAAAGGAACCCGCTTATCGGTGGAGTTTATCTTAGGCCGCTTGGCTGACGGCTGGTCTGAACAGATGATTCTGGAAAGTTACCCGCGCTTTACGCCGGAATCGCTTCAGGCGTTGTACGCTTACTAGACGTTGTCGACGTGGCCGATTATTGGTCAGATCTCATCCTTAAATGCAGTTATTTCGGTATCTGAGGTACTTCGGACTGGATCTTGAAGTTGAATTACTACTTTAAACGTAATCATCGTTCGCAGACTGGCGGCAGATGTAGAATCACCAACTAATGATGGGATCATGGATCAAGTAAATCTAAATTACGAAGACAATGAAAGTCAAAAGTTGAATCGAGAAGAGGAGATTTTCGGAATTTCTAAAATTTCACAGGTAGAAAATGAAATGGCTAAGTGGACATCAGCCCATATGTGCAAAATTTTTTATGAGACGTCCATAAAATATAGTCCTGTTACGAGAGAGGAAAGAGAACAATACTTTCAAGACAATAACTCTCATCCTAATATTCATATTTTAAAAAATATACTTGTTCCATTAAATGTTTATGTGATTGATAGAAATAAAAGAAAGGTCACTATTCCCTTTGGCGTACTGGATGACAAGGATTTCATTGTAGACGAAAATCAGCTAAATATTATTAGTCAAAGTGTAGTATATTATACCCGTAGTGAGTCCCAAAGAGACAGTTTTTATTCTTTCAGTAATGCGATAAAGGATCTTGATTTAAATGAAGATGATGCCTCTCAGGTTTTTTTTATAATATTATGTGATTTATTATCAGCACGAATTCAAGTATTTAGAGATAATAAAACGTATTTTGAAATACCAAGTACGCTTCACAACCATTCCTCTTTGAATATAAATTTCTTGAAATGTTTTATTGATTTGGTGGATTCAAGTAATAAATGCAACACCCTCATTATTTAGGGTAGCATTTTGAAAAACTTCTTCGGGCGATCGGAACCCGAATCTCTTCCTGGGTCTTTGGTTTAAAATATCGACTACTTCGTTCACTCTCTGCTCGGTGATTCGGGCAAAGTTCATCCCTTTCGGGAAATACTGCCTGACCAACCCGTTCAAATTTTCATTCGCCCCACGCTCCCAGCTATGGTAGGGCTTTGCAAAATAGCAGTCTACTTCTAGTTCTTCCGAGACTTTCTTGTGGTAGGCAAACTCCTTCCCATTGTCGGTCGTGACGGTGTGTAGCAGGGGCTTCCAGTCGGCCAGCAGCTCGACTGCCTTGGCCTGTACCATGGCAGCCTCCTTGCTCTCCACGTAGCCCATTTTCAGCATCCCCGTAGCCCGGTCGTTGATCGTCAGCAGGGCTCCCTTGTGGTTTTTGCCGATCACCAGATCCATCTCCACATCGCCCACCCGCTGCTTCTGCTCTACGATCTGAGGGCGCTGGTCGATGCCCACTCTACCCACGATTTGTCCCCTTTTGCCCTTCACACTGCCCCTTTTGGCGTAGCGCTTACCCTTGGTACGCATGTGGCGGAATAGCTTCCCGCCCTGCTTCTTGTCGTCCCACACGAACTGGTAGATGCGCTCGTGCGAGACGCATTCGATACCCTTTCGAGAGGCGTCCCCGACGATCTGCTCAGGGCTGTAGTCCGCCTCGATCTTCTGGCGCACATGCGCCTCGATACAGGCCGTCAGGCGCTTTCTCTTTGGCTTGGCCTTGTGGCGGGCGTCGGTCTTGCGTTGAGCCAGGTCGGGCCAGTAAGACCCGTCGCGCTGGTCACAATTGCGATGCAACTCGCGGCTGACAGTGGATCTACAACAGCCGACCTGCTCGGCAATCTCGCCCCGGGAATGTTGCGTTTTGTCCAAGGCGGAAATGTGGTACCTTTGTTCTAGCGTCAGATGCTTCATGGGCTTTTTGAGTTTGGTAACCCAAAAGTATGAAGTTTTCCAGCGTAGCCCCCCTGCTGGGTTCAGGCCCCGGGGCCTGAACCCAGCAGGGGGGCTTTTTTTTCAGCCGTTGCATTTATTACTTGAATTCAAGTTTGTTTATTTTAATCCTGTAAATAAACCATTCAATCTAGTAGAAACCTCTTGTTTTTCTGAACCTGAATTTAAAGATTCATATTCATGAAATTCTGAAATACATTTCACCAAAGCTTCACGCCAATCTTTATTGTCAATATTTGCCCGTTCTAGCTCTTCTAAAATAGCCTTAATTTCATGTATGGTCGTCTCATAACCAGAAGTTCTCATATCTACATTCGCGTTGGAGATCGTAGATTGATTATTAAATTGACCAACAGAGCCATTGAAGGTGATTTTATTTTCGCTCATTTGAATTAGCTTACGAAATTGCACTAAATTTTTTGAATGTTCAAGAGCATTTTGAAAAATTTCTAACTCATAGTCAAGATATTGTAAATTGCTAGTTCTTCCTAATCGAAGTCGCTTGGCTCTGTTAGAAGATAATTTAAAGATTTTAGAGGAAATGTATTCAAATTTTTCATGAGGTTTTTTAGTTAGATCATCCGCTACGCTATTGACTATTTCTGTATGTTGTGTCGAAAATATATTTTCAATAATATTATCTAATTCACACCATATTTTATAATCTGTATGTTGCTCAAAAAAATACTCTTGTTCGTAAATCTCTTGTAACTCTGTATCTGTCAATTTATCAAAACTTGAATTCAAGTAATAAATGCAACGGCTGAAAAAAAAGCCCCCCTGCTGGGTTCAGGCCCCGGGGCCTGAACCCAGCAGGGGGGCTACGCTGGAAAACTTCATACTTTTGGGTTACCAAACTCAAAAAGCCCATGAAGCATCTGACGCTAGAACAAAGGTACCACATTTCCGCCTTGGACAAAACGCAACATTCCCGGGGCGAGATTGCCGAGCAGGTCGGCTGTTGTAGATCCACTGTCAGCCGCGAGTTGCATCGCAATTGTGACCAGCGCGACGGGTCTTACTGGCCCGACCTGGCTCAACGCAAGACCGACGCCCGCCACAAGGCCAAGCCAAAGAGAAAGCGCCTGACGGCCTGTATCGAGGCGCATGTGCGCCAGAAGATCGAGGCGGACTACAGCCCTGAGCAGATCGTCGGGGACGCCTCTCGAAAGGGTATCGAATGCGTCTCGCACGAGCGCATCTACCAGTTCGTGTGGGACGACAAGAAGCAGGGCGGGAAGCTATTCCGCCACATGCGTACCAAGGGTAAGCGCTACGCCAAAAGGGGCAGTGTGAAGGGCAAAAGGGGACAAATCGTGGGTAGAGTGGGCATCGACCAGCGCCCTCAGATCGTAGAGCAGAAGCAGCGGGTGGGCGATGTGGAGATGGATCTGGTGATCGGCAAAAACCACAAGGGAGCCCTGCTGACGATCAACGACCGGGCTACGGGGATGCTGAAAATGGGCTACGTGGAGAGCAAGGAGGCTGCCATGGTACAGGCCAAGGCAGTCGAGCTGCTGGCCGACTGGAAGCCCCTGCTACACACCGTCACGACCGACAATGGGAAGGAGTTTGCCTACCACAAGAAAGTCTCGGAAGAACTAGAAGTAGACTGCTATTTTGCAAAGCCCTACCATAGCTGGGAGCGTGGGGCGAATGAAAATTTGAACGGGTTGGTCAGGCAGTATTTCCCGAAAGGGATGAACTTTGCCCGAATCACCGAGCAGAGAGTGAACGAAGTAGTCGATATTTTAAACCAAAGACCCAGGAAGAGATTCGGGTTCCGATCGCCCGAAGAAGTTTTTCAAAATGCTACCCTAAATAATGAGGGTGTTGCATTTATTACTTGAATCCACCTAAAGATAAGTTTGATTTAATAACTATTCCCATTGACATCTACTCGAAGGTGAATGTACTTTTAGAAATATGGAATAAATTACATACTATTTTACCTTCATGAAAATCCAAAGCACATGACCATCGAAATGCTAGACAATATCATCAACACTTTTTGAAGGTGTAGGGAGCTGGGTAAGCTAGGTAACGGCAAGTTTTCAATTTGCTACTAGTCACACTTCTACGGAGCCCAGTAAGCCGACAAAGAAAACTTAACTTTACAGGGAACTGGACTTAAAAGCTATGGATAATCTGTTAGATAGAATCACGATCAACCCAAAAATCTGCCACGGCAAGCCAACGATCCGTAACAAACGCTATCCCGTTGAGTTCATTCTCGACCTGCTGTCAGCGGGGAGCAGCCACGAAGAAATACTGGCTGACTATCCTACACTTGAAGAGGAGGACATTTTGGCTTGCCTACAGTATGCGGCCAAGTTGTCAAGGGTCAAGAGCATCCGTAAAGTTTTGGTATGAGGTTTCTGGTGGATGCTCAGTTGCCCTACATTTTATCCAAATGGATTCGGGAGAAAGGATTTGAAGCGATTCATACCGATGATTTGCCTAACAAGGACGAGACCGAAGATGAAGAAATAAGGGTGTTATCTGTTCAGTCGGATTATATTGTCATTACCAAGGATTTGGATTTCTACGATAGTAATTTGCTGAGGGATTCTCCCCGGAAACTACTGCTAATTACTACGGGCAACATCAAGAACCATCAGTTGCTCAATCTGTTCCGTCAAAATTTCCAGGAAATAGTCAATCAATTTGAGCACTGTAATTTGGTTGAAATGAGTAATGAGGAATTGATCGCTCATTTTTAGGATAGAACCGGCAAGCGAGCACTACCGTGAATGGGAACGATACCATTCCCATTTTCTAATACATCATGAGCGGTACCTAATATAACTCATTGATAACCAGTACTTTGACGCTTTGTTTCTTGCAGATTAGAAGTTGAACTTCTAATCTGCAAGAAACAAAGACCAGAAAATCTGTCGCGCCCATTGCTTCACTTCCTCGCCTTAGCCTTCCTTTTGCAGCAAATCAGTATAAAGCGGCATTCGAAGAGAAGCCCTCATCAGAGAAAGAGCGTATAGCCTGTGATCTCAGCGCTATTTATTTCTCAAGCAGACAGAATCACAAATGGAGTGTAAGTTACCTTGCTTTGTAACATTATATTGAGAACTTTGCATGTAGAAGAATATACATTTGATAATTTCCAAATTATCCAAATATTATGAAAGTTTTTCTACTCAATGTTCTATTATTGGTTTCCTCCCTAGCCCATGCCCAGCGGGTACGCATCGATACCGAGTCCGGTCCGATCGTTCTGGAACTCTACGCCGATAAAGCACCCACTACGGTAGCCAATTTCCTAAGGTATGTCGATGACAAGCGGTACGACAACGCTACATTCTACCGCGTTGTCAGGATGGATAATCAAGCCAATATGCCCGTCAAAATCGAAGTGATTCAGGGCGGGGTAGGAGAGGATTCGACGCGTACCTTTCCGCCCATCGCTCAGGAAACTACCCAAGAAACGGGACTGAAACACCTCGATGGTACCCTTTCCCTAGCCCGTGGCGCGCCGGACAGCGGGGCTTCCGAATTTTTCATCTGTGTCAACGTCCAGCCCGAACTTGATTTTGGCGGCAAACGAAATCCAGACGGTCAGGGATTCGCCGCCTTTGGCCGCGTAGTCGAAGGAATGGAGGTTGTGCGCCGGATTCAGGCGGGTACCACAGGGCGACCCGGCCCGACCAACGCCTACGCCAATCCTAGCCAGCTTCTGAAAAAACCCATTCGAATCCGGTCGATACGACGGCTTTGAGTCGCTGATTTCCTCTTCAATCTCTCCCCTAAACCAATCCATCACATGAAAAAAGTACTACTCCTATTGATGCTCCTTGGTCTCTGGGTGCATCGGGTCCAGGCCCAGTCCACAGCTGTATCGGGCACAGTAACCTCATCCACCCAGGAAGCACTTCCCGGCGTAAGCGTGGTGGTGAAGGGTACGACAATCGGTACCATCACGGATGCCGACGGGGCGTACCAACTCACGGTACCGGCCAAGGCAAAGACGCTCGTATTCTCATTCATAGGCTATAAGACTGTCGACGTCAACCTCGACAACCAGACGACCGTCGATGTGAAACTGGAGAACGACCTGATCAATCTGAATGAGGTGGTCGTGACGGCCAACGCCATCGTGCGCGAGAAGAAAGAATTGGGCTACGCCGTGTCGACTGTTGCCGGATCGGACCTGATCAAGGCGCGCGACCCAAACGTACTCAATTCACTGGCCGGACGCGTGGCCGGGGTACGCATCACGCAGCAATCGGGCTCGGTAGGGGGTTCTTCGCGGGTGATGATCCGGGGAGCCAATTCCATTTCAAGCGCCAGCGAACCCCTGTTTGTGGTGGATGGTATACCGATATCCAACTCCTCGTTCAATGGGTCCGAAACCGACATCGTGACCGGAGGCGTGGACGTCGGCAATCGTGCCAGCGACCTCAACCCCGACGACATCGAGTCGATGAACGTACTGAAGGGCGCGGCGGCTTCGGCGCTGTACGGCTCTCGTGCCCGAAATGGCGTAATCGTCATCACGACCAAACGCGGCAAGCCGGGCGATAAGAAGATGAACGTTACCTTCAACTCGTCGTACCGAACCGATAAGGTACTACGCGTTCCAGAGCTTCAGACCCAGTACGCTCAGGGCAACTTCGGAGTGTACAACCCACAATCGGGCAATGGCTGGGGACCCCTGGTATCGAGTGTCACCGGACCCGTCACGGACTATAAAGGCGAAACTGTGCAAGGGCTGAATGCATACCCGCAGAACTGGAAGAATTTCTTCGTGACGGGCCACACAACCATTAACAGCGCGTCGATCGACGGGGCCAGCGACCAGGGAGATTACCGCGTGGGCTACACCAATCTTCAGCAGACGGGTACGGTGCCGGGGTCAGAGCTGGGGCGGCATACGTTCGCCATCAACGCGGGCCGCAAAATCACGGACAAGCTGACCTCGCGCGTATGGCTCAACTATGTACGCACGACCAGCGACGGCCGGCCGCAGCAAGGCTCCAATACCACCAACATTATCTCGACCATTTTAGCAGGCACGCCCATTACCGTAGACATCAACGAGTTGCGGGACAATCTTTTTGCCCCGGAAACCCAGGCTGTTCCGACGGGCTGGACGGGCGATTTGGCCCGGGCCATCGACCTCAACGGTGTCCAGAACAACCCGTACTTCGTAACGGCCTTCAACCGATTTTCCAACTCAGTCGACCGGCTGTATGGTGGTACCAGTCTGAGCTACGAACTCACGCCCTGGTTCAACCTCACAGCCCGGGTTGGGTCGGATTTCTTTGCGGAGAACCGCCGGTCGGTCACGCGTCGCGGTACGCGGGGACGGCTCAACGGACAATTCGACACCAACGAAATCTACGAGCGCGAGCTACAAACCGACCTTATCGCTACCATCACCCGACCACTGGGCGACGACTGGACGTTCAAGGGAATCGTGGGCCATCAGTTCAACCAGCGGACAAATCGCCGGTCGCGGGTGCAGTCGGAGGGACTAAACATCGACCAGCTTTATACCTTTGCCAACGCGCAGTCGAACGTAGCTTCGAACTTTTATAGTCGACGCGAAATTTTTGGTGCCTACGGTGACTTCGGCTTTGACTTTCGGAACTACCTGTTTATAAACGTGACGGGCCGAAACGACTGGTCAAGTACCTTGCCGGTCAACAATAACTCGTACTTCTATCCTTCCACCAGTGTATCGTTTGTGTTGAGCGAAGCGTTTCCCAACCTCGGCATCATACAGCGCGACATCCTGAGTTACGCCAAGCTACGGGCCAACTACGCCAACGTAGGGTCGGACGAGGACCCGTATCAGTTGGCCTTTACCTATAACCCGCTTACGCAGGCCAACGACATCTATACCTTCAACATCCTGTACCCCATTGGCGGGGCCTCAGCGTTTGGGGCCACGAACGTGCTGCCGCCAACCAACCTACGCCCCCAAAAGCAGACGTCGTATGAGTTCGGCACGGAACTGAAGTTCTTCGGTGGGCGTGTCGGCCTCGACTTGACTTACTACCGGAGCCTGAACTACGATCAGATTATTTCGATCGCGGTACCTCAATCGACCGGTTATTCGGCCCGGCGGCTCAATGTGGGCGAAATTTCAAATCAGGGCGTAGAAGCGATGCTAACCTTCTCGACCCTGAAAACCCGCTCGGGCTTTCGGTGGGATGCGGCGGTCAACTTCAATCGCAACCGCAACCAGATCGAATCCCTTGCGCCGGGCCTGACCGAGTTTATAGCTACATCTGGCGACGGTTTCGGCATTTTTGTGGTAGCCCGACCCGGCGAAACCTTCAACATTCAGGGTGTAGGCTGGCTGCGTGATCCCGACGGGAACATCATCATCAATCCTACTACGGGGCTGCGGACCCCCGGTCCGCGCAAACTGCTCGGTAATATTTATCCTGACTGGACGATGGGAATTAGCAACAGTTTTTCTTACAAGGGCCTTGATTTCAGCTTCTTGGTCGATACCCGAAAAGGAGGCGTAATCAACTCCCAAACCGTGAGCATCGTGCGAGGGGGCGGGTTAGCCGCTGAAACCGCCGTGGATGGCCGTACGCCTTTTGTAGACCCGGGCGTGATTCGCAATACTGACGGGACTTTTCGACCCAACGACGTTCCCGTAGCCAGTGTGCAGCAGTACTGGAGCCAACTGGACAATTCCGTCAGCCCCGAGAACAATACCTTCGATGGGTCGTACACCAAACTGCGTGAGGTCCGGGTGGCCTATCAACTCCCGAAATCATTATTGACCCGAACACCGTTTGGAAGTGTGTCGGTAGGACTGGAAGGCCGTAACCTCTGGATAATCCATTCCAATGTACCACACATTGACCCCGAGGCAAATGTCCTCGGCACGGGGCTAATCGGCGAAGGGCTCGAACGGGGCAGTATTCCGAGTAGCCGGAGCATCGGAGCCAACCTTCGGTTTACTTTTTAATCCATCAACTTTTCGAGCCTTTCCAGGGTACCAGAAATTAACGTAATAGAAATTATGAGAAAAGCACTTTTTGTCATACTCGCGCTGACGCTGACCACAACGGGCTGCTTTAAAGACAGTACCTTAAATATCGACCCCAACCGATCCACAACGGTTGACCCATCCCTGCTTTTTGCCGGGGCAAGTACTCAGTTTTCGTTACTCCGGGTAGCCGAGCTAACCTGGCCCGTCGCGCTGATGAGTCAGATGTGGTCGTCGGGCGGTCGGTGGGGGTTATCACAAGCCCAATATGATCAGACCCGCGTCCGCTCGGCCTGGGGCCGTACCTACACTGACGTGCTGAAAAACCTCGATGTCGCCATTAGAGTGGCAGAAGAGCGGCAGCCCGTCAACAAGAATGCCGTGGCCCAATGCAAGATCATGAAGGCTTTTGCTTATTCGCAAACCTCGCTACTATGGGGCGACATTCCCTTTTCGGAGGCTGCAACCGGAACAGTCGATTTGCCTAAATTCGACAAGCAGGCCGATGTTTTGAACGGCTGTCTGGCGCTGCTCGACGAAGCTATCGGTCAGATCGACCCGGCGAGTAAAGGAATCACCGCCCCCAATGACCTGTACTACGGAGGCGATATGGCCAAATGGCGGAAGTTCGCCAACTCGCTCAAACTTCGAATTCTGTTCACGATGGTCGATGCTGACCCAACGAAGGCAGCAGCTATTGGCCAAATGCTAACGGGCGACAACATGATCGCCTCGACGGCCGACGCTATGCAGTTCAGGTACTTCGATCAGCCGGGTCGGCGAAATCCGAGGTTTTCGTTTACGGCTATTTTCCGGGGCGGGGTTCAGACCGATTGGTATGCCTCGAAGATTGTGTACAATCTTCTGACTTCGCTCAATGACCCGCGTATTCCATACTTCTTCCAATCTGGTCCAGCCGCTGGATCCAACGAGATTATCGCCCTCAACAGTGTGGAGACCTACAATGACAAATCTGCGCTGGTCAGTCTGAATTTGCTCAAACCTGACATGCCTGAGGTCTCGTTCTCATACTCGGAACAACTCTTGCTGGAAGCCGAGGCCTTCGCACGTGGTTTTGCAGCGGGCGGTTTCGCCACGGCCACGACCCG
>CAWDMP010000002.1:2535000-2560000 GCA_963803495.1 uncultured Cytophagales bacterium
AAGTCTTTGAAACGCCAGCGTGTGGCGGCCCGTACCGCAAACCGACACAGGTGGTCGGGAAGAGGATTCCAAGGTGCTCGAGTGAATCACGGCTAAGGAACTCGGCAAATTGACCCTGTAACTTCGGGAGAAGGGGGGCCTACTCCGCAAGGAGAGGCCGCAGAGAAACGGCCCAGGCGACTGTTTAGCAAAAACACAGGGCTCTGCCAAGACGCAAGTCGACGTATAGGGCCTGACACCTGCCCGGTGCCGGAAGGTCAAGGGGGGGCGTTAGGATTTAGGTCCGAGGCGCTGAACCGAAGCCCCGGTAAACGGCGGCCGTAACTATAACGGTCCTAAGGTAGCGAAATTCCTTGTCGGGTAAGTTCCGACCTGCACGAATGGTGTAACGATCTGGGCACTGTCTCAGCCGTGAGCTCGGTGAAATTGTAGTCGCGGTGAAGATGCCGCGTACCCGCCACGGGACGGAAAGACCCCGTGCACCTTTACTGCAGCTTCGCGCTGGTCTCGGGTCAGCCATGTGTAGGATAGGCGGGAGGCTGGGAAGCGGCGTCGCCAGGCGTCGTGGAGCCGCCCTTGAAATACCGCCCTTGGCTGTCCTGGGCCCTAACTTGTTTTAAGGCAAGGACCCCGCGTGGCGGGCAGTTTGACTGGGGTGGTCGCCTCCGAAAGGGTAACGGAGGCTTCCAAAGGTCGGCTCGGCACGGTCGGCAACCGTGCCACGAGCGCAATGGCACAAGCCGGCTTGACTGCCAGACCGACGGGTCGCGCAGGTGGGAAACCAGGGCATAGTGATCCGGCGGTCCCGCATGGAAGGGCCGTCGCTCAAAGGATAAAAGGTACGCCGGGGATAACAGGCTGATCTCCCCCAAGAGCTCACATCGACGGGGAGGTTTGGCACCTCGATGTCGGCTCGTCACATCCTGGGGCTGGAGAAGGTCCCAAGGGTTCGGCTGTTCGCCGATTAAAGTGGCACGCGAGCTGGGTTCAGAACGTCGTGAGACAGTTCGGTCCCTATCTGTGGTGGGCGCAGGAGGACTGAGGGGGGCTGCCCTTAGTACGAGAGGACCGGGGTGGACCCACCGCTGGTGAGCCGGTTGTCCCGCCAGGGGCACGGCCGGGTAGCCACGTGGGGAGCGGATAAGCGCTGAAGGCATCTAAGTGCGAAACCGGCCCCGAGATGAGTCCTCCCTGATAAACAGGGCCGTCGTAGACGACGACGTCGATAGGCCGCAGGTGCACGCGTGGAGACACGCTCAGCCGAGCGGTACTAATCGCCCGAGGGCTTGCGCGCCGTGCCGCCCGCGCGCTTTCTTTCTCTTTCTTTCTCCCGCATGTTTAATGACCTTATCTTTTTGAAGGGGCAAAGGCACAAAGCGACAAAGGTACAAAGTGCCCGAAGCGACCGAAGCCGACCCGAGAAAACAAGGAAACTGGACGAAAGTAGTCCCGACCGCCTTGATGGCGGCTATGGGGCGGGTGGTCACCTCTTCCCATTCCGAACAGAGAAGTTAAGCCCCGCACCGCCGATGGTACCTGTGTCAAAGCCGGTAGAGTAGGTAGCCGCCACAATCATTATAAAAAAGGTCTCCGATACATTTCGGAGACCTTTTTTTGTGTTTTAGTTAAAGTTTTTCAAGTAATTATTTGGTTCACCCGTTTTGATTGACCTATCTTTGTGCCATCAAAAGCAAAAATGAAGAACAACAATACAAATAACACATGGTGGTGGCCCTCTTCTCTCCGAGATGAATAGGAAAACCTTTATGCGTCATTGAATCCAATATAACGTAAAAGCGGCTCGCTGTTCATCTGAACGGCGAGCCGCTTTTTTTGTATAAACCCTTACAAGAGCGACTGTAAACCCGAACCAATCAATCATACTAATACTTCCAAATACACTATGCCCACGATGTCTTCCCATAAAAACTCGCTACAAGAAACTGTTAGCCGATACATTAACCCCCGTTTCGATTTATCTCAAATTACGCGATCGCTTCGTCAATACGCTTCTCTTGGAAAGTTCCGATTACCACGGCAACGAGAATTCCTTCTCTTACATTTGTTGTGATCCAATAGCGTCTTTTGCCCTGAATCAAGGGAAAAGTAGAGCAGCATTTCCCGGATGGTACTTCTGAATCAATCACCTTACTACACCGAAAGAAGCCATTTCAGTTTTGCAGGATTTTGCCCAGCGCTTCTCTACGGAAGAAAACAAATTTCCTTTCAATACCAATGGCCTGTTCGGACATATCACCTACGATTCGGTAGCGTACTTTCGAGGATATCGAGATGAAACCTGCTTCTCCCGAGACGGCTATCGACCAGATCATGTACCAGGTATATCGCTACGTGATCGCGATCAATCATTACAAAGACGAGTTGTACATTTTTGAGCACGATTACGGTCAGGAAAAGCAAGAGGACGGGTTAGAGCAAATGGAAATCGTGATCAAGAATCGCAACTTCCCTACTTACGACTTCAAGGTGACGAGTAGTGAAACCTCTAACGTGACTGACGAGAAAATGCGCGCTACGATCCGAACTTGTATCGACCACTGCCACCGGGGCGATGTGTTTCAGATCGTTCCGTCACGGCGGTTTAGCCGCGAATTCCAGGGCGATGAGTTCAACGTCTACCGTGCGTTGCGTTCGATCAATCCGTCTCCTTATCTCTTTTATTTCGATTACGGTAACTACAAGATCTTCGGCTCTTCTCCGGAGAAAGCAGATTTTCATCAAGAGACGGACAAGCCGAGATTCATCCGATTGCGGGTACCTTCAAACGCACGGGTGACGACGCCGCCGACGCGGAAGCCGCTCAGGCACTACTCGACGACCCCAAGGAAACCGCCGAACACGTTATGCTGGTCGATCTGGCCCGTAACGATTTGAGCCGTAGTTGTAGCGATGTAGAAGTCGTTACATACAAAGAGGTACAGTTTTACTCCCACGTCATTCACTTGGTGTCCAAGGTCGAAGGACGCATGAAAGAGGGTACTAATCCCTTGCAACTGGTAGCGGATACCTTTCCGGCTGGCACGCTTTCTGGCGCGCCCAAGCATAACGCCATGACGATCATCAACGGCCTTGAAACCACGAATCGGAGTATCTACGGTGGCGCGATTGGTTTTATGGACTTCAACGGCGACTTCAACCACGCCATCGCGATCCGCACTTTTCTCAGCAAAAACAACAGCCTGTACTACCAGGCCGGTATGGGCGTGGTAGCCAAATCTGACGTAGAGAGCGAGCTCAATGAGGTTAATAACAAACTTGCCGCTTTGCGCAACGCCATCGAGATGGCGGAAACGATCTAACTAGGTTATTAGCGGGGCGCCCCGTGGCGCAATAGGTTGTTAGGTATTAGCTTTTCGTTACACACCTAATAACTTAGACGCCCTTAAAAGAACCTAATGACCTAACACCTAATAACCTAATAACCTAATACCTATAACATGAAAATCCTGGTTCTTGATAATTACGACTCTTTTACCTACAATCTCGTGTACATTTTGCGCGAGTTGCACGATAGAGTAGAGGTGGTTAGAAATGATAAAATAACGCTGGAAACCGTGGCCGACTACGACAAGATCCTGCTTTCGCCTGGTCCGGGTATTCCTTCCGAGGCGGGGATCATGCAGGACGTCGTGCGGGAGTATGCGCCCTCGAAAAGTATCTTGGGTATTTGCCTGGGCCATCAGGGGATTGGTGAAGTCTTTGGCGGTACGCTGGAAAACATGACCGACGTGCTGCACGGCATCGGCGATCGCAACGTCGTGACCGATCCCGACGAGCGGCTCTTTAAAGGTATCCCGCAAGAGTTCACCGTGGGCCGCTACCACTCCTGGACAGTCGTCCCCGAGTCCGTACCCGACACGATGAAAATCACGGCGGTCGATGAGCAAGGACGCGTGATGGGGCTTTCTCACAAAACCTACGATGTGCGCGGATTGCAGTTCCACCCGGAGTCAGTTTTGACAGAATACGGGAGAGAGATGATGGAAAACTGGCTGAGTTTATGAGTTTATGAGTTTATGAGTTTATGAGTTTATGAGTTTATGAGTTTAAAGTAAACTACTGACCGAAAACAACTTACTGTATTTTATGAAGGAAATACTCAACCACCTCTTTGAATATAAAGCACTCTCCAAGGCGCAATCCAAAGAAGTACTGATCGGAATTGCCAAGGGCGATTATAATACATCACAGATTGCTGCTTTCCTGACTATTTACGCCATGCGGAGCATCACGGTGGCGGAGTTGGAGGGATTTCGCGACGCTATGCTGGAACTTTGTCTTTCGGTAGATCTGGCGGGCTACGATCCGATGGATGTGTGCGGGACGGGCGGCGATGGTAAGGATACCTTCAATATCTCGACGCTCTCGTGTTTCGTGGTGGCAGGGGCAGGACAGCGCGTGGCCAAGCATGGCAATCATGGCGTGTCCTCGACCTGTGGCTCCTCGACGGTACTCGAGTACCTGGGTGTGAAGTTCAGCAATGAGCAAGGCGCACTTGAAAAAGCTATAGAACAGACAGGCGTTTGCTTCCTGCACGCACCTCTGTTTCACCCCGCGATGAAGAACGTGGCACCCGTGCGGCGTGAGTTGGGCGTAAAGACTTTCTTTAATATGCTGGGGCCGATGACTAACCCGTCCTTTCCCAAAAAGCAGCTTGCCGGGGTGTTCAGCCTTGAATTGGCTCGGCTTTATGCCTATCTTTACCAGCAAAGCGACAAGCAGTTTATGGTAGTACATGGCTTGGACGGCTACGACGAAGTGTCGCTGACGGGACCTTTCAAGATCATCACCGCCCAAGCGGAGCAAGTGCTGGTACCCGCGCAAATGGGATTCGACACGGTACGCGCCGAAGCTCTGTCGGGCGGCGTAACGGTCGAGGAATCAGCTCAGATATTCATGAATGTGCTGAACGACGAAGCTACCTCGGCGCAAAAACAAGCTGTGATCGCCAACGCGGCCCTCGCATTACAAGCCGCTGATCCATCGTTAGGGCTCATGGATGCCGTTGCGAAAGCACAAGAGTCGATCGAGAGCAAAAAAGCACTGCAAAGTTTTCAAAAACTGGTAGCGCTTGGATAAGTATCCGGAACAATTAGGATTTGAATAGAATGAATATTTTAGATAAAATCGTTGCCCAAAAGCGTAGTGAAGTCACTGCTGCCAAGAGCCGTAAAATCGCAAAGCGTACTTTGCGCGAGATTCGCCTTTTTCGCGATCTACGCTCTCATTGGCTGAAGTACTTCGCCGGAGCAGCACGCCGGGTATCATTTCGGAATTTAAGCGAAGATCGCCTTCTAAGGGTACTATCAACGGAAACGTTAACGCCGGAAGCCGTCACAGCGGGCTATGTGGCCGCCGGGGCGAGTGGCTTGTCTGTTCTGACTGATCAGGAATTCTTTGGCGGGAGTTTTAGCGGATTTCGAACGGGCCCGTGCGGCCAATCCAGGTACCCCGATGCTACGCAAGGATTTCATGATCGATGCGTACCAGCTTTACGAAGCCAAAGCACTCGGGGCCGATGTAGTACTACTCATTGCCGCTTGCCTGACGCCTTCGGAGGTACAGTCCCTGGCCAGGACAGCCCACGACCTCGATCTGGAAGTACTACTCGAAGTACATGACGCCGATGAACTCAATCGAAGCCTTTGCGACGAGATCGACATCGTAGGTGTGAACAATCGTAACCTCAAGACCTTTTCTACATCCGTCGATACTTCCCTGGAATTAGCGAATTTGATCCCCGACCGTTTCGTCAAAATCTCGGAAAGTGGCTTGCGTGATGCCGCTACGATCGTGCAGTTAGCCGAGGCAGGATACCAGGGTTTTCTGATCGGGGAGACGTTCATGAAGGAGCCCGATCCGGCGGCAGCATTAGAAAAGCTGCAAAAGGACCTTTTAGAAATAATCAACCACAAAACCCAGATCGTATGAAGTTGAAAGTATGCGGCATGTGTGAATCCTCCAATATTCAAGATCTCGTTGCTCTTAAAGCCCGATTTTATCGGATTTATATTTTATGAAAAATCTCCGCGCTTCGTAGGTGCGAATTTTAGCGAAGAAATTACTGCCTCCATTTCCTCCGAAATTAAGAAAGTTGGCGTATTCGTCAACGCCTCACCCGACTACATTATCAATACGGTCAAAAAATACGATTTGCAATACGTACAACTGCATGGCAACGAAATGCCGGATTTTTGCCGGATTCTGCGCCTTAAAGGCATCAACATCATCAAATCGTTCGCGGTCGACAATAGCTTTAATTTTGCGATGTTGAATAACTACAAACCTTTTTGTGACCTATTTTTGTTTGACACCAAGGGTCCATTGCTGGGGGGTAATGGCGTGGCTTTCGATTGGGACATTTTGCGTGACTACGATCACGATAAACCGTTCTTGCTCAGCGGGGGCATTAGTAATGACAATATCGATCAACTGCTCGAATTAGCCCAATCGGTACGTGTGTATGGCATCGATATCAATAGCAAGTTCGAGACCGAGCCGGGTGTGAAGGATTTAGAGAAAATTGAGCTGCTCCTCGACAAAATCAGAGTAAGAAAAGAGGAAGAACTGGAAATCTGATATGGAAGTACTGGAAGAAAAAATATCGTATCAAGTCGATAGAAACGGCTACTACGGACAATTTGGCGGAGCCTTCGTGCCCGAGATGCTGCACCCGAATGTCGAGGAGCTACGGAACAGCTACCTGGAAATTACGGCCCGGCCTGATTTTCAGGAAGAGTTTGACGATTTGCTACGCAATTACGTCGGCCGGCCAACGCCGCTGTACCTGGCCAAGCGCTTGTCCGAGAAAGTTGGCACCACGGTATACCTCAAGCGGGAAGACCTTTGTCATACGGGAGCGCACAAAATCAACAATACCATCGGGCAGATTCTGCTGGCGCAACGGCTGGGCAAAAAACGCATTGTGGCCGAGACTGGCGCGGGGCAGCACGGGGTAGCTACGGCGACCGTCTGCGCGCTCAAAGGCATCGAGTGCATTGTGTACATGGGCGCGCTGGACATCGAGCGGCAGGCGCCCAATGTGGCCCGCATGAAGATGCTGGGCGCCGAGGTAAGGTCCGCTACCTGCGGCTCCCAAACGCTGAAAGACGCCACCAATGAGGCGATGCGCCATTGGATCAATAATCCGACCGATACGCATTATATCATTGGCTCGGTGGTGGGTCCGCACCCGTACCCCGATATGGTCACGCGCTTTCAGTCCGTCATATCGGCGGAAATGAAGACGCAACTGTTGGACCAAACCGGTAGCGTGAATCCTGACTACGTGGTAGCTTGCGTGGGCGGGGGGAGCAATGCCGCCGGCGCTTTTTATCATTACCTCGACGAACCTTCCGTCCAGCTCATTGCCGTGGAAGCGGCAGGACAGGGGGTAGATTCCGGCCATTCGGCGGCCACCACGGCGCTCGGCAAGCCCGGCGTACTGCACGGCAGCCGGACGATTTTGATGCAAACCGAAGACGGACAGGTAGTAGAACCTTACTCGCTCTCAGCCGGGCTGGACTATCCCGGCATTGGCCCCGTTCACGCGCACTTGTTCCAAACCGGCCGGGCTAAGTTCCTGTCGGCAACTGACGACGATGCTGTACAAGCCTCCTTCGAATTAGCCCGCATCGAAGGCATTATTCCTGCGCTCGAAACTTCTCACGCCATAGCGGTACTCGATCGTATTGGCGCGGGCAAAGACGACATCGTAGTGGTCAACCTATCCGGTCGCGGAGACAAAGATCTTAGCACCTACATGAAGTACCTGTAAAGGCAATCAGCCTTCCCAAAAATTCATCACCCATAACTCATAACTAAAAAAAGCATGGCTCCACTGACTTTACCCGAAGTGTTCGACCTGCGTCTGCATTTGCAATCGTTGGAAGGCAAGAAAGACTCGCCCGAGCTTTCGCTGTTCGAGCGTTGCGACATTGAAGACGAAATCTTGAATTTGAAAGAAAAACTCGGCCAATTCGATCGGCAAAAATTCGATCAGGGCGACGAGTGTATCAATTGCTCCGGCTGATTTATCGTTCGTGCCCCTGGCACTGTTGCTAGCATATCAGGTCTGTTCGTCCCCGGATTAAAATCCGGGACGGTCCGCCGCGCGGCTACCCATTCGATCATGCCTCTGGCACTTGGTAGGATAGTACTTTTTGGTCAGAGACACGGGATTCCCGCTGCAATGGATGCCATTTACGATACCTTTCAAAGCATCACCAACCTAAACCCTGTTCTTATGAAAAAGACATTTTTATCGTTCACTACCGGTTTTTTGTTCCTTGGTGCGGTAGCTTTTACTTCTTGCCAGAGCGCGGAGTCCAATAGCGACGCCGACGCTGCAACAACCGAATCCGAATTCACCGAGACTACCACTTCCAAAGAGATGCTACGACACGTCGTTTTGTTTAAATTCAAAGATTCCGCCACGCCTGAGCAAGTAAAGGAAGTGGAGGATGCCTTCATGGCCTTGCCTTCCAAGATCAAAGAAATTCAATCGATTGAGTGGGGACTCAACAATAGCCCAGAAAACTTGAACCAGGGATTCACGCACTGCTACTTCCTCACGTTCGACAGCGAGGAGGATCGCGCGGTGTACCTGCCGCATCCCGACCACAAAGCATTTGGCGCCACCCTCGGCCCACACTTGGACAAAGTACTGGTCATCGATTACTGGGCGAAGCAATGAATCGAATCGAAGCACTTTTTGCGCGACAGCCGACGGGCAACCTCAATGTCTACTTCACAGCGGGCTTCCCTCACTTAGACGACACGCGAAGGGTGTTGCAGGCTTTGGAAAAATCCGGTGTGGACCTGGTCGAAATCGGTATGCCTTACTCGGACCCGGTAGCCGACGGCGAAACGATCCAACTCAGCAACCAGCAAGCGCTCGAAAACGGCATGAATGTGCAGTTACTCTTCGGGCAGTTGGATGGAATGCGTCAGAAAGGGATTACGGTACCTGTGTTGTTAATGGGGTACCTCAATCCGGTAATGCAGTTTGGCGTGGAAAGATTTTGTCAGCGTTGCGCCGAGGTAGGCGTCGACGGACTCATCCTGCCCGATATGCCTATGGATGTCTATCTGAATGAGTACCGGGGCATTTTTGAAAGATATGGCTTGTTGAACATTTTTTTAGTCACCCCCCAGACATCTGAAGTACGTATCCGCCAGATCGACGAAGTAAGCTCAGGATTTATATATACTGTTTCCTCGGCCAGCGTGACGGGCTCCCAAGCGGGCGTAAGTGGTAACATGGAAGCCTACTTTGACCGCATCGACGCTATGAAGCTACGAAATCCGCGGCTGATCGGCTTTGGCATTAAAGACAACAGTACTTTCGAGAAGGCCTGCCGCTACGCCAGCGGGGCCATTATCGGCAGCGCATTCATCCGCGTATTGCAAGACAGCGAGGACCTTGACGCTGACATCTTCGATTTCATTGGTTCGATAAAAACCAATAATACCTCCGAAATCGGCGTTTAACAAATACCCTACGTATCGAGTTTAAGGCAGTAGGCAACAGAAACAAAATTTTCTGTTGCTTCTGCTATTTTTCTTATATATTGTAGCTAAACGCTCCGTGCATAATCCTGCACGATAATTGCGGCGTTCCTAAACCAAGAACCTTTAACGTCAACACTATATGGCAGCTTCTACTGCTTCGGCCAGCACTCTGCTCCTGAGAATTCAGGAGTACCGCCAAAAATACTACCAAAATCGCCTGCTCAAAGGGATCATTTTCTCGGCGGCTCTGCTGCTGAGCGTTTTTTTGGCATTTAATACGATCGAGTACTTTGGTCGGTTTAGCTCGGGGATCCGAGGTACTTTGTTCTTCGGTTTTCTGGCTGTATTGCTGTTCTCACTTTACCAATGGGTCGTGCAGCCACTGGTCAGTCTGTACGGCTTAAAACAGCCTATTTCAAACGAAGCGGCCGCTTCCCAGATCGGTCAGTACTTCCCTGACATCGGCGACAAGCTACTTAACACGCTACAACTTCAATCCCTCAGCGGGCAGCAGACTGACTTGATCGAGGCCAGTATCCAACAGAAATCCGGTCAATTGCTGGTAGTCCGTTTTGCCGATGCCATCCGGTTTCAGGAAAACAAGCAGTATCTCAAGTACGCTATCTATCCGTTGGCAGCTATTGCCGTGATTCTGCTTTTCAATCCTGGCTTCTTCACATCCAGTTCTGATCGGATCATTCATTTTCAGAAGAATTATACCTACGCACCCTTCACTTTCAAGGTTGAAAATAAAGTGCTGAAAGCCTTCCGAAACGAAGATTTCGTTCTCGATCTTACCCTGGAAGGAGAGGCACTGCCCAATGCGGTGTATATGGTTCAAAACGGCACGCGCTTCAAGCTGGAACAGCAAGGCGACCGAACCTTTGCCTATACCTTTAAGAATGTACAGCGCGATGTGACATTTTCTTTCGACGCCGCTGGTTTTGCCTCTGACGATTATAGCTTGAAGGTAATTGAGCGGCCGAGTCTGCTGGCCTTCGATGTCAACCTGCGCTATCCGGCCTACCTTAATAAACCCGCCGAAAGCTTGGCCAACGTGGGTAATCTGACGGTGCCTGAGGGAACGACCGTGGAGTGGAACTTTAACACATCAGCGACCAAGTCACTGGGCCTAAAATTTGAAAACGACTCGCTCCTATATAAGGCTCAGAACCGTGACGATAAGTGGTTTCAGTATCGTAAATCGGTACGCCGTTCCACCCAATACCAGGTAATGTTGCAGAACGACGAGACGCCTGATTCGGAGAAGATAGGCTATTACATCAATGTCATTCCTGACAAGCACCCGGTACTCAATCTTGAAAACTTCCAGGATACGACGCTCTTCAACTACCTTGTTCTGGGCGGCTCGATAAGCGACGATTATGGATTTACGCAACTCAAACTATTTTACTCAGTACGCCGCGATGAGCAGCCGGAAGACAAAAAGCCTGATCAAAGGAGTATCGCTATTCCTTTTAACAAGACGACCAATACGCAAAGCTTCTACTTTCAGTGGTACGTCGATAGTCTCAAACTGGCGCCTGGCGATAAGATCGAGTACTACGCTCAGGTATGGGACAACGATGGCGTAAACGGTCCGAAGAGTGCCCGCTCACGGACGATCAATTTTGCGGTACCCAGCAAACAGAAGTTGCAGGAAGCGGTGGATAAGTCAGCGAAGGAAACCCAGAAAGAAATGGAGGATGCGCTCAAGAAGGCCAAGAGCCTGGAGCGTGATCTCGAAAATCTTGATAAAAAACTAAAAACAAATAAGGAGCTCGACTTTCAGGAACGTAAGCAGGTGGAGGATATACTTAAAAAGCGGGAATCGCTTATGGAAGAGATCCGCTCGATCCAGGACCAAAACAAAGCGACCAACGAGAAGTCCAATCAGTTTAAACAGCAGAACGAAGAGACTCAAAAAAAGCTGGACCAGCTGCAGAAGTTGATGGACGACCTGATGAATGATGAAACCAGTAAACTATACAAGGAACTTGAAAAGCTGTTGGAGAAGAAGGATAGTGAGCGCATGAGCAAGATGCTCGAAAAACTTGAGGAACAAGGAAAATAACCTTGAAAAAGAATTGGAGCGCACGTTGAATCTTTTCAAAAAAATGCAAATGGAGCAGAAAATGGAGGAGACGATTAAGGACTTGGAGGAGTTAGCTGACAAAGAGGATAAGTTGGCGGAGAAGTCTAGGGAGAATGAAAAGAACAACAACGCGGAGGATAAGAAAGCCAAAAACGAAGAATTGAAGAAAGAGCAGGAAAAGATTCAGGAAGAGTTTAAAGATACGAAAGAGGATTGGACGAAGTGGAGAAGATGGGGGAGGAAATCGACGAACAGCCTGACACGCAGCAGGACGAGGAGAAAAGTGCTGACGAGCAGATGGAACAGAGCAAGAAAGGAACTTGACCAGCAGAAAAATTCCGATGCTTCTGAATCGCAGCAGAAAGGCCTCTAAGTCGATGCGGAAAATGTCATCAGCTATGTCGGCTTCTATGGAAAGCGCCGAAATGCAACAGATGGAGGAGGACATAGACGCCCTACGTGATATACTCGAAAACCTAATCACGCTTTCTTTCGATCAGGAAAAACTGATGAAAGATTTCAAGGGTGTCAACCTGCAAGATCCTCGCTTTGTTACGTTTGGACAACAACAATTGAAGTTGCAAGACGATGCCCAGATCGTAGAGGATAGTCTATACGCACTTGCCAATCGGGTCGTTCAGATTCAATCTTTTATCACGCGTGAACTCAACGACATGAAATTGTACATGGATGAGAGTGTGACGAACATCAAAGACCGTCGTATCAACGTAGCTACTTCAAAGCAGCAATTTGCAATGACTTCTATGAACAACCTTGCGCTTATGTTAAGTGACGTCTTTCGGCAGATGCAACAACAAATGGCGATGGCGATGGCGATGCCTGGTAGCGGTAAAGGAAAAGAGAAGGGTAAAGGGAAGTCTCCGGGAGCCGGTGAGAAACAACAGCAGTTGAATCAGCAGATCCAGAAAATGGGTAAAGGACAACAGGGAGGTCAAGGACAGCAAGGCATGTCGGAGCAGTTGGCCCGCATGGCGGCCGAGCAGTCTATGATTCGGAAGATGATTCAGGAATTGTTGGAGGAGAGCAAAGGGACCAAAGCTGGACAACAGTTTGGTAACCAATTGAAGGAACTTATTGAGAAGATGGACCAAAATGAAACTGACCTGGTTAATAAACGAGTCAACCCTGAGTTGATGAAACGGAACCAGGATATAGTAACTCGTCTATTGGAGTCGGAAAAAGCAATGCGGGAGCAGGGAGAAGACGACAAGCGGAAAGGTGAAACTGCCAATGAGTTAATTCGGCGCCCGCCGCCTGCATTTGAACAATATATTAAAGTAAAGGAAAAGCAGACCGAATTACTCCGCTCTACCCCACCAAGCTTTTCGCCCTTCTATAAACGTGAAGTAGACTCGTATTTTAGGAAATACCAGTCTGAAAAATGACTCTGTTCGACCACTTGCTAATAAATCCACCTGGTTTTTAACGAATTAAGTGATTTTTCTTTTTTAAAAGTATCTTAAGATTATATATTTGTATATACATCGACTCTGGTACGCGCAACGGCGGTCAGCAATAGCTCCACGGTGTCTATACTAAGTAAGCCCATACACACTAAAATATCGCTCATTTTGAAGACAATGATCCAATTTTTTGCGGAAGATGTTGAATATACGCTTCCCAATCCAACTAAAGCTAAGCGCTGGTTGAAGTTCGTTATAGAAAACGAAGACTTCACTTTGAACCAGCTTAACTACATTTTTTGTTCGGATGAGTACCTGCTCAACATGAACCGCGAGCATTTGCAACATGACTATTACACCGATATCATAACGTTCGATACGAGTGATGAGGAAAAGCAAGTCGAAGGTGAGATTTATATCAGTACGGATCGTGTGAAGGAAAATGCTGAAACTGCTGATGTAAAATTTGACGAGGAGCTTCGTCGCGTCATCGTGCATGGCGTCTTGCACTTGGTGGGGTTCAGTGACGAAGATGAGGTACTAAAAGTCAAAATCAGAGATAAAGAAGATTTCTATCTGAAAAACTATAAGTATCAATAAAATTTCCACGTGGAACACTTTGCGAATTTTCACAAAAATTTCAAGTCTCGGCGATTTTGTCGAGACTTTTTTAATTGATCGAAATGTTTTCGGAATACGATGTAATTGTAGTGGGCGCAGGACACGCAGGCTGTGAGGCCGCCGCTGCCGCCGCCAATATGGGTTCGAAAGTTTTGCTGATAACGATGAATATGCATACCATCGCTCAGATGTCGTGCAACCCGGCAATGGGTGGAGTAGCCAAAGGGCAAATCGTGCGCGAGGTGGATGCCCTTGGTGGTCAGTCCGGCAAAATCAGCGATCGTACCATGATTCAATTTCGAATGCTGAACCGATCGAAAGGTCCAGCCATGTGGAGTCCTCGTTGCCAAAGCGACCGCCAGATGTTTGCAAACGATTGGCGCCAAACATTAGAGGACACACCCAACGTGGATTTTTGGCAGGACATGGTCGTCGGTTTGCTTATAAAAGACAAACGGGTAGTTGGCGTGAAGACCAATTTAGGCATTGAAATCGAAGCCAAATCCGTGGTGCTAACCAATGGTACTTTCCTCAACGGTTTGATTCATATTGGAGAAAAGAACTTTGGGGGTGGTCGCACTGGCGAACGGTCGGCCACTGGCATTACCGAACAATTGGAAACACTCGGTTTTGAATCGGGACGAATGAAAACGGGTACGCCCCCGCGCGTCGATGGCCGTACGCTCAACTATATATTTATGGAGGAGCAACCCGGCGACGAGGAGCCGGGCAAGTTTTCTTATACCGATACACCGAGCTTAGCAAAACAAAGAAGCTGCTGGATCACTTACACCAATCAGGAGGTTCACGATATCCTTAGAACGGGCTTTGATAAATCGCCCATGTTTTCGGGACGTATCAAAGGTCTGGGCCCACGATATTGTCCATCGGTAGAGGATAAAATCAACCGTTTTGCGGATAAAGACCGTCATCAGATTTTCGTGGAACCGGAGGGATGGAATACAGTCGAGGTGTACGTGAATGGTTTCTCGACTTCTTTACCTGAAGATATTCAGTTGAAAGCGCTTCGTAAAATCGAAGGTTTTGAAAATGTCAAGATGTTTCGTCCTGGCTACGCCATTGAGTACGATTACTTCCCACCTACACAATTGAAATTGACGCTTGAAACGCATTTAATCGAGAATCTCTACTTCGCTGGACAGATCAACGGTACCACGGGTTATGAGGAAGCCGCTTGTCAGGGACTGATGGCAGGCATGAATGCGCACCTGAAAATCAATGAGCAAAAGCCATTCATTTTAAAAAGGTCGGAAGCGTACATAGGAGTACTGATCGACGACCTGATCAATAAAGGTACCGAAGAACCCTACCGTATGTTCACTTCGCGAGCCGAGTACCGTACGCTTCTCCGACAGGACAATGCCGACATAAGACTCACTGAAAAAAGCTACGCCGCAGGACTAGCCGACGCGCGAAGGCTGGAAAATGTGAGAAGGAAAATCGCGGAAACGGATGAGTTGATCCAGGAATTGATGCAAGTGAAGGTTCTGCCGGAGGACATAAACTCGCATCTAGAAACCTACCATACCTCACAAATCAGAGACAAGACAACTTTGTACCAACTCCTGAAAAGACCTCAGATAACGATGAAAGAAATCAAAGAAATGAATCCGCGCATTTCAGAATGGATGAACAAATTTACAACTGACGCTATCGAGCAAACAGAGATTCACGTTAAGTACGACAGCTACATCGAGAAAGAAAGATTGATGGTAGAAAAGATGACCAAGATGGAAGACTTGGGTATCGTGACCAACTTTAATTACGATGGTGTGCAGGCGCTTTCTTTTGAGGGTAGGGAAAAACTCAAAAAAGCTAGGCCTCAAACCATCGGTCAAGCCTCGCGCATCAGTGGGGTAAGCCCTTCGGATATTTCTGTTTTGATGATTCACCTAGGCAGATAATCGATGACCGTCGAGATACTAAAACAATGTCCGATCTGCGAAGCAACCGAGCGTTCGCCCTATATTCAGGTGAAGGATCATACAGTTTCCAAAGCTGATTTCACGATTGTGAAGTGCGATGGATGCGGATTCCTTTACACTAATCCCCGTCCTCCCGCCGACGCCATTGGAACATATTACGAGTCTAGCGAGTACATTTCTCACCACGATGACGGAAAGGATTTGATGAGTACGCTTTACAGTAAGGTACGCGACTTCACTACGCAACAGAAGATAAAACTACTGGAAAAATCGATTGGTAATAAAGGAGAATTGCTGGATGTAGGCAGCGGTGCTGGATTCTTTTTGTCAAAAGCTCAGGTGGCAGGATGGCAGGTAGCAGGTACCGAACCCGACACCCAGGCTCGAACCGTAGGCCGCAGCAGGGTAGGGGACGACATCTATGAAACGATAGAAGATCCATTCTTTGATAACAAAAGATACCACGCTATTACTATGTGGCATGTACTGGAACATGTCCACCGCCTCAACGAAACCATGGCTTGGATTCATAACCATCTTGGCACTGAAGGAAAGTTGTTCATAGCAGTACCCAATCCCGAGTCAGCAGACGCCAGGAAATACAAACAAAACTGGGCGGCTTACGATGTGCCTCGCCATCTCTATCACTTTTCCAAAAAGGCCATGCGACAACTCGCCGAAAAACATAACTTCAAGGTAGAAGAAATACGACCAATGTGGTTTGATTCCTATTATGTCGGGATGTTGAGCACCCGCTACGAACAGGGGAAAACGGATATGTTGAAGAGCATCTGGGAAGGCACCACCTCTAATTGGCAGAGTTGGAGGGATAGTACCAAAGATCCAAATACATCTAGTCTTATCTACGTACTCAGCAAAGTGTAGCCAAAGTATCTTCATACAAAACCCTCAGTACCGCGCGTTGGTAGTGAGGGTTTTTCTTTGTCCTTGACAAAACCATCCACATTATCTTGCACCACTCCCAACTACCTCGGTTTATGAAGAAGTATTCATTGCTCTTTCTTACCATCGCCACCCTTACCCGTTGTGCTCAACAAGTAGCCCCCACTGGCGGTGAGAAAGACACTGTTGCGCCGACATTGTTACAAAGCAGCCCGGTCAACAAGACTCGAAACTTCAAGGGTAAAGAGATCGTATTGGTATTCGATGAGTACGTCGTCGTCGACAACATTCAGCAGAAGTTGATCATCACACCTGAAACGGATAATCCTTATACGGCCAAACCAAAAGGCAACGCCATCATTCTTGATTTCAAAAAAAACTTCGCGGACAGTACCACTTTTACGCTCAACTTCGGAGATGGAATCAAGGACTTCGCGGAGCGTAATCCTGCCCAAAATCTTAAACTCGTTTTTAGCACCGGAGCCACCATTGACTCAGGTCGAGTATATGGCAGAGTAACGGATCTTCGTGCCAACAAACCGGTTTTCGATGCGCTCGTCGGATTATACGAATTGCGTGATACGCTTAATCCTGAAAAGCAAAAACCCTACTACTTCTCCCGCACGGATAGCAGCGGTACTTTCGCCATCGAAAACGTACAGATAGACGACTACCGGCTCATCGCGACCGACGATAAAAACCGCAATCAACTTTACAATACCAAAGACGAACGCATCGCCTTCCTCGACTCGGCCATCAGGGTAGGGGCGGACTCGATCACCTACAATCTTAACCTCTACTTGTCGGATATAACGGTACCGAGGGTACAGCGTACCTCGCCCAAGGTTAACGACTACACACTGATCTTCAATAAAGGCGTCGATAGCATCAGCGTCCGCTTTCCAAACAATGACTCGCTTTCCTATTTCCTGGAAAGCGCTACGCAACTCAAATTCTTCAAGGGCAACAGCACCGCCGACTCTACCCTAGCCATCGTCACGGCCATAGACTCGGTGGGACAGGAGGTGGTGCAGGAACAGAAAATTTCCTTTTTGACGCAACGCAGTAAAGAGAGGCAGTTCGACCCGCTCACGCTCCGAACGTCACCCAGTCGGGGACAACCCTTATCCCGTGATTTCAGGTACACTTGGTACTTCAGCAAACCCATCGCAACACTGGACACCGCCCTGATTACACTCCAAAACGATAGCCTGACCAGGCAACCGCTCAATGCTTTCAAGCAGCAATGGAATCGCTACCGCACTCAGCTCTCGATCGAGGGTAGGGTAGTGGCGCGTGACACGATCAAATGGATTATAGGTAAGGGCGCGATCATTAGTATAGAAGGCGACTCGCTACCCGCCGTGACGCTGAAGTATCCGACGTTAAAAGAAGAAGACTACGGGGTACTCCGGGGCAGGATCACGGCCGACTCAGGTACCCATTTTATCGTAGAGTTAATCAACGAAGAGTTCAAGGTCGTGCGGCAGGCTTTTACACCGCGCTTTTCATTCATAGAAGTACCACCGGGCAAGTACCAACTTCGTGTGATTGTAGACCGCAACAACAACCGCCGCTGGGACCCCGGCATCTACCGCGACGGGCGACAGCCCGAACGCATTTTCTATTTTCCCGATCCGGTGACAGTCAAAGCCAACTTCGAGTTTGATGACTACAATTTCACCATACCCTCCGAAACCACTGATTAGTTTTGAGCAAAATCGCGTTTTATGTGCATAACCCTGTGGAAAACGACCTGCCTATGTTGACAATGGCCTGATTAGTGTGGGAAAGCCTGTGGAAAACATCGGGTTTATGTGGAAAAGATTGAGGCTGAATACCCGAAGTGGAAAACCTGTGGGCTAGTTTGGAGTTAACAGGCTGTTGATCCACTCCAGTACTTGTGTATAACGGCCTCAATGTTATCCCTCCACAATTCACAGCGTTTTGTGGAAAAAAGAAAGGTTATTTGAGAAACAGCCGCTTAGTTGTGGACAAGCGCGATAAATAGGTGGATAAATGCTTAACTTGTACACAGAGGCCGGTAGTGCTGAAGTGGATAGGGCGTGGATAACATTCTTGTGCACATATCCACAGGCCTAATTTAATTTTAATAATAAAAATTTAATATTTATATAATTAATGAAGAGGGCTATTCAGTGGATAACGTTGGGTGTGCTGCTGGGCGGTGCGTGTCAGGTACAGGCGCAGTCGGATGAGCAGTTGGCTGAGGAGTATTTCAAAAAGGAGGATTGCGAGAAGGCGGTCACCTACTACGAACGGGTTTTGAAAAAATCGTTCGAGAAGCGCGCGCTCAAAAACTACACGAGCTGCCTGATCAAAACCAAGGCTTGGGACGAGGCCGATAAGTTTTTCAAGAAGCAGGTCAAGGGCGAAGAGCTCGCCGCGCCCTGGTACTTCGTGAATTGGGGAACGTTGGCCGAAGCGCAAGGAAAAACCGCCGAAGCCGACAAGCGTTTCGAGGAAGCGGTCGAGGCTTTCGGGCCGCGCGTGGATCTGTATCGCGATCTGGCGGAGGAGTTCCGGGAGCTACAAAAGCCGGAATGGGCGCAGCGGACGCTCCAGCGGGCTCGGGAGGTTGCCAAGAACGAGAACCTCTACCGCCTCGAAATGGCAAGCGTATACCGCGAATTAAACGAACCCGAAGCGATGATCGCCGAGCTGCTTTCGTACGGTATCCTTTTCCGCAATACCGAGATCGTGCAAAACATGTTGCAGGATTTTATCAAAGCCGAAAAAGAACAGGCTTTGCTCGAGAAAGTACTTTACGAGAAAATCCAGAAAAATCCGAACGAAGCATTCTACAACGAATTGCTGGTATGGTACCAGGTGCAGCGCAAAGATTTCTACAAGGCGTTCATTCAGGAGCGAGCGCTCGACAAGCGTTTCAAATACAGCGGTACCCGCATTTTCGACTTAGCCAACCTGGCGCTGCAAAACCAGGATTACGAAAATGCCGCCGATATGTTCGAGTACATCGTGAAGGAATATCCACAAGGCCAGCTCTACCCGTTCGCCCGGCGCATGGCCATCAACTCCCGTGAAGAGCAGGTCAAAAACACCTACCCCGTCAAGCGGGACGAGGTCAAGAAATTAGTTGGAGAATACGAAAAGCTGATTGCCGAGCTCGGCATCAACCCCCGCACGCTCGAAGCGCTGCGCAACATGTCGATCCTCCACGCCTTTTACCTTGACGAGAAGGACAAGGCCATCGCGATCCTGAACAAGGCCATTGAGGCCGGGAAAACAGAAAAGGAATTTGTAGACAAGTGCAAGCTCGACCTCGGCGATATTTACCTCCTAGTAGGTGAGCCCTGGGAAGCGACGCTGCTGTACTCCCAGGTAGAGAAATCCCAGAGGGACGATATGCTCGGCTACGAAGCCAAACTCCGCAACGCCAAGCTGCACTACTACAAAGGCGATTTCGAGCTATCCAAGGAAGTACTCGACATCCTGAAACGCGCCACGACCCGCGAAATCGCCAACGACGCCAACGACCTCAGTCTGCTCATCATGGACAATACCGGACTGGATACCTCCGAGACCGCCATGCGCGACTACTCCAACGTCGAGCTACTGCTCTTCCAAAACAAGCGCTCGGAAGCCATCGACTCACTGAAAAGCTTGTCGGTAAAATACAAAGACCACAGCCTGGCCGACGAAATTCTGTGGCTTAAAGCCCGTACGTACATGAAACTCGACAGCAACCAACAGGCGCTGGACGACCTGAAAATCATCTACGAGAAATTCGGCTACGATATCCTGGGCGACGACGCGCTCTATACGATGGGGAAGCTCTTCCAGGAAAAACTCAACAACAAGGAAGAAGCGATGAAGGTATACCAGGAGCTATTAGAAAAGTACCCCGGCAGTATTTTCGTAGCCGATGCGCGGAAGCGGTTCAGGGTTTTAAGGGGTGATCCGATTAATTAATTGGCATGAAACCACTCATTGTCCTCATCGCCGCCTTTCTTATTTCATTGCTCGGCTTAAAATTGATTTTTGGCGACTGGGATCACCTATTAGCCGGAAACATCGGCATGGCGGCGATGCTACTATTCACCGCCATCGGCCATTTCGCTTTTACTAAAGGCATGATCCTGATGCTGCCTGACTTCGTGCCCTTTAAGAAGGAAGTGGTGTATCTAACCGGGGTTATCGAAGCTGCCGCTGCGGTGGGGCTTATGATTTACTCTTTGCGGGTAATTACGGCTATTCTTCTAATTGTATTCTTCGTATTGATTTTACCCGCCAATATCTATTCCGCCCTGAAAAGCGTGGATTACCAGAAAGGTACCAACGAAGGTCCGGGGGTGAGTTACCTGTGGTTTCGCGTTCCGCTGCAGCTATTTTTTATTGCTTGGGTAGTTTATTTTGGGCTTTATTGATAGGTGAATTAACCTGTAAAGAAAGCCACCTCCTTCTTGTGGAAGAATGAGATGATCAGTTTCGTGTCTTTCCTGAACTCTTCGAGTTTTTCTATCAACACCTCAGCCAGATCCTCCAGACTGAGGAATACTCGATTTTTCAGGTCTCTTTTCAATTGGCTCCATAGTAGCTCGACGGGGTTTAGTTCGGGGCTGTATCCTGGCAAGGCGACCAGGTGGACCCTGCCCTTCTTGCGCGCCAGGAAGTCCTTGACCTGCTGGCAGCGGTGGATTGTCGCGCCGTCCCAGACGACTATCAGATTCTTGCGACGGTATTTGCGGCACAGGTACTCCAGAAAGCTGACCACCCCTTCGCCGTTGTAAGCCTTGTTTTGCCCGCCGACGTACAGCCGTCCGTTGGGGGCCATCGCGGCGATCAGACTCAGGTGATCCCTGCCTGCTTTCTCCTCGATAATGGGAGTCTGGCCTTTCGGCGCCCAAGTGCGACTAAGGAAGGGTAGCAGGTAGAACCCTGATTCATCGACATATACGATTACACGATTTTCATCCTCAGCTTTTTTTTAAATCCGGCACCGTTTCCTCACGCCACTGCTGAACCTTCCCTGCGTTTTGCTGGCGGGCCTTTTTGGCGGGCTTTTGTAAACTCCACCCCGCCTTTTTCAACAGCCGCCCCACCTGCGTCGGGTCGTAACTGACGCCAAAGAGCCTGCCGATCACAACATTGACGCGGCCACGCGTCCAGACGTGGCCCGGGAAGCCGTGACTGACCGCGCCCAGGTTCAGTTCCTCGACCAATTGCGACAACTCCTGCGCCGTTATCTTGGGGGGCGAGCCAGTGGGCTTGCGGGCCAGAAGGCCGTCCGGCCCCTGCTCGCGGTACTTCTTCAGGGTCTGGCTCACCCATCCCTCGGTAAGACCCAGGGCTGAGGCGATGTCCTTCTGCTTACAGCCCACTTCCTTCAACTCGACACAGCGGCGGCGAAGCACTTCATAATCTGATGGTTTGTATTTTGCGCTCATAATTGCAAACTACAAAGTTTATGACTTTATTCACCTATCAATAAAGTATTTTTTAGGATAAGCAGGCTTAAAATAATTATGGAGAAGTATTTGGTAGTCGTCCAAAAAGCGAAGAACAATTATGCGGCTTACTCGCCCGATGTTTTGGGCTGTGTGGCTACGGGTAAAACTGTGGAAGCTACTCTCAAAAATATGCAGGAGGCCTTGGAAATGCATTTGGAAGGGTTAGCTGAGTTAGGGAGAAGAATTTCCGGTTCCCAGGGATTTAGCTCACTATCTACAAGATTCTAAACCCATTGCTGAGTTGACAGACCTAATTACCTATTTGCAGGTACCTACGCCGCAACTACAAAGCGTCTGAAAAGTTATAAGATTCAATTTTTTTGACCTATGAAAAACCTAATCAGTAAATACAGAGATGGCTAGTTGCCTTTTGTCTGGCAATCGGCTTTTCAATTATTATCTCTCCTAATCAAACCCGCGAAATTAGTAGCACCCGTTTGCGAAAGATGGTCCAAGACCGGGAGGTAGCAAGTATTGTTATCAAGGAGAGTAAAGTAGGATTTCAGGAGAAGTACCTCGCTGAAATTACCTTGACGCCTACCGCGTTGAAAAGGTACAGCTCGCTTAGAGCCAATCTTTGGCCGTTAAAAGAAGGTCCTCAGTTTGTGTGTTCAATTGGAACTTCTTTGGAAGAGGTCAGTGATTTGAAGAAGAAATTAAATATTTTTGAATCTACCTTACAACCAAATCTTCCGAATCTGGATCATCAATAGGCTCATAATTTAAAAACCTGAAAATCGACATTTATGAAGTATCTAGCCAGTATTGTCATTCTGTTCGGAATAATTGTGGGACTCTCATCTTGTACTGACAACACCATTACCGATCCCGAAACCTCAGCAGAAGTGGTTTCAACAGACGCTTCAAGAGGCTTTGCCATCTATATCGCCGATCCGGGCAAAGAGATTGCCGAAGGCGGTGGATGTCAGATTGATTTAGCTAAGTTGACACTAATAGGTGAGCCGCTAAACGAATCTCAAATTGACTATTACGACCAAAGTACTGGACTTTTTAAGTTAAAGGTTTCTCAGTATGATTGGCTTGGTGGCAACAAGCAAGTAATTCAGACAGCGAGAGCAAAGGGGCGTGGTTACTATGCAATGGCTCTCACCTTAGATGGAAAAGCAATTATGGCTGCCTATACATTGAGTGGATTAAGTTCGTATATCTGCCCAGCTGGACAAATTTCTTTTTGGGAAGACACAACATATGGTGCCCCGAATCCAGGGCCGAACCCGCGCTCAAATGAATCTTACGAACTGCACTTGAAGAAATCCATCGCTAGTACCACATCTAAGGAGGAGATTGTCCCGAAAATTGATGGACGCCTTTTAGCCCGATTGAAGGCGGTAGATAAATTGAAGTAGCAATATAAAATATCGAGAAGTTTGCAGGCAATAAGCCACTTCTGTTCTTATTTTCCTTCAATTACACAAGTCATGTACCTAGCTCTCCTTACTCTACGCAATTCTAAGCCGCATTAAAATACCCATTTACCCTATTAAATAGGCCTTAAATTCCTGGAAACGCGGTTTTAACGGAATTGACTTTTTGGTAAGTGAAAGCAAAATTTTGAGCCTTTCGGGGATGTTTACTGGTCTTTTCAAGCGTTTTCTCAACCAAATCCAGAAATTTGGCCGGATGCGCCGTTGCCAGGAAAATTCCGAGTGAAATCTTGTCCCGAGTCCGCTCGGTACTTCTGCAACCCTTCGTAAGCCACAGCAGTGTGTGGACACATAACATAATCCGTCGCTTCAAAAACTTGCCGCATGCTCACTTTCGTTTCGTCGTCGTCGAAGTGGTAGCCTGATACCATCGCGCGGGTCGCTTCCCAATCTTCGTCAAAAAAACGGGACAGCCGCACGAAGTTGCTCGGACTGCCGACGTCCATCGCGTTGGAAATCGTTTCGATCGAAGGCAGTGGCTCGTAAGTACTGCTCGCAAGGTACCGCGGCACAACGTTGTTGCGATTGGTCGCCGCCACGAAATGCTGAACGGGCAAGCCCATGCGATAGGCGAGAAGCCCGGCGCTGAGGTTGCCGAAGTTTCCGCTTGGAATTGAGAAAGACTAATGGCTTGCCCAGGTGTTTCGTTTGGGCGTAGGCCGAGAAGTAGTAAAACGATTGCGGAATCAGCCGCGCGATGTTGATCGAGTTGGCTGAGGCAAGATTATACTTGGCCGTAAGTTCGGGATCGAGAAACGCTTCCTTCACCAATCGCTGACAATCGTCGAAAGTACCGTCCACTTCCAGCGCCGTGATATTGTGACCCAAGGTCGTGAGCTGCTTCTCCTGAATGTCACTCACCTTACCGCTCGGATACAGAATCGTGACCGAAATGCCGGGTACCTTATAGAATCCCTGCGCCACCGCCCCGCCCGTGTCGCCGGAAGTCGCCACCAGAATTTTTATCTCCTTTTGTTGCGACTTGGCCAGAAAATAAGACATCAGCGCCGCCATAAAACGTGCCCCAAAATCCTTGAAGGCCATCGAAGGTCCGTGGAATAATTCCAGTACGAAGTTGCCCGACGTGATTTCCACTACGGGGGCGTCGAACGTGAAGGCGTTATCCACAATCTTTTCCACATCGGCCCGCGAAATATCGTCTTCTAGCAGCGTGTAGGCTACTTCTACCGCGATTTCGTTGAAAGTCCGGTGCTCAATTGTCGCCAAAAAATCTGGCGAAAGCATGGGAATTGACTCCGGCATGTAGAGGCCTTTGTCGGGCGGCAAAGAACGAAAAACGGCTTCTTCCAGCGAAGCGGTAATACTGCGTGTTTTGGTACTGTAAAACAACATGATAACGAATCCTAAACCTAAAAAATGAATCCGCAAAAGTACACAAAAGCGGTTAGCGACGGGAACGCGCATTCGGGTATTTTTATGAAAAGTGCCTAACTTGCAGTATTACAAATGTCAGTCTGAGCGGCCCCGTCCGCTCAGACTGACAGACTCGCGATCTCATAATTCATCACTCATCATTCAT
>CAWDMP010000002.1:2565000-4057500 GCA_963803495.1 uncultured Cytophagales bacterium
GGGGCGAATGCGGGGCGCGAGCCCCGCTGGACCGCTGGGAAAAGCAAATGTAGGCATGAGTAACGACAATGCGCGCGCGAAACGCGCACACCGGAAGACCAAGGGTTCCCCCGCTATGCTAATCAACGGGGGGTCAGGCGGGGCCTAAGCGTTAGCCGAAGGGCGAGGCGCGACGGACAGCGGGTCAACATTCCCGCCCCCGCCATGCATGTGATCAGGTGACGGGGCCCTCGACCCCATGCGCACCGACGGAATGGTGCGCCCGAGCGGAGCCTGCGGGCGAAGCGAATGGGGTGCGGGGCCTCCGAGAAAAGCCTGTGAAACGCCAGTGCGTGGCGGCCCGTACCGCAAACCGACACAGGTGGTCGGGAAGAGGATTCCAAGGTGCTCGAGTGAATCACGGCTAAGGAACTCGGCAAATTGACCCTGTAACTTCGGGAGAAGGGGGGCCTACTCCGCAAGGAGAGGCCGCAGAGAAACGGCCCAGGCGACTGTTTAGCAAAAACACAGGGCTCTGCCAAGACGCAAGTCGACGTATAGGGCCTGACACCTGCCCGGTGCCGGAAGGTCAAGGGGGGGCGTTAGCCGCAAGGCGAGGCGCTGAACCGAAGCCCCGGTAAACGGCGGCCGTAACTATAACGGTCCTAAGGTAGCGAAATTCCTTGTCGGGTAAGTTCCGACCTGCACGAATGGTGTAACGATCTGGGCACTGTCTCAGCCGTGAGCTCGGTGAAATTGTAGTCGCGGTGAAGATGCCGCGTACCCGCCACGGGACGGAAAGACCCCGTGCACCTTTACTGCAGCTTCGCGCTGGTCTCGGGTCAGCCATGTGTAGGATAGGCGGGAGGCTGGGAAGCGGCGTCGCCAGGCGCTGTGGAGCCGCCCTTGAAATACCGCCCTTGGCTGTCCTGGGCCCTAACTTGTTTTAAGGCAAGGACCCCGCGTGGCGGGCAGTTTGACTGGGGTGGTCGCCTCCGAAAGGGTAACGGAGGCTTCCAAAGGTCGGCTCGGCACGGTCGGCAACCGTGCCGCGAGCGCAATGGCACAAGCCGGCTTGACTGCCAGACCGACGGGTCGCGCAGGTGGGAAACCAGGGCATAGTGATCCGGCGGTCCCGCATGGAAGGGCCGTCGCTCAAAGGATAAAAGGTACGCCGGGGATAACAGGCTGATCTCCCCCAAGAGCTCACATCGACGGGGAGGTTTGGCACCTCGATGTCGGCTCGTCACATCCTGGGGCTGGAGAAGGTCCCAAGGGTTCGGCTGTTCGCCGATTAAAGTGGCACGCGAGCTGGGTTCAGAACGTCGTGAGACAGTTCGGTCCCTATCTGTGGTGGGCGCAGGAGGACTGAGGGGGGCTGCCCTTAGTACGAGAGGACCGGGGTGGACCCACCGCTGGTGAGCCGGTTGTCCCGCCAGGGGCACGGCCGGGTAGCCACGTGGGGAGCGGATAAGCGCTGAAGGCATCTAAGTGCGAAACCGGCCCCGAGATGAGTCCTCCCTGAAAACAGGGCCGTCGTAGACGACGACGTCGATAGGCCGCAGGTGCACGCGTGGAGACACGCTCAGCCGAGCGGTACTAATCGCCCGAGGGCTTGCGCGCCAGTGCCGCCCGCGCGCATTTCTTTCTCTTTCTTTCTCCCGCATGTTTAATGACCTTATCTTTTTGAAGGGGCAAAGGCACAAAGCGACAAAGGTACAAAGTGCCCGAAGCGACCGAAGCCGACCCGAGAAAACAAGGAAACTGGACAAAAGTAGTCCCACCGCCTTGATGGCGGCCATGGGGCGGGTGGTCACCTCTTCCCATTCCGAACAGAGAAGTTAAGCCCCGCACCGCCGATGGTACCTGTGTCAGAGCCGGTAGAGTAGGTAGCCGCCACAATATCAAACAAGAGGCCCGTCGAACGATCGACGGGCTTTCTTACGTTTAAAAGGTTCGGAATCATATAATAAGCAGATAGCCAGCATCATTATTCCTATATTGGAGAATAATCATTCAAATCTCCCCAACCCCTATCATTATGAACAAGTACTTAAAGTGGACACTCATCGTAGTAGGCGGCCTGGCTTTGATAGCATTCATCGGCCTCAGAGTTATGACAGCGCAGACGAAAAAGGCAAGCCCGGAAGAAACCGTAACATTAAATCAAGATGGAAAAGAGGTATCCGTCGTCTATTCTCGCCCCTCCAAGAAAGGACGCGAAATATTCGGTGGACTGGTACCCTACGGCAAAGTATGGCGGACGGGTGCCAATGAAGCCACGACTTTCAACACAAAGAACGAGCTTGTAATCGATGGGAAACTTTTGCCCGCTGGTGAATATACGCTCTGGACTATTCCAGGGCGCGATACATGGACAGTTATTTTCAATGATAAGCAGTACGGCTGGGGGGTGAATTTCGATGGGTCCGATATTCATGAGCCCGAAGCTGATGTCCTGGAAGTAGTAGTACCCACGCAACCCACAGGTTCAACCGTCGAGATGTTCACTATCTCGTTCGACAAATCGGTCACCGCTATGGAAATGGCCTGGGACCAAACCAAAATTTCGGTACCTATCAAGTAAAGAGTAGCAAGTTTATGAGCTTATAAGTAGGTAGTTTGTGAGGATGATTTTACGATAAATACATAAATACCAACTACCAACCAAGACGAAAACCTACGCCGTGGACATTGTCGATGCGGATGTCAGGGTCTCGGCTTAGGTACTTTCTAAGTCGCGAGATGAATACGTCGAGACTTCGGCCCATGAAGTAGTCGTCATCGCCCCATATGCTCTTCAATAGGTCTTCTCTTTTTATCACCTCATTGGGACGCTCGGCCAGATATTTCATTACCTCAGCTTCCCGAAAAGTCAACGTATGGTCGGTACCGTTCAATGTGAGCGTGAGCTTTTGAAAATCGAAGGCATGTACTTACCAACTTTCAGCAATCCGTCATCAGCCATCGGCGGCACATTATCTTTCTTGGATCGACGCAGGAATACTTCGATACGCAAAATCAATTCTTGAATACTGAAAGGCTTCGTCACGTAATCATCAGCGCCCAAGCGTAGACCATGTAGTCGATCGTCGAGCAAGGCACGAGCCGTAAGGAAAAGAATAGGTACCTGGGTGTCGACGCCGCGAATTTTCTGCAGCCAGCGTAAAACCATCCATAACGGGAGCATTACGTCAAGCACACAAATATCGAAGTGTTCTTTCTGAAAAATTTCCCAACCCTGCCTGTCCGTTGGTACAGTGCACTACTTCATAATGATCGGCTTCGAGATTGTCTTTGGTAGCAAAACTGAGGTTCGGGTCGTCTTCGACGTAAAGAATTCGGGGACTCATTCTGTTATATAATTACTTCTTGGGCATAGAAGCACCAGAAATTCGCTTCCTACATTTGGCTTACTTTTTAGAAGCAATTTCCAACGATGCGCTTTCACGATCTGACTGACGTAACTCAGTCCAATGCCAAAACCTTTAACGTTATGGACATTGCCCGCCGAAACACGATAGAATTTTTCAAAAATCTTTTTCTTATGTTCCGGCGCAATGCCAATTCCTTTATCCTGAACGCTTAGCACTAGCTTCTTTCCCTCATCGAACGTCCTGACAAGTACTTCGGTATCCTCGGCCGAATATTTCAGCGCATTATCGATCAGGTTATTTACCAGATTGCCAAAATGCAAACGGTCGGCCTCGACATAGGGTGATATAGCTTGTAAGTCTAAGCGGAGTCGTGCTTCGTGGGGGCGGGCAATGGCGTTGATGAGTTCGTGGGCATCCAGCCATTCCAGTTCCAGCGCCAGTTTGTTACGTTCGGCTTTGGCCATGTTCAGCACCATTTCTACCTGCCGTTGCAAGCGCAGAATCTCCTCTTCCACAATGCGCACATAGCGGCTATGGCGCTCGGGCTGCGTCGTGATGGCGGGCGTTTTGAGTACATCGGCGGCAATGCGGATCGTGCTGATGGGCGTCTGCAACTCGTGCGTCATGTTATTGATAAAATCGCGCTGTACCTCCGAAAGTTGCTTTTGCCGAAGAATGACGAACAATGCGTAGGAGAAGAAACTTACCGCGATCAGTACCAAAGCCGACGACCACAGCCAGCCCCCTAAGTCGCCCGCGAGGTAGTTATCCTGCTCGGGAAAGCGAATTCCGAAGTAGTAGGGGTACTTATCCGTCTTGACCCAGTCGGCGGTAGGGGTGGGTACTTTTTCGTCGTTCCGGGTACTCAGCAGCATCCCGTACCGCATCCGATCGGTGGTGCAATCATAGATGCCTACCTCGAAATCGGTGATGAGATCGTGCTTTTGGAAAGACTCCCGAATAAATTGTTCAAGTACTTCGGGCTGGGTCGTGGCGTTGGTATTGACCAAAAAGTAATCCGGCGAGAGCTGATCCACAGGATTAACGCTCTGCATAACCCCATTGAATTGCGTCAGCCGCTCAGCCACTTCTTGCAAAGCCACGTGTGCCCGTTGGTTGAATTGCCGCTTGCGCAGGTCCAGCGTACGGTTCACCCAATACATCTGCATGACGAGCACGCCGATGATGGAAAGCGCCGAAAGCGGGATTAGCCAACGTATGGTTCTTCTGGACAAGCTTTACCAGTTATAATGGAGAGTTGAGAGTTGATAGTGTCACCCTTTCAGCATTCCTTTCAACACAACACAATCCAAAACTACTACATTCAGGGCGAAATTCGGCTTGTTAACAGATGGTTAACATTTGTTAGCGGCTCGTTAACAAGCGAACTAGAGTCTGGCAATCTACTTTTGTGCTGTTCAATTATTTATACCACCCAAAACCAACAGTACTATGATAACCAAGAAATTTTCTCTTCACCCTTATCGCCCTTTGCGTCGTGACCGTTGTGATGGCCGGAACGCTGGCTTCCTTCCAGTGGACTGAGACGGACTACGACTTTGGCAAGATCAAACAAGGCGAGCCGGTGACGGTCGAGTACCAGTTCAAAAACACCGGCAGCGCGCCGCTGATCGTGAGCAAAGCGACGGGCTCATGCGGCTGCACGGGCGTCGAGTACCCTAAGGAGCCGGTCTTGCCCAACCAAAGCGGCACGATTAAGGCTACTTTCAACGCCGCTTCCATGGGTCCATTCACTAAATCTGTCACCGTGGAGTCTAACGCCGATACCGGATTAACGGTACTACATTTCACAGGAGAAGTGGTGGAGCAATTTTGAATGAGTGAATAATAGAATGAGCGAATATTTTGCTCATCAATTGAAAGATGTTCTGTTAGCCATGGAACAGGAAATGCCGTTGGATCAATTCCAGCGGCTTTCTTTTTGTGCCACATTTAGAAGCGATAATTTCCCTTCCACCCTTCCACCCTTCCACCCTTCCACCCCTAATTCGCTCCCCCCATGCCGTTGATCGCTTCGTAGTCGCTCTTCAAGCGGCCTACCTCAGTGGCCAGGAATCGTTGCAGTTGGGCGTTGAAATCTTCTTTTTCCTCCTCCGGGAGCGAGGCGTAGAGGTCTTTTAATTCTTGATTGATGGCAGCGCGCGCTTCGCTCGATGCGGCGTTGATGGAGCGGATATGGTAGCGCTTGAAATCGAAAGTAGGCATAACGATCTTTAATTTTTGCAAAAGTCAGAAATCAACCGTTTGAACAAGAAAAAAGATTCCCGCGTTTACAGAAACGCGCCGAAATTCCGGTGCCTTCTATTTGTATCAAGCGTTAAATGAACCGTTCCGTCTTTTTTATCATACTGGCCTTCATCCTCTTCGCCATCGACTGGTATGTCTGGCAGGCCGTTCGTACCCTCATCCGCACGTCCTCCGAAAGTACCCAGCGCTGGGTAACGGGAATTTATTGGGGATTCACCGCTTTGACGCTGGGTGCGTACATCTTGCTACAACTCCTACCACCTGATATTTTTAACAAAACCGTCCGCAATTTCGTATTTGCGGGCATCGCTATTCCTTATTTTGCCAAGATTTTCGCGTCGCTCTTTCTGTTGGTGGATGACATCCGTCGTTTATTCCAGTGGATCATCAGTTGGTTTGCGCCTTCGGTAGCCCCCGTTCCGGCCGACCCGACCCAACCGCGCATTCCGCGCTCGGAGTTTTTGTCGGCCACGGCCCTCATCGCGGGCGGCGGGCTGATGGGTACGTTCGCCTACGGCATCATCTCGGGTGCGCACGACTACCGGATCAGGCGCGTGAAAGTAGCTTTGAAGAACCTACCCCGAGAGTTCGACGGCATCCGTATCGCCCAGCTGTCGGACATCCATTCGGGTAGTTTTTTTAATAAGACAGCGGTGCAAGGCGGCGTGGATATGCTGCTCAAGGAAAAGCCCGACATTGCTTTCTTCACCGGCGACCTGGTCAACGACCGCGCCTACGAGGTGAAGGACTACATCGACATTTTTGGTAAAGTGAAAGCCCCGCTGGGCGTGCACTCGATCTTTGGCAACCACGACTATGGCGACTACCAGGCGTTTGATAGTCCGGCTGCTAAGCGGCGCAACCTCGAAGACCTCGCCGCCGCCCACAAGCAAATGGGCTGGAATCTGATGCTTGACGAGAATAGGCCGATCCGCGTCGACGGGGCCGAGATTGGCCTGATCGGTATTCAAAACTGGGGCGCGGGCAACTTCGCCAAGTATGGCGACCTCGCCAAGGCGCTACCAGGGCGCGGAGGAGTACCCCGTCAAAATCCTGCTTTCGCACGATCCCAGCCATTGGCAGGAACAAGTACGCCCCAATTACAAAGACATCGACTCGCCTTCGCGGGCCACACGCACGGGATGCAGTTTGGCGTGGAGATACCCGGTTTCAGATGGAGCCCGGTGCAGTACCGCTACAAAGAATGGGCGGGCCTCTACGAAGAAGAAAACCAGTACTTTACGTCAATCGCGGATTCGGGTACCTCGGCTATCCGGGAAGGGTCGGAATTTTGCCGGAAATTACGATAATAGAACTTGTGAAGGGTTAAGCGTGGGTTCCCTTTTGGGTTAAATGGTCAAGGGTTATTGATAGGTGAATAAAGTCATAAACTTTGTAGTTTGCAATTATGAGCGCAAAATACAAACCATCAGATTATGAAGTGCTTCGCCGCCGCTGTGTCGAGTTGAAGGAAGTGGGCTGTAAGCAGAAGGACATCGCCTCAGCCCTGGGTCTTACCGAGGGATGGGTGAGCCAGACCCTGAAGAAGTACCGCGAGCAGGGGCCGGACGGCCTTCTGGCCCGCAAGCCCACTGGCTCGCCCCCCAAGATAACGGCGCAGGAGTTGTCGCAATTGGTCGAGGAACTGAACCTGGGCGCGGTCAGTCACGGCTTCCCGGGCCACGTCTGGACGCGTGGCCGCGTCAATGTTGTGATCGGCAGGCTCTTTGGCGTCAGTTACGACCCGACGCAGGTGGGGCGGCTGTTGAAAAAGGCGGGGTGGAGTTTACAAAAGCCCGCCAAAAAGGCCCGCCAGCAAAACGCAGGGAAGGTTCAGCAGTGGCGTGAGGAAACGGTGCCGGATTTAAAAAAAAGCTGAGGATGAAAATCGTGTAATCGTATATGTCGATGAATCAGGGTTCTACCTGCTACCCTTCCTTAGTCGCACTTGGGCGCCGAAAGGCCAGACTCCCATTATCGAGGAGAAAGCAGGCAGGGATCACCTGAGTCTGATCGCCGCGATGGCCCCCAACGGACGGCTGTACGTCGGCGGGCAAAACAAGGCTTACAACGGCGAAGGGGTGGTCAGCTTTCTGGAGTACCTGTGCCGCAAATACCGTCGCAAGAATCTGATAGTCGTCTGGGACGGCGCGACAATCCACCGCTGCCAGCAGGTCAAGGACTTCCTGGCGCGCAAGAAGGGCAGGGTCCACCTGGTCGCCTTGCCAGGATACAGCCCCGAACTAAACCCCGTCGAGCTACTATGGAGCCAATTGAAAAGAGACCTGAAAAATCGAGTATTCCTCAGTCTGGAGGATCTGGCTGAGGTGTTGATAGAAAAACTCGAAGAGTTCAGGAAAGACACGAAACTGATCATCTCATTCTTCCACAAGAAGGAGGTGGCTTTCTTTACAGGTTAATTCACCTATCAATAAAGGTCAACGGACCGCGCATTTTTTTTGTTTGCGTTCGCGTCAGTCCTCCATAGCGCGCTACATTAATGGTGAATCTCAAAAAGGCCTCGGAGAGGCGCAACGTTTGTAGCAAATGACCATCCCACAAAGCACACGAGCTTCGGAGAAGCGCAACGTTTGTAAAACTAGCACTTAGATTTGGAATAAAATCCTGATCAACTCGTTCAGAAAGAAAGGCTTTACCTTCAAGACAAGAAAACCATGAACAAGAAACTCCTCATATTTCTCCTCTCCGGCTGGATGCTCGTTGGATTTGGCCTAGAAGCCGAGGCACGGACAATCGCTTCCTCGGAAACCACGATTGCCAAGACTGAAATGGGCTTGTTCGGCAAAAACAAGAAGAAAAAACGCAAGAAGTACAAAGGCTACAAGAAGCCACGCAGTAAGAAATTCCTTGGGATTTTCAAGCGCAAGAGCGGTTGCGGCTGCCCTGGAACATGAGATAACTAGTAGGAAAATAGCGTAGAGCCCCGGAATTGATTCCGGGGCTTTTTTTGTAAAAACTTCTTTCAAAAACAAAATGTTACGCCATTTCAAATTCACTATTTTTGCACTTCCGTACCAAACACTCTGCCCGAATCAAGCATGAAAATCAATCTGCAAGCCCGAGAGAAATTTGAAAGCCGCCACCACGGCAAAAGCGAACAGGAACTCAGCGAAATGCTGCAAACGCTGGGCGTCGATACGCTCGACGAACTCATCGACCAGACCGTCCCGGCGGGCATCCGTATGGACGAGCCGCTGAAACTGCCGCCCGCGTTGTCGGAGCAGGCGTTTTTGCGGGGTTTCAAAAGGTTGGCGAGTGAGAACCAGATTTTCAAATCTTACATCGGGCAAGGGTACTACGATACCATTACGCCCAATGTGATCTTGCGCAATATTCTCGAAAATCCGGGTTGGTACACGGCCTACACGCCCTACCAGGCCGAAATCGCGCAGGGACGGCTCGAAATGCTGCTCAATTTTCAGACGGTCGTCACCGATCTGACGGGTATGGAAATAGCCAACGCCTCACTGCTCGACGAGTCTACCGCCGCCGCCGAAGCCATGACGATGCTCTACGCCAGTCGGCCCGGCAGCAAGAAAGCCGCCGATACCTTCTTCGTTTCCGAGCTTTGCCACCCGCAGACGATCGACTTGCTCTTCACCCGCGCCACGCCCGTGGGGATCAAATTGGTGGTGGGCAATCACCTCACGACTGATCTCACGCAGGAAAGCCTCTTCGGCGCGCTGGTGCAGTACCCTGCCACCAACGGACAGGCCTACGACTACACCGACTTCATCGCCGCCGCCCACGAACTGGAACTTTTCGTGGCCGTCGCCGCCGATTTGCTGGCACTTACCTTACTAAAAGCTCCCGGCGAAATGGGGGCGGATGTGGTCGTTGGCTCGGCGCAGCGCTTCGGCGTGCCTATGGGTTACGGAGGTCCGCACGCGGCATTTTTTGCCACCAAAGACGCCTTCAAGCGCCAACTGCCGGGCCGTATCATCGGGGTATCGGTTGATGCCGAGGGCAACCGCGCCCTGCGCATGGCCCTGCAAACCCGCGAGCAACACATCCGCCGCGAAAAAGCTACGTCCAACATCTGTACCGCGCAAGTACTGCTGGCCGTCATGGCCGGGGCCTACGCAGTGTACCACGGTCCCGAAGGCCTGAAAAACATCGCCGCCCGGACGCACGGCCTGGCCAAGCTGTTTGCCGAAACGGTCAAGAAATTCAACTTCCACGTCACGACCGACGAGTACTTCGACACCGTCACGATACAAACGGCTTTGGCCAAAAAGCTGAAAGAAGAGTCGGGCAAGTGGGGCGTCAACCTACGGCATTACCCTCATCCCCGACAACCGCGTGAGCGTGTCGTTCGACGAGGCCAAGACTTTTGAGGACGTCATCAAACTCCTCAACCTCTTTGCCGAGGTATCCGGTTTTTTGGGTGAAATGGTCATCGACGAGGTAGCGGAGATCACATTTTCCGACAACCTGACGCGCCAAACCCCTTACCTCACGCATCCGGTGTTCAACACCAACCATACCGAGCACGAAATGCTGCGGTACCTCAAATCGTTGGAAAACAAGGACCTGTCGCTGGTGCATTCGATGATTGCACTGGGAAGCTGCACGATGAAGCTCAACGCCACGGCCGAGATGATTCCCGTCACCTGGCCGGAATTCGGGGCGATTCATCCCTTCGCGCCCGTCGAGCAGACGCGCGGCTACCAGATCATGTTCAAGGAATTGAACGCCTGGCTGTGCGAAATCACGGGCTTCGCGGCGATGTCGCTGCAACCCAACTCCGGCGCCCAGGGCGAATACGCGGGTCTGATGATGATCCGCGCCTATCACGAAAGCCGGGACGACAGCCACCGCAACGTGGCCCTTGATTCCGTCGTCGGCGCACGGTACCAATCCCGCTTCGGCGGTGATGGCGGGCATGAAAGTCGTGGTGACCAAGTGCGACGAGCGCGGCAACATCGACGTCGCCGACCTGCGGGCCAAGGCCGAGCAGTACAGCGACCAACTCGCCTGTCTGATGGTAACCTACCCGTCCACGCACGGCGTTTTTGAAGAAAGCATCAAGGAAATATGCGCCCTGATCCACGAGCACGGCGGACAGGTGTACATGGATGGCGCAAACATGAACGCGCAGGTCGGCCTGACGAGTCCGGGCCTGATCGGGGCGGACGTCTGCCACCTCAACCTGCACAAAACCTTCTGCATCCCGCACGGCGGTGGTGGTCCCGGCATGGGACCCATCGGCGTGGCGACGCAATTGGTACCTTTCCTGCCGCAGCACGTCAGCCTCGAAGGCGGCAAAATCGGCAAGGCGGGTGCGGTGTCGGCGGCGCCCTACGGCAGTGCGAGCATCCTCACGATTTCCTACGCCTACATCGCCATGATGGGTGGCGCGGGCCTCACCAACGCCACCAAAATGGCGATCCTGAATGCCAACTACATCAAGGAACGCCTGCGCGACAACTTCCAGGTACTTTATACCGGCACCAATGGCCGCTGCGCCCACGAAATGATCCTCGACTGCCGTCCGTTCAAGGCGGCGGGCATCGAGGCCGAGGACATCGCCAAGCGGCTCATGGACTACGGCTACCACGCCCCCACGCTGTCGTTCCCGGTGGCCGGGACGCTCATGATCGAACCCACCGAATCGGAGTCCAAGGCCGAACTCGACCGCTTTTGCGACACGATGCTGGCCATCCGCCAGGAAATCCGCGAAGTGGAGGAAGGTACAGCCGACCGCGCCGAGAACGTCCTGAAACAGGCTCCCCACACCGCCCGCGTGGTGCTTTCCGACGACTGGACCCGCCCCTACGCCCGCGAAAAAGCCGCCTTCCCGCTGCCCGCCCTGCGCTTCAACAAGTTCTGGCCCAGCGTCAGCCGCGTGGACAGCGCGTACGGCGATCGGAATTTGATTTGTGCGTGTGTGCCGGTGGAGGAGTATGCGGAGGAAGTGGAAGGGTAGGTTTGCTATTGATTTTTGAAGGAGGCAGTCTGAAGATTTTCTTCGGGCTGCTTTTTTGTGATTCAGGGGATTGTGGGTATATTTCTATCAAGATTCACTTTTTAACTAATACCCGTCATGGAAAGCACTTATTCGACCATCGAAGAACTCAGAGAACGCTATCCAAACGAGTGGGTGCTTCTGGGCGAGCCAAAGATGAGGAACACGGTGGTGTTAGGCGGCATTCTGCTGTACCATAGCGCTGATAAGAAAGAGGTCTGCTATATCGGTAGGGACAAAACCGCCGGGTATTCGAGCGTGACGATTGCCTTTGCGGGCGATTTGAAGCAACAGCGGAAGATAGGGATACTGAGAAGAGTATGAAGTCTTTTCCCTTGGATTTGGCCACGGACCAAGACGTGATTCTCGTGAATGCCTCCATTGAGGGAAAATACAAATTCCGTTTGGCCCTCGACACGGCAGCCACGCATACCACGATTGACAGCAACGTCCTGTATCTTTCCAGATACGAACTCAAAGACAGCCGAGGAGAGCAAGAACTGGAAACCTCGAACGGAATTATCGTTGTTAAAACTTACAACGTCAAACAGTTGACATGTTTGGGAATCACGAAGGATCATTTCGAAGTGCAAGTGTATGATTTCATAGCGCATGGGATAACCTCAGACTATGATGAAGTAATCGGACTCGACTTTCTGAGAGAGCATAAGTTTTGCATTGACATTGAGAAGGGTGAGATTACGGTCGAGGTTTGATGTAATATTGTAAAGGTGCCTGATATAAGAGTAACAGTATGAAAACGCTAACAGTAAACGATAAGGACTATGCCAAAGCCAAAAAACTTTTGGTGGAAAACGGTATTGAAACTGAGCTAGAACCTAGCAACGCCATCCCACTATTACATAAGAGCAATGCCAAGCCCGGCGAAACTCCGGCGGCTTTTGGGGGCATTTGGGCCAATGACGAACGTACTATGGAATCAATCCGGGCGAAGGCATGGCCAAAAAGAAGATAATCCTCTGCGACTCTAATGTTTTGTTCGACTATTTCAGGGGCGTGCCCGTTATGATTCAGGAGTTAGAGGAAATTGGCTTTGATCGCCTGTACCTCAGCGTTATTTCGGAAGCAGAAATGTACGTCGGAATGAAGAAGGGCGAAAAGAGAAGGACGGTCGAAACGATTAACAAATTCAGCGTCATTGGTCTGGACGCTGAAATCTCCCGCCGATTGCGTAGCCTTACTTGGGAGCATTACGCAACCCGACCCGGCATCGCCGATATGATTATCGCGGCAACCGCGCTGACGTATTCCGTTGAACTTTTCACCTTCAATAAGAAGGATTTTGATTTTGTCGAAGGGATTGCGTTCTATCGGCCTGTTTACAGACATCATGCGATAGAGTAGCTTCTGGCCACTGCCCGCCCGCGAAAAAGCCGCCATCCCGCTGCCCGCCCTGCGCTTCAACGAGTTCTGGCCCAGAGTGAGCCGCGTGGAGAGTGCGTACGGTGATCGGAGTTTGATTTGTGCGTGTGTGATGGTGGAGGAGTATGCGGAGGGGAAAGGTAGTTTTTGCAAGTCGCAAGCTAACAAACCGTGTGTTTATTGTGTTTACTTCGTTAGTATATTTCGCAACAAGTTGTAAACTGACGGCAGCAAGAGACATTAAGTTGGCTTTCTTTCAGAAATCACGCCTGATGGGTTTCCTCGTAATTTTAGGAATTATTAATTCTCCCAGTACCCAGGCACTCTTTTATCATTAGTTGGAATAATAAGAACTTTATAGTATTCCAAATTAAATTCGTTCGAGATCCGAATTCAATTCCTGAACCTCATAAATGGTTAACAGCTATTTTAAAAGATGAGATACCAAAATAATGCTCCAACAAGGGTTGATTTTAGTCCCATCTATAACCATGATGCAGCAAGCCATTTAGATTCTGGCTCGAAGGATAAAGTAAACAAAATACTTGAAAATGAAATTAGCATACCAGCGTTATGCTGGTGGAGGGATGATATTTCTAGGATAATTGAAAAAGACCCTATTTTCATGTGGTCTTATCCAGAAATATTAAATGGACAAGACGTTTTAAACCTAACCCTATTTCAAAATATAAATGAAAGTAAAGAAAGGAGAGAATCTATAATCAGAGCTTATCTAGCGGACCAGTACTCCATAGACAATGAAGTCAAATTTAGACAGATAGATTTACAAAATAGATTACTTGATTTGTTTACAGATGTTCCAATAAAAATTAAAAAATTAAACGAAAAGAATAAAGAACTGAGAAGAGCGATTGAATTTATGAATATCACAAATACGTTTTATTTAAAGCGGGAAATTTTTCACCTGTATGCCATCCACAATATTCAAATAACCAATTTGAAAATATTGTTAGAAGGTGGACCAGGTCAAGGTAAATCAACAATTTCTCAGTATATATGTCAAATACACAGGGCTAGATTATTGGATAAAGTTGATGATTTAAAATTAGTGCCTGAAAGTATAAAACAACTCTGTTAATTGATTTAAAATAATTAAAATATCTTCTTTTTCAATCTCCTGTGTCTTAGCTAGTCCTTCGTTTTTATGCCAATTGGGGAAATTGTCTTCGACCTCAGAATAATTCCGGTTTTGATCATAAAAGAAGTAGATTCAATTTTACAGAATATAAAAAAGACGCCAAGTGGCGTCTTTTAATCTACTTTTCAGAAAGAATTTTTCTGCTTATGTTAAATCGTACACTGCAGCTGTGGGAGCACCCCTTTTGACCACTTCTATCGCATGATCACGGTTATGAGAGGTAGTGTAACCTTCTGAGCTTCTCGCAATAATCTCGTAATTTCTGCCTATCATATTGAAACGATAGTTCAAGTGAATGTCAGTTTTACGGTATGATGAATCAAAGGGGGCTTGTTGCTTAACAGCATTTACGCCATTAATGCAACTTTGTTTGCTCCAGTACCCTTCACTTGCGAGAATTTGCTCGCCGTTCTTAGCTTTGAAACGGAACCAGTATTGGTTCGAGCTGTAAAAAATTTCAAACTTGTTCATGATCTTTTGTAGTTTTTGGTTTAAAATACAATAGACCCCAGAATTTTTTAAAAATTTATCGTACTTTTGTAATACAAAGAGGATAGACAGGTGAGCTAGCCTGGTTCCTTTCTGAGATAATCTTGTCGAGAGAATTATCGTTAATTTTGAGCGTTTGCTACTGGGGTCCAATCCTGGCAAACGCTTTTTTTATGCTTCAATTTATCTCTTTCGCTCCCATTCTCTTTTATTTAATTGTAAAACATTCATCCCATCAATGGTCTCTTTACTGATGTCAAAGATTATTTTTTGTTTGACATAGTCTATTTTGAGGTAATCAAACAGGCTCTTAGTATTGATATAGTAATAATCTCCGGCCTTAGAGATAGATAGTGTCTCCTCATCTTCGCTATCAACTATCAAAAGATAGATTGTCCCATCCTCCTCAAAATTTTCCCCCAATGCAACCTTAGCGTATTGCCCCTTCCCTGTCAAGTATCGCTGCTGTGCGTCTGAATTAAAACCCAGTTTGCCTGACTTATGCACGGTGGCTTTTGAATTGTTTTCAATCTCCCTTACCTTGATGAATGAAAGCGCCATATCGTATTTTTGACCAAATGTAAGCTATTTTGAATATATGTGTCAAGTTTTTGCTAAATTTTTTTTCTCACCTTAGAGTTTTCTTGGTTTTTGTCTCATAAAGCATTTTTTATTCTCTTTGCTGTGGTTAAACTCTAAAAGACACTTTATTATTATAGTTGTTACAAGACTAGCTCCCTTTCTTGTTCCATTGGTATATTATTTTTTCAATTTGTAGTTCTTATCTTGTGTTCTTGTTTGTGCCCTCCCGTTTCTGATTCTTTGCAATATTCCACCGTAGTGCGTCTAGCTCGTCGTAGTCTTCCAAAGTTGTGCGTAGTCTGCAAGACTGCGTACCAAAGATAAAAGGCCGTTTGTAACGGCCGTCGAAGCTCCCAAGCGCTACAACTACAGTACCTTTACTTGCAACATAACCGTCCAACCCGCAAGCCCATGCCCTTCGCCCGCCGCATCCAGAATCCCGAAGGCCTGTACTTCGTCACCTTCGCCACGGTCCAATGGCGGGGCCGCCCGTGCGGTGGCGTCTTCACGCGCTCGACTTACGTGGATATTCTGCTGGAAAGTCTGCGCTATTGCCAGAAGGAAAAGGGCCTGCGCATCCACGCCTGGTGCGTGATGTCCAACCACGTACATCTGATGATTTCGACACAATTTGGCTACCATCCTTCCGATGCCCTGCGGGATTTGAAGAAATTCACTTCCAAGAAAATCATCGCGGCTATCGCCGATAAGGAACAGCCGGAGAGTCGGCGAGGCTGGATGCTTTGGATTTTTAGCAAGCGGGCGAGAACAGTGCAAAGAATAAGGAGTATCAGTTTTGGCAGCAGGAGAATCATCCTATTGAGTTGATTACTAATAAGTTCATTAATCAGAAATTAGATTACATTCACATGAATCCGGTCAAGGCCGGGCTGGTAGATGAAGCTTGGGAGTATCGCTATTCTTCGGCGCGGGATTATATGAATAATCAGAAAGGGTTGCTGGAGGTAGAATTGCTTTGAGAAGTCGGTACTTTGCGTTGGCGTAAACTTGGTGGCGGACGGCAGTCACAGACTGCCCTTTATGTTTAGTACGCAGTCCTCCTTCGGAAGACTACGCACAACTTCGCTTATTTGATTTGTCGGGCAGAAAAACTATTTTTGGTAAAAAAGCCAAAGTCATGATTGCATTTGAAACGAAAGGCACGATCGATGGTAAAGGCTTCCTGACCGTCGAGCGACCGATGGCACTGCGCAACCGGAAGGTTCGGGTGTTAGTGCTATTGCAGGAGGAGGATGATAATACGGAATGGGTGCGGGCCATGGCGGCCAATCCTGCCTTCGATTTTTTGGCCGATGAAGCTGAGGACATCTATACTTTGAACGATGGTTTCGACCTTACCGATGAAAAATAAAATCGTTCTGGTACCTTTTCCTTTCAATAACTTAACGGGCTCGAAAGTGCGTCCAGCGCTTTGTTTAACGAATAGCATCGGCGGATACGGTCACGTAGTTATTGCATTCATCACGAGCCAGATCAAGAAAGCCACGGAAAGTAGCGATTTGGCTATTTTAGAGACTGACTCCCATTTCTCCGAAACAGGGTTAAAAATTGATTCTGCCGTTCGGCTCCATCGCTTGGTCACCATCCCGGAAAATTTGATTCAAAGGCAGCTTGGCGATCTCCCCGGTTCTTATCGCGGTATTCTCAATAGAAAACTCCGTGATTTGTTCGCATTGTGATCCCCCCATTCTTCGTAGTCTTCCGCCGCCGCGCGCGACGTTGTGCGTACGTCTTCCGAAGGGAGACTGCGTACCAAAGACAAATGGCAGCCGGAAGGCCGACCCCTCGACGGTCGGCCCCGCTGAACTGCCGTCGAAGCAAAAGCGCCGCAATAAAGTACCTTTGCTTGCGAATCGCCGATCCGCAAGCCCATGCCTTTCGCCCGCCGCATCCAGAACCCCGAAGGCCTGTACTTCATTACCTTTGCCACCGTCCAAATACTTAACCAAACTACCCAACCCAAATGAACTTCAAGACCTTATTTCTACTGGCAGGCGCATCGATGCTATGTGCCTGCAACGGCGACACGCAAAACGACAACGAAACCCTGGCTGCCGGGGAGCAGGCCGAAAATTGGACGCTGTTGGCAGAGGGCGACAACCTGGACCAATGGGAAATGTACAACCAGAGCGAAATGAAAGGCTGGAAACTCACCGATGGCGAACTGCAAGGCTCAGGTGCCGGATGGGACGCCAACGAGGACATTGTTACCAAGAAATCGTACGAGAATTTTGAACTGTCCCTGGAATGGAAAATTGCCGAAGCTAACAGTTCTGGGATATTCTATCATGTTCAAAAAGGCAGCGACCAGCCAATATATGAATCGGCGCCCGAGTACCAGGTCATGGACGATCAGGGCTGGCCGGAGAAGATGAAGCCCAACCAATACACTGCCGCCAGCTATGCCATGTACGCGCCGGAAGGGGCTGAGGTAAAGCCAGCCGGTGAGTGGAACACGACGCGGATCGTTATCGACTATCCCCACGTGGAGCACTGGCTGAACGGCACGAAGGTAGTTTCGTATGAGCTCGACAGCGAAGATTGGAAGGCGCGGAAAGCGGCAGACAAATGGGCGGAGGTACCTCAATACGGCGTCGCGAGATCAGGGCCCATCGGATTGCAGAATGCCGGCGTGGTCACCTACCGGAATATAAAAATCAAGGAGTTGTAGGTACTATACCCTACAGGATACCGTAGGGCGTCACACTTCGTTGCCTCCACTACCGCTCAACGAAGAAACCTAAGGGCCGGAAGCTGATGGGCTATCCGGTAAGAGGCGGAACCACCTGCGTTCTGAAATAAAATGCCCGATCTTAGCAAAAAAACACAAACAGTCCAAGCGATGAACGTCCAGATACAACAAAACGAAACCAAAGGAGCCGCCTACGTCGAGCGGGAGGGCGCGCGCGTGGCCGAGATGACGTACTCGGTGGCCGGGCCGCAGCTGCTCATTATCGACCATACCGAGGTGGACGATTCGCTACAGGGTACCGGCATCGGTAAAAAACTGCTGATGGCACTTGTAGAGAAAGCGCGGAAGGAAGGCCTGAAAATATTACCCCTTTGCCCTTTTGCTAAATCAGTGTTCGATAAGGACGACAGCATCAGGGATGTACGGCGGTGAGCTCGGTCGCTCGCAACACGCCGCAGAAAACCGGTGAGCGACCAAAGCGGTACCTTCCCGCGCTGACGGGCCTGAGGGCCGTGGCGGCCTGGCTCGTTTTCATTCACCACTTCAATCCGTTCGCTGCCAAAACCGGCTTTTTCTTCGGACTGGCGCAGCAAGGCTACACGGGCGTTTCGTTGTTTTTCGTGTTGAGTGGGTTTTTGCTACCTTACCACTACTACGATGCCCCGCTCGCGACCCGCACCGGACTGGCCGACTACTTCTGGCGTAGATTTATCCGCATTTATCCTCTGCTCTTCCTGGTCGTGAGTGGTACCTTTCTGCTGCGGTACTTTGCTGGGAAACTACCCTACGAAAATCCGGCAGGAGAGTACCTGCTCAACATCACGCTCCTCAAAGGCTTCTCCGATGCGCACAAATTCTCGGGCGTGGCGCAGTCGTGGTCACTTACGGTGGAGGAGACGTTTTATGTACTACTGCCAGCCCTGATATTGCTGCACCGTCGCTTTCGGTGGTTCGTGCTCAGCTTTCTGCTGAGCGCGGCCTTGGGCTACGGACTGTACCACTGGGGCTCGACTACCGGATACTTTATGGGAAATGTCCCTTTCGTAGTACACTATACCTTCTGGGGGCACAGCGCCGACTTCTTCGCGGGATTCGGGCTGTTTTTACTTTTCAGGAAAAGGCGCATTCCTAAATTTCGAAAACCGCTGATTACCGGCATTGGCCTGGTACTTTACGGGCTGGTACTGCTGGCAATGACCGAGGCGTACCGCTCCGATCCCCAGTCCTGGAACAATTCGTTGTTTTGGAGCCATCTGCTGATGCCCGTTACTTTCGCTACCCTCATGGCCGGGCTGATCCTGGAAAGATCGCTGTTGCGGCGATTCCTGGCCTCACGAGCACTGCAAGAGCTGGGCAAATCGTCGTACGCTTTTTACCTTTTGCACCTCGGGGTTTTGGGAGTACTGTTCAAATGGCTCGGTTGGGCAGGGTACTTTCTGTTCATTACCGTAGTTTCGGGATTGGTGTACCGTTGGGTAGAGCGGCCAATCATGGCTTTTCTCAAAGCTTCACCTTCGTATTCCCGCCTTCGGCCAAAGAAATATCCACCGGACGGTTCGTCTTCCAGGCCCCAGCAGTGAAGTCGGGTACATCGACCGAGTTGGAGCGGTTGGCGACGGACTGCACGCTCAGCGGCACAATGGAACTCCAGGTGGCGGCGTCGTAGACGTCCTGGTCGAGCGGCAGGCCGTTGCGGAGGCAATCGATGAGGCGCCAATCCATTAGAAAATCCATGCCGCCGTGCCCGCCGACTTTTTTGGCCAGCTCGCCGATGCGCTTCACAATTTCGGGCTGGTACTTTTGTTCCAAAACCTGGTACTCTGATTCAGAAACCCACTCGTGGCCCTGTGAAATTCTGCCGCGCTCGCCGTCCAGCGGATACTTCTGAGCCACGCCCTTGGTGCCGCTCACCAGATGAATGCGTGAGTAGGGGCGGGGCGAGCTGACGTCGTGCTGCAGCATGATCGTTTTGCCTTTTTGGGTGCGGATCGTCGTCGTGTTCATGTTGCCCCGAAACGTTTTCCCCGCAAATTCTTTGAAGTCGGGATCTTCTGCCGCCAGGGCGTGGGCACGCGGAGCGATCATAAAATCGTTGGTCGATACCGAAACCAGGTAGTCCATCTTGTCGCCCCGGTTGATGTCGAGGATTTGGGCGACGGGCCCCAGGCCGTGGGTGGGGTAGAGGTTGCCGCTTTGCTGGTTTTCGCGCAGCCGCCACAGGTCGTAACGCTTGGACTTGTCAAAAAACGAATCCAGAATGTCGTGGATGTAGGCCCCTTCTACGTGGACGATCTCGCCGAAGTACCCTTGCCGCGCCATGTTGAGCGTCAGGAGTTCGAAGAAATCATAGCAGGTGTTTTCCAGCATCATGCAGTGCTTGCGGGTGCGCTCCGAGGTTTCGACCAGCCGCCAGCAGTCGGCCAGCGTCAGCGCGGCTGGAATCTCAGTGACCGCGTGCTTGCCTTGTTCCATCGCGTAGAGCGCCATCGGGGTGTGCAGGCTCCACGGGGTACAGATGTAGATCAGGTCGATGTCGTCGCGCTCGCAGACCTTTCTCCACGCATCGGGCGAGCCGGAGTAAAAGTCAGGCTGGTGCGAAGTACCTTCAAACGCTTTGGCCGCCATCTCGACTTGTTCGGGACGAATGTCGCAAATGGCTTTGACCTCGACGTTTTCCAGGTTGACGATTCGTTTGACCGCCCCGCCTCCGCGATTACCCAGGCCCATGTACCCGATGCGAACGGTGTCGATTTTAGGTGCCCCGTAGCCCGACATATTGAAGGTTTGCCGATGCGTGGGAGGTGTAGGAGCAGCCTTCGCGATTGGGGATCGTAAGCCTAAGCCCAGTGCAGTTGCCCCACCTATTTTTAAAAAATCTCGCTTTTTCATGATGTACATCTTTAAAGAACTTATGCCTTTCCTGCGCTTTGTTTATCTATAAAACCCCATCAACTCCTCTACCATATCCGGCGCGCCGATGAACAGCGGCGCGCGCTGGTGCATCCCGGTGGGTTTGATGTTCAAAATCGCCTCGCCCCTGGCGCTCAAGGCCTGGCAACCCGTGACGCCCGCGATGAAAGCCAGCGGGTAGCATTCGTAGAGCAGCCGCAGCTTGCCATCGGGTTTGTCGGGAGTGGAGGGATAGAGGTAAATGCCGCCTTTCAGCAGATTGCGGTGAAAATCGGCTACCAGCGAGCCCACGTAACGGGCCGAAAACTTCCGGGCGCGGCAGGTTTTCAGGTACGCCTGAATGGGTTCGTCGTAGGCGTCGAGGTTACCGTCGTTGCAAGAGTACATCGTGCCGTTTTTGGGACTTTTGATGTCAGGATGGGACAGGATAAACTCGCCCAGGGAGGCGTCGTAGGTGAAGCCGTTCACGCTGTGCCCGGTGGTGTAGACCAAAATCGTGGACGACCCGAACAAAATGTAGCCCGCCGCGACTTGTTCCTGCCCGCCCTGCATGAAATCCTCTATAGTAGGTTCGGTGCCCAGCGGCGTGACGCGCCGGTAAATGGAAAAGATGGTACCGATCGAGACATTGACGTCGATGTTGGACGAGCCATCCAGCGGGTCGATCGCGACCACGTACTTGGCGTTCTGGTTGCCCGTGAAAATGATGTCTTCCTCTTCCTCCGAAATCAGCGCGCACACCTCGCCGCCGTTGGTAAGCGCCCGGCGGAAGCGCACATCCGCGACTACGTCCAGCTTTTGCTGGTTTTCGCCCTGCACGTTCTGGCCGCCCATGTCGCCGGTGATGTCGATGAGTCCGGCGCGGTTGACCTCCCGGTGCACGATTTTGCCCGCCAGCGCGATGTCGCGCAGAAGTTGCGACAGCTCACCCGTCGCAAAAGCGAAGGCGTACTGGCGGTGCATGATGTAGCGGTCGAGGGTGGTCCCGACGGGCAGCACGAGCGGGTGGGCATTGGAATCCTGGGTCATAATCGTGTCTGAAAATTTGAATACAAAGGGTAAACCGGTGGGGAGGTACTGCTTTTGTGAAGGTTATTATATCAGAGCCAACCTCAAAAGACTGGCTTGTTCTCGCCTCAACTCCGGCGAATCCTTGCCTAACTCCAAAAACATGATCAGAAAACTAAGCATTTTTCTTCTCTTCCTCCTCCTAACAAGCCATTGGGCCAGCGCTCAGCTGAAAATAGCCCGCATCTTCGGCGACCACATGGTACTGCAGCGCGACAAGCCCATAAAAGTGTGGGGTTGGGCCGATCGGGGTGGTAAGGTGGAGGTACTACTAGCGCAGCAGCAGGTGACTACCAAAGCCGGTACCGACGGCAAATGGACGGCCGAACTACCCGCGATGAAGGCAGGCGGCCCGTACGTGATGACTATAAAGACGAAGAAGAACGAGGTCAAGCTAACCGACGTTTTGCTCGGGGAAGTGTGGCTGCTGTCGGGCCAATCCAATATGGAATGGCGCGTCAGAAACTCGGACAGCGCTCGAGTCGAAATCGCGCGAGGAGACTTTCCCAACATCCGACATTTCGAAGTAGCCCACACGCTAGCCTTCACGCCAGAGGAAGACCTGAATTCGGGTGACTGGAAGATCACTTCCCCGGCCACGGTGGGCGATTTTTCGGCGGTGGGGTACTTCTTCGCGCGGGAGCTTTCGCAGCGGCTGGGCGTGGCCGTGGGGCTCGTGCACTCGTCTTGGGGGGCGTCGCAAGTCGAGGGTTGGATCAGCGAAAAGGCCATGCAGAAATCCGATGTACTTAGCTACTATCCGGCGACCATGGCCCGTACCTGGGACGAAGACGCGAAGCGGCAGGAGCAGAAAATTCTTCGGCAAGCCTACGGTACGGCGGATTTCGACACCAAATCGGTGGACGAAAGCGCGTACCTAAAACCCGGCTACGACTATGATTCCTGGAAAATCATGGTGAATCCCATTGGCAATTGGGATTGGCAAGGCGTGTGGAGTTTTAGGGGGTCGGCCTACATTCAACGCACCGTAGCCATTCCCGCCGACCTGGCCAAAGGCGCGACGACGCTGAATTTTGGGCAACACAGCGCGGGATCGGTCTTTTACATCAATGGCAGACAAGTGAACGAAAGTCAGGGGGCTACCCCAATCGAGCTGGAATTACCCGCTGGTACCTGGAAGCCGGGCGAAAATTCTGTTGTAGTCAAGATCGGTCCACTTAGCAAGCCGACGCAACAAAACATGGGCTTCACGGGTGATGCCGCCAATTTTGTGGTCAAAGGTAACGGACAAAAAATCCCACTGACCGATGTACGTTGGAACATGGTACCCGCCTGGTCGTCGCCGCGTACCTACGTGCATTTGATGAACAACGTGGGTACCACGCTTTATAACGGGATGATTGCCCCGCTCATTCCGTTGCCGATTGCGGGTGCACTTTGGTACCAGGGCGAGTCGAACGCCGGGCGGGCGCACCAGTACCGTAAGTCGTTTCCGTTGATGATCGAAAGCTGGCGGAAGGACTGGGGATACGATTTTCCGTTTCTGTTCGTGCAGCTATCGAGCTACGGCCCCTTCCAGAACAGCAACCAGGGCAGCGACTGGGCCGAACTTCGCGAGGCGCAAACCATGACGCTCGCCTTGCCCAAAACCGGTATGGCCGTCACGACCGACATCGGCAATCCCAGCGACATTCACCCCACCAACAAGCAGGACGTCGGCTATCGTCTGGCGCTGTCGGCGATGAAGGTCGCCTACGGCAGAGGTGATATTGTATTCAGCGGTCCGACGTTCAAAAGCGCCCAATTCAGTGGGCAAAAGGCGATCATCGCATTCGACAACGTTGGCGGCGGGCTGGAAGTGAAGGAAAAGTACGGGTACCTAAAAGGCTTCGAGATCGCCGGCCGCGACCGCAAGTTTCGCTACGCTCCGGCCCGCATCGAAGGCGATAAGGTCGTCGTGTCGCACCCTGAGGTGCCTGAGCCGGTCGCGGTGCGCTACGGCTGGGCCAACTCGCCCGTCGACAATAACCTCTTCAACGCCGAAGGACTACCCGCCGCGCCCTTTCGCACGGACGACTGGGCGGGCGTGACGGAGAAAGGGAAGTTTCAGTAATTGGCGGAGCCATGTAGAGAAAAGCAGTTCAAACCATGTTCAATCTGGACAGCCTGGCGACCAGTAGCGCTTTGTATTTTTCCTGCAAATCCAGAGGCAAAAAACTATCCTCGATCGAGTCGCACAGGGTAGTTCGCTTTTGACCGAAACGCTCGTAAACGCGCTCGGTGGCTTTATCTGAAATGCCCAGACTGTTAGCCATCTGATTGAAGTCGGTCCGGCTGAGCCGGTTTTTCTTGCCATTGATCGTCAGGGCCGACTCCTCCTTGTCTTCGGGTAGTGCCAATGTGGTCGAGAGCAAATCGTAGGCGGGCGACAGGCTTGTTTCTCCCTTTTCAGGCCGTAAAAGCGAAAAGTTTTTCAGATGCATGTCGGCGTTTCCTGTCAAAAAACAGAAAACGGTCAGCTCAAACAATTTTAGGGCTTCAAACCCTTTATTTGTCGTATAGGTGCGTACGGTGCGGCCTATTTTTTCCATCGAGCTTCGGTATTTGTGTTCCGTAAGGGTTTCGGTCAATTGACACAGGTCTTCCAGGTGTATTTTACGACCTCCGTGTCGGTCGAAGCGTTTGGTCAGATACGCCAGCTCACCAGAAGCCAGACGTATCAAGGTATGGTCAGCTGTGTCGATACCGCATTCGGCGGCCATCCTCATCGTCAGGTCTTCGTTTTCGGGTAAAGCGGCAAATTGATCCGTTGGGGGCTTGAGAATAAATTTTCCCCAGAGCCCTACCACCGTAAATCGGCTGGTTTTGGCGTCGATTCTTTCCAAATCCAAAGAGAGTTTGGGTTGTACCCCGGTGACAGAAACGCTTCTTTTCACAAGATCCCTGGCCATTTCTTGCAATTCAGCCTTATCCAAAGACAATGCAGGTGGAATGGAGGTACCATAAAATCTCCGGCTACAATTCTGGTGGTAATCCAGTTTGTTGTCGGCCAGCTGTTTGTAACAATATAAACACCGCTTTTTCACGAGATTTCTAAATCTATTGGTCTGATACTAACCGCCCCCAAACAGTCCCGGCAAACCGTCAGTAACAATCCCATTCGGTCTCTCGGATTGGATTTCCAACTCCGAATAGCGATTTCCAGTAGCCAGCCTTCGGGTATCAGTCCATCAAAGAAGGGAAAGAGCGTACGACTTTCGAAAGCTTCTTGGCGCAGGGGTAAAGTCAGGCTGACCGCAGGGTTGCCTTCATTCAGGTAAGCAGCGTCGTAGGCAAAGCGGTAGCCCTCTTCGCTTTCGGCAAGTACGCCCGCCAGGGTCTCTTTGTAGTATACTTCGCCTGCCCTCATTGTATAGCTTCTTCCTTTCTGATCGGCCCGGCCTCGCAACCGAACATATCGAGTACCTGATTGACTTTATCGAGCCGGAGGGTATGCTTCCCCTGCTCCAAATCCCGGATAAAACGTAGTCCGACCCCTGATTTTTCGGCCAAATCAATCTGAGTCAGCTTCAGGGACTTTCGTTTATCCTTCACAAATTGAGCAATAGGGTTTTCCATGCTGTATCCGGTCGAGTTTCGTTTTTAACTACGCTTGTGCTCTATACCTTTTCAGGTATAAATTTACAAAATAAAGCCAAACTATCACCGAACGGGTATAAATAATGGAATGTGTTCACCACTACCGCCGCAAAATCTGCAAGGCCAATTCCCCCGCCGGAATGTCGATGGGAACTGTCAGCCGGCCGTTAGTGGATTTTATTATGCCCAGATCGGTGTACTTCCCTGACACCGTGTCGAGCGCTTTTACCGAATAACTACCCGTATCGACCGCTATCGTCAAAGTCGATCGCGTAGTACCCGTGGCCCGCACGAAGATGGCGAAGGCGTTGCTTTTGTCGGACAGGGTGTAGGTGATCAGGCCAGGCGCGGCGAGGGTGCTGGTGTAGTTGGGGTACAGTTTTTCAAGGCTGTACGTACCCAGGAAATCGGCCAGGATTTTCAGTTGCGCCCGTAGCGCCGTGCTGCCGCCACCGGGTGCGCTGTAAGTACCCTTGCCGTCTTCGTTTCCCACCGAAAACGAGTAGTCGAGGTTGTTGAAAAGCCCGCCACCGCTGAGCATGAATTGCCAGGCCTGGCGGCGATACACGGCATCGTCGGAGCCCGCGAAGCCCGACTCGTCGAAACCGATGACCTTGTCGTAATGGTAATTCCATTTCACGGCATCAGGCCAGGCGTAGTGAAAATTGATGATTGAGATGTTGTCCTCCACCTTCGGAATCGAGGCCCGGTAGTTGACGTAGTTCTGGGCGATGAGGTGCTTTACAGGCAGCGCCTGCTCGGTCTTGGTGATGGTATTGGCCACGGCGGCCTGCCAATCCAGCGATGCCGCGTCGGCAAAGTCGGCCTTTTGCTGCCACTCATCCTTCACCATTTCTTCTTTATTCATAATGTTGTAAACCGGCACGTTACGATCGGACCAGGGTTCGTTCTGGACTTCGAAGAAGATGTTGTCGAAGCCGTTGAGTTCGGTCGTCATCTTTCTTACAAAGGCCTGTTGGTAGGGCCACAGTCCGTTGTTGTCCAGCGTTTGGACCTCGCGGCGCGGGATGCTGTCGGTGAGGTTGACGTTGTTGGCCGGGTTTTGTGGGGAGATCCCCCAGTTTTTATCTTGATAAATGGATGAAAACAGCGTGACTTCCACGATGATATTCTGCCGCCGCGCTTCGTTCAAAAAAGCTTTCAGCCGGGCAAAATAAGCGTCGTTCCAGCGCGTCAGGTCGTACTTGGTCTCGTCGTTCGCGGCCCGTTTCCAGGGGCCTAGGTACTTGTTTTCCGCAGGCGCGAGGTTATTCTTTTCGATATTGAAATCCCCTTCGACTTCGTAGTAAGTACCCGTGAAGATACGGGTGTAGTTCATGCCTTCGTCGGCCAGAGTTTGCAGGTACTTTTTGTAATCGAAATCGAGGTTGAGCACCGCGCCGTAGTGCTCGCCGGAGGTAATGAGAGCCGTGGTTTTGCCTTGATACGTAAAGTAGTGCGGGTTTTGGGGATGCAGCGCGATGGCCTTGGTTGGGCGCTGGGCCCAAGTGAAGGCGGGGAGAAGTATAGCAAGCAGGAACGGTAGAGCGAATTTTTTCACGGAGGTAGTTTTTGTTCATTGGATAACTACGACACCACTTGGTAATAAGCCTTTGCTAAGATATAGCTTGACTTTGGGGGCCAAGTGCGTTAGAACCTCGTAACGGTTGATCCTGGCCGAAAGAACGAAGACCGTAACTGAATAATCGGAGAAATTTTGCTGATGCTGTAAGTTCTTGTCGAAAGTCAGTAGAGCATCAAATCTTTCTTGCACGAGTAATTTGAGCAACTTCCCGTTTTTAAAACCGTTCCAGCCTTTGTCGCGCACGGTGTAAATTTCGTGCTCCGGGAAGTCGAGTTTGAGGCGCTTGGGCAAGTTTTCGTCAAGCAACAGCCGCATACAATTGCTCTATGTTCTTAGTGTTGAGCAGTCGATTAGCACAGTTAAGCAGGGCCACCGCCTGTATTTTGCTGACGCTGGGAAAATCGTCCAGGAACTCGTCCAGCGTCACCCCATCCTCCAAATGATCGAATAAACTTTCGATAGGAACGCGGGTGTTCTTAAAGACAGTTTGGCCTCCAAGAATATCTTGGTCGATTGTGATGAGTTCTTTGATATCCATGTCTGAAAATTATTGGCGTTTAACCAAATATATCGAAATACTCTTAATCTACTACTTCGCTACCCAATCCGAAGGCAGCAAATTCGCAAAGCGATCGTTCCCAAGATCGCCCGCGATGCTGATCCCCATGGGCATGACGAGCCAGCCCTTGGGCGAGATGACGGCGTAGCCTTGCGGGAAGGAAATAACGGAATAGGCGTGTTTCAGGTCGGAGTAGGGGGAGTTGCCGCGCTTTTTGAGGTCGAAGACTTCCAGCTTCGTCTCCGAAACGACCCGGCGCTCGTTGGGTAGTTCGCCGGGCTCGATCAGTTGCGCGCCGCGTACTTCCTCGATGCGGTCGTGCAGGTGATTGCGGATCGCGTTGGAACCGTTGACCGCCCGGACGCTCTTGAACATCCGTTGCGCCTCGGGTATTTCCTGAAAAACCCGGAACCCGACCTCCCGCACACTGTCCGCCACCATGCTGGTCAGTAGCTGTTTCAGCGAGCCCTGGTAGGCCGTTTCCTGGTTGGCGCGCCAGCGCTTGCGCTCCTCGTCGTTGGCGGGTTTTAGTAGTTCAAAGCGCGTGTTGCCGCCGTAGTAGAGCTTGCCATCGAAAAAATCGAAGTCATTCAGTTCCTGATAGATCATGTACCCCAGCGCCCGGTTTTCGATTTTGAGCGGCCCTTTCGAGCGGGCCAGCAGATGGCCGTCGTCTTCAAGCGAAACTTCAAGTACTTCGGGGTTCAGGATCGTGCAGAGTTTGCTGAACCGACTCTTGCCCAACAGCTCGCGCGTCACGACTTTGATGCGTTGGGCGCGTTTCCTACCTTTCTTGGAGTAGATGACCACATCTTCCAGCACCACGCCTGCGCGCATCTTGAACTGTACCGTTTTGCGGCCCGGCTGCTCGTAGCGCAGCGTCTGCTTGATCGGCGTGTAGCCCAGGTACGAAACGGCGATGTCGAGGTTACCGATCGGCAGGTTGGTGAGCGTGTAGGCACCTTTCTCGTTGGTCGTCGTGCCGATGGACGAGTTGTTGAGGTACACATTGGCGAAGGCAAGCGGCGCGCCCGTCGTTTCGTCGGTCACGGTACCCGTCAGCGTCACGGTGGGAGTTTGGGCGTGACCAAGCAGGTAGCACAAGCCCCAACAAACGCCCATGAGCGTTCGGATAAAATGAGTTGGCCGGTAGTGAGTAGGCATCGAAAAGTGTCTGGTCTGAGTTTCGAAGTTTCTTGATCAAAGGTACAGCTAACATTTCAGGAACAAGAAACCCGTGACCAAGATGCAGGATCAGTTCAAGGCTTGTTGTTTATAAACCAATTTTCTGCGTTCTCACGAGAAATTTGGTATTGTTTTTGCTCCTGTTTTTGCTCCAAAACAAGACGAACGCATTCACACTATGAAAAAAGTATTCTACCTTTTCGTTTTGATCGCCGTAGCTTCGGGCTGTACCGAATCCGAAAACGTAGATCCTATTTCACAACCCCAGAACAATGTAGCCGTCAACTACTCGGCAGATTTCCTGCATGAGTGGTTCAAGCTCGAATGCCATCTGGTCAAGGAAACGAAGGGTTTCTTTCCACCCCAGGCCGCCCGCGCCTTCGGATTGCTAGGCGTAACGGCTTATGAAGCCAGCTATCGGGGTATTCCCGGCGCCCGTTCGCTGGCCGGGCAACTCAATGGTTTCTCGTCTGCGCTCATGCCGCAGGTCAATGCCCTGAGTGTGCAGTACCATTGGGGGCTGGTGACCAACGCCGCCTCGGCCGAGATGATCCGGCTGACTTTCGGCGGAAATCTCTCGACGAGGAACCAAGCGAAAGTGGATAGCATCGAGGCCAGGTACCACAACGAGTTCAAGGGCCTGGCGCTCAGCAAGCCGGTAGCCGCGCTGTCGGTGCAGCTTGGTAAGGATATTGCGGCGGCGGTTTTTGAGTACTCCAAGAGCGACGGCGGCCACGAAGCCTACCTCACGCCTTTCTCCAAAACGTACAAAGCACCCGTCGGGGCCGACAAATGGGTCCCGACCGATGCCGATAACCTGACGCCGCTCTGCCCCGACTGGGACAAGTGCCGCCCGATGCTGGCCTCGAACATGGCCTACGCCGTGCCGCCCCGCCCCATCGCGTTCTCGACCGACCCGAAATCGGATTTTTATAGAGCCGCCATGCAGGTGAACAACGTGGTGAAGAACGTTACGCCCGAACAGGTGGAAATTGCGCGCTTCTGGGCCGACGACCCCTTCTCGACCTGCACGCCCACGGGCCACACCTTTGGTATACTGACCCAACTACTGGAAGAAGATGGCGCAACCCTGGAAAAATCGGCGGTTGCCTACGCTCAGTTGGGCATCGCGGAAAACGACGCCTTCATTACCTGCTGGAAAATCAAGTACGACTTCGCGCTGATTCGTCCGGTATCGTACATTCAGCAGTACATCGACCCCAGTTTCAGAACGGTGATCGGTACGCCGCCCTTCCCCGCTTATACCTCGGGCCACGCCACCGAAGCGGCGGTGGGCGAACGGGTATTTACGGCGCTCTTTACCAATGGGGACGGCAAAAGAGAATTCACCGACCGCTCGCAGTTACAGCACGGGTTTTCGGTCAGGAAATTCACGAGCTTTCAACAAATGTCGGCAGAATGCGCCGACTCACGTCTTTACGGCGGCATCCACTACGACATGGACAACCAGCGCGGCTTACAGATGGGCCGGGAAGTAGGCGATAACGTACTGCGCTTGATCGACTGGCCAAAGAATTTGAAATGATGGAATGGATAAAGGAGGAAAGGAGAAGGGTGGTCCGTCGATATGGGGGAAGGAATAAGGAATGGGGATTCGGTGTTGCACTGCTCCTTATTCTGCTTTTTGCTGGCTCAGCTTGCCAAAGCGACGCAGTACAAGACGACGACGTAGCCCTGATGGCCAACCTCGAGTGCGAGGCGCGACAACTCAAAGAGCAGCGCTTTCAGACGGCCAACCGGCTCCGGCTCCGCGATGACTCGCTGATGAAAGCCGATATTCCGATCACCGCCGACCAGGTAGCCGAAACAGATTCGCTGAAACAAACCCTCACACTCCAAACGAGTACCCTCGCCATCCGTCTCTCGACGGCGCTCGATAGCTTGTTCGAACGACACTACAAAACTAAAGAATCCCGCGAGGCCTTCGACCGAGCCATGGCGCAGAAGGTACTGGAAATTTGTCCCTGAGCCCAGGTACTTACTAGCTGTACTTCGGGTCCAGTGCTTTGGCGTCGGCGACGAGTTCCTTTACTTTTTGTTCGTCGTCTTTCCTGCAAATCAACAACACGCCGTCGTACTCGGCCACGATGAAGCCATCCAGGCCATTAACGACCACGAGCTTGTCGGCGGGCGCCTTGATAATGCAATCCTGAGTGTTGTAGAGCAACACGTTTCCCTCGGTCACGTTCTGGTTTTTGTCTTTCTCCGAAATCTCGTACAGCGATTTCCAGGTACCCAGATCCGACCAGCCGAAGCTGCTCAGCACCACGTGGACGTTGTCGGCTTTCTCCATGATGCCGTTGTCGATCGAGATGCTGCCGCAATGCGAGTAGGTCTTGTTGATGAAATTGGCCTCGCCGGGCGTGAAGTAGTAGGCTTCGCCTTCTTCGAACAACTCGGCCACTTCGGGCATATACTGTTTCACGGCCTTCTTCAGCGATGCTACGCTCCATACAAAAATGCCGGCGTTCCACACAAAGTCGCCGCTCTCCAAAAACTGGACGGCGAGGTCTTGGTGTGGCTTTTCAGTAAACGTCTTCACTTTCTTGACCGTCCGCTTGTCGGGTATGTACTGAATGTAGCCGTAGCCGGTATCGGGACGCGTAGGCTGAATGCCGAGCGTCACCAGGATGTCTTCCATCCGGGCCGCGCCCAGCGCCACCTTGATCGTGTCGCGGAACACCTCCTCCTTCAAGATGATATGATCGGCCGGGGCCACCACGATGGTGGCGTTGGGGTCGCGACTGCCGATTTTGTAACAGGCGTAAGCGATGCAGGGCGCGGTGTTGCGGCGGTGCGGCTCGAGCAGGATTTGGTCGGTGGTGAACTGAGGCAGTTGCTGCTTTACCAGGGCCTGGTACTCGCTGCTGGTGACAATGTAGATATTTTCGATGGGGCAAATGCCGTCGAAGCGCTCGACGGTCTGCTGCAGGAGGCTTTTGCCGGTGCCCAGCACATCGTGAAATTGCTTGGGGTAACTGGTGCGGCTAAACGGCCAAAAGCGGGTACCGACGCCGCCCGCCATGATGATGACATAGTTATTTTGCATGAGGGTAGAATTTCTGAAGCTTTATTTATAGGTAGCAAAGCTATTGTTTTTCCCCAACTACTGTTTTTGAAAAGAAGCATTAGCGTACGGTCACATACCTGCCTGACTCACCCGCAGAATTAAGCTCTAAGTGCCAAATTAGGGTGGGCAATCCCGGATCATGTCTTCACGCTGGGAAGGGCGAGAACGAATGGTTAAACTGGAAAAATGCCAAATAAAGGTCAGAGTCATCCTGATATTGCATTATTCATAGCTTGTTCTAGCAACTAAATTGTAATCTTTTAATAATTTAAAGAAATAGTTGTATAGAATCGTTACCATTCTAGTAGTTTTGCGTCCACAATAACTAAAACAACTTTAATCTCCTGAAAGAGTATGAAGAGTAAAAGATTTACGAAGAAGATTTCGCCCATGGTTATCGCGCTGCTGCTGTTTAGTTCGGCAATGGTATTCGGGCAAACCAGAATTTCTGGCAAAGTGACGGATGGCACCACCAAAGACGGCCTGATTGGGGTCAGTATTCAGGTGAAAGGTACGATTGCCGGCACGATCACTGATACCGACGGTAATTTCAGCTTTTCCACCACTACGCCACCACCGCTTACATTGGTAGTGAGCTCGGTAGGGTACCAGACCCAGGAAGTGGCCGTGAGCGGTAGCCAAAGCAACATTGCCGTCACGCTGTCCGAGCAGGCCATTATGGGCCAGGAAGTGATCGTGTCGGCCTCGCGGGTCGAGGAGAGCGTCATGCAGTCGCCGGTAGCGGTGGAGCGCATGGACATCCGCGAAATCCGCAATACGGCCGCCGGTAGCTTCTACGACGGCCTGGCCAACCTCAAAGGCATCGACATGACCACGCAAGGCTTGTTGTTTAAATCCATCAACATGCGGGGTTTCGGCGCGACGGGCAACCCGCGTACCGTGCAGATGATCGACGGCATGGACAACTCCGCGCCGGGCCTCAACTTCCCCATCGACAACATCGTGGGTATTCCCGAGCTCGACCTTGAAAGTGTGGATGTGCTGCCGGGCGCGGCCTCGGCGCTTTACGGTCCCAACGCCATCAATGGCCTGGTGCTGATGACGAGCAAGAGCCCCTTCCTGTACCAGGGCCTGAGCGCTCAGGTCAAAACGGGCGTGATGAGCGCCAGCAACCGTGATGTGGTCAACACACCCTTCTACGACGGTACGGTTCGCTACGCCAAGGCTTTCAATGACAAGTTCGCGTTCAAAGTAAACCTTTCGTACATCCAGGCGCAGGATTGGCAGGCTACCAACACCACCAACCTGAACGTAGGCGGTGTGCAGGATGGTACTCGGGGCGTAGGCGTCAATTCCGACTACGACGGCGTGAACATCTACGGCGATGAGGTACAGGCTAACTTGAAAACCGTAGGCCAGGGTTTGCTGGGTCGGGGCCTTATCGATCAGGCAGCGCTCAATGCCTTACCCAATATCAACGTGAGCCGGACGGGTTACTTAGAGCGGGATCTCGTCGATTACAATACCAAGTCATTTAAGAGCAACGTGGCGTTGCACTACCGCATCAGTGATAAGGTAGAGGCCATCGCGCAGCTCAACTACGGTTTTGGCACCACGATCTATACCGGTACGGGCCGTTACTCGCTTCGCGATTTCAATCTGGCGCAGGGTAAGTTGGAACTACGCGGCGACAACTTCACGCTGCGTGCCTACACCACGCAGGAGCGCTCGGGGGGCTCTTACCTGTCGGGACTAGCGGCCATATCTATGCTGAATGAATTCAACCCGCACGCCAACTGGTTCGGAGAGTATGCGGGTACTTACCTACGGGCTTTGGGGAGTGGGACAGCGCCGGAGCAGGCCCATATTGCCGCGCGTAGAAACGCCGACCGCAATATGCCGATACCGGGTTCTGAAACCTTTGAGAGTTCGTTGAACAAATGGCGCGAAACGCCGATCTCGCAGGGAGGTAGCAACTTTACGGACAAGACCAACATGTATCACGCCGAGGGGGTATACAACTTCAAGAATCAGATCAAATTCATGGATCTACTCGTCGGGGCCAACCTGCGGCAGTATCAGTTGCGCTCCAACGGTACGCTCTTCGCCGATACCAAGGATGGTCGGGACGGCACGATCGGCATCACCGAGTACGGAGCGTTCGCGCAGGCCAGTAAGTCGATCTTCGATAACCACCTGAAGCTGACGGGTTCGCTTCGCTACGATAAAAATCAGAATTTCGACGGGCAGTTTACGCCGCGCGTGTCGGCCGTGACTACCTTCGGCAATCAGAACATCCGCTTGTCGTACCAGTCGGGCTTCCGGATTCCCACGACCCAGAACCAGTACATCGACCTGAGAACGCCCAATGCCACGCTGATCGGCGGCTTGCCGGAGTTCAACCAGCGCTACAACCTGGAAAATGGCTTGTTGCTCCAGAATCTGGCCCCCAGTGTGATCGCCCAATACGCCGCGTTGCCTGCCGTGATCGCGCAGGCGCAGGCGTATGCTACCGCCGCCATAACGCAGCAAGTCACTGCTGGTGTGACCGCAGCGGTCAATGCCGGGGTAACTGCCGGGCAGATTCCCAACAATCCGCAGGTAATCGCGGGCGCGATCCAGCAAGGCGTAGCGGCTGCGCTACCCGGCGCATTGCAGGCCAACAGCGCGGGTGTAATCGCGCAGGTACTGCCTGCTTACGCACTGGCGGCCATTCCTAAGTACAAGGCTCCGGCGCTTCAGCCCGAGCGTATTGCTTCTTACGAAATTGGGTATAAAGGTATCGTCGGCAAGAAACTGTTTGTAGACGCCTACTACTACCTGAGCCGCTACACCAACTTCATCGGTACCGCGGCAATCGTGGTGCCTACGGCTGCCGCCGGGCCGGGTTTGCCCATCGAATCGGGTGTGAGCAGTTCTTCAACGCGCCAGGCTTACGGCCGTCCGGCCAACTCGAGCGTACCGCTCGACGTGCAGGGCTTCGCGCTGAGCGCCGACTACTCACTGCCGCGTAGCTTCTTCGTGGGGGCCAATTTCGCCTACAACGAGTTGAAAAATGAGAACAAGGTACTCACCGCCGAGCTTCCTTACGCGGGCTTCAATACGCCCAAAAACCGCTACAACTTCAAAGTAGGGCGCCGAATCAGCAACTCCAACCGGGTAGGCTTCAATGTGTCGTTGCGTCACCAGGATGAATTCGTGTGGCAGTCGAGCTTCGTGCAGCCTACCACTACGGGCACGCCGCTGTTTGGTAACACGATGGTACCTGCCATCACCAACCTCGACGCGCAGGTGAGCCTCAAGCTACCCGCCATCAAGTCGATCGTGAAAGTAGGCGGGACCAATCTGGGCGGCAAGCCTTACGTACAGGCCTACGGCAGCGCGTCGGTCGGCTCGATGTACTACATCTCCCTCACTTTCGACGAACTTTTGAATTAATGGCTAATGGATAATTGATAGTGCTTGCTTTTGGCTGTCAATTTCATATTTGATAACAAGAAGCCCCGCTACGAATTCGCAGCGGGGCTTTCTTATATAAATATGTGGATAAAGACTTATAGATTAACTTCATTATCCATTATCCATTGTCAATTATCAATTAACCTTAACTTCCCCGTGCTCGCCCGCCTCGCTTTGGGTGCCGGTGATGAGGGCTTTGGCGATGTGGTAGGCCTGCACCATCGAGGACGATGAACTATCCCAGTACTCGGCTTCCTTGATTTTAACTTTCAAGACCGTCAGGTTGGGATCTTCTAGTCCCTTCGGAAACCAGGCTTTGGCGACCGGACTCCACAGGTCTTTCTTCACGGCGGGATCGTCGACGAGTGAGGCCTCACCCACCACCGACACGTACGACTGCGACTCTGGATTGGCGTAGGCTACGTTGACCTTGGGGTGCTTCAACAGCTCCTCGGTTTTGTGCGACTCGCGGCTAGTCAAAAACCACAGACAGCCATCGGCGTCGAGTTTCTGGGTTTGCATGGGGCGGCTGCGGTGGTCGCCGTCATCCTGCATCGTGGTGAGCATGCCTACTTCGATCGAATCGATTATCTCCTGTACTTTATTGAGGTCGTGATTCATTTTTTCGGTTTCCATGTAATATTCTGATTTAGGGTTGAATGTAAACTATATGATCTTCTTCGGCTAACAAAACAATGCCAGCGGGGCGCGACCGCTTTTTCTTGGTCCTTGATGCGCATTCGAGCCATTTCTGCTGAGATTTTACCGGGGCGGGTACGATTATTTACCCAATCGTGTTGTTACTTTCCCTATCAATCAAAACACAAATCAAAGCACTTATGAAAACGATCAAATCTGCCGCCGTAGCGCTGTTACTGGTTTTTGCGCTGAGCTCATGCGCCACCAAAATGAATTTCCTGAACTCATCGGTCGTGCCCGCCGCCACGGGTGAAGTGAAAGCCAAGAAAGACAAGAACAATAACTACGATCTGACGGTCACCGTCAACAACCTGGCGGAGCCGGAAAATCTTTCCCCTTCCCGAAACGTGTACATCGTATGGATGGAGTCGGACCGAAAAGAGCTGAAAAAACTAGGACAGATCAAGGTGTCGACCGGAACGTTCAACAAAGCTCTGCGCGGCGAATTGAACACTACCTCGAACGTAAGGCCCGATAAGGTATTCATCACCGCCGAACGCAACGACGACGTACAGAATCCAGTCGGAGAAACCGTACTGACCACCCGCTAGAATCCGGGTCTTACTCAGTAGCCGGCAAAAAGTGAAAGCGGCTGTTTTATCCAAAATGTTTTGGATAAAACAGCCGCTTTTTTCAAAGGTCGAAGGTTTACGATTGCCGGGTGGTCTCGAACAGAAACCAGGTGCGGCGTTCGGTTTGGTCGATGTACTCTTCCAGTAAACTGGCCGTAGCGATGTCTTCGGCGTCGTCACAAATCTTGTAGACGTCGCGCATGTTTATGGCCGTTTCCTTTCAAGTCGGAAGGGGGGGCGCGTACTGCGACGAGGCTGGGGGAATGCACAGTTATGCGGGATTTGGTTGTTTAAAAAGAAAAGGTTGTAGATGAAATTTGTACCATTACCTATGGCTTCCGAGCGACCCGGCGATAGCCTGGCTACGGGATGTTCCGGGTAGTTGATGGCCGGGCATATCCTTGCCGGGACGAGTTTTATGAACAACCTTGACCGGAATACAAATGGAATGGCTAATTTCGCGCCATTTGAGCGCCACAGTAACAGTTGGCACTCTTTGTGTGGGCACCTTCCAGCAATCCACGCCCTTATTCGGCCCCTATGTTCCCATCCATACGTAAACTACTCCTGTGTTGCTTGCTGGCGTTAGCAAAAATCCTGCCGGTTCTCGCACAGAGTACCTTCATACCCCTCAACGACGACTACTATCACCTCATCGACCGCCTCGAAATCAAGCGTGGCAAGTTTTCAGAAGGCTTTCACTCCAACATGAAGCCCTTCGAGCGCCGCGCGGTAGTAGCCTTGACCGATAGCATTCTTAAGGGCGACCTGGATAACCTGACCGCCGTAGACCGGGCGACCATCGAGTACCTGCGCCAGGACAGCCGCGAGTGGATTGCCCCGCCACCGGCAGATTCGGCGCTGCCTTTGGTCGAGCTCGACTCTGCCATGGCGGCCCAAGCCCGGCGCGATTCGGCGGCGGCATCCCTATCCAGAACGTCCGTTTTCGTGCCGGTCTCCCGTCCGAAAACGCGTACGTTCTTTACCCACCCTGCCGACCTGTACAGCCTGCACAACGAAGACGTGGACCTGCACGTCAACTTCGCAACCAACAACTACGTCGGCCGCGAGAACAACACCGACTCGGGGCTGTGGTACACGGGCCGGGGCGTCGAGATTCGGGGCATTATTAACAAGAAATTGGGCTTTTACACTTTCGTTTCAGACAATCAGGGTACCTTCCCCAAATACGTCCGCGACTACACCTTTCAGTACAACTTTCCCGGCGAAGGATTCACCAAGACGTTACGGCGCACGGGTTCGGATTTTCTTTCGGCGCGGGGCTACATCACGTTTCGCCCCCTCAAAAGCATCAACGTACAGTTCGGCAACGACCGCAATTTTATCGGCAGTGGCTACCGCTCCCTGCTGCTTTCCGACAACAGCAGCCCATACTTGTTCCTGCGCATCGACACGCAATTGGGCAAATTCCAGTACACCAACCTGTGGACGAGCATGATTGGCCACGATGCATTCAGCAACAAAGACCGCCGCCGCCCGCGCAAGCAGACCGTCATGCACCACCTGAGTGTCAATCTTACGGATCGACTCAATATCGGTATCTTTGAGGCCGAAGTCGTCGGGCGCGATAGCAGCGGCATGGGGGCCGGTCTGGATTATTTCAATCCCATTATTTTTTACCGCTACGTCGAGTCCTACTTAGGCAGCTTCGACAACGCCATGTTGGGGGCCGACTTCCGCTGGCTGGTGGCGCGGCGGGTATCGCTCTACGGTCAGTTCATCCTGGATGAGTTCGTGACCCGGTTTTACTTCAACCGACTCGGCTCCTGGACCAAAAAGTACGGTGCCCAACTCGGCTTCAAGTATGTGGATGCTTTCGGTATCCAAAACCTCGACCTGCAGGGCGAGTGGAACGTCGTGCGGCCCTACACCTACGCGCACGAAGACGGCGGGCGGGACTACACCCACTACCGGCAGCCGTTGGCGCATCCGTTAGGAGCCAATTTTGTGGAAGTGCTGGGGGTACTCCGCTACAAGATCAATCCGCGGCTGACGGCCTACGGCACGGTGACCTGGTCCGACCGAGGCACCGACACCGACGGCCGCAACTGGGGCGGCACGCCTATTCTCTCGTACGAGAGCCGGGTATCAAATTTTGGCAACTACATCACGCAGGGCGTGCCGCTCACGACTAGGTTTGCCGATCTGCGCCTGTCGTACATGCTGGCCCACAACCTGTTCATCGAAGGACGTATCCTGCGCCGCCGCGAGGAATCGCCGCGCTTTGTGGTGCGGCAGTCGACTACGATGGCTACCGCCGCCCTGCGCTACAACATTCCGTACCGGCAGCAGACGTTTTAATCAATGGATAGTTGACCGCGCGGGCGGTCCCAAATGAACAATGGATAATTACCAATCGATTATAAGCCAGGAACTCACGGAAGCGCAGCGGGTGCTGGACGCTTTCCTGGGCGATCCCGGCAATCTTGAAGCAATTAAAAAAGCCGCCGAGTTGATGGCAGAGGCCATTCTGGGCGACCGTAAGATAATTTCCTGCGGCAACGGGGGCTCGCACTGCGATGCCATGCACTTTGCCGAAGAACTCACGGGCCGCTACCGCGACAACCGCCGCTCCATGCCCGCCATTGCTATCTCGGACCCCAGCCATTTGAGCTGCGTGAGCAATGACTTTGGCTTCGAGTTTGTGTTCTCGCGGTTCATCGAAGGACTGGGTCAGCCCGGTGACGTGCTGCTGGGGCTAAGTACCAGCGGCAACTCGACCAATATCATCCGGGCCGTGGAAGCAGCCCGAAGCAAGGGTATGAAGGTCGTGATCCTGTCGGGTAAGGATGGCGGTAAGCTCGCCGGACTGGCCGACGTAGAGATCAGGGTAGCGCATTTTGGCTACGCGGACCGCATCCAGGAAATCCACATCAAAGTGATTCATATCCTGATGCTGCTGATCGAGAAAATGGTTTTGTAGGGTCGTAGAGACAAGGCATGCCTTGTCTCTACGACCCTACATTTTTTCAAAGAAAAACCCAAACCGTGCGCGTACGTCCCTCTGCCCTAATCATCGAACGAAACTGCATCCTGACCATGAAGTACCGTTACGGCGGCCAGGATGTGTATACCCTGCCGGGCGGCAACCCCGATCCGGGCGAGAGCTTGTCGGAGGTCATCGTGCGGGAACTACGCGAAGAGTTGGGCGTGGAAACCGAAGTAGAGCAGCTGGTATTTTGTGGGGAGGTCATTGGAGAAGGCGGCCGCAAGGACGCCCTGCACGCCGTTTTCGTAGTCCACCTCATCGCCGGACTCCCGCAACTCAATCCTGAGCACACCACAGCGCTGTCCGTGGAATGGCTTTCCGTAAAAGACTTAGACCGTAAGCACCTTTACCCACACGTCGGCGAAGAAATTAAAGCCCTGCTCGCCGGACGTCTGCAAAGCGTGTACCTGGGCCGCATCGACCAACCCTATGTTGAGTAGGTATTAGGCAAAAAAACGCTGCCAGTGCTCTGAGCAATGGCAGCGTTAATTAGGAAAACGGATGGGCCTTACGCCATTTCAAAACGGCCGGCATTACGCTTACGGTCGGTTTCTTCCAGGAATATCTTACGCATTCGCATGCTGTTGGGCGTCACTTCCAGGTACTCGTCTTTCTGAATATACTCCATCGTTTCCTCCAGCGAGAAGTTGATTTTCGGCGCGATCCGCAGTCCGTCATCGGAACCGGAAGCCCGCATATTGGTCAGTTTCTTGGCCTCCTGCAAGTTCACGACGATGTCGTTGGGGCGGTTGTGCTCACCTACTACCTGTCCGCCGTAAATCTCCTCACCAGGACCGATGAAGAAACGGCCACGATCCTGCAACTTGTCGATGGTGTAGCCCGTCGACATACCTGTGCTCTTAGAGATGATCGAACCGTTGCTGCGGCTCGGAATCACCCCACGGTAGGGCTCGAAGCTTTTGAAACGGTGCGTCAGCACAGCCTCGCCCTGCGTAGCCGTGAGTACATTGGAACGCAGACCGATCAGACCACGCGAAGGAATTTCAAATTCCAGGTGCTGCAAATCGCCTTTTGGCTCCATCACCAGCAGTTCGCCTTTGCGTTGCGTAGCCAGTTCGATGACCTTACCCGCAGTAGTTTCGGGCACGTCCACCACCATCGTTTCGATGGGCTCGAGGCGGTTGCCGTCGGCGTCTTCCTTGAAGAGTACCTGTGGCTGACCCACCTGCAATTCGTAGCCTTCGCGGCGCATCGTCTCGATCAGTACCGACAGGTGCAGAATACCCCGGCCGTAGACCAGAAACTTGTCCTCGCTACCTGCCGACTCGACGCGCAGGGCCAGGTTTTTCTCGGTTTCCTTCATCAAGCGGTCACGCAGGTGGCGCGACGTCACAAACTTGCCCTCTTTACCAAAGAAAGGCGAGTTATTGATCGTGAAGAGCATGTTCATCGTCGGCTCGTCCACCGCGATGCGGGGCAGTGCTTCGGGATTTTCCAGGTCGGCGATAGTGTCGCCAATCTCGAAATCTTCGATGCCTGTCACGGCGCAAATATCGCCCGCCTGTACTTCGGTCACCTTCTGACGACCCAGGCCCTCGAACGTTTGTAGCTCTTTGATTTTCACTTTTTTAATCACACCATCCGCTTTGCAAAGCGACATTTGCGCGCCTTCTTTGATGGTACCGCGCAGGACCCGGCCAATCGCGATCCGGCCCACAAACGCGTTGTAGTCCAGCGAAGTGATCTGCATTTGCGGCGTGCCTTCGTTGATCGGCGCGGGCGGAATTTGCTCGATGATCGTGTCGAGCAGGAACGTGATGTTGTCGGTGGGATGCTGCCAGTCGGGACCCATCCAGCCCTGCTTCGACGAACCGTAGACGGTCACGAAATCGAGTTGCTCCTCGGTACCACCCAGGTTGAACATCAGGTCGAATACGTTTTCCTGTACCTCTTCGGGGCGGCAGTTTTCTTTATCCACCTTATTGACCACCACGATGGGCTTCAATCCCAGTTCCAGCGCCTTGCCCAGCACGAAGCGGGTTTGGGGCATCGGTCCTTCGAAAGCATCGACCAGCAGCAGCACGCCGTCGGCCATTTTCAGGACGCGCTCCACCTCGCCGCCAAAATCGGCGTGGCCCGGCGTATCGATGACGTTGATCTTGACGTCTTTATACCGCACCGACACGTTTTTAGACGTGATCGTGATGCCGCGCTCGCGCTCAAGGTCGTTGTTGTCCAGGATCAGGTCGTCAAACTCCTGGTTCTCGCGAAACAGCTTGGAGGCGTGGATAATCTTGTCGACGAGCGTGGTTTTGCCGTGGTCGACGTGGGCAATGATGGCGATGTTGCGAATGGATTGCATTTCTTTATTTCCAGGTCAATGATTGATGATTCGGTCCCAAAGGGAAAAAGAAAAGTACTTTCCATTCTCATTCCCCGTAAAATAGGCCGCAAAAGTACGGACTTTTTCGCTGAATAGCAGTTTTTTACAATTAATTAATCGTGAATAGCGCAAAAACGTTCATCGGTATGAGAGAAGTGCAAAAAAAGGTTGTGGGAGGGAAGGAGGAGAGAGAAGAGGGATGAGAGGAAGAAGGTACCAGGCTAACACAGCACGAGATCTGTGCGAAACGTGAGAGATAATCGGAAAATTTCCGATTATCCCCCTCAATCGTTACATTTGTAAATGGATTTCATGCAATCGATACGACCTTTTCGCGGGCAGCCTCTAACGCACCAGATGTTGGTTTCCGTGCTGAAAGATTACAAAAGGCCGAATGACAAGATTCATGAACTACTTTCGGCTGGTTTACTGATGTCTGTCCGCAGGGGACTGTACGTAGCGATTGCGCCCGATACGCCCAGGCCGGAATCTTTTTTGCTCGCCAACCATGTGTATGGCCCAAGCTACGTTTCGATGGATAGCGCGCTGTCGTTCTACGGCATGATTCCCGAACGCGTTTACGAGATTTCCTCGGCCACCACCAAAACCTCCCGGCAGTTCCGTACTCCGGCGGGGACCTTACTCCGGCGGGGGCCTTTACCTACACACGGCTTCCGTTGCCTTACTACGCATTCGGATGGGTCCAGAAAGAACTAGCCGACCAGCAAGTTGTCATGATGGCCTCGCCGGATAAAGACCTGCTCGATAAAGTAGTCGCTACCGCCGGGCTGACGCTTCGTAGCCAGTCGGCCGCTTCGCGTTATTTGCTCGAAAACGTGCGGCTGGACGAAGAATTGTTGCGAAAACTGGATGTTTCGCTCATGGAGGAGTGGTTGTACGCCGCGCCGAAGAAAGAAAGTATAGCTATGGTCATAAACGTGTTGAAGAAATTATGATAAAGGAATGGCTGAACACGTACCGACTGGGTAATCAGGAAGACGCTACCCACGCCTTACGGGAGATCATGCAGGAAGTAGCGCTCGCCGGGCTGCACCGAAGCGGTTTCTTCGAGAAAGCCGCCTTTTACGGGGACACGGCACTACGGATTTTCTACGGCTTGAACCGCTATTCGGAAGGCCTCGACTTCTCCCTGCTCGAGCCCGACCCCGCTTTTTCCCTGGAAGCCTACCTCAGCGGCATAGTGGCAGAATTCGAGTTCGCAGGAATGCAGGTATCCGTTCGGGAAAAGCAGAAGACGAATTTTTCGGCGGTTGACTCGGCTTTCCTGAAATCCGAAACGATATGGCGGGAACTGGTATTGGAGGAGATCGTACCACAAAGCGGATTGAACCAAATTGCCCGGGTCAAGATCAAAATCGAGGTAGATACTTTACCACCGCCGGGCTTCGCCACGGAAGAAAAACTTCTACTGAAACCCTTTTCGTTTTACGTCAAATGCTTCACACTGCCTGATCTGTTCGCCGGAAAAATGCACGCCTTGCTATTTAGAAAATGGGGAACAAACGTAAAGGGCCGCGACTGGTTTGACCTGGAATGGTACATTCGCAAAGGCGTCGTCTTGAATTTGGAGCATTTTGTGGCGCGCGCGCGTGACAGTGATGACTGGCCCAGGGCTACCATGACCCCGGAGGAGTTGCGCCAGCTACTGAATGAGAAAATCGAGTCGGTCGATATGGCGCGCGTCAAAGCCGACATCAGCCGTTTTATTCCTGATCAGAAGGTGCTGGATATTTGGTCGGCGGGTTATTTTCTGGATCTGGTGGGGCATTTGAAGGTTGAATAAGTTCCTGAAAGAATCACACTTTCAAATTCTTCAACGGAGTACCTGAAGGATCAAAATAGAAGTAGGTTATGCGTTGCTACAAGTTGACCTCATTAGCCAAAGCAGAAAGATCAATCGTGGGATCGACGACCATCGGCGGGTACTTCTTCTGTAATTCCTCAGACTTAAGAAACATATGATACTGATCCTCCCGACTATCGGCTTTCACGGTAATCGTCAGAGATTGGTCTTCTTTGAATGCGCTCTTGATGGAATTCAGCAGGCTGAGGTCGATTTCTCCTGCTTTGACACGGTAGGTTGTCTGCATGATTTGCTCTTTCACGTTTTGAGATTCAGTCGAATACAATTACCAAAATAACGTATTTTTTTTAAATCGACGCTTCGTTATTCAGTACTAGCCTGATTTCCCGGCACAGAATCATAAAATCCATTGCACCCTTAATTTTATCAATCCGAGAAAAACGCACTAACTTACCGCATTTCGTAAAATCCAGCTTTTCATGTCCTATATATTATCCTTCATTGAAGAGGAAATTCTTGACCAGTACCTCATCGACGACAACAACCGTCCGTGGGTAATCGGGTTCAGCGGGGGAAAGGATTCGACGCTGCTTTTGCAGTTGGTGTGGAACGCTTTGAAGAAAATACCCGACGGAATCCGCTTTCAACGAGACATTTACATTGTCTGCAACGATACGTTGGTGGAAAATCCGCGCATCGTGCAGTTTGTGGACCGTACGTTGAAAAATATTGAAGAAGCAGTTAGCCGGACGGGGATGCCTTTCAAAGTACAGCGTACCTCGCCGGTTTTGGAAGATACTTTTTGGGTGAAGCTGGTGGGGCTTGGCTACCCCGCGCCGAACAATACGTTTCGTTGGTGTACCGAAAGACTGAAAATAGACCCGACGACCCGCTTTATCAAAACCCAAATCAGCGAGAAGGGTGAGGTAATTATTTTGCTCGGAACGCGTTCAGACGAAAGTCAAAGTCGGGCTCGCTCAATCAAAAAACACGAAATAAAGGGACGAAGATTGCGCAAGCATGTTTTGCCCAGTGCTTTTGTATACGCCCCGATCAAAGACATAACCACCAACGAGGTTTGGCAGTACCTCATGCAGGTGCCGACGCCCTGGGGCGGGACGCACAAGGAACTTGTGACGCTGTACCGCAATGCCAACAGTGGCGATTGTCCCCTTGTGATTGACGACACGACGCCCTCGTGTGGCAACAGTCGTTTTGGTTGCTGGGTATGTACCGTAGTGAGTCGAGATAAATCGATTGAAGGACTAATAGAGAACGGGGATGAGTGGATGTGGCCGTTGATGGAACTTCGCGATGAGTTGGTGCTGAACAGAAATAACCGGGAAAACCGCGAGATTTACCGTCGGCAGGATCGCCTGAAAATTCGGGAGGCTGACAAGGAAGATGATTGGGGCCCTTACAGCCCCAAGTACCGCGCAAAAATCCTGGAAATGGTATTAAAGGCGCAACGCGAAATTCAACAATCGCAGGGCGAAACCCTTCAACTCATTTCCCACCAAGAACTCGTGGCGATCCAGGTGCTGTGGTACCGCGACGGAATTTTTAACCAAAAGGTATCCGATATCTACAATCGTATTTACGAAACACCCATCGACATGAGTAAGCACGAAGACCGCTTCCGGGAGGAAGAGGAAATTTTGAACGAAGTTTTTGAACCCGAATACGTCGAACTGGTTCAGAAGTCGCTCAAAATCATGAAAACCAAGTCGTTAATGGTTAAGAAACGTGGCATACAAAAGGATTTAGAAAATCTGTTGGATGAGTTTTTGATCCAGAAGAAAATGACGTATGCCAGTTAGCGTTCAAATCCTCGACTACTTCATTTACGCTTTCACGAATCTTCGGCGCGATTCAAAAAAAGGCGGTGCACCACATAAGCCAATACTACTTCTCGCTGTTATTCAGGAATATGAATCGAACAGAATATCAGATGAGAAGATATTTATAACGCCTGAATTAACTCACTCGTTTTCAGTACTATGGAATAACCTGGTCATTACAGAACACGATCAGAAATTTGCCCTGCCATTTTTCCATTTGACGGGTGAAAAAGGAGGTTGGTGGAAGCTAGTCCCGAATGTCGGCTGTGAACTGTGGGTGGAAAATGCGGGATCTATGCGAAGTTTTGGAAATTTGAGCGTTGCAGTTTCCTACGCTCAAATTGATCCTAATTTATTGATAGGTGAATTATCTTGTAAAGAACGCTATTTCCTTTTTTTGAAAGAATGAGACCAGTAATTCGGTATCTTTTCTAATCTCTTCAATTTTTTCCACCAACGCTTCCGCCAAGTCTGCAAGATTGAGGAACACTTGATTCTTCAACTCTCTTTTCAACTGGCTCCATAGAAGTTCGACCGGGTTGAGTTCAGGGCTATATCCGGGCAAAGAAACCAGATGAACCCTGCCCTTCCTGCGCGAGAGGAACTTTTTGACCGCTTTGCTGCGGTGGATCGTCGCCCCGTCCCACACCACGATCAGGTTCTTGCGGCGGTACCTTCGGCACAGGTACTCCAGAAAACCGGTCACCCCCTCGCTGTCGTAAGCCTTGTCCTGCCCGCCGACGTACAGCTGCCCGTTGGGTGCCATCGCGGCGATCAAACTCAGGTGCTCCTTCCCCGCCTTCTGCTCGATGACGGGTGTCCGGCCTTTCGGGGCCCAAGTCCGGCTCACGTGCGGGAGCAGGTAAAACCCCGATTCGTCTACGTACACGATGACCCGGTTCTCGTCCTCAGCTTTTTTTTAAACCCGGCACCGTCTCCTCCCGCCATTGCTCGACCTTCTGCTTGTTCTGCTGGCGGGCCTTCCTGGCGGGTTTCTGCAGGCTCCATCCCAGCTTTTTCAGGATGCGCCCCACCTGCGTTGGGTCGTAGCTCACGCCGAAAAGCTTGCCGATCAATGCGTTGACACGCAAACGCGTCCAGATGTGACCGGGAAAACCGTGGCTGACAGCACCCTGCTCCAACTCCTTGACAAGCTGCGAGAGCTGTTCAGGCGTCATCTTGGGCGGATAACCCGTGGGCTTGCGGGTCACCAGGCCAACAGGCCCCTTCTCACGGTACTTTTTCAGCGTCTGGCTCACCCAGCCCTCGGTTAACCCCAAGGCCGAGGCGATGTCCTTCTGCCGCCAGCCGGTTTCTTTCAACTCCACGCAGCGGCGGCGTAGCAATTCGTAGTCTGATGGTTTGTACTTTGCGCTCATGAACGCAATTTATTGATAGGTGAATAAAGTCATAAACTTTGTAGTTTGCAATTATGAGCGCAAAATACAAACCATCAGATTATGAAGTGCTTCGCCGCCGCTGTGTGGAGTTGAAAGAAACCGGCTGGCGGCAGAAGGACATCGCCTCGGCCTTGGGTCTTACCGAGGGATGGGTGAGCCAGACCCTGAAGAAGTACCGCGAGCAGGGGCCGGACGGCCTTCTGGCCCGCAAGCCCACTGGCTCGCCCCCCAAGATAACGGCGCAGGAGTTGTCGCAATTGGTCGAGGAACTGAACCTGGGCGCGGTCAGTCACGGCTTCCCGGGCCACGTCTGGACGCGTGGCCGCGTCAATGTTGTGATCGGCAGGCTCTTTGGCGTCAGTTACGACCCGACGCAGGTGGGGCGGCTGTTGAAAAAGGCGGGGTGGAGTTTACAAAAGCCCGCCAAAAAGGCCCGCCAGCAAAACGCAGGGAAGGTTCAGCAGTGGCGTGAGGAAACGGTGCCGGATTTAAAAAAAAGCTGAGGATGAAAATCGTGTAATCGTATATGTCGATGAATCAGGGTTCTACCTGCTACCCTTCCTTAGTCGCACTTGGGCGCCGAAAGGCCAGACTCCCATTATCGAGGAGAAAGCAGGCAGGGATCACCTGAGTCTGATCGCCGCGATGGCCCCCAACGGACGGCTGTACGTCGGCGGGCAAAACAAGGCTTACAACGGCGAAGGGGTGGTCAGCTTTCTGGAGTACCTGTGCCGCAAATACCGTCGCAAGAATCTGATAGTCGTCTGGGACGGCGCGACAATCCACCGCTGCCAGCAGGTCAAGGACTTCCTGGCGCGCAAGAAGGGCAGGGTCCACCTGGTCGCCTTGCCAGGATACAGCCCCGAACTAAACCCCGTCGAGCTACTATGGAGCCAATTGAAAAGAGACCTGAAAAATCGAGTATTCCTCAGTCTGGAGGATCTGGCTGAGGTGTTGATAGAAAAACTCGAAGAGTTCAGGAAAGACACGAAACTGATCATCTCATTCTTCCACAAGAAGGAGGTGGCTTTCTTTACAGGTTAATTCACCTATCAATAAAATAATTTATGACTTAATTCACCCATCAATAACGTCTTTACTAGCAACTATAAATGGGAAAAATTCTCTCGGCAGTCAAAGAGGGCTTTAAAAAAGGTTGGTTGGAGGGTAAAACAGAAACTGATAGCTTTCTTAATATCTCTACTGAGGTCGGAAAAAGACTTGCTAAACCTATTGGTTCCTTTCCTTTTTTGATTTATTTTATTGTAATTACTATTTTGATGGGATTGGCTGGTGTCTTTACAACAATACACCAAGAATTTCAAAAAGACAGTGATTATGTGAGTCATGCAAACATAACTCTTAGTATTGCAACGTATTTTATCGCTTTACTAGCGTCATCTTCTACTGATTTAATCTTTCTGAAAGAAGAGGAAGAGTCAGCTAAGCAGTTAAAGCATTTGGGAGTTGCAATGCTACTTCTGGGTGTTGGCCTTTTTTGGTTGTCTGTTATATTTCCTAATTATGCATTTGATTTTTTGTTTGATATCCCATTAATATCAGATATTTTCGATTTCGATATCTCCCCAATCTTTGTCTATTATATTCCTCCGATTATAGGTACTTCTCTAGCATTATTCGCTTGGTGGATCGCAAATGCGAATAATCCGAACTTTAATATGGAGATTGTTCCAGAAAATGCGACACCAGGTTCCGACGAAATAGGACCGGACGATACAGCTACTGACAAGTATAACATTTGATTGTCATGAATAATTTTTTAGAACTTGATGCTTTTTCTGTAATACAGCCATTTCAGGAATTTTACGTGTGTGCTATCAATGCTGATAAGTTACTTGATATAGTATATACTGATCCAATAAGGTACGATAAAGAGGGTAAGCTAGTCGGCATACAGAGAACATTAGATGAGAAGAAGAGAGTTAAGGAAATAAAAGAATTCGTAGAGGGCGTGGATTCAGCGTTTCCTAACTCGATTATTCTGTCCGCAAATTGGGATGAAGATGGATTTAACATTGAAAATGAGAAGCTTAGATGGAAATTTGACAGGGAGAGAAATAAGTTAATTATTCCCACACGCGAGAGACTGGCTTCAGTAATTGATGGGCAACATAGACTTTATGGTTTTAAAGATGCCAATGAGGAAGCAAGAAAAATGCAGCTTCTTTGCTCAGTTTATATTGATTTACCCAACTCTTTGCAGGCGTATTTGTTCGCTACAATCAACTCAACTCAAAAGAAGGTAGACAAAAGCTTAGCATACGAACAGTTTGGATACAATATTGATTTCGAGCCACCCGAATCTTGGTCTCCTGATAAATTAGCTATTGCACTTTACAAAAAATTTAATACAGAGTCTGGTCCATTTTATAGACATATTAAGATGGCTCCCCAGGTCGATGATGCAATATTACTAGCAATTAAGGAGTCTGGATGGGCTGTTTCTAACGCTACAATTGTAGATGGTATTTTACGTATGATCTCCTCTAATCCAAAAAGAGACAAGTATCTACTTCAACAAATACCTATAAAAGAAAGAAAGCGATCCCTACTCAATCCAGATAATAAAAGATCCAGAGAGCTTTTCCCGTTCTTGAATAAAGATAAATCACCTTTGCGAGAACTATACCTAAATGTAGAAGATATAGTTATTTACAAAATAATTTATAATTTTTTTGAAGCCGCTTTTGAATCACTAGATTTAACGAACCCTTCAAAATCGATTCTTACAAAAACTATTGGTATACAAGGTTTATTTGATGCGCTAAAAAAAGTACTTGAAGCAGACATCTCGAATGTTAATGGAGATCTTGAACAAGTTAATTTTAAAAAACAATATTACATAGAAAAGTTTAAGAGAATCATTAATGTAGACCTTGGAGAAGATTTTTTTGCACGTTTTTCCAATATTGGTAGAAGTCAGATTACTGATGTTTTTCTTTTAGCAAATGGATATATATCATCCATTAGTAAACAAGATATGTCTGATAGAGAAAAGACTAGATTCGAATATCTAGCAAAACTTCAAGAGTTCATTAAGAAAAATTAGAATTCAACTTACCATTGCCCGCAAATCCTCTGCAATCTTACTCACCGATTCCAACGTTACCAAAATATCATCCTCAACACTAAACCTTCCCAAACTAAACCGTAGACAAGAAAACGCATCCGTTTCATTCAAGCCAAGCGCTAACAGTACGTGCGAGGGTTCGATAGAGGCCGCTGTACAGGCCGAACCATTGGATATGGCAATGTCTTCCAATCCCATAATCAGCGCGTCGGAGTCGCAGCCTTGTAGAAGAATATTCGTCACATTGTAAAGGCGGTGTTCGCGGCTACCGTTTACTTTTGTTCCTTCAATTTTAAGCAATTCACTTTCCAGCGTGTCGCGGAGTTTACCCACGCGCTCGGCATCCGTGAATAGTTGGTTTTGCGTTAGTTCAGCGGCCATCCCTATGCCTACGATACCGGGTACATTGAGCGTACCCGAGCGCTTGCCACTTTCGTGACCACCGCCGTGCAGCAGCGCTTCCAACTTAACGTGCCGTTGCCGCACGTATAATCCGCCTACGCCCTTGGGACCGTAAAACTTGTGGGCAGAAAAGGGCATTAGGTCAATTCCCAAATCAGCTACGCTGAGTGGCATCTTGCCAACGGCTTGCGTTCCGTCAGTCATAAATAGTGCACCCGCCGCGTGGGTTAGGTCAGCAATTGCCTTGATGGGCTGAATGGTGCCCAACTCATTGTTCACCAGCATCACCGAAACCAAGATAGTATCAGGCCGCAAGGCGGCTTCAAGTACCGCTAAATCTAACAATCCATCCGGCTGCACGGGCAAATACGTGACTTCAAATCCTTTTGTTTCGAGATACTTGCAGACATCCAAAACGGCCGAATGCTCCGTTTGCAGCGTGATGATGTGCTTTCCTTTCGACGTGTAGCGTTCAGCTACGCCTTTGAGGGCGGCGTTGATAGCCTCGGTAGCCCCGGAGGTAAAGACAATTTCGTTGCTTTTAGCTCCAATCAAATCCGCTACTTGCTGCCGCGCTTTTTTTACAGCATCGCTGGCTCGCTTCCCAAACGGATGCGTCGAGGCGGCATTGGCAAAATCATCCGTCAAGTACGGCATCATGGCCTCAAGCACACGCGGGTCGATGCGAGTCGTGGCGTTGTTATCGAGATAAATCATTCTAAGAAATTCCAGTTCATTACTTCGGTACTGGTACGTTCAACACAAGCTTTCTTTTTTTAATGCCGGTACTCAGTGGAAGTGACACTAAGATAGCGCAATTGTTGTGAGCGTTTCCATGAAAAGACTCTCTAAAATTTCTTCCTGGAACGCCAGCCCGGTCCTTTCCTCCCTCCTCCTTTCCTCCAAAATCAAAACAATTCCCCCGTCCCCACCACCGCCACCTTCCCCGCCTCGTACCCCAGCATCGCCTGCTTCCGCGCCGTGCCCCAGCGGTACCCGCCCAAACCACCCGATTTTTGCAACACGCGGTGGCAGGGGATAAGGTAGGCCAGGCGGTTGCTGCCGATGGCGGTACCCACAGCGCGGGCGGCGGTGGGTTGGCCGATGGCGCGGGCCACGTCGTCGTAGCTGACGAGTCGTCCCGCCGGAATCCGCAGCAGTGCTTCCCAGACTTTGATCTGAAAATTGGTACCGCGCAGCAGGGCCGTGAGCGGCTTTTCGGGTGGCGTTTGGGCAAAAAAGAGTTGGTGAATGTAGGGCAAAGTCGCCGGGGCATCGGGCGTCCAGTCAGCGTGCGGCCAATCCGACTGCAGTTGCGCCACAAAATCCCCGGCGGTATCGGTGTCGTGCAAAAAGCGCAATTCGGTGATGCCGCGCTCGGTAACGGCGATGAGGCAAGCCCCAAAAGGCGTGTCGTGGACGCCGTAACGCACCGTTACGCCCGCGCCCAACGCCCGGAACTCGGCGGGCGTCATGGCCTCGTAGGTCACAAACAAATCGTGTAAGCGGCTCGGGCTCGACAGTCCGGCTTCGTGCGTGGTTTCGAGCAGATTAGCCGAAGTCGCCAGTTGGGCTTTGGCGTATTCTTTGGTCAGGAAGCGCACGAACCGTTGCGGACTCGTCCCCGCCCAGCGCGTGAACAACCGCTGAAAATGGTACTCTGATAAGCCGACATGGTCGGCAATCTGACGCAGCGAGGGCTGGGTTTTGTAGTTTTCTTCGATAAAGCGGATGGCTTTTTCGATGCGCTGGTAGTCGGGTAGCGCGGTGGTGGCTTCTTCCATGATCGGCGGTTTGTTTTGGGTCAAAGGTACCGCCGCCGGGAAGGGGTTGCAATCTGGATTTTGCTGTTTTCACCAAGTCAAGTATTGGCGACGCTGTGAGCGGCAAACCACGCGCGGCACTCATCCAGGCTGGATTCGCCGGAAGCTAGTTTGAGGATAAAAGCGTAAAGATCGTCGTCTGGCAACGATCTATTCAGGCGCATTCCGTTCAGTTTGAGGAAAAGCAATCCTGCTTCCAAGCCAGTGCGTTTGTTGCCATCGGTAAAAATGTGGTTGCCTATGATATTGAAGCAATACAATGCTGCTTTATCAGCAATGGTCGGATAGAGCGGCGCACCGAACATTTCGGCCTGTACCGCTTCAAGTAAATAATCCAGGTTTTCTTCGTGCAGGAAGTTATGCGGCGGCATATAGTTACCGCCGTGTTCCTCAACTGTTCTTTGGTTGATGAAAATAACGTCCTCTTTTTCCAGGTAACCTATCATCAGGCCAGCGCTTTGAACACTTCGCCGTACTCGTCAAAATCTTCCTTGACGATCTCTTCGATCCGTTGTCTTCTGGTCTTGTTAAGCTTTTCTTTTAACTCCGAAAGCAGTGCCTGTACATAGTCAGGCTCCTTCTCGGCGAGCTCGATCAAAGACTTCTTCAATACCTCTTTATCAATTACAGTCGTCATGATTTTTACTTTTGAAACGTCCTTGAACTCCTTCTTCGTTCAAATATACGCAAAGCCTGACGAAACCGAACGGCAGCAACCAAGCTTCCCAATTTCGCAATCGGCTACAGAATCGCTTATTTTGTCGAGTCAAGAAAACGAAGTACCCGTTTTTTCGTTTTCAACTCATGCCAAAACACCTTTCATTCCCGATGAACAAATACCTACTCGGCGGCCTGCTGCTGACCGCCACGCTGGGCCACGCGCAGGAGGCCGCCACGCCCTACGCTGAAACGATTACGCCCGCCGATCTCAAAAAACACCTTGTCATTATCGCCTCCGATAGTTTGGAAGGCCGCGATACGGGTTCGCCCGGCCAGAGGAAGGCCGCCGATTACGTGGCGAAGCACTTCGAGATGTACGGCTTGACGCCCCTCGCCACCGACAGCGCGGGGGCGAAGACCTACATGCAGCACTACGACCTGTACCAACGCAGCTACGGCGATGTCCACATACGCGCCAACGGGCGGACCTTCGATCTGAACATGGACTTCTATCTCAATGGTCTGGTTTCGACCGACGGTGAAGTATCGCTGCCGACCGTCTTTGCGGGTTACGGCGTGGAATCCACCCCGTACAACGACTATAAGGACTTGGACGTGACGGGCAAGGCCGTCGTGATTATGGAAGGTGAGCCGCAGGAAAAGGGCGGCAAATACCTCATCAACGGCACCGAGGAGGCGTCGAGCTGGAGCGGTCCGCAGTCGTGGCAGAAGAAGGCCGCCCTGGCTTTGGCTAAGGGCGCAAAGTACGTATTTATGATTTCGGATGAGGACGGCAAAGAGTTCGACCAGGTCGTGAAGCAACGCGAAATGATGTCGAAGCGCATGAATCGGCTGAGCATGAAACCCGTCCAGGAATCGCTTACCAACGTGGCGGTGTTCACCGTTTCGCAAGAAGTGGGGGCGGCGTTGCTCCGCACCAAGGAGCGCAAGCTGAAAGAGTTACGGGAGGAAATCACGAAAAAAGGCCGTCCGGTGGTGCAGGCTCCGGCGGGTACCGTGTTCCTGAAAGCCGAGCGCAAAAACGAAACCATCGGCACCGAAAACGTGGCGGGTTTCCTGGAAGGTACCGATAAGAAAGATGAGGTATTGGTCATTTCGGCCCACCTCGACCACATCGGCATCTCGGCCGACGGGCAGATCAACAACGGGGCCGACGACGACGGCTCCGGCACGGTGTCGCTGCTGGAACTGGCCGAGGCATTCAGCAAAGCAAAAGCGGAGGGCAAAGGGCCGCGCCGCAGCATTCTGTTCTTGAACGTGACGGGCGAGGAGAAAGGCCTGTTCGGCTCGGAGTACTACGCCGAAAACCCACTACTTCCCCTGAAAAACACCATCGCCAACCTCAACATCGACATGATCGGCAGGGTAGACAAGGAACACGCCGACGACCCGAAGTACGTGTACCTGATCGGTTCCGACAAACTGTCGTCCGAACTACACGCCATCAGCGAAGCCGCCAACACGGCCCACGTGGGCTACAAACTCGACTACACTTTCAACGATCCCAAGGACCCCAACCGCTTCTATTACCGCTCCGACCACTACAATTTTGCCAAGAAGGGCGTCCCGGTGATTTTCTATTTCACAGGCGTCCACGAAGACTACCACCGCCCCGGCGATACCGTCGATAAAATCATGTTCGACAAGCAGGCCCCCATCGTCAAGCTGGTGTTCTACACCGCCTGGGAACTCGCCAACCGCGATGAGCGGATTGTGGTGGATAGTTCGAAGGAGGGGGGGTAGTTCAAATGTGAGGGGCAAGGTGGGGTCCAAAGCGGCACAAAGCGCGCAAACGTTTTTTGCAACCAATCCAAGGAGCTCCGACGGTGCAAGCCAGGGGGGGTGGAGCCGGACCATGAATAGATCAACAAATAACACGATTCAACAATTATACAATTACACAACAACAACCTCCCCCCAGCCTTCATCGCCACTATGCAAGCGCAACTGGACGCGGCGGAATTTGCTTCGTTTGAGGCGGCGCTGGAGAGTGCGCCGCCGGTGAGCTTGCGGCTGAATCCTGACAAGCCGGCCTACGATGCGGCAGGGTTGATGCCGGTGCCTTGGCATCCTCACGGGTACTATTTACCAGAACGGCCGGTTTTTACGCTCGATCCGCTATTTCACGCGGGTGGGTACTACGTGCAAGAGGCGTCTTCAATGATTTTGCGCGAAGTACTTGGGCAGTTAATACACGCGCCGCGGCCGTTGCGGATTCTGGATCTGTGCGCCGCGCCGGGGGGCAAGAGTACCTTGCTGGCGTCGTGGATGCCGGAAGGAAGTCTGCTGCTGGCCAATGAAGTGATTCGGGGCCGGGTGGGGGTATTGAAAGAAAACCTCGAACGCTGGGGGCATCCGGGTACGTTCACGAGTAGCTACGATCCCGAGAGTTTCGCCAAACTCGACGGCTTTTTTGACCTGGTGCTGGTCGATGCACCCTGCTCGGGCGAAGGGCTTTTCCGCAAAGATCCCGAGGCCGTGCGCGAGTGGTCGCCGGAGCACGTGCAGCTTTGCGCCGCCCGGCAGCGGCGTATCCTGGCGGCAGCGGCGCGGCTGGTCACGCCTGGCGGCACGCTGCTCTACAGTACCTGCACCTACAACGAAACCGAAAACGACCAAAATGCCGCCTGGCTATCGGAAACCAGTGGCCTGGTACCGCTTACGCTGGATATTCCCGCTGACTGGGGCGTGGCGGCCCGACAGCCCGGCTACCAATGTTACCCGCACCGCTTGCGGGGCGAGGGCTTCTACTTCGCCGCTTTCCGCCAAACGCAAGGCCAGGACTTTCGGGGAAAGCCTTCACGTTACATGTCCGGCTTAGCGCGCCTCGCCCGCGCGAAGAGGCGGCCTGGCCAACTGGCTCACCGAGTCTGCCGACGCGTTTTTCCTGCAACGCCCCGATGGTACCGTGCTGTTCGCACCCGCCGACCTCCGCGCGGATTTGATGCTGCTCGACGCCGCTCTGCCGCAAGGCGTGTGGCTTCGCGAAATGGGCGAATTCAAGGGCAAAGACTTCATCCCGGCGCAAGGACTTGCCATGAGTACTTTGATAAACGCCAGGCTACCCGCCGCCGCCCTGGACCGCGACACAGCTTTGAAATTCCTGAAAAAAGAAAATATCGTGCTGCCCGAGGGTACCCCCAAAGGCTGGCTCCTGGCGCAATACGAGGGCTTGAATCTGGGCTGGATGAAGAATTTGGACAATCGGGTCAACAATTATTTGCCCAAAGATTGGCGCATCAGGATGGATATTCGGGAGGTGTAAGCCAGATTCTTTCTAACTTGCCGCCTATGAAGCAACTCACGCAAAACCTCAAAACCGGACAAACCACGCTCATCGAAGTACCCGCGCCGCAGGTACACAGCGGTGCGGTGCTGATCCAGACGCGCCGTAGTCTGGTGTCGCTGGGGACCGAGCGGATGCTGGTGGAATTTGGCAAGGCCAGTTGGCTCGACAAAGCACGGCAGCAGCCCGATAAGGTCAAGATGGTGTTGGACAAGATAAAAACCGACGGCCTGCAAACGACCGTGCAGTCGGTTTTTAACAAACTGGAACAGCCGTTGCCGCTGGGCTACTGCAATGTGGGTACCATCATCGCCATTGGCCTGGGCATCACCGATCTGCAAATCGGCGACCGCGTGGCCAGCAACGGTCCGCACGCTGAACTGGTGAGCGTGCCGCGCAATCTGGTGGCCAAAGTACCTGATAACGTCAGCGACGAAGCGGCGGCCTTTACCGTCATCGGAGCCATTGGCTTGCAGGGCATCCGGCTGCTCGACCCCACGCTGGGCGAGACCGTCGTAGTCATCGGCCTGGGCCTCATCGGTCTGCTGACCGCCGAACTGCTGCGGCTCAACGGCTGCCGCGTGATAGGCGTGGACCTTGATGCCGCCAAGCTTGAAATCGCGCGTACCAAGGGAATTATCGTTTGCAATCCCGCTCAGGGCGACGATCCGGTGAAGTTCGTGACCGACCTAACGGACGGTATCGGGGCGGATGGCGTGGTGATTACGGCCTCGGCAAAGAACAACGACATCATTTCTCAGGCGGCGCGGATGTCGCGGCGGCGGGGCAAGATCGTGCTGATCGGCGTGGTGGGATTGGACCTCAGCCGGGCCGAATTCTACGAGAAGGAACTCACCTTCCAGGTCTCCTGCTCCTACGGGCCGGGCCGTTACGACGACGATTACGAGCAAAAAGGCCGCGACTACCCGCTGCCCTTCGTCCGCTGGACCGAAAACCGCAATTTCCAGACGATCCTTCAACTTCTGTCCGCCGGTTCGCTGGACGTGCAACCCTTCATCACCGAAGTAGTGCCGCTGGCAGAATACGATAAAATCTACGGCGAGATCGGCAGCTCCCGCGCCATCGCGTCGCTACTGGCGTATCCCGACGAGCCCGATCGGCAAACCACCGTCCGCCATCGTGACGCGTCTTTCGCCGGACGCAAAGGCGTCGTGGGCATTGTCGGCGCGGGAAACTTCACCCGCATGACGTTACTACCCGCCCTGAAAGGCGCGGAAGTGAAGTACATTGCCAGTGCCAACGGCTTATCGGGTACGGCGCTGGCGCAAAAGCACGGTATCGCCCAAAGTACCACCGACTACCACGAAATCCTGCAAGACGAGGAGGTGGATTTGGTCCTCGTGACTACGCGCCACGACCAACACGCGCGGCTGGTGCTGGAAAGTCTGCAAGCGGGTAAGCATGTGTTTGTGGAAAAGCCGCTGGCGATTTTTGCGGAAGAGTTGACTGAGATCGAGGATTTCTATACAAAAAATAATCCCGAGCTGTCGCTTACAGTCGGCTTCAACCGCCGCTTTTCGCCCCACGCAGTAAAGATGAAAGCGTTGCTCGGCAGCGCGCCGATGAACATCGTGGCGACGATGAACGCGGGCGCGATTCCGGCCAATTCGTGGGTACATGACCGCGCCGTGGGGGGCGGGCGCATTCTGGGTGAGGCCTGCCACTTCATCGACCTCATCACCTACCTCACCGGTAGCGAAGTGACGGCCGTCTGCATGAATGCCATGGGCCAAAACCCCGACGAAACGACCGACAACGCCAGTATCTTGCTCCGATACGCCAACGGTTCCACGGGCGTCATCAACTATTTCAGCAACGGCAGTAAGGCGTATTCCAAAGAACGCGTGGAAGTCTATTCGCAAGAACGTACCCTGATTCTCGATAACTTTCGTACGCTGAAAGGCTACGGGTTCGACGGTTTTTCCAAGATGAAAATCACCCAGGACAAAGGCCACCGCGCGCAATTCAGGCAGTTATTAGAGTCAGTAAGAACGGGCGGCGAACCGTTGCTACCTTTGCGAGAGATTTTCAACACCACGAGAGCAACGCTCGCCGCCATAGAGAGTTTGAGGCGTAAAGAATGGATTTCTTTGTAGGGGCGGACCCATGGGTCCGCCCACGCTACTGTGTTTACCAAAGTCCGAACAATGCTGAAAAACGCCCTCCAACTATTCCGAAACATGGGCTTGCGGTACGTAGCTTACCGCACGTGGCACGAAGTAGAAAAACGCACAGGTTTACTGAAAAAACGTTTCCCCGTAAGTCCTGAACCCAAATACTTCATCTCAAAAGAAGCCTGGCAAAATCTCCCGGTTGAGTTCCCCAATTTAATTCCGAAAAAAAAAATACCTCAATCTGAACGCATCAGCCTACAAAACCACGTCGACGCTTTTCACCAAAATAGCCTGACCTTTTTCAGCGCCAAAGAATACGAAGTACAAGATTGGCTCACCAACCCCGCCACAAACTACCGCTACGACGCCACCAAACACTGGACCGAAATCCCCGATTTTTCGGTCGAAGCCGGGGACATCAAGTATGTCTGGGAGAAGTCGCGCTTCGCGTTTTTGTACGATTTGATTCGCTACGACGCGCATTTTCAGGAAGATCAATCCGAAATTGTTTTCAGAGAAATAGAAAGCTGGATCGCCGAGAATCCAGTGAACCGTGGTCCGAATTGGCGTTGTAGTCAGGAAATCTCGTTACGGGTACTGAACTGGACTTTTGCCTTGGACTATTACAAAGACGCGGCGGTACTTACGGACGAGCGCCTCGCCCGGATTCTAAACAGTACATACCGCCAAATGCAGCACGTGGCGGCGCACATCCAATTTTCGCGCATCGCGGTGCGCAACAACCACGCGCTCACCGAGACGCTGACGCTGTACTTGGTAGGTTTACTGTACCCATTTTTCCCGGAAAGTAGCCGCTGGAAACGCGACGGTAAACGCTGGTTCGAGCGGGAAATCGCCTATCAGATTTACGAAGACGGCACCTTCCTGCAATTTTCGATGAACTACCACCGCGTGGCCGTTCAACTGCTGACCCTGGCCATCCAAACGGTCCACCTGAACGGCGAACGCTGGGATGAAGTAGTCTACGACCGTGCCCGCAAGTCGCTGCACTTCCTGCGCGTTAGTCAGGATGCTGCCACGGGCTGGCTTCCCAACTACGGCAATAACGACGGGGCCCTGTTTTTTCCTTTAACCGAAAGCCATTTTCGGGATTACAGGCCGCAATTGGCGGCATTAGAGGCGGCGTTGAACGCGACTCCGTGGTCTGTGTCATCTGGACGCACCCCCCCACAGACTTCGCGGACGAAAAGGTCTGTGGAGACACGGACCACGGGAACGACCACGGCAGTCGATGGTACTCATAATTTCGACGAAGGAGGCTACTACGTGCTACGCGATGCGGGAACGCTCACCTGTATACGTTGTGGAAAATACAAAGACCGACCCTTCCAGGCGGATAACTTGCACCTGGACATCTGGGTGAATGGCGAGAATATCATGCGCGACGCGGGCACCTACCTGTACAACACCGACGAACGCTGGACGAAGTACTTCGCCGGGACGGCCTCGCACAACACGGTCATGCTCGGCAACTACGATCAGATGACCAAAGGTCCGCGTTTCATTTGGTACGACTGGATTAAAGAAAGCGAGGCGAGTTGGCAAAAAAGCCTGGAAGGCACGTTTGTTTTTGAGGGCCAGTTCACCGGATTTGCGCAACTTGGCAAAAATATCATTCATCGCCGCCGCGTAACCAAGCAAGCCGGGAAGTTATCCTGGCTAGTAGAGGATTGGCTCGAAAACGTGCCGCCGGAACTACTCATGCACCAGATTTGGCATCCGGGCGACGGTTTTTTTACTCAATATTCCATCCAATCCTTTGACCCAAAAAACAACGAAATTGCCCCGACCGAAACCGAAGGCTGGTACTCCGAAAAATACGGTGAAAAGGTACCCGCGCCGCGCCTGGTATTTAGTACGCGAGATAGGTACCTGAGAACAGAAATTGCAAGCATAACAAAGACAGAAGTTTGAAAAAGCCGAAAGCCAGCCAACGCATCCTCCTCATCCACCAATTCTTCCTGGAAGACAACGCGGGCGGCGGCTCGCGCTGGAACGAGATGGCCCGCATCTGGACCGAGGCCGACAGCCAAGTGACGGTTTTGGCCGGCACCGGGCACTACATGACCGGGGGAAAGAACCCAAGAAAGCGCGGGCAAGGCTACTTCGACATCAGTACCAACCTCGATGGCGTGCGTGTGATCCGCTGTCACGTCTCGAATAGCTACAACGCTAGCTTCCTGGGAAGACTGTGGGCGTATTTTTCGTTTACGGTATCGAGTATTTTGGGCGGAATTCGACATACGCGTGACAAGTACGATGTGATCGTAGTGACCTCGCCGCCGCTTTTTGTGGGGATTACGGCGGTAGTACTTTCGTGGTGGAAGCGGACGCCTTTTGTGTTCGAGGTGCGGGATTTGTGGCCAGAATCAGCGATCGATACGGGCGTTTTGACTAATAAGGCAATTATCAAGTTTGCTTATTGGTTCGAGGGTTTTGTTTATAAAAAAGCCCAGTTGATCAATGTCCTGACGCCTGCTTTTCGGGAGATTTTGATCAATAAAAAAAGTATCCCGGCCGAAAAAGTCATATTCATTCCCAACGCCGCCGACTTCGTGCTTTCGGAGCAAGTACGGGCCGATTTCGACGTCGAAGCGTTTCGGAAAGCACATGATTTGACCGGAAAATTCGTGATTACTTACGTCGGAGCGCATGGCGTGGCGAATCACCTGGTGCAGGTACTCGATACCGCCGAATTGTTGCGCGACACGAACGTGCTTTTCCTGCTCATTGGCGATGGAATGCAGAAAGAGGCGCTGGTAGCCGACGCGCAAAACAGAAACCTGACCAACGTGCGCTTCGTGGATTCGGTGCCGAAACGCGAGGTGTTCAAATACATTCTGGCGTCGGAGATGGGTACTTCGGTGTTGAAGAAAGTCGATACGTTTAAGACGATCTATTCCAACAAGACTTTCGATTATTTTTCCTGCCAAAAACCCGTGCTAATGGCCATCGACGGCGTATCGCGCGAATTGGTAGAAGCTGCTGACGCGGGTACCTTCGTAGAGCCGGAAAATCCGGCCGATTTTGCGGCAAAAATTCGGTTTTACCTTAAAAACCCTGAACTACTAGAAATACAGGGTGAAAACGGCTACCACTACGCCCGCCAACATTTCGACCGGGAAAAGCTAGCTTTGCGGTATTTGGCGTTGATTGGTTAGTTTTAAAGCCACAAAAGAGGCCGGTTGCCCTTAACCCTTTCCTCCCTTCTCCCCCAAAAATGACTTCCCGCCAACTCCTTCCCCGCAAACGCCTCGCTATCGTGGCCCACGACAACCGCAAGGCCGAACTCATGGACTGGGCGCACGACAACCGCGCGATGCTGGCGCGGCACGAACTGTACGGCACGGGTACCACCGGTAAAATGCTGGAAGATGCGCTCGACCTGCCCGTGATTCGGCTGCTGAGCGGGCCGCTAGGGGGCGACCAGCAGATTGGGGCGATGATCGCCGAGGCGCGGGTCGATATGCTGATTTTCTTCTGGGATCCGATGGCCGCCCAACCGCACGACCCCGACATCAAGGCGCTGTTGCGGCTGGGGGTAGTCTGGAACATCCCGATGGCCTGCAATCGCGCCACCGCCGACTTTCTGCTCAGTTCGCCATTCATGGCTGGAGATTACGAAGCCCGGCAGACTGACTACAGCACCTACATCAAGCGGCAAGTCTGAACCGAAAGCCGGAGGGGTCCGTTTTGTGGGATAAACTGATCTCACGCCCATGACCGCAACCGTCTTTACGCCCGAAAATATCAGACAAACCTATACCTACGAGGAGTACCTGGCTCTGATGGACCAGGTCGTGGCCGAAAAGCGCACGACCGGACCGGATCAGTCGTCCGAGCATGGCGGAATATACCCGGCTGAACCAGTACCGGATGCACCGTCTGGACAAAACGGTGAAGCTGGATCTGGACTTACAGCAGCTGGCTTTTCAAATTAACGCTCCTCAAACCTGGTACGTCCTGACCGAGGCCTGGTGCGGCGATGCGGCCCAAAACCTACCGGTGATTGCCAAAGTGGCGGCGCTCAATCCGCATATCAAGCTCACCATGCTGCTGCGCGAGGAACACCTCGAAATCATGAATGAGTACCTGACCCACGGCGGTAAGTCTATCCCGAAACTCATCGCCTGGACGCCGATGGCACCGAAATGTTCACCTGGGGACCGCGCCCGCAAGCGCTGCACGGATTGTTAGAGATTACAGGAAAAACCCGACGGTACCTTACGCCGAGTTTCTGGAAGAAGTGCAGCGCTGGTACAATGCTGACAAAACGAAATCGGTGCAGCGGGAGTTGGTTGCACTCCTACGGAACGAGGCACAAAGCGGTACAGTATAGCAGCTCAATTGCCGGGCGGCTTTAGCCCCCGGATGTCAGGGCAAAAGATAATCCCGTATTTTTGCCAAAAGAAAAAAGTCAATGCCCACCACCTACTTCAAAAATATCGCCGACGGAATACGGACTACTGCCAAAGGCATGAGTCTGACGTGGCGGCATTTGTGGGCGGCGCGCAAGCGGCGGATGCCAGGCGACGTACGGGCCGACGATTTTTTTGGGCAAACCGAGGGCCGGGTCACGGTTCAGTATCCGCTCGAAACGATCCCGATTCCTGACAACGGCCGCTACCGGCTGCACAACGAGATGGACGACTGCATCGTCTGCGACAAATGCGCCAAGGTTTGTCCGGTGGACTGCATCGAGATCGATCCCATCCGGGCCACCGAGGAAGTAGGCAAGGCCTCCGACGGCTCGCCGATTCGGCTCTACGCCGCCAAGTTCGACATCGACATGGCCAAGTGCTGCTACTGCGGCCTGTGCACGACGGTCTGCCCGACGGAATGCCTGACGATGACCAAGACGTTCGATTACAGCGAAGTGGATATTCACAACATGGTCTACGAATTCGGCAACCTCACGCCCGCCGAAGCCGACGAGAAAAAGCGCCTTCTGGAAATGTTCCAGGCCGAAAAAGAAGCCCTCAAAGCCGCCGCCAAGGCTGCGGTGGAAGTACCTGAAACGAAAGAAGGCGCCAAGCCAGCGGCGCGCCCTACGTTCAAGCCGTCGCGGTCGGCCCCTCAGATGAAGCCCAAAGTACCTGCTCCGCCCGTCGAGGTAGAAACGGAAATGAAAGCCGACAACACCGTTGTCGAGAAAGCCGAAGGTACCTTTCAAACCAACTAAGCGGCCCATTATTCCTGCTAAAAAGACACCAGAGAATGCGGAAGCAAACAAGGAAGCGCCAGCGGAAGAAAAGCCGAAACCCAAAGTACCCTTCCGCCCCAAGATGAAACCACCGAAGCCAGAGAAAGAGTAAAAATTCTACAATTATTCACTATTAATTATTCATTGTTAATTGAACTGACCGTTTTCTACGCCTTCGCGGCACTAGCGCTCGGTTCGGGGGTATTTATTCTCCTGACGCGCAACCTGATGTACGCGGCCTTCGCGCTGTTTCTGGCGTTGCTGGGTGTGGCGGCGCTGTTTGTGCTGGCGGGGGCCGACTTCCTGGCGGTGGCGCAATTGATGGTTTACGTGGGCGGTATCCTGGTACTCCTGATTTTTGGCATCATGCTGACCCGCACCGCCGATCCTGAGGCCACTTCCGAGACGCCCAACCGCGTTGTGGTAGCTTTGGGGAATCGTTTCTGGGGAATAGTGGTGAGCCTGGGGCTGTTTTTTATCTTGGTTACGATAATCGTGCGGGCCAACTTTGCTCTTATGGGCGACACGCTCAGCAGCCGCTCGACCATCCGCACACTGGGCGTAGAACTGATGACGACGCACCTTTTACCCTTCGAAATCGCCGGAATCCTGCTGCTTGTCGCGTTGGTAGGAGCGGCCTATTTGGCCATGAATCGCAATCCTGACCCCACCGAATGAATTCCACGATTCCACTTTTTCACTTCCTGGTCGTCGCGGCGGCATTGTTCAGCCTGGGGCTGGCGGTAGCCGTCACCAAGCGCAACGTCATCGGCATCCTGATCGGCCTGGAATTGATGCTCAACGCCGTGAACCTGAACCTGATCGCTTTCAGCCGCCACGACCCGGTATTGCTACGCGGGCAACTGTTCGCGCTTTTCGTCATCGTAGTCGCCGCCGCCGAGGTGACCGTAGCTCTGGCGATCGTGCTTCGCGTCTACCACCACTACGGCAGCATCGACCCGGAGAAAGTGGGCGAATTGAAGGGGTAGAAGGGTAGAAAGGTGGAAGGGGTGAAGGGTGGACGGTTCGCGGCTAAACAACTTAGACGCATCAACACATAAACAACGATTACACAGTTCAACGATTACACAACCTCCAACCCTTTGAATCTACTTTTCCTCTTTCTGGCCATCATCATCGGCATGGCGACTACCGTGCAGGCGGGCGTCAATTCCCAGCTTCGGATGGCGATTGGCAACCCGATCGTGGCGGCGATCATTTCGTTTACGGGTGGGCTGACCGTATTGCTATTCGCCATTACCTTTTTCAATACCGAACCCATTCCGTCGCTGGGTGAGTTACGACAGGTAAGTTGGTGGAAGTTTTTTGGCGGCGCATTCGGCTCGTTTTATGTGCTTTCCGTTATCTTCATCGTCCGCGACCTTGGTCCGGCGAACATGCTGGCCCTGGCCGTCGCCGGGCAACTGCTGGCCGCCATTGTCATCGACCACTACGGCCTGCTGGGTTTCGCTGACCCACCAGGTAAGTACCTTGCGGCTCGTTGGCGTGGCTTTTTTGGTGGTGGGGGTGTATTTAATTTTGAAAAACTAATGGACATCCACTACCGAATTTACCCCACGCTGCTCAATACGTTCGCTTTTTTTCAGCGGGGGTACCTGACCGAGCAGGAATTGCTGGACCGGATCAACCGGGTGCCGGCGCCACAAACGGAGGCACAGGCGCGGGGTGTTTCGTTTGAAGACGCCGTGGTGAAAGGTACCGACGAAGAGCATTTCGATCCCGAAATTTTGCGCAGAGCCCGCGCCCTGCTGCCGCGCCCGATGGCCGACACGCAAGTGTACTGCCAGTACCAACTCGGCGATGTGCTGCTCTACGGCTACGTGGATGTCGTGGGCAAATCCCTGGCCGTGGACCTGAAAACGACGGGCCGCTATGTACCGGGTCGCTTCACGCACAACCACCAGAATTTTTATTTATTGGCCCTGAAGCCCAAAGGCATCCGTACTTTGCGTTATGTCATCACCGATTTCAAGGAAGTTTATCAGGAAAACTACGACCTAGACACCGATTTTTCGGTACAAGAAAAGCAAATCCAAAGCTTCCGCGAGTTCCTGGAAGCCCACCGGGAGGCAATTACGGATGGGAAAATATTTGTTTAGGGTTGTTTATTTGTTGATGCGTTTATCCAATTTATTGACTTCCACCTCTTACCAAAGTTTGGCTCTATTATTCTAGGTCTGCATTATTCAGTGATTGAAAAATTAGGGGTGATTACCAGGCCATAGAAGAACAGGCTAAACCTCTAAACAAATAAACGTATAAACAACAATTGAAACGCTTCCTGCCCCGCCTTCTCGTACTCTTGACCGCTCTCATCGCCCTTAACTGGCTGGCGTCGTTCATATCGGTGCGCTGGGATTTGACGGAGGATAAGCGCTATACCGTATCGGAGGCGACGCGGCAGATGCTGGAAGGGCTGGAGCGCGATGTGCACGTGACGGTGTACCTGACGGGCGATTTTCCGCCGGGCTTCGAGCGGCTGGAAACCGCTGCCCGCGAGACTTTGGAGGAATTCAAGACTTACGCCGACGGGCACCTGACCTACCAATTCATCGACCCATCGGTGGCTACGACCGACGAGTTGCGGCAGCAGCAGTACCAGCAATTGGTCGAGGCAGGGCTGATTCCGACCAATCTGTTCGACAATGAAGGCGGCAAGCGCACCGAGAAATTGATTTTTCCGGGGGCAATCGTCGAAGCCGATACGCTGGCGCTGCCCGTGCAATTGTTGAAGGGAAATATGAGTGCCACGTCGGAGGAAAAACTCAATCAATCGTACGAGGGCGTGGAGTTCGAGCTGGCGGCGGCCATCCGGCAATTGCAGCCGACCGTGCGGAAGCGCATCGGGCTGGTCGTGAGCCACACGATCGGCGTCACCCGCCGGGTTTTCGGATTTGATCGCAAGCTTGCAGCAGCAGTACGATGTGTTTTTGGACGTGAATAGCCCGGCAACCTACGATGGGCTGGATGCGTTGCTGGTGTTGAAACCGAGCCAGTCTTTTTCGGAGGAAGAGAAATATAAATTCGACCAATACGTGGTGGGTGGCGGCAACGCGCTGTTCTTTGTGGATGGCGTTAAGGTCGACAGCATCAGCCCGGAAGGTACCTTTGCCCAACCGCTGGACTTAAATCTGGGTGATATGTTTTTCAAATGGGGCCTTCGGCTCAACGCCAACCTTGTTAAGGACGATCTGAACAGCGCCGCGATTCTGCTCAACGTCGGCAATCTGGGCGACAAGCCGCAATTGGAGCCGCTGCCGTGGCGATTCTTTCCGCTGCTCAACAATTTCGGCCCCAGTCCCATTACCCGCAACATTGACGCCGTGTACAGCCGCTACCTCAGTTCGATCGATACGGTGGGCGGCGCGGGTGGCATTCGTAAGATTCCGTTGTTGATGACCTCGCCTTACACCAAAATCCTGAACGCACCGGTGCTGGTGGCTTACAACGAAGCCCGTCAGCAACCCGACAAGCGCGAGTACCGCGACGGCGTCAAGCTGGGTTCGGTGCTGCTGGAAGGTACCTTCATTTCGGTGTTCCAAAACCGCATCCTGCCCGACGATCCGCGCCGTGCGACTTTTCGCGAGAGCGGCACGGCGGGCAAAGTACTGCTCGTGGGCGATGGCGACGTGGCGATCAACGATTTCGACCGCCGCCGCAATACGCCTTTTCCGCTGGGCTTCGACCGCATCAATCAGCATACCTACGGCAACAAGGACTTCATTTTCCACGCCCTCGACTATATGCTCGACCCCAACGGTCTCATCACGGCCCGCGCGCGAACGGTTAGCTTACGGCCGCTCGACAAAATCAGGGTACAGGAAGAGCGCACGGGCTGGCAGTTGCTGAACTTACTGCTGCCGTTGGGGCTGGTAGGGCTTTTTGGCGCGGTGCGCTACGGATTACGTCGGCATAAATTCGCAAAGCGAGGATGACCGGGTCGTAAATTTTCTTACTTTTGTTCCCCACGATTTAAAAATCCTCAATCTATTCCATTCACCCTAGCTCCTTCTCTATATGAAGTTTGTTGTCTCTTCCTCGGTGCTTCTCAAACAGTTATCGGCCATCAACGGCGTCGTTTCCACCAATCCGATCGTGCCGATTCTGGAAAATTTCCTTTTCAATCTGGAAAACAACAAGCTGACCGTGACGGCTTCCGATTTGCAGACGGTCATGATTACCGAAATCGAGGTGGAAGGCGGCGATAAGGGTGCGATCGCCGTACCGGCCAAGCTTTTGCTGGATACCTTGCGCGGTCTGCCCGAGCAACCCATCACGTTCAACGTCGACGAAGATACCTTCGGCACCGAAATCGTGTCGGACAACGGTCGCTACAAGCTATCGGGCGAGAATCCGATCGACTTTCCCAAGACGCCCGTCGTCAATCGCGGGCAGGCGGTCGACTTTCTCTTCGGCCTCGCTGGGTGCGGCGCCATCGGCAACACGCTTTTTGCCACGAGTACCGACGATTTGCGCCCCGCCATGACGGGCGTATTCGTGCAGATCGGTACCGAGAACGCTACTTTCGTCGCCACGGACGGCCATCGCCTGGTGCGTTACCGCCGGACCGATATTCAGTCGTCGGCCGATACGTCGATGATCATTCAGCGCAAGGCGTTGAATCTGCTCAAATCGTGCTTGCCTTCGGAAGACGTGCCTCTGAAAGCTGAGTTTACGGCCTCGAACGCGTTTTTCAGCTTCAATAACATCCGGATGATCTGTCGGCTGATCGACGAGCGTTTTCCCGACTACGAAAACGCCCTGCCGACCAACAACCCCAACACGCTGACCATCAACCGCCAGGAGATGCTCAACTCCTTGCGCCGGATCTCGATCTACTCCAACCGCACCACGCATCAGGTACGGCTTAAGATGGAGCCCGGCAAGCTGTCGATTTCGGCCGAAGACCTCGACTACTCCAACGAAGCCAACGAAAAGCTGATGTGCGAGTTCAACGGCGATCCGATGGAAATCGGCTTCAACGCCAAGTTCCTGATCGAGATTCTGAGCAATCTGGTTTGCAAAAACATCACCTTCGAACTCTCGGCCCCCAACCGCGCCGGACTCATCATCCCCGTCGAGCAAGAAGACCACGAGGACATCCTGATGCTGGTCATGCCGGTGATGCTGAATACGTACGCTTAGTCAATGAATAGTGAACGGTGAATAATTAATAATGCTGGTTCTTTCGACGCTAACGCTGTCAGGGTTAGAACGCCAGACGGCGAGTCCCTGACAGCGTTTTTTGTGCGGTTCATGCGAAAAAACGACCGATTTTGGTGGTTAGCGACCGGATCGAGTAGAAACGCCCTATATTTCTCTATTTAAAATATAGTGCATCGGCTCACCCTCCTCACCCATGCCCTTCGTTTGTCGCCTTCTGGTCTTTCTGTTGCTGCTTCTGAGCGGCGGTGCGGCGTTGGCCCAGCAGTACCCGCTGGTCAAGTACACCGTTCGCGAAGGGTTGGGGCAAAACCAGGTACTCTCGCTGCTTAAAGACAGCCGGGGCTACATCTGGTGCGGCTCCTGGTACGGGCTGAGCAGGTTCAATGGGGAGACGTTTGAGACTTATACCGAGGCGGAGGGGCTGTGGAATGGTAGAGTGTCCGATTTGGTGGAGGACGCTGACGGACTCATCTGGATGTTGGACACCAGATCGATCTTAGCATGCTACGATGGCAAGAAATTTAAAAAATATAAGTTGCCCAGTAATAATACCGGGGGATTATATTTCGATGCGGGGAATAAAATTATTCGTTTATACGATAACGAAAATCAAAGATTTTTAGAGGTAAAAGGCGACACGGTGCTTCCCGTGGCTCTGCCTGATTTTCCCAAAAATGTTTATTTGGGAGGCTATGACGCCAAGAACGACAGCTATCACTTCCATACATCTGATGGAAAAGTCAAGAAATACCATCAGGGAAAAATCACCACGCTTACCCATGATGGTGAGGCAAGACAACGCGACATTATTCGGGGGGACATTCATGTCAGCTTCAAATTACCGAATGGTGATCTAGAATATACTGTTTTGAAAAACGACCGATTCATTCCTTTTCTGCGCACCACGGATAAAACGTTCACCGTTCTTTCTTCTCTTCCCTACGCATACGTTTTTATTCACCAAAATACGCTCTACTACCTACCGCCCAACACGCGTCAGGCCGAACCGATAAGCGAAGCTCCGCCCGGAATGCCCTCCGTCGACTTCCTGAACCAGTCGCCCTCTTCCACGCTCTGGATTCCGACGGAGAAAGGGCTTTGGGGCTTAATGCTGACGGGGTTTAAGAATTTCCAGGATGGCGAAGTACCCTACGCCTGGAGCGTCGTGGAAGACAGTGAGGGTAAGTTCTTTTTCCTGAATTATCGGAAAGGTTTGCAGCAATACGATGGAAAGAACATCCGTCTTGTTCCCCAGAAACAGTATCATCCTAAGATGGTAGAAGCGTACAAGCCGCTAAAACACACCCCTGGTTCTGATAATTGGTACTACCGTGCCTTCCGTGATCAAAACGGATACTGCTGGTTGCCGGAAGGCTATGGACTTTACAGATACAAGAAAGGCCGCTTCGATTTTATCCGCAAGGGGACCGCCAACCTGGCTTTCAGCATTGCTGAAGATGTGAGCCGAAAAAAGGTGGTCGTGGCCAGCGATCGACACGCCTATACCGTCGACATCGAGCCCCCTTTCCGCACGGATTCCATCAAGCTGAAATCGGAACTTTTCGAAAGACTGATGATGTGTGCCGTCGTCTCGCCTGCGGGCGAATATTGGTTTTCGGGCGGGGCGTCGACCGCTACGATCCTGATACCAGGAAATTTACTTCTTATACGCTCGAATAAGGGAAAGCTTCCAATGTAGGGGTCCCCATGTTGTACTTCGATTGGAACGGGAGCTTTGGGCCGGGGGAGAGGCAGTGCTTTGTCGCTATAACCCTGGAAAAGATATTTTCGAGCAAGTCTTCGATTTCCGTTTTCAGGGATCAGTACGACTCGCCGAGCAGATCGACGCCAACCACTTGCTGATTGGCGATCTTAAAAATCTCTACGTCCTCGACCTCAAAAAATTCAACGCCACGGGCGAGGTCGACATCAAGACCTTCAACCACCACAACGGCTTCATGGGCATGGAGCCGGGGCAGTTGGGCAGCTACCGCGATTCTAAGGGGAAGATTTGGATCACGTCGGGCTCAGTGCTGTCGGTGCTCGACCCGACCAAGCTCGACCTGACGACCCGGCCGCTGCGTACCTTCGTCACGAGTGTCAACAAGCGCGGTGTATCGTTCGTGCATCCCGACGAGCTGGTGGAAGTACCCGAAGGGGAAAGTATCATCAACATAAAGGTCGAGACGCTGGGTGAGGACAAGCCCTACAACTCGCAATTCAGCTACCAGCTGGAAGGCGACATGGACGAATGGACCGACTGGCAGGAGCAGCCGCTCGTCACGCTCAGCAATCTCAGCAACGGCGTCCACACGCTGCGGGTGCGGTCGCGGTCGGGCGACTTCAACGCCCACGACGCCAGCATCGCCACGTTGCACTTCCGCACGAAGGTGGCGTTCTGGCGATCGCCCAATTTTTACGTGTACGCCAGTTTGGTAGGGCTGTTTTTGCTCGTGGCGCTGGGCTTGCTGTGGCGGCGCGACCGCCGCAAGGGCCGGGAACTGCTGAGCCAGCAGCGTCGTGCTCGAAAAACGCGAGCGCACCCTCCGGCTTTTGCAGGCCCAGACAATCCAGTCGCAAATGGCTCCGCATTTTACGTCCAATGTACTGGGGGCGATTCAACACCAAATCATGAACAACGAACCCGAACAGGCTTCGAACAACCTGGTGAAGCTTGCTCGGCTGACGCGGGCCTACCTGGACGACTCGCTGATGGACGATGGCCGCGACACGCTCCTGACGCGCGACATTGCGTTGGGCCGGGAGGTGCGGCTGCTGACGATGTACGTGGAGTTGATGCAGCTTTGGCACCCTGACTGCTTCGATTTTGTGCTCGACGTCCAGTCGTCGCTTCGGTTGGAGGACCACCGAATTCCGCCATTCCTGATCCAGCCGTTTGTCGAGAATGCCATCGGCCACGGCCTCAAACACCGACCGGACAAGGGTACCTTGCGCGTACAGTTCCTGGCCCTGGCCGACGAGGTACTGGTGTGCCAAATCGAAGATGACGGCATCGGCCGGGAGGCGTCACGCCTGATGCAGCGCCGAAAGCCCAAAGAATTCAAGTCGGTTTCGACGGACCTCTCCCAACAACGCGCCGCGCTACTCAACCAACTCGGCTACGCGATCAGCATCAAAACGGAAGACCGGGTGGTCGGTACGGGCACGTTGGTGACGGTGCAGATCGGGTATGCCTAACGGCTGTCTCTATACTTTGCAGCCGACCAGGTGGGTATGCTGGCAACAGGATGAGGGTAAGCATCTATCCAGTAGTATAAGTAGATGAAAAATGATGGCTCCTTTACTGATTATGAAACTGGTTACCCCTCAGTGAGAATCGAGCCCTTTCCCCTACCCACCACTACCCATGTTGAAGACCTTTCTCGTAGAAGACAACCCCGCCGAACTGGATAAAGTACGGGGGTTTTTGACCCAACGTTGCCCCACCGTCCAGATCGTCGGGACTGCTGGCGAGATACAGGAAGCCTATCAAGGTATCCTGAATACCCAGCCCGACCTGCTCATCTCGGATATTCGCATCACCGGTGGCCGCTGCTATGACCTGCTCCATCAACTGAAAGCACAAAGCCGCCTGCAGGGCCTGCGCATCATATTCATGACGGGATTTCGAGAGTTTGGCAACGCCCGCGATGGCTATGAGTTTGCCCCGGTGGCATTTCTGGAAAAGCCCTGCACCGCGCAGGAATTACAAGACGCCGTGGAGAAAGTAGAATGCCAGGCCCAAAATCCGCAGGCCCTGCAGCAGGTGGAACTACTGCTGGAACTGATGAGCCATCGCCCTGCCGCCGGGCGGCTGACCGTCCCGTTGGTGGGGGGTAGCCTGCGGATGCTCGACATCAGCGACGTCGTCTACCTTCAATCCGATGGCAGCGTTACCCGTTTTTATACTAAAAAAAATCAGGATGCCGCCCAATTTCTGGCTTCCAGCAAGCCGCTCGGCTACTACCGCACCCTGTTGCAGCAGGAACCCCGTTTCTTTGCGGTAGGCAGCAGCGAGCTCATCAACCTCGACCACCTCGAACAATACGACCACAGCCAGCGCCTGTTGCGGTTCGGTAACCCGGCGCGGCACTTTTACGCTTCACGGGCGGGCGGGCGCGCTCTGCGCGAGTACCTCAATGAGCATCCGCTACGCAAATGACGATTGATCCGAAAACAGTTTATGCGAAAAAACGACTGATTTGGTACAAAAAACGACCGGTTAGCATCCGCGCCGTCCTCAGCAGCGCCTAAAATGCTAGGTTGGGTACCTAAAAACCCCCAAACCCCGTATCCTGTGCAAGCACGCGCTACTTCTCCTCCACTACCCGTTTCCGGGCAGCCCGTCGTCCGTTCATTGCCACCCGACGGGCTGCTACTTCCCTTCCCACGCGGCCGCCGCTTTGTGCCCGCCACGCAAATTCTGGCCCTCAGGGCCGAGCGCAACTACACCCTGCTTCACTTCCGCGACGGCCGCACGCTGCTCTACTCCCGCACGATGGGTGACCTGCTGGCGCTGTTGCCCACCCATGCCTTCGTCCGCATCCACCGCGGCCACGCCGTCAACCGGCAGCACATCAAAGCCACCTTGAAATCACGGATCGTGCTAACCGATGGTAGCGCGTGGGCGGTGAGTCGGCGGAAACGGGAACGGGTTTGATCGAGCACTGCCGGCTTTTCGATCAGTAGTAAATTCCCTCACTTCTCCTTTTACTACCCAAAAAAGCCAACCACCATGTCCAAATACGTAGCTGCCATCGACCAGGGTACCACCAGTACCCGCTGCATTCTTTTCGACCGCCAGGGAAATATTGTCGCCACGGGTCAAAAGGAACACGAACAGATTTACCCCAAACCCGGCTGGGTGGAGCACAATCCCGACGAGATTTGGAAAAATACGCTGGAAGTGATTGCCCTGGCACGGATCAAGGCCTCGGCCACGGCGAGCGATATTGCGGCCATCGGCATAACCAATCAGCGCGAGACCACCGTCGTCTGGAACCGCCGGACCGGTAAGCCCTACCATAACGCGCTGGTGTGGCAAGACACCCGCACGGGCGAGTTGGTGGCCAAATTCGAGAAGGAAGGCGGCATCGACCGCTTCCGCGCTACGACCGGACTGCCGCTGGCGACTTATTTCAGTGGGTTGAAACTTCACTGGCTTTTGGACAACGTACCGGGCCTGCGCGCCGACGCCGAGAAGGGCGACGCGCTCTTTGGCACTATGGATACCTACCTGATCTGGAACCTGACGGGAGGTACCAAGAGCGGCATCCATGTCACGGATGTTACTAACGCCAGCCGCACCCAACTCATGGACCTGCGCTCGCTGCAATGGGACGAGGGAATGCTCAAAGCCTACGCTATTCCCCGCGCGTTGCTGCCCGCCATCAAGAGCAGTAGCGAAGTCTACGGGCACGTCGACTCGGAAGTACTGCCGGGCGTACCCATCGCCGGGGCCCTGGGCGACCAACACGCGGCACTTGTGGGTCAGGCGTGCTTCGAGCCGGGTATGGCCAAGAATACTTACGGTACCGGTTGTTTTCTGGTAATGAATACCGGCGACGAACTGCAGCATTCGGAAAGAGGACTGCTAACGACCATTGCCTACAAATTCGGCGATCAACCCGTACAGTACGCACTGGAAGGCAGTATCGCCATTGCGGGAGCGCTGGTGCAGTGGGTACGGGACAACCTAGGTCTGATCAAAAAGAGCAGCGACATCGAAGCCCTCGCCCAAAGCGTGGACGACAATGGGGGTGCCTACTTCGTGCCCGCTTTCTCGGGACTGTACGCACCCTACTGGCGCAACGACGCCCGTGGCGTCATCGCTGGCCTGACTCGCTACGTGACCAAGGGCCACATCGCCCGCGCGGTGCTGGAAGCGACGGCTTATCAGACAATCGACGTCGTAAATGCCATGGAGGAGGACTCCGGCATCGAGCTGAAATCCCTACGCGTCGATGGCGGCATGGTGGCCAACCAGATGCTCATGCAGTTTCAGTCCGACATGCTCGACGCCCAGGTCGTGGCACCCGCCGTGGCCGAAACGACGGCCCTGGGTGCCGCCTACGCGGCCGGACTGGCGGTAGGATACTGGAAGGATTTGGATGATTTGCGGAAAAACTGGTCCATCGCCCAAACCTGGGACCCGGCGATGGAAGTCTGAGCAGCGGGATGCACTCTACAAGGGCTGGCAAAAGGCGGTGACGAAGTCGTTTGGTTGGGAGGAGTAGTTTTTGCTTACCTTCGCGGCTTAGAACTCAGAACCTGGTACGCTGTACCTAGTACCCCAACGTCCCTATGCCGCATCAGCTAAAACTAAAAAGACCGCTCGCTTTTTTTGACCTTGAAACCACCGGGACCAATATCGCCAAAGACCGGATCATTGAGGTTTCCGTTGTCAAAGCGCTGCCGGATGGTACCGAAACGGTGACCACCATGCGGGTCAATCCCGGTATGCCGATTCCGGCGGAGACTAGTTTGATTCACGGGATTTACGATGAGGATGTCAAGGATAGCCCGACGTTCAAGGAGATAGCCAAGGATTTGGTCGATCTGCTGGAAGGCTGTGATTTGGCGGGTTTCAACAGCAACCGATTCGATGTGCCGATGCTGGTGGAGGAATTCTTGCGGGCTGACGTCGATTTTGACGCCAAGGGCCGCCGCCTGATCGACGCCCAGCGCATTTTTCACCTCATGGAGCCCCGCAACTTGACGGCAGCCTACAAATTTTACTGCGACAAGCCGCTTATCGGTGCGCATGGGGCCGAGGCCGATGCGCTCGCTACCTACGAAGTACTCAACGCCCAGATAAAACACTACGCCGACACGGTCGTGACCGATGCCGATGGCAACGACACGATGCCGATTCACAACGACATGGACGTGCTGCATATGCTGACGGCCTCACCGAATGTGGACTTCGCCGGACGGATGATTTTCAACGAGCAAGGGGAGGAGGTTTTCAACTTTGGTAAACACAATGGCAAGAAGGTAGTTGATGTACTCAAAAAGGAGCCGGCCTTCTACGATTGGATCGTCAAAAATGATTTTCCGCTCGATACCAAGCGCCGTTTGACCGAAATAAAGCTCAGGGCCTTCGCCAAACGATAGAATAATCCGATTTCGATGGCTTGAGTAAGCGGTTTTTATCCTTAAATTTGCCCGAATTTTAAGGGCCGGGAACCGTGTCCTTTAATTTACTACCAAACGGCCCATCTATGTTGCAAGACCCCTCGATGGCGGACGTCATCATGCTCGTCCCGCTCAAAAGTTACCTCCTCCTGGCCACCGCGCTCTTCGTGATCGGCATCGTGGGGGTACTTGTCCGGCGCAACGCCATCGTCATTTTCATGTCCGTCGAGCTGATGCTCAACTCGGTCAATCTCATCCTGATCGCCTTTTCCTCCTACCGTTCCGACCCCTCCGCTCAGGTTTTCGTCTTTTTCATCATGGCCGTAGCCGCCGCCGAAGTAGCCGTTGGCCTGGCGATTATCGTCATGATTTACCGAAATACCCGTACTATCGATGTTGGGTTTTTGAATAAGCTGAGGGGATAGTAGTTTTTGGTATTAGGTTGTTAGGCGTTAGGTTCAATCTATCAGATTATTAATAATTCAAAATTTTATTGTAAATAAGAGCGTAATTATTTTACATCTTTTGAGAAGATGACTTTTAGTTCCAGAAATAATATTCAATAAGGCGAATTTGATTGTTTACCTAATACCTAACAACCTAATACCTAATAACCCAAAAATACCTAATGCCCACCACATTACTCATTCTCATTCCCCTCCTTCCCCTGATCGGCTTTCTGATCAATGGCATCGGGTTTCGTCATATCCCCAAAGGAGCGGCCGGGCTGATCGGTTCGCTGGCCGCGTTGGGTAGTTTTGCGGCGTCGGTCGCGGTGTTGCTGGCTTTCAAGGAAGGTGGCAGTCAGCCGATGGTCGTGTCGTTGTTCGACTGGATTACGGTCGGGGAGCTAAGCATCCCGTTCTCCTTCCAGGTCGATCAGCTGTCGCTGCTGATGTTGATGATCATCACGGGTGTAGGCTCGCTGATCCACATCTACTCGATTGGCTACATGAAGCACGACGAGGGTTTTGGGAAGTTCTTTTCCTTCCTGAACCTATTCCTTTTCTTCATGCTGTTGCTGGTGCTGGGCTCCAACTACGTCATCATGTTTATCGGTTGGGAGGGCGTCGGGCTTTGCTCGTACCTGCTGATTGGCTTTTGGAATAAAAACACCGACTACAACAACGCCGCCCGCAAGGCATTCATCATGAACCGCGTCGGCGACCTGGGCTTCCTGCTGGGGATTTTTACGATGATCCACGCCTTCGGCACCGTCGAGTACACCGAAGTGTTCCGACAGGCGACCGGCTTGCCCGTGGGCGACCACGTCATTTTTGCCATCACGATGTTGCTGTTTGTAGGCGCGATGGGCAAATCGGCCCAAATTCCGCTCTACACTTGGCTACCCGACGCCATGGCTGGCCCGACGCCCGTGTCAGCGCTGATCCACGCGGCCACGATGGTCACGGCGGGCGTCTACATGGTCATTCGTTCCAACGTGCTTTACACTTTGGCGCCCCAAACGCTCGAAATCGTGGCGGTCATCGGGGCCGTGACGGCGCTGTTTGCGGCTTCGATCGGTATCCTGCAAAATGACATCAAGAAAGTACTTGCCTACTCTACGGTGAGTCAGTTGGGCTATATGTTCCTGGGATTGGGCGTGATGGCGTATTCATCGTCGATGTTCCACGTCATTACCCATGCCTTCTTCAAAGCGCTGCTCTTTTTGGGCGCGGGTAGCGTGATCCATGCCATGTCTGACGAGCAGGATATCCGCTACATGGGCGGCTTGCGCAAGAAAACTGCCGATCACTTTCATCACGTTTGCCGTCGCCACCTGGGCCATTGCCGGATTGCCGCCTTTCGCCGGTTTCTTCTCCAAAGACGAAATTCTGGCCCATGCCTACGAGCACAGCAAAATACTGTGGGGCGTCGGTCTGCTGGCTTCGGCGATGACGTCCTTTTATATGTTCCGACTCTTGTTCCTGACGTTCTTCGGCAGTTTCCGGGGTACCCAAGAGCAGGAGCAACACCTACACGAATCGCCCTCGGCTATGACGATTCCACTTGTGGTACTGGCGATCTTCTCGGCGGTCGGGGGCTTTATCAACGTACCCGAGGCCTTAGGCGGCGGCGCGATGCTGGCCGAATTCATGAGCCCGCTCTTCGACGCCGCGCGCGGCGCCAATCCCCAGGCCTTCGCGGCCGAGGCAATGTCGCATTCCGAAGAATTCATGCTGATGGGCATTTCGGTGGTCGTAGCGCTGGTAGCGGCCGTGGTGGCCTACGTGATGTATCTCAGCCGCAACGCTGTGCCAGCCCCTGAGTCGGAGCCGCGCACCGGCCTGGAAAAAGTGGTCTATCACAAGTACTACATCGACGAATTGTACGACGCCGTATTTGTAAAACCCATGAAAACGCTCTCGAACCTGCTGGCGAGCTTCGGCGAATTTTTCATCGACCTGTTCGTCAACGGCGCGGGAAAACTAGTCAACGGACTTGCCAATCTGGGTCGTAAATCCCAAACCGGCTCCGTCAGTACCTACGTATTCGCCATGGTCGTCGGCATCATGGTCATCTTGTTCTGGAATCTACTTATTAATTAGTGAATTAGTGAATGTCGGAATTAGTGAATATTCCCACATTCCGACATTCACTAATTCCAAATTGACTCTATGTTTACAATACTCCTGATACTTATTCCCCTCATTACGGGGGTGCTGACGCTGAGTTTGGGCGGGCGGGTGGCCAAGCAAATTGCTTTGGCCGGCACGCTGGCTGAACTGGGCATGGCGATCTTCGTCTGGACGATGTTCAATCCGGCAGCGGGACGGCAGTTCGGCTTCAACTACGCCTGGATTGCTTCGGCGGGTGTCAGCTTCGGCGCAGGCATCGACGGCATCAGTATGTTGTTGGTACTACTGACGGCTTTCCTCACGCCGCTGATCGTGCTCTCGGCTTTTGGACACAACTACCGCAATCCTTCGACGTTCTATTCGCTTATCGTTTTCATGGAAGCCGCGCTGATTGGCGTGTTCACGGCCACCGACGCCTTCCTTTTCTACTTTTTCTTCGAGGCCGCGCTTGTTCCGGTGTACTTCCTGGCGGCGATTTGGGGTGGGGAAAATCGCCTGAAAGTGACGTTCAAGTTCTTTGTCTACACCATTTTCGGTAGCCTGTTCATGCTGGTGGCGCTGGTGTACTTGTACTTCCAAACGCCCGGCGCGCATTCTTCCGCCATCACGGCATTCTACGATTTGCAGTTGACGCCCACCGCGCAAGGCTGGGTGTTCTGGGCATTTTTTGTGGCTTTCGCCATCAAAATGCCGCTCTTTCCTTTCCACACCTGGCAGCCAGATACCTACACCGAATCGCCTACACCCGCCACCATGCTTTTGGCCGGGATTATGTTAAAAATGGGTATTTACGGACTGATTCGTCTGTTGTTGCCCATCACGCCGCTGGCGCTTAACCAATGGGGGGCCGTAGCCATCGTGCTGTCGGTGATTGGCATTATCTACGGCTCGATCATCGCCATTCAGCAACGCGACATGAAGCGCTTGGTTGCCTACTCGTCTTTCGCGCACGTCGGACTGATGTCGGCGGGGGTGTTCTCGGGCACGATCAACGGGATGCAGGGCGCGATGATCCAGATGCTGGCCCACGGGATCAACGTCGTCGGAATGCTCTTCGTGGTCGACATCATTTTCAGCCGCACCCAAACCCGGCACCTCGACCATCTGGGCGGCATCACCCAGAAGACACCCGGCCTAAGCGTGTACTTCATGGTACTGTTGCTGGGCAGCGTGGCACTTCCCGCTCACGAGCGGTTTCGTGGGTGAGTTCCTGCTATTGGCAGGCGTGTTTGAATATAACAATTGGCTCGGTGCAGTGGCCGGATTGACTATCATTCTCGGTGCAGTGTACTTGCTTCGCATGTTCCAAAAGTCGATGTTCGGCAACTTATCATCCGCCACCGAAAATTTCAAGGGTTTGACCTATAAGCGAAAAAGCTGTTTTGATTCCGCTTACGATCATGGTATTCTGGATCGGCATTTACCCCAGTACCTTCCTGACGATCACCGAACCCGCCGTCAATCAATTATTGAGATTTATTCATAACTAATTTTGAATGATAGAATGAGTGAATGATAGAATGTTGCTTTCGCGAACTAGAGCCTATTCTATCATTCTATCATTCGCTCATTCACTCATTGTTCCCCACATGATTCCTATCATACTCCTCTCCGTCCTCGGCATCGTCGTTTTGTTTTTGGGCTTCCTCAAATCCAAGAGCGTATTGCTGCCCGCTACCTTACTGTTTTTGGCTGTGGCTTTGGTCGGTAATTTCGTAGAGTGGGGGCCGGGTAATATTCTGTACTTCGGCAACATGCTGTCGGTCAATAATTTATCGCTTTCTTTCAATGCGATCGTATTGGTGTCGGCCTTTATGATCGTCGCCATGACCCAGGGCTTCCAGGATGATGAGGAGTCGCAACCCGCCGAGTACTACGCCATCATGCTCTTCTCTTTGGTAGGGGCGTTTATGATGATCGGCTTCGAGAACCTTATCATGCTTTTCCTGGGCGTAGAAATTCTCTCTGTTGCCATGTACGTACTCACGGGCAGCGACAAGCGCAATTTGCGTTCCAACGAAGCGGCTTTGAAGTACTTCCTGATGGGTGCCTTTTCGGCGGGTATCATGCTGTTCGGCATCGCGCTGCTGTACGGTGCCTCGGGCTCGTTCAGTCTGAGCGGTATCAATGCCTACATCGCCAACGTGCAGGGCGGACCTTCGTACCTGCTGTATGCCGGCCTGCTGTTGCTACTGATCGGGATGCTGTTCAAGGTATCGGCCGCGCCCTTCCATTTTTGGACGCCCGATGTGTACGAAGGCGCACCCACGATCTTTACGGCATTTATGTCGACAGTCGTCAAGACGGCGGGTTTCGCCGCGCTGTACCGTCTGCTGTCGCACTCCTTCACCCAGATTTACGACTATTGGTGGATCACGATGGTCGTCATCACGGTACTCACGCTGCTGATCGGTAACCTCGTGGCCGTGTACCAGGATAGCTTCAAGCGCATGATGGCTTATTCCAGTATTTCGCACGCGGGCTACCTGCTCATCGCGCTCACGGCGCTCACCGCCCAAACCGAAAACTCGATTCTGTTCTATTCGATGGCCTACTCGGTGGCGACCATTTGCGCTTTCGGGGTACTCATCCCGTTGTCTCGTGAGAAAGCCATGACGGGCAAGCCACGCGAAACTTACGAGGCCTTTAACGGACTCGCTCGCAATAATCCGCTGCTGGCCTTTGTGCTTACGGTGTCAATGCTGTCACTGGCCGGTATTCCACTCACCGCCGGATTCTGGGGTAAGTTTTTCGTCTTCGGCAGCGCCGCTGAGCGCGGGTTGATCTGGCTATTGGTGGTGGCCGTGCTGATGTCGGCCGTGGGTATTTATTACTATTTCCGGGTGGTGATTGCGGCCTATATGCGCGAGGGCGAGACCGCCCAAATTCGCGTCGCGCCTTTTTATCAGATCGTTTTGATTTCCGCTACGATCCTCACGATCCTCTTTGGCGTCGCGCCGGGATTGTTCGCGGGATTAGTTTGATGACGGGGGAAAGGTGGACGGGAGAAGGGAAGAAAGGATAATAGACCTCGCACGATTTTTCAGATAATCAATAAGCAGAAAAGGCCGCAAGATTCATCTTGCGGCCTTTTTGGTACGAAACAGGAGCACTACCAACTTTCCACCGCTCAGGCGGCCCCGTAACTAAACGTTCATCAGCGACTCACGGCGGCGCATCTTGCCAGCCGGGATGCCGAACATCATTTTGAAGCGGCGGCAGAAGTAGGCGGTGTCTTTGTAGCCCACATCGGAGCCGATGGCGCGAATGCTCTTCTTGGAGGTACGGAGCAGGTCCACGGCTTTCTCCATGCGCTGGTACTCGATGTAGTCCTGTGGGTTGATGCCCGTGAGCATCTTGAAGTACTGCCCTACGTAGTCTTCCGAGACGTTGGCCACGTTGGCAAGTACTTTGTTGGACAGATCGCCGCCGAGGTTGTCTTTGATGTAAGCAAAGATATCGATCAGGCGCGGGTCCTTGAAGTAGGTGCTGTTGGTGACCAGCTGTTCCACAAAAAGCTTGTTTTTGAGGATATAGCGGATGATTTCAATGACGACCTCTTCGGTTTTGATCTTGATAATGCGGCCTTTGCCCGCCGTGTCGGTCATGTCCTCGGCCAGAATTTGGTTGATGGTGTTGGCAATCTGGTCGTCGCGCTTGATAAGGAAAGATGGGACATCGAGCGAAGTAAAGAAATTGACCGTATCGAATACCTTGGCCTCAAAAGAGATCAATCCGAAAGAGTTGGGCAATTTGCCAATCGTCAACGGATCATAGCCCGACTGAATGTAATTATCGCGGTTGGTCATGAAATCCTCGTTCGAGACGACTTTGGCCTGACTAGAGCTACCGTAGGTGATGGTGGCGTGTTTGCCGCCGGGAATGAAAAGCATATCACCCGCCTCGACCTCGATGGCCTCTTCCCCGACGCTGAAGGAAACTTCCCCATCGTAGAGAATTGTCAGCGAATTCTGTACATCGTAGTAATTCTTGATCGTAATCGGCTGAAGCATCTGAATGTGGCGGGCTTTCACGAACTTCACGCCAAGCGATTCGATGATTTTATTGTAATCTTCCATAGTAGATAGTTTGGGGGCAGGTGTACCTGGAAAATACGAATTTTGTACAAATCTAATAAATTGCACAAAACTAATACAACTATCGTGTCATTAAAATTCAAAAAAAAGTGTGCGTTATATAGCTATAGACGCACACTTTTTAAAGAAAATCACCAAGAATAGAGAATTTTCGCTATCTCAGCAGCTCTCGGGCAATCACCAATTTTTGTATTTCTGAGGTACCCTCGTAGATCTGGGTGATCTTGGCATCGCGCATGAGCCGTTCCACATGGTACTCTTTCACGTAGCCGTAGCCGCCATGAATCTGCACCGCTTCGACGCTCGCCCACATGGCGACGTCGGAGGCGTAGAGCTTGGCCATCGCGGCCGACTTGACGTAATCCTTGCCTTCGTCCTTTTCACGGGCGGCTTTGTACACCAGCAGTCGGGCCGCTTCGATGCGGGTCGCCATCTCGGCCAGTTTGAACTGGATGGCCTGGTGCTCGAATATAGGTTTGTCGAATGTTTTACGCTCTAAGGAGTATTTCAACGCCAGCTCGAAGGCTCCTGCCGCAATACCCAAAGCCTGGGCCGCGATGCCGATGCGGCCACCGTTCAGGGTACTCATCGCAAATTTGAAGCCAAATCCATCGCCGCCGATGCGGTTTTCCTTAGGTACCTTCACATCGCTGAACATGAGCGAGTGGGTGTCGGAGGCCCGGATGCCGAGCTTATCTTCCTTGCGGCCCACGGAGAAGCCTTCCGTGCCTTTTTCCACGATCAGGCAGTTGATGCCCCGGTGCTTTTTCTCGGGGTGCGTCTGCGCCATGACGAAGTACACCGAAGCCGTGTTGCCATTGGTGATCCAGTTTTTGGTACCGTTCAACAGGTAATGGTCGCCCATGTCTACGGCCGTGGTGTGCTGTGAGGTAGCGTCGGAGCCGGCCTCGGGTTCCGACAGGCAAAAGGCCCCGATAATTTCGCCGGTCGCCAGTCGGTGGAGGTACTTCTCTTTCTGCTCCTCGTTGCCGAAGGCTTCCAGGCCCCAGCACACCAGCGAATTGTTGACCGACATGATCACCGAGGCCGAGGCGTCGATCTTCGAGACTTCCTCCACCGCAATAGCGTACGACACCGTATCCATGCCACCGCCGCCGTACTCGGGCGACACCATCATGCCCATGAAGCCCATCTCGCCGATTTTACGCAACAGCGCCGGGTCGAAGCGCTGCTCGTTGTCGCGGTCGATGACGCCGGATAGTAATTCGGATTGGGTAAAGTCGCGGGCGGCCTTCCGCACCGCTTCGTGCTCTTCGTTGAGGTTGAAATCCAACCCGACCATTTCTGTAAGTACTGACATTGTTTGCTGAATAGTATTTGTTGATTGAGATCTGTGATCGAAGATGAGATACAGCTTCCGGTAAGATAGACCGGTTTGACCAAATATAAAATTTGCCGTTGATAATTTGAGCGGGCTGCTTAGCTTTGCGGCCCATCCTCCCCACAATCCGTAAAAACGATCCATCATAAATGCCAGACCCGTTTTCGCTTTCATGGCAATATAACCGCCTTGTCGGGTATGTCGAAAGGAGGGCAGAAGATAAGTACTGGTTGTTGAAGCTTACTGTTTTCTGCGCTTTGCTGTGTTGGTTCATGGCGATTCCGCCCTACACGGTAGCGGCTACCTCCGACGCTTGGGCGTTCATCAAGATGCAGTCTCAAGACATTCTGCACCCGACCCACCTGGATGCCTACATCCGGCGCGAAGCGATGGTGATGCGCTGGATGTTGCCCGCAGTCTATTGGGTTACCGACAGTATCGTGGGCGTTCTGGTCGTTCAGGCGCTGCTGGGGTGTACCTTTCTCTATCTTTTCCTGCGCGAGGTCTACCACCAAACGAGCGATCCGGTACTCACGGTATTCTTCGGACTGGCCCTTTCGAACATGTTCATCGTTTCCTGGTTTTTTGTCGACACCGCCGGTTATGGCGACGGCTACGCGCTGTTTTTTCTGATGCTGGCGCTCCTGTCGCGCCAGCCGCTCCTGGTGTTTCTGTTTTTGCAAGCGGCTTTCTTTGTAGATGAACGGGCCGTCGTGGCCGTGGCGTATGTCGTCATTTGGTGGACTACCCAGGAAGTGTTGAAGCGCAATGAAAAGGACAGCCTGGTTTCGGTGGCTCGGAGCGTCTTTACCGTCCGCACCTGGACGGCGATAGCGGCCTTCGTCGCTTACTACGTTTTTAGGCGCTACATCATGGCCACCTACTTCTCCGACCACAGCTACAGCGCCGTCGGCACATTGGTGGGGCTTTCCGATGAGCATCGCTGGGGGCAGGGCAGTAGCTTGTGGACTTCTTTCGAAGGCGCCTGGCTGCTGTTGGGGGCCGCAGCCTTAGTACTCTACCAGATCGGCCGATCGTGGCTGCTTGCCCTGACGGTCGTCGGATTCGCCATCCTGCTCATCACGGGACTGCTCGTGCACGATATCAACCGCGCCCTGGCCTACGGGTTTCCGTTTCTGTTGACGGGGAGCCTGATTCTGACCAAAATCATTCCGTTAGCCGAATACCGAAAGCTGGTGTTCGTCATGGCGATCGTGTGTATAATCAGCCCAATGTGCTATACGCTGGGCTTCAACAAAATCGTGTGGGCCGAACCCCTGCCAATCAAAGTCATGATGGCTGTGGACCGCGTAGTCGGCTGGGGGCTATTCGATTGACCATCCGATCATTCAATCCTGGGTACTATGGCCCCCGACCGTACCTTTTTTATGTTTGTTATGTCCGTACTTACCGTATTTTATATAAAAATTGTCCTGAGCGCGCTGCTCACCTTACTTTTCGTGCTGGGCGTGTGGAAGCACACTCTTTTTGAGAAGTGGCAGACCACCGGCCGGGACCATTGGGTACTCGCCCTGGCTTTTGTGGCGTTGCGGCTGCTTCCTTTCATCGGAATCTACGTGGTGCTGGGGCAGGACGTCCGTAACGATGTACCGTTTTTTTACTACAAGGCTGAGGCGGCCTTTCGCGGACTTTTCGTGTACCGCGATTTCTGGTCGTTTCACGCGCCGCTTTTCTCCTACATTATCAGTCTGCCGCTCTGGCTGTGGAACAATCCCCGCGCCATCGTTCTGCTGATGATCCTGGTGGAGGCGCTCACCGTAGTGCTCACCTATGCTACTTACAAAACTCGCAAGCCCGATGCGTTGCTGTTGGCCTGCCTTTACTGGACGCTGCCTTTCACGTTTGTATTTGTGATCCTCAACGGCCAGGAAGACATCTGGTTCTGGCTGATTACGCTTCTCATCTGGCGGCACGTACAAAAGAAACCACAAGACTACGAAGTAGGGGCGGGGCTGCTATTTGCGGTGGGTTTGCTGTGTATTAAAGTCACCTATATCTTCTTTCTGTTTCCCCTGCTTATTTTCGTACGGAAGCCGATTCGAATGCTGGCCGTAATGGCCGTGCCTGGGGCAATTGCGCTCGCGATTCTGTACCTGAACGTTGGGGATAAATTCCTGATGCCGATCCGGCACACGCAGGAGCTGCTCACGCCCAACCTGTTTTCGGTACTGCGGCCTTTCGTCGAGTTGTTTGTCCACGTGTCCAAGCAGAGCTACACGCTACTCAACTGGATAGGTTTACTGCTCACGCTTGGTACGACCACCGCGATCGCGTGGCGCTACCGGACTCGTGCCATACAGCAGGTCATGCCGGTGCTGTTCCTGGTTTCATTCGTAGCCATGACGATCTTCCAGCCCAGCGCACCGGGTGGCTACGCCACATCTTACCAATTGATCATGCTGTTTGCCTTGATCGATCCCCGTAATAGGAGACACGGCGCGTTGCTGCTCACGTTCAGCTGGTTGCTGGTGGTTCAACCTTTCATTTATGTTTACAACGATTCGCCCACCTACACCAGTTTTGGTATGCTATCTGATCCGATGCTGGCTTTTGAGTACCTGCTTCAAGTACTGAATGTGGTGTGTTATATGATCATATTCCTGATGGCGATCAGGAAGCTCCGAGGCGCACCCGCAGTGTCTCCGCCTATGAAGTGGCAGTTTTCCCTGTGAGTTTCAGCAGATAATCTCTTTTCTTCCTACCTACGATAGCTGCGAGAGCGCCAGCTTCCCCCCCCCCTGATTTTTTTAGGTCGATTCCACTTACCTTTTCACGAGTTACGGGATATAAGAACCCATAGGTTTCACATCTACGGGATTTTGACGCGAGACAACTATCAGAACAGTAGCCAACTGGTTTCATGGTCCACGTCTACCTTAACTTTGAACTCAGGAGTGATGACGACGGCCACGATCGATTTCGATTCGACTATTGCGGAGCAATGGCAGAGAGCCTACCGCTTCGTAAATGCCCGGCTTACTTCACGAAGGTGGGCCTACAAAATCGCGTTACTCTGCACTTTAAACTCGCTGTTTTGGGCCTTTCCGAGTTACCAGAGGATATTTACCCACGACTCCGCGATAAACGACTACCTCCGTGCCTGGGAACGCATCGATGAGCAGGCAGAACACCCCCTCACCCCTTATGAGTATCTGCCCACGCTGCACGAGGCAAAGGTCGCGTTTCGGCTGCTGGCCCCGCTGATAGCGAGGTACTCGCCTTTCAAAACTTTGAACGGGCGCATGGCCTACCTGTTTTTTCTGCAGCACCTGGCCGGATTCTTATTCTTTTTCTACTTGGCGCTTTTCGTCTTTCGATACGGTCAGGACAAAGTGCTGGCCCTTATCGTACCGCTTACGGTATCGCTAAGTTATTTGGGACATAGCTTCTTTTACGAATTGTACGGGTGGTTCGATGGGTTCGCTTTTATCCTGATGCTCATGGGCATGTATTACTATCGAAAATGGTACTGCGCTCTGCTGCTATTCTTATCGTTCTGGGTCGATGAACGGGCTATCGTAGGCTCGGGTATCGTATGCCTGTTTGCCCTGACCCAGGAGGATGGCGTTCCCAGGCCTTTTCAGTTCAAGAGTCTGTTTGTCAAGGCTATACCTTTCCTGACGGCTTATGCGGTCTATGCTCTTGCGCGTTACCAGTTACAGGTAACATTTGGCCTGAAGGCACCGGTAGGCACCGAGTATGATGCCGGGATAGGGGTCATTATTCAACAGGCGACGAATTTGCCTTTGGCTACCTTTCTTAGTTTTGAGGCCACTTGGATTATTTTTATTCTGGGCGTAATAATGATGTGGCAGCCCGGACTGCGCTTGGTTACGAGCTTCTACCTACTTAATTTTGCCGTTGTAGCGCTGATTTCGTACTCAGTTTGGGACGTCACCCGTAGCTTGATGTACGGCTTTCCTATTTTTTTAGTCTCTCTGCGCTACCTGCTGTCATCTCTTTCCCTCAAACACAGGCTGATGATATTGGGTGCAGTTCTCATGCTGAATCTGATCGTTCCTTCTTACAAAAACCACTACCATCAGTTTTATTGGCAGATACCCTTACCAGTGAAAGCCGTCTATTATCTTGAAACTTTTCATGAACAGTAAAGCAAGCTTATCAACCAGAAGATCCTGTTTATGGATATAGTTCTTTTAAAGCTGGTACTCAGTCTGTTACTAATTGCCCTATTGCCTGGTATTTTTTATTACCGGGCGAAGATTCATAAAGATTCCTTGGCCGGCATCGTCCTCACGGGTGCCTGGGTGTTGCTACGGGTGGTTCCACTGCTGATCATTTATGTTTTTCTGCACCAGGAGGCCCGTTCCGACGTGACGGGCTTTCTGGTAGGCTGGGGGAACCACGCCCGGCAAGGCGAGCTCATCTACCGAGACTTTGTTTGCACCTATTCGCCCTTTTTTCCATATCTGATCGGCCTGTCGATGGAGGTTTGGGAGGACCCAAGGGCTATAGTGGGGCTCATGGTGGTGATGGAAGGGGTGGCCGTAGGGGTGGCGTATCAGTTTTATAAACCCGCTTTACCCCGCCCCGAACTCGTCACCCGGTTGTTGCTCTATCTCTGTATGCCCGCGTCACTCATTTTGTGCGTAGTCAGCGGGCAGGAGGACGTCTGGGCTTGGCTTTTCGTGGCGCTGGCGGGCTGGGGTTTTTACCGCAAGCAAAGCTACGTGGTCTACGGCAGCTTGCTGGCATTAGGATTGCTGACCACGAAGGCCACTTTCGTATTGATTTTTCCTGCCTTGTTGGTTTTAGCCGAGAAGCGTTCGGGGTTATTCAGCGTACTGGCCGTTTGGGGGATCGTCACGCTGGTTGTTTTATATAGCCTGGTAGGGTTGGAATTCACCCAACCGCTTAGCGAGGCCGATACCCTGCGAGCCCCCAACCTGCTATCGGTACTCAATCCCTGGTTTTTCGATGCCATCGGCGTCGGCAAGAGCTTCTGGAACTGGATCGGACTGGTAATTACGCTAATTCTGAGCTGCTGGACGGCCTGGCGGTGGCGGGGTACCCACTTCCAGGAAGCGATCAGCCGGGTATTTATGGTTACCTACGCTACCCTGATGGTGGTACAGCAGAGTGCCTACGGCAATTACATTTTCTTCTTCTTGCTCCCATTGGTACTCATCATTGTGGACTGGCGGGACCGTTGGCAGGTGACTCTGCTGCTGGCTTTCAATGTGCTATGCGTGGTGCATCCTTCTTACTGGTGGCGCATGGGCAATCCCAAGTACCTCCAGCCGTCGGACATCTGGGCATCCGGCGCCACCTTGCTCGATTACGCCATGCAGCTGTCACTGGTAGCGCTGGCTGCTTATTTTATTTTTCTGGCGGGCTTCGGGGCGCGCCGGGAAGCGGTCGTCGGATTGGAGGCTACACCATCACGTTGAGATCCAGTACCTCGTTTGTGTACTCCCTGATCTCACGGCATAGTGCGGGGTTGTCGCCCAGCGACTGACCGTAGGATGGGATCATCTCCCGGAGTTTGGTTTGCCAGGCTTCGGTGCGGAGCCGGTCGGGGAAGCAGCGTTCCAGCAGGTTCAGCATGATCGATACCGCCGTGGACGCCCCCGGCGACGCGCCCAACAACGCGGCCAGGCTGCCGTCGGCAGCGCTCACGACCTCCGTGCCGAATTCCAGGATGCCGCCCTCTTCCTCGTCTTTCTTGATCACCTGCACCCGCTGCCCGGCGACTTCGATCTCCCAGTCTTCGGCGCGGGCTTCGGGGTAGTAGTTTTTCAGAGCGTCCAGCCGCTCCTCGTCCGACTGCGTTACCTGCTCGACCAGGTACTTAGTGAGCGGAATATTGTGCAATCCCGCCGCGATCATCGGCCGGATGTTGCCGAGGTTCACCGAGAAGGGTAGGTCGAAGAAAGAGCCTTTTTTCAAAAATTTGGTGGAGAACCCCGCGTACGGACCAAAGAGCAATTCCTGCTTGCCTTGAATCATGCGGCTGTCGAGGTGCGGCACCGACATGGGCGGCGAGCCGACTTCGGCCTTGCCGTATACCTTGGCCTCGTGCCGCGCGATGACTTCGGGATTGGTGCAGCGCAACCACTGCCCGCTCACCGGAAAGCCCCCGTAGCCCCGGCCCTCGGGAATGTCCGACTTGGTGAGCAGCGGCAATGAGCCGCCCCCCGCTCCGATGAATACGAAGGGCGTCTCGATCGTGTACCGATCGCGCGTGGCGCGGTCGCGTACGCTCACCTGCCAGTGGCCGTCCCTGGCCCGGTCGAGGTCGTGGACTTCCTGATTGAAATGCAGCGTGACGCCGTCCATTTCCTGCAGACAGCGAAACATGGCGCGGGTCAGGGCACCGAAATTGACGTCGGTACCGAGCGGCATGTAGGTAGCGGCGACGGGCTGAGCCGGGTCGCGGCCGTTCATGATCAGCGGCATCCAGTCTTCCAGTTTGCGAGGGATCGTCGGAATAGCGCGTTTCCTTGAACAGTACGCTTTGCTGCATGGCCTCGTAGCGCTTTTTCAAAAAAGCGACGTTGTCTTTTCCCCACACAAAACTGATGTGCGGAATGGAACGGATGAACGTGTTGGGTAGCTCTACGAAGTCATGCTGGGTAAGAAAAGCCCAAAACTGGCGCGACTGCTCGAAGGATTCGGCCACCTTAATGGCCTTGGATATGTCGATCGAGCCATCGGGCCGCTGTGGGGTGTAGTTGAGCTCGCAGAAGGCCGAATGGCCGGTGCCGGCGTTGTTCCAGGCGTCGGAGCTTTCGGCGGCAGCGTGGTCGAGTCGCTCGATGATTTCGAGGGTGAGCGTCGGGTCGAGCTCTTTGAGCAGCATTCCGAGGGTAGCGCTCATGATGCCCGCGCCGATCAGCACGACGTCGGGGCGGTGGGTGGTGGTAGGCATGAATTAAAAAGCTTTTTATTTTAACATCAATAATAAAGAGCCCACAAACGAAATTGTTTGCGGGCTCGATCGGTGTGGATATAGGTAGGTGTTGGGTATCAGGTATTCGAATTGGAAACGTAGTGCGCCCGCGGGTGCAGGCCTTTGCCGATAATGGCCACCAGCTCGGGATTGACGAACTGCTCGTCGACCACCACCCAGTCCTGGTCGCGGTATACCATCACGAACGAGTCTTTTTCGGGAAAAATAACCCGCATACCCTGCTCTTCGCCGTACATTTCGGGTTCTACGTCAAATTTCATTTCTTGCCCATCTTTTGGGTCTTTTATGATCAATTCCACTGGTTCGGGGTTTATTTGTAAAAATTTTTTATTTAGATTCTGACAGGGCATCTAACAAAACCGTTCCAGATTTGACCCAAGTATGCCTGCGCTCATGAATTTGTTACAGTATCTTGATTTTCAAAATAGCCGCCGGAAGGCAGTTTACGTAGTACTGGGGCTGACCTTCCTGTTCCTGCTGCTGACGCTCTTCGTGCTGTTGCTGCCTTACTCGGTCATCGATCTTGAATTCTCGGAAGAGGTGCAGGAGCATAATTTTCCGCTGCTGGATACGCTCATGCGGGGGGTGAGTTGGTTTGGGAGGCAAGCGGTGGCCATCTCGCTCGCGCTGGGTACGGCTTTAATTTTCCTGTTGCTGCGGTTTCGGCGGGAGGCGCTTTTCGTGGGCCTCACGCTGCTGTCGTCCGTGATGAATTTCGGGATAAAAATGCTGGTAAATCGCCCGCGCCCCACCGAAGATTTGGTCAGGATCGTGGAAAAAGCCCAACACCAAAGTTTCCCCAGCGGGCACACGGTGTACTACGTCACGTTCTTCGGGTTTCTGATTTTTCTGCTGTTTCGGTTGCGGCAAGTACCTCAGTTGGTACGTTGGTTGGTGGGCGCTATAAGTCTGCTGCTGATCGTGACGGTACCTTTTTCGCGGGTGTACCTTGGCGACCACTGGTTCACAGATGTCGTGGCGGGCTTTGTCCTGGGGCTTATCTCGTTGGTGGTACTGATTACCCTATACTTTGGGGCTGAGCCAAAAGAAGAAGCATAGAAAAATCTGTTTTACACACTGCCACTCAGGAGCTGAGCTACCAGGAAAGCCGCAGCGGCGGCGATCACGCCGATGATCATGACCTTGAATGCGCCCCGGATGGGCGGCTGCCCGGTCGCTTTGCTCTTGAAGTACCCAAAAATGAACAAGCAGAGGATCGTCAGTGCCGACGATACCGCCAGCCCCTCCGTGGGTACATCGGTAAAAATATAACCCAGGAGCGGGACAAAACCACCCAGCACGTAAGCGCCCCCGATGGTAAGGGCGCTGTTGCGAGCGCGGTTGAGCGAGGGACGCTCCAGGCCAAGCTCGAATTTCATCATAAAGTCCACCCACTTGTCCTTGTCTTTGGCAAGCGCTTCCACCACCAGCGTCTGCGATGCTTCGTTCAGACCGTAGTCGGCAAAAATCTCCCGAATTTCCTCTTTTTCTTTCTCGGGCAAGAGCTCCACTTCTTCGTATTCGCGTTTCAGTTCGGCGTCGTAGTGCTCCACTTCGGTTTTGCCGGCCAGGTAGCCGCCCAGGCCCATCGCGATGGAGCCCGCCACGATTTCGGCAATGCCCGCCGTGACGATGATGCCGTTGGAAGCCACCGCGCCGCTCAGCCCCGCCGCCAGGGCAAAAGGTACCGTCAGGCCGTCGGACAAGGCCGATGACGGCATCGGTGATAAAGTCGGAATTACGGAGGTGTTGTTCGTGGTGAATCATTGGCTGGGGTTAAGGCGTGAGACTGATTGCGCTATCTGGCCACCGCTCATCAGGCATTTTTCGCAAAAATTCGCGCCATTAGCGGACCACTTTGACATTCCGAAACATAAATTCATTGTCGCTCACGCGCAGCGGCTTCCCACTGGCGGTAGTCACATTTTTGAGCGTAACCTCCTTAGTAATAACATAAGGAAACGCCTCTACGTAGGAATCGTCCGTCATTTCGGGATTGATGTTGGCGAAAATAGCCGGTCCCTTATAACCGTCCGGGTGATTGGCATCCTCGATGCGAAGATTTTCGATGGTGATCCGCTCGGGCATGTAGCTAACGTACCCAAAATCGTGCTGACCGGAATTGGAACCGCCGATCAATGAAGCGCTGCGCGGGCTGCCGCCGGACGGCACGAAGACACAGTCGCGAATCACTAACTCACCCCGCCAGGTACTGCCGTAGTCGGAGCGTAGGTTGACGAGGGTATTGCCGCGGATCGTACTGTTCTCTACCGTGAAAGTCCCGCTGCCAATGGCGTTGATGCCCATATATCCCAGGGTCGAGTGGCGGATAGCAGCGTTGGCCACGCCCATGTGGGCATCGAACCGGGAAAGAACACAACGGTCGTACAGGATATTTTTGCAGAAGTTGGACCCCATGATGCCCCAATACGTGCGGTCGTCGATATCGTTGGTTTGGCGGCAGTCGATGAAGGAGACATTCACGGCGCGATTGACGATGATATCGTAAGTACCCATCGAGACGGGGTCTCCCGCCGAGCCGATGGTCCGGTAGGTTTTATGGCCGGTCAACAGAGTGTTCTTGACCGTTACGTTGGCGCATTCCCGAATCATGAGGAAACCATTGTAGGGTGCGCCTTGGTCGCCTTCGCCTGTGACGCGGTGTTCCAACCCGTCGATAACGACGTTAGAGCGCCTGATCGCAATGTTGCGGCTGTAATAGCCGTAGTTAGATTCAACTTTATTGGCGATCGTCGTAAATCGCCCCCCGGTAATCGTCATTTCCTTTTGATCGACGGGCAGCGCACTGATCTCCGTGATTTGGTCGAAATCCCAAATGATGGGAGCATCCATATTTATTTTTCCGTTTTTATCCACAATAAAAATGTCCGTCTGCGACGCGCCGTTGTTTTGGTTCGGCCCAAACCGAATGTAACGCTTTACGGTGGAGTCGGTGACTGTGATCAGGCAGGGACCGGGTAGGGAGGCGTCGATTTTTTCCTGGTTTCGTTTCAGCGACGTTACGCCTTTCAGCGGAAACGCTTGCAAGCTGGAACTGACCAGGAAGACGGGGGCATTGCGATTTTGGGCTTCGGTATCGTCGATCAGGAAGGCAGCCTTTCCGAAATCGGTATCGGTCCGAACTACTGCCGTACGCTCCTTGCCACCAATGTAATAGGTAGCATTCGCATCGGCTTTTACCGGCAGACCTTGCTGGTTGGCGAAGGCGTGGGCGGCGGCAATCGCGTCGATGTCGTCGGTCTTGCCGTCGCCTTTGGCACCAAAGTCGCTATACCTGACCCATCCCCTTTTCTTAAAAGTTTGCGCGTCCTTGAGGCGCTACATTCACCAGTAGTTCGCCTGCTTTATTGGTGCTTGCCTGGGTCTTCTGATTCTGAGCAGTCATGACCACCTTCTCGGCCGGGTTTTGGCCCTGCCCCCGCGCCACGGTGGCCGTAATCACAAAGCAGCACCATAGAAGCGTGCATTTCAGTCTCGATGCATTCATAGATTCAAGCGGTTTATGTATAAAGTTTTGGTTTTTAAAGAACAGGAATCATACGACAAGCCAAAGCGAAACTCCGACTATGGGTTTAGAATCAATCGACCGCAAACGAGCATTCGCGAAAATTGGCGCCGTTAGCGGACCACCTTCACATTCCTGAACATAAACCCGTTATCACTCACCCGCAAAGGCTTCCCGCTGGCCGTAGTCACGTTCTTGAGCCTGACTTCTTTGGTAACGACGTATGGGTACTTCTCTTTATAAGAATCATCCTTCATATCGGGATTCATGTTGGCAAAAATAGCCGGTCCCTGGTAATTGTCAGGATGGTTGGAATCGTCGATGCGGAGGTTTTCGATCACGATTCGCTCGGGCATGTAGCTAACGTACCCAAAGTCATGCTGGCCGGAGTTGGAACCCCCGATCAGCGAAGCACTGCGCGGGCTGGCCGCCCGCTGGTACAAAAATGCAGTCGCGGATCACGATTTCGCCCCGCCAGGTACTGCCGTAGTCGGAGCGCAGGTTGATGAGCTTATTGCCGCGGATCGTACTATTCTCCACCGTGAAAGGTCCCGCTGCCGATGGCGTTGATGCCCATGTGCCCCAGCGTCGAGTTGCGGATGGTGGCGTTGGCTACGCCCATGTGGGCATCGAAGCGCGAGAACACACAGGAGTCGTAGAGCATATTCTTGCAGAAACTAGACCCCAGAATGCCCCAATAGGTGCGGTCGTCGATGTCGTTGGTCTGGCGGCAGTCGATAAAAGATATATTCAGAGCACGGGTAGCCGAAATGTCGTAAGTACCCATCGAGACGGGTTTCCCGGCCGTACCGATGGTACTATAGGTTTTATGACCCGTCAGAATCGTATTCTTGACCGTTAGATTGGCGCAGTCCCGGATACCGATGAAACCGCCGTAGGGCGCGCCGTGGTCGCCTTCGCCCGTGATGCGGTGTTCGAGCCCGTCGATCAGGACGTTGGAACGCTTGATCGTGACGTTACGGCTGTAGTAGGTGTACTTCGATTCGGCCCGGTTGGCAATCGTCGTAAACCGTCCTCCGGTAATGGTTAGCGTCTTTTCATCGATGGGTAGCGCGCTGATCTCTGTGATTTGGTCAAAGTCCCAGATAATCGGAGCCATCATATCCACCTTGCCATTTCTATCCACCATGAAGATGTCTGTCTGCGACGCGCCGTCGTTTTGGTTCAATCCGTACCGAATGTATCGCTTCACGTTGGCATCGGTAACCGTAATCAGGCAAGGGCCGGGCAGGGTAACGTCAATTTTTTCCTGGTCCCGCTTCAGCGACGATACGCCTTCGAGCGGAAACGGCCGCAGGCTGGAACTGACCAGGAAGACGGGCGCATTGCGATTTTCCACTTCGGTATCGTCGATCATGAAGGCCGCCGTGCCAAAATCGGTGTCGGTCTGAATCGCGACGGTACGCTCCTTTCCACCAATGTAGTAGGTAGCGCCCGCATTAGCTTTCACCGGCAGACCCTGCTGGTTGGCGAAGGCATGGGCGGCCGCAATGGCGTCGATGTCGTCGGTTTTGCCATCGCCCCTGGCACCGAAGTCGCTGTACCGCACCCAGCCTCTTTTCTTGAAGGTCTGCACATCTTTGGGGGAAACATTCACCCGTAACGCCCCATTTTCATCATTACTTACCTGGGTCTTCTGACTATTGGACGTTACCGTGACCGCTCCCCCCTCCGACAAGCTCGCGCCCTGCCCCTGGGCTACGGCTAACTCTGGTCCGAAGCATAGCCACAAAAGCGCGCATTTCAACAGGAGCCTTGATCTTGATGCGTTCGTAAATTCGAGCGGGCTGTTCATGAGATTTTATTCTTTTGGAATTGGGGGTAGTCAAATTAGTACTGAAAAGGACGACTCGCCTTGAATCTATCGAAATCCTGAGTGTCCAGCAATAACTTGGCGCTACAAGCATCTGAAAAACTACTAACTTGCCCCACCTATTTACCTGTAGCCATTTCCTATCTTCAACCACCCACAACGCATGAGAGTACTTATCTTGCTTTCCCTGCTGGCGCTCGCGGTTGGATGCAATAGTCCGCAAGAAAAGAAGGAAACGACCGAAAAACGCGTCGTCGTGAACGACACGATTCCGATGGAGCGGACCGACGTCGACCCCAAGCCGGTCGCCAACTACTCCGCGCGGGTACCTGATCCGCTGAATCAGTATAAATTCGCGGTGAAGCTGTACGAAACGCCGCTGCGGTTTCGGTATCGGGTGGACGTGACCTACAAAATGCTGGATGTGAAAGACAGCGTCGATATTCCCAATTTCGGCTACCAACCCAAAGTCGATGTGCAGAAATATGAAAATGATCTTTCCTGCATGATCGGTTTCTACGACGCCGAGGGTACTTTCAAGGAGTTGAAGAAAGTAGAGGTAGTCGGCAATGATCTAAAAATACGACAGGTGAAACGCTACGGCGTCGGGACCGTCAGGAAGAAGTAGCGCCGATTTAGTCCGGTTTTACGTACTTCTGCCAGTTGTGCTTTTCTTGGAATCCCAGCACCTCCCGGATCTTGCGATTGGAGAACAACGCTTCGTGTTCTCCCATTTCGCGACTGACGGGTACCCCCGGGAAAAACCGTTCGGCCAATTCTTTGGTGGGGATCACGGCTCCGTTCTGATCGTTCCCGGCGTTGAAAACCTGGTACCCGAGGCCGTCTTTTTGCAAACACAAGTCCACGATTTGCCCCAAATCCCGTGCGTCGATGTAACAAAAGGCATTGCGGCGACGCACCTCGGGATGCTCAAAATAGTGAGGAAACAGCTCAGCGTACTCGTGCGGCTCGATCACGTTGCCAATCCTGAGCGCATAAATATCGAAGCCCGACCGCCGCTGAAAGGCCCGGGCCGTTTTTTCATTGACTACCTTCGATAGTCCGTAGCTATCCATCGGATCGACGTCGTAATCCTCTTCCAGCGGGAGTACCTTGGGGTCGGTTTCGCCATCCGAAAAGCAGATCCCATAGGTAGTCTCCGACGAGGCGACAATGATTTTCTTAATTCCCAACTTCACCGCCGCTTCGATCACGTTGTAGGTACCGATCGTGTTGACCCGAAATGTTTCATTGTCGGGATTGATCAAGATCCGGGGCACGGCCGCAAAGTGTACTACAGCATCGAACTTCGGGACGCCGTTCCCGGCTTCCAGTTCGTCCAGTCCGGCGTACGAGCTCATGGCGTTAAACATTTGCCCGGAATCCGTAATATCGGCGATCAGGTTATCCACCCCCGGGTGATCCAAGGGCTTCAAATCCACGTTCATCACGCGATGCCCCTGCTCGAGCAGGTAGGGAATCACGTGCTTGCCCGCTTTCCCCGAGCCGCCGGTAAAAAATATACGTTTCGTGGTCACTGGATTTTCCATTTAGTCAAGGTTCCGATTTTACCACACAAATCTACGACAAAAGGCCATCAACGTTTCGGTGCTCGCAATACGCGCTTCGATTCGATCGTAATCGCCGAGCCTTCGGCCAGCATCACGGATTGGGGTTGCTGCTGGTTCAGGAAGGCAAAATCAGGTCCGTACAGTTCGGCAAAATCAGCCTCGATTTTGTAATCAAGTACTTCGTACTGCTCCCATTTCGGGTGCGTGACCTGGTATTCGTTGGTCAAGGAAGGGTTCACCCCGGCGTAGCCCCAGTAATGCTCGGTGATGAACTCGGCTTCACTGCCGGGCGCGATCTCGGTGAGCGCGCTACTGGCCGTCACCTGTAACGATTGCCAGCCGGATTTCATCTTCCAGCGGTACGCTACGCTGAGGTCGGTAGCGGTTTCGTCCCATCGGTGGCGCATCGGACGGTACTCGTATTTTTCGCCGTAAAGGGTATTGGCCACGAAAGCCAGAGCAGGCAGCGGTACGATCTCTTTGACGAACACCACCCCGCGCTTCCAAACGCCGCCTTCCCACCGCTTCACGTAAAACCGGAGGTTCACTTCTTCGAAATTGACGTGAAAGGGTACTTTGACACCCAGTAGCCGGACGTTCTTGAACATAAACCCGATCAGGCTCGCGTAACACCGCCCTTGCCACAGGTCGAGCTCGGTACCGTAGGGCAGGTAGGGGGCCAGTACGGCGGGATCGACTTCGTAATTGGCAAAGGCCAAGCGACGCCACTCGGCGGTTAAGAAACTCATAGGGTACGGTTTAGGTGCGCTACTCACTTAACCGCGCGGAATTTGTTAATGTTTTGGGGGTCGTCTGGTATGCAGGATGGGATTTGCGCTCGTCTGCAAAACAAGTGTAGTCAGTTCGATTCTGATCCCAGACTCAGGGGGGAGGTGGTGGCATCAAGCATAAATCAACTTACCCTTCGGTTGTGGAATCGTCCGACCCTCCAGCTTGGCGGTCTCAATCCATTCGTTAATAACGGTTTCTACGTTTAATACGGCGTCATGATAGCTCTCTCCGTCAGCCATGCATCCGGCCAGTTCCGGTACTTCGGCAATGAAGGCATCATCTGCCTTGCTCCAATAGATGATAATTTCGTATCTATGGTCATTCTTCATCTTCGTTCAGATTAAGTTGGTACTTCAAAATAATATTTCTCACTAGCTTGACCTGATAGGGCTTGGCCTTTCCCGCTTTGGGTTGAATATTCAGAATTTCATCAACACCTAATCTGGTGAAGATATGATGGCTGCCTTTGATACGTTCACTAAAACCTAAACGAACAAGCAAGTTCTTCAATTCATCAAACGAAATGTTAGCGTCCGATGCACCTCTCATAATTGTTAACAGCAATTTTTCATGCTTTCCGGGGATCTACGGATTAGCGCGAAGTATTTCGGTCAGATGAAAGAGCCCGGGCCTCAATAAATATCCGCTTGATGTCAGGGAAGGCCTGCCGGATATTTGTCTCAAGCAGCACCACCGCTTGCTCTACCTCAAGGGCCGTGAGATCGGGTTTGAAGTTCACGTCTAAGGCCAAAAACACCTCATTGGGGCCAAAATGCATGGTCAGTGGGGGTCTGACACTCCTAATGCCCGGCTCATCTTCAATAATTTTTTCGAGCCCTGCCACCACGATGGGATCTGCCCCCTCCCCAATCAGCAGCCCCTTACTTTCGTAAGCCAGAAAGGCCGCAGTGGCTGATAGGATCAACCCGATCACGAGCGAGGCTACGCCATCCAGGTAAGGATTGTCGAGCTGATGCCCCTAGAAAAACCCCCAGCGCCGCTACCAACAGCCCCAGCAACGCCGCTGTATCTTCAAAAATTACCGCAAAATTACCCGGATCCTTACTGGCTTTCAACGCCTTGATAAAGCTTCGCCCGTGTCGGGTGGTATTAAATTGCTTCATAGCCAGGTATAGCGCCACACCTTCAAAACAGGCCGCCAGCCCCAATACCACGTAGTTCCAGGTAGGGTCAGACAAGGGCTTAGGGTGGCGTATGTGGGCGATTCCCTCGTAGAAGGACATACCGCCACCGATGGCAAAAATCAGAACAGCCACAATGAGCGACCAGAAATATAACTCCTTGCCGTGCCCAAAGGGATGTCGCTCATCCGGTGCTCTTTGGCTCCTCCGAATACCCAATAACAGCAGCAGCCCATTGCCCGTATCTACAACGGAGTGAATCCCCTCAGAAATCATGGCCGAACTACCCGTAAATGCCGCCGCTATAAACTTGGAGATAGCAATGGCCAGATTGGCCCCAATCGCGGCATAGATCGCGGTTTTGGACGATTGTGCACTGGCCATAGGATAAGCTTAGGGTTAGAAATTGTTTGCCTGACTTTCTTAAAAAAAACCATTCTCTTCGCAATTTGGGGATGAATGGGGCGCATAAGTAGCGAAAAAGGAGTAAAACGTGACCCATTTGATAGCCCTCACCACTCAACCTTGATCAAACCGGGGTACCAGCTAAACTTTTCATCGGAAGTAATAATGGGTAAGTCTTCGACTAAGGCCGTCGCCAGAATCATGCGGTCGAATGGCCGGGCCGCCGCCGCGGGCCTTGTGATCTTCAAGTAGAGGAATTTTGCTGTACGCCAGAACATAAGATTGTTCAACAGCCAGCGTAATTATCCTTTGCTTTTGGCTATTCTCAATTAAAGACTGCAACCCTTCTTCAAGCGATATTTTCCGAACTGCTATTTTGATGGCAATTTCAACGTAGCTGAACTGACTGACAAAAATCTCGTTTTCAGAACTTTTAATCAAGTCTTTGGCACGACGTGAAAGCCTGGGATTATCATCAGCAAACCAAATCAATGCCTGGGTATCGACCAAGTATCTCATAGATCACATATAGTCGTTCAAATCGTCCAGCGGCTCGTTGAAGTCATCAGCCATCCAGATTTGCCCGGCCAGCCCGCCAGCCTGACGTTCCTTTGCAGGCAGAATAACCGGAGTTTCTTCCTCAAAAAAAGTAACGAGTACCTTTACCCTCTTGTGGACGGGTGGATTTTCAGTGAACTTCACCACGCCGTTGTCGTAAATCCCTTCGATCGTTGTGAGCATGAGCATTCGGTTAGTTGAAAAACTTCCCAAATATAAGGAAAACGAGGCTAGGAAGGCCGGGTGAAAACATCTACCGCACGGGCGGCCCCGCCAATCCACGACCGTCATTGTCAGGAAATAGGCACCTTCTTGATTACGGACGTAATATTGGGACGAAGCCATGCTTGGTTGTTAGTCTGCTTTGTTCTCGGACTGCGCTAACACCGATTTGCAATCGGTACGGTCCGCCGCGCGGTTTCGTCTTCTCGCGTTTGCAACGCGATCCGAGCAAAGGTATACTAAGCTAAAAAGTCAAAGCAAAATCACATCAAGCAGCCCCTTCATTCCCGCGTAATTCCTGGCCGAACTGTACAAATAATGCTCCGCCTCCTCCACGATCTTATTCCGCACCGGATTCTGATGAATATAATTTAGCTTTTCCAATGTAAATGCCGAAGAGTGGCACTCCTTTGCCTGATTTCCATCCTGCCAGAACTTATATTCCTTCACATTAGCCTCAAACTTGCCCGCGTAGGCGAAGCGTTGCAGCATCCACTCCCGGCGGCTTTCGGGCTGTTCCTGCATTTCTTTCACCATACGTTTGGAAAAGAATTTCTTCATGTCGCGCAAGATGTCCGATAGGTTGATTCCGTCATCCGCCGCGGCGATGAGGTGCAAGTGATTCGACATCAGGCACCAGCCATACAACCGTAGTCCTTTATTCATTTGGCAGTAGTGCAACGACTCGACCATGATCTGACGGTAGGAAGGCCGGGTAAAAACGTCTACCCAGTCTATAACTGTCATCGTCAGGAAATAAGCGCCTTCTTGGTTGCGGACGTAGTATTGGGACGAGGCCATGCTTGGTTGTTGGTCTTCCTTATGCTTGTGTTCTTTTGCTCGGATCGCGTTACAAACGCGAGGTGATGCAACACCGATTGCAAATCGGTGTTAGCGGGGTCGCAAATCGGTGTCAGGAGGGGTTGTACGGACGTAATATTGGGACGAAGCCATGCTTGGTTGTTTTTGCTTATGCTTGTGTTCGCGTTGCAAACGCGAGGTGATGCAACGACCGATTGCAAATCGGTGTCAGCGGGGTCGCAAATCGGTGTCAGCAGGGGTTAGCGGCGTTGCAAATCAGGGTTAGCGGGGTGTTCTTATGTACGGATCGCGTTGCAAACGCGAGGTGATGCAACACCGATTACAAATCGGTGTTAGCGTCTCCGCAAATCGGGGTTAGCGGGAATAGGCACCCTCTTGATTGCGGACGTAGTATTGGGACGAGGCCATGCTTGGTTGTTTGTCTTCCTTATGCAGGTATTCGCGTTACAAACGCGAGGTGATGCAACACCGATTTCAAATCGGTGTTAGCGGCGTCAAATCGGTGTCAGCAGGTAACTCTCTATTTCTCTAATTCTTCTAAAAACCAAGAAAGCACCTTATTAGTCAATGAATTATTGTTTTCTTTACCCCAAAGTACATTCAAATTTTGATCGATTTCAATAGCATAATTTTGTTCTTTTAATAATTGATCGAAATTACCTCTAAAATACCTAATATTTAAGTTAGGACTGAAGGTAATAGTTTTCCTTTCAATGTAGTAACCTGATTCGTCACCACGTCCATAGTCACTTTCATTTAAATCAAAATAATCATTTTCATTCTCATAACTTTCAAATCTATAAACTGTATTACTTGATTGTGTAATACTTAGTAAAATATCAAGATCTTTAAAAGATATTATTGAAATACGATTTGCACATTCTAAGTCCTTGTATCCTATACATTCAACTGAATATTCGTTCTCATGGCTGTAGTCATCGCCTTCATCGATACTGTCTTGATACTCTTTATATTCCTCGAATTCAACGTCACCTTCACCGTCGTAAACTTGTTGATAGTACCACTTTCTTTCTTCTTCTTCCTCTATCTTTAATAAAAAGTCCTCAAAGCTAATATCATAACCATATTCTTCCGAATCTATAAATCTTTTTTTCAATTCAAGGGCATGATTTGAATATCCTCCATCAGGATCCTCAATAGATTGAAAACTCAATTCTATTCCAGTCTTTCTTAGATTTTCTACCAATTCTTTAAATATTTTTAACAAGGACTTGAAAAAAAGCGACGGATAGTCTGACTCGATTAAGTTGATTCTCCTTTCTTCGCTTGTTTCTATATCATGTAATTTTTTAAATCTATCAAAGAGAGATTCGCTATCGCTGTTCATAATATACTATTAAGGTTTAAACGTATATAAATTTTATTTATTTAGAACTTACTTATTGAAAAAGGGAAGTCTGTATTTCCTACTACTTGCGGATTTTGACTTATCCCAGTATTTTTAAAAGTAAAGTCACGTACTTCCTTTGAAACAGAACTCATTAATTCACTTATAGTTAGAACTTTGATATTGCTTTTATTTTCTAAATGCCAATCAAAAGCAATTTGAATAAGCCAAAAAGAAAAATAGTAATTTATTGCTACTTCATTTTTCGAACAAGCGTAACATATTATTATTCCATTTTGAGACCTATTAATCAACTCATTGTATATTTGTCTTGCTTTTTCACGGCCAATAGGCTTTCTTAGAATTCCTCCCTGTTCAAATTTTGGAATTTTCTGAGTAAGATCAACTGTATACACATTATCCGTTTTGGTTCTGCAAATTTCAAGTATAAATAGATTTTTTTTCGTATTTGTTTCAAACTGACCTGCCTTAATTATCTCATTTTCGTTAAGTTGAAAAAGTTGATTATTATTTTGAGTAGCACCGTGACCAATTAGAACGAAGATCAAATAATCAAAATTTTGAAGGTTTTCTAATTCATGAAACTCTTTTGTTGTTATATCTTCTAAATATAGGATTTCTTCTTCAAAATATGCTCCGCCTGAATTACTTACAAAAAAATTAAAATATTGTTTAGCATAATATCGATCGGTATCCAACTCTGCATCAGACGTCGAAAAGCCTTTGATTATAACTACTTTTCTATTCATTAAAATTAAAACATTAAACTATTATACTAAAAACCAAACTATTCGTGATCTAAAACAAAAATATACTTTATTGAATTTTTAATCTGAGTATCTGTAAATGCTTTCTATGAATTTGCTTTAAGTAGATAGCTGATAGGTGGCAAGCTTTATTTCGATGCCTGCCATTTGCGCTCCGTCTTCTGCCTGGCTTCTACCAAACTCATAACCTTCCCTTCCTCAGCATCCTGAATTCCTTTTTCGACCTTTTCGACAAACAGTAGTTTTTCTACCAATTCCTCCACGTCGAATTCGTCCGGCAGATAATCCAGCGTTTCGATTACTTTATATTTTTTCATAAAATGGTTTTTAAGTTCTTGACTTAATCCAAATCAAGCAATTAGCACAATGTGTCGAAAGGAAAGAGAACGCTTCCGAAGGCAATGATTTGCAGTTCACGCCACCTCAAAAAGCTCGTTCTGAAACTGAATAACATTGTCAAAATCCTCGCTATACTGATCCTTGAAATCGAAGGATAAAGACTGCCTCAGTTCATTTTTGTTGTCGTAAAACTTAACCGTATTGATCACAACCCTCTCTTCAACCGTCAACACTTCAAAGAGAAGATCGACCATCGTGTCTATTTTTCGGTACTCGTCCCAGTCCACCATCGAAGGGGCGCTCACGCCGAGGGTGTAGGAATTCTTGACCAACCCCCTGAACGCGGGCGCCACGCCAATAGCATCAATGACTAAACCCTCTGCTTTTTTCTCCTGAAAGGCTTTTTCCAGTTTTGCTACGATTGATCCGATGTTCATAATTTTAGGTGACACCCCTAGATTTCAGATGGAAACAATTTCGCGGAACGCTTCGAATAAGACTCCTACTGTTTGTAATATTCGTCCTCTAAGTCGACATCGGGAGTCCATTTGGGCCACGAACCTTCGTATTTGTTCAGGATGGCCAGCTTTTCTCCCTTCGTCATTTCGGAAGCAGGCCTGCGCTCGGCCCTTTTCACAGGCAGCAAATAGCGGCCCGCCAGCCCATGCGCACAAGCCCCCGGTTTATCCCGTTGCTGAATATCAAATTTAATATCCAGCACGTTTGCCATCCGGGAAAGCATCGTCAGACTGGGTAGTTTGTCGCCCCGGAAAAGCTGCGTGAGCCAGCTCGCCGACGTTCCCAGCAAAGCAGCAAAGTCCTTGCGGTTGAGATTACGGGCTTCGAGCGTTTCGCTGACTACGGCCAGAAATTGGGCCGCCAGCACCTTTGTATCCACCTCCTCCTGTTCCTTTTCGGACAAATCGAAGACTGCGTCGAACTCGCTATTTACCAAGTATTTTTCTTTGAAATTCATAATCAGTCAATTAAGGTTTTACAAGGAACTTTCTGAGGAGGGTTCAGGCGAATAATCGTAAGAAGCCACTTTTTCTATCTGGCTGATTTCGCGGGCTGAATTCTTCTGAGATTTCTTTTTTTCGTGCAACACGGCGGCTACGACTACAAAAACGCCGTGCGGCGACCGGACCTCCTTGCAGTAAATGCGGTCGTTGCTGTTTCCCTTGAAAAACTTCATAGCGGTCACGTCCTTACAGCGGTCATTGATATTTTCCCGGTCATAGGTTTCGGTGTTTCGTATGCCTTCCAGGATGAGTTGAGCAATGTACTGGAATTTCTTCCGGTGTTTTGCGGAACGGTTCAGGTACCCAAGAATCTCGTCACTGTTGGCGGTGTCGATGTAGATGGCTCGTCTGCCATCCGGCGAAGCGATTAGTTGTTTACAGGATCTTTCTGTCACAAAATTAAGCTATAGATTAATATTAAGCATTAATTCTTATATTAATTTTGATAGAGTTGGTTTTTAGCACGGCATATTATCAATACTTCGCCGCCATCCCCTTCCCCGGCGTGGCTTTCATAATAAACGACCGGATGTCGTCATTGGCTTGCACGAGGTCTTCCTGGCGGAGGTACATCATGTGGCCGCTGCGGTAGCCCTTCCAGTCCATGCGGGCTTTGAGTTGGCCGCTGGGGTCCATTTGCCAGAGGTTGGCCTGGGCGTTGAAGTAGTCGCAGGCCCCGTCGTAGTAGCCCGATTGTACCAGCAGGTGCAGGTAGGGGTTCTGGGCCATCGCCTGCCGGAGGTTCTCGCCCGTGTGGTCGGCGTTGTCGCCCGTGCGGCTCCACGGATAGACGGGGCCAAACATGTAGTACTTCAGGTCCGTCTTGTAGCCCAGCACCTCGCGGAAGTAGTAGTTGATCGGCGGCGTGAAGGAGTGCAGCCACGAAGTCAGCTCGGGCGAGTAGTCGGGTCGCTCGCCCGCGTCCTGCGCGTCGATGCCGAGGTAGCGCGAGTCGAGCCGCCCGATGGTGCGGCCCTGCTCGCGGAGGAGTTCCTTCCAGAAGAAATTGACCGGGATTTGCAGGTTGTGTTCCAGCACCACCTTTTCGGACAGCCCCGCGTAGCGGGCGATGCGGGCGGCCATCGCTTTGCGCCTGGCGGGGTCGAGGTAGCCGCCCATCACCAACGCGGGCAGGAGTTCGTTGGTGGTGAAATTCTCCACTTCGGGCAGCATCTGCGTGAGGTCTTTTTGCTGCAAGTCGGCGGGTAGTTTTTTGTGAAACCAAGCCGTGGCGGCGTAGTAGGGCAGCAGATTGGCCGCGCCCAGCGGCCCTTCGCGGTCGAGGCCGAGGTTGGTCGGCGACACCAGAATGACGCCGTTGAGGTACATCCAGTTGGCATTTTGGAGTTCCAGCGCCAGGCCCGACACGCGGTTGGTGCCGTAGCTTTCGCCGATCAGGTACTTGGGCGAGCGCCAGCGGTCGTGGCGGCTCACGAAGGTATTGAGCCAGTCGGCCAGGTACTTGATGTCCACGTTCACGCCGAAAAACTTGGCCTTGGCCTGCGGCGTTTCCTTGCCCGCCATGCGCGAGTAGCCCGTGTTGACGGGGTCGATGAACACGATGTCGGCCACGTCCAGAATCGAGTTCGGGTTGTCCTTGATCGTGTAGGGTTGCAGCGGGTAGCCCTCGGCGTCCACGTTGAGAAGTTTCGGGCCGGTGTAGGCCAGGTGCATCCAGACCGAAGCCGTCCCCGGCCCGCCGTTGAACGAAATCACCAGCGGACGGTTCACGCGGTCTTTCACATCGGTGCGCTCGTAGTAGGTGTAGAAGACGCCCGCGATGACCTTGCCCGCCTCATCCCACACGGGCTGCGTCCCGACCTGCGCCGTGTAGGGTACCTTCTGGCCCTTGATGGTGACGGTATGCGACGAGGTAATCGTCGAGTCCATATCCAGTTTCAGGACATTGGGCGCGGCGGTGGCGGTCAGGTTGGATTTCATCGTCGCCGTGGGTTTTTGGGCGAGGAGTCCTTCGGCTACGGTTAGGATGACAAGGAGTGGTCCGAGGTATCGGAGGAGGGTATATTTTTGCATGGGGAAAGTAAAAGATTGGTAGTGTTGTTTGTGAACTTATAGCTGAATACCTTCTTGTTTAACGCTTTCATAAAATGGGGTGATTCTTTGCCTTGTTTTCCATTCATTTTTAGAGCGTACAAATACAGAAAACTGTTCACCTAGTTCAAGTGCCAGGTCATACAAGGGATATCGAAAGGCTCGCGTTCTGTTTAAATCCAATGTATAATCTGTAAGTACCAGAATATCCCAATCGGAATCCTTCCGCTCGTCGCCTCTGGCGCGCGAACCATATAATATTACTTCCGCCTTATCGTCCACCTGATTGATGGTCTGTCGGATGAGGTTACTAACTTTTTGAGTAGTTGGGTTCATTTTAATAATATTCTCAAACTTTCTACTGCTGTCCTGATAGTCTTATCATTTTTGAGGTTATCTAACCGCCCTTTAAATTCTTCGATGTTTTTTATTAAATCTTTGATTGCAGGAGTCGTAATGATAGGTTTAACTATCTCAATCAACTCTCTAAATTTACTTTGGCAGAGTTGAAATTGAAGTTTACTTGAAATACTTGTATCAGTAAAAGATAAAACGGCGACATTCGCTTGGTATGAATCCAAGTTTGAAAGTAGATCTTGATAAATTGGTTGGGCAGATGCTGTAATTCCATTTCCATTTGTTAAAAATACTTCTACCAATGAAATTACATATTTTTTGCTTATCGTTTTCGGAACTTTCGGTGGTTTACCAACTATTCGTTTAAGTTGTCTAGCAAAAGACGGTTCATTGTAAAAATTATTATACCCATGATGTGCAGAAATCAAACCGTTGATTATAGATTCAATTTCGACTATTCTTAAATCGTCGGGAATATAATTTTCAGCGTTTACAAGTTGAAAAAATTCTTTTGAAAGTTTTTTCTCATGTTGATAATTATTTGCAACATAATTTCCGTATTTAAGACCAAAATTATTTCTGGTATCTTCATCAACCCTATCCCATATGAGTGGCAGGAGTTTATTTATATTTTGAAGAGTCTGGCTATCACTATCGGGTTTTGTGTATATTCCAAAAAAACCTGACACGAGGTTATTTATTTGATCTTGTGTGAGGTTGGTGAAAAATACTGCTATTTCATGGGCTTCATCTGACGATATACTGGTAGCCTTTACACCTACAAGGAGTTGTTTTATTTGTATAGTTATATTAGAAAGAGGAAGTGAGATTACTTCTTTAACACATGTTTCTAGCCAAGCCACTAACTGAAATCCAGAAATCTCATTTTGATTAGGATGAGCGGCACTTGCCCAATTTCTCATGAAGTTGATGAATTCAAGATGCTTAAATCCTAATTCTGATATTAGCCCTATTTCTTTTGCACCCTTAATCAGTTCGTAATCATCAATTTTAGTTAAATCGCTTTCATTTTTTAATTTTTTACGCTTTTCTCCTGATACAGCATTGTCATAGAAATACTCTAAATCATATTGAGCTACTCTTTTTCTGATTTGGAGAATAGTTTCATCCCATAAGTAGTTTAAGGCGGCGTCAAAAAGTCCAGAAGCAACTGCTGCTATAAACTTAGACAAGTATAGTGACTGCTGTTTCTCGTTAGGGTTTATTTTATTGATTATACTATCAATATTATTAAAAACATTTAATCTTTCAGGAACACCTACAAAAATACCAACAGATGGTAGGTCATGCTGTTCTAAAAAGCTAATAAGGCCTCCTTCAAATTCTTGGAGCTGAACATCATAATTTGCTGTTTTTATAATCTCTAATTTATTACTATCCATGTTTGTCGTGTTTCTTTATAAAATATTATATTTATGATGTTCTGTTCTTGATCAATGCAATAATTCCCATGATTTTAATACTTCGCCGCCTCCCCGCTCTTCGGCAGCGTCCTTAAAATGAACTGCCGAATATCCTCATTCGACGTCACGACGTCATCGTCGCGGAGGTACACCATGTGGCCGCTGCGGTAGCCTTTCCAGTCGAGGCGGTCGCATATTTTGCCGCTGGGATCGAGCTGCCACATGTCGTACTTGGCGTTGGGGTAATTAGGCATTTAAATGTTTTCTAACACTTTTTCTTTTCCACGCTTACTACCTTCTTTCTGCAACTTATAATAAATCAAGTCGGTATATATTACCACTGCATGTTCTCTTGCGGATAGATTTGAGTCAGTAACTATTTTGTCAACTTTTATTTCAATTTCCGTATTTTTATTGAAAAGAATAAGATTATCTCCTATTGGATATCCAGTCCCATACTTTTCATTGTAAAGAGAATAAAGTAAGAGCTTATTACTAAGCGCTAGTGTACCACCATCGCTAACTAATATAAGTCTCATAAGCTTGTTGTCTTCGAATTCAGGATTAATAGTTATATCAATTTTCTGCTTATCAGTCAAGCTCATTTTATAAGCGAAAGTCTCTGGTCCATATTGAAATAGTGTTTTCGTATTAACTAGACTATCAAAGTGATATTTAAATTGATCTTGATTCATACCGAAAATAAACCCTAAAAAGACAGTATCTTTGCTTGCTTTCATCGTGTACCCAGAGTTGCGCAAAGTATCTACTTTTTGTGCTATAATTTCATCAGTAGATAATTTTGAACTATTGTCCGTATTACAATCAGTAAGTAGAAGTACTATCCCTATTAAAAATATAATCGTTTTCATTCTTAAAAGAAAATATGATTACTTGAAACCAGTATACATTTATTTAACCTATCAGTCTATACAAGGTAGACTTTAACCTTGAAACATATTAATTCTAAGGATTAATCACTTCTTCAATACTTCGCCGCCTCCCCGCTCTTCGGCAGCGTCCGCAAAATAAACTGCCGAATATCCTCATTCGACGTCACCACATCGTCATCGCGGAGGTACATCATGTGGCCGCTGCGGTAGCCTTTCCAGTCGAGGCGGTCGCGCATTTTGCCGCTGGGGTCGAGTTGCCACATATCGTACTTGGCGTTGAAGTAGTCGCAAGCCCCGTCGTAGTAGCCCGATTGCACCAGGACGTTCAGGTAGGGGTTTTGGGCCATCGCCTGGCGGAGGTTTTCGCCCGTTTGGTCGGTGTCGGTGCCCTCGCGGCTCCACGGGCGGGTTTGTCCGGCGATGAAGTACTTGAGGTCGGTTTTGTAGTTCAGCACCTCGCGCAGGTAGTAGTTGATGGCGGGCGTGAACGAGTGCTGCCAGGACGTGTACTCCGGCGAGTAGTCGGGGCCTTCGCCAGCGCCTTCGCGGTCGATGCCGAGGTAGCGCGAGTCGAGCCGCCCGACGGTGTAGCCCTGGTCGCGGAGGAGTTCTTTCCAGAAAAAATTCGTGGGCACCATCAGGTTGTGTTCCAGCACCACTTTCTCGGAAAGCCCCGAGTAGCGGGCCACGCGGGCGGCGAGTTGCTTCCGGGCGGCGGGGTCGAGGTAGCCGCCTTTGGCTAGGGCCGGAATGAGTTCGTTGATGGTGAAATTTTCCACTTCGGGCAGCATGTCCACGAGGTCTTTGCCCTGCAAGTCGGGCGGTAGGACTTTGTGGTGCCAGGCCGTGGCGGCGTAGTAGGGGAGGTAGCTGGCGGCGTCCACCACGGTGCCGCGCGCGATGCCGAGGTCGGTCGGCGAGACCAGCACCACGCCGTTGAGGTACATCCACTGGGCATTTTGCAGTTCCAGCGCCAGGCCCGACACGCGGTTGGTGCCGTAGCTTTCGCCCACGAGGTACTTGGGCGACTGCCAGCGGTTTTTGCGACCTACGAACGTATTGAGCCAGCCCGCCAGGTACTTGATGTCGGCGTTGACGCCGAAGAATTTTTTCTTGTCGATGGTGTCGGACAGCATCCGCGAAAAGCCCGTGTTGACGGGTTCGACATAGACGATGTCGGCCACGTCCAGAATCGAATTGGGGTTGTCCTGAATGCCGTAGGGCTGCACGGGGTAGCCCTCGCTGTCGATCAGGACGCGCTTGGGGCCGGTATAGCCGAGGTGCATCCAGCAAGAAGCCGCTCCCGGTCCGCCGTTGAACGACACCACCAAAGGCCGCGTCGTGCGGTCGCCGATGTCGGAACGCTCGTAGTAGACATAGAACAGACTGGCGATGGGTTGGCCGTCGGCGTCCCACACGGGCTGAGTTCCGGCGGTGACGGTGTAGGGCACGCGCTTGCCCTTGATCGTGACAGCGTCTTTGGTTTCGACGCTGGCATCGGGGATGGGGGCGCGGGATTGGGCTCTTGCAATCGGCCCTTCGACTACACTCAGGGTGACAATGGCAAAGAGAGCAAGAAATAGTTTTTTCATATCGCTTTTGGGCAAAAACAGAGAAGATAATATGGTTTTATAGAGAAATAAGAAGGGTTTTCAATACTTTGCGTCAAGATACGGATTTGCCCCAATATCCGCGAAGCCCACCTCAAAATTCATATCCGCACGGGCGGCCTGAGCGTAGGTTCGACCCGTCATCACTCATCACTCATCATTCTTTTGCCAACTCACCCGCTCTACGTTCTCGCCATCCTTTGCCTCAACGTCGTCATTTGCGAGTGGCTAGCGACGAAGCCGTATTTTCGGCACCTGGGTACGGCGCTGATGGTGATTTTGCTCACGGCTTTGGTAGCGAATCTGGGCATCATTCCCTCTTCTTCGCCGCCCTCGCCCGTGTACGACGGGATTTTTGCCTACGTCGCACCTATTTCTATTTTTCTGCTGATGCTGAGCGTCAACCTGAAAAGTATCCGCCGCGCCGGGCCGTCGATGATAATCCTGTTCGTGATTGGCGCGCTGGGTACCGTGCTGGGCGTGACGGTGGCGATGAGTGTGTTCGACGCCAAAGCTTTGCTGGGCGAAAAGTACTACGCCCTGGCGGGAATGCTGACGGGTACCTACACCGGCGGGAGTCTTAATTTTAACGCTGTGGCGCTGCACTACGGCATGGCCCGCGAAGGGACGCTCTACGCGGCCACCACCGCCGCCGACAACATCGTGACCGCCCTCTGGATCATCGCCACGCTGGCGCTTCCGCCGCTTTTGCGGGGAAGACAGAGAAAGGCGGTCGTGGCCGAATCGGCGGGAAGCGACGTCTTCGACGAGCAGGAAACGATCAACCCGATGGACGTCGGCCTGCTCACGGCTTTGGCGTTCGGGGCGGTTTTCGTGGCCGATTGGGTCAAGGGAATCGTGCCCGTTGTGCCCACGATTCTTACCATCACGACCATCGCGTTGGCGTTGGCGCAACTGCCGGTGGTGAGTCGCCTGCGGGGCAGCCGGGTACTGGGGATGTTCATGATCTACCTTTTCCTGGCCGTCATCGGGGCGTATTGCGATGTTCCGGCGCTCTTGCAGGATGGTACGCTCGCGATTTGGTTGCTGGTGATTATCTGCACCATTGTGCTGGTGCACGCCGTGGTACTTTTCGGGCTGGCGCGACTTTTCAAGCAAGATTGGGACGAAGTCGCCGTCGTGTCGCAAGCCAACATCGGTGGGTCGAGTTCGGCCCTGGCGCTGGCGCGTAGCCTGGGTCGCCCCGATTTGCAGCTTCCCGCAATTTTGGTAGGTACTTTGGGAAATGGGTTGGGGACGTACCTGGGTTTTCTGATTGCGGAATTTCTTAGGTAGCTATGTGTCGCCCCGCTGGGGCTCAGAATTTGCTTTCAAACGCTTCTTCTACAAACGTTAGGCACTCTCCGAGGCCTTTGCTCCTAATCTCTCTCTTGCAGGAGCCGGTTCGATCCTGTAATTTCGGCTTAGAATTTATAATCGACCTGATGAAAATAGACCACGAAGCCCTGCAAAAAATCGCGCATCTGGCGCGGCTGGAAGTGAAACCGGAAGAAGAGGCAGAACTGCTGGCCAGCATGGAAACCGTGCTGACGTGGATGGAGCAGCTCGACGAGGTCGATACCGAAGGCGTGGAACCGCTCACGCACATGAGCGAGGAGGTGAACAACTGGCGCGCCGACGTAGCTAAAAATACGCTCTCCCGCGAAAAAGGCCTGGCCAATGCGCCGAGTCAGGATGGTACCTACATCAAAGTACCCAAGGTAATCGAGTGATATTCAAGAATTCTTCTTGATCGCGAAATCATCCGCATCCCGTAGAGCCGGGAACTGCGCCCGGTATTTCTCCAACGGCGCTTTTGGTAGGCGCACAATTTGCTCGCTTTCCGCGCTACCCATATCGGTAAGTACTTCTCCCAAGAAGTCCAGTGCCACCGAGTCGCCCGCGTGCGCGACACCCTGTCCATCGGTGCCGACGCGGTTCACGCCCACCACGTAACTCAGGTTTTCCATCGCCCGCGCCCGGAGTAAGGTACTCCAGGCCGTAGCGCGCGCGGCGGGCCAGTTGGCCACGTACAGCAGCAAGTCGTAAGGTGCTCGGCGGGTTGACGACTCCACACCGGAAACCGCAAATCGTAGCAAATCAGCGGACAGATGCGCCAGCCGCGCCAGGACAAAATCAACCGCTCTTGTCCCGGCGCAAAGGTTTCATGCTCGCGGCCGAAGCTGAACAGGTGGCGCTTGTCGTACTTTTCGTAGGTACCATCGGGCCGCATCGCCAGCAGACGGTTGTAGTACTTCCCGTCTTCCTTCACCTGAAAACTCCCGATGACCAGCGCATCGGTTTGAGCGGCCATCATCCGAAGCCAGCGCGTGGTCGTGTGATTCATGGGTTCGGCCAACGCCGCCGCGTTCATGCTAAATCCCGTCGAGAACATTTCGGGTAGCACGATGACGTCCACTGCTTCGGGCAAGGCGGCAATTTTCTCCTCCAAAACCGCCAGATTGGCCGTCGCATTCTCCCAGACTAAGTCGGCTTGGATCAGAGCTATGGAGAGGGCATCTTCTGATGCAGAAGAATTATTGATTGTCAATTTTTCACTGTCAATTGAAACTTACCTCCTACTATGAAACCGCATTCGGTAATCTACATCCACTATCCCCTTGGCGATGTTGCTGAGCTTGCGCTTCAGAAGCTGCTTTTTCAAGCCCGGCAGGTAGTCGGTGAATAATTTGCCTTCCAGGTGGTCGTACTCATGCTGAATGATGCGCGCGGCCATGCCCTCGTATTCTTCTTCGAGCTCGTTCCAGTCGAGGTCGCGGTACCGAATCGTGACACGCTCGGGCCGAAATATTTCACTGCGGATCCCCGGAATGCTGAGGCAACCTTCTTCGAAACCCCAGTCGTCCCCGTCCTCATCCACGATCTCGGGATTGATAAATATCTTCTTGAACCCTTCCAGCGTCGGGTCCTTGTCCGCTTCGTCCTCGTCTTCGTTCATTATGGTACCATCCACCACAAAAGCCCGGAGGCCGAGGCCCACCTGCGGGGCAGCCAGGCCCACGCCCGCCGCGTCGTGCATGGTTTCGAAGAGGTCGGCGGCGAGTTTTTGTATATCCACCTCCTGTGGGTCGATGGACTTCGTGACTTTTCTGAGAATAGGATCGCCGTAGGCGACAATGGGGTAAATCATTAATTTTAGGTTGTTAGGCTATTAGCTATTAGGTTTTAGGTTTTGACCTTTGTCAGGATTTAGGCGCTGGCTTTCCATGTAGGATTGCAGGATGATGACGGCGCTGACTTTGTCGATATTGCCTTTTTCGCGGCGTTCGCTTTTTTTGCTGCCGCCCGCGATCATGGCCTGCAGCGCCATCGACGACGTAAACCGCTCGTCGTGCGCATGCACCGGGATTGCCGGAAAAGTACTTTCCAATTTTTTTATAAAATTCCGTACCGGCTGCGTGTTATGGGTGTCGGAAGCATCGAGCTTTCTTGGCATTCCGATCACGATGGCTTCCACTTCTTCCTGCGCCAGGTATTTTTTCAAAAAATCCAACAACAAATGCGTCCGTACGGTTTCCAGGCCCGTCGCAATGATCTGCAAGGGATCTGTCACGGCCAGGCCAGTCCGTTTGGTTCCGTAATCGAGGGCAAGGATGCGCATGGGGAGTCAAAGATACGGGCTTCGGCGTTAATCTTTCTTAATAAAGACGCGTTGCCTCGAGTGCGATGCGACGCAAGGGCGTTTTCGTTATCTTTGTGGTTATGATTGAAAAACGCTGGATTATTGCTGCCGAACCCTCGTCGGAACATAAAACTGTGGCCGAGAAACTTGCCGAAGCGATCAACGTGAGTCCCGGTATCGCGGCACTACTGGTGCAGCGCGGCGTGTATGATTTCGACGCTGCGAAGTCCTTTTTTCGGCCCGATTTATCAGTGCTGCATGATCCTTTCCTGATGCAGGACATGGATAAGGCCGTCGACCGGCTGACCGAAGCGATGGCGGCAGGAGAGAAAATCCTGGTCTATGGTGACTACGATGTCGATGGTACTACCTCCGTCGCGATGTTCTACGGCTTCCTGCGGAAGATGTACGACAAGCTCGATTACTACATTCCCGACCGCTACATCGAGGGCTACGGCGTGTCGACGCAAGGCATCGACTACGCCAAGGAAAACGGCTTTTCGCTGATCGTGTGCCTGGATTGCGGGATCAAATCGGTTGATAAAGTGGCGTACGCTAAAAGTCTGGGCGTGGATTTCATCATTTGCGACCACCACCGCCCCGGCGACGAACTACCGCCCGCCGCCGCCGTGCTCGATCCCAAACGCTCCGATTGCGCTTACCCCTACAAAGAACTGACGGGCTGTGGCGTGGGCTTTAAACTGCTACACGCTTTTTGCCAGCAAAACGGGCAGGATTTGGACCTACTGTACCCATACCTCGACCTGCTGGTAGTCAGCATCGCGTCCGACATCGTACCCATTACGGGCGAGAACCGGGTGCTGGCTTATTATGGCTTGCGGCATCTGAATGTTTCTCCGCGCTTGGGCTTAAAGGCTTTAATCAAGATCGCGGGCATCCACAACGTACTGGATATTACCAATGTCGTCTTCGGACTCGGGCCACGCATCAACGCGGCGGGCCGCATCAAGCACGCCAAGGAAGCCGTCCGGCTGCTGCTGTCCGACGACGAAGCGGAAGCCGACGAATTTGCCCAGGAAATCAACAAGCACAATACCGACCGCCGCAAGTTCGACAGCGAGCATTACCGACGAAGCGCTGGCGATGATTCAGGGCGACGCGTTTATTTCCACAGCCAAGAGCACGGTACTTTATAAAGAGGATTGGCACAAAGGTGTGATCGGAATCGTGGCGAGCCGCTGCATCGAGCATTTTCATCGTCCTACGATCATTCTGACCCACTCCAACGGCAAAGCCGCCGGGTCGGCGCGTTCGGTGCCGGGCTTCGATGTCTACGAGGCCATCGAGGAATGCGGCGACCTGCTGGAACAATTTGGTGGCCACACCTTTGCGGCAGGTATGACGATGCCGATCGAGAATATCGACGCCTTCCGCCGCCGCTTCGACGAAATCGTGAGCGCCCGCATCCAACCCGACCAATTAACGCCGATGTTGGAGGTCGATACCGAGATCGAACTGGAAGAGGTATCCTGGAAGTTTTATAAGGTACTGAAACAAATGGGCCCGTTCGGACCTGGCAACATGACTGCCCGTCTTCGTGAGCCGCGGCTTGTCCATCGCCGGAAAGCCGACGATCATGAAGGAAAAGCACATCAAGTTCAACGTCTTCCAAAAAGAGTCGCCTGCTTTCACAACGATCGCCTTCGGCATGGCGCACATCTATCCCGACCTGATGGATGGCAAGACATTCGACCTTTGCTATACGCTGGAAGAGAATACCTTTCGCGATAATACCACGTTGCAGTTCATGTTGAAAGATATTCGGTTTCGAGAGGTAAACTCTGGCCTTCCATATCCACAAACCAATATGATCCTCAGAACCGAAAACCTAGTCAAGAAATACGGTGCCCGGCTGGTCAACGACCAAGTAAGCTACCAGGTAGAGCAAGGCGAAATCGTGGGACTACTTGGTCCGAACGGCGCTGGCAAAACGACGTCCTTCTACATGGCGGTGGGGCTGGTGAAACCCAACAGTGGCCACGTATACCTCGACGACCGCGACATTACGAGCCTGCCGATGTACAAGCGGGCGCGGCTGGGGCTGGGGTACCTGGCACAGGAGGCGTCGGTATTTCGGCAACTCACGGTGGAGGAAAATATCCTGGCCGTGCTGGAACTCACGGATCTGCCCCGCGCGGCCCAAATGGAAAAGGTGGAAGCGCTGATCGAAGAATTCAGCCTCGATCACGTGCGCAAAAACCTGGGGATGGTACTATCGGGCGGCGAGCGCCGCCGTACCGAAATCGCCCGTGCCCTGGCCGTCGACCCGAAATTCATCTTGCTCGACGAACCCTTCGCGGGCGTGGACCCTATCGCGGTGGAGGACATTCAAACCATCGTCGCCAAGCTGAAACACCGCAACATCGGCATCCTGATCACCGACCATAACGTAAACGAAACGCTCTCGATCACCGACCGCGCCTACCTACTATTCGAAGGAAAAATCCTGAAGCAAGGCACCGCCGAAGAACTCGCCGCCGACGAAGTAGTCCGCCGGGTGTACTTAGGGCAGAATTTTGAGTTGAAGGAAAGATGTAAGGAGTTTGAGATATTAATGATGAGTGATGAGTGTTTTTCATGCAATAATCCGAAAACGGCACGATTATTGCTAGATAGCAAGCTCTAATAATTCATAATTCATCACTCATAATTTTCAACCTTTTCCCACACTTCGTGAATCGGATCGCCTTTGCTGCTTTTGCCGGAATGGTCCCACTTGGCCGTTTTCCAGCTTGTGGTCGAAGGTGAGGTTGGCGCCGACGCGGAGGTTGTCGCGTGAGAAAAACTGGATGTGCTCGGTGTACTTGCCGTTTTTGATGTCGTAGGTACCACCACCCGTGCCGTAAAATCCTTGTATCGCCGGGTCGATGGCGGCCCACTGGAAACGGGTTCCTGACAGCATCTTGATGGTTTTGCGGGTACCTTCGCGGTGAATTTCCATCATTTCGCCGGTACCATCCTTAGCGCGTCCGGTGATGTGCCAGGCTCCGGCCATTGGATTATTCTTGGCGTCATCGACCAACTTCCACACCAGTTCTCCTTCCTCATCGCGCAAACCCAAAATGCTATCCTTGCGGCTTACGGTGTAGGTGACCGATTTGTTGATTCGGGCCGTGTCGGTCGTGTTAAACTCGGTAATGTAGGTCAATTGGTTGCCCTCTTGCGTGAAACTACCACCTTCGGCGCGGTCGAAGTACTTGTTGAGCAGGCTGTACGAGCCAATCATCATGTAGTCGTCAGCCACGATCAGGACCGCCGTGCTGTTGTTGGGCTGCTGCGATTTCCAGGCGCCTTTGATGGATTGGGACATGGCCGGGGAGGAGAGGAGCCCTGCTGCTACGCTTAGGATGACAAGAAGAAAGGATAGCTTTTTCATAATATTTTTTGAATTAGGAGGAATGAACAATGCCTTTTGTGTGAAGCATAAAAAGTATTCCAAGACCATCTTATCCTCATTTCTCTCACTCCTCAAAATGCGACCACCCCTGCGCCTTCAAAGGTACTTTCTCCCCCGATTTCATCGCAAGTACCTTCTCCTCCGGCGTGTCGGTCATGTAGCCGATAACGGTGATTTTGGCGCTGTTTTTAATTTTTTCGTAGTCGGCCTGGCGGACGGTGAAGAGTAGTTCGTAGTCTTCGCCACCGTTGAGGGCGGCGGTGATGGGACTTATATTCAGTTCGGTGGCAGCGAGGTAGGTTTGCTCGTCGAGGGGCAGGTTTTCTTCGTACACCACCACGCCCACGCCCGATTGGCTGCACAAATGCAGTACATCCGAGGCCAAACCGTCCGACACGTCGATCATGGCAGTGGGTACCACGCCCGCTTCTTCCAATTCATAGACAATATCAGTGCGGGCCTCGGGTTTGAGCTGGCGCTGCACCACGTAGTCCTTTCCTTCCAGCTGGGGTTGCATGTTGGGGTTCGCCAGGAACACCTGCTTCTCGCGTTCCAGCAGTTGCAAGCCCAGGTAGGCTCCGCCCAAATCGCCCGAAACGCACAGCAGGTCGTTGGGCTTGGCGGTGTTGCGGTACACGATTTTGTCCTTGGCGACCTTGCCGAATGCCGTCACCGAAATCAGCAGACCCGAGCGCGACGACGACAGATCACCGCCCACCAAATCCACCTTGAAATCAGTGCAAGCCGCCCGAATTCCCGCGTAAATTTCCTCGATGGCTTCCACCGAAAAGCGGTTGCTCACCGCCAGGCTTACCGTCACCTGCCCCGGTTTGCCGTTCATGGCCGCAATATCGGATACATTGACGGCAATCGCCTTATACCCCAAATGCTTGAGCGGCGCGAAAGTCAGATCGAAGTGAACGCCCTCCAGCAACAGATCGGTACTCAGTAAGCCGTAATCCTCTCCCAAGTCAATAACGGCGGCGTCGTCGCCAATACCGCGCACGGTGTCGGGTAGCGCGGGCGCAAACGGCGCGCTCAATCGCTCGATCAGGCCAAATTCACCAAGGGAAGCTATTTCGGTACGAATATTTTCGGGCATGGTTTACGGGGGAAGGGTGGAAGGGTCAAGGGTTTAGTTTTCTGGGCAACAAAGGTAGCCAAAAAGCAAGAAGCCGATTCGAGTAGAATCGGCTTCTTCTTGTGGAAATATAGAAGAATTTTAGAGTAAGTAGCTTGTCAGCAGAGTCTTGCTTTCATAAACTCATAAACTCATAAACTCATAAACTCATAAACTCATAAACTCATAAACTCATAAACTCATAAACTCATAAACTCCAATCACGGATTCGTCAGCACGTACTTGTTCACCGTGCCGCCGGTTTTTACGCTGGAGGTCGTGCGGGTGAGCGTCATCATACCATCGCTGAAATCAGAAATGGTGAACTCGATCGTTCCGTTGGTACCGGTGGGCTGGGGGTTCAAATTTTTGAGAATCAATTTGTTATCTCCGTTCAACTCCCATTGTCCCGAGAATGTGTTGCCATCGAATTCGGTGTAGGTCACCGAACCGGATTGGTTGAGGTTGAGGCTGAATTTGCTGTATCCGGGCTTGACGTTCGTGGTGCCGCCTTTGGTGTAGACTACCGCACTGCCTTCCTGCACCGAGGAAGGCGACCATACCTTGGCGATGCGCTCCGAAAGGGGAGGTGGGTCTTTCTTGCAGCTGGTCGAAATCAGGCCGATGCTCAGGAACAGGCACCAAATGATGGGTTGAATTTTTCTCATAGCCATGCGTAATTGTATTTTTTTCAAAAGAACGAAATTTCCCTCTACCTTCATATCCAATGCCGTAGGTTATTCAAGAACCCGGCCACAATTTCTGCATTTGCGGACGATTTTTCAAAAAAACCTTACTTTATGAAAGAATACAGCCGAACCCAGCTGGCCCTCCGCAACGGGCAGGACCGGGACGAAATCTGGTGCGCTTTCCGGGGCACGATCTACGACGTATCGGCTTCGCGGCTGTGGCGCGACGGCAAGCACTACGAGCACTGGGCCGGGCAGGATCTGACCGATGAACTCGCCGAGGCCCCGCATACCGACAAAGTATTTCAAAAACTCACCGTCATTGGCAAACTGATATGATCTTACTCGCCGACAGCGGCTCCACCAAAACAGATTGGCTTTTCCTGGATGAGTTAGGGCGAAGTACTACTTTTCAATCCGTGGGGTTCAATCCATTTTATCAAGACCAGCCTACCATCGCTGCCGGGTTACGGACGGGGGTGCTACCGAATGTGGAAGGTACCGTATCAGAAATTTTCTTCTACGGCGCGGGTTGCGCGGATGCCGCGACGAGCCAACCTGTGGTAGCGGCATTAACCGAAGTGTTTCCGAAGGCCCGCACCATTGAGGTGGCCAGTGACTTACTGGCGGCGGCGCGGGCCTTATGTGGGCGCGAGGCCGGCATTGCTTGCATCCTGGGTACGGGAGCTAACAATTGCCAATACGACGGCCGCGAAATCGTGAACAACATCGGTTCGCTGGGCTTTTGGCTTGGCGACGAAGGCAGCGGTGGGTATCTGGGCAAGCAACTGGTGGTGCATTATTTGCAAAAAGAGCTACCGGCCGACCTGCACCAGGAATTCCGACGTACCTACCCCGACCTGACGCGTCTGACGATGCTGGACCACGCCTACCGGCAACCCTTTCCCAACCGCTACTTCGCAGGCTTCGCTCGTTTTGTGGGAGAGCGGAAGTCACATGATTTTATCCTGAAAATGGTAGCCGATGCTTTTGGCGTTTTCCTGGACAAGTACGTCCTGAAACATCCCGGCGCATCGACCTTGCCCGTCCATTTCACTGGATCGGTGGCCTACCACTTCGGGGTCATATTACAAGAGGTACTAATAAGTAGGAAACTCCGGCCCGGCCAAACGCAAAAAAGCCCCATGCCGGGGCTTCTTCGCTTTCATCAAAATTTTCCTGATAAAAAATAGCAGACCGAACCGCGCCGTTAGCGCTGGTCTGACTTCATGATTCGCAGCACGCGCACCTGGTCCTTGGCGTCGGTAAGACGCAAGAGGTAAATGCCCGGCGTAGTAGCCCTTCCGGTCAGATCCACGGTCAGCGTCGATCGTTCGACGGACCAGCTTGAAGCGCTCAATCCCAGATTTCGACCACCGACCGATACCAACTCCACCGCTTTGGGTGGGGCGCTGTTCCCTATGCTCACCCGAACCTTATCCTTGAATGGATTGGGATAAGCTACCCAGGGCGCCACGCCCGATGCCGAAGCAGGCGCTTCCTCCGCCCCGATTCGGAACACCTGTCCCGCAATCGCGACCAGATCAGGGATCGCGGCGGCTGTGGGCGGGGTAGCCACACTGCGTACCGTTAGTTTGAATGTCAGGACAACCGAAGCGCCCCGATCATCGAACGCCTTTACCGAAATGCTGAAGTCACCTGTTTCAGTGGGCTTGCCGCTGATGGTATCACCTTTGGCAGCCAGTCCTCTGGGTAGCCCTGCTATTTCGATGCGGGCGATGCTGCCGTCGGGGTCGGCAAAAGTACCCGCCGGAATCACGAATCGGTAAGCCACATCGACATCGACCGATTGGTCGCCGATTACCTTAGCGACCACAGGCGTCTCGTTGCCTGGCACAGTCAGCTTAAAGGTGAGCGCTACGCTTTCATCCTTATCGTCGAAAGCAGTAATTTTCACCTCGAACACGCCGACTTCAGTCGACCTTCCGCTGATGGTATCGCCGGAGGCGGTCAAGCCCTGGGGCAGTCCAGATATTTCGAGCCGCGCAATGCTGCCGTCCCGATCGACGAAAGTACCTGCGGGTACGACCAAGCGGTAGTCGGAGCCCAATGTCGACGTCTGATCTTTGGTTGTCCTGCCTACCGATGGCGCCTGATTGCCTGGGACGGTCAGCTTGTAGGTCAGCGATACGGATGTGCCTTTGTCGTCGATGGCGGTGATTTTTACCTCGAACACGCCCGTTTCGGTGGGCTTGCCGCTGATGGTATCGCCAGTGGCGGCGAGTCCTTTGGGCAAGCCGGAAATTTCGAGTGAGGCAACGTAGCCATCAGTATCGATGAAGGTACCCGCAGGTACGACAAAGCGGTAGAACGCTCCCAGCGCTACTGTCTGATCGCCGATCGCCTTTGCTACCAGCGGTGGCTGATTTTCTACGACGATGAGACGGAAGGTGAGTTGCGTAGACAAGCCCTTGTCGTCAAACGCCGTCACGATTACGATGCTTTGGCCTATTTTGGTGGGCACACCGCTGACGGTATCGGCCGAGGCGGTAAGACCAGCAGGTAGTCCGGTAATGGTTAGACGCGTTACTTCACCTTCGATATCGAAGAAGGTACCTTCCGGAATCACAAAGCGGTAGGGAAAGCCCAAGGGGATGGTTTTGTCGTTGATGGCTCTCGCTACCAACGGCGCCCGGTTCTTGCCCTTGACGCTTAACCTGAACGGAAGCTGAACGGTGGCCCCGGCGTCGTCTTTGGCTGTGGCGATCAGTTGGTACTCGCCTACTTTGGTAGGACTGCCGGACAGCGTACTACCCGTGAACGTGATACCCTCCGGTAGTCCAAGTACCTCGATCGAGGCGATGGTGCCATCGGGGTCGGAGAACGTGTTAGCGGGAATGGTGTAGCTGTAAGCAGTATTGACCTCTACACTCTGATCCGGGATTTTACTCTGTACAACGGGCGGGAGGTTGTCGGCCGAGACGATGATCTTGAAATTGGCGGCCGTCGTGGCACCGCTGTTGTCGGTGGCGGTGGCGGTCACGTCATAGCTACCGGCTTTGGTGGGCGTTCCGAAAATGAGGGTACCGTCACTTTGGAGTCCGCCAGGCAGGCCCGCGAAGGTTACCGTGGCGATCCTTCCGTCGGGGTCCGCAAAAGTGCTGTCGGACAGGCGGTGGACAAAAGCCGTGCCTACCTTGGCGAAGAGATCGACGGGCGGTTTGATCAGTGCAGGCGGCAAGTTCTGCGTCCTGAGCGTCGTCCAATACCACGAAATGGACCGTTTGGTCACTGAGCCGGGTACCTTTCAGTTCGGCTTCGACGTAGGATTTGAGCACCAAAGTATAGCGTCCTGCTGCGAGCACGACACCCCCATTGTCGCCGAATAGACCATAAGGGGCCTTGCTATCTTCACTGCTAATGGCGTAGGGGCCCGTTAGTACAAACGAATAGCTACCTACCGCTCCGCTGCGGGGCGAGGCCATAACATTGACGGTCTGCCTCACTTCGGGGCCACGCAAGGTATCGCCGTCCTGGATGTAACGAATGAAGCGCCGGGTCAGGAAGTTGCCCGCCTGGAAGAGGCTGACCACGTTTTCGACCGGAGTCAGACTGACGGTGAGCTTGAACTGCGCGTCTACGGTGGCGCCGCTATTGTCGGTGGCGGTCACGGTGATGTCGTAGACCCCCGTGGCCGCAGGCTTTCCGGCCAAATTCCAGCCTGACTGAATGATGCCAGTGGGCAGACCCGTCACTGAAATACCGGCAATGTTACCATCTGGATCGGTGAAGGTTTCTCTGGGAACAGAAAACGCAAAATCCTGCCCTATAATGGCCGTTTGCGCCGGTATGGCTTTGCTCACCACGGGTGCCAGGTTGACTGGCTCAGTACTCTCCACGACAAGCTCGAACTTCGTGGATACCTTGGCCCCCTGATTGTCGGAAGCCGTAACCGTGACAGTGAACGTACCGCGCTTGGAGGTAGTACCCGTCAGGAGCCAGCCGAAAGGCGCAATGCCCTCGGGTAGTCCTGCTATGGTGATTCCCGTGATGCTACCGTCGGGGTCGGAGAAGGTCGACTTGGGGATGTCGAAGGCGAAGTTCTGGCCGACGGTGGTCCGCTGGTCGGCGATGGCCTTGGTGACCACGGGCGGCTGGTTGCCCGGATTAGCCGGCGGGACCTGCGCTTTGTCCACCGTGATTTTGAACTGAGTGGCCACCCTGGCGCCTTCATTGTCCGTGGCCGTCACGGTCACGGTGTAGCTTCCGGCCGTGGTCGGTTTGCCCGAAATCCGCTCACCCGTCTGGACGATTCCGGCGGGCAGGCCCGTCGCGGCGATGCTGGCGATGCTGCCGTCGGCATCCGTGAAGGTCGACTCGGGGATGTCGAAGGAAAAGGCCTGTCCGACCGTGGCCTTCTGGTCGGCGATGGCCTTGCTGACCAGGGGCGGCTGGTTGGCCGAAGAGGTAAGATCGACGACCGTGATCTTGAACTGGGTGGACACCTTGGCCCCTCTGTCGTCGGTGGCCGTCACCGTCACGGTGCTCACGCCGCTGGCCGTGGGCGTGCCCCCCAGCTTCAGGCCCGAGCCGAACGATGCCGGCGGGCAGGCCCCTCACGGCGATGTCTGCCACAGGCCCGGCGAAGGTGGCCGCCGGCACGACGAAGCGGAACAGCTCGCCCACCCGCGCCTGCTGGTCGGCGATGGTGGATGCCACGGCGAGCGGCACGGTATCGGCTTTGGTCTTGTTCACGATGAGGACGAGCTCGGTCTGGACCTTGGCGCCCTGGTTGTCGGTGGCCGTGATGGTGACCAGGTAGGTGCCCGCCACGGTGGGCGTGCCGAGCAGCAGCCATCCCGCCACCATGACGCCTTCGGGCAGTCCGGCCACGGTGATTCCCGTGATGCTGCCGTCGGGGTCGGAGAAGGTCGACTTGGGGATGTCGAAGGCGAAGTTCTGGCCGACGGTGGTCCGCTGGTCGGCGATGGCCTTGGTGACCACGGGCGGCTGGTTGCCCGGATTAGCCGGCGGGACCTGCGCTTTGTCCACCGTGATTTTGAACTGAGTGGCCACCCTGGCGCCTTCATTGTCCGTGGCGGTCACGGTCACGGTGTAGCTTCCGGCCGTGGTGGGTTTGCCCGAAATCCGCTCACCCGTCTGGACGATTCCGGCGGGCAGGCCCGTCGCGGCGATGCTGGCGATGCTGCCGTCGGCATCCGTGAAGGTCGACTTGGGGATGTCGAAGGAAAAGGCCTGTCCGACCGTGGCCTTCTGGTCGGCGATGGCCTTGCTGACCAGGGGCGGCTGGTTGGCCGAAGCGGTAAGATCGACGACCGTGATCTTGAACTGGGTGGACACCTTGGCCCCTCTGTCGTCGGTGGCCGTCACCGTCACGGTGCTCACGCCGCTGGCCGTGGGCGTGCCCCCCAGCTTCAGGCCCGACTGAACGATGCCGGCGGGCAGGCCCCTCACGGCGATGTCTGCCACAGGCCCGGCGAAGGTGGCCGCCGGCACGACGAAGCGGAACAGCTCGCCCACCCGCGCCTGCTGGTCGGCGATGGTGGATGCCACGGTGAGCGGCACGGTATCGGCTTTGGTCTTGTTCACGATGAGGACGAGCTCGGTCTGGACCTTGGCGCCCTGGTTGTCGGTGGCCGTGATGGTGACCAGGTAGGTGCCCGCCACGGTGGGCGTGCCGAGCAGCAGCCATCCCGCCACCATGACGCCTTCGGGCAGTCCGGCCACGGTGATTCCCGTGATGCTGCCGTCGGGGTCGGAGAAGGTCGACTTGGGGATGTCGAAGGCGAAGTTCTGGCCGACGGTGGTCCGCTGGTCGGCGATGGCCTTGGTGACCACGGGCGGCTGGTTGCCCGGATTAGCCGGCGGGACCTGCGCTTTGTCCACCGTGATTTTGAACTGAGTGGCCACCCTGGCGCCTTCATTGTCCGTGGCCGTCACGGTCACGGTGTAGCTTCCGGCCGTGGTGGGTTTGCCCGAAATCCGCTCACCCGTCTGGACGATTCCGGCGGGCAGGCCCGTCGCGGCGATGCTGGCGATGCTGCCGTCGGCATCCGTGAAGGTCGACTTGGGGATGTCGAAGGAAAAGGCCTGTCCGACCGTGGCCTTCTGGTCGGCGATGGCCTTGCTGACCAGGGGCGGCTGGTTGGCCGAAGAGGTAAGATCGACGACCGTGATCTTGAACTGGGTGGACACCTTGGCCCCTCTGTCGTCGGTGGCCGTCACCGTCACGGTGCTCACGCCGCTGGCCGTGGGCGTGCCTTTCAGATTCAGGCCCAACTCGACCACCCCGGCGGGCAGGCCCCTCACGGCGATGTCTGCCACAGGCACCGTCGGCGTCCGTAAAGGTCGACTCGGGAATCTCGAATTGGAAGGTCTCGCCCACGGTGGCCTGCTGGTCGGCGATGGCCTTGCTGACCACAGGCGGGCGGTTGCCCGGCGCGGCCGCCTTGGCTACGGTGATGGTGAATTGAGCAGCCACCGTGGCGCCCTGGTCGTCGGTGGCCGTCACCGTCACGGTGTAGGTCCCGGCCGCGGTCGGTTTGCCCAAAATACTTTCGCCCGTCTGACGAAGTCCGGCGGGAAGACCGGTAATTTTGATACCGCTGACACTACCGTCCGCGTCCGAGAAGGTACCTTTGGGTATATCGAACTTATAATCAATGTTCAGGGTAGCCGATTGGGCTGGAATGACCTTACTAACGACAGGTGCCTGATTGACAGAAGAAGCAATATCGACGACCGCAAACACGAATTGCGTGGAAACTTTGGCTCCTTCGTTGTCGGTGGCCAACAGCGTGACGGTATACTGCCCGGCCGAAACAGGCTTTCCGGTCATTTTTAACCCTGATAATACAATACCCGGTGGCAGGCCGGCGGCTGCAACGGACGCTATCGTCCCATCGGGATCAGTAAAAGTAGCTTGAGGTATATCGTACTGAAACGACTGCCCTACGGTGGCGCGCTGGGCAGGAATGTTTTGGTTCACGACTGGTGACCGGTTCGGCGCGGGGGCGCTGTTCAACAAATCCTCCACCAACAATACCCGAATCGGCTTACCGCTCTTAGCATATTCTGCCTGCCAACGGCTCTGCACCGGACCCGTGCCTTGCGACAGGGCCTCAGATAGCGTATAAGTCACGGTCCGAGTAGGGGAAATGTTCGGAACCGGATTTTTGAGCCATTTGGCGGCGGTTTCTCTGATGAGGTTTTCGACATGAGGATAACGAAAGTCCAGGTCGAAGCCAAACATATTGACCCAGTCTGCTCCGTGCTCGAAAGACTCATCGACCTGCCCACGCCACTGGGGAGCTTTCTCTAAGCTTGAGAATTCGAACTCGTTGCCTATTATCCTATTGCCCGAGTTAGAGCGCAGCAAGTCCATCGCAAAGCGATGTGGGTAGCCCGGAGCATCATTTATTTTTATGGCATCCGTATTCTCTGCGAGATTTTTGAAGCCAAAAGTAGCTCGAAGCGGACTGAGCCCGTCGTACACGCTACCCATATCGAGATAATATTTATAGCTGCCATCGACTTGCCTTAGCGTGTTGCCAAAGCGGTCGATTGTTTTTTTCAAAACCTCATGCCGGAATAAATACCAGTCCCGACCAGCGTTACCGTAATTTCCACTATAACCGTCTCCTTTAGAATAGGGTGGGTGAACATCTGAAAAACGTGAGTAGTCAGAGAACCATACCCTGTTAAGCGCCGCCGTGGTTTTATATTTAGACTCTAACCAGACCCGGAAGGCCTGCTTGGAATAATAGGAGTAATCGAACATCTGCAGTTCGTTCTTTCCATTGTTAGGGTTATACGTGTCCACGCTGTAGCCAATCTCGGAGGCATTGTTAGCCACTACGCCTACCAATACGATCTGCCCCGACTGTTGGCGCGTGCGAAAGTGTTGCGCTACCTCCCTGACAAAGCCATTAGCCTCGTTTACAGCATCCTGGGCAGAAAAACTGAATCCGTTAACATGTTGGTGACGAAGTCCATCGCCTGAGGTCGGGCGGACATTTTCGGGCCACCAGGCATCAGGGCGATCCTCCCCGTCGTTGTGGCGAGCCAGCCATATCCTCAGCATGATTTTGCACCCCAGCTTCTGGGCCAAAGCGGCCTCCTTGTCGATTTGGCTCCAATCGGCGGCCACTCCCCGCTTAGGGTAAATGCGATCCCAGTTGACGTTCAACAGAAAAGAATTCACGCCTGCCGCCGCCGCTCGTTCCATAATGGGCAGGTAACTGTCGTCGCCCTCCACATTCATAATCGACATGCTGAGGTAGCGAGGGTTGCCGGGCGGGCCGGGGTTGACACTGTCGGCACTAGCAGATTGAGCATGAAATAAAAGAAGAGCAAGCAAAAGTGTATGTACTCCTGCCCTGATAGCGTAGAATGGATTCATAAAAGTAGAATGGGCAAAATATTTTTTTCAAAGGAGAAATCTGGCTAATTACAGATAGCTATTGATTCAGGTTTCAAGAACCAAGCCAAATAATAGGATAGCCGGATATCGCCAGTTATAGTGTGTGTGCCCAACATACAATTAATTTCGTTCGATGATTTTAGACCTCGTAAGCAACGCTCGAAGCGGTACACGATGCAGCGATTATGTAACGTAGTCTGCTTGACAATCAAAGGGTTGAGTGACTAATCGTCATTGTGATATCGCTCAATTCGGGGGGTAAGAGGACGTAATCCTAAATGTAGCAAACATTCAAACCGAAGGCAAAAAACAGTGGGCAAGGTGTCCTAAAGTCGCTTGAGAAGGAAGCCGCTTTGTATGGTTTCTCCCACCTCGGGCCTGAGAAGATTAGATGTAATAATCGAAGGCTGAAGGTAGAATCGAAAAAGCTAGAAGGGGCTTTTAGGCAATCCAGAGAAACGTTTTAGTAAAAAACTAAAGAAGATAAGACCGATCGAGATTGTCCCAGGAAAGTCTTTGAATTGCGATCTTTAAAAAAAATTAGAATTGCTCAGTTTTTTTGATGCTGGTGCGCCCTAACTGCATTTTTTGATTAAAATAGAGTTCGCGGACCACCCGTCAAATTTCGTGCCGGTTTTATAACCAATTTCTGGAAATTCTTCTGTGCTAGTCCGTGAGTCACCGACAAGGAAAGGCATCGTTAAGCATTAGTGTATGAACGACCTCATAATTCGAGCGCGGTAGAAAGTACGGTCGATCTGGGAACCCCATTTTCTATCCAGCATAAGTTGGCTTGATAGGTACCTGCTGGTAGTTTGTCAGGAATGTCGCCGTATAAGCGCTTTGGTAGCCTTTTTCCTTTTAAGCGCTCGTATAAACCTCCGTTACCCTTCATCAGGGCTACCAGGAATGGCTCATGCGCGGTGTTCTTTTGAAAAACGCAGAGGTACACTTCCTCCGAACCATAAGATTCGGATTCGTCGGTTTCGACGATAAATTCGAGAAGTGGATTCAAGTAATGGCTGTATTGTCCTTTGTTCCCCATCTCGGCTACCTTCAAACTGGTTGTGCCGCCGTCTCCAACGTTGCTTGTTTGCCAGCTTTTGATGATGCTATCATTGAAATAAACGGGAAAAGTAAAGTTTTTGTAGAATTCCGGTTCTGGATCAGGTGAATTGAAATACTGGTGCAGGAAGATTCCCTTCGCAGGGTAGTTGTACGAGTCCGCTTTCAAGCTCGACGAGAAATGCCTTATGGCGGCATCGTACTTTATGTAGCTGATAATGTTGAGCCCAATAGCTACGCAAAAGAATAGATACCTGAAAAGACGCAATGGTTTGTCTCGTACCCCTTCGATGACAAACAAATAAAACAAAATGAGCATGGAGACAGAATATATTTGAAACCGTATCGCCATCATGCCTTCGACACCATCGGCAGATCTTCCAATCGCGATCATCGCCATACTAGCCAAAAGCTTCAAAAAGATTATCTCGGTAAGGCTAAGATCCATCAAATCCTTCCTTGACTCGCTTAGCAGATTGGAACTTGCCGACGAGACGACTTTCAAAAGGACGTATGAAGTCAAGATGCTCCCTCCTATGATTGCTGCAAAGATAACCCCATGAGTATCAGACAACACCTTCGCAATAGAGCCAACCATGACCACGAAACTCTGCGCTACCAAATAAATACCGTCGAGGGAAGAAGGTAGCTTGGAAGCCGACGAAAACTTGAAGTTGGAAAAGTATGCGAGCAGATAGAGGAACGTGAATGTCAGGTAAATGGAAAAGTGCTTCCAGCGCCTTTGGGTCGCTAGCCAAAAGAGTGCGATAGGCAAAAGACTAATGCCGTCCAGATTGGTAAGCGTCGCTGCTATCGAGATAGGAATTGCGTAGTACCAATAAGCTGCTCTGTTGGCTTGAAGAAAGTATAAGGTAAGTATCGAAAAGGCGATGCATAGGGTATGCTGATAAGCCGTGATTGTCCACAGGTGGTCTTGGTACACGATAGGAGAGAAGAGCAGAACCGTTGCTGGAAGAAACCACAGGTACCCCTTATGACTTTGTCGATAAACCAAAAAGAAGGCGTACCCAAGCAGTATCAGATTCAGGTAGCCCAAAAGAATACTGAACCTAAAATCGAGTGTACCCTTAAGCCAATAGGCTATCAACACGCCCAATCGGGGGACTGCGCTGCGGTGATCGTTTTGCTGCCTTACCAGGAGTGAAGGCAGTTGGACGAAGTTTTTTTTAAGCTCGTTGATCGTATCGACAAACTCCATGTCGTCCATGAACGGTACGTTCACCGCGTATTCTTTGATGTAAAAGAAAAATAGGATAATTGGTATGAAGTTGAAAATCAGACAGTACCTTCTCCAGTTCCTTATAAAAGACATAGATAATTGTTTTGAAAAGGATACGTACTCTCAGTTTCTGAAAGGTATAAAGTAGTCAAATGTAATTTTTGAGAGTATGTTCAATAAAGTGTGTCAAGTTATGATTTACTAACTTGACAAGCAAATGGAACAAAAGGGAAAAGAAATGAATGAGAGCAGAGGTGGCTCAAGCTTCGATTACGAGGTTTTTCGCCAGGAAACGATCGCCAAAATGCTCGCTGGTGACAAAGATCTGACGGGCAAAGACGGGCTGCTGGCCCCGCTGCTGAAAGACCTGCTGGACGCGGCCCTGTCGGGCGAGATGCAGGCCCACGTCGAGGGCAACCGGCCCAACCGCCGCAACGGCGGCAAGAACAAGACGGTCAAGACGGGCCACGGCCCGGTCAGCGTGGAGATGCCCCGCGACCGCGATGGCACGTTCGAGCCAAAACTGATCGCCAAGCGCCAAACGACTCTGGGCGAGGGACTGGACAACCGCATTTTGTCCTTGTACAGCAAAGGGATGTCATACGAGGACATCCAGGAGCATTTAGAGGAGCTTTACGGGCTGGACATCAGCACGGGGCAACTCTCGGCCATCACGGATAAGATACTGCCCGTGGTGGAGCATTGGCGCTCGCGGCCGCTAGAGGCGGTCTACGCCTTCGTATGGCTGGACGCAGTCCACTTTAAAGTGCGCCAGGACGGCAAGGTCGTTAGCAAGGCTGCTTACAATGTATTGGCTGTTGACTTACAGGGCCGTAAAGACCTGCTGGGCATCTATATCGGCGACGCCGAGAGTGCCCGGTTCTGGCTTTCGGTACTCACCGACTTGCAGAACAGGGCGGGGCGGCCCGTGCCGCGTCAGGGACCTGCTGATCTGCTCGATCGACAACCTGACGGGCTTCGGTGACGCCATAGAAACCGCCTTCCCCCAGGCGGATGTGCAGTTGTGCCTCGTACACCAGGTCAGAACGTCAATGCGCTACGTCGTCTCGAAGGATCAGAAGGCCGTGGCGGCCGACCTGCGGCCGATCTACCAGTCGGCTAACTTGGCCGGGGCCGAGCAGAAACTGGAAGAATTTGCCGAAAAGTGGGGTGGCAAGTACCCGCTGGTCGTGGATAGCTGGCGGCGGAACTGGCTGCGGCTGACCCGGTTCTTCGAGTACCCGCCCGCCATCCGCAAGGTCGTCTACACGACAAATACGGTCGAGAGCTTCCACAAGCAGATTCGCTGCGTGACCAAATCGAAGGGGGCGTTTTCTTCGGAGACCGCGCTTCTGAAACTGCTCTACCTGGCCACGCAAAGAATCATTGAGAAGTGGAAAATGCCCGTGCAAAACTGGGCTGCGACCTTACAACAACTGACGATAATTTTCGGTGAGAGGGTCAGAAGCTACACCAACATCTGAAAAAATGACACACTTAAATGAACACAACCATTTTTGAGCATTCAATCAACAACTTACTAGGTGTTCAGACACAGCGTTAGCGTTAAATCTGCAAACTTATGCAGATTCAACGCTAACAGAAGATGGCAACTATACATCGCTACTCGAGCGCACAACAAATCACGCCCTGCTGTCTATTTGATCACAATTATACGCTTAAATTCGGCTTTTGCTCCTGAGACGGCAGATTTCTTGTCAAGCGTGAGTATGTAAGTTCCAACAGACGAGAGTGTAAACTAAACTGTGTCACCTCAGATTGAGGTAAAAATAACTAAATTCGAATCGTTATTAGACACAGATATGCAAACAGAACAAAACTTCGAATACGAGCGCTTCAAAGAGGAAGCCATCCAAGGCCTTTCGGAAGGCAAAAAGTGGGGCGGTGCCGACGGCGTCTTCGGCCCGATGCTCAAACACCTGCTGGAATCGATGCTGGAAGGCGAGCTGAACAGCCACCTGGCCGAGAATAAGGCCGCCGGGGTGAGCAACCGCCGCAACGGCAAGGCCAAGAAGACAGTCAGGAGCCCCAATTCGGGGCATTTGGAAATCGAGAGCAGTCGCGACCGGGAGGGCACGTTCGCGCCCAAGATCATTCCCAAGCGCCAATTAATCATTACCAGTGAGCTGGAAGATAAAGTGTTGTCCATGTATGCCAAGGGTATGAGCACGCGTGACATCAGCGGCTTCATTCTCGAGATGTATGCCATGGAAATATCGGCCACTGAGATCTCGCACATCACGGACTGCGTCATCCCGATGCTCAATGAGTGGCGTACCCGACCTCTGGAGGCGCTCTACCCCTTCGTCTTCCTGGATTGCATCCATTATAAAGTACGTGAGAACGGCACGGTCAAGTCCAGGGCGATCTACAACATCCTGGGCGTCAACAGGGAAGGAAAAAAGGAGCTTCTAGGGGTCTATGTCTCTGAGAACGAAGGGGCCAAGTTCTGGCTGTCGGTATCGACGGTAGCTTCGTCATGCGTCGATCGATACGTGCGTCAACTGCCCCCACCTCAAGTGGCCGCCGACACAGTCAGAAGTTGCGGCTATGGGCAGCAAGCACAAGTGGGTGGGCCAATAGTAGAAACCGTACTCGATCTTCCTGCTCCTGCGTTTTCGTTGCAGGAAGGAAACGTATCGTACGGCACATCACTACTCTTACGAGCTGATTCATTGCCCGATAAAGCAGTTTATGAGTATTCGTGGGACAAGGGCAAGAGCTGGGTTCAGGGAGATTCTCTATTAGTCTGCATGTCTGGTAATATAACAGCCCGTACTCGCTACTACAACTCGGTTTCGAAGACAGTGAACAAAAGTTTCGTGCTTTCCTACCAAAGGGTACTCATTGTAGGAAACAGTATCACCAAGCACGGGCCCGCACCTGAAATGGGTTGGCAAGGCAACTGGGGAATGGCAGCCTCTGTTGCTGACAGCGACTATGTACATCTACTAACCAAAGATTTGAAAGTTAGAAACCCCTCTACGGAGATTAAGGTGATGTCAGGCGTGCCTTTTGAGCAGACATATGCCGACTTCGATCTTAATCAGTTTGATGAAAGCGTCAACTTCAAGCCCGACCTGATCATCATGCGGATAGCCGAAAACACCAACGTCGGTAATGAAGCGGTGTTTAAAGAAAAGTACGAAAAATTGATCGACAGGTTATCATCTTAGAGCATTAACGCTAAGGTTATCTGCACGACCAGTTTTTGGCCTGAGAAGTATGAGGCAGTGAACGCCATAAAAACAGTTGCCAAAGAAAAAAAATACATGCTTGTCGATATTGGAGGACTTTACAAAGACAAGTCCTATACCGCCCAGGGATTATTTAAGGACCCGGGGGTGTCCAAACACCCAGGTGATAAGGGGATGCGGGCTATTTACAATGCTATTGCTGGGAAGCTTTGAATATTTGAGATGAGGATTATTACAGGTTTAAGCTTTCAGAAAGTACAATCAACTTAGGTATTTCCTTCTATTACTGGTAGTGCTCTTAAATGTATGCTAGTGTTATAGAAAAGCGCAGGAGTACGATAGCTTTTCAAAATGTTTTACGCTCTTGTCAAAGTGTACTGCCCTCACTGCGCCACGCCAAAAGTAAAGAAAACGGCGTGAAGGCTAACGGCCAGCAGAATTTCTATTGTAAGGACTGCCGCAAGCCGCCGCGCGGGCGACCTCAATCAGCTCATATACAAATATCCAATGCCGACCTGGACATCAGGCGTAAAGTCCGATAGTATAGAGATGGATTAGTATAGGGATGGATGGCAGCGGCATCCGCGATGATGCCACGGGCAAGAAGCTGATGCGTGAGCTGGCGCACCTGTAAACAAAGCATTCTCACACAGATGACTGGGGGTTCTACAAGGAACACGTACCGTCTGAGAAGCATGCGATCACTAAAAAAAGATGCGGAAAATAGAGCGGCAAAAGCTGAATTTCAGGATATATCGAAAACGGTTTTGCGGCAAGATAACCTATTTTCCAACAAGGACGACATGCTCCGTGGCATGCTGAAGGCTCGCGTTTGGTATAGAAACGCCACCTGATTACAAGTGTACAACCTGTTGTGTCAACAGAAGTTATCAATATTTAGCTTTCCGATGAGTAGTTATCTAATAAATAGGAACTTTATGGTTTAAAACAGTTTCATAATTTTCATACGAACCAATTATTCTTATTGCTTATGAAAAAGTCACTATTATCCATTCTGATAGTAACAGCTCTGGTTTTTTTGGACTGTTTCTATCCTGCCAATGCGCAGGTTGAAAATAACCTGCGCAACATGTACCATATTGGAATCACGGTTCCAAATGGAGATCCGAGTACCCATTTGGGTGCGCTAGATGAAGGAGTTAAAAAGAACTATAGCACAACTGGCGTCGTATTTCCGGATCGAGACATCGACACCGATCAACAGTGGTACCTGAGCAATTGGACGGAGTTTGATCACACGGGCAGCAATCAGGGAACTCATAGCTTTGACGAGGTGGTTCGGCAACATTTTCTTAAGAACAAAAAACTGAGGGTCATGCTTCCACTGATCCGTGAATCACGGTACTTGAACGGTTTCGCAAACCGTACTGAGTTTTGGTCTATATCGGATAGCCACATGCGGGTGGATGGCAGTACGCCCACTTATCAACCCTCCGACTCCATTGTATATGGAGGAAGGTATGCCTGTCCAAGTCTGGCTACAAGCAGTGTCAAGAACTATGCAAACGGGTTACTACTTCGTTTCTTCATGCGGTATTTACCAGCAATCAACGATGGAACGATAGTGGCGGTTGGGTTTGGAATGGATGCGAACGCCGAGGCTCAAATGCCCTATCAACTGAAAAAACCCAATGGAGGCGATGAAGGCCAACCCAGAGGAGACTTTAATCCCGCCGCTATTATGCGGTTCAAAGATTTGTTTCCACAGTACAACAACACAAGTAATATCGACATTGCCAATGCTCCTCTGAGCAGTCTCCTTGGTCGTGCCTTCTGGTGGCATGAGGCAGATATGCTGCGTGAGATTGAATGGAACGCTATCGACTACATGAAAGCAGAGGTACCTGGTTTGACGAGGAGTAAGTTCTTCATGGTCGATGTAGGAAGTTATGCTGACGGATTGTCGACTGTCCGTCGATCGTACAACATCCAGGCGAGGTCGAGTAGGCCAGAGTACTTTGTCATAAAGTGTAATGATGGCGTCTATGCTCATAATTTTCCGGCAGTTGATTATATGCGTTCGGCGGCCATTAAGATTGGCGCCATTCCCTATTATGAGCCTTCTGATCCCCAGTTTTCTGATAACAGCAATCAAGTCGGGGTAACCATGCAGCGTGCATTCAATTCTGGCGTGTCGCTTAGTTTACTTGGCATAGCTGATCCCAACGTGTTATACAATATTGCAGCCGGAGCGAATGTGATAAGCTCGGCTCCACCACAAGTTCCAACCAGTGTTGCTACCGTGACGCTATACCTCAGCGATATTCTTTCCAACAACGGTAACAATTATATCAGCCAGGCCTGGGACTACGCGAAATCTCAGAACGGCGAGACCTATGTTAACTTTACTGTTATAGATGATGTCAAGCCTTCTGCCAATAACTGCAGCACACCGAAGCCGCGACGTTCACGGCCTCCTCGAGTACGGTACCAGTACAATAACGGCCATAGGCTGTTCGGGCGTAGTGACATGGAGAAACGGCCAGAGCGTGGTCGCTACAGGGAGTGGCTACACGGCCACCCAGCCCGGTGTCTACACGGCCACCTGCACGGTCGGCACCTGCCAGAGCGCCAGCAGTAGTAGCGTTACAGTGCAGGGAACACCTCCTGTTACGGGCAACTGCATATCATTAGGGAACCAATGCTCGGGCAATAGTAGCGAAGTGCAGAACTACAGCATCAGCCAGACAGAAGCAGGCAATCGTACACTTACGTTGACCTATCGAGCCAACGAAGGCCTTTCTACACTGCGGCTGGCGATCAATGGTATGCTCCATACGGTGACTTTGCCTCAGACACCGACTGATGGTACCTACGCCACCATCACGCTAGGAGGGACGTATGTACTCAATGCGGGCACTAACACCATTAGTATGAGTAGTGGAGGAGGCTTCATATGCTTTCAGCAGCTATGCGCCGATGGAGCGACTGGCGACGGTTGCTCCATCGGCGCGCCCCAACTGTCAGCCAGCCCGGCCAGTATCAACGGCGGGGGCAGCAGCACGCTGACAGCCGCAACTGCTCCGGCACGGTCACGTGGAGCGGCGGGCTGGGCACGGGCGCCAGCAAGACGGTCAGCCCGACCAGCACGACAGCCTACACGGCCACCTGCACAGTCGGCGGCTGCACCAGCGGCAGCGGCACCGTCACGGTGAACGTCAGTACCGGCGGCAACTCGTGCAACGGGGGCAGCGGCACTGGTCTGACAACCGATTACTACAACGGCGTCGACTTACAGGGGAGTCCGATAGCTTCGCTGGTCGGAAACATAGACATGTTCGGCGGGCAGACAAATAACCTGTCCGGCAGCAGCGTGCCAGCCCTCAACGTATCCGCCCGCTGGGAGGGTCGGGTCGAGGCCCCGGCCAGCGGCAGCTATGTCTTCAACGTTCGAACCGACGACGGGGTGCGGGTGTGGTTCAACGGCAGCCAGGTGGTCGATGACTTCGGATACTACCCCCCTACCGACCACAATTTTACTGTCAATCTGTCGGCGGGCCAGAAGTACGATATAAAAATCGAGTGGCGGCAGGGCAATGGGAGTTTTGAAGCTCGCATGTTCTGGACCTACCCCGGCCAGAATACTCAAATAGTGCCCACGTGTCGGCTTTATCCCGGCGGCGGTTGCTCCATCGGCGCGCCCCAGCTGTCGGCCAGCCCGGCCAGTATCAACGGCGGGGGCAGCAGCACACTGACAGCCGCCAACTGCTCCGGCACGGTCACGTGGAGCGGCGGGCTGGGCACGGGCGCCAGCAAGACGGTCAGCCCGACCAGCACGACAGCCTACACGGCCACCTGCACAGTCGGCGGCTGCACCAGCGGCAGCGGCACCGTCACGGTGAACGTCAGTACCGGCGGCAACTCGTGCAACGGGGGCAGCGGCACTGGTCTGACAACCGATTACTACAACGGCGTCGACTTACAGGGGAGTCCGATAGCTTCGCTGGTCGGAAACATAGACATGTTCGGCGGGCAGACAAATAACCTGTCCGGCAGCAGCGTGCCAGCCCTCAACGTATCCGCCCGCTGGGAGGGTCGGGTCGAGGCCCCGGCCAGCGGCAGCTATGTCTTCAACGTTCGAACCGACGACGGGGTGCGGGTGTGGTTCAACGGCAGCCAGGTGGTCGATGACTTCGGATACTACCCCCCTACCGACCACAATTTTACTGTCAATCTGTCGGCGGGCCAGAAGTACGATATAAAAATCGAGTGGCGGCAGGGCAATGGGAGTTTTGAAGCTCGCATGTTCTGGACCTACCCCGGCCAGAATACTCAAATAGTGCCCACGTGTCGGCTTTATCCCGGCGGCGGTTGCTCCATCGGCGCGCCCCAGCTGTCGGCCAGCCCGGCCAGTATCAACGGCGGGGGCAGCAGCACACTGACAGCCGCCAACTGCTCCGGCACGATCACGTGGAGCGGCGGGCTGGGCACGGGCGCCAGCAAGACGGTCAGCCCCGCCAGCACGACAGCCTACACGGCCACCTGCACAGTCGGCGGCTGCACCAGCGGCAGCGGCAGCGTCACGGTAAATGTCAACGGCGGTAACTCCTGCAATGGACTTGAAGGGGTGTTTGACGGTGTTTACTGTGCAGGTACTGGTGTTTCGGGATGGATCTATAATAGTAATCAACCCAATGCAGCTATTAGTGTAGATATATATGAGGGCAATACACTGATACAGGCCAATATTGTAGCAGGTGACTTCCGACAAGATTTGCTCGAGGCAGGCAAGGGCAATGGGCAACATGCTTTCAGCGTACCACTTCCAAACTCGTTGCGAGATGGACAAAACCATTCTATCAGCATCCGAGCGAGTGGCTGTACCTATGTACTAACTAATTCTCCCAGAACAGCCAACTGCCCACTCAATGCACGAATAGGCTCAGAGAAGCTTCAACACTCGGATACAGTTACTGACCTGAGAGCCTCGCCTAATCCCAGTAGTGGGACTTTCTTAGCCGAGTTCTATGTAGAACCAGGTCATCAGGCAAGATTAATACTCAGTGATATGATAGGACGTCAGGTCTGGCAAAAGGATATGATAGGAAAAGGAATGCATATGGAGGAGGTGAGGCTGTCCGATCAGTTAGTTGGTACATTTATAATGCTACTACAAAAAGAGACGGGCAGTAAAAACAACAAAACTGAATACAAAAAGATTGTAGTGGTGAAGTAGCTGTTGTTGTCACGAATATCCTCCCAAGAAGGAAAACCAACAGCATGATCATTGTACTGTTAGTTTTTCTCCTTACTTTTGCCTTCCCAACACATCATCGGGATGTGGCGCAGCCCGGTAGCGCACACGCCTGGGGGGCGTGGGGTCGCAGGTTCAAATCCTGTCATCCCGACAGAAAAAGCCTGACAGTCTTACGAATGTCAGGCTTTTTCTTGTCTTATTGCGAGTGAATTATTCTGTTAAGGTTGCGATGTCAGGCTGAGCGGAGTCGCAGCCCGCCTGTATGGAATGGCTTCGACTCCGCTCATCCTGACATCGTCCAGACACAAATCCAACTTTACAGGCCTCTTCACTCAGGAAAGCTACCCCCTACTCCTTCAATACAAAAACTCCCCAAACTCCGACCGAATCGTCAAGCGTTTCTCGGCCGAGGCCTCCACGCGGCCCACGACTTGCGCCGCAATGCCGAACGATTCCGAGATTTCGATGACGCGGGCGGCTTGCGCCTCAGGTAGATATACTTCCAGGCGGTGGCCCATATTGAAGACCTGGTACATCTCCTGCCAACTCGTACCGCTTTCGGATTGGATGAGTTTGAACAGGGGAGGGACAGGAAAGAGATTATCCTTGATTACGTGCAGTTGGTCGATGAAATGCAGGATCTTGGTCTGGGCACCGCCGCTGCAATGCACCATGCCGTGAATTTCGTCGCGCATTTCGTCGAGCAGGGCCTTGGCGACGGGGGCGTAGGTGCGGGTCGGGGAGAGGATTAGTTGGCCGACGTTCAATGGGGTACTTTCTACGGGATCGAGCAGATTTCGGCTGCCGCTGTAAATCAAATCAGAGTTGACTTCCGGGTCGAAGCTTTCGGGGTATTTTGCGGCCAGGTACTTGCCCAGCAGGTCGTGGCGGGCGGAGGTGAGACCATTGCTGCCCATGCCGCCGTTGTAGGCATTCTCATAAATAGCTTGCCCGAACGAAGCCAGGCCCACGATCACATCGCCCGTCCGGATGTTGGCGTTGTCGACGACTTCGGCGCGTTTCATGCGGGCGATCACCGTGCTATTGACCGTAATGGTACGCACCAGGTCGCCTACGTCGGCGGTTTCGCCGCCCGTGCTGTGGATTTCGACGCCAAAGCCACGGAGCATTTCAAGTACCTCCTCAGTACCATTGATGATCTCGGCGATTACCTCGCCGGGGATGCGGTTTTTGTTGCGGTCGATGGTGGACGACAGCAACATCGGACCCGTGGCGCCCACGCACAGCAGGTCGTCGGTGTTCATCACGACGGCATCCTGCGCAATGCCACGCCAGACCGACACGTCGCCCGTCTCCTTCCAGTAGAGGTACGCCAGCGAGGTCTTGGTACCCGCGCCGTCGGCGTGCATGATGGTGCAATAATCCTGGTCGCCGCTCAAAATATCGGGGACAATTTTACAAAAAGCCTTGGGAAAAAGCCCCTTGTCGATCTTGGCGATGGCCTTATGGACGTCTTCTTTGGAAGCAGAAACGCCGCGTTGCAGGTAGCGGGAAGAGTTCAATGAGTGAATGATAGAATGAGTGAATGGCAGAATGGCACAGTACAAAAGTATTCTATCATTCACTCAATCAAAATTCAAAATTGACATTATTCTCCCCCGAGGAGTTCGCCGAGCTTGGCTTCGAGGCTGGAGCCGCGGAGGTTTTTGGCGATTACCTTACCCTCTTTATCAAGTAGGTAGGTAGCAGGAATGGCGCTCACGCCGTAGGTTTGGGCTACCGCCGAGTTCCAGAATTTCAAGTCGGAGCCGTGGGTCCAGGTGAGGTTGTCCTTTTTGATGGCGGCCAGCCAGGCCCCTTTCTCTTTGTCCAAAGACACGCCGTAGATAGCGAAGCCTTTGTCTTTGTACTTATTGTAAAGCTTCACCACGTTGGGATTTTCCATCCGGCAGGGACCGCACCACGAAGCCCAAAAGTCGATGAGTACGTACTTGCCGCGCAACGACGATAATGTGACGTCCTGGCCCTCAGGATTATTAAGCGTGAAGTCGGGTGCTTCGTCGCCGACCGAAATGCCTTTGATGCGCTTGATGTAGCCCGTATAGGCCTGTACCAACTTCGGCGACGGATTTTCTTTCTCGAAACGCTGCGCTACGGCGTCCATCTCGGCGAAGTCGCGGTCGGGATTGAGCATATTGTTGGCCGCGAAGATGGCTACCAGCGAAGTACCCATTTCGGGCAACATCGCCTTTATTTTTTCTACGTGCTGCTGCTCGGCTTCCTGGAAATTATTTTGGATTCCCTGCATTTTCTTCTGGTCCTTCTTTTCGGTGGCCGTGGCGTACTGCGCGTTCCAGTTATTGACCTTTGTAACCATATCCTGGTTCAGTTCCATGAGTTTGGCGTAGTACTCCATGTTTTTGGAGCCCGTCACTTCAAATTTCCCCGGCTCACCCTTGGCATCTTTGTCGTAGCCGTCGGTCGTGACCGTCAGGTTTTCACCACCCTCGATGAGCAGCACGATCTTCTGGCGCTGTGCGATGTTGAGTACATAAAAATTGCCGCCGTCTTTCTCGATGCCTTTGAAGTTGAACGACCCATCGGCCGCCAGCGTGGTGGAGTCGATCGTCACGGGGGGATTGGTCGAAAATTGCAGAAAAACTTTCTCGCCCGCCGCACCATTCTTGACTTGCCCCGAAATCGTAAATTCCTTAGGGGTAATAGCTTGCTGCGCAAAAGCAAAGGCACCTAGCAAAGTGAACAGCAAAAGTGCAAAACACCGGGTCGTTTTCATTGTGATATTATTCATTGTTCACTATTAATTATTCATTGAATAAGTTTTTCCGCCAAGAGCCGGTTAATCATTTTGGGATCGGCCGTGCCCTTGGATTTTTTCATGACTTCTCCCACAAAAAGCCCCATCAGACCCTTCTTGCCTTTCTGGTAGGCCTTCACCTTGTCGGGCATGGCGGCGAGCACTGCCTCTACCAACGTTCCGAGTTCGTCGGTATTGCGGTTTTGTAGCCAGTCGTGGGCTTCCGCCAGCGCGCGCGGACTCTGATTCGGCTCGGACAATAGCGCCGGAAACACCTTCTGCGTAGCCACCGAATGGCTGATGACCTGCGTTTCTACCAACTCGATGAGCTCGGCCAACGTTCCCGGTGTCAGGGGAAATGCGGCAATTTCCGTACCGTTTTCGTTCAGGTACGATTTCACCGGCCCCATCAGCCAGTTGGAAGCGGGCTTGTAATGCGGCGTCAGGGTACATAGTTCTTCAAAGTACCGCGCCAGGTCGCGGGTGTCGGTGAGTACCTCGGCGTCGTAGGCGGGCAGGCCGTACTGCGTCGTGAACTTGGCCCGCAATTCGCGCGGCAGGGCGGGCATTTGGTTTCTTATTTCCTGGATTCGCGCTTCCGAAAGTACGACCGGACCGAGATCGGGATCGGGAAAGTAGCGGTAGTCGTTCATCGTTTCTTTCACGCGCATCCCGTAGGTTTCGCCCGTGTCGGCGTCGAACATGCGCGTTTCCTGGAAAAGTGCGTCGTCGTTTTCGAGCGTCGCTACTTGTCGCCTCCGCTCGTGCTCCACGGCCCGCATGATGTTGCGGATGGAATTCATATTCTTGATCTCGACCTTCACGCCATACTCTTCCTGCCCAAAGGGCCGCACCGATACGTTGACATCGCACCGCAGCGAGCCTTCTTCCATGTTGCCATCGCTGATGTCGAGGTAGCGCACCAGGCGGCGGACTTCGGTCACGAACGCGCCCGTTTCCTCGGCCGAGCGCAAATCGGGCTCGCTGACCATCTCGACCAGCGGCGTGCCGGCGCGGTTGTAGTCCAGCTGGGTGTCGGTACCCTCACCGTCGTGCACCGACTTACCCGCGTCCTCTTCCAGGTGAATGTGGTGAAACCGGATGACGCGCTCTTTTTCCTTTCCTTCCTGATCTTTAAGCGTGATCGTCACACGGCCACCGCCGCAAATCGGGGCTTTGTCCTGCGAAATCTGGTAGCCCTTGGGCAGATCGGGGTAAAAATAATTCTTGCGGTCGAACAGCGTGCGGCGGCTGATATCGCAGCCGCAGGCCAGCCCCAGTCGCACGGCGTATTCGACGGCCCGCTCATTGAGGCGCGGCAAGGTACCCGGCAGCGCCAGCGTCAGCGGGCCGATGTGCGAGTTGGGCGCGCCGCCGAAGCGGTTGGTGTCGGGCGCAAAAAGCTTGGATTCGGTCAGGAGCTGGCAGTGTACTTCCAGCCCGATGACGGTTTCGTATTGCGCCAGCAGCGCATCGGGTACTTCGGCGGGGGTAAGCTGGGTGGCAGTCATAGCGATTTTGTTCTGGATACAAAGATAGGCAGACGAATGTTAAGGGCGGGGAGGGTGACTTCATCGCCGTGCCACCATTACCAACACCGAAAACCAGGAACCGTATTCCGACGCCCCGTTATCGGCTAGATGCCGAAGTACTTTCTCATAGGCGGGGTCGAAGTACGACGCCAACGCGAACATTTCCTGCGATCGCTCCGGCGCGTATAAGGTACCCGGCTGGTAGCGCGCGATGCCCGCCGCCGCCCGCTGTTTGTCCAGTTCCACTTTGGTGTTCACCCACTCCTGATGTACTTTCTCGCCCATTGCGTAGGGCACGACGTAGTCCACCGACTTTCGCAAACTACCTCCCGCCGGATTTTGATAGTTGAAAGTACCCAGACCGTCTTTTTTATCGCTCAGTTGATCGAGCGTGATCGCCAGTACCATAATGGGCTTCAGGCCTGACACATGGTACCCCATCGCGTCGCGCTGGAGCAGGTCGCGGCTGGTACCATCGCCGTACAGGGCCCCGTCGATGTACCTTTTCGCCTGGTCGACGGCGTAGCGTACGTAAGCTTGATTGTCCAAAATAAGCCCGATGGTACCGACCAATTTGATATGTTTGGTTTTCCAGTTGTTCTCGGGAATGTGGGGAAACGCCTTTTCGGCCTCCACGATTCGCGTCAGCCACCGTTCGACCATCGTCCGCTCTTTCGGCGAGAAGTACTGCTTCGTGGTCTGGTAGGCGTGAATCAGCGGCTCGAATTTATTTTCATTGATCGGATTGCCCGTAGGGCGGTAGGTACTTGCCCAGACTAGGATGTAGGTTTTGGCTTTTTGTGCATAGATTTCATCCTGCGTACCATAATACGCAAACAGCCAGGCCGCCAGCTTGTCCATGTCGCGCAGGCTCTTCTCGGTGTCGATCCGCTTGGGGTCGGTGTCCAGTAAGCCCTCATACCGAATGACCGCCAACGGGCGCGGCTGGTCGTCCAGATAGCTCTTCGCTTCCTCCGCCACTTTCAGCCAAAGTACTTCGACGTCGGGATTGTCCCGGGTGAGTTGGCGCAGGTACTTTTGCTGGGGTGGTGTCAGCAGGAGCGTTTCGGGGATTTGGGCCTGGATGAGGCACGGAAAGAGCAGCAGGAATAGGGTTAGTGTACGGAGTTTCATCGAATGCCTTTTTGGATATTGCCTATCTTTATGGTTTCCAACGATAAAGCCAAAAGGTGTCATGAACTACCAGCCCAAAGCCATCCGGCCCTTCATCGGAGCCGAAAACTTTGCCGAGTCGCGAGAGTTTTACCGAGCGCTCGACTTCGAAGAGGTAGTCATCGACCCCAAAATGAGCCTCTTCAAAGTCAACGACGCCCTCGGTTTTTATTTGCAAGACGCCTACGTAAAAGATTGGATAGAGAATTCAATGATCCTGCTGGAAGTGGACGACGTCAATAAATGCACCGCCGAGCTACGGGCTAAGGGACTGCACGAGAAGTACCCAAAAGTCAGATTTTCCAAGATCACGGATTCCGCCTGGGGCCGGGAGTTGTTCATGCACGACCCGTCGGGGGTGCTGTGGCATTTTTTCGAGTTTAAGTGAGCCCGAAAATTCCAACTGAAATCAACCTTGGCAAATAATGCACAGTGATTCTCCAAACTTCAATCCTTCTAGCGTGGAAAGGCAATTCAATAGGTGGCTCGTCTGCGTCTACGGTTGTAGGACAGCGCTTACTGGTCTTTAAGCATGTTTCAATTCTTCTAAATCTGGGAAGGTACTTTGAAAGGGCACGAGCCAGTTATCGATTATAAATGCAAGGTACAAACCCCGACTCTACAAGCAAGTCTCAGGCCCTCCCAAATTGTACTACGCGGGGAGTTCTCTTGATACATTAGAACTAACTTCGGAAATCTCCCTCAATAAGTTGGACTTTAAGGGGAATGGGAGTTCTCTGGGTGAGAACCTGTATCGCCGAAATGGCAGCAAGATATTCTCGGGGCGACTGATAATGTACCTGATCAATCTCCATACCGCCGATGAGGACAAATACCGCTACACCTACTACAGTTCCCACGTAGTCACCAAGCAAGGCGACTCCGCCAAGTTTCAATCCTTCTAATCTGGAAAGGTACTTAGGAAGGTTGTACCATTGCCCGTTGTCCGCATAATTAACAATACGTTTCAATCCTTCTAATCTGGAAAGGTACTTAGGAAGTTGGAGGCAATTAAAAACCTCTTAGCCGAATGACTATGCGTTTCAATCCTTCTAATCTGGAAAGGTACTTAGGAAGAATTCTGCTCACTCAGGGGCTATAAGACCGATCAGCCGTTTCAATCCTTCTAATCTGGAAAGGTACTTAGGAAGTGTAAGTCATCCCCGGCTTGCCGTTACGGGTTTGGTTTCAATCCTTCTAATCTGGAAAGGTACTTAGGAAGGCCCGATGTTCTTTTCCTCCATCTTCCATATTTCGGGTTTCAATCCTTCTAATCTGGAAAGGTACTTTGGAAGGTACACTAATCGAACGCTGAAACACATTCACATTTTGTTTCAATCCTTCTAATCTGGAAAGGTACTTTGGAAGTGGCTACTTCGATGGGCAAAACCCGCGACGAGGTGGTGTTTCAATCCTTCTAATCTGGAAAGGTACTTTGGAAGATCATTCTCATTACAAGACAATGCACCCGAGAACGACGTTTCAATCCTTCTAATCTGGAAAGGTACTTTGGAAGCACGATGACCGTCTTTCTTAGCAAATGTTTTACCTGGTTTCAATCCTTCTAATCTGGAAAGGTACTTTGGAAGGGTATAGACCGTGCGGCCGTCGACGATTTTTTCGGGGTTTCAATCCTTCTAATCTGGAAAGGTACTTTGGAAGTTGTCAGGATAATTGTCTATCTTTAAGTACATTATAAGTTTCAATCCTTCTAATCTGGAAAGGTACTTTGGAAGTGGCCAAATCGGTGATGATATTCCGGTGCGCCTGACGTTTCAATCCTTCTAATCTGGAAAGGTACTTTGGAAGTCGCTGTATGACAAACTTGGCGAGAGCCGGAAGGAAGAGGTTTCAATCCTTCTAATCTGGAAAGGTACTTTGGAAGACGCTTCCCGCCGCGATGGTGGCCGGAAAGTACGTCTAGTTTCAATCCTTCTAATCTGGAAAGGTACTTTGGAAGTGGATGTGCGGATACAGATATTCCAATCGCCGTTCTGAATGTTTCAATCCTTCTAATCTGGAAAGGTACTTTGGAAGTGGTAGGCGTGTTTTGAGAAAAGTAAATTCGTTTCTGTTTCAATCCTTCTAATCTGGAAAGGTACTTTGGAAGAACAGAAAGAACTCCTGTCGGTTGTGAAAGACAATCGTTTCAATCCTTCTAATCTGGAAAGGTACTTTGGAAGTTACCCAGCTCGTATCGCTAACCGGGTTCCACGTGCGTTTCAATCCTTCTAATCTGGAAAGGTACTTTGGAAGTTACGACGCCAAACTGATTGCCAAATACGAGCGTCTGTTTCAATCCTTCTAATCTGGAAAGGTACTTTGGAAGCCCAAGTCTCGGTAGTTCTCTCCCATGTCCAAAATTAGTTTCAATCCTTCTAATCTGGAAAGGTACTTTGGAAGCACCCGCTAAAATTGCAATCACCGACGCGGTTTTTGGTTTCAATCCTTCTAATCTGGAAAGGTACTTTGGAAGAGAATGTTCGCCCACTTGTGTAGAACTTCGCCGCTGTCCGTTTCAATCCTTCTAATCTGGAAAGGTACTTTGGAAGCGTTCCGGTCAACGTGAATGACCTGTACTTCAACTATGTTTCAATCCTTCTAATCTGGAAAGGTACTTTGGAAGTCGTCTGAGTTTCCAAATGGTTCATAATCAGTAAGCTGTCAGTTATTTGCTCTGCTTTATTTTTGGGTTTACAGTACGTCAATGAACCCATTTTGGCGAAAATTAAAGGCTTTTCCGAAAGGGTAACCATCTTTCGTTCAGAAAATTGTGAGCTTATTTCGGTGGCCTCCAAATAAACTGGTATCCGGAACGGAGTTCCCGGAAAAGTAATTGTGTGCCCTACTTGATGCACACATTCCGATAAGTGCAAGTTACGCAACGCGCTTTGTATTTGGTAGCTTTCGGAAAGCGATTTTGTTCGATGATGTCGAAAATCTCGCGGGCGGCCCGCTTGACGTCGTCTTTGTTGGCGTCGGTGATCTCGACCTCCACTACCTTGTTGCGGCTGCGGGTATAGACCAGAAACCCTTTGTTCACCTTCGTGCCCAAATTTTCCTCGATCAGCCAGGCATAACAGTAGAGCTGCGTTTTGTAGGTATCGTACACGCGGTCTTTGTACTCGGCAAACTTGTAGTCGAGCGGGGCCATCGTGCCGTCCTGTAGGGTCAAGATTTCGTCCATGCGGCCCCGGATGAGGTCGTTGGTCAGGTACTGGTCCAGTTGCTTATCCACCACGCCGAGCCGCCGCCGGAGGTAATCCTTATTCTGTTCGAGTTTGTCGTCGTGCAGGTTCCGGCCGCGCATCACGAGGTAGTTGGCGGCTTCGTGCTGCGGAATGCGCAGGACGTACTCGAAGTACGTGAAGCGCGGACAATACAGATACTCGATGATGTGCGAAGGCGTCAGGCTGTTCATAGCGAATGGATTACATTAGAGGAATAGAGCCCGAATTTCGTCATTGACCAACTTCTTGTCGAACGCCTGCCCCAATAGCACGGTGTTGCGCAGCTCGTCTTGACTCATGGGGAAAATGTAGACTTTGTCCTTTTCCTCGTTGATCAGGTCTTCCAGTTGCAGCGTCAGCGCCGTTTTGGTGGCCGGACTTAAACTGCCCAAAAAGCAGGAAAACTGCACCCGGTACAGCCCCGCCTGCTTACAAGCCTTCGCCGCCTTGGTACGGCTGCGGTCGTTCTCGATGTCGTATAGTACCCAGACGAGCATTTTTTATAGGTTTAAGCCACAAAGCCACAAAGCCACAAAGCCACAAAGCCACAAAGCCACAAAGTTTTTTGAAATTCGAGAGTAGAGTCGACGTAAAGGCTATTTTTCAACTTTCAACTTTCAACTTTCAACTTTCAACTTTCAACTTTCAACTTTCAACTTTCAACCGCACGGGCGGCCCCGTTTCATCCTTTCTTCCAATCATCGTATTGCCAAAACTATGGGCATCGTATTGGATGATAGTGCTGCGGGCCATGTTGCGGCCACCGTGGCGAATAGGCTGGCCGTCCATAAATTCGTTGAAAGCTGTTACTAGCACCGCTTTACCTTCTTTATTGAGCGTGATACCATTGGTCAGCTCGTCGTAGTGGGCTTTGTTGACTTTTTTGGCCGAAAAAAGCCGGAACACCACCTCGTCGGCGAAGATGCGGTAGGGTTCGATGAAGTCGAAAACCATGCTGAGTTGGTTGTAGTCGTCGCGGTGCATGAAGCCCAGGTACGGATCGATGCCCGCGATGATGAGTGCCTTCTCGACCTTGCTGTACATGATACCGTAAGCGTAGTTGAGGCAGGCGTTGAAGGCGTCCTGGGCCGGGCGCATACTCCGGCCCGCGAATTTGCCACCCTCGGGGAGCACATAGCTGAGCGTCTCGAAGTACAGCCGCCCCGCCGTGCCTTCCAGTCCGCGCAGCGTGTCGGCCACGGCAGCCACGGTGTCGGCCTCCTGGCTTTGGATCGAAACGGCCAGGGCCTCGATGCGGCTGATCTTGTCGTCCAGAAAATCAGCGTGTTGCGGGCGGTGCTTCTTGAGGTCTTTGATAAAATCGCGCTGGTTGTCGAGCTTCTGCCCCAGCCACGCCTTGATCCACCGCAAACCCACCGGGCTGAGGCTGGCTTCCAGTTGCGCCTTGCGGATTTTGGTGGTACTGCCCAGCTTGCTGTGCCACACCCGGCCGAAGGGGTCGCCGTTTTGTTCCAGAAACACGATGTCCACATTGTGGGTCATGGCGAGTTTGATGGCGTCGGTACTCAGCGACGTCCCGGTAGCCAGCCACAGGGCCGTCACTTTCAGGGCCGAGTACTGCTTTTTCTGCACCTCGCGGTTGGCGTCCCGGATGCGGATCTCGAACATATCGTCCTTCACGTGGACGTAGGTGCCGTAAGTGTTGATGTGGAGTTGCAAGATCGAGATATGAGATATGAATTATGAGAGGTCGGGTCGGAATCGCGTTCAGGTAGCCGAAGCGATAAAGAATACTGACGGTTCTTATCACATTAGAATCCAAACGGGGCAGGTGGTGGAACTTGGTGGTGTTCATCCTCATACGATTTGACAGTTAGCAACGCTATTTGCAACCTATCTACGGCTGGACTATCGGGATGCGGCTTGTCGTCAAACTGCCCATCTATCCACTCCAGCATTCGCTCGTACTCTTCTTCGTTTTTAATTGGTTTAAGTTCCATGTGGTATCAATGTTATCAGTAATAGATGACCAATTTACTTTACCCTAATCGCCTGATAGTTCCAAACCCCCGCGCGGCTTGTTTGCCCAGCCCGATGTCGTCGGGCAGCAGCGCGTTGGTCGTGAAAGTCCCCCGAAAGCCCAGCAACTCCACGTTTTTGAACTTCGTGATGGCGGGTTCGGATGGGTTGAGTTTAAGTAAAATCCGCTGCTCGGGGGCGTTGCGGTCGAGGTTGAGGCCGAAGGCTTCTACGAACGTCAGGATGTTAGCGATGGCGGTGTTTTTCAGGATTTGGTTTTGTCGGGTTGGGTCGGCATCCTGGTAAAGTTTGTGATTTTTCTGGTTCAGGCCCAGCCACAGGGATTCGTAACGGTAAGTATGCAGGTCGCCCGACAAGCCGATGGTGGCTTGCTGGTGTTCGATGTGCTTGCTCAGGACGGGGTAGATGTCCTCGTTTATTCGCAGTTCCTTCATTTTCAAAAACAACTCCACCAGCAACCCGGCCCCTTCGCCCAAGCCCACGAGCGTGGGTACCTTGCGCAGCACCTTGTACTGCACCAGCGGGTAGGCGTAGCGGTACCTTGGCCCTGTTGCATCACCGCCTTCCTCGAAGTGGTTGTGCAGCAGCGGCGAATGCTCCCGAAACAAGCCCCCGAAGTACCCCCGCAGCTTGTGCGCGTCGCGCACGCGGAGGGCGATTTCGGGGAAGGTGATGGTGGTGAGGGGGATTTGGGTGGTGAGGGTCATAGAATGAAGGTCAAATCGTCTGTCGAACGGAAGCCCGTTTTTAAATCATAGTTTTCCTGCCAGTTGCTGATGTACATGATTTTTTTCTCTTTCTGATTGGTGGGCGGCACAAATTTGTTTTTGGGGAATCTGGTAACGTATTGCAGGAGTTTGGGCTTTATCCGCTTTATTTTCCGTTTCAGTTCAAAATTGTCTTCGGTTTCCTTGATAATGGAAACGTACTGCTGCCAAATGCTTCGAGCGTCATCATCAATAGGAAGAAATACGTTGTAATTGCGATAATCCGCTTCGATGAGTTGGAATTTTTTTGCGACATCTTCCGTGCGAAGCTGTTGCATAGCTTCGATTAAGTAATTTGACTCATCATTTGCCTCGGCCTTTCCCTTCCTCACCGCCGTAGCGTATTTTTTATTTAAGTCGTAAAGTTGTGATTCTAAGATAGATTCAGGATACTCCTTTAAAATTTCACGGGTTTTAAACAATAGTACCTTGTCATAGATGTACTTAGCCTTATCCAGATTGAAAAGTTTTACGATTCCGCTGCTCTTCTCGCCATTCCGATTACAGCGCCCCGCTGACTGATTGATGCTGTCCAAAGGCGCAAAATCACGGTACACAATGTCAAGATCGATATCGACACCCGCCTCCACGACCTGCGTCGATACCACAATTTGCCTGCCATTCTGTTCTTTGATTTGACGGATTACTTCCATCCTTCGATTTGGCAAAATGGAACTAGACAGGTAGAGAATTTCCCCAAATTCATCTGAAAGCTCTTTGAAAATTTCTTGGGAAGACTTAATCGTATTACAAATAATCAGAAACGATTTTTCAGAATTTTCTTCAATATCACTTTTCAGAAGTGAAACAAGATCGTTCAGTTCGATCTTATCGTATTTTTTAAGCAGAGATTGATCAAGTGTGATTCTTTTCAATCCCTTAAAGTATTTTTTCGGGTCAGCTAGTTCTTGAATATCGGACTTATTTTCAAATAGAAACGGCTGAGTGGCTGTCACAAAGACGAATTTAGTACCAAAGTATTCGTTCATTTTTTTGAAGACAACTTCAATCGCTTCAAAGTATTGAGGAGGAATATTTTGCACCTCATCTAAAATGAATACTGCATTTGTCATATTATGAAACTTGCGCAATAAACGATTCTGATCGGTAAAAATTCCTTCTAAAAACTGAACGAATGTGGTAACGATAATATCATGCTCCCAGCCTTCGGTAAGATAGTCGGGTTCATCCCGGTTCAGTTCTTCCTCATCGTATTTATCATTAGCTGTGGACAAATAGTGGTTCTTCGACAGCCTTGTTTCCAGGTTTTCGATCCCGCTTTTGGCTAAAATATCTCTCAGAATACCCTCATTTTGGTCGATTATTGACGTGAAAGGAAGTACATAGATAATTCTGGGCCGCACCCCAAACTGCCCGTAGTAAGCATTTTGTAGGATTATAGCGGTATTGTAAGCTCCGTAGGTTTTACCCAGTCCTGTCGGTAATGTGATTGAGAAAAAGCCTTTGTGTGCGTGGATAAGCGCGTTCTTCTGCACTAGCTGGTAGGCTTCCTCCCGAACTACGTCCAAGGCTCTCGCCTTGTCATCTTTGTGCTTTTCCTGCTTGTAGCTGCCGATGAGGCCATGTGGAAGAAGCTGATTTTCCTTTATTAAATTTTCTTTCCCGCTTCTATCAATCATCATATCTCCTTTATCTGCCGAAAGCAGTAAAGAGAAAAGAAAATGTTGAAGAAGGAAATATTTGATGTCTTTTTGTTGTGCAAGTGTAGCTTCAATTTTGCTAAGTTTTCTACCACTTGATAAATTAGATTTGATTTCTTGCCAATTATCTTTTCTGACCGATAAGTTCTGAGAGTCTAGTATTTTCTGGTATAGATCAAAGTCCTGATATTGAATTTGTTTTTCTAAATAGTCAATATCATACTGGGTCAGTTGAATTTGAGGGTTCTCACCAGAATCTTTAAAAAAATTGTTCAGGCTTCCATGATGGCGACGAATTATTTTTAAAAGTATAAAACCTAAAATCTGATCTTCGTTCTGGAAATTACTCAGCACAAAATAACCGCCCAACTTCGCGTGGTTGCCCAAGCGATCGTTATCTTCAAGAAGTACCTCGTACTCCTTTTTACGATTGGCGTTGAAGAATGCTATGTAAGCCTGAATCTCAGGGAAATTTTTGAACTCTAAATTGTTCTCTGCTTCCTCCGTCGCCTTGATGATCTTGTACTGAAAAAAACTTCCTTTGCCGAAATCGTGAAAATACACCAGTAGATGCCTCATCTTTTCCAATAGTTCCATTGGATAAAAAGCATCGGGGTCGATATATTTCAACTGCAATATTTTGTGAGATATGGCATTGCAATTGAACAGGTGCGTTCGGAGCGTTCGGTCAGGATGAGAGATTAACTCAAAAGAGGCAGATGTTTTTTCCATCGACTACGTAATGGTTTTTCACCCTTGCGGGTATAGAGTTCCCTTTTCGTTCCAGTATAATGTCGTCCCGTTCCGTAACGTTTCGCTCGGTGTCTATCTCTATCGCATACAGACTTTGCTCGACCAAATAGAATTCACCACCTGCCAGGCTCTGATTGTCAAGTCCGACAAATTCTCTTCGGGGAATCACGGAGTCAATAGCCACAAAATCAGGAGAGGAAGTCGCATCTGCCTTGTATTCTCCTACAAATTCAAAGTTTGAAATCAATCCCGCCAAACCCAGCGTAGGAGTATATACCGCTGAATGAGACCGTAATGCATCGCCTAGTTTTTGATGCGTTTTTTCGTCTTGGTGGTTCACGTAAATCCGATAGCGAGGCTGATGCACAAATTCCATCATGGTAGGCTTGGGCGGCGCGCCTTCCTTTTTCCTGCCTAACTCGGCTTTGAGGTTAATGCCCATGCGCTGAAAAACCAGCGGCTTTTGCAAGCTGATTCCCACCAGACAAGATTTGTCCGCAAATGTCTTCAAGTAGGCATTGCCTTTTTTCTCCAAGCCCAAGATTGCCCCGATATAGCCGTACAAACTGGTTTTAGTAGGTATGGCGTACGTCAAAGCAGATGTAGTAGCGTAAATCTTTTTGTAATGCGCGTACTCGCCCCAAATGTCAAAAACCAAAATGTTCATGGACTGAATTTATTTGATGGGAATCGGTTCACTCATTTCCAGTCGGTCATCTACCTGAATGCTGATTCCGATTATCTTATCGTCGTACTTTTTCAGGGCTTTGATAAGGTCTGTCGTATCCAGAATGTAATCGCTCACATCTTCCAGGTTCTCCATTTTCTTTTCATCCTTCAAATTCATTTTCAAGCGTTGGCATAGATCGCCAATAAAAAAGCCGTCCTGGTAATCAATCTTGACTAGCAAGCGCGGCATATGCCCTTTTTTCGAGCGTGTGAGCAAGTCCTTCGTGCCGTTCCACATGGCTTCGACCAATTCGCTTACATCTTCGTTGGTGGTTCCGACGCGGCGGGCGGTATTCTCGTTGACTACTCCGTGAAACGCTATCAAGCCGTAAGTGATGTTGTATTCTTCGCGGAATGTCTTCTGCTCTGCTCCCTCTTTTGTAGCAAAGGCCCCGGTTCCTTTGATAAAATTGTCTTTCGTGACTTGATTGAGCGTGTAGCCCATCGAGAACTGTACGGGGCCCGTAAATTGGTAGTTTTTGCCTTTTACGGCGGAAACTCCGCCAAACAGCCGAACATCAATGAATTTATTCTTGAACTCGTCCTCGTTGGCATACGCACCGGAACGCTGCTCGCCCGTTACGGCTTCCGTTCTGATGAAAATATCGCCTTTACCTCCTTCCTGGCCGTCGTACCCCTTGTCAATGAGGTAGTCACGGATAGTTCTTTTCAGACGGACGTCTGTGACAAGGCACCGGCCTGTTTCTTCATCAAGTCGTGGACGGTTGGAGTCGAGAGGATCGCCGTTGGGATTGCAACGCTTTACGTCGTAGAGGAATAGTAATTCACTGCGGTTTTGGATGGTACTCATTGGATGAGGAAATTAGGGTGAAAAATTAGTTTTGAATATCTGACTATTGCTTCGCAGCTTCTCTTTCCTTTTTTGCTTTGCTGCGTTCTTTTATTCGGTTGAGGATGAACTCGCGCTGAATTGTCAATCCCAGGGAGAAGGCGTATGATATTTCGGTTTTGTCTGCCTCACGCTCACTCGCTTCGATAAATGTGGTGTCGAAGCGTGCTAACAATTTCAGGAAATCCTCGTAGCCGCCATAAAGTTTATCGGCTTTCTGGTATTCATTCGTTTTGGCGAGTAGCTTAGGCTTGATTTCCATCATTTCCCGATAGCCGATGCTTAGGTTGTTGAGTTTATGACTGAATGGACGATTTCCTAAGTGGCTATCCTGCGCATTGAGGAGAAATTCAGTAGCACATCCTAAATAAAAGGCTGCCGTTTTCAGCGGCTTACCCTGGAAGAAATTCTGATGCTGCTCGACAAAAATATCGGCATTCAAACTGATTAATTCTTTTTCCTGTACTTCCATTTTTCCGAAGAGTTGAAGGGTTTGAAAATATTGGTAGATGGTAAATGACCTTTTTACAAGCTGAGGAAACTTGTAGGCTTCTTCGCTTTGGTTTTTGAACGCCTCGACAATTAGCTGCATGAACGATGCTAACACCTGCTTCTCCCTAACTGGGTTTTTATAAAAAATAGCCTCGGCAATCTGGAAGAAGAAAGGTTCAGGAAAGTACTTCTTGATTTCGTAGAAAGTGAGATAGAAGTGATACACATCCTGCTTCTTGGTTACGACCTTAGTAATTTTGTCGTATTTGCTCTCTATCAATTCCTTAGCATCTAGTATTGTCTTAAATCGCGAAGGTAGCACATCTGAAATATGTACTTTTATGGAAAACTGGGCCTGCTTCTGCTCGTAGAAGAAAATATCGTAGTAGATGCTACTATTGCTTAGTTTTTCTGCGTGAATGATCTCATTGAAGATGCTCTCTGAATTTACGATCGACCGCGACTGTGTTTCCGATGAGGCCGCTTTATCCCGACGTCTCTGCTGGACGTACGTTTCCACGACTTCCAATCTCAATTCTTCGTCTTCCAGAGCAATGAACCGGGGAAGCACGAAAAACTTCATGTTCTGAAACCCATACGATAAGCTATCTTCCAACGCCCTCTGTGTCCCTTCCAGAATTTTCACAGCTTCGGGCGATACAGGAAACATTTTATATGAGTTCTTGGCATCGAACCCATTTCTGGAAAAGGAAATGTCGTTGACCGTAAACCCCAGTGTATCGACGCGGCCCCATACTTCCTCTACGGCTTGGTAGGTCACTGAACACGTCTTATCCGCCGCCTTGTAATCCTGCCCTTTGCTGCTGAAATACTTATTATAGGCTTCATCATCTAGGATTTTTTCCATTTGAGGAATTTCACCCAGCCATTTGTCGTCTATTTTGAGCGTGAAAAGGTAGTTTTTCTTCTCCGTACAGTTTTCGAGGACAAAATCTTTTAGTTCGATTCTCAGTCTCTCTAAAAGCTTTTCTGAGTCGAAAAGAGTGTTGTAAGTCTTTGCATTGGCTCCAAGGCTCCTACCTAGCTTATCAATAAACTTCTCAATGCTGCCTTCGAGCAGTTTCTCGTTACTAGCACGGGTCTCAGGTTTGTCGCCCACCGGCAGGTTGTAGAAATGCAGTGTAGGCAGGATACTGGTCGAGCGGGCAGCGGCCAGTTCCCTAAATAAGTACCTCTTACCCCAAGTCTTGCGGTATTCGTCGAGCGATAATCTGCTGAACTGACCATCGTTGATCTCCGCTACAATCACTTTCTCATTTTCGGCTCTCTCTGAATAGGGAGAGCCAAAAGCCTGAAAGTATCGGCTCATAGAATCGATCTTCCGCAACTGCTGTCCGAACTGATAGAGGGTCTTTATCATGGTTCTTCACTCTGGTTGAAAACGATGGCAAAGTAGATAAGGTGATTGACATATGTAGTCAATGGATCAAATAACTTGAAAAAAGGTAAGTTTTTTTCAAAAAAATGGTTATTGTACGAAATTCAACGAATCTTGTGCGAGCCTTTATCGAGGCATGAAAGAAAAACCACAACAGGTAGGCCCTCTACCCACCAAAGACATTCGGCTCAAAAAGAGCTACGACACCGTCGAAGAAGCCGCCCAGGCCAAAACGGACTACGTCATGAAAGTGGCCTTGAAGGACGAAGATTGGTTTCGGTTGGAGCGTCCAGATAAGTAGTCCTTTCCGTCCCATACAGGTAACGGGCCGCTTTTACCACTCCCCCCGCCCCGCCTTCTCCCGCAAAAACGCCCGCAAATCCTCCGATTCCAATACCTCTACCTCCCCAGCCATTCCCAGCAAAAATCGTCCAATGCCCCGATAGTCCCGCACCAGATAGCGGAATTCGTAGGGAAAGCGTGCGCCTTTGTCTTTGAGCGTCAGGTACGCCCGCGAGGCGGGGAACTCTTCAAAAAGCAATCGGTAAGCCAGGAAAGAAAACCGGATGACGACGGGCAGCGGCGTGGGTCGGCCAGGAGAAGTACTAGCTCACTGTTGAGGTATAGCTTGCGCTCTATATTGACCTCACTTAGAAAAATACACTGATTCACCATCTACCCCCTCTGCACATATTCTACTATTTTATATAAATTTGTAGATCGTAATCTATACTTTTATACGAAATGATAGAAAGGAAACTCAAAAGCATATTACTGGCCCAATGGGATTCCGGGAAGATTCTCTTGGTACTGGGGCCACGACAGGTAGGTAAAACGACTTTGATCGAGGACTTGTGTCGGGCGCGAGGGGAGTACCTTTTTCTCAATGGCGATGACTTCGATACGCAGGCAGTGCTGGAAAACGCGGGCGAAACGCGGCTTCGGCAACTGATCGGCTTTCACACCACGGTCTTCATCGACGAAGCCCAGCGCATTCCCAACGTTGGGCTTCTGTTGAAAATAATCCACGACCGAATCGAGGGAGTGCGGGTGATCGTGAGCGGTTCGTCGGCTTTGGAATTGAGCGGTAATGTGAGCGAACCGCTCACGGGTCGCAAGTGGGAGCATTTTCTGTTTCCCATCAGTTGGGGCGAACTGGTCGGTCATGCGGGCTATCTGGCCGCCCGGCAGCAGCTCGATCTGCGACTGGTGTACGGTATGTATCCTGAGGTGGTCGAAAATCTGGGCAACGAGCAGGCTGTCTTGAAGCAACTTGCGGGTAGTTATCTTTACAAAGACTTGCTCAACTATCAGGGCATTCGCAAACCCGAGGTTCTCTCGAAACTCCTCCTGGCGCTGGCACTGCAAGTAGGGTCGGAGGTTTCTTACAATGAACTCTCGAACTTGCTGCGCATCGACCGCGCGACCGTGGAGCAGTACATCGGACTGCTCGAACAAGCCTTTGTCGTCTTTCGACTGGCCCCATTCAGCCGCAACGTCAGAAGCGAGATAAGCAGCAGCCGCAAGGTGTATTTTTACGACAACGGCATCCGTAACGCGGTGATCGACAACTACAATTCGCTGTCTCTGCGTAACGATGTGGGGGCTTTGTGGGAAAACTTTCTGATTAGCGAGCGGATGAAAGCCAACCACTACAACGACGCTCACGGCAAGCGGTATTTTTGGCGTACCCACGCGCAACAGGAAATAGACTATCTGGAGGAATACGACGGCAGACTGCACGCCTACGAGTTCAAATGGAATCCCAGGGCCAAAGCCCGGTTTCCGAAAACCTTTACCAACGCGTATCCTGATGCCAGTGTCGAAGTAATTTCAAAAGATAACTTCGATGATTTCCTGGCGTGAACCAGACCTCTGGGGGCAAAGCTCATTGACAGATTTTCCGGATCGGCTATCGAGAATTTCCGTCCGGTCTGTTTGTTTAAAGGGTCAATCCTCCTACTGGAAAGTTATTGAGAAAGCCGTACCCGATCCAACACCTTCCCATCCAGCGACTTCGCTTGCACCTCTACCGGATGACCCGCCCGCAGGGTAAGCAGCAGATAGCTCGGCCCTGGCAATAGTACCTTCGAGGCTTCGTCGCGGTACTGATCGCCGGCTTTTAGCGAGGAAGTGAAGTAAGGAAAACCCTCGACCTCGGCGCGTTCGTAGAAATAGCCGTAGCCCGTGATGACCATGCTGCCCTGCTGAAACATTTTCTGCCAGGTACTTTCGACCAGTTTTCGGGTGCGGTAGTTTTGCTCATTGTGCAGCGTGATGACCTGGTGGCCCGGCTGGGCGTGCTTGTCCATCACCGCTTGGTACCAGTCGAATTGGGGCGAACGGCGGTGGTAGGCGTGGCTGGTTTGCCAGGTTGTGCCGTAGTCGGTGATGTGGTTCAGGTCGAGGGCGACGAAGGTAGCTTGGTGGTCGGGCAGCGTGAATGACCACTTCCACTCGTCGCCGGGTAGTTCGAAGAATTTGCGGTAGGCCGTGGCGTTGGTGTCGTAGCCTGCCACGGCGGGGAGTTGCTTGCCCCGAGGACGGATCTCGCGGTCGTGGTTGCCCAGAATCGGCATGAAGGGGGTAGTTTGAAACAATTCAGGCTGCGAGTCGATCAGCCGGAGGTAGGGTTCGACGCAGTCCAAAGTACCCGGCCCACACAGCCCGTGCAGATTGGGTACGTTGTCGCCCAGGGTCAGCAGCAGGTGCGGATCATCTTGCATGATAGCCGAAAAATCGAGGCCTTGCGGATTGCCCCAATTTCCCACGGCAGCCACCCGCAGCGGCTGGGCCGCCGTGGGGTATCCCTTAAACGCATGGTAGTCAGACTGCTCCCGCCCGGTACGCACCCGGTAATGGTACTTGACATCCTTTTGATCCAGCGGAATTTCGACGTGGTGCAAGCGCACGCGTTCCAGCTTTACCAGGTGTTTTTCCTTACCGTCGCCCGCCCAGTAAAGTACCTCGGAACTACCCGCCTTGTCGCTGTACCAGTTGATGACGATGCGCGACGGGTCTTCGGAAGCGTGCGTCAGCCAGATACGCGTGATCTGCGCGGCGGCGGAGTTCGGCTTGATAAAGACAGTACACGAAAGCAAGGCAATCAGCCAATAGCGCATGAGGCGGGGGATAAATAGTTCGCTTATTGGGGCTTAGGGATCGTTTGGGTGCGGGCAGCCCATTGGTGCCAGGCAGCGGATAGTTCCTTGACCCTTCCTGGATGCTGAGCCGCCAAATCGTTCATTTCAGTGCGGTCTTTTTTCAGATCGAAAAGCGCCCATTCTTCCAGGGGTAGTTGGTTGACTTTCTTATAAACGCCCGGCTTCTCGTGCGCTTTCGATACCAGCTTCCAGTCACCTCTGCGGATGGCGCGGTTGCCCTCATGTTCGAAAAACAGCGTCTCCCGTTTCAGAGTACCGTCCTGCGCAAAAACCGGCAATAGGCTGACGCCTTCGGCGGGCGTGATGTCGTTGTTTTTGTGCCTGGCCGGGTAGGTCGCCCCCGCTGCATCCACGCAGGTCGCCATGATGTCCACGAGTTGGCCGGGTTGATGCCGGAGTTCGCCCCTGGCCCGGAATCCTGCGGGCCAGTGCACGATAAGCGGCGTGGCGATGCCGCCCTCGTGTACCCAGTGCTTGAACTTGCGGAAAGGGGTATTCGACACGTTGGCCCAGGTGGGGCCGTAGGCGTGGTAGGAGGAGTCGGGCCCCGCCATTACGGTGGTGCTTTGGACGGTCAACGGCACGCCGCTCCTGGTTTTTAGGGGAGCCATCCGCATTTGTATTTCGTCCTTTCCCATCGGTGCCCGGTTTTGGGCGATCACCGCTTCGTCATCGTCCATATTGCCCAGCCAGTACACTTCCTCGGCGCAGGCACCGTTGTCCTGCAAAAACAGAATCAGCGTGTTATCCAGTTCGCCGCTTTCGCGCAGCGCGTCCACGATCTTGCCGATACCCTGATCCATGCGGGTAATCATGGCGGCGTAGGTTTCCATATTGCGGGCGTGCCAGGCTTGGTCGGGCATGGTGTCCCATCGGGCCACGGCTTCGCTCATCTTCCAATCTTCCTGGATCAACCCCTCTTCTTTCAAGCGGGCGAACCGCTTCTGCCGAATGGGATCAAAACCGTCATCATACTGTCCTTTGTAGGCGGCGATTTCCTTCTCGGGCGCGTGCAGCGGCCAGTGGGCGGCGGTGTAGGCCACGTACATGAAGAAGGGCGGGGCCGCGTTCGACTTCTCTTTTTTTGCTTCCTGCTGGTGCTGATTGATGTAACGCACGGCGTTGTCGCTGATGGCGTCGGTGTAGTAATACTGCTCCGGCTGGTAGTCCGGGTCGTTTTCGGGCGTGATGTAGGCATTGTCCCGGGCCAGCCGGAAGGGGTCCCAAAAACTACCCGCCCCGATGATGGTACCATAGAATTTATCGAATCCCCGCTGTCGGGGCCAGTTGTGTTGGAGCGAATCCACTTCTTCAAAATGGTTGGTTACGTGCCACTTTCCCGACATGTAGGTAGCGTAGCCCGCCGTTTTGAGTACCTCGGCGATGGTCACGCATTGGGGGTTCAGGTCGCCCCGGTAGCCGGGTAGCCCGTTGTCGCCGGTCATCATGCCGATGCCCGTTTGGGCCGGAAAAAGGCCCGTCAGCAGCGAGGCGCGGGTCGGGCAGCAGCGGGCGGTGTTGTAGAATTGCGAGAAACGCAGGCCATTGGCCGCCAGCCCGTCCAATACAGGGGTGCGGATTTCACTGCCGTAGCAACCGATGTCGGAGTAGCCCATATCGTCCGCCATAATCAGGATGATGTTGGGCCGATCCAGGGTTTTTTCGGATTTATTGACGTTCTGGTTGCAGGAATAAAAAGTAATTCCCAGCAGAATACCGACAACAAGTAGTTTGGGAGTTAGATGCATTTGTTTTCAAATGTTGGTTAAGTGGTTATAAGAACGGAAAATATTTCCGATCTCAACTACTAACTGTGGCAAATTCACAGGCTTGTCCCGCCCGCATTCTTCACACTTGCACTTCCTCCACCTCGATCTCCTCCAACCTAATCCTGGGCAACTTGTTGTAAAACCGGTACGTCAGCAGCACTGCCGACACCGTCAGTCCGGCGAGTAGCCCCAGCCACACGCCCGGTGCGCCCAGGCCCAACGGGAAGGCAAGCAGGTAGCTGAGCGGCAGCGCCACGACCCAATAGGCGATGAGCGTGAGCAGCGTGGGTACGTTGACATCGGCGATGCCACGTAGCACGCCGAGGCCCACGACCTGCACGCCGTCGGAAAGTTGAAAAAAGCCCGCGATGACGATCAGCGTGGCGGCAATGGCGGCCACCTCGGCGTCGTCGCGGATATAGAGTCGCACCAGCCATTCGTCGGCGGTCAGGAACAGGATACAGCTCAGGCCCATGAAAATAATGGAAAGCACGAACGCCGCCGTACCCGCGCGCCGCACCGCCGGAAGGTTGTTGCGGCCCACGGCCATGCCGACCCGGATGCTACCCGCCGCGCCGATGCCCGTGGCCATCATGTAGGTCGTGGAGGCCATATTGATCGCGATTTGATGAGCGGCCAGCGCGGCCTCACCCAGCCAGCCGATCATAATGACGGCCAGCGAAAAAGCCGCAATCTCGAAGAAAAACTGAAAGCCGCCCGGCAGGCCAAGCCGCAGGATTTTGCGCATCAGCGGTACCAGCGATTCGGTACTGGCTTTGGTTAGATAAGGGCGGAAAAAGGCATCCCTTTTTACATAAATCCAAATCGCCAGCGCCATGTAGCAGCGTGCCAGCAGGGTACCTACCGCCGCGCCGTTCAGACCCATGTTCTTGATCAGGAAGTAGTTGAGCACCACATTGATCACCAAGCCCGAGAGCGTGATCGCCATCGTGACTTTGGGTCGTGAAAGGCCGTCGCACAGTTGACGCGTCGCGATGAACAGCAACAAAGGCGCGAAGGATACTGTTAGGATGAGTGCGAAGGGCTTCGACAGGCGCGTGACGTCGTCGGTTTGTCCGAAAATCTGAAACTGCCAGGCGGCCAGTACCATCACCAGGCCCAGCACGCCGCTCAGCAGCCACGCGGCCCGGAGGCCCGCCCGATACAACCGGTTGACTTCCGCCAGCTTACCCTTGCCGACGGCTTGCGACACCAGCGCCGACACGATGCCCAGGCCCCCGACCCCGATACTACCGATCAAAAACGTGACCGAGGTGGCAATGCCCGCCACGCCCAGCGGTACCGCGCCAAGAAACCGGCCAATCATGAGCGTGTCGGTCACACCCATGAGTACCACGCCCAGTTGGGCGATGACGATGGGGATGCTCAGGCGTAGCGTTTGGCGCATGTCGCTCCGGTAAAGACGGGCCAGGGAGTACATTTCGGGGTGGAATCTTGGAATAAAAAGACCGCAAAAGTAGTGAAAGGCGCGCGGATAAGCGGACGGCGGAGCGGGCGGGCGGCTGTTTCTAACAAAATCTTCTTAATTTTGTCAACATTAATTAATTTCCAATCTTTTGAAAGAATACGGCAGTAACGTAGAAAAACTCGCGGAACACATCGTGCAGATGGAAGACCCCGAGAAGCGCAATCTTTACGCGCACATATTGGTGGAGCTGATGCGTCAGATTCACCCCGGCATGCGGGACAATCAGGATTATTACAACAAACTCTGGGACGACCTTTTCATCATATCGGGCTTTGCACTGGAAGTGGACAGCCCTTTCCCACCGCCCTCCAAGGAGTCGCTGGGCAAGAAGCCGCAGCCCGTCAGCTATAACCAGCACAAGCTCAATTACCACCACTACGGCAAGAATATCGAGCTATTGGTGGAGAAAGCCATCGAAACCGAGGACGAGGAGGATCGCCTTGCGTTCGTGTCGTACCTCTACCGCCTGATGCGCTCGTTCTACAACGCCTGGAACCGCGACAACCCAGAGGACGCCGTGCTACTGGAGCACCTCATGGAGCTTTCGGAAAACAAGCTGAAACCCGAGGTCGACTACATCCGCGAGCATGGCCCGGTGGAAGCTTCGCCTAAGGACCGTAACAGTAACGCCGACAAAAGCCGGGGCAACACCCTGACGGGCTACAAGGCGCAAACCACCACCGCCGCGCCCACCAGCAACGTCAACTTCAACAATGACCGCGCCCGCAACACCAGCCACACCGGCGACAGCAGCAAAAACAACAACCGGGGCCGCAACAAGAACAACAACCGCAATAACCGCAATCGGCGGAAGTGATTTTTTAATTGAGAATGGACAATTGATGATTATTGATTGTCCATTGTCCACTCGGGGCCGCCCGCGCGGTCCATTGTCCATTAACCAAATGTCTTCATTCAAAATAACCGGCGGTCGCCAGCTGAAAGGCGAATTGCAACCGCAGGGTGCCAAAAACGAGGCGCTTCAGATCCTTTGTGCGGTACTGTTGACCGCCGAGCCCGTCACGATTCATAACATCCCCGGCATCCGGGACGTCAAACAGCTCATCGACCTGCTGGGGGACCTGGGCGTCAGAAAAAAAGTACTGAGCGAGTCGTCGATCCGCTTTGAAGCCAGCGACGTCGATACCGATTACATGGAATCGGAGTCGTTCAAGCGGAAAGCCGCCGCCCTGCGTGGATCGGTCATGCTGCTGGGACCGATGCTGGCGCGTTTCCGTAAAGGGCGCATTCCGCGGCCGGGTGGCGACAAGATCGGTCGCCGCCGCCTGGATACGCACTTCATTGGCTTTGAGAAACTAGGCGCGGAATTCAGCTATACCCAGGAAGACGGTGGGTTTTACCGTGTCGACGCCAAGAATTTGAAAGGTACCTACATGCTACTGGACGAGGCCTCCGTCACGGGTACCGCCAACCTGTTGATGGCTGCCGTGATGGCCGAGGGTACCACGACGATCTACAACGCTGCCTGTGAACCCTACCTACAGCAACTCTGCAAGATGCTCAACCGCATGGGCGCCAAAATCTCGGGCGTGGGCTCCAACCTGCTCACCATCGAGGGTGTGGAGGTACTGCATGGCACGGAACACACCATGCTGCCCGACATGATCGAGATCGGTAGTTTCATCGGCCTGGCTGCCATGACGCAATCCGAAATCACGATCAAAGACTGCCAGGTACCCATGCTGGGCGTCATCCCTGACGTATTCAAGCGTCTGGGAATAGAGTTGGAAATCCGGGGTGACGACATCTACGTGCCCGCCCAGGACCACTACCGCATCGACAGCTATCTCGACGGCTCCACGCTTACCGTAGCCGATGCCCCCTGGCCCGGCTTCACGCCCGATTTGCTCAGTATCGTGCTCGTCACGGCCATTCAGGCGCAGGGTACCGTGCTGATTCACCAAAAAATGTTCGAAAGCCGACTGTTTTTTGTGGACAAACTCATCGAAATGGGCGCGCAAATCATCCTGTGCGATCCCCACCGCGCCACGGTCATCGGCCTGAACCGCGAAACCCAGCTCCGCGGCATCCGCATGACGTCACCCGACATCCGGGCCGGCGTCGCGCTGCTCATCGCGGCCCTCTCGGGGCGCGGCGTCAGCATCATCGATAACATCGAGCAAATCGACCGTGGCTACCAGCACATCGACACGCGGCTAAACGCGATTGGGGCGGAGATCATTCGGTTGTAGCGTAGGGGTAAGTCTACTTTCGACTGTCATAGATGAAGTTGTTAGGGATTGACTACTTGTAATGAATGGTGGGTTTTTCCAATGCGCCATTCACATATTTATAAGTCAAGAAAAACCCCTTGCTTCATGCGTATAGTAACATTCTCCTTGCTGTTTTTTATTAATGCAGTCCTTTGTTTCGGTCAAGTTTCCTTAGAAAGGCTTGCCCTAAAAAACGGAGAATTTGACGTAGGATTCCGTCATTATGTAGCGGCCGATAGCACAAGAACCTACCAACGAATCTACGATTGGAATAATCAAGATGTTTTTCGACCCATTCCGGTCAGTATTTGGTATCCCTCGCAAAGCGCTCCGACTAAGGCAGAACAGTTGAAGGTGCTGGATTATCTAGAGATATTGAAAGAAGAGGAGGAATGGGAACATCTCCCCAACGAGCAAATTCTCAACTGGTTTTATTATCCGAATACTCCTGCGAACCAGAAACACCTTTCGGAAAAAACAAAAGCTTTTCCAAACGCAAAGGCACTGGATCAAAAGTTTCCGGTCGTTATTTACGCGCCTAGCTATCAGGCTTCCTCTATCGAAAATTTCGCGCTGTGTGCTTTCCTGGCAAGTCACGGGTATGTCGTGATTGCCAGCCCCAGCCGAGGAACTGAGAACCGTTTTCTGGAAGGCGGGACGGAGAAAGACATGGAGACGCAGGCCAGGGATATCGAGTTTTTGATAAAGGAAATTGCCAAGTACAGTAACGCTGATCCTGGCAAAATTGCTACCATGGGATTCAGTTTTGGCGGACTGTCCAATGTACTCGCCCAAATGCGGAACGCGTCCATCAAAGCAATCGTCAGTCTCGATGGAAGTGTAAAGTACCAATACCCCACTTTGCGGAAATCTCCGTTTTACAACATCGCCAAGGTGGATGTGCCATTCATTCATTTTGCCCAGAAAGATATTCCAAAAAAGGTCTTGATTGAAGACAAGATCGACTCTACGCTCGACTACAAATTCGATTTTTACGACGGCCTGACCAACAGCCGGGCGTACCGGTTCAAGTTTAACCGTTTGACTCATTCGTATTTTAGTACGCTAGGAGTACTTTTTCAGGCGAGAGACCCAAGGCAGGACAAAAGTGATTCCGAAATTATGAAATCATACGCGCTGATGTCGGAATACACGCTTCATTTTTTGAATGGATTTCTCAAATCTGATAAAAAAGCGCTTCTTAATCTTGAAAAAAGCAACGCTGATGATGGTCAGTCAGCGGCAGTTATTTCAAAAAAATCGAAACTGCCCGCCGACCGATTAATGTCCTTCGAGGATTTTAACGAAAAGGCCAGGCAAGAAAACTACCAAAACTTAGCCCAACTTTATGGAGCGGTAGTGTCGAAGCAATCGTCGTTTAAACCAGAAGAAGGGAAAATGAATAACCTCAGCCTTCAACTTCTCTATAATCCGACAACTTCTTCGCAAGGAGTCGCTGTCCTTAGCTTTGCAACGAAGCTATACCCTGAATCGGCTAATTTGTTCGATAGCCTGGCGGAGGCTTACCTGTTTGTAAGAAACGAGAAACATGCCATTGTCAATTTTAAGAAGTCGCTGCAACTCAATCCTGAAAACAAAAATGCTTCCGATCGCCTTGAGGAATTGGCAGGCAAGTAGTAACCAGCCCGAACGCGATTTGAGGGGAGGACGGCCGATGCCGCGCAACCTTTGTAAAAATTCAATGCCGCGTCCCACGATCGATACACTGCATAATGCTGATGAATACCATCTCGTCGAATCATTCACGATTGACGAAATGGCGCTGTTTCTAGCGCGCGAGGCGGGCGTACAGCCCAAGACTACCGACAAGCCCAGCCAAAAAACGCCGGGCTTCTGGTTGATGTTACTTGGATTCATGTTTTTTGGGGGTGCGATCGGTTGGCTGATTGGAGCGGCATTCAAGAATTCGGTCGAGGCGCAATGGTTAGCCCCGGGCTGGCAGCTCGGGCTGGGCCTAGTGATTTTCTTCTTGTTCCTGCTGCCGCTGCACGAAGCGATTCACGCAATGTGCTTCAAATTGCTCGGTGCGCCCGAAGTAGGGTTTGGGTATTCAGCCAAGAGCTTGATGGTGTACGCCTACGCCCAGCGGTTCGTGATGCAGCTCCGCGAAAATGCCCTCGTAGCCGCTATGCCCTTCCTTATAATCACTTCCCTGCTGACCGCGCTGCTGGTTTTTGTGCCAGAGTTGCAGTTTCTTTGGCTGCTATTGCTGGTCGTACACACATTGGGTTGCATCGGCGATTTCATCTTGGTCAAGCACGCCTGGAGCAACCGCCGCAAGGCTATGGTCACCTACGACGACCTGGACGAAAAGCGGACCTATTTCTTCGAAAAGCTCGACCGAATTCCCAGATAGCCCCCGAAAGAATCGGGGTACAATTCGCCTCTATCGTAAGCCACCTGGCCCAATAGGCGCAGGCTACCCCGGCGCAGGAGCGGTGCATCGAACGTCAGCAAGGAGGAGAATTGTTCGACGTCTGGTTCGAAAGGCCTATTGAAGGTACCTGAGTTAAGGCTGTACGAGAACTTAGCCATCAGATTGATTTTGTCCAAAAGTACCGCTTCCAGCCCCAGGTGATACACTCTACTTCGGTTATTGGGAAATGCGAATGCGTTGAGCTCCGGCCGTACTTCTCGGGCGGGCGGAATGAAAGGCGTGCCCAAACCCCGGCTCCGGTACGACCATCCCTCGCGGTACTGTCCGTGGTTGAAGTAGTTGTCGCCGCCCTTGAAGCGCGAATTCGCCAGATCGAAGGTAGGGCCCGATTGGTTTTCAGTATAGAGAAATTCCAAAAGCAACGCCCGCAGCGCCAGTGCTTTGCCCGCCGCCGCTTCGCGCCGCAGGCTAAGACCGTAAAGGCCGTCGGGCAGGTTCTGGAATTGCAGCCCCGAGGCATCCTCGAACGGATGCTGCCGGTAGAGCAGGAGCCTGGTATTTTTGATTTGCCAGTCAAAGGCCATGTCGATGTGCCCCACGTGGTTGCCGATGCGGTTGGTGCCGTCGAAATCGGTGAAGCGACCGTTGGCCTTGTCTTTGGGGATTTGGGCAAATATCACACCCCGCACGTAATCGCCAAACTCGGTGGTGAGCTTACCGTCCACGGCGACCGGACTGTTTTTGAGGTAGTCAGCTGCCCCGCCCCAGGTCACGTGATGCACCAGGCCCATCTGAAAATGCGCCCTGCCCTCAGGCTTGCCCAAGCGGCCGTAGAAAGTCTTTTGGTGAAAGTAAGCGTCCTGCAGGTACGGGTCGTCGTACCAGCCGTGGACAAACGAACCTTTGAGCGAAAAGAAATTGCCCAGAAAACCCAACGGCAGGTACTCGGCCAGTTCCAGCCGGAGCATAGGCATGGGCAGCGCATTGCCCGACATCGAAAAAGAGCCCGTCGACAGCGTGGTGTCCACGACGCCCACGATGCGGCGCTCGCGCCCGCCCGTGATCGCCCACTTGCCCCAGCGCAACTTGGCGTAGGCTTCGGGCAGAAGTACTTGGCCCGATCGGTCAGGCAGCACGTTGCCCACCGTCTCTAATCCAAACTCCCAGCTCAGCCGCGCGCGGTGGCGACTCGTATCGGCCCAGGTTCGGGGTGTGCGATAGTGAACGCCCAGGCGCGCGGTGCCTGCGGGCGCCGCCAGGGGCACGCGGCCCCATTGGTTGGCCCGCAGCCAGAAGGGCGTCCGGTCGCCGTCGGCTACGTAGCCGCCCAATTCGGCGGTGGCGTCGAGGGCAGGCACTTGCGCCCGTACGTTGGCCGGGCGACAAAGCAGTAGCAAGCCCGTGGTCAAGAAGATCAGGTGCTTTTTCATTTCGACTGCCGTCCGTAGGTACAGCGCGCGTTGTCGGCCTTGACGTAGTACGATTTAAAATTGGTGGCCTTGGGGTCCATGCAGCCTTTCAAGTCCAGGATTTCTACTTTCCGGTACTCGACGGGATGGCTTTCGCTTTGCAGCGAAATGGAGCCATGGTCCAGCAGCTTACCGTCTAGTTTCTGAGCAGCGCTGAAATTGCCCACGTTGCCGCCACCCATTTGGGGTTGAGTGTATTCCAGAACTTTCTCGCCGTTGACAAAATGTTGAATGAGCGAATCGCCGAGTACCAGTACTTCGGCCCGCACCCACTGGTCGCCGTTGTAGGTCTGGGACGTGGAATTGATGCAGTGGCGGGTTTCGAGCTTGCCGCCCATCACGACGTTGGTGCCCGGCGTGCAGAGGTTGCAGGTCGAGCGCTTTCCCTTATCGAGGCCACCCAACAACTGCACCTCGATCGAAATCGGGAAGTCCTGGTCCTTGCCCATCGTGGCCGCGGGTTGGCCGTGAATCATGATGCCACTGTTGCGCGTGGCCCAGCCCTCGCCGTCGGTCGCCTGCTCGCCCACGAAGCGGTACTCGGTCACGAAACGGTAGTACGAGAAATAATTTTTTTTGTAGAAAAGGTGGCCATAACGCTTCTTGAAGGAATCGTACTTATCGTAGCGCGTCACCAAATTGCCATTCTCGACCCGGAAGGTATTGCCAAAGTTATCGTTCAGGTCGTAGCCCGTAATCTTGACATCCCAGCCGTCGAGATTTTTGCCGTTGAAGAGCGTCTGCCATGCTTCTTTATCAGGTGCATCGGAATCAGCCCCCGACGATATCCGGGAAGTAGCGCAACCAGCCAGCAGCAGCAGGAAAGCAAAGGTTAAGGTTTTCTCAAGGATTGGGGATAGATCTTTCATATTAAAAATAAGCAACGAGATTATTAAAAAAGAACAACATGAAAACGGTGTTCACCATCGACCCTAAAAGTAAGCCAATTCCTCCACGATATTAAAGGCAAAGCCATTTTTCTACCTTTGCCAGCCACGACAAAAACACTTTGGAACTTTGTCGCTTCGGACCTTTGCCCCTGAAAAAGATGAAACACGCCTACAAGAAGAATGGTAAAAAAGGCCACTCCGAAGACTTCTTCGGCGATTACCGCGATTTTTGGTGGAACGAAAGCTACCTGAAAGCGCTGGCGCGGCGGCTCAAACTCGCCGACTGCCACAGTATGCTCGACGTAGGTTGCGGGCAGTGCCATTGGAGCAAGCTACTTGTGGATTTCCTGGCTCCATCCGAAGAAGAGCAGCCCCGGCGCGTTTGTGGCGTGGACAACGACCGCAAATGGGCCAAGGGCAGCCGTGAACTGCGCGCGTACTTCGCCGAACGTAGCGCAACGCTCGAACTCAAAAAAGCCAGTGCCGACGCGCTGCCCTACGAAGACGGAACCTTCGACCTCGTGACTTGCCAAACGCTCCTCATCCATGTACCTGATCCAGTTGGCGTCGTTGCCGAAATGAAGCGGGTACTTCGGCCCGGTGGTACGATGCTTTGCGTGGAGCCCAACAATCTGGTGCAAAGCCTCACGCGCAATTCGATCTCCAACGACGATCCCATCGACGCGGTACTCGACCACGTAAAGTACGCCCTGCTTTTCGAGCGCGGCAAGAAGGCGCTCGGGCAGGGCGATAATTCGCTCGGCGACCTCGTGCCCGGCCTGATGGCGCTGGCCGGCCTGGAAAACATCGACGTGCGGCTCTCCGACAAAGCCATCGCCATGTACCCGCCCTACGACACCCGGGAGCAGCGCGCCACCATGCAGCAATGGCAGGCCGGCGACCGCTGGAATTCGGGGGAATTCAGTGACTACGACTATTTTAAGGTACTAGGCGAGGAATCGCTGGAATTCTACGAAAGCTACGTCCGCAAGTATGCCCACCTCAGCGAGCGCACCGAGCGCTACATCGACGCCCAGAAGTACCACGCCGCGGGCGGGGCAATGCTGTATGTGGTGTCGGGGATGAAATCAGTTGACAGTTGACCGCGCGGGCGGCCCCGAATGGATAATTATTGGGCTATTTCCCGGTACAATTCTTCTACCATCTGCCGGGCAGAAACCGAAAGGTCGACTGGCAGCAAATGCAGCGGCAATTCCGGCGTGTAGAAAAGCGGCGGCGGCGCTACGGCAAAGTCGTCTGTTTTGGGATAAAGCAAGGCCAGTTTTACCCCCTCGCGCCCGGCAGCATAGCGCTGCCCGTAGGCGTGTAATTGATAAAGATCGGCCGCGCTGAGCTGTCCGGCGCGGGCTTCGTCGCCGCGAATAAGCTTCCATTTAGTATCGAGTACCCAGATTTCATCGTCCCGTCGCACAACGATGTCGGGCCGAAGGCGATGAGCGGGTTGGCCCGCTGCATCGTGTAGTAAATGGTGCGGTGATTCTTGAATACTCACGCTAAATCCAGTGGGCAAGTAGCGTTTCAGGCTTGTCGCCACGTAATTTTCGAATAAGGGTTTGGGTGGAAAAAAGTAGACCGGGTAGCTGGTTGGTACCCGCGCCGGTACCCGGTGCTTGTCCGCCCAGCAACCATTCTGCCCAGGGCCACAGCCAGGCGTACGCTCGGAAAGTGCGGTCCTGCCGCCGGGCTGCATTCAGGTCGTGCCGCCAATCGGTGGGGTAAGGTACTTCATCGAGCATGAACAAGTACTGCCGCACCGAACGCGCGTGAAGGCCATCGCTCAATCTCCGCAAGCAAGCTTTCAGCAAACGATTGGGCGCATTGTCGCGGGTACGCACATCGAAGGCCACGGGCAGGCGGTCGGGCTTGGTGAGTAGCGCCGAAGGGTCGCGTTGCGTTAAGCAATTTTCCCTTTACAAAAGCCTGTTCGGTTTCAACGGACTGGTAGGCGGTGACGAGTCCGCGGTGCAGGAGTTTGTCGGCACGTTGCAGGAAAAGCGCGGCCAGTACATCGGGCAGCGGGAAATCGGCCAACCGGCTCAGACGGGCTTCGGGTAGCAGTCGTGGGAAGAGTTGGGAGGCACCCAGCAGCATCCTGAGCAGCGCAGCGCGTGAAGTACTTAGGGTAGCTGGTGTAAAGTCAGTTGTGATTTTAGGCAAGAGCTCAATGCTCACCGAATCTGAGGCCCGTAGCAGGCCCACGTATGGGCCGACGCGCAAGCCGGGCCTTCCCCGCTGTACCGCATAGCGCAGCACGGGTTCGGCATCTTCCCGCAAGGCGTAGGCTTTCAGTGCCTCGAAAGCCGCTTCCGGCAGCGCGACGTGCATCGGGTCGTCGGACGGGCGGTTGGTCAGGGTGCTGTGTTCGGTGGCGTAGTAGTGCAAAGCGGGTTGGGAGATGAACGGGAGAGTGGGTACATTTGGTTTCGTTTGTAATATAACCCAACCCCCTCGATTATGCGCTCACATCCTATCAAAAAGGGCTTGCTGGCATTCTTGCTGTTGGCCGTTACCTCTTCGACGCTCGTGGCCCAGATATGGCAGGCTGCCGAACCGCTCAACCTGCCTACCAAACGGCACGAAAGCGCTGCCACAGCCGTCGATGGCAAATTGTATCTGCTGGGAGGGCGTGGCGTCAAGCCGATCGAAGCGTACGATCCAAAGGAGGATACCTGGACCGCCAAAGCGACGGCTCCGATCGAGATGAGCCATTTTCAGGCCGTAACCTACCGGGACGAGGTGTATGTAGCAGGTGCCTTCACAGGCGGCTACCCGCACGAGACGCCCATTCCGGTGATCTACATCTACAATCCCGAAAACGATACCTGGCGGCAGGGGCCGGAGATTCCCGAAGCCCGGCGGCGCGGCGCAGCGGGCGCATTCGTGCGTGACGACAAGATTTACGTCGTGTGCGGCATTCAGGACGGCCATTGGGACGGGCACGTGGCGTGGTTCGATGTCTACGACTTCAAAACAAAACAATGGAGCCAACTTCCCGACGCCCCGCGCGCCCGCGACCACGTGTCGGTCGCGGTGGTCAGTGGCAAGCTCTACCTGGCCGGAGGTCGACTCAGTACCGCCAAAACCAAGGACGTATTCAACCTCACCATTCCCGAGGTGGATGTCTACGATTTCAAAACCAATGCCTGGACCACCCTTGACGCCAGCCAAAATTTGCCTACCCAGCGGGCGGGAACTATGGCGGTGGCTTACGACAACAAACTCGTGATTTTGGGCGGGGAAAGCGCGTCCCAGAACACCGCCCACCGCGAGGTGGAAGCGTACAATCCCAAAACGGAACGATGGGAGAAGCTACCGATGCTCAACCAGGGACGGCACGGTACCGGGGCAGCTGTAATCAAAAAAAAACTATACGTAGTGGCCGGGTCGGCCAACCGGGGCGGCGGGCCAGAGTTGAATTCGATGGAGATTTTGGTGAAATAGGTTTTTGAAAGAAAAGTGAACTTGAATATTATGCATTGCGCTAATTCCGTGAGGTACTTCCTGCTGATTTGCGGGCTGATTCTGTGGCCTACTGTGCTTCTCGCCCAAAAAAAGCCCTTCACGCACCAGGATACCTTGCGCGGGGCCATCACGCCCGAGCGCGCCTGGTGGGATCTGACCTACTACGACCTCGACATCGCCGCCCACCCGGCCGACAGCAGCATCGACGGCAGCAATACCGTGTGCTACAAAGTGCTGAAGCCTTACCAAACGATGCAAATCGACCTGCAGCCACCTTTGAATATTGAGAAGGTGACGCAGGATGGGCAGGAACTGAAATTTCGCCGCGACGGCAATGCCTATTTTATTTCTTTGACTAAAAAACAAAAAGCCGGACAGCACGAATCGGTGCAGGTTTTCTACGCGGGAAAGCCCAAAATCGCCACCAATCCACCCTGGGAGGGAGGCGTGCAGTGGGTGCGCGATAGCGCCGGGCAGCCCTTCGTCGCGACGAGTTGCCAGGGCCTGGGCAGCAGCGTGTGGTGGCCCTGCAAAGACCACATGTACGACGAAACCGACAGCATGAAAATCAGCATCAGGGTACCCAAGCCGCTGATGAACGTCTCGAACGGGCGGCTCCGGCGCGTCGTCGAGCATCCCGACAGTACCCGCACCTTCGAGTGGTTTGTGGCGAATCCGATCAACAACTACGGCGTCAATATGAACGTAGCCGACTACGTGAGTTGGCAGGAAACTTACGACGGCGAGAAAGGCAAACTCGACCTGAGCTATTACGTGCTGCCCGTCGATCTGGCCAAAGCAAAAGAACAATTCAAGGAAGTACCCCGGATGCTGAAGGCTTTCGAGCATTGGTTTGGGCCGTATCCTTTTTACGAAGACGGCTACAAACTGGTGCAAGTACCGTACCTCGGCATGGAACACCAAAGTTCGGTGACCTACGGCAACGGCTTCACGAACGGCTACCGCGGTCGTGACCTATCGGGCACGGGCTGGGGCCTGAAATGGGATTTCATTATCGTGCACGAAAGCGGCCACGAGTGGTTTGCCAACAACATCACCTACAAAGACGTAGCCGATATGTGGGTGCACGAGAGCTTTACCAACTACTCCGAAAACCTGTTTACGGAATACTACTACGGCAAGGAAGCCGGGGCTGACTACGTGATCGGTACCCGCAAACTGATTAAAAACGAAAGCCCGATCGTGGGTGTGTACGGCGTCAATCAGGAGGGCTCGGGCGATATGTACTACAAGGGCGGCAATATGCTACACACGATCCGGCAGATTGTGGACGACGACGAAAAATGGCGGCAGATTCTGCGCGGGCTCAACGAAACCTTCTACCACCAAACCGTCGATGGCTTCCAAATCGAGCAATACCTCAGCAAGCGGGCGGGCCGGAACCTGGGCAGAGTTTTCGACCAGTACTTGCGCGATGTGCGCATTCCAAGACTAGAATACTCATTTGTTGGGAATAGCTTAAAATACCGCTGGGCCAATGCCGTGCCGGGCTTCGATATGCCCGTTAAAATCACGCTGGCTGGGGCTGAGGTACCTCAATTTGTCTATCCAACCACCTCTTGGAAAATCCTGAAAACGAAAGGGAAGACCGGTTTGGCGATCGACCGAAGTTTTTACGTGACCGGGGTGGAAATGAAGGAGTAGGTCCTATGAGGCTAGTATGTGAAGAGGCGATCCAGAAAAAACCGCTAACTTCGGCCCTAAAACCAGTTCCGCGTTCTGCCCCAAACTTTGGTTTCGTTATTTTTGCCCATACCCATGAGTCAACCCAAGATCCATTTTATCTCGATTGGCGGTAGCGTGATGCATAACCTCGCCCTCGAGCTCCACCACAAGGGCTACCAAATCAGCGGCTCCGACGACGAGATATACGAACCTTCCCACACCCGCCTGGCCGACAAAGGACTGTTGCCCGCCGAGATGGGCTGGTTTCCCGAAAACATCACCGACGACCTTGATTCTGTTATTCTGGGAATGCACGCCCGCGCCGACAATCCTGAGTTGCTGCGGGCCCGCGAACTGGGCCTGGATGTTTATTCTTATCCCGAGTTTATTTTTCAGCAAAGCACCGACAAGCAGCGCATCGTGATCGCGGGTAGCCACGGCAAGACCACGATCACGTCTATGATTCTGCATGTGTTGCGGCATTGCCAGCGGAAATTTAACTATCTGGTAGGCGCGCAACTCGAAGGCTTCGACACCATGGTGCGACTGGACGCCGACGCGCCCGTGATCGTCATCGAGGGCGACGAGTACTTCACCTCACCCGAAGACCCAACGCCCAAGTTTCTGCACTACCACCCGCATGTGGTGCTGGTGAGTGGCATCGCGTGGGACCACTTTAACGTATACCCTACCTGGGAAGCGTACGTGAAACAGTTTGAGCTGCTAGCCGATGCACTGCCCAAGGCGGGCGTGATGGTGTTCGACGAGACCGACGACATGCTCGATGTGATCGGCCAGAAAGACCGTCCCGACGTGACGCAGGCGCCCTACGAAGCGCACCCCTACCGCATCGTCAACGGCCAGACCTCGCTCGTTACCAAAACCCAGGGGGAAGTACCGCTCTACGTGTTCGGGGAGCACAACATGAAAAACATCAGCGGGGCCAAAGCCGTGTGTGAACGGCTGGCTGTGACTGATGAGGAATTTTATCGCGCCATCCAATCCTTCAAGGGCGCAGCCAAGCGCCTGGAATTACTGGCGGAATCGCCCGTCGCGAGCGCCTACCGCGACTTTGCCCACGCGCCCTCTAAGGTAGAAGCGACCACAAGAGCTGTGAAAGAACAATTCCCCAAGCGTCGCCTGGTGGCCTGCACCGAATTGCACACGTTCAGCAGCCTCAACAAGATTTTCCTGAAACAGTACCGCCGCAAACTCGACGCCGCCGACGTGGCGGTGGTTTTCTACAATCCCGAAACTCTGGAACACAAGCGCCTGGAGCCTATCGCGGACGAGGACATCCGCGCCGCCTTCCGGCGCGACGACCTCCGCATATTTACCGACCCCGCCGCCCTGGAAGCCTTTCTTAAAGCCCAAACCTGGACCAACGCCAACCTGCTCATGATGAGTTCGGGTACGTTTGGGGGGTTGGATTTGAAGGAGTTGGCGAAGGAAGTAGTGAGTGGGGGCGTATAGGCGTGGGGGCGGTTCTTTTACGGTATTTGCCTCTTCGAGAAACCTAAACACAATGAAAGCCTCCTTCTCAGAAAAGCAAAATTTCATTCAGCCGTGGTTGTACATTCCGCTCGGCATCGCCTGGATAGTGCTGGTGGCTAAGTACTTCGAGTTGGAAAAAATCGACAATGCCTTTCTGATTGCTGTCGGTGGGGTAGGCCTGATCACGCTGGTCGTTTTTCTGCTGCGCCTGGAAACCAAAGTCGACCGTGAAGGCATAAGCTACCGCTGGTTTCCGTTTCAGCCCAGCTTCACGCGAATTCCCTGGCGTAGAATCGAGCGGGTGGAGGTCAAACAATACGCGCCGATTGCGGAATTTGGGGGCTGGGGTATTCGCTGGACTTTCACGAGAACGGCTTTGAATACCAAGGGCAATTCCGGTTTCGAGATTTTCTTTAAGGATAAAAAAAGATCGCTTCTGATCGGGACGCAAAAGCCGGATGAAGTGGCGAAGGTAGTTGAAGAAATTACTATCTTGCCAACATGAAAATCATCTTGTATACTTCGGGAAGTGGCGAGGTTTTGAAGGAATAAGTTGTTTATCTAGTCTTGATTGGAAGAGCATTAGACATAACGATCAATCAAATGTAGTGTCCTTTGGCTGAAATGACCGTAACGGTAACGGATTTTTCATCCACTGCGTACACAAGCCGATGTTCCTGATTTATCCTGCGCGACAAGAACCCCGTCAATTCGTACTTTAATTATTCAGGCTGGCCCGTTCCGGTATAGGGATGTTTGGAAAGTTCGTCGAGGAGTTTGCGGATCTTTTTCAGAACGGGTTTGTTGCCCGACTTTTTGAGTTTTTCAATCCCTTCCAGCGCCTTGCCTGTAAATTCTACAGAATAACTCACAGGCCGAGCAATTGGTCAAAATCCGCTTTATCTACTTTGGTCGTTTCCCCGGCGCGGTACTGCGCAATTCCTTCTTTGACATCGGCCATGACCTGTGGGTCCATGAAATATTGATCTTTTTCGCCCACTGGCACTGAGTACATAGGCTGTTCCCTTTCCCTCGTTGCATACTTGACCAGTGGTTGTCGTCGGCCAAATCCAGGTATTTTTTCTGGTTTTCCCTGAATTCACGGGAACTGATTACTAGCATGGTATAAAGTTGGTGAACCAATATGGTACACAGATAATTACTTTGGAAAGTGGGATGGCGCTCAAAAGTTTATTTGCTTGACCGGACTTTGCAATAGTATCCTGTCGAAATCGAAAACCGGTCGTGTGAAAACCAGAACGGGCAAAACTCGAATATTGCGTAAGTTTGGATTTCATATAGATGATTCCACCTCCAACATGAAATCAATCGTCGTCTACTGCGGCTCTAATCCCGGCAAAAGGCCGATTTACCAGGAAACCGCCTACGCCGTGGGCCAGCACCTGGCTTTGCATAAGATCAACGTCGTGTACGGCGGTGGCGACCGGGGGCTGATGGGCCTGGTGGCCGATGGCGCGCTCGAAAGCAAAGGTACCGTGACGGGCATCATCCCCAACTTCCTGGCCAAGCTGGAAGTAGCCCACAAAACCCTCACCGAACTGGAACTCGTGGACACCATGCACGAGCGCAAATCACGCATGGTGGCGCTGTCCGACGGCGTGATCGTGCTGCCGGGTGGCTACGGCACGATGGACGAACTCTTTGAAATCCTGGCCTGGTCGCAACTTCGCTTGTTCGAGGGTCCGGTGGGCGTGCTGAACACGGCGGGTTTCTACGACCACCTGATCGCCCATGCCGACAAGATGGTCGAGGAGGGGTTTTTGCGTCCCGAAAACCGTGCCCTGATGCTGGTGTCCGAAACGGTGGAGGAACTGCTGACGAAAATGCTGGGCTTCGCCCGTCCTGACCCGGGAAATATGCCGCTGGATGAAGCGTTGTATTTACCGAAATGATGAGTGATTAATTATGAGTTATAAGACTTTGACCCGGCATTCGCTAGCTACCCTTTCAGTACTGTTTGCTACCGTCATCAACATTCAAGCTCAGTCGGAGAAGTTGCAAAACCTGGGTCCGGCGGTGAATTCGGAGTACAACGAGATTGCGCCCGTGATCTCGCCCGACGGGCAGACGCTTTATTTTTCGCGCATTAGCCACCCCCAAAACTCCTTTGGGGACAAGGGTAGTCAGGATATTTGGTTCGCCGAAGCGATCAACAACGGCGACCAATGGGGACTGGCCCGCCGCCTGCCCGCGCCGCTCAACAAGGAAGAATACAACAGTCTGTACAGCATCACGCCCGACGGCAACACCATGCTCATCAAGGGCGCTTACAAAAACGGCCGCTACGAAACGCGCGGCTTTTCGACCAGTCAGCGGCAGGCGCGCGGCTGGTCGGCCCCGGAAAAGCTGGACATTCCCGGTTACGAAAAAATTAGCAAGGGACAGTTCGACTGCGGCGTGTTGTCCAACGACGGGAAGGTACTCGTGATGTCGTTTAGCGAAAAAAAGAACAGCAAGCAGGACGATATTTACGTGAGTTTCAAGGAAAAAAACGGCTCTTGGTCCCGCCCGCAAGATTTGGGGTCGGAGATCAACACCGATCAATTCACCGAAACCACGCCCTTCCTGGCCGCCGACGGCGTGACGCTCTACTTTTCCAGCAACCGCGACGGCGGCTTGGGCAGCAACGACATTTACTACACCAAGCGCATCGACAAAAGCTGGAAACGCTGGTCGAAACCCGTGAACCTGGGCCCGGCCGTGAACACCGACGGCTACGACGCCTACTACACCGTCTCGGCGCTGGGCGACTACGCCTACATGACGTCCTTTAACGAAACCATCGGCAAAGGCGACGTGGTGCGCATCCGGCTGGGTGGCGGTCGCGGCGAGAACGATGGCAAACCCGACCCGGGTACCGATTCTACGCTGCTCGCGGCCCAGCCTGTGGCCCCCGCGCCAGACCCTGTCGTGATGATTAGCGGCAAAGTGACCGACGTCAAAACCGGTAAACCCGTGGAGGCTAAGATTATTTACGAAGACATGGCTGACGGCGAAGAGGTAGGTACTGCCACCACCAACCCGCTTACGGGCGAGTACAAGATCGTGCTGCCCTACGGCAAGAAATACAGTATGCGGGCTGTCGCGCCCAACTTCATCGCCGAGGGCGAAAACGTGGACCTAACCGACTCGGCCGACCGCCGTGCAGGGCAAGGGCTTCCGCGAAATCGCCAACAAGTCGCTGAAACTCATTCCGATCGAAGCCGGGCAGATCGTGCGGTTGAACAATATTTCCTTCGAGTTTGCCAAGGCGACGCTCACGCCCGAGTCGTTTCCCGAACTCGATCGCATTGCGAACACGATGATCGAAAGCCAAGCTGACCATCGAACTCGGCGGCCACACCGACGACGTGGGCACCGACGCGGCCAACCTCAAACTCTCGCAGGACCGCGCCGACACCGTGCGCGAGTACCTCATCGGCAAGGGCATCGAGCCCGACCGCATCGCCAGCAAGGGATACGGCGAGGCCCGCCCTGTCGCGACCAACGACACGCCCGAAGGCCAGGCCGCCAACCGCCGCGTGGAGTTCACGATTCTGACGAAGTAAGTTGTTGGGTTGTTGGGTTGTTAGGTGTTAGGTTGTTAGGTACTAGGTTTATGTTCGTTGGATTTTCAAATCATCTTCTGTAAGAAAACATTTTAATGGCTGAAAGCCTAACGCTACCCACTACCGCTGACCGCGCTGAAATCTACGACGCGCTATTCCCGCAAATCGAAGCGCTGGTATCTTCCGAAAGCGACATCACGGCAAACCTTGCCAACGTGGCGGCGGCTTTGAAGGAGGCGTTCGGCTTTTTCTGGGTGGGATTTTATTTGGTGAAAGAAGGCCAACTCGTTCTCGGCCCGTTTCAGGGACCGATTGCCTGCACGCGTATTCCGTTTCATAAGGGCGTCTGTGGTGCTTGCTACACGCGTCGCGAAACAATCATCGTGCCCGACGTCGAGCAATTTCCCGGCCACATCGCGTGCAGTTCCGCCTCAAAATCTGAAATCGTCGTACCCATCTTCCGCCTCAATGGTACCGTAGCCATGGTACTCGACATCGACAGCGATCAACCCGACGATTTCAGCGATGCGGATCGAGCGGGGCTGGAACGGGTGGCGAGGGTGTTATCTGGGAAATTATAATCGGGTCAAAGGTTAACGGTCAAAGGAGAAATCCGCAAGACAGCGAATAAGCGCCCGTTAACCGTTCGCGTTAACCCTTTTCTCCTTTCCTCCTTCAATAAAAAGCATCCTGAATATGCCGCACATCCACATCGCCATTGGGTAGGATAAGGACGGAGACAATGTCGAAGCGGACGTCGAATTTCCAGTCGTGATCGAAGATGTAGTTTTCGGCGGCTTTCAGAATGAGGCGGGTTTTTTGGTAGTTCACAAATTCCTCGGGCATGCCGAAACCCGTACCGCTGCGGGTTTTTACTTCCACAAAAATCAGGAGTTTGTCTTTCCTGGCGATCAGGTCGATTTCGGCGTGGCGGTGCCGGTAATTCTTGACCACGATCGTGTAGCCCGCTTTTTGCAGAAACTCCGCCGCGCGCCCCTCGCCCCAGTGTCCGGTATCGTTGTGTGCTGCCATCTGAACATTTTTGGGGTAAAGTACTGTTATTCCAGGCAGAAACAAATCGGGAAGCGGTCCTCAGTCTTTCCGATTGTGTTTTTGAAGTACCAAAATATGAATGAATTCCAACATCAATAAGCAAGTCCAATTCCGGCATCTGGGCCTGATGGATTACCAAACAGCCTGGGATTGGCAGGAGAAGCTTTTCGCCGAAATCGTGGCCGTTAAAATCGCCAACCGTGGCCTTTCCCCCGAAATCCAAAGTCCGACGCCCAATCACCTGCTTTTTTGTGAACACCCGCACGTCTATACGTTGGGCAAAAGCGGTAAGCTTGAAAATCTTCTGCTGAGTGAGTGAGGGCCTGCAAGAAGTAGAAGCAAGCTTTTACAAGATCAACCGCGGCGGCGACATCACCTACCACGGACCGGGTCAACTGGTTGGGTACCCAATTCTGGACCTGGATAATTTCTTCACCGACATCCACCGCTACATGCGGACACTCGAAGAAGCCATCATCCGCACCCTGGCCGACTACGGGCTGGAAGCCGGACGTATCGACGGCCTGACGGGCGTTTGGCTCGACCACAAAACTCAGGAGAATCCCCGCAAGATTTGCGCTTTGGGCGTCAAAGCCAGCCGCTGGGTCACGATGCACGGGTTTGCGCTCAACGTCAACACCGATCTTGGGTACTTCAAGAATATCGTGCCTTGTGGTATCGACGACAAGGCCGTCACGTCCATGCGGCAGGAATTAGGGCAGGAAATATGGATGCAGGAAGTCGAGCAGAAATTAAAGGGGCATCTGGCGGAGATGTTCGGGCTGCAATTCTTGCCGCACCCTAATCTGAGCCGGAGAAAATTACTTTGTCGCTCTGTGGCTATGCCACTTGTCGCTCTAAAAAATGAAAAAAGACATCCCCTTCCTGCCTGTAAAGGGTATTCAAGTCGCTATCGTGCGCAAGATCAACGAACTCAACGCCGAAGAGTGGCACGTGGTCCTGATCAATCGCAACGACGAGCCGATCGACAACGTTTTCGTGACGTCCAAGGGCTACGGCAGCGCTACCGTCGACGGGCAGAAGACCTCCACGCTCCGGCACTTCTTCCCCGAGGTAGTACCCGGCGACAACGTGATCGTGGAGCCGATCATGCCCGAGTTATTCGCCCTGACGAACGAGTACTGGGTCAGTTACTTCATCGGCAAACAGGTTTACGATAAAAAGTTTATCTTCGTGCCCGACAGTATCGTACCCGAACACCTCGTCAAGATCGACGTTTTGGGGCTGGAAGGGGTGCTTCATGTTTAATTGGTTGATGGAAGTGGGCCTGTCGGGATAGAATGAGCTTGTTTAAATAAGTCGACAATGCCTAATTCGCTATTTCCAAATTGTCTCTCATTCTCACATTCAAAATTCACCCATTCCCAATTGACCACTATGTCCGAAGAATTCCGCCGCCGTATCCGAAATCTGCTCTTTCTCGACATCGAGACAGTGGCTTCGCATCCGGCCTACGAACACCTCGACGAGCGGATGCAGGCGTTGTGGAATAAGAAAGCGGACAAGTTGCGGAAGGCCGATGACACGCGGACTAACGCCGAAATGTTCTACGGGCAGGGCGCAATTTATTCCGAGTTCGGTCGCGTGGTGTCTATCGCCTTCGGGATGTTCTATTGGAACGACGACGATGAACTGGCTCTGAAGGTCCGGTCGTTCGAAAATCCTGACGAAACGACACTTTTGCGAGAGTTCAAGGCGCTGGTCGAGAAGTTTTCTGCTAATGAATTGATCCTGTGCGCACACAATGGCAAGGAATTTGACTTCCCTTACTTATGCCGCCGGATGCTCATCAACGGCATCGAGCTGCCCCGCGCCATGCAGTTGGCCGGCAAGAAGCCTTGGGAGATTCTGCATCAGGATACGCTGGAACTCTGGAAATTCGGCGATTATAAGAATTACACCGGTCTGGACCTGTTAGCTGCCGTGTTCGGCATCACCAGCAGCAAAAACGAAATGAGCGGCGACCAGGTCACGCCTACTTTTTATGAACAAAACGACATCGCCAAAATCAGCCGCTACTGCCGCGAAGACGTGGTGGTACTGGCCCAACTATACCTCTGTCTGCACTGCCAACCCACCGTAGCGGACGAAAATATCATTCGGGTGGAGTGATTCATGTTTATGTGTTTAACTGTTTAATCGTTCGACACAGACATATTATTCGGGCGAAAAGTGTTTCATTCAAAAAATAATTTAACACAAACCAAGAAACAACAAGGCGAAGCCAGAGCACTCGAATTAAAAGAAGCCGAGAGTCAAAGCCGACCGCCAAAAGCCACTATATGCGCTCCAACAAACAATCTAAGAGAGAACCTAAAGAAAAGCGTTCCGGCGGCAACAAGCCACCCCGAACCTTACTTACCTTCGTGGACGGCTTGAAAGCTGACATCGCCACATTTTTTGAACTGAACAAAGAAGAAACCTTCCGCCTGGCGGATGTCTACGACCAATTTGGCGCGAGCGACAAGAAGCTCCGCCAACTCGTCGGCGAACTCGTGCATGAGCTTCACAACGACGACAAGATCCTGCACCACCCCGACGGTACCTACGGCGCCGCCGCCGACATCGCCGAGGCGGGCGGACTGGTCGGCAAGCTCGACCACGTCAACAAGAACTTCGGTTTTGTAGCCGTGGACGAACAAGACGACGATATTTACGTCGATAGCGACAACCTTAATGGCGCCATGCATCTCGACACCGTGAAACTGGAAGTTATCATCGGGAATCGGGGCCGCGAGCGGCAGCCGCACCGAAGGCCGCGTGCTGGAAGTTATCGATCGCGGTCAGCCCGATGTGGTGGGCGTGATCGAAATCTGGCCCAAATACGCCCTTGTGGAGCCGGACAATCGCAAGTTGTACGATCCAATTCACATTCAACTCGAAGACCTCAATGGCGCCACTGATAACGACAAGGTAATCGTCCACATCGAGCAGTGGCCCAGCCGTACGCGCAAAGCGGAAGGAAAAGTCGTGACCATACTGGGAAAAGCGGGCGAAAACGACGCCGAGATGCACGCTATTCTGGCCGAATTTGGGTTACCGATCGAGTTTCCCAAGCAAGTGGAGAAAGAGGCCGAGGCTATTCCCGAGAAGATTCCCCAGAAGGAAATTGAGAAGCGGCGCGATATGCGCCAAACGGCTACCTTCACCATCGACCCCGCCGACGCCAAGGACTTCGACGACGCATTGTCGGTGCAGTACCTCGACAACGGCAACGTCGAAGTCGGTATCCACATCGCCGACGTGAGCTACTACGTGCAGCCCGATACCGAACTGGAAAAGGAGGCTTATCGCCGCGCTACGTCGGTGTACCTCGTGGACCGCACCGTGCCAATGCTGCCCGAAAAGCTTTCCAACGGCCTGTGTTCACTCCGGCCCAACGAAGACCGGCTGGCGTTCTCGGCCGTCTTCGAGATGACCACGCGCGGCAAGCTCGTCGGCGAGTGGTTTGGCCGCACGGTCATTCACTCCGACCGCCGTTTCAGTTACGAACAAGCCCAGGAGGTGATCGAAACCGGCGCGGGCGACTACCCCGAAATACTGACGATGCTCAACGATATGGCCAAAATACTCCGCAAAGAGCGTTTCAAAAAGGGAGCCATCAACTTCGAGACGGTGGAAGTGAAGTTCCGGCTGGACGAAAACGGCAAGCCGCTGGGCATCTACCAGAAAGAGCGTAAGGATTCCAACAAACTCATCGAGGAGTTCATGCTACTGGCCAACCGCCGCGTGGCCGAGTACGTCTACGGTCTGTCCAAGGGCAAGAACAAGAATACGATGGTCTACCGCGTCCACGAGGCGCCCGACGCCGAACGTCTGCAAAGCTTCGCGACCTTCGTGTCCAAGCTGGGCTACAAAGTCGTGGTCGACGACGAGAAGGAAATCGCCAAATCCATGAACCACATGCTGGAAGAAGTGGAGGGCAAACCCGAGCAGAACCTCATCGAATCGCTGGCCGTGCGCACCATGTCGAAGGCGCGCTATACCACCGACGATTTCGGCCACTTCGGACTGGCCTTCCGCCGCTACTCGCACTTCACCTCGCCCATCCGCCGCTATCCCGACGTGATGGCCCACCGCCTGCTCCAGCACTACATCGACGGCGGCAAGTCGCCCGCCGAAGCACCCTACGAGGAAGCCTGCAAGCACTCTTCGGAGCGCGAGCGCATGGCCGCCGAAGCCGAGCGCGCCTCGATCAAATACAAGCAGGTCGAGTACATGAGCACGATGGACCAAGACGAAACGTTCGACGGCATCATCACGGGCGTCACCGACTTCGGAATATTCGTCGAAATCACCGCCACAGCCTCCGAGGGCCTCATCCGCATGGCCGACCTCAGCGGCGACTACTACGAACTCGACAAGGAGAACTACCGCCTCATCGGGCAACGCAGCAAGAAAATCTACACCTTCGGCGACAGCGTCAAAGTAAAAGTCAAAGACACCAACCTCGCCCGCCGCAGCATGGACCTCCTCCTGGCCGATAGCCCCGACGCTAGCTCGCGTAGCCGGCGTAATGAGGCGTCGAAGTCGTCGTCTTCGCGGTCGTCACGTTCCTCGTCTTCACGCAGTAAGCAGGAGAGTTTGGGTTCTACGCGTCAGAAGAAAAAGGCGGGAAGCTCGATTCCCGCGCCGAAGAAAAAGCGGCGGGGGCGGTGAGAAATGAAATCTAGTAACGCCAACTGTTTTACCTACACCCCTAGACTCTCAGTTTCTGAATGCAAAAATATTCTGTAAATCAACATCTTGTCGAGACACTTCTTTCGTGGGTCAAGTCAGGAGAAATTGCCATTCCTGAAATTCAGAGGCCTTTCGTCTGGGACAGTTCAAAGGTGAGGGATCTGATGGACAGCCTATATCAGGGATATCCAATAGGGTACGTGATTGCCTGGAGAAATCCAGACATAAGGTTAAAGGACGGGAGTTTAAGCGAGGGGAAAAAGATTTTGATCGACGGTCAACAAAGGGTTACAGCTTTGACTGCCGGCATCTTGAGTCAGTATGTTGTCAACAAAACGTATCAGAGAATAAAGATAAAAATTGCGTTTCACCCAATTGACGAGCGATTTGAAGTACAGAACCCAGCCATTTTAAAAGACAGGACATGGCTTCCAGATATTTCTGATGCTTTTTCCGGCAACATTAGCCTACTAAGATTGGTGGGTAACTATTCAAGGCTGAATCCTGAGTTTGACGAAGATCAGATTGAGAATGCTTTTTCAAGATTGATAGGTATGGTAAAGAAACCAATCGGCATGATTGAATTAATGCCAGACCTAGATATTGAGACAGTCACCGAGATTTTCATACGGATCAATTCAAAAGGAGTAGTTCTTAGTCAGGCAGATTTTGCCATGAGTAAAATTGCTTCGAATACGGAATATGGAGGCAACGAACTTCGGAAGGCTATCGACTATTTCTGTCATTTGGCTATTGCCCCCGAGTTTTACAACCATATTGTCGAAAACGACCAAGAGTTTGTGAAATCTGATTTTTTTCAGAAATTACAATGGTTGAAAACAGAAAGGGAAGATTTGTATGACCCGGACTATAATGACCTGCTACGCGTAGCTTTTACCTCACAATTCAGTAGAGGGAGGCTTTCAGATCTGGTCAGCTTACTATCCGGCAGAAACTTTGAAACGCGAACTTTTGAAGATACCATCGCCAAGGAATCATTTTCGAGACTGAAAACAGGTGTAAATAATTTTATAAACGAGGCTAACTTTAAGAAGTTTTTGATGGTAATAAAGTCGGCTGGTTTTATTTCACCAAAACTTGTTCGTTCACAAAATGCAATCAACTTTGCTTACATCGTATATCTAAAACTCAGAGAAATAGAAGTAAACTCAGTATTGATAGAAAGTTATGTCAGGCGCTGGTTTGTCTACTCGATTCTGACCGGACGTTACTCGGGTTCACCCGAAAGTTTATTTGATTATGACATCAAGCAAATTTCTCAACGGCCTTTTGACGAGTATCTGACTGAAAAAGAGGAAGGAGAACTCTCAGAAGCGTTTTGGAATGCTTCGCTGCCACAGAGTTTGGATACTTCGGTAGCAAGTAGTCCCTACTTCCATGTTTTTCTTGCCTCCCAAGTGCGTAGAAACGACAAAGGATTTCTGTCAAGAGATATCTTAGTGAGCGACTTGATTTCTTTACGTGGAGATATTCACCATCTCTTTCCCAAAGACTATTTGAAGAAGAATGGGTTGGAAAGAGGGAAGTATAATCAGATTGCAAACTACGTGTATATGCAGTCGGAGATAAATATCAAGGTCAGTAATAAACCACCTAGAGACTATTTTGCGATTGTTAGTTCCCAAATTTTAGATAATGATAATCCCATAAGTGGTATTTCGAACGAGCAGCAATTACTCGAAAACCTTGAAATGAATTGTGTACCACCGAGAATTTTAGAAATGGGTGTCGATGATTATCCTGAATTTCTGATTTTACGACGAAAATTGATGTCAATGAAAATCAAGGAATACTATTTTTCTCTATGAGATAGAAAAACAATGAGTAATTATTTGCCATTTTATAAAGTACAATATGCCCACTCCCTACTCATTCCTATCCGATGAAGAACCCACCGATGAGCAACTCCAAGAACTCATGGAAGCGGCTTTGATTGACGTGAAAGCGCGCGCGGCGGCAGCTGATGCAAAGTTTAAGGCTTTACAGGCGCAGCAAATCAAGGAGGCGTTTGAGCGTTTTCACCAGATTCAGGAGTAGCATGAAAGTTATCAAACCAAAGCTTTTGGTCGTTGCGGGGCCAAACGGGTCAGGTAAAACCACTACCACATCTCAGATACTGAGACATGAATGGGTAGAAGGTTGCGCATACATCAACGCTGATTTTATAGCCCGTGATGAGTTGGGGAATTGGAACTCACCAGAGATGGTTTTGAAGGCTGCTCAAATAGCTACGGAACGCCGGGAAAGCTGTTTAAAAAATAGTGAAAACCTGATTTTTGAAACGGTGTTCTCTGCACCGGATAAAATACTTTATCTACAAAGGGCAAAAAGAGCAGGTTATTTCATCCGTCTTTTTTTTGTAGGAACAGATAATCCATCGATCAATGCAAGTAGAGTTGCACAACGGGTCATGGAAGGAGGACATGATGTTCCAATCCCCAAGATTATATCTCGGTACTATAAATCGGTTAGCAATTGCTGTGTCGCTGCTACTTTCGTAGACAGGCTTTATGTCTATGACAACTCAGTAGAAAATACACCCGCTAAATTACTGTTTAGAGTTTCGAACGGCATCATTAGCAAAGTGTATGGAGAAATAAATGACTGGGCTTTACCTATTTATGAAAGCGTAAAAAAGTAGAATACAACCCTTTACACATACTACCCCAGCCGCGCCAGTGCTTCCTTGATCGTCACGATTTTCGCCTCGGCGTCGGCTTGTTTTTGGCGTTCCTTTTCCACGATGTCGCCTTTGGCGTTTTGGACGAAGCGCTCGTTGGCGAGTTTTTTCATGGTTGAATTGAGGAAGCCTTCGGTATACTTCAGGTCGGCCAGCAGCGTTTCGCGCTCGGCTTCGGTATCTACTTCCCCAGCCAGGTCCACGAAAAATTCGTCGGAGCGCACCAGGAACGACATGCCGTCGGCCTGGTCGGTGATGAAGGTGATTTCTGAGACGTTCGCGAGTTTTTGGATCAGGTCGGCCAGCGTTTCGTAGCGCGCTTTCGAGTCTGTACGGATGGCGAGCGGCAAAGCCGTTTTTGGGCTGAGATTCTTGGTATTACGTAAGTTGCGCAGCGCCGTGACCAACTCGATCAGGCGGTCGAAATCTTCCAGCAAGTCGGTATCCACCGCGCCGGGTTGTGGATAGGGCGCGAGGCAAATCGTTTCCTTCTCGCCGCGTTCAGAAAGATTTTGCCAAATTTCCTCCGTGATAAAGGGCATGAACGGATGCGTCAATCGCATCAGTACGTCGAAGAAGTCCAGCGTAGCGCGGTAGGTCGTGGCGTCGATAGGTTGCTGATACTCCGGCTTCACCATTTCAAGGTATTGCGAGCAGAAGTCGTTCCAGATCAGGCGGTACACCGCACCCAATGCGTCGGAAATGCGGAATTTGGTAAAGTCATCGTGTAACTGTACAAGCGTTTGATTTAGCTTTGACTCGAACCAGCGAATCGCCAAATCGTTGACGGCGGGCAGCGCCTCAGATACCTCCCAGCCTTCCGTCAGACGGAACGCGTTCCAGATTTTATTGCAAAAATTCCGGCCCTGCTCGACCAGTTTTTCGTCGAAGGGCAAGTCGTTACCGGCGGGCGAACTGAACAGCATTCCCGTCCGCACGCCGTCGGCGCCGTACTGCTCGATGAGCTCGATCGGGTCGGGCGAATTGCCCAGCGACTTCGACATCTTGCGGCCCTGCTTGTCGCGCACGATGCCCGTGAGGTACACATTCTTGAACGGGTACTGCCTTCGGTACTCGTAGCCCGCGATAATCATCCGTGCCACCCAGAAAAACAGAATCTCCGGGGCCGTGACGAGGTCGTTAGTGGGGTAGTAGTAGTTAATGTCGGCATTGTCGGGCTCCTTGATGCCATTGAACACGCTGATCGGCCACAGCCAGGACGAGAACCAGGTATCGAGTACGTCCTCATCTTGCCGCAAATCCTCTTCGGTGAGGGCAAAAAGCTGGTGTTCGAGTTGGGCCTTGCGCAGGGCTTCGCGCTTGGTTTTGGCGACGATGATGGTACCGTCGTTGAGGTAAAAAGCCGGAATCCGGTGGCCCCACCACAATTGGCGGCTGATGTTCCAGTCGCGGACATTCTCCATCCAGTGGCGATAGGTGTTTTTGAATTTCGGCGGAATAAGTTGGATGGTATCATTCATCACGTTGTCCAGCGCGGGCTTGCTTAGGCGCTCCATCTTCAAAAACCACTGCTCCGACAGCCGCGGCTCGATTACGGCGTTGGTGCGCTCCGAGTGCCCGACGTTGGATTGGTACTCTTCTATCTTGACCAAATTCCCGGCGGCTTCCAGCATTTTTGTGATCTTTTTGCGGGCCACGAAGCGGTCTTCCCCGACCAGAATTTGCGCCTTGTCGTTCAAGGTACCGTCTTCGGCCAGCAGATCGATGATCGGTAGGTTGTGTTTCTTGCCCAATTCGTAGTCGTTGGTGTCGTGGGCGGGCGTCACTTTCAAGCAGCCCGTCCCGAATTCCATTTCCACATACTCGTCGGCGATGATCGGAATGGCGCGGTTTATCAGCGGAATGATCGCCTTCTTACCCACCAGATTTTGGTAGCGCGGATCGTCGGGATTGACGCAAATCGCGGCGTCGGCCATAATGGTTTCGGGCCGCGTGGTGGCGATGGTCACGCTGCCGCTGCCGTCTTCGAGATCGTAGCGCAGGTACACCAGCTTTTGATGTACTTCCTTCATCATCACCTCTTCGTCCGACACCGTGGTGCGGGCCTGCGGGTCCCAATTGACCATACGGTGGCCGCGGTAGATGTCGCCTTTTCCGTAGAGGTCGATGAACACGTCGATCACCGAATCGTAGAGGTTCGGTTCCATAGTGAAGCGGGTGCGGTCCCAATCACAGGACGCGCCCAGCTTGCGGAGTTGTTGCAGAATAATCCCGCCGTACTTGTGCGTCCACTCCCAGCAATATTCCAAAAACTCATCGCGGCTCAGATCGCGCTTCTCGATGCCGCGCTCCTTGAGCATCGCTACTACCTTAGCCTCGGTCGCGATGGACGCGTGGTCGGTGCCGGCTACCCAACAGGCCTCCTTGCCCTCCATACGGGCTTTCCTAACCAGAATATCCTGAATCGTGTTGTTGAGCATGTGGCCCATGTGCAGCACGCCCGTCACGTTAGGCGGCGGAATCACGATGGTGTAGGGCTCCTTGTCGGGATTAGGTTGGGAATTGAAATAGCGGTTTTCGATCCAGTATCGGTACCACTTATCCTCTATTTCCTGGGGCGAGTAGGTCTTGGAAATCATCATGCTTTGCTGTCCTGAATGGCCCGGTGGGCGCGTTTTGAGGGGCAAAGATAGGGAAAAGCAGGGATGGAAGAGACTGTGCATTGCAGCAGTGGGATAGTTGTCTCCTTGTACAGCGCATTTTTAGGTGACCGCCCAGAGGGCTACGAGATAGCAGACGCTCGGCATGGCCGAGCGACGGCCGAGAAAGTTTGCAACGCGAGCCGTCACAGACGGCCCGATATTTTTAGTACGCAGTCTCCCTTCGGAAGACCACGCACAGCGAAATATGACATTCCGAATAACGAGAAAAAAATGTAGGCCTTTGCCTCAACTACTTTGTAAATACCGATTTTAGCTGAATAGAAGCCATTGGTAACTTTACTTCGTCTGCCTGGATTCGCAAGGAGTTTACGATATTTGATAGTCCGTCTCCGTCTTTAAAGACACGCGAGGTTCCTATAGCTGCAAAGTCACCATTAGGGTCGTTCTTCTCACTTAAGTACAATCCAAACTTTATATTACGTATGCCATTACTACTCCACTGACCTGAAATCACAACAAACGATTTGGCACTAGCCACCCCATCCAATACCGTTGTCTCAAAAAAGGCAGTAAACTTATCGCTTTCACCTGTAATGAAGCCACCAATGCCGCTTCCCGTCGTTTCTCCATTTTTTATCCTAATTTTCAGGCTTTGGTCGCTGCTACTCTGGTCGTAAAAATGTAAACGGAGTGGCTCAAATTCGCCTCCAATTTCCTCATCGGCTACATTACTGCCAAGCAGAATGGCAGGTTTCACCTCGTAAATCCCCTCAACCTTGATCGGTCTGCCAGCTTCAATGATGTCCACTCCTAACCCCCGCAGTGTGTCAATAATATTGCGCGGTAAGAGTTTAATTGCCACTACCGCCTCCTTCTTCACCGAAACCACAAACGCCTTCGTACTCCCATCCTCCGCCGTGACAGTATAGGTCACGTCCTTAGAGAAATCCTGCACTACGCCCGAAGCGGGCGAGACGCTCGCCTTGGCCGAGAACGCAATTTCCGGGGTGAGTTTGGTCAGGTCGGCGGTGGCGGGCAGCGTGGCGGTGATGGTCTTGGCGGTGGAGTCGATGGTGGCGGATATGGTCGGCGTGAATGCCTTGAAAACGAAGCTTTTGATTTCCTTGGCGGTACTTTTGGGGGCTGGCCCCTTGGTCACTGTCACGGTGTAGGTCTGCTTGGTGCCATCCTCGGCGGTCACGGTGTAGGTTACGGGATTAGTAAAGTCCTTCTTCTCGCCCGAGGCTGGCGACACGCTGGCCCCCGGCGGTAGCGTGATGGTGGGGGCCAGGGCCGTGATGTCCGTGTTAAACGGCACGGCGATGCAGTGATGTTCTTACCGCTGATGCTGACCGTGGCTCCCTGTACGACACCATCGAAGGACAAAGCCCGAAATGATCTTTTCGGTGCTGAGGGGCGACGTGGGGTCGTCTTTCTGGCAGGATATGACGATGGCCAGGCTTGATATGAAGAGCAGAAGGATAGAGAGAAGGCGGAGGATTTGGGTTTGCTGTCTCATGGTAGTTGCAAGGGTAATGTTATACTGTTGCGGCGTACCCTCGGTGGTACGCCGTATGGTTCCAGAGCGCTTATCTTCTGAGCATATAAGCTACACCTACTCCGAAGGAAGTATTTTTCCATTCTATATCCGGGTCCTGCGACAGATTGGCTATTCCGGGAGATACCGTCAGCATGAATTTGAGGCTTGGCTCGGCGAGCTCGTAACCCGCGATGATACTGGCACCGTAATCCAGGCGGTTAAACTCATCCTCGGAAAAGTTGATCTTCTCGCCGTCGATCTTTCCTGACAAAGCGAAGCCCAGATACAGCCCGGCACCGCCGAACGCTTTTCCGGGCCCAACCCCGTAGTTGTAGGTGAGGTAGCCGGGGACGTTGAGATACGTGAATCGGACCTTGGAATCGAGCACGTCGGTGCCCTTGCCCACAAAACCAGGCAAGACCAGTACGCTGATCTGCTCGCTGACGGGATATTCCAGCGCTGCCCCTAGCTGAATACCCAGCATACTACTCCCGGTAAGGCTTACGAAGTCGGATCGGAAATTGACATTGGCCGAATTGAAGCCCGCGTAGAGTCCCATCTTAGGGGTTTGGGCCCTCGCATTGTAGGCAAGCAATAGCAGGATGAGCGAGGAGAGGAAAAACTTTGCTTTGTTTTTCATTTTCTGGTTGGGTTTTGTTAAAAAATTGAATGGCCCCGATTGGGGCGATAAAATGAGTGAGCGACCGGACGGAATCAGGTGCCAAAGTTCGGCACCCTGCCGCCGGGCTTCAACCCCAAGAAATAGGGGGGCGTGAGGACTGCTACCCGAGTACCCCGCCAAACGCCGATCCTTCACTTTTCACAACTTCTCCACAAACAACTCCACCCGCCGGTTGCGGGCGCGGTTTTCGTCGGTGTCGTTGGCGACCATCGGGCGCGACTGCCCGTAGCCGACCGTCTTGACGCGGTTTTTGGCCACGCCGTTTCGGATCAGGTACTGCTGGCATGCTTCCACCCGCTGGCGCGAGAGTTCGACGTTCTTGGTGGCGTTTCCCTCGTTGGAGGTATGGCCTTCCAGTCGAATGATGGTGTTGGGGTAGCGGCTCAACCAGGCGACTAGTTTGTCGAGTTCGTCGCGGCCGTCAGGTAGCAAGTCGTGCTTTGTTTGCTCGAACTGAATAGCCTGTAGCACGATCCGGTCGCCCGCCCGGACGGCCGCCCCGTTAAGCTCCACTGCGGGCGGGGCGGGTGGGGTAGCCGCCACGGGGCGCGGCAGGGGCGTAAGCCTGACTTCCAATGACTGACAAAGCCGCTGCTCCACTGCGGTGAATTCGACGGTGCGGGGCGTGAAGCCTTCGGCCTCGACGGTCACGGTGGCACGCTGGCCCACAGGTAGCTGCCGGAGCGCGAAGGTACCCGTCTGGTCGGTGACGAATTGCCCCTCGCCGTAGGCCGAGGTGGCTCCGGCCAGTCGGGCGTCGGTCTGGTCGTTGAGTACCACGACGCATATGTCCTGGTACACCACCCGTGGTGGGGTAGGGGCCGGAGCAGGTACGGGTTCGGGCGTGGGCTCCGGTTGCTGCGGGGTTGGCTGGGCAACTGGCGGGGGTACTTGCGCTACGATCATAGGGTTGGTCGTGGCCCAGCCGCCCGTCGTGTCGTAGGGCATATTCGAGAGGCCCAGGCGTTGCGCCCCGGTATTGGCGGGAGCCGCCACGTCGTCGGTGGCGTCGAATTCTACTTCCGGCAGATCGTCGGGTACGTAGACCTGGATGCGGGTGCGGGCATACCCCTGGGGAAAGTAGCGCACGTAGTAGCCGTCGGGGTGCATGGCCCAGCGGCCGCGCTTGTAGTCAGGGTTGTCGATAATGGCTGACCCCACCCGCATGGCCATCGACTCCAGGTTTTCGAGCTTGCCGCCCGCGCGGGCAAAGGCCCGGCGCATCTTGTCCTCGGCTTCCATTACCTGGAAGTACTGCGGCGGAATGCTGGTGTTGGTGAGCATCATGGCCGAAACCAAGATGACTCCTTTATTGACGCGGAGCATGTGGCCGGGCTTCATCAGCGCGTAGGCCGTCGACTTCACACTACCGTGCATCCGCCGAAAATTGGCCCCGGCGATTAGCGCCCACAGCAGGTACTGCACATTGGCCTGCGAAATCTGCGGCTTCTGCTCCATCTTTTTGAGGATGTGCGCCACGATGTCGGACTGCCGCCCGGCCAGCGGGGCGTAGAGGTAGCCGTCGCCATCGCCGGGCGCGTGGGTACCCGCCCGGAGGCAAAAGCTGCGGGCGCGCAGTTCGTAGAAGCCCGGCCCAAGCCGGTAGCCCCAGTCGTCGGTGCGGGGTTGGCGGTGCATGGCCTGCGGCAACAGGTCGTTCCCGAAGTCGTCGGGCAGCACGTAGGCCTTCTCGGCGTTGCGGAAGCTTGTCGTAATCGGTTGGTTGTCGAGCCAGTCGGTCAGTCCCCCGCTACCGCCCATCAGATCCTTCCCGACTTTCACCAGGTCGCCGATCTTAAATTGGGCGTAGGCAGTGGAGCAACAGGTTAATAATAAAATGATGAGTAGCTTTTTCATATCAGGTTGGGGGCTATCTTTTCAAAATTGAAAAAGTCGCTTTCGCTCTCTCGGAATGCAGCCGCAGAAAGTACATACCGTTGGCCTGACCCCGCAGGTCGATGGTCTCGGTTTGGCCCTTAGTCCTCACCATCGATTGCTGGCTGCTCACGGAACGGCCCAAAATATCGAACGCTTCGATCTCCACCGCCTCGTTCAGCAAGAAGGCTTCCCCAACTCTGACCTTGAACAGTCCGTTGGATGGGTTGGGAAACACCGCGGTGGCCGATGAGTTGGCGATGACGGGCTCTGTGCTCGTCAGGAAATCCACCCGCACGGCGGTAGTCGCGCTGGCCTTGCAACCGTCGCCGTTGGTGACCGTCAGCACGTAGTCGCCGGTCATGCCGGCCAGGGCGTTGGCAATGCGGGGCGACTGCGCGAAGGAGCGGTAGTTGTTTGGCCCCGTCCAGGCGTAGGAAGTACCACCGCCGCCCGTCAGTTCGATGGTCTGGGATTCGTAGTAGATACCGCTGTTGGAAGCCGAAGCCGTGGCCACCGGAATCGCCAGCATCGTGATGGCCAGTGGCTTCGAGGCCGCGCTCGTGCGGCCACCATCCTCACATACTGCCGTGTAAGAGGTATTGGCGGTAGGCTTCACGGTGATGCTTAGTCCTGTTTGGTCCGTCGACCACTTCACTACACCCGTACATTCGGCGGCGCGCAGCAGTACCTCCCCGCCGGGGCAGGTCGCCAGCTTATTGGCCGATAGTACCGGCGGCAGCAGGGTGTCGCGAGCCACCGAAAGGGTATAGAGCTCGCGCGAGTAATAAAAGTTGCGGCTCACCTTAACGTAATAGTCCCCCGCTTCTAGAGCCAATTTATTGAGCGCAACCGTCTGGTTGCTGCTACCCGTGCGGCCCGAAACGTACTGCTGGGTGGCGTTGTACACCGTCACGACCGGGTTCAGATCCGTGGGCGGCGTGGGGATGCGGATGTTGAGGGTGGTTTTACTGGCGAGGCTGAATTTGAAATAGTCCACATCTTCTTCGTCGTTGAGCGCGGCCATGATCGGCTTGTCGACCTCGATGGTCTTGGCGTCCACGAAGGAGTTGTTGCACTCGTAGACGTCGGAGGTATTGAGCGTTACTATAAAGTCGAAGGGCGTAGCACTTTTGTCGGAGCTGCTGTTGGAGTACGCTACCACGTAGTAGATGCCCCGGATCACAAACGATCTGATCGACGTAGGCATTGGCAGCATAGGAGGCGTTGGTGCCCTCGATCTCCTGATTGGCTGCATTGTAAATTCGCAATCTGATTGCCAGGGCCGCAGGAACGTTCTCCGCCGATACTTGAATCACACCGGGCTTCGTGACGTCGATCTTAAAATAGTCAGCATCCCGCTCGTCACCGATCGCTATTTTGTTCTTTACTCCACTTTGAATTTCCTTGGCCTCAGTAAAGGTATTATTACACTCGAACACATCAGCTACATCCAGCACGGCCTTCAAATCCATCGCCTTGGGGGACTTGTCACCACTGCTGTTGCTGTAAATGGCAAAATAGTACGTCTCGGTACTGCATAGCGTGGCGTCGGAATAGATATTTTTTCCGTAGCTGACGGCGTCGATTTCTATTCGCTGATTGGCACTGTTGAATATTTCAATCCGGGGGGCGATTTCGGCGGGAACGTTTTCGAGTGAAATCCGCAGTACCCCAGTGCGGGTAGGTTTGAACTTAAAGTAGTCGACATCCCGCTCGTCGGCAATGGTTATTTTCTTGGTTTCGCCGTCTTTGAATTCTTTGGCGTCCACAAAAGAGTTATTACACTCGTACTGGTCGGTTTCGTCCAAAATCACTTTGAGTGAATAAGGCGTGGTGCTGACGTGGCTGGAACTATTGCTGTTGATGAGTACAAAATAGGTTCCGGCTCCGCAGACGGTCTTCTCGGCGTAGTTATTCTTGCCTTTACCCAAGACCTCGATATCAAGCCTGTTGCTGGCCGCGTCATAGATTTGAATGACCGGCTGAATCTCCGCCGCCACGTTCTCTACCGATACCCGCAGTACGCCCGGCTTGGTCAGCGTCACCTTGTAATAGTCGTCGTCGTTTTTCGGGTTGATGGTGCCCTTCATCTCCACGCCCAGCGCGATCGCGTTAGCGGTCAGAAAGGAGTTGTTAGGTTCCGACTCGTTTACCTGAGCGGTGGCGTCGGTCAGGGCCAGGCCCAAAATGAGCAAGATGTAGCATATTTTTTTCATGATCTGAGGGACTAAGGGTTGATGAGGAAGTACTTGTTGAGTGTGCCGCCCGTCTTGACGCTGGTGGTGGTGCGGCTAAGATTCAGCTGGCCCTCCTCGGTACTCACGATGTTGTACTCGATGGTACCGCTGGTACCGCTGGTACCGGAAGGCTGGGGGTTCAGGTTTTTCAGGATGAGCTTGCCGTCGCCTTCCAGTTCCCACTGGCCCCGGAAAGTGTTGTTGTCGAGCTCGGTGAGGGCGGCGGTGCTGCTGCTGAGGTCCAGCTTGAAGTTGGCGTAGCCCGCCCTGACATTGGAAGCGCCGCCCCGGGTGTACACCGTGCTGCTGCCTTCCTCGACCGTCTGCGCGATCCATACTTTGGCGATGCGTTCGCTGAGGGGTGGTACTTTCTTGGTGCAGCCAGCCAGCAGGCCCGCGGTCAGGAAGATGAGTATCAGGAAGTTGTTTTTCATTTTGTAAAATTTTTTGAGTGGTGAAAAAGAGGATTCGAAAAGCAAGGCCTACACCTTAGTCGTCCAGGCGGCTCACTGCCTTCTTATCAGCTGCAGCACATCTCTGTTCATAGGCGTGCAGGTGCTCGGCAAAGTCGCGCCAGGCGGGCTTGGGGTACGCGGCCAGCAGTTCGGGGCAATCGCCGAAGTATTGCTTGAATAGCTTCCGGTATTGGCCTTTTTTGATATGCGCCAGCTTGCCCTCGTGCTTCACGTAATAGGCCTTCTTGATCCCCCCCGTCACATTCATCCCCTGCACGGCGATGCCCCGCGTTTCGCCCGCCCCGGCATCGTCGTACACGCGGACCTTACCGCAGAAATCTGGGTTGAGTAATTGCATCATCGACATCTTCTTGCGGTTCTTTTTGGCGTATTCGGGGTAGTGGTACACCAATCCGCGGTTCAGTCCTTCGAGGTCGGTTCTGGTGGCGGCTAGAGCTGTTTCCGTGACCTCCATCGTGGCGTTGAACTTGGATAGGTTGGTCGGAGCCATAGCCAGTTCTTTAAGGTCGGTGGCCCTGTACTTGAATTTGTCTCCTTCGAGCGTCCGGCCCTTGATCCACCGGATGCCGCCCTTCTTGCGTTTCAACCGTCTGACCGTCAAGTCGACTCGTTCGCCGGTTTGCAGGACCAAGTAGCCGGGTTTGCTGCCCGAGAAGCGTTCCATCGAAGGGAGGAATTTCTGGGCGTGGAGTTCGTAGCCGGAGAGCAAAAAAGCCACAAGAACGAAGAGGAAAGCATTTTTCATGAGGAATTGGGTTTTAGTGTGAAAGAGGATGAAAAGGATTTCTTGATTTTTGCCCCAAAGTTGCGGCCGCCAAGGCCGGGGTTCAACCCGTAAAAATCGGGGGTAGCCGCTTGAGCGTTCGCCGGGGTACTCCCCAATGAGTGGTTCCAACCCGGCAAAAGGTTATCACGCCGAACCGAAAAAGGGTAGGTCGGGCAGCAAAAGCGACGCTTGATAACAAAAAGCGCCGGTTACGATAACTTTTCCGTTCTGGTGGGTTACCTCTATTGACAAAGCATTACTTTGCCCGAGTCCAACCAATCCTTCCACCACCTTATGTCTTATATCCTCCCGTTTTGGGGCAAGGCCCGCACCCGCCAAAACTGCCAGCAGTACGAGTCCTACGGTAACATCGTAGCGGCCCTTCGGAAGTCGGCCTATGGTACGGAAAATGCCGTCTACCACTGTTTCTACGTGCTTTATTATGCTAAGGCTCGAGCATTTGTCCTGGGAAATGGAGGAAGTGAAGCAGTTGCCGACGATGTTTTTCAGGATGCAATGGCGGCTATTTTGGTGAAAATGCGCCGCAAAGACAAAGCGCTCGTCCTCCACCAGGATGCCTTTGGGCCTTACCTGATCAAGATCGTGACCAATACCTGGTATAGCCGCTTTCGAGTCAAAAGCGCTGGTGAACTGGTGACAGATTTTACGAGTGAATCACTCCCCCACGATTCCGAAGACCTGCGCGACCTGCTTGACGCGATAGAAGATGCCCAGCTACTGCACGAGGCTATTGCTGCCTTGCCCGAGAAACAGAGGACCTTCGTTCAGCTCTACTATATTGAAGGAAAGTCGTACGACGAGATCGCAAAGCTGACGGGTCAAAGTGCCGAAGCCCTGAAAGCCAATCGCCACCGCATCATCAACAGACTACGCGAAATACTGCGCCAATTACGCTAAAAGTAAACATAACATTATGGAACTATCAGAAGAACTATCCCGGCAGATGGACGACTACCTGGCCGGGCGCATGAGCGAAGCGAAACTGCGGCGCTTTGAAGCCCGACTGGCCGCCGAGCCCGAGTTGGCGGCCGAACTTTCGGTGCAGCGTCGCCTCTACGACGCGTTGGATTTGCTCAGAACTAAAGAAAAACTGAAGCAAGCTCAAATCGCCTACCAAAAAGGTGAGAAGAACACGTCGCGGCCGGTAAGCCGGTCGCTCTGGTCGGCGGTGGCGGTGGCCGCGGCCTTTGTGGGCGTGGCATTGAGCATTACCTACTACGCAACCGACGTATTCAAGTCGACCTCCGAGGTGGCCTTTAACGAATTCTACCAGCCTGAATCGGGCGCGCGCGGTGGCTGTCCGCAAGATCTTCCCGCCTTCCCGTTGTATGCACGGGGCGACTACAAAAAAGCGCTGGCGTCTGCCGCCAACGCATCCGAAGACCTCACCCGCTGCCGGGCTTATTTCGCCGGCCTCAACCGACTGGCGCTGGGCCAGCCTTTGCTGGCCGCCGAGGATTTTACTCTCGCTCGGGAGTCAACGGAGGTGGGTATACGTCGCAAGGCAGTCTGGTACTTGGGCCTATCGTACCTCAAGGCTGGTAACGAAGCCAAGGCACGACAAACTTTTCGGGCCATCGGGGCGCAAGACGATCCTGAACACCCCTATGCGTCGTCGGCCGCCGAAATTTTGCGGCGACTTACGGACGATTGAACTTCACCACAAGGTAGCCTGCCACACTGATGATTCTCCCACGCTGGATTCTGTCGCTCATACTCTTGCTTTCCCTCTCGCTTTCCGTAGCCCGGGCGTCCGAGCGGCACGCACTGCTGATTATGGTGGCGGATTATCCGCTCGGTAGTGGCTGGCCCGCGCTCAGCGCTCATAACGACGAACGACTGCTCACCAAAACGCTTCGAAGCCAGGGATTTGGCCGCATCGCTACGCTGGCCGATGCCGAAGCTACGGCGGCCAAAATTCGCCGTGCCTTGCGAGCCCTTGTGGCCACTACCCATGAAGGCGATGTGGTAGTAGTGGCTTTCTCGGGACACGGCCAGCAGCTCCACGACTGGAGCCACGACGAAGCCGACGGGCTGGACGAAGCCCTGGTGGCCTATGATGCCCCACGCGGGGCCGACTACCAAAAGTACCGGGGCGAACGCCACATCCTCGACGACGAGATCGGCGCTTTCGTCCAGCAAATGAAGGCCAGGCTCGGTGACCGGGGTCAGCTACTGCTGCTGCTCGACTGTTGCCATGCCGGTACCGGTGCACGCACCGGCGCCCAGGCCCGGCTGCGGGGTGGGGCGGAGCCGATTGCGCCGCCCGGTTCTTTCGAAGCCGAAGCCGATGGGTCGGGCTTCGACGACGGTGATTTTGGAACGCGGGGCGTGGGTGCTGCCTTCGTACTATTGACGGGTGCCGCCGCCAGCCAGCAGAATTACGAGGTGAAGGACGAGGCCGGGACGCCGTTCGGAGCCTTGTCCTATGGCTTTTGTGAAGGTGTAGACAGACTCAGAACCCATGATTCTTACGAAAACCTTTTCAGAAATATCACGAACGTCCTGTCCCACAAAGCACCCTATCAAACACCCACCATCGAGGGCGATGCTTCCAAACTCGTTTTCGCTGGGGTGTTGTTAAAACAAGCTACGGGTTTCGAGGCATTGTATGAGAAGTCGGTAGACTACTGCCGTCGGGTACGGCTGGCCACGGGCGAGCTCGCGGGTGTCTTTGTCGACGCTGTCTACCATTTCCTGCCCCCGGGTACCCCTCGGGGCGACACGACCGCCGCCGTCGTGACGGGGCGCGTCGTGAGTGCCGATGCGTTCGGCGCAACAGTGGTGCTGGAGCGGGACATACCGCTAACGACCCTGCGTACGCTGTGGGCGGTCGAAACGGCCCGTGCTTACGGAAAAACTACCATCGGGATTGTAGTGGCAGGGCTCGACGACGACCTTTCAGCCCGGTTGAAGTCACGTATCGCGACTTACCCGCTCTTGGGGCTGAGTGCTGCCCCCGATGCTACCTACGAACTAACCCATCGCGGCGACTTTTTGCAGATCCGTCGCGTCGACACCCAAATCGTACTCGACAGCCTGCGGTACACCGACCGCAACGACCTCGACCTCACCGAACGGCTGCTGGCGCTGGCGCGAGCCGAATTACTGCGGGGCCTGGACTTCGATAGCGGCTTCGGTCGGGTGGAGGTACGAATCGAGCAAAGCGATCAACCCGCCGCTACGTTGCCACAAATCAAAGTAGGTACTGCAGCTACGCTGGTACTGACCAACCCCGGCGACCAGCCGCTGTTCGTGGCGATTGCCGACATTCAGCCCGATGGTGGCATGGGCGTGGTGCTGCCCGATGCGGACCGGGGGTTTGCCGAGTTTCGGCTGGCTCCGCACCAGACCCGCTCCGTGCCTTTGAGGGTAAGCCCGCCCTTTGGCCCGGAGATGTACAAGCTTTTTCTGACGTCCGAGTTCATGGACCTGAGCAGTATGCTGGGGACACGTGGACAGGTACCCTCGGGGCATCCGCTGAATCTTTTTTTTCGAAGTACCTTTCGGGGTCAGTCTCCCAAAGTGCTCGATATGAGTCAGGTATCCGTCCAGTCGTACGCTTTTCGGATCGTGCCAAAGTAAAAATATCTTTGTTGCACTGATAACCTTTTCGTGACGAATTACCACATCTGAGTGAAAGTCTATTCTTCCACTCAAACCCGCTTCGTCATGTTAAGCACCCGAAAACTCACCTCCGATCAAGATCTGACGCGCTACGCCGCGCTCTACCAAGCCAAGTCCGGCTTTGCGGTTGAGCTCGACTACCTGCGCGTTTCGCACGTTCGGATTTTTTACTACGCTGCCCGGCCCGAAAAATGGCTGGCGGGCTACGTCCAAAATGGCAATGGTATGCTGCGCTACCTGCACGCCCTACCCGCCGACTGCGACCGCCCGGCCCTGCTCGCCAGGATGGGCGTAGCGGCGACCGACATCCTGGAAACCTGCTGTATTTTTCTCGATCGCCTGCCCCCGCTCGATCGGCAGCAAGTGTACCGAAAGGTGGTACAGGAGGCGTATCGGTCGGATAAGGCCGTGCTGCTGGGCGGCTCGATCCTTCCCAGGGTGGCAGCTTACCAAATGCAGTCGATGCCTCATTTGCTGGTAGCTGTGGAGACAATCCACGCGGGCAAGAAAGTGCTGATGCAGGAGTACTACGGCTACCGGAACGAATTTTTATGGCGTTCGCTGGGGGTGTTTGGGCGCGAGTGGCTGGCTGCGCTCAGGCATTATGTTCAGCGGAAAACGGCAAGACACGCGCACCGAACCGAGCCGCAATCGACGCCTGTGGCGTCCGGGGCTAAGGGGTAACCCCCTATTTATGGGGGTTGTAGCCGCCTGATGGTTGGCGGAGATTTGGGGCTGTGAATGGCAGGTATTGCCAAAGTAAACACCCATCTTCTACCCAACCAACCCATGATATGCTCCCCGCTCCTGCCTGGTACGCCGTCCGTCCGTCTTTGGGTGCGCGACCGCAAAGAGTCCATTCCTTACTCGGAGGTGGTACTGCTGCGATCCACCCGCAACTATACCTTTTTCGAACTGGCCGACGGGCGGCGGGTGCTTTCTTCCAAGACCCTCGGTCTGCACGAAAAGCAACTGCCGGACGGGTTTGTCAGGGTACACCGCTCTTATATCGTCAACCGGCATTTTGTCCGCTACCTCGACCGGCAGCGCCGGGTCTGTACCCTTACGACCAACCGACGTATACAGGTTTCCGTCAGGCGCTTGCGCAAGGCTGCCAGCATGATCGACGGACCCTAAAACTCCCCCGATTACAACGATTAGGGTCAGCTGACGCCAGTCAGTAGGATTTTCTTCCGGTCGCATGATAACCTTTCGCCCTTTCGTAACGACCTCTTACCGTACCCGGGATTCTGATTTTTTCAATTAACTCTAAAACAAACCACCTTATGAAAACGAACCTATTACCGCTCGCGGCACTCATGCTTGCCTTCATCCTGGTCAGCGGCTGCAAGAAAAACAAAGTCGATCCTACTACCGAGGGGTTCTCAGTCGAGATCCAGAAAATCGTACCCCAGTCTTTGGTAGACGATCTACGGGTCAAGGGCATGACGATCAACGAAGGCCAGCAGCCTCCCTCCGTCGAAGGCATATACCGGGCCGACCCCTTCGAACTGCTCAGCCCCTACGCTCCCGAAGACAGCTATGAAAAGGGAAGAATAATCAGTCCCCAACTGTATAAATTTACCGGACAGAGTGCCGACAAAAGCAAAGTACAGATAGAGTACAAGTCGGAAGGGGGTACCGATTCGGGCGCGGGGGTAGGTTCTTTCGTAGCCGGCACAGGCAACAAGTTCACCATTTTTGCTCAGGTCGAGGGGCGTGCTAATTCAGTCGATTACACCAGACTGGTTGTTATTTCCGGTGAAATTAACTGCCAACGGAATCGCCAATTTTCAGTATACCCTTTACATTACCAAAAAGAGCGAAGCCGAGGGATCAGGCGCGAAATTGATTCCTGTCAACACAGGCCGGATCTGGTTCGATAACGACAAGCTGTCCGAAAAGTGGGAAGCTACCGGCTAGGTGTCTACCGAGGCTGTTCCGAATATTCCGTTGGCACCATGAATAGCATACTTCAATAATCCCCTGTAAAATCCTCGAAGCATATGGTCGGACACTATACCCGACCGGCGCAACTTTCTCAATTTCAATCACCACTCGAAACCCCTTCGTTCAATGAAAAAGCTTTTTCTCTCCCTCCTGATCTTGACAAGTATCTCCTATCGGTGCTTTCGCTCAGCAACCCGCCGATACCTCTACCGATGCGCTCGACGCCGTCATCGACGATCTGGAAAACAACCGATCGGTCAAGGATCGGAAGGTTCGACTGCGCAACATCAACTTTGAAACCAGCAAAGCGATTCTACCGTCCAACGATCTGCCCTACCTGGATACAATCGCGGTTTTCCTGACTAAAGCTCCCACCATCACGATGGAAATCGGGGGCTATACCGATGACGTCGGTACCGATAGAGCCAACAACAGCCTCTCCCTGGCCCGCGCCAACGCCATTCGCAAGTACTTGATCGAGAAGCGACAGATCACCGAAAGCCGCCTGAAAACCGTGGGCTACGGCGAGAAAAACCCGATTGCACCCAACACCACCGACGCCGGGCGCGCGGCCAACCGCCGGGTGGAGCTGAAAGTGCTGGGCCTGACCGACGATGTGTACTACGTCGTGACCAAAGACGGGCGGCGATTCCCGGCCAACTACGTCGTGACCAGCAACGACAACCAGACGGTCAGCTACCGCGAGAACGAAAACGCGCCCCTCGTGCGGATCCCGGCCGCCAGCGTGGACTACATCGAGTACCCCGACGGCACCCAGCGCCCGGTCGGTATGCCCACCGGCCCGACAGTCGTGACCAGCCCGAATGACCCCGTCACGCCCGATGAGTCAGGTACGGTCGGACCACCCGAGGGGCCGGGCTTGACCGAGCGCGTGGGCGAGTGGTTTATCACTAAATTTCCGAAAGTAGGGCGCTGGTCGCTAATGGCCAATGCCGGGGTGATGCCCCTGACCGTCGACCAGGCCCGCATCGACTTTGCCTACGTGGACGAGTCGCCTTCCAAGGATAACCTGACCAGCGTCAGAAACCTGAAAGAGGCCACCCTGGCCCCCGGCGGGCAGATCGGCTTCGACCTGGCCACCGATAAGTTCGTGATGCTCCGGGCGCAGTACCAGTTTGCGCGCAGCAGTCAGGCGGGGTTCAGCGGTTTTTTGTTCGGGGTAGGGAAGGGGTTTGGTAAAAAAGGCCGTTTTTCGGCCAATCTCGACGTCACGCTCGGCAGCGCTTTCCTGAAAATGGGCAACCTGGTGCAGAACGATGTGTTCATTCAGGTCAACGACAGCCGTTTTTACAGTCAGAAAGTCAGGATCAAGTTCCGCAACTACTTCGCTGCCCTTACCCCGCAGCTTTCTTACGACCTGGATCTGAACGAGGGTATGAGCTTACGGTTGTCGGGAGGCTACGCGTACAGTTTCAACACCAAATCGTCGCTGATATTCAAAGGACAGGATAACGAAAATAACAACGTAAAAGGGCGGGAAGACATCAGCGCCAGTAACGTCAGTTTCCGGGTGAACGACAGCCGGCAGACGGAGGTCAACCTCTTCGGTTTGCAGGGACCGTATGGTACTATCGGTTTTTTGTACCATATTTACCGTCGCTAACGGGCAGGGTCGAGGAGCATTGAAACACTTGATAATCATCGAGATGAAGCAATTCCTGACGTTGTTACTATTACTGGCGGGTATCGTGGCCAACGCCCAGCAGTTCAGTCTCGGCTTTCTGCTGGAATTACAGAAAGCCGACCTGGACGAACGCGCCAAAATATTGGTGGCCAACAATTTTGCCTTGCAAGACGGTACCAACCCTCGTCCCCGCTACCAGCGCCTGCAATCCGATGCCTTCGGTAAGGTGTATGAAGAAACCGCCACCCTGCACCCGGACGGAAGCCTGACCTACAGTACTTACAGCCCTAGCCATGCCACCGATGTGGCGCTGCAACTGACCAGGAAATACGGTTTTACGAATCAGGGAGCCGCCCGCACCAGTGGCGGGCGGCTCACCAACGTCTACCAACGTACCGATGTAAAGGTAGATAGTTTCCTGGGCCGCGACGCCACGCAGGTCAACTACTGGGTGTTTCATTTTAGCTGGTCTCCCAGGGTAGCCGTAGCGATCGTACCGCCTCAGCCTGTACCCGAGCCCGCGCGTGGGACCGAAGTGGAAGAACCTGAACAAGGCGATCCGCTGCTCAACAGCACGAACCACGCGCTGCTGATCGGTGTGAATGCCTACGACCTTCCCATCGAGTCGCTCCGGTTTCCGGTCGCCGACACCCGCCGGCTCGCTAACGTAATTACGGAGCACTACACGTTCGATAGAAAGAATGTGAAGCTACTGGCAGACCCTACCGGCGACCAGATCATTAACGCACTGAACGAACTTGTAAGAACCCTGACCGAAGACGACAACCTGCTGGTGTTCTATGCAGGACACGGAAGTGAAGACAAAGCTGCCGAACAAGGCTATTGGTGGCCGGCCGATGCCCGCTTCGATCCCACTTTCAGCCGATCGTGGCTCAGCAACCGGGAGATCAAGGATCAGCTGAAACGGCTGAGCTGCCGCCATGTACTGGTGGTTTCGGATGCCTGTTTCAGTGGGGCGATCCTGGCCGCGCGTGAGACGCCCAAGGCCGATGGCTACCGCGCGATCGCCCGCCTGAAAAGCCGCAAAGCGATTACCAGCGCCGCCAGTACCATCGTGCCCGACCAGAGTGTGTTTACCAAGTATCTGCTGCAGTACCTGGTGAGCAACCGCCGCGACTACCTGAGCGCCGCCGAGCTCTTCACGCAGATGCAGACCTCCGTGACCGACAACAGCCCCACCCGGCAGGTACCCCAGTACGGTTCGATCCGGGAAGCTGGTAACGAAGGAGGGGATTTTATTTTTGTGAGAAAAGACAAATAAACCCGATAGGTGGTGATAACCTTTGGCCGCTGAGTTACCACTTCGGAGTATCAACCAAAACCGATACTCCGATGAAAACGACCAAAGTTCTCGCCTCGCTCGCCCTTACGTCGATTATGTTCCTGCTGCCGTTGGCCGGAGCCCCCGCACTTTTATCATCGCCTCAAATTCTGTTTTTGGCAATCACGGGATTTTGGTCCCTGCTCACCCAACCCGCCATAGACTGGCGGCAGATACACCGTCGCCGCGCGCAAGACCACTACACCACGGCCTGGATTATGGTGGCTATCGTGGTGGGCCAAGGATTGGCGGTGACCGAATGGGCCTATTTCCAGCCCCGACACGAGCTATCTTTAAACCTGTCTACCGGCCTGGGGCTGGTGCTTATTTTGGCAGGAGGAAGCCTCAGGTACCGGTCTATCCGCACCTTGGGCAGGTACTTCACGGCCAGCGTCTGTGTGGGTCGTGATCAGCCCATCGTGGCCGACGGACCCTACAAATGGCTCCGGCACCCCAGCTACACGGGCGGACTGCTTACCGTCACGGGTACGCCGCTGCTGCTGGGTAGTACCGTGGCTGCCGTGGTAGCGCCGTCATTGTTGCTGCTGGCATACGTATTCAGGGTAGCCGCCGAGGAAAAGGCGATGCTGGCTGCTTTTGGCGATCGTTACCATAGCTACCAGAAACGTACTTGGCGGCTGCTACCTCCGATTTGGTAATCGGGGTAGCAATGCCCTGGTTTTAGAATTCATGCATTTTAAAGACCAAACCCTATGACTATCGAACCCCAACCCCGCATCCGACTACTGCTGGTGGAGGACAAGCACCTCATCGCGGAGGCCCTGGATCGTCTGCTTTCGCTCTGCCGTGATTTGGAAGTGGTAGCTATCGCCGGCAACCGCGACGACGCTGTCCATCAATTGTCGCTTCATACGTTCGACCTGGTACTCCTCGATCTTCAGATTCCCCTGCGACCCGCCGGAAGGCCAAAAGTGGTGGGGTTCGAGGTGTTGGAGTACCTGCGGCAAAGTCACAAAGGCATGAAGGTGATCATCCTGTCCAATCTCAACGGTTATTCATTCATCAAACAGGCCGAGCGCTCAGGAGCCGACGGGTATCTGATGAAAAACACTAATTTCAAAGAACTGTACGAGGCCATCGTGACGGTGCACGGCGGCGGAAGCTACTTTCAGGGCCAGGTGAAGATACAGCGCCAATCAAAAGCCGAAGACGACAACGCCCACGAACCCGTTGTCGCATTCGCCAGGCTTACCAAGCGGGAGCGCGAGGTCGTTGCGCTGCTCTCCCACGGTTTTACCAGCAAAGACATCGCTCTGGAACTGAAAATCAAAGCGGGTACCATAAATGAGTACCGCGACAACATCATTAGCAAACTCGACGCCAGGAACACCGCCGACATGATCCGTATCGTCTATGAAAATGGTTTGCTGGAAGCGTAATCTTCTGATTCTCTGCCTTTGGGTATCTACCCATGCCGCTATGGCGGCCGACGATCCCTCGGTCATTACGTTGGGTGCGCAATTCCGGCAGCTCGACCTCACTTCCCGCGTGGGGTGGTGGCTGGATTCGACCTCCCGACTCGGCCTCGAAGCGGTGCGACGGCAGGAGGTCTTCACACCCAACCCGCACGACTACCTCAACTTCGGCATTACCAATGCTACCTGCTGGCTCCGGTTTTCGCTCGAAAACGCCACGGCCAATGCCCAGTCGCTGACGCTGGTTACGTCAGGCCTCGACAGCGCCTTTGTCTACATCATCGCCGGGGATTCGGTGGTACACCGGCAGCAGCAGGGAACGCACATCGCACCGGGACAGCGGGCCTTTCTCTCGGCTTTACAAGTTTTTACCATCGACGTTCCGGCTTCTCAGTCGCGCACCATTCTGATGCGACTCCGCATGAGCAACTACCCGTTGAGCATTTATCCGATGCAGTTGCTGGCTACCCCGCTCGTCTACCGGTACTTGCGGCGGATAGAGCTCTTTCGCAGCATCTACATTGGCGGCCTGGTGATCATCGTGCTGTTCGCGGCCTACATGGCGCTCGCGTTTTGGAAAAAGCTTTACCTCTACTACCTGCTCATTGCGGTATCGTCGCTGAGCATGGTATCGATCTACAACGATTTCCACTATCTTTTCCTGGACGACTGCCCGCAGTTTATTCGGGATAAGAACGCCTACGGACTTCTGGTCACGCTACTGTCGGTCGGCTATTTGTTGTTTGCCCGTGCGTTCGTCAGCTACGGTTATCGCCCGGGTCGGCGGGTACTCCGACTCAACCAGATCTTGTTGATTGTCAATGGTTTGTTATTGTTTTTAGTGCTGTTTTACCAGCAAAACGTGTCGGAACTCCGCTGGGTGTTTTCCTGCGTAGTGATCGCCAACAGCGCGCTCACGTATTTCTACGTGGGCAGTGCCATCCGCAACGGCTATCGTCCGGCCTGGTTTTTTGTGCTCGCTTCCACGCCCGTGATGGGCCTGAGCCTGTGGGAGGCGCTCGCGAGCTGGCATCACACGCCCATTCAGCAGATGCATACGCTCTATTACTCCTTTACGCTCTTCGAAATGTACGCCCTCATGCTGGGCCTGACCAAGCGTTTCAGAACCTACGAAAAAGAGCGCAAGGAAATGCAGCAGGAAATGTTCGAGAAGCAAATGCGGGTCGAGGAAAAAATTCGGCAGCGCATCGGGCTCGACCTGCACGACAAAGTAGGAGGGCTCCTGGCCGCTTTGAAGATAAACCTGTCGTTTCTAGAAAACAAAAGCAGCGAGCCCGAAGGCGAATCCTACCGCCGGGTGTTCGAGATTCTGGACAACGCTGCCACTGAGACACGCCTCATCTCGCACAGTATGCTGTCAAACCAACTCAAAGAACGTGGCCTGGTGAGCATGCTGGCCGAATACTACAAAGATCTGGAAAAGCCTGAATTCGTATTTCAGACCAAGGGGATGCAGAATCGTCTGGAAACTTCGACGGAAATGATGTTGTACGGCGTTGTCAACGAGATCATTACCAACGTGCTGAACCACGCCGATGCGCAGCGGGTGGACGTGCAGTTCAATCGTAATAAAAACGATGAGCTCACCGTGGTCGTAGAAGACGACGGCCGGGGCTTCGACCTGTCGGCACCCGGCGGGCCGGGCCGAGGTTTGCTAAATCTCACGACCCGAGTGCGGGAGCATCTTCGTGGCGATCTGGTCATCGACTCTACCCCCGGCCGGGGTACGGTCGTGATGGTCAGGATCGACCTGCGCCGGTAGTACATTGCTATCTGCTCAAACAGCTACTGTTTCCTGCGCACCCCCACCGGACAACCATTGTTGTACTTGGGCCCCCGCTGCCTGGGACATTGGTCGATGCCATCATGTACCCCGTCGCCGTCCGTATCGGGGCAGCCCCCGTTTCTGTAAGTACCCGGAATCTTGGGGCAAAAATCCACCTGATCGGGAATACCGTCGCCATCGGTGTCGGGACAGCCGCCGAAGCGCCGCAGGCCGGGCGTATCGGGACAGCCATCGTAGGCGTCACGGACACCGTCCTTGTCACGGTCAGGACAGCCTTTGACAGTACCTGCCACCGTGGGACACTCATCGTTACGGTCGATCAGTCCGTCGCCATCAGAATCGGGGCAACCGCGTGTCTTGACCGTGCCAGGGTCATCGGGGCATAGATCGTTATAATCAGGAACACCGTCCTTATCACGATCGGGACAGCCGTGAGCCTTCGGACTGCCAGGCGCATCGGGACAGCGGTCGCGCTCGTCGGATACCCCGTCGCCGTCACGGTCGCGGGGCGTGTGGACAAAACGGTAGATCAGGCCTACCGACAGAAAGCCGAATTTATCATTGGGCGTATCACTGTACGAATCGGCCTCTTCGGGGTTGATCAGTCTCCGACCGGAGGTAGCGTCCAGCTTATCGGTGCGGGCAAGATAAAATCGGTAGTCGACACCTACTTTCCACTGGTCAGTCAACTCATAATTAAACATCAATCCCAGCGGAATGACCCGCTCGTGGGTTTTGGTAATGCCCGGCGGACCAGTGGGAGGACCATAGCGGAAGAACAGAGGATTGCGTCCGCTCTCGTTGCTGTTGGTGAAGCGGACCAGTCGATCGGTCGTGATGTCGTAGGCATTTGCACTGAAAATCTGGAGGCCCAGCCCACCGTACACGCCTATATGCAGATCGTTGCTCTTCGGTCGGCGGCCAAATTGCTCGGTCAGGTCCCAGCGGGCCAGTAGCTCAATGGTGTTGTACTCGTTAACGAAGTACGAATTGAAGAATTCCTTTTTCTCCCCACCCAACCTGCCCGACGTGAAGTCCAGTCCCAGAGAGACCGCCGGCCGTAGCTGTTTCATCAGACTGATGCCTACCACGGCCTTCATGTCCTGGCTATTGAGCTCGCCGAAAAATTGGGTGAGCCCGCCACGAATTGCCACCGAGTAAGGCGACAGGGTGGGGCCTCTGACGATGGCAGGCCGCCGCGCCCGCATCGCTGTCGTGTCGTTGGATCGGACAGCCGGTCGAACTTGCGAATAGACAGACAGAGCCGCTAACGAGAGACATACCGTCATGATGATGTGACGTACCATAATCTTTCGGATCGTTGGTTACACACGCCAATATAGAAAATTACTTCCGTAATCGCTTGATCTTACCTACCTTGTCTAGTATACGGAAAAGATTCTGCACAATACTCCACCCAAACACAATTCCGCAAGCTATTCGTTGCTCTCCTCGTTTTCTACTACCGGACAGCCTTCGTTGTATTCAGGGCCGGGTTGATCCGGGCATTTATCAATGCCGTCGTGCACACCGTCGCCGTCCGTATCGGGGCAGCCGCCATTTTCGTAGGTACCTCGCACGGTAGGGCAGAAGTCTACCTGGTCGGGAATGCCGTCGCCATCGGTATCGGGGCAGCCGCCGTAGCGTAGCAGGCCGGGCGTGTCGGGGCAATTGTCAATTTCGTCCTTCACTCCATCGCCGTCACGGTCAGGACAGCCCTTAAGGTTACCCGCTACGGTGGGGCACTCATCGTTGCGGTCGAGCACACCGTCGCCGTCTGTATCGGGGCAGCCACGGTTTTTGGCTGGGCCGGCGGCATCGGGGCACTGGTCCACATAATCGGGAATACCGTCACCATCCTGGTCGGGACAGCCGTAAAGCGCCTTGAGGCCCGGGACGTCGGGGCAGCGGTCGTATCGGTCGGGAATACCATCGCCATCCTGGTCCTTGAGCGGCTTGGTGAAGCGATGGGTGATCGAAACCGAAAGGAAGCCGTACTTGTCGTTGGGAGTATCGCTATAACTGGCCGATTCCTCGGGATTGATCAACCGGCGGCCGGAGGTGGCATCGAGCTTGTCGGTGCGCACCAGATAATAACGGTAGTCGGCACTCAACATCAACGTTTGTGAGAGCCGGTAGCCGAGTGACAGCCCGAGGGGGATGGTGCGTTCGTTGGTTTTGTTGATTCCCAATCTTCCTTGCGGTGCGCCGTAGGTGGCAAACAGGGGGTTGCGCGCGCTATTGGCGCCGTTGGTGAATCGCACGAGTTGGTTGGTTGTCAGGTCGTAAGCCTTGCTACTGAAAGACATGAATCCCACGCCGCCGTAGGCCGTCAGGTTCAGCCTTCTTGTCCTGGGGTCCGGGTTAAATTGCTCGATCAGATTCCAGCGGGCCAGGAGTTCGACGGACGTAAAGTTGCTTTCGAAGTAAGAGTTGAAGAACTCCTGCTTTTCCCCGCCCAGCTTGCCAGCGGTCAAATCGAGGCCCACGCCGAATACCGGACTGAAATGCCGGATGACACTTACACCGCCCATGGGCTTCATTTTTTGCCCATTCAATTCGCCAAAAAACTGCGTCAACCCGCCCCGTACCACAAAGGAATAGGGCGAAAGGGCACGGGTGGGAAAGCTATCGGCCGGAATGGCGTTGTTTGCGGGCGTGGGGGTAGCGCGGCCCTGGGCCAGCACTGAAATCGAGGCTGCTAATAGATAACTCAGTAGCAATAAGCGACGTACCATATTCTTCAATTTTTTCGGTGATATAGACAAAAGTAAAAACCTATGCCCGCAATTCCTTGCCCTTTCTTACTTTATCGCGTATTTGACCGAACTTTACCCGGGCGAAGCAGTTTAGGATAGGGTAGAAATTACCTTGGAACACCGAACCGAAACAGCACATGAGCGTCGTCCCCTACAAAGACCAGAACACCACCAAACGCGAGCAAGTCGCCGAGATGTTCGACAACATTTCGCCCAAATACGATTTTCTGAACCACCTGCTCAGCGGTGGCATCGACATCCTGTGGCGCAAGAAGGCCATTCGTCTGCTCAGAAAAGCCCAGCCTGCGGCCGAGACCAGGACGGTCCTCGACATTGCCACCGGTACCGGCGACTTCGCCATCGAGGCCCTGGCGCTGAAGCCCGACAAGATCGTGGGCGTCGATATTTCGGAGGGAATGCTGGCCGTCGGGCGGGAGAAAATTCGCAAATTGGGGCACCAGGACACTATCGAACTACGCACGGGCGACTCGGAAAACCTACCCTTCGCAGACAATTATTTCGACGCCGTGATCGTTTCCTTTGGCGTGCGCAATTTCCAGAATCTGCTCGCCGGATTGTCCGACATGCAGCGCGTTATGCGCCCCGGCGGTACCTGCGTGGTGGTGGAATTCTCCAAGCCCAAAGCGTTTCCGTTCAAGCAGGTTTACAATTTCTACTTTAAATATATCTTGCCGACCGTCGGCAAGCTGGTTTCCAAAGATAGCTCGGCCTACACCTATTTGCCCGAATCGGTACAGGCTTTCCCCGACGGCAGCGATTTTCTGGCCATCTACCGACAGGCGGGCTTCATCAATACTCAATGCATACCACTTACATTCGGCATCTGCTCCATCTACATAGGTCACAAATAGTGGCCTTACTACTGCTGCTGGGCACGCTGGCCCCCGTGGCAATACAGGCCCAGGGCATAGGGTACAAACGGCGTCATCTCGAATTTTACGACGATAAGCCCATTCATTACGGCTTCCTGCTGTCGCTGCCCATCACCCGCTTCAACATCCGCCACAGCGACACCTTCCTGGAATCCGACTCGGCCTACGCCATCAACTCACCCGCGCAGGGCGCGTTTCGGGTGGGTTTTACGGTCAACGCTTTTCTGAACGACCGCTTCGACGTGCGCACCACGCCTTCGGTTTCGCTCTACGAGCGGCAGGTCCGGTACAGCTACCCCAACTCCGAAGACCGTTTCGAAAATCGCGAGTCGACCTGGATCGAAATTCCGTTGCTGCTCAAGTACAAGTCAGAGCGGCGCGGCAATACCCGCATGTACCTGGTGGCGGGGGTGGGGCTGGGCATCGAGACCAATGTCAAGCGCAGCCGTGGCGGTGGTGGGGGTACCCAGCTCGACACCAAAACCTCCGACCTCACGCTCGAGTACGGCGTGGGTCTGGAGCAGTTTTTCCAGTATTTCAAGTTTGCGCCCGAGCTGCGTTTTTCGCACGGTCTGGGCAACATCCTGGTACCTGGCAACGACCCCGCCAACTCCGGCATCAGCCGCCTCACGACGCATACCGTGTCGCTCTGCCTCAATTTCGAATAAGTACCGCTTGATTTTCAGTGAGTTGATTTTTTAGCAAAAAAAAGTCGACCGAATAGTTGCAAACCAAAAGCCACTCCTGCATATTTGCACTCCCAAACGGAAACGTGCGGGCGCTTAGCTCAGTTGGTTCAGAGCACCTGCCTTACAAGCAGGGGGTCGGGGGTTCGAATCCCTCAGCGCCCACAGATTATCAGTCAGGTGCCTAGAAATTACTCCGATGAGATGTTTCTAGGCATTTTTTTTGAAGTTTGAAAAATTGCATTTATTTTGATGCCACCTGACTATTAGTCATTACCACTTCCATTTATCCAATTCGACTTACCTCACCTATGAAGTTGGAGACACATTTTCTGAAAAGCAGCGATTTCAAGACTATTTACGGCAGTGGCGTATTTGGTGGTATTACGCCGCAGGGATTAATAAATATAAATTTCTTTACAGAAAGGGTTCCTTTACCCACGAAAATTGTTTTAGAAGTTGATGAGTCGACAGGACAAGTTGGAGGCGAGATAGAAAGAGAGGGAAAAGAAGGTATAGTTCGAGAAGTGAACTGTGGCATCCTCTTGGATATTTCGGCCGCCAAGCAATTACTTACTTGGCTTGAAGATAAGATACATCAGTACGAGGAAATCAATCAGGAGATAGAAAAAAATTTTTGAAATAGCTATGACGAGAAAATTCGACACTTCTGTGCCTCAATTTGCATTCGTAGGGCTAATGACAGCTCAATCTGTTGCAGGAAACTCTACTAGTGAGCAGGGTTCGTACAAAAGAATAGCGTCAGTAAAAACACCTAGTGTCTTTTTTCTGTATAACACGTCGTCAGTAAATAACAGGATACTCAATAAATTCAAAGGCACAGTTCTAAGTGCAGGGGATCCTCCTAGTGATTGGGTTGAAAATCGCGTAAGTGATTTGATAAAAGTTTTGGATTTCGACAGTATTTCTATTGATTTTTTGAGTAAGCTTACAGAAGGAGGCGCACTAATAGAGTTTTCGAGAAAAGATCAATTTTTTTCTGTTGAAGTTTTTAATGATGAAGATATTGTTTTGCTTGTCAAATATGGGGACACCATTAAAGCTTGGGATCTCGATGAGCAAAATTTTATTCCCAAGGTTGCAGAACAAGTTCTTAATCGAGAGGTCTACGAACCTATTTCATAACAGATGTGCAAAGAGTGTGATCGACTTGATATTCCTGAGTACTTACACCAAAAGGGAAAACCGGCAGACCCGCATTTTAATCTTACTGAACTGATTTTCCGTAGATATTTAGTAGGGGGTGAGATAAGCGATTGGAAAAACGATAATCAAATCAGTGCTCAGATATTCAAAGTCGATAACGATTCATGCGTGAGGGGCAAGTATTCCAGAGAGCCGAAAGACGTTCTTTATAATGATACGGCAGCTACCAGTGCTGAGCATCTGTTCCACTGGGGAATTGTAAGTTTTAATGTAGCAGACTTCAACAATATTAATCTAGATGCTGTTTTTCAAAACAACGTAAGAAAAGATTTTGTGTTAAAACTTGCTCATACTCCTCACGAGTGCATCTATCCTCACGTTGATATTCAAGTTCTTGAAGAGGGGCAACAACTTGATCTGGCGACTCCTCCAAGGTCGACTAGATCTATTATACGAAGGAAGATACTCGATATATGCGCTATAATCAAGTATCCACAAGGAGTTTGAATATGCAATAAAAAGCTGCTACATCGTACGATTTAGCGGCCTTTTTTGTACGCAATCCCGTATTTTGTACCCTTTTGCTATTAAAAAGGTACCTCATCCACCCGCTTTTCATGCTTGAACAGACTTTCAAGAACATTGACGACATCCTGCACAAAGACGCGGGCTGCGAACTCGATCACGCTTAACAGCCACACCCCAAAACCTTAATGGATAAGAAATCCCACAGTCAATTAGTAAGTTTCATTTGGAGCATCGCCGACGACTGCCTGCGCGATGTGTACGTGCGCGGCAAGTACCGCGATGTCATTCTGCCGATGGTGGTGTTGCGCCGCCTGGACACGCTGCTCGAACCCAGTAAGGAGGCCGTGTTGGAAGAAGTGACTTTCCAGCGCGAGGAAGCCGGGTTTGCCGAACTGGAAGACACCGGACTGAAAGAGGCCTCAGGCTATGTCTTTTACAACGTCAGCCCCTGGACGCTGCAACGCCTCAAAGAAACGGCCAGTAACAACCAGCAGATTTTGCTGGCCAACTTCGAGGACTACCTCGACGGGTTCAGCGGGAATGTGAAGGAGATCATCGACAAGTTCAAGCTCCGTAGTCAGGCCCGGCACATGGCCAACAAAGACGTACTGCTGAACGTCCTGGAAAAATTCACCTCGCCCAGCATCAACCTTACGCCTTTCGAGAAGGAAGACCCCGACGGGCGCAAGCTGCCGCCGCTCTCGAACCTGGGCATGGGCTACGTGTTCGAGGAACTGATTCGGAAGTTCAACGAGGAAAACAACGAGGAGGCGGGCGAACACTTCACGCCCCGCGAGGTCATAGACCTGATGACGCACATCATCTTCGATCCGGTCAAGGAGCGGTTGCCTTCCGTGATGACGATCTACGACCCGGCCTGCGGCAGTGGCGGAATGCTGACCGAATCCCAGAATTTCATCAAAGACGAAGCGGGCGAAATCCGTGCAACGGGCGATGTGTACCTTTACGGCAAGGAAATCAACGACGAAACCTACGCGATCTGCAAGTCCGACATGATGATTAAGGGCAACGACCCCGAAAACATCAAGGTCGGCTCGACGCTGAGTACTAATGCGTTTTCGGAGTATAAATTCGACTTCATGCTCTCCAATCCGCCCTACGGCAAGTCGTGGAGCAGCGAGCAGAAGTACATCAAAGACGGTAAGGAGGTGATCGACCCGCGCTTCGTGGTGCGGCTGTCCGACTACTGGGGCGAGTCCGGGATGGTGGACGCCACGCCGCGCTCGTCGGACGGGCAATTGCTGTTTTTGATGGAGATGGTCAGCAAGATGAAGCCGCTCGACCGAAGCGCCGCCGGTTCGCGCATTGCCTCGGTACACAACGGCAGCAGCCTCTTCACGGGCGACGCCGGGGGCGGCGAGAGCAACATCCGGCGGTACCTGATCGAGAACGACTGGCTGGAAGCCATCGTGCAGCTACCCAACAACCTGTTTTACAACACGGGCATCACGACCTACATCTGGATTCTGAGCAACCGCAAAAGCCCGGAACGCCGGGGCAAGGTGCAGCTCATCGACGCCGGACAACTCTACCGCAAGCTGCGCAAGAACCTCGGCAACAAGAACTGTGAGTTTGCGCCCGAGCATATCCGCGAAATCGTGGACGTGTACACCCAGCTCCGCGCCGTAGAACGGACAGGCGAGGAGGGTATCGCAGCCCAAATATTCGACAACCGCGATTTTGGCTACTACAAAGTGACCATCGAACGCCCCAAACGCCTGAAAGCGCAATTGCGCGAGGAACTGATCGCCGAGCTCCGCTACGACAAGTACCTGCGCGAACCGATGGCGTGGGCCTACGAAGAATTTGGCAACGAAGTCTACACCCAACTGACCAGCCATAAGAAAGCCATCGAGGAGTGGTGCGACAAACAGGAATTGAACCTAACCTCCAAGCACAAAAAGGCGCTGCTCAGCGCCGCCACCTGGCGCAAGCAACTCGACCTGCTCAACGCGGCTATTATGCTACAGCAAGCCATTGGCCCGGAGGAATTCGACGATTTCAATGTGTTCAGAAAGCAAGTGGATTCGGCCTTGAAAGCCGCGCAAATGAAGCCGTCCGCCTCGGAGAAAAATGCCATCCTGAACGCCGTGAGCTGGTACGATGCCGACGCCGCCATCGTGCTGAAAGGCACCGCCAAGTTCGACGCCGAGGAGTTGGACGAACTTCTGCGACACCTAGGCTGCGAAGAAAGCCAACTGGCAGATTTTGGCTACTACGCCACCGCCAAAAAGGGCGAGTACCGGCAATACGAAACCGAAAGCGATCTGCGCGACACCGAGAATGTGCCCTTGAAAGCGGAGCGCCGCCCGGAAACTATCCACGCGTACTTCGTGCGGGAAGTAGCGCCCCATGTGACCGAAGCCTGGATCAACCTCGACGCCACCAAAATCGGCTACGAAATCAGCTTCAACAAGTACTTCTACCGCCATCAGCCCCTGCGGACGATCGAGGAAGTGACAGCGGATATTCTGGCGCTGGAAGAAGAAAGCGACGGGTTGATCCGGGAGTTGCTTACCCTCAACTAGTTACTGGCCCTGAACCAATTGCTATGCCCAATACCTATTCCCAAATCTACATTCAGGCGGTGTTTGCCGTAAAGTACCGCGACGCGGTCATCGCCAAAGAATGGCGGCCCCGCCTGATGGGCGTGATTGGCAACATGATAAACGAAGCGGGAGCCCAAACGATCCTGGTCAATGGCGTGGAAGACCACGTCCATTGCTTTTTCAGGACAAAACCCGCCGTTTTGCTGGCCGATGTGATGCAACTGGCCAAGGCGCGGTCGTCCAAATGGGTCAACGAAAGCGGCTTGCTGCCCCACCGCTTCGAGTGGCAAAAGGGCTACGGGGCTTTTTCGTACAGCCACTCCCAGATCGACGATGTGCGCCGCTACATCGCCAATCAGGAGGCGCACCACCAGAAACAAACCTTCCGGGCGGAATACCTGGATATGCTGCAAAAATTCGGCATCGAGTACGACGAGGCGTATGTTTTCGATGATTTGGAATAAACGAAAGCCCAAGAAAAGTGCCGTAGGCACGGCGCATATATAGCCAGGGGTGAAACCCCTGGATCTGGAAAACGATGCAAAAAATCAAGAGTGCCGTAGGCACGGCGCAATAATCGCCGCGCATTGGGTTGTCGAAAATTATGCATCATGCCTACGGCATTCTATCCTGAATGGCTGAATCCTCCGTATCCAGGGATTGCAATCCCTGGCAATTGATTCGTCATGCCTACGGCATTTTACCGGGCAGAAACCGAAAAAAACGACTATTTTTACCCTATGAACAATCCCACTGCCACCCTACCCATCACCCGCCATTGGCCAAAGTACTCCGACTACAAAGAGTCCGGCGTGGACTGGCTGGGGGAGATTCCGGCGCATTGGGATGTCGCGGGCTTGAAAAATATTTGCGAGATAAATCAATCTTCATTACCAGAAAACCCAGATAAATCTTTGAAATCAGTTACGTTGATATAGGAAGTGTTACATTTGAAGAGGGCATTATTCAAACAGAAAAATTCGCTTTTAAAGGTGCTCCTTCAAGAGCGGTAGATTATCAAAAACGGGTGATACTGTGATTTCAACCGTTCGGACTTATTTGAAGAGCTATGGACTTTGTCTCGGAGGAAAAATTACATTTTGTCTATTCAACAGGCTTTGCGGTGCTCAGCCCCACCACAGTCGATCAAGTTTTATTACAGCTTCTGTACAAAAGTGATGCATTCATTTCGAATGCAAGTGGCATAATTGGTCAAAAGGAATGAGTTACCCGACCATCAATTCAACCGAGATAGCAAGGCTTTATGTCTCAATCCCCCCCCTCCCCGAACAAACCGCCATCGCCCACTTCCTCGACCGCAAAACGGCTCAGATCGACAACGCCATCCGCATCAAGGAAAGGCAAATCGAGCTACTCCAAGAGCGGCGACAAATCCTGATCCACCGGGCCGTAACCCGTGGCCTCGACCCTAAGGTACCCCTCAAAGACAGCGGCGTTGACTGGATTGGGGAGATTCCAGCGCATTGGGAGGTAAGTAAGTTGGGGTATGTTTCGACCGTAGGCAAAGCGGAGTAACAGAAGGGAAGCAATTTAAAAATTGGGAGAATTACCGTCAATACCTTGGTTAAACAGTTGCGAACGTACAATTGGGCTACTGGAAACATTGATGAGATGCAGATCAATTCATTCCCGAATAAGGCTTTGAAAGAGTGTCCTCGTACGAATGATAAACTTCTGAAACAGAGGTAGTGATTGCAATTACTGGTGAGGGAAAAACAAGGTGGAATGGCAGCTATGTGTATGATTCAAGCACCAATAAACCAGCATTTAGCTTACGTGTAATATTACTGTAGTAGCACTGAGTAACTTCTCGCATTTTTGAGTATTATTCGAGTAGCAATGTACTTTACCATTACGAGCTAATATCTAGCGAATCTCGGTAGTACTAATGGGGCTATACTTGTGAAAGTCTAAAAAATTACTCTGTACCCTTCCCGAATGAAAGAGCAGAATTGGAATAATAGAATTCTGCAAATGATTTTGACAGAAAAATTGAACCTAGCGATTTCCAATAAAACAGCAAGAAATCGAAAAGCTAAAAGAGTACAAAGCCACCCTCATCAACAGCGCGGTAACGGGAAAGATCAAGGTGAGCCAAAACTAGAACAACGATGCAGAAAGCCTGGATAAACAGGGCCATAGCGCTACTCGATCAAAGTCTGGGGAAGGTCGCTCAGGAGATAAACGAGCTGGATTGGAAAGAAACGCTATCGCCCAAAAAGGAGAAGCTATGCCAGCACATCAGCGCCTTCGCCAATCATCCGGGCGGAGGTTTTCTGGCGTTCGGCATCGAAGACAGCACCGCCAAGCTCATCGGTATCGACAGAAAAGAGGCCGATGACATTGTACAACGCTTATCCAATCTGTGCCGCGAGGGCGTGGAACCTTTGGTAATCATCGACCACTCGATCCAGGAATTTAGAGGCGTCCCGCTGCTGCTGGTTTTTATCAAGGAAAGCTCCGTAAAGCCCGTACATCTTACCAAGCGAAGCATCGAAGACAGTTTTATACGAAGTGGTGGTACCACCCGCAAAGCATCCCGACAGGAAGTAGGCGGACTGATGCTCAACAGCAAAACGCCCATTTTTGAAGAGCTTCACGCCTCGAAACTAAAAAACCAGATCGAGGTGATGACCTTGCTCGACTACGCAAGCATCTACAGACTCCTGAGAAAACCCATCCCTACCAATGCCGACGAGATCATGTACTGGCTCATCCAGGAAAAAATGATCGTGGACGTCGATGGGCAAGGGTACTACATCACTAATTTTGGCGCATTAGCCGCTGCGCAAAGCCTGAACGAGTTTGATTCTTTGGCCCGTAAAAGCGTTCGGGTAATCAAGTACGAGGGTAAAAACAAGGCAGGGGGTAGTAAGGAGTACCCGGGCAATAAGGGCTACGCCATCGGATTCGAGGCACTGATCCAGTTTGTCAAAAGCCTGCTGCCGGGAAGCGAAATAATAAAGGACGCCCTCCGGCACGAAACCTCGATCTACCCAGAAATCGCGCTTCGTGAAATAATCGCCAATACCCTGATTCACCAGGATTTCACCATCCGGGGTAGTGGGCCGATGATCGAGCTATTCGACGACCGCATCGAATTTTCTAATCCGGGCAAACTCCTGCCCAGCAAGAAGATCGACCGTCTGATACGAACCACGCCCGAGTCAAGAAACGAAGTTCTGGCGCAAGCCTTTCGTCGCTACAATATATGCGAAGAACGAGGCTCAGGTTTTGAGAAAGCCGTGATTGCCATTGAGTTGTATGGACTTCCTCCTTTGAAGTTTGAGGAAAGCGAAAACTCGTTCAAGGTGATTTTATCGGCTCCCAGATCATTTTTGGAGATGACTGAAAAGGAAAGAATCGACGCTTGCTACCAACACGCGGTCATCCAATACTACGGAAGTGGAGGAATGACGAACGCTTCTCTGAGACAGCGGTTCGGTATGCACGACAAGAAAGCCTCTCAAATCTCTCAAATCTCTAAGCTTATCAGAGATGCTGTCGATTTAGGGAAAATAAAACAAAAGGACCCGGAAATTGGCTCTAAGCGATATACTGTCTATCACCCTTACTGGGCGTGATCTGATTTTTTATTCTAAAAAAAGTCGATTGTTAGCAATCCGCGTTATTCTATTCTTATTTATAAAGCAAATATTATTTTATTGCTAACAGTCTGTTAATCAACGACATCTTATTTATAAAGCAAATGGAAAAAATAAAAAACAGGCTATTGATGCAGGCAGAATAAAACCAAAAGACCCGGAAAGCGACTCTAAAAAATTCACCGCCTACTGGCCATATTGGGCCTGATCTTATTTGACTGGCAAATCGCCATTTGACATAACTATCTGATTAATAGAGAGTCCTTATTTGACTAGGATTCGGAAAACAAAAAATACCCCCTTTTACCCTCAATCCAAACGATGCCTACCACCACCAACGAGCAAGCCCTTGAAGCCGCCATCGAAAAGAAACTCACGGGTACCTGCCGGGAGGAGATGAACACCACGCCCGTTGCTGAACACAACGAATTGTACCGAAGCGGCAACGGCTACCACATCGGGCAACCCGCCGACTTCAACCCGCGCTACGCCCTGGATGAAGTGCGGCTGTTTCATTTTCTGGAAAAGACCCAGGCCGACGAACTCGTCAAGCTGCAAAAACAGAGCGACTGGAGGCTGAAAATTCTGGAACGCATCGACCGGCTGGTCAAGAAATACGGCGTCTTACAGCTTTTCCGCAAAGGGCTGAGCATCGACGACGCACATTTCACGCTGCTGTTTCCGCTGCCGCTGGCCAGCAGCAGCGCCCGCGTCGTGACCCACTACGAAAGCAACGAATTCAGCGTCACGCGGCAGCTCCGCTACTCGGCAGACAATCCCCGCGAAGAAATCGACATGGTGCTGTTCGTCAATGGCCTGCCCTTCGCCACGATGGAACTAAAAAACCACTGGACGGGCCAAAACGCCAAAGTGCACGGCCAAAACCAGTACAAGTTCAAACGCGACCACACCCAGCCGCTGCTGCAATTCGGTCGCTGCCTGGTGCATCTGGCTGTCGATACCGACGAGGTGTACATGACTACCAAACTCAGCGGGGCCAATACCCACTTCCTGCCCTTCAACCAGGGCGATCAAATGGGCAAGGGGAATCCGCCGAGCTTGTCGGGCCACCGCACCAACTACCTCTGGGACGACGTGTTCACGCGCCGTAGCGTGGCCAACCTCATCCAGCATTTCATGTGGATGGATGGCAAAGACCACGAGCCGCTCGCCAAAAAGTCCACGCTGTTTTTCCCGAGGTACCACCAGCGCGACGTCGTGCGCCGCCTCATGGCCGACGCCAGCCACAAAGGTGTGGGCCAAACCTACCTCATTCAGCATTCGGCCGGTTCGGGCAAGTCCAACTCGATCACCTGGGCGGCATTTCAGCTCATCGAGGTCTATCCCGAGAATGAGAATACGCCCGGTGGCCGGGGCATCGACACGCCGTTGTTCGATTCCGTGATCGTCGTCACCGACCGCCGCCTGCTCGACCGACAGTTGCGCGACAACATCAGTCAGTTCTCGCAGGTTAAAAACATCATTGCCGCCGCGCAAAGCTCCGCCGAACTGCGGCTCAACCTGGAAAGTGGCAAGAAAATCAACATCACCACGATCCAGAAATTCCCCTTCATCGTGGACGGCATCGCCGACCTGAGCGACAAGCGGTTTGCCGTCATCATCGACGAAGCCCACAGCAGCCAAAGCGGCATCGCTCACGACAGCATGAACAAGTCGATGGGCAGCAGCCAACCGTCCGAGGACGAAGATGAGGACGAAGACCCGCAGGACAAGATTTTGGCGTCGATGCAGGACCGTAAAATGCGCGGCAACGCTTCGTACCTGGCGTTTACGGCCACGCCAAAGTCCAACACGTTGGAAAAATTCGGCGTCAAACAACCCGACGGGTCGTTCGCGCCCTTCCACCTGTATTCGATGAAACAGGCCATCGAGGAGGGTTTCATCTTGGACGTGCTGGCCAACTACACTACCTACCGCAGCTACTACGAAATCGAAAAATCCATCGAAGACAATCCACTCTTCGATACGGGCAAAGCGCAGAAACGGCTTCGGGCCTACGTGGAGCGGGACGAGCAGACCATCGCCAACAAAGCCGACATCATGTTCGAGCATTTTGTGAGCAAGGTGGTCAATACCAAAAAGTTGAGAGGAAAGGCCAAGGGTATGGTCGTGACCCACAATATCGAAACCGCCATCCGCTACTACCAGGCGCTGCAACGGTTGCTGGTCAAGCTGGACCATCCCTTCAAGATCGCCATTGCGTTTTCGGGCAAGAAAACGCTGGATGGCATCGAGTACAGCGAAGAAGGTATGAATGGCTTCGCCGAGAAGGATACCGCCGAAAAATTCGACGGCGACGACTACCGTCTGCTCGTGGTGGCCAACAAGTACCTGACGGGCTTCGACCAGCCGAAACTCACGGCCATGTACGTCGACAAGCGCTTGCAGGGTGTCGCGGCCGTGCAAACGCTCTCGCGCCTCAACCGCGCCGCCGACAAGTTGGGCAAGAAAACGGAAGACCTTTTCGTGCTCGATTTCTTCAACTCCGTCGGCGAAATCAAAGCCGCCTTCGATCCTTTCTACAAAGCCACCACGCTCAACCAGGCCACGGACGTGAACGTACTGCACGAACTCAAAGACTTGCTGGACGATGTAGGCGTGTACGAATGGACGGAGGTTGAAGATTTTGTCATGAAGTACTTCCAGGGCGTTCCCGCTGATGATCTGAGCGAGATTCTGCAAATAGCCGAAGAGCGATTCAAGTACGGTCTGGAACTGGAAGAGGTGGACAAAGCCGACTTCAAGGTCAAAGCCAAGCAGTTCGTCAAAATCTACGGCCAAATGGCGTCCATCATGCCGTTCGAGGTGGTCAATTGGGAAAAACTCTTCTGGTATCTGAAATTCCTGATTCCGAAACTACCGGTCGAGTATAAGGACAACGACGTAGTGGATGCGCTGCTCGACTCCGTGGACCTTTCGACTTACGGCCTGGAACGGGTCAAGCTCAGTGCTTCGATAATCCCAGACGAAGATGCCGACGGGCTCGACCCACAAAACGCCAACCCGCGCGGCGCCCACGGCGGCGAAACCGAGGAAGACCCGCTGGACCTGATCGTGCGGAGTTTTAACGAGCGGTGGTTTCAGGGCTGGGAAGCGACGCCTGAGGAACAGCGGGTGAAGTTCATCAACCTGGCCAAGAGTATGCGGGCGCATCCCGACTACGAAGAGAAATACGCCAACAATCCCGACGAGCAAAACCGCAACCTGGCGTTCCGCAAGATATTCGAGGATGTGCTGGGCAAGCAACGCAAAGTGGAACTGGACTTGTACCGCCTGGTCTCCAAAGACGAAGCCTTCAAAACGGCTATGCTGGACACAGTGAAGCGGGTGCTGGGGCGCGCGTGAGCGTACCTTGTTGGTTTTTTCGCAGCACGCATCACTACTCCTCCACCATCTCCAAAATCGCCTCCCGAATAAAATCCGGGCGGCGCCAGGGGATGAAATGATTCATGTCGGGGATCATGCGCATCGTGACGGGGGCGTTGGTGAGCATGCGTTGCGCGAAGGCCGCGTTGCCGGGCGGCACGAGGCCGTCGTCCTCGCCCTGAATGACGATGACGGGTACTTTGATCTTTTCCCAAAGCGGCAGCATGGCCGTGAGTTCTTCTTTGAGTGGCCAGATCTCGCGATTGCTCACGTCAAAATCCGTGGGGATTAGGTACCGTAACGGAAACGCGGCCAGAATCGGGCGGTACCACTTCTTCTTTTCCAGCGCCGGATCGACCGAGCCCGCCACCAAAATCAGCCCGCCGACGCGCTCGGGGTAGTCCATTGCGAGCCGGGCGATGACCGGCCCACCCAGCGAGTGCCCGACGAGGATAGCACGGGCGTCGGGCTTCACTTTTGTGATGACTTCGGCGACGGCGCGGGCCTGTTTTTGTATTGAGATTTCTACTTTGCCGTGGCCGGACTGGCCGAAGCCCAGGCGATCAACCGCGACCAGGTGGGCGCGGCGGTAGAGCGTGGAATCTTTGAAAAAGTCGATGAAGGCCGTCCAGGAGCCGGGTGAGCCGTGGACAAAAACGACCACGGGCAGCGAATCGGCCCCGATTTCGGCGTAATGCACCGCGCGCTGATCCACGATGATCGAGTGCAGCGCGGGCTTGACCGGTTCGTTTTTGAAGTACTCGGCGACCTCCTGGTCCGACTTACGGAACGACACGCATTGCGTCAGGAACAGCACAGCCAACACGGCCGAAACAGCGAGCGATGTCTTGCGAATCCAGGGCGGAGGTACCTTGGTCATAAGGTGGTCTTTTTGAGGGATCAGGCCGACAGGTTCCAAACTGGCGTCAGCCAAAGCGAGAGGAACTGACAGGCCGCCAAAAAGATAAACAAAGAACCGATGGCGGCGTCCATCCGGTGCTGGTACCGGGCCACGAAGCGGTCGAGCAAGCGACTCGCGTAGGCAAATACCAGCAGGCAGCCCACCGCACCTACCGCAATACCAAGCACATAGGATGCAATCAGCGGCGATCCCGACAAGCTGACAATACCTTTTCCCTGCAACAGCGTGGTGTATAAAATCCAGAACGGAAAGGCTACGATATTGATGAGGCTTAGCGTCAGCCCCAGATAAAACGGCGATACCGCCTTATTTTTACTGGCGACCGGACTTTTGGGTTTGCGCAGGTAGTACACCCCCATGCCCAGTAACGTCACCGCCGCCACCACTTCGGTAAACGGCCGGAGGTTGGGAAACTCGATGAGGTAGCGGGTCAATAGCACCGACACGTAGCTGTACACCAACTCGACCAGCGCACAAGCCAGCGCAAACTGCACTGCGGCTCGCATTCCTTTTTTAAGAGAAATGTCCAGGATCGTGATGTTAAGCACGCCCAGAGGCAGCGAGCCCAGGAAGCTGACCAGCAGCCCGACCGAGAAGTTTATGAGCATGACGAGCATGGTTAGTTCGTGGATTTTTTGGCGGCTTTGATGCGCTTCATGATCTTGCGGGCTTCTTTTAACGTGAGGTAAGGTACCCCGTTGCGGTGGTTGAGGCGGCTGATTTTATAAAGTACCTTCCAGTGGTGCAACAGTACCCGCCAGCCTTCCCAAACCGAAGTTCCGGGCTGGTAGATATGCCCCGGCTCGGCCCCCGCGCCGTTCAGTTCCATGATTTTGAGGTACCGGCCCGCGTCGAAATCGGCCAGACTTTGGCACCGCAGATCGTAGCGCCCGAAGTAGAAGCCCGGTATATCGGCGCTGATTTTGTCAAAAACAGCTGTCAGCTCGGGTGTGATGAGGTGGTTGGCGTTCAGGAATTTGGTGCCCAGGCAGTGGTTGCCGATGGCAACGAGCGTCAGGGTTTCGTTTTGGGGTAAAACACGCTCCCACGAAGCCGCGTATTTTTCTTTCAAAACGTCCCACTGCAACACCGCCCGGTCGTTGGCGGCGACCAGTTCGGCTAAGGTACCATGTCCGTCGCCCGTCACGCTCAGAAATTCTTTCTGCACGATGGAAGATACCACGCCCTTAGACTGCTCGGGCATGCGGTAATAGAAAACGCCAAATTCCAGAGGGTAGTCGACGTATTCCTGGATCAGGTAGTCGACCGGACTATTGGCGTGGTAGGCTTCCAGTTCCTGCAGGTCGTGGATTTTCTCGACGCCCCAGCCGCGCTCGCCAGCGTCAGGCTTGGCGATGATGGGGATGGATAGGGCGAAGGTACTGAATATTTCATGCAGTTGGTCGATGCTGGAATCGCGCGTCACCAATAGCGTGCGTGGCTTGTAGGCGTCGTCGATCTTGTCAAGAATGTCGATCTTGGATTCGCCCAGCATACCGCCCGACTCGATGGACGGATTGGCGGCTGAGAAAAAAAACAACGACCGCGCCCGCAGCGACAGCCACAGCCAGTAGGCAATCACCGGCGCGTATACGACCGCAAACGGCCAGTACTCCCAGCTTTTCAGGCGAATGAGGAAGGTACTTTTGCCATGTTCGGTAGGTGGCTTGCCAGTTCGGTGCGTTGCCGTGGGTACTTCGGACAATGCCAGCTGCTCAGTTGGGTACATAGATGTTGGGTAGTCGATGGCGGGTCAAATGGCCGTGCGTCAGGTCTTCGTAGATCATTTCCACGCCGTCCGCCGTCCTGACGATACTCGTCAGGCTGACGGTGGCGTATTCCTGCCCGCGCCGCATCAGCAGGGCGTTTTCGGGGTCGCCCGTTCCGGCCGTCTTGTGAAAAGTACGGATACTCTCGGGCGAAAATTTCGACGAAGTACCCAGCCATTGCCCAAACCACCGCCACCGAACCTGAACAATGCCGGGCGAGTACAAGGTCGCCGACGACCAAATGCGCGGCTGACCGGTATCGTGTCGGGTCCTGAACAACCGGGTGCCATCCCAGCGAAGTACCAGCAGCTCGTCGGCTTCGAGCAGAATAAGCGTAAAAGGTTCGAGTGCGGTGAAATCGTATTCATCGGCAAATTGGTGGATAGTACCATAATCGAACGCCGCCAGCACTATCAGTCCACGGCTGTGTCGGTACGGCGGGCTGGGCTGATGAAATACAAAGGCACCATTGAGCAGACAGGCCGTGCGACTGGCCGAAGTCGCAATCCAGCTGCCCTGACCCTGAGGGTCTCGTGGAAAAAGTACTTCCTCGCCCTGGCTTGAAATCGTATTGGTAATGGTCGCCGTCGGGCGGTTGGTCCTTTCGTCTCGGCTGGATGTCAGGATGAACCCATCGGGGCCCGGAAGGTAGCTAACCGTACACATGATACGTTGGAAATGGAAAGGTTAGAAATGGTACGAAAGGCCGACCCCGAAGTTGTTGGCCTTGTGGCGGAAACGGTCGATCTGGGTACCGTCCGAGGCGGTTTGCTTCAAAGTACCGGTGGTGTATTCGGTAAACAAAAACTGGTACACCGCCCGCACGCCCCAGCGCTCGCTGAGTTTGTATTTTAGGAAAAATTCTGAGTTCAGCGAGCCCCGGTCGTGGTCGCCGGTGAGTAGTACGTTGAAGGGCGTGGGCCGAGAAGCCGGGTCGATGCTCGTCCGCCCTTCGCTCAGCAAATCAGCGGAAGTTTTACGGCCGAGCGAAACGCCCACTAAGTCGATATTGAAGCCCGCGCTCCATTTGGGACTGAACACGTAGCCCAGGTTGACGGTAAGGTTGAGCATACTTACAAACGGGCGCTGCACGGTCAGCGTGTCCCAGTTTTGGGTTTCCTGTCCCGCAAAAAAGATGACAAATGTCGTGGTGAAGCTGCGGGTAAGTCGCGCCGGGCCCGCCGTGGTATAGGTTAGGTTGGAACCGGCCGCACCCGTAAGCCGGGCACCCAGCCCCGCTTCGAGTCGTCGCCGCTTGCCGAAGCGCCAGTCATGTACGTACGATAACGCCCCCGAGCCCTGCCCGTCGCCGAGGGTAGCCGCGAAGTCGATGAAGCGATCGATCCCGGCATTTTCCACTTGCTGGGCGGACACGCAGAAGGGTAGGGTAGTTGCCAGCAGTAGCAGCAACGGAAAAATTGATTTTGGGCTAGGCATCAAGTGGTCTGTTTGTGTTTTACCGTGGAGTAAGCGACCCCAAAATCGGGGGCCAGGGCGATATGACTGAAATCGACCCGCACCGCGATGGCAATGATCGCCATGTGATGTACCGCGTGCTCGATGTTGTAGATCAGTTCCCGGTAGAAGGTGGTGTCGATGCGCAGGCCGTCGCGGGCATCGGATGCGTAGCAGGCTTCGAGTTGCAGGGCGGCATCGTCGGACGTCAGCCGCAGCAGTACCATGAGTTCCTTCATTTTGAGCACCGCCTCGCGCGGGCTGTTTTCCAGCGCCAGGTTTCGCTCCCGTCGGTCGTAGTCGAGTCCGCCGGTCCTGACGGCCCGCACGGCCAGATCGTAAAACTCGATTACGTGGCGCAGATGGCGGCCCACCGAGTTGTTCGACAGCACAGGCAGCGGCCGCCGGTACTCCTCTTCGGTAAACTGCTCGGTCATCTGGGTGAGTTGATCGAAAATTTCGATTGAAGCAGCTTGTAGTTTCATGGATGGGGACAAGGTTTGTACTTCCTTTACTTTCAAGAACTTAAATATTTCGTTGCCTCAGTTACGCAAAGAATTGTCCATCGGTTGCTTCCAAAAGCGGTATTCCCGCAGAATAAACAGCTGGACGTGAAAGAAGGAACACGGTACTATACGACGAACACACAGCTTACAGAAGGCTCCAAAACAAGATTTCCCCTGAGGTCGGCATGAATTGACCTCAGGGGAAATCGTGAGAATCGTTTTCTTCATGACTTCTCCACCCACGCCATCCAAGTACCCTGGGCTTTCATGACCTGCTCGATTAAGTCGCGCACGGCACCGTGACCGCCGTCGACGGGCGATACATAATCGGCCGTAGCCAGGATTTCGTCGGCCGCGTCAGCGGGGCAGGCCCCGAGTACGGCCGGGCGCTGCATCACGTCGAGGTCGGGGAGGTCATCGCCCATAAACACGATTTCGTCCTCGTTCAGGCTGAAGTCGTGCAGGTACTTCTCGTAGATCGGTAGTTTGCCATCGGGCGACGAGCCAAGGAAAATATCCTTCACGCCCAGGTACTCGAGCCGCTTACGGACACCGACCTGATTTTGGGCCGAAAGGATCGCCACGCGGTAGCCCATCAGCAGGGCACGGTTGATGCCGTAGCCGTCACGGACGTGGAACGAGCGCGGTTGCTCGCCGCTCTCAAGCGCCAGCACGCGGCCGTCGGTCAGCACGCCGTCAATGTCGAAAATAAAAGTTTTGATGCGCAAAAGACGATCGGTTAGCGGTGGATTCATAAAGGTAGGTTTTGGATTCAGCCCGAAATTAGCGCTATTTTTGGAGTCCTTGGGTAGTTAGGCATGAGTTATTAGGTGTTGGGTTCTCTAATCAGGTCATTGCTACCTGCCTGTTTGATTGATTTTTGAATTCAAAACCTGAATGAAAATTGACCTGACAACGCCACGGGCCCGCTGCGGCGTACCGACCCCGCTAACGCCTAACGACCCAGTAACCTAAAATGAACCTCCAAAAACTAGCCGAACAGTACCAGGAAGAACTTACGCAGCGGGTACTGCCGTTTTGGGAAAAACACGCCCTTGATGAATTGTACGGGGGCGTGTTCGAGGGTTTGGACGAAAGTGGGGAAGTGGTTTCCACCGATAAATCCGTGGCGATGCAGGCGCAGGTAATCCATGCTTTTGCGTTGGCTTACAATCAGGTTGAAGCTAAGGCCGACTGGCTGAAACTGGCCCGAAAAACGGCGGATTTCCTACTGGAAAAAGGCCTTGACGATAAAGGTGCTTTTTACCAAAAGCTCGACCGCCGGGGTACCCCGCTGCAAGCCGCTCCCGACCACTCGGCTGCGCTGAACAGCGTGCTGGCGTTGGCTGAGTTGCACAAAGCAGCAAGCGAAGCCACCTACGCCGAAACCGCGCAAAAGGCGCTCGTCAAGTTACTTCGGAAACGGGATAATTTTTTAAAAAAACAAAAGGAAAATCCCGACGGCGGTCGTGCTTTCAAAAACCTGGAAGAATTTGCGCTAATTGGCCGTACACTGTTGGCCGTCAGGCCTTTCGCTGATAAAAAGTGGTACCGCAAAACGCTCGACGCTTACGTAGCCGAACTGACCGACGATTTCTACGACAAGCGCTCCGACATATTGCTGGAGAACGTTACGCCCGAAGGTCATTTTTGGGACTGCCCACAAGGCCGGAAGTTGGTACCCGGCCGGATTTTCGAAGTGGTCGACCTCGCGCTCGACCTCGCCCACCAAACCCGCAACCGCAAGCTACTCAACCAGATGCTCGACCTGGCCGAACTTACCATTCAGGCCGCCTGGGACGAAGCCAACGGAGGCTTTTTCTATCAAATGGACCTCAAAAGTCAGCCGCCGCTCGACCCGCGCTGGTGCCATAAGTTGGCTTGGGTACAATTCGCGGCTTTGCAAGCGCTGTTCAAAGCACACACGCGCTCGACCCGGCCGGTTTTTCTGGAAACCTTTGAAAAGGTACATGATTACGTTTGGGCGCATTTTCCTGATCAAACGCAAGGTGGATGGTTTGGCGAATTGACGCGGGAGAATGCCGTTTTTGTCCGGCATAAAGTACTGCCGGACAATGGTTGCTTTCGCGTGGCGCAGCATTTGGCAGGTGTAGCCAGGCTATGTGGTGCGGACAGGCCGCGGCGTGGTACTCAATCCGTTTAACCACACAAAAACGGCCGGTCCGATGATTCGCCAGTCCGACCGTACCACATTTTACTCAAAATGTCGCTCGCGGATGTCCTCGGTCAGCAGGCGATACACCGCTGCCCACTCGGGATTGATTGCCTGCAAGTACTCCAGGTGCCGGGCCGTCATGGCCCAATCGGCGCGGCGGGCGGGGCCGGTTTGTACTTTGGCAGGGTCGTCGGTTTGCAGTGCTTTGTGGACCGTTTCCTGAATCAACGGTTTCAGTAGCTCGAACGGAAGCTTTTCATGGCCTAGCAAATCGTGGGCGACCGACAGCAAATGGTTGGTGAAATTACAGGCAAACACTGCGGAAATGTGCAACGTGCGCCGCTCTTCCGAATCGCCGAGCAGCACATTCTCACTGACGCTTTGCGCCAGCACCACCAGCGAATCCTCCGTCTCCTGATCGGTCGCTTCGATGCAAAACGGGATTTGGGTATAGTCCAGCTCGACGTTTTTTGTAAAGGTTTGCAGGGGGTACAGCACGCCTGCCCGCACGGGTACATCGCTGTGAATGTCGATCAGATGCTGTAAGTCGGCCAGCGACCGGCTGCCGGACGTAATGGCGACCACCGCGCCGTCGGGTAACACCACGCGTTGCATGATGCTCTCGAGCGCGTCGTCGGAAGCCGCGATCAGGACCAAATCGGCCGCGCTGTCCGAAAAATTGAGATCGGTCTGGACGACCGCGTCGTAGAGCAAACTGGTGAGCTGGCGGGCGTGCTTCGGGTCGCGGCTGTACACTTCCTGAATGAGATGACCAGCATTCTCGAACGCCTGAGCCAGGTGCCAAGCCACGTTTCCGGCCCCGATGAAGGAGATCCTCATATTTTTGAATGAGTGAATGATAGAATGAGTGAGTAGAAAGGTAAGCTAAATTCCTACTTTTGTATTCACAAAAAACAACTGCCTTCGGTTTTTAACCGCACTGAAGCTATGGGAATTGTGCCAATAGCTTTGTCAGGCTGAGCGGAGCCGAAGCCCGAAAGCCGACCGCCTTTTGCAAAAAACATTAATCGACGTCGTCATTCCTGCTTTTAACGAAGAAAATTCGGTGGGCAACGTCGTGCGCGACCTGCCCGAGTCGGTGCGGGAAGTGGTGGTGGTCAATAACAATTCCCGCGACGACACCCGCCGCAATGCTCTGGCCGCCGGGGCCACAGTACTCGACGAGCCCCGGCAGGGCTATGGTTACGCTTGTCTGAAAGGCATCGCGTACCTCGAAAACAAACCTACCCCGCCCGACATCCTCGTTTTTGTCGACGCCGACTACTCCGATTTTCCCGAAGAACTGACCAAGATAGTCGACTACCTTGTTGAAAACAATTTGGACATGGTGATCGGCTCGCGGGCGCTGGGCAAGCGCGAGCCCGGCTCCATGACGCCGCAGCAAGTATTCGGCAACTGGCTGGCGACCAGCCTCATCGAGCGTTTCTACGGCGTCACCTACTCCGACCTCGGCCCCTTCCGCGCCATCCGGTTTGACAAACTCCTGGCCATGCAGATGCAGGACACCACCTACGGCTGGACGGTCGAGATGCAGCTCAAAGCCGCCAAGATGGGCATGAAAATCGGCGAAGTACCGGTCACCTACCGCAAGCGCATCGGCCATTCCAAAGTTTCGGGTACCTTGAAAGGCACGGTAATGGCGGGGTACAAGATTTTGAGCTGGATTTTTAAATATCGGTAGGGCAACCTTTGCAACCAAACCCTAAGCCGAAACGTACCTACCAACAAATGCGGGTTCGGTGCGTTTGTTGTTTAATTTTGCGCCGACCTGCTACCAATAACTTACTTCTTGACTTTCCTCCAGTACCTCGTTCTCATTCCGTTTCTGCTGGCCGTGCTGTTCGTTTTCGCGTACAGCCTGTCGCAGGTAGGATTAGTCGTGGCCTATTGGCGAGCGACGGTGACGGTAGAGACAAGGCATGCCTTGTCTGACACGCGACAGCAACCCGAGCATAAGGTCGACACGTGGCCCATCGTAACCGTCCAGCTCCCCGTCTACAACGAGCGCTACGTAATCGAACGCCTGCTGGCGGCGGTGATAGCCTTCGACTACCCCAAAGAACGTCTGGAAATCCAGGTACTAGACGATTCCACCGACGACACCGTCGAGATCATCGCCCGTAAAGTGACGGAGTACGCGGCGCAGGGCTTTGATATCAGCACATATCCGTCGCCCCGAGCGCACGGGCTTCAAGGCCGGAGCACTAGCCTACGGGCTGACACTAGCGCGGGGCGAGTTCATCGCCATCCTCGACGCCGATTTTGTACCCAAGCCCGAATTTCTGAAGACCTCCGTTCCGTATTTTTCTACGCCTGAGGTAGGTGTGGTGCAGTCACGCTGGGGACACCTCAACGAGGACTATTCGCTCATCACCCGGATGCAGGCCTTCGGGCTGGATGCGCATTTCACGGTCGAGCAGGTGGGCCGCAACGCGGGCGGGCATTTCATCAACTTCAACGGCACGGCCGGCATCTGGCGCAAAAGTACCATCGCCGACGCGGGCGGCTGGTCGGCCGATACGCTCACCGAAGACCTCGATCTCAGCTACCGAGCCCAGCAGCGCGGCTGGCGCTTCGTTTACCTCGAAGGCCTGGTGTCGCCCGCCGAGCTACCCATGACCGTCCCGGCCGTGAAGTCGCAGCAATACCGCTGGACCAAGGGTGCCGCCGAGTGCGCCCGAAAAAACCTGGGCAATGTCTGGCGCGCGCCCGATTTGTCGCTCGCCACCAAGTGGTACGCCACTTTTCATCTGTTGAATAGCTCCATCTTCATAGCCACGCTCGCCACCGCCCTGCTCAGCGTACCGATGCTGGCGCTGCACCTGGGCTGGGCCTGGCTGACGTTTTTTCAGTTGAGTCTGGTCATCATGGGCGTTTTTTACTGGACGGCTTTCCAACGCCGCGGCGGTACCTTTTGGGAGTTTATTGTGGCTTTTCCAACTTTCCTGGGCGTGATGTTGGGCCTGTCGCTGCACAACGCCGTGGCCGTACTTGAAGGCTACGCGGGCCGCAAGACGCCCTTCGTGCGGACGCCAAAATTCAACGTAAACCAGCGCGGCGAGCGCTGGCAGGGCAGTACCTACCGGGTCCGGCGCGTGCCGCCGCTGACCTGGGTGGAGTGGGGGCTGGTGCTGTACTTTATGGGCGGTATCGTGCTGGGGCTGGTGACGCACAACTACAGCGCGCTGGCTTTCCACACGGTACTCGTGCTGGGCTTCGGCTTCATCGCCTACTGGTCGGTGCGGCATTCGTGGGTGAAGTCATGAGGCGCTCGGGCTGGGTGGCGGGCGTCGCGCTGGCGGCCGTAGGGTACTTCTTTTTATTTCAAACCGCCCGCACCGATACCGCACAACTCCTTAGTCTTTGGGGGGTGCTATTCGTTCTATACGGAATAGCGTTACGCTTTCGAGCCGAAGTACCTTTTAAACTCCTTATTGGCGCGGCCATTGGCTTCCGGCTGCTTGGGATGCTGCATCTGCCGCTGCTCTCCGATGATGTGTACCGTTTTATTTGGGATGGGAGCTTGCTCGCCCACGGCTATAATCCTTTCCTGTATCTGCCAAAGGAGGTACTAACTTCGCCGATCGCCGCGCAAGCCGGGCTGACGGAGGTACTTTTTCAAAAACTCAACTCGCCCAACTACTACACTGTGTACCCGCCGCTGTTGCAGGGCTGGTTTGCGGTGGCCGCTACGCTGGGAAAATCCGAGTCAGGTACCATTTTCTGGCTACGAGTGCCTATTTTGTTGGGAGAAGTTGCGACGCTTTGGTTTTTGTACAAAATCTTAAAAGTCAAGGGCCAAGACGAAGCCGCCGCCCGGCAAGGTACTTTGCTGTACGCGCTCAACCCGCTGGCGGTCGTGGAGCTGACGGGCAATCTCCACTACGAAGGATTGACGATCTGTTTTCTGTTAGCGGGCTTGTACTTTTATTTAAAACAAAAAGACAATATTTCGGCCGCCTCCCTCGGGACTTTCGGCGGGCGCGAAGCTGCTACCACTTATTTTTATTCCGGCTTTGTTGCGTAGAAAAGAGTGGAAAAAAAGCCTGACCTATCTCCTGATTTCGGGTGTGGTTTTTCTGGTACCTTTCCTATTTTTTTTCAACCAAACCATCCTCGAAAACATCTCGAAAAGTCTGGATTTATACTTCCGAAGTTTCGAGTTCAACGCAAGTTTGTACTACCTCTTCCGAGAGATAGGTACCTTCATTATGGGCTACAATCCCATCGCGACGATCGGGCCTTTTCTGGGACTGACTTCAATTTCGCTTATTCTGTTCTTTTCCTGGTCGCCCCGCCTGAAATTTTCCCTGCCCGAGCGCTGGCTTTTCGTCCTGACGGCCTACTTGCTCTGTGCCACCACGGTGCATCCGTGGTACGTGGTGCCACTCATTGCGCTGGGTAGCCTTACGTCGTTTCGGTTTCCGATCGTGTGGTCGGCGGTACTACCGCTTACCTATGTGGCGTACCAGTCAAGATGGGTTTAGTGAAAATTTGTGGGTCGTGGCGGTGGAGTACTTGCTGGTAATTGGGTGGATGGTGTGGGAGCTTTGGAGCGAGAAGCGCTTTGTTTTTGAGAAGTAGAGAAAGAACTTGCTGTATTTTCTTCGTAAATTAGCCACTTGAAATTTCTGATGAAAAACCGATCTGGACCATGCTACGCGTAAATCCACAGTTCATCACCGACACCACAGGCAATAGGATTTCGGTCATCTTGCCCATGGGTGAATTTGAAACCATTATGGAGGAGCTGGAAGAATTGGAGGATATCCGGCTTTACGATAAATCGAAAGCCGAAGACGAGGAGCCTGCCGTACCCATCGATGAGGCTTTTAAAATAATTGAAGCGAATCGCCGCGCCAAATCCTAATGGCGTATCGAGTTCAAATCAAGAAGAGCGCAATGAAGTCGCTGGAAAGCGTACGCGAGCCTTATTATTTTAAAATGAAAAAGGCGATTTACGACCTCGCTGACAATCCGCGCCCCAACGGTTGCAAAAAACTTAAAGGAAGAGTAGGCTACCGTTCGGGTGGCTGATTACCACATTATATTCGAGATATACGACAACATTCTTGTGGTCGAAGTAATCGATGTGGGGCATCGGAGTGGTATATACCAGGTTGTAGGAAAGGTGTAAATCGGCAGTATTTCAGAGGTGCCACCTTTTTCCCAAACAAATCTTCCCTCACCCAAAAAGCCATGCAACAACCCCTCGATCCGCCAAAGACCATCGCCGGGCAGCTCAAGTACCTGGGCCCCGGCTTTATCATGTCGGCGGCCATCGTGGGGTCGGGCGAGCTGATCGCCACCACCACCTTGGGCGCGAAGGCGGGTTTCGTTACGTTTTGGGTGATTCTCGTGAGTTGCCTGGTGAAGGTGACGCTGCAATTGGAGTTTGGCAAAAACGCCATCTACACCGGTACCTTCACGATGCACAACTTCAACCGGCTGCCCGGCAGGCGGCTGGGGCGGGCGCACTGGAGCATCTGGCTGTGGCTCTCGCTGCAAGGGCTGAAACTCCTGCAAGTCGGCGGCATCGTGGGCGGCGTAGCCATTGTGCTGAACATGGCCTTTCCGGTGATTTCGGTGGAGGTATGGGCATTGCTCGCCGCGCTGGTGACGGCCTTGCTGGTGTACCGAGGGTACTACGGGTTGGTCGAAAAAGGCTCACTAGTGATGATCGTGCTCTTCTCTTCTGTCGTGCTGGTTTCGCTGGCCTTGTTGCAGGGTACCGCCTTCGCCATTCGTTGGCCGGACATTCAGGAAGGGCTGAGTTTTCAGCTACCGCCGGGCGCGGTGATCGTGGCCTTCGGGGCCTTCGGCATCACGGGCGTGGGGGGCGACGAAATCATGTACTACAACTACTGGTGCATCGAAAAAGGCTACGCGGCCTACGCCGGACCCAATGACGGCAGCGCCGCCTGGGCCACCCGCGCCCGGGGTTGGATCGACGTCATGTACCTCGACGCCCTGCTGTCGATGGTTGTCTACACCGTCGTGACGGCGGCCTTCTACCTGCTCGGCGCGGCGGTGCTGCACCGGAGCGGCGAGGTACCCGACGGCTACGACATGATCGCCGTGCTTTCGCGCATTTTTACCGAAACCCTGGGTCCGTGGGCCGAAACGCTATTCCTGGTCGGGGCTTTTACGGCGCTGTACTCCACGCTCTTCACCGCCACGGCGAGTTGGGCGCGGGTGTGGGGCGATGCCTTTGGCCAGTTGGGCTGGCTCCCCTTCGACACCGACCGCGCGCGCCGCCGTTCTATCGCTATTTTCTCGTGGATTTTTCCCTTCGCCTGGTGCGCGTTCTTTCTGTTTTTTCAGTCCCCCGTCATGATGGTGATCCTGGGCGGCGTAGCCACTTCCGTGCTACTACTCCTGATCGTGTGGGTAGCATGGGTCTACCGCTACCGCGAACTGCCCGCTTCGCTGACGCCCGCGCGGATCTACGACGTTTTTCTGTGGCTGAGTATCGTGGCGATTTTGGTTGTGAGTGGGTATGGGGTCTGGCAGGTATGGTAACGAGATCGTTGACGTCGTCCAGAGGACGACCAAATAGTCGTCACTCGGCGAAGCCGAGCGACAGCGACATAGTAAGCGACATAGTAATAGTATTTTATTGAGTGAATTTGCTTTCAATTCATGTAAAACGTGACGTGAAAACCTCAAAACAAATCAGCCATGAAAACCCGTAAAATAAAATACCTGCTGTGCACAATCGCCCTGGCTATACTGAGCGCATCCTGCACAACCTCACGCGTAAGAAGTATCAAAAGTGGCGACGAGGTGCTGGTCGAAAAAATGGATGATGGCAGCTCGCTTCACGTATTTTTGCTGGAAAGGGACATTCCACTCGACATCGAGCGGCTGGGCATGGTGTCCATTACACCCAACATCGGGATGGCTACTGACCGTTCGAAAATTCACGCGAAAGTGAAAAAAAAGCTCCGGGAAGCGTGCCAAGAACTAGGGGCCAACGGGGCGTACCGAATTAACGATGGCTCTTACCAGCCCAATGAGGTATCATATCTGGTGTTTCGATACGAGAAGGAGAAGTAAGGGAGGCGGTTTTCGTAGCGATTGGGTATGGGGTTTTGCAGGCTCGGCGAATACTTGATAACGAGGCGATGCTTTTTATCAAGACGCCTAGACCATAGTCCAGCCATATCGTGTTTCAAGTCCTCAGGCTTCCCAATGCCATTATACGGGTCTTTACCTGGTTCCTCAAATATTCGCTCAACCTGCTTGGTAATGCTTTTATCACCGGACTTCTTGAAAAACGCCAGGTCTTTGCGAATATCAATTGATTCATCATCCTCGTTCATGTTTTGAAGAGTTTATAAAAGAATGATTCTCTTGATAACAGAAACGATTCATGCCTATATTTCTAAGAATTTACGGCCTCACTTTTTTCTCAATTATTCATGATTTAGTCAACGAGCCATTTCATTTGCATGTGGCCGAAGGAAACAACAAACTTTGTAAGTACTGGATTTTTCGTGATGGCAGTATTGAGTTGGCAGAGAGTTCGGGCTTCAAACGTACCGAACTCAAAAAGATAGAGAAGGCGTTAGAGGAGAATATTACCTTTGTCATCGAACGATACAAAAACTACTGCTATGAAAACCGCATCGGGGTTAATTTCAAAACCAAGCGCAAATAAACCCAAGATAAAACCAAAAGTCGATTGGAAAGATTTACCAGAATTGGAACGTGCTGATGCTAAGGGTGATATGATTGTAGTCACGCTGAAAGATCAACGCGTAATACAGTTTCCGGTGGCTTGGTCGGAAGTGTTAGCCAAAGCGAGCCTGAAAGAGCGAAAGCAGGTCAGGGTGGCAGCTTGGCATTTATTTTGGGATGATCTGGATGAAGTCATTAGTATCGAGCAAGTGCTGTACGGCGATAAGTTGAATGTGTGGCGCTGAGTAATTGGAAGTGCGGTTTTAAAAATACCAGGTAGCAAAAGGTAATAAAAAAACAGGCAACCCGGTGTGGGTCGCCTGTTCCATAAAAATACTTCTCCGGCAAAGCCGGAAAACGTCAAACCTACTTCTTCAAATCGAACCGGTCCAGATTCATCACCTTGTTCCAGGCCGCGACGAAGTCTTTCACGAATTTCTCGCGGGCGTCGTCACAGGCGTAGACCTCGGCGGTGGCGCGGAGCTCGGAGTTGGAGCCGAAAATCAGGTCGACGCGGGTACCGGTCCACTTCACTTCGCCCGTTTTGCGATCGCGGCCTTCGAAGATGTCATCCGCTTCGGAGGTAGCCTTCCAGGTCGTGCCGAAGTCGAGCAGGTTCACGAAGAAATCGTTGGTCAGCGTCTCGGGCTTTGTGGTGAACACGCCGTGTTTCGAAAAGCCGAAGTTGGTGTTCAGCACCCGCATTCCACCGATCAGTACCGTCATTTCCGGGATGGTCAGCGTGAGGAGCTGCGAACGGTCGATCAGCATATCCTCGGTCGAGGCCTGGTGGTGGTTTTTGGCGTAGTTGCGGAAGCCATCGGCGGCCGGTTCCATCGCGCGGAACGAGGCCACGTCGGTCTGGGCCTGCGAGGCGTCGGTACGGCCGGGGGCAAAAGGTACCGTCAGTTCGTGTCCGGCGTTGCGGGCCGCTTGCTCGACGCCCGCGCAACCCGCCAGCACGATCAGGTCGGCGAGCGAAACCTGCTTCCCGCCCGACTGCGCGCCGTTGAACTCTTTTTGAACGCTGGTCAGCTTATCGAGCACGCTGCCCAACATCCCCGGATGGTTTACTTCCCAATCCTTCTGCGGGGCCAGGCGAAGACGGGCACCGTTGGCACCGCCGCGTTTGTCGGATCCGCGGAACGTCGAGGCCGACGCCCAGGCAGTCGATACCAGTTGCGATACGGACAGGCCGGAGGCCAGAACCTTGCTCTTCAAAGCGGCAACGTCCTGCGCGTCGACCAGTTCGTGATCGACCGCGGGAACGGGATCTTGCCAAACCAGTTCTTCGGTAGGTACCTCAGGACCGAGGTAGCGCTCCTTTGGCCCCATGTCGCGGTGGGTCAGCTTGAACCAGGCGCGGGAAAAAGCGTCGGCAAATTCGCCGGGATTTTCCAGGAAGTGGCGCGATACCTTCTCGTAGGCGGGATCGGCCCGCAAAGAAATGTCGGTCGTGAGCATGAAAGGCGCATGCTTCACCGCCGGGTCGTGGGCGTCGGGAATGAGGTCGGCACCTTCGCCGTTTTTGGGTTTCCACTGGTGCGCGCCGCCGGGGCCTTTGGTCACTTCCCAATCGTACTTGAACAGGTACTCGAAGTAATCGTGGCCCCACTGGGCGGGCGTCGACGTCCAGGCTCCTTCGATGCCGCTCGTGATCGCGTGCGGTCCGGCTCCGGTGTGGTAGGTATTCTTCCAGCCCAGGTTTTGCTCCTCGATGCTGGCTCCGGCGGGTTCCGAACCCACGAACTCGTTGGGGTCGGCCGCGCCGTGGGTCTTGCCGAAGGTGTGGCCGCCCGCAATGAGCGCGACGGTTTCGTAGTCGTTCATCGCCATGCGGCCAAAGGTCTCGCGAATGTCGTGCGCGGCACGTACCGCGTCGGGCTGGCCGCCGGGTCCCTCGGGATTGACGTAGATCAGCCCCATGTGCGCGGCCCCAAGCGGATGTTCGAGCGTGTTGTGGTGCTCGCGGTCGCCGCCGTAGCGGATTTCGTCGCCCAGCCATTCGCGCTCCGAGCCCCAATACACGTCCTCCTGCGGCTCCCAGAGGTCGGCCCGACCTCCACCGAAACCGAATGTCTTCAGGCCCATCGACTCGAGCGCGCAGTTGCCGGTGAGTACCAGCAGGTCGGCCCACGAAAGCTTTTGGCCGTATTTTTTCTTGACGGGCCACAGCAGCAGGCGGGCTTTGTCGAGGTTGGCGTTATCGGGCCAGCTGTTGAGCGGGGCGAAGCGCAGCATCCCCGCGCCCGCGCCACCGCGGCCGTCGCCGATGCGGTAGGTACCGGCGCTGTGCCAGGCCATACGAATAAAGAAGGGCCCGTAGTGACCGTAGTCGGCGGGCCACCAGTCTTGCGAGGTCGTCATCAGGTCAAAAATGTCCTGCTTCACCGCCGCCAAATCCAGGCTCTTGAACGCCTCGGCGTAGTTGAAGCCCTCGTCCATCGGGTCGGACAGCGCCGAATGCTGGCGAAGGATATTTAGTTTCAATTGATTAGGCCACCAGTCGCGGTTGCGTGTGCCGCCACCGGCGGTCTTCTGCATCGCCCCGCTCGTAAACGGACATTTGCCGCCCGCGCCGTTGGCCTTGCTCTCATCATTTACTTCCCAGACGGTGGTGTCCGGTCCTATGCTATCTGCCATATCTTGTAGGAGAATTGTTTTTGGGTAAAAATAGATTGTGCTTGATTGTACGCATTGAAGTACCCGAAGGGTATCACTAAAACGAGCCCTAAATTTAAGGAAATATGACCGACTTAAAAAGTGCCGACGACTTCGAACGGACGGGGAAAAGGAGATAAATGCAAACCCAAACGCTCAAAACGCTTTGTTTTTCAGGGATGTTAGCCAAAGGGCCGCTCTTGGGTACCATCCCACGGAAAGTGTTTGTTTTTGACAGCCCGGTCGTGAATTATTATATTGGCGAAATACAAAACTTAACCACGAATGAAAGAATTAGTACTCGCTGCCGCTTTGTTGTGCACTTCAACTTGTACTGTCCTGGGCCAAAATCAAGATTGTGACTGCGCCAAAGAACTTGACTTTGCCAGTACCCAGCTCCAATCGGTTCCCAGCTACAAAAGCCAGATCAAGGACAAGCAGGCGGCCCAAGCTTTTTTGAATAAAATAAAAGACGAAGCAAAGCAGGACCCCCGCGCCGCGCTCAACTGCTCGTACTATCTGGCCAAGTACCTGAGAATCGTGCGCGACCGGCACCTCTCTGTTTCGACAAGCAGGGCGGAGGTCGATTACGCCAAGTACGACCACACGGTGCCGGGTGACCGGGCGGCTTTGGAGAAGCAGGCCCGCGACGGTTCGGACGAACTGACCGGCCTCTATAATTTGATGGATGAATACGAGGTGGCCGTCGTGCCCGACGTGCAAGTACCTGGCCGGTACCTGGGCGTAATCCTGGAATCGACGACCGAAAACTGGAAGCCCAACATGGTCAAGTTCGTGCTCGACAAGACGGCCGACGGGATCGACGGCCGTTTCTATGCCGCCGACTTTTCGCCCGCTTACCGATCCATTCAGCTGCAAAACGGCCGCTTGTACCCCGAGCGCTGGGTCCGGGCCGACAAGGCCGCGGAGTATACGACCGACCCCTATGCGCTGGGAGACGACCTGTTTGAGTACAAAAGTCTTGGCCCCGATACCCACTACATCCGGCTGGGATCTTTTTCCGGGTCAAATAGCAACTATGCCGCCGCCAAAAAACTGCAACAGGAAATGATGGATAAAATCAAGGGGGGAAAGGTCATCGTCGACCTGCGAAACAATGGCGGCGGCGGTAGCCGTACTTCCGATCTCTTTCTGGATTTCCTGAAAAAAAACAAGGAAAACCTGCGGGTGGCGGTACTGCAAAACTACGCCTGCGGTAGTGATTGCGAGCAGTTTTTGTTAAAACTCAAAGCGCAGCAGCAAGTCGAGACATTTGGCGAAAATACCTACGGAGCGGTGGCCTACGGCTTCGGCAACCGGAGTATGCGGCAGGAAGCCACACCCTGCTACGGGTTTACCCTTAATTTAAGCCAGAAGAAATTTGAGCAGTACCTCGACCATGAAGTGACGGGCGTAGTACCCGACCACTACCTCGACTTCAAAAAGGACTGGGTAGAGCAGGTGCGGGAGGCGCTTTGATTGGCTTACTTTTGAGACTAAATCGCTAACAAACCGACACGTTCCCTGTTTCAGTCTTCAGTACTTCTTAAATCCATTCAAATCATGAATACAAAAAATATTACCCTGCTGGCCGCGCTGCTTGCAAGCGGCTTTCTAAGCATTCAGTCCAATCGGGCTATGGCCCAGATGGCCAAAGACAAGGTCGCTCAGGTAGCACCGGCTGAGCCGGTCATCAAGGTACCTGCCGGTTTTACGACCACCATCATAGCTGAGGAACTGGGTAAGGCCCGGCACCTGACCGTCACTAACCGCGGCGACGTGTACGTGCGCCTGGCCAAACCGGTCAAGGGCGGGGGGACGGTCTTTTTGCACGATACCGATGGCGACGGCAAGATGGACCAGCAGAAAAACTTCGGTGATTTTGGTGGCACTGGCGTGGCCCTGGGCGACGGGTACCTGTACACGACTTCCAACTCCGAAATTTTTCGCTACAAGCTGAACGCTAACCAGGAAGTAGTCGACTCCGGAAAGCCCGAGCGCATTGTGAAGGGCCTCACGGACAAAGGTACCCACGCCACCAAGTCGGTGGTGCTGGATAAGGAGGGCAACATCTACGTAGGCATCGGCGCTCCTTCCAACGCCTGCCAGGTCAAGGACCGCACCAAAGGATCGCCCGGCATGATGCCCTGCGCCATGCTCGACTCGGTGGGCGGTATCTGGCAGTTCAAGACCAGCGGAAAAGATCAGATTCTGAAAGACGGTGTGCATTACGCCACCGGCATCCGCAACATGGTGGGCATGGACTGGAACGGACAGACCAACTCGCTGTTTATCATGCAGCACGGCCGCGACCAGCTCAACACGCTGTTCCCGGATATGTACACCGATCAGCAGTCGGCGGTGCTGCCCGCCGAGGCCATGTATGAGTTAAAGCAAGGTGCCGATGCGGGCTGGCCCTACATCTACTACGACCAAATTCAGAAGAAAAAAGTGGTGATGCCCGAGTACGGCGGCGATGGCAAGCAGGCGGGCGACGACAAGTACATCGACCCGGCGGCGGCGTATCCCGGCCACATGGCACCCAACGGTTTGCTGTTTTATACCGGCGACCAGTTTCCCGAAAAGTACCGCAACGGTGCGTTCATTGCTTTCCACGGCTCCTGGAACCGCGCGCCCGAGCCTCAGGCGGGGTACTTCGTGGTATTCCAGCCTTTCAAGAACGGCAAGGCCTCCGGCGACTGGGAGATATTTGCGGACAACTTCGCCGGCATGGACACGGTGATGTCGCCGGGTAGCGCCATGCACCGTCCCTGCGGCCTGGCCCAGGGACCGGACGGCTCGCTCTACGTAGCCGATGACGTAAAGGGAACCGTGTACAAGATCGCTTACTCGAAATGAACGGAATAGTAAAACGCAGCGTGTGCATAGTGCTGGCGGTACTCACCTTCCAGGCCTGCGCGCAAACTAAGAAAACGACGCCCAAGATCAATACCACGGAAATGACTATGGCGGCGGGGAAGTTGGTCTATGAACAAAACTGCCTGGTATGCCATCAGGCCGATGGTGGCGGCGTGCCGCACCTGAATCCGCCGCTGATCCAGACCGACTACGTGTTGGGCGATAAGGCCCGCGTGATCGGCGTGCTTCTGAACGGCCTGGACGCCCACGAACCGATTGACGACGAGGTGTACAGCAACGTGATGCCCGCCCATGATTTTCTGTCCGATCAGCAGATTTCCGACGTGCTCACCTTTATCAGGAACAGTTTCGAGAACAAGGCTTCAGCGATCTCAGCAGCGGAAGTAGCCGCCGAACGCGCGAAGAAGAAGTAGGCGGCGCTACGCTGTGCGTATCTCAGCTTCGTGTTTTATCGGAAAATTGCAGGAATTGGCGATGAAGCACAGGCGATGGGCTTGCGCGTGCAGGCCCATCGCTTTCTCTGTTCCGGCTGAATCTGTTATTGTCACGGTAGGGTGCAGCGTGACTTCCCTAAACCGACCGCTGCCGTCGGCGCTTTCTTCCATGGTACCCGTAGCCCGATCGACGTAGTCGACCACGATGATGCCATGGGTGGCGCACAAATGCAGGTACCATAGCATGTGGCAGGCCGCAAGCGACGATACCAACAGTTCTTCGGGATTGTAGCGCGTAGCGTTACCTCGGAAAGCCGGGTCCGACGAGCCTTCGATCGGACCCGTTTTCCCTTCACCGGTTATCCGGTGATTTCGGCTGTACGTCTTGTAATCGGCGGTACCCGTGCCCTCGTTGCCCGTCCATTGGGTAGTTATCTTGTAGTGGTGTTCTTTCATTTAAAAACCTGGCTAAGTACCCTATGAATTTCGACTACATCATCGTGGGGGCGGGCTCGGCGGGCTGCGTGCTGGCCAACCGCCTTTCGGCCGATCCGGCTAATTCGGTGCTGCTGCTCGAGGCGGGCGGACCGGATAAGAAAATGGAGATTCATATTCCGGCGGCTTACGCCAAACTCAACCGTACCGAGGTGGATTGGGGCTTTTCGACCGAACCTCAGGCAAATGTACTGAATCGCCGAATGTACCTCCCGCGCGGCAAGACCCTGGGCGGTAGTAGCTCGACCAACGCGATGGCCTACGTGCGCGGCAACCGCGCCGACTACGACGAGTGGGCCGCGCTGGGCAACGCCGGTTGGAGCTACGATGAAGTATTGCCGTACTTCACCCGCTCGGAACACAACGAGCAAATCGACAACCGCTTCCATGGCCAAGCTGGCGAGTTGAACGTCACCCACGCCCAAAGGTACCAAACGCCCGTCGCCGAAGCATTCGTGTCGGCCTGTATGGAGCGGGGGCTACCCGAAAACCGGGATTACAACGGAGCCGAGCAACGCGGTGCGGGCTTGTTTCAATTCACGATCAAAAACCAAAAGCGGCATAGTGCGGCGGTGGCTTTTTTGTGGCCCGCCATGCGGCGACCCAACCTGACGGTACTCACTCACGCGCTGACCGAGCGCGTGCTGATCGAGAAAGATCGGGCGGTGGGCGTGGAATTCAGGGTAGGTAAGGGCGGTTCGCAAACGGCTACGGCCCGGCAAGAGGTCATTCTGTCAGCGGGTGCCTTCAACTCACCCCAACTGCTCATGCTCTCGGGCGTAGGCGACGCGGAAGAATTAAAAAGGCACGGGATTCCGCTGAAAAAGCACCTACCCGGCGTCGGCCAAAACTTGCAGGATCATCTGTTTTTTCCGGTGAGCGCTTTATCCAAAGTACCACTGGTCAACAATGAGCTAAGTACCTTCGGCCAGTTGCGTGGCCTGATGCAGTACGGTTTGTTCAAAAGTGGTCCTCTGACCATCAGCCCACTGGAAGCGGTTGCGTTTCTCAAACTAGGCGACTCGCCTGATCCGGTCGATTTCCAGTTTCACTTCTCGCCCGTTCACCTGGGCGGCGATTACGTCGCCGACCTCTACGACCTCAATACCTTACCATTAGCGGGCGGTTTCACCATTCTGCCCACTTTGTTGAAACCCAAAAGTCGGGGGTACGTAGGCCTGCATTCTGCCAACCCGACAGACGCACCCCTGATTCAGCCCAACTTCCTTTCGGAAGAAGAGGATTTGAAAACCCTGCTGGCGGGTGCTCACCAGGCGCTGGAGGTCATGGAAGCCCCGGCCTTCGACGCCTACCGGCAGGCGATCATCGCCCCGGCAGACCGTAGCTCCGACGACGCCTTGATTGCACACATCAGCAGAAGCCTCGAAACGGTGTACCACCCGATAGGTACCTGCAAAATGGGACAGGACGAAACCGCCGTAGTAGACGAAAAGTTATGTGTTCGCGGCATAGAGGGATTGCGCGTGGTCGATGCTTCCATCATGCCCCGCATCGTAGCGGGCAACACCAACGCCGCCGCAATTATGATCGGAGAGAAGGGCGCGGATTTGATTTTAGGGAAGGGCTGAGGCTGTATGTCATGCAGACAACCATGCAAATTTAACATTCAATGTTAAATTTGCATAGGTCTAGTCAGATTCAAACTAGCACCTACCGCATCCTTATAGTACTTGTTCCGGTACTCGACGGGTGTCAAGCCCGTAATTTTTTTAAATAGCTCCCGAAACGCCTTCGTGTCCGTGTAGCCCACATCGAACATCACCTCGCTGATATTCTTGCGGCTGCTCTCAAAACTGCGCTTGGCGGCTTCCACCTTTACGCGCTGAATATAGTCCACCACCGAATGGTGCGTGGCTTTGCGAAACCGCCGCTCGAAAGTCCGACGACCTACGGCTACGAAATCAGCCAGATCGTTCACGGCGATTTTCTCGCCGTAGTGTACTTCGATGAATTCCTGCGCTTTCAACACCTCTGCGTCGCCGTGGTCTTTCTGACCTTTGAATAACATAAAGGCCGACTGGCTGTCGCGGTCGATGTCAATGGCGAAGTACTTGGAAGCCAGAATGGCCGTGTCGCGGTCGGTGTACTTTTCTACCAGGTACAGCAGCAGATTCCAGTACGAGTTGGCCCCGCCGCTAGAATACAGCCGATGCTCTTCGGTGATGATGCTACCATCCACCAGTTCCACGTCGGGAAACATCTCGCGGAATTCATCGGCGAAGGCCCAGTGCGTGGAGCAACGCTTGCCGTTCAGCAGCCCAGTGGAGGCCAACAGAAAAGCCCCCACGCAAAGTGAGGCTACTTCCGCGCCCTTTACATATCGGTGTTCAAGAATGCGAAAATTCTCAATGTGCAGCGGTTTGACCACGAAGTACCTGAGTCGAGAGGCAAGCTGATGACTGCCACTTTTCAGATCGAAAGTCAGAGTTTTATGGTACTCAATGGCGGGTCACATTTCACGTTTGCGCCGGGCATTTCGCTCTTCGTGAATTGCGAAACGCAGGATGAAGTGGACGAACTGTGGGAAAAACTATCCGAAGGCGGTGAGAAGGGACAGTGTGGCTGGCTCAAAGACAAGTTTGGGGTGTCGTGGCAAATCGTCCCCTCGGCGATGGGTGAATTATTGAGCGATCCCGACCCCGAAAAATCGAAGCGGGTGATGGACGACATGCTGAAAATGAAGAAAATCGAGGTGAGTAAATTACAGAAGGCGTACGATTTGCAATAACAAAACGCCTGAATACCTACTTCCCCCGCCCGTACTTCTTCATCAGTTCAAGTACCTTATCGCGTGGTAATTCCTGAATTTTGTGGCCTTGGGTACCTTCGGTAGTTCGGGCCGCAAAAAGCGAATTGACGATGGCTTCCTCGGTGGCCTCGATCGCGGCCAGGAAAAGCGGCGACATGTAGTCGTTGTGCAAGAGCGTCACTGCCGCCGTGGGCTGAGCGGCATCGTGCGAAATGCGGTAGGCCGTGGAAAAAGCAATGACATAATCGCCGCTGCCGTTGGACGCGATGCCGCCCGTGCGGGCCATACCCATGATCGCGCGTTTGGCCAAGCGTTTCAGGTTGCGGGCGTCGAGTGGGGCGTCGGACGCTACGACCATCATGCACGAGCCATCCGAGGATTTGTCCAGCGTTTCTTTGAAAGAATATTGACCAAGTTCCTCGCCAACCGGAACGCCGGCAATTTGCAAAACGCCGCCGAAGTTGCTCTGCACCAGTACGCCCACCGTGTACCCGCCAAGTTTTTCGGGTAGTTTTCGGGAAGAAGTACCAATGCCGCCCTTCCAGCCGAAGGCGACGGTACCCGTTCCGGCCCCGACGTTGCCCTCGGCCACCGCCCCGCCTTGCGCTTTTCGGGTGGCTTCCAACACGTGTTCCTTCTTCACGTGCCTTCCCCGGATATCATTGAGATAACCGTCGTTGGTTTCGCCCACGAGTGGGTTGGCCGAGCGCACGTTTTCGTTACCCGCTTGTCCGAGCGTCCAGTCGAGCAGCGCGTCGGCGGCAGTCGGGACGCTGAGCGTGTTGGTCAGGATGATGGGTGTTTCCAAGGTACCAAGTTCTTCCACCTGCGTGGAGCCCGCCAGTTTCCCAAAGCCATTGCCGACATACACCGCCGCTGGTACTTTCTGCTGGAACAGGTTGCCGTCGTGCGGCAAAATGGACGTGACGCCCGTACGCACGTCCTGGCCTTGCACCAGCGTCACCTGCCCGACTTTTACGCCCGCCACATCGGTAATGGCGTTGAGCGTTCCGGTGGGAAGTACCCCAATTTTGATGTCGAGTGCGCGGGGACGGGATTGGGCGTTTATATAGGATGAGAAAAGGAGGAGGGCCGGGCTGGCGAACCAGGGAAGGAGGAAAGGAAAAAGTAATTTCATACGAAAGTGGAGGGGTCAATTCCAGAGTATTTTCACCTGATGCTCGTAAGCAGCGAATTTCTTGTCTTGAGTAATTATGGTAAAATCTTCGGCGATTGCCTGCTCGATTAGCATTCTGTCGAATGGGTCGTTATGGTAATGGGGAAGCGTACTTAGAGTCGTATAGTGCTCGAAATCAAACTCCTGAATTTTGAAGTCATTACCAATGATAAAACGCTTTAATTCGGAAATGGGAATGGACATTTCAAGTTTATCTATGGAAGTTTTTATAGTTATATCCCAGAAAGATGCATGACTCACATAAACGGTATTCAGGGGATTTCTTATTTCAGATAAGACTTCTGCACTGAGATTTAGCTGCGCCTCGGCGTGCCATATAAGGATGTGTGTGTCAAGGAAATATTTCATTGTCCTCATTAAATCCTGGTGGAATAAAATCGTCAAAATCGTCCGATACGTAGGTGAAGATACCTTTACCCCAACCTGCTTCACGTGGCTTGCGCGGCTCATCGGGCAAAGCCTCTTGCAAAACTTGATCAAGTTTCTTTATAATTTCCTCATCTTCAAGATCGCTGATTTTAGCGATCATATCTTTTTTCCTCTCTTGAATTGTCATAGCTTCTAAGTTTTTTTACGAATATACCTTTTTTCGCTCACTCACGCCACCGTGTCCTCATGAAGCTTCTGACACTCAGGGCAAAAGTACGTCGTCCGGCCGCCGACTTTGATTATTTCGATGGGCGTTTTGTCGCGCAGGCAAAGCAGGTGCTGTTCGGTGTCCTCACCGTAGGGTGAAGTATCCCAGGCGCGGGAATGGATCAGGAATGATTTGGGAAAATTTTTGTAGCGGGCCTCCTTTTCGATGGCCGTCAGCAGTACTAGCTGAATAGCATCGCGTAAAGCGGTGAGTTCTGCGGGCGAGAGTTCGTTGGCGCGTTTTTCGGGGTGGATTTTGGCTTGGAAAAGCAGTTCGTCGGCGATCCAGTTGCCCACGCCCGCCGCCACGCCTTGGTCCAGTAAAGTGGATTTGATGACGGACTTCCGATTAGCCAGGGCGTTGGACAAATCCTCCACCGTCAGTTCCAGCGCGTCTTTGCCGATTTTTTTCTTTTTCAAGAAAGCGCCCACATCGTCCACCAACCCGACGCGCTCAAACTTGCGCGGACAGACGAAGCCGAGATTAAAACCGCCCTGAAAGTAAAACACGATGCGGGCGTGGCGCGGCCGGTCAATGGAACTGTGGTAGTACTCCAGGCTTCCCGACATGCCGAAGTGCATCCTGACGGTCACGCCCGGCTTGTCGGTGAACACGAAGAGGTTTTTGCCCACGCGCCGGGTACCCGTGAATGACGCGCCACGTAGCGTTTCGAGCAGCGAGGCGTAGTCGGTGGTGAGGAGTTTAGTGTCCTCCACGTCGATGTGCTCGATGGGTTGGTGCAGAGAGGTGGCTTCCAGGTAGTGGCGGTAGCCTTCGACTTCGGGTAGTTCAGGCATTCAATTAACAATGAACAGTTAATAATTAACAATGCTTTTTCTTCCGACAAAGGTGCTTGTCATGAGAAGAATTTATAACGATCCCGAAAGGCTTTGGTTTTTCTGGGAGGTTAGGCGAAGGCCATTGGGTAAAGTTTGCGTTGCTCTTTGATCATGGCATCGTACGATAAGACGCCCGCCCAAATCATCATCCAAGCTAACCAACATACTGAAACAAATATGAGCGTCAACATATGACCATCGAGCCCGATTATTACCCTACTTAGGAAGAGGTGGTAGAGTTGGTAAACGTTCAAAGCTGCTCCGAAATAGACAAATCTACTGTACTTGAACGCGCTGAGTGGATGTTCCTTCCCCGGTAGTTCTTTCTGAAAATGAAAGAAAGAGACTGCATATGCAATCAGACCCATGACGGCATTCGTCATGATGAATACATCACTGCTCACCACAGTCGAAATGAGGTATAGCGCAAAAGCTAGTAGCAACGAACCAATGATCATGGGTAGTTTGAACAGTCCAATGAAGTACTGCCACCACAATTTTCTGTTTCGACGCATCACAGCCGCCTGCTTTTGCTCCACGACATCTAGAAACCCAAAAATCCCGAATCCTGCGTATACCTGCTGCAAAGCGCCATCAAATGTTACGCCCGGCGTATCGGCCATGCGGGCCTCGACTTCGCTGGCCAGGTGATCCACGAGTTCGACTTGTACGTCGTAGAAGTCGACGTATTTGCTTTTGACGAAATCGAAAAGTAGGTCGGTTTGCTGGTCGGTGAGGGGCGTTAGGGTAGTCATTTTTGTTTATTTGTTGATGCGTTTATTTGTGTAATCGCTTGCTTGTGCTTAGACGCGATAAATCGCGTCTCTACCAAAATACCCTTGTTTCTTCTTTTATCCCAAAGCCACCTCCGGGCCTAGCAAAATCTGCATATGCCGCATGAATTCTTCCAGCTCGGCCAGGCGGTCGACGGTTTCAGTTTGGCCTTTGGGCGTGATGGTGTAGTACTTGCGGAGGCGGTTGCCGGCGGGCACTACTTCCACGGTGAGCAGGCCGTCGGCTTCCAGCTTGTGCAGCGCCGGGTAGAGCGCGCCTTCGTTGATCGTGACTTCGTCGGCGGTCATTTCCTTCACTTTTTGGGTCATTTCGTAGCCGTACATGCGGCCGTTTTCTTCCAGAAGTCTAAGGATGATCGTCGTCAGGCTACCTTTGTATAGTTGGGAATTATTCATTTGGCAAATATATACCTCAGAATCTGAGGTAACAAGTTAAGAAAGATTCTTCCCGTAAATTTTCCCTAATTTTGTTCTTTAAAATACCCTATTTAAAGGAACACCCAAAGTTCTCTTTTCACAATCCATTGAATAAATGCTAAGCGAACAAGAAATACTGCGCCGCAACAAGCGCGAAGAACTGATGAAACTGGGGATCGATCCCTACCCCGCTGCCGAGTACCTGGTCAACGCCACGGCGGCCGATATTCTTAAAAACTACGAGAACCACAAGCTGGACTACAAAAGCGTGGCCCTGGCCGGGCGGCTGATGAATTTCCGCATCATGGGTAGCGCGTCTTTTGCCGAGATGCAGGACAGCACCGGTACCATTCAGCTGTACTTCCGACGTGATGACATCTGTCCCGGCGACGACAAGACGCTGTACAACACGGTGTTCAAGAAGTTGCTCGACATCGGCGACATCATCGGCGTAAAGGGATTTGTGTTCACGACCCAAACCGGCGAAATATCGGTGCACGTGCAGGAGTTTACGGTACTCAACAAATCGTTGCGCCCGCTACCCGTTGTGAAGCGCGACGACGACGGCAACGTCTACGACGGCTTCACCGATCCCGAGCTGCGCTACCGACAGCGCTACGTGGACTTGATCGTGAATCCGCACGTGCGGGAGGTTTTCAAAAAACGCGCCCGCATTATCACGACCATGCGGCGGTACTTCGACGACAAAGGCTGGCTGGAAGTGGAAACTCCCGTGCTACAGGCTATCCACGGCGGCGCGGCGGCGCGGCCGTTCGAGACGCACCACAATGCGCTGGATATGAGACTGTACCTGCGCATCGCGACCGAACTGCACCTGAAAAGGCTGATCGTGGGTGGCTTCGAGGGCGTGTACGAGTTTGGGAAATTGTTTCGCAACGAGGGCATGGACCGCACGCACAACCCCGAATTTACGACTGTGGAACTGTACGTGGCCTACAAAGACTACGAGTGGATGATGCGAATGGTGGAGGAGCTGCTGGAAAAAGTCGCCGTGGCGGCCAATGGTACTTCCAAGGCTTCGTTCGATGGTACCGAGTTGGACTTTGCCGGACCCTACCCGCGCCTGAGCATTACCGATGCCATCAGACAACATACCGGCCTCGACGTCGAGACGATGGACGAGGCTGCCATCCGGCAGCAGTGCCGCGCCTGGGGTATGACTGTGGATGACACGATGGGCAAGGCAAAGTTGATCGATGAGGTTTTTGGTGAGAAAGTCGAGGAGCACATCATTCAGCCGACCTACATTATCGACCACCCGATCGAGATGTCGCCGCTTACCAAAAAGCACCGTACCAAAAAAGGCGCGGTGGAGCGCTTCGAACTGTTTGTGAATGGCAAGGAGATCGCCAACGCCTACTCAGAGCTAAACGATCCGATCGACCAGAAGGAGCGATTCGAGGACCAGATCAAACTCAAAGAGCGCGGCGACGATGAGGCCATGGCGATGGATGACGATTTCCTGCGCGCCCTGGAATACGGCATGCCGCCCACGGCGGGTATCGGCATCGGTATCGACCGTCTGGCGATGTTGCTGACCGATAATGCGAGCATCCAGGAGGTGATTTTCTTTCCGCAAATGCGCCCCGAGAAGAAGGACGTCGTGGCGACCGACGCCGACTACGAAGCGGTGGGCGTACCGGCGATCTGGATTCCGGCGCTGCAGAAGCTGGGCTTCACGACCATCGAACTACTCAAAGCCGCCAATCCTAACAAAGTATTTAACGACCTGGGCGGTCTCCGCAAAAAGCTGAAAATCGACGCGCCTATGCCCGGGAAAGAGGAAGTGGAAGGGTGGATTGCGTAGAAGTACGGGTTTACCGTGGCAAGTGATTCAGTTTTGTTTAAGATAAAGAATAGTTTCTATCAACAAACTGATTGAACATACGTTAGCGGCCGTGTTGACCGTTTGTTTATTTCTTTTGGAATGCAGGTACATAATTTGTTTATGACTAAACAAAGCCTTACATTGGACCTCAATTTCAAGAAATCATATGGATCGGATTCGTTACTACGTAGAAGACCAGGCGTTCGGAGTATGCGCTCGATTGGGTGAAAAACTCACCATATCGGCCAGCAGCATTCGCCTTTATTTCATCTATGCCTCGTTTCTTACATTTGGGTCGCCCATCATCGTGTACCTGGTGATGGCTTTTTGGATGGAAATCCGAAAGCACCTGCGCCGCCACCAGAGCCCCACGATCTGGGAATGGTAGCAGCCACTTCATTGCGCCACCTTCTTGCGCGTTGATTGACCACGGCTGGCTTTCACAGCTCGGCCGGGTAGTTCCGAAAATACTTTCCTGCCTTTTACAAAGTACTCCCACACGACACTTCGAGGATACAGCCACGCACGCCTGGGCTGACTTTTCCGGCCGCTATTGAGACGGGGAATCATGCCATAGAAAGCGAAGTGCGCCCGCACGATCGCCCATACGTCGGGCCAGGCACCCGCCAGCATGAATCGAATGCTCGATATGCCGTCCATGACCAGCCGTACCAGCAGCACGTTCGTCCGCTGCCGGGCGGGCATGTTCTTATAAATCATCATCAGATTGTTACGGTAGTTCAGGAAGGTTTTGCGCGGGTTGGACTTGTGCAAGGTACCCCCACCGACATGATACACCGTGCTGCCGCCGCAGGCTACAGACCGCCAACCCCCATTGAGGAGCCGCCAGCAGAGGTCGATCTCCTCCATGTGCGCAAAAAAACGCTCGTCGAAGCCGCCCACCTGCCGGAAAGCTTCGGCCCGTACGAACAGGCAGGCCCCGGTGGCCCAGAAAATGTCCACCGTGTCGTCGTATTGGCCGTAGTCGGGCTCGCAGGTGTCGAACAGCCGCCCCCGGCTATAGGGATACCCCAGAAAATCCATGTACCCCCCCGCCGCTCCGGCGTACTCGAAGTAGTTTTTTTTGTGGAAATCCTTAATTTTAGGCTGGCAGGTGGCTACGTCGGGCTGGGCTTCTAGGTGGCTCAGCATGGGCTCGATCCAGCCGGGCGTCACCTCCACATCGGAGTTGAGCAGTACATAGTAGTCGGCCTCGATATGCGAGAGCGCGTAATTGTAGCCCCCGGCGTAACCCCGGTTGTCGGGGATCGCCAGTACCTGCACGTCGGGCAGGCTTTCGAGCCAGGTCAGCGAATGATCGGTCGAAAGGTTATCGGCCACCCAGATGGCGCAATCGGGCGAGTGCGCACGCACCGAGGGCAGAAACATCTCAAGATATTTCTGTCCGTTGTAGTTCAGGATGACAATGGCAACTTGCTTCTTCATTAATAAAAAATCCGGCACGATGGACCGGAATTTAGTTAGTCGGGAGGGGAGCACAGCAGTCGGTTCTACACAGATCAATTCCCCTCACTTCATCAAATTTCCCAGATCGAGGCCCGGTATGTTGGGCAGCATTCCCTCGGTCGATTTCTGCAGGTGTTCTTTTATCCGAGGCTCGATGTTCTCCATCGCTTTGTTCACAGCTGCCACCACGAGGTCTTGCAGCATTTCCTTATCGGCGGGTTTGATGAGGTCGTCGTCGATTTCGAGCTTGGTCACCTTCTTCTGCCCGTTGACGGTCACGCGCACCAGTCCGGCCCCTGCTTCTGCCGATTCGCTGATCGTCCCGAGTTGCTCCTGGGCCTCCTGCATTTTGGCCTGGATGTCTTTCATCTTACCCATCATGCCCATCATATCACCCATGTTTCCTAACATAACCTGCTCGTTTTCTTGATGTTTTTTATAAAAATGATTTTTCTAAAATAAACTTTCGGCGTCTGCTACAAATATAACACACCTTTACTTCATCAGCAGTACCGTACCGGATTTGACGAATTCCTTGCCCGTGCTATCGGTGATGATGATTTTGTACACGTACTGTCCCTGCGGGGCGCGTTCGCCGCCGACGGTCCCGTCCCAGCCCGCGGTCGCATCGGAGGTTTCAAAAATCGACTGGCCCCAGCGGTTGTAGAGGATCATCCTGAAATTGTCGAAAAACGTACCGCTGGGCTGAAAGGTATCGTTTATGCCGTCGCCGTTGGGCGTAAAGGCATCGGGCAAAAACAATGACGCCTCACGGCGATATAGCAATACGTTGGAAAAACTCAGGAAACTACCCCCCTGGGAACGGGCCCGGATCTGGTACCGGAATTCCTGCTCGTTGGGATCGTCGAGCTGCGGATTGTAGGTGACGTTGGCCCCCACGGCCACCTCCGAGGAACCCCCACCGTTGTTGAGCTTGATCACCAGGTACTCACCCAAAGGGGCACTGAAAGGTACATCGGGCGTCCACCGGATACTGCTGCCGGTCTTGCTGAGGTAGATCGTGCAAATCAGCGCGCTGGGTTCGGAGCGGTTGCCACAGGCATTTTCGTAGGTGATTCGGTAGCAGTACGAGCGTTCGGAGGTCTTGGCTGTCAGGTCGGTGTAGCGGTTGGTGTTTTCGGTACGACCCACTTCCTGGAAAGTACCATTGGGCCCTTCGGCGCGCTCAAAAATCATCGTGTAAGTCGTCGTAAAACCCTGGGTGGGTGGAAAGGCCACCAACGAAACGCTCCCGTCGTTCTCCACGCTCACAATAGCCTGGGTGATCAGGCCGGGCTTCAAATCCGAGCGGGCCGTCACTTCTACGGGCACCGATTGCGCGCTGGCTCCGGCAGTAGTGGCCACGAGCTGGTACCGGTACGTGACGCCGCATTGCACATCGTTGTCCACATAAGACAGCTGCTGGCTGTTGGTGAAAGTACGAACCGCCACGCCATTGCGCAGCAACTGGTACCCCCTGAAATCCGCGCTGGACGGATACTCCCTCCAGGTGATGATGTTGCGCTCGTTCTCGGCTTTGCCGTCGAGCACCTGCGTGCATAGCTCATTAGAGTCGGTGCTGTCGCCGCAGGCATCGCGCGACCTCAGCTTGATGCAATGTACCTGCTTGGGGTCGAGCGAATTCAGGGTGAGGGTTTGCTCGCCGCCCCGGTTGCTGGTTACGTTGCGTGGGGCGTAGGCCCCGGTGCCGGTCTTGACCAGTACCTGCGATGCTATGCCCTCCAAACCACGCATAACAAGAATCACCGTGCCGTCGGCGCGGGTACTGAGCCTACTGACGGCCACGCTGCTCAGTTGGCTTTGGTTGAGTTGTATTGTGAGCGATACAGGGTTGCTACCGGGGCAGGTTCCGGTCGTGTACAGGCCGCGAACCAGCGCCTGGCGTGTACCCGTACCCGCGTAGGTGTGCGTAGTTTCCAGTTTGGTCTTTGGGTCGAAGAGTTCAGGAGCGCTGCCGTCATTCCAGACGACCTGGATTTGATCGTACTGCTTCGAAATGCTGTCGTCTTCCATAACCAGCTTGACTCTACCGCCCACGCAGGGCAGCAGTTGTGCTTTGGGCGGGGTGCGGTCCTGCACGATGACCTCGCGACAGGCGGCGATGCCCGTCGCGCCGCTGCTACCTACCTGCAAGATACGGTAACGGCCAGGCTTGGTGTAGGCGATGGTAGTGGTAGGGGTCAGGTTCGGACTAGCTTGTCCTTTGTAGTCGAAATCGTAGTTGACATTATTGGCCCCCGCTACGGTATTCTCTACCGTCACGTTGAAAGGCGCACAACCCGAAAGCGTGGCCGTACCCGACACGCCATTGATCGAAAACCCGCCGCCGCCCTTGGGGCACAAGTCCTGCGCTCGGCTCACATTCTGGGTACACACCCACAGGACCAGCAGCCAAAGCAGAGGAGGGGATTTCTGTAATTGAGAGGAGTAGTGCTTCAAAATCTGTGAGGATTGGGACAGCAATGTACCGTTGCTGACCGCGACGAAACGTAAGCCCGCCAACCTTTGTTTAGGAAATGTCAAATTTAAAGTTTTCCAGTCGAAGAGGCTACCTTTACGACTTACAACGCCTCAACCGATGAAACTATTTTCATCCAATACCCCAATGAACAATAATAGTACCAAAATACGCCTCGACTCCATAGAAGATGCCATAGCCGACATCAAAGCGGGCAAACTCATCATCGTGGTGGACGACGAAGACCGTGAGAATGAGGGAGATATGATCGGTGCTTCGGAAACGATCACGCCCGAATTAGTGAACCTCATGGCGCGCGAAGGCCGCGGGCTCATCTGCGTTTCGCTCACCGAAGCGCGCTGCACCGAGCTGGGCCTCGACATGATGGTGGGTCATAATACCGCCACCCACGAAACGGCCTTCACGGTGTCAGTTGACCTGCTGGGCAACGGCTGTACGACGGGCATTTCGGCCAGCGATCGCGCCAAGACGATCTTGGCGCTCGTCGATCCCGAAGCCAAGCCCGAGGACCTGGGTCGACCGGGCCATATATTTCCCCTGAAAGCCAAGCAGGGCGGCGTGCTGCGCCGTACCGGCCACACCGAAGCATCGCTTGACTTCGCCCGTATGGCGGGACTGGCCCCATCGGGGGTACTGGTGGAAGTACTCAGCGAGGACGGCTCGATGGCCCGCCTGCCCGAGCTGCGCGACATCGCCGACCGGCTCGACATGAAGCTGGTGACGATCAAGGATTTGATTGCCTATCGCCTGGAAAAGGAGTCGCTTATCCGGCGTGAGATCGGGGTGGACATGCCCACCAATTGGGGGCACTTCGACCTGATCGCTTACCGCCAAATCAATACCGACGAGTTGCACCTGGCCCTGGTGAAGGGTACCTGGGAAAAAGACGAACCCGTGCTGGTTCGGGTCCATTCGTCCTGCATGACGGGCGACATATTCGGCTCCTGCCGCTGCGACTGCGGCGGCCAACTCCACGCCGCCATGGACATGGTCGACAAGGCCGGAAAAGGCGTGGTGTTGTACATGAATCAGGAAGGCCGGGGTATTGGTCTGCTCAATAAGCTGCGGGCCTACAAGTTGCAGGAAATGGGCCGCGATACCGTGGAGGCCAACCTCGAGCTGGGACTGCCGATGGACGCCCGCGACTACGGCGTGGGCGCGCAGATTCTGCGCGACCTGGGCATTGGCAAAATCAAGCTCATCTCGAACAATCCCCAAAAACGCGTCGGCCTGATGGGCTACGGCCTCGAAATCGTGGAATCCGTCGGCATCGAAATCGCCTCCAACCCCCACAATGAGAAGTACCTCCTCACCAAGCGTGACAAGATGGGGCACAGCTTGTTGAATTTGACAATGAAAAAAGAAGGTGGGAAGGGGAAAAGGGTTGACGGGGAAAGGTAAACGGCACCTTCTCTTGCGTCTTTACTATTCACTTTCGATAAAGTCCAGCGTCCAAAAGTCCAGAATCCAATATTAAAAAAACATGAATTCCGTTCAAATTGCCGATTCAGACACCGACATCCTGAAATGCCGCCGGGCGGTGCAGGCCCTGCGGCCGCTGGTGACCGATGACGTGTACGAAGAAGCGGTGCGCCGCACGCTGGCCGACAATAGGACGATGATTTTTGTGGAAGAGAACGGGGAAGCGGCCGCCGTGGCGGTATTCGAGACTGGCCATAACCTTTATCGGGGCAAGTACGTTTACGTAGACGACCTGTCCTCACTGCCCGAGTACCGGGGGCGGGGCTACGGCGGGCAATTGCTCGACTGGATCATCGACTACGCCCGCCGGGAGGGCTGCGAGCAGTTGCACCTCGACTCGGGTGTGAGCGACGTCCGCACCGACGCCCACCGCCTTTATCTCAACAAGCGGATGCAGGTGACCAGCCTGCATTTCGCACTCAAAGTGTAGTTCACGTCCCCCCGTTTTTATGAAAGACAGTACCTTGGACCCGCACAGAAAATGGATCGAGCGCACGGGACAAATTGGTCTCATTGCCATTGGTTTGGTGTACTGTCTGGTCGGTACCCTCACGTTTGCGAGTGCGGTCGGGTTTGGTGGTGAAGGAAATAAGGGCAAGGTTTCCCAAATCCTCGAATGGGTGCAGAATCAGGTTTTCGGACAATTTTTGCTTGCCATCATCACGCTCGGGCTGCTGTGTTATACCGTATGGCGTTTTATCGAGGCATTTCTCGATACTGACGACAAGGGCAACGGTCTGCGGGGGGTGGCGCTGCGGCTCTCGTACCTTTCCTACGGGGCGGTGTATGGGGCGCTCACCTACTACGCCGCCCGGCTGCTGCTGAGTCGGGATGGCAGCAGCGAACCACCATCCAAGGAAAACGCCCGCGAAACCGTCGCCCAGAGCCTGCTCGAACTTCCTTTCGGTCAGTGGCTCGTGGGTGCTTTTGCGTTGGGAACCGCAGGCGTAGGTATTTTCCAGCTTTACCTAGCGGTTTCGGGTACATACCGCTCTATTATCGAAGAAAAGGAGATCGACACCCGCGCCAAGGAGATCCTCATACGGTCGGGTCAAGTTGGCTACGTAGCCCGGGCAGTAGTGTGGCTGATCATCGCATACTTTCTGTTATTGGCTGCCATTCGCTCCGACTCCCGTACGGCAGGCAGCTCCCAAACCGCACTGTACTTTGTAGAATATGAGTACGGTGCCTTCACGCTCGCTACCGTGTCGCTTGGGCTGGTATGCTACGGAATCTTCCAGTTTGCCCGAGCCAAGTACCAGCCGATTGTAAAGCGGTGAGTCGTTGGTACTTTAAGATATGAGGCCAGATATCAGTACGCCGGTACCAAGTAGCTTCTTCCAGAAAAAAATTCTCGTGGGTAGCCCTACGGGGATTTTTAGTTTTTTGCAGAAAAGTAGGGGAGAAACTGCTTTCCCAAAACAAACCGATCCGCTATGCACGCTACCGCCAGACTATTGGCCCCGATTTTACTTCTTTTGGGAAGCCAAGCAAGCGCGCTTGCGCAAAACCAATTCGGCGGCCATCCAATGGGCCAAAACTGGCAAATCCTGACCTCACCCGCCGCGCGGGTCATTTTTCCGGCGGGCATGGACAGCTCCGCCCAGCGGATTGCGTCCGTCGTCAACTACATGGATACCACCAACCGGCGGTCGGTGGGGCCGGATCGGCGACGGATCGACATCGTGCTGCAAAACCGGACGGTCAACGCCAACGGCTACGTGGCGCTGGCGCCTTTTCGGAGCGAATTTTTTGGTACCCCTCCGGCCAGTAGTCTGTTCGTGGGCGCTACCAACTGGCTCGACCTACTGGCCGTGCACGAGTACCGCCACGTGCAGCAATACACCAACGCCCGTCGGGGCATAGTGAAGTGGCTGTCCTGGCTACAGGGCGAAAGCATCTGGGCGGGCCTCAACGCGCTCGTGCTGCCTAACTGGTACTACGAAGGCGATGCGGTCATTACCGAAACGGCCCTCACCCAATCGGGTCGGGGACGGTCGCCTTTCTTTACGCTGGAACAGCGCGCGCTGGCGCAAGCCAGGAAACATTACCCTTACGAAGTACTCCGAAACGGCTCGTTCCGATTACAGCTACCCAACCATTACCCGCTGGGCTACACCATGCTCACTGCGCTACGGAACACGAAAGGCAACGACATCACGGCCAAAGTAGTCGACGAGGCCGTACAGTTCGATCCACCGTTCTATTCCTTCTCACGGGCATTGAAACGGAACACGGGCTACACGACGAAAAGGCTTTACAAAAAAGCTTTCCAAGACTTCGATTCCCTGGCCGCCGCTCGCCTTCGTACCCTCGACCTCACGCCGACTACAACCGTTACGCCCGCCTCGCGCCGCACGGTAACGACTTATAGCTACCCGATCCCGCTGGACGACAGTAGCCTGTTCGTCCGCAAGCGGAGCTACAAAACCACCGACCGGGTCGTGATGATAAAAGACAGGCAAGAAACTACCATCACGACCATCGGCTTCAACAACGACGCCTGGCTGTCGGAGGGCAACGGGCTGCTGGCCTGGCCCGAACTGACCAAAAATCCGCGCCGGGGCTACAACCTTTTCTCGGATGTCGTTACCTACGATCTCAAAACAGGGACCAAGAAGCGCCTCACTAGGGGCGAGCGCTACTTCTCGCCCGCTGTTTCGCCCGAGGGCAGTCGCGTGGCGGTCATCCATATCTCGCCCGAGCAGCAAAACGAAATCCGCATCCTCGATGCGGCCACCGGCGCGATACAGCGGCGCATCGCCAATCCCGAAAACTACTTTCTGTCGCGCCTGGCCTGGACCGCCGACGGGCAGTCGGTCATCACGATTGCCCGATCCGATAGCCGTCTGTCGCTCCTGAAAGTGGCGGTGGCCGAGGGCGGGGCCGTTCAGCTTACGCCTTGGTCGGCGCACACGATGGATAGCCCGTCGGTACATGGCGACCGGGTGTACTTCAACGCCGGGTACTCAGGCATCGACAATATTTATAGCGTAGATTTGGCCGGATCGCAGACGATCGCGCCCGTCACGTCGGTACCCGTCGGGGCGTTCGAGCCGAGCGTACGGGGCGACTCGCTGTACTTCACAGAATTTACGGCGCAGGGTACCTACGTCGCGAAGCAAAGCCTGAACGACGCACCCACCGAAGGTACCTTCATCATCCAGGAACCAAGCGCGATGCCGATGTACAGTACCATGGCCACCGCCGCGGAGGGCGGCAATATCCTGGATAAAGTACAGCCCGCCGATTTTCCTGTCACAAAGTACAATGGCTTGTTTCGAGGCTTGAAATTTCATAGCTGGAATCTGGAGCCTTCCATCGCCACGCCAGGCGTTACGCTGGGGATCGTCAACCTGCTCAACGACGTGCAGATCGACCTGGGCGGCGGCATCAACCGCAACGAAAACAACGCGCCGTTTTTTAACGCCTCGATCCGGGTAGCACGCTTCTATCCGGATATCACGCTCAGCGCTACCCAAAGCCAGCGCGCCACCCAGTACCTGTCCGGGCGCAGCCCGCAACTTTTACCCCTGAAATTTAACGAAACCCGGTTGGGCCTGGCGGCGAGCCTGCCGCATAGCTGGCTTCGGGGCAATTTCGTGACGAGCTTCGTGCCGATGGTCACGCTCAACTACCGCCGACTCTCGAATCTGACGAGCCGTGAAGCGACGCTGCCCGACCTGCAGTTTGCCGACTATCGGGCGGGGATGCGCTTTTCGACCCTTAAAAGACAAGCCTACCAAAATGTAGGTACCCGCCTGGGCGTGTCGTTTACCACGGAGTACAACAAGACCCTGAACTTCGCCCAAAACGAAAAGGGGTCGATTAAATCGAGTGTATTTTTGCCTGGTTTGGCCAAAAATCACGCGGTCGAAATCAAGCTCGGCTACCAGTTCGAGCCCCTTGCTAACTTATACCAATACGCCGATGCCTACGAATACCCGCGTGGGTACCTGGCGCCAGTCAACGATGAGTTCAGGAGTGTGAGCGCCAACTACGCACTGCCACTGCTGTATCCCGAATTCGGTTTTTTCGGGATCACGTATCTCAAAAGAGTCAGGGCTAATCTGTTTTACGATTACGGCGTTGGGGACATCACGCGGCTGAGTCGCAAAACCACGTACAACTCGGCCGGCGCGGAGCTTATTCTTGACACCACCTGGTTTAATTTGTTCCCGCTCAGCCTCGGCCTGCGCAATTCGTTCCTGCTCACGCCCGACCCCCGGCGGGACCGGAAGTACGATTTTACACTTTTCTTCACGCTGGGGTTTTAATTTTTCATTTTAAAAATTTCTCAGGCAACCCCGTCGGGGTTTTTGGCATTACTGGTATTGAAGGCAGATGAGGTACGGTCTCCAACCCTTGCGGTCGGATGGTGCTCCTGATTAAACAGATTTCAAATAAAACCAGAACCGACAATGCACCGACTCAAATCGCTAATTCCGATCCTGCTATTGTTTTTGGCCGCTTCTACGAAACTTCTGGCTTACGAACTACAAGATTACACGAACTACCACGGCAAGGTCATCGAAGCCGAAAACTTTATCGTTCGTGAAGACTACGCCGGGGCGTCGGAGATTTATGAAGAGTTATTTCAAAAGTACGAATTTGTGTTTCTGCGGGATATAAAAGTGGCAACTCAACTCGCGCTGCACATCGGAGAGGAGGACCGGGCCTTCGACTACCTCAGAAAAGGGATCGAGGGCGGTTGGGAAGTAAAGGAAATCAGGAAAAACAAATTTTTGACCGAACTCCGCCGGGATGTCCGTTGGCGGGTGGTCGAAAACGATTACGATTCCTTACGGTCACGATACCTGCAAAGGCTCAATACGGACTTGCGCGACGAAGTACACACTATGTTCAAGAAGGATCAAGGGAAAGCCTTTATAGGCCTATTCGCCCTTGGCAACAAAGCCCGTGATCGTTACGCCAGTCGAAAATTCGCGCCCCACGGTCGAAAACAAATGGCTCATTTTGAAAAAATTATGGCTCAGCACGGTTATCCCGGTGAAAAGCTAATCGGTAACAATTACTGGATGGAAACCGTGCTGGTGCACCATGATTCCATGACCGCAGTCCTGGCTCGCCAGGACACGATTTATCCCCGATTGCGCCCGCGCCTGCTCCGCGCAGTCGAATTGGGCCAAATGTCACCCTCCGAGTTCGCCATTATCGACAACTGGTACATTGCCGTCAAGAGCGAACGACGGGAGAGTTCGTACGGCAATTTAGAAGGCATCATAAATACAAAAGCCGAACTCGTTTGGGCCAATGAACTTCGGAGAAAAATTGGCTTACGCAGTGTGGAAAAGCGTAATGAGTTAATCGACATCCAGGCCAAAACCGGAATGAATTTTTACTTACCCGAATGGCCAGACAGAAATCAAAAAATCGAGATAAACAATTGATTGTAAAAGTGTAGTGCACCGCTCATTATTCATTATCCCTTGAAAGAAATCGTCCGCCAGTGCCAACGGGAAAACCCTTTCGCCCAAAAGCGATTATACGACCGCTACGCGAACCGGCTCTACCACCTGTGCCATCGCTACGTGCGAAATACGATGGAAACGGAGGAGGTCTTGATGAACGGTTTTTTAAAAATATTCAAGGCCATCGTCACTTTCGAGTACCGCAGCGACGACCAACTGGAAGTATGGATGAAGCGCATCGTAGTCAATGAAGCCCTGATGCACCTGCGCAAAACCAAGAAGGAGCAAGGGCTCTTTGCAGACACGGATTGGGAGGAAAACCCGGCCGTAGCCCAGTCCGCCACGGCGGAGGGTGACCTGCACGCCGAAGGCATTCACGAGTTGATTCTGCACCTGCCCGATGGCTACCGAACGGTTTTCTGCCTTCACGCGCTGGAAGGCTATACGCATCAGGAGATTGGCACAATGCTGAATATCAGCGAAAACACTTCAAAATCACAACTATTCAAGGCCCGCGCCGCTTTGCAGGCTTTACTGATCAAAAACGGATATAGCTATGGAAAATAACGAACTGGACGACCTCTTCCGAAGCAACGCCGACTACCTCGGCGACGAGCCGCCGCGCGGTTTTGACAAGGAGGCCTTTTGGCAGCATTTGCAGGCGGAACTGCCCAAGAAGGCGGAACGTCGGCAAAGGCTCGCCGCTTGGTGGTGGGCGGCCGCCTCGGTGCTTTTGGCTGGAATGCTCGGCGGAATCTGGTGGGTGCAGTTGGGGGATTTGGTTGTGGAGAGGAAATTGGCAAATAAAGTTGAAGTAAAAACGGCTCCAAAACAAACCCTGACACCGTGGTCTGTGTCCCCACACATCCGCGACGCTGTCGGTGTGGGGACGTCCATACGGCACAGACCACGGACTCTAGAAAAAAGCCACGGCTTGATTCCTAAAGGTCAAAAACAAAGCGAAAAGCTTCTTGCAAAAAAAGAAGAAGTTTGGTCTCAACCGCCCATTCCATCCTTAGATCAAGTAGCCTCAGAAACCGTAGAAAAACTGTTATTACTTGAAGGTGGACTTGATTTGACGGAAGTGATCGCGCCGACGGTTCCCGAAAGGCCTGAGTACCGCGTGGTGCACATCAACGAAATCCGGGAGCGCAAGCAACAGGAAGCCAAAGCTCGGGCGCGGCTGGCGTTTCGGCTTGGAGTGCCCGTACTCGCGCCTGCCCCGGAACAGTCCGACGACCGGTTCAAGATTTCCATTCCCATCCCTCAATAATTCACCGAGCCACTAAGCCAAAATCCCTTTTTTATGAAAACCTCGATCTTGTGCATCGCTCTCCTGCTGGGGAGCGTCTCATCTCCCCTTTTTGCCCAGAAAAACGCATCTGAAAGCTCAGATGGCTCAAATTCAACTGTTTACCCTTTTGCCAGTGCCTACCAGGGATTGCTACAACCCAGCACGCTGGAAGTGCGGCTGAGCAAAGGAAATGTATTGCTACTAGTCAGTCGCGACTACCGACAGTCGCGACTGGTTCAGCGGCCCGACTCGCTGGTGCGGCTGTTTTGGAACGAGTACGGCGAAGTACTTGAGCAGTTGCCCGACAATGCCGATGGTGCCTCGGTGCATTATGTGCTCGACCGAGAAGATGATCCTTACGTACTTTGGCGCAAGTACCCGCCCAAGGTTTCGGAGTACGCCGTGCTGGACAAAGAACTGGTTCGGGTCAAGTCGGTGCAGGATACGTTGCAGGTTACGGTGCGGGGGGGAGACAAGGATGCAGCTGAATTGTTTCTGATCGTCAACGATTTGCGGGATTTGCCGATGCTGTTTGACGAAATACGCATCAAGTCGGCGTTTTTGCGCGAAACTTTGGAAGAAAATACCAAGATGAGAAAGTTGGAGCGGGCGCCCCGTGTATTTGCGAGCTATCGTGGCGATCGGAATTTCAGATCGGATATTGGTATCAATCGATTGGAAGTATCGCTATACACGAGTCTCGGGTACGTGCGAGGCAACTGGGCCACTGCTTACAGTACCGACCTTACCTACCAAAAAGAAGGAGCACGATTTGGTCCCCGTCTTGGAATGACTACTCAGCAATTTTTCGGGAAGAGCGACGAAGGGAAAACCACCGTGAATGAACAATTTTTCTTGACGGCGGGGATAACAGAATTCTCTCGATCGAAGGTCGATGGTGTTAAGAGCACGAGCGCGGTGCAGCTAAACCACGCTACATTGGGTTATCTCCTCGAACGTGAGGGTGCCTATTACCTTCCCAATACTTGGCGGGTAGCGATTGGTTTTAACATTACACCAAGAATCGTGGCGGAAACAGAGTGGTACTTCAACGGCTTTTTGAGAGAGATCAACTATGGTCTGCGGCTTGCTGTGGGGATTTTCTGAGTTCCGTTATAAGGCAGGCGGTAGAATGTCAAGTTCTTCCAAGATAGTTTGCAGGCAAAAAGTGTACTCGCCAAAAACAGGTACTTCATCGGTCCACTCGAAGAGCTCCAGCTTTTGAGCAGGACGCATCAGGATAATTTTGCGGCTGGCCGTCAATATCCAGGCGACGCCTTCAACACCAAACGCCAGGAGTTTTTCCGATTTTTGGATCACATAATCCATCTCCGAACCCACGGGCGGCTCGTCCGTGTAATCTTTCGGGTCTATCTTCACATCCACCTCGAAAACGAACTTGGGGGCTACGTTACTGTACTTCGAGGAAGTAGTATCCTGCAACCTGCTTTTTTCGACAATCGCAATGTCGCTGGCCAGGTTTTCTTTGTGTTTTAGATGCAATCCGGCTTCGCTTGACTGAACCAAATACTGTTTCATGGGCAAAACCCGCATCAAATAAGCTATGATTGCCGGAATGATAAGCGATTGAAACACACTGCTTCCCATAATTTCGCTTTCGTTTTTTAATCCCAGCATTACCTGACGGTAGCCACGGCGATAGTACTTACGCCCACCGAATTCTTCGTACAGCAAAGTGTCAGGAATGGGTTGGGTTATGATTTCCATGTGATAATCTGTTTCTCCAAATATAAGCTATTCCTGAAAAAAAACCTGCGTTAAATAATCATGATCCAGTCTCCCGCAAGCACAACACATCCGTAAAATCACGATAACACTCAGGTCACGGTCGGAGGCTTGCTTTGCAGCTTCAAACCACAAACTGATTGCTATCGCATGAAACTCACTACCGCCGCAGGCTGCGCCCTGCTCACTACTGCCCTGATGGTCGCTTGTACCGACCACGACATCACCAATCCGACGCCCATCACGGCGTTGCAAAACTTCTCGGTCAACCCGTCGCTGGTCAAGACCCTGCCCGGTTTCGACAACCTCGAAATCACGACGCTCATTTCTTCCGACGATGTACTGCCCCAATCGCCTGACTTCATTTTTGGCGGTCAGCCCGATGGCGCGGGCATCATCCCGAATCCCAACGGTGAGGGATTTATCATGATAAATAACCATGAGTACCTGCGCTCGGTGTCGCGGGTATACCTCGACAAGAATTTCAAGCCTATGCAGGGCGAGTACATCGTCAACTACAACGGCGGTACCACCCGCCTTTGCTCGGCCACGATGGCCACGCCCGCCGAGCACGGCTTCGGACCGGTGTTCCTGACGGCCGGTGAGAGCGGAGCCGAATCGCTGGTACATGCTATCGACCCCATCGCACCCGCCGACCCTGGCAACCCCAACCGCGTGCTGCCCGCCCTTGGTAGGGCGTCGATGGAAAACGCCGTGCCGCTGCCCAAGACGGCCTATCCCGGTAAGACGGTCATCATCATCGGGGAGGACGACGGCAACGGTCAGCTGATCGCGTATGTGTCCAACACCGTCGGTGACCTGCAAAACGGCAAGCTGTACATGCTGCGCCGCAAGGATCAGGTAAGCGTCGAAACCGACATAAAGCGCGGCATGGTGCACGAGGTGGAGTTTGTCGAAATCGACAACGCTAGGTCGTCGACGGGTGCGCAGATTGCCGCCCAAACGGTGGCCAAGAAAGCCATCCAGTTCACCCGCGTCGAGGATGTGGACTATGGAAAAGGCAGCGCGGCCAATGCCCGCAACGTGTACTTCACCGCTACGGGGCAAGCCAGCAACCGCAAGGACCCCATCCCCGGCAAAACGATGTGGGGCCGCGTGTACCACCTGGAAATGAATGCCAACGATCCGCTGCAAGGAAAACTCGAACTACTGGTGGACGGCGACGAAAACCCCGGTTTCTCGATCACGAACCCCGACAATATCTGCGTGACGGAAAACTTCGTGTACATCCAGGAAGACGGCGACTCGTTTTATATCGATACCAAGCACGACGGCCGGATCTGGCAATATAACATCGCGACGAAGGAGAATAAGCCGATGCTCGAGATGAACCACCGCCGGGGCGATGCCGCCTTCGAAGCCAAGTACAACTCGACCAATACCCAATTGCTGAGCTCATGGGAATACGGTGCCATGTATGACATTTCGCACCTGACGGGCATTCCCAACACGTTTGCCGTCAACATCCACTCGCACACCTGGCGCGACCCCAAGTACTCGGGCGTGGACGGTACTGCCGCCACCCAAACGACCGACCTCAGGAACGCTTTCACCGAGGGCGGGCAGGTAGTCATCGTGCGCGGCGTGGCGAAGTAGTTCGGTCCGGCGTTCCGGCCGACTATCGGCCATCGGTCTGCCGCCTGAACAATCGAGACCTGTCGGCTGCTTTCGAGCTGACAGGTCTCTTTTCTTTTTTATCAAAAAAATTATGAAAAAAGTACTCCCTGTTTTTACACTTGTTGTGCTGAGTATGGCGACGATCCTGAACTGCAAGCGGTCCTCCGATCAGCCGGAAGCTACGCCGGTGGACCAGGCTAAGGTACTATTCCGACAAGACCTCGACTCCCTGGAAAACCTGGTGAGCGGGCCACTGCTGACCTTGGCGAAGCGTAGTTCCGACGAGGATTCACTGCAAGCGACCTTCCGGCAATGTCGACTGGCCTACAAGAAAATCGAACACCTCACCGAGTACTACTTTCCCGCCACGAGCCGCATTTTGAACGGTCCGCCGCTGCCCGAATATGAGTTGGAAGAAAACAAGGCCATCGAGCCGGGTGGCCTGCAGGTGATAGAGGAGCTGCTGTTTCCGTTCGACACCGCCGCACGGGCTCGACTGGCGAAGGAAGTAGAGAAAATGCAACCCGAATTGCGCCGCTGTCGCGAGCTATGGGACGTCACCGAGCCGACCGAAGCCCAGTTGTTCGACGCGATGCGCTTGCAGGTGTTCCGTAATATCACGCTGGGTATCTCGGGTTTCGATACGCCTGTTTCATTTACGGCGATTCCCGAACTTAGTGTGAGCCTGCAGGCACTGCGCCACTACGCGAATCTGTTTGGAGAAGAACAAAACGCCAAACTTAATGCGCTCTTTGACCGCGCCATCGCCTTTGCTCAAAAAAATCCCGACTTCGATACCTTCGATCGGCTCACTTTCGTATCCGATTATGCCAATCCGCTTACGGGGCAGCTGCTCGATTTTCAGACCTCCCTGGGCTACGCGCCGCTCCACGACCTGGCGCCCCTGCGCGGTGATGTCCGCACGCTGTTCGACCGCGACGCGTTCGTGCCCAACTTCTACACCGGCGACGCCAGCGCCTATTCGAATGCGGAGAAAGAAGCGCTGGGAGAGAGGCTTTTTTACGAAACCCGGCTTTCGGCGGGCAGTACCCGAAGCTGCGCTTCCTGCCACCAACCCGACCTTGCTTTTACCGACGGGCTCCCCAAGAGTGCGGGCCTGCGTAGTGCCTCCGTGATGCGCAACGCCCCGACGCTCTACTACGCTGCTTTGCAGGAGAAGCACTTCTACGACCAACGCGCCAGCAGTCTGGAAGCCCAGTCTCAGGATGTGATCCAAAACCACGACGAGATGCACGGCTCATTACCCGAGGCCTGCGAACGATTGATGCGGGATTCGGCCTATGTGGCTTTGTTCAAGAAAGCTTTTCCCAAATTGAAAGAAATCGAGCCCACTCACGTGATGAATGCCCTGGCCAGCTACGAGCGTACGCTGATACCTTTCGATAGCCGCTTCGACCGCTATATGCGGGGTGAAAAAACGCTGCTGGATGCGGCCGAAAAGCGGGGATTTAATTTGTTTATGGGCAAAGCCAAATGTGGTACCTGTCACTTCATGCCTGTCTTCAATGGCACGGTACCGCCTGCCTTCGTCCACAGCGAATCGGAGGTACTGGGTGTGATGACTGCGCCTAAATCCGGTAGACTGGATGCCGATCAGGGACGCGGAGCGGCTTTTCCGACCATGCCCGACCTACGGCACGCCTTCAAAATCCCGACCGTGCGTAACGTGGCCCTCACTGCGCCCTACATGCACAATGGTACCTACCGAACGCTGGAACAGGTGGTCGATTTCTACGACCACGGCGGCGCGGCGGGCTTCGGCCTCGACTTGCCCAACCAAACCCTGCCCGCCGACTCGTTGCGGTTGAGCGGACGCGACAAGGTCGATTTGATAAAGTTTATGGAAGCACTGACGGACCCGGAACGACGATAGCGTGGCGAATTATACTACTAAGCGGCGAATGTAAGGAATCAGGCAGGTACCATGGATCATCATTCCAGCGCAAAGCTGATCGGCAGATTGTACTGCACGGCCACGGCTTTGCCGCCCTCGCGTCCCGGCGTCCATTTGGGCATGGTCTTCACGACCCGCACCGCTTCCGCGTCGAGGCTGCTGTCGACGCCTTTCAGTACTTCCACCTTGTGTACTTTGCCGTTGGAGGCGATGACGAACGTTAGGAATACTTTTCCCTGGATGCTTCTGCTCCGAGGCCTCTCTGGGATACCGGATGTTCTCGCCCAAAAATCGGAACATGGCCTGAGCGCCGCCCGGATATTCGGGTTGCTGGTCGACGATCGTATAAACCTTCTCGTCGGCCAGTTCTTTTTCCGTGAGTTCCTTATCAAAATTAGAACCAGAAATGACGTCATCCTGGTCGCTGGTGTGGCAACCGACAAAGGTGAGGGCCATAGCCATCAGCAGAGTGATTGTGATCTTTTTCATTTTAATTTCTGGGCAAGCGTAAGGGGAAACTATAATTTGTGAAGGTAGCGGGCGCGGGGCCCAACTTCACAGAGGGCATCGCGTAATTCGTAAAAGTAGCGGGCTCGACGCCGTCCTTTTTGAGCGGTTCGGTGATGTTGCCCTGCCGCTTTTCTTTGTCAAGGCGATTTTCCAAATCTTTATCTCCCAAGTCGAGTACAAACTCGATGGGCAGCGTGTAGTACATCGGTACGGCTTGTCCGTGTTGTTTGGCGGCTTGCCAGCGGGGCATCCCCAGCACGACGCGCATGGCTTCTTCGTCGATACCTCCCCCCACGCTACGCACGATCTTGGGGGCACGAATGGCGCCTTCTTCGTTCACCGTAAAGCTAATCAGTACCTCGCCCTCTACGCCTTTGCGTGCCGCTTCCGAAGGGTACCTAATGTTCTTGCCCAGGTACTTGTTTAGTTCCTGCTTTCCGCCCGGAAACTCGGGCAGCTGCTCCACTACCGTGTATTCCCCTTTTTCTTGCTTTGTTTTGGCGGAGTCGATGTCATCAGCGCGCGAAGGCGCGCCGTAGCTTACGACCACAACTTTATCCAAAGGCTTTTCTCTTCGCTGCATCGAGATACTCAGGAGTTGGTTCGGTTTGGTGATTTTAAATTCTTTGGTCAAAAAACCCACGTGACTGAAAACCAGCATACTATTCAGCGGCACGTTTTTCAATTCAAAAACCCCTTTTTCGTCCGCGTTGGTGCCCTGCGTCGTACCCACTACGACGATCGTCGTTGCCGACAGCGGCTCACCCGTCTGGGCGTTCTTGATGACACCCCGCACGGTGGTACCGTCGGTCGTCATCAAGAATGTAGTGGCTGTCTTCTCTCCCAAACTTTTCAGACCTACAGCAGCAGTTTCTGCCTTCTGAGCCAAGGGGGGCGTGTTATCTACGGATTCCGCGCCGCGATCGCGGGCGGCAGTTAGTAGCACGACCAGGCCGACGAGTGGCACTATGGCTAGGTACTTGCCCAAGGCCCATTTGGAATTTTGTTTTCTGTAAAGCATGGCGATGCGAATTTCTAGAGATTTAGGCTTTGAAAAGTTGTTGGTCAAACCGGCGAACGGGTCGCCGAGGGCGCAAACGGATAGCCGCCGGGCGGAGCGACTCAATCTGGATGGGTGAAAGTTGGACAAAGACTTCATTAGCTACGGCTTTTTGGTAGTGATTAAGATGACACCATTGCGGCCCGGTTCGCCAAATCGATCGGTGGCTATTTTTCCTTTAAATAGCTCGGTGTTCAGGATGATGCTGGGATGAATACCCCCCAGCTTCTGGTAGTTTTCGTACACCGTATCGTTCCAGATGAAGATCGGCCCGTCGACCGGCGTGTCAGGAAATTGCACGTTAGCGACAGATGGCGGATCGTGTTTCAGGCTGAAATTAACCGATAGTTTAAAAGACATCTCGACCGTTTTGTTATTTTGAAAAGCGGGCCGAAAAACTGGCATGGACAGCACGGCCTTCAGCACGGCCTCGTCGCAGCCGTAACCCAGGCTTTTAGTGACGACGGGTTGTCGAACATAACCCCGTCTGTTTACCACAAAAGCCACTTGAACTATTCCCTCTACCTTATTTTCCTTTGCTTCAAGGGGATATTCTATTGTCTCGGCTAGGAATCGAAGCAGTTCCATACCACCTCCAGGATAATCCGTAGGGAGGGCAAAGATTCTGCCTGCGATACTGTCGCCTTTGAACATATAACCATCCTCGAACATCGCTTCCAAGGTGGGGGCTGTGCTAGGATAATCGACTACCGAAACGGTTCGCAGGACCTTGGGCTGTACCGTCAGATTGACGACCATGCGTTTCTGATTCTCGATCGGCACTCTCACCCGTTCGAAGCTAGCATGAGATACCGTGAGGCTATCTTCCGCGCCAACGCCTTTCAAGAGAAAGTAGCCCTCCTCGTCGGACGAAGCATTACGGTAAAGCCCTCGTGTTTCACTTGTACGAACGCACCTGCGATGGGCTTGCTTTGCTTGTCAAACACAAAACCTTCCAGGTTATAAGTTTGCGCCCAAACTGCGGGGAAGACGAAAAACGAAACAAAGACAAGTAGCACTCTCATAGCCCTCAACATTAAGAATCAATACCGGAACCTCGATTTTTCCTTATAGTCATGTGGCATTTTTACGGTCTTCTTAGTGGTGATGACTACCACGCCGTTGCTTCCGCGAAAACCGTAAGGTGCCTTGGCCGCTGAATCTTTTAAAATGCTTATGGAAACAATATCACTTGGTGAAACTGCTGCTAAGAAAATCAGGCTGATCGATAGGGGCTGCAATACCATCGACTACATAAAGTGGAACGTTGCTACCATATGTGGGCCAGGTAAAAGGCTGAAACGGGGCGTCGTCTCCGAGACCGTCGCGGCGAAATTTCAAAGGTACCAGCTCGTCCATTTGGCGGTTGACTTCGCTTAGCTCTTGGGCAGCGGCGACTTTTTTCTCAGTCTCTATGACCTTGGTTTTCGCAGGCGTTGCTACCCCCACTTCTTTTTTCGCATTCTTCGGCAAATCAAAACTGATCGGCAAATTAAACTTTACGTTCACTTTCTTGCCATCGTCAGCGCCGGGAATCCAACGCGGCATATTCTTTACGATGCGAATGGCCTCCTCGTCGGTACCGAAGCCCATGCCTTTAAGTATATCGATGTTTTGCAGGCCACCGTCGGCATCGACTACGAAGGTCAGGAACACCTTGCCCTGCACCAGCGCGCGGCGGGCGGCGGCGGGGTACTTCATGTTGTCCTGCACGAACTTGTACATAGCCTTATTGCCGCCGGGGAATTTGGGTTGGGTATCCACAACGGTGTAGATAGGTTCGCCATTGTAGGTCCGCGGCTGTACCGACACGCGTGCGGCATTGTCGCTCGATGAAGTAATTTCGTCTTCGTCGGAAACCATATTTATTCTGAGAAGCAAGTCTTCATTTTGAGTACCCACGTCGACGGTTTCCTCACCCATACCCGGAAAACTTGCCTTCAACTTGGTGCCCGTCTGGACATTCAAGCTAAACTTCCCGTCTGCATCGGTCGTGGTACTCGCTTTGCCGTCATCACTTGTAATCGAAACCCCCGGCAAACGCTCCTTGTCCGGCCCATTTACGAAGCCCTCCACATTTATAGTTTCGTTTGTGTTGTTGTCGACACGGCTATCTTCAATAGTTGCCTCGTCTTTGGAAGTTGTTTTGTCCTGCTCGCACGAAGCCGCCAGCAACGACACGAATCCAACGACTAGGGCCACGGCCAGGTACTTGCCCAGCGACCAATTGGAGTTTTTGTTCTTGTAAAGCATGTTAATGCGGTTTTTAAGCAGTGAAGTATTCAGGAATGGATTGGTCAGGCCGGCGGGTTCGGGCGTCGCCCTGGCGTAGGAAAGCATGAACTCGGCGTAGCGGTCGGGCGACGCAACGTCGCCCGACGCGGCGTTCCAGGCGCATACCTCGCGGTCGGCCAGGTACTCGTGGACTTGCTGCAGCGATTTTTTGTAAAAAACCAAAACCGGGTTGAACCAGAAAATCACCCGAAGTACCTCTACCAGCAGCACGTCCCAGCTGTGCCGTTGCCGCACGTGCGCCAGCTCGTGGCTCAGAATCGTGTCGAAGTTTTCCTCGTAGTCGCGGCGGGTGATGACGATACTATTCAGAAAAGAAAATGAGCCGACGGATGTATCGTCATTCAGCAAGTGCAGCCGGTACGCCCCCATGTCCAGCGCCTCGGTTTTATTGACAAAAGTACTAAGCCGCCAAAGCTGCCACGCCAATCGCCCGGCCATGAACAGCGCGCCCGAAGCGTACACGACCATCAGCCACTCCGCCCAGCCCCAACCCGACGCCAAGGGCGCGGAAGCCGCCGAAACTATCGGTGTGTCTGCACTATCGACCGTTCCGGCCGCTTCGACAAGATTCGTCGTTGCAGCTATTTCGGCCGATGGCATCAACTCGTGAGCTACGGGGAGCGTCGGCAATGCGACCTTGGGCGCAAAGTCAGGGTAGGGGGCCAGCGGCAGCACGAACGCCAGCAACAACGAGCCGAGCAAGTACACCCGATTCCACACAAAAAACGTGTGGCGGCGCAGCAATAGCCAGTAGCAGACGTACAGCAGCAGCAGGAAGAGGTTGACTTGGAGTAGGTAGGTCATTTTCCCTGCTTTTTGTTGCTACCCATCTCAAAGGCAATCGGCAGGTGATAGCGTACGTGGAGCGGTTTGCCATCCTGCTTGCCGGGCGTCCAGCGCGGCATGGCCGAAATCACCCGCAGCGCTTCTTCATCGATGCCGAATCCTACACCTTTAAGTACAGTGATATTCTTAATTTCACCCTCTTTTGTGATCACGAAACTCGTGAACACTTTGCCCGTTACGTTAGCTCGAGCCGCTGCTTCGGGGTACTTGATATTCTCGCCCAAGAACTTGAACAAGCCTTGATGCCGCCGGGATACTCGGGCTGCTGCTGAACGACCGTGAAGACAGTTTCGCCGTTGTAGGTCGAGGCCTGGCTGACGGCTTTCAGCGTTTTGCCATCAGCCGCGTTTTCACCTACTCTATCCGCCTGCAACTTTTTTTCTTCATCGGTCTGAAAAGAAATGGGCAGGTTGTAGCGCACATTGACGGGCTTACCGTCTTGCATACCGGGCTTCCAGCGCGGCATTGTTTTTACCACGCGCATGGCTTCGGAATCGGCTCCAAAGCCAATCCCTTTCAAAATTTGGATATCTTCAATCTCCCCTTCGCTCGTAACGACGAAGTTGACGAACACCTTCCCAGAAACATTAGCTTTGATCGCCGCTTCGGGGTACTTGATATTTTGTCCCAGGTACTTGAACAACTCCTGCACGCCGCCAGGAAATTCCGGTGCCTTCTCAGCAACCGAGAAGACCGTTTTGCCGTTGATCTCGCCGGTTTGTACGGTTACCTTCACAGACTGCCCGTCCGCCGATGGTGAGAATCTCATATTGCTAGGCTTGCCATCCTTGGACGTCAACGCCACATCATATTCTGAGTTACGGTACTTCGGGTTGACTTTCAAATCCATGGTGCCGAAACCCGCATAACCCACTTTCATGTCAGTACCTGATGGTATCTTCAGACTAAAACGTCCGTTGGCGTCGGTCGTAGTGCCACGTTTGCCATTGGCATCGGAAACGAGGGCACCCTGTTGAGGCGTACCGTCCGGTCCACGCACAATACCAGTGACGTTAATGTTTCCTTTCACCATTTCCTCGCCATTGGCAGCCGAGGGCGTGATTTCGCGTTCGCAGGAAGCCACAAACAGGATGGTGCAGCCGATAAACAGGGCCACGGCGGCATACTTGCCGAGCGACCAGTTGGGAGTTTTTGTTTTTGTAAAGCATAGCGATTGATTTTTAAGAGTTTAGGAATAAAGTTATTGGTCAAAACAGTCGAGGCGGCCTCAAATCACTCCTTCTTCAAAGTAATCTCAATCACGCCATCCGCACCTTTATCTCCGTATTTGTCCGTGGCCGATTTACCTTTCAAAACATCCACCGATTGGATCGTAGTCGGGTCGATCTTGGTCGTTGCGAAACCAGGCGCTTTCTCGACCCCATCGACTACCACAAGTGCCGTAGACTTTCCGATCGCTACCACCGACGCGCCGGAGGTGGCGTCACCCACGTTTTTGTTGTTTCCATCTTCTATCTGAAAAGCAATCGGCAAATTGTAGCGTACGTTCACGGCCTTGCCGCTTTGCATGCCGGGTTTCCAGCGCGGCATTTCTTTCACTACGCGTACTGCTTCGGCATCGGCTCCAAAGCCAATGCCTTTCAGAATCTTGATGTCCTGAATTTCTCCTTCGGTCGTTATCACGAAGTTCAGAAACACCTTACCCGTTACATTGGCTTTGGCGGCGGCTGTGGGGTACTTGATGTTTCGGGCCAAGAACATATACATTTCTTGAATTCCTCCAGGAAATTCGGGTTGGTTTTCCACGACCGAGTAGACCGTTTCTCCGTTGATGGTAGGCGTTTGAATCGTTATGTTGAGTGCTTTCCCGTCGGCCGTTGGGGAGGAGCTGATTGCTATATTTCCAGGCCCCAGATTCCCCGGTCTCATCTCGACTGAAAGATTAGCCTTGGCGTATTTGGGGTTCAATTTGAAATCGATGCCCGAATAGCCAGAGCTAGCGATTTTCAAGTCGGAACCAGGGGCTACTTTCATCTTGAATTGTCCGGCGGCATTGGTGGTGGTAGCCTTATTACCATCGGATGAGGAAATGGTAGCGCCACGAATCGGTTGTCCGTCTGGCCCGTTCACGATTCCTTCCAGGGATATGTTTCCTTTCACCATTTCGTCGCCATTGGCAGCCGAGGGGGTGATTTCGCGTTCGCAGGAGGCCACAAACAGCGAAGTGCAGCCGATAAATAGGGCCACGGCGGCATACTTACCGAGCGACCAGTTGGGAGTTTTTGTTTTTGTAAAGCATAGCGATTCGGTTTTTTAAGAGTTTAGAATTGAAGAATTGGTTGGTCAAAACAGCACAGGGCGCGTTGAGCGCGTACGAAATCAGAAACTCGGCGTAACCATCGCGGTTGTGGCCGTGCGCTTTCTCGTCGGCAAGGTACTCATGAATTTGTTGTATAGCTTTCTTATATATTATTAAAACCGGATTGAACCAGAAAACTACTTGCAGTACTTCCAGAAAAATAATATCCCAGCTGTGCCGCTGCTGCACGTGGACGAGTTCGTGGTTCAAAATAGTGTCGAAGTTGCCTTCGTAGTCGGCACGGCTAACAACGATCCAGCGCAGAAAAGAGAAGCTTCCGAGCGACGCCTCGCCGGGCGACGCTTCGTCTGCGCGATCATCGTCCAAAAGTACCAGCGTGTGGTCGTCCATTTCAATGCCGTCTCCTTTCCTTATAAAAGAAAATAGCTGATAGCCCTGCCGGAGCAGTCGACCCAGCATCACTACGACGCCAAGGAAGTACACGGCCCACAGTGCGTTTTCCCACGTCAGCAGCGAGGGTGTCGGGGCAGCTTTGACCACGAAGTCGGATACCACGACCTGGTACACCACCGGCAGGGGCGGGGCAGCTTCGGGGTAGGTCACCAGGGGTAGCACAAATCCCAGCACCAGTGACCCCAGCAGGTACGCCCGATTCCAGCGTAGGAAGGTCTGCCGCCGCAACAGCAGCGCGTAGCACAAGTACAGCGCCAACCAGTAAGCGGTGAGTTTCAGGATATAGGGTAGTAATTCCATTATTTTTGATTTTTACCCATGATTTTCATGATCTCATCCAGTTCTTTCTCATTCAGCGGTTCGTCTTTGACGAAGAAAGAAACGAGTTGCGGCAGGGAGTTGTCGAAGTAGGTCGAGATCAGTTGCTTCATCTCGGAGCGCTTGTAGTCGGCGCGGGTGATGAGCGGGTAGTACTCGTGCGACTTGCCGTAGGCGTTGTAGTGCACTACCTCTTTGCTTTCCAGGATGCGCACGATCGTCGAGACGGTGTTGTAGGCGGGTTTCGGCTCGGGCATTTCGGCTAGAATGTCCTTGACGAAGGCTTTTTTCAAGCGCCACAAAATGAGCATGATTTCTTCTTCGCCTTTGGTTAGGGTCTTGATTTCCATTGGGGTTCGTTGGTTGATTTTTGGTCGATATTGGTTTACGCACTCAATGTAAAGACTATTTATTTAGTTTCAAAACTATTGGTGTAGTTTTTTGGAATTTTATTTTGGTTGGAAAATAAGAAAGCCGCTCTACGGTGCGTAGAGCGGCTTTCTTTGGTAACTAGTATATGGAATTATCGGTCGTGCCTACGGCACTTTTCGGTTTTGGCGTAATTCATTAGTTTATTCATCACGAGATGCTCCGCTCTATATCTTCCCTTCAACCCGAAAGACGGGCGAGCCGCCCGTACCACACTTATTCCACCACACTTAACTTCAACGCGTTGGTTTTGCGGTGCTTGGAGATGGGCATGCTGAGGGTATTGATGAATACGTCGCCGGTGGTCAGGTCACCGCGCTTGACTAGGAATTGCTTGATGTCGTCGATGAGCCCGTCGGTCGAGGACTCTTCTTTGCCTTCGTAATAGATTACGCGGGTACCCCAGTAGAGGCCCAGCGTGTTCATCAGGCGACGGTTGGAGGTAAATATCAGTAAGTCAGCCTTGGGGCGGTGGTGCGAAAGCCGGAAGGCCGTGTAGCCCGAACGCGTGATACCGATGATGGCTTTGGCGCTGGTATCGCGGGCCAGGCGGCAAGCGCTCATCACCACATTGTCGTTCAGTTTGTTGTCGCCCTCGCCATCGTTGACATGGGCGTGGTACTTGAAGTACACATCGCCTGTCTGCTCGACTTGCTCGATGGTCTTGGTCATGCTTTGAACAGCCAGCAGCGGGTACTTGCCTGAGGCGGTTTCGGCGCTCAGCATCACGGCGTCGGCGCCGTCCAGTACCGAGTTGGCTACATCGTTCACCTCGGCGCGGGTCGGGCGCGGGCTATCGATCATGCTTTCGAGCATCTGGGTGGCCACAATCACGGGCTTGCCAGCTTTGTTGCACTTCTCGACGATCATTTTCTGGATCATCGGTACCTGCTCGGCGGGCATTTCCACGCCCAGGTCACCGCGCGCGACCATCACGGCATCAGTGGCTGCGATGATTTCGTCGATGTTCTCGATCGCCTCTGGTTTTTCGAGCTTAGCCACTACGCGTATGTCCTTGCCCTTGGATTTGATATAATCTTTCACTTCCTGAATATCAGAAGCATAGCGCACAAACGACAGCGCGATCCATTCCACGCCGTGCTCCAAGCCGAATTCGAGGTCCTCGTAGTCCTTCTCGGTCACGCTGGGCATCGATACTTTTGTGTTGGGCAGGTTGACGCCCTTCTTGGATTTGAGATAGCCGCCGTATACTACCTCCGTCACCACGTCACTCTCGTCGATGCCGGTCACTTTCACTTCCAGCTTGCCGTCGTCCATCAGAATGCGGTCGCCGATCTTTACGTCGTTGTACATGCCGTCGTAGGGGGTGCTCACTTTCTCGGCGGTACCCAGTACTTCCACGTTAGTCAGCACTAGTTGTTGGCCCGCCGTGATCAGGACACCGTCTTTCCCGGCCACGTTGCCGATCCTGATCTTGGGGCCCTGCAAATCCTGCAACACGCACAGATTCATATCGTGCTCTTCGTTGATTTCGCGAATGCGGTTGAGGCGCTCGAGGTGGTCGGCGTGGGTACCGTGCGAGAAGTTGAGACGGAATACGTTGACGCCAGCCTTGGCCAACGCCAATAGTTGTTCTTTACTTTCGGATGTCGGCCCAACGGTGGCGACGATTTTTGTTCTTTTTGAAGACATTTTTTTTAGTTGAAAGTTGAAAGTTTAAGGTTTAAAGTGTCTCGCTAAGCAGTCTACGGTTCAACCTTTTTATAAATCAACTATTCGTTTTTATTCAAAATAAAAAAATTATTAAGCTAAGGGGGAAAATATAGTATCTTGAAAAATAAGAGAAATTAATTTGAAGCTAAATGTCTCATAGACAGTAAAATAAACCTTTAACTTTAAACTCCCCCAACTACATGGAGTCTACGTCCACGATGATGTTGACGTTTTTTAGGGTTTTATTGGTCAGGACGTCGGTGACTTTTTCCTGGATGAACGACTTTACAGCCTTAAAATTAATCTTTTCCCTTTCAAGTTTGATGAGAATCTCGAACAAAAACTGATTTCGGACCCGCTCGACCAGCGGTGGTTCGGGACCCAACACGCGGCTGTGGCCGAGTTCGGCGAGCAGCAGCTCGGCCAGTTCGGCGGCGGCGCGCTGGGCGGTGTCACGCTCGGCGTGCTTGACAATCAGCTTGATAAGCCGCGTGAACGGCGGATAGTTGTACTGCTCACGTTCGCTGATTTCGGTGTCGTACATCGAGCGGTAGTCGTTGCGAATCACCCAGCCCAGAATTTGCTGGCCCGGGTTGTGGGTTTGGATCAAGACCTTGCCCGGACGCCCCGCGCGCCTTCCCGCCCGGCCGCTCACCTGGGTGAGCATCTGAAACGCCCGCTCCGACGCCCGGAACTCGGGAAAGTGAATCATGCGGTCAGCGTCGAAGATACCTACGACGCTCACCTTGCCAAAGTCAAGTCCCTTGCTGACCATCTGGGTACCTACGAGTACGTCGATCTGCTCGTTCTCAAAGTCCTGAATGATCTGCTGGTAGGCATTCTTGGCGCGGGTCGTGTCCATGTCCATGCGCTGGATGCGGGCGGTGGGGTAGATCAAGTGCAGTTCGTCCTCGATTTTCTCGGTGCCGAAGCCCATCGTTTTTACCTTTGGCGAGCCACAGTTGGGGCAGGTGCGGGGTACCTGTTGCTTGTAGCCACAGTAATGGCAGCGCAGCTCGCCGACTTTCATGTGGTAGGTCAGGCTCACGTCGCAGTTGTTGCACTCGGCGATCCAGTCGCACTCCTCGCACTGAATGTAGGGCGAGTACCCGCGGCGGTTCTGGAACAGGATCGTCTGCTCGGCGTGCTTAAGGTTGTGCTCCATGTACTCGAGCAGCACCGACGAGAACTCGCTCTTCATTTTGCGGGCTTTCTTCTCGGCTTTGATGTCGACCAGAAGAAACTCCGGCAGCGCCGCGTCGCCGTAGCGCTCAAACATCTCCACCAGGCCGTAGCGTTTTTGCTGGCCGTGGTAGTAGCTTTCGAGCGAGGGCGTGGCCGAGCCCAGGATCACCTTGCCGTGGTGCATGTAGGCCATCACCACCGCCACGTCGCGGGCGTGGTAGCGCGGCGCGGGATCGAACTGCTTGTAGGAAGTCTCGTGCTCCTCGTCCACGATGATGAGGCCGAGATTAGTAAAGGGCAAAAACACCGCCGACCGCACCCCGACCACAAAATTGAACTTGCCCTCGATGATGCCTTTCCAGACTTCCACGCGCTCGTTGTCGGAGAACTTGGAGTGGTAGATGCCCATCTTGTCGCCGAACACCTTGCGGAGCCGCACCACGATCTGGGTCGTCAAGGCGATTTCGGGTAGCAGAAACAGTACCTGGGTACCGCTCTCGAGCGCCTGCTTGATCATGTGGATGTAGACTTCCGTCTTGCCGCTGCCCGTGATTCCGTGCAGCAGCACGACTTCTTTATCCTGGAAGTGCGCCTGAATCTGCCCGACGGCGCGCTGCTGGCTTTCGCTCAATTTTATAACCGCACCGGGCGTATCGGGTATGTCGGCGAAGCGCGACACCGTGATTTCAAACTGCTCGAATACGCCTTTTTTGATCAGGGTATTGAGCGAAGCGTTGGAGGTATTTTCGTCCTGGGTGAAAGCCGATTTTTCCAGCCCTTTTTGGTTTAAGTCCGGGTTGGATTGCACCGGTACGAAGCTGAGGTACCGCATGAGTACCTCCTGCTGCTTGGACTGCTTTTCCAGTTCCTGCATTAGGGCATTGATCGCTCCCGCTGAGGCGTACTGGGCGGCGAGGCGCACTTTGCGGGCTACTTTGGGCTTGTACTTTTCCTTGACCTGCTCGAAAAGAATGACCGCATGCTTGCCCACCAGCGACTTGATGACGGCGTTGACGTTGGTACCTTCCGTCAGCCGCGCCACTTCTTCGTACGACAGCGCCGGGTGTTTTTTTATTTCTTCCAGCAAACCTACCTCCTCTTCCGTGAGTAGCTCGGGGTAGTCGAAGTCGGGGTTGTACTGTACCTTGGATTGGCTCGTGATTTTCAGCCCCGAGGGCAGCGCCACGTTCATCACTTCGCCTATAGTACATAAGTAGTACTCGGCCATCCAGCGAAACAGTTCCAACTGACTATTCATCACGAGCGGCTCTTCGTCGAGCAATTCCAGCACGTACTTGGCCTGGTACTTGGCGGGCGGCGTATGGTGCAGTTTGCCTACCACAGCCGTGATGACGCGGTTTTTGCCAAATTGCACGATCACTCGGCCCCCAACTTTGATAAGTTCGGCCATCGTCCGCGGTACCCGGTACGTGAATAGTTTCGGGATAGGAACGGGCAGGATCAGGTCCGCAAAAACCGTGGTTTCTTCTTCAAAGGGAAGGGCATTCTGTTCAAACATGCAGTGCGGCGGCGGCTAGGGCTAATAAGTGCGCAAGATACGAACATTTGGGTGGGGGTATGCCCCTTATTACTACGCTATACCCTCACTTGGTATTTATAGTTTGAAAACACAAATCAATCGAAAAGCAACCGCTCGACGGCCAGGGTCGGGGCTTCTTCCCAGGGAAGCATGGCGTTGAATAGCCTGAGGGAAACGTAGTCCGGCAAGACTTCGGCCCGAATGGCGCGGGGTGTGATGACGCCCTCGTCCAGCAGATAGGCGCGTCGAGTACCCGCCAATAAGGGTTGCTCCGGGGTGTACCACCTGGTACCGTCGAACAGCGCAACGTTGGCGTAGCTGGTATCGGTAATGAATCCCTGCCTCACCATAAGTACATCGTCGCAAGCATCCCGCTGGTCGAACAGATGTTTCAGTACCTGGCGATCTTTGAATTTAAAATCGTACGCCAAATCGTCGGCGTTCACCAGCCTCAGACTTTCAATAGGTCTGCGCTGGTACTGCTCCCATTCGACGTCCATAATTTCCGCGCCGTAGGTGACCCGGCACTTGTGCTGGCTGTCGTCCACAAAATCCGGCACTTCGAGCTGGTCCACCAAAGTCAGGCTTTGGGCTTCTCCCCACAAGTGCTGTCGGGTATGGTTGAGGCGTGCTTCGTGGTAGGGCAGTAGGCTGCTAAATTGGCGCTGCTCGACGCTGATTGTCTCGAAGCAAAGCGGGGGTCGATTCATGGCTGAAAAGGTAGGTACACTTTATCGATTAGTTCCCGGTACTCGTCTTCGGCCCGGCTGCGGGACGTGATGCCGCCACCACTCTTGAAAACCAGTCCTTCGTCCTGCCGCTCGAGGTACCGGATCATGACCGCGCTTTCGAACACCGCCCCGTCGAAAGCACCCACGACACCCGTGTAGTACCCGCGCTCATAGCCCTCAGCTTCTTGAATGATCTGCAGCGTGAATGGCTTGGGCGCGCCGCTGATCGACCCGGCGGGCAGTAGTTTCATCAGCAAATCGCCGTAGGCTCCGGCGAAGTCGTCCGGTAGCAGACCCGCTATTTCTGAGCTCACTTGCAGCAAAGTACCTTCGTGGGTGGTGATCTCGTCGAGAAAACGATAGCGCTCCACCCATACCTTACCAGCTACCATGCTCAGGTCATTGCGAATCAGATCGACGATGGTGGCGTGTTCGGCGGCTTCCTTGCCATCTGCCAAAACGATCCGCCTGGCATCGGGCAAATGGGCTGGGATCGTGCCTTTCATGGGGTAGGAGGCAATGCGATTACCTTTGACACGCACGAAAGCTTCCGGCGAAAAACACACGAAACGGTCACGGTACCAAAGGCGGTAGAGGGCCTGGCTGTGTTGGTAAATATCCAAGAGCGATAGGTTGGTCTCCACAGGCGTCGGGGCCGAGAGGTTGACTAAAAACGAGTTGCCGCGCCGGATGTTCTTCACGACGTGATCGAAACGCGGGCGGTAGTCTTCGAGCGAAATGGGGTGCTTACGAAAATAATAAGGCGGCAAAACGGGCGGCAGGGTACCGTCGCCGGGATCGTTGGTAATCCCGCTGAGGTTGAACCGTAATTCGGCAGGGTCAACTTCGTCCGTGCGCCAGGCCAGGGGCGCTTTGCCCAAAAAATCGATCAAAAACACGAAAGGCACGCCCGCCTTTCCCCACGCATTGAGGCGTTTTACGAAAGATTCGGTGGCGCTGGACGAGGGATTGAGCAAGTAGTTGAGCGATTTTTGGACGATTTTTTCAGCGGCCTGGTTTCGGGCAAAGTTAGAAACCATTCGCCCTACCGACGTGTTGCGTTAGTGAATTTTTAATAAAAATTATGCACCTACACGACGTAATCATCATCGGAGGCGGCCCCTGCGGCCTGGCGATGGGTATAGAAGCCAGCAAGGCCGGATTGGATCACTTGATATTGGAAAAAGGGAGCGTGACCGAGTCCATCCGTAACTATCCTAGGCGGATGCGTTTTTTCTCCACGGCCGAAAATATTGAAATCGGCGGCATTCCTTTTCCAATTTCGGGCGTGAAGGCCAACCGCGACGAGGCACTGCAATACTACCGCAAGGTAGCGGGCTACTACCACCTCAATATCGAACTTTTCGTGGAAGTCGACCGCACCGAAAAGCAGGACGATGGTACCTTCCTGGTATACACTAAAAGCGGCGATACGTTCCATGGCAGAAAGGTGGTACTTGCAACGGGCTACTTCGATTTCCCGCGCCAGCTCGACATCCCCGGCGAAGACCTGCCGCACGTGTCGCACTACTACGACGAACCGTTTAAGTACTCCTATACCGATGTGGTGATCGTAGGCGGCTCCAATTCGGCCGTGGAGGCCGCGCTGGAACTGTACCGCCACGACGTCAAGATCACGGTCGTGCACAAGGAGGACGATTTCCGCAAGACCGTGAAGTATTGGCTCGTGCCCGATGTCAAGAATCGGGTGAAGGAAGGCAAGATCGACACGCGCTTCAACAGTATCGCCAAAGCCATCGAACCCAACCGCATCCTGATCGAAAACACCGAAACGGGCGAGCAGGAATGGTTGGCGGCCAATTTCGTGTTTTTGCTCGTAGGGTATCTGCCCGATGAAAAACTACTCCGCCGCTGTGGCGTCGCGCTCGACCCCGAAACCAAAATCCCAACCTACGACCCCGAAACCTTTGAAACCAACGTACCGGGCCTCTACCTCTGCGGTACCGTCATGGCAGGTACCCGCACCGAAAAAGTCTTCATCGAAAACGGCCGCGACCACGCCGCCGCCATCGCCGACCACCTCTCCGGCCGCGAAGTACGGGCCGTGCCGGAGTTGATCGAGCGAATTTAGTTTTTGTGGGGGGGGGATTGAGGCACAGCTTTAAGAAGGCGCAAAGTAACGCTTTCGATAAAATAGATTCGCCAAGCCCCGAAGGGGTGCAATACCACAGGACGGGGTGCAGCCCCGTCGCGTAGTTACGATAAAATAGATTCGCCAAGCCCCGAAGGGGTGCAATACCACAGGACGGGGTGCAGCCCCGTCGCGTAGTGAAAGTTTAAAATACACAAGTAGGCCAGCGAAGAAGGCAATCTTCCTCTTTGTGCCTTTGTTTATTTCCTTCTCTTCGGAAATTTCTTGAACGTACCGATTAGCCCCTTGCCGCCTGCAGCGTAGCCCGTGGGGCCGGCGAAGCTGACGGTGTGGAAAGGCTCCGTGCCCATCGACTGCCAGGTTTTGCCGAAATCGATGGAAAAGCCGCTGCCCGATGCGCCGACGGCGAGCAGGCGGTAGCGGTGCCGGGTGGGGCGTTGTCCTCCGGCGTAGTTGACAAACTGGGAATGGAACAATCCGACGGCTTCTTTCAATCCGGCGGGTTTCATGTTTTTGCTGAGTTTCCAGGTAGCGCCGCCGTCGCGGGTTAATAGTACGTTCGGCGCGTTTTGAGTTATGTCGGCGTAGTCGCCACCCACAGCGATGCCGCGCTTGCCCGACCAAAACTGCATCCCGAAAATGCCGCTCGTCGGTCCGGCCGCGAGAGGCGTTTCGGCGGCTTGCCAGGTGCGGCCGTTGTCTTCGGAGCGTAGTACCCGCGCCCGTTCGCCGCCACCCGTGCCGATGAACGCCTGCCGCTTGCCCACCGTGAGCAGTGAGCGGTTGCTGGCGGCGAAGGCAGCCTCTTTTGGTAGCGCGACGGGGCGATTTTCCAGCGGTAGTTCTTGCCAGCTTTGGCCACCGTCGTCGGTCGTCAGGATGAAAAAGCGCCCGTCGATCGGATCGCCGAAGCAAATGCCTTCCTTTCTATTCCAAAACGAAATTCCGTCCAGAAACACGCCCGGTTGTTTGGTTTCGTAGACCAGTTGCCAGGAATCGCCGCCGTCCTCGGTGCGGTATATGCGCGCCTGCCCGCGCTCGGCTACGCCTGCACTCATCACGACCGCCGTTTCGCGGTCGAAACCATATACACCCCGAAAATCCAGCGAATCGGCGTCGCGCACTTGCATGATGTCCCAGTACTCGCCGCCGTCGGTCGTGCGTAGTACCGTGCCGCTGCTCCCGCCAATCCAGCATACGTTCGGTTGCGGGGCGTGAATCGCCCGAAAATTAGCCTCGGTATCCAGTTTCAGTACCCGCCACTGAGCAGAAGCTTCCTGACTAAAAACCAGGGCAAACAAAAAAAGAAAAAAGCCCAAAATAGGTTTAGAAAAATCAGTAGTAATTCCGCGCATCGCTATTATGCTTTCATAACTCATAACTCATAACTCATAACTCATAACTCATAACTCATAACTCATAACTCACGACACCACCGTTCCCAGCTCCTCGGCGATCACCTTTTCGATAGTTTTGTGCCGCATGTACTTCTCCAAAAGTTCGTTGGTTTTGGCTTCGTCGTTGGTGGCGGCTTTCAGGCCCGTCTGAATTTCCTTCATAATGAGCTCGTTGTAGCCTTTCTTGAGCCGGAGAATATTGGTAAAAGCCAGGTCGGGAAGTTTTTCTATCTCGGTGGGTACCATAATCTCGTACTTGTCTTTCCACTGCTCACTCAGGGTGTAGCGTGTCGTGACCATGCCGATGGCCTCGGTCCTGATTTCCGGGTCGGCGTGGTTGAGAAAATAGTCGGTGTCAGGTACCTGGTTTCGCTCGAACCCTTCCCGAAACACCGAAAGCAAGTGCTTGTATAATGGATGTTGAAACTCCATGCCCGACAGTTCACTGAGCATGTAGTGACAAAGCGAAACGCCAGGCTCCAAATCCTCTTTGGCAAAATTGACCAACAGCCGGATGCACTCCTGCTCGTGCTGACCCACCACCAGGTCGTGCGGCTTCGGGGCGTCGGACTTGGGAGCCGCCACCACAGTACCGCCCTCGGCGAAAAGATTGTCGAGGTCAACGTCGTCGGGACCATCGGGTACCCTGCTTTCAGCACGGCGCGCCTCGTCGCGCTGCCGGTCCTGGGACTTCGCGCGGTCCTGCTGGTCTTTGCGCAGGATTTTGTTGCCTTCTGAGATGAGCATCTGCTCGTCCACTTGCATGGCTTCGGCGGTACGTTTGAAGAAAATCTGCCGTTGAATCGCGTCCGGGATCTTGACGATACTACCCACGACGTCGGTAATTACGGCCGCGCGGCGGAAGGGATCATCGCCTGCATCTTCGAGCAGGGTTTGGGTTTTGAACGAGATAAAGTCCCGCGCTGCGGTTTTGATGTACGCCTTGAACTCCTCGGCCCCCACGCGCTGCACGTAGCTGTCGGGGTCCTCGCCGTTGGGGAAGGTGACGATGCTGACGTTCAGGCCTTCCTCTAATACCAGGTCCAGCCCGCGCAGAGCGGCCTTGATGCCCGCCGGATCACCGTCGAACAGGATCGTGACGTTGGGCGTAAAGCGGCCGATGAGCCGGATTTGCTGGACTGTCAGCGAAGTACCCGACGAGGCCACCACGTTCTCGACGCCCGCCTGATTGAGCGACACGACATCGGTGTAGCCTTCCACAAGATAGCATACGTCGAGCTGGCGGATGCTGTTCTTGGCCTGAAAAATTCCGTAGAGGACATCGCTTTTGTGGTAGACGTCGGTTTCGGGCGAATTGAGGTACTTCGGTTGGTGGTTTTTGGGGTTGGGATCGGATTTTAGAATCCGCGCGCCGAAGGCAATTACTTTGCCCGCCACATTGTGAATCGGGAAAATGACGCGGCCCCGGAAGCGGTCGAAACCGCCCGAGCTGCTGTTTTCGCGCTTGATAGTTAGCCCGGCCTTTTCCAAAAGGTCGACGTTGTAGCCTTTTGAGAGGGCTTCCTTGGTTAGCCCGTCCCAGGCCTCGGGGCTGTAGCCAAGCTCGAATTTCTGGCGGATCGACTCGTGAAAGCCGCGCTCTTTGAGGTAGCTCAGCGCGATGGATTGGCCCTCTTCGGTTTCGGTGAGTTGTTGTTGGAAAAAATTTTTGGCAAAGTTCAACACGATGTACAGGCTCTCGCGCTCGCTTTGGCGCTGTTCCTGCTCGTCGGTGAGTACTTCCTCCTGTACCTCGATGCCATATTTTTGCGCCAGATGCCGTAGCGCTTCGCCGTAGCCGATGCCGTCGATGTCCATTACGAACTTGATGGCATCGCCCGCCGCGCCGCAGCCGAAGCATTTGAATATCTGCCGCGACGGGTTGACGTTGAAGGAAGGCGTTTTTTCGTTGTGAAACGGACAACAGGCGATGTAGTTGGAACCGCGTTTTTTGAGCGAAACGTAGTCGCCCACTACCTCCACGATGTCGGTGCTTTGCTTGATTCGATCGACCGTTTCGGGATTGACGCGCATGGGGAATTCGGGGTTTTCGTTTGCTACAAAGTTATCTTTCTCATCCGACTTTCGCCCCTTTGTACCAGCTTTCTCTTGCCAAATCCAAAATTGCACAAAAAAAGTCGCCAACCCTCATGCAGGGTTGACGACTCACGTAAGGCTGGATAAGCTTTTCTTACTTAGGTACTTCCACTTCAAAAACAAGCGGCGCATAAGGTAGTACATCGCCCTGTCCGTTGCGTCCGTATCCCAACGACGAGGGGAAGATCAGAATGGCTTTTTCGCCGGGCCTCATCCGACGAATACCTTCGTCAAAGCCACGAATAGATCCACCGGCACCCGTTGTGACAGCGAATGTACTTTTTTGCAACTGCCGGCCATTAATCGTTCTGAGCAGGTAGTCGACGTTTACCGTTTTTCCTTTTCCGAGCGTATCGCCGGTTACGGTGTTTAGCCGCACGATTCTCAGGCCCGAAGGCGTCGTTTCTGAAACTTCGAGTTTTCGATTGGCAATATAGTCGGCAATTTGCTGGGCTTCGGTGCGAACTTGGACCAATTCCATTTCTAATCTGATGGGGGAGTAGGGCGGAAGCTGGTCATAGCTGCTACTGCCGAACATCAGGTAGAAAGGCAGCAAAAATTTGCCCTCCTCGCCGCCCCGCAAAAGACTTACCGACCTTTCGTGTCCCGGAAGCAGCAGACCGGCTCCGAACGGGATTCTCAACAAAGAATCGCTTTTGCCCACTACAAAACCGTCGTTCAGCCGATGAATTGTAAAGTTGATCGCGACTTCATCCCCTACCTTTGCTTTGATACCACTCGGATTGGTCACTGTTTTAACATAATACAGCCCCGTCGAATCACGCACAGCCGACAGGTTATTGTCAGTGATATACTTCTGTATTGCTTGTTCGTTCTTATCGACTTCGGTTTGATCAGTGGTGTCGTCCACTTTCTTGCAGGCACCCAGCCCGAAAATGGCCAGCGCTACCCACATTAGACTAATTTTTTTCATTGGTTGTGTTTAGCTGAAAAACTAAAAAATACGCACGCAAACGCTCGATGTCGCTTTGCCTACGACATGTTTGAAAGGAAGTAACGCAACTAAACGCTAAAAATTTCCTGCCAGCGTGGGCATACTCTTCAACGCAGAGCGCGTAAAAGACAAAAAGGTTGGAAAGAGGATTTTATAAAAGTACTTTTTCTGCCTTGGACCGCTGCTTCCGCAGTTTCTCGTAGTACTTACAAATGTCGGTCAAAGCGCACTCGTGGCATTTGGGCGAACGGGCCACGCACACGTAGCGCCCGTGCAAAATAAGCCAGTGGTGCGCTTTGGGTACGAGAATTTTGGGAATGTACGCCATCAAATGTTTCTCGACGGCCAGCGGCGTGGTGGCCGTGAGCGGAGCCAGCCCGAGGCGGTGCGACACTCGAAACACGTGCGTGTCGACGGCCATCGTAGGTTGATTGAAAATAACGGAAGCGATCACGTTGGCAGTCTTGCGGCCCACGCCGGGTAGTTGCTGCAATGCATCGACTTTCCCCGGTACTTCGGAGTCAAACTCCGCCACCAGCATCCGCCCCGTTCCGACGAGGTGCTTGCTCTTGTTATTGGGGTACGACACCGACCGGATGTAGGTGTAGACTTCTTCCGCGTCGGAAGCCGCTAAAGCCGCCGGGTCGGGGAAGCGCTCGAACAGCGCGGGCGTCACAAGATTGACGCGCTTGTCGGTACACTGCGCCGACAAAATCACGGAAATGAGTAACTCGTACGGATTCTGGTAGTTCAGTTCGGTTTCCGGCTCGGGGAAATGCGTGGTGAAGTAGTCGATCAAGAGCCGAAAACGTTCTTTCTTGAGCATAGGTAGGCGTTGAGAAATAACCGCAGAGCGTACAAAGGATTTACTCAGAGCGCACAAAGCTTTTGCGTTCTCTGCGTAAACCTTAGCGGTCTTTGCGGTTAAAGTAGGCCCAACCTTGTCTAAACAGACAGATCGGCCGCATGGCTAGTGGGGTAGTGCTGTGAATAGCGTAAGATGTGATCGATGGAACGCTTGGCGGGTTCCCGAACGATTCGATTCATCTGGACTTGCAATTCGAGTGAGTCGAGATAAAAAGCGAGCATTTCGGCATCGGAGGACAGCGCCTCGACGATACTATTGTTTTCCTGGGGGGATGTTTCGGAGTACAGGTACCTTACTACATCATCGTAAGTAAACGTTTTTGTCATATTGGGGGGTACGTTGGCTAAATTGCTTTCGCAGGTTTATCAACGCGTAACGCATTCTCCCCAGGGCCGTATTGATACTCACATCGGTGGCATCGGCAATTTCCTGAAAGCTCATTTCTTCGTAATGGCGCATAATCAGTACTTGCTTCTGTACTTCGGGCAGTCGTTGGATCATCTCCCGCAACTGCTCGTGAGTCTCTTGGCGGATTTGGATCGATTCAACCGAATCTTCCGAGAAGTCGAGCGTGTTGAATACGCTGCTTCCATCCTCGAACACAACGCTAGGGTAGCGCTTATCGCGTCTGAAATAATCAATGGCGAGGTTGTGAGCGATTCGGACAATCCAGGGAAGGAATTTACCCTCTTCGTTATATCGACCGGACTTCACCGTGTCCACCGCTTTGATGAATGTATCCTGCATCAAATCTTCGGCAACGTATTGGTCCTTGACAATCAGATAGATGGTAGTATAAATCCTTGACTTATGGCGAAGAACGAGCTTTTCAAAAGCCTTTTCATCCCCACGGATGTACAGCGATACCAGCTCACTGTCGCTAACTTGAAACTTATTCATTTTTATGTTCGATTTAGTTAACGTAGAGCCGTGTATCTATATTGTACCTCCTTTTGTTTGGTGAATGTATGAAAGAGTGGATTCGTCTTGTACTGGTATGTAAAACAATGGTCAAAGTAATATGTTTAACAACTGTTTTGCAAACATTTATTTAGCTTCCAGAAAAAAACTTGATGTTAACTTCCGTTGACACTTGCAACTACGCAATAAGAAATCATTTCGTTGCGTAGACTGTCCCATTTTTTTTCGTATAGCCATTCAGTGAAAAAATAGAACTTATCTGCTGTGCTCTTCGAGTGGTAAAACTTTGCCGGGTTTAAAATAGTTCGATGTCGATACAGCATTTATCATACCAATATAATATTTTTGCCCTTCTCAATCAGTTAAACATCAACTATGAAGTACCAAAAACACGTATTTGTCTGCACTAACCAGAAAGCCGAAGGTAAAAAATGCTGTAGCGAGTCCCACGGCACCGAACTGGTAGAAGCATTCAAGCAAGCTATGAAAGATCGTGGCCTGCTACCCGCAATGCGCGCGCAGCGTACAGGTTGTCTCGATGTCTGTGGCAAAGGACCGGCGTTGGCTGTGTATCCCGACGGTACCATATACGGTAATGTTCAGCTTTCGGATGTCGAGGAGATCGTAGAGAGTCATTTGGTCAATGGCCAACCCGTCGAAAGGCTGAAACTGGATTTCTAGGCCCCGAACCACGAGATCGACTTTTACCTACTGAGATCTAAGAAGGGGAGCGGCCGTAAATAAATACATATATAAAAAAAAACCTTTAATTTCGCCATCCCAAAAGGCCGCTCCATCTTTGCACGAAGTACCACTGTGTTCTGGTATTCTTGCCGGGTTCGAGCCATAGAACCGCCCGAATAATAGATACCAGCCCCATTTCATGAGTATTGCGCACACTGTTTTCTTGGTAGACGATGATCAGGACGATCGTTTCTTTCTTCGGCAAGCTATCCGGGAGGCGGGTGCCCTGGTGGATATTGTCGAGGCCGAGAACGGCCTGGAACTGCTCGCGCTCGTTCAGCGCAAAGTTTATGGCCGCGTGCTGATCCTGCTGGACATGAACATGCCCAAGATGAATGGGTTGGAAACCATCGCCGCCCTGCGGGCCGACCCCAGCACGGCGGCCTTCCCGGTCGTGATGATCTCCACCTCCTCTAACCCGACGCTGATCGAGACCGCCTACCAGGCGGGAGTCGACAGCTTCATCACCAAGCCCAGCTCATTGGAGGGCTTCACCACCCTCAGCCACCAATTGCTCCAACGCTTTTTATCCTGACTCGCACAGGACGATAAAGCGCCCCTTTGAATTCCTGTTACCTCGTTACCCCACCGATGCAAAGCACTACCTCCAAAAACGCGCTACCCAAAGCTCCTTCCGGCATCAGAGGACTGGACGAAATCACCGAAGGCGGCCTGCCCGAAGGACGGCCCACCCTGATCTGCGGATCGGCCGGATCGGGTAAGACGCTGTTTTCGATGGAGTTTTTGGTACGCGGCGCCGTGGACTACGACGAGGCGGGGGTATTTATGGCTTTCGAAGAGAAAACCGACGAGCTGACGGTAAACGTCGCCTCGCTGGGTTTCGATTTGGAAAAACTACAGGCCGAGAATAAGATCAAGCTCGACCACGTGCAGGTGGAACGTAGCGAAATCGAAGAAACGGGCGAATACGATCTGGACGGTCTCTTCATCCGCCTCGGCCACGCCATAGACACTATTGGAGCCAAGCGCGTGGTACTCGATACCATCGAGAGCCTGTTTTCCGGCCTGACCAACATAGCCATTTTGCGCGCTGAATTACGGCGGCTCTTCGAGTGGTTGAAAAATAGAGGCGTCACGACCATCATAACGGGCGAAAAAGGCGATGGCACACTGACCCGGCAGGGTCTGGAGGAGTACGTTTCGGACTGTGTCATCATGCTCGATCACAGAGTCAACAACAAAATATCGACGCGGCTGCTGCGAATCGTCAAGTACCGGGGCTCGGTCCATGGTACCAACGAGTACCCTTTCCTGATCGACGCCGAAGGCATATCGATCCTGCCCGTCACCTCCCTCACACTCCGGCACGAGGTTTCGGACGCCCGCGTTTCTTCCGGCATTCCCAGCCTCGACAAGATGCTGGGCGGCAAGGGTTTTTTCCGGGGGAGTAGCATACTGGTATCGGGCACGGCAGGTACCGGAAAAACAAGCATCGGTGGCTGCTTTGCCGACTCGGCCTGTCGCGGAGGCAAACGTTGCCTGTACTTCGCCTTCGAGGAGTCGCCTGCGCAAATCATTCGCAACATGCGCTCGATCGGTATGGATTTGCAGGCACATGTGGATGCCGGCAGGCTCAAATTCCAGGCTGCCCGGCCCACGTTACACGGATTGGAAATGCACTTGGTGACCATCCATAAGGTCGTGAATCAGTTCAAACCCGAAGTGGTCGTGCTGGATCCGATCACCAATCTGGTGACGGTCGGGTCGGTGAGTGAGGTCAAGAGCGTTTTGATCCGGCTGATCGATTTTTTGCAAAGCCTGGACATCACCGTCATGTTCACCGCCCTTTCATTGAAGAAGGGGATCAGTGAGCAGACCGACGAGCATGTGTCATCCCTGGTGGATGTCTGGCTGCTGGTCCGCGATATCGAGTCGAACGGTGAGCGCAACCGCGGTCTCTACGTGATGAAATCGCGCGGCATGAAGCACTCCAATCAGGTGCGGGAGTTCGTAATCTCAGACGAAGGCCTCGATCTGGTGGATGTATACCTCGGCCCCGAGGGCGTCCTGATCGGATCGGCCCGCAAAGCGCAACAGCTCCTGGAAGAGGCCGACCTTGCGCTCTACGACCATGCCGTCTCGCGCAAGGACCGTGAAATAGAACGCAAGAAAAGAATATTGGAGGCCAAGATCGCGGGCCTGAATGAAGAGTTCGATTCTACACGTGAGGAACTCAGCAAAACCCAGGTAGAAGAAAAGCTCCGCAGGGAGGTGATAGGGAAAAACCGAGACGAGATGATCAAAAGCCGGGACAAGGAGGGATGATGGGTTTTCGAATCGACGAGTTCAAAACTTCTCACTACTCATACATACCTCTCCTGAAAACAATAACCAAGCAAAGAAAACGATGGAACAGGACGACGATGAAATATGGGAATTGAGGCTTTATATCGCTGGCAAAACGGTCAAGTCGGTGACTGCGCTTAAAAATCTCAAAAAGTATTGCGAAACCCACCTGAAGGATAAGTACACGATCGAGGTGATCGACTTGCTGGTGCAGCCGCAACTCGCCGAGGGTGACCAGATTCTGGCCATTCCGACGCTGGTCAAGAAGGTGCCTGAGCCCATTCGCAAGATCATCGGCGACCTTTCTAACGAAGAGAAGGTATTGGTCGGCCTGAACATACGTCCCGTTAAGCAATTGGAATGAACGACCCGATGGACGCGCTGCTGAAAGACGAGGACGCCGACCGAAACTACGTGTTGCGGCTGTTCATAGCGGGTGTGTCGGTCAATTCCCGGCGGGCTGTGGTCAACCTGAGGACACTTTGCGAACAAGTTTTGAAAGACCGGTACTCGCTCGAAATCATCGACGTTTACCAGCAGAAGGAACTGGCCGAACAAGAGCAACTCGTCGCCCTGCCGCTGTTGGTAAAGTACTTGCCGCTGCCCGAGCGTCGCATGGTCGGTGACATGTCCGACACCAACAAGGTACTGAGCGGCCTGGGGCTTCCAACCAAAACTTTATGAATAATCCGCGTACGCCTGAAGACATCCTGAAAGAAAACGAAGAGCTCCGTTGGCGCCTGGAGGAGGCTACCGATACAATCGAGGCGATCCGAACCGGACAGGTGGACGCACTGGTAGTGAAGGGGCCCGACAATGCGCATCAGCTCTATACCCTAAAAACCGCCGACCAAAATTACCGGGTGTTTATCGAGAAGATGAATGAGGGGGCCGTCACACTCAACCGGGAAGGGTTGATCGTGTATTGCAACTCCATGTTTGCGACAATGATCGACCAATCGTTGTCAGAAATTATCGGTGTAAGTTTCGAGTCGATCGTGCCGCCCGAGTGCCTGACCGAGTATCAGGAGGCGTTCGAACGTAGCTGGAAAGAAGATACCAAGACCGAAATTTCTCTGCTCAGCGGTAACGTACGCGTGCCCTGCCAGCTATCGGTCACGACCCTGCAGCTTGACGAAGGACCGGCGCTCAGCGTTTTGATCACCGACCTCACGTTTCAAAAAGAAACGCAGCAGCTCCTGAAGGCCAAGAACAAATCGCTCGCGGCGGTCAATGCCGAGCTCGAAACCAGTAACCATGATCTGCAGCAGTTTGCCTCGATCGCCTCGCACGATCTGCAAGAGCCGCTGCGAAAAATCCTGATTTTCTCCACCATGCTCCGTGGCAAGCAGGAGCTAAACGGCCAGAGCAGTATATTTCTGGAAAAAATAATTACGTCATCGGAACGAATGCGGGCCATGATCGAGGACATACTGCACTACTCCCGGCTCGCCAAGAACGATAAAGGCAATGATTTCGAGCAGACCGACCTGGGGATGGTCGTCGCGGAGGTACTTGAAGATTACGAACTTTTGATCAAGGAAAAGAACGTAACGGTTCTGGTCGAGGCGCTACCCAAAGTCGAAACCCAACGGAGCCAGATCAAGCAGGTTTTCCAGAACCTGATCAGCAACGCGATCAAATTCAGTCATCCTGAACGCGCGCCTGTCATTCGTATTTCCAGTTGTGAAGTACAAAGCAGTAGCCCCAGAGCGCATTGTATCACGATTCAGGACAACGGCATTGGTTTTGATGAAGAGTATAAGGATAAAATATTTTTGTTGTTCGAACGGCTTAACACCAAGGACAAATTCGTAGGCTCGGGCATCGGCCTGGCCATCACCAAAAAAATCATCGACCGGCACAACGGTACCATCTCCGCCACCAGCCAACCCGGCGAAGGAGCCAGTTTTGCCATAACCTTACCCGTCCGGCAGTAGTTAATGTTTAGGGTTTAAAGTTTAATTGTTTAATAATCTGAAAATCAGTATTTTTCAACCCTTCAACCCTTCAACCCTTCAACCCTTCAACCCTTCAACCCTTCAACCCTTTTCCCGTGAAATACCGCCATCTTTTCTTCGACCTCGATCACACGCTTTGGGATTTTGAGCGGAGTTCGGGCGAATGCCTCACGGAAGTTTACCACAGTTTTGGGATTGCCGACTTAGGCATCGAGTCGCTGGACGACTTCATCGCCACCTATCTGCGTATCAACTACCAGCTATGGCGCGAACTGGAACGGGGCGAGATTCCCCACGGCCACATCCGCGAGCAGCGCTTCCGGCGGGTTCTGGAAAAATTCGGGGTACACGCCAAGGTGGACTTCGTCCCGATGGAAACAGCCTACATGGAGATGCTTCCCACCAAATCGTACCTCATCGACGGTGCACTGGAAGTACTCGACTACGCCCGCGACCAGGGCTACACGCTTCACGTGCTCACCAACGGCTTCGATGAAGTACAGGGCCGAAAAATGCAGAGCGCGGGTATTTACGACTATTTTGTGCAGGTTGTTACCAACGAAAAAGCCCAGTCGCGCAAGCCCGACCGCGGTATATTCCAATACGCGCTGGAATGCAGCGGCGCCAACCGCGCCGAGGCGCTCATGATCGGCGACAACTGGGAAGCCGACATCCTGGGTGCGAAGCGATTCGGGATGAATACGGTATATTACAATCCCGCCGGGAATACCTTCGATGAGCGACCCACGCACGACATCCGTCACCTTCGGGAGCTGATGGAAATCTTATAAATACCCTTTCTCTATGAAGTGCCTTTTTCTACCAATATTTCTTTTTCTAAGCCTGATAGCGCCTTCGGTTTTCGCCCAGAAGACCTACGACATCTGCGTCTACGGCGGTACTTCGGCGGGCGTCATTGCGGCCTACACGGCCAAAATGCAAGGTAAATCGGTGCTGCTGATCGAACCTACCAGGCGCCTCGGTGGGCTTAGTTCGGGTGGATTGGGCCAGACCGACATTGGCAACAAGTACGCCATCACGGGCGTGGCGCGCGACTTTTACCGGCGCATCGGGCAGCACTACGGGAAGTTTGAACAATGGACCTTCGAGCCGCATGTTGCGCTGAATCTTTTCAAGGAGTACATTGACAAAGCGCAGGTCGAAGTACTGTATGACTACCGGCTCTCTTCGGTCGATAAACAGAAGGGCGTGATTCGGGAGATTGTAGTGGAAAATTCCGTCTACCCCGAACCTAAAACCAACCGCACCATCCGGGCCAAAGTGTACCTCGACTGTACCTACGAAGGCGACCTGATGGCCAAGTCGGGCGTTAGCTATATGGTAGGAAGGGAGGATAACGCGCGCTACGGCGAAACCTGGAACGGCGTGCAGATGCTCGACAAGCACCAGTTCCCGAAGGGAATCAGCCCGTACAAAATTCCTGACGACCCCAAGAGCGGTCTGCTGTGGGGAATCAGTACCGACAAACTACTGCCCAACGGCACGGGCGACCGCAGCGTACAGGCCTACAACTTCCGCATCTGCCTCACGAGTGATCCAGCCAACCAGATCCCGATCACCCGCCCCGCCCGCTACGACTCCACAAAGTACGAACTGCTGCTGCGCCAGGTCGCCATTGAAAAGCCCGAGCACATCAACTGGGGCGTGTTGCACATCGCCGATATGCCCAACCACAAAACCGACATCAACAACAAAGGCGGCCTCTCCACCGATATGATCGGCGCGAACTACGACTACCCCGAGGCCGACTATGACACCCGGCAGCAAATCGTGCAAGACCATATCGACTACACCAAGGGATTTCTGTACTTCGTGGGCCATGATCCGCGGATGCCCGCGCACTTGCGAAAGCAGATGTTGGAATGGGGGTACCCTAAGGATGAGTACCCGGACAACGACCACTTTTCGCCCCAGCTTTACGTCCGCGAGGCGCGGCGCATGGTGGGTGAGTACGTCATGACGCAGCGCAACTGCGAGGGCGAGGAAGTGGCCCCGGATGCCATCGCGCTGGCGGCTTACAGCATGGATTCGCACAACGCCCAGCGGCTGATGGTACCCGACCCCGCTACGGGCAGAATGATGGTCCAGAACGAGGGCGACGTGCAGGTACACGGCTTCGGGCCGTACCCGATCAGCTACCGCGCCCTCACGCCCTCACGCACCGAATGCACCAATTTGCTGGTACCCGTGGCCCACTCGGCCAGCCACATTGCCTACGGTTCCATCAGGATGGAGCCGGTCTTTATGGCGCTCGGGCAGGCGGCGGCTACGGCGGCGGTACTGGCGGTGAACACCAATTCGGCAGTACAGGAAATCAGCGTTCCGGCTTTGCAAGCCAGGCTAAAAAGCGACCCGCTGGCCGACGGCAGCACGCCCGAAATACTGCTCGACAACGACGTGACGCCCCAGGCTGTGAAACTCACCGGTACCTGGCGCACCGAAAAGGGGGGCGGCAAGTACGCCGCCTCGCAATTAGTGGATGACTCGAAAGGAAAGGGAAAAAATACGGTACGGTACACGCCTGACGTTCCGAAAGATGGCCAATATGCCGTATATGTTTTTAATCCGTACCCCGGTGCGGGTGGCGTAAATCCCGCGCACTACGATGGCAAAACCACCGGGAAAGCCACCAGCACCCAATTGAAGATCAAAGCCGGCCAACGTACCGAAGCCGTCGCGCTCGCCAGCCAAACGCAGGTGAACGAATGGATCGCCGCCGGTACCTACGATTTTGTGAAAGGACAGGGAAATTTCGTGGAAATAACCAATCAGGGCGCGGACGGGACGGTCGTGGCCGATGCTGTGCTACTCGTGCCGGTGAAGTAGCAGAACGCGACAATCTGGTATTTGTGGTTCGGAAAAATGTACTTAGTTTTGTACAAAAAAACGTACAAAATAATGTTGACGACCACCATTTCAGATTTCAGAAAAGACATTAAAAGCTACTTCGACCGGGTTACGCTCAATTTTGAAACGCTTATCATCAATCGGGGCAAGGACAACGGAGTAGTGATCATGTCGCTGGCCGAGTATAACTCGCTTCGTGCTACCCAACACGAACTTTCTTCTCAAGTCAACGAGGCCCGCCTGGACTCAGCCATAGCCAAGCTCAGGACGGGTCAGGGTTTTAGTAAGAAGCTTCTTAAAGAATGAAGTACGTGTTCGTAGAAGAGTCGTGGGAAGATTATCTGTATTGGCAGAAGACAGACAAGAAAAAAGTAAAGCGGATCAATGAATTGTTGAAAAGTATTGCTCGAACGCCTCACGAAGGAATTGGCAAACCAGAGCCTCTGAAGTACAAATACGCTGGTTTCTGGTCGCGCCGAATCGACGACGAACACCGCCTGATTTATCAAGTGAAAGGCGACGAAATTCTGATCGCCAAATGCAGATTTCACTATGATTGAACTGTGCATGAAACCGCAGTACCCGGTATCGTGCTACTCGTGCCGGTGAAGTAGCGAGGTGTTGGTACCCGCGTTGATTTGCTCGATCCGGTACTCCATTACCGCCGCGATGTTCATGGCGCGCGTTTTGGCTTCGGCGGCTTTCTCGCCTTCAAACAGTTCGTCCACGGTTTTGTGAAACAGGGCGAGCCAGGCGTCGAAGTACTCGGGCCGGAAGGGATGCGTTTCGTTCAGCTTGAAGTGCGGCGGCATGGGGCGCCCCCGGTAGTGGCCCGCTCCTAAAAGTATCCCCTCCCAAAAATCGTACATCTTAGGTAAGTGCGTCTCCCAGTTCACATGCGCCACTTCGTTGAAGATGACACCGATTGTAGCATCACCCTTTACCTTATCGTAAAAAGTGTCGACGAGTTTTTCTATGTCAGTGCGCGTGGTTATATCGGGAAGCATGGTATTTTGCGGCGGGTTGGTACTGTCCCCACAACAGGGTAACGCCTGCGTTCCGTTCGGATCGGTTGTATGATCCTCGTCATAGCCAGGCATTTTTAAATCCTAGAAAAAGAAATTTTCCCTTGACTCTCACACTCGTAAAAATCGGTGGCAACGTCATCGACAGCCCCGAAGCCTGCGCGGCTTTTCTCAAAGCTTTTGCGCATTTGAAAGGCCCAAAAATTCTCGTGCATGGCGGGGGCAAGATCGCCACCCAAACAGCCGCCCGACTTGGCATCGAAACGCAGATGGTCGAGGGACGCCGCCTCACCGACCGCCCCATGCTCGACGTCGTGACGATGGTGTACGGTGGATTAGTCAATAAAAACCTCGTAACCCAGCTACAAGCCAACGGCTGCAACGCCATCGGCCTCACTGGTGCCGACGGCGGCATCATCCGCTCGGTGAGGCGGCCAGTCAAGACGATCGACTACGGCTTTGTGGGTGACATCGAGGAAGTAAACGCCCATCAGATCGATCTGCTGCTGCAAGGGGGCTTAGTACCGATCGTTGCGCCGCTGACGTACAGCCGCGAGGGGCTGCTGCTCAATACCAATGCTGACACGATGGCCTCGGCCACGGCGGTAGCGATGGCGCAGCTATACGATGTCGACCTGATGTATTGTTTCGAGAAAAAGGGGGTACTTTCCGATCCTGACGACGATGCCGCCGTCATTCCCCGGCTCGACCCTGATGCTTACGCCGAGCACAAGCGAAGCGGAGTGATTTACCAGGGCATGATTCCCAAGCTGGACAATGCCTTCGCGGCCTTACGGGCGGGCGTACGCCGGGTCACGATCGCCCATGCCGACGACTTGCTGGCCGCCACAGCCGGACAAGCCGGTACGGTGCTGTCGATCTGATTCAGTTTTTATTTCGAGCCCGACAGGAAAGCCGCTAACCCCGTCAAATCGTCGGAGCCGATGTAGTCTACGCCCAGGTCCTTCAAGGTTTGGTACCCTGTGGCATTATTGGATGTTGCCCACAGGCGTACCAGTTTTTTTTGGGCATGTTGCAGCGCGATGAATGTGACCAGGCGCTCCCGTATGGCTTCATCGAGCGGTGCCCGGCCGTCCCAGTACTTCCCGAAACTCAGCATACTGGCGCTCACCAGTTTCACACGAGGCGAGGCGGCTTCGGGGTAAAGCAAATCCTTTCGGCCGTCGAACGTAAAAATCTTGTCCTGAGTAGCCAGGCTACCGGGAACGGGCATATCGCCGCTGACGACGATCCTGACGTGACGCAGCGCCCGGCGGTGGGGCGTCAGCAGCTTTTGCAGGGCGGCCAGCGTGGCAGCGCCATTGTCTTTGATGTCGACCAGGAATTGTAGTTCCTTGCGGTCGGGGTAGGGCCAACCTTTGTTTTGCGCGATTTTTTCCAACATCGGAGCCAGGTAAAGCTTCCGTAGAGTACGATCCGACTGGATATCTTTGGCGTTGTGGGCTACGTAAAGTTCGCCGTTGCGCAGGTACACGTCGGCCTCTATCGAACCGAAGCCCAGTTCGTAGGCGTCGTAAAATGGCCGGGAATGCTCGTAATCGTTGTGTGCATGCGCATTGGCCACGGAATAGGTCGAGGGCTGCGCTTGTAGCGGCAGGTAGTTTGCGACGGCCAGCAGCAAGGCCAGTAAAAAGGCGCGGAGCATCGCGCTTTCGTACCTCGCGATTGTAATGCGTGTCATCTGATTCAATGGGTTAAGTACCCCGACCGCCAATAAAAACATGGGGCCAAGGGTTGCAGTTTGGACTAAATGTACCTACAAAAAGAAGATTTTAGTGCGCTTATTTCCTACGCTGAAATTTTTTTTAAGAAATAATCACAACAAAGCAACCGATCGCCCCACCAATGCGTACCAGTAATAACAAACCTAAGAAGCATGTCCGAGCGTAACTCCGCCGCTATACTTGAACTGCTCGACGGATGTATGCAAGGCAACCGTCGTAGCCAGGAGCTGCTCTACAAGCAGTTTTACGGTTATGCCATGGGGCTTTGCCTGAGGTATGCCCGAAGTGGCGAGGAAGCGAAGGAAATCTTGAACGACGGGTTCTTTAAAATATTTACAAAACTGGAAACCTTCGATCGCAAACGCCCATTCAAGACGTGGCTGGGCCGGGTGATGATTAATACCGCGCTCGACCAGTACCGCCGCGAGGCCAAGCACCAGGTTTACGACGACATCCGAGTGGCCGAGACCATATCTGCCAACGAAGAAGATGCATTGGAAAAGATGGCCCACAATGAGCTACTCGGGATGATTCAACGGCTGCCGCCCGCTTACCGCACGGTATTCAGCATGGCGGTGCTCGATGGCTACAGCCACGAAGACATCGCCAAGGAGCTGGCCATTTCGGTGGGTACTTCGAAGTCGAATCTGTCGCGGGCCAGGGAGAAATTAAGGACAATGTTAGAAAAAAAAAATAAGGTAGAAAATGAAAGAGTGGTCCGATGAAGAACTGGACAAGCTCTTTCGGGAATCTTCCGAAAAGCTTGATCCGATTTATGAACCAGGCGACTGGGCCGAGCTGAAACAACGCCTCGATGTCGCCGACGGTGTGGAGGCGGGGGGATGGCTGCAAAAAGCAACCCCCTGGCTGGCCGCATTGCTGCTGATCTTGATCGGGGGAATAGGCGCGTACCTGATTATCGGGGGAAACGAGGGGGAAAAGGTACCCTCGGTGGTAGGGACGCGCCCCGCCGGTCAAACCGCCACGACACGACAAGAGGTTGATACAGAATTTTACACAGAAAAAGATTCCAAAACTGGAACGTCGGCACTTGCCCCATCGACATCCGCCGCCCGATCTGGCACAAAGGTCTATGAGACAAACGAGCGGACGAGTACGGCCGCTCAGCCAGCGTTGGATTCTCCATCCTCGAATAAGAAAGAGCCGCCGCTCGCCAACCAGGCGGGGCAGGAAGCACGCAAGAACTTTACCAATGAAAAAGGACCGAAAGAATTGCCCCGGCGCCGTGTGACCGCAAGCGGAGTGCGCGACCAACCTGAGCTGCTCAGGCAGGGAAGGGGCAATGGGGCAATTCTTTCTATTAACGACAGAAAGGAAACCCGAGAGACTGGTAGCGCGCTGGCTGTCAAATCTCAGGCAGAACAAGGCCGTGAGGTGCTCGCCAAAAACGAATGGCCTGCCTTGACTACCTTGAGCCACCGCGCGGCTAATGTCACGCCTGCTGCCCTGAATTATCCCGCTGTTAAGTACAAGGCACCCGCCGACTACGTAGCCGCCGGTCCGTCGGCCGCGCCGGTCGAGGTACCCAAGTGGTCCATCAGATTTGGTGTCTCGCCGGACCTCAGCATGGTGAAGGGATCGAATATGATGCGCTCGGCGAGTTTAGGTCCAGCGGGTTCGCTGTTAGTGGAGCGTAGCCTGGGCCAACGCTTCTCGGTACAAACGGGCATCATTAGGAGTTTGAAGAACTATTACGCCAAAGGCAGCGAATACCAGTGGGCGTGGGGCAAAAAGCAACCGGAGGCACCCAGCAGCGTGGATGTGCGGTGCAGTGTTATCGAGATTCCGGTCAATTTCAGGCTGGACCTGAGCCAAAAGGCCCGAAGCCGTTTCTTTGCCAGCGCGGGCGTGTCTTCGTACAAAATGCAGAAAGAATCTCAAACTTATAACTACGATACCTACGTACACGACGCTAAGAAGAGCTGGGAAGGTAAGACGGGCTGGTACCCGCTGAGCCACGCCAATGTCTCAGTGGGCTACGAGCGCTTCGTCGCCAAGCGGCTTTCGATCGTGGCTGAGCCCTATGCCAGAATACCGATGCGGGGTGTGGGCATGGGCAAAGTAAATCTGGTGACGATGGGCGTCTGGTTTTCGGTGCGCTACACGCCGGTGTTTAGGAAATGACTTTCAAAGTGGCAAAGCTACCAAGTAGGGCGGTGCTCAATTATAACAACTGAACATTTAAACAGTTAAACAAATAAACCTTTAAACAAACACCTCCCTATGGAAACGAAAGAGAAAGAAACCCTGAAAAGAGGCGAGTTTTTACGCAGCCTCGGGCTAAGTACCTCGGCGCTGATGGCGTTTTACTGCCTGGGTACCACCATGAGTTCGTGTACTAAAGACTCCCCCGATCCCATGGCGCCCCCGGCACCCGGTGGTGGCGCTCCTCCGGCGGGTGGCGTGACGGGTAAAACCTCCGGCAGCGGCATCGACTTCAACGTCGACCTGACTTCGGATGCTTACAAAGAGTTGAAGACCGAGGGCAAATTCAAGGTCATCGGCGATACGATTGTGATCGCCACGGCCAACAACAAGTATGTCGCTTTGTCGAAAGCCTGCACGCACCAGGGAAATACTGTGGAGTACCGAAGTGCCACCAACGACATCCTTTGCCCCGTCCATAAGTCGGAGTTCAAACTGGATGGCGGGGTGCAGAAAGGTCCGGCGGCCTCGCCGTTGACGGTCTTTACCACCACACTGAGCGCCAACGGCAATTCGCTGAATGTAAAAGCTTAACCCAGATCTTCTTATGGTATTCATTCGCCTGACGCTTTGTTTTCTATGCTTATCAGGAGCGGTACTGGCGCAAGATGATTTGCTGGGCGAGCTCGAAAAACAGGCCACCACCGCTATTCCGGTGGTGGCCACCTTTAAATCGACGCGCATCATCAACGGGCAGTCGATCGAGGCCGTCAAGCGCAACCACCTCGATTTCCGCATTTCGCACCGCTTCGGGCGGCTCAACTCGGGTGCTTACGAACTTTTCGGGCTCGATCAGGCCGTCATGCGGCTGGGCTTCGAGTACGGCCTCACCGACGATTTGATGATCGGCGTCGGGCGGAGCGGGGAGCAGAAAGCCTACGATTTTTTTGGGAAGTACAAGCTACTGCGTCAAACGCCCGGCCGCATGCCGGTGTCGGTGACGCTCTTTGGCAGTACCGTTATCCGCACCCAAAAATCGTTCGTACCGGGCGAAACGTTCAGCTTTCAGGACAAGCTCACCTACACCGGCCAAGTACTGGTCGCGCGCAAGATCAGCGAAAGCCTTTCGCTGCAACTTTCGCCCACCTACCTCTACCGCAACAAACCTGAACTGGCCGAAGACCAGCGCCTTCTGCTGGCGCTGGGCGTGGGCGGGCGGTTGAAAGTCAGCCGCCGGGTGTCGATCAACGCGGAGTACTTCTACGCTTTCCGGGAGCAGAACGACGCTCTGCCCTACCACAATTCGCTGGCGGTGGGCGTCGACATCGAAACGGGCGGCCACGTATTTCAGCTGCACTTCACCAATTCGCTGGGCATGATCGAGAAGCAGTTCATCGGCGAAACCACCGGCGACTGGGGGCAGGGCGACATCCACTACGGCTTCAACATCTCGCGGACGTTCAGCCTGAACAAGAAGAAGAACCCGCCGGTTAATTAAGCGCGTTTTCGAAAAAGCACCCTACTATATGAACGACACGCTCAAAATCAATATGCTGCTGGCGCTACTTCTCTTCCTTTTCGGAGAAACCCACGCCCAAAGTAAGCGCTACGCCACTACTTCCGGCCAAACGTCGTTCCATTCCAGCACGCCCGCCGAGGACATCGACGCGCTCAACAAAAAAACGCAGGTCATCCTCGACACCCAAACCGGCGGCATCGCGGTACTGATGAACATGCGCGACTTCGATTTTCCCAACGCCCTGATGCAGGAGCATTTCAACGAAAACTACATCGAGAGCGCCAAGTACCCCAAGGCCACCTTCCAGGGAAAGTTGGATCAGCCTGTCGATTTTACCAAAAATGGTACCTACCCCCTCGCCGCCACCGGTACGTTCAGCGTCCACGGCGAAAGCCAACCGCGCACCCTGGCGGGTACCTTGACTGTACAGGGCGATAAAATTTCCCTGGATGCCGAATTCCAGGTCAAGCTTGTCGACCACAAAATCGACGTTCCCAAAATCGTCTTCGTAAAAATCGCCCAGACGATCGATGTCCGGGCGAAATACGTGTTGAGGCCGTATAGGAAGTGACTTTTTTGAGGGGCAAAGCCACAAAGCCCCGAAGGGGTGCCATACCACAGCGCGGGGTGCAGCCCCGCCGACCAGAAGGAATAGTTTTTTTCTTTGGATCTTTGTGACTCTGGACCTTTGCCCCTTCCTTATGAAAACCTCCGCCTACGACGAACTGATCCACGGCAGCCTGTTGCACCAATCCGTGACCGAGCGCCTCGATACCGAGCAGCCGCCCATTGCGCTCGACGACGAGTTGCTGGAACTGATCTTCGACCTCTACGACGACGACCGCGATTTTCCCTACCAGAAAATCCGCAAGTTTTCCATCGGCGAAATCCTGACCTACCTGCAGGCTACCCACCGCTATTACCTCACCAAGAAACTTCCCGAAATCGAGCAGTCGCTGCTCCATATTTTCAGCCGCTACGGCAAAACCCACGAATTGCTGGCTGAGCTGTGTTTTTTCTTCAACGACTACAAAAACGATCTCGTCGCGCACGTCAAAATGGAGGAGCGTGAATTTTTTCCCTACATCAAGCGCCTCGTCAAAGCCGCGCAGGGCGAGTTTTCCCCGGAAGAAGTAACCGAACTGCTCGCCGCTGCTTCCATCGCCCAATTCACCGACAACCACGATTCCATCGAAGACGAATTGAAGGAAGTCAGCGTCATTATCAAGCGCTACTCCGAGTACGAAACCACGCCCTTACCTTACCGCGTTTTCCTCAACCAAGTCGAGCTTTTCGAGCTGGAACTCCGCAAGCACGCCATTATCGAAGATCACGTGCTGGTACCGATGGCACTGGAAATTGAGACGAAGCTGAGGAAGGATGTTGAACCAATCAACTAAAATCGCTCTTACCGTTTTTTGAAGCAATACGGGCTCTGTTGATAAGAAAAGACGCATTTCAACTTTTCCAAATGCAGAAAATCGTCCGCAACACCGGCTTTGGCGTGGTGGGCGTGGTGCGGTTTTAAGTAATACATTATTCCAAATAACCCAGAGGACCGATACCACCGTATCGCTCCTCTTTTTTTTATTTTTTCAAAAAAACGCTACCTTTTGGATTCAAACGGGTACATCGCTGAATGGAGCCCGCTACTCAACGCTTGAAAAATGAATGTAATAGAAGAACTGCGCCAGAACGAAAGCCTGGCCGGGGTACCCGAGTCACAACTGCAATGGCTCGTCGACCATGGTGAAGTAGTGATCGTGGAAGAGGGCGAGTTTATGTACCAGAACGGTGATGCCGTAGAGTACTTACTGATTATCGTCGGTGGAAGGCTACGGATGTTTGTCGACCGCAACGGGCAGCACCGTGAGCTGGGCTTTAACGAAAAGCACTACATCGGGGGCGTGCTGCCTTACTCGCGGCTCAAAGTGGCCGTAGCGAGTACCATTGCCCTCGAAAAAACCACCGTATTGCGGCTGCACCGCCGGGAGTTTCCCGAAATGATCGCCAGCCAACAGGAGCTGGTCGAGAGCTTCGTCCACCTCATGCTCGACCGCGTCCGCGATTTCACCAAGCTCGACCAGCAGAATGAAAAGATGATTTCACTGGGCAAGCTGTCGGCGGGCTTGGCGCACGAGCTCAACAACCCGGCTTCGGCGGTGGTGCGCTCGGCTTCTTCGCTCAAAAAGCACCTGAGTTTCGTACCCGAAAAATTCAAGCAAGTCATCAGCATCGAGTCCGATGAGGCGCGGGTCGACCGCGTCAATGAGATTCTGGCGGGCATCCTGCAACGCGGCGTACCCAAGCAAACACTCATGGAGCGCTCGGCGCTCGAAGACGAGTTGTACGACTGGATCGAAGACCACGAGGTCGACAACGGCTTCGAGATCGCGGAGTCGTTTGCCGAGTACGGCATGACGTTGGAAGAGCTCGAAGGCTTTGGCGAACTGACCAATCCCAAAGATATGTTTGCGGTACTGAACTGGATCAACGGCGTGCTGATTACCGAACGAATGGTAGACGAAATCGCCGAAGCCTCCCAGCGCATCGGTGATTTGGTGCAGTCGATCAAGGAGTACTCGCACATGGATGGCGGCACCGACAAAAAAATGGTGGTACTGCGCGACGGCGTGGAAAGTACTCTGCGCATCCTGCAACACAAGATCAAAACAAAAAAAATAAAGGTGAAGCTGGACTTCCCGGATGCGTTGCCGCAAGTACGCGTGAGCCCGGGCGAGATGAACCAGGTGTGGACCAACCTCATCGACAACGCCATCGACGCCCTGCCCGAAGCGGGCGAAATCCGCATCGAAGCCAAGCAGGACCGCGAGTTCATCCTCACGAGCGTCATCGACAACGGTACTGGCATTTCCGAAGAGGTACTGGCCCAGATCTTCGACCCGTTTTTTACGACTAAGGAAATCGGCAAGGGCAGCGGCCTGGGCCTCGAAATCGCCCAGAACATCGTCAAACGTCACCACGGTCAGATCACGGTCGAGTCTCAACCCGGTCACACCGAATTCAGCGTTTGCATTCCAATTCAGTGGATAGTTGATAATGGATAGTGGATAGTTATTTCGCTTTCTATTCATTAGCTTCTTTTTAAGAATACCCTACACTACTAATTGCAAAAAAGCTAAGCGTTGAAATGCTGACATAACGTACAGAAACGAGAGTGTACCACACATTCAAGACATTATCAACTCTCCACTATCAATTATCAATACATATGAAGCAGCCCATCATCATAGCCGTAGACGACGACGCCCAGGTACTTCGGGCCCTGACGCGCGACCTGCGGAGCGAGTACCGGAAGGAATACAAAGTCATGAGTACCGACTCGGCCAAGGAAGCGCTAGAAGCGCTGGCCGATCTCAAGCAGAAAAACGAGACCGTCGCACTCTTCGTGTCGGATCAGCGCATGCCCGAAATGCTGGGCGTGGAGTACCTGACGGAGGCGAAGAAGATTTTCCCCCACGCCAAGCGGGTACTGCTCACGGCCTACTCCGACACCGACGCCGCCATCAAGGCCATCAACGACGTGCAGCTCGACTACTACCTGATGAAGCCCTGGAATCCGCCCGAGGAAAAGATGTACCCCGTGCTGACCGACCTGCTGGAAGATTGGCAGATGAACAACATCCCGGAGTTCGACGGCATTCGGGTACTGGGATACCAGTTCTCGCCCAAATCGCACGAGATCAAAGACTATTTGTCGGGAAACCTCTATCCCTACCAGTGGTACGACATCGAAACGAGCGACCGCGCCAGGGAGCTCATGGCGACCAACAACTTGGAAGGCAAAGATGCGCCCTTCGTGTTTTTCGAGGATGGTAGTTTTCTGGTGCAACCCGAGTTGCGGGCCATTTCCGAAAAACTGGGACTGAGCCTGCAAAAGACCAGTGAAATGTACGACGTCGTCATCATCGGTGCGGGTCCGGCGGGCCTGTCGGCGGCGGTGTACGGTGGATCGGAAGGGCTGAAAACACTTTTGATCGAAAAGCGTGCGCCCGGCGGGCAGGCGGGTACCAGCTCCCGGATCGAGAACTACCTGGGCTTTCCCTCCGGTCTGAGCGGGGCCGAGCTTTCGCGGCGGGCCATCACGCAAGTGGCCCGGTTTGGGGTCGATATTCTGTCGCCGGAAGAGGTAGTTGGTATCGAGATCAAGGACAACTACAAGATTCTGACGCTGGGCAGCGGGAAGGTCATCAACACCAAGAGCATCGTCATCACCACGGGCGTCAACTACCGTAAGCTCGACACCAAGGGCGTCGACGATTTTACGGGGGCGGGCGTGTACTACGGTGCGGCTACGACCGAAGCCAACGCCTGCCGCGACAAGGAAGTGTACGTAGTAGGTGGTGGCAACTCGGCCGGGCAGGGCGCGATGTACCTATCGCAATTCGCCAAAAACGTGTATATCCTCATCCGCAAGCCCGATTTGGCGGCCACGATGTCGAGCTACCTTATCGACCAGATCGACGGTACCGACAACATTCATCTGCTGGCTTGCACCGAGATTCAGGAAGCCAAAGGCGACGGACATTTGCAGGAACTCATTCTGGATGATCTCGATAAAGGTACCTCCCGTTCGGTACCGGCCGACGCACTCTTTATTTTCATCGGCGCCAAGCCTTACACCGAGTGGATCAGTACCGAGATGCTCAAAGACAAACGCGGCTTTATCGAAACGGGCCGCGACCTGGTCAACTACCCCGACTACCGTAAAATCTGGAAGAAAAAGCGCGAGCCCTATACCCAGGAAACATGCGTACCGGGCGTATTTGCGGCGGGCGACGTGCGCGCCTCGGCCATGAACCGCGTGGCCTCCGCCGTGGGCGAAGGCGCGATGTCGATCAGTTTCGTGCACAAGTACCTGGCTGAGATGTAGTTTGGCTCGGTCCGGCGTTCCGGTCGTCTGTCGATCAGCCCCTAAGCGATTTTTGTATTGTCGATCTCTGCATAATTATTATGGAAAAGAATACCTGTCAACACCTCGCATCCATCGGCGCTGTAAAAACGTCCGAGCAGCGCGTTTGCGAAGAATGTGTCAAGATCGGCGGGCGCTGGGTACACCTGCGTACCTGCCAAAGCTGCGGCGTCACGCTCTGCTGCAACTCGTCGCCGCACCGCCACGCTACCGCCCACTTTCACGAAGTCGGGCATCCCGTCGTGGCCTCGGCCGAGCCGGGCGAGCGCTGGCTCTGGTGCTACGAAGACGAGTTATTTGGTGAGTATTAAGAAAAGCCCCGCCTACCGTTCTAATTTTTAACCCCAAATGCCTATTAACCTTGATTATCTACGAAAGCAACAAAAACTTCCTCAATGACATCGGCCACCTGACCCGTAGCTGGACGATGCGAAAAATCGTTCGAAGCACGGCGGGTGTCGCGGGCTTTACTACCCTGTTTTGCATTGCCGTCATGGAGTTTGACCTTAATTTCCACGCGCCCTCCAGCATCTTTTCGCTACTGGGCATCGTGCTGAGCGTACTGCTGGTGTTCCGTACCAACAGCGCCTACGACCGCTGGTGGGAGGGCCGCAAGCAGTGGGGCGCGCTCGTCAACCACTGCCGCAACCTGGCCGTGACGTCCCACGCGATTTTCCCCAAAGACGACCACCGCAGTCGCGCCGAAATGGCGACGCTGATCTCCAATTTCTGTCTGGCGCTCACCGAGCATTTGCGGGGCGGCACCCGCGTGGAAGATCTGATGGCCCTTAGCCCCGAGGAGGAAGCGAGTTACCGAAGTAAAAAGCACATCCCGGCGCACATCAGCTCGCTTATTTTTGCCAAAACCCAGGTCATGTACCGCAGCGGGGCCATCACCGGCGACGACACCCGCAACATGAAACCCCACACCCAGGCCCTGCTCGACATCGCCGGGGCCTGTGAGCGCATCAAGAAAACGCCCATCCCGTTCTCGTACAGCGTCTACATCAAGATCCTGATTCTGGCCTATTCGTCCATGCTGCCTTTCGGACTGGTGCGCGACTTTGGGTACTTCGCCATTCCGCTGGTGACGTTCATTTTCTTCACTTTTATCGGCATCGAAATGCTGGGTAGCGAAATCGAAGAACCTTTCGGCCTGGACTGCAACGACCTGCCCACCGCCGACATCGCCCACACGATCAAGGGCAATGTCTTCGAGATTCTGGAAGTGGATTTGGCGCAGGAAGTAGCCCATAAGCAGAAGCTTTACGATAAGGTGTTCTGAATGAGATCCCGATGTTTGTAAATTATTTTTTCACCCAAAAACCTCAAACATGAAAAACGAAATCAGCAATCTCCTGACCAACAACCAGGAATGGGTAACCGAAAAGCTGCAACTCGACCCTGAATTTTTTGAGAAAGGCGCGCAAGGCCAACACCCCAAGTACCTGTGGATTGGCTGCTCCGACAGCCGCGTGCCGCCCGACGAAATCACCAAGACTTCGCCCGGCGAAATTTTTGTACACCGCAACATCGCCAACCTCGTCGTGCAGACCGACATGAACATGCTCAGCGTGTTGCAGTACGCTGTGGATGTACTCAAAGTGGAGCACGTCATCGTGTGCGGGCACTACGGTTGTGGGGGCGTCGATGCCGCAATGGGTACACACCAGTATGGCCTGATCGACAACTGGATACGTCAGATCAAGGATACCCAAAACTACTACTGGAAACAGCTGGACGAACTGGACAAAGCCGCCCGCTTCGCTCGCCTGGTAGAGCTGAACGTGATCGAGCAGGTGTACAATTTAGGTAAAACCAACACCATTCAAAATGCCTGGAAAGAAGGCAGTCGTCCCCAACTTCACGGCTGGGTTTACGACCTCAAAACGGGCAAGATCAAGGAGCAGACGAGCAACATCCACGACGAAGAGACGCTGAAAGAAGTCTGTAAATTCGAGATGGGGGTGATCGGGCAGTAAGCGGCCCTTAAGTTGTTTCGCTCAGCGCTTTTTGATTTCCCCGCCGCCTGAAGTATTCGTACTCACGCGGCGGGGATTTCCGTAGTAGTACACGCTCGCCGCGCCGGAAGCGTTGGCTTCCAGGTCAAAATCGACGTAGACGTGTACGTCGGCCGCGCCCGATGCGGTGACGGTCGCATGGTCGCAACGCAAGGCGCGGCCTTTGAAATCGCTGCCCCCCGAAGCGGTGACGCTGAGCGAAGCGGCCAGGCCTTTGATGGTGGCGTCGGCTCCGCCGGAAGTCTGGATGGTGAAGTTTTTTACGGATAATTCGAGCCGCACATCACTGCCACCGCTGGCCCGACAGGTCATTCTTTCGGCTTGCAGTATGCCCTCCGAGTACACATCGGAGCCGCCCGACGATTCAATGCGCTCGAGCGTACGCACGGTGAGATAGGCTTTGAGTACTTTGGTTCGAAGAAAGTTTTTGCTTATGGTAAGCGTCAGCGTACCGTTGCTTACTTCGGAGGTGAAGTACTCTATTGCACCCGGGTCGGCTTCGAGCGTCAGTTCATCGTGGTCGCCTTGTCGGATGTACAGGTCGATGCCATGATCGACTTTCACCGCCCGCACGTCGCGGACCGCCCGCTTTTCGGTGCGGACCGCGCTGGTGCTTTGGGCATGTGAGGCGAGTACGGTACCTACTAAAAGCAAGACGATCCAAAAAGTGCGGGTGTATGTCATCGTAGGGGCTGAAAATGGGTTCGTTGCTAATCAGATGCGAAAAACGCTGCGATCGTTGCGTCGGTGTTCGCTGTTTTTTACTACTAAGTTCAAGAAGTACCTTTCTGTTTGTTTTTCCGGGGGGTGACATCGGCAGGTAGCCATGTTTTCAGGCACAGTTCCAGCTCCGCCACCGATACGTGAATGTCGTCTTCTAGCCCTGAGGCCCAATCACCAGTACCCGCCGGACCGTGAAAATAAGCCGAGTAGCCAAGCCCGAAGGTGTGGGCCAGATACCGGAAGAAGCCGGGTGTGTACGTGGGAGCGAAAATCTCGAACAGCTGAGTACCCGGCTGACACCACAGGATGTTGCTGAACGACGCCCCGTGCGGACCAATGACAAACTCGGCCTGCTGGTAGATGCGTACCTGCTCGGTAACGGACTGCGGCATATCTTCGATAACCTCGAACCCGTAGCCTTGCAGCAGCGCGATGAGTGCCGGTTCGTTCAGGATGCGTCGGCGACCCGACCGGCTGATGTAAATTCGCTTGCGCGGCCCCTCGACGGGGGAGATCTGAGCCAACACGTACTTGCGGAGAGCGAATATGTCGGCCTTGTGGGGATAAAACCAGTGCCCCGCATTGGCCAGTACGCACCGCTCGAAGGTTACGTTGGTGGTGCGGCTATCGACTAACCGGTCGGCGGCAACGCCTAGTAAGGCCAGGAAATCACGCTCGTAAGCAGTACCGAACAAAGGGTAGGCTACAATCGCCGCCCTAAACTCGGCTTCGGACAGTACCTCTTTGATTCGGCATAGTTTGGCGGCTACCAAAAAGACAAAATCGTAATAGCCACCCCACATGGCCCCGTCCAGATAATGGCTCCAAGGCGCAATCAGCGTTGGCGCAAACAGGTCGGTTCTCTTGACCGAGGGAAAAAGATTATGATGAAAATCATCCGTATTCACATCCAGACACAAGAGTTTCTTACCCAGTTGGATGCTGCCGTAGGGATATTGCTTCGCTACTCCGGCCGAAACCTCGTGAAGCCAAACTGAAACGGGTTGGTTCACGGCCTGTTCAGCCGGGAAGTACTGTTTGCTCGGCTGGCCCAGGTCCACCGTTTCGGGTAGGGTGAATGGGTCGGCGGGGTGCCAGCTTATGCGGTGACCATCGAGGAACGACTCGGTTTGGCGGCTGTCCAGAAACACAACGCCGCTCAATCGGTACAGTCGTCGGGCAATAGCAGGCCAATACCGGCGTACCTGGCTTTTCAGAGTGCGAAATAGTTGTGTACTCATGGCATACGATTCATTGCTCACCCACTCTCGTTCAAGGCCTTTTGAATGATTCGGGCCGTTTCCTGGTCGTGCGACGCCTCGAACATCGTCTTGTGGTCGCCGGGTACCTCGTACACCGTCACCCCTTTGAGCGCATACTTCTTCCAGCCCAAGAAAGTAAAATCAGCGACGAAGTAAGGGCGTTTTTGGGCTCGAAACAAAGTAACGTGCCCGTCAAAAGGCCTGATGACGTGCTTTTGGTAGGCGTTTTCGACTTTTGCCATGATGGGGGACAAATCCCCCAACGTATCGCCCGGCTTCGGCTCTTTCCGAAGGCCTATGGCACTCAAAATTTCGTTGGCTTTTCGTTTGAAAAACGATTTCTGGTAGGCGACCGTCTGCGCGGGATCTTCTACGAACGAACGAATTACCCAAAGTAGCTTAGGGAATTGACGCCGGATGCGTTTGGCGAGATTGTTGGCATTGAACACTTGGGTAGTTATAATCTCAGCATCCGTGTCAAAAAGACCCAAAAGCTGAACGTCCTTATTCATTCTATGAAGAATACGGACCATTTCTACGGCTATGTAGCCCCCAAATGAATAACCCGCCAGCGCATAAGGTCCCGCCGGATTCTGTTCGAGCAGTTCACTGACGTAGAAAGCGGCCATGTCGTCGATGCTGTCCAACAGCTCGTCTTGCCGATCGAGTCCCCGCCCCTGAAAACCATAGACCGGCTGGTCCGGGTCCATTTTGTGGGCTACGCCTTTGAAATTCATCAAGTTCAATCCATCACCGTGAACGAAATAGATCGGCATCCGGGTACCGGTCGGTTTGATGGGTACCAGTGATTTCCAGTTGGTTGCTTTTTCGTTGGTTTGCAATAGCAAAGCCAACTTCTGAATGGTCGGGTACTCGAAAAGGGTGGAGAGGGGTAGCCGTTTCCCGGTTTCCCGCTCGATTCGGGTCATGATTTGTACGGCAATCAACGAGTGTCCTCCGAGTTCAAAGAAATCGTCCGTTTCGCTGATCTTTTCAAGCCCCAGTATATCCGACCAAATGCCCGCCACTAACGCTTCTTCCCGGCTGCGCGGCCGAGCGACCGCCAGGTCCGCCGACTGACTTTCACTTTCAGGCGTGGGAAGTGCCTTCCGGTCGATTTTCCCATTGGGCGTGAGCGGCAACTGGGTCAATATGACAAACTCAGTCGGTACCATGTAATCCGGTAACGACTCTTTCATCCGCTGTTTCCAGCGTTCGCGCCATTCGGATGCTTCGCCGCCATCAAGCGTATCTTTTGGCACTATGTACGCAACCAGGTGCGGATCGCCGGGCCGATCCTCGCGGGCTACCACCACGGCGTCCTTAATATCGCTGTTCTTCAATAGCGCGTGATCGATCTCACCGAGTTCGATGCGGTACCCTCTGATCTTGACCTGCTGATCCATTCGGCCCAGGCAACGAATCTCGCCATTGGGCGTCCATTTGCCCAGGTCGCCGGTGCGATAAAGCAATCCGTCGCCAAACGGGTTTTTAACAAACTTTTCCGCGTTCAGCTCGGGCCGGTTGTGGTACCCGCGCGCCACGCCCGCCCCGGCAATGGTGATTTCACCCACCGACCCGATGCCCAGCTGTTTCCCGGCATCATCCAGAATGAACACTTGGGTATTGTGAATGGGTCGGCCAATGGTGATTAGGTTGTCAGACGGGAGAATTTGTTTGCCCGTCGAGTAAATGGTCGTCTCCGTCGGGCCGTACATATTCCACAGCGAAGTACAACGCGCCATCAGCTTTTGGGCCAAATCTTTTGTCAGGGGCTCCCCGCAGCATAGTACTTTCAGCGGCAGGGGATTTTCCCAACCCGCCGCCAGCATTATTTTGTAGGTTGCGGGCGTAGCCTGGATTATCGAAATCTGCTTGTTTTCAGCAGTTTCCAGCAGCAGACGACCGTCGCGGGTGGTTTCGCTATCGGCCAGGACGAGCGTCGCGCCGACCAGCAGCGGCAGAAACAATTCCAGACCGGCGATGTCGAATGAAATCGTGGTGACCGCCAGCAAACGATCGTCCGGCGTGATGCCCGGCCAAGCGATCATGCTCATGAGCAAATTGACCAGGTTACGGTGCTCGATCAGAACCCCCTTGGGCCTGCCCGTGGAACCGGAGGTATACAGGATATAAGCTAAATCGTCACCGTTAGTCGATATGGTCGGTTCGCTTGTGGGCAACGTTGATGATTCGGCCAGTACCTTTTCTATTTCTAATTCGCTCACCGGCGTATTCAAACGGCTCGCGTACTTCTTCGATGTGACGACCATCCGGGCCGATGAATCGGTCAGCATGTAGGCAAGCCGGTCGTGGGGAAAGGACGGGTCGAGGGGTAGGTACGCCGCCCCGGCTTTCAGGACGGCGAGTAGCGCAATCAATAGCTCGGGGGAACGGTCGAGCGCTACCCCGACGAAGTCGCCTTTTTGGATGCCCTTTTCTACCAAATACCTGGCCAACTGGTTGGCGGTCTCGTGCAGACGCCGGTACGTCAGCGTCTGTTGCTGAAATACCAAGGCGGTTTTTTCCGGGAACCGGGCGGCGGTTTGGGCCAAAAATTGATGAAGAGGTTGCTGTTTCGGAGCGTACGTTGCTTCCTCCTGAGTTGGCGCTTCTGCCTGAATCGGCGCTGCTACGGCCTCATTGGTCATGCCCCAGTTCAGGGTATCTACGCGTATCGAGGGGTTCGCCACGACTTCGCGAATCAGGTTTTCGAACCCCACCATCATCCTGTCGATGGTTCCAGGTTTGAACAACTGCGTATTGTACGACCATTCCAAAGTCAGCGAATTTTCGGAGCCAGACGCGTTCAGAAATAACTCGAAGTTCTCGTAGGCCCGAGGATTACTCATGAGCTGGTAGGGCAAACCATGAAAATCGACGCCATCGGCCAGGCCCATGTCGAGGTTGAAAATTGCCGGCACCAGGGGTATCCGGGACGAATCGCGGGTGATGCTGAGTTTTTTCAGTAGGCTGCCGAAGGTTAGTCGCTGGTGGTCGTAGGCATCGGCCAACTCGGTTTTGCGCTGCTTCAGGAAATCTACGAAGCGGACCCCTTCCGGCAGCTGCGAGCGCAGGGGTAGCAGATTGACGCAATGCCCGACGAGCCGGTAGTCGCCCGTCACGGATTGCCCAGCGGTCGGCAGTCCAAAACTGATGGTATCTTGGCCGGTCAGCCGGTGGAGCCACACATCGAAAGCTGTGATTAGCACCGTGGCAAAGCTGCACCCGGCTTCGCGGCCCATCTTTTTCAGGGCGGTGACCAGAGTTTCGTCCAGGTTGAAATCCAACCGATGGCTTTTGTAGGTGCGCGTGGGCGGACGGGAGAAATCGGTGGGTGCGTCGAGTACGGGAATGCCTTGTTTGTACTGATCGAGCCAGAAGGATTGAATTTCGATGTATTGCGGACTTTGTTCAAATGAAATTTGCGCTTCGACAAATTCTTTAAAAGAAACCGACTCTGGCAAGGCCGTGAATTGGTTTTGAACGTCTGCGGAATATAACGCGCTCAAATCCTGCATCAAAATACCCATCGACCAGCCGTCACAAACGATGTGGTGGGCAGTAAGCACCAGGTAAGATTCATCCTCGGAGAGCGTCAGCAGGGCCGCCTTGAATAACGGCCCGCGCAAAAGGTCGAAGCAGTACTCGGCCTCCTGCCGGAGAAAATCGGTTACGGCTTCAGCCTGTTCGGTTGATTTTTTTGCGCTATAATCTTCGAACTGCACCTGAATGGGCAGGTCGTGGAAGATAATCATCTGCTGGCCATCAGCACCGAAAGCGGAGCGTAGCGACTCGTGTCGACGAATGAGTTTGCGGACGGATTCTTCCAGGGCTGCCCGCTCGGGAACGCCTTGGAAGTGCAGGGATACCGACTCGTTATACGCCCGGTTGGCATCGTCGCCGCCCAGTGCGCAGGCCGTCCAAATTTCCTTCTGCGGCTCGGTAGTAAGCGTCAACCGACTAATTTCCGGGCCCGCAAATGGATCGAAATCTACCGAAGTAGTGCTATCGGGTAAAATGGCGTCGACCATGGGCGTCTATCTCGTTTCGATTTGCAAATATTTCCCGGCCCTTTCCGGGTCAACCAAAAACCAGCCCGGATTACCCGCCTGATCCCGGCCGAGCTTAGCCCCCGGAACTGGCGGCCGGTTCAATTCATCCGTTACCGGTGGTACCGCCTCAAAAAAACCGGCTTCGATCATTTCGTCCGTACTTTCCTCAAAAAGCGCGATCACCCGGTCGATCTCCTCGTCGGTGATGGCCTCGGTTATAAAACACGGAAAGCCGTCCCAGATATGAATGCCTTTTTCCCGCATCAGGGTAAACAAGAGCTCGCTATAAGGAACTTCCTGGTGCCATTTGATTTTCCACAATGAGCCAAACTGCGCCACAAACAACGGTAGTTGCTGGTGCCCGAACTGAGCGTTAAGCGCGTCGGCGAGCCGTTCGGCCTTGGCGGTCAGGTTACGCTGCAACTGCGGGCCCTGCGCTTTCAGGTGAAGCAGGGAAGCCCGGGCGGTGGCGAGCGCCAAAGGATGCCGCACGAATGTGCCGGCGAAATAGGTGACGCCCACTTCCGGGAACGACCGGTCACCATAGTCCCAGAAGCCCCCGTCAAGCGCGTCCATGAACCATTTTTTTCCGGCAATCACCCCAATCGACAGCCCACCGCCTACTACTTTTCCGTACGCTGCCAGGTCGGCCTGAATGCCAAACAAACCCTGTGCGCCCGCCGGGTGCATCCTGAAACCAGTGATGACTTCGTCGAAAATAAGCACAGTACCGGCGGCTTCGGTCAAGGTACGTAGTTCTTTCAAGAATGCCACGGGCTGGAACTCAGGACGGCGACTCTGCACGGGCTCCACCAGCACGGCGGCGATCTCCTGCGCCCGTTCGCGAATAATTTCCAGGCTCTCCGGGGTACCATAATCCAGAATCAGCATGTTCTGCACAGCTTGGGGCATGATGCCCGGGGCCGCCGGAAACGACTTTAATTTTTTGCTTCCCCGCACGATTACCTCGTCGATGATCCCGTGGTACGATCCGGTAAAGGCCACAATCAGCGATCGGCCCGTCACCGTTCGGGCAATACGCATGGCGCCCAACACGGCTTCCGATCCCGTGTTGCACAGCGCGGCCCGGTCGGATTGGGTCATTTCACAAACCAATTTACACACCTCGCCCGACAGTTCGTGCTGGGGACCGACTTCAAACCCGTCTTCTACTTGCTTGTGCAGGGCCTCCTTGATAAAATCGGGCTGATAGCCAAACATATTGGAGCCGAACCCATTTAGCATGTCAATGTACTCGTTGCCATCGATGTCCCACAGCCGACTACCTTTTGAACGATTGATCACGATAGGATACACCAATTCTTTGGTCAGCGGCTTGAAACCCGACACCACGCGGGGGTCGGCCATGTGGGGGCGGTGCTGCTGCGTGTACGACTTGCTGCCCGCCGTCTTTTGGGCATAGCGCTCTGTCAAATTTTGCAGGAAAGCTTGTTGCGGAGCCGTCAGTTCGGTTTCCTGCCGCTCGATTCGCGCGGCCGCACCAAACGGCTTTTTAATCTCGACCGCTTCGTCAGCCGTCAGGTCCGTTGCCTCGGCGGTCGAGGATTCTCCGGTTGGTAGCCCGTTAGTGGCCTGCTTTCCATTGACATAAGCAGCATTATTCGTGCCAATCGGAGCCGTGGCAGGAGCAGACAGCGGTGGGGTAGGGCTGCCGCCCTGTAGCAAGGCAATCTGCTGCGATAGTATGTGCAATTGTTGCGCAATCAGCCCAATGGCCGGGTTGACCTCTCCCTGGTTGGTAACGTAGTTAACGGGTACATTCGGCATCATGGCCGCGATCGGAGCGGATGGCGCGGGCCGATAGGCCCCGGCGGGCAGATTCTGGTCGAGATAAGCCACCAGCAGACTGGGCGATGCGTACGCTTCGTTCAGTTGGCGGAATGTCAACGGCAGGTCGAATTCCTTTTTCAGCATGATCGCTATCTGAGTCAACAGCAGCGAATCCAACCCCAATTCTATAAAAGTCTGGTTAGGGCTAATGTCTGCCATTTCGAAGCCCGAAGCTTCTTCCACGATAGCTTTGACTTTTTCCAATAAAACATCACTTCTCATGGTGCTCGATTCTTGGTTGGTTGAAGGCGTTTCAGGCGCGTCGACGCGAGGCAGTGGACTGGCCGTCAAAGGTAGTATGGGATCGACCCAGCACCGCTTTTTGTCGAATGCGTAGGTGGGAAGTACCAATTTGGATCTTACTTGCCCCGCGTAAAATTGGGTCCAGTCAGGCTCGACACCGTGGAGCCAAAGCTGCCCGAGGGTCTCCAATACTTGCCGATACTCGGACGAATCGGCTTTGGGTGGTAGCAGACTGACCAAAGCCGTCACCTGACGCGAACCGGCTTGCTGCCGGACCATGGTAGTCAACGCACGCCCGGGCCCTGTTTCCAGAAAAACCGAATGTTCGCGCTCGAGCAGGGTTTCGCTCGCGTCGGCAAAACGTACGGTGTGCCGCAGGTGATTGGCCCAATAGACTGGGTCCGTGGCTTCGGCATCTGTGAGGTACGTACCTGTCACGGTCGAAACGACGGGCCGCTGCGGCGGGTGCAAAGGAAAGCTTTCCACCAGGGCAGTGAACTGGGGTATAATGGGTTCCATCATGGCGGAATGGAATGCGTGGCTGGTGGGCAGCAATCGATTGGGGATTTCCTGCAAATTCAGCTGCGCGGCAAACGAAGTCACCGCCTCATCGGGGCCGGCCACCACGCACAACCGGTTGGAATTGATAGCCGCAATCGACAATATGTCGGGTAGCATAGCCCGCAAGGCACCAGCTTCTATCCGAACCGACAGCATACTACCCTTCGGCAATCCACTAACCATTTGTCCCCGGCGCGCGACTAATTTCAATGCATCGGGCAAAGAGAAAACACCGGCCAGATGCGCCGCGACAAATTCCCCGATACTATGTCCGCATAGAACCGTGGGTTCGATCCCCCAACTCATCCACAACCGCGCCAGTGCATATTCGGTCACGAAAATAGCGGGTTGGGTAAAGCGCGTATCCTTCAGGCGGGCTTCCGCCTCCTCGTCAGGCGCAGTCGAGTATATGACTTCTCTTATATGGACCTCAATTTCACCTCTCAGCAATTCGGCGCACGCGTCGACTGCCTGCCGGTACACGGCTTCATTCTCGTAAAGCGCCCGGCCCATGTCGAGGTACTGCGCGCCCTGCCCCGGAAACAAGAATACCATTTCCCCGGGGTGTTGAGTCAGCGTGTTGGTCGTCGCAGTGGGTAGGGAAGTGGTGGCTTCTTTTCCGTCAGTAGCCACCACGAACTGCCGATGCTGGAAGCCCGGACGCGTGGTTTGCAGGGTGTAGGCTACATCAGCCAGTGGTTCGTCGGGATATTGTCGAAGATGATCCCCAAGCCGATCGGCGTAAGCATCGGCGCTCTGCGCCGACTTAGCCGACCACGTCAGCAGTTGGAGGGATCGGCTGTCGCCGGACGGCACCGGTGCGTTCACCGCTTCTTCCAGTACTATGTGGACGTTGGTGCCGCCCACGCCAAAGGAGCTCACCCCGGCCCGGCGCAGCTCGTCCGATGCCCAATCCGTTAGTTTTGTAGGAACAAAAAACGGGCTATTCGCAAAATCAATATTTGGGTTAGGCTGCTCGAAGCCCAGCGAAGGCGGAATCTGCCTATGGTACAGTGCCAGCGTCGCCTTGATGAAACCCGCCACACCCGCCGCCTGGGTCAGGTGGCCCATATTACTTTTGATCGAGCCAATCGGGCAATACTGATGGCGCGGTTGGGGGCCAAAGGCTATCACCAAACCTTCCAATTCGATCGGGTCGCCCAGGGGCGTAGCGGTACCGTGCGCTTCCAGGTAGCCGATCGTCGCGGGGTCGATCCGGGCTTCATCGATTGCCATCCTGATCGCGGCTGCCTGGCCTTCGGCACTAGGGGCCGTGAAGCTACCCTTACCGCCGCCGTCGTTGTTTACCCCCACGCCCTTGATCACGGCGTAAATCCGATCCCCATCCCGTTGGGCGGCTTCCAGGTTTTTGAGTAAAACCACGCCCGCTCCATCACTGAAAACGGTTCCGGTACCCTCGGCATCGAACGACCTGGTATGGCCATCGCGACTAAACATAGCCCCTTCCTGGTACAAATGACCGCTGTCGACGGGGGCTGTCACACTAGCGCCCCCGGCCAGCGCCAGGTCGCATTGGCCCTTGCGAATGCTCTCGACGGCTTGCGTAATCGCGAGCAGCGAGGTCGAACAAGCCGAATAAACGCTCACCGCCGGGCCTTTCAAATCCAACTGGTACGCCGTCCGGGAAGCGATGTAGTCCTTTTCATTGACGGTCATGGCCTGGAATGCCCCGATCTGGTCGACTACGGCCTGGTTTGGCAGGATATTGTTGAGGTAGTAGGTATTGTTGCCACATCCGGCATACACCCCGATTCGACCGGAGTTTAGTTGGGGTAGGTAGCCCGTTTGCTCCAGTGCTTCCCAGGCGATTTCGAGAAATACCCGCTGCTGCGGGTCCATCACTTCGGCTAGTTTTGGCGTCAGCCCGAAAAAAGCTGCATCGAATTCGTGGATACCGTCGATGATTCCGCGCGCTCGTACATAGGAGGCATCACTTCTGGTGGCGGCTGAAACGGCTGGGTCTAACGCTTCGGAATCAAAGAATTCAATGGTCTCCTGTCCTCCTTTTAGTACTTCCCAAAGTTCGGCGATGCTGTTAGCACCAGGAAAACGACCCGCCATCCCGATGACGGCCACATCGGCGGAATCAGTGGGTTGGGTTTGATTGATTCCGGTCGGCGCCGGAACCTCTTGCTTGTTTTCCAGAACCGCAATAACCCCCGCGACGGTAGGGTACTGGTAGAGCCTGGTAACCGGCAGCGTGCGCTCCAGCTGTTGCTTCAGGGCGGCAATCGTTTTTTGGGCCAAAAGCGAATTCCCCCCCAATTCAAAAAAATTGTCGTCCAGACCGACGCGTTCCATGCCCAGAATCGTGCCCCACAAGTCAGCCACCTGCTTCTCAAATTCCGAAGCCGGCGCGCGGTACAGCGTACCGAGCGCCGGACGCTGGTGGCCGGGTTTGGGGAGTTGCTTCTTATCTATTTTACCGCTTACGGTTCGGGGAAAATCTTCCAGCTGAACAAAGTGCGCTGGCACCATGAAGTCGGGTAGCTGTGCTTCGATCCCCTTTCGCAAGGCTTCCATGCTGTAGGCATCGGTCGTGACCACGTACGCGACGAGCTGCTTTTGGCCGAGTACCTCTTCCCGCACCACGACGACGGCCTGCCGAACTTCCGGTTGCCGGGTTAGGGCCACTTCGATCTCCCCAAGTTCGACTCTGTTTCCCCTTATCTTTACCTGATGGTCTCTCCGCCCCTGAAATTCAATCGAGCCGTCGGGATTGTAGCGCGCCAGATCACCGGTTCGGTACAACGTGACCGGACCTTTTTGCGGGTGTGTCCATTCAACGAATGCTTCGGCAGTCAGTTCAGGGCGATTGAGGTACCCGTCTGCCAAACACACGCCACTGATGCTAATTTCGCCCACTTCGCCTGCGGGTACCACTTCACCGACCTCGTTGAGAAGCAAAACGTCGACGTTCGCGATCGGATGACCAATGCTGGGTACTTGGGGCCAGTTTTGCGCCTCGCCCTTCAATTTCAGCGTACTCACCCAAAGGCTAGCCTCCGTGGGTCCGTATACGTTCATGAGTACACATTCGGGCCGGGCGACGAAGAAGCGGGCGATCTGAGGCGTTATTTTCAGGAGTTCTCCCCCCGTGATTACTTCCAGGAGGTAGTCCGCGACACCCGGCGCTTCGTCGGCTGCCTCGGCCAGATATTGCAACACCACGTAGGGCAGAAAAACCCGATGGATACGGTTTTGGCGAATATAATCGAGCAGCCGTCCGGCATCGAGCCGGATGCTATCGTCGATCAGGTGAACGGTACCGCCCGTGATGAGCGGCAGGAATATTTCCTGAAACGAGGCATCGAAGCTCAGGTGGCAAAACTGAAGCGTCTGTAGCCTCGGTCCGGAAATGGCGTGGTCCTGCTGCCATTGCAGCAAATTGAGCAGTCCGGCGTGGCCCAGGCATACGCCTTTCGGCTTACCCGTCGAGCCGGATGTGTAGAGAATACAAGCCGTAGCGTTGCCGGATGGAACGGGAATCGGCTCGAAATCGTAGTCCAAATCGGCCCTGATCACTTTTAGTCCCAAATCGGCAAAGCAAGCTTCGTCGTCGGCGTTGGTCAGGCAGGCACTTACCCCAGAATCATCGATGATTTGCTCCAGCCTCAGGGTAGGGTAGGTCGGATCGAGGGGCAGGTACGCTTTTCCGGCTTTGAGAATAGCAAAGACGCTCACCACCATGCTCATACCGCGCGTGGCACTTACACCTATTATACTGGCTTTGGAGAATTGGTGCAGAATGGCCTGAGCGAGTTCATCAGCGCGCTTGTTGAGTTCACCAAACGATAACAGCTTAGCTCCGTGAACGAGGGCAGTTTGGTCGGCATGCGTATGTGCCGCTTCCTCTACCAAGTGGTGAATTAATGCGGGAGGGACTTTCATAGGCGGAGAAGAGCTGAGGAATAGTACGCGAATATCGGGTTAAAAACGTACTTTAACAAAGTGGCAACTAACGTACCGAGATCAGATACAACCAGCCCGCTTTGGACGTGGTGGGTGGGCGTGCGCCACTAGAGTTTTATCTCTTGAATATTTTATCGTGAGTGATTCTGGTAAAAACGTAGACAATGGACGGGAGAGTAGTTCGATCCTATGCCATGAACTCGGGCCAATCGAATGGTTGGATTGGAAGCACTGCCTCTGCGGGGACGACCTGGCGGTGTTTAGATTTTATTTCTCGGAAAACACCCCCCGCCTACCAGACTGGCGCGCGCTACTGCATCCCGATGAGATCGAGCGGGCCGGGCGCTACCACCGGAGAGCGGACCGCCTGCGTTCGCTTTACACCCGAAGTCTCCTAAGAATCCTGGCCGGGAAGTACACCCATCGAAATTCGCTGGATATTCGCCTGACAGCGGGATCAAGGCAGAAACCCGAATTAGCAGACAATCCCGAATGGCACGTAAACGCTGCACACTCGGGAAACTGGATTCTGCTGACGGTGGGTAGGACCAGCGTGGGTATCGATGTTGAAGAAATAAAACCTGACTTCGATTTTACCGATGTGATCTCCTTCACTTTTAGTACCCAAGAACAACAGTACATTGGAATCGGTGGCAACGCGCTAAGACGATTCTACGCCTTATGGACCAGGAAAGAAGCGTTCGTCAAGGCGGTCGGTAGTGGGATCGATGAGACTTTCGCGCAAGTCCCGTCACTGCCCGGACTCCATGCATGGGCACTCACCCAACCGGCCGCCGCCGAAGCCTGGAAGGTTGCCAGTTTTCACGCAGCCGAAGGCTATCCAGCCGCCATCGCTTACCATGACACTCCCAAGCCGCTCCGGTTTTATACGCTCGACCCGGGTATTTTCTCGGCTCCGAACCTGAACCACGCCTGATTTTCCAGACAAGCTAGCAAAGCTTTTTCTTGTTAACTTTGTCGAAAATCCCAGCAAATTGAAATTTCATGTTTGAAAACCTACAAGATAAACTAAACGTCGCCTTCCGTACCCTGAAAGGAAAGGATCGGATTTCGGACATCAACGTCGCGGCGACGACCAAGGAAGTGCGCCGCGCGCTAGTCGATGCCGACGTCAACTTCAAGGTAGCTAAGGAGATTACCGACCGCATCAAGGAAAAAGCGTTGGATCGCAAGATTCTGATTTCGGTCGAGCCGGGGCAGATGTTCGTCAAGATCGTGCAGGAAGAGCTGACCGAACTGATGGGCGGCACCGCCGAAAGCATCGACATCAAGGGCGACCCCGCCGTGGTACTCATCGCCGGTTTGCAGGGTTCGGGTAAGACGACCTTTTCGGGCAAGCTGGCCCTGATGCTCAAGAAGCAAGGCCGCAACGTGCTGCTCGTGGCTTGTGACATTTACCGTCCGGCGGCTATCGAACAGCTCAAGGTACTGGGCGAGCAAATCAAGGTAGACGTCTACGCCGAGCCGGAGAACAAAAATGCGGTCGACATCGCGACCAATGCCATTGCCCACGCCCGCAAGAACAACAAGAAAATCGTGATCGTGGACACCGCCGGACGCCTGGCCGTGGACGAGGTGATGATGAAGGAGGTCGAGGACATCAAGCAGGCCGTCAAGCCGACCGAGATTCTGTTCGTGGTCGATTCGATGACGGGGCAGGATGCCGTGAACACCGCCAAGACCTTTAACGAACGCCTCAATTTCGATGGGGTAGTACTCACCAAACTCGACGGTGACTCACGCGGTGGCGCGGCGCTGTCGATCCGGCAGGTAGTCGAGAAACCGATCAAGTTTATCAGTACGGGCGAGAAATTGGAAGCGCTCGACGCCTTCTACCCCGACCGGATGGCCAGCCGCATCCTGGGCATGGGCGACGTGGTATCGCTGGTCGAGCGGGCGCAGCAGGCCTTCGATGAAGACGAGGCTAAGCGCATCAACGCCAAGATGCGGGCCAACAAGTTCGACTTCGACGACTTCCTCGGCCAGTTGCAGCAGATCAAAAAGATGGGCAACATCAAGGATCTCGTCGGCATGATTCCCGGCATGGGCAAGGCGATGAAGGACGTCGACGTGGACAACGATTCGTTCAAACCCATCGAGGCGATCATTCAGTCGATGACCAAGAAAGAGCGCGAAACGCCCACGATCATCGACGGCAGCCGTAAGAAGCGCATTGCGAGCGGTAGTGGTACTTCGGTGCAGGAAGTCAATAATCTCATCAAGCAATTCGACGAAATGCGCAAGATGATGAAGAAAATGAATACCATGCAAACGCCCGCCGCGCTGAAAAAAGCCATGCGAGGCTGATTTAATGGATAATGGACAGTGGACAATGAGTTGCTGGAAGCCTACGAAGGATTTTACGTCTATCGCCACAGCAGCCTCGGAGAGGCTCAATATTTGTAGAAAAAGTTCAGCGATAATGTCTAAGCCCCAGCGGGGCGACACTCCGATACTCACACTTCTACAAAGCTTACGCATTTCCAAGGCTATATGGCTCATGCTATTTTTTGGCTTAGTTCACTCGCAAGCGGTCCATGCGCAAGGCTCGGCGGCCTACTATCCGTGGAGTGGCCTGGTGACTTTCAGTACCAATCCCCAAAAACCGCTTTGGCTGGATACCCGCGTGCAAACCAACTCGCTGTTCAGTAGCTTGAGCCTGGATATTTTGCCGATAATCAATTTAAAAAGAGGCGAGCGGGCGCAATGGTACTTGGGTGGCGGCATCCGCGTCAATCCTTTGTACCGCATCGCCGATCCCGCCGCCGCCCTGTTGACGCTCGATGGCTACTCACTCAACTTCGGCGTGCGGGCGGCGCCTTTTGCCCAAAACCGGCAGATTCAGGTGGCTTTGGAATTAAATCCTTTCGTGAATGATGATTTTGCCAGCGGGGTACTAAAAAGCCATTTTGGCGTCGTATACGTATTCAGGAAGCGGGAAAGAGAAGTACCTTGATGAGTGGCTTTTCCTAAAAGTGTCCATGGCCGGGGACGGTCGGCAGGAGGAAGGTCTCTCCGGCACCGCTTCGGCCCTTGGGCGAGGGGGAAAATCCACAAATGATTTGCTCGAAAAACTGGTTTGAAAATAAATTGGGAACTACCGCTTTTTTGGAAAGGGTAATGTACCTATATTTAAGCCAATCTATTTTCCATCTAAATCCAGCGATTGATGGACCTGCGAACCCTAAAAGACCTGGTCAGGCAAGGCGAGGGCGCCTATCTGGAATTCAAGCTGAAGTCCAATCACCCCGAGCGCATCGTCCGCGAAGTGGTGGCCTTCGCTAACTCCGGCGGCGGTAAACTGCTGATCGGCATCGGCGACGACAAGACGATCAAAGGCCTCAAATACGCCGACGAGGACGAATTCATCCTTGAACGCGCCATCGAGAAACTTTGTACCCCTGCCATCTCCTACACGCTCGAGCGCATTGCCCTCACCGATGAGCGCGACGTACTGGTGTTCAACATTCACCGAAGTACCGAAAAGCCCCACGCCGTGCTCGAACCCGACGGCCGCAAGAAAACCTACGTGCGGGTGAGGGACAAATCGGTGCAGGCCAGCCCCGAGATGCGCGAGATTATGAAGCGCACCCGCCGCAACCGCGACGTGCGCTTTCAATACGGCGAAAAGGAGAAAAAGTTGATGCAACTACTCGACCAGCAGAAGAGCGTCACCGTCGACTCGTTCGCCAGTTTCGTAGGGATCAACCGCCGCATGGCCTCTCGCACGCTGGTGCTGCTGGTACTGGCCAATGTGCTGGAAGTCCATCCCGACGAAATGCGCGACCATTACACGATGGCCGTGGCCTGAGGTTCAGATCATCTGTCCGCCCGATACTTCGATCCGCTGGGCATTGATCCACTTGGCGTCGTCGGAGCACAGGAACGCCACGACGCCCCCGATGTCGTCGGGCAAACCGGCGCGGCCTAGAGCCGTGTTGGACGCTACGTATTCATTCAATTCAGGATTGTCGCGCACCACGCCGCCGCCAAAATCGGTTTCGATTGCGCCCGGTGCCACCACATTGGCCCGAATGCCACGCTGACCGAGTTCCTTGGCCAGGTACTTCGTCATGGTTTCAATGCCGCCCTTCATCGAAGCGTAGGCCGCGTAGCCCGGCAGCGCGAAGCGCGTCAAACCCGTGGAAATATTGACGATGCCACCGCCATCGTTCATGAACGGCAGCGCGTGTTGGGTCAGGAAAAACGGCCCTTTCAACTGCAGATTCATCAGCGTGTCGAAATCCTCGGGCTTCGTCGCAATGAACGGCGCGTAAATGCCAATCCCGGCATTGTTGACAATATAATCGAACTTCTCGCTGTCGAACATCTCCGACAATGTAGTGCCTAACTGTCTGAAAAATTCGTCGAAGGTAGTGGGCATCGCCCCCGTCCAGTTGCAGCGCGGTGGCCTTTTGGCCCATTTGCTCGATTTCGGACACGACGGCATCGGCTTCGTCTTGCTTGCTGTGGTAGGTCAGCAACACATCACTGCCCTGAGCCGCCAGGCTAAGCGCCATATTCTTACCCAGGCCGCGACTACCGCCCGTGACGAGTACTATTTTGGATTTAGTCATAATGAAAATTAGTTGAAAGTAGGCTTCGTAACCAGGCCACGCGGCTACTTGTTCGCGAAAGCACCCTCATATGGTATCGAGGTGGGCAAGAAAACCAAGCGTGTAGGGTGCAATGACGCGGAAGCCGTCCGTTTGCAGCGCAATACCACCCTTGTTGGCCTGGGCTGACCCAGTCAGGAAACCGTCGGGCGTCAGGTAGCTTTGCAGTCCTTTCTTGGCCTTGCGGGCAGCGTTACGGGCATTTTTGTCAAGATAACCGTGTTGGTAGCCGTGGGCCAGGGCCGCTGCCACGCCCGCCGAACCGGAGGTTTCGTAGCCCGTGGCGGGCTGGTCGAAGAAGCAGTACCACAAACCGTTGGACTGTTGGTCGGCGATCACCTGCGCGGCGGCTTCCCGAAAAGCGACAAGCAGCTTTTGTCGGTCGGGGCTGTCGGGCAGATGCTTGATGGTTTTGGTCAGACCCAGCAAGTACCAGGCCACGCCCCGGCCCCAGTCGGGGTAGATCCGCTCGTCGCCGCTCTCCCTGCTGCGCTGGTAGATGTACTTCGGGCGTGTGCAGCAGTTCGACCCGCGCCAGCAGTGTTTGCACGGCCCACTCGGCGAGTTCGGGGCGGTCGAGTTGCCGCGCCATCACGGCCAGCGGATAGCTGACGGTATAGCATTCCTCGGTTTTCAGGGTGCGGTCGCCCTGTCCGTCAGCAATGACATCTTGGGCGTTCCTATGTTTTTTACAAAAATCGATGACCAACTGCAAGGCCGGATGACCGGGATTAGTGCGGGCCAGTACGGCGAAGGGCAGCAGCGACTCTACGCCACTAAGTTGGTCGGTGCGGGTTTTGGTTGCGGTAGGCGGCATAGTGAAGTTGGTTGTTTCCAAAAAACGTCGCCAAGTGCTGTTTCAAGGTACTTCCAGCCTTATCCGAACGCGATGCCAGTTCCATGATTCCGTCCAGTGTGCAGCCGTGCATCCAGCCGAACGTCTGCATGGATTCCAGCGACAATAGTCGATCCTTCCAGGCGTCTTGGTTGTGTTTCTTGGTGAACGTCAGGATATGCGGCAGCAGGGCGGTCGGAGCTTGTTTGCGCTTTCACTGTTTGTAAAGATGTAAAACGGATTTTCGCCTTCGACCTGTTGAAGCACGATTCCTTCGTCCAGTACCTTCGGCAAATTCTCGGGCGAAATTTCCAGTTCAAAGGGCTGCATGTAAATGGCAAAGCGTACGTCTAGTTCGCCGAGGTCGGTTCCCGTACGGGCGGTGCGGACGCGTAGCCTGACCACCTCTCGCCCGTCGGTCGCGCTGACGATGCGGAGCCGGGCGGGTTGGTTCTTGGGGAAAGTACCTGGGTTCCATGCCAGTTTCAAGCCTCCACTGCTTTGGGGAATGAGCGCGGCCTGCCAATCGAATGAAATGTCGTAGCCATCGGGAATAGCGGCGGCATTTCCGATTTTCTCAGCAAGATGGTATTCGTAGCCTTCGGCCAAATCCCGAAACCGAAATCCCAGATAAAGCGCGGGAGCCGCCAGTAGCATCTGTCTTCTGGTAATACTTATCGACATGGTGTTACGGTTCTTATGAATGTTCGATGTGCTGATTTCGCTCTTCGCAACCCTTTCTTCTGCGAACAGACCGATGAAATAATCGCTATTGAAAACGAAGGCTGATGAACATTTTGATGGCTATTTCCTCTTATATCCGATTGGGCGAACCCATGGGTTCGCCCCTACTCAATTCCCGAAATTTCCTCGATCCGAATCAAATTGATGTTGTATTCCAGCACGCTATTCAGGTACTCTTCCTGCAACAAGTATGCCTGCTGAATCGCTGCGAAAAACTCCACGTACCCAATTTCGCCGCTGGTGTAGGCCGTTAAGGCGGTTTGCTTAATCAAACTAGCCTGCGGTAAAGCCGAGTTCTCGTAGTACCCCAGAGTTGCAGTCAAACTCTGCTGCCGTGTACGGGCAGCTTTCAGTTCGGTGGCAAGTTGCCGCACGGTGTAGTCGAGCTGCGTTTCCTGTACCTGCTGTTGAATCCGCGAAGCCTGAACCCGCGCCGTGAGTGCTTTGGTGAAAAGCGGAAACGACACGCCCGCGTGCAGGGCGGTGTAGCCGTAGGTACGTTCGATGGATTGGTTCAGGAGTCCAAGCCGAAATTCGGGCAGGAAGTTTTTCTGTTCGAGCCGGGTTTGCAGGCCCGTGTTGGCAATTTGCTGTCTCAAAACACCCAACTGAGGACTGTTCTCCACCGCCACGAGGGCCGCGATAGAATCGCGCACGGGGCGCTTCAATGCCACCAATGTGTCGATGCGAATGCTGTCGGACGATTGCAACAAAAGCCGCAAGGCCGCCTGATGTACCTCACGCTCGCGCCGGGCATTGCGGATGCGCTGCCCCAGGTACTGCGCCCTACTTTGGGCCGTGACCGCTTCCAGCCGGTTAGACTCCCCCGTGCGGAAACGTACCTCTGCTGCTCGCGCTGCTTCCGTAAAAAGTACGCTCTGCTCGCTTAGCAGATTCAATAGTTTTTGGTCAAACAACAACCGGTAGTACGTCCGCTTCACCTCGTTGGCCAGCCGCACCCGAGTCACGGCCAACTGGTACTGCGCGCTCTGCACATTGCCTTCGAGCACCTGCCGCTGCGTCCGGTACAAGCCCGGCGCCGAAAACGACTGAATCGCCGTCACCGTGTAGTCGATCGGCCGAGCCTGCGTCTGCCCGTATTGCACATCCACCAGCGTTTTGGATGGATTAAACGATGTAGGCAACAACGCCTGCGAAGCCTGAATTCCCAGTTGATCTGATTTTATCAAGAGATTCTGGGTCGCTGCCGTTTCAATGGCTTCGGTGAGGGAAACTACCTGCTGCGCATTTGCAGAGCCACAAAGCGACAAAGCGACAAAGCCACAGAGAAAAAGACCTAAGCCTCCATTATTCTGAATCGGTGTACCGCCCTTTGTCTCTTTGTCTCTTTGTGGCTTTGTGGCTCCCCTTCCTTTAACAATACTATACAACACCGGCAACACCACCAGCGTCAGCAATGTCGCCGTAATCAGCCCGCCAATGACGACAGTCGCCAACGGACGCTGCACTTCCGCGCCCGCCGAGGTGGAAAGCGCCATGGGTAGAAAGCCCAGCGACGCCACTGAGGCCGTCATGATCACGGGCCGGAAGCGTGCCTGGACGCCGTGCAGGATGCGGTCGCGGAGGTTGCGGTTTCCTTCTTTTTCCAATTGATTCAGATAGCTAATCAGGACGATGCCGTTCAGCACCGCTACGCCAAACAGCGCGATGAAGCCTACGCCCGCCGAAATGCTGAACGGCATATCGCGGAGCCACAGCGCCCAGATGCCACCCACCGCCGAGAACGGCACGGCGGTGAAAATCAGCAGCGCCTCCACTAGCGAACCGAACGTAAAGTACAGCAGCACGAAAATCAGCGCCAAAGCCAGCGGCACGGCAATCAGCAGTCGGTCGGTGGCTTGCTGTAAATTCTCGAACGCGCCGCCGTAGCTGAAATAGTACCCTTCGGGCAGCGCGACGCCGGTTTCAATTTTGGCCTGAATATCCTGCACCACGCTCTGCACGTCTCGGCCCAGCACGTTGACACCGACGGTGATGCGCCGCTTGGTGTCGTCGCGCGAGATCTGGGCGGGGGCTTCCTGGTAGGTGATTTCGGCTAGTTCGCCCAATGGTACTGCGCCGCCGTTGGGCAGCGGCACGTAGAGGTTGCGCAGGTCGGTGAGGTCGGTGCGGTGAGCGCTGTCGAGCCGCACGACGAGGTCGAAGCGGCGCTCGCCCTCGAAAACCACGCCCGCCGTTTCACCGGCGAAGGACGTGCGGATGAGTTGGTTGACGTCGGCCACGTCGAGGTGGTACTGCGCCAGGCGGTCGCGGTGATACACGGCGTTGATCTGCGGCAGTCCCACGATGGGTTCGACGCGGCAGCTGGCTACCCCTTCGATGGGCGTGATGAGCGCGGCGGCGGCGTTGGCCCGCTCGAAAAGTCGGTTCAGGTCGTCGCCGTAGATTTTGACGACCACGTCGGAGCGCGCGCCGGTAATCATTTCGTTGAAGCGCATCTGGATCGGCTGAGTGAACTCGGTCATTACGCCGGGTACTTCGCGCTCGATGACCGCGCTCATTTTCTCCGACATCTCCTCCCGGCTACTGGCCGAAGTCCAATCGGCGCGCGGTTTCATGTTAATCATCTGGTCGGTCATCTCGACGGGCATCGGGTCGGTGGGTACTTCCGACGCCCCGATACGGCCCACGACCTGGCGGACTTCGGGAAAGTTGCGGAGCAAAGCGCGTTCGGCTTTCAGCGAGGCGTCGATGGTTTCGGTGAGCGAAGTACCCGTGGGCATTCGGAGGTCGATGGCAATGTCGCCCTCGTCGAGCTGAGGGATGAACTCGCCGCCCAACGTGCTGAATAGCCACGCGCTGACTGCCAAAAGTACCAATGCCACCGCAACCACCGCCACCCGAAAATCCAGCGCCCGGCGCACGACGGGTTCGTAGGCGGCGTACATCCTGCCGACCAATTTGTCCGAAAAGTTCTTTTCGTTGTTTACTTCTTTTTTCAAAAATAAAGCCGTCGCCATTGGGACATAAGTCAGCGACAGTAGCAGCGCCCCAACGATGGCAAAGCTGACCGTCAAAGCCATCGGCTGGAACATTTTTCCCTCGATTCCCGATAACGAAAGAATAGGAATATAGACGATCAGAATGATGATTTGCCCAAACACCGCCGATTTCAGAATACGGGAAGCATTGGTTTGCACGGTATCGTCCATCTGGTTTTGGGTTAGCTTATCGCCCGTTTTCCAGTGGCCGTGCAGAAAATGCAGTACCCCCTCGACCACGATCACCGAGCCATCCACGACCAGCCCGAAATCAATCGCGCCCAAACTCATCAGGTTGGCCGACACGCCGAACAGCCGCATCATGCCGAACGTAAATAGCATTGCCAGCGGAATCACCGACGCCACGATCAAGCCCGCCCGCCAGTTGCCGAGCAAAAGTACCAGCACAAAAATCACGATCAGCCCGCCTTCCAGCAGGTTTTTTTTTACCGTCCTGATGGCGCGGTCGATGAGTTCGGTGCGGTCGATGAACGGCACGATGCGGACGCCCTCGGGCAGCGATTTCTGGATGCGGGCCACGCGCTCCTTCACCAGCTTGATGGTGCGTTCGGCGTCGGCGCCTTTGAGCATAAGTACCACCGCGCCCACGGCTTCGCTTTGGCCGTCGCGGGTCATGGCCCCGTAGCGAACCGCCGCGCCATAGTTTACGTCGGCCACGTTGCGCACCAGCAGCGGGACTCCGCTGGCGGTTTTCAGCACAATGTTGCCGATGTCTTCCAAGCTTTTCACCACCCCCTCGCCCCGAATGAAAAACGCCTGACTGCTTTTTTCGAGGTAGCTGCCGCCGGTATTGCCGTTGTTGCGCTGCACGGCGTCGAAGAGTTCCGCCACCGTAACGCCCGCCGCCCGCAACCGCTCGGGGTCGATGCTGACTTCGTATTGCTTCACGTGACCGCCAAAGCTGCTTACTTCCACCACGCCGGGAATGCCCGCGAGTTGTCGCTTCACGATCCAGTCCTGCGCGGTGCGGAGTTCGGTGAGGTCGTAGCGGCCTTCGTAGCCCGGCTGCGGCACGAGGGTGTACTGGTAAATCTCGCCTAGGCCCGTGGTGATCGGGGCCAGGTAGGGCTTGCCGAACTCAGCGGGGATATTCTGCGCCGCCTGCGCCAGTTGCTCACCCACCAGTTGACGGGCTTTGAGGATGTCCATGCCATCGTCGAAGACCACGGTAATCACCGACAGCCCCAGCCGCGACACGGAGCGGATTTCTTCCACGCCCTGCACGTTGGCGAGGCTCAGCTCGACGGGCGTGGTGATGTACTGCTCCATCTCCTGCGCCGCCAGCGCGGGCGACTGCGTAAGTACCACGACCTGATTGGTGGTGATGTCCGGCACGGCGTCGATGGGTAGTTGCGAGAGCGAATACGCCCCCCAACCAATCAAACCCAGCACCAGCATCCCGACGATGAGCTTGTTGCTGACGCTGAACCGAATGATGGATTCGAATGACATAAATGGTATTTAGAAGCAAATACCAAATCTACGGATTAATGATTCGTGGGGTAGTGGAGATGGGGAAATTTAGAATGGGTATAAGTAGGGGAGGGCGCGGGTACTATTTGCATTGACCTGGATCTGCCGTAAAATTGTACCTCAGTAGAAAGCCTTATGTACGATCTTGTTTCTTGCGAAAAAAAGAGGGGGGAGCTGAGCCACAGATTATCAGCGATAGAATCATATGCTAACCCTCAACAAAAAATACTTCCTACTAACAATCACCCTGTTTCTGATTGAAATTTTCATCGCCCTATACGTTCACGATAACTTCATCCGGCCCTTCTTCGGTGATTTTTTAGTGGTGATCCTGGTATACTGTTTTATCAGATCATTTTCACAGGTTTCGGTCATTACGGCTTCAATTTTAGCGCTTTTATTTTATTATTTTGTAGAAGCGATGCAGTACTTTGACATCGTTGAAGTACTGGGACTTCAAGAATCAAGACTGGCAAGAACAGTACTTGGTACTTCTTTCGCGTGGGAGGATATTATAGCTTACACACTGGGGATCACGTTTGTCATTTTGGTAGAAAAGAAAATAGCAAGTACCAACCTGTCAAGCTAACTCCGAGCACAAGTCAGGCTCGGCACTAGTGAGGTGAATTCCCTCATTTTGTCGTCGTTATTGTATGATGAAACTTCCCGCAACAGCTTTCTACTTCGCCAGCTTCCTGCTGCTATTGACCGCCATCCGTCCGCAAACTGCGACGGGCCAAACCTTCGCCCATCCGGGCATCAACCAGACAAAGGCCGACCTCGCCCACATGAAAGCGCAGGTGTTGAAGGGGGAGGAGCCTTACAAAAGTGCCTTCGAGCGGCTTAAAGCGGAGACCGATCTGGCGTTTGTGGTTACGCCCTACACCCACGTGCTGCGCGGCCCTTATGGCAAGCCCAATATCGGCGGCAACGACCTCTCCAAGGGGGCGCAAATGGCCTACAACTGCGCCGTAGTTTGGTACATTACTAACGATAAAGCTTACGCCGATAAAGCCATCGAAATCCTTGACGCCTGGTCGGCGACGCTGTGGGATTTCGACTATAACGACGCCAAACTGCTGGCCGCCTGGACGGGCCACATGCTGTGCAATGCCGCCGAAATACTACGCTATACGCCTTCGGACTGGTCGCCGCAGGGTGTCGATCAGTTTAGGCACCTGATGATGACGGTGTACTATCCGCTCCTACGCTACTACTTCCCGCAAGCTAATGGCAATTGGGACGGCGCGATCATCCATTCCATTCTGGCCATTGCTGTTTTTACCGATAATCGGCCGATGTTCAATCAGGCGCTGGATCACCTGCTGCGTGGCCCCGTGAACGGTAGCTTGTTCAAATACATCTACCCCAGCGGACAATGCCAGGAGACGGGTCGGGATCAGGCGCATGTGCAGCTGGGACTGGGGGAATTCTCGGGAGCCGCCCAAATCGCCTTCACGCAGGGCGTGGATGTTTTCTCGATGGCCGACCACCGTTTGGCGCTGGGGTATGAATATACCGCGCAGTTTTTGCTGGGCGAGCCGCCGCATTCCTACGGTAAAATTTCGCAACGGGCCAAAAAACTACGGGACGACTACGAATATATTTACCAGCACTACGCCGCACGGGGTATCGAATTGCCCTACACGAAGCTGGCCGCCGACTCGGTTCGCTCCACCGCTTCTCGCTCTGTCCTCACTTCCGTTCGGCAACCGCTGGGCAAGGCAGTTCGCTATCCAGCCGGGCCTGCCATAAGCCCGATTGGCTATATCGCGGGAGCCGTAGCTACCCCAAGTACCAAAATCCCCGATACTGCGATACGGGTGCCGCCGGGCGAATCTATCCAAAAAGCGTTGGACACCGCAGCGGGCAGCGGTCGGTGGGTAGTGGCTACGGCGGGGCTGCATACGCTGCCGACTACGCTTAAAATCCCGAGCGGCGTAACGCTGGCGGGAGAGGGCGGCGAAACCACGCTTTTTCTCGACCCAGAATCCGACGAAAGGGACGCGATCGTGAGCGCGAGCGACGATCTGCACGACGTTACACTTCGGGACTTTGTGCTGGAAGGGGCCACGAAGGCGGAGGTGGGGAGCGACCCTAACACCCGTCGTTCGTTTCGCAGCACGGCCAAGCGGGGCGGTGTCCTGTTTATCTCACCGCGCCGAGGCGGGATGAAGAACCTCAATTTTATCAACCTGTCCGTCCAGAATTGTACCTATAACGGCGTGTTCGTAAGCGGAGCTTCCAACGTATCGGTCAAGGACTGCGACTATACGGAAAACGGCTCATACGTGGTACCGGGGCCAAAACTGCAGCATAACCTTCTCCTAACGTACTGCGACAAGGTTTCCATCGAGGGTAGTCGGTTAGATACCTCACCCTTTGGAAGCGGCCTTTCGCTGGGGCATTGCCGTGACGTAGAGGTAAACAATACCGAGATAGCACGAAACGGGTACTACGGCATCCTGATCGCCGAGTCAGAAAACGTGGTGATCGAAAAGAGCCTGATCGAAGCCAATGACCGCAGCGGGGTGATGATAGAGTTTTTGGACAAAGGGTCGAACGGAATAACAGTTCGAAACAACCGGATTCAGTACAATAATGGGTTTGGGGTAGAGTCGTACGCGACGAAAAACGGAACGGTGAAAGGTAATATGTACGAAGGGAATGGTTTGGCCGCGCAGGAAAAAATCAGCGCCGAGCGGCGGATCATCATGGAGTAATTCTTTGCAGAAACAACTAGCGTTTAAACCCACATACTTCAATACTCAAAACAGCTACACCACCTGCACCATCCCCGCAGCTCACTGACCACCTCCCCGCTCGACAGGTTCTGCGGCAATGGATGGACAGTCTATACAACGACAGACAGCGAATTGAAATGTATAAATCAGCCGCGTAGCGGCGGGTGAAGAGTGCCGCTAAGTGAGTTTCTTGACCATCACCAACCTCAGCAGCCAATAAAGTAGCAATCCGACGGGCCCGAGCATGAAGCAGAATGCCAGCGGAACGACTACCCAACCGTGAGCGATTTTGCGCTTTTGGGAGTCGCGCAACACCACGCCACCTACCATCAGGTCGAAGGCCAGGTAGTGAATCCAGCCCGCCAGCATCACGCCGTCGCCACCGTTTTGAAACATCCCTTTCACGCCTGATAAGGTACCGAAGGCCGCGAAGTCCATTGGGCCGCCCGAGAAAAGGTAGTACGCATAAAAGCACGCCAACAGGACAGGAATCAGAAACGAGCGTACCAGAAATTGCGTAACCGACCAGCGCGGCGCAAAAATCATGAGCAACCACTGCGGCATAACGAGAAAACTGGCGATCTGAAAAACGACATCGGGACTCATGGGTGGGGCGAGGGGTTTAGGGGGTTGGAACGGTAATTTAAACAAATATCTTGCCCAAAGTTGAGGGGTTCTCAAAATGACCAATACACATCCGCTCCATATCGTTTGGTTCAAGCGCGACCTGCGCCTTCTGGACCACGCGCCGCTCAAAGCGGCGCTTGAAAATGGACGTGCGGTACTTCTGCTCTACATTTGGGAACCCTCGTTGCTCCGCGATCCGCACTACGCGGCCCGGCATTGGCGGTTTGTAGGTGAATCGTTGCGTTGCCTCGATGCGCAACTGGCGGCCTACGACACCAAGGTACGACAGGTAGTGGGTGAGCGGTAAACTTGTCCTGGCCGGGATTCACGATAGATACCCGGTCGAAACCCTGTATTCCCACGAAGAGACGGGTCTTGAAAATTACGTACGATCGTGACAAAGCGGTAGCGGCTTTTTGTCGGGAAGAGAATGTCAAGTGGCGGGAGTACCAGCACAACGGAGTACAGCGCGCCTTGCCGAATCGTACCGCCTGGAAAGAAGACTGGCATACGTATATGAACACCCCGCTGGCGCAACCCGCCCTGCCGCGCTTAATGTACGACGCGGCGCGCATCGAATTGCCACACGAAATAAGCGATTGGCAGGAGTTAACTGACATGCCGCCGGAGATTGCCCAAAGCACCCAGTTTCAGCCCGGCGGCGAGGAAGCGGCGCACCGGTACATGAACAGTTTTTTTCAGGAACGCGCCGCCGGGTATAGCCGCACCATTTCTAAGCCCGAAGCCAGCCGCCGGAGCAGCGGCCGCATTTCGCCCTACCTTGCGTGGGGCAATCTGTCGGTCAGGACGGTGTTCCAGCGGTACAAGCACGCGCTGCGGGAGCAGACCATTCCACGCCGCAACCTGATCGCGTTCGGGTCGCGGTTGCGGTGGCACTGTCATTTTATCCAAAAATTCGAGAGTGAAGACCGCATCGAGTTCGAGAACGTCAACCGCGGCTACGATTTCCTGGAAAAGCCTGTAAACGAAGCGCACTTCCGAGCCTGGGCCGAGGGACGTACCGGCTTTCCGCTGGTGGATGCCTGCATGAGGTGTCTGCGCGAGACAGGTCACCTCAATTTCAGAATGCGAGCCATGCTGGTGTCGTTCCTGACGCACCTGCTGTGGCAGCCCTGGAAGTCGGGCGCGGTACATTTGGCCACGCTATTCCTCGACTTCGAGCCCGGTATTCACTACGCCCAGTTTCAGATGCAGACCGGCGTGACGGGTATCAACACCGTCAGGATCTACAATCCCGTCAAGCAATCCTACGATCACGACCCGGAGGGTGTTTTTATTCATAAATGGGTACCTGAACTCGCCGACTGCCCCGCGGCGTTCCTGCACGAACCCTGGAAAATGACCGCAATGGAGCAGGAGATGTACGGCTTTCACCCTGGCGCCGATTACCCTGCGCCTATCATTGACGTAGAGCAGGCGCACCGCGCGGCGCGCGAGCAGATATGGGCGCATCGGAAGCTGCCGGAAGTGAAGAAAGAAGGCGAACGGATTCTGAAGCGGCACGTGGTACCGGGCGGGAAGAAACGTCACTAATAATGCTGTCAGCGTTGGAAGCGGTAGTGCAATTGCAATGTCGTGCCGGCAGAAACGATGTAATCATACAATCCGAAAGACACGCCCACGCCCGGATAGTAGGGGGTAAAGCCACTTCCCAAGATCCGGGTATGATGACTCCATCGGGTCTCCCAGCGCAGCATCCAATTTGAGCCAAGCGAAAAATCCAATGCGTAGTAAGGTTCGAATCCCAGCCCGACGTTGTCGACAACATCCACACCGCGGTAATCGCCAAAGGCAGGCCCTTCGAAGAGCAGCGTGTTGGTGTATCGGCTGTACGTAGCAACGCCCCTCACGCCGAAGTTCGACCGGGCCTTGCGACCGCCGAGTACCCATTCGTAGCCGCCTTTGCCATACCACCCCCTCATATCCTGGCGCCGTTCGACGCGCTCGGGGTCGGTCACCTCGGCATGCGTAAAGCCAAGCATCCCATTCCAGTAGCCTCTGTTTTCGGTACCGCTCCGAAAAATAACTTCTACAATTCCCTTATTTTGCAGCCGGGCCGACGGGTGAGCCACGAAGATAGGCTGATTTCTGACGAGCAAAAGCGGAATATTTTTGAAAATATCGATTCCAAACGTCATTTCTCTTTTCGACGGCTCGACTATTGCCAGAGTGCCCAACGTATCAATCCCGACTGTTTGCCCACAAGCCAATCGAGACAGTAATATTCCACAAATCACTAGCGTACTTACCGTGTTTTTCATGCTGGTCTCAGTTAAGGGCGCTTCGTCAGACTCACTGAAATGCCGTACGCGGTGCTGTGCAATCCTTTGAACTCACCGGTGTAGGGACTGTAGTTAACATTCGTAGTCGTGAAAGTACTGCGGTAGCGCGGTCCTTTGGGTTCGAGGATGTCGAGATAATAACCACACGATCGCCGGGTTTCGAAAACGCGCCTGTAAAAAAGCGTGAGCGTATCGACTTTGTTTTCGAAGTAGAAGAGATAGGTGGTGCTATCCTGTTGCAACGAGAGCGGTACTAAGCCACCCCCGCGCTGGGTGCCAATGTCGATAAAGCGCTGAAAGGCGGAATCGGACTCGATGCCCAGGGCGCTGATCCGCAGCAGCGAATCGGATGGGCCGAACGAGACGCTCATGCTGAGCGTCGGCTCGGCGCGCGGGCCACAATCGTAGCAACTCACCATGAGGCAGGTACTTACCAGTAATAAAACCAAATGAACGACTGAACGCATAGGTTCGAGCGGTAGGTGAGAAAAGGCGGATTAATGTAGTGTTTTTTTCTATCTTTGGGGCCTGAACAATAAGGTTTAGGCACTGCCGTTAATTTCAGAACTCACCCGCCGGGGAGGTAAAATCGATCCGTTGAACTTTAACTTTTAATCCTTTTTCTCAAAAATGATCCTGCTGCAAGCACTTACCGACTCCACGATGGCTACTACCGGCGCGAGCGACGGACTTTCTCTACTCGATTTATTACTAAAGGGCGGCTGGGTAATGCTCCCGCTGGGCCTACTCTTTATCGCGACCATAGCACTGATGATCGAACGGTGGCGGGGCATCGGCAAAAACGCCAAAATCGAGGAGACCTTCGTCGACAATATCAAGGACTTCATTCAGCAGGGTAACCTCAAATCGGCCGAGTCGCTGTGCCGTAACCAGAAAAACGCCGCCGGGCGTATTTTCGAGCGCGCCACGGGCCGCATCGGGTACCCGATCAAGGACATCGAGTCTTCGATCGAGAACGCCAGCCAAATCGAGCTGCAGCGCATGGAGGGTAACTTACCCTACCTCGGCGTCATCGCCGGTATCGCGCCCATGCTGGGCTTCGTAGGTACCATCGCCGGTATTATCCGTATTTTCTACGACATCTCGATTTCCAACGATTTCAACATCAGTACGATTTCGGGCGGTATGTACGAGAAAATGATCACGTCCGGTTCCGGCCTCATCATCGGTTTGATCGCTTACGCGGGCTACCACCTGCTCAACATGAAGATCGACCGCTTCGCCCTCCGCCTCCAAATGGCCGCCTCCGATTTCCTCGACGTGTTACAACGTCCGGTAGAATCCAGATAGGTATTAGGTATCAGGTTGTTAGGTATTAGGTTCTTTATCTGAGGTAAGGAAGTACAGTACGTAAGTGACCTAACGCCTAATAACCCAACAACCTAATAACCTAAAATGAAAATACGCCGCAAAGCCCGGTTTGCCCCGGAAGTATTTACGCACTCGCTGAACGACATCATGTTCTTTCTGCTGTTGTTCTTTTTGATCATTAGCACGATGTCCAACCCCAACGTCATCAAGCTAATGTTGCCCAAGGCGTCGTCGTCGCAGCAGGTTTACAAGAAACAGATCACGCTATCGGTGGACGATCAGAAGAATTACTTCGTCGACAAGGACCAGATACCCGCCGGGCAGCTGGAATCGCAACTGGCTTCCATATTTGCCAATGTAGAGGAACGCACCATTGTGCTGCGCGTGGATAAGAATCTTGCCGTGCAGGACCTGGTGGATGTACTTGAAGTAGGGGCTAAGCTCGACATCAAGATGGTGATGGCTACCGCGCGGTAGAGGTACTTGGAGAGTTTGTTATAAAGCGAAAAGCGCCGGATGATTCAGATCATCCGGCGCTTTTCGCTTTCGGTAGTGGCTTTATCGTGAAGGTGGCAGAATGTCTTCTTCTTCCAAGATTGTTTGCAGGCAAAAGCTGTATTCTTCAAAAAGCGGCACATCGTCGGTCCATTCAAAAATCTCAAGACGAAGATTCGGGCGCATTAAAAGTATTTTACGGCTTTCGGTCAGTACCCACGCCACGCCCTCTACGCCAAATTCGATAAGTTTTTCGGACTTCTGGACCATGTAAGCCATCTCTGAACCCGCCCGGGCATCTACGGAATAATCCTTGGGATCTATTTTTATATCCACCTCGATAATGAATTTGGGTGGAATCGAGGTGTAGTTTTTCACCCAAGGACTTCCTGACTTAGCCTTCTCACAGATTAAGATGTCACCTGAGAAATTATCCTTGTGTCTGACGTGGATTCCTACTTCATTGGTTGGAGTCCAGTATTCTTTTTTTGGTAAAATGAGTTTCAGATAACCCACGATGGCTTGTACCAAAAGTCCCTGCAAAAAACTACTTCCCATGATTTCGCTTTCATCTTTTAACCCAAGAAGTACCTGACGGTAGCCGCGGCGGTAGTACTTGCGTCCGCCAAATTCCTCGTGGACCAGAGTTTCGGGGATTTCTTCAATGATCGTTTCCATAGCTTTCCTATTTTTATCTACAACTTCCCGAAAGACTGGCCACCTGGCGTTAAAACTTTCGGGAAGTTAGTTATTATCCCTTCACATAAGTAGTTCCGTAAGGCGCGCGTTGCGGGCGCGAGAGCATTAAATTGGCTTCGGCGTCATTGAGAAACTGCTCTTTCACGGGGTCCCATTGCAGTTTGCGGCCCAGCTTCATGGCGGTGTGCGCCAGCAGACAGGTCGAGCAGGAGCGGTGGGCTATTTCGACGTGGCTGATCGTTTGCTTGTCGTTCTGAATGCTTTCTAGCCAATTGCGATGTTGCTCGGGGCTGTCGTAGAGTTTTGTTTCGTTCGCTCCGATCACCGATCCGAGAATTTTCCTGTCGCTGGCGGTCATAGCTTTGTTTTCCTTGGCCGACGATGCGGTCGCGCCTGGATCAGATGCGGTGACAGCCACGTTGTCGCGTGAGACGAAAATCCAGCCATCGGTACCTTCGAACTTAACGCCGTTCTGATTTTCGCCACCGATTTCCATAATCATGCCGTTAGCGTATCTCGAGATCACCAGGAAGTTACCGTGTACGTTCCAAAGACCCGAGCCCACCGAAGGGAAGGATCCCAAACCCGTGATTTCTACCGGACCGGTCAGTTCGGTATTCATGCCCCAGTGCGCGGTGTCGATGTGGTGCGAACCCCAGCCCGTAATCATCCCCGCACCAAACTGCTCCAGCCGCAACCAGCCGCCACGCCCACTCAGGCTGTTTTGTGGGTGTACGCGATCGAGCGTGTAGTACACCTCGGGCGTAGAGCCTAGCCACATATCGAAATTGAGGTTGGATGGAACGGGCATCTTCTCAGGATTTCCGCCCGCCGGGTCGCCGGGCAGGCCGACGTACACCTTCTTCAACTCGCCAATGCGGCCATTGCGTACCAGTTCGCACGCGCGCCTGAACTGCGGCCAGGGATCAGTAGAGCGCTGCTGACTACCGAGCTGGAATTTGATTCCCTTTTTCTGCACCATGTCGCTCAGCATCCGGCCTTCCTGGATCGTGAGCGAGGTAGGCTTTTGCATGTACACGTGCTTTCCGGCCACGGCGGCTTCCATGGCGGGCTGCGCGTGCCAGTGGTCGGGCGTGCTGATGATGACCGCGTCGATGTCCTTGCGGGCCAGGAGCTCCTTGTAATCGTCGTAGGTTTTGACGTCTACGTAGTTGTCCTTTCCGGTTTTAGTAGCATACTCCTTCTCAATCCATTTCTTGCCCATGGCCAGGCGGTTCTTGTCCAGGTCGGCCACAGCAATGACGCGCGCCACTTCGTTTTTCATCGTCTCGGGCAAATCGTGGCCGCTTGAAATACGTCCGTAGCCGATTTGGCCGATGTTGATCTTATTGCTGGGCGCATTCTTGCCAAAAACACTGGCCGGCACGATGGTCGGAAAGACCGAAGCCGCAATTATTCCGGCGGTACCTGTAGCAGTGCTTTTTAGGAATGAGCGACGGTTTTGGTTGGTAGTATTCATAAGACTATCAGATATTAGGTTGTTAGGTCTGTAGGTAAAAGTTTAATTGGCCTGCGTGCGTCTATGCTCCTGGTCGCTGATCCACCAGTTGCGCGTTTCAAACGCGCATTACACCCCGTTCGCGTCACAGACGCAAACGAGAATCAAAACCCAATCGAATTGCCCCCATCCACGGGCAGGGAAATGCCGGTAATGAACTTGGCGGCTTCCGAAGCCAGAAAAACGGCGGCCCAGCCGATGTCTTCCGACTGCCCCCAGGTACCCATTGGGGTGCGGTCCATCGCTTTGTCGCGGCGGGCGGGATCGCTATTCATGGCGGTGAGCATCATGGGGGTTTCTATAAAACCCGGTGCGATGCCGTTTATCCTCACATTGTGCGGAGAAAACTCGGTGGTCAGTGCCTTTACCATGCCCGCCACCGCCGCCTTGGACGATGAATACGCCACTACGCGGTCGATGCCGTAGAGCGCAGCCATCGACGTAATCATGATGATCGATCCCGACTTCCGCGCCACCATGCGTTTGCCGCATTCGCGCGTGATCGCGAATACGGCGTGGAGATTGGTTTGTAAAATCCGGTCAAAATCTTCGTCCGTCGTGTCCACGGCGGGCTTTTTCATGTTGATGCCCGCATTGTTTACCAGAATGTCGAGCGGCCCGCGAGCTTCCTCAATATCGGCTACTAGTTTCGGAATAGTACTTAGCTCCGTAATATCATGGACGAAATAAACGGCCTGTTCCCCCAATTTATCCACGGCTTCCTGCAAGACCGACTCCCGCCGCCCGGTCAGCACGACTTTGGCCCCGGCCTGCACCATGCATTCCGCGATATGGAAACCTATGCCGCTGCCACCGCCGGTGATGAGGGCGAGTTTTTCTTGGAGAGAAAAGACGGCAAGGTCAGGGGTATCTTAAGACATAGTTTCGATTATAAATTTCTATTGAAAAATTTCTTCCGTTCAACGTACCTGAAACTTCCCGAAAGCTCAAATCTTTCGGGAAGTTGAGCGAATCGCCATTTCCAGCCCCCGCAACTCCGCCAGTGCCTTCAAACGCCCAATAGCAGAGTAGCCGGGATAGGTTTTTTTGCCAAGATCGTCCAGCATCTGAAAGCCGTGGTCGGGCCGCAAGGGAAGCTGGCTGGTACTTTCCCCTTCCCGCTTTTCCTCCTCTTTTATTAAAGCCTTCACCACCGCATACATATCCACATCGCCGTTTAAATGCGGGGCTTCGTGAAAATTGCGCGTGCCCGGTTCGCGGCGGGTCGTGCGCAGGTGTACGAAGTGAATGCGGTCGCCGAAGCGCTCGATGATGCGGACCAGGTCGTTGTCTTCCCGCACACCCAGCGAGCCCGTACAAAACGTGATGCCGTTGGCGCGGTACCCGCTGGCATCCATCAGTTGCGCCAGGTCGTCTTCGGTGCTGACAACTCTCGGCAAACCCAATAGCGGGCGTGGCGGGTCGTCGGGGTGGATGCACAGATCGATGCCCAGCTGTGCCGCCGCCGGGGCAATTTCCTGAATGAAGTAGTACAAGTTATTGCGCAATTCGCGGTCGCCGATGGTGGCGTACTCATCCAGCAAACTTTGGAAACCGGCCAGGTCGAAGGCCTCCTCAGAACCGGGCAAGCCGAGTAGTACGGTGTTGGTGAGCGTAGCGATTTCTTTCGCCGTCATGCGCTGGAATTTTTCCAGAGCGGATGCTTGAATTTCTACTTCGTAATCGGCGGCGGCGTTGGGTCGTTTTAATATATAAAGATCGAAAAGCGCGAAATCTTCCCACACGAACCGTAACGTTTTCTGACCCTCGGGCAGCGTGTAATCGAGCGCCGTACGCGACCAGTCCAGCACCGGCATGAAGTTGTAGCAGACCGTCTTGATGCCGCACACCGCCAAGTTCATCAGCGACTGCTTGTACTTTTTAATGTACTGATCGCGGCCAGGACGCCCTTTTTTGATGTCTTCGTGCACAGGAAGACTCTCGACCACCAGCCATTTCAGCAGCGTATAGCGGTGGTTGTCGGCCTCAATGATTCTCTTCCGCTCCTCGATGGCGATGACCGGCCACACTTCCCCGACCGGAATCTGGTGCAAAGCGCTTACCACGCCGCTGCAACCCGCCTGCCGCAGGTACATCAACGACACCGGATCGTTGGGCCCGAACCAACGCATGGTGTGAATCATTGTCCGCTGGTACCAATAGGTGAATCGTCCACTTTTACATCGCCGACGGCGTATTGCATTCCGTCGAGCAGGAATTTCAGCAGCGCAGGATGTTCGGTGTAGCTTTGGGCGTTGTGCGAGGGCGAGGCGTAGAAGATCCGCCCCTTGCCGTAGCGCTTGATCCAGGAGATGTACTTTTTGGACTCAGGATTCTCTCCCTTCAAACCTTCGATTTCGCTGGTATTAAGGTACAAAAGTGGATGGAAGTTGTGCTTGGCGTAGGCTACGTTGAACATATAAGCCTCATCCACGTGGGTAAAACCCTTGCCGTCGAAGGCCTCGACTAACGGATTTTCGGGGTCGGCCAACTGTACGTTGAGGGGCTGTTGCTTGGGATGGTAGTCGAAGCTACCGCCCAGCATCTCGCTAAATTCGACCGACTTATTCTGCATTACGATGCCGCCGTGCAGGGCCACAAGTCCGCCGCCTTTCCTGACAAAACTCAGCAGGTTTTCCTCCAACTCCTTGGCCCTGGCGATGACTCTATCTTCAGCCATCGACTTGTCCTCACTCAGTTTGTCGCGGAACAAATCGCGGTTGGTGCCGATGGAGCAATTGTTGTTCAGCACCACGGCGTCGAACTGCTTGAGGTTGTTTTTCTCGAACATCGCGATGTCGTTGCTCGACACCACTTCAAATGCTCCACTTTTCTCACCCAAAATCTTGACCACGGCGGCGGTATGCGGCACGACCCAATGGTTAAAGCCCGTAAAAAGCGAGAAGAGCAGGATTTTGTGCTTCTTCTTAGTTGGGAAAGTAGCCTGAGCGGGGGCAAGCTTTTCAATTTGCGCCTTCCATTCGTCGGTGACGGGAAAACTTTCGAGGCTTTGCGCCACGGACAGACGGCTGAACGATAAAGCTACGCCCAACAACAAAACGAGTTGATATTTTTTCATTGCATGTTAAGTTTTTGAACTTTGGAATCCGACTTGTCGGCTCCATCATCAACGAAAGCAATTCCTGACTCGTATCTCACCGTTTTTTTGCGTGAGTTTTCTGTAAACAGGCGCGCAAAAAATAAGCACCCAGATTGTCAATCCGGGTGCCTGGTTCCTATCACGGGCAATGATGATAGATTTTTGCTAATAAATTCGACGCCTTACTTGACGTTGAGTGCGACCAGCGAGCGGGTCGTTTCGGTCTTGATTGCAAACGCCTTTTGGGCGGTGGCGTCGCTATTTTCCACTACGAATGTGTAGTTCCCATCGGGTAGGTTCGACAGGTCGAACATTTTTGAATACGCGCCCGGTTTGGCAACGTACTCGCTGTACAGGACTTCACCCGTTGCGCGTTTGATGGCGACGTAGGAGCGTTCCGACAGGTTCTGGACGAACAAGCGAAACTTCATGTCCTCGTACGTTTTCACGTTCAGGTCGATGGTTCCGCGCTCGCTCGTTTGAGCGGCAGCCACGGGATTGGACTGGGCATTGGACAGGCTGGTGGCGAATATGCTCATGCCTACTACGGCTACTAGAATGATCTTTTTCATAATAATTGATTGTTAAGTTTCGACTGATGATAATTGGATTTTTTTAACATTAAGTTAATCTTGCCCCAATCGACTTTCTACTTCGTTAAGTGAAAGTTCGTTTTTACTCTTTCGACATTGCAAACGTACTACAACGCTCAACATCAGTCAATAATAAAATAGACTTTCATGAAAGTTCATCATACAATCCTACATAAAAATTAGAATAGTACCAAGTTTATGTAAATAATACAACAAGTCGTTTATTATTTGCTAAGGTATTTACCTAGTTTCGATTCTATTATAATTGTACTAAACTAATAATCGACTTCACGTAAGTTCTATTTCTCAAAAAACAAAAAAAGCGGCTGAAGATCGGCCGCTGTCAAACTGCTGTCAGACTATTGGGAAAGCGCAATTAAAAGGGAGAATCGTGGTATTTGTAGGTTTTTTTAAATTATCCATTATCAACTCTCCATTATCCATTAATTAATCTTCCTCCTCCTTCGCCCGCACGAACGCCCCCCGGCGCGGCGCGGGCATTTCGCTGTCGATTCCCTTCACGGCCTTCCAGACAATCTCGCTGAACTCAACATCGTTGATCGCATCCGGTACACTTAGGTTCAGCTCGCCCGAGCGGATCGAATGCTTGTTAACGGCAATATTGCGCTGATCGAGTGGTACATTATTGGGGCGAGCGGCGTAGGGCCTTGAATCGGCTTTGGCGGTGAAGCTGCGCCAGAGCGGCGTCGCGGCAGCATCGTACTGACTCATCGGCGGCAGGCCCAGGATCAGTTCCATCGTGCGAAGCAGCGAGGTGGTACTGTAGAGGGTATGGTCCACGAAGCGACGCTTCACGTGCGGGCCCATCACCAGCGCCACCGAGCGGTGGGCGTCCACGTGGTCGGGGCCATTTTGGGCGTCGTCTTCTACCACAAACACCACCGACTCGTTCCAGATGGGACTTTTGGAAAGGTGCTCCACGAAGCGGCCCAGCGCCAGGTCGTTGTCGGCCAGGGCGGCGAAGGGCGTCGGCGCGCCAATCCTCATGCCGGACGTGTGGTCGTTGGAAAGGCGCAGAGAGTTAAAGTGCGGTACCTTGTTGGCAGCTACTAGCGCGTCGAAGTCTTTTTCCCAAGCCGCCTCGCGGTCCACGTCTTTGTAGCCAAGATCATAGGGATGGTAGTTGGGGTCGTAGTGGCCTTGCAACGTTTCAAGGTTCGGCCCGTTGGTCGACACAAATTCGCCGTAGGTGCGGTAGCTCACGCCCGCTCTTTTGCAATAATCCCAGATGAAGCCGTCCTTGGGGTGCGCCACCGCTCGGGTACCTTCGTAGTCGTAAGTACCCCCGCGCCCGCCGTAGCTGGTGGGCCAGGTTTTTTCCACGAAGTCGTTGGCGTAGCCCGCCATCGACCAGTTATGGCCGTCGGCGCTCACTTCGGCGTTGACGTAGAAATTGTCCAGCAGCACAAATTCCCGCGCCAGCGCGTGGTGGTTGGGCGTGATCTTTTCGGGAAAAAGGCACAGACTCGAATCGCCGTTACCTTCGGGCATATCACCGAACACCTGGTCGTAAGTGCGGTTTTCTTTCACTATATAAAAGACGTACTTGATCGGCGAAGCGCCACCCACTTCATGCGGGATGGGATTGCCCGCTACGCCCTCGCTGGTGGTTTCGCGTGCTTTGGTGTAAGGCGTATTCTCGTAGACCAGCCGCGAGTAGCCCGCCAGCAATTCGGCGTCGGGGGGATCGAGGATCGTGAGCGTACCCTGAAACAAATTGCCGATGTACTCGGCCTTGGCGCGTTCGGTACCGCTCATGGTCGGTTGCGGTCCGCCGGGATTGGCGAGCGAGGTTAGGCCCTTGCCGTTGGCAACGTAGATTTTGCCCCCCACCGCCCGCACCGCCGTGGGGTACCAGCCCGTGGGAATGAAACCCAGCGCGCGGCTCTCGCCCCGGTCGGCCACGTCGAACACGGCCAGGCAATTATTGTCGGCGTTGGCGACGTACAGCGTTTTTTCGTCCTCCGAGAGCGCCAGCCCGTTGGGCGTACTGCCCGCCGGAGCATCGGGAAACAGTGAAGTAGTCAGCGTCTCGACCGTACGGCGGACAGCCAGGTCGACAACCGAAACCGTGTTTTCGTTCCCGTTGGCGACGTAGAGGTACTTGCCGTCGCGGGTAAGTACCATGTCGTTCGGATGACTACCCACGGTAATTTCTCCAGCAATCACTCTGTTTTTTAAATCATATACCAAAACCCGTGCGCCGCCCCACAATGAAACGTACAATTCTGACCGGTCGGGCGATAGTATGCAACCGTAGGCCTCTGCGGGTAATGGCTCGCGGCGTAGTACCTGCCGCGTCACGGCGTCGCAGGTGTACAGGGCGCTGTCGTCCTTGGTGACGACGTAGAGGTAGTTGGTAGCGTCGTCGAAGCTCAATCCCGCCGGGGAAATTTTGCCCTTGGGCCAAGGCTCACCCAATACGATTTGCCCGGTTTCGCGGAGTTTGCCGTCATTGTTTTGGTAAATCCTGATGAGGTTATCGTTGCCGCCGGAGGCAAAAAGCCGCTTCTCGTCCTCAGAAAAAGCTAGTCCAACCCACGATTTGGGGATCTCGATCTCGTCGGCGACGGTTTCGTTTTCGCGGTCGATGAGCGTGATCGTTTGAGTACCTTGCCCGTTGTTAGTAAAAGCCATCCACTTACCGGAAGCCGATACGGCCACGTTCAACGGCAAATCGCCCAGCGGCAGACTTTTGCCCGGCGTGGTGAGCGACCAACCATTGGGTAGCAGTACCCGCTTGTCGCGCAAGGATTTTAAGTCATCACTATACTCACCACTCAGTCCTGATTTGCAGCTGGTTAGTGTTGAAACAAAGGTAAAGGTGTAGAAGAGCGAAGCAAAAAAATATCTTTTCATGAAAAGGATTGTTAATACGACCTGGGTTAAAATTAAGAATAACCAGTGGTTCTGTGGCCCCAAACCACGTTAACAATTTGAGAATTCAGCCCCAATGCCGTAGTTTTACAATATCAATGATAGAATGATAGATTGAGTGAATGATAGAATATTTCATTTTCTCCTTTATTCTATCATTCACTCATTCACTCATTCACAATTGATTTTATGCCTGAAATAGCGTTTAGAGATGCCATAAAAGATGCGATGTCGGAAGAGATGCGTCGCGACGAAAAAGTGTTCCTGATGGGCGAGGAAGTCGCCGAATACAACGGGGCTTACAAAGCCAGCCAGGGAATGCTGGACGAATTCGGGGCCAAGCGCGTCATCGACACGCCCATCGCCGAGCTCGGGTTTGCCGGAATTGGCGTCGGCGCGGCGGCCAATGGTTTGCGGCCGATCATCGAATTCATGACGTTCAACTTCTCGCTCGTCGCCATCGACCAGATCATCAACAGCGCCGCCAAGATGCTGTCGATGTCGGCCGGGCAGTACAATGTACCCATCGTGTTCCGCGGCCCGACGGGTAACGCCGGACAACTCGGCGCGCAGCACTCACAGAACTTCGAGAACTGGTACGCCAACACGCCCGGCCTCAAAGTAGTTGTGCCCGCCAACCCGTACGACGCCAAAGGCTTACTGAAATCGTCCATCCGCGACAACGACCCCGTTATTTTCATGGAGTCGGAGGTAATGTACGGCGACAAGATGGAGGTACCCGAAAAGGAGTACCTGATTCCAATCGGAAAGGCCGAGGTGAAAAAAGAAGGTTCGGACGTAACGATCGTTTCCTTTGGCAAAATGATTCCGCGCGTGGTGATGCCCGCCATCGAAGAATTGGAAAAAAACGGCACGAGCGTCGAGTTAGTCGACCTCCGTACCGTCCGCCCCATCGATTACGCCACCGTGGTGGAGTCGATCAAGAAAACCAACCGCTGCGTTGTCGTAGAGGAAGCCTGGCCGCTGGCGTCGATCTCGTCCGAACTAGCCTACCACATCCAGCGCTACGCCTTCGACTACCTCGACGCCCCCGTGATGCGCATCACCAACCGCGATGTGCCATTGCCTTACGCGCCCACGTTGATCGAGGAGATTCTGCCCAACGTGAAGCGGACGGTGGATGCGGTGAACGCGGTGTTGTATAAGTAGGGTCGGGCAGGCGCACCTGCGGACCCATGTGTCTGCCCAACGTGCTTTATGAAAAGGTCGCAACATCATGATTGCGGCCTTTTCGCTATTAAATTAAACAGCAAGCACTATGGATGACCTGAAAGAAGCTAAGCGCTATTTGGAAAACGCCCGCACAATTTTAAGCGAAAAGGCGCATAAGGAAAACGGTCTGTACCAAGATCGAAAGTACGTCAGGATGGCTGGGAATACGGCTTACAGCGGCGTATTAGTAGCTTTGGATACGCTACTGGAAAACAAAAAGAAAGGGCGTAAGGACGTTTCCTGGTACGAGAAGCAATTGGCTGGTTTTGACAAAAGGCTAATGTACTCCTTTCTGGCGGCTCACGATACACTGCACCTGGCCATGGGTTATGACGGAAATCTTGACGTGGATGTTGTGCAGGCTGGACTGGATCAAGCAGAGTATATTATCGACTGGGTAGAGCAGCGGACGGTGGCGGTTTGAAATGCCCAAGCCACCAGTGCTGGCCCAATTTTTGCTGCAATACACTAAGTCATTGCCACTTGTGCCGTCTAATCAAATGAATGAAAAATTTTCACGTTGATAACAGTAAGAACTCAGTGGCAGTTAGTTTAATGTAAAAATAGATTGCTCCCTACTTTCACTTCACCCCATGGACTTCATGCACAAACTGCTTAAATTGAACGTAGCCCACGGCTTACAGAAGGTGGTGTAGGGGTTTATCGAGTTCACTGAACAATACTTCAACGCGGTGGGTCGGGTTATGGACACCTACTTTGCCAGTGACCTGGACGTGATGAGCCCCGAGGTCAAAAAGATTATGGCTAATCCTGTCGATCGGGAGGAATACGTGAAGGCCATCGAGACTTCAAGCGCCGGGAAGAAGAAAGAGGTAACGATAACGCTGGAATCGGGCGAAGAAATGACCTTAATGCAATAAGGTCTGAATGGAAACGCCCATTTCGGTTCTCACCACATTATTTATTCTGCTTCTTATCGTCCCCGGAATCTTTTTCAAAAGATTTTACTTTTCGGGCGAATTCTCCCAGCAGTTTGGCGTTGGCCTCTTCGCCGACAGGCTCATCAGCAGTATCTTCTGGGGTTTGGGTGTCCAGCTAGTCACCTACTTCATATTCAGTCGATTTTTCGATTTCAATTTGCTCGACATTAAGGATGACCTGGCCAATAGCTATACCAATCTCGCCGAAAACAAACTGCCGCCGGATTTTGCATGATATGACCTCTGGAAAATTATCCAATATTTACTTCTGTCTACCGTAGTAGCCACCGCTCTTGGAGGGTTTTGCCATCTGGTGGTACGAATTCTCAAACTTGATATTCGCATCAAAGCCTTACGATTTTCCAACCATTGGAATTATTATTTCCGGGGCGAGTTTCTGTTGAGCAAAACAGACAAAGACGGGCAGAAAGAGAAGTGGGGCTCTACCTACGTGGATATTGTAATGGATAGAATCTTTAGCTACCCTCGCAATCACTGATTTGTCACCGTCTCCCTCCGCGCCGAGGAGGGAGTTTCGGCGTTACCTAATGTTTACATCCTTTTTTGTCTGGCTCAGATGTTGAGTAGTGATTTAAAATTGTTTTTGGTGATCATATCATCAAGCAGTTGACAGATGATTGCAAAAAATACGCTCGCAAAGTGGATGATGATAAAAATAGCGAAGCGGATGCGCCCCCCCGTCTTCACCCCATCAACCCAAACATCTTCCCAATCACCTCCCCTAACTGATTTCGCGCGCCTTTGGCGGTGGCGACTTCGATGCGGCCGATGGCGGGCAGCGCGGGCTTGGCGTCGAACCAGCGGTAGGGCGGCTGGTGCCACGACTCGACGGGGTAGCGGCTCGTTTCGGTATCTTCGGGGTGAAGCAGAAATAGGCCCCGGATGCCCACATCACCGCCGGAACGGCGGCTAATGCCGTGTAGGTACTTGGGAATGACCGACTTGTAGGAAAAGCGCCGCACCGACTCGACGGTCTGGCACTTGGCGTCGAAGATCAGAAGTTGGTTGTGCTCATGCGCGGCGTGGCGGTATTCCAGCACGAAGTCGGGCCGCAGGGGCTGGCTCCGGCGCGTCCACAGGGCGGTGTGGTGGGTGGTGGGCAGGCGCTCGTAGTAAAGCGTTAATTGGACGCCGTCGCGGGGAGCGAATTGGTAGCGGTAGGGTTGGTCGGGCTCGGCTTGGGCGTCGGTCAGCAGCGGCTCGGTGCTTGGCTCGTAGGTAGCGGGCAAGAGTTGGAAACCCAGGCTTTCCAGCGCTTCGATCAGTTGGAACAGGCAAAAAAGCTCGTAGAGTTTATCCATCGAGCGGGTACCCGAGAAAATCTCGCGTCCGTCCAGTTGCAGATCCCCGTCGCGGCCAAACCATTCCTGCATGGGCCGCAGCAGGCTGTGGTAATGCTCACGGTGCGCGAAGCCCTCGGTACGCGTCGGAAACTCGACGCGCGGAAAGGACACCGGGACGTACTGCCGGAAAAATTCCAGCGCCGTTTCGCTCCGGGCAATGACCGTCCCGCAATCCTGACTCAGTTTTTGGTAGTAACGCAGCAGTTGCCGCGCTTTGAGGGTGCCCGTCTGTTCCACCTCTTGCGTAAGATCGGCGGCCCAGGAATCGAGTTGCCGCCGAGAGCCGCTGAACACCTCGCGGATGTTGGTGAGATAGCCGTGGATGAGCTGATTTTCGTAGACATCGGTATGCTCGCGCAGGTACTCGACCTGCACTTCGGTGATGCTGTACAGGCGGTTGCGGATGCGGACATTGGCCGCGCCGGGCTGGGTGGTGCGGGCCAGCACCGATAGGTTGCCCATGAGCCACGACAGCGACGAGTCGGTGGTCTCGACGTCGTCGGACCACGGCACGACTTCCTGGTAAGGCACCAGCCGCGACTGGGGCGACAGCCGGAAAAGCGGCAGACGCGCGATGAGCTCGCCCAATTCGCCGCGCACTTTCTTGAGTAGCCACAACAGATGGTGGCTGGCGGAAGTATGATCCTTGTGCCGTGAACGCACGCGGGCGAACGGCTGCCAGAGCGTGACGTTCTGCTCCAGCAGGTAGTCGAAGAGGTTGTTGATTTCGTGCGGCCTGATCTTGCCGGGAATCACCTCGAACTCGCCCAGCCGCTCCGGTTCGGTACCCGGACGCTCGACCGCCACTTCGCAGGTGCCGAATTGATTTAGGAAAATCTTGGCAAACTGCACCCGTCGTCGGTTGCCCGGTTCCAACTCGATCTCGGTGGCACAGCGGCTTTCGTCTTCGTCGTCCAGTTCCACGTACCTCAGACATTCGTATACGCGCCCGCCATCTTTTTTCTCCGTTACCAACGATAACTCGTAGGGTACTTCCGAAAGCCAAAGCGAGGTTTCGAGCGGTAGCGGTTCTGGGCTGTCCAGCAGAAAAGCCACGAAATCGTTTTCGTTGATTGCCCGAGAATCATCGTGCACCGTACCGCTACGCACCACACTTTCCCCGAAAGTGAACGAACTTTCGGGTTGGTAGCGGTCGGTTTTGTGCAGGACGGTGAGGCGCATGGTCAAGCGAAGAAACGGTAGTTGTAGTAGTTGCTGTCGCCGTTGCGGATGATGCGCCGCAGGCTGACCGACGAATCGGGCAGAAATTGGTTGATGAGGTCGTAGAGGGCGTTGAGCCGCTTGCCAAATTTCTCACCCCGCCCGCCGATGAGCGGCAGGATCTGCTGGGCCACGGCGTAGTCCAGCGCCTCGAAGGCGTTGCCGTTGTCCTCGAACACCTGCTGGGCCACGGCGCAGTACTTGCTCACATCGCGCTGCTTGCGTGGGTTGATAACGATGGGTAAGCCGTCTTCCTCGTTTTCGAGCAATTCCCTGATTTCGTTTAAAAGCTTCAGGGCATTGCCCGGCATTTCGTAGTCGGCGTCGGCGGGGTTGAGCATCTGTTCGAGCTGAGCGGCCGAGTAGTAGTCGTCGGGCGGCGGCAAAGTACCCGGTTTTCCGGCGGCGACGATTTCCTTTGGGGCCGTGAGCCGCACCACCGCCACGCGGTCCAGCAGCCGGGGCGAAAGCGGCTCGGTGGTGTGGTCGTAGTTGATCGTCGCGACGAAGCGCAACCCCTGGCCCAGGTGTAATTCTTCGAGGCCATCGCCGCCGGGAATGCGCAGGACGCGCTCGGATTCGGGGTCGGTGAACCGCATGAAATCGGACCAGTAGTGTTCCAATGGGCTGAGGTTGGCTTCGTCGAGCAGTACCCAATAGGGCACGTCCAGGTCCTGACGCACGGCGCTATCGCAGATTTTCAGTACGTTGTACAGCCCCGTGCGGGCTTGCTGGAATTGGTTCGAGATGGCGTTGTGGTAGCCGATGAAATCGCGTTGCGAGGTCCAGCCCCGCGCCGTCGAGATCGGCAGGAAGCGGTCTTGCAGCCCCGCCGCCGCCGCCAGCTTCGTGGTGAGCGAGGTTTTGCCCACGCCCGGCAAGCCCGCGAAAACAGTCAGGAAATTCTGGTTGATCGTGATGAGGTAGTTGGCCAGGTCGTTGTATTCCACCCGGCGGTCGAGGCGATTCAGGTTCTCGCTCACCTCTCCGAGGTACTCCCGCAGGGGCTGCACCGACGATTTGATTTTCAGCGCGTCCACCGCCCGCCGGACCTGCTCCGACTCACCCGAATCGGTACCCGTGGGCACGATGCCATTGATCCAGTCGACGTAGGGTTTCACCTCGAAAAACTTAGACCGCACTTCTTCGGTATCGCTGAAACTGGCTTTGAGTTTGCGGAGGCTTTTTTCTAAGCCATCCTGCAAATCCTGCTTCTGTTTCAACGCCTTATCGCTTTCCTCGATCAGGCGCTTCTTTATCTCGCGGTCCATTTCCATCTTCCTGATTTGGTTGTCGATGCCGTCGGCTTGCAGGAATTGCTGCCGGAGTTGGGCGTCGTCCAGCAACCTTTCCATAAGCTGCCGCTCGCTTTCGGGCAACTCGGCCAAGCGGTAGTCGCCGCCGCCAGACTGCCCATTGTGGTCCCGCGCTACCTCTTCCCGCAACCGCTTAAGCTCAGCGTCGCGTTCCGGCTCATTCTGCTCGTTGATGCGCAGGTAGTCGTCCAGTTTTTGCTTTCCAATGGAATTTTCTTCCAAATATCTGGCGATAAAGGCAGGAAGCCGTTGCGAAAACCATTCCTCGGCGTTGCCCAGCAGCGCCTGCAGTCGATCCAGCCGCGCCTGCTCGGTGCGCGACAGGCTTTGCACCGCGCCCAGCGCCTTGCCCAGCCGCCGCACATCGCCCACTACCGAGGCGTCGGTGACATTCTTAGCCCATTCCAACAGGTCGGCCGGGGTACCGTAGTAAATCGCTTCGCGGATCACCCGCTTGTCATCGAGCAAGGCCGTTACGCCGATGAGGTAATGAAAAGTACCATCCTGATACACGTGACGGTACTTCTCGGCCTCGGCGGTTTTTATTTTGTAAATGCAATAATCATGGCCCGCCTCGGCCCGCAACAAAAGGTTGACGCCGTCCTCGTTTTCGATGGTCTTGGACGAGTAGTTGAACGGGCCGTAAAGATGTTCGCCCGCGCGAATGAACACGTCGTTGAGCGGGTTTTCTTCCTGCCATATCCAGTAGTCCTGAGTTGGGTCGAGGGGGCGGCTCGATTCCAGAATCCGGCAAAACTCGTTGTTGACCGGCTCGGTGGCGCGGTCGCCCGTGGAGGTCCACATGGAACTACTGTCCTGCTCGGGGTTATGGGTGGGATTCAGATCGCACGAAACGATGAACAATTCGTGGGGGATGTACTTGTCATTGATCGCCTCGTAGCCCCGGTACACAAAAATGCACTCGTTGTTGGGAAACTCTCTTTTCAAATCTCTGACCCGCACCCATTCGTCGTCCTTCTCCACAAAGACGGGCGTCAGGTAACCGATGGTCGGGTTGCTGAAATGCCCCCGGTCTTTTCTTGCTACTGCTCTCATACCAATAACTCACTTGAGTAAAACGAGACAAACGCCTACGTTACCTGAAAATGACCAAAACTACAAATCTTTGGCTAGATTGCGGGCCTTGCCGTTTCTCCGCTATGACCATCCTTTCCCTCCAAAACGTCTCCGTTCGCAAGTTCGACACGTCCGTGCTTTTCGACCTCGACTGGCAAGTGCAGTCCGGGGAGCAGTGGGTTGTCACGGGCGGCAACGGCGCGGGCAAGACCACGCTCTTGGAAACCATCGCCGGACGTTGGGCCACGGCGGCGGGTCAGTTGACAAAGCAAGGCTCCGTGGAATTCGTGGCCAGCGATTACTCCTTCAACCGCATCGCCCGCGCGGCGGCGCAGTACCATCAGCAACGGTTCCAGGCGCATGAGGCCGCCATCGCACCGACCGTACGGGAGTTGTTGACGGAACAAATGAGGCCCATAGGTACCGTCGATGTGGCTTCGGTATCGTTAGCAACGAGCCAGGTTTCAGCGATACAGTTGCAGGAAATCGCCAACCTGTTGCAACTCGGCCCGCTGCTCGATCAACCTTTTATCACGCTTTCCAACGGCGAAACCCGCCGGATGCTGCTGGCGCGGTCGCTGGTCAAGAGCCCTGATGTTTTGTTGCTGGATTACCCTTTCGTGGGTTTAGACGTACTTTCCCGCCAGATTTTGCGCGATGCATTAACGGCTTTGGCCCGGCGGGGTACCACGGTTGTTCTGGTTACGTCAGCTGACGAAATTCCTGACTTTATCACGCACGTATTGGCGTTAGAGAAGGGGCGCGTCGTAGCAGCAACCTTGGTTGGCAAATGGCAGGAAACAGAATTTGTTCCGCCTAGGCCTATTCAAACGCTGTCAGCGTTATCGGGAGCAGCCTTGTGGGCGACGTCGATGTCCGCGATTTCAGACTTCGAGTACGCCTTCGATCTCCGAAACATCAAAGTCGTCTACGACGGGAAGGCTGTGCTGGACGGTATAAACTGGCAAGTGAAAAAAGGCGAGAAATGGGCGTTGGTGGGCGCGAACGGCTCGGGAAAATCGACTTTGCTAGGCCTGTTAACAGCTGACCATCCGCAACGCTTTGCCAACGACCTTGATTTGTTCGATCAAAAGAGGGGAGGTAAGGGCGCGTCGATTTGGGATATTAAAAAAAAGATCGGTCACGTGTCGCCGGAAATGCACTTGTACTTTCCTACCGAAACGACGGTTTTCAAAGCCATCGCCTCCGGGTACTTCGACGCCACGGGCGTGTACTTTAATAAATTGGATGAAGCGCAAATCGAGTGCATTGGAAGCGTGGCCGAATTGCTGGGTGTAGCGCATCGGATGGCGCAGCCTTTGCAAAAATTATCGAAGGGAGAGCAGCGCCTCGTGATGATGGCGCGAGCGTTGGTCAAAAATCCACCATTGCTGATTCTGGATGAACCTTGTCAGGGACTCGACATCGCGGCGGTGGAGCATTTCAAATCCGTTGTGGATGCCGCTTGTGCTTCGGAAGAGCGAACGCTGATTTACGTATCGCACTACCCGCACGAGATTCCATCATGCGTAACGCGAACATATAAGCTGGATAAGGGGCAGGGAGATGTGGTAATCTGAAACATAAAAAGACCGAGCTCGTGATTGAGTCCGGTCCTTCCTGTTAAAAACAACAACTACAAAACGGCGGGGCTTCAAGAAAAGTTTTACCTTTGAAAAATAGTTCTATTATTTTTCAGGAAAATTGCGCTAGAGCAAGTTTTTTTCAAAAATCTCCGTTTTATCCACACTTCTGGGAAAATATGGCCGCCCGACAGCAAAACATATACGAAGTTGGAATCACCCCACTGGTGCGGGCTAATCCGTTTGAAACCGCTGAGGAATCGGTAACCTATTTCTCCAACTTAAAGAAAGCCATCGACACCCTGCACACGGCTTTGGGTGCGCAGGGCTGGCCGGGTACGATCAGCTACTCAAGCGTGTACCGCGACCTCAAGAGGCGGGGTTGGTTTACGCATATTTTCATGGTTGAGGGCGTACGGTACTTCCAACTCAGCATCACGACCCAACTCCTCAACCCGCACCTGACGACCCTGGGGATCGACGAAATGCCTTCGCCGCGCCGAAAGTAGTCAGCACCGGAATGATTTGAGGGGGATTCGTGTTTGGAAAAAGCGCTGGATCGGGACTATCTTATCATCCATTTATTAAGAGAATGCTCCTTGGGAATTTGCTCTTGTCCAAAATTTAATATTCAAATTTTAACATCTATACCAAAGAATGAAAAGCTACATTGACCTGATTCAGCAAACGTTCGAGTTTCCGACAATGGAGTTCCGTACGAATGAAACCAACCAACTGCTGTTCAACAATGTACCCCTGATGGACATCATCGAGGAACACGGTACGCCCCTCAAACTTAACTACCTGCCTAAGATCGGCGAACATATCGAAAACGCCCGGATGTTCTTCCGCAATTCGATGAAACGCTTCAATTACAAAGGAAACTATACCTACTGCTATTGCACCAAGTCGTCGCATTTCAGCTTTATCCTGGAAGAAGCGCTCAAGCACAATATCCACCTCGAAACTTCGTCGTCGTTCGACGTTCCCATCATTCGGGAGCTATACCGCCGGGGCAAAATCAGCAAGTCGACTTTCATTCTCTCCAACGGTTTCAAGCGCCCGCTCTACACGCAGTACCTCAGCGAGTTGATCAACGAAGGTTTCAACGCGATTCCGATTCTGGACAATTTGAAGGAAATCGAGGCGTACGAGCAATCCACGACGGCCGAGTCGGTCAACTTCGGCATCCGCATCGCGACCGACGAGGAGCCGAATTTTGCGTTTTATACTTCGCGACTGGGCATTCGGTACAACGACGTCAACCAACTCTACAAGGAGAAGATCGAGCCGAATCCGCGCTTTAAGTTGAAGATGCTCCACTTCTTCATCAATTCGGGCATTCGCGATAGCGCCTACTATTGGAGCGAACTGACGCGCTTCATGTTCAAGTATTGTGAAATGCAAAAGATGTGCCCCGACCTCGACTCGATCGACATCGGTGGGGGTCTGGCTATTCAAACCTCATTGCAGGCGGGCTTCGATTACCAGCAGATGATCGACGAAATCATCGAGAACATTCAGTGGATTTGTAATAAGAATAATGTACCCGTTCCGCATATTTTCACCGAGTTTGGTAGCTACACAGTCGGCGAAAGCGGCGCGGTGATTTACAAAGTCATCGACAAGAAGTTGCAGAACGACAAGGAGTTGTGGTACATGATCGACGGTTCGTTCATCACGCAACTGCCCGATTCCTGGGGCATGAACCAGAAGTACATCATGCTGCCGATCAATAACTGGGACAGTCCGTACCAGAAGGTCAACCTGGGCGGACTGACGTGCGATTCGCAGGATTTTTATAACAGCGAAATGCACAGCTCAGACTTGTACATGCCTATCATCGGCGACGACGAAACGCAGTACATCGGCTTTTTCCATACGGGTGCCTACCAGGAATCGCTGGGTGGCTACGGGGGAATTCAGCACTGCCTTATTCCCGCACCCAAACATGTGCTGGTCGATCGTGACGCCGACGGCAAAGTCACGACGCGTGTATTCGCCAATGAGCAGGACAGCGAAAGTATGTTGAGAATCCTGGGCTTCCGTGATGAGTCGTACGTACAGCCGGAAACTTTCACTGAACACGAAAACGCCACCGCCGAAACCGAACGGGCCGATCCGCACACCGCCGTTTCAGAATCTATTTCGCCCGGTGAGTCCAAAATCGAGCGAGAAGAGATAGAAGAAGCCGAGCTGGAAGAAGTGAAAAACTAGGGTTTGGGATATTGGATTCTGGATGTTAGACGTTGCAATGGCGTCCCCTTTGTCTGATATTCTGACACTTAGGTGACCACACATTTTGATTCCCGTAAAATAATTGGCATTTTAATTGCTGAATGCTAGTCAACTAACCATAAAATAGAGATGAAAAAATTATTCGCTTTTGCCGTCATTGGAGCAATGTTGTTCGCCACCTCATGCACTCGCAAGCAGTGCCCTGCCTACGGATCAGCCCAACAGCCCGTAGAGCAACCTGCCACGCACCGCGCGTGACTACGTAATATGGAATGAGTCCCCTTCGGCCCGCTTACAACTTATTCCCGCTGGAAGCTTTAGAATTTTTTCGTTTGCTGTAGCGTGTAGCGTTGGGCCTGAGCTTCTGTCTGAACTTTACCTCCCCGTTCAACGCTGATAGCCTTTGGAAGGATGTTAGCGTTATCGAAGAATGAACAATGTAGCTGCAAGCAAATCCTTTGCCTGAAAATCTCCCAAGAAGTCGTCCGATTCTGTGTATTTATCCCCAATTAAAATTGTCTTCACGCCTGCTTTCCGTCCCGCTTGTACATCAGAAATCCGGTCGCCAATCATCCACGATTGGGCGGAGTCGATGTCGTACTTAGCCATTGCCTTCTCGATCAATAGAGAGTCGGGTTTGCGTCGGAGCGACTGGGAGGAATGCTTGGGGTGATGCGGGGAAAAATAGAGGTCGTCCAGCGTGACGCCGCTCATTTCTTGCAACAATTCATGTACCGCGCGTACCTCGTTGGCGGTGTACATCTTTTGAGCGATGCCCGCCTGATTGGTAATCACGATCAGTAAAAAACCCGCTTCTTTGAGTTTTCTGAGTGCCTCCGCCGCGCCTTCCAGTAGGGCCACGTCTTCGGGACGATAGGTATAGTACTCGTCATCGGCGTTGAGCACGCCGTCGCGATCCAGGAAAACGCATTTTTTTTTCATACTTTACGGCTATGGAATTTACCCAAATCAAAGAAACCTGCCTCTACGTGAGCGATCTGAATCGAACGCGCGATTTCTACGCCGACAAGCTCGGACTCACGATGATCGCCTTTGTCGAAGACAGCCACGTGTTTTTTCGGGCAGGAAGTTCGGTACTGCTGTGCTTTTTGCCGGATGCGTCCCGCGCCAAACAATCGCCGCCACCGCACTATGGGTCGGGCAATCTGCATCTGGCGTTCGAGGCCCCGGCCGGGCAATACGAAGCGTTGCTTCAAGAAGTGCAACAAAAAGATATCGAGGTGTACCACCACGAAACCTGGGCGCACGGCACACGCTCCTTTTATTTCGACGATCCCGACGGCCACGTCCTGGAAGTACTTGAACCGGGCGTTTGGGATTAGGTTGTTAGACGTTAGGTACACACCGGAATCACATTGCCTTTCGATTATTTGACGTTAAGATCCCAATACCTAAAAACCTAACGCCTAACAACCTATTTACTCCTTCAAACTCTTCAAATACGCCACGCTCATCGGTACGTAGTTCAGCTCCTGATCGCTTTCGTCTTCCACGAAAAAGTGTTTGATGCCGATTTCCTTAGCCGTGCGAATGACCTCTTTCATCGCGACTTGACCGGTACCGAGCGGTACATCGTTTTCGGCGGGCGTCCCACCCGTCAGGTCACCCTCTACACCCTTTTTCAAGTCTTTTAAGTGCATTAGTTTCCAGCGATTGGGGTACTTTTTAAGTAGCGCTACCGGATCACCACCACCAAATTGCGTCCAAAGCACATCCATCTCGAAGGACACGTACTTAGGGTCGGTATTCTGGATGATGTAGTCGAGCAGGGTACCATCTTCGTAGGGCTGAAACTCGTAGCCGTGGTCGTGGTAGCAAAGCGTGAGGCCATTCTCCTGGAGTACCTTCCCGCCTTTGTTGAAATCAGCTACGGCTTTCTTGGCATTTTCCAGCGTAAAATTACCGCGCTCGTGCGGTATCCAGGCCACCATCACGTACTTCGCTCCCAAGGCTTTGGCTTTCTTGACAACATCCTCCGGCGACTTCACGAGTTCTTCGTAGCCCGCACCCGTCGAGGGAATGCTGATGCCGCGGTCAGCGCATGCTTTCTTGAATCGCTCGGGCGTGTATCCCTTCGGCGCACCGCCTTCGAGTTCGGTAAAGCCCTCCTGCTGAATGATATCCAGCGTAGCCTCTACATCCTTGGGAAAATGAGCGCGGTAGGTGTACGCCTGCACGCCCAGTGGGAAGGTGTAGAGCGGCTTGGCGTTCTTCTGAGCGATGCTGTAGCTCAGGCCCGCCAAAAAGAAAGCAAAGACGACGAGTAGTAAGGTGGTTTTTTTCATGGTTTCTTGGGCTATTGTGTTTTAGGATTCAGATCAATTCTTTTTATGCAGACAGTTTATAGGTGAATGAGGTATTAGACTTTGTGTTGATAGCAATTTGCATAACAAGTATCCAACGTCCAAAATCAAAGGTCAAAAGTCTACACAACTACTTCAACCAATAATCCGACTCGATCAATTGGTTCTTACCATCCTGGAAAAGCGCGAAGTTAAATCCCTTTTGGATAGCGTACGCGCCGTATTCGCCCTGCTTGTTCACGGCCAGGTACCCGACCTGGAAATCGCGGAAGTCGTCTTTGGTTTTTCCCTTTACAATACGCCCGATGGCTTCCTCGCACGCCTCTTGCGGCGAGCGGCCTTGCCGCATCAGTTCCACGAGCAGAAACGAGCCGAGCGTCCGCATTACGAACTCGCCCACGCCCGTGGCGCACGCGCCGCCGATCTCGTTGTCGACGTACAGTCCCGCCCCGATGATGGGCGAATCGCCCACGCGGCCGTGCATCTTGTAGGCCATGCCGCTGGTAGTGCAGGCTCCCGACATGTCGCCGTCGCTATCCAGCGCCAGCATCCCGATGGTATCGTGCCGCTCCACGTTGACGATGGGTTTGTAGTCGGCCGTTTTAGCCCATTCTTTCCAGGCTTTGGCCGAAGCGGGCGTCAAAAGATTGGTCTTCTCGAAACCGTTTTGCAGCGCAAACTGCAACGCACCATCACCGCTCAGCATCACGTGCGGCGTCTTCTCCATTACCATCCTGGCCACCGAAATCGGGTGCATGATGTGCTCGAGGTAGGTCACCGAACCGGCGTTGCCTTTTTCGTCCATGATGCAGGCGTCGAGCGTCACGTGGCCGTCGCGGTCGGGCAGGCCGCCGTAGCCCACGCTGGTGTCGTTGGGGTCGGCTTCCTGCACTTTCACGCCCGCCTCCACGGCATCGAGCGCGCGGCCTTTGGCGTCGAGTACTTTCATGGCGGCTTCACTGGCTTTCAGGCGGTCCCAGGTGCAAATGGCCATCGGCAAACGGGCGGCTGTCGCGGTGGAGGCAGGCGTAGCTTGGCAAGAAAGTACCGGGGCCGCAAGCAGAGTAGCGCCACCGGCTTGTAGGAATTTTCGGCGATTGATCATAGGGTTTGACAAAAATGAATTTGTGCAAGATAGCATTTGAAGTGCTTTTTTCAGAATACCTTGCCTATTCGTAGCGCAATGAGCGCCCACTGTACCCTCCCTGAAATCAGTATTACGATGAATAACCAGCGCCATATTCTGCTCATGAACGGCCCCGACCACAAGGGGCTGATTTATCTCGTGACCAGGGTACTTTTCGAGAATCAGCAGAATATCATTAGCAATGACGAGTACGTCAGCCCCTCGGGTCAGTTCTTCATGCGCACGGAATTTGAGGGCGACGCCGACCTGAGTACCCTGACCGAAACGCTGAGCCGCGAGCTACCCACCGAAATTGATTTGCGAATCAATCCGAAAAAGAAGAAAGACATCGTGCTGCTCGTCACCAAGGAGCACCATTGCCTGGGTGAGTTGCTGATCCGCTACGCCTTCGACGAGCTGGACGCCAACATTCAGGCGGTGGTGAGTAATTACAATACGCTGCAACCACTGGTGAGCAAATTCGGGATTCCCTTTCACTTCGTTTCGCATGAGCATAAAACCCGCGCCGAGCACGAGGAGGCCATCTTGCGCACGCTGGACATCTACCAACCCGAGTACCTGGTACTAGCTAAGTACATGCGAATCCTGACAGCCGATTTTGTGCGGCATTACCACCACCGGATTGTCAATATTCACCACTCGTTTTTGCCCGCTTTCGTCGGGGCAAACCCTTACCGGCAGGCTTACGAGCGGGGCGTCAAGATTATCGGGGCCACGGCGCACTTCGTCAACGACGACCTCGACGAAGGCCCGATCATTGCTCAGGATGTCAGGGACGTAAACCACCGCCTGTCGGCAGCCGACATGGCGATGATGGGGCGTGACACTGAGAAGTTGGTGCTCTCCAAAGCTTTAAAGCTGGTTTTTAACGACCGGGTTTTTATTCACGAAAACCGTACCGTGATTTTTTAATCCTAATCAACGCTGCCCTCATCCAACGCTGACAGCGTTATCGTTGCTGGTAAACTTTGCTGTACAAAACCGCGTTAAAAATTTTAGTTCTCTACCCAAAACCAAATCTTGCATGACCCCTACCGACACCCCCACACTGCCCCAACGCCACGCCCGCCCTTTCATCGGCGAAGAAGTGAAACTAACCGAATGGACCGACGTCCAGCCGTTTTTCGATAACCTCAAAGACCGTAAAATCGACAACGTCGCCGATTTGCGGCAGTGGTTTCTGGATCGGAGCGAGTTGGAATCGTACCTGTCCGAGAACTTTGCCTGGCGTTACATCCGCCAGACGTGCGATACCGCCGACAAGGCACTGGTGGACGCGTTGCAATTTTTTATCAGTGAAATTCAGCCGCACCTGGCCGTGTACGGCAACGATTTGGATAAAAAGGCTGCCGAAAGCCCATTCTTGTCGTGAATTGAAAGATGAGGGCTTCGATGTCGCCATTCGTGGAATGCGGAAGGCGATCGAAATTTTTCGGGACGAAAACGTCCCGCTGCAAACCCAACTCCAAACCGAGGAACGTAAGTACGGCGCTATCGCCGGTGCGATGACCGTGACGCTCGATGGTGAAGAAATGACTTTGCAGAAAGCGGGTGACCGACTGCAAAGTACCGACCGCGTTACCCGCGAAACGGCCTGGCGGGCCATCACGGAGCGGCGCTACGAGGACCATGAGAAGCTGGATGCGCTGATGGGTACGCTCGTGCAGCTACGCGATACCGTGGGCCGCAACGCCGATTTTGCTAACTACCGCGACTATATGTTTGCGGCGATGGGGCGCTTCGACTACACGCCTCAGGAATGCTTTACGTTTCATGAGGCCGTGCGCGATGCCGTCGTGCCGCTACTTAGCGACATGGCTACCGAGCGGAAAGAAACCCTTGGGTTAGCAGAACTACGCCCCTGGGATACCAAGGTCGACCCGCAAGGCCGACCGCCGCTCAAACCTTTTGCCAGCGGCGAGGAATTGCTCGACAAAACGATCAAGTGCTTCACGCGGCTGGACCCGTTTCTGGGCGATTGTCTTCGGATTATGAAGCGCATGGGCCACCTCGATCTTGAATCGCGGAAGGGCAAGGCACCGGGTGGCTACAACTACCCGCTGGACGAAAGCGGGGTGCCCTTTATCTTTATGAATGCCACTTCCAATCTTCGCGACATGGTAACGCTACTGCACGAGGGCGGCCACGCGGTGCATTCGCTCGTCACGCGCGATTTGGCGCTGAATACCTTCAAGCACCCGCCTTCCGAAGTGGCCGAGTTGGCTTCGATGTCGATGGAATTGCTGACGATGGACTACTGGGACGAGTTTTTCAACAACGAAGAAGACCTGCGCCGCGCCAAAATCCAGCACCTGGAATCGATCATCGAGACGCTACCCTGGGTGGCGACGATCGACAAATTTCAACACTGGATGTATGAGCATCCCGACCACACCGCCGCCCAACGCGCCGAGGCGTGGGTCAGGATTTACCGGGAATTCAATGATACGGTGACGGATTGGTCGGGGCTGGAGAAGTACCGCGCTTACCTGTGGCAGCGGCAGCTGCACCTTTACGAAGTACCTTTCTACTACATCGAGTACGGCATCGCGCAACTGGGTGCCATCGGGGTTTGGAAAAACTACCGCGAGAATCCCGAGGAAGGTTTGAAAGGGTACCTCGACGCTTTAAAACTGGGCTACACCGCGCCTATCGGTCAGATTTACGAAGCCGCTCGCGTACCCTTCGATTTTTCCAAAAAACACATTATGAATTGATGGATTTTGTACGGGGCGAGTTGGCAGCTTTGCGGTAGGGGAGAAGTTGGTTTGAAAAAAATGCGGAATCCTTTCCAACCTTTTCAAGCAAAAGGAAATGTTGCCAATCGAAAAACCATTTACCAAAACTCCCATTTGACATGAAGCGCCCGTTCATCTTTGCTTGTATTGCCAGTCTAATGCTTGTGATGACCGCCTGCCCCGGTCCCTGGACCGACCGCAACGGCAAGTTTCAGGCCACGCCCGTCAACATGGAAGAGTTTAATTCTGAGTTTGACGATTAGAACTCCAACCTAGCTCAAAATAAGTACGGGCAGGATTACCTCATTTTCGTCCAAGCGTGAGCGGAAGGACAAGTTTAACTTAGCGGTAAAGCCCTTTGAATATCTATACGACGACCGGAAAGATCAGTTGAATGCCACTGCAAAGCCTTTGAGTGGTCATCTGGATGTGAGCCAAAACATGATTTACTACAGTCCTGGCGAAGAAGGCTAACCAAAACTGCAATATTTTGGGGCCGTTATTAGAGCGGATCAACCAATTGAGTACGGAAAACGCGGGGATTCCTTGCTAATCTCTACATCCTTCTGAATGCCGATGACCTGGCGGGCAATTGATACTCGATCAATGACCTGTTTTCACAACCTCAACGACGAATTGTTTGCGAAGGACGGTTGTGAAGTAAAGTGGCTCAACGGGTCTGATAGATGTGTTTTCCCTGACCTTCAACCGTGAGTACTCGACAACTTTATTTCTTTGCCAACTTCTGGATAATGGAGGCATCGATATATTCGCCAGTGTAGCTCGACCGTCAATCTCCCAGAACTAGTCGAAAGACTTTTCTGTTTCTGGAGAGCCATGCAAGATGGTCAGGAAATCGCTCAAATGTTCTACTCCCTCAGATGATAAGGTCCCTACGCCTGATGGGTGTTTCCGCACGACGCTGATGTACTATTACCTTTGACTGAGGCAGGCAAGGCGGCGTCGAAATTTAGGACGGCGGTAACGTGAGCAAGCAGTGGGGCCCCGTCAATATTGGGATCACCGTTATTGTCACCAATTTACCAGTAGTCCAAGATGGATTGCCTTGTACACAACCATACCTGTCCGCAACCATCCCGGTATCTTTGCTCAACCGCCGGCAGCAAAGGCGGCTTCGAGTACCTATGGGGGTTTTTGAGGCATGAGGAGACAAAGTAAGCGGGTCAATGAATGCTACTTAACAAACTGTACCTTATCGTAAATGTCTTTCAGAGCAACGGGCATATTTTCGATCACGATGGTGTCTCCTTCAAAAAAGTCCTGGTTGAGCCACACGCCCGGCTGCTTGGAGCGGGTGTAGCTGCTCAGGTTCATTTTCTTCTGGTCAACAAAAATGATTTGCTGTAAACTGTCGATATGCTTGTAGTCGGGCAGTTTGTCCGACAAATCAAATTCTTTGGTCGAAGGAGACAAAACCTCTACGACGATGTAAGGATTAAGAATAATGGCCGTCGAATCGGGCTTAAATTCCGGTGCGCCCTTTACCACAACCACATCGGGCAGATAGTACCCGCCTTCGAACTTGGGAACCTTCACGCCCGTATTGCTACCCGAGACAGTGAACTCTTTCTTGCCGGAAAAGAGATTGTAAAAGATGCCTCCCAATGTCATTATCAATACTTCGTGCCAATAAGATGCTAGTCCCATGGTAATAATTTCACTTTCGTGGTATTCAATTTTGAAGGGTAGTTGGGCGGATAACGCAAAAAATTCCTCTTCCGACGCCAGAACTCTCACCAGATCCTGGGTCTTCAACTGTTCGAGAATCGTTTCTTTGAGATGATCGGTGGTAATCATAAGCGTATTTGATTTTCACCAAATATAGCGAAAATGTGGTACGGGCGGCCCGCCCGTCGCTGAGAAGTATGCCCCGATAACTAGTTCCAATGAAAAAAATTCTCCCAAAATCCATAACTTGGACTTCAATCTCAATATACCCCAAATACCCATGCAAAAACGCTACGCCTTCACCCTCCTATTTTTATTTCTCACTACCCTCACCTTCGCCCAAAGAAAAAAGAAGGACAAAAACCTCGACCTCCCTGTCGCGGTCACTCAGCCGATGTCGGTGGACAGCCTGTACCTGGGCATGAAATGGCGCAACATCGGTCCGTTTCGGGGCGGGCGCAGCGTGGCTTCCGTGGGCGTACCGGGCAATCCGATGCTCTACTACATGGGCGGCGTGGGTGGCGGCGTCTGGAAGACCGAGGACACGGGAATCACTTGGAAAAACATCACCGACGGCCAACTAAAAACCAGTTCGGTCGGGGCCATCGCCGTGGCGGCTTCCGATCCCAACGTGATCTACGTCGGCATGGGCGAGCATCCCGATCCGGGGCGTGATGACCTCCCACGGCGATGGCGATTTACAAATCCACCGACGCGGGCAAGACCTGGCAGCACCTTGGCTTGCCCGCCTCGCGGCACATTGCGGCGGTGCGCATCCACCCCAAAAATTCTGAATTAGTTTATGTCGCGGTGCAGGGCGCGGCCTATGGAGCCACTGAGGAGCGCGGCATCTACCGCTCGGCGGATGGCGGTAAAACGTGGGACAAAATCCTGTACGTGGACGAAAATACCGGTTGCGCCGACCTCAGCATGGACGCCACCAACCCGCGCATTCTCTACGCCGGCATGTGGGACCACCGCCGCCTGCCGTGGAAAGTCGTTAGCGGCGGCAAGGGTTCGGCCCTTTACAAATCCACCGACGGCGGCGATACCTGGAATAAAATGACCAAAGGCCTGCCAAAAGAGATGGGTAAAGTCGCCGTGTCGGTGTCGCCCGCCGACCCGGAGCGCGTCTATGCCAATATCGAGGCCGAGGGCGAAAAGGGCGGCGTCTATCGCTCCGACGATGCGGGTAAATCCTGGACCCAAACGACCAACGCCCGCGTGACGGTGGCCCGCGCCTGGTACTACATCGAGATCGAGGCCGACCCGCAAAACGCCGACGTAGTCTATTGCATCAACGCGCCCGTGCTGAAATCCAGCGATGGCGGCAAGACGTTCAAGCCCGTCAAAACGCCGCACGGCGACAACCACTCACTTTGGATCAACCCCGGCAACCCGCTGAATATGATCAATTCCAACGACGGCGGGGCCAACGTCACCTTCAACGGCGGGGCATCGTGGAGCACCCAGGAAAATCAGCCTACGGCGCAGTTCTACCGCGTTATCGCCGACCGCCAGTTTCCGTACAACATTTACGGTGGCCAGCAGGACAACTCCTCCGTCATCATCGCCAACCGCACCAGCGGCATGGGCGTGGGCTGGAAAGACTGGTCGGCCGGGCCGGGCGGCGAGAGTGCTTTCGTGGCCTTCGATCCCGACAAGCCGGATATGGTATACGGTGGCTCGTACCAGGGAAATATTTCGGTTTTGAATAAAAAAACGGGTGAGGAAAAAGACATCATGGCTTACCCAACGATCGGTCTGGCCGAGCTGCCGAAGGACATGAAGTACCGCTTCAACTGGAACTCGCCCATCGTGGCTTCGCCGCAGAATCCGAAGGTGATCTACCACGGGGCCAATGTAGTACTACGCACCAAAGATGAGGGTACCAGTTGGGAGGTCATTAGCCCCGAGCTTACCCGCAACGACACTACCAAGCAGGGCGTCGGCGGCGGACCCTTTACCAACGAGGGCGCGGGCGGCGAAAACTACAACACGCTGGCCTATCTGGCCGCCTCGCCGCACCGCTACGGCGTGCTGTACTCGGGCAGTGATTGCGGGCTGGTCCACGTCACGCAGGACGACGGGCAATCCTGGCAAAACATCACGCCGCCCGACCTGGGTGAGTGCTTGATCAACTGCATCGAGGTATCGCCGCACGACCCGGCGACGGCCTACCTGGTGGCGACCAAGTACCGCTTCAATGATTTTGCTTCCTACGTTTTCGTGACGAAAGACTACGGGAAATCCTGGAAGAAAATCGTGAAGGGCGTCGCGCCGGAAAGCTACGTGCGTACCGTGCGGGAAGATCCGATTCGGAAAGGCCTGCTCTATGGCGGCACCGAACTGGGTATGTACTTGTCCTACGATGGTGGTGAAAACTGGGCACCATTGCAACTGAATTTGCCGCTGACACCGATCAATGATTTGTTCATTCGAGATAACGACTTGATCGCGGCCACATCAGGCCGGGCCTTTTGGATTTTGGACGATTTGAGCCCGTACCAGCAAGCACAAACGCCCTTCGGTACCGAAGCCAAGGCACGGCTCGTGATGCCCGCAAAGACGGTACGGCTGGACGGACGCTCGTCCTCCGAGCCCGTCCCCGGTTACGGACAAAATCCAGCTTCGGGCGTGGCGATCAGCTACTTCCTGCCCGAGAATCTGGACAGTACCGCTGTGACGCTCGACGTGATGGATGCCGACGGCAAGGTACTTCGCTCATTCACCAATCAAAAAGACAAGACCTACCAGAAGTACGAAGGCGGTCCCGCGCCGCGGGCAATGCTGCCCAGCAAAAAAGGCCTCAACCGCCTGTCCTGGGATATGCGCCGCGAGGCGCTGCCAGGCGTCAGTAAAGTATTCGTGAATGGCGACTACCGGGGTAGCATGGTCGGGCCGGGTACCTACACGCTGCAGCTCGTCACTGATAAGGATACTTCCACGACTATGGCGACCATCTTGCCGATCCGCGCCTCGACGCCACGCTGGCCGATTACACCGCGCAGCAGGAAATTTTGACTAAAACCGAAAACGCCGTGCGTGAAATTCACGAAGCCGTAAACACCATGCGCAACGCCAAGATGCAAGTCGAAGCACTGCAAGCTACCTGGAAAAGCGACACGACGATGAAAGCGTGGCAGAATTCGGGAAAAGCGCTGGTCAAGAAAATCACGACCTGGGAAGACGACCTCATCACGCCCAAGCAGCAGACGTTCCAGGACGTCATCAACTTTCCGAACCGCCTCAACGCTGAGCTACTCGACTTGCGCGGCCGCGCAAGCAACCACGACCCGCGCCCGACGGCGGGCGTGAAAGGACCGCTTGGCTGAACTACTGGCCGAGTGGAATACGCACAAAACGGCGATGCAGAAAATCGTGCGCGAGGACGTCGCCAAATTCAACGCCGACTACGAAGCGAAGCGGTTACCGGCGGTGTATATCAAGGCGGGGGAGGAGTAGGGGCAAGAAAAGAAAAACCTTCGGCTTTCTTTTAGAGAGGTTCCAACCATTTGACGCGATATCGAATCTATTTACGTATCAAATGAATCTAACTTTCAAAAACATGAAATCAGTTTTTGTATTAATCTTGTTGACTGGCCTGTTTTCTTGCAAAAAAGATTCTGTCGAAAGCGGAGCCACTACCTGCGGAGTCAATAATTCAATCAAGGACTTGCCCTGGTTGAGGGAGGCAATCGAAAAACCCCTATTCGCTGGCCGGACCAGAGTGTTCAAAGGACTCTACGAAGGCGAGACTGTCTTCACAATTGACGTGTTCATCGGACCCGACGGTAACCCAACATCAACGTATAGATGTGACGGCTCGCTACTTTGCTCCGTTTCATATACCATTGCGGGGCCTATCGGCAATTGTGATAAACTGCCCGGAATAATTTATGATGGGAAATTGATCTACGACAGTAAGAAGTAGCAATGCTTTCGTAAGGATTATCGAAAGCAGCAAGATATTAGTCTATCATTTGGCCTTGACTTTCTAGTATATGAAAAGTGCCCTGACTTTTTTTACAATAATTCTCCTGCTAGGCTGTAAGCGCGATGAAAGATGTAGATCCAGGGCTAATCACTCAGATCGAGTACAGCAACACAATCGGAATTTCAGGCGCTACTTCTACTATCATCATTAATCCGCAAATGGAAAAATTCGATTACAGAGGTATAACCAATAAATGCGAACGGCCCATAACTTCGGCTGAGTGGAATAGTTTGGTAGAGGGCTTTAACTGGAAGGAATTCAAAAAATCTAAATCAATCACCGAATCCGTTTGTTGCGATCTTGGAGGCGGCGGCCTCAAGGTAACGATGGAATCAGCATCCCACGAAGTAACCTGGACACAACCTTTGCCGAAAGGTGTCCAGGTAGAATTGATTAGAAAGCTTAGCGAGAGATGGGGCAACCTTGGAAGAACCTGCCGCTGATATTCGCCAGCACGACTTAATCAGCCACAACTCCAATCTAATTCGGCACGTTTTTTGGTTTGAGGTCGTTATGAAAACGCCGAAGACCTATTCCATAACTACGAAACCTTTGGTGTATCCGGCCTACCTTATGGTGAGTGAGTCGCGTCGACGCACTGGGACATTTCGTAACTCAAATCTAAAAAAAATGATCCGTCTACTCGTAGGAGCTGTTCTAGCCATCACCCTCATATTCTTGTTCACCGCTTTGCGCTCCGAGACTTTCGTGCCGCGTGAGAAGCCCGCCAAAGTCGAATGGCTCACCGTGGAGCAGGCTTTTGCCCTCAACCAGCAGCAGCCCCGCAAAATGCTTATCGACGTATACACCGACTGGTGCGGCTGGTGCAAGGTGATGGACCGCGAAACCTACACCGACCCGAAGGTGGTCGAGTACATCAACCAGCACTACTACGCCGTCAAGTTCAACGCCGAGCAGCGCGATGATGTGAAGCTGGGCGACCAGACGTTCAAGTTTGTGCAACAAGGCAACAGCGGCGTGCACGAATTTGCGGCCAGTCTCTTGCAAAACAAACTCAGCTACCCCAGCACGGTGTTTTTGGACGAAAAACTACAAATGATTCAGCCACTTCCGGGCTATTTGAAGGCCAAGGAATTCCACGAGATCATCACTTTCTTCGGCGGGGATTTTTATAAAACCGTCGCTTTCGATAAGTACAAGATCGAAACCTACCCACAGACTTTCGGCGGGAAATGAGTTGCCGGTAGGCTTTTGAAGTGATGCCTCAGGTGGGTTTTTAGAAGAAAACCTGGTAATTTGTCGCCAGTTCTACCACTCAACGCTCACTGTATGCAAAAACCTCACCTCCTTTTCATGGTAGTGCTATGCATTTTTGGATCGGGTACGCTCAAAAGTCTTGCCCAAATCCCCGACGCCTACCACACGGCTGATTCGCTGCTCAACAGCCCCAACGACTCCCTGCGCTTTCTGGCGTACACCAAGCTGGCAACCAACAGCGCTACGTTCAACGGCGATTTTGCCGCCGCCGACAGCCTGCTGGCGCGGGCCAGGGCCATTGATGCCCACCAGACATCGGACTACCTGAAAGCCATGCTCCTCTTCGAGTCGGGCGTGGTCGAGACGGTCCGCGAAAACTTCCCGGCCGCTACCCGGCTACTCCAGGGAGCCTACGATGGATTCAAGAAGGCAAACGCGCAGATGAAGCAGGTGCAAGCCCTCACGAGGCTGGATATGGCCTATTTCAACGCCGGAGAGTACGAACTGGCCAAAAAATATGCTCTGCAGGCGCGCGATTTGTTGGAAAACAACCCCTCCCTTCCCCGGGATCTGCTGGGACACAACTACAATGAACTTTCCAATATTTACGGCATAACCGGCAACCAGGCCGAGTCGTTGAAATACATCAACAAGGCGCTGGCGATCTACGATAGCGTCGGAGACGAAGGGGCGAAGTATGTTTCACTGTTCAATTCGGGCATCATCCTCCGGAAGATGGGGCGCCCCGAGGAATCGCTGGCTCGGTTCAGGCAGTTCGAAACGTTTGTCAACCGAATCAAAGACGATTATTACCTGGCTAGTTTTTACGGTGAACTGCCGAACACGCTGCTCGACCTGAAACAGAATGAGGAAGCTTTGCGCGTCAACGACCTGGGTTTTGAATTACTACGCAAAAACCCCGCAATCAGAAACTTCGAACTTTTGCAGGCGTTCCATACCAACGCCCACAAAATCTACGCCGCAAAAAACGATTACCAAAAAGCCTACGAGCACTATCGGTTCGCTACGCAGTATACCGACAGCCTGAGCAGTCTTGACAAAAAGAAGGAAATCGCCCGGCTCGAAACGCAATTTGAGACCAAACACAAGGAGGAGCGCATCGCCGAGCTCGATGCCCTGAGCGAAGCCAGGCAGAAGCAGGTACTTATTTTGGGTGCGTTTCTGCTGGCGCTGTTGGCCTTTCTGGCTTTGTTTTATTGGCAATACCGCCGTTTACAGCGTAGCAAGGAAAAGATCAGCGAGCAGTCGGAGCAGATGAAGCTACTGATGAAGGAGCTGCACCACCGGGTCAAGAACAACCTGGCGATTGTGTCGAGCCTCTTGAAACTACAATCCAATCGGATTGGGGATGAGTCGGCGGCCAAGGCGGTGCGCGAAGGCCAGCAGCGCGTGGAAGCGATGTCGCTAATTCACCAGCGGCTGTACCAAACCGACCTGCTCACGTCGATCAACATGCGCGATTACATCGTGGACCTGTGCGAGAATCTGATGACGGCCTACGGCTATGCCCGCGACAACTTCGACCTGCAGCTCGACATCGAGCGGGAGGAATTGGACGTCGATTTGGCCATTCCGTTGGGTTTGATCTTGAATGAATTACTAACCAATGCCTTCAAGTACGCCTACCATGACGTGCAGCGCCCCATGCTGACCGTTTCGCTGACGGGAAAGCGCGACCTTACGCTCGAGATAAAAGACAATGGCCCCGGCATCGATCAGGCCGAATGGCAGCAAAAAACCGGCTCATTCGGCAAGCGCCTTATCAAAAACCTCAGCGACCAGATCGGCGGCAAGTACCAAATCGATAACGATGAAGGTACCCACTACCAACTCCATATTTCCGAAGAGTCGTTGCGCAAGGCAGCGTAGCGGATCGACGGGGGAAGGGTGGACGGGGGACGGGTTTTTACGGAAAAACAAACACATCGACAATCTATGTCCTCAATCCGTATCCTGCTCGTAGAAGACGAAGCCATCTTGGCGATGGAAATGAGCGAGACGCTCGAAATGGAGGGCTACGAGGTAGTAGGGACAGCGGCAGACGGGCGGCGGGCGCTGGAAATTTTCCGGGAAGCGCAAGTGGACCTGCTGCTTTGCGACATCAACATCAAAGGCGATTGGGACGGCATCGAAACCGTGCAGCATCTGATGGCCGTGCGGCCCGTGCCGGTGATCTACCTCACGGCTTTTTCGGACGCTGATACCATTCAGCGGGCCAAGAGTACTTACCCGGCGGCTTACATACCGAAGCCCTATAATCTGACCAGCCTACGCATCTCAATCGAAATGGCGATCAATAATTTCGCTTTGCGCAGCGCGCCGTCTTTAGCCGAAGGACCCAAACTGGTCAAGAATGATACCCTGCCCGGTAGCCCCGACCGCGATTCGATTTTGCAAGTCGAGGATGCTATTTTTATCAAGAATAACTACCGTTTTGTAAAAATAACGCTCCGCGACATCAAGTACATGGAGGCGGAGAACAGCTACACCATTATCAATACCTCCGACCAGAAGATTGCCCTGAGAATGCCGCTGAGTGGGTTTCTGGAACGACTGGCAATGCCGCGGCTGGTCAGGACGCACCGCTCGTTTGCCGTCAACCTCGACCGCGTGGATTCGTTCAACGACTATGAACTGCGCATCGGCGAGCAGGATATCCCACTCGGGCGAAACTACAAGGAAGACTTTCTGAGGCACTTCAACTTCCGCTGACGGTACTTACCCCAACCTACCCACGCACGATTTTCTCGATGTCGATGGCGTAAATCTGCCGGCCCAGCCCTGCCTCGTGGGTCGAATCGAAAAACACGCGGGTACCCTGCTGATTGCTTCGGGGGTGCAGGTCGCAACGGTACTCGCCCGTATATTTTTTGGGCGACAGGAATTTGCCCAAGATCACCTTACGCTTGCTGGGAATATGGTAGAGGTAGAGCGTCTGCATCCGGTTGGCGTCGGGGTAGGTGTCGTTGAGTACCCATTCGTTATTGGTGTCAGGGATGTAGGTATTGTGACCGTTAACGAGCATAGCCTCCGGCCCGATGTGCGTTCGGGTTTGGGTTTTGTCTTCCATCAACCAGAAGCCGTCCTTCTCGCCGACGGGCCTGGTCCAGGCCAGGATGCGCGTCGGACCGTCCCAGATAATGTGCGACGTATAACCCGAGGGATCGATTACGTAGCGATCTTTGCCCGTATCGGTATCCATCGTCACCATGCGGGTGATGAAGGGCGTGGTAAGTACGCCGTCCTGCTCCTCTACCTTATGCCGCCAGCGGTTCAGAAACAGCATCCGCTTGCTGTCAGGGCTGATGAGCAGGTGATTGAACCAATGCCAGTAGTTGCTCACATCCTCGCCCAAGTGCGGAATGGCCGCCATCTCGGCCAACGATAAGAGCACCATGGACTTGCCCGTTTTCAGGTCCATTCTATAAATCCCGATTTCCTTGGGCGCTTTTTCCTTCTCATAGCGGTCGGCGATGCCTACGTAGCCGTAGCCGGGGCGTAGGTTCTGGATGCGGTTGAACTCGGTACCTACGGCAAACTCGCCATTGGGGGCCAGCGCGTAGATCGCCTTGGGTAGTATGCGCTCCTTGCCAGTTTTGATGTTGTGGGTTCGACTTCTGAAAGCCCCATCGATGCGGTCGTTCCAAATCACCTCCTCACTCGAGCCGGGCAACCATTGCAACATACAGCCCTGCTGCCAGCCCCAGGAATTTGAGGTACCTAGCTTACGCCATTTGTTGTTATTTTCAAGATCGATGAGGCCGATCTCGAGCATGTCGTCAGGACCGGGCGTGCGGCCTTCGAAGGGCGGGCGCATCCCCAGCGCGTAGCGGCCCGTGGGGTCGATTTGTAGTTTGTCGTAATAGCCAAACCAATGGAAGTGCTTTCCGTCCGTAATGCGCTCGACCGGGTAGTCGGCGTGCGGAAAAAAAGTAGAAGCGGGCCACGTGGATAGCACCAGGCCTCCCGCCAAACTATTCTTGATAAATGCTCTTCTCTCCATCTGCGTTTTTGTTTTTTTTAAAACTACCCTTCCCTGCGAAGACGCGGACGGTGCCTACTCCCCACTACCAAAATCCGACGAAAGCAGATTGGGCGGTGTCACTGAAAGTCATCCATGACTTCCGTAATCGGGCGGGTGTTTTCATAAAAAGACAGGATGCGCGTCAAAATACCCTCCACCACGGCATCGGGGCAAGAAGCGCCGCAGGTGAGCAGAATGGTGGTAGGTGCCTGATGAGGCAAGTATCCTTCCGTCGTGATTTCCTGCTTGCTAAGCCGGTCGAAGTGCCGGATGAGCGAGTGGCTCAGAATCTTTTCGGCCGACGAAATGAAGTAGGTAGGCAGCTTGTCCTCGCACAATTCCACGAGGTGCGAAGTGTTTGAACTGTTGTAGCCGCCGGCCACGATGGCCAGGTCGGCCGGGTGCGTCAGGAGCGCGTAGGTGGCATCCTGGTTGTCGTTGGTGGCGTAGCAAAGCGTGTCACGGGTGTTGGCAAAATGCGTGTCTACGTCGCCGGGCTCGATCTGGTAATGCCGGATCATTACTTTTTTGAGATAGTCGGCGATGCCTTGCGTGTCGGAGGCCAGCATGGTCGTCTGGTTCACGACGCCAATGCGCCTCAGGTCGCGGGTAGGGTCGAAGCCCTCGGAGTACTGCCCGGCAAATTCTTCGTAGAAATCCGCTTTCGGACTTTCGCCCGTGATGTAGGTCGCGAGCCGTTCGGCCTGCTCCATGTTTTTGACTACCACCGTCGGGCTGCCCTGCTGGCTGTGCGAAAAAGTAGCGCGGGTTTCCTCGTGCATCGGCTTGCCGTGTACCACGACGGTGTACTCCTTCTCGCCGATTTGCGCGGCGCGGTTCCAGACTTTCTCCACGAACGGACAGGTCGTATCGTACTGGTAGGCATCAATGCCCAGGGCCGAAAGTTGCGCCTGTATCTCGACCGTCGTACCGAAGGCGGGTACCACCACCACATCGTCGGACACCAATTCGGTCCAGGGAATGAGTTGGTTGCCCTTGGTATCCATGATGAACCGCACGCCGCGCGCCTGCAAATCCTGGTTAACATCGGGGTTGTGGATCATTTCGCTAAGCAGGAAAATACGCTTGCCCTCGTTTTCCGAAATGGCCTTGTAGGCAATCTCGATGGCATTCTCGACCCCGTAGCAAAATCCAAAATGTCGCGCAATTAGAAACCGCACCGGACCAAAATCAAGTACTGTCGGTTTGAAATCGCGTTTCAATTTATCGGCCTTGCGCCGGAATTCCTTGATCGGCGTGATGATGCCGCTTCGGTAAAAACTGGGTATGTCGAAGGTTTTCATTTGTTTAGTTGGCAATGGACCGCGCGGGCGGCCCCGAGTTGATAGTTGACAGCGGTGCGCTTTCCGTTGTTGGTGTTTTCACCAACAACCTCCACCAACGCTACCACAAAGATAGGCAACTCAAAAAACAACGTGTACCTTCGAAGCTTTGTTCGCTTCGGTTTTGGAATGAAGTATTGATACAAAAAGCCGCCCCGCTCAGGAATAATCCAGGCGTGGCGGCTTTTATCTTGTTACGACTATTTCAGTTTTACCGAAGATAGTTCAAACGGGATACCATCGATGTCTATCACCCCGTAATCAGTTTTGGTGTTAACCTTCGCAGTGCCGCTAAATGTTATTGCCAAACTATCTTTCTGGAAAGCCTCAGGAAGATTGCATGGCAAAATGCCCGTATTTGTCAAACCGTTCGGAATATTGCGCACGTAAGGACAGTCTTCACAATTCAAAACAGCAATCCCATATCGGTCAGGGTGCTGTCCAGGAAAATGATTGATTTTATAGATGTATCCTTCCGCATCATTGTATTCTCGAAGTGTCACATGGCCAGGTGACAGATCGCACCCTTCTGGCTTCATGGTGTCGTTATTGACGCAACTTCCAAAGCACCCTATTAGAATGCAAAGTATTAGTTGTGCTCTTTTCATGATTTCTCAAATTAAATTTCTCAACTATCTTTCAATAACCAAGATTCAAATCTTTAGCAAAAGGTTGGAACGTATTTTTTTTAACGCAAAAAAACGATACCCCCATGCAACGCCCCGCCCCAACCCACGCTCTTTACCCCAGAACGTTCAAACAACGGATAGCACAAACAGGAAGACCGCTGGCAAGAATCCAGTTATTCAAGCCACTGTCGACTCGGGGCCGCCCGCGCGGTCCACTATCCACTGTCAACTAAATTTTTGAAAACCAAACTGTACCCTGACCGACACGTCGAATTGGTGGAGCGCTGCAAACGCGGCGACCAGCGGGCGCAGCATGAGCTGTACCGTCACTACGCCAAGGCGATGTACAACGTCTGTATGCGGATGCTGAACCACGTCGGGGAGGCTGAAGATACGTTGCAGGAAGCGTTCCTGGACGCCTTCGCGCACATCGGGCAGTTCCGGCAACAGTCGACGTTTGGAGCGTGGCTGAAACAAATCGTGGTACACAAGGCCATCAACCAACTCCGCAGCCGCAAAATGCAGTGGGTAGAACTCAGCGAGTGGCAGGCCCACCACGAAGCCGACTACGCCGAAGTACCCTGCCCCGACGACGACACCGACTACGAAGTGGAGCGTGTGCGCCATGCGATGCAAAACCTGCCCGAAGGTTATCGCGTAGTACTTACGCTTTACCTTTTCGAGGGCTACGACCACGAGGAAATCGGTGAAGTACTGGGCATCAGCGAAGTTACCTCCCGCTCGCAGTACATGCGGGGGAAAAAGAAGCTGGTAGAGATGATGAAGTAGGGGTTGACGGGGGAAGGGTGGACGGGAGAAAGGCTTATGCTAAGCCTCTAAACAAATAAACACATCAACAAATAAACAACAATGTACCATTCATCAGATAAAAAAGACCGCTTGGAGCGCTTTGTGCGCGACAACCGCGAGGACTTCGACCGGCTCGAACCGGACGAAGAACTTTGGGAACGCATCAGCGGTCAACTGAGTGGGGAAATAGAGGAGGAGCCGGTACCGGCTATCGCTTCGGTACCTATCAAACGCGGGCGCACCTGGTCGTTTTTCGACTGGCGCATCGCGGCGAGTGTGGTACTGCTGCTGGGGATTGGGTTCTTGCTATATCTAAACAATGAGTACGGGGTCACCCGCGACCCCCAAGTGGCGCTGAACGCGCCGGCCTACGCCCGCGAATTCACGGAATACAGCCAGGCCATCGACGCCAAGCGCAACGAACTCATTCGACTCACGTCCCACAACCCCGACCTGTACCGCGAATTCGCGACCGACCTCGACCGGCTGGAAAAAAACTATGGCCGCTTGCGCTCCGAACTACCGCAGACCCCCAACCAGGAAGCCCTTGTGCAGGCCATGATCCAGAATCTGCAACTACAAATCGACCTGCTGAACCAGCAACTCACGGTGCTGCAACGCATCAAAAAATCCGATCGAAATCATGAAAAAAATACTGTCATATAGCCTCACACTTCTACTTCTCCACGTACTCACCACGGCACAGGCCACCGATCAGGACGCCATCGAAAAGCGAAAGTCCTGGGTGAAGGTGTACACCGTGCAGCGCGGCGAGATGCTGTCGGTCGACAACCAGTACGGGCAGGTGAAGGTGAACCTCTGGGACCGCAACGAAATCAGGATCGACATCCGCGTCACGGCCAGTGCTACCACCGAACGCCGCGCCACGGACTACCTCGACGCGGTTTCGATCACCGAAAAACGCGCGGGAAGTGTCATCAGCCTGCGAACCGACATCGACCGTGATCAGTTCGGCTCCAACACCTGGAATAGTCTGGCGCAGCCAACCCCGGCAAAAGAACTCGATCCAAATCGACTACGTGGTGAGCATGCCCAAAAACACGCCGCTGATCGTCAAGAACAAATTTGGTGATACCGATATTCCGCAGTTTCAAGCGCCGCTCAACGTGTTGTTGCGCAACGGAAATTTCTCGGCCGAAGCCCTGAAAAACGCCAAGAACGCCATCGAAGTACTGTACGGTACCGCCAAGATCGGCAGCATGGGCGGCGGGAAAATGCAAGTCCGCTACTCCGACCTCGACCTCCGGCAAGTGGACCGGCTCATCCTGAATTACAAATTCGGCAAGCTGAATATCGGGGCGGTAGACCATCTCAACGCCGACATCGAGTACTCGGGCGATGCCACCATCGGCAGCATCGGCGAAACGTGCCGCGTCAATCTCAACTATTCCAACGACTTCCACATCTCGCGGCTTCCGGCTTCGGCCAACAACGTCGACATCAAGGCATCGTACTCGTCGATGGTACTGCCCGCCGAATCCAGCCGGTTCGACGTACAGGTGACCAACGGTACCTTCCGCCTGCCTGTCAACGCCCGGGTGATCTTTACCAATCAACCCCAAAAAACCGACGCCTTCCGCACCACCCGCCAGTACTCCGGCCACGTCGGTACAGGCACCGGCACCAATATCAAGGTAATCTCGGTCTACGGCGATGTGCGGTTGAAAGAGTAAAGGGGGGGTGAAGGGTGGAACGGTAGAAGGTTAACGGGCTTTTGAATTGAATTTTTGGATATACAGCGGAGCGTCTCATCGGACGCTCCGCTGTCTTTTGGGCTTTGCGTATCTTTGAATTTGGTAGATTGGATGGATATTCGGGAACAGGTTATTGTATTCCGAAACTACTTATTTTCAACTTTCAACTTTCAACTTTCAACTAAAATTGAATCACCTCGAACTTACCCTGACCCTTTCGCCGGACTATACCGAAATCCTGATCGCCGAACTGGCCGAACTGGGCTACGAGTCCTTTGTGGAAACCGACGAAGGGTTGAACGCCTACATTCCGGCCGACGATTTTTCGGAGGACGAACTGAACGAAGTACTAGCCAAATATCAGTCAGCCACGACAATAGGCCATTCCTGGCAGACGTTAGAAAAGAAGAACTGGAATGCCGAATGGGAGCGCAACTATACGCCCATCGAAGTCGGGCGGGCCGTGCGGGTGCGGGCGCTGTTTCACGAGCCCGATCCCGCCTTCACCCACGACTTGCTCATCACGCCCAAAATGTCGTTCGGCACGGGCCACCATGAAACTACCTGGCTCGTGATGAACGAGCAGCTCGGCCTGCCCCACGCGGGTCGTGACGTACTGGATGTAGGCTGTGGGACGGGCATCCTGGCGATTTTGGCCCGCAAGCTGGGCGCAGCGGCGCTGCTGGCCTTCGACATCGACGCGTGGGCGGTGGAAAATACCGCCGAAAATTTTTCGTTGAATGAAGTCACCGACGCGGCAGAAGTATTTCAGGGTACCATCGTCGATGTACCGGAGAACCGGAAGTTCGGCGGAATTTTGGCCAACATCAACCGCAACATTTTGCTGAACGAAATACCGCGTTACGTAAGCCACCTACTGCCCGGCGGCTGGCTGGTCGTGAGCGGCTTTTATGACACCGATGCCGCCGACATCATCCGCTGCGCCGAAGCCGAAGGACTGACTTTTAAAAACAAAAACACCCGCAACCAGTGGGCCACGGTGGTGTTTGAAAAATGAAAAGACGCTGGTTCGCGCTTGCAGCGCGCAACCTACGGAATGCGCGTTTGCAACGCGCGATACGCAAACGAAAACCAATGAAATCGAATCAAAACAGCGCGGTCTTGAAGCTACTAGTTCTGTTGCTCATGACGATCCTGAGCAGCAGCAGCCTGCTCTACGCGCAAGCTACCAAACTCCCCGAAACTCCTGGTGAATTTATCACCGAGGCAACCCGGCGCATGGTGGCGACCCGCAACCCGCTCTACGCCAAAGCCGCGCAGGAGTTGGACTCGATTTGGACGAGCGCCCCGAGCGCAGCACAACAAACGCAATTCGTGCAAATTGTGCGGCGCCTGGAAGACAAAGGCCAGAAGGCCGGGCCGATCTTTTATCTTCTTATGCGCAACTTCCGCAGCGCGCTCACGCAGTCGGGTACCGATCTCGACGGGTACCTGGCTGCTACCAGCCGCGCCAGCGAACTCTACGACGCCAAGGCTTTTCAGAAAGTACAGGAAAATATTCAATTGCTGTTTGAAAAAAGACAGCTCTACGCTTCCAACTACAACAAGCTGTACCTGGTCGGGGGTAGCTATACCTTCAAATTTGACGATTCGCAACCCGACCGCGATGCCCCCGGCGCCACGCCGCTCGCTGCCAACGACGGCTGGGACACGCCCGCCGACACGGTGGCCCTGGTAACCGTTGCCGCCGAGCCTTTGCCCACGCTTTCGGGTGCGATGATCGAAATCAGGGACGTCTCCTTCGCGATGGTTTCCGCCAACGATTCGGCCGTTTTTGGGCCAAGTACCGGCCATGTGTCGTTGCGGGAAGGCACTTTTCTGGGTAAAGGCGGCAAATTCAGTTGGGAAATGGTGGGTGCGGCTGACATCTACGCCGAATTTGCGGAGTACAGCTTCAACGTTGTTAATCCCCGAATCACGGTCGAAAGCGCGACGCTGCACGATGAGAGTCGGCTTAAAAAACCCGTGCGGGGCGTATTTGAGTACCGCGCCACCCGTCGTCCGGCCGGCAAGCCGGCTACCTATCCGCGCTTTGTGTCGCGTGGCGACGATGCCGTGCTGCGCAATTCGCGCAAGAGCATCACGTACCGGGGCGGTTTCAGTCTGGCCGGGACAAATGTTTTTAGTACTTCGCTGACGGGCAAACCTGCCCAGCTTTACGTAGCCTACCAAGACAAACCGGCTTTCCGGGCGTCCAGCAAGCGATTCATCCTCAACGATTCTGTCGTAACGGCTAGGGTGGCTGAGTTTTCGCTATCCCTCGGCCGCGACTCGCTCTACCATCCGGGGGTGCGCTTTCGCTACTCCGACGATGCTGGCGCCCTGCGCGTCGAGCGGGCCGACGGTACGCCCTTCGCCAGCTTGCCCTACGCCGACAGCTACCACAAAATGAATATTTGGGCGGAAGGCTTGCGCTGGGATTTTCCGAAAGAAAAGGTGGAACTGTACAAGATCGTGGGCAAGAGTGAGATACCCGTCCGCCTGGAATCGTTCGACTACTACCGCAAGCAGCGCTTCCAGGGGATCGCCGAGGAAGTGGGCTTCCAGCCGATCATTATGGCGGCCAATTACATGCAGACCAGGAAGGTGTCGTCTTTCTCGCCCTATGACCTGGCCAACCAATACAAGCAGAAAGCTAATATCATGCGCAATGCCTTGGAAAGGCTGACGCTCGACGGCTACTTCGATAGTAACCCCGAGGCCGACCTGTATCGCCTCAGCCGCAAAGGAATGATGTACTTGATGGCGAGTTTGGACAAAGGCGATTACGATAATTTTCAGATCATCTCTCAGTTTCAGGCCAACAGCGAAGTGGCCAATGCCACCATTTCGATGAAGGATACGCTGCTGACCGTTTTGGGCGTCGAGCAGTTTGTGGTGAGCGATTCGCTGAAGATCGTCGCCATACCCGACGATAAGCAGGTAGTCATTGGCAAAGGGCGCAACTTTACGCTCAATGGCAAGCTGCAGGCCTCCAATTACAAGTTTGCCGGTAGCGGACTCACGTTCAACTATGACAAGTTTTTTGTCAACCTCGATAAAGCCGATTCCATCACCTACACCCCGCGCGACAAGTACGCCAAAGGCATGAGCAGCGAGGTGGGAGGCTCCATGAAGTACGAGAAAGGCGGTACATTTTACCTGAGCGACCCCAAAAACAAGTCGGGTATTCAGAAAGGCGGCAAATCGCCCCGCATGGTCGTGCCTACCGGCATGACGGTGTACTTCGATCAGCCCGAGCGAAAAAACATGGTCTACGACAGTGCCGTTTTTTTCAAGGTACCCAAGCTGGACTACGACGGCCTCGATCAGCGTGATGTGGTATTCCTCGGTACTTTCAATTCCGACGGTATGCTGCCACCCATCCAGACGATCCTGAAAAGTATGGACGACAATTCGCTGGGCTTTGAGTACAAGTCGTCCACGCCGCTAAAACTCTACAACAGCAAGAGCACCTTTAAAACTACGAAACCGCTTACCATGGACAACAGTGGCCTGCGGGGCGCGGGCGTGATCTCGCACCTGTCGGCTACTATTCCGGCGGAGGAAATGTTGTTCACCGCTGATTCACTATTGGCGTCGGGCAGCGAAGCGTCGCTCAAGGAAGCCACCGTTGGCGAAGCTTATTTTCCCAAAGTGGACCTTAAAAATTATTCGCTGCGCTGGTTTCCCAAATCCGACAGCATGTTCGTCGTGACCCAAGGCAATTCGTTCGACTTTTACGCCGGCACTACGCACCTCGAAGGGGGGCTGCTGCTCCGCTCGGCCGGACTGTTCGGGCAGGGAATATTGAAACGGAAAGACGCCGAGTTGGCTTCGCAAGACATCAAATTTAACAAGGCGGGATTCATTGCCAGAAAGGCCAAGCTCAGCATCGGCGCTGATAAAGAAAAACCGACTCGACCCATTCTGGTGGGCAACAACGTGGATGTCAATTTCAACATTGCTAAAAATTACGCCGACCTTACGACGGAATCGGCGGGCTTCGGTACCGACTCCTCGACGATGGAGTTTCCCTACGCGGCCTACCGAACTTCGATCAATAAAGCCCGCTGGAACATCGCCGACAAAACCATTGCCATGAAGGGCGACGTGACCAACTCGACTTTCACCGCCACCGCGTCCGAGCAGCAGGGGCTGGCGTTCAACGGCTCGGCTGCCTTGTACGAAATCGACAAGATGACGCTCAACATCAGCGGAGTACCTTTCGTACGTACGGCAGACGTCAAGATCGTGCCTGATAAAGGGATGGTGAGCGTGAAGCGCAACGGTCAGATGGCTGAGTTCAAAAACGCCCGCATCGAGATCGACACGCTCAACAGTTCGCACCGCATGAAAGACGCCACGATTCGCATCGGGTCGCGCAACCAGTTCGAAGGCTCGGCTACCTACCAGTATGTGACCTCGCGCAAGGATACTTTCAATATCAAGATGGAAAACTTCGAGCTACGGGAAGCGTCCACGCCCCCCGTCGGCGGGCGCCGGGGTCGCAAAGAGGCACCTGTCGTAGCGCCGGGTACTTTTTATACTACCGCGCAGGCCAACGTCACGGACGGTGAGCAGTTCATGCTCGCGCCCATGATTCAGTACAAAGGCAGCGCTTATCTGGTAGCCTATGAGCCCGCCCTGCGGCTTGAAGGCCAGGTGCGGCCGATGCTCAAGCCCCGGCCCGACCTGGCAAGTTCCTGGATCGCGCTCGCGGAGAGCGCCACGGATTCGACGGGTGCCATCAGCATCAAGGTCGACGAAAAGCTCAAAAATGAGATCGAGCAACCGCTCTTCGCCGGACTACACTACCGCTCGGGCGGCGGCATATATATGAGCTTTGTGTCGCCCAAGTTTACCGAGCGCGACCAGGACATCTACACCGCGCGAGGCGAGCTAGCCTACGATGACGAAAGCGAAGCCTTCCGCATCGTGCCCCCACCGGGTGCCGATGGCCTGATCAACGAAGCCAACACCTTTGTTTTCGACGATAAGAAAGGCCTGGCCTCGTTCGTCGGGCCGCTCAAAATCACCGCGACCGACTTGATCAAAGCCTCCGGCTTGGTCAACGTGCAGGTCGACAGCGCCCGGTACGAAATGAACACGCTGCTGCTGCTCAATCTGCCCGCCCTGGTACCCCTCGCGCCCGACATGGCGACGAAGATCGTGCAGACCAACCTCGATGAGCAAAACAGCGACCCCGCCGAGGACGACCCCGACCGCCTCAACACAAAGCTGGCCGCCCTGCTGGGTCAAAAGGTAGCCGATGAGTACGTGGCCAAAACGGCGGCGGGCTATAAGCCGCTGTACGAAGCCTCCCTGGCGCTGGACGTGCCGCTGGTACTTTCCAACGTGGCCCTGCGCTGGTCCGATGTGCACGGCGCGTATTTCTCGACGGGACGAATTGGTATCTCTAACTTCGGCCGCGCCGACATCAATGCCCAGGTGGAAGGCCAAATGGAACTGCGCCGTACCGACCGGGGCGACGAGTTCAGCCTGTACATAGAGCTGTCGCCCGATGTGTGGTACTTCATGGATTACGCCCAGGGGCAACTTGGCGTGGTGTCGTCGGATATCAATTTCAATGATCAGATCCTGTCCAAAGCGCGTAGAGTGAAAGGCAAAGACATGGCGCTCATTCCCCTCGGATTTGAGGAAAAAGCGATGTTTCTTGACCGGTTCTCCGACTTTTACGCCCCGGCTCTCAAAAAGGCGCGGCTCGCCCGAGCGGCCGCGGTCAAAAAGGAAATCAAGAAAAAAGCCGAAAAGAAAAAGGCCGAAGCCACCGAAGGTTTCTGATTATGAGCTGATTGAGCGCGTTATTTTTTTTGCTTCCCAAAATCGTTACATTGAGTGCAGCAAGTACCCTTGGTAAATCAATGCGGTATGGTATTTTTGTGCGGCTTAATGAAACACAATAATTAAATCTTGAAATAGTACAAGTATGACGGTTGGTTTGTTTTTGTTGACTTTTGTAGGCGCTTATCTTTTAGGATCTATTCCCACTTCGGTTTGGTACGGCATTGGTTATTTTGGGGTGGATGTACGTCAGCATGGCAGCGGCAACGCCGGGGCGACCAACACATTTCGGACATTGGGCAAACGGGCGGGTACCGTCGTGATGCTGATCGATATCCTGAAAGGCTGGACGGCCACCTGCCTGGCGCTGTTGCTCTACTACTTCAACGTCATCGAGTACGATCAACTCCTTACCTATAAAATCGTGTTTGGCCTCGTGGCGATCGTCGGTCATATTTTTCCAGTTTTCGTTAATTTCAAGGGGGGAAAAGGCGTCGCCACGCTGCTGGGTATGGTGCTGGCGGTGCATAGCGAACTCGCGCTGGTGTGCATCACTATTTTTATCTTCACACTCCTGACCTCGCAGTACGTTTCCCTGAGTTCGATACTGGCGACGCTTGCCTTTCCGGTCGTATCGCTGCTGGGGGTATTTGGGCATCCTGATACGTTGTTGGTGATTTTCGGTTTCGTAATTTTTGTGATGGTCGTCGTCGCGCACCAGAAAAACATTACCCGTTTGCTGCAAGGCAACGAAAACCGCGTCAATCTTTTCGGGGGTAAAAAACAGGAAGGTTAGGGTAGGTTTAGCCGTGCTCCAACTCGACATGTTTTCATTCATGCAGAAAGTCCTCAGAACCAATTCGGGTACTGAGGACTTTTACTTTACGTCACCAGGCATTCATCAATCATCATCGCACGGGCGACCCCGTCCTAATTCATCACTCATGACTACCTACCTCGAAAACCATAAAGAACGCTTCCTGGGCGAATTGCTCGACCTGCTGCGCATTCCATCCGTCAGTGCCGATTCCAAGTTCAGGGACGATACCCACCGCGCTGCCGAATTTGTGCGCCAAAGCATTGAAAACGCCGGTGCCGATTGGGTGAAAATCTACGAAACGCCCGGCCATCCGATCGTATACGGCGAAAAAATCATCGACCCCACCGCGCCGACCGTCCTGATCTACGGTCACTACGATGTGCAGCCCGCCGACCCCTACGAACTTTGGGATTCGCCGCCCTTCGAGCCCGTCATCAAAAACGAGCGCATCTACGCCCGCGGGGCCTGCGACGACAAGGGACAATTTTATATGCACATCAAGGCGCTCGAAATGATGATCGCCACCGACTCGCTGCCCTGCAACGTCAAGATTATGATCGAGGGCGAGGAAGAAGTGGGCTCCGACCACCTTGGTGAATTCGTGAAAGAACACCGCGATATGCTGGCCTGCGACACGATTCTGATCTCCGATACCAGCATCATCGCCAACGACGTACCTTCCATCGAAGTCGGGCTACGCGGCCTCACCTACCTGGAAGTGGAAGTCGTAGGGGCCAACCGTGACCTGCACTCGGGCGTGTACGGTGGAGCAGTCGCGAATCCGATCAACGTGCTATGCGAAATGATCGCGTCGCTGCACGACGAGAACGGCCACATCACGATTCCCGGCTTTTACGACAACGTCGAGGAACTGAGCGCCGAAGAGCGCGCCGCAATGAACGAAGCACCTTTCGACCTGGCCGAGTACCAGCAAGACTTGAAGATTGGCGACGTGGCGGGAGAAGCAGGCTACACGACCATCGAACGTACCTCCATTCGTCCCACGCTTGACGTGAACGGCATCTGGGGCGGCTACATCGGCGAAGGCGCCAAGACGGTACTGCCCTCCAAAGCCTACGCCAAAATATCCATGCGGCTGGTCCCCAACCAAACCGACAAGGAAATCGAGGCCAAATTCACGAAGCACTTCATGTCCATCGCGCCCGATTCGGTGCAAGGTAAGCGTGAAGCCGCACCACGGCGGCCTGCCCTACGTCAATCCCACCGATTCGATCGAATACGAAGCGGCTTCGATGGCGATGGAGGAATCGTTTGGCAAGAAACCCATCCCAACGCGCGGCGGCGGTAGCATCCCGATCGTGGCACTCTTCGAGCAGGAACTGGGCCGCAAGAGTATTCTGATGGGCTTTGGGCTCGACATCGACGCGCTGCACTCACCCAATGAGAGCTACGGCTTGTTCAATTATTACAAAGGCATCGAGACGATTCCGCTGTTTTTTAAACATTATGCGGCTTTGAAGAAGGCTTGATGCTTTTCCTATGGATCGGACAGGCCTGTTTGGGTATACCTGTTGGATCCATTCTACTTTGTCAAATCGAAATGACGCCCCGGCGTGCCGGGCAGTCGCTGCTGATTTGCCAAAATAGTATCTACAGTTGCAGATCTCAATCAAGACTTTATGATGGTCTGTGCCTATTTTTGTTAGTACTAATTCCTCGCTTTAAGTACTTCAAACTATCATGTCAAAGCCTACCTACCTACCCAATATTCAAGACGCAAACTACCCCTTCACTTACGGAAGCCGTCTGGTGTATGGCTGCTCGGGCTTGGGCGGCGTGTGGGGCGAGACTAATTACGACGCCCACGAAACCATCGTGGATTACAGCGCGTCCCGCATGAAGCAAAGCGTGGAGGAAAGCCTCGAAACCCTGGGGGTGGACTCGGTGGATTTGCTTTTCCTGCACGAGCCTTATCTCGTGCCTCTGGACAGAATCGAGGAAATCCTGGAAACGCTGCGCGGCTTTGTGGATGCGGGCTATACCAAACTCATCGGTGCGGGTGGCAACCCGACGGACGGATTCCGGCCTTTCATCACGAAAGAAAATTTTCAGGTGGTTTCGGGCTTTTTAAAGGTGGATGCCTGCAATCTGACGGGCTTCAAGAAGGATATTCCGCACGTTTAGCAAGAAGGCGTGGCCTACTACGCGGCTTCGGCCTTACACTTTTCGCTGCTCGGCAATCGCTTCGAGCAGTTCAAGGCTGACCGTCCCGACGACCAATGGACGACCAACCGGGACGTGGACAATGCCATCAAAGTTAAAGCCATCGCTGACCGCGAAGGCATGAAGCTTTCCATGCTGGCGCAGCGGTTTTTGTTTTCGGTCAAGGAAGCCAATCTTGTGGTGATGGGCGCCCGTAAGATCGAGCAAATCGAATCTACTATTGCCGACTGGAAGGCAGGGGTATTGCCGGAAGCGTTATTCAACGAAATCGTAGAAACGATCAGTTGAGTTATTGTCCACTATCCATTATCAACTATCCATTAGTCAGGCCAGCAAAAATGGCGTAAAGTATTCCTTAGGTCATAGTTTCACAATTTTGACGGGGTCGCCCGTGCGATGAGTAAGTGTATGCCCTTCGACTACGCTCAGGGTGACAGTGAATGAATACTGGATTCTGCTATCCTACTCTATACGGTTTTAGCTTCTTCCAATCAAAAACTACCCCCGTTCCCGGCGTATTAGGAGCCACCGCCAGGTGATTTTCCATGACCAGCGGTCGGGTCGTGTACTGGTCGATGGGGAAACTGTGCACCTCCACCCAGCCCGCATTGGATTGGGCCGAAACAAGGCTCACGTGCAACTCCTGCATCCCGTGCGAACAGACCGGAATGTCGTACTTTCGGGACAACTCCGCGACACGCAGCCACCCCGTGATGCCACCGCGGTTGGAGGCATCAGGCTGGATGAACGATAGCTTGGCCTGCTCGAACGCGTAGCCGTATTCGTGAATGGTGTGCAGGTTTTCTCCCTCCGCCAGCGGCATTCCTGTGGCATCGGCGATGGCGGCGTAGCCCAGGTAGTTGTCGGGGATGGTTGGTTCCTCGAACCAGAAAATGTCGTAGGGCGCGAAGGCTTTGGCCGCTCGGATGGCCTTTTCGACGCTCATGGCGTAGTTGGCATCCGCCATGAATGTAATGTCCGGCCCAATCAGCTCACGCACGGCTTTGATGCGGGCGAGGTCTTCGTCCAGGTCTTCTTTGCCTATCTTGATTTTTACGGCATTGAAGCCATTGTCCAGGTACCCCTGAATAGAGTCCAGCAATTTTTTCAATGGAAACATCAGGTCGATGCCGCCCCGGCCCACGTAGTGCAGGTGCCATTCCATAAAGTCATAGATGCCGTCGATATCAGCGGCGTCTTTGCCCATGAGAACCCCTTACAGGTCATGCTGAATCATGGCGCAAATGGCGTGGCCGCCCTTTCCGCCCGTGTAGGTGTAGCCGGTCCCCTGAGTTCCGTCGGCGATGGTGATTGTAACGGTGACGAGTTCAAAGTGGTAGTGGTTGCCGTGCTTGGCATCGGCCAGTACTTCCGCGAGGGGTACTTTAAAAAGCTCGGTTTTGATGTCGGTGATTTGCATAGGCCAAATTATCTTCCCATCCATCCGCCGTCCACGAGCATGATGGAGCCGTGGACATAGGCGGCGGCTTCGGAGCATAAGTACACGATCGGTCCGGCGAAATCTTCGGGTTCGCCCCAGCGGCCCGCCGGGATTCTGGCCAGAATGGAACTGGCTCGCGCGGGATCGTTGCGGAGGGCTTCGGTGTTGTCGGTGCTGACGTAGCCAGGGGCAATGGCGTTGACGTTTACGCCCTGGCTGGCCCATTCGTTGGCGAAGGCCATCGTCAATTGGCCGATGGCCCCTTTGCTGGCGGCGTAGCCCGGTACGGTGATGCCGCCCTGGAAAGTCAGCAGCGAGGCGGTGAAAACTACCTTGCCGCTGCCCCGCGCCACCATCTCCCTCCCAATTTCTCGGGTCAGGATGAATTGCGCGTTCTGGTTGACTTCCACCACCTTGTCCCACATTTCATCGGGGTGTTCAGCGGCAGGGGTACGGAGGATCGTCCCGGCGTTGTTGACTAAAATATCAATCACGGGAAAATCGGCTTTCACCGCTTTTATAAAAGTATACAAAGCATCGCGGTCGCTGAAATCGCAGGTGTAGGCTTTGAACGTCCGTCCGGTCGCCGTCACAGCTTTCTCGACCGAACTGCCTTCTTCCAGCGTCGCACTCACCCCGATAATGTCAGCACCAGCTTCGGCCAAAGCGACTGCCATCGCTTTTCCAATCCCACGCTTGCAGCCCGTAACGAGGGCCATTTTTCCGTTTAATTTGAATTTGTCTATAATCATAAGTGGCTTTCGGTTCTAAAATTAACATTTCATCAACACCTTCATCACCTCGGGATTGGTGTCGATGCTTTCGAAGACCTGCTGGATGGTTTTCAGCGGCTGGACGTCGGTGATGAGTTGTTCGAGGGGTAGTTTCTTTTGGGCCACCAAGCTGATGGCCGCTTCGTAGTCCTCGGGTTCGTAGACGCGCGCGCCGATGAGTTTCAGTTCTTTCCAGAAGAATTTGAAGAGGCTTACCGACTTCGGCTGACCGTGGATGGCGACCATCACAATGCGGCCCCGGATACCCGCAACTTCGGTCATCACATCCACGGCGGCTTGCACGCCCGATACCTCGAAGACGACGTCAGCCAGACGGTTGTTGGTTTTTCCTTTTACGAATTCCACCAAATCGACCTTCGTCGGATTCACGGCGGTGAAGCCCATTGCTTCGGCCATGCCAATGCGGGTTTCGTTTACTTCCGAAATGATGACATTCGCGCCCGCTTCCTTCGCCACCATCGCCACCAGCATCCCGATGGGACCGCCGCCCAGTACCACGGCCGTTTCGCCCGCTTGCAGTTCGGACAGGCGAACATCGTGACAGGCTACCGCTAGCGGCTCGATGAGGGCAGCCAGTTTCAAGTCAGTTTCGGCTCCCAGTTTGTGAAGGGTGAAAGCCGGAACATTCCAGTACTGCTGCATAGCGCCGGGCGAGTCGATGCCGATGAATTTCAAATCCTCACAAATGTGGCTGATGCCTTTGTCGGAGGGTTTTTCGCCCCGGTTGTCCAGGGGACGCACGACGATTTTCTCGCCTACGGCAAAGTCCTCGACGCCCTCACCGATGGCATCTACCACGCCTGACATTTCGTGGCCGATGGTTAGCGGCATCTTGACGCGCTTGTCCATCATACCGTGGTAGATATGTACGTCGGTACCGCATACACCCACGTAGGCGACTTTGATGCGTACTTCGCCCGCAGCGGGCGCTTCGATTTCTTTTTCTATTACGGTGAAGGTCTTGTCGCCTTCGTATTGGGTAGAGATCATGGTTGTTGTGTAATTGTATAATTGTTGAACTGTGTAATTGATGTTGATTTGTCTAGCGGGGTGCCACTTTGTCTCTCTGAATATTTGCCCCCTCCTCTTCATTTCCCCGCTTCTCCCTTCGCGACGTGCGAGGTTCTTCTTTTTGATGAAAACCGCGTGATGCTTTGATAGTTGCCGTTGTTATAGATGTGTGTCAGACCCCAGCGCAGGATTTCGGTGGGTTCTTTCTCAACATCGGCGGTGCGATTCAGCCCAATGGCGTGGGGAGCATCTTTGATGGAAGCCACAATGCCGAAGTTTATACCGTCGGGCGCCCATTGGATGGTATTTTTTTCGGGTCCGTCCGTGGTGATGAGCGAAGCGATACCCCCTCTGTAGGGCCACACGCAAATTTCGTGGCCGCTATTGCTGATTGGGTTGTAGGGCGATTTTACGTAAGGGCCCAGCGGATTGTCGGCGATGGCCACGCCGTGCCGAATCTGCCGCCCGCCATAGGTGACTTCCTCGCCCATCTGCTCGCCCTTGTAATAAAGGTAGAATTTTCCTCGGTAGGGCAAAATACAGGGGTCATGTACTTTGTGGCTGTCGAAGTCTCCCTTTTTTTCTACCACGAAACGGTTTTGCTCCGTGCCTTTCCACACGCCGTTGTCGGCGGTGCTCACGATCGGCTCCTTGCTTTTGTTCCAGGGACCATCGGGCGAGTCCGACCAAGCCAGGGCGATATTTTCCTTCACCCGGACGTTGTAGGGCGACTCCACCACCTGATAACACAGATAGTACTTGCCTTCCCACTCCATGATTTCGGTAGTGAATATCGACCGGGCGTCGTAGGCTCCGCGCGGGCCGCGTCCTACGGCCAGGCCCTGCTCCTTCCACGTCCAGCCGTCGTCGGAAGTGGCGTACCAGATATCGCTGCGATCCCAGGGAAACACCTTCTCTTCCTCGACGTTTCCGCCAAAACCCTGCGTGGGGCCGATGCTCTTGGTGTACCAAACGTAGTACTTGCCCTTGGCCCTGATAATCGCACTGGGGTCGCGACGTACCACGCCCTCCTCGTAGGCCAGGTCGCCCTTCAAGGGTTCCAGATCCCCAAACTCGATGAACCATTCGTTGCCCAAATCCTGCGGCCAGGCCAGTGCCCGCTTGGATGCCGCACTCAGGTACTCCCGGTTGGTGATTCCCAGCCGATCCATGTCCGCGTCGGTGACTTTGACTTTCCTGGAACTTGTACAAGCCGACATTAAGAGTAGGGAGATGAATAGAAGTAGTTTGGTTGTTTTCATAGAAGTTATTTTTTTAAAATTGTAAATCAAGCAAAAAGTAGCAAACGAATGACTTTGCATCTTTGGAAAGCTTTCCGCATTTTTAAACATTTCACTAGTCATAATTCATATAGATCGTCCGCTTTTGCAAGTACCACTCAATCCCAAACACGCCGTCTTCGCCTCCCACGCCGGAAGTTTTGCGACCCGAGTGATGGCCCTGCATATAGCCGCCGATGCCACGATTGATGAAGATGGTACCTACCTGCAAGGTGTCGATGGCCTTCTGCTGTTTTCTGTAATCGTTGGTATATAGATAGGCCGAAAGTCCTTCGATTCGATCATTGGTCAAGGATAGGGCTTCCTCAAAACCCGATACTTTCATAATGGGTAGCACGGGGCCAAATACTTCCTCCCGCACCGTTGCCTGGTTATTTTTTACATTGGTCAATACCGTAGGTTCATACCAGTACCCATGCTCGATGTACTTGCCGTCAGGCCGCTTGCCTCCGGCGAAGAGTTCGGCGCCCTCGGCTACGTTTTCTTTTACCAACTCATCGATTCGATTCAGGCCGGGTGCGCTCAGCGTCGGCCCCATGTTCACGCTGCTATCGAACGGATCGCCTAATTTGATTTTTTGACATGGGCGACGAATTTTTCGGTGAACTCACTCGAAGCAAACCTGCGACACATTCAGGTCAGTTTCCACAAGCAGTCGGCAGGCGTGGCCCACGCGTACTTCCAGCAGGAAGTTGGAGAAAGTTTTGCCCGTTTTGGTCTTGAAATAACGGCAGAAAGAATGCACGCTGAGATGGGCCACATCGGAGATTTCGGCCAGCGGTATCTCGCGGTCGAAGTGGCTCAGCACATACTGATAAGTGCTGTTGAGCCGCTCGCTGTCGATGGCGTCGTATGTGTGCGAAAAGCCTATGGGTGCCAGTTGGTTTTCAGTATTGTGTTCGCTGAGTTGGGCCAGAATATGGAAAAGGTGGATGATGCGCTGAATGCCCTTCGATTCGAAGAGTTCCTCCATGCGCGTACCTGCCGATTGGAAGAGGTCGCTCCTGATTTGTACGCCCCGCTGCGCCCGGCTGACCATTTCCCGGACGGATTTCATTTCGGGAACGCGCAGCAGCCCCTCCTCGAAGAATGCCGGCGGCATATGAATCACATAAGCATCGGAAAGGATGTCGGCCCCGACGCTATCGTAACGGAAGAGATGAGGCAGATTGGTGCCTAGGATAAAGAGGTCGTTTTCTTCAAATTGCGCCACGCAATCCCCGATGAGGTAAGTACCTTTGCCCTTTCTGATGTGGAGGATTTAGATCTCGGGATGGTAATGCCAGCGGTTATGAAACACCGGAACTTCGTCGTGCCGAATGCTGAAAGACTGCTCTACCTTGTTGGAAATTTTCAGAAGTTGCACCTTCATAGAGTAAAATCCACGCTAATTGATACCGGATGCTAATTTAGTATTGTATTATGCTAAATCAAGCACAGGAATGGTATTGTCTAATCATTTATTTTGTTTGATTTTTCATATAAAAAATCAACAACAATGAGCATTTTTCTTCTTTCAAAAAACTGTTGGCTCAGGTAGTTGTGATACTAATCTGATTCCAATGACAGCGACTGTCCGTTTAATATTTAGCCTATTTCTCATCATTTCACAATACATTCTTGAAAACCATCATTCTTAGCAAGCCGGGCGAGTTTAATCTGATTGAACGCGAGGAGTTGGCATCCGCCGAAACCCACGAGGCCATTGTCAAGGTCAAACGCATCGGCATTTGTGGCACCGACTATCATGCATTCAGCGGCAACCAGCCCTTTTTCTCTTACCCGCGTGTGCTGGGCCACGAACTGGGTGCCGAAATCGTGGCCCTGGGCAGCAACCTGGGAGATACCACGCTCAACATCGGCGACCGCGTCTCTGTGGAACCCTACCTCAACTGCAACGCGTGCCAGGCGTGTCGCAGCGGCCATTTCAACTGCTGCGAAAAGCTACAAGTGCTGGGTGTTCACACCGACGGCGGCATGACAGAATTCCTGAAAGTACCCATCCGAAAACTGCACAAGTCGGAGGTACTTTTGTTCGATCAGTTGGCCCTGGTCGAGACGCTGGGCATCGGCCTGCACGCCGTCAACCGCGCCGACGTACGGCCGGAAGATTTGGTGCTGGTCATCGGGGCCGGACCCATCGGCCTTTCCGCGGCGCAGTTCTGCAAGCTCAGGGGAGCCACGGTGGCCGTGGCCGACCGGACTGAAAGCCGTCTCGACTTCATCAGCCGACACGGCATTTCCGATCTGAGCATCGTCGTGGCCGAGCCGCTCACGGCTGTCCACCTGCGCACGTTTTTCAATGGCGACTTGCCTACCGTTATCATCGACGCCACGGGTAATCGCACCTCTATGGTGAATGCTTTCAACCTGGTGGCCCACGGCGGCAAGATTCTCTATGTAGGTCTTTTTCAGGGGGACGTAGAGTTCAACGATCCCAATTTCCATAAGCGGGAGGTGACGCTGCTCGCCAGCCGTAATTCGCTGCCGGAGGATTTTAAGGAAATCATTTCGCTCATGGAAGCAGGCAAGATCGATACTACCCCCTGGCTCTCGCACCGCACCGACTTCGACCACCTGCAAAATGATTTCTCGACTTTTCTCAAACCCGACCAAGATCTGATCAAAGCGATTGTCGAAGTGTAGGAGTCAGGTGTTTTGCTACTGAGGAGTGCCTCGCGAAAGCAGGACGCTATCTTCATGGTGAAATAATACCGCCATTGGACAATTTGGCCGAAATTCTTCCTGAACATATCCCATAATTTTGCCCATAAAGTCTAATTGTGGTGCACCGTTGGTGCCCTATTAGCTTCATTCGCCTAATTTACTGGTTCTACAATGAAAAAAAAATTCGTATTCGTTGCCCTTCTGGGAATGAGTTTTCCGGCTGCTGCCCAGCAAAAATTTCAGGAGAACTAGGAGTCTATCAAAGCCAATTACAAAGACCCCGAGTGGTTCCGGGATGCCAAGCTGGGCATATTCGTCTACTGGGGCCTGTACGCTGTACCCACCCACGGCTCGGAGTGGTACCCGCGCAATATGTACCAGGATTCGATCATCGTCGGGGGCCACGGCGAACTCCTCAACGACAAGCCCTCGCCCATCTACAAACATCACACAGAAAAGTACGGTCCCATCGGCGAGTTTGGTTTAAAGATTTCATCCCCGAATTCAAGGCCGAAAAATTCGACCCGGTGGCCTGAATTAGTTTGTTCAAGGAAGCGGGTGCAAAGTACATCGTTCCGGTGGCCGAACATCACGATGCCTTCGCGATGTACAATTCTTCCATTACGCCCTGGAACTCGGTCGATATGGGGCCGCGCCGCGACATACTTGCCGAGCTTCGCCAAGAGGCTTTAAAACAAGGGCTGAAATTCGGAGCATCGTCGCACCTGGCTTTCAATTGGGACTACTTTAACAAGAAACCCAAGTTCAATGATATGGCACCCAAGTACGCCTTGCTCTACGGCCCTAACCGTGCGCCTGGCGCGCCCGCCAGCGAGGAGTTTCGTAACTACTGGTGGAGCCGTAATAAGGAAATCATCGACAACCACCAGCCCGATGTGCTGTGGTTCGACTTCGGTTTCGACCGTCACGAGTACGCCCCGCAACACCTCAAACTGGCCGCTTACTATTACAACAAAGGAGAGGATTGGAACAAGAAGGTGGTCTTGCAATCCAAGAACCTCAAATATGAGTCTTTCCCGTTGGGCACCGATATGCTTGACATCGAACGAAGCAAACTGAACGAAATCCGCGAACTACCCTGGCAGACCGACACCTCGGTGGGCGCCAACTCCTGGGGTTACGTCGAAAACTGGAAATCCAAGAACCCTAACACCATCGTGGATGACCTGGTGGACATCGTCAGCAAGAACGGCAATCTGCTGCTCAACGTCGGTCCCAAGGCCGACGGCACCATTCCCGACGACCAGCAGCAGGTACTGATGGAGCTGGGTAACTGGCTAAAAGTAAACGGCGAGGCGATTTATGGCACGCGTTCCTACGAAATCTACGGCGAAGGCCCCACCAAAATCGCGGAAGGCCACCTGTCAGAGGACAAAAACGAAGACCTTGGCGCCGAAGATATCCGCTACACCCAGCAGAAAGACGGTCAGCTCTACGCTACGATCATGGACTGGCCCAGAGCAGAGAAAGCAGAGCCGTCATTCGTACTCTGGCAAAAGGCAATAAGTTATTGGGGAAAGTAACGTCCGTTTCGCTACTGGGCTACGATGGAAAGCTGGATTAACCGGGACGTTTCGAGTTGGGGCAAGATTTTAAAAGTTCAGCTCCATAACGAAGCCGGACAGCACATTCTCACCGGAAAGTTCGATGGAGTTGCCCTTTCTGATCTCGATGCTGCCGTCCTGGCGGTAGATGTGGACGGCCTTGCCCTGGGGATTGATGAGCCAGCCCAAGCGGCACCCATTGGTGCGGTATTCCTCCATTTTGGATTTCACATTATTCATTCGGTCGGTTTCTGAGCGGATCTCCACCGCAAAATCGGGATACAGTTTGAGAAATTTCTTGCGCTCTGCTACGGATGAGGCCTCGTAACGATCTTTTGTCACCCAAGACGCATCCGGCGAACGGGTAGCACCGTTGGGAAGTACGTACCCCGTCGAAGAGTCGAAGCCGTAACCTAGCTTGGATTGGCGGTTCCATATTCCGAGTCCGATATAAATTTCAAAATTAAAATTTCCAGTGAATCCTCCCGTTGGCGACATGACTATGATATTTCCGTGCTGGTCGCGCTCCATGCGCAATTCAGAATTGGCTTGGCACAGGTCGAAGAACATCTCGTCCGTCATGCCTTCCACCGTTTTTATCACGAGTTCGTTTTCCATCCTATCGACTGTTTTTATGACAATCTACCAAAAATCGGCTTCGTAGTCAAACACTACCCTTACAGCAAGTTCTTCAAAGCAACCGCCGGATCGGCCAACCTTTCTTTGTCAATGATCGCCCTGTCTTTGATCAATCGTGTGCCCATCACGTAGGCCTTGGCGTTGTTGACCGCATCTACGGCAAGTAGGTCCCGGCCTTTAAAGTACCAAACAGAAAACTGGTCTTCCCGATCTTCGTTTCGTACGACCAGGTTATCGAAACCTTCCGAAAGCCCCGCTATTTGCAGCTTAATATCATACTGATCCGACCAGAACCACGGGATGGCGTCGTAAAACGCGTCTTTGCCACTGATGGCCGCCGCCGCTACTTTGGCCTGCTCCACCGCATTCTGTACCGACTCCAAACGAACGTGGCGGCCGTAATGGGGATTGAAGTGGTAAGTGCAGTCGCCAATGGCATAAATATGTTCGTCCTCGGCGCGGGCGGCTGGATCGACTTTGATGCCGTTTCCGATTTCGATATTCGCCGATTCCGCCAACGCGGTATTTACCCGTACGCCGGTGCCGACTACGATCACGTCCGCTTCGTAGGTGGTTCCATCAGAGCAACTCACGGTACTCTGTCCGTTGCCACTCCCAATCGCAACCACCTGTTTTGCGGTTTCAATACTTACGCCATTTTGCCGGTGGATTTTTGTAAAATAGTCTGACATGAACGGGCAGGTGATCCTGGCCAATACGCGTTCTTCCCTTTCGAGTACGGTGACTTCGGCTCCCTTTTTCCGCAGGGAAGCCGCGGTTTCGAGTCCGATGTACCCCCCGCCTATGATCAGCACCCGTTTTCTAACGGATGCTGACAAAGCCTCGCGAATTTGGATGATATCCTGAGCCGTTCGCAGCGGATATACGCCCTCCGCCTTATCAAGCCCTTCAATGGGCGGAATAAAGGGCCTGGCCCCGGTGGCTAGTACTAGCTTATCGTAGTACTGTCGGCCACCGTCGCCGAGGGTCAGGTACTGCTCTTTGCTTTCAACGCCAACCACCTGCACGCCGAGCCGTAGCTCAATGTTATTCTTCAGGTAAGATTCCAGGGGTTTCAGTAAGTAATGTTCGATGCCCTGATCGTTGGTCAGGAAGGCTTTGGATAGCGGGGGACGGTGGTAGGGTAGTTCGGGGTCGGCATCGAACAGGATAATCTTGCCCGTCCAGCCTTCCCTACGCAGCGCGAACGCGAAGTTTACGCCGGCGTGGCTGGCTCCCACCACGCAGACTGTTTTTTGGTCAGGTAGTTCAGGCATTAGTTGGCTACTCTCAATATGATTCCGTCCAATTTCTCAGTTATTTGTATCTGACAGCCCAGTCGGCTGAATTCATCGACATCGTCATTTAGTTCTAGCATATCCATCTCGATTTCTTCCGGCTGGCCCACGATGGCCATGTACCCCGGGGCCACGTGTACATGGCAGGTCGCGCAGGAACAAACGCCGCCGCAGTCGCCGTCGATGCCCGGCACGCCGTTATCGACGGCCAGCTCCATCAGAGAGCCGGAAGAGGCTTCGAGGACAATTGATTCATTATCATTGGTGATGTACGTGATCTTTGCCATAGGTAATTCTTTATTAGTTATCTGTTCAACGGTTTGAATGCTACTTCAATCTTGTGAAAACCCACTTTACGCTCGAACTCGCCCCATTCCTCGATGTTTTCCTCAAAACTCAGTACTTCCATAGAACCCACCTTTTGGGACAATTCCAAAAGCAGGTGTTTCAGAATCTGCCGGGCGTGGGTGGCGCCCAGACAATTGTGATGGCTGAAACCGAAGCTGACGTGGGGGTTTAGTTTGCGGTCCAGTACTACTTCGTTCGGGTTTTCAAAGGTTTTGGCGTCGCGGTTGGCCGAGGCCCAGCAAAGGGACACGCGCGTATCGGCCTTCGCGGCGTGGCTGCATACCTCCGTATCTTCGGCAACTACCCTTCCCATGTGGGTTAGTGGGGCAAAGTACCTTACAAGTTCTTCCACGGCTTTTCCCACAATTTCCGGCTCGCTGCGCAAGCGGTCCAGGTGCTCGGGATGCTCCGCCAGGTAAGCGATCGAATTCGTAACGGCGTTGATGACGGTGTCCCTTCCTCCGGCGAAGGTAAGTACCATCACGCCCTTTGCTTCTTCTTTGGTTAATTTTCTTCCGTTGTAATCAGCGGCCAGAAGCATAGAATACATGTCGTCGCCCGGCTTTAGGCTGGCTTTTTCTATTTGTGCATCGATGTAGTTATACAATACGGCGGCCTTTTCACCATCGAGCGCCTCCCCCTCGCTCCTGAACACGTGGGTTCCCCACGAAATCCAGGTTTCGGATACTTCCCGGGGCACATTCAGCAGCAAAGTCAGGGCTCTTGACTGCAATTTCAAAGCAAAATCGCCCACGACTTCGACCGAATCCCGCCGAAGTACCTCCTCCAGTAATTCGGAAATCATCGCCACGAGTTTTTCCTGATATGCCTCTTCCAGCGGGCGCCTGAACCAGGGCTCCACCAGCGCGCGGTAGTCGGTGTGTTCCGGCGGATCGACCTCGAAGGGTACCTGGCGGGTGTCGCGGATGTCGACTTCGGAAGGTACCACGATACGGCCCGGCGTCGCCCCCGAGCGGAAAGTCTTCCAGTTGTGGGCCGTCTTGCGCACGTCTTTGAGCCGAAGCAGCATGGTTACCGGGTCGTTCTGGTCATCCACTTTTCCGTAGCCCTTGCTATTCCTTGCTACTTCGAAAGGGTCGTTGAATTCGCTTGCTTTTCTTTTACTGATCATAGTTCTGGGTTATGAAGTTGTCTGACCGGTCCGAGGTCTTACAGCGGGTCGTTGTTGCCCGTGATGGAGTTGATGCCCCGGATGTGTACCTTGATGTTGCCCCCCGGATTACCTGAGCTGCGCGATACTATCACACCGGAAGCACGGCCCTGCGGGGCGTCCTCCACGCGGATAATGGGGTGCTCCTTAAAATCTTTGGAACTCACCTGCGACACCGAACCTGTCAGATCGCTTTTGCGGCGGGTACCGTAGCCCACTACCTCGCTAAGCAGTTGACCGGAGGGTTCCAGCGCGACGTCGATCGTGTTGCGGCCGTTAACGGGAATGTCTTGGGAGGCGAAACCAGTGAAGGAATATACCAATACGGAATTATTATCAGGTATTGAAAGCGAGTACTCGCCATCGACACCGGTGGAGGTACCCGTCGTGGTCCCCTTCACGAGAATATTCACACCAGGCATCCCGATGTCATCCTGAGCGTCCGTCACGCGTCCCGACACCGTGGTCTGGCTGTGGGCCAGAGAGAAGGTCATCAGAAGCGACAGAATACCCTGGGTTCTGCTGAGTAATTGGTATCGTCTTTTCATAGGTAGGTTTGGGTTGATTATATATCTACAAAGATTGCATAAAACATATATGAAACTGAATTTTATAACTAAACAAAAACTGAACAAAGCCAATTAAATATGGGTCAAAATCTTATTTAGGATCTTTTTTCGTGAGATTCCGGCATTATCAGTACCAGTAGGCTACTTGACCGGATGTACTGCAACGGGATGCTTTTACGCGCTATAAAAAAACGAAATGACCAAAAAACCCACCCGCAAGCGCTACAATATTCTCGCCATGATCTTCGCTTCGGTGGTGATCAACTACCTCGACCGCAGCAATATCTCCATTTCTGCCTCGGCTATCAAAGCCGATCTCGGTTTCAGCATCGTCCAAATGGGCTATATCTTCTCAGCCTTTTCGTTGACCTACGCCATTCTTCAAGTACCCGGCGGCGTGATGGTGGATCGGGCCAGTCCGCGCAAGCTATATCCTTTTACCCTGGTTTTCTGGTCGTTGGCCACGCTGGTGCAGGGGTTTCTGAAATCGTTCGTCGGCTTCATTCTCACGCGGGCCAGCATCGGTATTTTCGAAGCACCTTCTTATCCCATGAACAACCGCATCGTTTCGGCCTGGTTTTCCGAGAAGGAGCGGGCCACGGCCACCGCGGTCTAGTTCATCGGGCTGGCGTTCCTGACGCCGCTGCTGGTCATCATCCAAATGCACCTGGGCTGGCGCGGGCTGTTCGTTTCGTCGGGCGTCATCGGGCTGGTGTGGGCGGTGCTTTGGTGCTTTTTTTACCGCTCGCCGCAGGTCCACGGCAGCATCAACCAAGAGGAACTCGACCTGATCGCCGAGGGCCTGTATGGCTGGGGCGAATCGGGGCTTTCGGGCCGGGAGTTGGCCATGGTCGGGGCCGTGGAGCACTACCGGAAGTTTTTGGTGGGCAAAAATCCGTCCAATATCGGGGCCTTATGGCAGGAGATGTACCGCAGCCTGTACTTCGAAGGCGGACGCGTGCTGACCGCCGCGATCTCAGCCATCGGCGAAGAATTCGCTAGCAAGTGGGATTTCATGCCCTATCTCGAAAATGATCTCACCAACTTCGCCCGTGTCGATGTCTGCAATGTAGGGTGCCTGACCGAATCCATGAAGGTGGCCGCGATGGCCGAGGCCCACTACATCGACCTCATGCCCCACGACCCGCTGGGGCCGATCTGTACGGCAGCGACGATTCACCTGGCGGCGGCAGTTCCTAACTTTGCCTGGCTGGAAGTACCTCCTTATGACACCGATACATCCGGTCAGCACAAGTACTTTGAAAATCACCCCGAAGTGAAAGACACCATTTACCAAATTTCCGACGCGCCCGGCCTGGGCATGAATGTGAATGAGGAAACCGTCAAGGCGCAATCGTTCAAATTTTGGGAAGCGCCCCGGCTGCACAAAGCTGACGGTTCGTTTACGAACCGGTAAGGGGGCTGAAAAGGTTAAGAGGGCGTTAGAAAATGAAGCGAGTAGCCTCTGCATCCGGTCGAGGTAGCTCAGGCATTGATCGACCAGCAGGTGCACCGATGCCCTATCTAAAATTCAAACATGTTCTTAGGATAGTACCGATAAAGTGAAAAACAGTATCTTTATTCTTCCGAAGGGTCATTCACTAAAACAACCGACTCAATGGTTATAGAACTGCCGGACACGATTCTCGCAAAAACCGGAATCACCGAAACGGAGATCTTGCTGCTTATGGCTATTCGACTTTTTGAAGAAGATCGAATGGCCTTGGGTAAAGCGAGTCGATTAGCGAGCATGAACTAAATGATGTTCCCAAGGGGACTAGGCAAACGCGAAATGCCCATTCATTACGATGTAGAGGATTTTGAACGGGATGTTGAAATATTGAAATTATGAAAAATCGAATTCTCTTTGCAATCCTCCTCATTTCCACGACCGCCTGCCACAAATCCGACAAAGCCGTGGCGAGCGAAACCGTCGAAACCCGCGCCCGTATCGTGAGCAACCTGGCCGTGGACGGCTGCAACTGGCATTTCGAGATTGCAAACGCCGATTCTTCCAATATCGAAACCTTTATCCCGACGCTGGCTACCGAGCCCCGGGTCAAAGCCGCGGTGCCTGCTTTCGGTACCGAAGACGCCTATTCCTTCATCGACATAAGCCTTAAGTACCGGCGGGCCAACACGAAGCGCGACCTGCTGTGCGGCTTCCGGCGTACGCTGAGCGTCGACGAAATCGAGGTACTGGAGATCAGTCAGTTTGAGAAGTGATTCTCATAATAAAATTGGGGGCGATGCAACTTTTAGGCGCTCAGGTACATCCGTTAGGTGTATCTCAATCATAACCTCAAAAACTACATTAGCCATGAAAACCAATCGTTTTGCGCTGTTGCTCAGCGCGTTCATCTTCGCCTTAGCATCCTTCACGCACGCCCAATCCTCCTCGACGAACGCGGCGGATATCCTTCGCCAAATCGATGACAAGCGAGAAATCAATGTTCGGGATGCCGTGATTCGCGGTACGCTGGACTTTACCGGACTATCGAATCGGCAAAAGGTGTCGAAGGCCCGCATCGACAACGACGAATACAAAAGCCGGGTCGAGGTACCATTGACGTTCCGTAATTGTACTTTCAAAGGTGATGTGATCGCCTATAAAACACTGGACCGGGATGGCAAATCCGGTAACTCCTGGTTCGGTAACAACGACCAGGTACTCTACACCGCCGACTTCCGGGAGACAGTGATTTTTGAAAACTGTGTCTTCGAGGGAAAAACCGAATTCAAGTACTCCGATTTTGACGAGATCGCCGTTTTCAACGACAACCGCTTTCGTAACGAGGCTAACTTCAAGTACGCCAACTTCCGGGAAGACGCGCGCTTCGAGGGGGTAGACTTCGGCGACGATGCTAATTTCAAGTACGCCAACTTCCGAGCGGCCGCACTATTCACCGATGCCCGCATGGACGATGACGCAGATTTCAAGTACGCTGAGTTTAGAGACGGTGCCAGCTTCCGTAAAACCGATTTTCGGGGCGGAGCCGATTTCAAGTATGCTCAGTTCGAGCGGCAGGGCGACTTCACCAACGCCGATTTCCGTAGCCAGCCGGATTTCAAATACACCAAAGGCCGCAGGAATATGTGATCCAAAATAAACGCTGACAGCGATTGGAACCCGCAATGGAATTGGCTGTCAGTGTTATAGCGACAAGCGTCCGAAACCGTACACCAAGTGTGCGATTTCGGACGCTTTTTTGTTTTCAAAAAAGGTAAGATACTGATTTACAGCATCAGTATTCGATGGTACGTTATTTGGCATAGGGTAATGCAAGATCAAAAGCCATTATCAACTATCAATTAAATAAAGTGATTCAACTACAAAACATCGCCAAGCACTACCCCGCCGGATTTGGCAAGACCTACGTCTTGCGCAACATTAACCTCAATGTAAAGGAAGGGGAATTTGTCTCGATCATGGGTCCTTCGGGCTCGGGCAAGTCTACTCTGCTACACATTCTGGGACTGCTCGAAGAGCCTTCCGAGGGAGAGTACCTGTTCATGGAAGAGCCGGTGCAGAAACTCACCGAGAAGAAGCGCACCGAGCTGCACCGTCACCACATCGGCTTCGTGTTCCAGGCCTACCACCTCATCGACGAGCTGACGGTTTACGAAAACATCGAGACGCCGCTACTGTACAAAGGTACCCCATCGGCGGAGCGCAAAAGCCGCGTGGCCGAATTGCTCGACCGCTTCAACATCGTGGCGAAGAAAGACCTGTTCCCCAGTCAGCTTTCGGGCGGACAGCAGCAGCTGGTGGGTGTAGCACGATCGATCGTGCATGAGCCCAAGGTGATTTTTGCCGATGAGCCCACGGGCAACCTCCATTCCGAGCAAGCCGAAGACATCATGGAGCTTTTCCAAAAACTTAATAAGGAAGACAAAGTGACGATCATTCAGGTAACGCACTCTGAAAAAAACGCCGAATATGGCAACCACGTAGTGCGGTTGAAAGATGGGTGGATGGCTTAATTTAGTTGAAAGTGCTGGAAAAAAGCCAACTCTTACCGCACCCAACAGCTACTGAATTCAGCCGTACCAGCGGACCAGTCCAACGTCCAAAGTCTAAAATCCAGAATCCAACTTAGCCATGATATTTTTTAAACTACTCTTCAAGTATTTGCAACGTCCGGCGCAGCGGTGGCTGCTGGCGGGTACTTGTTTGCTTTGTGTACCGGTTTCGGCTCAGCAATTGCTCGGTCTGCAGGATTGCGCGGAGCTGCTGACCAAAAACAACCTGACGTTTCGCGAAGGGCAGCTGCAGGCCGAGGCCTCGCGGGCACAGTGGCGACAGGCCAAGTCGCAGCAATTGCCCAGCATCGGCATCAACCTCAGCCAAAGCGTGAACTTGGGCCGCAGCATCGACCGCTTCACCAATGCCTACATCGACCAACTCTATAATTCCAGCTACGTGGGGGCGCAAGTCGATGAAACCGTTTTTCAGGGATTCAGGGTGCAAAACGAAATCCGACAGTTCAAGATGCTGGAAGAATCGGCCGTTCAGAATAGTACTGCTGTCCGCAATGAGCAGTTGCTGTCGATGGTACAGGCCTATGTGCAGGTACTGGCGACCAAGGCGTTGCACGAGTCGGCCCGGCAGCAGGTGGCCAGCTCGAAGGAGCAGGCGGATCGGGTCGAGAAGCAGGTGAAGGCTGGCGTCGTGGGGGCCAACGGGCTATACGAGATCAGGGCGCAGCTCAGCAACGACACCTTCGATGAAGTGACCGCCCTCAACAACCATCGCATGGCGCGGCTGACTTTATTCCAATTGCTCAACATTCCACCTGACCCCGACACAGAGTTCCGACCGCTGAGCGTGAGCGCCGGGGAGCCCGCGCCAATGAGTACCGAAGAAATTTTTGCGGAAGCGCAGCAAACGTTCCCCGCCATTCGCGCCGCCGAGTTGCGGCGGCAGAGCTTCGGCTACCAAATCAAATCCATCAAGGCGCGTAATTTGCCTTCGCTGAATGTTTCGGCCAATTTTGGCGCATTCTACGCCTCTACCAACAAACAGCTCGACTACTTCGAGCAGCTCAACGCAACCCGGAATGGTTCGCTGGGGCTGGGCCTCTACATTCCGATTCTGAACGGGTGGCAATCGCGCCCCCGGGTGGAGCTGGCGCGGGTGCAAGAGCGCGTCGCCCGCAACCAACTGGATCAGACCAATGTACTGGTGCGGCAGGGTATCGAGCAGGGGGTACTGAACGTGACCGCCGCCCAGGACCGCTACAACGCCGCCACCGCTCAGGCCGAGGCCCTCGAAGCCAGTTATGGCACGGTAGCTAGTCGGCTTAACGCAGGTACCGCCACGATTTTTGAGTACTCGCTTTCCAAAGCTAACCTGGCCCGTGCCCAGGCCAACGCCATCCGCGCTACCTACGAGTTCATCATGCACCGCAAAATCTTGCAGTACTACCGCCAGGGAAGCTGGGATGGGGTGCTATAAAATTGAGAATGGTTAATCCTTGGTAAGATGGAAAAGAGAAGGCTACTGGCTTTCTCTTTTTTTGGTATAGGCGGGTGCGGCCATTATATTCAACCGCCGTTGTGCTTTCTTAGCTACACCCGTTCAATATCCTGATGAAGAAAACGAAACTTGGATTGCTTCTGCTCGTAACGTTGGCTCTGGCCTGCCAACGCCCACCTACCTACCAGATGATCGGGGCAGACTATACACCCAACTATCCGCTGGACAGAAACAAGGGCGACATCGACCGCTTCGCCGCGCAGGATGCAGCGCAGATGCCCGCGCCGGGCGGTATCGTGCTGGTAGGTAGTTCGAGTTTCCGTCGATGGGATACCGCGGCGGAAGACCTGGCGCCACTGCCAATAGTCAACCGGGGCTTCGGCGGTTCTACGATCCCGGAGATGATCGAATACATTGACGAGACGGTACTCCGGTACAATCCCTCGATGGTGGTCACGTATTGTGAGAACGATATGTTCGTGGACAAAACCAAAACCCCCGAGCAGACCCGTGATTCCTACGTGAAGTTCACACAGTTGGTTCGCCAACAAATGCCCGATGTGCCGATGTACTTCGTCTCGCTCAAACCCTCGCCTTCGCGCTGGGCGCGCCGGGCGGAAGCCATAAAAGCCAACAAACTGATCGAAGATTTTACCAAAAAAGACCCACACCACGGCTACATCGACGTGTGGCCGACGATGCTGAAAGATGGTCGGCCGGATGGCAGCATTTATATAAGTGATAGTCTGCACACCAATGCCGAAGGCTACCGCCGCTGGACGACGGTCCTCAAACCCATACTGACCAAAGCGTACCAAGGTACTTCCGCCGCCTCGGCCACTAGATAGGCAGGTACCACCAGCTCAAAGGATTTTAAAGGGAAAGTACCTATCTTGTCCGCCCGATTTACCAGAAAAATTTCTCGATTCGAATCCCTGACACAACTGATGAAAGTAACCGCTGTTTTTGACATTGGCCGGACCAATAAGAAGTACATATTGTTTGATGAAGCTTACCGCGTCGTGCGTGAAGTACGCGATGTATTACCCGAAATTACCGACGAAGACGGCTTTGTGTGCGAAGATCTTGACTTGTTGACCCAATGGGTGCAAAAGCACTGGGCGACGCTCAAAGAAGAGAAGGAATTTGAACTACAGGCCGTCAATGTATCGGCTTACGGAGCCAGCTTTGTGCACCTGGACGGCTTCGATAAACCGATCACGCCACTTTACTCTTACCTGAAACCTTTTCCCGAAGCGCTGGCGGCCGATTTCTACGGAGAGTACGGCGACCCGATGAAACTTGCACTCCAAACGGGCTCGCCGCCGATGGGTTTCCTGAATTCGGGCCTGCAGATGTACTGGCTCAAGCACACGCGCCCCGCGGTATATAAGGAAATAAAAACCTCGTTGAACCTGCCGCAGTACATTCTGTTTTTGCTTACGGGTCGTAAGGTGAGCGATTTCACGTCGGTTGGCTGCCACACTGCGATGTGGAGCCTCGAAATGATGGAGTACCACGACTGGGTGAAAGCCGAGGAGATTCAGAAAAAGATGGCGCAGATTCTGGCGGCCTCCTCGTTCATTTATCGGTTCGACAAGAGCGTGATTCAATCGGGCTTCGGTTTGCACGATAGTTCGGCGGCGCTCATCCCGTACCGCATGGCGTTCAAAAAGCCGTTCGTCTTGCTTTCGACGGGTACCTGGCTGGTGAACTTCAATCCTTTCTCTACCAATCCGCTTACATCTGATCAGCTTGAGCGCGACTGCCTGGTGTTCATGACGCCGGAAGGTAGTGGCGTTAAAGCTTCGCGCGTATTCATGGGCCGCGAGCACGATTATCAGGTGGAAAAAATCACCGAGTACTTCCAACTAGAACAGGACGACTACCGCGATATCGAATTCGACCCCGCCTACCTGACCAAACCCGCGCCGCCCTTTTATCCCGCGCTCATGGAAGGCAACGGCCCCTTCCCCGAGACCCAGCCCCAAACTTGGCAGATCAGCGCCTTCGCTACGCCCGAGGCGGCCTACCATCACTTGATGATCGGCCTGGTCGACATCGTGGTCGCGTCGCTGGAGCTCATTGGCGTGAACGACGTACCTACGCTATTCATCGACGGTGGCTTTGCCAAAAACAAGATTTTCACCCAACTCCTCGCCCGCAAATTCCCCAACCACGAGGTATGCACCACGATGCTGCCCTATGCCGCCGCACTCGGCGCCGCCCTGCACGTCACGCGTCCGCAAACGTTCGAGTTTCCGGGGGAGATTATTAAGGTGGAGAAAAAAGGGTGAAAGGGTTAAGGGTCAAAGGTGAATGGTCAACAATGCATATTTCGGAACCTCAATTCAAGGCAGTACATATTCAGGAACATTGACTGAATTTTCTAAGAACTAGAGTCTCTTGGTCCCAAACCCCTTGACCATTGACCATTCACCTTTGACCCAATCTCCAATTCTGCCTTTCCCACCAAAGCCTAACTTATCCGACTCCAATTCGTCTCCGAATGCCGCAGGCTGTTGACGTGATTAAGAATAGGCGCGTACTCCGGTGATTTGAGATGCGGGTCGGCGTCGAGGATGGCTTCGGCGGAGGCGCGGGCTACTTTCAGGATTTCGCTGTCTTTGGACAGGTCGGCGATCATCAGGTCCATGATGCCGCTTTGCTGGGTACCCGTCAGGTCGCCGGGTCCGCGTAGTTCGAGGTCTACTTCGGCGATCTCGAAGCCGTTGTTGGTGCGGCACATCGTTTCGAGCCGCTTGCGGGTATCCTGGCTGAGCTTGAAATCGGTCATGAGCACACAAAACGACTGCTCAGCGCCCCGCCCCACGCGTCCCCGCAACTGGTGCAGTTGGGACAGCCCGAAGCGCTCGGCGTTTTCGACCACCATGACCGAGGCGTTGGGCACGTTGACGCCCACTTCGATCACCGTCGTGGCGACCATGATTTTGGTTTCATTCTTGACAAAACGCGCCATCTCGAATTCTTTATCCCGCGGCTTCATCTTGCCGTGCAGAATGCTCAACGGCACGTCAGGAAAGGCGCGCGACATACTTTCGTAGCCATCCATCAGGTCTTTCAAATCCATCTTTTCCGATTCTTCGATCAGCGGGTACACCATGTATACCTGCCGTCCCTTCGCGATCTCGTCGCGCAGAAAGCCGAAGAGCGTAGCCCGGTGCGCGTCGTAGCGGTGAACGGTCTTGATGGGTTTGCGCCCGGCGGGTAGCTCGTCGATCACCGAAATATCGAGGTCGCCGTAGAGCGTCATCGCCAGCGTGCGCGGAATCGGCGTGGCCGTCATGACCATGATGTGCGGGTGAATACGCTCGTTTTTGGCCCACAGCTTCGAGCGTTGCGCTACGCCAAAGCGGTGCTGCTCGTCGATGACGCAGTAACCCAGATTCTTGAATTGCACCACATCCTCGATCAGCGCGTGGGTACCTACCAGAATCTGCATCGAGCCATCGCGCAGCGCCTCGTGCAGGACGGTACGCTCCTTTTTCTTGGAAGAGCCCGTCAACTTACCGATCCCGACGCCCATCGCGTCGGCGTATACTTTCAGGCCCTGATAATGCTGGTCGGCCAGAATCTCGGTGGGCGCCATCAGGCAGGCCTGAGCGCCGTTGTCGATCGCCATCAACATCGCGATGAAGGCCACGATCGTTTTGCCCGAACCCACATCGCCCTGCAACAACCGGTTCATCTGCTTGCCCGACTGAAAGTCCTGGTGAATCTCGCGCAGTACCTTCTTCTGGGCATTGGTTAGGTCAAAGGGCAGGTGCTCGTCGTAGAATTGCGTCACCAGATGTACCTGATCGAAAACCTGCCCCGGAAACTCGTTTTTTTGCAGGATCTTGCTCTTGATGAGCCGCAACTGATTGTAAAACAGCTCTTCAAATTTGAGCCGTCGCGTGGCCTGATGCAGGTGCACCGCTGAGGGCGGTACGTGAATACGTCCATATTGCCTCGGCCTTGGAGATGAGCCGGTACTGGACGATAAGTGCCTCGGGCAATGTTTCGCGGATGTGCGGCGTCGCCATATCCAGCAGATTGCGCACCATTTTGGCAATGGCGCGGCTGTCGAGTCGGCGCTTGCGGAGGGTTTCGGTGAGGGGGTAAATCGCCTGCATCGGGCCGCCGTTAGCGTTTTCGGCGCTAAGTAGCTCGATGTCGGGGTGCGTGATGCTGTACTTGCCGTTGAACTCGGCGGGCTTGCCGTACACAATGTAGTCGGCATTGCGGCGCAGGCTTTTCTCAAACCACGTGATGCCATGAAACCACACCAGTTCCAACACCCCGGTACCATCGGTGAATGTCGCGACGAGGCGCTTCTTGAACCCTTCACCGGCTATCTGCCAATCTTTCAACCGACCTTTGACTTGCGCGCCGGGGAGTAGCTCGGTGAGTTCGTTGACGCGATGAAACTGCGAGCGGTCCTCGTGCCGGAACGGATAGTGTTGCAGCAGGTCGCCGTAGGTGTGGATGTTCAGTTCTTTTTTGAGCAGCTCCGCCCACTTGGGACCGACGCCTTTTAAGGCCTCGATGGGGGTCCTGAAAAATGGATTGCGTTCGGTCATAAATGGGGGTTGATCCAGTCTTTCAAATTTACAAAAAATAGAAATACCGACGCAGTACATCGTGGTTCCAAGGCTTCAAAACAACTTTTTAGGGTCAGATCAACGTTTCCTAACCCGATACACAGTTTATAAAACCAAAAACAGAGTACCATGAAAAAGACCCTATTATTTTTTGCCATGATCTTGCTGGCCGTGACCGTCGTGATGGCGCAGGAGGCCAAGCCCAGCCCTATGATGACCGCCGATGGTAACAACATGAGCGTGAAGTACAGCCAACCTTCCAAAAAGGATCGAGTGATTTTTGGCAAAGAAGGCAGCGGTAGCCTCGAGCCCTACGGCAAGGTATGGCGCACGGGTGCCAACCAGGCCACCGAAATCACGTTCAAGAAAGATGTCATGTTCGGCGACAAGCCGGTGAAGGCAGGTACCTACTCGCTGTACAGCATCCCCGGTGAGAAGAATTGGACCGTCATCCTGAACCCCGAAATGAAGCAGTGGGGCGCTTTCAACTACGATAAAGTGAAGGATAAAAACGTGGCCGAAGTGACCGTACCCGCCAAGAAGTACAAGAACTCGGCTGAGAAGCTGATGTTCGATGCCTCCAACGATAAAAAGCTGAGCTTTCAGTGGGACAAAGAGGGTTTTGAAGTACCCATCAAGTACCAGAAGTAAAGGTACTTGGCAACTTTTCGAAGCCCGGTTCGCCCTATGCGGACCGGGCTTTTTTATTACCGGGGCAGCGGGTCGTAGTACTGGCTACGAATGAGCGCGTCGCGGTTGTAGATCCACGTAGCCTGGTTGAGTTGGGTGTTGGCTTTGGCGTTGAAAAGGCCCGAAACAAAACCTAATCCCAGCGCGGCGTAAAAGAGTGGTCGTTGGTAAAAGGGTTTGTTGAGCGTCGCGGCCGTGCGGGTGGGCATCACCGTCAGGCCCAGCGAAAGTACCAGTGCGATGTTGCGGTTGCGTTGCGAACGCACGTAGAGTTTGAGCGCCCCCTCGGAAAGGGCAAACTCGTTCCGCATTGCCCCCAGGCTCGAGTACAGCGTGTCGTGCTTCACATAGCGGCCGGGCCCCATCGGGTATATCGTGACGCGGTCGTAGAGGTCGGTCATGTACCGGGCGTCTGGATTTTGTTGCGCCGCGGCGACTTGTACGCTGCTTATCATGGTCATAAAAACCAAAGAGCACAGCCTTATGAAGCGGCCTGAAATTATCATTTTGAGAAAGTTTTTATCATCTGGTTTTTTCGTATTTGACCACCCATTCTTCCGTTTTTAACGAAAGGCCTCGGAGAGGCCAAATGTTTGTAGAGTAAAGTAGTGATTGCTGGTATTAGTTGTAGCCTCGGAGAGGCGCAATGTTTCGTAAAACTCAAAACAACGCCACAAACTTAGGCAGGAAAATAATCCCCCCCACGACCACCGCCGCAATCGCGATAATCAACACCCCCCCGGCGGCCAGGTCCTTGGTCGCTTTGATGAGCGGATGGTACTCCGCCGACACGGCATCGGCCAGCTTTTCCAGCGCAGTATTGAAAGCCTCGGCCGCCCATACCAACCCGATCAGGATGACAACCAGCGCCCATTCGGTAGTCGAGAGCTGAAAGAAAAAGCCCGCTGCGATCGCCAGAACCGCGGCAATCAGGTGAAAACGGGCGTTATTCTCAAAGCGAAAAAGGTCGATGACGCCCTGCACGGCAAAACGAAAACTACGAGAAGTTTTGGGCAAATCTACGGGCGAGCGCATGGCGGGGAGATCAGGTAGGTCAGCGTTTTTTGGTAAATTCCTTCATCATGACCCACTCGCGGCCGGGCGACTTGGACTTGAACGTTTCGAGACAGCCGCGATCTTGCAAGGTGATGTAGCAAGTCTTGCCGTTCCTGCCCCCAAAACAGATGTTCGAAACCTTCTGGCCAATGGTCGTAATCGTCTTCACGACCTTTCCCTGCGGCGACACGACGGCCACCTCACCCTTGCCGTGGCGCGTAACGTAGAGGTTGCCGTTGGTAGCGCAACGCATCCCGTCCATGCCGCCGTCGGGAAATTGGATCAGCAGTCGTTTGCTGCTGAGGGTACCGTCGGGTGCCAGGTCGAAGGCCCACACGTTGCGCTGCACGCTCTCACCGACGTAGAGCGTCCGCTCGTCGGGGCTCACCTCGATGCCATTGGTCGTGCCCATGTCGTTCGCTACCAGCCGGGTGGTACCATCAGGAGCAACGTGCCACACTTGGCCGGTACCTTCCTTCCAATTGGGATCGGAGCAAAAAATGTGGCCCAAGCGCGTGATGGCCAGGTCGTTGGGCTGATTCATGCGCGGCTCGTGCGCGAATACCGTCACGTCGCGCGTTTCAAGATTGGCCTTCAAGACGTTGTGGCCCGTGTAGTCGGCAATGTAAAAGGTATTGACGTCGCCAAAGCGGATGCCGTTGCCGGTACTTCCTTTGGGCAGGGTAATGAAAAAGCTCGTCCGTCCGCGGCGGCTGACTTGCGCGATGGTACCATTCTGGGCGAAATTGACGGCGTAGATATTGCCATCGGCGTCCACGGCGGGGCCCTCACAGCTGCTGGTGAATTCTTTTTCGGCGGTGAAGGTCTTGGTGACGGGCTGCGCGGGCGCGCAGCGCGCCAGGAAGGCAAAAGCGAGGAGAGCGACGAATCTTGACATAGAAGTGAAGGTACTTTCTGAACCGGAATTTTTGGGCTGGAAAGGTAAGCATTTTTGAGAAATTGCGTATTTTCGGATTATCCCCAAAACCTTACGAACTTTGGGTTTCATGTGGTACGGGCAGCTTGCCCGTCTCCGCGACCAAATCCAAAACGCCCCCGACTTTGAAACTCTGGCAAAAAGATAATACCGTTACCTCCGAAAAAATAGATCGTTTCACCGTAGGCCAGGACCGCGCACTGGATCTGCACCTGGCCGAGTTCGATGTACTGGGCAACCTTGCCCACGCCCAAATGCTGGCTACGATTGGCCTGCTCACTAAGAAAGAGTTAGCTGATTTAGAAAGAGAGCTAAAATCAATTTATCAAGATACCCAAGCCGGTACTTTCACGATCGAGGACGGCGTGGAGGATGTACACTCCCAGGTCGAGCTGCTGCTGACCCGCCGCCTGGGCGACACCGGCAAGAAGATCCACAGCGGCCGCTCGCGCAACGATCAGGTACTGGTGGATTTAAAACTCTACGTCCGCGACCGCCTGACCCAGGTGGTGAGCGCAACCGACAAGCTTTTCGACGTACTGCAATCCCGCGCCGAACAGCACAAGGACGACCTGCTGCCCGGCTACACGCACCTGCAAATTGCGATGCCGTCGTCGTTCGGGCTGTGGTTCGGGGCCTATGCCGAGGGGCTGATCGACGATGTGATTCAACTTAACGCCGCCTACCGCCTCGCCAACCGCAATCCGCTGGGCTCGGGCGCGGGCTACGGCTCATCGTTTCCGCTCAACCGCACGATGACGACCGAATTGCTGGGCTTCGAAGGCCTGCACTACAATGTAGTCTACGCCCAAATGAGCCGGGGCCGCACCGAGCAAGCCGCCCTCACGGCCTTGGCTTCGCTGGCCGCCACGATATCGCGCCTGGCGATGGACGTGTGCCTGTACAACAGCCAAAACTTCGGTTTCATCGTCCTGCCCGACGCCCTCACGACGGGTAGCAGCATCATGCCGCACAAGAAAAACCCCGACGTGGCCGAGCTGCTCCGCGCTAAAACCAACCGCCTGAAAGCGCTGCCGATGGAAGTGACGCTGGTACTGAGCAACCTACCCTCGGGCTACCACCGCGACATGCAACTCCTGAAAGAAATCCTGATGCCCGCCTGCGACGAAATGCTGGATTGCCTGGACATCGCCGCCTTCATGCTGGAAAACATGAAAGTGAAGCCCAACCTGCTGGACGAAAGCCGCTACGACCTGCTATTCAGTGTGGAGCGCGTCAACGAATTGGTGATGCAGGGTGTGCCGTTCCGGGACGCGTACCGGCAGGTAGGGCAGGAGCTCGGCGACGACACCGACCGGCCCCAGCCCTCACGCGACCTCAACCACACCCATGAAGGTAGTATTGGCAATCTTAATCTACCCGAAATAAATCAGCGGATGGCTAACGAACTGGCGCGTTTCGAGTTTGGTAAGGTAACTACGGCGATCAAGAACTTACTCGAAGCGTGATTTCATTGAGGAAAATCTGGTTAAGTACTACCTTGGTGACGGTTGGAGCGCTGACTTACTGGTCGTGCGACACCGCTCGCCAACCCGATGGCGAGCAACTCGCGCGGCAGTACTGCGCGGGCTGCCATGTGTTTCCCGAACCAGCGCTACTTGACAAAAAAACCTGGTCTGAAAGTGTGTTACCCTATATGGCGCAATGGCTGGGGCGGCCAAAAGTGGTGTCCGATTCGGCCTTTTTCGAAAACTACGACGAGCAAATCCGCCTTGACGCACTCAAAGTTTTTCCCGAAAATCCCGTAGTAAATGACGCCGAGTGGGCGGCGATCGTGGCGTATTTTGTGGACAAGGCACCGGAAACCCTGCCCAGATCCAGACGGGATAGCTTGCGGCCGCTCGATACTTTTTTGGTAAGAGAAAACCAAAGCCCGGTACTCGCCACGGTGGCATCGGTGCGTTACGACCCTCATGGCCAGCAAATTTGGGCCAGTCAACGTTCCGGTGATATAATCATGCTGGACGCGCAGCTGCGGAAGGTCGACTCACTCGCTGCCTTCAATAGCCCCTTCTCAGATTTCCGAGCGAGAAAAGATGGTAAGTACAACCTGCTGAACATGGGCTACATGGACCCGAACGACGAAAGCAACGGCGCACTGATGTCGGTCCGTAAGGCCGGGGGTACCTGGCGCGGCCGCCGCGTGGTGGGCGGCTTGCAGCGGCCCGTACAAGCGACTTACGCCGATGTGAACGAAGACGGCCGTGAGGACGTGATCGTCTGTGAGTACGGCAACTACACCGGCAAACTCGCCTGGTACGCCGCCACCGAGGCCGATTCGATGACGCAGCACATCATCGAAAACCGCCCCGGCGCGCGTACGACCTACTGGGAAGACTACGACGGCGACGGACGCAAGGACCTGTGGGTACTCTTCGCGCAGGGCGATGAGCAGATCGCCGTGTACCTCAACGGCGGCAACGGTAATTTTGCCAAGAAAATCCTGTTGCGGTTTCCGCCCGTCCACGGGTCGTCCTCGTTCGAGTTGGCCGATTTCAACGGGGATGGTAGATTGGATATCCTGTACGCCAACGGCGACAACGGCGACAAGTCCTACGTTTTCAAGCCCTACCACGGCATCAGGATTTTTATAAACAAAGGCACCGACACTTTCGAGGAAACGTACTTTTTTCCGTTCGACGGGGCCATGCAGGCCTTGGCCCGCGATTTCGATCAGGACGGTGATCTCGACATCGCCGCCATCGCATTCTTTCCCGACTTTGCGCTCGACCCGGTGCGGAGTTTCGTGTACCTTGAAAATACGGGCAACAACCGATTTACGTCCCGCACGTTTCCCGACGCCAACCGCGGTCGTTGGCTCACGATGAGCGCCGCCGACATCGACCGCGACGGGGACGTCGACTTGCTGCTGGGTTCTTTCTATTTTGCCCTTACCCCCACGCCTGAAACCATGCTGGAACGCTGGAAAAAAGAGAACAAGGGCGTGGTATTGCTTGAAAATAAGCTGAAACAATGAAAATACTCCACACCGCCGATTGGCATATTGGCAAGAAACTGGACCACTACCCGCGCCTGGACGAGCAGAAACTCGTGCTGAACGAAATCTGCCAAATCGCCGACCGCGAGGAAGTCGATTGCGTCGTGATCGCGGGCGATCTGTTCGATAATTTCAGTCCGTCGTCCGAAGCGACGGAGTTGCTGTACAGTACCTTGCACTGCTTGTCGGGCAACGGTACCCGCGCGATCATCGCCATTGCGGGCAACCACGACTCGCCCGAACGCATCGAAGTACCCGACGCCATGGCGCGGGCGTGCGGCATCATTTTCGTCGGCTTTCCCAACGCGGAAGTCAAGCCCTTCCGCACCCAAGCGGGCGTGGAAGTGGTGAAAGCGGACCAGGGTTTTGTGGAAATAAAGCTACCCAAGGTCGACTTTCCGCTCCGGGTACTGCTGACGCCCTACGCCAACGAGCAGCGGCTCAAAACGTTTCTGGGCCTGGAAGACACCGAAGAAGCCATGCGGCTGCATTTGCAGCACCACTGGCAAGATCTGGCCGAAAAGTACCTCGACGACGCAGGCTTCAACCTGCTCGTGACGCACCTGTACATGATGCGCAAGGGCGGCGAGATGGCCGAAGAACCCGACGACGAGCGGCCCATCCTCAACATCGGTGGCGCCCAAGCGGTCTTCTCCGAAAACATTCCCCCTCAAATCCACTACACCGCCCTCGGCCACCTGCACCGCTACCAGGTCGTGGACAAGGTACCTTGCCCGGTGGTGTATTCCAGTAGTCCGCTAGGGTATAGCTTCTCGGAATCGAACCAAACCAAGTACGTCGTCCTGCTGGAAGCCGAAGCCGGAAGACTCATCAGCTACCGCCCCATCGAACTCAAACAAGGCAAGAAACTCCACCGGGGCAAGTTCGAAACCGTGGACGAGGCCCTCGCCTGGCTCGAAGCAACACCGCGACGACTTGGTGCAAATCACGATGGTCACCGAAACCTACCTCGAATCCGCCGACAAGAAACGCCTTCTGGACGCCCACCCGGCCCTGATGGCGATCATCCCCGAAATCCGCACCAAAGAAGCCAAAGCCGAAGCCGCCGAACGCCTCCGCGTCGACCCCGAGAAGCTTTCGATCGAGGAGCTTTTCGTGGATTATTTTAAGAATAGCAAACTCGGCGCGGGGCAAGTACCCGGCAACTCGCTGCTGGATTTGTTTCGGGAGGTGCGGGCGCTGGATGAGGGAGAGGAGAGTTAAGGCTTCAAATGTATTTGAAAATATTACTGTGACTTCAGTACAAACAGGAATCAATAGTATCTTACTCATGATTTCAGATAGAGGCGCCCCAATCAGATAAGTGAAATGCGATATAAGCTTTAACTAATTGTAGGATGTAATATAAAACCAATTAGCATCTAGTATATTAGGGGCAAAAAGAACTATGTATGCATACGTAAGTGCAATCAAGCAGGTAAAGTAGAACCATAAATTACTGATATTGAACTATTTAAGCTTATTTTCTGGATGTGGAGGATTTGATTTAGGATTTGAGGAAGCGGGATTCAAGTCGATTGGAGCAATTGACAATGATTCGAACGTTCTGAACGTACACAAAAAAAATTTGAAAGGCAAAACTTATGCATTTGATTTAAGTGGTGGTACTTTACCATCAGAATTGGAAAAGAAAAAAATAGATGTTTTAATCTCTGGATCTCCATGTCAGGGTTTTTCGACAGTAGGGCAAAGAAAACTACAAGACCCACGAAATGAGTTACTGTTAGTTGGAGGAGAAATTGCTAGACGCTACTCTCCAAAGGTTGTAGTGTTTGAAAATGTAATGGGATCGGTTTCTGGATCACACAAGGTATTCTGGGATATCTTAATGGATAATTTAGCATCATTAAACTATAATTTTAAATTTTTGAAATGTTTTGGGTCTGATATTGGAATGGCTCAGATTAGAAAAAGGATTTTTCTGATCGCGTGGATAGGAAATAAGGATCTGGATTTTGAAGTTGATTTAGTCAAGACTAAAACTTTGAGGGATGTACTTAGTGACATTGATGATGTGCCAAATCAGAATGAATATTTCAAAATTAAAGATGTAAAGACAATCAAGATTATAAGAAGAATTGACTCAGGACAGAAGTTATGTAACGTGAGAGGTGGTGAAAACTCAATTCACACATGGGAGATACCAGAGATATTTGGGAAGGTTAGCGATCGAGAAAAGTATGTCTTAGTTTTAATAAAAAGTCTTAGAAGAAGAATCAGAAAGAGGGCTTTTGGTGATGCTGATCCCCTATCACTACTCGAAATTAACAATCATAGTGAAATCGAAGTAGATGAGGTTGTAAGATCACTATTAAAGAAGGGTTATTTAAAAGAGACAGACAAAAAATTTGATTTAGTTCATACATATAATGGACTATATAAAAGACTGGAATGGGACAAATGTTCGATGACCGTTGATACGAGATTTGGGAATCCTAGATATTTTTTGCATCCAGAGGAGCATAGAGGATTCACAGTTAGAGAGGCAGCTAGAATACAAGGATTTAAAGATGATTTCCTTTTCTTTGGAACGATTGAGCAAAAATTTAAAATGATTGGTAATGCTGTACCACCACCTATGTCAAAAGTTATAGCTGAAATTATTAGAGATAAAATTTTAAATGAACAATAAACAGAATTATATCGATAAAATAACGGGATGGTCAATTGAAAGGAATGGAGAAGATTATTTATCAATAGAAAGAGAATTAAGGTTCTTGGAAGACTATTTGTATTATGATTTTGAGCCAGCGTTAAATTCTCAAATTAGATTCAACGATAGACTAAATTTGTGGCTAGATAATGTAAAAGAAGAAACATTTCAAAAATTACTGCTTAAACTAGTTCCTAAAATATTTTATATAGGCAGAGAAGAATTCAATTGTTTATACAAAACTGTTTTTAGTTCGAACATAAAAAATTGGCTAGTTGAGTGCGTCGTATCTAATTTTGAAACAGAAGATTATAATCTGCTACTCTCAAATGCAATAAACGAAACATGGTTCTGTCCAATTACTGATAGTTTTCGTATAAATCAATTTTATCATTTAAATAATATCAGCTCCAAGCATACTTTTCGGCCAGATTGGAGATCGTTAAAAAAATTTGGGGATTTAGAGAAAATATCAAATTATATACGATCAAGTAATGTAAAGTACATTGTATTATTAGAAGATTTTGTAGGTAGTGGGACACAATCTGAATCGGTTATAAAGTTTGCCAATCAAATTGTTGATATTCTTGGTGAGGAAGACATTAGCATTAAACTCTTAATTTGCCCTCTAATCATTTGTCCAATTGGGATAGATAAGTTGTCCAAATTGTGTCATCATAATGAAAATATCGACCTAAGCTCAGTTATACAAATATCAGAAAACGAATTAATAAATGAAGAAAGAATTCCTGAGCAACCAGAATTAATTCCAACTATTCAAATGATAAAAACTGTCTTTCCAATAGTGATAGGTACATCAACGAAGATGAGAAGTATTGGCATGTATGGTTATAAAGATACTGGTTCACTGGTAGTTATGTACACGAACACTCCAAACAACTCGTTGCCAATCATCTATGCAGAATCAAATACATGGTTTCCACTTTTCAAAAGACACTTTCGAGATTAAATTATGATCGATAAATCCAACCCTTTTCATGAGCTATATGTAACAGAGTCATTCGAAGCAAATTCCTTTGTTGATTTGTTCAGCAATGTACTTATAGACCATGCTGCACCATTATTCAAACCTGGAAACGTTATATTAAAAGGTTTGCCTGGTACTGGAAAAACAATGATGCTAAGCCTGCTAGATTCCACAATCAGGTTAGCATATAAGAGAAGGAATGTCCCATTTCCAGTACCTTATAAACTGAATAGATACGTTGGCGCAGGTATTAACTTAATTCGAAGTAGTGTAGCTGATTTTGGCCAAAGATCACCGCAAACTATAAGCGAATTGAATGAACTCACTGTGTACTTTGCGGACTTTGTTAACTTTTGGATAGTCAGAGATATTTTGCAGTCTATAGAAGACCTTCATTCTGAACTGGGAAGCGAAATCGGTATTAACTACTCCTCTGACGCTCTAGATGAATTCGCTTTATTATTAAAACAGGAAGATTGTTGGTTTGGATATTTGGACGATGTGAATTCATATTCAGATTTATTAAGAAAATTTAAAAGTAGGATTGTAACATATAGAAGTTACCTACACTTTAATATCAATGTTCTACCAGAAGATATTGTTAATAGCAAAACAGCTATCGGGATTCCTATCCTAAGCACAGTAAAACTACTTAGGGAGACTCAAATATTGAAGAGTGATGTTCAAGTATTCATACGAATAGATCAATATGAGGAGCTTTCATGGCTTGATGATACAGTTGAAGGGTCAGGCAAAGCCTTCAGGTCCGTCATAAACAAGCTTTTGGCTTCTAGAGACGCTACTGTTTCGTACCGAGTAGGCACACGGCCGTTCGCATGGGATGATGATGAACACGTTATATTTGGAACAACAGCTAGATTGGAGCTAGACAGGAATTATTTAGAAATATCTATTGATGATGTTTTGAAACGACCAGAAGATGTTTCAACTTATTTGTTCCCGAAATTTGCAGAGGATATATTCAGGAAAAGGCTATCGCACTTTAATCTTCCGGCTGATAAAGCTAACAGTGATTTGCTTACGAGAGTGTTCGGAGCTAGTCTTTCACCAGAAGAGAGAGCAATAAGATACGTGCCTAATGATAGAGGCAATGTGCTTCACTTTGATGATTCATGGTCCGATGAAACTAAACAGTATTTAACTAAAATTCTGAAATCGTCTCCACTTTCAGCTAGGTTGGGTGAAGCTTGGATTCGTCAGAAGGGTGAAGAAAGCTTAGATCATTTACAGGATTTGCCCATCTGGAATGATAAGAAGAAAAAATACTGGAAAAAGGAACGGATAGATCAGGCATTGATTCAGGTAGCATCACGTAATGGCCAACAACTAATTTGGGATGGCAAGCGAGATATACTTAATTTAAGTGGAGGTAACATATTAGCCTTTCTTAATCTATGTCAGCAAATTTGGGAAGTTTGGATGCGCGATCAAAGTAGTGGAAAGATTTCAAATTTGCCTATAAATATTAGCCCTAAAATACAGACATTAGGTATTTTACATGCTAGTGCTATTTGGTTTAAAAAGATTTCCTCTGTAAGAGGTGGGTACGACCGTATGTTATTTATCACTTTTATTGGCACCATGTTTCATAAATGGCTCACGGAAGATAAGAATTTATCTTATCCTGGAAGAAATGGATTTTCATTGGAGACATATAGTGAAGGTAAATATTTAGAGGTTGATAAGTTTTTAAAAGAGGCTTCTGATTATGGCGATTTGCAAGCTAGAAATCACACCACCAAAAGTAAAAACAAAAGGAAACGAGTAAAGTGGTATTTGAATCCAATGCTTTCACCTTATTTTAGAATTCCTGCAATTCATACAAAAGAACCTTACTACGCGTCAATAGAAGAAGTTATCTACTGGTATAACTATTCGGTAAAACAGTTAGAAAACAGTACCTATTTAGCGCCCAAAACTTCTGAACTAACTTCTCAGATTAAAGGAATACAAACAAAATTATTTGATGAATAATATCGATGCTATTTATCGTCCTTGGGGAGAGTTGTCGTGGCTAACTAGTAGATTAGAGCATAGAGAGTATCATTTTTACGGATGTCTATCAACTGAATCCAGATGTTTAGAGTCTCTGAAAATATTGAAATCAAAAAATATTCTATCTAGTGTAACCTTTTTAGAAATAATTGATCCTGTCGATTCTCAGACTCACATTTCTCTTAGGAGTAAACATAAATTTGAAATAGATCAGATTTTCACTGTCTCCACACTGGAACAACATAAGCTCTTGTGTCCAATCAATGATGTTTTCACCAGTATTTCAACTTTTCTTGACTCTTGTAACGGGAACATAATACTGGACATCAGCTCTTTCCCAAAACGGTTCTTTTTCCCAATCGTTAAAGTGCTGTTAAATAATGAATTAGCGAAGAACTTGATCGTTACCTATTCTACACCACTTCATTATAGCTCCAGTAGTCTTTCCGAGAACCCTATGGACTGGGCTCATATTCCTATGTTTGACAACGATGATCCTGATAAAGATTACGATAAAGCCATTATAGGATTAGGTTTTATGCCTCTTGGATTACCAAATCTTTTGCGAGATCGATTTAGTGATTTAACATCATATTTAATCTTTCCTTTTCCCCCTGGTTCACCATTTTTTCAACGGACGTGGAAGTTTATTGAAAGCATGCAAATTGAACCAAAAATAGATCATAAGAACATAATCCGCATCGACGCATCTAATGTATCTGAAAACTTTGATTCTATAAAAATTATAGCAGATGGAAATAGTGTTTTGATGGCACCATATGGTCCCAAACCTATATCCTTAGCTATGTGTTTGTATGCGTGCCTTACAAATTCCCCTGTGTATTACACACAACCAACTACATATGATGCTTCGTACAGCTACGGAGTGTCCATGTGCGCTGGTTACAGTATCAAATTGGGTGGACAGAACTTGTATGAAAAGTAACCACTATTTCCTATTTGTAATCTTGATAGTGGTTACTTTTCTATGTAACAAAATTGTGAGTGAAACACTAACTATATCCCGCCCTTTACCTTTCTAACTAATTTGATTCCCGTAAGCCTCACCATCCAAGGACTATATTCCTACAAAAAAACCCAGGAGATCGACTTCTCCAAGCTGACTGAGACGGCCATTTTTGGTATTTTCGGGAAAGTGGGCAGCGGCAAATCGTCTATTTTGGAAGCGATCACGTACGCGCTCTACGGCGAGACGGATCGCCTCAATAAATCGGGCGACGACCGCAACTACAACATGATGAACCTGAGGTCGGACACGCTGCTGATCGACTACGTGTGCCGCGCGGGAGCCGAAGGGGAGCGGTACCGCTTCACGGTGAAGGGGCGGCGCAATGGCAAGCAGTTCGACAAGGTCAACACCTTCGAGCGCAACGCCTACCAATGGCTCGATACGATGGAAGACTGGGCGCCGATCGAAGTGAGCGATGCCGCCGAAAAAATCATCGGGTTGAGTTACGACAACTTCAAGCGCACGATCATCATTCCGCAGGGAAAGTTTCAGGATTTTCTGGACCTGCCGCAGGCGCAGCGCACGCGGATGATGAATGAGATTTTTCAGCTCAACCGCTACGACCTGGCTGATAAGGTCAAGATCCTGAAAAATCGCAACGACAACCAACTCGAAGGTCTCAAAGGTCAGCTGAGCCAACTCGGCCAAACCACGCCTGAGTCGTTGGCGCAGTCGAAGCACGATTTGAAAAACGCCCAGCTGCTCATCAGGCAAAACGAGGGCGTGGTGAAGGAGCTGGCCGAGAACGACAAACAACTCGAAACGTTACGCACGCTCTTCGCCGAGAAAAAAACGGCCGAACAGAGCATTGCCGGACTCGCCACGCAGGAGCCCGATTTCAGCGCCCGCGCCAAGCGGCTGGACCGCTACCAATCGTGCCGCAACACGTTCAAGATCGTCTTGAATCAAAAGCATATTCAAGAGAAAGCGCTGGCGCGTGACCAGGGTACCTTGCAGGAAAAGGAGAAGGTCAGCGGCCGCAGCGGCAGCAGCAGATCGCCGGGGAGCATAAAAAGCTGGACGCCATCGCACCGGACTACGCCAAGCGCGATGCCCTGAAAAAAGGAAGCGGAAGAATTGGCGCTGGTACTTACTCTGGCGCAGACCCGAGAAGAGCGGGCTAAGTTGCAGGAGGACCAGAAGCGTGGCCGAACGGCTTTCGTCCAGAATAAAGACATCGTCGGCCAACTTACTCAGCAAAAAAGTGAGTTAGAGAAATCGCTGGATCAAGGCGAAGGCCGAGCGGGTGGACTTGGAAGTCGTGACGAAGGTGGCCGAGTGGTTCTCGACCAAGAAGACACTGCTGTCGACGAAAGAAATCCTGAAAAAGGACGCCAATGCGGTAGCGAACGACGAGGAAAAACTCGAAATGCGCAAGATCGATCTGTTACTCGATCCGCCCTTTAACGAAACCTTTGGCCCCGAAGCTGCCGATGCGCCTCCCGCCCAACTTCGCGAGACGACTCGACCGGGAGAAAGCAGACACTTCGTCGGCCAGTATGCCGAACTTGGAAAAGCAGATTTTGCAACTCAAAACCCAACGTGAACTCCGGCAGTACGCCAGCGACTTGCAGCCCGGTGCGCCTTGTCCGCTTTGTGGCTCGGTGCATCACCCCAGGTAATGGGTGGCGCCAATGCGCTGCACAATGAGTTGAAGGCCTTTGAGCATAAACAGAAAAAACTCCGCGAAACGGAAGTACGCTTACGATCAGCTTGAAAGACCAACTAAGCGGGTTGGAAAAAGAGTTTGATTTTTACGAAAAACAGAAGAAAAGCATCCGCGAAAAGTGGGACGAAAACAAGACGGCTTTGACTCAGCACGATGCTGCTTTTGTGTGGACCGATTTTGCCAAAGACGATGAAAAAACGGTACAGCAGGCTTTTCAGAAAGCCCGGCAGCAGCAAGCGGAAATTCAAAAGCTGGAATCGGATTATAAAAAGAAGGACCGCGAACTCGGCGAAGCACGCGACTCTGCTAAATGACAAAATAAAGCCCGCGTTGGATACCATCGAGCAAAAACTGGCGGCTAAATCCGCCGAGATCGATACCTACCAAAAGCAAATCACGCAACTGGACGTGGCGGAATTTGCCAGTCAAACCGCTGAGCAAATCAAGTACCGCATCCACGCCCAAAATACCGCGTACCAGAAACTTACCGACGATTACGAGCGGCTGACGAAGCAAATCCAGGTACTTGCCGACCAGCAGAACATTCTTTCGGGCGAGATTACGTCTTTAAAAACCAACACCCAACAGCAAGCCGAGGCGTTGCGGGAGTTGAAAGACAATCTGGATAAAGACATTGCTTCCTCCGACTTTGCCGACGAAAGCGAGATCGTGGCGATGCTCCAATCGGAACTGGACATTGCGGCCGAGCAAAAGCAGATAGAAACCTACCGTCTGGCGCTGAACACCGCCCGCGCGTCGCTGAAATCGCTGGAAGAGAAAACCGACGGGTTGCGCTACGACGCCGAAATCCACCAAAAACTCCGCGTCGATCTGGAAGAGAAAACCGATCGTCTTAACGAGTTGCGTAAGGAAGAAGGCGGCTTGGCGAATCAGGTTAGCAAGCAGGAGCAAGATTTGGCGCAACAGGGTGATTTGCGGAAGGAAAAAGACAAGCTCGACGTTCGCGCCGGCGATATCGACACGCTTGACCAAATTGTTCAAGGCTAGCGGCTTTGTGAGCTACGTGTCGGCGATGCATTTGCAGAATCTGTGCAACCAAGCCAATGCGCGCTTCCATAAAATGACGCGCCACCAGTTGCAACTCGAACTCTACGAGCCGCGCCCGGCCGAGTACGATTTCCAGGTCCGCGACCTGCTCAACGAAGGCCGCACCCGCGCCGTCAAGACGCTTTCGGGCGGACAGAAATTCCAGGTCGCGCTGTCGTTGGCTCTGGCTTTGGCCGACCAAATCCACAACCAATCGCACGCGCTGCACAACTTCTTCTTCCTGGACGAAGGCTTCGGCTCGCTCGACAAGGATTCGCTGCACGAGGTATTCGAGACCCTGCAATCGCTCCGCCGCGAAAACCGCATCGTCGGCGTCATCTCGCACGTCGAGGAGCTGCAACAGGAAATCCAAAATCACCTAAAAATAGAGATGACGGAGCAGGGTAGTGTGGTGGTGCCGAATTGGTAGAGACAAGGCATGCCTTGTCTCTACACCAACCACCGTTCAAACCACCCAAACGCCTCTTCCTGCATGGCCTTATCGAATTTGTGCGGACCGTCGTGGAAATTGGTTTTGTAGGCGTCGGGAGCTTTGGCGATCTGGTAAACTTCCCCCAGTATCTTGTCGCTTTTTTGCATTTCGGATAGCGTGAAAAGCCCATCCTGCCGATTGCTGAGGACCAGTGTGGGTAGCGGGGCGCGGAGACCCATGATTTCGGGGAATTCCAGGTAGTTGGACAACAGCGGCGTGTAGAGCATCCAGGTGTGGGTGAACGATTTATTGAGCAAAAAGTCATTCCAAGTCGACATGAAACCCACGGGTACGGCGCACTTGATGCGCTGATCCAGTCCGCCGAGGTACACTGTCCGCAATCCACCGCCCGATAGTCCCGAGCACCCCATGCGTTCAGGGTCGACGTCGGGACGTTGGCCCAGGATGGTGAGCGCCATTTGATCCTCCGCCAGCGTGACGCCCGGCCAGGTAGTTCCGGCGCAGAAGAGCGACTTGGACATGATATGCTCGTGGTTGGATGCCCATTGGTTGTACTCCGCGATTTCCTCAGGGGTGTCGAGCGCGTCCGCTTCGTTTTTCTTTTCGGTGTAGTTCAGGCCCCAGGTGATGCCGTCGACATCGTCGTAATGCACCCGGCGGCTACCAAACACAAACGTGTCGTGCACCAGTACCGCGAACCCGCGCTTGGCGAGTTCATTGGCCCAGGCGCGACCTTCGTAGTACTGTTCGCGGTGCCTGGTCATCAGCGGGTCGGGGTTATCGCTAGTCTCGACGATTTTCTCCCAACCGACGTACTTGTTGCCGCCGTGGTCGTGCAGGCCCAGCACGGCGGGCAGCGGTTTCTTGGCACCAACGGGTATGAGAAAAACAGCTTTAGTAGGACGTCCGTAAGGTAGTTGCCACGAAAGTTCTTCGATTTCCAGCCCGTCGTGCACGTACTTTTTCTCTACCGTTACTTTCGGTACCGCGCCCATGGACGGGGCAGCGGTTAGTTCCTGTACTTTGGCTCTCGCTTCTTTGCGCCAGGTACTCAGGTTTTTGTTTCGATGGGCACGAAGCGACAGCTTGGGTAGCTTGGGTCGTAATCCGGCGGCCCAGGGACCATATTGACCGATAATACTTTTGGCAGGATCAGGCAGGGATACGGAAGTAGTACCTTGAAAAAATTCAGCGGGGCGGCCCGACTCACGAAAGGCGACAGCAGCCGCCAGGCCGACGGAAGTTTTCATAAAATTACGGCGTGTAGTAGCGTTGTTTTCATTTTTCATGAGGATCGTTTTCTCTAAAAAGCGATAGGGAGCAAGTCTACAATCATCCAGAAATAGAAATGACGAAACAGGTTAACGAACGTAGTAAATTTTCAGGTTTGTAGAGACGCGATTTATCGCGTCTCAGCCCGCGCCAGCCCGCGGACAAATAGGCGATTCAAAATTCGGGATGAAATAAACGCTGATTCGTTCGCTTAGACGCGATATATCGCGTCTCTACCCCAGACCACTCCGCCCACCATTCCTGCCAAGCTCGCTAGCAATCCATAGATCAACGGCGGGTACTCCGTTTCCAGCCTAATACATAGCAGCCAAACAGTCAACCCGGCCACCATCGCCAGCAGACAACCTGTCGTGTTGGCGCGCTTCCAGTAAAACCCCGCCGCCAGCGGCACAAACAGCGATACCAGGCTGAACGCCGACGACTCGGCGACCAACTCGAAAATGCTTTCGCGCGTGGTAGCCATGAAAATACAAATAGCCGTGATCACGACAATGCCGACGCGGATCACGAGCAGCAGACTTTTGTCGCTGAGATCGGGCTTGAAGAACTTGACGACGTTTTCGCCCAATACCGCCGCCGGGGCCATGATGGCACTGCTTGTGGTACTCAAAATTGCCGACACCAGCGCCCCGAAAAAGAGAATTTGCAGCGGTAGTGCCGTGTGCAGCAGCACCATTTGCGGAATGATCATCTGCCCGCTTTTACCCTCCAATTCGGGATAGAGCAAATGCCCGCACAGCGCAATGAAGAGCGGGATGAGCGCCACGGTGAGGTACATCAGCGACGAGATCAGCGTCGCCCGCACCGCCGTAGTGGCCGAGCGCGCCGACATCACGCGCTGAAAAACGTCTTGTTGTGGGATGGACCCCAGCCCGATCGTGATCCAGGCGGCAAAGTACACCACCGAAGCTTTGAAAGTGGGTTCGGGATAAGCGCGAAAGAAGCCGTCGGGTAGCCGCTCGGTGATTCGAGCAAGGCCACCGGTTTTTTGGTAAAGGATGTACGCCACGAATAGAAGTCCGGCGATAATCATGATAGTTTGCAGGAAATCCGTCACCGAAATGGACCACATGCCACCCCAAATCGTGTACAGAATCACGACTATCGAGCTCAGCAAGATGCACTCAGTAAGCGACCAGCCCAACACGACTTGCAGCACGATTCCCATCGCTAAAAGCTGGGCGGCGATCCAGCTAAAATAGGACGGAATGATGAGCAGCGCCGATAGCAATTCCGCGCTCCGCCCGTAGCGAATGCGGTAGTAGTCGCAAAACGTGATGATGTTCATCTTGTAAAAAGGCCGGGCAAAGAAAATGCCCACCAAAAACAAACATAGCGCCGCCCCGAACGGATCTTCGATGACGCCCAGTACGCCATTTTTTAGGAACTCGGCGGGCGCGCCCAGGATCGTCTCGGAGCCGAACCAAGTGGCGAAAGTCGCCGATGCCGCCAGTACCAGCGGGAGCCGCCGCCCGGCCAGCACAAAATCCTGAGTAGTTTTCACCCGCCGCGATGCCCAAAAGCCAATTCCCAGATTCAGAACGAGATAGCCAACAATGGACACAGCCAGCATAAGGCAGAAGCGGAGTTTTGTTTATAAAAAGAAAGACCGCTTTCCCAGCCAAAGCAGAATGCCTGGAACTGAAAAAGCGGCCAAAAATAGGAAAATTCCGGGAAACTAGAATTTCAGCGAACCCGGTAAGTACTTCGCCACCAAATCCTCGTAGTAGGGGCGGAGCTGGTTCCAATCGGGCGGAGTAGGTACTTTGGAGTACAAATCGTACGGATTGAATTTATCAACCCATTGGAACATCGCGCGGTCGTGGTCGTCGAGCAAATGCTCGTAGGCGTGCTCGCGGTGCTGGGCGTAGAACGAGTGGTAGCGTAGCATATACTGACCCTCCTCGGGCATGCCATGCTTGGTCATTTGGTACACGTACTCGTCGTGGCCCCACGACATATGGACATTCTTCAAGCCACAATTCGGCTCGTAGACGCCGTATTTGGTATTGTAGCGCGCGTCGTGCGCGTCGGGATTGGCGTCGAAATACTCAGGGTACACGATCTTGTCGGAGTGTGCGCAACCGACCGGAAAGGTATCGCCGACCACGGCCCATTGCGGCTCGCCAAACAGGCAAAGCACCTTGCCCATGTCGTGCATCAGGCCCACCAACACAAACCAATCGGGATGGCCGTCGGCGCGGATGGCCTCGGACGTTTGCAGCAAGTGCTGCCACTGGTCGAGGTTGGTGTCAGGGTCGGAGTCGTCGACGAGCGTGTTCAGGAAATCGAACGCTTCCCAAATCGGCATTTCCTTTTTGTTGAATTTGAGGTACTCGCGCTCTTTTTCAAGCACGAAATCGTAGGTTTGGTAGGTATGGTTGAGGCGGTAGAATTCACGCACGGTGTCGCGGCCCGGCTCGTCGTAGTTGCGGTAGTCTTCTTTGGCTTTGGTAGCGGGCTCGGGGTAGCGCTTCAGCACGTCGTCTTCCCAGACATCCAGGCTGGGCAGGGGATTTTTCAGGTCGGTTGCCATGGGATTTGGTCGTTTTGTTTTGGGGAGGTAAAGATAAGGATAATATTTAGATGTTAGGTGTTAGGTGTTAGGTAGTTAGGTATTAGGTTGTTAGGTTTTTCGTTTACTTGAATAAGAACGTGTTATGAGTGATAGTTGATTTACATAAATTTGCTGGTGTATTCAATTACCGAAGTTTTCAATAACAGCCTTGTACGAAGAGGTCTTTACTTATTTCAAAAAACTAAAATTTCCGCGCTGGCTGAAAATCAGCCTGGCGGTATTGGTGGCGGCTTTGCTGCTCGACGCGCTTTTCCCTTTTCATCCGCAAGTGCCTTACTCTACCCAAGTTCTGGCCGCCGACGGAACGGTAATACACGCTTTTCTGAGCAAAGATGACAAATGGCGGTTGCAAACCGAAGTCACCGAGATTACGCCGCTACTTCGCAAGACGCTCATCCACAAAGAAGACCGCTATTTTAACTGGCATCCGGGCGTCAATCCGCTGTCGCTGGGCCGGGCGGCGGTACGCAATCTGCTTACCGGTCGACGTACTTCGGGCGCGTCGACCATCACGATGCAGGTCGTGCGGCTGCTGCATCCGCGCGAGCGGACGTACGGAAGCAAACTAATCGAAATCGTGCGGGCGGTGCAGCTGGAACTGCATTATTCCAAAAACGAAATCCTGCAATTGTACCTCAACCTGGTACCCTACGGCGGCAACATCGAGGGCATCAAAGCCGCCTCGCTGCTGTACTTCGGCAAGCCGCCCCAACTGCTGAGTCTGGCCGAAATCACGGCGCTGAGCATCGTACCTAACCGGCCGTCGAGTTTGCGGCCCGATACCCGGAGCGCTAATCTGATTGCCGCTCGTAATGTGTGGTTACGGCGTTTCGAGACAGAAAACTTATTTGAAAAAGCGTTGATCGAAGACGCTTTGCGCGAACCGCTGGACGTCCGCCGCCGCGCCGCGCCACGCGAGATTCCGCATTTGGCTTTGCGGCTAAAAGCGGAGTTTCCCGACCAGCCGACGATTCACACAGCCATACAACCCCAAAAGCAGCGGCAGGCCGAGGATTTGGTCAAAAACTACATCAACCGATTACGCGGTCGCAACATTCATAACGCGGCGGTACTTGTGGTCGACAACGAGAGCGGCGACGTGCTGGCTTACGTCGGCTCGGCGGATTTTGCCAATCCCTATGACGGCGGACAGGTCGATGGCGTGCGGGCGGTGCGCTCGCCGGGTAGTACCCTGAAACCGCTGCTCTACGCCACGGCTTTCGACAAGGGATTAATTACACCCAAAACCATGCTGAACGATGTACCCACCAACTTCGGCGGCTACGAGCCCGAGAATTTCGACCAGCGATTCAACGGTCCGGTGACGGTGGAATTTGCGCTGGCCAATTCACTCAATGTCCCGGCGGTCAAGATTTTGCAGGAAGTCGGTACCCCCGTGCTGGTGGACCAGCTCAAAAAAGCAGGTTTCCAGACTGTCCGCAAGCAGGCCAAAGAATTTGGGGTTGTCGATGATATCTGGGCGGGTGCGGTGTGACGCTCGAAGAAGTGACGAGACTCTTCGCGGGCTTCGCCCACGCGGGACGGATGCGGGCGTTACGGCTTGGTTCGCCGCGTAGTTTTAGCCAGGAAAAACAAAGACGAAGGCGGCGAAATCGTGTCGCCCGGCGCGGCTTTTCTGATCACCGAAGTACTCACGCAAGTGACCCGACCCGACCTGCCCACCAATTTCGATAACACCTATCACCTGCCACGCATCGCCTGGAAAACCGGTACGTCCTACGGTCGCCGCGATGCCTGGAGCGTGGGCTACAACCGCCGCTACACGGTGGGCGTATGGGTCGGTAACTTCTCAGGACAGGGCGTACCCGAGCTCAGCGGGGCCGAAACCGCCACGCCGTTGCTGTTTTCTATCTTCAATTCGCTCGATTATAATTCGCCCAAAGGCTGGTACCGACTTCCCGACGCGGTAGCACTCCGCAAGGTATGCGCGGCGAGCGGCGATATTCCGTCTGAATTCTGCACCCACAAAATCGTGGACTACCACCTCATGGGCGTGTCGCCCTACCGCCGCTGCACGCACCGGAAATGGGTTTTTACCAATCAAAAAAATGAGATCACGTATTGCCCGTACTGTCTTCCCAACGCCGATTACGTGCGGCGTCCGGTGCCCAACCTCGCGCCCGAATTGATCGCTTACTACGAATCAAGAAAGCTTCCCTACGAAAAGGAACCGCCGCACAACCCGACCTGTGAACGGGTATTCCGCGACGGCGCGCCGCTGGTCGTGAGTCCCAACGCGGGCAGCGAGTACTACGTCCGCACCGACGAGCCCCAACAAATCATGCTCAGTTGCCAGGCCGCCAACAACGTGGACGAAGTTTTTTGGTACATAAACGACCAACTTTACCGCAAAAGCAGCCCGACCGAAGCCGTATTTTTCAGCCCGCCGCCGGGCCGCGTCAAAATCTCGTGCAGTGATGATAAGGGGCGGAATACGGATTTGTGGATTAGCGTGAAGCGGTTGTGAAGGAGGTTGTTAGGTATTAGGTTATTAGGCGTTAGGTTTGCTGACTGGTTTGCGTCTGTGACGCGAACCCGCGGAATGCGCGCCGCAGTGGATGCTGTTTGCAACGCGCGCTACATACTGTTTTGCTACTATGCTTCACCCAAAACTAGCATCCCTTCACCATTATAAATCGTTATCTCGCGAGATACTAAATCCCGAATAGCCTCCAAAAATTGCCGCTCGGGTACAGCGCCAAAAGCGTCGCTCAGCGCACGTGGGGAAATAGGTCCATTGTCGCGCAGGTACTGCAACAGACTTTCCGAAAGTCGGCTATTATCACGCGGCGCGGCTTCGGCTTTCTGGCGCTTCAAACAGTTGTCGCACACGCCACAGGGGGTACCGTCGTGCTCGTCGAAGTAGTCGAGTAGCAGCAGCGTGCGGCATTGGGTGGGGTGCTGGGCGTAGTGGACCACGGCAGCTACTTTGCGCTGATCGCGGTCCTTTTTCTTATCGATTTCATACACGTTGAGCGGCAGTTGGTCGGCGTCGTAGCGGGGCGTGAGGTAGGTGAGTTGGGGCTTATCGCGGCGAGGTTCGAAGTCGATGATGCCATGTTCCTGCAAAAACTGCAGCCGCTGCTTCACCTCGGTCGATGGAGCATAAAACGCGCGGCCGATCTCGCCCTCCGACACCCGAACGTACTCCGAAAACAACTCGCCGCCGTAAAGACGAAGCAAGAGTTTCAGAAAAGCGTCCTGCTCGGAGTTACGAATCTGGAAATCGTACAATTGTCGGTTGTCCACCAGAAAATGCAGCTTCGCCGTATCGCCAAAGGTTTCGTTTAGCTGCAGGAAACCTTCTTCTTCGAGGAGTTTGAGCGCAAAATGCGTTTCCGAAAGCGGCAGGCCGAAGGTGTTGATGAACTCGTGCATGTCCAGACTATACCCCACGTACTGCCCGCCGCCGACGGCCAGTTTGAAGTAGTTGGCCAACGCTTGGTACACCCGCCGCAGCGTCGCGATGGATGGGTACTTGCGCTCGACGGCCCGACTGAGCTCGTCGGTATCGTGGTGATTGTAGAGCGCCACGGCGTAGGCTTTTTGTCCATCGCGCCCGGCCCGGCCCGCTTCCTGGTAGTAGGCTTCCAGGCTGGCGGGTAGGTCGAGGTGAACCACTGTGCGGACGTCGGCCTTGTCGATACCCATCCCGAAGGCATTGGTGGCCACCACCACGCGGATTTTGCCCTGCTGCCAGGCGGTTTGCTTCGCGGTGCGGTCGGGGTAAGGGACGCCCGCGTGGTAGTAGTCGGCCCGGATTTTGTGCCGCACAAGCCACTCGGCCATCTGTTGGGTGCGCTTGCGGGTACGCACGTACACGATGGCCGTGCCGGGTACGTTGGTCAGGATTTGCAGGAGTTTACGCTCCTTATTTTCTTCGTAGAAAGTCGAGTAGGAGAGATTGGCGCGGGCAAACGATTGCCGAAACACCCGCTCGTTTTTCATCTCGAGCTTTTCAATAATATCCGCCTGCACCTCCGCCGTGGCCGAGGCCGTCAGTGCCACGAGCGGTACGCCGGGCAGCAGGTCCCGGAACTCCGCGATGAGCAGATACGCCGGCCGGAAATTATAGCCCCAGGCCGAAATGCAATGCGCCTCGTCCACGGCCAGCAGCGAAACGTTCATCTGCTTGGTGCGCTCGATCATAATCTCAGTACGCAGCCGCTCGGGCGACACGTATAAAAACCGCAGATTGCCGTGGATGCAATTGTCGAGCGTCACGTCGATCTCGCGGCGGCTCATGCCCGCGTGAATCGCCGCCGCTGGAATCTGCCGCTTTTTAAGCTGCTCCACCTGGTCTTTCATCAGCGCCACTAGCGGCGTCACCACAATGCAAATCCCTTCCCGCGACAGCGTAGGTACCTGAAAACACAGCGATTTCCCGCCGCCCGTCGGCAACAGCACCAGCGTATCGCGCCCAGCCAGCACCGCCTGCATCGCTTCCTCCTGCACGGGCCGAAAGGCGTCGTAGCCGTAGTAGTTTTTCAGGATGGGAAGGAGGTCGGTCATTGGTTTTTAAAAATGTGATACGGCGGTTAATGGTACGGGTGGCTCGCCCGTGATAGCAAAGGTAGGTTGTACCTGTAAACTCAACACCACACAAATACCTTACTATTGAATGAAAAAGTACAACAGTTGAATTGCACCACTTAAAAAGAAGCACTAACTTTATGTTTTATCATTAAGTCTGAAGAGTATGGAAACGCTGATACTACGACCAGATAATCTCGAAAAATTAGAAGCACTCAAAGCAGTGGCGCGGGCCTTAAAAATTCCTTTTGAAACGGAAGAAAAACCGTACGACCCTGAGTTTGTAGAAAAAATCCAGGAGAGCCGTAAGCAATTCGAGCAAGGGAATCTCGAGGTTATTACCCTAGAAAATCTCTGGAAATGAACAGAAAAATAGCCTTTTCTGATAAGTCCAAGGAGGATCTGGCTTACTGGAAGAAAATCGGCAATTCTAAAATTCAAAACCGGACAACTGAACTACTTCGCTCTATTCAGGAAACGCCCTTTCAGGATATCGGAAAACCCGAACCGCTTAAACACCAACTTTCTGGATCTTGGTCTAGGCGAATTAATCGAGAACATAGGGTGATTTATCGAGTGAGCGATGAGATGATTTTAGTCGAGTCGATGAAAGGACATTATTAATTCTAAAAATGACAAAATGCCTCTAAATAAATTTAAAAGCACTGTACTCTGAATTATGCAAAAGTTTCTTTTCAAGTACCTTATTCTTCCCCTACTCCTCTCCGGCTGCTCCGTCTCCCGCTACATCAATAAAGAAATAAAGACTTCGCCTGTGTTGACGCAACACCACGTAGGCATCTCGGTCTACGACCCCGAAAAAGCCAAAACCCTGGCCGCCTACCAGGACGATCATTACTTTACGCCCGCTTCCAACACCAAGCTTTTCAGCTTCTACGCCGCGCTTTCGTCGCTGGGTGATTCGATTCCGGGCCTACAGTACCAAATCCGTGACGGCGTCCTGACTTTTCGGGGCACAGGCGATCCATCGCTGTTGCACCCCGATTTGCCAACGAGCGCTGTATTGGATTTCCTGAAAAATCGTCCCGAAAAATTGGTGTACTCGGGTGCTAATACCCAAAATCCAATCTACGGACCCGGCTGGTCGTGGGACGACTACGGCGACTACTACCAGGCTGAGCGCTCGGCACTGCCGATTTATGGCAACATCGCCCGCTTCACTAGTCCGTCGGGACTTTACGTGCGGGTGGAGCCGGAGTTTTGGCAGGATTCGCTCGACCTCGATACTACGGTAGCGGGCCTGGTGCGTGACCGCTTCCGCAACCACTTTCGGCGCTCGCGCTACGCCCTGCCCACCGGATTGGAGCAGGATGTTCCGGTCATTACTTCCGATTCGCTCACGGTGCGGCTATTGTCCTGTGCTTTGCGAAAGGAGGTTTCTTTCACGACGGATTCTTTGGAAGGAGACTACAAGACAGTCAATAGCATTCCGTTCGATTCGTTGTACACGCGGCTGATGCAGGTCAGCGACAACATGATGGCCGAGCAGACCATGCTACTCTACGCCGCCGCCAACGGCCTGCCGCTCGACACCAAAGCCGCCATTGATCATGCCCACGAAAATCTGTTAGCCGATTTGCCCGACCGCGCGATCTGGCGCGACGGCTCGGGGTTGTCGCGCTACAATCAGTTTACACCGCGCAGCATCGTGGCTTTATTGGGCAAGATTTATCAAAAAATCCCGCAGGAAAGGCTGTTCAATATTTTGCCCTCGGGGGGAAAGACGGGTACGATCAGAAATATGTTCAAAGGGAAGGAGGCGTTTATCCACGCCAAGAGCGGCAGCCTGACCAACGTGTACTGCCTAAGCGGGTACCTTACTACCAAAAAAGGTAAGCTGCTGTATTTCAGTTTTATGAACAACAACTTTGTGCGCCCCACCGCCGAAATCCGCAAGGAAGTCGACCGAGTACTCACGGGCCTGCACGATAAATTTTGAAATACTACTTGGGATCTTCTACTTCGGCGGAGGTGCGGGGATCGTCTTTTTGGTCGTAGATGAGCTTGCCCTGATCGTCCCACTCGCGAATTACAAAAGGCTCAAAATTCTCGTCCCAGCGGGTTTTTCGGTACTGGACTTCCTTCTTGCGCTGGCGGCGGTACTGGTAGTACTCCACCCAGCGGCCTACTTTTTCGCCGCCGTCGTAGCGCCCAAACGTCATGAGCTGCCCCTCATCGTAGAACTGAAAGTAGTCGCCATCCACGTCCTCAAACTGAATGGGCAGTACTTCCTTGATTTTGGTGTGGGCTGAATCATAAAAGGTAATGCGCGACTCGGCCGGAAAACCGCGGTACCAATGCGACTTGTCGAGCAGGTTGTAATCGTTGTCGTAGCGCACCCAACGACCGTCCTTAGTACCCATGTAGTAGAAGCCTTCTTCAAGTAGCTCTCCCGCCTTGTATTTCTTATAAGGGCCGTGCAACGGATAGGCGCGGTCTTTGTCTTTAATGACCGACCCGCTCCGCTTTTTAGCCTTGAGATCGTACCAGCTGATGTCACGAATGTAGGGGCTAATCGGCTTAGGTTCCTTCAAAATATGGAACTCCTCGATCGTGGCCCGATCGCCACTACCGAATTTTACCTGAATTTTTTGCATCGGGATACCCTGGTACTGCACCTTGGCGAGGCGCCCTTTCTTGGCACGACGCCGACGCTCCGAGCGCTTACTTTTGAACTCCTTCGCTTTCAGACCCAGGTCCGGGATCGTCTCTCCCAACAGCGAAGACAAGCTCGTCGATTTGCCTTTGCCGCCCGGTAGCGAAAGGTTCGCGGTCGGATTCAGCGCGGGTAACTGGGCGTCGAGTCCGGTGGCTTTCTTGATTTTGCCGCTGATCGTATCTGATTTGATCTTTGCGGCCTGTAAGCGGTCCTTGAATTGTAGCGTATCGCTTTTCGCTTCGGCAATTCGCGGTTTTTCTTCAACTTTCGGCGTATCTTTCTTTGGAGGAAACAAATCCTCACCTTTCGGGGGAGCCGACCCAGCATTCGTGGTTTGCGGTTCTTCTGTGGTTTTGGGATGGTCAGCTTCAACTTTCGCAACCCGAGTGCGGTTTTCTGTTTCAATTGAATCAGCCCTAATCCGGGCAACCTGAGCTCGGTTCTCCACTTCAATCGAATCAGCTTTAAACTTAGCGATCCGGGCGCGATTGCTCGATTCTATCGAATCGGCTTTAACCTTCGCAAGCCGGGTGCTATCTACTAATCTGAGGGAGTCAGAATTCGTTTTTGCGATTTGGTTGGGTGTCAAAGCTTTAAGCGAGTCCTCCCTAGCTTTGGCGGCTTCGTAATTTGCCTTATTTACCTTCCGCTGCCTTCTGGTTTGAGCCAATGCAGGCAAGGCAGCAGCCAGGCTTACGAAAGTCAGGTAGAAGAGGATTTTACTAAAATTCATTGGGCGACAGCTTCTTGGGTACTCGGTGTTCTAACGAATCTAGCGAAACGATATTGATTCTTCAAGAAAGTTTCGGGCCGAGGAAAGCGGCATAATATAAAAAAAGCAAGAATCCTGCCACAGATTCTTGCTTCCCTGATGATTACAAACCAACCTTAGTAGGCCCGCACCAGCTTGCCTTCGTGGTAGTTGACGTAGGCTTTATTCACGACTTTGTTGCCGCCGGGCGTCGGGTAGTTGCCTGTGAAGTACCAATCGCCGATGTGCTTGGGACAAGCTTTGTGCAGGTTGTCAACAGTCTGGAAAATCACAGACAGGTCGGCCTTCATGCTTTCCGGCCGGATAATCTCGGCGATTTTTTGCGAAACCTCATCGTCGCTGAACATGTCGTAGAGTACCTTGGCGTAGTTGATCTCGTAGGCATTGCCCGCCGCCAGGTTAGCGACGCATTGGGCGTATACTTCTTCGCGCATGAAATCCAGCCCGCGCTCTTCCAGCAATTTTATCATCGCCCGAAAGGCCACAAAGTCCTTCATCCGCGACATATCGATGCCGTAGCAGTCCGGAAAGCGGATTTGTGGGGCCGACGACACGATCACAATTTTCTTGGGGCCGAGGCCGTCCAGCATGGTCAAGATGCTTTTCTCAAGCGTGGTACCGCGCACGATAGAATCGTCGATGACGACGACCGTGTCTATGCCTTTGCGTATTACCTCGAACGTCGTATCGTACACGCTCGATACCATGTCGTCGCGGAGATTGTCGGCCGTAATAAACGTGCGTGACTTGACGTCCTTGGTCACCAGCTTCTCGATCCGGGGTCGGAACGAGAGTACCCGGTCGAGCTCTTCCTCAAAAAGAATACCTTCCATAATCGCGCGCTTGCGCTTCTTGGCCAGGTACTCTTCCAGGCCCTCGATCATGCCGAAAAACGATGTTTCGGCGGTATTGGGAATGTAGGAAAATATCGTGTTCTCGAGATCGTAGTCGATCTCTTCCAAAATTTGCGGAATCAGCAATTTGCCCAATTCCTTGCGCTCGTTGTAAATATCGGGATCGGTACCACGCGAGAAATAGATGCGTTCGAAGCTGCACGACCGCTTGGGCAGTTGCGGCAGAATCGCCATCTCGTTGTACTCTCCTTCTTTGTTGATAATCAGCGCACTACCCGGCGTCACTTCCTGGATTTGGCTATACTCCACATCGAAAGCCGCCTTAATAGCCTGCTTTTCGGAAGCGACCACCACCACCTCATCATCGGCGTAGTAGTAGGCCGGACGAATACCCGCCGGATCGCGCATGACGAAGGCCGCGCCATGGCCCGTAAGGCCGCACATCGCGTAGCCGCCGTCGAAATCGCGGCACGAGCGCTCCAATACGCGCTGCAAGTCGATGTTTTCCTCGATAATATCCGACAGCGTCGGGTTATCCCAAATACCCTTGAAGCGGTCGAATACGCGCTGATTTTCCTCGTCCAGAAAGTGGCCGATCTTCTCCATCACCGTCACCGTATCCACTTTTTCCTTGGGATGCTGCCCCAGCGAGACGAGCTTGCCGAACAGCTCATCCACATTGGTCATGTTGAAGTTGCCCGCCACGACCAGGTTGCGGCTTCGCCAGTTGCTTTGGCGTAGCATGGGTTGGCAATTCTCGATCTCATTGCCGCCGTAGGTACCATAGCGCAGGTGCCCGAGCCAGAGCTCACCGGTAAAGGCCAGGTTCTCCTGCAGCCAGTTGGCATCGTCGACCTTGCTTTTGTGGTCTTTGAGACCCTTTCTAAATTTCTTGTGGATTTTCTGAAAAATATCCGTCACCGGTTGCGGCTCTACCGAGCGGTAGCGGCTGATGTAGCGCTTGCCGGCGGGTACCTCGATCTTGATATTGGCCACCCCGGCCCCGTCCTGCCCCCGGTTGACTTGTTTCTGCATCATCACCGACATCTTGTGGACGGCGTAGAGCGGTGTCTCATACTTGTCGATGTAGTGTTGATAAGGCTTACGCAGACGAATCAGCGCAATACCGCACTCGTGCTTAATGGCGTCACTCATAGGGGCAATGAGGTTGTTTTTTATTTAAAAAATTGATTGCCAATAGGTTGTAAAATAACCGTGCCGTCATTTTACGGCTTCTAAACTATACCAAAATTATTTTAGTTCGAGTACTAAACGCCAAAAATACGAATTCTGACGGGGGCGGGATCGTGTCTCAAAGTTCGGAAATTTCGGATTCGGTCAATCCGGCGGTCTGGGAGATTACGTTCAACGGTACGCCGCTTGCTCTGAGCGCTCTTGCCACCTGGATTACACCCTCCTTTCTACCTGCCGCCGTACCTTTGGCCATGCCTTCGGCTATACCTGCAGCTATTCCTTCGGCCATACCTTCGCTGAAGGCTGTCTCTTTGGCGTAGTCGAACGTGTTTTTGTTATCACGGAAAACTTTCAAACTGGTTTCGTAACGATCCAGCTCGGCCCGATTCATAGTAGCCAACTCCGCTTTTTCGAAGGCTTGCGTGAAGACTTCGTCCCTGAACATCGCAGGTATGTTCTGAAAGTCTTCAAGGTACTTGATGAAATAGAGCCACTTATCCAATCGGGTTTCCAGTTCCTCCTCCGGTTTCTCGAAATTGGGCATCTCAAGATAAATGTAGGTCAGCTTATCGTAAAAAACCTTTCCGTGCTGGTTCTTAAGCCTGATCGTGTGCACCACTTCGCTTCGCTCAGGCTCTGTTTCGTAGTCATCGAAGGTGAAATCAAGAATCCCAACGCAGTAGACGGCTTTCAGTTTGAAGTTCCAATCACCTTTTTCTGCTTGTTCACTAATGGGAAAAGTGGAGTAGTACACAGTACGTTCGACAAAGTAGTTCTGCTTGGCGCGTTGCAACTCCACGATGAATTTCTCGCCTTTCTCGCTCTCGCAATAGATGTCATAAATAGCCTTTCTGTCCAGATCCGTTCGGCCCATTTGCTCGGAATTCTTGAAAAAAAGATCGACGATTTTGGATTGAATAGGCAGGAGTGCATTCAAAAAGTCGATCAGCATAGGCTTGCTGGCCTCCTCTCCAAAAATCTTTTTGAATCCGAAGTCCGTGAACGGATTGACGTACTTGGCTCTCATCTGCTTTGCACTTTGGTTATTAATTATCAAAAACTTCCCCCGAAGTTAAGCCATTCCTCCTAAAAAGAAAACGGATGCGGCCCAATCGATGACCGCACCCGTTGTAATACACGCTGAAAATTTCTAAGCATCCAGCGCACCGTTCATGTTCCGAACCGCATCGGCCGACTTGGCGAACTTACCCTTCTCGGCGTCACTCAGGCGGATGTTGATGATCTTCTCCCAGCCACCGCGTCCCAGCACGACGGGTACGCCAATGCAGATGTCCTTTTGGCCGTACTCCCCGTTGAGCATGACGCTGCATGGCACGATGCGCTTCTGGTTGCGAACCACGCTCTCGACCATCATCATGGCGGCCGCGCCGGGTGCGTACCAAGCCGAAGTACCGATCAATTTAGTGAGCGTCGCGCCACCGACCATCGTGTCGGCGGCTACTTTTTCGAGCTTCTCAGCCGACAGGAACCGGCTTACGGGCAAGCCGTTGTAGGTCGCCAGGCGGGTAAGCGGAATCATCGTCGTGTCGCCGTGGCCGCCGATCACCATACCGTGGATGTCGTTGGGCGACACGTCCATTTCCAGAGCGAGGTAGGTTTTGAAGCGGGCGCTGTCGAGCGCGCCGCCCATGCCGATGATGCGCTTCTTGGGCAGGCCCGACTCGCGCAACGCGAGGTAGGTCATGGTATCCATCGGGTTAGACACCACGATGATGATCGCTTTGGGCGAATATTTCAGGATATTTTCGGTAACGGATTTCACGATGCCCGCGTTGATGCCGATCAGGTCTTCACGGCTCATGCCGGGCTTGCGCGGAATGCCGGACGTGATCACGACGACATCGGAACCCTTGGTTTTTTCGTAGTCATTGGTCGAGCCAATGGGCTTAGTGTTGAAGCCGAGCAAGGCGGCAGTTTGGTACATGTCCAAACATTTGCCCTCGGCGATTCCTTCCTTGATGTCCAGCAAAACGACTTCTTCGGCCAACTGACGGCGAATGATGTTATCGGCGGTGGTGGCCCCAACGGCCCCGGCGCCTACGACGGTTATTTTCATAATGTAATCTAGGTAAAAAGCTTTGGGAATAATTTTCGGCCTAAAATTAGGGTACATTATCGGTTAAACCCTACTTCAAGGGCAAATATTTATGCAAAAAGGGGCGACGAGCCGGACTTTCCATCCTTGTGTTCGGCTGGCAGGATTTTGTTAGCTATCAGGAACCGATGCAATTTTTTGAGCGGCTTTCCGGTTATGAATCCGGTCTCCGCTTCTTTTATTATCAAATCACCCCATGGCCGATAGTTCACTCGTTACACAGATACTGAAGTCCGTTTTTTTTAGGAAAGCCACTGGTAAAGCCGGGCGTTATGCCTCCAATAGCTCAAAACTATTCAACCTGGCCAAGCAGGTACTTAATAAGAGCCGGGAAGGTGGGTTCAAGGAGGGGATGGCCGAGGCACAGGGCAAGATTCAGCTTTTGGTGCGGTTGATCCGCGCCTACGCTTCGGGTGAGTACCGCAAGCTACCCTGGAAGAGTCTCTTGTCGATCGTAGGGGTATTGATCTACTTCGTATCACCCATCGACTTTATCCCTGATTTTCTGCCCGTCGTGGGTATGGCCGATGATTTGGCACTGATTGCCTGGCTCTTTACGGCGGTCAGTAAGGACCTGGACGAGTTTAGTGCGTGGGAAAAGCAAACTAAAGTCATCAACATCGGGTAGAATCGTCGGTATTTTTGTTTGGTAGTAAAGAATTTTTAAATTTGTATTCATAAATAACGATCAATCAATATGGAACTTTCATCAATTTTCGCAATCATGGGACTAGGCGGCCAGGAAATATTTCTCGTAGCCTTGTTTGTTCTGCTTTTCTTCGGAGCCAAGAAAATTCCTGAGCTGATGCGCGGCCTGGGTCAGGGCATTAACGAATTCAAGAATGCCACGAAGGACGTAAAAGAAAATATCGAGAAAGGAATGGAGGATTCATCGACGACTTCGTCGACTTCCTCTTCTACTTCGACTAAATTCTGAGAACACTCAGTGTGACGTCGTTTCCTACCGGAGCCAATTTGGGTTAGCCTGGCAACAGCCTGTCCCAAAATGGCTCTGGTTTTTTTGTTAGCTCCACCTCAATTTTTCTTCTCTTGAAAAACTACCTGACGCTCGCTGACCTCCAGCACGACTTGCGGACAGGAGAAATCACCTGCACGGCGCTCATAGCCCACTACCTCGAGCGCATTGACGCCCAAAAAGCCCTCGGTGCTTTTGTAGAAGTGTACGCCGACGAGGCCCGCCTGAAAGCGGCGGAACTGGATCAGCGCCTGGCGCAAAAATCCGCCGGACGACTTGCCGGATTGGTACTAGGTATAAAAGATGTACTCTGCTACGCCGACCACGGGGTGCAGGCAGGTAGTCGAATACTCGACCAATACAAGTCGCCCTTCACGGCCACCGCCGTGCAACGGCTGCTTGACGAGGACGCCATCATCATCGGTCGGCAAAATTGTGACGAGTTCGCGATGGGCTCCTCCAACGAAAGTTCGTACTTCGGCCCGGCGCGCAATGCCGCCGATCCCTCGCGGGTACCCGGCGGGTCGTCGGGGGGCTCGGCCGTGGCTGTGCAGGCGGGCCTTTGCCACGCTTCGCTGGGCAGTGATACGGGCGGCTCGGTGCGGCAGCCCGCCGCTTTTTGTGGGGTGGTAGGTTTGAAACCGACCTACGGCCGGGTGTCGCGCTGGGGCCTGATCGCGTATGCTTCTTCGTTCGACTGCATCGGCCCCATCACTAAAAGTGTGGAGGACGCCGCGCTGCTGCTCGAAATTATGGCCGGGCCGGACGACTACGATAGTACTGCTTCGAAGAAAGAAGTACCGGCCTATTCAAAAGAATTCAAGCACAATTCTGCTCCCGAAGGCCGACCGCTTAGAATTGGGTACCTCCGCGAATCCGTGGAAAGCGAGGCGGTGCAGCCTGCCATCCGGCAACGAACCGAAGCCGCCCTGGAAGCTTTGCGCAAGGCGGGCCACACGGTGGAGGCGGTCGATTTGCCACTGCTAAAACACGCTTTGCCTACTTACTACGTACTCACGACTGCCGAGGCGAGCTCTAACCTGGCCCGCTTCGATGGCGTGCGCTACGGACACCGGAGCGCGAAAGCGACCAATCTGGAAACGTTGTACAAGAAATCGCGCACTGAGGGATTCGGCGCGGAGGTGCGCCGCCGGATTTTGCTGGGTACTTTCGTGCTGAGCGCGAATTATTACGATGCATACTATACCAAAGCGCAACGCGTTAGAAATTTGATCCGCCAGGAAACCGAATCGGTGCTGAGCCGCTACGATTTCCTGGTTTCGTCCACGACGCCGACGACGGCTTTCCGGCTTGGTGATAAAATGGATGATCCGTTGCAGATGTACCTGGCCGATATTTTTACGGTACAGGCCAACGTAGCGGGCGCTCCGGCCATCTCGATTCCCAACGGTCAGGATGAAAACGGACTGCCCATCGGCATACAAATCATGACCCGAGCCTTTGAAGAAGTTTCGCTTTTGACTTTTTCAGGGTACCTCGAAAGCGTGATTCGTGAAAAGGAAAACGAAGTATCTTTGCCCACCGGACAGTAGAATTTTGCTGTAAAAAGCTCTGATTAGTACCTTTTGAATCGTTAATTCAGTGTTTTTTGCACAAAACTTGATCGTCGTCTCTGACGCGCTCGCTGACGTTTCACATCTCTTTTCTAATTCCTAAACCTCCCCTTTCCTTATGCAAATCGTGAAGCGAGTGATAAGCCTGGCGGTAGTCGCCCTGAGTATGTACGCCATGCCCGCGCTGGCCGTGCCTTTGCAACAGCTACCCGTGCAGGAAGAGGATTACGAAACCGACACCGTTGGCCTTGCGACTGATATCCTGCCCGAAGTAGAAATGCCGGGCAACCTGGTACCTCCTGAGCTCGTGCGCCAACGCTTCGCGACGATGCAGCAGAAACTCCCGCTGGTCTATAATAAAGAATCACACAAATTTGTCGAGTACTTCATCTACACCAAGCCCGACTTCACGCGCCGGATGATGGAGCAAAAGGGTCTGTACTTCCCGATCTATGAAAAGATGCTGGCGAAGTACAACATGCCCGACGAGATCAAGTACCTGTCGATGATCGAGTCGGGGCTCAATCCCCGCATTATTTCCTACGCCGGGGCGGGTGGGCTTTGGCAGTTCATGCGCGCTACGGGCCGGGAGTTTGGGCTGAAGCAGGACTCCTATTTCGATGAGCGCTTCGATCCTGAAAAGTCGACCGACGCCGCCTGCCGGTATCTTCGTCAGCTCTACAATATTTTTGGCGATTGGGAAATGGCCCTTGCCTCCTACAATTGCGGTCCCGGCAACGTAAAGCGCGCCATGCGCCGCACAGGGGGGAGTACCTTCTGGTCGGTGTATGAGGGTTTGCCCAAGCAGACGCGTGGGTATGTGCCTCAGTTTGTGGCCATCATGTACATGATGCACTACGGAGAAGACCACGGCATCGTGCCGCAAGACATCATGTACCCTACCGTCACGGACGTTATCAAGGTAGACGGGTACCTCAATCTGGCCACCTTCGCTTCGTTAAGTGGTGTGACCATGGAAGAGATTCAGCGGCTCAACCCTCAGATTATTAATACCGTGCTTCCCGACTACACCCGTAATTTTTTGCTGAAAGTACCCGCGCAAAAATTTGCGATCATGGGACCCGACCAGCTCGCTATACTCGATTCGGCTTCCAAACGTCCGACATCGGGCGTAATGATGGCTTCACTCGAAGAGGAGGGCGGCGATTACGTGGCGCGCAATGTCCGGCATAAGGTCAGGAGCGGCGAGACGCTCACGTCGATAGCGCGCCGCTACGGAGTGAGTATCAATGAAATAAGGCGTTGGAACAAAATGCGAAGCAGCCGCCTATTGCGCGGCCAGCGACTTACCATTGTCCGTCAGGTACGCATCGCTCCCAAGCCTGACACGCGGGTAGCTTCGGCCGATAAGACCACTGTCGAAACGGCTAAGATCACGGAAGGTACTACGGAGACCCTGGTAGCTGACGCGGACGAAGAAAGCGAGGCAGACGAGCCAGAAATTAAAATCGCCATGACGACCAAGCCCCAGATCACGGCGCGTCCCGTTACGCATACCGTGCGCCGGGGCGATAACCTGACGGTACTTGCGCGCCAGTACAAAGTAAGCATCGAAGAATTGAAAATATGGAACGACTTATCGAGCGGTAAAATCCTATTGGGTCAGAAACTTAAAGTAAAGCTTCCCGCCAAGGCCGTGCCGTTGAAAACACTGGCCGCCAGCCAAACCCAGCCAAAATCACCAAGTGCGAAGGCGCGCTACCACACCGTGCAGCGCGGCGACACGCTCTGGACAATCTCACAACGCTACGGCCTCACGGTCGACAAGATCAAACATGCTAACAACATGAAGAGCAATAGCATCAGAGCCGGGATGAAGTTGCTGATTTCGGGTTAAGGCAATGGACAATCATTGCCATAAAAAATGCCGCTGACCTCGTGAGAGGTCAGCGGCATTTGCCTCACAAGGCCAAGATCAGGCTCTACGCCAGTTCCTTCTGCAAATTCTCGTTAATGGCTTCCAGGAAATCCTCTGTGTTGAGGTAATGATCCTTCGTGAGCTTATCACCGTGGATGATGAGGGCGAGGTCCTTGGTCATCTTACCGCTCTCAACGGTGTCGATGCATACTTGCTCCAGCGTATCGGCAAACTTGATGAGCTCCTGGTTGTCGTCGAGCTTACCCCGGAAGGCCAGGCCGCGCGTCCAGGCGAAGATCGAGGCGATCGGGTTGGTGCTGGTCGGCTTGCCCTGCTGGTGCTGGCGGTAGTGGCGCGTCACGGTACCGTGGGCGGCTTCGGCCTCCATCGTGCCGCCATCTGGCGTTACAAGTACCGACGTCATCAGGCCCAGCGAGCCAAAGCCCTGCGCGACCGAGTCGGACTGTACATCGCCGTCGTAGTTTTTACAGGCCCACACAAACTTGCCGCTCCATTTGAGGGCCGAGGCTACCATATCGTCGATCAGCCGGTGCTCGTACACGATGCCCGCTTCGGCGAATTTCTCTTTGAACTCCGCGTCGAAAATCTCCTGGAACAAATCCTTGAAACGTCCGTCGTACTTCTTCATGATGGTGTTCTTGGTCGACAGGTACACGGGCCAGCCTTTCTGCAACCCCATGTTCAGGCACGCCCGCGCGAATCCCTTGATCGAGTCGTCGAGGTTGTACATACCCATGGCTACACCGCCACCGGGAAAGTCGAAAATCGTGAATTCCTGCGTGGTACCGTCTTCGCCTTCAAATTTCATCGTCAACTTTCCCTTACCGGGTACCACAAAATCGGTGGCGCGGTACTGATCGCCAAAGGCATGCCGACCGACGATGATCGGGTCGGTCCAGGTCGTGACGAGGCGCGGCACGTTGCTCATCACGATCGGCTCACGAAACACGGTGCCGTCCAGGATGTTGCGAATGGTACCGTTGGGCGAGCGCCACATTTGCTTCAAGCCGAATTCTTCCACGCGGTCTTCGTCGGGTGTGATGGTGGCGCACTTGATACCCACGCCGTATTGCTTGATGGCGTTGGCGGCGTCGACGGTCACCTGGTCGTCGGTTTCGTCGCGGTATTCGATGCCGAGGTCATAGTATTTTATGTCGAGTTCGAGGTAGGGGAGGATGAGCTTGTCCTTAATGAATTTCCAGATAATGCGGGTCATTTCATCGCCGTCGAGTTCGACGACTGGATTGGCAACTTTGATTTTGTTCATGTAAGGGGTTTCAATTTAAAGGATAAAAGCCGGAAGCGGCAGGACAAAGAATCGGGCAAAAATACGAAAGTCGCCCGACAGTTGACAACCGAGCACCGACAGTTTTGTATTTTTCTGTTAATCAGTTAGTTATTTTCAGGATTAGATTTAAATTGAATTGTTATTTAAAATAAAATATCCAATTTAAAGCGCTTAAATCATTGCCTACCCTTTTTACAAAAAAAACTTTTTGTATGAAAAAAACACTACTCCCGCTACTGCTCGTGCTGCTGGCCTTTACCGCCAACCTTGCCACCGCCCAATCAAAACGTAACGCTAAGAAAGGTCCGGCTGATCCTGCCGAAAAATTAAAACAGGAAGTCGTGCTGAGCGTGGAGCAAAACGCCAAACTCGGTCAGGAAATCAACGACATGCTGTTCAGTTTTGCTGAACTGGGTTTTCAGGAAGAAGAATCGGCAAAGTACCTGACCGCGCTCCTGGAAAAGGAGGGCTTCACAATACAGCGCGGCATTGCCGACATGCCCACGGCCTGGATTGCTACCTGGGGCAGCAGCAAGCCCGTGATCGCCCTCGGCTCCGATGTGGACTGCATTCCTAAGGCCAGCCAAAAACCCGGCGTAGCCTACCACGACCCGCTGGTGGCGGGCGCACCCGGCCACGGCGAAGGGCACAATTCGGGCCAGGCCCTCAACATCATCTCGGCCCTGGCGGTCAAGAAAATCATGGAGCGCGACAAGATTCCCGGAACCCTGATGCTGTGGCCCGGCGTGGCCGAGGAACTGGTCGGCGCAAAGGCCTACTTCGTGCGCGACGGGTACTTCAAAGACGTGGACGCTTGCATTTTTACCCACGTCGCCAGTAACATGAGCGTCGGCTACGGCGATTCGGGAAATAATGGTTTGATTTCGGTGAAGTTCAAATTCGAAGGACAGGCCGCCCACGCGGCGGGGGCGCCCTGGCGCGGCAAAAGCGCGCTGGACGCCGTGGAACTGATGAACGTGGGCTGGAACTTCCGCCGCGAGCACCTCGAACTCACGCAACGCTCCCACTACGTGATTCCTGACGGCGGCGATCAACCCAACGTGGTACCTTCCATGGCCTCGGTGTGGTACTACTTCCGCGATCGTAGTTATCCCAAGATCAAGAAACTCTACGACATCGGTATGAAGATGGCCGAAGGCGCCGCGCTGATGACCGACACGAAATTTACCTACGAAGTACTGGGGTCAGCCTGGCCGGGACACTTCAACCAACCCATCGCCGAAACGATGTACGACAACATCAAGAAGGTAGGGCTGCCTACCTGGGATGCCAACGACCAACTCCTGGCCAAAGCGACGCAAATCGAGATGGAAGCCAGCAAAATCGAAGGCCTGGACATGAAGCTCGACACCATCGGCCTGCCCGCCGATATGCCCGTGGCGTCGATGGGGGGCCAAATCATGCGCTCGATGGGCGGCGGCTCCGACGACATCGCCGACATTTCGTGGGCGTTGCCGACGGTGGTACTCAGGTACCCGTCCAATATTCCCAACCTACCCGGCCACCACTGGTCCAACGCCATTTCAATGGCGACGCCCATCGCCCACAAGGGCATCGTGGCGGGGGCCAAAGTCGAGGCTATGACGCTGATCGACCTGCTCACCAAGCCAGAAGTACTTAGAAAGGCTTGGTCGTACTACCGCGATGAGCAAACGAAAGATCTGCAATACACGCCACTCGTAGGCCCGAAGGATTTCCCGGCCACGTATTTGAACAAAGAAATAATGGCCGAGTTCAAGCCGGCGATGGAGAAGTTTTACTACGAACCCGGCAAGTACAAAACGTACCTTGAGCAGTTGAATATTACCTACCCGACCGTCAATGACGCGCAACGGGCGAAGATTAAAGAGTTGGAGGCAAAGGGAAAGTAGTTTTTGGCGTTCTATTGTCTCTGATGTTTGTTCAAAAAAAACTTTACATTCCATGTCATTTCTCGATAAAGTAGTTGCCGAGGATTCTTTGGAGGTACCTGCGTACCTAAAAAAGCCCGTTCAATACGATGCCATCGTCATCGGCACCGGCATCAGCGGCGGCTGGGCGGCCAAAGAGCTTACGGAAAAAACGAAATGGGTGGTATCCGCATGGGCCACGATCCTAAGACTTCGATGCTCAATAAATGGAATCAGCTCCACGCCGTGTCCAATGTTTTCGTGACCGATGGCGGATGCATGGTATCCACCGCTACGCAAAACCCCTCACTGACCTACATGGCCATCACGGCCCGCGCCGTCGACCGCGCGGTATCCGAAATGCGGAAAGGGAATTTATAGGAACGGTACCTGAGAGTACTTAAAACGCGTCGAAGATTCGGAAGTAAAAGCCCGTCGTGCGGTCGGAAGTAACGGCGAAGTCGAACCGGGTGTAGAGGTTCATTTGCCGGTTGATCAGAATCCTCAACCCCGCGCCGCCACCAAAGCGGGTAGTTGAGGCCGAGAAGTCCTTGATTTCGGGCGCAATGCCTCCGGCGCTCACGAAAGCCGCCGCCACCAGAAACCGCCCCAGATTGCGCCGGTACTCCGTTTGGGCCGACCAAAGTTGTCGGTCCCGAAAACGCCCCGACGTGTACCCGCGCATGATGGTGAAACCACCCAGGCGCGGCAAGTCATGGAAAGGTACTTCACCCTGCGTGAATTGTCCGATGCCCTGCACGGCGATGAGATTTTTGGCACCTAGCGGAAAGTACTTCCTAATATCCAGGAACTGCTCGCGGTAGTTAAAGGTACTACCCAGCCCGGCGAAGTGCTGGCGGTAGTAGGCATTGGCGTACCATCCTCGCGTGGGACTAAACGCATCGTTGCGGTAGTCCCAGAGTATACTTGGCCCAATGCCCACGATGCGGTTGGCCTCGCCCCCCAGAAAAGCATCGACTTCGCCCACGCGCTCTGCTTCCGAAAACTTTATATTCCGCACGTCGCTGAAATAGGAGGTGATACCGACAAAAAACTTATCCCTGGTTTTTCGATAAAATTCGCCCTGAAAATACGCGCGGTTGTAGCTGGCGCTGAGGTAGTCTTCTTCGGCGAGCGTCTGATTTCCCACGCCCCAGAAATTTTCAGAGAATATGACGTAGCCACCCTTACCTCGGAAAAAGTACTTCTCGTCTTTGGTGAAAATCTGCCAGGCGGGCTCCACCACCAATTGGCGGCGGGTACTGTATAAGGCCTGAATCCAGGCGTAAGAATTGCGGGTGGTCGTCAGCGTGTCGGCATTGAAAAAATAGTCCAGCGATATCCCGGCTTGAAAGCCTGTCTCGGGACTCGTACGGAAAACCGGCAGCGGCAGCACGTGCAGCGGTCGGTTGACCAGCGAATCAGGGTTTAACTTTTGCCAGAACGTAGGTTTGGCTTCTTGTCCGCGCGAAGAAAGCGCCGTCAGCAAAATTCCCAATCCTATGATATGACCGAAGTACCTTTTCAATTTTTACCCGTCTTGAAGTTCTTGTTCTCGATCCGCGAGAATTCGGTCAGCTTGCCTTCTTCGTATAATTTATCAAGAGATAGTAGATTCTCGTCCGTCACGGCCAGCGTGGAATCAGTGGGCGCAAAATTGATGTAGTCCTGCACCAGGATTTCGCCTATACGTCGCGGGTTATACGCTTCGCGAAAACGCATCCCGGTTTCGTTAACGTGGTAGAGGTAGGAGAGGAAATCCATCGAGCCGTCTTGTTTGTCGAAGTAGTACACAAAGACATCGTCGTGATCTGTTCCCCCGCCTTCCTCGGTGAAGAAAACTTTTATTTTATCATACACTTTGCCTTTCAGCGTGACTTCGCCAATGTACTCTTTCTGGACCGCCGCATCGCGCAGGGGCGCGGGCAGCAGGAGGAAAGTACGCCACCGAATTGACGGAGTTCTTGTACTTATCCATCGTCGTGTCGGTTACGTTCTGCCGCTGTCCGCCGATGGTGCGATAAGTCTCGGCGTTGGTTAGGATGTCGCGGATTTCGGTACCGGTGGAGTCGGTTTGATGACGCTCGTAGTGGAAGTCGCCGCCGTTTTTTTGCACGAGGTAGTGCATATCACGGAAATCGAATTCCAGATCGAGCTGGTCGTAGGCCGCGCCGCCGTGGTAGGCGATGGCCTTTCCGACGATGGTTTGGGCCTGGTCTTCTTTTTGGCAGGAAGAAAATACAAGTGCAGCGAAAAGAAGAGGGAGGGTAGCAAGGCGCATGGAGGGGGATTATATTTAGGAGAGAGTGTTCTTTTGGTAGCTAAACCTGCAAAGTCGCTGGCAAAGTTCACGCACCTTTGCAAAGTCAATTGTACACGTAATCTTTCTTTCCCCAAAATGTCCACCAACACCCTCAGAGTCCATTGGCAAAATGGCCGCACCACCCTCAACGGCTGGCTGGCGATTCCGAACTCCTGGACCGCCGAAGTGATGGCCGTGGCGGGCCTCGATTCACTGACCATCGACGCGCAGCACGGCCTGGCGGCCGACCTGAGCGTAATTCTGCCGATGTTGCAAGCCATCAGTACCACCCACACCGTGCCGCTGGTGCGCGTGGCCTGGAATGATCCGGCGCAGCACATGCGCATGCTCGATGCAGGCGCGCAGGGCATCATCTGCCCGATGCTCGATACCCGCGCCGAAACCGAGGCCTTTGTGCGGGCGTGCCACTACCCGCCGTTGGGTACCCGTAGTTTCGGCCCGTTGCGAGCTTCGTTGCGCACGGGCGCGAAGTACTTCGAGACTGCCAATGAGGAAGTCATCACGCTGGCGATGATCGAAACGGCGGCGGGCTATCACAACATCGAAGACATTGCCCAAACACCCCACCTCACCGGACTGTACGTAGGCTGCTGGGACCTCAGCCTGTCGCTCGGGTTGGAAAAAACGGCTGATTTTTATGATCCTGAACTACTGGGTATGCTGCAAAAAGTACTGGACGTGGCCCGGAAGAACGGGCTGATCGCGGGTGTGCATTGCGACACGCTCGAAACAGGCATCCGAATGCGCGAAATGGGTTTCGATATGGTAACGCCACTCACTGATACGTTTCTGCTGCAACAAGCCGTAATCGCGGGTGTGCAGCGCTTTCGGAAATAGCGACTTTTGCGAACCCACGCTTGGCTTTTTGTTTTACATTAGCATTTCAATAAAAAACGATTTTGCCATGATGAAGAAAATAATAGTCAGCAGCTTGCTGTGGCTGGGTAGTTTGGCGGCTTTCGCCCAAAACTCACCCGACGACGTCAAGACCTTCACGCTGCCCAACGGCATGAAATTCCTGGTGCTGGAAGACCACTCCATTCCGACGGCCAACATGTACTTTTTCTGGAAAGTAGGTGCGCGCAACGAGGTACACGGCATCACGGGCCTGTCGCACTTTTTCGAGCACATGATGTTTAACGGCTCCAAGAACTACGGTCCCAAGCAGTTCGACCGCACGATGGAGGCCAACGGCGGCTCCAACAACGCCTACACCACCGAAAACGTGACGGTCTATACCGACTGGTTTCAGAAGGATGCACTCGAAACGATTTTCAAGCTCGAAGCCGACCGCATCGCCGACCTCAGCATCGACTCCGCCATGGTCCAGAGCGAGCGCGGGGTAGTACTTTCGGAGCGTAGCACGGGTTTGGAAAACAGCAACTACCGCACGATCAGCGAACTGGTGAAGGGCGTGGCTTTTCAGGAGCACCCGTATATGTTTCCGGTGATCGGCTTCGAGTCGGACATTAAAAGCTGGACGCAGAAAGATCTCGAAGATTATTTTAAGACCTACTACGCGCCCAACAATGCCACGGTAGTCGTGGTAGGCGATATAACACTGGCGCAAGTCAAGAAACTAGCCGACCAGTACATGGCGCCCATTCCGGCGCGCGGCTTGCCGCCGCAGGTACGCACGGTGGAGCCAGAGCAAAACGGCGAGCGCCGCGTGACCACGTACAAGGACATCACGACGCCCAATATCCTGCTGGCCTACCACACGCCCGAAACCAGCCACGAAGACTACTACGCGCTGGATTTGTTGAACAACCTGCTGACGTCCGGCAATTCGTCGCGACTTACCAAGTCTCTCGTGATGGACACTACACTGGCAAGTCAGGTATTCAGTTTTATGGGCGACGGCTTCGATCCAAATCTGTTCTACATCTACGGCGTAGCGGGCGACGGTGTATCGGCGCAGGAATTGGAGAAGGCCATTGAGGCGCAAATCGATGACCTGGCCCACAACCGAAGTGAGCGACCGTGAGTTGCAAAAGGTCAAGAATCAGAAACTCATGGAATTTTACCGCACCATCGAAACGATCAATGGCAAGGCCAACAGCATCGGTACCTACGAGGTGTTTTTTGGGGATTATAGAAAACTCTACGACGCCCCGAAACTTTACAAAAAAGTGACCCCCGCCGATATTAAGCGCGTCGCGGCCAGGTACTTCACCGAACGGAACCGGACGGTCGGGTACCTGCTGCCGGAGCAGGCCAATTAGTTAAACCCTGGTTTGCGTTTGCAACGCGAACCTCCTGTATTGCGCGTTTGTAACGCGCGCTACCCACAACCTCAATTACGACTTCCCCAATGAAAAAAATAGCAACCCTACTCCTGATCCTCTGCGCCTTCGCGGCTCAGGCTCAGAACAACTTCAAAGTACCTACGTACGAAAAATTCAAGCTAAAAAACGGCCTGACGGTGTACCTGATGGAGCAGCACGAAGTGCCGCTGATCTATACCTCGGCGGTGTTTGACGCGGGCTCGACGCAGGACGGCGATCGCTACGGCCTAGCCGCCATGACCGCCGACGCGCTGGTTTTTGGCACGAAAAAATACACCAAAGAGCAGATCGAGGAAGCGACCGATTACGTGGGAGCGAATCTTAACAGCGGCGCGGGCAAGGAAAGCGCGCGGGTCAGCATGTCGTTTGCGGCGAAAGATGCCGACAGGATGTTCGACATTTTGCGCGAGGTACTGATCGAACCTAACTTCGACGCGACTGAATTTGAAAAGCACAAGCAACGCACGCTGCTGCAACTCACGCAGCAGCGCGAAAGCCCGCGCTCGGTGATCGGAAATTATTTTAGTAAAATGGTTTTTGATAAGCATCCCTATGCCACGCCGACTAGCGGTACCAATGCGACCATCGCCAAACTAAGTCCGGCCAACGCGGCGGCTTTCTACAAGAAAAATTACACGACCGATCGTGCCGCGATCGCCATTGTGGGCGATTTCAAGACCGCCGACATGAAAAAGCGGATCACGGATTTGCTGAGTACCTGGAAGACCGCCAAATCGTCGGTGGTGAAGAGTACAATTCCAAAAATGGAATTTCCCAATAGCCGGGTACTACTTGTCAACAAAGGCGATGCCCGCGAAACGACCTTCCTGATCGGCGGGAAAGGCGTCGCCTACGACAATCCCGATTACGTGCCGTTGCTGGTCGTCAACACGATTTTGGGCGGACGCTTCACGTCCTGGCTCAACGACGCCCTCCGCGTCAACTCCGGCCTGACCTACGGCGCGGGTAGCCGCTTCGGGCGCTACAAGCAGGGCGGGACCTTCTACATCAGTACGTTCACCAAAAACTCCACTACCGTGCCCGCGATCGACATGGCTTTGCAGGTGCTCGATAGTCTGCACCGCACGGGTCTTAATGAAGAAATTCTTTCCTCGGCCAAGGCCTACGTGAAGGGCGATTTTCCCCCCAACTACGAATCGGCGGGTGCGCTGGCGGGACTACTGACGGATATGTTTACCTACGGCTTCGACGAGAACTACATCAACACCTTCCAGACCAAAGTCGACGGGATGACGGTAGCGCAGGCCAACGACATCATCGCCAAGTACTTTCCGAAGGATAAGCTGCAATTTGTGTTGATTGGCAAAGCCGACGAGATCCGCGATCAGGTCAAGAAATACGGGGCGATTACGGAGAAGGAGATTAAGGAGGAAGGGTTTTGATTTGTCAGTCTGAGCGGAGTCGAAGACATCCATATGGACTGTCTTCGACTCCGCTCAGACTGACATTTGGGATAGGCTCTAAAAAGGAAAAAATCCTACGACAAAGCTCCTTTCCGTGGCCTGTGTCCCACAGGCCTTTGCAGTTCAGTGCTTTACGTAGAGGCTATGCGACATAGCCCATTGGATACGAAAAACCTCGGCAAACATTTGTCGAGGTTCTTTGTGTCAAAAACAAGGACTTGGTACTTACGCGAAAACCTCTGCTTCCTTCTCCTGCAAATCGGGCAAGGTGATTCTTTCCAGAAGCTGATCCTCCAGCAGATCGGCCCAGGTGTTGAAGTACAGCACGACGTCGTCGCGGAAATTATGGCGGAGGTGGCGCTTTTCTTTGGGCAACTTTTCCAGAATCCGGCGGTCGGTTAGTCTTTCCAGATGGTGCAAATCGCTGGTCGTAAGTCCGGCGTTGATCATGTCGGTGATGAGCAAATCCATTGGAAGGCCGCTGGTGGGGCAGTAGTCGATGAGTTGCTCCTGCCACTCGCCACGGCCGACGGCCAGCGCGTGCCGGTGGATTTCGGCCTTGGTGAGCGTCGTGATTTCCTGGGCCAGGTTGCCGCAGTTGCAGCTACCCATATGGCCCCATTGGTAGGGCGCGCCGTTGTGCAGTTTATTTGCCGTGCGGCGCAAGGCCGCGATGAGATTTAAGTTAGCCATTTTTCTATTCGTTAAGCTGGATAGTCAGTTTTATATACTGATTTTTCAACCGGATTGTTTTTTTCAGGCGGCAGCGTAAGCCTTGGCGATTTCTACCAAATCCTTATCGTTTACCTCTTTTCTTACGTCGGCTACTTCCAGGAATCGGTCGTACACTTCGTTGAGCGCGTCCTGTTCGTAGTTGAAGCCCAGCAATTCCATCCGGTGCTTCAGCGCGTGACGGCCGCTCCGGGCGGTGAGCAGAATGTCGGACTTGTCGACACCTACATCGTGCGGATTCATGATTTCGTAGGTACGGGCGTGTTTCAGGAAGCCATCTTGGTGTATGCCCGACGAATGCGCGAAGGCGTTGCGGCCCACGACGGCCTTGTTGGCCTGTACGGGCATCCGCATCATTTTAGACACGAGTTGGCTGGTGGGGTAGATCTTGGTGGCGTCGATGCCCGTCGTCAGGCCGAGTTCTTTGTGTACTTTCAGCGCCATCACGACTTCTTCCAGAGCGGTGTTGCCCGCACGTTCGCCGATACCGTTCATGGTTACCTCCACCTGACGCGCTCCCTCGCGAATACCGGAGAGCGAATTGGCCGTAGCCAGGCCGAGATCGTTGTGGCAGTGAATCGAGATCGTGGCCTTGTGGACGTTCTTGACGTTCTCGAAGATGTAGCGGATTTTCTCGCCGTACTCTTCGGGCAGGCAGTAGCCGGTCGTATCAGGAATATTGACTACCGTGGCCCCAGCCCCGATGACGGCCTCCACGAGTTGCGCCAGAAAAACCATGTCGGCGCGGCCCGCGTCTTCACAGTAAAATTCCACGTCGTCGATCAGGTTGCGCGCGTGCTTGGTGGCGTCGATGGCCCGCTCGATGATCTTTTCGCGCGTTGTGTTGAACTTGTGCTGAATGTGAATGTCCGACGCGCCGATTCCCGTATGAATCCGGCCGCGTTTGGCAAATTTCAAGGCGTCGGCAGCCACGTCGATGTCACCCTTCACGGCACGGCTCAGCGCGCAGACCGTCGGCTCGCGGACGGCTTTGGATATTTCGACCACCGATTGGAAGTCGCCCGGACTGGACAGCGGGAAACCTGCTTCAATCACATCCACGCCCAGTAGTTCGAGTTGTTTCGCCACCACGACTTTCTCTTCCGTGGTCAGTTGGCAACCAGGTACTTGCTCGCCGTCGCGCAAGGTGGTGTCGAAAATATAAACTCGCTGACTCATTAGATTTGGGTTTTATAAACTGGGTTGATCTACGAAATTAACAATTTTGGGCAAATGAAAGCCCTTCCTCGGAAGAGAAAGGGCTTTTGATATATCAAACCAAACCTTTCCCATTCGCTAAAAAGCGATTAGTAGCAGGTTGGTAAGTTGAATGGCAGTGGAGCGGATCATAAAATATCTGTTAGCGAAAATTCGCTCTCTTGAACTTTTCTTCCGCAAAGTAGGCCAAAGTTTTGGATTGTACAAATCGCATCTACAAATACCCTAGCAATGCTTCCCCGGTCGCTTCGGTACCCAGAATTTTGTCGGTGGGTGTATTGGCGTCAGCGATGTCGCGCGTACGGAAGCCGGATTTAAGTACTTGATCCACGGCGTCGATGATAGCGTCCGACTCTTCTTTCAGTCCAAAAGAAATATCCAGCAGCAAGGCCGCCGATAGTACCGAGGCCATCGGATTCGCCAGACCTTTGCCTGTGATGTCGTGGGCGGAGCCGTGGATAGGCTCGTAGACGCCGGTCCCGTCGCCAATAGAAGCCGAGGCCAGCATGCCCATCGAACCCGCGATTTGGCTGGCCTCGTCGGTCAAGATGTCGCCAAAGAGATTGGCCGTCACGACCACATCGAAGCGGCGCGGGTCCTTGATAAGCAGCATCGCCGCAGCATCCACGAACTGGTGCTCCAGCGTCACCTCGGGGTACTCTTTCGCCACGCGCTGTACTACTTCGCGCCACAGTCGGCTGGTTTCAAGTACGTTGGCCTTATCGACCGACATGAGTTTCTTGCCGCGCGTCATGGCGGCGTCGAAGGCTTTGCGGGCAATGCGCTCCACCTCGTACACGCTGTATTGCGCGATGTCGTAAGCTGTATTACCGTCGTCTTTCCGGCCTTTTTCGCCAAAATAAATATCGCCCGTCAATTCGCGAAAAAACAGAATATCGGAGCCTTTCAGGATTTCGGGCTTGATGGAAGAAGCCGAAAGCAGCTCGTCGAACAACTTTATAGGCCGCAAATTGGCATACAAGCCTAGTTCCTTGCGCATTTTCAGCAGCCCTTGCTCGGGACGTACCTTGGCGCTCGGGTCATTGTCGTACTTGGGGTGCCCCACCGCGCCGAACAGCACCGCATCCGATGCCCGCATCTTTTCCAGCGTCTCATCCGGCAGCGGATTACCCGTGGCCTCGATCGCCGCATGGCCGATCAGCGCTTCGTCGTAAGTGAATTCATGATTAAATTTCTCGGCGATTTTTTGAAGTACTTTTTTGCCAACAGCCGTTACTTCCTGTCCGATCCCGTCGCCGGGTACTATTAGGATATGTTTTTTCATAAGATTTTAATAGGTCACAGAGTGCCAAAGGTCCAGAGGTCCAAAGGATCAAAGTGGGGTTTGATTTATAATTTGAGTTTAAGTTTTTGAATTAGGCTTGAAAGCATTCTTTCGATTTCTTTGCTTTGGGGATAAAGAACATCAAATTCAATTTTGGATAAATAGTCAAGGTTGAATGCTATTTCAAGTTGGGTTTGAAGTTCGTATAACGATCCAGCGGCGACTTGTAGAAAACGTACGTAGTCACCAGTACTCCGACGTCCAAACCCTTCGGCAATATTACTGGGTATCGAAACCGCAGAACGCCGAAGTTGAGAAGTTAAACCGAATTGCTCCGAAGATGGAAAACGAGAAGTGGATTTATAGACACTTGTCACAAAAGCTAATGCCTTTTGCCAAACTAGCAACTCACGATAAGAATTGATACTTGCCATTTTATTCTTTCACTTTGGATCTGTGACCCTTTGGACCTTTGCCCCTCCTTCACAACAAATTCAGCATCTTCTGTGTCGCTTGAATCGCCGACACCGTCTGGTCTGAATCCAACCCTCGCGTTTTCACATCCCGCTCCCCGATCCGCCATGTAATAATCGTCTCACAAAGCGCGTCCGTTTTGCCACCCGGCGGGATACGCACGACGTAGTCGGTCAGCATGGGGAGTTCGGTATGAAGTTGGGCGTAAATCTTTTTCAAAGCATTCACAAAAGCGTCGTACTGGCCGTCGCCCTGAGCGCTTTCTTCGAAGGTCTCTTCCCCGATCCGCACCTGCAAGGTGGCCGAGGGTTTCAGGCTTTTGGAATGCGTCAGTACGTAGTTTAGCACCGTTATCTTTTCCTCGATCGCCTCGCTGTCGAGTACATCGGAGATAATATAGGGCAAATCCTCCGGCGTGACGACCTCCTTGCGATCGCCGAGTTGGATGATACGTTGCGTGACTTTCTTAAGCTCCTCCTCGCCGAGCGTGATGCCCAGTTCGCGGAGGTTGTTCTCGATATTGGCTTTACCGGAGGTTTTGCCCAAAGCGTAAAGCCGCTGCCGCCCAAAGCGCTCCGGCATCAGCTTGCTATGGTAGAGATTGTTTTTCTTATCGCCATCGGCATGAATGCCCGCCGTTTGGGTGAAAACGTTCTCGCCCACCAGCGGCTTGTTAGAAGGAATTCGAACGCCCGAAAAAGTCTCCACGAGTTTGCTCACTGGGTATAGCGCCTTTTCGACCACCGAAGTACGCACTTCCGGCAAGAAGTCATTCAGCACCGCGATGGTACTTGACAAAGGCGCATTACCCGCCCGTTCGCCCATGCCGTTGACGGTCAGGTGCAGGCCGTGCGCTCCGGCTTTGACGCCTTCCAGTGCATTGGAAACACCCAGAGTCGTAATCGTTGTGCGCATGGAAATCAAAGTGTCGATCTGGGTAGCGGTCCACGATGGATTTTACGAATTCGTACGATTCGCCGGGCGTCAGAATCCCCAGCGTATCGGGCAACATGATGCGCGCGATGGACTGGGTCGCCAGAAAATCCAGCGCCTCAAAGACGTATTCACGCGAATTGCGCATCCCGTTGCTCCAATCTTCCAAGTACACATTGACGGTGATGCCTTCCGCTCCGGCTCTTTTAACTACTTGCCGAATATCGGCAAAGTGCTCATCCGGCGTTTTTTTGAGCTGGTGCGTCAGGTGATTGAGCGAGCCTTTGGTGAGCAGATTCATTACTTTGGCACCGGCTTTCTGCATCCACTGAATAGAGGCCTCACCGTCCACGAAGGTGAGTACTTCGATCTTGTCAAGAAATCCGTGCCGGGTGGCCCAGTCAGTGATTTTCTTGACCGCCAGAAACTCGCCATCCGACACGCGGGCGGAGGCGACTTCGAGGCGGTTCACCTTCACTTCCTGCAACAACAGCTGCGCGATGGTCAGCTTCTCGGCGGCCGAAAACGATACACCGCTCGTCTGCTCCCCGTCGCGGAGAGTCGTATCCATTATTTCGATTGATCTCATTAGGGGCTTTCAGCCGGTATTGGACGCTGAATTTCGGAAGTTGGACTTATTGTATTCGCAAAGAGTCCAACGTCCAGCATCTAAAATCATCATCCTTTTTCAGTACATACTCTGCTCAGCGAACGCGCCTATTTCCTGCTTCATCGCGCGGAGGTAGTCGATGTCGTCGTAGCCGTTCAGCAGGTTGTGCTTCTTGTAGCCGTTGATGTCGAACGATTCCTGTTCGCTGGTAGCCGAGATCGTGATGGTCTGATCGGGCAGGTTCACTTCCAACTGCGCGTTCGGGATCTTGCTCAATGGCCTGAAATATTTTATCCAAAAACTCTGCTGTCACGGTCACGGGCAGTAGCCCAACGTTGATCGAGTTGTTCTTGAAAATATCGGCAAAAAAGCTTGATACCACGCACCGGAAACCATAATCGTACAGCGCCCAGGCGGCATGTTCGCGGCTGGAACCGCTGCCGAAATTCTTACCACCGACCAGGATTTTACCGTGGTAGATCGGATTATTCAGCACGAAGTCCGGCTTGGGGCTATCGTCTTTGTTGTACCGCCAGTCCCGGAACAAGTTGTCGCCGAAGTTTTTGCGCTCAGTCGCTTTCAGAAAACGAGCGGGGATAATCTGGTCGGTGTCCACGTTCTCGATCGGCATCGGAACGGCGGAGGAAGTCAGGGTTGTAAATTTATCGTATGCCATAGTTTGGTCATTTGCAGTTAAAAAGTACTTACAAGAATTCTCTTGGATCGGTCACTGACACCGGTCACCGCCGCTGCCGCGGCTACGAAAGGACTTGCTAAAAGTGTTCTCGCCCCCGGCCCCTGCCGACCTTCAAAATTCCGATTGGAAGTACTTACCGCGTATTTTCCGGCGGGTACCTTGTCGTCGTTCATCGCCAAACAAGCCGAGCAACCCGGTTGCCGTAGCTCAAAGCCCGCTTCGGTAAGCACCTCCAGCAAGCCTTCTTCCTTGATCTGAGATTCTACGACGTGCGAGCCGGGTACCAGCCAGGCCGTTACGCCCTCGGCCTTCTTGCGACCTTTCACAATCGACGCAAAAGCGCGGAAGTCTTCGATGCGTCCGTTAGTACAGCTACCCAGAAACACAAAGTCGATGGGCTTGCCCAACATGCTGTCTCTTTCGACGAAGCCCATGTAATCCAGCGATTTGGCGTAAGTAGCCGCGCCGCCTTTGGCTTGCTCAGCCGTGGGGATGAGTCGCGAAATGCCCGCGCCCATGCCGGGGTTGGTACCGTAGGTGATTTGGGGCTCGATATCGGCGGCGTCGAAGGTATATTCCAGGTCGAACGCCGCGTCGGCGTCGGTTTTCAACGTCTTCCAGTAAGCCACTGCCGCGTCCCAGGCCTCACCTTTGGGTGCCTGCTCGCGACCTTTCAGGTAGGCAAAGGTCTTTTCGTCGGGTGCAATCATGCCGCCGCGCGCGCCCATTTCGATGCTCATGTTGCAGACCGTCATGCGGCCTTCCATACTCATGTCTTCGAATACTTCACCGGCGTATTCCACAAAGTAGCCCGTCGCACCACTGGCCGAAATCTGCGAAATGATGTACAGCACGGCATCTTTGGACAACACGCCCTTCCCCAACTTTCCGTTGACTGTGATGCGCATTTTCTTGGCCTTAGGTTGCATGATACACTGTGTAGCCAGCACCATCTCGACCTCCGAAGTACCGATACCAAACGCGATGGCTCCAAAGGCTCCGTGGGTGGACGTATGCGAATCGCCGCATACGATCGTCATACCGGGCTGGGTGATGCCGTTCTCCGGGCCGATGATGTGGACGATGCCATTCTTGGCGTGGCCCAGGCCCCAAAATGAGATGCCGTGCCTGGCAGTATTGTCAGCCAAAGCCTGCAACTGATTGGCCGACAGCGGGTCGGCTACCGGCAGGTGCTGGTTGATCGTGGGTGTGTTGTGGTCGGCAGTGGCGTAGGTACGCTCGGGGAACAGTACCTCCGCACCCCTACTTTCGAGGCCATTGAAGGCCACCGGACTGGTGACCTCATGGATGAAATGGCGGTCGATGAACAGCACATCGGGGCCATCCTCGATGTGGCGGACGACGTGGGCGTCCCATACTTTGTCGAATAGGGTTTGGTTATTCATTGATTTCTATTTCCTATATTTTAAATTAAACCCAATTGTCAATTTCCAGACCTTTGATTCTGGAAAAATGATTGGTATTATTTGTTATTAGAACGAAGTTATTTTGCAAAGCGATCCCTGCAATAAGCGTGTCTAAATAACCAATTGATTGACCCGAGTGATGCAGTTTGGAAACGATGTTTGCAGAAATTTCAACGGAATATTCATTAAGATTAACAATAATGTTTTCTCTTACGAATGCTTGATATTTTCCGAGTTGCTTTTTGGCATCCTTCCTGAAAAGACCATTGAGAATCTCAAAGTGGGTAATGATAGGAATATTCAAGTAACCAAACTCCTCACGATGATTTTCCATTTTCTCGACAACTGCCGGATAACCTCTGAGGTAAAAGGAGAGCGTATCGGTATCAGTTATCGCTTCTTTCATCGAACTCCTTATTTATCAAATTCCTATTTTCCTGCATAATATTTAACAAATCCTGAAAATCTTCACTATCCATATCGCTCCACACGCCCGCGAAACTCCGTGAAGACTTTTTCTTGCTTTGTAAAAGCTTATTCAGATAGTTATGTACCTCACCTATCTGCGAAGCGGGTAGCTGGCTCAGTTGCTGCAAGACTTTCTGATACGTTTGGGTTTGATTCATGACGCACTCATTTTGTTATTTGAACTACTTGGCACAAAGTTGACGAATTTGCAGAGACAGTCCATAACGCAAAACGCCCAAAGAATAGCGATTTTGGTTTTTTAATAATAAAAAGCCCAAATCAGCACCTTGCTTACTGTACTGAGTATCGCTATTTTTGTAAAAAAAACCTAATTTTATGGCGATCGACTCCATTTCCCAACTCAATCCGGCGGAACACTATACCTACTCGGAATATCTCAAATGGCAGTTTGACGGGTTTGTCGAACTTATCAAGGGAAAAGTCTTTCCAATGTCGGCTCCCGTAAGCCAGCATCAGCGTATCGTCGCAAATCTCCATCTTGACCTTGGCGCATTCGCGAGGGGAAAGCGCTGTCAAGTCTTTATCGCGCCCTTCGACGTCCGGCTCCCAATCTACGACAAGAACGGTGCGCTGGTAGTCGATACCGACACCGTGGTGCAGCCCGATATTTGCGTGATCTGTGACCCGGAAAAAATTGACCGACGCGGTTGCGATGGTGTGCCCGACATGGTCGTGGAAGTGCTTTCGCCTTCTACGGCCAAGAAAGACCTCAACGAAAAATTCAACCTCTATCAGGAAGTGGGCGTGAAAGAGTACTGGGTCGTTTTCCCCGACGCCGAAGAAATCAGCGTGTACTTACTGCAAGAGGGAAAATACGTACGGGTCGGCCAGTACGAGGAAGACGCCCAGGTACCCGTCGATACGTTGCCCGGACTGGTGGTGAATCTGGCGGACGTTTTCAGAAAAAACTAACTACCCGCGCCGTTTGGGCGTCGCGCCGTACTTCTCCTTGTACGCCTTGATAAAATGCGATACGCTTTCGTAGCCGATCTCGGCGCTGATTTCCGCCCCGTTCATTTCGGTGGTGCGCAACAGAAAATCGGCGTGTTCGAGCCGTTGCTGCTTGAGCCAGTAGGCGGGTGACGTACCAAACGCTTCCTGAAAATCGCGCTTGAAGGCCGACAAGCTCCGGCCCGACAGCCGCGCCAGTTCGCCAAGCGTGAGTGGTTTGAGCGCGTAGCTATTCATCAAAAACTGCAGATCAGCCTTTTGGCCCTGATGGATGCTGAGCAGAATGGCTTGCAACTTGCCCGACGCGTCGATCTCCAGCAGGTGCAACAGCAATTCCTGAAATTTGAGCCGGAGAAAGTGCGTTTTCAAACTCGTTTGCGAGCGGAAGTAGGGTAGCACCGAATCGACAAATTGCCGGAAGTTTTTGGAAGAATGCAAATGTAAAATTGGGGCTTGCAGCGGCGGTACGACGGGCGCGGCCTCGAACAATTCGCCGTGCAGCCCGACGAACTCTTTCAACAGTTTCTCGTCAAAGAAAAAAACCAGACTCTTGTACTCGGCATTGATCGACTCCGACATGAGGTAAAATCCGCGCTGCACGAACAAAATATCGCCCTTCTCGACGTGTACCTCCTGGCTCATGCTGCTGAATTTCTTCTCGCCTTCCAGCACTACGATCACGGCGTGTTCCTCAAAAAACACCTCGTAGCGCGAAGGGTACACTTCGTTGCGGTAGGCCACGAAAGTCATGTCCTGAATTTTCAGAGACTCGAATTCCTGGGTGCTGATGTCGGACGGTACGCGGAGCAAAGATTATGATAATATGGAGAATGAAGGCAATAATTCCAAACTTAGCTGTTAGAAGGGCAATTATATCATGTCAGCGAGTATGAGGAGGAGAATTATAAAGACTATGGATATCAAAACTTTTATAGCAATATCTCCTGCAGAATTTCCTTTCTCACGGTCGTTGGTTCTATTTGCACCTTCCGGCTGTTTGGTTAAGTTAGGTTCCGATGAATTGAAATCTCGGCTCTTATTCTCAAGAACTTCCCTCTCAATATCCTCATAAGCCTGATTAAAAACCTGAACTGATTTCTTCTCAGACTTCCCAATATGCGTGTTGATCGCAGAAAGCGTCACGCTGATTGCTTTACTACCACGCATTCCCGAAATTTTAATTCGCTTTTTTCCTCTGGCCGGGACGATACCTATCTTTTCAATTTGAATAGAATCCGCGTTGAAAACGCTCCACGAAAACTCTACTTCGTCGCCATCGTAGATTTTTGAAGGAGAAACCGTAAACGATTCGATGGTAGGGTAAAAGTTGCTGTGGTTCGGCGGTGTCGAGCCACCGGAATTGCCTGACGGGCTACTCCGCTCTCTGAAAGCACGATCGTAGTTTGCCCGCCGCTCTGGGCGCGATAGCATATCGTACGCTTCGTGAATTTCTTTGAAGCGCTCTTCAAAAAAGAGATCGCCGCCATTTTTATCGGGGTGGAATTTTGTAGATAGTTTCCGGTACGCCGTTTTGATTTCGTCGGGAGTAGCGGTTGCTGGAATTCCCAAGATGTAGTAGTAATCTTTCATTGGCGGTGATTTCTCATAGCTCTATTTGTACTTGCGACGCGGGTTGCTTTCGCCCGCTAGACGCGATGAATCGCGTCTCTACTTTTGGTGCTCAAACTTCGTGGCTTTGTGCGGTCCGGCGTCCCGGCTTTGTCGCTTCCTTCAAACCATAATTTGAAATAGGTCCGGCTGATCGTTGAGGTACTCGTAGGCGATGCGGCCCGCGTCCATGCGTTGGATGAGGGGAGCGAAATCGGTGCGGTTCTGCAATTCAAGGCCGATGAGGGCGGGGCCTTGCTCGCGGTTGGTTTTTTTGGTGTACTCGAAGCGCGTGATGTCCACGTCGGAGCCAATGACGTCCACGAACTCGCGGAACGCGCCCGACCGTTGCGGAAAGCGGATGATGAAGTAGTGCTTTAAGCCTTCGTAGAGCAGCGAGCGCTCCTTGATTTCCTCGGTGCGGGTGATGTCATTGTTGCCACCGCCGATGAGCGCGACTACGTTCTTGCCCTTTATTTCTTCCCGGATAAAGTCCAGCGCGGACACCGTCAACGCCCCGGCGGGCTCGGCGACGATGGCTTCCTCGTTGTAAAGTTGCAAGATGGTGGAGCACACTTTTCCCTCGGGTACCAGAATAATCTGGTCCAGATTCTCCCGGCAGACCTGAAACGTCGTCTCCCCGACGCGGCGCACGGCGGCCCCGTCCACAAATTTGTCGATCTTATCGAGCGTGAGCACTTGGTTTTCTTCGATGGCGCGCTGCATGGAAGGTGAGCCGAGCGGCTCCACGCCAATGAGCTTGGTTTTGGGCGACAACTGCTTGAAAACTGTCGAAACGCCCGAAGCCAGGCCACCGCCGCCGATGGCCATCAGCAGGTAGTCGATCTCGAAATCGGCGTCTTCGAATATTTCCAGTCCTACGGTACCCTGCCCTTCCATCACCAGCACGTCGTTGAACGGATGCACAAAGGTAGCCTCATGCGTGGCCTGGTACTGCACGGCAGCGTGGTAGGCATCGTCGTAGGTATCACCGATGAGCTCGATTTTAACCCACTCCTTCCCGAACATCCCGACCTGCTTTATCTTTTGGGCCGGGGTAGTCGTGGGCATAAAAATGACGCCCTGTACACCCATTTTGCGGCAGGCGTAGGCCACGCCCTGCGCGTGGTTCCCGGCGCTGGCGCACACGACGCCCCTGGCGAGTACTTCCGGGGGGAGGCTCGCCATTTTGTTGTACGCCCCCCGAATCTTGTACGATCGCACGATCTGCAAATCCTCCCGCTTCAGATACACATTGGCCCCAAATCGCTCCGATAGGTTCACGTTAGGCATCAGTGGCGTGTGCGTCGCCACGCCATGCAGCCGCTCGGCGGCCAGGTAGATGGCATCGAGCGTGGGAAGGGTATTGTTAGAGTCGTTTAAAACGTCTTTCATCAATGATAGAATGAGCGAATGATAGAATGATAGAGTAAAAGGTAAACGCCTATTCTATCATTCTATCACTCTATCATTCAAAATTAAATTACCCCCGCTCCGGCCGCAAACCCCGCACGGTAGTTCCGGCGCGCCACATTTCGGAGTCGCGGAGTTCAGCGAGCTCCACTTCCAGCTTTTCGCGGTAGTCGGCTTTGGAGTTGCGGGTGATCGAGATTTCGGCTTGCTCGCCGGATTTTACCGAGTTGTACAGTTTCTCGAAGACCGGCTTGGTGGCGTCGCGGAAAGGCTTCCACCAGTCGAGGGCACCGCGCTGGGCGGTAGTCGAGCAGTTGGCGTACATCCAGTCCATGCCGTTTTCGGCCACGAGCGGCATCAGCGATTGGGTCAATTCTTCGACGGTCTCATTGAAAGCCTCGGAAGGGGAGTGGCCATTGGCACGAAGTACTTCATATTGCGCGGCAAAAATGCCCTGAATCGCCCCCATCAAAGTACCACGTTCGCCGGTGAGATCGGAGGTTACTTCGCGGTAGAAGTCCGTTTCGAACAGGTACCCTGAACCCACGCCGATGCCCATCGCGATGCAGCGGGTACGGGCGTTGCCGGTGGCATCCTGGAATACCGCGAAGGAGGAATTCAGACCTTTGCCTTCTACGAACATCCGGCGTAATGAAGTACCCGAGCCTTTGGGCGCTACCAGGAACACGTCCACGTCGGCGGGCGGTACGATGCCGGTTTTGTCTTTATAGGTGATGCCGAATCCGTGCGAGAAGTACAGCGACTTGCCGGGCGTGAGGGCCTTTTTGACCGTGGGCCAAAGTTCGATTTGGGCGGCGTCGGACAGCAGATAGCAGATAATGGTACCTTTTTCGAGCGCTTCCTCGATCTCGAAGAGCGTCTCGCCGGGTACCCAGCCGTCGGCGACGGCCTTGTCCCACGATTTGCCGCCTTTGCGCTGGCCCACGATGACGTTGAAACCGTTGTCGCGCATGTTGAGGCTCTGGCCGGGGCCCTGCACGCCGTAACCGATTACGGCGATAGTGTCGTCGGCAAGGGTTTCGCGCGCTTTTTGGAGGGGGAATTCTTCGCGGGTGACTACTTCTTCTTCAACGCCGCCGAAATTTAACTTTGCCATGATGGTTTTTGGATAATTGAAACTGAATTGATGATTTTTCAAGATTGGCCGGGCGCGATCACCTTGCCGGTAGTCATGATGTATTGCTCGTCGCCCCGAATGACGCCGATTTTGACGTCGTACCGTGGTGCGCTGAGGTATTGATTGATCATGTAGCCCGACCTGGCGCCGGGAGCGTAGTACTTGCCGCGCAGCAGGCTCCACCTCAGCGCATAGTGTTCGTTCTTCATGGGCAGGATATGCGTTTCTTGGGGTGATTCCAGGATGAGATACGCCCCGTCTTCTTTACCAAAGCCCCGCTCAAACTCGGGGGTATAGAACTGATACCCTCCTGCATCTCTTGTGATGTCGACCGCAGCGGTACCTTGTTCGGGAGCGTCGGGAAGGCCCGCAAAAGGAAAATTCGGGAAATTGTAGACGCCCGCTTTCTGGGCGTTGATGAAAGAATTGTCGACGGCCTCGCGCAGCGATAGGTAGATACCCGTGGTCGGAATGGCGCGGTTGGTTTTCCAGGCATAGGCATCGGTGAGCAATACCTTGCGGTAGTAGTCGGAGTTGGCCTGAGACTCAAAGTAGTGTAGGAAAGAAATAGCCCATCGCTGCCACGATTAGAGTCCAGTACTGCCAGGGACGCCAGGTAGTTTTAAAAATATGAGAGTATTGAATCAGCAGCAGGAAATTAAAAATCAGCCAGAAAGTGAACAAATGCCGGTATCGGTTGATCATGATCGTCGGAATACCTTCGGCAGCACGGCCCATCGCCAGCATCGCGAAAGTCGCCGCCAGGAAAAACACGCAGCCCCACAGCCAAAGCAGGCTATTTTCGGGCTGGTAGCGATGGCTCGTCCGGTATTTGCGGACCAGCTCAGAAAAGCAGTAGAGTACCAGCGCCACACTGATGATTCCAAAAACGGCCGCGATGCCGACCCTAACTTTATAGGGTAGGGAGATCAGGACATCGGCGAAGAGCCCCGGCATGAGGACAATCATACTCAGCAGCGTATCCCAGTGGCTGAGATTGTCGCTGAACGAAGGGCGGAACTCGGGTACCTTGAGTTGATAGAAAGTAGTAGGCACATAAGGTGCCCATGATGGCCACCCAAACGATCAGGCGTTTGTGTTTTTTTTGTAGAAATAAAATCCCCCCGCCTATCAGCAAGATGACAAATCCCGTCACGTCGGAATAAAGCGCCAGAATCGCAAAAAATAGTGCCAGGACGAAGTCAAATGCCGACGATCGACTGATGAACCACAGCGAGACAAATCCCCAGATGTAAACTGTAATGTGCTGGTTGACCACGATGGAGCAGTACAGCGCGCCGTAGTTGTTTTGTACAAAAAGGATATACGGGATGATCAGTAAAAAATAGGGCGAAACCTCGCGATGCTCCTTGAACCAAGCCACGATCAGCGCCAGAAAAGCCAGGTAGGAAGCTACCCCGATGAGCATCAGGTGCGGCAGGTACAGTTCGCCTTCCAGTTTGTAGATACCGAAGGAGAGCAGCCGATCCATAACGATGCGCCGTTCGTCGTCCTGCATGTAAAGCACGTTCCAGAACTCGGAGAAGGAGTCCCAACCACGGGAGAGCCGGGTGGTGGGGTCGAGCAGGCCGTCCAGGTCGTCCTGAAACGGAATGTTGACCACCATTTGAAGGAAAATGATAAAAAAAATAACTACCGGAATCAAAAAAACGAACCAAAACGCGAGGCGTCGGGTCGTTCCATTCCTTCCAAAATCAGGGTATAGCGACTGCACAGAAAATTATACTTTATTGAGAATCAGGGTTGACTGTACGAGAAATACTCCCAGTCGGTTTCGGGCAGGTACTCCACCAGGCTGCGCGGCGATTTGCTTACTGCCACCCGGCCCGACCGCACGAATTCGAGAATGCCGTGGGATTTAATGTAGTTGAAGAAGTCGAATATTTCCTCTTCGTTGCCCGTTTTTTCGATCACCACGTAATCGAGCCCCCAGTATACCACCCACGCTTTGTGGGTTTTGTTGATCGTCTCGATGTCGAGCCGCTTCGCTCCTTCGGGCGTAGGAATCTTGAACAATGCGATTTCGTTGTAGGCGATTTCCTCATTCAGGTACCCAAACACGGCCATCACCTCCACAATCTTGCGGATCTGCCGCACGATTTTCTCGACTATCTCGCGCGATTCCTGCCGGATCACAATCGTGAAGCGCGACACGCCCTTGCGCTCGGTTTCGGATACGGTCAGGCTCTCGATGTTGATCCGACGGCGCGTAAAGATAATCGTTATCTTATTCAACAGCCCAATGCTGTTATCCGTGAAAACACAAATGGTATAGGAAGTCATGAGGATTATTTTAGTCGTATCTCCGCCACACTCGCGCCCGACGCTACCATGGGGAATACGTTTTCTTCTTTTTCGACAAGTATTTCCAGCAAGTAGGGCTTGTCGGAGGCCAGCATTTTATCGAGCGAATCGCTGAGGTTGGCGCGGTGTTCGCAGGTGTGGCCGGCCACGCCGAATCCTTTGGCGATGGTGATAAAGTCAGGATTTTGTAATTCTACGAACGAATAGCGCTTTTCGAAAAACATCTGCTGCCACTGCCGCACCATGCCCAGGTAGTTGTTGTTCAGGATGATCGCTTTCACGGGCAGGCCGCTCTGGGCGATGGTACCCAACTCTTGAATCGTCATCTGAAAGCAGCCGTCGCCGATAATGGCGACCACTTCGCGGTCGGGTTGGGCTACTTTGGCCCCAAAAGCAGCCGGGAGGGCGTAGCCCATCGTGCCCAAGCCGCCAGAAGTCACGAAGGAGTTGTTGCGCTTGAACTCGTAGTAGCGCGCCGTCACCATTTGGTGCTGCCCTACGTCGGCCACAATTACCGCCTCGCCTTTGGTCTTGTCGGAAAGCATCCTGACGACCTCGGCCATCTTGATCATTTCGGTTTCGCCCGAAAGTTCCGGGATGGTGATGGCTTCTACTTCTTGCTTGTCCAATTCCTTGAACTCTACTTAGCCAATCCTCATGACTGTTGGGATTGAGCAAGGGCGTCAGCATTTTCAGCGCCTCTTTGGCATCGCCCACTACCGGCGCGTCGGCCTTTACCACTTTGTCGATTTCGGCAGGGTCGATCTCGATGTGGACGATCTTGGCCTGCTTGGCGTAGCGCGACACGTCGCCCGTCACGCGGTCGTCGAAGCGCAGCCCGATACCGATAAGTACGTCGCACTCGTTGGTGAGGCGGTTGGTGCTGTAGTTGCCGTGCATTCCCAGCCAACCCACGTAAAGCGGATGATCGACGGGAACCGAAGACAGTCCCAACAACGTCGAGGCGCAGGGGATACCGGTTTTTTCCAGTAGTTCGATCAATCCCTTTTCTGCTCCGGCCAGCTTCACACCGTGCCCAAACAATAAGTACGGCCGCTTTGCCTGGTTGATTAGCTTAGCGGCGGCTTCGATGTGCTCGCGCTTGGGTACCAGGCGGGGATGGTAGCCGGGTAGCTTGTGGCAAAACTCATAACGGAACGGGCTCGTCATCATTTCCGTCTGAGCATTCTTCGTGATGTCGATCAGTACCGGACCAGGTCGGCCCGCTCTTGCCACGTAAAAAGCCTTTGCCATTACTTCTGGCACTTCATCGGCCGAGGTGATCTGGAAATTCCACTTCGTGATGGGCATGGTTACCCCGATCACGTCGGTTTCCTGAAAAGCATCGGTCCCCAGCAAATGCTTGGCCACCTGGCCCACCACGCACACCATTGGCGTAGAGTCGATGATGGCGTCGGCTATGGCCGTGACGAGGTTTGTTGCGCCCGGCCCCGAAGTCACAAGGCACACCCCTACCTTGCCCGAAACGCGCGCGTAGCCTTCGGCGGCGTGACCCGCGCCCTGCTCGTGCCGCACCAGAATGTGGTTGACCCGATCCTGATAATCGTAAATGGCGTCGTACACGGGCATGATCGCCCCACCGGGGTACCCAAAAATGGTATCCACGCCCTCCGCCAGCAGAGCCCGAATGAGCGCATGAGAGCCATTGAGTGCTGCAGTAATTTCAGGAGCTGCCTGTGGTGCATCCAGAACTTCGGTGTTGTCTTGTTTCATTTTTTTCAATTTTGAATGAGTGAATGAGTGAATGAGTGAATGATAGAATGATAGAATGAGTGAATAATAAGGCACTCATGCGTAAGCAACATTCTATCACCGCGCGGGCGACCCCGTCACTCATTCGCTCATTCAAAATTAAACCTCGTCCGTCACGCACCCTTCACTGGCCGATTTTACCTGGCGGATGTACTTGCCTAGGATGCCTTTGGTGAAACGTGGTTCGGGTTGGGTCCAGTTGCTTTTCCGTGCCGCCATTTCCTTGTCCGAGATGTGGAGCGTGAGCAGGCGTTGGTCGGCGTCGATCGTGATGCGGTCGCCTTCCCGCACCAGGGCAATGGGGCCGCCCTCAAAGGCCTCGGGTGTAATGTGACCGACTACGAAACCGTGGGTGCCGCCCGAAAAGCGGCCGTCGGTAATCAGCGCGATCTTGTCGCCCAGACCCGCGCCCATCACGGCCGAGGTTGGTTTCAGCATTTCCGACATGCCCGGTCCGCCCTTGGGACCCGAGTTGCGGATCACCACCACATGGCCCGGCGCGGATTTCACCTTGGGCGAGCATGTCGATGATCTCCGACTCATGTTCGCAAATCTTGGCGTCGCCTTCAAAATAGGTACCTTCCTTGCCCGTGATTTTCGCCACCGAGCCCGTCGGAGCCAGGTTGCCGTACAGGATCTGGATGTGGCCCGTCGTTTTGATCGGGATTGGCGATCGGGTGGATTATTTTTTGATTTTCAAATTCAAGATCCGCTGCTTCGGCCAGGTTCTCGACCATGGTTTTGCCCGTAACGGTCATGCACTCGCCGTGGATCAGGCCGTTGGCGTGCAGGTACTTCGTGATGGCCGGGACGCCGCCAATTTCCAGCAGGTCTTCCATGTAGTACTTGCCGCTAGGCTTCAAGTCACCGATGAAGGGCGTCCGGTCGCTGATGGCCTGGATGTCGTCCAGGGTGAGCGGCAATCCCGCCGAGCGGGCGATGGCCAGGTAGTGCAGCGCGGCGTTGGTCGAGCCACCGAGCGCCATCACGACGGTCAGCGCGTTTTCCAGCGATTTGGTCGTGATAATATCTTTGGGCGAAATGTCGCGTTCCAAAAGCAACTTCATCGCCGCCCCGATCTTCTTGCATTCTTCCTGCTTGCCTTCGTGCGTGGCCGGATAGCTGCTGCTGAACGGCAGGCTCATCCCCATCGCCTCGATGGAAGCCGCCATCGTGTTGGCGGTGTACATGCCCGCCACACGCACCAGGACCGGGAATCGAGTTCTGAATTATACCCTTGTAATCTTCGTCGGAGATATTGGCCGCAAATTTCTTGCCCAACGCTTCGAACGCCGAGACGATGTCCAGCTTTTGTCCTTTATAATGTCCCGACCGGATCGTGCCGCCGTAGACCATGATCGCCGGGCGCTCCAACCGCGCCATCGCCATGATCGCGCCGGGCATATTCTTGTCGCATCCTACCACCGCAATGACGGCGTCGTACCACTGCGCGGCGACGACCGACTCGATGGAGTCGGCGATGAGGTCGCGACTGGGCAGTGAGTAGCGCATCCCGTCGTTGCCGTTGGTCATGCCGTCGGACACGCCTATGGTGTTGAATATCAAGCCCGACCATGTCGTTGGCGGTGACGCCCTGCTTCACGTATACCGACAAGCCGTTGAGGTGCATATTGCAGGGGTTTCCCTCGTAGCCCGTGCTGGCGATGCCGATTTGCGGCTTTTCCATGTCCTTTTCCTTCAAGCCAATCGCGTACAGCATGGCTTGCGCGGCCGGATTGGTCACTTCCTGGGTGAGGGTGCGGGAATATTTATTGAGGGGATTTATTTCAATGGCACTCATTCGGATCGGGACGGTTGGCTTAGAGGCGAATTTTTTATCAAAAATGAAAATCCGCTGACAGCGAAATTTCGCTGAACGAACAGTTCATTCACAAATACGTATTGTATTTTTTTATTATCCAAAACCCAAATCTGGTTTCTTGTCAACAAACAAAAGAGTTATGGGTTGCCTATATTTGTGCGAAACAAGAGTTACAAGCTATGACCACCACCGAAACCGCCTCCCATTACGATCACCTGGAACGCATGAGCGTGCAGGAAATTCTGACGAACATCAACAAGGAAGACCATACCGTACCGCGGCGGTGGAAAAAGCGATCCCGTCGCTTACTACCCTGGTGGAGCAAATCGTCGTGCGCATGAAGCAGGGCGGGCGATTATTCTACATCGGCGCGGGTACCAGCGGCCGTCTGGGTATCGTCGACGCCTCGGAATGTCCGCCTACCTACGGCGTACCTTTCGACTTGGTTATCGGCATTATGGCGGGCGGCGACGGCGCTATCCGCAAGGCGGTCGAGTACGCCGAGGACGACGCCGAACAAGCCTGGAAAGACCTGGCCGAGTACCATGTCACGAATCTCGACTCGATCATCGGCATCGCCGCTTCGGGACGCACGCCCTACGTCATCGGTGGATTGCAGCAGGCCCGCGCGGCGGGTATCCTGACGGGCTGCATCGTTTGCAACGCCGACTCGCCCGTGGCCGCAGCGGCCGAATTTCCGGTGGAGGTCGTCGTCGGACCGGAGTTCGTGACGGGCAGTACCCGCATGAAGGCTGGTACCGCCCAAAAGCTTACGCTCAACATGCTCTCGACGGCCGTCATGATCCGGCTGGGCCGCGTGAAAGGCAATAAAATGGTCGACATGAAAATGTCCAACCACAAACTCGTCGAGCGCGCCATCCTGATGGTCATGGACGAAACCAACGTCTCCCGCGAAGAGGCCGAAGCGCTTCTAGACACGCACGGAAGCGTACGGGGCGCGATCGAAGGGGCTTTGGGAGTTTAAAGTTCATGAGTGGAAAGTTTAAAGTTCATGAGTACCGGGCCATAGTACTTGGTTTAAGGCTATAAACTGGTCAGAGCCCCACACATCATAAACGTGCCGCCCCGCTGGGGCTGAGAAGCTCTTTCATCATTTGGTTTGCACTAAGGTGAAGATCCCCCAGGGCTTTTGTCGAAATCCTTCGTACATTATTAATTATTCACTATCCACTATTCATTAAATGAAGGCTGCCATCCTCGAAGATCCCAAGACGCCCTTCGTCATTCGTGAGGCCGAAAAGCCTGATCCAGGTCCGGGCGAAGTACTGGTCAAGATCCACAACGCCGCTCTCAACCACCGCGATGTCTGGATTCAAAAAGGGCTTGTATCCCAATATCAATACACCGATTATTCTGGGTTCTGACGGTGCAGGCGTCGTGGCTGAGTTGGGGCAGGGGATGGCCGAGTACTGGCTGGATAAAGAAGTAATCATCAATCCTTCACAGCACTGGGGCAACAATCCGGCTTTTTACGGCGATGATTTCACGATTTTAGGCTTGCCTGAAAACGGCACCTTCGCGGAGTACATCAGCATCAGCCACCACTATTTGGTCCACAAACCCAAGCATTTGTCGATGGTGCAGGCGGCCGGACTGCCACTGGCCGGGCTAACCGCCTGGCGGGCGCTGATGACACGCGGAGACTTCACACCCGGCAATCGGGTACTGGTGTCCGGTGCGGGTGGCGGTGTGGCGCTCTTCGTGATCCAGTTTGCGGTGGCGGCTGGGGCGGAAGTCTGGGTGACCTCGAGTTCCGATTCCAAGATCAGAAAAGCAATCAATCTGGGGGTAAAAGGCGGCACCAATTACAAGGAACCCGACTGGCACCGAGACTTGCTCTCCAAGGCCAATGCGCCCAAAACCGGCTACTTCGACACGATTATCGACGGCGCGGGCGGCAGCGGCTTCGCCCGCCTCATCGACGTGGCGGCCCCCGGCGGTACTATTTGTTTCTACGGCGGCACGGCGGGTAACATCACCGACGTGATGCCCTCCAAGGTTTTCTTCAAACAACTCAACATCCACGGTACCACGATGGGTACACCGTTGGAATTTGAAGAAATGATTCGCTTCGTTGAAGAAAAGGAGATCATGCCGCTGGTCGACGAGGTTTTTAAGCTTGAAAATACGGAACAGGCTTTGCGGCATATGGACAGCGGCGAGCAGTTTGGCAAGATTGTGCTGCAAGTGTCGGAGTGATGTAGTTTCTTTATCCATAAACCACACTTTCTGCAATGCCACGGCCCGCCTCAAGATCTTGACTGACGCTGTCGAGTTTCATTTGAATGGTCTTCATCGGGATTCTTCCGAGCGGTAACCGAAGCGGTGGCGACGGCATGGTGGCCAGATCGTAAATCGCCCGAGCGGCCTTCTCAGGGTCGCCCTCTTGCTTTCCACTGACCGATTGCATGAGTTCACGAAATGCACCGGCGGTACCCTCGTAATCTTCGAGTCGGACGGCGGCTTCCCGGAAACCACTGCTGGCAAAGTCGGTACGAAACGGACCAGGCTGCACGATGCTTACCCGAATTCCAAGCGGAGCCACCTCTTGCGCCAACGCCTCGCTGAATCCCTCGAGCGCGAATTTGCTGGCATTATAAATTCCAAAACCTGCCGATGCTTTGATGCCACCGTGTGACGAAATTTGAATGATACGTCCGCCTTTTTGTCGCCGCATGATGGGCAGCGCCAGTTGCGTGATGCGAAGCGCCCCGAACACGTTGGCTTCGAAAAGTGCCCGCGTTTCGGTTTCGCTGGTTTCCTCTACCGCACCCGCTATGCCATATCCGGCGTTGTTGACCAGTACGTCCAGTCGTCCAAAAGTGCCTTGAATGGTATGAAAGGCTCGCTCAACGTCGTTGGTTTGGGTAACATCAACTTTCAGAGCAAGGCCTTTCTCCCCAATTTTTTCGGTTGAAATCTGCTACCTGATTATCCTGACGGAAGGTGCCAACGACGAAGTCACCGCGCTCGATCACTTCCTGCGCTAAGGCTCGCCCGATGCCACTGGAAATGCCGGTGATGAACCAGATTCTGGTATCGGGGGAGATTTCGAAAGTTTTCATTTTGCATAAGATTATATCCACAGTCCCTATCGACTGATGATACAAAGGTGGCAGAACAACCGATTTCAGGGTTAGGACGTTCGTGATTCTTTTCGGTACTTTTCGGACATCGCACTTTTGAATTCCAGCGGAGAGTACCCGGCCTCAGCCCTGAAGACGCGCCCAAAATAGCTGAGATCGAAGTATCCTAAAGTCGTCGCGATCTCTGAAACGCTGGCGTCGCTGAACGTCAGTAGTCGCTTGGCTTCCAGCATACTCCGCGCCCGGATGAGCTGCGTCGTCGTTTGGCCCGTCACCTGCCTAGCCACCTGGTTGAGGTGGTGCGGGGTGACGGCCAACTTCTCAGCGTAGTCACGGGCGGTGAGGGGTTCGTGGAAGTGGTTGTCGATCAGCTTTTTCAGCTTTTTGTACAAAACCACGTACGTACTGGCGACTCGCTCGACGTTATCGCTATCCACCGCCCGCTGAATTTGAGTGAGCAGAATGACGAGCAGCGCGCGCAAAATTACCGGAGAATGGTCGATGCGGCGCTTCTCGGCAAAAAGTGATTCGATCGTTTGCCGGACCTCGGCAAAAGTTTCAGAATCAGGTTGTAAGAACGGCTTCGCGTAGAAATTGTCCAGAAAGGTAAGTTCGAAAAGCTTTTCCCGATCTTGGTTGTCAAACCGAAAGTATTCCTCGGTGAAGAAGACGCTACCCCCTTGCAAGGGCTGGTACTCCTCAAAATGGTGAAGTTGATTGGGCGAGATGAAGAACAGGCTCCCCGGCGCAAGGGCGTATTCCCGGTAGTCGATGACCTGGGTACTGAGCCCTTCGTCCACCCAAATAATTTCGTAAAACGTGTGCTTGTGTGGGTCTTCGATGTCGAGTTCGCCCATTTCCTGAAATCGCGTGATTTCGAACTCCGTCGGATTAAGCGGCTCGCCGATGAAGTGGCCGATGTCGTAGCGTGGAAAGAGTTCTTTCATTTGACGAAGATTTTTTCTGTCCGACGATCGTGGGCCCGGCCGTACCACAATCATTACGAAATGGCGTCGTAGACCTGCACTTTATCCCAAAGGGCGGCGCACTTGTCGATGAAAACCAGGTGATCGGGATGTTCCTGGTAAATATCGTGCGTTGCTTTGTCTGGGAAAATAAATGTAATCGAAAAGTCGTAGCTGTGGTCGATGACCGGGCGCCGCGTGCTGGCGGGTGTTCCAACGTAAGCCGTTTGAATCCCGGTCGATCTTCGCCAAGTCTTTCAATCCCGCGTGCAGTGCCTGCCGCGCTTGGTCGTTGTCTTTTTCTTTAAGCCAAAAAAATACCGTATGTACGAACATAAAAGGAATGGTGAATGATGAGATATGAATGATGTACTGTGAACTATGAATGTGCCTATGCATTGCCCCCGGCCATTGCCTGGGGAGGCTTCTATTTATCCAGTAATTTCTTAACCTCCGGCAGGGCTTCTTTGGCCCACAGGCCGTACATCTTGCCCGAGAAATGCAGGCCGTCCGAGGCGAACATCGTGACGTCGTCGAGCCCGGTGCGCGATAGGGGGGTGATGTCGATGAAAAGAATGCCGACTTTCTGGCACTCCTCGCGCGCCACGGCGTTGAAAGTATCAATCTCGCGGGCGATTTTGGCGCGGTCACTTTTGGCCCCGAACGGCGAGACACCCCAATCGGGCGTGGATAGCACGAACACGCGATCTGGGCGTCCCCTGGCGAAATTCAGACTGGTGCCCAGCAAAGCGCGTAATTCGGTGCGGTAGCGGTCGATGCTTTGGCCGCGGTACTGGTTGTTTACGCCAATCAAGAGTGAAACCAAATCATAGGTCTTGTTATTTTTGGCTGCTTTGATCCCCTCGCTCAATTCGGCCGTCGTCCAGCCCGTACGGGCAATGATGTCGGGCGCGGCGACGGGCAGGCTGTCGCGCCGCAACAGCCCGGCCAGCTGCACCGACCAGCGCTCGGGCTCCGAAACGCTTTCACCGATGGTATAAGAATCACCCAATGATAGAAAGCGGATCACGCCGGAAGAATCGCTTGCCGTGATCGGCGGCAGTAAGGGAGGCGCGCCAGGATCGTTGGTTTGGGCGGTGCAGGCCAGGCACCAAAAGGCGAGTCCGGCCAGCAGTGAGGTTAATTTCATTCTTTGGCTTTTTCGAGTTTAAAGGTAAAGGTAGTGCCTTTTTCCAATTGCGACTTTACGGCGATCTTGGTACCGTGACCGTTCAGGATGTGCTTCACGATCGCCAGGCCCAGCCCCGTGCCGCCGCGCTCTTTGGAGCGGCTTTTCTCAACCCGGTAGAATCGCTCAAAAATACGATTCAGGTGCTCCGGCGGAATGCCGGGCCCGTTGTCGCGTACCGACACGGCGAAGTGCTTCTTCTCTTCGTTGAAGTGAATGATCACTTTTCCGCCCTCGTTGTTGTACTTCACGGCGTTCTCGATCAGGTTGGTCATCACCTGCTCGATCCGCTGGGTATCGGCTTTCACCCACACTTCGGTCAGGCTGTCGGGCTTGATTTTGAAAGTCACTTTGCGGTCCTGAGCGATTTTTTCCAGGCGGTCCATCACATCTTCGGCCACACTACGGAGGTTGACGAGCTCTTCGCCCATCTTGATCGCGCCGGTCTCCATTTGGGAGAGCGTGAGCAGGTCTTTCACCAGCGCGTCGAGGCCGTCGAGGCTCTTGGCGGCTTTTTTCAGGAAACGGTCGCGTACCTTTTCGTCGTCCTTGGCGCCGTCGATGAGGGTGTGGATGAACCCCTGGGCGGCAAAAATGGGGGTTTTCAATTCGTGTGAAACGTCGGCCAAAAACTCCCGGCGGAATTTCTCCAACTCTTTGAGTTCCTCGATTTCTTTCTGCTTGCGCGCCACGTAAACAAACATCTCGTCGTTGATGCGTTTTAGCGGGTTATTCTCCCGGATCAGCGATTTGCGCGAGATGTCGAAGTCCTTCAATTTGAGCTTGCGGATGGTGCGGTACATCTTGTTCACTTCCCGAAACACGATGATCTCGATGGTGTAGAGTACCAGAAAAAACGATCCCGCAAAACTCGAAACCCCCACCACAAAGAGCATACCCGTCGTGTGTCCTTCCACAAAAGTGAGGAAGGTAGTACCAATGGCGGCGATCAAAGCCGCCAGGATGAACGCGATGACGCGGGGGCTCAGAGACAAGGTTTTTTAATGAACAGTTAACAGTTAATAATGAACAATGGGCCGCTCGGGGCGATTCCAAATTGATAATACCATCACGAAATAACGCCATTACGCTGTACTACAAAGGTAGGCATCAATAACGTAAAACGCCTGTGGGGCACCGAGCGCTCGGAATTAGAATGAAAGAAAAGCGGTGGGGTGGCGTTTATTTATCTAACGGAACGGCACTTTTGGTCCACATTTAAACATTTACTACTAATTTTGCGGCCAAAATAACAGACTAACTCTTAAACCGACGTACCTATGCAAGAAGAAAGAACCCGGTACTCCGAAGGCGAACTTCGGGAGTTCGAGGAGTTGATTCAGGAGAAATTATCCGGGACACTGAGTGAACTCAACTATATTAAAGACAGCCTGAGTAAAAAAGACGACAGCGGCACCGATCGGACCGGCGGCACGGCCAAGCTACTCGAAGACGGAGCCGACGCCAGCGAGCGCGAGAACCTCAACCAACTCGCCGGACGCCTCCAGAAGTACGCCAACCAGCTCGACAACGCCCTTGTGCGCATCAAGAACGGCACCTACGGTATATGTGTCGATAGCGGCAAACTCATTCCCAAAGAACGCCTGCGCGTAGTACCCCACACCCAACAAACCATCGAAGCCAAGCTGAAACGCGTGAATTGATGTGGGGGCGTGGTTTGCAGTGGGGGCGTGGGGGAGTTCATCATCTATTTTTTTAAAAGAGAAAAGGCATCGCAACTCGATGCCTTTTTTATGAAATATCTGTGTCCCACAGGCCCTGCCTAAGTGAGGAAATTGTTGTTTACAACATGATCTTGATCACCCCAAAAACAATGGTGCTGTCGCCGCTTATCTCGGGAGCGCTTTTATCAAAGAACTCAATTTTCCTGATCGCGTTACGGTTCAGCCGATCCGCCACCCCGCTTTGGCTGAGCGGTACCACCCGTCCGTCGATGAACAGCGGAAACTGCATGTCCAGCAGCCGCAACGGAATCGTGTCCCTGACTTTCAGATACGCGTACCGATAAAACTCCGTTGGCTCGGAATACAAGAATTTGTAGGCTTTGGCCGGATGCGCCACGCCCAGGTCTGCAAGCTCGGCCGAATCTTTCAAACTTTGGACGCGCACGATTTGACCATCGGGCATGTAGCGATTGTCAGCTGCAACCAGCAGTCCATCGAGCACCGTGTAATCAGCCTTGAAATCGTCGGGACTCAGCACTATGTGTTTTACGGCCGGGTCCCGCAAATTTTCAAAGTCGATGAGGGTATCGGCAGAAAGCGCCACTGGAAGCGCGGGTCGATCTTGCCTGGGCTTTACGCTACAAGCTAATACGGCCGAAAAGGTAAGAGCGAGGAGGTATTTGTGCATGGTTGCCGGGCTTAATGTCTTGGTCGCTTTCAATTGTTAAAATCAACGGTAAAGTACAACGATTTCTAAAAGATACCCCTCATACATTTGTCGTATTTTACCGAAGGGTTTGTCGTTTTTGAATTCACTTTCGTACATTCGGCCCGCGCACTAACGCGGATCGAGGATGCAGAAGTATAGAGGATTAGCTGCCATGGTATTGGCCTTGGGCTGGATTTTGACCGGAAATCAGGTAGCTCATGCCCAAAAATATGCTGGGTATTGGTTGGGTGTCACCTACCCGTCAGACCCCCAGAACGCCGTCTTTAACTACTTTGCCAACTTCACCCAGAGCGGTACCAAAATAGGGGGAACCGGCCAGACGGCCAATCCCACGCTTCCCTTCGGTGGGGTTGCGTATCTGAACGGAACTGCTACTACCAGTAGCGTGAAATACGTAGAAACGGACGCTCAGGGCACATTCAATACGAATAACATCTGCTACTTCGACGTGGACTTGGTCTACAATGCCGCCGAGGAAAGTTTGAAAGGTACCTACAAGTACATCCAGAACCCGGGCTATTGCGAGCAGGAAGGCGGTGGTAAAATCGAGCTCTACCGTATCGTCCTCAAATCAGGCGTCAAGTACTGCAAAGGCAAACCTGTCGACCTGACCGTTACGGGCAAAAATATAAGGTGGTACGATTCCGCCGATAAGAAGCGTTTGCTGGCGCAGGGCAATAATTTTAGCCCTCCCATTACCGAGACGACCACTTATTACATCACTCAGACCCTGTACAAATCCGAAAGTCCGACGATTCCCATCAAGGTCGAAATTGTTGATTTAGTGCTGGTTTCCATCGGCGGTGGTCCGGTGAGTTGTGGAAAACAGGACGGTACCCTGGTCGTGACGGCACTGGGTGGGGCAGAAGATAAGCAGTTCAGCATCGATAGCGGGTCTTCCTACCAAGCTTCTAATAGATTCGCCGGACTGGCGGAAGGAAACTACAAAGTGAAGGTCAGGGACAATGCGGGTTGCTCGGTCGAGGGGCAGGCAAGTGTTCAACCGGCCAACCTTAGCATCAAGTCGGTCGACGTACGCAATCCCACTTGCGGACTAGCCAACGGCTCGTTGACCGTCAAAGCATCGGGAGCCGACCCACGGTACTCGCTTGATGGGACAAATTTCAAGAGAAACAACATATTTGAAAATTTAGCCGGTGGCGAATACACTATTTCGGTGAAGGATACTTTCGCTTGTCCGGTCACGACGAAAGCCACGCTGGCCTCGGCCGGTGTGCCACAAACCGTAACGGCTCGGCCCACGCCCACTACCTGCGGACAGGACAACGGCGAGATTGCCATCACGACTTCGGCCGCCAACCCACAGTTCAGCCTCGACGGCAACGTGTTCAAGCCGGGGGACAGCTTCCGCAATCTGGCAGCGGGCGACTACACCGTCACGATGAAAGACACGGCGGGCTGTATTGCCACCAGCAAAACTACCATAGCCGTCAGTGACGGTCCGCGCATTGGCAACGTCGCCGCCACGCCGGTTTCCTGCGGCCAGGCCAATGGCAGGCTCAATGTGCAGGCCACGGGCAACGGGCTACGGTATGCGCTCGACTCGGGTAGCACGCGTCCCACGGGTACCTTTGAGGCGCTGGAAGCGCGCGAGTACGAAATCACCGTTACCGACGCCAATAATTGTGTGACACGACAGAAAGTGAGCATGGTATCCGATTGCCGCAACATGGTTTTCATTCCTTCGGGATTTTCGCCCAACGGTGACGGCCGGAACGACCAACTCACGGCGCATTTTACGCCAGCCGAACTGACTTTCAAATCGATCACGGTGTACAATCGTTGGGGTATCGCGGTGCATAGTCGCCAGAACGCCCTGCTCAGAAGCGGCGATGTGCTTTGGGATGGCAAATTCGAAGACGCTTCTCCCATTGCCGACCTGTGCGTTGTGGTAGCCGAGGTACTTTTCGACGACGGCACTACCCACGTTTTTCGGCAGAGCGTCGAGATCTTGCGGTAGAGAAAGTGGGATTTAAGCTTTTCCAAACACTTTTTGCCCGGAAAAGTTTTAAAAATACATCACTACCCAACCACACCATGTCCAAGAAAAAAGAAAAAATCGCCATTTTCTGGCACCGCCGCGATATGCGGCTGCACGACAACGCCGGCCTGTACCGTGCCCTGACATCGGAGTACCCGGTACTACCGCTTTTTATTTTTGATAAAGTCATCCTGGATCAACTGGACGACAAGCGCGACCGCCGCCTGGAATTCATTATGCGGGCCGTGCAGGAAATGAAAGAAGGGCTGGAAAAAGAGGACTCGACGCTGTTGGTAAAGTACGGCGTGCCGTTGGACATGTTCAAAGAAATCGTGGAAGAATACGATGTCGCCGCGGTATATACCAACCACGACCACGAGCCCTACGCCAAAGAGCGTGACGGTAAAGTAGGTGATTTCCTGGAAAAGCGGGGGATTCCGTTTCACACCTTCAAGGATCAGGTGATTTTTGAAAAAGAAGAAATCGTGACCCAGAAGGGAACGCCCTACACGGTGTTTACGCCCTACAGCCGAGCCTGGAAGGAAAAGCTGCACGGCTCGAAGGAGAAGAATTTCTACGTGAAGCCCTACCCGACGGAGGAGTACTTCAAGCACCTGTACAAAACCAAACCGCTCCCCGTCCCAAGTCTGGAAGACATGGGTTTTGAGCCGATGCCCGACGAGCAATTTCCACCCAAACACGTCCGCGATGAGAAACTGGAAAAGTACGCCGAACTGCGCAACTACCCCGCCGCGCCGGGTACTTCGCGGCTGAGTATTCACCTGCGGTTTGGTACGATCAGCATTCGCGAACTGGCCCGGCAGGCGATGCAGGAAAGCGAAGTGTTTCTGGGTGAGCTGATTTGGCGCGATTTCTACCAGCAAATTCTCTGGAACTTTCCGCACGTGGGGGAGGGTAAGGCGTTCCGGCCCGAGTACGATCGCATCCAATGGCGCAACAATGAGGAGGAATTTCAGAAATGGTGCGATGGGCTGACCGGCTACCCGATCGTGGACGCCGGGATGCGGCAGCTCAACGAAACGGGCTACATGCACAACCGTTTGCGGATGATCACGGCCAGTTTTCTGATCAAAGACCTGCTCGTCGACTGGCGCTGGGGCGAGGCCTATTTCGACAAGAAATTGCAGGATTACGACATGGCCTCCAATAACGGCGGCTGGCAGTGGGCGGCCGGATCGGGTACTGATGCCGCGCCCTATTTCCGCATTTTCAACCCCACCACGCAAGGCAAGAAGTTCGACCCACAGAATAAATTCATCAAAGAATGGATTCCCGAACTCAACGAACTCGACTACCCCCAACCCATCGTTGACCACAAGGAAGCGCGAGAGAGGTGTCTGAATGTGTACAAGGCGGCGCTTGACGCTTGAATGGGGTGGAAAGGTAGAAGGGTAGACGGGGGAAGGGCTATATATCGCCAACACAAAAGGTTGCGAAAAAACGCCCTTCCCCCCTTCAACCGTCCACCCCTCCCTTCTATTTTCCAATAGATTCCAAAATCCTCCGCATCTCCCCCGTGGGAATAATATGGTTGAAATTGGACCAGTAGACTTCGTCGTATTTCGGGACTTTCTGGGCGGGAAGCTGGGACGTGTCCAGCGGTACTTCGGCGGGCGGGATGGACTTGCCGTTGCTTTTGAGAATGTCGTTGGCGACGAAGTGCAGCTTGATGGTGCCCGCGATGGTGTCGCTTTTTTCGATGAAGTCGGTCACGATCAGCAGTTGCGAATCCTGCAGGTACCACTTGCCGTCGTAGGGCAGGTAGTTGGTAAAACTGCTCACGCGCTTCGCCTCGCGGCGGCTCTTGCCAAACATTTTTCCCAGCACGTTTTTCATCGAACTCCTGAATACCTCATCCATCCCCTCAGCCGTGAAGTCGTAGGCAATGCGGACGATGGCCGAGTCGGCCTTATTGATGCAGATCACGCCCGTCCGTGCCCCCTTCACCTGCGGTCCCACTGGCCGAAAGTGGATTTGGTAAATGTCTTTGTCATTATAAAAAGCAATCGTGTCGTCGAGTTGAAAGCGGTAGTCTGATATACTGGTACCTACGAGGTACTCCGGCAGGCCGGTGTCGAGGCTGCGCGTCACGATAGCCGGGCCACTCGGAAATTCGTATTCGTCCAATGCCTTGTTGCGCTCGGTACTCAGAAACCGGCGGCCACGGAGCATTTTGACTTTCTCAGGTACTTCAATCTTGGGACGCGGGTCTTTTTCTACTTTCAAAATTGCCTCACGGATGTCGACGTACGCACCGTTCTGTTGCAGCGTTTCCTGGTAAAAACCCGTCATCGTGATGGGCGTCTCGGTGTAGTTCGCGGGTACCTTGCTCAGCGCCGCCTGTACCCAGCCGCGCGCGTCGAAACTCTTGATATAGCTGCTGTCCACCACCACGGGCGCATCAGTTTCCATTTCCAGCACCAAATCCTTGGCTCCCGTACTAAAAGTGCTACCCTTTTGCGCCAGATTCTTGTACCCCAGCTGCGCCACCGTCACATCTTCCTCAGCTGCAATCTTAGGGAAACGATAATAAAATTCTCCCTGCTCGTTGGCGATGGTACCTAGGCCCTTCGACATGACGCCAATGTGGGCATAGGGCAGCGGTTGTTTGGTGGTTTTGTCGATAATCTTTCCACTGATTACGGTGTAGCCTTGGCCGAAAGCGGTGGCTGTAGTTAGTAGCAGGAAGTTGATAGTGCGGAAAAAATGTATCATAATTTATCGATTATTTTCAGATCTAAGCGGTGTAGAAGGCATATCCATTGCCACAGGATTTATCCTGTGGGTGGCCTTTTCATCCTTTCAACGCATCAATCCGCAAAATCAAATTCGGATCGGGACAATTGGCCAGGTACCCCACACGCTCATCGAGAGCAGCCACACCAGGATAATCCCCTTTAATTTCACCCAAGTAGGTAATTAGCTGAAAATGAAGGTGCGCTGGCCATTGGCCATTCTCGGGAAAATCGCCAATGGCGGCGAAGGTTTCCCCGGCCGCGATAGCTTGTCCCAATTCTATGTCGTCCAGAGAAGCCAGCGAAAGGTGACCGTAGAGCGTATGAAACGTGTATTCACCCAACCTGTGTCGCAAGATGATCGTGGGGCCGTAATCGCCAAAATTGTCGTTGAAAGCCGCGCTATGTACTACCCCCGGAAGCGGCGCGGAGACGGACGTAAGCGCATCGGACCAGATATCCACGCCCAGGTGAATGCAGCGCCCCTCCTCCGCGTAGTCACCAAAGTGCGCCGAGCGGCGGTAGATCACGCGGTGTTCGTTGTAGCCGCCTACGCCCACGAACTGATTGTCGTCCAGCATTTCCCCAAAAACATAAGCCGAAAATGCTTCCGTATCGGTCAAGTCCACCGTGGGTAGTGCGGTGTTGGCCGCCGTAAAATCAAGCTTGCGGTAAGGTTTGTCGACCGCCACGACGGGGGCAAAATCGGGGTGAGCGGTAAGCGCGGCAATCAGCGACATGGGTGGGGTTTGGTACAAAAACGAAAACACAAAATAAGGCAAAAGCACGACGCGCTGGTAATTTTGGCAGAATTACTATCTTGCGGGGTCAATTTTGAATGGGTGAATGAGTGAATGATAGAATAGGCGGGCTCCTAGTATTCTATCATTCACTCATTCTATCATTCACTCATTAACCTCCTCCTCATGGAATCAACCGTTACCACGCCCCAGAAGCATCCTCGTGGCTTGTATGTTTTGTTTTTTACCGAGATGTGGGAGCGGTTCAGCTACTACGGGATGCGGGCCATCCTGCTGCTGTACCTGATCAAATCGGCCTCCGAAGGCGCGCTGGGACTACCCGAAGACACGGGCGGGGCAATCTACGGACTCTATACCTCCTCGGTGTACCTGCTGACATTGCCCGGTGGTTGGATCGCCGACAACATGCTGGGCCAGAAAAAGGCCATTCTCTGGGGCGGTATCGTCATCATGATCGGCCATATTTTGCTGGCCATTCCGGGTAGTAACGCCATCTTCTTCGCCGGACTTTGCACGGTAGCCATCGGTACCGGCTTGCTCAAACCCAACATTAGCTCGATCGTCGGCAACCTGTACCCCGAAGGCGGTGCGCGGCGCGATGCGGGTTTCTCGATTTTCTACATCGGTATCAACCTGGGCTCGTTTTTGGGCATGACGGTGGTAGGGTACCTGGGCGAAAAAGTGGGCTGGCACTACGGATTCGGTGCCGCGGCCATCGCGATGTTTCTGGGCGTAGTCGCCTTCCGGCTCAACGCCAAGCACCTCGAGGGTCTGGGCGACGAGCCCGAAGAGAAGGGCAGCCCGACTTTCCTGTACGTGGTGGCGGGCGCGCTGGTGTTGCTGGCGACGCTGGTACTCACTGGTATTTTGGATGCGGTCTCGCTGGCCAACGTCATGAAGTACGTCATTTCAGGCATCACGATCGCCTACTTCGCTTACATCGGCTTTCTGGACAAATCGTTGACCCTGGTCGAGCGCAAGCGGGTGGGGGTACTGTTCATTTTCTTCATCGGGGCCGCGCTATTCTGGTCGGGCTTCGAGCAGGCCGGTTCGTCGCTGACGATCTTCGCCGACCGCCACACCGACCGTATCATCGGTGGTTGGGAGATGCCCGCCTCCTGGTTCCAGACCGCTAATGCGTTTTTCATCCTCGTCTTTTCCGCGCCCATTGGTGCCTTGTGGCTGTATTTGAAGCGAAAGCAAATCAACCCATTCGTGCCGGTCAAGTTTGGGTTGGGATTGATCCAAATGGGCTTTGGCTTTTTCGTGATGTACTGGGCAGCACAATACGCCGTGGAAGGCATTCAGGTGGGCTTGGGCTGGCTGGTGATGACCTACTTGCTGCACACGTTGGGCGAGTTGTTTTTGAGTCCGGTGGGGCTGAGCACCTACACGAAGCTGGCGCCCAAGAAGTACTACAGTCAGATGATGGGGCTCTGGTTCGTGGCGGCTTCGCTCGGCAACCTGATTGCGGGTTTGTTTTCCGGCAATTTTTCCGAAGACAACGTGGCCGAAATGCCCGCTTTGTTCATGCAAGTCGGGCTATTTGGCGTAGGTTTCGGTATTATTATGATCTTGTTCTACAAGCCTTTGCGGAACTGGATGGGAGGAATTGAATAAATTAACAGTTGATAATGGATAATGGACAATTAAAAATTTCAGTTGAAGAGGGTGGGAGTTTTTCGTACGCCTTTCGATTTACCCAGGAGGACGTGGAAGATTTTGCGCGGGTCACGGGCGACAACAACCCGTTGCACTTGGATGCGGCGTTTGCGGCCACCACGGCCTTCAAACGGCCGATCATTCATGGTATGTTGGGCGCGAGCGTCTTCACGAAGGTACTGGGTACCCAATTCCCGGGCTTCGGCTCGGTGTACCTGGGCCAAACGATGGATTTCCTACGCCCGATGTTTGTCGACACCGACTACGAGGCGGTCTTCACCGTCAAAAGTATCGACCCCGCCAAACACACCGCCCAAATCGCCACCGACATTTTGGATAGCAGCACCCGAAAGGTGACGACAAGAGGCGTGGCAACGCTGATGAATAAGAAGAAGTTTTAAAGGGTTGTTTATTTGTTGATGTGTTTATTTGTTTAGCTTTTGTGACAGCTTTTCGTATACCGCCTATTCGCGCCAGCCCTAAACAAATAAACCTATAAACAAAAAAGCCCGGCCTCTCAATCGAAAGGCCGGGCTTTTTATTCAACAGAAAAGGCTTACGCACTTTCCGAGTTCTTCATGTTCTGTACTTCGGTCCGAATATCCTGGGCGATCGTCTTTAGCTCCTGCATTCCTTTGCGAACGCGGGTACCGGCCGCCTGATTTTTCTTGTCGTAGAATTTATCGAAGTCTCCTTCGAGGGACATGATGAGGTTTTTTACTTCTTCAAATCTTTCCATGATTGTGTCTTTTATTTAGTTGAAAAAATGCGTCAAACACGCTTTTAAGGCGTCTTTTGCTCGAAATTTAACAATTAATACCATTTTCACAACCCGAATAATGAAAAAAAACACTTAAAATAATTCAAGGAATTATTATATATGGCTCAACTTGTTATAAGACAACAACTTACCTGAAAATATATTTATTCAACGGGAAGACAAAAAAAGGGGCATTTTTTCGAAAAATGCCCCTGCGCCACAATTTGAGCCTTTTTCAGGTTCCGGCGATTTCCTGTACTTCATCGGATTGGTACACCCGATTTTTTAGTTTTTCGGCCAGCGATGTGAAGGCCTCCAAAGTGTATTCTACGTCGGCCAGCGTGTGGGCGGCTGTCGGGATAATTCGGAGCATGATTTGGCCCTTGGGCACGACCGGATACACCACAATCGAGCAGAAAACGCCCATGTTTTCGCGCAGGTCGCGCACCATCCGCGACACCTCGGGAATGCCGCCTTCGCTGTGCAGAAAAACGGGGGTTACCTGCGACTCGGTCTCACCAATATCGAAGCCGCGCTTGCGCAGGCCACTTTGCAGGGCTTCCACCACATTCCAAAGATCGCTACGGAGTTCAGGCATCGTCTTCACCATGTGCAGCCGGTGCCGGACGCCCTCTACGTAAGGCATGGGCAGCGCCTTGGCGTAGGTCTGCGAACGCATGTTGTATTTGAGGTACATGATGATCTCGGGATCGTTGGCCGCCACGAAGCCGCCGATCGCCGCCATCGACTTGGCGAAGGTTGCGAAGTACAGGTCAATGGCGTCCTGCGTTTCGGTGAGCTCACCCACGCCCGCGCCGGTCGGACCCATCGTACCAAAGCCGTGTGCGTCGTCGACAAACAGACGGAAATTATATTTTTTCTTTAACTCAGCAACAGCTTTCAAATTACCAACCTTACCCGACATCCCGAACACTCCTTCGGTGACGACAAGTACCCCACCGCCCTTGGCTGTGGCGTGGCGGGTAGCGCGCTTGAGGTTTTTCTCGAGGCTCTCCATATCGTTGTGGTTGAACTTGTAGTACTGCCCCATCTTGGCTTTGTGCAGGCGCACACCGTCGATGATGCAGGCGTGCGACTCAGCGTCGTACACAATCACGTCGCGGTGGTCGCACACGCTCTCGATGATCGACACCACGCCCTGGTAGCCATAGTTGAGCAGGAAAGCATCCTTCTTGCCCACAAACTCGGCGAGTTCTTTTTCAAGGGTTTCGTGCAGTTCGGAGTTGCCCGACATCATGCGCGCACCCATCGGGTAGGCGAGGCCCCAGCGGGCGGTGGCGTCGGTGTCGACTTGCCGTACTTCGGGGTGGTTGGCCAGGCCCAGGTAGTTGTTGAGGCTCCAGTTGAGTACTTCCCGGCCCATGAATTGCATCCGGGGTCCCAACTCACCTTCCAGCATGGGAAATGAAAAATAGTGGTGACTGTTCAGCATCTTGGCGGGGGTGCCGATGGGCCCCCAGTTGTCACGTAATTTCTCAAAAATATCCACTTTATACTAGTTTATAGGGGTTGCAATATGATTTTGGCAATAGATAAATGCAAAATTATAAAAATATTCGAAAGTACAACATTTTACTAACAGCCAGAAAGTTAAGATGTTTGCAGAAAGAAGAAAACACTTAGCTTACGCACAACTATTGGCGAATTGCTACTTTTGAATGAATAGTAATTCCATAAATATAAAGGGATGATTTCGAATCCTTAGATTTATTCACTCACAGCATGGGCTGCCCCGTCCATCATTCACTCATTCAAAATTACCTATGCCCGAAATAAAAAAAATCCTGATCGCCAACCGGGGCGAAATTGCCCTGCGTGTAATGCGCACCGCCCGCGAGCTCGGCATCGCGACGGTGGCCGTGTACAGCGATGCCGACCGCGCGGCGCTGCACGTCCGCTACGCCGACGAAGCCGTGCATATTGGTCCAGCCGCCTCATCGGAGTCGTACCTGAGGGGCGACAAAATCATCGAGGCCGCTCGGCGCACGGGGGCCGATGCCATCCATCCAGGCTACGGATTTCTGTCGGAGAACGCCGCATTTGCCCGGCAGGTTCGGGAGGCGAGGCTGATTTTCATCGGTCCGTCGCCCGAGGCCATCGAGGTGATGGGTAGCAAACTGGCTGCCAAGCACACGGTGGCGCAGTACGACATCCCGATGGTGCCCGGCACCGAAGGCGCCATCGACGATCGCGCCGAAGCCAAGCGCGTTGCCGAAAGCATAGGGTACCCAATATTGATCAAGGCCAGTGCGGGCGGCGGCGGTAAAGGAATGCGGGTGGTGGAAAAAGCGGCCGATTTCGATGAGCAAATGGACCGCGCCGTAAGCGAAGCCGTGTCGTCGTTTGGCGACGGTTCGGTTTTTATCGAGAAGTACATCACTTCGCCGCGCCACATCGAAATTCAGGTACTGGGCGACCAGCACGGCAACATCATCCACCTGTTCGAGCGCGAGTGTTCGGTACAGCGCCGCCACCAGAAGGTGGTCGAGGAAGCCCCTTCGGCGGTACTGACGCCCAAAATCAGGGAAGCCATGGGCCGCAGCGCCGTGCAGGTGGCCCGCTCGTGCGGCTACTACGGCGCGGGTACGGTGGAATTTATCGTGGACGAAAACCTGGATTTTTTCTTCCTTGAAATGAATACCCGCCTGCAGGTAGAGCATCCCGTCACGGAGCTCATCACGGGGGTAGACCTCGTGGCGCAGATGATCCGCATCGCCGAAGGCAAGCCACTGGAAATTAAACAGGATGATTTGACCATGACGGGCCACGCCCTCGAACTACGGGTTTATGCCGAGGACCCGGCCAACAACTTCTTGCCCGATGTGGGTACCTTACAAACCTACGTGCGGCCACAAGGCAATGGCGTGCGGGTGGATGATGGCTTCGAGCAGGGCATGGCGATTCCAATTCACTACGACCCGATGATCGCCAAACTCGTCACATACGGGCAGGACCGCGCCGAGGCCATTCAAAAAATGATCAGGGCGATCGAGGAGTACCAAATCACGGGGGTGCAGACCACGCTGCCCTTCGGTACCTTCGTGATGCGGCACGAAGCCTTCCGCTCCGGCAACTTCAATACGCATTTCGTGGACAAGTACTTCACACCCGAATCCCTACGTACTGCTCCAGGTGACGATCTGGTCGCTATGGCTGCCGTGATGAGCGCGCGCGTGTTAGAAAGCAAAAAATCTGTGAATCAGAACACTAGACCCAAAACTACGGTTGTCAGTAAGTGGAAAATGCGTAAGAACTGAAATTTTTCAAACATCTCCGTTAGAAATTTTGTATTTTTGCGGTCTTATTTTTTGTAGCGGTACGTACTTTCGGGATCGCTATCAAGTAAAACACCTGCCCATTGACAACGACATACCGCCGCAGCAAGGCAATGAAGCTATCCGAGTTCAAATTCGAACTTCCCCAAAACCTGATCGCCCTTCACCCGGCCGATCGTGGAGAAGCGAGACTGATGGTCGTGCACCGCGAATCCGGCAAAATTGAGCATAAAACGTTTGGCGACATCGTGGATTATTTCAACGATGGGGACGTCATGGCCATCAACAACACCAAGGTTTTCCCGGCCCGGCTGTTTGGTCAAAAGGAAAAAACCGGCGCCAAAATCGAGGTATTCCTGCTGCGTGAGCTCAACCGCGAAATGCGCCTGTGGGATGTACTGGTAGACCCCGCCCGGAAAATCAGGGTAGGCAATAAGCTGTACTTCGGTGATAACGACCTGGTGGCCGAGGTAATCGACAACACGACCTCACGGGGCCGCACGATCCGTTTCTTGTCCGATGGTACCCACGAGGAGTTCATGAAGCTCGTCGATCAATTGGGCGAGACGCCGTTGCCCAACGAAATTATTTCGCGCCGCAAGGTCGAGAACGCCGACCGCGATCGCTTCCAGACGATCTACGCCGAGCACGTCGGTGCCGTAGCGGCGCCCACGGCTGGTACGCACTTCACGCGGGCGATCATGAAACGCCTCGAGATCAAGGGCGTGGGCTTTGCGCCCGTCACGCTGCACGTGGGACTGGGTACCTTTCGTAGCGTGGACGTCGAGGACCTCACCAAGCACAAGACTGATTCGGAGAATTACGAAATCACCCAACCCAGCGTCGACCTCGTCAACGCTGCCCTCGATGCGGGCAAGCAGGTGTGCGCCGTGGGTACCACGACGTTGAAAGCCATCGAATCGTCGGTGTCGGCCAGTGGCCACCTCAAAGCCGTGCAAGGCTGGACGGACCGTTTCATTTTCCCGCCCTACGAGTTCAAGATCGGTAGCGCGATGGTCACCAACTTCCACCTGCCGGAGTCGATCCTGCTGATGTCGGCCCGCGCGTTCGGTGGCAACGAGCTCATCCGCGACGCCTACGAAGTAGCGATGAAGGAGAAGTACAAGTTCTTCACCTACGGCGACGCGATGCTGATCGTTTAGTGGATAGTGAAGAATTGATAGTTGATAATGGCTTTTGAATCGGCCATTAATATCAAAAAAGCGGAGTAGCCTGACGGCTATTCCGCTTTTTGTTTACTGAGTGCCCAAAGCAAGCGGACCACTTTGTGGCTTTGTCGCTTTGGATCTTTGTGCCTCCTCAACTCCTTTAAACCCCCAAAATCACAAACTCCACCCTCCGGTTTTTCCGCTTTTCGGCTTCGCTGTTGCCTTTGCTGACGGGGCGGGTGGGGCCGTAGCCCTGGGCTTCGAGGCGGGTGGGCGCGATGCCTTGCTTGATGAGGTAGTCGCGCACGGCGTTGGCGCGGTTGCGGGATAGCTCCACATTTTTATCGAAATCGCCTACTTTGTCGGTGTGGCCCTCGATGCGGATACGCAGCTTCGGGTTTTCGTTCAGAATCGCCGTGAGCTCATCCAACTCAGAGAAAGACTCGGGCAAGAGCGCAAATTTCGAGGTGGCGAAGTAGATGTTGTCCAAAGCCACGCTGGTACCTTCGACGAGCGGCACGAGGTAAAAATCGTGCTGCAACGCTGTTTGGCCCGCCGAGTCGGCCGGACTTACGTTCAAGCTGGTACTCAGGTACCCTGAGGCTCCGACGCGTAAGGTGTACTTGCCCTGGCTATTCAGCCCCAGCCGGTACCGGCCTGAACTAGTACCGATCTGCACCGAATCGCCCTGCTCTACGTAGCGCAGCCGGGCGGTGAGGGGTCGTTTTGTTTTGGCATCGAAGACGGTACCCGTCAGGCCGACGAATGCGGGCGGCGCAGGCTTTCCGTCCGGCACGGCGGCAGTTTCGGGTTGCTTTTGAATTGGTGGTTCCGCGGGTTCCGGTCGGGCGGGGCTGAGGTTTTGGCTTGGGGCGCGGCGCGGGCTTCTCTGCTACGACCGGCGGTGGCGTTTTGCGCGGCACATCACGGGGCGGCAAGGGGTTTTTGACGTGGATGCCGTAAAAGTTCCAAAATTGAGGGCCATCCATCGACTCACCCATGGCTGGGTCGGGATTGCGGCCTTCGTAGAAATCAAATACCTCGATGCCTGGCGCAAGACGCTCGTAGTAGAGTCGGAAATTTACCGTCTCGCCGATAAGCAACCGCCGAGTTTCGGGAGAGACGGGGATGCCTTCGGCTTTGATGAACAGGTACTTGTCACCTACATCCCTCGGTCTGTACAGCCGGCTTTTAGGATCTATTTGAATTAAATTCTTGACGCCAAACAATAGATCGTAAAGCCCCGATTGCGTCGACTGATCGTATTGCATGTCGATGATTGTGTATTCATCCGTCAATTCTACGCGCAGGATGGTGGCCCGGCGCGTATAACGCTCTTCCACGTAAGGGCGGTAGGTTACCTGAGCCTGGATGAGGCCCGAGGTAAGAAATATTGTGAGTAACAGCAAGCGTCGCATGATGGCTGGGGTATATTCTCTATACAAAACTATTTTCCCGGAAAAACGTCCCCATGCTTGGCTTAGTACTTTACGATTCAAGTCGAAACCCACCGCTCACTGTATTATTGCCCAATAAACTCCGCCCAGAAATCGGGCGCGTAGCGTTCCCAGGCATGGCAACCGAAGGGCAGGGTGTGGTCGGTGAGGGCGTAGCTGGCGGCCGGGCTTTTTTCGAAGGCAAAACGCAGTGCCTGGGGCCATTTGGGGAGCTTAATAAAGGGCTTCATGGGAATGAGCCGGGTAGCTTCGCGCGAGAAAAGCATGTCCTCATTGCCGCGCCAGGGCGGGTAAAAGCGGTTGTAGATTTTGAGGTACCTCAAAATACCCTCCACCCGCCGCAGCGACAACCCACCGTTGAGCACGACCCGCCGCGCCGACAACGCGCGGGCGTAGGCGGTGCTTTCGGTGGCGGACAGCGCATCGAATTCCGTTGGATGCAGCGTGGGGGCACCGACGTAGTCCAGCCCCTGAGCGCACCAATAGGGTAGTTCGTCGCGGAACACAAAGGCATCGAGCTGATAGATCAGCACGTACTCGTAGGACCTGAAAGGCTGATAAAATTCTGGCGAAACGAGAAGCTTGTTGTAGCTGTCGGTACCGGTGAAGTAGTGATCGGGAAAGGACCGGGTCGTGAGCTTCGGAAACTCTTGCAGAAGCGCGCTCACTGCCAAACCCTCCGGCTTCACCAGTACGATCGGGTACTTGCCCAGCACGGCAACGCACTGCCGCAGCGAGAGCCGCTCGGTGGGGGTGAGGTCGGTGCGGTACAGCGGGATGAGTATCGCCACCGAGGGGGCGGGGAGTAGGTTCATGGCGTTATTCAAAAAGATCGCCCAGCGCGGGTAGCCACCAGTCGTCGCTGCTGAACTTGTAGCGGCCCGCCGTCACCTCCGTCAGCACGGGTACCACCCGCAGCAGCCGACTGTCGGCCAGTGCCGCCCGCCGCCGAAAGTGGCGGTAGCGCTGGTGCAGCTTTATAAGTTTTTCCTCGGGTACGTTCGACGTTTTGCGCAGCAAATCCCACATTTTTTTAGCGTTCTCTGCCTTGTCCCTGATAGGCTCGAGCTTCTCGTTTCGATCGCGCCGCAGGCGGTCCCTCATGCGCACGGGCTCGGCCTGCGCCCCAAAGCCGACCTGCTGGCTGCTGTGCAGCCGGTACGAAATCAGCGGCTCGGCGATGAAGTCGATTTTGTCTTCCACGCTGAGCGCCAGCGCAATCCAGGCATCGTGAATCAGCTTGGGTACGTGGGTGGGGAAAGGCGTGAGCCGCGTCAGGCACGAGCGCCGCAGGGCCAGGGTGGCCCCCGTCACCACGAAACCCCCGAACAGAATTTCGTGCGCGCCGCCCGACTGCCAGCGCTTTTGGTGCTGGGGCGTAAATTCTATCTCCTGCCAAATCGTGGTACCCGTGGGCTGCGAATCGTCGTCGATCGTGACAGCATCGGAAAAGACCGCGTCGATGTCGGGGTGTTCCCGAAGGTAGGCGCTTTGCTTCGCTACCTTGTCAGAATGCCAAAGATCGTCCTGATCGCAGCAGAAAAGGAGGTCGCCCCGGCAGAGCAAAAGGCACTTCTCAAAATTTTTGGTCGAGCCAAGATTGGTTTCATTCTCAAAAATCCTGACGTCGAAGGGGGCCGTTTCGGCAAATCGGCGCAGCAGCGGCAGCGTGCCGTCGCTCGACCCGTCGTCGCAGACTACGATCTCGTCGACCGCGACTGATTGCCGTAGGATGCTTTCCAGTTGTTGTAGTAAGTACTTTTCTCCGTTGTAAGTACAGAGCGCTACTGAAATCATTTTAGGTTAAAAACTTGAATTGAGGTAGAGGTGTATAGTAAAACCATTTTTAATGTAATAGGAAGCGTCGTTGGGAAATTTCGAGCGGTAAAATTACTACGTTTTTGGTTAGCGTCCGGTTTTCGCTAGATTTGTTTCGTGCCAGGCATTACATTCCACGCCCAAGATCAATCAGCCAGCATCCACCTAATAAAACTACATGGCACTATCCCCGCCACTCAAAAAAGCCATTCTGGAAATGCCGGAAAAGGAGCGAAACAAACTGCTGCTCCGGCTCGTAAACAAAGACAAGGTACTGGTCGACCGGCTGCATTTCGAGCTCATCGAGGATGCCGCCACGCTGCCCGAACGGCGGGCGGCCATCAAAAACGAGATCGGGCGCGTGGCCGCCATGAGCCAGCACTCGGCGGGCTGGATCATGATGGACATGCGCTCGCTGAGCGGCGACATCACCCGGCATGTCAAAATCACCAAGGACAAGTACGGCGAGATCGAGCTGAACGTGACTTTGTTGAATTCTTTTCTGGAAAAACACCCCAAGCAACTACAAAACCATACCGGTCGGTCGGATAAGTGTGCGCTCTACATTGCCAAGAAAGCCGAGTCCACGCTCAAACTGCTGGCTAAGCTCGACGAAGACTACTACGTAGATTTTGAGACGGAGGTCAACAAACTCCTGCAATTCGTGCACACCATGTGTCCCAGGCCCCACGCCCAGCGGATGAACCTACCCAAAGACTGGCCCTGACCCACGCTTGAAATTATGAAGGATAGCCCTGTCATCACGCTGCTGATCATCGACGCGCAGTTCGATTTCTGCTCACCCGAGGGTACCCTCTTCGTACCCGGTGCGGCCGAGGATATAACGCGACTCGTAACCCTCATCGATCGGTCGGTCGAGTACCTCAGCCGCATCGTCGCCACGCTCGACACGCATCAGGTACTCGACATCGCCCATCCGGGTTTTTGGGCCGACAAGCAAGGGCAGCACCCCGCACCTTTTACGCCCATCAGCTACGCCGAGGTGCAAGCCGGTACCTGGCGGCCGTTGTACTCGGCCGACTACGCCCGGGATTACGTGCGGGAACTGGAAGCGCAAGGCGAGTTTCAGCATTTCATTTGGCCAGAACACTGCCTGGCTGGTACGCGCGGCGCGGCGCTGGTCGATCCGCTGGCGCGTAGCCTGGCGGCCTGGTCGCGGCGAACGGGACGCAATTACCAAACCGTAGTGAAGGGCGAGCACCCGCTGGCCGAGCACTTCGGTGTGTTTCGCGCCCAGGTACCCGTGCCGGGCGTCGCCAAAACCGAACTGAACCAGCCGCTGCTCGACGAACTGGCCGAGGCCGACCAAATTTGGCTGGCGGGTGAGGCGCGCTCGCACTGCGTGGCGACCAGCCTGCACCAGATTTTGCGCTTCGCCCCCAACCTCGTGCCCAAGGTGTCGCTGCTCACCGATTGCACTTCCGACGTGACGGGTATGGGGTATCTGGCCGAGCCGATTTACGCCGAAGCCCGCGCCGCCGGGGTACGTTTCGTCACCGCCGACGCGCTGCGTTTCTAGGTTATGAACGGCGGGCAGGATATATTTAAAAATATAAAACGACATACCCATGAACAGATTTGAAGAACAGGTAGTCCTTATCACCGGCGCAGGTTCAGGCATTGGTCGGGGCGCGGCCCGGGCCTTTGCCGCCGAGGGCGCGCGCGTGGTCGTGTCCGACGTCGACGAAGCCAGTGGCCGCGCGACCGTCGCAATGCTACCGCCGGAGCGGGCGGTCTTTGTACCCTGCGACGTAGCCGACGCGGCTCAGGTACACGACCTGGTGCACCAAACGGTCAGTCATTTTGGCCGGTTGGACATCGGGATCAACAATGCGGGGGTCGGGGGCGATATTGCCAAGCTGGGCGACGTCACGATGGATGACTACCGGAAGGTGATGGGGATCAATCTGGATGGGGTGTTTTTTGGAATGCAGGCCCAAATCAAGCAGATGCTGACCCAGGAAAGCGGCTGCTGCATCGTGAACGTGGCCTCGGTGGCGGGCCTGCGCGCCATGCCCGGCAGCGCGGCCTACACCGCCAGCAAGCACGCCGTGGTGGGCCTCACCAAAGTGGCCGCAATGGAGTACGCCCGCAAAAACATCCGCATCAATGCGGTTTGCCCGGCCTTCACCCATTCCGGCATGGTCGACCGCTTGTTCGACCTCATGCCTGAGTACGAGGAAAAGCTCCTGAAAGGTATTCCGGTGGGTCGCTACGGCGAGCCAGCGGACATCGCGCTGGCCATGCTGTGGCTCTGCGATCCCGCCAATTCGTTCGTGACGGGCCTGGCCCTGCCGCTGGACGGAGGCATGATGGCCAGCTAGCATCGAGTGAAAAATGAAAATCAATAGGCTGACATTCAAAAAGATTTTGCGTATCTTTTAAAAAGTTTCGACTTTTGTGGTAACATTTTGGGTAGAATCAATATTACCCACCCAACCTTGCAGCTTATGCGCCTATCTACTTTTTTTCAAAAGACTTTCCTCTGTCGCCAAATTTTCGTTGGTGCTCTTTGCCGTCGTGATTGCCACCCATAGCTACGGGCAGCGAACCTACCTCGAGCAAAATTTTTCTGCCCCCGGGCGCTATACCTCGACCAGCCCCAACGCCACTCAGTTCGACACGATCTACGCGCAAGGCAGCGCTACGCTGCGTCTGGTGCCAAGTCAGGGATACGTGGAGTTCGAGCGCTCCAGTGCCTCCGGAGGCGGTAGCGGCCGCATTGTGCGCTCTACCGATTTTTCGCCGATTCCCTCCACGATGCACTACCAGGTGCGGGTGACGGTACCACAGACCAGCTCGATGACGACCAATGTGGCTACCTTCAACGTGGGGCAGAACTTGTCCCCTTCCAATAACGCACTGCCGCTCGATCAGAACATTTTTGCCAAGTTCTCGATAGGATTTCTCAGTGGGGGCAACGGGTATTACTTCCGCCGCACCGGAGCCAATACGGTCAACAGCGACTTTCAAAGCGGTTCGGTACTACTCACCTGGGTGATGAACAATCTGAGTGACCCATTGACCTACATCACGCCACTCGGCACCGCCGAAACGATTGCGCCGAAGTCCTTCGACCTTTGGGTGGACAATGTTCGTTTTTTGAGAAATTCGCCCAGGGTGTCTGGCGGCGAGGTGGTCATGAGTGATATTTCTTTCCGCTTTTCAGACGGTGTCGGCATCATCCGCCTGACGGACTTTCGCATCCGCGAAGTCGACGGTGTGCTGCCCGTTCAGCTTACTTATTTTAATGCCCAGGCCATCGGCGACCGCGTGGATCTCAACTGGGAAACGGCCTGGGAGCGCAACAGCCGCGAATTTGTGGTGGAGCGGAGCAACGACTTGAAGGAGTTCGGCGCCATCGGCCGCGTGGCGGCGGCAGGCGAAGCTGATGGCAAGCGTCAGTACACATTTACGGACGCCACGCCGCTGCCTGGCACCAACTACTACCGACTCCGGGCCGTGGATAAGGACGATACATTCGAGTACTCCAAGGTACGCGACGTCGTCGTGCGTCCCGACCAGCCCGTGCTTCTGCTGGCGGGGAATCCGACCAGCGGCGAGCGGATTCGCTTTCGTGCGCTGTCCATCGACCCGGCTGCCCTGAAGCTCTCCACGGTCTTAGGCCAAGACATCAACTTCCGTCTCGACCAGAACAGCGACGGCTACACCGAAATGATCCCGCACTCGGCGCTCGCGCCCGGCTCTGTACATTCTTTCGGTCGAGCAGGATGGCTTTCGGCAGTACACTCAAGGTACTTGTGCAGTAATTTGCCGAAGTACCTGATCTCACTAGTTCCGACTGGCTGGTTGCAATATTGGGGCAATAGCAAAATTCAACGTTGTGAAGAAAGGAAAGTGGGCCACCTGGGTGGCCATCATTACGCTGTCGGTTGTGGCTTGCGACCGTACCCAACACAGCAAAATCAAGCAGGCCAACGACTGGTACACCGAGTGCGTGGGCACACCGCTCACGGCCAAAGAGGAAGCCAAAGTCCGGCAGCAAATCAATGCCAGCGATAAAGTGGCTGAGATCGCGGAAATTTTCCGCAAGAAGCGACTGGCGGGTTTCAACGGCAACGTACTCATCGCGCAGAAGGGAGTGGTACTCTACGAAAAGTCGTTTGGTTACGCCCATCTCAAAGAAAAAGACAGCCTCCGCGTCGACCACGCGTTTCAACTCGCTTCCCTGTCCAAGCCCTTTACCGCCGTGGCGGTCCTCAAACTCTATGAGGCCAATAAGCTTGATCTGCAAGACTCCATCCAGCATTTTTTTCCTGATTTTCCTTACCACAACGTCACGATTCAGGAATTGCTGAGCCACCGCAGTGGGTTACCCAACTACACCTATGCCTTTATGGACAGTGTGCGCCACGGGCAGAAGTACCCGCCCAACACTACGGTGATGCACTGGTTTGCGGCCGTGAAGCCCACGCCGACGCGCTACGGGTACCCGGGGCGTTCGTTCAGTTATAGCAACACCAACTACCTGGTACTGGCGGCGATCGTCGAGAAGGTGTCGGGCGTTTCGTTCGAGCAGTACCTACGCAAGCACATCTTCGTGCCGTTGGGGATGAAGCATACGTTCTTTCGTGACTGAGCTCGCCGATTCTACGCTGAGCTATCGCACCGCGGGCCACGAAAGGGGGGCACTGGTACCTAAGGACTACTACGACGGCGTAGTGGGTGACAAAGGACTGTGCTCCACAACGGGCGACCTCTACCGATTTTACAAAGGATTGATGGCCAATTGTTTGTTGAGTAAAAAGACCATGAATGAAATGCTATCGCCACGTAGCTTCGAGCGTCCGGGCTTCAAAAACTACGGCTACGGCTTCCGGCTGCACCTCGACGAGCAGGAAAACCCCCGCTATATATACCACGGCGGCTGGTGGAAAGGCTACAATACCATGATGTGGATGAGTCGGGAAGACGACTTTGTGATTATCGTGCTCGGCAACTCTTACAACCGCTCGGTTTACCAGATCAAAGAGCTGATCGACATTCTGCACGGCCAGGTCCAATCCGATGACGTGGAGGACGACCTGTAAAAACCCAAATTTGAATTCGAGCCCGAATTGAGGATATTTGCCGAGCCAAATTCTCCAACTTCGGTTCATGCCCCTCGTTTCCCCTTCCTTCTCTGCGCTTTACCTGCTGGCTTTGCCGTTGCTGGCAGCTATTGGCATTGGCCTGGTGGGCAAGCGTCTGGACAATATGGTGGGTTGGGTAGCCTCAATCGTGACCTTGGTAGGGCTGTTGTACACCGCCCTCTTTTCATCGCCTGATCCTGTTCAGCTTTTCCGCCAAGAGTGGGCGACGCTAGGCGAGTACAGTCTGTACCTCTCATTCCGGCTCGACTACCTGAGCTGGCTTATGCTACTGCTGGTGCATTTCGTGGCGCTGCTCGTGCAGCTGTACTCCGTGGCCTATATGCAGAACGACCCGGCGCGGGCGCGGTACTTTGCTTTCATTCAGTTGTTTATATTTTCGATGCTGGGTATCGTGCTGGCGGGTAGCTTGCTGGTGATGTATGTTTTCTGGGAGTTGGTGGGGCTGTCATCCTACCTGCTCATCGGATTTTGGTACCACCGGCCTCGCGCTGCCTGGGCTGCCAAAAAAGCCTTCGTCCTCAACCGCATCGGCGATGCCACCTTTCTTTCCGGCATCCTGCTCTTGCTGTACCTGACCGGCACCACCGATTTTGCCGAGCTTTTTTCGACTCCTTCCATAGTACAAAGCATCGACGAACCCCTCCTGACCGTGACCTGCCTGTTACTCTTTGGCGGGTGCGTGGGCAAGTCGGCGCAGTTTCCGCTGTCGGACTGGCTACCCGACGCGATGGAAGGCCCCACGCCCGTTTCGGCGCTTATCCATGCGGCCACGATGGTGGCGGCGGGCATTTTCCTGTTGGCGCGCATCGCCTTTTTGCTCACGCCCACGGCGCAGCTGGTCATCGCGATTATCGGTACCATCACTATGCTGCACGGAGCATGGCGGGCCATGTCGGCCTGGGACATCAAGCGGCTGCTGGCCTATTCCACGATTTCGCAGCTCGGCCTGATGGTACTGGCGGTGGGCGTCGGGAGCTGGCAGGTAGCGCTGTTTCATTTGTTCACGCACGCCTTCTTCAAGGCGGGACTTTTTCTGTCGGCGGGGTCGGTGATTCACGCGCTGCACAGCCATGACCCATTTTTTGACGCACAGAATATGCGCAACATGGGGGGCTTGCGGACGGTAATGCCGCGTACCTTCGCCTGCTTCGTGGTGTGCGCGGCGGCGTTGGCCGGACTACCGCTGTTCTCCGGGTTTTTGTCCAAAGACGCCCTATTCGTGACCGCCTTCGCCCGAGCCGCTGAGGCCGGCGGCGTGTGGTACGTGTTCCCGATCGTGGCGATTGTCGCCGCCGGACTCACGGCCTACTATATGGTGCGGCAGGTGTGGTTGATATTCATGGGCACGAGCCGCTACGGCGCGGTACCCGACGTGCGGCCGCGGGAGTCGCCCGCGCTGATGTGGGGGCCGATGGCCGCGCTGGCGATGGGTTCGCTGTTCTTTTGGTTTTCGTACAGTCCGCTCGACGGCTTCGGCGGCTGGTTTTTGCGCAGTCTCGACTTCATTCCCAATGTTCACATTTCGTGGGTACCGTTGCTGTCGGTCATCGCGACGGGCCTGGCGCTCGGGCTGGTGTACCGGCAGCTGAGGCGGGTCGAAGGATTCTTCGAGAAAACGGTTTTTGAACGATACGCCGAGCGCAACCCCGGCTGGCGGCGTACTTACCAGCGCTTTCGCCCGCTGGCGGCGCATGACGAAGCCACGCAGCAGACGACGTTTTTTCTCGTCATATTTCAAAAAATTGCCCACGCCTGCGCCACGCTGGAACGGAAGGTGATCGACTTTTTGGTCGAGGCGGTGGCCCGCACCACCGTGGTGCTGGCGCACGTAGTCGGCTGGGCCGATCGCTTTTTGGTAGATGGCGGGGTAAAAGCGGTGGCGGGTACTGCGCGTGGGGCCGGGCAACTCGTGCGGGTTCTGCAAAACGGCAAAACCCAGTCTTATTTCCTGCTCACGTTTGTGGGTATGTTGTTGCTGTTGGTCTGGATGCTGTCGATTAATTAAGAACATGGGCGACTACTTACTCTCGATCCTAATATTCCTGCCGCTGCTCGGCGCGCTGCTGTGCGGGCTGTGGCCCGGCGGGCGAAGCGGTGATCTGCGCATCGTTGCTGTGGCAGTCTGCGCGTTGGAAGTACTCGTAAGCGGCTGGCTGTACCTGGAATTCGATCCTACTTTGGGGGGCTACCAACTCGACGAAACCGCCGACTGGATCACGCTGTCGCTGGGCGCACTGGGTGCCGTGTCGGTGGACTACGCCTTAGCAGTGGACGGCATCAGCCTGCCCTTGGTGCTGCTGGGTACCCTGATTATGCTGATCGGCGCGGTGAGTTCCTGGAAAATCGCGTCGCGTCCCAAAGCGTATTTTTCCCTGTACCTGCTGCTGAGCGGTTCGGTGATCGGCTGTTTTCTGGCGCAGGATTTCTTCTTGTTCTACCTCTTTTTCGAGTTCATGCTGCTGCCGATGTACTTCCTGATCGGCCTGTGGGGCGGGCCGCGCCGCGAGTACGCCGCGCTCAAATTCTTCGTCTACACCTTTCTGGGTTCGCTCCTGATCCTGATCGTTATGATCGGCTTGTACCTGTCGGTCATCGACCCCGTCGAAACCGCCCAGGCGGCGGGTCTGCTGGCCGCGGGAGACTTAGGTGGTGACGACCTTATCCCGCAGATTCAGCAGGCATTGGCCCAGGGGCTCGTGGCTCCGGAGCAAATGGTGCACACGTTTCGTTTTGTGTATCTGGCCGATGCCGCCAACTACCTGCCCGGTGCCTGGCTCAATCCCGCGTCGGGCGTGTTTCTGGGCGAAATGCCCGTCCGGCTGTGGGCGTTCTGGTTGTTGTTTGCGGGCTTTGCGGTGAAGCTGCCGGTGGTACCGCTGCACACCTGGCTGCCCGATGCCCACGTGGAAGCCCCGACGGCCATTTCGGTGGTACTGGCGGGAATTCTGTTGAAAATCGGTGGCTACGGATTCATCCGCATCGTGGACGGCTTTTTTCCGGAGGAAGCCCTATACAGCGCTACGCCGTTGGCGGTACTGGCCATGATTTCGATCGTGTACGGGGGGTTCAATGCTTTGGCACAAAGCGATTTGAAAAAGATGATCGCGTATTCATCCGTATCACACATGGGTTTCGTGCTGCTGGGTATTGCGGCTTTCACCGCCGAAGGGTTCAATGGCGCGATTTACCAAATGGTGAGTCATGGGGTACTGTCAGCGATGTTATTTTTGCTGGCGGGCGTCCTGTCGGACCGCACCCACGACCGTCAGATCGAGCACTACCGCGGCTTGATCGGACCCATGCCGCGCTACGCGATTCTGACGGGTGTGGCCTTCTTTGCTTCGCTGGGCCTGCCGGGCTTCTCGGGTTTCGTGGGGGAGTTGTTTACGCTGATGGGCGCGTTTGCGGCCGAGTCCATCCCGGTATGGATTCCGGCGCTGTCGACGCTGGGCATCGTGTTGGCGGCGGCCTATTTCCTCTGGACGCTGCAAAGGATGTTTTTTGGGGCATTTTGGTACCGGAACCCGGCCCGTGCAGCAGAACTTAGCGACTTGAATACCCGCGAAACCACGCTACTCGTCGGGTTGGCAGTGCTCACATTGGTGCTGGGTCTTTTTCCCAACTTCATCTTCTCGCTCAGTGGTCCGGCGGTGGCTGCCTGGTTGGGTAGCTTTTGAGTTTCGCCCGATTGGCGTTTCCAAAACAATTTCATCCCTACCATTGCTTTTTTCTACCGAAATGCTTTTTGGATTATTCTTATAATCTGAGATAGAATTCTGTTTTATTCTCTGAATTATTTTTTTAAGTACCTCCATTTCTATAACTTAGAAAACAGAAATGTTCTTCCGTTTGGAATGATTCTTTTACCTACCCATTTGCTTCCCTGAATTACTCCCACTATATGTCGATTAAAAGTACCCATCTTCTGCGCATAGTCATGTTGTCTGCTTTTCTGGCGGGATGCAGCGCCGAAAGCAAGGAGAATAAGAAAAATGCCAGGCTAGAGATAGAAGAAGTACCTGTGCTGCAACTCGTGGAGCGCCAAACCGACCTGCACCGCGAGTATGTCGGTGATATCAACGCCATTCGCAACGTCCAGATTTACGCCCGAGTGAAAGGGTACCTGGAGCAAATCTACGTGGACGAGGGTCATGAAGTACGCAAGGGACAAATCCTTTTCAGAATCAACGACGAGGAGTATGAAGTGGAGCGCGCCAAAGCGAAGGCCATGCTCCAGTCGGCCATTGCCGAAGCCAAGGCGGCTGAGTTGGAAGTAAGCCGCATCAAGCTTTTGGTGGATAAAAAGATTATTTCCAAGATTGAGTGGGAAGTAGCCGAGGCTGGGCTGCTGGCAGCTCAGGCGCACATCGAACAGGCCAAGACGGCCGAATCCAACGCAGCCATTCACCTGGCCCGCACCCGCATCCGCGCGCCCTTCGACGGCGTCATCAACCGGATTCCCTACAAGCCGGGTAGCCTGATCGACGAAGGTACCTTGCTCACTACGGTATCCGATGCGCGTAAAGTGTATGTCTACTTTAAAGTATCCGAGAACGAATACCTGGAATACACCAAGTCGAGCCGTGAGAACATCAGCGGCAAAAGCGGATTGGTAGAGCTGAAGCTGGCCGATGGTTCGCCTTTTCCTGACAAGGGCCAAATCCAGACGATGGAGGGAGAGTTTGACGAAGGTACTGGCTCGATCGCCTTCCGGGCGCAGTTTCCCAATGCAGGTAAGTTGCTCAAGCATGGCTCGTCGGGTACCATCCGCCTGACCAATACCGTGGACGACGCGATTCTGGTACCTCAGAAAGCGGTTTTCGAAATTCAGGACAAAAGCTACGTCTACGTGGTGGACAGCAGCAACCACGTCAAGATGACGAGTTTCGTGCCGAAGTCGCGCTTTGCCAACTACTACGTGGTCAACTCCGGCCTGCAGGCGGGTGACCGCATCGTGTTCGAGGGCATTCAATCGCTCAAAGACGGCGTGAAGATCAAGCCCAAGTCCGTCACGATTCCATCCGAAATTGTCGAAGGCACGTCCGATCCCATGGCGCGCCGCTAGTATTCCTGCTCCTTTTTATTTCCTACCCGTATGTTTGATTTGTTTATCCGACGGCCCGTCCTCTCGCTGGTCATCTCGCTCATCATTACGCTCTTAGGTGGTCTGGCGCTGATTAGTCTGCCCGTTACCCAATTCCCCGAGATCGTCCCGCCCTCCGTCACCGTGACGGCCAACTACAACGGCGCCAATGCCGAAGTGTGCGTGAAAGCCGTGTCGACGCCGCTCGAACGCGCGATCAATGGCGTACCCGGCATGGCGTACATGACGTCGGTGTCAGCCAACAGCGGCATGACGCTCATTACCGTCTTCTTCCAGGTAGGTACCGACCCCGACCTTGCCGCCGTGAACGTCCAGAACCGGGTGCAATCGGTTATCGACGAACTACCCGAAGAAGTGATCAAGGCGGGGGTAATTGTGGAGAAGGAGGTGAACAGTATGCTGCTCTACCTCGACATTGTGAGTTCTGATTCGCTGGTGGATGAGAAATTCGTTTACAATTTTGCCGACATCAATGTACTGGCCGAACTGAAGCGGATCGATGGCGTGGGCTTCGCCGAAATCATGGGCCACCGCGACTACTCGATGCGCGTATGGCTCAAGCCCGATCGCCTGGTCAGCTACAAGGTGTCGCCCGATGAAGTGATCGCGGCCATTCGCGCTCAGAACGTCGAGGCCGCGCCTGGTAAGTCGGGCGTTGGCTCGGGTAAGGAGACGGCGGCGCTGCAATACGTACTTCGCTACACGGGCAAGATGGCCAAGCCCGAAGAGTACGAAAACATCGTGATCAGGGCCGAGTCGGACGGCTCGATGCTCAAACTTAAAGATGTGGCCTACGTAGAATTCGGCTCGTTGGACTACGAGATGGCCTCGACCTCCGATGGTCGCCCGTCGGCATCCATCATGCTCAAGCAGCGGCCCGGTTCCAACGCCCGCGAGGTAATCGCGGCGGTGAAAGAACGCGTCGCCGAGCTGAAGGAAACGTCTTTTCCGCCCGGCATGGACTATACGGTTTCGTACGACGTATCACGTTTTCTGGATGCCTCGATCAATGAGGTGGTCAGAACCCTTTTCGAGGCCTTTATCCTGGTATTCCTGATTGTGTACCTGTTTTTGCAGGATTTCCGCTCGACGCTTATTCCGGCCTTGGCGGTACCCGTGGCGCTCATCGGTACCTTCGCGTTTATGCAAATGCTGGGCTTTTCGATCAACCTGCTTACGCTGTTTGCGCTAGTGTTAGCGATCGGTATCGTGGTCGATAATGCCATTGTCGTGGTGGAGGCTGTCCACGCCAAGATGGCCGAAGAGGATATGTCGCCGCGCGAGGCGACGTTCGCGGCCATGAAAGAAATTAGCGGCGCGATCGTGGCGATTACGCTCGTGATGTCGGCGGTGTTCATTCCGGTGGCGTTCATGTCGGGCCCGGTGGGGGTATTCTACCGGCAGTTTTCGCTTACGCTGGCCATCTCGATTGTTATTTCGGGTATCAACGCTCTCACGCTCACGCCCGCCCTGTGCGCCATTTTCCTGAAAAACACGCACCACGAAAAAAAGAAGAAGAATTTGCTGGATCGTTTCTTTGCAGGCTTCAACCGCGGGCTACGATGCGCTGGCGATGCGCTACAAAGGATTGATCGGCGTCATCGCCAGCCGCCGCTGGGTCACGTTATTGATGTTGGTCGGGTTTTGCGTCGCAACCTGGGCTGTGAACCGGGTACTACCGTCGGGCTTTATCCCCACCGAAGATCAAGGTGTGTTGTATGTGAACGTCACCACGCCCGCCGGTGCCACCGTCGAGCGTACGGAAAAGGTACTCGAAGCGATTCAGGAAGTAGCCGCCGATTTGGAGGAGGTCGAGTCGGTTTCGACCTTATCGGGCTACAGCCTGCTGACCGAGTCGGATGGTGCTTCGTACGGTATGGGCATGATCAACCTCAAGCCCTGGGATGAGCGTACCCGCTCGGTCGACGACATCATCGCGCTCATGCAGGATAAAACCAAGAACGTCTACGACGCCAGCATCGAGTACTTTCCGCCACCCGCCGTGCCGGGTTTCGGTAATTCCAGTGGCTTCGAATTGCGGCTTTTGGACAAGACCGGTAGCGGCAATTACCAGCAAACTGCGCAAGTGGCCAACGAATTCATCGAAAATCTCCGCGAAACGCCCGCCATCAAAAATGCCTTCACCGGCTTCGACGCCAATTTCCCGCAGTACCTCATTCACATGGATCAGGATATGGCGGCTAAAAAAGGCGTGACCGTGGAAAACGCGATGGGTACCCTGCAGACGATGATCGGTAGCTACTACGCTTCCAACTTCATTCGTTTCGGGCAAATGTACAAGGTCATGGTGCAGGCCGACCCGCGCTACCGTCTGGAGCCGGAGGACGTCACCAAGATGTTTGTTAAGAATGACCGGGGCGAAATGGTACCCTTCGGTACCTTTACGCAGCTCGAACGCGTGTACGGCCCCGAACAGTTGACGCGCTACAACATGTTCACCTCGGCAATGATCAACGGGGAGCCTGCGGCCGGCTTCAGTAGCGGCGACGCCATCGCGGCCGTGGAAGCCGTGGCCGATCAGAAACTCCCCAAGGGATTCAGCATCGAGTGGTCGGGGATGACGCGCGAGGAAATCCTTTCGGGCAATCAGGTCATCTACATTTTCATCGTTTGTTTGATCTTCGTGTACCTGCTGCTCGCCGCGCAGTACGAGAGTTTCCTGCTACCCCTGCCCGTACTACTCTCGCTGCCCACCGGAATTTTCGGGGCTTTCCTGGCGCTGAAACTGCTGGGCTTGCAGAACAACATTTACGCTCAGGTATCGCTCGTGATGCTGATCGGGTTGCTGGGCAAAAATGCCATTCTGATTGTGGAATTCGCCATCATGCGGCGCGAGCAGGGCCTGTCGGTGCTGGCTGCCGCCCAGGAAGCGGCCGTCGAGCGCTTGCGGCCGATTTTGATGACCTCTTTTGCCTTCATCGCGGGCCTGATTCCGCTCACGATCGCGACTGGAGCCGGGGCGCTGGGCAACCGCTCCATCGGTACGGCGGCGGCGGGCGGTATGTTCGTAGGTACCGTGTTCGGGGTGATCCTGATTCCGGGACTGTACGTACTGTTTGCGAGTTTTATCAAGGATAAAAAAGTGGAAAACCCCGCGACAGAAGAGCCACAGCCGCAGGTAGCGGAGAGTCTGGCATAGGGGATGGGGTAGTGGCACTCCACGCGACCAAAAAACATTTTCAAATTCGATACCTGAGCGTCTACAATGCCCTTTCTATACAAGTACCTTATTAAAATACTTCCAATTCTCCTTTTGGCGGGGCTACTGGTGGGCTGTAAGTTGACGACGCCATTGTCCAGGCAGGCGGCAATACCCATGCCACGCACCTTCATGGAACGGATGGACAGTACGAGCCTGGGCAACCGGCCCATCCGTGAATTCTTCGCCGAGCCCCAATTGGCGGCACTCATCGACACGGCTTTGCGCCTCAACCCGGATATTTCAATTGCGCTGCAACGCATCGAAATTGCCCGGGCAACGGTGCTCGAGCGCGAAGGCGCGCTGCTGCCCAGGGTCGACGCCGAGATATCGGGGGGCGTGCGCCGGTTTGGCAAGTACACCTCCGACGGGGTGGGTAACTACGATACCAACTTCTCGGACAACATCGACCCCGACCAGAAAATGAGCAATCCGCTGCCCGACTACTTCGTCGGGGCACGCAGCTCGTGGGAAATCGACATCTGGCGCAAGCTGCGCACCCGCCGCCGGGGGGCCTACCTCCGGTTCCTGTCGACCGAAAAAGCCCAACAGATGGTGGTGACCAACCTGGTAGCTGAAATATCACGGCTGTACTACCAGTTGCTGACGCTCGATAGCAAGCTCGACATCCTCAAAAAAAACGAAGAACTGCAGCAGCAGGCCGTCGAGAGCATCGTCATTCAGAAGGAAGCCGGGCGAGCCAACGAATTGGCCGTGAAACAATTTACCGCCCAGCTACTGAACACCCGCACGCAGGAGGTGCGCATCGAGCAGGAAATTCTGGTGGCCGAAAACCAGATCAACCGTCTGCTGGGTCGCTTTAGCCAGCCGATTGCCCGGGGTGATGCCATTCTGGATCAAGCCTTTCCCGCCCACATCGGCGTGGGGGTACCGGCCGAGATGGTCAGGCGGCGGCCCGACGTGCAGCAGGCCGAACTGGAACTACGCGCCTTCGAAGCCGAGCTACAGGCCGCGCGGCTGGCGTTCCTGCCCTCGCTTACCGTTTCGCCTTATGTAGGATTCCATGCCTTCCGCGGGGCGTTGTTGTTCAATCCGGCTTCGCTGGCTTTTGGGCTACTGGGCGGCGTGACGGCCCCCATTATTAATCGCAAGGCCCTGAAAGCCGGGCAAAGGCGGTCGCAGGCGCAGGCCACCGAGGCGCTGTATGCCTACAACAAGGCGGTCATCAATGCCTATCAGGAGGCGACGCTCAGTATGCGTACCATCGACAACCTGGCCCGTATTTTGGATTTGAAAGAACAGGAAACCACCACTCTACAAGAAGGCGTGTCGATTTCGAACGACTTGTTTGTGGCGGGTTACGCCAACTACCTGGAGGTCATTACCGCGCAGCGTTCGGTGCTGGCCGCCGAACTACAGCAGACCGACATTCAGCAGCAGCGATTCATTGCGCTCGTGGACTTGTACCGCGCCCTTGGCGGGGGTTGGGAGTAAGGTCGCCCGCTGTGCTGTACCGAGAAAACAGGGCTTGGTGTAGCCGGGAAACCGTTCGTCCCGAGGGTAGGGAAGTCCGGCTTTTTTTCGTAAATTAGCGAAGCATTTTCGTGCGGGGAAAGTCTGAGTTTTATTCTAAAACGAGAGCTTCCTATTCTTCCCAAATTAACCCTACAAACGTATGTTTTTCATAGTAATCGGCCTGCTGCTACTCGTGGCGGGCTTTGCCATCAATACGCCCTCGCTGCCCGTTTCGCAGTATTCGCGCCCGGTCAAGATCGCGGGCATCGTCATTGCGCTCATCGGCGCACTTACGGCCAGCATCCGGCAGATCGACGCCGGTACCGTCGGGGTGCAGTCTATCTTCGGAAAAGTAAGCACCAATGTACTCGAAAACGGCCTCAACTTCGTCAACCCACTGGTAGACGTGGCCATTTTCGATACCAAGACCCAGAACTACACCATGTCGGCGGCTACCGCCGAGGGTGAGCTATCGGGCGACGACGCCATTCGGGTACTGTCGGCCGATGGACTCGAAGTGGTTATCGACCTCACAGTACTTTACAAAATTTTGCCCAGCTCGGCCCCGGTGATTTATAAGGAAATCGGGCGCGACTATAAGGACAAGATCGTGCGGCCGCTGACGCGCACCCGAATCCGGGACAACGCCGTTTATTACGACGCCGTGGCGCTCTATTCCAAAAAGCGTGACGAGTTCCAGGACCGGATCTATAAGTCCATCGACAAGGATTTTAAAGCGCGTGGCCTTATTCTGGAGCAATTGCTGATTCGGAACATTGACCTGCCCGAGTCGGTCAAGAAAACCATCGAGTCAAAGATCAACGCCGAGCAGGACGCTCAGAAAATGGAATTTGTCCTGCAAAAAGAATTGCAGGAGGCTGAACGGAAGCGCGTAGAGGCTAAGGGTATTTCGGATTATCAGACGATCATCGCCAGCAGCCTGACCGACCGTCAGTTGCAATACGAAATGATCAACGCTCAGAAAGAACTGGCCAAATCGGCCAACAGCAAGATCGTCATCATGGGCAACAGCGGCAAAGGCGGCATACCCCTGATCATGAATGGTAATTGAAAATGCCACTCTTGTTATAGCTGAAAGAGGTATAGTATCGATGCACGGGCACGTTCCGTAACTACCAAAAAGACCCTGACTACACGTCGGGGTCTTTTTTTATTGAGTAAACGCCTGATTTAGAGCGAATTTTAATCTTATAGAAAAAAAAATGGGAGAAGCAAAAATTATTTTGAGAAAAAACTGTTAAAAATTACCGAAAGAGGCAAATTTTTATACTTTTGCACTCCAAAAATTGCATTCAACATTCTAAACGATTACAGATTATGTACTGGACACTCGAACTTGCATCCTATTTAGAAGATGCTCCCTGGCCAGCTACCAAGGACGAACTCATCGACTTCGCGATCAGAACCGGCGCGCCGCTCGAGGTGGTCGAGAACCTGCAGGAATTGGAAGACGACGGTCAGCCCTACGAAAGCATTGAGGAAATTTGGCCCGATTACCCCACCAAGGAAGATTTCTTTTTTAATGAAGATGAATACTGACGGGTCGTTAAACGGCCCGATGGCATAGATTAAAAACGAAGAAAGACGGCCCAAGGGGTCGTCTTTCTTCGTTTAAAGCGATTTCTCTTTCGTTCGCGACATTGCCTTCCCCTCGTACTTCTTGGGTGCATACAAAAACCCAAATGCCTCCGCGCCTTCGCGCTCGTGTACCTTGTGATGCACGTAATGCGCTTTCATAATGCGCTTCATGTAAGCACTGCGCGGCGTGTACTTCACCTTGATGCGGCGGTGCACGATGATGTCGTGAAAGATAAAGTACGCCACGCCATAGAGCGAAACCCCGAAGCCGATCCACAACAGAAATCCCAGCGAAGGTACTTCGGAGCCCAGCACGATCATGATCGTGGCCACGACGCCGAAAATGATACCGAACCAGTCGTTGCGCTCCCACCAATGCTTGTGGTGCACGTGATGCGACTCGTGCCACCGCCACATGAGCCCGTGCATGAGGTACTTGTGCGTAAACCAGGCAAAGCCCTCCATGAAGACGAAGGTACCCAGCATCAGAAAGACATTGAACAGTATTTTCATATCCCCAATAAACGTCTCCGCGTGCAAAAAGTTGATATTTTCCAAGCCAAAAAACAGATTTCCGGCCATTCAGCCCAAAAAATGCTAGATTTGGCTAATAAACCAAAACCTACACTTAACTACAAATACCCATCATGCGCAAAAAAATCGTTGCCGGAAACTGGAAAATGAACAAAACCCTCGACGAAGCCGTCGGGCTGGTGTCGGAAGTAGTCAATATGGTAAAAGACGAAGTGCGGGGCGAAGCGGAAATTGTGCTGTGCCCGCCCTCGCTGTATCTGGCGACGCTGAAAAAGCACTTGGCCGAATCCAGCAAAATATCGCTCGGCGCTCAAAATTGCCACGAGAAGCCTGCCGGGGCGTACACGGGCGAAATCTCGGCCCCGATGCTGAAAGCGATGAAAATCGGCTATGTCATCATCGGCCACAGCGAGCGGCGCCAGTACTTCGGCGAAACGAGCGCGCAGCTGGCCGATAAACTGAACATTGCGCTGGAAAACGGCCTGACGCCGATCTTTTGCTGCGGCGAATCGCTGGATCAGCGGCAGAACGAGGATTACATCGGCTTTGTGAAAAATCAATTGTCCGAGAGCCTGTTCCACCTCACGGAAGATCAGATGGGCAAGGTAGTGGTAGCTTACGAGCCCATCTGGGCCATCGGTACCGGCCTGACTGCCAGTTCGGAGCAAGCCCAGGAAATGCACGCCGCCCTGCGGGCGCACCTGGCTGAGAAGTTCGGGAAAGCGGTGGCCGATGGTACTTCGATTCTCTACGGCGGCAGCGTCGGCGCGGCCAACGCGGCCGAGTTATTCGCCTGTCCCGACGTCGACGGTGGCCTGGTGGGTGGCGCCTCCCTGAAATCCCGCGACTTCACCGACATCATCAAGGCCAGAGGGTAGGAGGTTGCGATGGGGGCGAACATCTACGCCATCGGCGCATCAAGACAAGATGTCCTTCACTACTTTTCCGTGAACATCCGTCAGGCGGAAGCGGCGGCCCTGGAACTTGTAGGTAAGTCGCTCGTGGTCGACGCCCAGCAAGTGCAGCATCGTAGCCTGGAAGTCGTGCACATGGACGGGGTTTTGCGTGATGTTGTAGCTGAAATCGTCCGTTTCGCCATAGCTGGTCCCAGGCTTGACCCCCGCACCGGCCATCCACATCGTGAAGCAACGCGGGTGGTGATCACGGCCGTAGTTGGTTTCGGTCAATTGGCCTTGAGAATAAACCGTACGACCAAATTCACCGCCCCAAATTACCAGCGTATCTTCCAGCATACCCCGTTGCTTGAGGTCTTTCACCAAGGCGGCCGTGGCCTGGTCGGTAGTTTTGCACTGGTGCTTGATGCCCCCCGGTAGGCCGCCGTGCTGATCCCAGCCCTGATGGTACAGTTGGACGAACTTTACGTCTTTCTCCACTAGCTTTCTGGCCAGCAGACAGTTGGCAGCGTAAGTGCCCGAGTCGCGGCTGTCGGGGCCGTACATCTCGAAGATCAAATCCGGCTCGTCGGAAGTATCCATCACTTCCGGTACGGAGGTCTGCATGCGGTAGGCCATTTCGTACTGCGCGATGCGGGCGTCCACTTCGGGGTCGCCGATGGCAGCGTTCTGCAGGTCGTTAAGTTGCTTCAGGTACTGGAGCATTTCGCGGCGATCGGCTCCGTCGTAGCCTTCGGGATTGTTCAGAAACAGTACTGGGTCTTTGCCCGACCGAAATTGCACGCCCTGGTGCTCAGTGGGTAGGAAACCGTTACCCCACAGCCGTGCGTACAGCGGCTGCCCGCCGGCGTTCTTAGATACCAACGAGATAAAAGTCGGCAAGTTCTCATTGTCGGAACCCAGCCCGTAGCTCACCCACGAACCGATGGACGGCCGACCCGGTAGCTGGCTGCCCGTTTGAAAAAAGGTAATCGCCGGATCGTGGTTGATCGCGTCGGTATGAAGGGATTTGACAATACACAAATCGTCCACGACCTTGGCCGTATGTGGCATAAGTTCGCTCACCCACGTCTGAGTTTGTCCGTGCTTATCGAACTTATAAATCGATGGCGCAATCGGCAAACTGCTCTGACTGGCGCTCATGCCCGTGAGCCGCTGGCCTTTCCGCACTGAATCAGGAAGATCTTTGGCAAACATAGCGTTGAGCTTGGGCTTGTAATCGAAGGTTTCCAACTGAGAAGGCCCACCGCTCATGAAAAGATAAACGACGCGTTTCGCTTTGGGCGCAAAATGCGGCAAAGCCCGCAAAATAGCCTCCTGCGAATCTTCTGACAGCTCACCGGGCTTTTGGGATACGGTACCTGCCGCGCCCGCGCCGAACAACTTGTTAGCTCCGAACAACGACCCCAACGCCAGGGCACCCAGCCCCAGCGACGTCTTGGTCAGGAAGTGACGGCGGTCCAGTTTATTGTTCAACCTCTCGAATTCAGGCGTGTGAAGGCGGAATTCGTTATCGTGATCGTGGTTCATTTTAGGAATCGTTTAATAAGTTGAGGCGTGAATGCGTGAATGCGTAATGGCGTGTGGGCGGTCTTATTTGTCGTCAAGCGAACCGCCCCCACGCCTTCACTTCCCCACTTCAAACTACCGCTTTGTAATCGTCGCATCGGAATTCATGATCGTACTCGCTACTACGGCATTGGCGGCCACCGCGGCGGCATCCAACGACGGGTCCACCCGGTACTGACCTGCTTTCAACCAGCCTGCTCCTTTCTCAGGATTTTCGGCGAAAAGCTTGGTTTGGCCAGCTTTCAGTTTCAATAACAAACTCATTTCCTTTCCACTCGGACTTCGCCCCGTCAGCTTGCGGTAGGTTTGACCGATGGCAGTTTCGGGATTCGAAATTCTCGTCATTTGTTCGCCCAGTACTTTGGCGGCTTCGACGAAGGTCGGGTCGTTGAGTGTGACCAAAGCCTGGAGCGGAGTATTAGTTTTTTGGCGGCGTACGATGCAGGCGCTGCGTGAAGCAGCGTCGAAGGTGCCGAGCGTCGGGTTGGGTATCGATCGTTTGACGATCACGTACACGCTTCTTTTATAAATGATGTCGCCACTATCTGGTTCGTAGGTCGCCCCGTTGATCCTCCAGAGCCCTTCGGGTTGGTAGGGCTTGATGCTCCGACCCCCCATTTCGTAGTTCATGAGGCCGCTCGCGGCCAACGCGTTGTCACGCATCATTTCGGCGGTCAGTCGGCGGGCCGGACCACGGGCCAGCATCCGGTTTTGGGGATCTTTGTTCAAAAGTTCGCGCGAGGCCCGTGAATCCTGCCGATAGGTGGCCGACATCACGATGGTCTTGACCAACTTCTTAACGTCCCAGCCGTGCGACGGACCGCCAGAATCACGGAAGGTGATCGCCAGCCAATCCAGAAGTTTGGGATGGGAAGGCATTTCGCCCTGGTTGCCAAAGTCTTCGGCCGTTTTGACCAGCCCGACCCCGAAAAACAGCTGCCAGTAGCGGTTCACCGCCACGCGGGCCGTCAGGGGATTGTCCTTGTCCGTGGCCCATTGCGCCAGTCCGTAGCGATTTTTGGGTAAATTTTCGGGAAAAGCGAATATCCGCTCCGGCGTGTTGGGATAGACTTTGGCTCCCAGCGCATCGTAGTTGCCGCGTTCGAGTACGTAGGCCTGTTTGGGTTTGGACGTTTCCTGCATGACCATCAACTCCTGTATCTGCTCCGTGCTGTCGGCGAGCGCCATGCGGGTTTGGGTCAGGGTCTTCCTGGCCGCGAGCGTAGGGGCATGCACCACCGAAAAGTAGTACTCTTTCAAAGCGATTTCTTCATCCTCGGTGAGCGCGTCGGGCGATTTTGCCGCTATCCTTTGCCAATTGGCCTTTCTGCCCAAAACCGATACTTCATGAGGCGTGAGCGTTCGGTCATACACGACGATATTGTCCACTTGCCCCCCCTCGAGGCCGAAACCCCGCCACCAACCTCCGATCTGCAGACCCGGTTGGGGTTTCACTTTCGTGCTATCGAACAAAATATCCTTCGACAGCTGGTCCTTCGTGACCAGCATCGGCATGGGCGCACCGTCGAGGTACAACTCCAAACCGGCGGCTTTGGAGGAGCCGTCATACGTCATGGTGAGTTGAATCCATTGGTCGCGCGGTACTGCTTCGCGGCTGATTTTAGTGATTGCGTTGGAAGGCGCCACGTGCGCCATGCTCATTTCCAGTTTGTTATTTTTCAGATAGACGTGGTAGCCCCGGAAATTATACAACCGTTCCGCCAGGCTTTTATGGAAAATAACGCCTTCCTTCATCTCCCAGGGTACCTTGACCCACATGCCCACAGTGAACGACTCCGACTTGTTGAAAATACCCACACTGCCCAGATCCAGCCAGGCGTCACCGTCGAGCAGGATACCCAGCCCGCTGTGACCTCCGACAAATTTTTCTTTCTGTCTGATCCCGCCCTGCAACGTGGTGTAAGCCAGTTGCCTCGGGTTGACTTCGTTTTTCAGGGAGTTCTTTTCAAAACTGAACTTAGCCTGTAATCCTGCCTTGGGATAGGACTCATGCTGCAAACGCGCGTAGGATTTCGATTTCAGCCAATCCTGAAAGTCAGTTTCGCCTTGCTGCTGAATGGTGGCCATTTGGTTGGTTTGCTTCTTCACATTTTCCCGCATATAAGCCAGCACTTTTTCCTGTTTGGGCGTTGGCAACAGCATGGTAGGCGAAGGCATGGCGTCATCCCATGAGATCTGTCCTGCTTCGTCGATGTTTTTGAAGAAACTGGAAAGCTGGTAATAGTTCTTCTGCGAGATGGGGTCGTACTTGTGATCGTGACACTTGGCACAACCCACGGAAAGCCCGATGATGGCATCGCCGAAAGTATTGGTGCGATCCAAAACGTACTCGGTCTGGAACTCCTCCTCGATCACGCCGCCTTCCATATTTTGCGGGTGGTTGCGGTTGAAGGACGTGGCGATACGCATTTCCTTGGTGGGGGCACCACCCTTCAGGTTCTTCATCAGGTCGCCCGCCAATTGCCACTGAATGAACTGGTCGTACCGCTGATTTTTGTTAAAAGCCCCGATCACCCAATCGCGGTAGGGCGACATATCGCGCAACCGATCCACCGTGTAGCCATGCGAATCGGCGAACCGGGCCAGATCGAGCCAATCGGCCGCCATACGTTCGCCGTAGTGCGGTGATTTGAGGAGTCTGTCCACCAGCTTTTCGTAGGCATAGGCACTTTTGTCTTTCTTGAAAGCGTCGATCTCAGCCAGGGTAGGCGGCAGGCTCGTGATGTCGAAAGTCACCCGACGGATAAGGGTTTCCTTGTCGGCCTCCCGGTTGGGGGCCATATCCTTCTCTTCCAGGCGATAAGCAACGAAATTGTCGATGGGGTTCTTGACCCAATCCTCATGATCGACCGATGGAATTTTGGGCAGGACAGGCTTCTCGAAAGCCCAGTGCGGCTTGTACTCGGCTCCTTCGTCGATCCATTTTATCAGGATGGCTTTTTCGTAGGCCGTCAAACTGAGGTGCGATTCCGGCGTGGGCATCACCACGTCGGGATCGATAGCGACGATGCGGCGGAAAACTTCGCTGTTGCGCAAACTGCCGGGGTCGATGGCTACCTTACCGGGCGACTCGGGGAGCTCATCGTAGGCGTTAGCAGCCAGGTCCAAACGAAGACCCGCCTGCTGCTTGGCCATGTCGGGCCCGTGGCAGGCGAAGCATTTGTCCGACAGGATGGGCTTGACGTGCATGTTATAGTCTAGCTCCTCCGGTACCAGTTCCATCACCGCACTAACCTCCTCCGGCAGATCGGGCTGGCACGAGAAAGCCGCCATGGCAAGTAGAAGAAGCAGTGATATTTTGGTAGCCATGGGCTTGGATAGGTGTGATGCGGATACAAAGATAAATAACCACAAATTATACGAATTATTCAAAATTGATACGTAGTTATATAGGTGAGTAAAATGCAAGAGTGTGGTTGTTTCGGACTTATATTGCAATATGATAAAACAGTACACTATTTTAGAGACCGGAACCCGGGCATCTCGTACTACTCACTGGCCCCACCTCAGGTACTGCTTTGTCTCATGCCTCTGCCTGCTCATTTTCTCCTGCAGCTCCGACAAAAACTCCCCGGGCCAAACCAGCGGCAGTCACCTCGGCCAGGCGTCCAGCCCCTACCTGCTCGAACACGCCGACAATCCCGTGGATTGGTACGAATGGGGCGATGAGGCGTTGGCAAAAGCCAAAAAAGAGAATAAGCCTCTCATCATCAGCATTGGCTACGCGGCCTGCCATTGGTGCCACGTCATGGAGGACGAAACCTTCATGGACACGGCCGTTGCCAACTACATGAACGCGCACTTCGTGGCGATCAAAGTCGACCGGGAGGAACGGCCCGACCTGGATGAGATTTACATGAACGCCGCCCAGCTGATCAACGGCAACGGGGGATGGCCGCTCAATGCTTTCGCCCTACCCGGCGGCCAGCCTTTCTACGCCGGTACCTACTTCCCGACAAAAGATTGGATGAAACTGCTGGAAGGCATACAGAAGGCTTACACCGAAGATCAGGCCAACATTTTGAAACAATCCACCGCCCTCACGCAGGAGATCAGGAGCATGCAGACAGCGGCGGGTGCAGCCGATACGACCGCTCGTCGCGACGGAGAGTTGTACGAACGCATCTACCAGGGGTTGCTGAGTCAGGTGGATGGTAAGTACGGCGGATTTGGCGGCGCGCCCAAGTTTCCGCTACCGGGTCGCTATGAATTCATGATGCAGTATGGGTACTTAAATAAAGACAAGGGCGCAATGGCTGCCACGACAGCGCTGTTGGACAATCTGGCGCGCGGCGGCATATACGACCAACTGGGCGGCGGGTTCGCCCGTTACGCCACCGACGACCAATGGCGCGTACCCCACTTCGAAAAAATGCTCTACGACAACGCCCAACTCGTGAGCCTGTACGCCCACGCCTACCTGGTCACGGGCAATGAAGACTACCGACGCATCATCACAGAAACGCTGGATTTTGTCCGGCGCGAACTAACCGACCCCGAAGGCGGCTTCTACTCGTCGCTCAATGCCGACAGTGAGGGGGAAGAAGGGAATTTCTACGTTTGGAAGTACGACGAAATCGCCGCCGTGCTTGATCCGGCCGAGTTGACAGCATTGGAGAAGGCCTACGCCATCACCAGAGAAGGCAATTGGGAAAAGGGCGAAAATATTCTGTATCAGGCAAACTCTACCAAAGTACTTGATCCCGGCGATGCGCTGGTAACCAGGGCCCGGGGCAAGCTCTTCGCCGCGCGTGCCAAACGCGAACGTCCCAGCACCGATGACAAAATCCTGAGTTCCTGGAATGCCCTGATGCTGAAAGGCTACCTCGACGCCTACCGTGCCCTCGGTAATCCGGCCTACCTGCAAGCGGCGGTCAAGAACGCTCGGTTCATGGAAAAGTACCTGTTGAGTGACGACTTCGCCTTGCGGCGCAGCTTTCGAGAAAAGAAGGTGTCGATCGACGGCTTCCTGGAAGACTACGCTTTCCTGGCCGACGCCATGCTGTACCTTTACCAGGCCACTTTCGACAAGCACTGGCTGGACGTATCGCTGGGCTTGCTCGACAAAGCCGACGCACAATTCTATGATGCCAAGTCGAAGTTTTATACTACCAATGCCGGGAAAAAAGAGGGCGTCCTGATCAACAGCATCGGCGTGAACGATGGCGTCATTCCCTCGGGCAACGCCGTGCTGGCGCTGACGCAGTACCGTATGGGCAAAATCATGTACGACGAAAAGCACGAAGCCAGAGCCACGACTATGCTCAACCGGATGAAGTCGAGCCTGGCCGGGAACGCGGGGTACTATACGTCCTGGGCGCTGCTGCTGGGCATGGAACACTTCGGTACTTACGAGGTCGCTATCGTGGGGCAGGATGCAACCAGGCAAAGAAGCCTCCTTGCAAAAAATTACCTGCCCAACGCCGTGTTCGCCGGAGGTAGTACCGAGAATCTGCCTTTATTGAAAAACAAAAAAGTGGCCGGGCAAACGCGCATTTATGTCTGCAAAGATAAGGTATGCAAACTACCCACATCCGATGCTACGCAAGCGCTCGCCCTGATTGATTTTTGATGTGTATCATATCGCGCTAGTAGTCACGATGTCATAATACGGTTTCGGGCGGACCTAAGTGTCCGCCCGAAACCTGAAAAACAAATACCATCAAAACAGCTTCTCGTTCGGCGGCTTAACGCCCTTCATGCGAATGTAGATCGTGGCTTGTCCGCGGTGATGCGTTTGGTGTTCAAAGGCCTTGGCGTAGGCCAGGCCCCGGCTCATGTCGCGGCCGAAGAGCTTGATGTCGGCACCCATGTCGGCGTCAGAGGTGGCAGAGAGTGCGGCGATGGCAAAATCGTAGCTTTCCAGGACTACCTTGGTCACCGCTTCCTTGCTGTCGAGACCATCCATTTTTTCGAGGCTTTTTCCCTTATAAGGATTTTCGTTACCCGAAGCAGCCGAGACAAAATTGAAGTTGCCGTTGGCCAGATGCAACATTTGCTCTTTGAACGAGCGAATCTCGGGTGTGGGTTTGTAATCGAACCCGTCGGCGGGCATAGCTTCGAGGTACTCTTGGGTAAATTCTTTGGCGCGTTGCCAGTCGGCCACCCAATCGGCCACGGACTCACTGGGTTGAAAGCTGCTTAGCCCTAGCCAGGCCACTAAAAAGAGAAGGGAAGTCGATAGCTTTTTCATATTTGTCTGGATTAGTTGTGTTCTAAGGTAAGAAAAATTCCGAACGATCAAGCTATATTCGCCCCCCGATTCGCAATCTTATTCATACACCTTTTCCCCCTTATTTAGCCAAACCCCCCAAGCCGGGGAGTAAGCGTGGACTTTCTGGGTGGGACGTCCGTCGAGGTCGACAATCGGGTACCCCTGATTGACCCACTCGAAAAGACTGCCGTACAAATTGCGAACATCGGTGAAGCCCGCGTCGAGCAAACGTTTACCGATTCGCTCGCTCCGCACGCCTACCGAGCAGTAGATGACGATCGGCTGGTCCTTATCGAGGTCCTTCACGCGGTCCAGCGAAAAGTCGTCGTAGCCCACCCAACGGGCGTTCGCGATGTGGCTGACGTTAAACTCGGGACGGGCGCGGCTGTCTAGAAACTGGGCCGAACGCATTTTTCGGGCCTCTTCGCAGCTTATCAGGGGTACCGTTTCCTTGTATAAAGTCTTGAGTACCGCGCGGTAAGCGTTGCTGTTGATTTGGCCGGAGGACGGCGCGCAGGAGAGCAGCAGTAAAAAGTTTATAAGTGACCATGCTTTTTTCATCGAGAATCGTTATGTTAGTCCGTTAAAGCCTTTTTCGGCCGAGCTCCCCTATTTTTGTGTCAGTAGCTTTTGAATAGCAATAAACGTAGTATATGAGTAATTGGTTTGTTCTGGTTTATCGGGCGAAGTTCGTTAAGATTGTTTTGATCTTGTTTATCACCCTCATGATCAGCACCGTGGTGGCTCCCGCTTGGAAGCTGCCCAACAGCATTCCTTTTATTTTTACGAAAGAAGTCCCCGCCGAACCTACCCCGCCCGCGCCCAAAGTCCGGCGCGCGCACCAGCCCGTGGAGGTACTTCCCGCCAGTGCCTGGGCCGACAGTACCCTGGCTACCATGACGCTCGACCAGAAGATCGGTCAGTTTTTCATGATCGCCACTTACTCCAACCGCAACGAATCGTACTACCAGTCGGTCGACCGGCTGATCGAAGACTACCACTTGGGCGGGCTTATCTTCTTTCAGGGAACGCCGCGCGAACAGGCTATCCTCACCAACCGCTACCAATCCGAAACCGAAGTACCGCTGTTCGTCGGGATCGACGCCGAGTGGGGATTGGGGATGCGGCTCGACGGCGGTATGTTGTTTCCAAAGCAGTTGCTGCTGGGCGCCATTCGCGACAACGGCCTGGTGTACCGCATGGGCGACCGCATCGGGCAGCATTGCAAGCGCCTGGGCATCCACATCAACTTCGCGCCCGTTTCCGATATCAACAACAACCCCGACAATCCCGTGATCGGCTACCGGTCGTTTGGTGAAGACCGTTCCAACGTGACGGGTAAGGCGGTGGCCTACATGAAAGGCCTGCAACACAACCGCATCATCGCCACGGCCAAGCATTTCCCCGGCCACGGCGACACCGATTCGGACTCGCACTACACGCTGCCCGTGGTGAGCCATTCGTCGGACCAGCTCCGCGACATCGATCTGTACCCCTACCGCCAGATGATCGACGATAGCCTGGTGGGCGTGCTGACCGGCCACCTGTACGTTCCGGTGCTCGATAACACGCCGCTGCTGGCTACTTCGCTTTCCAAGAAGGTGGTCACCGACCTGCTGCGCCGTGAGATGGGCTTCCGGGGACTGGTGTTCACCGACGCCATGAACATGCGCGGGGTGCTGCGCACCGGCCGCGCGCCCGAGGTGAACCTGAAAGCCCTGCTGGCCGGAAACGACATTCTGCTTTATCCCGACAACATCGCCGAGACCGTCGCACGCATCAAGGCCGCGTTGGCCGACGGCTCGCTGAATGAAAAGGACATCGACGAAAAAGTGGGTCGCATTCTGCGCGGCAAGCACTGGGCGGGACTGGCCGACTACCAGCCCATCGAGCTTCACAACCTGGAACAAGACCTGAACGACGAAACGAGTAAGGAACTGGTGCGGGAACTGAGCGAAGCAGCGGTGACGGTCGTCCGCAACGACGACAACCTGCTGCCATTCGGCCCGGTGGACAACAACCACGTTGCCTCGGTAACAATAGGCGCGGGCGTAGGTACCCCTTTCCAGAAAATGATGAGCCGCTACGCGCCGGTGCGTCATTTCATCTTTGAACAAAAGCCTAACAGTGAGAAAGAAATCGCCGAGATGCTGGGGTACCTCGCGCCTTACGAGTCGGTGGTGGTCGGTATTCACGACATCAACAACTCGCCACGCAAGCGCCACGGGATCTCCAGCGGTACCGTCGACTTCGTGACCCGGCTGCAGGCACAGGGCAAGAAGGTGGTATTGTGCTTGTTCGGAACGCCCTATAGTATTAAGTTCTTCCCCCAAACCACCGCCCTGGTGTGCGCCAACGACGACAACGAAACCACCGAACAGGTGACCTCGCAGATCCTGTTCGGGGCGTTGCCCGCGATGGGACGCCTGCCGGTGTCAGTGGCGAGCTACAAGCCGGGTACCTTCGCCGAAACCAATGTGATCGACCGCATGAGCTATGGGACGCCCGAAAGTGTGGGTATGAACGCCCGGATGCTGAGTAAAATCGACGGGGTAGTGGCCGACGCCATCGACCAGCAGGTATTTCCTGGCTGTCAGCTGGTAGTGGCCCGAAAGGGGAAAATCGTGTACTCCAAAGGCTACGGTAACATCAACTACCGCAACGGCGACCGCGTAACGCCCGAGACGATCTTCGATGTGGCTTCGGTTACCAAGGTATCGGCCACGCTGCAAGCCGTGATGTGGCTCTACGACCGCCAGAAACTGGACCTCGACCAAAAGGCCGCACACTATTTGCCAGAACTACAGGGTACCGATAAACAGAACTTCACGATCCGTGACCTGCTGATGCACCGGGCCGGTCTGGTTTCTTTTTACCCCAAACTATGGGCCAATACTATGACGGGCGGCGGCGGACTGCTGCCTGAGTACTACAGCGCCACGCGCGACACTACCTTTCAGTTGCAGGTCGCGCCCCGGCTGTTTGCCAAATCGATGCTGCGCGATTCGGTATGGAAGTGGGTGATCGAGTCGCCGATGAGCGCACGCCGCGACCGCGCCGGGCGCTTCAGTTACGTGTACAGCGATCTGGGTTTCCTGACTTTACAAAAAGTGGTGGAGAGGCTGACCGAACAACCGCTGGATGTTTTTGTGCGAAAAACCTTCTACGAACCGATGGGCCTGTCGGTCCTGGGATTCAATCCGTTGCGGCGCTTTCCGGCCGAGCGCATCGCGCCCACCGAGCAGGACTACCGCTTCCGCAGCCAGCTATTGCAGGGAACGGTGCATGACCAAATGGCGGCGATTCAGGGCGGCGTGTCGGGCCACGCGGGGTTGTTTGGCACGGCCACCGACCTGGCCACGCTGATGCAGATGAACCTGTGGCGCGGCAAGTACGGCGGGCAGCAGTATTTCCAGTCTGGCACGGTTCCTGCTTTTACCCGTTTGGCCGACGAAGGTACCCATCGGGCTTTGGGCTGGAACAAAGTACCCGCTTCGGGCAACAGTACTTACGTGTCGGACAAGGCGTCGGCCAACTCGTTCGGTCATACGGGCTTTCACCGGGGCGGTGGTCTGGACCGACCCCGACGAGGAACTGGTGTTTGTGTTTTTGTCCAATCGCATTCATCCCGATATGGAAAATCGGGGCATCAGCACGCACCGCACCCGACGCAAAATCCATGACATTATATATGAATCGCTCATACAATCATAACGCCCTCCTCTTGAATAGCGAGTACGCCACCACGCAGCCCGGATCATCCGAGCTGCGTTCTTTATTTAGCAAAATAAAAATACCTAACTTTATCGCCGATTTCACGGCGCTGTAAATTGAGATTTTCAGTAGAACGTAAATGGCTCCCCTCGCACCACAACCGGTTGATTTTAAGGCGTAGTTTTATTTATTTAAAATACAGCATTTAAAATAATCAGGTTGTTTTCAACGCAAAATTCCCTCGTTATCTACCAACGGTATTTATTTCCAAACACAAAGAAAAACGTATGCAACGTAGATTTTTTACTCACTGGATCGTACTGGGGCTGATCGGATTGGGATGGATGAGTGAAGCCAATGCGCAAACCATCACCACCAGTACGCTCGCTGTCACGAAAGTATGCGGCTCGGACAACCTGTCGGTACCCTTCACTACAACGGGCGCCTTTGCGGCCACCAACGCGTTCAGCGTCGAGCTTTCCGATGCCGCCGGGAGCTTTGCCACGCCCCGCGCCCTCACACCCACCGGGGCGGCGAGTCCGCTTTCGGTCAGCATTCCGGCCAACGTACCCGAGGGTACCGGGTACCGCGTGCGGGTCGTGTCGAGCGCACCAGTAGTAGTGGGAAGCACGAGTGCCACCGTGCTGTCGATCGGCCGAACGCCCGCCGCGCCCGTTGTAGCCACGACTGCCTACAACTATTGCGTTGGCGCCACCGCCATGCCGCTCGCGGCGACGCCCACGGCGGGCAACAGCCTGCAATGGTACAACGACGCGGGCAACTCGATCGCGGCCGCACCTACGCCTGGTACCACCACGGCCGGCACCCAAAGTTACAGCGTGTCGCAGGTATCGGCCGGTGGTTGCGAGAGCGCCAAGGTCGCCATCACGGTGGTGGTTTCGGGCGCACCGACTGCCCCCGCGGCGCCCAGTCCCGTCGAAATCTGTGAAGGTAGCGCCGCCACGCCGCTCACCGCCACGGGCAATAACCTGAAATGGTTCACCGCCGCCGGGGCCGCGCTGCCCGGTGCACCTACGCCGAGCAACACCGCCTCATCTTCGTATCAGGTATCGCAGACCGTCAACGGTTGCGAGAGTCCGAAAACGACCGTGAGTGTAACGATCAAGCCCAAACCCGCCGCCCCGACGGTGAACGCCGCGCAGACTTTCTGCCAGAACAGTACCATCGCGCCGCTTACCGCTACGGGCAGTGCCCTGAAATGGTACGATGCCAACGAAAATCCGTTGCCCGGTGCGCCGACTCCTTCCAATACCGCGAATTCGAGTTTCAAAGTGAGCCAAACCGTGGGTGGCTGCGAGAGCGACCAGGCTACGATCACCGTTACTATCACGAAAACACCCGTACCCACCGTGGCCGGCGACGTCGAGTACTGTGCGGGCGCTACGGCCACCGCCCTCACCGCCACGGGTACCGATCTGAAATGGTACGCCGCCGCTTCGGGCGGAGCGGCACTAGCCTCTGCCCCGACTCCCGCCACGGCTACCGCGGGCGTCACTGATTACTTTGTGAGCCAAACTGCGGGAGGCTGCGAAAGCGACCGTGCTCGAATCAGGGTCATGGTGAAGGCCATCCCGGCCGCGCCAAGCGTGAGCACGGCGGGTTTCTGCGTGGGGGAACCTTCGAGCGCGCTCACGGCCACGGGCAACAACCTGCTGTGGTACGCCGCCGAGACGGGCGGCACGGGCAATGGTACCGCGCCTTCGCCCAACACGGCCACCGCCGGAAGCTTTTCGTTTTACGTGAGCCAGACGGTCAACGGCTGCGAGAGTCCGCGCGCCAAGCTGGACGTTACGGTGAAGGCCGTTCCTGGCGCGCCCGCCACGACGGCCAGCCTGACGTATTGCTACGAGGCTACCGTTCCGGTACTCACCGCCACGGGCAGCGGACTCAAATGGTACGACGCCAACGACAGGATTTTACCTAATGCGCCCACGCCTTCCAACACCACGAGCTCTACCTACAAAGTGAGTCAGACGGTCGATGGCTGCGAAAGCGCTAAGGCGACGATATCCGTCACGATCAACCGCACGCCGGTACCGACTGCCACCAATGTAGACTACTGCGCGGGCGCTACGGCCACCGCGCTCGCCGCCACGGGTACCGGTTTGAAGTGGTACGTTGCCTCCTCCGGCGGGGCCGCCCTGGCCAACGCCCCGACCCCCGTCACCACGACCGCCGGTGTGACCAGCTACTACGTGAGCCAGACGCTCAACGGCTGCGAAAGTGAACGTACCAAAGTCACGGTAACGGTGAAGCCCGTACCTGTACCGCCTACCGTGACCGCCCTAAGCGTTTGTGAGGGCTCACCCGCTAGCGTACTTACCGCTACGGGTACCAGCCTGCGCTGGTATACAGCGGCAACCGGAGGAACTGGAAGCAGTACCGCACCCAGCACCAACACAGGCACGGTAGGTACCACGGCTTTCTATGTCACCCAAACCACAAACGGCTGTGAGAGCACGCGGGCCAAACTGGACGTCATCATCAAGGACAGTCCGGCCGCGCCGGTTGTGACGGCGGACGTTCCGTATTGCGCCGGTACCACGGCCACCGCCCTCAGCGCGACCGGTACTGAGTTGAAATGGTTCGATGCCAGCAACAATCCGCTGGCCAGCGCGCCGGTACCGTCCACCGCCAATCCGGGCTCGACCACCTACAAAGTAAGCCAAACGAAAGTCGGCTGCGAGAGCCCCAAGGCGTCGATTGTTGTGACGGTCTACCGCACTGCCGCGCCAGCCGTGACCAACACCGTGGAATACTGTAACAATGAGTCCCCGGTGGCCCTCACCGCGACCGGCACGGCATTGAGATTCTATAATAATGCCGCGGGCGGCACGGGGGCTACGGCCGTCCCGGTACCCAGCACGGCCGCAGTTGGTACGACGACCTACTACGTGAGCCAAACACAAAACAACTGCGAAAGCGACCGCTCCCGCATCGACGTCATCGTGAAGGCGATTCCAGCGATACCTACGGTTGCGGCTCCGGCGCCCGTTTGTCAGTTCGCAACAATTCCGACGCTTGTTGCGTCGGTAGGTGGAATTTCCGGAACGCTAAGATGGTACGACAACGCGACGGGCGGTAATGGCTCAGCCAGTGTTCCCCGTCCATCGGCCAACAATTCCGGCACGACTACGTACTACGTCACCCAAACGGTCAACGGTTGCGAAAGCCCGCGTATCGCGCTATCGCAGGAAATCAAAGCGCAACCCGCAATCCCCGCTGTGACGCCCAACGTGGACATTTGTGCACAAGCCGGTTCCAGTCCGCTCACGGCTTCAGGTACCAACCTGAAATGGTACACGGTTGACTCGGGCGGCAATGCCTCGACTGCTGCGCCCACGCCTCCTACCAATGCGGTGGGGACTACCGCTTATTTTGTGAGCCAGACCACGGTGTACTCGGCCGACTTGGCTTGCGAAGGTCCCCGCGCCAAAATCGACGTAACGATAAATCCGCTGCCCGGTCTGCCTTCCGTAACGTCTCAGGTAGTCTGTCAGGAGCGCCAGGACAAGCCATTGAATTTTAGCGCCAGCGGCGAAAACCTGAAATGGTACCCTTCTGCCGCCGGAGGTAGCGCGGTGGGCAATACACCCTCGCTCAATTTGAAAGAGCCACAGGAAAAATCATTCTTCGTGAGCCAAACCACCGGAAAGGGCTGTGAAGGCAGCCGGGCGGAAGTCAAAATCAGGGTGAAGCCCCTGCCGGGCTTACCGGGTGTGACGCCGCTGATTGTTTACTGCCAATTCGATAATCCTCAGCGGCTTGCCGCTGATCCCGTAGACAACGGGACGATCAACTGGTACGGTACCAACGCCAGCGGCGGCAACCGAACCGACGCCCCGACACCCTCTACGGCCAGCGGTGGCGATACCGACTTCTACGTCAGCCAGACTTTGGAAGGCTGCGAGGGCGACCGGACACCGATCAAGGTCAGGATCAATACCACGCCCCGGCCCGGCGTGACCACGCCCATAGAATACTGCCAGAACGTGACCGCCCAGCCGCTGAGTGCGCAAGGCTCGCAACTGAAATGGTACCGTGAGGAGAATTCCAAAGATTCACAGGCTACGCCCTTCACCCCTTTCACGGCCAACGTCGGGAATTCGGCTTTCTACGTCACGCAAACCGGTACCAACAATTGCGAGAGCCCGAAGCAGAAGATCGACGTCCGCATCAAGCCCCTGCCTTCGGCCACCATCACCGGCGACCAGTCCATTCCGCTCGGCGGCTCGGCCGAAATCACGATCAACTTTACGGGTGATGGCCCCTGGAACTACCGCCTCTCCAATCAGGTGGCTGGTACCGGCGAGACGCAGAACCCGCTCAAAGATTGTGGTGAGCCCCCGCACGACGACGACTTACACCGTCACGGAAGTAGCCAACGTATGCGGCAAGGGTACCCCCAATGGCAGTGCACTGATCACGGTACTCGTCCCGACGGTAAGCACCGGCAACCCCACCACCGCCAGCCTGTGCGCCGGTACTTCGTTCACGGTACCGTTTCAGCAGTCGGGTACTTTTGTGAAGAACAACAAATTCAACGTGCAGCTATCCCTTTCGCAGGATACCACCAGTTTCCGCACCATCCCGACGGTAGTGAGGGGAAACGACGCCCTGGCGACGATCCCCGACTCGTTGCCGGGCGGCAACTACTACGTGCGCGTGGTGGGCGAAAGTCCGCAGTTCATCATTGCGGGCAGCATCAGCCCCGTGCAGGTGACCGTAAAGCCTAAGCCTACCGCCACGCTCACGGGCGATGCCACGATCCTGGTGGGTGAGTCGGCGCAGCTGAGCGTGGCCTTCGGAGGCGAGGGCCCCTGGACGTTCAATTTCAAGACCGGTACCCGTGATTCGCTGATTACGACCAGCGTGACGCCCTTCATCATCACGGTGAGGCCCACCGCTACGACTACCTACGCGATCACGACCGTCTCCAATGCCTGTGGCAACGGTCGTACATCCGGGACGGCCCGCATCCAGGTCGACCCGATTCTGGGTACCGATCCGATTCTTGCTGCCGCCTGGCTAAAAGTGTACCCCAGCCCGGTCAGCACGATTGCTGTGGTAGAGCTCGACGCCCCGCCCGTCGGGGGAGCCGCCACGCTGCAGGTCGTCGATACGCAGGGCAAGATACTTTCCACCCACGAGCTACGCACCGACCGCGCGGAAATCGACTTTACGCAACAACCCGCCGGACTGTACTTCATCAAAATTGAAAACAACGGCCGGAAAGGCGTGAGGCGGATTATGAAGCAGGAGTAAAGTGTAAATTCTGGCATTTGAATTGCATCTGAAAAGGCGTGGAAGAAAATTCTCTTCCACGCCTTTTTTTTGGACTTCCTTATGATATTTGGATTAAATAATATGCTATTTTCGCTAGCTCAAAGCATACTTTTTCTTGCTCATACCATAAATAGCACTATTATGAAAAAGAAACATTATGTCCTGCTCTTGCTATGCGCCCTTTTAAGCTGCAAGCAGGAGCGTGAAGCCGTACCCCCTTTCAACCCGGATTACGTTTTTGATGTAACGGGAGTTTCTCAGGAAAACACCATCTACTTCAAAAGGGAGCAGTTTCAGCCCTCGGACATTTACCAAGACCATTTTTTGGTCTTGCTACCTTCGTCTTATTCCAGCGATAAAATTACGGTCGACTATCGATGTTCGAAGGAAATGGTCTCTGTATACATGAACCCCGGCGAGACGACAGATCGAAAGCAGGCGGTCTTTGCCTACGAAGGACGAGATATAACGGCTTGTATTCCGGTTTTTGTAGAGCCAGGAAAGGCGCTGACCGTTCGTGCCAACGGTGGAAACTACGACTACACACTCAACGGCCGCGACACGACCGTGACGCTGTCTGTCACGAACTGGGGCACCAGTAAGGAGCCTGGTCATCCTGACGGAAGCCGGGTCACTTTCCGAAACAAGCAGTCGGGTGATTCGCTGCACGTGAAGGTGCAGTCTGTACTGCCTCCGCAAGCCGATGGCTTCACGAAGGTGACGCTCCCCGTACCCCACGCTATGGAAGCGGGTGAATACGAAATTGTCCTGCACCGTTGGTGCAAAAGTACCGTGGTTTCTGATCCGCTGATGTTGAAGTATGGTCCGATAGGAGCGATCGAAGACAGTTGGCCCCCCATTGCTACCGATACCAACCGCGTAGTGTCGATCAGAGGCTATAACTTCACGACCGATCATCGCTACGAGCTCACTTTGCGCAGTGATTTTGGTGTGTCGGTGAGGTTCCCGCTCACGCGGAAAAGTACACTCCTGCTGCAAGGGGATTTGCCGGCGAGTCTTCCGAAGGGGAACTACGAGAAGCAACTGCTTATCGATGAAAAAGTTTTTCCTTTAACCAATTTCACAAAGACCGACAATATAATCATCGTTCAAAGCACAGCCACTCAACCGCGACTGGTGTCTTTATCGGACGAATCCCAGAAATATGGAAAGGATTATGCTCATTTTAAACCGCTTACCGCGTTTGAGCGAGGGCAAAATATACTGGCGACCCTTGCCATACCCAATGCTGGCGATGGCGGAGTCAATACAATTGAAAGAACGTTGAGAATCAAACACACGACCTCGGATCAGGAATTCATTCTACGGATGAATGGGTACTTTGTCGATTTCGTCTTTACTCAATTGCTTTTTAAAATTCCGGTGAGTGTGCCCTTGGGTCAATACGAGGTGTACTTTGTGTCCGAGCAAAAGGGGGGTAAAGACCTCGTCAGCGAGCGCTACCATCGAATCATTACGATTAGGTAGGTGTAGCGTAAAAAGGCCCGATTCTTGCTAAGGCAGACGAGATTTCACCCTGACTCGGTATGCTGAGGGGGTTTATTCTCCAACTCATTTATAAAAAAAGCGACGGCTCCCATAATGGGAGCCGTCGCTTTTTTTATGAATTCAGAAAGCCCTACTGCTGCGAAGAAGACTTGGAAGCGGCGCCTTTCTCCACGACTTCACCTTTCAGAAAAAGGGTCAGGCTGGGTGATTCGGCATTGCTGAAAATCGTGATCGACTTGTTGAAGCTGCCCATGGCGGCGGCGTTGTAGGTGGCTTTCACGGTGCCGCTTTGCTTGGGCAATACGGGGTCCTTGGTATAGCTAGGCGTGGTGCAACCGCAGGAAGCGCTTACGTTCGAGATCACGATCGGCTCGGTGCCGGTGTTGGTAAACGTGAACTCCTGCGTTACGGGCTTGCCCTGTTCGATCTTGCCGAAGTTATGCGTTTCTTCCTTGAACTTCATGACTCCTTTCTGAGCGTAGCTGAAAGAGGCGACGGTCAACAAAACGACTAAAACTGAAAAAAACTTTTTCATGATGAGATAAAGAATTAAATTATTGAGAATTGGTTAAATACGGTGCTATTGATTTCAGAAGCAAAAGCTTTGCCAAATAATTCCCTTGACGGGACTTTTTCAACAAAGTAACGCAGAAAATCGTTTTTTTGAAGAAGGAATTTTTTATTTTTAACTTTGACAAAAACGGTTTTTGCGCGTATCTTAAAGCACAACCATAAGATTCGGTACCTTTCAAAACACTATGCTCCTAAACGAAACCTTGCCGCAAAACAGTACATTAAGCCTTGAAAAAGTGCTGAATGACTACCGTTTGGCCTGCGAGAGTCGGCAGGTAAGCCTACTCGGCCGCAAGGACGCGATGGGCGGGCGGGCCAAGTTCGGCATCTTCGGAGATGGCAAGGAGGTGGCGCAGCTGGCGTTGGCCGGAGCTTTCCGGCGGGGCGATTTTCGCTCGGGCTACTACCGCGACCAGACCATCGAGGCCGCGCTGGGCAACTTAACCTGGCAGCAATTTTTTGCCCAACTCTACGCCCACGCCGACCTGGCCCACGAGCCGCACACGGGCGGGCGTTCCATGAATGGCCACTACGCCACACGCTGGCTCGACGAGGAAGGCCACTGGCTCGACCAAACGCAACTCTACAATTCCGTCTGTGATATATCGCCCACCGCCGGGCAGATTCCCCGCGCGCTGGGCCTGGCCTATGCTTCCAAGCTCTACCGCTACAACAAGGACATTCAGGATCTGACGCAGTTTTCGCACCGGGGCGACGAGATCGTTTTCGCCACCATCGGCGATGCTTCCACTTCTCAGGGGATGTTCTGGGAAACCATGAACGCCGCCGGAGTACTGCAGGTACCGCTGCTGATGTCGGTTTGGGACGATGGCTACGGCATATCGGTACCTATCGAGTACCAGACCACCAAAGGCAGCATCTCGGAAGCCTTGGCCGGATTGCAGCGCAACGAGCATCAGGCGGGCTTCGAGATCATGACCGTGATGGGCTGGGACTACGCCGCCTTGGTAGATACCTACCAGGAAGCCGCCCGCCTGTGCCGCGAGGAACAGGTACCCGTGCTGGTACACGTGCAGGAGCTCACCCAACCGCAGGGGCACTCGACCTCGGGCTCGCACGAACGCTACAAGCCCGATGAGCGCCTCGAATGGGAAGCCGAACGTGATTGCAACGACCACTTCCGACGGTGGATTCTGGAAAACGGCTACGCTACCGAGGCCGAACTCGAAACGATCGAAAACGACGCCAGAGAAATCGCCCGCAGTTCCCGTAACGCGGCCTGGAAAGCCTACCGCGCCCCGATCGAGTCGGATTTCAAAGCCGTCGCCCAACTACTCGAAACCGCCGCCACCGAAAGTACCCGGCACGCCGAGGCCCTGGCAAGCAGCCGCGAGGAACTGCAAAAAACCTACGTGCCGATCCGCCGCGACATCATCGGGACGGTACGCAAGGCGCTCCGAATTTTGCGGACCGAGGCTATTCCCGCCCGGCAGCAGCTCAAAACGTGGCTAACCGATGCGCTCGAAGTCAACCAGGCGCGCTATGGCACCCACTTGTACAGCGAGTCGGACGAGTCGCCGTTGCGGGTACCCATCGTGGCCCCAACTTACTCGGAAGATAGCCCGACGGTCGACGGCCGCGAGGTGATCCGCGCTTATTTCGACCGGCTTCTGGCCCGCGACCCTCGCGTGGTGGTACTGGGTGAAGATGTCGGCAAGATCGGCGATGTCAATCAGGGATTGGCGGGCTTGCAGGAAATACACGGCGAGATCCGCATCACTGATACCGGCATTCGCGAGACCTCGATCATCGGACAGGGCATCGGCATGGCGATGCGCGGCCTGCGGCCCATCGTCGAGATCCAGTACTTCGATTATGTTTACTATACCCTTGCCACTCTCACCGACGATCTGGCATCGCTGCGCTACCGCACGGCGGGCGGCCAAAAGGCCCCGCTGATCGTGCGCACCCGTGGGCACCGGCTAGAAGGGATCTGGCATTCGGGCTCCCCGATGGCGGCTATGCTGGGTAGCTTGCGCGGGCTGCACATCGTCGTGCCCCGCAACTTCACCCAGGCCGCCGGACTATACAATACGCTGATGCAGGGCGACGACCCGGCCCTGGTCGTGGAGCCGCTCAACGCCTACCGCCAGAAAGAAACGTTACCCGACAACGTCGGTACCTACACCATCCCGCTCGGCCAACCCGAGGTACTGCGCGAAGGCACCGACCTCACGCTGGTGACCTATGGCCCCATGTGCCGCATCGTGCTCGAAGCGGGCAGCCAACTGGCGGCGGTGGGCATCGAGGTGGAGGTGATCGACGTGCAAACGCTGCTGCCCTTCGACCTGGACCACACGATTGTAGAATCAGTCAGAAAGACCAATCGCGTGATCTTCGCCGACGAAGATGTACCGGGCGGTGCTTCGGCTTTCATGATGCAGCAGGTTTTGGAAAAACAGAACGCCTACCGCTGGCTCGACTCGGCTCCGCAAACGGTTTCGGCCCGCGCGCACCGGCCGGCCTATGGTTCCGACGGAGATTATTTTTCCAAGCCCAACGTCGAGGACATCGTCGAGGCGGTTTACGCGCTAATGCACGAAGCGCAACCCGAACGCTTTCCAACCTACCTGTAGTGCCGCCGCCACTCTCTACACCCGCTTCGGGAAACGATTTGTCGATATTTCCGTTGCTTTATTTGGATTGATACTCTTGTCGCCGCTGCTGATGCTCATCACGCTGCTGTTGGCGGCCGTCAACCGGGGTAGCCCGTTGTTCCGGCAACCCCGACCGGGCCTAGACGGCAAGGTTTTTACGCTGATAAAATTCAAAACCATGCACGACCGCCGCGACGCCACGGGCCAACCGCTCCCCGACGCCGCGCGACTGACGATCGTAGGAAAGCTCATCCGAAAAACCTCGCTGGACGAACTACCTCAGCTTTGGAACGTCCTTACGGGCGACATGAGTCTGATCGGTCCGCGCCCGCTATTGGTAGAGTACCTACCGCTTTACAACGCCGAACAAAAAAAACGCCACGCCGTCCGCCCCGGTATCACGGGCTGGGCGCAAGTCAACGGCCGCAACGCGCTGAGCTGGGAAGAGAAATTTAAGTACGATGTGTATTACGTCCAGCATCTTTCTCTAAGTCTCGACATCAAAATCTTAATTTCAACGTTCAAAAAAGTACTTTCAAGCACAAGGGATTTCATCAGACAGTTCAGTGACGATGGAAAGGTTTAGGGGAGGGGAGTAGCAAAGGATAGCAAAAGGTAAAACCTTGCTATCAAGGCAAATGCTCTAAACAAATAAACCCCTTCTAAACACATAAACATCAATTACACGACCGTGCGGGCGGCCCCGTCAAGAATTACACAACCCACACCATGCTTCTATTCGGCGCCAGCGGCCATGCCAAAGTTATCACGTCCATCCTGAAAGCATCGGGGCAGGAGGTCACGGCGATTTTTGACGATGATTTGGGGAAAAAGAATCTGGGCAAAATTCCGGTGGGAGGTACTTACGACCCTGACTTTCAACCCGCCGCGCCACTGATTATCGCGATTGGCTACAACGACATCCGCGCCAAAGTCGCGGCGCGCGTCCGGCACCGCTTCGGTACCGCCATCCACCCCTCGGCCCTTGTAGACGACAGCGCCACGGTAGGCGAAGGTACCGTCATCATGCCGGGCGTAATCGTGCAGGCCGATGCCCGGCTGGGCCGTCACGTGATCGTCAACACCGCCGCCACCGTCGACCACGATTGCGTTCTCGGCGATTTTGTCCACATCGCCCCCGGCGTCACGCTCTGCGGCGCGGTGCAAGTGGGGGCGGGTACCCTCGTCGGCGCGGGCAGCGTCGTCGCGCCTAACCTGACCATCGGCAGCGGTTGCCTCATCGCCGCCGGTAGCGTCGTCACAAGGCACATTCCCGATGGGGCCAAAGTACGGGGCAATCCGGCGCGGGTCGTGGGGACGTGAGGGGGAAAAGTAGGTGATCTTGGAGAATTAAAAACCAGGTACTTCAACGCAAAATCTGCACCCAGCCTTTTCGCTGACGGCGGAGCGATGCGTTGAAGAGTTCGTAGAAGTACACTCCTGCCGCTAGGTCATCGCCCCGCCAGTCGTTGCGGTAAGCCGGGCTGTGGTATACCTTCGCGCCCCAACGGTTGTATACCGTCAACTGCCAGGGCCGCAACTCAATATCCTTGATAACGAAGGCGTCGTTTTTCCCGTCGCCGTTGGGTGTGAACACATTCGGGATTTCGCCGGGGCACTCCATCACCTCCACGTTTATGGTATCCGCGATGGTGCAGTAGCGGTCCAGCACATTGACAGTGTATCGACCCGATTCGCTTACTGACAAGGTCGAGTCGGTCGACCCATCGCTCCATTGCAGCGGGCGGAAGGGGTAGTCGGGCAGTAGCAGCAGCGTCTCGCCCCGGCACAGGACCGTGTCGCGGGGCAAGCGGACGGGTGGAAGTACGGTGACGTGCAGCGTGTCGGTGACGGTGTAGCTGCCCGTGGTGGCCGTGACGTAGTAGGTGCCCGACTGGGATACATCGCGCACGAGCGTGGTGCTACCGTCTTCCCAGCGGTAGCGGGTTTGGGGCAGATCGACCAGTTGCAGGCGTAGCGATTGGCCGGGGCAGAGCGTGGTGTCGGTGCCCAGGTTAGGGACGGTGACTAGCGGGGCATCCTGCACTTCCTCGACCGAGATGTCGTCCAGGTAGTAGTAGGCACCAGGCCAGTAGATTTTGTTGGGTCCGGCCAGTTCTATCTTTGTTTCGGCGTCGCTGGCGAAATTGCCCAGCGTGAGGTAGCGGTAAGGCTTATCGGCGACGAAGGTACCGCTGACCTTGCGCCAAGTGGAATCAGCGATCACTTTGGTCTCTACAATCTGGGGACGCACCGAGGTCAATTGGAAAAATGTTGGTTTGGTAAGTGAATCCTCTGAAAATAGCATCCCGAGGTTATTGGTCTGGAAGTTGATCCGCCCCTCTCGGGCCACGAACATCTCTGAATGGTAGACCCTTCCGACAGTTAGAGGTCTGGTAAGTTTTACTTGGAAGTATTCCCTAAGGTTAATGGCTGCCAGAAATGCCGCCTCATTTTGCGGACTTTTGTTGAATTTAAAATTTATTGTGTCGAACCTGTAAGCCGCAAACAAACCAACCACGTATGTTCCTGTTCGAGCTTCGACACTGCTATACAGGTAAATTATGCAAGAGGCCTTTATTGAGACGTCTGAATTGTAAAGGTCAGGACTACCTCTCGTGGGATTATACCAGTTGAACACATAATCTTCCAAGCGGTCTTTCGCGTCTCTGAAATTTGCCGAGCAAGGGTCTTTCTTATATTCTTCAAAACTAGCATTTGGCACGAGATTTTGGGCAATGCTTGTCGAGATAGAAAGAAAGAGAATTATGGCAATTAGTATGTACCTGTACATTGCGATGAAATGAAAACCCTCCCGTAGAAACAGTTCTACGGGAGGGTTTAAGTTAGTTTTGGACTTTCACCATTTTCTTGACAAAGGAAAGATCACCTGCCTGGAGGCGGCATAGGTATACGCCAGCTGGTAACTCTGCTGTCTTGATTGGGTAGGTGTAAGTACCGGAAGCATGATGAGTATCTGTAATCACTCGCATCAATTGACCTTGTAGATTGACCAACTCTGCCCGAACGTGCATTTCTTGCGGCAAGGTGAATCGAATACTTGCCTGGTCGATAACAGGGTTCGGCTGTACGGTTAGCGAATACCCGTACTTTTCCTCTTCTAATACTTCTTCTACCCCAATCCTGGCACTGCCGTTCGGTAGGGGCAAATACACTTTCTGAGAGACTACATAGTTTCCCGCACTGGTAACGGCGTAGAAGCGGTAACTATCCGACGCACTTGATACGTTATTATAGATGCGTCCGGTATAAATGATATTGCCCCCCACAGGCTTATTATCTCCTTTAACCCAATACCAGTTGACGTAAGCAGGGTTGGCGTCTCCGGTCAATTGATAGGAGCCGTTTGAGTTTTTTAAAACTTGCAAGTCAGGCATACTGTTGCCACAAACTGGTGTACCTGTCGCCACATTGCCGCTATTAAACCACGCGTTCCCCAGATCGTTTAACTGAGAACCTCCGAAATGTATTTCGTCAGTTACTCCATTTCTAGGTCTTCCCAGATTATCAGTTGCTGGGCCGTAACGGTTCGAGGCAGCAGCGTTGTTTTGTGCAGTGATGACAGGTTGCCATAATGGAGTTAGCCGGGGAGGCATGAAATTAAGTACCTCCGGGTTGTAAGTTGCCCTTGAAATGTACCATCCCAATGACGGTTGTCCGAAGTCTGATCTGGATTTATTGATTACATCGTTTAGGCGATTCTGATAGTCGGAGATTGAGGTAGCTTGCTGATTGTCCGCTTCACCTTGATGCCAAAGTACGCCCCGAGTCCCAAAGAGGGACCCATAAAAATTTAGCAAATTTTTGAACCCTTTATAAGTAGGACTTTCGCTTATACAGCATGGATAGTAGGATACATCAGTTGCTGAACCAAATAGTCGGTGAACAGACCTTGTCTGACCTGGTAGACCGTGGTACGCATCTGTTTGGCCTTGACCTTGAGAGAGAGCCAGGCATGGTAGCAGCAGGCCAAGTGGTTGCGTTGCGAGCGGGCCTTGCGGCACTGGCACTTCTCCGAACCCGTCAGTTGTTTGAACTCCCTGTGGAATTGCTCCACCTGCCACCTGTTGTCGTTCCTGATCTGGGCGACAAACAGGTTTACAGCGTGGTCAAGGTCATTCGTTATGACCCAGTCAATGTCGCCGTCTGGGGCGACTATCCTGAACAGCTTTACCATGAAAGGGCATTCTTTCAGCTTGACAACCAAACCTTTGACCAGCGTCTGCTCGTCAAACGACAGGTCGTCCAAGTGCTGGTATCCGGTCGCTCTGCTCACACTCACCAGGCGGTTGCTCTTCAGTGTGGTGAAGAAGGTCCAGCCGCTGCGGTGGATGAGCTTGAGGTTGGCCACCGAGGCATACCAAGTGTCGAAGAGTATCGTTTTGGCTTTCAGTCGCTTGTGTGTTACCAAGCGCATGAACATTTCCTGGAAGTGGTCATTTTTTGTCTTGCCGTCATCACCGGGGCTGTAGACGCGGTAGTCGATGGGCCAGAAGTCGCCGTCATTGCCCGAGGAGTGGACGAGGTTGACCAAGCCAATTCCTTTTATTGTACCATGCTCGTTTCCAGAATATTGGCGCTTGACCAACTCGATGAAATTGGAGTACTGCTTGTTTTGAACGCTGTCATCGACAATGACGACGGAGGTTTCCGAGTCCTCGATGTGAGGCGCAACCGAAGTCCACAACTGCGAGGGCGTAAAGCGTTCGCCCCGCAAAAAGTCGCTGACCGAGTCGTGACTCAGGTTGGGCTTGTGGTCGGCCAGGTTCGTGCAGGTGTAGTTGAACGGCGTGTTCAGCAGATACTCTATGTAGTCTTTTTTTTGTAGCATCCAGTAAATTTAAGTGTATTATCATTCACAAGCGAAAGTCCTAATAAGGTTGATAAGGGGGTGAAGTTCGATCACAGATCGGAGGAGCAGTGCCGTATACATAGTTTGTGGGCTGGTCATTGGCGCTAGTTTGCCAATTACCTATGGTGGTGGCGAAGCGAGCGGCGTTGAAGAAGGCCACTGGTACTCCTGTTTGGTCGACGATTTTCTTTCCAAGTGACAAATAAGCCCAATCGGTTGGGCCTTGAGTCGCAACAGGATAGCCCGGGGTTAAAGAAGTGAAAGAAGGAAAATTTGGAACATCCACTGAGCAGTCCTCCGTATGCGTATCAGCGACAACGCCGTCATACTCGGTCACCCGGCGGTTTCGTAGTTCGGGGTGATACCGCCTGAACCATCGGTACCTTTCCTTCGCCGTACAGACTTGCAGCATTTCCAGTCGTTCGTCGTAGTAGGGCAGGTAGCGCTCGGCCACCATCGCCCGCAACACGAGGGTAGCGGGAAAGGCGGCGTACAGGCTTTCCAAATCCTCGTATTTGATGTACACGAGGGTGGACTTTTCCAGCGACTCGATACCTTTGCGGCTGAGCCGCTGCCGGAGGATGCTGGCTGGTAAAGCGAGCAGATGATTTTCGGTGGCAAACAGGTACGTGGGGTACTCGGGTCTCCTTCTCTGTCAGGATGTGGTGGTAGCTGCGGGCGAGCCCTTCGTGCACGAAGTAAAGCCGATCGTTGGGATCGCCCATCGAGAGGATGGTTTCGTTCTTCTCGTAACTTACGATGTGCGTATGAGCCAGCAGGGGGTTTCGATGCCGGCTTCGAGCGATCAGGTCGAGCAGCAAGGGCGATCAGAAAAGCTGTTTTGGGTGTGAGAGAGAGTTCATAGGTCATAGGGTTCAATTTCTCCCAAATATAACAATTTTGCCTGTGTATCTATTGTATATTCTTGATTTCTTCTTTTTATTTTCGGAAATCGACGGTTAGAGTGCTTCTGTGTTTCGGAGACGTTTCGATCTGATTAATGTTTTTTTTAACAAAATATATAACCCAAGCACAGCGTCCGACCTGCAATAAAATCTGGCTCTCCTCCCCGCACATGAGCGGCCGCGAGCTGCCCTACGTGCAGCAGGCGTTCGACACGAATTGGATCGCGCCGCTGGGGCCCAATGTCGATGGCTTCGAGCGTGAGTTGTGCGCTTACGTAGGCACGGGCCACGCGGCGACTTTGTCGTCGGGCACGGCGGCGATTCACCTGGCGCTGGTGCTGCTGGGCGTGGCGGCGGGCGATGTGGTGGTGTGCCAGTCGTTCACGTTCGCGGCTTCGGCCAATCCCATCGTGTACCAGGGCGCGACGCCCGTTTTCATCGACAGCGAGCCCGAAAGCTGGAATATGTGCCCCGAGGCGCTGGAAGAAGCCTTGCGGCACTACGCGGCGCGCGGCCAAAAGCCCAAGGCCGTTGTGGGCGTCCATCTGTACGGGATGCCCGCCAAGATGCGGGAGCTGCTGGACGTATGCGCGCGCTACGAAGTACCCTTTGTGGAAGACGCCGCTGAGGCGCTGGGGTCGACGTATTTCGGGCAAAAGGCCGGGTCGTTCGGGGCGCTGTCGGTGCTGTCGTTCAACGGTAACAAAATTATCACGACTTCCGGCGGCGGGGCGTTACTTTCGGAAAATGAAGGGTACATAAACAGAGCGCGATTCCTGGCGACACAGGCTCGCGACGACGCGCCGCATTACGAGCATTCAGACAATCGGCTACAACTACCGTATGAGCAACGTGAGCGCGGGCATCGGGCGCGGTCAGTTGGAAGTGATCGACACGCGGGTGGCGCAACGACGGGCTAATTTCGATTTTTACAAAAAGGAGTTATCTGATTTGCCCGGTCTGACTTTCCAGGAAGAGCCGGAAGGCCATTTCTCCAACCGCTGGCTTAGCTGCCTCACGATCGAATCGAAACTTTCGGGTGGCGTGACGCGGGAGACGGTGCGGCTGGCTTTGGCGAGCGAAAATATCGAGGCGCGGCCGCTGTGGAAACCGATGCACTTGCAGCCGGTTTTTGCGGGAGCGCCGTATTTTGGGGAGAAAGGTGGCGGAGGATTATTTGCCGAGGGGCTGTGTTTGCCTTCGGGGTCGAATTTGGGGGAAGAGGATTTGGGTCGGGTGGTGCGTGGGGTGCGGGGGTGTTTTGGGTGAAGGGCGTTTTACTCTCTACTCCTTTTCGTGCGCTGTGTCTAACGAGCGAAGACCGCATCTGGCATCGACCGTCAGACTGCATCGTACCACATCCCATTACTGCACTTTCGACACGCTTTTGCCGATGGCGATGAGGTCTTCGGCGGAGCGGTAGCCCACTACTTTCCGGACGACGCGTCCATCGGGGTCGATGAAAAATAGGGTAGGGTAAGCTTCGAGTGGGAACAGACGGGCCAGTTGTGGGCCTTCGCCGCGCTCCATGTCCACCTTTACATTGATGAAGTTTTTGTTGAACACCTCCGCTACGTCGGCGCGGGTGAAGACGTTTTTCTGCATCAGCTTACACGGGCCGCACCAAGTCGTGTAAGCATCGAAGAAAATGATTTTATTTTCGGCTTTCGCTCGTTCCATTACGTCGGCCCAGGCGGCATCGGTGAATTTGATGCCCGTTTCGGCGCGTACTGCTTCAGCGGTAATGCTCGGCGTTGGAATAATCGGTTCGTTCGCCTGAATTCGGCTGCCCAACAAAAGTAAGACGCCTTCGAGTATAAGTAATTTGTGCAAGCCATTCATGATATTTGGTCAAACGGTAGAGGTGAAAGTCGGATTCATAACGCCAAAACGTCCTGTTTTCGTTTCCAAACCCGTATTTTACCACGCCCCCACGCCCCCACGCCCCCACGCTTACACCGTTTCCCCTTCCTGCATACGCTCGGCCGTTTCGGCGATGCGGAGTTGCTCGATGAATTCGCCGATTTCGCCCTCCATCACGGACGGCAGATTGTACACTGTGTAGCCGATCCGGTGGTCGGTGACGCGGCTTTGCGGGTAATTGTAGGTACGGATTTTGTCGGAGCGGTCGCCGCTGCCGACCATCGACAGGCGTTGCGAGCTGATGGCGTCGTTCTGCTTTTTGAGTTCGATTTCGTAGAGCCGCGAGCGGAGTACGCCCAGGGCGCGGTCCTTGTTCTTGAGCTGCGAGCGCTCATCCTGGCAACTCACCACCAGGCCCGACGGGATGTGCGTGAGCCGCACCGCCGAGTAGGTCGTGTTGACCGACTGCCCGCCTGCGCCGGAGGAGTTGAAGGTATCCACGCGCACATCGTTCATGTTGATCTGCACGTCGACCTCTTCGGCTTCGGGCAGCACGGCCACCGTGGCGGCGGAGGTATGAATGCGCCCCTGCGACTCGGTGGCGGGTACCCGCTGCACACGGTGCACGCCCGATTCGTATTTCAGGCGGCCGTAGATGTCCTGGCCTTCTACCTTGCTCACGATCTCCTTGTAGCCGCCGGTGCTGCCTTCGGTGAAGTCGAGAACGGATAGTTGCCAGTTCATTTTTTCACAAAAACGCTGGTACATCCTGAACAGATCGCCCGCAAAAATCGCCGCTTCGTCGCCGCCCGTGCCGGCCCGTACTTCCAGAATAATGTTGCGGCTGTCGTTGGGGTCTTTCGGGATGAGCATTTCCTTCAAAACCCTTTCCATCGCCTCGCGTTGTGGCTGCAATTCGTTGAGTTCTTCCTTGGCCATTTCACGAAGTTCATTGTCCTTTTCAGTCGTGATGAGTTCCTTGGCTCCGGCGATGTCTTTGGTGAGTTTCTGGTAGGCGTCGTACTGCGTGACGATCTTTTCCAGATCGCTGTATTCCTTGCTGAGCCTGGTGTAGCGGTCCATGTCGTTGACCACTTCGGGCTGAATGATCTGCTGGCCTACTTCGTGAAAGCGCTCTTTCAGGGATTCTAATTTATCCTGCATTGTACTTGTTTGCGTTTGGGGAGACAAAGATACGTAAATTCGTGCGGCGGGAAATTATGGGGACTGCCGAACGGGTCTTCGTGGGTATTAGGTTGTTAGGTTGTTAGGCGTTAGATTTTAAGCTATTGAAAATCAGGATATATTAAAAAAATATCTTGCGTACCTTATTAAAGAATCTTGTGAAAAATAAAATAAAAGCTGTCTCGCCGTTTGGCGTCTGCCTGATACTAACCGCGCTCGTGCTGTCAAGTTGCAATACCGACAACCGCATCAAGCAGTCCAAAGCTTTGAAAGGAAGAAATAGAAGGCGCCAAGATCAAGCGCGTGACCGATGCGCAACTCGTCACTACCGTGGACGAGTGGGGCAAGGAAATCACCACTGCTGCCAAGCGCGCACTGGAAAAATCGCTGGCCCAAAATCCGCAAGATTCGACGCGTATCTGTAACGACCTGCGGCAGGTACCGCTCATCGCGGCCGTAGATAAGGAGTACGGGGTCAAGATTCAATTGCTGGGGCCCGCCGATGTGGAAAATACCCAACTTGCCCCCAAGGAGCGCGAACTCATCGCTGCCTACCTCTACAACGCCGAGCGCAACCTCTCTGCCCCCGACAACGTGCAGAAACTCAGCGACACGCTACTGGTGTACAATGCGCCCGTTCCGGCTACCAGTCAAATCTGTGCGATTTGCTTCCAAGGCCAGAAAACACCCTTTGCCGTGTGGCGGGTACTTTTGATAAACGGGCATTGATTCAGAAGCTGGACGCGAAGCAGCTGAACCGGAAGTAGTAGGTACCATCGTATTTCGCCCTTTCAGGGCTGCTTTTTCATCGTGATTCATGCCGAATCGTCGGGTTACACGCTACGCGATGTAACACGCCCTTTCAGGGCTACCGAACGAAACCGCAATTAAGCCTTTAAAAGAGCAGGGCGTGTCAGTTGAATTCCAACTAGGACACGGGGGCTCGTTCTTTTCCAAACTTAGAAAAGACGATTGCCAATCCGACGGTTAATTGCCACCCTACCACAAATAAATCCGCTTCTCCGGCGCGACGTACAACTTATCCCCCGGCCTCACATCGAAGGCCTCGTACCAGGCATCCATATTGATGAGCGGGCCAATCGTGCGCCACTCGCCGGGCGAGTGCGGGTCAGTGAGTACTTGCTGGGCGGCGGCTTCGGGCAGGATGTTGGTGCGCCATACCTGCGCCCAGGCAAGGAAGAAACGCTGGTCGGGCGTGAAGCCGTCGATCTTCTTGTCGGATTTGCCCTCGGGCGTCATCTTGAAGGCAGTGTAGGCAGCGTTGAGGCCACCGAGGTCGCCGATATTTTCGCCCAGTGTGAGGCGGCCGTTGACGTGGATCGTGTCGAGGACGGTGTAGTCGTTGTACTGCGCCACGATGCGGTCGGCCAGGGTTTCGAACGATTTGCGGTCCTTCTCGGTCCACCAGTTGCGGAGGTACCCGTTTTGGTCGTACTGGCTACCGCTGTCGTCGAAGCCGTGCGAAATCTCGTGGCCGATCACGGCACCGATGCCGCCGTAGTTCACGGCGTCGTCAGCGTTGGGGTCGAAGAATGGGAATTGCAGAATACCCGCCGGAAACACGATCTCGTTCTGTACAGGATTGTAGTAGGCGTTGACGGTGGGCGGCGTCATGCCCCACAGCGTCTTGTCGACGGGCTTGCCGAGCTTGTCGACCATGTCCTTGTAGTCCCAGGCCGCGCCGTTCTTGACGTTGGCGTAGAAGGTCGTCGGGGCGATGTCGAAGCCCTCGTACTTCTGCCATTTGTCGGGGTAGCCGATTTTGGGCGTGAAGGCGTAGAGTTTGGCGAGCGCCTTTTCCTTGGTTTCGTCGGTCATCCATTCCAGTCCCTTGATCCTGGTATCGTACGCCTTGATCAGGTTGTTGATCAGAATGTCCATCCGCTGCTTAGCGGCGGGCGTGAAGTACTTCTTGACGTAAAGCTGCCCCAGCAGCTCGCCGATGGTCGCGGTCGGTCAGCTGCGACATCCGCTGCCAGCGGGGCGTCTGTACCTTTTGGCCGCTCAGTACCTGATTAAAGGCAAAAGCCGCATCGACAAAGGGTGAACTGAGGTAGTTAGCCGACGATTTCAGCACGTTCCATTCCAGGTACGCTTTCAAATCCGACAGCGAAGCGGCGTCGAAAAGCGAATCGGCTTTTACGAAAAAGCTCGGGTTATTGACCAGTACCGTGTCCTGACCCTCTACCATCATCATCGGCATCAGCTTTTGCCAGTCGAAGTGCGGGGTTTTCTGGGTAAAGTCTTTTACCGACAGCTTATTGTACGTCTTGTACGGATCACGCATCTCGACGCGCGGCATCTGCGCCCGCGCCAGTTCGGTTTCCAGCTTGATGATCGTCGCGGCGTTGGCCTTGGCCTGCGCGGCCGAAGTACCCGTCAGGGTGAAAAGTTGGGTGATATAGTCCGCGTAGGCCGACTGGATTTTGCTCATCCGGGCGTCATCCTTCAGGTAGTAGTCGCGGTCGGGCAGGGTGGTGCCGCCCTGCGAAAACTGCGGTACCATTACTTCCACATTCTTGCGATCCTGTCCTACGTAGAAGCCAAAAAACGGACTACCCTGGCCCATCGTGCGGGCTTCGGCGATTTGCTCCAGCACGGCGTTCTTGCTTTTCAAACTCGAAACGCGCTGTAAATCAGCCTTGATCGGCGCATAGCCCATCTTTTCGATGCGCATACTGTCCATCGCGGCTTTGTAGAAGTCACTCACGCGCCTTTCGACCGAGCCCGCCGGGGCGTTTTGGCTCTTGGCGGCATCGTCGAGCAGGCCGCGCACGGCGGCGATGTTGAAGTCGCGCAATACGTTGAAACTGCCCCAGCGCGTTTCCTTGGCGGGTACCGGGTTGTTCTTGATCCAGTTGCCGCTGGCGTAGTTGTAGAAGTCGTCGCCCGGCTTGACGGACGTATCCATGTTGGCGGGATCGATGAACTTTTCGGGGGTCAGGCCGCCTGGCGTCAGGCCGTCTTTGGCGACGTCCTTTTGGGAGAATCCGACGGTAGGCAGCAGTCCAATACCGCCGAGCATCAGGGCCAGGGTTTTTTGTTTAAAACTCATTATTTGACTGGTTTATCGTAGTAATTGTTGGTATTGCAATATTAGTAGGTTTATTGGGTATTCAGACCCTTAAACAGAGTAGATTGTTTAGACAAACAAAATTAAATTTTCACGAGCGAACCAACTCGTGTCGATTGCCCGCCAAAGTCGGCCGACTGAATCGCGTGCCGGGAAATCGTTACCTTTGAGACCGAATATGATGGGTATGAGGCCAACATCGAGCGTTATGACCAGCCCCTTCAGTTACCCAAAGTAGCTCAATGCAGCAGAAAACAATTTCAGCGATAAACCAAAAGATAAAGGATTTTAGGTCCATCGGTTTGGAAGAAATGAGCGCTGTGACGCTCATGGACCGGACTGACATTAAATTTGTCGTACCGGTGGGACAATTGCCCGCACTTTTGGCCCGGGCACAGGATCACTACCGGATGCTGGAAGCAAACGACAAACGGCTTTTTGGCTACGAAACACTCTACTACGATACGCCCGACTTTGCATTTTATCACAAGCATCACGCCGGACACCTCAATCGGCGTAAGATTCGACACCGTACCTACGTCGATTCCAACCTTTCGTTTTTGGAAGTGAAGTTCAAAAACAACAAAGGGCGAACGTTGAAGACGAGAATGGAGAGCAAACCCGGTACGTCGGGTATTCTGAGTGAACAGGATCGGATTTTTCTAGATGAAAATGCCGTCCAGGAGCGCCCGATGGAGTTGAGGCCCAAGCTTTGGGTGAGCTACGACCGGCTGACGCTAGTCGGGGTACCGTCAGGTGAGCGGATCACGATCGACCTGAACCTGACCCTCGGGTCGGAAGGCCAAAAGAAGTCGTATGCGCACATGGCGATCGTCGAGGTGAAGCAGGAGAAGAGCCGCGCCCGATCCGAGTTCAGGAATATCATGCGGTGGGAGCGGATCATGGCGGGCGGTATGAGCAAGTACTGCCTGGGCGTAGCTACCATGTACCCGGACGTAAAGTGCAACCGGTTCAAACAACAGATTCGGCGCCTGGAAAGATTAAGGTCGCCAGCTTCGTCTCATTAAATACTACTTTATGCTCGACATCGTTTCACTGGATTTCTTTATCCGGTTATGCATCAACCTTGTTTCGGTTTCACTCCTTTCGGGACTTATCTACTACCCCAACTACCGCCGTACCGATCTCTTTACCACCTATTTTGCCTTCAACCTGGTCATTTTCATGGTCACGTTTTTGCTCAATAAGGTAGAAATGTCGTTGGGAGCGGCCTTCGGCCTGTTTGCCGTGTTTTCGATGCTGCGCTACCGCACCGAGCAGATCTCGATCAAAGACATGACCTATTTATTTCTGGCCATCGCGCTGGGACTGCTGTCGGCCATCGGGCGGGGGGGCTGGCTGGGGCTGTGCCTGTTCAATTTCATCATTCTGTCGGTGGTTTTGCTGCTGGAAAGCAATTGGCTCATCCGCTCGGAAACGGGCAAAACCGTTTTGTACGAAAATATCGACCTGATCGTTCCCGAAAAGCGCCCCGAGCTGCTGGCCGACCTGCGGCAACGCACCGGGCTGAACATCCACCGCGTGGAGGTGGAGGACATCGACTTTCTCAGAGACGCCACCCGGCTCACCGTCTACTACTATCTATGAAGCAACTGACCATCGTGCTCTTGATTTTTGCGCCGCTGTGCGCCCACGCGCAGGGCGTAGGATTATGGACCGGCGTGAACGTCGAAAAAAAGCTCAACAAATCCTTCTCGGCGAATTTAAACGCCGAAACGCGCTTCTCCCAGGACATCACCGTTTTAAATTCCTATCTGGCCGAAGCCGGAGTGGAATACAAACTGAACAAGTACCTGAAGGCCGAGGTCAACTACCGCTTCACCGGTCGGCGCAAACGCGACAAAACCACCGCCGATGGCTACTATTACCGTCCTTACCACCGCTTTTACGGTGGGGCAACCTTCGATTTCAAACCGGTCAAGTGGCTGAGATTCGCTTATCGGATACGGTACCAGCAGAATTTTAAAGACGATGAACGCGGCTTGGTAAGCGATGGCGACTACCTGCGCCATCGCTTCGAACTGGCCCACAAGAACAAAAGCAGGTTCTCGCCCTACGTCTCGGCCGACGTGTTCAACCTGGTGGGCGGTGGGCTCGACCAGGTACGGTACAAAGCGGGCGTGGAAATGGACTTCAACAAGCGCAACACGCTCGATCTGGCGCTTTTCTCCGACAAGCCATCCGATGAGCCGAAGTGGCAACCCGTTGTCATATCCGTAGCCTACAAGATCAAAATAAAATGATGGGCTGATGGGTCGGGTATCCAAATCTAAGCCTCCCGGATTACGCCCCGAAGCAGCGATGGGTCGAGCGCCGTTCCACTATCCGCTGCCTTTTTGAGAACCGAAACCTCTCCCGAGCTTTCCAGTACTACGGCGATTACCTGCTTGTAGCTGAGTACATTGTTAAAGCGTAGCTTGGCCCGTAGTTCGTCTTCCGTGACGCGGGCGGCGCGTAGGTTGCCGCGTAGTACCTCGCCATCTTGCATCAGCAACATCGGGGGATTATCGACCAATTTCCTGACCCAACTCCATCGGGAACGCAACGTCGATACCACCACTTGCAGCGCAAACAAAGCCGCCACGGCGGTCAGCCCTTCCAGCAGCGCCACACTTGGCCCGACTACCGTGGTAGCCAGTAAGGCGCCCATAGCCAGGGTGATCAGAAAATCAAAACTGGAAAAAGTGGTGAAGCTACGCAGCCCCACCAACCGCGTGATGCCGATGATCAGGCAGTAAAACACCACGCACGAAAGGACGATCCAGAGCAAGTGGAGCGGGGAGGCAGAAAACCAGGCGTTCATAATCGATCAGGTCAGAAGTTTGGTGGCGTGGGATACGTCGAGATCGGTCTCGTACTTCTCGCCCGCGATGTCGTCCCAGTTCCAGCCACCGCCCTTGCAAATCGGCAAGCAGCAACTTCCGCCTTTTGTCAAGGCCGTGGTACAATTTGTTGGCATCGAGCGGGGAGGTACGGTCGAGCGTTACGCCCGTGTGGCTTTCGATGAGTCTGAAATTGGGGCAGGGGCGGCGACTCAGGCGCAAGGTCGAGGTAGGTGATGGTCGTGAGGTAGGCGGTGATGGCCCTGCGCACCGACTGCATCTGTAGCGCATCAGGCTGCAACGCCTCCGGTACATGAAATATGAAAATCGTGAGGGCCTCGTCCAGCGCGGTCAGCTTGAGGGCGATGTTCTCACTGGGGGTGTTGCTGTGCATGTAGTGCAGCACAGGGTAGGCCAGGTGATTTTGGGTATAGAGAAAAATCTCCGCTGAGAGGTCGCTCAGCGCGTTGGTGGCACTGCTGAAATCCTTGCCGTCGTAGCTATTGATCACGATTTCTTCGGGCGTGGCACCCAGGCTGCTGATCTGCAAGCTCAGTGACCGCTTGTGGATGGCGTTGGAAAGTACGGGCACCAGGTACGATATCGACATCGTCACCGTGACCATCCCCACGAAGGACATAGCAGAGGTAAAAATCCGCCAGAAGTCATTTCCCGGCACAAAATCGCCCATGCCCAGCGTCGAGAGGGTGAAGCCCACGAGGTAAATTTTCTCGTAGATATCCGCCGGACCTTTGTCCTCTCCCACCAGAATAGAATTGGCATCGGCGACATAAATCAGCGTGAAGCCCGCCCACAGCAACAGAATCCAGGTAATGATGATAGTGAAAATGGCGACCAGTCCTATGTAGTTGAGCAAGGGATTGCGCCCGTTGTGCCCCGCCAACTTCTGCATGAGATTGTAGATGCCCTTGCCCGTCAGGGCGGTGACCCTGCCCTCGCCGGTGGGCACGAAGGCTGTTACGGCAAAGTCGCTGACGGCCAGATACACCAAAGCCGAGCCGACGATGACGAGTAGTACGCTGAGTATCATGTGATTTCAATTGGGGAGCGTACAAGATAACACAAATTTGAGCGGGCGCGGTAGATTTATAGCTCTTCTGTGGCCTCGTACAGTTTGGCTACTTCCTCTATTTCCCCGGAAATCGTCGTCTTTTCCTTAAGCGCTTTCACCCAGGCTTCCACCAGAATCTGACTTGTAGCACTGCACGCCTGTAGGCCGTACGAGTAGGGCCGTAAGCCGGTCGCGTGCGTGAAGGTGATGTCGTTGATGCAGTCGTTGGGCTGGCCGTCTTCGCCGACTACGCGGTAGCTGGCGTCGATTTCGAGCCCCCCGGTGTAGTAGTAGTAGTCACTCTTCTCGCGATACGACCAGGTCTTTCTTGCTCGAATCAAGTACTTCCTTTGGCCTTCTCCGCATCGACAAACTTCGACTTGGCCCGACGTACCACGCCCTTTTTTACCAACGACTTGAACGGGTAGTCTTCCAGCCCCACGGGTTTTTGTCCGCCGCAGTGGATAAACATCTTGTAGTCGAGCGGGTAGGTAGCTTCGCCGTCCTGTACTTCGATGGTGGTGACGCCCTTCTTTTTCTTCTTGGCCACACTGGCGTAACCTTGCACGATTTCCAGTTTTCCGGCGTCGTAGAGCGCCAGGAGCAGGTGGCCCGAGGGCAGCGGCATGGCCGCGATGACATTCATCAAAAACGGCATCACTTCCTTGTGGAACAGCAGATGGTCCTCGGCGGGCATCAGTTCGGCGTGGAAGTTGAGAGCGTACATCAGGTCGTCCATCACCTCTTTCCAGTGAATAGGCTTTTTCTTTTCCACCGACACCTTAGCTTCTTTCATCTCGAACCGCATTCCTTCGAAGGCATTGCCGTACTCGTGCTTGCGACTCATGATTTCTACAAAATCGGTAAGCGTGAAAGTGTCGTCCGCTAGCTTTTCGACCAGGTCGGGCATCTCGTCTTTCTTGAAAGCTTTGGTCAACGCCGGGCGACCTACTTTATCGAAAAACGTTTCGATGCGCAGGTACCCTTCATCGTCGAGCATCCCGAAAATTTCTTTCCGGCTGACGTGACGGTACACCTCGCGCACGGGCTCTTCCTGCTCGTATTGCAGGTTGGGCAGCCAGCCGTGCGCCGCGTGCATCGCGATGCTGAAATCCTCCGCCCCCTCAGCCGGGTGGAACGTCATTTTGCCATCCCGGACGGTCTTGAATTCACCGTGCCGTCTCGACAAGGAAGATACTACGTCGAAGGCGCTCAGCGAAGCGCCCAGCGTACCGATCTTGAAATTATGGTAGGTACCTTTCTCGGGCAAAAGCTTCTGAATGGGCCAGGGAGAAGCGTAGTTGCCCGATTCAAGGTCGTCCTTTCTCGGCAAACACGTGGCCCGTAGCTACCACTACCTTGCTGAACGTATGCCTGGAACCATCCGCGATTTCCAGCGTCACCTCCGACTTGGCGGGCTGGTACTTCATATCGACTACCTCGGAGTTGGGAAACTGCTCGACCGCGATACCGGCCTCTGAAATTTTTTCCAGGATACCCTCGTACTGCGCGTGCAAATACTGACCAAGCGCCAAGCGGTTGTATACCTCCGACTTGCTAATTTTCTCATCGGCCAGCCCCAGGGCTTTCAGCGTTTTCTTGTCCTGCTGTTTCAGCCAATCGGCGAAGGGCACGATGAGTTCGGGCAGTTCTTCCGAGGCGATGTTGGACAGGTTGTAGAGGTCCGTCGTGTTGGGGTTGTAGGGCATACCCATGCCCAGAATGTCCCCTTTTTCAAAAATGGCAATGGCTTCGATGTGGTCCTGCAACACGTCGGTGTTGTCCATCAGGTGTTTGAGTAGGTAAATGGCAGTCGCGCCGCTACCGATAATCGCAATTTTGTTCATGTAAGTGGTGTGGTAATGTTAGTGGTCTGTTTTAGCTTCTGATTGCGCGTCGATCAATTTTTGAATGTTGTTGATCGATCGTGTCCATTTTTTATAAATTTCTTCGGGTCTTTGGTAGTCTTCCACGCGCAGATCCGCGTAGCTTCTCGTCGGTCAGGAGCCAGGGCGCGTGTCGGTAACCAAGTGGAAGTTTAGCCAAATAGTTTAGCTCTGAACTGATGTACTCGGTGGCCTTGTCGTACTTCACGGACTGGTGCACGGGATTGGTGTAGTATATGTGCAGCGCCTGTACGTTCCAGTTGAACCAGTTGGCGTGCACGTCGTAGTCCAGCAAAAGACTCTCGAACCAGGCCGCGCCCCAGCGCCAGTCCACGCCATAGTCGCGTGAGAAAAAACTGGCCGTATTTACCCGGCCCCGGTTGCTCATGAAGCCCGTGCGGTTCAGTTGGTGCATGTGGGCGTCCACAAAAGGAATGCCGGTCTTGCCGTACTTCCAGCGGTCAAACAGGTCATAGTCTTCTTTCCAGTCGGTTTTTACGCTTTTGTACCCGCCCGAGTAAAAAACCTTATCGCCAAACCTAAGCCCCAGAAAACTGAAATAATCCCGCCATACGACCTCGAACACCAGCCACCAGGTCGAGCGGTTCCTCTTGATTTTCTCTTCGTAGTCTTTCACTGTGTGGTAAATCATGCGGGGCGACAAACTACCATGCGACAGGTAGGGCGAAAATTTGCTACTATAATCGGTTCCCAGCGACCTGTTTCTGGTCCACTTGTAGTTGGTCAGAAGTTCCGAATCGAACGTGTAGTACCGCAGGCGAGCGAGCGCCGCCGTTTCGCCCGCCGGAAAGACGTCGGCGTCGTAACCCGTCGCGAGTTCCTCATCGGAGAAATTGATTTTGGTGCGTTGGTCCACCTCACCGTAGTTTTCCAAGGAGATGACATTGATCTTTACGGGAGTTGGGAACAGCTCGCGCGGTTGCGTAGCCTTGGAAGTGTTGATGCGGAAGGCCTTGCTCGTGAGCGGTACTTCGGTTGGGGCGAAAGGAATATCATCGAGGTGATACAGCGTCCTACCCCAGACGGGCGTCAGCTCGCACGACTGCTTTTTCAGGTTTTCTGCCAGGAGCAGTTCCACCTCGGTTTCCTCACTCATGATTTCGTTTTGGAAAATCAATTCATCGCATTGGTGCTCGGCCATGAGTTGGGGCAAAATCTCCTCCGGTTTGCCGTACGCGATCAGGATTTCCCCGCCCAGCTTCCGGTAATTTTCTCTAAGATCGTGTAGCGTGTCCTGTAAGTACCTGTACCGCATGAAGCCGGTCTTGCGAAAGCCGAGGTCCAGCCTCCGGTAGTGGCGCTCGTCGTAAACATACACAGGAAGTACCTGATTGTCATCGGCACAGGCCCGCACCAGACATTCGTTGTCGTGCAGGCGGAGATCGGAGCGGTGCCAGTAGAGTACTTTTTTAGCCATTGTCTTTCACATTCTTTGCTGCTGCTTTCCTTCGGCGCATCGGTCCTTTTCGGCTGCCGTGTTTTTCGTAGACTCGGCTGGCGATTTCCTTGGTGGTACTTTTTCTTTTGATCGCGTAGATTTGGGCTTTCATCTTGTCGGATTCTTCCCGATAGTCCACGACAGGGGCCGGATAGCCGTCGAGCGGCGATTGGTTATGCCGAATGATTTCTTTAGCGGTATAGGGCCGCAATTCCGGAATCCATTTTTTCACAAACACGCAATCAGGGTCGTGGTCTTCCAACTGCTTCGTAGGATTGTACACCCTGACGGTGTTGATGCCCACGACGCTGGCTTGCATTTGCAGCTGGCTGAGGTGAATGCCCGGTTCGTAGTCGGTGTACATGCGGGCCATGATGGGGTCCAGCGTACGCCAGTCGATGTGCAGCACGTGACAGCCGAAACTGGTGAGCATGGCTCGCATCCTGAAATTGACAAAACCCGTCGTTACCAGACACCGCACGCAGGCGTCCACCATCGGGAAGCCCGTCGTGCCGGTTGCCCAGGCTTCCACCTGCGCGGGCGTGGCATCGTACACCACTTCGTCAAAAGCCTCGTTGAGAGCAGCGTGTTCCATCTGAGGTTCGGTTTCCAGCCGCTGGATGAAGTGATCGCGCCAATGCAGTCTGGATAAAAAAGAAGTCAGCGACACGAGCCACCGCCCCCGCTCCGCCGGAGCCTGCTCTTTCAGTTCTGCTTTACGCTCATGTACTTTTTGGTACACATACCTACCCGTTATCGTGCCCCAGGCCAGATGAACCGAAAGCCTTGACCCGGCTTCAAATGCCGAGTTGGGCGAGCTGATACCGCCGCTGTACTGTTCGCCGCGCTGGTACAGGAAGCTTTGCAACGTGTCCAGCGCATCCTGCTCACTTACGGGTTGAATGGCCTTCAAGTCGCTCGTAAACTCTACGCCCTTGTAGTCGGATTTCGACAGGTCATTGCTACATAGTAGACGAGATACTCGATCAGGTACTCTCGATTTGACGATGTCTTTATCGGCAGGAATCTCCACCAGCTTTTCAAAGTAGAAATCCCGCCACAGTTTCCCCCTTTTGTCCCGGTCCGACAAAGCCCGGAAAACGCCCGTTTGTCTCAATTCTATGAAGCCGACTCCCCTTGCCTCGCACCAGGCAATTACGTCCCTGTCGCGCTCGTAAGTACGGTTAACGCCGATTTCCTGGTGGGCGACGATTTCTTTGATGGAGAATGCTTCGGATAGATCGTTCAATACATCGATCACTTCGCCCACGGTAAAGTGCACCGCGCCGCCTTTGCTTTCGATCTCGCTTTTCAGGTAGTTGTACGCCCGGATGATTGAATGAACGTGCTTGTCGGACGTTTCGGGAGCGAGGAAGTTGGAAGGTTCGACGATGTAGAGAATCAACACCCGCTCAGCGGCCAAGGCTCTGGCAAGGGCTGGGTTGTCCCGCAGTCGGAAATCTTTTTTAAGCCAATAAATTGTGATGTCCTCGGGCATGAATGAACAACCGATTGCAGTGAGCCAATGTTGTGAACTGGCTTAAAATAATCGTACCGCGTGGGGGGGTGATTGTTGAGACTATTTTTCAGCCTGGGCGTTCATTCTGGGCTACTCACGATTTTTACAATACGGTTATATACGATTTCTGCTAAATTCCAGTCATATCCATCGAAGTTGGTTGTATTATTGAATTGAATAACAACCGTGTCGATTTCTTTATGGTACTTGGCGATACTCTGATAGCCAGGAATCAGCCCCGTATGCTCGTACACGTAGATGGAGGAATAGATTTCCTGTTCTCCTGCGTTAAACACGGAGCCATCGTTCAACGCCCGCAGGAATATGCCCACATCCTCCGCCGTGGCGACCATGGAGCCGGCCGGGTTTATGAAATCATTATATTTCAAATCATCGTCATAACCCACGTAATACCCACTCATCACGTCGTCTAAATCTACCTCACTAAGCAGACTGTATGTATTGTTCAGCTTCAATGGTACCAAAATTTCCTGCTTAATATACTGGTGATGGCTATGCTCCAGTGTTTTGTCCAGGATTTCGCCTAGCAACAAATAATTCGTGTTAGAATAACTGTATTTCTTATCGGGCGCAAAGTCAGCCGTTTTGTCCAGGACTAATTCGAGGTTTGCCCAATTGGCTTTGGGGGGGGATTCCCAATAGCCAGGGATGTCGGTAAAATTGGGGATGCCAGACCGATGCTGCACCATCATGCGCAAGGTGATTCTATCTGCATTTTCGATTCTTTCCCTCAGTTCCGGAAGGTAGTCGGCGAGTGTTTTATCCAAAGACAAACGTCCGGCTTGCACCAATTTTGCCGTAGCAACAGCGACGTATAGCTTGCTAATGCTGGCGATCTTGAATAAGGCGTGCGGGTTGGCGGGTATTTTATTTTTTCGGTCATGCCAGCCGGCGGCATAAAACCCCGGGGCTTTACCGGCTTGATCTACGTACACGATCATTCCGTCGAAGCCCAGACCAATGGCTTCCTCGACTTGCTCTTGAACCGTGTCGGGTAGGGTTATTATCCACGCCCTAAGCAGTGGCCATGGTACAAAGTACAGGGAGCTGATGCTCGCAGCAATAAATACTATCCTGAGTATACGCTTGATTGGTTTCTTTTTCATGCTTTTTAAGGAGGGTATCTTTTTTTGATTTTCTCGCCGTGTTTTTGGGCTTGTCGAAATGGGGGAATCCGACATACCCACACTTAAATTCAGCTCCAAGGTTCAGTTGAATTCTAGATGTTCACTCTAACCTTTATTCTTTTGGCCCTGAACTGCAAACCCAAGCGCTGCCCCAATAGAAACACCCATTGATACCCCAATGGCCACGTTGTCCATCACTACCCCAATAGCTGCTCCAATTGCCGCACCAAGGGCCATACCTATCACCACATAATTCTTTTCGTCCTCTTTCATCTCTGTTTAAGTTTTATTTACAGTTAAATAACAATGTTCACCCGCTTGCCCCAATTTTGCAATCAGGCCGTTGTTTCACCTTACGTTTGTAGCCCGATCCGAGCAAAAGCTTCGCAGCTGCCAGTTTGCCTACTCCTTGATTGAAATTGAGAATCAAGCAGCGCTCATCTGGCGTAGAACCACGTTCCCTATTTTGTGGCCTTTGTCGATATATTTATGTGCGTCCACCACTTTATCCAAAGGATAGGCACGGTCCACAATGCCTTTGAAATGACCCGCCTCTACGATGTCAATCAACAAGCTTAACAGACGCTTGATCTCTCTGGGAGGCAAGGTACCAGTGGCGGAAAACTTGGCTTTCTTCGTTCCGAACACGGAAGTGATCATCACATCGCGCAGCAACGGCATTCCCAGCACAGGTGAAGCATAGATGCCGTTCTCGGTGAGTGCTCCGCGACAATCCGCAAAAGAGCGCATACCCACTGTGTCATAGATAAGGTCATAGCTGTTTTTGTTTTCGGTGAAGTCCTCTTGGGTGTAATCGATGACGTGGTCGGCACCCAACTCCCACACAAGCGATACATTCTTCGTGCTGCAAACGCCTGTTACCTCTGCGTCAAAATGCTTGGCAATTTGAACGGCTGCTGTCCCTAACGCACCAGAAGCACCGTTGATAAGCACTTTATCTCCTGATTTTACATTTCCCAGATTAGACAGGAAATTGAGGGAAGTGATGCCGCCATCACCCATTCCTGCCGCTTCTTCGTAAGGTAGATTTTGTGGAAGGTGCGCTACAATACCATCTTCTGCCACCGCTACGTATTCGGCGTAGGTTCCGAAGGTTCCGATATTTTCTCCGAATACCTTATCGCCCACTTTAAACCTGGTGATTCCTAAACCGACTGCTTCCACCACACCCGCAAAGCCTGTTCCCCAGATTGGATTCTTCGGTTTGGTGATCCCCAGCATCAAACGCCCAATGTATGGTTTCCCGGTACGCATCATGGTGTCAGCTTTGGTAACAGAAGAAGCGTGCACTCTGACCAGGATCTCATTTGGTTTGGCCGTTGGCTTGGCCACGTTATCCACTCTAAAAACTTCTGGTGACCCGTAGCCCGTTGTGAGAATTGCTTTCATTTTGTTTGCATTCATAACGATTCGTTTTTGATTCATGGCAAACTAAATGAAGTCCACGGACCTATTTGTTCGGAAAAGCACAAAGAGGTCCGCAATTATAAATCGGTACCGAAAATTCCGGTCAAGACTGACTTTTCTGGTATTCTTTAGGTGTCATGTCGGTGGTTTTCTTGAAAACGGTGTTGAAAACTGTTTTGGAATTGAAGCCACTTTCGTAGGCCAATCCGATCAGTGAGATATGTGAGTTCGCCGGATCGACGACTAATGTCTTGAAGTACTCGACCCGTAATTGGTTGATAAACTCATTGAAGTTCCTGCCGACCTTCGCATTGAGCAGCCACGAGAGTTGATTGGGGTGGATGTCAATTTGTTCTGCCAATGACCGTAGGGTGAGGGAAGGGTTCAGATAGGGATTTTTTTGCTCAACGAATTCGTGCAATCGGGTCAAAAAAAAGGCCGCCATCTCATCGTCCAGGGCCGAGGTGTTTGATTTCCTGGGCTTGGGATCTGCTTTGCTTAATGCGTATATCCGCCGATGATATTCCGGGTACCTAGCGTCGGTTTGGATGGATTCAGTGAGCGGATCGCCGAATGATAGCAACAGAATGGACGATTTTTGTTGGAACAATTTTTCCAGCAGTTGGAAGGCCTGCTCGTGCTTGCCGAGTACACAATATACTTTGAACAAGTAGGCATGAGCCTGAAAGGAGGTGTCAGCAAATGCATTGGACTCGAGGTCGTCGAGTGGCTGTTTCAGGTTCTCATGGTCGCCCTTCATAGCCAGGGTCAGGCAGGCAAACCCCAACTTCTCATCGGGCATGATCATCTCCGGGGGGATGCCGGATAGAAGTACCTCGACTTCATCAAAATCGCCTTTTTTGAGCAGAACGTTGGCTAGCGTGATTAGGGCGGAAAGGTTTTTGGCATTGGCTTCCAGGAGTTCATTCAGGGTACTTTGGGCCAGCGCGTACTGTTTGGATCGGTACTGAAAATACGCTTCGTAGAACTTCGTCTCAGCATTCAGCGGGTCGATGGATTTTGCGTATAGCAAATGCCCACTGGCTTTTTTCAGGTCTCCCCGCATTATATGCAGAAACGACATAAACTGCTGCGCTTCTGAGTAAGTGGGGCGGCTGGCGATGGCTTTCCGGCTGTATTCCATCGCCCTGGCGAAATTCGCCTCGGTAAAAAAGGCTTGGTTGGCCAGGAGGTAGTTGAGGGAAGCGTTGTCAGGATCAATCGACTTTGCCCGCTCCAAGTGGCCGGTGGCTTTGTTCCAGGACTCTTCGCGGGGGGCAAACCCGGCAATGGCCAGGAAACTGTACCCATCCGCTAAGCCGGTATGCGCTTCTATGAGATTGGGGTCTAGCGCAAGAGCCTGGTGGAAGTACCTAATAGCAGTATTGGCATCCTCAGGGTTCCACTTATTGAACGTGTATTTCCCTTTCAGTAGGTACTCGTACGCGACCAAATTGGTGGTAGGTACTTCGGCTAAGTGATCCGCATAGTTCAGGTGTCCGAAATGCTCCCGTAGTTTGTCGGCAATGAGAAGGCTTATTTCATTCTGGATTTCAAAAATATCCTCCCGCTTCCGGTCCCAGGTTTCTGACCAAAAATGGGAATCGTCTTCCACGTCGATTAGCTGAGCGGTAATTCTCATCATGTCTCCTCCCAGCCGCACACTTCCTTCCAGCAGGGTGGACACGTTTAGCTTTTTGCCAATTTCCCGGAGGTTGGTGTTTTGCCCTTTGAAGTAAAAACTAGATGTTCTTAAGGTGACCTTCAATTGGTCAATTTTGACCAAAGCGTTGATTATCTCCTCGGTAATCCCATCGCAAAAGAAGTCGTTATCGCCATTTGCACTCATGTTGACGAATGGCAGAATAGCGATTGATTTTTGGATAGGGAATACCACGATTGACAGTAGGTTTGCCTCAGAGGAGCGGGGTTGCTTTGCTTGAATTTAGTGTTTCCCACTTGGAACTGCAAATTGGGGAGCCGAAATCGAAGGTGAAAACTAAACCAAGAGTGCCATGCTTGGGCTGCAGACAAAAAGCAGCGATACGAAGCGTAAACTAGGAGTGGTAAGGACTTTAGTTTAAGTGCGCGATAATAAACGGAGTTGAATTGGCGTGGGTTTCTGTCGAAAATCCTCGCTGGATACTCTTTTGGGGAAGTTTCTTGACCACGCTTTTTCAGGCTTCTTCATCCGAACGGTCTGCCTCCCGGGCGAGGAAGGATTTTAAACTGTGGATGCCGTACCGAGGAGCAATGTTGTCCTGAACCATTGTTGAGAGCAAAAACCACTACTGAACGACCCGGTTGCAGACTGACGGTAGCTTGAGTATATTACCCATATATATGATTCAAACCGCTATTTCCTCCAAACCATCCGAATAAGTGTATTGTAAATAAACGCAATCGTTGCGTTTATTCGGATGTTGTGCATGATTAAAATAAAATCCCATGAATTTAAAAGATAAGATCAGAGCCATGCTCAGCAATTTCGAAATGCTGAGCAGCCAAGAGAGGGAATCAATCGTTGAAATGACTATTGTTGATGTCTTCAAAAAAGGTACATTTTTACTTAAAGAGGGGCAAGTACCTACAAAGTGTTACATGGTCGTGGAAGGTTGTGTAAGAGAATATTTACTAAAAGATGGAGAAGAAATATCAACGGCCTTCTTTACGGAAGGAGATACATTTACGCCTCCTTCAAGCAAGGGCTACCCCTCAAATCATTATTGGGAATGTACAGAAGATTGCATTCTAACCATTAGTAATAAGAATTATGAAGAAGAATTGCGTGCCGCAATTCCCAGACTTGACTCCGTTTTTCAAGAAATAGCCATAACAAAAATAAACCAATCAAAAGAGGAATGGAGTCATTTTGTATCTTCTTCACCCGAAGAGAGGTATCTTAATTTGCTCGAAACAAGACCTAACCTTCTAAATCGAGTTCCCCATCATCAGATAGCCAGTTATCTTGGTATCAAACCACAATCATTGAGTAGAATTCGTAAAAGAATCCTGGATCAGAAAAAGTAGCGATCGAATGATGCTCGGCTGACGCACAAAATTCTCGTTGATGTAACTAATGAACTTTAAAATAAACATGACTCGTTAACTTAGGTGAATGCGTAAGAGATTCACATAGCTTAATTTTGCCTTATGATTATCAAACGTTAAGGCAAAGAATTATGAGAAACGTTGAAAGCTACCGCCAAAAATTATCAATATTGTTGGTTTACACTGCTGTTTTGGGGATTGCTTCCTTACTATATTCAAGTTGTTCAACACACCGTGCGATTCGATTAAGAAATAAAAGTATCAAAGAATGGAGTGCTTATCAATTGGAAGAAGTGAAAAAAAGTTCGGAGGGCGAAGCAGAAAAATGGGCTATCTACTCCCGAAAAATCAAAGGAACGAATTTCTCGGAATATAGGATTGAAGGAAATATAACGGCAGCACCAAAAACCTGCCTTGCAGCCTTCAAGCAAGATATTCGTAATCAAGCCGCTGATTTAGGAAACGAAAAATACCCAACGTATGAAATCGTCAGTGAGTCTGATGACAGTCTTTTGACCTACATCGTTCATCATGAACCTTTTCCCTTCAAAGATACTGAAATGAGTATTATGTACGTCTTTTCTAAGGATGAAGCCGGAACCACGGGAGTAACGTGGCACGAAGCATGGGATGAAAGTCAAATTCAACCTTCTATGAAGCTGAACCGGGTAGAAACTTTCAGAGGTTCTTGGAGTTTCGCCCCCACTGATGACCAACAGTTGGCAAGCGACTAATAGCGTAAAATTTGATCCGAAAGGAATGCCGGAATGGTTGTATAGGCCCATGGTGAATGATCTATTAGTTGATGGATTAGAAGTAATGAGAGAAATGGTCTCAAAATAAAATTAAAACTCAAGCTCTTCTTACGATGTGTAAAGCATTGACGTTTGGATTGCGAAATTCTTATAGTAATTGAATCAAATAAGCTATGATACATCTAAAAAAAACAGAATGGTTTATTTTGATTGGGTTACTTCTATTGAGCTTCATACCAAGTATAGGTGGAGTATTTCGACTGGTGGAGTTGGGAAGTGGAAGTGGTCCAGATTTTTTACCTAAAAACCCGAGAATACGATCGGCTCCAATTCCAGTTATATTTCACCTATTGAGCGTTGTACCCTATTGTATTCTTGGAGCTTTCCAATTTCTCCCTAGCTTTAGAAAGAAGCATTTGAATTGGCACCGGTTAGCAGGTCGGTTACTGGTTGGTGCCGGTATTATTTCCGCCCTTTCGGGATTATGGATGACTCATTATTACTCCTTCCCCGATGATCTTCAGGGAAATCTACTCTATGTTGTCCGTATTTTGGTAGGAATCGCTATGGTCGCTTTTATCACGCTAGGGCTGTCATCGGTTTTAAAAAAGAGAATTCGGCAACATCAAGCTTGGATGATTCGTGCTTATGCCCTTGGGCAAGGAGCTGGAACGCAAGTATTAATCACAATTCCGTGGTTGTTGACCGTAGGAGAACCGATGGGGCTTACTCGAGATATTTTGATGTCGCTTGCTTGGGTAGTTAATATTTTCGTAGGAGAATGGGCAATTAAAAAAAATGCTCGCGCTGCCGCCAGTTTGCAGTTGATGGCTAAACATGCAGCAAGTCTCTGACTTTCAAATATAATAGGTGCTCAATGTTTGCAACGAAAGCTACCCCCCCCTCACGTCAACCCCTCCACCAACGCCCGATGCTGCGGAAACGCCGCCAACGGCGCCGCGCACTCCGCCAGTTCAAAATCTGCGAAATCAAAGCCCGGCAGTCCCGGGCAAAACCCACCAATGAATAGATAGCGCTCGCTACGGGCCGGGAGCCGAACCAGGTACCCGCAAAATTTCTTTTGAGCTAGCTATTCGTGATGGGAATGGTAAGTACTCATCTTTGATTTGCAAATTATGCATGGATATCATAATTTGCGAAAACATTTAATCAGTATGCTCGAACGTATACAGGCCATTTATGACGAATCGGGGTGGGTGCTTGATACTATGTTGGGTTATGACATCAATGTCGAACTGGCAATACGTTACGGAAAAGCCTCCCTCGATGATCTCGAAGCGTCCGAAAATCCTACCGACGAGCAGGTTGCCGAAGTGTTTTCTGCCCTAGCTAATTTGAGAGAGAAGCTTTTTGTCGGCCTCGGCAAGGTCTCTATGCAGGATCGGCCATTGATTGAGAACTTGACCGACCGGATTGACATTTTCTTATTTCATCACAGATTATAAAGCCCATGAAAACCCTTGTAGAAATAATCACTCAACAACGCGAGCAAAAGCAGATCAGTCAAATTCAGCTGGCTGCCTTATCGGGTATAAACCAAGCACACATTTCCCGAATTGAAAGCGGTAAAAGCAAACCCACCATACCTACGGTTTTTCGGATTTGCCAGGCTCTTGAAATTGACCCGCTTGTATTGGCTGACTTGTTGGCCCACGAGTTTCGGACTTATATGAATGATAACCCATCGGCGGGGTTCAGGCCGTCGGCTTAGGGATTCGGTATCTTGTGGTTTCTACTCATGGGGTTTTAGTGGTCAAGATGAAATCTTGGATTATGCTTTTCCACCAGCGGAACGCCGCCCGGTCACAAACTGGCGGTAGCGGGAGCTTCGCGCAGGCCCCGGTGGCCTATTGCCAGCCAACGTGCCCAAACGCTATGGACCTCTCACCCGACGGTACGAACTATTTCGGGTGAATCAGCCATCCCATCACAAGAACCAATCATGAGCGTTCTACGGAGTGGCAATCCACAAACCGGACGCCAGTATTTCTATTCCCATCATTTGACCACAAGACTCGTGCGCGTGTATCCCGCCATCGCGCCATACCCATTGCTGATGTTGGAGGGTAAGCGAATGGATTCGACAAACGGGCTGGGGTCACGCTGAATTTGGTTCAGGATGCGGTGGTAGGTATAGTATGTTTCGTCCGTGTTACAGACCATGACCTCCGTTTGCTCGTAGCTGCCGTTCGGCGAGTCGCGGCGCGGCAGGATAAAACTGAACGGGTCAGTTACCAACTCACCGTCGATCAGATTCCGGTCGTCAAGGGGGAGGCGGGATAGTTCCTGTTGGATGGTGTATTCTCCTGAGCGTACGTCATAGTCAGTACGTAAAATCCAGAAAGCATAGTAGTTGGGCTCGCCCGGAATGTCTAGCCAGCGGCCGCGGTAAAACTCTGCACCCGAAGGCAAGACGTTCTTTTCCAGACGGATCGAGCTGCTATCCACACGGCTGATGGGAATCGTGCAGGAGGCCTCTACCACCCGACGGTTGGGCATCTGCACGCGTAACGATACGTTATCACCAGCTTTGAAAGTGAACTGACTGGCCCGCACGGAAAAAACCTGGTAAATGGCATCGAATACCAGCGCGGCGGTGCGTCCGCCCTGGCTCAACTCCACCACCGTTTTATTCAAATCTTCCCGAAACCCGGTTTCGTCCACCGGGCCGATGGCCGGTACGGTATAGCGCAACCGCACGCGGTGGACCGTATCCTGCGGACAAAGAAAGGCCGTGACTGTAGGGCCGTCGGTGGTGGGAACCACCACCGACTCTTCTCGGGTGAGTGAGAGGTCGCAACTGATGAGACAGCCCGTCAGAACGAGTAAAAAGACTTTGGGAGCAATGCGATTCAACATGACCGGTGGCAATTGATGATCTCAAAAATTAAAGGAGTAATTAATCGAGGGAATAATCGGGAACAGGCCTTTACGGTAGAGTTTGCTGTTAGCCTGGCCGGAAGGATCGGCCGCGCTGCTGTTACGGATTTCGTAGTAAAATGGATTCACGCGGTTGTAGGCATTGTAGACGCTGACTTCCCATTGCCGCTCGCCCCAGCGCTTGGGTTTCTTGAATTGCACCGACAAATCCAGCCGGTGGTAGGCCGCCGCCCGGAAGCTATTGGTGGCCCCGTACTGACTCACCGGAATCGCGCCGTTGAAACCCGTGAACGAATGCTCGAGCAGATCGGATTTAGCCACCGGGATAGTCAGGTTGTTACCCGTGCCGTACACAAAAGTCGAGGAAAACGTGATTCGGGGCCGGAGTTGGTAAATGGCCACTACCGACAGATCATGGCGGCGGTCGTAACGCGGGAAAAACTCCCGGCCCTCGTTGACATCGGGAAAGCGGTGGCGAATCCGGGAAAGCGTGTAGCCCGCCCAACCGGAAAGTCGCCCTAGCTGGCGTTGCAAAAGCACTTCCACACCTTCGGCCCGGCCCCGGCCGATCGTCACGTTCTCCTGCCAGTCCACCGCGCTTGTCCGCTGGGCGTCGGGGCCGAAGTCGAGCAGCAGAAAACTGGCTCCTTCGCGGTAGCCCACCAGGTTATTCATGGTTTTGTGAAAGGCTTCTACCGTCAGCGTTAGATTGGCCCTGGGCAGCGCTTTGCTTAAGCCAAGGGCGACCTGGTCGGCGCGTTGGGGCGGGATGCGCTCGGTGGAAGGCACCCACAGGTCGGTCGGCAGGCCCAGGCCCGAATTGGAAAGTAACTGCACATACTGGTTCATGCGGGCGTAGGAGGCTTTCAGGCTCCACTGCCGGGGCAGCTGGTAGGCTGTCGTCAGGCGGGGTTCCAGGTTGTGATAGGTGCGCCCGTTGACGGCAAATCCGCTGTACCGCAGTCCGCCAACCAGCGTCAGCGCCTCGGTGGGGCGCCAACTGTCTTCGGCGTACAGGCCCGTTTCGATGGCGTCGGTGGGTGGCGTGGGGGACAGGCGAGCATTGGCGATGGTACCCTTGCGCACCAGCGCGTTGGGTGTGAAGCGGTGGGCGGTTGCGATTCCCCCAAACGTCAGGGCGTGGCGCGCACCGGGACGATAATCAAAGTCCATCTTGGCGGAAAAATCCCGAATTCCCGAGGAATAGCGGAGCACGTAAGTCACGTCCTTTACGCGTTGCTGATTGTACACCGTAAAGTCGTACTGACTGAACACCAGCGTGGTGTTGGCAAACAGCCGGGGCGAGTACTGGTGGTTCCAACGGGCCGAGGCCGTCAGGTTACCCCAGTTGAAGCCGTCCTCGCGACCGCTACCCGGCGTGTTGTCCACAAACGAGAAAGCATCGCGCCCCAGGTAGCTGCTGACAAACACCCGGTCTTTGGGCCCCAGATCCGCGCTTGCTTTTACGTTCAGGTCGTAGAAATAAATTTTGGGAAACTCGCCGCCCGACAGCGGCCGCAGCACCCAGTCGGCGAAGGAACGCCGTCCAGACACTAAAAAAGAGGACTTGCCCCGCTCAATGGGCCCTTCGAGCGTGAGCCGTCCGGCCAACAGGCCGATACCGCCCGCCCCGTGCAGTTTCTGGCGGTTGCCTTCTTTCATCTGCATGTCCACCACCGACGACAACCTGCCACCGTAGCGGGCCGGAAAGCCGCCCTTGACGAGCTCGACCCGCCGCAGGGCGTCGCCGTTGAAGACGGAGAAAAACCCGAACAGGTGGTTGGCATTGTAGACCACGGCGTCGTCCAGAATCAGCAGGTTTTGGTCCGGTCCGCCGCCGCGCACGTACAGGCCCGTAGTGCCCTCGCGGCCCTTCTGGACGCCCGGCATGAGTTGTAGGGCTTTCATTACGTCCTTTTCACCCATGAGCATTGGCATTTCGCGCAGTTGGCGCATGGGCAGCGTGTTGACGCTCATCCGCCCGGCCTCACTTTCTGCTGGGGCCGATTCGGCCTTCACCGCTACCTCATCCAGTTGGATGGCATCAATGCTCAGCGCAATGTTCAGTGAGCGATCTGCCTGCAAGGTAAGCGTTTGGCGGAAGGGTCGATAGCCCAGCAGCCGCCCTACGATTTCGACGGGTTGGTTGGCAGGAATCGTGAGCGCGTAGAAGCCGTAGGCGTTGGTGGCAGTACCGTTGAAAGTGCCGCTCACCTGCACCGTGGCCCCGGCCAAGAGTTCGCCGCCGCTTACCTCGCGGATGGTACCACTCAGGGTGACCGTCTGCGCGGCGGCGGGACGAACGAAGCTCAAAGCAGCTAGTAGGAAGAAGGAGCGAAGGTAGGTACGCATGGTAATTCGGCGGTCAGGCTTGGGGACTAGCTATTTGGTAGCCGTGTACTGCACGGATTTGAAACCGGAGGGGTAGCCGTTCAAATCTCGCTTAATAATTAGCTGATTTTCACTTAACTCGACTACCTCATAGCTACCAGCTAATTGATCATATACCGCTTTGTAATCTTGATCGTTGATCGGGCCAGCCGCATTGATGTAGATTGACTTGTTTCCATCTGTCGCCTGATAGGAGAGAGGAGAGTTTTTTTTGTCTGTAACGTAATCCAATTTACAGTCACCCGGAGTATTGTTCTTCGAATTCTTATAACACGATTGGAAGTTCAGGTAAGTGGAGTTGGGACTTAGCATGGAATCAGCCCCAACTTGCCGACTATACGTCACAGCGCTAACTTTCCAGTTGCCATCGACGGATTTGAGGAGTTGCTTCGTGTTGTCTTTGCAGGAAGCGAAAGCAGCCAGGACGCCGCAGAGGATGAGTGATTTTTTCATGGTTTTGTTTTTAGATGTTTGAAGTTGATTGTTTTGAAGACTGGCGGACAATGAGTGCATCGCCCGCCAGTCTTTTGAATTGAATCCAGCGCAAGATCGCCTATCAGTTGCGGTCTACTTTAAACTTGAGTGTATAATTTCCAATCGTTGATCCAGAGCAAAAAGGCAATCGGCGAGGAAAATAGCCTACGTAATCGTCCCCATCATCTACCCTGAAAGTGATACTAGTCGAGGCGGTAAGTCCACCTTTTTTGTAGGAAATAGGAATAGTGATGTCTTTTGGGGCTCCGCCATCTTCCTCGTGCAAAATGAACGTGATTTCTTCTCCGTAGTCGTTTACATTCCAATAGAAAAGATAATCGCTCAGATTCCACCATCTTTGGTTCACCATGTTACGGTTGTTTGGTGGCCAGAGATTTCCTTTGACAGGATCTCCGTAGACATCGACCTTGGTCCCGTTTTGCCTTACGGCAAACGCACGCATGCGAATCTCAGGTATCCCCCTTATCCAGTTTTCAATAGCGTTCAGATTTCCCGAATACCATCCTGTGAGCGTAAGGTTGAGTGCGCTAAGGTCATTGCAATAATTTCCAGAAGGGGCGGGGTCAGAAGGCTCGTTACCAGCGTAGTCCTCCTCTTCGAAGCCCTCGCCACCTATCTCGTCCACTTTCGACCGCATGTTGGCACCACCTTTCGATAGGGGCAGGAACCCCGTCTTCATTTCTGGAAGGCCGGAAGGAGAAAGACCGTAGCGTTCACTCTTGCCGACCACTACCACAGGAAAGCCAGGTGCCTTTTTTGGGTCGAGCCAGTGGACCTTACCATCCTTGTCAAAGGCCTTGATCTGCTTATTTTCGTCGAAGCCTTCAAGGACGGCCACCAGGGGCGTATACTGTTCGACATCCCATTTGCCGATATTGACGGGCACGGAAATGTTAAGTAAGGGAAGTTGCTGGGTGAGCGCACTTACGGTCATGGCGCGGGCGGCAGGGTTGGTATTCAGAGAGACCTCAAGAATCTGGTTGAAGGTTCTGCCGCCAAGCACCTTATTTCCCAGGGAGCCAAACAGGATGTCGTAGTCTCCGTCGACGCGCTTGCTGGCCTCAGTTTTGATCAGGCGGCGAATTTGCGCATCGGAAAGCGACTTCGCCAGTGCCATAGCGATTTCGTCCATTTTTCCGTCGTAGTTTTGTACCGCCCGTGAAGCGGTTTGCATTTCGTACTGCTCGGGCGGAGACGTTGGCTCGGGACCGTTACGGTCGCAACCGGTAAGTAAGGCCGCTGATACTGCCGCCATAAAGAGTAATTTTCCAGGCCGATTTTGGCGATTGATAAATGATTTCATTAGTAGCTCTATTAAATTGCTTGATACATTTTTAATTTAATGGGGAGACCTACTACGCTTGTTAAGCCCAGATTTGACGTAAAATTTTTAGGGCAAATCTGAAATCGGATTGTTCTTTCGCTTATATTTACACCCGTCTAAATGTTGAGAGATATTTGAACTGTCATCTCGAAAAGCCCTACGCCTGTCGCCAAACTGTTGTGGGGCTTTTTTTGATATTGTAAAGGTAAGGGGCCACCTCGCGCTCTGAAAATTTATTAGACCAAGGGCTACGTAAAATAGACGAAGGCCCACTTAGGATAGACGAAGGAAGAAGCGGGAATTCGTTTAAACCGATTTCCGGGCGGAGATCGATTGGTAGGCCCGATACAGATGGTGGTACACGAGCAGTTCGTAAGTGCGCTGGTTGACGGCAAACAGCCGATTGACCGACATATGAATGATGCTGCCGATGTAATTCCCGAAACGATCCGGCTGGTGGTCTGAGTGGTACTGCCTCACTGTCGAGAGAGAATCCGCGATGGCTTGGGTTCGCAGCATAACAAGTCCTTCCGTCTCGTCACTTTCTTTGGATTCTACGGGTCGGAGTGCTTGTTCCACCAACGGGCGATTCGTGCGGTACTTTTGGGCCAGAGTTTGTTGCAGAGCGTTGGTCGCCCCATGTTCCTGGAAAAATTCTTAGTAGGCGGTCTCGCACAAGCGTATTTTTTCCGGGAGCGGCAACCCGAAACCCGTCAGGTACGCATCGACGCTCCGGCAAGCGAACAGTAGCGTGGCTGGCCCGTCGGGTTGCCACGCGAGCAGCTTGCTTACCATCTCGCTGTCTCGCCAGAAAATCAGTTCGGTTTCCTCGATTATTTCCTGCCCGTACCGTTCCAATTCCCGTTGGTAGGTGTCCATTTGGATCGAGTGTACCTCTCCCGAAAGGAGGAAGGGATTTAGCCTGTCGTGGCACTCCCTGAGTAAATGGGCGTACTGGTCCGGCGTTTTCAGGTGGATTCGTAAGCGGATGTGTGGTTCCGGGTCGCTGAAACGCAGGAAGAACCAACCAATAGCAGCCCCATCGCGAGAAACGGCTTCGGTGGCTAAATCCTGCAATTCGGGCAGGATGGAAGGCACGGACGACAAACCGCAATACACCTTGACGTAGAACCACTCGCCGCCCGGCGGGAAATCACGCTGCCGCACAACCGGTGGCCTGACCGGGAGCGGTGGGAGGGGTTGCTCATTCGGATTCGTGAAGGGGATGACCAGCTCGTGGGTGAGTTTTCCGTTCGGGCCTTCCACTGGGCATTGATCCGGGGTCTGCAGCCACTCGATGACCCTGACGGTTTTGATTCTCCGTAGGGTCGAGACAAACAGTTGGCAGCAGACCGCCGAATCCAAATCCAGGAAAAGTTCCTGGTCGCCCTGTTGCAGGGCGATCAGGCGGGGCAGTTGCTCTTGCGCCCGCAGCAGCGAAATATTTTGCTCAGCGGAAAGGGAGGGAGACAAATCTGCAAAGTCAAACAGCCAGCTTGCTTCTTTGAGAATGATGTTGCGGTACTGCACTCTGGGCAACCGACGGGCTTGCTCGAAAGCCCCCCAATGCCACTGCACGGCAAAGGGCGCGTCCGGCGCTTGCAGGGCGCACAAAAACCGATAAATGGGCAAACCGCTGCGGTAATCGTGGGCGGCAGTCAATTGTGGGACAACTTCTTTGCCCAGCCGTTTCGAACGGATGACGACGCGGCGTCCGTTAGGGACCGAAACCAGCAGGTCGTCCAGGTGGATTTGCTGGTCGGGGGGCAGTTCCGAATGGGTGAGGTAAGGGATCTCGTAGGGGCGCAAGTGAGGGCGACGCACGACGTTGCCCGTTCGGGCCTGGGGCAAGTGGGCGATTTCGGCGTAGATTTTCTCCGGTTGCAGGGCTTGCTGCCGGGCCATTTGTTCCGTAACCAACCGCGCCAACTGCTCGTCGATGGCGCAAAACCGCCCCATGAGGGAAAAGCCGGAGGAACCGCTGAGGGCTTTGAGAACAAACTGAAAACCCCCCCGGTCGATAGCCGAAGCCGAGATGGCCAGTAGGCTACCAAAAGCATAATAGCTGGGCGGCAGCGGAACTTCGCCTTTGCCCAAAAGTGCCAAATCCTGGTCGGTTATCACGGCGGGTTCGGGGCCATCTATTAGAAAGCGGGTGTAAAGTCGCAGTCTCAAATCGTGGAGTTCGTCGCCGGGGAAGGATTGTGCTTCCGCCGAAGTAGTTGGTGACAACTCACCAACCAACTGCCCATCGTCATTAGGAGCGAGCGACTCGGTCGCCGCGCCGTAGCCTACGCCCGTGTCTCCGTCGAGCGCCAGCAGCAGCGGCACTTCCTGTTCTCCGTAACGATCGTAGAAGCGGGTTTTGAAAGTGACGAGATCAACGGGTTCGGGATTAAACCGATTCAAGACGTGCAGCGGCAGCAGCGTTTTTCTGAGTTGGTCACAAACCGTTTGACTTAACTGATGGAGTCCTCCCGTAATCAGCGTATCAGTTTGCACCACAGAGCGGCTTTGGGACTAAAGCCAAATCGCTTGGTCAGCACTGCCGTAATTTTGTCCATCGGCTGAACGTGATCGGTTTTGCGAGCAGGGTCTGAATTTGTTGAAGAGGACGTAGTAAGTCTACTGGGGCAGAACGTACAGTCAGCTTATGAATTAGCGTTGCCAGCGCGTCGTTACCCGTGGGCGCGGGAATTAGTTCACTCAGCAACAGGCTGTCCTCGATCAACTGTCGGATAAACTGAGTAGCCGATGCAAGTGGTTCATCTCCGGCAACAGCCTGCGCCAACTCCGGCAGTGTTGCGCCGAGTTTGGCCCGGTCCAGCACCGATAGGATAGCAGGGTGGGCGGGTACCTCACTGGCAAAATAACGCCATTGCCCGTCTTGCCAACTCCGCTCGGTGTAGCGGAGTCGATCTCCGATTTGACAGACTGTTCGATTAGAGTAAAAGCAAATGTTCTCCTCGACCGCCGGATGAACTGTCAGGGCGAAAGCCAGGTTGACGAGTGCTTCCGAATCCAGGCGTCGACGGGGTTCAAATTGTCTTTGGCGAAAATCGAATGTCGATGTTTGCGCTATGTACCCTACCGCCCCGCCCGCAAATAACCCGAAAGGTGTGCATCGCGTACTCATCCGTAGGACGTACTTGAGCAGCGTTTCAGCAATTTCCGGACTGGCTTGCCGACTGCTTCGAAGAAGTTCACCCATGGCGGGGGAGGCACTCTCAATCGATTCGATTACGCGTTCTTCCTGCAACAGGTAAGCTAACTCATTTAGCTCTAATGCTGCTAGTAGCTGCTCTATCGACAGTAGCGGCTGACGCATCCAGTAGAAGTCGGTTTCTTGCACAGCAATCAGTCTTAGGTCGTAGAATTCAGGCGAGTGGTCGAATACTAATCTTTGCGAGTACTGAGATTTGAGTATTTACCATTTGACAGAATGAAAGTAGTGGGGATGCAACCGACTGTAGTCAGTGTTTGTATTTCAGCAAATTTGCTTGAATTTCTATCTCCTAGAATAGCTGTTCTTTTTTTGCAGTAGATGAATGAATTCATGATTGAATAGATAATTTATAGTGATTTAACTCATGCAAAAGTTGCTGTTCGGTAGTAGTGGTGCAACTTTTTTAGACAGAAAGCCAGTTTGAAGCGACGAAGTGAGGGTTAGAATAGATAAAGGCTATCTTAAAAACGGGATGTACTTTTTCACATCCTCCCTGTATTTCTGGCCAATGTCAAGCTTGATGCCGTTCGACAACTCCACTTCGTTGCCGTCGATGACACGAATCGCGGCGACCCGGATTATGTGGGAGCGGTGAATGCGTACGAACGTCGGGGTTTGGAACACTGCTTCGGCCTGTCCAAGGCTCAGATGGGTGAGTAGCATCTTGTCGTTGTAAAAGACCTTGACGTAATCCTTCCAGCCTTCCACGTAAAAAATCTCCTCGTTAGGAATCTGTAGCACGCGCTTTCCATCCCTCACCCAGATCGACTCTCCGTTCAATGAGGAATCGACGAATTCCCAATTGGGCTGCCCCTTTCCCAATTTTCGCTTTTCGCGTAACTTGACAACAGTTGCCATGAAACGGTCAAAAGCGATGGGCTTCATGAGGTAATCCAGGGTAGCAAAATCGTAGCTTTCGAGGGCATATTGCGGATAGGCGGTGGTCAGGACAAATTCTGGTCGATCGGTTAGGGGGATTTTCATCAGTTCCATACCTGTCATCTCGGGCATTTGGATATCGAGAAAGACCAAATCTGGCTTCAAGTTCTGTATCGCTTCAAGTGCCTCGCGGGCATTGCCGCAAATGGCGACGATTTCCAGATCGGGGACGTGGTTTGTGAACTCTTCGATGATGTCACGGGCGGGAGGTTCGTCATCTACGATGACAATTCGGTAGGATTGTTCCATACGGTCGATAGTTGATGTTGCAGATTGATGGTTAGGTTTACATAATATTCGTGGGCTTGAGAGGTGATGTTAAGTTGGTGGAAACCAGGATAAAACAGTTCCAGCCGCTTGCGGACGTTGTTCAGGCCAATCCCTCCGGCACTGCCCTTTTTTTTCTTAACGGGCGAGGTACTGTTCGCGACTGCGAGTTGGACGATGCCATTACCGATGGTCAGTTCGATGTGAATCCAACCCAACTGTATGCTTGATTCGATCCCATGTTTGTAAGCGTTTTCAACAAACACAATCAATATTAGGGGAGGGATGAGTAGCCCACCGGGCTCACCCTTCACGGTATAGGTGAGGTCGGCATTGGCTTCGTGTCGGATACGCTGTAGCTGTACGTAACTATTTAGAAAGGAAATTTCCTTGGCTAATGGTACATATTGCGATTCAGTTTCGTATAGGGTATAGCGCATCAAATCGGCAAGTTTGAGAATAGTATCGGGTACTTTCTCTGGTGATTTGATTGAAAAGGAATAGATGTTATTAAGGGTATTGAATAGAAAATGAGGGCTGATCTGAGATTTCAGAAAATCAAATTCCAGTTGGAGGTTAGTCTTTGCGAGCTTTGCCTCTCGGTACTGCGCCTGAATTTTTTCTTTCTCAAGCTGATCTTCCTTAGTCTTGATAATGAATAAATCTTTAACTATTTTTAAAAACAATGGATACAAAACATAACTGTAAATAAGTGAGTAGGCTAAATTCCCGACGATGAAGTTGTCAAATGGAACCTGCCATAATGATAGTTGGGATACTTGGGTAGCATATAAGGGAAAAAATCGCGGTATATCCGGTGAAGTGAAAAAGTTGAGGAACCAAGTGAACTGCCCATAAAGCAGTAACGAAGTAATCACATGGACAGCGAGAAAGCCGATCAGAAGAAAACCAAATCGAAAGTCCAGCAATACAAATCGGCGGATCAACTGTGTTACTAATACATAAATCAGAACTATCAGTATTCCATGAATAAGCGTAGAAAGATAGGCATACGTTGGACGGGCCGACGGATTTGGAATGCTATTCGAGATATACTCCTGACTTATATAGATTACGTAAAATTCCAACGTCCACAGCAACGCGTGCCGCGCAATCCGGTAACGGGCTGCCGGATTGACGAGTAGTTGAAAAAAGGGATTTTGATCGAGGTTGGTCTGCATAGAAAAAGGGTACGCCACTTCCGTGGACGTCAAAAGTTATAGTGTGCGGAACCGCTGGGCCAAAGGCACAGGCAGTCCAATTCACAAAAGACGGGAAGTTCGCGCTTTTCTAATAAAAAATTAGACGAAGGGGCCTTTGGCGTAGAGGAAGGCGGGGTTTGAATAGACGTAGCGTGTTAGAAAGGAGAGGGCTATATCCATTAAATAGCCTCGGATTACAGCACAAGTGAACTGTCGTATTTGAACACCATTCGCCAGTATAGCCTTTCGTCCGCTCTTCGCATATCATTCAGTCTGTGACTGGTGGCTAAACATAGAGCAAGTCTGTGACTTGCGACTACTCCCTCACGTCAGCCTCTCCACCACCACCCGATGCTGCGGAAACGCCGCCAGCAGCACTGCCCGTTCCGCCAGTTCAAAATCCGCAAAATCAAAGCCCGGTGCCACCGTGCAGCCCACCAGCGAATAAGCCGCGCCCGCCACGGGCCGGGAACCGAACCACGCACCCGCTGGCACCACGGCCTGAAACATCTCGCCCGCCTCGGGATCGGGACCAAGGCGGATGACTTCCAACGCGCCGCTACTAGGCTGAATGACAAATACTTCCAGCGAATCGCCCGCGTAAAAGTGCCACACCTCATCGGCCTGAATGCGGTGCAAAGCCGAAAAGTGGTGGCCTTCCAGCAAGAAATAGATCGCCGTGCTGAACGCCCGACTACCGTCGAACCTGTCCGGCAAGGCCGCGTTTGGAATTTGCTCCGCTGCGCGGTAAGTTTCCACAAAGTAGCCGCCTTCGGGATGCGGCTGCATCTGGTATTTCTCAACCCAGTAGGCAGCGGATTTCGTCATATGTGTTATCAAACGGGCGGTAGCGGAGAAGCGACCAAGTCAATCGTCAATCCAGTTTTCCAATCGAACACCACCCAGATTCTTGAAATCTTTGGTGTTCCTGGTCACAATAGTTTGATCGTGAATGATAGCTGTTGCGCCGATCAGCAAGTCAAAATCTCCTACAATTTTCCACTGCGTCTTAGAGTTGACTTTTGGCGAGCATACTCATAAAAGCAGTCGCCGACAAGAAGTATGCATTTCGCGAACAAATCTTGCAGCCCTTCGACTCTTCCCAGATTCGGTTCCCGATACTCCGCCGCGCTGTTTTCTACTCCAAACAGTAGTTCGGCGAACGTCATTTCTGAAAGGAAACATGATGATACCCCGGCTTGAGCGATTTTGTTTTCTAGATCGTACTGTCCTTTGAGCAGATGAACACAAATATTTGTGTCAAGCAGGTACTTACTCATAATTGGACGTCCCTTATTGTATCTGCCCTTGCTTGATGAATCGTGGCAGCTAGTTCATCCCCTGATTCGTCCCCTTTCCAACTTCCATAAAGCATTTTGAGGGCTTCTTTCTCTAAGTCGCTTGTCTTTTCTGGCTGTTGTTGAATCACGGGCAGCCCCAACCGCTCAATTAACCCTGTAATCAGCTCAAAATCGCTGTCATCTTCAATGTTGATCGTGATTGTATGCATGGCTGAAATCGTTTATTCGTGATTTTAATAAAAATTCAGTAAGGCAATTTACAAAATTTGCTCACTCCAACACCCAAGCCTTATTTTTCCTTTCTAACGCCCTACTCACACCCGGCCAATCACTTTTCACCCAGGCATCGTACTCCCGTTGTGCCCTTGCCAATTGCGCTTTCAACACCCCAAAAACCTCCCGCTGCTGATTGGTCGGCGGGAAATCCACGCCGTTGGCCCCGATGTCGCTGGCTAACGCGCCGAGGCGGCCATAGAGCCTGATCGGATTGCGGAAGGCGTCCTCCCGCGCGCCGGTGAGGTGGATGTCGTAGAGTTGCGCCGAGATTTGCGTGGCGGCGGCATCGAGCTTTTCCAGCGCCGGTTTCAGCTTTTCGTCCGAAACCTGAGCCAACAGCCTGTTCATCTTCGCCCGCTTTTTTTCCAGATCATTGATTAGTTGTACGTTCTGATTCTGGGTATCGCGGAGTTCGAGGCTGAATTTTTCCTGGGCCGCGATGTCGGCCAAGGTACCCGCCGTATTCGGATCTTTCAGTATCGTGATGGGCTGGGTCAAAGTATTTCCTCCCAGGTCGGCTTGTGCGGTGAAAGTACTCGGCGACACGCGCGGCCCGACCAGACCGGGATTCACGTCCAGGTCCCAGGTGACCAGCGTCCTGACGCTATCCTTGGCAAGCGTCACCCACGACTTGCCGGGCGGCAGCGTCCGCAGTTTGGGGCGCTCGGGCGAGGCGTGGCGCAAGTCCCACCACACGCGGTTAATGCCGGACTTGTTGGTGCCGCGTACCGTACGAATTTCTTTGCCGTTTTGTAAAATGCTGAGTACTGGTGCTTTGTCCAGCGTGTCTTTCAGGTAGTACTGAATCGGCACGCCGTAGTTGGGACCGCGCCCATCACCAAGGGTACTTTCGGTGTGGCGCGCTTCGCCTTCCTGAAAGCGGTAGCCCTTGCCGACGGGTAGTAGCGCGTTGGCGGTCGGTCGGGCTTTCGCCATTTCGCGGATCGGGGTCAGGTCATCGAGAATGTAGAAACCGCGCCCGTAGGTCGCCACCACCAGAGTCGCCGAACTCCTTTTGCACTTCCAGCCAGTACACCGGGGCAGGCGGCATATCCAGCCGCAACGCCGACCAGGTGGCTCCGTCGTCGGGTGAGACGTACACGCTATTGTCGGTGCCGGCGTAGAGCAGGCCGCGCACGGCGGGATCTTCCTTCACGACATGAACGAAACTCAAAATGGACTTGGGAATGCCGTCGCTGATTTTCGACCAGGTTTTGCCAAAATCCGTCGTCTTCAAGATGTAAGGATCGAAGTCGCCCATCTGGTGCAAATCCACGCTGATGTAAGCCGTGCCCGCCGCGTAACGCGAGGGTTCGATGTTGGCGATCGTGCCCCATTGCGGGACGTTCAGGTTTTGGGATAAATTTTCCCAATTCTTACCGCCATCGCGGGTGAGCTGTACTTGTCCGTCGTTGGTGCCGGCCCAGATCAGGTCTTTCTGGATGGGCGATTCCTCGATGGCGAAGAGCAGGTTGCCGTCGAAGGTCATCAGGTTGTCGGTAGCGATGCCGCCCGAGTTCTGCTGGTGCGTTTTGTCGTTGGTCGTCAGGTCAGGGCTGATGATTTGCCAGCTTTGGCCGAAGTCATCGGACTTGTGAATGTACTGACTGCCCACGTACACGCGGTGCGGCGTGTGGGGCGAGAAACTGAGCGGGAAATTCCAGTGCCAGCGGTACTTCATGTCGGCGGGCTTCCAGCCGTAGCCCGCCTCGGGCCACACGCGCACGTCGCGGGCGTGGTTGGTGCGCAGGTCGTACACGTCCAGTCCGCCGTCGTAACAGCCCGACCACACGATGTTGTCGTCGAAGGGATCGACCTTGGCAAAGCCGCTCTCGCAGCCGCCCACGGCCTGCCAGCTACTCAGCGGAATACCACCGCCCAGCGGATTGCTCGGCCCGCGGTAGGAATAGCCATCCTGCCGATTGCCGTACACGAAGTAGGGCACGCGGTTGTCGACCGACACGTGGTACATCTGGGCAATCGGCAGCCTGACGGCCTGAAACGACTTCATGCGATTAAGCGTGATGCTGGCGCAGCCGTCGTGGGCCATCATCTGGCGGTCGCCGTTGAGCGGGTCGATCCAGTAGTCGTGGTTGTCGCCGCCGCCCTTGTAGCCGAAGTCGAAGGTTTTGCCGCCGTCTTTGGAAACGCCGTGCTTAACGCTGATGGTGTGGATTTCGTTGGCGTCGTCGGGCGCGACGGTGATGCGGCCGTAGTAGGGCGCGCGCTCCATCATGCTGTGGTCGCGCGACATCAGCTTCCAGCTTTCGCCGCCGTCCTCCGAGCGGTACAAGGCCGGGCTATCCATCTCGAACAGCGCGTACACGACATTGGGCTGGCCCGGTGCCACGGCTACCGCTACTTTGCCCACCGGATTGTCCGGCCCGCCCGGCAAGCCTTTGGCGTGCAGCGGCTCCCAAGTGTCGCCGCCGTCTTTGGAGCGATAGACTCCGCCGCCCGGCCCGCCGCTTTTCAGGCCCCAGGTGTTGATGTTGATGTTCCACATCCCGGCGAAGAGGATGTCAGGATTTTCGGGATTGATCGCCAGATCGTTGGCCCCCGTTTGTTCGTTGACGAAAAGTACCTGCTCCCAGCTTTCGCCGCCGTCTTTTGGTGCGATACAAACCCCGCTCCTTTCTGCGGCCCGTAGGTATGGCCCAATGCACAAGCAAAAACGGTATTGGTATCGCGCGGACTGACAATCACGCGCCCGATGCGGCCCGATTTTGCCAAGCCCATATTCTTCCACGTCTTGCCCGCATCCGACGATTTGTAAATGCCATCGCCCAGTGAGTGCGCCGGACGAATCACGAAGGTTTCGCCCGTTCCCGCCCACACCTGCTTGGGAAACTTCGGGGCCAAAGCCAGCGCCCCAATGGACGACACCTCCTGATCGTCAAAAATGGGTTTCCAGGTCACGCCCGCGTCGTCGGTCTTGAAAATCCCGCCCGAGGCGGCCCCGATGTACACCACATTGTTGTTGCCTGGCTCGCCCGCGATGGCAATGGCGCGGTTGCCGTCGGGGCCGATGAATCGGTAGCTCAGTTGCTTAAAATCTTTAGGGTCGAGCTTTTGGGCAAAAGTCGCGCTGATGCTGAGCGTGGCGACGAGGAGGAAGAGGTAGGTTTTTTTCATGAATAAAATGTGGTACGGGCGGCTCGCCCGTGATGGAATAGCGAAAGGGCTAAGCTAATGTAGCCAGGCAAAGCGGGAATGGCAAGTATTTAGTAGTTTCACTTATTCATCTCAATGGTACCACATGATTCTACGCTTTTTATTATTTTTTGGAGTTCTAACAGTTGCTTTATCCTGTGGCCTGTCCAATCCCGAGGACTACTCCCTCGATCCCGCCATTCCCCGCGTAGAAACGCCGAGCGAAAGAATCGCCTCCGTTCGCACCAAGTGGTTCAACGACAAACAAATTGGAACGGCTTTTCTCGACAATCAAGACCGGCTGCTAGAATCGTTTAGTTTTGGACATTCCAATGCGAAAGTCCTGAATGTATATGATGGGCCAAATAACATCCTAACCGTCCGTTATCGCCATAGCGACAGTGCGCCGCTGAGGTACATTTCGTTCGATAGCTTGCGAAGGGGATTTGACTTAGAGGGAAGGTTGATCTACGAATTCAATCTTGGAAGAGACGAGCATAACGGTAGCCAAACATTGCCATCAGACTACTACCATAAGCGGTATCTTGGCTACACGGCCGCAGGCGACACGATCGTAAAAAAGGTCGACACGTCGTACGAAATGCCCGACACGACACAGCGAGTCGACATCGAACGCTGGGAAGTGGACGAGAATCGCCGCTTGAAGCGGCACTACAAGTTGTACGTATTGAAAAGCGGACCAAGAACTGATACGACCAATCACTTTTCCCGGCAGTTTGTCTACGATTCGAGTGGAAGACTCGCCCTGGCGCGATACGATTACATGTACCTCAGGGATTTTTACTACCCCGAAGGACCGGATACGATTCGGTACTACTACGATGCACAGAATCGACTGACAAAAGAGCTGCACCGTTACACCACCAATATGAGTAATAAGGGGGAACCGACAGAAAGAGGCCTTTCTAAGGCTCAGCGTATAACTAGGCTACAAGCCAGGAAATCTTTTTTAGAGGGTTATAGCTTCCGTCCCTCCAACAGAACGGATACGATCCGCTACCGATACGAAGCATTCGACCCCAAAAAGCACCTTCCTTTGAAGATACCAATCATTGAGTGAGTCGATAGGAAATAGATATTATGAATTATAAGATCATAAAAGAAAAAAACCTTGTAAGTGTCTAACTTGCAAGGTTTTTTAATCTGGTGGTGATGGACGGAATCGAACCGCCGACACAAGGATTTTCAGTCCTTTGCTCTACCAACTGAGCTACATCACCGAGCTCACTTGACCCCTTTTGGGACTGCAAAAATAGCGGGATGCTTTGGATTGCCCAAACTTTACTCTAAAATATTTTTGGAATTTTGCCTCTACCTTGATCCGGTGAGCAGATTTATTGGCGGAACTGATTTTTTTACGCACTTATTCCCGAATTAATCTAACTTACTGCTGCCAACGCCAAACAATTCGTGCGATATTTGGCGTTTAGTATGCAAGCATACTATTTTAAGAAAGGCATTATCAATTATCCATTGTCAACTTTCCATTAATTAAGATGGAGTACCTTCAACAAATCCTTTTCGCCATCGTCCTGGGCGTAGCCGTGTGGCTGATCGCCAAGCGCGTGGGTATCATCAAGAAAACCATCCAACTCGGCCGCGCCGAGGACCGCACCGACCGTCCCGGCGAGCGGTTGGGTACCATGTTGCGCGTGGCGTTCGGGCAAAAGAAGATGTTCGACCGGCCCGTCGTGGGCTTCATGCACTTCATCATCTACGCCGGTTTCTTGCTCATCAACATCGAGGTACTTGAAATTATCTTGGACGGGCTCTCTGGACAGCACCGGATGTTTGCGCCGTTTTTCGGGACGGGCTACCAGTACTTGCTGGGCTTCTTCGAGTTTCTGGCGGTAGGTGTGTTGGTTGTCTGTGTGATCTTTTTGCTGCGGCGCGATGTCGTGAAGGTGGACCGCCTGCAAGCCAGCAAGCACCGCGAAATGACGGGCTGGCCCAAGCTTGACGGCAATCTGATCCTGATTTTCGAGATCGTGCTGATGGTTGCCATTTTGCTGATGAACGCCGCCGATTCGGTATTGCAGGACATGAACAGCGTGCATTACACCCAGGCGGGTACCTTCTTGTTCAGCCAATTCCTGAAACCGCTCTTCGCCGGGTGGAGCGAGAGCTCCCTCATTGCGCTGGAACGCGGTGCGTGGTGGTTCCACATCGTCGGCATTCTGGGCTTTGCGGTGTACGTGACTTACTCCAAGCACCTGCACATCGCGCTGGCGTTTCCGAATACCTATTTTGCCCGGCTGATTCCGAAGGGCGAAATGGAGAATATGCCTGAGATCACGAAGGAGGTCAAGATCATGCTGGGGGTACCCGACGCCGCAACCGATACTGCCGAGCCTAGTACCGAAGGAGCACCACCCGCCCGCTTCGGCGCCAAGGATGTGCAGGACCTGAGCTGGAAAAACCTGATGGATTCGTATTCCTGCACCGAATGCGGCCGGTGTACGGCCGCTTGTCCGGCCAATATGACGGGTAAAAAGCTCTCGCCCCGCAAGATCATGATGGACACCCGAGACCGTCTCGAAGATGTCGGCCGGAACATGCAGGAAAACAACGGGGAGTTTGTCGACGACGGCAAGAGTCTGCTCGGCGACTACATTCTGGAAGAGGAAATCCTGGCCTGTACTACCTGCAACGCCTGTGTGCAGGAATGCCCGATTCTGATCAATCCACTGGACATCATCCTGCAACTGCGCCGCTTCCAAATCATGGAGGAAGCCAAGGCCCCCGGCTCCTGGAACGCGATGTTTGGTAACATGGAAACCAATCAGGCTCCCTGGAAATTCTCCCCGGCCGATCGGTTCAACTGGGCGGAGGATTTGAAATCAGTGGATAATGGATAGTGGAAAACGCGACGGTATGGTCTGTTTGAGAACAAAGTTTTTTCTATCTTAACATTGGGTGTATGTCAGTCTGAGCGGAGTCGAAGACCGCTTATTTGAACTGTCTTCGACTCCGCTCAGACTGACATTTGGGCCAAGATGCTGACGATACATTTACAAAAATTAATAGGCGGGGAAATTTGAAAAATTTCCCCGCCTGGAAGACAAAATTCAACACATTCTCGATACAAAATTCCCAGAACAACCATGAGTGTAGTACAATATAAAGTCCCGACGATGGCCGAGATGGCCGCCAATGGCGAAGCGCCCGAAATCCTGTTTTGGGTGGGGTGCGCGGGTTCGTTCGACGATCGGAGCAAGAAGATCACAGTGGCTTTCGTGAAAATTTTAAATAAAGTCGGCATCAAGTTCGCCGTGCTGGGTACCGAAGAAAGTTGCACTGGCGATCCGGCGCGGCGGGCGGGCAATGAGTTTTTGTTCCAGATGCAGGCGATGGCCAATATTCAGGTACTGGATATGTACAACGTCAAGAAAATCGTGACAGCTTGTCCGCACTGCTTCAATACCCTGAAAAACGAGTACCCCGAATTGGGCGGAAACTACGACGTCATCCACCATTCGACGCTTTTGCAGCAGCTGATCGACGAAGGACGCCTTACCGTAGCGGGTGGCGCGTTCAAGGGCCGCAAGATTACATTTCACGATTCGTGCTACCTGGGCCGGGCCAACAATATCTACGAAGCACCGCGCCAGGTCATCGAAGCGCTCGATGCCGACTTGATGGAAATGAAGCGCAGCCGCGCCAAGGGCCTGTGTTGTGGCGCGGGCGGTGCCCAAATGTTCAAAGACGCCGAGCCGGGCCGCAAGGAGGTCAACATCGAGCGCATCGAGGAAGCGCTCGAAACGGGTGCCGACACGATCGCCGTTTCCTGTCCGTTCTGCATGGTAATGATGACCGACGGGCTGAAAAACAAGGAGAAAGAAGATTCGGTCAAGGTGCGCGACCTGGCCGAACTCATCGCTGAGGCGGAGGGTTTGTAGGAGATCCAAAAGTTTTAATGGCGTTTTTGAAAAAAACGGGCAAGATGCCCGTACCACAGTTTTGAATGGTTAGTTTTGTGTGTCGGGAAGCAGTCTGATCAAGCATTCCCGCAACTGATGAACTTTGAATCAAGAACTCCGAACGCATCATGAACATTCGTTTTGACGACATAGATTTCGATTCCCGCCTGTGGATCTACCAGGCCAACCGCGCCCTGACCGACCAGGAGGCAACCCTGGTTAATAAAACCTTGGAAGCCGCGATAGATGGCTGGGAAGCGCACAACCAACCTTTGTTGGGAGCGGTGAAGGTGTTTTACAATCATTTCGTGGTGATCGCCGTGGACGAAGCGCACGAGACACCCAGTGGCTGCTCGATCGACAAATCGGTGCATTGGCTGCAAGAACTTGGTGCCCGGCTGGACGTGGATTTCTTCGACCGCTCGGTGGCCTATGTCGATGTCGATAAGCAGGTAGCTACTCTGCCTGTGGCTAGCGTCAAAAAGGCTATTGCCGATGAGGTTATCTACTCCAATACGCCCGTTTTCGATAATCTGGTTTCTAATAAAGCACAATGGATGAAGCGCTGGAAAGTACCCGCCGACCAAACCTGGCTGAAGCGGTTTTTTAAGGAGGAGAGAGCGTAGAGAGAGTTTAAAGTTCAAAGTTTATGAGTTTAAAGTTTATGACAGGACCGCCTGGCGGTTTGAAGTTTAAACCGTGTTGCTTGACGATTCAAGAGTTTGTAAAGAGACTGATAGAGAGCGTATTTCGTGTTTTTTCTACTCATAAAATCATGCACTCATGCACTCGTGCACTCTTATTCATCTTACTTCTCACCGCCGCAGCCTGTCAGGACAAAGACACCCTTTACAAAGCTTACGAAGACGTTGAGGACGGTCAGTGGTTTGTGAACAAAAAGTATGACTTCCAGTTTGAGGTAAGTGACACCACGCAGGCGTACAACCTGTGCTATCTCGTCAGGAATGCACAGCAGTACCCATACTATAACCTCTACCTGACGCGCGAAATGAAGGGGCCGGAGGGGAACAATCTGCTGGTACGGCTCGACGAGATGTACCTTTCCGACGAGACTACCGGCAAGCCGCGCGGTAGTGGCCTGGGCGATCTGTACGACCACAAGTTCGTCTTTCAGCGCAATTACCGCTTTCCCAAAGCGGGACGGTACACAATCGCCATCGCCCAATCCATGCGCCAGGACCCGCTCCCTTTCATCATGGGCATTGGCCTAAGCGTTGAGAAAGTACCCGCATCGGGTGAATAAACTGATAATTAGCAACAAGAGACTGGTAAATGGTGAGATGTAAGGTATCTCACTCGTCGCACGGGCGACCCCGTCATCCATCACTCATAATTCATCACTCATTTTGGATTTCCTGCCTTTTTTCCCCCTCAACCTCGTTGCTTTCCCTGGTGAAAAGCTCAACCTCCACATCTTCGAAGACCGCTATCGTGAGCTGATCAACGAATGCCTCGATACGGGTTCGACCTTTGGCATCCCTACTTTTCTGGACAATCGCTTGCCTGGCTGTGGTACCGAAATGAAAGTAACGGTGCTGCATGAACGTCATGAAGATGGTAGCATGGATATCTCCACCGAAGGCTTACAAGTATTCCGAATCGACACGTTTGACAATCCCGTGGCGGACAAGCTATACGCCGGGGGCGAGGTAACGCTATTGGATGAAGAAACGGACCTGATCCGGCCCATGGCGCCGCTTACTCAGCTACTCGACAAGCTTTACGGCCTGTTGGATACGGAGGTGACCTACGACGTGGAACAAAAGCCTTTCTCGTTTCAGGTAGGGCACAAGGTGGGGCTGTCGCTGGCCGATGAGTACGAACTGCTGACGTTACGACGCGAGAGCGCCCGACAGCAATTCCTGATTCATCACCTGCAGAAGGTGATTCCGGTGGTGACCGAAATGGAGCAGACCAAGAGCCGCATCAAGCTTAACGGCCACTTCAAGAATCTTGATCCCCTGAACTTTTAGATGGGGCTTCGGTGCTTCCTTCGCTGGTACCGGTACTAGCATCAGCTGCGGGCCGGGGCTTGCGGCGGCGCGAAGGACGGCGCCGCTTCTTTGGCTCAGGGTCGGGATTACCACTACCATCCGTCCGTAACACGAGGTCGGTACCTTCCAGCGCTTCGTTAGCAATGGATAATGGTTTTTCGGGCGGTTCGATCGTGCCCGTGTCGGTATTCCTGCCCTCTGAACTAAATCCTACTTCCTCTTTTTCCTTTCTCGGTTTCGGCTTTTTTCTGGCGCGCTGAGGCTTGTCGCGGCGGCGGTTATCGCGTATTTCACGTACCTGGTCGCGCTCAGTTTCTAGCTTTTCCTCCGCTACCTCCTGCTCCGGCTCACCAAGCAGAAAACCATAGGGCAGGGTACCTTTATTCGCATCGAGAATCACCTTCAGAATGGCCGTCAGCGGCAGCGCCAATATCAAACCGGGCAAGCCCCAGAGCTGTCCGCCCAGCAGCAGCATCACGATAGCTGCCAACGGGTTGATGCTTACCTTGGAGCCCACGATGTTTGGCGTGATGAAATTGCCTTCCAGAAATTGCACGAAGCTCATCACCCCGATGACGCCCAGCGCGTACCAGGCCGAATCCTTGGTAACGATCGCCATCAGCGCCGGGAAGAGCGATCCGATCAGAATGCCGACGTAAGGAATCAGAATCAGAAAAGCCGCCAGAAACCCGAAGAAAACGGCATGGTCGATGCCTAGTAGCATGAGTCCGATGGTATTGAGTACGCCCACGATAAAAATCACCAGCACCAGCCCAATCAGGTAGCTTTGGATGACATCGTAAATTTTGTTCAGAATCGTGTCGAGCTTAAACTTGGGTACCTTATGGAAAGCCTTGTGCACAAACTGACGGAAAAAGTCACGGTAGAGCAGGAAGAAGAATACATACAAAGGTACCAGGGTGGCCGTGGCCAGGGTGCCTGTGGTAGCCATCACGGTGTTGAGCAGCACGACGCGACTTTCGCCGAGCGCATTGATGAGGTAGCCCTTAGCCCGGCTCACCTGCTCGGAGCGACTCACGTTGAAATAGCGCTCACCCATGGCGGTCAGTTGTTCCAGCAGGGTTTCGGCCTTTTCGGCGGTGCGCGGCAGTTCTTCGGCAAAGCTCCCGACCTGAATCGTCACCAGCCAGACCAACGCAACGATTACGACGATGAACAACAGAATACTCAGGGTGATGGCCAGGATGCGGGGAAATTTCCAGCGTTCGAGCCGGTCGCATACCGGGAAGAGCAGGATCGAGACCAGTACCGAAAAGAACAACGGAATCAGAATAGCCTGCAAAGCGTGCAATATGTAAACGCCCGCGATGAGCGTGACCAGCACGGCGGCCGATTTCACGATTCCCGGCAATTTCTTTTTATCTTTGGCCGGTAACGAACCCGAATATGCATTCATGTTAAAACTTAGTTATTTGTGGTTTGCGTTGAAGGTGGCGTTGTGTGGTTGTCAGGCAGATAAGCGCGAAAACGGCTTCCATAAGACCCGATCCGGGTACAAAGTTAGTAAAATAGGTACGCTTCCTGCCATCGCCGACGAAAGTTCGGGATTAGCCCGTTACCCTGGCCGCAGTACGCTACTCACCCACAACGACAGCGGCGGTCAGCCCGAACTCTACGAAATTGACGAGGCAGGAAAGCCACTGGCGACGATTGGCGTACCCCACGCTAGCAACCGCGACTGGGAAGACCTCGCCCAGAAGCCCGGATGGCACGCTTTACATCGGCGACATGGGTAATAACGCCAACAATCGGCGCGATTTGAAAATCTATATATTCTCTCCCACCACCGCTACCACCGACTCGATTACGTTTCGGTACGCTACCCAAAGCACCTTCCCACCACCGCCCGAAGCCGCCAATTTCGATTGTGAGGCTTTTTTTTATTATAAAAATGACCTCTACCTTTTTTCCAAGAATCGCAGTCAGACCGATCGCTTCGTGAAGCTGTACCGGGTACCTGCCCGCGCCGGCGATTATACGTTGGCCGCCCAGGATAGCATCGTGGTCAAAGCACAGGTGACCGCCGCCGACGTCAATCCATCGGGTACCACTTTCGCGCTGTTGACTTACGGTAAGATCTTGTTGTTCGCTATTACCAAGAGCGGAATCAATTTCAGTCAGCCCACCGAGTGCATCAAAATCGGTAAGTTGCAGGAGGAAGCGCTGATTTTTCTCAACGACACTGATCTGCTGATCACCAACGAGCAGAACCGCATATACAAGCTGCGGCGGCGCTGATGTTATGTTTTTGTTATGATTGCGGTTCCGCTGTTCACGAAGTACCGACATACCCTATTTTTACGTCCGATTCAAGCTAACCTTCCCCCGCATGAGTGCTGCCAAAGCCACCCAGGTTGCCCAGAAAATACTGGTCGTCGACGACGATTCCGATATTCTGGAAATGCTCGAATACAATCTTGAAAAAGAAGGATACGAGGTGAAAACTGCACCGGACGGCAAGAAGGGTGTCGAAATCGCCCGTAAATTCGGTCCTGACCTCATTCTGCTCGACATCATGATGCCCCAGATCGACGGCATCGAGACGGCTCGCCTCATCCGGGGCGACGCCACCCTGAAGGATACCTACATTATGTTCCTGACGGCCCGCTCGGAAGAGTACTCCGAAGTGGCAGCGTTCGAAATTGGGGCTGACGACTACATCACCAAGCCCATCAAGCCGCGCGCGCTGATGAGCCGCATCAATGCGCTGTTCCGGCGCGAAGCCCAAAAACTCGATCCCGGCGAGGAGATCGAAATCGCCGGGCTGTCCATCGACCGCCGCAACTATACCGTTACCCGGGAAGGTACGTCAGTGGTTTTGCCCAAGAAAGAATTTGAGTTACTGTTTTTTTTGGCCCGAAGCCCAAACAAAGTCTTTAGCCGAGAAGAAATGCTGCAAAAAATCTGGGGTGCCGACATTTACGTACTAGAGCGTACCGTCGACGTTCACATCCGCAAGCTCCGCGAAAAAGTCGGCGAAGGCTACATCAAAACCCTGAAAGGCGTAGGGTACATGTTTACGGATCAGCCGGATTCTTGAAGGGGGGGCGAAGGGTCAACGGTTAACACGGGAACGGCGTTTTTTGAACTATTCTTTCGCCAAAGAACTCTTTCGTTGACCGTTGACCGTTGACCGTTGACCGTTGACCGTTGACCGTTGACCCAAAAAATCAATTCTCCCCCTTCCTCCCCGCCTTATACGCGTCGTATTCTTCCAGTAGTTTTGCCGTGTCGTCGTCGGTTTTGAAATCTAGCTGTTCTTCCTTGATGACGTAGTTCATCAGGTTTTTCTCATCGGCCAGCAGTTTCAGCAGGCCCTTTTTGTCATTCTTTTTAGTTTTGTTCATTTGCCCGTCTTTTAGGATATAAGTCTCCTCACCCAGGTCGAATCGCTTGGTAGTCGTCGCCGAACTATACGCCCGATCCTCACGCAGTCGCATTTCGTAGCGTTTAAGCAATTTGGTGTTGCCGTCGTAAAGTACCCGGTAAAAGCTGTTTTCATTCTGATCACCCACCGCAGGAAACCCCCTACGAAACTCGTAGAGTGCGTCGCCCGTCGGGATGCTGAATTCCAGAATCTCGGAAGTGAGGCGGAGCAGTTGCCCTTCCTTCTCGTATTCCAGCTCGTCTTTGTAGGCATCGTAGCGCAGCTTTACATCGTCGTATACTTTTCCGGTCTTGGCCACTTTCACGATGCCTTTGTACCATTCATCGAAAAGGTACGGGCTGCCTTCCACATCGACGTAGGTGTTTTCTCTGACCGGCTGACCATTGATGTCGTACATGAATTGCGCGTCGGCCACGGCAGTCAGGCCCAGCAGCGCGAACAGAAGTGAAGTGATTTTTTTCATCGGAATTGAATTGAGGTGAGGTGAGGTGAGTGGGGTAGGGGTTTTAATTCGTGAAGCTACCATCTTTGCGTACTTTTGGCAAAAAAAGTATTCCAAGTCCCTTGCAACTCAACGAACAACTCACCCAGATTAGCCGGAGCCTGGCCGGGATCGTCCCCGAGCTGTTCCTAGCTGTACTGTTGTTGGGGTACCTTGTGGCCGAGTTACTCTTCAATCATTTCGGCGACAAAGCCACTACCGAAAAGCGATTATGGGTACTTAGCGTCGTGGGCGCCACGGTAGCGCTGGGCCTGGTGATCGGACAATGGGGGCAGCCGGCCGAGTTTCGTTTCAAGCCATTACTCTTTCTGGACGATAAGGCGGTTTTTTTCAAGGTACTGGTAATCGTCGCCTGGCTCTTTACGCTGTTGCACATCCGCTTGCTCCGCTACCGCTTTCCCGCCGAACTCAACGCGCTGCTGATCGCCGCCGTACTGGCGATGTGTCTGTTGTGCATGGTGACGCACTGGCTTACGCTGTACCTGGCGTTGGAACTGCTGTCGTTAAGTTCGTACTTACTCGTGGCGCTCTCGCCCACAAAGAAGGCGGCGGAAGGTAGCTTGAAGTACCTGCTTTTTGGAGCCGTCAGTTCGGCGGTGATGCTCTACGGAATCTCGCTTATCTACGGCCTCACGGGTACCCTCGACCTCACCTCCGCCGCCATGTCGGCGGGCTTGGCGGCCAATACGCCGCTGGTGGCCGACGTCGCGATGCTCATGGCTTTGGGCGGAATGTTCTTCAAGCTCTCGCTGGTACCCTTCCACGTCTGGACGCCCGATGTGTACGAAGCCGCGCCCACACCACTGGTTTCGTTCTTGTCCGTGGCACCCAAAGCCGCCGTGTTGCTGGTACTCATGCGCGTCGCGACGGCGCTACCCGTCGGGCTGTTGCCGCTATTGGGTGGCGTGGCGCTGGTGAGTATTACCGTGGGCAATGTGGCCGCGCTCTGGCAGACCAACGCCCGGCGGCTGCTGGCCTACTCGTCGATCGCGCAAGCCGGATACCTGATCGTGGGTATCGTGGCGTTCAACGCGCTGGGCTTTGCGGGTGCGACGTTCTACGCCGCGGCCTACGTACTGCTGAATCTGGCGGCTTTTTTCCTGGTGGATGTACTGCATCCTCGCTCCGACACTACGCTCACCGATTTCTCCGGACTAGGCCGCAGGCAGGCCTGGATCAGCGGGGTACTGACCGTCGTGATGGTCGCCCTGGCGGGCTTGCCGCCTACGGTGGGTTTTACGGCAAAGTGGTTGGTGTTTTCGGCGTTGTGGGATAGCTACCAGCAGCAGGGCGCGCCCTGGCTACTTTGGCTGCTGGTAGGTGGTTTGCTCAACGCGGCTGTGTCGTTGGCATATTATTTGAAGCTGCCCTATTTGCTTTTTTTTAAAGAGAGCGCTATTCGCGGTGAAGACGAACGAGCCCAAAGCGTCGGACCGATCCGCGCCACACTAGAAGACGGGCAGGATGCCCGTACCACATTGCTTGCTTGGAGCCGAATCGTTTCGGGAATTCTCTTGGTATTGGTACTGCTGTTCTTCTTCAAGCCGGAATGGCTGATGCAGTGGATCGACTAAAACCGTCCACCCTTCTACCCTTCTAGCGTCCCCCCTCTTGAACCGCGACAACGTCATACCCCTGTTTCCGTAACAACGCTACCACGCCCGTCGCGCCGCCGAGGTGGGCGGCGCCTACGGCGATGAAGGTGGGCTTTTGGGCGACTTGCTTCTCAATGAGTGGAATCCAGCGCTCATTGCGGTCGGTGAGCAGTACTTTCTGATTTCCTTCCACGCCGAATGTACTCTTGACCGTCATGGCGTATAGCCCGTCCAGGTCCTTGGCCTTGTACATCGCCACCATCTTGCTGAATTCCTGCCGGGCTTGCGGCAGGCTGTCGATCAGGGATAGTACCATCTTAGCCTGATCGGTATAGGGGATGGAATCGAAAACTGCCATTTGCTCCTCCACACTTTCCAGGCCTACGACCTCAACTTTTTGCTTCTTGGCCAGTCCCATCAGCGCCATTTCGTACGATTGCGGCTGGCAGGTCAGCACACGATTGAGCAGGATACTCACCAGCATGAAGGGCTTGGCGCGCTCGAAGGGCGCAATGTTCATCCTGACCGAATCTTTGAAGTACTTGCCCAGCCGCTCGTAATCTGCGGCGGGGAGCAGGCCTTTGAGTTCGGTACCCTCCTTCATGCCCATGCTTTTGGCCATTGCCATCATCATGCCGGGGTCGTCCATATCGAGCTCCAGCGTGAGTTGGTCGGTTTCAGTAAGACAGGTTTTCAGCGTATCGCTGAGGGCGAAATCGCTGGGGCAAATCAGGTGAATGGTACCATAAAGGTAGGAGGGGGCGGTGAGGCCTTTGCCCTCGATGCGCCACAGCAGGGCATCTTCGGTAGGGGCTTGCGCGTGGACGGCAATGGCGCTTAGCATCAGGCCGACCAAGAGAAATTTAAAGGCGTGGTGTTTTTTCATATTCACCCAACACCGGCTACCCTAAGACCAGTTCTTGTCAAAGGGCAATCCCTTCAAATTAATTAGTGTACGTGCAAAAAATCACTTTTTACCTACCAGAATGAATCGGTCATTGCGGACCTCCTCAACCAACCGAACCTAATTCAGCGACGGGTCGGTCGGGTAATGCGCGATGGAGCGGTACTTGCCGCCCATACCTTTGAGTACTTCGCGCCAAAAGCCTTCGACGGGCGTAGAGAAAAGTTGCGCGGCCCGGCCCGGCGTCACGTACCAGGCTTTTTGCGCCAGCTCATCGGCGAGTTGGCCGCCGCCCCAGCCCGAGTACCCTACGAAAAACCGGATGTCGTCGTGGGTCAATTGGCCCAGGTTGAGCATGCGCTTGGCCGCTTCAAAATCGCCGCCCCAGTAGACACCCGGCACGATTTCGCCTCCTTCGCCGATCAGGTCGGGGCGGCGGTGAATGAAGTGCAGGGTGTTTTTCTCAACCGGTCCGCCGAGGTAGAGCGGCACATCGTGGTACAGCGTTTCTTCCAGTACGTCGCCAAGCTGTACATCGGTCGTTTGGTTGAGCACGAAGCCAAACGAGCCGTGGTCGTTGTGGTCGCAAATCAGGATGACGCTTCGGTCGAAATTGGGGTCGCCCAGAAATGGTTCGGCGATCAGCAGGCTTCCCTTGGTGATGGATGTGGCGGTGGGCATGGCATGGGTAGGAATGGTGAACGGGAGGTAATATAAAACGAACGGCGCGAAATCGAAATCGTTTTTTCCTTTTTTTCACGAATAATCCTCACTAAAATTGCCCCGCCGCAACGCGCCGACCCCCAAACCGGCTGCTATCAATGAAAACCAGCACCCCCTGTCCTGCTTTCCTCACACCCAAATAACCATCACACGACTCATGGCCCTATTGAAATTAGTCCGGGGTATAGAACCTACTTTCGGTGAAGACTGCTGGCTGGCTGATAACGCCACCATTACCGGCGATGTCGTGATGGGCCACCACGGTACCGTCTGGTTCAACGCCGTGGTGCGGGGTGATGTCAACACCATCCGCATCGGCGACTATTCCAACGTGCAGGACGGCGCTGTGATCCACTGTACCTACCAGCGCTTTGCGACGACCATCGGCAGCTACGTGTCGGTAGCGCACAATGCCATCGTGCACGGCTGCACCATCGAAGACCACGTACTGATCGGCATGGGCGCGATCGTGATGGATGGCGCCGTTATCGGTACCGGCTCGATCATCGCCGCCGGGGCCATCGTCACCCAGCATACCGTCGTGCCGCCGGGCAGCATCTACGCGGGCAATCCGGCGCGTTTTTTGAAAAAAATAACGCCCGAACTCGAAACTGTCATTGACCGCACGGCGATGAACTACGTGAAGTACGCGAGTTGGTACGAGTGAGGCTCAGTCTAGTAGTTCATTACTGTAAAGCGCATATCCTAGCACCGACTCGTCCTCTAAGCCCAGCGCCACCAGCCACTTCAAAAAGCGATCGATGCGGCCTTTTTTCATCCTGCCCCAAATCGCTTCATCCCCGTAGTAGGGTGAAACAAATTCCTGGCTTTTGCCCACATTGATCAGCTTGATGTCCCGTTCGGGCAGGTGCTTCGTCAGAATACCCACGGCTTGCGTTGGATTGGCAATCGCCGACTGAAATCCGCGCTTGGTAGCTTGCAAGAATGCTTTGTAAATTTCTTTATTCTCGGCAATTCCATCCGCCGTCGCCATAATGACCGGCGAATACGCGTAGGGTATATCGTAGTCGGCCAACCGGAAATGATTCAGCGCCACGCCGTTGGTTTCCGCTTCCACGCCCTCCCAATTGTCAAAAATCCAGGTCGAGTCGGCCACGTTTTCGAGCAGCGTTTCCCAGATTCCGAGTTTGTCGGGATATATGATCTTGAGGGTACCATTACCGCCGTCGTTGATGATCATCTGCTGCACGATGGCATCTTCATAACGAGCTCTGTACGAAGCGTAGCTCCGGCCGTCGAGTTCTTTGGGCCGGGTGATGGTACTGTTTCCGAGCGTGACGATGGAACTGATGTCCTCCTGCAACAAAGCCGCGATTGCTACGGCGTTCACTTTCTTCGCCTTAGTATTCAAGCTGATGACGCTCTCGAAAGGCGCAATGGCAAAATTGCATTCACCCAGTTCCAGCTTTTTGGCGGGTGTAGTGGCGTAGTTATCTTCGGCGGGTGAGAGCAGTTCTATTTCTATTCCCTGTTCCGCGTAGTACCCAAGTTCTTGCGCCACGAAAAAACCGGTGTGGTTGGTATTCGGGGTCCAGTCGAGGGCAACTTTTAGTTTTTTCATGGAGTGGTTAGGTCTGGTGTGGGGAGTGGATGTCAGGCTGACCAATATTACTTGGCAGGTGTGATGACGATGTTTCGGTACTCGACCGATCCGTGGTCGCCCTGAATATACAAGGGGCCCGGCTCGCCCTCGTGGCTGTCGAGCGCGCGTCCGGTAATGCCGGGAATTTCCTGGTTGGTAATTACTTCCTTTCCATTGACCGCCACCGTGACCATCCGGCCGACCAGCGTCACGTCGAACGACTGCCACTCACCGGGTTCTTTGGCGACCATCTCGCTCGGACTCAGAAACCCGTACACGCCGCCCAGCTCCCAGGCGGAGGGCTCCATTCCCTTGCCATCCGTTACTTGCACCTCGTAGCGGCCGCGGAGGTACACGCCACTGTTGCTGCCCCTGGGGATGCGGAATTCGGCGTGTAATTTGAAGTCGTCGTACGTTCCGTCCGTCACCAGGTTGGCACCTGACTTTTCATTTTTCAGGACCCCGTCTTCGATCGTCCATTGGTTGGGCTTTTCACCCGAGGTATGCCATCCTTTCATACTGTTCTTTTCAATCAGCTTCACGGGCTTTCCCCAGGTAGGCAGGGTCGTTCGGCGCAGGGTGGGGGCCCGTACGCCCGTCCAGTTGTGGGTTTTTCCTTCGGGCGTAGTGAGCGAGCCGCTGATTCTGTCGCCTTCGACGGTACCTTCGACCGTGAAATCGCCTTCGCCTTTTTCCCATTGGGGCGGAATTGCAAAGTTGAACTTGCCGTCCTTGAAATGTACCTCAGAGATAGGCCGCGCGCTGCCCGAAACCGATACGTACCGTCCCACCAGCGTATGGTGGCCGGAATGAATCACTTCCAGCCAGGACGAGGCCGGGGTACCGGCAACATCGACCATGATGTCCCATCGGCCTTCGATCGGGGCGGCAGCAGGCCGGGCTGGAGCAGTGGCGGCAGGTAGGGAACAAACAGCCACGAGGGTTAAAAACAACAAAGATTGGCGAAAAGGACGGGATTCGATTATTTTTTTCATTTGATATTTGGATTTAGGATTATTCGACTGGTAGCCGAGTTTACAGGCACGGCCGCTTCTCCGGTTATTTTTAGTAAAAATAGTCGGTGAAGCAGCCTTTCTCAAATTTGTCGCTTACTTTGTGCGCTTCGGCTCAGTAGTACCCGAACGTGTAGCTACCCCAGAAGCTTTGCCAATCGGCTTCTTTGGCGTCAGTCGTCGGCATCATGTGTACCGTGCTGATCATCCATTTACCGGTTTTGGTAATCGGAAACGTGACTTCGCCGTTCCTGTCGCTCCGCAATTTGGTGTGCGTGGTAGCGCCGTCTACCATGTGCCAGGCAAGTACCAGGCTATTCGCCAGCGGCTTGTTATCGAACCGGACTTTGAACCTGATTGGTCCCGCCGCGTTGGCCGCGTAAGGGTTTTTGCCCGGAATGATTTCCAGCCGCATCCCGGTGTCGATCGCATAGGTGTCATCCGTTTTGCTGCCCACCTGCATTAGCGTTTTCACGCAGCGCTGGTAGAGTTCCCGCCCGGCTTTCGTCGTATCGCCCCGTTGCGTGCGGCTCCGCAGCACGCCATCCAGCCCTTCCGAGCGCAGATAGCTGTTGAATTTTGGGCCTTCCAGTTCGATGAATTTGCTGGTGTTGTTGAAGGCAACCAACTGGGTGCCTTCGGTCGGAAAGCTGAGATCGACCGTGCTGAGGCTATCGCCGTAGACATCGCCCCGGATGTCTCGCTTTTTGCCATTGCCGTACAGCTCTAGCTTCGTGAGCTTGTACTTCTTGCCATTGGAATGATCGCCCTGGTAGTCTTCGCCCACCCGCATGTGGATGCTGACCTTTTCATCGGTTTTTAGTAAAAACTTGATCGGTTCGAGCCAAAACTCGTGCGCAAAAGCAAGTGAACTAAGCAGGAAGGCGGCAATCAGAAGAAGTAGTCGGTTGTTTTTCATTGGGTGTTTTTGGTTAAAAATAAAAGTGTAAGGAAAGGGACGATGGTGAATAGATCTTGCTAAAAAACCGCGTAAGCTACGCCCACCCGGAAATTGATGGGATTACCGAGCGAAGCTACCGGATTGCGTGACAACCCACCCAGGAAATAGCGCTCGTTGGTGAAATTGTAAAGATTGAATTGCACATTGAACCGCTGCACCTGGTAGTTGGCAAACGCATCCAGCACCGTCGACGCCGGAATCAAAAGAGCCTGATTGCCTTGATTCCCCACCTGATCGCTGGTGTAGCGGCCACCTACCCCGAGGCCGAGACCGTTCAGCGCGCGAGCCCGAAAGTTGTACTTGAGCATGATGTTGGCGAGGTGACGAGGCGCGTTGATGTAGCGGTCGCCTTCCTTGCCAATCGTACTCGTGGAAGTGAGCGTGTGATCGTTCAGGGCATAGCCGGTCAGGATACTCAGTCCTTTGACGCTACCCTGCACGGTCAGCTCGACGCCCTTGCTCACGGTACCCGGCACGAGCGTTTGGCGATTGGGATTGTCGGCCGTGGGATCGGCGGCGAGGATGTTGGTGTAGTCGATGGTGTAGGCCGCCAGCATGGTGGAAAGCTGGTTTTTGAAGAAATCACCCTTGTAACCTAACTCAAATTGTCGGGCTTCGCGCGGCGGGAAGGGCCCGCCCGCGCCGCCGCTGTTGGAGGTTTGGGGCGAGAATGATTTTGTGAAACTACCGTAGAACGACACATTAGGCAGCGGCAGGTACACCATTCCAAAGCGAGGCAACCAGGCGCTGGCGACCGAGGCGTCGCCCTGCTTGCTGTCCCGTTCCGAGAGCGGGGTCTGGGTCAGGTCGTAGTGATCGTACCGCACCGACAACAGCGCCTTGATCTTGGCTCCAAAACTAATTTGATCCTGCAAATACCCCCCGATCAGATCGGTCGACTGCTTGTTGTCGTCGTAATAGTCGACCTTGGGGTTGGGTGCCGGAACGTCGTTGGCATAGTCGGGATTCAGGATCGAAATACGCGTGGAGGGCGAATTGCGGTAATCGTTTTCAGTCCAGCCGAAGCGGTTGTAATCCACACCCGCCAGAATGCTATGCCTGATTTTTCCCGTCGCGATCTTGTAGTTGAGGTAGGCCGTAGTTTGGGCGTTGAACTGGTCGTAATCCCAGTAGGAGTAGCTCCGGCTGATCGAGTCGTTGCGAATCGAACCGCGCACGAAATGGTCGGCGAAGGTGAACTGGCTCCGCACGTACCGCTGCACGGCCGTCAGCGTCAGGTTTTGGCTGAAGCGGTGGTTGAACGTCAGGGTGGCGGAGGAATTCTTGTTTCTTCCAAAATCGGTCGGACTCTGCACCGTCAGGTTGTTGGGGTAAAAATCAAAATCGTAGGTACCGTCGCCGTTATCTTTTACAAAAGTACCCCGGTCGTACTGCTGCACGCTGTTGGCCTTGGCGTAGTTCACTTCCAGGTTCAGGCTAGTGTTGGCCGAAAAAACGTAGGTGAGCGAAGGCGCAAGAAACAGATTTCTAACCTCCTGATAATCCCGAAAACTGTTGGTGCGGTCGTAGCCGACAATCGCCCGGTACATCAGTTTTCCGTTTCGGGTCAGGGCACCGGTGGCGTCGGCCGAAAAGCGCGCCAAATTCCAGGTACCGTAAGCCGCCGTCAGTTCGAGTTGCTTTTGGGCCTGTGGCTTTTTCGTGACGAAATTGATGACGCCGCCAGGCATTCCTTCGCTGAACAGCACCGAAGCCGGCCCGCGCAGCACCTCCACTTTTTCAATATTGTAAAGTAGCGGCTGCTGGCTCCACAGGTACAAGGTGCCCCGGATACCGTTGAACGTCGTGAAGCTGGCGGTATTGGGGTTGTAGCCTGTAAACCCGCGTAAGCCAATGGCTCCCATGCCGTTATTGGACTTGACGCCCGTCATCAGTGGCGCTATGTCGTTGAGCGTGAATGCCTGCCGGTCCCGGATAATTTGCTGGGAAATCACCTGCACCGATTGCGGCGTCTCGATCAAAGGTACCTCGGAGCGCGTGGCGAGGGAGGAATTGTCGGCCTTGTACTGGCTGCTTTTGCCGGTAATGGTCACTTCCTGCAACTCCGTGTTGTTTTCGGAAAGTTGCAGATCCAGTACCGTCGGTTTCTGGGCAGAGATGATCACGTTCTGCCGGGCGGCGGAATAGCCCAGCGAAGCAGCGGTCAGCGTGTACGATCCGGCCGGAATCTGGCGCAGGATGAAGTACCCTTTTTCGTCGGTAATGGTATTGAAGGCGGTGTTTTGTAGACTCAACGTCGCCCCGCTAAGTGGCGTTTTATTGGCGGAATAGATGCGGCCCGACAGGCTGCCGTTTTGGGCGTAGCTCGATTGGGCAATGCCCACGAACGTGAGCAAAAGGAGAATGTATTTCAGATTCATATAAGTATCGCTTGATCCTGTGCAGACAGGAAAGATTGTTAAGGAAGAAAATGGGGGAAGGAATCTCTGATGCGAAGCGACCGATACGGTCAATGCACAAGCGCACACCGGATAAAAATCCAGCGGTTAGTGCTTACATTCGACAAAAGAGTAATTGCCCGGAAGTTCAGGCGCGACCAGCCAATTCCGGCGGGGAGAATACAGCGAGCGCTATACTTTTCGAAGGCGTCACCGTGTGGTGATGCCGATTTTCTTTTTCCTTAAAAATGAGGGGTACTTCAAATTGAAAAAGCGCGGGCAGCGAATGAGCGTCTACCCCGCTCACGACCGAAAAAAGCAACTGGTTCTGGTCGCCCGTCGAGTCGTTGTAACGATTAGTCAGTGCCTCGACCAAGAAGGCTTCGAGGGCGTCCGTCCGCATATACTGGCGCGATTCGTAGCGGTGGCTCTCGGTCGATTTGGACTGCATCAACACCATGAACGGGTCCTGCTCCGGCCGACTGACATAGCCCGATCCTGCCAACAACAGGTAGTTGGCCAGCATAAGCAGCAGGATGACGGATTTTAGATTCATTTGCACAAATATACGCACAGCCAGGACTTGCCGGATTAAATTTTAGGGCTTTTATCAAAAACCCCTACATTATTTCGTCTTTGTTTTCTATAATGAAACCTGGAATTTCTCGCTCACTCTTCCTGCTTTCCTCCGTTAATCCTATATTCAAGCCCCAAACCACAAAGAACCATGCGGAAACACCTACTACTCACAGCCTTCGCGCTATTGGCTTCGGCTTTTGCCTTTGCCCAAACCACTACCATCGAAAAAGCCACCGAGGGCATGACAAAGCAAGACGGTTACCTGCCGTTTTACTACGACGCCAAAAAGGGCAAAATCTGGCTGGAAATTTCCAGGCTGGATGTCGAGCTTCTCTACTACCCGACGCTGGCGCAGGGCGTGGGCTCCAACGACATCGGCCTCGACCGCGGCCGACTGGGCAGCGAGCACATCGTCAAGTTTCAGCGCAGCGGGCCCAAAATTCTGATGGTCGAGCCCAACTACGCCTACCGCGCCCTGTCCGACGATCCGTTGGAGCGCAAAGCCGTGGAGGAATCCTTTGCGCAATCGGTACTCTGGGGCTTTGAAGTCGGGGCCGAAACGGGCAACCGCAGTACTTGTCGACCTGACGCCCTTTCTAATGCAGGATGCCGTGAATGCCTCGCAGGCGATCAGCCGCACGAAGCAAGGAAATTTCAAAATGGACGCTTCGCGCTCGGCCTTTTTCATGGATCGTACCAAGAATTTTCCTAAAAACACGGAGTTCGAGACCATCATCACCCTCACGGGCGACAACCCCGGCGGGTACCTGCGGTCGGTGGTGCCTTCGGCCAACGCCGTGACCATGCACCAGCACCATTCGTTCGTGGAGCTGCCCGGCGTGGATTCGCCCGACGATAAGTACCAGACCCGCGCCTTCGACCCGCGGGTGGGCGTCAACGGCATCGAGTTTTTCGACTACGCCACGCCCGTCGGCGAGCCGCTCACCAAGCGCTACATTTCGCGGCATCGGTTGGAAAAGAAGAATCCCGACGCCGCCATGAGCGAGGCGGTGAAGCCAATCGTTTATTACATGGATCCCGGCGCACCCGAGCCGATCCGCTCGGCGCTCATGGAAGGCGCAGCCTGGTGGAATCAGGCGTTCGAGGCGGCGGGTTACACCAATGCTTTTCAGGTGAAACTGCTCCCGCCCGATGCCGACCCGATGGATATTCGGTACAATCTGATTCAGTGGGTGCACCGCTCGACGCGCGGCTGGTCGTACGGCGGTAGTATTTCGGACCCGCGCACGGGCGAGATTTTGAAGGGAAAAGTGACGCTCGGCTCGCTTCGGGTGCGGCAGGATTTCCTGATCGCGCAGGGACTGGTGGCGAAGTACGAAGAAGGAAAAGCTGTTTCGGACGAGATGATGACACTTTCGCTGGCGAGGCTCCGGCAGTTGGCGGCGCACGAAGTGGGCCATACGCTGGGCCTGCCGCACAATTACATCGCCAGCACCGACGACCGCGCTTCGGTGATGGACTACCCGCACCCGCAGGTCGACATCCGGCGCGATGGTACCCTGGATATTTCCAACGCCTACGCCAAAAACATCGGCACGAGCGACAAGATCGCCATCGACTACGCCTACCGCCAATTGCCCAACGACATGAGCGAAGCCAAATTTTTACAAAAAATTGTCGCCGATTATAAAAAGGCCGGACAGGGTTTCCTGACCGACCAGGACGCCCGTCCGGCCGGTAGCGCCCATCCCAAAACGCACCTTTGGGACGGTGGCCGCGATGCCGTCGACGAGTTGGAGCGGGTACTGGAAGTGCGGCAAATCGCGCTGGACAATTTCTCCGAAAAGAAAATCCCGGTGGGGATGCCCATCGCGACTTTGCAGGAAGTACTCGTGCCGATGTACCTTTTCCACCGCTACCAAGTCGAAGCCGCCGCCAAAGTAATCGGTGGCGTGGATTATACCTACGCCGTGCGGGGTGATGGCGAAGTACCCCAACGCCCGGTGGCCGCCAGCGAGCAGCGCCGCGCTTTGCAGGCGGTGTTGGCTTCGTTGCGGCCCGAAGTACTGGCGCTGCCGCGCTCGATTTTGAACCTGCTGCCCCCGCGCCCCTTCGGCTACGATGGCAATCCGCGCGAGCTATTCTCGGGCCGCACGGGCCTGACGTTCGATCCGATGGCACCCGCCGAAGCGGCTACGGCCCTGACGCTAAGCTTTGTACTACACCCACAACGGGCCAGTCGGCTGGAATCGCAGAAGGCTGTGGACCCGTCGCTGCCCGGTCTGAGCGAAGTCGTGGACGCGCTGATGGACGAAACCTGGAATACCCAAAACCGCGGCGGCGACAACTACCAGGCGGCCATCCGGCGGCAAACGGCCAGTATGGTGGCGCAGGAATTAATGAATCTGGCCGTTTCGGAAGACGCCTCGTCCGCAGCGCGCGCGATGGCATACTTCAAAGTAGATCAGCTAAAGGAGCGCCTCGCCGGACGGCAGACCTTCGCCTCGGAGCAGGACCACGCGCAGTACGATCTACACGTTGCAGAAAATCGATATGTTTCAGAAAGGCGAAAAGGACGGTCTGCCCGCCCTTCGTCCTAACGACGCGCCCGATGGCTCTCCAATCGACCCCGGTCAGGAATGGCTGGAGCCGGTTTGTGGCTGGAAGTAGTTTTGTTTTGACCGCGAGGGCGCAAAGACGCAAGGCTCAGTAGCCTTGCGTCTTTGCGCCCTCGCGGTTTTTTATCTTCGGTACTTTCCGTACATTATTTAAAATTGAAAGTATCCAAGACTATCAATACACATGAAAAAACTTTTTTGGCTGACGCTATTAGTTTCTCCTTCCATTCTTGCCCAGGATAAAGCAGAGCGCAGCGACCTCCGCTACAGCTTCAACGAGTCGGGCTCCCACTACTTCAAGGCAACCTTCCTAAACCAGACCTGGCTGCGCTACAACGAGAGTAACCCTGGCACCATCTTACTCGGCGACCCGGCGGCGCAGACGTTCGACATCGGTTTGCGCCGGACGCGGATTCAGATGTTCGGCCAAATCACCGACCGCGTGTTTTTGTATATGCAGTTTGGCATGAACAACTTCAACAAGAACAACGCTTTTCCAGGGTACAACGCCAATGGCGTTCCCAGCAACCGTAAAATCGCGGCTTTCTTCCACGATGCGTTGGGTGAATACGAAGTACATCGCCAGGGTACCAACTTCGTGCGCTTCGGCGGTGGCCTCACGATCGTCGGCGGCTTGTCGCGGTTTTCCCAACCCAGCATCGGTACCATCATGACGATGGACGTGCCCGTTTTCGCCCAGGCCACGGTCGATCAAACCGACGAGTTCGGGCGCAAGTTGAGCCTGTACAGCCGGGGACAGTTGGGGAAACTCAACTACCGCGTGGATGTGTCGGACCCATTCCCAATCGAAACCAACGGCGGCATGCCGCCTCCTTTGGGGCCCAACGCTACCTTCGCGCAGCGAAAGCACAAGAAACAATTTCAGGGATTATTTATCTACAACATCTTCGACACCGAGAGCAATACCACCCCCGGCTACATGACGGGTACCTACCTCGGTCAACGTAAAGTACTGAATCTGGAAGCAGGCTTCGTATCGCAAAAGAACGCTACCTGGTCCCGGGAAAACGCGGCCTCCGATACCCTGTATAGTAACCTTGATCTGTGGTCGGTAGCAGCCTACCTCGATATGCCGCTCGACAGGGCCAGGGGTACGGCGATTTCTTCTTATCTCGGCTATTTCAATACTGACTATGGCCAGGGGTACCTGCGTTACAACGGCCTGATGAATCCCGCCACCGGTACCACACAGCCGCTGCCCGGCGTGGGCGGTACGCAGGGCAATGCCTACCCGATGTTCGGGACAGGTTCGGTGGTATACGGGCAATTAGGGTACAAGTTTGCCGATGACCTAATGGGCGAGCGGGGTACCCTGCAACCTTACGTTTCGGTGCAGAACTCGCGTTACGACCGTTTGGAAAAGAACATGATGCTTTTCAACGCCGGGGTAAACTGGCTCATCAAAGGCCATACAGCCAAGCTGAGTATCAATTACGAAAACCGGCCCATCTACCGAGCGGCCGATGTGTCTAACGCCCTCACGGCCGACGGCCGCCGCGGGGCACTGATGATGCAGTACCAAATCTCAATTTGAGCCAGGTACTTTGACTTCCTGCCGATCGAGCAAGGGTTTACCCACGCGGTCGATGTGCGTTTTCAATTTCTGGTTTTCCAGACTGGCGTAGTTCACCACATCCACAAAGTAAGGAATGGGGATTTCTTCGTTGAGGTACCCGGCAATGTCGAGCGCCATGCGGGCATTGCATTTCTCGCCCTTGATGGCCAAGTCGATGTCACTGCCCGGCCGAAAGTTTCCTTTGGCCCGGCTACCGAAGACAAGTACTTCCTCTACATCGGGATAGCGAGTGAATGCTTCAACAAGCAGGGAAAAGCTTTTTTCTTTTATACCGAAAGGGTTCATGTTTCGGAATTCAGTTTTTCGTGCACGGCCTCAATGGCAGCGAAGTACCGCTCTATGATCAGCCGATAAGCGAGTTCGGCGTTCTCTTCGTCGTGAGTGTGGCTCATCAGGTTTCGTTTCTGAAGCATATCGAGCCAAATCTCGCCCTCCAGAAGCTCGTATTTAAAAGCCTCCTTGATGACATCGCGTGGAAATTTGACAGACACCTCCTGCGATTCCAGATAATCCTTCACCGTTTTCCAAGCCAGCTCGAAAATGAATTCGTAAGTCTGAATCACCCCCGCTTTTTCCAGATCAGACGGGTCCTCCGTACCGACTGCCTGACGGAGCCGAGCGAGGGCTTTTTCAAAGTTTTAAAAGCGCTGCTTCCAGCGAATGTCAGAGTCAGCCATCGTGGGTTTCGTGTATGGTGAAGCGTGTCTATTTTAAAAACTAAATACCAAACCCGCGCCGAGATTGATCACCGCCACGAACCGCTCGGGATCGTCGGTACTTTCGAGAACGAGCCTGCCGAGCCTGCGGTAGGTCGGCACATCTTTCAGGCGCGCGTTCGCGCCAATGGCATCGGCGGTGACCTGAAAGCGAAGGTGGTCGGTCAGGCGAAAGCGGGCCGAGGCTCCGGCTCCAAATCCGAAGGCGGCTGTGGAAGCCCGGGCGACGCGTCCTTCGGCCTCGGGCCCGCCCGCCGATGAGGTGCCTAGCGCCGTCACGGTCGGCGACTCGGCATACACCAGCCCGGCTTGCGCGTGGACTTCCAACTGCGCTCTGCCCAAAGGCAGGTAGGCCGACGGCCCCAGCAGCAACGCCCCCAGCCGCCAGGTCGAGGTTTCTTTTTGCCAGGAGTAGCTTTCAGGATTGGCGAGGAGGGAACTGTATTCATCGATGAGCGGCTGAGCGTCGGTTTTGTTGATGTTCAGACTACCCGTCAGGCGCAGGCCGTACCGATCAGTGATCTTTCGCTCGTAACTGAGCTGAGCGTAGGCGCCCGCCCCGGCCAGTCCCGCCTTGGAGTCGCTGAAATTCTGACTGGCAAAACTACCTAGGGGCAGGCTGTACCCGCCCGCCAGCGAGATCATGTTTTTATCCTGAGCAGAACTCGTCAGGGGTAACAGCAGGGCGAAGGCTGTCATTTTTAACAAAAGATTGTATTTCAAGCGAGATGACATCATGATTTTTCTGTTCGATTCCATTACCGTATTTTAATCTAAACCACCCTTCCGATATATACCGACGAAGGCCGCCTTGGGTACTTCCTCATAATCGCCACGCCTTAGCGCCGGGCTGATTTCGTAAAGGTACGCATCGGGTTGGGTAAGTGCGCCCTCGCCGAAAAGCGCCCGCTCGTCGACCGCCACGCGGCGTACGAGTTGTGCGTCGGGCACCTTGCCCCAGCCGTCGTTGTCGCCCAGTACCAGGCGTACTTTTTCCCAATCGTCGTAGAAGTACTCGCCCAGCAACGGGATGATGCGGGACCGGAAGGCGGCGCATAAATCCCGGTAGTTCTGCACGTCGAGCAGGTAGGCGTGGCCCAGCGTGTGGTCGCGGTCGTACAGTAGCTCGATGCGCTTGTTGATCGTCAGCAGCAGTAGCCGAAGGTCGATGCCCTCGATGCTCCGGCCCGCCAGCAACTCGGGGTCGGGTTTGACTTCTGCAAACTGAAAACGCCGTCGCAAGGCCGTGTCCAGCAGCGCGATAGAACGGTCGGCGGTGTTGAGTGTTCCGACCACGAACAGGTTGGAAGGTACCCCGAAGCGTTGCCGCGAGTAGGGCAGGGTCAAGGAAAGTTCCTGCGCCGCACCCAACCGCTTGTCGGGTTCGAGCAGCGTCATCAGTTCACCCAGCACGGCCGAAACATTGGCGCGGTTGATTTCGTCGATAACGAGCAAAAAAGCGGGCGCGCGATCCAGTCGTTCGGCGCGGCGGGCGGGGGTATCGGCCAGGCAATCTTCGAACGAGGTGTAGTTGGCCAGTTGCAGGGCCGACAGGCAAGCTTCGTAGAACACGCCCTGCTTGACCTGATAGCCCAGCCGTCCGCCGCTGAGTTCAGGCCGGATGCCCTCCATAAATTCTTCGTAGCTATACGACGGGTGAAACGTCACGAAGCCGGAATCTGCGAAAAGCGCGCGCATCCGCTGCACGGCGTAGGTCTTGCCCGTGCCGGGTGGTCCGTAGAGCAGGTAGTTTAGGGGCTGGTCGGGACGGGGTAGGGCGGGTACCTCGGGTTTTTGATAGGTAGTGTCTGGTTCCGCCGCCTGGCTCGCCTCCCAGCCGGGTGTAGCATAAGCGATGATCTCACCTCGGTACGACTCGTCGATGGCCGCCTGGTAGGCAGCGGAATTGTGCTTCTTAATGTGCGGACTCCGCCGGGCTTTTTCCACAAACTCGAGCAGGCAGTTTTCCCACTGCTGCTTGGCTTCGGGATCATGGCGGTCGAGGTCGGCTTCTTCGAAGGGCAGGGGAAGCCACACGTATTCCGATTGCGTCTCACTCCATTTGAAATCGTCGGTGCCCGGTTTTTTCAGGTCCGCTTCGATCTCTTGGATGTAGGATTTGGGAAAAGGAAACCAAATGCGCACGCCCTCGCTCCGGCTCTTGGTGAAGCGCAGGGCCAGGTACACGTTGATGTTGACCGAAATACCGACCTGATTTTTCAGGACGACAATGGAAAGGCGCGGGTCCGAATCGGCCAGATTGGTCAGGTCCAGCATGTCCTTAAGCAGCCGAAAAAACAGCAGGCAGGCCTCCGGGTGGTTGATCTCCCGAATTTTTTCAATAAGTTGCTGCTTCTGTAGTACTTTGTTCATGCAGATTTTATCATCATAGCTCGCTCGAATATACAAAAAACATTAGGTTGAAAACGTGGTTATTATGCAAGTTGAAATCGCCCGAAATCATTATTTGCTACCTTTGGGACAAATTTAGTACCTACTCTCTACCATCAAAACGAATACGACATCATGGACAGACAAGAAACGGACAACGAAGCCCGCGAAACCAAGAAAACCGGCAATGTACTTTACTGGATCATCGGCTTGGGCCTTATCTTTATGATTGCGGCCATATCCTACGGGTTCCTCCGCCACGATGGCGACTCCATCCCCAAGAGCGACACCCCCGCCAGCGAGATGATGTCTGATACCGTAGCGGGCGACGGCTTTGCCAGCGACACCATCGCGACCGACGTCAAGTAGCTATTTCGCCAACGCTTCCCACAAGATTTCGACCGGATGCAGCGCCCGGCGTCCGGTGCCGTCCTTGATCTGATGGCGGCAACTGGTGCCGGGCGCGGCGATAAGTACCTCGTCGGGCTGGTCGCGCACGGCGGGAAACAACACCAATTCACCGATCTGCATCGAGAGTTCGTAGTGCTCGGCTTCGTAGCCGAAGCTGCCGGCCATGCCGCAGCAACCGCTCGGGATGAGCTGCACCTTGTAGTTAACGGGCAGCGAAAGTACCTGCTTCGCCACCGACAGCGAAGACAGTGCTTTTTGGTGGCAATGTCCGTGCAGTTTTATGAGCCGACTCTCGGTAGTGAACTGCGCGCTGCCGATCTTTTTCTTCGCCATTTCGCGCGCCAGGAATTCTTCAAACAGGAGCGCGTTTTGGGCCAATGCCCTCGCGGCATCCTGTAATTCCGGCTCGACCAAGTCGGGGTACTCGTCCCGAAACGTCAGGATGGCCGAGGGCTCGATGCCCACTAACGGTACCTCATCATCAACTACATCCTTCAATAACCGCACGTTCCGGTTGGCGATTCGTTGCGCTTCTTTTACCAACCCCTTCGACAGAAACGTACGCCCCGACTCTATGTGCGCGGGAATAAGTACCTCATAGCCCAGCCTTTCCAGCAGTGCGACGGCTTTCTGTCCCACCGCTACATCGTGGTAGTCGGTGAACTCGTCGCAGAAAAGGTACACCTTTCCGTTTGGGGCCGCGTCTCTTGGTGCGGCTTTTTTGTGCTTGAAAAACCACCTTTTCAACGTCGTCGACGCCAGCAGCGGCATGCTGCGGTCAGGGTGGAAGCCCACCGCCCGGTTGGCCGCGCGGCGCAAGGCGGGCGTACCGAACACGGCGTTGTAGGCCCAGGGTGCCAGGGCGGCGCGGCGCATTTGTTTGGTGAAGCCCGCTATCAGCCGCGACCGTAGCGGTACGCCGTGCGTGTCGTGGTACTGCTGCGTGAATTCCGCCTTCATCTTGCCCACGTCCACGCTCGACGGGCATTCCGCCTTGCAGCCTTTGCACGACAGGCACAGGTCCAGTACCTCCTTTACCATTTCGTCGGTGGCGACGGTGGATTTTTCGCCGGCTTCTCTGGTGTAGTACTGCCGCAGGATGTTGGCGCGGGCGCGGGTGGTGTCGCGCTCGCTGCGGGTCGCCATGTAGCTCGGGCACATGGTGCCGCCGGTGAGTTCGGTTTTGCGGCAATCGCCGGAGCCACTGCACTTTTCGGTCAGGCGCAGGATGCCCTCCTCACGGGTGAAGTCGAACACGGTGTCGATGCGTGGCGGCGTGGCGTCGGGTACATAGCGCAGCGACTCGTTCATGGGCGGCGTGTCCACGATCTTGTTGGCATTGAAAATTCCCTGTGGGTCCCAGATGCGCTTGACCTGCCGGAACAACTCGTACACCTCCCGTCCCATCATGAACGGAATAAACTCGCCGCGCAAACGCCCGTCGCCGTGCTCGCCCGACAGCGCCCCCCGGTACTTCTTGACCAGGACGGCCGTCTCGGCCAGCACCTGCCGAAACAGCGCTTTGCCTTCACTGGTTTTGAGGTTGATCATCGGCTCCACGTGCAGCTCACCCGCCCCGGCGTGGGCGTAGTACGAAGCGTGCAGTTTATGACGCGCCAGGAGTTGCTGCAAATCCTCGATGTAGGCGGGCAGGTCCTCCACAGCCACGGCGCAGTCCTCGATAAGGTTGACAGGCTGCGTGTCGCCAGGCAGGTTGCGGATAAGGCCCAGGCCCGCCTTGCGGATGTCCCACGCTTTGGCAGCGTCGGCCCCGAAGAGTAGCGGGTAGGCATAGCCCAGGTTTTGGAGCTTTAAATCGTCCACGAAAGCCGCTGCCTGGCTTTGTACGTCCGGCTCGGTATCACCCCAAAACTCTACCATCAGCAAGGCGGCGGGATCGCCTTCCAGAAAAAACCGATTTTTGCTGTACTCATGGTGCTCTTTGGTAAAGTCCATGATGTACTTGTCTACCAGTTCCGAGGCCTTGGGCGCGTGGGCCATCGCCCGTTGGTTGACGCGCAGAGCTTCGGCCAGCGACTCGGTGTGTACACACACGACGCCCACGGCGGCAGGCGGCAGGTCGACCAAAGCCAACTTGGCCTCGGTGATGAAGCAAAGCGTACCCTCGGAGCCCGCGATGAGCCGGGCGAGATTGATATTTTCTGTGCCGTCGTCGGCCATCAGACTATCCAGCGCGTAGCCGGAGTTGCGGCGCGTGACGGTTTTCTTGGGAAAGTTTTTCTCGATCAATTCCTGATCGATCGGATTCGAAACGATACCCCACATCCCGGCGTAGATGGCTTGCTCGCGTGGATTGGCGGATTTATTGGCGAGTTTTTGTACAAAATCCTCTCGACTCAATGCGCTGAATACCGCTTCCGACCCATCGGAGAGCAACGCCCTGACTTCCAGCAGGTGGTCGCGGGTACTGCCCCAGGTCATCGAGTGCAGCCCGCAGGAATTGTTGCCGATCATGCCGCCGACCATCGCCCGGCTGGCGGTGGAGGTTTCGGGGCCAAATAGCAGGCCGTGCGGGGCCAGGGACTTGTTGAGGTCGTCGCGAATGACGCCCGGCTGCACGCGCACCCACTTCTCGGCGGCATTGATTTCGATAATTTTGTCGAAGTGCTTGGATATATCGACCACGATGCCGTTGCCCACCACCTGGCCGGCCAGCGAAGTACCCGCCGCGCGCGGGATGAGCGTGACGCTGTTTTTACGGGCAAAGTCGATGAGCTGCCGGATGTCGTCGGCGTCGCGGGGAAGCGCCACGGCGAGCGGAAGTTCCTGATACACCGAGGCATCGGTGGCGTACACGCGCCGTATGGCGGCGTGTCGGGGGGAACTATCGTAATAAAACTCACCTTTTATTCCCGTGCGAAGTGGGGCAAAACGAAGATAGTCGGATTGGGGCATGGGGAGGTTTGAAAAGACGGAACGCTAAATTAGCGCAACTTGCCGGGATACGGTGCTTGGGTTTGGGATGAAAGACTATTATCTTAGCCTAATTTTCCCTCGCGATATTTTTTTGAGGACCCTAAACGGAAGTCTATGGTATCGTCCTGTCTTCCCGAATCAACGCTATGAAAATCGTTCTGACTCACCTACTGGCACTTGCTACCCTGGCCGCCTGGGGCCAACCGAGCGCGCGCATCAACATCAACTCGCCCACCGAGGTAGACTATACCTACTCGTTGACGGTGGAGCGCGTCAAGTTTCACGAAACCCTGGGGGTGGGCCTGGCTGAGACGGCCTACGAGACCATCGACGTTTTCGACCTCAGCATCCAGAAAGACGGCTCCACCACTTTCCCGATCGAGAAGCCGACGCTGGTCAGGATGACGATCAGCACCCGCAAACCCACCAACAACCTTAGCCCCGCTGCGATGCGCCAGGAAAGCCGCGCGCAGCTGTTGTACATGGTACCGGGCGAAAACCTCACGATCAACGTAAACCCCGGTAATGCGCTTACCTTCGAGGGGAAAAACGTTCCCTATCAGGAGTTTTTGCAAGATTATTTTCTCGAAAACCACTACCAGTACCTACCTGCCTTCCGCTTCAACCCAAAGCTGATAAACAACGACTCCATTCTGTACCAAAGCGATAGCCTGACCGCCCTGCGCATTGCGAAGTATGAGGCCTTTAAGGCGGTACATCCCGTCGACAGTACTTTCGATAATTACGTGCGCGCCACCACGCATGTGGAGCCCTACCTGATGCGCATCGTGGTGCTTGATCGCGAAATGCGCCACAACACACCCGTACGCCTGACGCCCGAGGAGCAGATGAGGTTGGATTCGATTACGCTCGATAACTTCAAGCTCTTTCCCGACCAGGCGTTGCTCAGCCTGGCTTATCGCAACGAGCTGCGGCACTGGGTCTCGATTCCTTCCACGCAGAAGTACCGTCCCAAAAAAGCCAATCAATACGTGCTCGACCCGGAGGCGGTATTGGAAATCTACGAGAACAGCAAGACAAAATTAGCGGCTCATCCCCAGCAGCAGGAGTACCTGCTTACCTATTGGCTCAACTACGCCACTACCGCGCTGGCCTCGATGAAAACCGCCCGAACGCTTTTCGATGAGTTTTCCCAAAGCTACCCCAATGTCGAGGTTAAAGACTACTTCGCCAATCTGATTGCCACTAAGGAGAAACTGGAAAAGGGAAGCCCTGCCCCGGAGTTCACGCTGTTGGATCGGGAAGGTACTTCGGTAGCACTCAGTAGCCTGCGGGGCAAGCCGTTGGCGGTAGCCTTTGCCTTTAACCTCGGGCAGTACGAACCCACCCTCAAACTACTCGAAGAAGCCAAAGGCGACAGTGTGCTTTTTGTGTACGTGAGTGTAGCGCCAGGTATTCCTTTCGACACCTGGAAAAAATTTGTGGAAGCCCGCCCCCATGCCCTACACCTTTACGCCTCCGATGAAGTGGTAGAGCAATTGAAGAATGAGTACGCCATCGAACCCCGCTTTCCGTTCATGGTGATCGACGCCACCGGGCGTATCGTCAACCGCTGGATACCCCAGAAGTATCCTCGCAACGAGCCTTTGTTGGAAGAGCTGCGGGCGAGTGTAAGGCAATGAAAGGAGGGGAGACGGTGGAAAGGTAGAATGGTACTTTGTAATATATTTTTTAAGTAAAAAAAATAACGAAAAAGGGGAATCCAGACCGGATTCCCCTTTTTACTCTAACTCAAATTGTAAGGATCGGGTAAACGACTAACCTTTCTACCGTCTACCGTCTCGAAGAAATTACTTATTTCCAATCTCCGTCGAGTAGGTGTCGGTTGTAGCTTGCGGGAAGCTGCGCAGGATATCACCAATGATGTTCTGCATCATAGTGGCGCGATCTTCGCGCTTGTTGGGTGCTTTGAGTTTGCCGGAAGCCCAGCCCTGCCAGATCATCTTATCGTTGACGCTGTTTTGATAGATGTTTACGATGAAGCGACCTTCCTCGTAGTTGTAAGTCGAGATGTTGTTGTTCTGAGGGCCCCACATCCACCAGTAAGGCGACATCGTGTTGTTGTTGCGCACCTGCTGGCGATCCTTCACATCCGTAAGGTAGCGCACGACCAGTTCGGGGTTGCCCTCGTCGAGACGATAGCCCTTGGCCTCCATCGCGGCCGTCACCGCGTCCGTAATCCGGCGGCGGTTCAGGTCGCTGCCCAGCAAAGGATCCTGCGTCATGTTCCGCTCGGCATCGACGCGGAAGGTTTTAAATTGCTTCAGGTTCACGCTGCGGTCGTAGTCGTTCTGGACCTGAAAAGTAGGCGCACAAGCTACAAACCAGCCGCCAAGCATGACCAGTAAAGTCATTTTCATTATATTTTTCATAGGTATCGTATTTTGTTTAGAGATTGAAAACTGTACTTATTAAAGCATAAATAACCGTTCCAACAGATTTCGGCCTGTCTAGTTATCATATACAGGATAGAAATGGGCGTAATTGGCAGATCGTATAGGTATTACTCTGAAATTTTGACAGAACAAGCGCCTGCTCGACGGGCCAGGCAACTCAAAAACGGTTTTTGTACTAACTTGCAGACTTTTAACGACAATTATCCTCAGAAATTTTCCACTCCTCTTTTTTCAGCCTTCCTTTGATCATAGAAACCGCGCAGCGCACCCGACAGACGTCGGAATACTACTTTTCGGTAAAACTGGCCGAAGTGCGCAAGCTGATGGCCGACGGCCACGATGTCATCAATCTGGGCATAGGTAACCCGGACATGACGCCGTCGGAAGCCACACTCGACGCCCTGACGGCCGCCATCCGCAAGCCGCAGGCGCACGGCTACCAACCCTATACGGGCATCCCGCCGCTTCGGCAGGCCATCGCCGACTACTACGCCCGTACCTATGCCGTCGCCCTCGACCCGACGACGGAAATCCTGCCGCTGATCGGTTCTAAAGAAGGCATTACCCACATTTCGCTCACCTTCCTCGATCCCGGTGACGAAGTACTGGTGCCCGAGCTGGGGTACCCGGCTTACACCGCCGTAAGCAAAATGGTGGGGGCTATTGTAAAGCCCTACCCGCTCCGTGAAAACTACGGTTGGCAGCCCGACTGGGAAGCGACGACCGCGCTCGTAACACCCCGCACTAAAATCATGTGGCTCAACTACCCCCACATGCCCACCGGCGCGCCCGCTACCCCCGAGCTGTTCTCACGGGCGGTGTCCTTTGCCCAAAAGCACAGGATTTTGCTCTGCCACGACAATCCGTACAGCATGGTTTTGAACAAAAAACCGCCCGTCAGTCTGCTGTCGGTACCCGGCGCGCGCGAGGTGGCGATCGAGCTCAATTCGATGAGCAAGTCGCACAATATGGCGGGTTGGCGACTGGGCTGGCTGGCATCCGAAAAACCTTACGTCGACGCGATTTTGAAGATCAAGAGCAACGTCGATTCGGGGATGTTTCAAGGTGTGCAGGAAGCGGCGGCCATCGCTTTGCAAAATTCCGACGACTGGCACGCCCAACGTAACGCCGTCTACGAAGGTAGGCTGGAAGCCGCCGAATCCCTGCTCAAAGCCCTGGGCTGCAGCTGGGACCCGGCGCAAGAGGGTATGTTTTTATGGGGAAAGCTACCCGCATCGACGGAATCGGCCGAAGTACTCATCAACGCGCTACTCACCGAAAAGCACGTTTTCATCGCCCCCGGTTTCATCTTCGGCCCCAAAGGCCAGCGCTACATCCGCCTCTCGCTCTGCACCCCAAAGGAAAGGATCTTGGAAGCAGTGGAAAGGGTAAAAGGGGACGGTGTCGAAGGGTAGACGGGGGAAGGGTCAACGGTTAACGGGCTTTCGCTACGCTATATAAAGCCATCTCGCGCAAGCCTAAACAAATAAACACATCAACAAATAAACAATAATTACACAACAACATGACCATCAGTATCATAGGCGTAGGATTACTGGGTGGCTCACTGGCGCTGGTATTGCGGGAGAAGTACCCGAACCTACATCTGGTAGGGGTAGACCGCTCAGTAGTCAACCAGAAGATCGCATTGGCGAAGGGGTTGGTCGATGAGGTACTGCCGCTCGAAATCGCGCTCGAACGCGCCGAACTCAATGTGCTGGCGATTCCCGTGGATAGCATCCGGCAGTTGCTGCCGCAGATATTGGACCAAGTCCCTGCCGGACGGACGGTCATGGATTTGGGCTCTACGAAGGAAACGATTTGTCAGGTAGCCGACGCGCACCCGAAGCGGGCGCAGTTTGTGGCGGCGCATCCGATGGCGGGTACCGAGAATTCCGGTCCCGGCGCGGCCTTCCGCGAGCTGTTGCCGGGCAAAAACGTCATCATTTGCGATGCCCGAAAGAGCCATCCCGATTCGCTGGCGCTGGTGGAAGCTTTCTTGCGCGACGCAGGTATGAAAATTCACTACATGACGCCCGCCGAGCACGATTTGCACTTGGCCTATGTGTCCCATCTTAGCCATATTAGCGCTTTTGCTTTGGGATTGACGGTTTTGGATAAGGAAAAAGACGAGAAAGCGATTTTCGACATGGCGAGTACCGGATTTTCGTCTACGGTACGATTGGCCAAAAGTTCGCCCAATATGTGGGCGCCGATTTTTGACCAGAATAAAACGAACGTCTCCAAGGCCCTCGGGGACTATATCGAACTCCTGCAACGCTTCAAAAAAGCTATCGACGCGCAGGACATCACTCAGAGCCGTGAATTTATGATCAAGGCCAACGAGATCGGGCGCATTTTGGGGGGGATCGAGAAGAAGTAATGGGCTTTCGTTATCTTGTCAGGAAACTAAATACGACGCTATGGTACTCGAAAACGGATTCTTAATAAAAACGGTGGACGGCATGACGGACGAAATGTTCTTCGACCTGTGCCAGGCCAATTCAGAGTTGCGCATGGAGCGCGATCAACACGGAAATATTATCGTCATGTCGCCAACGGGAGCAAATACTGGAAAATATAATACCGCATTTACTGCGAGGGTTTGGCTTTGGAATGAGGAATCGGGTTTGGGAGTCACCTTCGAGTCGTCTACAGGATTCACCCTTCCCAACGGGGCCGTGCGCTCGCCGGATGTTTCCTGGATTGCTCAAAATCGCTGGGATGCGCTGTCCGAAGCCGAGCAGGCAAAATTCGCTCCTATTTGTCCTGATTTTGCAATCGAAATTCGCTCGGAAAGTGACCGGATGAATGACTTGAAGGAGAAAATGGAGGAGTACCGCGCCAACGGTTGCCGCCTGGGTTGGCTCATCGACCGGAAAGGAAAAGCCGTGCATATTTATCGGCTCGACGGCAGTACTGAGATCAAGAAGGATGAGCCTATGCAACTATCGGGCGAAGACGTGCTGCCGGGGTTGACGATAGATTTGACGTTTTGAGTGATGAGCCCATCCCTCGAACTCGTCGTGGCGCACTACAATGAAAGCCTCAACTGGCTGCGGCGCGTCCCGCCCGCGATCCGAAAAACGATTTATTCCAAAGCCGAAACTCCCCCCGAAGTACCACATCAGGTACTGCCCAACGCGGGCCGCGAGGCGCATACCTACCTGCATCACCTCACGACGCGCTACGATTCGCTGGCCGACTACACCGTTTTCTGCCAGGGCAAACCCTTCGACCACGCTTACGACTTTCACCACCGACTTCGGGCCATTGCTTCCGGCGAACTCCCCGAAAAATCCTTCACGTGGCTGGGTCATATCATCGATACCGATACGGCCGACGGGCTACTCTATAAAAACTGGTCAAAAAATGAGACGGGCGAGGGGCTCGATCTGAGTCTTTTTCATCAAGAACTTTTTGGCGTTCCTGGCCCGGCGGAGTACCCATTTGTGCTGGGGGCGCAATTTGTTGTGGGCCGCGAAATGGTACTTCGTCAGCCGCTCGAATTCTATCAGAAAGCCCTGGCTTTGACCACAGCCTTCCCCCAGGCTGCCCATTGCTACGAGCGCATGTGGGACCGGGTGTCTGGCGTAACGGGTATCGATCCTGAGTGGCTGGCGGGGCGCCGGACGGTTTTCCTGAAAGAAATTAAGGACAAAGCCTGAATCGGGGAATGCACGAAATGCCCAAGTTCGTGCGAGTACCTTATATTTGTGGACCTTGCACCCCCAAAACCTATGAAGTACCCTCCAAACTCAACCAAGTGAAGACACCACTACAATTCCTGAATACCAAACGCGTACTCTTTGCTTTCCTCCTTTTTTCCTTTTCTCCCTTTCTCCTCTCTCGAGCCTTCTCCCAAACCCAAAATGAGGAGAAGTACCGCCTGCACATAAAGAAGGCAACGGCACCCATAGTACTCGATGGCAAGCTCGATGAGGCCGACTGGCAGTCGGCTGACGTCACGGAACCGTTCTGGCAGCAGTTTCCTTACGACAGCTCCGCCGCCGTGCAGCAGACCGAGGCCCGGATGACTTTCGACGACCAGAATCTGTACATCAGCTATGTACTGTACCAGCCGCGGCACTACGCCGTGCAGTCGTTGCGGCGGGATTTTCCCCAGGGCGGTGGTACCGATTTGATTATCGTTAACCTGGACACCTTTAAAGACAAGCAAAACGCTTTTCACTTTGCCGTCAATCCCTACGGCGTGCAGCGCGAGGGGCTGGTGTCCAACGGTGTCAACGTCACCAACGACTGGGACAATAAATGGTACAGCAATGTCACCAACTACGACGACCGCTGGGTGGTGGAGTTGGCCATTCCGTTCAAGACGCTCCGCTACAAGATCGAGCCGGGCGTAAACGAGTGGAACGTCAATTTTTTTCGTAACAACCTCGACATTAACGAGCGTTCGGCCTGGGCCAAGATTCCGCGGGGATTTCGCAGCAACAACATCGCGCTATCGGGTACGCTGGTGTGGGACACGCCGCCACCCGCGCCGGGGGCCAATATTTCGCTGATTCCCTACGTGTCGCTCAACACGGGCCGCGACTACCTTAACCGCCTCGAAGGTACCACCAAGCCCGGCATTGGCATCGACGCCAAGATCGCCGTGACGCCTTCGCTCAACCTCGACCTGACGGTAAACCCCGATTTTGCGCAGGCCGAAGTCGACCGGCAGGTCACGAACCTGAGCCGCTTCGAGCTGTTCTTTCCCGAGCGTCGGCAATTTTTTCTAGAAAACAGCGACCTGTTCGCGGGCTTTGGCGCGGGTGGCGTGTCGAGTAGTAGTTCGGGCGGCGGGAGTTCGTCGGTCATCACCCCCTTCTTTTCGCGGCGCATCGGCATCGGGCGCGACAGCATCACGCGGGCCAACGTCGTGGTACCGATCCTGGGCGGCGCTCGGCTGAGTGGAAAGGTAACCGAGCGCTTGCGGGTAGGCCTGCTTACGATGCAGACTGCCGCCAAAGAAAACGTACAAGCCTCGGCCAACTACTCCGTGCTCGCGCTGCAACAGCGGGTATTCACGCGCTCCACGCTGGGCGTGATCGTGGTCAACAAGCAGAGTTTTTATAAAGCCGGGGACAATCCGCCACCGAGCGGAGCTTTCAACCGCATGGCGGGCATCGACTACAAGCTGGCCAGCGGCGACGGTAAGTTGAACGGTAATTTCTTCGTGCACAAATCTTTTACGCCCGGTAGTCCTGCCGACGGCACGGCGGCGGCCGCCATTATTGATTACAATGGTTCGCAGCTCGATTTTTCGGCGGGTATCACGCGCATCGGGAAGGGCTACGACGTCAATCAGATCGGCTTCGTGGCGCGCAATGACTACTGGCGCTCTTCACCCAATATCAACTACGCCTTTTTTCCCAAGAACCCCCGCATCAACCGCGTCGTCAATAGTTGGGGCCTAGGTATCGACGCAGACATGCGTGTACAGACTACCACCGAAAAACTCACCGACTGGGATTTCTCGCCGGTGCAGTTTTTTATTCGCTTCAACGACAACAGTTCCTTCCAGTTCACGCCCCTGCGCATCGACTACGTGTACCTGTTCGACCGCAGTTTCGACCCGGCCAACCAGGGCGGCAAGGCACTGGCTAAAGGCACCAGCTACCGCTACCGAAGTACGCGTATTTCGTATTCATCCAACACGGCCGATCTGTTCAACTACGACCTGAGTGCCCGTTTCGGGCAGTACTTCAACGGCCGCATCACGGCGCTGGCCGCCAACGTCAGCTACCGCTACCAGCCGTTTGCCAATCTCTCGGTCGATGTCAACTATAACAAGATCAACCTACCCGAACGGGAGGGGTACTCCGATGCTACACTGGTGCTGCTGGGGCCGCGGTTGGATCTGACGTTCAGCAAGAACGTGTTTCTGACGACCGTGGTGCAGTACAACAACCAGATCAACAACGTCAACCTGAACGCCCGTTTCCAATGGCGATTCAAACCAGTTTCCGATTTTTTCGTTGTATACACCGACAACTACTTCGCCACCGACTACGACCGGATCTACAACCTGGGCTGGTTGCGTTCCAAAAACCGGGCGTTGGTCATCAAGCTCACCTACTGGTTCAGCGCATAAATTGAACCTGGGTGGGCCTGGAATCGGCACGAAATAGTACTTTTGTAAAAATTTTACAGAAACGCCACCTCAGTGGCCTACAAGCGAACCGCACCATTTAGAATGAGTAAATATTTTTTTCTCAAAGTAAAAGAAATCACCCAGGAAACTCCCGAAGCAGTCACCATCCATTTTTGGCACCCTTTCAATGAAGTGGTCAAGTACCAGCCCGGCCAGTTCCTGACGTTGCTATTACCGCAGGATGGCACCAAAATCCGCCGCTCGTATTCAATGTCGAGTTCGCCTTACACCGACGTCGCGCTGGCCATCACGGTGAAGCGCCTGCCTGGCGGTTTCGCTTCTGAACTACTCACCACGCAGACCAAGGTCGACGACGTTATCGAAGTGATGGAGCCGCTGGGTACCTTCGTGCCAAAGGTCGACGCCGACCAGAAGCGAACCGTTACGCTGATCGGGGCGGGCAGCGGGATTACGCCGCTGATGTCCATCGCCAAGTCGGTGCTGATGGTCGAGCCCGAGAGCCACGTGCAGTTACTCTACGGTAATCGCAACGAAAACAGCATTATTTTCAAGGATCAATTTGACGCCTTGCAAGCCAAATACGGCGAGCGTTTTCGGGTAGTTTACACACTCAGCCAGCCCACGGCGGCCTGGCAGGGCGAAATGGGACGGCTGAACAAGTCCCAGATTTTGAAGATGCTGGAGGAGCTACCCAACCCTAACGGCAGCGCGACCGATTACTACATCTGCGGGCCCGAGGACATGATGGAAGAAGCCCGCCGCGCGTTGGCTATTCTGGAAGTACCTGAAGAGCGCGTCCACCGGGAAAGCTACCTGACGGCCTCCACCGCCAAGGCGCACGGCGAAGTCATCGAGGCCCCCGAGGGCGTGGTCGGTCGACGATTCACCCAAAGGCCATGAAGTGACGGTCATCTACGAAGGCAGCGAGTATAAATTCCGCGTCGAGCCGCACCAAACGGTACTGGAAGCCGCTTTGGATCTCGATATCGACCTGCCTTATTCCTGCCAGGCGGGCATGTGTACAGCATGCATGGGAAAATGCGTATCGGGTAAGGTACATCTCGACGAAGAAGACGCGCTCTCTAAGGCGGAGCTGGATTCCGGCTTTATCCTGACGTGCGTGGCGCACCCGATGAGCGACGATGTGGTGTTGGAAGTGGAGTGATCGAATGCTTGTTACTCCACTCGGAAGCCGTTTTTTAGCATTAAATCCCAGACAATCATTTGATATTCATCTATGATGGGTACTGGTAAGTCCCAACTGATGAGTTCCCATTTTTGCAGATTATCAGCTATCAGAATACGGCGCGTTGAAGAAAACACCCATATGACCCGCTCGACACCCCATTGAAGAAGTCGCTCCGTTTTTTTCTGAAAATACTCGTCTTCATTTTGAAAATAGTCGGATTCGTCCGCCTTGATGTCAATTTCGATCACCACATTTGGTGGCGTTTCGGAGTAGTGGGTGGACTCAAAACCTACCTGAAATCGACCCTCCCGGTAGATTGCTATGTCAGCGGCGAAATTGGTGTTTTTGATTACATGAAGCCCTAGTTCGCCCGTAGCAACAAAGTAAGAGTCGGGCAGGGTACGATTCAAGTACTTTATGATATTGCTGGTGATGAAAGACTGTAATGCACTGGTTCCCATGATCTCTTCCACCTTTTTCAATCCCGTCAAAAAATCCTTATACCCTTTCCGATAGATCGGGTGCCCATCGAACGCTTCGTAGATTAGAATCTTGGGAATATCCAGTGCCTCTTTCATAATTTCTTTATCGAATGATTCTTCAAAAATAGCCAAAAACTAACAAAAGTCTTTCGGTCTAAACAACAACAATCCCCAGCCACGCCTCCCGCTCCTCCCGCTGCCGGATATGGTGCCGGGCGTGAATCTCCAGGCCTTGTAGCCACTCGGCGGCGTTGAGCCACCCAAACCTGAAATGCTGGGTTTTGTATCGGCCGTCATCCTCGGCAAGAGCGTCGGCGTAGGCCAGGCCGTCGCTTAATGTTTTGGCGTAAAGCTCTCGGTACGCTTCCCGGTCCTGGGCGACGGGTTCGGCACTGCCGGGGGCGACAGGGCGTTTGACCTTGATCGGGGGAAAGCTATTGTATTTATAAACGTTCTGTCCATCGTCGGTCATTTCGCCACCTTCCTGTCCCTTCCTTTTTTCCAGGCAGCGCTTCACATTGGCCAGGAAGAAGTAGCTGTTGGCTTCGTACAAGTGCTGGTACATCTGTCCCAGCGACCATTCCAATGCGTCGGGTTTGGCCGCGAACTGCTCGTCGGTATAGTGGTCGAGCGCGTCGATGTACGATTGCAGCGTGGTACTGAGTGTATTTTTGAGTTTGGAAGTAGTCATTTTTATTGATGAATGATGAATGTTTCTGCCAGACTTGGTAATGATTATTTCTGGAAACTGACCGCCCAAATTAAGTACTATGTACCCAGTACTCGGAACGAATCATTCGCTTTCGAATCTTCGCAGGCGATTTTCCTGAATGACCAAACGCAAAGGGCCCACGGGTCGGCCTTCATTGTGGAGCCGGTCGATGGCCGTGACGTAATATAGGTACTTTTTGTCGGGCTGGGCGGTGCGGTCCACCAGGCTTCGGCCTTCGTGGCATTGGCCCACGATACGGCGCGGGTCGATGGCCGTAGGCCGTTCGCCTTCTTCGAAGCGGTACACTACGTAGTAGGTAGCCGAGTCGCCGTCGGCCGCAATAGACGGGGCTTCCCAGAATAAATTGACCCCAGCGGGCTGGAGCGTGGCGCCCAGATTCTGAGGGCTCAGCGGCGGCACGTTGTCTTTCCAGGGCATGGAAGGTATTAGAGCCGGGTACTGGTAAAACGCATTTCGAAGTGAATCCACGAAACCCAGCGAATTGCGGCGCAGCGAGCGCGAGCTGAAATAAATGCTGCCGTCGGCTCCTTCTTGTCGCAGGTACCGCACTTGATCGGGAATCTCGGAGGTGTTTTGCCAGTGGGTATCTTTGTCCTCGTAGCCTACCCGGTAGGCAGCTTGCCCTACGTAGAAATGCCGCCCGAAGCTGTTCCGAGCCCACCAATCGACCAGGTTTTTGAAGGGTACTTTGGCGAAGCCCGCCGAGAAGTACACCTGCGGGGCTACGTAGTCGATCCAGCCTTCCTGCAACCATTTGCGCGTATCGGCAAACAGGTGGTCGTAGGAGGTAAGCCCGCCCGTGGTGTTGGAGCCGTTGGCGTCGTCGCGGCGATTGCGCCACACGCCGAATGGGCTGATGCCGAATTTGAGCTTAGGCTTGACGACCGCCAGCGAGTCGTGAATCTGCTTTATCAAAAGATCCACATTGTGCCGCCGCCACTCGTTTTTATTGGTAAATTCCTGTCCGTACTGTCTGTAGGTAGCGTCGTCTTGCAGGGTCTGGCCGGCCACAGCGTAGGGATAAAAATAATCGTCGAAGTGAATGCCGTCCACGTCGTAGTGGCGGGCCACGTCGACGGTGATTTGGGTGATGAAGTCGCGTACTTCGGGTAAGCCGAAGTTGAAGAGTTTGGCCCTATCGTAGTTGAGCGTCCAGGCCGGATGCGTACGGCTGATGTTTCGGGCCGATACACTTCGCGACGAGCGGTGTACCAGCCGGTTCAGGTTAAGCCAGGCGTGAAACTCCAGTCCCCGGCGGTGCGACTCCCGTACCATAAATTCAAGCGGATCGTAGAAAGGTACCGGTGCGCGACCTTGCTCGCCCGTTAGCCATTCCGACCACGGCTCACGGCTTTTGGCGTAAAAAGCGTCGCCCGCCGCCCGTACTTGTACAAAGAGGGCGTTCATGCCGACGCGCTTGTGGAAATCCAGCAGCTCGGTGAATTCGCGGCGTTGGCGGTCGGGCGTTAGGTTTTTCTGGCTGGGCCAGTCGATATTGTCCACGGTGGCTACCCACACGGCCCGAAACTCCCGCTTGGGCGGGCGCACGATTTCGGGTGCGTCCGGTTGGGCCCGACAAGCGATAAAACCGAAGAAAAGAAAGAAAAAACACAGCAATCCAAGACCTATTTTTTTCGCGCCCACACCAGCTCATAGTTTTGAAGGATCAAAGTAACGGATTTTAGCGCACTTTCGACACGTGGCTTCGCTCCCCGGGCCGAGTGGTGCTTCCTCCGAAGTACTCAGGCGTTGTCACCCCCCTGAACTTTGGGGCGGTTCGAGCGGCAGCGGTCGCTACAGTACTTCACCTCATCCCAATGGCGTGCCCATTTTTTGCGCCAAGTGAATGGCCGACCGCAGCTGAGGCACGTTTTGGTGGGCAAATCCGATTTTTTGGTCATTTTCATATGGTAAAAGCGGGTATGATTTGTGATTTTAGCGAAAAACAGTACCTTTCAACCCATTCCCCCACCAAGATCAACGATTTAGCCGATTTGGAAAATATACTCAAAAAAACAAAAAAATCTATCCTGTTCGAAGCTGCCTGGGAAGTATGCAATCAGGTGGGCGGTATCTATACCGTGATCCGCACCAAGGTACCCGCGATGGTGGAGAAATGGGGCGAAGACTACTACCTGCTCGGACCGTACTTTCACCAAAGGGCCTCGTCGGAGTTTGAACCCATCGAAGACCTGGAAGACTCACCGGCGGGCCGCGCCGTGGCTACGATGCGCGAGATGGGCTATACCATACAATACGGCTATTGGCTCGTGACGGGTAAGCCGCGCGTGATCCTGTTCGATGTTTTTGGTTCGATGAACTTGCTCGACGACATCAAGTACCGCCTGTGGGAGGAGCAGCGGGTATCGACGGTCGACACTGAGGAACTCGTCAATCAAACCATCGTTTTTGGGGAAATGGTGCGTGTGTACCTTACGGAGTTTGCGGCCGAAAACGCCAAGAAGGCCGACATCGGTGTACAGTTTCACGAATGGATGTCGAGCAGCGGACTACCCGCGCTGCGGCGCAACAACGTGAAGGTTTCCACGACGTTCACGACGCACGCCACCATGCTGGGCCGCTACCTGGCGCAGAACGTGGAAGGGTTTTACAACAAACTGCCTTTTTTCGACTGGGAGCACGAAGCCCGCCACTATGGTATCGTGACGCAGGCGGCCTTCGAGCGCGAAGCCGCCCAGAACGCGCACGTACTTACTACGGTGAGCGACGTGACCGCCCGCGAGTGCGAGGTTTTTCTGGGCCGGATTCCTGACCTCGTGACCCCCAACGGGTTGAACGTAATGCGGTTTCAGGCGGTGCACGAGTTCCAAAACCTACACCTCAAATACAAGGAAAAAATTCATGAGTTCGTGCTCGGACACTTTTTTCCCAGCTACTCTTTCGATCTTGACAACACCCTGTACTTTTTCACCTCGGGCCGCTATGAGTACAGCAATAAAGGCTACGACCTGACGCTCGAAGCCTTGGCGCGCCTCAACTGGCGGCTGATTCAGTCGGGTTCCGACATGACGGTCGTGATGTTCATCGTGACCAAGCAGCCTTATTACTCCATCAATCCCGACGTGCTGCACTCGCGGGCGATGCTCGACGAACTCCACCAAACGGCCACGGCGATCGAAAAACAGGTAGGAGAGAAACTGTTCCTGGCCACGGCTTCGGGTTCCGATCACAAAATGCCTGATCTCAACCAGTTTGTGGACGAGTACTGGCGGCTCCGACTACGGCGGACGATTCAATCCTGGAAGACGGAGGAGCTGCCTGCCTTCGTGACCCACGATCTCAAGCAGGAAGACGGGATCACGGATTTTTGCCGCAAGGCCAACCTCGTCAATAACGAGCGCGACCGTGTCAAGATCGTCTATCACCCCGATTTCATTTCTTCGACCAACCCGCTTTTCGGACTCGACTACGGACAATTTGTGCGCGGCTGCCACCTCGGTGTTTTTCCCAGCTACTACGAGCCTTGGGGCTACACGCCGCTCGAATGCGTGGTGCGCGGCGTGCCCACCGTCACGAGCGACCTCTCGGGTTTCGGCGACTACATCATGCAGATTATGCGCGACTACGAAAATCGGGGCATTTACGTCATCAACCGCAAGACCCAGAACTACGCCGAAGCCGCCGAACAAATGGCTGACATTCTGTTCAAGTTCGTGAAAATGAACCGTCGCGACCGCATCATGCAGCGCAACCGCGTCGAGAATATCTCGGACGTCTTCGATTGGACGAACCTGCGGTCGTATTACGACACGGCGCACGATCTGGCGACGAAGCGGAAGAAGCCGTAAGCTTGATAAGCATAGCATATTACAAGAAAGCAGGCCGACTGGATTTTTCCAGTCGGCCTGCTTTCTTCAACAGCCTCGATACCGAAGCAATGAAACTTTGTGGCTTTGGTACTCTGCAACTTTGTCGCTCAAAAAAACCTACTGATGCTGCTCCCGAAGTAAATCGTTCACCGTCTTCACGGGGTTGAAGGTGATCATTGGTACCTCGACAAATAGCGTGTTCCAGTCGGCCATAGCGCCGTTCCACAGGCCGGGAAGTTCCTGGGCTTTCAGTTCCTGGCCGTCCTTCGATTTTTTGGAAACAAAACCCGTCTTCGGATCGCGGAAATCGCGGAGTGCGTAGGTATCGCCGTGGCGGTTGCGCATCGAGCAGATCAAATCCACGGGATTGAAGTGGGTCGCATTCTGAAAAATATCCTGCTGCCCGGCGTCGTCCATATCGACCTGAGCCGACTCCACGATTTGTAACGAGGAAGAGCCGTCGGCGTTGCGCGCCCAGAAGGGCCCGCCACCCGGTTCTCCCACGTTTTTTACCATCCCGCAGACGCGTAGCGGGCGGTCCAATTTCTGGCGGAAGTAGTCGGCCTTCTTCTCCTCGTTCCAGGAGCCGAATTCGGCGGGTGGTGCCACGCAGAGTTCTTTCTGGAAAAAATTATCCAAGTCATCCAGCAGTCCGGCGTCGATCGAGGCATCGAGGCGGTCGAGGTAGCTGTAGATCGCCGCGCGGTAGTCGAGCAGTATCCCCGCGAGCGCCTTCTTGAACGTGACGGTCTCTTCTTTCAGGTGATCGGGAACGACGTTGTCCACATTCTTTATAAAAATCACATCCGCCTCCAGTACTGACAGGTTTTCCAAGAGCGCCCCGTGGCCCGCCGGGCGAAACAGGATGCTACCGTCCTTTTCACGGAAGGGGGTGTTGTCCATATTGACGGCTATCGTATCGGTCGAGGCCTTTTGCTCCGAAAAGGATACAAAGTACTTCACGCCATAAGCACTCTCGTAAGTAGGCAGCGCTTCCACGACCAGCTTCTCGAACCTATCGCGGTGCTCGGGCGAAACCGTGAAATGCAGTTGCACGCGGCCGTTGGCATTGGCGTAGCGAGCCCCCTCTACCAAGTGCTCTTCCAGCGGCGTGCGTGCGCCGCCAGGATAGGTGTGGAATTTGAGCAAGCCTTTGGGCAAATTTCCGTAGCCCAGGCCTTTCTCCGTCAGGAAATAATCGGCAATGGCTGTTCGGTCGGCGGTGGCGACGTCATAACTGTCGGCAGTCATGATGTCCTTCAGATCTTTATAAAAGGCGAATTTTTCGAGGTTGTCGAAAAATTCCTCTACCGACTTATCAGATTTTCCTTCTTCCAGAAAAGCAAAGAGGGACTTGAACATGCGCGTGGCCGCGCCGGAGGCCGGGACGAACTTCAGAAGCGTGAGGTCGTCTTCATCGACTTGCCGATCGAACAGCCTGACCTCTTCCTCGGTTTTTTCCTTCGAGAGTCGAAGGATGCCCTCACCTACGGTGGCGGCTTTGGCTAAGTGAAGGAATGGGAAGCCGTTCACAAAATATTCAACCTGTTCTTCTACCAGCGTGGGATCGGTGCCACGTTCGTCGACCTGTTTCAGGTCTTCTTCACTTAATATGAGCATAAGGGGGAATGATGAATGATGAGTTATGAATGAGGAACGGCACCGCAAATTTTGAGTACTGGCATCCCGGCTCTACTGTTCTCAAATGGTCCGGTACGCCCTTATCATTATTTAAAGTTTTTCTATGAAAGACCAGGGTTGGACGGATTTACGTATCGCCATAAAAATTATTCTACGATGCGGAGTTTTGCGAAGCTTAGAAGCAGGGTTTTTTCACCAATACCGTCGAACTTGACGGTGGCCTTGCGGTCGGTACCGTTGATGTCCATCTTGCTCACTACTCCGAAGCCAAACTTCGGGTGCTCCACCTTCTGTCCTTCGACAAGACCAGAGGTGTCGCTGGGCGCAAAGCCATCGGACGGCTTATGGGTAGCAACCGGCGCGCGCGACGGTACGGTCTTTCGGGTGATGTTTTTCAGGAAACCCATCGGATTGGGCTGAGTTTCGCGGGTGGCCATCTCGCGGGTAGCTTTGGTGGTATTGAGGTATTTCTGATCCACCTCGAGCAGGAATCGGCTAGGCTCACACATTTTCAGTCGGCCCCACTGGTAGCGGCTCTCGGCGTATGAGAAGGTCAGCTTCGTTTCGGCGCGGGTGATCGCTACGTAAAAAAGCCGCCGCTCCTCTTCCAAATCCTGCCTACTTTCGAGCATCATTTGGCTGGGGAACAGGTCTTCTTCCAATCCCACGACGTACACGTGCTTGAACTCCAGTCCCTTGGCCGAGTGGATCGTCATCAGGGTAATGCGGTCGTTGTCGCCATCATCGTCGGGTTCGTCGGCGTTGGTCAGCAGCGCCACCGATTGTAGGAATGTACCGATCGACTTGTCCTCGTTCTCGGGGTTGTCCACAAATTCCTTGATGGCGTTGAGCAGTTCCTGGACGTTTTCGTAGCGCGAAAGCCCCTCTACGGTTTTGTCTTCGTACAACTCACGCAGGATACCCGAAGTCTTGGCTACATGCGTGGCTACCTCGAAGGCGTCCTTGCCCTCCTCGATCATGAGCATGAAACTTTTGATGAGGTAAGCGAACTTGTCGATCGGCACCGTCGCCCGGCCGCTCACATATTGATGAATGTTACCGACCACATCCCAGATCCCCACGCCGTTCTCGGCCGCCGATACGGTGATCTTGGCAACGGTCGTGTCACCGATCCCGCGCTTGGGCAAGTTGATGATGCGTTTGAAGGCCTCCCCGTCCTGCTGGTTTACGATGAACCGAAGGTAGGCCAGCAGATCCTTAATTTCTTTCCTTTGGTAAAAAGAGAGCCCGCCCACGATGCGGTACTTGACGCCGAGCCGCCGCAGGGCCTCCTCGAATGAGCGCGACTGGGCATTGGTCCGGTACAGAATGGCAAAATCGTTATTGCGCAATCCGCCCTGCATCTTTTCTTCAAAAATTGAGGTTGCGATCAGGCGCCCTTCCTCGTTGTCGGACTGCGCCTTAACGACTTCGATGAGCCCGCCTTCCTCGTTTTCGGTGAATACCTCCTTGCGGAGCTGGGCCTTGTTGCGGGCGATGACCGAGTTGGCCGTGTTGACGATTGTCTGCGTGGAGCGGTAGTTCTGCTCCAGCTTGATGGTTCGCACGGTCGGGAAATCTTTTTCGAAATTCAGGATATTCTCGATGTTGGCGCCCCGGAAGGCGTAGATGCTCTGGGCGTCATCACCGACCACGCAGATGTTTTGGTGTACCGCCGACAGCTTACGGGTAATAAGGTACTGCGACACGTTGGTATCCTGAAACTCATCGACCATCACGTACCTGAACTTATGCTGGTACTTGTGCAGTACTTCGGGAAAATCGCGGAACAGTACATTGGTATTGTACAACAAGTCGTCGAAGTCCATCGCGTTGGCCTGGAAGCAACGTACCGTGTAGGCTTTGTAGAGTCTGCCAATCTCTGGCATCCGCGCCGCCTTGTCGTCTGCCTGAATGATGGAGTTAGCCAGATAGTCGTCCGCCGAAACCAGCCGGTTCTTAGCACCGGAAATCCGGTTGAAAACGGCGTTGGCCTTGTACGTCTTATCATCGAGATTAAACTCCTTGATGATACTCCGCAGCAGCGACTTGGAATCGTCGGTGTCGTAAATCGAGAAATTGCTGGTGTAGCCTAAGTACTTGGCCTCGATGCGCAGAATCTTGGCAAACACCGAGTGGAAGGTACCCATCCAAATGTTGCGGGCCTCGGTGCCGACGTTTGTCTCAATACGGTGGCGCATCTCGGCGGCAGCCTTATTGGTGAAGGTAAGGGAGAGGATGCGGAACGGATCGACGCCGTTCTCGATCAGGTGGGCGATCCGAAACGTCAGCACGCGGGTCTTGCCCGAGCCCGCCCCGGCAATAATCATGAGCGGCCCCTCGCCGTGCAGTACCGCTTGGCGCTGGGGCTCGTTCAGGGTCGATAGGTAGTCAATCATGGTATTTTCCTAAAATCTTCGATGGCTTAGGGCTGTAAACAATAGGCTATAAGCCGTAGGACGGGCTATTGAAAGCCTATCGCCCTTAGCTTATAGCCTACGGCAAAAAAGCGTACGGCCTACAGCTTTTCCCAAAACTCAAAGTTAGGAAAAAAAGCGTCGCCCTATTCAACCGGTGCACTCACGATATTGGCTACGCGCCAAATACCGCGAATCTCGTTGGAGGGCACTGTCACGCTACCGCCCATGGGGTTGTCGGAGTGCAGGGTGAGGTAGTGCTTGGTGAGCAGATCGTTCTCGCGGATGCGCTTCACGACGAAGAAATCACGGTAGATCACCGCAAATACCCCGCCCGATTGGTAAATCCAGTCACCGGCGTCGATGGGTACCGCCAGAATTTTGGCACCGTGCACCAACTGCGGACTCATGCTATTGCCCGATACCTCGAGCACGACTGGTTCCTTTAAGTTCGCCACCAGGTCTTTGCTCACCCGGCAGGAGTCAAGGTCCTCGAAGCGAAAGCCCTCGGCAAAGCTCTCCACGAAACTTGCGTGAAATTTCACCGGTACGAAAGGTACCTCGACGTAAGACGTTTCGTCCGGGCTGAGGTAAGCGTTGGAGTAGTTCCCTTCGGCTAGGATAGGTTCTTCACCACGCAACAGAAAATCGGCCCGTACTTGCGGATAGTGGTTGAGGATACCGATAATGGTATCATACGAGGGCTTGGCCCTGCCGCTCAAAATATTGTAAAACTTGGAAGAGTTTTCATCTAAGTCTTTGGCTATCTGATAGATAGTGATTCCGAGCGCGTCAAACACCTGTTTGAGGCGGTCCTGAATTGAGTTGTCGGTTTCTCTCATCTTGAAAATATATATTTGATTAGTGTAGTATTATATGACAAAACTAAAATACAATTATGACACAAAACTACGAAAACCCTGAATATATATTCCCATTAAGGGCTAAAATAAAATAGATCGTACAGGACAAGACGAATCGCGCGGATTACATAATCATGACCTATGTGGTAGTTTGAGCGGTATAAAATCATGAAAGTCAACGAAGTAGTCAGAACACGATCTTGAATAATTTTATCCGTTTACGATTCCACGCGTAGCCACGCCGCTATTTTGGTTACCTTCGATGAGTATAGCAGTTGCGGGTATTGTCTTATAGGGGGTAAATCGGATGATCGGGAAAGCATCCAGAATAAAATTTGCAAATGTGTTACTAAGGCTCTATTTTTCCGACCTGATTTCTACTATGGGGAGCACAGTGTAGGGAATGTCTTGCTCGATAGTACAATTTCTGATTCGTGCCCCTGAAACTGTTATACATTTATCAATCAGTTTGTTACCCAGGCTTATCAACATAGGGCATACAGCAGCGTAGAGTAGAAAAATGCAATTATATATTTGAGTTTTTAAAAAAAAAGAAAAAAACTAAATATTCCCTTGCAATAATTTAAAAGGAAAACTCATACTTTTGCAGCAGTCCATTTCTCACCTTTAACCAAAATTTAATTTTATTAAAGATCGTTTATCCAAAATTTTTCCTTAGTTCGCATCCAAGTTTAACAACCAAAATCTCAATTAACCTTTAAAAAAGTAAGTCTGATGGAAAAGAAAGCTACGACCCCGGCACCCAAAGTTGCCGCAGCCCCGAAGAAGAAGACCTCAGGTGGAGGATTGAACCCGGCTTGGGTAATTCCCGTCTTGTTTGTCATTGCCCTCCTTATCTACATGTTCGTATTGGGTGCGCCGGAACATTTTATCGACGGAGATCATGAGAAAGGACCTAAACCTGGCGACTACTACGGTATCGTTTATAAGGGAGGACCTATTGTACCTATTCTGATGACTTGCTTCCTGATCGTGTTGGTGTATACCATCGAGCGCCTTATTACATTGAGTAAAGCGAGTGGTACCTCAAATGTTGACGCCTTTGTACGCAAAATACGCAGCCTGTTGGACCGCAACCAGATCGACGAAGCGATCCGTGAGTGTGACAAGCAGAAAGGATCGGTAGGCAACGTGATCCGCACCGGACTAGAGAAGTACCGGATGCTTACCACCGATACGACGCTCGATAAAGAGCAGAAGATGGCTGCCTTATCAAAAGAAATCGAGGAGGCCACTACGCTTGAAATGCCGATGCTGCAAAAGAACCTGACGATTATCGCTACGCTGGCTTCGGCCTCTACGCTGATCGCTCTGCTCGGAACGGTAATCGGAATGATCAAGGCGTTTGCCGCACTGGGTGCATCGGGTTCACCGGATTCTGCTGCCCTGGCAACGGGTATCTCCGAGGCTTTGATCAACACGGGTTTGGGTATCGGTACGGCGGCCATTGCCACGATCTCATACGCATACCTGAATAGCAAGGTCGATGACCTCACCTACAGCATCGACGAAATCAGCATGAGCATTCAGCAGAACTTTGCTTCTCACTATTGATTGACTATCAGGCGGTTTCATTGCAAACCGCCTGATGATTTTTGATTCTGTCAAAATAATCAATAGCATTGTTTCGTTAATATAAAAAAAACTTATATATTGCCATGGCAAAAGTAAGACCAAAGAAGCATCCGCCTACGACCGACATGACGGCGATGACCGATGTAGCGTTTCTGCTACTTACGTTCTTCATCATGACCGCCACGTTTAAGTCGCAGGAGGCCGCCGAAATCGATACGCCTTCTTCCATTTCCTCGATCAAGGTACCCGATGACAACATCATGATGATCAGCATCGGCAATGAGGGGGAAGTGTTTTTCGGAGTAGACGCGCAGCCCGACCGCATCGCGATGCTGAATAACATTGCCGAGTCGAAGGGCCTGACGTTCACCGACGCACAGAAACAGAAATTTTCCTATCAGGCGAGTTTCGGATTTCCGCTGGCGCAGTTGAAAGGATGGCTCGATCTGCCTGGTCCCGAAATGGGCCTTGTCAAGCAGCCGGGTATCCCAACCGACTCGTCCGGTGTGAGTGAACTGGCCGACTGGGTGTACGCCGCTCGCAAAGCTAACTCGCAACTCAGGATCGCAATCAAGGGCGACAATTCTGCCAAGTTTCCCACGTTTAAGAACGTGCTGGCGAACCTGCAATCGCAGAACATCAACCGTTTCAACCTGATCACGGACGGCGAAGAGCCCCCCGCAGGCTGGAGAGCCGAAGATTAATCAGTAATTCGAGTGCAGGGCCCGCCCTGAGATTCACCCTAAACAGAATAAAGCAATGGCAGAAATAGTAGAGTCGGGTGGTAAAAGCAAAGGTGATGGTAAGGTAAGGGCCAAAAAGATGTCCACCCGCGTGGACATGACCCCTATGGTGGATTTGGGCTTCTTGTTGATTACCTTCTTTATGCTGGCCACTACCCTGAGCAAGCCGACGTCGATGACGCTCACCGTACCCGATAAGGACGAGGAGAAAAAGGAAATCGAGACCGAACCTTTGAAAGCGTCGAAAGTTATGACCGTATTTCTCGGTCGCAACGATGATGTCTTCCTATTGGACGGACTTGCCGCCGATGACGATAAGGCCCAGACTGAACTCAAAAAGGTTCGTTTCGGTACTGAACTCCGTGACGCGATTTTTGCATCGCAAAAGCGGATCAACTCTCAGAATGAGAAAGACGCCGAAGGCAACTTACCTTTTGTGGTGGTTATAAAGCCGACTGTGGTATCTACTTATAAGAATGTAGTGGATATTCTGGATGAGATGGCGATCACCAAAACCAAAAGGTACGCAATGGTGGATTTTCTGACTCCTTCCGAGATAAAGCTTTTGGGCGACAACATTATCGTTCGCCCGGAAGACGAGTAGTTTTCAATTCATTTATAATAATCTAATTTAAATTAAACGCCATGGCAGAAATGAGCCCGAGCGCGACGCTTGACGACATAGTGTTCGAGAATCGCAACAAGTCGTACGGCGCGTATCCGCTCCGGCAGGAGTACAGGGGGGTAATCAACCGCTCGACTCTGATCGGAGCAGCCATCTTTATTTTGGCGATGTTGGCGCCGATGCTGGCTGACAAATTCCTGACGGAAGACGAAAGCCAGGAAGTGATGGTAGACGTGAACTTGATGGATATTCCACCGCCGCCTATCGACCCCGCCGAACCACCCCCGCCACCGCCGCCGCCCGTTGAGCAACCTAAGGTAGAAACTGTAAAGTTCCTGCCCCCGGAAGTGAAGAAGGACGAAGAGGTACCCATCGAGACACCTCCACCTACTGTGGAGAAACTGGAGGTCGCCGTAGCCGCAAACAAAACCCAGGAAGGCGACATCAACGCAACGGAGCTGATCATTGCCCCTGAAGCCATCGCCGCCCCCAGCAAGGGTACGGTAGTAGAGGCCAAGGTCGAAGAGCAGATCTTTACCGTAGTGGAGCAGCAGCCTGAGTTTCCGGGAGGGGTAGGGGAGATGTACAAGTTTCTGAGCAAAAACATCAAGTACCCAAGTGCTGCATCTCGCGCCAACGTTTCAGGAAAGGTATACCTGACATTCGTAGTGAATACCGATGGATCTATCCAGGACGTGTCCGTACTGAAAGGACTCGGATTTGGCTGCGACGAGGAAGCTGTACGTGTTGTGAAGACAATGCCCAAGTGGAGAGCCGGTAAGCAGTCCGGTCGTCCGGTGCGGGTGAAGTTCAACCTTCCCATTAGTTTCCAACTCGAGTAAGACAGCGTATGAATAGAAGACCCGTGCATCAGCAAGTAGGATTTGTTGCTTCGGTGTTCATGGCTCTGATTTACATGGGAGGAGGGATCTTTTTGATCTTCTCCTCCTTGTCTTTTAGATTCCTCCCCACCGGAAGTGCTTATCGGTATGTATTCGCGGTGGCTTTGATCGCTTACGGAGCCTATCGTGGTTATCGAGCCCGCGAATACATCAATTGAATAGGATGGAGTGTGTATGAAAATTCCCGGATTGTTTATTATTGTAGCAGTAGTTGCCGCGGTGAGCGGCTGTTCGTCGGGGAACCTCGATAATCCGAGAAGCGGAACCGTTAAGATGAGCGCCGATGAGTCGTATCGTCCCTTAGTAAGCGCGTTGACCAGTGCCTACGAAGGAATATTTCCCGACGCACATTTTGAAGTGACGTATCGACCCGAGCAGGAATCCATTCTGTCATTATTACGTGACAGTTCCCGACTAGCGTTCACCAGCCGACCGCTTAGTCCCAAGGAAAAAGAAATTATCAAGAGACAGAGCGGAGCCATAAAAGAACAAAAAATTGCGATCGATGGGATTGCGCTCATTGTGGGCAAGGCCAATCAAGACAGCCTGATCACGATAGAGGAATTGGAAGGACTTTTTTCCGGCCGAATTCGGGATTGGTCACAATTGAAGGGAAGCAAACAATCGGGGCCTGTCACGCTTGTTTTCGATTATGCCAATGCCAGCAATTTGGAGTATATGCTTAAACGCTTCGATGTGCAAGATGTCACAAAACTGCCGATTTATACCTCCAATTCGAATGAGAAGGTAATCGAATTCGTCAAGGAGAACCGGATGGCTATTGGATTTATAGGGGTGAATTGGATTAGCGACGGTCGAGCAGCCTTATCCGAAAAGCTTTCGAGTGGACTCCGCGTCATGGGCGTTTCCGACAAAGCGAACCCCACTTCGATAAAAGATTACGCTCAGCCCTTTCAATACGATCTCAAAAGAGGGCGTTACCCTTTGGCACGATTTATCTATATCATTAGTCGTGAGGGTTATTCAGGGCTGGGTGGTGGCCTGATGACCTACATTGCCCGAGACGTAGGTGGGTTGGTGATCGAGAAGATGGGACTGGTCCCAACGATCCCTTATCCCAGGAATGTGGAAATGCAAACCAAACAAAACTTTTAGGGTTGCTCCACAATTTATTATCTTTGGAACTTGTTTATTAGCGAAAACCCAAATTTTAATCTCTTTTTCAACTCGATTAGAAAATGAACACTAACCTGAAAAAAATATTTGCGACCCTGGTTCTCGGTCTGTTTGCAACGGCGGTAAGCATTGCGCAGACCGTTCAGGAAGGCTTCGATCAACTGAACTCGAACCACATGACCGAAGCGGAAAACATCTTCAAACGACTCGCTGAAACTGATCCTTCGGAGGAGAATTTCTTTGATCTCGGCTACTTCTACGTTCGCACCGATAAGTTGGATGAAGCGCAGAAGTCTTTCGAGAAGGGTTTGGCTTTGGATGATAAAAGCTATATCAATCAGGTAGGCTTGGCTATGGTCGAACTGGGACGCGGTAATCGTGAGAAAGGTAAGGAAATGATCGACTACGCGGTGAAGAGGACGCGTGGCAAAGATGCCAACGTGTTGTTTCGCGCTGGCGAAGCTTGGTCTTTGTTTGACAAGACCAGTGATCCTGCCGAAGCCATTCGCCTGATTGATGAAGCCATTAAGAGAGATAACTCCTTGGCCTATGCATACATTGTCAAAGGAGATATACTAGATAAGAAGAATGAGGGAGGTAAAGCTGTCACTGCCTACGAATACGCCCTTGCGGCGCGTCCCAACTATGCGGTGGCTAGCGATCATATAGGACAGATATATCTGCGGGGAAAAAACTACAACCTTGCGCTTGAATTTTTCAAAAAGGCTATAGAGCAGAATCCGGATTATACCGAAGCTTACAAGCATCTGGCCGAACTGTACTACTTGGCGCGCCAGTATAAGCTAGCAGCTGAAAATTTTGACATCTATATTCAAAAGAGTGGCGATAAGGATCCCGAAACGGTACTTCGGGCCGCGCAGTTCGCTTTCGTAGCTGACAATTATTCGCGCGCATTGGAACTGTTAGATAGTATCAAAGGCAAGATAGATAACCCTATCCTGAAAAGAATGTACGGGTGGTCTTACTATAAGACCAACGATATGGACAATGCTATCAAGAACCTCGAAGAATTCATCGAGGTAGCCCCCACCACAAAGGACGAAGACGGCAATTTCCGCACCCTTGTGCCGGATGACTACAAGTACTTAGGCCGGGCCTACAATAAGATGGCAACTGAGGGCGAATACACAGATCAAGGTATGGAGTACCTGATGAAGGGAGCCGATATGGATACCAGCAACGCCGAGTCGTCCGTGACTTATAAAGAGATTGCTAATAACTACTACAAAAACAAGGACTACCTGAAAGCCAGTAAAGCCTATAACAAAGGTATTGGGCTGGATACGGCCAGTGCCTCCGCCAACGATTATTTCCAGCAGGGATTGGCCTACTTCCAGGGCGCGCAGACCATCACCGTGCCCGATACGGCCGGTAAGGCACTGAGCCAGGAGAATCTGGACAAAATGCCCAAAGAGTACGCAAGTCTCGACAGTATGGGCCTGGCACAAGCGAAGCGGGATCTTTATCTGCAGGCGGACTCCACTTTTGCCAAAGGTACCGTAAAACTACCCGATTGGCCCTATAACTACTACTGGCGTGGTAGTGCGTTGTACAACGCCTACGACCGACAGGAGAATATTGACAAGGGAATTTCGGCACCTTATTACGAGAAGTTTGCCACGCTGGCCGAAGCCGATCAGACGGGTGCTAACTTCACCCCGTACTTGAAGCTGGTGTATGGTTACCTCGGGTATTACTACCAGTCCACGGTAAAGGATATGCCGAAGGCTAAATCTTATTACCAGAAATTGCTGGCCATAGACCCTGAAAACAAGCAGGCTACCGAGTTCATCCAAACCATCGACAACCCTACGGGCGATACGGGTGCAACCGGTGTCGCTACGGGAACAGGTACCGCTAACGGAGCAAAGAAAAACAAGTAGCAGAAGTACCATCACCGAACGAAGCAAAAATGGCGTTCCGAAAATTTTCGGAACGCCATTTTTATTAAGTACTTGCGAGTGATGGTATCGCTTGATCCTCTTACAAAGCGGGACTAACCGAGAGGAAGCAAGTGTCGAGTACGGGTTGGTGGACGGCGCTGAAGCGCTCGTAACACCAGGCTTTCAATCGCTTCACTTCGTCGGGCATCAGCATACGAATGGCTTTGCGAAGTTCTTTTTCGAATAGTCTGCGGTCAAAACTAACTTTTTGCAGAATGATTTTGATGTATTCTAACATTGAGGCCATAGTATCACTTAGTTTTGGGGTTTAGAATAGGAAAAACAGAATATAATACAAACGCGCTTGTTTGTTTTTCACACTGTACAACGCCTGCATTGAATGAAAATATATGTTTCGATCGTATTGATGCTGCTATTTTTTCCGGTTTTTGGCCAACAGCCTACCGATCGGGATGTGAGCGTGGAGGTAGGTGAGAAAACCTTCGCCCTGGATGAGGCTTTTGTAATATCAGTCGTCGTAAAAAACAGCGCCCGGCGGCCTTCGATTCAATTTCCCAACCTGAAAGGCCTGGAAAAAAGAAGCGCTTCGGCCACCAGTACCACAAGTTCGGTAGCAGGCAAAACGGTGCTGATCCAAACGATCAGCCAGTCGTATCATGCACTCAGTGAAGGCGATTTGAAGATCAGGCCTGCCGTCATTTTGGTCGATGAGGCCCGAATCAGACTGGACGCGATGACCCTGTCTGTAAAGAAAAACGAGGAGGTTGACAAATCTACTGATCTCGAAAACGAAATTTTAGAAATAATATCCGATGAGACTGAATTGACGGCCGGGGACATCTTCTTGTCCTTAAAAGTTTCAAAACCAACGGTATACGTTCGGGAGGGATTCTCGGCAAGGCTGGCGCTTTATGTGGCGAAAAGTGCTCCCATCGAAATGGAATTTTACAAACTCGACACGCAGCTGAGGGCCATTCTGAAAAAACTACGCCCGGCCACTTGTTGGGAAGAAAACGTAGGGATCGAGGAGATCATCCAGCGGGATGTGCAGGTCGGCGGACGCGCTTACACCGAATACCAGATGTACCAGGCCGTATTTTTTCCGATCACGCTCCAGACGGTACCGTTCCCGGCCGTGGGGCTCGATATGCTGCTGGTAACCCCTGACCCGGACGGGCCGGCGAAACAAAAGAAGGTGACGACGTTTTACTCGCGCCCTATTCGCGTGCTCGTCAAGCCGCTGCCACCCCATCCCCACCGCGACCAGATCGCCGTGGGGCAATACCGGCTTCGCGAGCAACTGACCCGCCGCGCGCTGTCCTCCGGCCAGAGCCTGAGGTACTTGTTCACCATCGAGGGCGAGGGGAACCTGGCTACGATCGCCGCCCCCGATATACCTGAAAGTCCCGCCTTTGATTTTTATCCGCCTGAGTTGAGCCAAACCGTCCAGCGCAGCTACGACAGGGTCAGGGGAGAGAAAACTTTCGACTATTTCATCGTTGCGAAGCAAAATGGTACCTTTCCACTCGGCCGGTTTTTTCAGTGGGTATACTTCGATCCGGCCAAAGGGCGCTACGATACCCTGCACTCTGAGGCCACCGTCAGGGTGGCGGGCCGTAATATGCCTACGGTACAGATGGCAGGAGAGGGGGCGAATTCGGTTTATGATAATATCGAGGACCTCGACACTACCGAAGAATACGTCGACTACCAACGAATTATCCAAAACTTGACCAACATGGTGATCGCCGTGTTGCTGGGCTTCATGGTGTGGGTTTTTAGAAAATAAATAGTAAATGAGCAGTACCTACGGAAAAATATTCAAGATCGCCACCTTCGGCGAATCGCACGGGGTGGGCATAGGTGTGATACTGGAAGGCTGCCCTGCGGGCGTAGCCTTCGATCCCGATTTTGTCCAAAATGAGTTGGACCGCCGAAAGCCCGGACAATCCCGGATCACGACCCAACGCAAAGAAGCCGATACGTTCGAGGTACTTTCGGGGGTGTTTGAGGGAAAAACGACCGGTACGCCCATTGCGCTCATCATTCGCAATGAAGATCAGCGCAGCAAGGATTACGCCCACATCGCCACGCAGTACCGCCCCTCCCACGCCGACTACACCTACCAGGCCAAGTACGGAACCCGCGATTACCGCGGGGGCGGGCGGAGTTCGGCCCGTGAAACCGCCGCCCGCGTGGCCGCGGGTGCCATCGCCAAGATGATCTTGAAAGAATTGGGTGTAGATGTACGAGCTTACGTGTCCCAGGTGGGGGAGGTTAAATTGGAAAAAACCTACCAGGAACTCAACCTGGCCGAGGCCGAAAACAATGCCGTGCGCTGGCCTGAGCCCGAAACGGCGCAGGGCGTGTTCGACTACATCGACCGCATCCGCAAGGAAGGCGACTCGATTGGGGGCGTAATATCGTGCGTCATCCAGGGTACCCCGGTGGGGTTGGGCGAGCCGGTGTTCGACAAGCTGCACGCCGAGTTGGGCAAGGCTATGCTGAGCATCAACGCCGTTAAGGGGTTCGAGTACGGAAGTGGTTTTGCGGGTGTCGAAATGCGTGGTTCGGCGCACAATGACGCGTTTTACACCGATGAAGCAGGACGCGTCCGCACCCGCACCAACCACTCGGGAGGCATACAGGGCGGAATTTCCAACGGGGAAGACATCTACTTTCGGGTAGCCTTTAAGCCCGTGGCGACCATCATGCAGGATCAGGAAAGCGTCGATGAGGCAGGTGAGAAAACGAACGTTCAGGGAAAAGGCCGGCACGACCCCTGCGTGGTACCTCGTGCTGTCCCGATCGTGGAAGCGATGGCGGCGCTGGTGCTAGTCGATTTTTATCTCCGCCAAAAAGCAAACCGGGTGTAGTCAGTCTTTATTTTTGCGGCGTCGGTAAAGGCTGAGCACGAACCAGACTGTCCCCAGAAACGCCAGGGAAAGTCCGCCTAGCAGTACGTAATTGTGGGTATTGCTGTCGTCGACATCCTGCCATTTCATGAAAACGCCCACAAGCACAACCGCCATACCGATAACGAAAATCAGTAATGCATTATAGATGGTAAGCTTCACTCGCAATGGGGGTTGGTGGATGTATCGGCAAGCAGCCAATCGTTTAATTTGGTTGATCAATATAAGTATTCTTTTCGCGACGTTCTACTCTGCCGCGCCCGTTTTTGGGCAAGCCCAGCGCTACGAATTCTCCAAAGGTGTCATGGGTTCACCGTTCTGGCTGGTCTTCTACGCCGAAGGTGATTCGCTGCCCGCCGAAGCTGCCCGCCACGCTTTCGCCCGCCTCGACACACTGAACGAAATCATGAGCGACTACCGCGACGGCAGCGAGATCAATCGCCTATCGGCCACCTCCGGCAGCGGAAAGTGGGTGCGGGTGAGTGATGAGTTATTTGATATTCTTATGATTTCAAAAAAAATAAGCCGCCGCACCAAAGGCGCCTTCGATGTGACGGTCGGGCCGGTGGTACAGCTCTGGCGGCGGGCTTTGCGCCGAAGTGCCTTCCCCACCGAAACAGAAATCGTGACCGCTAAACGATCGGTAGGGTACCGCCACGTGAAACTACACCACTGCCATAAATCCGTCCGACTGACGCGGCCCGATATGCGGCTCGACCTGGGCGGGATTGGCAAAGGCTATGCCGCCGAAGCGGTACTGGAGATACTTGGGAAGCTGGGGATAAAGTCAGCCCTAATAGATGCGGGCGGCGACCTCACGCTCGGCGATCCGCCACCGGGTAAGGCGGATTGGGAAGTGGAAATCAATTCTGGCGATCCAGCGGCTGGCGGTCCAGCGGCTGGCGGTCCAGCGGCGGACTCATTGACCTCGGCTATTTCGCTCACAAATGCAGGCATTGCCACCTCAGGCGCTACCTACCGCTATCTGGAACACGAAGGCGTCAGGTACTCGCACATCGTCGATCCCAAAACGGGCGTTGGATTGCGCTTTCACGTCCGCACAACCGTTCTGGCACCCAATGGTACCCTGGCTGATGCCCTGGCCACCGCGCTGAGCGTAGCCGGAATAGAAAGAGGGAAGAAGATACTGCGCCGGTTTCCGGGCGTAAAGGTGTGGTTGATCGAAACCCAGGCGGGGCGGGAGTCGGAATGGAAAACTTTAAAGGCATTAGGGAATTAGGCGCTAGGTTGTTAGGTCCAATAATGGGTATTTACCTAACAACCTAACAACCTAACAACCTAAATTCTACACGGCAATCGTTTTGCCGGGTACCGCCACGGGGTATAGCCCGTTTTCATCAGGCAATACCTTGGGTTTGGCATCCCAGGCCAATTTTTCCGGGAAAAGATTGATGTCGGAATTGAGTGCCTCATCCCACTTCACCAGCTTGCCCGAGTAGGTCGCCATGCGGCCCATGATGGAGGTCATGGTACTCTTGGCGGTGCGCTCGGCGTCGGCAAACTGATATTCACCCTTGGCCACGGCAGCGAACAGCTCGTCGTGCTCGATCTGGTACGGGTTGCCGTCGCCTTTGCTATTGTGCCGGTACAGCTCTTTGCCCTTATAGTCTTTCAGTACCGTATTGTTGTTGGCAAAACTGTCGATGCGGCCCTTGGTACCTACGAATGCTTCGTCCACGCGGCTGTAGGTACCTTCGTAGTGTCGGCACTGGCTCGATATCGTCGTGCCATCGGCGTACACCAGGTCGATGCAGTGGTGGTCGAATATCTCGCCGTACTTTTTGCCGTCGCGCACCTCGCGGCCACCGGTACCCTGAATCTCGACGGGGTAGTCGTTCTTTACCCAGTTGGCGACGTCGATGTTGTGGACGTGCTGCTCGGTGATGTGGTCGCCGCACAGCCAGTTGAAGTAGTACCAGTTGCGCATTTGGTACTCCATTTCGGTCATATCGGGCATGCGGTCTTTCACCCACACGCCGCCGCTCACCCAATACACTTGTCCGCCGACGATGTCGCCGAGCGCGCCATCCTCGATGCGCTTGATGGCCTCACGGTAGTTGGGCTGGTAGTGGCGCTGGAGGCCCGTCACTACGTTCAATTTTTTCTTCTTGGCAATCTCTGCCACTTCCAGTACTTTACGAATACCGGGCGCATCGGTCGCTACGGGTTTTTCCATAAAAACCTGCTTATTCTGCTTGATGGCTTCCTCGAAGTGCCACGGCCGGAAGCCGGGAGGCGTTGCCAAAATCACGACGTCGGCCAGCGCAATCGCTTCTTTGTAAGCCTCGAAGCCCACGAATTTACGGCTATCGGGTACGTCGATTTTCATTTTGCCTTCTACGGCCTTGCCGTTGGCATCGGCATATTTCTTGGCCGTCAGGCTCTTGAGCGAAGTGTCGAGCCGATCGCGGAAGGCGTCGGCCATCGCTACCAGTTTTACATTTTGCTTCGTGCTGAGCGCTTGGGCAGCAGCACCGGTACCGCGTCCGCCGCAGCCGATCAGGGCGATCTTGATGGTGTCGTCCACGTGGCTATTGAAGCCATAGGAAGACAACGGAGCCAGCGCAACGCCCCCGGCGATGAGCCCGGAAGCCTTTAAGAATTCACGTCGTTTTTGATTTTCCATTTTTTGATTGGTTAAGTGTTTAGTTTTAAAATCAATAATCCTCGATCAACTCAGGATTGTAGTATGCATCTATTTCCTCCTTGCTAGGCGTCTTGAACGGCCGCACCAGGCGGAAGCCCAGAAAGGAGGCGCTGGTCATCCACCACTCGCTCTTGGGCAACTGGGGGTCGAGCATCTTCCAGGCGGGCGCGGAGGGCGTGCGGGCGGCGGAACGGGCTACGACCGCATCGTCGTCCCAGGAGCCGCCGCGCACGGCGTTGGGATACAGCTCGGTGACGGGCGCTACCGGATTGGCCACGGCATTATTTGCTTCCTTTTCGTAAAAATCGGGCAGGTACTGGTCGTAGGTCCATTCCATCACGTTGCCGTGTATGTCGTGCAAGCCCCAGGGGTTCGGCTTTTTAAGGCCGATTTCCTTGTAGCTTTCGTCGCTGTTGCCCCGGTGCCAGGCGTACTCGTCCAACTTGAAGGCATCGTCGCCGAATGAGTAGGCGGTTGTGGTACCCGCTCGCGCGGCGTACTCCCATTCGGCTTCGGTAGGAAGGCGGTAAAATACGCCCGTCTTGTCGTATAGCCATTTGCAAAAATGAATGGCGGCGTACCGCGTCATGTTGATAGCCGGGTAGCCCGCGCGCCCCATCCCGAACGACATGTCCACGTAGGGCGGACTGGGCCGGGTACTGGCGTCGGTTTTGGCTACACTCATGTCGGGGTCAGGGAAACGGTTGGCCATTTCGGCTTCCATGCTTTTAAAGGCAAACAGATCGTAGATGTCCCAGATTATTTCGTGCTTTCCCATCCAAAACCCGTCGAGCTTCACTTTGTGCTGCGGTCCTTCGTCGTCCTGGCGGCCCACTTCCGAAGCCGGGCTGCCCATCATGAATTCACCCGCCGGAATGGCTACCAAGTCGTATACCTGATCGCTGCCAGGAATTTTCTGAGTATAATCGGCGGGTTTGGTTTGGGAAAAAGCCTGACTGACGGTAAGCAGCAACAGGCCGGCAATGCAATGTTTTATGCGCATAAATTTTATTGGCAGAACGTAGTTGATGGACGATTAGTACCGCTAAAAGAACGAAGCGGAGCGGATTGTCCTCAATATTAAAGGTTAAAGAATCACTAAAGTACCCATTTTTAGTCTAAAATTTTTGCCTAAATCTTCAAATACCGGTTTTGACCCAAACGAGCCCTACCTTTGCGGGAAATTTTTGATTGCATGAACTACCTATCAGCAGAGAATATATCCAAATCGTTCGGGGAAAAGTGGTTGTTTAAAAACATCACTTTCGGCATGAGCCGGGGCGATAAAGTAGCGCTCATTGGCTCCAACGGCACTGGCAAGACGACCTTCATGAATATCCTGGCCGGCCTCGTTCCGCCCGATAGCGGTGAGGTGAATCTTCGCAGGGAGATCAGGATGGGGTACCTCGACCAAAGCCCCAACTTCGACGACGAACTGCCGGTCATGGAGGTAATCTTTGCGTCGTCCAACCTGGTGGCCAGCGCCGTGAAGCGCTACGAACACGCTTTGGCCACGGGCGACAACGAAGGGCTGACGGAAATTTTGGAAGAGATGGACCAGCTGAAAGCCTGGGATTTCGAGGCGAAGGCCAAGGAAATTCTGGGGCGGCTGGGCATTCACGATGTCGACGCCCGCTTCGGGACGCTGTCGGGCGGGCAGCGCAAGCGCGTGGCCCTGGCCAAGGTACTACTCGAAGAGCCCGACCTGCTGCTGCTCGACGAGCCTACCAACCACCTGGACCTGGCGACCGTCGAGTGGCTCGAAATTCACTTGAACACTCAGAATACCACGCTGCTCGTCGTGACGCACGACCGGTACTTCCTGGACAAGGTATGCAACAACGTGCTCGAAATCGACCATGGCTCGGCTTATACTTACAAGGGCAATTATGCTTATTTCCTGGAAAAAAAGTACGAACGCGAAGCGGTGGAGGCCGCCGAGATCGACAAGGCGCGCAACCTCATGCGCAAGGAATTGGACTGGATCCGGCGGCAGCCCAAGGCGCGGGGCACCAAGGCCAAGTACCGTGTGGATGCCTTTGAAGACCTGAAAGACAAAGCCAGCCAGAAGAAATTTGACAACCAAATGGAGCTCAACGTGCGCGCTACGCGGCTGGGCAGCAAGATTATCGAGCTGCAGAGCGTGGGCAAAGGCTACGACGGCCGCGAACTTATCCATAATTTTGTGTACACCTTCCGCAAAGGCGACCGCATCGGGATCGTCGGGCCGAACGGCATGGGCAAGACGACGTTGCTGAAAATGATTACGGGCGAGGTGCGGCCCGACAACGGGCAGGTCGTGCGCGGCGACACGGTGCAGTTTGGGCACTACACCCAGTCGGACCTGGAATACCTGCCGGGGCAGCGCGTCATCGAACTGGTGAAAGACGTGGCGGAAGTCGTGCGGCTGGGTACCGGCCAGACGGTGATGGTTTCGAAACTGCTGGAAACGTTTTTGTTCACCCCGGAGAAGCAGTACGACTACATCGAGAAGCTCAGCGGCGGCGAGAAGCGGCGGTTGCAGCTATTGATGATGCTCCTCAAAGAGCCTAACTTCCTGATTCTTGACGAGCCCACCAACGATCTCGACATCAGTAGCCTGAACGTGCTGGAAGAATTTCTGAGCAATTTTCCGGGCTGCCTGATGATCGTTTCGCACGACCGGTACTTCCTCGACCAGCTCGTAGATCACCTGTTCGTCTTCGAGGGCGATGGCCACATCCGCGATTTCCAGGGCAACTACTCCGACTACCGGCTGTGGCTGGAAGAAAAGGAAGCCGAGGAGCGACGCGCCCTGGCCGAAAGCAAAAATGCACCCGCCAAAGTGGAAGAAAAATCAGTGGCCGACAAGAAGGTAGAGAGTAGTGGCCGCAAGCTTTCCTTCAACGAACTGCGCGAGATGGAAACGCTGGAAGCCGATATGCCGAAAATGGAGAAGAAAAAGGCCGCTTTGCTCAAAAAGCTAACCGAAGGTGGTACCCACGAGGAGCTACTGGAATGGAGTCAGGGGATCGAGGAAATCAACGCGAGCGTTTCGGATATGGAAATGCGCTGGCTCGAACTTTCGGAAATTGCGTAGTTTTAAGCGTCCGCAAACATCAACCTATCCGCACCACATGGATGCCATCGTCGAGTTTTTCCAGTATATTCTCAATTCCGAGGAAATAATCCGTACCGGCGGACTGATCGTCATCCGGTGATCGTTTTTGCCGAAAACGGCCTTTTCTTCGCCTTCTTCCTGCCGGGCGACTACCTGGTGTTTCTGGCGGGCGTGTTTCTGCGGCACCAAAACGCTGGACGTGCCGATCTCGTTGCTGCTCACGAGCATGATTGCTGCCGCCATCCTCGGCTCACTCGTGGGGTACCTGTTCGGGCGGTTCTTTGGGGAAAAGCTCGAAACCCGCAAGGATTCTTTATTTTTCAAGAAAAAACACATCGAAACCACCCGCAAGTACTTCAACAAGTACGGCAGCCGGGCCTTGATCATCAGCCGTTTCCTGCCCATTGTGCGCACCTTTGCCCCGATCATCGCGGGATTGGTCAGGATGCGCTGGCCCAGCTTCATGACCTACAATGTCGTGGGTGGGATGATCTGGATTCTGGCGCTCACGGGTGGCGGTTTCCTCTTCGGCGAGCGCTTTCCCGGCATCGTGGACTACGTGCAGTACATCGTGCTGTTCTTCCTGGCCGTCACGACCTTCACCGTCATCAAGGGGTACCTGAGCGCGCGAAAAGAGATGGAATAAAGTGCGTTTTTTATCGCGCGTCATCGACAGTTCAAAAGAAAAGGTCCCATCGTTCGACGGGACCTTTTCGCGTTTCGAGGTAAAAACGTTGCGCTTCTCCGAAACTTCGATTTAGACGGTGGACTTTGTTTGCTACAAACCTCACGCCTCTCTGAGGCTCTTTCGAGTGTTCTTAGAGGACAAAGTAAGTAGCTAAACAAATAAACGCATCAACAAATAAACAACAATTACTTCCCCTGAATCATGTCCATCAACTCCTCCGAAATACCGGTCGTGGAGTACCCGCCATCGTGGAAAAGGTTTTGCATCGTGACCATGCGGGTAAGGTCCGAAAAGAGCGTGATGACGTAGTTGGCGCAATCGTTGGCGGTGGCATTGCCGAGCGGACTCATCTTGTCGGCAAACTCGAAGAACGAATCGAAACCACCGATGCCGGTGCCCGCCGTGGTGGGCGTAGGCGATTGCGAGATGGTATTCACACGTACCTTTTTGGTTTTGGCGTAGCGGTAGCCGTAGCTGCGGGCGATGCTTTCCAGGATGGCCTTGGCATCGGCCATGTCGTTGTAAAACGGAAACGCCCGCTGCGCGGCGATGTACGACAGCGCGACCACAGAACCCCACTCCGCGATGGCGTCGAGTTTTTCGGCCGTTTGCAGGAACTTGTGCAGCGACATCGCCGACACGTCCACGCTTTTCATGTACCAGTCGTAGTTGAGGTTGTTGTACTCGCGGCCCTTGCGCACGTTGGGGCTCATCCCGATCGAGTGCAGCACGAAATCGACCTTGCCGCCAAGCGCGTCCATCGAGTCGGTGTACATTTTTTCCAGATCTTCCACCACCGTGGCGTCGGCCGGGAATATCTTGGCGTCGCACATTTCGGCCAATTCGTTGATGGCCCCCATGCGCATCGCGATCGGCGCATTGGTGAGCGTGAAGGTCGCGCCTTCTTCTTTGGCCTTCAAAGCCACTTTCCAGGCGATGGAGTTTTCGTCCAAAGCACCGGATATGATGCCTCTTTTTCCTGCTAATAAACCGTAAGCCATAGTTTTTTCTAGGTAGTGTTTTTAAAAATACAAAGTAACGGATTTTTTCAGGTCGATGCCCTCACTATTCACTCCACCGGCGCGACGGGCTTTATCATCAATACCTTTTCAAAAAAATCCTCAGTCGCGTGCTGCACACCGCGCCAGTCCTGCGACGTAAAATGCGAGGCGATCACGTGGTCGCCCGCGTCGGGGAAAGGCGCGCTCCACTTTCAGGGCATCGGGCGTGCCGAGCTTTGGGAACATATCCTGAATCGCCGCCACGGAAACGACCTGGTCCTGCTCCTTCTCATTTTTGTAGTAGTAACCCACAAAGGCAGGTACCGTTACCCGCGCGTACACATCGGGCCGCGACACGGCGTCGACGGTTTGCTGCAGCGTCATCAGGCCGTTGCTGCTATAGCTTTGGAGCCAGTAGTTGGCGCGTTCGCTCGAATCGGTGCTTACGCGGTGCTCGCCCACAGCGGCATCCAGAATCTGACGGCCCCAGGGACGCGTAGCCAGCTTCATGGCCGGATTGGCAATCGCCATGCAGGGCGAGTAGAGCACGATGCCTTTCAGATCGGGATTATGAGCCGCCAGGTACACTGTCAGCAGTCCGCCCGCCGAGGTACCGATCACGATCACGCTGTCGCCGATGGCGCGGCCAATGGCCAGGGCGCGCTTGGCTCCGGCCACGAAATTTTCGGTCGTCAGGTCGTCGAAGGCGTTGGGGTCGGCGATGCCCGCGTCATGCAGGCGGGCCAGGTACAGGTTGGCCCCGAAGCGCTTCGCCAGGTTGCGGTGTACCGGGTCGCCCTCGGCCTGGCTTGCCCCGAAGCCATGGATGTAAACGATGCTGTACGGCGTTTTCTGCTTGTTGGCGGTATCGGCCCACACGATCCGGGCCTCGTTGTTGGGTTTGAGGACGGGCGTGGTACCTTCGATGCTGTCGATTTCGGCTTCCAGCTCGGCCAGGTTCTGCGGTACGGCGGGCGGGGTTGGGTCGAGCGTGGCGTCGGGCACATCGGGCCCGGCGGCGTAAACCAGGACCAGCAGGCCGACGAGGGCCGCCGTCCAAAGGAGGAATTTCTTCATTTTTTGAGGGTAGTTTGTTTTGGGGCGGGAAGTTAGGGGATTTTGGGTTGGAGCGCAAAAGTGGGCGACCCCCTACCGCGCCATCAGCGCTTCCAGTACCCGCTCCACTTCCGGCACGGGCATTTTTTCCACCAACCTGAAATGACCCTTCCCCGCCGGATCCCAATCGCTGACGCCGTTGTCGCGGGCGATGAAGCGGCCCTCTTCCAAATCGTAGTACTTTTCCGGGCCCTTGATCGCGACAAGCACGGCGGTTTGGTCCCAGCTCATGCGGCCGTCGGCGTCCTGCTCGTTCAGCGGGATACTGTGCGCGTAGACATCCTTGACGGGCGAGTTCTCGATCTGGTCGTTCTGGGTCAGGGGTAATCCGGTATGTACCCGGCTGCCGATTTCGAAATTACTGAAAATGATGGGCGTGGGCCAGCCGTCGAACGTGATTTTGGACGAAACCGGGTCGCGATCGACGTTAAACTCCCGACTCGCCGGGAAATCGCCCCGCCATGCTTACCAATTTGACGACTTTCTTTTTGATCAAATCGCGGCCACTGAGCGGTGAGTACTGGTCGGGTTTGGAGATGAGCAAATCGGCCATATTGGTCATGAATCCCACCGTCACGATCGTCACGCTGTTGTCGGGCTGACTGGTCAAAATCCGGCGATAGAGCGTGAGGGCATCCTCAGCCTGCTCGTTGTTCTTGATTTTATGCGGGTACTTCGCCACCAGCAGCGAGTCCCACTTTTGGCTGGCCAGCAACTTCACGCCCCGGCCCCGCACTACGCCCACCGGAATATCAGGACGGCCGAAGTAGGTATTCAGCGCACTGAGCGTAGCGGCAATGTAAGGCGACTGGTTGGAAGCCACCGTCGCCAGAATCGTCACCTGCCCGCTATCGGCCAGCGTGTGCAGTACTGCCATCGCACCCACATCGTCGTAGTCGGGCCCGATGTCGGTATCCAGAATAAGGTCGACGGGCTTTTGGGCAAAAAGGGAAGAGGAGAAAAGGAGGATGGAGGAAAAGATGAGAGGAAAAATAGTCTCGTCGATATTTCATAGATGAAGTTAGGTTTTCGTTTATTTGAAATTCTGATTTTGAGAATTTACATTTTAAAATAGAAACGAAAGCAAAAATGCTTCTTGACTAGAGTTCAAAAATTTGTCGCTTTGTCGCTTTGTCGCTTTGGAACTCTGCACCTTTCCTCCCTCCAAAACTCACCTCGCCGCGATGATCAACCCCAGCCCCACTACGTAGCACAGCAGCATGAGATTCAGAATCATACCCGTGGACTTGGGTGAGTCCTTGAATTCTTTCCAGACATAAATCCCCCACAACGCCGCCACCACCGTAGCGCCCTGACCCAGGCCGTACGAAATGGCCGCGCCCGCCTCGCCCGAAGCGATGATGCTGAACGCCATCCCCACGCACCAGATCGCCCCGCCCAGAATGCCGATCAGGTGGTTGCGGCTACTACCGCCGAAGTACTCGCGGTAGTACACCGGGGTACCTTTGAACGGCCGCCGCATCAGCAGCGAGTTGAAGACGAAATTGCTGAGTAAAATCCCGAAGCTAAACACGACCACTGCCGTGTAGGGACTCAGCTTACCCGGCTCGGGTACCTTGAAATCGGTGAACATCGAAGCGGCCACGTACTTGTAGAAATACCCCATCAACACTCCCGCGATCAGCGATAGCAGTAGTCCGCGCGTCGAAACGCCCTGCCGGTGGCGGGCGGCGGCTCGGTAGGCGAAAGCATTGAGCAAAATAGCCGCCGCTACCAGCGCCACGCCCAAAAACAGCAGCGTGGAATCGCCCACGGGTTGTTCCAGGTAGTTGACCACCACGCCGATGACCAGCGCCAGCCCGATGCCTACCGGAAAGGCCACCGACATGCCCGCGATGGCGATAGCCGCGACCAGCAAAATGTTGGCCGCGTTGAAAATAATGCCGCCAAGCATTGCCGACCACAGGCTGTTCAGGGAGGCTTGGCTCAGATCCTCGGCAAAACTCCGTCCGCCCGCGCCCAGGCTACCCAGCGTGAGCGCAAACAGCAGGGCCATCAGCACGATGCCGATGACGTAGTCCCAGTAGAAAAGCTCGAAGCGCCAGGTATCGGCGGCGAGTTTTTGGGTATTGGCCCACGAGCCCCAGCAGAGCATCGTGACGAAGCAGAAAACAATCGCAATCGGGTAGCTTTCGATGATGTACATGAGGGCTTTTTTAGGGAAAAGTTAGGTAGGTACTAAGCTGGCGACAGCGCCGCGTCTACTTCGGCGCGTGTAGGTACCGAAGCCTGCGCTCCGAGCCGCGACACCGACAGCGCCGCCGCCTGGCAAGCGAACGCCAGTGCGTTGGGTAGCGGCATTTGCTCCGATAGCGCCACGAGCATCGCACCGTTGAACACGTCGCCCGCCGCCGTGGTGTCTACTACCGCGACCTTTGAGGCCGGTACCATCATTTCCTGGGTAGCGTTATGAAAGAATGCGCCCTGCGCGCCCATCGTGACGATGACGTTTTCGACGCCCCTGGCATGAAGTACTTCGGCCGCGCGGCGCGCCGAGTCGCGGTCGGTTACGGCGATGCCGGTGAGTAGTTCGACCTCCGTTTCGTTGGGCGTGATGAGGTACACGTTTTGCAGGATTTCGTCGCCAAGCGGCTGGGCAGGCGCGGGATTCAGTATTACCTTCATGCCCCGCCGGGTACTTTCCCTGATACTAGCCTCGACGGTTTCGAGGGAAATTTCGAGTTGCAGAAGTACCCATTCGGATGTGCGGTGTTTCGCCAGTGCGTCGGCTACCTCGGCGCCAGAGAGGTTGGCGTTGGCGCCGGGGGCTACCATGATGGCGTTCTCGCCATTTGCATCGACGCCGATGAGCGCCACGCCCGAGGGTGCATCGGCATCCTGGTACACAAATTCCGTGTCGATCCCGTCGGCCTGGAAGCCCTGCCGCGCCGCTTGTCCCAGCGCGTCGTCGCCGACTTTGGCCACAAAAACCACCTGTCCGCCCAGCCGCTGCGCCGCAACGGCCTGATTGGCTCCTTTCCCCCCCGGATTCATCAAAAACGAACCACCCAGTACGGTTTCGCCCGGTCCGGGTAGCCGCTCCGACTGCACGACCATGTCGGTATTGGCACTGCCGATGACGATAATTTTTTTCAAGGGAGATTTGGGAAAATGGTTTTGGGTAAGAAGTAGTGGGTCGCTGTTTTTTACCCTTACCTCCTTGTACGAAAGCGCTTACCCGGTTTTTCGCGGCGGTGTCAACCGCGAGATCCTGTTAGGGTCGGGGACCGATTAACGAAAACTGCTGGAAGTAACGATTATTCAATACCAGTAAGGTCAGATCCAAGGCCTCCTACCGGTGTCCAGTACTGCCAGGCCCCGCCGTTTCAATACCAATAGGGTCAGATTGAAGCTCTGTGAATGTTTCCGAAGTTGGCCCTGGGGTTTGTAATTTCAATACCAATAAGGTCAGATTGAAGCGATTTGGACGAGATTTTTAGCGGGTAAGGTGTACAAATTTCAATACCAATAAGGTCAGATTGAAGCTCCTTACGTCAAAAAGCTGCTCTCCACCTTCTGTCATATTTCAATACCAATAAGGTCAGATTGAAGCACGCGAATCCCGGTGATGCCCCAGCCCCAGCTGTAAGTTTCAATACCTATAAGGTCAGATTGAAGCTGGCAGAGGAGATTAACGACGCAGGCAGAATTCAGAGTTTCAATACCTATAAGGTCAGATTGAAGCCAGGCAGTCTACCGTAGCGGCTAATGCCGCATTGCTTCAGTCGTTTCAATACCTATAAGGTCAGATTGAAGCCTGGTACAAAAAACATGACAAACGTATTGGTAACCAGTTTCAATACCTATAAGGTCAGATTGAAGCAAGTGGTTACCGCCCGGCGATCCTGTCGTCTACGAGGTTGCAATACCTATAAGGTCAGATTGAAGCTCTTCCGCTTATCTTCGTAGGTGAAATAGGTGGAGAAGGTTTCAATACCTATAAGGTCAGATTGAAGCCTTCCAGCTTTGAGCTTGTAGGTTTGGGCCGCCGCCTCGTTTCAATACCTATAAGGTCAGATTGAAGCTCGAAATGAGCGGACGGAAGGCGGGCAAGGGTCTAGTTTCAATACCTATAAGGTCAGATTGAAGCATCGTCTAGTTTCATTTTACGTGAGAATAAGAGTTGTGTTTCAATACCTATAAGGTCAGATTGAAGCTGAGAATCCCCGAGTCTTTTGAGTACGATGGAAAAAGTTTCAATACCTATAAGGTCAGATTGAAGCATCGCGGTTTCCCGCTGTTCGTTGGTCAGCGTTACATATTTCAATACCTATAAGGTCAGATTGAAGCTTGGCGTAAATTCGATAATAAGTAAGTATAGGCTTAAGTTTCAATACCTATAAGGTCAGATTGAAGCAAAACAAATACCTCGCCCACGCCGACCGGCGTAATAAGTTTCAATACCTATAAGGTCAGATTGAAGCGTGGGAGTATTCCGAGATGGAGGCGGAGATGTTTGATTTCAATACCTATAAGGTCAGATTGAAGCTATTGGAACGGATCGGAACCCGGCGTCGCAGTGCATGATTTCAATACCTATAAGGTCAGATTGAAGCCCGGCGCAACCGGAGCGACCGGCGCGACCGGACCTAGTTTCAATACCTATAAGGTCAGATTGAAGCCGTGCCCGAGCGCATGGCGTGGTTGACGCTGATGGGTTTCAATACCTATAAGGTCAGATTGAAGCTTTCGGACAGCACAACCGCATAGACCAGAAGCTCAGGTTTCAATACCTATAAGGTCAGATTGAAGCCGAACTGCCGAAGGCCTAGCCCGGTGCAGCGGCCCTTGTTTCAATACCTATAAGGTCAGATTGAAGCGCCGGCTACGAGTGCCGCGCTGGCTGTCGATTACCTGAAGTTTCAATACCAATAAGGTCAGATTGAAGCCGTGCTTGAACCTCCCACGTAAGACTCAACGAACTTACATTTCAATACCAATAAGGTCAGATTGAAGCTTGACGACCTGGATCTTGGCTCCTTGCGTGCTCGGCATCACGATTTCAATACCAATAAGGTCAGATTGAAGCAATCTCGTAACCGCCCGGAAACTTGCCGATAGCTCGGATTTCAATACCAATAAGGTCAGATTGAAGCAACGTCAGCTAGTGCGCAGGCCACGCCCCAGACGATATTTCAATACCAATAAGGTCAGATTGAAGCGTAGGCATCCACCGTACCACGGTGTCCAAGATAGTCAGATTTCAATACCAATAAGGTCAGATTGAAGCTTCGCAACAGTCGATGCCGGTGCAGCGTGGTGCTGCGGAATTTCAATACCAATAAGGTCAGATTGAAGCCTGTTGACAACGCCATCGATGTGATGGTTCCAGCCATCGCTTATTTCAATACCAATAAGGTCAGATTGAAGCAGGGCGACAAGCTGGTGGTGACACGTATTTTTCGAATTTCAATACCAATAAGGTCAGATTGAAGCACACGTTGAAGAAACCACAGGCTTATGCTGACTCATATATTTCAATACCAATAAGGTCAGATTGAAGCACTTACCTTGCCGAGCCGCGACGGCTCCGACGCCCTGAATTTCAATACCAATAAGGTCAGATTGAAGCTCCAACTGTCCGGGCCGGATCGCAAGTCCCTTGTCTTATTTCAATACCAATAAGGTCAGATTGAAGCGTCAGGAAGCTCAGCGCCGCCCGCTGCCAGATAATATTTCAATACCAATAAGGTCAGATTGAAGCCTTAGCATTGCGCACTTTTACAAATGCGACTATTCCGTAAGATTTCAATACCAATAAGGTCAGATTGAAGCCGGACAAGGGCCAAAACCCGCCGTCAACGTGTTCGTATTTCAATACCAATAAGGTCAGATTGAAGCGAAGCGCGGGCTTATCGTAGCCATCGCCAGTATCAATTTCAATACCAATAAGGTCAGATTGAAGCAGTACGTGCCGTCGGTATTGAAGGCGTTTTCGATGTATTTCAATACCAATAAGGTCAGATTGAAGCGGGAAGAGGCGTCCACGCGTCGTCTTGTTCAATTTATTTCAATACCAATAAGGTCAGATTGAAGCGAGGTCGACAGGGCTGGAAGACGCCTAGGGATCTAAATTTCAATACCAATAAGGTCAGATTGAAGCTAAGTTGTCGTGTCAGGTGGCCGAGGGCCTCCTCCGCAATTTCAATACCAATAAGGTCAGATTGAAGCCTACGAATCGATGGAAAAGGAAATGGTGCGCAATTTCAATACCAATAAGGTCAGATTGAAGCCCACCAGTTAAAGGTTGCCTATTGAATGAGAATTCATTAGTTTCAATACCAATAAGGTCAGATTGAAGCCAGTCGCATCGCGGCGCAGGCCTTCCAGTTCCGCGATTTCAATACCAATAAGGTCAGATTGAAGCCGGAAGCGATGGGCCTCGACTGGCTCTGGCGAAAATCGATTTCAATACCAATAAGGTCAGATTGAAGCGCAGACAAAGGGCTGCTAACATATCGCACTTGCCATGAGATTTCAATACCAATAAGGTCAGATTGAAGCGCTGGAATTGAGGAATTGGAAGAACTATGATTCACATATTTCAATACCAATAAGGTCAGATTGAAGCGCGGGACAGGCAAGCGTCTTGTGGCTGCCCGTTTACTACATTTCAATACCAATAAGGTCAGATTGAAGCGTAAGCGAACTGCTGCCCGATGAGCGGAACCATAACATCTCAATACCAATAAGGTCAGATTGAAGCGTGGGTTGTTTGGGCGAGAGAAGCAAGTATGTGTCTACGTGATTTCAATACCAATAAGGTCAGATTGAAGCCAATTTCGGGAGTTCGCCACCAGGTCGCGTCGGCCCCAATCTCAATACCAATAAGGTCAGATTGAAGCCGGGACCGAGCTTCGAGCTGGTATTGATTCACACCTGTCTCAATACCAATAAGGTCAGATTGAAGCGCTTGAAATGTGGAAATACTATGGACCATTCTAACCCATCTCAATACCAATAAGGTCAGATTGAAGCTGATCGTCGCTCGCATACTGGCCGGCGGTGTTAGATTTCAATACCAATAAGGTCAGATTGAAGCTTGATGCGCTGCAGGTAACCGCTGGCGTGCGAGACATATGTCTCAATACCAATAAGGTCAGATTGAAGCCCGCCGCAAAAATAGCCTTTCTGTGGCGGTACTAAGATTTTTTATACTGGAAATGCAAAAATAAATCGTCAGCCGCCGGTAGTGTTAGAAACCCCGTAGGCTGACGACTCGCGCTTCTGAGCGTTTCAGCGCCTTTTTTGAGAAAATCGAGGCAAATCGAAACGTCGGATGCTACCGAAACCCGCGCCTGTACAAGCTTGGTATACAGTCCGACGACTCGGGTTTTGTGCAACTCAAAGGAAACGTGAGCGCTCGGCCTTCTCCTTGCCAAGCGCGATGCGGTCCAGGTAGCGTTCATCCCGAAGTTGGTAGAATACCACACCATCGCCCTCCTGCATTAGTTGGTCGGCCTCTTGCTGCAACGTCTTGAACTGGGCAGGCGTCAACTCGCCCTCGAAGACTGAATTCTGAATCCAGGTCAGGTACCGGCGGAAGAGTTTGAGCATCTTGCCCACTCGCTTTTGATTCACATCGTACACGGCCACGAAGTAAGGCATAAGGAGAATGTTTATTGGTTGATTCGTTTAGCCTCGCTTCCTGACAGCTTCCAAGCCACTTTTGTTTCATGTTCACAACACGTCAAGGAACAGTTTCGCCGAGAGGTTTCGTACTTTTCCTTTCTTCCTCAGCCCGAGCGGACGGGGCCGCCCAGAGGTCGAAGGGCTACCACCACATATGCAATCCCTGGTATGCCTCGCCTTTGGGATCGGAAAAGTGGCGAATGAGCTTATAGCACTCCAGCCGAATGAGGCGTTCGTACGACACTTTGCGGTCGAGGGTGCGGTGCTGTACGGTTTGGCTCAGGCGCTCGTCCCAATGCTGCACGAAGATTTTGCGCCCGGCTTCGGAAAGGTAGCAGCCGCCGAGATGTTTCTCGAAATGCTTCGGGCCGATTTCGCCCGTTTTGAGGAGCCGGAAAATGGCGCGGTCCACGAGCAGCGGTTTGAAAATTTCGGCGATGTCGAGCGAGAGCGAAAAGCGGCGGTCACCGGGTTCGTGCAGGAAAGCCACCGTCGGGTCGAGGGCCGTGCGATAGATTTGTCGCACGACGGTACTGTAACAAAGTGAGTTGCCAAACGAAATCAGCGCGTTCAGTTCGTTAGAGGGCGGGCGGCGTTCGCGTTTGTTAAACGGGAAACGCGCCGCTACCTCCGGTCCCAGAAAGTGCGGCCACAGTTGGTAGTAACGATCGCGGATGCGGCCTTCGACTGCCATCAACGTTAGGATGTCGGTCGTGAGCGGCAGGGCGGCACGGTCACGCACGAGGGCGGCGAGGGTAGCCTGCACACTGGCCTGCGCTTCGCCTTCGAGCCGGGGCTGGTAGTACTTGATGACGCGCTCGATGTTGAATAATGCCGCCTCCACAAAAGCCCGCGCCAGCACGAGCCGCTTTTTGGGGCTAAGGTAGTGCCGCGCCTGCTGCACCCGCAGTCGCCCCGAAAGCTGACTTTCGCGCGGATAAATCGTGGCGGTGTAGTTACCGTAGTAGTCGTAGAAAAACGCCGGAATGCCCTGCTGCCCCAGAAAAGTGATGAGCTTGGAGTTGATGTCCACTTCCCCAAACAAGAACAGACTGTCCACGCTCTCGACCGGAAACGGCGTACGCGGCCCGTCGGGCGCGGCAGAAGGCAGGCCCTCGTCGCCCGTCGCATCGTCGGGAATCCGCTCACCGCTGGTTTTTTCCAGAGCGAGAGTGTTGTGCTGACGTTTGAGTCGTCCGCTTGAAAAGAGGTAGTAGGGGCGTTTCATTGTTTAATTTTGAATGAGTGAGGGACTTCGTGATGGACGGGTGAATATTGCGCGTCAGCCCACGGTCAGTGAATATTTAGTCACCGACCTCACCCGTAGCACAACTCCTCGAAGGCGCATTTTTTGCAGAAGGTTCTTTTGGTGAGCACTGGCGGTGGGGTTTCTTGGGTGGCGAGTTGGCGTATGGCGGTTACGGTGCGTTCGAGTTCGGCGAGGTGTTCGGCTTCGAGTGTAACGGTTTCGGTGCGGCGTAGTAGCGGGTAGTCGAGCTGGCCCAAGAAGGGTGAGCCGTCGGCGCGGGCTACGCCGTTGCGGTGCAGCAGCCACAGGTAAAATCGCACCTGCCAGCGGTGTGCGTCCTCACAGGAACGGCCCTTTTTGGTTTCGTGCAACACACCTTCTCGTAGCTTGGCGCGGTCGATTTTGCCGATCAGCGGTGTACCGTCCGGGGCCTCGGCCTCAATTTGCAAATGCTTGTCGTCCCGCGCGTAGGCAGCTTGGTCGAGCAGTCGCCCCAGCGCCACGGTGTCGGATTCCTGCTCCATCGCGATGCCCCGCAGCGACCACCACGCCTTGCGCGGGCAAAGGCGGTGGTAGCCGACGAGCATACCGCCGATGCGGAGGGAGGTGATAGAACTCATCCCTCGTAGTCGTACTCAGATAATAGTTCAATGATTTTTGCTTCAGCCTGAGCCAGTGCGTCGGCCGCTCCAACGACGCCCCGCACGTGACCTTTGCACGCCAGAGAGACGAAAGTATCCACGCCCTGGAACGTCTCGACCACGGGATCAGCCCGCTTCATATCTTCTTCATTCAGGTCGGCACGGATGGCGGCGGCGATCAGACTGGCGTTTTCGCTAATCGCTAAAGCCAGCGTCGTTTGTGGGCTGTACGTTCGGGATTGGTTGCTAGTAATGTGCCAATCGACCAGCGACTTAGCGAGTGCCGGAACAAGTTGTTCGCGGCGCTCGGCGGGGCAAATCAGTCGCTCGCCATCGGCGGATGGTACCCAGCCGTCTGCTTTCAGAGATTCCAGCGTGTCTTTGGTCAACTCTGGTTCGTGTTGGTTGACTGATACGCTAAACAAACGGGAGCGGTCGATGGCAATATCATAGACAAATAGACCCGTGGTACGAGCATTTTCAGGTATCCAGTGGCGGCGCGGCAGGGTACGTTGTTTGCTGTCTAGGTACTCTTCGATTTGCTCACCAGAGAGTTCTTCGCCAGCGGCGTTCAATACCCGAACCGGGTTATTCTCCGGTTTGTCGCTACGGTCGAACGTTAGGTTTTCCGAAGTCATACTAACCAGCAGCGGATGCAAAGCGCGCATCGCTGAAATCGATAAAGGGCTACGCCGTTTCAACGTCACGACACCAGGCCGGGCGCGCATCCAGCCGCCGATGAGTTGGTCGGCGTATGTAGGGTCGCAAGGTGACCAAGGCTCTTTATTGCTGAGTTCGTTCTTCTTGTCGATCTCGTAGTTGAAGGTGATGGGCGCACGTGGCTCATCCAGTTGTTCGGCCAGGAAATCAAGTACCGAACGCTTGACTTGTTGCCCGCTCGAATAAGCGACACGGCGGTTGTGAATCGGATCATAATAGGTCTTCTGACCATCTTGAACGGTGAAAACAGTGTGTTCAGCAGCTTTCAGTCCACGTAGATACAGGTAGGATTTCATGAGGTATTTGTGTTAAAAGGTTGGATGAATTATTTTGATTTGGCAACGGCGTATTTGAGTTTGAGCAAAGCCATAAACAGTGGAAAGTCGGTTGCGGGCATGAGAATGATCGTGTTACCCAGCTCGTCGAAACTAGTGGCATTCCCTTCGTCATTCTTGATAAAATCAGCCAGTTTTTCAATGAATTCACGGCGGTTTTTTGCGTCCAGTAGTTTATCGACGGCGTTGCTGTTGATTTTTTTGCCTCGTTCTCCCTGATTGGCAAATTCATTCAGTACCGACGCTACTTTCGTGGTCGTATCGATCAATTGTTGGTTGTTCAGCATAGCGATAATCCAGGTTTGGTAAATGTTGTAGGTGATAATGATAGGGTCGTCTTTGTCCTTGGGTGGTTTGAAAGCTTTGTTCTTACCACGTCCGGGCATATACTCTCGTAGTTGTCGTGGTTCCAAAGCCGGAATACCAATCTTGCCCAATTCACACGCTCTCTGGAAACCCAGAGCAGTATCGTAGAGTGTGTCCAGAGATGCTGTCGGCAGTACCCCGGAATCGCGACTGATCTGTTGATACAATCCTTTCAAAGATTGCACGGCAGGAAGCTCGACCGAAACGAACCCAACCGTCGTGTTCATCTGACTCAAAGCATACACGTAGGTGTTGAGCGGCTGATTCGGCATTTGTTCGGCCAGAGCAAGGATCACCTTTACCCAAGAGGTGGTTTCGATGCTGGCCGTTCCCTTTTTTTCGTCAGTCTTAATACTGGGCGTTTTATTGGCAAAGGGGTATTGCTCGTCAAAAAGACTGTCGAATACGTTGGTTAGCCAGTAGCCGTTCCAGGTATTTACCTGGTGCGCTTTAAGATTGGGCGTCTGGGTCAAATACTCCCGGTATCGATACCAGCCGTCGTATAAAGCCAATAGAACCTCGTCCGAATCAAACAGAATGTTGAGTCCGCCGCTAACGCCAACGCCCATTGCCGCGCCAACCCAGGAAGCATACACTTCGTGCTCCGTGATAGGTAGTGCCAAATCTGTGACCTGACCCGAAGTACCTGCCGATGCTTCCGCCGCCGCGCCGCCCAGGAAAAAAGAGCCATCGGGCGCATCGGTCAGTATCTTTTCGTGCTGACCGTTCAAGGCATTTGCCAGTACTTCCGTAGTCAGCGGCGTTTTTTTCTTTTGCTTGTAAGCCTGGTCGAACTTGGAGTTGTTGACGTGTTGCAAATACCGCGTGTCCATGAAGAACAGCGGGATGTACACTTCGTCAAAAAATTCCTGAGCGGAGCGTTCCTTTCCCTCTCGCTGGTTGACCAACTCGATTAGCCTTTTACCAATGTAAGCTGTGTACATATCTCAGATCATTCGGTTGGTGATAGATGGAGTGGCGGCGTTTGCACCGGGCGATTTCAGAACAAGACCTAGCAAAGGGTCATAATATTTGTCAGGAATAACGGTGGGATAGCTACCTGTCTCCACCCTCGGCCACGTTTTAGCATAGGGCGCAAGTGACCGCCACGGCACCGGAATTTCCAGATTTTGGCGTTTCTCGCCGTAATTATTGACGTAAGTATCGTAGTCTGATTTGCGAATGCAAACCGCCCCTTCAATTTCCAGGGCGTCGATCAGCACTGACTTCGGTCGATGGCACAATTCGCGCAATGGGGCTTGCCCCGAGGTCAAATGCACATCGATGGAAGGAATAGCGACCTCACCATACACTTGGTCTATCAATTCCTGCAAATGGCTTTCGTGCAATAACCCGTTAGGCAGCAAATTGTAGCTACGCCTTACGACGTCGGGGTTGTAGGGCAAAATATCCTTATCTGTTTCGGAGGGCGCAATCACATGGACCGGACGGTACTTGCCGATGGTTTCGTACGTGCGGCGGCGGTTGACCCGGCCGAAGCGCTGCACCAAACTATCCAGCGGGGCCGCATCGGTTATCAAGCGGTCGAACGAAATGTCCAGGCTTACCTCCACTACTTGCGTTGCAATCACTAGGCATGGCCCGGTACCTTTATCGAACTCGCTGATTTTTGCTTCCAGTTTGGCGCGATCGCCACGACGAAAGCGGCTGTGAACCAGTAGTATTTTCAGATTCGGAAATTCTTCCCGCGCCCATTCGTAACGCTGCTGAGCGGTCGCCACCCGGTTGCCGACGAACAGTACTTTCTCGCCCTCGGCAATAGCCATCTTTACAGTTTCGCGCGCTTCTACCTCGTCTTTTATTTTTTGGACTTGGTGGCGGTTGAATTTTCCCAAAGCTCTCTTTTTGAACTGCACTCGATGCACCCGCCGACTTCCGCCCAACGCCTGGATGAGTTCGTTGGCAAGGGACGTAGGTATAGTAGCAGTACCGATATGAACGCGGCAATTCAACTCGACCAGTGCTTTGACTATCGCGATTGTCATGGCTTGCGCCATGTCATCGTACACGTGGACTTCGTCCAGAATCACGTCACAGTTTCTGAGATCTAGCTTGGTGGCTTCGTGGCCACTGATACCAAAGACTATGGAAGCAATCTGGTGCGGCGTGGTAATCTTTACACTCGCGCCGGGGTTGCGCTGCAACGAAATTTCTTCTTCCACTTTCTTACCTTTTTCATCGCGAATCTCAATCTTGGAAGCCGCGTGTGCCCGTCGCACATCGGTTTGCTGATCTTTGGGTAATCGTGAGTCACCTTTACCATTCAGGTTCTCGTCGATACGGACAAACATGGCGTTAATCGAAGCCTGGAAAGGTAGTGTGTACACTACGCGCCCCCGGCAGCGACGCAACAAAAAGTCGGTCTTTCCCGCGCCAGTAGGTGCGATCACCAGCGTATGGCGAATACGAACATCGGCCCGCATGAGCGAGAGCGGATGCAAATCGGAGGTGCGGTTGTAGTAGTCAAGGTTTGGTTCACGATAAAATCGCTTGATTAATGGTGCGGCCTTATCCATGTATTCCGATGCAAAATGGTCCGCTGCCATGAGCAAGCCTCGCCACTTCGACCAGCCGTAGGGTCTTTTACGGCAATATTGGTATGCAAAATCCAAAGCCTCGGTAGCCTCTTCAATGGAGATGGAGCGAAACTTCACTTTAAAATCCCGGTGCTCGACAATAGGCTGCACTTTTTCTGACCATTCCGCCCAGTTTTCGGCGTGACGGCCGATAACAGTGTCAGAACCGTCTCTTTTTACCAGATCGATCAACCCCCGCTCTCGCACATCCTGATACGCGGATTTATGGTGAGCTGCTACCATTTCTATAAGAGTAGGCCAATCCTCACGGTCGAACAAAGGCAAAAAAAGTAGAGAAGAAATCTCGTGACGGTGTGGCTCGGAAGTGATGCGTTCAGTCTCATCCACTTCGCCCTTCACCATACGCTGGAAATAATCGTGAGCTTTGCCTAAGTCGTGTAAGAGTGCGCCCAACCGCGCCAGTCGCCGATTGGATCCGTGACGCACGGCCATTACAGCGATTACCTGAGCCACGTGTTGCGTGTGCGCCAGCAAAGTAAGTCCGCCCTGTTCGGGGCTTTTCGCGTAGAGCTCCATCATTCGATTGGTTCGATACCCACAGGGTTGCCCGTGATTTTCAATACTCCGTACATAGGTTGATTGTCGCGGTAGCGGTCGTATCCCACCAGAATTGCCATCGGATCTTTTTTGAACAGCAATTCAAATCCTACAAGAGTGTCGAAATCCTCCCCGGAAACCTTCTCCACTTTGCTGTCGGGAAGCAAAATGTCTTCGTTTCGACACAGACAAATGTGCTCTTCCACCGCTGCCTTGGCTTCTTCTTCGTTTGCAAAAGCCAAGGTCAATTTGGGATAAAGCATGATCCCCCGCACCAAGATGGATTGCTCCCGGGTTGCTTTCTTGCGCGTTTCGGCGAATGCCCGCGATTGTGTGCGCTCCTGTTGAGAGTCGATCTTGGCGTAAGTGAGTTTGTGGCGGAGAATAGCCGACACGCCTAGTCTAATCCTTATCCCTTCGACGATACTCGGTGTCAGGAACTGCTGACTGAAAGTGCGTTCGTCCCGCACCGCCGTCCACGGCTTAATGAAGCCAAAAGGTCCGGTGTAGGTGACGATGTATAAAAGTTGTTCGCTCATAATGATTGATGTTTTATCGTAAGGAACCGAAACCACTACCCGTCAAGTCGCCTACTCCCACTAACCAAGCGAATTGAATGGCTTCCGGCGTCCCTTCAACAATGACCGGACACTCGCTGCCCTTATGTTTAATCCCCTTGATCGTCGCCATGCGAGGCCGTGGCCGAGCATAGGCGCGATCGAAAGCCACTCGAGCATTAAGGTTCTCGCCGCTGAATCCTGCTATCTCTAATTTTTTACGTAGAAGATGAGTCAGTACTTCGTTGGCCGCCAGAGAATCCCAAAGCAGGTACTCGCGGCTACCGTCCTCTCGCTTACGCCGTGCCAGCACCGCCGAGCCATCGGTGGCGAAAATATGCTGCTCCTTAAAAGTGGGCGGGGCGATTTCTCGTACCTCTTGGACGGTCATCCCGTATGCGATGGACGGGTCTGCCATGATGCCTTTTATTAGTTGCCGAGCCAGCTCGTCGTCGTGAAAGGATATATTCCAAGCGGCTCCGCTTGGAAAATGAAGCGATCCTCTCTTAGGCTGTCCACCCCTTAGCCAACCGAAACTGTACAAACTCAGACCGTCGTGCGCCGTATTGTCGCCTAGCCATTTATGGATTGCGCCTGTCAGATTGTGCAAATGGTTGTAGGGCACGGGCTCAGTATTTGAACTCAATTGCAGTTGTATTCTCATGTTGTTTTCAGGTTGAATGAGACAAAGGAAAGTACCGAGTTCGCCAAAAAGTGGTGTAGTCTCGGGATTATATCAAACGAAGTCAAGAAAGGTAAGTGAGGTTGTGCCTTTTTATTCGCGCCGCAATCCGCTCGCGCAACGAAGTTGGTTCCAGTACCTCCACCGCTTCCCCAAAACTCAGAAGTTCCTTCTCCAACTCCGGGTTTAGTACCACACGCAGCTCAAACTCCCCCTCCCCAGGAAGCACCCGCTGACTACCATGCAGCGGTAACGATTGCACATAGCTACGCTGCAACGCACTGAACCGCAACACCACGCGCTCGGGCACGGCCCCATCGGGACAGGTGACGCCGATAACGTGGCGACGAAGATTTTTGTAGGCGGCGGTGCGGTCGGTGACGATGGGGTTTTCGGTGAGGCGGAGGTCGGTCATGCGGTCGAGTCCGAAGGTGCGGATGCCTGCTTTTTCGGTGTCCCAGCCGTCAAGGTACCAGCGGTTGCGGTACTCGAAGAGCAGACCGGGCTCGATGATGCGGAGGGTGGGCGGCCTGGTTGCACCTGTGTAAGCGGCGTAGCCGAAGCGGACCGCCCGCCGACTCCGCAACGCCTCCCATAAAAGCGGCAAGTGCTCGGAACCTACGAACTGATCATTGCGCTCGAGCAGGAGATAGTTACCCACTTCGTGTACATTGGAAAGGGTACTTTGCAGGAAACTCAACCGCTCGCAGCGTTCCAGCAGCGCCACGAACTGCTCGAAGTCCTCGATGTCTTCGTCGGGCGGAATGTCGAGGTAGTAGCCCCGGCGGCTATGGTTGTATTTAATCTGGAAACCCGTAGTGCCATACAACTCCCTGATGTCCCTTTCTAAGGTGCGGGTGGATTTCTGAGCAATGTCGGTTTCGTTGAGCCGGGCGGTGAGCTCTTTTTTGGAAGGATAGCGAAAGGGGGCCTTGGTCCAGCGGATCAGACAAAGGCGGCGGTGCAGGATGGCGGAGGGATTCAAGCGGTGGTCTTTTTTAGGTCGGGTGAGGTTTGGCGATCTCGTGGTGTAGATCGGTTGGATTAAGCGTAAATTTCTACAAAAGCAAAAAGGTAGCGTCGACTACTATACGTCAATCAAACCGCTCGTTGTGAATTGTTTTGTCTATTAAAATCTGATGGACTCACAAACAAAAAAAGGCCAGACTTGCGTCTGACCTTTCCCTCAAAAAATGTTTTACTCACAAAAAAACTACTTCAACGTCGCCACCGCGTCTTTGATGCGGCCGACGGCTTCGGTGAGGGCCTCGTCGGAAGCAGCCGTCGAGATGCGGATGCAGTCTGGGGCACCGAAGCCGGAACCCGCCACGGTGGATACGTAAGAATTGTTGAGCAACCAAAGCGAGAAATCGTCGGAATTCTCGATCGAGTTTTCGCCGTCGGAGGTACCGAAGTAGTGGCTCACGTCGGGGAAAGCGTAGAATGCGCCTTGCGGCATGTTGACTTTGAAGCCGGGAATTTCGCGTAGCAAACCTACGACCAAATCTCGGCGGCGGTGGTAGGCGGTAGCCATTTCTTTGGTCGGTTCCAGGGTACCAGTGAATGCAGCTACGGCGGCTTTCTGGGCAATGGAGCAGGTACCTGACGTGACCTGTCCCTGCAGTTTCTCGACGCCCTGCGCGATCCACTTGGCCGCGCCGATGAAGCCGATGCGCCAGCCCGTCATGGCAAAACCTTTCGCTACGCCGTTGACGGTAATCACCCGCTCTTTCAAAGCCGGGATGGAGCCCATGCTGAAATTGCCGTTTCCGGTGAAGTTGATGTACTCGTAGATCTCGTCGGCCAGCACAAAAACGTTCTCGTGTTTTTCCAGTACCGCCCCGAGCGCGCGCAACTCGGCTTCGGAATAGACCGAGCCCGTCGGGTTGTTGGGCGAGGCGTACATGACCAGCTTCGTGCGCGGCGTGATGGCGGCTTCGAGTTGCTCGGGCGTTACCTTGAAGTCGTGCTCGAAAGCGCCGTTTACGATGACCGATTCTCCCTCGGCCAGCTTTACCATTTCGGAGTAGCTCACCCAATAGGGTGCCAGGATGATGACCTCATCGCCAGGATTGACCAGTACCTGAATGGCGTTGGCGAGCGAGTGCTTGGCGCCCGTCGACACTACGATGTTCTCGGGTTTCCAGTCGATGTCGTTGTCGCGCTTGAGCTTATCGGCGATGGCTTGCCGCAGGTCGGGAAAGCCCGCCACGGGCGAGTAGCCGTGGTAGCCGTCGTCGATCGCCTGCTTGGCGGCTTCGCAAATGTGGGCGGGGGTTTTGAAATCGGGCTCGCCGACGCTCAGGCTAATGACCTTGTGGCCTTGCGCGGCCAATTCGCGGGCTTTCTTGGTCATGGCCAGCGTCGATGATTCTTCGAGGGCGGTGATGCGGTCGGCCAATAATGGCGTTTGCTCGGCTACTGCGGACATTTTTTATTTAATTGATAGTTGACAATTGACAGTTGATAATGACCGATAAAATATTTTTCGTTAAACACCAACTGCAAAACAGTCGCAAAGGTAAGGATTAGATATGAGTTATGAGATTCCTCGAACTTCTTCCAGAATCGACTCGCCCGCCGACCCGTCGCCGGAGGTCCAGCGCCAGCTTTCGTGCAGGCGAATGCGCCCATCGGGCAGGATTTCGGGGCGCGATTGGCAGACGCCAGTCATCAGTTCACCGTGTGTATTGACTTGGTGATAGCGCATGTCGATGTGGCCCGCTTCGTCGACCAGGCCAATCAAATGACCTGCTACTATTGGGCCCCCGGCGTAGTCCGCAGTCAGGATATTGCCGCTTTGTCGGTAGTGAAAAACGGTTTCCGCCGAGGTTTCACCGTTATCGGTGTTTTGGACGGGGCGAAACCTTTTGTCGTGATAATTTATGCCCTTTCTACCGTTTACCCTTCCACCCTTCACCCCTTCCTTATTTCGTTGCGCTCAATCCTTTGAAATCACCCTTTTCTAACGCGGTCGCTTTGGAGAATTGCCGGAGGGCTTCGTTGTAGATATTGTCCAGCGGATTCAGTACCTGGTATACCTCGTTACTGAGGCCGTCCTTCCGTTTTTGTCCCCACTGGTAGCGGCCGATCAAGTGCTTTGGTTTGACCCAGAATGATAGTCTTCGAACGATTGTACTGCTGCTTTTTCCAACTTGATACCGCCCTTTTTAGCATCGGCTATCAGCTCGTCCATCATCGCGTCGGTCACCTTGAAAGTGTCGAGGTACTCGGGGAAAGTCTGTTTCGCCAACGCTTTCTTGTGCTCGTTGACGTAACGCAGGGCGTATTCGCGAATGATGTTCTTGGAGTAAAGCTCAAACAAAAACTTGCTGTTCATGCTCGTGTCGCGCGGCACGAACACATCGGGCATGATGCCGCCACCGCCGTAGACCACCCGGCCGCCGTCGGTCTTGTAGCTGTAGCTTGGGGTCAAACTTGATGCTATCGGCGCTGAAGTACTCGCCGCTGTTGTAGCGGTTGGCCAGATCTTCGTTGTAGGCATCGCCCTTACCCAGGTCATAGTGTTTCTGGATGCTCCGACCACTGGGCGTGTAGTAGCGCGAAATCGTCAGACGCAGCTCCGAGCCGTCGGACAGGCGCGTGGGCATTTGCACTAAGCCTTTGCCAAAGGTACGGCGGCCCACCACCAGCGCGCGGTCGTGGTCCTGCAGGGCACCGGCCATGATCTCCGAAGCCGAGGCGCTGCCTTCGTCCACGAGCACGATCATTGGTCCCTCTTCAAACATCCCGTCGACCTGGGCGTTGGTCTTGCGGTTGAAGCGTACGTCTTTGCCTTCGGTGTACACTAACAACTTACTGCCCGAAATGAACTCGTCGGCCATGCTCGTGGCGCGCTCCAGGTACCCGCCCGGATTGCCGCGCAGGTCGAGTACCAGCTTTTTCAATCCCGCGTTTTTCAGGGTATCCAGGGCATTCTTGAATTCGTCGTAGGTAGTTTCGGAGAAGCGGCTCACCTTGATGTAGCCAATCGTCGGGTCGACCATGTAGGCGGCATCGACCGAGAAGGTCGGGATGCGGTCACGCACGACGGTGAACTCCATCGGCTTGTCGAGCCCGGTGCGGCCGACGAGCAGATCCACCTTGCTCCCCCGCCGTCCGCGTAGTTTTTCGTACACGAGCGCGTTGGTCGCCATCGGTCCCGACAGGTCCTCGCCATTCGACTTTCAGCAGGCGGTCGCCACTCTGGATACCCACCGCTTCGGAAGGCCCGCCGCCCAGCGGACTCACCACGTATACCGTATCATTGTAGATATTGAACTCCACCCCAATGCCATCGAATCCCGACTCCAGTTGCGAGCGGGCGGCGGTGGCTTCGGTAGCGTTGAAGTAAGCCGTGTGCGGGTCGAGCTTTTCGAGCATTTTGCGGATCGAGATGATCCACCAACTGTTCGGTATCCACCGAGTCGACGTAGTTGTTATTCGACCAAAAGCAGTACCTCTTTGAATTTTTCGTAGCCCTTGGCTACGTCGGTCAGGCCCTTGCTGCTGCCGAAGAAGGTGGCGCCCAGCAGAATTCCGGCGGCCAGCGTCAGGCCCATAATAATAGGAAGACGAACGGCGTAGGGTGAGTTATCGATGGGTTTGTCGGGCGTAGGCTCAGACATATTTTTTGGGAAGAAAAGGCTCGGAATTCTATTTATAAACACAAAACTACAACGACGCTTTGTGCACAATAGTTACCTTATATAAAGGCAAATTTCCCTCCAATCTATTTTAAACGCGGTTTTTTTCGTGCACCATACCCACGAAAACATCCAGCGATTCGGGATTGCGCATCGTGTCGCGGCTGGCGACGCGGGCGGGGTCGTGGCCCAGTCAGGATTTTCTTGACGGGCGCCTCCAGTTTCTTGCCGCTGATGGTGTAGGGTACTTCGGCGATTTCCACGATGCGGTCGGGCACGTGGCGCGGGCTGAACTGGCTTCGCAGCGTCACCTTGATGCGGGTGCGGAGGTCGGCGTCGAGGGTACCTTTCTTTTTCAATACCACAAACAGCGGCATGTCGCCCGTGCCGTCGTCGTGCTCGAGGTACACCACCAGGCTGTCACTGATTTCGGGCAGCGACTCCACGGCACTGTATACCTCGGCGGTGCCGATGCGCACCCCGCCGCGGTTGAGCGTGGCGTCGGAGCGACCGTAGATGATCACCGAATCGTGCGGTGTGATCTTGATCCAGTCGCCGTGCCGCCACATGCCGGGGTAGGTGTCAAAGTAGCTGCTCCGGTAGCGGACGTCTTCATCGTCGTTCCAGAAATAAATCGGCATCGACGGCATCGGCTGCCGGATCACCATTTCGCCGAGTTCGTCGCGCACGGGCCGGCCCGCTTCGTCGAAGGCATCCAGCGCGCAGCCCAGCATCCGGCATTGGATTTCGCCCGCGTACACGGGTAGCAGCGGACAGCCACCCACGAAGGCACTGCACACGTCGGTACCGCCGCTCAGCGACACCAGCCACACGTCCTTCCTGACCCGCTCGTAGACCCACTCGTAGGCATCGGGCGTGAGCGGCGAACCCGTCGAACCTATCGAGACGAGATGCCGGAGCCGCTCGCTGGGTAGGCTGAGGTTGGCCTGGCGGCAGGCGATGAAGTAGGCCGCGCCGCCGCCAAAGTGGTTGATCCGGGCCTTTTCGGCGAACAGTCCACAGTACCTGCAGCGTCGGAAAAGCGGGAGCCCCGTCGTAAAGTGCCAGCGTGGCACCCGTCAGCAGCGAGGCCATGGCGTAGTTCCACATCATCCAGCCCGTGGTCGAGTACCAAAAGTACCGGTCGCCGGGCCTGACATTTTGATGGAAGGTGAGCGCTTTCAGGTGTTCCAGCAGACAGCCACCCGCGCCGTGCGTGATGGCCTTGGGCTTGCCCGTGGTACCCGACGAGTACAGTACCCAAATCGGATGATCGAAGGGCATGGCCTCGAATTCCAGGCCGGTATGCGCGCTGTGCAGCACGTCGTCCCACGAGATGGTACCTTCCAGCCGGGCGTCGACGTCGAGGCAGGGTACCAGAACCGGCAGCCTAACGCTCGGTAGGTGGGTGAGGAGTTCTCGGAAAGCGGGTATTTTGTCGTACGCCTTGCCATTGTACTGGTAGCCGTCGGCCACGATCAGTACCTTGGGCGCAATCTGGGCGAAGCGATCCAGGATGCTGGCTTCGCCAAAATCGGGCGAGCAGCTCGACCATACGGCCCCCACGGCGTTGGTCGCCAGAAACGCCACCACGGCCTGCGGAATGTTGGGCAGCACCGCCGCCACGCGGTCACCAGGCTCGACGCCCCGCTTGCGCAGCCAGGCGGCCACGGCCGCCACCTCGTTTTCCAAGGTGGCCCAGGATATTTCGGTGAGTACCTGCCGCTCCGACTGAAACACCATCGCCGGGTGCTCATCGGTCCGGTGCCGGAAAATATGCTCGGCGTAGTTGAGCCGGGCGCGGGTAAACCACTGCGTGCCGATCATATCCTCGCCCTGGCGCCGCAGCACCTCGAGGTAGGTGTCGTGCGCTTTGATGTCGAAGTATTGCCACAGGCTTTCCCAGAAGTCCTCCACATCGTTGACCGACCATTCCCACAGATCGTGGTAGTTACGAAAGTAGAGGCCTTTCTTGACAAAAAGCCAACGCATATAGTGCTTAAGGTTGGACTGTTCGGCGAAAGCCCGGCTCGGTTGCCAGAGCGGAAGCGGCGGGGTGGACGGATTCATGCGGTTCAGGGGATTGGGTACCTGCGCCCGTCCCAACGCACGGATTGAGTATCCGGGAGGGAACGGGCAGACGAATACTAACGCCGTTTGCCGTTTTTTAGGATAGAAAAATTTGAAAATCGTCCCTGTCGAAAAATCCCGTACCTTTGCGTTCGCAACGAAGTGAAGCCGATAATTTTCTGACAGTCAGCGGTGCTACTTCGAGCGTTGCCCATCTGTTTTTCCACTCATTTTTATAAAAACCGCATCCACCGATTTTTCGGCGAGAGGAAAAAAAATCCAGTAGCGATACTGCATTCCTATGAAAAAACGAAACGAATTTTTGAAAGACCCCAAGTTTGCCCGCACTGCCAGAAAGAGCGAAGAGGGCGGAGATGCCTCCGAAGGCACTAGCCGCTACAGCTCGGCTCGTCCTTATAACAAGGATTACCGGCCCGCCAGCAACGGCTACAAAGGCAAGCCCAAGAGCAACGCCGACCGTCTTTTCAACAAACCTACTCTTAAAGAAGTCCGATCTCGAGCGCCTACGGTCCGACGACTACCAGCCGTCAAAGAATGAGCGTGATCGCTATGCGCCCAAAAACAAAACCGAGCGTGAGCCACGCCGTGATTTCGACCGTCCGAGGGGCGACCGCAACGAGCGCGAACCCCGCCGTGACTTCAACCGTCCGGGCAACGACCGTAATGATCGTGAACCACGCCGCGATTTCGATCGGCCAAGTGGCGAGCGTGAGCCGCGTCGTGATTTGGACCGTCCACGCGGCGACCGCAATGACCGTGAGCCGCGCCGCGACTTTGATCGCCCAAGAGGCGATCGCAACGATCGTGAACCACGGAGAGATTTGGATCGTCCAAGAGGTGATCGTAACGACCGCGAGCCGCGCCGTGATTTAGATCGTTCCCGTGGGGAGCGTACTGAACGTGAGCCGCACCGCGACTTCGACCGTCCGAGGGGAGACCGCAACGACCGTACGCCGCGTCGTGATTTCGACCGTGACCGCAACGACCGCGCTCCCCGCCGCGACGACCGACGCTCCAGGGACGAGCACGCGCCCAGTGAGGGAGAAAGCCGCCGGGTAGGGAAGTTTTCCAGGGCACCGCGCTATGATCTCAAGAAGTTCGAGGATAGAAAGCCCGAATTTAAGAAGCAGCAGGACGACGATGTACTACGCCTCAACCGCTACATCGCCAATGCCGGGATATGCTCGCGCCGCGAGGCCGACGAGCTGATTGCCGCCGGACAGATCACCGTCAACGGCGAGGTGGTCACCGAAATGGGCTTCCGAGTGCAGCGCTCCGACACGGTCAAATACGGCAAAAATCTGCTCAATCCCGAAAAGATGGTGTACCTGCTGGTCAACAAGCCCAAGGACTACATCACTACCACCGATGATCCCGACGACCGCCGCACGATCATGGACATGGTAGCCGGAGCCTGCGAAGAGCGCATCTACCCCGTCGGTCGGCTCGACCGCAACACGACCGGCCTGCTGCTGCTGACCAACGATGGTGACCTGGCCAAAAAGCTGACGCACCCGTCGAGCAACGTCAAAAAGATTTACCAGGCCGAGCTCGACAAGCCCATCACGACCGAAGATTTCGAGGCCATGCAAGCAGGCTTCGAACTCGAAGACGGTTTTATCAAGCCCGATGCCCTGGGCATCGTGACGCCCGATGCGCAGGTGGTCGGCATCGAAATCCACAGCGGCAAAAACCGCATCGTGCGCCGGATGTTTGCACACTTCGGCTACGAAGTCATGAAGCTGGACCGCACGATTTTTGCGGGCCTGAGCAAAAAGGACGTACCCCGCGGCAAGTGGCGCTTCCTGAACGAGAAGGAAGTGATCCGTTTGAAGTTCTTGTTGTAGGTTATTAGGTGTTAGGTTAAGGTATCAGTTCTCACGAGAAGGAACCGCCGGCAAAATCAGTTTTTGTCGGCGTTTTTTATGTTTCAACCTAAGTTCTTGTATCGATGCTTCTGATGAAGCTCTGACATCCGGTACTTTAATGAGCTAACAGCTACTTGCATCAGTCGACCCGCGCTTTTAACTTGACGGGGTCGGTGTTCTTGTCGTAGCGCAGGTTGAGCATTTCGACGCCCAGCGAGAAGGCCATCGCGAAGTAGGCGTAGCCTTTCGGGATTTCGTAGTGGAAGGCTTCGGCGATGAGCAGTGTTCCGATCATGATCAGAAACGAAAGCGCCAGGATTTTGATCGAGGGATTTTCGATTGACGAAATTGCCGATTTTGGTGGCAAATATGATCATGATCACCGTGGAGAAGATGACGGCGATAATCATGATGGCGACCTCATCGACCAGCCCCACGGCCGTAAGCACCGAGTCGAACGAAAAAATGATGTTCAGGAAGGCCATCTCGGTCAGCGCCCGACCAAAAGTCATGGCCCCTTGCTTGATCGGCGCATTCTCGTCTTCATCGATATCCGGGATATGCTCGGTGCTACCCGCTATTTTGTGGTGAATTTCCTTGGTGGAGCTATACAGCAGAAACAGGCCCCCAAAAAGCAGAATCAGGTCACGGCCGCTGAAACCGTGTCCGAATACCGCAAAAAGATCTTCTTTGAGACCGATGACCCAAGAGATGGCAAACAGCAGTGCGATGCGCAGAATCAAGGCGATGCCCAATCCGTAGTTCTGCGCCTTGCTCTGTACTTTCCTGGGAAGTTTGCCCGCAACGATTGTAATAAATATGATGTTGTCTATGCCCAGCACCACCTCGAGTAGTGTTAGGGTGAGTAGGCTGATGAGGGCGTCTGTGGTTAGTAATGATTCCATATGTTATTCTGGTGGGAAGGCGGCAAGGTTGTTGATAAAACCGGGTAACTTCGCATTTACTACCCAGGTGATGACGCGACCTGCAGCAATATTAGCCAAATTGAAGAAATTATTTTTTATCTCTAACGTTATTTAAAGTATCATGAATGTTGGCACGGTATTTGATGGAGATGTTCTGCCACCCGTGTTCGTGACATGCAAGAGGCGAATGGACGTCTTTTTAAGTAATTTTTTCATTTTATTGTGAAGCGTTAGAAATCGAAAAGTCGCCACTTGAAGCAGATAAGATATTTAAGACAATAGTGTGTGTATAGTGTGGAACAGGACCCGGAGATTCTCCGGGTCCTCGTCTTTTAGGGGAGAGGTGCCTCTGAAATCGCCCGATTTTTTGACAGGTACGTAATCCCTCGGGGCAGCAACCACACCACCACGCTGTAAAGGAAAAAAATTTGTCCGGGAATCAGGTTGTACTCTACCCAATTGATGAGCAGGGTCGGGACAAATAGCATGACGTAGATCAGGACCCACTTGCGGTTGTTGACGCGCAACAGCAGTAGCATGCTTCGGCCGATCACGATCAAAAATAGTACGGTACCCAGTAGGCCCGTCTCGGCCACCATGCCGATGAAGGTATTGTGGGCCGAGTACCCTTTGAGCCCGCGCGGAAACTTTTCGGCCAGGCGTTCGTTGGAGGCCAGTCCTGCCCCCAGCAGCGGGTTATCGTAAAAAGACTGGAAGTACACATCCCATATTTTTTGGCGGTCGTCGTAGGAGCTTTCCCTCGTACCCTTCACCAGGCCGAACATCCGTTCGAGGCGGTACTTCATGTTAGACTCCGGCAGCGAGTCCAGGACTTGCTCCATGTTGATGGAATTGCCCACGAGTACCAGAAAAGACAGCAGAAAGGAAATGGCCAGAATCTGCGGCAGCCGCAAAGGTACCACGCACAGGCCCGCCGAGAATACCAGCACGAAGAGGGTACTCCGCCGGGCCGAATAGTAGACGAGGTACAGCGCGATCAGGAAAACGAAGGCGTACAGCAATTTCTGCCGCGTGGTTCGGGAGAAGAACTTGAAAAAGATCAGGGAGAGTATGCCCATGATCATGGTGGGGTAGGCCCAGAAAGTGTTGGACGAAAAGATGATGTTGTACACCCCGCCGCCGGGTCGTTTGAGCAGGATGCTGACAAAATCCAGCAGGACGATGATCCCGTTGCCGAGCCACACGACTTGCAGAATCCGAAAGAGATAAAAGTTCAGATTCTGCGTGATGAGCGCGATGTAGCTCACAAATAGCAGTACGGCGATCAGCGACATGAGCGTCCAGGTACCGTAAAGCAGGTAGCTCACGACGTCGAGGCTCGCTATGGACGAGACCAGCCAGCTCACGCCCAGCAGCACCACGTCGATGTGGTCGCCCAGTACCTTACCGGTAAAATTGAAGCTGAACCGGAGCGCGAAAAAAATAATCCAGATTGGCAGGATCAGCCTCAGCTGGGAAATAATCCTGAGCACCAGCGGCGCGCCGTCGCTCCCGCCGATGGAGTACCGGAAGAAGGAGTAGTTTCCGATCGTCAGTAAAAAGAAAAGCACAATCGGAATCACCATGTTCCGATTGACTTTCTTGAATACTATTTCTTTGGCTGTAGGCAAGCGAGCAGGCGTTGGTATTCGTTCGTGATCAGGTAAATTTCCGGCGGTACTTCACTGAGGGCCCGGCGGCTTGTGGCTAAAAATTCGGGGGTGATGGTCTGGGACAGCCGACGGGCGGCATCGGCAGGGTCTTGAAGATCGACCGTCAAAGCGACCGGCCCCAGGGTACCTGCCGCCCGCGCGTCGCCGGTACCTTCCTGCAAAATCATGGGTTTCTTGAAATACAAGCTCTCATAAAAACGATTCGTTCGGGCCCAGCGATGGTTGCCGAGCTTTTCTGAGTTATAGGGATAAGCCGCCCACACCACATCCACCTGACTGTACAGATCCGGCAGCCCCGCCGGGGATTGGTACGTACCAAGGTAGGTAATGTTGCGCGCCGCCTGGATTTTATCCTCGTATTTTTGGGTCAAAGGCATGAATATTCCCGCCAAAATAATCTGAAAATCAAAGGTTTCGGCCAGCTGCATCAGGCATTCCAGCGAGGCCGCGCAGCGTAGCAACCCAAAGTACCCGATCGTGATCGTGTCGTTCGCCCGGTCAGGGGGATCGAGGAGTATTTTAGGTAGCTGGCCGGGGTGAATTTTATTCTCAAGTACCAGATACTCCGGTGCCCGCAAGCCGCGCAGCTTCACGAAGTACTCCGTCACGAACTCCCGCGACGTGACCACCAGCAGGTGCAGTCGGGGAATGATGCGCGATTCCAGCCAGCGCAGGGTACTGCCCCGAACGCCTTTGGTAAAAAAAAGCTCTCTGATGTCGGGAATTTCGTGGATCAACCGCAACCGCTTGCCCGACAAGGTATTGTACAGGTAAACGAAGACCAGCAAATCGAAACCGAAGATGTACGCGTTATCGCCCGGAGCGGTGTGTCGGTGGAGTTGTTTCAAGAATGTTATGTAGGTTTTCCAGCGATTCAGGTACGAGGCGTGCGCCATTTCGCCCATCCAGGCGGGCCGGAAGGTAGTAGTAGCGGGGTAGTAGTCGCGCCGAAAAGCCAGGCACACCAGCGGGACGCCGAGATCGTCGATGGCTTTCAGGCGGGCTTGTTGGTGGGCGTCGGCCCAATTGTTGGAGATGAAGACGGTTTTCATACAAATTCTTGAACGAGCGCCACGAACCGTTCCAGGGTCTTTTCGTGCGAAAACCGATCGCGAACAAATGCGTGCCCGCGCTCTACTTTGTCGGCTACCTCGGCGGGATGATTCAGTACGTACCGGATCGTGTCGGCCAGCTCAGCGGGTTGGCCGGGCGGCACAAGCCAGCCGTTATTACCGTGGTCGAGTACTTCCGGGATACCGCCCACGCGCGTGCTGATGACGGGTACCTGGTAAAAGAGCGCCTCGATGTTGGCTACACCCAGCGCCTCGCGCTGCGAAGGAACGACGAATAAATCACAATCTGCCATGTACTGGTACACCTGCTCGCCCGCCACCGGCCCCACGAAGTGCGGCGAAACGTGGGCCAGAAAGTTCTGGCTCATAATATCGCCCCGAAATCGCTCGGCCGGACCCACGATATAGAGCGCAAACGCAAAGCCGGTACAAAGGTTCAGCGCCTCGATCAGGTCGAACAGTCCGCCGAGGTGATAGTCGGATTTTACAAAAAGTACCTTGACTACCTCCGAAGCGGAAGATCGCCGCGCCACCGGGTACCCGAGGTCGACGCCCTTGTAGAGTAGCTTGAGCTTGTGGTCGGGAACGGCGTAGCGGTCGGAAATCTGACGAAGCAAGTACTCGGAATTGCCGATGATTCCCGCCTGGACCGAACCCGCCCGGCGCTCGCATTGCTTGAACAGGTACCGGCGAAACCACGACCAGCTCCCATCGAAGTCTCGCCAGGAAATGGTCAGACTACTGTAATCGTTGATCATGCCCAACACCGGTACTTCCAGTTTTCTGGCGGCCTGGATGCCCGTGATGGCGTTGTTGAAAACCACGATATCGTAGGCGTATTCTGCGCGCAACGCCCGGCAAGCTCGGTAATACGGGAACATCCGGTAGATGAACCCCCAGGGGCGCGTGAATTGGTTGAGTTTCAAATCCAGACGTTTTACCATGCCGCCGTACGTACCCACGTTTGCCGGGCTGACGTCCTCCGTCAGGATGCGCAGCTCGACGCCGGGAAAGCGCCCGTTGACTTCCAGCAGGTAGTTGGCAAAGCGGGAAGGCCCGTTGTGTGCGCGCTCGAAGGTGTTGGTGCAGAAAAGTATTTTCATTCAAATAACACAGCGAAATCTGCCCAGCGGGACGTCAGTGCTTCGTAATTCCGGCGACCCAGCGCTTGCCAGTCGGTTGCTGATGGCGGACCGTGCAGGAAAGAACGAATAATTTCGCGCAATTCAGCTTGATCGTGGTAAAGTAGTTCTTTCTGCTGCGCAAGGCGCTCGGTGAGTACCCCCAGCGCCGGGGCGATGATGGGCTTTGCGAACCCCATCGCCATGATGGCTGAGCCGGAGTTTTCAATTTTATGAAAAGGCAGGATCACCGCGTCGGCGGCGTTGTAGTAGTACTGTAGTTCGGTTTCAGGAACAAAACGATCGACAAAAACGACATTGCCCCCGGCTTCTGCCTTTACCTGAGCGGCGTAGTCGGCCTGCTTGCTTCGGCCGACGATCAGTAATTGGTGATTGTCAGAATTGGATATTTCTTTAAATAGTTTGATTAGCTCCAAAATACCTTTGTAAGGTTTGACAAGGCCTAAATACAAAAGAACCCTGGCATCGGGCGGAATGTCGAGGTGGGCGCGCGCCGCTTCCGGCGTGACGGTATTGGGGTAGCAGGTAGTATAATCGCCCTCGGGTACCACGCGGAATATTTTGGCAGAAACGCGCAACTCCTCGGCGGCCGCGGCCACCGTTGTTTCCGAAAAAACGCGAATCCAGGCGCAGCGCCGGGCCAGAAAGCGCTGGCAGAAACGATGGACGCCCGACTCAGCGGCATCGTGGGGCAGGATGTTGTGCAATGTCCAGACCAGCCGCACGCCCAACCCACGGGCCAGCAGTACCTGCGCGCAAAAAATCGGGACACTCAGGTAGGTAAGCCACCACCAGCGGCGAAAGTAGTAAGAAGCGATCCAATCGAAATGCAGGTACCGCGGCCGGTACCTGATGGCCGTCCGGGCGATGCCCCAAAACCGATCGTCGACGCCATTAAAAGCCCGCAAGCCACCGTCCTCGTTCAGACCCGCCATCATCAGGTTCTGGTAGGGGTTGTCGGGCCCGGCGACGGGCAGGCAGGCGATGGGGGTTTTGGATGGAGGCATCGATTGACGAGAAGTTCGGGAATCTTAGGCCGAAGGTACTTATTTCCCCCCATCCCGCACTACATCGACCAGCCGCTGCGCCAGGCGGCGGTCGGCGGTGACGATTTCGGCGGTGCCCTTCATACCGTTTCGGTAGGCCAGCCGCCGCCCGTAGCGGGTTTGCAGGCCGCGCGGTAGTTCCACGTAGCCCCAGTAGGTACTGTCGGCACCGGGCGTGACCGAAAGCTGCGACAGCGTCCCCTCCACCATGCCGTACTCACGGAAAGGGTAGCCTTCCAATTTGACGAGTACCCGCTGCCCCTCGCGCAGCTTGCCGAGGTTGGCCTGCGGGATTTTGACCAATCCCTGAAAAGTACTGCCGCCCGGCTCGACGGTCAGCAATTCCTGGCCCGCCCGCAGGCTCTGCTGCTCCTGCCAGGGCGAGGCGAAAGATATTTTGCCCGCCACGGGCGCGCGCAGGATGTAGCGTTGTTCCCACCCTTCGAGGCCGTTGCGCAGCGTTTGGAGGGCTTGGCGGAAAGTACCCTTCTGCTCGGCGATGGCGTTGTCGAGTTCGAGCAGTTCCTTTTGTTTGGCGGTCTGGGACGTGCGGTTTTGGATCAGCGACGAGGCCATTTGCTTCAAGGGCATTTCGCGGCCCAGCAGTTTCACCTTTTCACGCTGGAAGTCGAGGGCCGGAATTACTTTATCGCGGTAGAGTTTTTCATGAATGCTGAATTCGCTTTCCGCCAGTGCGTAATCACGTTTTTGCAGCTCAAACTGTTCGGTTAGCGTTTGCTCCATCGCCCGCAGGTCGGTTTCGTCTTGCAACAGCAATGCCCTTTTTTGTAAATAAAAGCCGCCGCTGAGGTAGGATTTCAGTTGGGTGAGTTGTTGATAGAAAGTCGAGAAGTCATTCTGCAATTCGCCCAGGTGATTGTAGGGCCGGATCGAGTACCGCTGCATCGCCGCCCAGTCGTTTGCGTCCAGCGATTGCCGCAAAGCCGCCAGCGACGTGCCCAGCGCCAGCACCTGCGCCGGGTCGGCGGTGCTTTCCGAGTAGGCCAGCGCCTGTCCCGCCGCTACCTCCTGCCCGTCCGTCACCAGCAGCCGCGCCAGTTTGCCCTCCGCCCGCACCGCCACGGTACGCGGCGCGTCGGTGGCTGTCAGCGTAAACGAAGCCGTAACGATATCGGGGTAGCGCACCAGCCAACTCCCCAGCCCCAGCAAGCACAGCAGCCCAAAAAACAAAGTCATCCCCCAGCGCACCAGCCCCGGCGGCGGGCGGCTGATGATCTCGTGGACTTCTTCGCTGTGGAGTTCTTTGAAGGTCGACATTGGGTTAGGATGCTAGTTCAAGTTGATTACTCACTAACTCAAAGTACTTCCCCTGCCGCGCCACCAACTCCGTATGCGTCCCGCGCTCCACGATTTCGCCTTTTTCCATCACCACGATTTGATGAGCGTTTTTGACGGTGCTCAGGCGGTGGGCGACGACCACGACGGTGCGGCCGTGGAAGAACTCTTCCAGATTTTGCAGGATCGTGGCCTCGTTGTTGGCGTCGAGGGCGTTGGTGGCCTCATCGAACAGCAGCAGTTGCGGGTCTTTGTAGACCGAGCGGGCGATGAGGATGCGCTGCTTTTGGCCCTGGCTGATTCCGTTGCCCTCGGCCCCGATTTTGGTGTGGTAGCCCAGCGGCAGCGACTCGATGAAGCCGTGGATGTTGGCCGTGCGGGCCGCGCGGTACAGCCGCTCCTGGTCGATGACCTCCTCACACACCGCGATGTTGCGGGCAATGCTGTCCGAAAACAAAAACCCCTCCTGCATCACCACCCCGCACCGCTGCCGCCACGCGCTGTGCGAAAGCATTTCCAGGCCCAGGCCCCGTGTGGATTCGCCCGGCGAAGTACCTACGATACCTTCCGGCAGTTCGGTTTTGGCCGCTTCGCCCTCCACCAAACTAATCCGTCCCCCGCCCACCGGATAAAACCGCAACAACAACTTCAATAGCGTCGTCTTCCCGCTGCCGCTCGTGCCCACGATGGCCGTCGTCTTCCCGCTGCCGCTCGTGCCCACGATGGCCGTCGTCTTGCCGTGCGGGATGGTCAGGTCGATGTTGCGGAGGACGGGCTCGTTGCCCGCGCCGGGGTAGGTGTAGCTCAGGTTCTGGATGCGGAGGTCCTGCCGGGGGTCCCAGTCGTGGCGGAGCGGCGTATCAGCGGGCTCCTCGTCGGGCAGGCCGTGGACCTCGTTGAGCCGCTCGAGGCTAAGCTGCGCGTCCTGCCAGGCTTGCAGGAAACCGATCAACTGCTCGATGGGCGCGTTGAACTGGCCCAGAATGTACTGCACCGACACCAGCGCGCCCAGCGTCATCTGCCCGTCGATGACGGCCTTGGCGGCCAGGAAGGTGATGAAGATGTTCTTGCCCTGGTTGATGACTACCGCCCCGGCCTGCTGCCACTGCGAGAGCGACAGGCTCTGCACGCTCCACTTGAAAAGCCGCGCCTGCGTCCGCTCCCACTCCCAGCGCTTGCCCGTCTCGGCCCCGGCTAGCTTGATGTCCTGCATCCCCTGGATGAGCTGCACGATCTGGCTCTGGTTGCGGCTCGATACCTCGAAGCGCTTGGTATCCAGCCGCCGCCGTTGTCGCAGAAACGCTACCACCCACAGCGCGTAGGCCGCCGACGCGCCCACCGCCACCAGGAAAATCGTCGTGTTGTAGTAGGCCAGCACGAAGCCAAAAACGACCAGGTTGAACAGCGAGAAGACCACGCTCAGCGTTTGGCCCGTCAGGAACTGCTCGATGCGGTGGTGATCCTGGATGCGCTGCATGATGTCGCCGAACTGCTTGACATCGAAAAACGACAGCGGCAGCCGCATCAGCTTGGCCAGGAACTCCGACAGGATCGTGAGGTTGAGCCGGACGCTGATGTGCAGCAGAATCCAGCTTTGCAGGAAGCCCACCGCCGAACTACTCAGCGTCAGCACCGTCTGCGCGATCAGGACCACGTACAGGAAGCCGACGTTTTGGGTGCCGATACCGATGTCGACCACGGCCTGGGTCAGGAACGGCAGCAGCAGCGAGAAGCCGCTCGCCGCCAGCATCCCGAGGCCGAGCTGCGCCACCAGCTTTTTGTAGCGAAACAAATACCCCAGCAGTTGCGAGAGTTTGAGACCCTCCACCTTTTCGCCCTCTTCCTCGTAGAAGCGGGTGCCCGGCTCCAGCAGCAGCGCCAGACCCTTGCTTTCGCCCTCGTGCTCGCTCGACAGCCAGCGCCGCTCGAACTCCTCGGCCGTGTAGGTGATCAGGCTCGCCGCCGGATCGGCGATGTGGAAGAGGGCGGTGGAAGCGGTGGGGGGCGTGGGGGCGGTGTTGGCGGTGTGTCCTCTGACGGGCGGCTCGCCCGTACCACTTTCAAGGTCCACCGTAGGATTACGACCGCCCCGGATGCCCTGCAAAAACCGCCGCCCCACCGAGCCTTGGCTTACCTTGTGCAGCACCACGAAATGGTTTTGCCCCCAGTGCAGCACACAGGGCAGCGGCGCGTCGGCCACCAGCTTTTCCAGCGATACCCGCACCCCCACTGTCTTGAAGCCGATGGCCTCGGCGGCTTCGGCGATGCCCAACATACTGACACCGTCCTTGCCGATCTGTGCCCTTTCTCGCATGGTCTGCGCTGAGTAATGCCGCCCGTAGTGCTTGGCGACCATGCGGAGGCAGGTGGGGCCGCAGTCCATGCCATCGAATTGGCGGTAGTGGGGGAAAATTGAGACCATCTTTTGCTTTCTATATCACTAAAAATATAGTAGTGATATTACTATTGTTATTTAATAATAATTTGGTTTAGTGAGCATTCTTCTTTGAACCTCTGCTGCATCAACTTACAATTATATTTAAATGACTTGTTTGTGAGAATTTCAGTAATTTTATTTTGTATATTCAATAAAGAATCTTTTTTCAATTTACCTTTTAACCCTAATCCATGATACACTATCCGAGCAGCATTTCCGGGTTGATCTACTTTTCTATTTAAGGGGTAGGCTAACATTGGAATACCAAATTGGATAGATTCCTTGACTGAATTAAGACCTGCATGTGTAATAAAAAGATCACAAAAAGGCAAAATTTGCCTTTGAGAAACATGAGGTTTGATACAAACTCTATCGTTACTAAAATATTGATTTAAATAGCTAGACAGATATCCAGCAGACAAAATCAAATAGTAATTAGGATTTTCAATTACAATTTTAATTAAAGTGGTGTAAAAACCAGATAATAACTTGCTTTGGTTCGAAGAAGAACCAAATGCTACATAAATTATTGAAAGATTATCTGTATTTGGCAAAAGATTATCAATTAGAACTTTATTTGGTTCACATTCGGAAGGAAACCATAAATGTGTATCAATACGATTGGGTTTATACCAAGGATAATCAAAAGAAATGGGGCATAAAATCAGCCGAGAAACATTTCGCCAATTGTCGTAAAGTAAATTATATGGATCATAAATGGATTTCCAATCATAATTATTTCGTTCGGCTATTCTCTTCAAAAAAAAATCCTCATCTCTATTCAAGAAAGCAAATTTTCTCAAAATTTTTTTTATAAAAATATTGAGAAAAATAAATTTCCACTTCAAAAAAGATAACATTTTGCATATGAATGAATTCATACTAATACTATCGCATATAAAGGGGTATATGCTAGAATGCATTCTTGATGAAAGCTTGGTATGTAAAAATACAGATGGTAGGTTCCAAAAGCAAAAGTAGTATCCAATATGTATGTCAATATATAGCACATCAGGCTTTAATTGATTAACAATACCTCTTGTAGTCAAAAATTGTTTATAAAATTCTTTATATCTATATGTGAAAAAATTTCTTTGTGAAACTTCTCTGAGAAAATGACCTACGACTTGTCTGATAGATGAAAGGTCATGTTCTAAAATGTAATCCCAGTTGACAACTTCAAAACCTTGCAGTTCAGCATCACTTATAGTAACGGAAGATACAGTTGCAACTGTTCGCCAACCTTTTTTGCGTAGCATATTGGCATATCCAGCACAAGCATTATAGTGGCTCGGATAAGGCATAATTATAAAAAGCGCGGTAGGCATACGAAAGATTTAATTAGTATCCAAAAATATTTTCTAATAGGCTTTTCAGCTGAGGTATGCTATCGGTGCCAAAACCACGGAATAGGACTTCTCCCTCACTATTAATTAACATTGTGGTTGGGTAAAAGTCGATAGAAAAATACTTCACCAATTTTCCACGATCTTTTATACTACTTTTACTTATTTGATACTCAATTACATTTTGCCAAGTAATTTTATATCTTTGGACTAAAGAATCTAATTTTAATGAATCACCAGGCAATTCATAAGCAACACTCATTAATTCAAATTTCGAATTATCCATATACTTATCATTGATGAATTTCAATTCTGGCAAGGCCTTTATGCAAGGTTCACACCAGCTTCCCCAAAAATCGATAAGTGTGTATCCCGTTTGCTTTGAAACTATATCTTTCAAGATGTTTTGAGTAGAATCAGGAAGTACATTTCCCTCACTTATGCCACGTGAAATTTGATTATATTTTTCATATGTAATAATTGCACTATCACCAAAATAAGACACATTGTTAATGGATATGCGGTTTGAATCTAATTTAAAATAAGCCGATTCTTTTAAAATAGGACTAAATCGTATTTTTTTGTTCAAATATATATCTTTTACAAAAATTGTACAGTTTTTGTAGTTTGCTTGAACATCATTCGGATGTAGTATCGTGAGTTCATAGTTTTTATTATCAATAGAAGTGATTGTGCTTTTTCTTTCATCAAACATAGGTACTACAAATAGTTCCTTATCACGAATATTTTTAAAATCATGGTAAGAATCAGTTGAAGGTAATATTTTAACCTTTGCTATTTTTTTATATATTTTCCCATTTAAACAATAATCATATTCAACTTCCACAGTAGGAATGGAATCAATTGGATATCGTGTATCGTAATCTGTTATTTTATATTCATATACTTTATCATCAGAAAAGTCATTATTAAAATTTGTGTCCGGTATTATTATTTTCATATTATCAGGTAATAAAGCCGACAATATTGGAATAGAATTTATTATGTCCTTCCCGTCATACAGATGTTCATACAAACTAGGATTATTTTTTATAGCGTCAAAATAATACTTTTCTGAGTAATAGCCTTTTCGATAACTTGTGTGAAATGACTGTAAATCTTGAAAATTTAATAAATAAATTTTCATATCCATCATAGAAGGAATACCCTTAAAAAGTGATATATCAGAAAGTTCAAGACCTGGTCTAGCCGTATATACTTCAAAATTATCAACTGGTGTGAAGTATATAGTTTCTACTTTTTGACCACTAGCATTGTTAAACAAAACCCAAAGGCTAACTATCACTAAAACATCCTTAGCATTTATCATCATTCGTATTTGACAGTATGTTTGTACTATATATCTGGTCAGTAACAATCAACTATTCTGCTTTTGAAAATTTATCACAGATACAAGGATCACTATCGATATGAGAACGAATGCTTCGTGCACATTCATTCTCATATCGATAGTGATTCTGAAAATTGAAATAGTTTGTAAGGCTAATGAAACCTCCTGGATAGGTTGAGATATTCTTGCAAACACCCGCCACGGCTGCTGGCTAAATCAGTATCAGAGAAGGCTAGGATTTGTAGCTTTCCAGAATGTCAATCAACAACTGTTTAATTATTGAGAAGCGGCAAACTCTCCTCAACAGGTTCTCTTAGTGCCATCGCCATCAGTGCAATACCCGTCAGTAGAGCCATTAGCGTCTTGAGCATAACAACCTGTACCTGTACATGTAGGTCCGGTCTTATTTGAATCCTTACATTTATCTACTTTACATGAAACTCCATCGCCATAGCCACCCTTTATTCTCTTCAATTCATCAGCTTTGAGCATTGAATTTGAGAACATTTTAATCATTAAATTGAGAGTTTTCATATGCTTTTGTTTAGTTAAAAATAGAACATTTAAAAAATTGTCTTTGTCCTTCTTTTCTTACATATTGGTCTCTAACTACAATTGCAGTCAAAGACCAATATGTTTGTTGCTCATTATACTGTCATGCCAAGGGCATACAATATTTTCTATGGCCGATATAATTTTCGTCCACCCACCAACACCCTTCTCCTGATCCATCAGGAAAGTAACCAGTGCCACAAGCGATTCCTTCGTCGCAGACTACTCCACAGCCACTGTCACAGGAAGCAAAGTAGCCATCACCTCCTTTTATCACTTTAAGTTCATTACTTGAAAGCAACTGGTTTGAAAATTGCATTATGATTTTTTTCATAAAATGGAAAAATTTAGAGTGAAAAATTAATTTTGCCGAAGGCATTTTTAAACAAAAATATCTATCCGTTACACTTATTAAGACTAATTAAGAATGGGTTAAGTGTTGTGCTATATTCCAAATCTTCTATTTGGAATAACTCTGGAAATAATTTTCCATTTAGGAAAACTGTTGGAGTTGATTCAATATTCATACCTATTATCCATTCACTTGTAATTTTGATCGCTTGAATGTGCCTTTCACAAATTTTCATTGGAAATTTATTCGCGAAATTCTCATAATTTTTTATTGGCATAGCGTACCAGTAACTCATTGCCTCGCTCAGATTACCATCTTTCTCCTTAATAGCTAACCAATGGCTCGCTATATTCATACGTCTGTCTTCCTCGCTTCTTCCCGCTAACACAATCGCTTCTACCTTGAAATTTGGATTCATGGCTAAAAGGTTGTCTATTCGCTCGTGAATTTTCGCGCAGGGACGACAATATGGGTTAGTGACCACGGTCAAAGTATTAGGAGCATCCAAATTACCATATCGGAAAACAGGAACATCACTAGGAATCAGCGGCATTGTTTCCTGATTGGCAAGTATATCTGCAAATAGCTTTTCATTAGATTGGAAGCGGCGGAGATTTTGGCTGGCTTCCTTGCCTTTTACAGAATCCACCCAAGATGGCTTGACCACCAGCCACACTATCATCGGCATGGCCAATCCCCACAAAAAGGAGATGTAGGGAAAGAGCAACAAAGTTTGATATGAGAATGAGCCAAAAGCAATTCCAGCAACTGCTTGCAAAAGTAATATTGCCTGAACGCCCAAACATAAGCGGCACCACTGCCGGATCACGCGGGCTTGGTAGTAAAGAGAATAGGGAACGTAAAGTAATGCCAAGAAACTGATTGCGGCTAGACAAGTTAAGAGTCGAAGCTACCTGCTGGCTAATCATTCCGGTCAGAAGGAGCACCAATGCAAAGCCAAAGTATAGCATCCCCAGTTCTGCCCATGAGAAAATGCCTAATAGCTTGGCTGAGGGGCTGTCCAGAACGCTGTGGCAATCGGTATCATCCGAGGTTTGGCAAAGTTTCTGGGCAGGTGAATTTTTTCCTTCCAGGTTTAAGGACACAAGCGCAATACTTAGGCCTAGACCTGCCATAGATAACACTACGTACAAAGCTGCCAAGAGACTGAACGAGGGGGTTAGGACAAGTGCAGAGAGTATGAGTACGGTGAAAGCCCCAATTAGGGTGGGCAAACGTAACGACTGTAGTATCTCAACTTTCCGCTTGTGAGAGTAGTCTGGGTCGCCATTTTTCTCCTTTGGCTCCACGAGCAGCACGGCGCCTGACCAACTTTTTTCAAAGGCACCCAATTCGATCCAATCTTCCGTTAGCCCGTCAGTAGTATGGAGTCGGTCTTCTTTACGGTCAAGCACCCCAACGAACTTGCCGCCCTGTTCGCGGAAATGCGCTATATAAGGATAAGGCAACTCAGCTAATTGCTCAGGAACCAAGCGAAGGGCAGCGTTGTCGAAACCCCAGCGTTGTAACGTATCAGCCAGGCTCTGCATACTCGGGTGCTGCGGATGACGCTGTAAGGACTCTTTCCAAGCTCCCAACGTAACATTTGCCCTGCCGTTAAGCAATTGCTTCGTAACTGTATGTAGTAGCTGAGGCGTTAGATTTTTCATCCCTGATACCATTCTTGAATACTGATGTGACAAAGGTGCAAAAGGTCTTTTTTAAGTTCTATTCATTCATGAATAATTTTTATTCATCCGTGAATAATCTTCAAAAAAGAAGAATTTAAGTTCTTTGAACGATCCAGTGGATTAGTGCGCGGTTTTCGGAATTCATTACCGCCCAATATCCGTTCTTCGTCACCAACTCGGCCAGGATGTCGCTGGTCACGGCGTACACCACTTCGTAGTCCTCGGCCAGCAGCCCCGCCAGGTACAGCGAGGGCAGCACGTGGCTGCGGATGGAAGCCGGGAGGAACAGGACGGTAGGTTTGTTGACGTTGCCTTGCATCGGGTGGTGGGCCGTGGCCGCTTCATTGAGTTGATGGTCAAGTGTCGTCAGGGGCATTATTTTATCCTATTAGTTCATTAATAAATTTTATTAGCGTTTAAGAGACTGTCTAAATTTTATACTCGGCGAATCATTATGCGGATCATGGCCAGTTGAATCATTGCTTCGGAGACCTTGACCGACCGCTCGTAAACGACGCTCAGCCGCCGCTGGTTAGTCAGCCATGCGAACGTCCGCTCCACGACCCAGCGCTTGGGCAGCAGTACGAACATCTTGACACCGAAGGGCCTACGGATGATTTCCAGTAGCCACTTGTAGGTCCTCTTGACCTTTGTTTCAAACTCTCCGCTGTACCCCGCGTCTGCAAAGATGACCTTCAGGCGCGGAAAATTCACTCTGACTTTGCTCAGGCGATCCAGCACAAAGCCCGCGCCCCGCCGCTCGTCAATGTCGGCCCGGTGAACTACCACGGCTAGCAGCAGCCCCAGCGTGTCGACGATAATGTGCCGCTTTCTGCCCTTTACCGACTTGCCCGCATCATAGCCTCGTTGCCCGCCCACCAGAGTCGTCTTCACGCTTTGCGAGTCGATGATGGCGGCCGAGGGGCTGGCCTTGCGACCTTTTTTCAAGCGGACTTTCTCTCGCAAGGCATCATTGAGTTCGGCCCAAATGCCCAGTTTCTGAAACTTGCGAAAGTAGTAATAGGCTGTCTTCCAGGGCGGTAGGTCGTTGGGCATCTGTCGCCAGGGGATGCCGCCTTTGACTACATAGAACAAGGCGTTGAAAACATGGCGCAGTTCATGTTTGCGCTTTCGTTGGTCGGCAAGCAAGTCTTTGATAACTTGCCACCGCCGGGCGGCCCCGTGGGAGTCGGTCAGGTCTGTGGGATACATTGGTGGTTCTTTGTTTCCACAAATTTACCGACTCTCATTTTATTGAATTCTAATTTTTAGACAGCTTCTTAGAAATTATTTTAAAAAGAGGACGATGCAAAGAAAAGAGGGAGTTATGGTTGGAAATCTTAACCGTTGGAAAAATTAATAAAAAAATTTTTCTGAAATAAAGTACTGATAGTCAAATAATTACCCCCCCCCTCCCTCTATCTATATACTTTTGAAACGTACTGAATAGTTTTTAGAAAAAACCTAAATATATTGTGTCTGAATTACTACACACACTTCCATAAAGTATTTGTTGGTTCACTCAAATCCCGTACGGTTATGGCAAAGTGTGTGATTGATCTTCTCTTAAAGTACAAAGACGAAAACAGGTTTCCCCAGGAGGTAATGGCTGATCGGCTGGGCATTTCGCAACCTACGTTCAGTTGCTGGATCAGCGGCAAGAACAAGAAGGGAGTGCCGCTCGAGCATTATCCGGCCATCGCCAGACTACTTGGCTTGCCGCTGAAAGAGATTTGGCCCATGGATATGGAGGCTTGATGGGCACGTCGGTAGAAAAAAACCTATCTTTGAGAAAAAGCCACAGCCATCATGCAAACCACCACTGCCCAAATCCCTGAAAGCCTGCTCTACGAGGAGTTTGGCGGACAGAAATATTACCGCCGGGGCACCCGGCAAGTGATGTTGGGTTTGAAAACTGAAAGTGAGATTATGGGTAGCAGCGTTTACCAAATGCTTATCGTGCAGTCGATTGCCTTTTACCTGAAAGGCATCCTGCCCGAGGGCAAATATTGGATACCCAGTAGCGAAGGTGGACTGCATTTGGGGAAAAATGAGAACCTGGCCTGTGACATCGCTATTATAGAAAAAGCCACGCTCAACAATCCGACCTCTTTGAAGTACCTGGATTCACCCCCGAAATTCGTCATAGAAGTAGACATAAAAATTGAGTGGAAAAACTACGACACTCAGCCACCGACCAGTCACGAAATGGACTACGTGTTACTGAAATCGGATCAGTTGCTCGATTTTGGCGTGGAGGGTGTGGCCTGGGTGCTGTCCCAGAGCCGTAAAATCCTGCTCGCCCTTCCCGGTCAACGGCCACAGTTCTTCGACTGGACGGAAAACGCCCCCCTCTTCGACGAACACTCATTTTGTTTGCAAAGCATCCTGGAAGAAGACGGCATCCTATCACGTTGATATTTTCCGACGAATACTTCATGCAACAAGCCCTGTACCTGGCCCGGCAGGCGGGGGAGGCGGGCGAAATCCCCGTAGGGGCTGTGGTGGTCTGCGGACAGCGGATCGTGGGCAAGGGCTCCAACCAAACCGAGCGGCTGCACGACGTGACGGCCCACGCCGAGATGCTGGCGCTCACTGCCGCTACGCAATACCTGGGGGCCAAGTACCTGCCCGACTGTACCCTGTACGTGACCTTGGAACCCTGCGTGATGTGCGCTGGCGCGATTTTTTGGACCCAAATCGGCAACGTCGTGTTTGGGGCCGAGGACGAGAAAAGGGGATTCAGAAGGGTTTCCGATTCGCTGCTTCACCCCAAAACCCGACTCACGGGCGGTGTCCTGGCCGACGAGGCCCGGCAACTGCTGCGCGACTTTTTCCGGGGGCTAAGAACATAAAATCTGAAACCTCTGTTAGCCAAGCAGTGCATAATTAATTTTTACATCCCATAAACCTTAACAACGACATGGCTTTTACCTTAGACCCCCTACCGTATTCTTTCGACGCCCTCGAACCTAATATCGACGCCCGGACGATGGAAATTCACCACGACAAGCACCATCAGGGCTACGTCAACAACCTCAATGCCGCCCTGGAAGGCACCGACATGGCTGATGCCAAACTGGAAGACATTCTTAGTAAAGTAGGTACTATGTCAACCGCCGTCCGCAACAACGCCGGAGGCAACTGGAACCACTCATTTTTCTGGAAAACGCTTTCAAAGGATGGTGGTGGCGAGCCCACTGGTGAATTAGCCAAAGCCATCGACGCCAAATTCGGCTCGTACAGCGCCTTCAAAGATGAATTCAAGAAAGCCGCCGGTAGCCGATTCGGCTCGGGCTGGGCTTGGCTCATCAAAACCGAAGGCGGCGAACTGGCCGTGACGTCATCACCCAACCAGGACAACCCCCTGATGGACGTGGCCGAAACGAAGGGTACGCCCATAATCGGCCTCGATGTCTGGGAGCACGCCTACTACCTTAAGTACCAGAACAAGCGCCCCGACTACGTCGACGCTTTCTGGAACGTGGTCGATTGGAAAGCCGCCGAGGCGAACTATCAGGCAGCTAAATAGGTTCGGTGGGTTGTTAGGTACTGGGTTTGCATTCTGATGATCAATGAATTGCAGAATCAAAAGAGCTGATGCCTAACAACCCAATACCTAATACCCAAAAATCTTTTGCAGAATCACAACCTTTCACTAATTTTGCCCTTCCAAAAACGGAGATTGTAGCTCAGTCGGTTAGAGCGCCTGATTGTGGTTCAGGAGGTCGCGGGTTCGAACCCCGTCTTTCTCCCGCTTTTAAAGACCCCGCCCGTCGGGGTCTTTTTTGTTATGACCCGTATCAATCCAATGCGCTACACCCCTGCTTCGTTGCCGCCTAAAGTCCGCCGGACCATCTTCATCATCCTGCCGATGATGTACCTGGCCGGGCTAATCGGCCTGAATGTACCGGCGGTGGCTCCGATTTTCCAAATACTTACCCCCCTCAATCTGGTGGCTTCGCTGGCGCTGCTACTCCTGTTCCACACGGATTTTCGCCCTGCCTTTCTAACGTTTAGTATCCTGGCGTTTTTGGTTGGTTTTTTGGTAGAAGTGGCGGGTGTGGCGACGGGCGTAATTTTCGGTCAGTACACCTACGGCGAAACGCTGGGTGTCAAGATAGCCGGGGTACCACTGGTTATGGGCATTAATTGGCTTATGCTTAGTTATGTATGCGGAAGTGTGGCGGATCGGATGCCCGTTGCGGTCTGGGGTAAGGTACTGGTAGCGGCCGCGCTGATGACTTTGCTAGACGTAATCATCGAACCGGTAGCCATGCGGCTTGATTTCTGGCAGTGGGAAGGAAACGTAGTCCCCTGGCAGAACTATCTGGCCTGGTTCGGGATCTCGGCAGCGCTTTTCGTAGCTTATTTCAAACTGCCTTTCCACAAGGAAAATGCGATGGCCCCTCTGCTTTTGCTGCTGCAATTCCTCTTCTTCGGACTCAATAGTTTACTGGCTTGATCAGGACGGATTTCTAAACAATAAAAGCACGCTTCGGTTGTATTCAGTAGCTGTCCGATACCTACTAGCACCGTTTCTTAGCCTTTATGAGTCAGTATTCAATCCGCGACCTGGAACAACTTTCCGGTATCAAGGCGCACACCCTGCGCATCTGGGAGCAGCGCTACGACATCATCGCGCCGCAACGCACCGATACCAACATTCGCTACTACGACGACCGGGATTTGAAGTTGGTTCTCAACATTTCATTGCTCAAAGAGCATGGCTACAAGATTTCGGAAATCGCCCGGATGGAAGCCCAGGCCATGCACGCAGAAGTAGTTGCCATTTCGGACCGAAAGCTAAATTATCCCGATCAGATCCACGCCCTCACGATCTCGATGATCGACCTGGACGAGGAGCGATTTGAAAAAGTGGTCAGTACCAACATCCTGCAATTCGGCTTTGAGAATTCGATGATTCATATCATCTACCCGTTTTTGAGCCGTATTGGTACCCTATGGATCACGGGGTCGATCGGTCCGGCGCAGGAGCATTTTATCTCCAACCTCATCCGGCAGAAAATCATCGTCGCCATCGACGGACAAGTCGTGAAGCCGACGCCTGAGTCGAAAACCTACCTGCTGTTTCTGCCCGAGGGCGAGCTGCACGAAATGGGGCTGCTTTTTGCCAACTATATCGTTCGGGCGCGCAACAACCAGGCGATCTACCTGGGGCAAAGCCTGCCCTTCAACGAAATCGAGTTTGCGTACAAAGTACACGAGCCCGACTACATCTTCGTCGCAATTACATCGGTACCTTCCAACAACGACGTGCAGCCGTACGTCGACAAACTCGCTGCTCATTTTCCTGAAACTACCATTCTTGTGACGGGTTATCAGGTAGTTGGGCAGGATATTCAGGCCGCCGACAACGTCAGGATCATCAATAAAATCGACGACCTGATCGCGCTGGCAACGCCTTAACTCACTGCATTGGTTGGCGCGCCGCGCTGGAAAGCTGTGATGTTTTCGGCTACCAATTTCATCAATCTTACTCTGGACTCGTAAAACGCCCACGCTACGTGCGGCGTAATGAGGCAATTCTTTGCGGTCAATAGCGGATTGTCGGCGCGCGGTGGCTCGGTGGAAAGTACGTCTACTGCAGCCCCGGCCAGTTGCCCGGCTTCCAGGGCGTCGGCCAAGTCCTGCTCCACCACTAGCCCGCCCCGGCCCGTATTGATCAGGTAGGCCGAAGATTTCATTTTTGCCAACGACTTTTTATTGATTATGCCGCTTGTGTCATCCGTCAGCGGACAGTGGAGGCTCACCACATCGCTCTCGCGGAACAGGGTATCGAGATCGACCAGTTCGGTGCCTTCCCCGGCGGGGGCGTCGCTGCGGCGGTGGGCCAGCACTCGCATGCCGAAGGCCCGCGCAATGCCTGCCACCCGTGTGCCGATGTCGCCCAGGCCGATGAGTCCGATGGTTTTGTCGGCGATTTCGACCAGCGGCGTTTTCCAATAACACCAATCGTCAGCGTTGGTCCAGTCGCCCTGTCGGACGCTCTCGCTGTGCAGTTCGACGTGGTTGGTGAGCGCCAGCAGCAGCGCGAACGTATGCTGCGCCACGGCCGAAGTACTGTAGCCCCGCACGTTGGTGACGGTGATACTTTGAGCCCGCGCCGCGTCCAGGTCCACATTGTTGTAGCCCGTGGCGGTCACGCCGATGTATTTGAGGTTGGGTAGCTGCGCCAGGATTTTTTTATCGAGTACTACTTTGTTGGTCAGCACGATGTCGGCGTCGGCGGCGCGCGCCACTACGTCGGCAGGTTCGGTTCGGTCGTAGCAGGTGAAGTTTCCCAAATCTTCAAGCGATTTCCAACTCAGGTCGCCGGGGTTGAGGGTATAGCCGTCGAGGTAGGTAATGTTCATGGATATTAATTTTGAATGAGTGAATGTCGGAGTTAGGGAGATCAGAACTGGATTTTCGAAGTGAATGCGGGTATTTTGAAAAAAAAACCGTATTCAAAAAGAACACGGGGCTCGGTACATAATCGGAAGACTGAGTTGCACAAGAATGAGCTCTTTTATTCACTCATTCTATGATTCACTCACAGCACGGGCTGCCCCGTCGAAATTGTCACTTATTCCCCGTGCCCAGCTTTCCGGCGCCGCTTTGCTGCTCGGCTTGCATGGGGTTTATGGGACGCTGGTACTGCTGTTGCTTGTAGAGTTGAAAACGCGTCGGCTTCGCGACGGGCGGGAACGTGTTGTCCGACGTGTCGATGTCGGCAATTTCCTGGTAAGGGTCGAGCGTCCATTGTACTACCTTCTTCTTGGTCGAGATGACTTTTTGAATGTCCTGGTCATTGAAGCGCCAGATTTCGGCGGGGAAGCGGGCGACTGAATCTGTACCGTCCTCGAATTCCATGCGCACGATCACGGGCATCACCAGTCCGCCTTTGTTTTTCAGGCTTAGGGTGTAAAAATTCGTATTCGACTGCACCATATCGCGGTCCTCGGGCGACAGGTTCGCCAGGTACTCGTCGTACTTCTTGCGGTCCTGCGCGGTCACCTTAAACTGGTCATAGCGGTTGTAAAAATCGGCCATCGACGAATCCTGTGCCACGACGGACTGGTCTTTGGTGGCAGCGTCGCGCTGCTTGCTTATGGTGTTCTTCCTGCGGGCGTCCTCCTGCCGGGCTAGTTCCTTTTCAATCTCAGGATTCTGCGTGTCGACGCTGAACCAATCCACCGTCACCAATGCCTGATCGACGGGCTGCACGCCGTAGAACCAACCTTTCCAGAACCAATCTAAATCCACGCCAGAAGCGTCTTCCATCGTGCGGAAGAAGTCGGCGGGCGTCGGACTTTTGAACATCCAGCGTGTGGCGTACTCCTTGAAGGCGTAATCAAATAATTCGCGGCCCATGATCGTCTCGCGCAGGATGTTGAGCCCGGCAGCGGGCTTGGCGTAGGCGTTGGGGCCCAGACCAATTACGTTGTCCGATTGCGCCATGATGGGCGTGAGTACCGCCTTATCGGAGGCCATGTAGTCGGTCACCGACTGTGCCTCACCGCGGCGGGTAGGGTAGTTGTAGTCCCATTCTTTCTCGGCCAGGTACTGGCAGAAAGTATTCAGACCTTCGTCCATCCAGGTCCAGTTGCGCTCGTCGGAGTTGACGATCATCGGGAAGAAGTTGTGACCGACCTCGTGGATAATCACGCCGATCATGCCATACTTGGTGCCTTCCGAATAGGTACCGTCCTCCTCGGGCCGACCCCCATTGAACGAAATCATGGGGTACTCCATGCCGCCGCCGCGCGTGGCGTGGCACGAAATGGCGACGGGGTAGGGGTACTCGAACGTGCGCTTACCGTAAGAAAGCAACGTATGCTCCACGGCGCGGGTCGAGTACTGCTCCCAGAGCGGGTTACCCTCTTTGGGGTAGTACGACATTGACCAAATCTTGCGGCCATTGCCGTAGACATCCGTTTTCATCGCATCCCAGATAAACCGGCGGCTGCTGGCGAAGGCAAAATCCCGCACATTGTCGGCCTTATAAATCCAGGTTTTCTTGCCTGTGGGCTTATTTTTCTCGGCCGCGATGGCCTCGTCCTGCGTCACAATGATGACGGGCGTGGTGGCGTTCTCGGCGTCGCGCATCCGCTTTTTCTGGTCGCTGGTCAGTACCTGGTTGTAGTTCTGGCACTCGCCCGAAGCCGCCACGATGTGGTCGTTGGGCACGGTGAGGGCGACTTTGTAATTACCAAAAATCAGCGAAAACTCGCCCTGACCCAAAAATTGCTTGTGGTTCCAGCCATTGACGTCGTCGTAGGGCGCGAGGCGCGGGAACCAGTGGGCGATGAAGTAGTTGTAGTTGCCGTCCTTCTCGTAAAACTCGTAGCCACTGCGGCCGTAGTACTCCGTGATGTTGTAGTTCCAGTCCACATTGAACACCACATTGGTGGCGGGCTTCATGGCGGTAGGCAGGTCGATGCGCATCATGGTACCCACGATAGTATGCGGCAGGGGCCTGCCTGCTTTGTCCTTTACGGCCGTGATGTTGTAGCCAAACTGCTTCTTAGGATCGAGGCTCGCGCCGCGCCCCGCGTTCATGGATTGCAGTTGACCGCTGCTCATTTTTTCGTTCATCGAACCCGTGCGGCTCAAACCGCCGATGGCATCATCTTTAAACAGATTTTGGTCAAGTTGCAGCCAGATGTAGGGAAGATCGTCGGGCGAATTGTTGAAAAACGTGATCGTCTCAGAGCCGATGATGCGCTGGTTGGCGTCGTCGAGCTCAGCCTTGATGTCGTAGTCGGCGCGTTGCTGCCAGTAGGCTTTGCCGGGGGCACCGGAGGCCGTGCGGTATACGTTGGGCGTCGGGAGCGCGGTACCCAACTGCTCGAACGTCGTGTTGGCGTTGTAGTTGTTGGGATTGCTGCTGCGCTGCGCCCGCGCGGTACCCAGCAGACAAATCGCCAGGGAGAAGAACAAGAGTTTTTTCATAAAAAAGGAGAAAAGAGCCCTTCGACAGGCTCAGGATGAAGAAAGGATGAAAGAAATTCTTAAATTTTGGCAATCATTTCTTGTAAAAGCGGGTCGCGGATGATGATCGAAAGGGCCATGCCCGCTACGACGCCCGAAATTACGAAATTCCAGCTTTTTCTGGGCACGCGTGCCAAATCTACGAGCAACGAGGTCAGTAGGAGCAGCGCCAGGACGATCAGCAACTGACCCAATTCCAGCCCAACGTTGAAGCCTAGCAAAGGCTGGACGATGCTCGACTCGACGCCCAGCAAGGTGCGCAGGTAACCCGAAAACCCCAGCCCGTGAATGAGACCAAAGACCAGCGCCAGCGGGTAGCGAAATGGCGAGCTGCGGGCCTGCGTCAGCAGCGTAGTGTCGGGAATGCGTTGAAACATATTGATGATAGCGGTGACCAGGATCGTGAGCGGAATCAGTAATTCGATGACGTCGCGCCGGAAAGAAACGACGTCGAACGTAGCCAGGGCCAGCGTCAGCGAATGCCCGATGGTAAAGGCCGTGACCAGTATCAGTACCTTGCGCCAGTCGCGCAGGGTATAGATGGCGCAAAGCGCCACGATGAAAAGGATATGGTCGTAGCCCTGAGGGTCGGTGATATGTTCGAATCCTAATTGAAGATACGCCTGGAATTCACTCATCAATGGGAGGACGCTTCGTCTAGTGTATGTGCTTTACCTAAATTTGTAGCCTTTCACGAAAAGAGCCGGTATTCAGGGTTTCCTACTTTTATAAAAAATAAATTTAACAAACTCTTTTCAAACTCCCTATCCTCGCGGTAGTTCGGTAGAACAAATGACAAGTAGTGTCTAATTTTTTCAAGAAAAAGTTAAGTTTGCCATTCATAAAATTTTATTCATGCGTACCATTCAATTTGAGAAGACGGGTACTCCCGCACAAGTTCTGCAAGTAGCCGAAGCACCCGTCCCTTCACCCGGCGCGGGCGAAATATTGATCAAAGTGATTGCCAGTCCGGTCAACCCGTCCGACATTATGTTTGTGCGGGGGATGTACGGCATTCGGCCCGAGCTACCCTCGGGCGCTGGTTTCGAGGGGGTAGGGGTGGTGGAGTCCGTAGGGGAAGGCGTGCGCTTGCCCGTGGGGAGTCGCGTGAGTTTTACGAGTACCGGTAGTTGGAGTGAGTACGTCCTGACCAACCAGAAGGCCGCCATTCCCTTGCCTGATGCTATTTCGGATGATATGGCTGCCCAACTGTTCGTAAACCCGTTCACTGCCTGGGCTATGGTAGAGGAATCGGGCGTGCAAAAAGACGAATGGCTGATGATCACGGCCTGTGGCTCGGCCTACGGTAAACTCGTCATTCAGTTATGCCGAAAAAAAGGGATCAAAACAATAGGTACCGTCCGCCGCGACGACCTGAACGCCGACCTGAAAAAATTGGGTCTGAACGAGGCCGTCAACACTGAAACGGAAAACCTGCCCAAGCGCGTCCGTGAAATTACGGGTGGAAAAGGCGTGGGCTGCGTGCTGGATTCGGTCGGTGGGCATACCACCGAAGAAGCCATGAAATGTGTGGCGCAAGGCGGCAAAATGTTGATTTTCGGGTTGCTGAGTCTGCAGAATCCTCGCCTCGATGTGGGACTGATGATTTTCAAAGAAATGACGATCCAGGGCTTTTGGCTCACCGAATGGATGAGAAAAGTGGATTCGGCTACGCGTACGCAGGTGGCGCAGGACGTCATCGGGTGGCTGGCCAGCGGCGAAGTGGAGCTACCCGTAGAGGCCAGCTACGGACTGGCCGAAATCGCAAAGGCCGTCGAACACGCCGATGCGCCCGGCCGTTGGGGAAAAATTTTGGTGAAGATGTGAAAGCGTTTTTAAAACCAATCGAAAAATTCCTTGCGCCCAGTCTCGATGCCGAAGTCCTCGCACAATTTTAGAAATTCTTCCTGGAACGTTTTAGTCCGGTGGTGCTCTTTTTGATTGAGGATGTACTTGCAAACCGCGTCGACCTGGGAGCGGCTGTGTGAGAACGCGCCGTAGCCGCTTTGCCAGTCAAATTTGAAAGGGCTTAGGTTTTTCGTTTTTACGAAATCGTTCGACGCGTTTTTAATTTCCTTTACCAAGTCAGGAATCGTTTCCGACACTTTTTGTCCTATGAAAATATGGATGTGGTCGGGCATTCCCCCGATCGCCAACATTTTGTGCCCACGCTCTTGCACGATGCCTGTGATATATTTGTAGAGTTCTTCTTCCCACGTAGGGTGAATCAGCGCTTCCCGACGACGTGGGGAAAACACTAAGTGAATGTATATTTGGGTGAAGGCGTCGGGCATAGTGATCCGGTTATCGCGTTGGTGTCTGGCTACAAACGTTGCGCCTCTCCGAGGCTGGTGCTGGTGTGGGTTGCGATGTTTTGTGCTACAAACGTTGCGCCTCTCCGAGGCTGGTGCTGGTGTGGGTTGCGATGTTTTGTGCTACAAACGTTGCGCCTCTCCGAGGCTGGTGCTGGTGTGGGTTGCGATGTTTTGTGCTACAAACGTTGCGCCTCTCCGAGGCTGGTGCTGGTGTGGGTTGCGATGTTTTGTGCTACAAACGTTGCGCCTCTCCGAGGCTGGTGCTGGTGTGGGTTGCGATGTTTTGTGCTACAAACGTTGCGCCTCTCCGAGGCTGGTGGGCTTCGGAGAAGCCTAATGTTTGTAGCAAACACGTCGAAAATTAATACCAGAGCCTCGGAGAGGCGCAACGTTTCTGCATCGAACCTGCCTTCATATTAATTTGATAAACAAATTTCGCTGCCAATCGGCTACTTCAATCCCGATAAAAACTCCACGACATCCCGGATCTCCCTTTTCGACATGATGTACCCCATCGGTGGCATACTCGACGGGAAATTCTCACGCTTCGCGATGCGGGACACAGGTATCTTCAACGGCTCGGCCTCTGATGTTCTCAATTCCAGTTCCTGGGGTGATTCCTCGATGAGGATACCCGTCACCGTTTGCCCGTCTTTCAGCGTAAGCATTACGGTACCATATCCTGGCGAGAGCCGCGCGCTGGGTTCTATCATAGATTCCAATATTTTTTCACGGCTGAGGACGCTGCCGATATTCGTCAACGACGGACCTACGTCACCGCCCCGGCCGTTGATGGCATGGCAGCGCGAGCACTGCCCGGTGGAGTTGTTGAGGAAGTACCTTCGGCCCTGTTGCGGGTCGCCGCCCGTAAGGGCTTCCATGAAGTTGGCCATCCCTTCACCCTTTGGTTTCGAAGACGCCAGCCGCGAGCGCAACCGCTCCGACTTTGTCGAGTCGACAGCTTCGGCCAATTCCAGATTGATGTTGGGCGAGAGTTCTTTATTGGCCATGCGCGTCACAAGCTTGTCCAGGATCGGCTCCGTTTTGGCGGCAGGAAAGGTACCCAGCGTGCGTAGCATTTGCTGCTGCTCCTTGACCGACCCCTTCTCAAAAATCGCATTCACAACATCGGCCAATGCGGCGGCCGACAAGGTGTTTCCATCGAGCAGTCCTAGCGCCCGCGCCCGCACATTCTCGTCGGCGTCGTTCATCGCTTGTTTCAGCAATGGTTCCATATCATTGTATCGCAGGGTACCCAAGGCCGTAAGCATGGCCGCCCGTACGTCGGGGGAACTGCTTTTTTCGAAGATTTCCATCAACCGAGGGTTATAAGCCGTAACGCCCAGGTTTGCCATCATGTCAGCGGTCGCCATGAGTATTTCGGGCTGATCGTTTTGTAATAAGATAGCCAGTTGCGGCTCCACTTTGGCGCGCGCCACCACGACGTCACGCTTCACAACGCCCCGGTAGCGGCCATCCACGCGGTCGAGTACCGAGGGCCTGGCCCAGGTACCCAATGCCGCGAGGGCTTCGGTACGCAGTTCCTGGCTGGCATCCTTGCGACGAGTAAAGTCCATCAGCGCTTGCAGCTGCGCCTCACCACCCACGCGAAGGTTGGCGTTGATAGCCCGGCGAAGCAGTGGTTCGGAGGTGAAGCGGGGGTTGTTGAGCGTGGCTGCCAGATCCGGCAATGCGCCCGGAATCGACAAGTCGTCGTTGATGGCTCGCGCGGCCTCGGCCACTATGTACTCGTCTTCGTCATTAAGGAAGTGGAGCACATTTTCGTTGCCCCAGCGGCGCAACACCAGCACCGCCGCCAGCCGCAACGATTTATTCGGACTATCGGCCAGCGCTATGATCGGCTCCGTTTGGCCCAGCCGCGCCAGCGCCAGTACCGCCGCGTGGCGCAGGTACAAGTCCTGATCCTTATTCGCCTCGATCATCTTGAGCAAAGCGGGGACGGCCGCCTTGTACCCGACGCGCCCGATCGCCTGAGCGCCGAAAAACTGGACGCGCGGATTTGCGCTCGCCAGCAACGGGACCAGCAGCGGCCCGGCTTCGGCAATGGCGGCGTCGCCCAGTACCTTGGCAGCCTGCGCCACGATTTCGGGGTCATTGTCTTTCAGTAAAGCAAAGAGCGGGGTAGCGGCCGACTTATTGGCCCGCGCCAGTTGACCCATGCCCCATACCGCGTGGACACGGGCGAGTTGGTTGTCTTTCTGTGAAAGTACTTTGCCAAATACCGCCGCGCCCTTAGCGCCGCGCTGTGCCAAAGCAAGTTGGGCTTTCTGGCGGATGCGCATGTCGGGATTGGATAGGTAGCCCAGCAGCACCTGGTCGTTTTGGTCGGCGTAGTCGAGCTGCATGAGGCGCTTCGTTTCCTGGCGGAGGGCCCGCATGTCGTTTTTGCCGTCGGTGACGTCCAACTTCCACACGCGGCCGGTATTCTTGGTATCCCAGCCGTATAGCCAATCGGCTACGTACAGTGCGCCATCGGGACCGAAGCGCATGCCCGTCGGCAGGATGCCGCTCAGGACTTTTTGCTCGCCGTCCAGTACGAAGGATGCGCCCGCGGGCTTGAGGCCAAACGACCAGATGGGTGAGTTGGCGGGATTACCCCGAAACTCAACCAGAAAAAACTTGTTTTTCCAGCTCGTTCCCAGCGCCGTGCCGGGGTTGTACACCATGCCCGTAGGACCGTTGTGAAAATTCTGAATCGGTGGAATGAAGTACGCCGCCTGCCCTTCTTGGCGCGGCTTGAACATCTGCTCATCCATCCATACCTTATAGTCGTTGTTTTTGGGGTCGGTGTACTTGCCGTACTGCCAGTTGGAACGCCAGCCGGCGTCGGAGCCATCCACAAGGTACACCAGCCGCTCGCTTTCGCCGGGGTGGTCGCCATCGTTGTCGGCGCTGATGAGATTGCCGTACTCGTCAAATACAAATTCGTGCGTATTGCGTAGCCCCGAGGCAAACACCTCGAAGTCGGTACCATCAGGATTGGCCCGCACGACCACGCCCTCGTTGGGGTACTTGTACTGCTTGCCCGTCACGTCGGTGAGGTTGGCCCCGATGTCGCCGATGCCCCAGTAGATACGCCCGTCGGGTCCTTCGACCGCCCCCGACATGCCGTGTCCGCCAAAGCCGATGTGTACCCCGAAGCCGTGCGCGATCGACGTTTTCTGATTCAGCATGCCGTCGCCATTGGTATCCTGCAACCGCCACATATCGGGCGCGATACCTACGAATACATCCTTAGCCCTTACCAGTAGTGCCCCGGCTACGTCAGAGATTTCTTCAAAAAAATCGCTCAGAATACGCGTCGACACGTCGGCGAAGCCGTCGTTATCGGTGTCTTCGAGCCGCCATACTTCGTCTTTTTCTACGGCCAGGTCGCGCCAATCGTGCGAACCATCTTCGTTCAGGTCTTTGAGCCACTCGTTTTCAGTACTTTTCTTCGGATCGAACGTCTCGCGTAAAAACGCCCGGCGCTCTTCCACGGATTGCAACGCAATGGAGGACGTCATCCAGTTGCGGTGCCCCCGGATGTCGAACTCGGAGTTTTTCTGGCGGTTGGTCCGGGTCAGGTACACGCGCCCCTGGTCGTCGATCGACATCGCGATGGGGTCGGGTGCCAGCGAATCGGTAGCCCATAAATCCACTTTCAAGCCGTCGGCGACAGTCAACGATACCTTCTCCATCGTCTCCTTGGCGCGTTGGTGGGCCGTGTTGCCGTCTTCCCGCACCACCTCCAGCGGCTCGGGCGGCACGGGTACCGAAGTCGCCAATACTGATTTGAGAGCATCGGAAGTACCGGTCGGGGCTAGTTTGGCGCAGGAGATGACGACGACGCCCGCCGCCACAAAGTACAGCACTCGGCGTGGTTTGGATAATTTCTTAAAGTTCATAGGAATAGACTGTTTATAATCGAATTGCGTTTTCTGGTAAGATCTATTTTAGGAAAATTGTTTGTCAGGAAAAGGAAATGCAGCCAGGGTTTTTACTCAGAGCCAAAAAAAGAAACCTCCCGCCCATCGGGCAAGAGGTTTACACATTATTCAACCTAATCGTAGGGGTTGGGGCTCACACGAGTGCCACTACACGAGTGCCACTACACGAGTGCCACTACACGAGTGCCACTAGTTGACGGGCGGGGGCGGGGGCCACCTCGGCGCTACTCAGGTCGACTACCTTGCGGGTAACCTCGTCGCCGTTGGCTACCTCGATGGTGTAGCGGCCGTCCTTTATCTGGGAGAAGTCGAATTCGCAACCGTACTTCTTCGTCAGTCGGCCCACCCATTTCTCGTGTAGTACCTTGCCGTTTTCGTCGAGCAGTCGCACGATGGCCCGCTCGCCGCCTTTCTTTTCAATGCTCAACCGCATCTTCATCGACTTCTGAATTCGATAAAGGCTGATGCCAAAGGTTTTGGCCTGGGCGACTGCCTGCGGTTGTGGATAGCTGACTTCGATTGGCGCGAAAGCTTCGGCCTTGGCCAGTACTGGGTTTGGGCTCTGAGCCAGGGCGGCGGCAGAAGCGACAATGGCAAGCATCAGGGTGATTCCGGTGTTTTTGAGCGTTTTCATGATATGAGTATTTAAAAGGTGTATGATAAAAATGAGTGATTGAAAGCGTCCGTGGTTTGACTGCCAGCGAACTCTACAAAGGTCGTGGGTCGGGTTTGACGGCGCTTGGCTCATTCTCTCAAAACCGTGGCGCATTGTTGCGGGAAGTTTGCTTATTGTTGCAAGAAAGGGTAGAAGGGGGAGGAGGTGGATGGTGCAAAGCCAAAGCCTTACTGGTTTTCCATCTTGTTTTTGTATTTTTGGTTTGATCATCCTGCAAAAAATGTATGACCACTGCAATCATCACCACCGAACGCACCTTGCCCACCGACCTAGAAACCGTTTCTGAATTTGAGGAATGGCAGCAGCAACCCGGCAACGACGGTAACTTTGAGTTCGTCCGGGGGCGCATCATTCCTAAGTCCATGAAGCAAAATGAAATCGAAATCGCGGTGTTTCTTCAAAATCAATTCTCAATGACCACGGCCGCTAGGCAGAGGCATCTGTTGATGCCAGAAGCCGACTCGTATGTGGATGGTGTCCGTAAGCGTATCCCCGATTTGACGTATTTCACTGACGGGCAACGGCAGGCCATACGGCGGGGCGAAAGAATCAATACTTTGTTTGCCATCGAAATTCTGTCCGATTCCGAAACTTTCGGAGATGTACTGGACAAGATCCAGGACTACTTCGACGGTGGAGCGCAACTGGTATGGTACATCGTGCCGAGGCGGCTGGAGATCTACGCCTACACCAGCGCTGAAGAATCGACCGTTTTCAAAGGGCAGCAAACTATCACGGCCGCGCCGGTCGTTCCCGACCTCCAGTTTTCAGTGGCCGAATTGTTCGCCGTTGTGTAGAGGCGCGATTTATCGCGTCTGAATAGCCACAGGTGAAGTCACAGCAAAAGGTACCTGAAACATCGTACCGGGCCATGAAGCGAGATGATTTAAATTTTCAAATCATCTCACCCGCATAACACGATACAGTGTATCAAGTACCTTGTATTCAGAATGAACTACCTAGTTCAGCGCGACGAGCGTCCGGCTGGGCGTCTCGACCACTTCGGCGCTGCTCAGGTTGATCGTTCTGTGCTGCACCTCGTCGCCGTTGGCTACCTCGATGGTATAACGGCCGTCCTTTACTTTGGCAAAATCAAAGTTGCAGCCGTACTTATTGATTCGGCGGCTTATCATCCGGCGGTGCAATTCCTTGCCCTCGTGGTTCAGCAGTCGAACGCTAACCGTCTTGCCGGCATTCTTCTCGATGCTCAACCGCATTTTCATCGACTTTTGAAGGCGGTAGAGGCTGGTGTCAAATGTCTTGACTTTGGCGACCGCCTGCAGCTGTGAATGACTGACTTCGATTGGCGCGAAAGCTTCGGCCTTGGCCAGTACTGGGTTTGGGCTCTGAGCCAGGGCGGCGGCAGAAGCGACAATGGCGAGCATCAGGGTGATTCCGGTGTTTTTGAGCGTTTTCATGATATGAGTATTTAAAAGGTGTATGATAAAAATGAGTGATTGAAAGCGTCCGTGGTTTGACTGCCAGCGAACTCTACAAAGGTCGTGGGTCAGGTTTGACAGGGCTTGGCTCATTCTCTCAAAACCGTGGCGCATTGTTGCAGGAAGTTAGCGTATTGTTGCCTTGAAGAAGGCACATACGTAAAGCAGATATCTCAACCCCTGCCTCACCCAAAAATCCGCTCTATTAACCCCGCATACCGGACGTCGTCCTCGAAGCCCGGAAGCCAGTCGCGCACGATGGATTTGAAGAAAAGCATCGGCGGTTCGTGCCGTTCGATGGCGGCATCGAAGTACTGGCAGGCCGTATCGAGCTCGCCGAGGCAGCCGTGCACGATGCCCAGGTCGTAACGGGCTATGGGCTGGGACTTGTCCAGCGCTTCCATACTGGCCAAAATGTCACGGGCCTTGTTCGGCTCGTTCGCCAGGCCGTGCAATACACCGCAGGCGCTCAGTGTCATGCCATTGGGGTTGAGGTCGAGGGCTTTTTGCAAATAGAGGGCAGCTTCGTCGTATTTTTTGAGCTTGATCATGTTCATGCCCACCAGGCTATGCCCGCCCCAAAAGGCGGGTTCGAGCGCGATGAGCCTTTGACCCTGCGCAATGGCCTGCTGCGGCTTGCCCGCTGCCCAGTACACGTAGCCCGCGTAAAAATTATCGATCAGCGAAAACGGCTCTATCGACAGCGCCAGCGCCGCCTGCGCTTCGGCTTTGGCATGCCTGCCCCGAATGCTGCAAAAAAGAGCATACTGTCCGTAAAGCTCGGCGGTACTTCGGTTGGACTCCAGCGCTCTGCGAAAGGCCTGCGCGGCGCGGTCGAAATCCCAATGGTAGAGTAGTTCCATGCGCGCCAGGGCCAGATGGCTTTCCGTGATTTGAGCGTCGAGTTGGAGGGCCTTGGCCGTGGCCTCCAGCATCAGTGGCAGGCTTTGGTCGGAGGGTAGAGTGGCGATAAAACCACAGGTTGAGGTAGCACGAGGCCATGCCCGCGTAGGCGATGGCGTAGTCGGGCTCCAGCGCGATGGCCTGCCGGTAGTAGCCGATGGCCTGGTTGAACGACTCGGCCCCAGCGAACTTGTTATGGTAGAAACGCCCGTGCAGGTACAGTTGGTAGGCTTCGGCGTTGTTGGTGTACCGTTTGAGGGCTGTCTCCTGAGTTTCACCCAAGAGCTTCACCTTGACCTGTCGCAGAATCGCCAGGGCAATCTCATCCTGAATATCGAAAATATCCTTCAACTCCCGGTCGTAAGCCTCCGACCACAGATGATAGCCTCCCGCCGCTTCGACCAGCTGCGCTGTGATCCGCAGCCGCTCGCCCGATTTGCGCACGCTGCCTTCCAGGATATGTCCCACGCCGAGCTGTTCCCCCACCAGCCGAAGGTCCTGGTTTTGATCCTTAAACTTAAACGAAGAGCTGCGCCCGGCCACATCCAGGTTGGGTACGTGGCTCAGTACGTTGATGATTTCTTCGGTGATGCCGTCGCTGAAATACTCCTGCCCGGCGTCGCCGCTCATGTTGACGAACGGCAGCACCGCGATCGACACGCGCTCGGGTACTTCCGGCGAGGTTTCGGTTTGCTTGGCGGTAGTCGGTCGGGCTGACGTCGAACGCCCGGCCGAAGTACTTGCTGAAATTCTGCGGACTTTCGATGCCCACCAGGTAGGCGATCTCCGACACGCGCAGTTCGGTTTCGGCCAATAGTTTCTTGCTACTTTCCAACTTCTTTTGCCTAATGTACAGCGTGGTCGACAACTGGGATTTGTCCTTGAGAATCCGGTGCAGTTGTGAGCGACTGATCCCCAGTTCCCGGCAAAGCGCGTCGGGCGACAGCGACAGGTTGTCCAGGCTTTCGTCCAGGATAGCGTTCAATTTATCGAAGAGTTCCATACGTGTGTTTGAGGGGTAATTTTTACAAATTTCGCTCAATGCGGAGAGAAATCCTTTGTTTATCGTGTCATAAGCATTGCCCGGCGCAACGATACTCCATTCGGTTTTGCAGGAAGTAAATAAGAGAGAAAAGAAAAAAGGGGAACGACCGCTCGGCCATTCCCCTTTTCCAGTCTGGAATTCAAACAAATCTTTTACTTCACTACTAATACCTTGGTGAATTCGGTGGTACTACCTGGCGCGGCATTTTCGCGCTGCAAGCGCAGGAAGTACATCCCGCTGGCCGTGCCCGCGCCGCCGGTGACCTGCCAGTCCACGGTGGTGGGGCAGCCGCTGGCGGTGACGGTGATGGCGTCGCCGGGCGTGGCGTGGCGGGGCCGGGGCTGGCGGTGAGCGTGACGGGGGGCAGCGGGTTGACCGTCAGGTTGGTGCTGGCCGATCCTGGCCCGTTGGTCGCGTCGGTGACGGTAAGCGTGAAGGCCTGAACGCCGGAGCCCTCAGCGGTGAGCGTCTGGCTGAACGCACTACCGCTGGCTGTGCCGGTGAGGGTCGTGCCGGCCTCATTGGTCAGCATGTAGTCGTAGGTGCCGGTGGTGTTGGCCACGCTGGCCGTAAAGGTGACGGGCTGCCCGGCGCAGACGGGGTTGGGGCTGGCCGAAAGGTTGGAGACGGCAGTCTGCTGGTTTTCGGTGACGGTGGTCGTGTTGCCCGGAGGCGGGTTCTGCTGGGTGGCCCCGGCGCTGAACTGGTAGGAGACCCCGCCCCCGGCGGTAAGGGTGACGGTGGGCTGGGCGAAGGTGAGCGGCCCGTTGTTGGAGAAGCTCGTGGCGGGTGGGGTGTTGAACGTCACCGATCCCTCCATGGGTTCTGAGGAGAGCTCTCTTGTAGTATTGGTCACTACCCACTACCTCCAGCCGCTGGATCGCTAGCGGCTGGAGGTAGTGGGTAGTAAATAATGCATAATTGTTAAATAACTTTTAGTGAAAAAATAAAAGCGATCACTCTTCGGTGGAGAGGAGGTGGAGGTGTAAGAGAGTAGTGTCTTGTTCAAAATTGAAAACTGGATTTAAATATTGAGTAAATAGGACAAAAAGCATAGCCGCAAGCTCGGAAACAGAGTACAGAAAAAATGTCCTATCCGTACCAATACATGGTCTATTCATACCAAATGGCACTTTTTTTGCAAAAAAATACCCCGACCGGAGAGATCGGGGCGTTGGAGTGAATAGTGTGTGTATAGAGGGAAAAGTCTCAAATTCCCGGCCCGAAATCACTCCTTCTTGACCTTCACCACGCCCTGCTGGTTAAGCACGTTCAGGTCCCGGTAATTAACGGTTCGCAATCTGGGCGGCTCGTAAGGCCGTGTTCTGCAGGCCAAGACCCAGCGCCAAAAAATCCCCTCTGGATGATTCCTCTGTGGTATTGACTTTGATAAAATTGGCCACGATCAGCACCGTCGTCTTGTTGACAGGGTTGTAACGCAGGGTGGACACATAGCTTAAATGGGCACCATTATGGCCAAATCCCAGCCCCTCATCGAAGGTCAGCCCCAGGCCATACACCCCATGTGATTCGTCGGCCACTTTCATTTCTTTCATCAAAGCCACACTTTGGGGCGTTAGCCCGGCTTGGCCCGTTAGTAATAATTCGACCCATCGGGTGATATCAGCGGGTGTTGAAACCATATCGCCCTCCGTTACGTGAATCGACATATTGTCTTCCGACGTATCGATCGGACTATAGCCCGGTACGTGAAGAAAGGACACTACGAACGGATCTTTCATTCGGGTATCGGTCCCCTGCCATACATTATACGTATCGGTTAAGTCTAAAGGCTCCAGAAACCGGGTCCGAATAAAATCGCTGTATGACATGCCGGAGGCCTTTTCAATAATTTTGCCCAGCAGATTGTAGCCTGTATTCGAGTAACGGAACGTAGTTCCCGGAGCGAAGTTGGACAACTTGTTCTGCGCAACCACCCCGACTAGTTCCTCAAAAGTGAACGTATGGCTATCCTGCTGGAGGTCGTCCCGAATGTAATCACTGTATCGTTTGCCTGCGTAGGGTTGATTGACCGTAGTCGGAATGTCCTGATTAGTGACATCGAACACGCCTGACCGGTGCTGAAGCAACTGCTTGATAGTGATCTGGGCCTTATGGGGAATATCGTACGCTGGCGTAGCGGGCAGATAAGCGGGGATAAAATCGGTGATTGCCAGCTTGCCTTCCTGCTGAAGGAGCATAACAGCGGCCGCTGTAAAGTTTTTGGTTATGCTGGCAATTCTGAAATGCGAATTCGCCTGAACACCCTGCTCGATGTTACTGGAAACCAAACTCGATCCTGACGGAGTATTGACTAGCAGAAATATTCCTCCTTTATTTTTCCCCATTCCCCACCTCCAATCGAAGCGTTGGTGGAGACTGTCGGATAGTTGTTGGAGTTGGGCATGGACATCAGCAGGCAGTGCATGGACACCAGCAGGCAGAGCATGATCCTGGATACAGGATTGATTCGTCGCGCTACCCAGGATAAGGATGGTGACCAGGGTAAACATTGACCAGCGTTTCATAATGAGGTGGGTTAAGAGAAATGAATAAAAAACGATAAGAAACAATCAAAAGCTACTTTGGCCCGCTCGAATAGCCTAAGGCCGCACGGCCTCCCCAGGCCGCGCCGTATATAGCCTTTAAACACGCTATAAAGGATTCATTACCTTTGGTTAAATCGACCAGATTAATGTACGCCACGACCGACACGTCAGTAGCAGGGTCATACATGGCAAGCGACAGCGTCCCACAGCGCGCTCCGTTATGACCGAAGCCCATATTTTTCGTGTAAAAGCACCCCAGGGCATAATTAGGATTTTTCGCCGAAACGTTGCTTTGCATGACATGTACCGTTTCGGGTGTCAACACGTTCTCTCCTTTCATCAGCTTTCGCATAAACGTATTGAGCGAGGCCGGGGAACCGTAGCCATTTCCCTCTGCTACCTGGGCGCTCATGTTATAGTCACCGTATAGAATTGTCTTTCCGGGAAGCCGCTCAGTACCCGTCGCGTAGGGTGCCGGCATAGCTGTATCGTTGGCTCTAACCGGAAAATGAAGCGCTACTGGAACGGCAGTACCCGGCCCGACGATGTGATCGCGCAGATAATCCTCGTAGGTTTTAGGGCTCCCGCTCTTTATCGAATACACACGGGCTATAATACTGCCCAATATGGTATACCCCGTATTACTGTAATGATAACCCGTACCTGGCGCAAAAAACGACAGCTTGAACCTGACCAGTGGGTCAACCAACTCCTCCGCCGTGAACTGATGGTTTGGGTCAAGTCCCTGGGTGTATTCTGTGTAGGACTGCCCATCATAGCCCGGAACGGGATCATTGTCTACATCATAAACCCCCGCACTATGCTGTAGCAATTGCTCAATGGTAATCTCATTTTTATAGGGGAAATCCCAGGCTGACGTATTGGGTACGTAAGGTATGTCGGTTCCTGGAACATTGTTCGCGATTTTCGCTTTGAAGTCCAACCATTTGTCTTGGTGCATTTTCAGAATAGCGGTAGCCGTAAAGGTTTTGGTGTTGCTAGCGAAACGGAAGTTGGTATTTTCGGTCAGGGGCACACTGCCTGTCGGCACTGAGGAGGCAAAGATTTTTTCGGCGGGCGTTTGAATATACAGATTCAACGAGGGTACCGAATTGCCCAGTTCTTCTTCCAGGGCGATGCGAACACTGTCAACTGCTTTTTGTACCCGGCTTTGGCTACCGGGACTGGGCAGGCGGTGGTCTTCGAGCAGGTAAGAACAGCTTACTAATAGTATGCAACCAAGTACCACTATACTCAGGCGTAATGCGATTTTCGAGCTACATAAATTATTTAACATATCTGATAGCAAAAGAAAGTGAATGGATGGAGGTGATTAAGAATCGCTATTAACTGTAGTGCGCAGTCTCCCCTCGGAAGACCACGCACCACAATTTGCGGGGGATTGGTACGGCTAACGGGCTATTTCAATGCCTTAGCGCGCTTGTTGAAAGACTCCCAGTGCGCTTTTCGGGCACTCTTTAATTCTTCGGTAATGAGGACAGCCGGAGTTGCCGTGTTTGGAAGGACTTTCGCATATTCGGCGGCAGATCTTACATTCGGGCTTTTTATGTAGAGGGAACGAACCGTGTCCATGACACTTGATGGCGATTGCCGGAATTTGAATCCTAATATTACATTTTCTGCATTATCATAGAATTTAGACCTCGCATTGATGTGAATACGGGAAAGGCTTTCCAACTCATAAGACCAAGTATGATGATTATCCCCCGACAACTTACCCAAACGATGCGTTTTTGACCCATCAGAAAATTCAAATTCCATCGCTTCCACAACGTCCCCCCAAGAAACGTAGACCTTGGTTATCGGGTTGTCGGGCGATATATTGAACGTGCCGCCAAGAGGAGGCTTGTTACTCCCACTTGCAGATCCCATACGTTCGGTTTTCGTAATACCATCGGGCCCCCCACCTGCCGGGTAGGTCACCTGAACCGCATTAATTCTATCATTAGCCCATACGGTTACGTTGGTAGGGAAGTCAGCAGGGGCCACCTGATGTAATCTTATCGCATTACTATCTACGCAAGTGCCCATCGGGTCACTGTAAATCTCGCGCGTCAACTCCACATCCGCTCCATCAGGGTACTTGGTGGTATCAAAATACTCCCAGGTATTCATATGGTCAAGTACCGTAAGAGTCATCTCGCGATCATACGCATTCACTATAGCAAAATACGTGCAATCACGCTCCCAAGTCTTAGGCTTCTCTACAATAGCTTTATTATATTGATAAAACGCTATTTGCCTGCCGACATAAAACGTCTCTTCGGTGTATTTGCGAAAATCCTTGATGGTACTTTGCAAATCTCCGACTAGCTGCGCATGTTCGGCGTCGTTCATCCCCCAGCCTTTCCCATTTGCCGCCCCGTCGCGCAATATAGCCAGGTACATATTTCCAAACTGCGCAAACATGCCCAGCAGCGGCACCTTGTACTCTGGTGATTGAAAATGGGGCAGAGCGACAGCAAACGAATTTCTTGTCACAATCCACTGCACTTTGATATTTTCAATATTTCCGTTTTTGAGCGCATTCAGATAAAGAATCGTACTGTTTTTTAAGCCTGCCAGATCGTCGTTTACCTGCTGGTAGGCGAAAGCGCCGATTTTTTGGTCGATTAGTGTTTCTACCTGTTCTTTCACTTCGTCCCATACGTCCACCTCCGTCTCGGGCCAGAAGATGTCGACCAAAGCGCTGAGGATTTCGCCTGCTTCGGGGATAAATTTGAGTCCGGTGGCGACGGCTGTTCTTGCCGTGTTATTCCAATCAAAGTCCTTGGCGACATTCTGAAAAACGACATTTGGATCGGGAAGGTCGTGGTCGGTGATGCAGCTTCCCACCAGCGCCGGCAAGAGAAGTAAACTGCCGGCTCCCAGGGCCGAGCGTTCCAGGAATTTTCTGCGATTAGTCATAATTGTAAGTGAATTTGAATGATGGATAATTGTGGCAAGAACCCTGGCGGCAATTTCGGAAACGAAGGGTAGAAAAAATGTCCTATCCGTACCAATTCCTGTCCTATTCGTACCAAATGACACTTTTTTACAAAAAAACGCCCCGACCGGAGGCCGAGGCAATAAATTTTGTCACCCTGAGCGCAGTCGAAAGGCTACCCCTCCTGACGGGCAAATTTGGCCGGAGTAACTTGGTACTGCGCGCGGAAAACGCGGGAAAAATGGGAGGTGGTTTTGAAGCCAACCCGATGGGCTGTTTCGGCCACGCTCACGCCCTGGCGGAGATATTGCGTGGCCCGCTTGAGGCGGTGGAGCCGGATCAACTCCGCCGGGGTCAGATCGGTCAGGGCGTTCAGTTTGCGGTAGAAGGTCATGCGGCTCATATTCAGCCAATCGATCAGTTGTTCGATGCTCAGCTGGTCGTTGTCCAGATGGTTGTCCAGCAAGGCGTACAACTGTCGCAAAAAGGGATCTTCGGTAGCCGGACCCGCTTCCGTCGGGCCGGAGGGCTGACTCAGCTCGGCCCGTAGCTGCTGGCGCAGCCGTTGCTTTTGGGCCAACTGGTTGCGCACCCGCAGCAGCAACTCGGCGACGTGGAAGGGCTTGGCCAGGTAGTCGTCGGCCCCCAGGCTGAGGCCCTCGATGCGGTTGTCGGGCGAGACCTTGCCCGTGAGCAATAACACCGGAATATGACTGGTACGGAGGTCGGTTTTGATCTTTTGGCAAAGGGCGTAGCCATCCATGACGGGCATCATCACGTCCGACAGGATCAGGTCGGGTAGTTCGGCCAGGGCAAGCTCCCAGCCCGCCTGCCCGTCGTTCGCCCGAAGCAGGCGGTAGTCGGCGGGCAGACTCTCGGCAATGTAGCTGGCCAACTCGTCATTGTCCTCTACGACCAGCACCAGCGGCACGCCGCCCAGCGGGGTATCAGCAGAAGGTAGTTCCGCCGGGGTAGCGTCCGCTACCGAATCGGCCACCACGACGCCGTTAGGGTTTGGCGCCGCTTCATCGGATAAATTCGCGGCAGAGCGGTAAGGTAGTTCGACCACGAAGGTCGTGCCGCTTCCCGGCTCGCTGCTAACGGAGACCCGGCCGTGCTGCAAATCCACTAGTTCCTTCACCAGCGCCAGCCCGAGTCCCGTCCCGGTGGCGGGTTTGTCCCGCTGCCCGTTGTTTTCGGCCCGACGCGGCGGAGCGCGGTAGTAGCGGTCGAAGAGATGAGGTAGTTGGTCGGAGGCAATCCCCGGCCCCGTATCTTTCACCAAAATCTTGACCCCATCTTCTACGCCGCTCAAGGTTACGACCACGCTCCCCTGCTCCGTGTATTTGAGGGCATTAGCGAGCAGGTTGTACAGGATGCGTTCCAGCTTGTCGGCATCGAACCAGTAGGCCTCGGCCAGGTTCTTCTGCGCGAACAATAGTTCGATTTTACGCTCACGGGCCAACTCCCGGAACAAGTCCACCGTTCGAGCCACGAACGCTTGCAGATCCCCGCGAACTTCCACCACGGGCAAGGCCCCGGCTTCCAGTTTCGAGAAATCGAGCAGTTGATCGACCAGCCCCAGCAAGCGGTGGGCGTTGCGGGCGATGGTGGAAAGGTGCCGTTGGTAGTTCTTCGGGTCGGGCTGTTCCCTTTGGAGTTGTTCGGTCGGGGCCAGGATGAGCGTTAGCGGGGTGCGAAACTCGTGGGTCATGTTGGCGAAGAAGTCGGACTTCATCTCGTCCACAGCCCGTAGTTGCTCGGCTTCCTGCTCGCGCAGGGCGACTCTCTGCCGCAATTTTATCCGCCACAGGTAGAACCGCAACCCCGCCCAAGCCAGCCCCGCCACTGTGAGAATGTAGAGCAAATACGCCCACCAGGTAGCCCAAACGGGCGGGCGGATCGAGATCGCCAGGCGGCGCACGTGGCGACTCCATTTCCCCGAGGTGTTGGTCGCATTCAGCAGCAGCACGTAGTCGCCGGGCGCAAGATCGGTATAGGTAGCCACGGGGCGAGGACTTTCCTTCCAGTCGTCTTCCAGCCCTTCCAGGCGGTAGCGGTAGCGGTTGTTGTCGGGGCTTCGTGATCCGGCATTCCGGTCTGCCGAACCGTTGAATTGCAGGGCGGCAAACTCAGCAGTGATGAAGTTCTGGTCGTGGGCCAGCGTCAGGCGCTGCACCGCCTGCGGCGGCAGCGAGGCGGTCAGCGAGGCGGCGGCAGGCTGGTTGTTGACCAGCAGGGCCGTCAGTTCCACGGGCGGGTCGTAATCATCCTGCCCCACCTCGGCGGGGTAAAAGGACGTGATACCCTCCAGCCCCCCCATGATGATGCGCCTATCGGGTAGTTTCAGCCAGTGGAAGCGGTTAAACTCGTTGGCCAGCAGGCCGTGCTCCTGCGTATAAGTCGTCGTCTCGAAGCTGCGCCGATCCAATCGGCAGAGGCCCTTGTTGGTGCCCATCCACAAGTACCCCTGCGCGTCGGGAATGACGGAGTAGATCACGTTGTTGGGCAGCCCGTCGGCCACCGTGAAGCGGCGAAAGTACCCCGTCCGCTTGTCGAAGGCGCACAGCCCGCCGCCAAAAGTACCCACCCACAGGCGGTTGGGGTCGGTCGGGTCTTCGCTCAGGGAGAGCAGCGCGTCGTTACTCAGCGACCGGGCGTCGCCCGCTACGTTGCGGTAGGGTCGCAGTTGTCCCGTCTGGCGGTCGAGCCGCCAGAGTCCTTTTTGCCGGGTGGCCAGCCACAGCGTCTGCCGATCAACGGTCAACATGGTCACATCGCCGGTGCGCGCGCGCGGAATCCGGTGGGGGAACTCGACCCAGCTTTTTGCGGCTAGATCGTAGTGCCAGGCCAGCGAATCGTGAACCGCCCAGACCTCCCCATCGGGGCCAGTAGCCAGCGGGCAGGGAATGTTGTCGATGAATAGGTTGTGGAACGAAACGGGCAGGGGGCGCGCGGTAAGTTGCCCGGTTCGGGTGTCGAGCTGCCAAATGTCGGATGACCCCACATTGAACCAAAGTGCCTGTTGGCCATCGACCGCGTAGCGAAACTGGTAGCTACTCAACCCACTGCTGGGATCGAGGGGCGAGGGCGGGGCGGTTCCCAAATCTTCCAGCCCCAGCTCGCGGCGCAGATCCGCGCGGAACGAGTGCCGATAGGGCGTAGCCCGAAACGGATTGGGAGTAAGGTCGTACTTTCGGATCCCCGCCCCCCGCGTCCCTTCCCAAAGTACCCCCGAACGATCGAGCCACAGCCTGCTCCCGTGCTCCTCGATTCGTTCCAGAGGCTGGCGAGCCAGGATCCGCACTCCCTCACGATCGGTGAAGCCGAACATCCTCCCCTGGTGGTTGAAGTACACCCGCCCCTGCGGATCCGTGACAAAATTCCAGTTTTGCAGCGACGATCCGTCAACGGGCAGGTAATAAGACTCTGCCTGGCCCGTATCGGTTCGGAGGCAGACGAGGCGATACTGGTAAAGCAACAGCAAATCTCCGTTGGGCCGGGCATACAGCCGGAGCGGAAAACCTTCGGACGTCGCTACGTCGGGCGTCGTCGTGCCGATGGTCGTGGGGTGATTTTGAAAACGGTCGTTTGCCGGATCGAGGTACTTAAGTCCGGTGGTAGTCGATAGCCAGATGCGCCCGTCCGCTGCTTCGGCGATATCGGCAATGGTGTCGCTGGGCGCGGCGTTTCTGTCGTTGTTTTTTTTAAAAAAGAAACGTTTGGCGGGGCCACCCTTGGCTGACGGCAGCTCCGCCGGGCCGCCCTTGACCCCCTGATTTTTAAAATCATAGCGGATTACTTCGGCGGCATCGAGCGGCACCAACCACAGCCGCTCTTGGTGGTCATATCGAAAAAAAGACAGTTCCCTGCCCCGCATGGCCTTTTCGTAGCCCGGTTGGCGGGAAAGATTGACGAAGGTTTCGGTTTTGGGATAGAAAATATCAAGGTCTCCCTCTTCGGACATGATCCAGATACGGCCGTGATGGTCCAGGGTCAGGTTGCCGATGCCGGCGTAGGAAAGCGACGGCCGGCCGTCAGGATCGGGCTGGAAGACCTTGAACTGCTGCCCGTCGTAGCGGCACAGCCCGTCGCGGGTGCCCACCCAGATGAAGCCCTGCTGATCTTGCACAATGGCCGATACAAACGCCTGCGGCAAACCCTCACGCTCGGTAAGGCGTAGTGGAGCGGGTAGTTCGATCGGCTGAGCGTAGAGTGGCTTCTCAGCGAGGTGCAGGGAAAGCAGGGTCGTAATGAGAAGAAAAACCCTCAAAGTGTGGTTAGAGGTAGACTTCATCCATGTTTTTCAGCAACGTTGGTATTATTTTGTCAATGAAGATATACCCCCATCGCCAAAATAAAGACCAGACCTTTTTTTTACTACTCATAATAGTCTGCCAAGTAATTCTTGCCCGAAAGCCCCTTTACTTCTACGAATCAATTTAGGGCGAGAGCCAATTTTCAATTATCCATTTTCAACTATCAATTAATTTGCAACCCACCCCCATCAAAACCACCGTTGTCGGCTCGCTGCCTTTTCCCGGCTGGCTCGAATTCGCCAGTCAAAACCTTGACAAGTTAGGCCCCGCCGACCTCAGCGAAATGATCGACGACGCGGTCATCGCCGCCATCCACGACCAGGTCGCCGCCGGGCTCGACGTCATCACCGACGGTGAGCAGACGCGCCTCGACTTCAATCTATCGTTTTACGGCTTCATCAAGGGTATCCAGAACGACGCCTCCGAAACCCGCAAGTACGGTCCGCCCGCCCACGACCAGCGCGGCAAAAATAGCATCGTCGCGCCACTCACCGCCCCCGGCGGGCTGGGCGTCGTGGAAGAATACAAGCGCTTGAAGCGGCTGGCCCCGGTAGGGCAGGGGCTTAAGATGTCGATCCCTGGTCCCTATACCTTGGCCGGGCGGCTCAATCCGGGCGAATTTTACAGCGACCGCTGGGAAATCACCGAGGCCATACTACCATTGGTCAATAAGGAGATCGCCGACCTCGTGGCGCTGGGTTGTCCCGAAATCTGCATCGATGAGCCTTCGATGAGTTGCTACGCCTACCGCGAGGATACCAAGCGCTTTGTGGATATTTTCAACCGCACCGTCGCGCCCGGCGTGGGCAAAACGCGGCTGTCGATGCACCTGTGCTTTGGCAACTACAAAGGCCGCTCGGTGGGCAAGAAAACCATCGCGCCCATGCTGCCCGACTTCATGGACATGACCGTCGACGAGCTGCATTCCGAAATGACGATCCTGAACTTTGCCGAAGTGAACCTACTGGAACGCTTCGCTGAAAAGTTCGACGTGGCCGTGGGCGTCATCGACGTCAAGAGCTACTACATCGAAAGTGCCGCCGATGTCGCCGAGCGCATCCGCAAGGTACTTCCCTATGTGCCCGCCGAGAAGCTGGCCGTCGCTCCCGATTGCGGCCTGAGCCAAACCGCCCGCTGGGCCACGAAGTTGAAGTTAAAAGCGATGTGCGACGGCGCGAAAATCGTACGGGAAGAAGGGTGAAAGGTAGATATAGTAGAGATGCGATTTATCGCGTCTGAAAACTTAAGAAATCCCAAAAAATGAGGTCGGGTGTTCATACCCGACCTCTCTTGTTAAACATCAATGCGCTGCCGTTACCTCGGAGCGCCCGAAGGCTTTCTGTGCCAAAGCCACTACCTGCGCGATCACGGCCCCCAGCACTACGCCGCCGAGCGCAAGGATCAGTACCTTCACAAGCCACCCCACTACGGGTACGCCGCTCAGGGCGTGATCCAGTGCCTCCAGCTGATGATGCAGGAAGGGAATGCCGTGCGCAATGATTTCTGCCCCTACCCACAACATAGCCGCCGTACCCACGTAGCCCAGGAAGATCAGGAACCCCGGCATCGCCTTCACGATACCCCGCCCGATCTTGCGGGTCGTTGGGTTGAAGCGCTCCATGGACATGTGCATGCCGATATCGTCGGCTTTCACGATTAGGGCCACGAAGCCATATACCGCCACGGTGATGAACAGCGCCACCACAAATAGCACCACGATCTGGTTGACCAACGAACTGTCGGCGACTTCGGCGTAGGCGATGGCCATGATTTCGGCCGAAAGAATAAAGTCGGTGCGTACGGCGCTGCCTACCCGCTGTTTTTCCAGCTCGTCCGGCGTGATGACCTTCATCGCCTCGGTAGGCTGATTGTCCGGGGCATGGGCCGATTTGCTAAAAATAGAATGGACTTTCTCGTAGCCCTCGAAGCATAGGTAGGCACCACCCACCATGAGTACATACGGGATAAGCGCCGGAGCAAAGTAGCCGAGCAGCAGCGCCGCCGGACCCAGGAAAACCAACTTGTTGATGATTGATTTCTTGGCAATCTGGTAGATGATGGACAGCTCGCGCTTCGGGTCGAGGCCCACCACGTACTTCGGCGTTACGGCTGTGTCATCGATGACGATGCCAGACACCTTGCCCGTCGTTTTGGCTACCTGCGTGGGAACATCGTCGAGGCTCGCCGCGCTTACTTTTACCAGGGCTGCTACGTCATCTAATAGGGCTATGAGTCCTGATGGCATTAGTTTTGGGGGTTTGTTATTAAAAGAAGATAAGTTCGTTCAGCTTCCGGCTGTGAAATAGTTGTGCCAGCCCGCCCTGAAACTTAGAATCCAAACATCCCCCCCGTATTCTTGCGCGAGCGCCTGGTCGGCGTTTTCCCAAACAGCATCCCAAACATACCTCGCACTACGTCACGGCCGATTTGCTTGGCGAGTGGCGACGATAACGCCGCCTCAAACATCCCTTTTTCCTGCCGGGCGTTGGCACGCGGGGTGGCTTTGGCAGCTACCTTCGCTGCCTCTTTCTGAGCTTCCTGCGCTTCCTCGGCCTGGGCGGTCGCCTCCATGCGCTTGGTCAAGATTTCGTAAGCACTTTCGGGATCGATGGGGTCTTTGTACTTGCGGTACACGTCAGAATTGCGGACGTGGTTTTCGTAGTCGGCGGTGGTGAGCGGACCCATCACCGAGCACGGCGGTACCAGGTGCGTCGCCACGACTTCGGTCGGGATACCCTTTTCGTTGAGTACCGTGATGAGCGCCTGTCCGATGCCGAGGGTGGTCAGGATTTGGTCTATTTCGTAGAAATCCGAGCGCGGGTAGGTCTTGACGGTTTGCTTCAGCCCCTCGGCGTCCTTGGGCGTAAAGGCGCGAAGTACGTGCTGCACCCGGTTGCCGAGTTGCGACAGCACGCTGTCGGGAATATCCTGTGCCATCTGGGTGCAAAAGAAGATCCCGACGCCCTTGGAACGAATCAGCCGCACGACCTTCTCGATTTGCTCCATGAATGCCTTGGGCGCATCCTTGAACAGCAGGTGCGCTTCGTCCAGGAAAAATACCAATTTGGGTTTGTCCAAATCGCCCGCTTCGGGTAGGGTGGCGTAAAGCTCGGCCAAGAGGCTGAGCATGAAGGTCGAAAACAGCGCGGGCTTGTCCTGCACGTCCGACACATTGAGCAAGCTAATGACGCCCCGGCCGTCGACTTTGTCGATCAGGTCATCGATGTCGAACGATTTCTCGCCAAAGATACTCTCGACGCCCTGCTGCTCCAGCGCCACGATTTTACGAAGAATAGTACCCGCCGAAGACGACGAAATACTACCGTAGTCGGCCTTTATCTCGGCCGCGCCAGCGCCTTCGGACAGGTAGTTGAGTACTTTCTTGAGGTCGTTCAGGTCGACCATCGGCAGCTGCTTGTCGTCGGCGTACTTGAACAGGATGGCGAGCACACCGCCCTGCGTATCGTTCAGGTCCAGGATTTTGGATAAGAGCGCTGGTCCGAATTCTAGAATCGTGGCCCGCATTTGCGCGCCCAACTTGCCGCTCAACGAGTAGAGTTCTACAGGAAAGGCTTTCGGATCGAAGGCCATGCCCAGGGCCGTGGCGCGCTCTTCGAGCCGGGTATTGGTGGTACCCGCCTGGCCCATTCCCGAAAGATCACCCTTGATATCAGACATGAAAACGGGTACCCCGGCGTCGGAAAGTTGCTCGGCGATGACCTGCAGCGTCCGGGTCTTGCCCGAGCCGGTGGCCCCGGCGATAAGGCCGTGGCGGTTCATCATCCGCAGCGGAATATCCACCCCGGCGTTGGCGATGATCTCGCCGTTCAGGATGCCCGACCCCAGGTGAATGGTGGGCAGATTGGTAGTATAGGATTTTTTGACGGCAGCGACGAAGGTTTCTTTTTGCGACACGAATTAGGCAGAATTTTTGGGTGAGTACAGGAGAATTTTACCCAAAAATAGAAAATATTGTCTGCATTACGCCAATCCATAGCAGAGGGGTGGTAAGCTAAGGCGCTGGTTAAGTTCCATATCGTGTGAAGATACAGATATTGACCTGAATGCCCCAGATTCACTACATTTGCTAGTAGTTCGATGGATCGAGAAGCTAATAAAGACAATGGAATCAAAAGTATTTGCCCGTAGCAAAACGCTACCCCCCTTGTTTGCCGAGACTATGCGTAAAGGCGAACTAATGCCACTGAATCAAAATTCAGAAAAGCCTCAGCTATTTTATCAGCATGAAAACGGTCAACTTTGGCTAGGGGATTCTATTGCGTGGTTGAAGTCGCTTCCTGCGGAATCAGTGGATACCGTTTTTGCCGATCCACCCTATAATATTAAAAAAGCCGATTGGGATACGTTTGAAAGCCAACAGGCATACGTAGAGTGGTCGCTTCAATGGATCGAACAGGCGGCTCGGGTACTGAAACCTACGGGCACTTTGTACATATGCGGATTTTCGGAGATACTGGCCGACTTAAAATTACCTTCCATGCGTTTTTTTCAGGGCTGTCGCTGGATTGTGTGGCACTACAAGAACAAGGCTAATCTGGGAAAAGACTGGGGGCGCAGCCACGAGAGTGTCTTGCATTTTAGAAAGACTAAAAAGTTTACATTTAATATTGACGACGTAAGAATCCCCTACGGGGAACACACTTTGAAGTACCCTTCCCACCCGCAAGCTGAAACGAGTCAGTACGGAAAAGGTAAAATAAGCAGCCATACGTGGCAGCCTCATCCTGATGGTGCTAAGCCCAAAGATGTTATCGAGGTACCGGAAGATCTGATCGAGATTCCAACGACCTGCAACGGGATGCACGAGAAAACGCCCCACAAAACGCAAAAGCCCGAAGAACTTTTACGGAAGATTATTTTTGCTTCGACAAACAGGGGAAATACCATATTGGATCCCTTTCTTGGTTCTGGAACTACGGCTGTCTGCGCCGAGCAACTTGGTAGAAAGTGGCTGGGGTGCGATCTGTCAGCAGAGTATCTGGGCTGGACGGTCGATCGCATGGATTTGGTCGAGGAATGGAGCGTAGAAAAGTGGAAAAGGTATGATTTTGAAAACCAAAAGCGAAGGGCAGCCATCCGATGACGATAAAACAACTCACCAAACGCGCAGTTGATAAATCGCGCTTTACTGATTTGCAGGGCTTCGTCGACTTTTGCCAAGCATATCTGGACTTTGTGGCTTCTGATGGCAGTTTACAGGCAGTTATCGTCTCTCAGAATGAGAACAACTACCGCTTCTGGCAGTATAGCAAGCAGGGAAACTTTCAGATTACCCGCCCGATCAATTCAGAATTGATGTACCAGGCTAGCGAGTTTGACGCCGTCAGGAAAACCTTTATCGAAACACTGCAAAATCTCCGAGAAATTAAAGCTGATGCTGCATTGCGTAATAATTTGAACAACATCATCTATACGATTCAGCAGAGCATCGGAGCTACGCTTGATGCCTTGCCTGCTGGTGAGAGTAATAAGGCCCGTAAAATCAACGGTACTTTGTTCGAGGATTTCATTCGACTAATTTTGGTAGAGATGGGAATCGATGCTAAGGCTGGAACAATCAGGGTGCCGATTATGCAGGACGGGATAGAGCAGTTTAAAATGAACTACCAGCATGATTTGATAATTTCTTACGAGGGTGACGTAAAAATCATAGGGAGTGTGAAAACATCTAGCAAAGATCGAATTGATAAAGTGTTCATAGACAAGTTTTTGTACTCAAAACTTACCGAAAGTGAACTGCCACATATTGCTATTTTCCTGAACGATGTTCAACGCAGGGGGAAGGCTCCGAAATTTGGAATCAGTAGCACATTTTTACCAGGCCATTTTAAAGGCTATACCATCAAATTAAATCCGTTAGATGGGGTGTATTACTGTGATATTCGCCCAAATATGAAGACCGAACCCATTTTAAAAGACCATATTAAGACGCTGGACCATTTGCTTTGCTCAGATATTTGGGAGTTCTTTAAACAGGATGCTAATGTTGATCTTGACGTGAAAGAGAAGGGATAGCGATGTGGTTTATCTTTTATACCCGCACTTTCCATACCTGTTAAAATATTATTTATTGAACCACCACGTCGATTAAAGAAATTTTCAACATATTCGACGCTTACAAATACAGATAACATTATGCTGAGTCGCGTTGCTAGCTCGATTTACTGGATGAACCGCTACATGGAGCGGGTCGAAAACTACGCCCGCTTCGTGGGGGTCAATTTCAATATGACGCTGGATTTGCCCCCCGACGTCGATGAGCAGTGGGAGCCGCTGCTGACGGCCACGGCTGACAATTTCCTGTTCGACGAGTACTTCGACAAGCCCGTGCGCGAGGATGTGATCTACTTCATGACCTTCGACAAGCGCAACCCCAACTCGATGGTGAGCTGCCTCTACGAGGCCCGCGAAAACGCCCGCACGATCCGCGAAAGTATTTCGAAGGAGATGTGGGAAAGCATCAACGAGTTTTATCTTTTTTTGCGCGATACGCCTACCGACAATTTCCGGAACCTCGACAAGATGCAGGCTTTTTACGGCGAAGTGAAACGTCGCTGCCAGCTTTTTCACGGGGTGGTCGACTCGACCATCACCCGCAACGAGGCCTGGCACTTCGGGCGGCTGGGGCGGCACCTCGAGCGGGCCGACAAGTCGTCGCGCTTTCTGGATGTGAAGTACTTCACGCTGCTGCCCAAGGACGGCGGTATTGGCTCCACGATCGACCTGATGATGTGGTCGGCAGTGCTGAAGTCCGTGAGTGCCTATAATATGTACCGCCAAACCCACGCCGCGCTGTTGCCGCTCAACATCGTGGGCTTTTTGATCCTGGATAAGCTGTTCCCGCGTTCGATTTCCTATTGCGTGCGTCAGGCTGAGCTCTCACTGTACGCCATCGCGGGCTCCACGCCCGAACGCGGCTTCACCAATCCCGCCGAAAAGGCGATCAGCAAGTTACGGTCCGACATCGAATTCACCGATCCGGTCGACATCTTCCAGACGGGCCTGCATCAATTCCTCGACCAGTTTCAGAGCGACAATAACGAGGTGGGCGCATCCATTTTCGATATGTACTTCGATGCCAAACCCATTCAGTTCCAGAGCCAGGGGAGCATAGGGCATTACCAAGCCCAGAACGGAAACCATTTTCAGGGCTTTCGGATGAATTGAGGGGAGGGACCGCCGTTTACTTACAAATTATGGTTATCGAGGCGTGGTGCCGTGAAATTGCCTACTTTTGTAGCTACATCATTTAGGACGAATTAGTGACACTCATCAAATCAATTTCGGGAATTCGGGGCGTGATCGGGGGCAAGGTCGGCGAGGCGCTGACGCCCGTCGATGTCGTCAAGTTCGCCGCCGCCTACGCCACCTGGCTGCGCGGTACTTTCTCTAAGAGCAACACCATCGTAATCGGTCGTGACGCCCGCCTGTCGGGCGACATGGTCAGCCGCTTGGTATCGGCCACGCTGCAAGGCGTGGGTTGGGACGTAATCGACCTCGGACTTTCCACCACGCCCACCGTCGAAATCGCCGTGACCGCCGAGCAAGCCGCCGGAGGTATCATCCTCACAGCCAGCCACAACCCCGCCCAGTGGAACGCGCTGAAACTCCTGAACTACGAAGGCGAATTTATTTCGGGCGACGATGGTACCGAGATTCTACGCCTGGCCGAAGCCGAGGAATTTGATTTTGTGGACGTGAAAAAACTGGGTACCTACCGCGAGGACGACACCTACCTTGCCAAACACATCAGCCTGATTTTGGATTTGCCGTTGGTAGACCGCGAAGCCATCGCGGCGGCCAACTTCCGCATCGCCGTCGACGCCGTCAATTCTACGGGCGGCATCGCGGTACCGATGCTTTTGGAAGCGCTGGGCGTCAATTCCGAGAACATATTGAAAATCAACTGTGAGCCGAGCGGCAACTTTGCCCATAACCCCGAGCCGCTGCCCGAGCACCTGCGCGACATCCGCCGCGAGCTCAAAAACGGTTCCTACAACCTGGGTATCGTGGTAGATCCTGACGTGGACCGGCTGGCGTTGATTTCGGAAGACGGCACGCCCTTCGGGGAAGAGTACACGCTGGTGGCCGTGGCCGACTACATCCTGAAAAACAAGGTAGGCAATACCGTTTCCAATCTGTCTTCGACCATCGCGCTGCGTGATGTGACCCTCAAAGCGGGCGGCAAGTACTTCGCTTCGGCGGTAGGGGAAGTAAACGTCGTGGACATGATGAAGGCGAACGACGCCGTGATCGGTGGTGAAGGCAACGGCGGCATCATCTATCCCGAACTGCACTATGGCCGTGACGCGTTGGTCGGCATTGCGCTCTTCCTGACGCACTTGGCGAAGTTCGGGAAATCAGCCTCTTTCTTGCGCCGCACCTACCCGGCCTATTATATTTCCAAAAATAAAATCGAACTCACGCCCGATGTGGATGTGGACGGAGTACTCGAAAAAATAAAAAACCGCTACGCCAAGCAGCCGATCAACACCATCGATGGCGTCCGAATCGAGTTCGACAAGGAGTGGGTACACCTCCGCAAATCCAACACTGAGCCGATCATCCGCATCTACTCCGAGTCGGAGACGATGTCGACAGCCGAAAATCTGGCGAATAAGATTATTTCGGATATTAAGGAAGCGATTGCGTAAGGGGGGGGAAGGGTTGAACGGTGGACGGTCTTTTGCGCGATCTTCCTGTATTAGTAATTTATTCGTGTTGATTGGCAGACCATTACCTCACCAGATTCCGGAAATAACAATTACACGATTACACAAATAAACAATTACACAACGAACCTTGAAAGTCTACTTCGACAACGCCGCCACTACCCGCCTCGACCCTGAGGTGCTCGACGCCATGATGCCGTATTTGACGGAGGAATTCGGCAATCCGTCTTCTATTCATGGGCGCGGACGCCCCGTGCGTTCGGGCATCGAGCATGCGCGCAAGACGGTGGCTGGGCTACTCAACGCGGCTCCGGCCGAGATTTTCTTCACCTCCGGCGGTACCGAGGCCGACAACACCGCCATCCGCAGCAGCGTCGAGACGCTCGGCCTGACCCACGCGATCACCTCACCGGTGGAGCACCACGCTGTGCTGCATACGCTCGAGCACTTGCACAAGCGGGGACAAGTCGACCTCAGTATGGTGCAGTTAGATGAAAAGGGGGCGGTCGATCTGGCGCATCTTGAAGAACTACTCCGCACCAAGCCCCGCACGCTGGTGTCGCTCATGCATGGCAACAACGAGATTGGCAACCTGCTCGACCTCGACGCGGTCGGGGAACTGTGCGCGCAGTACGACGCCATCCTGCACAGCGATACCGTGCAGACGATGGGACACTACCGACACGATTTGCAGGAGATGAAAGCCAACTTTGTCGTGGGCGCGGCGCACAAATTTCACGGTCCGAAAGGCGTGGGATTTTTGTACGTGCGGCCGGGTACCAGGGTCGATCCGTTCATGTTTGGCGGCGCGCAGGAGCGCAATATGCGCGGTGGTACTGAGAATGTGTACGGCATCGTGGGCCTGGCGAAAGCACTCGAAATTGCTTATCGCGATATGGACAGCCACCGGCAGTACATCGTCGGCTTGAAGCAATATATGATCGGACAATTGCGCCAAAGTATCGAAGGCGTACGCTTCAACGGCTTGTCGGGTGAAGTAGACGAGAGCCTGTACACGGTACTCAGTGTCAGTCTGCCGCCGTCGGAACTCAACGATATGCTGCTCTTCAACCTCGACATCTCCGGGATTTCGGTGTCGGGCGGTAGCGCCTGCTCCAGCGGTTCCGAGATCGGCTCGCACGTACTGGGTGCCCTAGATGTGGACCCCGCGCGGGGTAATGTTCGTTTTTCGTTTGGCAAGTACAACACCAAAGCCGAAATCGACTACGCCGTAGAAACGCTCGCCGCGCTTTATAAAAACGAAGAGGTACTTAGGTAGTTAGCTTGAATTGTAGCCATTGCCACAGGCTTCAGCCTGTGGCAATGGCTATTATCGTGTTCAAACAAGCGGTAAAACGACTAACGTCCTATCTAACACTGCACAATTCCTTATGACTCTGCTCCCAGCTTTGTGGCTATGCGGCTTTGTCGCTTTGTGGCTCCTTTTTCACCCCTTCACCAAATCGACCAGCGTCTCGACCCAAAGTTCGCTGTCGTTGAGACTTTCGACCAGTTGCCAGTGCTCGCCGCCTTCTTCTTCGAAAAGTTCTTTGTACTCGTCACCGATTTCGATGGTCGTTTCCAGACAATCGGACACGAAAGAAGGCGAAAAAGCCAGGACACTTTTGATACCCTTGGCAGTCAGTTCCTTGATCATGTCATCGGTGTAAGGCTTGATCCAGGGTGTCTTACCCAGCCGGGACTGGAAGGCCGTAGTATAGGTACCTTCTTTCAAACCCAACTTTTTGACAAGTAGCCGCGTCGTCTCGAAACACTGGGCGCGGTAGCAAAACTGGTTGTGCTCGTTGAGCGTATCACAGCAGCTACCCAGCTTACACTGCTGCTTGGTATAGTCGCCCTTGATAATCTGGCGCTCGGGCAGGCCGTGGTAGCTGAACAGAATATGGTCGTAATCGTACTCCGCCATGTGTTTCTTGCCCGCTCGCACGAAGCCCTCGATGAACTTAGGGTGATCCAGAAAACGGCTGACAAACCGCAGTTCCGGTAGTACCTGCCAACCCGTGAGTACCCGCATGACTTCTTCGTACACCGAGCCCGTGGAGGCTGAGGCGTACTGTGGAAAAAACGGGATGACGACAATTTTGGAGAGGCCCAGCTGCTGCAGTTCCGCCAGTCCACTTTCGATGCTCGGGCTTTGGTAGCGCATGGCCAACTTTACCACGTACTCATCACCGAGGGCTTCCTGCAACATGACCTCCACCTTGATGCCGTAGGTCTTAAGCGGCGAGCCCGCCTCGGTCCACAGTTCCTTGTAGACTTTGGACGACTTGGGTGCCCGGAAGGGTGCGATGATCAGGTTGATGAGCATCCAGCGCGACGTATACGAGATGTCGATCACGCGGCCGTCCATCAAAAACTCGCGCAGGTACTTGCGTACATCGGGTGTGTTGGGACTATCGGGAGTACCCAGGTTGACGATCAGTACGCCGGTTTTGCCGATGGATTTAGAGGAATGAGAAATTACTTCTGTTGATATGGAGGGGGTATTCATTTTGCTCTGCTGCTTATTTTTTTACTAAAACTCAATCTTTCCTCTATGCAATTGCTCTACTGGAAGAATCACATCCCAGTTATCACCCCAGACGACATTGCCACTTTCAATTTTGAATTTTTTAAAATTCTCCGGCTGCTGGTATCGCTGAAAGGATTGGTGAGGCCGATGAGTCAAGAACGGTTCAAAATCCACAACTCTTTCAGTCTGGTCAGAAAACTCAATCCTCAACTTCAATCCTGAAACATAATAAGCACTGATAACCGCTAATGTTCTCATATTTTTTGGGTGATTTTTTTAGTCTCTGGATCTTTACCCAACACAAAGTAGCTACTCCAAGAATCGGCAATGAAGAGTGCTTGTGATTCGATCACTTTCTTGGCCTCTTTCAATTGTTTGGCTGGCAATGGTTCAATACCTCGCGCCCTTCTCGTTTCCATAGATTTTAGCTTGCCCGCTTCAAAAAAACAATTCAATTATGCTCTGGTGTTCTCCGTATTTAATATGGACATGAATAGGTAGATGCTCATTCGAGTAAAAGAAAAATGTCAATCCAAAGTATTCGATGATTTTTGGCATATCAGTATTTATCTATTCAGACTACTAATGTCAGAGACTGACCTTCTCAAACGATTCGAACACCGATTTTGGCAATTTATCAAATACCTGGATATCGGTCAGCTGGCGCTGGCCGCGGTCGCCTGAGAGCATGATTTTGCCGTAGGGTTTGTAGGTTTTCCAGGGCATCGTGAAACCCGGCTTATCCATGTCGGCTTTGGGATAGTAGGCCCACTGCGTCACCATTTTAGTTTCGGGGCTCACCCACACGTAGTACTTGTTTTGAGGCGTATCGCCCACGTTTTCGAACGTCATCTGCAGCTTCTCGGCGGCGGCACCGTCCTCGGTTTTGTCCTCACCCATGTATTTAAGCGTCACGCCAGAATCTTTGAGTTTGTAGGGCATCACAAGCCAGTACGAATCGTTGATCCAGGCGCTCTTGGCCTGCTTCACGTACTTGGCGACGGAGTCGGGTTGCGTGATTTCCTGGCCGTTTTTCATCACGCGCCCTTTATCGGTATTGATGTTGAGCAGTACCGTTTGGTCGTTTTTCAGGTTGTCGACGCGCACATCGCCCGTCCACTTGTCCCATACGAGGCGGCGATTGCCGAAGAAGTTCCAGGTGATGTAGTGCGTGTTGTCCCAATTTTTGCGGCCGCCCATCGCGTCCATCGCCGCATCGGCAATCGCGATGGCCTTAGCGTCGGAGCCCGATTCGTTGAAGCCTTTGGCGGCAGGGTTAGTGGATTTTTGGGCGTTGGTACAAGCGGCGAATCCGCCCACGAAAAGGGCGATAAAGAGAAAGTGTTTTTTCATGATTTGGGTTGTTGGGCGATAGGTTTTTGTATAACTAAAAAAAAGCGGGTTTTGTGCGAATAAAGAAAATCGAGAATGGTAATGTTCGGCAGATCTACACTAAAGAAAGCTGACCGAGGCGCCCCGTGGCGGCCGAAAGCCGACGGTCAATAGCCAAATCAAACCCCCAGCAATCGCCACACCCCCGACACGAAAAATAGTACCAGCCCCACGGGCGTTAGTACTTTCCAGCCGAGGTACATGAGTTGATCCACCCGGAGGCGGGGTAGCGTCCAGCGTACCCACATCTGGACCAATACGCCCAGCAGCGCTTTGTATAAAAGCCAAAACGCACCGGTGAGGTACCCCAGCCAGGTACCCGGCTCGCCGCTCGTCCAGTCAGCCAGCCGCACGGGCCCCAGGTTGGGAAAAGGCGTGTTCCAGCTGCCTAAAAACAAGATGGCGCCCAGCAGCGACACCAATAGCATCATACCGTATTCCGACAGCATCAGCAGCGCGTAGCGCATCCCCGAGTACTCGGTATGAAAGCCGCCTACCAACTCCGACTCGCCCTCGGGCAGGTCGAAAGGGGCGCGGTTGCACTCGGCCAGCGAGGCGATGAAAAAGATCACGTACACGATCAACAAAAAAGGATTCCTGACGATATTCCAGGATAAAAAGCCGCCCGCTTGCGTCACATTTACGCCCAAGTCCCTCAACCCAAAAAGGTAGACCGGCTCGAAGGAATAAATGCCTTGCTGAAAACTAATGGCCTGCAGATCGAGCGTTTGGGTCGTCATCACGACGCATAGCACGGCGAGGCCGAGGGGTACTTCGTAACTGACGATCTGGGCCACGGCCCGCATCGCCCCGAAAAGCGCGTACTTGTTGTTGGAGCCCCAGCCCGCCATCAGAATCCCGATCACATCGACCGACAGAATCGTGAGCAGATAGAACACCCCCACCGCCGCGCCCGAACCACTCAGTCCGGGAGCCAGCGGCATGACGGCGTAAGCCGCAAACACCGCCGCAAAAATCACGAAGGGAGCCATCAGGAACAGCCACTTGTCGGCGGCTTTGGGCACGATGTCCTCTTTCTGTAAGAGTTTCAACAGATCGGCAAAAAGCTGCAACATTCCCCACTTGCCTACCTCCATCGGCCCCATCCGATCCTGGATAAAGGCCGAGATCTTGCGCTCAAGGTACACCCCCACGACCACAAAGCCGGGCACGAGGAGGAGGAAAATGAGGAGCGTGGTGGGCATAGAAGTAGCGTTCTGCTAGGGGTTAACGGTTAAAGGTGAACGGTTAAACGGCGTTCTCTGATTATCATATCGATGCAAGAATGGCAACATTAAAAGCCCGTCAACCTTTAACCGTTTCCCTTTGACCCCAAAAGCGAAATCCCTAGAATTCCGCACTCTTGGGAAACCTCGGAAATGGTATCACGTCGCGAATGTTGTTCATGCCGGTGACGAACTGGACGAGGCGCTCGAAACCCAGGCCGAAGCCCGCGTGGGGCGCCGTGCCGAATTGGCGGGTTTCGAGGTACCACCAGATGGCCTCGGGTTCGATTCCTACCTCCTTGATGCGCTCGAGGAGCGTATCGTAATTTTCTTCGCGCTGACTACCGCCGATAATTTCGCCGATGCCGGGGAAGAGCACGTCCATCGCCCGGACGGTCGGTCCCGGCGCGGCGTCGGAAGCTTCGTCGACCTTCATGTAAAATGCCTTGATCGAACGCGGGTAGTTGGTCAGAATCACGGGTTTCTTGAAGTGCTTCTCGACCAGGTACCGCTCGTGCTCGCTCTGCAAATCCACGCCCCATTCCACGTGGTACTGAAATTTCTTCTGCTTGTGCGGCTTGGAGTTTTCCAGAATTTTGATGGCTTCGGTGTAAGTGAGGCGCTCGAAAGGATTGTCGGCCACAAAGCGTAGTTTCTCGGCCAGCGGCATCGAGCGCTCGGCTTGCGGCTTGCTCTTCTCTTCTTCGGCCTGGCGCTTTTCCAGGAAGTCCAGGTCGTCGGCGCAGTGCTCGAGCGCGTAGCGGATCACGTACTTCACGAAATCTTCTGCCAGGTCCATGTTGTCGTTCAAATCGAAAAACGCCATTTCCGGCTCGATCATCCAAAACTCCGCCAGGTGACGCGTCGTGTTGGAGTTTTCGGCCCGAAACGTGGGACCGAAAGTATAAATCTTGGACAAGGCCAGCGCACCCAACTCGCCTTCCAATTGGCCCGAAACGGTCAGGTTGGTCTCGCGGCCGAAGAAATCTTCTTTATAATCTACTTTTCCGGCTTCATCGCGAGGTAGCTTGTCGGGATTAAGCGTCGTGACGCGAAACATCTCGCCCGCGCCCTCGGCGTCGGAGGCCGTGATGATTGGAGTCTGGAGATAGAAAAAGCCGTTGTCGTTGTAGTACTTGTGTACCGCAAAAGCCAGCGTGTGGCGCACGCGCAGAATCGCCGCGAAGGTGTTGGTACGCGGTCGCAGGTGGGCAATCTCGCGCAAAAATTCCAGCGAATGCCGCTTGGGTTGCAGTGGGTACTGTCGGGATCGGCCGCGCCGTAGACCTCGATGGCCTCAATTTGCACTTCTACGGCCTGTCCCGAGCCCTGCGACTCGACGAGCGTACCTGTGACTTTCAGGCAGGCTCCCGTCGTAACCAGACGCATGGTGTCTTCGGGAAACTGGCTGGGCTGGGCTACTGACCTGAATGTTGTGAAGCGTGGAGCCGTCGTTCAGCGCGATGAAAATGGCGTTTTTACTCTCGCGCTTGGTACGTACCCACGCCTTGATCTCGACGGGTTGGCCGACTTTGGCGCTTTGCAGAATTTCTTTGATTTGGACAGGACCCACTTATTTAATGAATAATGAACAATGCGGAAATGAATAATGAATAATGAACCGCGTGAGCGGCCCCGAATCAGCCGCTTGGGCGATTCCGAATGACGCTCTGATGAGCAAGGGGCGAAAGTACGAATATCCCGTCGAAAAGCCGCGCTGGGTCGATTGACGACGCTCGTCCCGATTTTTGAAGAAAATGAATGAAAAATAAATTTTATTTTAAATAATTGAAAATGAGTTAGTTGTAAATATTTGCGTATTTTATTAGTTACTTATAATATAGAAATAGTCATTTTTGGCACTACTATTGATGTTGAGGTAACTGATTTTCAGAATTCATGTGTAGAAAGCCCGTAGCGATTACCAAAATAAGCTTATGACTAACCTTTACTAACTCAATGCAAAAGCTCGTTATCACCCAGGGATTTCTGCAGAAACTCTCGCCGCAGCAAATCCAGTTTATCAAACTGTTACAAATACCCACGGCCGAACTTGACGCCAGAATCAAGGAAGAGATCGAGGTGAATCCGGCACTGGAAGAAGGTCAGGATCAGGAGATTAAAGGATGAATACGAAACGTGCGGTGCAGGAGGAGAAGTGAGTACGAAGAGCCCCGAACCGACGAGCTCGACCTGGACATGTACCTCAATCAGGAAGAACTCAGCGGGTATAAGATGTACGGCGATGGTGCTTTTGATACCGACGAGGACCGCGACTTTCCGATGGCCTCCCGGCACACGCTGCACGATAGCCTTTACGGGCAGTTCAGCTACATGCAATTGGGCGATAAGGAGTACTTCCTGGGTACGCATCTGCTGGGTAGTATCGAAGACGACGGTTACCTCCGCCGCCCGCTCAAATCCATCGCCAATGACCTTATATTTACGCAGGGCGTACAGACCTGCGAGGAAGAACTGGCGGCGGTGCTTCAAAAAATCCAGGCACTCGAACCGGCGGGCATCGGTGCCCGCGACCTGCAGGAGTGCTTGCTGCTTCAACTCAAGCGCCGCAGCCAGTCGAATCCGATGGGGCAGTTGGCTATCCAGGTCATCGAAAATTTCTTCGAAGAATTTTCAAAAAAACACTACGAGAAAGATCCAGAAACGTGTGGGCATGACGCACGATGAAGCCTACGACGTGTTTTCGATTATCACCCGGCTCAACCCCAAGCCCGGCTCGGCGGGCAACGACGACGACCGCTCGCACTACCTCACGCCCGACTTCATCCTGACCAATCACAACGGCCACCTCGAAGTGAGCCTCAACGCCCGCAATGCGCCCGAGCTGCGGGTCAACCGGACGTTTGCCGATATGCTCGACACATACAGCAAGAGCGATAAAACGGACAAGAACGTACGCGAAACGGCCACTTTTGTGAAGCAAAAGCTCGACTCGGCCAAGTGGTTTATCGATGCCATCAAGCAGCGGCAGGCCACGCTTATGCGCACGATGTCGGCCATCCTCAACTACCAGTACGATTTTTTCCTGGAAGGGGACGAGTGCCTGCTCCGGCCCATGATCCTGAAAGACATCGCCACCATCATCGACATGGACGTGTCGACGGTCTCGCGCGTGGCGAGCAGCAAGTGCGTACAAACAGAATTCGGCCTGTACTCACTCAAGTACTTCTTTTCCGAAGGCATCGCCACCGATTCGGGCGAAGACGCCAGTAGCCGCGAGGTCAAAAACATCCTGCGCGAGATCATCGAAGGGGAGCCCAAGCGCAAGCCCCTCTCCGACGACAAGCTCGAAAAACTGCTCAATGCCAAGGGCTACAACATCGCCCGCCGCACCGTCGCCAAGTACCGCGAGCAACTCAATATTCCGGTAGCGCGGCTGCGGAAGCAGATATGAAAGGGTTGTTTAAGGGTTGAAGGGTTTATTTGTTTAGGCTGGCGCGAGTACGCTTTCGCTTTAACTTCTGAATCTTTGATGAAAGCCTGATAAACGAATCAACAAATAAACAGAAACCTTACTTTTGCTGTTTCAGAGAACCGAAACACACAACCCTTGTCTCCCCGCTTTGCCCTTTTCCTGTCGGTGGTACTGCACCCGCTGCTGCTGCCGATTTATATCTTCGCCATTTTTTTTGGTCTGGCGCCCGAGTTGGTGGGCGTAAATGCGCTGAGCATGTCGGCACGGGGTAGTCTGCTGTTGCTGCTATTCCTGAATACTTTCGTGGTACCCGCCCTGATCATCTACAGCCTCCATCGTTTGGGCCTCACCAAGAGCATTCAGCTCGATACCCTCCGCGACCGGCGACTTCCCTACCTGGCCACGGTGGTCATCTATGCTTTCAGTACCTACCTATTCGGCTGGAAATTCGCGCCCATCAGTGAACTAGCGCCGCAGATTGCCGTTATTTTGGGCAGTATCGCGGTATCGCTGGCCTTGGTAGCCTTGGTAAGTCTGCGATGGAAAATCAGCGCCCACGCCACCGGAGCCGGAGGGTACCTGGGGGCACTGGGCGGCGCATTGTTGCGCTTCGGGGGGTCAGCGTTGTTCATTCCGCTTGTGCTGGGCGTAGTCGTGACGGGCCTCATGCTAAGTGCGCGGCTGCGGCTCAACGCCCACACGCCCGCTCAGGTAGGGGCTGGACTGGCGTTAGGTTTGATCGTCAGTATAACGGCAGTACTCTTGTTCTTTTGAAACGATAATACATACTATCTACTTCATGTATAAAAATCTCAACTACGAAACCGCCGACGCCGTGGCGCGCATCACGCTCGACCGCCCGGCCGTCTACAACGCCCTGAGTCCTGATCTGATTCTGGAAATCACCCAGGCCGTCACTGCTGCCGCCGAGGACGCCAGCGTGCGGGTGGTAGTACTCACTGGCTCGGGCGACCGGGCTTTCTGCTCTGGGGCTGACCTGAAGGCCGGAATCGGCGACACCCCCAGCATGGGCGATGCCCTGCGCTCCCGCTACAATCCCATGATTCGGGCGCTGAGGGGTATCCCCAAACCGGTTCTCTGTCGCCTCAATGGCCTGGTGGCGGGCGCGGGTTGCTCGTTGGCCCTGGCCTGCGATGTGGTCATCATGCCCCAGGAGGCCTACTTCGCCCAGCTTTTTGTCGGCATCGGCCTCATGCCCGATGCGGGTTCCACCTTTTTTCTGCCGCGCCTGGTAGGGTCCGCGCGTGCCTTCGACCTGGCCTCGACGGGCCGCCGCGTGTATGGTCCCGAAGCCGAGCGGATCGGCTTGGTTCAACGGGCAGTGCCCGCCGCCGAGTTGGATGCCGCCGTAGACGAGGCCGTCGCCTACTACCGCCACGCACCCACGCGGGCCATTGGCGCCATGAAGCGCGCCTTCAACCAATCGCTGAATTCCGATCTGGAAGCGATGCTGGAAGTGGAGGCGCAAGAGCAGGATATTTTGGGAAAATCGATCGACACCGCCGAAGGGATCATGGCTTTTCTGCAAAAGCGCAAACCTGATTTTAAGGGAATTTGAGTACCTGAGGGTACTTCGTCAAAACAATTAAAAAAAATAGTTTGGTAAAACCACGGTCGCCTACTATTTTTGCAATCCAATTAAAGAAACGGTTTCGTAGCTCAATTGGATAGAGCACCTGACTACGGATCAGGAGGTTTGGGGTTCGAATCCCTACGAGACCACTTCGATACCAAGCACTTAGCGATTATTCGTTAAGTGCTTTTTTGTTTGGCTCGCAATGGTACCCCGTTCACTTGCCCACCGCAAAGCCACTGACCTCGATCCAGTCGAGTCGTGAGCAGGCGAGTGACCCGCCGCCTTTCATGAGGTCGGTCCAGCCGATTTCTGCCACTTGGGTCAGATCGGGGTTGACGATGGGCTTGGTCTCGACTACCGGACCGATGTCCAGCCCCATCCAGTGCAGATCGGACATGTTGAATTCCCGCACCCGCCAATCGTCAGACTGCGGGTCGAGCGGCTCGCTGACCAGCCAGGTACCATCCGCCAGTTTCAGAGATCAGGTGCAGGCTCCGGTAGCCCGACTGCTTGCTCCGCCATTTGATTTTTCCCATTCGCGAAAGATCGACGTGACCGGATTTGTGCTTCAAGGTCACCGCCCAGTTGTCCTGGCAGAGTCCCGACCAGATGTAGAAAGGATCGTCGGTGGGCTGGTCGTGGTTGCTTTTCTTGATCACCTCCTTGCCCGGACCGTACAGCGAGAGTACCACCTCGGGATTGGCGATGTGCGCTTGCGTAGCGGGAATTTCGGCGGGTGTTTCCTTGAAGTCTTCCCGGAAAAACACCCCCGGACGCCCTTGGGCGAGCGCCGTACTGGCCGAAAGACAAAAAAGAGTAAAAGATTTTTCATGACAATAGAACTAAGTTGTACGCTCACAATTTGAATTTCAGCGTTTCGAGGGCTGTCAAAAACTGCCGCTGATTGTCCGTGTTCAAATCAATTCCGCTGATCTGAAATTTTATTGTTCCGGTCGCTTCGAGCTTACCGAAATAGACGCCCGTCGTGCCGCTTCCCGCTTTTTTAGGATACACGATTTTTGCCTGCTTCCCATCGATCATCGAACTGCCTATCACGTGCGTTTTGGGGTCTACGTTTAGCTTGTTGGAGTACCAGCCGTAATCGAACTCGATCTCCTGACCATCTTTGGTCCTGATAGCCCCCACGTAAGAGTCGTAGCCCTGCCGGGTTTCCTTCTGCCAACCCTCCGGTACCCGCATCGTAAATTCCTTAAATTCCAGCGTTTGCGGTCCGGTGAGGGTCTTCGTTTTGCAGGCGAAGGGGAGGAGGGTGATTAGGAGTAGTAGGCTGAGTTTTTTCATGGGTTTTTCTTTAAAAAATCTCAAATAATCAATAGGTGGAAGATGCAAAGAATGCATTGATCTCAGGCTGCTTTGACTCCAACACTTTGGCGATCGCCTTTGTCGCACTGTTACCGATTCTTAAAATTATGACTTTGGGGGGAAAGCCGTACAGATTGTACAAGTCCTCAAAATCTTCATCGAAAGTGATGATGACCAAACCTTCCTGCTTTGAGTATTCCCATATAGCTCGATCTGCGGCCGGGAAGGAGAGGCCCGTTCGATTGACGTGCATGCTGTCAGGAAAAGAAGCCGACACTTTCTTAATAATTAGGTAGGAAATATTGTCGTCAAATAACAGCCTCATACACTTAAAACCATCATCTTCGTACTTTCTTCCCGGTTGGCGGCAAATGCCAAAGCCGCCAAAATATCTTCTCGTTTCAAAGAAGGAAAATCTTCTACGATTTCTTCCATACTCATATCGCTGGCGAGCCAACCCAGAATATCCACCACGGCAATGCGCGTACCTTTGATGCAGGGCTTGCCAAACCGGATTTCGGGGTCGATGCTGATGCGCTCCTGAATTTCTTTCATTCGTTTGCTAATTTTCTTTTCCCTCAAATATACACTATTTCAGTTCTGGTATTACGACCTAAAACCCAATCCGCTCCCGCTCCGCCCTCCTTGCCAACTCCGCCCGCACCCACTCATGAAAACGGACCCTCCACTGCCCGATTTCCTGGTGCAGACGGGCGTTTTCGTGGCGGAGGGCTTCGTTGTCGCGGTGGAGCCATTCAGTTTCGCTGAGGGAAGTAGTTTCCAGGCCCAGTAGGGTGGGTAAGGGTACTTCGAGCAGCGTGGCAATGGCTTCCAGGCGGGAGAGGAGCGGCTCGGTGCGGCCACGCTCGATGTCGCCGTAGGCTGAGGTGGAGAGGCCCAGCCCGTCGGCCATGTTTTCCTGGGAGAGGCCTTTTTGCTGGCGGAGGTGGCGGATGCGTTCGGAGAGGTGCATAATCAGTTTTGAATGATGAAATGAGTGAATGATAGAATAGCTTTTCTCTTGTTGTCCTAAAATTTATTGATAGCAGGTGGTAGCAGACTGACATACAAATGACATCGACAAGAAAATAAAAAATCCTCGCCCCTTTTCACAAATCCCGACAATTTGTCGCGACGCGTGACGAGGGAATATGCCACGAATGGTCAATTTTGTGATCGGGAAGGGGTGTGGCCCGGTTGTGGTAGGTCGAAACTATGACCCGATCGATTCGGTTGTATAAAGATTCCGAAACCGGGAAAAACCCTTTTCGCTTCAACTTTTTTCAAAAATTCAAAAATAAACGCTAATAACTAAATGGACTACGGAAAAGAATTCAGGAAATACGCGGTACACCACATGGGCATCAATGGCACGACGGTGGATGGCTACATGAACCACACGATCGAGAACATGACCCGCGCCGTCATCGAGGAGCGCCCGATGAATTTCCGGGAAGTGGATGTTTTCTCGCGCCTCATGGCCGACCGCATCATCTTTATGGGTACCGCCGTGGACGACAACATCGCCAACATCGTGGTGGCACAGCTGCTGTTCCTCGAATCGGCCGACGCCAAGAAGGATGTGCTGATGTACATTAACAGCCCCGGCGGCTCGGTGTACGCCGGCCTGGGTATCTACGACACCATGCAGTACGTGCGGCCCGACGTGGCGACGGTCTGCACCAGCCTGGCCGCCTCGATGGGTGCGGTACTGCTGGCGGGTGGCGCGGCGGGCAAGCGCTCGGCCCTGCCCCACGCGCGGGTAATGATTCACCAGCCTTCGGGCGGCGCGCAGGGACGCTCGACCGACATCGAGATTACGGCCCGCGAAATCGTGAAAGCTCCGCGAGGAACTCTACGAAATCCTGGCCAACCACACCGGGCAGGAGGCGAAAACCATCGAGACGGATTCTGACAGCGACAAGTGGTTCCGCGCCCCCGAGGCTAGGGACTACGGCCTGATCGACGAAGTCCTGATGCGCGACAGGCCGAAGGAAAAGTAAGTACCGCTTGTTAAATCAAATGACACCGATAGGGTTCATCCGTGAACCTTATCGGTTTTTTTGTTGCTAAGAAAAACAGACAAGTTTGGTTAAGGCCTTAAAATCCGGCAAATTTGTCTTTCCTTCCAAACCATTGGAATTAGCGATTTAGCGATTGTCGGAGTATTGATCTTTGCTACACGGCAACTTTTCAAAAGAGGCATACCGACGTCTAAATCAAGCGCTATTCACCAATTCCCACATTCACTCATTCAAAATTGAAAATGGCTCAAGTAAGTTGTTCGTTTTGCGGACGCCGGAAAAATGAAGTAGAACTTTTGTTGTCAGGCATCGATGCCCACATCTGCAACCACTGCATCACGCAGGGGAATCAGGTGGTGACGGAAGAACTGACCCCCAAAGACAAAAAAGAAAAGGAAGGCAAGAAGTCGAAGCTGCCCAAACTGAACCTCATACCGCCGCAGGCGATGAAGGAGTTCATGGAGCAGTACATCATCGGGCAAGACGAAGCCAAGCGCTCGCTGGCCGTGGCGGTGTACAATCATTACAAGCGCCTGTCCCAGTTCAAGACTGACGACGAGGTCATTATCGAGAAGTCCAATATCATCATGGCGGGCGAAACCGGGACGGGCAAAACTTACCTGGCGCGCACCATCGCTAAGGTACTGCAGGTACCCTTCTGCATCGCTGACGCTACCACCGTGACCGAAGCGGGCTACGTAGGCGAGGACGTCGAGACGATCTTGACGCGATTGCTCCAAGCGGCCGACTACAACGTAGAGGCCGCCGAGCGCGGCATCGTGTACATCGACGAGATCGACAAAATCAGCCGCAAGTCCGACAACCCTTCGATTACCCGCGATGTGAGCGGCGAGGGGGTGCAGCAAGCTTTGCTCAAATTGCTGGAAGGCTCGGTCGTGAATGTACCGCCGCAGGGTGGCCGCAAGCACCCTGACCAGAAAATGATCGCCCTGAACACCGAGAACATTCTGTTTATCTGTGGCGGGGCGTTCGACGGCATCGAGCGGCATATCGCCAAGCGGATCAACACGCGTCCGATCGGTTTTTCGGGTGACAATCGTATTATTGAAATATTCGATAAAGGAAATTTGATGCGCTACGTGACGGCGATGGACCTGAAATCATTTGGTTTGATTCCCGAATTGATTGGCCGCCTGCCCGTGCTGACGTACCTCAACCCGCTCGACCGCGAAACGCTTCGCCGCATCCTGACCGAGCCCAAGAATGCGCTCGTGAAGCAGTACCAAAAGCTATTCAGGATGGAAGGCGTCGAGCTGCATTTTACCGAAGACGTAATCGACTTCATCGTGGACCAAGCCATGATCTACAAGCTGGGCGCCAGAGGATTGCGCTCCATTTGCGAATCGATCATGACGGATGCGATGTTCGATATACCGTCCAACAAAGACATCAAGGATTTCACCCTGTCGCTCGACTATGCCCGCGAACAATTCGACAAGTCTTCGATGTCCTTATTGCGCTCCGTCGCTTGACCAGCCTACCTGGACAATTTCGAAAACACCCTGATTTTATTGGAAAATCAGGGTGTTTTTTGTGTAAAAAGCCCTATTCTTGCGAGAGAACGTGGGGGCGTGTAAGTGTGGGGGAAGAAAATGGCGTGTAAGCGTGAAGGATGTGATGGCGTTCTTTTGTTTCCGAGAATTTACAGAGCAAAAGAACGCCCCCACACCAACACAGCCCCCACGCCCCCACTTTGAAGAACTCATAGACTCCTGAACTCATAAACTCCATATGAACTGGCTTACCAATAAATCAATCGTAGTAATCGGCGGGACGACGGGCCTGGGGCTTTCGGCGGCGAAGGCTTTTGTCAGTCACGGGGCCAACGTGGTTGTCATCGGGCGCAATCCCGAAAGTTGCTTGCTGGCCGAGGTAGACTTAGGCCAAAACGCCCGCGCCAAGCAGGGCGACGCGACCCACGCCGATACGGCTCAAAAGGCGATTCAGCTTTGTGTCCGTGAGTTTGGCAGCTTCGATGGGCTGTACCACGTGGCGGGCGGCAGCGGGCGCAAGTTTGGAGACGGCCCCTTGCACGAACTGACGCTCGACGGCTGGAACGCCACGATGAACCTCAACCTGACGGCTATGATGCTGTCCAACCAGGCCGCCATTCGGGCCTTTATGGGCATGAACCGCGGCGGCGTGATTCTGAACATGGGTTCGGTGCTGGGCGACTCGCCCTCGCCACTGCACTTCACTACCCACGCCTACGCGGCAGCGAAGTCGGCGGTGATCGGCTTTACTAAATCTACGGCGGCCTACTACGCCAAAAACAACATCCGAATCAACGTGCTGGCCCCCGCTCTCATCGATACCCCGATGGCCAAGCGCGCCGCCGAGGACGACGCCATTCAGGATTTCATCAAAACCAAGCAGCCCCTCGACGGTGGCCGCATGGGCCAACCCAACGACCTCGACGGCGCGGCCGTCTACTTCATGTCAGATTATTCTCGCTTCACAACCGGTCAAATTCTCACCGTCGACGGCGGCTGGAGCATCGCGGAGGGGCAGTATTGAAGGGTTGTGTAATTGTTGAACTGTTGAATTGTGTAACTGTACAGATATTGTTTATGAGTTTATTTGTTTGGCTTTTGGATTAAGGTAAATTGGCCTATATGCCTTTAACGATTACACGACCGCGCAGGCGGCCCCGTCAACAAATACACAAATCAACAACATATGGTTTTCATTGGCATCGATCTTGGAGGTACTAACATCAAAGGCGTGCTGGTCGATGAGGCGGGTGAGGTACTGAAACAGCATTACATTCCCACGCACGATGATCCGGATGGGCTTTGGCGCGAGAACGTGCGGGAAATGGCGCGGTACTTCCAAAGCTTCTGGCAGGACCCCATTGCGGGGATCGGCCTGTCGGCTCCCGGCCTTCCCGATGATGAAAATAGTTGCATCGCTTTCCTGCCCAATCGGTTACCGGGCCTGGTCGATTTTGCCTGGGCGGACTACCTGGAATTGCCCACGGTGGTCATCAACGATGCCCACTCCGCTCTGATGGCCGAGGCGGCCTTTGGGGTCGCGAAGGGTCACAAGAATGTCATTCTTGTCACGCTCGGGACGGGCGTCGGCGGTGGGCTTTTCATCAACGGCGAGCTGTACCAGGGCCTGTCGCAAATGGCGGGCCACATCGGCCACATCACCATTGACGCGCACGACGACGAGTGCAGCATCGTGGGCGCGCCGGGTAGCCTGGAATACGCCATTGGCAACTACTCCATCGAACGCCGCAGCCGGGGCCGCTACACTTCCACCTGGGAGCTGGTCGAGGCCCACCGCAAGGGCGAGCCTTTTGCCACCTACCTTTGGCTGGCGTCAGTGAAGGCGTTGTCAGTAGGGCTATGCTCACTTGTCAATACTTTTTCGCCCGATTGCATCGTGCTGGCGGGCGGCATCACCCTGGCCGATGACGCCCTGTTCGAGCCGCTCAGAACTTTCATGGATGTGTACGAATGGCGTCCCGGCGGCAAAACTACCCCCATTATGCAAGCGCACTTCGGCGATATGGCCGGGGCAATCGGAGCGGCGAGCTTTGCAATGAAAGGAGTTGTGTAATTGTTTAGGCGCATGAACCGTTTGCCGTCGCGGTGTGTAATCGTTTGGATCTGTATCATCCTGAACTGACTTGGTGGGTTCGGTATGACGTTCATCTTAGTACCTAAAAAAACGCAATGACAATTCGAACCCTGAAAATTTTGTTGTTTACGTTGCTGACCAACGCAGCGATAGCCCAGCAGATGCTCCCACAGTTCGAGCATTATTTCAGAGATGCTGGATTCGAGGGGAGTTTTAGTATGTATGACTTGAATAAAAAAGCATACGCTACGACGGATAAAACTGACTTCCTGACACCTACTTCTCCCGCTTCTACCTTCAAGATTCCTAATACATTCATCGCGCTGGAAACCGGGGCGGTAAAGAACCAGCACGAAGTCATAAAGTGGGATGGAACGCCCAAGAGGATGAAAATCTGGGAGAGAGACTACTACCTTGCCCTCGCTTACAAGAATTCCGCTTTCTGGTTTTATCAGGAAATCGCGAAGCGCATAGGTGAGGAAAAGTACCACAGGTACTTAAAGGTACTCGACTACGGCAATCAAGACATCAGCAGTGGTTTGACAACGTTTTGGCTGGGATCGAGTTTGAAAATTTCCCCGAAAAACCAGCTGGAAGTCCTTCAAAAAATACAGGCCGAAGCCGCCCCGTTCAGCGCCCGAACTTACCGCATTAGCAAAGAAATCATGGTGGAGGAAAGAACAAGTACCTACACCCTCCGCGCCAAAACCGGCTGGGCCGATACTAAACCCACACATGTGGGCTGGTACGTAGGGTACGTAGAGACCAAGGACAACGTCTACTTTTTCGCCACGCGCCTCTATCAACCCGATGCCAATCAAAACGAAGATTTTGGTGCGCAACGCAAAACGATCACCCGAAAAATCCTGACTGAATTAGGCGTAATTTGAGGTCAAAACACTAGCTTGTTTGCGGCTCTCAATATTCACTCACTCATTCTATCATTCACTCATTGAATCCCGATGGACGTCATTCAAGACTACTTAGATAAATGCCAAAAAATTGCCAGTACCGTCGAAGGGCAAAAGGGCGAAATTCAAACGGCCGCCCGCTGGTTCGCCGATAGCATTCTGGCCGGACGCATGGTCCACGTATTCGGTAGCGGACACAGCCGCATCATGGTCGAGGAAATGTGGCCGCGCTACGGTTCTTTTCCGGGCTTCAACCCAATCGTGGAGCTCTCGCTGACCTTCCACAACCTGGTTGTGGGCGCCAATGGTCAACGTCAGGCGATGTTTCTGGAAAATGTCCCCGGTCTGGCCGACCGCATCCTTCGCAACTTCGATCTGTCGGACCAGGATTGCGCGCTGGTTATTTCGTCGAGCGGCTGCAACGTGGTACCCATCGAAATGGCCGAGCTATTTCAGAAAAATAAAGTAAAAGTAGTAGCGCTCATCACCAGGGAGCACTCTGACCAAAGTACCTCCAAGCGCGCCGACGGCCAAAAACTTGGCGACTTCGCCAACCTGATTCTCGACACCGGCGCGCCCGTCGGCGACGCGATGGTAACCGTCCCGGGGCTAGACACGCCCGTCGCGCCGGGCAGCACCATCGGCGGCGCGATGCTCGTCAACTGCATCAAGGCCGAGGTCGCCCGGCTGCTTACCGAAGCCGGACAACCACCCAAGGTGCTCAGCGCGGGCGTTGTGGTGGGAGCCGAGCGAGCCGTCGAGCTCTTCGAAGCCGCCTACGACGAGCACGCCCACCGCCTGGCAAAACTCTACGAAAACGTGGGGAAGAAGTAGATTCGCCGTCGTTGGAAGTACACATTCTCCCAAAAGCTTAATCTCATGAAACACCTCTTTGCATCATTACGACCCGTAGCCACACTCTGTGCCTTTGTGCCTCTGTGCCTTCTTCACTTCAAATCCACCGCCCAGCCAACCCAAAAACCCCCGCTGCACGGCAAGCACTGGATGGCGATTACGGGTAAACCGCTGGCGGCCACCGCCGGCGCGGCGACCTTCCAAAAAGGCGGAAACGCCGTGGACGCGGCTTGCGCCATGCTGGCGGCTACCTGCACCATGTGGGACGTGCTGAGCTGGGGCGGCGAAACCCAGGCTTTGATCTACAATCCCAAAACCAAAAAGGTAATTTCCATCAACTCGATGGGTGTGGCTCCAACGGGCGCAACGGTCGATTTTTTTAGGGGGAAAGGCCTGAATTTTCCGCCCGAATACGGCCCATTGGCGGCGACCACGCCCGGCACGCCCGGTGGATTGCTGCACATGCTCGCCAACTACGGTACCCTAAGTTTGGAGCACGTACTGGCGCCCGCGATGGAGATGGCGGCGGGCTACCCCATCGACGCCCAAACGGCCAACAGCATCGAGCGCGGTAAGGACAGAATAAAGGAATGGCCTTACAGTAAGAAGGTATTCTTGACGCATCCCGGTGAGCAGCGTGAAGCACCCGAGGCGGGAGAGATTTTCGTGCAAAAAGACCTCTTGCAAACCCTCACCAAACTAGTAGAAGCCGAAAAAACGGCTTTGAAACAAGGCAAAAATCGCAAGGCCGCGATTATGGCGGCCTACGATCGTTTTTACACGGGCGATATCGCTAAAGAAATCGTGCGGGGTAGCCGCGAGCAGGGCGGACTGTTCACGATGGAGGATCTTGCGAAGTGGAAACCGCTGGAAGAAGAGCCGCTGTCGGTCGATTACAAGGGCATCGAGGTGTACAAGATGCAGCAGTGGACCCAGGGCCCGGTGCTGTTGCAAGCGCTGAACATCCTGGAAAACTTCGATCTGAAGACGATGGGTTACAACAGCGCCAAGTATATCCACACGGTGTACCAGGCGATGAACCTGGCCTTTGCCGACCGCGATTTTTACTACGGCGATTCCTACGCCCCACCCGCCGAGCCGATGGAAGGGTTGTTGAGTAAAAAATACGCCAAACAACGCGCTTCGTTCATCCAGTCCGACAAGAACGACCCGAATATAGGTCCCGGCGATCCCTATCCTTTTGAAGGTAAAAAGAACCCGTACCTCGACTTACTGAAAGCGCGGGGCTACGAAATGGACAGCAGCCAGCGCAACTTCGCCCCGACTCACGATTTGCGTAACGGCTCGTCCATGGTCGAGTACCAGGACCGCCTCTGGCGTGGCACGACCACCGTTGAAGCTGCCGACGCCGAGGGCTGGGTCGTGTCGATCACACCGAGTGGTGGCTGGGTTCCGGCCTGCATCGCGGGCAACACGGGCATCGGCATGAGTCAGCGGATGCAGAGCTTCGTGCTGGATGCTTCACTGAATCCCTACAACGTAGTCGAGCCCGGCAAGCGCCCCCGCGTGACGCTGACGCCTTCGATCGCGCTGAAAGACGGTAAGCCGTTTGTCTCGTTCGCCGTGCAGGGCGGCGATACGCAGGACCAGAACTTGCTGCAATTCTTCCTCAATATGGTCGAGTTCGGGATGACGGTGCAGCAGGCTACCGAGGCAGCCAACTTCAATTCCAATCAGCTGTGGCTGTCGCTGGGGGGTACCAAAACCGAAGACCGTCAGCCCAAGCCCGGCCAACTTTTGCTCAACGACAAGGTACCCGAAAAAGTCCGTGAAGAACTGAAGAAAATGGGGTACTCCCTTACCTTCGACGACCGCACGAGCGGCCCGATCAACGCCATTTACTTCGACTGGCCGCACGGGAGCCTGTGGGGTGGGTCGAGCAACCACGGGGAAGATTATGGGATTGGGTGGTAAGCCGTTCAGGCATCACACCGAAAGTACTTCGGCTTCCTGGTAGGGGAGCCGGATGAGAAACTCGGTACCCTGCCCTTCCTGGGTGTCGACGCTAAGCTCGCCGCCGTGTCCTTTCACAATGATGTCATAGCTGAGCGACAAACCCAGACCGGTTCCCTGACCAGCGGGTTTTGTGGTGAAGAAAGGATTGAAGATCTTACTCAGTATCTTTTCTGGAATACCCATCCCGTTGTCCTTTACCGTAATCTCGACTTTGTCTGCCACCCTTCGCGTGCTCACCACAACTGAAGGCTTGTATTCGGCCTCGGCCTGTTTTTTTCGTTCGTAGACGGAGTAGAAGGCGTTGTTGCACAGGTTGAGCAGCACCCTCGACAAATCCTCGGGGGCGGCATCTACAAGCTTTATGCTTTCATCGAAATTGGTTTTGTATTCAGCGATGAATTCAGGGTCTTTGGCGCGCAAGCCGTGGTAGCTCAAACGCAGGTACTCTTCGGCCAGCGCGTTAAGGTCGATCGCTTTTTTGGCACCCGTGCTACTTCGGGAGTGCTGTAGCATTCCCTTCACGATGGAGTCCGCCCGCTTGCCGTGCGAATTGATCTTCTCCTCCATGGCTTTGACGTCGTTCGCGATCGCTATGGCCTCCGCCACGTCCCCCTTTTCCAGTTCCTCCAGCATTTCATCGATGAGGTTCTGGTTGACGACCGAAAAGTTATTGACGAAATTGAGCGGATTCTGGATTTCGTGCGCGATGCCCGCCGTGAGTTCGCCCAGCGAAGCCATCTTCTCTTTCTGAATGAGTTGGTCCTGGGTAGCGTTCAGTTCCAATACGGTTTTATTCAGGGCATCATTGGTGGTAGCCAGCGACTGGTTGGCTTCTTTCAGCTTCTCGGTGGTGCGTGAGAGGTAGTCTACCATGATATTGAACGACTTACCCAAATCGCCGATTTCATCGTTGGATTTGCATTCCACTCTTGACGAGAAGTCGCCCTTGCTGACCCGGATCGCCGCCGAGCGCAGATCCATTACGGGCCCCGAGATATTCTTGGCCAGCACAAATCCCATCACGATGCCAATGCCCAGCACCAGGCCACTCACCAACAGCGAAGTAATGCGTATGCGTTGCTTGCCGATGTTGATATCCCGGGTAGAGAAGCCGATCAGCACGGCGCCTGACATGACGGGGGTTTGGAACGCCGACCGCTTGACGATCGAGGAATCGTTGGACACTGCCTTCAGGTTCGGCGGCTGGTCTTCGGGAAAGGCATTAAAAAGTTTCTCCCTGACCTCGTAAGAAGTACGGGCGGCGTTCCAGACGGTATCCGATTGAAGCAGATAGACGAACTCGAGGCGCGGGTCGTTCTTGACGAATTCCATCGCCGTTTGTACGCCTTCGAAATTTTGCTCGGTCATGCCTATTTTCACACCCAGCGACACCGTATTGGCCAGGTTCTGTACTTCCTTATTGTAGTTTTCGTACAGCAGCTCAGCCTGCTTGTCAGGAAAATAGTACAGCGTGAAAAACGAGAACATCAACACGACCGCCGATACCGTGAGCCAAATTTTAGATTTCAGATTGAGTCCCATTGGTCTTTACTTTGGAGTACCTGCATGGCCGGCATCGACTGGTCCGTCACGCCACACATTTCAAATCGACTTTTTGCCATCTACGGCCACAGTCTTTACTTCGGAGGTGTCCACGCGTTCGTCGAGAATGCCCACCGCGCCGGGGTTCTGCGCGATAAAATTTTGTAAGTCGGTAGTGGAGTTGAAGTAATAAGGCGCCGAGACTTTACCCTGAAAAACCAGTGCCAGCCAGTACTTATTCATTTGGTCGGGCTTCATGCCGTATACCTCGTTGCAGACTGTGAGCCCGAGCTTCGTATTGGTCTTCATCAGGGCGATCAATATTTTGTTGCCCGCGTCCCAGCGCTGCTTTTCTCCCCGAAATACCGATTTCAATTCTTTGGACGACAGCTCCGCCGGTGCGCCCTCCTGGTTGGCAATGACCGACAGGCTCTGGGCGTAGGTGTGCGTCGCTGTTATGAAAAGAGCAGTCGAGACGATCCAGCGCACAATCGTTTTGGAGTAGGTTGTTTTTATACTTTTCATATCAGAATCCGATGGCAAATTGGGTGGTTATGACACTTACTGCGGGTTGCTTGCCGGTGACCTGGCGTTGAAATTCCAGCTTGGCCGTAGCCAGGTAGTTGATCTGGTACCGCAGCCCGGCCAGATAAGCGACCGTGTTCCCAAGCGATTGAACATTGCTTTGCTCATGCACATGATCGTAGTTCGAGAGGTTGTCGACCCTAACGTAGGGGGTCACCTTGTCCGTGACTTTGTAGCCCAGGTATGCGTAAGACATCAGCGCTCGTTGGCTGCCGGTGGAATCGGACCGGGTCAGGGCCAGGGTACTTTCGGCCAGCAGCTCAAATTTTTCACCAAAATTGGCCACCGAAAGTGTGATCAGTTGCTCGTCGAGTCTCGACGACACCATCGGCGGGCCACCGCTGTGGTTGTGCAGTTCCACCCCGCCTGGTATCCTGTCGTAGTAATAAGAGAGCCCGATCCGCAACGCATCGCGTGGCTTGATGTGTACTGCCGCCGTCACCGACTTTCCTTTGTCTAGGTCCAGGACGTCCGTCGACCCGATGCCGTTGCCCACCATCAGGTCATAGCCGAACTTGAGGGCGCCGAGATTAAGACCCTGAAAGCTAAGGCCCGTGGTGTGCAGCGGAAACAACGCACTCGAGAAGATAAGGGGACGCCCAATGGTAGGGAAGAAAACCCGACCGTGATGGTAGGTGTCGTTCCAGTAGTTGATGGGGGTATGGTGCTTCCCGATCAGGATGTTGTGGTTGCCCTTATAGTTGTATTTCAGGATGATCCTTTCGATACTCACCGAAAACTGGGTTTCCGATTCAAGATTGAATCGGAAGACCGTCTCGCCCAGGAAGGAAAGCCGGTCGCTGAGGTCAGAAGTAATGAAGAGGTCCTGTTCGCCCAAACCGAAAGAAACTTTGTCGTCGCTATAAGTAGCCGACACGTCTACAAAGCCTCTGATCTGGGTGTTATTCTGGGCAAAAACTCCGGTGTGGGGTAGCGCCAATGAGAGGATCGGGAGGATCCAGGGTCCCGGTTTTAGAAAGCGTTTCATGAAGATAAACGTTGAGTAGAGTATATGAAATCATTGCAAGAAAATTCTATTTGAAAACCTACCCTCTCTCTTCACCTCAGCCCATCAAACGCAGGGTACAGGGTTAAAGATAGGTACTGTGTGCCGGATATCAAACTATATCAAGGCATCGATTTATCCAACGGGCAACCCGATCGTGAATCCTATTGACTTTTATTGGAAAATCTGCCCTGCGGCATTATTATTTTAGGTAACCCCGGGAGGCGCAGCCACGTAGTCGTCCGCGCCAAAAACGGACTACCCTATGTTTCCCCAAGAGAGCACCGAAGACTTTGCCTTTACCTGGCATACACCCAAACCCTCGACCCCGAACAAGGAGGCGCGTATCCTATTCGCCGTACCCGCCAAGGACGAAGCGGAATGCATCGCGGCTTGCCTCGCGGCCTTCGAGCGTCAGGTAGGTGATGAGGGGAGTGCTATTGTGCAGGCGAGTTACGAAGTACTTTTATTAGTGAATAACACCACCGACGCCACCGTCGAACGTGCTTTGGCGGTCAGATCACATCCGGGTATTCACGTGGTGTCGGTCGAGTTGCCACCGCCTTACGCGCACATCGGCTGGGCGCGGCGCTTGGCAATGGAGTGGGCAAGTACCCGATTGCGGCAAAATGGACATCCCGAAGGCATTATCGTGTCCACCGACGCCGATAGCCAGATTGCGCCCGATTTCGTGCATCAGCTGACCCGGACCTTCTCCGACGAAGCCGTAGATGCGGTCGGGGCAAGGTTGGTCGTACAAAGTGAGGCGAGCGGGGAAGTATTCGGTCATCTGGACAACTACTTCAAATTGGAGAGCCAACTGCGGCAGCGGGTCCAGCAACAATCCACCATCAACCTCATGCACAATCACTTTTCGGGAGCGGGAATCGCGGTTCGACAGCGCGTGTACGAAGCGGTTGGTGGCCTGTCGCCGTTGCCTTACAATGAAGATAAGCAGCTTTATTATAAACTATTACAATGCGATGCTAACGTCGTGATGGACGACCGCCTCATCGTACATACCTCAGGCCGGGTGATGGGACGCACCGAATGGGGCATGGCCGCGCAGTTCAAGAAATGGCAGGCCGCTGGAAAGAAGGGTGAACCCATTTTCGTATCATCGGCGCGGGCACAATGGCTATACATGCAATTTCAGCAGGCGTTGTACAACTATTGGTCGATGGGCAATCTTGCGAATCGTGCGGTGGTGTGCAGCTACCTCGAAGCGTATCGACTCTCCGAACCAGCAGCCTTTTTGTCGCGGATAGAGCGTAAAGTATACTTTGGTCAGTACTGGTGCTGCGTGTGGGAACATCCCAAGATGGTCGAGGCCCGGCAGCGTACTTTTCCTGATGTACCCGTGCGCGATAGCATCGCCGAATATAGTACCATCCTGTCTGAATTGAACAAAAGCATAGCACTCCGAGCCTGAACACAAATAATTACAGCTTTCGGAATACATCCATGCGGTAGCTCGTCTCGCGATTGCCTTCCAAGTGTTCAAGTACGCCGCTTTCCTGCCCAAACTTGATAAAACGCTCGTGTACTTCGTCGCCCGTAAGGGGGTAGTCGTCCACGAAGGGCGTCCAGTGGACCAGCATCAGGTCACCGCCCGGTTCCAGCATTTGTACGACCGCATCGCGCGCCACGTCAAACTCTTCGTTGCCCCAGTAGTACGCTACTTCGGAGAGTAGGACTAAGTCGAAACTGCCTTGCGGCTTTTTACCAGGAAACTGCATGTACTCAAACTCGATGTTTTCCTTCCCAGCATTGCGACTCCTGGCTTTTTCCAAAGCCTTTTCGCTCACATCGACCGATACCAACTTATCTACGCGCGGGGCCAGCATCCCCGAGAGTACCCCGATGGAACAGCCCGGCTCAAAGGCCGCCCGGTAGCGCGGCTTGGGTAGGTGCATCAGTGTATCTAGGTACTTGTGCAGTTCGTACTCGCGGCTGGCGAAACCCCAGGGGTCGTCGGCCTGAGCGTATATATTTTCAAAGTAGTCGGGTTGTAGCGATTCACTTTTCATGGGTGCGGTAGTAGTATTCGGTGGTGGTCAGGAAATGCGCCAGCATTTGCGGTTGCAGCGAGAAGGCGTTGGGGTCGTCGTGAATGATTTCGCCCAATTGGGAAGCGTGGGTTTGGATGGCTTTTTTCTTCTTAGCGAGCTGATTTTCCTCTATTTCAAAAGTAAACACGCGCACCTCCTCGGGGTGTGGGGCGTCGCCCTGGGCGGCTAGCTCATACAGCCAGATCGGGTACTCGTATAACACACCCGGCCAATTGGTCCGCTCAATCGCGGTGCGAATCAAGGCCGTCGTAGCGCGGTGATCGCAATGCGGATCGCGCCGCCAGGGGGTGAATATGGTTTTGGGATTGAGCGCTTGCAGAGCGTCTACCAGTTGCGTGGCCGCCTCGGAGAAATCAGGTCCATCGGGCAGAGGTACTTTAGTGTCGGGAAAACGAAAGAATTGAAGCTCTTCCGCCGCTACGCCCAGCAGCAAACAAGCCCGACTGAACTCCGCCTCTCGAATCGCCTGCCGGTGCTCGGCCGGGTAGGCCACCGAGTTGGGATGCGACATGGTACCGTCGCTGATAAGCCAGACGTGTACCTCTACTTCTTGCTCCCGCAAAGCCGCGATCAGCCCGCCGCAGCCCAGGCTTTCATCATCTGCGTGGGGAGCCAGAAAGAGCACCGGGCCCGGTAGGTCGGTTACGACCAGTGGTTGGCTGTCTTGAACAAAAACATCATGCATCGCGGTTGGTGGGGTTGATCCAAAGCTCAGACAGAGACCGAGGTGCGTGGCCCACGTATTCACCCACCGACGCCAGGGCACCGTCGGGGTTGGGCTGGCAGAGGTAGGTCTGCAAATCGCGGATGATACGCTCGATGGGATTGGGTTTCATGCAACTCTGTACACCTACCGACGCCAGCGTGAGCTCGATCACTTCCTTACAAAGTCCCGTGATGGCCGTCCTCGTCATGTTGGCGTACTCGATTACCTGCTGCTCGGAATTGTAAGCGTAAAGCGCGTTAGCCGCCGCGCCCGCCAGCCATTGGTTTCCGCCCTCGATGGCGATGGACAGCTGGCCCAACCGGTGCAATTGGTAGGGATGGTCCACGCGTTCGCGCTGCTTCAACTGGCGGCGGCTGTGCTCAAACAGCGCCTCCGCACCGCCCAGATGTACCGCCGCGAAGCGCACCGCACCCCCACTGAAAGCAGGCTGCTGGTGGTAGTCGTCAGCCTGGCCCAGTAGCTCGGACTTGGTAAGCCGGATACCGGTAAAATTCACCTTGTAGCTCGCCGAAGCGGTCATGCCCATAGGATTCCAGAAACTACGGTCGATGCGATCGGGGGGTAATTTTTCCAGCGGCACGACGACCATCTGCCAGCCCAGGTTTTCGGTACCTGACATCAACGGTCCGGTGATGATCATCTGATCCACTTCACCCGCGCCCGAGGCAAACGTCTTGCTGCCTTCCAGCTCGTACTCGTCGTCACTGAGCTGATGTACCTTGATGCCGTCCTTGAATTCGGTATTCCAGATACCGAACAGCTGCCGCCGCTCGGTGGCGCACTCGGTCCAGTACTGTTTTTGGGAAGAAGTACCGTACAACTGAATCAGGTGCAGGGCATTGGCGTGGCCTTCGTAGATGCGCCCGGCGGGCAGGCTGCCGCGCCCAACGGCTTTAAGCAGCAGTAGCTGACGGTGAAAAGCCGCCCGCGCCAAGGCAAAATTGGGCGCTTGCAGTGGGTCGAACTCCGCCAGCGTGGGCAAAGTCAACAACCCTTCGCTGCGGATCAATGAGAAAGTATGGTGTGGAAAGTCGGTATCGGTGGCTTCGGTAGAAAAATTATCGAACCGGGAAACCAATTCTTCCACGTCCGCCAGTGAGGTCGTCGTTTCGATCATAGTAGGTCTAGTTTAGGTGCGTCGCTCCGGCAAAAATGTCGGGACCAACGGCGCGGGTGACGACCCGCGAAGTCTTGATCATTCGGCGGTAAAGCGCCTCGTAGTCGTCTATCATTTTCTCTACTTTAAAAAAAGATGCCACCCGCCTGCGACAGGCTTGTCGCGAGAGCGTAGCAGCCACTGGTATGGCGCGGGCCATCGCCGCCACGTCGACCTTGGGTACCAGGATACCACAGGATTCGTCCAGTACTTCGGCCGCTGCCCCCACCTCGAATGCCACCACGGGCGTGCCGCAAGCCAGGTACTCGGCCAGCACCAGCCCGAACGGCTCTTCCCATACCGAGCTGAACAACGCCACTTCGGCGCTTCCGGCGTGGTAGGCCATTTCCTGCTGCGAAACCAGGCCCAGGTACCTTACCCGGTCGCTGAACAGTGGTCTTACCTTCGCTTCGTAGTATGCATTGTCGTGAATTTTGCCCACCATCGCCAAGGTATAGCCCGCCTGCAAGGCCGCCGCAATGGCCAGGTGTGGCGCTTTTTCGGGACAAATCCGGCCCGCCCAGAAAGCGGATTTCTGGGTACTTCGCTCGCTCATGGGCCATTTCTGCAGCTCCACCCCGTTGCGAACCACTTGGCATTCGGGCGCGTAAGATGCCCATTGGCGACACAGCGTCTCAGACACGGCGGTAAACTGGCTACCGCCAAAATTGGCGCTTGTCATTACCCCGCTTTGCAGCGATGGAAAGGGCGGCGTGTGCAAAGCCGTGACCATCGGGCAAGGCAGCAGATGGGCCATCGCGGGCGGCAGGTAGTGCAGCGAGTTGTTGTGCACCACATCGTAGCCACCCGCGATGATTCTGAGCATCACGTCCATATAGGTATGGTACTTGTCCATGAACTCGAACGACTCGTTTTCCTCGTGCTGTTCGAGTTGAGTGGTGGTCGAGATGGCGTCAAGTTGGAGTGGTTTTAGGGTAAAAGCCGGATCTGAATCGCCAAGGGCGTAGAGGTCTACCTCGTGTCCCCTTTGCATTAGATGCCGCACCAGCAGGTGGGTATGCATTTCGAGCCCGCCGCTAAAAGGCTCAGCAATAGGGTAGTGCAAGTGGGCGATAACGGCTATTTTCATCTAGTCAGTTTAGTCATAAGCTATGGGTACTATTCCCTCAGACGTAGGGGGCATCGGGTTGATAACATTTGGTCAGCATGGCGGCGTCCGGTTGGGCCAGTACCGTCAGAGAAGCGGCCTCCAGGCCTGTCCACTCGATCAGCCCCAGGTCGGCGAAGCGCGACAGCCAGCCCGCCATCGGCCACACGTTCCATTTTTTGTGAAACAAAGGAGCGTTCCGAACGATGTCGGCGAAGTGGTTGACCGGTGGACGGTACACTGGGTGCTGCTGGTGAAATACCTGCGCATCGGCCCTGAAAAAAGGCAGGCCAAGTACCTCGGCCCGAAAGGCAAAATCCGTATCTTCGGCACCGTAGCCCCGGTAGGCCTCGTCGAAGCCGCCCAATCGTACGAAATCCAGGCGCCTGATCACAAAGCATAAACTCCAAAACATACCGTAGTTGTTTTCCTTTTTCAAGGATAAATCGAGTTCGGGATGGTGGGGGTGAAAATCAGAAGATTCGAGCAGCGTACTAGTTTGCCAGTTTTGCGGTAGAGGACGCTCGAGGTACCGGGGCGTCCCCATGATCAGGGCTTTTTCCTGCCTGGAATACGTCCCGATTTTCTCCACAAAATCGGGCGCGGGCACGCAATCCACATCCAGGAATATAAGTACTTCGTGCGCCGCCACTTGCGCGCCCGCGTTACGCGCCGCGCCGATGTCGAAGCCTTCGCTTTCGCTCGGTACAATATGGGACTTTATAGGGACGCCAGGTACCTCGACGTCCAGGCTCAGTTGCTGACTACTGACCACGATGATTTCTTCGGGTAGCCGGGTACTTCGTGACAATCCCAGGAGCAAGTTGCGAAGGTGAGCCTCGCGGTTGTGGCAGATGGTGATCAGCGATACCTTCATTCAAGCGTTGGTTTTAGACAAACGAGTGTTCATAGCCTCGAACGTAAGTTCGCGCCAATCGACGGCCGTAGCCACTCGGCTGAAGTAAGCGTGGTACTGATGCGTCATGGTTTTTTCCAAGCGGTCCTCACCTACCGGAACAGGTACTTCCCCCGCCAAAAAAGCTTTCAGCGAAATGCACAGCCCGGCGCGCTGTAACGCCTCTGCAATCGCTTCCTGCTCCCGAAACGGACGCGCGCACGGGACGGGCACAAAGGGCGTGCGCGAGCGGAGCGCTTCGGTGACAAGGTTACTGCCACAAGCACCCACGACCACGTCGCTTTGCCATAGGTAGGGGCGCACATCGGTTACTACACCTTCCGTGTGATCCAGGAATTTCTTGCTTTCAGGACTGAACGCGCCTATACCCAGAATGAAGTAGTCGGGGTACGCACGCCGAATTTCGGGCAAAACTTTTTCGACGCGCTCAGCCCCACCAAAACCGGTGACTACCGACAAGATGGTTCTGTTTTCAGGAATATCGAGACTGGCGCGAAGTGGCCGAATCGGGGTAGTAGCTTCTTGCGGTTCTGGCTTGAAACCCAGGTATACCGTCTTGTCCCGCACCCAATGCGGGGTACCCGGTGTTTCCATAAATTCGGGATAGTAGGCTACGAGCCCCAGCGCGCCACGGTAGGCCTCTTCGTGGGCGAGATCGGTGCGATAGCCGGGCATGCGCCGGCAGAGGTAAGGTACGGAGCTGACGCGAAGTAGAGCCGCTATTTCTACGCTGACGTCCACTAGAACGGCATCCAGCTTATGCTCGCGCACAACGTCAAGTACCCGCCGCGACCGCTCCAAAATTGGCGCGAAGCCTACCGGCGCGTAATGCAGGTACTTCGGGGGATCGACAAGATGAATGGGCAGTTCGTCGTCCGAGAGTATATCGGAAGGAAGTTTGATGACTTTCTGGGCGTGGGCGAAATCGAAATCCCGGCTGGTGAAGACCGTAACTTTATCATGTAAAAGCGAACCGATGTAGTCGGCGTAGCGGCAGTGGCCGCTGCCGTGCGCGTGAGCGTAGTAGCCGAGTCGGGCCATTTATTGGGATTTGATGCATGTGCTTGTAAAGCAAATGCCCCTAGCAATCCTGTGCCATCCCTCCTTCGCGATCGGTTGCCAAAATGTAGTCTTGGTAAGGGCTGTATATTTTAAAAGTAAGAATCGTCGGCCGATGTTCATTTCTTGTTGTATGGTCACAAATAAACATTCTGTCCATAGTTTTCCTCACTCGTGAAGCGATGGCTCAATGCGTCCCTGGTAAATTACTTTTTTCCTTTTTGCGTCAATTCATCCAACAATAGATACCGCGCCCGGTGTGGCTCTATCTGAGCCTTGGATTCGGCGTCGATGTACATCACGGTGGCGGGTTTGTCGGGCTGCACGGCGGGCCATTGGGGTACACCCAATCCGTTGGGGTCGCCCGTCTTGACGAAGTTGGCAAAAAAGCCCTGCGTGATTTCCGACACTTTGTAGTCTTCCGGCTGCCAGTCGTAAACCCGGTTGGTGGGTAGGTTGCCGAGCGCGTACTCGATTTCGGCCGAGTGCGAAGCGCCCTTTGCTGCCGCGCCACCCGCGCGGGTTTGGGGCCGGGGCTGGGCGTAGAGGTAGCGGTACACGGGCTTGCCGCCCGTGCGGGTGTGGGTGTCGGACCATTTCCAGGTACCAAAGCCAATGAACCGGTCCCCGGCCATGTCGGTGGCCGTTTGCGTTACGTCGGCATCGGTAGGGGCGTCGTACACTTTGAGGAGGGCGTCGGCCTGGTCACCATACATCTTCTTTACCGCATCGGTGAAGTTTTCGCGGGTGGGTTCTGCTTTGCCCAAAATTCCTTGAGGCCCGCTTTCCTGCGAGTTCCAGCCTACCAGCAATGGTACCTGCGCCTGCTGTCCGGCGGCAAAAACGGCTACGGGTGATTTTGGGAAGAAGTAACCATCCACCGTCGTAGGGAAGCGCGGAATGCCGGGCTTGGAAGTGGCTTCCAGCAACTCCTGCGCGGAGATAGCGCGTAGCTCCGCCAGCGACTGCGTACCGATCATCGTCGCCATTTCGACGCCCAGCTTTTCGGCCTCGGCCAGGGTGGCCGTGGGCGAACCCAGCAGAGATCCGCTTTCACCGATGGCCCCGGCGATTAGGTTTCGGGCCAAAGGCGAAGCCATTTGGGCGCTCACTGAATAGGACCCCGCCGACTCGCCCGCAATCGTGACGCGCTTGGGGTCGCCGCCAAAAGCTGCGATGTTGCGTTGCACCCATTGTAGCGCGGCGGCTTGGTCAAGGAAACCGTAGTTGCCCGAGGCTTTATGCGGTGACTCCCGGGTGAGTTCGGGATGCGAGAAAAAGCCGAATTTGCCCAGCCGGTAGTTGACCGTCAGCGTCACGATACCGCGGCGGGCCAGCGCTTCGCCGTCGTAGCGGTACTCCGAGCCATCGCCCGCGATGAGGCCGCCGCCGTAGAAGTACACCAGCACGGGCAAGCGGTCGGTGGCGGTTTTGGCAGGCGTCCAGACGTTGAGGTACAGGCAATCCTCGCTCACGCCATCGGAACGAAACATCATATCGCTGAAAACCGGCAACTGCATGGCGCGCGGCCCGAACTTGTCGGCCTTGCGCACACCCGTCCAGTTCGTGACCGGTTGCGGTTCGCGCCAGCGCAACACGCCCACGGGCGGTGCGGCAAACGGGATGCCTTTGAACGCTCGCACGCCTGATTCGTCGACGCCTTCGAGGATGCCGTTGGCGATTTTGACTTGAAGGGAAGGTACTTGGGAGGAACGGCCACCAGGTTGGGCAAAGCCGGGGTTGTAGAAGCAAATCAGGATGAATAACGCTATCTTTTTCATGGTCGGGTGTAAGTGAAGCTTGGTGTAAGGTGCTTGTAAGGTATGAAAAAGTAGTATTTTAGCCCATCGACTCCTTCCAATATATCTATGAAACCACAAGACTCGCCCCTAAATCGAAGAAAATTCATGTCGTGCTCAGCGGGTTTGCTGGCGCTGGCGGGCCTGAAATCGGAGACGGCTTTCGCTGCTCCTCGACCCGAGAAAAGTTGGACGGTCCAGCAAATCATCGACCTTATCTTGAAGGAGGGAAAACTGGAAACCCTGACGAGTACCGTCGATACGCTAAAATCCGGCAGCGGCAACGCGGTGGTGCGTGGCATCGTGACGACGATGTTCCCGACCATCGACGTGATCGAAGAAACTGCCCGGCTAAAAGCCAATTTCATCATCGCTCACGAACCTACCTTTTATAACCACCTCGATAAGCCCGACTGGGTGGAAAACAATTCGGTGGTGCAAGAGAAACAACAGCTACTCGACAAGCACGGCATCACCGTGTGGCGATTTCATGACTACATCCACCGGCTCACGCCCGACGCCATTAGCTATGGCGTCGTCAAGAAAGCCAATTGGGTACCTTACTACAAGGGCGAGCCGGTCTTCGAGATTCCAGCGCTGCCGCTAGGTGCTTTAGTCGATCACCTCAAATCCTCTCTCGGCATTGCGCACCTCCGGGTGATCGGCGATCTCACTCAGCCCTGCGCCCGCGTGGCGCTGCTGCCCGGCGCGTGGGGTGGCCCCAGGCAAGTAGGTACCGCCGAGCGCGACCAGCCCGATGTGCTCATCGTCGGTGAGGTGTCGGAATGGGAAACGGCAGAGTACATCCGCGACGCGCGTCTGCTGGGGCGGAAAATTGCTTTGGTGGTACTCGGACACGCGGTGAGCGAGGAGCCGGGAATGGACTATTTCGTGGAGTGGCTGCGGCCGAAGTTGCCCGAGATAGAGATTACACACTTGACTTCGGGTGATCCTTTCGTTTGGATGTGAGGAAGTTGCGACCTTTGGGATTGGGTTTCGTAGGTTTTTAAACCGCCTAAGTAGTGAGGAGAATAATTGTAGAAGAAATCCATTGCCGGAGGCTTCAGCCTTCGGGCAGCGAAAGAAAGGCTTCTTCTTCCCCTGTATCCGAGGTGTGAAGCCCCCGGCTATGCATATACTGGTTTGGTTAATTAAAAACATCTGTAAAATCCTGATTTCGCCAATAACTCGGTCCTCAAATTGTCAACAAAATAAACGGTATGTAGTCAAGCATAAGTAGTTTGTAAAAGTCCAAAGTCCAACATCCAGTGTATACTTACATGAAAAAGCTTTCCATTCTCTCCTTTCTTCTTCTCGCGATCATCCAACCAATCCTTGCACAATCGCCGGAGGTACTGAAGATCCGTAGCTATGGCCAGAAAAATGCGGGTCAGATCGTGCAGGATTTCCGGGCATTTCTGGCGATTCCCAATGTAGCGCGCGACACGGTCAACATCAGGAAAAACGCTGCCTTCATTATGGACATGATGACTGCGCGCGGCATCGAGGATGTGAAACTGCTACCCGCCACCTCGGCTGGGGCACCGCCCGCCGTGTACGGGGAAGTGCGTATACCCGGCGCCACCCAAACGCTGATCTTCTACGCCCACTACGACGGTCAGCCCGTCAATCCGGCGCAATGGGCGGCGGGTTTGGCACCTTTCGAACCTAAGTTGTACACGGGAGCGATCGATAAGGAGGGCAAAAGCATATCCTTTCCAACCGATGGGAAGTACAACCCCGACTGGCGCATCTATGCCCGCTCGGCATCGGACGATAAAGCGGGGGTGTATACTATTCTAAACGCTTACGAAGCGTTGACCAAAAGCGGTTTGAAACCTACTTCCAATCTGAAATTCTTTTTCGAAGGGGAGGAGGAAGCTGGCTCGCCCCATTTGGATGAAATTCTGGAAAAACACAAATCGCTGCTGGCGTCGGACTTATGGATTATCTGCGATGGCCCGGTGCATCAGTCGGGCAGGAAACAGATTGTCTTCGGCGTGCGCGGCGATGCCCACCTCGACCTGACGGTCTACGGACCCAAGCGGCCTTTGCACAGCGGTCACTACGGAAACTGGGCACCCAACCCGGCGCTGATGCTCGCCAAGCTGCTGGCTTCGATGAAAGACGACGATGGCCGGGTAACGATCAAAGGATTCTACGACGATGTGACGCCGTTGAGTGCCTCCGAGAAAGAAGCGATGCGGGAAGTACCCTCGGTCGAAGCCCAGATGAAGGGTGAACTCGGCATCAGCGCGACCGAAATGCCGGAAAGTGTACTGAACGAAGCGATCAGCCTGCCGTCGCTGAACATCAACGGGATGCAGAGCGGCAACGTGGGCAAGATGGCTTCCAACCAGATTCCGACCTACGCCACCGCCGTGCTGGACCTCCGGCTGGTGCTGGGCAATGATTCGGACCGGCAACAGCAAAAAGTCATCGACCACATTGCGGCCCAGGGCTACCACGTCATCGACCACGAACCGACCGACGCCGAACGCGCTCAGTACCCAAAGCTTTGCAAGGTGATTTCCGGCGACGACGGCTACAACGCCCAGCGTACCTCGATGGATTTGCCGATCGCCCGGAAAGTCATCGCCGCCGTGCAGACCACCACACCCGATCCGCTGGTGCTGCAACCTACCTCGGGCGGTAGTCTGCCGCTGTATTTATTCGTGAAGTACCTCGACGCCAACACCATGACCGTACCCATCGCCAATCACGACAACAACCAACACGCCGAGAATGAGAATATCCGGCTGGGGAACCTGTTCAATGGATTGGAGACGATGGCGGCCGTGATGCTGATGCGGTAATCACAACGCTGTCAGCGTTAGGTTGCTTACTTCCACACCAACCCCATATTCTTGAACATAAAGGCGTACAAATCGGCCGTGGTTTCCAGGGCCTTCTTGGTATTGCTGGCTCCGTGGCCCGAATTGGTGTCGATGCGGATCAGCAGCGGATTGGTCGACGAGGCCCCGGCTTTTTCCTGCAACGTGGCGGCGTACTTGAACGAGTGGGCGGGTACCACGCGGTCGTCGTGGTCGGCGGTGGTGATGAGCGTGGCGGGGTACTGGCCGCCCTGCCTGATGTTGTGCAGCGGCGAATAGGTGTACTGGTACGCAAACTCGTCGGCGTTGTCGCTGCTGCCGTAGTCGGCGATCCAGTTCCAGCCGATCGTGAATTTGTGGAAGCGCAGCATGTCCATTACGCCCACGGCGGGCAGCGCGACCTTGAACAGCTCGGGCCGCTGATTAATGACCGCGCCCACCAGCAAGCCGCCGTTAGAGCCGCCCTGCACGGCCAGGTACTCGGGCGAGGTGTACTTTTCCTGAATCAGGTACTCGGCGGCGGCGATGAAATCGTCGAACACGTTTTGCTTATTCAGCTTCATGCCCTGCTCGTGCCAGGTTTCGCCGTACTCGCTGCCGCCGCGCAGGTTGGCCTGCACGTAGATGCCGCCCTGATCCAAAAACGGAATCCTCGTCGGGCTGAACGATGGGGGTAGGCTAATGTTGAAACCACCGTAACCGTACAGTACCGTAGGATTTTTACCGTTCAGTCCCAATCCCTTTTTTATAGACAATGAATGCCGGAATCCTGGTGCCGTCTTTGCTGGGATAAAATACCTGCTTCGTTTCGTAGTCTTCGGGCTTGAAAGCTCACTTCCGGCGCACGGAAAACGGTACTTCGCTTGCTACTAATGTCGTAGCGGAAAATCGTGGGTGGGTAGTTGAAGGAGGTATAGGTATAAAACACAAACTTGTCGTCGGCTTCACCGCCGAATCCGCCCGCCGAGCCCAGGCCGGGCAGCTTCACTTCGTTCTGCATTTTGCCCTGCATGTCGTAGACGTATACGCGTGAGGCTGACGTCCTTAGAATATTCGGCAAACAGCTTGCCCCCCGCCGTACCGGCGCTGGTCAGTGGCTCGGGTTTCTCGGGCAGGAAGGGCTGCCAACTTTTGGACTTGGTCAGGTACTTCATCACCTTCCCGTTAGGTGCGTTTTCGTTGGTTTCGATCAGGAAACCGTCGTCGATATTTTCGATCAGACTGTATTTGTCATCCGAAATGTCCGACACGATGGGCGTGAACTTCGTCTCGCCGTTTTTCATCACCCACAGGCCGTTGCCGTCTTTGCCTTGCCCGCGGTCGCTGACGTAAAGGGAAGCGTATTGTTCGTCTTCGGTGGTACTTACCGTGTGGAAGCGCTGTGCGTTGGCGGGGTCCTCGAAGATCAGCTTGTCGGTACTTTGGGGGTACCCACTTTGTGGTAAAACACCTGATGGTTTTCATTTTTGGCGGCCAGAGCACTGCCTTCGGGCTTGGGGTAGCGGCTGTAATAAAAGCCATCGCCCTGCCAGGACGCGCCCGATACCTTTACCCATTCGACTTTGTCGGCCAGCATTTTCAGCGTCTTCATGTCCATGACCTGGTACTCCTGCCAGTCGGAGCCGCCCTGCGAGAAACCACAGACCGCGTAGTTGCCATTCTTGGAAAGGCTGAAAACCGTGAGCCGCGTCGTGCCGTCGGTGGAGCGTTTGTTGGGGTCGAGTACTACTTCGGGCGTACCGTCGAGGCCCTGCTGCCTGTAAAGCACCGACTGGTTTTGCAGTCCGTCATTTTTATAAAAATAAAAGTAATCACCCTTTTTGCGCGGCGCCGAGTACTTGGGGTAGTTGTAGGCTTTTTCCAGATCGTCGAAAATCTTCTGTTTGAACGGAATCTTATCCAGATAATCGAACGTCACCTCGTTTTCGGCCTTCACCCAGGCGGCCGTTTCGTCGGAGCGGTCGTCTTCGAGCCAGCGGTAGGGGTCGGGTACCTGCTTGCCGTGGTAGGTGTCCACGTGGTCGACTTTCTTAGTAGTAGGGTAGGTGATGCTTTGCGCCGATCCGTCGGGATGAAGCAGCGTGGCGGTCAATAGGGTCATGCCGAGTAGTTTGTGGTTCATTTCTGGTAGGTGTTTCGTTGGTTCGGGAAGTGGCGGACAAATATAAAGCACACGAATTTAGGACACGGATTAAATTTTACTATTCGGTGTAGCTTCTTTCCAACCAATCGTTATTTTTGAGGGTCCCTTATTCAATATTTAATTTCGGAGTATTCAATAATCTAAAAACCATCTGATTATGAAAAAGCACCTGCGCTTATTTTTGCTCCTGCTCGTGATAACTCCCGCGCTGGTTTCGGCCCAGGATATAGACGTCGATACGACGGCCTTCAAACCCGTAAACGCCACGATACTGCTCAAAGACGGTACCCAATTGCGGGGGTTGCTACTGTCCGAATCACTGGCGGGCGTCACGATCAAAACCGATAACCTGGGCGAAATCATCGTGACCCGCGACAAAATCGACCGCATCGACAAAATGACCGATGGCTACTACCGCAACGGCAACTACTGGTTTGCCAATCCCAACAGTACGCGCTATTTCTTTGCACCCTCGGCTTATCCGCTTCGCAAAGGCGAGGGGTACTACCAGAATGCCTATCTCTTTGTCAACGCCGTTTCGGTCGGCGTAACCGATCACTTTACGATGGGCGGTGGATTTGTGTTAAATCCGGCTTTCCGTAATTGGGGAGTAGGTTTCCTGACGCCGAAATACAGCTTTCCTTCCCGCTCCAACGTCACGTTTGGCGTAGGAGCCATCGTGATCGGCGCTTACGTTCGCGGCTTCGGACTTTTCACTTCCAATCGTGAGGTAAGCTCATTTCTGGGCGGAATAGGCTACGGTACGGTTACATTTGGAAACAAAGAGAAGAATGGTTCCGTAGGGGTAGGTTGGGCGTTTGGCAATGGAGAAATCAGCTCAAAACCTGTCGTAACTTTAAGTTATATGTCGCGTGTAGCCAGAAGAGTAGGTTTGGTTACCGAAAACTGGATTATCATTCCGAGCCAAGGCAGTGGCGGTGCGCTCTTGTCGGGTGGTGTGCGCTTTTTTGGGGAAAAGATGTCCGTGGACCTGGCCTTGCTCTCGCCCGTCTATAAAGGCCAGCGAGGTTTCACCGCTGGCCCTTACGTGGACTTCGTGGTGAAGTTTGGGCCAAAAGAAAAGAAGAGGGCACCCGACGAAAATTAATAACGATACCGATTCCTCGTTTTCCGATACACGAGCGGCTGGTACTTCCGTTTTTACTCGTTAGCTAGTAACTGTCTATTTCCCAGATTTCACCACGAAATTCGAAAGGTTAGGCAGCCAGGATTTGTCATTCCAGAATTTAAGGCAGAAATTTGACCAGCCAACGGCCATCGCGCCATCAGAACTGGCTGACCAAAAATCTGACTAAAAAGGAATGGAAACGGTATATTTTAAATTGGCGCTCAGTTTGATCCTTATTGGGGCGTCTTATTTACTGTTTTGCATTAGGGAAAGATTCCCCACAATTTTCACTCCGTCGAATCTCGGATTGGCCTGGGTTGGCCTTCGCATCGTTCCCTTTCTGTTGGTTTTCATGTATTTAGGGATGGAACCCCGCTCCGACGTCTTCGTATTTAGAGAGGCATTGGGCGTACCCGCCCTGGGGGGTGGGCTGGTATACCGTGACTTTGTATGTACCTATGCTCCGTTTTTTCCCTATCTGCTTAGCTTCGCGCTTTCGATCTGGGACGATACGCGTTCCCTGATACTGTTGATGATCGTTTTCGAGGCACTTACCCTGGTGGCGACCTATGCTTTTTACAAACCCAAAATCGCTTCGCGCGCGCTCGTTTTCAACCTCCTGCTGTACCTGCTGCTCCCTTCCTCGCTCATACTGTGTGTATTGGGTGGACAAGAGGACGTCTGGACCTGGCTGTTCGTGGCGCTGGCGGGTTGGGGCTTTTATCGTAAAAAAAACTACATCCTGTACGGCAGCTTGCTCACGCTCGGCCTACTAACGACTAAAGCCACCTTCGTGCTGGTGATTCCGGCCCTGCTGATTTTGGCCCGTGACCGATTCAGGCTGGTAGCCACGCTGGCGGTGTGGGGCGTGGCCGTGCTGGGCCTGCTCTACGCATTGGTAGGGATGGAATTCACCCAACCCATCAACGAAGCGGGTACCCTGCGCGCACCGAACCTGCTGTCGATTCTCAACCCCTGGGTGTTCGATAGCATTGGTGTGGGGCAGAGTTTCTGGAACTGGGCCGGCCTGATCATGACGGTGGGCATCAGCTGCCTGGTCGCCTGGCGGTTGCGTACTGCCGACTTTCAGCAGGCGGTGAGTCGCGTGTACGTAGTCACTTACGCCACGATGATGGTCGTGCAGCAGAGCGCTTACAGCAACTATATCTTCCTTTTTCTGATTCCCCTGATCTTCTGCGTAATCGACTGGCAGGATCAGAGGCAGGTCGCGCTTTTCATGCTTTTTAACCTGCTCTGCGCCGTGCATCCGTCCTATTGGTGGGGAAATGGACTACCCAAGTACCTGGCACCGTCCGACATCTGGGCGTCGGGTACGCTGGCGATCGACTACGCCATGCAAGTCGGGATCGTGGGGCTGGCGGTTTACTTTGTGTGGCTGGCCGCAAGGGTGCCCCTGAAAGCAAGACTGAATGTTGAGCTGTTCGATACCAACCGAAACCTGATCTCAATCGATTGTATCAAACCCGCAGTAGCCCGCTAGCGCCGCTGGTAGCTCGATGCTGCCATCCGCTTGCTGGTTGTTTTCCAGCAGAGCCGCCAAAATACGCGGCAAAGCGAGCGCCGAGCCGTTGAGCGTGTGAAGGAGCTGGTTTTTACCGTCCGATTTGTAGCGAAGTTTCAGGCGGTTGGCTTGGTAGGTTTCGAAGTTCGACACCGAGCTGCACTCCAGCCAGCGCTCCTGCGCTGCCGACCACACCTCGAAATCGTAGGTCAGCGCCGACGTGAAGCCCATATCACCGCCGCACAGGCGCAGAATGCGGTAGGGGAGTTCGAGTTTTTCCAGCAACCCTTGTACGTGCATCACCATCTTGTCAAGCGCGGCGTACGAATACTCCGGCGCACAGATTTGCACGATCTCCACTTTATCGAACTGATGTAGGCGATTCAGCCCGCGCACGTGCGCGCCCCAGCTCCCGGCCTCCCGGCGGAAACACTGCGTGTGCCCGACGTTCTTGACGGGTAGCTCGCTTTCCTGCAAAATCATGTCGCGGTAGAGGTTCGTGATCGGTACCTCAGCGGTCGGGATCAGGTACAGGTCTTCGTTGGTGACGTGGTACATCTGCCCTTCCTTGTCGGGCAGCTGACCGGTACCAAAGCCCGAGTCGGCGTTGACGAGCAGCGGTACCTGCATTTCAAGATAGCCCGCTTCGGCGGCCTGGTTCAGGAAAAAAGAAATCATGGCGCGTTGCAGTCGGGCGCCTTTGCCTTTATAGACCGGAAAGCCTGCACCCGTGATTTTATTACCCAGATCGAAATCCACGATGTCCAGCTTTTTGATCAAATCCCAGTGCGGCAGCGCGTCGGGTGGTAGGGTGGGCTTGTCGCCGCGCTCGAGCACTGTCACGTTGTCGTCGGCAGAGCGGCCCGGCGGTACGCTTTCGTGAGGCAGGTTGGGGAGTTTTACGAGTTCGGCGTGCAGCTCGGCCTCGGTCTTTTTGAGCTGATCGTCCAGCGCCTTCGAGCGCTCTTTCAGCGTAGTGGTTTCGGCTTTGGCGGCTTCGGCCTCGGCTTTCTTGCCCTGCTTCATCAGCCCACCGATTTCCTTCGCCATCGCGTTGGACTGCGTGAGTACCTGGTCCAGTTCCTGCTGGGTTTCGCGTCGCAAGCGGTCCAGCTTTATGATGAGCTCGACGGCTAGTTCGGCGTCGGGGAAATTTCTTTTCTGCAATCCGGCGATGGTCGCTTCCTGGTTATCGCGGATGAAGGTGGTTTGTAGCATTAGGGATTGGTTTTGAATTCTAGCTTTTCCTGGACTCGGGTTGCTTTCGCCCGCTAGACGCGATAAATCGCGTCTCTACTTTTTGGCCTTTTTCATTACGGGGCCGTAAAAATATTCTTCATCGCATCTTCGTAATAAAACAGCCGCTCGTTTAGCGCATTCAGCGCCCGGTCTTTCAGGCTGGAATGGATCAGAATCGAGAGGTTGTGTTCCGAAGCACCATAGGAAATCATGCGTAGCGGAATATCTTTCAGGGCTTCAAGTACCTTGATGGCGATGCCTTCCTTGTCGGCGCTGAAATTACCCACGATGCACACGATCGTCTGGTCGCGGTCGTGCTCTTCGAGGTCGGCGATTTCGCGGAGTTCGGCGGTGATCGCTTCAAGGTGCTCGTTGTTGTCGATCGTGACCGACACCGATACCTCAGAAGTCGTCACCATGTCGACCGGCGTTCTGTATTTTTCAAATATCTCGAACACCCGCCGTAAAAACCCGTAGGCGTTCAGCATCCGCGTCGAGTGGACGTAAATGGCCGTGATGTTATCCTTGGCGGCGATGGCCTTGATTTCGCGGTCGTTGCTGGTCGTGGCGATAAGGGTACCCGGCGCGTCGGGCTGCATGGTATTCTTGAGCCGAACGGGCACCCCGCGCAGCTTGGCGGGTGTGATGGTACTGGGGTGCAAAATCTTAGCCCCGAAATAGGCCAACTCTGCCGCCTCCTCAAACGTCAGTTGCCGAATCGGAAACGTGCGCTTCACAATCCGTGGATCGTTGTTGTGCATCCCGTCAATGTCGGTCCAAATTTGAATCTCATCCGCCCGGATCGCCCCGCCGATCAGCGAAGCGGTGTAGTCAGAGCCGCCGCGCTTGAGATTATCGACCTCGCCGCGCGGATTCCGGCAGATGAATCCTTGCGTGATGATTAGTTTTTTGTCAGGGTGCTGATCCAGAATCGTTGTCAACCGTTCCTCGATCAGGCTGAGCTCGGGCTCGCCTTCGGCGTCGATGCGCATGAACTCCAGGGCGGGCAGCAGAATGCAATTCTCACCCTGCTCCTCGAGATACGCCTCAAACATCTGAGTACTCAGCAATTCGCCTTCGGCTACCAATTCCTTCTCGCGCTTGGCGGTAAAAGGCTTGATACCCGTCAGGGAGTGAATAAATGAAAACTCGTTTTTTACGATTTCGCGTCCCTTCGCCAGCCCGGCTTCGGTGCTATACAAATCAGGCAAGAAGGCATCGTAATGTGCCTGCAACGCCTCGATTTTCTCGACGGCTGCATCGTCCTGATTCGCTTTGGCTGACTCGCCAATGGCAATCAGCGCGTTCGTCGTACCCGACAGCGCCGACAGTACCACGATCTTGCGCGGCTTGGTACTCGTAATCAAATCGCGGATCGAATGCATTCGCTCGGGCTTCCCAACGGAAGTACCCCCAAATTTCCAAACCTCCATTTTGTTGTTGATTCGTTTATTTGTTGATGTGTTTATTTGTTTAGCAGGGACCTTGGTTTGAGTCGAACCACTTCCCTATATGCCTATATGCCTATGTCACCCTGAGCGTAGTCGAAGGGCTCCTTCCTCCTTCAAAAACTCAACATCTTTATCGCTGTCATCGCCGCTTCGTCGCCTTTGTTGCCATGTAGGCCGCCCGCGCGGTCGAGGGCCTGCTGCTGGTTGTTGGGCGTCAGGACGCCGAAGATGACGGGCTTATCGTACTTCAGACTGACCAGCGTAAGGCCTTGTGCCACGGCGTGGTTGATGTAGTCGTTGTGCTTGGTTTCGCCCTGGATGACGCATCCGAGCGCGATGACGGCGTCTACATTTTCTTTTTGGGCAAATACCTGCGCACCGTAGCTTAGTTCATAGCTGCCGGGGACGTTGGCGCGGATGATATTAGTGGGTTTGGCTCCGTGCTCAGTTAGTGTGCGGTAGGCACCTTCGTAAAGTTTTTCCGTCACTTCCTCATTCCATTCGGCTACCAGTATGGCGAACGTCTTCGCGCTAATATCGGGTAGGTCGGTGGAGTTAAAAACGCTTAAATTTTTATCGGCGGTTGACATTGGGCTGTGATATTGGATATTAGACGTTGGACTTTGGGCTTTCTGCCCCTTAGGCTTTGTGGCTTTGCAACTCTGTCGCTTCCTACTAAAACAAAAAAAGGATAAAACCGTGGTTCGGCTTTATCCTTTGAAGGAGCGCAACGGGGTGGCCGTCACTCGCCGGTTTCGCCTATAAGCAGGCCTTTGTATTTTTTGGCATTGGTGATCTCAGCCGAGAGCGGATACTCTTCGATGATTTTATCATAGGTCGATAGCGCGTCTTTGGGCTGTTTGGCTTTTTCCTGCGCGATGCCCAGTTTCATCAGATATACCGGTGTAAAAAATTCATTCGATTTATAATCAGCCGCTTTTTTGTAGTAGCTGATGGCTTCCTCAGCCTGATTCTTCTCCATATAGGCATCACCCACCAAGGCGTGAGCGCGGCCCTGCACCAACAGGTCCGACGAGCTGAACGATTTTAACCGGTCGATGGCCTCGTCAAACTTGGCCTCCTTCATCAGGGCGATGCCCGCGTAAAGATTAGCCAGATTGGCGGCGTCGGTACCTGAATAGCCGTCGGCGATAGCCAGCAGGCCTTCGTTACCTCCGCTACCGTTGAGCGCGCGGCCAAGTGAGTCGGTTTCGAAGTCGTACACAACGTTAGCCAAAGCGGTTTGGCCTGCACTTTCCTGGCTGTCGATATAATAGCGATATCCCGCAAAAGCTACGACGGCTGCTACGAGCCCAATCGCAAAAGCCATGATTGGCTTTTTATATTTGACAAAAAATGTTTCCGCCTTATTGATTTGTCCCGCTAAAGCTTCCGGACTTTCAATGATATCCAGACCGGAGTCCGAAGAATTTTTCTTGCTCATGCGTAATGATTCATTTTTGGAATGCAAAGGTAGGGAAAAGATGTTTATTTGTTTAATCGTTTATTTGTTTAATCTGGTAATTGTCAAATCCTAACGTGTCATCTCGGCCGGCCAGACATTCTTGAAAGAGGGAAGAAAACCCTCTCCCGTCAGGATAAACAAATAAACACATCAACAAATAAACAACCACACAACCTCCCCCGCAACAATCACTCCACAATAAACGGATAGTCAGGTTCCGCGTAGACGTCGGTGTAGGCTTCCTTGGGATCAGGGAATTCCGACTCGTCGGCAAACTTCACGGATTGCGCCACGACCTCCTTTATCTTTTTGTCAATGTCGGATAGCTCGTCCTCGGTTGCGAACTTGCTTTTCAGAATTGTATCCTTTACCTGTTCGATCGGGTCCCGCATCTTGTACTCTTCCACCTCTTCCTTAGTGCGGTACTTCTGCGGATCCGACATGGAGTGGCCGCGGAAGCGGTAGGTACGGAATTCGAGGTAGGTCGGTCCGTCGCCTTTGCGGGCGCGCTCGGCGGCGCGGGCCACCGATTCGTGAATGGCTTCCACGTTCATGCCGTCGACGGGCTCGGAGGGAATGTCGTAGGCTTCGCCCAAGGTGTAGAGTTCGGTCACGTTGGAGCTGCGGCCCACGGCGGTACCCATCGCGTAGCCGTTGTTCTCGACCACGAAAATGACGGGTAGTTTCCAGGTCATCGCCATATTGAGCGCCTCGTGAAAGGCTCCCTGCCGTACGGCACCATCCCCGAAGAAACAGATGCAGACGTTGCCCGTTTCGTTGTATTTTTCGGCGAACGCGATGCCCGCACCCAGCGGAATCTGCGCGCCCACGATGCCGTGGCCGCCCATGAAATTGCGCTCCTTATCGAAGATGTGCATCGAGCCGCCCTTCCCCTTCGTGGTACCGGTTTCCTTGCCAAATAGCTCCGCCATGACGGCGTCGGGGCTTGTACCCAGCGCCAGCGGCAGGCCGTGGTCTCGGTAGGCGGTGATGTACTTGTCGTCGGGCGTGAGGGCCGAGGCCGTGCCCGACGAGCAGGCTTCCTGTCCTATATACAGGTGGCAAAAACCCCGGATCTTTTGCTGGCCGTAGAGTTGGCCCGCCTTTTCCTCGAAGCGGCGTTGTAGTAGCATATTTTCGTGCCACCACATGTATTGCTCTTTGTCGTACTTCATTTTGTTGCTGGTCGCTTTCCCGTTGCTGTTCTTGGCGGCGGGTGCCTTCTTCTCTTTTACGGTAGCCATATTTTCTTAATGAACAGTGAATAATGGATAATGCACAATTGTAGTGTGCGCTGTGGTGAGTCCATGGAGCTCGTTGTCCTGATGGACGGTAACGTATGCTTTGTATAACGATTAGGAACTTTACATCTTGGTAATTGTTGGGTTAAAACCTTGAAGCGGGCGGTTTTCTTGCCCGTACGAATTGCGAAAGTAGCAATAAACTCCCTAACAAAGAAGCGCATGTGGCTCGAAAAACTCCACCTTACCTACTTCAAAAGCTACGAGGAAGGCAGTTTTACGTTTGGAGAGCGCGTCAATTGTCTGGTCGGGGAGAACGGCAGCGGCAAAACCAACCTGCTCGACGCCATCTATTTTTTGGCCCTTACCAAGAGTGCTTTTCAAAACCTGGATGCCCTCAGCATCCGCCACGACGCCGATTTTTTCGTGCTGGATGGCGTGTTCGATCTCAACGAAGAGCGCATTCAAATCACCTGTAGCTTGCCGCGCGGACAGCGCAAAGTCGTGATGTCGGACAAAAAAGCCTACGACCGCCTCAGCGATCACATTGGCCGCTTTCCGGTAGTACTCATCGCGCCCGACGACACCGACCTCGTCCGCGAGGGTAGCGAGATGCGGCGGCGGTTTTTCGACGGGGTACTGTCGCAACTCGACCCGCACTACCTCGAAGATTTCCTGCAATACAACAAAACCCTGAACCAGCGCAACGGCCTGCTCAAACTCTTCGCCGAGCGCAACTACCTCGACGTCGACCTACTCGAAACCTACAACGAGCCGCTCATCGCGCTCGGCCTGCGCATCCACGCCCGTCGCGTAGCGTTTATGGAGCAGTTCGTGCCCTTGTTCAGGCAGTACTACGCCTATCTCAGCAACGAGAAAGAAAGCGTGGCGGTGATCTACGAAAGTGAGGTAGCCACCGACGATTTTGCGGCCGAGTTTCGCAAGAATCGCTCCCGCGATCTGCACGCTCAGCGCACCGTCAAGGGCGTCCATAAAGACGATTATGTTTTTGAAATCGACGGGGTGATTTTGAAAAAATTCGGCTCGCAAGGCCAACAGAAATCCTTTGTCATTGCGCTCAAACTGGCCCAGTACGCGCTGCTAACTGCCGAAAAAGAAACCAAGCCCATCCTGCTGCTCGACGATATTTTTGACAAGCTCGACGACAAGCGCATCCAAAAACTCATCGAACTCATCGACGACGGCTCCCTCGGCCAGGTATTCATCACCGACGCCCGTCCCGAACGCTCCCGACGGATTCTGGAAAAGATCCAGGCCGATGTGCGTTTTTTTGCGATAGGGGGTTAATTCATTTTATTTTTGTCGATTCCTGCTTGTTTCAGAATTGACAAGAAGGTGTTTTTCAAATCTTTGCTACCGTGGAAAGGAACTACCGCTGTTTTGTTATTGACAGGGTTGTAATAAATTTGATGTGACCCTTTGGAGCGCTTGAAAACAAAACCGTTTTATTCGAGAATCCTTATAAGATATTTGGAAGATAGATTCATGCCGAAGCAAGCGTCAGAGAATATTCGAGTGTGTTGCTATCGTCAGGAACCTCTTCACCTCTTTCCTGCAATTCCTCAATGTAGAGTTCGATAGCCTCTTTGGCCATTGCAATGGCTTCATCGACGTCTTCGCCATAGGTGATGCAGCCGGGCAAAGTGGGAACCGTGACCGTGAATCCTCCTTCCGGTTCTTTGTGCAGATGTAGTTTGTAGGTAGACATAGGCTTGCAGTATTTGCGGTGGTTCTGACTTCAAGAATCGAATGCACAATTTACAAGAATTGCGGGCGGAAACCATTTTTTGTATAAAATACGAAAAGTTTCGTACAAGAAACTTGCATCTACGAATTATTTCGTACACCTTTGCTACGAAGATTGTCGTACAAGGAGAATTCAAGCATCGCGCGAAAGTCACCTAACACCTAACAACGCCACGGGGCGCCCCGCTAATGCCTAACAACCTAATAAAGCCCACCGATTCTGAATTGGAAATCCTCGCCTACCTCTGGCAAAATGGCCCGAGTACCGTGCGACAAGTCCACGACTATTTGGCTAAAACCAAAGACGCGGGCTACACCACGACCCTGAAACTCATGCAAATCATGCAGGAGAAAGGGTTGTTAAGCCGCACCGAAGAAGGCCGCTCGCACATCTACACCGCGCAAGTCAGCGAAGCGGAGACCCAGCAATCGCTGCTCGGCCGTTTTGTCGACACCGCCTTTCGGGGCTCGGCGGCGCAACTCGTCATACAGGCTTTGGGCAATCACGAAACCTCCGCTGAGGAGTTGGAAGAAATCCGAAAATTGCTCAATGACCTGGAAGGCAAAGCTTAAGTCGAGGAAAGATACAATTTGCAATCCAAACCTTGCGCTTCTCCGAAGCTACTGTCACATTTGGCATATCGGTTTCCTACAAACATTTAGTCTCTCCGAGACCCATCTGAAAAGTTGGGAAAATCGGGTGATAGGAAGTAAAATGATTTATTGTAATATTTTGACAACCAATCACCTAAATAACAGCGCGGGCTGCCCCGTAAACTCCTAAACAAATAAACACAAAACAGGCCATGAAAAACCTACTTTCCCTTTTCTCTTCCGCGCACGTATCCGCCCTAGGTTGGACGCTGCTGCACTCGCTTTGGCAAGCCGCCTTACTGGGCTTAGTAGCCGTCGCGGGTTTCTACTTACTACGCCGCCGCTCGGCGCAATCGCGCTACACACTGGGCGTGGCAGCGCTGGGTACCCAAATTCTGGCGTCCGTGGCGACGTACTTTTACTATCTACCCGCTGTACTCCAAAATACCGCGACGAGCCTGACGACCTACTACCAATTTACGGGTACTGCCTTCACGGCAAGCGGCCCGGTCGCGCCAGTACCGATGGTCTTGCAAGTCCAGTTATGGCTGGCGACGCATTTGAGCGAACTGGTCATCTGCTGGCTCATCGGCGTGGGCGTTTTGCTGCTCCGCTTTGCGGGTGGCTGGTTTTATCTTGAACGCCTTCGCTTCGTTTCTCGTCCCGTGTCTGATCGCGGCTGGCAGGCTCGCTTTGGGGTACTCGTCGCGCGGCTCGACATCGGCCGCGCCGTGGAGCTGCGCGAAACCGCCCGCATCGTCACGCCCATGGTCGTGGGGGTCCTGCGGCCCGTCGTGCTGGTGCCCATCGGGCTGCTGGCCGGACTTTCGGTAGCGCAAGTCGAGGCCATTCTGGCCCACGAGCTGGCGCACATCCGCCGCCACGACTACCTTGTGAATCTGATGCAGTCGTTCGTGGAAGTGGTGTACTTCTTCCATCCGGTGCTGTGGTGGCTGTCGGCGCGTATCCGGGCCGAGCGCGAGCACTGCTGCGACGACCTCGCGATGGCCGTGTGTGAAGACCGGATGTCATTGGCCCACGCCCTGGTGCGGGTGGCCGAGTTCCGCAACCAACCCGCACTGGTGGTGGCGTTTGCGGGCAACAAACGGCAACTGCTGTCGCGCGTCCGGCGGGTGCTGGGCGTGGCCGAGCCCTCATCGCGGCGGTTGGCCGGGTACCTGCCGATGGCGGTCGTGCTGCTGTCACTGAGCGTGGGGGCGTCGGTGTATGGTTTTCAGGGGGAGGATAGTATAGAGGAAAAAACAGACTCCTCTCTTCAAGCAAAAAAGCATATTGCAAGAGATTCAGATAAAGAAGTATTTGTAGAAAAAATGCTAGACATTGATGTTTTTGAAAATATAAACATCAATGTAGACACCCTAATCGAAGCGAAAGAAACTGAGAAGTACTCTAACCAACCGGGAATACAAAGGGCAATTGAGTTGGCTATGGCCGAGCAGAATAGCGGACAGCACAATCAGCAAGTGAGAGAGTTGTTACGACTAGCACGAGAAAACACTATATCTAACAACGACACCCTGCAAAAGAAAATGGCAGAGTACCACGCCAAAATAGAAGCCCTGCAAAAAGAAATGCAGCCTTACCAGGAAGAAATGCAAAAACTGCAACAGCAAATGCAGCCGCTGCACCAGCGCATCGACGACCTGAACCTGCAAGTGGAAAAGGAACATTTTGCGGTCGAGCGATTTCAGCGCGAGGAACAGAAGCTGGAATGGAAAAAAGACCAACTCATGCAGACCCGCCAGCAGATCATGGAAAAGAGCGAAGCGGTACTTCGTCCCCGCAACGGTCAGGCCAGGACCAGCGCCGCCGAAGCGGAAAAGCAATTGGCCGAATTCGAGAGCCAAATCAAGGCCAAAGAGCAAGAAATCATGACGCTCAACGACCAGATCAAGCAGAACCACGCCCAGGCCAAAGAAGCCGAAAAACCGATGGACGACCTTAACGCCAAGATGGAGGAAATCAACCGCGAGGCCGAAGTATACAGCCGCAAAATGGAAGAGATCGGCAGAAAGATGGAAGTCGTGGGCCGGAAAATGGAGAAGGTGGCTGGGGAAATGGGGCTGGAATCCATGAATTTTATCGATTACAATTCTAATTCTTCATCGAATACTCATTCTATCCGGCCTGTGAGTCCTTCGGCTCCAGCAATGCGCAGTAGGTCGATTCGTGGCACCGCCGCGCCGAGCGTGAAGGCGATTCCATCGGCTCCGGTCAGCCCCGCGCCGACCCCCAAGCCGCCGTTGCCGCCGAAGAAGAAAGATTAATGAGTTAAATTTCAGAAAAAAGCGAATCAGCCGGAATGTAGGCTGATTCGCTTTTTTCTGTGCGCCCTTCTTTACCTTTGCGCGATGCAACAATCCGCCGCGTCGGGCATCTTTACCGGACAATTCTGGCTGCTCAGCCTGAGTTCGTTTCTCTTCTTTGCCAGCTTCAATATGCTCATTCCCGAGCTACCCGCCCACCTCACGAGCATGGGCGGGGCCGAGCACAAAGGACTTATCATCAGTTTATTCACCCTCACCGCCGGACTATCCCGTCCGTTCAGCGGCCGCCTGACCGACCGCATCGGGCGCATTCCGGTGATGGCGTTTGGGTCGCTGGTGTGCTTCGTGTGCGGGTTTCTGTACCCGATATTCATCACGGTGGTACCCTTCCTGCTGTTGCGACTGGGCCACGGCTTTTCCACGGGTTTTAAGCCCACGGGCACGGCGGCCTACATCGCCGACATCGTGCCACCGCACCGCCGGGGCGAGGCACTCGGCGTGTACGGCATGAGCGTTAGCATGGGCGCGGCGCTGGGGCCGGCGGCGGGAAGCTACATTGCGAACGCCTTCTCGCTCGACGCGCTGTTTTACAGTTCGTCGTTTCTGGCGTTTTTGTCGATCGGGATTCTGGTCAATATGCGCGAAACCCTGCCCAACCCGCAACGCTTGTCGTGGGAGGCGTTCAAGATTACGCGTAAGGATGTTTTCGAGCCGCGCGTTTTTGCGCCTTCGCTGGTGGTTTTCCTTACTTATTTTAGTTTTGGGGCCGTCCTGACGCTTATTCCCGATTTCAGCGATGCGCTCGGCATGCACAACCACGGCCTGTTCTTCCTGGTCTACACACTCACCTCGCTGCTCATCCGGCTGGTGGCGGGCCGCGTGTCCGACCGCTACGGACGGGTGGAAGTCGTGGTGGCGGGTTGCGTCAACCTCATCATCGCTATGCTCTGTACGGGCTTCGCGACCTCGGGCGTGTTGTTTTTCACGGGGGCAGTATTCTTCGGCTTCGCGACGGGTATTTTGTCGCCTATTCTGTCGGCCTGGACGGTGGATCTGAGCGAAGAAAACGGCCGGGGCCGGGCGATGGCGACGATGTACATTTCGATGGAAGCGGGCATCGGCCTGGGAGCGCTACTATCGGCGGCGATCTTCGCCAACCAAGTCGATCGGTTGCCGCTGGCCTTTTCGGTTATGGCGGCGTTCGGTGGCGCGGCGCTGGTGTATGCCTTATTTATTTTGCGAAAAAACAAAAAAGACGCCCATGCTATTTGACGATTCTTACCACACCCTGGAAGCCCCCGGTGAAGGGGAGTTCAAAGACCGAGGCAGCAAATTCCTGGCCTTCGCGTACCCTATTGGCAGCGAAGCCGACGTAAAGCCGCTGCTCGAAGCCCTCCGCGAACAACACCCCAAAGCCGGGCACCACTGCTACGCTTACCGCCTGGGCCTCGACCGCAACCACTACCGCGCCAACGACGACGGCGAACCCTCCGGCACCGCCGGGCGACCGATTCTCAACACGCTCTACTCCCGCGACCTGACGGATGTGTTGGTGGTCGTGATCCGGTACTTTGGCGGAACGTTGCTGGGCGTGCCGGGCCTCATCAACGCCTACAAAACCGCCACCGAAACCGCCCTCGAGCGAGCCGCCGTCGTAACCCGCTACGTATGCGACATCTACCAAATCACCTTCCCCTACGCCGCCACCAGCGAAGTCAACCGCCTCCTGAAAGCCTACGATCTGGAAGCGACCGAACAAAAATTTGAGATGGAATGCAGTTTGATTGTTCGCATCAGAAAGACGCTGCTGAACGCGGTGGTTCCGGCGTTTGAGGAAGTAGAAGGGGTGGGGATAATTTGGCGCAACGCTTGATTTTACTTGATCCAATCAAGAAAGGCAGCCGAATTCATGATGAGGATTCCCCGAAAGGGATGCAAAACCAGCAGGTCGCTGTCTCCGGTAACGATCACTTTGGCATCGCCGACGACGGCCAATTCTAGGAACTTGTTGTCCTTTGGATCTCGGCAATCATTGAGTTTGATGGATACCGGAAGGGTTAGAGCGTCTTTTAAATAATTTTCGTAGAAAAGCACTCGACTTTCGAGGGAGGCGTACTTATCAAACTTGCTACGGATGACAACTTCCTTCAACTCCTTCGATGTTTCTTCAGAAGCCAGCGAGATACAGGTTTCAGCGGCCTGATAGAAGGCTTTTCCACTCACCGAATTTTTGTTGAGTGAGGCACTAATCAGCGTATTAGTGTCAAATACTATTCTAAGCACGCTCCCTGTCGATTTCTTCCAATATCTCAGCTAGTTTCTCCTCAGTTAGCCCGTTTTTCTGAGCCTCGTCGGATAATCGGCTCATTGATTCGAGCAGACGCCTTTTTGAAGCCTCCCGATCAGGGTTTTCTAAGTAGCTTTCTATCAGTAATTTGACTTTAATGCGTTCGCCTTCGTTTTGGCGCACCCGTTCGGCGGTTTTGTCGTCGACCTCGATCTCAAATGTCAATGTTGCCATGATCTGTGGTTTTTTATCAAAGATACGCAAAACCAAAAGCATAAGACAAAGTACCTGAAAAGTCTATTAGTCGTCGTCTCGCCCGATACCTTCCGGCAACAAATCAAAGTACGAATCACGCCCGATGTGCTCACAGACTTTCTCGGCCAGGTATTCCAAGTCTTCGGAGCGTTCCAACTCGACGTAGTCGCGGTTGAAGTACCCCGTGAACACAATCCGCGCCACCGCAAACACGCGTAGCGACTTGCTCACCAGTACGAACCGCACGTAGTCATCGTATTTCTTCCAGCGATCCGAATGCTCGCCCCACGCTTCGCGGGCTTCCTCGGCAGAAAGGCTCTCCTGCTGCCCGCCAATGGAACTGAACTGTGAGATATAGACTACAATTTCCTTCTCCCGCGCCTCCACGATAAAATCCGACACCGCCGAGAGGTTGGCGACAGCGTCCTCCACCATCTGCCGCTCCGCCGGGAGGATTTGGGAAGGCTTCCGCTTGCGGAAAATGATGCGGGCATCCTCAATGTTTTCGTAAAACTCGAAGCCCTCCGGCATTTCCTCGATCAAATCCGGCGCCTTGGGGTCTTTGGTGATATAATACCGCGTCCCGCCCCGCTTGGCCGGAACGGCGCGGATGTAGGCGGTGCTGTTTTGGCGGTTGGTGTAGGAGAGGGGGATGTGGGGCATTGAAAGAAATGGAAAGAATTAGATTTTGCGGATTCGCACCTTATGAATCGACAAGGTTGTAAAATGGCCGTGCAATTCATCAATTCGATCTGCCAATATTTTCAGCAAAGCCTGCTTCATTAATTCAGTATCTTTGAAATCATACCGTAGAAAGAGTACGCTTATTTCTTTCAAATTATGGGCGTACACCCACTCACCGAAATCCTTATCTTCGGTCAGAATAATTCGGGGTGGTACGCGTGAAAATTCTATAATCGCCTCATCCATCATGCCGCGATTGAGTTCAAAAATGGAGTACACTTCGATTCCAACTCCGAGTATGGCTTCGATCAGCGGGTAATCAATATTTTCATCGGCCAGGATCACGCGGCAGAATCAATTAACTCTTCGTTGGCCAATACGTCAGCCGCATACAGATGTACTGCGTTTATATCGGCCTCTGTGATGTGGGGGTACATTTTTACCAAATCGGAAGGACTTGCCCCTTGCCCTAACTTACGAAGAATAAGTTCGACTGTGATCCGGGTGCCTTTGATGACGGGCTTGCCCAGCATGACCCGGTGGTCGGAAGTGATGTGTTGCTGATATTTTTTCATCTTTAGAATTCTATGCATAAAGATAGTTAGCGGGGTATCGGACTTTTCGAGAACTTTACCCTGTGACATACTTCAAATCTTTGCGCGCCCGGTACAGGATAATGGGATTAGCGAAATGTTCCGGTACCAAATCCACTTTTGTGCCGAGCAGCGTTTGCAGCTTGGCTTTCAACAGGTCACGTCGTTTGTAATCCATCTTGCGTTCAAGCAGAATATCGATGTCGCGGTATTGCTCGCCCCGGGCGAAGGAACCGAAAAGCCCTAATCGGTCGATGCCGAATTCCTCGAAGATGTTTTCTTGGCGGAGTAGGGTTTCTAGTTCTTGGATGGTCATAAATTATTGAATTACAATACCTAGGAAAAATTTCAGTTTGAATACTTCAAAAATTTATAAGAGAACCTGTAATGAGTTAAGTAGGAAGTAGCCGATTGATTCGACTTCCGGCTAGTTTATCAGGCATCCTATCCGTTCTATTAATTCTCTTGCATACATCAATTTCTGCATTCCTGGCTAGACTACTGTTCGTGGTGAAAGAGAAAACAGAACCAACCGACAATGTTGTTTCGTCGTTGCGTTTGATTCTACCGTTTGTAAATAAAGCAAAACCTTTCTCCGTCAAGAACCTCGTATAGTTAGTATGAATCAGCCTTCCGTGATGGTCTTCCCTGATAATTGTAAGCAGTATGGGATAGGGAAAGGTGGAGAGTTCTTTTACGAGAGCGTTGTAGGAGTCGTTGATATTCTTGAAGTGCTTCTTAGAATCGAATCCGATAATCGTTAGGTGAAAATCTATGGACAGACGGGTTGGCATTAGACTTTTGAGAATAGAAATTGTATTTTCCAAACGTAGATCATTGGAAAATAGGTAGTTATCTGTAATGATTATTGAATTGCACGGGAGTTTATATTTTTTTAGAAATGACCAATCTCTGTGCTGAGAATCAATCCTGACATCATCAGCTTGTAAAAGATTGTCAGCCTTTTCCATACTATCTGAGCTCATAGAAAAGCACCCGTACTGCTTGAAGTCGATATTTCTGTTCTCTACAAAAAATAAATTCGCTTCGTTGGTTCCGTGAAATTCAATCGTTTGTGCTTTTTGGAGAACATCAAGATCAGAAAGCGGCATTTTTTGAGCGATTTTTCTGAAAATGGGTCGCTTAGCCGGGTCTCGATAGGCTTCTTCAAAATCAAAGTCTACTACTATTTCAGAAGGACTACTGGCTGAGGATAGTAAACGATTCAAATAAAAATACCGCTCAGAATCATCCTCGCGCAAGAAAAACTTTTCCAAGAACTCAAAATCAAGAATGATCTTCATGTGTTCAATTTTGGCGATTTTTGGAATTTTTCAGTCTGAGTAATTCAAGTTCCCAATTGGTCGCTTCGTCGAAAAACCCTGGCCCAAAGTCGCTTGATAAGCTACCATCATCCAGAATTTCTATCTTCTTCACTTGCTTCTCGCCTATTGGTACGTTATTAGGGTCGTGGAAATAGTAAAGAATGCTATCCTCAGGTTTCATTGTTTTCTTAGCAGTAAGGTATTGTAATTTTCGAATTAGATACTCACTATGGGTTTCTACTATAAATTGAATTTGGAAAGTTTCTGCAGCATCTATTAATAGATCAGCTAACATACTCTGATATTTCGGATGTAAGTTAGCCTCGGGTTCTTCAAGAATGATCATTGAGCTTTCTTCTCGATACACGTAACCTCCCGAATCAGTTCGGATATACTTTTTAGCTCCGTGAGACGCAATAGTAAATACTAATTCAATCAAACGGTAGTATCCATATCCAAAATTGACTAGTGAAACGCCATCTATATTTGGAAAATAAGTTTCTTGTTCAATATTATATTTTATAGATAAATATCCTTTGATACCGAAAAGAGACAGACAATCTGCAAAATACTTTTCAAAAGTAAAACCTTTTAGTTGATAGCTGGATAATTCAGCCATAGTTTTTTTTAAAATAGAGGAATCATCTTCTGAGTAGCTTCTTTTTTGTCTACTATAACTAGGGGATAAATAACCAATACTATCAAATATATTTTTGATTTGTTTTATCTCAATTTTATCATTCTCGTATTTATTTATTTCTAACTTAGAAATAATTTTTTCATAAATAGAATTATTGAAATCAGGATTTATTGAATTGAGATCAATCCATTCACGTAAGCTATTCTCTAAAAACACTTCTTGTTTTTGAATTTCATCATTTAGTAAGCTAGAAATAAGAAAACTTCCATCATCAACGATACTTTCAAGTAAACATGGATCAAAGTAGATTACTTGATCGGAAATACTTAAAATCAATTCTTTCTTAAAGTTAAGTAATTCAATTTTAGTTGTTGCTTTTGCAATAGATTCATTTAGCTTATAGCTTAATCGATACAAGATTGGATGTTGATACGATTTTTTCTTATTTGTATTTTTTAGATCTAATAAATCTATTGTTTCATCATTTTTTAATAGTTCTACCAACATTTGCGAATTATTAATAGATTTGTCAAAATTGGTAATGTTTTTATTTTTGTAAAATTCAGGAAACTTAGTCTGTATATCTGATATAGAACTATAAAATTCTTCTATACTAGAATATTTGTAGGCAGTAATACTGTAAGGAATATCAAAAACGAAGTTAATCGAATCGCTGCTATGATTAATTAACTGTGAAGCATCATTTAAATTATGGATACTACTATCAAATACAATAGAACTAGGCTCATGTGTTACTATATAAGATTCGTTGTTTTCTGAATCATATATAGTAACGGATCCAAAAGTATTTTTATCAAATTCAATTCCATTGAAAAAAAAGGTTTCCGAACTTTCAGAAGGTCTATCTAAAACTGGTGTGAAAGTAGGGGGTAAATTACCCTTCTCAAAATTGTCTCGTAATAGTAGTAGTGCCTTATTCAAAGAACTCTTACCCGAACTATTTGGCCCAGTTAAAATAGTGATTGGTGCAAAGTCAAACCAAGTGTAGTCTTTGAATACACGAAAATTTTCTAATCCGAAGCCTTTGAGGTGGGTTTGCATTTAGTTTTCTAGTTCTTGTGTTTCGTAAATTAGTATTTTCTGCGCTTCTATTGCGGGCTTCACAAAAGGCGACAATCCATCAGTCGCCACCAAATCAACCTTCCGCCCCAGTAACTCCTTCTAACGCATCCATGATTTTGATGTACTCAATCATGCCGATAAGTTGGGTGCTGTCCAGTTCCACCAATATGTCGATGTCGCTGTCGGGCGTCAGTTCCTCCCGCACCGCCGAGCCGAAGAGGTAGGCCTTGCGAATGGGTTTGTCCGCCCAAAAGCCGGTTAGTTGGGATTTTATACTTTGAATCGTTTCCATTTTCTTCCGTTTACTCCCCCCAAATATACCATTTTTCAGTTCTGCCACCAGCCGCGTTAGTGCCAGCTTGTTACGTTCAGGCGGGCGCGGGTGATGGCGGTGTAGGCGTAGCGGTAGTCGTTGGGGTAGAACCACGGGTGTAGTAGTACATGGTCCCATTCGCCGCCCTGCGCTTTGTGGGCGGTGAGGGCGTGGCCGTAGCGGAGCCGCATTGCGCCGATGTAGGGGTCGTGGGCCGGGTGCGGATTGGCGCGGTAAGCGGGATTGCGGGCCAAGCGGTCGGCTTTCATGTGGCGGAGTTGCTCATGGGCGAGTTGACCCGTTGCGGTTTTGAGTGTGTCGAGCAGCACCTTGGTCGTGACGCGGAGGGGCTGGTTTTCGACATCGCGGAATTCGAGCGTGGCCGTGACGAATTCCAGTTCGGCCCGCTTCTCGCGAGGGCCGTGAATCTCCCGCACGAGGCCCGTCTCGCCCTTGACGACGAGTTGGTGGTCGCCGAGCCAGTTTTCGTGCACTACTATCTGGTCGCCGACGTGCAGTAGGTCGGTGTAGCCCAGCCGCTGCCGCACTTTTTGGTTGAAGTAGTTCACGTCCCGGTTCGTGCAGCCGATCATCACCACGCGGTCGGGTTGGGTGGCATCGTAGAGGGTGAGGTAGCGCGTCACCGCCGCCCCGGAATTGTAGAGCCGATACAGATCGAGCGGGCCCAGGGCGCGGCCTTCGTCGGCGCGGCGGCGGATGTCGTGGGCCAGCGTCAGAATCGGCGACTGTCCGGCCTGCCGCTTCACTTCCGAGAGTTCGGACTGGTGCCCGGTCAGGCGGTGTTTTTCCTCGATGTAGCTGAGGTTCAGGGCCACTGACTCGTCGTCGCCAACGGGCGCGAGTTGGTAGCGGTCGCCGATGAAGATGATTTTGTTGCGGGCGTTGCCTTCCTTGATGTAGGCGATGAGGTCGGTCAGCAGGGAACTGGGCGTCACGAAGTCGCCGCCGGGGCGGTGCTTGTCGCTGATCATCGAGGCCTCGTCGATCACGTACACGCTGTACGCTTCGCTGACGTTGGCGCGGCGTTCCAGCACCACGGTTTCGTCGTCGGTGGGCGTCACGCGGTAGATCGTGTGGTGGATGGTACGGGCGATGCTGCGGGTTTTGTGGCCCAGCACCTTGGCGGCGCGGCCCGTGGGGGCGGTGAGGTAGCAGGCGATTTCCCGCGCTTCCAGAAAATCCACGACGGCCTGCACGAGCGAGGTTTTGCCCGTCCCGGCGGCTCCGCGCAAAATGAACGCATCGGCCCGGCAGTCGGTATCCAGAAATTCTTCCAGGTGGTAGAGCGCTTCGGCCTGCTCGCGGGTAGCCTCGAAGGGCAGGTAGCTGAAAAGCGTCTGGGCAAAAGTAGTCGTCGTGGTCATAGCGGTACGGGTTTGGTGGTTGGTCCGCTACAAAAGTGGTGGTTCGGGGCGCGTTATAAAAAAGTCATGTACGGGGTTATGGTAGTTGAGGTATATTTGTGGGAAAGTTTTGCATTCCCAGCCACCCACAGGCTGAAGCCTATGGCAATGGATTTTTAGAATTGTCCATTATCCATTATCAACTATCCACTAATTTGAGCACCCTCCGCCTACAACGCATTTTCAAAATTCATCATCAACTGCGCACGATGCAGCCGTTTTCGGCCGAGGAACTGGCCGCTTATTGCGCCGAAGCCGACCCAAACGCCAGCGCCCGGCTCATTCGGGGCGACATCGGGCTGCTACGCGAACTGGGTGCCCCGATTCCGCCGGGACACAAGCACACGAAGTTTCGGTACGACGCGCCGTTTTCGTTATTGGAAAGTCTGGAAGGCGTGGCTACCGCCGAGACCGACGAAGTGGTAGCGTACCTTAACCAGCTTTACCAGAAAGCGCCCAAGGCGGCTTTTCTAGAATTGGACAAGGTTTTCCTGGCCCTGGAACATCGCATCCGCACCGCCGAGGCGCAAGGCGATTCGCGCTTGCAGTTCGAGAAGGTGGCCTACGTTGGGCAGGAGTACGTGACGGTGCTTTTTGATTTTGTGCTGAACCAAAGGACAATCAACTTCGAGTACCAGCCCTTCGGTCGCGCGGGTAGTGAGCGGACGGTGTTCCCGGTTTTCCTGAAAGAATACAACCACCGCTGGTTTCTGATTGGCTACGACCGGGCGGCGGCCCGCTACCAAAACTACGCCCTCGACCGCATCGCGAGCCGTCCCCGGTTGTCGGACTGGCGGCCCGGCGTGGCGGAACTGCCCGACCCGGCCACGTATTTCCAAAGCCTGATCGGCGTGTCGCTGGAAGGCGTGTTGGGCAAGGTCGTGATTCGGGTACAGAAACCAAGGGCCCACTACGTCAGGACGAAGCCGTGGCATTCGTCGCAAACAGAACTTGAAGAAACGGAGGAATGGACTGATTTTCAATGGAAAGTACTGCTGAATCGCGAATTGAAAGCACGGATTCTGGAACTGGGCAATGATGCCGAAGTACTTGGGCCACCGGAATTGCGGGCGGAAATTGGCGGGGTCTTGCAACGGGCTGCTTCGCGGTACGACACGGAAAGGGAATGATTTTGACTACCTTCGCGGCCGATTTCTTACCAAAAAGACAACGACACGATGGCGTGGTACCATACCTTTTTCGAGGGCTTGCCCCAGGTGGCCTGGAAGCAGGATCAGCAGGATGAGTACACCGATTGGGAAGTCGATTTCCTGGTCGATGTGCTGGAACTGAAGCCCGGAAACAAGGTACTGGACGTCATGGCGGGCTATGGTCGCCACGCGCTGCCGCTGGCCGGGCGGGGTTTTGCGCCGACGGCGGTGGATATTTCGGCAGAGTATTGCGACGAACTGGAAGCCGCCGCCCGCGCCGAAAAATTAGAAGTACAAGTACTTAAAGACGATTTTCTGGAAATAGAATTGCCCGAAAAAACCTTCGATGCAGCCTACTGCATCGGCAATAGTTTCAGCTTTTTCAATCGCGAGACGATGCAGCAATTCCTGCAAAAAATTGCAGATCATCTTGCGCCCGGCGGACGATTTGCGGCGCATACCCAGCTATTGGCCGAAAGCGCGTTGCCACATTTTCAGGAGTATAGCTGGTTGCCCGTGGGGGAAGATATTAAGTATATGGTGCGAAACCGTTATGATGCCCACGAGGGCGTCATCCACGCCGAACTAACTTACATTCGGGGCGAAGAACAAGTAACGCGCCAAATCGAACAGTACGTTTATACCCTGGCCGAACTATCGGCGATGATGGAAAGCGCGGGTCTGACGGTACTTGAAACCTTCGGCAGCCTGGATGGCGAACCGTTTGCGCTGGGAGATGAGCAGGCGTATATCCTGGCGAGGAGATCAATGATAGAATAGACGTATTCATTCTATCATTAAATCACTCGCTCATTCAAAACTACACTTGCGTCAGTTTCCACTTGCCTTTCTTGAAAACGAAAATACCCAGGATGGCCAGCAGCGTCTCGCCGACAGGCACGGCGGCAAACGCGCCGATGGGTCCCCAGCCCAACCACAAAGCTAAACAATAGGCGAGCGGAATCTGCACCAGCCAGTAGCAAATCAGGTTGAGGTAAATGGGCGTTTTGGTATCACCCGCACCGTTCATGGACTGCACTACCACCATACCGTAGGCATAAGCGCCGTAACCGAGGCATAGCACGCGCAAGGTCGTGACGCCCGTTTGTACTACGACGACTTCGGTACTGAACCAGCCCACGATGGGTTCGGCGGCTAGGAAAAATAGCGCGGCTACGCCCAGCAGAAAAAACATATTAAGCTTGGCCGATCGCCAGACGGAGGCCTCGGCGCGGTCGGGTTGGTTGGCGCCGAGGTTTTGGCCGACGAGTGTGGCGGCGGCGTTGGCCATGCCCCAGGAAGGCAGCAGCGTAAAAATGATGATCCTGATGGCGATCGTATAGCCCGCCACGACGTCGCTCCCAAATTCGGCCAGGATGCGCGTCAGGAAAATCCAACTCGCCGATGAGATGAGAAACTGGCCGGTACCGCCCGCCGCGATGTTCAAGATGTTGCGGATAACCTGCCAAGCGGGTGCAAAATCGGGCCAGCGGATGGCGACGGCTTTCTTGTTGGAATACAAAAAATATAACTGATAGCTCACGCCCACCGAGCGGCCGATGGTGGTGGCGACGGCCGCGCCCGTGACGCCCAGTTCCGGGAAAAAACTGAGGCCAAAAATAAACAGCGGGTCAAGTACCATATTCAGTCCGTTGGCAATCCAGAGCGACCGCATCGCCGCCGCCGCCGCGCCCCCTCCCCGCAAAGCGCCGCTTAACGCATAGAGCAGCACGATGACCGGACTACTCAAAAACGAAATTTGGGCGTAGCGTGTCCCGGTTGCCAGTACCTCGGGCCCCGCGCCCATGAGTTGCAGCACGTCCCCGGCGAAGTAAGTACCCAAGCCCGCCATGACCGATGAGATGCTGAGCGAAATTAGTATGATCTGGCCGATGGCTTGCCCGGCGTCTTTGGCACGACCTTCCCCCACGCGTCGGGCCACAATGGCGGTGGCGGCGGCGCTGAGTCCGATGGCAACCGAGTACACGATCGTGATGACCGACTCGGTGAGCCCGACCGTCGCGACGGCGGCGGTACTGACTTGCGATACGAAGAAAACATCCACGACCGCGAACAGCGATTCCATGACCATTTCGAGGATCATCGGGACAGACAACAGGAAAATGGCGCGGTCGATGCTGCCGCTGGTATAGCTTTGCTCGGAACCGTCGAGGGCCGCGCGGAGCAGGGTTAAGTATTTTTTCAAAATGAAGAAGGATTGCCCGAAGAATGAATGGAGTCAGCACGCGGCTTTTTGTGCAAAAAGCGCTATTGGTACTAAGAGAAGGCCGAGCGGATGTCGGCGGGGTGGATCGGCTAAAAGGGATCAGCTAGACCCGGGCAAAGAACTTCATGGGCGTAAGGATTTTGGCAAAACTAACCATTCTACCCAAATAAAAGAAGAGGACGCCGTCAGATTCCTCTGGTAAAGAACTATTATAGCGGAACAACGGTTTTTTCTAGCTTGCACTTTCATCTGATGTTAAGCATAACCTAAATACCTACCAACCTTTGATAGATAAAAGAGCCACCAATTCCACCGAGAAAAAACAAGAAACCGCCGTGCTGGTGGCCGTGAGTCCGCAGCGCCAGAGCCCCGAGAAAACCCAGGAATACCTCGACGAGCTGGCGTTTCTGGTCGAGACGCTGGGCGTGGAAACCACCCACTCGTTCACCCAAAACCTGCAGGTACCCGATACCCGTACTTACGTGGGGAGCGGTAAGTTGAAGGAAATTCAAACGTTCATCGCCGCCGAGCCAGTCGATATGGTGATTTTCGACGACGACCTCAGCCCCGCCCAGGTCCGCAACCTGGAAGCCGCCTTCGGCGATCAGGATATTAAAGTCCTGGACCGCAGTCTGTTGATTCTGGATATTTTTGCGATGCGCGCCCAAACCGCGCAATCCAAAACCCAGGTCGAGCTGGCGCAGTACCAGTACGTGTACCCGCGCCTGACCAACATGTGGACGCACTTGAGCAAGCAAAAAGGGGGCGTTGGGATGCGCGGCCCGGGTGAAAAAGAGCTCGAAACCGACCGCCGGATTATCCAGGACCGGATTTCGCTGCTTAAAGAAAAACTTCGCAAAATCGACCGCCAAAGTACCACCCGCCGTAAGGAGCGCGACCGCCTGGTGCGCGTGGCGCTCGTGGGCTACACCAACGTGGGCAAGTCGACGCTGATGCGCCGCCTGGCCAAGGCTGATGTGTTTGCCGAAAACAAACTCTTCGCCACCGTCGATTCGACGGTCCGCAAGGTGTCGATTGGTAATATTCCGTACCTGCTTACCGATACGGTCGGGTTTATCCGCAAGTTGCCGACGAAGCTCATCGAGTCTTTCAAATCGACGCTCGACGAAGTGCGCGAGGCCGATATTCTGCTGCACATTGTGGATATTTCGCATCCGTCGTTCGAGGAGCAGATGGACGTCGTGACGACCACGCTCAACGACATTGGCGCGGGCGACAAGCCGACGATCATCGTGTTCAACAAGATCGACCTCTACGAAGCGCCCGCCGACGAGCCGGAAACCGAGGATTGGGAGGAAATCACGGAAAGTACCGCCACCAAACGGCTGTCGATGGCCGAGCTCACCGAGCAACTCCGCAACAGCTACCACGCCAAAAAAGCGGAGCACGTGGTGTTCATTTCGGCCCAGGAAAACGAGAATATTCCCGAGCTACGCAAGAATTTGTCGGTGCTGGTGAAAGACAAGCACTTTCTGATCTACCCCAATTGGGTCGACGTCGGCAACTACGACACCGATTACGAGGAATAAAAGATTCGTTTGGTAGGTCGCCGGGAATCCCCGAAATTTGCGGGCTGAAACGCCGACGCTACGACCCCGTAGTTCAACGGATAGAATAGAAGTTTCCTAAACTTTAGATGTGGGTTCGATTCCCGCCGGGGTCACGTTTACGCCAACGCTGACAGCGTTTTGAACGCTGTCAGCGTTATCCGTTACCGCTGTCGAACGGACTACTTCATTTCCTTCCCGCCAATAAACACTCCGTCGATCTGCCGCGCATGCTTGATGTCGACCAGCGGGTCCGCATACAGAATCAGAAAATCGGCCCGGTGACCTGGCGACAAGGTACCCAGGTCTTTGAGGCCAAGGTAGTCGGCGGCGTTTTTGGACGCCGACACGATGATCTGCATGGGCGTCAGGCCCGCTTCCGCCATCATCTCCATTTCCAGATGCTCAAAGTACCCCATGAAGCGCGTCGGGATACCGCTGTCAGTGCCGAAGACGATCGGGACGCCCTGGTCGGATAGCTTTTTCAGGTTGGCCATCGCCGTGGGGAGTTGCCGTTTGTAGATGCTGGCGTTGCGACTTTCACGAATTTTGGCCTGCCGGGCCGGATCGAGCAGCGGCTCGATCGTGGCGCGGTCATACTCTTTGGTAAAAAAAGGATCGGTAAAAAAGGCCGCCGTATCGCCGTACACGTAAGCCAAAAGCTCGCGCGTCAGGGTAGGGCAGTAACCTACTTTTTTCTCTTTGATCAGTTTGATAAATTCCGCGTCGACGGGCAGATCGCGCACGCTGTGGGCCAGTAGGTCGCTCCCGGCGGCAAGCAGCTTTTTGGCGTCGTCGAGGTAGTATAGGTGCGTAGCGATTTTGTAGCCCAACGCATGCGACCGCTTGATAACCGCGCGGTACACTTCCTCGCTCATTTTGGGCGTAGTACCCAGGTTATCGTCCACCCTGATTTTCATAAAATCGACGCCCAGGCGGTCATTTTGATTGACGACGGCTATCGCCTCGGCGGGCGTTTGGCCCGTGATCACTTCACCTGCAATGAAAAGCCGCGCCCGTTCGGCCGCCATCGTATCGCGCACCGCCCGAAGCGGTACCGCCTCCTCCTGGTCGCCGCCCAAACTCACCACCGTCGTGACGCCGTAGCGGGCGTAGAGCGCCAGATTGTCGATGATGTTTTGGGCGGAATAATGCCCGCCTTCGATGCCCTTGGTGTCACCGACGTGGCCGTGGGCGTTGATGATGCCGGGCATGATGGTCTTGCCGCTTACCTCCCGGATGGTCGCATTTTTGGGGACAGGTACTTGTGCCCGCGTTCCAACTGCCGTGATTCGGCCGTTTTGGATGAGCAGCACGCCGTCTTTAATGGGCGTGCCGCCGTTGCCGTCGATGATTGTCGCACCTACGAAGGCGGTTGGGGTTTGGGCGAAGGAAGTTGAATTCTTCGAAGCCAGTATACCTATGAAAAGCAGTGCCAGAATTTTTGGCAGGTATTTTATGTGTACTGTTCTACTTTTCATGGGCTTCATTTTCAAAGAGTTCATGTAATTTCTGTTGCAAAAGTTTCTTGTCAGGTAGTTGGGTTTTATATTCTGAAACCATGGTTGGGGAAAGGCTTCTGCTTAACGCGTATTCCACGACTTCGTTATCCTTGTCTTTGCATAACAAAACTCCGATGCTTGGATTCTCATTCGCTTTCTTCACATCACGATCCAGTGCCTCTAAATAAAAATTTAGCTGGCCCAGGTGGTCTGGTTTGAACTTGTCTGCTTTTAGTTCAAAAGCCACCAAGCACTGTAAACCACGATGGTAGAACAGAAGGTCAATGAAAAAATCGCTATTTCCAACTTGAAGTTTGTACTCTTCACTTACGAACAGGAAGTCTCTCCCAAGTTCAAGAATGAAGCGCTTCATTTGGCTTACAAGCCCGCGTTGTAGGTCGCTTTCACTGTGTGGCTCCGGAATTGCCAAAAATTCAAACACATAACTATCTTTAAAATAGTTTGTTAGTCCTTGATGGCTTTCTCTCAATGCTGTCGAGAGTTTTGTGCTGCCAATCAATGTTCGTTCATAAAGACTTGTAGAAATTTGTCTGTCGAGCTCTCGGACGCTGTAATTCTCCTGCTTGGATAGTTTCAAGTAAAATTCTTTTTCTTCAACGCCTTTGCACCTTGAAAAAATTGCCAGGTTGTGAGACCAACTGATTTCTCTCAACAGTGTCGAGAGTTTCTGATAATCTTTGTAAGTCTCATAAAACTGCTTCATTCTCCAAATATTTTTGTCGGAGAAGCCCTTTATTTGAGGTTCACTTTTTTGAATATAGTTTGCTAGTTCAGATACGACCGAGTCACCCCACTCCGCATCTTCGATTTTTTTGCTGATATACTCTCCTATATTCCAGTAAAGATTGACTAGTTCAGAGTTTACTACCCTAATTGCGTTTGTCTGGGCCTGCTTGATAAGCCGAATGATGTCCGTGAATCGAGTCTGCATTTTTCTTTCTATTTTCTGAAAAAGTGGTGTTTTAAAAACAAAGAACATCTCTTTTGATAAGATACTAAGTTCATTAGCTAATAAGTATAACCTTTTTACTTTTTCAATTCCTGTTCCAAATGAGTTTGTAGTGCGGCTACTTTACCCTTTACTTCGGCGTAGGATTTCAGCATAAAATCTCGATTGCGCCTTATCGTTCTCAGGTTGGTCAAAAATATTTTTTCTTTCTTTTTCCGTCAACACCGCCGGAGTATTCAGTCCGGTTAAATTTCCCTTCTCGTTAAGCACAAAATTAGGCGCAATCGATTGTAACATCTGGTAGTAGTTCGCAAAAAACTGTGATTCGCGTAGTTTTCTTCCAGTTTCCGCAAAGCATTGCAATCATTCTCATACAAAGACAATAGTTCTGCCGGAGTGAGTCGTTACTAGTAATCTCAAGCCCTTCGATTTCAGTGTTTCGTACCCCGATGTGTTTTGAATGGAGATGAAATTTCTAAATAAAGCAACGTAGAACAATTTTAGCTGAATAGTCTGTCAGGTTTTTCAAAACAGCATCACTAAAATAGACCGTGGCAGAAGACCAAACCGTGTCCTAATTCATTTAGTTCAAGATCCTTACTATCCTGCGCCAATCCATTCCTGATTTGGTCAGTATTTTAATCTCTGTATTTTTATCTTTTCTGTCTTCATTCCAGTTGTCAAGCGCGAAGGCGGCAAATTTCACGCTCGTCCCGATTTGCAATCGGGACGCTATCGCTTCGCGTCTGAGACGCGAGCCGAGTGTACGCACTGCCTATTCACTGGATCGCGTTGCAAACGCTAGGTGATGCAACGCCCGATTGCAAATCGGGGTTAGCGGGTATAAGTACCGCGTATGCACTGGATCGCGTTGCAAACGCGAGGTGATTCAACGCCCGATCACAGATCGGGGTTAGCGGGTATCTTAGGTTGTTTATAGAAATCATTCATTTTTGTTATGTCGTTTTTCTTTCACTTTTTCTTTCCGTAAAAATATGATATGCCATTTGCCTTGTCGTCATAAGTTACAATGTTTTTATCTTTATGAAAATCAAAGTAACTTAATATCCCAAAGTCACCAGATGAAAATGCAGTATGAGTAAGTAATACTCCAAAAATTGTAAAAGTCCATGTTTGACTTGTGAAAAATAGTAGCAATATGAGTATTGTAGTAATCACTACAAATGGTGCAAGTGCCACTACTCTAAATTCTTTTTTATTTGCTACAAACTTGTCTGCAAGTGCCATAAAATAAAATTTTTTAAAGTTAGCGTCATAAGATGTGTTTAAAGCTCCTTGTAATTTATAGGCTAATACGTGGATATACTCGTGTAACGGTATTAGTCCAAATGCAATTGCAAGTCCATATGAAAAATGAGTAAATCCGTCACCCAAATTGAAATTGTCTGTTCCGTAACATTTCCAAAACCAAAAAACTATTATTCCTGCTATTACGACATTGCTGATAGTGTAAAATAATGAAATTGGTGTTCTTTTTTTTAAATATGTTCTTACAAATGGAATGAGTTCCTTATGTCCTAAGCTGTCGAGTAGAACATAACCATTTTCTGTTAATTCTTCTGGTCTGATTTTCATATTACTGTATCTTTTTAAAATGCCGCATAACTCGTAAATATACGAACCTTTCGTAATTTGTTAAAATATTAACTAGCTGATTTTCTATACATTACCAAAGTTCGCTATCCCAATTGTTACTTTTCAACAATACAAAATGCGCACTTCGCATTTTGTATTGTTTGGGGTTTCTGGGGCTTTTTCCTGATGGCTCAGCAGGAAATTCAGAAAATAGTATGCGCTATCATACAAATCCATGCACCTACTCCCCCACCACCCGACAAACCGGATACCGCCGATACGCCTTCTCATGAAAAGCAGATTGCTCGTAAATATAATCAAGCTGCGCCCCGGCGTTCTTGGCAAATTCCGCATCGGCGGCCACTTTTTCTTGTAGGGCTTTCTTCAAATCCGGTGATTCATCCAGCAGTTTGGCGGCCAGGTCTTCGAATACGTAGGCCGAGTAGCCTTCTTTTTCCTGTAAAATGGTGTCGAAGAAATTCCATTTGAAAAAGGAATCCACTGCTTTGGGTTCCAGCGTTTCGACGATGTAGCGGTTGGTGGCCTGGTCCACGGGAATGTACCAATCGCCTTGGCGGAAAGTGATGCTTTCGGTTTTCTTGTCTAACGCTACGCTCGAATGGCCGTAGTGACCTTCGTACGGACGGGCGTTGGTTTTTACATCGGTGATGTGGTACACCTCCACCTGCATGAGCGTGTCGCGGGACAGCGGCCGCATTTGTACGCCGTTTAGTTTGAGTAGGTCGATGATGCTATGCCAGCCCCGCGGAATCACGTAGGCCAGCGGACGGGTTACTTCGTCGACGGGTACGTACTGATTGTAAAAAGGAATGGTGCGCGTGAAGGGTCGGTCGCGATTGTAGTACAGCCGCGGCTGCCCGCTCACGGCGCTGACGGGGTACTCGGCTTCGTAGCCTTTAAACTCGATTTCGGTGGGCTTGTCCCGGTCGACCTGCCAGGTGAGGGGAAAGGTCGCCTGCGTCTTGACGGCTTCTTTGGTGTCGCGGCGCATTTTCAAGATCGGCTGGCGGTAGCGGGCTAGTACCTGGGTGGTACCTTCGAGGTAGGCGTAGGTGGCTTTGACGCGCTGGTCGAAGGGCTTGAGCATGTGCGTTTCGGTCATCACGCCGATGGTGTGGAAAAGAGCGGCGTAGCCCGTGGAGTAGCGTGGCCAATCGGGAAACTGCACGAAACCCTTGTCGGGCGTCTGGCCCCAGGCGTTGACGTAGGGCATGGACTCGTAGCCCGCCGCCTTCATGTGGTCGTAGATGAACGGCAGGAAAGTCGCGCGCTGGAATTGCACCCAAAGGGCCGCCCAGCTTGTTTTCCTGCGTGTAATCGAGCGTCATCACGTACTGGTAGTCGGCCCCGTTGCTGACGTGCGTATCTACGAAAAGATCAGGGTCCAACTCATGAAAAATGGCGGCGAAGCTACGGGCGTTGCGGGTGTCGGATTTAATAAAATCGCGGTTCAGGTCGTAGTTGCGGGCATTGCCGCGAAAGCCGTACTCTTCGGGCCCATCCTGATTGACGCGCGTCGTGCTATTGCGGTTCAGCGCGCCACCGATGTTGTAAAACGGGATGATAGCCAGCACCACGCTGTCGAGTTGGGGAAAGCGCTCGGGGTGCAGGGCCACGTCGCGCAACAGCAGCATCGAGGCATCGACGCCGTCGGGCTCGCCGGGATGGATGGCATTGTTGATGAGCAGGACCGCTTTGCCCTGCGCTTTCAGCTGGGCGATGTTGAATTGGCGGTTGCGGGAGTAGAGTACCAGATGCAAGGGCTTGCCGCTGTCCGTCGGGCCTTGGGTTTGCATTTGAATCTGGGGAAAATCCCTGGCCAGTCGCTCGTAGTAGGCGATTCCCTCGTCGTAGGTTGGGGTTTGGGTACCCTGGCTCTTTTCGAAACGCGTTTCGTATTGAGCGTAGGTACAGGTACTACGTGAGCAGCAGGAGAAGAACTGGTGATAATTTCATCATGCGAATAGAAAAGGTAAGCAGCGCGAACTGACTTTGTACAAAGGTATTAGATTCTGAACCTTCGGCCGTCGGGTGGTTTGAATGAAGTTTATCGTAATGTTTATTTAGAATGATTAAAAATTATTCAAATTGTCTGTTACCTTTGCAGCCGTCAAATCAGTCTCAACGCCTCCAATTTTCAAACCGATGAAGCTCACTCATTTTGCACCATTAGCCGTCGCAGGGCTATTGTTTTCTTGCAACGACAACACCATAGATCCGAATCCGCCCACGACGTACACAGTCCCCACCACCTACGATTTTGCCAATACCGATACGAAGGAGTCCGCCTCGCGTATCAGCATGTGGCAGGGTTTTCAGTCGTATTTAGGCAAAGGAAATACCCGCTTACTGAGCGCTGATACCGTCGACTACCTCTGGAATAACACTAACAAGGCCTATACGGCCGAACTGGCGAGCAACCTTCCCTACACCAGCGACCAACTGAACGGCTTGAACTACAACCTCGCCGGCAAGGTAGCTGACGCCGCGCTGTTCAAAGTCCTCGCCGACTCGATGGTCGCCGTCAGCAAATTCAACAAGCAGGCGGGTTCCAAAGGCGTTCCGGGTAAAATCGGCAATCGCCTCTTCAACGGTAAAGGACTTGAATTCAATCAGTTGGTAGCCAAGGGACTCATGGGTAGCCTGGCCCTCAGCAACATCAACGCCATTCTCGACAAAATCCCGACCGATAAAAACGCCGCGACCAACAACGGCGAACCCACCGAAATGGAGCGCAATTGGGACCTGGCCTACGGCTACGTCGGCATCCCGATGGACTATGACCCCGCCTTCGACTACGGCACTCAACCCGTAAGGGCCAACCGGCCGCTGGCCATCGGGGGGTACTTCGCCGAGCGCGCCAACTACATCCAGGCCGGTGAGAAAATCTACGAGGCGTTCCGCACCGGACGCGCCGCCATCGGTGCCCAGGACTACACGACGCGTGATAAGTCCATCGCGACGATCAAGGAGTACCTCGAAAAAACCCTGGCAGCATCGGCATACTACTATGTGACTACCCCACAATCCGTCACGGCGCTGGACTCCAAATTTCATGGCCTGTCGGAAGGCGCCGGTTTTGTGGCCGCGCTCAAGTACCGCCCTGCCGATAGCAAACTGACGCCCGCCAACTACCAAAAACTGGTCGAGATCCTGAACACCAGCTACTACACCCTGGCCGAAGACGCCAGCCATACCAAGTTGAAAGAGGCGCAAGCCATCCTGACCGAAGCGTACGGCAAGCTTCAACCATGATGAGGTATTAGGTTGTTAGGTATTAGGTTTTTAGCCCTCAATATGTAATGAGCTAATTTGAAAATTTTCTAAACACTTGATAGTCAAATAGCTATATCCCCATGACTCATTTCCGTATCCGTACCCTTCTGATTCTCACCCTCGCCGGCGCGGTTTTTTATTCCTGCACCGAGCGTACCAACCCAACCGATGCGCCCGCCACCAGCAACGACGTTTTCAAAACGACGATGCTGACCAACTATGCGGATCAGATTATCATCCCGGCTTACACGGATTTGAATAAAAATCTGGGTACGTTGGAGATGCAAGTCAATGGATTCCTGGACAAACCTTCGTCCGCTACGCTGGAAGCCGTGCGGCCCGCCTACCGAGCGGCTTATCTGAGCTATCAGGCCACTCCGGCCGCTTACTTTGGTCCGGCCTCCGCGCTGCTTTACAACAACTACCTCAACACGTTTCCGGCGGTACCGGCTAAAATCGAAAAGGCGATTGTGGCAGGAAACTACAACTTCGAACTACCCGTCGTCAACGATAGTATTCAGGGGTTTCCGGCTCTAGACTACCTGCTGTTTGCGCCCAATGCCGTCGAGAAGTTCTCGGGCGATCAGGCTAAGGCACGCACCAAGTACGTGCGCGATGTACTGACGCGCATGAAGTCGCTGACGGCCAATACGCTTGGGCAGTGGAATAGCGCGTATAAGCCCAACTTTGTTAATTCGCTCAAAACTGACGTGGGTAGTTCCACCGCCTTCTTGGTCAACCAATTTGCTTACGAACTGGACCGTATGAAAGGCCCGCGCATCGGCTGGCCCTTCGGCAAGCAGTCCAACGGCATCATTTTCGCTGATAAGGCCGAAGGCTACTACTCGGGCCTGACCCAGGAACTGGCGGTGGCCAATCTGAAAAGCCTGAGAAACTACTTCACGGGCGGCGAGGGCGAGGGCATCGCTGACTATCTGATACTACTGAAAAAAGACGCCCTCGCTCAGCAGGTACTTATGCAATTCGACGTCGCAATCAAGGCACTCGAAGCCGTACCACAACCAATGACCACGTCTTTTTCTAAGAACCCAACCCAGGTCGACGAAGCTTACCGCCAGGTCCAACGCCTCTTGACGCTGATGAAAACGGATGTCGCGTCGGCTACTTCGGTTCAGATCACTTACCAGGACAACGATGGCGATTGAACGGCCCGACGGCAACCGTCCGGTTTCGCTGGCCCCGCTGGCTACGTTCAGGATTACGTTCGGGTTGTTGATGTTCGGGAGTTTGCTACGCTTTTGGGCGCGGGGTTGGATCGAAAGTTCCTACATCGCGCCCTCGTTTCATTTTACCTACTGGGGGTTCGGGTGGGTGCAGCCGCCAGGCGAAACCGGGATGTACCTGCTCTTCGGGGCGCTGATTGCGGCCGCGTTGCTCGTAGCTTTGGGGCTTTTTTACCGGGTGGCCATTGTCGTGTTCTTCCTGGGCTTTACCTACGTCGAGCTGATCGACGTCACGACCTACCTCAACCACTACTACTTTATTAGCCTGGTTGCCTTCCTGCTGATTTGGTTACCCGCCAACCGCGACTATTCTCTCGACGCCTATCTCGGCTTGGTCCAAAGGCGCACCCTGACGCCATTTTGGACGATCGGCATTTTGCGCTTCCAGATGGCGCTGGTCTACGTTTTTGCCGGTCTCGCCAAGCTCGACGCCGACTGGCTGCTCCGGGCCGAGCCAATGAAAACCTGGCTGCCTGCCAAAAGCCACCTGCCGATCATTGGGCCGCTGATGTACGAAGAGTGGGTCGCCTACCTGTTCTCCTGGTTCGGCGCGGGCTACGATTTATTCATCGTGTTTTTTTTGTTGAACCGAAAAACCCGCCCCGTCGCCTACCTGTTCGTGCTGATTTTTCACGGCGCGACGGCCTTATTTTTTCCGGCCATCGGCATGTTTCCTTACGTGATGATTCTGAGTAGTTTGATTTTCTTTTCGGGCAAATTTCACACCCGGCTTTTGTCGACTTTACGGTTGGGCAGGAACTACCTGACGGCCAAGGTTTACGATTTTAAGTTCAAGAAAGTTGTGGCGGTTTTGGCGACCATATACATCGTCTTTCAACTCCTGGTCCCGCTACGCTTCCTGCTGTACCCCGGCAAGCTCTTCTGGACCGAGCAGGGCTACCGTTTCTCGTGGCGGGTGATGCTGATGGAAAAAGCGGGCGCGGCCTACTTCACGGTGAAAGACCAAACGGAGCAAAAATCCTACGTGGTGGATAACAAGAAGTACCTCAATCTTCTACAAGAAAAGATGATGAGTACCCAGCCGGATTTAATTCTGCAATACGCTCACTTTCTGGCCGAAAAATTTAGGGACAAAGGCATCACGGAACCCAAAGTATACGCCGAGGTGTACGTAACCCTCAACGGCGAACCTTCGCGGCTATTCGTGGACTCGACAGTGAACCTGGCGGCCAAAGAACTCAGCTGGCGGCCCTACGATTGGGTTTTGCCCTATGAAAATAAAAATTTATGATGCGGAAAATCTACTTGCTCCTATTGCTTTGCATACTGACTTTCACAGCGTTCAGCCAAAAGACCGCTTTTGTGGAAGGTACTGTTCGCGAGGGAAATGAGGTTATTCCCGGTGCCATCGTGCGGCTATCGCCCGGTGGTAACGTGGAGGTCAGCAACGATAATGGATTTTTTCGTTTTGGGAAGGTTACACCGGGTCGCTACGTGTTGGAAGTAAGCGTGTTAGGTTATCAAAATTACATCGATACGTTGGTCGTGGACGAGTTGGGCGTGCGGCTGGACGTCGAAATGCAGGAAGCCGTCAATATGCTGACCCGGGAAGTGGTAGTTTATGGGCAAAATACCGAGACGATTTCCGGCAAGTTGAACGACGTGTCGGGTACCGCAATTTACGCCAGCAAGAAAACCGAACTCATCAATGTCCGCAATCTGAACGCCAACCTGGCTACCAACAATACCCGGCAAATCTACGCCCGCGTGCCCGGCCTCAACATTTGGGAATACGACCGCGGCGGTCTGCAGCTGGGCATCGGCGGGCGCGGACTGAGCCCCAACCGCTCGTCCAATTTCAATATCCGACAAAACGGCTACGACATCAGCGCCGACGCGCTGGGCTATCCCGAAAGCTACTACACGCCCTCGGCCGAGGCGCTCGACAAAATCGAAATCATCCGCGGTGCGGCCAGCTTGCAATACGGTCCGCAATTTGGCGGGTTGGTCAATTTTGTGATGCGACGCGGGCCGCGCAACAAGCCGATCGAGTTCACGACGCGACAGACGGGCGGCTCCTTCGGGCTGTTCAATTCGTTCAACAGCCTGGGCGGGACGGTAGCCGACGGCAAATTAAATTACTACGCTTTCTACCAGTACAAGCGTGGCGATAGCTGGCGACCCAACAGCCGGTACACCCAGCAAAATGCCTACGTGCACCTCGCCTACGACCTCAGCCCCAAACTCAAAGTAACGGGCGAGTACACCCGCATGGGGTACCTGGCGCAACAACCCGGCGGCCTTACCGACGCCCAGTTTGCGGCGGACCCTTCCGTATCGGTGCGGTCGAGAAACTGGTTTCGGGTAGACTGGAATTTAATGAGTCTCAATCTCGACTACGTCATCAAGGCAGGTACCAGGCTCAATTGGCGCAACTATATGCTAGAAGGCGGGCGCGAGGCGATCGGGGCACTGACTTACATCAACCGCCCCGATTTTGGGGTGAATCGCGATTACATGGCCGACCGCTACCGGAATTTTGGCAGCGAGTTGCGCTTCATTCATCAGTACAGCTTGCTTGGCTCGGCGGACAATACCTTTTTGATCGGTACCCGGCTCTACAAAGGCCTGACCGTGCGCAAGCAGGGCGACGGCAACAACGGCGACGGGCCCGATTTTGAATTTTTGGGGGAAGAGCCCAACAAGTCCAATTTTCGCTTTCCAGGCAATAATCTGGCATTTTTTGCCGAAAATATCTTCCGTTTTGGCAAGAATTGGAGCGTCACGCCGGGAGCGCGCTTCGAGTTCATCGACACTAAAGCCGAAGGGTACTATTTCAAGCAAAACCGTTTTATTCCTGACGAAAAAATCTTCGAGACCCGCACCAATCCCCGTTCCTTTTTTCTGCTGGGCATCGGCACAAGCTGGAAAATCAAAAAGGGCGCGGAGTTCTACGCCAACATTTCCCAAAACTACCGCTCGATCAATTTCAACGACATCCGGGTCGTGAACACCAACGCCCGCGTCGACCCTAACTTGAAAGACGAAACCGGCTTCAATCTGGATGTGGGTTTGCGAGGTACTTTCAGGAATTGGCTGTACGCGGATGTGAGTTTTTTCTACCTCAAATACAACGACCGCATCGGCTCCATTTTCACAACCGACAGCAGCTTTATGACCTACCGCCTGCGGACCAACGTCTCTGACAGCCGCAACCTGGGCCTGGAACTGCTGCTCGATGGCGATATCATCAACGCGCTCACCCACGGTAAATCGAAGTACAAGCTGAATCTGTACACCAGTCTGTCGCTAATCGACGCCCGCTACATCAATACCAAAAACACGGCGATTGCCAACAAACTGGTGGAAAATGTGCCGCCTGTGCTGCTGCGCACCGGCCTGAGTGCGGGCAGTCCGCGCTTTAACCTGACGTACCAATTCGCCTTTCAAACCAAGCAGTACTCCGACGCCACCAACACCGAGCAAACACCCACGGCGGTCGACGGCGCGATTCCGGCTTTTTCGGTCATGGACCTGAGTCTGAGCTACAATTGGCGGCAGTTCATGGTTTCGACCGGCGTGAACAACCTGGCCGACGCCCGCTACTTCACCCGCCGCGCCGACGGCTACCCCGGCCCCGGCATCCTGCCCGCCGACAAGCGGAATTTTTACCTGACGCTGCAGTTCAAGATCTGAGGGAAAGGAAGTTGACGGAGTGCATTCGACAGAAGTACTAAAATCTGAGTACTTAGCTTGTAAGGATTTAAAGCGTATTTTTGAAAAAAATAAAACGCCAGCGCTTATGTCTGCCATCACTGAACTCAGTCAACTCGACCCTAACGGTACCTATTCTTATGCCGACTATATCAAATGGCAGTTTCAGGAAAGAATAGAATTGCTGCGCGGAAAAATATTCCCAATGTCTCCCGCGCCCAATGTGCGGCATCAACTTATTTCGGCTACGATCAGCGGGCTATTCTTTAACCATTTCCGTCGCGATAGCTGTGAGTTTTTCTCTGCTCCTTTCGACGTGCGACTGTATAACCGTAAAAGGTCCGAGAAGGCCGACGAGGAAATTTTCACCGTCGTACAGCCCGATATTTGCGTGGTATGCGATCTTACCAAGCTCAAAGACAACCAAAGCTGCAACGGCGCGCCCGATCTAGTGGTTGAAATTCTGTCGCCGGGCAATACCAAGCGCGAGATGAAGGATAAATTCGAGTTGTACGAAGAAGCGGGCGTGCAGGAATACTGGCTTGTGCATCCGCTGGATGAATCGGTCCAAATCTATTTCCTGAATGAGGAAGAACGCTACATCGGCTTGCAGCCCGCTACCGAAATCGCCACATCGAGTATCTTTCCGGAACTAAGCGTGGACTTAGCGGAGGTGTTCCGGTAGCTTATCTTATTTCATCCCCTTCTCCGGTACTCGAATTTCGTACGAGCTATTGGTCGGAACCCTTAACAAGTACGTCGATGAATTGTTGAACCACGGGTTAAGCTGCCGCAACGCGCGGTAGGTTGTACCCCGCTCTTTGGCAAAAGCTGACGAGGTTAATATTATCGTACACCTTTTCGGTGGTGAACTTGTAGGGTTGGTACTGCCCGGCGGTCGCCAGGAAGAAGCCGTACGATTCCGGGTTTTCCAGAATTACCTTGAACGCCAGAATCCGGTAGAGGTAGCGGGCGGTTTCGGGATTGAGGTATAGATCCCAAAAATTATCCGTCTGCTGGTCGCGCATGGCATTCTGTGTGCCCGTCAGACCGCGATTGTAGGCCGTCGCCACCAGGGTCCAATCTTTCAGGCGGGCGTGGGCCCACTTGAGGTACCCACTAGCGGCTTCGGTCGCAAGGCGCGGGTCGCGGCGCATGTCGGCGTCGGCGTCGATGTGCATGCCGTAGTCGCGGGCGGTGGGCGGCATAAATTGCCACATGCCCACAGCCCCGGCGGGCGAGCGGGCGTTGTTGTCGAATTCGCTTTCGGCTACGGCGAGGTAGATAAAATCGGTAGGTACTTCGTTTTCCGATAATGTTTTTTCGATTAGCGGTCGCCAGCGCTCGATGCGGCGCAAAATTCCGATGGTACTGGAATGCCGAAACGTGTTGACCGTCAGCTCGTACTCGAGCGCTTCACGCACTTCCTCGCGGTCGAGCGGTACGGTTTCCCCTGCGAAGGTGAGCGTTTTGGGCAAGGGAGGCAGGGCGATGCGCTGGGGCGGCGTAGTATCGTTGCGGGCGGGCTTGTTGGCGACAAAAGCCTCGGCATCGCGAGCGATGGCATTGGAATCGGGGGAACTGCATCCAACGAAGGGCAGCAGTGTGAAAAGCAGGAAGTAGCGTGTCATATGGTGCGAATGATGGAAATGACAAAGTACGGCAAAAATCGCCTATTTGCTTTGTGTCGCCGCACGTTCGTATCTTCGTCGCTTGCTTTATCCCCAAAATCACACCCTATGTATTTTCTCGGAATTGATGTTGGTAGTTCGTCCGTAAAAGCCTGTTTGCTGGCCGCCGACACGGGGCAGGTCGTAGCTTCGGCCTTTTTTCCTGAAACCGAAATGCCCCTCGACGCGCCCCAGCCCGGCTTCGCCGAGCAGCAACCCGAGCAGTGGTGGGACAACGCCTGCCTGGCCGACTCGCGCCGCCATGCGGGTGTCGGGCGTAGCGCGGCTGACGTCAAAGCCATCGGGATCTCGTACCAAATGCACGGGTTGGTCGTGGTCGACCGCGAGATGAACGTGCTTGCGGCCGTCGATCATCTGGTGCGACAGCCGCGCCGTCGAGGTCGGCAAGACCGCGCTCGACGCGCTGGGACCAGACAAGGTACTTCCGCATTTGCTCAACTCGCCCGGTAATTTCACCGCCTCCAAGCTGGCGTGGGTGCAGCAGAACGAGCCGGAAATCTACGCGCAAGGTCCACAAGTTCATGCTGCCCGGCGACTACCTCGCCGCTCACATGACCGGCGACATCGTCACCACGCCTTCGGGCCTGTCGGAAGGTATTTTCTGGGATTTCATGGAAGACAAACCAGCCGATTTCTTGCTTGAATACTACGGCTTTTCGAAAGATTTAATTCCTACCATACTACCTACCTTCGGTGAGCAAGGACGCCTGACCGCCAGACGCCGCCGAAGCCCTCGGCTTGTGCGCCAGGACGCCCGTTACCTACCGCTCGGGCGATCAGCCCAACAACGCTTTCTCACTCAACGTGCTCGAACCCGGCGAAGTGGCCGCTACGGCCGGTACTTCGGGCGTAGTCTATGGCGTCAGCGACCGGCCCGACTACGACGCCAGAGTCGCGCGTAAATACGTTTCTGCACGTAAACCACAAGCCCGATGCGCCGCGCTACGGCGTGCTGCTTTGCGTCAACGGGACGGGCATCCTCAACAGTTGGATGCGCAATACGATGTTACAGGGTACTCTGTCGTACGCCGACATGAACACGCTCGCCGCGAAAGCGCCCATCGGCTCCGACGGCCTGCAATGCCTTCCCTTTGGTAACGGGGCCGAGCGGATGCTCTGCAACGACAATCCCGGCGCTACTTTCGCTGGGCTGCAATTCAGCCGTCATAATTTGAGCCACATGCTCCGGGCAGCCCAGGAAGGCATCGTCTTCTCGCTTTTCTACGGTATGCAGATTATGGAAACGCTGGGCGTGTCGCTAAAAAATATCCGCGCCGGGGAAGCCAATATGTTCCTCAGCCCGATCTTCCGCGACACTTTCGCCAGCGTATCGGGCGCTACGGTGGAGCTCTTCAACACCGACGGCGCCCAGGGCGCGGCGCGCGGCGCGGGTATGGGGCTGGGGTACTACAAAAATCGCGAAGAAACTTTCGTCGGCCTCACCGCCACACACACCATCGAGCCCGATGCTGAAAAGGCGGCGGCATACCAGGAAGCGTACGGTCGTTGGAAGGAGGCGCTTTAAACAAAATCAATCTCCACGCCGTCACTTTCAGGATAGGCCGTGCAGGTAAGTATCCAGCCCTGGGCTAAGTCACGGGTGGTGAGTACCTGGTTGATGCTCATCCGTACCTGGCCCGCACGACACAGGGCGGCGCAGGTACCGCAGCTCCCACCCCGGCAACTGTACGGAATCGGGAGGCCGTGCGTGAGCCCGGCTTGGAGGAGGGTAGTGTAGGCGGGTACTTCCAGTTGATACTCTTCATTCTTGAAATTTAGTTGAACAACCTGGTCCTCGGAATGCACCGGCGGCGGTGGCGCGGGGTCGATAACGAAGTTTTCCTTGCGGATTTGGTGCGGCGTGAAGCCCATAAACCGTAGTGTGATGTCGGCCGTGCGCATCATTTCAAACGGTCCGCACAGGAAAAATACGGCCCGCTCGGGGGCGAAGCGCAGATTTTCCCCTACTAATCGCTCCAAGCGGTAATTATTGATCCGTCCCCGTATGCCGGTCCAGTTGTCGGTAGGCTGGCTCAGAACGTGGATCAGCTTGAGGCGGTCGGGAAAACGTTTTTGCCATTCTTCCAACGCTTCCTGGAAAATTATACTTCGCTCGCGGCGGCTGGCATAGAGCAGCGTCACCTGGCTTTGGAGCTCGTAGGTCAGGAGGTTTTTGAGCATCGAGAACAGGGGCGTGATCCCGCTGCCCGCGCCTACGAGTACTACGTCGCGCGGTTGGCCGTCGCTAGCTTCGAGTGTGAACCGCCCGGCGGGCGGTAAGGCGTGCAGTACCGTACCCACGGCTACGGTATCGTGCCAGTAGCGCGACACCGAGCCGTTGACCAGCCGCCGTACCGTCACGGCGGGCCACGCATCCACGCCGGGGGCGGAGCTCATCGAGTACGACCGCCGGATTTCGTGCCCGTTGATTTCGAGCAGGAACGTCAGGAATTGGCCGGGGGCGTAGGGGAGCGGCTGCCCGTCGGCGTGGATGAGGACGAAGGTACTGGTGTCACTGGTTTCCGGGATGATTTCGGCGACGGTGAGGGCGATGGTGTGGTTTTCCATTTGACAAACAAAGCTTTCGCCACGCAGAAAAGCAAACGAGGGCGTGAGGATCTGGTTTTTGAGCAAAATGTGAGGCGTTTTCTAAAAATCAGTACTTTTATTAACTCAGTTCCAACCTTTTCGAGGTGAGCCGACTCCTTTGTTTCTTGATATAAATTTGTTTTTTGATATAAAAAACCAAACCTGAAAACTCATGAAAAAGCGACTACTTCTATATTCTTATGTTGATGCCGCTAATTGGCCGCGCGCAGACAACCGCCTCCCAGCCGGCCAATCAACCGTTTGGGGGCAAAGGAACGCTTAGCGTTGGGATAGGCTTTGGCGGCGGGCAGCAAGCCAACGACCTGACCAATTCGCTTCATATTTCTCCCCGGATTCAGTATTTCGTGGCCGATCGTTGGTCGCTGTCGCTCGACGGGCGTTACGAGAAAAAGTGGCAATCCTTCAACCATTTTCTGGATGGAGGGCTGTCTACCCGCTACTATTTCCTGCAAGCGCGTCGTTTGGGCGCGTACGGGCAGGCCAGAGCCACGCTAGGGCAAACCCGCGATCACGATTTTTACTGGGGCTGGTGCGGCGTGGGACTTCCCGACGACTACCAATCCACACGCTATCATTCTAAGCGTCTGGATATACAAGCCGCCGTCGGTACCGGCTTGCAGTACAACGTGTGCGGCCGCCTGTCACTGGAAGCAGGCGTCGAGCGCGTACTGCTCGACACTCGGCTCGGATACGGTTACGATTTAAGCAACGATGGCTTAAACGGGGCCTGGCGGGGAAATATTGGGGTGAACTATCGACTGCGCTAGGGGAAGATCTTTATGTTAAAAAAGAAGATCAGGCTTTCTTTTCTGCTGGTTTGGGTTAACTTTCCTATTTTTGTTAAAACAGCATTTACAGGAATTTAACCCAATCCGTAGAATCCCGATGAGAAAAACGCTACTTCTCACCCTTGCCTTCGCCGCGACTTTGTCGCTGCCCGCCACCGCCCAAAAGCGAAAAAAGAAAAAAGACGCTGCTCCAACGGCCGTAGTCGAGCCCACGAGCGCCGCGACGCGGCAAGTCGGCTACGCGCAGCGCCAGAAGCTGGAAGCCAATTCACTGGTCGGTAATGTGAAGTTTCGCGCCATCGGCCCCGCCGACATGAGCGGCCGCGTGGTGGATATGGAGGTCGACGACGCCAACCCGACCCAATTTTTTGTAGCCTACGCTTCGGGCGGATTGTGGAAAACCGAAAACAACGGCATGAGCTTCCAGCCGCTTTTTGATAATCAGTCCACGATGACCATTGGCGACATTGCCGTCGACTGGAAGACCAACGGACAGACCATCTGGGTCGGGACGGGCGAGAACAACGCCAGCCGCTCCACCTACGCGGGCGACGGCATTTATAAATCGACCGACGGCGGCAAAACCTGGCAGCACCTCGGCCTGGAAGAAACGCACCACATCGGGCAGGTAATCCTGCACCCCACTGACCCCAACACCGTGTGGGTGGCGGCGGTCGGCCACCTCTACGGCCCCAATCCCGAGCGCGGGGTGTACAAAACTACCGACGGCGGCAAGACCTGGACTAAAACGTTGTACATCGACGAGCGCACCGGTGCCATCGACCTGGACATCGATCCGAGCAACCCCGAGGTACTTTACGCCTCGATGTGGCACAAAGAGCGCAGCGCCTGGAACTTCGTGGAAAGCGGCAAGACCTCCGGCATCTACCAATCCACCGACGGCGGTGGTACCTGGAAACTATCGAGTACGCCCGAAAGCGGACTGCCGCAGGGCGAAGGCGTGGGCCGCATTGGCTTGGCGATTTATCCCAAGAATTCCAAGATCATGTACGCTTTCGTGGACAATCAGGACAAGCGTAAGCCCGAAGACAAGAAGGAAGACGAAGGCCTGACGACCGCGAAGTTGAAGACGATGGTCGAAAAGGATTTTATGGAGTTATCGGATTTGATCATCAATGAGTTTTTGGACAAAGGAAATTTTCCGGTTAAAAATTCGGCGAAGCAAATCAAGCTGGAAATGGCCAACGGGAAGTTGAAAGTAAAGGACATCTACGACTTTGTGGGCGGTGCCAACGACGATGTCGTCTCGGCGGCGGTGAAGGGCGCGGAAATCTACCGTACCGAGGACGGCGGCAAGACCTGGAAGAAAACGCACGACGAGCCGCTCGATATGGTGTACTCCTATGGCTACTATTTCGGGCAGATTTTCGTAGCGCCTGCTAATCCCAATCGCCTAGTGACTTTCGGGGTACCTATCCTGATGTCGGACGATGCGGGCAAAACCTGGCAGAACCTGGACCAGGAAAACGTCCACTCTGATCACCACGCGCTTTGGATCAACCCCAACAATCCCGACCACATGATCAACGGCAACGACGGCGGGGTGAACATTACCTACGACAGCGGCAAGCACTGGTCGCACCTCAACTCTGAGCCACTGGGGCAGTTTTACGCCATCGCGGTGGATATGGACAAGCCCTATAATGTCTACGGCGGCTTGCAAGACAATGGGGTCTGGACGGGTACATCGAAGCCCCGCGAGGACGCGCCGCTGCCCGAGTGGAAATCCATCATGGGCGGCGACGGCATGCAGGTACAGGTCGACTGGCGCGACAACAGTACCGTCTATACAGGTTTTCAGTTTGGCAACTACTTCCGCCTGAATAAAGACAAACCCGGCTACGGCAGCATGAAGCGGCTGACCATGCCGCGCGAAATCGGCGATCCCAAGCTTCGCTTCAACTGGCAGTCTCCTATTCACTTGTCGCGTCACAACCAGGACATCGTGTACTTCGGCTCCGATCATTTTCACCGCAGTCTCGACAAGGGGGAGAATTTTGAAACGCTCTCCGGTGATCTGACCAAAGGCGGCAAGGAGGGCGATGTACCCTTCGGTACCTTGACCACCATCGATGAGTCTCCCAAGCGCTTTGGCTTGCTCTACGCCGGTACCGACGACGGCCTGATCCATATTTCGAAGGATGGAGGCTATACCTGGAACAAGATTTCGGACACGCTGCCGCAGAATCTGTGGGTGAGCCGCGTGGCCGCTTCCGCCCACGATGAGGGCACGGTATACGCTTCGCTAAACGGCTATCGCGACGACAATTTTTGGCCCTACCTCTATGCCTCGAAAGACTACGGCCAAACCTGGAAAGCGATAGGTACCAACCTGCCCGCCGAGCCGATCAACGTCGTGAAGGAAGATCCCGTCAACGCCAACATCCTGTACGTTGGCACCGACCACGGCGTGTACCTTTCGCTGGACAAAGGCACGAGTTTCATGCGGATGACGGGTGGCTTGCCCGCCGTGGCCGTCCACGATCTGGTAATCCATCCACGCGACAAGGAATTGGTGGTGGGTACCCACGGCCGCTCGGTCTACGTGGCTGATGTGAGCCTGGTGCAGCAATTAGCCGACTCACTCCGCGAGAAGCCGGTCTACGCCTTTACCCTCGATCCTGTCACTTACAGTGAGCGCTGGGGTGGCGTCAGGAAATACCAGGAGGCCAAGCCAATGCGCTTCGAGATCCCGTACTATGCCAAAGCGCCCGGCCAAACCCAGCTCACCCTCCAAACCGACAAGGGCCTGACGCTCGCCACGATGACCGACACCAGCGAAGCGGGCCTCAACTACGCCGTCTGGGACTACACCATCGACCCCGACGCCAAAATCAGCTACGCGAAGTACCTGAATGAAAGCAAAAAGAAAGAAGACAAAGAGATAAAGCTGGAAGCCGCCGAGGATAAAAAACTCTACATCCAACCCGGCAAGTACAAGCTACTCGTCACCACCGCCGACGGCAATAAGACGGAGCAAAATCTAACGGTCAAAGCGCCCGAAAAGCGTCCCTCACGCCGGGGAATTAATACCAGAAACATCCCATCATCGCCTGATGCGTGGGAAGAGTACATGGAGGAGGAATTGAGAATTGAAGACGTGAAATAAAATAGCTAAAAGGTTATTTCAAGATACATCCGAATGTCAGTCTGAGCGGAGTCGAAGACCGTCTTCGACTCCGCTCAGACTGACATTCGTATTATTGGAAAGGCACGTAGTTTCTACTTCCCGCCTTTAACACAAAATCAACCCCTTCAATAAAACACCTCAGTAGGATTCGCCTCCAATTTCTTAATATAAGGCAGATACGCTTGCGCCGTTTCGTTGCGCAGGAAAGGATTGCCGCGTAGGTATAGCTTTTCCAAGTACTTCAATTCGGAAAGCGGCGCAGGAAAATCGACAAGTTGATTACCTGAGAGATCAAGCTCGCGTAGCTTCGGCAGCGCCGCAATTTCCTCGGGAAACTCGCTGTAAAGGTTGTAGCCTAAGTCCAGTAGATTCAAATTATTGAGCCGCGCCGCGCGCGCCGGCAAGTGGCCGAGGTGGTTGTGGTGGGCGTAGAGGACTTGCAATTTTTTCAATCGGTCGATGCGGTCGGGCAGGGCCATGAGCTCGTTGTTGGCCACGGCCAGGTGCGTCAGCCTTTTTAGTTTGGTGACGGGCTTGGGTAGGTAGGCGAATTTATTGTAGTACAGGTCCAGCACCTCCAGGCGCCGCAGCTTGCGCAGGCCGTCCGGCAGGGTAGCAAGGTCGCAGCCGTACAGGTTGAGGTCGCGGACGCGGCGGAGTCGGCGGAAGCTTCGGTTGTCGAGCGCCAATGCTTTGTTGGCACCCAGCCACAGGCTTTCAAGCCGCTTGCAAGCGCGTGCCGCGTCGGGTACGTCGGTCAGGCCATTGTCTTGCAGATTCAGGATTTTCAACGATTTGTTTCGTGTGAGTGCGATCTTGTCGTGACTGATTTCATTGAACCGTAAGTCCAGGTTTTCCAGTTTTGGCAGGCGGCGCATGTCCAGGTCAAAGGCAGTCAACTTGTTGTTGTGCAGGTCCAGGTATTCCAGGTTCGGAAAGCGGTAGATCAGTGCGTAGGGTACCTCGGCAAGATCCGACTGGTCGAGGATCAACTGTTTTATACGCAGCGTATCCACCACAGCGTAAGCTGCTTCCAGCGAACCCGCGAGGCTATCGCCCGTGCGCACTTTGCGCGCCATTTTGGGGCGACCCTTCGAAAACATCCCGGGAAAACTAAATTTTTTGCCTTCGAATCCTTCCAGTTTCCATTCCTGCAATTGGGTGGGAAGGTCGCGGTCGATCGCAGCTTGTAAAGAATCCTTGTCCTCATCACCCGCAAAGTAGTTGTACAGCAGGTAGTCGATCGTGCCTGTTTCGTTCACGTAGGCGGTGTACATGAAATGGTAGGCCGTGATCCCATTGGCTTTGAGCGTCTCCGCTATTATTCTTTGCAAACTTTCGTTTAGCGGTGCTCCTTTCGTGGCATCGGTGAATTTCGGGTAGTCCTTGCGCAACTTCGTTTCGGACGTGCCATTGCTTTCGTAAGCTCGCGAGGTACTCACCTTGGGCTGGGCGCAGAGCATCCCGAAAGCGAGCAACAATATGGATAAGATCAAGTACTTCATGGCCCGGTAGTTTTGGTTAGGAATAGGTTGATCCGTAAATATAACTACATGAATAGTTTTTGCAACTAATATTTTAATCAAATTTATTTCTATCAGGAGAAAGTGGGGATTTAGTTCTTTACTAAGCTAGTACCCGTCTGTCCAATATATATGCGCACAAAAATGTTTCTCAAATGTTGAAACATCCTCAGAAACGAGCCGAGTTCAGCCGAAGATTCTTCATCGGGTATCTAATACTATCCGTAATGTATTTTGTGTGGGTGTTCATTGAAAACGATTTCAGTCTATCATATCAATTTGTTCCCACCGTTCTGTTCGTCATATCCGCCATTGCTGGCCTTATGACAGCAAGACAAACGGTAATAGACTTGGATCGAGATAGCACAGAGGAATAGAGTACTCAACTACGCTTTCAATCGTTTTGATTATCTACTTCTGGTATTGAGCGAGGCTTGGATTCACAGGCGGCGGAATAGGAAGTTGCGCTTCTCCGAAGCTGAAAGCTCAAGGTTTTCGTATGGCTACAAACATTGGGCCTCTCCGAGGCCCTTCTATGCGAGCTTTACCCCATTACAGGCGAAACAACTTGCGCTAACAGGAGGACGGGGTCCGAAGACCTATTTGCTTTACCACTTTTTCCTTCGGAAGCTACCGAATCACCACCACCGACCCGCGCAACTTCTCCCGGCTGCGGTCGGGGTAGTACTCGCTGCCATACGTAATGACATAGGCGTACACCCCCGGCTGTACTTTTACCTCTTTGTACCTACCGTCCCAGCGCTGATCGAGACTTTCGGCGGCGTAGATCACTTCGCCCCAGCGGTTGTAAATCTTGATCTCGAAGTCGCGGTAGTACTGGCCAAAAATGGCCAGGTCGTCGTTGCTACCGTCACCATTGGGCGTGAAAGCATCAGGTACGTAAATCTGCGGCTCACAACGGTCCACGACCAGCGTCGTGTCGGTGAGCGAGCAGCCTTCCCGGTTGGTCGCGATCACGAAGTACTCGCCCAGGCGATCAACGGTGATGCGGCTGGTCGTGTCGCCGGTTTGGGGCCACAGGTACCGCTGGTTGGAGCCACCCCGGCTGTCGAGCACCACGGTGCCATTTTGGGGGGTACAAAGTGGGGTTTCCGGCGCTAGTTCCAGTTTGGGCGAAGGCAAGAAAACCAGCCGCACCGTGTCGCGGCCCGTGCAACCCGCGAGCGTAGCTGCCACGGAGTAGTTGCCCGTAAAACGCGGGGTGATGGTAGGCGTCGTCTGCCCGCTCGACCATTGGAAGGTAGCGCCATCCAGGCTGATGGCCGACAGCTGGTAGGTACCATCGTAGCAAAGCGTACTGTCGGGTCCGAGCCGCACCCGCGGGGCCGGATTGACCGACACCGTCCGCTCTCCCGAACCGATGCACCCTTGATTGGACACGAAGTAGGTGAGTTGCCGCCGACCGATTGACGTATCGGAAGGCGTGAAGAGCCCCAGCGAATCCACGCCCGGCCCGCGCCAGAATCCGTTGGCGGGCGTCGCGCCGCTCAAACGCTGGGGTTTTTGGTTGGAACAGAAATCCAACGGCAGACCCGCATTCACTTCGGGTTTGGGGCTGAACCGTACCTGCACATTGTCGGTACCGTTGCAGCCATTGTTGGGATTGGTAACGGTGAGCGTGTAGGTACCCGCCTCGCCCACCACGAGCGTCCGGGTAGTGGTCCCGTTGCTCCAAGCGTACTGGTTACCCGCAAAATCATTGGCGAGCGGTACCAGTTGTATGGTATCGCCGATGCACTTGCCCCGGTCGGGACCGAGCAGCGCCAGGTTGTCTTTGTCCAGCCCTACCCGAATGCCCGTCTCCGAGAACGTACAACCCCCATCGTCTACCGCTTCCACGCTATAAATACCCGGACTCAGGCCGGTGGCGGTACGGGAATTGCTCACGATGGCACCGGAGGCATTGAGCCAGCGGAACGTAGTGGGTTGCCCGCCCGTGACGTTGAGGCCGATCGAGCCCGAGTCTGGCTTGGTACAGGCCGCATTCTGCGCTTGTGGACTCATGCGCAGCGGATTGGCCGCCGAGCGTAGCGCAAAGGACGTATCGGTGGTACAGGCCAGCGGATTACCGCTAACGCGGAGTAGGTAACTACCCTCGCGCAGGCCGCTGATCTGGGAGCCGTTGCCCAGTGAGGTGCTGTCCGGGCGGAGCCAGGCGTAGTTGTAGGTGCCCGCCGGCGTCAGCGAAGTGATGCCGATGCGCCCGTCGGCGGTGGTACAGCCGGTCGGCGGCGTGAGATCGGCGCGCAGGCGGGCGCGGGGCCGGGCCACTACGGCGATGGTATCCTCGTTGTAGCACTCGTTGCCGTCTTTTACTTCCACAAAGTAGGTTCCGGCTTGCCGAACGGTGATATCGCGGGTATTGTCGCCCGTGCTCCACTTGAACTCGCGCCAGGCCAGGCCGGGGGCCGAGAGCACGATGGTACTATCGATGCAGACTGTCGTGTCGGGCCCGAGTGAAAAGGGCGGCGGGCGGCGGATGGTCAGCTCGACGGTATCGGCCTGGAAGCACACGCCCTGCGGCCCGTTGGCGGCAATGGCTACGTACTGCCCGGTTTGGGTTGCGTTAAGTACCTTCTCGCGGCTTACGGGTCGGCCGTTGTAGAGCCACACGAACAACTCGGCCTCTACGTTCGTCTCCAGCTTAATGCTCTTGCGGCATTCGTCCCGATCCTGGCCGAGATCGATGGGCGCGGGCGTAGCGAATATCTCGATATTCTGGAAGAAGGTCGTGTCTTTACAATCATTCACGGCGCGCATGCTGGCCCGGTAGATGCCGGGCTGCGCGTAGGTATGCGACACCTGATTCTGCTTGCCATTGACGGGCGCGCTGCCATCGCCAAAGTTCCAGGTGTAGGTATCTTTGAGCGGGTCGCAAAGCGGGCTGGCTTGGAACTGTGTGGGCGCACCGGTACAGAACCCATCGGCCTGGAAGCCGGGGCCGTCGCTTTGTTGCGTAAAGTTTTGCACCAAACTCGGCAAACCCAGGTTGCTTTTCTTGCCGCCCAGACTGACCCCTTCCAGTACATAGTCGATCGTCCCGACCGAAATTTCCTCCGGCTCATTGATGACTGCCAGGTACTCGCTGCCATCCACGGCCATGTAAATCTTGCCATTTGAGCCAATCTGCAACGCCCCGAATTTTTGATTTCGGGTACTGTCGACCAGAATCCGGGAGTCTGCGATGAGCGTGGAGTCGCCCAGGGTGAGGTCGAACTGCACGAGTTTGGAAGCCGTCGTGTCGACGCCTTGATACGACACGTAAAGTTTTTCGCCGCTCGGCGAAAACTCCACCCCGTAGGCCTTGGGCGGGGCGGGGCCGAGGTCGATCGTTCGTTCATAAGTCATTTCACCCGTCGAGTCGGAGAAGGTGAAAATCTCGACGAAATTGCGCGGCGGTCCGGGCACAATCACCGCCAGGCGACGCTCGCCCGAGCTGCTGTCAGCGGGGGAGAATTTCATGTACCCTTCGCCCTTTTCCTTGGTATCGTGCACCATCCCCAGGTCGAAGCTTTTTTCTTCAGTAAGACCGCCTGCCGTGGCGTGGTACACCCGGAATTTGTTGCTGCCAAAATCGTGGGAAACTACCCAGTAAGTACTGTCGCGGTCATTGCGGACGGAAGCGAGGCGCTCTGTGCTGGTGCGCTGCAAAGTGGTGTTTTGCTCCACTATGGCTCCTTTGCCATTGTTGCGCCGCATATCGACTACACTCAAGGTAAGCGCTTTAGTGGAATCGTTGATGTTGGTGGTCGTGAAAATATTGAACAGGTACTCGCAACCTTTGCAGGTAGGTTGTGGCACGATAAGTGCGGACTGACTGGAGTTGCTTGCTGCCGTCGCAACGGCCCGCACGAATCGGCCAGACATTGCAGTTCATCCCCCTCTTTGTCCGTACACTTTGATCCCATCGGTGTAAAAAAGCAATTCACCTTTGGAGTTGGCAATGGACGAAGTACCCTCGGGGGTGGATAAGCTCGCCATCGGTAAGCGCCTTGGGATCGCCCCCGGCAAAATCGAGGCCCGCGTTGGCGCCAAAGTACCACTTGGCGCCCTGCTGCTCGGAAGGTTCCAGGCAGATTTTGACGTTGACACGGTCCTGTATTTTGCAACCACTGGGCAGGATGACTTCTACCGAGTAGCAGCCCGAACTGTCGACTTGCAAGGTCTGCGTCGTGTCGCCTTTGGGGTACCAGATGTACTTGGCTCCTTCGGGCGCACCGCCGTTGGGGTAGGGGTCGAGCGTGATGGTCTGGTCGGGGCAAATGGTGGTGTCGGGTTTCCAATTCTGGAACGAGGGCGGCAACTGTCCCACCTGAATCTGGGTACTAAGGCTGTCGACGGTGCCGTTCCGGCGCGTCCTGACCAGAGACACGGTGTAGGTACCCGGCGACTGGTAGCCATGGCCGGTGATGCGGCTGGTGTCGGTGTTGTCGTCGCTGGCGGCGTCGCCAAAGTTCCATCGCCAGGCCACGCCGAGGTCGGTCGTGTCGCTGAACGTCGTGACGTCGTCTTCGCACTCGGGATTGAGCATGCATTGGTTGTCGACCTTGAAGGGCGGCCGGGGGGTAGGTGGGGGCGGTGTACTCTGAGCATAGGCGTCGACGACCCCCACGCCCAGCAGTAGGCCAAGAATCCAAAAAAAACGTTTGTATCTGTTATAAATCAACCTCATTCAGCGTTACTAACTCGAAAACAACCACACATTCCCCCGAAATTTTGGGACGGCTTTACTCTAACGAAAAATATTTTTTTAAATTTCACGCTATACTACCAGCCCAAATCAGCGTCCGAAAGTATTATACAAGTACGCAAACTCCGGGTGAATCGTTGGAATAAGCGGAATATTTGTTTACTTCACCAACTTTTGAATTCCCGACGGTGGCAAAAATCATCCCATGAACAGGAAACTACTTTTACTATCCCTACTGCTCCTCGGCGGCTTCAAAACCTGGGCCCAGGACCCGCAGTTTTCGCAATTTTACGCCAATCCACTGTACCTCAATCCCGCCCTCGCGGGTGGGGCCAACGCCCCGCGCCTGACGGCCAACTACCGCAACCAGTGGCCCGCGCTGTCGGCCAATTTCGTGACGAGCTCGTTTGGCTTCGATACCTATTTTCCGCGTTTCAACAGCGGCGTCGGCGTGTACGCATTACTCGATAGCCAGGGACTCGGCAACCTCAAATCCACCGAAGTCGGGGCGCAGTACTCGTACCAACTTCAACTCAACGAAGAAACCTTCCTGCGGCTCGGCCTGCAGGGGGCTTTCGCCACCCGCACGCTCGATTACTTCGGGCTTACGTTCGGCGACCAGTATGGTCCCGGCGGCTTCAATGGCAACCCAACGCAGGAGCCCATCGTGCAGGGCGGTGGCCTGCCACAGGTGTCCTACGCCGACTTCTCGACCGGCGCGATGGTCTACTCCGATTGGTACTGGGCCGGGCTTTCGGCGCACCACATCAACCGTCCCAACCAAGCGTTCTCGGGCCTTGAAACGGCCAACCTGCCCATGAAAGTGAGCTTCCAGGGCGGACTTCGCATTCCGTTTGGCGGCTACACCTACCTGGGCAACGAGATCGACCGCGAGAAAACCATTTCGCCCGCGATCCTGTACAAAAAGCAAGGCAAATTCGATCAGCTCGACGCCGGGCTGTACGTAACCTACGCGCCGCTGGTATTCGGGGCCTGGTACCGCGGACTACCCATCAAAAAGTACGCCGAAAACATCAATAACCACGAATCGCTGATTTTTCTGGCCGGATTTCGGCAGGACAAGTTTTCGGTCGGCTACAGCTACGATGCTACCATCTCGACCCTCGGCATCGGCAGCGGCGGCGCGCACGAGATTTCGCTCTCCTATATTTTCGAGCCGATCGAAGGCAAAAAGCGCGGTAAGAGCCGGAAGAAGGAGTTATCTTGCCCGAAGTTTTAGTCGATCAGTATAAAATATGACGGGATAGCCCGTGCGATTATGCGATTTTTTTCAAGAACCTGTAACAAAACATCCACCAATTCCATGAATACAAAGTACTTCCGCCATACGGCGCTGTTTGTTTCTCTTTTCCTTTCCTCCCTCGTGCTTTCCTCCCTGAAAGCGGCGCCAAAGCCTGAATACTACGAACTCAAGATATACCATGTGCAGGGCGATCAAATGGAGATGATGGATGCGTATTTGAAAAATGCATACCTCCCGGCAGCCCACCGCGCGGGCATCAAAAATGTAGGCGTGTTCAAAGCCATGGACAATGATTCGCTGTTGTACGTGCTGACGCCGTTCAAATCGCTGGATCAGCTGGCGAAGCTGCCCGTGATGCTGGCAAAGGACAAAACCTACCAGGCGGATGGCCAGGCTTACGTGCAGTCGGCCTTTAAGGCACCCGCTTACACGCGCTACGAAACCATACTGTTGGAAGCCTTTGACATGCGGCCCATGCATCGCAAACCCGACCTGACAGGGCCTGTGGAGCAACGGGTCTACGAATTGCGCAGCTACGAAAGCCCGTCGGAAGCCCGCCACATGAACAAAGTGAAAATGTTTACGGCCGGGGGAGAAGTGGATATTTTTGACAATCTGGGCTTCAATCCGGTGTTTTACGGCAGAGTCATCGCGGGTAGCCGTATGCCCAACCTGATGTACCTGACGACTTTCGCGGACCAGGAATCCCGCGATGCGCACTGGAAATCCTTCGGAGCCGATGCCAACTGGAACAAGCTGAAAGTAGTGCCCGAATATCAGGACAACATGAACAGAAATCACATCACGTTCATCAGGCCGACGGATTATTCGGACTTGTAATCTTCCGGTTTAAAGGTTTAGAGTTGAAGGGTTTAAATAGCATGAGAGCACAGGTTTAATTGGCCCGCTCCTAATAAGCAAAAAGAGGTCTAAGCGTATGGCTCAGACCTCTTTTGCTTATCAGCCCAAAATAATTGTCCAAAATACAGACTTTACAAAAAAATACGGAACTAGCTCCGAGTCTAAGCACTGTACTGCAACCCTTCAACCCTTCAACCCTTCAACCCTTCAACCCTTCAATCCTTTAACCCTTCACACATTTCTCGGCATCGAGAACGGCGCGCGGTACGCGCGGCTGAGCATGGCGTCGGCTTCCTTGTCGTTGACAAACTTCTCCTTTTTCGGATCGAAAGTCAAAGCGCGGCCGGTGCGGTAGGCGATGTTGCCCAGGTGCGCCAGGCCGGAGGATAGGTGTAGCGTTTCGGGCGGGCCGTTGAGCTTGGACGGGTCGCGGGCCACGACGGCGTCGATGAAATTCTTGAAATGGTCGCCGCCTGCCTTGCGGGTAGGGCCGGGCTTGCGGTCGCGGCCGAGGAAGGTTTCGTAGAAGTCGTAGCCTTTCACGACCATGTAGCCCTCACTGCCATAAAAAATGTTGCCGATGCCCGCGCCGCCCTCTTCGTTGGTCATCCAGGGCCGCACCTCGAATTCGATGATTTTCTTCTCTTCGGGATAAATGTAGGTCGAAGAAAGTACCTCGGGTGTCTCCTGCGCGTCGTCCCACAGAAACTTGCCGCCCGCCGACGTGATCTGTTCGGGGAAGGTATCGACCCCTAAACCCCACATGCAGAGGTCGGTTTCGTGAATGCCCTGGTTGCCGATGTCGCCATTGCCGTAGTTCCAATGCCAGTGCCAGTTGTAATGCACATAATTCCTGGAAAAAGGCTTCATTTGCGCCGGACCCGTCCATAGGTCGTAGTCAAGGCCTTCGGGCACGGGTTCGGTACCTTTGTCGGGCAGGGCGGGCCGCCACTTAAACACCAGTCCGCGCGCCATGTATACTTCACCGATCAGCCCGTCGCGCAGGTGCTTTACGGCTTCCTGCATAGCCGCTGAGCTGCGGAGCTGCACGCCATGCTGCACGATGCGCTTGTACTTTTTGGCGGCCTCGATAATTTTGGGACCTTCGGCAAAATTGTGCGAACCGGGTTTTTCTACGTACACGTCTTTCCCCGCCTGGCAGGCCCAGATTGTGGCCAGTGCGTGCCAGTGGTTGGGCATGGCAATGCTCACGGCGTCGATAGATTTGTCGTCGAAGACCTTACGCAGGTCCATCTCGGTCTTCACTTTCTTACCGTACTTTTTCTCGAACTCCCCGGCGCGGGTTTGCAAGATTGCGTTGTCGGGGTCGCAGAGCGTAGCAACTTCCACATTTTTCAGGCTCGAGAAACCCTGAATGTGGTTTTTTCCCCGGCCATTGAGGCCCAGCACTGCCACGTTCACACGGTCGTTAGCCCCGAAAGCGCGGGCCGGGATGATCGTCGGCAGCGAAAGCACCACCGCCACGCCCGCCGAATTTCTGATAAAATCACGGCGGGAGAATTGATTATCGTTTTGCATCATCATCAAGGTAGTTAAGGTTAAAGACAGAAGATAAATACTTTGTTCTGAATACCTTATAAGATGAAGTTCCCCGGCTTTCTACCCTAGCGACGGGCAAAATTCCGAAGGAATATCTTCAGAACGCCAAACCAACTAGTGGTACAGCCCTACCTACATCAAGGCCACAGATCGTCCGTGATGTCATCCCAGGTGATGTCGAACTTGTCGTTGTTGAAATCCAGGTGATCGTACTTTCTAGTATCGAACAAACCTACGACGCCGAAGAGCGTGGCAAGAGAAAGAATGAAGAGTTTCATGAGTATACGGTTTAGGGTTGGGTTTGAAATGCAAATGCCTCCGCTTTGGCGGCATTTGCTGGGGCTATTCTAGGAGTATATAGATTATAAATCAGCCTGATAGCTCGAAGTTGTTCGTAAACGACCGGTCTTAATTAGTAAGCGGTTGAACAGGGAAAATTGCGCCACCGGGTGCCCGGCTTATGCCGAAAAATTGGAAATAGCTCAAACAGAAATGGGAACGACCGCGCGGTCGTTCCCATTTCTGCGTCTAAACAAATAAACAAAAACACTACGGTTTACCGAAGCGCACCGCTGCCTGACGATTGAAGCCGTCGCCCGCGCGGATCATGTACAGGCCCGTGGGTAGTGTGTCCAACCGGAGTTCGACCTGGTTCATGCCTACGGTCAGTTCCTCTTGGTGTGACTGACGCGTCCGGCCCGTCAAATCGAATATTTCAAAGGTGGCTAGGCCCGCTTGCGGAGCGCGTACTTGCAGTCTCACGGCATTCTGGATCGGGTTGAGGTGGGCGGTCAGCAGTAAGCTCTGTAGCAGATCGGATCGCTTGCCTTTGGCCGGGAGTCGCGCGTTATCCGTCCCGCAGCCGCCCAGCCTGGCCCCCAGGCTCAGGTAGCGCTCGGCGACTTTCTGCTCCACGCAAAGCGAAACGTTGTAGTGGCAGACCGTCAGGAACTGGTCGCCCGGCCCGCAGCGCACGTCTTGCACACTGACCCCAACCTGAGCTGGGACGGAAGTACAGCCCTTGGCGTCGGTGGCCCTGACTAGGTAGGCTGTCGTCTTCGACGGGCAAGCCGTCACCGTCTGTCCGCTCAAGCTGTCGCGCGACGAGCCAACCTGATTCCAGGTGTAAGAATAAGTACCGCCGGGAACAGTACTACCGCCGCTGGCCGTAGCCGTAATTTGGGCGCAGTTGCTGCCGTAACCCAGAAAAACCGATTGGTCGGGGCCGGGGGTGAGCGTCGGAAGGGGATTGATCGCCACGGTGGCCGAGGAACTGGCGGTACCCGTACAACCACTTACCGAGACGGTATAGCGCACAGTGTGATTGCCCACGCTCAGGCTGGCCGGGTCGAGTTGAGCGACGGCCTGCTCATCGACCATGAATTGGCCGCCCGTTGGCGTACCCGTCAGCGTTATGGCGTCGGCGTTCTTGCAATAGCTGCTCGCCAGGCTGGTGATGGTAGGTTTCGGCACGGGGTTGACCATCACGCTCACGGTGGCTGTGCTGCTACAACTTCCTCCGCTACTAACCACCACACTGAAACTGGCTCGGCCCGCCGCATTTAACGTAGCCGTAACTACCCGGCTTTCACTGCTGCTGAGCCGACTGCCCGGTGGGCCGCTCCACGCGTAGCCATAGCCGTTGCCGCCATTGGCGCTCAGGCTCACCACCCCGCCCACGCACGCGTTCGGCGTACTGGCGGTGGCTTGGGCCACGAAAGCATCGCTGCCCAACCCGCTGCTACAGAAGGCCGCGAAACCATCCGTACTCCCACCACCGGGCAAGTCGATGTTGTTGGAAAAATTTTTGCTGGGTACGCTACAAAAGGCGCTCAGGTCGGCCGGATAACAACCTCTGAACCGGTTGTTCTGCAACTGCAAGTCCAGCAAACCGGAGAGTGCGCCCAGATTGGCGGGAATGCTACCAGTCAGTTGATTATCAGCCAGCGACAGAACTTGTAGGTCGGAAAGTATTCCCAGGCTGACAGGGATGCTACCGCTTAGTTGATTGTCGGAGAGGTACAGGTATTGCAGACCGGTAATTGCGCCCAGGCTGGCGGGGATGCTACCGCTCAGCCGATTGTTGGAGAGGTGCAGAATTTGTAAGTTGGTAATCGCCCCCAGGCTGGGGGGAATGCGGCCGCTCAATTGGTTGTTGGAAAGAGAAAGCTGACGCAAACTGGTGAGTGCGCCCAAACTACCGGGAATGTAGCCGCTCAACTGGTTGTTCTCCAGCAATAGGTCCAGCAGGTTGGTAAGCGCGCCCAGATCGTCGGGGATGCGTCCGCTCAACTGATTGTCGTATAAAAACAAGTACTGCAGGCTAGTGAGCGCGCCCAGGCCGTCGGGGATGCTACCGCTTAGCTGATTGCCGGAGAGCGACAGGAATTGCAGGTTGGTGAGCGCGCTGAGGGTGACAGGGATGCTGCCGCTCAACTGATTGTTATCGAGCGCCAGAGACACCAGGCTATTGAGTGCCCCCAGGCCGGCAGGAATGTCGCCGGCCAATTGATTATTGTTGAGCGACAGGTACTGTAGGTCGGTAAGCGCACCGAGGCCAACAGGGATGGCACCGCTCAACTGATTGTCGGAAAGCGACAGGAACTGTAGGTTAATGAGCGCGCTCAGGCCGCTGGGGATGCTGCCGCTCAATTGATTGTTGTTGATCGACAACTGCCGCAGGCCGGTAAGTGCGCCGAGTTCAGTGGGAATATTGCCACTCAACTGATTGCCGGAAAGCGACAGGAATTGTAAGTCAGTAAGGGCGCTCAGGCCGCTGGGAATGATGCCGCTCAACTGGTTATTGTCGATCGACAGGTACCGTAACTTTTTAAGCGCGCTGAGGTTGGCAGGGATGTGGCCATTCAACTGATTGTTCTCAAGCCCCAAAGACATCAGGCTGGTGACTTCCCCCAGGTCGGCCGGGATGCCACCGCTCAGCCGGTTGTTGTTGAGATACAAGACTTGCAGATCGCTGAGCGCACTCAGGCCCACGGGGATGCCACCGCTCAACTGATTGTCGGAGAGATTGATTTCGGTCACGCGGCCGTTGATGCAGCCCAGCCCGGCCCAGGGAATGCCGCCATTGCCGGTACAGGGGTCGGAGCCGCTGAGCCAACCCGCTTTATTGGTCCAGCCCGAGCCGTTGGTGCTGTTGTAGAACTCCGCCAGAGGTTGATAGTCGGGGGTTTGGGCATTAGCTACCAACGCAGAGGCCCCAACGGTAACGATTTCGCTCGGGACTGCCAACGATTTGCTGACCGCCGTCTTGTTTATGATCAGGTACTCCCTGGCAACGCTGCTCGTATCGACGGAGGATTTTGCGACTTGTAAACTGGTGAGGGTGATTAGTGATACGCCAACTAATCGCTTGATAATCGTTGAATGATTCGGAGTAAATTTAGTTACATTCTGTAACGTTTTTTGTAACGGCCATTGGAGACCGTCCCCGCTGACCGGGGGGAGGTGCGTAATGTTCATGTGTGTGTGTATTGTTCATGTGTGTATAGTGTTCTTGGGTGTGTTCCTTTCGGAAAATGGGTGTGTTCCTTTCGGAAAAAAAGCGATGGTCTTTCGCTTTTGAATCAGCAAAATTATCGTACGGCCCGCCGAGCCCAAAATTTCGATTCGAGGGATATGCTATTGCCGTTAAGAACAAAAAGGAAATTTGCAATTAAAAAGTTCATTTTTTAAAAAAGTCACCTACATTTTATGTATAGGTTTTCTTATAGAAAGGGGGTTTCAAATAGAGGAGGGGTAAAGGGGCTAAGTCCAAAGTGTACGCGGTCAGTCTGAGCAGAATGGACAGATGTACCCCTGATTTAACTAAAAAAATGAAGGGGAACGACCCTTCGGCCGCTCCCCTTCACATATAAACACCCTTCGTCCGCCGGGCGGCCCCGTCCGCTCGGGATGCCAGCCCTTACTTGACCATCAGTACTTTCGTGAACTCGGCGGCCTGGCCCGGCTGAGCGTTCTCACGCTGCAGGCGCAGAATGAACATACCACTGGCCGCTTCGGGCAGGCGTACCTGCTCCTTGTGCTCGCCTCGTCCGGTCAGGGCCTTGGTCCAAATCGGGCGGCCCAGCATATCGTTTACATCCAGCGAAGCCCGTTGGCCGGGGGCCAGGTAGAAGCTCGCCTCGAAGGTACCTTCCGTCGGGTTGGGGTAGGCGGCCAGCGGCGTCGGCGCGGTGGTGATCTCTTCGGCCGACAGGCGTGTGGCGGAGTTGCCGCCGTCGGTGCACAGCTGGCGGAAGCAGAAGTACCCGCCGCCACTGGCGATGCTGATGGCGTTGCCGCCCGCGTTGAGGGCGTAGGTACCACCAAGCGTGACCGTGGCGTAAGCGCCGCTTCCCGAAGTCTGGGGCAGCGTCATGGTGCGCAGCGTGCCGTTGATCGTCAGCCGCAAAGTGGCCGGTCCCTCGGGGGCGCGGTAGGTCAGCGCCAGCGTTCGGCTGCCCGCCGTGGCCTGGCCGAGCGTGTAGTTCTTGATCTCGAACATATTACCCGAGCACTGGTCGCCCAGCGCTAGGCAGTTGCTTGGGGCGGGTTGCGGTGGGGGCGGGGTACCGTCGCCGTTGGTGCACAGCTGGCGGAAGCAGAAGTACCCGCCGCCGCTGGCGATGCTGATGGCGTTGCCGCCCGCGTTGAGGGCGTAGGTACCACCAAGCGTGACCGTGGCGTAAGCGCCGCTTCCCGAAGTCTGGGGCAGCGTCATCGTGCGCAGCGTGCCGTTGATCGTCAGCCGCAAAGTGGCCGGTCCCTCGGGGGCGCGGTAGGTCAGGGCAAGGGTGCGGTTGCCGGCCGTAGCCTGGCTGAGCGTGTAGTTCTTGACCTCGAACTGGTTGCCCGAGCACTGGTCGCCCAGCGCCAGGCAGTTGCCCGTGGTGGGCGGCGGGGTGCCTTGCACGGTGACCATCACGCTACCGTCGCCGCTGGTGCAGCCATTGGTGGTGCAGGTGGCGATGTAAGTCGTAGTGGTAGCGGGGCTGACGGACTTGGTGTTGCCGGTGCCCAGCCCGTTGGACCAGGTGACCGTGCCACTACATCCGCTGGCGGTCAGGCTGCTGCTCTGCCCGGCGGTGATGCTGGCCGGATCGGCCGACAGCATCGGGGCGGCGGGGGGCGTGCATCCGCCGGTGGCCCCGTCGGTGCAGAGCTGGCGGAGGCAGAAGTAGCCGTCGCCGCTGGCGATGGCGATGGCGTTGCTACCCGCGTTGAAGGGGTAGGTGCCGCCCAAGGTGAGGGTGGCAAAAGAGCGGTCGGCAGGCGTCTGGGGTAGCATCATCGTGCGCAGCGCACCGTTGATCGTCAGCCGCAGCGTGGCGGGGCTTTCGGCCGAGCGGTAGGTCAGCGCCAGCGTGCGGAAACCGGCAGCGGCCATCTCGAAATTGTATTTCTTGACTTCGAACTCGTTGCCGGTGCACTGGTCGCCCAGCGCCAGGCACTCGCCCGTGGCGGGTGGTGGTGGCGGTGGGGTTCCCTGCACGGTGACCGTCACGCTGCCGTTGGTGCTGGTGCAGCCGTTGGTGGTGCAGGTGGCAGTGTAGGTCGTGGTGGTGGCGGGGCTGACGGACTTGGTAGTTCCGGTGCCCAGCCCGTTGGACCAGGTGACCGTGCCACTACATCCGGCGGCGGTCAGGTTGCTGCTCTGTCCGGCGGTGATGGTAGCCGGGTCGGCCGACAGCATCGGGGGGGCCGGGGCGGCGTTGACCGTGAGCGAGGTGCTGCCCATGCCGTTGCCCGCTGAGGTCGTGATGGTAAGTGTGAAGTTCTGAGCACCCGAGCCCATCGCCGTCACGCTCTGGCTAAAATTGCCGCCGCTGGCCTGGCCGGTTTTGGTCGTGCCGTTATTGTTAGTGAGTGTATAGTCGTAGGTACCGGAGGTATTACCGACGGTAGCCATGAAGGTGACGGGCTGCCCGGCGCATATCGGGTTAGGGCTAGCCGACAAGTTGCTGACGGTAGGTGCCTCGACGGGCGGGGTGACGGTCGTTTGGGATTCGTAGGCGCCCATGTCGATGGTGCCGTTGAAGACGCGGGCGTTGCCCGCCAGATCGGTGCCGGTGTCGTTGGCCGAGTTGAGGCCCATGTCGATGGCGGGTGAGCCGTCGCGCAGCACGTTGCTGGTCGTCGAGACGAAGGGGTTGGTCGAGGTGATCTTGTTACCCTCCCCGGGGGGTACCTGAGCCTGGTCGATCAGCGAGTAGGTGATCGTGGCGGTACCGGGAGAACTCCCGCCCCCCTGAATGGTATTATTCTCGGTGTTGTTCCAGAACACATCGTTGGTGAAGACGGGACTGGCGTTGTTGACGAGGTAAGCCACGCCGCCCGAAACGGTCGCGCTATTGCCCTGAAAGGAGCAGTTGGTCATCCTGGTGCTACCAGAATTTTCGTATAGTACCCCGCCGTCGTCGCTGGCCGAGTTGCCGATGAACGAGCAGTTGAGGAAAACGGGGATGGTGGAAAAATTATACATCGCTCCGCCCTGGTATGCGGTATTGTTCAGGAAAGAGCAGTTAGTGAGCGTTAGGTCGCCAAACAAGCCAGCTTGGGTGCCCAGTTCAGCGCTGAGGCGAGCTTGAGGGGTCGAGTGCCAGACTGCTCCGCCTTCGCGGGCGTTATTACTCGTAAAAGTGGTTCTGACAATTTGCAAATCGCCGCCATTGCTGTTTATGGCTCCGCCGTTTCCTGATCTTTCGTCGCTCACAGAATTATTTTCAAAAACGCAATCGGTGATTTTCGTCGAGTTTAAAATACAGTTTATGGCTCCGCCGGATGAAGATGCAATGTTATTTCTGAAAGTACACTTGGTAAATTCGGTTGGGGCCCCCTGGCCCTCGGAATAGAAGGCACCGCCTCCGCCGAAATCAGTGCGGTTCCCGACGAAGGTGCATTTGGTGAACTTGGGGCTACCGGCGTTGAATACCGCTCCTCCGGAATTATCCGCAGAATTGTCCTGAAAAAGGCAGTTGGTGATCGTCGGGCTACCAGAACCCAGGAACATTCCGCCCCCAAGCCGTGCATCCGGGCTATTGTCCCTAAAATTATGGTCAGCGTTACCGCCTGTAATCTTGAATCCATCCAAAATAGCCGAGGCGGTCAATTCACTTGGCTCGGGTCCGCCCGCGGCAATGCGTTCTTGCTGAAGACCGCCGTTTTTGATGATATGGTAGCTATTGCCCGACAGATTCCCGTTGCCGTCGATGTCGCCGCTCAGGACCGTGCCGTTGGTGACCGGGTCGGGATTGCGGTCGCTGAGGTTGGCTTGCCCGCTGGTGAAACCGCCGTAGATCGCCAAGTCGTCTTTCAGAGCAAAGACCGCCCTACGGTCGGAGGTACTGGTCGTGGGCTTGTAGGTACCCGAGGCCACCCAGATCTTATCACCACTCACGGCGGCAGATAGCGCCGTTTGCAACGATTTGTGCGCCGTGGCCCACGACAGGCCGTCGCCGCTGTCGTCGGGGCGGCTGGCGTCCACGTAGCGGATGCCGTTGTTAGGCGTCGGTGGGGTGGGGCTGGCCAGTCTAACTACCCAGAAATCCCTGGCCCCTTGATTACCCGACGCGTCTCCGTCATTCGATTCGGTAGAGCCCGCCACCACGAGCCCCCCATCGGAGGTTGTCGTAAGCGCCGAAGCCTCGTCGACGAGCGTACCTCCGTAGGATTTCTGCCACACCAAGTTGCCCGAGGCATTCAATTTTACCACCCAAATATCATAACCACCTTTATTCTCGGTGACGTCTCCGTCGTTGGTAGGAACGCCTCCGGCCACCACGATGCCCCCGTCCGAGGTGGTCACGACCGCATTGGAGACATCGAAACCGGTGCTTCCCAGTGTTTTTTGCCAAACCAGATTACCCGATGCGTCCAGCTTTACCACCCAGAAATCACGCGAGCCCTTATTACCTGTCACGTCCCCGTCGCTGGAGGCGGTAGGCCCGCTCACCACGAAGCCCATATCTGAGGTCATGGTAATAGCAGTGGCAAAATCCTGATTGCTCCCGCCCAGGGATTTTTGCCAGACGAGGTTCCCCGATGCGTCCAGCTTCACCACCCAGGCATCACGCTCACCGTTGTTGCCCGACACATCCCCGTCGTTGGAACTGCTGTATCCGGCCACTACATACCCTCCGTCGCCTGCCAGCGTAATAGCCTCGCCGAAGTCAGCATCACTTCCGCCCAGGGTTTTTTGCCAGAGTAGTTCACCGGAGGCGTTCAATTTCAAAATCCAATAGTCAAAGCTGCCGTTGTTGCCCGACACGTCCCCGTCGTTGGAAGCGGTGGTCCCGACCACTACGAATCCTCCGTCCGAGGTCGCCGTGATAGCATTGGCGACATCAGAGCTGGTACCGCCGTAGGTTTTTTGCCAGACTGTATTGCCCGATGCGTCCAGCTTCACTACCCAGGCATCACTACTGCCATCGGAAGGCATGACGCCGGCTACCACGAATCCGCCATCCGACGTGGCTGTGATCGCACGAGCATCATCAAGGTTCGGGCCGCCCACAGTCTTCTGCCAAACTAGGTTCCCCGATGCGTCCAGTTTGACTACCCAGGCGTCACTAAAGCCGTTTTTGCTCGAGACGTCACCGTTGCTGGAATTAGTTTGGCCAGCCACGGCGAAGCCTCCGTCCGGAGTCCTCGTTATCGCCTTGGCCACATCGTTCTCACTTCCGCCTAAGGCATTTTGCCAGACGATATCAGGGGCCTGAGCGCGGGCCGTTAGCGAGAGCAGGAACAATAAAAACAACCCGGCGAGTCCCGCCAGTGCGGCCGGGTGCCGGAAGCGCGGCCGGAGCCACGGAGTAGCAAAATCAGTAGAGCTATTCATAAGGGATAAAAAGTTAGGATTGAGAGAAAGAAAAATGCGTGAAATGAATTTCTACAAAGTTCGCCCGCCCGAAAACGCTATGAAATACAGGTTTACCTACATTTTATGTATAGGTTTTCATATAGAAATGGGTGGTTTTGGGGTGTTTTGAAGGGGCAAAGGTCTAGAGGGGCAAAGCGACAAAGTGCGTCACCGGGTGCCCGGCTGAGTGCCAAAATTGTACGCGTCCATTCTGGGCAGGGTAGGCATATGTACTGCCGATTTGACCAAAAAAAAGGGGAACGACCTCGCGGTCATTCCCCTTTCCCTTTAAACAAATAAACAGCCCTTACTTCACCACCAGTACTTTCGTGAACTCGGCAGCCTGGCCTGGCTGGGCATTCTCGCGCTGCAGGCGCAGAATGAACATCCCGCTGGCTGCTTCGGGCAGGCGCACCTGCTCCTTGTGGTCGCCTTGTCCGGTCAGGGCCTTGGTCCAGATTGGCCGGCCCAGCATGTCGTTCACATTCAGCGAAGCCCGCTGGCCGGGGGCCAGGTAGAAGCTGGCCTCGAATGTACCCGTGGTGGGGTTAGGGTAGGTGGCAAGCGAGGTGGTACTCACTAATACTTCCTCGGCGGCCAGGCGGACATTATTGGTTGCCGCGCCTTCAACGCAGAGTTGCCGGAAGCACAAGTACCCCTGGCCGGTCGCCATCGTGATGGTGTTGTTGCCCGCGTTGAGCGGGAAGGTACCCAGCGCGATCGTGCGGTAGGTGCCGCCGCCCGCCGTTTGGGGTAGCGTGATCATGTGCAGGGTACCGTTGATCGTCAGCCGTAGTTTGGATTCGCCCTCACCGGCGCGGTAGGTAAGCTTGAGCATTTGGCTGCCCGCCGCGCTCTGGTTGAGTGTGAAGGTCTTGATTTCGCTGGCGTTGCCCGAGCACTGATCGCCCAAAGCCAGGCAGGTAGCCGGAGCAGGAACGCCAATGCCCTCGACGCATAGCTGGCGGAAACACAAGTACCCGCTACCACTCGCCATCGTAATGGCGTTGTTGCCCGCATTGAGTGCATAGGAGCCGATCTCGGCCGTGGCGTAGGTACCCCCACCCGCCGTTTGGGGCAGCGTGATCATGTGCAACGTGCCGTTGATCATGAGCCGTAGTTTGGATTCACCCTCACCGGCGCGGTAGGTTAGTTTCAGCATTCTGCTACCCGCAGTGGCCTGGTTGAGTGTGAAGGTCTTAATTTCGCTGGCGTTGCCCGAGCACTGGTCACCCAAAGCCAGGCAGGTAGCCGGTGCCGGCTCAGGGGTAGTGGCAACACTACCCTCGGCGCAGAGCTGGCGGAAACACAAGTACCCGCTACCACTGGCCATCGTGATGGCGTTGTTGCCCGCATTGAGTGCATAGGAGCCGATCTCGGCCGTGGCATAGGCACCGCCGCCCGCCGTTTGGGGTAGCGTGATCATGTGCAATGTGCCGTTGACCATCAGCCGTAGTTTGGATTCGCCCTCGCCGGCGCGGTAGGTCAGCTTGAGCATCTTGCTGCCCGCGGCAGCTTGGTTCAATGTGTAGGTCTTAATCTCGCTGGCGTTGCCCGAGCACTGGTCGCCCAATGCCAGGCAGGTAGTAGGCGTGGGGGTTGGATCGGGTACTGGTGTGCTTCCTTCGGTGCAAAGCTGACGGAAGCAAGCGTAGCCATTGCCGCTCGAGAGCGTAACGCTGTTGTTGCCCGCGTTCAGTGCGTAGGTACCCAGGCTCACCGACTGGTAAGAGCGGTCGCCGGGCGTTTGGGGCAGTGTGATGCTGGTCGTTGTACCATTGATCATCATCCGTAAGGTCGCTACTCCCTCGCTGGCCCGATAGCTCAGGGTCAGCGTCTTGCTACCGGCCGTGCTCATGGCGATGGTTTGGCTCACCACCTCGGCGGCATTGCCCGAGCACATATCACCCAGCGCGTAGCAATTGGCGGGTGCCGTAGGCGTCGTGCTGCAAACGGGGGGCGTAGGGATGGGGTCCCTTCCGAAGTCGTTGTATACTTTTAGGCCTTCAACCGCATTGGGCAGACAGGTGATTTTCTCGGCGTCGATTCTCAACTGCTGCAAGGTACCGGGCAGCGTAGGGAGGCTGGTGATGTTGTTGTTGTGGCAGGTCAAACTGGTCAGACTCGTAGACAACATTGGCAAGCTGTTGAGACTGTTGTCCTCACAACCCAATGCTATTAGATTAGACGGCAGCGCAGGAAGGCTGGTCAATCCAAGCCCGCCGCAGTAGAGATATTGAATGCTCGATGGCAACCCCGAGATGGCGTTAAGGGGATTGTTGCCACAACTTAAGAACTGCAATCCTGCTGGCAGAGCCGGAAAACTAGATACACTGTTTCTGGAAAAGTCCAGACCGGTCAACCCCGCCGGGAGAGCCGGAAGCGTGGACAGTTTGTTACCACTCACAGATAAGTTCCTGAGATTAGACGGAATCTCTGGTAGGCTGGTAAGCAGATTGGCACTAAATCCCCACTCTGTAAGCTTGCCTGGCAGGGCGGGGAGCGTAGTCAGCTTATTGTTGAAGCAGCTTATACTAGTCAATCCGGTGAAACCAATGACGCCTTCGATGCTTGCGATGTTCTTGTTGGATACCTCCAACCGGGTAAGAAACTTCGCCGGAGCCAGCAAGTTGTTGTTCTCATTGATACAACCGGGACACTGCTCCCGGATGGCCTGGGCAAAATTGGCGTCGGGAATATTGATGCCGGTTTCGACGGGCGCAGTCCCGCACACGGGCGGCGTGGGGATGGGGTCATTATCGTTACCACTGAAAACTTTCAGTCCTTCCACCGCATTGGGTAAGCAGGTGATTTTTGCGGCGTCGATTCTTAGTCTTTGAAGGGTATTTGGTAGCGTGGGGAGGGCAGTAATCTCATTGTCGTTACACACCAAGTTTCCCAATCTTGGAGGTAAGGAGGGCAGACTTGCCAGTCTAAGACCCGCACAATATAAGTCAGTGAGGGTAGCAGGCAGTTCAGGAAGTGCTTGAAGATTGGTGTAGCTACAATCGAAAAAATCCAATCCTGATGGCAGAGGCGCAATACTGGCTATTTGATTACTAGGAAAACCCAAATTTTTCAAACCTGCCGGAAGCTCTGGAAGGGAAGTGAGCTCGTTATAGCCGACATAGAGAACTCTAACATTGGCCGGAATCGTCGGCAGGTTGGTGAGCCGGTTATTGCTAAAATACCAACCTGTGAGGCTAGCGGGCAAAGAAGGTAGTTCAGTCAACCGGTTACTGGAGCAGCCTAAAAATGTTAGCTTTTCAAAGCCAACTACCCCTTCAATACTCGCAATGTTTTTGCTGAAGACACTTAACGAGGTCAACGTTTTCGCCGGAGGCAGCAAATTATTCTCCGCGTCGATACAAGTGGGGCATTGCTCCCGAATGGCTTGCGCAAAATTGGCGTCGGGAATTTTCTGGGCGGTGGCGGCGGGCGCGCCCAGCCAGAGCAGGTTGAGTAAGACGCCGAAGGTCAGTAGCGTCAGGCGGTGGGTGGGAGTAGATGGATGCTTCATAGAATCGGGGTAGATGGTTTGAGGTAGATGAGGTAAGGAAACGGTTAAAAATATTCGCTTCCCTACGTTTGCGGTCGGTACCTCGGGCTAATCGGTCGTTTTTCCCATGAAATCGGTCGTTTTTTCGAATAAACTATTTCTCTCAGACACGTAAAAAAAGGGGAATGACCTTCCGGCCGTTCCCCTTTCCAAATCAACAAATCAACACTACTTCACCACCAGTACTTTCGTGAGCTCGGCGGCTTGTCCGGGCCGGGCGTCCTCGCGTTGCAAGCGCAGGATAAACATCCCATTGGCCGCTTCGGGCAGGCGCACCTGCTCCTTATGCTGGCCTTGTCCGGTCAGGGCTTTGGTCCAAATAGGTCGGCCCAGCATATCGTTCACGTTCAGCGAAGCCCGCTGGCCGGGGGCCAGGTAGAAGCTCGCCTCGAAGCTACCCGTGGTGGGGTTGGGATAGGTGGCCAGGGGCGTAGCCTGGGCGGTGATTTCCGCCTCGGCCGACAGGCGCGCGGCGGGGTTGTCGCCATCGGTGCAAAGCTGACGGAAGCATAGGTAGCCGCCGCCCGTGGCCATCGTGATTGAGTTATTGCCTGCATTGAGCGCAAAGGTACCCAGGCTCATCGTCCGGTACGACTGGTCGCCCGGCGTTTGGGGAAGGGTCATCGTGCGAATCATACCATTAATCATCAGCCTCAGTTGGGCCGCCCCTTCGATGGCGCGGTAGGTCAGCGTCAGCGTTTTGCTGCTGGCCGAGGCCTGGTTGAGCGTGTAGCTTTTGACCTCAAACTGATTGCCTGAACACTGGTCGCCGAGCGCGAGGCAGGCTTCAGGAACGGGTACGGGGGGCGGCGGTGGTGGGGTGGCACTGCCGTCGGTGCAGAGTTCGCGGAAGCACAGGTAGCCGCCGCCAGTGGCCATCGTGATGGCATTGTTTCCCGCGTTGAGAGCGTAGGTACCCAGGTCCATCGTCCGGTAAGACTGGTCGCCCGGCGTTTGGGGCAGTACCTTCGTATGCAGCGTACCGTTGATCATGAGCCGCAGGGTGGTGGGCTGCTCCTGAGCGCGGTAGGTCAGCTTCAGCATTCTACCGCCAGCCGAGGCTTGGTTGAGCGTGTAGCTTTTCGTCTCGAACTGGTTGCCCGAGCACTGGTCGCCGAGGGCGAGGCAATTGGTGGGTGTTGGCGGTGGTGGGGTGGACGCACCGCTGGTGCAAAGCTGGCGGAAGCAGATGTAGCCGCCGCCGCTAGCAAACGTAATCGTGTTACTACCCGATTTGAGAGGAAAATTGCCAATGGCTACGGTATTATACGCTAAGTTGCTTAGCGTTTGAGGAAGTGTCGTCGTATGCAACACCCCGTTTATCATCATCCGTAGCGTAGGCCTTTCCTCAGAGGCGCGGTAAATTAATGTGAGGTCCTGGTTGCCTCCGGTGGAGTTAAGCGTAAATGATTTTGTCTCGGAGGCATTGCCTGAGCATTGGTCACCTAGAGCGAGGCAGTTGACAGTTCTGGTGCCGTCACACAGGGGCAGGGTAGCAACAGGATCAGCTTGAAGGCCATTATCTCCGATACCCCTGAATACCCTCAATCCGTCGACTAAATTAGGTAAACAAGTGATTTTATCGGCGTCGATAATCAATGTTTCAAGAGTGCTAGGAAGAGTGGGAAGACTGGTGATTTCATTTGACGCGCAATTGAGTTTGACAAGTTTTGGGGGTAGAGTGGGCAGGCTAGTCAAATTATTGATCCCACAGTACAACTCCTCCAGACTTACCGGCAATTTGGGAAGCGTATTCAAGCCGTTGTTGATACAGAATAGAACTTCCAGGCTCTCCGGTAGACTTGGAAGTGTCCTAAGATTGGTATTATAACTGCTAGACAGTTGTCTAAGTCCTGCCGGCAAAGTCGGTAAATTGGTTAGCTGCTGGTTTTTCGAACAATCCAGAAAGAGGAGGCCAGAAGGGAGAGCAGGAAGCGAGGTTAACTTATTGTCAGAGACGTTCAACAGTATGGTGCTGGCGGGTAGCATCGGCAGGCTTTGGAGTTTGTTCCCTCCAAGTCCCCAAATTTCTAACCTGCTCGGCATAGTGGGTAGGCTGGTGAGTTGGTTGTTATAGCTTATGAGGATTCTCAGTTCTGTGAAGCCTGCAATACCCTCGATACTTGCTATGTTCCTGTTATCAATAGCCAGTCTGTTCAAGTTTTTGGCCGATGCCAGCAAGTTGTTATTTGCATCAATACAAGTAGGGCATTGCTCCCGAATGGCCTGAGCGAAGTTCGCGTCGGGAATGTTCTGGGCATTGGCAGAGTGCGCGCCCAGCCAAAGCATATTGAAAAGAACGCTACAGGTTAGCTGCGCTAAGCGACGGAAGTAGCCTCCCCGCCGACTAAAAAATTGTGTAGTGATTCGCATAGGGTTTTTGGGTTTTAAGTGAAAGAAATAGGTGATTGAATTTCAATAGTGACAAAGATTCCGCCCTTCATCTAGACATACAATACCGTAAATAGGGTATTTTACTCGGAAAAAGCAGGAATTTATTAAACGGTCGGTCTGAGCAGAATGGGCCGATGCGTCGTCAGTCATACGCGCCTTAAATAAGAAAAAGGGGGAACAACCTTTCGGCCGTTCCCCCTTTCTTATAAACGTCTAAACCTTGTCGTTGGCCTTAGAGCTTTGTAGGAAATAGGACATCAAGTTTCGTATGTTCGTTCATTGACATTCACGGTTAAATTCAGTAACCTCTCTCTGGCAAGGTGATCGGCTGTTATGGCCCTGAGCAAATCTTGTCCGTTGAAGACCCTCCAAGTGACTGATCCGACATCCAGGCAGATGTGCACCCACTTGCCCCTGTGGCACTGGCCGACGCTGAAGCGCTGGCCGAACAGGGTGATCTGGCCGACTTTTGAGACCAGCCGCACGTAGACCTTCCTTGCCAGAAAGCCGTAGACCCGAGCGGGCTCGAAGTCCTGCGGCCGCCAGGGTCTGCGGCTGGTCTCCAGTTCGGGGAAGCTCTCCAGGCGCGTGAGGTAGCCCATCCGGCTGACGCCCAACCCGGCGCGCTGCACCAGGGCTTCCTGGTCGAGGCGCTCTTGCAGGTGAGCCAGCTCGCGGGTGCTGTCGGCTTCGGCCCAACGACAGGAGACATCCTGCATGCGCTCGACCTTGGCGTTTGACTGCGGGCAGTAGGGCTTGTTGAAGATCATGTCCACGTGGTGGCCGATCAGCCACAGGGCCAGCGGTGAGGTCGTCTCTTTCTTGGGCGCGCCCAGGGGCAGACCGTTGTCGACGCGCATGGCCCCGCACTTGCCCCAGCGCCCAAAGACGCCCGACAGCGCCTCACGCACCTGCTCGGGCGGCACTTGGCAAACGCGCCCGTAGGAAAAAAACGAGGGAGGCCAGCCAAGCTCCGCTCTTCTCGTCGACGATCGTCAGGTAGCAGGCCGGCTGTCCGTCGGCCAGCACCAGGTTGTCCTTGGCATCGACCTGCCAGATGTTGTGAACCGCCCTGGCCGCCCCGATCCGCTGGCGCACGTCCTTGCCGCGTGGCTTGACCAGGCCTTCGGCGGCATACCAGCGGTTGAGCGTTCGTATACTGGGCGCGGCATCACCGTAGCGGCTGCGCAGACCGCAGTGGATGCGAGGCGTGCCCCAGGCCGGGTGCCGCCGCTTGAGCCACAGGGCCGCGCGCAGCAGCAGCGGCGAGGTTTTGGGCCCCTTCGGCCCGCAGTTGGCGTAGGCCGTCGACAGGCCCGATTCGCCCTGATGGCGGTAGCGTGTCCAGATGTCGCGCACGTTCGAGCGGCTCAGCCAGAGTTGCTCGCCGATGGCCTCGAAGCTGTGGCCTTCCTTTTTCAGGCCCACCACCTGCTCGCGGTGGGCCATCGATGTGGCTTTGCCCATATCATCCTGTGTTTTAACCGTGGTTGATCCGAAAAATGAAAGTACGAAACTTTATGTCCCAAATTATACATAGGTTTAAGGCCAACAACAACGCCTAAACCTTTAAACATCTAAACAAATAGATCTCACTCCAACGACAGCCTAACCTCCGCTGCGATCATCTCCTGCGCGGCGCGCTCGATGCCCAGGGCGTCGTAGCCGCACTCGCGGTAGAGTTCGTGGGGTTCGCCGTGCTCGATGATGCGGTCGGGGATGCCGAGGCGCTTGACGCGGGCGCTGTAGCCGTGCTCGGTCATGAATTCCAGGATCGCACTACCTACGCCGCCCTGTACACAGCCATCTTCGATGGTTAGAATGCGGTCGTGCTTTTGGAATACTTCGTGCAGCAGGGCTTCGTCCAATGGCTTGGCGAAGCGAAGGTCGTAGTGGGCGGCGGCGATGTCTTGCTTCGAGAGCGATTTGCAGGCCTCCACAGCGAAGTTGCCCACATGGCCGAGCGTCAGGATGGCGAGGTCTTCGCCGTCGCGGATTCGGCGACCGGTACCTACCTCGATTTCCTCCATCGGCGTGCGCCACTCGGGCATCACGCCCTGCCCGCGCGGGTAGCGGATCGTGAAGGCCCGCTTACTGTTCTGGATGGTGGGTAGTTGGGCGGTGTACATCAGGTTACGCAATTCCGCCTCGTTCATGGGGGCGGACACGATCATGTTGGGTACGCAGCGCATGTAGGCGATGTCGTAGGCCCCGTGGTGCGTGGGTCCGTCGGCTCCGGCGATGCCGGCGCGGTCCAGACAAAAAATAACGGGTAGTCCCTGAATGCACACATCGTGGACCACCTGATCGTAGGCCCGCTGCATAAAGGTGGAGTAGATGTTGCAGTACACGGCGCTGCCGCGCGTGGCCATGCCGGCTGAGAATGTCACAGCGTGTTGCTCGGCGATGCCGACGTCGAAGGCGCGGTCGGGCATAGCCTTCATCATGATATTGAGCGAAGAACCCGACGGCATAGCGGGCGTAATACCCACTATTTTGGGGTTTTGCTCGGCCAACTCCACGATGGTGTGGCCGAACACCTCCTGGTACTTGGGGGCTTGCGCAGTAGTATAGGTTTTCTTCTTGATTTCGCCCGTTACCTTATCGAACAGGCCGGGCGCGTGCCACTTGGTTTGGTCTTTCTCGGCGGGACCGTAGCCCTTGCCCTTCACCGTGAGGCAGTGCAGAATTTTGGGGCCGGGGATGTCTTTCAGATCGGTGAGTACATCGGTCATGTGTTCGATATCGTTGCCGTCGATGGGACCGAAGTACCGCAGGCCGAGTGATTCGAAAAGATTACTCTGGTCCAGCAGTCCGACTTTCAGGGCGTTCTCGACTTTGGAAACCACCTCCTGCGTACTCTTGCCGAACTTGCTCATCTTACCCAGCAGATTCCAAACCTCATCACGAACTTTGTTGTAGGTCTGCGAAGTGGTGATGTCGGTCAGGTACGCTTTCAGCGCGCCTACGTTGGGGTCGATCGCCATGCAGTTGTCGTTCAGCACGATCAGTAGGTTGGTGTCGGCGGTGCCCGCGTGGTTCATGCCCTCAAAGGCCAGGCCGGCCGTCATGGCTCCATCACCGATGACGGCAATGTGCTGCCGCTGCCGGTTGCCTTCCAAGGTGGAAGCCACCGCCATACCCAATGCGGCCGAAATAGACGTAGACGAATGCCCGACACCAAAGGCATCGAAATCACTCTCCGAGCGCTTGGGAAAGCCCGAAAGTCCGCCGTACACCCGGTTGGTAGGGAAATTATCGCGCCGTCCGGTCAGTATTTTGTGCCCGTAAGCCTGATGGCCCACGTCCCACACCAGCTGATCGTCGGGCGTGTTGAACACGTAGTGCAACGCCACGGTCAGCTCTACCACGCCGAGGCTCGCCCCGAAATGCCCGCCGTACACCGACACACTGTCAATAATGAACTGACGAAGCTCGTTGCATACCTCAGGCAACTGGTCCCGGTCGAGGTGACGCAGGTCGTCGGGTGAATCGATACTGGCGAGTAGTTTTCCGGGCTTGATTAACATCAATGGATAGTGGACAATGGATAATGGATAATTGTGCTCAAATTACAGAACAATTACCTGCTTAGGCCAGATTTGGTTGATTTTACAATACTGGTAAGTAATTTGAGAATTTCGACGCAGTCCTCTTGAATGGAATCAAATTCTAACTGACTAATGTAATCTGTGTCTTTCAATAGCATCAACCAGTACTCTGTCTCGTTTGTTTCTTTCAAGGCAATGCTCATCTTACTAAGAAAATCAGGTTTCGACTGCGCATGTTCCGATTCTCTGATCAAAGCCCCAATGGAAGTTCCACTCCTAAGCAACTGTTTTGATAAAACAAATTCCTTCTTATTCACTGACAAATGCTTATAAAGTCTAATCACCCTAATTGCAAAGGCGTAGGATTTGTCCTTGACTATGTTCTCTCGCTCAGCACCTGAATTATCCATTATCAATCATCCATTATCCATTAACTCCGCTGGCTCGCCTTAAACAACTTCTGCTTCTCTTCCTTCGTAAGGCTCTCGTAGCCCGATTTTGAAATCTTGTCCAATATATTGTCGATCTCGTCCTGATCGGGCATCTCGATGACCGTCGTGGTAGACGTGTTGGCGTAGGAAGCCGTACTGCGGTGCACCTCCTTCTGCCTGTGGGTCACACGCATGGGGGGACGCCGCTTGAAGAGCGCGGTCCACAGCGCCAGCACCACATAAACGGGCTTGCCGATGTCGCTGCCGTTTTGCAGCAGCTTAATGAAAAGATAGCCCGTCAACGCGCCGCCCAAGTGGGCCAGGTTGCCGCCCGCATTAGGGCCGATGGACTGCGCCAGCGAAAGAATGATGTAAAAAAACGCAATGTACTTGATGCGAATCGGCCCGATGAATATCAGGTTGAAAGTGTAGTTGGGAAGTAACGTCGATGCTCCTACCGCCACCGAGAAAGCTGCCGCCGAGGCACCCAGCATCTGCGAACCCGCTACCTGCGACTGGAAGTAGGGCAGCAGATTGTAGATCGCCATGTAGGCCAGGCCTCCGGCAATGCCGCCCAGTACATACAGCGCCACCAATCGCCGGGAGCCCAGGTACTCGTCTACCAGCTTGCCAAACCAGTACAGGAACAGCATGTTAAAAAGGATATGGAAAATTTCTTCGTGCGTGAAGAAATAGGTGATGATCGTCCAGGGCTTGAAGATGAACTCGCGGGGCGAAGCGGGCAGCCGCAGCATATCCACGAGCCATACGTACGCTTCGGACGATTGCCCGAGCGTAAAAATCACCTTCACCAATAGCAGGCTCAGAAACACCACCACGTTGATCAGGATGAGCCTGACCAGCGTGTTGTCGGTTTTGCTGAATTCCCGCTTGAAATCGTCAAAAATACCACTCATTATTTAGGTGTTAGGTTGTTAGGTTGTTAGGTTTTTTCAAATTTGAAAATTTATCAGAGTTTATAGGGTTTCCAGCGATAAAGCGTACCTAATAACCTAATACCTAATAACCTAACGCCTGATCTAATAAAACTTATTCTTCTCCGCTCCCCACATTTTTAATAATATGAATGCGAACAGCATCCCGCCGATGTGGGCAAAGTGCGCCACGTTGTCGCTCTGCACGTTTTGAATACCCTGATACAACTCGTAAAGTCCGTAAAAGGCTACGAAATACTTCGCTTTTATAGGGAACGGTACAAAAAGCAGGAACAACTCAGTATTGGGAAAAAGCAAACCAAAGGCCATCAGGATACCAAAAATAGCGCCTGAAGCTCCTACCATCGGTACGTTGACCTGTTGTTCGTAAAAGCTTCTTACAAAGTTAGTACTCTCGGCCAGATAGTTGGGATTTTTGGCATTTTCTTCGAAACTATTCACAAAATCGAGGTTGCCCCGGTAGAAACCCTCGGCGTGCTTGCTCAGGAAATCCGCGAAAGCGTCCGGCGAAGGGTACTGTAGGTAGGTCGACACCGCATCGCGCAGGCTCGACATCTCGAAGTACCCGATGGCGGCGAACAGCAGCCCGGCCCCGATGCCCGTCACGAAGTAAAAAATCAGAAAACGCTTGGGCCCCCACGCGTTTTCGAGCATTGGACCGAATATGATCAACCCGAACATGTTACTAAAAATGTGCCCGAAACTGCCGTGCAAAAACATGTACGTCACAAACTGGAAAGGCAGGAATGCCGGCGAAAATACCGAATGCAACGCGAAGTTAGGCGTCAAGGGGAGTACATAGTGATCCAGAAAGAAAAATACGATATTCAGAATCAGTAGATTACGAACAATGGGGGTAAGTCGGAACATCAAAAGATACTATAAATCGGTTCCGCTGATTTGGGCAGAACACCGGTAGGATACTTAAACATAGCTAATGCAAAACTTTCAACGGCACAAGGCCCCTTTTCGTTTCTTACCGACCTTATTTGAACAGAGCACTCAGCCGGTCCAGGGTGAGCATCACGATAATCGGGTCGCCGCCCGGCGTCCGGTTGGGGTCGGGCGAGGAGAAAAGCTGATCGGTCAGCGTCCTGAGCTCGACCGGTGATAGCCGCACCACGTAGCGCGAGGCGAACCTTCGCGCCAGGGCGCGCGCCAAGCTGTCGGGTTTGTTGAGTTTGAGATCGGCGTAGCTTTTCTTGAGTTGCTCGACCAACTCCTCGAACAGGTCCTGCTCGCTTTCGTTGGGCAGGTCGGCCGGTACACCCCGCACCACCAATTCGTTTGGCCCTAACTCATCGAACTCGAAACCCAGCCCCCTGATTTCGTCGGTTGTTTCACGTACGAGCTGCATGTCGGCGGGCGACAGCCGAACCGTCTGCGGAAAAAGCAACTGCTGGCAGGAGCCATTACGCTTGTCGAGCATCTGCCGGTAGCGCTCGTACAGGATGCGCTCGTAGGCCGCCTTCTGGTCGACCAGTAACACACCCTCTTTTACCTGCGACAGGATGTAGCGGTTGTGGAGCTGCAAGAGTACATCGTCCTGCTGAGGAGCCGATACGGCATCGGGGTCAGGCGATTGATTTTGCTGGCCACCGTCACGGCCTGCTGCTGGTACGATGGCCGCGCGGCTCACTACCTGGTCGAGTTCGATGGCTGCCTGTTGCCGGGCCGCCTCGTCGGGACTTTTGAGTCCCTCGAATAGTTTATTCCAGTTGGTCAGGTTGCCCGCCTGTCGCTTGCTGCCGCTGCTTTCGCGCGGCGGTGATGCCCAGTCGGGTTGCACGGGCCGGGGCGTGGGCGCATCTTGTGGTGGGCGCGGCGATTGGTTCAGGAAATTGACGTTGTCCTCGAAATCGAGCGGCGGGGCGAGATTGTACACGCCCACGGCTTTGCGCACAGCGGCCATAATGATGGCGTAGACCGCCCGCTCGTCGTCGAACTTGATTTCGGTTTTGGTGGGGTGAATGTTGATGTCGACGTGCGAAGGGTCGATCTCGATGAACAGCACGTAGAACGGATGGCTGCCTTCGGGTAGGGTACCTTCGTAGGCGCTGATGATGGCGTGGTGCAGGTAGCTGTGCTTGATGAATCGCTCATTGACAAAAAAGTACTGCTCGCCACGCGTCTTGCGCGCGAATTCGGGCTTGCCGATGTAGCCCCGCACGCTGATGTAGCTGGTATCTTCCTGACAAAAAACCAACTGCTCCCGGTAGTTTTTGCCAAACATATCCACAATGCGGCGGACGAGCTTGCCCGCGTAGAGGTTGAATACCTCCACGTCGTTGTGGTAAAGCGAAAAGCCTACTTCGGGATGCGCCAGCGCCACGCGCTGAAATTCGTCGAGCACATGGCGCATCTCGACGGAGTTGGATTTCAGGAAATTGCGCCGAGCCGGTACATTGAAAAAGAGATTCTTGACCAGCAAGTTGGTACCGGGCAGCGTCGCGACCGACTCCTGGGTCTTGACCTCCGAACCTTCGATACGGATCATGGTGCCGATTTCGTCGGCGGCGCGGCGGGTGCGCTGCTCCACCTGCGCCACGGCGGCGATGGAGGCCAGCGCCTCGCCCCGAAACCCCATCGTCTTGATCTTGAACAGATCGTCGGAATTGCGAATCTTGGAGGTAGCGTGGCGCTCGAACGACATGCGGGCGTCGGTCTCGGACATGCCCGAGCCGTCGTCGATGATCTGGATGAGCGTCTTGCCCGCATCCCGGATGATCACTTGTACACTGCGAGCCTGAGCGTCTATGGCGTTTTCGAGCAACTCCTTCACCACCGAAGCCGGCCGCTGCACTACCTCCCCGGCCGCAATTTGGTTGGCAATCGAATCGGGTAGCAAATGTATGATGTCGGAAGTGGTCATTCTGGTTTTAATGATTATATTTATGGCTTCATGTATTCATTTCGGCGGAGTCGTTGCCGGAAGCAGTAGAGTTCGCGGCCAGGAAGCTTTGGGTACTCAAGAATGGTTTGTTTAAGGTAAATTGAACAAATTAACAATTACGGACTCGAATCAACGTATATTTCTTTCGTATTTTGCAACAAGAAGTAGATACTTTCGGTTATAGTATTAATCTCAGATAGTTTAATATTAAACATATTATCGTAGTGCCCGGTATTTCACGGTCTTTTGGCACGACTGTTGATCTACTCAATTCAAGAAGAACAAACTACCCCTAGAATTACCCAAACCTATCGTTAAAAATGAAGACACCCCTTATGAAAAAATTAAACGTCGCGATGGCCCTGCAGTGGTTCATCTTCATGCCCGTCATTCTGCCCTTATGCGTGGTTTTTGGCGCAATCCAGGGCGTATTCAACATGGTGGAAAAAGTAGCAGGTCGTATGTTGATCGACATCGCTTCTTCTACCGACGTTGCTTAGCCTGTTTTCTCAATTCCTACTCCCCTTGAATAGCCCGCTCAGTCGGGCTATCATTTTTTTCTCGAACCGCCAGAAGAAGTCGAACTTCCCCCAAACCCAGCCCCATATTAGCAGTATCACCTGGTACAGCGGCAAAATCACGACAATAGCCACGCCCCACCGCAGCCAGACCGAAGTACTCGCATCCAAGCCTATACACCCGTACAGCCAGCGCTTGAGGTACATCACCGAAAAACCCGTGCAGGCGAATACCATAAGGATTACGGCCACATCCCAGCCGCTCTTGACATCCCAGCGAAGTTTCAGTTTCTCCCACATGCTACTCATGCAGGTACTGCAACTTGTCTAGGTCCACGACTTCGGTGTCGAAAGGCAGAAACTCTTCCCAGAAAGCATCGAGCGGCAGGCCCGCTTTTATGATCATCGGCTCTTTTTTTACCGGATGCTCGAAGTACAGCCGCCGGGCGTGCAGGTTGATGCTGGCGTCTTCGTTGGGCTTGGCGTAACCATACTTCACGTCGCCCCGAATCGGGCTTCCCATGCTGGCCAACTGCACCCTAATCTGGTGCGGCCGTCCTGTAATCGGCGACACTTCCAGCAGGTAAAACTTATTGATTTCGCCCAGTACGCGGTAGGTTAGCTCGGCGCGTTGGCTGCCGGGTACCTCTTCGTCGTAGGCCGTCGTGACGTTGCGGCGCTCATCCTTGATGAGCCAATGCACCAGCTTGCCCTTCGACTGCTTCGGGCGGCGTTGCACAATAGCCCAGTAGGTCTTCTGCACATCGCGCTTGCGGAATAGCTCATTCATGCGTTCCAGCGCCTTGGAAGTACGCGCAAATACCACCAATCCGCTCACGGGGCGGTCGATGCGGTGGACGGTACCCAGAAACACCGCGCCGGGCTTGTCGTACTTTTCACCAATGTAAGTTTTCAGCAACTCCAGCAGGCTGGTATCGCCCGTTTTATCGCCCTGTACCAGTACACCGGAGCGTTTGTTGACGATAAGGAGGTGGTTATCTTCGTATATGACTTGAAAGGCTTTTTTGGCCATGATTAGAATGTCAAATAAATTTATATCGTCTCTAAATGGATATTTCTTTGCATATTTGTCGTGTAAAGATAGCTACTATATGCACATAAGCCTTTTCCTATGCGTGAAATAGTTCAAAATTACATGAGCCTCTGCAAGAGTATGAGTACGCTAATCGAGGCATCCGGGTACAAGAACGTATATCTGGCCGAGAAGCTGGGTATGCCGCCTACCAATTTTTCCGCCAAAAAGAAACGCGCAAGCTGGACGCCCGACGAGGTCGACCGGATTCTCGCCATCATCGACAACGAGGAGTTGGAGGACTATTTTATGGTTCAACTCATGGAAGATGATCTGAAAGCCAACGAACCCACGATTCCCGCCGAAGAATTCAACCGCCGAATGGGGCGAAAAACAAAAGCGAAATCGTAGCTTCTGCCACATTTGGGTACGGGATTACAGGATCGGCATTCAATAGCTGCATCATATACTTGATTATCATGCGGATCTTGCATCGGGGGAAAGTCTATGATGGTTTTCCACCTAAGTGATCTTTATCGCCGTATGCTACTAAAATGAGTTGACAGGCTGGGGTGGGGGCTGATTCTCAGCGGCATATTGGACATTTCCGTAACGGACTTTTTTATAGGGATACCACTTCAATTCAAACCCGCCGCGCCTTTTATGGGCCTGATCCGGTGTCAGATAGTCCAGCGAAGCGTGTGGTCGCAGGCTGTTATAAGCTTGGATTGCTTGGGTTACTGATACCATCGCCCTATCAAAATTCATAAACCCGCTAAGTTGGAAGTCCTCCTTTAAGGTACGAAGAACTCGCTCAGCCATCGCGTTTTCATTCGGGTCACCCGATTCCGTCATACTGATACCGATTTGTGCGTCGCGCAGGCGGTTAACGTACATCCAGGAGCAATACTGCACACCTCGATCAGAGTGATGGACGAGCGATTTTCCGCATTTCCCGCGCTGAACCAGAGCCATATCTAGTGCTTGCAGTGAACCTTTCGCTTCCAGCGTTTTTTGCAACGACCAGCCCACGATTTTCCGCGAGTAGGCATCCAGAACTACCGTCAGGTAAGCAAAATGGGAACCTAATGGGAAGTAAGTGATGTCGCTCACCCACATCTGGTTAGGTCTTTCAGGAATAAGATTCTTCACGCGGTTCGGGTACTTCCGGTAACAATGGTCAGAGTCCGTCGTTCGTATTCTGGTGCCTTTTCTCTTGACTAGCAAACCGTTCTCCTTCAATAGGTTATGCAGCTTGTCTCGACCCAGTTTGATGCGGTGGCCTTCAAGAAAAGCATTCATCATCTCATGCAGCTTGGCAGTCCCCAAGCCGGGAATCTGCTTGCGCAATCGGCGCACCTCCGAGAGAATCAGGTCCTGCTGGAAGCACTTTTTCTCCTGTCGCCTGGTAGCCGCGTACCAAGCCTGTCTTGTCAAGCCAAACAACCCACAGAGCTGTCCCATACCCACTAGTGGGTAGCGGCGGGTCAGCCTCTCAGTTGCCTGGCTCCAGGCTTTTTTCGGATTGGAATGTTATATTGTTCCTCAGCAATCTCGATGACGATCTCGTAGGCTTCCGCTTTGAGCCTTAGCATCTTGTTTTCCTTTTCGGTATCCTGAAGGCGTCTCTCCAAAGCCCTCAGGTACTCCATATCAGTTTTCTTTTTCATGATCCTACGGAAGTTAGATGGATACGTGTAACGCGACAGTTTGTGCTTGAAATACCAGCGGTTCAGACTGCGCAGCTCATTCTTCGAGATGCGCAGCGATCGCTCGAACTCGTCGGGCGTGACTAATCCGGCCCGGTAGGATTCCACGACCTTTCGTTTGAAGGGAAGGGAAATGCGACTTTTTTTATTTCTCTGTAAGAGGCTAATGTACATACATTTACTGATTAAGTGTATACTGAAATCAGTAGCATATGCTCTGTTGTATAAGTAGTATTATGTTTGGCAAAGCATCTTAGAAAAATTAATAGGACTCCTTCTCATTCGGAAACGACTCGCTCTTCACGTCGTTCACATAAGCCGCTATAGCCTGTTGCATGGTATCGGCCAGGTCAGCATATCTTCTAAGAAATCTTGGTTTGAATTCTTTATTGATTCCCAGCATATCATGCAACACCAAAATCTGCCCGTCGGCATGGGGACCGGCGCCGATGCCGATGGTCGGGATGGTGATGCTTTCGGAGGCTTGCTTAGTTAGGGCCGAAGGAATCTTTTCTAGTACTACCGCGAAGCAGCCGATTTCATCCAGTAGCTTGGCGTCGTCGAGTAGCTTTTGCGCCTCTTCTTCTTCCCTCGCCCGCACCGTGTAGGTACCAAACTTATAGATCGACTGCGGCGTCAGGCCCAGGTGCCCCATCACGGGTACGCCCGCGCTCAGGATGCGCGTGATGGACTCCTGCACCTCCGCGCCGCCTTCCAGCTTCACGGCGTGGGCGCCCGATTCTTTCATGATGCGGATGGCCGAGCGCAGGGCTTCCTCCGAGTTGCCCTGGTACGAGCCAAATGGCAAATCCACGACCACCAGCGCCCGCTTGACGCCCCGCACGACCGATGCCGCGTGGTAGATCATCTGGTCGAGTGTGATGGGCAGGGTCGTTTCGTGGCCCGCCATGACGTTGGAGGCCGAGTCGCCGACCAGGATCAGCTCCACCCCGGCGGCGTCCACGATGCCGCCCATCGAGTAGTCGTAGGCAGTGAGGCAGGAGATTTTCTCGCCCCGCGTTTTCATTTCCTGGATGATGTGCGTCGTGACGCGCTTGATGTCGTTATTCAATGAATAGTGAACAGTTAAAAATGAATAATGGGGAGGGATAGGATAAATTTTTTTAAAAAAAGCAGGAGGGTCAAGTATTAGCAATCCGGGACTGCCCGCACGGTTCGTTGTTCATTATTCACTATTCATTTTTAATTATTCATTGAATAACTACCGCCGCAAAAGCCACTGCTCGGGATTCAGCCGAGTGGTGTTACGCCAAATCTGGAACTGCAAAGCCGAAGTACCTTCGTTGTCGGCGGCGACGGTACCGATGTTGTCGCGGGCTTTGACCTTCTGTCCAACCCGCACCGATACGCTCGCCATTTTGGCGTACACGGTCATGTACTCGCCGTGCTGAATCGCCACGACGTTGCTCATGCCCGGCATGTTGGTCACGTCCAGCACGGTACCGTCGTACACCGTCCGGACGGGCGCGCCCGAACTGGTTTGAATATCGACGCCCAGGTTATCTACAATCACGCCTTTTAACACGGCGTGTTCCTTGCGGCCGAAGTGGTCGGACACGAAGCCTTGCGCGGGCCAGGGCAACCGGGCCTGCGATGCCTTGAACGACGACGCCAGCGAGACCTCCTCGTCGGTCATACCCCCCGCATTGACGACCACGTCGGGCTTTTCAATTGGTTCTTCTGCTGGCGGCGGCGCTTTGCCCGCGGCCAGCGCTTCGTCGCGGGCGGCTTTCTGCCGGGCCTTGCGCTCGCGCTCGGCTTTTTCACGGGCCAGGCGTTCGCGGCGCTCCCGCTCGCGGCGTTCCTGAATTTCGCGCTGAATCAGGCGGCGCAAGTTGGCTTCCAGCGTGGCGGCGGCGCGGCGGTTGGCGACCAGCTCGGCGCGTAGCTCGGCTTCTTTTTGCGAAAGCTCTTTAACTACCTCGTCCTGCTTGGTTTGCAATACCACCAGTTTTTGGGCTTCCTGCTGCCGATTGGCCAGCACGGTCTGCTGTTGTTTTTGCTTAACCGTAATCTTTTCTTGCTTTGCTACCAACTCATCCCGTACTTTTTCCATCTGCCGCACCTGCCCCTGCCGCGCCTCGGTATACTGCTGCAGGTACTTGTAGCGCATCACCAACTGGTTGAAGTTGGTCGCCGAAAACAAAAATACCAACTGACTGAGGTACGTATTGCGCTTAGAGGCCTCATAGATCATCTGGCCGTACTCTTTTTTGAGCTTGGCGAGGTCGGCAGCAAGCTCCTGGCGGGCTTTTTCGAGCGTGTTCAGTTCACGCCGAAGCAGACCGAGGTCGTCAGTAAGGAGGTTGATTTGCTTTTTTTGGGTACTTACCTGCTGGTTGAGTGCTTGCAACTGACCCAGGCTCACTTTGCGCTGGGAGGAGGTCTGATTCAGGATTTTCTGGATCCCCTTAACTTTGGCGGCGTTCTCGCGCTTTTCTTTTTCGAGTTGCTGCCGGCTTTTTTGGGCGAGTGCCTCCGGGCCAAAACCCAACGCCAACAACAGCGACAGGGCCATGATTTTATAAAGTACTTTCTGAAAACGCATAAACTCCTGGGACAGGGACGGGACAGGCTCGCCGCTCACTTTTCGCAAAGGTACAATTTGTCGTGATGAATCTGGAACGATGCACTGCCTTTCGCCTACCGGCGCTCGTAGCTACCAGGAATGGCAAAGGGAAAGCCGGGATTGGTACTGGTGGTTTCCACGCGGCTGTGTTTGATTTTGATTTCTGTGGGTTCGGAGGGCTGGTCGGGGCCGGAGCGCGAGTCGAGGCGGATGTCGGTGGCGTAGGGGAAGAGGTACCCGTTCAGGTTTTTGAGATCGGAGTAATTGAGTTTAAGGGTTTTCAGGGAGAAAGGCTGCGTAGCCAGTACCCGCTCGAGTTTACCGCTGCTTTCGCCGATGTAGTTGTCGAGCGTCAGCCGTTCGGAAATCTGCCGGAGCAGAATCGCACCGTCCTTGCGGTAGAGCGGCTGGTTAGCGCGGCGCGGCGCGGGCAGATTGCCGACGATGAGCGACTGCAATAGCGGGTAGCTCAGGTCGAACTGAAAACGACGACTCAGTTCGGTGTAGTCGTAGGTGTAGTAGTCTTTGTGAAATTTGTCCAGAACCGTAATCTCGCGCGGCGAAATAAGCCCACGGGCTACTTCGAAGCCAAAAGCCGTCACCGAAAACCAAATCAGGCTGTCTTTTTTGACCCGTAAATTGATATTGGCGTTGTCGAGATCTTCGCGCTTGTTTTTAAAGGAAAACTTGGACTTGGTGGTGAGGTAGTCGAACTCGACTTCCTGAATCTCAAAATCATTCGCCTGCTCATCGAAAGGTACCAAGCCCACCACCGCCGAATCGATCGGCGCAGAATCGGTAGTAATAGCGATCTCTTCTTTGTTCTGTTCGGCGCGTTTTTTCTTACAGCCAGGCAAGCTGACCAACAGCGTTCCGACGAGCAACCAGATAATACTTTTACTGTTCATGAACGGTACCGGTAGAGATTTTTTTGTCGAGCAAATCGCTGGTTTCGCCCATGGCCTTGGCCTTTTTCCATTGTTCGAGCGCCTTCTCGCGCTCACCGAGCTGGGCCAGCACGTCGCCATAGTGCTCCACAACGGTGCCGCTCACGCCTTGCGGGGCCTGCACGGCTTTCTCCAAGAACTGTCGGGCTTTTTTATAATCTTTCTTGACGTACAGTACCCAGGCGTGGGTATCCAGGAATGTCGGATCGTTAGGATGCTTCAGTACCAGCCGCTCCGAAAGCTGCAGCGCAAGGTCCAGCTTCTCTTTCCTGAGCGATAGGAAATAGCTATAATTATTCAGGGCGTGATCGTTGTCGGGGTCGACTTTCAGCACTGCTTCGTAGGCGGCGTCAGACTTGGCGTTGTCGCCCAGGCCATTGTAGGCGTCACCAAGTTGGGACTCAATGAGTACCTTCATTTCGGGCGCGTCGATCAGGCGACGGCTCTCTTCCAGCGCCGATACGGCCCGCTTGTAGTTTTTCTTCACCAGTTGCGCCGAGCCGTTAGAGTACCAGATCATGCCTTGATTGGGAAACACTTCCAGCGCCAATTCGGAGTGTAGTAGCAAGCTATCGATTTGGTTGAGTTCACCGTCGAGTTGCAGTACCGCGCCCCAAACCTCATAGATACTGCTATTGAGCCGGGCGGCGCGGGCGTAAGCGTCGCGGGCTTCGGCTTTGCGGTCGCGCTTTACCAGCAGGTCGCCGTAGAGTACCAGGGCGCGGGCCTCGTTGGGGTGGGTGTCGACGAGTTGCTTCGCCAGGTTCATGGCGTCTTCCTGGTCTTTTTCAGTTTTGAGCATCGACAGGTACCCCGTCAGTACGCGCACTTTGGGCTCGGCATCGAGGTTAGGATTGCCAAACACCACGCGTAGCTCTTTGTTAGTATTCTCGATGTCGCCTTTGCGGCGGTAAATGTCGGCCAGCAGTACATGAGCCTGGGCTTCGTCGGGATTGAGCCGCAAGGCTTCCTGCAAAGGGGCTACGGCATCGTCGATGCGGTCGTTAGCGATCAGCAGTTCGGCCAGTTCGATGCGGAAAGCCAGTTCGGCGGGCTCAGCTTCGATAAGCCTTTCGGCTTCGGCGATGGCTTTGCCGACTTTGTTGTCGCGGAGATAAAGCTGCTCTTTCTGATGCGTGATCTCCTCGGTCACGCCGATGGTTTTTTCCAGGCGGTCGTAGGTCGCGATGGCCTTGTCGAACTGGTCGCTGAACACGTACATCGCCGCCAGTTCCAGCCCGAACTGCACGTTGCTTGGATTTTGGCGGACCATCACCTCGTACAGCTTGGCCGCCTCGCCGTACTTTTTTTGTTTGGTATAAATCTCCGTCAGCTGTTGGGCGTAATAGGGGTTGGCGGCGTCGGTTTCGTAGGCCAGCTTGGCGTGGGGCAGGGCGTCGAGCGGGCGATCGAGTTTGAGCAGCGCCGAAGCGAGCATGAAATGTCCGGCGGCATCGGCTGGTTGCGCCGCCACCAGTTTTTCGAAAACGGGCAGGGCGCGGCTGGGCTCGTCCATCATCATATACTTCATGCCCTCCACGGCCATGCCTTCCTCTTCCAACCGCTGGGCAGGCACGATCTGCGCCGCCTCGGCCGGGGTTTCTTTTTCCTTGTCTTTATTGGTACGGTTGCGGCGTTGCGCTTCGCCGGGCTGGACGCTCAGCGCCCACAGCAAGGCCGCGCCCGCGATGATTTTGAGATAATGCTTGAACATATTGCTGTGGTTGACTGCTGCCGAAGGGGGGTTGTGGTCGAAAGCTACCAATTTCTGACCTAACCTTCCAGAATTAACTGCAAAAGTAGTGGTTTATTGCCGCTTGTGTAGGAGCGGAGTAGTACCCTTTAAACACCAAACAAGCCAGAACGTTTCGGAAGGGGATTCCGAAGCATTCTGGCTTGTGGCAAGAAAAAGGGGAACTCGTTTTCTATCTTAAACGGTACAATCCCGTTACGCCGATCATATTGCTCCAGCCCGAGCGGCCCAAGTTGGCGATCTGGAAGTTTCCCATGACCGACAATCGCCGCGAAAGGTTGATATCCAACTCGATGCCCGCGTTGTAGCCTAGATTCCAATCCCGGTTTTTAACGAGATCGTAAGAAGTGACTTGACCGTTTTCGAGCCTGATATGTTCGACAACCAGATCGTCACGACGCCAAGCCGAAGGTCCGAATGCCAGCCGGAGGTGGTTATCACGGTACTTCACCAGGGAAAACTTGCCCGCTAGGTCGAGTGTTAGTCTACGACGGATGCGTGGTATTTGCGAGTACTCGTTGTCTATCGAGTGGTAGCTTAAGTAGCCTAAGTCCGCCGAAGCGAAAAGGCGATTGCTAAACTTATGCTGGTACGAAACCTTGGGTAAGAAAGTGACATCGTCGGGCAGGTCAAGCGTGATCTGGCTAATGCCGAACCCAATTCGGTCACTCTTGCCTTGCTGCTGGGCTACACTTACGCTTGAGGCCAACACAATTAAAACGAAAACAGAGATTATGTTTTTCATCATATCATTTTTTTGTAAGCAAAGCTTACCACTAACCTTGCAAGGCTGGCTGTAAACTTTGCTATATAAGACAAATTTACTGGTTTTGGTCAATTGTTGGTAAAACGTACGACACATCCGCACCCCCACAACTAGTTACGCTTCCATCCCATGCGGGCCAAGGACCTCCGGAAAGTCCACCAATGGAAGAGTGCGTACCCCATCCTTGATTGTTGGCGTTTGCTGTGAAAAAACTCGCACGGCTTATTTTCCAATGCCTAATGATGGCGTCTTGGCTCTTTTTCTTTATCTCATAACCAACGTTAGAAGTCTGAGTTTGGCCACTTACCTTAACAGTTGTGGATACACTACCAGTGTACTTTACTTCACCTACGTCATCATCTTCGTAGATACCAAAAACCTGTTCTAGGTTATCTACTTTCCAATCCAAATCCCAAACAGCGTTGATTATTACAGGATCACAGCGGTTGATCTGCCCCCTCGTGACTAGTTTGTTTACCTGATCCGCGGTAGTTGTTATCTGGTAATTCGTATCAGCCGTAAGATAACCGCTTGCCCGAAAAATTACGATTTCAGAACCACCTCCATTTCCAGATGAGCTTAAAAAGGCATCGTAGTGCTTGCTTACACGTATAGCCCCTACATATACAGTGCTAACAAAGTTAGTTCTAGCGTTTTTCAGATTGCTCGTGTAGTCTTTTTGTACACCTGCCCCACCTGCATAGATTACGTGCGTAGGATGATTAATGGCCTAGTTGTCATCTACTAGTACTTTCTCTTCACAGATTTCATTCCCGCACTTTTCCAAACGGATACCCATTGCTGAGTTTACGTCTTCCTTAGGAGGCATAACAATTGTAATTTCGTCATACTTTTTACCCAAGTGATTTTCAGAGTACGGGAAGTATATTGAAACCCCATTCTTAACCAAGTATTCTGTGAAACCTTCGCTGCTCGTCCTCAATCGAGCGCTGTTGTTCGCTTGCTTTTCAAACTCTTTGTCAAAGGCTTCTTTGAAGTTGCCGTAGCCTGACAGACGAGCGTTCTTCAACCATGGGCTTGTTTCTGGACTGAACAAGTCCTTGAGTACAATGCTCTCATCTGCGTAAAAGCCCACTCCAACAAAATCATTTACCTCAGAAACAACCTTTTCATCGGCATACATCTTTTTGAGAATGAGGTAGAAGTCGGTCATTCTACCGTGAAGTACGTCGAAGTCCTTCTCGGTGATTTTACCGTAGTGATCGGCTGTAGTAGCAGTCGTGACATCAGTGCTGATGTCTTGGGGCTGTATCCCCGCGTCGATAACATCTCTTTCTCTTTGGCAAGACATGGCGAATACCAGTCCCAAAGAACAGAAAAGGCAGATTATTTTTTTCATATAAAAATGAGTAATAAAATAGCTGGTTGTGTTTTAATTTTTTTTACCTACTAAGCTGGCAAAGCTTAAACCTGCGTCGATATATCGAGGGAGGTCATTGTTTCTATTTTGCTTTTTCTGGACTATTGCTGTATTAGCGATTTTGGTGGAAGAAGAATTTTAGTTTTTGTCCTCAGAAAGGCTCTTTGTTCAAAGTATCCAAGTGACGTCTGCCTTATCAAAAACCTTACGATTCAAAGTAAAGGCTCTCAGGGCTATGATTCACTTGATCTAAATCAATTCTCCACTTGATGTAAATCAATTTTTAACTTGAACTATATCAAGTACAAGCCGACCAAATTACCCTTCAAGACGATTGAGTCTGGTTTTTCAACAAAATAAGGCATAAAAAGCCGCTGGCTGACCTTTCGGAGATCGGCCAGAAAACTGACGAGAAGAGAGGCTTTCAGCGCCGAGGCTTGTCTTTCGGTGAAGAAGTTGTTACCGATTTTTTTCGCTGGATGCTACCGCTTTGGATGCGGCTGTAGGTTTCGGGCGTCATGTCCAGGAAGGAAGCGATGTAGTTGGCCCGTACGCGCTCGTGTAAGCCGGGGTACTTTTCCATAAAATCCCAGTAGCGCTCGACCGCACTCATGGCGCGTTCCTGCCACAGGCGCTCGGCCAGGTACGTTACCTGCTGTTCCGAAAGGATTTGACCGATCATCCGCGTGCCAATGTGCAGCATGTACATCTGGTCGAGGGCTTCGTAAGGCAAAGAAACCAGAGTAGAATCTTCCAGAATCTCGACGTTTTGCCGCGCGGGGGTCTGGGTACGAAAGTTGTGTGGCGTATAGATCATGCTGGATTCCATCGCGAACCATCCCGTAACGTCTTTCCCCCGTTCGTTGCGGAAATGACCTCTGACGAGTCCTTCGTGAATAAAATATAAATCCTTGGGGACCTTGCCCACGGGTAATAACGATACGCCTTTGGCTTGATACTCCACTACGACATGGTCGCGTAAGTAGTCCGAAGCGCCCTTTTTCATCTTGAAGATGGCGTTCAGGAATGTCAAGAAGGCTTCGATCGGGTCGTTGCTTTCCATGAGGGTCGAGGAGTTTCTGTAAATGTACTAAGCGTTGTCTGTACGTACAATAGGCTGGGTTGGTCCCCGACGGACTTGGTCCCACACAGATAGCACTCACGCCGATATGGAGGAAATTAAAAACTTCCATGAGTTACGCGCATGAAATCATTTCACCGAGTCTCTCGAAAAGCCGCCCGCCCTGCCACCCCAATCAGCCCCGCTGCCGCCAGCATCACCAACCCACAGCCTACGCCCACCACGGGTGCGGAAAAGTGGGTGTACAGCGGCCCGGATAAATAAATTCCCACGATATCGGCCTGATTGCTGAGCGCCATATAAAAGGCAAATTGCGCCCCGGCGACTTTTAGGCGGCACAGGCTCATCAGGGCAGGCAGAGCGGCGATGCTGAAGATCGGTTCGAACGTCTGACGGACGATTACCGCCGTGGTGGCGATGCGGGTGTCGGCCCAAAGCGGCTCAGCCGCCGAAAAGCCCGCGTGCAAGAGGCCCGTCGCCACCGCCACAACCAGCAGCATCCGGCGCGCGCCCAGCCGGTCCGACAGCCAGCCGCCGACCAGCGCCAGACCTATGGCCACCACCGCACCGTAGGTACCGCTCAGCACCGAAACCGAGGTGTCGCTCCAGCCTGATTTTTGGATGAGGTGCAGGAAGTACACGCGCTGAAAAAGCCGCTCGCTCATAAAAACGGCCGCAACGGCAAAGAACAAAAGCAAACTTTGGCGCGTCAGCAGCGCGCCTACCAACTCCCGCAGCAATGTCACGAAAGTGCTGTGCACGACCGACTCCGTTTGTCGCGCCACGCGGCGGAAGGCCAGCAGCGCATCACCCGGTTGCTCGCGGATGAAAAACGTGAGTACCGTCATGCTTAGCAGTAATCCCGACTGCACCAAGGCGGCGGTTTGAAAACCGCCATGCCGTAAGAGTAGCGCCAGCCCGGCCGCCCCGATGGCCTGGCCGGTAACCATGCCGCCTTTCATGACGGCGTTGGCCCGGCCGCGTTCGGGCAGCGGCACCACCGTGATGGCCAGCGCATCGACGCTCACATCTTGCAGGGAAGCAAACACGCCGTGGAACACGAAGGCCCACATCAGCAGGTCGAAATCCGCCACGGGATCATGGGTGAGTAGCAGCGTGAAGGATGCCAGAAAGGCCAGGCACTGCGACGCAAGTACCCACGGACGCCGTCGGCCCATGGCCGAGTGTTGGTAGCGGTCCACCAGCGGTCCCCACAAGAATTTGACGCCCCAGGGCAAGCCGATCACCGCTCCGAAGGTAGCGATGGCGCGGGCGTCCAGCCCTTCGGCGGCCAGGTAGTTGGTCACTGCCATGAGGGCAAACCCCGAGGGAATCCCCTGCATGACGTACAGGTAAAAAAAGGAGAAGTACCGAAGCGAGCGGCTTTCCGAAAGTGTGGGCATAGAGCGTTAACCTCGGGAAAGACAAAAAGTCTCAAAGTTTTTCTAAAATTGTGATTCTGTTTTTTTGTAAAAACCTCATTTGATGAAAACGCAAAGACATTTCATATTATCTCTAATGCTGGCCGGAACTACCTTTACCCAAGCTAGCGCTGTCGCTCGGCTCCGCCGAACGGAACGCCGCCCGGTGACGACTATCGTTAGCCCTCCGGGCGGTTCACTAGCACAAAAATGCCAAAATCTCCTGCACTCTAGTCGGCTAGGGCTTGAGACCTGAAATGGTTTTATAATGATGTTATCGAGACTTAATTTTTGAACAAACTACCTTAGGCGAAGGCAACAGAGCATTTCAAACACGGCAGTCATGATGAAACCTATCTTAAATTTCCGATTAGCGACCGAAGTTGACTTACCAGGCATCGTTCAAATGTTGGCGGACGATACCTTAGGTTCAACGCGGGAGCAAGTTGGTGACGTAGTACCGAAGGTGTGTGTTAGGGCCTTTGAAAAGATAACTGCCGACCCTAATCAGGAACTGACGGTGGTGGAGTTAAATGGCAAACTCGTCGCCACGTTTCACCTGACTTTCATCCAGTACCTTACCCACCAAGGCGGATTACGCGCCCAAATCGAAGCCGTGCGCACCTGCTCCCGATCCCGCGGCCAGGGCATCGGCACAGCTGTTTTTGACTACGTCCTCGACCGGGCCAGAAGCAAAGGCTGTCACCTTGTACAGCTCACCACAGACAAGCAACGCCCGGACGCCATTCGGTTTTATGAGGCGCTGGGGTTTGTGGCGACGCATGAGGGGATGAAGATGCGGTTGGAGGCGCTGTCGCTCGGCTCCGCCGAGTGACGACTATCGTTAGCCCTCCGGGCGGTCTACTAGCCCCACTAACGCCAAGTTCAACCTTTACGACCAAACCCCCATACCCCATGTCCGAACTCAGAAAAACCTATGGCGATGGCGTGTTTTACCTCACGCTTACTGTCGTGGGCTGGGTCGATGTATTCACCCGACCGGCGTACACCAACGAAATTGTGGAGAGTTTGAAGTTTTGCCAGCAGCGGAAAGGGTTGGAGATTTACGCCTACGTCATCATGACCAACCACCTGCACCTGATTGCCCGCCGCGCCGAGGGCGAATTAGCAGATACGATTCGCGATTTCAAAAGCTTCACTGCTAAGCGTATGTTGCACCTGCTGCTCGAAAATCCACAGGAACCACGGAAAGATTGGATGGACATGGTGTTTAAGTACCATGCGGCCACCATCCGGCAAAATGAGAAGTATGCGTTCTGGCAAAAAACCAATCACGCTACCGAACTGTGGACGCCCGATGTACTACGCCAGAAAATTGACTACATCCACGAAAACCCGGTGCGGGCCGGGTTTGTGAACGAACCGCATGAGTGGCGGTTGAGCAGTGCCAGTCCGGCGAGTCCGATTTTGGTTTTGGACTATTGATGTGTCTTTAAGTTGTTGTTTTTGGATCGCCCGGAGGGCTACGGGATAGTCGTCACTCGGTAAAACCGAGCGACTGCTCTCCTACATACTCCCCGTTTTCCCCCCATCCACCGGAATATTGATGCCGCTGATGCTGGCGGCGGCAGGAGTGCACAAAAAGGCCACGGCGGCGGCTACTTCCTCGGGTTCGGCGAAGCGGCCGACCGGGATTTCGGACTCCATTTGCGCGGCCAGATCGGCGGGTGTTTTTTGCTGGGCTTCGGCGCGCATATTGAGCACGGCGTCGAGGCGGCCCGTGCGGGTGTAGCCCGGCAGCACGTTGTTGACCGTGATGCCGTAGCTTCCCAGTTCCAGCGACATCGTTTTGGCCCAGTTGGCCACCGCACCCCGGATCGTGTTCGATACGCCCAGACCCGCGATGGGCTGCTTCACCGAGGTACTGATAATGTTGACGATGCGCCCGAAGCCCGCGCTTTTCATGGCGGGCACCACGGCCTGCGTCAGGATTTGGTTATTGACCAGGTGCATCAGGAAAGCCCGCTGAAACTGATCCGTCTCGGCGTCGATGATAGGCCCGCCCGCTGGCCCGCCCGTATTGTTGACCAGAATATGCACGTCCGGTACCAGGCGCAAATACGATTCGATGGCTTGCTGCACGACGGCGTTGTCGGCAAAGTCAGCCACTACAAAGCGATGGATTTGGCCGTGCGTGGTGTCGAGCGTGTCGGCTACGGCCTTTAACTTGGTTTCATCACGGGCCATCAGCGTCACGTTGGCGCCGAGTAGCGCGAGTTCTACGGCCGAAGCGCGGCCGATGCCTTGGGTACTACCGCACACGAGGGCGGTCTTTCCGGTTAAGTCGAGGTTCATAGAGAATTACTTTCTTTTTTAGTATAAATCTAAATATGCCGCCGAAGCGCCCTGGGGCGTATGGCTTGCGGATAAATTTAGGTAAAATTGCGTTAGCGATTTACTACCCTTGGTTTTATCCCAATGAAAATATTCACCCGCGCGACAGCGGCCTGCCTGTATTTGCTTTCGACGCTGGTCGCTGTTTCCTGCAAAACTGAATCCAAAACCGCCGAAAAACCGACGGCCGTCGATAGCAGTGCAGTCGACGAGATTACGCTCACCGAGCCGCAATACCGCGCCATCGGCATCGAGCTGGGAAGCGCCAAAAACGAAACGGTGAGCGCCGAAGTGAAAGCCAACGGCCGCGTGGACCTACCACCCGAAAATCGCGCCACAATCAGCTCGCCCATCGGCGGGCGCATCCGCTACGTGAAGGCCTTGCCGGGGCAGCGCGTTCGTCGGGGCGAACTCTTGGCCACGCTGGAAAGCTTCGAATTTATTCAGTTGCAGCAAGATTATCTGCAAAACAGCAGTCAGCTCGTTTTTCTGGGCAAAGAACTGGAACGCCAGCGCACGTTGAACACCGAGAACGTAGGAGCCCGCAAGAATTATGAACAAGCCCAGGCCAACTACGACGCCACCAAGGCGCTCGTGCAGGCGCTCAGCGCCAAAATGAAACTGCTGGGCCTGTCGCCCGCGACGCTGGAAGCCAACGGCATTAGCCCGGCGGCGCGCATCGTGTCGCCCGTCAATGGGTACATCACGATTGCGAATATCAATTTGGGTAAGGAGACCAAGCCCGGCGAAGTACTGCTGGAGGTGATCGACAAAAGCCACATGCACATCGAGCTCAACGTCTTCGAGCAGGACGCGTCCGCCATCCAAAAAGGGCAGTCGGTGCGCATTGTGCCGCCCACCGGTCCGCCGATGCAAGCCTACGTCCACCTGGTAGGCCGAATGCTGGAGGGCGACGCCCGGACGCTGAACATCCACGCCCACATCCGCGACGAAAAAAGCGAGCAGACACTGCTACCCGGTGCGTACGTGACGGCCTACATCCAAACCGGCAATCATCCCGCCGTCACCGTCCCGCCCGCCGCACTGGTGCGAAAAGGGGCCAACGGGTTTATCTATATTCAGGAAAAAGACCGCACTTTCCGCCGCATCCCGGTCGAGATCGGGCTTCCCGCTGAATCGGGCGATATGGCGATTACGACGCCCGTCAACCTTACGGGGCAGCGGCTGGTGGTGAAGGGAGCGTACCTGATCGACGCCGAAATGGCGAAACGGAGTGAGGTGGAGGAGTGAGTCGGCGCCTACCGTTCAGCCCGCGCCTTCAACGCCGCATTCATCGCCTCGAATCCTGGCTTGGTTTCGGTCAGTAATTTTTTCTTGAGCAATGGAATCAACAATCCGGCGAATTTTTCGGAATGCACCAGGGTAGTACCTCCATCAGAGTTCTCCGTTAAAAAGAAACGATGCTCGCCGTCGAAAAGGCCTTTCATCCACAACTTTCCCAACCAGCGCAACTCCTGGTTTTTGTCATAAACCAGTACCGTCGGCTTGAACTCCATGCCGCCTAGTTCCACTTTAATTGCTTCACCCGGTCGAGGCTTGCCCGTAAGGCTTTTAATGAAAGGATTCCAGTCGGGGTACTTTTCGAAGTCGGTAAGGATGGCCCATACTTTGGCGGGCGAGGCGGCGATTTTTATCTTGGTTTTGATTTCCATGATCTTTGTTTTTTTGGTTCGCTACAAAGGTGAGGATCATGGAAACGGGTTTTCTTGACCTATATCAAGAAATGGTATTGCGCCGGATTCGGCTCAGCGTTTCGGGCGTCATGCCGAGCATGGAGGCCAGATAGTGTAGGGGTACTTCGTTGAATAACGTTTTCTTTTGGGCAAAAAATGCCTGGTAGCGCTCTTCGGCGGTGGAAGACAGGAAGGTGAACACCCGCTCCTCCAGCGTCGTGAAACACTTGGCGATGAATCGGTTTTCGATTCGGGGCCAATCGGGCAGTAGTTCGGCAGCCCGCTCGTAATTCGCGCGGTCAATGACGTACAGTTCGGTGGGCGTCAGGGCTTGGATGTTCCAGCGCGACGGGCTATTGAACAGAAAACCCGCCAAATCGGTGACGAGCTCACCCGGAGAAACGATCCATTGCGTAATGTCCCGGCCGTCTGCGTAGCGGAACACGCGGAGGTGACCGCTCGTCACGATGCCCAACTTGTGACAGGCCGCATCGGCGCGGTTGAAGTACTCGTTTTTCTTCAGCGATGCGGGCCTGAATAGGTTGGCAAAGTCGGCGGCTTCGGTGGGCAGGATGTCAAAGTAGGTGGCCAGGTGCCGGGTTATCTCCATGGGTAGGGGCTTTTCAGAAATTACCAGGGTAATGCCGAAACGGGCTGGAAGCCCGTACCACATCATGAATCGGAGACGCGCTTTTGTGCGCATCTCCGATCATCGTTTTGTCTTGTGATTTTACGTCTATGAATCGCCCAAAATCGATTGCATGATACGTAACGGGATAATAGCCCGATCGGGATGCTCGGTCAATTCGTGGTTGAGGTTGAAAAGCGTTTGCTCCAGCAGGAAGGTTTGCAGCAGCACTCTAAAATCCTGCGTGTCACTGGGGATGAAGTCGTTGCCCTTGACGGTATTCAGGTACGCATCCAGAAATACGCCCACGGCGGCCTGAATCCAGCGTTCGGTAGCCGGGGCTAGTCGCTCGCTGTCTTCGGCCCCCACCTGATCGTTGAACAGCAAACTATCGTAAGCCACGTAATGCAGCGACTCAATCATGTCGGCCACGTCGCGGAGGGGCGAGCGGCGAAGTCGGCGCTCACTGAAACTGCGGTAAGGGTTGCCGCCAAACTCACAAATCGCGAGGTCTTTGCCGGTAAACAGTACGTTATCCAGATTGTAGTTGCCATGGATGCGGATCTTGGTCGCGTCGATTTTTTTATCATAAATCTTTTTGAGCAAAGCCAGAATCTCCTCCTTTCGGTTGAGCATAGCCTTAGCGTCCGACTGGGCGTACTCCGGCAGTGCCTTTAGACTCTTTTGCTGCATTGTGAACGTCTCGCGGACCAGTGATTTCAGGCCCGAAAAGAGCGAGCGCTGGTAGTGCAGCGAAAAGCCTTCCGCACCAAAACCGGGCGTGTCGACGGCGGCCAGCGCGAGGTGCAACCCGCCGAGCCTTTCGCCTAACAGCCGGGTAGGGCCGACAACGGTACCTCCGAAAAGGTCGCGGAAATCGTCGGGGATATCCTCATGCACCACCGGCACCAGCAGTTCCTGCGAAGGCAGTGGGGTAGGCCAGCGTTCCGACTCGAGCGACAGAACGCGCTCATAGTAGTTGTTGACACGTTCCTGCATGAATTTTGTCAGGGTGACGCTTCCTTCGGTAGCTTCCTGCAAGATGCCCAGATTGTAGTTTTCCCGTCCCACCTTCCAATCGAGACTACCGGCGTAAGGCAGCATTTGCGCAAAGTTCGCCTTCTCGGTAAGCAACTGGGTGATCTCCGCATCGGGATGCACGGTGCGTTCTACGCGGCGGTAGAGTTTGAGGGCGTACGCTTCGTTGTAGGTAATGATGGTCTCGTGCCAGGTACCACGTATTTTCACCTTCATGTCGTCTGGGGCGGGCAAGCTGTCGGCCTGGTGCGTTGTGAAGTTGAGGCTACCTCCCTTGAACTTGACCGGTACTCCTTCGGCAAAGTGCGCCAGCATGAGCCGTTGCATCTCAGTGGTATAATAGGCATCGACGAGCAATCCGCTGTCGTAGCCCACTGTGAGCTGGGCCACGATGGCGGGCGGACAGTTTTCGGTAATTTTTCGGAGTACCTCGTCCGTGACGAAAGTGAGGGGCAACTGGTAGATCTCGGGCAGGCCGCTTTCGTACTGTACCTCGATCAGCAGCAGGTAGGCTTGCGCCGCCCCCATGATGATCCGGGTATGCTCGGTGATCTCGGTACTGACGATCGTGCGCCCCTTACCCACAAACCAGCCCACTTCCTGCATGTAGGGGGGCAAAATCTGCGCTTCGAGTTTCTCGACGTTTTCCTTGCTCAGCAAGTTGTCCCAACTTTTCAAGGCCAGTGAGGGCTTGGTCCGCTCGTCGTCCGATTCCGGGAAGGCTTTTTCCAACAAAAACCACTGGTACCCGTGCGAGCCGAGGGTGAAGAAATAGGGATCTTCTTCCTTGATGACCGGAAAGCGATTCTTACTAAATACATCGACGGGTAGCCGCCCTTTGTACTCCGACAAGTCCAGCTCGGCGGGCTGAGTGTAGCGCGACAGATTTACGATCACCAGAATCGTTTCGTCCTCGTAGGTACGCGTAAAAGCGAGGATCTTGGGATTGCTCACCGAAATGAACTCCATATTACCCCGGCTGAACGCCTTGAATTTCTTACGCATGGTGATCATCCGCTTCATGAACCACAGTAATGAAGAGGTATTGCGCCGTTGCGTCTCAACGTTCACGGCCTCGTAGTGGTACTCGGGGTCGAGAATGACTGGTAGGTACAGCTTCTGCGGATTGGTGTCAGAGAAACCCGCATTGCGATCGGGCGACCACTGCATCGGCGTGCGGACGCCGTCGCGGTCGCCGAGGTAGAAGTTGTCACCCATTCCGATCTCGTCGCCGTAGTATATCACCGGCGTACCGTTGAGTGAGAACAAAAGGCAATTCATCAATTCGATCTTACGCCGGTTGTTGTCCATCAGTGGGGCTAGCCGGTGCCGGATACCCAGGTTGATGCGTGCCTTGGGGTCCTTGGCGTAGGCTTTGTACATATAGTCGCGCTCCTCGTCGGTTACCATTTCGAGCGTCAGCTCGTCGTGGTTGCGCAGGAACATAGCCCATTGGCCCGTGGCCGGAATCTCGGGCGTTTGCTCAAAAATGTCGATGATCGGGTAGCGGTCTTCCATTTGCAGCGCCATGTACATGCGCGGCATTACCGGGAAGTGGTAGTTCATGTGGCACTCGTCGCCCTCGCCCTCGCCAAAATAGGAAGCCGAATCCTCGGGCCACATATTGGCCTCGGCCAGCAGCGTCGTGCCGGGGTAGTGTTTGTCGACGTGCGCCCTGATTTTTTTCAGGAAAGCGTGGGTTTCGGGCAGATTCTCGCCGTTGGTACCTTCGCGCTCAAAAAGATACGGCACGGCGTCGAGCCGGAAGCCGTCGACGCCCGTTTTGCACCAATAATCCAGAATCTTGAAAATTTCCTCCTGTACCAGCGGGCTGTCGTAGTTGAGGTCGGGCTGATGATGGAAGAAGCGGTGCCAGTAGTACTGCTGCGCCACGGCGTCCCAAGTCCAGTTGGAGGTTTCAAAATCCTGAAAAATAATCCTGACGTCCTTGTACTTCGTCGAATCGTCGGTCCAGACGTAAAAGTCCCGCTCGGGCGAGCCTTTCGGCGCGCGGCGCGCCCGCTGAAACCACGGGTGCTGGTCGGAGGTGTGGTTGATGACCAGCTCGATGATCACTTTCAGGCTCCGGCGGTGGGCTTCCTCTATGAAAGCCTGCAACTGCTCGATATCGCCATAGGAAGGGTTGATGTTGTAGTAGTCAGCAATGTCGTAGCCGTCGTCACGCAAGGGGGAAGGGTAAAAAGGCAGGAGCCAGATAGCCGTGACGCCCAGGTCCTCGAGGTAGTCGAGCTTTTGCATGATGCCCTCGAAGTCTCCGATGCCATCGCCGTTGCCATCGCAAAAAGCCTTGATGTGGAGTTCATATATAATGGCGTCTTTGTACCAATGGAGCTTATCGTCTAACGGGGTGTACTTTTGAGCCATGTATATTTTAATGATGAATGATGAGTGATGGGCTTTTCCTAAACAAGGCAACAATTCTTGTAGCCGGACAAACAAGTTATGGAAAATTGGGTAGTGTGAGGTACTTACGCCCCGAAATCTTGCGGTGGCTTACCCGATTGAATTTTAATTTATTTTTTAATTATTTGATTATCAGTGTTTAAGTAGAAAAATCCAGGTCTGGCAAAATTTTATTATTGATTAGACCAAACAATTGATTTAACATAAAACTAAAAAACATACTACCATGAGCAATTTAGTAAGAGGAATGATTATCGGTTTGGCCATTGGCTACCTCACAGCCCCTAAAGAAGGAAAAAAAACCCGCGAAGAACTGGCCAGCACGAAAAACGATCTGAAGGATTTTTGGGACGATGCCAAGGTCAGATTAAAGGCTACGTCGATGACTGAAGCAACAGACGGGCATTTCGGACACAAATGACCTGCTGGTAAAGCCGAAAACAAGTTGATCAATTGAAGCGTGAGGCAAATGATGTCAAGGACGACGCCAAGAGCGCTTATCAACGATGTGAAGGATGACGCAAAAGACGCTTACCGTGATGCGAAATCCGACGCCAAGGATATGAAGGATGATGCCAAGAGCACCTACAATGACAAAGTTGAGGACATGTCGGATGCCGCCAAATCGGGTATCGATAAGGCCGAAAACAGATTTAAGGCCTGATCGCATTCCAGTTCATTGACTCGAGAATCTATGTGCGAATGAGAAAACCGGACGAACGTCCGGTTTTTTTTGTGCTGGAAAGTCTGGGCTTCGTTCCGAACAAACAACCATTTTACCGCCGAAAATTTGTATTTTTGGTCTTTGGAGCACGAAAAACGTTGTGTTCCGGTGACTGATAAAGCGTAATGCGGAAAGACTACATGAGTGGGGAAGGCGAGACCCTATCTTCCACCGAAAAAGATATAGAGCGGGCGCTGCGGCCGCTATCGTTCGAGGATTTTACGGGACAGGAGAAGATTCTGGAAAACCTGAAAATCTTCGTCCTGGCGGCCAAGCAACGTGGCGATGCCCTCGATCACGTGCTGCTGCACGGCCCGCCGGGCCTGGGCAAAACCACACTGTCGCATATCGTGGCCAACGAGCTGGGGGCGAGTATCAAGATCACCTCCGGGCCCGTGATGGACAAACCCAGCGACCTGGCCGGGCTACTCACGAACTTGCAGCCGCACGATGTACTGTTTATCGACGAGATCCACCGCCTCAACCCCATCGTGGAAGAGTACCTGTACTCGGCGATGGAAGATTATAAGATCGACATCATGCTCGACAGCGGGCCTAATGCGCGCTCGGTGCAAATCGGCCTCAATCCCTTCACGCTCGTGGGCGCCACGACCCGCGCCGGACTACTTACCGCCCCATTACGCGCGCGCTTCGGTATCAACGCCCGCCTGGAATACTACGATGCCAAACTACTGACAACCATCGTGCTACGATCCGCCGATCTACTCGGCTCACCGATCGATGAGGAAGCCGCTTTCGAGCTCGCACGCCGGAGCCGGGGTACGCCCCGCATCGCCAATAACCTGCTGCGCCGCACCCGCGATTTTGCCCAAGTGAAGGGCAAAGGTCGCATCACGGTACCCATTGCTGAAATGGCCCTTAACGCCCTCGATGTAGATCAGAATGGTCTGGACGAAATGGATAACCGCATTCTGACGACGATTATCGACAAGTTCAAAGGTGGACCCGTGGGCCTCTCCACCATCGCGACGGCCTGCAGCGAAGAAGCCGAAACGATCGAAGAAGTCTATGAGCCGTTTTTGATTCAGGAAGGGTACCTTAAGCGCACCTCCCGCGGCCGCGAAGCCACCGAAAAGGCGTACAAGCATTTGAAGATTTTGCCTACTACGGACGGGGGAATTGTTTTAGCATTGAAGGTAAGGTTAGGTTTCATGGGATGAAGGACAGAAAGGCGAACGGTTCTCGGATTTCGCTTTTCCTCTCTAAAGCTTGGCGTTGAACCCGTTGACCGTTAGCCCTTTTTAAAACAACGATCTTGCCCTACGCCGCCTTTCCCGTACCTTTGTGCGAAATTTTAACGTTTGGTAGGTATGGCGGCGTCGGATATTGTTTTGAAACCACTGGTCAGAGTACCCTGCGCGATTATCGAGCGTGATGGGAAAAGTACTGGCGGCACAGCGTTCGGCGTTGGGGTCGCTGGCGTTGCAGTGGGAATTTCCCGGCGGGAAACTCGAAGCCAACGAAACCGAAGAGCAAGGCCTGACGCGCGAGATTATGGAGGAGCTTGTGCGTCGAAATCAACATCGGTGACCGCCTGCCCCATACCGATCGCGACGACATCTGGCGCACGATTCGACTGGTGCCTTTCGTTTGCGAACTCGTTACCGACGGGATCGTCCTGACTGAGCACGAGCAGATCCTGTGGCTCACCCCCGGCGAACTGCATTCCTTGGATTGGGCCGAAGCCGACCGCATGGTACTCCAAAATTACTTCATGTACCTCGACGAAAAACGGGCCAACTCTATAGGGAAATTGGCCCGCCTGCGTACTAAAAAATCGTCTACTTGTCTCTGAAAAAGAGCGTGATCGGTACACCGGTGAAGTCGAAGTGCTCGCGCATCCGATTTTCGAGGTAGCGCATATAAGGTTCCTTGATGTACTTGGGGTGACTGCAGAAAAACACGAACGTCGGTGAGGGCGTCGGTAACTGAATCATGTACTTGATCTTGATGTGTTTGCCTTTGAATGCGGGCGGCGGGTAGTTGGCGATTACTTCCTGCATCACATCGTTGAGCTTGGAAGTCGTGATGCGACGGCTCTTATTCTCGTACACCTCCATCGCTTTTTCCATTACTTGAAAAATCCGCTGCTTCTCGAGCACCGAAGCGAAGATGATCGGCATGTAGTTCATCGGGGCCAGGCGCTCGAGCATCGCCTTCTTCAACTGGTCGGCGGTTTTGGAGTCTTTTTCCACCAAATCCCACTTATTGACCATCACCACGATACCCTTCTTGGCTTTATCGGCTTGTCCGATGAGCGTCATATCCTGTCCTTCGAGCCCGTTGGTGGCGTCGAGCATCACGATGCAGATGTCCGACTCCTCCATCGCCTTCACCGATCGGATGGTGGAGTAAAACTCGATGTCCTCCGTCACGCGCGATTTACGACGCATTCCGGCGGTATCGATCAGGATGTACTCACGGCCAAATGCCTTGTAAGGCGTGTGAATAGCGTCGCGGGTGGTACCGGCAATGTCGGTCACGATGCTGCGCTCAGTGCCGCTCAATACGTTCAAAAAGGAAGATTTGCCCACGTTGGGCCGCCCCACGATGGCGATGCGCGGAATGCCTTCTTCGGGGTTTTCGGGATCGCTGGTTTCAAACATTTTCACGACTTCGTCCAGCAAATCGCCGGTGCCCGAACCCGTCTGCGACGAAATCGGATAGATTTCCTCGCCTAACCCCAGCGCATAAAATTCGGCGGCTGAATTGAATCGTTCGAGCGACTCGGCCTTATTGGCGACCAGGAAAATGGGTTTGTCGTAGCGACGCAATATATTCGCGAACTCCTTATCGAGTTCGGTCAGACCCGTTTCGCAATCGACCATAAAGAGCACTACCGAAGACTCTTCCAGCGCCAAATCGACCTGATCGCGGATGGCACCCTCGAAAATATCCTCCGAGCCCACCACATAGCCCCCGGTGTCGATGACTGTAAAGTGCTGACCGTTCCACTGCGCGTAACCGTAGTGTCGGTCGCGCGTGACGCCGCTCTCGTTGTCCATGATCGCCTTGCGTTGCTCGATCAGGCGGTTAAAAAATGTAGATTTACCCACATTGGGGCGCCCTACTATAGATACTATGTTTGCCATGAGTCAATTTTGACGGGGCAGCCCGCGCTGTGAGTGAATGATAGAATGATAGAATGTTGCTTTCGCACACGGAGTCTATTATTCACTCATTCATCACCGCGCGGGCGGCCCCCGTCTATCATTCAAAATTATTTTTCACTGTACCCAAACTGGCGCAGCTTGTTTTCCTTGCTGCGCCAATCGGGCTCTACCTTTACGTGTTGTTCGAGGAATACTTTCTTACCAAAAAAGGCTTCCAAATCATGACGGGCCTGCGTGCCGACGCGCTTGAGCATCGAGCCTTTGTCGCCGATCAGGATACCCTTTTGGCTTTTGCGCTCGACCATGATTTCAGCCCGAATGACGATGATGTCCTCCTTGTCCTTAAATTCCGACACCACCACTTCAGTACTGTACGGAATTTCCTGACGGTAGTTGAGGAAAATTTTCTCCCGGATAATTTCCGAAGCGAAGAAACGCTCGGGCTTATCGGTAAGTTCGTCTTCTGCAAAATAGGGTGGATGGAACGGCAGCCGGGTAATAATCTCGTGGAAAAGTGTAGCGACGTTGGCGTTGTACAAGGCTGAAATCGGCACGATCGCGGCGGGTTGCAGCGCTTCCTCCCACTCGGCAGTTTTGGCGGCAACCCGAGGTTCGTCGGCCAGGTCTATTTTATTGATGACCAGTACAACGGGTGCATCGGTGCGTTTAAGCAGCGGTACTACGTCGTGATTCTCGGGTTTCTCACCGATCTCGGTCACGAAAAGCGTTACATCGGCATCTTCCAGTGAGCCCTTTACGAAAGTCATCATGGATTCGTGCAGCTTGTAGGCGGGTTTCACCACACCGGGCGTGTCGGAGTAGATCATCTGGTACGGCAGGTCCTCGTAAGTGCCGTTCAGGATGCCCATGATGCGGTGGCGGGTGGTCTGGGCTTTGGCGGTGATAATGGAAAGCTTCTCGCCCACCAAAATATTCATCAGCGTGGATTTACCCACATTGGGTCGCCCGATGATGCTCACAAAGCCCGCGCGGAAGTCCACTTGCGGGACCTCGGGGATACTCTCATTTTCTTCCGACATAGGTGATCAGGTACCTTAGGGCACCAGAATTGACTTTTCTAAAAAAATTTTTGACAAAGGTAGTTGTTTTTCCGAGAGCGACCCTTATATTTGCACTCCAATTCAATGGCGCGGGATGGAGCAGTTGGTAGCTCGTTGGGCTCATAACCCAAAGGTCGCTGGTTCGAGTCCAGCTCCCGCTACGAAAAGAAAGCCCTCAGAGAAATCTGAGGGCTTTTCTGTTTCTTACCTACCGACAATCCTTCACTTGCTTTCCTGAGAAAATCCCCCCAACTTTAACGCCGCCTTATACCTAAACCTCACAATCCCTCCGATGACCAACTCCGCTAAGATCTTCCTCTGGTCCATTTCCGCCGCGTTGGGTGGTTTTCTGTTCGGCTTCGACACGGCTGTGATTTCCGGCGCGGAGCAGACGCTGCAAACGCTCTGGAATTCCAATGCCTTCGAACATGGCCTTACGGTCTCCATTGCCCTCATCGGTACCGTAATCGGGGCGCTATACGGTGGCATTCCGGCCGACAAGTACGGTCGTAAAATCAGTTTGCTCATCGTGGCGGTACTGTACCTGGTATCGGCTCTAGGCTCAGGGCTGGCGACGGGTTGGGGGATGTTTCTGGTATTCAGGTTTATCGGTGGGGTAGGCGTGGGCATCTCGTCGGTCGTGGCCCCGATGTACATCTCCGAAATCGCACCGCCCTCACGGCGCGGGCGGCTGGTAGCGCTGTTCCAGTTCAATATCGTGCTAGGCATCCTGATTTCGTACCTCTCGAACTACGCCCTGCAAGGCATTGGCGAAGACGCCTGGCGCTGGATGCTGGGCGTGGAGGCCATCCCGGCGGTGCTGTTCATGGTATCCATTTTTTTCATTCCCGAAAGTCCGCGCTGGTTGATCTTGAAGCGTGATAAAATCCATGAGGCCCGCGAAATCCTGACCGTCAGCGACGCCGACGAAGCCGAGCGCGTGGTGGTGGCCATTATGAAAAGTAAGCACGAATCCGGGCAGGGCAGTTTCCGCGATTTATTCAAACCACTTTATAAAACGCCCGTCCGGCTGGCGGTGCTGTTTGCGCTGTTCAACCAGCTATCGGGCATCAACGCCATTATTTATTACGCGCCGCGTGTGTTCGAGATGGCCGGGTTGGGTAAGGAATCGGCGCTACTGTCGTCGGCGGGCATCGGGCTGGTCAACCTGCTGGCGACGCTGCTGGGGCTGTCGCTCATCGACAAGTTTGGCCGGAAGTTTCTGATGTACATCGGCTCGCTGAGCGTTATCGCGGCGCTGGTGCTGGTCGCCAATGCCTTTTTTAGCGAGAACCTGGGCGGTGCGCAGGTACCGGTTTACCTATTTATCTATATCGCTTTTTTCGCCCTGTCGCAGGGCGCGGTGATTTGGGTATTTATTTCGGAGATTTTCCCGAACGACATCCGCGCCTACGGGCAATCGTTGGGTAGTTTTACGCACTGGATCGCAGCGGCGATTATCTCCTTTATTTTCCCTTACATCGCCGAGCGATTTGGCGGTGGGTACACCTTTTCGTTTTTTGCCGGGATGATGGTACTTCAATTCCTCTTCGTGTGGCGCATGATGCCCGAAACGAAGGGTACTTCATTGGAAGGCATCGAGGAGGAAGTAGTGGCGGTGTAGATTAGGTTATTGGTTATCAGCTCTTTTCATTTCTGACCAACTCCGTGAATCCATGAAAAATACAATCCTGTTTCTCATTCTATGCTTTGTAGCAGGCGCGACTTTCGCGCAAAAGCGGACTGTGGTCAACATCCGCGACGGGCAATTTTACATCAATGGCAAGCCGACTTACGAAGGCCGTAGTTGGCAGGGTCACAAAATCGAGGGCCTGCTCATGAATTCACGCATGGTGCAGGGGATTTTCGACGATCTCAACCTGAATGATGCTACCCGCGCCCAATTTGCCTACCCCGATACCCAAAAGTGGGACGCCGACCGCAATACCGACGAGTTCGTGGCCGCCATGCCGCTTTGGAAATCCTACGGCCTCAACGCCTTCACGCTCAATTTGCAGGGCGGTAGCCCGACAGGCTACGGCAATAGCACCTGGGTCAATTCGGCTTTTGACGAGAAGGGGAATCTTCGCCCGGCCTACATGAAGCGCCTGGAGCGTATTCTCGACAGAGCCGACGAGCTGAACATGGTCGTCATGCTGGGGTACTTCTATTTCGGACAAGACCAGCACCTGACCGACGAGGCAGCGGTGATCCGGGCGGTGGATAACGCGACCGACTGGCTCTTCAAAAAAGGCTACCGCAATGTCCTGATCGAGGTAGATAACGAATGCAACATCAAGGCCTACGACCACGAGATTCTGAAACCCGAGCGCGTCAGCGAACTCATCGAGCGCGTCAAGCGTAAAAAACACCAAGGCTATCGGCTGCTGGTCAGTACGAGCTACGGCGGCGGTGCCGTGCCGCAGCCCAACGTCGTGCAGGTAGCCGACTACCTGCTGCTGCACGGCAACGGTGTGAAAGACCCCGCCAAAATAACGAAGCAGGTAGCCGATACCCGCGCCGTGGCGGGGTACCACGGGCAGCCGATCGTGTACAACGAAGACGATCACTTTGATTTTGACAAAGAAGAAAGCAACTTCGTCAACGCTGTGAAGGCCTACGCCTCCTGGGGGTACTTCGATTACCGGATGAAAGGCGAAGGCTTCGTCGAAGGCTACCAAAGCATTCCCGCCGATTGGGGTATCAATTCCGACCGCAAAAAAGGTTTTTTCAATAAACTTAAAGAAATTACGGGCGGTTTGTAAAACAATGCAAAACCCCACCACCCATTCATGCAGAAAACACTCACTCTTATTTTCCTGGCCATCGTCGCGCTATCGTGCGGCTCTTCCGATGAAACGACGGAAGTCAAAGACCCGGCTGATTATCGCCCCACCTACCACTACACTCCCGCAAAAAACTGGGTCAATGATCCCAACGGTCTGGTGTACCTCGATGGCGAGTACCATTTGTTTTATCAATACAACCCCTTGGGCGATACCTGGGGCCACATGAGCTGGGGCCATGCCGTGAGCAAGGACCTCCTGAAATGGGAAGAATTACCCGTCGCGTTGAAAGAGTACACCAACGCCGACAGCACCGAGACGATGATTTTCTCGGGTAGCATGGTGGTCGATAGCCTCAATACCTCCGGTTTTTTTGAAGAAGGATTCAAAAATGGCCTGGTCGCGATTTACACCTCGCACGTGCACAAAGGCGACAGCGCGATAGCGCAGCACCAAAGTCTGGCGTACAGTATCGACAAGGGACGGACTTGGGCGTACTATGACCGGAACCCGATCCTGGACATCAAATTGAAAGACTTCCGCGACCCCAACGTGTTTTGGTATCAGGGCAAATGGAAAATGGTCGTCGCCAAGCCGAAGCAGTATACGGTACAGATCTACGAGTCGGACAACCTGAAGAAATGGAAACTATTGAGTGAGTTCGGTAGGGTAGGCGATGTGGCCAAAATGTGGGAATGTCCGTCGTTGTTTAGGGTACCCGTGCAGGGAACGGGCGAGATCAAATGGGTGATGATGATTTCGAGCGCCGCCGAGAATACCGAATTCACGGGTATGCAGTACTTCGTAGGTGATTTCGACGGTACCCGTTTCCGGGCGCAACTGCAGCGGGGTGTTTTCCGAGTCGATCACGGCAAGGACTTTTATGCGGCGATTCCCTTCAACAACTTGCCCGCCTCGCAATCTCAGCCCATCATCATGGGCTGGGTCAATAACTGGGTATATGCAAACAAAATCCCGTTGGCTGGCGAATCCCGCGGGATGTTCTCGCTGCCCCGCCAGGTATTCTTGCAAAACGTCAACGGCCTGTATACGCTAATTCAGCAACCGATATTTCCTGATAAAATCCCCAGCAAGATCCTGACCATGAAAGCCGCCGACCTGGAGGCGGGCGTGGCCCTGAAAATGGACGGCAACGACTACCGCATCGACCTGACGGTGGAAATGGCCGAGGTCGAGGGGTTTGCCATCGCGCTACTGCAAAACGGCGAAGAAAAATCGGTGCTGAGCTACGATGCTGCCACCGAAAAGCTGTCGTTCGACCGTACGAAATCGGGCAATGTAGGTTTCGACGAGAAATTCAGCAGTGTGGAATCCATGACCGTTTCTCCCAAAAACGGCGAACTCCGGCTCAACATCATCGTCGACCATTCGGTGGTGGAGGTATTCGCTAACGGTGGCGAAAAGGTCATGACTAACCTCGTGTTCCCGACCCACGCCAAAGGGGAGGTCATCATTGGCGGGCGTTAATTTTCGGTTGAAACCGAAATCGCGCTACGAGTTCGGTCGACCCTAACCAACCACAACAAGCCTACGATTCCCGAAAGTACTGTGCCGACCATAATGGCTAGCTTGGCGCTGCTCTGCATGGTCGCGTCTTCAAAGGACAGGCTCGCGATAAAGATCGACATCGTGAAGCCTATACCAGCCGTGAACCCCAACCCGGCGATATGACGCCATTTCAAACCGACGGGCAGCCGGGCACCACCGGCTTTTACTACTGCCCAAGAAAATAAAAAGATACCCAAAGGCTTACCCAGGAAGAGGCCCGCCACGATACCCAGGCTCAGCGGTAGCGTGAGTAAGGCCGCTATGTTTCCGGCCAGAACGATACCGGTGTTGGCCAGGGCGAAAATGGGCATGATCAGGTAGTTGACGTACTTGTAGAGCGCGTGCTCGAGATCGTCGACCTGGTCGAGTGGGATGGTCATGGCGAGCAGTACCCCGGCGATAGTGGCGTGTACGCCCGACTTCAACACAAAAAACCAAAGCAATAATCCTGGTATCAGGTAGTACACGAAGCGACGCACCCGGAAGTAGTTGAGGGCAAAGAGCGCCGCCAGCGTACCCGCACCGTACAGCAGCATATCGGCGTGGATTTCGTGGGTGTAGAAGAGCGCGATGACGATTACCGCGATCAGATCGTCGATCACCGCGATAGCGGTCAGCAGTACTTTCAGAGCGAAGGGTACCCGCTTACCGAGCAGCGACAACATTCCAAGCGAAAAGGCGATGTCCGTTGCGGTAGGGATGGCCCAACCATCGGCGGCCGCAGTATCTGAGTTAAAGACAAGGTACAACCCCGCCGGAACGATGGCTCCGCCCAGGGCGGCTACGCCCGGCAATACGGCCTGCCGCCAGTCCGATAGTTCGCCCGCCAAAATCTCACGCTTGATTTCCAAGCCGACGAAAAAGAAAAAAATAGCCATCAGCCCGTCGTTGACCCAGTGGCTGATGGTCTTATTGAGTGGTGCGATGCCAACTTTGTGCTCCCAAAAGGATAGAAAGTCGGTACCGTAAGCGGAGTTGGCCCAGACCATCGCCACGGCAGTGGCTGCCAGTAGCAGAATGCCCGATAGCCGCCCGCTATCGGCCAGATCACGGATTGGGTTGATGACCGGTTCGACGACCGGCTTCATGGCATTTTTTATCTTGTCTATTCTTCTTTTATTCCTCATGCTTTATTTTTGTGACAACTTAGCATGGGAATGTATCCAAAGCTACTGATGCGTTTTGTAGTTGCCGGGGTTCGTGAGCGGATTGAGCCGGGTTGGGGAGGGGCGGGACTTGACGGGAAACACCCAAAGCGACCGCTTCCTATACTTGGGCGTATTGGGCTGGTATCGTGCATCGGGTGCCATAATAGGTCGCCGACCGATACCTACGCCGGAGGCGAATTGGCCCCGGCGTTGCAATTTCTGCAATTTTTCAGCCTTCTTTGCCTTGTGGGGATGTTTGTAATTGTGCACCGACACGCCAGGGTCGACTTTGGATTTTTCTTTTTCTTGCGCAGAAACTCCAAAGCCACACAGAACCAAAGCAAGCATGGTAACGAAGAAAGAATGAATGATGTTCATGATTTTGCTGTTTTGTTGACGAATAAAAATCAGAATAATGAACTAGATTATTACGATTTTTTCTAGTCGTAAATTTACAACTGCAAAAATAAAAACACAAGTTTAATGACCTATATTAGTACCGAACCTCGCGTGACCGACTCCTGGGAGGATGTTTGCTACCCTATCGAATCCATGTGGTTGACCGATTTGCTGCCCGGCTATGACATTATCGCCACGGACCGCCAGCAGCTAGTAGTAGGCCAGCGACCCGGTGGACGCAAGACGCTGTTTGGTATCCAAAGCGCCGATTACAGCGTTGTTCCCAATGCGGCCATCCGGGAAGTAATCAACGAGCTAGTACCTGAGTATCGGTTGGTTATCAAGTACACCGTGACCGGGGAGTTCACCATCTCAATTGTACTGCCCACCGTCGTAAGAGTGGGGACGGAGGAACTGCACCGTACCTTAACGCTGACCAACAGCTACAACGGTAAGACGCCGTTCAGCATTCAGGGGCAATCGCTCACCGCCCTGCTCGACCCCGCTACGCGCCTGGGCAGTAGCCTTTACCGTAACCTGTGCCAGAACAGCATGATGGGCTGGGCCGATGCGTTTAGCAATCTAAGCCAGTACAAGGCCTGGCTCAAAACCTGGGGCGGAGGGCGCAAAAAGAAGCAGCCGCCCAAAAGAACCACCGGTCCGGAGCGTACGCGGCAGGCGCGCTCCGAAATCCGCAACATTCACCACAACGCGCTAACGATCGACATTCTACAGGATCATTTGCGCGACCTACTGGGCGAGCACCTGAATGCCGGGCAAACGCTCACGACCGAGGTATACAACCATTTTCAGAAGACTGTCCCAGCCGGCGCGGACGTGACTTTGATGAAGGAATTGCCCATTCCCGTTCAACTGGCCAAGCAGGCCGTAGAACGGCTCCGGCTCGAAGAGCAGATGCTGGAGTCGGATCTGTCGTATTGGTTGCTGTATAACGCCGTCAATTACGCACTATTCAGCGCTCGTAGTAGCTTGACACTTAACGACCGCTACCGGCTCGACGAACGCGTGTTCCATCAGATCGCCGCGCATTCATTCGCCTGATTGGTGGAAGCGATCGATCGCCGTGGACCGGTTTTGGAACAACGCTTTCCCGTAGCCACTTCAACAATTCGAGTGCCAATGAAGCTATTTAAGATTACCCTTTTTCTCGCCGCCGCTACGCTGGCGGGCTGTAACTCGACCAAGATGAATCAGGAGCAAAACAAAACGGAGGACAGCTTAGCCATCGGCGCTGCTAATTCGGCTAAAAATACGATCACCGAAAAGTACTGGAAACTGATCACGCTGGAAGGCCAACCCGTCGAGATGGCGCCCAACCAAGAGCGTGAAACCTACTTTATCCTGAAAAATGACCAAAGCCGCATGACCGGTTTTGCGGGCTGTAACAATTTCGACGGTACCTACACGATAGAAAACGGCTGGCGCATCCGCTTCTCACCCCTGGCCGTGACCATGAAGGCTTGTCCCGACGTGGACGTCGATGAGTCGGAGTTTCTCAAAGTGTTCGAACTGGCTGACAACTGCACCATGCAGGGCGACACGCTGAGCCTAAATGTAGGCCGTAAAGCGCCATTGGCTATTTTTAAAGCGGTTTATTTTTAAAAAAAACTTTCGCGACCGAGCCGCACCCCATGGTAAAATCAGAAAACAACTCCATTCACGACGAGAAAGAAAAAGCCCACCAGCACGCACCGGGCGAGGAGCACGACCACGACCATGATCACGGTGGGCCACTTGGTCCAAATTCCGAATTGTACTTCTCGCTTATTTGCGGTGCGTTGTTGGGGATTGGTTTTGGGCTATCGTTCGTAGACGCCATCCCGGGTACCGTTAGTTTGGCGCTGTACGTAGCGGCTTATGCTTTTGGAGGGTACTACACGGCCAAAGAAGCCATCGAAACAGTGCGGGCAGGCGGCTTCGAGATCGACTTCTTGATGCTGGTAGCTGCTATCGGGGCGGCTTTTCTGGGTGAATGGGCCGAGGGCGCGCTACTGCTGTTTCTGTTCAGCCTTGGCCACGCGCTCGAACACTACGCGATGGGCAAGGCTCGCAAATCAATTGCCGCCTTGGCCGACCTGGCTCCCAAAACGGCCCTGCTAAAAAGTAACGACAGCACCGAAGAAGTACCCATCGAATCACTGTCGGTGGGCGATGTGATCGTCGTGAGGCCCAACAGCAAAATTTCCGCCGATGGGGTGGTACTGGCCGGAGCATCCAGCGTGAACCAGGCCCCCATTACCGGCGAGAGCATACCGGTCGACAAGGTACCTGTGGTTGATTTCGGGCAAAATTACACCGCACAAAGTACCATCGCCGACGAAAACCGCGTGTTCGCTGGCACGATCAATGGCAACGACACGCTCGAAGTACAGGTCATCAAAGCCGCCAGCGACTCCACCTTGTCGCGGCTGGTGACGCTCGTCAACGAGGCTCAGGCCCAGAAGTCGCCCACGCAGCGCTTTACCGATAAATTCGAGAAGCACTTCGTCCCCTCGGTGCTGGTACTGGTAGCCCTACTGATGCTGGCCTTCCTGGTGATCGACGAGCCGTTCAGTGCGAGTTTTTACCGCGCGATGGCTGTGTTGGTAGCGTCGAGCCCCTGCGCCCTGGCGATCTCGACGCCCAGCGCGGTGTTGAGCGGCGTGGCGCGCGCGGCGCGCGGCGGGGTACTGATCAAAGGCGGCCGCCCACTCGAAGACTTGGGCGCGCTCACCGCCTTGGCGTTCGACAAAACCGGTACCCTCACCGAGGGCAAACCCCGACTCACGCAGGTAGTACCCCTGGGCGGAATGAACGAGAAGGAACTACTCGAAATCGCGGTAGCCGTAGAAAACCTGAGCGATCATCCGCTGGCCAAAGCGGTGGTGCACGGTGGTAGGGAGCGACTACAGGGAGTCGACATTCAGCAAGCCCGGAACTTGAAGGCAGTTTTGGGCAAAGGCATCGAGGCGTCGCTGGGTGACGACAAGATTTACATGGGAAACCTCGAACTGTTCGCTATGCTGGACGACCACCCCCCCTCGCCAACGATCGAAGCGCGGGTACGCTCCCTGGAAACTAGTGGAAACACGACCATGCTTGTGCGCCGCAACGCCGACTACATCGGCATCCTGGCCCTGATGGACACGCCGCGCGCCGAGGCCAAAGCCACGCTGGCCGAACTAAAAAAACTGGGTATTCGCCGGATGATTATGCTCACTGGCGACAACCAGCAAGTGGCCGACGCCGTAGCCCAGGAGATTGGCCTGACCGATGCCTGGGGCAGCTTGCTGCCGGAAGAAAAGGTGGATGCGGTCAAGAAACTGAAACTGGAAGAAGATAAAGTGGCGATGGTCGGCGATGGTGTCAACGATGCGCCCGCGATGGCGCACAGCACAGTCGGCATTGCGATGGGTGCCGCTGGCTCCGATGTGGCCCTCGAAACTGCCGACATCGCGCTCATGGCCGACAAACTCGAAACGCTGCCTTTCGCCATCGGTCTCAGCCGCCAAGCACGGGCTATCATTAGGCAGAATCTGTGGGTAAGTCTGGGCATTGTGGCGCTGCTCATTCCGGCGACGATCTTCGGCTTCGCCAACATTGGTGTCGCGGTGTTCATTCACGAAGGCTCCACGCTGCTGGTGGTCTTTAATGCGTTGCGGTTGCTGGCGTATAAGAAGTAGAGTCTATACTGTGAAGCTTGTTACCCCAGTCTGCGACACCGTATAATCTATGGCCTCATCATTATAAACACCCGGCTTCGTCGCATCACGGTAACCGGAGTTCTCATAAAAATCAGGTTTTTCTGTGTGAGATTGCTTGTGAACATAGTCTTGAGCAAACAGACCGTTGGGGTACAGACCACCTTTAGAAAAAAACGCCATCGAGCCAGTCCAGCACGCGTCTATTCAGTAGCGTCCGGTTCATCATTTCGCAGTGATCGCCCGCCCCCCGGTCGGCCGAAAACGTCAGTAGTGTTTTTTGACAGTTCAGCGAATCGTAGAAGCGTTCGGTACCTCCTGCCAGGGGATCGTTTTCCGCCCTGGTCAGCAACGTCGGACAGCGAATCAGCTTTTCACGACCCTTCATGGTGTACGATTCAATGGAGGATAGATACTCGCCCAGGTCCCTGACCCCATGCACCCAAAATCCCCGCTGTTTAAAATTCCAACTCATTTTCCGGTCGCTGGCAATGAAGTGTTCTATTCGGTTCAGGAGCGGCTGATCGATCCGCGCCAAATGGGTGACGGCTTCGGACGAAGCCCTCACGAAACTAGTGGCCATGCGGCGAAAGGCATCGGCCATGCTGGGGAGCCCCGGATCGGCAATGCAGGCCGCAATGCGATCGTCGCCCGACGCGGCACGTGGCGCCAGATACCCGCCCAGGCTCCAGCCGCTGATGGCGATGCGCGTTACATCGACGTGCGGATGCTTTACCGCTTCTTCGATGATGGCGCCAACTACCGTTTCCCAGTCTGGCCGGAGCGGAATGCCCTGTTCGATCAGGAGTTCGCCTTGTCCGGGACCGTCAAAAAGTAAGCAGTGGTACCCCCGGTGGATAGCCGCCACGGCGGAGGCAAAATACATATCCGTGATGGAGGCGTCATAGCCATTGGTCAGAATCAGCAGCGGTCGCACCGATTCCGGAAAGTCGATGGCCGGTAGGAAGTAGGCAGGTAAAGTTGTTTTCTCAAAGGGAATACGCCACGGCTCTATGGCTTTCTTTGACAACGCCATGGCCTGATCAAAGGCAGCCGTTTGTTTCCGAAACGCGGATACCAGCCTGGGATCGACCTGAAACCCGTAAAGCGGATGGTAGGCGGTGGCGTAGCATTCGCTGGCTTTAAGAAGTGACGCGCGGGCAGCCGCCCGACTGCCCTTCACGAGTGCCTCGTTGGCGTCGGTGGCAAAGCGGTCACCGGCTACGATCCAGGCCTCGTAAAAGGCCGAATCATCGCCCCGTCCCACCGCTCGGGCCACGGCCATAATTTCCCCGAAATCAGCCCCGCCGTAGGGAATGTAACCCAGGGGCCACGTGCCGAACGTATCGTGTAAACTATTTTCGAATAAAAGACCCATCGGCAAAGAGTAAGGGTAGAGGGGGCAGGGTAAGTCGGAGAGCAGCGACCGAAAGCACCCGGGTAGGAAGCAGATGATGCCAGTAAACTTGCCTTTCGGGTGCGCAAGTTCAGTCCGAAGGGCCGTGAAGGGAGTAGTAACCGTCACGGCGCTACAATACGGCTACTTTTTTGTTTAGAGCCCCCCCGTGAACACATAGTCATCGTTATATTCTATCCCGTTGTAAGCATGAACTCCCGGCTTCGCCACATCATGGTATCCGTCTTTAAAATAAGGTTTTTCTGTGTGGAATTGCTTGAAAACGTAGTCACGAGCAAACAAACCCGTTGTTGGGTTACCGTCTTTGTCCGGGTACCATCTTTGAGCTGGGGTGGTATCTATGAATAACTCCTTAGCAGCATCAGCAGAAAGTAGTTTATCATCGAATTCAAACACCCAAATACGATAAAAATTCTCAAAATTATCGTAATATGCACGAGCATAAGAACCTGTGTAATACTCGTACGCTGGATTATCGGTGTAGATATACTGTTGCATGAAATCTCTAACATCGGAGGGGTAATGGTATGAATACGGCCCTAAATAATACTCTTCCATGTTACCCGCTTTAACAAAAATGGCATTCCAAAAAAGCATTTTAAATTTGCGTTCGGCAGGCGTTAGAAGGTCTCCGAAAGCCGCGCTGTCTGGTTCAGGAAACTTATTTTTAGCGGCTGCTAAATCAGTGAGGGTATATTCTCGATTATTGAATTTAAAACTCCCTCCGTTCTTATCAAGCTCCGCCCTTAATGCCGCATAGTTGTCCGTCGGGTCAGCCAGAGCACGTAGCTTGTTGTCGACTCTATCGTATATTTCAATTAAAATCTCTGTGTATTCACCAAATGCTTTATCTACGCTACCTCCCTCTTTTTTCTCGATTCCCCATTTCAGGATTTCTTCTCCCGCAATCGCAATTGCCGCCCCGGCTGCCTGCCCGATAACAGGTAATTCTTCCACAACTGCCTCCAGGATGGCAGCACCTATCCTAACAAAGATGTCTATAAGAACATCTTCCCAATTGGTAGGAGCATCCCCGCCTGATTTTATGAGTGTATAGGCATGAAATACGTATTTGTTGTTACGTTTATCGAGTTCCTCGTACCATTTCCTCATGTTCTGTATATTTTGTGCCGCGCTAGCTATCTCATAAAGGGGGGCGTTTAGGTCCCCCAGCCCCCCGCCCGGCGGCAGGTCATGGTCGACACAGCTGGTCAGCATCGAGGGTAGTACAGCGGCACTGGCAGCCGCGAAGCCGACTGAGCGCAGCCAGTTTCTGCGGCTTATCATGGAAAGCGCGGTATTCTGGACTTGGGTGATACTGTTGGTTTCTGAGGAGATTATAGCTGGTTTCATAACAGAGTTTGGTATAAAAAATACTATTGATTGTTGTTATGCGTGGTTAATTTTTTGTCAGGGAGGCCCCGCCGGGTAGCCCAGGGCCTCTCTGGCCGCCCAGGCGGCCAGGTACACCGCCCTGAAACACCTTAGGTAGGAGATATGCCCGTCCACTTTTCCGTTGGCAGTCCACACCCTGGGTCTTGTCGATCAGTGTGATGTAGGAAACGACCGACACGTCGGTCAACGGATCATACGCCATCAGCGAAAGGTAGCCGGTTCGCTCTCCGTTGTGCCCGTAGCCCATATTATGGATCAGGATAGTCCCCAATCGATAGGACGGGAATCTGGGGTGACCGATGTCGGTCTGCATCAGCTTCACGGTGGGTTCCGTAAGCACATTCTGTCCTTTCATCAGCGATCGCACAAAGGCATTGAGCGAGACCGGCGAGCCGTAGCCGTTGCCCTCGGCCACCTGCGCGCTCATGTTGTAGTCTCCGTACAGGATCGTCTGCCCCGGTAGCCGCTCCATTCCCTCTGCCCTGGGGAAGGGCAGCTTCGTATCGCTGGCGCTGATCGGGAAATGCAGATCCAGGGGAACCGGGGTGCCCGGCCCAACGACTGATCGATCAGATAATCTTGGTACGTTTTGGTACTACCACTCTTTGATCGAGTAGATTCGCGCAATAATGTAGCCCAGGATGGTATAGCCCGTATTGCTGTAATGGTAGTTGGTTACCCGGGGCGAAAAAGGACAGTTGGTGGATGGCCAACTGGCTAACCAGCTCCTCGGCCGTGAACTGATGCGTCGGGTCAGCCTCCTGGGTGTAGGCCGTGTAGGACTGCCCGCCGTAGCCCGGACCGGAGCAGTTGTCGACATCGTACACGCCCGCCATGTGCTGCAGCAACCGTTCGATGGTGATTTCATCCTTGTAGGGAAAGTACCAGTCCGGCGTAGTAGGTACATACGGTACCTGCGTACCCGGAATCAGGTCGGTGATCTTGGCCTTGTAGTGGAGCCAGCCGTCCTGGTACATTTTCAGCACGGCCGTCGACGTGAAGGTTTTGGTGTTGCTGGCGAAGCGGAAATTGCTGTTTTCTGTCAGCGGCGTCTTGCCATCCGGTACCGAAGACACAAAGTACTTTTCGGTGGGCGTTTGGATGTACACGTTCAGCGAAGGCACGGAGTTGTTCAGGCTGTCTTCCAGATTTTTGCGGACAGCGTCTACCCCTTCCTGAATACGCTGCCGTCGCTCAGCCCAGCGGATCAGGCAGTCGGTGATCTTCCAATAAAGAGGAGCAGGAAGCTAGCCAGGGACAGGGAAGGGCCATAAGACCCAGCAGCCCCCCGTGCGTCCCAGGGCGGAGAGAATTGACCGCCTACGCCAGTGACGGGTGGGTCGGACGGAAAGGATGATAATAAGTTTTCATAATAGGTTAAGATTTGTGTTGGCAATGAAAACTGTGAACATCATGAGACAAAGTACCCTGGCTTAGCGGCTGGCTACCTGGCTTGCCCGCCGGGCGGTCTGCTGCACCCCCAAAGCCACTTTCAGAAAATCGGGCTTGAATGTTTCCGGGGTATCACCGAGTTTGAAGAACGTGGCCAGCCCCAGGACGGTCGTCTTCGTAGCCGGATCGTAGCGCACCGTGGAGGCATAGCTCAACTGGAATCCGTCATGTCCGAAACCCATGCCCTCATTGTAGGTAAGGCCCAGCCCGTAGACCCCGTGGTCGGCATCGGCTACTTGCATTTCCTTCATTTTTTCGACGTTCTGCATCGAAATGCCCGCCTGACCGGTCATAAGCTTCTCGATCCATTTCGAGACATCGGCGGGCGTGGACACAATGTTCCCGTCGGCCACGAAAGTCGACATATTGGATTCCGAGGTTTCTATGGGCTTCGGTGCCCCTACGTACATGTAGGAACGCAGAAAGGGTTCTCTCATCCTTTGATCAGTTCCCAGATAGACGCCGTAGGTATTGGTCAGGCCCAGGGGCTGAAAAAATGTCTCCGTGATGTACCGTGTAAAAGGCATTTTCTTCTTCAGTTCCACGATCTTGGCCAGCACGTGATAGCCCGTGTTCGAGTAGTGAAATTTTACATCCGGAGCCTCATGGTACAACTTATTTATGGCCGCCACACTGATCATTTCGTCGAGCGTGAAGGTGTGGGTGGGCTGGTTAAGGCCGTCATCGCCCGTTACGTACTGATGGTAGCGCTTGCCCGCGTAAGGCTGGCTGACGGTCATGGGTATGTCATTGTTGGTCACGTCGAAGACGCCTGCCCGGTGCTGGAGCAGTTGCCGGATGGTGATCTGGTTTTTGTAGGGCAGATCATAAGCGGGCACATCCGGCAGGTAGTTCGAGATCGGTGCGTCAAGTTCGATCAGCCCCTCCTGGTAGAGGCGCATGGTGGCCGCCGCCGTGAAGGTTTTGGAAATGCTGGCGATGCGAAAATGGGCGTTTTCCGGCATGGCTGCATCGATGTTGGTCGAAACCAGATGGGTGCCAGAAGGGTTGAATGTTCTTAGAATGACTCCCCCTTGCGGGATGCCCCATTCCGCATTCCGCGCTTGATAAAAACTATCGGAGAGTTGCTGAAGTTGCGCCTGAATGTCGACCGTGGATGTCGGGAGATCATGGTCGGTCATCGTGCAGGCCTGCAGGGTAAAACCAGCCAGCAGAAGGACTATGAGGCGATGAACAAATTCGGTGAATTTCATGGAAAGTGTGGTAAAGTAAGGTTTGGAAATCGAACGTAATCAGGTTTCTGTTTTCTGTCCTAAAACTGTTTTGCAAGTTTACGGGGGAATGGGCCGCATCGGGTGGACTGTGGTTCTCAATGGGTAGAGTACCGTTCCGAGGAGGTGGATTATCGTTCGGAATGGGTGGACAAATGTTATTTTATTGTCTCAAACCAAGATAATATTGAATTATATCTAGGTTTCGTGAAAATAACATGGCCATCACCTACAAAAAGAGGCCACCATTCGATCGACAGCTCCCGTGCTCTTGAGCGCTCGGGAACACGGCCGGATTTGAGCCTTGGATAAGGTCAGTCGGCTGTTTGTCTGAACAGGAAGGATTATTGTTTTGCCAAAAGGCGGAAGTCGGTAGGGGACTGGTCGTATTTTTCCCGGAAAACGCGGCTGAAGTACTTGGGGTCGTTGAAGCCCACGGCGTAGGACACTTCGGCAATGGTGAGGTCGCTGTTGGCCAAGAGGTCTTCCGATTTGCGTAGCCTGAGCAGACGGAGGTAGGTGGTGATGGGCATGCCCGTCAGGGCAACTAGTTTCTGGTGGAGTGTCGTCCGACTCATGTTCATCAGCTGACAAATGTCCTCGATGGACAGCCCCGAATTGTCCAGCTGCCCTTCGATGCCCTCCCGGAGTTTCTGCAGGAATTGGTTTTCGAGGGGTTGGCCCGCCGACTCGGCAGCAGCAGGGGTGGGTGCGGTCCCGAGCGCCAACTGCGTGTAGTGGCGTTGCAGGTTATGGCGGGCCTGGAGCAGGTTGGCCAGCACCACCAGCAGTTCTTCCCGCTGGAAGGGCTTCACCAGGTAGGCATCCGCTCCGTATCGCAGCCCCGCAAGGCGGTCGCTCAAGGCGGCCCGAGCTGTCAGCAGCACAATGGGAATATGGCTGGTGCGCTCGTCCTGTTTCAGGGTGTCGCACAGGGCGTACCCGTCCTTTAGCGGCATCATCACGTCACTCAGGATAAGGGCCGGCGTTTCCACCAGGGCTACATCGATGCCCTCCTGCCCGTTTTCTGCCCGAGTCACATGGTAGCTAGTTCCGACGCAGCTATAAATGTACGAGGCCACGTCGTCGTTGTCTTCCACCAGCAGCAGCACGGGCTTGTCCCCGGTCGATGCTTGCTCAGCCCATACGGGCCGCGCGGCCTGAACCAGGGCAGGCGTAAGTGGCCCGATCTCGGCAAGATCAGCTTGTTGGGTGAAGGGCAAACTGACCACGAACTCAGCTCCCTGTGTGGGCCGGTTTCGTACCGCCAGTCCTCCTTTCATCAGCAGCACCAGCTCCCGCACCAGCGACAAACCAATACCGGTGCCCCCCTTTGCGTTATGATCGACCTGATAGAACCGGTCAAATACTTTGGTCAGGCTGTCCGGTTCGATACCGGGACCCGTATTGCTGATGGAGACCTGAATCCAGGAGCTGGCCATCGGGTCGGCGGGGGTCAGGTTCTCGTAGTAGCCCTGTGGCGTTAGGGGTTCCCATTGCTCCTGCAGCGTCAGCCGACAGTACACATGACCACCGCTGGGGGTGAACTTCAAGGCGTTGGCCAACAGGTTAGCGAGGATGTCTTGAAGTTTATCGCGGTCAAAATCCGCTTCGCATTGTTTCTGCTCCGGCAAAAGGTGCAGCGTAACTCCCTGGCTTCTGGCCAGCGAATCGAACGATTCGCTCACGTAACGAATAAAACCAACAAGATCGGCCCGGACGGGTGTCACCTGCATTTCCCCCATCTCCAGCTTGGCGAGGTCCAAGATTTGGTTGACCATCCGCAACAGACTGGCCCCATTGCGTTCGATCAGGTGGCCCGACTGCTCCACGGTCTGGGTGGGCTGAGTCGGCGCATTTTTAAGGTCGGCGGCCAAACCCAGGATAACCGTAAGCGGGGTTCGAAACTCGTGGGAGATGTTGGCAAAAAAACGGGTTTTGAGTTCATCCAAATGACGCAGGTTGGCCGCTTCCGTCTGTTCGCGTTCCAATTGCCGCCGCAACTGCCGCCGCCGGACGTACGTGCGAACCAGAAAATACCCCAGCCCACCCACTAGCAGGGCGATAAGCAGGAGAAAGGGCCACGTTTTCCAGAACGGTGGCACCACCACCACCGTTAAAGTTAGTATCTCTGGACTCCAGGTTCTGTCATTTAGCGTCCGGTTGACCAGTAGGGTATAGTTGCCCGCCGGCAACTGGTAGCTGGCAACTCCTTTGTAGCCCTCAGTCACTCTCCACGACTTTTCGTAGCCTTCCAGTCGCCAGCGGCAATTAATTGGCTCTTGGAAGGCCACCGGTGAGAAGACGATATTGAATCGGTCGTCTTCGCTGAGGGTGAGGGTGGGGTGGCCGAGCGAATCATACGCCAAGTTCTGGGTGGCAGAAGCGTTGTTTTCCAATCGTATCCCATTGATGTCCACGCTCATGACAATCAGCGAGGACACTGAACGCGCTTCATTCAGATCGTATTCATACAGCTTCCCGTTCGCGCTGACCCACAATCGGTTGGTCGGACTTACATACAAACTTGTAACGTATTCAGTAGGCTCGACCAGCACTACTCGTCGGACGGAATCGGTAGCTGTGTAGCAGAAACTGGCTGTTCCCAACGTAAAGTACAAATTACCCCGCTGGTCGGGGTACATATCTGGTGTATGGGAAACATACAGCGGATTGGTCGGCCGCACCGCACTCAACTGTAGCCGCAGCACCGTGTCGGATTTGGGTATAAACACATTTACTGCATTGGTCATCCCGACCAGAATGGTACCATTTTTCGTGGCCTTTATGCCGAACGTCGAATCGGAACTAAGCGAATTGACATTCTGAGGATCAGAGCGAAAATTTTGGAGCTCAGAGGTTTGCGGATGGTATGTGAACAGTCCGTTGCCTGTGGTGGTAAAATAAATGACCCCTTCCTTGTCCTGCGTGATGCCCCGCACATGCAGCTGGCGATCAACGATGTGGGTAACGTCGCCGGTTTTGGGATTAAATTTTAATAGTCCATGGTTCCTCAGGCCAATCCAGAGGTTGGCCTGGTTATCGGCAAACAGGTAGTTGCTCCCGTATTTGGCTAAATAGTCGCGAACAAGTTTGGTTGTGTCGGGCAAACGAACAATGCGCTGCCGGACTACGTCGATGTAGGACAGCGAATTACCCACTTCCATTTTGAGCCATATTCGATCGTTGGAAACCGGCGTGAAATGGTAGTAGTAATCCGACTTTTTAAGAACCGGGTCGTGTAATACCTTAAACTGTTGCCCATCGAAGTGGGCTACACCATCCTCGGTGGCTAACCACAGGCCTCCCTGCCCATCCGACTGCATCCCGCTCACGTTCAGGTTGACGCCGGGAATATCGCTGAATTGGCGGATTAATTTTGGTACTACTTGCTGCCCGTATCCCACTTGTAAGCTTGTGACCGCGATCACACAGGATATCAAAATACGGCAGTAAGCCGTCATACAGTGAGGATATAATGAACAGCCAAATATATAAAAGCACAGTCAAAAAATATGCGGCAACAAAATATAAAGCATACGGTATTTGAAAATGGAATGATGCCAAAGATGCTAAAAATGATACGCGCCCTGGTTCCCCAGTATTAGCGACCAACGGGCGGCTTCACGCCTCCAGGTACTACCCACTTACCAATTTATTCCTACATTTGAACACGCAACGAAACTACCCCGCCGCTATGCTGGCCATCACCGATCTCGCCCAGCTCGACCCCGACGGCACCCACTCCCATGCCGACTGCCTGACGAGGCGTTCCGAGGAGCGTGTGGAGTTGTTTCAGCGCAAAATCGATGGTCGACCTGATTAAGCTATGGGTATAGAATCCGCTCACAAACTCTTGACAAATTATAATCCCCCGGAACACCCACTATGGAAATGGTCAACGATATGATCGTCTGGTTTATGAAGCGGCGCTTGCCGCGGATCGAGGCCTTCATGGCGAATCCCGTCGAAACGCAACAGGAGATGTTCGAGTCGCTTATTGCTACGGCCCGCTACACCGAGTGGGGCATGAAGTACCACTACAGCCAGATCAAAACGGTAGACGAGTTTCGGGAGAAGGTACCTGTCTCGACTTACGAGACGCTTTTTCCGTACATCGAGCGCATCTTGCAAGGCGAACCGAACGTGCTGTGGCCCTCACCGGTCGAGCATTTTTCCAAATCGTCGGGTACGACCAACGCCCGGAGTAAGTACATTCCCGTTACCCCCGAAGCGCTGGAAGAATGCCATTATCGGGGCGGAAAAGACATGATGACGCTGCTGGTCGCCAACAGGCCCGACACGAAAGTATTCGACGGCAAAGGGTTGTCCATTGGAGGTACCATCGCGCCGAATCCATATAACCCCCGGACGCAGGCAGGCGACGTCTCAGGCGTAATCATGCAAAACCTGCCCGCCTGGGGCCAGCTTATTCGCACGCCGCCGCTGGAAGTGGCACTGCTCGACAACTGGGAGGAGAAATTGGCGAAAATGGCCGAAATCTGCGCGCAGGAAAACGTCACGAGTATCCTGGGAGTGCCGACCTGGACCATCGTACTGCTGGATCGCATCATGGAAGAGCAGCGGGCCAAGTCGATGCTGGAGGTATGGCCCGATTTCGAAGTGTTCGTGCACGGTGCGGTGGCGTTTCACCCTTACCGCACGCTTTTTGCCGAAAAATATTTCCCCTCCCCGAATCCCTATTACCTCGAAACCTACAACGCCTCCGAGGGATTCATCGGCTTGCAGGACGACCTGAGTAAGCCCGGCGAAATGCTGTTGATGCTCGACTACGGTATTTTCTACGAATTCATGCCGCTGGAAGAGCTGGGCCAAGACCACCCCCGCACGCTGACGCTCGATGAGGTGGAACTGGGTACCAACTATGCCCTGATCATGTCGACCAACAGCGGGCTGTGGCGCTACTTGATCGGCGATACGGTGAAATTTACTTCCAGGTACCCATTCCGTCTCAAAATCAGCGGGCGTACAAAGCATTTTATCAACGCCTTCGGTGAAGAGCTGGTCGTAGAAAACGCCGAAGCGGCCATTACCGAAGCCAGCACCCAAACCGGCGCTCTGGTGAGCGACTTCACCGCGGGGCCCGTGTACATGGGCGACGGCTCCAAAGGTCGGCACGAGTGGATTATCGAATTCTCGCAGGAACCCGCCGATCAGAAACGTTTTTCTGACGTACTGGATGCCACTTTGCGCCGCGTCAATTCCGATTATGACGCCAAGCGATTTCAGGACATGGCACTGCTGGCTCCGCTAATTCATTTTGTGAAGCCAGGTACATTCTACAATTGGATGGGTAGTCGCCAAAAACTCGGTGGGCAGCATAAAGTTCCGCGGCTAAGCAACGATCGCAAGTACCTGGAAGAGCTTCTGGAAGTACTTGGTTAGCAGACAGCGTACTAACCGCGCACCAGCCCTTTCTCGCGCAGGAAGTGGTGCGTCATCACGGGTAGCTCAGGGTTCAAAACAACTTGTTTGAGCACTTCACAAATTACAATCGTGTGGTCGCCGCCGTCGGCGTAGCTCGTCACTTTGCACTGCACGTAACCCACTGCTTCGGTGAGGTAAGGGCAGCCACGCGCGTCAAGCGCGTGAGGCAGGTTCTTGAATTTATCCGTATCCCGACCACTTTTGCGGCCTAGCTTAGCGATGAGCTTGGTTTGGCTTTCGGCCAATAGATTCACGTTCAGCAGTTCGCTTTCTTCTACCAATTCCAGCGTATAGTCGGTTTTGTCTAGTGCGACGCACAGCATCTTGCCACCCATCGCCGTTTGGGTGAGCCACATCGCGATGTTGGCATTCCGTCGGCCGTCGGGCGTGGCCGTAGTGATGGAGTGGATGTCATAATTCTTGTACTTTAAAAGTTTGCGTGGCATTGGCTTTCCGGGATTTTCATGAATAGGCTTCCTTGATTTATCCTATAAACTTCCGATTCTTAGCAAAGTTTATCGCCGGTTTTCGAATCCGTTTGGTAAGTAGGCGGCCATTTATAAGCGTACTTCCCGGAAAATAATTAATTTTGCGCGACTAAGAAAAATCTAATAACCCCGCGCATGACCCATCCCGAATTTCTGGACGCCCTCGTTTGCCCTACCACCCACACCACCCTCACCCTCGCCGCCGACGGCAAAAGCCTTAGCAGCCAGGATGGCGTGAACTACGAGGTAGGCGACACGGGAATTGTCAATATGCTCTATCCCAAAGAATTGTTGCCCGAGGATGCGCACGAGCAGTACCTCTACGACCAGGCTTACTTGCGCTACGATAAAGGCGTTTCCTGGGTATTTGAGACACTCAACCACTCCGACGAAGCCACCACGCGGCAGTTTATGATTGGCCTGATGGACCTCAAACCCGGCATGACCGCGCTGGAAGTAGGCGCTGGGACGGGCAAGGATTCGGCCCTGATTCTTGAAAAAGTCAAACCCGGCGGCACCGCTGTACTTTCCGATTTGTCGCCCAATATGCTCAAGTTGGCGCAGGACAAGCTCGACACCGCCGAGGTCAACGTCCATTATTTCCTGGGCAACGGCTCGTACCTGCCCTTCGAGGACAATACCTTCGACGCGGTGTTTCACTTCGGAGGCATCAACACGTTTTCGGAGCGTAAGAAAGCATTTGACGAACTGACGCGCGTCGTGCGGCCCGGTGGCAAAGTCGTGGTGGGCGACGAGAGCATCGCGCCCTGGATGCGCAATCAGCCGACCTACCAAACCCTGCTGAAAGCCAATCCGCTTTTCCGCGCCGAGGTACCTCTGGAAGACGTCCCTGCCAACGTCGAGCACTTCAAACTGCATTACATCTTCGGCAACGCTTTCTACGTCATGGAATACACCGTCGCCGAAAAAGCCCCCGAAATCGACATCGACCTTCCCATCCCCGGCAAAGATTTTGTGGACAATTGGAAGCTAAGGGCGGAGAAGGGTAAGTGTTTGAAAAGAGTTTATAAGTTTGGATTAAAGTTAAATGTAGTGAAGGTCGGCATAGTAGTGCACACCTTTTACGGCTCGGAGTGCCCCGTTATTCACTTTCAATTCCTGAATTCATAAATTCCAAACTGAACTACCATGTGGCATAAAAAAGGAGTAGTATATAAACCGGACGGTACGCTGGCGCATAGTGTTTCGCACGCGCAGGTACCCTTTGCTTACAAGCATGAGGATTTTTTGAGGATCTATTTTTCGTCGCGCGATGCGCAGGGCCAATCGCGTCCGACGTTCATCGACGTGGATTACGACGACCCGTCCAAAATCCTGTACATCCACGACAAGCCCGTCCTCGAACTCGGCGGACCGGGGGAGTACGACGAGACGGGGGCCATGCCCGCCTGGTTTGTGAATCGACCCAACGGCGACATCTGGCTGTACTACACCGGCTGGAACCGTACCTGGAATTCGTACCGGTTGTCGATGGGGCTTTCGGTGAGCAAAGACGGCGGCCTGACGTTCGAGAAAATGTTCAAGGGGCCGATCATGGACCGTAGCATTCAGAATCCGATTTGGGCGGCGCAGCCTTCGGTGCTGATCGACGAGGATGGTACCTGGCGCATGTGGTACATCTCGGCGCACAAGTGCGAGTACATCAACGACTACCCCGAGCCGTTTTACCGCTGTCAGTCGGCCACTTCGCAGGACGGGATTCATTGGGACATCAGCGACGTACCTACGCTCGAATTCGACGATTTTCTGCACGGCGTAGGTCGCCCGAGTGTGTTTAAAGAAAATGGGCTATACAAGCTATACTACTCCTACCGCCACACCCGCGACTACCGCACCGACCGCAACCAAAGCTACCGACTGGGCTACGCCGAGTCGAAGGACGCGTACCATTGGGAGCGGAAAGACGATCAGGTAGGCATTGCCAAATCGGAGAACCCAGCAGACTTCGACTACCAAATGATCAACTACGCCCACCGTTACGAGCACAACGGCAAGAAGTACCTGCTCTACAACGGCAACGGTTTCGGCGCCGCGGGCTTTGCGTACGCGGTGTGGGAAGAATGATCAGAGTTATGAATTATGAATTATGAGTGATGAATTATGAATGGCCTGGAATTAGATAGACCTAAAAACCTAACGCCTAACAACCTACTACCTAAAAATGACTAATCAACGAGAGGAACTCAATAAAAACGGCTTCGTGCTTTTGCGCGGGTTTTTGGATAAAGAAACTGTGGCCGAAATATACCAGGAGGCGCGGGAGATTTTTGCTCAGCAAATCAAACGGGTGACGGGTAAAACGGTGGACATTGACGACCGTGACGCGTTTGAAAACGCGATGTTCGAGTTTTTTGAAAAAGACTTCGATGCCTTTGTAAACACGGGCAAAACCGTGCAGCACACGTTCAGTCTGCATCGGTTGGCACTAAGCGAGAAGATCGAGCAGGTACTTAAAGACCTGGGCGTCGAAAAACCCGTTATTGGCGCGCGGCCCGCGATGCAGTTCAATAGCCGTTTCCTGTCCAAAGGCGGCAGTAAGCACTGGAAACTCGACGCGCACCAGGATTGGCGCACGGGTCAGGGCTCACTCGATAGCACGGTGATTTGGTTCCCAATGGTCGATGCGGGTACCGAAATCGGCGCCTTGCAGGTGATTCCCGGAAGCCACACGAGCGGACTGATGGAAGCGAGTACTTCCGGCTACCAGGGCGGCATCACGGCGGCACTGAAACCCGAAGATTTTGTACAAACGGAATTTGAGGTAGGCGACATGCTGGTGTTTTCTTCATTTCTGGTCCACCAATCGGGCGACAACGTGACGAACAACATCCGCTGGTCGGTGCAGCTACGGTACAACAACCTCGCCGAGCCCACCTTCGTCGAGCGCGGCTTCCCCATGGCCTACCTCTACAAACCCGAACCCGACCTCGTCACGCCCAACTTTCCCTCGGCGCAACAGTTAAAGGAAATCTACGGCTAGCATATGGCTGAAAAAGCAGAATCATGAGTTGGTAGAGATCTAATATTCTATCATTCACTCATTCACTCATTCAAAATTGCATTCACTCATTCAAAATTGAAAGTAAGCGTTACCATACTCACCTACAATCAAGTCGCTTTCATTGGGAAGGCGATCGAGAGTGCGCTTGCCCAAGAGACAGATTTTGATTTTGAGATTTTGGTAGGTGACGACTTTTCGACGGATGGTACCCGCGAGGTGATATTGGATTTTCAGCGGCGCTTTCCTGATAAAGTGAAACCCGTTTTGCACGAAAAAAACCTGGGACAAAACGGGCTTTTCAATACCATCGAAACGCTTAAACTGGCGGAAGGTACCTACATCGCACCGCTCGACGGCGATGACTACTGGACGAGTCCTGACAAATTGCAGAAGCAGGTGGACTTTATGGAAAGTCACCCGACTTTTTCGGCCTGCTTTCATAACGCGCTTATCACATACGAGGATGGTACCCCGGCCCACGAGGTGAACCCACCCGACCAGAAAATGGTCATCGGAATGGATGATTTGATCGGGGAGGAAGAAATCTGGTTTATGGCTACCTCGGCGGTGATGTTCAAGAATGGCCTTGTACATTACCCGGAGTGGTTTTTGAAATCCACGAGCGGTGATATTCCGCGCTACGTGATCCTGGCCAAGCACGGGCCGATCGGGTACGTACCCGGCACGATGTCGGTGTACCGCAAGAATAAGGCGGGTGCGAGCTTCAAGGATCACTACCGCGATGCTCGTTTTTTGCGCAACCGCATCATGATGTACGAAGGCATCGACCAGGAGACGGATCGTAAATACGAAGTCTCACTCCGCCGGAACATCGCGCGCTACTACCGCATGATGCTCGACTCGCGGCAGATGGGTAAGAGCTACTCTTCGCCGTGCCGCGCTGGGCTTCAAGTACCTCAGAATGCGTAAGCCCGAACCGACGGAGCGGCGCGAAATCTGGCGCGACTACATTGTGCCCGGCTGGATCATGCGTACGTACAGTTTCTTTGCCCTGTTACCACACCGTTTCCGCGAATCATCATGATAAAGGTGTCGGTCTGTGTGCCTACGTATAATCATGAAGCCTTCATCGCGCAGATGCTCGATGGCGCGCTGGCGCAACAAACTACCTTCCCTTACGAAATTGTGATCGGGGATGATGCCTCGACGGACGGCGCCCCGGCTATCATTCAGAAGTACGCTACCCAATACCCCGACAAAATCAGGGCATTTTTACACGCTGAAAATCTGGGACCGAAAGAGCCGCGCGAGTTTGCGGGTCGCAATAATGTACTGCATTTATTGAAAGCTTGCCGCGGCGAGTACGTGGCACTTTGCGAGGGCGACGACTACTGGACCGATCCCGAAAAGCTCCAAAAGCAAGTGGGTTTTCTGGACAGCCACCCCGATTTTGCGATCTGTCACCACAATGTGCGCATGACCTACGAAGACGGCTCGCCGGAGCATTTGTTCAATCAGGAAGACCAAAAACCAATTTCTACGATCGAAGATTTACTGGACGATCGCTGGTTTTTGGCGACAGGCAGTTTACTTTATCGCAACTACTTCCTGACCGAAGACTTTGCCGACTGGCACGCCCAAGCCGCTGCCGGCGACTGGGCGCTGGTACTACAGCTCGCCGCCCGCGGCGACATCGGGTACCTTCCCGACATCATGGGTGTGTACCGCAAGCACCGCGGCGGCCTCAGCAACATCCACGCGCCCACCAACGAATGGTTCATGCAGAACCGGCAGGAAATGTTTGCCAATGTGCGGGGCTGGATATCGGAAAACGGGGTGAAGGACTAACGGTCAACGGCAAACGGCCGCTAATTTGAAAATACCTTTATTGCACACATAGAATTCGTTTAACCTTTAACCGTTAACCCTTCACCGTTGACCGTTTTCCCTTCCACCTCAAAACTATGAAACTGAGCGTCGTCATCCCGGCTTACAACGAAGAGGAGTCCATTACGCCCACGTTGCGGTCGCTGCATAGTACTTTGAAAAAGTACAATATCCCGCACGAGATTTGCGTCACGAACGACAATTCCAAGGACGGAACGGCGCGGGTATTGGAGGAGCTTTCGCTCGAGATTCCCGAGCTGGTACCTTTCACCAATCCGGGACCCAACGGCTTCGGCTACGCGGTACGTTACGGTCTGGAGCGCTTCACAGGCGACTGCGTGGCGGTGTTCATGGCCGACATGTCCGACGACCCAGAGGATCTGGTCAAGTACTATTTCAAGATGCTGGAAGGCGACTACGATTGCGTGTTCGGCTCGCGCTGGTCGAAGGGCGGCAAGGTGATCGACTACCCGCCGCTGAAAAAATTCATTAATCGGATCGCCAATTTTATCGTACGGGTGGTAATGGGAATCAGCTACAACGACACCACCAACGCCTTCAAACTTTACAAGCGCGGTACCATCGAGGGCGTCAGGCCTTTCCTGTCGCCGCACTTCAACCTCACGCTCGAGATACCGCTCAAAGCCATGGTGCGCGGCTACAACTACGCCGTAGTACCCAACAGCTGGACCAATCGGAAGTACGGGGAGTCTAAACTAAAGATCAAGGAAATGGGCAGCCGGTACTTTTATATTCTGATGTATTGTCTCATCGAGAAGTACTTCGCCCAAGGGGACTTTATGAAAAAAACGAAAGAGCCCAAGAAAGCCGTGAGCCGCTGAGGCTAACCCAGAAACCACTTTTGAACAACTTTCAGGCTGAATACCAGGTAGGTAACTACCGCACCGACGGTCAGGCTACTGACGAGCATCCACAGGAAAATCTGGTACCGATGCACCCGGAAAGCCACTGAAATAGCTGCCCCACCCATCGGTGAAAGCAAAATGGGGGTCAGGGCGGCGATGCCGATGATCCCAAATCGCCTATACACTTTTACCGTCACCCGGCTCGCGCGACTGAAGCGACGCGGTGGTTTCTTCTGCCTCCTGGCAATCAATAGCTGAATTCCTTTGCCGATGTAGGTGGTCAGTACTACGCCGATCATCATACCGAGGGCGGAGCAGATCGCGGTCTCGTACCATTCCAAGCCCAGGGCAAGACCGGCGAGCGGCCCGGCCAGAAACTTGAATATCGCCGCAAAAATTACCGAAAGGTACTTAAGCCAAGGTCCCTCGACTCATACGACGGCGTGGATAAAGTCAGCGGCGAGGCGTCGCGCTTCGGCGTCGCTGGCTACGTAGTCCTCATAGGTAGGCGCCGAAACAAACGCTACGCGCTCGGCGCAATGAGCGATCACGTCCGACATTTCCAGGAAACCTACTTCGTCCCTAAGGAAGGCGGCGACGACTACCTCGTTGGCTGCATTGATCACGCACGGTTGGTTGCCGCTCTTTTCAAGCGCCGCGTAGGCCAGCGCCAGATTGCGAAAGGTCTCGGAGTCGGGTTGCTCGAAGGTGAGGGTAGGGTATCGGGAAAAATCGATTCTGGGAAAATCAGCCTTCAATCGCTGCGGGTACCCCAGCGCGTACTGAATCGGCAATTTCATGTCGGGTAGGCCCATTTGGGCTTTGATGCTCCCGTCCTCGAACTGCACCATCGAATGAATAATGCTTTGCGGATGTACTACTACGTCGATCTGGCTGGGCATTAGGTCGAAAAGCCACTTGGCCTCGATCACTTCCAGTCCTTTGTTCATGAGCGTAGCCGAGTCGATCGTAATCTTGGCACCCATCGTCCAGTTGGGGTGTTTCAGCGCTTGCGCTTTCGTGACATCCGCCAAGAAATCGCGATCTTTGCCCCGAAAAGGCCCACCCGAGGCGGTCAGGATTATCTTCTCAATCGGGATTTTTTTCTTCCCCTACCAAACATTGAAAGATCGCCGAGTGCTCGGAGTCCACGGGTAAGATGGCCACTTGATGCTTTTTGGCCAAGGCCGTAATGAGCTCTCCCGCCACGACCAGCGTTTCCTTGTTGGCGAGCGCGATGTCCTTACCCGCCTCGATGGCCCGAATCGTGGGTAATAGTCCGGCGTACCCTACCAGGGCGGTAAGTACTAGGTCCACATCGTCGGCTTGTACGACCATGGCCAGCGCTTCCGGCCCGGCGTACACTTTTATTTTGAGAGGCGCCAGCACCGATGCTACCTTGGCCAGCAGACTTTCGTTCCCAATGACGACTACCGAAGGCCGAAAGCGTGCGGCTTGCTCGATCAAAAGCCTCGGCATTACTTTGAGCGGTAAGTACACGTCACCGAAAATCTGTCGGGATGTGCCTCGACTACTTCTAACGCCTGCGTTCCAATCGAACCCGTGGATCCGAGCAGGGCAATGTTTTTTTTATTCATTCAAAAGCAATTTTGACGGGGTCGCCATGGATGAGTGATGGTCGCCTGAGGCTGCGATTGCCGTAACGGCCATTGGATCTCAAATTCATGACCGTGGACCCCATCATAACTCATGATTCCAATTTCAGATCATCCGCAATTTTCCGATCGTTCGACAGCCGGGGTACTTTGTTTTGGCCGCCCAGTTTTCCCTGAGCTACGCATGTAGTCGATGAAGGCGTTTTTGGGTAATTGCGTCAGAACCAGCGGTTTCAGGATCGACCCCTTGATCAGGTCGTCGTAATATACATTCAATTCCGTCAGCCGCGCGTCGAGGTCGCGGGCAAAAGCCGCCGCGTCGCGGGGCGGCGTGGCAAATTCCACCAGCCATTCGTGGTAGGGGAGGCCCCCTTCGGGTGGCGCCACCATCGGGGCCACGGAACACTCGGTCACCTCCGTTTCGGGCTGTCGCTCCATGGCGTAGTGCAGTGCTTTTTCGATCTCCTCCCCGATGACATGCTCGCCGAAGGCCGAGATGAAGTGTTTGATGCGGCCCGTGACCAAGATCCGGTAGGGGTTGGTCGACACAAAGCGGACGGTATCGCCCAGTGAGTAGCCCCACAGGCCGGCGTTGCTGTTGATAATGACCGCGTAGTTTTTGCCTACCTCCACCTCTTCTATGGAGAGCCGTTTCGGCTTATCGTCGAAGTAGTTCTCGGCGGGAATGAATTCGAAGAAAATACCCGAATCCAGCAGCATTAGCAGACCTTCCTCGGTTTGGGTATCTTGATAGGCAATGAAACCTTCCGAAGCCGGATAGGTCTCGACTGAGTCGATGCGCTTGCCGATCGCGTCGTACAGCTTGGCCCGGTAGGGCTCGAAGTTGACGCCACCGTACACAAAGAGCGAGAAATCGGGGAAAACATCCTTGATGTCCTTGCCCGTGCGCGCCCGGATGCGGTCGAAGTACATCTGCACCCAGGGCGGAATACCCGAAATGAGCGACATCGGTTGGTCGATCGTTTCATCGATGATGCGCTCTAGTTTGGTTTCCCAATCCTCGATGCAGTTGGTCTCGTAGCTCGGCAGTTGGTTGGTGCGGAGGTAGCCCGGTACATGATGATTCACGATACCCGAGAGTCGCCCGATGTGGATGCCCGCCTTGGTTTCGAGGGTAGGGCTTCCCGACAGAAAGATGAGTTTTTGGTCCAGGAACTCAGCTTTGCCTGTTTCTTGAACGTAACTCAGCAGCGCATCGCGGGCCGAGTTGATGTGGTTGGGCAGCGAATCGGACGTAATGGGAATGTACTTCACGCCCGACGTAGTACCGGAAGTTTTGGCAAAATAAGCAGGCTTACCCGGCCAAAGTACGTCCGATTCACCGTGCAGAATATGGTCCACGTAGGGGCGGAGATCCTCGTAGTCGCGGATGGGTACGGCTGCCTTGAATTCGTCGTAAGAATTTACGTCTTTAAAAAAATGATCCTTGCCAAAGCGCGTGTCGGTTGCTTTCTCTACCAACTTCTCGCGCCAGGCCAGCTGTGCGGCCGGACCATTAGCGGCCCAGCGGAGCTGCTTCGCCACTACATAACGAGCCAAAGGACGGCTCAACAACGATCGGATTCCCATAGTTCGTAAAGGTAATCACTATTTGCAAAATTTTGGATACCGTGCCGCGTCTAAAAGGGTTAACTATGCTGTATCAGAGCCAGTTGCCTTATTTAAGCAAATGACTTTGTTTATGGGTATTTATCTGTAATTTTGCGAACTTAAATCGAAAGAGCGAATTTTTACAACGTACATATATAATGGGATTGTTTGATTTTTTGACCAGCGACATCGCGATTGACCTCGGTACGGCCAATACTTTAATCATCAGCAAGGATGAGGTCGTAGTGGACGAGCCCTCGATCATCGCGATCGACAAGGCGACGGGCAAGGTGCTGGCGATTGGTCATACGGCCATGCAGATGCATGAGAAGACCAACGAAAACATTAAAACGATTCGACCTTTGAAGGACGGCGTAATCGCTGACTTTACGGCGGCCGAGATGATGATCCGGGGCATGATCAAGATGATCGATACTGGCAGTCGCTTCTTTACGCCCTCGCACCGCATGGTGATTTGCATCCCTTCGGGCATCACGGAGGTAGAAAAAAGGGCGGTTAAGGACTCCGCCGAGCACGCGGGGGCCAAGGAAGTGTACATGGTGCACGAGCCCATTGCGGCGGCCATCGGCATTGGTATCGACATTACGCAACCCAACGGTGTCATGATCGTGGACATTGGCGGGGGTACTACCGAGATCGCCGTGATCGCGCTTTCGGGTATTGTGTGTGAGCAGTCGGTACGTATTGCCGGCGACGTGTTCACCCGCGACATCGTGGACTACATGCGCCGCGAGCACAATCTGCTGATTGGCGAGCGCTCGGCCGAAATGATCAAGATCGCCATTGGTTCGGCGCTGCCCGAGCTCGACACGCCGCCCGACGATTACGAGATCCGGGGTCGTGACCTGATGACCGGTATTCCCAAAGAAATCAAGGTAACGTATAGTGAGATTGCTTACGCGCTCGATAAGTCCATTTCCAAGATCGAGGAGGCCGTCATGAAGGCGCTCGAAATATCGCCACCCGAGCTTTCGGCAGACATCTACCGCAACGGTATCCACCTCACGGGCGGTGGGGCGATGCTGCACGGCCTCGACAAGCGCCTGGCCGTCAAGACCAAGCTGCCCATTCACGTGGCCGACGAGCCGCTAAAAGCGGTGGTGATCGGTACGGGCGACGTGCTCAAAAACCTCGAACTCTACAAGCCTGTGTTGATTACCTAAATAGGCTGTCAGGTGTTAGGTTATTAGGTGTTAGGTTTTGGAATTTCGATTTCTAATAGAAAATCAAGAAAGCACGGAGCTAACAGCTAATGGCTAAAAGCTATTTAAAGCTTTTTTTCGACTCATGCTGCAACTCGTCGAGTTCTTTTCCCGGAACCGTAACTTTATTTTCTTCGTGCTTTTGGAAGTACTCAGCTTTTGGCTGATTGTCCAGAACAATTCCTATTGGGGGGCTACCTATTTCAATACATCCAACTACTACGTGGGCAGGATTCTGACGGTGTCCAACGCCGTGCAGGAGTACACCAGCCTGCGCGAGATAAACGAAAACCTGGCCCAGGAAAACGTCAAGCTCAATGGTCTGGTAGCGCGACTACAGGAGCAGAACCCGACCGGTGCTCCCGCGAGTTACACCCCCGATTCGCTCTTTGCCACCCGGTTCAGCTTTGTGGTGAGCAAGGCCGTGATGGTCGAGACGAGCCGCGCCAACAACTACATCACAATCGACAAAGGTACCCTGGATGGCGTCGCACCCGGCATGGGCGTTATATCAGCCACGGGCGTGGTGGGGCGGGTGCGCTCTTGTTCAGATCATTTTTCGGTGATTACCTCTATCCTGCATTCCCAATTCATGGTGTCGTCGCGCCTGATCCGTAGCGGCGAAATAGGGCCGGTACGCTGGCAAAGCAAAGACCCGACGCTGGTGTCGATGATCGACGTGTCGCGTTACAAGAAAGTAATGAAAGGCGACTCAGCCGTGACCTCCAACCTCAACTCGGTGTTTCCGCCGGGCATCATGGTAGGCACAGTGACGAGCGTCAGGAACCGGCCCGACCAAACATTCTATGACATCGACCTGCGCGTGGCTACTGATTTTAGCAACCTTTCGTACGTGTACGTAGTGAAAAATCGCTTACGGGACGAACAGGAGAAACTACAGCAACCCCTGGAAGAAGAACGCCGATGAGCCTGCGCGAGATCATACAGTACTCCCTTTTGTTTTTGCTTTACCTGGCATTGCAGATTCTGATCATGCGCAACATCGTGCTGTTCAACTACGCATTTTGCTTTGTGTACATAGCAGGGATTCTGCTCCTGCCCGCCGAAGTGAACCGGACACTGTTGCTCGTTTTGGGATTTTTGGTGGGGCTCCTGGTGGATGTTTTCTACAATACGCTGGGTATGCACGCGGCGGCCACGCTGCTGGTCGCCTACCTGCGGCCCTTCTGGGCACAAATTCAGCTGGAGACCAAAGGGGCCACCGACCGGCTCGAGATCACGATCGGGGAACAGGGGTTGGCCGGGTACCTCACTTTCCTGTTTCCGCTGGTGTTGTTGCATCACGCGGCGCTGTTTTTTATCGAGATGAATAGCCTGGTGTCGATCGGCTACACTTTATTGCGTATCGTGGCCAGCACGATCTTTACGACGTTCGTCATACTCGTCATTCAGCTGTTCTCGCGTCGGTGAGTGCCGGGTGGTGCTGTCATTTTGGCCGTTCTTTTCGGCGCTGGCGCGAAATTTGATGTTCTTCTAGTTCATTCAGCGCATTTGAAATAACCATCTGTTCGTTTCCCGGTTTTGATACCACACGGCCTTCCCCCGTACCCTTGGTTAATCGCTGCTTGTGGATTCCGGCTACCACTCATAAAATGCCATACGGCTCGATTTGGTAGGGAATTTAAAATTTGTAAATTGTGCATTCCTATGTCAGTTATCATGTCAGACGCTCCCAAGAAGAAAACCTATACGGACACTGAAAAACACGATGTTTTCAACCGCGAATTTATGCCCCACATAGACTCGATGTACAACTTCGCGTTCCGGCTTACCACCGATGAGGACGATGCCAACGACCTGGTGCAGGATACCTACCTTAAAGCCTTTCGTTTCATCACTTCCTTCGAGCAAGGCACCAACGCCAAGGCCTGGCTATTTCGGATTTTGAAGAATAGCTTCATCAACGACTACCGCAAGAAAAGCAAGCAGCCCGCTAAGGTAGATTATCAGGAGGTCGAGACTACCTACAACTCGGAAGACGCCGACAGCTCGCACACCGTTGACCTGCGGACCGACTCGGTGCAGGACATGATCGGTGACGAAGTCGCTACCGCGCTGAATGCCCTGCCGGTCGATTTCAGGACTGTCATCATTCTCTGCGACATCGAGGGCTTCACTTACGAGGAAATGGCCAAAATCCTGGACATACCCATCGGTACCGTGCGCTCGCGGCTACACCGGGCCCGTAATCTTTTGAAAGAAAAACTACGCGACTACGCCGATTCCATGGGATACGATGCGTAACGGCTGAAACTTTTTTTGCGAGGCTTTCGGTTATAGGGACAACTGTATCACTACTACTGGTCTTACGATTACCCGATTCCGCGATGAATGTATCATCTAAAACTACCGATGTCTCCGCCGAGATTGAGAAGCCGCTCATGAAAGAGCAATGTGAAAATCACGTTCAGTGCATGAAAGTAATCCAGATGATTCTGGACGGCGAAGCCAGCGAGGATGAGAAGGAGCACTTCCGCCAAAACATGGAAAAGTGCATGCCTTGCATCAAGACCTACCACCTCGAAAAGTGCATCAAGGATTCTCTCCAAAACAAAGTGGAACGCCGCCCCTGCCCCGAGCGCCTGGTGGCCGCCATCAAAGCCCAACTCCATAATTGATTCAGACAGGTGAAAGGAAAACTCCTCATTTTTTCCGCTCCCTCCGGCTCCGGTAAGACTACCATCGTTCGACACCTGCTCGACAAATTTCCCCAAAATCTTGCTTTTTCCGTATCGGCCTGCACCCGGCCGCGCCGCGACTACGAAGTCGACGGAAAGGATTATTATTTTCTGTCGGAAGATGATTTTCGTAGCAAGATCGCGCAGAAAGCATTCGCTGAATGGGAGGAGGTCTACGCCGGCAACTACTATGGTACCCTCAGAGCCGAGATCGAGCGCTTGTGGGCGGCGGGAAAAAACGTCCTGTTCGATGTGGACGTCAAAGGCGGCTTAAAGCTCAAAGAAGCTTATGGCGAGCAGGCGATGGCCGTTTTTGTAAAAGTATCGTCGGAAGAAGAAATCAAACGTCGCCTCAACTCGCGAGGTACTGAGACGGAAGCTACGCTAGCCGTTAGAATGGCGAAAGTGCGCTACGAGGCGAGCTTTGAAGGCGAGTTTGACCAGGTACTTATTAATGATGATCTGGAAAAAACGCTGATTAAAGCTGAAAAGCTGGTCGAAGATTTTATCACCAAATGAAAATCGGTCTATTTTTCGGCTCCTTCAATCCCATTCATATAGGGCACCTCATCATTGCCAACACGATGGCGACCGCCACGGATTTGGAGCAAGTCTGGTTTGTGGTGAGCCCGCAAAATCCCTTTAAGAAAAATAAAAGCCTGTTGCACGAATTCGACCGCCTGGATATGGTCGAACGCGCCATTGCCGATAATGCTCGTTTGAAAGCGACCGACTTCGAGTTCCATCTCACGCGGCCCAGCTACACGATCGACACCCTCATTCGACTGCTCGAAAAGTACCCGCAGCACGAGTTTCGGCTTATTATGGGCGAAGATAATCTGGCGCAATTTCCCAACTGGAAAAACTACGAGCAAATCCTGCAACACGTTGGCTTGTACGTCTACCCGCGCCCCAACGCGGCGGCGCATAAGTTTGGCGAGCATCCGCGCATCACATTCGTCACCGCGCCGCTGCTGGATATTTCAGCGACATTCATCCGCGAAAGCCTGCGCAACGGCCGCTCGATTCGGTACCTGGTACCGGAGGTAGTGGAGGAGATGATTGTGCGGAAGAAATTTTTTGTTTGAACAAGCAAAGACACTAAGAATCTCTGAACTTCTCTCGCCTCAACGTACATTTCGGGCGTCATCACTGTGATTTTGCTATTCTTGTAATCTTTCAGATTACGGGTCAGAATAAAGTCAATTTCGTTGCTTTTAACAGCAGCAAAGTATTGAAGGCGTCTTCAAAATCATTGAAATCTGAATAAAAGCATCAATTGCTATTCCTCTGTCCATAACGTAAGACATCTACGACTGATAAGAGTATTCTTTAATTTCGAAACTACCTTCTTGATGATCAGCCTTCTGTTTGAGTAGATAGTAGACATTTGCTGATAATCACCGGAGTGATATGGCCTTTAATTACATTGGAATCACACTAGAAATAATCTTCGTCGCGTGTTCGGCGAAGGGAGATCTATTGTAGGTAAAAATCGAGGATGACGTCTGAATCTATAAGAATCCTTATCCATCAAAGATACTTCTTAGCTAGGGCGTCGGTTAATTCTTCTTGTAGTCAAATCTATCCGAGGCCTCAAACGATCCCGCAACGACTTTCGGCGGAGTATGTCAGGGTGAGTTCTTTCCAGCAATCCTGATCTGCGCCTAATTTTTTCCATGTGGCGCTTAAGCGAATTAGCCTCGATTTGGTTATCGGAGGCAAATCGTCGTAACCTTCCCACCTAGCTTTTGCCTTACAGATTTATCCGACCGTACCGACGTGAACAAGTTCTTCGGGCACTCCTCCGTTTCCGAAGACTCGTTTTTCTCCTCTTCGATAGAAATCAATCCAAGCTCGGCCAAATCGTACAAAAGAACGGCGGCTTTGGGATGAAGTACATTCACTTGATAAATCATAATCGGTTATTTTTAATGCCATTATGCCAAGATAACGAATTATTCCGGCAGATCATTCTGGTAGGTGATCTCCGACAGCAGCCCCACCGCATTGAAGCGCAGGATCATTTTCAGTGCCGACGATTTTTGGGTGATGTCGTCGCATTGCGGCCCTTTCTCCAAAAAATACACGTAGTACTTCTGGTTGCGCCCGGCGAGCTGGTGAATATCGGGCTTGCCCAGCGTGTACCCGACTTCATCGGCAAACTTTCCCATCAGTTGGCCTTGCTCCGCTTTGAAATCAGGCTAAAAGACCGGGGCGAATACCTTCACAACCCCGTTTGTCCTCCCGCCACTTCACCAAATCCAGCTTCCCCAACTGCTCCGGCGGCGAGGAGAAGAAATCACTATCAAAAGAAATAAAATAGTAACGAAACAGTTGCTGACAGAAAAATTTGAGAACCTTATAACTCATAAACTCAGAAACTCATAAACTCATAAACTTATGAACTCCCGGCGAAGACTCATTATACAACACCTGAACCAACGTCTGCCCTACGGCTTTCAACGTCTTGGGGTCGATATTGTTCATGTCGTCGCCCATGGTGTGCCAGTCGTCGAAGAAGGTGCGGCTGAGGTCGTTGACGCGGGTATGGATGATGTCGATCATCGGAAACTTGGCAATCTCGTTGACCGGCACGTGGTCGTCGGTGATGGCCGGGCCGGGCTGGTCGATGAAGTAGGTACTGTACCCCAGCTTGCTGGCCGTGTTCCATACCTGCCGCACCACCTCGCCCGCATTACGCACCGAGTACCCTTCCTTGGGGAACGTAGCGCCTTTGGCTCCGACCATATCGAGCAGCACGCCGAAGTAGGCCGTGTAATTAGGTACGTGACGGTTGTCGGCCCAGTAGCGTGACCCCAGGCAAAAGCCGCCAAACGGATCGGACGATTCGGACGATTTGCCCCAGTCCTCAGCGTCGAAAAAGACAATGTCCACGCCCAGATCGGGTTTGTTTTGCGCCTCGTGCAGTACCCGCGCTACTTCCAGCAGCACGCCCACGCCGCTCGCGCCGTCGTTGGCGCCCGGCACAGGCTGCGTTTTACGGGTCGAGTCCTCGTCGGCGAAGGGGCGCGTGTCCCAGTGCGCGGCCAGCATGATGCGCTTGGCGGCGTCGGGTCGGAAGCTGCCGATGATGTTGCGGGCGGCGAGTTTCTTGCCGTCGTAGGTGGTTGCCGTGAACTTCTGCTCCGTTACCGCGAAGCCGTATTTTTCCAGCGTCGCCACCAGATAGTCGCCCGTCTGCTCGTGCGCCCTGGTGTTGGGTACCCGCGGCCCGAAAGCCACCTGCCGCGCCACGAAAGCATAGGCAGAATCAGCGTCGAAAGCGGGAGCCGGTGCCATAGGCGTGGTTTGTTCGGTGGTTTGTTCGGAGGAGGTGTTGCTTTTGCAGGAAGGCAAAAAAGTATTTATTCCCAATATAATCAGAAGGGGAATCGTCAACCGGTAATCAGTGGATCGCATTAGTGTTTCTAATATTTTAAAATAAAATTACTTAAAAAGATATTGAATCTCCTGCACCTATCCCATACCGATCGGCATAGCCCGCATTGACTTCGACTACGTACTGCACGTCGCCGTAGGAGGTTAGACTTTCGTCAGAGTAAGGACGGGCGTTTTTCTGGATCGAGACTATCTTCTTATCAGGGCCGACGTAAATAATATCCAGCGGAATGTGCGTGTTACGCATCCAGAATGCTTGCGGTTTCGCTTCTTGAAAAATAAAAAGCATTCCTACTGAATCGGGCATGTAGGGCCGGTACATCAGGCCCCTGCTTCGCTCGGCCTCATTCTCCGCGATCTCCACGTCAATCTTGCTGACCTTACGGCCATTTTCCAAAAACGTCACCTCACCCTCTTTGATAAAAGTTGGGGCCGTCGCCGGAGAAGTAGCTACCGAACTCGCCTCACGGTTCAGATAGGGGTACAGCACATAGGCCAGTCCACCAAGTACGAAAACACCTAGAAGGACGTAGGCAAAATAGGAACGGCGATTCTGCATGGCGTAAAAGAGTCAAGGCCAAAAGCTGACAGCCGAAAGCCAATAGCCGTTAGAACTACTCCTCGTACGCCCAGTCGATCCGGTGCTTCATATCCCGGATCACCAGGCCCTGATTCTTAAAATAAGAACGTACTTCATCGACTTTGTCGTACTGCTGGGCGGTTTTGTATTCGCGGTAGAGGTTGAGCATCCCGGCCAGCACGGCGGTACCTTCGGCGGTTTCTTCCTGCAAGCCCAGCACGTCCTCGAAGCAGGTCACGAAGTTTTCTTTCAGTTTATTGAATAAATCTTCGCCCAGAGCCGCCGGTTTCAACTGATTCATGTAAATCATATTGACGTACTTCAACAAATTGAAAAGGTGCGCAATGGCGACGGAAGTATTGAGGTCGTCGTTCATGCCGTCGTAGAACCCCTGCAACGTCTGCGTGATGTCGTCCCGCTTTTTCTCGTCCAACTCTACCCCTTCTTCGGCGGCATAGTCCAGCGTTTTCACGATGCGCAGACCGTTGACTAATCTTTTGAAGCCTTTTTGGGCGGCTTTCAGAGCATCGTTGGAGAAATCCAGGGTACTGCGGTACTGACTTTGCAGCATGAAAAACCGCACCGTCATGGGGCTGTACGCCTGATCGAGCAATTCGTGATCGCCGGTAACGAGTTGAGCGGGCAGGAACGAGTTGCCCAGCGACTTCGACATTTTCTGGCCGTTGACGGTGAGCATATTGGTGTGCATCCAGTAACGCACCGGGTCGGTACCGGTGAGGCCTTTGCCCTGGGCAATTTCACATTCATGATGCGGGAATTTGAGGTCCATGCCGCCGCCGTGGATATCGAACTGATCGCCTAAGTACTTGGCACTCATGCAGGTGCATTCGAGGTGCCAGCCGGGAAAGCCGCGCCCCCAGGGCGAATTCCACTGCATCAGGTGCTCGGGCGAGGCATTTTTCCAGATCGCAAAATCCAGCGGATTGCGCTTTTCCGACTGCCCGTCGAGCTCGCGCGTTTCGTTCAGGAGGTCTTCCAGAATCCGGCCCGAAAGCTTACCGTAGTCGTTGCCCGCACGGTTATAGGCGTCGATGTCGAAGTACACCGAGCCGTTCGATTCGTAGGCTAATTCCTTCGAAATCAACTCTTGCACGGCCTCGATCTGCTCGATGAGGTGGCCCGTGGCGGTGGGCTCGATGCTGGGCGGCAGGATGTTAAAATCTTCCATCACCCGGTGGAAATCATTGGTGTAGCGCTGCACGATTTCCATCGGTTCGAGCTGCTCCAGCTTCGCCATGCGGCCGATTTTGTCCTCGCCTTCGTCGCCGTCGCCTACCAAATGGCCCACGTCGGTAATGTTGCGCACGTAGCGGACTTTATACCCGATGTGCGTCAGGTACCTGAATAGCAAATCGAACGTCATGAACGTGCGGACGTTGCCCAAGTGCGCGTTGTTATAGACCGTAGGCCCGCACACGTACATGCCCACGTTGGGTGCGGAGAGCGGCGTGAACAGATCTTTTTGACGGGTGAGGGTATTGTATATTTTGAGGGTCTGCATTTATTTAATGGACAATGGACAGTGGACAATGGACAATGAACAATTGCGGATGTTTTGCTCTGAGTTGACAGCGTTATCGCCTGGATGTATTCCGAGCCAACGCTGAAAGCCAATTCCATTGCGGGTTCTGATCGCTGTCAGCGCTATTCGTGGCAAAAATAGAGAATTGCCGGGCAAAAAAGTGCATTAACGCAATTTAGCATTCTCCCATAAATGCCTTTTTCCTACCTTCGCGGCGGATGAAATTCACCGTACAGGTGGCCGCCTCGGGGCGCCCCGCTGTCATTCTATCATTCACTCATTCAAAATTGAAAATTCTAGAAGTCGGCGACGATGCTTTTCGGCGGAGCGAATTCCTGCGGTTGCCCGTCAGGATTTATCGTAAGAATCCCTATTGGATCAGGCCGTTGAACGAAGATATCGAGAATACGTTCGATCCGGAAAGGAACAAACTGCTGCGCGAAGGTACCTGCGCCCGCTGGATCGTGGCCGACTATAGCGACCAAACGGTAGGCCGCGTGGCGGCATTTGTCAACCCGAAAATCACAAACCAAGGCAATGAGCAGCCTACGGGTGGTATGGGTTTCTTCGAGTGCGCCAACGATCCGACCGTCGCGCGCTTGCTCTTCGATACTTGCCGCGACTGGCTGGCCGCGCGTGGCATGGCGGCAATGGACGGACCCATCAACCTCGGTGAGCGCGATAGCCGCTGGGGATTGCTTGTGGATGGCTACGACAAGGAACCCACCTACGGCATGGATTACCACATGCCCTACTACCGCAAGTTCTTCGAAGACTACGGTTTTCAGAACTACATCGAGCAGTATACCTACTACCTGCCGATGCGCGAGGAGGCAGTACGGGCGCAACTTCGTCCGGCGGTATTCGGTCGGGCGGAGAAGATTTTTGCTACCCCCGGCTACGATTTCAGGCATGTCAAAAAAGGCAGAACTGGCGAAGTTTGCGGAAGACTTTCGGGTGATCTACAACAAAGCCTGGGCCAAAAATCTCAATACGGCTGATATGAGCGTGGAGGAATCGCACGCGATTATGAACCGTATCAAGCCAATTCTGGAAGAAGAACTCATGTGGTTTGGCTACTACGAAGACGAGCCGATCGCCTTCTTCATCATGTTGCCCGAATTCAATCAGATTTTCAAGCACGTCGATGGTAAGCTCGACTGGTTGGGCAAACTTAAATTCATGTACCACAAGCTGATGAAGACCAACCACCGCGCTTTCGGCGTCATCTTCGGCGTCATTCCCGAATTCCAAAAGCGAGGGCGTCGAGTCGGCTATTGCGCTGGCGTACTCGAAGGTCTGCTGGCGGCCCAACTACCAATACACCGACCTGGAATTGAACTGGATCGGGGATTTTAACCCAAAAATGATCAATTTTGCCAAAATGCTGGGTGGTACCATCGAAAAGACCCACATCACTTACCGGTACCTTTTCGATCGCGAAAAGGAGTTTAAGCGCCATCCAATTCTGTGAGTTCAAATGGTGAGTGAAACGAACCTTCTTTTTTTCGGACCCATTCTCAATCATTACAAAATTCAAAATTGACCACATGAGCATTCTTACCGTAGGTTCCGTGGCGTTCGACGCCCTTGAAACACCCTTTGGCAAAACCGATAAGATCATCGGCGGCGCGGCCACGTACATCACCCTGGCGGCTTCGTATTTTACCAGGAAGAATAATTTGGTAGCGGTCGTTGGCGGCGATTTTCCCCAGGAGATGATCGACATTTTCAAATCGCACGGCATCGACACCGAAGGGCTGCAAATCAAGAAAGACGGGAAGACGTTTTTCTGGTCGGGCAAGTATCAGACAGACATGAACTCGCGCGACACGGTGGACGTGCAGCTCAATGTGATGGAGCACTTTGATCCCATCATTCCCGAGTCGTACCAGGGCTGTGAGTACCTGATGCTGGGTAATACCGCGCCCGCGATTCAGAAACAGGTACTTGACCGCATGACGAAGCGCCCCAAGCTGGTGATGCTCGACACGATGAATTTTTGGATGGACATCGCGATGGCCGACCTCGAAGCAGTGTTGCCTTTGATAGATGTACTGACGATCAACGACGAAGAGGCCCGCCAACTGTCGGGTGAGTACTCGCTGCGCAAAGCCGCCAAGGTCATCATGGCGAAAGGACCCAAGACGCTTGTCATCAAGAAAGGCGAGCACGGCGCGTTGCTGTTTCAGGAAGACCGGATTTTCTTCGCCCCGGCCCTGCCGCTGGAGGAAGTCTTCGATCCCACCGGTGCGGGCGATACCTTCGCGGGTGGCTTTATCGGGTACCTCGCTAAAACCGACGATATTTCGTTTGAAAGCATGAAGCGCGCCATCATCTATGGCTCAGCGATGGCGTCGTTTTGCGTGGAGAAGTTTGGCAGCGAGCGGCTACTCAATCTCAAACAGGAGGAAATCGACGCGCGGGTGCAGCAGTTTGTAAGTCTGTCAGCTTTTGAGATTAAATGAGGGGCAGAGGCACAAAGGGTAGGAAGAAGCAGTAAGTACGCCCCGTGAGATAACGCTGACAGCGTTCAAAACGCTGTCAGCGTTGCGCGACGTGGACTGGGCAGTCATCGTCATGGGCTCCGGGCAGTAATCCTACACTCATCAGAAAACGAACCGACGATCTCGCCGCCGACAAAGCGGAAGTTTTTCCTGAAAAGCTTTACCCATTCGTCCTTTGACAAGCCGCGATTTGCTTCCAGCCAGTTCGTGAATGAATCGTGTTCTTTTTGTATTTCAAGAATGCGCCGGGCATTGGCAATGGCGGCGTTAATCTTCAATTTGTTGCGAACGATCCCGGCGTCCCCAAGTAGTCGGGCGATGTTCGTTTCGTCGTAAGCAGCAATTTTTTCAATGGAAAAACCGTCGTATGCTTTGCAAAAATTCTCCTGCTTGCGCAGCATCAGCGTCCAGTTAAGTCCAGCCTGATTTATCTCGAGCAACAGACGACCAAAAAGTTCGTCGTCGTCGGTAATCGGAAAGCCGTAGTGATGGTCGTGGTAATCCTTATGTAGCCGCGCGTCAGGGGTGTCGAGAGGATTATTATGCACAAATTCGCAGTAGCTCATGGTAGTTGCCGAGACCGCTTCCGCTTCAGTTTCCGCTTGACCCACGGGTAGGTCATGTACACGACCTCGGTAGCGCCGATCCCGACGGCCGCGCCGAACAGTACATCGGCCAGCCAATGACGGTTGTTGAGGATACGCAAAGCCCCCACGCCAGTCGCCGCGCTGTAGCCACCCACGCTGTACCACACGCTGCGGTGGCCGTATTCCTTGTGCAGCAAGGTAGCCGAGGCAAAAGCACTGCTCGTGTGGCCCGACGAGAAAGCGTCGTTGGTACTGCCATCGGGGCGTGGGTACTGGCTGAGCTCTTTGATTATCACAGTGACGCCGCCCTGCGCCAGGCCCGAAAGTAGGGCCAGGATCACCTGCTCGCCAAAGGGGTGCTTCCCCTTGACACCCGCCGCACCCAGCCCCAGGCTCAGCGTCACCGGCGCAAAGAGTAGGTAGTCATCAGCGTGGGTGCGGTAGCCGGGATAGCGCATCTCGACGCGCCGCTGCAACTGCCGACTGATTTTGCCCTGCACCAAAAGTCCACTCACCGCCAGCCCCGCCGGTACGATCAGCGGCCTGACTCGAAACTCCCGCTGCGCCGATACGGCCAGCGTTGTGTCGTAATCCTGCGGCACATAAGCTCCTTGGGCATATACTTGAAAAGTACTACTCCAAAGCAAAACTAAAAGAATACCGACTTTCTGGCGACTAAACATCTTTATGCTTAAAATCATGCAAGAGAAAATATATTGTTCATAAATGATATGACACCCCTTCGGGGCTAATAATGGAACTCGATAAATTATTTCTCTGATCGAATGGACCCGCCTGGGGAGGCTGAAACTACAAATGAGGCAAAAGAATTAGCCATTGTCCATTGTCCATTGTCCATTGTCCATTGTCCATTGTCCATTAGACTAACGCTTCCCTAATCCTGACCAACCGTTCCAACAGATTTTCCAACTGATCGAGCGGCAGCATGTTCGCGCCGTCCGACTTGGCCTCGGCGGGGTTGAAGTGCGTTTCGATGAACAGCCCGTCGGCCCCCACGGCGATAGCGGCTTGCGCGATCGTGGCGATGAGCCTGGGCTTACCACCGGTCACGCCGCTGCTTTGGTTGGGCTGCTGCAGTGAGTGGGTGCAGTCCATGACCACAGGTACCTCAAAAGACTGCATTTCGGGCAGATTCCGGAAGTCCACCACCAAATCGCCGTAGCCGAATGAATTGCCGCGATCGGTCAGAATAACGGATGCGTCGGGGTTGGTTTCCTGGATTTTCTCCACGGCAAACTTCATCGAGCTGCCCGACAAAAATTGCCCTTTTTTTACATTGACTGCCTTGCCCGTTTGGGCGGCGGCCACCAATAAGTCCGTTTGGCGGCAAAGGAAGGCCGGGATTTGGAGGACATCGACATAGGCGGCGGCCATCGCCGCTTCGGCCGATTCGTGGATGTCGGTGACGGTCGGAACGTCGAACATTTCGCCTACTTCTTGTAAAATGGCAAGTGCCTTCTCGTCGCCGATTCCCGTAAACGAGTCGAGCCTGGTGCGGTTGGCCTTGCGGTAAGAACCTTTGAATATATAAGGTATCCGAAGACGCCCGGTTACGCTGCTGATGTGCTCGGCGATACGCAAGGCCATGTCGCGACCTTCGATGGCGCAAGGCCCGGCCATCAGGAAGAAATTTCCTGAATTGACATTTTTTAATTTGGGAAGTTGAAGCATGGGGCAGACGGCATAGTTTCAAGATGTTCCCCAAAGGTACGTTTCCCCGCTCTGACGTTCGTTAATTTTGGTTTTTTGATGGACCTCTAACCCGTAATTTGCTGAAAATCAAAATATTTATTTAAAAAATGGAAGAGCCTGCCACGTCCCAAAGCGTAAAATATTGTTTGAAAAGTGGTAGGGAATATCTTACTTTGTGGCGTTTTTAACCAAAAAGCAATTACGAAATGTCAGAAATCGCAGAAAAAGTAAAGCAAATTATCGTCGAGAAACTTGGCGTGGAAGAGTCGGAGGTTACGACCGAAGCGAGCTTCACCAATGATCTGGGAGCCGACTCTTTGGATACAGTCGAGTTGATCATGGAATTCGAAAAAGAATTCAACATCTCTATCCCCGACGATCAGGCCGAAAACATTGGTACTGTCGGTCAAGCCGTTACCTACCTCGAAGAGAATGTAAAGTAGTCTCCCCGGTTCGTATCACTTTTACCTCCACTCTGTTTTATGAATTTCAAACGTGTTGTAGTTACTGGTATCGGCGCTTTGACGCCGCTGGGGAACGATGCTCCTACCTATTGGCAGAATTTGGTGGCGGGCGTCAGCGGTGCTGCGCCCATCACCCGGTTCGACGCCGAGAAGTTCCGAACCAAGTTCGCCTGCGAGATCAAAGGGCTGGATATGAACGACTACATTCCACGACAGGAAGCGCGTAAGATGGATCCCTTCACCCAATACGCGGTCATCGCGGCCGATGAGGCCATGAAAGACGCCGGTTTTGCTCCCGATTCACTGGATCTCGACAAAGCCGGCGTTATTTGGGGCTCGGGGATTGGTGGCCTCAAGACGTTTGAGGATGAGGTGATTAATTTTTCGGAGGGCGGTCGCAACCCGCGCTTCAATCCCTTCTTTATTCCCAAAATGATCGCCGACAGCGCGTCGGGCGTGATTTCGATCCGCTATGGCTTTCGCGGTCCTAATTTCATTACGGTTTCGGCCTGCGCTTCGTCTACCAACGCTATGATCGACGCCTTTTATTACATCCGCTTGGGGGTGATGAAAGTTTGCATCAGCGGCGGGTCCGAGGCGGCCATTACTAACGCGGGCGTCGGCGGGTTCAATGCCCTCAAAGCGCTTTCGGAGCGCAACGATTCGCCCGAAACGGCTTCGCGGCCCTACGACCTCGATCGCGATGGTTTCGTACTCGGCGAAGGCGGCGCGGCGCTGATTCTGGAAGAGTACGAGCACGCTAAGTCGCGCGGGGCCAAAATCTACGCCGAGATCATCGGCGGCGGTATGTCGTCCGATGCGTACCACATCACCGCGCCGCATCCCGATGGCATTGGGGCGTACAGCGTGATGAAAAACGCGGTTGAGGACGCCAATATTCAGCCCAACGAAATCGACTACATCAATACCCACGGGACGTCTACCCCTTTGGGCGATCCGCAGGAAATCAAGGCTATCGAGCGCTTCTTCGGCGACCATGCCTTCAAGATGAGCATCAGCTCAACCAAGTCCATGACCGGCCATTTGCTGGGCGGCGCGGGTGCGATCGAGGCGATTGCCTGCATTATGGCGATCAAAGACGGTATCATTCCGCCTACGATCAACCATTTTACCGACGACCCCGAAATTGATCCGAGACTCAACCTTACCTACAACACCGCCCAAAAACGGGAGGTGAATGTGGCGTTGAGCAATACTTTCGGGTTCGGTGGCCATAATGCTTCGGTTATTTTCAAGAAGCATGAAGCCTAATTTCCATCCTTAACCTTCCGGGCCTTGACGAAGCGAATTCTTTCACCGATCCTGTCCCTGTTCAAGCCGGACAGCGCGGTCGATAAGAATTTTCGGTACGCCATCGAGCTCATTTTGGGCGGCAAGCCGGGCAATCTGAGCGTCTACCAGCTCGCCTTTCGCCATACATCGGCTTCCCGCGCGACGGCTATCAAGGGCTTCCGCGAATCCAACGAGCGCCTCGAGTACCTGGGCGACGCCGTGCTGGGCGCGGTAGTGGCCGAGTTTCTGTTCACCAAGTACCCCTACAAAGACGAGGGCTTCCTCACCGAAATCCGCTCCCGGATCGTCAACCGCGAATCGCTCAACCAAATCGCCCGCAAGCTGGGACTCGACGACCTGATCGAGTATGACGGCAGCCGTCGGGGCATGTCGTCCCGCTCGTCGATGTACGGCGACGCCCTCGAAGCCTTCGTCGGGGCCATTTACCTCGACAAAGGCCACCGCTTCACGCGCAAGTTCATCCTGAACAAACTCCTGGCGCACTACGACCTCGAAGACATCATCCTCAACAATATCAACTTCAAGAGCGTCGTCATCGAATGGGCGCAGCGCGAAGGCAAAGAACTCCGCTTCGAAATTCTCGAAGAAAACGGCAACCGCCACCAACGCGAATTCATCGTTCAGCTTTTCGTAGAGGAAGAACCCTACACGACGGGCAATGGCTTTACGAAGAAAAAAGCCGAGCAGTCGGCGGCTGAGAAGGCTTGTGATTTGTTGGCATTGCGGTAGATAGTTGGGTAGGCAAGACCGCCCGGAGGGCTACGGGGTAGTCGTCACTCGGTGGAACCAAGCGACAGCGTGAGCAGAAGGGCCTTTACTAATTCTGGTATCTAAATATAATGATGAGAACTTTGGTATTTGCCCTGATAGGAGCAATTTCTCTTATGTGCTGCTCCTGTGACCCTACAGATTATTGCGATCCCACTACGCCTATCGAGTTTCGAGGCATTTCTGTAGCTTTTCCACAAAGCGGATTAGATGTGTATAATAAAGAAAAAGTGACCTTGTTCAGGCGAGGGGCGCAACTTTACTCTGATTCCACCTGGATGGACAGCCGGGTGCGTTGGTTCTTGTATGGAGATGCTGACTTATTGGAAGAGACAGATACAGTCAAGTATCTGGAAAAAGCCAAACTCTTCGGCGTTACTTTCTCTTTCAAAAATGATAGCATATCGGAAAAAGAGCTAATTCAAGAGTTGGAAACTCAGCTAGATATTAAGTTTGAATACACGAAAAAACTGGCCAGAACACCCTATTATCTTTATGAGAATGGCTGTTTGGCTATTATGGTGCATCATTTGGAATATGAAAAGTACCCCCTCGTATCTTTCTGTTACGGCCTGGGAGATTCAGAACTAATGTACTACGCCGCCAGTCCGGGCAATCGCTGGTTCGACTAAGATGGTCGATGAGATAATTCTTAGATCCTTGGCCTGTGTCCCGATAAGCCCACCGCGCTGCAAAGCCTGCATTAGATAGTTGAGTAGTCAAGACCGCCCGGAGGGCTACGGGATAGTCGTCACCGGGCGGCGTTCCGCTCGTCGGAGCCGAGCGACGGCGGCAGTGGTTGCTCTTAAAAAGCGTCTTCGCATTTTAGGATCTATGATTTTATTTTCCGTCTGGTCGTTAATTTTTTGAAACAAGTTCGTTGGAATATGCCTCGGCTGCCTACACAAACTCAAACTGCTCTTAAAAGCTTGTCCAGTGTAACAGGATAGTCCCGGACCCGAATTCCGGTCGCATTATAGACCGCATTAGCCACGGCCGCTGCCACACCACAGATGCCCAGCTCGCCAATCCCCTTCGCCTTCATGGGCGACATGGTCGGATCAATATCTTCCAGCAAGATTACTTCCTGGTGCGGGATGTCGGCATGAACCGGCACTTCGTAACCTGCCAGGTCATGATTTACAAAAAAGCCTACCCGCTTATCAACCACCATTTCCTCCATCAGGGCCGCGCCAACCCCCATCGTCATTGCGCCAATTACCTGGCTGCGCGCTGCTTTCGGATTCAATATCCGCCCGGCATGGCATACGGCCAGCATTCTTCTTACGCGGATCTCAAATGTAAAAGCATTCACTCCCACCTCAACAAAGTGTGCCCCGAAAGTATCCTGTGCAAATTCTTTTGAGAGTTCGCCGTACGTCATATCATCCTCCACGACAAGCTCCCCATTTTTCGCCGCCTCACCCAAGGCAGCGCTGCGATCGCCAACCTGCACACGTCCATCGGAATACTGGGCTTTCTCTACATCGAAACCAAGCTTATTGGCCACTGCCTCACGCAGTTTCATACAGGCAGCGTACACGCCGGAAGTGGAAGACGCCGCGCCCCACTGCCCGCCAGACCCAGATGACTCCGGGAAGGATGAGTCGCCAAGCTTCACCTTAACCTGATCGAGCTCGACGCCCATCATTTCCGCTGCGGTTTGTGCGATGATGGTATAGGTTCCAGTACCGAGATCGGTCATGTCTGTTTCCACGGTTATCCTGCCATTACTGTCAAGTCGTATACGTGCAGCTGACTTAGTAACAGGCGCACCCCGCATAGCTGAGGACACGCCCATCCCAATGAGCCAGTCCGCTTCCTGGATTGCACCCGGTTTGGCATTTCGGCGCTCCCAACCGAATTTGTCGGAACCCTCCCGCAGGCACTCGACCAGTTTACGGGTAGAAAACTTACGTCCCGGTTTCTCGGGATCTTCCTGTGTATCATTTTTGATCCGGAAATCGACTGGATCCATGTTGAGCTTTTCAGCCATTTCATCCATCGCTATTTCCAGGGCCATCAAACCCGATGCCTCTCCTGGTGCGCGCATGGCGCTGCCCTCAGCAAGGTGCAAAACAGCTAGCCGGAGCCTGGTGAGCCTATTAGCACCAGCATATAATTGCCGGGTCGATGCAGTAGCAGCTTCGGTCATGCCGCCTGGCAGATTCCCTGACCAGCTTTCATGACCGATCGCCGTAATGGTTCCATCCGTATTTGCCCCGATCCGCATGCGCTGAATGGTTTTGGGACGATGGATGGTGTTGTTGAACATCAAGGGACGCTGTAATGTCAGCTTTACCGGACGGCCAGCGGCACGGGCCGCCAGGCTTGCAGCTACCAGGTCCGAAAGCACCGTACCCTTGCCGCCAAAGCCCCCGCCAATGTAGGCAGAAATGAGCCGCACATTTTCTTTGGGAATACCCAGAATGAACGCAAGGTCGCGGACGCCCCAGTTGAGCTGCTGTATGGTACACCAGCAGGTCAGTTTATCACCATCCCATCTGGCAATGGTGGCATGAGGCTCCATCATCGCGTGCGCCTGGTCGGGCGTAGAGTATGATTGATCTAGTTTTACCTCAGCCGTTTTAAATGCACTTTCAAAATCGCCTGTCCGAGATTCACCCGGAGGAGTGTAGGGACCTGGCCAAGGGGCCTGAGCGCTATCTTTGGAAGCTTCCAGGTCATAATTGCCTCCTATTTTTTTATAATCAACTTTCAAAAGTGCGGCTGCTGACCTTGCCTGTTCGAAAGTTTCCGCCACGACGATGGCAACAGCCTGATGGTAATGGTCGACCTGTGGCCCGGCCAGAAATTTGCTGACATAAAATTTGCCCGCCTGTAATGGTCCGGCATTAGCAGCGGTGACGATAGCCAGCACGCCCGGCGCAGCTTTGGCCGCAGTTTGGTCAATGCGCGTAATCGTGCCGCGCGCAATGGCGGCTCCTAAAATATACCCGTAAGCAGGATTAGCAACCTCCTCATTGTATTCATAGGCATATTTGGCCGTACCGGTTGTTTTCAACGGGCCTTCAATACGGTCCGTTGGCTTGCCAACGACCTTCAACTGATCGATGGGGTTTTGCCCGGCTGGTTTGTCAAATTTCATATCAGCTTTTGCCTTCTTTTAAGACTAGTTCAATGGTACGCGCTACCAAACTGAGTTTAAATTCATTGTCCCTGGTGGGCCTGGCGCCCTCCATCAGTTTTGCGGTGAATGTCTTCGCACCCGATGGTAACAGACTTTCTGCACCCGGAACACGCCACGGCTTTGGAGCAACACCCCCAACGGCAATCCTTCCAGTTTCGTCTTTGAATAAAATGGCGGCAACCGACACCAGTGCAAATGCGTAAGAAGCCCGGTCGCGGACTTTGTGATAGATATGCGTGCCACCGACTGGGGCAGGCAACACTACGGCGGTGATCAGCTCATTCTTTTCCAAAGTATTTTCCAGATGGGGGGTTTTTCCCGGCAGACGATAAAATTGCGAAATGGGGATCTGCCGGGTTTTGCCTGCCGGATTGATGGTCTCGACCACTGCGTCCAGGGCCGTCATGGCCACGGCCATATCGCCGGGATAAGTCGCTATGCAGGCATCACTGGTGCCGATTACAGCAAGTTGTTTGCTGAAACCGGCAATGGCGGCACACCCGCTTCCCGGTACTCGTTTATTGCATGCCTGATTGGTATCATAAAAATAGGGGCACCGCGTACGCTGCAAAAGATTGCCTGCTGTCGTTGCCTTATTGCGCAACTGTCCGGAAGCGCCCGCAAGCAGTGCCCTGGATAAAACGCCGTAGTCTTTCCGGATATGTGGGTCTGCCGCAAGGTCCGTGTTAGTGACCAGCGCCCCTATTTTTAGGCCACCGTTTGCTGTTGGTTCAATTTTGTCCAGCCCGATCCGGCCAATATCGATCAGGTGGGCTGGCGTCTCGATCTGTAATTTCATCAGATCAAGCAGATTGGTGCCGCCCGCCAGAAATTTAGCCCCTGTTTTAGCGGCAACTGCGGCGGCCGCCTCGGCCGGCGTGGTAACGCGCTCGTATGTGAATGATTTCATTGGGTTGAATGTCTGTGTTGAAAATGATGCAGCAAGGATTTTATCAGCCTCACGCGTCGGCAACCTCCGCTGCTGCCTCGGCAATGTTGGAATACGAGCCGCACCGGCAGATGTTCCCGCTCATTCTTTCCCGGAACTCCGCATTGGTAAATGTCCCCTCCGCATTCAGATCGGCACTGGCGTGGCTGGGTATGCCTGCCTTGATTTCTTCAAGCACGGCCACGGCCGAACAGATCTGTCCCGGCGTGCAATAGCCGCACTGGTATCCGTCGTGTTTGATAAATGCCGACTGCATGGGATGGAGTTGCTCGGGCGTTGAGCCCCTCGATCGTAGTGATCGAGTCCGATTCGTGTTGGAGTGCGAGCGAAAGGCAGGAGTTGATGCGCTTTCCATTGACAAGCACCGTGCAGGCACCACACTGTCCATGATCACACCCCTTTTTGGTACCGGTCAGGTGCAAATGTTCCCGGAGTGAATCCAGCAATGTTGCCCTGGTGTCAATTTCCAGTTTCTGCATTTTTCCGTTCACAGTGAACGAAACATTAGCCGACACCACCTGCGTCACGTCCTGTGGCACCGGTCCCGCCTCTAACCCGGTGACCTTGGTAATGGCCAGCGTGGTCACTGCGATTGCAGTACCGGCGAGCATTTCGCGCCGCGAGATGTGGCCGGTTCTATTTTCATTTTTCATGGTTTCGCCCTTTTGCCCGAAATTCGTTGACTTACACGCGCTAAATCGTATGTAAGCTGTTCAGATCATTAGTAAGGTAATCACGGAATCTTGATTATTCTGCACTATTTTAATGTCGCAATATAGACTGCCCTGATCGAGGGGAATTAAGGATATCAAACAAAAGAGTATGAATATCAAACTACCGACCAAGTCATAATCAGGATTTATTCCCTTTCGGATGATAGGATCAACCGCTAGGCCCCATTGATTCGGTACACTTTATTAAGAACGACATTGACCCCACTGGCATGGGCGAACCTGCCCATCCGCCGGTTTTTGTTAAAATACTATATACCATAGACCACAGATTAGCTATTTTTATTCCTGAACCAATAAAATGGTTTATTTGAATTTCTTAACTTTGCCGTATGTCAAGATGTCTATCAACATACAATACCGAATTGAAGCTAAAAGGCTTCAACGTCTTTCAGATTGAGAAAGACGGCAATGCCACCAAGGTGTATAGCCGGAAGGATTTTTATAAAATCTGCTTGACCACCGGCAAAAGCCGTATTCACTACGCTGACCGAAGTTTTGAGGCCGAAGGCACTATTTTGTTTTTCGGAAATCCGAATATCCCCTATTCCTGGGAAACACTCTCTACTCAATATGTTGGGTACACCATTTTGTTTTCCGAAGATTTTCTTGTTCCGGGAAAGCGTTCGGAAACCCTGCAAAAATCTCCCTTATTTAAAATGGGAGGTACCCCGATTCTGGAAATTTCGGAGAGTCAACGCCTGTTTTTAAACAGTGTTTTCCAAAGAATGATTGAGGAGCAACAGTCTGATTATGAATTTAAAGATGATCTGATTCGCAACTATATTGATTTGATTCTGCATGAAGCCTTGAAACTGAAACCTTCTCAGAATTTCAATCAAGCCAAAAGTGCAGCCGAACGCCTAACCACCGTATTTTTGGAACTACTGGAAAGGCAATTTCCCGTGGAAAGCCCCGACCGTCCGCTGCCCTTGAAAACTGCCAAAGACTACGCAGAAAATCTTTCGGTACACGTCAACTACCTGAACCGGGCCGTAAAAGAAGTAACGGGAAAAACCACCAGCACCCACATTTCCGAGCGCATCGTCCACGAAGCCAAAGCCATTTTGCAACACACCACCTGGAATGTTTCTGAAATTGCTTACGCTTTGGGATTTGAGTACCCTACCTACTTCAATAACTTTTTCAAGAAACAAACCGGTACCAGCCCATCTTCTGTTCGCTTGGTGAAAGTTTGAATTCATTAGTCTTTGGTTTGAATTTCTTTAATCAGGATTACTGATACCTCCCGACCTTTGTATCAAAACATACAAAGATGGCTATACCAGATATTTTCGAGCGGTTAAGGAATGGAGAAACCATTCCCCCCAGCGACCCGCAAGCCTACAAAATGCGTGAGGCATCTTACGACACGAAAAAATTGCTCGTGCGGATGAACAACGCAACCGACCCGAAAGAAATCAATTATTTGCTGAGCCAAATCACCGGTACCGAAGTCGACGAAAGCGTTGCCGTGTTTACGCCCTTGTACATCAATTACGGCAAGCATACCAAGATCGGCAAAAATGTCTTCATCAATTTCGACTGTGTTTTTCTCGATTTGGGCGGTATCACCATTGAAGATGGCGTACTGATCGCCCCCAAAGTCAGTTTGCTTTCCGAAAGCCATCCCATTTCTCCCAAAAACAGACAGTCGCTGGTACCGAAACCCATCCACATCAAAAAGAACGCCTGGATTGGGGCTAATGCTACTATTTTACAGGGCGTAACCATTGGCGAGAATTCGGTGGTTGCCGCGGGTTCGGTAGTTTTTGCTGACGTACCCGACGATGTTGTCGTAGGGGGTACCCCCGCAAAAATTATTAAGGAAATTTAAACCAGATAAAAATGAAAAAAGTAATCGGGCTCGCAGTTGCCCTCCTGCTGATGGCAGGACAGGCCTGCCAAACGACAACTGAAAACAAGGAAACTATGGAAGCAACTGAAAACGAATTGGATGCCATTTTTCCGAAAGGCGAAAAAGGCTCGGAAGAATTTTTTACAGGAAACGCTTATCCTACCAGCCTGGTAGCGTCAGATTCAATACACACAACCCTTGCCGGTAATGTCTATTTTGAACCCGGCGCCAGAAGCCATTGGCACAAGCATCCCTCCGGGCAAATTCTGATTATTACGGCCGGCGTTGGCTACCATCAGATTGAAGGTCAACCCATTGAAGTCATCAAAAAGGGTGATGTCGTAAAATGTCCGCCCAATGCAAAGCATTGGCACGGGGCAAGCCCGGACGTAGGGTTACAACAGCTTTATTTTATTCCCAATACCGAAAAGGGAATTGTCGAGTGGATGGAGCCGGTGACGGATGAACAGTATAATAAGAAGTAATCATGAAAACATTAACCAATCATTAAGAAGAAGCTTCATTTAGCAAATGACATCGGAAGGTGCAGGATTACCTATGATACGTCTTCTACTAATCCGTGGGCTGTGTCGCACAGACCTGTTACCATAGATCACAACGATATGCAACGCCAGGAGAGCAAGTGCAATATTTCCAGTGAAATTCGGTAGTGAGTGGCGGCGTGGGAGTAAGGTCTGTGCGACACAGACCACGGAGAAGTCCTAAAATTGTAATGATAGGTTGTAATGGGTGATGACAAATTTGATATGCCGATCAAGTTTTTTCGAAAAAGAGAGACTCAACCGAACCAGTCTCGAACACCGTTGCCTAAGCGTGCAGAAGAACCTTTCGACATGATTGGTATCCTTCTTGCTCTTGCTAAATTGGTGTCTGTCAGCAGGGATGATCTGCTTGTAGGCGGCCCAGTTGTCGGTGTAGAAGGTGGCTCGACTTCGATATCGTTCGGGCAGGATCTCCCACAGAACCCTGGCCCCATCCTCACTACGATCTCCGATGAACAGGGCCACTACCTGGCGGCTCTTACGGTCTAGGGCCAGCCACAGCCACTTCTTATTGGATTTCCGCCCTACGAAAGACCAAAGTTCATCGGCTTCGCAGTTCACTTCAACAAGCTCTATGTCAGCATTGTCTGGGATTGAGCAAGCTAAATCCTCGGGAATTTCGTCGTACAGCTCGCCCATGTAGGAGTAGAGCTGATGTGGCTTGATTTCCATCACCCGGCAGATGGCCTCCAGCGCGATGCGTTCGGCCAGCATCAATTCAATGCGGCCCTTGCACTCGCTTGACAGTGATGCGTAGGTGCGTTTCTCAACGAACTGACGATGGCAGTTTTTACACTTGAGGCGAGTCTTGCCGTAGTAGGTGTTTCCGTTTTTCACTAAGTTTGCCGAGCCGCAGGCCGGGCAGTTGTCTTGTAAATACATGGCAGCAGGGCCGCCTGGCGGTAGGTTTGAGCTTGGTAACCCAAAGCTACGGCCCGCCTGCGGCTTTTTCTAATCCTCATTACTTCCTAAGGACTACCGATAAAATTAAATGCGTTTAACCGGTTTAGTATATGATTAAGCTACTCATTCTGAACCTACTCTGGCAGTTGCAAGCCGCGCCGGACACCACCGGGTTGGGCGCACCGGATTCGCTCACGCCTACCTCGCGCAAGGAACTGGTTGCCGAAATGGCGGGTATCATCCGGGATCGTTCCTGCTTCAATGATGGATTCCTGCAAAACTACTATGACGCCTGGGCCGACACCACGAAGGGACTCGAACTGTATGTGGCGAATATAGTGGAAGAAGACCCTTGGGCGATCAACAGACGCTACCCATTCCGCAGCAATAAAATCGACTGGAAAGCAAACTGGTCCGTTATCGACTTTTCGCAACCGGTCAGAGCCGCCGATCTAAGGGTCAGGTTTCACACGGACGATGGTACGTTTTTTACCCTCAAAGCCGCCAAAACCATCTGTCGGCGGGTAAAAAATGGCAAAAACCGGCAACTGGAGCTTTCGTTTTTCTCGAACGGCAAACGACGACCGGCCAACTGCGGGCAACTGCAAACGCGGCTAATAGCCATTATCCGGCAACTCACCGAACCCTGATGCGCTGCTTACCCCCGAAGCTCCTGCCTGCTCCATTCGCCCGGTGATACGCCAAACTCTTTCTTAAATAGAGGTTCTCGTTACAAATGGACGAAAAATAGCGGTTTGCAAATTAACGCTTATCGGCAGGTCGTCGTAACGCCAATCCGTGGTCCGTGTCTCACAGACCTGGTTGCCTTACGTTACAACGATAGACTACACCAGAAGAGTAAGAGCAACAGCTATAACAAAATTCGGTAGTGGATGGCGGCGTGGGAGTAAGGTCTGTGTGACACGGACTCCGGAGAAGGAGTTAGCGTAGGGTATAAAATCTATTTCCCAACAGGCACCAGAAGGTTGTCAATAGCTAATTTGGCTTTACGGTAAGGCTCCATCTTATTCATCGCGTTTCTGTCAAAACCCATCCAGGCTTGGCGGATGATTCCTTGTTGGTCAATGATGTACGTCGTGGGGAAACCCATAACTTGAAATGAACTAGCGAGACTCCGCGATTCGGCCACGATTTCAAAGTCAAAAGGATTCTTTTCAAAAAATGCGGGTTTCAACCTGTCCGTCCTGTCAGTCGAAAATCCGAGGAAAAGCACATTTTTTTCTTTATACTCTTCAACCAACTTATTCAGAGCTGGTATTTCAGCCACGCACGGCGCGCAGCTCATAAACCAGAAGTTTACTACGATAATCCTTCCGGCCAGAGAAACTTTATCATACTGTTTGCCGTCAAGCGTTTTGAACGCTGCCAGCGGCGCCTTCTTGCCCTTAACGCACGCTTCCCAATCGCGGTGAATCTGCTGGGCCTTCTGATAGTCAGGATCAAGCGCCGGAAAAAGTGATCGGGCAAATTGCGGCTTATTCTCCATCAGCAATTTCCTGCTCTCCTGAAATGTTTCAGAGCATACTTTTAACGCGCTCTGCTGAGCTTGGGAATTTTGTTCTCCAACGCACAGCAGGCAAACCAAGGCGATGCCGAATATTCGCAAGAAATTGAACGGTGAAAGACGCATACAACTGAGGTGATAATGAATGTACTAATCAACTACTGTGTTGATTGTCAAAGTACTGAGCGCACTGTCATCTACTCGTCTCGATTTGCAGGCGGGGTTGGCGGATGTACATATATGCGATGCTCATCGAAAAAGAATAAGAGGTACTGGTGTCGCTCGGATCACTTCGACCACCTTAGGTTGTTTATTGCTTTTGCGGGTATTCGCACGATCGGCCGCTGCCGTTACAAACGCGAAGTGATTCAACGCCAGCGGGCGACCGTCCCGATTGAAAATCGAGGTTAGCAGGTTAGCGGAGCTTATATGAAAGTTTTGATTACATAAAGAATATTGTTAACAATAATGAAGCTATCGCTATAAGAATTGAATATAGGTTGAATGATTTAAGGCTAAATTTTTCCTTAAACCAATACACTAATGAAGCAATTGGCAAGATGAATAATATAATCAGAGATGGTAACCATAAGATTTCAAAAATAGCACCAACTATTGGCCAGCGATAAACATCAAATGATTTACCAAGAATCCAAAATATAGCAGCCGAAATAGTTAGGATTAAAATAATTCTGCTAGTGCGCTTTTTCAAAGAGCCTGAGGATGTTTGTAACACACAGTTTTAATTTATTAGAGCACTACGGCCTTTCAGCCAACGCGTATATAATATGAGAGGGTTAACGTACTTTTCAAGTAGTTATTGTACTTTGTTTATTTTTCATGGTACTCTGGATGGCGAACATTTTGTATTGTCGGAAACTTTGGGTTTGTATAGATGCCCTTATTCATTTCATTCTTTTGGCAAGTTCGAAGAATCGAGTGTCCTCTATACTTGCATGAGCATAACACCAATCGGATAGTTAAAAACTGCCGTTACTTTTAGCCACCAGTTGCAAACTGGCGGCAGCGGAGTTAGCGGGTTAAGGATTGGAGTACTATCCGATGCTAATCCGTGGGCCATGTCTCCACAGCCTTCTTCGTTGCAAAGACTGCGAAGACACAACCCACCCTTACTCCCGCGCTTCCCGAATAGCCCTAAACTCAGACCCCTCCTTCCAAACCGGCCATTTTTCTTCAAAGGCCAGACGCTTCCCTACTTGAAAGAGTAATTTCAATTCACTCACCGCCCCTTCCATTGTCCAGCTGGCAGAATCGTATTCGTCCGAAGGTTTGTGGTAATCGTTGGCGGTGTATTCGTCCTGTAATTTTTGCCCGTAGGCTTTCCCTTTCCCGATGACATCCACGCCGCTTTCCAGGTACAGGGCCGGAATCCCTACCTTCCTTGGCAAAATTGAAGTGGTCAGATCGGTAGTAATAACCCGCTTCGGGGTGCGATACCGGGGAAATGTACCCGCCTTCTTTCTCGATAATCTCCCGCGTGTAGTCTTCCAGTTCCGACTGCCCTTCGCCCACCAGCACCATGTCTTTGGTAGCACCGAAGCGATTCAGACCATCCATGTTAATATTGGCGACGGTATTCTTAACCGGATAAATGGGATTCTGGGCGTAGTAAGCCGATCCCCATAGCCCCTGTTCCTCAGCGGTTACCGCCAAAAAGACGATGGTTCGCCCAGGCGGCGTTTTCAGGCTTTTAAAGGCACGGGCCAGTTCCAGCAGTCCGGCGGTACCGGAAGCGTTGTCAAGTGCGCCGTTGTAGATCGAGTCGCCCGTGGCGTCGGGGGTGCCGATCCCCAGGTGATCCCAGTGGGCGGTGTAGATAATTACCTCATCGGGACGCTCGGTACCCGTGATTTTGCCGATGACGTTGTGTGTTTTATCGTAGGTAGTTTTTACCCGCATGGACGTACTCAATGTTATATCCAGCGGCACAGCCTTAAATCCTTTTTGATCAGCTTGTTTGATTAGACTCTCGTCCTTTCCTGCCGCCTGCAACAACTTAATGGCCACCGTTTCAGGTACCCAGCCAATGACGTCACAGTTGGGGATGTCCCTCCCTCGATTGTCGAGCTGTAGCCGCGACGCGTTGAAGCTATTCTGTAGAACGGCAAAGGGATAGCCCGCCGCATCGGTGCGATGCATAACCAGGCAACCTTTAGCCCCCTGCCGGGCGGCCTCCTCAAACTTGTACGTCCAGCGACCGTAGTAGGTCATTTCTTTGCCTTTAAACAAAGTCGTATCCCCCGCCCAAAAGCCGGGGTCGTTAACCATCACAAGTACCACTTTTCCTTTTACGTCCAGCCCGGCGTAGTCGTTCCAGTTGTACTCGGGCGCGACTACCCCGTAGCCCGCAAAGACCACTTCCGCCTTATCGAGGGTGATGTTTGGCTCGGTGCGATCGGTCCAGATCACGTAATCATCGAAGGCTTTAAGCGTCAAAGTACCCTGTGGCGTTTGCGCCTGCATCGTCGGCGCGGCAGTGGCCTCGATATTGACCATAGGTACTTCCTGCAGGTAGCTTTCTCCATTGCCCGGTTCCAGCCCGACGGCCTTGAACTGATTTTGCAGGTAGCCGATGGTTTTGGTTTCGCCTTCGGTGAACGGCATCCGGCCCATAAACTCGTCCGAAGCCAACACCGCCACGTGTTTTTTGAGGCTATCGGCGCTGAAAGCAGCCAGGCCGTCTTCGTAATCGACGGTGGTTTCGGGAGTTGTTGTACAGCTAGTTAGTAAGCTTACGGCTAGAAGCGATAAAAGATAGGGCGTCGATTTCATGAGGGGCAGAGTAGCTTGAGTTTCGGTTTGCTGAATGAGTATCTTTTTAGCAAAAAGCGATGGGCTCGGATTCAATACTCTCCAAAGAGATATTTATCCTATCCTCTCGTTTTGTAGTATTTCGCTTTCGGTTTGTCGGTCCAGCCATTGATTCCCTTCCTCGGCAGATCTACCAGGGAGCTGTATAGTACCGGTACATAGCGTAAAGCGTTGGTAATCAAAGCGATTTTCTGACCAAATATAATCGATAAACCAACCACTGATCGTTGACTACTTGAATATAGTATCTTTGATTCTATTAATTTAACTCATCTCTGCACTTCAACCGATATTGCGCCTACATTTATTTAGCAAGTTTTATAATGTTGAGTATATGATCATATCCCAAATCAATTTCGCTGACATCACCAGACCTCTGTTTCTGAAATGAACAGTTTCTTTTATTTTTTTGATATTATTTTCGTCTAAATATATTCCATGATAAATTATACCACTAATATTTCTCACGGCTGAAATTTCAGCGATTGGGTTTTGTGAAAGGATTATCATATCCGCAGTCTTACCTACTGCTATTGTACCATACTGATTCTCTTTGTTGTAGTATTGGGAAGGATAAAGAGTAGCTGTTTTTAACACGTCAAAGTTGGATAGACCGGCTTTTGAAAGTTCTTCCAATTCATCCAACAAAGAAGTGCCTGGTAATTCTGGCACGTCCGACCCTGCTAAAATCCCAACTCCTTTCTCATTCGCCTTTTTGGTGATTTCCAGACTCTTGAAATAGAAATCTTGGTATATTTTTCGTCCTTTCCGTGTGGTGTCTTCTTGAACGGTGCCATCCAAATCTTCAAAGGAAAGAAACCGTAGGATAGGATTAATTCTATCATACCTGGCTCGAAAGGTACTGTCATCAGCATACGCATCAGCCTTTCGAGTCAAATGTGTCGGGCAATACCATGTTCCGTTGTTTTTTAAAACCGCTAAGTTCTCATTTAACAGAAGAGTGTCATGTTCGGTGAGCATTTGTTCCCTCAAACCAGTATTGTCACGTGATTTGGGATTTTTGTCATTTCGTAGTTCTTCCGAACCTCCAAAGCTATCCCAAATCAGAAAACGGGCATGTTCCAAACTTTTCATACCTGCATTCGCAGCTTCAACAGTGCTTACGCGAACCGGTTTGTGGCCGGCAACTTCTATCCCAACAAGCCGAGCTTGTTTTATTAGTTCAAAAAAGGCATCCCGGGGTATGTTATTATATACTTTTATTAAATCTACACCCTGATTTTTAAAATAATCGACCAACAATTTAGCTTCCTGTTCATTTGAACAATTGAAAAAATCAGGGGAATTCTCGAACATAGCGTGTGGGCCTTCAACAGCTAAACTCGTTATGTTATGACACTTTGGCCCTAATAAAGATAGCTCTTCGACTTCCTTGTTCCATTCCAGGATCCTCTCTGGGGTAGAAGCAAAGGGATCTCGGTCGTCATAAGCTCCCCTCATATCTCGTACGTGCATTACTCCATTCACAACAAACTCGGCAGACGCATTGTAGGGATATTGTTTATTCAAGTGAACATGCATATCCCATAGAGCTGGAACTAAGAATTGATTACTACCATCAATCTTTAATGTCTCCTCACCGTTAGCTGGGATAGGTCTGTCCGCTATCTGTTTTATTCTATTATCAGAAATGAAAACATACTGATTTTCAAGAATACTATCATTCTTGACATCAATAATATTTATATTTTCAATCAATACGTTAGCATAGTTTTTGTCTGGAAATTTTATTTTTGGCAAAGGAAAGAGTACCAAACAAAAAACTATGACTATTACCATGAAAATGCTTACAGTTAGGTACTTTAATATTTTTGATGGGCTTTTTGTCATATCTAAATCTGCAAAAATATTCGTGTGAACTCAACGGTTCTTTGACAATTTTTGTGGAGCGATTACATTCTAAGTAATTCAGTCTTTACAAAAAGTACATAATAAACTCCCGGCAGTCGCTTGGCTCCGCCGAGTGACGATTATCCCGTTAGCCCTCCGGGCGGCCCCACCCCCGCCACGTTTTCACTCAGGCACGAACGTTAAATAGCTAAACGTCGATTCATCAAACATTTCCTGAGCCATTTCCTGCAAAAGTTCGGGTGTCACGCTTTGAATTTCACCAAATATTTCGGGTAAGGTATCGACGCGACCGGTGTCGAGCAGGCTCTTGGCCATCATGAGCATGAAGCTCAGGTTGCTTTCTTCCGACATCGCCAGCTGACCCATGAGCTGTACCTTGGTGTGGTGCATCTGGGTAGTGGTGAGCGGTTGCTCGCGGAGGCGCTTCAACTCTTTGTGAATCAGGTTGATGCTGCGGTCGAGTTGGCGGGGTTCGGTACCGAAGAAAATGCCGAGGTAGCCCGCGTCGAGGTAGGAGGTGTACCCGGCCTCGATGGAATAGACAAAGCCATAGCGCTCGCGCAGTGCCATGTTGAAGCGGGAATTCATGCCTGGTCCACCCAGCAGGTTGACTAGCATGAAAAACGGCAACCGCCGCTCGTCGGTGAGGGCGTAGGCGGGGCGACCCATAGCGCACTGCGCCTGGGTGAGCGAGCGCGTCATTTCTTCCCGGACGGGCGCGTAGTACTGCGGCGCAGTCCGCTGCCGGGCGGTTTTCTGGAAAGGTACATCGCGGAGGTACTTCTCGGCCAGCCGCACGACCTTGGCGAAGGGCAGGCGGCTCACCGAAGATACAATGATGCGTTCGGTGTCGAGGTGCTCCGTGATGAAGGCCCGGAGGTCGTCGGCCGTGAAGCGTTTGACGGTTTCCTGGGTACCCAGAATATTATAGCCCAGCGCGTGGCCGGGAAAAACGAGTGTATCGAAATCGTCCTGGATGGCGTCTTCGGGTGAGTCGTAGTACATCGACATCTCCTCCAAAATCACATTACGCTCGCGTTCGAGTTGTTTTTCGGGGAAGACGGAGTGAAACGAAATATCGACCAACAGTTCCAGCGCCTTGTCGAAATGCGCGTTGAGCACCGAGGCGTGGAAGCACATTTTTTCCTTGGTGGTGTATGCGTTGAGTTCGCCGCCCACGATTTCGAGGCGGTTGATAATGTGGTGCGAGCGCCTCTTGATGGTGCCCTTAAACGCCATGTGCTCCCAAAAATGCGCCAGACCCTGCTGCTCGGGTGTTTCGTCGCGGCTGCCGATGTCGAGCATGATGCCGCAATGCGCGATTTGGGTGTGGGTGACCTGCTTGTGCGCGATGCGGATGCCGTTGGGAAGGGTATGGACTTGGTATTCGGGGTCGATGGTGGGCAAAACCGCCGGGGCGGGTAGTCGTTTGCGGGAGTTGTTTTCGGTCATGATTTTCAAACACAGAAACCACCGCGATAATTTTCGGTGGTACCGACAAAATTACGGATTTTTGCCGGATAGCCCCGCCGCCATGACCCCAAGCCGCATCCTCGTCATTCAGACCGCCTTCCTGGGCGACGCCATCCTGGCGACCTCCGTTTTGGAGAGTCTGCATGAGGCCTTTCCGGCCACGCGGCTCGACTTTCTGGTGCGGCAAGGCCACGAGAGTCTGTTCGACGGCCACCCGTTCCTGTATCGGGTATTAGTTTGGAACAAACAGAAGGACCGCTACCGAAACCTGTGGCAACTCTTGCGCGACATCCGCGCGCAACGCTACGACCAGGTCATAACCTTGCAACGCTTCGCTTCCACGGGCTTCCTGACCACTTTTTCCGGCGCAAAACAGCGGATCGGTTTCGACAAGAACCCGTTCGCTTTTGGCTTTACTACCACAAAACCGCATAAGCTGGAAGCGGGTACCCACGAAATCGAGCGCAACTTTACTCTGATCGAGGACAAGGTAGGTGAAGTAGTACAGCCGCCGCGGCTGTACCCTGCCGAAGCGCATCGCCAGGCTGTAAAGAAGTACCAATCCGGCCCCTACATTTGCCTGGCCCCGGCGTCGATTTGGTTCACCAAGCAGTACCCCGCCGAACGCTGGGCGGCGCTGCTCGCTGCCTTGCCAGCCACGTACTCCGTCTGTTTATTAGGCAGCCCGGCGGATGTAGATTTGGGTGAAAAACTGATCGGATTATCGAGCCGGAAAGCGAGCGTTACTAACCTCTGCGGCCAGCTTTCTTTCCTGGAATCGGCGGCGCTGATGCAGGGCGCGGCCATGAACTACGTCAACGATTCGGCCCCGATGCACATTGCTTCCGCTGTGAATGCGCCCGTCTGCGCCGTGTATTGCTCCACGGTTCCGTCGTTTGGCTTTGGTCCACTTTCGGATCGATCGTTTGTAGTAGAAGCGGAGGAAGTACTACCCTGCCGTCCTTGCGGACTGCATGGGCACCGCGCCTGCCCCGAGGGTCACTTTCGCTGTTCGCTCGATATTAAAACTGAGCAGTTGTTGTCGGTCTTGGAAAAATAGCCGACAACCCAGGATCACCCTCTGCTAATTTCCACCACCTCAAACTCCACCATGCCGGCGGGTACCTTGATTTCGGCGGTTTCGCCTACCTTCTTGCCCAACAAACCTTTGCCAATGGGCGAGGTGACCGAGATTTTGCCAGCTTTCAGGTCGGCTTCTTCTTCCGACACGAGCATATAGCTCATTTGGGTACCGTTCTTCTTGTTCTTGATCGTTACGGTTGACAGCACGGCCACCATCGAGGTGTCGATAGACGACTCGTCGAGGATGCGGGCGTTAGAAAGTACTTCTCCCAACTTCGCGATCTTCATCTCGTGTAGTCCCTGGGCGTCTTTGGCGGCGTCGTACTCGGCATTTTCGCTCAGGTCGCCTTTGTCGCGTGCCTCGGCGATTTGGAGCGCGATGTCCGTGCGCCCCTTGGTTTTCATTTCGTTCAGTTCGGCTTTCAGTCGGTTGAGGCCTTCTTCGGTGTAGTATGATACTTTTGCCATGGCGTATTTTTATTAATAGTACTTTGTGGAAACAACCCTTTTAGCTAGGGGTTTGTAACAAAAAAAGAACGGCGCAACGACCGTTCATAAAGAATAAAAAATCACTGGTGAGCGTGATCGTCAAGTCTCGTCGGTCGGGATGCCGTGTTGGAAATATTGCTTCATAGTCCAGTCTTGAAAGGCAAATTTAACAATATTTGCAAAATCTGACAAGAATTCAGCGGGTCAGCCTCTGCTGAGTATCCGACTGAAACCATTTGCTCATCAGCTACGCTTTCCGATGTAGAAAAGCACAATACAAGAACTTTATACTAACCCGATTTCTCGCCCCCATATTGCGTCCACCAACCACCGCTTACTAAATGCCAGATTTCCTGAAGATCATATTTATGGGTACGCCCGAATTCGCAGTACCCAGTTTGCAGAGGCTGGTCGAAAGCGACTGCCGGGTAGTCGCCGTCATTACCGCGCCCGACCGCCCGGCGGGTCGGGGACAGAAGTTGGCCGAATCACCCGTGAAGCAGTACGCTGCGGCGCAGGGCATTCCGGTGCTGCAACCCGAAAAATTGCGTAATCCCGATTTCCTGGCCGAGCTTCGCGCGCTCGACGCCGACCTTCAAGTCGTGGTGGCGTTCAGGATGTTGCCGGAGGTGGTATGGGCGATGCCGCGCCAGGGTACCTTCAACCTCCACGCCTCACTACTGCCCGATTATCGCGGCGCAGCGCCGATCAACTGGGCGATTATGAACGGCGAAACTGAAACCGGACTGACGACTTTTTTTATCGAAAAAGAAATCGATACCGGGAAAATCATATTTCAGGAAAAAGAGACCATCATGCCCGACGACACGGCGGGTAGCCTGTACGAGCGACTGATGGCCAAGGGTGCATCGCTCGTGCTCCGTACAGTGCAAGCCATCGAGGCGGGCGACTACCCCCAAACTCCGCAACCGCCAATTCAGGAGGGCAAGGAAGCCCCCAAGCTATTTCGCGAAAACGGTGAAATCGACTGGACTCGACCCGCTGCTGAGATACGAGACTTCGTGCGCGGGCTGTCGCCTTACCCGGCGGCCTGGACTACGTTGAACGATCTAAACTGCAAACTTTTTGAAGTTTCAGTGGAAGAGCAAGGACTGCAAAAGGACGCTGCCCTGCCGGGTACTTACCGTACAGATAGCAAAACCTTCCTGCACTTCCGCGCTACCGACGCCTGGGTGGCTGTGCACGACATTCGGCTGGAAGGCAAGCGGCGAATGCAAATCGACGAACTACTCCGCGGCCTCAAACTTTGACTACCATGCTCGTTTCCATCATCGTAGCCGCCGCCAAAAACGGCGTGATCGGCAAAGACAACCAACTGCTTTGGCGCTTGCCAGACGACTTGAAAAGATTCAAGAAACTTACGATGGGTTGTCCGATCATCATGGGCCGAAAGACTTTCGAATCCATTGGCAAGCCGCTGCCAGGCCGGACTACCATTATCATCACGCGCTCGTCGGACTACCAGGTCGAGGGTACTTTGTCGGCTCATTCTATCGAGCAGGCGCTGAAACTTGCCCGGGAGTCGGGTGCGGAAGAAGCGTTTATTATTGGTGGCGGGGAGATCTACCGGGACGTTTTAAAAACTGATCTAGCGGAGAGGATATACCTAACGGAAGTACACGCAAGTCCGGCTGGCGATACGTTTTTTTCGATCTCTGATCCAGCCGATTGGCAAACGGTCGCCGAGGCTGCCCATCCCGCAGATAACCGCCATGAGTACTCCTTTCAGTTTGTGGATCTGGTCCGAAAAAAGACTATCTAGCTTCCGTTTTGACTGCAAATGACTAATGTTGGCGTTGGTAGTAACCGAAAATTCAAGATGAGTACCACATCACATACTAAAACGAAAAACAAGACATTCAAACTCGAACTTACCACAGCCGTTATCGACGACCGCCCCGTTTATGTTTCAGGGAATTTTAACGATTGGAGTACTCATAACGAACGGTTTGAAATGAAGCGCCTGGCACGTGGCCGGTATGAGTATACCTTCCCGGCTGACATGCCGCTACCGGACACGCTCGAATACAAGTACAACAAGGGAGGATGGGATCAGGTGGAGCTAAACGACGAAGGCAACTCGCCCGACAACCGTACGGTCGACCATAGGAAGGAGAAAATCGTGCGGGATTACGTACCCCACTGGCGGCGCGACGGAATTTCGACTCATGAGGATTTGATGCCGATCATCGAACTACTTTCTGAAAACTACGATGTACCGCAACTCGCCACCGATCGTCGGATTCAGGTACTACTTCCGCATGACTATTACGAAAATCTTGATACACGCTACCCGGTACTGTACCTGACCGATGCTCAGAATCTGTTTGGCGCGGGCTCATCGTACGGCAACTGGAACATCGACCGCAAGTTGGCTGTCTTAGCCGCTCGCGATCATGCGGGTGTGATCATCGTAGCCATCGACCACGGTAACGAAGAGCGCATTCGGGAGTTTTCACCCTACGATATGCCACGCCACGGCAAAGGCCGAGGTAAAGATTTCCTGAAATTTATCACAACCACGCTCAAAAAAGAAATTGACCAAAAGTACCGCACCCTGTCCGACCGCCTGCACACGGGCATCGGCGGTAGTTCGCTCGGCGGCTTGCTGGCGGCTTACGCCGGGTTGATGCACCCGGACGTGTTCAGTAAACTGATGGTTTTTTCGCCCTCGCTTTGGCTATCGCCGCGCATTTATTTCGACGCGGTACATTTTTTCGAACCCTTCGCAACCCGCATGTATTTCTACGGCGGCAACCGCGAAGGCGCCAACATGGTCAAGAATCTGGAATACCTCTACGAAACGCTAGAAAAACAAGGTTACGGCTTCGACCGCGTACAGCTTCAACTCGAAATCGACCCCTTCGGCAAACACCACGAATCCCGCTGGGGCGAAGAGTTTCCGAGGGCGTTGGAGTGGTTGTATTATTAGGTCATTAGGTATTAGGTTGTTAGGCATTAGGTAAAGGAAAATGAACTCAGTATTTACAGCGAGCATTGCAACCTAACAACGCCACGGGGCGCCCCGCTAACAACCTAACAACCTAACAACCTACAAAATAAACTGGCTCAGATCCCGGTTCTGGACCAGCTTGTTGAGCTTGTCTTCGACCATGGCTTTGTTGACCACGACGTGGGAATTGGGTTTGATTTCGTCGGGGATGTCGAACATGAAGTCGTTCAGGAGAGAGCTCATGACGGTTTGCAGGCGCCGCGCGCCGATATTCTCGACTTCGCCGTTAACCTCGAAGGCAATGCGGGCAATCTCTTTAATCGCTTCATCTTCAAACTGCAAGTCCACTTCTTCTGAGCGCATCATGGCTTCGTATTGCTTCGTGAGCGCGTTTTTGGGCGTTTTCAGGATTTGGTAAAAATCGTCTTGCGTAAGGCTCTGCAACTCCACCCGGATCGGGAAACGACCTTGTAATTCGGGAATCAAGTCGGAAGGCTTGGAGACGTGGAATGCTCCGGCCGCGATGAACAACACGTGGTCGGTGTTGACGATTCCGTGTTTGGTGTTAACGGCACTGCCTTCCACGATCGGTAACAAGTCGCGTTGTACGCCCTCGCGGCTTACGTCGGGCCCGCCGCCGCCGCTCGAACGGCTGGTGGCTACCTTGTCTATTTCGTCGATAAAGATGATGCCCAGATTCTCGGCTTTTTGGATAGCTTCCAGCTTCACCTCGTCCATGTCGATCAGCTTGGAAGCTTCCTCTTCCAAGAGAAGAATCTTCGCCTCTTCGACGGTTACCTTGCGCTTCTTGCCTTTGCGCGGCATCATGTTGCCGATCATTTCCTGGATGTTCATCATCGACACATCGTCGATGGCACCGCCGATCATGCCCACGTTCGGGCCGCCGCTTTGCTCTACCTCGATTTCGATCTTGCGGTCGTCGAGATCGCCGTTGCGGATTTTCTCCCGGAAACGCTCCCGGGTACGTTGGTTGAGCTCCTGGTCGCTGTCCGGCATGGCATCATCGCCGTTGCTATTCTCGAAACCCACCCCCATCGCGGCGGCATTGCCCGCGTGCAGGGGCGGAATCAAGATATCGAGAATGGCGTCCTCGACCATTTGCTCGGCCCGGATTTTTACCTCTTCTTTTTTCTGCGCTTTCACCATACCCACGGCTTGTTCCACCAGGTCGCGTACCATGCTTTCGACATCCCGGCCCACGTAGCCTACTTCCGTGAACTTGGAAGCCTCGACTTTTACAAAAGGCGCGTCGGCTATTTTGGCCAGACGCCGGGCAATCTCGGTTTTACCGACGCCTGTCGCGCCGATCATCAGGATATTGTTAGGAATAATTTCCCCCTGAATTTCTTTGGGGCTATTCATCCGCCGCCAGCGGTTGCGGAGTGCGATGGCCACGTTGCGCTTCGCGTCGTGCTGACCTATGATGTATTGATCCAGTTCGGCCACGATCTGCCGGGGCGTAAGTCTATCTAGGTGTTCTGTCATGTTTAGGGCTATGGACGATCGGCATTAGGCCAATGGCTTTTTTAGTTAAAAAACTGAACACCAAAACAACCGTACCCACCGCAAGAGTCCGTCATTTTTGCAGACCCATATTTACGCTGAATGTGTGGGCTGCCAATCCGCTGGCAAACTGACTACGTCCGTAGCTCACTTCAAAGCGCCTGATTTTGAACCAGGCTCCGAAGGAAATACCGGAAAAGCCGCCCTGGTCCCGCAATCGTAATTCCTGCCTTTGCAGATGATCGTAACCCGCCATAAGCCGAAAATTGGGATGAAGCAAAATCTCGGTACCCAGCGTAAGGTGCCTCAATAGTTTTTCCTGGATAGCCACCTTACGCGGGATGCGGTTGCCATTGTTGTCGAAGTCAAAGAACAGCACCGGATCGTTGTATACCTGATCGAAGGCGTTGAGGTGGTGCGCCGTGAGCGATAGCCGGACCGGCAGGTACTCGGGTTTGAAGGTGATGCCCAGCCGTACATCGAAGGGTAAGGGTGGTGCTTCGCCGCCCCCGTAGTTCTGGTGTAGGAAACCCAGATTTTTCACGACAAAACCCGCTGTCAGGTCGCGCTCTGGGTGCCGAAATACCGCGCCCCAGTCCAGCGCAAAGCCCCACAGCCGGTAGCTTTCTACGGAAGAGCCCACCATTTTGAGTGCTCCGCCGATCGTAATGTCCTGAATCGTGTTGCCGTAGCCCACCGACAAGGCGTAGTCGGCCGCCCGAAATTCTCCGATGACGTTACCCGCGTCGTCGGTTTGGGTTAGGGTACCGTAGTCGAGGTACTGAATACCCGCCGCCCAGGTGCCTTTCATTTTTTTTATACTGAATCCGTAGGCCAGGTTCAGCAAGCGGGTGTCGGCCAGGTGGGGGGTGAGCGAAAGCGCGAGACTGTGGTTTTTCGTACTATCCAGTAAGACCGGATTTTGAATAAACAGGGTAGCTTCAGCACCCGGCAGCGTGAAGTGACGCCCACCCAGTGCGCCCAGCCGAGCATTGGCGGGTAGCTGCAAGAAACCCAATCCGCTTCGCCCGCCCGTAGGCTGCGCAACCGTAACCATCCCCATCGACGTAAGCAGGAGACCGATCGCGATTGTCTTATAAAAACTGCTTCCTGCCTTCATAAAATTCACTAGTCGATTCGCCAAGCTAGCCGGATTGTATCGTACTGACAGCTAGACAAATGGGTGCCTTAAACTTTAAACCTTAGACTTTAAACTAAACTATGTACAAGTCGATTCCGTAAATTGCCGCAGATTGCGCTGCTTATATAAAGGGGCGCGTAAGGTAGAAAGTATAAACCAAAGCATGAAAACGTCAGAACCGGCGACGAGCCGCACCGAGAGCCTGGACCAAAAAAACGCCGAAGCCCTGCTGGGCGGCGGTGAAAAACGCATCGACGCCCAGCACAAGAAGGGAAAGCTTACCGCCCGCGAACGCGTGGGCTTGCTACTCGACGAGGGCTCTTTTGAGGAGATCGGCAAGTTCGTCACGCACCGGGCCAAAGACTTTGGACTGGACAAAGAGCACTACCTCGGTGATGGCGTCGTGACGGGCTACGGTACCGTGGCTGGGCGGCTGACCTACGTTTTTGCGCAGGATTTCACCGTTTTCGGTGGTTCGCTTTCCGAAACCCACGCCGAAAAAATCATTCGGCTGATGGACCTCGCCATGAAAAACGGCGCACCCATCGTCGGCCTCAACGACTCGGGGGGCGCACGGATTCAAGAGGGCGTGGTGTCGCTGGCGGGCTATGCCGATATTTTTTACAAAAACACCCTGGCGTCGGGCGTCATTCCGCAGATTTCGGCGGTGATGGGCCCATGTGCGGGCGGCGCCGTGTACTCACCAGCCATCACCGATTTCATCATGATGGTAGAGAACACCAGCTATATGTTCGTAACGGGGCCAAACGTGGTCAAAACCGTGACGCACGAGGACGTGACTTCCGAAGAACTCGGTGGGGCCATGACCCACGCTAGCAAATCGGGCGTGACGCACTTCGTCGCCGCCAACGAAGTACAGTGCATCGAGTACCTGAAAAGACTGCTGAGCTATATCCCGCAAAATTGCGAGGACGATGTGCCGCCGCTGCCCTACGCACCCGGCGACGAAACGCGCCCAAAATTGCAAAGCGTCATTCCCGAAAACCCCAATCAGCCCTACGACATTAGGGAGGTGATCGAGGAACTCGCCGACGCCGGTAGTTTTTTTGAAGTGCATAAGTACTTCGCCGAGAACATCGTGGTGGGTTTTGCGCGGCTGGCGGGGCGAAGCATCGGCATCGTGGCCAATCAGCCTGCGGTGTTGGCGGGGGTACTCGACATCAATGCGAGCCAAAAGGCCGCGCGCTTCGTACGTTTCTGCGACAGTTTCAACATACCCTTGCTGGTACTCGAAGATGTTCCCGGTTTCTTGCCCGGTACCGATCAGGAATGGAACGCTATTATCACCAACGGAGCCAAACTGCTGTACGCATTTTGCGAAGCCACAGTACCGCGCATCACGGTCATCACACGCAAAGCCTACGGCGGCGCTTACGACGTGATGAATTCCAAGCACATCGGTGCCGATATGAACTACGCCTGGCCTACCGCCGAAATCGCGGTGATGGGGGCGAGTGGCGCGGCCGAAATTATTTTCCGCAAGGAAATCGCCGAAGCCGGGGACCCGGCCGCAAAATTGCAGGAAAAGGTAGACGAGTACACCCGCAAGTTTGCCAACCCCTACCGTGCCGCCCAACGCGGCTACGTCGACGAGGTGATTTATCCCGAACAAACCCGCGAAAAACTAATCAGGGCCTTTGGTATGTTGGAAAATAAGGTAGCGACGCTACCCAAAAAAAAGCACGGAAACATACCTTTGTAAAATACTGTCGAAATTTAAAACCCACCATGAACGATAAACAAGTACGCTTTGCGGCGTCCCATCCTGATGCCTTCTTTCTTACTTCTGACGAACCAGCATCACTAGGTAGATTCCTGAAAAATAACGGCTGGATTGCCGAGGACGAACCGATTGTCAAGATTGAAAAGCCCGGCGAGGGCAACATGAATTATGTGCTGCGCGTCGTGACCGACCGGCAGTCGTTCATCGTGAAGCAGTCGCGGCCGTGGGTCGAGAAGTACCCGCAACTCGATGCACCGATCGAGCGGATTATCGTCGAGGCTCAGTTCTACGATGCTCTGGCCGAAATCGAGGATCTGCGATCTTACATTCCGGCTTTGAAAGGGATTTAAGGCCGAACACTTCATGATGGCCGTAGAGGACCTGGGCGCGGCGTCGGATTTTACGGACATCTACCGAAAGGATAAACAGATTTCGCTCGATGAACTGGCCGATCTGGTGCGTTTCATTTCGGCGTTGCACCGGGTTTCGGTCCGTGACATGCAGGAGCCGTTTCCTGACAACCAAACTTTGAAATTGCTCAACGCCGAGCATATTTTTAACTACCCCTACCTGGAAGACAACGGCTTCGACCTCGATACCGTGCAACCGGGATTACAGTCATTAGCCACGCAATACCGGCAGCATGATGCATTAAAAACCGCTATCGGCTTACTCGGCAAGGCGTACCTCGAGCAGGGCGATACGCTGCTGCACGGCGATTACTATCCCGGAAGCTGGCTTCGTACGAAGCAGGGTACCAAGGTGATCGACCCGGAGTTTGCCTACCTGGGCCGCGCCGAGTTCGACCTGGGTGTACTGGTGGCGCATCTCAGAATGGCGCAGACCGATGACCAAACCATCACAGATACACTCGCGGGCTACCAAGTTTCGGGTCGGGCGTTCGACCATGCGCTGTTTGCCGGGTTTTGTGGGGCGGAGATTTTGCGGCGCATCATCGGGCTGGCCCAGCTACCGCTCGACCTGACACTCGAAGAGAAGAACGGAACTGTTGGCGTGGGCTGCCGCTTCCGTACTGGACCCGGCGGCCAATTCTTTCCTGACCACGGTCTCACCCAGAAGCGCCGATGCGTTCGTGGATAAAGCGGCGTAAACGATTGGTTGGTAGTCAGCGCGAAACGATGGACAAACGCTACTGAAAACTTTCCTCGGAGTCGATGGTTTCCAGCATTTCGTCGAGTGAAGCGTTTTTCTCCGAGAAAAGCGGCTTGTGAAAATCGTGCAGTTTCTGGAGCAGGTGCATCAGGTGCAACTTTTCAACGGTAGAAAGCGGGCCACCCACCAGGTCGGCCGATTTCTTCATGGCTTCAAGGGCGGTAAAAAATTCGTCTTTGCCTTGTGGTGTAACGGTAAGTCGCTTGCTACGTCCGTCATTAGGGTCGTCTTCCTGCGCCAGGAAATCGTTTTTCAACAGCCGCTTAATGATTTCCATGCCCGAAGTTTTTTCGTGAACATTGTATTCGATCAACTCCGTTTTGGTGCAATGCCCTACCTCCATTACCTTTCCCAGGTACAGAAAGTCGTCCACCGTGGTGAGCGGGCTGTTTTCCAGGGCGATTTTGGTATAGCTCCGGGCAAAACGGTACAGGTGGGCAATGGTTCTCGAAAGCGAGACATTGAGCAGTTCCGCTTCGGTCACCTCGGTCACGGTTTCCGGTTTGTTGACCGAATAGCTCAGAAAATCGACGAAATTTCCCATTGTAGCACCGCCTTCTTGCTGGGGTAACTTTTCAAAATCCTCCAAGTGTTGAAGAATTTGCTTGATAATGGAATAATTCATAGATATATATAACAAAAACCTACTAATAGTTGACTGGAGGGTACTGTATTTTCTTATATTGGGTCAAATGTAAAACTTACCTGGTGGATTAACCCTCTGTAACTTAAAGCGCAAATGTCTCTCCGTTGTTTTGATTATCTTCTTCGTTTCAAAATGCGTGTCTGCAAAAATCAACTCACAAGTTTACTTATTTTCTTGTTTGTATCCGGTAGCGGCTTTGTTTTTGCCCAAAATACCGGAACGGTCATCGGCACCATAAAGGACGGCAAAACCCGCGAAGTACTGGTCGGGGTCACGATTCAGGCCGAAGGGAGCGAGGTAGGCACCACCACCGACGCCGAAGGCAAGTACCGTCTGCAGCTTCCCGTGGGTAGCTACAACCTGAAAGCCACCTTCGTCGGCTACGCACCGCTCACCAAGTTCAACGTGGTGCTCACTTCCGGCAACGCCCAGCAGATCAACTTCGACCTACTGGAAGAAGCCGTTCAGCTGGATGCAGCCACCGTGGTGCTCAATCGCTCCGTATCGGTTGCTACCACCGAAACCCCCAACTCAGTACAGAAGCTCACCACCGAAGAAATCAAGAATAATCCGGGCGGCAATTTCGACATTTCGCGGGTGATTCAAGTACTTCCCGGCGTGGGTGGAACGGCCGGTTCGGTGGGTGGCTTCCGCAACGACCTCATCATCAGGGGCGGCGGGCCCAACGAAAATGTTTATTATTTGGATGGAATCGAGATCCCGGTCATCAACCACTTTGCCACGCAGGGCAGCTCCGGCGGACCGACGGGTATTCTGAATGTGTCGTTCATCGAAGACGCTACGCTGAGTTCCAGTAGTTTTGGCGCCCGTTACGATAACGCACTGTCGTCGGTGTTGCAGTTCAAGCAGCGCTCGGGCAACCCCGACCGTTTTCAGGGCAATGTCCGGGTCAGCTCCACCGAAGTGGCCGGGACGGTGGAAGGGCCAATTACTAAAAATACCACCTACCTGGCGTCGGTGCGGCGGTCGTACTTGCAGCTATTGTTTAAAGCGATCGACCTGCCGATCCGGCCCAACTACTGGGACTTTCAGTACAAAGTCACCTCCAAACTGAATAAGAAAACCACGTTAACGGCCATCGGCGTCGGGGCGATCGACGAATTTACGTTTGCGGTGCCGCAGGAGTCGAGCGCCCGAGAAAGAGTACCTGCTACGTTCCAATCCGAGCATCAACCAGTGGAACTATACGGTCGGGATTCTCGCTGCAAAGGCTGCTGGACAATGGCTTCATGAATGTATCGGCCAGCCGCAATATGTTCGACAACCGCCTCGACCGCTTCGAGGACAACCGCACCGGCGACGAAAACGCTCGCGTGTTCAGGAGTCAGTCGCAGGAGATCGAGAATAAACTGCGGCTCGACGTAAACAGGTTTTTGGGAAAATGGGAGTACAGCTACGGGGCGGTACTGCAATACGTGAAGTACAGCAACGACTTCTTCAGCGTGCAGCGCCGTCCGGTCGTGGGCGACGGCGGAACCATCGTGACGCCGGGAAGTACTTTACGATTTGATACTGCCATCGACTTTTTCAAGTACGGCGCCTTCGTTCAAGCCACGCGGAAGCTCGCCGACGATCGGCTCACGCTTTCCGGCGGGCTCAGAATGGACATGAACTCTTTCACCGATTCAGGAAATAATCCGCTCAAAACGCTCAGTCCCAGGGCTTCGTTGAGCTACCAACTAAATGAAAAATGGCGTATCAACGGCTCGCTCGGGAGGTACTACAAGGTACCCATCTACACGGTACTGGGGTTTCGGGAGCGCCAGCCGGGCTTTGAACCCAACTACCAGCTCACGAATCGCGACAGCGAGTACATTCGCTCCGACCACGCCGTGCTGGGCGTCGAGTTTGTGCCGCGCGTCAATACGCGCATCACCGTGGAGGTATTCAACAAGCAGTACGCCAATTACCCCGTTTCCGTCCGACAGGGTATTTCACTGGCCAACCAGGGCGGTGAGTTCGGCGCGATTGGTAACGAAAACGTGACCAGCACGGGGGAAGGCCGCAGTCGGGGTGTCGAGTTTTTTATCCAGCAAAAGCTAGTCGGAAATTTCTTCGGAGTACTCAGCTACACGCTCTTCGAATCAGAGTTCACGGGCGCGGATGGCGTGTACCGTCCGTCGGCCTGGGATACGCGGCATCTGGTGTCGACGCAACTGGGCTACAAGTTGAAGCGCGGCTGGGAGATCGGCGGCAAATTCTTGTTTCAGGGAGGAGCGCCTTACACGCCCTTCGACCTGTCCGCGTCGCAGCAAAACTACGCCGTGCTGGGTACCGGCACCCTGGACAACGACCGCCTGAACGCCGATCGGCTTCGGCCTTTCAACCGTTTCGATCTTCGAGTTGACAAGAAGTGGAACGCCAGGCGCTTTTCGGTGGATGCTTTCATCGACATCCAAAACTTATTTTTGACCAAAAATCCCGCTTTTCCGCAGTTTACTTTCGAGCGTAAGGAGGACAACTCAGGTTTTGCAACGACGGACGGCGCCGCGCTGTCACCCAATGGAAGTAATGCAATTCCGCTGATTCTTAGGAATGAAGACGCGACGGTGACGCCCGCGCTGGGATTGGTGGTGGAGTTTTAGGCCAACACCTCCCGCGCCCGCTCAATCGCCTTGTTTTCCTTCCACTCCTTCCACTTTGGGCCGAGCAGAGAATTCATGCCTTTGTCGACCACGGTGTGGCGCGCCAGGTTCATGCCGCCTTTCAAGAGCGTGAAGACCGAATCGTTGGCGCGGAGCGACAGGCCGAAGCCACCATCGACGTACTTGATGTAGTGCCACCACAGCGAGGGGATGAAGACCGTTTCGCCGTGGCCCAGGGTAGTCTCGTAACCATGCGCCTTGTCAAAAGCCGGGAAGCGCTTCAAGTCGGGATGCAGCGGGTGCACGTGGCTCATCACCGTGAAGGGGTGCTGGTACAGCCGGGTACTTTCCGACGGCGGGAACAGGATAATCTTCTTGCGGGTCTGGAACTGCGACAGGAACACGTGCGAGCAATCCATATCGTAGTGCAAGTTCACCTCGGAGTTCTGTCCCCCAAAAAACATGAATTTGTAGCTCTTCACGAAACCGTCCATAATGGTTGGGAACTGCACGTCGGCGTTGAGCTCGGGAATTTTCTTGAATATGTCGAAAAGAAAGATTCTGAGGTCGGTCGGGCCTTTCTGAATGAGCGATAGGTATTCACCGAAGGGCATCGTGGCGGCATTCTGAAAGTACTTGTCGGGATCGTGGATATGATTGTCGACCAGGGGTACCTCCAAGTCGCCGTGGTTTTCGCGAAACCAGTCGAATGTCCATTTTTGGGTAGCGGGCCAGTCTTTGATCAAATCGGTGAAGACCACCGGACGGCGGGGCTTCAGGTAGTTCTCGATAAATTCTTCGCGGGTCAATCCCGTACGTCGGTCTATTGGTGTGAGTTTCATAGCTGGGAGAGGTTACGCCTTATAGTATGGAAAACACCGTTTGGCGTTGAATTTAACGGAATTTTCCGGCTGCAAATTTATACTTTCTACAATCATTTCCGCTAACGATTTGGTTCCTGCTATTTCGCAACTGTGATGAGCGGGTATTGACCGGGATGCCCAAAAATGGTACCTACAGACCGAAAAAACGTGCCTATTCCCGGGAACTGCCTAACTTGCAGCCATCAATTTCATACTTTACAAAATGACTGAACAAAGCACCGAATTCCTTTACAAGTACCTCAACAACGCCTCCCCGACGGGCTTCGAGTCGCCGGGGCAACAGATTTGGCTCGACTATATCAAGCCCTACATTCACGAGCAGATCATCGACACCTACGGTACGGCCGTCGGAGTGATCAATCCCGGACCATCCGGTCGGGGCAAGGAATACAAAGTCGTGATCGAGGCCCATTCCGATGAGATCGCCTGGTTCGTCAACTACATCAACGACGATGGCTATATTTACGTGCGCCGCAACGGTGGCTCCGACTCGGCCATCGCGCCCTCGATGCGCGTCAACCTGCATACAGCCGGTGGCGTAGTGCCAGGCGTGTTCGGCTGGCCCGCCATCCACGTGCGCGATACCTCGAAGGACACGGTGCCTAAGCCCGAAGATCTTTTCATCGACATAGGCGCCGATAATAAGGCCGAAGTGGAAGCGATGGGCGTTCATGTGGGCACGGTCGTCACGTTTGTAGACGGCCTGATGGAAATGAAGGACCGTTACTACGTAGGTCGCGCGCTCGACAACCGCATCGGCGGCTTCATGATCGCGGAAGTGGCCCGGCTGCTGCACGAAAACGGCAACGAACTGCCCTTTACGCTCTACGTCGTCAACGCCGTGCAGGAGGAAATCGGCCTGCGCGGAGCCGAGATGATCTCGCGCCGCCTGAAGCCCGACCTGGCCCTCATAACCGACGTGACGCACGACACCCAGTCGCCGATGTACACCAAAACCAAGCAGGGCGACCTCAAATGCGGCCTCGGCCCGGTATTGTGCTACGGCCCGGCGGTGCAGAACAACGTCCGCGACCACATCATCGACGTAGCTAAAGCTAAGGAGATCCCCTTCCAACGCCAGGCGGTGAGCCGCTCAACGGGTACCGACACCGATGCCTTCGCCTACTCGGCCGAGGGCGTAGCGTCGGCGCTGATTTCGCTGCCGTTAAAGTACATGCACACCACCATCGAAACCGTGAGTAAAGACGATGTGCAGAATGTGATCAAACTGATTTATGAAACATTGTTGACCTTGAAAGGCGACGAGGATTATCGGTACATTAAGTAGCGGTTTAATTATTTCAGAAAATGAGGAATAAAAAGCACGCATCTCCTTCCACGAGATGCGCGCTTTTATTTTAAGGTACCCTTTTACAAAAATGACCTGAGTACCTGATGTCCTATATTAAATATCAGGTCTGGACAAACGGCCCTGGTACTGGCGCGTTGGGTCTGAGATCGGGGATACCGGCCATGTTTCGAATCGCTTGCATGGCTTTACCGATGTCCGGGACGTGGCCTACCGTCATAAAATTGGAGGGCAGGCCATTTTCTGCCATGTTCCTAACGACCGGCTTTCCGCCAGATTGAGCAAGTACCCTTAACATCTCAAGCGGAAAGAGCGCTCTGCCGAGCGTACTGTTACGTGCGTAGGCTTGCAACAGCGCGACCGACCCGGCCATGATAGCCGTGGCACCGGAAGTATCTGAGTGCCGATCGTACTTCGTGTTCAAGTCGGAGGTAGTAAGTATGTTTTCGCCTTGCGCAAAGGTGTCGATGTGCCCTTCGCCCCAATTGGTAGTTCCTCTTACTTGCAGCTTATTATCGGGCGTCTCGTAAGCGCCCACCAAGAGACAGGAACCTTTGGTGTGGTTGTACCAGCCCCTCTCCAAATCAGGCAGCGCGGCGATGTGCTCACTAATGTTTTTACCTCCCCCCAAATTTCCGGCCGGTACTACGACGAGATGGCCCAGTTCGTAGGCACATTTCACAAGGCTCGCGAATCCCGGCGCGACTATGTAGGGGTAATGCACCCCGTTTGAACCCAAGGGTACGGCCAGCTCAATCGCGATCACCTGACCGTATTGGTACTCGTTGCAAAACAGGAGCAGCAGATTAGCGGTAGCATCGTCGATCGAGTAGATGGGATCACTCAATGTAGTGCCGGGGGGCTTGGGAGCCACGCTGTAAGACGATAGGATGGTCCGCGCGTTCGGTGGCAAAATTCCTTTGCAGTCGGGTACGTTGGGTACTGGGTCGTGGGGTGATATGAGCACGCCCAGCGTATTGGTACCATGCATGTTGGCCAGAGTCGATCTCGTCAATTCGGTTCGCCAGTTATTAGGATTTAGAAGATTAGCATTCAGCACGATATCGATTTGGTTCGCCACGGTCGTAAACTCATCGTGACCTACGAACCAGCCAAATTTCTCAATCACGCCCACCCCTACGCCGCTTCCGTCGAAAGGGAGCGGATAGGGCGGGAAGTTCATCGTCTGGAAGTAGTCCTGATCGCCGTCGCTCTCGTCCAGCGTGTCGGAATGGGGCCGTGGCAGCACCACCGAAGGAGGCCCCGGGAGCTCTTCCAGATAAACATAGTCGAGCAGATACAGGCTAAGGACACCCTCGTTTTGCGCTTTTTTCTGGAAGGTACGTAACTTTTCAACCAGGACTTTGAGCTTGTCTTCTGGGAAATTCTCCGGTACCTGATAGTCGAATGTCAGGTAGTACACCGGCATGGCGTAGGTACTCTTATTGGCCAGGAGCGGCGTGAGGTGCTTGGCTTTGAGCTTAGCCAGGGCTATTTTTCCCAAACACCCCTTAATGGTATTGAATGCATGGAGGGGAGTGTATTTGAAATGATACGATGGCTGTTCGCCAAAATCACGGCTGATGTCGTGCAGCAGATTCGTGAAAACCCCGATCTGTCTTTCCAGGCCCAGCCCAAACAGTCGGGGAGTCCGGCCGTACGCGTCCCGCAACTGCTTTCGGTAGCCACGAGGTACGTGTAGGCTACCATAAAGTTTTTGGTAGAACGGGAGGTACAAGTCATCCCGGAATTTGAACACAATTCGCTTTTTCATGGATCGAGGGTCAATGGCGTCTGACAATGGTAGGCATTAAAAACCCGCTACTGCCTACCGTTCGATAAAATTTCGGCAGCACTCTCTCAATTGTTTTTTATCTTACAAAATATTGTAAACCAATAATTTATAAGCTTATGGACGTTTTTGATGATTGCGGACTCCAGGTATTGTCTGAGACCGATGCAACAAATATGCTGAGGTATTTTAAAGAGTTCAATGATACCTACGATCCGTCCAAAGCGATTGGGCCTTCTGAGATCTTTTTGTCTAAAACCTTTTTACAGAATATTCTCGACCGTATGCCGCCGGAACAAAACTGCCTCCGCCTAAGGCTCGGGCTCACGAAGCCGACTACGCATCGGCGGCCGGTATATGCTCCCTGGTACCGCAGACTTTGGGTTCGTAGAGTGCAAGCCCAATCGGATGAAGTACCCTTATCCTGGATAATGCAACCGGTGCAAGCGATGAAGACAGGAAATAACAAATTCGAGATTCTACAAACGGGCGATTGGCTGGGTGCGCCCGGTGTCGCTGGCACTGGTGTAGGGACAAATCCCCCGGAAATTGGCGTTCCGCCTTACGAGCAGTAATCTCACCTTAAAGCTATGACCCTCAGAGAAATTCTATACGCGCTCACGCACTTGGCCTGGGCCTCGCTGCTGATACCCGTAGGGTTGGGCTTATGGTATTGGTCGCGGTTGTCGCTGGGTTTTAAGGTGCTGGTCGTAGTTTTGGGCAGTTACCTGCTGCTGTTGCCGATCAATTATGTTAAGACTATCACGCTCATCGGCTGGGACAGCGGGTCTTTCTTCTCTTATCTATTTTCCTTGTCGTTCGGGATTGCATTCACTTTCGTATTTGCCTTGAATCTTCCCGCCGGGCAAAAAAGGCGGGCTGTGATTGCCCTCGGGTTGGTAGGTAGCATCTACCTGTTAGTCGATGTATTATTCATCAGCGGAATACATTCCAGAGACGGGTATTCTATCCCACTCATGACCGGATTGCAAACCGTTTCTACCCTGATATTCTTATATCATCTGGTTCGCCATCCTGCCGAAAATAGTTTGTTATCTATCCCGTTGTTTTGGGTGGCGGGAGCGCATCTTTTGAGCGATTTGAGCGGAGGCGTATTGGATGTATTTTATCCTCAATTATTAGCCTATTCTCATCGGCTGCTTACCTATTTGTACATTTTCGTATGGGTGAATATTATTATGTGTCACCTCCTGTATGCGGTAGGAATATGGAAAGAACGCCACTGTCAGTTTCGGTCTGCCGGTATTATTTCCTGATCCTGTTGTGTCTGGCGGGCGGAGCGCGGTACGTCGTGGCTCAACCACCCGCTACGGTAGTGGTTCGTATCCAGCCCGTCGGTGATTCCACGCTCGTGACTACTTCGCTGAACAGAATCGAAAAGCGGGCTTTGCTCATCACATTTCAGACCAGGGATGCCCGGCATCCTCCCCATTACGCTTTCAGGATTCTGGAAAGCGACGATACCCGATGGGTCGACTGTGGCGATGCCGACCGGGTGCTCTTGGCTCAGCTGAGAGGCGGGAAGTACCGAATCGAGGTAGAAGACCGCGCCAACCGCGCCAAAGGAGAACTGACGTTTGAAATCGAACGCACGATTTTCGAGAACCACTGGATTTGGGTCGTTGGCTTCCTGTACTTGCTCATTATCGTCGGCGTAGTCATCTATCTCTTCTTCCTGTACCGCTACCAGCAAAAGCTTCGCTTGCTGCAAATGCGCGAACACGTAGCCCGCGACCTGCACGACGACATGGGCAGCCAGCTCAGCAGCATCAGCATCATGAGCCAGAACATGGAGCAAATGGCCCGCCAAAACCCGGAGTTGGCCCGTAAGGCAATGGCACGAATTGGCGAGACGGCCCGGCAGGTGATGGACAACATGAGCGACATCGTCTGGAGCGTCAACCCTGATAATGATTCGTTGGCCCGCATCGTGGAGCGCATGAAGGACTACGGCAGCGAGCTTTTCGACTTGTCGAGTACCACCATCGAATTCAGGGTAGATGAGAAAGCCATGAAGTCAAGCCTTTCGATGGACAAACGCCACGATTTTTTTTTGATTTTCAAAGAGGCCCTTGCCAACGCCGCCCGCTACGCCGGGGCCGATGCCGTACGGGTAAAGATCGAGCACCCACCGGGCTTCGTCCGGTTGACCGTTCGCGACGACGGCCGGGGTTTCGATCCTGACTCTCCACCCAAATCCAAGGGGGGCAACGGCCTGCAAAACATGCAAGACCGAGCCGCCAAGATTGGGGCCGACCTCAAAATCGATTCCGTGGCGGGCCAGGGTACTTCCGTGATGCTCACTTTATCCGCTCCTTAGCCATCACCCATTTATGGGAGGAAAGCCCGGCCGATGCGGGTCTATCTTTGTAAAGTAAGTTTTGATAAACCGCGTACCCGCCATGTCCGATATAAAAGTTTTGCTTTACGAAGACAACACCATGCTCCGCGAGGCGCTATCGTATATGATCGGCGGTACCGAAGGCTTCGAACTGGCCGGGGCTTTCGGCGATTGCCTGGACGCCAACCGGCAGGTAAGCAAGTTACAGCCCGACGTGGTTCTGATGGACATCGACCTGCCCGAGCGCGACGGCATCACCGCCCTGGCTGACATCAAGCGACGCTACGCCCACGTGGATGTGCTGATGCTCACCGTGTTCGACGACGACGACCGGGTGTTCGAGTCGCTCAAAGCCGGGGCCACGGGCTATCTGCTCAAAAAAACGCCCCCGGCTCGCATCATTGAGGGCATTCGCGAAGTGTACAACGGCGGCGCGCCCATCACGCCGTCCATCGCCCGGCGGGTGCTGCTCCATTTGCACAAGCACCCGGCCCCCGCCAGCGGCCTGAGCAAACTAACTGACCGCGAGATGCAGGTACTCGAGCTACTCGCCGAGGGCAACAGCTACAAAATGGTAGCCGATGCGTGCAGCATCGGTATCGAAACCGTCCGCACCCACATCAAGCACATCTACGAAAAACTCCAGGTCCATTCCGTGACCGAAGCCGTCGCCAAATTCTGGAAAAAGTAGCGGACTTCTCATGCCAAGCTATTGCCAAATCAAAACTACCGCTCAATTCGCTTTGAGCAGGTAGAAACCCCCGCCCTATTACGTAGCTTCCCCGTCCCCCTTTCATGGGATTTTGTGGCCTTGCAATGATCCTGACATTTGCAGGACAAGGTTTAGAAATATTCTGCCGCAAGAGGTCAAGTCCTCTTGCTCAGGTGTTTCTGCTCACACTAAAATCCCCTCGGCTATGAAAACTACGTCTGCAAATCAGTCCTACGGTTACGCACCCCCCGGCAAGTATCCTTTGGCAGGACTTCTCTTTCTGCTCGTTTCGGCTCAAATCGCTATCGGGCAAATCAGCGTCTACAGCGCCCCTTCGCTTGCTCCCGGCGAACGGTACGCGATCCCGCTGAGCCTATATGGGTACAAGAAAGCGCACTACTCGGTGCTGGTGAAAGTGCGCCTGCAAGGTGATGCTATTTACTACACCGTACCCGGCCAGCTACCCCGCGGCCATTCGCTGAGCTTCGTACACAAAGCAGGCAAAAAAGAACAGGGCGATACGCTATTTATCATCTGCCGACGGGGCGGTCGACCGGTCGAGTTGGCGGAGATACTGGTTCAAGCTTTTCATAGAAGCGACTGCCTGCTATCCGACCGCTTGATTTTCGGGAAACCCGACCGCGGATTTACGAAGGCGGTAGTGGGCGGCTATTACGACGATCAAACCTTGCGTGGAACGATGGTGAGGGGCAGGGCCCGGAAGGGTGATGGAACACCGGTCCTGATGGATTCTGCGCCGCAGCTTCCCGAACCCGCGAACGAACTTTCCTTTTGGCGAAACAAGCGCAAACAGTAACGTATTCCTGAGCTTTCAAATAAATTTTTTTACTATAAAACCCTGAATATCATGAAAATGAATCAAGACAAACTGAATGAGCTACTTGGAAAAGTAGTGAACGAAATGGGAGCCGGGGCCAACGCCCCCCTGGTACTGCTAGGCGACAAGCTTGGGTTGTACGAGAAGCTCTCGGAAGGCGGCCCTATGAGTTGCCAGGCGCTGGCCGATGCGACCGGTACGGCGGAGCGCTACGTGCGGGAATGGTTATCGGCCCAGGCCGCCACTGGCTACGTGGAGTACGACGGCACCAGCAAAAACTTCTCGATGTCGCCCGAGCAGACGGCCGTGTTTGGCGACCGCCGAAGCCCGGCGTTCATGACGGGTATATTCTATTCGATTGCCTCGGTATTTCATGATTTACACAAAATGGAAGCGGCTTTCGAGTCAGGGGAGGGGGTAGCCTGGGGTGATCATCATACCTGTCTTTTTTGCGGTACGGAGAAGTTTTTCAGCCCTTCTTATGAGTTCAACCTGGTAGCTAACTGGATACCCGCCCTGGACGGCGTAAAGGAAAAGCTGGAAGCAGGCGCGAAAGTGGCGGACATCGGTTGCGGACACGCGGCCTCCACAGTGTTTATGGCGCAGGCCTTTCCCAACTCGACTTTCTACGGCTTCGACTACCACGACAAGTCCATCGAGGTAGCCCGCGCAAAGGCAGAAGCTGCCGGACTGACCAACGTCACTTTCGAGCAAACCACGGCCAAGGAGGTACCCGGAAAAGACTACGACTTCGTAGCATTCTTCGACTGCCTCCACGACATGGGCGACCCGGTAGGGGTGTGTGCCCACGTGAAAAGTATCTTAAAGCCCGATGGTACCTGCCTGGTGGTCGAGCCATTTGCCAATGATTCGCTGGAAGAAAACCTCAATCCGGTCGGAAGAGCGTTTTACTCCTTTTCTACCACCATGTGCGTCCCCTGCTCGCTCAACCAGGAGGTAGGGCTGGCGCTGGGCGCCCAAGCCGGGGAGGCACGTTTGAAGGAAGCCATCACCTCCGGCGGATTCAGCCGCTTCAACAAGGCCGCCGAGACGCCATTCAATTTGATTTTGGAAGCGCGGCCATAGTTCGATAGAATAATGCTTTCCAGTAACCGAGCGATTTTTTAGTACCAGTAAATTCAGTTCACCTCAAAACAATAGCAATCATGAAGACACCTAACAATTACAATTCGAACACTGATTCTCGCCGAAGTTTTATCGGGAAATTAGCGGCCACGGCCGGGGTGGCCAGTTTGGCAAGTCCAGTATTTGCCGCGAGTACTCTGCCAATTGCAAAGACACAGCTCTTGGCCGATGCCGATGCCTGGTTCAAAAATGTGAAAGGGGAGCACCGGGTAGTTTATGATGCGCCCGAACCGCACAAGGCCTTTCCCATCATCTGGGCCTGGGCTTTCTATTTGAGTAACAATCAGACCGGTACGGCCGATAAGGACATGACGGCCATGGTTGTACTTCGGCACAATGCCATTCCTTTTGCCTTGGAAGACAAGCTGTGGAAAGAGTACAAGCTCGGCGAGGTATTTGGCATCACGGACAATACCACCGGTGCCCCGGCTGAACGCAATCCCTACTATACCCCGGGTGAGGGAGACTATTTCATGCCAGGCATCGACGGCGTGAAAACGATGATCGGGCGAGGGGCCATGTTTTGCGTGTGCAACCTGGCCATCAGTGTATTCAGCGGAATGCTAGCGCAGAAGATGGGCAAAGATCCTAAGGAGGTGCAAGCGGAGTGGGTAGCGGGTGTGTTGCCCAATATTCAAGTAGTACCATCCGGGGTTTGGGCGCTGGAGCGGGCCAATAAGAAGGATTGCGCCTACATCTACGCTGGTGGATAATACCGTCGGGTAAAGAAGCATCGACCCATCAGTCGGCCATCCGCCATGTGCAGATGATGACCAGGGCCTACCCTGATTCACAATTCTAGGTAGTCGTGTACAGCGGCGCACTGGACATGGTACTTAAAGATGAGTCCACGGTCGCCGAGGCCATGCTGGCGCTGAAGGACAATAAAAACGTGTACTTCAAAGTATGTGAAGCTTCCATGAAAAGGAGAAAAATGAGTGCTTCGGATTTGATTGCCGGGGTCACGTCGGTACCAGATGGTATTCTGGAGATTGTCACCAAGCAAGGAGAAGGCTGGGCTTACATCAAAGAAGCCCATTAGTGAGGGCGAATGGAAGTATTCAACAATTTGGCGACGAAATATCAGCTACGGTAAGCGAGCGGAAAATCATTCACCTTACGCCGATTCCTTTACCGAACAACAGCACAAGTACGGACCATTCGGGCCGATAGAAGCGGCTAATCAATGAGCCAGTGAGCGTGGTCGGAGCTGCAGAAAGAAATCGCGCCGAGTTGCTTGGCAAAGCCACTCGGCCAAGACGATGCTCGGTAGTCTGTTTTCTATTTTTTCAATACCTTCGACCAGGTTTTTGAGAAAACAGAAAAATGAAAAAAGAACTCCAGCGCGAGCGCAACCGACTCCTTTACTCCATTGACCGGCTGCTGGACGGGCCGATGATCTTCCTCGGCTTCGTGTGGCTGGTACTGCTGATCGTGGATCTGATCTGGGGGCTTTCGCCGACTCTGGACGCCATCAGCATCGGGATCTGGATTTTGTTCATCGTCGATTTTGTCGTCAAGTTCATTTTGGCACCCGACAAGACCAACTTCATCAAGAAGAACTGGCTCACCGCCATCTCGCTCATCATTCCCGCTCTCCGGGTATTCCGCATTTTTCGTTTTCTGAGGGTACTGCGGAGCCTGCGCGGGCTGCGGCTGGTCAGGATCGTGTCGTCGCTCAACCGGAGCATGAAGAGCCTGTCGGCTACCATGAAGCGGCGGGCCTTCGGCTACGTGGTACTGCTGTCGCTGGTGGTCACCTTCACGGGCGCGGCGGGCATGTACGCCATCGAAAACCCCGCCCCGGGATTCGACAGCTACGGCATGGCGCTGTGGTGGACAGCCATGCGCGTGACCACGGCAGGCAGCGAGTACTCGCCCACCACGCCCGAGGGCCGCGGGCTGGCGTTTCTGATTACGCTATTCGGTTTCGCGATTTTTGGCTACGTGACGGCTACTTTGGCAACTTTCTTCATCGGCCGCGATGCGGAGGAGAAGGATGCCCCCGTGGCGGGCGCGCAGGATGTGGCGGAGTTGCGGAAAGAAATAGCGCTGCTGACGCGGACGATCAACGAGATGAAGGATAAGATCGCTTAAGGTTGGTCTGCGGGGGTTTGGAGCGGCTCGATTCGGTCGGTGGCCCCTGAGTTTTTCAACTCTCTTTCCAGGAAGTAGTTGAGCGCCGTGCGGAGCGTGGCGATGGCGGCGAGCTTGCCGATTTCGTCCCAGGTAGGCGCGATGGCCGTTGCCAGTATATCGGCACCGAGCAGCAGTTCCAGCGCCACGGTGAGCGAACTGCCGAAGCGGATGCGGAGGGACTGGATGGTGCGGCCCGAGTCCGGTTTGGCAAAGTTCAGTACATAGCTGTACAAAAATTGCAACAGGGCGACACCGATGACGACCGCCGCCAGGATTTCGATGAAGGCGCTGAGGTACTTGGTGACGAGTTCGGCTACATCTTGCATGGGGCGGCTGGGTTACAGTATATTGGGCGTGTCGGGCGTGTCGGCCTCCTCCTGCTCGCCGATGTAAGTGGTCTTGGCCGAAAACTTACTGATGAGAATCCCCACCAGTACCACCGAGTAAAACTGACCGATGATGCCGATAAAGGCCGTGAGGAGCTTAGTGTAATGGGCCTTGGGCGCAATATCGCCAAAGCCGATGCTGGTCAGGGTGATGCTGTTGAAGTAGACCAAATCCATAAACAGGTCGGCCGGGCTCGAGTAGTTGATTCCGGTGAGGGCCTGGGTATCCTCGTAAGCGAATACCTGCATAAGAAAGACGCTTATCTCCAGCAGCAGGAAATAACCGCAGGCAGAGGCAGTGATAAGATCGGAATTGATGTAGCCGGGCCGAATGAGGAAGGCGATGATTTCCCGAAAAATGAAGGAAAAGAAAATGACGTAGGCGATGTTCAGGCTCAGCATGAAGTAGGGCAGCCGACCAAAAAACGGCAGGGCAATGGGTAGTACCAGCACCACTATGAAAAGGATGTTGCGAATGATTTTTTTCCACCTTCCCTTCTTGACGAAAATCCCGATGCTGGCCATGCCCACCACCAAAATATTGATCGGCCAGATTACTTTGGCGTAAAAATCGACGTCTTCCAGAAACACCCCAATGAACAGGTGCTGAATCAGGGCGATGAGTAATATTTCGTACTTGTTGACGTGGAGCCAGGCCAGGAGTTTCTTCATGTGGCGAAGGTACCTCTAATTCTTTTTCAGAAGCTTACCGATCCGAAAGTCTGACCTGAATTTTGCCCCGGCCGTCTTTTGCCAGGTAGGCAGGTACCCTCACTTCCACCCGTTTGAGGCCGGGAATGGTTTTGTCGATTTCGAGCGGCGGTGGATCGAGGGAAATGATCGACACATTCAGCTTGGCCGGGGCCAGGATCGACAGTTTGAGCGCCTTGCCGTCCTGCCTCAGCACCGCCCCGCTTTCGGTAGCCACGACCTCGGCGGTGGTCATGATGGCCCAGGTCAGGTACTTCGTGTAGTCGTTGGTTTCAAAAGTGTCTTCGATCAGGATTGAATGGTCGCTCTCCTTCACGAAGCGCCGCTGCAGCGATTTTACCTGTCCGGCCAGGGTCGAGGACATGTCGTAGGTCACCTCGGGTTGGCTTCCTTCCCTGAAGTCGGCGATGCCGGTAGTCCCGGTCACGTTGAAGCGTTCATCGTTGACCGTAATGGTGCTGTGGCCGTGGTTGCCTTTGGTCAGGAGTGTCCAGCGCTCGCAATCCTGGCAGTAGCCAGACAGGTTGAAGCCGATTTTGTTGAGCAGGTAGTACCGCTGATTGCCAGGGTCGAGTACCCAGCGGACGTCGTTCAGCTCAAAGATAAAACTACCCGCGTCCATGTTGCCGTGGCTGAGCGCTGCCCGTCCGCCTTTGGTCGCCAGGTAGAGGTGACTAGGTACTTCGGGCGCACTGCGAAACACGACGATGGGATTGATGCCTTTTCCGTGCCACGCCAGCGGTAGCTCGCTTTTCGGAAGGCTGCCGGTGCGGCTGCGGTACATGGTCAGGTAGGAAAGCCCAAGGCCCGCCTGCGGTCCAGCCTTATGCGGATTGTCGAAGAAATCCTCTTCAAACAGCAGCGGGTCGCCCGTTTGGGCCGCAAACCAGGAGAGCAGCACCGAGCCTTGTCCGTCGCGGGTATCGCTGGCGTCGGAGTAGTTGAAGAAAGTACCCGACGGCGCGGTGGCAATCAGGCGAAACTGGGCGCTTTCCAGGAAAGCCGGGAGCTCTTTCGAAATACCAAAGTCGGTACCCAGGGCGCTGGTCAGCACGCTGGAAGCGATCACGGCGTAGCTCGTGCCGTACCACCAGTAGCTCGGGCCTTCGGGATACACGCCGTCCGGGCCATACTCGGCTCACGGAATGCGTCATCTTGTCCAGCGCGCGCGAGATCGTCTTGGCGGCTAGTTCAGGATCTTGGTCAGCAATGGCGAGCGCGGCCGCCACCATGCCGCCGTGGCAGACCGAGTTCCAGTTGTTGTTTCCTTCGATCCAGCCCATGCGCTGGTTGCCTTCGTCGTAGCTGGACAAGATGCCTTTCTCGATGATGGCCTTTTTGGCGGCGGCCAGGGTAGATTTGGGCAAGTACTCGCCGACCCAGTCGGTGGCCAGCGCCACGGCAAACGACATCTCGGACACGTCCAGGAAGTGGTCGGGGTTCCAGTCCTGGAAAGCGACGACCGCTTGCAATTCCCGGTCGATTTTCTCCAAAACTCTCGGATCTTTCCCCATGCGGTACACCATGCACAAAGTACTCATCCGTCGCAGCATTTCCCGCGATACAAACAGCAGCCGGAAACCTTCCAATTCCCTTTCTACGACGGGCAGGGGCAAAATCTCAGCCGCTTCCGCTTCCAGGTACTTGTAGTATTTCTGAACGTAGGGGTCGTCTTTCAGCTTTTGCCGGATCGTCTTTTCAAGCTGCGGGGTCAGGATGAGCCTGGGCGATTTTTTTGACAGGTTTTTTTTCAAATACGCCGCTGTGATAGGATTGTCCCAGCGCAAACCGTCCCCTTTGATTTCCTGAGCGAAAAGATTTCTCGGCTGGCAAAGGAAAACAAAGACTGAAAAGATTAGAAACGAAGAGCATTGAAGTGGACGGCGCATGGTTTCAAGGTTTTTGGGCAAAGGGAATCCTCAACAAGATAGACGGTAAAATTCAGCATCACCACGACATTTCTATACGTAGCTACAAAAACGGAGTGCAAAGATTTGGTCAGATGACGGCGAAAGCCAAAAATAATTTTGTGCTTTTGCTTTTTTTTTTACGCGAACAGATTAGTTTTGTTGGCATTCTATTTGTCGTAAGCTCACAAGGTTACGGGTCTTTCTTAAAAAATAAACTTCTTACAGGATGAAACTCAAAACCAAGTTATACGCGGCGGCATTGCTGTTGACGGTTTGTGGCTGTCGATCCGACAAAGTTTTGCCCGATTCCCCCACGCCACCCGTCTCGGTATCGGAGGACAAACCGCTTGCGCCGGATTCGGTTCTTTCCTACGTTCCTGTACTAGGGAATGCCGGTCAGGTACGCCAGTTTCCCTTCGGTCCCACCGGGCGGCCCGATACTTCCGTGCGGCTCGTGGAGTTTACGGATTACAGCGATCGCCGAAAAGTAAAATACCGGACCGTTTTTCAATACGATCAGGCCGGACGGCTGGCGCAGTGGACGCGGTACAACAAGGATAGCTTGATCTACTCCCGACATAGCTACGCGTATGAAGCGGGAGGAAAGATCAGGGTGAAGGTTGAAAAGAACCAAAGTACCGACTTGGCCGAGCTTTTTTACGGATTCTTGAAAAACAACGACCTCGAAGTGAGCTATCTTTCGTCGTTCGAACCGACAGCGGGTAGCAACGTGCTTCTATCGAGGACGGACGACGTAAAGACACCCTTTTTTATACAAACCATCGGTATCACCCATTCTCGGCTCAGCTTCGGAACTGACGGACAGTTGGTAAGGGAAGACGTACTTTCCAGCAGCGGGGAAAATGCCGGGGTGGTTTCTTCGAGAATATTCAAAAGAAACGAGACCGGGAACATCGCTTTTGTTCATCTCAAATCGGCCAAAGAGGAGCGGGTGGAGTACTATACCTACGACGACAAACCTAACCCCTATCGAACCACGGGGGATGTCATGCTTTTGAAGGACCTGATTCCGGGAGAAATGGCGGGCGTTTCAAATATAAATAACGTGTTGATCTCAACAGTCTTTACCAAAAATGGCAATTCTGCCTACCATTACGTGTACGAATACCGACCGGACGGTTATCCCTTCGTGATGCGGTCTTTTTACCAGGGAGCGCTTGTGAATACAAGGAAATTTGTATACAATCGATAGGTAGTCTGCGATTTGTTTGGGTGTTTATTTAATATTACCGCCAACTGAAAAATCATGAAAAATACAAGCCAACTCTTGCTACTCGCTTCACTGACCTTACTAGCGAGCTGCCAACGCGAAAGAAGCGGGATTTTCTATATAGACCCCGCGCCTGTTTTTCAGGCAAAGCCTGCTAACCCGCTGGCCCCCGATTCGATCAATTCTTTCAGGCCGGTCTTGGGAGATGCCAACGTAGTACGACGATTTCCTTTCGGCGCATCCGATAAGCCTTCCAGTTCATTGAGGCTAATGGAGGTCAATAGAATCTCCGGTTCTGGCTCGCTGAAAACTGTTTATCAATACGATGATTCAGGCAGGTTGTCTGCAATCACTGACTATATCGAGCCTGACGTGAGGTTAGAAAAGCGCACTTACCAGCGTGACGGTTCGTCAGCACTTCCCAGCATTTCTACCGAAATAAACAGGATAAAAGTGTACGGGTATCTTGGGCCTTTGAAGGATGAACTTGTGCTGAGTACCTCAACTAAATACGAGCCCACTGACGAAACGAAATCCTGGATTTTGAAGTCGGAGGAGGCGAATCCTTCCGTTTTCAGTTTAAAGCCAGGAACGACTCGTATAAGGCAGGGATTCGGAATGACCGGAGCGCTGGTGTGGGAGGAGGAGATTTATCTTAATGCAGCAGATGCGACAATCACAGCTTACAAGCTATTTAGGCGAGATGCCGAGGGCAACGCTGTCTTTGTCCGCTCAGTCGATAAATACCAGGTTTTCGAGGAAACTATATCTTACGATGATAAGCCAAACCCTTACTACCTGACCGGGGACATCGTGTCACTAAAGGCAACGAACCGGAACAATATCTTGACGCGGAGGGCGATCGAAAATGGGCGAACAACTAATCGGCGTTACGAATACGAATACCGTCCCGATGGCTACCCCTCGCGGGTGAAATCGTATAGAAACGGAGAGTTGGATAGCACGATGGAGTTCGTTTATAATCAGTAAAACAACAGACTAGCCCTTCAAAGGTGCATTCGATTATTTCGGAGGAAACTTCTTGAAGACATCACCGCGCGGCCCGATGGTCATCAGATGGATTATTTTGAGCACGCCATCCTCGTATTTCAATCCGATCCGCCAGCCGCCCAGCCTGATTCGGTAGTACTCCTCATACCCAGCCATTTTTTTGAGGTTGGGAATTTCGTTGATAAAGTTTGCTGATTCTATTTTCTGATAAACTTTGTCAAATTGAGCCTGAATTTGTCAAATTGAGCCTGAATATGACCCGGGCATTTTTTCAGTTGTTTAGAAAATTGCTTTTCGACGACTATAACCATCCCATCTCTTTCTTGAAGTCATCAGACGAAATATATTCGCTGTCGGGTGAGTTCTCAATCTCCTCCATAATCTTTCCCAGCAGGAAGTCTTCAAGTTCTTCATCCTCAATCAGAACAACGATTTTCTCTATTTCGTCTTCGTTCCAATTACCGCGTTGTTTCTTCACGGAAAAATGCGAGGGCATCATCCCGATTTTTCTAGCAATGAAAGCATTTTTATAACCTGACCTATCGATCAGTGCCGCCATTCGGCTCTTTAATTCCCGGTAGTTTTGGACGATCTCAACCATAATTATAGCTTTTAATAACAAAATCTGTAATCCCAGACTACAAATTAAACGATAAATTTCCCAAAATCGAATTAAGACCGGGAAAAACATTCTCTCAATTCCGCATCCGCACCAGCTTCCCGTAGTTCAGAATCGTGATCAAACTACCCTTCATCTCCACCAGCTTCTCCTGCTTGAAATCCGAGAGCGTGCGGATGACGGTTTCGGTCGCCGTGCCGACGATCGAGGCGAGGTCCTCGCGGGTGATGGCCATCGAAAACAGGCCATCCTCATCGGCCTGGTAGCGCTGGGCCAGCATGACGAGCGCCTCGGCCACGCGCTTGCGGACGGAGTTGTAGGCCAGTTGCAGCAGTCGATCCTCGCGCTCCTTCACTTCGTTGGAGAGCATTTTGATGAAGCGCGACGACACCTCCCGGTCGGCTTGCAGCAGGTGGAAAAAATCTTCTTTCGGAATCACGGCGACCTCCGATTCTTCCAGGGCCACGGCCGAATCCTGGTAAGCATCGCCCTGCAGCAAATCGACGTAGCCGAAGAAATCGCCCGCTTTGTACAGATCCATGATAAATTCCTTGCCTGATTCGTTGGCGCGGTAGGCCTTGATTTTCCCTTCGGTCAAAAAGAAAATTCCGGTTCGGAAAACTACCTTCGGTATAGACCGTGCTTTTTTTGCGAAAAGATTTCACCCGCCTGTCCCTGGTGAGTGTGGTACGGGCTTCCAGCCCGTCATCCGCAGAAAAAGCCTGGAACCGCAGATCGGGCTGACCATTATTCCGCAGGAAATCCTCCAACCCCTCCGCCGTCCGGCTGAACCCCGCCCTCAGCCGTTCACTTTTGGCCAGCCGCACCTCCACCGCACTCAGCAGCTCAATGTCATCGTAGGGCTTGGTCAGGTAGTCGTCGGCGCCCATCGCCATGCCCTTGCGCTGGTCGGAGCGCTCGGCTTTGGCCGTCAGGAAAATGAACGGGATGCCAGCCGTGTAGTCGTCCTTTCCGAGCATGTGCAGTACTCCGTAGCCGTCGAGCTCGGGCATCATGATGTCGCAAATGATGAGGTCGGGCTGTGCTTGCTGGGCCAGCCGAACGCCCTCCTTGCCGTTGGTAGCCGTCACGACTTCGTAGTTGGACAATTCCAGAATCTCGGCGGTATTTTCCCGCATCTCGGCGTTGTCTTCGATCAGTAGGATTTTTTTGGAGCTCATGGGAAGTCGGGTTAAATGGCGGCGGGCGGTCGATTGGGCAGTCGGACCCGGAAAGTAGTACCCACGCCGGGACTACTCTCAAACGAGATTTCGCCCCGCATCAGGTCAACGTATTTCTTGACGATGTTGAGGCCCAGACCCGTTCCCTGAGCAGTACCGGCGTTGTGCGCGCGGAAAAAACGGTCGAAGACGTACGGTTGGTCGCCGTCCGGAATGCCAATTCCCTGGTCCTGGATTGTGGAAGTGAACGCTTTCGTCGTCCACGCGGGTACTGAGTCGAATCAGCGTGTGCGGCGCGGAGTACTTGATGGCGTTGGAAAGCAGGTTGATCAGCACGTTGCGTACCAGGTGGGCGTCCAGCCAGGCCTCGGCCGGGCCCTCATGCCGGTACTTGATTTGCTGCCCTTCCCGGCATACGCCGCGTATTTCTTCGATCAAATCCTGGCAGTGGTCGCGCACGTCTACCCGCGCCGGGATGCTGTGCATGTGGCCTTCTTCGAGCTTGCCGATGGACAGGAAATCGTTCAGGATTTCGGTCAGGTTGTTTACCGCCGACTTGATGCGCAGCACGTGCTTCTGCCGCTTTTCATCCTGCGCCGTCTCGACGTACCGCCCAATCAGCGACGCCGAGGACAGGATGGTGGCCAACGGCGTGCGGAATTCGTGCGAGGCGATGGTGACAAACTGGCTTTTCATGTCGTTCAGTTCGCGTTCTTTTTCCAAAGCCCGAACTGCTTCCCCTTGTGATTTTTCCAGTTTCAAAAGGGTTTCAGCCAGTTCGCGGGTACGTTGCTCTACCCGCATTTCCAGCTCGGTGTTGAGCTTTTGAATCTCACTGTTGGCAACCAGAATGGCGCTCTCCTGCCGTTTGCGATTCGTGATGTCCACCACGAAGGCCACCACGAAGTGGCCTTCGCTGGTAGCGAACGGGCTCAGGCTCACTTCCACCGGAAATTCGGTACCATCGCGCTTGCGGCCAAACAGGTCGCGGTTGTGGCCCATGCCCCTGGCGTGCGGTGCTTCCAGGTAGTCGGCGCGCAGGTGCACGTGATGCTGGGCGAGCGGGCCAGGCACCAGCATTTCTATTTTGTTCCCCACCAACTCCTCCTCCTCGTAGCCGAACAGGCGGTTGGCCGTCGGGTTGACCATCGCGATGGTAGCTTGTCCGTCCACGACCAGAATCCCCTCCGTCGCGTACTCGAAGAGCGCGTTGAGCATTTCGATATGCCGCATTGTTTCTTGGGTATGTTGACTGTACAATGCGAACATACTATTTTTTCGGAGAGGTTCACTGCTCTGGCCCGCCGTGGCAGAGCGGAATCTCGGTGGGAGCGGCGGAATAGAGCGGGCCGGCCGGAACCCGAATCAACAATCCCCGACCCAGCAGCCAAATCCCGGCTACGGCGACCATGACCGGCGTCAGACGGCGCATGTGGCTTCGCAAGGCCGGACTAAACCACTGCTTGAAAAAGCCGACGGCCATCATCATGGGGAGCGTACCCAGCCCGAAGGCCAGCATGTAGGCCGCGCCGGTCGTGGCGCTACCCGTGCCGATCGAGCTGATCAATGCCAGGTAGACCAGCCCGCAGGGAAGCAGTCCGTTGAGCATGCCGAGGGTAGCCTGACCGCTGAGCTTGTGGCTGCGAAGACGAGTAGCCATGTGGCTTCTCAGCCGACCGATCAGCTTTTGCCAAATCGCCGGTACCTTCAGCAGCCGATCGAGGCGCGCGGGCCACGCTACGTAAAGCAGCATCGCTACCCCGGCGATGATGGACAGGTACCTCAAGTACCCGACCCACAGCATCGCACCACCCAACGCGCCGATGGTGGCCCCCAAGATAGCGTAGGTACTAACCCGCCCAAAATTGTAGGTCAACAGCCCCGCCCACTGCCGCAACCGGCTGCCGCGATGCACCGGCAACGCCAGCGCAATCGGCCCGCACATCCCCAGGCAGTGGAAGCTACTCAGCAGGCCGAGGGTGAAGGCAAGAAAGGGTGTGTAATTGTTGATTTGTGTAATCGTTGAATTGTTGACAGGTAACAGATCAAATGCATCTCATAATTCATAATTCATTCACTACCACCGCCCCTTCGTTCCAGTAGGTAGTCTGTTGGTTTTTCCAGTCGAATTGGAGGAGGTAGCGGCCTTTCTGAATTTTGCTCAGCGGAATAGCCTGCTGATTTTGCGCATCGGCCAGAATAGCGAACTCGATGTCTTTCCCGTTGTCGGACGGACAGTAGAACCGTACTCTGCCTGACAAATCCCGACTCGCAAACTCGGCGGGATACTTGATTTCCAAGGCCGTGTCGGTTATTTCCCAGCGCAATGGCGCAGTCAGGGCCTTTGAGCGCTGGGTTTTGTCGATTTTGTTCTGAAAATCGAGTTCCAAAGCGTAGTAGTCTTCCGAGACCAGATCCACGCGCTGGGTTGTAGTCAGCGCTACCAAGCCCAGAATGCCGATTACAAAAGCTACATACAGCATGGCGATGCCGGTACCCCAGTTAATTTTTTTCATAGTTAGTTGTATTAAGTCCCAACACCAGTTCTACATTTTGAACTCATGAACTCTCTTACTGCGGTGCCACGAACGTCGTTTGAAATTCTTCGATTTTTTTCTCTCCCCGATACACCGAAAATTTTACTTCCGTCAGGCGTTTTTTAATAACTGACTTAGGCATGATCACAAACAAACTGCCTTGCGACAGGCCCGCGGGTTCAAGCGTCAGGTCTGGCGTTCCGGCAAATTTGAGGGTAGCGTCGGCCGATTCGAGTACTAGCTTTGGCTTGATCTCGTGGTTGGTTTTATTAAAAATCTTAAAGTTATAGAGGTTGCTCACCGTGCCGTCGCCGTTGTCGATGAACGTGGTACCCGGCACGCGGAAAAGCGTCGTCTCGGTGTCGGTGCGGGTAGCCACCACGAAGCCCAGGGCACCCCACAGCAGCGCCAGCACCAGGGCGTAGCCCACCACCCGCGGCGTGACGAACTTCTTGCGGCCGTCGGCAATGGAATTCTCGGAGGCGTAGCGGATCAGCCCGCGCGGCAGGTTTACCTTGTCCATGATGTTGTCACAGGCGTCGATGCAGGCCGTGCAGTTGACGCACTCCATTTGGGTACCGTTGCGGATGTCGATGCCCGTCGGGCAAACCGCCACACACTGCTGGCAGGTGATGCAGTCTCCGGCCTCGCGTTCTTCATTCTTGCGTAGCTTGGCGCGGGGCTCGCCGCGTTCGTAGTCGTAGGCCACCACCATCGAGTTGCGGTCCAGCAGTACCCCCTGCAAGCGACCATAGGGACAAATGACCGTACACACCTGGTCACGGGCCCAGGCGAACACGAAATAGAATACCAGCGTGAAGCCCACCACGCCGCCAAACAGCGACAGGTGCTCGGCGAGCGGCTCGGTGACGATTTTCTTCAACTCGTCTACGCCCACGACGTAGGCCAGCAACAGGTTAGCGATCACGAACGAAATCAGCAGGAAAATACTCCACTTGCTGACTTTCTTGATGATTTTATCGGTCGTCCAGGGTGCCTGGTCGAGTCGCTTCTGCTGCGTGTGGGTACCTTCGATGGCGAATTCGATCTTGCGAAAAACCATTTCCAGAAAAATAGTCTGCGGACAAGCCCAGCCGCAGAACAATCGCCCGAACACCGCCGTGAACAACACGATGAAGACCATGAACGACAGCATCGCCAGCCCGAACAGCCAGTAGTCCTGTGGCCCGATGAACAGCCCGAAGAGGATGATTTTGCGCTCGATGACATTGAACAAAAACATCGGTTGGCCGTCCATCCTGACGAAAGGTCCCGCGAAAAGCAACCCCAGCGCCACCGCCGCAAACCAGGCGCGGCGCCGGTGCCAAAAGCCTTCCGGCTCCTGGGGATAAAACCAGTTGCGCTTACCCTCCTCATCGACCGCATCGTAGTGGTCGCGAAAAGATTCGTCGAAGTTTTCGTAGGGAGATTTCATACTATGGGGCGATGGCCTATTGCTTTGCGGCTTCAATGGCCTGCGGTACCGGATTGGAAGGTACTTCTGCGGGTGTTTCGTACAGTTCTCCCTGCGGTTCTTTCGGGATGGCGGGTTGGGTGCCGTGGAGTTCGGCCAGTACGTAGCTGGCTACTTTCTGTAAATCCTGCGGCGGTAGTTGCTTCTCCCACGAAATCATGCCCTTCTCGGGAAAACCGTACTTGACGGCTTTAAAAACATCCTGAATCTCGCCACCGTGCAGCCAGTAGTTATCCGTAAGGTTGGGCCCGACACCGCCCCCGCCGTCGGCGGCGTGGCAGGCGGCGCATTTCTCGGTAAAAATCACGCCGCCTTCTTTGATCAGCGGCCCTTCGGTGAGCAGCGCGACGTTTTCCTCGTTGATGCCCGCCCCCATCTTTTCGACGTAGGCCTTCTGCTGGATTTCGGCCATCGCCAGTTCACTTTCCAATTCCTGGGCCTGCAATTCGCCGAAGCCAAAGGCGTGGTAGTATGCGCTGTACGCAATCGCAAACACTACCGTACCGACAAACATGAACTTGCAGCCAGGGCGGCATGCGGTTGTCCAGCTCGTGGATACCGTCGTACTCGTGGCCCGCCAGCAGGATTTTCTCCTCCTTGTTAAGCGGGGTGGAAAAGCCCACGAACTTGCGCCACCACACCGGACTGAACAGCGGTGTAGTATTTTCCTGCGCCTCGGCGGTTTGGAGGTGAGCGGGTGTGGTGATTTTCTGGTAGAGCATCACGACCTGCACCAGCACAACGACCAGAATCAGGATCACGCACGCCAGCATGAACAATACGGTGTACCACAATACGCTCTGATAGGGCGTGGCCTCGGCCCCCTGGGCAAAGGCAGCGGGAAACAGCAGCAGACCCAGTACCGTCAGTAGCGTTTTTTTGATAGTCCCGTCGTCCAGCGGGATCGCTTTCATCTCGTCCTCGTGCTGACGGCTCATCCTGAACACGTACCACAGCAGGCCGGAAAAAGGAGACAAAGATGACCAGCGAGATCAGCGGGTAGATGCTGATGCCCGCGATGGATTCGAGGTAGTTTTTGAATTTCATGATTATATGATGTTGGATTCTTGATTAATGAGAACTGTCCATCGTCAATTGTCCATTGTCAACTGATTTAATATCGGTACCTAATCGTTGCAGGTAAGCGATCAGCGCCACGATTTCGCGATCGGATTTTGTCTCGATGCCGCTTTCCTTCAAATTGGCCTTGATTTTGTCGGCTTGTTTCATCAAATCCGCGTTGGCCAATTGGTCGTAGCCTTCCTCGTAGGGTACCCCGAGGGTCTGCATGGCTCTGATTTTAGCCGCCGTGGTACTCGTGTCGAGCGCAGCTTCCAACATAAAGGCGTAGGGGGGCATGAGGGAACCAGGCGACATCGAGCGCGGATTTTCCATGTGGTTGTAGTGCCAGGAGTCGGGGTACTTCTGGCCGATGCGGTGCAGGTCGGGGCCGGTGCGCTTGCTACCCCACTGGAAGGGGTGGTCGTACACGAATTCCCCGGCTTTGGAGTACTCGCCGTAACGCTCGATTTCGGCCCGGAAGGGACGCACCATCTGAGAGTGGCACAGGTAGCAACCCTCCCGCACGTAGATGTCGCGGCCCTGCAATTCGAGGGGCGTGTAGGGTTTCACGCTGGCGATGGTGGGTACGTTGGACTCGATCATGAACGTCGGTACCAACTCGATGATGCCCCCGATGGCCACCGCGATCAGCGCCAGGATACTCAGTAGTATAGGCTTGCGCTCGATGGTCCGGCTGTGCCAGTACTCGTCTTTGCTGGGTTTCCAGATCGACGCCATGGCCGGGGCGCGGGCTGTCTCGGTTTCGACGAGGGTACCGTTCTTGGCCGTCATGAACAGGTTGTAGATCATCACCGCAAAGCCGATCAGATAGAGCACGCCACCGACGCCGCGCAGTATGTACAGCGGCACGATTTGAATCACCGTTTCGAGGAAATTGGGGTACTTAAGCAGCCCTTCTTCCGTAAACTGCATCCACATCGAGCTTTGTGTCCAGCCCGCCCAGTACATCGGTACCGCGTAGAAGATGATCCCTAATGTGCCGATCCAGAAGTGAAAGTTAGCCAGTTTCTGCGAGTGTAGTTTGGTATTGTAAATACGCGGAATCAGCCAGTAAAAGATGCCGAAGGTCAGGAAGCCATTCCAGCCCAGCGCCCCCACGTGAACGTGCGCGATGGTCCAGTCGGTGAAGTGACTGATGGCGTTGACGCTTTTCAGCGACAGCATCGGTCCTTCGAAGGTGGCCATCCCGTAGGCGGTCAGGGCCACGACCATGAATTTCAGGACCACGTCTTCCCGCACCTTGTCCCAGGCCCCGCGCAGGGTGAAAAGGCCATTGATCATCCCGCCCCAGGAAGGCGCGATCAGCATGATCGAAAAGACGACGCCGAGCGTTTGGGCCCAGTCGGGCAAGGTGTTGTAGAGTAGGTGGTGCGGTCCCGCCCAGATATAAAGGAAGATGAGCGCCCAAAAGTGCACGATCGACAGGCGGTAGGAATAGATCGGACGGTTGGCGGCCTTGGGCAGGAAATAGTACATGAGCCCCAGGTAGGGCGTCGTCAGGAAAAAGGCCACCGCGTTGTGGCCGTACCACCACTGCACCAGCGCATCTTGCACCCCGGCGTACACCGAGTAGCTCTTGAACAGAGAAATGGGCAGCGCCAGACTGTTGACGACGTGCAGCATCGCGACCGTGATAAACGAGGCGATATAGAACCAAATGGCCGCGTAGATATGCTCGGAACGACGGTGTACCATCGTCATCAATAAGTTGATCATGGCCGCCACCCATACCACCGCGATGGCGATGTCGATGGGCCATTCGAGTTCGGCGTATTCCTTGGAGGTCGTCAGGCCGAGGGGTAGCGTGATGGCCGCCGCCAGGATGATCGCCTGCCAGCCCCAGAAATTGAAGTACCCCAGCTTCTTGCTCCACATCGGCGCTTTCAGGATGCGCGGGGCCGAGTAGTAAAGTCCGGTGAAGAAGCCATTGCCCACAAAGGCGAAAACCACCGCGTTGGTATGCAGCGGACGCAATCGCCCGAAAGTCGTGTACGACAGATCGAAGTTGAGAAACGGATAGGCCAGTTGAAAAGCGATCAATACGCCGACCAACATACCGATCAGTCCGTAGAGCATCGTGGCGATGGCGAAGTTGCGCACGATCTTGTTATCGTATTCAAATTCCTCCATCCGAATGGGAGGCGTAGCGTCGGTAACGGTGGTGCTCATAATTTTGAATGAGTGATTGTGAGAATGAGTGAATATTTTAATTGGCCGACAGCCATCAGGCTTGGTCCGAAGGCGGCTTTTTTACCGTGTCGTCGAACAGAATGCGGATGGAAGGCGTGTAGTCGTCGTCGAATTGGCCACCGCGCACCGACCAGACGAATGCGGCCAGAAAGCCCAGCGCGGCCAGTAAGCTCAGCCCAATCAAAACAAATAAAGCACTCATGACGAGGTAGTTTTATGACAAGAATCATCCGCACGGATGTTCCTTGGTACGGGATCAAAACTACGGTCTGCGCTCGGGGCTGACGATGAGAAAGGTTAGGCTAAAAACTGACTTTCGTCAGGAAAGGAGGTGAAACTTGCTTCGGGAGATCACGAACGATACCATCTGGAAAGCATTAGTCAGATTTTGGTCATAAAAAAAGGCTGGTGCTTCCGCACCAGCCTTTCTCGAACGATAGCTTTACTTGTTGCTTTATACCTTGGGCAATGTGAGCAATTCGTCGACTCGGATCTCGAACTCGGGTAGCACGGGCGCGGCGGAACAAATGATTTCACCGTCGTTCCATTCGTACTTGAAGCCATCGTTTGGCTCCCAAACGACAAACTCTTCCAGCGTTTGGGGCAAAACATCGGGCGATTGGTAGGACTGGACAAGGAACTCATCCAGGGTGCGGGCGTGGCTTTCGGTGGCTTGCAAAGTCTGGATCATGGTTTTGGGTCGGCTTTTTTTCAAATATACAGTTAATGCCCCAACAATTCAATCCCCTTCCTCTCGCAACCACCGCCGCGCTGCCAGGCTAGTCGCTGCCGTAGTGAACAGCACGACCGTGATCGAGCTAAGCGGCATCAGAATGGCCGCCACCACGGGCGAAAGCTGACCCGTGACGGCAAAGGAGATACCCACCAGGTTGTAGAGCAGTGAGACTACGAAGCTTATTTTGATGATGCGCTGACCGGCTCGCGCGAGCCGGATGTAGCGGGGGAGGAGCGGGAGTTTTTTACCCTGCACAATGGCGTCGCAGGCGGGTGAGAAGTTGTTGATGTCGTCGGACACGGCCAGGCCGACGTCGCTTTGCTGCAAGGCCCCGGCGTCGTTTAGGCCATCGCCGACCATCAGTACTTTGTGGTTTTGCTCACGTTGCAGGCGGGCGATGAAGTCGAGTTTTTGTTCGGGCTTTTGTCTGAAAAAGAGATGACTGTCATCTTTGAACACCTCTCCCAGGAATGCCTGATCGGTGGGCTGGTCGCCGGAGAGGAGGTAGGTAGCGTGGTTTTCTTTTTGTAAAGCCGCAACCGCTTCGGTCAGGCCGGGACGGTACTTGGGGCGAATAGCGAAATGACCGCGGATCGTGCCGTCGATGGCGATGTGTACCTGTGGTACGGTCCGGTCCGCAGGTGCGGGCTCGCCTGTTGGCACACTACGTTGCTCAATAGCTCCTGCACCCAAACGGGCTGGCAGCCCGTACCACATCCATTCTTGCGAGCCTATCTTCACTTCCCGGTTGTCCCACATCGCCTGAGTGCCAGCACCTTCTTTTTCTCTGAAATCTGTAAAACCTTTTTTGCTCAAAGCCACCTCCGGAAACGATTTCACGATCAGGCGGCTCAGCGGATGCGACGACTGGCCGGACAGCGTTTTTATCATTACTTTTTCCTCGGTGGTCAAAGCGTCACCCACAAACTGCACCTCTGCCTCATGGGGTAGGGTGACGGTACCGGTTTTGTCAAAAACCACCGTGTCGATTCTGGCCAGACGCTCGATGACCGCCGCGTTTTTAAAGTAAAATCCATGCTTTCCAAAAATACCCAATAGACTGCCGTTGGTAAAAGTGGAGGAAAGTAGCAAAGCACACGGGCAGGCCACCAAAAGTACCGTGGCAAAGGCCAGGAAGGCCGTTTCCCACCGGCCCTGAAATGCCCAAATGGCAAAGGTACCTGCGGCCAAAAGCAGTACCGTTGCCGAGAAGTACCGGTTGATCCGTGCGGCCAGCGATTTGTCCTGGTCTGCTTTTGCCTTGGTGAAGGCATCGTTGTTCCACAACTGCGTTAGGTAGCTTTGCGACACACGCCGCACGATTTCCAGCTCGATGGCCGGGCCGCACTGCCGTCCGCCCGCGTACAGGAGGTCGCCCCGGCGGCGTTCCAGCGCGTCGGCCTCGCCCGATACGAAGCTGTAGTCGATCATTGCCGCCGGACTCAGTAGCGTGGCATCGGCCGGGATCAGCTCCCGGTTGCGCACCAGAATCCGGTCGCCGGGTTGCAGGTCCTGCACGGGTCGCCGCGACTCGGCGTCCCCGTCGAGGACGGAGACCGCGATGGGGAAATACGATTTGTAATCGCGATCGAAGGCAAGGTTGGAGTACGTTTTATCCTGAAAATACCTGCCCAGCAGCATGAAGAAAACCGCGCCGGTCATGGAGTCGAAGTAGCCCGGCCCGTTCTGCGCGGCAAGCTGGTACAGGCTGATGAGAAACACGGCGCCGATTGCCAGCGCGATGGGCGCGTCGATGTTGAGGTAGCGCCCGCGCAGTGCTTTCCAGGCTGAGCTGAAAAAACCGGATGCGCTGTACAGCAGCACGGGCAACGCTAACGCCAGGTTGAGGCCGCCGAAAAGCAGGCGCAGCTGTTGGTCTTGGGTACCTTGGCCCAGGTTGAGGTACTCGGGCAAGCTCAGCATCATGATGTTGCCAAAAGCAAAACCCGCTACCCCGATTTTGTAAAGCCTCGTCCGTCCTGCTCGATTGGCTGGCTGGGTCTGTGCCGATATACCATCGGTATCGTCGAGGCTCAGGTACGGCTCATATCCCAGCCGCGCCATGAGCCCGGCCAGCGCACTGAGCGTGATGCGGTGCGGGTCCAGCGCAATGCGAACGGTTTTTTGTGGGAAATCGACGACCGAACTACCCACGCCCGGATGCAGACGGTGAAGATTTTCGAGCAGCCAAATGCAGGAGGAGCAGTGCATCCCGGGTACCGGCCAGTGGACGCGCTCCTGCCGTCCGTCGGTAAACTCGATCAACTTGGCGCGGATTTCCGGCAGATCCAGGTGCTTGAATTTGGATTCGTAAAGGTCGGCGTCGGGCGAATTGCCTACGGCTCCGTTGATCTGATAATAGGTACAAAGGTCGTTTTCCTGCAACAGTGTGTATACTGTGACGCAGCCCGTGCAGCAAAAATCACGACCGTCGTGAAGGTGGTGATCGTCGCGACAATCCTCGTCGCAATGGTAGCAGCGGATGGTTGGGCGAGCCGAGTGGGTCGACGATAGGGGTTCGTTTTTACCCATGAAAATAGGGGAGCGCGGAGTTTGGAATGGGGGCAAATGCCAAAGTTCGCGCATAGCTGCGCCAAAAGAACTGATCCGACACCCTGCCGAAACATGACGATGGTCATACGTACGGCCCCAAAATTTTTCCCTTAACTTTGACCAAACCTTTCTATTGCTATGCCGACCTACACCGACCAAATGGGGCATTCGGTCGAATTGCCCGCGCTTCCGCAGCGTATCGTGTCCATCGTACCTTCTCAAACCGAGCTACTCTTTGACCTGGGGCTCGACGAAGCCGTCGTCGGGATTACGCGCTACGGCCTTTACCCCGAAGCCAAAGTACAGGGACGCAGTATCGTCGGGGGTACCAAGAATCCTGACCTGGACAAAATCCGTGCTTTGCGGCCCGACCTTATTCTGGGCAACAAAGAAGAAAACCGGCAGGAAGACATCGAGGCGCTGAGGAAAGAATTTCCGGTGTGGGTGTCGGAGGTCGACAATCTGGCCGACGCCACAGCGATGATCAGGGGGGTGGGGCAGGTAGTGGGTAAGGAAACCTCGGCGGAGTGGATTGCCAATCGGATCGAGAAAAGGTTTGAGGAGTTATCGGCCGAAACAATGCCGGGCCTGCCCGGCAGGCAACCAAAAGTGGCCTACCTGATCTGGCGCAAGCCCTGGATGGTGGCGGGTTCGGGTACGTTCATCAACGATATGCTGCGCCGGGCGGGATTTGATAATGCTTTCGCCCAACAGGCAAGGTACCCCGCACCGACCGACGAAGGACCTGAAAGCCAGCCGACCTGATTTGGTATTTCTAGCCTCCGAGCCTTATCCGTTTACGGAGGAAAGCGTGGCCGAGATCAAGACCTTATGGCCTGAGGCTGAGGTTAAACTGGTGGATGGTGAACTGTTCAGCTGGTTTGGGAGTCGCCTGCTCCGTACGCCCGACTACCTGCGCAGTCTGCGCAACGAGCTGAGGAAGTAGGGGCTTTCAATCCGTTACCTAATCACCAATAGATTGCCGCTTGAAACATTTTGGGATATTCAATATAATTCAGCTGACTAATGGGTAATTTGAAATCGTTACATATATATATATATATATAACATGCCTGGTTCTTATGGTAATGGTTTCTTGTCAAAAGAACCAGGGGTACTATACGTTCAAGCAAGAAGCTTTTCAAGGTGATACCGTTGTGTTTAATCTCAATGGTAAAACGTATGGCGGAAAAACTTATATTGATAAAGCAGTCGATGGTAGTGGAACGTATGTAATTAACTTTATTTTAAAATCAAACCCATATAGATCAGATTCGATTGACAACTACCTGATTAAATATGAACTAGTTCAATTTATCAGTTTCAGTAATATTCATTTGAAAGAAGGCATATTCTATCTTGGATCTGAGTCATCTATAAAATTAAGTTACGAGTTGTTATCAGGAGGAGATGGTGTGATAGACTCATTTTATATTGATGACAAACACAATAGCCAAATAGAAATAATAAAAGCTGACAGGAGGAAAGGAACAGTCCTAGGGTATTTCGATCTGAATGTACTAAACAAGCAGGGAAATAGATTCCATTTTAAAAACGGTAAATTTAGTGTTGAGTTAAGCAAATAGTGAGCACTATCAGGGTTGGCCGACATTCAATCCAGAGCCGGGGCATACCTCAAATCAGCCCTTCACCTACCAAACCACTTAATAGGTACTGCGAATCCAGTTTTTTATGTCAAGCAAAATTTCGCATAACAACGAAATTTTCAGCACGATTGTTATATTTAATTATAATATCACAATAAATGGGCGATGCGATGAACAAAGTAGTATGGTGGTTTCCGATGGCAGCGCTGGCCCTGAGTACAGCCGCCGTGTTGGGACGAAGAAAACGGTTTCAGTCCGGGACGAACTACCTGGGCTAGTGACGAAAACAAAAAGCGGGGCCGATCCATTGGATCGGCCCCGCTGCTTTTGATACCTAACTGATACCGCAAAACTACATCGCGAGCTGCTCGTCGATGAAAGCAAAAATCTTGGGATCGTTCCAGTTGATTGCCCCGATCTGCTCCGATAGTACCTGTCCGTTCTTGACGATGTAGGTCCGGGGAATGGCGTTTCCATTGAGCGCTTCGGGGTAGGCGCCGCCATAAAGATAGAAGGGGAGCCGGTACTGCTTCTTTTCCAGGAAACTCAGTACCGTCATCGGTTCCTCGTCCGATACTACGTAAAAAGCCATCTTGGGATTGTCCTTGTAGCGCTCGTAGAGCGTCTCGATGCTGGGCATTTCGGCGTTGCAGGGGCCGCACCAGGTGGCCCACACGTTGATAAAAACCAGCTTGCTACTGTCCATCACCACCGGATTACCCTTCATGTCGCTGAGCGTGAGGTAGGGGGGCGTCGGGCCGGGTGCCGATTCTACAATGTTTTCGGCGGTCCCTTCCCGGGAAGCCATGTCCCCGGTGGGGCTGTCGCGCAAGGCCAGGTAAGCGGCGGCTACGCCAAATAAGAGTGCCAGGGAAATGAGGAGGATTTTGGTGGATTGCTTCATAGAATCGGTAAAAAATGGCGGGTACCTTGCTTCGGTACGGGTCTGCAAACTAATGCATCAGATTTTTGAACGCAAACGCCGTTGAATTTAATATATTCTTAACGCATCCACTAACCTCCTGATATCGGAACGCGATTGTGGTACAAAAACGCGTATCGAAGGTAAACCCCGCAAAAGATAAGGACCGGTTTTGTGCCTCCGGGGGAATTTAGATACTTTTAACTTTTCGTACCCTCCCGTAACTTATTTAAATATTCAAGATGAAGAAATTTCGCGTTTGTTGGATTTTAGTGGGCCTGTTTGTGTGTGGCGCAAGTGAAAGTAAGGGGCAGCGTTCGGCCGCCGAGTTTTTTGAAGACGGCAACAGCAAGGCCCGCAGTGGCGATTTTGCCGGCGCCCTGCAGTCGTACAGTGGCGTCATCTCCATGAACCCCGACCACGCCCCCAGCTACTTCAACCGGGGCCTGGCTAAGGCCAACCTCAAAGACCATCGCGGGGCCATCATGGATTACGACCGCGCCATCGAACTCAACCCCAAAGAAGCATTGTACTTCCAGAGCCGGGGCGTTAGCAAGAGTATGCAGGACGATAATCAGGGGGCGATTCAGGATTACTCGCGGGCTATCGAACTCAATCCCGACGATGCCAAAGCCTACTACAACCGAGGCGTAAGTCGTGCCAAGACCAACAACCAGCGCGGAGCCCTGAGCGACTACGACAAAGCCGTTTCGATCGACGCCGACGACGTGCAGGCGCTGTACGCCCGCGGTACTTGTAAGCAGTCTTTGGACGACTACGCCGGCTCCCTGGCCGATTTTACCAGGGTAGCGGACCTGAGCCCCAAGCGGGCGGGCGCCTGGGCGGGGCGGGGTTACGCCAAGGTAAAGCTCGGCGATTACAGCGGAGCCATTGCCGACTATACCAAGGCCATTGAGCTCAGCCCGGAAGACGGGACCGCCTACAACAACCGGGGGTTTGCCAAAGTGAAGGTGAATGATTTCGCCGGGGCTGTGGCCGACTACAACCGCGCCCTGCAAGTCAACCCGAACGACTACCAGGCCTACTACGGTCGAGGATTCGCCAGGAGCAAACTGAACGATCAGCGGGCCGCCATTCAGGACCTGGATTTGGCCATTAGCTACAATAACTTCTATACGACCGATGCTAAGAAACTAGTTTACAAAGGCCCTATCAACCGGAACCTGCTGGACAAGCTCCGCAATGTGGTACAGGCGCAATTTGTCATCGAGGACCTGTCGCCCGAGCGGGCGGAGGCATTTTTCGTACGGGGTATAGCGAAAAACAAAAATGGCGACAGTAAAGGGGCCATCGCCGACCTCAACAGCGCCATCGACCTTAATCCTACCTACGCCGAAGCCTACTTCTCACGCGGATTGGTCCGTTCATCCATTGGCGACCAAATGGGCGCCATACTCGATTGCAGCAGCGCTATCAAACTGAACCCTACCTACCCCGAAGCCTTTTACGTGCGCGGGATCATCAAGCATAGCCTGGGCGATGTCGACGGCGGTTGCCTCGACCTGAGCAAATCGGGTGAGCTGGGCTACACGCCAGCCTATAAGGTGATCAGTGATTATTGCAATTAGATTTCGGATGCTGGACGCCGGAGTTTTGATGAAAGTCAGTATCCAGGATTCGCCAGCTGCTGATCCATTGAAAAGTTTTTTGAGGTGCTACAAGAAAAGGAAATCCGTGCAGCTAGCTGCACGGATTTCCTTTTCTTAAAAATACGGGTGGTATTTAAAGGCTACTCCTTCAACGTTACCGTACGGGTGACCTCATTGAATCCGCCCGGAATCAGGGCACCCGAGGCGTCGAGCAGTTCGAGCTTCACGGTCACTTCTCCTTTCGGGAAGTCCTTTGATCACCTGTGGGAGCCCACTCGTTGATCATGAACTCCTTGCCGTTGATGGTGGCCCGTACCTTGTTGCCATCTTCGGACAGCGTGGTGTTGAGCAAGAAGAAATCGAGCATCAGGTTTTCGGTATCCGCTCCGCTGTACTCCCCCTTGGGGCGGCTATAGATCATGGTCGGCTTGTCCAGGTCGACATTCATGTTGTCGATACCGCCATCGCCCACTACCATTTTCTTGGCTACGAACGAGTTGGGGTTTTTGACCGACTCGTGGTACGACCGACTCAGGAATGCCACCATGTAGTGCGTTCCTGCCGGGATTTCCTTTTTAAAATCAGGCTCGTAGTGCGCCGAGTAAGGATCGTTGTCCAGAATAAAATGGATGTGCTGTCCCTTGTCGGAATTAGCCAACATACTTCTGACTTGACTGTCGGTCTGGGTACCCAAGTCGTAGTCGCCCACTTTGAACGAAAAGTCGGCTTCACCCGCAGCACTCATGTTGGTGTCGGTGGGTTTGTCCAGCGTCAGCGACGATCCGGCAAACTCAGCCGAGCCTTCCAGTTTTTCCATCGTGATGGAAGAGTTGTCCATCGCTACGGTGTCCGTTTCCTCATCGCCTTCCTTGGTTTCCTGACAGCTCGTGGCAAGGATGGAAACGAAGGCTAGCATACTTAAAATTTCGATTTTCATAGTTAGATTGGTTTTTGGATTGATTACTTGAATTTATTGAAAAACAGCGGTTCGACGAACCGTACCGACTCATCAAGAGACGGCTTGTGAGAGGTATCTACTCAGGAGACGACGACAACCATTTACGAACGGGGTCATTCGTAAGCGATCCGGCTCACGATACTGCGTCCGAGCGTCACCTCGTCGGCGTACTCCAGGTCCCCGCCGATGGGCACGCCCCGGGCGATACTGCTGATCTTGACGCCGAGGGGTTTTAATTTTTTCTGTAGGTAAAAAGCCGTCGTGTCGCCTTCCATGGTAGGACTCAATGCCAGAATCACCTCCCGGATACCCTCGTTTTCAATGCGGCTCATCAGCGAGTCGATGTTGAGGTCGGCCGGGCCGATGCCTTCCAGCGGAGAAATGATACCACCCAGAATATGGTAGGTACCGTTGAACTGGCTGGTGTTCTCGATGGCAAGTACATCGCGGGTGTCCACCACTACGCACAGCAAAGTGGCATCGCGCTTCGGGCTTTTGCAAATATTGCATAGCTCGTCGTCCGAAATGTTGTGACAGCGAGCGCAAAACCGCGTCTTGGTCCGCATGGCGATCAAGGCGTCGGCCAGCGTATTGGTCTGCAATTCTTCCCGCTTCAGCAGGTGAAGCGTTAGGCGCAGCGCGGTTTTTTTGCCAATGCCGGGCAGCTTGCTGATTTCGTTAACGGCATTTTCAATAAGTTGGGAAGGGTAGTTCATAGAACGGCGTCAGGGCAGCGTTTAGAGGATTTCTGCCGATATGCCCCGGCGGCAAATCTCGTTGCGCATGGCCACCAGCGAGTCGAACTCTCCTTCCTTCACGGAACACTTCCCCTTAAAATGGATAATCAGCGTACACTGCTCGGCCTGCTCCGGGCTATGTTCACATACCTTGATGAGCGTATCGATGACCCAATCGAAAGTATTCACTTCGTCGTTAAAAACGATGAGTTTCCGAACCTCCGTGTCGACGGTCTGTTCTAAAACTTCAACGTCGTAATCTATGTCGGTTTGCATTCTATTCAAATTTACGTTTGCTTGCAAAATTAATCAAAAAACAGGACTTGGGCAGGTATTAGGGTGTTAGGTTTTAGGTCTATTTTTTATTCAAACCTTACACCACAAGTCCAACGCGTATCTCGTGGCCTTTGTTCTGTTCAAGTTCAACGATCGGCGAGACACAGGAGCCCATTATTACTTATTACGTATTCACTATTCATTGAATAAATGAACCCTTACATTGCCCTCGCCATTTTGGTTGCGTACTTCGCCATGCTGATCATCGTTTCGATCTACACTTCCAAAGGGGCCGATACCGCGACTTTCTTTAATGCCAACCGGCAGTCGCCCTGGTACCTGGTGGCCTTCGGGATGATCGGTACTTCACTTTCCGGCGTCACTTTCGTATCGGTACCGGGCGCGGTGCTCAACATCCAATTCTCCTATTTCCAGGTCGTGCTGGGGTACATCCTGGGTTATCTCGTGATCGGAACGGTACTGATGCCGCTCTACTACCGGCTCAACCTCATCTCGATTTATTCTTATTTCAGCGATCGTTTTGGATTCTGGTCCTACAAATCCGGCTCGGCTTTCTTCCTGATTTCGCGTACCCTGGGCTCAGCGGTGCGGCTCTACGTGGCCGCGGGCGTTTTGCAGATCGCGCTCTTCGGGCCGCTGGGCGTGCCTTTCGAAGTAGCGGTGGCGATCACGATCCTGCTCATCTGGATTTACACCTTCAAAGGCGGTATCAAGACAATCATCATCACCGATACGCTCCAAACCACATTTCTGGTGACAGCCGTCATCCTTACGATCGTGCTGGTATCGCGCGAGCTCGATCTCAGCGGATTTGGTGATATGGTGGCTACGGTGCGGGAAAGTGAGTACTCCCAAATATTTTTCTGGGGTACCAACGATCCCAAGAACTTCTTCAAACAATTTTTGGGCGGCGCCTTCATCGCGATCGTCATGACGGGCATGGACCAGGACCTCATGCAAAAAAACCTTACCTGCAAAAACATCGGGGAGGCGCAAAAGAATATGTTCTGGTTCACGGCCGTGCTGGTGGTGGTCAATCTGCTCTTCCTGTCGCTGGGGGCACTGCTTTATGTATACGCCACCGAGAAAGGAATCTCGCTACCCGAGCGTACCGACGATTTTTATCCCTTGCTGGCCCTCAACAACCTGGGGCTGGTGGTAGGGATCACCTTCCTGCTGGGCATCACGGCCGCGACCTACGCGAGTTCCGATTCGGCGCTCACAGCGCTTACCACCGCCTTTTGCATCGACTTTATGAACGTGGAGGGGAAGCCCGAAGCCGAGCGCTCGCGCACGAAGTTCTGGGTGCACATCGGCTTTTCGGTTTTGTTCTATGTCGTGATTTTAATATTTAACCAACTCAACAACAAGGAGGTAATCACGGCCGTCTTCGATTTGGCGGGCTACACCTACGGGCCGCTACTGGGTCTTTTCAGTTTTGGATTGTTGACAGGCCGTAGCCTGCGCGACCGACTGGTACCCTTGGTGTGCGTGCTGGGGCCATTGTTGACCTACGTCATCGACCAGAATTCTGCCATTTGGTTCGATGGCTACAAACTAGGCTTCGAGAAACTGTTTGTCAACGGCGTGATCGTGTTTGTGGGACTATGGCTACTCTCCCTAGGGAAATCAACCACGAAAATGCAGGAAATGTAGTAGCGCTGGGAAACCGTTTCCCCAAAATTACGCCTTAAAAAAGCTGCACGATCCGTGGTTTGATTTTTTTATAATCGCTACTCCTATTGGAAGTTTAAAAATCACACTAGAATCACATTAGATATATAAGTTTTATGGGCGTGTTATTATTGTTTATGGCTTCAATTACGGGCGGCGTTTGGTGTGCCTATTTTGTGGAGTACCGCGAAGATAAAAAGATGAGAAAGGAAGCCATCCGCCGCGACCGAAGGTTTGCCTGAGTACAGAAGAGCATTTGATCTCAAATCAATTCAATAGCCGGATGCCAGAGTCGTTTTTCGAAGTCGACGATCTGGTCGTACTGCACCTCGATCCCTTCCGCTTCCAGTAGTTCCTGCATAGCAGTGGGACTGCCGAAAAATAGCTTCCCTGACAACAGTCCGTTGCGATTCACCACCCGGTGGGCCGGAACATCGGGTCGGACGTGGCTATTATTCATCGCCCAGCCCACCATGCGCGCTCCGCGCTTGGAGCCCAGGTAGGCCGCAATGGCACCGTAGGTCGTGACGCGGCCCGTCGGCACTAGCCGCACCACTTCATACACATTTTCGAAAAAGTCACTTTGGGCCATTGGCTAATTTTTCTTCCACCTCCTGTACCAGCTCGGCGTACCAAGCCTCCCCGTAAGCCCGGGTGAGGGGTTCCTTCAAAAATTTATACAGCGGCACGCCCAGCTGGCTTCCCAGCTCGCAGGCCGGGCTGCAAATATCCCAACGGTCATAGTTGAGCGCGTGGTACTGCTCATACTTTGTAACCCGAATAGGATAAAGGTGGCAGGAAATCGGTTTTTTAAAGTCAATTTTTCCATCATTGTAGGCCGCTTCGATGCCGCATTTCAAGATATTCCGCTCATCATAAAAGGCATAGGCGCACTCTTTTCCCTCGATCACCGGCGTCACGATGTCACCTTCCCAGTCTTTGGTATATACGCCCTCAGCCGCTATGACCGCCTTGCCTTTCTCAGAAAGATAAGGCTCCACATGGCGGTAGATGCGCTTCATGGTAAGTAGTTCGCTGTCTTCCAACGGGGCACCGGAATCGCCCTCCACGCAGCAGGCACCCTTGCAGCGGTCGAGGTTGCAAACAAAAAACTGATCGGCCACATCATCACTGACGCAGGTGTTGTCGATTAATATCATGTGTGGTTGTTTATTTGTTGATGCGTTTATTTGTTTAGCTCTTGCTTAGAAAATGTTCATTCCCAACTCAAACGAATAAACCTTTAAACAAATAAACCAATAAACCCCCTAACTATTTCTTCGGAATCTTAAGCGTCGAGCCCAGCCTTACGTTGGTATCGGTCATGTTGTTCAGGGTTTGGATATCCTGCATCGAGACGCCGTAGTTTTTCGAGATTCTGAAAAGTGTTTCGCCCGACACCACGGTGTGTAACGTATAGCCGTCGGCGGTGGCCGGGCGCTGGGCCACAGGTCGCACGCTTTTATTTGGGTCACTCACAGCCAATTGCTGCCCTACTTCCAGAAAATCACTTCCCGACAGACCGTTCCACGCCAGCACGTCGTTGATCGTGATCCCGTACATTTTCGAAATGCGGTAATACGTCTGTCCTGCCTCCACGGTATGGTACTTGACGCCTTCCTTATTCGCGGTGGCGCGCGCGCGGGGCGGCATTCGGGCGGTCGGTGGTCGGTTCGAAGGTCGTCGTTTTGCGAGGCTTGGCGGCGGGCTCGGAATCGAAGTCGTCGGCCGCGGGCTTTTCGTCTGATGAAATGATAACGATGCGATCGTTGCCCGTACCGACGCCGGTGCTGCTCGAGGTGGGCGAACTGGTTTCGGGGCGCTTGGCCTCGGGGGCCGGACGAGTGGTGGTTGGTGTCGATTCGACCTCCGATTTCGGGTCGGCCAATTTGGGCTTGTAGCGCCGACGCTCCGAAGCATTTTTGGGGACATCGTCCGCCGCACCGATCAGCTCAGGTTTGGCGTAGGTACCGGGAATAGGCGTCGAGGGATTGATGATTTCGACGGGCTTGTTAGCCGGACGCTTCTTCATCAGCCACATGACGCGGCCCGTCTGCAACCGCAGGTTACGGTTCATGATGCGGTTGTATTTCATCAGCTCCTTGGTCCTTATGCCGTAGATTTGCGAGATCTTGCGAATCGTCTCGCCTTCGCGCACGGTGTGGAAAGGCACGATGCCCTTTTTGTTTTTCTTGGCCAAATAGTACACCTCGCCCGGCTCCAGAGCGTCGCGGCTATCCAGGTCGTTGTATTTCAAGAAACGGGAGGTGGATAGCTTGGCCGCCTTGGCGAGGGTAGCGGGCTGGTCGCCCGCCCGCGCCTCAATACCCGGCAGAGCCATTAATCTCGTAGAACACGGGGTCGTTGCGGCCACGAAGCTGTACGCTTGCCTGCCGCAGCACCGGAAAGCCGATATCCTCGGCAACAAAGTCGAGCACCGGCTCCTGACGGGCCAGCGACAACTTCCCCCGCACGACGTTGATTTGATCGGAAGCTACCGGCAGTATCACCACATAGTCGCGGTCAGCGGGAATTTGGTCGGACTGGGTCCACAGATTGTAGCGGCGGATTTCAAGCGGGTCCAGCCCCATGTCGCGGCCGATCATCTCGAAGGTACGGCCGCGGGCGTTGGGGTACTCCAGCAGCACGATCGTGTTGGCGGTGCGGTAGCGCTCGAGGCCCGCTTCCATCGCGATTTTGTGCGCAAAGAAACGCAGCACGTAGCGGTCGGTGCGCGCATCGAGTGTGATTTCTTTCGCGTAAGACCAGCTCTGTGGTACCAGCTTGCTGATGCCGCCCACACCCAGGTAATAGGAGTAGAGCGAAGAGACCCAGTTGTGAAACTGCTCGTTGCTGCGCTTGAGGTAGCGGGCCGCCGCGCGGGTGGAGGCCGTGATGCTTTTGCGCTCGTCCATGGCATCGTCGATCTGTAGTCCCAATTCCTGGGCGGTTTCCTGCTTGAACTGCCAAAAACCAACAGCGTCGGAAGTGGAAACGGCATCGGGCGTGAGGGAGCTTTCCTGCACGGCCAGGTACTTGAAGTCCAGTGGCACCTCTTCTTCGATCAGTACGCCTTCAAGAATAGGAAAGTAGAGCACGGCACGGTCCATCTTGAGTTCCCAAAACCGCTTGTTGCTCATCAGGCTCCGCACGTCGCTTTCTATGATCTTGCGCGCGCCGTTGTCGAAGCGCACGTTGATACCCGCAAACTCGACGCTGCCGGGAATGTCGGGGACATCCTGAGCCCAGCCGGAAGTACTGGTAAGCAACAGGATGGCCAGTCCGAAAATCGGGGCCCTGGCCAGTGAGGTGAATGTATTTTTAAACATGGAGTTAGGATAAATTGATGTAAAAAAGCGTATTGAAAATCAAAGCAGTTGCGCCATCATGACGCCGTCCCGCACCGGAAGTAACAGATTGCGCACGCGCGGGTCATTGTGAACATAGCGATTAAAGTCGAGCAGCGCGGTGGTTTCCTTGTCTGTTTTGCCCGCGAAAGATTCGACCACCTTCCCACTCCAGAGTACATTATCGGCGATAATAAGTCCGCCGGGCCGTATTTTTGGAAGTACCATGTCGTAGTAAGCCAGGTAGTTGGTTTTATCGGCGTCTATAAACACCAAATCGAAAGTATCGTCCAGCGTGGGAACGATGTCGGTAGCGGCTCCGATGCGAAAGTCGATTCGATCATGGTACTCCGATTTTTCAAAGACGTTCCGCGTGAAAGTCTCCAGCTCCTCATCGATGTCGATGGTAATGAGCTTTCCGTTGATCGTCAGGCCTTCACAGAGGCAAAGCGCCGAATAGCCCGTGTAGGTACCGATTTCGAGCACGCGCCGGGGGCGGATCAGCCGGGAGAACAGCGCCAGCATCCGACCCTGCAGCTGGCCCGACAGCATCCGGGGCCGCAGTACGTTGGCGTGGGTCTGGCGGTCGACGTAGCGGAGCAATTCACTCGCTGCGTCGGTGTGTGCCTCGGCGTAGTCTTCTATTTCCTTGGGTAAAAATTCCATGCGTCAGCGGGGGCGATGGGAAGCGCGTCGGGTTTTAGTTCAAATATACCCAACAACGCCATCTTTCCCGAATTCTTGCAAAAAAAGCCCGCTCGCGCTCACTTGATTTAGCGGGGCGAACAGGCTTTTTCCAAAGGTGATTTCCCTAAGCGATCAGCTGCTGGAGATATCTGCCGTAGCCGCTTTTGACCAGCGGCTCGGCGATTTCGGCGAGTTGGGCCGCGTCGATGAAGTCCATCCGGTAGGCCACTTCCTCGATGCAGCCGATTTTGAGTCCCTGCCGCTCCTCGATCACCTGCACGAATTGGCCGGCCTGCATCAGCGACTGGAAGGTACCCGTGTCGAGCCAGGCGGTGCCCCGGTCCAGCACGCCTACCTTCAACTTGCCCATTTCGAGGTACTTGCGGTTGACGTCGGTGATTTCCAACTCGCCGCGTGGCGAGGGCGCAATGTTTTTGGCGATGTCGACCACCGCATTGTCGTAGAAGTACAGCCCCGGCACGGCGAAGTTCGACTTCGGATTTTCGGGTTTTTCTTCGATGGAGATCGCCTTGCGGTCGGCGTCGAATTCCACCACGCCATAGCGCTCGGGATCATGTACCTGGTAGGCATAGATGACGCCGCCCTCCGGGTCGTTGTTGGCTTGCAGCAGCTTGGTGAGGCCCGAGCCGTAGAAAATATTGTCGCCCAAAATGAGCGCCACCTTGTCATCACCGATGAAGTCGGCCCCGATGACGAAGGCCTGCGCCAGCCCGTCGGGGCTGGGCTGCACGGCGTATTCGAAACGACAACCGAGTCGCTTGCCGTCGCCGAGCAGCTTCTCGAAATGCGGCAAATCGTGGGGTGTGGAGATGATCAGGATTTCCTTGATCCCGGCCAGCATCAGCACCGACAGCGGGTAGTAGATCATCGGCTTGTCGTAAACCGGCATGAGTTGCTTGCTCACGGCCAGCGTCAGCGGATGCAATCGCGTGCCGGAGCCCCCGGCGAGTATGATTCCCTTCAAAATAATGGATAGTTGATAGTGGATAGTTGATAATGCGTTTGAGTAGATAGCTCTTGATTAGAAAAGAGTCATTATCCACTATCAATTATCAACTATCAACTGATTATGAATACATGTCCTCGTAATACTTCTGATAATTGCCCGACGTCACGTTGTTGAGCCATTCCTTATTATTCAGGTACCAGTCGACGGTCTTGCTGAGGCCTTCTTCGAACTGCAGCGACGGTTCCCAGCCTAATTCGGCTTTGAGTTTGGTGGCATTGATGGCGTAGCGGAGGTCGTGCCCGGCGCGGTCGGTGACGTAGGTGATGAGTTTTTCGGAAGTACCCGGTGCCCGGTCGAGCTTTTCATCCATGATTTTGCAGAGCATTAGTACCAGATCGAGGTTTTTCCATTCGTTGTGACCACCGATGTTGTAGGTTTCGCCTTGCTTTCCTTTGTGAAAAATAGTGTCGATGGCGCGGGCGTGATCTTCCACGTACAGCCAGTCGCGCACATTCTCGCCTTTGCCGTAGACGGGCAGCGGCTTGTTCTGCATGATGTTGTTGATCATCAGTGGAATCAGCTTTTCGGGGAAGTGGTTGGGACCGTAATTGTTGGAGCAGTTCGAAATTACGACCGGCATTTTGTAGGTACTGCGGTAAGCCCGCACAAAATGATCGGATGACGCCTTCGACGCCGAGTAGGGCGAGCGCGGATCGTATCGGGTGGTTTCCAGGAAAAACTCTTCCGGGTCGTGCAGTTCGCCGTACACCTCGTCGGTTGATACGTGGTAGAAAAGGTGATTTTGTAAATCGTCCTTCCAGGCCTTGCGCGCAGCATTCAGCAGATTCACTGTACCCAGTACATTAGTCATCACAAAGGCCAGCGGATCGCTAATCGAGCGGTCCACGTGCGACTCGGCGGCCAGATGTACCACGCCGTAGAAGTCGTGCTCGGTAAAAAGCGCGTCCAGAAAAACCGCGTCGTTGATGTCGCCCTTCACAAAAGTATAGTTAGGCGCATCCTGCACATCCAGCAGATTTTCGAGGTTCCCGGCGTAGGTCAGCGCGTCGAGGTTGTAGATATGGTAGTCGGGGTACTGCCCAACGAACCGCCGCACCACGTGCGAACCAATAAATCCCGCTCCTCCGGTAATCAGTATTTTTTTCAAAATGTTGATTTGTTGATTTGTGTATTCGTTGATTTGAGAACTTTTGCTCGCGGGAATGACCTCTCGTTAACCGTCAACCGCCTCGCCGTCGACCAGTTTCAACTGCCAGCGCCAGGCGTCGCGTAGCGAATCAGCGAGCGTCTTCTCAGCTTTCCAGCCCAGCACGGTGTTGGCTTTGTCGGCTTGCGCCCAGATTTTCTCGACGTCACCGGCGCGGCGGGGACCGATGCGGTACTTGAGTTTGATGCCGTTGGCCTTTTCGAAAGCCTCGATCAATTCGAGTACAGTATTGCCGTTTCCGGTGCCCACGTTGAATACTTCATAATAATTGGCTTCGGTCTGCGCTTCCAAAAGCGCGATGGCCCGCACGTGCGCCTTGGCCAGATCCACGACATGGATGAAGTCGCGGACGCAGGTACCATCGGCGGTATCGTAATCGTCGCCAAACACCACCAGCTCGCCGCGCAAACCCGCCGCTGCCTGGGTAAGGTAGGGCACCAGAGTTACTGGGAACGCCCGAGGGCAGCTCGCCGATCTCAGCCGAGGGATGGGCGCCGATCGGGTTGAAGTATCGCAGCGAAAGCGCCTTCATGCTCGGCTTGGCGTGCACAAAATCACGAATAATATCCTCGCCGATCGCCTTGGTATTGCCATAGGGCGACGTAGCGGGTTGGCGCGGCGTGTCTTCCGTCACGGGCGGGGCATCAGGCTGGCCGTAGACCGTGCACGACGATGAAAACACAAAATTGGGTACGCCGAACTCCCGCATCACGCTAAGCAGCACCATCAGCGAGCCGAGATTGTTTTCGTAGTACTTAAGTGGTTGCTCCACCGACTCGCCCACGGCCTTGTAAGCCGCAAAGTGAATGACGCCATCGAATTTCTGCTCGGCAAAGAGCGTCCGCATGGCGGTGGCATCGTTGCAATCCAGATTGTAAAAAGGAATGTCTTGCCCCGTAATGTTGCGCAGACCGGTAAGTACGCCTTCGTTGGAATTGTAGAGGTTATCGACGATGACCGGTTCATAACCAGCGGCTTCCAGCTCTACTACCGTGTGTGAGCCAATGAACCCCGTGCCTCCGGTTACTAATATTTTCATGTGTCGAATAGGGTAGCTGAGGAGGTGAAACTGAGGGATTGTACCCTTTTTTTACCGGGCAAAAGTAGAAAATTTGAAAGGCATTCAAAAATTGTTTTTCTTTAAGAATTCGTAAACGGGAACCGGAATTGAAGCGCCATGGAAGAAAACGAGATAAAAGCACTGGTATCGTTGCTGGACGACGACGACCGCGAGGTGACCAATCTGGTCGAGAATAAAATCCGCTCGCTGGGTAGCGATATCATTCCTTTTCTAGAAACGGAGTGGGAGGGGAGCTTTAGCCCGACGGCCCAGCGGCGCATCGAAGAGCTCATCCACGAGCTGCAACTCAACGTGATGGCCGGTCGGCTCACCGACTGGAAAAACGGCGGCGCGCTCGACCTGCTCGAGGGTATGTGCATCGTGGCAACCTACCAGTACCCCGATCTTGATTTTGAAAAGATACAGGCTGAAATTGATCAGTTTCGCTACGGAGCCTGGGAGCAATTCCGGGACGGCATGAGTCCGGTGGAGCAGATCAAGGCGCTCAATGGCTATTTCTACGGTACCCTGGGCTTCGGGGCTAACACCAAAAGCTTTCATTCGGCGTCGAATTCCATGCTCAACATCGTGCTCGAAAACCGGCGTGGTAATCCCATTTCGCTCTGCACGATCTACCTGCTCATTGCCCGCAAGCTCAACTTGCCCGTGTATGGTGTCAACCTACCCAACCTGTTCATCCTGACTTATAAGCAGGACAAAACCCAGTTCTACATCAACGTTTTCAACCGGGGCATTATCTTTTCGAAAACTGACATCGACCATTACATTGCCCAGCTCAACCTCGGCCAAAAGGAGTCGTTCTATCAGCCCTGCACCAACCTCGAAATCATCCAGCGCGTCCTTCGCAACCTGATCCTGTCCTTCGAAAAAGCAGGCGAACCGGAGAAGATCAAAGAAGTAGAGCAGATACTTTTGTCGGTGTTGGAAGAGGGGTGAAGGGGGTTTATTTGTTGATGTGTTTATTTGTTTAGGCTTTCGAATTAGAACAGATCCGCCCCCACGCCCCCACGTTCATACTGCTACTACCAAACAGTACTTTTTCCACCACCGCACGTGCAGGTTTGCATCGACTCGCTGATCTGCATCTTGCAAAGTACCTTGTAGTAATTCCATGTCTTTGTCGAAGGGGGCTATCCTGATGTGGTTTTTAAAACTTACCTGATTACGTCCATTCAGCTTGTAGAGCGCTTCTTTGCCGCACCAATACACGCAGAGCTTTTGAAGGTCTTCGCCCGCTTCCGCCATTTCTCCGTCGTTCAGAAACTTGCGGGCGGTGCGCCTAAGTTTCTCATCCATTTTCTCCATATCGATTCCTACCGGAAGCGTCGGGTGAATGACCGCCGCGACGTAATCGAGCGTGTGAGTCAGGGAAATGGAATGATTGCTACCTATCAAAAAAGGCTTGCCGTACTCGTCTCTCCAGGTGCCTTGGAAAACCTCTCCCGCCTCGGCCACGATTTGGGTGAGCAATACGCGTCCGGCCAGCCATTCACGCTTTTTTTGGGAATGCGAGATGGTCGCGAGTTCGGTTTGGTCGGCGGCGGCGGGCAGAATTTTGCGCAGCGCTTCTTCCGTTTCGGTGAGTTCCCAAACCAGCAGGCGGCAATCTTCGGTGATGTTCTCAGCGTAAACGAACGGCATTTCGGCTATGTTTGCATCAAAAATGAAATTGAACACTGAGTTTTCGGGGATAAAAAATCCAACGTCCAACGTCTGGTGTCAAATGTTATGAAAGTGCGCAAAATAGACATTTTTTCGGGGCACCGCGATTGCGTGTACGCCCTGGCGGCAGCCCCCGAGCCTGGCCTTTTCTACTCAGCCGGTGGTGATGGACAAGTGGTGCGCTGGAACGTACAGACGCCCGACTTGGGCCAACTGGTCGCGCGGGTCGAGTCGTCGGTGTATGCCCTGGCCGTCGATCCGGCGACCGGGCTGCTGTGGATCGGACAGAACTACGAAGGCATTCAGTTGATCGATCCCGCCAAAAAAACAATGGCAGCATCCATGAAAATCGGTTCGGCGGCGATATTCGATATTAAAATCTGGCGTGAACAGGCTTTCGTGGCCCTGGGCGACGGCGTGATCGTGGTGGTGGACATTCCGAGTTTTGCGGTGCAGAAGTACTTGAAAGTAGCCGATAAAAGCGTGCGTACCCTGGCGCTCGACCCGGATCGTGGCGAGCTCGCCGTAGGATGCAGCGACCACAGCATCAGTATTTTTGAGCTGGGTACTTTACGCTTGAAAAAAAGATTCGCCGCCCACAACAACTCGGTTTTTACCTTACAATACGCACCCGACGGCCACTACCTGGTGTCAAGCGGGCGCGACGCGCATCTGAAAGCATGGGACATCGCCGCCGACTATGCCCTGACGCACGACATCCCGGCGCACATGTTCGCCATCAATAGTCTGGCGTATAGTCCCGACGGTACGCTACTGGCCACGGCCAGCATGGACAAGTCGATCAAAATATGGCGGGCCGACACTTTCAAACTCCTGAAAGTGGTCGACCGCGCGCGTCACGCCGGGCACGGTACTTCAGTCAATAAGGTGCTTTGGCTGGCGCCTTCCAACCTATTGGTTTCGGCCAGTGACGACCGTACGGTAGCAGTTTGGGAAATCGAATGATTAACTTTGGCCAAATTTTTGATATTATCTAATTAAATTGGTATTTACCCTATCGTTTACGATTCATTCCATAAAACGGCACCTACCCATGAAAATATCCCCCATTGATATACGGCAACATACTTTCGAGAAAGGTTTCAGAGGGTACGAGATTGACGAGGTCAATGCTTTCCTCAACTCGCTTTCGCAGGAATGGGAGCGGGTAATGCAGGAAAACAAGATGCTCAAAATGCAGCTTGAAATCGCGGAAAAGGAACTCAACAAACTGCGCGATGTGGAAATGACGCTCTTCCGTACGCTCAAAACCGCCGAAGATACCAGCACCCAGATCACCGAGCAAGCCAACAGAGCTGCCGAGAAGTACCTGCAGGAATCGCGCCGACAGACCGACGAGACGATGAACGAGACTAGGCGCAAGGCGAGCATGATCGTGCAGGACGCCGAAAACCAGGCTAAGTACGTCCGGGAGGAAATCTTGAACGAATTCAAAAACCAGGAGCGCGACTTCAAGGCCATGGAGAAGTACCGCGACAACCTGGTGGTACAGCTCAAATCGCTGGTCAACAACACCAACGAAACCGTCGAGCGATTTGAAAAGAAATTCAGCGGGGACTCTTCCTTTGCCGACCACATGGAGAAGGTTAAGCAAGAAGTCGCCGATTCGATCGCCGAGCAGTCTGCTCAGGCGTCGGACGCACCGGATAGCGTGGGTGCCAAAACCGAAATCGACGTAGACGCGCTGGGCGAATCGCAGAGGGCGCTCGAGACGGCCGCTATCGAAGGTGACAGGGACCGTGACAACGCGACCGACGAGCCGGAGACGCCCGGTGATTCCACCGAACCATCACAGGAAGGCGACGCGGCTTCCGAAGCAATGGCCGAAGTTGAAAAAATGGCGAAAATGCGCGCGTCAGCCGATAGGACCGACGCCCAGGATACCGAGGAGGAAGCGAAGACTAGAGAAAAAGGTTCTTTCTTCGATCAGATTGGCTGACGAAAGCGGAAGTAATATTTTCACTCGGGAGCAGAAAGCTTCGGTAAGCAGTCTTCTGCACTTTTTTATTTTACAGCACAATTGGGAACGGTTTCACTGGAAGGATTGGAGTTTTTTGCCTACCACGGCTACTACGACGAGGAGCAGAAGGTCGGCAACAAGTACTCGCTCGACATCACGATCGAGACGGATTTCTCACTCGCCGCCGAGAACGACCGCCTACACGGCACGGTAAACTACGAGGAACTCTACGCCATAGCGGCCGAAGTGATGCAGGAACGCGCCCGCCTGCTGGAGCACATCGCCTACCGCCTCATCGAGAAAGTCCGCGCCAAGTACCCCGATGTCGAGAAGGTACACGTGGCGGTATCGAAGTTCAACCCGCCGATTGGGGGCGTGTGTTTGAGATCGAAGATCACGCTGGAAGGGTAGATTTGAATGATGAATTTAGGTTTTGAGATCGAAGTAGAGGAGTAAACAACCTACACCATATCAACTGCCACCTTATAATTAGGGTCCTCGACTACGTTCACGTCGATCAATTCGTTGGCGTTGGCGAGTAGCTTGCGGCAGTCGGGGCTGAGGTGTTTGAGGTGTACCTTCTTACCTACCTTGCCGTAGCGCTCGGTGATTTTATTGAGCGCCTCGATGGCCGACATATCCACCACGCGGCTCTCCTGAAAGTCGATCACCACTTCGGTTGGGTCGTTCAGTACATCGAACTTGTCGTTGAAAGCGGCGATCGAGCCAAAGAAAAGCGGCCCGTAAATCTCGTAATGCTTCGTGCCATCCTCGTCGAAACGCTTGCGGGCGCGGATGCGCTTGGCGTTGTCCCAGGCAAAAACCAGCGCGGCGATGATGACACCCACCACCACAGCCAGCGCCAAATTGTGCAACACGGCCGTGACCAGCGTCACGAGTACCATCACGAACACGTCGGACTTGGGCATTTTGGTGAACGTCCGCAGGCTGGCCCACTCGAAGGTACCGATGGCCACCATGATCATCAGCCCCGTAAGGGCCGCCATCGGCAGCCGCTCGATCAGGCCCGAGCCAAACATGATGAACACCAGCAGCATCACCGACGCCACGATGCCCGATAGCCGCGCCCGTGCGCCCGAAGAAATATTGATTAGACTTTGGCCGATCATGGCACATCCCCCCATACCCGAAAACACGCCCGACAGAATATTAGCCGCACCCTGCGCGACGGCCTCCTTATTACCCCGACCCCGCGTTTCGGTGATTTCGTCGATGATGTTCAGCGTCAGCAGACTCTCGATCAGGCCCACGCCGGCCATAATGGCGGCGTAGGGGAAAATGATGGTGAGTGTTTCGAACGTAAACGGCACGCTGGGAATATGGAAAGGCGGAAAGCCGCCCTTGATCGAGGCCATATCACCCACCGTTTTGGTGTCTATGTTGAAAAAAGTCACGATTCCGAAAACAACCAAAATAGCGGTCAGCGAAGCAGGAATGGCTTTCGTCAATTTTGGCATGGCCCAAATGATGAGCATGGTCGTCAGGACCAAACCTGATAACACGTATAGTGAGTTGCCCGTCAGCCAGGCCCCCGACATATCCTTGAACTGATCGAGCTGCGACATGAAGATGATAATCGCCAGACCGTTCACAAAGCCAAAAATGACAGGGTGGGGCACCAGCCGCATCAGCTTGCCCAGACGAAGCAGACCCGCCAGTACCTGGATCGTACCCGCCAGCACTACCGTGGCAAACACGTATTCCACCCCATGCGATTTGGCCAGGGCTACGATGATCACCGCCACCGCACCTGTTGCGCCGGAAATCATGCCAGGCCTACCGCCAAAGATTGACGTAATCAACCCCATCATGAAGGCCGCGTATAGTCCGGTAAGTGGGGATAACCCGGCGATAAATGCGAAAGCCACGGCTTCAGGTACCAGCGCCAGCGCCACCGTCAGGCCGGAAAGTATTTCGGTTTTATAGTCGACCTTTTGTTTGAGATCGAAAAGATTGAAGTATTTTTTCATTCAAATTTGTCAATAAGATTCGGATAATAAAATGTATTTTTCCGTGAATAAGATTTTTCAAGAAGGATGGGTAAAATGTATTTTAGTGCAGTAGGAGCACGGGTATCGCATTTTGAAGCAGAAACTTGCCTATGTAATTTTTTGCAAAGGTAGGACTTTTTCTACAAAGTGGCACCCAAGACTGTAGCGAGACCGAACGAGCGAAACATTGAAACAAGGCGATGTGGTCGAAACCCCGAATTTGCTTCTTTCTGAACATTTGCCTGCAACAGCATCTTGTGTACAAGCAACTGCCGACTGGCAGAATCAGCATGTATTCATACCATAAATTTTATTACTCATGGCAAATGACAAAGCAACAACGCTAACCGATGCAACGATCAGCGCACTCAATTCAGGACTCGACCAGGTGAAACCCGCCGATGCGGCAGCTTTACTCAAGGATTGGATCGGTATGCTGAAAGGCGGCACCGGAACGAGCGGTATCGCCGACGACCTGCAAACCCTGCACGACGAGCTGACATCCAAAGATCCAGATGGATTGAAGATTTCGGAGATTATGGGAAAGCTCGGCATGAGCACCGAAAGCGCCGCCGGTTCGGCCGATAAGGAGTCTCAGGATTCCCTGAAAGATTTGGCAAATTCGCTGAACAAAGGTGCTAATTCTTTGAAGTAAGGAGCGGAAGTACGGCCGTGCATCCGATTCGTCGGTCGCAGCGGTTAGCGTAAGCAGTAGCCTGATATGGTTCGCTCGGCGAATCGCATATCAGGCTACTTTTTTGGCAAGTAAGCGCTGAGGTGAGTCAGAGTGTTGAGTAGAAAGCCGGAAAGTAGTCATTCTAGTGACAGCTGACTTCGATCAGCTAATGATCCAGGTTGTCTTGTATGCAAAACACTTCCCTACTTACCGATGCCGCCTTCATCGCGATCACCTTTTTGACAGTTGGTGTGTTCTTTTTTGCTGCAGGTAGGTCGCGTTGGGTGTTGTACATCGCCGGAACCTGGATGCTGATACAGCTATTGGTGGCCCTTTTTGGTTTCTACAAAGTCCAGACCATGCCGCCCCGCTTCGCCTTGATGGGCCTGCCGCCCGCCCTGTTTATCACCGCCCTCTTCCTAACGGCCTGCGGACGGGCATTTATCGACCGCCTGAACGTCGCCAAATTGACGATCCTGCATACCGTCCGTATCCCAGTCGAGATCATTCTATACTATCTGTTCGTGGCGAAAGCCATTCCCGAAATAATGACCTTCGAGGGAAGGAACCTTGATATCATTATAGGCTTGACCGCGCCGATCGTCTATTACTACGGTTTTGTAAATAAAGCGCTGCCCACCTCCTCCCTATTACTTTGGAACTTGATCGGAGTAGGGCTCCTGTTCAACATTGTGGTCCTGGCAATCTTATCGGCGCCCTCCCCTTTTCAGCAATTGGGCTTCGGCCAACCCAATGTGACCATTACGTATTTCCCGTACGTGTGGCTTCCGAGTGTGGTGGTACCTATTGTGTTCTTCTCTCATTTTGTTGCCATACGGCAGCTGCTTAGAGCCAGAGGTAGTTTGTCACAGGTAGCTTAGTCGATCATTAGGGCAAGTATTTTAACACAATACATTTTGTGTTTCAAATTTTTATTCTCACATTTGTATCATCAACATTTGATGTATCAATTTTGAAGTCTGAACTTACTGAAGTCATATTATTTGCAATCGATCAGGCTTCTCGCACGGGGAAGCAGTACTCGCAGCGTGAGTTCGATCGGGCCGGACTGGGGGTCACGGTCGATCAATGGGTGTTGTTAAAAATCATTGAGGAGAACCGGACCCTGTCACAGTCGGAGCTCGCCGAAAAATCGCTGCGCGACCCGGCCTCTATCACCCGGACGCTCGATATTTTGCAAAAGAAGAGTCTGGTTACGCGTGAACCGATCCCCGAAAATCGCCGACAATACGACGTTCAGCTTACCGAAGAAGGTAATGATTTCGTACTGGAAAACATGAAAATGGTAGAAGCACATCGGGCGCAGAGTATTGAAGGTTTTTCTGAGGAGGAACTGATTACTTTGAAATCGTTTTTGCTGCGTATTCAGCAAAACTTAGCGTAAAAATTTACTTAAATAGTTGATGTATCAACACTTGATTAATCATCAAATCCATGAAAGTTTTTCTTTTTCTATTACTGCTGGCCGGCTGTTTTCGACCGGCCGCCGACAAACAAATACCCACGGAAGGGGTACAAAGAAACGGTATGAAGGTAATCTGGGAATACCGACAATCCCGACTCTTTTTCGAGATGACTGCACCGACTGATGGCTGGGTAGCGATTGGTTTCAACACTTCTGAAGACATCATCGGGAATTATCTGCTCATGGGTCAGGTGGTGGATGGCAGAGCTAAGGTCGTGGAGCACTATACCCTGAGTCCGGGCCACTATGAGTCTTTCTCGGCCATGCGGGTAGCTGCATCGGTGAAGGACGTCGAAGGTGTTGAAAATGAGCGGAATACTACGTTGAAATTTTCTGTACCCATAACTCCCGCTAATTCTTATGCCAAAAGACTCGACGAAGGCACGTCCTATATTTTACTGCTGGCTTACAGTCAGGAAGACGATTTTCAGCATCATTCGATGATGCGAACCGCTTTGCGTATTCAATTATAATGTCATCCAATAAATTTTTGAAATAATGAAAAGGAACTTGTTAACGATGGTCTTAGGTCTGCTCGCTGCGATAGGCGCGATGGGCCAGAGTAAAAATGATGACAAAGCGATTGAAGAAGTGATCGCTAAATTCGCCCGGGCCGCCGATGCACAGGACGTACCGGCACTGGATGGCTTGCTGGACGCACACTACCGGATCGTGATGAACCAGTTGTTTGGCAGCCCTGATGTAGTAGTAATGGATCGGGCGACGTACCTGGCCAAAATTAAAAGCAAGGAGTTTGGTGGAGAAAAAAGGAAAGTGGAGATACAACAGATTGTTCTCAACGGGAACACAGCCATCGCCAAAGTATCTTTCAAGGGCCAGAAAATGACTTTCGTTTCGCTCCTTCAATTCGTCAGGACCAAAGACGGAGCTTGGAAGGTAGTGAACGATATGCCCGTGGTGATTTAAGCTTCCCCTGATGTTCAGCTCATGAGAAGGTCGTCTCAATTTTTGCGATAGGGGTATGTAGTCTTATGATCACTTTTCGCCGAAGTAAACGCGATAGAGCAAGCCCTTTTGATTATCATTGTGGCTAGATTGATTTTTTCGGACGAAACACCAAACTAAAATGAGCCTCGAAAGCCTTACCCAGAAAATCCGCACCGTTGTAGGAAACGAAAACAGTATGCAAGCCAAGGTGAAGTTCGATACCGACGAAGGTGTCGTGTTCATCGATACTACTCAAGTGCCCAATGTGGTGGAAAATGTAGATCGCGAAGCCGACTGCACGCTGGAGTTATCGACGAAAAATGCCATCAAAATGCTCGAAGGCGATCTCAACCCCATGATGGCTTATATGGGGGGCAAGCTCAAAATAAAAGGAGATATGAGCGTCGCTATGAAGATGGCGCAGGTATTTGGGGGTTGATTAGGGTAGAAGGTGGAGTGGGAGACGGGGGACGGTCTCTATTCATTCACTCCGCAAGCTCTCCACCGGATTGGCCAGCGCTGCCCTCACGCTCTGAAAACTCACCGTCACAAACGCAATGCCCACGGCCAGCCCACCCGCCAGGGCAAAGTACCACCACGCTATATTTATCTTGTAGGCAAAATCCGCCAACCACAGGTCCATGAAGTACCAGGCGAGAGGCGAGGCGATCATGATGGCGACAAGTACCAATTTAAGAAAATCCTGGGAAAGCAGCGCGACGATGCTGGCCACGCTCGCCCCAAGCACTTTACGGACGCCGATTTCTTTGGTGCGCTGCACGACGACGAACGAAATCAAACCGTATAGGCCGAGACAGCAGATCAGAATCGCAATACCCGTGAATGCATTGACGAGCCGGGCCGTCAGCGTTTCGGTTTCGTACATTCGCGCCAGTTGGTCATCCAGAAACTGGTACTCAAACACCCCGTCGGGAAAAGTTTCCTGCCATATTTCCCGGATATGCCCGAGCGTTTCCGTCGGATTGCCACCCGAAATGCGGACGCCCGCCTGACGATAGTTTTCGGCATAGCTGGCAATAAAAATAGGTTCGATCTCCTCCCGCAGCGATTTTTGGTGGAAATCTTTCACGACGCCTACAATGGGCAGTGGAATTGGGGAAAGGTGGTACTGTATCTTTTTATCCAAAACCTCCCCCGGATTTTCAAAACCCAATTTGTGCAACAATGTCTCATTGATCAGGTACTCGCGAATGGTATCGCCGGGCGTGATATTCCGCCCCGCCAGCAATTTTAGGTCGTAGGTACCGAGGTAGTCGGCATCGGCCAGGCGCTCCCGAATCGGGAATTTCGACCAGTCGGCGTTTCCGTTGAACTTGAACGAACCGCCGTAACCCACCGAACTGGAAGGCGGCAGGACCGTCAGGCTAACCGACTGAATATCGGCATGTGACAAAAGCTGCTGCTTGAACGTTTCCTGATTCGATTTTTGGCCGTAGGGCAGCGACACCAGCACGACATTGTCTTTCCTGAATCCCAAGTCGGTCTGCTGGATGTACCGAATCTGGTTTGCTACCACGAGCGCGCCGATAATTAGCACCTGGCATACGGCAAACTGCGCGACGATCAACACCCGCCGGACGTTGAAGCTCCCCGCGACGGAGGTTGACAATGAGCCGCGTAACGCCAGATGCGGCGAAAAACCGGAGAGTACCAAAGCAGGGTACCCGCCCGCCAGCAGAATGGTAATGAGCAGCAGCAGGCTGACAAAACCAACGTCCGGCCAGTCGAGCCGTAAAGCTAACGACGACTGCACCCAATCGTTGAAAATTGGGAAAGTCAGCGCGACCAGCGGTAACGCCAGCGCGGTGGCTACCACCACGATCAACGTAGTTTCGAGCATAAACTGTCGCACCAATTGTCCGCGCGTACTGCCTAGTGTCTTGCGAATGCCTACCTCTTTGCCGCGCCGTAGGGCCTGGGCCGTCGCGAGGTTAACGAAGTTGATGCAGGCCGCCAGGATCAGCAGCAAGCCGACCGCAGCCAGCGACCACAGCAGGGATGCGCGGATACTGTTCCCACCCCGCGCTGTCTCAAAATGAATTTCGCGCATGGACTGCATATGAAACTGAAAAACCGAAGCATCTGCCCCGTAGTGTTTTTTGGCCAGCGCCGGAAACGCTCGTTCAAGTATCGACGCATCCTCCGGGTCTTTCAATGTGACGTATAGTCGATTGATGCTGTTGAGCCAGTACCAGTCTTCGGTATCATAGTCAGGATCGATCTGCCGGAGCGTAGCGAGAGAGACAAGTACATCCAGCGGCGTGTCAGTGGTGATCGGCGGGTCGGCCAATACGCCCGTTATGGTAGCCTCTACTTTATTATTCAGCTTCAGCCTCCGCCCCATTGGATCGGTATCGCCGAAGTATTTCCGGGCCTGCGATTCGGTCAAAACTACGCTGCCGGGAGCGCGGAGGACTGTCATCGGGTCGCCCTGAATCCAGTCATAATCCATAATCTCGAACCATTCCGGCCCGACTAACCCAATGCCGGTGTGTTCTTTGAAGCGACGCGAGGCCTTATCTTTCGCCGCTACCTCGACATTCAGTTCGCGCAGCATCATGAGGAAAGCCGCCTGCTCGACCTGCGGATAGTCCGAGCGCAGGGCTTCGGTCATCGGCAGGGGCGCTTCGGGATAATATTCGACGGAGCCATCATCCAGGTGAAGATCCGTTACGACGCGAAAAATACGGTCGAACTTCGCGTGGTGGCGGTCGGTACTGAAGTGATGCTTTACAAACAAAAATATCAGCAAAGCCCCCGCCACGCCGACTGACAGGCCCGCGATGTTAAGCAGGGTATAGCTCCGCTGGGCGCGAAGGGTGCGGAGGGCGGATTTGAGGGAGTTGGCAAGCATAATTTATTTTTAGAATTTTTCATTCGTTTACAACCTTTTCCTTCGATTAGAGTCTTGTCTATAAATAGGTATGCTATAAACTCATCAAACACAGACGCTATGAAATTATCAAAGAGTTTCCTATATCAACTATTATGTTGTGTAGCCTGCTCAAAGTCAGTAACTTCTGTCAAACCGCCATCATTCACGCCATCACAATCATTTCTCGATAAGCCTTACAAAGTGACAGCATTGCTCAACGGCTCGACTTGGTTTGGTATAGCCTATGCGTCCAAAGCAATGCCTGTGGCCGGACAATCGAGTTGCACAACGGATCGATTCGTCCTGGGGTTTTCAACGGATCTGCCTTATGATGATAGCTCACCTAAGCGATCCGTGACGGGCTGTTCCGATGGCTGCCTTCCCACTCAGGGACTTTATTTTCAGAATATTCCCTTGGCCGAAGGAAAATATGATATGGCTTCCTTGAATTCATGTGCCGGTGCCGGGCATGAAGGAGCGGTTAGATATGTTTGGCTGGTAGGTGGGGATGGTGTTGTCAAGTCATATACTTCCCAGGACAGTAAGACCGGTTGGATTCAGGTGGCAAAATACGACACAACTCAGAATACGGTCGAGGGTAGCTTTGAGCTGAGTTTGTCGAGCAAAGATGGTCAAGTAGCTAATTTTCAAAAAGGCGCTTTTAAGGCTCTCATAAAGTAAGTGATTTTTCTCTCTACTCCGCCCGCAGACTCTCCACCGGATTCTTCATCGCCGTTTTAATCACCTGCAAGCCAACGACCAACGCTGACACCAATGCCAGTCCCGCGCCGACCTGCACGAAGGGCAACCAGGTGAGGTCGGTATGGTAGGCGTAGTCGGCCAGCCAATCGGTGAGCAACCCGTAGGCGAGCGGCCAGGCGATGAGGTTGGCGATGAGCAGAATCCAGGCGTATTCTTTCAGGAACAGCCCCACGATGCCGGGAATCGAGGCACCCAGCACTTTGCGGATGCCTACTTCTTTGGTGCGGCGCGAGACGGTAAGCGAAACCAGCCCCACGACGCCCAGCAGCATGACTATCAATGACAGCGCCGTGGCCAGATAGGCTGCTTTTTCCATCTGCAACTCCGTCTTGTAAAGTTTCTCCAAAGTCTGATCCAGAAAGGCGTAGTCTAGGGGTGCGTCGGGGAACAGTTCATGCCATTTTTTTTCGATGGCACCCATCGCCCGACGCGTGTTGCCGGGGGCCAACTTGAAGGAGAAATAGCGATAAATCGGGACAGTCTGCACGTGACCGATGAGCAGCGGTTCGATGGCTTTGTGCATCGTCCCGAAATGAAAGTTCCTGACCACGCCCAGCACCCGAGACGGCTGCAAGCCTCCCTGAATCCGTACCATTTGGCCGACCGCCGCTTCGGGCGTCGCGTAGCCTATCGCCTTGGTGGCGGCCTCGTTCAAAACGATTCCGCTCGGGTCCTGCGTGGCGGCGTTTTGTTGGAAATACCTCCCGCTCAGAACCTCGATCCGGTAGGTTTCGGCAAAGTATTCGTCGGTCGTGAGGGCGGGCATGGCGACGGCCTGGGTACTATCTTGCTCCGGCAAATAGACGCTGGCGTTCAGTCCTGCGCTGCCGTCCGGGATTTCAAAGGACAGACTCGCCGAGCCAACGCCAGGCAAGCGGGCAAATTGGGCGCGGATGTCCGCCATGCGCGTGACGCCCTCGGGCGACCAGTCGCGCGGCAGGGAGGATATAGTCAGCAGGGCTTCTTTTTTGAAACCCAGGTCGGCCTCGAAGAAAAACGCTATCTGCCGCGAAACGAAAACGGCCCCCACGAACACCAGCACCGCAATCGTGAACTGCACCGTCACCAATCCCCGCCGAAACCACCGTCCGCCCGCCGCCGATTTTTCTTTCCCCTTTAAAGAATCGACCGACGAGTAAGCCGATAAATGCAGCGCGGGATAGCCGCCCGCCAGCAAGCCGACCAATACGACCACGGCCAGCAACGCCCAACCGTAGCCGCCGGGCAGTTCGGTCAACGCCGGAATGGCTTTGCCCACTACCTCGCCAAACAGCGGACGAAACAGCGTGTACAGGCCGAGGGAAAGCAGCGTGGCTACGCCGGTCAGGCCCAGGGCTTCGGTCAAAAATTGCGCGGTCAACTGGCGGCGCAAGCCGCCGAGGGCCTTACGGACGCCGATTTCGCGCAGCCGCGTGGAGGCATTTCCCAGCGACAGGTTGACGAAATTGATGACCGCCATCAGCAAAATGAATCCCGCCACCCAGGCCAGCGTTTCGATCATCCGACGCACCAGCCCGTCGTTGCTTTGCAGGTAATAGTCGGTCAGCGGCGTGAGGTAAGCGGTCAAGTTTTTCTGGATGTTGGGCGGGGCGTTGGTGGCGATGAGTTGGGCGAGGGGTTTTTGCAAAGCCGTCGGCGGCACTTCCGGCTGTAGTTCCACATAATTGACGATGTACATATCACTCCAATTGGTCAAATCTCCACCGAAGTAGGGGAGTGCCCCCAATGGCAGGAAGACCCCGGTTTCATCGTTCAAAAGATGCGTGACGGAATTGGGTAGCAGCGGTTTCAGGACGCCCGTCACCACGAATTGCTGCTTGCCCGACTGCGTTGTTTCCACCGTCAGCGACTGGTTAAGTACCTCGATTTTACCAAAAAGCTTACGGGCCTTTTCCTCGGTGATGACGATGCCGTTGGGCAGCGCCAGGGCGGTACGCGGGTCGCCTTGCAACAGCGCAAAGCCGTACATCGTCAGCAGACTCGGATCGCCAATCTGGATGGATTCTCGGAAGTGGTTATCGCCGTAAGACATCGTGGCCGTGACACCGTAAAAGGCGTAAGAATTGGCCACCAGCGTCGGGTACTGCGTTTTCAACGCCTGACCGATGGGGGCCAGCGTCGTGAGATCCAGCCCCATGTTCTCTTGCTTCCACTGGCTCTGTACGATGTACTGCCGGTCGGCGTGGCGCAGTTTTCGATTCACCTGAAACTCCCCCCAGACGTAGCTGCCGATCAGCATCGCGAAGGTGATCCCCGCCGCCAGGCCGACGATATTGAGGATTGAAAAAAACTTGGAACGCAGCAAATTGCGCCAGGCGATTTTGAGGTAGTTGGCGAGCATAAGGGCTTTGGGTCGGGGTTTGGAAAGATCGCGAAATTAGCCGATCTAATACCAAAGCAAGGTAAGAAAGAGGCTCGAAAGGAGGGCGTTAATAAAGCTTAAAAAGGAGGAGGCAGGAAAGGAGGATGGCGCACGCCCCTTTCCTGCTCCTTTTAATCATTCGCTCCGCAGCGACTCCACCGGATTGGCCAACGCTGCCTTTACGCTCTGAAAACTAACCGTCAGCAGCGCCACGCCCACCGCCAACCCACCCGCCAGGGCGAAGACCCACCACGCGATGTCGATTTTATAGGCAAAATCCGCCAGCCATCCGGTCATGGCGTACCAGGCGAGGGGCGACGCGATGACGATGGCGACAAGTACCAGTTTTATAAAATCTTTGGAAAGCAGCGCGACGATGCTGGCGACGCTCGCGCCAAGTACCTTGCGGACGCCGATCTCTTTGGTGCGCTGGTTGACGGCCATGCGTGCCAATCCGAACAGGCCGATGCTGCAAATCAGGAGGGATAGCACCGCCGCGTACTGGATGATCTGCTGCCAGCGGCGGTCATTTTGGTAAAGATTCGCGTTGTCGTCGCTCAAGAAACTGTACTGGAAAGCGTAGTCGCCGAACTGCTGTTTGAAAATAGGCTGCAATCTGGTCAGTGCCTGCACCCGCTGCCCTTTCGGGTACTTGATCCAGACCAAATCAGCCGATGTCAGGGTCATGACCTGCGGCTGAATCTTGTAGCGCAGCGAGCCGTAGTGGTAGTCTTTCACGACGCCGACGACGGTCAGTTTCTGGTTTTCGCCTATCCAGTTTTCAGTGAATTGCTTGCCGATGGGATCAGCCCATCCGGCGGCTTTGACAAAAGACTCATTTACGATAGCCGAGCGCGTGGGGTCGGTTCCGAAGTCGGTTGAAAAATTACGTCCCGCCGTGAGTTTCAGGCCCACAAGAGGAAGAAACTCGTAGTCGGCTCGGGTGTACACGTAGTGAAACGTGCGGGTATCGATCGTCACCGGGGATTCGCTCAATCTGGGCAAAGTGTTATCCGTAGCGGAAGAAACCGCGCCAAAAACCGGGTAGCTTTGCAGCTTTTGGCGAAACTGCGCGATCAGCTCCGCCCGATCGTTGCGGGGAGGTACTTTGACCCGAATAATATTGGTCGGATCGTAGCCTAACTCCTTGTGCGTCATGAAGTTCATCTGCCGGAAGTACACCAACGTAGCCGCGACCAACCCAATCGCAAGCACAAACTGCGCGACGGTCAGCCCTTTACCGAACCAGTTGCGGGTGTTCAGTTGCCCGCGGTTGTAAAGTACCTGCGTAGGGTTGTACACCGAAAGTACCACCGCCGGGTACAGCCCGGTCGCCAATACGCAAAGCCCCAGCAGTCCAAATCCGCCCAGGATCAAAGAGCCATCGTCAAGAAATGAAAAGGCCAGTTCTTTATCGGCCAGTTGGTTGAAGACTGGCAGGGCCGCCGCGCAAAGTACCCCCGCCAGCACCAAAGCCAGCAGACAAAGCAGGGTAGTTTCGGCCATGAACTGGCCGATCACCTGTCGGCGGCTGCTACCAACTACCTTCCGAATGCCGATTTCTTTGGCCCGCTTCATCGCTCCGGCCAGGCTGAGGTTGATAAAATTGACACAGGCCATGAGCAAAATCAAGCCCACGATGCTGAGTAGCACATAAGAGTAAGTTAGCGTACTGCTAGTCGAAACCCCGGATTCGATGCTGTTGCCCCGTTCTGCTTCCAGGCCAGCGCGGTTCAGGTGCAGATCGGTGATGGGTTGTAAGCCAAAGCTGTATTTCGGACTTTGGCCTTCGTTTTCCTGCGCTTCCTGCAATTGCTCGCGGGCGTTGGCCTGAAAGACAGATGCGAATTTGTCCTGCGTTCGTTGCGGGTCGGCGTCGGGATGGAGCAGCAGGAAGGTACTCAGGTACTGATTAAGCCAGTTGGTGTCGTTGAATTTATCGTTAAGCCACTGAAAAGGCAGCAACAACTCAAACTGAATGGAAGAATTGGCGGGTATTTTTTCGGTAACGCCCGTGATGACGAACGGTTCGAGGTGGTCGCCATCCTCCACCGTCAAAAGCTCGCCCACTACCTCGGTTTTGTCAAAAAACTTCCGGGCGATTTCTTCGGTGATGACAATGGAATTGGGGTCGTTCAGAGCCGTATTCCAGTCGCCGTGCAGCAGCGGAAATGTGAACAGATTGGGAAAACTGGCATCGGCAAAAAGCCCCTGCAAAGCCAGCGATTTTTCTTTACCAATCACATTGAAATTAACGCCCAACACCCGCGCGTAGTCCGTCACTTCCGGGATGGCCGCTTTGAACGCCGGGCCTTGTACCTGTCCTGAGGCTCCGAGCCGTTTTTGCTGGCCTTCTTCGCTGGTGACAGTCGTGGTCAGCCGATAAAGCTGTGGAGCTTTGGCGTGGAACTGGTCGTAGCTCAACTCATCCCGCACAAACAAAATCGCCAGCAACGCGCAAGCCATGCCTACGGCCAGACCCGACAGATTGATGACGGTGTAGGTGCGTTCCCGCCAAAGGTTTCGGAGGGCGATTTTGAGGTAGTTGGCGAGCATGAGTTTCGATTTTTGTTATATTTGAAAAAAACAACCGGAAGCCCATGGAAGCACTCATTGAAAAAGAACCTTCACCCTACGAACTCGAAAGAGGCAAGCCCATGCCCGATACGATCCACGCGGCTATTCAGGCCAATCTTTCTTTTGAAATAAAATCACGTTACCGCGAAAAATACCGCTGCCTGTCCGAAATATCACTGGCAACTCTGCCCGACAGCACCACGCCGGACATCGGCATCTACCCGGCCTTTCCCCTGGACTACGAACACCGAACTGCCAAACGAACGGATGCCCCGTTGGTTTGCGTCGAAATCCAGTCTCCCTCGCAGAGTCTCGAGGACATGGTCGATAAGACCCTGGTCTATTTCAGCTTCGGCGCTCAATCTTGCTGGATTTTCGTACCCGCTGTGCAGGGAGTTTTTGTCTATGATCGTCCCGGCCATTATGAGTTTTACCACGGTGAGGATACTTTGCATGACCCCAATTTGGGGATTGAAATTCCACTTCCCCCGCTTTTTGAGTAATCACTCGCTCCGTAGACTCTCCACCGGATTCATCAGTGCCGCCTTCACGACTGGAAGCTCACCGTCAGCAGCGCGATGCCCACGGCCAGCCCACCCGCCAGGGCAAAGTACCACCACTCGATGTCGATTTTATAAGCAAAGTCCGCCAGCCATGTCGTTCATGACGTACCAGGCGATGGGACTGGCGATGACAATGGCGATTAATACTAATTTTACGAAGTCTTTGGAAAGCAAGGCCACGATACTGGCGACGGTAGCGCCAAGGACTTTACGGATGCTGATTTCTTTGGTGCGCTGCTCGGTCGAGAGCGTGACCATGCCCAGCAAACCGACGCACGAAATCAGGATACTCAGGCCCGAGAAAACCAGCGTAAATTGCAGCGCCTTCGCGTCCTTCCGGTAAAGCTGATCGAACTCTTGATCCATGAAAGCGTAAGTCAATGGTGCACCGGGGAAGCGTTCTTCAAAAGCATCCAGCACGATGTTTAGGGCTTTTGTCGCTTGCCCCGGCTGGGTTTCAATCAGGAAAGAAGCGCGGTTTGGGGCATTGGTTCGAATGACGACGGGAGCTATTTTTTCGTGCATATTCTGGTGGTAGAAGTCCTTCACCACACCGATGATTACGCCTTTATCGAACCGGGTTCCCACCACGGGGGGCGTCAGGCCGAACCGCTTCACGGCCGTTTCGTTCAGGACGGTATTTTCTTTATCGGTACTCAACCGAGGATCGAACCAGCGTCCCTCGACAAATTCAAATTTCATGATTTTATTCAAATCATCGTCCCCGGCAAAGTCCACATATTTTGGAAAAAAATCGGGCGCGCGGCCTTCCCAGTCGATCCCTCCTGAGGTCATGAACCCATTGTCGACTATGGACTCCGTGTTCATGCGAACCACTTGGAGAACAGACGATTGAGCCTGAAACTGTTTCTTCAACGTTTCCAAGCGAGGTTCTACACTCTGTACGTAAGCCTCATAACTAGAATAGGCTATATGTTCCTTTGGTACCTGCACTGTCAGCAATTGGCTTCAGTCGTAGCCGTTGTGTTGCTGTTGCATGAAGGAAAACTGACGGTACACCACCACCGTGCCCACGATCATCACCACAGCCATACCGAACTGGCCGACGGTCAGGATTTGTCGGAAGGAAGAGGGCTTGATTCGTAGAAAGCCAACTCCCCTGAACATGCTCAGTGGATTGATTGAGGAGATAAGCAAAGCCGGATAAACGCTAATCAACAACAGCATCGCGAACCAACACCCCAGCAGTAGTCCAGCCGTGGAAAGCGCCAGCGGATTGAAGGTAAAGGCTTGTCCCGTGAAAGCGTTGAAAGCGGGCAGACTCGTAAAGACGATGACAATCGCCACGGCCAAAGCCAACAGACTGACCAAAACGCACTCGGCGATAATTTGCACGAAGAGTTGGCCCCGGCTGGCTCCGGCGATTTTACGCACGCCGATCTCTTTGGAGCGGATCCCCATGCGGGCAATCGCCAGGTTTACGTAATTGATGCAGGCGGCGGCCAGCAGTAGAAAGGCCAGTAGCGCAAAGATGTTCACCGTGCTACGGTCGCCGTGTGGGAAGGGAGATACGGTAAAATCATCCGTAAAATGAAGCTCCAATAGCGGCAATATCGTAGCGCTCAGCGTACCCATCCAGTCCTCTTTCGGGCGGTTGGCTTCGTACAATTGGTCGATTTTGTCGGCGGTACTTTCCGGGTTCGCGCCCGGATGCAGCCGCACGAACGTCTGGTGGGTCATGTACAGCCAGTTGTCGGCTTCTACGCGCCGCTGCTCGGTGTTGAGTTGGGAGGCTATCGGCAACAGCACATCGAACTGAAAGCTGGAATGTACCGGATTGTCTGCGATTACGGCCCGCACGACGTACTCGGTGGAGTCGATGCGAACGCTTTTCCCCAGAGCTTCCTTTCCCCGGCCAAACAGCTTTCCAGCTTTGGATTCCGTCAGGACAAGGCTATACGGATGTCCTTTGAAGGCGTTTTCATCACCCTGCCGGAAATCGTAATGGAAAGACTCGAACCAATTGTCACTCACATAGGCGACGTAATCTTCGGGGAAGATCTGGTCGTTCACCTGTAAGCTGATCTCGTTCTTCCGCGAGCGGGTCATCTGCGTTACGCCTTCTACCTCTGGAAAGCGCTGCGCGATCATTTCAGCCAAAGGGTAAGGGCTGCTCGTCCAGACCGAACTTTCGTCGGCGGTTGTCCGTAACTCATTTTTTACCAGGAACACCCGCTCGGCGGCGGGCTGATCCTGGTCGAACCGCAACTCGTTCTGCACCCACATCATGATCAGTAGGGCCGCACCGATCGCCACGGACAAACTACCAATGTTGATTGCGCTGTACAGTTTCTGTTGGAGCAGATTCCGCCAGGCGATTTTGAAATAGTTCCTAACCATAACCGTCTATCGTTTAGAATTGAATTGATACTACTCACTCCTTAAACTCTCCACCGGATTCATCAACGCCGCCCTCACGCTCTGGAAACTTACCGTCAGAAGCGCGATACCCACGGCCAGCCCACCTGCCAGGGCAAAGTACCACCACGCGATATTTATTTTATAGGCAAAGTCCGCTAGCCAGGCGTTCATGGCGTACCAGGCGATAGGGCTGGCAATGACGATGGCGATAAGTACCAGTTTCAGGAAGTCTTTGGAAAGAAGCGCGACGATACTTGCGACGCTCGCGCCAAGTACCTTGCGGACGCCGATTTCTTTGGTGCGCTGCTGGGCCGCGAAAGCCGCTAATCCGAATAGTCCCAGGCAGGAAATCAGAATCGAAATCAGCGTAAAGACGTTGACGATTCGCGAAGTGCGGGCGTCCGACTGGTAGTTTATGTTGAAAATCATCGTTCAAAAAACTGTATTCGAACGGCTGGTTAGGAAACGACTCTTTCCACGTTTTTGCCATCGAAGGGAGGGCGCCGCTTACGTCGGCCGTGTTTACGTGCACCACTGCGTAATTGAACCACGGTTTTAGGTTCAGTGTGAAAGCGTAGGGTTCGATCGACTTGTGCAAATCTTGGTAGTGGAAGTCTTTCAGCACGCCTACCACTTCGTACGGGATGGTATTTCCCTGCCAATCGAAGTTGAGTTTTTGCCCGACGGCCTTTTCCAGCGGAATGGAAAACTTCCGCAACATAGCCTCATTTACCACAATTCGGTTGGCCGTGTCGGCCGGAAATTCCCCCGAAAACATCCTTCCGGCGGCAAGTTCAAACCCCATCGTCTTCATGAATTCGGGCGACACGCGATTGGTGCTGACCTGTTGGAGGTCATCGACCGACTGGTCAGCCCGGTACAGGCTCATAGTCGTTGGGTTAGCGATGCCGGGGTAATAGTCGGTTCCCGCCACCCCGGAAATGCGGCTATTTTGTATTAATTCATCTCTGGCCGTCGAGTAATCGTTGCCGTGGAGGGGAATGACGATTTGCTGGTCTTTGTCAAAACCGAGGGGCTTTTCTTGCAGAAAATTCATCTGCTGATAAATCACCACTGTGGCGACGACCAGCCCAATGGAAATCATGAACTGAAACACCACCAACACTTTTCTAAAACCAATGCCGGAGGCCGAATTCACGAACCTGCCTTTTAATACGTCCAGCGGATTGAAAACCGACAGGTAAAAAGCCAGGTAGCTTCCAGCCAGCAATCCCGTAACCAAGGCCAAAGCCACAAAACCCGCCACCGTCCAGGGGCTAAGCAGATCATTTAATTGCAATGATTTGTCGGTCAACTGATTGAACGTGGGCAGCAGCAGTACCGCCAGCATCATGGCCACCAAAAGCGATACCAAGGTCAACACCATCGACTCGCCCAGAAACTGCCCGATCAGGCCTCGTTTTCCGGCTCCCAGCACTTTCCGCATCCCTACCTCCGCCGCCCGTTTTATCGAGCGGGCCGTGGACAGATTCATGAAATTGATGCAGGCAATGAGCAGGATAAAAAGCGCAATCGAAGCCAGGATATACAAGTACTTTGTGCTGCTGGTGGCCGTTACGATGGTGTCGATTTCGCGGTACAAGTGAAGGTCCTGCACGGGCGTAAGGAAAATCCGCTTGTCGAAACCCGCCTCCTGTAGACTCTTCCTGACGTACTTATCCATGAAGGCCGTCAGTTTTTGGTCAAATTTTCGGGCATCAGAACCAGGCTCCAATCTGACGTAGGTATAAAACATATTGTTGCCCGTGTAAGTGACGGGCTGGTCTCGGATGAATCCGGCCACCCAGCCCGCCGACAGCGGGACGAAAAAGCGGGCATCGATATGCGATCGCGCACTTTCGTCCTTGAACACACCCGTGACCTTGAAGTTTTCGCCAAATCCGGTCGTTCCGCCTACCTTGATCGTCGCGTTCAGGGCCGGACTATCGCCAAACAACTTGCGGGCGACTTCTTCCGAAAGCACCACCGAATGCGGATCGTTCAGGGCCGTTCTGGCGTCACCTTCCAGGAAAGCGTAAGTGAACACATCGAAAAATGTAGAATCGACCTGATAGCCTTTGGTTTCGTAAAAGGAATTGTCGGCCCCGCTCGCTGCTGCCCCACGCTCAGTAAGGTTTTGTCCTCGATCACATTTACCCAAAGCCGGGTGACTTGCGCTATTTCGGGATATTCAGCCTTGATCGCTTGGGCATAAGGAGCCGATAGCATAGGGAATTCTTCCCGCCCATCGGCGGCAGAAATTGCTTCGCTATTGATCAGGTACAGATCGTCGGGGTACCGATGGTGCAGATCGAAAGAAAGCTCGCTTTGGATGTACAGCATCAATAGCATACAGCAGGCCAGCCCCACCGAAAGCCCGATGACGTTGAGCCCGGAGAAGAGCTTGTTGCGGAGCAAATTCCGCCAGGCGATTTTGAGGTAGTTGGTGAACATGGCCTTTTATTTTTGTTATCTTTGAAAAAAGAATCCAGATAGAAGTATGGAACAACTGATCGATACCGGAACATCTCAATACGAAATTGAAAGGGGAAAGCCTATGCCAAGTAGAAACCATTCTATTATTCAGGGCTACTTGATTACTGAATTAAATATCCGTTATCGAGATACGTACTCCTTTTTCTCGGAATTGAGTCTCACTATGCCAGCACGCCCCGATACCGTTCCTGATATTGCGATTTATTCTAAGATGCAAATCGATTATCTTCATGACAGTTCTTCAATGGAGGAGATGCCTATCACGGCTATAGAAATAGTTTCTGCTTCCCAGTCTAATGATGACATACTCGCCAAATTTGAGCGATATTTTGGGGCAGGTATTCATTCTTGCTGGCTAGTAATACCGAGCCTTCAAGCAATTGCTGTTTACTCCGAAGTTGGTGAATATAATTTCTTTACATCCAGCACTACGCTTATTGACTCCGTCACGGGCATAGAATTGCCGCTGAAAGAGGTTTTCCGTTAGTTCTAATTGAAATCCGTTCACTCGCTCCGCAACGACTCCACCGGATTCGCCAACGCCGCCTTTACACACTGGAAACTGACCGTCAGCAGCGCAATGCCCACGGCCAGCCCGCCCGCCAGGGCGAAGTACCACCACTCGATATTTATTTTATAGGCAAAATCCGCCAGCCACGCATTCATGGCGTACCAGGCGATGGGGCTGGCGATGACGATGGCGACTACGACCAGTTTTAAAAAGTCCTTGGAAAGTAGTGCGACGATGCTGGCGACGGACGCGCCCAGTACCTTACGGATACCGATTTCTTCGGTGCGGGTTTCGGCGGTAAAGGCGGCCAGGCCAAATAACCCCAGGCAGGAAATCAGAATAGCCAATCCAGCAAAGAAATTGAATAATTGCCCGGTGCGCTGTTCCGAGCGGTACAAGCGGTCGTAAGTCTGGTCTACAAACGAGTATTCGAACGGAAACCCCGGATTGTTGCGCTGCCAAAGCCGTTCGGCGGCGGCGATGGCCTGCGCCGCCCGCTGTCCCGTGGTCTTGACGTGTACGACGGCATTGTATTCGGGAAAGCTGTACATGACCAGCGGCCGCACCTGCGAACGGATAGATTCTGTGTCGAAATCCTTGACTACGCCGATGATCTGCCCCTCGGTTCCCTGCACGGAAAAGCGCTGGCCGACCGGGTTCTCAAGCCCCATCTGCTTTACGGCCGTTTCGTTTAGCAGCACGGCCGTCGAATCGGCCGAGGTGCCGCTAAAATTTTGTCCGGCCACGAGCTGCATTTTATAAGTTGGGATGAAATCGGGATCAACGCCCAGCAGTCCGATCGAGAACACGCGGTCGGGATCTTTGCCGGGCCAGTCCGCATCGCTCGCTGTACCGCCGATCTGGAACAGGTCGTTCGAAGAAGTGGTGGCAGACTGCACGCTGCTTTCCTGCGAAAGTTCGCGTTGGTAGGGCCGAGGATCGCCGTTGGCATTGAACGTAAAAATGTGCGACTTGTCGAAGCCGAGGTCGCGTTCCTGAATGAACCGTAGCTGCTGACCGATCACGAGCGTACCTGCGATAAGTGCCGTCGAAAGCACAAACTGCGTGACGACAAACACCTTCCTCACCCCTACCGCACCGGGACGGCCCACAGTACCCCGCAACGAACGAACAGGCTTGAAGGAGGCAATGGTCAGGGCCGGATACAGGCCCGCCGCCAGCAGCGTAACGGCCAGCGTACTCAGCAGTAGCAACCACAAATGAGGGTCGAGCAACGATAGTTGTAATGTTTTACCGGACATCTCTTGATAGAACGGGACCAAAGCGAACGCTAGCAAAACCGCCAGCGTCAGGGCTATTCCCAACGGCAGCAGCGACTCTAGCAATAACTGTCGCGATAGTTGCCCGAACTCCGCCCCCATGATTTTGCGAACGCCCACTTCCGGTGCCCGCCGTGCCGCCCGGGCCGTTGTGAGGTTCACGTAGTTGATGCAACCGATGCTCAGCAGCAGCAGTGCGACCAGACCCAGCACCTTGATCTGCTTCATCGCCGGACTCGTGCCGTCGGCCCGTTCGAGATGAACGGAGGGAAACGGTTGGAGTTGAAATTCACTCAGGTTGGTCAGGTCTACGTTTTGGCGTTGCTGCGCTTGAAGAGCCGTAAGTGTTTGGCTCACTTGATTGGCTTCGGTATTGAGCGACAGCCGAACGTAGGTTTGGAACAGGGAATTGCCCCAGTCCTCATCCATTGTATTCCACTCGCCGTTTCCCTGGAAGCTACGCGCGTAAAGGCTCATCGGAAAAAAGGCTTCGTATTTAACGGACGAGTTGTCCGGAATGTCGGTCAGAACCGCCCCCACCGTGAAGGTTTGTTTAGTATCTACTGACGTGAAGGTTTTACCGACGGCATCGGACGTACCGAAGTACTTGCGGGCCAGCGTCTCGGTCAGCACCACCGCGTTCGGCGCCGGAAAAGGGTTGGTCGCGCTCCCGTCAATGACCTTGAATCCATCAAAAACAGTCAAGAAGTTCTCGTCGGCGTAGCCCAGCGTTTCCTTTTTCTCGGCAAATAGCTGGTCACCGACCCGGAAGTTGTTAAATTCCCACAGGCCCGTTAGCCGCACCGCCGCCTCGACGCCCGGCACATTCTCCTGGCTGGCGACGGCAATGGGAGCCGGGGTCAGGGAGATGTGCCGCTCGTCCGTTCCTTTTCCGATGTGCGCGTTCACCCGATAGATGCGGTCGGCGTCGGTATGGAAGCGGTCGTAGCTAAATTCATCTTTGATCCACCAAAGTAACAGGGTGCTTACGGCCAGCACGACGGCCAGTCCGCCGACGTTGATCAGAGAATACAGTTTGTTACGCCACAAGTTGCGCCAGGCGATTTTTAGGTAGTTGGTGAGCATGGATTTTTATTTTTGTTATCTTTGAAAAAACAGGCGTAGAATATGGAAAATCAAAAACTAAGTTCTCTCCAACTTGACCTCCTGAAAGTGTACTCCTTTCAACCCAGCGAGGCCGATTTACTGGCAGTGCGAAAACTCTTGGCCAACTACTTTTCGGACAAGCTCATCGGCAAAATCGGCCAGGCCGTCGAGGAAAAACAAATCAGCGAAGCCGACCTGGAACGCTGGCTGAATGAGTAAGCTGCGCCTGGTACTGGATACCAATGTATTTATGGTGTCGCTGGCCCCTCAGTACAAGTACCATTGGTTGTATGAGAGTCTCCTTGTAGGTAGCTACGAACTGGCTGTGTCCAATGACCTTCTAACCGAATACGCCGAGCAGATTGTACCTCGCTATGGTCTCGACCGGACGGACGCCACACTCGACTACCTCCTGCTTCTTCCAAATGTAGTCCAGGTTGACCCCTCCTTTTTCTGGCAACTTATCGAATCGGACGCCGACGATAATAAATTTGTTGATTGCTACTTAGCCAGCCAGTCCGACCACATTATCAGCAATGACCGCCATTTTCGCCCTTTATCTATTAACAGTTTTCCTCCTGTTTCGGTACCTACCTACGAAGAGTTCGAGCAGAAGTACAAACCCTTACTCACTCCGTAACGACTCCACCGGATTCATCAACGCCGCCTTCACGGCCTGGAAACTTACCGTTAGCAACGCGATTACTAGCGTAGCTAGGCCAGCAGCAGCGAACACCCACCACGGCAAGGTGGTGCTGAATGCGAAGTTGTCCAGCCATTGATTCATCAGATACAAGGCGACCGGCGAAGCAATGACGATGGCCAGGACGACCAACACCAGAAAGTCCCTGGCCAGCAGGCTCGTGACGCTGGCTACCGACGCGCCCAGTACTTTCCGAATACCGATCTCCTTGGTTCGCTGTGAAGTGACGAATGCCGACAGCCCCAGCAGTCCAAGACACGAAACCAGCACGGCCAGCAGGGCGAAAAAACCAAAGATTTGTCCGAAGCGCTCGTCGGCCTGGTACTGCTTGTCGTATTTTTCATCCAGGAAAGCGTACTCAAAAGCCTCCTCCGGGAAGAACTGCGCCCAAGCTTTCTTGGCGGCCGTTACTGCCTCGTCGGCTTTTTTTGTGTTCAATTTGAGCGAGATGGCACCGTTTACGCCGGGGTCTAACCGTAGAATGAGTGGTTCGTAAGCCTCGCGCAGCGACTCCTGGTGGAAATCCTCAACAACGCCAACGATGGTAAGTACATCGCCCCAAAAATTGATCTTTTCACCCAAGACTTTTTCGACATCGTCGAACCCCAATTGCTTGATACCCTTTCGGTTGAAAACTACGCCATCTTTTTCACCCAATGCGTCATCGAAGTTACGTCCGGCGATCAGCTTCAAGCCAAACGAAGGAATGTAATCGTAATCTATCCCAATGACCCGGTACTGTTTACCCGTATTTTCGGGGGCGCTTTCCAGTCGAATCCCTCCGGCGTTGAACTCCACTTTCTCGCCCGGAATCGAACCAGAAACGGTAGCACTTTTGAAGATCGACTGCCGCATGAGTTCTTCCTTGAAGGCTTTGGTCCGGGATACGCGGGTGGAGTCATTGGCGGGTTTAGTGATTACCAGGGTCTGGTCGATGTCGAGGCCCAAAGCCTGGCTCCGCATGAACTGCACCTGCCGGAAAACGGTGATGGTACCCACCAGCAGGAACACCGAGGCGGCAAACTGCACCACTACCAGCGATTTGCGCAGAACGGCACCTTCTCCACGGCCCGAAGCACCACCCTTGAGTACTTCGGTAGGCTTGAACCCCGACAGGACGAAGGCCGGATAAGCGCCCGAAAGCACCGTACCCATGATGAACATGACGCTTAGGCCCAACCAGAATTGTGGAAAGCCAAAAAGGGAATAGGTCAGGCTCTGGCCCGTGAAATGATTGAACAAAGGCAGGGAGCCGGCCACGATGAGGCAGGCGGCCACGACCGAAACGAAATTGAGCAGAGCCGACTCGAGCAAGAATTGCGAAACGAGTTGGCTTCGGAATGACCCAACCGCCTTCCGCACCCCCACTTCCCGCGCCCGGCGAATGGCGCGCGCCGTAGCCAGATTGACGTAGTTTACCCAGGCAATCAGAATGATAAACAGGGCTACGGCCAGCAAAATGTACACCGCTTTGCCGTCGCCGTTCGGGCCGGCCTCCATCATGTAGTGGGAATACAAATGGATGTCGGGCAAGGATTGCAGGAAAAAGGCCATACCGTACGACCCTGTCACCGTTTCGGGCTGGGCTTTGGCGATGAAAGCGGGAAACTTAGCTTCGAGTTTCTGGGGATTTGTCCCTTCTTTCAACAAAAGGTAGGTGAGGCAACCGTCGCGGTTCCAAGCGTCATCTAGACTACCTTCGGGGTCATTTTCTGGGTTCGCCAGCCTCTTGAAAGTTTCGAAGGACACCAGGTATTCGGCCTGCAGGTGCGTGTTGCCGGGGAAATCCCGGTAAACGCCCGTCACCTTGAGGGGAAACTCCCGTCTCCACAAGATGGTTCGTCCCATGGGATCGTTACTGCCGAACAACCGTCGGGCCAAAGACTCGGAAATCACCATAGTATTGGGTTCGTTCAGGGCCGTTTGCGCATCGCCGCTTAGGAGGGAGTACGAAAACATCCGGAAGAAAGCCTCACTGGCGAAAGCGCCCCGTTCCACTTTGATTGGATTTTCATTGGCTTCCAATTCGAGGCGTCCCAGCATATACGCTTTGACATACTCCTCCACTTCGGGCAGGGCGTCTTTCATGTGATTGCCCACGGCAAACGGTCCTCCCGCCCACTCGGTGGAAAGTACGCCCTTCTCGTACCGATCCGTTTTTACCCGAAAGATGCGGTCGGATTTGGTGTGAAAGCGGTCGTAGCTCCTTTCAAAATTTACGTATTGCAAAATCAGCAAGGTAGCAGCCATCCCGACGGCCAGCCCCGCCACGTTGATCAGGGAGAAGTGTTTGTCACGGATTAAATTCCGGTAGGCGATTTTCAAGTAGTTGGAAAGCATGGCTTTTTTTGGTTGAAAGGTTAAAAGGCAAAATGGGGGACGGTGCGCGGGTTTAATTTTTTGTTCTGGTCGAAAGATCAGCCTGGAACGCCGATTGACCCTTCGACCCCAAGATAAACGTCACCTATTCTGAACGAAGACTCTCCACCGGATTCATCAGCGCCGCCTTCACTGACTGGAAGCTCACCGTCAGCAGGGCGATGCCTACGGCCAGCCCGCCCGCCATGGCGAAGTACCACCACTCGATGTCGATCTTGTAGGCAAAGTCCGCCAGCCACTGATTCATGGCATACCAGGCAATGGGTGAGGCGATGATGATCGCAATGAGTACCAGTTTCAGGAAATCTTTGGACAGCAGCGCGACGATGCTGGCCACGCTCGCACCAAGTACCTTGCGGACGCCGATTTCTTTGGTGCGCTGCGCCGTCATCAACAAGACCAACCCCCATAATCCTAATGAGGCCACAGCAATTGCCAGCAATGCAAAGAAACTCGCTAAGAGTGTAAATCTTTGATCGGACTGATACTGTCGATTGAAATAATCATCGAGAAAAAAGGTGGAAAAAGGGTTGGCCGGAAAAGTGGCTTCCCAAAGCTGCTGAATGGACGTCATCGTCTGGGATATATCGGCGGACCCCAGTTTGAGAGCATAGTAGCCTTCGGGTGTAGCACTCAATTCAAAAATAATCGGGTCGATGGTATTCCTGAGCGAAAGGTGGTGGTAATCCTTCATCACGCCAATGATCGTCGGGGTGCTTTGGACACGGTAATTGATCGGCTGGCCCACAGCCGAAGCGGGGTCGTCGAAACCCAGTAGTCGGGCGGCAGTTTCGTTGATAACTACCGAATTCCAGGGAACAGCATCGGTTTCGTATTTATTTGAAAACCAGCGCCCGGCAACCAGATGGGCATCGAACGTTTTTTGAAAATTATAATCGACTTTCGAAAAATAGTAGCGTCCTGATGCTTCGTCGGCGTTCTGATCGAGCCTCCGAACATAGCCAGCTTCCGAATACCCCCTAATGGACTTTACCGGGAATGGAGTTGGTTGCCGCAAACTCTTGTACGGATGACAGTTGCATCACATCTGCTTTGAACCTGTTCATCTTGGTACTATAGCTGGAATCGTTACTCAATGGGCCATCGAGTACAAGAAGCTTATTTACGTTGATTCCAATATCGTACGCCTGCATGAAGGAAAGTTGTCGGTACATAACCAGTGAACCGGCGATCATGATGACGGAAAGTAAAAACTGGAAGACGACTAACCCTTTTCGAAGTCCTAAATTGAGTTCCGAGTGTAGCCAGCGGCCGCGTAGTACTGCTGCTGGCTTGAAGGAGGAATTGAATAGAAAGGGATATAAACTCGATAGCAGTATACCCCCAGCGAAGATAGAGGCGCACAGAAGAAGCCACGATCCATCCGCCAAAACCTGGAGCGTAAGCTGCAGGCCCGACAACTCGTTGAAGAGGGGCTGAACGAGTTCCACCAAAGCAAGTGCCAGGATCAGACTTAATCCATTCAGAAGAAGTGCTTCCAGCAGATGCTGGCAGAACAAGTCGAACTGAGACGCCCCCGTCATTTTTCTTACCCCTAGTTCTTTGGCTCGCTCGTTGAAGCGGGCCGTAGTCAGGTTAAGGTAATTTATCCAGGCAATCAAAAACACAAAGAGAGCGATTACCAGTAGCACCGACACCATTAGTCTGCTGCCCATCGGGCCAATTTCCCCGATCAAGTTGGAGTCCAGGTGAAGGTTCGTGAGAGGTTGTAGCAGTAGTTCGCGTTTGGGGGATTCGCCAAGTGTTTGGGCAACAAATTCCGGCAATTTACTTTCTAAGAGTTCAGCTGAAGTACCCGGCCCGAGCGTTGCGTAGGTATAAAAACTATCTCCCCAGTTCGACAACTCGGCTTCACCGCGAGAAAGCAGCCGAAACGACACCAACGCGTCGATTGAAAGATGCGAGTTAGCTGGAATCGGGGCAAGGACGCCTGTGACCGTAAAATAGCTGACGTCTTCGTAGTTGCTGCCAGTCCAGTCACCGTAACCACCCGTCATTTTTAGCGTCTGGCCAATTGGATCTTGGGAGCCAAAGTACTTCTGGGCAAGTTTCTGGCTAATAACCATCGACTTTGGCTCGTTTAAGGCGCTGGCCGGATCGCCTTGTAGCAATGGGAATGTAAAAAAGGTCAGAAAATTCGGATCGGCCATCACGATATTATCTTCCCGAAAGAGTTGCTTTTGACCCTTAGTTTCGTGGCTCAACAGGGCTTCGGTTCGATGGAATCGCACGACAGAAGAAATCTCGGGAAACGCACTGGCCATAGCTGGCCCAACGGATGCCGGCGCAGTAGCCTTAGCGGTCAGCGTTCCGTCCTGTTTTGCTTGATTGTACTGCAGCCGATAGATATCGGGTGCCTGCGAGTGAAACGAATCATAACTACGCTCAAAACTCACGTACTCGATAATCAGCAGGCTGGAAGCCATTCCGACGGCCAACCCAAGCACGTTGATGGCTGAAAAAGTTTTGTTGCGCAACAGATTACGCCAAGCGATTTTGAGGTAGTTGGTGAGCATTGGTTGAAGTTTTGAATGAAAATGTTTTAATTGGATTGAGTGCCTTCTACTCGCTCCTCAGACTCTCCACCGGACTCATCAGTGCCGCCTTCACGCTCTGGAAACTTACCGTCAGCAGTGCAATCCCCACCGCAAGTACCCCCGCCAGAGCAAAGTACCACCACTCGATGTCGATCTTGTAGGCAAAATCCGCCAGCCATTCGTTCATGGCGTACCAGGCGATGGGCGAAGCGATGACGATGGCAATCAGTACCAGTTTTAGGAAATCTTTGGAAAGCAGAGTAACGATGCTGGCGACGCTCGCGCCAAGTACTTTCCGAACGCCGATTTCCTTGGTGCGCTGCTCGGCGGTGAAGGTGGCTAGGCCGAAGAGACCAAGGCAGGCGATGAAAATGGCGATGCCTGCACAGCTAAGAAAGAGGTTTCCCTTTTGCTCATCGGCGTGGTACTGTCGGTCGAAAGTTTCATCCAGAAAGGTGTATTCGAAAGGTTTACCGGGATTCACCTTCTCAAACTGTTTTTTTGCGTAAGAAAGCGTCGAGGGGATATTTTTTGGCGCAATCCTAACCAGGAGACTGCTTCCCTTCTTCGGCGCAAACCTCAGTACCAGCGGCTCGATCTTGTGGTGCAGCGAGCGAAGGTGAAAGTCTTTAATCACCCCGGTAATGGGTACTTTTTTCTTGTTCACTTCGACCAGCCCGTCCGTGCGGTCTTTCCAGCCCAGCCGCCGGAGCATAGCCTCGTTGACAAATACCGCCTGGGTCGAGTCACCAGGCGAGTCCGGGGCAAAGTCGCGCCCCGCTGCCAGGCCGATATTCAATACATCCAGGAAATCCTCGTCCACATCGAAATATTCGGTAATAACGTCCTGTTTGGCCCCTTCCCGGTAAAAGATGAATGACATGAGACTATTCATCTCCTTGCCAATGGAGCCATTGGTAAGGCTCACGTTCTCGATGGCCGGGTTTTGCAACAACGCGCTTTTCAGGACAGCGGCAGACTGCTGGGACGAAGGGCTTTTGAGTGAAAAGGCAAGTACCTGCTCCTGATTGAAACCCAGTCCGGTGTGCCGCATGAATTGCAATTGACGGTACACCAGCATCGTGCCGACGATCATTATGATGGAAATGGCAAATTGTGCCACTACCAGCGATTGTCGCAGGAATACGCCCCTACCTGCCCCCAGTAGGTTGCCTTTCAAGACATCTACCGCCTTGAAGCGTGAGAGAACGAAGGCAGGATAAAGACCGCTCAAAATGCCAATCAGGAGGGTCAGGCCCACCAACGCGAGCAAAATGGGACCATGCCAAATGGACAAAGAAAGCGATTTGTCGGCCAGTGAGTTGAAAGCAGGCAGGAGCGCGTACAATAACACCAGCCCCACTACCATGGCCAGGCAAGTCATAAGCAGCGATTCAGCCATGAACTGTCCTATCAACTGAAATCGTTGGGAACCAACGGCTTTGCGAACCCCAATTTCTCTGGCTCGGTTGGTGGAGCGGGCCGTAGCCAGGTTGACGTAGTTGAACAGGGCGATCAGCAGGATGAATAACCCTACCGCCGAAAATACGTACACGTAGCCCAAACTACCCCCATTTTCTTCCCCCATCAGGTGCGAGGAATGCAAGTGGATGGCAGCCATCGGCTGAAATGTTATGTCGAACAAAACATCCTCGTCACCCTCGTCACCAATCGCCTGGGCGATGTATTTCTGGTAGAAAGCCGTCATTTTGCCTTCCAATTTCGATCCATCGCTTTCATCGCTGAGCATCAGGTAAGTCGCAGAATTGAAATCGTCCCACGAACGCAGATTCACCTGACTCACGGCAAGATTGGCGTAGGGCATGGCAGCGGCGAAATCCAGATGATGGTTGACGGACGGATCGCCTATGACCCCTGTGACGGTAAATGGGGTACTTTCTTTCACCATCACCGTTTGGCCCAGTTTCGCTTTTTCTTCGCCGAACAAATCGGCCGCCAGCTTTTCTGTCAGCACGATCCCGTTGGGAGTCGATAGAGCGGTTTGCGGATTACCTTCGATAAAAACGTAATCGAAAAAGGAAAATAGACTGGAATCAGCGTAGATAACCTTCGGCGCGTACAGCGACTTGTTACCCGTCTGGAATAGCGTTGCATCGACCCTTTTAACTCTCAGCGTATTCAGTACCTCGGGATAGTCCTGTTGCAGCGCCGGGCCAAGCGGCGGCGGGGTGTCGCGCAACCGAAACTCGTTATCCGACCACTTGATATGCAGATTCGTACGAAAGATCTTCTCCGTATTCTGATGGTGCTGGTCAAAAGTCAGTTCGTCCAATACCCAAAGTCCTACCAATAGACTACAAGCCAAACCGAGCGCCAGTCCGATGATATTGATAGCCGAATACACTTTGTTGCGCAGCAGATTTCGCCAGGCGATTTTGAAGTAGTTGGTAAGCATAACTCGAAGGAGTTTAGGGTTATTTGTTAAGCTTCACCGTGCGGCCTTCGTCGCGAACACTTACAGTGAGGAACGGGCGATCAGTCAATCTTTTACCGCGCATTACTGAATTAGTTTGCTTACTATCGGCAACATAAATGACCGTTCCGATAGGGTACTTTTTTTGTCGTGTCGCGAACGGAGCCATCATGAAACTTTCCGTACCGTTCCCTGTTTCGCTAGGTTTGTAAGAAACTAACGTCACTTTGCGGGGAAGCAGACTATTGTTTTGAAACTGGAATTTAATCTCACGCTGAGTCTGCCCCCTACTTTTGATTTGACTGCTTCCTACATTTCTTTTTTCGTTTGCCAGATTGGTAATAGAGCCGTTTCCATTCTTTACCACGTTGACTTGCTCCGCATTGATACGAATATCAGCGTTAGCTCGAACTATGACGTTGGCTGTCTGCGCCAACAATTGGTCTGCGGTGACGTTACCGTTTGCCGAACTATTCAAGTCAAATTGGTCTACCTTTCCCGTCAATGATATGTCTCCATTAGCATCGTTTGTCAGTGTGAAGTTTTCGGTTGCTATACCGCTCACTTCTACATTTCCGTTCGAACCGTTTCTTAATCCCGACAGGGTAGGTGTACTGATCTGGATTCGCATATTACTTTTGCTAATCCAGAAAAGAGAGCCACTTGGCTCTTTGAGGGAAAGTTTCAGAATATTTCCCTCGTTTGAAATTTGAAGATATGGGACAAAATTGTCATCGATAGCGATATCAATCAAGTGTTCCGAACCGCCAACCTCAACAATGAATTCGGCTGGAAACTGATCGATTTCAATGAACTTGAAAGGTTTGACCGTTCGACTTTCGTGCATTATGTACCCACTACCACGCAATGCCTTGTATTCGGTGCGACTATTCTTTTGGGCGCTGGCATTGCAGGATAGAATAGCGATCAATAAAAGGGGTAAAATTCTCATAAGGTAGGTAAATCTATTTGGCCAATTAAAGTTTTCTAAAACCGCTTTTAGAAGATGAAGAAGTAAAAAAGGAGGGCATCATCATCGATAATATCCTCCAATCTTTCTTCTTACTTCCTAAATATGCACCTTCTCCGTCACTACCTTCCCATCAAACAAATTCACAGTCCGGTGAGCAAAGCCTGCGTCGTAGGGCGAGTGCGTCACCATGATGATGGTTGTGCCGCCTTCGTTGAGCTGCTTGAGAAGGTTCATCACCTCCTCGCCGTTTTTGGAGTCCAGGTTACCCGTCGGCTCATCCGCCAGGATGATCTTGGGTGTGGCGACCACGGCGCGGGCGATGGCCGTGCGCTGCTGCTGTCCACCGGAAAGCTGCTGCGGGAAGTGGTTGCGGCGGTGCATCATGCTCATGCGCTCGAGGGCCGCCTCCACACGCTGCTTGCGCTCGTCGGGGGGCGTGTTGAGGTAGAGCAGGGGTAGTTCCACATTCTCGTACACCGTGAGTTCGTCGATCAGGTTGAAGCTCTGGAACACGAAACCGATGTTGCCCTTGCGAATCTGCGCCCGCTGCCTTTCGGACATATCGGCCACCTCGGTTTCGTAGAACCCATAGGAGCCTTCGCTGGGGTTGTCGAGCAAACCCAGGATGTTGAGTAGCGTCGACTTGCCGCAGCCCGAGGGCCCCATGATGGCGACAAATTCGCCGTCCTTGATGGCAAGGTCGATACCGTTGAGGGCCGTCGTTTCCACTTCTTCGGTGGAGAATACTTTTTGGAGGTTCTTGATGTCAAGCATTTTTTGCGTTTGGTTTTATTAGGTTAAAGAGATTACCGCGAGGACGCTAAGGCGCAAGGTTTTTTCCTCGCGCCCTCGCGTCTTTGCGGTTCAAAATTCGAGTACTTCATTATCACCGAAATTCTCATACGAACTGGTAATGACTTTCTCACCGGGTTTGAGACCTTCCAAAACCTCGTAAAACTCAGGATTTTTCCGACCCAGCGTGATATTCCGCTTACTTGCCCGGTTGCCGCTTTCGTCCACGATGTACACCCAGTTGCCGCCTGTATCGGAGAAGAAGCCGCCGACGGGTAGGAGGGTAGCCTTCGAGGGTTGGCCGAGTTGGAGGCGAATCGGGGCCGATTGTCCGCGCTTGATGCGTTCGGGAGCCCCCTTTGCAAAGCGCATATCGACCTCAAAACGGCCGCTGCGTACTTCGGGATAGATTTTCACGATTTCCAGGCCGTAGGGCTGTCCGTCGAAATCCATGCTGCCGGCCAGGCCGACGAAAATCCGGGAAATGTAGTGTTCGTCCACATCGACGCGCATCTTGAAGCCGTCGAGGTCGTCGATCTGACCGATATTCTGGCCCTGATTGATGTTGGAGCCTACTTCCACATTCATGGAAGATAGCAGTCCACGCACGGGTGCTTTCACGACCAGATTGTCCAGCGTCTGCCGCCAGAGGGCTACGTTCTTTCTGCGTATTGGCCAAGGTACCTTCCAACTGCGAAATCTGCATCTTGGCGTTTTCTTCCTGGTACTTCTGCGACTCGACTTCGATAGTACGCTGCTGCGTCAGGCGCTCGTAGTCGCGCTTGGTCGTGAGATATTCGGCCTCGGGAATCACCTTGTCGCGGTAGAGTTGCACGTTCCGCTCGTGGGCATCTTTGGCCTGGGCGATCTGGAAGTCCAGTTCACTGAGCGTTTTTTGGAGGTTGAAGCGTTCGACGCGCAGCCGCTGACGGGTGTTTTGCAGGTCGTTCACCAAGCGGCTGGCTTCGGTTTCCGATTGCAGGAAGTTCAGTTTCAGGCTTTGGTTTTCGAGTTTCAGAAGTACCTCGCCTTCCTTCACCATATTACCGCCTTCGGCCATTTTCTGGGTGACGTAGCCGCCCACGATGGCGTCGAGCTGGATGGTCTTGAGCGGTTGCACGACACCCGTCACGACGATGAACTCATCGAATTCGCCCTGGCTGACGGTAGAAATCGTTACCTTGTCCTGCTCAACGTTGAGCTTGGAACGTTTGTCGGCCCAGATGAGTTGGTACAGTATGAAAGCCAGCAGCAGCGTACCCGCCACAATGTACCCAATGCGCTTGGGGTTCCAGAATTTTTTCTTCTTCCCCTTGTCCATGCCGGATTGGCTGAGGGTGGAGTCCGGCATTTTGCCAAAGGGTGATGGTTTTAAATCGGTAGCCATTTATTCAGTGGATAATTAACAATTGATAATGGACAATGCGCTGGGTGATGATTTTTTCCGGCGTCTGTTCAAGTACATTCAATCCCTATGCCAGAAGGCCGACTGTTTATTAAAACTCTGATTTACAGTGAATAGCCAATTGGTCAGAAATTGTTTAGTGTTCATTATCGGACACCCTTGTCCGGCAGCGGACAGTAGCGACAATCAGCCGTTTTTCTAACCGTTTCTTTGTTGATACCTTAGCGAATGCCGTTTTTAGCGAAATATTTGTTTTTGGGGCGTTGGGTACCAGGTTTTCAAACCTATTCACAAATTGTGAAAACAAAGCCATGAAATTGCTTTAAGCCAATATCCACTTTCTTCACTTACGCCGAAACCAGCGACCCAATACCTAACAACCTAACGCCTAACAACCCCCGATGCTACTCTCCGAAACCAAACTACTCATAGTCGACGACGACGTCGATGTACTAAGCGCCGCCAAGCTACTTCTGAAACGCCATTTTAAGCAAGTCGACATTGAGAAGAATCCTGAGAAAATACCATTCTTGCTCAACAATGGCGGGTACGATGCCATCTTGCTCGATATGAATTTTACGCGCGATGTGAGCAGCGGGCGCGAAGGCTTTCAATGGCTCGACCGCATCCTGGATCACTCGCCGAAAATGACCGTCATCATGGTCACGGCCTACGGGGACGTGGAGATGGCCGTACGGGCCATCAAGGCCGGCGCGACCGACTTTGTGCTAAAACCCTGGGAAAACGACAAGCTACTCGCTACGCTCGAAAAAGCATTGCAGGGGAAAGGCATCGACCAAGATGCCGAAAATACCGCCAACCGCAAGCTGGTCAAAAGCAATCTCATTGCCGAGAGTGCCTCAATGCGCCAAGTACTCGATACCGCCGAACGGGTGGCCCCGACCGATGCCAATGTCATCATATTGGGCGACAACGGTACGGGCAAAACGCAACTCGCCCGGTACATCCACGACCTCTCACACCGGGGCGAAAAACCGTTTGTTTGCGTGGACTTGGGAGCTCTGAGCGAGAATCTGTTTGAAAGCGAATTGTTTGGCCATGTGAAAGGCGCCTTCACCGATGCCCGCGACGACCGCGCCGGTCGGTTTGAGGAAGCGCAGGGCGGCACGATCTTTCTGGACGAAATTGGGAATCTGCCGCTGGCCCTGCAATCGAAATTACTGACCGTAATTCAGGAACGGCAAGTGACGCGCGTGGGAGCGAACAAGCCCGTGTCGGTGGATGTGCGGTTGCTGTGCGCCACCAACCGCGACATCGAGAAGATGGTGGCGCAAAACGACTTTCGGCAGGACCTGCTCTACCGCATCAATACCATCGAGCTGGAGCTGCCCCCCCTCCGCGAACGGCCCGACGACATCGCCCCGCTGGCGGAATACTACCTGAAGGAATTTAGGAAAAAATACAACCGTCCGGTCACTGGCATCGGTACGCCGCTCCTCAAAAAAATGCAATTGTACGATTGGCCCGGCAACATCCGTGAGTTGCAGCACGCCATCGAACGGGCAGTGATTTTGTCTCAGGAGAAAATCCTGCAACCCGACGACATGTTCCTCAAAAATGTAAGCCTTGACGCGGAAGCCACCTCCGCCACAGCCTTCGACCTGGAAGACATGGAGAAAAACATGATCTTGAAAGCACTGAAACGCTACAACGGCAACATCACCGACACCGCCCGTGAACTGGGCCTAAGCCGCGCCGCGCTGTACCGTCGGTTGGAGAAATACGGACTTTGAAAAAAATGGCCGACAATCAGCCGTTCCACCCTTCCCCCGTCAACCTTCCCCCAAAGAATCCTTCCACCGCCACGGGTTTGAATCTGGCGAAGAGCTCTTCTTGATACCAGCCGCGCTGCCGGGTTTTCTGCACAATCTCCTTGTGGCCGGGCTGTTGGTAGGCAAATTTCTTCAATGAACTCACGCTGTCCCACACGCTGATGGTAGCTTGCTGGGTGACGGGGTTCTCGCCAATGCCCATCGCCAGCAAAGCGCCTTCCGACCGGGCCAGTGAAGCGTGCGCTTTGGGTACATGACGCCAGAAATCCCATAATTTTCCAAGATTGATCTTGGCCCGCGTCAGTACCACCACCGGGCCCTTGCTCGCCTGACGCGCCCGATGGGAAACCGGAAATGGCTCCGTACCGTCCCATTGGCCGTGGGCTTGCAGGGGTACCATCTTGATCGTGTCGTGCGCCGAGGCGCGGGCGACGTAGTCGCAGAAAAGCGGTGAAGCAAAAAAGGCGTCGGCCTGTCGGTCGTTTTTCCATTGCGCCAAAAAAACGTACTGTCCGAAGTCGGGGGTGAGGTCGAACCCGTTGCGGCCGCAGCCCAACATGCGGCCAAAGGTAGCCCCGGGCGGGTCCTGCAAAAGGCGTTGCCCCATTTGTCCAAATGCCCACCACTTTTGACCGGTGGCAAATTTGAACAGGGTAAATGTAGTAATGGGAGAAGAAGCGTCGTAAGGTTCGAGCGTGCGGTAGGCCATGCGTGGAATATAGTGGTAGAGCCAGGCGTACAAATACCGTTCCCGCTGCCAGGCTAGTCGGTAAGTACGATCCGGTTGGAAAATTCATCCTTTAACCGCTGATCGTGGGTGACCACGATCAGGCTCGCCCCGATCGCCTGGGATTGCTCGCGCAGCAACGCCACGACCCGGCGGCAGTTGACATCGTCGAGACTGGCCGTGGGCTCATCGGCCAAAATCACCGCCGGATCGTTCATAAGCGACCGGGCGATGCTTACCCGCTGCTGCTCGCCCTGGCTGAGCCGATGGGTTTTTTGGGATAAAAGCGCCTTGAAGCCTAGCTTCTCAGCCAAGTCGAGTGCCTTCTTTTTATCTTGTTTCTTGTCCGCCAGGTAGTTGGCCAGTAGAATATTGTCCAGCACATCGAGCGAACTGACAAAATGAGCGCGCTGATAAACAATGCCAAGCTGCTGCGCGCGCACCCAGGCGGTAGCCGCTGCCGAAAGTCCCTGCCACGCCTGTCCGTCGAGGCTTATCTCGCCCGATTTGGGGGGGAGCAAGAGCGCCAGCAGATGCAGGAAAGTCGTTTTGCCACTGCCCGACTGGCCCAGGATCAGCAGGGCATCGCCACCGGGGCAGCTAAAATTGGGAAATGCAAAAGTTTTTTGGGGCGAATAGGAGAACGTGAGACCCTGACTGACGAACATGCGGCGAAATAGGATGGCTTATTCGGTAAAAATAGAGAACTTTCGGCGTTATGTAAAGTACCCCAGGGCTCGAAGGACTACGCGGAAGGACAAATCCCGATCCCAAGCAAATAAAGTGCCGGGCTGGCCGTTTAGTGAGGGAGAAATACCGAAAAAGACCTTCAATTTAAAAATAACCGCCCGCAGGCGGCAATATACTATGCGAATGATTTTTGAGAGATACAGCAAAACCGCACGGGCAGCTATGGTACTGATTACCGTAGTATTGGGAAGCGGAAATGTGAGCGCACAGTTCAAAAGCAGTTTCATGCCGTATTCCACGGTGGCGGTGGGCGCGGGCTCATCAAGTTATTACGGCGACCTGGCACCTTACGGCCGGCCGCTGGCCTCTACTTTCGGGATGATGCGCTGGAATTTTACGGCCAACTACACCCGCCATTTTACGGATCGGATCGCCGCTCGTGCTTCGTTTACTTATGCGCGCATTTCCGGCGACGACTACACCGCCAATCGCAAAGGACAAAACGAATTTTTGTTTGCCCGTAATTTGCACTTCCGCAACGACCTGAAGGAGTTTGCGCTGACGGGCATCTACAAGATTATTCCCGATAGCCGCAGCTACGACCGTCGTCCGCAGATCAGCCCCTACGTTTTCCTGGGCCTGGCCGCCGTGGCGCACAATCCCATGGCGCGTGTGCCCGATCTCGAGGGCGACCGCTGGCAAGAATTGCAACCGCTCGGTACCGAGGGACAGGGTAGTCCCGGCGGAAAGGAGTACTCGCTGGTTCAGTTAGCCATTCCGATCGGCATAGGGGTGCGTTACAAGATCAACGCCCGCTTCGATGTGTCGGCCGAGCTCGGTTTCCGGTTCACTACGACGGACTACCTCGACGATGCACACGGTGCTTACGCCGATCCCAATATCCTAAAAAACGATCAGGCGCGGGCGTTTGCCAACCGTTCGGCCGAGCCCACCGCTGCCCGCAAAGGCGGCGATCGCACCAATGTGCTGCGTAGTTTTATCACCAACGAGTATGGTCCCATCGATCCCGGCTTCGATCCGTTCGTTGCCATTCAGCAGACCGAGTTCGGCAATCCCGGCAACCGTCGCGGTACGAGTCCCGATTTGAAAGATACTTACCTGCTCGGCAATATACACCTCGTCTACGTATTGGGTACGCCGATCAAATGCCCACCGTTGAGGTAATTGATAGTTGATAGTGGAAAATTAATTCGGTACGCTGTACCGTTCTTCTGATCCTGCTTTATGCTTCGCCTGCCAGAACATCCTGGTTCACAGCAACTCATAAACTCATAGACTCATAGACTCATCAACTCTAAACTCGTAAACCTATTTCTTCTCCTTACTCGGCTTCTGTTCTTTGCCTTTTGGCTGCTCTGTTTCGGCGCTAGCGGCGCAGAAGATCGAGATCGGAGCGAGCGCGGGGGCGCTCAACTACAAGGGCGATATTGCCCCGGCTTTCAATCCCCGGTTTTTGAAGCCGGGTGGTAGCTTGTTTTTCCGTTACAACCTCAGCCGGGCCGTGACATTCAGGGCCGAGGTTATGCGCGGAAGTATCACCGGCGACGACGCATTTAGCAAAGATCCATTCCAGCAAGTCCGCGACCTGTCGTTCGACACCAAGCTGTCGGAAGGTAGTTTGGTGACGGAGTTCAATTTTCTGAACTACCAGGAAACCCGCCACGCGATCAACTGGACACCCTACGTTTTTGCGGGATTGGCCTATTCGCGCTTCGATCCCAACCCCAGGACACTCAACTACAAAACCACCGGAATCGTGATTCCGTACGGCATCGGGGTCAAGTACCTGATCAACCGGCCGTGGAGCATTGGGCTGGAATACGGCACTCGCAAAACCTTCACCGATTACCTTGACAACGCGGGCGGCCCATCGCTCTCCACCGTCAAGCTCGAGCAAACCGACCCCACCACCAAGGACACGTACTACTACATTGGCTTTTCGGTTAGCTACACCTTCTACCGGATCGTTTGTCCTGAATAATTCCTAGATTTGTGGAAACGCTGCTTTCCATGAATAAAAAGTTACTTCTCTTTTCCGGCATCGGCCTGCTAGTGGTCGTGCTCATTTTTGCCGGACAAAAAAGCTACACCAAATCTTTCAGCCCCTCCGCGACCGCCGTCTACGACCGCGATGGACTTTACGCAAAAGTACAGTACTGTCAACCGCTCAAAAAGGGTCGCCTGATCTTCGGCCGAGAAACTGACCAGGCCCTCGTGCCCTACGGCAAGGTGTGGCGAACCGGCGCCAACGAAGCCACCTTGCTCACGCTGGGGCAGGATACCAAAGTAGGCGATACGTCCGTACCGGCGGGTACCTACTCGCTATGGTCTATTCCCGGTCCGGCGAAATGGCAGATTGTGCTCAACGAGGAAACCGGTCAATGGGGCACACAGTATAATGATGGCAAAGACTTGGCGCGCATCCCGGTCCCCATTCGGGTCAAGACACCCGTGACCGAAGACTTTACCATCTATTTTCAAGAGAGTCCCGAAGGTGTCAACATGATCCTGAGCTGGGACCAAACCGAAGCAGTGGTAACTATGCGAGCGCAGGAAAACAATTGAGTATTGTTGAAGGGTTTAAAGGTTTAAAGTTTAGTTGTTCAAGAAACTGGTAATCTATAATTTTCAACCCTTCAACCCTTCAACCCTTCAACCCTTCAACCCTTCAACCCTTCTTCATGTTCGTAGAAGCCATCGAGCGCGTCAATCAATTTACGCGGCCCATTCATTTCATATCGCGCTACTATGGTGGGGGCGAAATTGTTCCTGGTACGGCTACGCTTTTCTTTGTCAATGAACTGGGGTTTGCGGTTACCTGCAAGCATGTAGCCGCCATCATTCAACAGGGTGACACTTTGTACAGCCATTTCCTGAAATTTAGGGCGGAAACCCGCCCGTTCGAAAAGGAAAAAAACTACGCGCTGCACCTGCGGCGACTGGAAGGAAAGTACAAGATGGCCGAAGATACCATCGTACGCCTCCGGTCTACGTTCATGAACGCCGTTTCGGATTTCACGCAGCTCACCATGCACCTGCACCCCACGGCCGACCTGGCGATCATCCAATTTGAAGGGTTTCAGTCTACCCGCTACGGCCAACCGGCGGTTTTTCTGCGCGATGGCACTCAGGTCAAACAGGGAAAAACCCTCTGCCGATTGGGCTACCCTTTTCCCGAATTTTCGAACTACCACTACAATAAGAGTCTCGACGATATCGAATGGAACACGACCGGCCGGGCCGATTCGCCGAGTTTCCCCATCGATGGGATCGTGACCCGCCTCGTGGGCGATCCCGGCCTGGGCCGCATTGAAAGCATCGAACTAAGTACCCCCGGCCTGCGAGGACAAAGCGGCGGCCCGCTCTTCGATACGCGGGGGGTCGTGTACGGCATGCAGTCGTCCACGGCTCACCTGCACCTGGGCTTCGATCAACACAAAAAAGAAGTCATGATCGGCAACAAGAAGCAGCGAGTTTCCAACTACCCGTTCCTGAACGTCGGCCGCTGCGTCCACGTCAGTGTAATCAAAGACTTTCTGCGCGAAAACAACGTGAAATTTTATGAGTCCGATTAGTAGGTATCAGTTGCAATTGGACAGACTTGAACCAAACAGGCGATTGTAAAAAACCAAATAAACAAAGCAAAATGGCACGCTCGTTTTGCTACCGTTGACTAACTTAAACAATTTCCCCAGACATAATTTCGCATATTTGTATCAGGACGTTACGAACTGAGGAATAGGGTATTTTTAAGAAACCAGCCGGTAAACGGTAATATTCGTTTCACTATTTTCATAGTGGTTTTCTTTCTTGAAAATTAAAATCGTCCTTCGGTTTGTGTAGTCTTTCTCCTATATTTGCCATTCTGCAACCAGCGTTAGTAACTTTTATGAGTGATATTTTCTCCGCAAAAATTGGTATCATAGGCCTGGGATACGTAGGGTTACCCTTGGCGGTGGCCTTCGGAAACAAGTACCCGGTTGTGGGCTTCGATGTGAAAGAAGAGCGGATCGGGCAGTTGTCCAAGGGGATCGATCTGACCAGAGAAGTCGATAAGGAGGAGCTTTTGGCCTCGGCTCAGCTTACTTTTACGAGCAAGACCGACGACATGCGCGACTGCACGGTATTTATCGTCACGGTACCTACGCCCATCGACCAGTTCAACAAGCCTGACCTCGACTACCTCGTGAAGGCGTCCACCACGGTGGGCAACCTACTCAAGAAAGGCGATACGGTCGTCTATGAATCCACGGTGTATCCGGGCTGTACCGAAGAAGAATGCGTGCCGATTCTTGAAAAGTGCAGTGGCATGACATTCAACGAAGACTTCACCTGCGGGTACTCGCCGGAGCGGATCAATCCGGGCGATAAGGAAAGAACGCTCACGAAAATATTGAAGATCGTAGCCGGATCTACGCCCGAAACCGCCCAATTCCTCGGCGAACTCTACGGCTCGATCATCACGGCGGGTATTTATCTAGCCCCCTCCATTCGGGTGGCCGAAGCCGCCAAAGCCATCGAAAATGCTCAGCGCGACATCAATATCTCGTTCGTCAACGAACTGGCTCTGATGTTCGATCGCATGGGCATCGACACCACCGAAGTACTGGAAGCCGCCGGCACGAAGTGGAATTTTCTCAATTTCAAGCCGGGCCTGGTGGGGGGACATTGCATCGGGGTCGATCCTTATTACCTGGTGCACAAGGCCCAAAGCCTGGGTTACATTCCCCAAGTGATCTCATCGGGGCGCCTCATCAACGACGGTATGGGGGCTTTCGTGGCCAAGAAGCTGATCAAGGCCATGATCGCCCGGGGGCTCACCCTGCAGTCGAGCCGCATCCTCATATTGGGCATGACCTTCAAGGAGAATTGCCCCGATATTCGCAACACCAAGGTGGTGGATGTATACCGGGAACTGCGGGACTTTGGCTTGCCCGTCGATGTGTACGACCCCTGGGCGATCGCCGAGGAGGTGGAGCACGAATACGGCGTACCGCTCACCGAAAGCATCGAAGGCAAAACCTACGACGGCATCATCGTGGCGGTAGCGCACCGGGAGTTTCTGTCCATGCCGATCAAACAATATCGGAAAGACCAGCACTCGGTTATATTCGACATCAAATCTATTTACGAAAAATCGGACGTCGATTTGAGATTTTAACAATATCTTTACACGGATCAAGAAGTTCCATAGCAAAACTCGACGTAACTTTGGTCAACTCAACTACCCACCCCCATGGATGCAAATTCTACCAGCTTTGCCGAGCAGACCGCGCCTCCTTCCCCGGAGCAAGCGCCGCCGTACAACGTTGCCACGATCGAAGAGTTAGGGCTGAATAGTGAATCACTGCCCGAGTTGGCCGATTTTTCTGAATCAAAAGATTGGCAGGCGGTATCCCAGACGCAAATTCTGGACGGCAAGGATATCGACGTGCGCTCGCACTTGTACCTTACCGATTCGTTATTGAAAGCCCACAATCCGGGGATTTTGTTTGAGCGGGCCCGGCTTTCGGTAACCGATCAGCAGTACCTCGCCTTCAATGTTTCTACCGCCGAGAACATCAAAAATCTGGTGCGGGAGAAGTACCCTGCGTGGCTATTCAAAATATACTACCTGTTTCATTTTGCGGGTCGACGCGTGCTGCCTAAGCTCAAAGGGCTACGCAAGATCAGCCGGTTGATGGAAATCCCCGTCGACATGTCCAAGGCCGAGATCATGGGCCGACTAATCTACCACGGCTTTGAGATCGTCCACATCCGCGAAACCACCGAAAAAACACTATTCTTAGTCCGGCGGAATGATACCGTGGCACCCAGCACCTACGCTAAACTACCCAAGGAAGGGGTGCTGTTTTCGATGCATCGCGTGGGGAAGCACAACAAGCCCATTACGGTGTACAAGTTTCGCTCCATGCATCCCTACGCCGAGTACGCGCAGGCTTATCTGCACAAAACCAACGGCCTCGACCTCGGAGGCAAATTCAAGGACGATTACCGCGTCAGTACCGGGGGTAGACTGATCCGCAAATACTGGATCGACGAACTGCCGATGCTGTACAACCTGCTTCGGGGCGATATTAAGCTCATCGGGGTGCGGCCCATCAGTACCCACTACTTCAACCTTTACCCTGAGAAGCTCCGGGAATTGCGAAGCAAGCATAAGCCGGGCCTGTTGCCGCCTTTTTACGCCGATATGCCCAAGAAGTTTGAAGACATCGTGGCATCGGAATTGAAGTACCTGGAAGCCTACGAGAAAGCCCCTTTTAAAACCGATATGGCGTATTTGGGGAAGATTCTTAAAAATATATTTTATCACAAAGCCCGGAGTAAGTAGGGGTTAGGGTTTTAGGTATTAGGTTGTTAGGTTAAAATATCCAATACCTGTAAACTCTGCTCTGGATTAACAACTGTGACCCAACAACCTAACATCTGATTTGAAGCATACCAATACTGCAAACGAACCGGGCCGTACCACAGCCATTCAAATGGTGGACTTGAAGCAGCAGTACCTGCGCATCAAGCCTGCTGTCGATGCGGCGCTGAAGCACTGCCTCGACACGACGGCCTTCATCAAGGGGCCGCAGGTAACGGCTTTCGAGCAAGCGCTGGCCGAGTACCTTAGTGTAGGCAGAGGTCGTTTCCTGCGCCAACGGTACCGATGCGCTGCAACTGGCCATGATGGCGCTCGATCTGCAACCGGGCGACGAGGTAATCGTTCCGGCCTTTACCTACGTAGCCACCGCCGAGGTGATCGCGCTGCTGGGATTGGTACCGGTCATGGTCGACGTCGATCCCCGGACTTTCAACATCACGCTGGAAAATATCGCGCAAGCCATTACGCCCAAAACCAAAGCGGTAGTACCCGTTCACCTGTTTGGGCAATGCACCGACATGGAGGCTATTCTTGAACTGTGTGACGCGAAAAACCTGTTCGTCATCGAGGACAACGCCCAGGCCATCGGGGCCCGCTATCAGTTCCCGAAAACGGGGGAGGTAAAGTCGGCGGGCGCTCTGGGGCACTTGGGAACCACCTCGTTCTTTCCATCCAAAAACCTTGGCTGCTACGGCGACGGCGGGGCAGTCTATACCGATCACGCCGACCTTGCCGCCAAGGTGCGTATGATTGCCAACCACGGTCAGGCCCAGAAGTACAAGCACGACGTCGTGGGCATCAACTCCCGGCTCGACACGCTACAGGCTGCCGTATTGCTGGAAAAATTGAAGTACCTGGACGAATATAGCGCCGCCCGGCAACGCGCCGCCGACTGGTACGACAAGGCGCTGGCCGAAGTACCGGGCGTCGAAACGCCCTACCGTGCGCCTTACTCTACGCATGTGTACCACCAATACACGCTTAAAGTACCCGCCGAGTACCGCGATGGGTTGAAAGCTCATTTACAGGAAGCAGGGGTGCCGAGCATGGTGTACTACCCGATTCCGCTCTCCCAGCAGAAGGCCTACCAAAAGCTGGGCAAGGTCGTGGGGAGCCTGGAAGTAACGGAGGATTTGTGCCGCCGCGTGCTCTCGCTGCCCATGCACACGGAGTTGTCAGAAGAAGAATTGCATTATATTTGCGACACTGTAAAGGGGTATTTTGCCAAGAAAAACCAGGCTATACCCATAGTTGAATTGGATAACAACCTGTCGCATAGCTAGTATGGAAAAGGTATTCGTCCATCCTACGGCTATCGTCGACGAGGGTTGTACTATCGGAGCAGGAACCAAGATATGGCACTTTTCCCACATCATGCCCGATTGCGTGCTGGGCGAAAATTGTAATTTAGGTCAAAACGTGGTAGTGTCGCCGGGGGTGGTGCTGGGCAACAACGTGAAGGTACAGAACAACGTATCGATCTATACCGGCGTGACCTGTGGCGACGATGTGTTCCTGGGGCCGTCGATGGTGTTTACCAACATCACCAACCCGCGTTCGGCCATCAAACGGCGCGACCAGTATCAAAAGACGCGCGTGGGCCGAGGCGTGAGCATCGGAGCCAACGCCACGATCGTCTGCGGCCACGACATTGGCGACTTCGCGTTTATCGGCGCGGGAGCTGTCGTGACCAAAGCCATTGCGCCTTACGCGTTGGTGGTAGGCAATCCCGCCCGGCAAATGGGGTGGATGAGCGAATACGGCCATCGGCTGGAATTCGATGCCAACGGACAAGCGGTTTGTCCTGAGAGTGGAGAAAGGTATGAGAAGAAAGATGGTCAGGTACAAAAACGAACGACGACCCATGAAAGCTAACCTATTGCACCCCTATATTACTCGACTATCATGAAACAATTTGCACTCATCGGCGCGGCCGGCTACATCGCCCCCCGCCACCTCCGGGCCATCCGCGACACGGGCAACACGCTCGTCGCTGCCCTCGATACCTTCGACAGCGTCGGGATCATGGACAGTTTTTTTCCGCAAACCGCCTTCTTTGTGGAATTTGAGCGCTTCGACCGCCACATCGAAAAGCTGCGCCGCACGGGCAATCCGATCGACTATGTGAGTATTTGCAGTCCCAATTACCTGCACGACGCGCACATTCGCTTCGCCCTGCGCAACCACGCCAACGTCATCTGCGAAAAGCCACTCGTGCTCAATCCCTGGAACATCGACGCCCTGCTCGACATCGAGCGCGAAAGCGATCGCCACGCCTATACGATTCTGCAGCTACGCCTGCACCCGAGCATCATTGCGCTCAAGGAAAAAATTGAAAACAGCCCGGCCGACGAAATTTTCGACGTCGACCTGACCTACCTCACCTCACGCGGCAACTGGTACTACACTTCCTGGAAAGGCGACGTGACCAAGTCGGGCGGCATTGCGACCAACATTGGCGTGCATTTTTACGACATGCTCTCCTGGGTATTTGGGGAAGTCAAAATGAACAAAGTACACGTCCACACCCACGACCGCGCCGCCGGGTATCTTGAATTCGACCGGGCCCGCGTCCGCTGGTTTCTGTCGATCAATGCCGATACACTGCCCGACCACGTTCGTGAGAAGGGGCAGAGTACTTACCGTTCCATTACGATCGACAACGAAGAGATCGAGTTCAGTAAAGGGTTTACCGACCTGCACACGGCGAGCTACCAGCATATCTTGGACGGCAACGGGTTCGGCATCGGTGAGGCGCGGCAGTCGATCGGGATTGTGCATAATATCAGGACTGCGGAATTGTCCCCACTCGTGGGTGACTACCATCCGCTGGCCAAGCTACCGCTGACCAAGCACCCGTTTGAAGGTAGTCCCAAGGAAGAATTTCTTGCCCTTTGAACTCCATTGACCGACATGGCCGCTAGCGAATCAAACGTTACGGAAGAAATCGAACAAATGCGCTCCGCCTCCCTGGCGGGTGCTACAAACGCGTTCCCGCTCCGAGAAAAAAGTGGCAGAGCGGCTGACGCGCTTGGACGTACTCCATTACCTGCCCCTCCAAAAACGAAAGAAACAGTGGTCCGACCGCGTGAAAATCGTGGAGGAGCCGCTGTTTCCGGGTTACCTGTTTGTGCAGTTTCCCGAAGCCGCGCGCTATCCGATGCTCAACACCGACGGCGTCGTGCGTATCGTTTCGTTCGGCGGAAATTACGCCGAGGTACCCGAAAGCCAAATCAACGCCCTGCGGGAACTGGTTTATCTGGAAAACGATGTCACGGTGGTGGACGCTGGTTTGCAGACCGGGCAACAAGTGAAAATTACGTCCGGCCCATTCAAGGACCTGGAAGGAAAACTGGTGCGGCACAATGGCAAAGGTACACTGGTCATCGAAATCGCCGCCATTGGTAAGGGCATCGTACTGGAACTGGGGAACACCAAAGTATCGGCCCAGCGTAGAGCAGCTGCGGAAGGATAAGAAGGATTCTGGCGTAAGCCAAAAAAGCTAAGACGAAACCGGCTAACATCTAATACCTAACAACCTAACAACCTAGCCCTTACGACAAAATCCGTGGGAGTGAGAGAGCGAAGCTGTGCAAAACCGGTCTCAATCGACGTTCAAAGAAAACACCCAATATGATCAGCGGCAAGAACATAGTAGTGACGGGGGGGGCTGGTTTTATCGGCTCCAATTTGTGTGAGACTTTGCTCCAAAAAGGCAACCGGGTGACGTGCCTGGATAATTTTGCCACGGGCAAACGAAGCAACGTCGAGCCATTCCTGGCAAACCCCGATTTTCGACTGATCGAAGGCGACATCAGGGAATTGGCCGATTGCCACAAAGCAGTGAGAGGGGCGGATTATGTGCTGCATCAGGCGGCTTTGGGTTCGGTGCCGCGTTCCATCGCCGACCCTATTGCTACAAATTCGGTCAACATCAGCGGCTTCTTGAATATGCTGGTAGCCGCCAAGGATGCTCAGGTAAAGCGCTTTGTCTTCGCCTGCAGTAGCTCCACTTACGGCGACTCGACCACCATGCCCAAAACTGAGGACGTTATCGGAAAGCCGCTCTCGCCCTACGCGGTTACGAAGTACGTCAACGAACTGTACGCCGATGTGTTTCAAAAAACCTACGGCCTCGATTTCGTCGGATTGCGGTACTTCAATGTATTTGGTCGGCGGCAGGACCCCAACGGGGCCTACGCGGCCGTGATTCCCAAGTTTGTCAGCCAATTGATGCAACACGAGTCGCCGGTCATCAACGGCGACGGTGAGCACTCGCGCGATTTTACCTACATCGCCAACGTGGTACAGGCCAATTTGCTGGCCATCAGCACCGAAAACCCCGAAGCCCTGAACACGATTTACAACGTCGCATACGGTGGACGGGCGACGCTCAACGAGCTGGTGGGGTATCTCAAAAAATACCTCGCTCTCTACGATTCCGATATCGCCGACGTCGCCATTCAGTACGGCCCCAACCGCCCCGGCGACATTCCCCATTCGTTTGCCTCCGTCGACAAGGCGCGGCAGCGGCTGGGCTATGATCCGCAGTACAGCCTGGACGCGGGCCTGAAAGATACCGTCGCCTGGTACTGGGCAGCCGAGTCGACCGCCGTGACCGCCGACAAAATGGAGGCATAAGCCCGGCCTGAGTGCTTACACAGCGTTGGTTTGCATTCAAAGAGAAATTAAATCGAAGGTAGACCTTAGCTAATCAGGAAAACAAAAACCTAATGCCTAATAACCTAACACCCACTCGACCGCATTTACATTCAAGAAGATACCTTAATGACCGAACCGAATACCGAATACGCCAACTCGATCAAACCCAAAGACAGCCTCTTCGACTTGCGGCTGCGCGAGATCTGGCGTTACCGTGACCTGCTGATCCTGTTTGTCCGGCGCGATTTTGTCGCTAAGTTCAAGCAGACTATCCTGGGGCCGCTGTGGTTTTTTATCCAGCCCATCTTTCAGACCGCCGTGCTGGCGATCGTCTTCGGCGGCATGGCCAAGCTATCCACCGACGGCATCCCGCCGATCCTGTTTTATTTGGCGGGCGTGACCGCCTGGAATTATTTTTCCAACTGTCTGAAAACCACTTCTATTACTTTTACTGCAAATGCCGGTTTATTCGGAAAAGTATATTTTCCTAGAGCGGTAACTCCATTGTCGAATGTAGTAAGTAATCTAATTCAGTTTTGTATAGGACTTTTTCTGTTCCTGCTGATTTACGCTTATTACAGTTTCACAGGCTATCGACTTCGACCCAACTGGGTTTTGACTTTGCTACCTGTTCTGGTCATATTGATGGGATTGATGGGACTGGGATTAGGGATGCTCACCTCAGCGATGACTACCCGAGTATCGTGACTTGCAGTATCTGGTAGACTTTGGCGTGCAACTGCTTATGTACGCTACCCCCGTCATACTACCGCTTTCCGCTGTACCCGAGAAATACAGATTCATTATGCTTGCCAATCCGATGAGTGGCGTCATAGAAACATTTAAGTACGGTTTCTTTGGTACCGGAAATTTCTCTTGGGGGCTGATTGGCTATTCTGCGACATTTACAGTCGTTGTTTTTATTGGAGGATTAGCCATATTTAATAAGACGGAGAAGAATTTTATGGATACCGTTTAATTACATTATGAAGCCGATAATAAAAGTAGAAAATCTTTCGAAACAGTACCGGTTAGGGACAATTGGAACGGGTACGTTACGCAATGACCTTAAAAGATGGTCGCACAAAATACGCGGAAAAGAAGATCCATTTTTGATGATCGGCGAAACCAATGACCGTTCCCAGAAAGGGGATAGTGAATATGTGTGGGCCCTAAAAGATATTAATTTTGAAGTAATGCCCGGAGAAATTATGGGTATCATAGGAAAAAACGGTGCTGGTAAATCTACACTACTAAAAATACTATCCAAAGTCACAGGTCCAACGACCGGTCGCATCGATTATGATGGTCGGATTGGTAGTTTGCTGGAAGTGGGTACCGGTTTCCATCCCGAATTAACGGGGCGGGAAAATATATTTTTGAATGGAGCCATTCTGGGCATGACCAAAGCGGAAATAAAGGCCAAACTGGACGAAATAATTGATTTTTCCGGTTGCGAACGCTATATAGATACACCGGTAAAGCGCTATTCATCAGGCATGATGGTCAGGTTGGGTTTTGCTGTTGCCGCACACTTGGAACCTGAAATACTGGTAGTGGATGAAGTATTAGCTGTTGGAGATGCCGAATTTCAAAAGAAGGCAATAGGCAAAATGCAGGATGTCAGTAGTAAGGACGGACGGACAGTTCTATTTGTAAGCCACAACATGGCCAGTATTCAACAGCTATGTGATAAGGGAATACTACTGAGGAATGGGACCGTAGAATTTACAGATAAAATAAAAAATGTCATAGAACATTACCAGCAGGACATTGTAGTCCAAAGTGATAAGGACACAAGCAGTAGAACGGACAGAAAAGGAAATGGGAGTCTGAAAGTAGTCGATTGCGTCGTGCAAAATTCAAATAAGCGCGAGATCGAAACTGTTATTGTTGGAAAAAAAATGTTTATCGTAGTTACTCTGGAACGAGGCGAAGAATTTGTTCAGGGCCGCACACTTACCATAACTGCCAATATAAGCGATCCGATAGGAACGCGTATTTTTCAGATGAGCACCTTATATTTATCAAAACAAGTACAGGTGGGTGAAAGGCATACGCGGGTACAGTTTGAAATAACCAAGTTCCCGCTAAGCTCAGGTTTGTATAATATAGGTTTCTATATCGCGAACGAATTTGAAATCCTGGATTGGATAGATAATGTCAAAGAGTTCAGCGTAGAAAGCGGCGATTTTTTTGATACTGGAAAAATTACGGAAGGGGGGATATTCTTCGCTGAGCACAACATTGAACAACTGAACTAGGTGCAGTAATTATAAATGGAAATAGATAATAAAAAAATAAAAATTTATAAGGCGTTCCCTGCGTATCAAAACTACCTATCAAAATTTTATGAAAGAGAATATAGACTTGTGGAAAAATCATTTTCTGAACAAAAGCAAGCGCTGATGCACGACGGATTCCCCTGGATTTTTACATGGTCGACCAATACAAGCGAGGACGAGGCTATAATATTCGAGACGGTACATAACTGTGAGCCGCTACAAAGAGCTTGGAACAGAGATAAATTATTTGGTGAAGATTGGCAGGTTCAAATCGTTTTGGAACAGATCAAAGAGATTAAGCCTCAGGTCTGTGTATTGTATCCTCCCGAATTGTTTAATACGAGTGTAATTGATGAAATAAAATCAATGCTCAAAAACGATGTGGTAGTTGTCAGTTATGACGGCATGAATCGTATGAATGAGTCGTTGTATTCCGGTTATGACGTTATATTGACTTGTTCAGATTTTATTAGCAGATATTACCAAAACAAAAATGTTCAAACGTATACGTTGAATTTTTGCTTTGATGAAAACATACTTGCCAAAATAGATTCAAAATCAGATCACAAATACGCTGCTGGGTTCTCTGGCTCGATCTATACAAATATCCATGACGACAGATATGACTTATTAAAATATCTGACGCGAAGAACAAAAGTAGAGGTAAGATCAGAATTTGGTCAGAATCTGGATTACAGTCTTTTTTCTAAAATACAATTGAGAAGATTGATAAAGAAAAAAGACTACGATAATTATCTTGGTTTATGGAAAATTGATAGGTCAAACAAAGGCCCGGTTTACGGGTTGGGGATGTATCAGTTTTTACGCGATTCTGGAATCTCAATCAATATGCATGGGGATAAAATCAAATTTGCTGCCAATGTAAGGTTGTTTGAGGTGACGGGGGTAGGGTCCTGCTTACTTACGGACTGGAAGGAAAATATGTCTGAATTATTCGAACCTGATAAAGAAGTCGTCCTGTATCGTTCCATTGAAGAAGCATACGACAAAATAAAGTTTCTGAAAAAGAATGAAAGGGTCAGAAGCAAGATCGCAAAGCAGGGGCAGCATCGTACGCTATCAAATTACACTTACAAAGAATCCATACCTAAACTTGTTAAGTACCTCACGCAGCTTTACGATTAAATATTGAATGCTTTTATAAATAAATACTTTTACAAGGTATTCAAAAAAATAGTGCCAGAACTGTCTATATTAAAAAGGCAGATCGATTGGAAATATTTAACTAATTATATTGATCATTCTTCGCTTTCCCCCCAAGCGAGCATCACGTCGCCCTATAATCTTCAGAACATCGATATCGGCCCCTACTCATATGTTAGCGCAAATTCCAGAATTTCTGATACTTCGATAGGTAAATTTTGTTCCATTGGTCCCAATCTACTTTGTGGCTGGGGAATACACCCTACGCACGGAATCAGTACATCACCTATGTTTTATTCGACTAAGAAGCAAAACGGATACTCATTGGCGGAAACTGACAATGTAATAGAAAGAAAGAGGATAAAAATTGGTAACGATGTATTCATTGGTGCAAATGTAACCATATTGGATGGGGTAAACATTGCGGATGGAGCCGTAATAGGGGCAGGGGCCGTCGTTTCGAAGGATATTCCACCGTATGCTATCGCCGTCGGATCGCCCATTCAAATTATCAAATATCGATTTAATGAAGCGCAAATCGCAGATTTGCAAAGGATAAAATGGTGGGATTTTCCTGATGAACAATTGACGCATGTGCAGTCACACTTTTTTGATTTGGATGCCTTTATTGAAAAGCATGGCTCATAAGCTGTCCATCATCACGGTAAACCTCAACAATAGGGATGGGTTGGAGGCAACAATCAAGAGCGTAGCCAGTCAAACCACCCATGATTTTGAATTCATCGTCATCGATGGGGGAAGTATGGATCGTAGCCTCGCGGTTATCGATTCCCATCAGGGTGTTATCTCGCATTGGCTTAGCGAAAAGGATACTGGCGTTTATCAGGCAATGAACAAAGGCATTGCCATGGCAAAAGGGGAGTACCTGCTATTTCTTAATTCGGGTGATTATCTTTATAGCAATGATACACTGTCAAATGTGTTCAGTGTGGAGCACAAAGAAGATTTCCTGTGTGGCCGCAGTGCCATATCCCAGTATGGTGCGGTCGTACACATCACGGAGCCGCCGGAGGTTCATACGTTCGCTACTTACTACCACGCCACAATCTCGCACCAGGCTACCTTCATAAAGCGGGAAATGTTTCGTGACTACGGGTTGTACCGTGAGGACTTCAAATATAATTCTGATTGGGAATTTTGGATCAGGACGATCATTCTGCAAGGATGTAGTACCAAGAAAATTGACGAAATAATATGTTATTATAATCTAGACGGAATGTCCTCTACCAATAATCACTCGGCTGCCTATTTGCAGGAGATAAAAGTGGTATTGGAACAGCCAATACTTACTCAGTTTGTGCCTGATTACGAATTGTGGCGCAATGAGCGGAAAGCAATGGCTCCGTTTTACTGGCTCAGGTCTAAGAAGTTATTATTCAAGATATTCATTTCTTTTTACGGCATCGCCAGGAGATTAAATAGGAAGTAAGATTTTGGCAGAACGGAAGTTAACCATATTATTCGTGACGCACTACGCAGCACTCTACGGAGCCAATCAATCGATGTGCGCGATGATGTTAGAGCTGCGGGAGCATCACAATATCGAACCCATTGTGTTGGTACCTAGAGCGGGGCCTGTCTGTGAATTTCTTGATGAAAATGAGATGCCTTATTTCGTCTCACATTATTATTGGTGGGTAAACCAGGATCGCGGTCCTTTCAAAGCATTGCTCAATCTTCGCAAACAGGTTCTGAATCGTCAACGTATTTCCCAAATCAGTCGGCTATTCTCTAGTCTTGCGGTCGATCTGGTGTATTCAAACTCCATAGTAGTCAACATTGGGTATTATATTAGCAAAAGGTTGCATTGCCCCCATATCTGGCATTTACGAGAAAGTTTGAATTCTTATAAATTTAAATTCTCGCTAGGCACTGATCTTTCAAAGTATTTCCTGAGTTTTTCCGCCCAGCGGTTCATCCTTATATCTGATTTCCTGGTTAAGGAATACAGCAGCTTATTACCCTCAAAAAAAGTAAGGAGAATTTACAACGGCGTTAGTCTTCCCGAGCGTACCGGTAAGCGCAAAACACCATCGGTTGTACTTAACATCGGTTTGGTAGGGGTACTTTCTGAGCAGAAAAACCAGATGGATGCGCTGAAAGCCATTTCTGTATTAAAATCACGCGGGTATCGTAACCTCGTCCTGCATTTGATCGGTGGTGCCAATGGAGCCTATTTGAAATTGTTAGAGCAATACATACGCGATCACGCACTGGACGATCGTGTTGTACTGCATGGGCACCAATCCGATGTTCACGTATTGTTGAAAGACATGGATCTTGGATTGATGACCTCACGCGATGAAGCTTTCGGACGTGTCAGTGTGGAATATATGTTGCACGGGATGCCGGTTATTGCCAGCAAGTCGGGAGCCAATGCCGAACTCGTGATCGAAGGCGTTAGTGGCTGTTTGTACGCGCTGTACGATGCCGATGACCTTGCCGATCAAATTGCCTTCTTTCTGGACAATCCCGTCCAACTGCGATCGATTGGGAGTAAGGCCACTGCGTACGCAAAATCTAATTTCTCGGCGAAAAAAAACGCACGCGAGATCAATACCCTGATCAGGGAGTTAGTCAATACTATTTAACTACCAAAAGACAACAAACTCGATATGTGTGGCATCACCACGGTGTTTAAATTTGATACGATCACAGCGGTCGACAAGCAGAATCTGGAGGCCATGAACAATGAGATGCACTACCGCGGCCCGGATGATCGCGGTACATGGTTCGATGAGAAATGCGGTATGGCGCAAGTCCGACTTTCCATTATTGGACTGGATGCCGGTAAGCAACCTCTGTTCAACGAAGACGAATCTTTGGTGCTTATCTGCAACGGGGAGATTTACAATTACATCGAGATAAAGCAGGATTTGCTCAGCAAAGGCCATGTATTTAATTCCGATAGCGATTCTGAAACGATTCTACACTTGTACGAAGAGTACGGAGTCGATTGTCTGAAATATCTTCGCGGTATGTTTGCCTTTTGTCTTTGGGATTCCCGCCAAAAGAAACTGTTCGTGGTGCGTGATCGAATCGGCGAGAAAACATTGTACTACACCCAAACGCAAACGGGTGTGGTGTTCAGCACCGAGCTGAAGGCTATCTTGAAATACTATGTCGATTGTCCCCAGGTTAATCTGGAGCAATTGGCCACCCCAATACGGTACACCGCTCCCCAGAGTAAGAGCGAGACCTATATCGACCAAATCAAGCGCGTCGAGCCTGGACAGTACATTACAGTCGGGCAGACCGGAATTCAAAAATTTTCGTACTGGAAGCGAGACCACACGGATCGTTTCAAAGGATCCTACGAAGAGGCCCGCACCAAGTCCTTGGACCTGTTGAGAGAATCGGTGAACCTTTGCCTGCGCAGCGATGTGCCAGTCGCAGTGATGTTGAGCGGCGGCGTGGATTCCAGCGCAATCGCAGCGCTGGCGAGCGAATCGGGCCGGGAAGTACACACCATCACCGCAGGCTACAAGGGACAGCATGATTGCGACGAGCGGGACGTGGCCCGCAGATTTGCAAAAGAAAAAGGCTTCATGTACCACGAAGTGGAATTGGATGAATCGGATTTTAAAAACTGTTTCGACGAATTTACTGAGCACATCGACGAACCCATCACCGATAGTGCAGCATTGGCGCAGTGGGCATTGTATAAAAAAGTCAAGAGCTTGGGATTCAAGGTACTGCTGGGCGGGCTGGGCGGGGACGAACTGTTTTATGGGTATCCCTATTGGAATCGCCTGGCAGAATCCCTCACCACGCACCGGCAACACTTGGCGCTGTTTCCCTGGCGGGGAATGGAAAAGAAGAAGGCTTATGTGCAATTTCTGCGCAATAATTGGCGCTATATTTTGCAGGCAGGCTATCCCATGAAAATTCAGGATAGTTCGATTTGCTTTTGGATGCACGATGATTATCACAAGTTTGCTTCCGAAGCCGAGTTCTTTTATAACGGCCAGAATTACGCTTTTGCAGACGTAAATCTTTCGTATGATTTCAAGAAATCCCCCTTGGGAAAAGAGCTGGATCTCGTGTACGATTTTAGTTTCGACAACATCATGACTATGGCGTATCTGTACCTCGCTGATCGGGAGGGTATGGGCAATTCTATCGAAATACGTTCACCATTTGTGGATTACAAACTGGTGGAATTCGTTTCTTCCCTTCCGCTGGATATAAAGTACACCAAGGGTAAGCCCAAGGATTTTCTCAAGCAGATGCTCAAAGGGATCGTTCCTGATTACATCCTTTACGCCCAAAAGAGAGGATTCACCCCACCAGTCTCTTTTATCGAAGATGTCGTGACAAATTATAATTATAAATTCTTCAAATCAAATCACAAGTTTTATAACACCGTATTGGCTGATAGAGTATTGTCACTGAATTTTTAAGTAAAGACTATGTTTAAAAAGAAAATATCTAAAATCTTGAAGAAATTTAAGAGTAGCCCCAATAAAAACGGTGTATATACTGTTGGTGATTTCATTCTGAGCTGTCCGCCTAACTATGGCAACATTAACTTCTCCGAAAAATTTGAACTGTACGATAAATTTCTTCCAGTTCTCGTGCGACATATAGATCAGGAAGGCTCTGTTATTGACATTGGTGCAAATATTGGCGATACAGCGTTTTCGATGCTTCCAAATTGTAATAATAAGATAATTGGAATAGAGGCTTCGGATTTATTTTTTGATTTTTTTGAAAAAAACGTTAAAAATCTACTACCTGATGGTGGGGATAGAATTACCTCAGTTAAGGCATTTGTCGGCACAAGGAGGATAAGCGGGAAACTGTCTCACATGAATTGGGGGACTGCTACGTTGGACATGGAAGATAAGGATACATCTAGTGCCCATATTCCGTTGGATGAAATACTGGATTCGAAAACTAAAATATCGTTGATTAAGACAGATACCGATGGATTCGATTTTGATGTAATTGAATCTGGTAAAACTATCCTATCAACCTCAGAACCAATTTTATTTTGGGAAAATGAAATTAAGAATGATTTTCAGCTTCAAGGGTACGCTGATTTATATAATCGATTGGAGTCTATCGGATATAAATATTTATTTGTTTTTGATAATTTTGGGAATATACTCTTCGAGTACTGTAGCTATAAAGTATTAAAAGAATTGAATAACTATATATATAATTTGTATATCAACAATAGAAAAAAGACATTGTACTACACTGATGTGCTTGCCTGTACAGAGAAAAATATTATATATGTCGAAAATGCTATTAATTCATATAAGTCTATTTATAATATCAAACGATAAATTTGAATATAGGTTAATGTTAAGTTATGGATAATGAACTTGCACCAATTGTATTGTTTGTATACAATCGGCCACATCACACAGATAAAACTTTACAACATCTCAAAGCTAATTTTTTGGCAAACGAGAGCACACTGTACATTTACGCAGATGGGCCAAGAGTTGACTGCGACAAAGCTAAATTATCTACAATAGATGAGGTAAGATTAATTATAAAGAGGGAGAAATGGTGTAAGGAGGTAATAATTTACGAATCTAATATTAACATAGGTTTGGCCCAATCTATAAAAATGGGTGTAACTGACGTACTTAAAAGGCATGATAAAGTTATTGTTTTGGAAGATGATTTGATCACCTCGCCCGCTTTTTTAAGTTATATGAATTGTTGTTTGTCACACTATTCCGAACGGAATTCGGTTTTTTCAATTGGAGGTTACTGTTTGCCTCCTGAAAAACTAACAATTCCAAATGATTACAATTATGACGTGTTTGTTAGTCTCCGAAATACATCTTGGGGATGGGCTACGTGGCAGAATAGATGGAAACAAGTGGATTGGAATGTTAATTTGTTTGACGAAATCAGCAATAATCCGTTTATCGTCGATTCATTAAATTGGAAAGGTGATGATGTATTCAAAATGCTTCAATCACAACAAAATGGTAGTTTGAATATTTGGTCAATACAATTCGTAGTAGCACATTTTGTCAATCATGCTATTTCTATTTTACCTACTAAATCATATGTTGATAACATCGGAATGGATGGAACTGGAGAGAACTGTATCTCAACTGATTCACTAAAAAACTCAGAATTGAACACAAATACGAACATAAAACTTTTAGACATACTTTATCAAGATAAACGTATAATAAATAGCTTTTATAATGCTTATTGTCATTTGAAACGACCATTGTGGCAGAAGATTTTCAACAGAATGAGTAGATTATTTGGTGGTGAAAATATTTATAACATAAAGAGAAAAATATATAATTGATGATTTTGTCAAAATAGTTGATAAATCTATTCTTGCTCTTTAATAGTTACATCTTCGTCTTATTTCTGGCGGTAACGCTGGTAGTGTATTATCTAGCGCCGTTGCGGCGGTACCAGGTGGGGGTGCTGATCGTGGCGAGTTCGGTTTTTTACGCCTTTCACGACGTGACGTTGTTGGTTTTGCTGGTGATTTCGATTGCTATCAATGCCGCCACGAGTTACGCCGTGGAGTACAGTACGCCCGACCGCCGCGGGTTTTACGCTACGCTGGGGGTTGTGGCGAATCTCGCGATTCTGGTGTTTTTCAAGTATGGGCCGCTGATGGCGCGGTCGTTTTTTGCGCCGGGCCAGACCCTGGGCGACTACCTGCTGGCGATTCCGCTGCCGCTGGGCATTTCGTTTTATACCTTTCAAGGGATCAGCCTGCTGGTCGATGTCTTTCGGGATCGGCACGGCAAGCGGGCCGAGGACAAGTCGATGGTCGTGCCTTCGTTCGGAGAACACGTGCAGCGCACATACTTTTTCATTTCGTTCTTCCCGCAGTTGGTAGCCGGGCCGATCGTGAAGGCACAGGAATTCATGCCGCAGATTGGCCCCAAGACGCTGGCCAACGTGGATTGGAATTTTTGCTTCCGGAATCTGGTGGTGGGGTACTTTCTCAAAATGGTGGTGGCCGACAATCTGAAAGAATTCACCTACCTCACCGAGTACCCTTACTTTTTATCCTACAAACCCATCGATCTGTTCATGCTGCTGATCGGCTATTCCTGCCAGATTTTCGCCGACTTTGCGGGTTACTCATCCATCGCCATTGGTTTGGCGGGACTGTTTGGGTACCGGCTGCACATCAACTTTAACTTCCCCTACGTATCGGGCTCGTTCCGTGAATTCTGGAAGCGCTGGCACATTTCGTTGTCGTCGTTTCTGATGGAGTACCTGTACTTTCCGCTGGGCGGCAGCCAAAAGGGGAAGGCGCGTACATACCTTAATCTGTTCATCGTGATGGCGCTGGGCGGGTTGTGGCATGGGGCGGCGTGGAGCTACCTGGTGTGGGGCTTCGTCCACGGGATTTTTCTGAGCGCCGAGCGCTTTGTGTTCGAAGCGTTCGGCTGGAACCTCAACCGATTGCGCAGCGTGCCGTACGCGGTGCTGGTATTCTTGGTCGTTACCTTCGCCTGGCTGCTTTTCCGGCTCGAGTTCAGCTACGCCCTGCTTTACCTTACTACCATGTTTTCGCGCTTTACGCTATCGTTCGATACCCATTTGTTGTTCCACATCCTCGTGTATTCGCTGCCGGTGGCACTGTACCACGCCCACGGCGCGTGGCGCGAGCGGGTGGGTAATGCCGGGTTGGTGGGGACCCGCCTGCAGTACGGCGTGTACGCGCTGCTGCTGTTTCTGATTATGTTCAACAGCGGGTCGTCGGGTACGTTTATCTATTTTCAATTTTAGGGCATGATTGGTAAATCACTGCTGGGTTTTCTGGTGCTTACGCTGCTGTACGCCCTCGCGATGGCCGCTTTTCCCGGCTTGAGCGTGTCGCAAAACCAGAATCAGACCAACTACATCAAGGCCGAGCAGTACCTGTACAGCGACTCGGCCGCCCGGCCCGTCGTGTTGGTGGGGACGTCTCTATCGGCGCGACTGGTCATGGATAGTCTGCCCGATTTTTACAATCTGGCGTTCGGTGGCATGAGCGTAACCGATGGCCTGGCGATTGTCGGTCGCCGGGAGGAGAAGCCCGAGATGCTGTTGATCGAAACGGATTTGTACTACAAAGCGGGTTCGGCGACTTTTCTTGAACCGCTGTTCAATCCCATCAATTACCAACTCAAGAAGTACCTGACGGCTTCCCGCTCCGACAAGCAGCCCATCGCGTTGGCTACGGCGGGGGCGATTGCGGGCGTCAAGAATATAAAGAAGAGTACCCGCGAGACTGATGCCCCCAAAGCCGAAAAAGAAGTGTCTCTCAAACAGCGGGTATTTGAGGATCAACGTACAGTGTACGCCACGCTTCCCGAAGCTGAAAGCGTAGCGCGCGAACTGGTCCGGTTGCAGCAGCAGATCGGTACGTTAGAAAAGCAAGGCGTAAAAATAGCCTTCGTGGAAATACCGATCAACGCCGAATTGATCAACAGCGTCCGGCAAAAGTACGCGGGCAGAAGTTTCGCCAGACTTTTCCGCCCGACCGCTACACGTACGTACCCGATACCGTTTGGAATTTCAAAACCACCGATGGGCTGCACATGGCGACAAGTGAAGCCGAGCGCTATTCGGGGTTTCTGCGCACCTGGTACCAACATCATAAACTAAAATAAACCTTCCTAAATCAATGAACCTCACCCATGCTTTCACCAAAGTACTGAAGAAAACCGGAGTCCTACCTTCGTTTAACTTTCATAAAGAGACAAATTTTAAAGGCGTTTCCGTTAAGGTACCCTTACGAAACGGGCTGGGGTACGGCAATCTTTTTTTGAAGTCAAGTTGGTTGCCGACGCTAAGCGCCAAACTGCTGCAAAAGAATCCCGGCAGTTTTATCGACGTAGGCGTCAATATCGGCCAAACGCTCGTAGTGATAAAGTCTATCGCTCCCGATGTGCAATACGTTGGTTTCGAGCCTAACGTATCGTGCTGCTACTACATAAAGGAACTGATCAAGGCAAACAAGTACCAAAAGGCCGACGTGTACAACCTTGCGTTGTCTGATAAATTAGCCCACCTGTCACTTGGAATGGATTCAGAAACGGATTCTCGCGCTTCGGTAGTGGCCGAGCTTCGGCCCGATTTCTTTTCCAAAAAAGACCGGGTTTTGGCTTTTGCCTACGATGATCTGCAGCTCGATGAGCAGATAGCGGTGATCAAAATAGACGTGGAAGGCGCGGAATACGGTGTGATCAAGGGTATGCAAAAGGCTATTGCTAAATACCAGCCAGTCATTATTTGTGAAGTACTGGATATTCATAGCCAAGAGGCGGCCGAATTTACCATCAATCAGGCGCACGACCTTGGTCAATTATTGACTTCACTCGACTATAAGATCATTCAGTTGGAACAGTCGGGCACGAGGGGAGAGATTGCGGCTTATAAGGTACTAGACAAATTCAATTTGGCTTTTTGGACGAAAGAAAGCCCCAAAACGAACGATTATGTTTTTGTTCCGGCGGCTCGGTTGGCTGAGATGCAGGCGACATTGGAAGAGCTAGCCTAAATTTGAAGCTCTCCATCATTACCATCAACTACAACGACGCTGCGGGTTTGCGAAAAACCATCGAAAGCGTAGTCGCGCAAACGTCGCCCGACATTGAGTACCTGGTCATCGACGGCGGCTCGACCGACGGCAGCGCGGCGGTGGTGCAGGAGTACCACGATAAAATTGACTATCAAATCAGCGAGCCAGACCGGGGCATCTACCACGCCATGAACAAAGGCATCGCGCGGGCCACGGGTACCTACTGCCAGTTCCTGAACTCGGGCGACTGGCTGGTCGCGCCGGACACGACGCAACGGATGTTGGCCGCGCTGAACGGCAGCGCTATCTTGTATGGCAACCTCGTCAAACATTGGCCCGACGGCCGCACGCTCCGCAATGAAGCCGTCGAAGCTGATTCGCTTTTCACCTATTACAGCAGCACGCTCAATCATGCCTCGGCCTACATCCGCCGCGATTTGTTTACGAAATACGGTCATTATGACGAGTCGCTTAGAATCGTGGCAGACTGGAAGTTTTACCTTTTGGCCATCGGAATGGGCGGTGAGTCGGTCCAGTACATCGACATCGACATGGTAAACTTCGATATGGGCGGCATCAGTAATCAGCAGAGCGATTTGATTAAAACCGAGCGCCGTCAGGTTTTGCAAGAAGTCTTGCCTGTCAATTTATTGCTCGATTTCGACCGGTTCGGTCTGTCGCTCCGTCAAATGCGCCGCATCGAGCGTTACCCCTGGGCGCGGAAAATCGTTTGGCTGCTGGATCGGGTGCTATTCAAGTGGGAAAAGCGATGAGTGCACCTATCCTATTTTCGGTCATCATTCCGCTTTACAACAAAGCCGCCTACATCCAAAAGGCGGTCGAGTCCGTCTTGCGGCAGACCCACGAGGCTTTTGAACTGATTATCGTCAACGACGGCTCCACAGACGATAGCCTGGCGGTGGTGCAGGTTATGCAGGACCCGCGCATCCGCATTCTCGATCAGTCTAATCAGGGTGTGGCTGCGGCGCGCAACAACGGCGTGGCGGTGACGCGCTACGAGTACATCGCTTTCCTGGACGGGGACGATTGGTGGGACGAGACCTTTCTAGAAAAAATGGCGCAACTCATCACCGACTTTCCCGACGCGGGCATCTACGGCTGCCAGTATTTTTGGGTCAAGAACGGGCGACAAAAAGTGTCGCTCAACCAAAAGACGCCGGGCTTCGCGGGCTATCTCGACTACTTTTCGGCGTACAGCCACGCCTGGTGGATGCCACTAACGTCCATTTCCGTGGTGATTCGGAAGTCGGTTTTTCTGGAAATGGATGGCTTCAAGACTACGCTAAAATTTGGTGAAGACTTCGACCTCTGGGTCAGGATCGCGCTGAAACACAAAGTGGCTTACCTCAACGAGCCGCTGGCCTACTACAATCAGGATGCCGCCGCCACGGGCCGGGCGCTGGGCGACAAGCGCTGGAAAACAGAGGAGCATTTCCTGTTCAATCTGGATTATTTGGCCGAAGCCGAACAAACCAATTCCGCTTTGAAAAATATGCTGGACGGCCTCCGTGTCCGGGGACTAAAGAAATTTTACTTGCGCAACGACCACATTGACGAAGTAGCCGCGCTGCTGGACCGGGTGGACTTAGATCAGCAGTCCAGGTACTATCAAAGAATCTACAATTGGCCCAAACCTCTGGTGAAACTCTACATCGAGGGTAAAAAGCTAGGCTCGACCGTGAAACAAACGTTACGAAAAACTTCAAAGAAAAATGAAAACAACGCATCTGATGGGAACCTTGAACCGGGGTGGGGCCGAAACGCTGGTGCTGGACATCTGCCGGAACGCCGCGAAAGCCGGGCTGGACCTGACCCTCATCCATCGTAAAAGTGGCCTGTTGGCTGAGAATTTTATGGCCTCGGGCGTCGAAATGATCCGGTTGCGGCCGGAATCTCGCCTAGACTGGAAATACCTGCGCCGGTTGCGGCGAATCGTCAAACGCAAGCAATTGGATATTCTGCACGCGCATCAGGTACTTGACGCCGTGTACGCCCTGCTGGCTACTGCGGGCATGTCAACCAGAGTCGTGCTGAGTCTGCACGGTCACGGTGTGGGCGACGGGGTGCTTTCCGGTGTCATGCGCAGATTGGCCATTTCCCGAAGTGATAGGGTGGTGTTTGTCAGCGAAAACCAGCGGAAGTACTACGAGGATCGTTTTGGCAGGATAAAAAAAGGACTCGTACTCTCCAATGGACTGGATTTCGGCAAGTTTGGCGGACCCACGATTGGTAAACCGCTTCGTCAGGAATTGGGCGTTGATCGCGAGACGCTGCTTTTCGGCACGGTTGGAAATTTTTCGTCCGGTCGTGACCAAATGACGATCTGCCGTTTCCTGACTCTTTTGCAAAAAGAGCCCATTCCTTTCCACTTTGTTTTTGTAGGGGGCGCTTTGCCTTCTGAGCCGCAGCTGTACCGGGCTTGCTCCGACTACTGCGTCGAGCATGGCTTAGCCAATCAGGTTTCTTTTTTGGGGAGCCGTTCCGATGTCCCGGCGATCCTGCCGCAACTCGACGCTTTTGTTTATTCCACCGTTCACGATACCTTTGGGATCGCGGTAGTGGAAGCCATTGCTAACGGAATTCCGGTATTTGTCAACGATTGGGAGGTAATGCAGGAAGTGACCGACAACGGAAAATGGGCCACGATCTACCGTACGAAGGATGAAAACGATCTGTTAGAAAAATTTCTGAAATTCATTCCAAAACGGGCGCATTATTCAAAAAGTGCCATTCAAAATGCCCTGGAGGTGAAAGAACGCTACGGCATTGAACCCTATCTGGACGCCTTAAAAGCCACGTACCAGACCCTCCTAACTTAATAAAGCCTATGACCACTTTCGTACCCAAATACTTCACGCGCAAAGCTATCATCCTGTACGTGGTGCTGCTGATCGTGTGTTCGGTGGTCCTCTTCGGCCGGGGACTACCCCTGCATTGGATAGCCTTCGGACTGGTGGAAGTGGTTAGTTTTTTTTACTTTTCTAACCTGCTAACTAAGAATTGGGAGCCGCTAAGTCCGGCCATTTATAAGAAAAAGCTCTTTCGCACGGCATTGGTCGTACGGGTCTTGTACGTCATTTTCAGCTTCCTGTTCTATACATTCATGACGGGCCAAGCCTTCGAGTTCGAAGCCGCCGACGCCATTGGCTACCACGAGGAGGCAATTTGGCTTATTTCTCTATTAAGGAATGATCAACTTCCCGTGTATTTGGCCTTTACAAAAGGTAACTATTCTGACTTAGGGTACGTGGCTTATCTAGCTTCGATCTATTCGGTTTTTGGGGATGGCTTGCTACTGATAAGAATTCTTAAAGCTTTATTTGGTGCTTTTACCTGCTTGTTGATCTATAAACTAGCCCGCCGTAATTTCGGAGAAAACGCCGGGAGAATTGCGGGCATTTTAGCTCTGCTCTCACCTAACCTCATCTATTATTGCGGACTACATGTCAAAGAAACCGAAATGGTATTTCTTACGGTCTTTTTCCTCGAACGGGCTGACTTGCTAATTCGCGAAAAGAAACTTGTACCCATTATATTGATCGGTACCTTATTGTTAGGATTTTCCTTGTTCTTTTTTCGAACCGTATTAGGAGCTACCGCGATGGCATCGTTGGTAATGGGTTTTCTATTATATTCAGTCCGGGGTAGAAAAGTGAGCATGGTTCGTAAAGCGTTATTCGGGGCCACAATCATGATGATCGCAGCGTTTCTTGCCGGTGGGCGGATAGAGGCTGAAATGACGCGTTACTGGGGCGATCGTGATACCAACCAACAAGCATCCATGAATGCCCGGTCAAATATATCCGACGGAAACAACCTAGCAAAATATGGTACCACAGCAATATTTGCGCCCGTGATTCTGATTGCGCCCTTTCCGACGCTCGTCAACATTGGTACGCAACAAAACCAAATGTTGTTGAACGGCGGCTACTATACGCGCAATATTTACGTATTCTTTTTGCTTATCGGCTTGGTGGCCTTATGGAAGAAAAAACAACTGCGAGAACATTTGCTCCCCATCTCGTTTCTTTTTAGCTATCTGGCGGTCCTGGCACTTAGCAAGTTTGCCCTTGCCGAACGATTTCATATGCCGATCTTACCTGTTATCATTATCCTTGCTGCTTATGGCGTCACCCAGCTCGATCGCAAGAATATGAAATATTATGTACCGTATCTAGGCATAGTAGCTATCATTATCTTAGCTTGGAATGTATTCAAGATCGCTGGACGCGGCGGATTTGAATAAAAAATTATGAAAGTACTTTTTGTCAGCAGCGGTAATAAAAAAGGAGGAATCTCACCGATTGTATATAATCAGGGTGAATCATTACGGCGCGAATTTGTGGAACTAGATTATTTCCCGGTGGCGGGTAAGGGAATAGCTGGGTACTTGCGACATTGGTGGCCACTATTCAAGTTGTTGCGCAAAGAAAAATACGACCTTGTTCACGCCCATTATTCGCTCTGCGGCTTTCTAACGACGATGGCCGCACCGCTCCGCACCCCGATCGTAGTCTCGCTGATGGGTACTTTTCGAAAAGATACCGCCAAGTACTACCTCATTCGCCTGCTGGCTGGAAGGCGTTGGCGCGAAGTGATTGTCAAGTCAGCACGAATGAAAGGGCAAATCGGCCTGCCCGATGCTCACATCATCGCCAATGGCGTCGATGTCACTAAGTTCGACCTGCCGCAATCCCGCCACGAACTACGCCAGGAATTAGATTTCTCCTCTGACCAAAAAGTCGTCATTTTTGTCTCGAATCCCTCGCGCCCAGAAAAAAACTTTGCACTTTGTCGAGCATCGGTCGATGCCCTGGGCCGGGGCGACGTTCAGCTAATTGCAGTTTACAACAAGCCGCACGAAGAAGTGGCGAAGTACATGCTGGCTGCCGACGTGCTGATGCTTACCTCTTTTACCGAAGGGTCGCCCAACGTCATCAAAGAAGCGATGGCGGCCAATTGTCCGATCGTCTGTACTAATGTCGGGGACGTCACCTATTTATTATCCGGGTTAGAAGGAGCATTTGTGGCGGAAACCTACGAGGTGGCGGAAGTTTCCTCTTTGGTAAGCCAAGCCTTGGTGTTTCAGAAAATAAAGGGGCTAAAACAGCTGATGCGCTTGCAGTTGGACAGCGTCAGCGTTGCCAGAAAAATAGTCGAAGTGTATAAAAAAGCCATTTAACTGAATTTCATCTTACTGCCTTCTTTGAAATGCTAAAGATACTATTGAGTTTGGGGTATGCCGGAGATTTCAATGTCATCCGCAAAAAGGCAAGGAGTGGTGTGTTCCGTAAATTATGGTATCTGGTCTACAAGCTGTACTTGATGAAGCACGGTAGCTACATCCCCTTGGCTTGCGAAATGCATGGTCCGATTAAGTTTGTCCATCTACAAGGAATATTTATTTCAAGTACCACCAGTATCGGGAAGAATTGCACAATCTACCAACACGTAACGATTGGTTCAAACCGAGTGCCTACTTCAAAAACATTCGGTTCTCCTCAGATTGGCAATAACTGCATTATCGGGGCCGGAGCAAAAATTGTAGGGGGAATCGTAATTGGGGATGACGTAAGGATAGGGGCAGGCTGTGTCGTGTTTGAAGACATCCCGGATGGCAGCACCGTAGTCTCAAACCGGCCACGAATTATCAAGAAAAATCCCTAATTCTGAATTTCCTATGATAGAAAATCATTTTATTCAAGAAAAGATAATTTTGCCTATAAGCGATTTAGCAACGGGACAGTCTGTTGGTAAGTACCTGAAATTCTTGCAAAAAAGTAACCATTGGTCTCGGAGCGAAATTGATAATTTTCAGAATCAAAGACTACGAATATTGATTACTCACGCCTACGAAAATGTGCCTTTCTACCGAGATCAATTCAAAAGTTTGAATCTTTCGCCCTTAGATATCCAAACAAAAGCGGACCTTATAAAATTGCCCGTCATATCGAAAGCCATTCTGAAAAAAGAAGGAATGGAACGTTTTACTTCCACCCAATACCCAAAAAATAAAACAAAGAAAAGAGCCTCGAGCGGGTCCACTGGCGAACCGCTTCATTACCTGTCGACCGTCGAGGGCTATTCCTTGAACCTGGCTGCCATCTTGCGCGGATGGTACGATATGGGGTTCCGACTTGGTGATAGGTACGTAAAGCTAAGTGGCAACCAAAGAAAATCATCGATTAAAAAACTTCAAGATTCTGTAAGCAACAACCGCTACATTTCGGTTGATCCCATGACGGATGAAACCTTTGCAGCGGTGTTGAATATCTTTGAAGAATATCGGCCGGAAGTGATCCGCTGCTATCCTGATTTATTGCTTTTTCTAGCCAATTATAAAGCCGCTCATCCTGAATACACGCATTCACCCAAGGCTATTGCGACGACAGGGAATATGTTATTTCCAGAAGCCAGGAATAAAATAGAATCGGCTTTTGACAGCAAAATTTTTGATTCGTACAGTTGCGAAGGAAATTCGTGTGTTTTTGAGTGCTACACCCACGAATGCTATCATTCCACCGAAGAGTACGGTATCACCGAAGTACTCGACAGCGATGGTAATTCGATCAAGTCAGGCGTGGGCCGGTTGATCACAACTGATTTATGGAACCTGGCGTATCCATTCATCCGCTACGACACACAGGACCTCGTGGAAGTAGATGAATCGCCTTGCTCCTGCGGACGGAGCCACCTCAGAATCAATAAAATTCTTGGTCGTGACAATGAGGTGCTATTGATGCCCAACGGAAAGCGCTTCATCGTGCATCAATTCACGATTTTTTTCAGTTCACGCGCCGAGTTGAATAAATCAGTAGAGCAATTCCAAATTATCAAAAAGAAAAGTGGCAATATTCTGTTAAAAATGGTTATAAATGAACATTATAACCCGACCATTCAGGAATACATTCATAATCATTGGAGAAATACATTCGAGTCAAAAGTTAATATTGAAATCGTGGATTCACTACCGCTACTCGGAAATAGCAAGCGCCGTTTTATAGTGAACGAATAATTCTCAATGTAGGTAATTTATTTTATTTTCTTTACATCGTTATTTTATCACTAGTCGGAAAAATGTCTATTGTAAATCGTAAACGGACCCTTAAAGAAATAGTACGCGGAACAGTTAATCGTATTTTGCATATAGTCGCATATTTCACATTTCCCTATCAAATCACAGTTGCTTTACACAGATGGCGCGGTGTAAAAATTGGAAAGCAATCACACATTGCGCGCCTAGTTTCACTTGACGACAGAAACCCTGAATTAATTGTAATAGGCAACGGCGTAGCTATTACAACAGGAGTAATGATATTATGTCATCAGCGTGATTTGAGCAATTACCATCCTGGAATGTACGTAATGCATTGCCCCTTTAAGGAAGGGAAAGTAATCATTCACGACGGCGCCCACATCGGCATCGGGGCCATCCTGATGCCGGGCGTCACAATTGGCGAAGGCGCGGTAATCGGCGCGGGCGCGGTTGTTACCAAGGACGTGCCACCGTATTCAGTAGCGGTAGGTACTCCCGCCAAAGTCGTACGGACATTCGAATAGCATGAAATTTATCTTTGAATTAGCCCACCCCAAGCACTACTACCAATTCCGGGCGGCGATGCGTATTCTTGAAAGCGAAGGCCACGAAATTCTGGTCGTGGCACGGGACAAGGATGTGTTGCTGAAAATTTTGGAAGAAGAAAACCGCGCCTACGCCATCTACGGGCAGCACGGTAAGAGCATGCTCCGCAAATTCACCGCCCTGCCCGAGCTATTTATTACCTATTATAAGATCGTTAAGAAGTTCAGGCCCGATGTGATCGTGAGCAAGGCCTCGCCCTACGCCGCGATTATCAGCAAGTTTTATAAAGTTAGAACCGCCATTACACCCGACTCGGAAGTTGTAACGCTGACCAACAAATTTGTGGCTCCCCATTCGGATATCGTCATCACGCCGAAAACCTTCCAGATCAATTTCGGCGAAAAACACCGCTATATAAATGGATTTTTTGAAGACTGCTACCTGCATCCGTCCGTCTTCATGCCCAACGAAGCGGTGCTGGACACGCTGAAAGTAAAGCCGGGCCAGCCGTATTTTATCCTGCGCTTCATCGGCTGGACGGCCAACCATGACGTCAATAACTTTGGTTTTTCGGCCGAAGAAAAGGAAAAGCTAGTTGCGCAACTGGAACCGCACGGCAAAGTGTTCATTTCGTCGGAAGCTGCCCTGCCCGAGAACCTGGAACAATACCGCATCAAGATTCTGGCCTCTCAGATGCACTCGGCGCTGCACTTTGCCCAAATCTACATTGGTGATTCTCAGACGATGGCCACCGAAGCGGCGCTGCTCGGCACGCCCTCGGTGCGCTACAATTCGTTCGTGGGGCCCAACGATATGTCGAATTTTATCATTTTGGAAAATGACTACAGTGTCCTGAAAAATTGCGCCACCTTCAAGGAGGTTCAGAGCCATGTACAATCCCTTCTTGCCGATTCTAAGAGCAAACAAAAGTGGCTCAAAAAGCGGCAGAGTTACTACGAACAAGTAGGCGACATCAATCAACAAATTGTCTACGAACTATCCGCGAATGGCGAATGACGCGAATGGCTTTTGATATGCTACGCAGATTGGGATGGCTGACGCAAGAGAAAAATTCGCGCAAATTCGCGTAATTCGCGGATGGATTTTACCGTAAAAATATACCGCACCCTCCTCCAATCCCTCATCGGTCAGAAGTACGCCTTCCAAACCTTCGAGGGATTTTTGGCGTCTCCGGCTACCAAAAGCATTGTGCTGCGCCATGATGTGGACCTACTGCCGCACAACTCGCTGGCTTTCGCCCGGATTCAGCACGAAGCGGGCGTACGCGGTACCTACTACTTCCGCGGCGTGCCCGAAAGCTGGGACGAGGGCGTGATCAAGGCCATCGCCGATCTCGGCCACGAAATCGGCTACCACTACGAATGCCTGACGACCACGAACGGCGACCTGACAGCGGGCATCGCCGACTTCGAGAAAAACCTGCACGCTCTGCGGCGACTGGCCCCGGTCAGTACGATTTGTATGCACGGCAGTCCGGCTTCGCCCCACGATTCCAAGGACCTCTGGAAAACGTACGACTACCATGACTACGTCCTGATCGGCGAGCCGTATTTCGACGTGGATTTTCAGAAAGTCTACTACCTCACCGACACGGGCCGCCGCTGGGACGGCGACAAAGTCAGCGTCCGCGACCGGGTCGATTCCGGCTTCGACCTCCACTTCCACACGACCGAGGAGGTGATTGCGGCGGCCAACCGCGGCGCGCTGCCGGATCAAATCATGTTCACGTTTCACCCCCAACGCTGGAACGATGATACCTACCTTTGGACAAAGGAACTGGTCTTGCAAAATGTTAAGAACGTGGTAAAGAAGTACCTGCTCGTCAAGCGATGAGGTCCTTTCTGCTTTGCCCGTAAGAAAATAACGCACCCATGCTCAAAATCCTTACTATCATTGGGGCGCGTCCCCAGATCATCAAAGCGGCGGCCATCAGCCGCGCCATTCGTACTCGTTACGCCGACCGCATCCGGGAGGTGATCGTCCACACGGGCCAGCACTACGACGAACGGATGTCGGCGATTTTTTTTGAAGAATTGCAGATTCCCCAGCCGGACTACAATTTGCAAGTAGGCTCCGGCAGGCACGGCAAGCAGACCGCGCGCATGATTATCGGGATCGAGGATATATTGGAAGAGGAAAAGCCGGACTACCTGATCATCTACGGCGATACCAACTCGACGCTGGCGGCGGCCGTGGCGGCATCCAAGATTCATGTACCTATCGTGCATATCGAGGCGGGTTTGCGGTCGTTCAACAAGCGGATGCCCGAAGAGGTCAACCGTATTTTGAGCGACCACGTTTCTACCTACCTTTTTCCACCTACCGAAACGGGTTACGCCAATTTATTACGCGAGGGCTTTGCGCCAAACACCCAACCGCCTTTTAACCTCGACCGACCCGGAATTTTCAACGTCGGCGATGTGATGTACGACAATACGCTGCATTTCAGCGCGGTAGCCGAAGAGAAATCAACGATCCTGACAGAGTACGATCTGTCCGAAGACAATTTCCTACTTGCCACGCTGCACCGCAATACCAACACCGACGACGCCGAAAAACTGAACGCCATCTTTCGGGCTTTTCAGCAGATTTCCACGAATTACGGTATTAAAATCGCCTTGCCGCTACACCCGCGTACCGTCAAGCAAATGGAGTTGCTGCTGGAAGCCGACCTGCGGCAAGCCATCGACAACAACCCGCTTATTCTGAGGTTGCCGCCCGTGTCATTCCTGGAAATGGTACAATTGGAACGCTACGCCCGGTTGGTACTCACGGACTCGGGTGGGGTGCAGAAGGAAGCCTATTTTCTGCATACGCCCTGCCTCATCATGCGTCCCGAAACCGAGTGGGTCGAAATCGTGGAAAGTGGCGCTGCCCTGCTCACCGACGCCGACACCGAACGTATCATGAGCGCCTACGCTTATTTCGAATCAGAACCCGACATCACCTACCGCAACATCTACGGCGAAGGCAACGCGGCGGAGAGGATGTTGAAGATTTTGGTAAGTTGAAGCGGGGTCGGTACGCCGCGCGGCCCCGAGGCGGTTGAAAGTTGAAAGTTGAAAGTTGAAGGGTTGAAGGGTTGAAGGGTTGAAGGGTTGAAGGGTTGAAGGGTTGAAGGGTTGAAGGGTTGAAGGGTTGAAGGGTTGAAGGGTTGAAGGGTTGAAGGGTTGAAGGGTTGAAGGGTTGAAAGTAATTTCTGGGCCGCAAAGGTACCCACAAAATTCAAGAGCCGATTCTGATTGAATCGGCTCTTTTTTATGAAAAAAGATAAGTAGAGTTATTATGAATCCACTTGCCTTGATTAAACATTAAACAATTAAACAATTAAACAATTAAACAATTAAACAATTAAACACATCAACAATTACAAACAACCTCAAAACCGCACATACATCCCCACGCCCCCGCTCGGGGTGATGCCGAGGTTCAGCGTAGCGGCTTGTTTGTTTTTCAGGTTGTTGTTGAAGCGGATGACCGAGTTGCCAATGAGCTCGTTGGCGGCTTCCACCAGCACGATCCCGCCCAGGAAGAGGCCAAGGCCCGCTGCTAGTTTCACGCGACTGCGGGAGATGAACTCGACGTCGATCCGCTGACCGTCGACTCTGGCTACGCCGGTATCCGGGGTACCCTTCAGGGCAATGGCGGTGAGCCCTATCCCCGCCAAAGAAACCAAAGGGCCGACGGGTAGCAGGGCGCGTCCTGTCTTATAGCGCCGCCGGGCGACCGCATCTTCCTGGTATAAGGTCAGTACCGACTTTGGGCGCAGCTTCACCTCTCCCTGGTACACTGCCGTCGAAAGCAGACCTCTTTTGCTTTGCAACGTATCCAGCAGGCTGAACGTCAGCGCACCTGGCTTATCCACTGCGTTGGGTGCCGATTGCGCCCCAACCGCGAACGGCAGGCACAACAGCAAGAGTACAATCCAATTGACTTTTTTCATAACAGATCAGAAATTCCTTTTTACCAAAAACATAAGCCCGACATTCTCTTCCAAAATTCCCGCACCGTCGTAGGCCAGGGTAGCGGCCAGGGTGTACTTTTTGATTGGGAACGACACCCTTTGCTGTAGCGAAATTTGGTCGATGTCGATGTTATACTCTATGGCATAGCTTCCCAGGTTTTGGCTATACGATATTCTGGTGAGCAGATCCACGCGTTTGATCCGACTCATGGCGCTTAGCGTCAGGGCTTTCACCCGGTTGTTAGCGATTATTTTAGGGCTCTCGGCGGCCAGCCGGCTATCGTCGCTGATGCCGGTCGAGTGGCGGAGCGGCATCAGAAAGGGCGTGCCGATCGTTTGCTCCCGGTACACCCACCCATCATTGTATACGCCATTGTTGAAGTAGTTGTCCTGACCTCGCAGTTCGTCCTTCAGTCCCTCTTTTGCGGAGTAAGGCCCTCCCTGATTGGTGGTCTGCAGATACTCGAGCACCACGCGCCGCAGGCCCTGCCCGGTCCCTTTGGCCGCCCACGAGATACCCGCCAGGCCGTCGGCGATATTGCTCAGGTAAAACAGCGAGCCGTCTTCGTAAATGGACTGCCGGTACAATAGCCACCGACTCGCCGCTTCCTTCGTACTCGATGGCCAAATCGGCTGTGCCCAAGTGGTTGCCGGCCCGGTTGCCTTCGCCGTATACCTGGGTGCCGTTGAAAATCTGGCGGGTTTCGTAGTCTATGGCACTACCCAGCACGATGCCTACGTAGTCGCCTAATGAATTGCCGAAGCGGCTCACGGTGGTATTGGTGTTAGGGTCGAAGAAAGGTACCGTGGGTGCACCACCCCACTGGGCCTGATGGTTGAGGCCACCGTGCAGCTTGAAGCGCCAGCCGGGCTTGCCCAGGCGAGCGTAAAAGGCAGATTGGTGGAGGTAGTAGTTTTTGGTGGAGTCGCCCGAGCCAAACCAGCCGTGCGAAAATTGGCCCTTGATCGCCAGGATTTTGCTCTTGAACAATACCGGGGTATAGTTCGGAATCGCGATCTGGACTTTCGGAATCGGCAGGGCGTTGCCCGACCAAATGTAAGAACCCGAGCTGAGCGTGGAGTCGACCAGTCCGATGATTTCGCGGCGGCGACCGGCGTACAACTCGAAGGCCCGGTAGCGTAGCTTAGCGTAGAGTTCGGGAATCAGTACCTGGGTTATGCCTCCGGTGTTCACGACGGCCCTGGCCCCGTAGCCGAAGCGAAACCTTCCGGTGCTGTCGTAATCTTTGTGTGCCTGTCCGCGCAGGGTGAAAATCTGGGATTCAAGCGGCACTTCACCGAATTGATTACTGCGAAGCCAGAAGGGACTGCTGCTGCCCGATGATACGATAGCCCCAGCCTCGGCTTCATATTTCAGGTTCTTGAAGGCGTTGGGGGTCTGCGCGACCGATGGGGTACTCAGCAGGAGCAGGGCCGTAGCGGCTACAAAAAGCGGAGAAAAGTATTTCATATGGAATAGCCTTAGATTGAGAATAACGCAGGAGGGCCAAAATCGTCGAGTGGTCAAAATTAGGGAATATTTTTTAAACCAGATACATTGCCCTAAATTTGGGGCCTTTTACCTATTGAAGTCCGCACTATGTTTTCCATTGCCTCACTGTTTAAAAAAAGCCCATCAATTTCGGCTTTTCAGGCACTGAAGGTCGATATGCACTCCCACCTGATTCCCGGAATCGACGATGGCAGCCCCGATGTAGCCACTTCGCTGGAATTGGTCCGCGGGACTTCGGCGCTGGGCTTTGAAAAGATCATCACCACGCCCCATCTCTACCGCGACCTGTACCCCAATGATTCGGGCGGAATAAAGGCCGGCCTAAAAACCCTGACCGAAGCGATGGCTACCGAGGGCCTGGACGTGGCTCTGGAAGCCGCCGCCGAGTACTACATCGACCGTCATTTTGAGGATCTGATCGAGCAGGACGACATTCTGAGCTTTGGCCGAAATCGTTACGTACTCATCGAGATGTCCTTTGTCTCGATCGTGCCCAATCTTGAAGAAGTCATATTTGCGCTAGTCGCCCGTGGCTATCAGCCGATCCTGGCCCATCCCGAGCGCTATAACTACCTGGCCAATCGGCTGAATTTTTACCGACGACTTTCGGATTTGGGCTGTTTGCTGCAGGTCAATGCGCTCTCGCTGGTAGGCTACTACGGTAAGTCGGTGCAACAGTGGGCTCAGGCTCTTTTAAAGGCCGGTTTGGTCGATTTTCTGGGTACCGACCTCCACCATCGCCAGCATATGGGCTTACTGACGGATCACCAATTCAGCCGGAGGCTGACCGATATTGTAACACGCTACGAATTTAAGAATGAACAGCTCTTGTCCTGAATCACCCGGATGGATGGTTTGCTTATCCCCTTGTCTCGTCTACCGCTTGCTGAATTATTTGTAATAAACCCCATGAATTATCTATCTTAGCGGCGCGAAAAGCTTCATAAGTTGTATTATTCTACGAACAAGACCCAATTGACTACTCTTACCAAGCAACTTCTTCATGATGTCAGAAATACCACGATTGAAACCCATCTATTATACAGTGGCCGCAATGCTGCTGGCGTTGGTCGTTTCCTCCTGTAGCCCCACCACGATAAAGCCAAGAAAAGTCATTTCCATCACGCCTTATTTCCAGGATAGCACCGCTTCGTTGCCCGCCACTATGGATCTGCGTTTGCCTCAGGTTTCGCGTATTCAGAAGGAAGACCTGTTGGGCATAACGGTTAGTAGCCTTGATAAGGCTTCCAACGACATTCTTAACTTTTCAAACGTCAACTCACTGTCGATGTCGAGCCTGCCGGGTGGCGGTGGCGGCGGATCGCAACCCATCGGGTACCCGGTCGACTCGTCGGGCAATATCTCGATGGCCTTCATCGGTAAGGTGAACATCGAAGGCCTGACGCTCGAAGCGGCGCAGGAGAAAATCCGAACCCGACTGAACGAATTCGTGAAAGATCCCGCGGTCAACATTCGTTTCATGAACCACAAATTCGTGGTACTCGGCGAAGTGACTCAGGTAGGCTCGTTCAATCTTTTTGACGACCGCACGACGCTCATCGACGCGCTGGCTTCGGCGGGCGATCTGACACCTTTCGCCAAAAGAGACAGCGTGATGGTCATCAGGAGCATAAATGGAAAGCGGGAGATTGCCCAGATAAGTTTGCTTGATCGTGAAATATTCTACTTCTCCTTACTTCTACATCCGCAATGGAGACGTAATTTACGCCCAGCCACGGCTTGAGAAAACTGGTGCCGCTCGTCAATGACGACACGAATGAGAGATCAGGCAACAGCGTCAGCAGGATAGCCGATTCCGTCTACAAATTTTTACTACTATATTGAGCATTGTGCTTTTAGTCGTTACTTGATAACACGTCTTTGATGGGGGTTCTTAAAATACAGACTATTAGCTTTTGACTTAAAAATTTTGAATAAAAAGGAGATCATAATGAGTGACAACGCCCAGTGGAACGAAGATCAGGAAGATGATTTCGACCTACGTAGTATTCTGTTCAAGTTTCTAAGGTATTGGTACTGGTTCGTCATTGCCGGAGCCATCGGGCTTTTCGGAGCCCGTCAGTACTTGCGGCAGTATACGCCCATCTACCGGGTCGATGCGGCCGTGCTCATCAAAGACGACCGCGGCAGCCGGGGTGCCAACGACATCGTGGAGCAGCTCGACATGAGCGCCAGCAAGAACATCGACAACGAGATGAACATCCTCAAATCCCGTCCATTGATAGAGAAGGTCGTCGATAACCTGGGCCTGATTGTGACCTATTGGTACGAAGGCACCAACCGCGATAAGGAGATCTATACGGCCAGCCCGATCAAAATCGAGGCTACCGACATATTGAGCAGTGAGCCGTTTTTTGTCAAACCGATGGGCGGCAGTAAATACGAACTACTCGATTCTGAGAAGACCAAGCTCCGTACCTTCGACTACAGCCAGAAGGTCAATAGCAAATACGGTATGTTTCGGGTGTTTCGGCGCGACTCCACCCTGGATGCCGGGGCTGAACCGATCAAAGTAGTGCTGCAGAACCGCGACGCAGTGGTGAGCGGCTTGATTGGCGCAATCCAGGTCGGCGTCGCCAAGCCACGCAGTACCCTGGTTTCCCTTTCGATGGAGAATCCACTGCCCGCCAAAGGCAAGGACATCCTGAGCAATCTGCTGGAAGAATATACCTTCACCACCCTGGAAGACAAAAACCGGGAGGCGACCAATACCCTGCGATTCATCGAAGAGCGCCTGAAACTCGTGACCCGCGAATTGGGCGATGTGGAGCAGGACGTCGAGCAGTACCGCCGTTCTAAGGGCATCACTGATTTGAGTACCGAGGCTAATCTGTACTTGGACCGGGTGCAATCCAACGATGGCAAGCTCAACGAGATCGACATCAATCTGAAGGTACTCGAAGGGGTGGACAGTTACGTAAAGAGCAATCAATTGGGCAATATCGCGCCCGCTACGCTGGGCGTTAATGACCCGGTACTTACTTCGTACATCGACAAGTTGTCGCAATTGGACGAGCAGCGTACCCGGCTTGCCCAAACGGTGCAGCCTGGTAACCCGGCACTCGAGTCGATCAACACCCAGATGCGCAACGTAAAACAGGCCGTGCAGGAGAACCTCCGCAATCAGAAAACGAATCTGATAGTATCTAAGAATAGCCTACAAAGCATGAACAGTCGTTTGGAGGGCAGCATTGCTACCATGCCCCGCAAGGAGCGTGAGTACCTGGGGATCAAACGGCAGGCCGGCGTGAAAGAAAACCTGTACCTGCTGCTGCTGCAAAAGCGCGAGGAAACGGCGCTCTCGTATGCCTCCACTGTTACCGACAGCCGCGTGGTCGATCCGCCCTACGCTACCCCCACCCCCATCAAACCTAATAAGCGAAACATCTACATGTACGTGCTGCTGGTGGCACTGCTGATCCCGACAGCGATTATTTTTATAAAAGAATCACTCAAAAATACCGTAGAATCCAAGAAAGAGATCGAGAATAAAACTGGATTGAAGGTATTTGGTGAGGTCAGTGCGCTACCGAAGAAGCAGATCGGTCAGATGATCGATTTGAACGGGCGAAGTTTCATCAGTGAACAAATCAGGATGATCCGCTCCAATATGCAGTACCTGTTCGTCAAGAACAATAATGGATTGGGCCGGACGATCATTATCACCTCGTCGACCGCCGGGGAGGGCAAGAGTTTCGTGGCCCTCAACATTGCGCAGTCGCTGGCTTTGCTCGACAAACAGGTGATTATCCTGGGCCTGGACCTGCGCAAGCCCAAGGTAAACGAGTACCTGCACGCTACGAACAAACTGGGGCTGTCGAACTACCTGATCGGCCAGGCCAGCGAGGATGAGATCATTCAGTCTACCCCCTACGAGAACCTTTTTATCGCGCCCAGCGGCCCGATTCCCCCCAACCCTTCGGAGCTTATCTCGACGGATAAATTGGGTGAATTGGTGGCGTACTACCGTACGAAGTTCGACTACATCATCATCGACACGCCACCCGTGGGTCTGGTGACCGATACGATATTGCTCGCGCCGCTTGCCGATGCGACGTTCTACATCGTGCGGCACGAGAAAACGCCCAAACTGCACCTCAATACCATCGCCGACCTGAATAAGAAAAAGCAGTTCAAGTCACTGAACATCATTTTCAACGCGGTCAACTACAAGAACTCGGCCGATTACGGCTATGGCTATGGGTACGGCTATGGCTATGGGTACGGCTACGGAAATGGAAATGGGTACTACGGCGAGGAGAATAAGACGGGTTGGCTCAACGGCAAGCTGAATATTTTCAAGAAGCGCAAAGCCGAGCAGGTGTAAGCCAAGGCCTTCGTAACGCTGCCCGACCCAATACTGTCTGGCGGTCGGGCAGTTCATTCCAAAAACCCCATTCGCTGTCTGGCTTGCCGGACAGCGAATTTTTTTTGTCCAAAATTGTTTCCTAAGCCAGTAAATTAGCGCTCGCTTACAGAAGGAGCGTACCTTACGTTCAGGAGCCGAATGAAACCCTACGTCGTTGGATATGAATAAAATTACCGCCATCCTTGGCATTCTCTTCCTGTCTTTGGGTCACCTTGCCTACGCGCAAGTCCAGCGCCACGCTACCTGGACCCACACTTTTTCCAAGAAAGAAGTGAAAGCGGGAGAGACGGTCGATCTGGTTTTCAAGGCGACCATCGATCCGGGCTGGTACATGTACTCGTCTGATTTCGACGCCGATCTGGGCCCGATGCTGACCGAGATCACGCTTACACCCAACGCCTCCTACAAAACGATGGGTGGTTTGCGGCCCGTCAAGCCCAAGAAAAAATTTGACGAAGTCTGGCAGGGCGACATCACCTATTTCGTGGGCAAAGCCGAGTTTCGGCAGACGGTCCTGATCTCTACAGGAAACTCCCACGATCAAAGCCGCCGCTACCTACCAGACCTGCTCCGAGCTATCGGGGCTCTGTGTACTGGGCAACCAAGACTTCACTTTCACCGGCCTTAAGGTAGCACCTGCCGCGACCAAGCAAGCACCGAAAGAAGAAGCCGCTGCAACCTCTCCGTCGACCAACGAAACTTTCGCCGAGGCGGTGCAGGAATCGCTTCCTGACTCAGCAATCGTCACCGAAACCGCTCAGTCCAGCGCAGTAGACTCGGTCGCCATTTCGCAAGCGTCCAGCCAAAACGATAGGATGCTGCATGCTAGCGCTACCGAAAGCAACACAACCGACGGCTCGCTTTGGGGCTTCGCACTGGCGGCTTTTCTGGCCGGTTTGGTGGCGCTGCTGACGCCCTGCGTATTCCCCATCATCCCGATGACGGTCAGTTTTTTTACCAAGCAGGAGAGCGGTAAAACCAAAGCCATTGTGTACGGGCTTTGCATTGTGCTGATCTACACCCTGATCGGGACCGTCGTGTCGCGGATCAACGGACCGGCCTTTGCTAATTTCTTGAGTACCCACTGGCTGCCGAATCTGCTTTTCTTCGCCATATTTTTCTTGTTTGGACTGTCCTTTTTGGGTTTGTTCGAAATCGTACTACCCAACAGCTTTATCAATAAAATGGACGAAAAAGCCGATCAGGGTGGGTACCTGGGCGTGTTTTTCATGGCCTTTACGCTGGTACTCGTTTCGTTTTCCTGCACCGGGCCGATCGTGGGTAGCCTGCTGGTCGCCTCGGCGGGCGGCGAAGTACTCAAGCCCATCGTGGGCATGGTGGCTTTTTCGTCGGCTTTCGCGATTCCGTTCACGCTGTTTGCGCTCTTTCCGCAGTGGCTGAAGAGTCTGCCCAAGTCGGGCGGCTGGCTCAACACCGTCAAGGTGGTACTGGGTTTTCTGGAGTTGGCTCTGGCGCTTAAATTTCTCAGCATCGCTGATCAGGTGTACCACTGGCGCCTGCTCGACCGCGAAGTGTTCCTGGCCCTGTGGATCGTGATTTTTGCGATGCTGGGTTCGTATCTCTTGGGTAAAATCAGGACGCCGCACGACTCACCGACCGACATTGTGAGCGTACCGCGTATTTTGCTGGCGATAGGTACCTTCGCGTTCGTGGTGTACATGGTGCCGGGCATGTGGGGCGCGCCGCTGAAAGCCCTGGCAGGCTATCTGCCGCCGCAGGCTACCCACGATTTCGACCTCAATCGCCGATCGACCGCGACCGGACCCATTTCCACGCTGACCGAAATGCCCAAGTACGCTGAGCTGTTCGACCTGCCGCACGATTTGGAAGGCTTCTTCGATTACGACCAGGCGCTGGCCTACGCTCAGAAAGTGAACAAGCCCGTTTTCATCGACTTCACGGGCCACGGTTGTGTCAACTGCCGCGAGATGGAAGCCCGCGTGTGGTCCGACCCGGCGGTGCTGCAGCGCCTCCGCGACGATTACGTAATCGTGGCGCTGTACGTGGACGACAAGACCGAACTACCCGAAAGCGAATGGTACACTTCCACCTACGACCAGCGGATCAAGAAAAGCATTGGCGCGCAAAACGCCGACCTGCAAATCACGAAGTACAACAACAACGCCCAGCCCCACTACATCCTGCTGAGTCCGGCAGGTAACCTGTTGGTGCCGCCGATCAATTACGACCTCGATCCGGCGCACTTCGTAGATTTTTTGGAACGGGGCAAAGCCAAAATGCAAGGCGAGCGCGTGGCGGCGGTGCGGTAGAATTTCAACAGTTGTTAACGATTGTTAAGGGTCTTAAAAGGCCTTAAACGATTGGTAGAGGGGTTTCTCTAAAACCCGATTGCAACGATAGCAGTCGTGTGATACGAATCCCAAATCTTCATTCTACCAAAATCCGAAACGACATGAAAACGAACCGCCTTTCCCTGCTTTCCCTTCTCTTTGTTCTTGTTTCGGCCGGGCTGGCTTCGGCCCAATGGTCGGTGGGTGTACGCGCCGGCGGCTACGCCGGTACCGTCACCAGGCCTGACCTCATCACCAACTTCACACCTGACCTCAAATGGTCTCCCGCTATCAGCATGGCGGTGTTTGCCGAGCGCGCGCTGAGCGAAAACGTCTCGATCCGACCCGAACTGGTGTACCAGCAAAAAGGGTTCATGATGCGCGCCGGCACCAGTGTGAAAATGGGACCTGTGCCCCTGCGTCTCGGCGTGAAGTCGGCCTACCGCGTCAGCTACGCCGAAATGCCCGTACTCCTGAAACTTTCCACTGGCGGCGACCTCGCCAAAGTGTACCTGATCGCCGGACCCTCGGTAGGCTATGCCATCGACGCCCAGTTGGTTACGCGTCCGCAGGCGGTGGTCGAGTTTCGTCCGATCAAAGTGAACGCTCCGCTGAGTAGTTTAGGCTACAATCGCTTCGAGCTGAGCGGTATCGCCGGGGCGGGGGTCAGCTTCAAGGCCGGGGTAGGCCACATCATGGCCGAAGCCCGCTACCAGCACGGCATCAGCCGCTTGATCGACGTACCCGTGGTGCGCGCCAATGTCCGCAACCAGGGCGTGAGCGTCTCGCTGGGCTACTCGGTACCTTTTTAAGGCAAGGCGGGCATTATCTTTTTTGAGTATATTTCCCCGTTGTTTATTTCAGAAAGCCAATGCCTTATGCGCTACGCCTGCACCTTAGTTTTACCCCTGCTGCTTACTACTTCGGTTTTTGCTCAGAAAAAGTCAAGTTGAAACTGTCCCTGACCTATTTTCCTGATCGTAATGAGTGGCTGCACAAATCGCCAGTAGAGGTAGGGATGGATGCGGCCAGAATTCAGGAAGTAATTCGCTTTGCCCGCGAAAATGAAGTGAACGTAACGCGCGATATGGAACGCTCACAAGCCCAAAGTTTTGGAAAAGAACCCTTCGGTGAAGGTACCGGGCCGTTCGAGCCACGCGGCGAGCCCAGCGGCATCATCGTGCGCCGGGGCTACATCGTGGCCGAGTGGGGCGAGCCTGCTCGCGCCGACATGACCCATAGCGTGACCAAAAGTTTTTTGTCGACGGTGGTGGGCCTCGCGGTGGATCAAAAACTTATCCGTAGTGTGCAGGATACCGTGGCGAGCTACCTGCCGCCGATCGAACGCTACCGCCCGATGCCCGTCAACCGTCCCGCCGAGGAGTTTGGGACGCCCGAGCTGATGCGACCCTTCGACACGCCGCACAACCGCACGCTGACCTGGGACGTGATGCTCCGCCAAACGAGCGACTGGGAAGGTACCCTCTGGGGTAAGCCCGACTGGGCCGATCGACCCGACGCCGACGCCAGGCAATGGCTGGACCGTCCGCGTCACCCACCCGGTAGCGTCTACGAATACAACGATGTGCGCGTCAATGCCCTGGCGCTGGCCGCCACGAGTGTATGGCGGCGACCATTGCCCCAGGTACTCCGTGAGTATATCATGGACCCGATCGGGGCGTCGAATACCTGGCGCTGGGCGGGTTACCGCAATTCGTGGATCGTGCTGGACGGCCAGGCGGTGCAATCGGTGAGTGGCGGCGGACACTGGGGCGGGGGCATGTTTATCAACGCCTACGACATGGCCCGCTTTGGGCTGCTGACTTTACATAAAGGTAACTGGGGCGGACGACAATTGATTTCGGAACAATGGATTGGGCAGGCCATCACGCCCACCCCGGTGCAACCTACCTATGGCTATATGAACTTTTTCCTCAATCCCGACCACCAATTTTTGCCCAGTGCGCCAGTGACTGCCTTTGTCCACATTGGCAATGGCACGAATATGGTATATGTCGATCCCGAGAACGATCTGGTAATGGTGGTGCGCTGGCTCGACAATAAAGCAATGGATGGGGTAGTGCAGCGATTACTGGCAGGTTTGAAGAAAAAGTAAATTTAAATTTGGTTGATAAACAGCGTTTTAACTTTAAAAAAACACAAATGATAAAACTACGCAAAATAGTCACTTTCATGTTTCTGATGGCGAGCGTGTCGTCCTTTTACGGCTGCTCGCGCAACCCGGTGACGGGGAAAAGAGAACTCATTCTGATGTCGACAAGAGCAGGAACTGGCGGCGGGCAAGGAATCACACCCTTCTATCGTGGCATCGATGGGTTTGTACGAAGATCAGGGTCTTACAGGCCTTCATCAATCAACAAAGGCAAGGCGATGGGTGCTATTTCACACCGGCCCGATCTGCCTTACCAATTCTTTATTGTGGATTCGCCGGTCGTGAACGCTTTCGCGGTACCGGGCGGCTACGTGTACTTTACGCGTGGTATCATGGCGCACTTTAACAACGAGGCGGAGTTTGCCGGGGTGCTTGGGCACGAGATCGGCCACATCACGGCCCGGCACTCGGCCCGGCAGCAAACGAGCCAGCTTCTGGGTCAGGTGGGCGCTGTGGCGGGTATGATTCTGCTTCCCGAAGCGGGGCAGGCCATTCAGCAGGGCGTAGGTTCGCTGATGCTGAGCTATAGCCGCGCCCACGAGACCGAGTCGGACGAAATCGGGGTCGGCTATTCCAGCAAAATTGGCTACGACGCCCACCAAATGGCCGATTTCTTCGGTACGTTGAAGAAGCTCAGTGAAGCCAACGGGCAAATTATCCCAACGTTTCCAATCGACGCACCCCGATCCAGGCAATCGTCAGAAAAAAGTGGACGCGTGGGCCACGGAGTACCAGCAGAAGAATCCGGGGAAGTACGAAATAGAGCGCAACGCATACCTCAAGCGCATCGACGGGATCATCTACGGTGAGGATCCCAAGCAGGGCTTTGTGGAAAACGATTATTTTTATCATCCCGTTTTGAAATTCCAGTTTCCGGTACCGCGTGGCTGGCAGCACCAGAATTCGCCCCAGCAATTTCAGATGGCGCCCAAAGATGGCAAAGCGGTAGCGATTTTCACCCTGGCGCAAGGCAATTCGCTCGAAGAAGCCGCGCAAACCACCCTGAAAGCAATGGGTTTGGAATCCAGAGAGAACCAGAAAACGACGATCAACGGCAACCCCGCTCTGGTGGTGGTGTCGCGTCAGGCTCCTCAGCAACAGCAGCAGGGACAGCCGCAGCAACAGCAAACGGCCGCCAACACCGTGCAGGTCGCCTCCTGGTTCATTCAATACGGTGGTACGATCTACGTTATCCACGGCATGAGCTACCTCAACACTTTCGACCGATACCTGGATGAGTTTAAACAAATTGCGAGCGGCTTCCGCGCGCTGACCGACCGCGACAAGCTCAACCGCCAGCCCGACCGCATTCAGATCAAATCGGTGCAGCGTGACGGTACCCTGAGAAGTGCACTGGAAGCCTACCGGATGCCTGCCGATAAAATGAAAGATCTTGAAATTCTGAACGGCATCGACCTGAAAGATCAGGTGACGCGCGGTATGCTGATCAAAACGATTGGCCGCTGACTAGACGCTGGATTTTGGATTCCAGACGCTGGACTTCACGATTCTAAACAAAAATTTGCAGTAAAGCGAAGCCGCTCCGGGATTCCCGGGGCGGCTAATTTTTTTGGCGGTACTGCTCGATGATTTTGTACAAAGCTTTCTGCTTCTCCAGATCAGGAAAGAAATCGAACAGCTGCACGTGCGCGTCGTAGTCCAGTGTGAGCGCCATTTCTAGATTCAGCAGTGCTTCACGGTACTCACCGGCATGAATGAGGTAGATGCACAGGCGGTAGTATAGATCGGCCTCCTGAGGCAACTCATCGACCGCCGCGTGGAGCAAGTCACAAGCGCGAGCGAAGTTGCCCTGATCGAAGAGGACAAACGACCACTTGAGCCAGACATCCGGCGTGGCGGGCTCGATCTCAGCCGACTTCTCGAACGCCTCGAACGATGACACCACGTTGCCCAGGCGGTACTCGGCTTCGGCGAGCGCCAGCCAGTAGTCGGGATTGAGTTCGGTGATTTTGATGGCCCGGCGCAAGAACCCCACGGCTTCGTGCCAGCGGTTGAGCTCACTCATGCAGATACCCAGGCCAAACCAGCCGTCGTCCCACTCGCTGTCAAGCTTTACAGCGTCGCGGTAGTGGGTGACGGCCATCTCGAATTGCTCCAGCTTTTCGTAGCAGGCACCCAGGCAGCAGCAGGTTTCGGGCTGCTTGCCTTCCAGTTCGATGGCCTTGTAGTAGTTGAACTTCGCGCTCTCGTAGTCTTCCATGTTCATGAAAGAATTACCAAGATTAAAGTAAGCCGAGGCAAAATCTTCCTTAACCAGCGTAGCGTATTCGTAGGCGTTGATGGCTTCTTCGAAGCGTTCCAGCTTGCTGTAGGCAATGCCCAGGTTGTACCAGGCGTGGTGCGAGTAGGGGTCGCGGTCAACCAATTCATTGTAGAAATCGAGGTGGCTTTCGAGCAGCCCCAGCAAATCGAGGCAGTGGGCCAGTTCGTAAAGCGCGTGCTCATTGTTCAGGTTGCCTTCGATCGATTTCTTATAGTTTTCGATGGCGTCCTCGTACTTGCCCCAATTCTGGTAGCTCTGCCCGATTTGGTAATAAATGTCGTCCTGTTCTTCGGTAGTGTCCAGCAGGCTTTCCAAAATATTGACCGACATTTCGTACTCACCCATAAGATTATAGATCGCGCCTTGCATGAACACTACCTCCGAATCGCCGGGATGGAAGAGCGCGGCTTTCTCGAGCAATTCCAGCGCGTGCTCGAACTTGCCACGATTGGCCATGAGTTGCGCTTTACTGAGCATCAAATCCAGCGAGTAAGGGTAGTTTTCCAGCCCCAACTCACAGGCCTTGTTGGCTTTTTCCCAATCACCGTGGTCGAGGTAGTGCTCGGCTACCTGCTCGTAGGCATCGAGGTCGAAAAACTCCCGCTCTTCGGTTTTCAACATGCGCTCGAAGCGGCGCAGGGTTTCCTGAATATAATTCTTCTGTTCGTCGAAATCTTGCTCCATTTCACACATGGGGTTAGGGTCGCAGGTACAGGTACGTCGGGTGAGGCGCGACCGGGCTTTTCAAGAAAAGAAAGTTAGCAATAAAAATTGTTTTCGGGCCAATCGGCTACGAAAAACTTTTACAGATCCGCGCTACGCTGTCGGCAAGCGGTTGAAATTCAAGGCCAAGGGTGTATTTGATCCTGGCGTTGTCGTACACGTAGTGGTGCGTGGCCGACCGCGCCGTATCTCTGGTGATGAGCGGACGGCTGCCTGTGAGCCAGGAACGTACCGCCTCGACCCGCCAAATGACGCTCGCCAAGCTACTCCCGACCTCGATATGCGGCGGTTTCTTGCCAAAACCCGCCGCGATGGCCGCAAAAAGCTGCTGGTAAGTCGCGGTACCCGCGCTCAGAATGTAGCGCTCGTTGTGCAGATCGGCTAGCACCAAACCGTAGATCGCTTCGGCAATATCGCGCACGTCGACGTAGTTGACGGTACCTTCGGTGTAGAAAGGCTTGCCGTCGTGAACGTATCTGAACAGTTGCGTACTGCTCTTTTGCCAGTCGCCCTCGCCCAAAATCAGCGACGGATTCACGATCACTGCCCGCAAACTTTCGGCGATTCCGCGCCACACTTCTACTTCGGCCAGGTACTTGGTTTTGGCGTAAGCCGAATTGTTGGGCGAATCTTCCCAGCGCTGGGCTTCGTCGATGACGATCGGCGCATTGGTCTCCACTTCCCGGGCCTTGGGCCGTCCCAGCGCCGCGACGCTACTTACGTGGCATAGCTTGACGGTACTTGCTTTCAGGCAGGCATTGACGACGTTGGCCGTGCCTTCCACGTTGACTTTGTACATCGCATCCTCGTCGCGCGGCACGAACGATACCACCGCCGCCGCGTGAACGACGCAGTCGATGCCTTCGAGGGCGCGCTCCAGTATCGATACGTCCAGGATGTCGCCTTCGATCCACCGAATTTGTGCTTCGACGTCGCGCAGCAGCGAGCGGTCGGAATCGGGACGGTGCAGGGCCGCGACGGCGTGGCCGTCGGCCAGAAAGCGCCGGGCGGTGGCGCTGCCGACTAAACCGGTAGCGCCCGTGATAAGAATGTGCATGAGGTAGAGAACGACGGGGGACGGGGCAAAGTTCGGCAGAACTGCAACGCCAATGTAACGGCTATTTTTGAATTGACGGGCGTTCTCTCTTTCTTTGGTTTATGAAAAAACTTTTTACCAATCTTACCTTCTGGGTACTGACCGCCATTGCGGCGGGGGCGTTGCTCGGCCACTTTTATCCCGACACGGCCCAGCAGATGCGGCCGCTCGGCACGGGCTTCATCGACATCGTCAAACTCTTCATCAATCCCATCATTTTCCTGACCATTTCGCTGGGCATAAGCGGCATGGGGGATTTGAAAAAAGTGGGTAAAGTAGGCGGCAAAGCGCTGCTGTACTTCGAGGTTGTCACAACCTTCGCCCTCATCATCGGCGTGGCCGTGGCTTACCTTATCCGCCCCGGCGATGGCGTGGTGACCGCCGCCGTGTCGGACGCCGCGACGGCCACCGGCGAAGTCTCGAAATATGCACAGGAAGCCAAGAAGGGATTCAGCATGTGGGAATTTTTCAAGAACAACCTGACGATTCAGGTGCTATTGTTCTCTATTTTATTCGGGATTTTTCTGAGCAAGTACAACGGCCGACAGCGCATCCTGGACGTGCTCAATTACCTTTCAAAGTACGTTTTCAAGGCCCTGCATTTCGTGATGCTATTCGCGCCCATTGGGGCGTTCGGCGGCATGGCGTTCACCATCGGCAAGTACGGCATCAAGACGCTCCTACCACTCGGCAAACTGATGCTGACGGTCTATACGACTATGGCGCTCTTTATATTCGTAGTGCTCTATTTGATTCTACGGTACTACAAAGTCAGCCTGATGAAGTACCTCAACTACATCCGCGAGGAATTACTGATCGTACTGGGTACTTCCTCTTCCGAAGCCGGCCTGCCCTCACTCATGGAAAAACTCGAACGCATGGGCTGCTCCAAACCCATCGTTGGGCTGGTAGTACCGGCGGGCTATTCTTTCAACCTCGACGGCACGACGATCTACCTCTCGATGGCCACGATTTTCCTGGCGCAGGTCTACGGTGTGGAGCTCACGATTGCCCAGATGTTCACGATCATCGGCATCCTGATGGTGACTTCCAAGGGTGCGGCGGGCGTCACGGGCAGCGGCTTCGTGGTGTTGGCGTCCACGCTCACGGCCATCAAGGTCATCCCGCTCGAAGGCCTGGCGCTGCTGCTGGGCGTCGACCGCTTCATGTCCGAGGCCCGCGCCATCACCAACTTCATCGGCAACGGCGTCGCCACGATCTGGATCGCCAACAACGAAGGCGACTTCGACCGCGACAAGATGAACTACGCTTTTGGGCATTTGGAAGAGACGGAGGATGTTTTGGTGGATAATTTGGGGTTTGAAGAGGAGGGGCAGAGGAGCAAAGCGGTGCGGCGATCCGACACAGGGGCACAGAGTTGAAAGCTATTTATCTTTACTTTTGATCTGATTTACGAATTATGAGTCAAACAAATTAAAAGAAGAGAGGTCGTGAACGAAGAATCCTATCCCTTTGAATCACCGAGTGTCGATGTCCGTTATAGATTCACGAGTGTCAGTAAAGAAAAGAAGGTTCAGAAGGTAGTGTTGGTTTCACTAACAGACAAGGACGGCGTTTATAACCTTGCTTTACTTGATGTTTTGCCAAATGGAGGAACCAGCAATATTACCGAAACGAACAACAGGGATATGAATACTGTCTTAGCTACAGTCATTCAAATAGTTATCGATTTTTTTGATAAAAATCCAAAGTGTTTCGTTACTATTCGAGGTAGCGATCCGAGGCGTCATCGTTTGTACCACATTCTTATTAATCGGGAACTGGAAGCAATTCAAGAGCAGTTTAAAATTTTAGGAAGGGTAGGTGAAAAATTTGAGACATTTCGCCGGAATCAAGGCTATGACCTTTTTGTAATTTACAAACACCTATAATGATGGAAACCTCAGAAGAAGTGGAAGCGAAGCAAAGAGCCGAAGAATTCCGAATCGTTCAAAAAAAGTTGAGCGAGGTGAATGAACTTTTAAAACCCTTTACTATCGAGCAAATAAGGGAAGCAGCCGCAAAAGCGCAGGAAGAAAAAGCAGCGTGACTGCCGGGTGCGACTATGCACTGAAAGTGATCTGCTCTGTTGTTGACAAACAACTACCCGCCGTACGCAAGCGTTGGCTCTAACGATAAACTTTCCTGCTATGAAAAAAACACAACTCCTGTTCTTCTGCTTTATCTCACTTTCCTGGGGTTTTTCCCTGGCCCAAGCGCCAAAAACCACTACCACCAAGGCCACTTTCACCAATCCGCTCCCCGTAGCATTCGGCGACCCCTACATCTTGCAAACGCGGGGCATGTACTATATGTATGGCACGGGCGGCGGGGCCGATAAGGGTTTCATGACCTATTCGTCGCCGGATATGGTGAATTGGAAGGCGGAAGGGCAGGTCTATTTTCATGACAACAAAAACGGCTGGAGCGATCCGAAGGCGGCTTGGGGCGGGGCCTACTGGGCACCGGAAGTGTACGAGGTGAAAGGGAAGTACTACCTCTTTTACAGCGCGCAATGGAAAGTGAACCCGACCAAAGAAGTAGAAAACTTCCGCATCGGCGTGGCCGTAGCCGACCAGCCCACCGGTCCGTTCATCGACCTGGCCGAGCGGCCGATTTTCGACCCCGGCTACCCCATCATCGACGCCAACGTATTTTTCGATACTGACGGCAAGATGTACCTCTATTACTCGCGCTGTTGCTACAAGCACGCGGTCGAAAGCGAGGTTGCTGATTTAGCTAGGGAAAAAGACTGGTTTAAGGAAATTGAAGAAAGCTGGGTGTACGGCGTCGAGTTGAAACCCGATTTCTCCGGCGTGATCGGCGAGCCAGTCCTGGTGCTGCGGCCGCCCGTTTCGCTCAGTAACAAGCAGGCGGAGTGGGAAAGCCGCTCGGTGACAGCCCAAGAGGTAAACCGCCGCTGGACGGAGGGCTCGGTGACTTTCAAGAAAGACGGTACTTACTACATCATGTACTCGGCCAACCACTTTGGCGGCAAATACTACGCCGTCGGGTACGCGACGGGAAAATCGCCGCTCGGGCCATTCAAGAAAGCGGCCAACAATCCCATCCTGCAACAAAACGTGGCGCAGGGTGGCTCGGTGACGGGTACCGGTCACAACAGCATCGCGTATTCGCCCGATGGTAAGGAGATGTTTTGCGTCTACCACGCCCGCACCGCCAAAACCGGCGACGAGCGCGTGGTGTGCATCGACCGGATGGAGGTTAAAAACGGTACCATCAAAATCCTGGGGCCTACGACCCAGCCCCAGAAAATGCCTTCGGGGGCTGGGGGAGAGTAGGAGAATACCGATTTCCGTTATACGACCAGCTTAATTCCCTCAGAATCTTTTTCAGCAATTCCATTTCACGTTTCCAATTATGAACGCACTGCGTTCATAATTCAGTTGGACGTGCTGTCGCACTCTGATTCATATCAAAAGGGAAGAAGAGCACTAAAGCCGCCTGGCAATTGATTAGTCGAAGCGGCGTTTCAAAATTCAACGGCCGATCTTACTACCTTTGCGTTTAAACTACCAATAAGCTCACTATCGAAAAAGCCGATAGCCGACTGCCAATAGCTGAAAGTCCAAAAAATGAATTCCCCCCAACGCTACACCGTTACCGCCGCCCTTATCTACGCCAACGGCCCCATTCACATCGGGCACTTGGCGGGGTGCTACGTCCCGGCGGATATTTATGTAAGGTACCTGAGATCAAAAGGCGCGGAGGTCGCCTTCGTGAGTGGTACCGATGAACACGGCGTGCCGATCACGATTCGGGCCAAAAAAGAGGGCGTCACGCCGCAGGAAGTCGTGGATAAGTATTACGCCCAAATCGCCGCCGCCTTTGCCGAATTGGGTATTTCGTTCGACGCCTATTCGCGCACGAGCAAGCCTGTTCACCACGAAACATCGCAGGAGATCTTCAAGGATTTGTACGAGAAAAACGTGTTTGTGGAAGAGACCACCGCGCAGTACTACGACGAAACCGCCCAGCAGTTCCTGGCCGACCGCTACATCGTGGGTACTTGTCCGGTGTGTGGCAACCCCAACGCCTACGGCGACCAGTGCGAGCGCTGCGGCTCCACGCTTAGCCCTACGGAACTGATCGAGCCGCGCTCCACACTGTCGGACACCCCGCCGGTGCTGCGGGAGACGACCAACTGGTTCTTGCCACTCGATACGATGCAGCCGCAGATTCAGGCCTACATCGACAGCCACCCCGAGTGGAAAACCAACGTAATCGGCCAATGTCAATCTTGGTTAAAAGAAGGCCTGAAACCCCGCGCCATGACCCGCGACCTGGATTGGGGCATCGCCGTGCCGCTGCCCGACACCGAGGGCAAGGTACTGTACGTCTGGTTCGAGGCCCCGATTGGGTACATCTCGGCCACGAAAGATTGGCTCACGCAGCAAAACGGCTCCGACGCCGGTTGGGAAACGTGGTGGAAAGAAGACGATACCAAGCTGGTGCATTTTATCGGGAAAGATAACATCGTGTTTCACTGCCTGATTTTCCCGGCGACGCTCATGGCCGAAGGCAGTTATATCCTGCCCGATCAGGTACCCGCCAACGAATTCATGAACCTGGAAGGCGATAAGATTTCGACCTCGCGCAACTGGGCCGTGTGGCTGCACGAGTACCTGGAAGATTTTCCTGGCAAGCAGGACGTGTTGCGCTACGTGCTCACAGCCAACGCGCCCGAAACCAAGGATAGTGAGTTCACCTGGAAGGATTTCCAAACCCGCAACAATAGCGAGTTGGTAGGCATTTTCGGCAACTTCGTGAACCGCGCCATGATCCTGACGCAGAAATTTTGTGAGGGAAAAGTACCCGCCGTGAGTGAATTGGAGGAGGTCGACCGAAGTACCCTGGAAGAACTTGCCGCATTCCCCGCCCGCATCGCCGAGGCATTGGAAAACTACCGCTTCCGCGAAGGCTTGACGCTCGTGATGGACTTGGCACGATTGGGCAACAAGTACCTGGCCGAAACCCAGCCCTGGCACGCCATCAAAACCGATACCGATGGTAGTACCGATCGACGCGTCGACACAATTATGAACATCGCGCTGCAAATCACCGCCTCACTGGCGATCGTAGTCGAGCCTTTTCTGCCTTTTACGGCTGCAAAAATCAACACGCAGTTAGGTTTTGAAAAACGGCCCTGGGCCGAAGCCGGACGCGCCGACCTGCTGCCCGTTGGACATGCCTTAGGCGAATCAAGCTTATTATTTGAAAAAATCGAGGATGACGCCATCCAAAAACAAATCGAAAAACTCCACGAAGCCAAGCGCATGAACGAGCTCGAAAGCAAGCAGGTACCCGCCGTCCGGGAAGAGATTCAATTCGACGATTTTACCAAAATGGACATTCGCGTCGCGACCGTCCTGGAAGCCGAAGCGGTACCCAAAAGCAAGAAACTCCTTAAAATAAAACTGGACATCGGCCTGGAAGAGCGTACCGTGTTGAGCGGCATCGCCGAGCACTTCAAGCCGGAGGAAATCGTTGGACAGCAGGTACTGTACCTGGCCAATCTTGCTCCCCGCAAGATGATGGGTATGGAATCGAAGGGCATGATCCTGATGGCCGAGGACCGCGACGGCAGTCTGTCGTTCATCCAGCCCGGTAAACAGATCTGGAACGGCGCCACAGTGAGTTAGATTTGTACATAAAAAATCCCCCGGCCCAAACGGGCCGGGGGATTCTGCAATAGAATAAACAATTTAAAGTCTTGCTTACCAGCGCTCGATCTCGACGCGGCGGCGGAAGCCACTCTGACCCTCATCAGCGGGCAGATGAAGCCGCAGGCAATTGTAGCCTTCATCATAGCGGGCCGAGATGCTCTCCACATCCACATCGGCGGGAATTTTCATCTTCGCCAGGAATCGGATCGACCGCATTTCGGTACCATCGTCCTCGGCCATGCCGAAGATCGGCAGCAAATGGTAGACGATCAGCTTATCTTTCATGATCTCGACTTGCAGGTCGTCGGCTGCAATACCGGGAGCTTTGACGGTCACTTCGTAGCCGCCTTCTTTATTTTCTATATTGAGGCTGGGCTCGCTCATGCCACCGTTCGTGGTGTTCATGTAGTCGATGCTCATCAGCATTTCTTGTGGGAGGTTCAGTTTCGTTTTCATCGCTGTATAGGTTTGTCGTACAGCATTATGAGTTAAAAAGGGCGTACCAGTTTAAAGGGGGAGTTTGGACGTTGGATATTTGATTCTGAACCCGACGAATTATTTACCATGTACTTAGTTGTTTATCAGCATTGTACAATCAATATTGGTATAGTGCAACAATTCGGGAACTAAATTTATCAATAGGGCTACTGACATTACTACCGGTGTCCAAGAATAAAGCCGTCATTATGGCACGAATCATTCTTTTATTCAAATTGTATCTAGTCAAAAATAGAGGATCCAACATCCAGTAATGCACCATCGCAACTTCCCAAGCTCCCACCGATTCGCGCTCTTGCAATGTTAAAACAGGTTGCCAAACGACCCGCCAGTATTCCTAAGGTCGTTCTCACGAAATGCTGTTTGGTAGGTTTCTCTGAATAAAAGCGTACTTGCAGCAGAATCTCATTCAGTCATACTCAATTCTCTACGTTTCAATCATGAAATACCAAGTAAAAATAAACAGCATCACCTCCATCGACGAGGTCGAGGGGGCCTGGACGAAGGCGGATTACGCGGCACTGCTGAGCCAATTTGGCTTTTCCGATCCTGCCGACTACAAAAGCGTGGACCCTCGCGAGTTCCTGATGATGGCCATCGCCGACAACGAGCCGGGCGAAGCGGCCGAAATTCTGCTGACCTACAAGCTGTCGGACGATTTGAACGAAGGCCAGATCAGCCAGATATCATCGGATATGCAGATCGACAAAATTTCAGAAGAGTACCCCGAAATAAATCTACACTACCCGCTTTTCAATATCAATCAGCTATTGTACAAAGCGTTCAATGGCAAATTCCCCCACGCCAAGGCCAGCCTGATCGACTTCGAGATGACGCCCGTCGGTGACGCTGATGCTGAACCGGACAAAGAAGCGGTACTGAAAGCCTTCGCGGCTGGTCTGACCGACCGCAGCATCCTGCACCGGCTACTGTCCGACCAGCTGGCGGGTACTGTGGAGTTCAAAGAAGCCGACAATATCGTGTGGGAGCTGAATAGTAAAGGGAGCGGTAAGTACACACTCATCACGTCGGAGTACTGGCTGAGCCAGGAGGACTTTGGGCAATCGGAATTTGAAGGTGAAGTTGTGGCATTTGAGGGCTGAGGATGAAGAGTATAACAAATGGCCCCGTATGAATCTATCGACCGTTAAAGTGGGCGTGGTACAAGCCGCGCCCGTTTTTTTTGACTTGACTAAAAGCATTGAGAAGGCTATCGCCTGGATTGAAAAAGGCCGGGCAGCGGGCTGTCAGTTGCTGCTTTTTCCCGAGTCGTTTTTGCCCGGCTACCCGCGCGGGTTACGTTTTGACGCGACGGTGGGCCGCCGCTCGGAGGCCAGCCGTAGTACCTGGCTGGACTATTGGAAAAACAGCGTATATATTACAGACGAGGCCACCATGCAGCCGCTTCGTGAGGCAATAAAAGCGGCGGGGATGTTCGTGGCGCTGGGCGTTACCGAGCGCGCGGCGGTGGGCGGGTCGTTGTACTGTTCGCTACTGTACTTCGCGCCCGATGGTACCTTGCTCGGCAGTCACCGCAAGCTCAAACCTACCGGTCTGGAGCGCTACTTCTGGGCCGAGAGCGACGGGAGCACCCTACATACCTACGACACGCCGTTGGGCCGGATCGGCGGGTTGATCTGTTGGGAAAACTACATGCCGTTGGCGCGCACGGCGCTGTACCAGAAAGGGCGTGGAAATCTACCTGGCGCCCACGGCCGACGCCCGTCCGTCGTGGCAAAGCACTATGCAGCACATCGCGCTGGAAGGCCGCTGCTTCGTGCTCTCGGCCAATCAATTCGTGCGCAAAGCCGATTACCCTGAGCGGTACCAGGCCGAAATCCGCGACGAGCCAGAGATCATGTCGGCGGGTGGTAGCGTCATTGTCTCGCCCCTCGGCGAAGTACTGGCCGGGCCGCTCTGGAACGCCGAAGGACTACTTACGGCAGAATTCGACTTCTCGGTATTAGCCCAAAGCAAACTCGACTTCGATGTGGTAGGTCATTATGCCCGGCCCGACGTATTTACGTACCAAGCCATCGACCAGCCCGACACAGTAGTGGTTGATTTTTGAAAACAGCATTAACCAAAAAGCGCCCCGACCAGAGAAACTTAATCTCCGGTCAGGGCGCTTTATTTAAAGTACCTCTATTCGTCGTCGTTGGCGCTGGTGGTCGTGCCCTGGGTACGCTCGGTCTGCTCGTCGAGCTCTTCCCAGCCCTTCAGGGTGCTCCGGTTTTCTTCCTCGGGTACCTTGCCGTCGTTTTTGGTGGGGCCGTAGCCTTTTTTAGCGATGTCCGAGCCGCCGGTATCCTGGTCTTTCTGGTCGTTTGCCATTTTATATTTTGGTTAGCTGTTTGAAAAAATCTTGTTTTCTGTAAGCAGTGATCTTAAAAAGATCAAGCCAGACTTTCGTTCGTGCTCTGGTTCACCCCCAAAATAAATTCGCGCTGGAACAAGAAACACTGGTACCAAAAAACAAGTCGCTCACGGATCAAGCAACCGTTCCCGCAGCAAACCGAACACCCAGGTGCCGGCGATGGCACTCAGCAGCGTCACCCCAACCACAGCGAAGCCACTGCCGATTTGGGCGTAGAGCGGGCCCGGACAGGCGCCCGTGATCGCCCAACCCAACCCGAAGATGAACCCGCCGTAGACCTGACCCTTGTTAAAAGTCTTGGGCGCTATTTCTATGGGTTCTCCCTGGAAGGTTTTGATGCCGAAACGTTTGATCATAAACACCGACAGCATACCGACCAGGACGGCGCTGCCGATGACGCCGTACATGTGGAAAGAGTCGAGTCGGAACATTTCTTGAATACGAAACCACGATATGATTTCGGCTTTTACAAAAACGACGCCGAACAGGATTCCAACGATCATGTATTTCAGATTGCCGAAGATGTTTACTTCTTCTTCTTTATTCGGTAGCGCCCTGGGGGTTTCTTTTATGATCCGGGTAGGGCTGCTTACAGTTGATTGTGGCATGGAATGGGTGGGTTTAAATAACAAATTTGAAGATGAAGGGCAGCAGGAGGTGCGTCATGACAAAGCCCCCGATCATGAAGCAGCAGGTGGCTACCAACGACGGCCATTGCAGGTTGGAAAGGCCCATGATGGCGTGGCCCGACGTACAGCCGCCCGCGTAGCGGGTACCAAAGCCGACCATAAATCCGCCAACGACGAAAAAAAACAGCCCTTTAAGGGTAAAGAGATTGGCGGTCGCAAAAAGATCGCCGGGCATCATGCCCGAAAAGTCTTCGATCCCGTAGCCGCGGAGGACTGCCTCGGTGGCCGGGGCGATTTCGAAGACATTGGGGTTTGACAGAAAGAAAGTGGCTAGAAAAGCCCCCAATCACGATTCCCAATACAAAGAAGAGATTCCAGGCCTGCTTCTTCCAATCATAATTGAAAAACGGAATTTTGGCTGGTACACAGGCCGCGCAAATGTGCCGCAACGACGAGGAGATACCGAACGATTTGTTGCCGATCAGCAAGAGGGCCGGCACAGTGAGGCCAACGATCGGTCCGGCCACGTACCACGGCCAGGGTTGACGAATGAAATCTAGAAATGACATGGTTCTTGATTATAGTTTATAGTTAAGAATGCTGGGCAGCCCCTTCGGTCGCCACGGGGTTGCCCTTTTTGGTCCATTCGTTCATACTGCCCGAAAAGTTTTTAACGTCCTGGAAGCCTTCCCGAACCAGTAGCGAATAGCCGATGGTGGCGCGGTCACCGCCCTGACAATAAACGACCACGGGTTCCTCACGGTTGATTTTGTCGAAGTTTTCGGGCAGCGTACCGATGAAGATATTCTTCGCCCCCTCGACGTGTCCGCTCTTATACTCGGATTCGCCCCGCAAATCTACCACCTGCACGTCGTCGCGCTGACGGTAATCCTTAAAGGTGTCCAGGTCGATGACGTCGGCTTTTTGTAAATCAGTATCCAGTACCCTTATATCTTCGATGTACCCATAGACATTGTCCAGCCCGATGCGCATCAGTTTGCGGGTCAGGTCTTCGATTTTGTCATCGGCGGCTACCAGCATAAAAGGCTTATCGTAGTCGATGAACCAGCCCATCCAGGTAGCAAAAGATTTATTATTCTGTATGTTGATGCTGCCGGGCAGGAATCCTTTGGCAAAAGCCGCTTTATCTCTTGTGTCGATCAGTTTTACGCCCCGGTCGAGGGCTTCCTGCGCCTCCCTGGGCGTGAGCTTTTTCTGAACGGGTACTTCCGTGAGCAGGGGACGCTCCTCTTTGTTTAGTTTTTTCATCATGGCGAAGTACTTCGGCGGTTCCGGCTGGTCGGACAGCAGTTCTTTGGCGAAGCCTTCGGGATCTTTCTCGAAGTCGAAGGCCCAGTTTCTGATTTTTTCGTAGCCCACCGTCGAGCTGGGTACCGAACCCAATGCCTTGCCGCAAGCCGAACCCGCCCCGTGACCCGGCCACACTTGTACATAAGCGGGCAGAGACGTAAACTTCTGCAAAGACTGGAACATCTCCTGCGCCCCGGCATCCTGAGTACCTGCCATGCCAGCGGCTTTTTCGAGCAAATCGGGACGGCCCACATCGCCCACGAACACAAAGTCGCCGGTGAATACCATGACGGCAACCGAAGAAGCGGGGTTGTCGGTCAGCAGAAAACTGATGCTTTCCGGCGTGTGGCCCGGCGTGTGCACGACTTCCAGCGTCAGGTTGCCCACCTCGATTTTATCGCCCTGCACCAGTCCGTGGTGCGGAAACGCGTACTGCCAATCAGGGCCGCCTTCGTCCGATAGGTACAGGGCGGCGTCGGTGAGCGCCTCCAGTTCCCGCGATCCCGACAGGAAGTCGGCGTGAATGTGGGTTTCGGCGATGTGGGTGATGCGAAGTCCGTTCTGGCTAGCCAGGTCGAGGTAGGTATCCACATCGCGCTTGGGGTCGATCACGATGGATTCGCCCGTCTTCTGGCAGCCCACCAGATAGCTGGACTGCGCCAGCGTCTTATCGAAAATGTGTTTGAAGAACATGAGATGATTGGATTTTTTAGTTTGAAAATAAATAAAGTCGAACGGTGTATGTCGACAAGAAATCGGTTCGATACGCTATCCTAAAAATTCGTAGCCAATAATGAACACGGCCATCCCCAGGACAAACCAACCGAATGCTTTCTTCAAGTTTCTCACCGGAGATGTACCTGGCCAGGTAGGTGCCCAGGAAAATCCCGAGTACCGACAGGGTCGTGAAGGTGAGCAGAAACGGCCAGTCCAGCTTCATCGTCGTGTCATCGCCGAGCAGACCGACGAGTGAATTGGCCGCAATGATGAGCAGGGAAGTACCTACTGCCTTTTTCATGGGCAGACGGGCCAGCAGTACCAGTGCCGGGATGATCAAAAAACCACCCCCCGCGCCCACAATGCCCGTTAGCGCCCCGACGAGCAGCCCCTGGGCGGCGATAAGCGGAAGATTGAAACCGGGTGCTTCATCGGGGGTGTCGGTACCCGACCGCTTGTCGCGTATCATGCTGAAGGCAGCCGCCAGCATGATGAGGGCGAAGAATACCATCACCGCCGCATCTTTGGAAATGCTGAGGGTATCGGTAAGTACTATCTGGTCGGGAATGGCGGGAAGAAGGTACCTCCGGGTCAGGAAAACCGACAGGAATGAGGGAATGGCAAAAACAGCCGCCGCCCGGAAATCGACCTGCCGCTGGCGCATGTTGTTGATTGCGCCCACCAACGAGGTAGTACCCACCACGAAAAGCGAATACGCCGTGGACAGCACCGGATTCACCCCCAGCAGGTACACCAGCACGGGCAGGGTCAGGATGCTGCCGCCGCCCCCGATAAGTCCCAGGCTCACCCCGATCAGGATGGAGGCCGAAAAACCGGCTATTTGTAAGTAGGTCATACTTCACTTGAATTTTAAGCAAAGTACGTCTACTCATCAGAGAACTTCCGTGACAATTGTTACAGAAGCAAGAAAAAAATCAAAGGATGGCAATTTTATTCCGCATCAACTTGACTTGCCCGCTTTTCTCCATCTGTTTCAGCAGCCGGGAAATCACCTCGCGGGAGGTGACCAATTCCTGGGCGATCTCGTCGTGCGTGATGGAAAGCACATCACACTGGCAACTGTCCGTTTTCTTTTTCAGGTACAGCAGCAGCCGTTCGTCCAGCTTATGGAAAAACATTTCATCGATGGTATGGAGCAGATTGTCGAACCGTTTTTGGTAAGTCTGGAAAACAAATTCTTTCCAGGTCGTGTAGCGGCACAGCCAATCGTCGACCTTCTGGACGGGAACCGCAATCAATTCGGTATCCTCCTCCACAATGGCCGTGATCTCACTCTTTCGGCTCCCCATCGAGCAGGTCAGCGACATGGCACAGGTTTCCACTCCATTGAGATAGTACAGCAGCGCCTCACGTCCCTCCTGGTCCGACCGCATGATTTTGACCGAACCCTTGATGATGATGGGTACGGAGCTGATGTACTCGCCGGGGCGAATCAGGTACACGCCCTCGGTTACCACCTTGTGTGCGCCAACCTGGGCAATCTCTTCGAGCAGTTTAGGCTCAAACCGACCCTGCAGCGTTTCCTGTAAATAAGCGACCGTTAGCTTCATTGGATGGGGTTGGGCAAATAAGTGAATGCGTTTTCAACGTGGAATCGAACGAATTGGTTGCCGGGCGACCCATGCTTCGTCGGACTCTCGTCATGAAGGGAAGCGAAATTAAACTCCCGGTTTAGATTTTTATTTTTTGTTAAAGGGCTGCTGTACCAACATTCATTGATATAGCGTATATTGAAGTCAGTAGGGTAAGGACTTATTCATAAGGATTTTGTATCACAGGATCATTACTCAGCATAATTATGAAAACCTCATTCAAAGTACTATTCGCCGCCTTGGCAGCGCTCGCCCTGAACGCCTGCGCGACGCTGAACGTCCGCGAAATCAAGAACCTCGACCGGGTGGCCTTCGCGCCGCTTCGGCTCGATCCCGATGTGGAGCCCGCTGATTTGAGGGTCGATGTGATCAGACAAACCACGCAGGTGGGTACCGGACAAAATACGCGAACGGTGGCCGTAGCTTACGATCCGATGGGTTTTAACCTGGGTAACGGTCTTTTTTACGATCTGAACGCAAATTTTGCTCTCCGCCTCGACCATTTATTAGGCTTTGCCGATGAAGACAGCTTCACGCTTAGCAAGGCTACGGCCAACTCTTTCTTGAGCAACGGCCTTGAAGTGTACTCGCTGGCCAACGATTCGCTGACCTTGACGCGGAATGGCCGCCGCCGCAGCCGGCCGCAGTATCACACCGAGGGTCCGGCGGACAGCCTGACCTATCGGCGGAAAAATAACTTCAAATACGTGATTGCGGAGCGGGATTCGGCGCTGGTACTTCGCAACCGAAGACGGGAAAAACAGACGATCGTCATGGAAGACGAAAACCACTACCATGTGCAGCGCTGGCTGTGGAAGGAGGATTTTTCGCAGCAGAGCAACGAGATTACCCTACATAACAGGTACCTGGTAGCGCTTAGCACCGATCAAAAAACGATGACGGTCTATCGATTACGTCGCCGCGGCCGCCGGACTCCGCTCAGGACCATCGTGCGAAGCCAAAACAAGCTGTTCGTCTACGCCCGAAACTACCGGGGCCTGGCGCTGGAATTCGACGATCGTACCATGACGATCTATAATAATAAGACGCTGTTGTCCCGCTACGAACTGGAAATTCCAAAAAAGGCGCGTAGTACTGGTACGACTCCTTAACTTCGCGGCCTGATCTACCGCCAAGTCAACTTCCTGCTATGCTCATTGATTTACGCTCCGATACCGTCACGCGGCCCACGCCCGCCATGCGCGACGCCATGTGGTCGGCCCCCGTCGGCGACGACGTGCTGGGCGACGACCCGACCGTCCACGCCCTCGAAGAAAAAGCCACCCAACTGTTCGGTACCGAAGCGGCGCTGTTTTGCGCGTCGGGTACCATGACCAACCAACTCGCCATCCGGGTACACACGCAGCCCGGCAGCGACGTGATTTGTGATAAGCAGTCGCACATTTATCTCTACGAAGGCGGCGGCATCATGCTCAACTCGCTGTCGTCGGTCAAGCTGCTCGACGGCGACCGGGGCCGCCTGACCGCCGCGCAGGTCGCCGAGGCCATCAGTCCCGACGACATCCACGCCACCGTCACGCGACTGGTGTCGCTCGAAAACACCATGAACAAGGGCGGTGGTAGCTACTACGATTTTGCCGAAATTCAGGCCATCCGCGACGTGTGCGACACGCACGGCATTCCGCTGCATCTCGACGGCGCGCGACTGTTCAATGCCCTCGTCGCAACGGGCGAAACGCCCGCGCAACACGGCGCGGCGTTCCACTCGCTAAGCGTATGTTTGTCCAAAGGCCTAGGCTGTCCGGTCGGCTCGCTGCTGCTGGGCGACGCGGCCTTTATCAAGCAAGCGCGCCGCTTCCGCAAGGTGATGGGCGGCGGCTGGCGACAGGCGGGCTTTCTGGCCGCCGCCGGTATCTACGCCCTCGACCACCACGTCGACCGCCTGGCCGAGGATCACAGCCGCGCCTGCGCCATCGGCGAGATGCTCCACCGCAAGGCCGAGGTAGTCGACATTTATCCCATCGATACCAACATCGTGATTTTCCAACTACCCGACTCTATCCTGGCCGCCGATTACGTGCGGCGCCTGGACATGCTTCGTATTAAGGCGGTGGCTTTCGGCAAGCACCTCGTGCGTTTTGTGACGCATCATGGATTTTACGGACGAGCATTTGGGAGAATTGGAAGGACGGTTGGCGAAGGTATAGTCCTACGCGTTCACCGGGCTCATTTTCTTGTATCCGTTATTCCTTGTTTCTGGCGGGCGGCTCCAAAGAGCCGTCCGCTTTTTGCGTTTGTCGCTGTACCGTACGAGGTGGATGTGTGCCATGGTACCGCATCGCCTAAGTAGTAAGCTTTAAAAACGTGGCTCCACAGTTGGCTTTACTACTGCAAGCTCAGAGCACTGCACACTCAGTATTTCACAGGTAAGCCAAGAAGTGCCAAAACCCAATAGCGGCCATTGAATTAGACTCAAATTACTTCAAATATTTTAGGCCATTCAGTGCTATCAGAGGGTTTTTTGAATAAAATTTAAAAAAACAATAAAAAGAAAGAGTATAAATATACCAGGCCTTATTTATGTAGTACCGGACCGGTATTGTATGTCGGATGGTGGGATTAACCTATTTATTTTCAAATGCTTAGACCTTGTTTTCAACTCTTTTTCAACCTTTAACCTTTCTAACGCAATGAAACGTAAACTACCCCCTCTGGGAAAAAGGCGCTTTGCCGGAAATTGCTTGCTGGCGCCGTCCGCGCTTTTGCTGATGCTGGCAATGGCTCCTCACAGTTATGCCACCGAATCAGTGGGTAAAAACAACGACAACGCCGTTCATCTGGAAGCCCGCAAAGCCGAGAGAACCATCAACGGACGTATCACCGATTCGGAGACCGGGCAGGGGCTGCCCGGCGTCAACGTCGTGGTGAAAGGTACCAGCCAGGGTACTACCACCAATGAGCAGGGAAGCTACAGCCTGACGGTACCCGACAACGGGGCCACACTCGTGTACAGTTTTGTGGGGTACCTGAGCCAGGAGGTCGAGGTGGGTAACCGCTCGACGGTCAACCTGGTGATGGAAGCCGATACCAGGGTATTGAGCGAAGTCGTGGTCATTGGCTACGGTACTGCCAAGAAATCGGACTTGACTGGATCGGTGAGTTCGGTGAAAGAGGCCGAATTGAAGGAGCGTCCTGCACCTTCGCTCAACCAAATGATGGCTGGCCGGATGCCCGGAGTGCAGGTGAACACCAATTCGGGTCGTCCGGGTGGCCGCACCAACGTCAGAATTCGGGGATTCAGCTCCATCAACTCGTCGAATAACCCGCTTTATGTGGTGGATGGCGTGATGCTGCCACAGGGCAACCTGTCGCAGTATAGCTCAGCTATCGACTACATCAACCCTAACGATATCGTGTCGGTGGAGGTACTGAAAGATGCTTCGTCCACCGCCATCTACGGTGCGCGTGGTGCTAACGGGGTAATTCTGGTAACGACTAAGAAAGGAAAAGCGGGCGAAAGCACCATCAGCTACAGTACCGACCTGAGCGTGTCTACTGTGGGGCCGGTCCGTCCTCAGGTGCTCAATGCGCAGCAGTACCTCGACGTGGAAGACCTGGCCTACGCCAACATCGCCAAATACGATCCGGCGGGCTGGGCCTCCGGCCGCTATAACAACCTGAACCCCATCACAAGGCGGCGGGCTTATAATGAAAGGTTTCCGGGTATATTCAGAGAAGAAAACGGTGAGTTCCTGCCCAACTACGACACTGACTGGTTTGAAGAAGCCACCCAAAATCGTCTCTCTCAAAATCACCAGTTGGGTTTTAGCGGCGGAAACGAGCGCACGACTTATGCACTCTCACTCAACTTTCGTGATGAGCAGGGACTGATCAAGACTACCTTTCAAAAACGTTACGCCGCGCGCTTCAGCATTGACGACCAAGTGAAAAAGTGGCTGAAAATAGGGGCGACGCTAAGCTACAACAATCAAAATGAACGCCTATCGGACGTGAACGACGCCGTGTCGCGCCAAATCGTAGAGGACTTTCCATTCCTGCCCGTGCGCTACGCCGATGGTTCCTTTGCCAACAACCGTGATTATCCACAGGCAGAGGGTACCTTCAGTTCAGTACACCGCCTCTTGGGTCGCCAGTACATCATGGCCACCCAGAACACCTTGGGTAGTTTATACGCCAATGTCACGCTGGCCCCCGGCCTGCAGTTCCGCTCTGTACTGGGTGCCAATGTCATCACGCAGGAGATCAACCAGGCCCAGACCCGTACTCTGGCGATTTCACAGTTCGGAACCGCCGAGAAAGTCAACAATAAGTCGACATTTTGGTCGTGGGAAAACTACCTTACCTACGACAAAACCTTCAACGAAATCCATACGATCAACGCTTTGGGGGGTATTTCATGGCAGGAGACCCAGAACACCGGACTACGGGCTTTCGTGCAGAACTTCGCCACCGATTTCTTCGGCTACGATAACCTGGGGGCTGGTGCCCAAAACCCGACGGTCGGCTCCAGCGCTTCGCGCTTCGCTTTTACTTCGTACTTCGGTCGTATCAACTATGGCTTGAAAAACAAGTACTTGCTGACCCTCACCGGCCGGGCAGACGGCTCGTCCAAATTCGGCGACAACAACAAGTTTTCGTTCTTTCCTTCGGGAGCGGTAGCCTGGCGGGTGTCCGAAGAGGATTTTATGAAGGGCAACCGGGTGATATCCAACCTAAAGATACGTTCAAGCTACGGCGTGACGGGCAACTCGGAAATTCCACCTTATTCCTCGCTCTCACTGCTTAGCTCCAACTACGCCACCGTGTATGGCGACAACCGCATCGGCGGCACGGGAATCAACCGCTTGGCCAACCCCAACCTGCGCTGGGAGCGCACCGCCCAGACCGACGTTGGCCTTGAGGTAGGACTTTTCAAAGGCAGAATTTCGCTGGAAGCCGACTATTACTACCGCAAAACCACCGATATGCTACTCGACGCGCCGGTACCCCGCACAAGCGGCTACTCCGTGATACGCACCAACGTGGGTTCGATGGAAAACAAGGGCTTCGAGTTCGGCATCAATACCGTCAACATCGAGAAAGGTCGCTTTACCTGGACATCCAACCTCAACTGGTCTATCAACCGCAACAAGGTACTCTCGCTGGCCACGCCTGCTGATATATTCGGCGTAGGAGGACCCAACTTCACCAACCCGACAAGCATCATCCGCGTAGGTGAGCCGGTCGGCTCTTTCTGGGGGCTGACCCGCGACGGGGTTTGGAGTGAAGCCGAGCGTGCCGAGGCAGCGGAGTTTCGCAGCTACCGCAACAACCTTACCGTGCTGCCCGGCGATGTCAAGTACCGCGACTTGAACGGCGATAAAGCCATCACCGATGCCGACCGCTCCATCATCGGCAACGGCAGTCCGCTTGGCTGGGGAACTGTCATCAACACCGTGCGATTCGGAAACTTCGATCTGATGCTCGACATACAGTTCTCTTACGGAAACGATGTACTCGACCTCACGCTACACCCCAGCGAAGACCGCCAGGCCATTGCCAACAGCTACACAACTGTACTGGATGCCTGGACACCCACCAATCAGGGATCGCAGGTAGCCGAAATCCGGGAAACCAGGGCGGGGTACGTGACCAACGTCGATACGCGCTGGGTATTCGACGGTTCATTCATCAGGGGCCGTAACCTGCTGCTGGGGTACAACCTGCCTGCCGACCTGACGAGTAAGCTGAAAATGAACCGCGTCAGGCTTTATCTTTCTGCCCAGAACTTCTTTTTGCAGTCTAAATACCCGCACGGCGACCCTGAGGCTACGCCCACCAACGGCAACGAGTCCAGCAACGTGTTCTCGCAGGGAATCATCTGGCACGGCTACCCCAAACCTACCATTTACATGGGCGGTGTTCAGATCACGCTTTAATTCAACCGGACCATAGACAAAACCTAAAATCTCATACCTATCATGAAATTACACAAATTCAGAAAAGCGGCCACTCTGCTCTTGTGCGGAGTGGCACTACTGGGGCCGACGGCTTGTCAGGATTTCCTCGACGAGCAAGACCCCTCCAACCTTACTCCCGATAGTTTTTACTCTATCCCCGACCACGCCGAGGCGGGTATAGCGGCCACCTATGCCGACCTTCGGTTTCATGGGAACGGCGCCGGTATTTTCTCGTCCAACTGGCAACTACTTGAAGCCGTAACCGGAACCTCTACCACCGAGACGGCCCAAAACTCGGATCTAAACAACCTGTATTCGCTTTCGTATGATGCCTTCACGGGCCACATCGAGAACTACTGGAACGGATTGTACCGGGTAGTTGCTAACGCTAATCAGGTGCTCGACAAGGTGCCGCCCATTACCCCGATGCCCGAAGCCCAGAAAAGGAAGATACTGGGAGAAGCCAGTTTCCTACGTGCTTGGTCTTATTTCAGTCTCGTGCAACTTTGGGGCGATGTGCCGCTGGTCACCGCCCCGCAGTCGGCCTCTTCCGAAAATTTCTTTCCTAGCCGCACACCCAAAGATCAGGTATACGCTCAGATCGTGGCTGACCTGCAGTCTGCCGAAGCGGCGGGGCTTCCCTGGATGGATCCGTCGGGACGGGTAAACCAGGCAGCTGTAAAGACGTTGCTGTCCAAGGTGTACCTTACCATGGCTGGATTCCCGCTTAAGAAGGGTGCCTCGCACTACAAGCTGGCCGCCGATAAGGCACTGGAAGTAATCACTTACGCCAATGCTAATCCCGCCGTGATCAACCTGTTTCCAAAGTACACAGATATAAACAATGAGACGCTCAAAAACCGCCTCGAGCACCTTTTCATGATCCAGTACAACGCCGTGGTGGCCCAAAACCCCATGGGAAACTTCTTTCCAAACTTCCAGCCCGTCACCTTTGCCGGACCTGGTGGTACAGGTAGTTCGGTGCCTACGCTGTCGTTTTACAACTCCTTTGAAGCCGGCGACCTGCGAACGAAGGATCAGCAGGGCTGGTTCTATACCTCCTATTACCAGAACGGCAGCGGCAACCGCTTCGAATTGGGCGGTCCTTATGTGTTTAAACACTTTAATCGGATCGCCAACGGCACACAGGGCGTGGCGGGCTCCCGCAACAACAACCTGAACGTACCGTTATTGCGCTACGCCGAAACGCTGCTCATTTTTGCCGAGGCACAAAACGAAGTAGGTGGCCCTACGCAACAAGCCTACGATGCATACAGGAAAGTGCGGGACCGCTCCACGTTGGCCACGCCCGCACTGGGTACATTCAACGCGGCCAGTTTCCGGGAGGCCGTATGGCGCGAGCGCTGGTACGAGTTTGCCTACGAGCAAATCACTTGGTACGATATGGTGCGGCTGCGCAAAGTGTTCAACGAGAAGACCAAAGGCTTCGACGACTTCGTGGGCCACGTCAATCTGAATACGAATGTCGCCCTGGCCGAAAGGCACCTGCTGTTTCCGATCGGAGCGCGGGAGATGCAGAACAATCCGAACTTGAAGACACAGAACCCAGGGTATTGATTAATTATGGATGAGTGAAAGCGTGAAAGAGCCGCTTGCGATGATTCGCTAGCGGCTCTTTTTTTAACACAAAAAAAGCGGGCAATTCCAAAGAACTGCCCGCTCAAATCTGATTGTCTTTAACAACCTACTTTCCTTTCTTGGCATCCTTTGGCGCCAGCGAGTTGATGTACTTGGCTAGTTTCATGGCGTCGTCCTTAGGTACCTGCGTCATGGGGGCCATCGGTGGGTAGCCGGGCCAGTTCTCGGGAACGGGCTTGTAGATCAGTTCCACAATTTTGGCGTCGGAATATCCTTTTTTGGCTACATCGGTGTAGGCCGGACCCACGAGGCGGGCGTCGACTTTATGGCAAGCGCTGCAAATGTTCTTGTTCATCAGCGCGGTGATATCATCGGGTACCTTCACTTGGGCCTGGGCTGAAGTGGCACCCGCGAAGGCGGCGATGAGCACGGCGCTCAGTAGTCCTAATTTCTTTTTCATGGTCGATTTAATTATTGGTGTAAAGGAATAAACGGTCGGGGCAGCAAAAGTACGTAAGTACCGGAATTTGCAAAGTTTTAAGAAGCATTATTTTCTTCTTCCTCAACGGCTTCCGTAAAATCCCACGTTACCCGCAGTACCCGGCTAGTAACGCCTATTTCCTCAAAAAAGTGCTGCCAATGCAGTTGCTGGGCCGATAGGTGGTCGGTCGGGGACTTTACTTCCACGAAATCGTAGGCATCGTCCTTCCAGATCAACAAGTCGGGGAAGCCGCGCGTGTTCTCGCGCAGGTGGCGGGCCATTTCGAGCAGGATCGCACCGAGTTGCGCCGGGCTGAGGTACCGCACCAGCGTCAGCACGATTTCGAGTAGTCCGTCGAACCAGGCCACCAGTACATTGGCGACGCCGAATTTCTCCTCGTAGGTACGCTTGATCAACTCATTGAACGCCGCGTTGTCGGGTAGTGCGGCCAGCCGCTCGCGAAGCATTTTCTCCCTTTTTGTATAAAAATCGGGCAAGAAAAAATCGGAAGGTACCCGCTGCAGCGGATGGTGGATGGCCCGCACGTTGGTATCGTAGATGATGTCCCAAAACACCAGCCCGAACAGCGCCCGCCACGGCTCGTTCTCGCTGAATACGGCCTCGTAATCGCGCTCCCGGAAGTACTCCATCACACCCCGCTCCACCCGGTAGCGGTACGAAATCGGGATGGGTACCGCGTCGGCCTCCTTTAACGCTTTGGTAGTCCGGCGCACCACGCGTTTCTTTTTGTTTTGGATTTTTTCTTTGTAATCCAGCCCGAAAAACCGTTCGTCGGCATTTTGGGGATTGGCGATCATGTCGTCGCATAGCGCGAGCGCCTCTTCCAGCGATCCGACTTTTTGGAGTAGTCGGGCGCGGCGCTCGCGCGAGGGCGCGTGATCGGTGAGCTGGTATACGGCCAGCGCCTGCTCAGGTAGTTTCTTTCGTTCGAGCCACGCGCCGATGCGCAAAATCAGCCGCCGGTAGGAGGGGGCGGCTACCGCGCTCAGTTCACCCACCAGGCCGCCCTGCCAGTTCATGAACCAGTCGTAGACTTCCTCGGGGGGCAGCGCGTCCTTCTGCTCGTGGAAAGTTTCGCTCGTGAGCGAAATCATCAGCTTGTCCTCCACGTCTTGCCGCGTCTCGAAGCGCACCGAGAAATTTTCCTCCTGAAACGACTGGTACTGCACATGCCCCAAGTCCCGAATCACAAACTCGGTCATGTCGTTGTGCCGATTGCCGAAAAACAGAAAACGCATCATCATCGCCTCGACTTCGTAGCATACTTTGATCACCGGTTCGAGTACTTCCAGGCCTTCGATGAGTTCTTCGGGCGTGTACTCGTGCATCAGCCAGCGTACCAGGTCGGGCTTGCGAATGCTCTTGGCGGGCATCACTACGGGTGCCAGGGCCTGGGTGAGCATGAGTAGTTCGGGCTTGGTGAAAAGATCCACAATGTCGGTGGCGCGGGCGCTATGCTGCTCACCCAAATTATCGATGAAGCCCGTTTCCAAGAGCTCGGTCAAGGTGGCCGGAATATCGTCGAGCTCGGGATACGCGAGCGCATTTACCTTAAAAAAAGAACCCCGGCGGTTGGTGAAGCGCACGAACAGGCACTGGGCGTCTTCCGAAAGTAGATCGAAGGCGTCCAGGAACTGCCGCTCCGGGTCAAGCAGAATCGCGTCGTAGAGTTTTTTGACAAATTCGAGAACGTAGCGGTAGTTGTCGAGGTAGTACTTTGGGGGAAGATCGGGGGGAGAAGTCAATTTTGAATGAATGATAGAATGCTGGAATGTCACTTTGTAGAAAACAGCCAAACCTCTGGTTTGTGTTCAGAAATTGGCTCAATGGATAGGATGCTTCCGCCATGCATGTTACAGTTTTCGTGCCCCGGAGGGGCCAACCGTTAATAGCGAAGGTCAAAGTAAATGTCGGCCGCGCCCCGGAGGGGCCGCCCATCGCGGATAAGAAACGTACTTGCTAATTCTTGCAAATAAATTGAAACATTAATTTTTAAAATATAAATAATCCAATCAAAAATTCTTGACTAAGGCTTAATTGTAGTATTCTGCAAAGATTGATATACATTTGTTTTCGTGAAAATTAACCTCAATGACCCTATGAAAACACTGGATTCCTACAATTTTTCCGGTAAAAAAGCTTTAGTTCGTGTCGATTTCAACGTTCCGTTGAACGATAAGTACGAGATCACCGACGACACCCGGATCAAGGCCACCATCCCAACCATCACCAAGATATTGAACGACGGCGGAGCCTGTATCCTGATGTCGCATTTGGGCCGCCCCAAGGAGGGTCCGACCGACAAGTACTCGCTGCGCCACCTGGTCAATCCGCTCTCGCTGATTTTTGGCAAGACGGTGAAATTTGCCGACGATGCCGTGGGCGAACAAGCTACGAAAATGGCAGCGGACTTAAAACCCGGTGAGATTTTGCTGTTGGAAAACCTGCGTTTTCACAAGGAAGAGGAGAAAGGCGACGAAGCCTTTGCCGAGAAACTGGCCAAGTTGGGCGATGTGTGGGTAATGGACGCCTTCGGTACCGCGCACCGCGCCCACGCCTCTACGGCCGTGATCGGTAAGTATTTTAAGGACAAAGTGGCGGGCTACGTGATGCAAGCTGAGATCGACAATGCGCAGCGCCTGCTCGAGCAAGCCGAACGCCCTTTTACGGCCATCATGGGCGGCGCCAAAATTTCCGACAAAATCCTGATCATCGAAAAGCTGATCGACAGCGTCGACAACCTCATCATCGGCGGCGGGATGTCCTACACCTTCGCCAAAGCCAAAGGCGGTAGCATCGGTAAGTCGCTGCTCGAAGAAGACAAAATGGACCTGACGCTGGAATTGGTCGAGAAGGCCAAAGCCAAGGGCGTCAACCTCATCCTGCCCGTCGACACGGTGATCGCCGACGATTTTAGCAATACCGCCGAGCGGAAAGTCGTCAAGTCGGGCCACATCCCCGACGACTGGCAGGGGCTGGACATCGGACCCGAAACATGTGAAAAATTTGCCGAAGTCATCGCCAAATCCAAAACGGTACTTTGGAACGGACCGATGGGGGTATTCGAATTCTCAAACTTCGCTCAGGGTACCGAAGCCATCGCGCAGGCAGTTGTGAAAGCCACCGAAGAAAACGATGCCTTCTCGCTCATCGGCGGCGGCGACTCGGCCTCGGCCGTCAACAACGCCGGCTACGGCGACCGCGTCAGCTACGTATCCACGGGCGGCGGCGCGCTGCTGGAATACATGGAAGGTAAAACGTTGCCGGGCGTAGCGGCGCTGGAATCGTAGTAGTGACACGGTTTATCGCATCCTGGCCGACTACATCGTGGGCGGGCAGGTTTGACATAAAGGGGCCGGAACCGGAAGCATGGATATGCTTCCGGTTCCGGCCCCTTTGACTGGGAGGTTTCTGTATTTTTAGAAACCGCTTATGCGTGACAATCTTCGCCGCGATAGGACACCGTAATAGAACTCGATGTTGCGTTAGCTGCTGATCCAGCCAATTTCTTCGTTGTCCATATGGAAAGTAGCCACACCCGTCGCAGGGTAGTGTTCAGTGACGGAGTCGCCCGATAAGCAGACGCCGTTGCTGCCTTACTTCCCTCGGTCTGGTTTTATTCTGCCCTGCTGCAAAAATATATATAGGTTCAAAGAAAGGCATTTCATTCCCCTGACGCAACCTGCCGGATGCATCGGACCGTAACAAAGAGCGTAGATCAAACCAAAAACACTTCCTTCATGCGCAAATTACTTCTGTTGGTGGCACTGGCCGCGTCATCCCTTTCCTATGGCCAATCCTGGACGCCCACCGCTGCCCGAACTGCCTTCACGGCCAAAATGTTCGGCGTGAAAGTAGTCGGTACCTTCAAGGGATTCAAGGGCAATGTCAAATTCGACCCCAATAACCTCGCCCAGTCCAGCATATCGGGCAGCGTCGATGCCGCAACGGTCGATACCGACAATTCCCTCCGCGATGGTCACCTCCGCGAGAAGGAAGATTTCTTCCAGGTAGCGAAGTACCCGCGCGTCACGCTCAAATCTACCAAAATCGAAAAGTCCGGCTCGGGCTACGTAGGTACCTTCGACCTAATGCTCAGAAACGTCACCAAAAGCCTTACAATACCTTTCACTTTTACCCAAAGCGGTACCACGGCGGTGCTTGAAGGCACCGGTAAAATGGACCGTACCGACTGGGACTTCGGCGGCAACACGCTCGGTATGTCTGACGACGTGAAGCTGGATTTGAAGGTCAATTTAAAACAGTAGTAGAGACGCGATTTATCGCGTCTAGCGTACGCAAGTCAGCGGTAAAAGGCGGCTTTAAGCACCACAAACCCTTCTAATCTATCTCAAAAATTATTCATCCAAAGTAAAGTAGATTCATCGGCCAGACTCGATAAATCGCGTCTCTACCATCACAATCACCAATGAGAAAAATAATTGCTATCTGTTTTCTGTTTGGCATGGCTACGCTAACGCAAGCCCAGGATATCCCAAAATCAAGTACTTACCTCGAAGTCGGGCGTGGCCGTGGGCTCGTCCAACCTGGCGGGGGTGGGGGCGCTGCACCACGACTGGAACCTCGGCAAGCGGCGCCGCCTCGTGGTCGGTACCGGTTTGCGGTTTACGGGTTTCACGGGCAAAGACCTCAATTTTATCACCGCTCCGGCCAATCTGACGACCGAGGACAACAGCATCGACACGCTGTTCGCGCCAACGCCTTCCCTGTTTTCGGCCAACCTGATGATCAACCTCGGCTTTCGATTCACAGAGAAGCTGCAAGTGGGATTTTCCATCGATGCTTTGGGGGCTTCGTTCGGTCCGACCGGTTCGCCCGTATACATCCGCAACGGCCAAAGGCAAACTACCAGCGCCAAGCCTACTTCGCCCAACATCCTGCTCGTGGGCGACAATGACCGCGGTTCACTCAACTCGATGTTCTACGTAAAGTACCGCTTTGGTGCGCATTTGGGCACAAAGTTGGGCTTTCAGTACTTGTTCAATGAGCTCACCACCAGCACCGAAGTACAGACAGTACCAAAGGGCAATGACCGTTTTCGCCACAAAAGTACCTCCGCGTTCATCGGGCTCAACTACACTTTTTGAGACCATCCGATCTTGAATACACAAAAAATCCGCTTCCCATGGGGAAGCGGATTTTTATATCATAACCTAAACTAATCGTATGAGGATCAGTGTCGTGGCGGGCGTCAATTGGACTTGACGCGCTGCTGCAGGTCGTCGGAACCGGTGTTGCGCTGCCGGGCTCCTTTCACGTTTTGGTTGCCGAAGCGGTAGGTGAAGGTCAGCCGGACCTGGCGGCTGGGCCAGGTGGAGCGCACGCGCAGGTCGATTTCCTGAAACTGGGCGCGCCCCCGGAATTTGTTGGTCCAAAGCAGGTCACTGACGTTGAGGCGGATGGTACCTTTCTTCTCCCACACGCTTTTCTGGAGGCCGAGGTTGAGCATTCCCTGGGGCTGGGCGACGAAGAAACCGTACACCGAGCGGCTGTTGTACCAGCCTGACAATTCGGCCGTCCACTCCTTGCCCAGCTTGAATTGGTTGCTGGCGTAGACGTTGTAGTTGAACTGCTCTACTTCAAAAAGTTCGTCGCCGTAGAAGGTGTCGAAGCGGTTGTACGAACCCGTGAAGTTGGTTTGTAGCGTCCACCACTTGGCCACCGGAATGGGGAGTGAAACGGTCAGATTCAGGTTGTCCTGGTTGTCGAGATTTTCGGTTGTGACGAACGTCTTGTTCTCGGCGGGGATCTGGCGTGGTACTTCGCTGGCGATCAGGTCGCTGATGCGGCTGTACGACAGGCTGGTGTTCAAAAAGCCCTTGTATACATGGGTCAGTTGCACCGAGTGCGTGTACTGGGGCCGTAGATTGGGGTTGCCCCGCTCGAACGTAAACGGATCGAGGTAAAATTCGAAGGGATTCAGCGACTGGTAGTCGGGCCGGTCGATGCGGCGGCTGTACGACAGATTCAGTACGTTGCTGCTATCCAGATTCCGCGACACGAACACGCTGGGAAACAGGTTGATGTAATTGCGATCGCGCACGTCGTTGAGCGTGATCGAATTGCCGACCGAGTGCGTGTGCTCGACCCGGAAGCCCAACTGATAGGACGTTTTCTCGTCTATCTTGCCACCGTAGTTGGCGTAGGCAGCGTTGATGTTTTCGGTGTACTTGAAGCGGTTGGTACGCGTGGGGTCGATGCGCCAGTCGTCTTCCTTGATCTCAAAAACCATATCGTTGTCCGAAGCCACATAGCTGCTTTTCAGACCCGTTTCGAACTTGCCCTTGCCGATGGTCTGGGCGTAGTCGAGCTTGATTACCCCGATGTCGATGACCGACGGCATATCGTTCCGCACCAATTCGGGCGCGCCTTCCGGGCTGCCGCTGGGCTTGAAGTAGTCGGTGGTCAGCGTGTTGAAACTTTTGCCATTGTACCGCACATAATCGGCGTCGAAAGTCAGTTCCTTTCCTTTGTCGTCGAACTTGTGCTTCATGTTCAGGTTGGCGGTCACGTTGCTCATCTTCTGGCCGCTGTTCGTGTTGGTGACGAATGAGCGCATCAAGTTCATGTCTCCGTCCAGAATGTTGGTGTTGTTGACGCCGTCGGGTTGCGACCAATCGTTGCATGAATCCCGAGCGCCAGCACACCGATGGTAGTCTTGTCGGTCAGGCTGTAATCCATGCCGACACGGAGGCTGTAGTTCTGGTAGTTGGAGCGGCGCACGCTCCGCTGATCGAAAACCGTCACATTTCCTTCGAAAGGAATCGTGCGGTAGATGTCGTTGGTGTTTTCGTTTTGACCTGAGTACACGCTGCCGTTCCCGAATAGGTTGACTTTGCCCCGGCGGTAGTTGAGCGAAAGGGAGCCGTTGCCGCGTCCCAATCCCATGTCGGGCATGTAGCCGCCACCCAGGTTGATGTTACCGTTGGTACCGAAAGTTCTTATTTTTCTTGAATTTGATATTGATGATACCCGAATTACCCGCCGCGTCGTACTTGGCCGAAGGGTTGGTGATCAGCTCGATCTTCTCGATGTTGTCGCTGGGCGTGTTGCGCAGCAGATTCATCACTTCGGTCTGCGAGAGGTAGGTTTGCTTGCCGTCGATTTGCACGATCACACCCTCTTTTCCCCGCAATCGCAGGCGGTCGTTCTGCTGGTCGACGACCACGCCGGGTGAGCGCTCCAGTACTTCCAGGGCCGTGGCGCCCGCCGACACGATGCTATTCTCGACGTTCACGACCGTGCGGTCGATCTGTTGTTCGATAAAGGGCTTTTGCGCTACGACCTTGACCTCTTGCAACAGCTCTGCACTGACGGTCAACTGTACGGGTGAAAGCTGGATGGGAGCGTTATCGACGACGAACATCGGGCTGTATACTTTTTGGTACCCGACCATCGAAACCAGCGTGAGGTAGCGGCCCGTCGCCACTTCCTCGAAGGTGTACTTGCCGTCGGTATCGGTGGTCATGCCTTTGGCCAGGGTAGAGTCGCGAGCTTGCAGGAGTAGTACGTTGACAAAGGGCGCGGCGACTTGCTTTTCGTCGGTAACCGAGCCCGACACTGTGCCCCGACTGTTCGCAGCCCGAGCGTTGTTTTGAGCCCATAGCGCTGCCGGGCTGAGTAGCATCGCTGCTACCAGAGTAGTTAAAAATTTCATGGCTAATAGTAGTTAAAGTTCCCGACCCGCTGGATTTCCGAGCCGTTTTGATGTTTCAAAGGTAGGTACTATGTAATGCATAGAACCTTTTTATACATGAAAGGTAGATATTTGGTATAAATGGATATTCAATTTTGACTTTCGTTTCTCGGGTTCATCTATTGGATGCAGGTAGGAAGCAAGAAGTTGCACCGCCAGCGACTTTTCCCTAATTTTCAACCGTCAAGCGGCATAATTTCAACTTTCAACTTTCAACTTTCAACCTTAAACTTTTTTGATCAACCAACTCTACGACACCTCGCTCAGCCTCCTCACCGACTTGTACCAACTCACGATGGCCTACGGCTACTGGAAATCGGGCAAGGCGGAGCAGGAAGCCGTTTTTAATCTTTATTTCAGGAAAAATCCTTTCGGTGGTGGTTTCACGATCGCGGCGGGGCTGAGCAGCGTGGTCAGTTACCTCGAGCAGGTACGGGCTGTCCGAAAAAGATGTCAGGTACCTGCGCCAGCTGACGGGTACCGACGGCCGGCCCCTTTTCGAAGGAGCGTTCATCGACTACCTGAAAAATCTCGAAATCAAATGCGACATCGCGGCCGTGCCGGAAGGTACCGCTGTGTTTCCCAACGAACCACTGCTGCGCATTACCGGTCCGATTCTGCAATGCCAATTGCTGGAAACGCCCCTCCTAAACCTTATTAATTTCCAGACCCTCATCGCCACCAAAGCCGCCCGGATGCGGCTGGTCGCGCCCGACGACGCCCTGCTGGAATTCGGCCTGCGCCGCGCTCAAGGCCCTGACGGCGGCATGACCGCCAGCCGCGCCGCCTATCTGGGGGGCTTCGATGCGACCTCCAACGTGCTGGCCGGAAAAATCTACGGTATCCCGGTGAAGGGTACCCATGCGCACAGCTGGGTGATGTCGTTCGACTCAGAAATGGAAGTCGTTCGAGACCTACGCCAGGTACCTGCCCAACAACGTCACGCTGCTGGTCGATACCTACGACACGATTCAAGGGGTGAAAAATGCCATTGCCGTCGGGCAGAACCTTCGTAAAAATGGCCACGACCTGGGCGGTATCCGGCTGGACTCAGGCGATTTGGCTTACCTAAGCATCGAGGCCCGCAAGTTGCTCGACGCCGCCGGATTTAAAGGTACTTCCATCGTGGCCAGCAACGACCTCGACGAGTACATCATGGCGAGTTTGAAACAGCAAGGCGCCAAAATCAACGTCTGGGGCGTGGGTACCAAGCTGGTCACGGCCTACGACCAGCCCGCGCTGGGAGGCGTGTACAAACTCGCCGCGCTCAAAAACGACGATGGTACCTGGGACTACAAAGTCAAGCTATCGGAACAGACCATCAAGACCTCCACGCCCGGCATTCAGCAAATTCGAAGGTACTCGGAGCGGGGCCGCTTCGTGGCGGATATGATCTATAACGTAATCGACGGGCCGGGGGAGCAGCCGACGATGGTCGACCCCTATGACTTTACCCGGCAGCGCACTTTTGGAAAGCATAATACACCTTCGAAGATTTCCTACAACCGATTTTCCAACGCGGCAAACCTTGTTACGAAATTCCGGTTCTAGAAGAAGACCCGGCAACGCGTGCAGCAGCAACTTGCCCAGCTACACCAGGGCAACAAGCGCTTCGTGAACCCACATACCTTCGCCGTAGGTTTAGAAAAAAAGCTTTTCGATACCAAAACGGAATTGATCTTAAAACTTCGGGGCGAAAAGTAGGTTGTTTTTAAGGAGCATGTGTAGAGACGCGATTTATCGCGTCTAAGCGTAAGAAAACCCAAAACAAATAAACAAATAAACACATCAACAAATAAACATCCCACCGCTGCCATCATCGGCGCGGGTGTTGCGGGCATCGCTTCGGCGATACGCCTGGCGGCGAAGGGCTACGCCGTGGACGTGTACGAAGGCAACGCCTATCCCGGCGGCAAGCTTTCTTCGTTTGAAATCAATGGCTACCGCTTCGATGCCGGGCCATCGCTGTTCACCATGCCGCACCTGGTGGACGACCTTTTCAAGTTGGCGGGAAAGCAGCCATCCGACTACTTCGCGTACCGAAAACTTCCCGAAACCTGCCGTTATTTCTACGAAGACGGTACCCGCTTCGTAGCTGATTCAGAGCCGGAAGCCCTGGCCCGTACCATCGAGCAGTACCTGGGAGAACCCGCCGAAAACGTCCTGGCGCATTTGCGGGATAGCGCGGTGAAGTACGACGTCACCGAAAAGCTTTTCCTGCATCGCTCGCTGCATAAGGTAGGTACCTACTTCAACCGCGACGCGCTGAAAGGCTACCGTAACCTGCACAAACTCGATGCATTCAGGAGCATGGGCGCGGCCAACGCCAGCCGGTTTTCTGATCCGCGCGTGGTGCAGCTGTTCAACCGCTACGCCACCTACAACGGCTCCGATCCCTACCAGACTCCCGCCACGATGAACATCATTCCGCATCTGGAATACAACATCGGCGCGTTTTTTCCCAGCGGTGGCATGGTTTCGATTACCAATAGTTTGGTAAAACTGGCCGAAGATTTGGGGGTGGAGTTTCATTATTCCAGCCCAGTAGAGAAGCTACTGACCGACGGCAAGCGAGTTTCCGGCGTGCAGGTAGGCGGGGAAGCGCGGCCCTACGAGCTAGTGGTTAGCAACATGGACGTGGTCAATACCTTCCGCAAGCTACTGCCCGACGCCCGGCGGCCGGAGCGGGTATTGCGCCAGCCGAAGTCGAGCTCTGCCCTTATTTTTTATTTTGGCATAAAAAAGCGCTTCCCTGAATTGGGGCTGCATAATATTTTTTTTAGCCAGGATTACCCCACCGAATTCAACCACATTTTCCAACAAAAAACCATCGGCGACGACCCTACGGTCTACGTCAACATCACCGCCAAGTACGAGCCCGGCGACGCCCCCGCTGGCGGTGAAAACTGGTTTGTGATGGTGAATGCTCCCGCCAACGACGGCCAGGATTGGGACGCACTCATCGCCAAAACCCGCCGGAATATCCTGACCAAACTTAGCCGCCAACTCGGCGAAGACATCGAAGTACTGATCGAAGCCGAGGATACCCTCGATCCGCGCCTGATCGAAAGCCGCACGTCGAGCTCACAGGGCGCGCTTTACGGCAATAGCTCCAACAATCGCTTCGCGGCTTTTCTGCGTCACGCTAATTTTTCGCGGCAGTTTGGCAACCTCTTTTTTGTGGGCGGTAGCGTGCATCCCGGCGGTGGGGTGCCGCTGTGTTTACTGTCGGCCAAGATCGCGACGGAGATGGTGAGGTAAGATCTATTTGAAATGTATTATCTTGGCAGGGTGCTGAACCGAAACTTACCGGACGATGCAAGAACAAGACGTACGTTGGCAACAGCGCTTTGCCAACTTCAAGAAGGCACTCGCAAAATTGGCGGAAGTAGTAGAGGAAAGGGACGATGACCTGTCCGAACTGGAACAAGAAGGTATGTCCAGCGATTCGAGTACACCTTTGAATTAGCCTGGAAAACGCTGCAAGATCTGATACGTTATAAAGGATACCTCGATGTTTCTGGTCTAAACCCAGTTTTGGATCGGGCTTTTCAAGATGGGTACCTGGCTGATGCCGAAGGTTGGCGAAAAATGAAAAAGTCGAGAGAACTTACTTCACACACTTACAATTCTGAAACTGCCGAAAAGATTGCAGACAGCATTCGGCTTAGCTATTACGGCCTATTGACCGACCTGGCGCTCAAACTTGAAAACGAGCGGGGCGGCAGCCATCAAAACTCAATTTTTACCTGATGAGATACGGACTGGCTGACACCACGCTGTAAGAAATTCTGGCGGTTTTTCGTCAAGATCGTTATGTGGACGAGGTGATTCTTTTCGGTTCGCGAGTCAAAGGTAACTTCCGTCCCGGCTCGGACATCGATTTGGCAGTGAAGGGGGAGGGGCTGGATTTTCAGCAATTTCTTAGATTGCTGGTGAAACTGGATGACCTGGATCTGCTCTATAAGATTGACGCGGTGAACTATCGCACCATCGAAAGCCAGGAGCTGCTAGCCCATATCGACCGAGTAGGTATCAGTCTATCACGTAAGATGGCCAACGAGGATCACGATATTGGGTTGTCGTCTTCGAGCCACTGAGTTTTTAATCGGAAGACTGCAAAAAGCAACGGGGTGAAAGCTGACTTCACCGTGAGAATTCGATAATGGGAGGGGTCGGTCACAGATTTTTCAGATAGATAATGCTGTCTTTCAATGTACCCGGATTCGACTCCATTTCTACGTACACCAATTTCACCCCGCCCTTTTTGGAAGCGGCGAAGAAGTCCTTCCAATCCACGATTCCCTGGCCCAGTACGACTTCTTTTTCTAAATCATTGGGATCGTAGTCCTGCAAATGCGCCGAAATGAACCGGCCGGGGTACTTCCTGAAATAATCCGCCGCCTGGTAGCCCAGCGTCGCAACCGCCACCTGAAACTGCATCTTGACGTACTTGGGATCCAGTTCCTGCATCAGTACATCATACAGTACCTTCCCGCCGAAGCTTTTTTCAAACTCGCTGTTGTGATTGTGGTAGCCGGCGATGAGCCCGGCTTTGGCAATCCGCTCGCCCATGCGGTTCATCTCTTCGCATTTCTGTTGGGCTTCATCTAGGGTAGGGGAGGTAAGTCCCCCGGAGCACACGAAGTATTTCAAGTCCATCTGCCGGGCAAATTCCAGGCGGTCGTCCAGATGCTCGCGCATTTCCGCGAGGGTAAAATGGCAGCTGCTGCATTCCAGTCCCGCGTCCGTGATCATTTGCTTCAGCTCCCGGCCCGAGTACTTCGCGAGTGGCTCGAAGCCGTACTTCACGTACCCGGCAGGTGAGCACATCTCGACGTGCTGGTAGCCGTAGGCCTTCATTTTTTTCAGCGTGCCCGCGAAGTCTTCACTTAGTTCTTTCTTCAAAACGAACGACTGAAAGCCAATAGGCTGCTTTACGGCCCCACGGCTTCCGGTGGCAAAGGTAGGGGTGGGCAAAGCGGCCAGCAGGTTCGCTGAGGCCAGGCTCAAGGCGGTATTTTCGATGAATTGTCGGCGATTCATGAATAGGTGGCTCAGGTGAATGTAATTTTTGTGCCTTCAATATCCACATTTTTACGGGAAAAGTATACAAACAGCGCTATAACCCAACAACGGAGAGGATGGCCCGGATGTAGTCCGCAAAATCGAGCCGATCACTTGCAGGAAATGGTCGAGACCGCCCCTACCAGTGGCGCACGAGGCGGATGTCCCAAAAATTGGCCACTTGGCCGTGGGCCAGCAGCGACACACCCGCCGAGTAGCGCTTACCCGTCCGGTAGAGCAAACCCCAACGCTGGTACAAGCGAGGAAAATAGGGCGAGGGGCTGAAGGCATAAGCGCCCAGTTGCTGGCTAAAAATCACTTTGCCCAGCAGAAATTCGTGCCCAACCAGCAGTCCGACCCGCAGGGAGGAGTGGGCCAGGGTATCGCGTTGCAGTTGCGCGCGCAGGGCGTTGTCGAAAATGGCCTCAACTCCGGCCGTCAGACCGCTCAAACGGCTTACACGGCGGCTGTAAGTACCTCCGGCTCCCATCACGGCATATTGTCGGGTTTCGCCGGCAGCAGTGTTGCGTAGTCCGCCGAAAACCTGGGCATCGAAACGAGGCGGGCTGCGCCGCCAGTCGTCGTGCCGTTCGGTCGTTGCGGGTCGGACCAACCGCCAAGGGGTCAGGGTGTAGTCGAGTCCCAGCCCCAGCGTAGGCCAGTTGATGCCTTTGTTGGGTCGGCGAAAACCGCCGTTGGACACGTGCTGAAAGCTACCCGCCAGCCCGACCCACCAGCGCGGAGCCACGTGCCAGCGGGCGCTGAATCCCAGCGAAATATAAGCGTTCAAGGTGGTACTGTACGAAAGGTTGTCAGGATTGCGCACGGGGTGGTAAGGGTTCGACAGCAGCGATAGTCCCGCCGAACCGCGGACCGCCGCCGACCACCGCGCTCCCAGCGGAAAGTGAGGCTCCACGTAGTAGGCCGCCGTGCCTCCCCGCCCCAGCACCGCATTGCCGAAGTCGTAGTAGGATAAGCTCAGGCCGGTGCGGGGCAGACAACCGAAACGTTGCCAGGCGTCGAAATCCGTACGCTGCCGGCCTACTTCCAGGTGCACGCCCCAGGGACGCGCCCCGGCGGTGTTGCGTACATCGGTCGTGTGGGCGTACACCCAGCCGCCCTGTCCCCACAGGCTCCATACGGTCGGGTACCTGGGCGAAGAGGAGAGGCTGTCGGGTTGGGCCTGGCCGGGCAGCTTGCCCCCGAAAGCAAAGAGACAAACCAGAAAAAGGTACTTCATGACAGAGAAGAAGGCTCTGGTAGAAATAATTTGTTGTCATGATACCAAAAAAACTCCGTTTCACATCCGGTCGCGGCAAATTTTTATTGGATACTTTTGCCTTTCGAGTTTGCCAAACAGCACCCTAACCTGGATGAATCACTGGTATCCACGCGCATTTTTCCAGATTTAAACTTCACGCTCCCTTGAAGCCACGTCCCGTCAGCCACTCCCGCACCACCCTTACCGAACTAATGATCCCGAGCTACGCCAACTTCGGCGGTAAAATCCACGGTGGGATTTTGCTCTCATTGATGGACAAAGTAGCCTACGCTTGTGCCTCGCGACACGCGGGTACCTATTGCGTCACAGTGTCGGTAGACAATGTCAATTTCCTGCAAGCGGTGGAAGTGGGCGACCTGGTGTCGCTGCATGCCTCAGTGAATTTTGTGGGCAACAGCTCGATGGTGATCGGTATCAAGGTCATCTCTGAGAACGTGCATACGGGCGAGCAAGTGCATACCAACACGTCGTACTTCACGATGGTAGCCAAGGACGATAGCGGCCGACCTACAACGGTGCCGCCCCTGCTGCTGGAAGGCAGGGAAGACGCCCGCCGGTTTTTGGAAGCCATCAAGCGGCGCGAAATCAAGAGCCAATCTGCCGATGCCTTCGACAACGAGAAGAACCGTATGACATTGGAAAGTGATTTGGAACGATTGAGTGAGCACCGTTGCGTGATGGGTTGGTGACCGTCAAAATGCAATATGAACTATCTCAAAAACTTTTTCAAGTACCTTTTTCTGCTGTTGCTCACTTTGGCGGTCGGTGCTTTTATTTTTATAAAAACGGCCCCGCAGTTTGGCGCTGCCGCCGAAGGTGCCCGGCTCGCACGCATGAAAGCCTCGGCGCAGTACCGCGACGGTACCTTCGTGAACGCCATCCACACTTCGATGGACATGAGCGCCGACTCGATGCTAAGTACTTTAAGAGGATTTATTTCCGCCAAAAATACCCGCCCCGATCAGCCATTGCCCGTCGATTTTGCGGCTGGAAAAACGATGCCCGATACCGCCCTGCACGTCACCTGGTTTGGGCACTCGGCGGTGCTGCTCGAAATCGGGGGCAAGCGCATTCTGCTCGACCCGATGCTGGGCCCGGCGGCTTCACCCGTACCGTTTTTTGCCAGGCGCTTTGCCTACCGCGAGCCCATCGACATGGCGCAATTCACCGACATCGACGCCGTCATTATTTCGCACGACCATTACGACCACCTCGATTACGGTTCGATTCAAAAACTTGATCCCAACGTCGGGCGCTTCTATGTACCGCTGGGCGTAGGCGCGCACCTCGAACGCTGGGGCGTCGACTCCGCCAAGATCACCGAGCTCGACTGGTGGCAGATCCGCGACGGACGATGGTATCACGTTCACGGCGACGCCGCAACGACACTTTTCGGGTCGCGGACTCACGGACCGCAATAGTACCTTGTGGGCCTCATGGGTGGTGAAAAGCCAGAACAACACGGTTTATTTCAGCGGTGATGGCGGCTACGGGCCGCATTTTCAGGAAATAGGCGCGCGCTACGGGCCCTTCGACCTGGCGATGGTCGAGTGCGGGCAGTACAACATCAAGTGGAAGGATATTCACCTCATGCCCGAAGAAACCGTGCAGGCCTTTCTCGACCTGAAAGGCGAAGTACTGATGCCGATTCACTGGGGCGCTTTCGACCTTTCGGTACATCCCTGGACGGAAAGCGTCGAGCGGCTCGACCGCGCCAACACCACGGGCGTGTTCATCGCCACGCCTACCATCGGTACGCGCTACCCGATCGGGACGCGCCAGCCAACTACCCGTTGGTGGGAGCCGCTGGTAACGCGCTAATTTTCGGGAGCCTGTTTGGAGCCGGAGAACAAATCATTGACGTCGATCCTGAACCCCGTGATTACTTCCGAGGTAAGCGAACCTTCGCGGATTTTTTGGATTAACTCATATTCGGTGTTTCTCAGCAAGTACTGTTCGACGGTCCCCAAGTCGGTGTCGATGATCCAGTACTCCTCGATACCGTGCAGCGCGTAGTCCGACTTCTTAATGCCGTAGTCGCGGTCGCGGGTACTGTCGGAAAGAATCTCGACCACAAAATCTGGGGCCGGAAAAGCCGATTGCTTCGGGCCGAACTCCGTCGTGCGCGCCGCGCGCCAGAAGCAAATATCCGGCTCGTAGTCGTTGCGCGTAAGGCGAATCATCGTTTTTTCAATGGCGACCATGCCCAGGTTATTGTCATAGACATAGGGTATCAAATACCTAAGTAGCTTCGTCGAGCACATCCAATGCCGCCCGTAAATCGGCGAATGGTACACGATTTCACCCAGAATAAATTCTGCCTTTCTATTTTCATCTACCTCCGCCCAAAACGCATGGCGTTTGCGCTGTTCCGCATTCCAGGCATCCTGCAAGTCATCGAGGAGTTGTTTGAATCCGAGTTCGTTGATTATTTCTTCCTTTGTAATCATGGCTTTCTGAAAATTAAGTCGATACGAAGATAAGCAAACGCTCCCATTAACTTCCCGAAAGCTTTGGGCTTTCGGGAAGTTGCGGCGGTAAAAAATCGACTTTCCGCCACAGATACACCGTGAAAGCCAACAAAAATACCACCGACAGAATCGAGCCCTCGAAGCCAAAGGTACCCCCCGTGAGCCAGGCTGGCGCGAGGGGCGTAAAGCGAATGAAACTCGTGACGTCGAAGCCGCTCACGTTGAAATCGAAAAAGGCCGACTGCATGAAATTCCAGCCCCAATGAAAACCGGTGCAGGCCCACAAATTGCGGTACTTCAAGAATAGCAACCCCATCACCAGTCCGGCCAGGAAAATATTCGCGGCGGCGATCCAATCGAAGTTGGGGTTGCGGAAGTGGAGGAGCGAAAACAGCGAAGCGCTCAGGATCAGGCCCCAGAACGAGCCAAAATAATGCCCGATCGTGGCCAGCAGAAAACCCCGCGTCATGACCTCTTCCGACAGACTCTGGAAGAAAAACAGAATCAGCAGACCGCCGAAAGTGGCCGGGTCGAACAGGTAGGTACGCATCAAAAGTTTTTCCAACACCCACAGGATCAGAAAACCCAGGACGATCAGGAGGGTACTCTGCCCGAAGCCCAGACCGGTATGCGGCAGAAAGCCCCGCTTTACCAAACCCGTTTCGGCAAAAGACCGCTTGAAAATGTAGCGCCGCATGATGACGAGTGCCGCGACAAACCCGATGTTCTGCGGAAGGTACTCGATCAGCGTCTGAGAATAGGGGTTGGAGCGGTCGATCTTCTGTTCGAGCAAAACAGAAAGATCCAAAAGAGAAAGCAGATAGGTGATCGCCAGGATGATCGCCACGCTGATGGCCAGGAAAGTGAGTACTTCCAGTAGCAAGTACCCAAGGCTGATGAAGAAGGCACGGGTCATAGCGGAATGGAAAGTAGTGTAGATGAAGAAAGGTCTTTTCGTTTTATCTGCAAGATGGCGCTTTTAGGGGCAAAGATCACGCATCCGCTTGGCGAGGCGGCCACGGCCCGGCGAGGACGAGTCATTTAGCGACGTTCTTTTTCACCGTCGCCAAGTCTTCCAAAGTGCCCTCGACCAACACATTTACGTCCGTGCCGTCGAATATTTCGTTGTCCGACCCCAGCTTACAACGGAAGTCAAGCTTGAAGGGCAGGCTTTTCCCCTGCCCGATCAACTGCCCGGTCGCTTTCAACATACTACCCATATTGACCGCCAGGGGAATCTCGTAGTCTTTCTCGCTCTTTCCGTTCACCTGAGTCACGCCCGGCACGCTGCCCTGCGCCAAGCTTTTCTGACTGCCCAGGTCCACTTGATAAGACGGGTTGATAAATTCAATTTTGAAAGGATTGTTGTTGACGAATTGCAGGCGAATCACGACCTCGGACTGATTCAGCCGAAATTTGTCGAGGTCGTAGCCCAGTACCTCCACAAAGGGCAGTTGGTAGCGCGGCAGGCGCTGGTCGAAGTTTATGACCAGCGCTTCCTTGCCCAGGAGTTTTTCGTAGAGATTGAACACCGCTGTAAACTCGTAGTCGGCGCTGTCCGAACCCGGCGAGGCCCGCGCGTTGGCCGCTTTCAGACTCGCCAGGCTGATTCGAGATGGTAGTTCGATTACCGTGCTGTCGTGCGACTTGATACTCAGCGCTTCCGAGTGGGTGTTACGGACAATGGTGTCCCCGTCCATCTGCACGAAGTAGTCGAAGCTTTTCACCTCCATGCCCACCGGAAGCGGATTGTGGAGTAGTGCTTTCAGGTTCACATCCACCGTGCTGTCGGTGATGTTGCTGATGCGTCCCACGCCCATTTCGATCCGGGGTTTCAGCCCCGAAACAGGGTTACCATACTGTTTTTTGTAAAAGAAATACGCGGCTGCCAGCAGGATAAACCCCAGCAGGAAAACCAGGGCGGTCTTGGTTGATTTATTTGGGTTCATTTTTGAGAAGAAGTGTGTCAGGCGCGCAATTTATTGAAAAAAGCCGCACAATCTTGATCTCGTATTAGTTTGGCTCCACCGTGCTCAGCGGCAAAACGCCGTTTTCAGCCTACGACCGCAGGTGCCGATGCGCTACAAATCCACTCCTTTTCGTAGTAGGCTTCCGGGGAGTGTGACTTGCACGGTGCTGTCGACTTGCATCTGAAAGGAGTCGAACACATTCTTTTGAACTACCAAAGTACTCGAATCGCGCATTTCCAGCGTAGCTGAGTTGATCATATTTTCGGAATCGAAATTAACGTAGCCGCCCAAATCGGTACGCAGGCTCAACTCACCAATTCGATTTTTAGACAACATGACGCCCTTACCACTTTGCTTGATCGTGAGCGATTCCCCCTGCCAATCTTTGATGACCGACACGATGCCGTGGGAGTAAACCCCCGATAAAGTAGGCGCAAAAATGTACAGGATAGGTTTTCCTTTAAAGCTACCTTCGTCGTAGAACCTTTCCTTAAAGTCGCTATTGGAGGATAGGTTCACTGAAAGCGTGTCACCATTTGAGCGCCATTCTGCTCGTAGGCTGTCGGGACGATTTTGCATGTTCATTGCCCGTACTTCAAACGTTTCTCCCGGTTGAATGGAAACGACGCCAAAGTTTTTGCCGTCCAGTTTGATGTACTTAAAAGCCGTGAGAGTGTCGGCGGAGTACCCTCGGTAGGGATCGGCGAAATCGATGTTGTCGTACACAGATTTTAGCGAATAATTGACGCCGATGGTCGATAAAAGCAAAAAGCCAAACAACGCGATGATGAGTACATTACTGGTTTTCATGGTCATGATAGTTTTAAGAGGTAGCAGGATATTCCTGCGCGACAAATGCTTCGTAGCGCTTTTCCAATTCTTCCAGGTTGATGTCCAACAGGTAGAGCGTTTTGAAAAATTCGGGTAATTCATTTTCCAAAAAGCGCTCTTTCCGAAAAGCCAGGATCAACCTTCTTGCCCCGTCGGTCGCGAAGTACCCCACGCCGCGCTTGTTGGCGATGATGTCCAGATTTTGCAAGAACTCGAAGGCCCGCATGACCGTGTTGGGGTTTACTTGTAAGGTTGCGCCCAGGTCGCGCACCGACGGGATGCGCTCGCCCGGCGGCCATTGTTCCAGCAAAATCTGCTCGCAGACGTAATCGGCGATTTGAAGGTATATCGACTGTTTATCTTTGAATTCCATGTTCTATACTTCTTTCTCTTTCAGTCGAACGTAGGTGGTTACCCACAGCCCGACGAGCGTGACAACCGGAACGGCCAGGATAAGATTTTGGATACTTTCAGCAACAGTGATATTATGGAAACCGAACTTCTCGTCTGAAAACTGCCACCAGCCAGCTAACGGAAACGAAACCAGCGATGTGGGGTTGTGCGTGAAAAGATTGGCAAGCCCCAAGTTTACGACGGTGAGCGTGACGGCGACTACGGCAAAGACGACCAACGTCTTGATGTAAGCCGACTTTGAAAAATACAACGAACCACAGAAGGTCAAGCCCTGAATGACGACGTACAAAGCTATGAGGTAACGAAGTGGCCCCGCCGGTATCTTTTTATACTGCTGGTACTCGTCCCCACCTTCTGGCATTTTGCTATTGGCGTATTCGATGGTCCAATCCTGCAAATACAAATACACAGCCATCAACAGCACCGCGAATAGTACTTGTACAAGCAGGGCGCTTAGAAACTTTTCCAGCGATGAGGCAGGTACCATCAGCGCCGGGATCGCCATTTCGGGTGGTCCGTACTTGCCAAACAGTTGAATAGTGAACAAACTTCCGCCAAATAGCACGACCATAAGAAGCGCCAAGGTAGGCGGCATGGTAAATATGGGCTTGAAACTATCGAAGAAAGTTATCGGCAGCATCATGACCAACAAGGCCACAACCAGGAGCGCCAGTGTCAAAAGATTCCTACGTCCTTGCTCGGTAAATTCCAGGCGTAGCAGACTCAGGAAACGGGGTAGATGGAATGTTTGGTTCATGGTTTTTATCGTGTAATCGTTGAATCGTGTAACTGTATAATTGTTGTTCATTTATCGATGTGTTTGTTTGTTCAAAAGGGAACCTCGTACAGCGAGAGCCACTCAGGCACTCAGCTCCGGTTTGTTTGTTGGGGAACCTTGCAGCCGCACTCAGGCACTCCCCTCCTTTCACTCAAACATCTCCCTGATTTTCCCCGGATTAGTCATCACGGCGTTGAAGAGTTGTTCCAGGTCCACCCGGCTTTCTTCGTGTTCCAGATTTTCGGTCACGGCGTTGTAGCCGCGCAGGGAGGGCTCGGCGTAAAGGACAGGTACGTGGCTTTCGAGCCGTGCTTTGGTACCGAAGTGTAGGCGCTCGGCCACCGCTTCCAGGCTATGTTGCATCACGATTTTGTTATCGTTCACGATCACGATACGGTCGATCAGATTATCAAGGTCACGGACTTGATGCGTCGAAATGAGGATCAGTCGGTTGGGCCGTAGGGCACTGGAAACGATGCGGCGAAACTGGCTCTTCGACGGAATGTCCAGCCCGTTGGTGGGCTCGTCCATGATCAGCACTTTGGTGTTGGTAGCCAGCGCGAAGGCGATCAGTACCTTCTTTTTCTGGCCAAACGACATACCCGTCAGCTTGTTGGCAGTAGGTACGTCGAACTCGGCGATGTAACGCAGAAACTCCGACTCATCGAAGCGCGGATAGAAGGGCGCGAGCGTGGCGGCGTATTGGTCCACCGTGACGGACGGCAGGTAGATTTCCTCGGGCAAGAAGAATATGTCTTGCAGAAAGGCAGGTTGCCGATTTTTAGGCACAAAGCCATTTACCTCTACGTTTCCTTTCAGTGGAAAAAGTAGCCCCCCCATCAACCGCAGCAGACTCGACTTGCCCGCGCCGTTCTTGCCCAGTAGGCCGTAGATATGGCCGGGCTGCAAGTCGAGACTGAGATTCTCGAAAAGTAATTCTCGCTTACTGTACCGGAAAGAAACGCTATTCAGATGAATCATAGCTTATGTCGTCTTAGTGTTCTAGTTAAATAGTACACTACAAATGTATAAGATGATTTCGGGTTTTCAATGAAATGAAGTAAAAAATTATTACAGAGGATAAAGTATTCGCCGCAAAGCCGGTAGATTAGCTTTTTCTGAAAATAGAAGAAAGCCAATTATCCAAACTTGAATCGTGGAACTGGAAACTTTGATCGATATAGCCGGATGGTCGGGTGTGGCAGCCTACGTAGTTTCCTACCTATTGCTGAGCATCGACGTGCTGAAATCAAGTCAGTACTTGTTTCACCTGCTCAATATAGTAGGGGCCGTCGGCCTGATCGCAGATGCGGCCTTTCACCGGGACCCGCCCAATCTGGCGGTCAATGTAGTATGGCTTACCATCGGGCTGTTCGCGGTCACGAAAAAAGCTGTCAGCTCGCGGCGAGTTCAAGATTGACCTCGGGTAGTAATTTCAGCATCGCCAGCGCCTGCTCCTTGTAGCGCTGCCTCTTACGCTCGTATTCTTTCTTGTCACTCACCAGGCTGAGGTAAAAGTATGCGCCGTCTACTAATATGAATATGCTTTCAGCGACCAGCGCCGGATCTTCCACGCGGGAAAAGCCATCGTTTTTGCACTGCTCGATGTAGGCGCAGAGGCTGGTTTCCAGCGAATCCCGGAGTTGCTTGTACATTTCCCGACATTGCTCGTCGCGGAAGGTGAGGGCATAGCAGCTGTAAAACAGGCTGTCGTCGAACAAGCTGTTCCATTTCTTCGAGAAAATATTATCAAGAATTCTGAGCAGCGACTCCCTGGAATCCAGGGCGTTGGCTTTCCCAGTGTGGTAAATAAGCTGGTACTTGTCCAAAATGTAGTCGATTAACCCGTAGGTCAGATCCTCCCTGGTATCGAAATAGTGGATAATCAGACTGGGGTTGACACCCATTTCCTTGGCGATCTTGGCGATAGAAGTATTTTCGAGGCCCTCTTTCCTGGCCAGATTATAAAACACTTCTATGATCTCCTTTTGTCGGACATCCTTTAAGCTTTTCCTTCCCATAGGTTTTCGTGTTGGCTTTTAAGTTGTGCTCATCTTCTCCTCAGCTTTTTCCCTAAATTATGCTGAGTTGGAATGGCCTGCTTAGATCGGCCGAATCTACTCGACAAATCGTACCATGCCAGGTAGGGAACAAAGATCAGCTATTTAATTAACCAATCATATATTTTATAAAAATGATTAAAATATATTCTAATAAATAGACACTTACAAGTAATAGTTTGAATGAATGTTCAATTAAAATACGTTCACAATTTCATAATATTAAGGTAACATGACTCCCTCGATTATTTACCACTTTTGCCCCCAGAGGATCGCTTCATCCATTCCAGTCACCTAACCAAAAAGCTTTGATGAAACTAATACTTGACCGACGACAGTTGTCAGCATGGTCCCTGGCCTTGCTGTGCTTATTTATTGGGCTGAGTCCCGTCCTGGCCCAAACCACCACCGTCAGCGGCACGGTGAGTGACAACCAGGAGGTCCTGGCTGGGGTCAGTGTGCTGGTGAAAGGTACCCAAACGGGTACTTCTACCGACAGCCAGGGGCGCTTCGTGCTGTCCAACGTGGCTGAGAACGCAACGCTGGTTTTTTCTTTCATTGGCTACAAGAGTCAGGAGGAAAAGTTGGACGGGCGAAAAGAAATCAACGTGAGCCTGGAAGGTGATACCGAAAGTCTGCAAGAGTTGGTGGTAGTAGGCTATGGTACCCAGAAAAAAGGAAACATCACCGGCGCGGTGGATCAGATCGCGGGTAAAACGCTGGAATCGCGGCCCGTCGCCAACGTCATGCAAGGGCTTCAGGGCGTGAGTCCGGGGCTCAACATCACCTACGGCGGTGGCGCGCCGGGTTCTACGCCTACCTTCAACATTCGGGGATTCACCTCGATCAACGGCGGCGAGCCCCTGTTTGTCATCGACGGCATCGCGGCCGCCGGCAGCTCCGACCTGCTGCGCTTGAACCCGTCGGACATTGCCAGCTTCTCGGTGCTGCGCGATGCGGCTTCGGCGGCCATCTACGGCGCCAGAGCAGCTTTTGGTGTGGTACTCATTACCACCAAGCAGGGCGGCGGCAAACCCACGATTTCGTACAATAATTTCGTCGCCTTCGGTCGTCCGACGGTACTGCCCAACCCTGTGACCGACCCTTACATTTTTTCGCGGGTACTGGAAACGGCTACCGACAATACGCCCTGGGACTACGTCAACTACTCCAACGAACACTACCAGTGGGCCAAGCAGCGCTCGGAAGACCCCAGCATTCCCGATACCCGCCTCGATCCCAACGACCCCACGCGCTGGGCCTACATGGGCGGCAACGATTGGTACGACTACTTTTTTCATCAGCAAAGCATTTCCCAAAACCACAGCCTGTCGTTTTCGGGCGGGGCCAATGCCGGTACGCCGCAGGCGATCAACTACTATATTTCGGCCGACTACAATAAGGAAAACGGCTTGAACAAAATTGCCGACGATTACTGGAACCGTTACTCTTCGCGGGCCCGCCTCGATTTCTCGCCTCTGAAATGGCTGAAACTCGACAACAACCTCAACATATACAAAACCGAACGCGCCCGACCGCTGGCGGGTATCACCAGCCTTTATAACCTGCGGCCGATCGACGTGGCCGTCAACCCCGACGGTACCTGGGGCAACAACGGCGCGGGCCGCTCGCCGCCCAACTCACCGACGGTGGCAGAAATCAAGAAGACATGTTTGGTTTTCAGAATATTTTCAAGGGCATCGCAACCTTGTTCGATGGTGACTTGCAGATCACGGGTTCGGCCAGTTTTAAAAGGGAAAACTGGAAGTACCACCTCGATAGCCGCAAGTACCAGATCGGCTTCGGGCCGGACGACGTTCGCACCGAAGGCGGCAATGGCTATGTGACGGAGCGCAACGGAACGCTCAACAACGACATCCTGGATCTTTTCGCCAGCTACATCAAGGATCTCGGCGTTCACCGCATCAATGTCATCGGCGGCTATAACCAGGAGAGCTACGAATATGGCGCGGTGCAGGCGACGAAAAATAACCTGATCTCGTCTTCGCTGCCCTACCAGGCCCTCACCAGCGGCGATGCCTTCATCGAAAACTCGTATGGCTCCTACGCCACACGGAGCTTCTTTGGCCGCATCAATTACACCCTCCACGATCGCTACATCTTCGAGGCCAACGGCCGCTACGATGGTTCCTCGCGCTTTCCGGCCAGCAACCGCTGGGGCTTCTTCCCGTCCGTTTCAGGGGCATGGATCGCCAGCGCCGAGCCTTTCATGAAGTCCATCACCCGCTACATACCCACCCTGAAACTACGCGCTTCCTACGGCGACCTGGGCAACCAGAACGTGGGTTATTTCAGCTACCTGCAAACCCTGCCGACCGGGCTTTCGAACTACCTGATCGGAGGCAACCGGCAGACGGTGATCGAAAACTCCCCCTCGCTGACCATCGACCCGGCCAACTACACCTGGGAGCGGGTATCGACCGCCAACTTTGGGGCTGATATCGGGCTGCTCCGCGATCGCCTGACGCTTTCGATGGACTACTTCATCCGGGATACCAAAGATATGCTCACCGCCGGGCAGGAACTGCCGGGCGTCCTGGGCACCCGGGTGCCCAGTCAGAACGCCGCCGACCTGCAGACCAAGGGCTGGGAATTTACGCTGGGGTACAACGACAGCTACAATGTGGGCGCAAAGCCTTTGTCGGTCAATGCCAAGTTCATTCTCTCCGACTCGCGGTCGTACATTACGAAGTTCAAGAACGAGCAAGAGCTTTTTTCTTCTTTTCGGGTAGGTCAGGAAATTGGCGAAATCTGGGGACTGACCAGCGACGGCCTGTTTGAGAATACGGACCAGATCGGCCAGTTGGACCAAACCGACATCATCCCCTGGGGTGCCCTTTCTATCGTGCCGGGCTGGCCGAGGTACATCGACCGGGATGGCGATGCCAAAATCACGCGCGGACTATCGGCGCGCGACCCCAAAGACCTCTCCATCATCGGTAACTCCACGCAACGCTTTCGCATGGGTATGAACCTGGGTGCCGACTGGAATGGTTTCGACTTCACGCTGTTCATGCAGGGTGTGGGCAAAGCCGATTACTACCCGAGCCGTTATCTTTTCTGGGGGCCTTACCAGCAGCCCTACGCCAACGTGTACCCCTGGAACCTGGACTTCTACCGGCCTGTTACCGAAACCGGCGTAGATCGGGAGCGCCACTCGGCCTCCTACATCGCCGCCGGCCTGGCCGACGCCAATACCAACAACCCGACTTATCCTGTGCTGCAATCGTGGCTGGCCGACGCCAACTACGGCACGGGACTGGACATTCCCCAAACGCGCTACCTGCTCAGTGCCGCTTACCTGCGGGTCAAAAACGTGACGCTGGGCTATTCGCTGCCGTCGGCTGTATTGCAAAAGATCAAACTCAGCCGCGTACGGTTTTACGTTTCGGGTGAGAATCTCTTCGAGTTTTCCGCCATCAAAAAGTACGTCGATCCCGAAGCCATCAACGCCAACGACGACAGCGTAGCCTACCCATTCCAGCGTCGGCTTTCCTTTGGGCTAAACTTGCAGTTTTAGCATCCAGGGTCTAAAATCTAATGTCCAAAATCAAACGTCCAAAATCCAGCCGCATCGGCCTTTAGGTTTGCAGGACAGTACTATTCCAAGATTTGGTAGCTTGCCGGAAAGACAAACAGGACGGGCTATCCTATCGCGCGGCAAGGTTAGCGGCCTATGGTCCGATTCAGGACCCGTCCTGTCTTTGCTTGCAAAAGGTTCGTATAGAAATGTGGGACAACAGGCCCGTTAGCAAGGTATTGAACAACTGTGCAAGCATTCATTCTCAAACCCCTAAACTACAAACCAACATGGACATTCGCTATTACATTGGCATCGACATCTCCAAAGCGACACTCGACTGGGCCGTTTACGATGGTAAGAATATGGTGCTCCAAACCAGCACCCCCAACACCGTGACGGGCATAAAAACCGCCCTGCGGCTGCTTAAAACGCTGCCTGACTGGAATCCTGCCGACGCGGTCTTCTGCATGGAGCACACGGGCATCTACAACGCCCACCTGCTCGACTTCCTCCACAAACTCCGTTTTCCCATCTGGCTGGAGTCCTCGCTCCAGATCAAGAAGGCCAGCGGCCTGCAGCGGGGCAAGACCGACAGCATCGACGCCCAGCGGATCGCCGAGTACGCCCGCCGGTTCCGGGACAGAATCCGCCTTTGGCAACCGCCCCGAGCCGTCGTGCAGCAGTTGGCCCTGCTCAGTGCGGCCCGCCAGCGGCTGATCGGCGTCTACAACCAGTTGGCCGGGCCTCTGGCCGAGCATCAGGGCTTCATCAGCCCTACCTTCCAAAAGCAACTGCGCAAAGGTTGCCAAGCATCGCTGGCCGCCATCGAGAAAGACCGCAAGGCGATTGACAAATCCATCGAACAACTCATCGAGGGCGACCAGCAGCTCAAAGAACTCTTCGGGCTGATGACTTCCATCCCCGGTATTGGCCCGGCCACCGCCACCGAAGTGGTGATTTCCACCAACGAGTTGAAGAACATCACCGACCCCAAGAAGATGGCTTGTCATGCCGGGGTTGCCCCCTTCAGCTATCAATCCGGCAGCAGTGTCCGAGGTCGGCCTGGCGTGAGCCAGCACGCCCGCAAGCGCCTTAAGTCTCTTTTTCATTTAGCGGCCATGTCATCGATTCGCGTCAAGGGGGAATTACAGGACTACTACCAGCGGAAAGTAAAAGAGGGCAAAAACAGAATGCTCGTTCTCAATGCCGTTCGCAACAAGCTAATCCACCGGATTTACGCGGTCGTGGAGCGGGGTGAAAAATATAACAAAAATTATACGCCAACACTTGCATAAACCATAGAAATCGGACCGATCATACTAATTATGAAAAAATACATCACCTTAATTGCCGTCCTGCTGAGCCTGAGCGCCTGTAAGGACGATTTCCTGGAACGCCTTCCTCAGACCTCGATTGCGCCCGAAGCTTTCTTTAACACTGGAGAAGATTTGGAGCTTTATGTAAACGGCCTGCTCAGTTTGCCCAACAAAAGTGTGTATTTGAGCGACCAAAGTACCGACAACGCCACCACCACAGGAGCCGTCGAGATGAAAACCATCATGACTGGGTCACCCAGTTCGCAAACCATCAACGGCGGCTGGAACTGGGGCAGGTTGCGGGACATCAACTACTTCCTCGACAACTACCGACGCGCCGATGCCACGCCCCAGACCAAGGCACATTTCGCCGGCATCGCCCGCTACTACCGCGCGATATTTTATCTTGATAAGGTAGCCCGCTACTCGGATGTGCCGTGGTACGGCCGAACGCTGGAACCCGGCGACGAGGCGCTGTACAAAACCCAGGATAGCCGCGCGATGGTCATGGACAGCGTCATGGCCGACCTCGCCTTCGCCGCCGCCAATGTGCGGGCCAACGTGCCCAGCAGCACGCCCGGTAAGTGGGCGGTTATGACCCAGTATGCCCGCACCGCCTTGTACGAAGGTACTTTCCAAAAGTACCACCCGGAACTAAACTTACAGGGCACAGCCAACCGTTTTCTGGAGATCGCCGCCACTGTTTCCGGCGAGATCATCGACTCAGGAGAATTTTCGATTTATTCGACTGGCAAGCCAGAGGAGGATTACGCTCAATTATTTAAAAGCCAGGACCTGACCAACAACCCCGAGGTGATTCTGGTCAATGCCTACGATGCCGACAAAGGTCGGACGGCTCAGGTGAACAACACCGTTTTTGGGGATTACGAGCAGGCCCCCGCCCGGGATTTGATCCAGTCTTACCTGATGAAAGACGGTACCCGTTTTACGGATCAGGCTGGCTACGAGCGGTTTGGCTTTGTCAAGGAATTCACCAACCGTGACCCGCGCCTGTCACAAACGATGGTGTACCCAGGCTGGATGCAAGCGCCCAACGACGAGCCGTATATTCAGCGGCTCAACAAAAACTTCACGGGCTACCACCAGCTGAAAGGCTACATGAACACCACCGACCAAAACCTGATCAATGGCTCGGATGTGCCGGTCTATCGCTACGCCGAGGCGCTGCTCGTGTACGCCGAAGCAAAGGCGGAACTGGGTACGCTCACCCAGGGAGACTTGGACAAATCGGTCAATCAGCTCCGCAAGCGGGTGGCAATGCCCGACCTCATCCTCGCCACTGCCAACGCTAATCCCGATCCGTTTTTGGTCAGGAAGTACCCCACTATTTCGGGAGCTAACCAAGGGATTTTGCTGGAAATAAGAAGGGAACGGCGCGTAGAATTTGCCTTTGAAGAAAAACGCTTCGACGATGTGATGCGCTGGGGCGCGGGCCAGTTGCTTACCCATATCCCCAAGGGGATGTACTTTGGTGGCCTGGGTACCTACGACATGACGGGCGATGGCATCCCGGACATCAAGCTGATTGCCAGCAGCGAGTCGATTCCCGCCGAGGCCAATAAGGAGAAGAACAGCCTGGGAACGACGCTGATTTATTACAAAACCGGAAAAATCGGCGAGGATGCTACGGTCTATTTGGAAAATGGTACCTTGGGCGGCACGATGGTCACCGAAACCACCCCCAGGAAATTCGAAAACCCCAAGTACTATTACCGCCCGATTCCGCAAACCCAGATGCTGCTCAACCCCAACTTGAAGCAGGTTTTTGGCTGGCAGTAGTTTTCTTGAAGATGACAGAAATAAAGCTTTATTGCTGATAACACCTTGACCAATCATTGCCAACCGGACACGTTCCCAGGGTAATGGTTGGTCAATTTTTTTTACTAAAAAATGTTAAAATGACTTTCCTCAGACTAACCTGGCTGATGTTATTGGCCGCACTCGTCACGGTCGATTCCCAAGCCCAAACCCAGCGAAAGAAAGCCATTTTCGTGATCGTGGACGGCATATCCAACGATGTGATCGAAAAAATAGCGACACCTAATCTTGACAAGATCGCCGCCGTCGGTGGCTATACGCGCGCTTACGTGGGCGGTGAGAAAGACGGTTATTCCCAAACCCCCACGATTTCGGCGGTTGGCTATAATAGTCTGCTGACGGGGACCTGGGCCAACAAGCACAACGTGTGGGGCAACGGCATCAAAGACCCTAACTACCACTACTGGACGATCTTCCGGTTTTTGAAAGAGCAGTACCCCGCCAGGCAAACGGCGGTGTTCTCGACTTGGCTCGACAACCGGACGAAGCTGGTTGGCGAAGGATTGCCCGAAACCAATCAGCTCAGAATCAGCTATCCTTTCGATGGGTTTGAGACGGATACTGTAAATTTTCCCCACGACGCGGACCGACAGTACATTCGAAATATCGACGAAAAAGTAACGAACGAAGCAGCTACCTACATCCGCGAAAAAGCGCCGGATTTGAGTTGGGTTTACCTGGAATTTACGGACGACATGGGCCACCGCCACGGCGACAGCGATCAATTTCACGACGCCGTGCGACTCATGGACGACCAGATGGGAAGGCTGTGGGAATCCATCGACTACCGGCAGAAAAACTATGACGAAGACTGGATGGTTTTCATCACGACCGATCACGGCCGCGACGCCAAAACGGGCCAAGGCCACGGCGGCCAATCGGAGCGCGAGCGGGCTACCTGGATGGTCACGAATGCCAAAGACCTCAACCCAGTGTTTGAATCTACCCCCGGCATCGTGGATATTATGCCCACCCTGGCCCGGCACCTCGACCTTTCGCTCCCCAAAGAGCAGGCTTTCGAAGTTGATGGTACTCCCCTGATTGGCCCCGTCTCGATTATGGCCGCTACCGCTCAGAAGGCAGGTGCTTCCATCGATCTTTCGTGGCAAGCCCTCGACAAAGCGGGAAAAGTAAAGATTTGGTTATCGACCACCAACGGATTTAAGGAAGGAAAGCGCGACAGCTACTTGCTGATGGACGAAGTACCTGCCGCCGCTGAAAAGGTACGGCTCGATGTTTCCAAACTACCTTCCGACTACTACAAAATCGTATTGGAGGCCAGATACAACACACTGAATCGCTGGATCGTGGTCGAAGCTTCCCAAAATAAAGCCAAATAGATTACAATCCAAAGAAAAGAACGCCTCCCCGATGAAATAAGCTCACGGCGGGGAGGCGTATTCTAAGCTATGCTATTACTTATACCGCTGAATGCTATACGTATTCGATTGTAGCTTGCTGCGGTCGCCCATGGCCGCACCGATTTCGCCGATGCGGGCGTTGAGCGTGAAGATTTGGCCGTTGACGTAGGTACTCGTAGTGGACTGGAAGTACCCATCGGTCTGGCTGTTGACTACGCTGGCGGTGGCGAAATTATCGTTGCTACGAACCAACGCTACTTTATTGCCACCCGTCACCACATACAAGTCGGTGGTACCCACGAGCGTCAGGCCGTCGCCAGGCAGGGCACTGATGCCACCGACTTCGGTCACGGCATTGCCATTTTTCAAATCCACTTTGTAGAGTTTTCCCTGACCGGTGTTGGCTACGATCAAGAAGCCGCCAGGATGGTACACGATGCCGTTCAGGCCGAACGACGGACTGGTAAACCGCACGTTGTCGCGCGCCAGTATGCTGGCGGTACCATCGGCCAGTACTTGGTAGATGACAGGCGAAAAGGAATCGGTAATGTAGGCTGTGCCGTTAGGATTGAGGGCAATATCGTTGGCGAAGTGGTTGACACCCGGCAGCAGGTCGTCGAGGTCGATGCGGCTTTCCAGCGTGCGCGAAGCAAGGTTGAACACCAACAGTTCCGCCGTTTTGCGGGCCGTAGCCGGGCTGCTTTTGCTGGACACGCCATTGTCGCTGTTAGCGACGAAGATACGCTCGTCGGCTACTTTTACGCCCACGCCGCTGATGAGCGCCGGGTCAGAGACCAGGTCTTCGTACTTGCCATCCAGGCCGACGGTACCGATTTTGCCCTGCGTGAGGGAAGTAACGATAAACTTGTCGAGCTTGGCCGAATAGGCGATGCCTTCGGGGTACTGCCGCTCGGCCACGAAGTCGATGCGCTCGGGAAAGTCGGCGTTGGGGCTGAGGCGGTGATCTTCACAGGACGTAAAAGTGGCGGCCGCCGCCAGGAGTATTGCGGTAGAGATTGACTTGGTACGCATAGTGTTTTGGTATGGGGTTGGAAATAGATTTAGAAAACCCCGGCACTAAAATAATTGGTCCAAAGTGAAGTGAAAACAGTACCATCTGTCGGTAGCCGTCTCACCCGATATTCTGCTTATAGTAGCCGAAGCCATTTGTTCGATCAGCCCAATGTAGTGTTTCAGGTAGTTTTGGCGATGGCCAGGTACTTACGGGCGTTCATGCCGCCGACGAAGCCGTCCTCGTCCTCGGCGAGCATCCGGCTCACGACGCGTTGCTGCCGCTCAGTTAGATAGCGACCAATTGATCGAAGAAGCGAGATTGTACGCTCGAAAAATAGCGACGTCAGCACGAAATTCCGCAGGGCATCAGGTTCTCTTCGGTAGATAGCGGCGTCAGTTCCTCGTACCCACGATAAAAACTAGCCAGCTTAACTTCGTACACTTTCTTGTCCGGCTCAGTATTAAAAAGTTGCAGGGCAAAATAAGGGACATCTAGTACCAACCAACCATTGCCACAAAAATCGAAGTCGAAGAGCGTGCTCGTTGTCGTCTTCCTGTATATTCATGTTGTCGTACCAAAGGTCGAGGTGCACGACTCCGGTGCGGATCTGGGTACCGTCGGCTTGTTCGAATAGGGCGGTTAGGTACTCACCGGCTTGCTTTACAAATTTCATTTCTTCAAGTGACTCGTCGTAGTGTTCTCGGGCGTAGTTATACGGAAGTTGCGCCAGGGTTTGGGCGTTGTACGCTATCCTGCCAGATTCAGGCCCTGGGTGTGCTCGTGCAGTTCGGCCATTAGCTTTTTCCGATACTGTGGCAAGTCGGAGCTGGTGCTCACTCAAATTCCTGATTCTCTTGCCTTCTGCGAAAGAAAACAATACCGCATAGCGAATTCCTTCGGGAGCGGAAATTTCCTGAATATAGGTTTGGTTTTTATCATGGAATCGGATGCGAAACCGAAATGCCTTTTTCTTGAAGCAGTACCAGTAGCCGTAACTCCTCGGCGATTTCTATTTTCGTGCGCCATCGGTAGCTGTACTACCCGGAGTACGTACCTACTTCCTTTCTCCTTAACCATGTAAGTGTGGTTGATGCCGGTTCGGAAAACTTCACAAACTGTGCTCTCGTCAAGACCATACTTCTCCTGTAAAAACAAAGCAAGATGGGTAGGGGAGAGGATCGAGTCGATTGCCGGAAACGTGGACATAGGTGAGAATTTTATGCGTTGGTGGAAGATGAGGTTAAGGTAGTCGACAAGCTTTGAGCCGATTATCCGAGCTAATCGGCTCAAATTTAGCCCACTTTTGAGCCGATTAAATGATTTGGTGAAACAGGAAGGCTAAAATCGTCCTCAAATCCATAAGGACACTCAATAATATGAAATGACCTACCGAGAGGTGATATTACAACTTAGCGAGCCCTCTTTTAATTCAGGAATTGGCGATCTTGCCATTATCTCAAAAAAGCCCAAACTCTAATTTCTTGAAAGACAAAGCGATACTCATGCTGGGCTGCTTCGATACAAAAGCGGAGGTATTCGCGTACCTGCACACCCAGATTTCGGCACTGGGCGAGCCGATCATCGCGCTAGATCTCGGCACGATGGGTTCGACCACCTTGTTTCCCGTCGACATCACAGCCGACGAGGTAGCCGAGGCAGCAAGTACTACCCTGCCGCAACTTCGCGAAGCGCACGACCGGGGGCAGGCTGTGGAGGCAATGGGTAGGGGAGCCGCCCAAATTATCGCTGGGCTAGTCACCGAAGGTCGCATCAAAGCGGCCGTCGGCATGGGCGGCGGTGGTGGTACTTACATGGTACTCACGGCGATGCAGCCTATTCCGCTAGGCGTGCCCAAATTGTGCCTGACCACCGTCGCGGCCACCGACCTCTCGCGGCCGATGGGCCATAAAGACATCACGCTGATGCCTTCGGTGGTCGATGTGGCGGGCCTGAACAGCATTATCGAACCTATCATCGACCGGGCGGCGGCGGCAATCTGCGCGATGGCGAACGTAAAATCTGTTGCAAAAGCCACCATAAAAGGCAGCATTGCCCTTAGTATGTTTGGTAACACCACCGCCTGCGCCGACCATTGCACAAGATTATTACAAGAAAAAGGCTACGAAGTGCTGGCTTTCCACGCCAACGGTACTGGCGGCCGCACGATGGAAGCACTCATCCGTGAAGGTTGCTTCGACGCCGTACTCGACCTCACGACCACCGAACTCGCCGACCACCTATGCCAGGGCGTGTGCGACGCGGGTCCCGACCGCCTCACCGCCGCCGCCGCAATGGGCGTCCCGCAAGTCGTGGTGCCCGGCTGCCTCGACATGGTCAACTTCTGGGAACCTGACACCGTACCCGACAAGTATCAGAATCGCCAACTGTACAGTTGGGCGCCCAACGTCACGCTCATGCGAACCAACGAAGCCGAAAATCAAACGCTAGGAAAAGTACTCACTCAAAAACTTCAAGGTACCCGCGCCACCATAGTACTTCCGCTGAAAGGTATCTCCCAAATCGACGCCGAGGGAAGTACCTTTCAAGACCCCAGAGCCAATCAGGCCTTATTCAATTCTATCAAAAAAAATAGCAGCAATAATGTAGAGATATTGGAAGTAGATGCCCACATCAACGATGCAGTGTTTGCGGAGAAACTAGTAGAGAAACTATTGGAAAAAACGGGTAAAGCCACAGACTAGCAAAGCGACAAAGAATTTTTAGAAATGAATGGAAGCAAACAGTAGGCTGGTTCCGGCCCCGGATTTTTCTTAAACAAATAAACAAATAAACAAATAAACAAATAAACAAATTATGCCCAACCCATGGACCGGTAAGGGAAATCCTTACACCCGACAAGAAGTACGCGACCGCCTGCGGGCCACCGTCGACAACCACAAAGCCATCATCGCCGCTGGGGCGGGGACGGGCATCAGCGCCAAATTCATCGAGAAGGGGGGCGCGGATCTGATCATCATTTACAACTCGGGCCGCTTCCGCATGGCGGGACACGGCTCGTCGGCGGGCCTGATGGCCTACGGCGACGCCAACGCCGAGGCAATGGACATCGGCGAGTTCGAGGTACTGCCGGTGGTGGAGGAAATCCCCGTGATCTGCGGCGTCCACGGCTCCGACCCGCGGCGGCGCATGTGGCATCACCTGTTAAAAGTGAAAGAAATGGGCTTCTCGGGCGTCAACAATTTCCCCACGCACAGCATCGTCGACGGGCACCTGCGGCAGGTACTGGAAGAAACCGGCATGGGCTTCGCCAAGGAAGTCGAGATGGTGCGGCTGGCGTCGATGACGGATTTATTCTCGATCGTGTACGTCGCCAAGCCCGAAGAAGCTGCCCAAATGGCCGAGGTCGGCGCCGACGCCATCATTGCCCATGTGGGCACGACGGTCGGCGGCTCGATCGGCGTCGTGAACGCTACCTGCGACATGGACGAGGCCGTCGAGCGGAGTCAGGCCATCATGGACGCCGCCAAAGAGATCAATCCCGATATTTTCTTCCTGGCGCACGGTGGCCCCACCAACACCCCCGAGGACGTCCGCGTGATGCTCGACCGCACCGATCTGCACGGCTTCGTGGGGGCTTCGTCGCTGGAGCGCATGGGTGTCGAGCAGTCGCTGACCGATTTGACGCGCCGGTTCAAGGCGTTGACGCTTACAAACAAGGGTTGAACAGCTACTGCTCATTTTCAGACCGTTAAACTTTTACTTTAAAAAATAACACCTGTCTCTGTCTTAGACGAGGCGGGTGTTATTTTTTTACCTTTGTGAAACTGTTCATTATTAATTATTCGTTGAATAACGTTCTCCTCCTCACGCCGCCCTTCACGCAGCTTAACACGCCTTACCCGGCGACGGCTTACCTGAAAGGGTTCCTGAACACGCTGGGCGTAGTGTCCCATCAAGCGGACTTGGGGATCGAGGTAATACTTCGTTTGTTCTCGGCGGCGGGTCTGGGCCGGATGTTCGCCGAGCTGGACGCGTCGGACGCGGAATTGTCTGACGACGGCTACCGGATTTATGCCTTGCGGCAGGAGTACCTACGCACCATCGGACCCGTCATTGGTTTTCTGCAAAACAAAAACCCGACCCTCGCCCACAGCATTTGCGACCGCAGCTACCTGCCCGAAGCTAATCGCTTTGCCGAACTGGACGAATTGGACTGGGCTTTCGGTACGATGGGGATCCAGGACAAAGCCCGCCACCTTGCCACGCTGTACCTCGAAGACCTCGGCGACTTCATCCAAGAGGCCGTCGATCCGCACTTTGGGTTCAGTCGCTACGCCGAGCGACTGGGTAGTACCGCCACCCACTTCGACCCGTTGCACCAGAGTCTACAGGCGCCCGACACGCTTATTTCTGGCTTTTTACTGGAAATTCTGGAAGAGAAAATCCAAAGCTGGCAGCCGACGGTCGTTTGCCTGACGGTACCCTTTCCCGGCAATCTGTTTGGTGCCCTGAAATGCGGGCAGTACCTCAAAAAGCACCATCCCGGCGTCAGCATCGTGATGGGGGGCGGCTACTGTAACACCGAGCTCCGCTCGTTGCGCAAGCCGCGCCTGTTCGACTACGTGGACTACGTGAGCCTGGACGATGGGGAAGCGCCGCTATTGAATCTGTTGAAGTACCTCGACGGCCAAGGTGACCAGAGTCAACTCAAACGCATTTACGCCCGCGTCGACGGCAAGGTACTTTACCACAACAACGGCAAGGAAAAAGACATCGCTCAGCGCGATGTCGGCACGCCCGATTACGCCGACTTGCCGCTGCACGACTACCTGTCGGTGATCGAAATCATCAACCCGATGCACCGGCTGTGGAGCGATGGCCGCTGGAACAAGCTGACGCTGGCCCACGGCTGCTATTGGGGCAAGTGCTCGTTTTGCGACATCTCGCTCGACTACATCAAGCGCTACGAGCCCGTCACGGCCGCGCTGCTATGCGACCGCATCGAGGCCATCGTCGCCCAAACCGGACAAAACGGCTTTCACTTTGTGGACGAGGCCGCCCCGCCCGCCCTCATGCGCGACCTGGCGCTGGAAATCATCCGCCGCCAACTCACCGTAATCTGGTGGACTAACATCCGTTTTGAGAAAAGCTTCACCGCCGACCTCTGCCTGCTGCTCAAAGCGTCCGGCTGCATCGCCGTTTCGGGCGGGCTGGAAGTAGCGTCCGACCGGCTGCTCGAGCGCATGAAAAAGGGCGTCACGGTAGCACAGGTAGCCCGCGTGGCCGACGGCTTCACACAGGCGGGCATCATGGTGCACGCCTACCTCATGTACGGCTTCCCGACCCAAACCGCCCAGGAAACCATCGACTCGCTCGAAATGGTGCGGCAACTTTTCGAGACGGGCGTGGTGCAGTCGGGCTTTTGGCACCGCTTCGCCATGACGGCCCACAGCCCCGTGGGGATGCACCCGGCGGGCTTCGACGTGCAGCGCATCGGCCCCGACTTCGGCGGCTTCGCCGACAACGACCTCCACCACGACGACCCCACCGGCACCGACCACGACCGCTTCGCCGAAGGCCTCCGCAAGTCGCTCTTCAACTACATGCACGACGTCGGCTACGACCTGCCCCTGAGAAAATGGTTCGGCTTCAAAGTACCCCCAACATCCATTCCGACTGACTACATCGAGCGCAGCATCGCCCACGAATACGCCGCCTCCATACGCCCCAATGCCCAGGTCGTCTGGCTGGGTGGTATTCCTGAACTAGTGTTTTACGAACAAAATGTGGTACGGGCCGGTACGCCGGAGCGGGCTCGCCCGTCGTTGGTAAAGAGCGGCAATCAATCAAAAGTCCAAAAAAGAAGTGAAGAAGCGCAAACCATCAAAATGGCTGAGCTCGAATTCTACACTCGAAAAAACCACTGGGTACTCACCACCCCCGCGTCACTAGGCAAGTGGTTGGCCGAGGTACTTCCTGCCCTCGCCATCGGTCCGCACGAAGTACTGACGCTGGCGCAAGTGAAGCTCCGTTACGAAGCCGCCGGGCTGGGAAATTTCGATAGGTTTTCAGAATCGGATACCTGGCGGCAGTTGCGGGAGAATGGACTGCTGGTGGTGTAGCAGGATTCGCCTTTTTTTGAAAAAAAGTAGTAGTTCAGTGAGAAGTGATTTCGCAGCAGGTCTGAGGAGACTCAGACCAAGGATTAAAAAACTAATTACTCTTTAATCACCAATGGCTGTGGAAAAGTGACTCGATCCGGGCTGAGTGAGGTCACGACGGAAATCTCGTAAGAACCAACGGGAAGCCCGCCGCCTGAACCGGTATCATACAACAGCATCATTCTGTTCATCTTGTTAGCGTTGCAATAGTTGACGCAAGGACTACCAGCGGGCGCAAGACTATATCCGTAGCCCTTACCGGTAGTCAGGTTTTTCAATCCGATAATAATGACTTGTGGATTTTGATACAGATTCTTGAAAGGAAGTGAAATAGTAATAAATCCACTGTTTTCGGGAAGACGCGTGTAAGTAATCGGCAACTCCGTGATGGGTTCAAGATTTCCCTTAGCGGGTAAGGCAATCACCCGGTAACTCCTTTGGGTGCGGTATGTCCTGATGTACTCGTCGTTGGCAAGTGTTAGCGTGCCTTCGGGTTTGGGCTTGTCGTAGCCGCGACAGCCACCAAATGCACTCAGATTTAGTGCCCCACTGCTGTTCACGCCGCCGATGACCTCCGTTTTATTGCTTAAATCAAGAATCGGGATGAATCCCTCATCGGGTACCACCGGCGGAATTTGAATCGTAATGGTGTGCTGTTTTGGGTCGAACTGTACATCTTTGTCTGGCAGATTCTTGAAGGAAATGGATTTAATAAAGGGTTTCTCCGCGTCCGGGTCTTCCTGCTTTTTACAAGAAAGACTAAACAAAAGAAGGCTCACAGTGAGCAGTTTGGCAGTAGTCTTCATAGTTGATCCAGTTTTTAGTAAAAAAACGTAGAAAAGTAAAGAACTTTTAATTTCAAGTCAGGAATTCCGCAAAACTTATTTCTTCGCTTCAATAGCCGTCAGTTTAAAGGGCAAAGATGAAATCTGGATCCTTTCCAACAAAGGCGAGGTAAGATAGTGCCCGCTGAATGAAACAAGCAGGCTGTCTTTCCGAAATTTCTCCGGCAGATTGCATGGTGAAACAGAAGTGCGGAGCGAAAAGTCGTAGGGCGGTACATCGGTTGAGATGAGCGGAAATATTTTACCGTCGATCACCATACCCGCCTGGTCGACCACTTTGTCGCGGTGCCTGCTGGTGTTTTCATAATTTGGCTCACAGGGGGTAGCCTGCACCTCGCGTAGCCTGCACCTCGGGGCTGACGTATTCCTTTTTTTCTTTACAACCGCCCCACGCACTCAGCAACAAAAGAAAAATCAAAGTACGTTTCATGATTTCAAGGTTTTTAGTCCAAGAGCCATCACACATTCATTTGGTTGGAAAAGGGTATAAAAAATAAAAAATCAACTTATGTCAAAACTACTTATCGAACGACTATTCCATCCGTAATCCTGTATGAATCGACCCGAAAACCACGCGACCAGAAGACGTTTTTTAAAACAAGCGACCGGCACACTGATCGGCCTGAGTGCCACAGGTGCTTTTGCCCAGGCCGCTGGCTTTGGCAGTCAGTCGGTGGGATACTCGTTGCCGATCGGGGTCTGTGCGACCTACGATAAGGTGCCTTTGCTGAAAAAGCTGGGCTTTGATTTTATCGAAGAAAGCGTACCCAACTTTCTGTTGCCCGAAGCGGGCGAGGCGCAATACGAGAAAAACCTGCGGATGCTCAAAGAGGAGAACTTCCCGATCTTTTCCTACGTCTATTTTTTGCCGGGCAAATTGAAATCCGTGGGGCCGGACGTGCAGCAGGAGCCAATATTGGAGCGTGCCGAGCTGGCGTTCCGGCGGGCCAAAGAATGCGGCACGAAAAACATCGTGTACGGCAGCGGCGGCTCGCGGGCCATTCCCGAGGGTTTCGACCGGGATGTCGCCAAAGCGCAGCACATCGACCTATGCCTCAAACTGGCTCCTCTGGCCGAAAAATACCAGGTCGCGCTCGCGATCGAGCCACTCAACCGGGGCGAGACCAATTTCATCAACAGCCTGGCCGAGGGCGTGGAGATTATCGAGGCGGTCAACAGCCCCTGGGTGCAGCTGCAATGCGACATTTACCACATGCTCAAGGAAAACGAGGGGCCGGAGGAGATTCTGAAGTACGGCCGGTACATCTCGCACTGTCACATCGCCGAAAAAAGGAAGCGCACCGTGCCGGGTGTCGACGGTGACGACTTTCGGCCCTACTTCCGGGCGTTGAAAAAAATGAAGTACACGGGAGGAATGTCGCTCGAGTGTATTTGGCAGGATTTCGACCAGCAGGTCGGGCCAGGGCTGGATGTTATCAGGAAGCAGCTCGCCGAGGTGTAGCAATTCAGTCAATCTTCTTCTTCCCCTATCAATACCCCCCAGGGTTTGAGATGGTCGCTGTGGTCAAAAATAATTCTTAGTACGGCCAAAATAGGCAGCGCCAGAAACATCCCCATGATGCCCGCGATGAGTCCGCCCACGATGACGCCGACGATGGTGGCCAGCGGGTTGATTTGTACTTTGGAGCCGACGATGCGGGGCATCAAAATGTTGTTGTCCAGGAATTGAGCCCCCGCAATCACCAGCAGGACCGTCAGGATAGGGCCGAGATCGGAGGAAGAGGCCAGCGTGATGAGTACCCCCAGCAGATTGCCCAACAAAGCGCCCACGTAAGGAATCAGGTTCAGGAAGGCAAAGAGCAAACCGATCAGCAGGGCGTGTTTGATCCCAAAAAGCATCAGGCCGCCCCCCACCAGGACCGTCATGTAAGATATTTGAATGAACAGCCCCACGATGTAGTCCTTCACAATGTACCGAATTTCGGCTAGTGCTTTCGCTACCCGGTTGTGGGTGTGGGAGGGAAACCACAAGTAAACAAATTGTCGTAGCAGGCCGCGGTACAGCATCAAAAGAAAAATATACAGTGGAACGAGAGTAATAAAAACCACCATGGATGTGACCGACCCGATTGTGCCGTTGAGTACCAGGCCGGTGTAAGTCAGGAGCTTGTCGCTCTGCTCATTGATGAATTTGAGCTGCTGGGCGGTGGAGTAACTGGTTCGTTTCATCACCCAGGCGCTGAGGTCCGTCAGGTGCGCGGTGACGTTGGCCCGGATGGCGGGCAGGTCGGCTACCAGCGCGCCCACCTGATCATAAAAAAACCAGACGACAAGGCCCAATATCGAAAAAAGGAATAAAATGCATAAGGCAATGGCCAGCGTGTTGGGAACGCGCCATCGCACGAAAAAATGATGCAGCGGCAACAACACCAGGGCGATGAAAAAGGCCATCAGCAAAGGGGCCAGGGTGTTGTTGCCCAGGGCCAGCAGCCAGCCCAACACAAATAGGCCGATCAACTCGATGGATCGGCGGACGGTCAGGGGCAGTTCTTTCATGGAGTGGACGGAGGTAGGTGTATAGGCTATCTCTCCCCGTTAAAATTTTGTACCAGCGCGCGCCTGAATCTGCCCATGCAGCGAATCCACCAGCAATGCCAAAGCAGCGGGCGGGGCGTTGTGGTCGAAGGTGGGGGAGGTGTAGGTCGAGTCGGGGGTGGCGATCGTCAGCGTGGACGCCAGTGCGGCGTCGACCTGGTGCTTTTTGCTAAGTACCTTCACGCCGCCGAGCTGCGCCGGGGGCAAGTCTTGCGCTAGTTTTGAAAGTACTTGCCAGTCGGTGGTTTTGGTGGTGAAGGATTTCTCTTCGTTGTTCAGTTGCACAATGGTACGCTCGGCGGTGACCTCGATCCGCCGCAAGGTACCTCGGGTGGATTCGCTGAGGGCGATGCGCGTGATTTGGGTGGGTGTGCAGGCCAGCAAGTACTGGCTAAACAAGAGCGCGAAGGTGAAGTGAGTCATGGTGGGAACAGTTGGATGAAAGCAAAACGACCCAAGGTCTTCGAAAGTACGCTTTGGTCTGCCTTCGGCGCGATATTTGCTCTTGGCTAAGGCTGATTCGTTACTTTTGTTGAAAACAGAATGGCATGAGCGTGGGGAAGTGGTTGCTTTGCGGGATAGTGTGGTGGTGGACGAGCGCGGTGGCAAACGCCCAGCAACTGCCGCAAGGTAGTTTGTACGTGCTCAATCCTTTCGTGGTGAATCCCGCCCTCAGCGGCGCCTACGACTTCGCCGACGCGCGCCTCAGCTACCGCCGTCAGTGGCAGGGGCTCGACGATGCGCCCAATACCGCTTACCTTACCTTTCATACGCCCATCGGCTACGGCGACAAGGCACCTGTCAACGCCCGGACGCCCCGCTACGCCGGCGGTACTTCCCGGGCACTCGCGCCCCCACCGGGTACTTGGCGCTTCGGTGCGGGCGCGTTGCTGCTGGCCGACCGCACCGGTCCCACCGACCGCAACATCGCCCAGCTCACGGGGGCCGCGCACCTGAGCCTAGCCAACGACTGGCAGCTATCGGCAGGCCTGGGCACGGGGATGCTACAGTACACGATCCGGTTCGATGAGATACAGACCGCCACACCCGGCGACCCGATCCTGCCCGGTGGGCGGGTATCGCTGCTGAAGCCGTATTTCTCGGCGGGGCTGCTGGCGCGGAAGGGCGATTTCTGGGGGGCGGCCTCGGTACTTTCCCCCAACCGTACCTCGCTTGCTTACGCGGTACCTTCGGGCGGGGGCGCGCAGGCGAAGCTGCTTCCGCACTACTACCTCACTGCCGCCTACCGGCTCGACCTCTCGGAAGATTGGACGATGATTCCGCAGGTATGGGTCAAGAAGACGGGCCACACGCCGCTGTCGGCCGAGGGGCAGGTCAGGTTCCAGTACGCCGACCGGATCTGGGCGGGCGTGCAGTACCGTCGGCGCGACAGCCTGGGGGCGGTGCTGGGCATGGCGCTATCGACTGGCTTGACGATCAGCTACGCCTATGAGTATCCGCTGTCTGGCCTTAGCTCGGTGAGCACGGGCAGCCACGAGCTGCTGCTGGGCTTCCGCTTCAACAACCGGGCGGCCATCTACTGTCCGCCGGTGGGTTGGTGATACCGCTTTTCCGAAAGCAGAAATGCCCCATTTTTAGGGGCATTTTTCGTATCATTGCAACCTTGATCGCAACCCACCATCGGCATTTATGGATATTTCCATATTAATTATAATCCTCAGTTGCTCGGTCCTGCTTTCCTATGCTTTCGACCTCATCAGCAGCCGGACAAAGATCCCTTCGGTGGTGCTTTTATTGGCTACGGGCATCGGGCTGAGGCAGGTTACGGGCTACTTCGACATCAATATTCCTTACGTCGACATCATCCTGCCCACCTTGGGTACCATCGGGCTGATTCTGATCGTACTGGAAGGCGGACTCGACCTCGAACTCAGCGGCGGCAAGCACAAGCTTATCGGCCGCACCTTTCTGTCGGCGCTCCTGGGGCTGATCCTCAGTATGCTGGTCATTGCGGGTATCCTGTACCTTCTGTTGGGCGAAAGTTTCTATAGAGCGATGGTCACGGCTACGCCTTTTGCCGTCATCAGCAGCGCGGTGGCCATTCCCAGCGTGCGGGGGCTCGATTTGCGGCGGCGGGAGTACATGGTGTACGAGTCGTCCCTGTCGGATATTTTGGGGCTAATGCTGTTCAATATCCTGGTCATTCCGAGCGGTTCGGGCTGGGAGGCGGCGGGTACCTTCCTGAAAAGCACCACCCTGGTCGTCATCATCTCGGTGATCTCCTGCTTCGTGATTCTGTACCTGATCAGCCGCATCAACCACCACGTCAAGTACCTGCCCATTATATCGATGCTGTTCATCATCTACGCCGTCGGGAAGCTGTACCATTTATCGTCGCTGCTGGCGATTCTGGTGTTCGGTTTGTTCCTCAACAACACCGAGCTATTCGTGCGGGGAAAACTGAACGACTACCTCAAAAATGACCTCTTCGAGGACGAGCTCGAACAGTTCAAGAAGCTTACCGCCGAGAGCGCCTTCGTCATCCGTACTTTTTTCTTTTTGCTGTTTGGCTACGCGGTCGACATTCGGGAGTTCGCCGACCTGGACGCTTGGATCGTGAGCGCGCTGATTTTGCTGGCGATACTGGGTACGCGTTACCTTACGCTCAAAAGCACCTTCCGGGGCAACCTGAGTCCATTGCTGTACATCGCGCCGAGGGGGCTGATCACGGTACTGCTGTTCCTGACCATTCCACCGGAGTACATGGTGAGTGGTTTTCGCAGCGGTATTCTAATGATTGTGGTGATCCTGACCGCCCTCACGATGATGGTGGCGGTGATGACCTACAATGGCCCGTCGGAGGAGGAGGAAGCGGCACTCGCCGAAGCGTCAGAGGTACTGCAGGAAGGCCCAAAACGCCCGCCCCCGCAAATAGAATAGGGAGGTTTCGTTTTTGAAGGCCTCGCGCTCGAAAGAGATGTTTCGGTAAGCCCGGTAATGGTCGCGGTGCTGGATGAAGCGGATCAGGTACTCGACCAGGTACCACACATAGAAGGGAATGAAGCCCATCTCCAATTGTTGCCGCAGGTGAATCTGCTCGTGGTGGAGCAGCACGGGACCCGGCTTTTTGTTTTTGATAAAAACAAAAGGAAAGATGGCCATCCCCGTGGCGCGCATAGAATTGACCCGAACTATAAACCCCTTGAATGCCACTTTTTAATTTTTTATACCTAACAACCAATAAAGAACAAACACTCCACATTTACCCATGATCACGACAATTGTCATCATTTTTGTACTCGGCTACCTGGCCATTGCCCTCGAAGAAACAATCCACATCAACAAAACCGCTTCGGCCTTGATCACCGGGGTACTCTGCTGGACGGCCTACGTGCTGTACAGCGCCGATAGCGAGATCGTAGTCGAAGAACTTGCCGGCCACGTGGGCGAAATCTCCGAAATCCTGTTTTTCCTGCTCGGTGCCATGACCATCGTGGAGCTGATCGATGCTCACGAAGGCTTTGCGATCATCACCGAACGCATCAAAACCCGCGATCCGATCAGCCTGCTGTGGATCATCTGCATCCTGACTTTCTTCCTATCGGCCCTGCTCGACAACCTCACGACCTCCATCGTGATGGTGTCGCTGCTGCGCAAAATAATGCCCGAAGGCGAACAACGCAAACTGATGGCCGGTATGATCATCATCGCTGCCAACTCGGGCGGTGCCTGGTCGCCCATTGGTGATGTATCCACAACCATGCTCTGGATCGGCGGGCAGGTGACCACGACGGCCATTATTACCAACCTTATTCTGCCCAGCATGGTTTCGCTGGCGGTACCGTTGCTGTACATGACGTTCGCCATGAAGAGCAGCCTCAAAGCCGTGCCCGTCATGTCGGGCGACGACACAGCACCAAAATTCGACGCCAGCAATGGCGTGTCACGCGGCCAGGGCCGGTTGATGCTGATCGCCGGTATTATCGGTTTGCTGTTTGTCCCAGCCTTCAAAACCGTCACTCATTTGCCGCCTTATATGGGGATGCTGCTCTCGTTGGGAGCGCTGTGGGTACTTTCGGAACTTATTCACAAGGATAAGGACGAGGAAGACCGTATTCCCTACACGCCCGCCTACGCCCTCAGCAAAATCGACGTACCCAGCATCCTGTTTTTCCTCGGGATTCTGGCCGCCGTGGGCGTACTCGAAGCTACCGAAGTACTCAGCGATCTGGCCGGACGCCTCGACGCCATGGTAGGTAACCTGGACGTGATCGTCGTCGTGATCGGTGCCGTGTCGGCCATTGTGGACAACGTGCCCGTCGTAGCCGCTGCCATGGGCATGTACAGCATGGATACTTATCCTACCGATCACAAACTGTGGGAGTTCATGGCCTACTGCGCCGGTACGGGTGGTAGTATGCTGGTCATCGGCTCGGCGGCGGGTGTCGCCGTCATGGGCATCGAAAAACTGGACTTCGTGTGGTACCTTAAGCGCATCGCGCTCCTGGCTATGATGGGGTACCTGGCCGGGGCGGGGGTTTATTTGTTGATGTTTTAGTCTCGAAGCGACAGAGCGACAAAGTTTCAAAGCCACAAAGTGGGGGCGTGGGGGAGTGTAGGCAGTGGGGGGCGGTACCGCCCGTGCAGTTCTTTCGCTTTCGAAGGCAATCAGAGTAGGAGAACGCCCCCACTCCTACACGCAAAACACGCCCCCAGGCTTATTTTTTCTTCGCTCCGCGCCTGATCGGTCGTCCGTACTTGGCCATTTTTTCGGCGGCGATGTCGCGGCGGACGTTCACCTTTTTGTTCTTGTCTTTTTTCTCGTGAAATGCCGGGCCTGCTTCGTCGCGGCTGGGCGCTTTGACAATGACGTTCCGCATCGTGGACTTGGGTACTTCGTCGCGGGTCAGGACGTGCGAGATTTCCAACTGTTCCGGTAGCGGTTGCAGCGGGATTGGCTGCCCCATCAATGCTTCGATCTTTTCTTTGGATTCCGTTTCGGCTTCGGTAATGAAGCTGAGCGCGACGCCGTCCTTATCGGCGCGGCCCGTGCGGCCGATGCGGTGGATGTAGTTCTCGGGTTCTTCGGGAAGGTCGAAATTGATGACGTGCGATACCTCGGTGAGGTCCAGTCCCCGCGCCACGATGTCGGTGGCGATCAGTACCAAATCCTCGCCGTCCTGAAATTTGCGTACCGTCTCGAAGCGGTTGTTCTGCGCCTTGTTAGAATGAATCACGCCTACCTGTTCGGGAAAGCGTTTTTCCATTTCCTCAAAAACCTGATCGGCCAATTTCTTGGTACTCACAAATACCAGTACCTTGCTCATCGCTAAATCCTGCGTGACGAGCATTTTCAGCAAATTGATCTTGGTATTGAAATTGGGTACCTCGTAGCCTTTCTGCGCGGTGCGTTCCACGGGTGTACCCGCCGGCGCGGCCTCGATCCAAAGCGGCGCGTTGAAGTGCACCGCCATCAGCGACTCCACTTCCTCGGTCATCGTAGCCGAGAAAAGCAGGTTTTGGCGGCGCGGGGGCAAGAGGTCGAGTACCGTATTCAACTGTGACCGGAAGCCCAGGTTCAGCATTTCGTCTACTTCGTCGATGACTAATTTCTTAATGCCCTTGGCCTTTAATGATTTATTCATCACCAGGTCGATCAGGCGCCCCGGCGTGGCTACCACCAGGTCGGCCCCATCGCTCAGCGCGGACATTTGAGTCTTGATATTGGTACCGCCGTATACGCCCACTATTTTGAGGTCCAGGTAGCTTGCCAGTTCCTGGATCGTCTCCGCGACTTGCACCACCAACTCGCGGGTGGGTACCAGGATCAGTTGCTGCGGCAGGCGGTCTTTGGAATACTGCCACTGCCGCAGGAGCGGCAGCAAGTATGCCAGGGTTTTGCCGGTACCCGTCTGCGCGATCCCGCACACATCGCGGCCCGACATCACGGCCGAAAACACTTTCTCCTGAATGGGCGTCGGCTCGGCAAAGCCCAGGTCGTCCAACGCGTTGAGCAGCGGCTTATTGAGGTTGAGGTCGTTAAAAGTCATGGCACAAAGATAGTAAATGTGGCGTGGTCGGAGCAACGATTGCCGCCTCGCCCGTCTGGCACAAAGTTTTCAGCGAGTAGCCCTGTCCATTCACTAACCAAACCACACCATGAACTACGAAATCGATACCAAAGGACAAACCCAGGACCAGCAGCCCGGCCACGAGGCAGACATGAGCCCGCAACCGATCGTGATCCGCGACGGCTACCGGGGCAGCGGCAAGCTCGACGGCAAAGTGGCGCTTATCACGGGCGGCGACAGCGGCATCGGCCGCTCGGTGGCCGTCCACTTCGCCCGCGAAGGGGCCGACGTCGCCATCGTGTACCTCGACGAAAGCCAGGACGCCCAGGACACCCAAAAAATGGTCGAGGATGAAGGCAAAAAATGCCTGTTGATAAAAGGCGATATCCGCGAAGAAGATTTTTGTAAAAAAGCAGTCAAGCGGATCGTGGACGAGCTAGGCGGTCTCAACGTACTGGTCAACAACGCCGCCGAGCAGCACCCGAAGGAGGACATCCGCGATATTTCCAAAGAACAGCTCGAAGGTACCTTCGCCACCAATATCTACCCGATGTTCTATTTCGTGCAAGCCGCTTTGCCGCATTTGCAGGAGGGCGACACGATCATCAATACTACCTCCGTGACGGCCTACCGGGGCAGCGCCAGCCTGCTCGACTACTCCTCCACCAAGGGTGCCATCGTGGCCTTCACCCGCTCGCTCTCCGGCAACCTGGCCGACAAAGGCATCCGCGTCAATGCCGTGGCGCCCGGCCCCATCTGGACGCCGCTGATTCCGTCGACTTTCGAGTCCAAGAAAGTAAAAGGCTTTGGGGAAGACTCGCCGCTGGGCCGGCCCGGCCAGCCGTGCGAAGTGGCGACCTGCTTCGTATTTCTGGCCTGTGAAGACGCCAGCTACATGACCGGGCAAGTACTTCACCCCAACGGGGGCGATGTTTTGAATACCTAAACGCAAGGCCGGTGCGGAGGACCGTACCGGTGTTTCGAGAATCTTGAATCAAAAGTCCGTGGCTTTCCAGTCACGGACTTTTTTTGTGGGCTAATGAAGTGATTGCCGCTCATCACCGCGATAGCCCGCTCAGGAATACCGCTGCAACGCGCGCCCTTGGGTACTCCTCTTTGGTTCAAATCACTTATCCGTAAACAAAACTTCGATAGCCATGAAGAATGTAAAAAAAATGCTTGCCGTTGCGCTGTGTAGCCTAATGATGTGGCCCGCCCTGGCGTCCCACGACCCCGACTGCCAACAGAAGAAACCGGAGACCTTTCGAAGTCGGAATGTACCGGGTCAAGGATTCGTTGAAGATGCGCCTGCTGATGGCCAAAAAGACTGGTGAGCGGGTGACACTCCGACTGCTCAACCAACGGGGACAGGTACTGCACGAGGAGGTAGTGGGCAAGCGCCGACAGAAGTACAGCCGTGACTTCGACTTCTCCCAAATCAAAGACGGCCGCTATACGATTGAAATCGTCCACCAAGACGAAGTAGTACGCCGGTCGATCAACCTGACCACCACCGACCTGGTCGAGACGCCCGCGCGTACGCTGGTCGCGATCAACTAACGGGCAGCCGATTCTTGCCACCCCTTCTTCTTACACCCGACCCGCTTTTCCAACACGTACTTGGAAGGGCGGGTCGGGTATTTCGTCCGTTGCGCTGCGCTCGTCAGCCACGCCTAAAACCCTGCCTTATGAAAAATACCCTAATTCTCAAAGTCATCGTATTACTCGTACTATTCGTCGGTTCAAACGCCGAGGCTCAAAAAGTGAATCGAAAGAATTTTCGAAACTTCAAGGAGCTGCCCGCTACTACGTTAGGTAAGCTATTTCACCGATCCAAACCCGGCACTATTCGTTCCGAAAAAAATCCTCTTCCTGTTTTTGAAGTCGGGATATACCGGGTCAAGAAATCACTGACGATGCGGTTGGTGATGGAAAAAAAGTTAGGCAAAACCGTGTTCGTACGGCTGCTGAATCAACGGGGACAGACCCTGCACGAAGAGGTGCTGGATAAGCGAATGCAGAAGTACAGCCGTGACTTCGACTTTTCCCTAATTAAGGACGGCCGCTATACCCTGGAAATATCCGATGGATACGAAGTGGTGCAGAAAGTGATTAAGCTCAGTAGCGTGGAAATAAGGGAGATACCCAGGCGGACGCTGGTCGCGGGGCAGTAGGGATTCTTGCGGGAGCTCAGTTCTCGCGGATGATGACTACCCCAACGATGATCAGCGCAATCCCGAAGATTTTCATGGCGTTGACCGAACTCTGCTCTTCCACCAGGACATCGAAATGTTCCAGCACGACGGACATGACCATTTGCCCGGCCACCACTAAGCCGAAGGTCAGACCCGGCCCTAGTTTAGGGAAAGCATAGATGATGACCGTGACGTAGACCGCGCCCATAATGCCGGCAATCCAAAGGTAAGGCGGCGCGTCCCTGATTCCGGTCCAGGACACCGACTGTCGGGTGACGAGGAGGTACAGGATCAACCCGATCGTGCCCACCAGAAAAGAAAGCGTGGAGGCATAGGCGGGACTTTCCGCCGATTCACCCATCCGGGTGTTCATGCCGGCCTGGATGGGTAGCAAGACGCCTAGGACAAAGACGATGATGATCCAGATGAATTGACTCATGGTACTTGCTAACGAAAAATGTTTTGGAATTGGACAGGGAGTCAAGGCTCGAAAATGACACTCGACTAGGTACGCTTATTTCAGAATCGGTTTGCCCGTTGCAGCAAAAGTACCTTTGAAGCTCAGTACTTCGGCCGCCGGGCTTGTCGGGCAATGATCACCGCCATCGCCACAAACAGCAGCAGGACAAAAGTCAGCCCGATGCGCAGGTCGAAGGCCTCTGCCAGGTACCCGATCACGGGCGGCCCCACAAAAAAGCCCGTATAACCGATCGAGGTCGCCATCGAGATACCCAATGACGGTGTGATGCCCCTCAGGTTTCCGGCCTGTGAAAATACCAGCGGGATGATGGTCGATAAGCCGATGCCCGCCAGGAAAAGGCCCACAAAAGCACTCCATACCGTGGCGAATCCCAGGACCAGCCCCAACCCCGCCGTGGCCAGCAGGGCGTCGATCAGCATGAGTTTTTGCATTCCGATTTTGGCCGTAGCGTAGTCGCCGAACAGGCGGCCGACGGTCATGGCCAGGCCAAAAACACCGAAGGCCCAGGCGCTCACCACGTCGGTTTGGCCCACGATGGTGTGCATGTAAATGGCCGACCAGTCCGTGATCGACCCCTCGCCCAACATACAGCAGAAAGCGATGATGCCAAACGGCAGAATCGCTTTCATCGCGCTCAGCTTGTCGGTGCTGGCCGCCGCCGTACTGGCGGCGACCGGCTCGGGTACTTCCTGAATCAGATGATAGGATACCCACCCCACCAACACAATTCCCAATGCCGACAGCGGTACCAATTGATAAGCAAACGAGATATTGTAGAGCGCATACGGCCGCCCGACAGGGCACCCAGCGCCATACCGATGCTGAAAGCCGCGTGGAAACGAAGAAAATATGACCTTACCCCACTGCCGCTCGACCAGCACAGCCTGGCCGTTCATGGTGACGTCCATCGCGCCGGTGGTCACCCCCAGTCCGAAAAAACAAAGCCGGATCACCCATTCCTGTTGCGAAGCTGCAACCAGCGGAATGGCCACGCAGAAAAATGTCGACATGATGACCAGGATGCGGTCGGAGCCGAAGCGGTCGCTCAACCAGCCTGTGGCAGGCATAGACACCAGGGAGCCAAGGGCGATGCAAAACAGGATCGTACCCAACTGAGCATTGTTGACGCCGAAGTAGTCCTGCAACTCAGGCAAGCGGGCTGTCCAGTTTGTATAAAGAAAGCCGTTAAGAAAGAAAAGTGACGATACCGCCACCCGACTGATGAGGAGCTTTTTTGGTTGCATGGCGTGGTGTACCGGAACTTTCAAAGATTCCTGCCGGAACTAAGTACGTCCAGTTCATCTACAAATCATTGATGCCCGCAAGATACCGGTTTGCCTGGGCAAACAACGCCTCCCGGTCCTCCTCCTTCATGCGCTTCAGGCTGGGATACACCATCCCGATCCTCGGGTTCTTTTCCAGGGTGTCGCGGTGGCGGTCGTAAAAGTGCCAGTAGAGGCTGTTGAAAGGACAAGCTCGCTCGCCGGTTTTTTTCTTTTTGTCGTAGTGGCAGCTCCCGCAGTAGTGGCTCATCTTGTCGATGTAGTTGGCCGACGACACATAGGGCTTGGTCCCCACGATGCCGCCGTCGGCAAACTGACTCATGCCGCGCGTATTGGTGATCTCGACCCACTCGATGGCGTCGATGTAGATGCCCAGGTACCAGGCGTCCACTTCGTCGGGATCGACGCCCGCCAGCAGGGCGAAGTTGCCCGTAATCATGAGGCGCTGGATGTGGTGGGCGTAGGCGTGGTCCAGCGATTGGCCGATAGCGTGGCTTAGGCAGCGCATTTTCGTATCACCGGTCCAGTACCAGTCGGGCAGCGGACGGCTGTGGTTTAACTTATTGAGCGTCGCGAAGTCCGGCATTTTGGCCCAATACATGCCCCGCATGTACTCACGCCAGCCGATAATCTGCCGCACGAAACCTTCTACCTGCGAGAAGGCAATGGTATCTTGATGTTCCTCCCAGTGCGCCACCACGGCGTCGATTACTTCCTTGGGATGCAGCAATTTCGAGTTCATCACGAAGGAAAGCCGGGCGTGGTACAGCGCCCAGCCTTCGGGCGTCATGGCGTCCTGGTAGTCGCCAAAATGCACGAGCAGGTTTTGCAGGAAATAGTCGAGTACCGCCAGGCCTTCCGACCGGGTCGTGGGCCAGCCGAATTTCGTCGAGTCCGCCAGCCTCCCAATGGTTTTCACCCCAGCCTTTTCAATCATCGCGACCACGGCGCTGACGTCCTTTTCCAGCAAAAGCGGGGCGGGCCACTGGTGCTTTTTGGGGAGCGGCTTGCGGTTGCTGGCGTCGTAGTTCCATTGGCCGGTCAGGGGCTCGTCGCCGTCCATGAGTACGTCGTGTTTCCGCCGCATCATGCGGTAAAACGATTCCATGACGTAGGTCTTCTTGCCCGCAAAATGCTCGGCCAGTTCGGTGCGACTGCCTAAAAAATGTTCTGTGTCGTAGTACTGGGACGAAACGCCAATCTCGTACAGATCGGCGCTGAAAGCTTTTAACTGCCGGTCGAGCCGCCACTCGTCGGGAAGTTGGTACTCGAAGTGAGCGAATTCTTCCTCTTGAATAAGCTTGGCCACATTATCCGTCAGATTTTGCTGGTTCCGGGGATCGTCGAGGGTGTAGTAAACAACCCGATGCCCCCGCTCCCTCAGGTGGTCGGCGAAGGCGCGCATGTCCAGGAAGAACGCCACGACCTTTTGGATATGGTGCGCCACGTAGTCGGTTTCCTGCCGCATCTCCATCAGAAGGTACGTGACGTCGTCGTCGGATTCCTGGTACCAGGGGTGGGCGTGGTTGAGTTGATCACCCAGAATAAGGCGAAGTGTGGACATGCGGGGTGGGGTTTGAGGTAATAAAACCTAAACCCGGCGGGGTTGGAAAGGTTTGGTAAGGGAAATCAGTTAGGGCAAGCTTCGGCTAAATCTCTATCGTAATCCCTCATCAACCCTTTTGATATTTCTCCCGAGCAGTTATCAATGTGTTTCCTAAGTGCAGTTTTGTAAGCTTCACAGCTTTGTTTATCAGCCTTTACTACCTTGTCAGTGAGGGCTTTTTGCACATCACCGAGAGATTCGCTGCACGTCTCCGGCGGGACATCTTTGTCTTCTTTTGAGCAGCCCAGCACGACTGAGACGCCGAGGCAGGCAGTAAGAACGAAAGCGGATTTGAATGACTTTTTCATGACGTATGAGTAGTTTGGTTCGTTTTAAAATACTGCCCTGTGCCCTGGCATCCAAAAAATACCGGCTACTATTGATTGAGCGGTAGGTAAACTTAGTAAGCGGTGGAAGACTACTGATGACGGAGGAAATTCTACGGCGAAAGGACGGAAGGCTACGACGAACGCGCGTTAAAACAAAAACCACCACAGGGGTGCGGCGGTTTTTACCATACCAACAGGAGAGATGTTTACTTGGGCATTACTACGGTGTCGATGGCATGAATGACTCCATTGGATGCTGCTACGTCAGGAATAACCACGGTCGCAGGGCCGAAAACTCTCCCCCTTATCCTCAAACTCTATACAGTTGGCAAAACATTTCAGATAGAGTGTACAATATGAGTCCTGATTGTATACAACAGAAATTTCTCCCTATATTCGCAATGGGTTTTCTCAATTATATATCCTGACTTCCGCCGATTATGCCCTCCCCGCCGATCTTTGGCATTAGTAGCTATACCTTCCCCTGGTCGGTGGGAGTAGGCAAAAGTATTCCATCCCAACCCATGACGGCTTTCCAGCTATTGGAGGTCGGCGCTGAATTGGGAGCCAAATGCTTACAACTAGCTGACAACCTGCCCGCCCATGAGCTTTCAAGGGATGGGTGGAACGCTCTTGTAGCGGCTACCCAAGATGCCGGGATCCAACTCGAACTGGGAATAAGGGGGCTAACTCGGGAAAACTTTGAAAACTACCTGCCCCTGTGCGCAGACTGTCAATCACCGTTTTTGCGGGTCGTCATCGACGCGGATGGCTACGAACCGAAAACGGATACTATCATTCAAGTTATCAGGAATGTCTTACCCCAACTCAGAAAACAAAGGGTAGTTTTGGCCATCGAGAATCACGATAGATTTAGAGCCAGGGAACTGGTAGAAATCATTCAGAAAACCGATGAAAATTGGGTGGGAATTTGCCTCGACACGGCCAATTCTCTGGGAGCCGACGAGGGCATCTACGAAGTGACCGAGGTACTTGCTCCTTATACCATCAACCTGCACGTGAAAGACTACGCGATCAAACGCTTTCCGCACGCGATGGGCTTCGAGGTGACGGGCAGACCAGCGGGAGCGGGCCAGACGCCGATTCCCTGGATTTTGGAGAAATTATCAGCTTTCGGCAAATGCCAGTCGGCGACCCTGGAAGTGTGGTCAGTGCCTTTAGAGACTTTGGAAATCACGATCAGGCAGGAGGGAGAATGGGCCATTAAAGGTGCCAATTACCTGAAAAGTACCTTGGTTGCCCAAGCTAATGATGAGATGAGCTATTTAAAATCAAAAACGATTTCTGATGAAAAATAAAATTGCCCTGGTAGGGGCCGGAGGAAAAATGGGCATGAGGTGTACCCTCAACCTGTTGAAAGCCCCGGAATACGAAACCAGCTTTATCGACGTCTCGCCCGCTGCCATTGAACGCTTGTCTCAGATAGGTGTACTTGTTAATAAAGGTGAAACCATACTTCCCGATGTGGATATCGTCATACTCGCCGTGCCGGACAATGCCATGCGTCCGGTCAGCGCCGAGGTAATTCCTCAACTCAAGGCGGGTGCGGTCGTGGTCATTCTCGATCCGGCGGCTCCGCTGGCGGGCCACATCACCAACCGCCCCGACCTTAGCTATTACGTCACCCATCCTTCGCATCCTTCGGTATTCAACTGGGAACCTACGGAAGAGGCACAACGGGACTTTTACGGTGGTATCCTGGCCAGGCAGACGGTAGTTTCGGCGCTGATGCAGGGACCCGACGAACATTTCGAAGTCGGCGACGCGCTTACCAGGGTACTTTTCCAGCCCGTCACGACCAACCACCGCATCACGGTCGAGCAGATGGCTATTCTAGAGCCGGGCTTTTCAGAAACGCTCAGCTCCACCTGCATTAAAAAGATTAGGGACGGTTTGGATGTGGTAGTTGAGAAGGGCGTACCCTACGATGCCGCCCGCGACTTTATCCTCGGCCACATCAACATTCAGTTGGCCGTACTTTTCGACGAACTGCCCATTCAGTTCTCCGATGCTGCCATTAAGGCTCTCGACCGGGCAGAGAATATCCTGTTCAAGGATAATTGGCAGAAGATATTCGAGATGGAAGACATTCACGAGCAAATAGAAGCAATCACTAGCAAATGAATATAGGTATCATAGGGTGTGGTTTTTGGGCGCACTACCAGGTGGCAGCCTGGCGGCAAGCCGACCCGCAGATGGGGCTCGTCTTTTGTGACCAAAACATCGAGAACGCCCGGAATATGGCTGAAAGGTTCGGTAGTTCAAAGGTCTACGATGACATAGACCAGATGCTGGAGTCCGAATCTCTGGATCTAATCGACATCATCACCCCGCCCGATTCGCACGCTCCAATCACCCTTAAGGTACTTCACAAAGGCGTCCCGATCGTGTGCCAGAAGCCCTTGGCTCCGAACCTGACCGACGCTCAAGCCATGGTGGATGAATGCGCCCGCCATAAAGTACCCCTGTTCGTCCATGAGAACTTCCGGTGGCAAAAGCCCCTGCGGCACCTGAAACAGAAACTCGACAGCGGGGTGATCGGCACACCTTTCCGCGCCCGTATTTATTTCAACAGCGGATTTCCTGTTTTTGAAAACCAGCCCTTGCTCGCTGAACTAGAACGATTCATTATTGCCGATCTGGGCGTTCATTTGCTGGATATTGGCCGCTTTTTGTTCGGAGAAGTGGCTTCGATTTATGGCCAGATTCAACGGGTCAATCCTAAAATTAGGGGTGAAGATGTAGCTACGCTGATGCTCAGGATGGAGAGCGGCGTGGTTTGCAACATCGAACTATCCTACGCCTCCACTGTAAGTTACGAATGCTTCCCGCAGACGCTCGTGGAAGTGGAAGGAGATAAAGGTGCTTTGAGTCTGTTGCCGGACTATGTGCTTGTCACCACCACGAAAGCGGGTACTTCCACCGAGACTACCACCCTGCCCGACTATGCCTGGATGCATCCAGAGTACGTAGTAGCGCAGTCGGCTATGGTGGCTACGCACGAAAATTTCTTGGCGGCTGTCCGGGAAGGAGTCCCGGCCGAAACTACTGGGGAAGATAACCTCAAGACCCTACAACTAATGCACGCGGCATACCAGTCGGCTGAAACGAACCGTGTCATCCACCTTTCAGAGGCGTAAATTGTATTTATGGAAAAAAGGCTAGCCTTTCCGGTTGACATTCAGGACAATCTTATCCTGTACCTATGCCTTGCCTACGGGCTGGTGGCTTCCCTCGTAGTTCCTGGTTTCTTTGGCGCGGCCAACTTCTGGAATATCCTTTTCAACTTGCTACCCCTGATGATCGTCTGCATCGGGCAAATGGTAGTCATGCTTACGGCCGGGATCGACCTATCGGTCACTTCTACGATCGCCCTTTCGAGCCTGGTCGGTGCGTACGCGATGAGCAGCGACTCCGGCTTCCCCATCTCGCCGGAGACTGGAATTTTTGTGGGCATCCTGCTCATGCTGGCCTGCGGAGCAGCCATAGGCCTAGTCAATGGCCTGGCTATCACCCGGCTGGGGATGCCGCCCTTCATGGTCACGCTCACCACTATGATATTTTTCAGCGGTTTGGCCGTTTGGAGTACCGCTTCCCAAAACATCTACAATCTGCCCGATGCCTTTGTCGACATTACGTACCAGTCGTTTTTGGGAATTCCTATCCCTCTACTGATCGCCCTTTTGGTAGTGGTGGCAGTCTCTTTTCTGCTTCGCCGAACCATCCTTGGTCAGTGGCTTTATGCTACGGGTATGAATCCCAAAGCCGCCTTCATTTCGGGGGTCGATACGCGGCAAACTACCGTGATCGCTTACGTCATCAGCGGCGTTTGCGGGGCGGTCGCGGCCATTCTGTACATGGCCCGGCTCGAAACGGGTTCGCCCGTGCTGGGCCAGCATATATTGCTGGATGTAATCGGGGCGGTGGTCATCGGGGGTACATCTCTTTTTGGCGGAAAGGGAAAGGTAAAATGGACAATTTACGGGGTACTTTTCATCATTTTGCTGGACAATAGCCTCAATCTGATCGGCCTATCTTACTTTCCTGATCATGATGGTGAAAGGCTTTATTATTCTGACAGCCGCCGTGGTGTACAGGATACAGGACCAAAACCTTAAAACGGCCTGACCATGCTCCTCGAAATCAGGCATATAAAGAAAGACTTCGGGGAGGTGTCGGTACTCAAAGACATCAGTCTGACGCTCGACAAAGGGCAGGTACTTGGTCTGATCGGCGAGAACGGAGCGGGCAAATCGACTCTAATGAACATCGTCAGCGGCCAGTTTCCGACCAGTGGCGGCGAGCTGTTTCTGTAAGGGAAAGCCTTCGCCCCGCCCACGCCCAGAGCGGCCATCGAGGCAGGCATTGCTTTTATTCACCAGGAACTTAATCTCTTTCCCAATCTGAGCGTGAGCGAGAATCTGTTTGTTCACGATTTTCCCCGGAAAAAAATAGCGGGCCTATCCTTTATCGACCGAAAAAAGTGCCGGAAACTTACGACAAACTACCTCTTGGAGGTCGGCCTGAGCCTTGACCCCGACACGCTGGTGGAAAGACTTACCACTGCCCAGCGGCAAATGGTAGAAATCGCCAAAGCCCTGATTAGCAAACCCAAACTGATTATTTTTGACGAACCCACTACCTCACTCACTAGCCACGAAACCCAGAAAACTATTCGAGCTTATCGAGCGGCTGAGAAAGGCTGGAACCGCGATGATCTACATCTCGCACAATCTGGATGAAGTACGCCGACTGGCGGATACGATCGCGGTGATGCGGGACGGACAATTGGTAAAAACTACTGATCGCGCGCACGGTTTCGACCCCCAGCGGCTGATTCACGACATGGTGGGCCGCGACGTCGGCCAACTATTTGTCGAGCGGGAGGGTACTTTCAGCGATGAGGAGGTACTTAGGGTGGAAAACCTGAGTGCTGGAAAAAAAGTGAGGGGAATTTCTTTCCAAATAAATAAGGGAGAGGTACTTGGCTTGTACGGTTTGGTGGGAGCCGGCCGATCCGAAACCGCCCGGCTGATTTTCGGCCTGGACCAGCCGGAAGCCGGAGAAGTATTCTGGCGCGGCCAACGCCTGAAAAACCCGTCGCCCAGGGAATGGATCGACAAAGGCGTTGGTTTCCTGACCGAAGACCGGCGCGAGGAAGGACTTTTGCTCCGGCAGGGTATTCAGCAAAACATCCGCCTTACGGCACTAGGGCGGTTTGCCACCAAAGCCCTGGGAACGCTGAATTTCGAGGCAGCCGAGCAGGAAGCCAGGCATACGGCCGAAAGTACCCGACTGAAATACAATAGTCTGTCGGAACAGCCAGTGTCTACCCTGAGCGGGGGCAATCAGCAGAAAGTGGTACTATCGAAGTGGCTGATGACGAATCCCCAATTACTAATCATGGACGAACCCACCAAAGGGATCGACATCGGGGCCAAGCATGAAATCTACGCCTTGATCAACGATCTGGTGGCTCGTGGAGCCAGCGTACTGCTCATTTCGTCGGAAGTGGAGGAGTTGATCGGGCTTTGCGACCGTATCGTGGTGCTGAGCGAAGGAAAAAACAGAGGGGAGTTTGCGAAGGCAAATTTCGACCGCACCGAACTACTGGCCGCTGCCTTACACAACTGATTTACGTACCCCAAAAACCGAAGACTATGGAACGCCGCTCTTCTTTCATCCTGCGCAATGCCACCTGGGGGCTGTTTATTGGCATTCTGCTGGTTTTCGGCTTTCTGTCGCCCCAATTTCTGACCCTCAGCAACGGACTCAATGTACTAGTCCAGTCGGCCTCGCTGGGAATCATCGCCACGGGCATGACCTTCGTGCTGCTCACGGCGGGCATCGACTTGTCGGTAGGTTCGATCATGTTTCTATCCGGGATAGTTTCGGCCAAAATGGTGCTGGGTGGCTCGCCCTTCTGGGTGGCGGGCCTGGTGGTTTTGGGTATCGGGCTGGTGTTTGGCTTCGTCAACGCGTTTCTCGTGTACCGGATCAAGATTATCCCCTTCATTGTGACACTTGCCACCCTCTACATGGGAAGGGGGCTGGGCCTCTATCTTTCCCAAACCCGCGCTATTAATTTGCCAGAGAGTCTATTACAGATCGGCTCGGCCAGATGGCTGGGCGTTCCTTTGCCCATCCTTATTCTTGTTGGCGGTGGTTGGCGTGGCTCACATGGTACTTAGGTACACGCCCTTCGGGCAGCATATTTACGCGGTGGGTAGCGATCAGGAAAAAGCCCGGAAGGCGGGAATAAATGTGGAAAGGACGCTGCTGGTGGTCTACCTGATCTCGGGATTTTGCGCGGCTCTGGGCGGTTTGGTTTCCATCGCCCAACTGGGAGCCGTCTCGCCCACCTTCGGCAATCAGAGCGAGTTTGTTGCCATTGCGGCGGCGGTGCTGGGCGGGGCTAGTTTGTTTGGCGGCAAGGGCACTGTTCTGCCCGGAACGCTGATCGGGGCCATTTTCATTCAGGCTTTGCAGAGTGGTCTGGTCATTGTCAACGCCGATCCGTACCTTTACCCTCTGATTACCGGAAGCATTATTTTCATCATTGTCATGATCGACAGCTTGCGACACAAGCGGGAAATGCGGTTGAGGGCTTTGAATTGAGAGATTTTTTGGCAACTAGATATCATAAAAATGAAAATATTAATTCTATTCTTTGCTTCTGTAATCATATTGTTGTTAACAAATTGTGCGACAACAAAGGTCAAAAGTAATAAATTAGTCAAATTGGATGAAAGTTTTCTAAGAGAAAATGGATCTGTGAATCCAACAGTCAAAGGTTACTGGAAATCAATTGGAAATGGATATATTTTAGATGCATCGGTAGATAGTATTTTTCTTTATAGCTATACAAAAAATTTCTGTTACAAAGAAAAAAATGATTATTTGGAAGGCTTGTTTAACACAAAATCCCGATATACAAAACATGATGATACGATCAGTATTTACTCGGCTGATTTTGGAGAAAAATCAAGTTTATTGCAAATTAAAAACGACTACATTAGAATAGATACACTTCCTAAAAATTGCCTGAGCTTTTCTGAAATGCAAAACTTAGGTTCTAAAAAGTTATTCGTTCTTTTCCTCGAAACCTTACAAGAAAACTACGCATTTAGTAAGGAGAGAAGTTTAAATTGGAATACCATTAGGAATGAATTTGAAAACAAAATTTCTGACAATACAACTGAAAAAGAGTTATTCCAAATATTTGGTCAGATTGTTAGCCTGACAGAAGACCACCATACAAAAATTATCGCTGAAAACGGAGAAACCCTTCAATATCGACGAACACCTTCTGCCGAAGTGGTGGCCGAAGCGTTCAAGAATCAATCAGCAATCAAGAAATTGGATGACTATTTCAATTTATTCTTTAACACAAATTATGGAAATATTTCTGACAGTCTGCTAAGTGGAAAGGGTAAGAAGGTGGCAAACGGACAAATAGAATGGGGTACTCTCAGTCATGATGTTGGATATATTAGCATCTATTCATTTTCAAATTTTGCACCGAATGGTTTTTCAAGAAAGCAACAAATTGACTCGCTGAATTATCACATGGAGCACATCATAGATGCTCTCAAAGATAAGAAAGCTATTATTTTAGATATTAGCTTCAACTTTGGGGGTTATGATGCAGCTGTATTAACAATCGCTAGTTATTTTACTGACAAATTTAAAACAGCCTATACCAGTCAGGTTTATAGAAATGGTGTGTTTTACAACGAATCAAAGGTTTATATACAACCTGCCAATAAAAATGTTTACACTAAGCCAGTATATATTTTAATGACCGACATTAGCCGTAGTGCAGCAGAAGGGTTTGCAATGACAATGAAAGCAAATTCTAACGTGAAACTTGTAGGTACGAATACTTTGGGAATTCTATCAAGTATGTTAGGTAAATCAATTGGGAACTTTTATTTTACCTTATCTAATCAAAGACTAATATCCCCAGATAGTAAATATTATGAGGTTTCGGGCGTAGAGCCTGATATTAAAATGTCAGTCTTCGAAGAAGACAGTATTTTTGATGGTCATAAACGGACAGTAAGAAAGATATTAAAGATAATCGAAGCACAATAACCTGACGAAAAATAGATAAAAATGGAAGCCGATGATATTATTTTGTTAATGAAGTGGCTGATATGCAATTATGAAAAATTTGTGTAAAAAAATATATGCTAGGAACTGGTCTGGTTTGGGTGGGCAACGAAATTGGGTTGTAGCACGCGTTTCAAACGCGATTTTCGGGCGATCGATTCACAAACCCAAACCAGCGTACTTTGCCAAACATCATATATATCAATTAGGCTATTGTCTCCTTATTGCCCTACTATTTTCTTCCTGCGATAAATCTCCAAAAAAAGAATTCAACATCGGCATTTCATTCGAAACGCTCCAAACCGAATACTGGGTGGCCAGCCTGAACGCCATCAGGCTGGCTTGCGACAAGAAAGACATCGGCTACGTCGAGGCGGTGGCCAACGGCGACGCCAACCGGCAGTTTGAGCAGGTCAACAACTTCATCGCCCAAGGGGTGGACGGCATCATCATTGCTCCTAAGGACGGCAACACGATCATCCCCATCATCAAGGCGGCCAATCGGGCGGGCATTCCCATCGTCATTTACAACCGCCTGCCCGCCAAAAACAAGGGTACTTACACGACGGTCGTGGCCGACAACCTCGATATTACACTGCGCACCGTAGAATATATGTGCGAGCAGGCAAAAATCTCCGGTAAGCCACAAAAGGCGATGATTCTGGTGGGCGACTTGGGGGATATCAACGCAGTGAATCGTCGGAAAGGCTTTCTGGCTGCCATCGCCAGGTACCCCGACCTCATCGAACTGGTAGCCGAAGTACCCACGGAGTGGAACCAGGAAAAAGCGCTGGCTGGCGTCACCAATGCCCTTCAGGCCAATCCGGGGATAAATTTCATCTTCACCTCTTCTGATTTTCTTTTTCCCTCCATTATTTCCGCTCTAAAAAACGCCGACAAGTACCATCGCGTTGGCCATCCAGAGCACGTACTTTTGGGCGGCTTCGACGGGGATGCTATGGCGTACCAGATGCTGGTCGGCAAGTACCTGGACGCCGACGGGGTGCAGGATGTCTATTACGAGTGTGAGCAGGCGGTGGAGGCAATTTGGGAGGAGTCGCGGGGCAAAAATACCGATTCGCTGCTGGTGGATCCGGGCTTCGTGATTCACCAAGGGAATCTGTCGGAAAAAGCCGACCAAATGTGGGGGGCGGTCATCGCCCGGAAGGAAAAAAAGTAAAGCTTGATTTGCAATGGATAACAAAACCCTCAACGCCGGAGACCTGACCCTCGAATACGCCGAGGGCAAATTGAGGTACGTCAAGTTTGGCGAAACCGAGCTGATTCGCGGAATATATTTTGCCGTTCGGGATGCGGACTGGGGTACTTTGCCATTGCGCTGTCACGAAGAGCATCTGGTGCTTCGGGAAGGAGGCTTCACCCTTACTTTTCGGTCCGAAAGCACCGAAGATGGCCAGGCGGTGGTTAGCTGGGAATGTGCTATCGAGGGGGAAGCGAACAACCGAATTTCCTTCGCTATCAAGGGTACATTCCTCCGCGAATACGCCAGCAACCGGGCGGGCTTTTGCCTGCTTCATCCGTTGAAGCATACAGTGGGTCAAGCCTTTGATGTGCGGACGCCGAACGGACAGCACCAAAGTACCTACTTTCCCCAAATGATCGCCCCCCACCAGCCCGCTACCGATATTGTGGGCCTAGAATGGACAACGGCAAATGGCATCGCCTGTAGCCTGACTTTTGAAGGAGAAGTGTTCGAGATGGAGGACCAGCGCAACTGGACCGATGCATCCTTTAAAACGTATTGCACCCCTTTGAGATACGGATGGCCCAAAAAGTACCGTCGCGGAGACGTTGTGGAGCAAGAAATTATTTTTGAGATGCGTTTCGCGCAGCAAAGTACCTCTCCCGCCCTTCTGGTCCAATCTATCAATTATGACACAAATTTTCATTTTCCCTGGCCGGGCATCGGCAGCCGGATTCCCAACGGATCGTTGGAAGAATTGCATGGTGCAGAGATCTCCAAACTACCCCTCGATCATCTGAGGGCGGATATAGTTTGGGGCGGAAGTACCTGGACAAGTACCCTCGAATCGGTGGTCAGCTACGCCTCAAGATGTGGCAAGCCATTGTATCTGGTGTTGCATTACGTGCAGGGCGAAATTCCGGCTCTGGTCGAAACGCTGCACCATCATTGCCAGAACATCGTTTTGGAGGCCATTTCAATCGTTCAGAAAGACCGTGTTACGATGGACTCCGCGCTACTCCAAAAAGTACATCGGCAGATTCGCGCGTACTTTCCCGGCGTGAAACTGGGGGTAGGGAGCCAGTACCTTTTCACCCAATTCAACCGCCATCGCCCCCCGGCCCAACTGGACGCTGATTTCGTATTTTTTGGCAACAACCCTCAGGTGCACGCCTTCGATAATGAATCTATTGTTGAGACTATTGAAGGGCAAGGGGAAACTATGAAATCGGCCAAAGCTATCGCCCCCGACCTACCCGTGCACGTTTCGCCCATTGCGCTGAATGCGCCGTTTAGCCCGGACAAACTACCCAAGAATCAAACTATTCGGGAGACTCTCGACTACGATTTTGCCCCTGATCCGCGCCAGGGAGGTACTTTTGTTGCTGGCTGGGTACTTGGCTGTCTGGCCGCCTTGACCGCCGAGGGAGCCCGCCACCTGGACTTTTTTGAAACCGAAGGAGCGCGGGGTTTGATTATCGATGGGAAAGCTACCCCTTCGTACACGCTTCTGAAACGAGTACTGGAACAGCAGCCTACCCATGTGTTTCTTTCCAGGAGTAGCGACCCACTGAGATTTAGTACGCTGGGCGTGGCTACTGAAAGTGGTACTTTCCTCTACGTCGCCAACCATAGGTCAGAGCAACTTACCATACAAGCTCGCCGTGCGTGGTGCGCAAGTACCTTGCTGGACGCCGAAAGTATATTTTCTGATTTTGTATCTCCCGACGATGGCCAGGTTATGGATATACCTCCGCATGGCATTTTGGAAGTAGAAATACGAGAGCAACCAAAGTTAAAACCTTAGTTGGTGTGAAAGCCCTAAGAACCAAGCATACCATGGCAAATCGAAATACCAAGTCCTCCTTCTCGACGAATGCCTACGAATCGATCAAAGGGCTCATTCTCGAAAACAAATTAGCGCCCGGTGAGGCGGTTACCGAGCAATCGCTGGCCGACCATCTCAACATAGGCCGGACACCAATTCGGGAAGCCCTGAAAAAATTGGAGCAGGAAAGCCTGATCGTGACCGAAAACAGGCGCAAGCGAGTGAATGCTCTGAATGTCAGTCAGGTAAATCAGATTTATGAATTAAAAGTCTGCATTGAAAGCTACATGGCTGGGTTGGCCGCCTCCCGCGCCGACGAAAAGCAACGCGCCCTCATCGAAGGCCATATGCAGCAAATGGAGGAACACGCCCTGGATCGGGTGGAGGGACAAGCGCCAAAAGAGGAATGGTTTGCCAAATGGATGCAATTGGACGCTGATCTGCACGAGAGTATCTACCGCGCCGCCGGGAATGAGAAGTCGATCGAGATCATTCGATCGCTCAACATCAGCATTCATCGTTTCAAACTAGGGCTGCTTACGCTGAAAGGACGGATTGACATTTCGGTTCTGGAACACCGCAGGTTTGTCGACGACATTCTGGCCCAGCGGCCGGCCGAAGCCCAAGCTCACATGAGCGAACACCTCCAGAACGTGCAGGCCGAACTCGTCAAAATAATGTCAATCTTTCCCGCAGCGAGCTAACTAAGTACCAATTTTTAGACTCAGGCAATCTTTTGTATTTCAACCAAGTTGCCAGACGAATTAGAATTCTCGAAACTGGCAGTAGGCAGTACGTAGTTTCCCTTCGGAAGACAACGCATAACTCTCATACGGTGAAAGACTATGGCGAACTGGGACAACCCTAGTCCCGCACTGATGTTGAATTAAAAAAAATCGTTGGAACAAAAGATGAGCGTTAATATGGGTTTTTTAGCATCCTGCCTCTCGGGCAATGGCATAAATCACATTGCCTGAAACGGATAAGTCGAAGATCCTTTCTTCCAGAGTAGGAAGTACTAGCTGCCAGGTTTTTCCCTGGTCTGAGGATCTGAAAATACCTGCTGGATGACCACAAAAAAGGTCCTCACCAACCTGAATGATGGAGGCAACGAGCTGGCTCGGCGGGAGGTCATAGTCGATGGGATGCCAGGTTTTGCCGTCGTCGTAGGAGGTGCGCAATCTTCTGGTTCCCGACTCAGTATTGTAAGTGATCGCCGCGAATCCATCTTTGATGCGTTCAACAGCGATTCCCACCCCGCCCTCACTGATCACCAAATCCCAGTTTTCACCCCCATCGGTCGACCTTATGATCCCGTCCTGGCTGGTCGCCAAAAGTACCCCGTCTGACTCTACCAATTTCATTACCCAGCCTCCGGTATGGACTTGTTTCCAGTGGTCTCCCTGGTTCGTGGATTTAAAAAGGCCTTGGTCGGAGCCGATGAAAATAGTACCCCCGACCGTTTCAAAAACGGTGCGTAGCTGGGTCTGCTGCAAATTCGTGAATGTGGGCAACCATGCACACGCCCCGTTTACTTTTTGTAAAATTTGGCCACCATAATTGTATGCAAATACCCTGGATTTACCAGGGGCAAGGCTGCCGCTTCTATTCGGGAATGTCTCTCTCGTCCAATAGGGAGCCGTGGAGTTGGATTTACTTCGATAGATCCCATTTCCCGCACGTATATAAAGTTCACTATCCTTTACAAGGAAATCACCCCGCTGAGTAGCCTCCTCCTGCAAATTTTCGGGCAGCCCTTCGCTAATGTCCTGCCAGATCTGTCCGCGATCCGTAGACTTGAAAATGACGTTGGCAGCTAACGCCTTACTACTTGTTTGTTTTTGCTGACTAGCCGGTGGAGGGGTTGGCAGTGGGAATTCTGGTGTTTGATCCAAGGCAAATAGATTTTGAAATAGGAGCAAAAAGGCAATAGTAAAGCTGCTCATCGCTGTATGTGGTTTTATGAAATGATAAAATCAAAGGTATGGGGTGCAGATCTCGCCGCCATCTTCTCAATTGTAAAAAGAGGTAAACAATATGTAAAACGTTGCAAAACCACCAAAACTTTGCCAATTTTCATGGGTGAGCCGTTCAACGGGGCTGACCGTCGCGGGGCCGGCCATCGGATGCCAAATCATTTTTAGTACGCAGTCTCCCTTCGGAAGGCATAGGTACAACTTGACGGCGGTGAAAGACAACGAAGTACGTGGGGGTAGACGACTACGAAGGCCGGAATAAGGAACTACTGCTTGGGAACCATAACCCAATTATAGGGTTATAGCTAAAATAGGACAGATTAATCAGTTATCATTATGAAAATGAAATGGAAAGGTTTTATTCTACTGGGCTGCATCGTGTTGGCTGGCAGCTGTCAGAAAGATGACGCAAATGATCCGAATGTAGTATGTAACAGGGCGGTCCCCACCACAAAAGCACCGCAGAGCGAAGTGACTGCTTTGAAACAGTACATTGATTCGAGCGGAATCAAGGCTACGGCGGACGATAGGGGGTTCTACTACACCATCGACGCCCCTGGGTCGGGAGCTAAGCCCACTTTGTGCTCGAATGTTACGGTTGGCTACCTAGGCACGCTAACGAACGGCAGTACGTTTGATAGCTCCCCAAGCATAGACTTCAACTTATCGAATCTTATTGTAGGCTGGCAGCAGGGCATTCCCCTGATCAGCCCCGGTGGTAGCATCACGTTGTACCTGCCGCCAAGTCTGGCGTATGGGTCAAGCGCCACACCGGGTATTCCGGCTAATTCAATTCTTGTTTTCAAGATAGACCTTATCCGCATCAATTGATTAATGACAGGGTGTCCTGTCTGGTAAGCCTATCGACAACTGGCTCCACAGCTTAGTAAGTGTTCAAGTCCCTTAAAATAACACGGCTGGTGTACTCATTGAGGCTGGCGTGAGGTAACTAGGGTTGTTCATAGGATTTGACACTACGGACCTCAAATAAGAGGCCGCTCGACGGGGTAGACCGTCGCCAGCCCTTTCTTCTCAGGTAGGTGGCCAGTACAGGGGGCAACTGAGTATCGACAATGAATTGGTATTTCATCCCAGTGAGGTTCAGGCAGCACTCTGGGCTAAGGGGACGATCGTCCTGACATTGGCAATATGAGCGGCATATTTTAGACAAGCCTGAATATCCTCCTTTTCGAGATAGCTGTAATCAGCCAATATCTCGCCCTCACTCATGCCCGCTGTCAATAATTCAAGCAGTTGCGCGACGGTAAACCGCATATTCCGAATGGTTGGGCGACCATTGCATACGTTGGGGTTGATAGTGATCCGCTCAGTAGGTTGGTTCATAGCTAATGCTTTTTTACAAATGTAGCAAAAAGTACCTTAGGGAGGAGTAGGTTGAATCGCTTGGCCTTCGGACCGTTTAACGGCCCCGACCGTCGCGGGGCCGGCCATCCGGCGGCTATTTACTTTTGGTACGCAGTCTCCCTTCGGAAGACATACGCACAACTCGCTGACGGTGGAAGACTACGGCAAACTGGGGGGCCTAGCCCAAATGAGAGGCGACGAGATAGTAGAAAATTTAGTAGATTTGGTTAAAGATGAATGGGTAACGACGATGAAAGACCCTCAAAAACTAGCGTATATGAACGTCAAGAAAAATCCTGACCTAATTCCTCCTTTGAAGCGTGGACGACTAAACAGCTATTCTCCTGCCGACATTAAACGATGGGGTGTACAACGTTTCTTGGATGAAGTCTGTGAAAAGGAACCCATCCCGATTCCTGATTTGGGCTTTACCGAAGAAGAAAACCGTCGGATGGACGAGATATTGCAGGAAGCAGGGCTTTCTTATAAAAAATGGGCAAGGCTTAGTTAGCCTATCTTTGTGGTTAACTAGACTACAAAAACATGACTACTTCGCCAAGCCCGGCTAAAACTACGACTTTTTTCGAACTACTTCGGCAAACACCCTGCCTGGATGGGCGTGACAACCGGGGATTAAAACACGATATGGCATTCGTTATCACAGGCTTAACCCTGGCTATGTTCAGCGGCAGAGATGGCAAGCTCTCCGGTCTGCATCGGCACATGGTCAACCATTTTGAGGCACTCTGTGAGGCGGTTCAGTTCAGGCCCGAAAAGGCGATTTCCCGCGCCCAACTGCCGCTGCTGCTTGCCCAGGTCGATGGCGCGACATTCGCGCGGCTGCTCTTCGATTGGTTCGGGTTGGTTCTGAGCGAGGAGGCCAAGCGCTGGTTCACTTTCGACGGCAAGGAACTGCGGGGCAGCATTTTGACGGGCCACAAACGGGGCGAGGCGTGCGTCTCGGCTCTGGCCCACGATTCGGGGCAGATTGTGGGCCAGGCCTACTACAATGGCGATAAGGAAAGCGAGCGGCCAGCCGTTCTGCAACTGCTGACAGACAGGGGCTTGTGTAGCCAAAAGATCACTCTGGACGCCCTGCATCTGACGCCGAAGGCGACTAAGGCCATCCACGAAGCCGAAGGAGTGTACCTGATCAGCCTCAAGTCAAACCAAGCCCACCTGTACAGGTACTGCATATGCAACAGCCTGACCAGGAAGGCATCCTACGAGCGAACCGACGAGCAGCAACGCGGTCACGGACGCCTTGACCAGCGCACCTACGCCTGTTACAACCTGGATACTGACGCGCTGGCAGCTCGGTGGCGTAAGGCCGGGATGGGCGTTTGCATCGAGGTAAGCCGCGTCCGCAAAAGCCTGAACGGCAGCCACATCAGCCAAGAAACGTGTTACTACGTCAGCAACGCACGCCCCGACAGTCAGGCAGAAGCCGATGAACTTTTCGACGCAATCCGTCGGCACTGGCTCGTCGAGGTGACCCACCACTACAGGGACGTGACGCTGGCGGAGGACAGTTTAAGAACCAAAACCCAAGCGGTCAGTAGGCTGATAAGCAGCTTGCGAACGCTGACAGTCAACCTGTTGAAACGAATCAAGCCTAAGAATATGGCCGCTCAAATCGATGAGTTTGCCGATAATTTCAATATCTTGATCCAGTTTATGACTCAGCAAATGGTTTTATAAGAAAGCCCTGTTGCAGGAAGAGAGAGAAGCTTCACGAGATGGTATTTGATACAAACATAGTCATCGAACATATCAGACATCGGAAAGACTTACCCGCTCGGGCTATTTTGCCCGTCGTTGTTGTAGGCGAGTTGGAAGCCTTTGCTTTGAAAGCCGATTGGGGATATCAAAAGGTCGCTTTCATGCGTAGACTGTTTGAGCGATTTCCCGTGGTCGAAATAATTAAAGAACTTACACCCGTATATGCGTCGATCGATGCTTATAGCCAGGGAAAGTTGAGGGGGCAGCCCTTGTCTCCTGGACTTTCGGCCCGGAACATGGGGAAAAATGACATTTGGATTGCCGCCACTGCCTTGTATTTGGACATGGAATTACATACGACGGATAATGATTTCAATCATTTGCCCCCACTAGGGTTGGATTTGCATAATTCGTAAAGTACGGCTTGCTATTCCAGCCTTTGTCGGACACTGTATAAATCTCGTGTTCAGGAAAATCGGACTTCAACTTCTTTGGAAGATTTTCGTCAAGTAGCAGCTTTACAGAGTTTGACTATGCTTTCTGATGCCATTAGTTTGCACGCAATGGCTATCAAGCCAGACGCAGTTACTCGTAATGTGAGCACTAGGGAGAGCAGCCCGTGAGTTGGACGCTGCTCACGTCCCATCAGGTCGAGACGGTGGAGGCGGCCTGGCAGATCGTGGACTTCTACAAGCAGCGCTGGAACATCGATCGGACCGCCGACGCGGCAGATCTTCCGCCTGCTCAAGAGCCGCTGCCTGAGGTTCGAGTCGAGCCAGTTGTCGGCCTACGAGAAGATGCAAAAGCTGATGGTGGTGGCCCTGATGGGAGTCGTCAAGGTGTTGCAACTTGTCCGGGCCAGGGAAGGGCACACCGAGCAGTCACTGTCGGCTGTCTTCGGCCAACCCGAACAGGAATTTCTCCAGAAGCTCAATGCCACTTTGGAAGGCAGAACCGAAAAGCAGAAAAACCCCTACTCCGCCCAAAGCCTCGCTTTCGGGTCTTGGGTGATTGCCCGACTGGCCGGGTGGAGCGGCTACCAAAGCCAGCGGCCAGCCGGACCCACGGACTTTTTTACTGGCCTACAGAGGTTTTACGAGCAGTGGCAGGGGTATCTGCTATTCAGTCAAAGTTGTGTATATACTTAAGGTGGGGACACAGACCTTTTTGATTGTTATACCACTGGGATCACGGAATAGTGATCTCACTTGAACGGATTCAAATAAGACAGCGCGGAAATAGAAAGGAAATCTTTATCGTTGCGGGATACCAGAGTTAGACCGTATTCGAGCGCGGTGGCCGCGATAATCGCGTCAGGAAGTTTGATCTTATAGCTTTTTCAGAGTTCGATGGTTCGCTGGACTACATTTTCGTCAAGCGGATAAATGACCGCTTCCTTTACGAATTCTTCTGTGACGGTAGCTTGATTACTATCTGTAAATTCCCAACCCAATAATTCGATTTGGGTAATGATCGACAAGTTGGCCTCGACTGACAGCGCAGAGCGCATGATGGACAGTGACCGGGGAGTCAATACGCCTGCCAGAAAGTAAATAGCAATGTTGGTGTCGATCAAAAATTTCTCGTCCATTCGTTGCGCAGATCACTAAGCTTTTCGTCAAGCTGCTCGATAGACTGACCCGTTTGAGCCTTTCCATAAAATCGATCGAACAGCGAAGTGACCGTTGGCAAATTTGTGGACACATCGGGCTGAACGTTGACCGATTCCACAAAATCTAAAGACCGCAGCAGTTCGAGCAAATACGGCAGCTTGTGTTTGTTCCGAAGACTTATTTCTACCTGCATGGCGCTTTGCTTGTTTTTAACAAAGCTAACTAATTTTTCTAAATCTGCCGTTCGTTCTAGTTCCTTGGCCTGTATCTAACTCACAGGCCCACCGCGCCGCAAAGCCTACAAGATACCAGCTACTGATTTAATAGAAAAAGGTGATATTTTGTGGACAAAGATTTAAATGCATTCATTCACTCACTTTAATAACCACCGCACAACATGAAAAGCCAGTTGAAATATCTATTCACCATGTTAGGGCTGATGACTTACCTACTGACCTCGTGCGGTACCAAAGACGAAAGTACCACTAAGAACGAAGAAAACGCACCCAATCAACTGACGTCCCAGGAAAAAGAAGACGGCTGGCAATTGCTTTTTGACGGCACCTCCCTGAATGGCTGGCACTTGTACAATCGGGGTGAAACGCCTTCCGCCTGGATCGTGCAGGATGGCGAGCTGTATTGCCAGCCTATTTTCGACACGACTGCGCACGGCGATTTGTTGTCGGATCAAGTATTCAAAAATTACGAACTGGCTTTCGAGTGGAAAATATCCGAAGGGGGCAACAGCGGGGCTTTCATCAATGTGCTGGAACGGGAAGGCATTCCGACGGCCTGGTCTTCCGGCCCCGAGTACCAATTGCTGGACAAAGCCCACCCGGACTACGAGATGAGTCCCGCTAAAAGGTCCGGTACATTATTTAATTTTTATCCTCCCCTAAATGAGGTCGAACCCAAGCCCGCCGGTACCTGGAATCAGTCACGCATCAAGCAGGTAGATGGGAAAGTTGAATTTTATTTGGATAGTGTTTTGACGGCCCAGGAAGACTTCAATTCCAACCAGTGGCAAGAAGCAATTGCAAACAGCAACTTCAAAACGTTTCCTGAGTTTGGCAAGCACACAGAGGGGCGCATCGCGTTACAGGACTGGTCCAAAGGGATTGCCTTCCGTAATTTGAAAATCAAGATACTCTGAGTAGGTAGCCGTGACAATTTTCCCACCTCAAAAGCTGCGTATGTGGAAGTCTGTCCCTATCCGTTGCGTTCTGAAAACACGGATGAAAACTGACAAAATGTCGTTTTCAATCAAGTTTATTATTTATTTTCAAGCCGTAATGACGCAATACTGGTGCTTCACGCTTATGGTACAGATCTTGAAAAAAGGTTTTCAAAAGTCAGGAATGACGAAAAAACGAAACAATCAGATTTAAAAACCATTTAAATTATGAACGCTATAATCAGAAACAAACCTTATTATCAGTACCCCAGCCGAATCGACAGCTTTTTTAGCAAAGACGTGATGGACGAGCTTTTTAGGCCGACTTTCAACGGCACAGCCCCGGCCGTCAATGTGCGGGAAGACGAAGAGGGCTATTCCATTGAGCTAGCCGCGCCCGGCATGAAAAAGTCGGATTTTAAATTGAATCTCGACCACAACCGCCTCACCATTTCGGCCGAAAAGCGGGAAGAGAACGAGTTTGGCAACGACGAGCACCAGAATGGCGAAGGCGAGCGGGCGTCCGAAGTCGACGACCCAAAGCAGGATCGCAAGCCGGTTAAGTACACCCGCCGGGAGTTCAATTACGTCTCTTTTAAGCGTACTTTTACCTTGCCCAACACGGTAGATGGTGAGAAAATCAACGCCAGCTACACCGACGGGATCCTGAACGTGGAACTTCCCAAGCGCGAGGAAGCTAAGGTGAAGCCCGCTCGGGAAATTGAGATTGCTTGACGAACTTTTTGAAACAGAAACGGGGGCGACGCGCAATATTGGGAGTCGCCCTCGTTCTCTTTACTGGCAATGCTACAAGCAGATTTGTCTCGAGCGGTATGATTCTTTAATTTCTACTTACTTGGCTGTGTTAAAAATTGTTAAATGCCCGGCGCGCGGGAATGAATAAGGAGAAGGCTTGCGTTTCAACTTTACTTACACTATAAACCTAGAAAAGATTTATGAATACTAACTGGAAAGCAATCGTGTTGGTGGGCTTCTTATCGAGCGCCACGACCATCGCCGGCTTCAAACTGCTCGACAACGGCAGCGGGTCGGACGTTATACTCAAAGAGGCACCCACCGAAACCGTGGCGAAGTTCACTTCGACTGGCCTACCATCCGGCGCACCGGGCGACTTCACCTACGCCGCCGAAACGGCCACGCCGACGGTCGTACACATCAAATCGAAGATAATGCGGCAGGCGCGTGGTCGCCAGCAGCAAATGCAAATGCCCGACATATTCCGTGAGTTTTTCGGTGACGAAATGCCCGGACAGCGTGGCGGCGGGGGCATGCAGCAGGGCGAGGCGTCGGGCTCGGGCGTGATCATCAGCTCTGACGGCTACATCGTGACCAACAACCATGTGGTGGAAGGCGCCACCGAGCTAGAAGTAACGCTCAACAATCAGGCGAAAGTAATTGCCAAAGTGGTAGGTACCGATCCTTCGACGGATATCGCCGTCATCAAGGTAGATCAGAAAAATCTTCCTGCCATCGTATTCGGCAATTCCGACGCCGCCAAAGTAGGGGAGTGGGTCGTGGCCGTGGGCAACCCCTTCGACCTCGAATCGACCGTTACGGCGGGTATCGTGAGCGCCAAAGGCCGTGGCTTGGGCATTATTGGTCAGGAGTACTTTAAAAAGTATGGTCGTGGGGGCAACCCCGACGGAGATTCACCGCTCGAATCATTTATTCAGACCGACGCCGTGGTCAACCCCGGCAACAGTGGTGGTGCGCTTGTGAACCTGAAAGGTGAGCTGATCGGCATCAACACCGCCATTGCCAGTCCTACGGGTAGCTTTGCGGGCTACGCTTTTGCGGTACCTTCGGGCATCGTCAAGAAAGTATCGGCCGACCTGATCAAGTACGGTAATGTACAGCGCGGGTACCTGGGTATTGCACTCGAAGACCTCGATAGCCGCAAGTCCGAAGAGTACGGGGTGAAAGTCAACCAGGGCGTGTACGTCAGAGACTTCACCGAAAACAGCGCCGGAGAAGCAGCTGGCCTTAAAAAAGGTGATGTGGTAGTGAGAGTCGATGGTCGGACTATCAACACGGTACCCGAATTGCAGCAGTCGATCGGCCTGCACCAGCCCGGCGACAAAGTGGCGATTACCGTCAACCGGAATGGTAACGAAAAAGATTTCAACGTGACCCTTCGAAACCGTGAAGGCGGTTCGAGTATGATGAAGCGCAGTGAGTCGACGGCGGCTATGGGTACTTTGGGGGCTAAATTTGATAACCTCACTACCCAAGAGAAGCAGCGCCTGGCGCGTTACAAGATAGAAGGCGGCGTCAAGATTATGTCGATTACTGATGGCGGTAAATTAGCAAAGCAGGCGCGACAGAAGGCTTTATCATCACCAAGGTCAATGGTCGTGAGGTACGCTCGGTGAAAGAACTGGAGGAGGTGCTCTCCGGTAAATCCGGTGCCATGGTGTCGTTCGAGGGAGTATATCCTGACTGCCCCTGCTGACGTTTACACCCTCGGATTCAGAATGTAATTATTTAGTTGATAGTGCAGACTTATAGTGATCTATCTACCAAACAAGCAAAAGGCCCAAGTGGATTTCCACTTGGGCCTTTTGCTTGTAAACAATAGTGTATTGAAAATCTGAAAATAGATAGCAGAACAGTAAGTAGATACGCAGTGAATAGCCTATTTTACTTTCAACTTTCAACTTTCAACTTTCAACTGAATATTTATTCAAAGTAATTAGGTACCCGATGTCCGCTGTTTTCTAAAATTTGATCTTTCTTGAACAATTCAAGATCCGCAGCGACCATGTCTTTCACCAGGGCAGGAAGATCGTATTTAGGTACCCAGCCGAGTTTGGTTTTGGATTTGGTAGGATCACCGATCAATAGCTCCACTTCGGTGGGGCGGAAGTACCGCTCGTCGATGGCTACCACTTCTTTGCCGATCGGCAACTGGTACTCGGGATTGCTACACTTCTTGACGATGCCCTTTTCCTCGACGCCTTCACCCGTGAATTCAAGTTCGATGCCTACTTCGGCGAATGACATGCGCACAAATTCGCGGATGCTCGTCGTTTCGCCCGTGGCGATCACGAAATCTTCGGGCGTGTCTTGCTGCAAGATCAGCCACATCGCTTCCACGTAATCTTTGGCATGGCCCCAGTCGCGCTGGGCGTCGAGGTTGCCGAGAAATACTTTATCCTGCAAGCCCAGCGCCATGCGAGCCGTGGCACGGGTGATCTTGCGGGTCACGAACGTCTCACCACGCAGCGGCGATTCGTGGTTGAACAGAATACCGTTCACCGCAAACATACCATAAGCTTCGCGGTAGTTGACCGTGATCCAGTAGCCGTAAAGCTTGGCAACGGCGTAGGGCGAGCGGGGGTAAAAGGGCGTGGTTTCCGACTGCGGTACTTCCTGTACCAGACCATACAGCTCGGATGTAGAGGCCTGGTACACTTTGGTTTTTTTGGTCAAGCCCAGCAAACGAACCGCTTCCAAAATGCGGAGCGTGCCGATGCCGTCGACGTTGGCGGTGTACTCGGGCTCTTCGAAACTCACCTGCACGTGCGACATCGCGCCGAGGTTATAAATCTCGTCGGGCTGCACATCCTGAATGATTCGGATGATGTTGGTCGAGTCGCTCAGGTCGCCGTAGTGCAGGTGAAAGCGGACGTTTTTTTCGTGCGAATCTTCGTAAATATGGTCGATGCGCTGCGTATTGAACAGCGACGTGCGCCGCTTGATGCCGTGTACTTCGTAATCTTTGCTAAGCAGTAGTTCGGCGAGGTACGCGCCATCTTGCCCGGTGATCCCGGTAATAAGTGCCTTTTTCATAACGAATACAGAAACGTTGTTCTGGAAATTTTATAGAAGTGAAGCGCCAAAAATAGGTATTCTGGCCAAATTTTAACCAACCGAGTTAACCAGTGGCCGTGCTTAGTACTTCGGCTCATCGGCCGCCACCCTGATTTCGAGGCCTTTTTTTATCTCGACGCGTTCGGGCAGCACCACGGCTGCCGGGTACTGTGTGCGGATTTGGTTCAGGTAATCGTCGGCGTCGGCGCGGTACATAAAGTCGCCCGCCTTGACGCGGTAGGTAGGCTGCGAGTAGCTAACGTACGGATTCAGCTCAGGGAATATCTGGTAGATGTACGACTTGGCAGCATCGGCCTCCTGCCGGGCGTTGCCAACGTACAGCTGTACGCGGTAGCCGCTGATGTAGCGGATGGCCCTATTCTGGCGGGCAATCGTGTCGAGCACCGATTCCAGTCGCTTGGTTATGTAGAGCGGCTGGTCTTTTTGGGAAGGTCTGTACTGGACTGGTTCTTTCTGCTCCGGTACCTTTTCCACCGGTTTCTCGATTACAGGCTCAACGTAGGTGTATTGCGGGCGCACGTTTTTGATTTCGCTTTCGTAACGATCGAGGGTACCGCTTCCCACCGATTTTTTGGCGCAACCCGCAACCGTAGCCACAAGGGCCGCCAGCAGAAACAATGCGTGTACTTTTCTGGAAATCATGAAAATCAGTCGTTCTGAAATAATGCACAAACTTAACCAAAAAACGAATAGAGAATTGTTATTAGCGCATTGGACGCATCAATATCTACCTTTGTGATTCACGAACGTGGATAGAATACCTCAGAATTTAAGATAAGATAGTACCTATGACCATTCAGGAAAACGTATCCCTGCGACCTTACAATACCTTTGGCTTCGATGTGAAGGCCAGGTACTTTGTCGCCATCCGCACCGCCAGCGAATTGCAGCAGGTACTGCGCGATCCGCGCTGGACGGCTACACCCAAGTGGGTCATGGGTGGCGGCAGCAATGTACTATTCACGCGCGATGTGGATGCGCTGGTACTGCGTATCGAAATTGAGGGGAATCGAAAAGGTGCGGGAAGACGACCAGCAGCTATGGGTGCGCTGCGGGGGCGGGTGAAAATTGGCATCATTTCGTGCTGTACTGCGTGGAAAATGGCTATGGTGGCGTCGAGAACTTGTCGCTGATTCCGGGCACGGTGGGCGCGGCCCCCATGCAGAACATCGGAGCTTACGGCGTAGAAATCAAAGACGTTTTCGAATGTCTGGAAGCCGTAGAAATTGCCACGGGCGACTTGCGTACCTTCAACGCCGAGGATTGTGCCTTCGGCTACCGGGAGAGCGTATTTAAACGTGAGCTAAAAGATCAGTACATCATTACTTCCGTCACCTTCCGCCTGCAAAAGCAGCCGACGTTTAACGTGACGTACGGCGATATTCAAAAAACACTGGACGAAAAGGGTATCGAAAGAACTCTCGCTCCGCGCGGTGAGCGATGCCGTGATCGCCATTCGCCAAAGCAAACTACCTGACCCGGCGCAAATCGGTAATGCGGGTAGCTTTTTCAAAAACCCAGAGATTCCGAAAGCGCAATTCGACGCTCTGAAAGAAAAATTTCCCACCCTGCCCGGCTACCCGATTGGCGACGCTGCCGTGAAGGTACCTGCCGGATGGCTTATCGAGCAGGCCGGTTGGAAAGGCCACCGCGCGGGTACTGTGGGGGTGCACGACCGGCAGGCACTCGTACTTGTGCACCACGGCGCGGGTACAGGACAGCAAGTCAGGGACTTAGCCGAAAAAGTACAGGCTTCCGTGGAAGAGAAATTTGGGATTAGGCTGTCGGCGGAGGTTAATTTTGTATGACTGCTTATTGATTTTAGTTATGCTCAAACTGTTTTTTGTTAATTTCACTTTGACGAATTATTGACTTCAAGGCACCAATTTTTATTTCTGAGTGATCAGGAACAGGTACTGTGACTGTCGAATTTTCAAAGGCTTTCTGCATGATAATATGACTGCCCTTTTGGCGGACCTGTACGAACCCATTCGCAGACAAAATCTTGCACACCTCTCTACCAGAAAGTACTTTTAGCTTACCCAACTGGAACCTGAATGTTGGTAATGAAAAAGTTGCCCTTCAATCTCGAATCTATCTCTTGGCTAGAAGCGTGCTCAAAAAACAATTCGATGGCTTCCGTAAGATTCGTCTTTGCTTCCTCAATTGAATCTCCCTGACTGGCAATATCTAATTCAGGGCACAGCGACACGTAACCTTCGTCTTCCTGCTCTATTATAGCTGTAAATTGCTTTATATTTTTCATATGCATAGTTTTTTAATTCGCCTTACTACTTCCCTAACGGTTGGTGAGCTTCTACTCAAAACACAAAGAAGCCGCACCCAATAACCCGGCATCATTAGCGAGGGTAGCACGCTTGATGTCGAGGTTTTTGAGGTAATGCTGTGTCAGCCAATACTTCATCTGGCGATCGACGGCGGGCATGATGAAGTCGAAAGAAGCCGACAGCCCCCCCCCGATCAAAATCGTGGTAATGTCCAGGATGCGGATCATCGCCACCAGACAGTCGCCCAGCATCTTGCCTACCTCTTCGAATATACGCAGGGCCAGTTCGTCTTTCTCGGAGGCAGCCGCTACCAGGCCGGTGGTCGAGATCGTGCCGTCGCCGGGCAGTTGGGTTTCGCCTTGGTACAGGGCGCGCATTTCGTTGGCCATGTTGAGTAGCTCCACCTTGCCAATGTTGCGCTCCAGTACCCGGCCGTGCTGCGAAGGTACGTGCCCGGGTTCCATGGCGTTGCCGCCGCCGCCCTTGAACACCTTTTTGTCGATGATCGCCGCGCCGCCCACGCCCGTGCCGAGCGTGACGAAAATATAGTCTTCGGGCAGTTGCTCCTCTCCAAAGTAGTACTCGCCCAGTGCCGCCGCGTTGGCGTCGTTTTCCAGGAAGAAGGTATGGCCGGGAAAGCGGGCCGTCAGTTCGGGGATAATGGCGATGCCGTCGATTTCGGGTATGGCCGTGATTTCGATAAGCGTACTGCGGTCGCGGGTGATGAGGCCCGGCACGCCGATACCCGTACGCTTCACGTGCGGTTCTTCCAACAATTGCAGCGCAATAGCATCGCCCAGCCGCTTGACGAAATGCCCTGATTTGCGCCAGCTGGCAGTGTCATGACTATAAAAGTTAGAGATACGGCCGTCGGCTGCATCCACGATTCCCATTTTTACATTGGTGCCTCCGACGTCGATGCCCAGGTATTGTTCCATGAAATATTCAGAAGATCAGGTAATAGTTAAAGTGTTGCCTCAGGGCGGAAAGTTAATGATTTCTTGCCCAATATGCCTAACGTCACCCAATATCGCCCTCCATGGGCCGCAGCAGAATCTCCTCGATCACGGCCGAAGGCGACAGTTGGTAGGCCGCCCAAATGCAGTCGGCGACATCTTCGGATTTCATGAAGCGTGAGGCGGGCAGGTCGGTACCGGCCCAGCTTGCCGTGAGCGTGGCTCCCGGCAGCAAGGCGGTCACCTTGATGTCGTAGGGCAGCAGCTCTTCCCGAAAACCCTTCGACATGCCCAGCATCGCGAATTTTGAGATCGAATAGGCCCCTCCGTTGGGGTAGGCCATGATGCTGGCCGTGGAGCAAATGTTGAAGATATGCCCGCCCCTGACGTCGATCATGCCCGGCAGCACGCCACGCGTCAGATGGTAGGCGCTGTACAGGTTCGTTTCGATGGAACGTTCGAGTATTCCCTCGGGTTCTGTGTGGAGTTGGCCCGGCAGAAAAACGCCCGTATTGTTCACCAATGCGGCCACCGGGCGGTCGAGCGCGTTGACAAAGTCGACGAAAGCAGCCGTCTGGGCGCGGTCCGAGAGGTCGGCGGGAAAGATGTGCAAAGTGGCGGTGGTGCCGAATTGGGTTTTTGCTTCCTGGGAAAATGCCTTCAAATCAGCTTCCTGTCTGGCGCAGATGACCACATCGAAGCCTTCCGCCAGAAAGCGCTCGGCGGTCGCGCGGCCGATTCCCTTGGTGCCTCCGGTGACGACGGCTAATGGATTCATTTTTTGTTGGGTTTGATTTTAGTTACTTTTCCCGAAATTATCGAATAGCGCGCAGAACCCTATGGCAACCATTGGAAAATACTTTATTTTTTTGAGCGCGCTCTTCACGCGCCGGGAAAAAATGCGGGTGTATTGGCGGCGGTTTATGGAAGAAAGCGAGAGCATCGGCGTCAGTTCGGTTCTGATCGTCGCTATCGTCTCTACGTTCATCGGGGCGGTTTCCTGCATCCAAACGGCCTACAACCTCGTCAGTCCGATCATCCCTACTTCTACGGTAGCCCTCGTCGTGCGCGATATGGTGATCCTGGAACTCGCTCCTACCATTACCTGCATCGTGTTGGCCGGTAAAGTCGGCTCCAACATCGCCGGTGAGCTCGGTACCATGCGCATCACCGAGCAGGTGGACGCGCTGGAAGTGATGGGAATCAACTCGACCTCGTACCTGGTGTTGCCCAAGGTGCTGGCCGCCATGTTCACTTTTCCCTTACTGGTCGTGCTGGCAGCGTTCCTGGGTATCCTGGGTGGGTACTTGGCGGGTACGCTTTCGGGCGTCATTTCACCACGCGACTACGTCTACGGTATTCGCGATACTTTCGTGCCGTTCAATATTTTCTTTATGTGTGTCAAGCCCTTCGTCTTCGGATTCTTGATTTCCACCATCTCGGCATATCAGGGGTACTATACCAAGGGCGGCGCGCTGGAAGTGGGACAATCGAGTACGCAGGCCGTCACGAGTAGCTGCATCGCTATCTTGGTCGCTGACTACGTCCTGGCGCAGCTGTTTTTGTAGGGGAATTATTAGATTCTGGACGCTGGATTTTTTATTTGGCAACAAAAAGAATCATCGCAGCAACCTGATAGGTGTTCATAGCCCGGGTATTTCCCAACCGAATAAGCGGCAGTATAGGTGACCTCTGATCCAATGTCTAATATCCAGCGTCCAGCGTCTAATATCCAACGTCTAATACCCACCCCATGATCGAGCTAAAAAACATTACAAAATCCTTCGGTGACAATCACGTGTTGAAGGGCATCAGCTGCGAGTTGAGGCAGGGCGAGACCAATCTCATCATCGGAGGGAGTGGTACGGGCAAGAGCGTGCTGCTCAAATGTACCATCGGTCTGCTACAGCCCGACACCGGTAATGTGCTCTACAATGGCCGCAGCTTCTACGGCAGCGACAAAGAAGACCAAAAAGCCATCCGCCGCGAGATGGGGGTACTGTTTCAGGGCGGGGCACTGTTCGATTCGCAGACGGTCCACGAGAATATTCAGTTTCCGCTCGATATGCTCACCGACATGCCCGCCGACGAAAAGCGCGACCGGGTGGCGTTTTGTCTGAAGAGGGTGGACCTGGAAAATACCGGTAAACTGATGCCCTCCGAAATCAGCGGTGGCATGCAAAAGCGCGTCGCCATCGCCCGCGCCATCGTCATGAATCCCAAATACCTCTTTTGTGATGAACCTAACTCAGGGCTTGACCCGCTGACGGGCGTCAGGATCGATGCCCTGATCAGAGAGATTACCGACGAGTACAAGATCACGACCGTCGTCATCACGCACGACATGAACTCGGTGATGGAAATCGGCGACAACGTTATTTTCCTGCATAAGGGAGAAAAGCTTTGGGAAGGCGACAACAAGGAAATCATGCACGCCGACGTGAAGGAGCTCAACGAATTCGTCTTCTCGAATAAGCTACTCCGCGAAATGCGGGAGTAGGGTAGTGATGAATTGATGATGTACGAAGGCATTTTAATTTCAGAGAGGAAAGCATTTTGAGAGCCTCGGGGGGAGCAGTATTCAGTTTTGATGTTGCGCCTCTCCGATGCTTGAATTCAATTTATAAACGCTTGCATCTACCAAGATTTCGCCTCTCCGAGGCTTTCGTTTGAATAGGAACCCAATTCTCATTAAGTGGCAGGGGCGTTTGTAAAGCCTCGGAGAGGCGTAAGGTTTGTAGCAACGTATGCCAAAGCGCAGATTCAAGCCTCGGAGAGGCGCAATGTCAGGACCGCGCATTCCGCTTACCTGAAACTTCATGGGAATGCTTTCTCTTTAATGTAAATACTTCTTGTTGAATTAATTACGGATTGGCTTTTTACCCAGATACTTCCCAATCCTCGGCGGGAGCGTATTGCGCTCCATGAGCAGGATAACGGCCGCAAATAGTGCCGTACCTGATACCCCGAAAACCAGCGCCATCAAGAAGCCTTTCTCAGGCAATAGCGAGGCCGCCGCCACCACCAAACCTCCAAAAAGTACATAGCCCAACGCCGAGCCCACGCGGTAGGGGACGGGATAAAACTTTTGTCCGAGCAAATAGCAGAGTGCCGTCATCACGACGGATGAGGCTGCAAACGCCAGCGCGCAGCCCAGGTACCCCATCCGCGGTACCAGCAGCAGGTTGAGCAAAGCCGTGATGCTGGCCCCGGCGATGGTGAGGTAGGTGCCGTACTGGGTTTTGTCGGTGAGCTTGAACCAGGTGGCCAGGTTGTAGTAAATCCCCAGAAATAAGAATCCCAGCAGCAGCCACGGTACCACGGGCAGGCCCTCGTGGTAAATCTTGCGCCGCAGGAAGATCTCCGCCAGTACCGGTAGGTTGAGGCAAATGCCCACGCCCATCAGCACGCACACGATCACAAACCATTTCATGACGTCGGCGAAAACTTCGGGCGCGTTTTTATCCTCAGCTTTAAAGAAAAAAAACGGCTCGGCGGCGTACTTGAAGGCCTGTATCGCCAGATTCATGAAAATCGACAGCTTGAGCGTTTGTCCGTAGATACCGATGGCGTCGCGGGTAGTGCGGCCGGGGTAAAAGTTTTCGGGGAGCAGGTACTGCAGAAACATCCGGTCGAAGAGCAGATTTGTGACGCCCGCGATATTCATCACCATGATGGGCAGGGCGTACACCCACACCGGCCGGAAAATTTTCCAATCCCAAACGAAACGGAAGTCACGCAACTCCTGCCGCAAAAACCAGAAGAAGGTCAGGTTGGCGATGAGGTTGGCGATGACGATATAGGCTGCTGGGATGTCGGGAAAGTAGATAGTCGACACCAATGGCCGCAAAGAGGGCAGCCAATCTCCCTCATAAATTTTACGGCAAAAGACCAGAAAGAAGAGATTCAGGCCAATGTTAAGCAGTATGTTGATGATCCTGACCTTCACAAATTTGGCCGACTTGCGCTCCAGCCGCAGCCGCGCGAACGGAATGGCCATGATGCCATCTGTAGCCATGATGATCGCCATCAGCCGTACCAGCGCGACCTCCTCGGGGTACTCGATCAGCCGCGCCACGGGCTCCGCAAACACCACGATGAAAGTCGAGATGAGTACGCTCACCGTAATGACCGTGCTCAGAATGAGATTGTAGTAGCCCTGCCGATCCTCCTCCTTGCGGGCAAAACGGAAAAACGAAGTCTCCATCCCGAAGGTATAGATGATGAAAAAGAACCCGGCGTAGGTGTATAGCTGCACCTGCACGGCCATCAGCGACGGATCGAAATCCGAGTAGATGATGACCAACAGGTAGTTCAGCAGTCGCCCCAGCATGGTGCTTACGCCGTAGGTGGCGGTATCGCCCGCCAGTTTTTTTAAGACACTCAATTATTTTAGTGGATAGTGGATAGTGGATAGTGGATAATTGAGAGTGCTTTTACACTGACAACGATTGATACCTGCTTTTCTGTAAAATGAACCGTGTGGCAAAGATACTTGGCTTTGGGCTAATGCATAAAAAAGGTCCGTTTCTGGCTTTGCAGAAACGGACCTTTGAACTTGTCGTGTCGTAATGTACTACTTATTGAGGCACATGATGGTGTCGACGACCACTTTTTCGATGCGGTCCCAGCCTTCTTCGGACTGAAGATCGACGTTCATCATTTTGTCACGGTAGTCGGCCGAAACGGTGAGATGGTAGATTCCCGCCATGAGCACAGCCACCAGGGCGTTCGTATCGGGGTAACCGGGAATGTCACCTATCTTCTCGATCATTTTGGCCCCCACGTCGTTGCGGGCGTCGGATAATACGGGCTTGCCTACGCCAATCTCCCAGCGAATGAGTTCGCGGGTGGCTTTGCGGCTACGCAGGTCGTGAATAGCCGTCTTGAGCACTTTGGCCCAGGCTTCGGCGCGCTTTTCGGGCGCGGGCGTCTCCATGCTATCAATGTAGTCGTAGCTCGACGTAGAAGTGTACTCGCCCGTTTTGACGTATTGCTCCATAAGCCCATCGACACCACCGAAGTAACGGTAGATCAACACCTTATTGACACCCGCCTCGCGGGCAATGAGGTTGACGCCTACCTTTTCGGTACCGTACTTTTCGATGACTTTACCCACCGATTTCAAGATTTTACCTTTGGTGCGCTCCCGGTCACGCTTCTTTACTTTTGCCTTTGCTTTCGCTTCTGCTACTGCGGTAGTTGCCATTTTTACGAGTGTTTTAGTAGTGTATAATAGGTATTGAGGAAGAGAAGAGAATGACGGATTTTGAAGTAAAATCTGTAAATTTCTCACAAATTGGTCACCAAGGTACGAAAAATGTGTACTTGTCCAAATTATTCTAAATAAATAGTTACTAGACGGTTTTCGTTGAGGTAGGTGCGGGTGACAAGTACGCTAATCCGCTACCAGCCAAAATAAACGGGGTAGGATCAGCCGGGAGGATGTAAAAAAGAAACCCCCGCTCGAATTATCCGAGCGGGGGTTTCACATTTTGTAGTTGGCGGGCAAGGATTCGAACCCTGACTAAGAGAACCAAAATCTCCTGTGCTACCTTTACACCACCTGCCAATTCCTGAAATGGTGGTGCAAAAGTAAAGTCTCTATCCTTCTTTGTCAAGCTTTAATTGAAAAAATTTAAAGACCGCTGGCTTCGACATCCGACGCGATTTTTCTGACCAGTCCCTGCAGTACCTTGCCGGGTCCACATTCGACGAACGAATCGGCCCCGTCACGTACCATCGCTTCCACGGATTGCGTCCAGCGGACCGGGGCGGTGAGCTGGGCGATAAGGTTGGCTTTGATCGTCTCGACGTCGGTCGAGGGAGCCGCCGTTACGTTCTGGTAGATTGGGCAGCGTGGAGCCTGCAACGGCGTCACGGCGATAGCCCGCGCCAGCTGCGATCTGGCAGGCTCCATGAGCGGCGAGTGAAAGGCCCCACCGACGGGTAGGGGCAGGGCGCGTTTGGCCCCTACTTCTTTCATTTTTTCGCAGGCGATGCGGATGCCTTCCGCACTACCCGAAATCACGACTTGTCCGGGACAGTTGTAGTTGGCCGGAACGACGACTTCATCGGTAATCGAAGCACAAATTTCCTCGATCACGGCATCACCTCAGCCCCAGGATGGCGGCCATCGTGGAGGGCTCGCGCTCGCAAGCCTGCTGCATGGCATCGGCGCGCTGGCTCACTAGCTTCAGGCCATCGGCCAGGGATAGTCCGCCCGCCGCGACCAGCGCCGAAAACTCGCCCAGCGAGTGTCCCGCCACCATGTCGGGCGAGAAGTCGTCGGTTACGGCCGCCAGTACCACCGAATGTAAAAAGATGGCCGGCTGCGTGACATTGGTTTGCATAAGGTCCTCGTCGGTACCTTCGAACATCACTTTGGTAAGGTCGAAGCCCAGGATGCCGTTGGCCTCCTCGAACAATGCTTTGGCGCGCGCCGAGTTTTGGTACAAGTCGTGGCCCATACCCACAAACTGGGAGCCTTGGCCGGGGAAGATGTATGCTTTCATATTCAATTTTGACGGGGTCGCCCGTGCGATGATAGAATTTTGAATGATAGAATAAAGGGACGTCAAAGTAAGCATTATTCACTCATTTCGACACTTACTATCATTCACTCATCCCGTCAAAATTATTCCACAAATCGCTCTCGCAATTCCGGCGTAGGTATCCGGCATTGGTTGCGCTCACCAAACCATTGGTAGCGGTTCTGAGATATTTTGGTGTAGACCCAGTCGCGGAGGGGACGGGGAAAGAGGATGAGTGTATGGGCAAGTACTTTCCAGCCGCCGCCCAGCGTCGCCAGTACCTGAAGCGCAGCGGTACTTTTATGAAATACTTCGTCATGCCCTTCTTATAAATAAAGCTGTCGTACGATTCCGTCGACAGTCCTAGCTGGTGTAGCATGGCCTCGCCAGCCTCCGACTGGAGGGAGGCAAATTTCAGCTTGCCTTCCTTGTCCTGATCGATCAGAAAATTGACGACGGCGTTGCACAGGTTGCACACGCCGTCGAAGTAGACCACGTTCATCAGCGCAGCAGTTGAATCCAGCCTTTGAGTACCAACGGCTGGCCCGGCCGCACCACCGACTGGAACGTAACCGAAACTTCGTAGAAGTACTGGCCCGCGGCCAGATCCTGACCGTTGGTCGACTTACCGTCCCAGCTGAGCTCCGTGCCTGTGCTTTCGTAGACCTTGGCGCCCCAGCGATTGTACACCGTGAAGGTGACGGTCTCGATGAAGGCCGGGCAACTCAGTGGCCCGAACGTATCGTTGGTACCGTCGCCGTTGGGCGTAAAGACGTTCGGCAAAGCAAACTGCGGGCAATTGTCCTTACAGACCGTGTTGCTGGGCGCACTCTCCTTCCCAAAGCGGTTGACCGCTGTGACATAGTAGCAACCCGCAAACGAGCTCAGTCCGGTATGGGCATAGGTAGTGGCGGGCGGCGTGGGCGGCGGCACGATCGACGTCAGCAGCGCCGGCGTTTCGTCGGCGTAGCGGCCATAGTAGATGTTATACTTCACGATGTTGGGATCGCAGTTGCCGCCCTGCGCGTTGGTGGCCGGGTAGGTCCACGACAGGTTGTTGGTGAAGGTGGTCTGATTGCAGAAAGCATCGGGTGCCAGTTGGCTGCAGTCCAGCGTGTCGAGACTCAACTCAGGCGGGCAAGGCCTGGTGGAGTCGGTGGGCGTGACGCAAATCACCTGCGAGAAGTTCAGCAAAAGTGCCGGTCTGATGCGCGGGTTGTTGTAAGTACCCACCGTCTCGACGCGGTAGCAATAGGTCGAGTCGGGCGAGAGCGTGACGCTGGCCGTGCCGTCGGGCGCAAAGCGGTCGGTGCCGTCATCGGTGTAGACAAAAGTCGCCGGGTCGGTCACGGCTACTTCGGCGATCTGGTTGAAAGTACCCTTCCGGCCCGGCACTTCGCGGTAGACGCGGTGGCGCTGGTTGGTATTTTTCCAGGGTACATTGGCCACCCACTCCAACCGCACCACCCTCGACTGCGCCTGCCCTTGCGATAACCGCACACTGCTGGCGGGTTCGCTGGTGTCGAGCTTGGTCAGGGAGCCATTTTGCGTAAAGTAGTATTCAAGCCGGTAACGGTAGGCGCTGTCCGTCGTATTGAGGTTCCTATCCACAAACAGCGTGTCGGGCTGGCCAGGCTCGAGCTGGGTGTTGATCGTAGTGACCAGCGTGAAGTTGGTACCAGTGAGCCCGGTGGCACGGAACAACCGGTACTGCGACGGGCCGGTGAGTTGGCTCGGATCGAGCCCGACGGGCCGGGTCCACCTGACGGTGATCTGGCCGCGGGTGGTACTGGTTGAATCGACGGTCACGTTGGTAATGACCGGAACGAGTAATGGCAAATCCAGGCAAAACTCCGACGATGGCAAGCTACTGCCGCCACCGTTGAGGTAGCCGGGCTCTGCGATGTTTGATCCCTGCCTCGGGAATAGCACCACGAGCCGGTAGCTGTACTGAACGCCCCGCCGCAGTCCCGGGGTACTGGCCGAATCGAGGAACATATTGGTACCTACCGGCACGCGACCGATTTCGGTATAGCCCAGCCCGACCGGCAAGCCGGGTTGGCAGGCGGAGGCTTCATAGTCTGAGCAGCCCTCTTTGCGATAGATGACCGTCTGAGCGCCCGGAATCTGGCAGGCGTAAGCATCCCAGGTCAGCTGGAAAGCGCGCGCGCCGTTGGCGGTGGATGGCACAGCTCTCAAATTTTTGGGCTTGGGACCGTATACCCTGATCTTAAGACTACGAATATCGGCTAGCTGCCTGAACAGTGAAGGATTCGGGAAGCCGGGCCGGGGGGTGTCCACTACTTTGAAGAGTACGTCGTAAGGCTCGACCCGGATGTGGTCGCAACTGGTTTGCCAGCGGAACACCGCCCCGGCCTGCCCCGGTCCGCTGGGGTTAGGCTGGTTGAGCAGAAACTCCGCCACCCGCGGGTCGATGAGGTCGCTCTGGTACACCCCGCCGGTACTGGTCAGGATGAGCGGGTCTCCGTTTTTGTCGAGTGCCTTGATGGCCTGCTGAATCAGCGAACCCGCTTCCACGCAGAGGTCGGGAATGGAGTCTAGCCGGGGCCGGTCGTTGTTGGCATCCAGCACGATGATCTGCATATCACGCACGATTTCACCGATTCTGACGCCATTGCGCCATTCTTCCACCACGAAGGCCACGTTGTACAGTCCCGGAATGGATGGCGCGTCCCATACCAGATCGCCGGTCAGGGGGTCGATGCTGAAAGTGGAAGGAAACTGCCCGTTTTCCTTCGGGCCGACGGGCGTCACCACATTGGGGTCCACGTATTCCACATCCACGCCGTTGGGCCGGTCCGAGGAGCCCTTCTGCGGTATTGTCAGGCGGTAGGCGAGGCTATCGCCATCGGCGTCGAAAGCGCCGGGATTGTGAATGTAACGCTGCCCCACAGCCGCAATATCGACGGGCGCGTTGAGCAGCACGGGAGTACGGTTCAGGCCTTGGCTACTTCTGATGCGCAGTGTACTGCGTACCAAAAAGCTGAGATTAGTAGTAGGCGGCGGACCGATGTTAAGGACGTTGGCATTCCGGTTGTCGAGGTTGGTCGAAATCTGGAAATCGCCGGGCGCCGGGAAGGTATAGATAAAGGTATAGACGTTGATCGTGGTATTGTTGCCGATGTTGCGGAGCTTGGCGCGGTCGCGCGGCACCGAGATCGGGCCGTCGTTGTTCACAAAAAACTTCACGTCGTCTTGACTGTCGGCCGCAGGCTTACCACCCTCTACATCGAAATAACCCGTGAACGTAATTTCGTAAGTCAGGGAAGTAGTCGAGATACGCTTGGCGGTGATTTCGCCCGCCCGCACGTGGGTGGCGTGGGCACGCTGGAAAGCTAGTAAAGCAAAGAGTAAGAAAAGTACGGAACGTATCGGTGATCGCATGAAATGAGGATGCTTGACTGTATTGATTACTAAGCTTGAACGAAAAAGGATCAAAAAAAGGTGTACTTGGGACGGTTTTCGGGGTCAAGATAGCCAATAGCCGTCGTAATGCGGCTTTTTTATTAATTTGCAGCAAAACAAATTTTCGGCACAGCGGGTTAGATTCATAAGGTAGCCCAAAAACTTAAAATCATTATAAATAACCGGGCTGCTTACAAAAGAGAAACAACGGTTGTTGTGTCGGATTCGTTTGTCGCGTACCTTTGAAAGGTCGCCGAGATTGCAGTGCCATAGGCTCTGGCAGCGATAATTTTTAATTATCAACTTTCAATTTTCCATTAAATTATGTCGTGGCTTACCCAAACGTTATCGAGTTCGATCGGTAAAAAGCTTATCATGGCGCTCACAGGCCTTTTCCTCTGTACTTTCCTCATCGTGCACGTCAGCGGAAACTTTCAACTATTTAAAGACGACCAGGGTTTAGCCTTCAATTCTTATACGGTCTTCATGACCACCAACCCCTTTATCAAGACGATTTCTTACGGACTCTACGCACTGATATTGCTCCATGCCTTCGATGGCTTGTACCTGGGCTACATCAACCGCAAGGCACGGGGCCAGAAAACCTACAAAGTCGTAAACAATCAGAGTACCTGGGCGAGCCGTAATATGGGCATTCTGGGTACGATTCTGCTGGTGTACCTAGTGGTACACATGGGCGATTTCTGGTACGAGTACAAATTCGGCAGCCTGCCTTTCAAGGAGTACACGATCGACTTGTCCGAAGGTAACATCCTGAGCACCCGTCAAATGCCCGACGGCTTCATGCTGAACAGCAAGATGGAAGAGCGACTCAGCCCCGACAACGCCACCAAGACTGTAATCGTAAAGGATTTGTTTCGCGAGGCCGAGGCCTCCTTCGCTAACCCGCTGCTGGTACTCTTTTATATTTTGGGTATGGCCGCCCTGGCGTTTCACATGATCCACGGCTTCCGATCTGCCTGGCAAACCCTCGGGGCCAACCACCCCAAGTACAATCCGATTTTTAACTTTCTGGGCGTCTGGGTCTTCGGCATCATCATCCCCATAGCCTTCGCCTCCATGCCGGTTTATTTCTATCTTAAACAATTGTGAATGAGTGAGTGATAGAATGAGTGAATGAATATTGCTTTCGCTCGCTTGCCTATTCTATCATTCTATCATTCTATCATTCAAAATTATACCATGACTTCACCTAAACTGGATTCTAAAATCCCCGCCGGACCGCTGGAAGACAAGTGGACCGGGTTCAAATCTTCCGTTCCGCTGGTCAACCCTTCCAACAAGCGCCGCATCGAGGTGATTGTAGTCGGCACGGGCCTGGCGGGCGCTTCGGCGGCGGCTTCGCTGGCCGAAATGGGCTATAAAGTGAAAGCCTTCTGCTTCCAGGATTCGCCCCGCCGGGCGCACTCCATCGCGGCTCAGGGCGGTATCAATGCCGCCAAGAACTACCAGAACGACGGCGACTCGATTTACCGACTTTTCTACGATACCGTAAAGGGCGGCGACTACCGCTCGCGCGAGTCCAATGTATACCGCCTGTCCGAAGTATCGGGTAGCATCATCGACCAATGCGTGGCGCAAGGGGTTCCCTTCGCCCGCGAGTATGGTGGCTTGCTCTCCAACCGTTCGTTCGGTGGAGTGCAGGTACAGCGTACATTCTATGCCGCCGGGCAAACCGGTCAGCAACTGCTACTGGGTGCCTACTCCGCTTTGCAGCGGCAGATCGGCATCGGGGCCATCAAGATGTACACACGCCACGAAATGCTCGACGTCGTCAAGATCGACGACAAGTGTCGGGGCATCATTGCCCGCAACCTGGTGACGGGCGAAATCGAGCGGCACTCGGCCCACGCCGTGCTGCTGTGCTCGGGTGGTTACGGCAACGTGTTCTACCTGTCGACCAACGCGATGGGCTGCAACGTGACCGCCGCCTGGCGGGCGCATCGTCGGGGAGCCTTCTTTGGCAATCCATGTTTTACCCAAATTCACCCTACTTGTATCCCCGTGTCGGGCGAGCACCAATCGAAGCTGACGCTGATGTCGGAGTCGCTGCGCAACGACGGACGCATCTGGGTACCCAAAAAAGAAAATGACAATCGCCCCGCCAACGAGATTCCTGAGGCCGAGCGCGACTACTACCTCGAGCGCCGCTACCCGGCCTTCGGCAACCTGGTACCCCGCGACATCGCGTCGCGCGCGGCCAAGGAACGTTGCGATGCGGGATTCGGTGTAGGGCCTTCCAAAATGGCGGTGTACCTCGATTATGCGGCGGCCATCAACCGCTACGGACTCGGCGAAGCCAACAAAAACAATATCGACAATCCTACCGACGAGCAAATCCGCGAGATGGGCAAGGAGGTCGTGAAAGAAAAGTACGGCAACCTGTTCGATATGTACAAGCAGATTACAGGTGAAGATCCCTACAAAGTACCCATGCGAATTTACCCCGCCGTGCACTACACGATGGGTGGCCTGTGGGTCGATTATAACCTCATGACTACCGTACCCGGACTCTACGCCCTCGGCGAAGCAAATTTCTCCGACCACGGGGCCAACCGCCTCGGCGCTTCGGCACTGATGCAGGGACTGGCCGATGGGTACTTCGTGATTCCTTACACGCTGGGCGCCTACCTGGCCGGCGAAATTCGGACGGGTGAGATTCCAACCGATCATCCGGCCTTCGACGAGGCGGAGAAAGATGTAAAAGACAAGATTACCAAACTGCTCTCAATCCAGGGTAACACTTCGCCCGAGCATTTCCACCGCGAGTTGGGCAAGATCATGTGGGACAAGTGCGGTATGTCGCGCAATGCCAAGGATCTGGAATCAGCGATTCAGGAAATCCGCGCCCTGAAAAAGCGTTTCTGGGAAGACGTCCGCGTGATGGGCGGCCCCGATGAGCTCAATCCTGAGCTTGACAAAGCCGGTCGCGTGGCTGACTTCATGGAACTCGGCGAACTGATGTGCGTCGACGCCCTCGACCGCGACGAATCCTGCGGCGGTCACTTCCGCGAGGAATTCCAGACCGAAGAAGGCGAAGCCACCCGCGACGACGAGAACTACATGTACGTGTCCGCCTGGGAAAACACTGGCGAAAGCCAATGGCAGCTCCACAAAGAGGAACTGGAATACGAGAATATCAAAATCGCCCAGCGAAGCTATAAGTAATTGTTTAGGGGTTTAGAGGTTTATTTGTTTAGCCTGTCGGTTATTAAAGCAATGGCAAACTCGTAAAGTGTCTAAGCAAGAGCTAAACAAATAAACCCATAAACAAATAAACAGACAGTCCATCGTCACCCAAACACACCCCAAAAGCTATGTCAGCAGAAAACATGAGCCTCACGCTGAAAGTGTGGCGGCAGAAAAATAAAGATACAGAGGGTAGTCTTGAAACCTACCCTCTGGAAGGCATTTCACCCGATATGTCCTTTCTGGAAATGTTCGATGTACTCAACGAGCAGTTGATTCATGATAACAAGGAGCCCATTGCGTTCGACCACGATTGCCGCGAAGGCATTTGCGGTTCGTGCGCCATGCACATCAACGGCCGTCCGCACGGTCCGTTGGCGGGCGTGGCGACCTGCCAGTTGCACATGCGTTCGTTCAGTGATGGCGATACCATCGTGATCGAACCCTGGCGCTCGGTCGCCTTCCCGGTTATGAAAGACCTGGTCGTGGACCGCGCGGCCTTCGACCGCATTATTTCGGCCGGGGGCTTCGTATCGATCAACACGGGCAATGCCCGCGACGCCAACAGTACACCTATCGCCAAGGAAAATGCCGACGAGGCCTTCATGGCGGCGGCCTGCATTGGTTGCGGTGCCTGCGTGGCGGCTTGCAAAAACTCGTCCGCGATGCTGTTCACCTCAGCCAAAATTTCACAACTCGCGCTCCTGCCGCAAGGCCAGGCCGAGCGACGCCTCCGCGCCGAGAAGATGGTGGCCCAAATGGACTCCGAAGGCTTCGGCGCCTGCACCAACACCGGTGCCTGCTCCGCCGAATGCCCCAAGCAAATCTCGATGGAAAACATCGCCCGCATGAACCGCGAGTACCTGGGTGCGAAGCTGACTTCGAGTCGGGTGTGATGCGAAAACATGGCGGTCGCAGACCGCCTTGAATTAGATTGTTACGTTACAAAGAAAGGCCGCTCATTTGAGTGGCCTTTCTTGATGAATAGCTTTGAAGAAATCCAAATCCTACTTCTTCACTTCCGTAGAATCCTTTTTCGCCTCACCTTTATTTTTATCCGCGTAATCTTTGTTCAGACCTTCGATCATTTTCTGGGTCACGTCCAGGGTAGGGTTGGCGTACAGGATGCCGCCGCCTTTGGAGTAGCCGAGCACAAACTGGTAGTCGTTGTCCTTATTGTACTGGTCGATGTACTTATAGATGTTTTCGTAAAGCTCGGCGTTCTTGTCGGCTTCTTCCTGTTGCAATGTCTGGGCCGCGCGGTCACGGTAAGCGATCAGGTCCTGCTGCTTCTTGCCAAGCTGTGCCTCGGTCGAGCGAGCTTGGTCGAGGGTCATGGTTTGGGCTTTCTTCTGGAAAAACTGAATTTCGTTTTCCAGCGAACGGCCGCGGTTCGACAGGTCGTTTTCCAGCTGGTAGCGCTTGCTTTCAAGGTCCTTGCGGGTATCTTCGAAGTAGGTGTAGTTTTTAAGCAGCGAATCGATTTGAACATATACCAATTGGCGGCCATTGACGCCCGTCGAGTCGGTACCTGAGAGCGGGTTACTCGATCGGCCACCCGAAAAATGTAAAAAAGCCAGTACGATGACGGCCACGGTCAGGATCGCATTCCAGATTAAAGAGGTATTGTTGTTCATCTTTGGGTTGTTAGGTATTAGGTTGTTAGGCGTTAGGCAGGAGTATATTAAGTAGTTGAAAAGCAGATAGTCAGCGGACCTAACAACCTAATTTCTAACAACCTAATACCTAAATAAAGGCGCAAAGATAGGGATTTGTAAATCAAGCCCTAAACATGAAGTCGAAAATTATGGAGTTTGCGGGCTTGCGCGGTCGACGATGCGCTCTTGTGCGAACAACTGCCGCACGTAGTAGCCCGCCAGCCCGGCGAGACCGGCCACCACTCCGCTCAGCAGCGTGACCGTAAACATCAGCGACAGCCCACTCGATAAGTTGAAAAGGTCAGCGATGCGGTTAGACATGCTGCCCTGCGTGGCCCGGTGGATGAAGGTAGCATACGCGAGCCACACGGTCGACACTGCCGCCAGGCTCACCGAAAAGGCGGTGCCGGCATGATGCGACCGCCACATGCATACCAAGAAAGGTACCAGGGCAATCACCCACCACGGCAGGAACAATTGCAGCAACGCGGTAGCGACAAGAATAATAAAGTAATTGGTTATCGGGCGCATGGATTAGTTTTTTTTGAGGGTCCAGGTAGACTGCAGGCGGGCGTTTGTTTCGTCGGCAGTTTTGAGGTACAGGAGCTCGTTGAGCTCGCCTTCTTCCCATTTGGCCACCATACTCGTGTACAGCGGACTCGCCGGATTGCCCGACTGACCGCCGGGGTACAGCCCGTAAGCGCGTGGTTCGGGACCCAGCTCTACCACCATGCGCCACGACGGACCATGGTGGTGCGTGGTCGCATTGACCACGCTGCTACCCCCACCGTTGCGAATGGGCAGTGAATTGAAGGGCTTCAGCGCACGGCTGAGGTGCACAATTTCGGTGTCCTTCACGTTGGCCCACTCCCAGGTGGGGCTGATGGGTCCGTGGCGCGCGGTAAGCGTGTCGAGCGCGGCGCGGTAGCTTTGCAACACGATATCGGCTACCGTCTCTTTGGCGGGCGTTCTGACGTTGTCGAACCAGCGGGCGTCGGGTTGCTTCAGAAGCAGGTACTCGGTGCGGTCGCGGGTGGGGTAGCGGTAAGCGCCCTTATCAGAGTAAAGCTCGTCGCCCCAAATGGCGTTGTTCAGCACCCCGATCCATTCTTCGAATATGGCGGGTGCAATCGCCTTAGGGCTATTCACTTTGTCCCAACTTTCCAATACCTGAAAAGCGGCCTTCTGCTGCGGACCCAGGGGAGTAGTGCGAAGGTAGTCGAGCAGTGTGGGCAGCATCGTGCGGGCCAGGATGCTGTAGTTGTCGTTCTGCAGTACCCGGAAGCTGTCGGCCGTAGCCTGGGTCATGGCTTCGAGCCGCTCGTTGATGCGGATCGCCCGCTCCGAAGGCGCCATCCGCCAATTGATGTAGTAAGGGTAGGTGGGGTCGGTGGAATGCTGATTGGCGGAGCTCACGTAACCCCGCTGCGGATTCTTGACCATCGGATTCTGCGCCGTCGGAATCCAGCCCTGCCAGTCGTCGGCCGGGCGGCTGCCGTCGAGCAGGTACTTGCCTTGCTCCATGCGTTTGAGCGGTAGCTTGCCGTTGACCGTGATCGCAATGTTTTTGCTGTTGTCGGCGAAAACAAAGTTCTGCGCCGGACCGACGTAATGCGTCATTGCCCGGCGGTAGTCGTCGTAGTTGCGGGCTTTGTTGAGCTCGTAAAACGTCCTGAAATTATTGCCCGGCTCGTGGCCGATCCAACGCACGGCCAGGTTGGGGCCGCTGTAGTTCTCCTCACCTTCGTAGTTGATCACCGGACCGTGGTGGGTGAAAATCACCATTTCCCGAATCGTGTCGCGGGTACCCTTGACGGCGATCATTTCCAGGCGCTTACGCGTTTTGCGCCATTGGTTGTTGTAGCGGTACTCGGCATGGGTCGAGTCACGAAACTGGATTTTATACAAATCCAGCACATCGGCGTCGACATTCGTCACGCCCCAGGCCACGTTTTGGTTGAAGCCAATCACCACGCCCGGAATACCCGGCAGCGACACGCCGTAGACGTTCATGTCGGGTGAGTGCAGTTGTACCTGGTACCAGATCGACGGCAGCGTCAATTCCAGGTGAGGATCGTTCGATAGAATCGGGTAGCCCGTCGCCGACTTGCGGGCGGCAATGGCCCAGTTGTTACTACCCAGTCCTTCCACCATCGGCTCCGAAAGCGGAACGGCGGGTAGGGCTGTACCAGTCGAATCGGCCACGGCCCCGCCTTCGACGGGGACGGGAATCGGTTTCTTGACAAAATTCCAGGGCGTACCCACCGGAATGATCGGGCTTTCCTGCAACTTGGGGTAGTCGGGAAACAGATCATTCATTGTTTCCTGTCCCAATGATTTCAGCAGGTTCGACATCGCCAGATCGTCGGACCGGCCCGCCAGCGTGAGCGTCATTTGTTCGAGCATGTACATGCACTTGATCGGCGTCCAGGACTCGGGCTCGTAACCCAGCAGCTTGTACTCGATGGGCAGGGTCCGAGCCGAAAGTTGTTCGATGTAGGCGTTGACGCCAGCCGTATACCCCAGCAGCGCATCGCGCGAGGCGGGATAGCTCATGGTACTCTGCAGGTTCACTTCGGCACCGTAGCCCATCCCCATGCGCCGCGCCTTGCGGTCCATCTCGATGGTGCGCGAGCCTAGCACTTCGGACAGCCGACCGGCGGCGGCGCGGGTTTGCAGGTCCATCTGCCAAAGCCGGTCGCGGGCCGTCACGTAGCCCTGCGCATAGTAGAGGTCATAGTTGTTTTTGGCAAAAATGTGGGGAACACCCACATCGTCGAAGCGGATGGTGACCTCTTCGCGCAAGCTGTCCAGTTCGAGTTCGCGGTCACCGAAGTACTCGGCGTAAGGTACCGCGCCATTTTGCCAAAACCCCGTGTATGGACTAATAAAAGGTCCCAGCGCCGGAACGACGCCCCAGGGACGGCTGAGCGCGTAGACCAGTCCGATGACCAGCCCGACGCTCAGAAAAGCTTTCAGGTACTTCATGCAACAGAATGAATTTGTGGTACGGGCTTCCAGCCCGTGAAAACCGGGCCGAAGATAGTATTTTTTCTACGCTAAAAGGGATACCACCGCCGCCACCCGCGCTTCGTCGGTGTACATGACGCTGCGCTCGTCGGGAATTTCGCCCGCCATCGAAACATCCGCCGGAAAGTAGGTCTGCCGCGCGGGCCTGAACACCTTGCCCGTCATGTGCAGTGCGTTCACGCCCGTAGCGGCCAGCGCGGCGGCATTGTCCAACGACACATCGCTGCCCGGCATAATTTCGATGCGTCCTTGTGCCTTGGACACCAGCGCGGGAAATAATTCTATTCCCTCAAAGGCCGTCGCCCGCTGCCCGGACGTCAGAATGCGTTTGGCCCCGGTCGCGATGACCGCTTCCAGCGCCGCCAGCGGGTCGGGCGTCAGGTCGAACGCCCGGTGAAAGGTGACGTCCAGTGGCTTGGCAACCGCCACCAATTCGCGGGTGCGGGGTACATCCACTTCGCCGTTGGGCAGCAATACACCAAGTACTACGCCATCGGCTCCGAGGGTTTTGGCGATGTCGATGTCGCGGCGCATGATATTTATTTCCAAATCGTCATAAACAAAATCGCCGCCCCGTGGCCGAATCATGACGTGCAGCCCAATATTGATTTTCTCCCGCACGGCGGCAATCATCCCCGCGCTGGGCGTGGTACCGCCCTCGCCCAGCCCAGCGCAAAGCTCTACGCGGCTGGCTCCGGCGCGTTCAGCATTCAGACAAGATTCAAGGGAGTAGGCGCATACTTCGATGGTCATGTTCTTGTTTATTTGTTTAGGAAGGGTTTATTTGTTTAATCATGTAATGCATCAATTTCTCTTTCCTTTATCGTCAAATAATTCTTTCATCTTATACTCTGCCACAGCAATCGGAACCGTAATTATTATAATTGAAAAAAGGGTTGATATTAGATAAAAATTCTCCAAGCTACCAAATAGGTTTCTAATGCCAGATTTGTCTAATACAAAAATCAACAAAACCATCGAGAATAATACAAAGATATAGATGGCCAACATGGTTTTGGCTACTATTCCATTGGAAATCAGCCAGGTATCTTGGTTTATCTGTAATGATCTGGTTCTGTATCCATACTATAAATTCCGCTTTTTCGGCTGATTGAAATAAAAGATTAGCGCCAGTAAAAAGATAAATATTGGGATGAAAAGAGGCGTAATTATCCATTTTATTTCATCAATATTTATCATTACAACAAAACAAAAGTACTGGAAATGAATTGCCCATAAACAAATAAACAAATAAACAAATAAACAAATAAACAAATAAACAACCTACTTCAACACCGCCGACGCCACGGCAATCTTGGAATCGGCGGTACCATAGTACAGCCACCAGCGCCCGCGGTAGGGTACCATCGATTCCAGGAACGTCACGTTGTTAATCTGTCCCGTAATCTCGTAGGGCTGATCGGGCTTCATGAAGTAGCTTTTGGAACGGTCGACGAGGCGGTCGGGGGCCTGGGCGTCGAAGAGGAATTGCCCGGCGGCGTAGGTACCATCGGGCAGGGAAGTGTCGCCATTTTTGGCGTCGTTCATGCCATTATAAATCAGTACAATGCCCTTGGGCGTAATGAGTGCGGGCGGGCCCGGTTCCAGTACGCGGTAGTCGAAGCTGCCGGGGCGGTAGGCGGCGACGCCTTTCAAGCTGCCGTCGTCCATCGTGAGCGGACGCCAATCGATGAGGTCGTCGGAGGCCGCGATGAACATTTGCTGCTTATCACCCCAGTACATCCAGTACTTGCCGTCGATTTTGGTGGCAATGAGCTTGCTGCCCTCCCGGCGGCACACGATCGAGCCCGATTTGGACCACTGATCTTCGCCGCGCTCTTTGTTGAAATCACTGAACGCCAAGCCGTGCTTTTTCCACTGCATCAGGTCGGGCGACATCGCCACGCACAGTCGCGCCAGGTCGCCGTCGTAGGCGGTGTAGGTCATCAGGTACTGCCCGTCTTCTGTCTCGACCACGCGCGGGTCCTCGATGCCGCCTTCCCACTCGTATTTTTTCATGAAATCATTGTCGGGATAAAAAACCGGCTGCGGCATCCGCTTGAAATGCACGCCGTCGCGGCTCGTGGCCAGCCCGATGCGCGAAGTACCGTTGTACTTGCCTACCCTGTCTTCGGCGCGGTAGATCAGGAAAATCTGGCCGTCGCGCACGATGGCCGCCGGGTTGAAAACGTCCTTGGCCTCCCAATTTACCGTCTCGCCCCGTACCGGACAATCGAACGTGCTGGTTTCCAGTGGGGTAAGTACTGGATTGTCAGCATTATGTTTTTTGAAAGGCCCGATCAGCCAGGATTGGGCGAAAGTGGTGCCGGTCAGGAACAGGAGCAGGAATAGCGTGATAGCGGATTTCATGAGATTGGGTTTCAGGTATTTCAAAGTCGGGCGAACATACAGGTTCGCCCCTACGGTTTTTTTAGAAAATCAATAAAAACTTTCCGCACGTCAGCGCGGGGATCGGGATCGGCGGGCGAGACGATGGGCGGCACGATGCCCGGATGGGTCGGGATCAGAAAACTCATGCCGAACTCCTTACCTGTAAGCAGAAAATCGGGCAGTACTACTTTGTACGTCCGCGTTTTGTCAAGAAGCTGATCACCGATGTACCAGGCCTTGGCCGTGTCGTCGTAGCGGACATTGGCGTGGTGCAGAAAACCACCCTTGCCGCGGCTGAGTCGGCCGGCTTCGAGTACCTTGTACAGCAGGTCGCCCGTCATGCTGGCTTGCGAGATACCGCCACCGTAGGGCAGTATGCGCACGATGTCATATTGTGAAATCGGCCCCTCCAGTACATCATCGACCCGAATGGAGCCACCGTTGAACACCGCCGCGTCACTGCCCGGAAAGGCCTCGAACATACTCTGCGCGATGAGCGTCGTGAGGGTACCATGTTCGCGGCGGATGGTTTTTTCGCGGCCGTCCCAGGGTACGGGCGTGGTGTAAACTACCTCATAGGGGTCGAAGCCCTGGGCCCGGAAACTAGCGTCGGCGATACCCTGCCAGCGCATCACGGCGGCGGCGGTCGCGGAATCTTCGGGGATGGTTTCGTCGATGGTTTTCAGCTCCGAGTCCAGGCCGACGAAACGATTTCGACGGTCGAAGCGAAGGCGGTGGATGTACACCGTTTTGGCGTTGGCGTCGGCCTTGGCGATGGGTACTTTGCCTTCCTGCACCAGCATGTGGTCGTGGTCGTGACCGCCCATGACGAGCGCCAGGCCGGGTACCTGCGCGGCGAGGCGGCGGTCGTCGGCGATGTTGAGGTGGGTGAGCGCCACCACGGCGTCGGTGCGGGGTTTCAGGTCGTCGTAAGCGCGGCGGGCGGCGTCGATGGGACCGGTTATTTGTACGTAATCCTTATTGATCGGAATACAAATTCCGAACAGCCCAACGCGTACCTTGCCGTTGGTGAGCACTACGGAGGCCGGAATGTCGGTACCCGCTTGCCGGAAAGGTATCGTTTTGCTGCCCGCGCGCTGCGCTACATTGGCGCCAGTCCAGCGGAATTTCGACTCGTCTAGCCGCTGGTTCAGGGTGGTGGGGGCATCGTCGTCGTAATCGAACTCGTGGTTGCCGAACGTCACGTAGTCCAGTCCGGCCTCGTTCAGTACGTCGACCGTCTGCCGACCCTTGATGCGTTCGTCTTGGTACTTCAAAGTACCTATTACCGATGGGCTCAGAAAATCACCCGCCAGTACGAAGAAAGTACCTTCGGGGTTTTCTTTTTTCAGTTGTTTATGGACGTAGGCTACCCGCGCTAGCCCGCCCGCCTTGCCGTTGTCGAGCGGCGCGATTTCGTACACGTCATTGATGTGCAGGAAGGTGACGGTGCGGGTGGATTGGCAACTTGCGAGGAGTAACAGTAGGATTGCTCTTAAAAAGAATCCAGGGAGAAATGAAGGAATTTTGTTCATGATGTCGCGTCGAGTTTGGCGTGTTCCAGTCCCCATTGCGCCATTTCGTTCAGAACCGGCATGAGGCTCTCGCCGTACTCCGTCACCTGGTACTCGACGCGTGGCGGTACTTCTGCGAAGATTTCACGATGCACGATACCGGCTTCCTCCAACTCCCGCAATTGTTGGGCGAGTACCTTCTGGGAGATCGCCGGAATTTGCCTTTTCAACTCTCCGAAACGCATCACGCGTTGCTGCCGAAGTACCCACAAAATTCCGGGCTTCCACTTACCACCAATGATGCCAATCGTCGTCATGACGGGGCAGAATTCTGTGTCTGATAATTGCTCTTGAAGAATATTACTATTATTTTCTGTCATAAAGCACTGATTATTAACATTACTAACTTTTTTATCATTACCCCACTTTTCTGTACCTACTTGCAAAAGTATACCAACATTCGGACTTTTGAAGCATTATTTTCAAACAAAAACAATTTAAAGTTATGGCAAAGTATTTTATTACCGGCGCGACCGGATCGGTCGGTACCGAAGTAGTACGGGCATTGTTGGCAGACGGGCATAGCGTCGTGGCGGCTACGCGTCACCCCCAAAAAAGCAAGGAAAAATGGGGCCAGCAAGTAGAGTCGGTTCATTTTGACTTCGAGGACGAGTCAACCTACACGCTCGTAAGTGGAGCTGATGGCGCTTTCGTGCTAGGGCCTCCTATGTACCCTGATCTTTTCGCGCTGGTGAGCCCTTTCCTGAACTTCCTCAACGAAAATGGCCCGCATCGCGTCGTGTATCTGTCGGCCAACGGCATGGAAGACTTAAAAGAGCTGCCATTCCACGCGCAAGCCGAAGCGCTGCTCAAGGAATCCGACCTCGATTGGCGCGTGGCGCGTCCCGGTTTCTTTATGCAAAACATGGCCAACTACGAGCGCGAAAACATCGAGCAGCGCAAGGTCATTTTCGTGCCGGCGGGTGAAGGGAAAACGGCCTTCGTCTCGACGCGTGACCTGGGTAATTCGATTGCCAAACTACTCACCGACGATGGGTACAAACACCGTGCGTTCGAGCTGACAGGGCCGGAGTCGATCAGTCACTTTGAGGTAGCCGACCTGCTGACGACCCATCTGGGCGAAAAAATCACTTACGCCAATCCCGACAATGCCACCTACCGCAAAGTACTCGCCGAGGCAGGCGCGCCGCCATTCGTAGCAGATTACATGCTGCCCGTTTATGGCATGATCAAGGACAACAAGGTAACGGAAACGACCGGCGATGTGGAGCAACTGACGGGTCAGAAACCCGAAACGATGCAGTCGGTAATCGCGCGGGATTTCGTGCGCTAATACTTTCATGAAGTACCTTGTATTCAGAGCGACCCGGGATTCGATAAGCTTTAAAAAGCGGTCAGATTCTGGGTCGTTTCGTGCACTGTCACCGGAGCCACCCACCGGCTCCACTGCAAAGCGGCGCGGGCATCATCGTGCACGTTGAGCTGAATATTCCCGTTACTGAAGGTCGTCATTTGCAGGCCCACGAAGGCCAGCGCTTCGTTGAGGCGGGCTTCCAGCGGCACGGTGCCCTCGATGCACTCGAGCCAGTACCAGTCGAGCGGCTCGCCGGCGACTTCCACCGCAATGTTCTTGTAATCCTGGTAAGTATAGCCTACGAAAGGCTTGCCGAAACGGGTCCAAAGCTGCCGCATCACGTCGTCGAGCGAGCGCTCGTGGTCGTATTTTTTTCTAATAAATAAATCCAAAATCAGCGCTACCAGCGCGCCCTTGTGGTACACCGATACCTTGCGGTTGGGGATGCTCTTGTCGTAGCCATCGAGCCACAGGTCCCACGACGATTCGAGCAGCGATTGCGCGGCGTGGGCGCTATGCTCGAAATGCCGTTTCATGTACACCTGCAATTCCTTGACGTAGGCCGCATCGTCGAACACGCCCGAGCGGCGGAGGAAGAAATCGCCGTAGTAGGTCGTGCAGCCCTCGGCCACGAAGCAGGTATTGAAGTAGTTTTCTCTAGTGAAATCGTAGGGTAGCAGTTCCTTGGGCCGAATCCGTATTACGTTCCAGGCGTGAAAAAGCTCGTGCGAACTCACGCCCAGCAGGTCGCCGTACAGGCCTTCGCCCTCGTCGTCGGGTCCAAGTACCACCATCGTGGAGTTGCGGTGCTCGACGCCGTGGTAAAAAGCGGTCGGCAGAATCAGATTGATAAAGTGGTATTCCGGCTCAGGAAACTCACCCATGGTAGCAATTTGTTCCCGCGAAAAGGCCGCAAAATCGCGGCGGATGCGCTTCCAGTTGGGATGCAGATTGCCGTGCATCCATACATTGAACCGAACGCCCGTTTCTTCGTACTGCTCATGGTGCAGCGTGGCCGAGGCCAGCAGCGGACTGTCGACCAACTGGTAGTAATCGTCGGCCAGCAGTACGTGGGGCTGATCGGCCGGAGCCAGTCCACAGGCGATCTTGAAGTCGTCAGGCATATCCAACTCCACCACGCAAGGCTCATCGGCGCGCCCGACGGCGTAGAGCGCGAGGTTGATAAAATTGAGATACCACAAGGTATTGTCGACGTAGCTGCTACCCGCATTCTGGATCGTGGCGTAATAGTTATAGGTTATTACCAGGGTTTCTTCGTCTGCCGTGGCTACTTCCCAGCGATCTTTGGTAGTTTTGCGCGCGCTGAGCGGGGTACCTGAGCTGCCGCGCGCCTCCAACTTCTGGATGTTGCGGGCAAAGTTCTGAATCTCGTAGCGGCCAGGCCGCCAGGCGGGTAGCTGTAGTGCGAGGCTGGCCTGGCTGTGGGTGTCCAGCGTGCAGGTGATCTCCACAAAGTGGGCGTCGGGATCAGGCACAGCGATACGGTAGTGCATGGCAGGATAATAGGGTGAGGGTAGGTCTTTGGTCCGAAAAAAAACCAAAGGCTAGGTTTTTGGCGTTGTGATGGTTGAGTAAATTTAGTAATCGTTTTTGATATGAAAAGGTTTTTCCTGCTTCTATTGGTGTTTTCCGGTATTCTGAGCCATGGCCCAACGGCCTTTGCCCAGAATAATGAAGACTATTATAAAAAAGATACGCTGCGCGGACAAGAGCGCAAGAGTACCATCGTAATTCCTGACACTGAGGAGCGCAACCCGCCTGCCGTACGCGACGGTAAGGACCGCCTGCCGCTGTCCATCACGGAGCGCCTGCGGCTGGGCGGAAGCTTTGGATTGAACCTGGGTACTTTCATCAATATCAACCTGTCGCCGATGGCCGGGCTCAACCTTACCAATAACCTGCTGGTGGGCGCGGGCCCCACGTACATGATGACCAGCTATCGCTCCTACATCGGTGGGCCCAGCCGTCGTGTCACCAACAGTAGTTACGGCGGACGAATATTTTTGATGTACAACACGCCCCTACCGATCATCACGCTACAGGCCGAGTACGAAGGGCTCAACGTGAGGTACTACAACAATTTCGAAAGCCGATTCGAGCGTACCTGGCTCGGCTCACCACTCATCGGCGCTGCCTACACCCAGCCCCTGGGCGGGCGATTCACGCACAGTATTCACATGACGGCTCTGTACAATTTATCCTACGACAGCCAGCTCAATCCTACCAGCGGACGTAACATCTCACCGTACGGGAGTCCGTTCGTGTTCAGGCTGACGTTCCTGTAAAAATAATCTTGAATGAGTGAATGAGCGAATGATAGAATGGGCTATCGCTTGCTCCAACACTTTTTTGCAAAAGCAATATTCACCGCACGGCGACCGACTCGGGGCACCACGCCGTCATTCATTCACTCACTCTATCATTCTAAATTGATCGTGGAAAATCCGGTACTTATTTTTGGCGCGGGGGCTTTGGGCCGCCAGGCGCTCGATATTTTTCAGCGCAACAGCGTGGTCGTCTACGGTTTTCTGGACGACAATAAAGAACTTCATGGTACCGAGATCGACTCGGTGAGCGTGCTGGGCGACACCGATGACGGCGGTTTTCTGAAAATAATCGGTGCCAAGTGCGAAGCTTTCGTGGCCGTCGGTGAGCGCAAAGTGCGGCAGCAGATCGTCGAGATGCTCAACGAGCGGCGCAAGACGATGCCCGTCAATGCCATTCACGACAGCGCAGTGGTGTCGGCGACGGCCACGCTGGGTCACGGCAATTTTGTGGGCGCGCGCGTCACCATCGGGCCAAACGCCGAGGTAGGGCAGCACGTGCAAATCCAGAGCGGGGCCATTGTCGAAGCTTTCGTGACCGTGGGCGACTACGTCAACCTCGGCGCGGGCGTGATCCTGAACGACCGGGTGGTGGTGGAAGAAGGCGCATTCATCGGCTCGGGGGTTACCGTCGTGTCGGGCGTGCGCATCGGCAAGAATGCCCGCGTGGGGGCCGGGTCGCTGGTGATTGGGGACGTGGAAGCGGGCAAGACCGTCTTCGGAAATCCGGCCCAACCGATGCCTTGATTTAGGCTTTGACCGATTTAAATAATTCATTTTAGACAGGCTTTTTAATTTTTACAAAAAGCCGCTACCTTTGCAGTCCTTTTTGCGGAATGAAGTGAAAGAGCTAAGTAAATTTAACATAGACATTTACGGGCTGGAAGAACGGCCCTACGAATTCGACTACGTGCTGGGCGATGCGTTCTTTGAACAGATGCCGCAGGATATGGTCGGGCGCGGGGACTTTAAAGTGCATCTGCGCCTGGAGAAGTCCAGCACGATGATTCAACTTTGGTTCGCGATCGATGGAAACGCCGAGTTGATTTGCGATCGCTCGCTGGAACCATTCGAAGAACCCGTGCATACCAAGGATAAGCTGATCCTCAAATTCGGCGATCACGACGAGGATCTGACCGAGGAGATTTCGGTCATCAACCGCAACACGGGGCGCATCAACGTGGCGAACTACATATTCGAGTTCATCGCGCTGGCGCTGCCCATGAAGAAGATTCATCCCGACCTGCGCGGGCAGGATGAGGAAGACAACGACGACGACCGGGCAGGTACCATCATATACAGTTCCGAAAAAAACGAAGCCACCGCCCAAAACGAAGAACCCAAAATAGACCCCCGCTGGGAAGCCTTAAAAAAGTTAAAAAGCGAATAAGCAGTTTATAATACCCACCCAGAGTTGAAGCTGAAAAGAGTTTATTCACTCACTCGAAATTTCATCTCATTCAAAATTAAACAATGGCACATCCAAAGAGAAGACACTCCACCACCCGCCGCGACAAGCGCCGCACCCACGACAAACTAACCGGAAAGCAGCTTTCCGTCGATGCTACCACGGGTGAGATTCACCGCTCGCACCGGGCGCACGTGTACGAGGGCAACCTGTACTACAAAGGAAAACTGATGATCGAGGATTACGCCAAAGTAGTCTGATTTTGCGCCTTTTGGCGTCCTGATTTCGCAATAGCTTTGCAAAAGTTGTTGCGAAATTCTTTTTTACTACGGTGCATCTGCTAATTTTACACCCACGTTTTCATTTTTTCAGTCAACAAAAAGTGTGTAAATGAGGATTGCAGTCGATGCTATGGGTGGTGATTTTGCGCCGAAGGCAATCGTCGAGGGCGCCATACTGGCGATACCCGATTTGCCCGCCGACACCCAAATCGTACTGATTGGTCAGGAAGAACGCATCCGCGCGATTCTCGATGCGAGGGATTTCTCGTCGCCCGTGCTGGAGATTATCCACGCCGACGACGTGATCGGCATGAGCGAACATCCCACCAAGGCACTCTCGCAGAAACCCAATTCCAGCATTGGAGTTGGGTTTAGGCTTTTAAAGGAGAAGTCTATCGACATCTTCTGTAGTGCGGGCAATACCGGCGCCATGCACGTGGGGGCGCTTTTCAGCATCCGGGCCATCGAAGGGATTCTTCGGCCCGCTATTGCGGGCTTCGTTCCGCAGGTCAACGGCGATTATTCCATCCTGATCGACATCGGGGCTAATGCCGACTGCAAGCCAGACGTATTGGGGCAGTTTGGCGAGATCGGTTCCCTGTTTGCCCAGCACACATTCAAGGTCGACCGTCCGCGCGTGGCGCTGATGAACATCGGGGAAGAGGAGCAGAAGGGGTCGCTTGTAGCGCAGGCTACCTACCAGCTGTTGAAAGAGAACAAGCGGATCAATTTCATTGGTAACATCGAGGGCAAAGACCTCTTTACCAACAAAGCCGATGTGATCGTCACCGATGGCTTTACGGGCAACATCCTTTTCAAAATGGGCGAGTCGCTCTACGAAGTAACCAAAAGGCGGGGCGTGGAGGATGAATTCATCGCCCGCACCAATTACGAAGGCGTGGGTGGTAGTCCCATCGTGGGCGTCAACGGCAACGTCATGATCGCCCATGGCATATCTTCCCCGCTCGCCATCAAGAACATGATTTCCTGGGCGCGCCAACAGGTAGAAGCCAACGCCTACGTACATATTGCTCAGGCCCTGGCCTAGCACACATTCAAGTAAGATACCATGACCCACGTAAATGCTGCCATTACCGGCGTGTTCGGCTACGTACCCGAATACGTGCTGACCAACGCCGAGCTATCCGATATGGTCGATACCAACGACGAATGGATTTTGAGCCGGACGGGCATCAGCGAAAGGCGGATATTGAAGGGGGAGGGCATGGGCAGTTCACACATGGGCGCGGAAGCCGTGCGCGGATTACTGGAAAAAACGGGTACCGCGCCCGAAGCGGTCGATCTGCTCATCTGCGCCACTACTACCCCCGATTATATTTTCCCTTGCACCGCCAATCTGATTTGTGAAATGACGGGCATTCGCAATGTCGGTAGTTTCGACGTGCAGGCGGCTTGCTCTGGCTTTTTGTACGCGCTCACCATAGGGTCGCAATTTGTCGAGACGGGTAAGTACAAGAAAGTGATCATCGTGGGTGCCGACAAGATGTCGGCCATCACCGACTACACCGACCGCACGACTTGCGTGCTCTTTGGCGACGGTGCCGGGGCTGTGTTACTGGAGCCCAACACCGAAGGTTTCGGGGTGCTTGATTCGATCATCCGCTCTGACGGTGTAGGACAACCCTACCTCAACCAGAAGGCTGGAGGGAGCCGCTACCCGCCCACCCACGAAACCATCGACCGCCGGGAGCATTACGTATACCAGGACGGTCAGCAAGTGTTCAAATTTGCGGTCAAGAAAATGGCCGATATTTCGGCCGAGATTATGGAAAAAAACGATTTGACGGGCGATAGTGTCGCCTGGCTGGTGCCCCATCAGGCCAATAAGCGCATCATCGAAGCCACCGCCAACCGCATGGGGGTTAGTATGGACAAAGTGATGCTCAACATCCAGAAATACGGTAACACCACCGCCGCCACCATCCCACTTTGCCTGTGGGATTATGAATCACAACTCAACAAAGGCGACAACCTGGTTTTCGCCGCTTTCGGCGGCGGCTTCACCTGGGGCACCGCCTACGTAAAGTGGGCTTATTCGTCAATGGATAATGGACCGCGCGGGCGGCCCCGAGTGGAGAATGGATGATTCTTATAAATCCGTTGTTTCATTGTGCATTATCTAAGCCGTAAATCAGAGCAATTATCCATTATCAATTGTCAACTATCCATTAAATAGAAATGGCTTCAACCTCAGATATTCGCAACGGACTGGTCATCGAGTACAACAACGACTTGTTTCAAATCACGGAATTTCAGCACGTAAAGCCCGGCAAGGGCAATGCCTTTGTCAGGACCAAGATGAAGAGCCTTACATCGGGCAAAGTACTGGACAACACCTTCAACTCGGGGGCCAGCATTACGCCGGTGCGGGTGGAACGGCAGAAATTTCAGTTCCTGTACAAAGATGAGGTCGGCTACAACTTCATGAATACCGAGAACTTCGAGCAAATCCTGTTGGACGAAGTACTCGTCACCGGCGCCGACCTTATGAAGGAAGGCCAGGAAGTCGAGATCCTGATCAACACCGAAAATGACGCGCCGCTGACCTGCGAACTGCCACCCTTCGTAGAGTTGAAGGTGACCTACGCCGAGCCGGGAATTAAAGGCGATACGGCCAATGCCGCCAAAAAATCGGTCGAATTGGAAACGGGCGCTTCGGTGATGGTACCTTTGTTCATCGATCAAGACGACATGCTCAAAATCGATACCCGTACCTACGACTATGTCGAACGGGTCAAATCATAAGGCGTTTATTCTTATTCCATTTCCTCAATAAATCTCCATTATGGAAACCAAAGAAATTCAAAAGCTGATCGATTTCATTGCCCAGTCGGGTCTCGATGAGGTGAATATTGAAACCAACGATCTCAAAATCAAGGTAAAGCGCAATGCCACACCCGTATCGGCTGTTTCTGGTACCGCGCCAGCCTTGGTGTCGACTGTTCCGGCTTCGGTCGCTTCGCCAGCGCCCGTAGCTGCGGCGCCGTTGGCTGCCACCCCTGCCCCCGCCCCTGCTCCCGCTGCTGAAAGCAGTGCCGACCACATCACAGTGAAGTCGCCGATGATTGGTACCTTCTATCGCGCTTCCAGCCCCGAAACCCCCTCATTGATCAACATTGGTGACGAGATCAAGGTCGGTCAACCCGTATGCATCATCGAGGCCATGAAGTTATTCAACGAAATCGAGTCGGAAGTATCGGGTCGGATCGTGAAGGTACTCGTGGAAAACGCCACGCCCGTCGAGTTCGACCAGCCTTTGTTTTTGGTCGAGCCCATCTGAACCTAAACCAGACCCTTATGTTTAAAAAAATACTTATCGCCAATCGGGGCGAGATCGCGCTGCGCATCATCCGTACGTGCCGCGAAATGAGTATCAAGACGGTGGCCGTATATTCCACCGCCGATCGCGACAGCCTGCACGTTCGCTTTGCCGACGAGGCCGTGTGTATCGGTCCGCCCATGAGCCGCTTGTCGTACCTCAGCATTCAGAACATCATATCGGCCGCCGAGGTAACGGGCGCAGACGCTATCCACCCCGGCTACGGTTTCTTGTCGGAAAATGCCGAATTCTCGCAAATCTGCTCCGATTACGGTATCAAGTTCATAGGTGCCACCGCCGAGCAGATCAACGGCATGGGCGACAAAGCCACCGCTAAAGCCACCATGCGGGCGGCGGGGGTGCCGGTCATCCCCGGCTCCGACGGACTGTTGGAGTCGGTCGAAGAAGGTAAGCGCCTGGCCAAAGGCATGGGCTATCCCGTGATTGTGAAAGCCACGGCGGGCGGCGGCGGGCGCGGGATGCGCGTCATTGCCAAAGAAGCGGACTTTGAGAAGGCTTGGAACGACGCGCGGCAGGAGTCCAGCGCGGCTTTCGGCAACGATGCGCTCTACCTCGAGAAATTTGTGGAAGAGCCTCGCCACATCGAAATCCAGATCATCGGCGACCAGTACGGCAAGGTATGCCATCTTTCGGAGCGCGACTGTTCCATTCAGCGACGCCACCAAAAATTGGTAGAAGAAACACCCTCACCGATCGTGACGCCTGAGCTACGCGAAAAGATGGGAGCAGCGGCCATCAAAGGGGCGCAAGCCATCGGCTACGAAGGCGCGGGGACCGTGGAGTTCCTGGTCGACAAGCACGGGGATTTCTTCTTTATGGAAATGAATACCCGAATCCAGGTCGAGCACCCGATCACGGAAGAAGTGACGGATTTCGACCTCATCAAAGAGCAGATCAAAGTAGCGGCGGGCGAACCCATTTCGGGCCGCAACTACACGCCCAAGCTATTCGCGATGGAGTGCCGCATCAACGCCGAGGACCCGGCCAACAATTTCAGGCCCAGCCCAGGGAAAATTACCAACCTGCATTTTCCTGGTGGTCACGGCGTTAGGATCGACAGCCACGTGTACGGCGGCTACACCATCCCGCCTAACTACGACTCGATGATCGCTAAGCTCATTGTGAGCGGGCAGTCGCGGGCCGAAGTGGTCACGCGGATGAAGCGGGCTTTACAAGAATTCGTCATCGAAGGCGTCAAAACCACCATTCCCTTCCACATCAAGCTCATGGACGACGAAGGTTTTCGCTCGGGCATTTTTACAACGAAGTTTTTGGAGAGTTTCGATTTTAGTGATTTGTAGCAGGAATTGTTTGAGTTGAATGAAATTGAACCTCAAAAGGTTAAAACGTTCCAGTTTTTGTATTTTAGACAAATGGACAGTTATGAAAAACCGAACCTACCGCGTCATTATCTCCAAAGATCCAGACGGCGGGTACCTTGCTGACATCCCAACTTTGAGGTACTGTATGTCTTCGGGTGATACGATCGAAGAGGCAATGGAAAATATTCGGGAAGCCCTTGAAGGAGTGCTGGAGGTTATGGAAGAGGAGGGCCTGCCCATACCAGACGATACGAATTCTATTGAGTATTCTCTCTCAATTCCCGTCGTTCCACTGCAAAAAACTGCCTAGGGTTTTTCTGTTAGCTAATAGAGAATGGACCAATCGCCGAAAAATTTAATCAAGTTGATGGAAGACAGAGGCTGGATATTGAAGCGGATAAAAGGCAGCCACCACATTTATTTTCAACCTGAGCAAAAACTCACTGTTGCGATCCCTGTTCATGGGAATTAAAGATATAAAAACAGGACTCTTTCTCTCTATTTTGAAGGCAGCGGGTATTTCTCAAGAGGAAGTGAGTGGAAAGAGAAAAGGCAAAAAATAGTCCGCTAGGTATCTAAGAACAGACGGCCCGCTTCTATGTGAAGCGGGCCGTTTTTTTGTAAAAAAAGTCAAGCTAAAAAGGTCATTTTCTGGTACATCGCAACGGTCCTTTCTCCTTTCCACCCTTTATCCCCTCCCCCCTTCCAGCAACTCCGTCTCCACCGTCATGTTCTGCAACTGCATGTTACCGAATTGCGTGACCATCGCCACATCGGCGGCGTCGCGGCCGTGCCCGATTTCGATGCGGTAGCCGTGGGTATTTTCCTGCACCGAGTCGAAAGTGTACCACTGATTGCCAAGATATGCTTCCACCCAGGCGTGCAGGTCCATTACTTCCAGCTTGTCGATGTACCCGACCGTCATACGGGCCGGAATATTGAGGCTACGGCAAAGGGCGATAACAAGGTGCGTGAAGTCACGGCACACGCCCGTGCGGTTGTTGACCAAATCGAGCGCGGTAGTTGTGGAATTGGTCACTCCGTATTGGTAGTGGACGTTCTGGTGCACCCAGCTGCGAATCGCCTCCACCTGCTGGTAGCCCGGCGCGGCATTCCCCACGATTTCCGACGCCAGATTGTAGATCTGCGGTAGGTCCGACTGACAATAGCGGCTGGGTAGAATGTACAGCATCACGTCATCGGGTAGCTCCTCGATGTTCACGAAGCCGGGCAGCGGATCGGGCAGCGGCGGCGTCTCGACTACGTCGGCTTCCACTTCGGCCGTAATCGTCACCTGACCCGTGGGCAACGTAGTCCGCTGGCACGAATTACCGTAGCTGTCGATAAATTCGGTGAAGTGTACCGATGGATTGATGTCAAAATTTTCTTTATAGATCGCCTGTCCGCCTTGCCGTCGGGGCCGGAGCATCATGGTTACAGGCGTGGGGTTGTTTATTTGGTACGCAAAAACGCACTTTCCTCGCATTTTCATAAATCAGGAGTTTCTATTTTTGGTGGTGTACTACTTGGTTTTGTGCTGTGATCAATAGAATCAAAAAGTCTGCAAAAGTAGGTAATTGCCTACTATTTAGCTCACTTGTCGTCAAATATTGAGGGGTGAAAGTGGACTCTTTTTTACGAAAAAAGGCCACAGATTATATTCTGTGGCCTTTTTAATGATTTTATAAGTCTTAGGTCCGGCTACCGCTGAATTTGCGATACAACCACAGCAACAGTACGGCACCTACAATGGCGATGAGCAGGCTGCCGATGCTGAAGTCGTCTACGGTACCCATACCGAACATAGAGAAAAGAAAGCCCCCTACGATGGCACCCGCGATGCCGATCAGCATCGTAACGATGAATCCGCCGGGATCTTTACCGGGGTGAATGGCTTTGGCGATACCGCCGGCAATAAGTCCTACGATGATCCAGGTGATAATTCCCATGAGTTTTTTGGTTTTGTAGATTGAGGTTGAGAAAAGGTATGTAGAATTTTGTGTTGCTTTCCCTCCACAAAAAAACCGTGCCTCGAGAGACACGGCTATGTTTCACAAACCACAAAAAGAAATGGAAACTTACTGATTGGGCAAATCAAAGAACATATTTCCGCCCCCAGCCTGACGGTCGATGGTAGAGAACACCTCGGGCCCCGCCTTAGGTACCTCGGTCTCGCCCACCCCGCGGCGGGCACGTACGCCGAATATTTGGAAGAGTGCTTCACCCAGTAAGGGATCGCGCGGGTCGCCGTAAGGGTACAGCACCAAGCCCTCGGTTTTGGCGATGTCCGGCACGAACCCCGCCGTGTAGTCGGAATCACGCTGGCTATTGGACGAGCGCGACACGATGGGTTGAATGCCCCATTTGATGCGCTTCGACTTGTCGGACAACGTAACGGAACCCACATTTTTACCTGTCGTAACGCCACCGATCAGAAATACCGGCATGAATGGTTTCAGCCCGTTGATAAGTAGTTCACTGGCCGAAGCCGAGGAGGTCGAAGTCAGGAAAAATACGCGGCTCAGGTTCACCCCCAGGTTCTGGCTTTTGGTGATGAAGTTGTCCTGAAAGAAGCCCTTACCGTACTGTTTTTCCAGGTCGGGCGTCACGGTTTTGTTGTACTCCTTATAGTAAAATACGTCGTTGCTGGTCACACCCTTGCCGATCAGGCTGGCAATGTTCGTGGCCGCAGTCACGTAGCCGCCCCGGTTGTAGCGCAGGTCGAACACGAGTTCATTGACACCTTTCGCCTTGAAATCCGCGAATATTCTTTCCAGTTGTGCATCATAATCCCTGTTTTTGCTACCGTTGGGTTCGGTTATAAACTGATGGTATACAATGTAGCCCACGCGCTTGTCGCCCTTCACAAAGGTAGTGTCGAAGTACACTGGGTTGGATTGCAGCAGGGTGGGGGATACCGTGCGCGTAATGGTACCGGCAGCGACTTTCTTGTCTTGGTCAAGTACGCCCATCGTGAATATCTTGGCTTCGGACCCGGTGTAAAGCAGCGTGCGGTAGTTGTCGATGGTGAGGTTCAGGCCGTTCACGCCGGTAAAGAAATCCCCGCGCTGGAACCCGGCCTTCTCGGCCGGTGAGCCTTTCACGATGTAAGTCACTGTGCCAAAAATATCATTGCTAGTGGTCGTGTAGCGGTTGAGCCGAAACTCAAGGCCCGGACTCGTGCTCTCACCGCTTAGCGAGGCTCTCAGCTCGTCGGCACTTTCCTGCAGCCACGAAAAACGATCACCGTCAGGACGGAGGTTGGCATCGTACTTGTACAGTAACGATTGAAAAAACTTCTGAGGCTCGGCGCTCATGTCCGGATTGCTGGGTAGCTTGTCGTTCCAGAAGTACCAGTATTTCATATTGTCGAAAATCCACTTGTTCACTTCGGTATCGGGCGGATTGCCCGGACCGGCCGGGGCTACGACGTTCTTCTCGCGGCACGAAACCAAGAACATAAAGACGCCCGCAAGTAGTAGTAAGGTACTTTTCTTCATTCGAAAAATATAGCTGGTGGGTTGAAGTATGGGGTGGTGCTATGAAACGTAAACCGCCGGGTTTCCGTATTGTTTCAGCGCGTCACCATGTCCTAAATCTCAAAAAATAGGGTGGAAATGTATGCAAAGCCAATTTTGCAACATAGTACATAAGACATTTTCTGTTTTGCCGTTATGAACTACGTAAAGAAGATGATTCCAGATTCCCGCCGCTCTCCCGACCCTGCTCATGAAGTACCTCCCCGCCCCGCTGTCCGCTTGCCTCCTGCCGCTATTTTTACTTACAAGTACTAGCCTGATGGCCCAATCGACTGGTCCACCGCCCGCCGAGTCGTTCATTTGCAAGTACGTGGGTACGGGCGGCGGCAATGCGGTACTAAAATCGCCGCAGGACATCTGCAACTACATCGCCTTCACGTCCAATCGCCACGCCGAGCGCATCGTGGAGCGTATCCTGCAACCTGTGGGCCTGACCCGGAATTTCGTAGTAGTCGAGTGTCCCAATACCGAAAACTGCTTTGCCACCGTTGTGGACGGGAAGCGCTTTATTATATACGACGGCCAATTCATGAAGAAAGTCGAAAGCCTGACCAACACCGACTGGTCGGCCATCAGCATCGTGGCCCACGAAATCGGCCACCATTTGCAGGGTCATACCATCGACGGGCAGGGCGGCCGCCCCGCCAAAGAGCTGGAAGCCGACCGTTTCTCGGGCTTTGTGTTGCATCAGTTGGGTGCCTCACTGGACGAATCGCTGATTGCCATTCGTACGCTATCGAGCGTAGAAAGTACCGACTCGCACCCCGGCCTGGGCGTCCGCGTCGAGGCCATCAGCCGGGGCTGGACCGAGGCGGAGAAAATGTATCCCCTGTTCAACAAAGTGCCGGTCCGTACCGCACCAGCGCCGTTAGCCACCGCGACGGCCTCCCGCGAGGAAAAAGTCTACCGCCCCGCGCCCAGAGTGACCGCGCCGGAGAACATCATCGAAACCGACATTACCTACCACGCCCCCAAAGGCTGCGCCTCGGGCGATTGCTACGACGGCCCGGGCATTCTGATTCGTGAGAACCAGGAGCGTTACGAGGGTAATTTTCAGTATGGCAAGAAGCACGGCCTCGGCGTACAGTTTTATCCCGGCGGCGCGGTGCGCTACAAAGGACTCTTCCGCGAAGACCTCCGTTCCGGCGAAGGTGCCTACTACTTCTCCAACGGCGATAGGTTCGTCGGTACCTTCCTGCACAATGTCCCCGAAGGCAAGGGTACTTACTTCTACGCCGACGGCGAACGCTTCACTGGTACCTTCCACGAAGGCCTCCGCGAAGGCTACGGCGTACTCCAGCGCGCCGACGGCAAGCGCGAAGCGGGCTATTATAAGGAAGATGAAAGGATAAGGTAGGGTTGAAAGTTGAAACTCATACACTCGTGAACTTTAAACTTTAAACTCCACAAACGCTTCTTCAATAATGCCGCAAGCCGCATCCATCTGCTTGGCGTCGATGACGAGGGGTGGGGCGAAGCGAATCTTATTGCCGTGGGTGGGTTTGCAGAGTAGTCCCTTGTGCATCATGCTCAGACAAAGTTCGTAAGCGGTACTGCTGTCCTCGGTGCCCGCGATCACGATCGCGTTAAGCAGGCCTTTGCCCCGTACCAGCGTTATCAAGTCCGTTTTTTGCTGTAGGGCTTCCATGCGGCTGCGAAAAATTTGGCCCATTGCCTCGGCATTGGCGGTCAGGTTTTCGTCTTCGACTACCCGCAGCGCTTCCATCGTCACGGCGCAGGCCAGCGGATTGCCGCCGTAGGTACTGCCGTGCTCGCCGGGACCGATGGTCAACATCACCTCGTCGTCGGCCAGGGCAGCGGACACAGGCATCGTGCCGCCCGAAAGCGCCTTGCCCAGTACCAGAATATCCGGCTTCACGCCTTCCCAATCACACGCCAGGCGCATTGCCCGTGCGTCCGATGCCGGTCTGTACTTCATCGGCGATGAACAGTACGTTGTACCTGGTACACAAATCCCGCACGCCCCGCAGGTAGCCCGGCTGAGGTACCACGACGCCCGCCTCACCCTGAATCGGCTCGACCATAAAGCCCGCCACGTTGGGGTTTTTCTTGAACACATCTTCCAGCGCGTTCAAATCGTCGTAAGGTACCAGCACGGCACCGGGCAGGAAGGGGCCGTAATCTTCGGTGCTGGAAGGATCGGTGGAGGAGGAGATGGCAGCCAGCGTGCGACCCCAGAAGTTGCCCGTCGCGTAGACGGTTACGGCTTTGTTGGCTTCCACACCTTTTACCGTGTAAGCCCATTTGCGGGTGAGTTTGAGGGCGGTCTCACCACCTTCCACGCCCGAGTTCATCATCAGTACTTTGTCGAAGCCGAAGTACTCGGCCATGAATTTTTCGCACTCACCCAGAATATCGCTGTGGAAAGCGCGGGAAGTCAGCGTCAGTTTTTGGGCCTGCGCGATCATCGCATTCACGATGCGCGGGTGGCAATGTCCCTGGCTCACGGCACTGTAGGCCGACAGGAAATCGAGGTACCGATTACCCTCGACATCCCAGACATGGACACCCAGCCCGCGTTCCAGCACGACGGGCATCGGTTTGTAATTGTGCGCGCCGTACCGCCATTCGAGTTCCATGGCGCGTTCGGTAGCTTCGGAGTAGGTAGTCGTTTCGGGAAAATGCATTTTTGAAATCGATTTATAAATTATATAATTGATCGCGGTGGTGGTGGTAGAGACGCAATTTGTCGCGTCTGGTGGGAGAACAGCGCAACAAAACCAGCCAGAAACCGGTTTTGGGGTAAAGTTAGCAAAACCTTCCGCAAAGTGAACCACCCTACCAAACCCACTCCTCGAATCAGACCAGACAATAGTCTGACGGAAGAAGATTTCTACCTAAACGAGCAGGGGTTTATGGTCTTCACCGTTCTCTATCATCAGAAAAGAGGCTACTGCTGCAAGAGCGGATGCCTGCATTGTCCGTACGGATTTCGGAAATCGGATGCCGTCGAGTGATTTTTACGCTCGTTCTTTGAACTTTAAACACATCCCCTTATCTTTGCACCCTCATTTGCAATAATTGAAAAGATCATGGCTAAGGTTTGTCAAATTACCGGAAAAAGAACACGCGTCGGAAACAACGTTTCGCACGCTAATAATAAGACCAAGCGTAAGTTTAAGCCCAATTTGGTGAAAAAACGCTTTTTCATTCCTTCTACGGGAGAATGGGTCACGATGAAAATCGCCACGTCGGCGCTGCGGACCATCAACAAGAATGGTTTCGAGGCGACGATTAAGAAGGCCTACGAAAAAGGTACGCTGACGCTCTAAGACATTTTTACGTCCAGCATTGAAAAGCCTCTCCGGGATTCGGAGAGGCTTTTTGTGCTAGTTTACTGTTAGGTCGGATCGACTCGAATGGCCTATTGCCCCGTTCATCGCGCGTATGTCCGGCTTGGTCACTTTCTGGCTTTAAACTTAAAATAAGGTACCTAGGTTTGTGTATTGATTGGCGGACGGATAGAGGAGTCCGGGGACTGAGTGGTCCCAGAATAGAAAACAGGAAAATACAATAAGATGAAAGTCAATGTGCGGTTGCTGGTTTTGGGATTGATAATGCTGACGGGAAGCACCTACGCGCAAGCGCAGGAAAAGTACACGGTGAGTGGGTACGTGAAAGATGCCGCGAACGGCGAGGGGTTGATTGGCGTGTCGGTGTACGTGCGGGAGGCCAGCACGGGCGTGACAACCAACGCCTACGGCTTTTATTCGCTTACGCTTCCTACCGACGATTACACGATGGTATTCACCTATATAGGGTACGAAACCCGTACCGACCGGGTCACGCTAAGTACTGATAAAACGCTGAACGTCGAGCTGGCTACCGAAAGTCGCCAACTGGAGGAGGTAGTTGTGAAGGCCGAAAGAGAGGATGAAAACGTGCGCAGTCTGGAAATGTCGGTCAATAAGGTAGACATCAAGACGATCCGCAAAATTCCGGCGCTACTCGGCGAGGTGGACATCATCCGCAGCATTCAGCTCTTGCCGGGCGTCACGACGGTGGGCGAGGGCGCGTCGGGCTTCAATGTGCGGGGCGGGGATGTATCACAGAATCTCATTTTGTTGGACGAGGCCCCCGTCTACAATTCGTCCCACTTGTTCGGCTTTTTCTCAGTCTTCAACCCCGACGCGGTCAAGGACGTGAAACTTATCAAGGGTGGTATACCGGCACAGTACGGCGGTCGGATTTCTTCTATTCTGGACGTTAGGATGAAGGAAGGCAATACCAAAAAACGCGAAATCAACGGCGGCATCGGTACCATTTTCTCCCGATTGACCTACGAGCAGCCCATCGCAAAGGGCAAGGGCTCTTTCATCGTGGCGGGACGCCGGTCGTACATCGACGTACTGGCCAAACCGTTTCTGAAAGGAGATCTGAAGGAGGCGCGATTTAGCTTCTACGACGTCACGGCCAAGGTCAATTACCGCATCAACGATAAAAACACGGTGTTCGCTTCCGGCTACTTTGGGCGCGATGTGTTCGGGGCGGGCTTTGGCTTTGGTTGGGGCAATGGCACGGCAACGGGTCGTTGGAATCACATTTTTTCCAACAAGCTCTTCATGAATCTGACTGCCTATTACAGCAATTACGACTACTCCATCCAGTCGGACCGCTAGCGGAAAGGAAACCCAGGATAGCTTTACCTGGAATTCCCAGATCATCAGTACCAGCATCAAGCCTGATTTTACTTACTACCTCACGCCCAATAACCAGATCAGCTTCGGCGGGCAGTACATCAACTACGACACGCGGCCCGGCAACGCGGTGGCGATATCGAACGGCGAGAGCCGCAACATCAGCCTCGACTCCCGCTTCGGTGACGAGTCGGCGCTGTACATCGCCAACGAGCAGAGAATTTCCGACCGACTGTCGCTGCAATACGGCCTCCGGTACTCGTTCTACCGCAATCTTGGACCGGGCCAGGTGTACCAGTACCAGGAGTTTCAGGAAGGCGAGCGCAAATTTCCCGACTTACCCGGCGTGGCGGTATCTAAGGGCGACGTCATTAAGCAGTACGGCAACTGGGAGCCGCGCTTTGCGATTAACCTGGGGCTAACCTCCACGGCTTCGATCAAGGCGAGCTACAACCGCACGGCGCAGTACCTGCACCTGCTTTCCAACACGGCAGCCAGTTCACCGCTGGACGTCTGGACGCTGAGTACCAGCATCATCAAGCCCGAAATTGCGGACCAAGTGGCTTTGGGCTGGTTCCAGAATTTCAGGGACAATACCTACGAGGCCTCGGTGGAAGTGTACTATAAAGATTTGCAAAATCAGATCGACTACGTCCGCAACTCCGATCTGCTGCTCAATCGCTACGTCGAGGGTGACCTGCTGTTCGGTAAAGGCCGCGCCTACGGGGCCGAATTCTTCCTGAAAAAGAATAAAGGCCGCCTGACGGGTTGGCTGAGCTATACCTTGGCGCGCACCGAGCGGCTCATCGACAACGTCAACAACGATGACTGGTTTCCGGCTCGCTTTGACAAACCACATAACTTTACCGCCGTCGGCCTGTTCGACGTGAATAAGCGGCTCACGCTATCTTCCAACTTCACGATCGCGTCAGGTACCCCGGCGACTTTCCCGACCAATCGGTTCGAGTACAACGGCTGGGCTTTACCCCACAACGCCTACAACGCCCGCAACAACAACCGCATCCCGACCTACCACCGGCTCGACTTTGCAGCGACCTGAAATCCAAGAAGAAGCTTTTCAAGACCGGACAGGGCGAATGGGTATTTTCGATCTATAATGCCTACAACCGCCGCAATCCGTACTCGGTGTACGTACAGCAAAATGAAAACGATGATTTAAAAACCGAAGCGATTCGCTTCTCGGTAATCGGGTCGATCATTCCGGCGGTGACCTATAATTTTAAATTTTAGAGAAAGCGACAAAGTAGCAAAGCCACAGAGCCACAAAGTGTTTTATGATGTAGAACAACATTACGGGTACCAGGCAACCAATACAAACGAGCCCTGGACCGGGCATTAGCCCAATGTTTGTAGCATCGCAGGTGCTCAGAGTACGGAAGTCTCGGAGAGACGCAATGTTTGTAGCACCATAGGTACCCGGAGTATAGAAGTCTCGGAGAGACGCAACGTTTAGATGCAAGAGGATTCGCCAACAAAACGAAGACAAAAATAGGTATTCTGAGCACAAATTAGCTTGAACGTCCAGCACCCCGAATAGACGAATTGTAGAAGCGCTGGAAAGCGACAGCTTCATCCGGCAACAGCCCATTATTTTTTATTCAAAATAAGTCATGAAAAGAAATACCATTCAATCTATCTTCAGCGTGCTTGCGCTCTTCATTTTCCTGACAGGATGCGAAGACGTGATCGACATCGATACCGAAACCGGTCCTTCCGAACTGGTCGTGGATGGCTGGATCACCGACAAACTGGGCCCACAGACGATCAAGCTGACGCAGTCGGCCGCCTACTTCGATAACCGTCCGGCCCAGCCTGCCCTCGGTGCCGAGGTGACCGTGACCGACGACCGAGGAACGGTGTACAGTTTTTTAGACAAAGACGCCAAGGGTATTTACCAATGGTCGCCGCAGGAAGACACGCTGTCTTTGGGACGGATCGGCGGCTCGTACCAGCTGAGTATCAGGTACGCAGGAGAAGAGTATACGGCTTCTAACCAAATCAAGCGTGTACCCAGAATCGACTCACTGACTTACGAGGAAGAAAGTTTCCCGATCACCCCATCTGACGGCCCCAAAGACGGGTACCTGGCGCAGTTCTACGCTCGGGATTTTGTGGGCTTAGGCGATACTTATTGGATCAAACCGCTAAAAGGTAGCCAACTGTACGGGGCCGACCCAGGGAATATTTCCCTGGCCTTCGATGCGTCGTTCAGCGCGGGTTCGCCTTCCGATGGGCTGGTTTTTATCCAACCCCTCCGACAATCCATCAATGTCAATCAACTATTTTCAGCGGGCGACACGGTGGGTGTCGAACTGCACAGCATCACCATCGAGTCGTATTTTTTCCTGTTTCAGGTAAGGCAGGAATCCGCCAATGGCGGCATCTTCGCCGTTCCGCCCGCCAACATTCCCACCAACGTTACCAATGTAAATCCTGGCGGCAAAAAAGCCCTGGGTTTCTTCGGTGCCTCCGCCATCAGCCGCGCCGAAACGATAATCGACCCGAAAAAGGCGAAGCCGAAGGAATAGGTTTTGAGGCAAAAATGGGGAAGGAAGGCACATAGGCACAAAGTTTCCAAGTCTTTGGCAAGTAGAGTTGAACTCTGCCTTCAACGACCGACTTACTTTGTGCCTCCCATCAAAAAGAATACATCACCTGAGCCTTTACCTCGCTCCGCGTGTTGCCCTTGATCTCGTTCAAACCCGAACTAATGAGTTCGGTGTCGTTGAAACGCGATTGCGACCAGCGCAGCCATACCCGTAAACTTCTGGACATAGCGTAGCGCAGCATCACGTAATGCCGGGTACCCCGATCGTAGTAGGCAGGGAGTGAGAAAGCGTAGAGAACGTCTTTTTCGTAGACGTACTGTCGGCTATCGTAGTTGTCGGTCGCGAAGAAGGCTACCCGACCGCTCAATTCTATTCTCGGCAAACGCCACGTTATGTCCTGAATGACCGTAATGCCTTGCGAACGCGATGCGCCTACATAGGTGTAGTCGCCGCCTTGTACACGGGTGCGCACGGCAAATTTTAGTGGTACATCGTACTCAGCTTGCAAGACGGCGGTGCGGCGCATGGTGTGGGCGATCGTGGGCAAAGGCGTCTTTGAACCAGGCAGGAGCGCGGTAGGCAGATTACGCATTTTGCGCTCATCGTGGAAAAGCGCCAACGCCGTAAAGCGCTTGTTGGGGGTGTAGCGGATATGCAAAAGCCGGTCGTTGCCATTGGAAGGCGCGTTGACCTGGTACTTCAACCACGGGAAGTTGAACCGATCGTAGAACCCGCTGAACTGCCAGCGCTTGTTAGGCTTGTAGCGCAGGCCAAAGTAGGTACCTGATTCGTTGATGGGCCGCGAGCCCTCGGTGATCGGATTGCCGTAGAACGTGTGAAAATCACGATCGTAGTGGCGGAACTGAAAGGTGAAATCCAGTGCCTTGCTCAGCGTCGCGATCATCCCACCCACGCCGCCCAGCCCGCCGCTTTGGGAGCGCGCGCCTTCGCCAAAAAAGTGGAAGTTTTGGTGATGGTAATCTCCGTGTAGCCCAATTGTCAGGTTCTCTTTTCCCCTGAACTCAAATGTGTTGTAGGGTAAATCGCGCCGCTGTAACCCAACGCTGAATTGGGTGTATAGTGCCGTAGCGCCAATCTTGCCCCTTTGACCGGGGAGGGTATATAATGCGTGAAAGCCCGCGTTTTTTTCAGGAATCAACCCCTGCTTGGCGCGTTCGGAGGGTGTGCGGTGCAATCCAGCCGTCAGCAACGACGACACGACGGTACCTTCCGGTCCATCGGAAAGTTCGCTCAGGCTGGCGTCGCGGCGCGTGGCCGAGCCGAAGAGCGTCACGTCCAGGTTCTTGCGCACATTGATCGTCGCCGCTGCACCTCGGAAAAAGCCCGCTTCCAGTACCGAGGTGTAGGGCCGCAAGCCCAGCGTGGCACGGTAGGTGGTCAGGATAGTCTCGGTACCCTTGCCGAGCGCGAAGCCCGCCGCCATCACCAGGCCCTGCCCGGCCGACATCTGGAAATCGCCGATGATGAGGTTCTTGAGCCTTCCCCGGTTCATAATTTGAGCGTGAAAGGAGGTGAAGTCAGCGCCAAAAACCTGCCGTTCGGGTTGCCAAGAGAATACTTCGCCCGCGTCCTTCTCGGCTGTGAAACCAAAACTGTACGCCCCGATGCGCGCGTAGCGATAGCGGACGTAGGTCTGATAGGGTCCGCCTACGTAGCGGGTCCGCGAGCGAGACGTCGTGTCTACCTCCGAGAAGCCTTTTTGCTGTTCCACCAGCCGCTCAGCGCGTATTAGTAAGAAGTTCTGGGTGGGATTTTGCAACGATTCGCGCAACGATAAAGGTCGCGACTGCACCGTCACGAAAGGCAACAGACGCCGAATAGTGGGCAAATCGAAACCAGGAATAGCCTGCAATTCATACAGCGAAAGCAGCGGTCCAAAGGTTGCACGGTACTCCATAAACGCATCCAGCTGACTTCCCGATAATATGTAGGTAGCGGCCAGTTCATCGCGCGTGGCCGTGTTGAGGTCGCGCGGATTGGCGTACAACTGAAACAGCGATTCGAACAAGTCGCTGTAGTTAATATCGTCACTAGGTACCGGAAAAAGCTCCTGTACAAACTGCTGGATGTCGATCTCGCGCCGCGGTGGCGCCTGGGCGTAAGTGGGAAAGTTAGCGAGAAGTACAAACCCGCTGCTCACCAAAACAAGAAGTAATCTGATGTGCGGGGGTGTTAGCATAAGTCTAGTTTTAGTGATGAATGATGAGTGATAGCCTGTCATTCATCACTCATCATTCATCACTATTTTAAAAAGCCTTCAGGCTCAAATCCAAACTCTTAATCTGGTGCGTGAGCGCGCCACTGGAAATACTATCGACGCCGGTTTCGGCCACGGCGCGGAGGGTAGTGGCGTCGATATTGCCCGAGGCTTCGGTTTCGAGGCGGCTGCCGATGCGGCGTACGGCCTCGCGCATGTCTTCGAGTGAATAATTGTCCAGCATCACGATGTCGGCCCCGCCCACGCGCAGTACTTCATCGAGTTCGGCGAGGTTGCGGGTTTCGACTTCTATTTTCAGATTGCGCCCGGTTTCCTGCAGGTACTTCTTGGCTCTGCCGATGGCGGCTTCGATGCCACCGGCGTAGTCGATGTGGTTGTCTTTGAGCATAATCATGTCGTAGAGCCCCATGCGGTGGTTGTACGCGCCGCCGATGCGGGTAGCCATTTTCTCAAAAAGCCGGAAGTTGGGCGTCGTCTTGCGGGTGTCCAGCAGCTTCACTGGCAGGTCGGTGATGAGGTCGACCATGCTCCGGGTGTGGGTAGCAATGCCGCTCATGCGCTGCATGATGTTGAGCACCAGCCGCTCGGCTTTCAGAATCGACCGCGCGCTACCCTCGACGGTCAGCACGATGTCGCCGACTTCGATGCGGGTACCATCCGGCATCTGTACCTCGACTTTCAAGGCAGAATCTACTTCGTCAAATACGGCCAACGCCGCTTCTACGCCCGCCAATACGCCCGCTTGCTTTACCAGCATTCGGGCGCGTTTGGGCGCATTTTCGGGTACACAGGAAAGGGAGGAGTGGTCGCCGTCGCCGACGTCTTCGCGCAAAGCAAGGCGGATCAGATCGCGCAGTTCGTGGGGATTGGTGGGGTGCATGCTATATGAAATCGGTGATGGTCGCCATAACTTAATTTTTTGTCCAAAAATACAAAATTAAGCGGTAGGTACTCACGCAGCTGTTCGCATCAGCGTACCAACACCCGCCTGAGTAGACCGGTGATTGCCCCGTACTTGACAGGGATGTTGCGCTTCTCACGTTGCCGCTTGGCATAGTAGGAAGTACCTATTCCCAGCAAAACACCGGGTGCCATCCAGGGAATAAGTTGCACATAAACCGAAGTGTCCTTGGGCAGGTAGCGGGTCATGTTGACCAAAAAAGCCGTGACCGTAGCGATGTAAGCTCCCATGATCTTGGCGATGTGGCCGAAGTACCAGTGCATTTTCTGTGAATCGATTTTACCAAAAAACAGCCTTAGATCCTGTCGGGCGTTGATTGTGATCAAGGTGCCGAAGGCAACAAAGAGAATCGCGATGAAGTAGTTTTGTAGGCCAATGGTCGCGTAAGTCGCGTAACCCAGCATCACCAGTCCGAAGGTGAGGGCGAGGCCCGCCGCCACACGGTCGAGTACCGTAGCCTGAGTGACCGATTTCTTCATTTTCAAAACCCGGTCGCCCGAGAAAGTGAAGTAAAAACTCAGAACCGCAATGCAGAGAAAGAATTGGAGCCTGAGCTGTGTGGGGCGCAACGCGAAAAGCATTAGCGTGGTAATGAACACGCCGAACATGGACCAGTAATACACATTGCCCCAGAACTTGTGGACTTTGCCGCCCTTCCTGGCGACCATGGGGACAATGCCCGTCGCGAGGGCTAAAAAGCCGAAGGCGACGTGGATGAGGAGGATGGTTTTGTAAGGATCCATAAGTGCGTCTGTTTGCGTTTTCGTGATTAGCTGACGCGAACTTAGAAACTAAAAAATCACTTGGGAAAAAAGAGGGATGCCTGACCAAAATTTGGGAAGAATGGCTCAAATTGGGGCTGTTTAACACTCCTTGGGATGTTTGACAAGGTTAATTCTTGAAATAACCCGCCACTAAATCGCCGTACCTCCGTGCTACCGGGATAGGTGCTTCCCAGTTTCTGAGTTGAAGTTTGTAGCCTTGGGCATTGCCCGAAATACTCTCGACTTGTCGCAAATTCACGATGTACGAACGATGACATCGCACCACATCCGGGTGGTGTGCCTGCTCCTCGAAGCGACTCAGGCTGCCGCGCAGGAGTACCTTGGTTGCTTTTTCTTTTTGTAAAAAAACAAGTTCCGAATAGTTGTCGGCCGACTCGATGAACAGCAGCTCATCCGTAGTTAGCGTAAGCGAGTCTTTTTCGTTTTCGGCCGTAAAAGTAATCTTGGCCGTGGCTTCGGCGGCAGCAGATTCGAGTTCGCGTTTTCTAACTTGCAGATTTCTGGCTCCGTACTTACGCAGCAGCCGGGTGTAGTTCAGCAGCGTGATAACCGTTGCCGGGATGATCCCGACCGCCGCCGTAATACCGATCCACACCAAGGGACTACCTGACCCCAGACCCACCACGTACTCGCCATAATACAAGTTGCCAAATGCAATGGAAACAATAATGAACAGTGTCCAGGTGATGTCCTTACCGACAGTCCAGTTGCGCTCATCAAAAAAATCTTTGAATAAGGCCGGAAAGAGGGTGCCGACCACGGCCATGCATCCGAACGTGACCAGCCCGTAGCCCGCCAGAAACAGCGGCTTGCGCGGGTCGTTCCACTGGGTAGAGCCGAAGGGCTGAAAGATAATGAGAAAGAGGGCGACGAACAGCCCCGCCCCAGCCGAAGTAAGCAGCCAACGGCGCGGGCTTTCATGATCGTGAGGATAAGGCTGAGTAAGGAATCGGAACATGGCGGCAAGAGGTGAACTACTAGTCAATGCCTTCGATTTTATCGACAAATACAATCACGAGTTTATGGGTTGCGCTCATTTCCAGGACTTGCTTCCAATGTTTAGTAATGAACCGATGGAAATCACGAATCTTCATGTTGCCAACTTTTAAATGAATGATTCGGGGCGGTGGCTCTAAAAGTAGAATCCGGTCGGAGTAGTCACGATCTTTGGTGATGATCGTCAGCCTGTGGCGTTTGGCGTATTCCCAAATATCAGCATCCGACGCTTTGGCATCGAAGTCACGCTGGTGAACGTACTCGTCACTATTCCAGGGTGAAAAGTAGTAAGGCAAGTTAATGTCGATCAGGTACTTCGCCATGTCCTAAGCGGCAAGCTGCCTGACCGAATGCTGACGGTCAGTACTAGCCAGGGCAAACTGTATGCAAGCCTCGATATCCTCCGCCTCCAGATCAGGATATTGGTGAAGAATATCCTCGTGGGTGTCTCCAGCAAAAACGTACTCCAAGATAGTCCTGACGGTTATTCCCATACCCCGAACCGTGGGACGGCCGTTGCATAGGTTGCCATCGATTGTAATCCTGTCGCTGATATACGTCATGGTGTTTTCTTTTTTTTACCAAATCTACTAAAAAATAACGACTGGCTGCCCTGCTCACTTCAACGCCACCAGCGCTTGCAAGTCCGCGTTGGAGTACTCGCCAATCCAGGTTTCACCGTTGGCGACGGTCAGGTTGGCGAGTTCTTTCTTATTTTGGATCAGTTGGTTGATGCTTTCCTCGAAGGTACCCTCGGTGATGAGCCGGTGCACGAGTACGTTGCGGGTTTGGCCGATACGGAAAGCGCGGTCGGTGGCCTGGGCTTCCACGGCGGGATTCCACCACAGGTCGTAGTGGATCACGTTGTTGGCGGCGGTTAGGTTGAGGCCGGTACCACCCGCTTTCAGGGATAACAGCAGGAGCCTCGTCGCGCGGTTGTTTTGGAAATCCTCGACCATCGCGTCGCGGTTTTTGCGGCTCACGCCGCCGTGCAGAAAGGGTACTTCCAGTTTTAATTGTTGCGCAAACATCGTTTGGAGCAGCGTCCCCATTTCTTCGTATTGCGTGAAGACCAAGGCCTTTTCCCCGTTTTCGAGCAACTGCTGGACCAATTCGAGCAGCATGGTACTTTTGCCCGAAGCCGCCGGGTCGTTGCCGCCCTTTTTGAGGTAGTGGGTAGGGTGGTTGCAGATCTGTTTTAAGGCCGTCATCATCTTGAAGATGAGTCCGCTCCGCTTGAAACCATCCTTGGCACCTTCGATACCACGCAAAGCCGTGTCTACCACGCTCTGGTACAGCGCGGCTTGCTCGCCCGAAAGCTGGCAACTTTGGTCCATCTCGATCTTATCGGGTAGGTCCTGAATGATCGTTTTATCGGTCTTGACGCGGCGCAGGATGAACGGCTCCGTCATGCGCTTGAACACCTCGAGGCGGTGCTGGTCGCGATCGACTTCGATGGGAATCGAGAAGTCCTGGCTGAACTTTTTCAAAGTACCCAGGTATCCCTTGTTCACAAAGTCGATGATGCTCCAGTACTCGCTCAGGCGGTTCTCGACCGGCGTCCCGCTCATGGCAATGCGGACGCCCGCCTTTATTTTTTTGATGGCTTTTGTCTGTGCCGTAGAAGGATTTTTGATGTTTTGCGCCTCGTCGATGACCACGACCGGCCAGTTGGTCTTGGTAAAAGTTTCTTCTTCGCTCCGCACCACACCGTAGGTAGTAAGCACCAGGTCGGTGCCCTCGAAACCCAATTTACTGCGGTTGGGGCCGTGGTAGATATGCGCCCGCAAACCAGGCGCGAAGCGGGCGATTTCCTTGGTCCAGTTGGTGAGCAGGGTGGTAGGCAGGATCACCAACCCCTTGTTTTTCTTGAACGCACCCTCTTCCTTAAATTTTTGCAAAGTCGCAATCACTTGCAGCGTTTTGCCCAGCCCCATATCGTCGGCGATTAGGCTACCGAAGCCGATGCGGGCATTTTTGTACAACCACTCGTAGCCGCGGAGCTGGTAGGGGCGTAGTGTGGCATCGAGCTTGTCAGGTAAGTCAACCGCTTCGGGCTTCGTCAGATTTTTGATCAGGTCGCGGGCCGCGTCGGTCAACTCCACGCCCGAGCCCTGGTACTCTTCGGTGAGGGCGGTCTGCAGGAGCGTTTGCGAATCCAGTTCGGGCGGATTTTTCAGTTTGTCGAGCAGCGAGCGAATCTCGTTTCTCGTCGAGGTATACATACTGGTCCTTGATCTTGACCAGCCCGCTATAATTTTCGATCAACCCCACAAATTCCTTTGTGTTCACACGCTGGTCGCCGATCGCTACCTCCCAGCGAAAGTGCAGCATATCTTCCAGACTGATCACCGAACTCGCCACGACCTTGCCGTCTTCCTCGTCGTCGAGTGTCAGCGACAGCTGCGGCCGCACGAGTTTCTGCAGCGCTTTGGGCAGCAGGATGCGGATACCGAACAGCTTCAACGGCGGCAGCATCTTGAACAAAATATCGGGAAACTCCCGGGTACTGAACGCCAGTTCTTCCGCGCCTTTGGATGCAATCAATGCGTTGAGTTGCGGAAAGTGCTCGGCCATCATCGACAGGTCGCGCAGCACGCCCATGCGGACGGGCGCGTAGTCGGGCTGCCGCATGAAGTCGGCGAAGGGCACGGGGGCAGCCATTTCGTCGGATTTGTTTTCCACCAAAATGTGCACTACGAAAGTACCGGTGTCCGAATCGTCCTCTACCTGAACGATGGGTACGTAGTCGCGCTGGGCGATGAAGAATTTGTTGAGCCACAGCTGGATATTGGCCGGAATCTCGCGGCTGTCGAAGCCATTGAACCGGCCCAGCTCCCGCCGGAAAAACAGGTCTTCGATTTCGGTGTCTTTGTAATGGTAGCGATCGTTGAACTGCCGCACGCGCTCGGTCAGCAGCAGCGAGCACAGCTGCGGAAACCAGTCGCTCGCGATGGGCTCGAAGATATCGTGGCGGCCGATTTTATAGAACAGAAATTCCGGGGGCAGCAACGCTTCGATTTGACTGGCCATGCGGGCGATGTCTTCGTTGAGCGAAGCCGGAATCCAGCGCACGAAGTGGGCCTCCCGTTTGAGCTGTACCCGCAGCAGTTGGGGTAAAAGGCCACCCGTTTCGAGGAGTTTGTTGGCAAAGCGGTTGGTGAGGTACAGCCCGCGCAGCAACGGCGACAGCTGGGGCAACTGGCTGGTCGGGAAATGCTGCAGCCAGTCGACCAGCTTGGCTACCTCGTTGAACTGATACACTAGCCGCTCGTTGTTGTCGCGGAAATTGGCCTGTAAAAAGGCCGTCGCCTCGTCACAGATAATTTCGCCGCTTTCCACCGCGTCGAGGTCTTTGTTGTACTCATGCTCCCGCGCCAATTCTTCCAACTCGGCGGCATCGGTCACCGCCAGCGCTTGCGCCTTTTTGCGCGCACTGGCGTAGAAATCGCGCAGAATAGTCTTGAAATTGCCGGTTTTATGAAACAGCGGCGCGTCGCTCAGCAGTGACAGCAGGTCGTCACTGACCTGGGGGAGCGTAGAAAAGTCTACGGCGGCGTACAGGTTTTCGTCAGGCTGAAATTCTTCTTCTTCGCCCATTTCGACGGGTTTGCGCAGTGCCGCCACATCCAGTATTTCCACATCCTTCTGGTCGGCCGAGGCCACGCCCAGCCCTTCCAGCACCTTGAATATATCGAAGTCGCGCAGCTCGAAAACTAAAAAGGGATTCTTATCTATCTCATTGGCAACCAGGTACAGTACCGCCGCCTGATGTTTGCAGGGAACGCTCCAATCGGGACAGGTACAGGTAGCATCCAGCTCGCCCCATTGCTCAGGGAACAGATCGACGCCTACGCTCCGGCAGGCTTCGTAGAGGTCGGCGGGAAGCTGACGGTTAAGGAGCTGGGTCAGGAAAAGCGGATTTTCGGTGATGAGTCCAATTACCTTGGCCTTTTTCGACGCCGATAAAGGAGTCAATTTTAAAAGTGACCTTGTAAGGAATGGGCCGGGTGCCGCGGACTTTGGCCTTAAATGTATTGCCGTCGAAGTCGATAGACTGCACCGCGCCCTGATTGGCGTAGGTACGGCCCCGCGCCAGTCGCCCGCTCTGGTCCATACCTTCCAATACACTGATCCACTGCTTGCCCCACCACGTCTGCCCGTACACGATCCGCTTCGCCATATTACTTGCTTGAATGCTATTTTTGATACTAGCGGCAAAGGTACCGCTTGCTTATCTATTCCCTACTCAATACCATCTGTGCCGACAATCGGTTTGGATTGCAATCTTTTTAAAACGTTCTTTAATTAGAAATCAGGTCCAGCTACCCACAATTCTTAAATTCATCAATCGAATGAAAACCAAACTTCAACTTGCCCAAGCCATTCTGATTGCTTTATCATCGGCCGTTCATAGCGTTCATGCCCAGAAATCGACACTTACGGGTTATATCGAAGGCATTGGTGATCAACCCATTATTTTCTGGTACGACGTCGATGTCAAAAACAACAAGACACTGTTTACGCCACTAATGACCGCTTTACCTATCATCCGCAACCTAGCGACGATGGTAACAGATTTCGCTTTACATTCAATCGCCATTATTTACTAGTTTCTGGTACGAACCGGGTGCCATGACCGTAACGGGCGACGCTAGAGACGCCTTACAAACTCACTTTCAAAGGTGGCTCAGAAAATGAGGTTCTCAACCAGTACGACGAGTCGATTGGCGGAAGAAGTTACAATGAGAAACGGCGGGAAAAGACTTTGCAATTTATTCAACATCATCCAGACACCCGCACTGCTGCTCATTTGCTGTACGGGTATTTACGCAGCAGTGCGGACGAACACAACGAAGTGTATCAGCAGTTGTACGAATGACACTTTCTCCCGCTCTGCAAGCAAGTTAATTTGGCAAGAAAGCTGCTGAGAAAATCGCAATTTTGAAAACTCAGCCCATTGTTGGCCGCGTCGCTCCTAACTTCACAATTCCTGATACCGCCGGAATTGATGTTTCGTTGTCTGATTTCAAGGGAAAGTACGTATTGATCGACTTCTGGGCTCATTGGTGCGCGCCCTGCATCAAGTCTTTCCCGAAAGTTAGAGCGCTTCACGAAAAGTATGGCGATAAACTCGCTCTTATAGGTATTGCGCTGGAAAACGAAAGTGACAAAGACAATTGGCTAAACGCCATTCGTAAACACAAAGCGAACTGGACGCAGCTTTCGGACTTGGTGGGGGAGGCCAGTCCAACAAAATTGCAATATAATATTGTAGGCTACCCTACGTATATGTTACTTGATAAAGAAGGCATATTGCTCGAGCGCGGATCTGGTCCGTCTGGCTTAGAATCTGTTATAAAGAAGTTAGGGACATTAGGAACGCTTTGAACTTATTGCAAAACTCGGAATTTTTCGGAATCTGATTCCGGAAAATTCCGGGAAAAGCGAAACCTCACAACATTTTCTTGCTTTTTCCTCATTTTGGCACCAACTTTGCGCCCCAATAGTCAAATGATGACCCGATTGAAAGCGAACCAACGACGTACTCACAAGATAACCAGTACCTTACTGGCAGCATTGCTGTTGCTGGTAGCCGTGGCGGGTCAGTCGTGGTCGGTCTTGGTACCTACCGTCAAGAAAGCCGCTACTGAGCAAGTAAGCAAAAAGTCACGCCGACCAAGGCTATTCCGCCGAGAAAGCCACCGACGAGCCGACCACCGTAAGCGCGCTTTCGCTCCATGCCGTCGTAACGCCTGCCCTGTCGTTCGATTTTGCGCAAAGCTTCTTCGTACTGCCGCAAGCTTTGCATCTCATTTCGTGACCAAGAGCGTCATTCCGCTCGCGGCCCAGGTACCCTACTACTACTTCTCCTACTTCCGCCATCTCTTCGGCCACCACATCGCGCCTAATGCGCCTTAGAGGTCAATTTTGAATCGGTCGCCGATGCGGAGTGAATGAGTGAATGAGTGAATATTTCGCTCGGACCGTTCGTTTGCCATTCTTTCTACGATTCAGAACCTTCTGGAAAAACAACCTGGCAAAAGCATCATGCTCTCGCTTTCGTAGCGCGTACTGTGCTGATACAAATGCAGCCCCCCGGACGGTATTCACTCATTCTATCATTCACTTATTCAAAATTGACAACATGCGTAACAAAACCGGAATAATCGTTTTGACAGTCGTGATCGCGCTGATTAGCGTGTATTACCTGTCGTTCACCTTCGTGGCCCGCAAGTACATGGCCGACGCTCAGTCGTACGCCACCGATGCCCAGGGCAAAGTGGACTACACCAAAAAACAAGGCTATATTGACTCGCTATGGCGCGATGACGTGTATCTGGGCCACACCTTGCAAGAGGTGATGGAGCGCCAGCTCAGCCTGGGTCTCGACCTGCAGGGCGGTATGCACGTCGTACTGGAAGTCGCTCCCGCCGATATCATCAAAGGACTTGCCGGTAGCAACGCCCGCGGTTCGCAGTTTCAGCAAGCGCTGAAAGAGGCCACCGAGGCGCAGAAAAGCAGCCAAAGCAGCTATGTGGATCTGTTTGTGAGCGCTTATAAGAAAGCTGCCCCCAACACCAACCTGGCGAGTGTGTTTGCCAACAGCGCCAACCGCAGCAAAATCAATAGCGCATCGCCCGACGGCGAGGTAGTGGCCTTGCTGGACGAGGAAGTAGAAGGCGCCATCGACCGCGCCTTCAAGATTATTCAGGCGCGGGTCGATAAGTTTGGTGTGACCAACCCCAACCTGCAGCGCCTGCCCGGCAAAAACCAGATTCTGGTCGAGCTGCCCGGTGTGGACAACCCCGAGCGGGTACGTCGGCTGCTATCGGGTGCGGCTAAGCTGGAATTCGCCGAAGTCTACACGACCAACGAAGTCGCGCCCGGCCTTGACCAATTGGGTTTGTACCTGTCGCAGCAGGAAGCCGCCGCCCAAGCCGCCCGTCCCGCGACTTCCTCTGCTGACACGACTAAAAAGACGCCGGGTAATTTGGAGGAACTCCTGGCCCAGCGTAGTGATTCGGCCGCCAGCGACACTTCGGCTTTGGCCGCGCAGACCGCCGCTCTGACGAATCTTTTCGTGCCGCTGCCCTCAGGATTGGGTGTGTATATGAAAGACACCGGCCGCGCGGGCGAGATTCTGCGCCGCAACGAAGTGAAGGGTATGTTCCCCGCCGGGTTGGTGTTCATGTGGGATCGCAAGCCCATCGACGCCAACAACGGTCAGCAGATTTTGCCCCTCTACTTTGTAAAACTACCCAACGGTCAGGCGCCGCTGGAAGGTGACGTGATCGTGGATGCCACCAACGATTACGACGAGCGCGGCCGCCCCGAGGTAAGCATGCGCATGAACGGCGAAGGCGCGCGCAAGTGGCGTACGCTGACGGCCAACAACGTCGGTCGCCAGATTGCGATTATTCTTGATAATCAAGTCTATACTGCCCCCAATGTAAATGGCGAAATCCCCAACGGTAACTCGAGCATCTCGGGTAGCTTCACCGTGGACGAAACCAAAGACATGGCTAACGTCCTGAAAGCCGGTAAACTACCTGCCCCTACCAATATCGTGGAGGAGGCCGTGGTCGGTTCGACGCTGGGCTCGGAGGCCGTCACGGCGGGCGTATTGTCGTCGCTGGTGGGTCTGATTATCGTCCTGGTCTTTATGGTCGCTTATTACAGCCGCGCGGGCTGGATTGCCGACGTCGCGCTGATCATCAACTTGTTTTTCCTATTGGGCGTCATGGCATCGCTCGGCGCGGTACTTACGCTGTCGGGTATTGCCGGTATCGTGCTGACGATCGGTATGTCGGTGGATGCGAACGTACTGATTTACGAAGGAATAAAAGTCGAGCTGGAAAACGGCAAACCTTTCGCCGTAGCAGTGCGTGAAGGTTTCAAGAACGCCTTATCGGCTATTATCGACTCCAACGTCACTACGTTGCTGACGGGTATCATCCTCTTTACCTTCGGTACGGGTCTGGTACTTGGCTTTGCCACGACGCTGGTCATCGGTTTGATTACGTCGCTGTTTACGGCTATTTTCATCACGCGCCTGCTATTGGAGCGCGCCGTCGAGAAGGGCCAAGTACTGAAATTCTATTCTGCTCTGACCAAGAATTGGTTCAAAGACACAAACTTCGATTTCATCACGCAGCGGAAGCGTTTCTACTTCGTTTCATCGGCCATTATTCTGATCGGTATCGGTTCGTTTATCTTCAAAGGCTTCGGTCTGGGCATCGACTTCAAAGGCGGACGGTCCTACACGGTGCGTTTCGAAAATAGCGTGAGTACCGACGAGGTACGAAAAGCCATGGCCGAAGCGCTGGAATCTACGCCCGAGGTGAAAACCTTCGGTGGATTCAATCAGGTGAAAGTCACGACGCCCTACCTGATCGACGACACGTCGCCCGAGGCCGACAAGCTGGCCGAGGCTAAGATTATGGAAGGCGTATCCAAGGTACCCGGCAACAGCAAAGCGGAAATCGTTAGCTCGGCCAAGGTGGGCCCGACGATTGCCTACGATACCATGATTTCGGCTATCTGGGCGGTTCTGCTGGCTGTAGCGGCCAACTTTATCTACATCTTCATTCGTTTTCGCCGACTGGCGTTTAGCTACGGTGCGGTGGCTTCGCTGTTCCACGACGTGCTCGTGTTGCTGGCGATCTTCTCGCTGTTCAACGGCTGGTTGCCTTTCTCACTCGATATCGACCAGGCGTTCATCGGTTCGATCCTGACGATGATGGGTTATTCCATGAACGATACGGTCGTGATTTTCGACCGCATCCGCGAGTATCTCAACGACAAGAACGCGCGGAAGGAAAGCGTACCAACAATTATCAACAACGCGCTGAACAGCACGCTGAGCCGTACAGCCGTAACCGGTATCTCGACGATCCTGGTACTGCTGGTTCTGTTAATCTTTGGTGGTGAGGTGATCCGTGGCTTCACGTTCTCGATGCTCATCGGCGTGATCGTGGGTACCTACTCATCGCTGTTCGTAGCGACGCCCATCGTGGTAGATACCCTGCAGCGCGACCTACTCCGCAATCCCATCGTGGACGAGCCTGAGCCAAGCACCAAGAAAGTAAAGCCCGCAAGAGCGTAACAGCACACTTCCAAAAGGGGGAAAGTAATCGGCTTTCCCCCTTTTTCTTTGGTGAATAATCGACTTTAGACAAATTTAAATTAGTTTCGCATTCAGGTATTAGGTTATAGGAGTTAGACATTAAGTTTTTTAGGTTCTGATTTTTAAGAACTTATATCAAAAAACCCACAACTGCTCTTTTTCAGCTATCTGAATGATTTCTCAATAAAAAAACCTAACAACCTAACACCTAACAACCTAACTCCTCAAACATGAATCAACTCTGGATTACCAAGCCGCTGGACAAATTGATGGCGGAATCGACCGGTGAAGGCAACCAACTCAAGCGCACCCTGACGGCCACGAGCCTGGTGGCGCTGGGCATTGGGGCTATCATTGGCGCGGGACTTTTCTCACTGACGGGTATCGCTGCCGCCGAGCACGCCGGTCCGGCCGTCACGATTTCGTTCGTATTGGCGGCTTTTGGCTGCGCTTTCGCGGGTCTGTGTTACGCCGAATTTGCCTCCATGATTCCCATCGCGGGTAGTGCCTATACTTACTCCTACGCCACGATGGGCGAGTTCGCGGCCTGGATCATCGGCTGGGATTTGGTACTTGAGTACGCCCTGGGCGCGGCTACGGTAGCCGTGAGCTGGTCGCGGTACCTACTCGAATTCCTCGGCGGCTTCGGTATTCACCTCCCGGTCGAGTTCGTGTGCTCACCCTTCGAAACAGTAACGCTGAGCGATGGTACCATCGTCGATGGCGGACTCATCAATCTACCCGCCATTTTGGTAGTGTGCCTGCTTTCGCTGCTGCTGATCCGCGGTACTGAGGGCTCGGCTTTGCTCAACAATATCCTGGTCACGCTGAAATTGCTGGTCGTCGTGATGTTCATCACGCTGGGCTGGAGCCACATCGATCCCGCCAACTACACGCCTTACATTCCTGCCAACACCGGTGAATACGATCACTTTGGCTGGACGGGCATCGCCACGGGTGCGGCGGTCGTTTTCTTCGCCTTCATTGGGTTCGATGCCGTGTCCACGGCGGCGCAGGAAGCCAAGAATCCGCAGCGCGATATGCCGATCGGTATTTTGGGATCACTCGTGATTTGCACGATCCTGTACGTCCTGTTTGCTCACGTCATGACGGGCCTGGTCAACTACACCCAGTTTGCGGGTGATGCCAAGCCCGCCGCTACGGCCTTTGCCGTGACGGGCTATGACTTCTTGCAAAACGCGCTGATTCTGGCGATTCTGGCAGGCTATACTTCGGTAATGCTCGTGATGTTGCTGGGCCAAAGCCGGGTGTTTTATACCATGAGCAAGGACGGGCTGCTGCCGCCGTTTTTCAGCGATATTCACAAGAAATTTCAGACACCCTGGAAGACCAATCTTTTCTTCATGCTTTTTGTGAGCGCTTTTGCGGGCTTCGTACCCGTGAGCGACCTCGGCCACATGGTCAGCATCGGTACGCTGTTTGCCTTTTGCCTGGTGTGCGCTGGCGTGTGGTTGTTGCGCGTCAGGATGCCCAACATTCCCCGCGCTTTCAAAACGCCGCTGGTACCTCTCGTACCCATCATGGGGATCGTCGTTTGCCTGTACCTGATGTACTCGCTGCCCATCGAAAGCTGGTACCGGCTGGCCATCTGGCTCTTGATCGGACTTGCGATTTACTTCTTCTACGGTAAGAAGCACAGCGGTATGAACCCTGAGAGCGAGAACTACGAGCCGTAATACGGGGCCCTGAAATAAAGGGAATACTCAGGTCGATCGACCAAAAGCAAAACGAGTCCACACGATACTATGCGTGTGGGCTCGTTTTGCTTTATTGTAGAATTTTATGGTAGTTTGGCGTTTTCCTGCCAAACTTTATTTCAATAAAAAAGCAAACCCAACCTTTAACGAATATCTTCTATGAAAAGAATTTCTTCTTTTTTAACCCTCTTCATCGCCGTCCTGGTCGGCAACCCCCTGTTCGCCCAAACTGACGAAATGGGCCTCGACGAAAAGATCAACGCCTGGGTACAGCCCGCCACCGAAGCGGTAAGCAACGTCGTTTTCTTTCCCATTCAACTGGGCGACGATGCCGCTACCGCCATGCCGCTGGTGATTATCTTTCTGCTTCTGTCAGCCCTCTTCTTTACGATCTACTTCAAGTTCATCAACGTCCGAGGGTTCAAGACGGCCATCAAAACTGTGCAGGGTACCTACAGCGACCCCAACGACGAGGGCGAAGTATCCCACTTCCAGGCGTTGACCGCTGCCGTATCGGGTACCGTTGGGCTGGGAAATATCTCGGGCGTAGCCATCGCCATCTCGCTGGGCGGGCCGGGCGCCACCCTGTGGATGATTCTGGCCGGACTTCTGGGCATGTCGTCCAAGTTTGTGGAGTGTACCCTCGGGGTACGCTACCGCGAAATCGGCCCAGATGGGAAGGTGTACGGCGGACCGATGTACTACCTCACCAAAGGCTTAGCCGACAAGGGCCTGGCTGGGTTTGGTAAGGTACTGGCTGTCTTCTTTGCTGTCATGTGCGTGGGCGGCTCGTTCGGGGGCGGCAATATGTTCCAGTCCAACCAGGCCGCCAAGCAGTTTTTGGATATGGTAGGGTCGACCTCCTCCTCGGCGGGTACCATTTTCGGCGTCTTTATGGCCAGCATGGTGGCGCTGGTCATCATTGGCGGAATCAAGCGTATCGGCGCCGTGACAGAGCGCGTCGTGCCGTTCATGTGCGGTATTTATATTTTGGCCGCGCTGACGGTAATTATCGTTCATGTACAAAGTCTGCCCGCCACTTTTGGCCAGATTTTCAACGAGGCGTTCAATCCGATCGCCGTGGCGGGTGGTTTCGTGGGGGTGCTGGTGCAGGGATTTCGGCGCGCGGCGTTTTCCAACGAAGCAGGCGTGGGTTCGGCCGCCATCGCGCACTCCGCCGTCAAAACGGATTTTCCCGCCAGTGAGGGCATCGTGGCCCTGCTCGAACCTTTCATCGACACGGTCGTGATCTGTACCATGACCGCCCTCGTGGTCATCATCACGGGCGACTACGACCAGGCAGGCGCTATGGGTGGCGTGGAAGTTACGTCGCAGTCTTTCGCCTCCGTCATTCCCTGGTTTCCCTACGTGCTCACAATTACGGTGGTTCTCTTCGCCTTCTCGACTATGATCTCCTGGTCGTATTACGGCCTGCAGGCGTGGCTGTTTTTGTTTGGCAAAACCAAATTGAACGACATCATCTACAAAGTGCTTTTTTGCTGTTTCGTCGTGATCGGAGCCGCCGCCAGCCTGGGCGCGGTCACGGATTTCTCCGACGCCATGATCTTCGCCATGTCGGTACCCAACCTGATCGGGCTCTTCTTCCTGTTGCCGGTCGTCAAGAAAGAAGCCGCCAAGTACTACGCCTACATCGCCAGCGGCGAGTGGAAGCAGTACCATGTGGAGGCAAAGAAGTGAGGTTCGTAATGGGTGAACAGCTTGAACGCAAAAAGCCCCCGCTCGATCCGAACGGGGGCTTTCTTATTAATATCTATCCAAATAATCCTTACAGCGAATTAATCCACTTCGCCAGTTTCTCGACCTCAGGCTTGGGTACCTGCGTCATGGCGATCATCGGCGGGTAGCCGGGCCAGTTGGCAGGCTTGGGCTCGTAGACCAAGCGCCACGATTTGGGCCGTTGTGTAGTTTTTCTTAGCTACTTCCGAGTAAGCCGGACCCACGAGGCGCTCGTAGGGCTTGTGGCAGGCCGAGCAGGTGTTTTTGTTGAGTAGCGCCGCGATGTCGGCCGGTACTTCCTTTTGCTTGGGCGCTTCTTCCACCTTAGGCGCTTCCTTCTTTTCGGATACCTCAGCGACTGTCTTACCGGCCACTGCGGGCTTGCCTTCGGTCAGGGCCACGCTGGTTCCCTGCTCGGAGTCAGCGTTCTCGGTGACCGAAAGCGAATTGATCGACTCGGGGTCCACTTTCTGCTCAGCGGAAGCATCGCCGTCGTCGGAGCGGGGAGTGAAGGTACCGTTGCCCTCGGACTCTTCGCGTTCGGTACGGCCCTCGCCGTAGAATTTGTCGTACTGTTGCTGATCTTCCTGCGAAGAACAGTTTATGCCGGCGCAGGCCACGAAGGCCAGGGATGCTATTAAGGTGAGCTTCTTGAGTAACATAGAAAAATAAAAGTTTACTGATAGGTAAAGGTTAAAGACGAGTTCGAAATAATCGTGCCGCCGCTGGTAGACGGCTGGTGGCATATCTGCTCGATAGGGAGGTGCAATTAATTACAAAGCTGGCATTTTCCCAAACCAAGCGACGGTATTCGTTACAAATCATATTTTTTTAAAATTGTTTTTGCTTCTTTCAACAGAAGCGTTACTTTTGCAATCCTATTTGTAAAAAAGAGCAAAGCAATGGCTAAGAAAGGCAACAGAGTACAGGTGATACTGGAATGCACCGAACAGAAAGGATCGGGCGTACCCGGAATGTCGCGTTATGTCACGACCAAAAACCGCAAAAATACACCTACGCGCATCGAGTTGAAGAAATTCAACCCCAACCTGCGCAAATACACTTTGCATAAAGAAATCAAGTAGCAACCTATAACCTACCTAAGATATGGCTAAGAAAGTAGTAGCAACCCTGAAAAAGGAAGGTGGCCGGACCTACGCCAAAGTGATCCGCGCGGTGAAATCACCCAAGACGGGCGCTTACACCTTCAAGGAAGAAATGGTACCTTCGGACACCGTCCAGGACCTGCTGAAAAAATAACGACGGCTGGTCTTCGACCTGCCGATTTACGATCCAATGCATGAAAAGTCCCTTCCGGGACTTTTTTTGTTTTATTTTTGGCCTATTCGGCGGGCCACATCGCTACGCCAACCACTCCTCTACAACATAATGCGGTCATGGGTATATTCGACTTTTTTACAAAAGAGAAAAAAGAAACGTTAGACAAAGGGCTCGAAAAGTCCAAGGAAAGCATCTTCGGTAAGCTGTCCCGCGCCGTGGTGGGCAAGGATACCGTCGACGAGGAAGTGCTCGACGACCTGGAAGAAATCCTGATTTCCTCCGATGTCGGCGTGGGTACGACCGTCAAGATCATCCGGCGCATCGAGGCCCGCGTGGCCGCCGACAAATACACTTCACCCACCGAGCTCGACCGCATCCTGCGCGAGGAAGTCGCCGCGCTTGCTCTCGGAAAACCCCAGCCTCGGCGTTACTGACAGCTTCGAGACGGAGCATTTGCACAAGCCCTACGTCATCATGGTGGTAGGCGTCAACGGCGTGGGCAAAACCACGACCATCGGCAAGCTGGCGCACCAGTTTCAAAAAGCGCGGTCGAAGCGTAGTACTCGGTGCGGCCGACACCTTCCGGGCCGCCGCCGTGACCCAGCTCAAACTGTGGGGCGAGCGGGTGGGCGTACCCGTGATCGAGCACGGCATGAACACCGACCCCTCAGCCGTGGCCTTCGACGCGCTGAAAAAAGGGCGTCGAAATCGGGGCCGACGTCATCATCATCGACACCGCCGGACGGCTGCACACCAAAGTGAATCTGATGAACGAGTTGGGCAAAGATCAAGCGCGTGATGCAGAAAATCATCCCCGACGCCCCGCATGAAGTGATGCTCGTGCTCGACGGCAGCACCGGGCAAAACGCCGTGATACAAGCCCGCGAATTCACCAAGGTGACCGAGATTACTTCCCTGGCCGTCACCAAACTCGACGGTACCGCCAAGGGCGGCGTGGTGGTCGGTATTTCCGACGAATTCCAGATCCCCGTCAAGTATATCGGGGTAGGGGAGCAAATGGACGACTTGCAGGTCTTCGACCGGGCGGAGTTTGTGGATTCGCTATTCAAGAAGTAGAGAGCTTGGGAAGGAGTTTATGATTTTTGAAAAACCGTTTTTTCGAAAAGAAGTTAATCAGGACTCTCAATGTCTGATAGCGAAACCGTATTCTCCGTAGTACTGATTCTCCTGCTCGCCGTTGGACCGTTTGCTCTGATTGTACGTTCCCTCATAAAGTACAGCGATGAAACCTTCGCCCCGCGCTACCAGCCACGCACCTACCGCACTTCGGCCAAGGACTTCTTTCTTTCGACAGACACCTTTGTTACAATTGGAGGTACGGCATTCGGCCTGTGGCTATTGACGGTCTTATGGAATTTAGATGAGAGATACACGAGCTCGCGTGATTGGACGGTTTACGCGGCACTCGGATTATTGGTGGTCTTGTGTCTTTCGTTAACTACCTACTTTTTGATCCTCAATCTTAACCACTGGAAGTACACAAGAGACCGCGTACTGTACTTCGATCCCGAAGCCCGAACGCTTACCGTGCAGACTAGTCAGGACGAGCACCTGATCGGGGAAGGTGATATTGAGCGTGTCGAAGTTTTTGCAACTGAAAACGAAAGAAACTACCAAGCGTACTACCGCCTCAAATTAAGCGATGGCAGGGAACTAATCATCACCGAAAAAACCAAAGGTGCGCACGCCATTTTTGACTTTTTTCAAGACATTCCCACGCACCGGCACAAGCAGTGGCTTCCGTTGATAGGCAGCCAAAATTCTTGAAATGCGTAGCCTTCGCTATTCCTGCAAAAAATCGCGACCTTTGCCCCCCTATTTCAAAAACAAAAGCCGAAAGCCAACTGCTGAAAGCTGACGGCCACTCAGATGAAAACCAAAGGAATACGTACCAATAAAGTCAACATCGTCACACTGGGTTGCTCCAAAAACCTGGTAGACTCGGAAGTACTCTATACCCAACTGAAAGGCAACGGCTACGCCGTGGCGCACGAGTCCAAAAAAGACGACGCCCAGATCGTGGTCATCAACACCTGTGGCTTCATCGATGGGGCCAAGGAAGAATCCATCGACACCATCCTGCGCTACGCCGACGCCAAGGCGGCGGGCGTGGTGGACAAGGTGTACGTGACGGGCTGCCTGTCGCACCGCTACAAGGACGAATTAGCCTTAGAAATCCCGACGGTCGACGCCTGGTTTGGGACCAACGAGTTACCGCGCCTACTCAAAACCCTGAAAGCCGACTACAAGCACGAACTCGTTGGCGAGCGGCTGCTGACCACGCCGACGCACTACGCCTACCTCAAAATCGCCGAAGGTTGCGACCGCCCGTGCAGTTTCTGTGCTATTCCGCTGATGCGCGGCGGCCACGTGTCGCGCTCCATCGAGGAGTTGGTGACCGAGGCCAGATCGCTGGCGAAACGTGGCACCAAAGAGTTGATTCTCATCGCTCAGGATCTGACTTACTACGGTCTGGATATTTATAAGAAAAGAAACCTTGCCGACCTGCTGGCGCGGCTTTCCGACGTGGATGGCATCGACTGGATCCGGTTGCAATACGCCTATCCGGCGGGCTTTCCGACCGGACGTTCTGGACGTGATGCAGGAGCGGAGCAATATCTGCAAGTACCTGGATATGCCGTTGCAATCGGGCTCGACGGAAGTATCCTGAAAAGTATGCGGCGCGGCATCACGCGCGAAAAAACGGAAGCCTTGATCGAGACTATCCGCGCCAAAGTGCCCGGCATCGCGCTACGTACGACGCTCATCGTCGGCCATCCCGGCGAAACGGAGGCCTGTTCGACGAAACCTACGAGTTCGTGGAGAAAATGCGCTTCGATCGCCTCGGCGCGTTTCAGTACTCGCACGAGGACAACACCCACGCACACTCGATGCCCGACGACATGCCGGCCGAAGTCAAGCAGGAACGCGCCGATGCCCTGATGGAAGTACAGCAGGGTATTTCGTGGGAGCTGAATCAGGAAAAAATCGGTAAAACGTACAAGGTACTATTCGATCGCAAGGAAAGTGGGTACTTCATCGGCCGCACCGAGTCGGATTCACCAGAAGTGGATAACGAGGTACTCATTCCTGCGAGTCAGTATGTGCACCTAGGCGATTTTGCCCAAGTAAGTATCACGTCGGCGGAGGAGTTCGATCTTTATGGTTCCTTAGTTGACAGTTGACCATCTTTTCGTTTGCGCTTTGTTCGGTCAATATCCCCGGTGAGTTGGCTCACATTGTCGTTGTCCTTAACTTCGCGCAATTATTTCAAAAGTTAATTTCTTCTTCAAACGGGATAGCTGGCATTGTCAACTATCCACTATCCACTGTCCACTAAATTGTTACAACGACTTCAATCCCTGTTTCTGCTCATCGTCGCCATCGCGATGGGTGTGTTTTTGGCGCTTCCCCTTTGGCTTAAAATGGGGTCCGATGGTATCCAAGAGGCTTCGATGACGGCCTTCCGGCTTACTTACAAGTCCACGCCCGTGCAGACGGGCATCCAGCCCGTGTACTACGTGGCGGGCATGGCGATTCTAGTGATCGGCGTGGCGCTGTTTGCGATCTTCAAGTACCGCAATCGCTTGATGCAGTCGGCCTTGTGTGCGGTCAATTCAATCCTAATGACCGTAATTTTAGCGACGGTCGTGTACCAGACTTTCTACAAAACCGCCAAGCTATTCGACGAAGGCGTAACGGGCGACTACCTCACCGGCTTCTATGCTCTCGTGGTGGCGATGCTCGCCAACGTGGCGGCTAACCGCTTCATTCGCCGTGATGAGAAAATGGTGAAAGAGTCGAACCGGATGCGGTAGCATGATGCGGACCTTGCAAGCAATCATCGATACGTCGCCCCAAAGCCTGGAAGAATTCCTCAGATGGGAATCAGAAACTGGCGACGGCTTCAAATACGAATGGAACGACGGCAAGATCATCAAATGGTCCAGCTTGCAGATGAGGCACTTTTACATTTATCAGCGGATAGTTAGACTGTTCTACAATAGCAAGTACAAAGATGACGGAACGCTAATAAACAAAGTAGAAGCGCATTTGAGTGCGGTACAAATTCGACTGCCTGATACCGCTTATTTCACAGAACAGCAGATCAGAGACGGCAGTCGTGGTATCGGAATAATACCTGAATTTGTGATTGAATATATTTCGGGCCAGGATAAATGCTCCAATTTGGAGCAAAAACTCACCGAGTATTTCAAGGCTGGCGTACAAGTTATTTGGGTAGTGATGCCCGAACAAAAGAAGGTTTACGTGCACACTTCGCCGCGTAACGTAAAAGCCTGTATTGAAAATGACCTCTGCTCAGCCGCGCCAGTGCTGCCTGATTTTGAAATCAGTGTAAACGATATGCTGATTTTGGAAGATTAATTCCCTTTCAGCTAAATCCTTTCTTCCTCAGACCAACCCCTCTTTCAACAAATCGTGCAAATGCAGAAAACCGCATAGCTGGCCGTTTTCCACGACGACCAGTTGCGTGATGCTGCGCGCCTGCATGAGTTGCAGGGCACCCGACAGCGTAGTCGTCGGGCGCGATGCCGATGGGCTGCGGCGTCATAATGTCGCGGGCGGTGAGGTGCAGCAGTTTGTGGTCGGGATGTTGGCTGAGCATCCGGCGGAGGTCGCCGTCGGTGATGATGCCTGCTAAGGTACCATCAGTGTCGCTGAGTACGGCGGTGGCCCCCAGTCTTTTCGAGGATATCTCCAGGATGATTTCTTTCAGATTGGCCTGTCTCCGAAACGGTGGGCAGGTCGTTGTGCGGGTATAGGTCGCTTACTTTGAGGTAGAGCTTCTTGCCCAGGCTACCGCCCGGATGATTGCGGGCGAAATCCTGCCGGGTGAAGCCGCGCGCTTCGAGCAGACAGATCGCCAGCGCGTCACCCAGCGCCATGCAGACGGTCGTGCTGGTGGTGGGAGCAAGATCCAGCGGATCGGCTTCGCGGGGGGCGTGGGCGTGCAGGACGAACTGCGCGTTCCGGGCCAGGTAGGAGTGCTTGTTACTGACCATCGCAATCAGGGTTACGCCGACTCGCAACAATAGCGGTACCAGTACCTTCACTTCGGGCGTATCGCCGCTGCGCGAAATGGCGATGACTACGTCGTTGTGCTGGATCATACCCAGGTCGCCGTGGATGGCATCGGCGGCGTGCATGAACAAGGCAGGTGTACCCGTGGAGTTGAGCGTGGCCACGATTTTCTGCCCTACCAGCGCGCTCTTGCCGATTCCGGTCACCACTACGCGTCCACCGGCTTGCAGAATGCTTTCCACGCAACTTTCAAAAGTATCGTCGATGAGCGGTACCAGATTTTGGATAGCTTCCGCCTCCCGCGCGAGTACTTCTTTTGCGGTAGACTGGATATTTATTGCTAATTTCAATTTTGATTTACTAACTTTAAAAACATTTATCCAAACAAAGGTAGAGAACTTTGGCATAACCCATTTGCGGACATAATAATGATACAACAAGCCGACACAGCGGTCGCAAGTACCCTCAAAGACAAGCTAAAAGAGATATTCGGATACGGCCAGTTTCGTGGTGATCAGGAAATTATCATCAGGAATATTCTGGCGGGTAAAAACACCTTCGTCATCATGCCCACGGGCGCGGGCAAGTCGCTCTGCTATCAACTCCCGGCCCTGGTCACGGACGGCATGGCGATCGTAATTTCGCCGCTGATCGCGCTGATGAAGAATCAGGTCGATCAGCTCAACGCCTTTGGCATTAACGCCCAATTCCTGAACTCCACGCTCGCCAAAGCCGACATCAACCGCGTGAAGAGGGAGGCGCTCGATGGCAGTCTGAAATTGCTGTACATCGCCCCGGAATCGCTGACGAAGGAGGAAAATCTCGACTTTTTACAAAGAACCAACCTGTCATTTGTCGCCATCGACGAGGCACACTGTATTTCGGAGTGGGGCCACGATTTCCGGCCCGAGTACCGCCGCATCCACGGCATCATCGACGACATCGGCAATCTGCCGATTATCGCGCTCACGGCCACGGCCACACCCAAGGTGCAGCAGGACATCCGCAAGAATTTGCAGATGGAGGAGGCTCAGACGTTCAAATCGTCCTTCAACCGGAAGAATCTTTACTACGAAATCAGGGCCAAGCAAAATACCAAGAAGCAGCTCATCCGCTATGTCCACAACAACAAGGGCAAATCGGGTATCGTGTACTGCCTGAGCCGCAAAAAGGTGGAGGAGATTGCCGAGTTGCTGCGCGTCAACGACGTGAAGGCACTGCCCTACCACGCCGGACTCGACTCGCACACGCGCATGGCCAATCAGGATGCTTTCCTGAACGAAGACGCCGAGGTGATCGTGGCGACCATCGCCTTCGGGATGGGCATCGACAAGCCCGACGTGCGCTTCGTGATTCACTACGACGTACCCAAGTCGCTGGAAGGCTACTACCAGGAAACGGGCCGCGCCGGGCGCGATGGGCTTGAAGGCAACTGCCTCATGTTTTACAGCTACGAGGACATTCAGAAATTAGAGAAATTCAATAAGGATAAATCCGTCACGGAACGCGACAACGCCCGCCACTTGCTGGGCGAGATGGTGGCCTACGCCAACTTGGGCGTGTGCCGTCGCCGACAGTTGTTGAGCTACTTCGGCGAGTACCTGGGCGAGGATTGCGGATTCTGCGACAACTGTGTCAAGCCTACCCAGGAAGTCCAGTTAAAGGACGAAGTGATTCTGGCCCTGCGCGCGGTCCAACAAACGGAGGGCCGCTTCGACGGCGACCACATCGCCGACCTGCTCACTGCCACCGAAAATCAGTACGTGCGTAGCTACGAGCACGATAAGCTCGACGTATTTGGCAAGGGGCGCGAGTACAACCCGTCCGTAGAATACTGGGTGTCGCTGATCCGGCAACTGGTCATTTATGATTTCTTCGATAAGGACATCGAAAATTACGGCGTTCTGCACCTTTCGGAGCGGGGCAAGGCGTATTTGGAAAAACCGCATCCGGTCACGATTCGCACCGACCACGACTACGTATTAGAAGGCGCCAATGCCAAAGAAGGTGAAACCAGCCGCCCGAACAACGAAAACGGCCACGCCTACGACGAGGCACTGCTGGCGCTGCTAAAATCGCTGCGCAAGAAGGTCGCGAAGGAGAAGAACCTGCCGCCCTACGTAATATTTCAGGACCCATCTCTGGAAGAAATGGCGACGCTCTACCCGACTACCCAGCAGGAACTCGCGCAAATCAATGGTGTAGGTATGGGCAAGGTGCAGAAGTTCGGTCGGCAGTTTCTGGAAGCACTCAACAAGTACGTGGACGACAACGACATCGAGACCGCCAAGGACGTGGTGGTGAAGTCGATGGTCAACAAATCCAAGATTAAGATTTACATCATCCAACAGGTCGACCGCAAAGTGGATCTGGAAGAGATCGCCGACACCAAGGGCTTGGCGATGGAAGAGTTGATCGAGGAAATCGAGCACATCTGCTACTCGGGTACCAAGCTAAATCTTGACTACTACGTGAATCAAATTATGGATAAGGATCGGCAAAAGGATATTTTCGACTACTTCCTGACCGCCGAAACCGACAACATCGCTGCTGCTATCAAAGAGTTTGACGATGACGACATCACCGAGGACGAGTTGCGCATTATGCGTATCAAGTTCATGTCCGAATTAGCCAACTAGATACTCACCCTTTACACACCCTAACCACCCATCCGCCCAGGCGGAAATTGCACACGCCTATAACGATTATGAACATACTTATACTGGGTTCGGGCGGGCGAGAGCACGCTTTCGCCTGGAAATTCGCTCAAAGCCCCCTCTGCGATGAGCTCTACGTTGCACCCGGTAACGCCGGCACGGCTACGGTAGGTACCAACGTCGACGTAGCCTACAACGATTTCGAGGCAGTAGCCGACCTAATTACCAAACGCCGCATCGAGCTCGTGGTCGTCGGGCCCGAGGAACCGCTCGTCAACGGGATTGTCGATTTTTTGAAAGCACAGTCCGCGCTCAGCCACGTCCGCATCATCGGTCCCGACCAGGCCGGGGCGCAACTCGAAGGAAGTAAGGATTTCTCGAAAAACTTCATGCGGGCGCACGGCATACCCACCGCCAGCTACCGCACGTTCACGGCCGCCGATATCGAGGACGGGCTGGAGTATTTGCAATCGCACGCCATGCCGGTCGTTCTTAAAGCGGATGGCCTGGCGGCGGGCAAGGGCGTTATCATCGCCGAGACAGTCGCCGAAGCTCAGGGATCGTTGCGTAGCATGCTGCTGGACGGGCAATTCGGTGCGGCGGGCGATAAGGTAGTTGTCGAACAATTCATGCGAGGCGTCGAACTTTCGATTTTTGTCCTTACCGACGGCGAGCATTACAAGATTTTGCCCGAAGCCAAGGATTACAAGCGGATCGGTGAGCAAGACAAAGGCCTCAATACCGGCGGCATGGGCGCGGTGTCGCCCGTGGTGTTTGCCGACGCCAATTTTTTGAAAAAAGTAGAAGAAAAAGTGGTGAAGCCCACGCTGGAGGGGCTTCGCAAAGAAGGCATAAAGTACGTAGGGTTCATTTTTATCGGGCTAATGAACGTCAAGAGTGAGCCCTACGTGATTGAATACAATGTGCGCATGGGCGACCCGGAGTCCGAAGTGGTGCTTCCGCGCATCCAGTCGGATTTGGTGACGCTGCTGATGGCCACGGCAAAGGGGAATTTGCAGGAAATCGCAATGAGTATTTCGCCGCAAGTGGCCGTCACGACGGTGGTGGTGTCGGGAGGGTATCCCGGCGACTACGAAAAGGGCAAGGTAATTGCCGATACAGATAAAGCCGAGGATGTGGTAGTGTTTCACGCCGGAACCGCATTCAACGGCAAGCAAGAGGTCGTGACCAACGGCGGCAGAGTACTGGCCCTGACGGGCATCGCCAATTCTTTGGAAAACGCCGTGCACAAATCACAGCGCGCGGCCCATACGGTACAGTTCGAAGGAAAATACTACCGCCATGACATCGGCCTCGATCTTTTACGATATAACGATTGAGGAAAAAGAATTATGGGATGTATATCATGTTCGTCCGGCGGCTGCGGCTCTAGCAGCACGGCCCCCGGATGCAAAAGCAACGGAAACTGCGGCACGGGTGGCTGCAATAAAATGAATGTATTCGACTGGCTGAGCCACATGGAAGTACCCGCGGCTCAGCGGTTCGATGTACTGGAAGTAAAATTCAAGGGCGGACGGAAGGAGTACTTCCGTAATGTCAATAACCTGGAAATCACCACGGGCGACTACGTCGTGTGTGAAATGCAATCGGGCCACCACATCGGCATGGTGTCGCTGCAAGGCGAACTGGTGCGCTTGCAGATGAAGCGCAAAAAAGTGCAGGTCAACGACGACCTCAAAGTCGTGTACCGCGCCGCCAACGAGCGCGATCTTGAAAAACACACCCAATCCATCGCCCGTGACCTGCCGGTGATGTACCGGGCGCGCGAAATAATCCGCTCGCTGAAACTCAACATGAAGCTGTCGGACGTGGAGTTTCAATCCGACAACTCCAAGGCGACGTTTTACTATTCCTCGGAAGAGCGTGTGGATTTCCGGGAGCTGATCAAGATGCTCGCTTCTGAGTTCAGGATCCGGGTCGAGATGCGCCAAATAAGCCTGCGGCAGGAAGCCAGTCGGTTGGGTGGTATCGGCTCGTGCGGCCGTGAATTGTGCTGCTCCACCTGGCTCACCGATTTCAAAACGATTTCGACCTCGGCGGCGCGGTACCAAAATCTGTCGCTGAATCCGGCCAAGCTTTCGGGGCAGTGCGGACGATTGAAATGCTGCCTTAACTATGAGCTTGAAACCTATATGGATGCCCTGAAAAGCATCCCGACGGTCAATGGGCCGCTCAAAACCAAGAAGGGTAATGCCTTCCTGCAAAAGACGGACATCTTTAAAAAGATTATGTTCTTTGGTTTCGAGAAAGACAACAACTGGTACCCGGTGGCCGTCGATAAGGTGAAGGAAATCCTGGACATGAACAAGAAGGGCGAAGTACCCGATTCGCTCGAAACGATCGTGATTCCCGAGTTGGTGCTGGCCCAGGAGCGTAAAGAAGCCAGCTCACTCAGCACCGACCTCGAAAGCCTCGACCGCAAGTACAGCGGCGCCAACGCGGGTACCAAATCCAAGCGCAAGAAGAGCCGCAACAACCGCAACAAACCCCGCAAGCCGAAAAATTAGTTTTGAATGATGAATGATTTTTCACTCATTTAGAACCTATAACCAGGCTGTCCAAACCGGGCAGCCTTTTTTCTGGGAAATTTGCTCAGAAACAAGTAGGCATGAGCGAATCCCTTTTTTTTAATTACACAATTACACAATTACACAATTACACAATTACACAATTACACAATTACACAATTACACAACCATTTGCGCCAAATTCAGAAATTGTACGACATTTCCCGAAAACCGACTCGCCATATCATTGGTCTGATGTCTGGTACTTCGCTGGATGGGTTGGATGTGGCCTTGTGTCAGGTAAGTGGTAGTGGCTTGACCACGGAAATTACGGTGGGGCAATTTACGACGGTACCCTACGAGGAAGATTTCAAAGAGAACATCCGGGCGGTTTTTGCCAAGCGGACGATCGACTTTCAACAGCTTTGTCTGCTGAATGCCACCATCGGTACCCGGCATGGTAGCATGGTGGTGGATTGTTTGAAAAATTGGGGAATTGCGCCGGAGCAGGTCGACCTGGTCGCGAGCCACGGGCAGACGGTCTACCACGCGCCGCGTAAGCAGCATGGGCTAGCCGGGTATCCTAACGCTACGCTACAAATCGGCGATGGTGATCACATGGCCGTGGCTACCGGCATCATCACGATCAGCGATTTTCGGCAGAAGCACGTGGCGGCGGGGGGCGAAGGCGCACCTTTGGCGGTGTACGGCGATTACCTGTTTTTTTCAAAAGAAGGCGAGAATCGCATCTTGCTCAATATGGGCGGTATCGCGAACTTCACCTACCTGCCCGGCTCGCAGAATGCCGACGAGGTATTCACGACCGATTCCGGGCCCGGCAACACGCTTTTGGATGCGTTTAGCCGCCTGCTTTTCGATAAGCCCTACGACGAAAACGGTACCCTGGCAGCGGCTGGCAAAGTGGATGCGGCTCTCCTGGACTCACTGAAAGCCGAATCCTTTTTTCAGTCCGATTTTCCCAAGACGACCGGCCCGGAGGTTTTCAACGCCGATTTTGTCAAAAAAGCACAGATGTCGAGCGGTTCGGAACTAATCGCGCCGCACGACCTGCTCGCCACGCTGACCCGTTTCAGCGCCGAAACCATCGCCGAAGCAATCAAGAGAGCCACCGACCCTACCGGCAAGTATACGCTCTACGCCAGCGGCGGCGGGGCGCACAATCCGGTACTCATGCAGCACATCCAAGAACTGCTGCCTGGTTTTACAATGAAAAAAACCGAAGTACTGGGCATCGCTGGCGACGCCAAGGAAGCCGTCCTGTTCGCTATTCTGGCCAACGAAACCGTCGCCGGAGTACCTTTGGACTTTGGAAATCGGGAAGGCGTACCGAGCGTGACGATGGGCAAGGTTTCGTTTCCTTTTTGATGTGTAATTGTTTAGATGTGTAATCGTGTAACTGTTCGGTTTCAACAAGCCTTTTCTGCAATACCTTGCAGTAATTATTACCCAATTACACATCTTCACAACGATTACAAAAATCAACGATTACACAACTACACAACCTATGTTTGACATCATTATCATCGGTGGAGGTATAGTTGGCCTGGCTACGGCGCTTCGGTTGAAGGAGGAGCGACCGTCGCTGCGGCTTATGGTACTCGAGAAAGAGAAAAACGTGGCGCAGCATCAGACGGGTCATAACAGCGGTGTGATCCACTCAGGCCTCTACTACAAACCCGGTAGCCTGAAAGCCACCAACTGCCTGCGCGGCTACCGGATGCTACTCGATTTCTGTGATCGGGAGGAGATACCTTACGACTTGTGCGGAAAAATCGTGGTGGCGACCCGCCCCGAGCAAATCCCGATTTTAGATGGGCTTTACGAGCGCGGCTTACAAAATGGCCTGGCCGACAACCGAAAAATTTCGCTGGCTGAAATGCGTGAAATCGAACCGCACGTACGAGGGCTGGCGGGCATTCAAGTACCTTACACCGGGATCATCGACTACAAAGCCGTATCCGAAAAATACGCCAGGCGCATCCGGGAGGCGGGGGGCGAGATCCGTTTTGGCGAACAGGTGGTCGATGTACGCACGACCGACGGCCGGACGCACATCAGCACCGAAAAAGGCGGAAGCTACAAGACCAAACTCGTCATCAACTGCGCCGGACTCTATTCCGACAAAGTCGCGCAGCTTACCCAGAAGGAGAACGTAAAAGTGCGCATCATTCCTTTCCGGGGGGAGTACTTTAAGCTGAAACCTGAGAAGGAGCATTTGGTGAATCACTTGATTTACCCCGTGCCCGATCCCAATTTTCCGTTTCTAGGCGTTCACTTCACCCGGATGATCGAGGGAGGGGTGGAGGCCGGGCCCAATGCCGTGCTCGCTTTCCGCCGCGAAGGTTACGGCAAGACGGACCTCAACCTAAAAGAGTTTTCGGAGACGCTGGCCTGGCCCGGATTTCGAAAGGTGGCCGCCAAATACTGGCGCACCGGGATGGGCGAGATGTACCGCTCGTTTTCCAAGGCCGCTTTTACCAGGGCTTTGCAAGAACTCATTCCCGAAATCCAAGCCGACGACCTCAAACCCGGCGGCGCGGGCGTGCGGGCTCAGGCTTGCGACTACGACGGCGGGTTGCTCGACGACTTCGCCATCCTGGAAAGCGCCGCCGCCATCAACGTCCTTAACGCCCCGTCTCCGGCGGCCACCTCTTCGTTGTCGATCGGGCAGTCGGTTTCGGAATTGGCGTTGGCGCGGCTATGAAGTTAGTTCGGTGAGTATTTTCTCAAAACACAGGCTGTTGGTGACGCCGATGTACTGGCCGTAGTTTTCGGTTATTTTATAGTTCGATTTTTTGTAAAGCGCGACGGCCTCAAACTGCCGGGTACCGGTTTCAAGGATGCATTTTTCGAAGCCCAATTCTGCCGCCCAGCCTTCCAGTTCACTAAGGATCCTGGAGGCGATGCCTCTGCCCCGACTATTCGGATCTACGTACATGCGCTTCACCTCCACAGTTTTGGCTTCGTAGGCCTTCAACGCCCCGCAACCCACCGCTTCATCGCCTTCGTACACCACCACCGCGCGCCTGATGTGATCGATTTTGTTGAACTGAGAGTAGAAGGCATGATCGTCGCCATCGGTGATTTCCAGACTGGCGTCGAGTTTTTTTACCAAATTAATGAAATCCTGGTTTTGGGAGTCGGTTCGACGGAGCGTGAGCATGGTTCGGGGGTTTTGGTACTTGGGTAGTTTTCGGATCGACGTTTGTCAGAAAAAAGATTAGTCCTCGATCATAGGTAATTCAGGTACTGCTGCTGCTTTATGGGTAGTCGATTCAACCATTTATTTTTCGATTCGCTAATTTTCCAAGCATGAAATTATTTAAAGAAAATCGTTTTGGCAAGCAGGTACTTTTCGCGGCGACTTTGCTCGCCACGAGTTTGCTCGTCTTTTCCTGCGCTACTAAAAGCAGTACCAACACTACTCAGAACGAAAAGCCGCTGGTCGTTTTCGTGACCGGCGACCACGAGTACAGCGGCGAAAGCACGCTGCCTATCCTGGCGGCTGAGCTGGAAAAAAACTACGGGATGCGCACCAAAATACTGAAAGCCACGCCCAACCAAAACAGCGAAGAGAACATTCCGGGCCTGGAAGCTTTGGCAGAAGCTGACCTGGCGGTCTTTTTCCTGCGGTGGCGGCGGTTGCCGGAGTCGCAGGTGGCCTACATCGACAACTACCTGAAATCGGGTAAGCCCCTCATGGGCTTCCGCACGAGCTCACATGCCTTCAACTACCCCAAAGGCCATGCGCTCGAGGCCTGGAACGCCTTCGGTGAGCGGGCGCTGGGCAGCCCTCCGGGCTGGGGCGGCGTGGCCAAGCACTCGCACTACGGCCACGAGAGCACGACCGACGTCAGAATCATTCCTAAAGCGGCCAAGCACCCCATTCTGACGGGCGTCGATCCTGAGTTTCACGCGGATTCGTGGCTTTACAAAGTACTTCCCGACTACCCCAAGAAAGGCGCCGAATGGTTGCTGATGGGCAAGGCGGTCAACCCCAATTCCACGCCCGCCATCGACCAGCCCGTCGCCTGGACCTGGACCAACCCCGAAGGCGCGCGCGTTTTCATGACCACCTTGGGCCATCCCGGCGATTTCAAGGCCGAGCCGTTTCAGCGCGTGGTGGTCAACGCCATCCACTGGGAATTGGGCATGCCCGTTCCCAAGACCTGGAAGGGGAAAATGAACATCGACGTGCCCTACCGGGGCATTGTGAATTGAGCAAAACGGCGTACAAGATTGGTTCCTGGAAGAACGAGTAAAGCCGTACCTTTGGGGCCGGAAAACCACCAGGTACCTATGCTTACGATTCAGGAAGCCAACTACGTAACCAGCAACGTCGATTACAAAGAGTGCCCCGCGCCCGATTTGCCCGAGTATGCCTTCATCGGGCGTTCCAACGTGGGCAAGTCGTCGCTTATCAATATGCTCACGCAGAAGAAAGGCCTGGCCAAAACTTCGCAGACGCCTGGCAAAACCCAACTCATCAACCACTTCCTGATTGACAGTTCCTGGTACCTGGTCGACTTGCCCGGTTACGGCTACGCCAAAATCAGTAAAACCGAGCGCGCCAAGTGGGAGCACATGATTTATGACTACCTGCGCTACCGGCCCAACCTGATGTGCGTATTCGTGCTCATCGACAGCCGACACGACCCGCTGCGCACCGACCTGGAATTCATGCAGCAGATGGGCGAGGAGGGTATTCCTTTCAACATTGTATTTACCAAAGCCGATAAGGTGAAGGGGTATCTCCTACCCGAACAAATCGAAGGCTATCTTGTAAAACTGAAAGAAACTTGGGAAGAACTGCCCCGCTCGTTTGTGACTTCGGCCGAAAAGGGCGAAGGGCGCGAGGAGTTGCTGGAAGCAATAGGAGACTACAACGGGGCGTTTCAGAAAAATTGAATCAATCAGTTCACTTCGCCAATCTTTTTATAAAGAGTAAACGGGCACGCTTTTTTTGGCGGGCTTTAAGCTAAAATAATTACATGGAAATATTAAAAGAAATTGCCAACGTATCGGGCAAGAGCGGCCTATATCGCATCATCAAACCGGGACGCGCGGGCGTAATTGTAGAAAGTCTGGATGGTAAGAAGGAGAAAACGATGATTGGTGCCACGGCGCGCGTATCGGTGCTGAAGGACGTTTCGATCTTCACCGATGGTGCCCAGGATTCGGTACCCATTGCCGATGTGTTCAGGAAGATTCGGGAAGCGCACGGCGAGAAAGTCGAGCTCGACCTGAAAGAGGCCTCCGACAAGGATCTGATCGAGTTTCTGGACGCCGTGCTACCTGATTTCGACCGGAGTCGCGTGTATGTATCCGACATCAAGAAGATCATCAACTGGTACAATAGCCTTTCGGAGCACTTCCCTGAGGCATTCGACGAAGCGGCAGAATCTGACGAAGAAGGAAGCACCGTGGATGCGAAAGAAGAAGAAAATTCCGAGGTCGAGAAAGAGTAGTGAAACGCTGCCAACCCTGGCTTCATGAATACCCTGCTTTGAAAAGCGGGGTATTTTTTATGCAGACTAACCTACCCACCGTGCTTCCCGACCCAGGTACCTCACCCGCCTCAGCGCTTCATACGTACATCGACCACACGCTGCTTAGCCCGGTGGCCAACGAGACAGCCATCCGCAAGTTGTGCGAGGAAGCCTGGATTCATGCTTTCAAGGCCGTGTGTGTGCCACCTACCTACGTACGTTATACTACTGAGATGATGGAGTTTTGTCCGATTCGGATCGAAATTGCCACGGTCGTCGGCTTTCCGCTAGGGTACGCCACGGCCGACACCAAGCTCCGCGAAGCCGAAACGGCCTTGCGCGACGGTGCTACCGAATTGGATGCCGTGATGAATCTGGCGCAATTTAAGTCGATGGCGTACCTGAGCGTGCGGGAGGAAATCAGGCAACTAGCCGAGATGGCTCACAGCCAGCAGGCTTTGCTCAAACTGATCATCGAAACGGCTTATCTTGACGACTTCGAACTGCAAACAGCTTGTGAAATCTGCGCCGAAGCCGGGGTAGACTTCGTGAAAACCTCGACGGGATTTGCACCGAAAGGAGCTGACCTGGAAACTGTGAAAACCATGCGTCAGCTACTGCCGGACGCGATTGCGATCAAAGCCTCTGGTGGCATTCGTAACCGGGCCCAGGCACTGGCCTTTCTAGCGGCGGGCGTAAGTCGGCTGGGTACATCGGCGGGTGTCGCGCTGGTTGGCGAAGGGTGATTGTGGCGTCGGCCGCCGTCTATTATAGAATTAGTGCGTACTTGTACGATTTTTGTATCGAATTGGTAGGTGGCCGGACCAGAAGAAGAAGTAGTTTAAAATCTGCCTTTCACTAAGTCTATCCCACTTTTTATATAATTATTTTAACTCCTTACTGAATTGTTCAAATAACTAGTACCACGCTTTATAAGAAATATTTAACTTTCGAATCTATTTCAAGACGGGACTGCTGAATTTTATTTCATCATGTATATACATAAGATTAGTCATTACCTGCCGGAAACTGTTGTGGGCAATGATTATTTCACAAAACTGAATAATCTTTCCAGCGAGTGGATCGTGGAGCGGACGGGCATCAGCGAGCGACGCAAAGCCGGTGAAGGGGAGAATACCAATACCATGGGCATTGCGGCTGCCCGCGCGGTGCTGGCGAATGTACCTGATGAATTCGCTTCCGGCATCGACCTGGTTGTGGGGGCTACCTACACGCCCTACGACACCATCGTGACTTTGGCGCACGCCGTACAACACGACCTAAATATTGCCGACATTCCGGTTGTGACCGTGTCGTCGGCCTGCTCGTCGCTGCTCAATGCCATCGAATTGGTGGAAGGGTACTTCGCCATGAGCAAGGCGTCGCTGGCGCTGGTGGTGGTGTCGGACCATAACTCCGCTTATAACAATGAAGATGATACTGTTTCGGGCCACCTGTGGGGTGATGGGGCTTCGGCTCTGCTGATCTCGCGCGAGCGCAAAAGCGAAGACGACCTGTACATTCGTAAACTCATCACGGGGGGCGCGGCCACGAGTGGTAAGGCTGTCGACGCGGTGGTACTTCGGCCCAACGAGCGGGGCGTCATCATGCCTCACGGCCGTGATGTGTTTCAGAACGCCTGTATCTATATGCCGAAAGTGAGTAAGCAAGTACTAGAAGCCTGTAATCTTGAAATTGCCGACGTCGACTACCTGATCCCGCATCAGGCCAACCACCGCATTAGCCTCAACGTAATCAACACGCTAAATATCCCCGAAGAAAAACTGCTGTCCAACATTCAACGGCTCGGCAACACGGGCTGTGTGGGGTGCGCCATCGCGCTGTCCGAAAACTGGGACCGCTTCGAAAAAGGACAGCGCCTGGTCGTGACGGTGTTTGGCGGCGGGTACTCCTACGGCGCCATGCTGATCGAAGTGTAGAAACTATATAATCCGCTTCAAAACCAAAGTCGTGAATATAAGCCCGCCGTTGCGGCTCACGATCAGGTTGATCTCCTTGCCTTCTTTCCGCTGTAGCAATTTGTATATCTCGGTCATGTTCAGCGCCTTGGCGGCGGCGTTGTTGATGTACATGATCTTGTCGCCTTTTTGCAATCCCGCCCGTTCGGCCGGAGAGTCTTCCGTGACGCGGTCCACGAAATAATCGTTGAATCCCGCGCCCTTTGCGCGCAAATCCATACCACTCATGTCGTGTTCGAAAGGCTCTTTCATGGCCTTTTTGTCAGGCTTCATCGTCATGTAGCCTTGTGGATAGTTGACCGTGACCCGGAACCGTCGAAGCAGTTCACCGCCAATGTTACCCTGCCGCTCAAACTCAGGATTGATCTTTCCCCCGAACGACGCACTGTCTGGAAACGACGTAACGACGCCCCTCAGGTTGTGGTTGCCAATCCTGACATCGTCGAGTCTGCCCAATTGCCCACTGATCTTACCCGCTAGCCCAATCCCCAGCTGTACCTCGATGGTCTTGGCCGGAAGCGGTAGTCCGGCACTGAATGAGTTGAGCATCATCGCGTGCCCCGCTCCGGTGTCGAGCAAAAGCTTCACCTTCGCACTTTTACCGGCTTCCGTGATCGACACACCGTCGACGTAGGGCTTTTTGTTGATAATTTCCAGCGGAATTTTAAGTCCGTCGGAGCGCCGGTACTTGTTGTACTTGGGTTGCTGAACGAGCAGCTGGCGATGACGAAAATCAATAGTAACCACGAACCGCTCGAAGAAATCGTATCCAATAAGTCCGTGAACGGGCGAGCCGACCAGCTCCGAAAGTTTCAGGATATCCTCGGTCAAAATCACGAGATTGTGCTGTTCGATACGGGCGTACCCTACCTGCAATGTATTGCCAATACTTACCTGTGCTTCCAGAGTGCTATCCCGCCCTACACCGTCCAATTGAATGGTGCGTACGTACTCGGTATTGACGTATTCCGCGATCGAAGGGTCGGTGACGATGGTATTGCTCACGCCCGTGTCGAGGATAAACTGAAGCGTGTCGGAGTCGTTGATCTGGACGGGTACGATGATAAGATTGGCGTGAGTCTGGAAAGGTATCCTGACGCTGCGGCGCTTTTGGATCAGGTGAAAACCGAAAATACTCTTCTTTTCTTTCCCCCGCTTCCGCTGAGCGCAACTAAGCGTAGAGCCCGCTACGAGGAGGAACGTCAGGAAGAGGAGTGAAAATCTTTTCATTCGGGGTGACAGGCAAGTTCTACAAGTTGCAGAATTTCTTGCTAAAATACTATATCAAGTATAACGTAAAAGCTGCGGATTCGGATGAAAATAAATTTATTTTCGTCCGAATCCGCAGCTCCATTATTCAGGCGGAATCCGATTTTATCAGTTGACAGCCGGCGCGGTGTAGCGCATGGGTTTCCACGTATTGTTGGCTGGGTTCATATCGGGTAAGCTGTGGTCCGGGTCGATTGTAACCGACCGCAGTGCCTGCTGCGTGTCGACCTTGAAGGTCCAGGTACCGCCGCGCTGCCAGATTTCGACGGGTAGTTGCGTGCGGGTCTTCTTGCCCGTCACGTCTTCCATCTCTACGGTAGCGGGCATCACCAGTTGATCCAGGTTCTCGATGGTGACCAGCGCGCCTTTCTCGGGCGACTGCTCGATGTAAATCACATCCTTCACGCTTTGGTCGAGCTTGTAGTTCTTGAAGAACCAACCTTGCCAAAACCAGGCGAGGTCCTCACCACCGGCATCTTCCATCGTTTTGAAGAAATCGTAAGGCGTGGGGTGCTTGAACGCCCAGCGCTTCACGTACTCGCGGAAAGCGTAGTCGAAGCGGTCTTTACCCAGTACCTGCTCGCGCAGGATTTTCAGGCCGATGGCGGGTTTGTAGTATGCCTCGATGCCCAGCGCGCGGGAACTCACGACGTCGGGAATATTCATGATGGCGTCGTCGCTGGCGGGGTAGAGGGCCGGAGCGGTACGTTGCATATCCATCGCGCGGCTTTTGAACTCACCGTTGTTGAAGGCATCGGACGACAGGAAGTTGATGAAAGTATTGAAGCCTTCGTCCATCCAGGCGTACTTGCGCTCGTTGCTGCCCACGATCATCGGAAACCAGTTGTGTCCAAACTCGTGGTCGGTCACGCCCCACAGGCTGCCTTCGCGCGACCCGTGGCCGCAGAACACGATGCCGGGGTACTCCATGCCGCCGACGATGCCCGCCACGTTAGTCGCGACCGGGTAGCTATACTCGTAAATGTAGTTGGAGTAAAACTCGATCGAAGCCTTGACGTACTCTGTCGAGCGCCCCCAGCCTTTCGGGCCACCGTCCTCGGCCGGATAGGCCGACTGCGCCAAAGCGGTTTTACCACTAGGCAAATTGATGCGAGCGGCATCCCAAACGAACGCCTTCGACGTAGCCCAGGCGATGTCGCGGGTTTGATTGCAGCGAAAACGCCACGTCTGCGTACCCGACTGTTTGGGGCGCGAGTCGGCGCTGGTCACTTCTTCAGCGGTGCGGATCATGACGGTCGAGTCGCTTTTGGCGGCGCGGTCCAGGCGGTTGCGTTGCTCGCGGGTCAGGACGTCGTTGGGGTTGAGCAATGCGCCCGAGCCGACCACGATGTGGTCCCAGGGTACCGTGATGTCGTACTCCATGTCGCCGTATTCGAGGTAAAACTCACCCGCGCCGAGGTAGGGCAGTACGTTCCAGCCTTCGATGTCGTCGTATACTGCCATCCGTGGGTACCATTGCGCGATCTCGTAGATCATGCCATTGTCGGTTTCCAGGGTACCCATGCGGTCGGAGCCGTACTGCGGAATCTTGAAAGTATAGCCGACCTTGATCTTGATCACATCGCCGTTGGCCTTCAAAGGCTCGGCCAGGCGAATCTGCATCCGGGTATCGCTTACGATATAGGGCGCAGTCACGGCTTTGTTCTTGCCCTGCTGCACCGTCACGTACGTGAGCTGATTGCCGCCCATAAAGCCCGTGTTGCCGAAGCGTCCGCCCGTGATGGGCGTCGTGCGCCCACCCCGGGCCGTGTCGCTGAACGCGTTTTGGTCGAGCTGCAGCCACACGAAGTCCATGTTGCTGGGACTGTTGTTCTTGTAGGTAATCTCGACATCTCCCGCTAAGGTACGGGCGGCTTCGTCGAGCGCAATGTTGATTTTGTAATCGGCGCGGTTCTGCCAGTACTTGGGACCTGGTGCGCCACCACCCGTGCGGTACTCGTTGCCGGGATGGAAGTTGAGCAGCGGGCTAAAAATTTCGTGTGCATCGTACTTCGACTTCGGGGCGTCCTGCGCGAAAGAACTCAGGCACATCAGCACGCCAAGCGCCATAAGTACTGAGCGAAAAAGGGATTTTGTCATGTTGGATTAGGTGAATGAATAAAAAGTGTGGGAATCTGGTAAACGCAAAAAAGGCCCGTCTGGTTAGTAACGGGCCCAAAATGTATTTTTATGGCAAGATCAAGCCTCCCCCCCCGGCCCGCCGAAACTCATCGGAAAGCCGTACTGCTGTCCGCCGTCGTCGGTGCGCTGAATGGGGCCGTGGATGTCCTCGAACTTCCTGATGTTGTCTTTCAGGGCGTCCAGCAGCCGGATGGCGTGCTCGGGCGTCACAATGATGCGAGCCTTTACCTTGGCCTTAGGTACCCCCGGCATCAGCCGGATAAAGTCCAGAATGAACTCGCTGTTGGAATGCGCGATCATCGCCAGGTTGGAGTATACGCCCTCGGCAATGTCTTCCGATAGCTCCACGTTGATTTGCTGCTCGTTTTCTTGCTCTTCGTTTTCCATAAAGTAGGTTAATTTCAACAAAGGTAGAAAAAAGTGGAGAGAGTTACGTGGGGTGGGGGAACGTATAGTCGCGAATATCGTCCTGCACGGATCGGTCAGGGTGATATGCGGTATTCTGATAAAACGACAACTTTGGATTGTAGCAAGTTTCCGGGGAGCGCGCGCAGGCAGGCAAGCGTGCCTTGGACTCGAATCAAATACATCTGAAAAAACAAAACCATATTATGCTTTACAGTACTCCAGCCGTACTTCACGCCGTGAAAACCAACCTCATCAACCGCGTCATGTCGGTCATCAGACAAAAACATAAATGTGATAATTCTGCGAATTTTTCTTTGGTCTTGTCATAGAAATCTACGGATTAGCAGCGCTGACGAATCAGTGGGCATCGTTCATTTGGGTTCAGTAGAATCGTTTTCGTACGGGCTTCTAAGCTGAAAAGGTTAAAAGTAGGTGAGCCGATCCCCCGTTTGAAATTCAAGTATGTTTTAGATAAAAACGATTCTTAACGATATGCGACTACTCCTCGTCCCCTTCGCCACCTTCTTTTTGGCGAGTATCACCTACTATGCTGATTTTCACAACAAAGAAGAGTCAGCTAAACCCTCCACCGCCGAAACCACATTGGTCGTACGGAAGGATGAAAACGCAGGTACCATCCAGGTGTTCCGCGACGGCGGGACGAAACCCATCGTCACCCAGGTTGCGAAGTCCGATTTTAGGCCCTATCTGCACCCCATCGTCGCGCCCGACGGCAAAGGCGTTCTGACTGAATATAGCCCTGGCCACCACCTGCACCAAACCGGATTATACTGGGGATTTACCCGAGTAAATGGCCGCGACTATTTTCACCACCCCAGCGATGGCTATTGGCGGCGTAAGTCGGCCACGGTGCTACAAGACAAGGGGAAGGAAGTAAAATGGCAGACAGTTTATGACCTGCTCGACTCCACGGGCCACGCCACGCTGACCGAAACCCAAACCTGGACCATGCGCGAGAAAAGCGGCAAGTACTTCCTTGACCTGACCTGGGATGGCGAAGCCCAAACCGACGTGACCATCGGCAAGTACGACTATGGCGGACTGTTCCTGCGGATGCCGTGGAAAGAAGGCATCAAGGGAGAGGTCGTGAACGCCGCCCGGCAGCGCAACGAGAAAGCCGAAGGCCAGCGTGCGATGTGGGTAGACGCCGGTATGCAGGTAGCAGGCCGCGATGACCTGGCCCACGTCGCTATTTTCGACCATCCAGACAACAAAGGTTACCCGCAACCCTGGCGCGTGGACAGCCAGCTCGGCATCGGCCCGGCCCGCGCCCGCACGGGTGCCTGGATCATCAAAAAAGGCGAAACCGAAACGATCCGCCACGGCATCGTGGTCTATACCGGGGAACTCAACGATATAGAATTGACCAAACATTGGGAAAAATTCACGGGCAAAGTCGGTATGTACGCCACCACCGAACTCTGGAACCTGGCCCGGCAGGAGGGCCGCGACGCCAAGCTACTCAGCCCCAAGGAAGCGGTAGCCGCTATGACGATCAAAGACGATTTTGAAGTGAACGCCTGGGCCGCCGAGCCGATGGTGACGCAGCCCATGGCCTTCTGTTGGGACGACCGGGGCCGACTGTGGGTGGCCGAAAACCGCGACTACGAGTCGCGCGGCAAGGGCTTTTCCAACGACGGGAATAGCCGCATCGTAATTCTGGAAGATACCGACCACGACGGCGTGGCCGATAGCCGCAAGGTGTTCATGGAGGGCATTGCCTTCCCGGCGGCGCTGGCCGTGGGCTTCGATGGCGTCTTCGTTGGCGCGCCGCCCAATCTGCTCTTTATTCCTGACAAAAACCACGATGACAATGCCGACGTGGAAGACATCGAGGTGCGCCTCACGGGCTGGGGCATCCGCGACCGACACGAAACGCTTAATAGTTTTCATTGGGGGCCCGATGGCTGGCTGTACGGTTTGCAGGGTTTCGCCACGCCTTCCAAAATTCGCAAGCCCATCAACAAGGGGCGTATTTATAAACATAACGACCCTTTTCCCGAAAACATTTTAGAGGGCGAAGGTACCGACATCAATGGCGGCGTGTGGCGCTACCACCCTACTAAGGAAAAATTCGAGGTCGTGGCCCACGGGTTCAGCAATCCCTGGGGCATAGACTTCGACGCCAGGGGGCAACTATTCATCACGGCCTGCGTGATTCCACATTTGTGGTTCGTCATTCCGGGCGGAATTTACCACCGGCAGGGCGGGCAGCATTTTAACCCTTACGTATATGAAGACATAAAGACCATCGCCGACCACAGCCATCGTTCGGCCCACGGCGGGGCCGCGATTTATCAATCGGATGCCTTTCCGGCCGCCGAGCGGGGGAAGATTTTCATGGCCAATATTCACGAACACGCCGTGCTGTCCGATATTCTAGAACCCAAAGGGTCGGGATTCGTGGGCCACCACGGCGACGACTTTATGATGGCCAATAACGCCCAGTGGGTCGGATTCAGTCTGGAAACGGGGCCGGAGGGCGGACTGTACGTGCTGGACTGGCACGATGCCGATATCTGCGGCTCCGACGTACTGAATAAGGAAACGGGGCGCATTTTTCGAATTATGCCCAAAATATCGCAGGCTAATGACTGGCCGAACCGCTACGCTGATTTGGGCAAAATGCCCGACGCGCAGCTCGTGGCCCTGCAAACCAGCCTAAGCGAGTGGCACGCCCGCCGGGCCCGAGTGATTCTGCAAGGTCGGGCGGCGAACGGAAAACTGGCCGCTTCAACGCAGGGCGAGCTTCGGAAAATTTTTCTGAACTACGACCAACCCGACTTCCGGCTGCGGGCTATGTGGACGCTGCACGTTACAGATGGTTTTTCCAAAGATGATTTATTCGAATCTTTGGCCGATCCCGATGCGCACGTGCGGGCCTGGGCCATTCAGCTTTTGTGCCAGGATCGGCCGCCGACTGCCGACGTGGTAGCTCTTTTTGCCGAGATGGCGCAAAACGATCCCTCGCCCGTCGTGCGGCTGTACCTGGCCTCGGCCATGCAGCGGCTCGATCAGCCATCGCGCTGGCGCATCGCCGGGCAACTCGTGCTTCACGACGAAGACGCTGACGACCATAATTTGCCCAAGATGATATGGTTCGGTCTGGAGCCGATGGTGGCCCAAAACGCAACCCTCGCCCTGAACCTGGCCGTCGAAAGCCGGATTCCGATGGTTACCGAGTTTATCGCCCGCCGTCTGGTAGACGCGGATGCGACGGAAAAAGTAGCTGGCACGCTGGGTAATTTTCCCGGAAACAGCGCCCTGCTGGCAGGAATGCGCGCCGCGCTCGAAGGCCGTTACGACGTCGTGGCACCCAAAAACTGGTCGGAGGTTTATGGCAAACTCATGAGCGGCGACGATGCCACGGCCATTGTCGCCCGCGATATCGCCCAGCATTTCGGTGATACGGAAGCGGCCAAAGATCAACTGGCGACCTTGAATAATCCCAAAGCCTCGACCGCCGACCGCCTCACCGCTCTGCAAACGCTGAGTCAACGTCAAAGGCCCGAACTTGTGGCCCAGCTACCCGCTCTGATTAACGAACCAAACTTGCGGCAGGCGGCTATCCGGGCCGTGGCCAGCTACGACGACGAGCCTTTGGGCAAACTCCTGCTGGAACGCTACCCCGCCCTGAATGGGGCGGAGAAGGCCGAGGCCATCCAAACACTCGCTTCACGTCCGAAGTACGGCTGGCTGCTGACGCAGGCCATCGCCAAGCAAGACGTTCTCAAAAAAGATGTTCCGGCTTACGTCGCTCGGCAGTTGCGCCGCGTCGTTGGCAGCGGCTTCGTGGAAGTGTGGGGGCCGATCGACCACGTTGCTTTCGACGATAAAGCCTACGCCAAGTACCGCACGCTTCTGACCGACAAATCCCTGGCTACCGCCGATGCCGCCAAGGGTAAGCTAATCTTTGAAAACACCTGCGGTCCCTGTCACAAAATGTACGGCGATGGCGGCAACATTGGCCCCAATCTCACGGGTTCCAATCGCAGCAACGTGGACTACTTGTTGGGCAACATTCTCGATCCCAGCGGCGAGATCCAGGACGACTACAAAATGGTGGTCGTCACGACCCGCGACGGGCGCACCTTCGTGGGCAACGTCGCCAAGGAAACCGACCGCCAGCTTACGCTGCGTGTGGTGGGCCAAGACGCTGTGGTACTCAACAAATCGGACGTGCAATCGCGGGAAGTGACGCCCGTGTCGATGATGCCGACGGGGCTATTGGAGCCGCTATCGGATCGGGAGGTTTTGGATTTGGTAGGGTACTTGCGGACGCGGGAAGAGGAGAAGTGATTTGGGTGGTTGGCAAGTTTCAAACCTGCGTTATTTTGTCCACCAGTAATACACTGACGGTAGCAGAGTCCCGAAGCTGATAAGGTATGGCAGAATTAGTAAAGGGCGATCTATTGACTGGAAACCTTCCGTTAGCTTCGAATATCAGGTCCAATCGCCTCTTCACGGCAGACAAGAAACTCATAGCATACATCCTTGGCAGTATTTCAAACTCCGCACAACGGGGGTAGTTCGGAATGGAAAAGAAAATTTATGGATAAAACCCATATTTGTTGAAAAAGCTGGGATACAGATTGAAATCAAAGCTCACAAGCGGGAAATTAGGGCTGGTAAAGCCAATAGACCCAGTTCGAGTGGCTTTCTGCATGAAATCGAAAGCCTTTGAGGTAATCCCTATCTTACCTTTCCAACGATAAGCTGATGGGCAAACTGCTCATTTTTGCCAAGTATTACTTTTTTATCTGGGCGGGTGAAGACCCGAATGAGCGGCTGTACGTTCATATCTACCGCACAGATAGCAAAAACGTAAAGGGAGCTAAATTTTGGCTGGATGATCTGTTCTTGTTCGACAGGGGAGACTTTAACGCTAGGGAACTGAACCAGATAGAGAAAGATCTACAGAGGCATCTGCTGCTGGTAAAAAGTCAGGTGAAGAAAGTGCTGAGTAGAGAAAAAGTAAAAGCGATCAAAATCAGGTAATTATGGAAAATAAACTTGTAAACCTCAAATTCCCCTGTGGCTACGTGGAAATGTACTTCGAGGATGGCAAGTGCTCAAGAGTACCCGTGCGACTAGTGCCGGAGATCAAGCGAATGACCGAGAAGCAACGCCGCGAGTGGCAGATTCTGGACGGTGTGGGGTTCACCTTTAAGTCGTAGGATACCGGTTTTCATCTGAAGCAGTTTGGCGTTCAGGCGTGAGTTCAGACTCTGGTTGTACGCCTATTTGAATAAACTGCTTGCTGTCGAAAGTAAAGCCGCTTACCGAGCATGAACAACGTTTGGCGTAAACTTGGTGGCGGGGCCGTTACAAAAGACCCAATATATTTAGCACGCAGTTTTGCGAACTCCGCACAACGGGGGTACATAAACTGCTGCTTTACAGACTTATACAAAATTTTTAATATATTATAGGCGGAGATACAGGCCACGGATAGTAGAAAAAATATTGGTATTTGTTTGGAAAATTCTTTTCACACTAATTACCTTGCTGATGCTATTGTTTGAGTGGACACAGATTATTGAAAAATAAATTAGTGTTTGCGGAATATATGTCAACCTAAGTTTATCTTTTTTTTAGAAAAATAAAATGCTATGGGATTATTTGATTCACTACTGAATGTTAACATTAGGAAATGGGAGGCTATCATGAATGATAAAGAAACTGATTATTCTCAAAAGACGCTCATTAAAAACTTTTTCATCGAAGATAATATTGAATTTGAAAAATATTTTGAAAATCAAAAAGCTAACTCATTGTTGAGAGATGGTACGAGCTTGAAAAACTATGAACGTTATGAAAAACTGTCTTTTGATAAAGAAAACTATGAGAAAATTGATTGTACGCCAACATTTAGATCTCAATTTGCAGATTTCACATTTAACCGTGCTTTGGGTATTCCAGATTGGTTTTACATAGGATATCCTGACGTTGCGCATTGGCTCAGCGAGAAAAAGGTAATATCGGAACTAAAAGAGAAGAATGACTTAGACAAGAGATTTCACGAAAATGGTAATATTACAGATTACTTTTTGAGGTTTTTGATTTTCAGGTATAAAGTTAAAACAAATAAAAAACTAGAAGGTGGATTCAAGTAATAAATGCAACACCCTCTTGATTTCTGAGAGCATCCTCGAAAACTTCTTGTGGCGATCGGAACCCGAATCTCTTCCTGGGCCTGTGGTTTAAAATCTGTACTACTACATCAACTTTCTGCTGGGTGACGTTCTCGAAGCTCGTCCATTTCGGGAAATACTGCCGCACTAATCCGTTCAGATTCTCATTGGCTCCTCTCTCCCAGGAGTGGTACGGCTTAGCAAAATAGCAGTCCACGGCCAGATCTTCGGCCAGCTTCTGGTGGTGGGCGAACTCTTTCCCATTGTCAGTCGTGATCGTGTGCAGCCAGGGCTTCCATTCCCTGAGCAACTCGACGGCCTTGGCCTGCACCAAGGACGCCTCCTTGTTTTCAAGGACGGCCATTTTCAGCATCCCCGTGGCCCGGTCGTTGATCGTCAGCAACACGCCGCTCTGGCCCCGGCCGATGACCAGGTCCATCTCCAGATCACCCACCCGCTGCTTCTGCTCGACGACCGCCGGGCGCTGGTCGATGTCCACGCGGCCCGCGATTTGGCCCCTTTTGCCTTGCACACTGCCCCTTCTGGCGTAGCGCTTGCCCTTGGTGCGCATGTGGCGGTACAGCCCGCCGCCCTGCTTCTTATCGGCCCAGACGAACTGGTAGATGCGCTCGTGAGAGACGCACCCGATGCCCTTGCGGGCGGCATTCCCGGCGATCTGCTCGGGGCTGTAATCAGACTCGATCTTCTCTCGGACGTAGGCCTGCACGCTGGCCGTAAAGCGTCTTTTTTTAGGCTTGGCCCTGTGGCGGGCGGCTGCCTTGCGCTGGGCTAAGTCAGGCCAGTACGAGCTGTCGCGCTTGTCGGAGTTGCGCCCCAACTCGCGGCTGATGGTGGATTTGTCGCAGCCGACCAGCTCGGCAATTCGGCCCTGGGAGTGGTGTGCTTTCACCAACGCGGAAATGTGATACCTTTGTTCTAACGTCAAATGCTTCATGTGCTTTTAGAGTTTGGTAACCCAAAAGTATGAAGTTTTCCGGCGTAGCCCCCCTGCCGGGTTCAGGCCCCGGGGCCTGAACCCGGCAGGGGGGCTTTTTTTTAGCCGTTGCATTTATTACTTGAATCCAAGGAATTGCTGGCTTGAATATATTTTATAACACATAATAAAAGGATACGTTGACTATTAATTCCTTATATGGCTACAATTAAAGTTACAGAAACATATTTTAGCTCGTTCCGATGGGGTACCACACGATTTGCAGTTTGGCGGTTGCCCGCTGGCACGGTTCGCCGCGCGATGCGGTCATCTCGCGGCTGTGACCAGAGCGCGTAGTCGCGGGCTGAGTATAGGCTTTACTTGTGTGACGCAGATCGCGTTGCAAACGAGAGGTTATGCCACACCGTTTAGGTTACAATTCTTAAAACATAATATTTAATTTGAGAAAATATATGGAAAATAAAAACCCTTTTGAAAAGTTCAAAAAACTGCCTGAATTCGAAAAAGAAATTACAGCGAGACGTGAGTTTTTAGATTCAAACTATCATAAAAATTTTTTTAAAGACCTTTATTTTAGTGTTGTAGATAAAGTTAAGTTATTGAAAGAAATTGGCTTCGATTTCTCATGCTACTTTGACGAAGAAATATTAGGTTTCGATGATGAAGGCTATGAGATCTACGCTGATGAAAATAACAAAATTCACATACGTGCATCCGAAGAAGGATTTGGTGAATTTGAAGCATCGATTATTCATGTAAGACATGATAAAATAATTCTCGAATATTCGTTAAACGTTTGTTATTGATGGGTGAATTAAGTCATAAATTATTTTAAATTGCGTTCATGAGCGCAAAGTACAAACCATCAGACTACGAATTGCTACGCCGCCGCTGCGTGGAGTTGAAAGAAACCGGCTGGCGGCAGAAGGACATCGCCTCGGCCTTGGGGTTAACCGAGGGCTGGGTGAGCCAGACGCTGAAAAAGTACCGTGAGAAGGGGCCTGTTGGCCTGGTGACCCGCAAGCCCACGGGTTATCCGCCCAAGATGACGCCTGAACAGCTCTCGCAGCTTGTCAAGGAGTTGGAGCAGGGTGCTGTCAGCCACGGTTTTCCCGGTCACATCTGGACGCGTTTGCGTGTCAACGCATTGATCGGCAAGCTTTTCGGCGTGAGCTACGACCCAACGCAGGTGGGGCGCATCCTGAAAAAGCTGGGATGGAGCCTGCAGAAACCCGCCAGGAAGGCCCGCCAGCAGAACAAGCAGAAGGTCGAGCAATGGCGGGAGGAGACGGTGCCGGGTTTAAAAAAAAGCTGAGGACGAGAACCGGGTCATCGTGTACGTAGACGAATCGGGGTTTTACCTGCTCCCGCACGTGAGCCGGACTTGGGCCCCGAAAGGCCGGACACCCGTCATCGAGCAGAAGGCGGGGAAGGAGCACCTGAGTTTGATCGCCGCGATGGCACCCAACGGGCAGCTGTACGTCGGCGGGCAGGACAAGGCTTACGACAGCGAGGGGGTGACCGGTTTTCTGGAGTACCTGTGCCGAAGCTACCGCCGCAAGAACCTGATCGTGGTGTGGGACGGGGCGACGATCCACCGCAGCAAAGCGGTCAAAAAGTTCCTCTCGCGCAGGAAGGGCAGGGTTCATCTGGTTTCTTTGCCCGGATATAGCCCTGAACTCAACCCGGTCGAACTTCTATGGAGCCAGTTGAAAAGAGAGTTGAAGAATCAAGTGTTCCTCAATCTTGCAGACTTGGCGGAAGCGTTGGTGGAAAAAATTGAAGAGATTAGAAAAGATACCGAATTACTGGTCTCATTCTTTCAAAAAAAGGAAATAGCGTTCTTTACAAGATAATTCACCTATCAATATTTTATAAGTTTGACTGCTTTCGACAAATATCATGATGACGTTGGGGATTTAGAACAAGAATATAGGATTAGCTATAATAATCGTTATGAAGCTTTATGGAATGAGGAGACGAGTGAATCGTTTATCAATCAAATATTCAGTTGGTTTTACGAAAGAATCGAATCTGCCAAAAGGTATAAATCGAACCCATCACGCCGTCATTGATTGGTAAACTGATAAGTAAAATTTCAAGCTCCCGCGCTCGTCCCGATTTGTAATTGGGATGCTATCGCCTCGCGTTTGTAACGCGGATACTTTCATACGCGGCTCGCGTTACAAACGCGAAAAGAATCAACCCCGATTTAAAATCGGGGTTAGCGAGTGCCCTGTTGATTGCGAGTAGAAGTTATTGAGGAACGCTTCTATATATGGAAACCTGATTTGCAGTGTTGATTTATTAAATATGTTAATCGTTACAAAACTACTAAACTAAATTCTGCTGGCAAGAAAATGGAAAAATTAATACAAGGGACTTGAATTCAAGATTACAAATAAATGCATTGAGAATGATTTATCACAAACTCGTGGCATTCCGACTTGCTAATAATCTCATATTTAAGTCGAAACCAGGAACTATTGGACACACTAAGTATAGGGTTAGAATAAATGAATGGATAAAGATTTATATTGAATGTGCAAATGAATTTGCCAAAGAAAAAATTTTACTCACAGATGAGCTAAAAACACTATTCAAACAAACTTTAAGCAAGTTTGAAGAGGTAAAGGATATCTTAATGACAGAAAGACAAAATCTTGATTACTGGGAGATGGCAAATCAAGGTAGTTGGAATGCAATGTACGACTATGAAGAAAATGAGCTTGATGTAATTTCAATTCAGATAGACAAAATAAAAAACGAAGGTTCAATAAAAAATTCTGAGAGGCACATAGTAGAATTACGTCAAAAGATTGAAGAAGAATTTTCTAAAATGATAAAGTGAAAATCTCAATATAATATACCCTTCATCTTGGTTTGTGAAACGCCTCCCCTACGAAAAAAAGCTGACTCCCAAAAGAGTCGGCTTTCTCATTCACTGCTATTTCAAACTACGCTTTACGCCAGCTCCTTCTTCTTCCGCGAAGCGGCTTTCTCGCGCGACTCGGCCAAAGCGTCGAACTCGTCTTGCGAACCGACCAGGAGGTCGACGTACTTGCGCATACCGGTTCCGGCGGGGATGAGGTAACCCTGTTCGTATTAATGTGTAATTTTACTTCGGAGTATGACGACGAACTGAAATTGAATGGAATACAGAATTTACTGCGATGAATCGGTCAAGAAGGGAAAGTACTTTTCAAATTTTTATGGTGGCGTATTGGTTTCTTCGAAGGACCAACGGCAGGTCGAAGCTGCCATCGCGAAGGTCTGTAAAGAACAGTATTTCAACGACGAGATCAAGTGGAATAAGGTGACGGCCAATTACCTTGATAAGTACAAAGCTTTGATGGACGTGTTTTTCGATCTTTTGGAAGAGGGGTTGGTAAAGATAAGAATCATGTTCACCCAAAACGCTAATCGCCCTTTGAACCTGAATTCCCGCCAATTGGAAGATGAGTACTTTATACTGTACTACCAATTTTTCAAACACGCTTTTGGCCTCGCTCACAGCAATCCGACCGACAAAGTAATTTATGTCCGGGCTTACTTTGATACGCTTCCCGACAAGTTGGAGAAGCGGCAGCAATTCAAAGAGTACATCAAAGGACTACAGGCAACCCGAGAATTCCGGTTGGCACACATCAGGTTCCGCAAGGCCGATATTACGGAGATCGATTCCAAGGATCACCGATTGCTACAATGTTTGGACGTGGTACTGGGCAGTATGGCTTTCCGCTTAAATGACGGTCACAAGGCAAAACCAGATGGAGCGAGATTGCGAGGGAAACGAACAATAGCTAAGGAAAAGCTGTATAAGCACATAAACCAGCGAATCCGGCGAATTTATCCAGGATTCAACTGCGGTGCTTCAACGGGCATTCGGAATATAACCGAACGATGGCAGCATCCTTATAGTCACTGGCTATTTGTGCCGAAGGAGATAGAAAGGGACGACACCCAGTATAAATAAGAAAGGCTCCGTTCTCACTACATGAGCTTCCCAAGTGGAACTTAGGCGTTCGTGAGCTACAGAGCCAATCTTAATAATGATGCAAATCTGTTAACGTTTCACGAATAAAACAACCGTTCCGCGTAAAAGTTTGGAAGTATTGCTAATAATCGCTTCGGTTCTTAAGCCACAGAATGGATAATTAACTACTAAAAACGTAAAATTGCTACAAGTGTCCCAACACAAAAAACAGCCGACCCCAGTGCTAACCCCGATTTGCAATCGGGGTTGAGTACTCTCGCGTTTGTAACGCGATCAGCAATAAGGCAGATAAAGTACTGGTGCCGTGTCTCTGATGTGAATTTATGGCATTGCACGGCGAACCTTCCTGGTTGCAAACCAGGACGAGTTGTCAGAATACCTTGCTAATTCCAAAGAATTTTCACTAGCGGTTCGTAGGCCGCAAACTGCTGGTCTTGGGTGATGATCGTGAAATCCTCGGCAATTGCTTGGGCGATTATCATCCGGTCGAATGGGTCATTGTGGTGACGCGGGAGTAGTTCAAGACTTTTGTAATGCTCGAAATCAAATCCCAGAACCTGAAAATTATAAGTAGATATTAAGTTTTGAAAGCCAGAAATGGGCGTTGAGAATTCAAGTTTTCCGAGGGTTAGCTTGATAGTCATCTCCCAAAAAGTCGCGTGGCTGATGTGGACCCTGCTGGAAGGCTTCCTCATTTCAGCAAGGGTTGAAGGGTGCAATCGTGGATTACCCTCACCGTACCAAATCAATATATGCGTATCGATGAGGTAGTTCATCGAGATAAGTCGTCCTCGTCGTTGCCATCAAATCCCGGAGGAATAAACTCATCGAAATCCTCGGAGACATACGTGATAATTCCCTTTGCCCAACCTGGCTCGGGTAGCGGAGCGGGCAAGGTCTCTTCAAGTAGTCGATTTACCGCATCCAGCAACCGCTCATCCTGTAGATCGGCGATTTTACTGATGACAGCTATTTTTTTCTGTTCGGTCGTCATATACCCCAGCGTTTATTTTTACGAATATACCTTTTTTCTGAAATATTCTGTGAGCCGCGTCTTACAAAGACACCACAAAAACAGCCGACCCCCAAAGGAGTCGGCTGTTTCATTAACCACTAAATCAAACCAGCCTTTACGCCAGCTCTTTCTTTTTCCTTGCGGCTTTTTCCTTCGACTCGGTGAGGGCTTCGAATTCTTCTTTCGAGCCTACCAGCAGGTCGACGTACTTGCGCATACCGGTGCCGGCGGGGATCAGGTGACCGACGATCACGTTTTCCTTCAGGCCGTTCAGGCCATCGCGCTTGCCGCGGACGGCGGCCTCGCTCAGTACCTTGGTGGTTTCCTGGAAGGAAGCCGCCGATACGAAGCTCTCGGTACCCAATGACGCCTGCGTGATTCCCATCAGCGTGGGTTTCGCCACGGCGGGTTGGGCATCGCGGGCCGTCGACAGTTTCATGTCGCGGCGCTTCAGGCTCGAATTCTCGTCGCGCAAGCGGCGCACCGTCACGATCATGCCGGGCTTCAGGTTTTCGGAATCACCGGGCTCCTCGATCACTTTCATGTTCAGGATCTTGTTGTTTTCCTCGCGGAACACCCAACGGTCGACGGGCTGCATTTCGAGGAAGTTCGTGTCGCCCGCGTCGAGTATTTCTACCTTCTGCATCATTTGGCGCACGATACACTCGATGTGCTTATCGTTGATCTTCACACCTTGCAGGCGGTATACCTCCTGAATCTCGTTCACGAGGTACTCCTGCACGGCGGTCGGTCCTTTAATCGACAGAATGTCGGCGGGCGTAATGGCCCCGTCCGAAAGCGGATCACCCGCCTTCACGAAGTCGCCGTCCTGTACCAGGATGTGCTTCGACAACGTCACCATGTACTTGCGCTGCACACCATCCTTAGAGTCGATCAGGATCTCCCGGTTGCCGCGCTTTACGCCGCCGTAACTCACCACGCCGTCGATTTCACTGACGGTGGCGGGGTTGGACGGGTTGCGGGCTTCGAAAAGCTCCGTCACGCGGGGCAGACCTCCCGTAATGTCGCGGGTTTTGCCCACGACGCGGGGAATCTTAGCAAGAGGCTGACCGGATTTGACCTTCACGCCGTTTTTAACGACGAGACGGGCACCGACGGGTAGGTTGTAGAACTTCTCCGTCTGATCTTTCAGGAGCTTGCTCTTGCCCTTCACTACCACGGCGGGGTTCTTGGCCTTATCGCGGGTATCGATGATCACTGCCTCCTGGAAGCCAGTCTGCTCGTCAAACTCCTCGCGGTAGGTAATTCCTTCCTCAATGGCGTCGAAAGAGACGGCTCCGTCGAATTCCGACAGAATCACGGCGTTATAAGGGTCCCAGGTACAGATTTCCTGCCCTTTTTCGACCTTGTCGCCTTCCTTCACGCTCAAATGCGCGCCGTAAGGTACATTGTTGGCGATGAGCAACTGCTTGGTGTCGGGGTGCAGGATGCGCACCTCGCCCGAGCGGCCCATCACGACCGTGATGTCCTCGCCTTCGCTGTTGGTCGATTCTACCAAACGCAAGTCCTCGAAGTGAATGATACCCTCGAACTTGGCCTTAATATTGGCATCGACCGCGATGTTGGACGCCGTACCACCCACGTGGAAAGTACGAAGTGTCAGCTGCGTGCCGGGCTCACCGATAGACTGTGAGGCAATCACGCCCACTGACTCACCGATGTCGACCATGCGAGACGACGCCAAGCTGCGACCGTAGCACTTGGCGCAAACGCCATTGCGGGTTTCGCACGTCAGTACCGAGCGAATCTCGATGCTTTCGATGCTGGTTTCATCGATATAGTTGGCGATTTCCTCCGTAATCTCCTGACCGGAAGCCAGAATCAACTCGTTGGAAAGCGGATCGAACACGTCCAGGACGCTCACGCGGCCCAGAATACGCTCCGATAGCGGCTCGACGATGTCTTCATTGTCTTTCAGGGCGAAGGTTTGGATACCGCGGAGGGTTTCGCAATCGTCTTCGGTCACGACCACATCCTGCGCTACATCGTGCAGACGACGGGTCAGATAACCCGCATCCGCCGTTTTGAGCGCCGTATCGGCCAGACCTTTCCGCGCGCCGTGCGTCGAGATGAAGTATTCGAGTACGTCCAGACCTTCCTTAAAGTTGGAAAGAATGGGGTTCTCGATAATTTCACCGGCACCACCCGCCAGGTTTTTCTGCGGCTTGGCCATCAGCCCCCGCATTCCGCCCAATTGACGAATCTGCTCACGCGAACCGCGGGCTCCCGAGTGCATCATCATGTAGATGGAGTTGAATCCGCCCTGATCGGCTTCGAGTTGTTTCATCAGCGTCTCGGTGATCTTGGAGTTGACGCGCGTCCAGATGTCGATGACCTGGTTGTACCGCTCGTTCTCCGTAATCAGACCCATCAGGTAGTTGCTCCAGACGCCTTCGACATCCTTCTTGGCATCTTCGATGAGTTTCTCTTTCTCGACGGGCACCATCACATCGCTAAGACCAATCGACAGACCGCCTTTAAAGGCCATCTGGAAGCCGAGTTCTTTGATGTCGTCCAGGAATTGCGCCGTCCGGGCTACGCCCGCCAGCTTGAATACCTGACCGATAATCTGCTGCAACTTCTTCTTGGTCAGCAGTTCGTTGATATAGCCTACTTCTTCGGGTACGCTCTGATTGAACAGAATACGTCCGGCAACTGTGTCGATCAACTTCTGCTCGAAGGTACCGTCGTCGTTCCGCATCCGTACGCGGCACTTCACGTTGGCGTGCTTCGATACGCGGCCTTCGTTGATGGCAATTACCACCTCGTCGGGACCGTAGAACGTCATGCCTTCGCCGATGATCGGGTACTCAGGAATGTTCGTGCGGCCTTTGGTCACGTAGTACAAGACCCAGTACCATGTCTTGCGAAGGTACCGTGATCGGTGCGCCGTTGGCGGGGTTCAGGATGTTGTGCGACGAAAGCATAAGCATGGACGCTTCCAACACCGCTTCCTGTCCCAGCGGAACGTGAACAGCCATTTGGTCACCATCAAAGTCAGCGTTAAAGGCCGTACAAACGAGTGGGTGCAATTGAATGGCTTTTCCTTCGATCAACTTGGGTTGAAATGCTTGAATACCCAAGCGGTGCAGGGTAGGGGCGCGGTTGAGCAGCACGGGGTGGCCTTTCAACACGTTTTCCAGAATATCCCAGATCACGGGGTCCTTGCGGTCCACGATTTTCTTGGCTGATTTTACCGTCTTGACGATACCACGCTCGATGAGCTTGCGGATAATGAACGGCTTGAACAATTCCGCCGCCATGTCTTTGGGCAAACCGCACTCGTGCAGTTTCAACTCAGGACCCACTACGATAACCGAACGACCGGAATAGTCGACGCGCTTACCGAGCAGGTTCTGACGGAAACGGCCCTGCTTTCCTTTCAGCATATCAGAAAGGGATTTAAGGGCACGGTTACCTTCCGAACGCACGGCGTTTACTTTCCGGCTGTTGTCGAAGAGCGAATCAACGGCTTCCTGCAACATCCGCTTCTCGTTACGCAAGATTACCTCGGGTGCCTTGATCTCGATCAAACGCTTCAAACGGTTGTTCCTAATGATCACGCGACGGTACAAATCGTTCAGGTCGGAGGTCGCGAAACGACCACCGTCCAGAGGTACCAGCGGGCGCAATTCGGGCGGAATAACGGGTACCATCTTGATGACCATCCACTCGGGACGGTTCTCGATGCGGGTATTGGCGTCACGAAATGCCTCTACTACTTTAAGACGCTTCAATGCTTCCTGCTTGCGCTGCTGCGACGTATCGGTGGCAGCCTGGTGGCGCAATTCGTAGGAAAGTTCGTCGAGTTTGGTACGCGAAAGCAGCATTTCCAACGCATCGGCCCCCATCTTGGCGATGAATTTCTCGGGGTCGGTGTCGGGCAGCATTTGGTTTTCGCGGGGCAGCTTGTCGATGATGTCCAGGTACTCGTCTTCCGTCAGGAAGTCCATGTAGCTAATGCCATCTTCGGACTTGACGCCCGCTTGCACCACGGCGTACCGCTCGTAGTATATAATTTGGTCCAACTTCTTGGTAGACAATCCGAGCAGGTAGCCGATTTTGTTCGGCAGAGCTGCGAAAGTACCAGATGTGGGCAACGGGCACGACCAGTTCGATGTGGCCCATGCGCTCGCGGCGGACTTTCTTCTCGGTCACCTCCACGCCGCAACGGTCGCAAATGATGCCCTTGTAGCGAATCCGCTTGTATTTGCCACAGTGGCATTCCCAGTCCTTAACGGGACCGAAGATACGCTCACAGAAAAGGCCACCCATTTCCGGCTTGTAGGTCCGGTAGTTGATGGTTTCAGGTTGCGTCACTTCGCCGTACGAACTTTCCAAAATCGACTCTGGCGAAGCCAGGCTGATCGTGATGTTCAGGAAGTCACTGTTAATTTTCTTATTTTTCTTAAAAGACATGTTTTTATCTTGGATTAAAGTGAATCACGGGTCTTTCAATTTTGAATGATAGAATGAATGATAGAATGATAGAATGATAGAATGAGTGAATATTGCTTGCGCCTGTCTTCCTCTATTCTATCATTCACTCATTCGCTCATTCAAAATTAGTCTAGCGTTATCTTAAGCGCCAGGCCACGCAATTCGTGGACCAGCACGTTGAACGACTCCGGGATATTGGGTTTGGGCAGGTTCTCGCCTTTGACAATGGCCTCGTAGGCCTTGGCCCGGCCGATGACGTCATCCGATTTTACGGTCAGGATTTCCTGCAGAATGTGCGAGGCACCAAACGCTTCGAGCGCCCATACCTCCATCTCACCGAAACGCTGTCCACCGAATTGCGCCTTACCACCCAGCGGCTGCTGCGTAATGAGCGAGTACGGACCGATCGAGCGGGCGTGCATCTTATCGTCTACCAGGTGACCGAGCTTCATCATGTAGATGAGACCGACGGTCACGGCCTGGTCGAAGCGCTCGCCCGTCAGACCGTTGTAAAGGTAGGTACGGCCCCATTCGGGCAGTCCGGCCTCGGCCAACTCGGCAGCTACTTCGTCCTCCGTAGCGCCGTCGAAAATCGGCGTGGCGTAACGACGACCCAGTTTCAATCCGGCCCAGGCCAGGATCGTCTCGTAGATCTGCCCAATGTTCATCCGGGAAGGTACGCCCAGTGGGTTCAGCACGATGTCGACCGGCGTTCCGTCTTCGAGGAACGGCATGTCTTCGTCGCGCACAATCCGGGCCACGACACCTTTATTACCGTGGCGTCCGGCCATCTTATCACCCACTTTCAGCTTTCGCTTCTTGGCGATGTACACTTTAGCCAGTTTCACGATACCGGCGGGTAGTTCGTCCCCGACTTCCAACGCAAAACGCTCGCGCTTGAATTGGCCCATGAGTTCGCTGCGCTTGCCGAGGTAGTTACGTACCAGGCGGAACACGCGGCGGTTGACGTCTTCGTCGTTGGTCCAGTTGTCGGTCAGGATATCGCCAATCAGATTCACTTCTTCGGGAACTGAGTACTGGCTTTCGTCGCGGTAGGGGTTGTTGGCGGGGAAAAGGTTTTCCGTAATATTCTTACGGCTGAACTTCGACCCCTTGCTTACCATCACGTCGCCAAACTTGTGCTTGACGCCCTGGCTGCCTTTGCCCTCCACTTCGCTGACCATCTTGTCGATCATGCGCTCACGCAAAGCGTTCAGGTCTTTGCTGTACCGCTTCATGAGTCCTTTCAGATCGTCCTTATGCTGCGCGCGCTCTTCTTTGGTAGGGCGCGAGAATAGCTTGGTGTCGATCACGACGCCTTTCATCGAAGGCGGTGCTTTCTTGGAAGCATCTTTCACGTCGCCCGCCTTGTCGCCAAAAATGGCGCGGAGCAGTTTCTCTTCCGGCGTCGGGTCCGACTCGCCCTTGGGCGTAATCTTACCGATCAGAATATCGCCCTCCTTCACTTCGGTACCCATGCGGATGATGCCGTTCTCGTCGAGATTACGCACGGTATCCTCGCTCACGTTCGGAATCTCAGCGGTCAGTTCTTCCTCACCACGCTTCGTATCGCGTACTTCAAGCTCAAACTCTTCGATGTGAATGGAAGTGAAAATATCCTCGCGCACCACTTTCTCCGAAATCACAATAGCATCCTCGAAGTTGTAGCCCTGCCAAGGCATGAAGGCCACCATCATGTTGCGACCCAGAGCGAGCTCACCGCCTTCGGTGCCGTAACCCTGACACAGCGCTTCGCCTTTCTTCACCTTCTGGCCTTTAAGTACCATCGGTTGAAGATTCAAGCAGGTATCCTGGTTGGTACGGCGGAATTTCACGAGGCTGTAGCTAACGGTATCGTCGTCGAAACTTACATCGCGGTCCTCTTCGGTCCGCTCGTAGCGCACGATGATTTTGGTAGCGTCAACGTAGTCGATCACGCCATCACCTTCGGCCACTACCAGCGCGCGCGAATCCATCGCCACGCGTTGCTCCAGTCCGGTGCCCACAATCGGGGCCTGCGGACGAAGCAGCGGCACGGCCTGGCGCTGCATGTTCGAGCCCATCAGGGCACGGTTGGCGTCATCGTGTTCCAGGAACGGAATCAGCGAGGCGGCGACCGATACGATCTGGTTGGCGGCCACGTCCATAAACGACGCCTGCGCGGGATCAACCATCGGGAAGTCACCCTCGAATCGCGTCTTGATTTTATCTACCGTAAAGTTTCCTTTCTTGTCTACCTGGCTGTTGGCCTGGGCGATGTACTTGGAATCTTCCTCCTCAGCAGTCATGTAGGTAATTTCGTCGGTCAGCTTACCGCCGCCGTCGATTACGCGATAGGGCGTTTCGATAAAGCCCATGCCGTTGACTTTGGCAAAAACGCAAAGCGACGAAATCAAACCAATGTTCGGTCCTTCCGGCGTCTCGATCGTGCACAACCGACCGTAGTGGGTGTAGTGAACGTCACGAACCTCAAAACCGGCGCGTTCGCGCGACAGTCCGCCGGGTCCCAGTGCCGACATGCGGCGCTTGTGGGTAATCTCGGCCAGCGGATTCGTCTGGTCCATGAACTGCGACAACTGGTTGGTGCCGAAGAACGAATTAATCACCGAAGAAAGCGTCCGGGCGTTGATGAGGTCGACGGGTTTGAAGTCCTCATTGTCCCGCACGTTCATGCGCTCTTTGATCGTCCGCGCCATCCGCGCCAGACCTACGCCAAACTGCGCGTAAAGTTGCTCACCTACCGTCCGCACGCGGCGATTGGAAAGGTGGTCGATGTCGTCGACTACCGCTTTGGCGTTGATCAGATCCAATCAGGTACTTCACGATGGAAATAATATCGTCCGTCGTCAATACACGCTGATCGAGGCTCGTGTCGGAACCCAGTTTTTTGTTGATCCGGTACCGGCCTACTTCGCCGAGGTCGTAGCGTTTGTCGCTGAAGAACAGGCTCTGAATTACATCACGAGCGGTCTGCTCGTCGGGTGCTTCGGCGTTCCGTAGCTGACGGTAGATTTGCTCTACGGCCTCCTTGTCGGAATTGGAGCTATCTTTTTGCAGCGTATTATAAATGATATTATAGTCGGCCACATTCATATCCTCCTTATGCAGGATGATCGACTTCTGGCCGGACGATATTACGGTCTCGATGTCCTCGGTATTCAGAACCGAATCGCGCTCCATCAACACCTCGTTCCGCTGAATCGAAACTACCTCACCGGTATCTTCATCCACGAAATCTTCCGTCCAGGTACGCAGTACCCGCGCGGCGAGGCGACGACCAACGGCCTTTTTAAGGTTGGTTTGGTTGGCATTGATTTCTTCGGACAGGCCGAACAGATCCAGGATGTCCTTATCGGAACCGTAGCCAATCGCGCGTAACAGCGTCGTGACCGGGAATTTCTTTTTCCGGTCGATGTAGGCGTACATTACGTTGTTTACGTCGGTCGAGAATTCGATCCAGGAACCTTTAAAAGGAATAATTCGGGCCGAATACAGCTTGCTGCCGTTGGTGTGCTTACTCATCGAGAAGAACACGCCCGGCGAGCGGTGCAGTTGCGATACGATCACGCGCTCGGCACCATTGATGACGAACGATCCGCGATCGGTCATGTAGGGAATGTTGCCCAGGAATACTTCCTGTTCGATTGTCTCGAATTCCTCGTGGTCGGGGTCGTTACAAATCAGTTTCAGTTTCGCTTTCAGCGGCACGGCGTACGTCAGGCCGCGGTCAATCGACTCATCCACCGAATACTTAGGCGGTTCGAGTAGGTAGTCGATGAACTGCAACACGAAGTTGTCGCGCGAGTCGGCGATGGGAAAATTCTCGTCGAATACCTTGTAAAGGCCTTCGGCTGAGCGGTTTTCCACCGATGTGTCCAAGCTGAAAAAGTCTCTGAATGATTGTACCTGAATCCCAAGCAGGTCGGGGTAGTTGATGATCGGATTGATCCGGGCAAAGTTTTTGCGGGATGTAGTTACTTTTTTAGTAGCCAAGGCTAGTTTGTTTTTGGGTTAACTGAACAAAAAATTTTGGGGCCGATGCGAACTTTATAAAATGCGCAAGAGCCCTAATTAGTTTAAAACCACAAAATTAGGCCTCGTAGAATTTGTCGGATGAGCGGCCCCTCTTCGTACTTTCTACGAGCAAAGAAGTGTTTCGGACCGGTATCCCAATGTGTGGAAAACAAGTAGGAACGGCGCGAGGCCGCCTTGTTTTCGGGGGAGGTTGTAAACGGGATTCAATCGGACTGATTTCGAAATTCTGTCCGATCCTTAAAACACCGCGAAGCGGGAATAAGTTTTGTATTAGGTTGATAAACAGGAAAAGACCTGACGTATGTCAGGCCTGTTCCTGTCTCAATAGACTGGTTGAGAAGCCGAGGAAATTACTTAACCTCTACTTCGGCACCAGCTTCTTCCAATTGCTTCTTGAGGGCTTCTGCCTCATCCTTAGCGATACCTTCCTTCAAAGGCTTGGGAGCACCATCGACCAGTTCCTTAGCCTCTTTCAGACCAAGACCCGTCAGGTCCTTCACCAATTTCACTACCGCCAGCTTGCTTCCGCCAGCTGCCTTGAGAATTACGTCGAAAGACGACTGCTCAGCCGCAGGGCCAGCGTCGTCGCCACCGCCCGCAGGACCGGACATCATTACCGCACCCGCAGCAGCAGGTTCGATACCGTACTCGTCTTTCAAAATTGAAGCAAGTTCGTTGACTTCTTTCACCGTCAGGTTAACAAGTTGCTCCGCGAAAGCTTTCAGATCTGCCATTTTTATTATTGATTAAGTGATTACAAAAGATTGTTTGAAAATTCGGCCTTTTTGAAAATTGCCCCACGCCCGGCCAGCCGCGTGAAGGCGATCAATTAATTACTCTCTTCCCGCTCCGACAAAGTCTTGACAATACCCGCCAGTTTGGTGCTGCCGCTCAATAGACCGGACAGTACGTTTTTGGCTGGTGATTGCAGAAGCGAGATAATTTCGCCCAGCACTTCCTGCTTCGATTTCAAGGTAATGAGTCTTTCGATTTGATCTGCCCCGATGAACAGCGACATATCGACCGAAGCCCCCTTGAATTTCAGCTTGTCTTTACCGGATTTCTTGCGGTAGTCTTTAATCAGTTGCGCAGGTACCTTGCCCGACTCCGGGTGAAACATCACGCCGGTGTTTCCTTTCAACACTTCCGCGTCGAAGGGGGAGTAGTCGATGCTGGAGGTTTCGAGTGCTTTTCTGATCAGCGTGTTCTTGATGACGCGGTACTCCACGCCACGCTCAAAGCAAAGCCGTCGGAGTCCATTCACTTCCGCTACCGTCATGCCTGAGGCATTGGTTAGGTAGAAGTAGGGCGTATTCTCGAACTTTTGGCTCAGCTCGTCGATTATGAATGCTTTTTCTTCCCTTGTCATAATTATAAACCTGAAATCGTGTTTTTGTCAATAGATACGCTTGGGCTCATCGTGCTCGACAAGTAAACGCTCTTTACATACGTACCTTTGGCCGAAGATGGCTTCATCCGTACTAGCGTGGCCATCATTTCCTGGGCGTTCTGGGCGAGCTTCTGGGCGTCGAAAGACACCTTGCCAATGCTGGCGTGAATAATGCCCGTCTTGTCCACCCGGAAGTCGATCTTACCCGCTTTCACTTCGTTCACCGCCTTACCGACGTCCATCGTCACCGTACCCGACTTGGGGTTCGGCATCAGACCGCGAGGTCCCAGCACTTTACCCAACCGACCCACTTTGGCCATAACGCTGGGCATCGTGATGATGACATCGATGTCGGTCCAACCTTGCTCGATCTTGGTGATATACTCATCCAAGCCCACAAAGTCAGCACCTGCCTCTTTGGCTTCATCTTCTTTGTCGGGCGTACAAAGTACCAATACCCGAACGTCCTTACCCGTGCCGTGTGGCAGAGTCACAACGCCCCGCACCATCTGATCGGCCTTGCGCGGATCCACGCCCAAGCGGACATCGATGTCCACGGAGGCATCGAATTTGGTATAGCTGATGTCTTTCAGTACTTCAGCGGCAGTCTGGAAGGAGTACGCCTGTTCGCGGTCGATTTTCTCTAATGCTTCCTTTTTCTTTTTCGTCAATTTTCCCATTTTCTTAAATGCTTTAGGCGTTGGTCGACGCTTCGTTTTCTACTTCCCACGGAGGGGTGCCCGTCATGGTAATGCCCATGCTGCGGGCCGTACCTGCAATCATCTTCATTCCTGATTCTACCGTAAAGCAATTCAGGTCGGGCATTTTGGTCTCAGCGATCTCACGAACCTGATCCCACGTTACCGTTCCTACTTTTGCCCGGTTGGGCTGAGCCGAACCTTTTTTGAGGTTGGCGGCGCCCATCAGCAAGTTGGCGGCGGGAGGTGTTTTAATAACGAAGTCAAACGACTTGTCTTTGAACACCGTAATGACCACCGGCAACACCGTGCCCATTCTATCTTGGGTACGGCCGTTGAACTGCTTGCAAAACTCCATGATGTTCAGACCTTTGGAACCCAACGCGGGACCAATAGGCGGTGCGGGGTTGGCCTGGCCACCCTTCACCTGAAGCTTAACGTATCCGGTTATTTCTTTTGCCATTTGTTTTTTTGAGTTTATGAGTTTTGGAGTCTATGAGTTCATGAGTGGTTTGCCACTCGGGTTAAAAGTCTAAGCATTTCTCACAATAGCCCAAACTCATAAACCTTAAACTCATCAACTTTGAACTCAAATTGGGTGGTCGATCAATACACTCACGTTGTAAGCGGCAGGTGAAGCAATTCTGCCCGCAAGTAATATTAACTTTCCTTTTCTACTTGTGCGTAACTGAGTTCCACGGGAGTACTGCGCCCGAATATTTTTACTACTACATTCAATTTCTTTTTCTCGTCGAAAACCTCCTCGACGGTACCGATGAAGCCGCTGAACGGGCCGTCGGTCACCTTCACACTCTCGCCCTGCAGGAACGACATCGACGGCGCCTCTTCTTCCTGATTTGCCTCGTCATAACGGCCCAAAATGCGGTTGATTTCCGACTGGCGCAAAGGAACGGGTACTTTGGAATTACCTTCCGAACTACCCAGAAAACCGATGACACCCGGCATGCTGGTGATCAAGTGGCTTACCTCACCTTTGGAAAGATCGGCCGAGATGATGATATAGCCAGGAAAAAAGTTCTTTTCGCGAACCCGTTTCTTGCCATTACGCATCTCGTAGATTTTCTCGGTGGGGATCAGAATTTCGGGAACGTATTCAGTAAGGTTCTGCCGGGAAAGTTCATTCTCGATGTAAGCCTTTATCTTCTTCTCTTGTCCCGAAATTGCCCTCAATACAAACCAATTCACGCCACTCATATCATGCTGGATTATTCTGCCGTCCCCAGGGGGGATTTTAAAAAGTCTCGTAAAATAGATTGAGCGCGTTGTCAAAAACAAAATCCATAGCCCCCACCACGAAGGCGAAGATCAATGACCCGACCAGCACGAGCGTCGTGTTGGACTGCAACTCATTGAAAGGCGGCCAGGTGACATGCTCGGTGATCTCGATCCACGAGGCTTTGAAAAAAGAGGTGATTTTTTCCATTTTGTTTGTAAAAACGCGTAAGCACGGGTGGAGAGATTCGAACTCCCATCAACGGTTTTGGAGACCGCTATTCTACCCTTGAACTACACCCGTAATGAATCCAAACCGATATTCTTACCTGTTTGGGGCTGCAAAGATAGCCTTTTTTTATAAAAAACAAGTGCATCTCCAAGGGAAATGCACTTGTTTTCAAGTGGTTTGCTAATTCTTAGTCAAGAATCTCGGTCACCTGACCGGCACCTACCGTACGGCCACCCTCACGGATAGCGAAACGAAGGCCTTTCTCCATCGCGATCTTATTGATCAAAGTCACCTCGATCGTGATGTTGTCGCCGGGCATTACCATTTCCACACCAGCGGGCAGAGTGATTTCACCCGTCACGTCTGTGGTGCGGAAGTAGAATTGTGGACGGTACTTGTTGAAGAACGGCGTGTGGCGGCCACCCTCTTCTTTCGACAGTACGTAAACCTCAGCCTTAAAGTGAGCGTGTGGCTTCACCGAACCGGGCTTACAGATTACCATACCGCGGCGGATGTCCTCCTTATCGATACCACGGAGCAGCAGACCGACGTTGTCGCCAGCTTCACCACGGTCCAGGATCTTACGGAACATTTCGACACCCGTAATGGTGGATTTCAAGTTCTCAGCACCCATACCCAGAATATCGACGGCTTCACCAGAGTTGATGACACCACGCTCGATCCGGCCGGTAGCCACCGTGCCACGACCTGTGATCGAGAATACGTCCTCTACAGGCATCAGGAAGGGGAGTTCCGTCATGCGGGGAGGGATCGGGATGTAGCTGTCGACAGCCTCCATCAAGTCCTCTACCGTCTTGACCCACTTCTCTTCACCGTTCAAAGCACCCAGGGCAGATCCCTGGATTACGGGAATGTTGTCGCCGTCGTAATCGTAGAAACTCAGAAGCTCACGGATTTCCATCTCGACGAGTTCGAGCAGTTCGGGATCGTCGACCATGTCGACTTTATTCATGAACACCACCAACTGGGGTACACCTACCTGGCGGGCCAGCAGGATGTGCTCACGGGTTTGGGGCATAGGGCCATCGGTAGAAGCTACGACGATGATTGCGCCGTCCATCTGCGCAGCACCCGTAACCATGTTCTTCACGTAGTCGGCGTGGCCGGGGCAGTCAACGTGCGCGTAGTGGCGGTTGGTTGTTTCATATTCTACGTGTGATGTGTTGATCGTGATACCACGCTCTTTTTCTTCGGGAGCGTTGTCGATCGAAGAGAAGTCACGCTTGGCGGAAAGACCTTTTCCGGCCAGTACCGTCGTGATTGCCGCAGTCAAAGTAGTTTTACCGTGGTCGACGTGACCGATAGTACCAATGTTTACGTGAGGTTTCGACCTGTCAAATTTATCCTTTGCCATGATTTTCTGGTTGTTTTACTTAAATTTAAAAAGGTAATAAATACGAAATGAGTTAACGTTTGTTGATTTTCGGCGTCGTCGACGCCATTCGTATATATAATGTAATAATCAACTTCTTTTGTGAGCCGTTGGGCCGGGCAGTCGTTACTGCGGTCCGTCGATACGGGATTTGAATCGCGACGGCGCACCGCCCCAACTTCTTCCTTACCAAAGAACTTCTCTATTCTAATGAGCCGTTGGGGGGATTTGAACCCCCGACCTCTTCCTTACCAAGGAAGTGCTCTACCCCTGAGCTACAACGGCGTCGTGCCTTATTTTCTATTACTCGCCGTCGGGCCGGGCCGCCGATGCGGGTATTTGAATCGAACGTCGAACCGCCCCACCTTTTCCTTACCAAGGAAGTGCTCTACCCCTGAGCTACAACGGCGTCGGATTGCAAACAACAAAGCGACCATCGAAAGAATTCCAGAGGATATTTTCGGTGATCGCTTCGGGCCTTGCGGGCTCCTGAGAGCGGGAGACGAGGTTCGAACTCGCGACCTATAGCTTGGAAGGCTATCGCTCTACCAGCTGAGCTACTCCCGCAAATATGTTATTGGTGGGGGCGGATGGATTCGAACCACCGTAGGCGTACGCCAGCAGATTTACAGTCTGCCCCATTTGGCCACTCTGGTACACCCCCTCATTCGATTTCCTCCGTTGCAAACCCCTCTATGGCTCACTTTGGAGTCGCAAAATTATAGTCTTTTCCTTTATTCACAAAATTCTTTTTGAAAATATTCCCGAAAGTGGGGAGACTGATGGACGGTATAGCGATTTGAGAAATAGTTAACTATCAAGCAGTGAAATACTTGTAGATATGGGTAGTCTCAGTTTTGAGCAATTACAAATACATTTTTTGATCGACGTACCACGCAAAGGTTCAGAATTGATGCCTACTCAGAAATTCCCCCGCAAAGCCACAATAAGATTTCGCCCCGGTGCACTTACCCCACTGGCGAAGGTACGGTAGTTGACATCGAGCATGTTTTCGAAGGCCGCCTGAATCGTCAGGCTTCGCGTGAGGTCGTAGGAAGCCCGTACGTTCAGGGTGTACCAGGCGGGCATACCATCGGGCGTGGCACCCGATTCGTTGTCTTCGGCGTTCAGGCGGTAGTCGGCAATGCGCTTCCAACCATTGTAGAAGCTGAACAATTCAGTGTGTAGCTTCTTGCGTTGCCACTGAATGCTCAGCTTTCCGTATGACGGCGGTATGTGGTCGAGCGGGGTTTCCTCGCCCGCGTCGTTCACGATTCGGCCACGGGTTTTGTTGTAGATCGCCTGCAAGCGCCAGCGGGTCGATAGGTAGGCGTTCGCCTCCAGACTAGCGCCGCGTATGTAGGCCCGCTGCTGGTTTTGATTGGCGGTGACCCGACTGGCTTGGCCGTTGTAGTCGATGGTACTCCGGCCATCGAGCGAAAAGGGCGCCAGTACCAAGGCATCGCGAAGCCATGAGTTATAGAGGGTACCATTTAGTTTTACGATACGCCCCAACCATTGCTCGACGGAAAATTCCGCATTGTACGAGTACTCCGGGCGCAGGTTTGGATTGGGCACCACCACCAGGCCGGGCTGGGAGTCGAAAACCTTACCCAGGTCGTCGACGTTCGGGGCCCGGAAGCCCGTCGAGCCTAGCAATGATACTTTGGAGGTGACAGCCGGTAGCCACACCAGGCCCAGATTGCCCGTGATTGCTCCCGTGGAGAGCTCGGTATCCTGAAAAGGGAATGGATAAAAATCCCTGGAAACAAAATTGGCTCGCAGGTTCACCTGATTCAGCCGCACGCCTGCATTCAAAATAAAATGATCACCCAGGCTCAACTGATCGGTCGCGTATGCCGACAGCCAGTCCATGGTACTGCCGCCATCGGGGTACCGGGTATCGGCTGGGGTTTGGTTGGCATTGGTGAGGTCGGTAAAGGTGGCACGGGAATCCACATCATTGTGAACATATTCCAGGCCATAGCGCAGCGTATGTGCCCCGAGTAGCTTCTGGGCGTCTGCGTCGAGGCTGTACACATCTACCTGCTCTTCCTGACTTTTTAGTCTATCGCTCCCCAATGACCGCGTATTACGGCTCTCCCCAATTCTCTGATAGGCCGCCGTTACTTGCAATTCGTCGTAGTACTTGCGCCCGGTCAGCGAAAGCTGGTAGGAGGCGAGCAAACGCTTTTCGGGACCGTAGTACCAATCACCGTAGCGAAGTTTGCCGTTCCTCACCTGCGTGAGCCGGTCGTAGCGCGGGACGTCACCGGTAGCGGAGTACTGAAAGTTGAGCACGTGCTGGGTGTGGTCGGAAGGTTTGTACAGGATTTTTTGCAAAAAATCGTACTGCTTGTAACCCGTACCGACTTGCAGGTTGGGGGTATCGTTGGCTCTGATTACATCCTTTCCGTTTTCTTGCACCACATAGTCGGGGCGCTTGCCGAAATCGGGGTAGGGGGCGCGGCGATTGGCTCCCTGCCGCAAATCACCGAAGTCAGAAGCGGTGAAATTGGTCAGTGAACCCCACTTGGTGCCACCGAGGCTTAGATTGGCATTAGACGTGAACTCATCGTTGGTCGAGGCATAGCGCGATAGCAGGGCGGTTTGGACAACCGGCTGTACCGTCCTCAGAAAGTTCGGGTAGTTTGGTTCGGAAGTGCATTACGCCGCCCAGCGCGTCGCTACCGTACACGACTGAGCTCGGCCCGAAAAGAATCTCGACATTTTCGAGCACATTCTGGTCGATGCGCAGGACGTTTTGCAAATGCCCGCCGCGGAAAATGGCGTTGTTGAGCCGCACGCCGTCGATCACGAGTAATACGCGGTTAGCCTCGAAACCGCGCAGAATGGGACTGCCGCCCCCCGCCTGGCTCTTTTGCACAAATACCTGTCCGCTTTGGGTGAGCAGATCGGCTGAATTCATGGAATTGCGAAAGCGGATGTCCCGGGCTTTGACCTGTTCGATTTGGAAAGGTACGTTGCGCTTCAATTCGCCAAATTTTGAAGCCGAAATGATCACCTCCTGCAATTGCAGCGTATCGTTCGTCATGTTTTGGGCGCTAGCCGGATAGCATAGTACCAGCGGTAGAAGAAAATAGAGGTGGGTGAAGAATTTCTTCATGCTGAATTCGGACTGAGAGCGAGTGATGATCAGATTAGTCGCGCAAACATAAGGTCTTCCGGCGACCGTATACAGATACAGACCAACAAATTTACGCCAATAAGTTATCCCAGCCTACCTGCTTACAGTTAGTAGACGGTGAAGAAGTCGGGGTAATAACCGGGTGAAACGGTGGGTTAATCGCTCATTATGCGTAATCTTTTCCAAAAGCACCTTTTTGAGAGGTTAATTCTCCGTTTATAAAGTCTGAAAATAAATTAAAGCAGAGGTGTATCGCGTGCGCATCATGCCTTGGTACGGAAATTTTAAAGGGCTGAGTAGACTTATTTCAAAACCTCACATATACCACACTATGAATTTTATAGAAGCAGGACAAGATGCATCAGGAAACGATATTGAACTTTTTTATCAGGACTTGGGCCAAGGAGCTCCGGTAGTACTTATTCACGGCTGGCCACTTAGCAGCTGTATGTGGGACTACCAGCTAGCCGAACTCCCCAAACACGGAATGCGAGTGATCGCGTACGATCGTCGTGGATTTGGCAAATCCTCCAAGCCATTTGATGGCTACGACTACGATACTTTTGCTGATGATTTGAAAGCAGTACTTGATGAATTGGATTTGCAAAATGTAACCCTGGTGGGTATGTCAATGGGTGGCGGTGAGGTGGCCCGCTACATGGGACGCCACAACGGTGCCAGGGTAAGCAAGGTGGTGTTCGTGAGTGCGGTCACCCCGTACATGCTTGAAACCGAAGATAATCCTGATGGCGTCGATGGTAAGATATTCGACGGTATGAAGGAGAATCTGGAAAAAGACCGTGCTGCTTTTCTAAAAGATTTTAGTAAGCAGTTCTATGGCGTGTCGCTTTTAAGCAATCCTGTGAGTCAAGCCCACATGGACGGCGATTTTATCCGAACCTATGAAGCGTCACACAAAGCTACGGTCGATTGTGTGGATGCGTTTGGGAAGACGGATTTTCGTCAGGATTTGAAAAAGATTTCGGTTCCTACCCTTGTTATTCACGGTAGTGGCGACGAGGTAGTACCCAAGGAAGCATCGGCCGACCGCACGGCCAAGGCCATTCCGCAAGCAGAATATTTGATTTACGACGGAGCACCCCACGGATTGTTTGTCACGGAGAAAGACCGCCTGTCGGACGACCTGACGGCTTTCATAAAGGGCAATATCGGCGGCACAAGTTAAAGCACGATTACCCCGTCGACGACCATCGTGATTCAAATAATAAACATCAGAATACACTTCATCTTTAATTACACTTCATTAACAAACCAAATTTTAAAAACTATGAAACGTTCAATTATGCTGGCTGCCATGGTGGCCTTTGCCGCGGCAAGTACCAACGCCCAAACCACCACGAACAATCAGACCACTAACCGTGGTGTGACGACGACGGCCCAAACCAACGCCAATACGGCCAACATGCCCTATATGGGCCAGGCCAACTACAACACGATGGACGCCAATAAGGTACCGATGAATGTACAGAAGACTTTCGGGTCTGATTACGCTGGTACCAAAGGAGCCAAGTGGGATAGCAACAATGACGTGTACCGCAGCTCATTCAAGAACAAAGACGGCCGGGACATGTCGGTGCTTTACGACAGGAACGGCAAGATGCGCGAGTCACGCACGAGCATGACGATGAAAGATCTGCCATCGTCGGTGCAAACCTCGATGGGTAAAAACGCCACGATGCCCTACGAGGTGAAGGTGGGCAACAATACCTACTACTCCGGCAAGGTCAACGGCAAGGACATGTACTACGATAGCAAAGGCAAGACTGTCGATATGCCTAAAATGTCGAACATGCCGAAGTAAGGCGTTCGAGTATTTCGATCAAATCAAAAAGGGACATCCGGTTAGTCGGGTGTCCCTTTCTTGTTTTTAAGGTCTTGTGCTTTGTCTTCACGGGCGAGCCGCGGCATCGGCCGTCCGCCCGTATCACATTTTACTTCGGGCCTACTTTGTTGAAGCGCATATTTTTGCCTAGGAATTCAATCCCCCAGTATCCCCGAACAATGATCGAAGTAGGCGACGCCAGACGCACGACCGTCCGGTAGGTACGACCCGAATTGGGATCGTACACCGTGCCGCCGTTCCATTCGCTGCTACCGTCGAAGCCCAGGTTGTTCAATACAACCATGCCCAACCAGGGGCGGCTACGCAGCTTGGGGTCGGGATTTTCGGTGTCGAAATGCTGGGACATCGGGGGCGTATTGGGTTTGCTGCAATCGAACCATACCACCTTCCCGGCGTACCGCCCGTTGACCTTATATACTTCGACGGCCAGGTCCTTTTCGGCCGACAGCCACCGGCCCAGAATTTGGTCTGATTTCACTTCTTTGTCTCCGGCGGCAAACAGCAGCGCCGACAACAGCAACAGTACTTTCATGAATTGGTGTGATTGTGGAATTGATTACCTGCCTGAACGCGTCGACTGGCGGAATATTGAACTATCGAACGACAAAAATAATTCAGAGCGGCCGGATCGTGTGGTAGAGCGTGAGCCGCAGGTTGTCGCGGTCGTACACCCTCGATCCGATCCGGGCGGGCCGGTATATTTTCATGTACCCCGCTTCGAAAGACAACCGGGGGCTGACCCGCTTTTCGGCCGAAAATATACCCGGTTTTGGTCCAATCGGTGAAATAAGTCACTGTGCTCGGCAGTTTCAAACAGTTCCTCCGAAAGCCGGAAGGTGAGATTGCGTTTTGGCACGACATAGCTGAGCTGAATCCGGTAGCGGTGGCGAAAGAGAATCTGAAATTGGAATCGAAAGGACCCGGCCGGTTCTCGATAAAGCGCTCCTCGGTACGCAGCCGGTACCCGAGCGCCCAGCGTGCCGATAGCCGTTGGTTAAAGTTGAACTCCTGCCAGGGCCGAAGCTCAGGCGTGACGGGCCGAGCCGCTGCAAAGGCATCCTGCGGTCGCTGGCGGGAATAGCAAAGGGCCGCTGCCAGGCTGAACTTATCGTTCGGCTTGTACGCCAGGCGGGTATGGGTAATCAAGGTGGCCTGTCGGCCATTGGCGAAGAAATAGCGGGAGTCGAACTCGTTGTGCCAGCTTAACTTCGAATTCAGATTGATCGTGGCGTAGTAACGTATCCAGTACTGACCCTGACGAACCACTTCCTTCGGCGGGGATGCCTGCGCGAAGCACGTCATATTAGTACTCGCCCATACCAGTGCCAGCAGGGCAAGGCCAATTTTTTGTAAGAAGCCAAGTACTTCCCTCATCGTATTGAGAACCAGGGTCATTTGTGATTTGCCAGCCAGGACTTTATGGGACCATAGGGGCCAAGCTTGTGTTGCCGTTCCGTAAAAGGATCGACATAGGGACCGAAGGGATGGTCGAAGGGTTTGTCGGCGATGTTGGGCCAGTCGGCGCTGAGGTCCCTGGCGGGCCGAGGCCGCGAATTGACAAACGCCGCCACGTCCCAGGCCTCTTCATCGGTGAGTTGCGGATTCTCGTAGGTTACGCCGAAGGGCATGTTGAACTTTACGTAGCCCGCAAAAGCCGATAAGCGGTACAGCCCGGCCCCGACATTGTAGCTGTGCTCCCCCCAAAGTGGCGGGTAGGTGTAGCTTTTGCCGTTAGGAGACAGCAGGCCTTCGCCACTTTCCTGATGGCAACTCTGGCATTTCTGCTCGTATACGCGCGCACCGTTCGCTACGCTGGCGGCGCGTTTCAGGTCTGGTATCTTGAAAAGTCCCGATCCACGCGGCTTCATTCCCTTGGGTACATCGCTGCCCAGCCAGGCAAAATAGGCCAGGATCGCCCGCATCTCGGGACTATCGGGGTCCAGTGGCTGCCCGTTGAGGCTGCGTTCGAAACAGCCATTGACGCGCTGCACGTGATCTTCCACCCCACCCGAACGCGTCCGAAATTTGGGGTAGGTACCCTGCACCGCGAAGTAGTTGTTGCCCCAAGGCTGGGTACCCGCCCGCAGGTGGCAGTTCTGACAATTGAGGCCATTGGAAAGGGCACGTACCGACCCGTTCGGGCCAAGGTAGTCGGCGGTATGGGCAATCAATTCACGGCCGTAGGCGATTTGGTCGCGCTGCCCGGGCGGTAGCAAGGCCAGCCGCCGCTCGGCGGGTGCAGTCCAGAGGTCGACGAAATTGGAATCGGGCGGGGTAGAGGACTGTACTTTATCGTCGGCCGCCCCGGCTTCGTTGCGTACCCACTCAGGTGCTACGTATAGGTATATTGCCACGGCCAATCCCGCGAGCAACAGCAGACCGCCCAGTACTTTGGTGGTGCGGGGTAGCCAATAGCCGGTTTTGTTTTGGTCGGGAGGAGTCATCGATGCCAGGGAAGTGCTTCAAAATGCGAATGTATTTCAAAGTGCGCAAAGTTTTATGGTCCAGGCGTCACAACTTTTGGAAAGCAGCACTTCCCGGCCGAATCCCCTTTTCTGCCTACCTTTGATCGAAGTTAGTTTTTGGAATAAAGTCGACAGTCCTTCCCTCCCGAACATGGTACGTATCTATTACAAAGAAGGCCGCTACATCAAGCGGGAAACCGATGTGCGTGAGCTGGGCAAAATCGAGCGCCCGCTGTGGGTAGATTTGCAATCGCCCTCGCAGGAAGAAGAGGAGTGGGTGGAAACCAAGTGCGAAATTGACTTTCAAACGCCGCAGGAAATCGTGGAGATCGAGAGCAGCGCCCGGTTTTTCGAGCAGAACGACACGCTCAACGCCAACTCTAACTTTTTGCAAATCAATAAGAGTGGTTACCAGACCTACCCGGTGTCGTTTATCCTGCGGGGCAATGTACTCTTCACCTACCGCCGCGGCGACTCCAAGACCTTTGCCGACACGGTCAAGAAAATGAAAGTGAGCCCCGATACCTTTCAGACCGGCGTCGACTTCATGCTGATGCTGCTCGAAACCCGCATCGAGGCCGACGCCGATTCGCTGGAAGCCATTTCGCGCGATATTTCTTCGATCAGCAAGGACCTGATGCGCGAGCGAAAAGCCGAACAGGAGGTACTGATCAGCATCAGCTCATTGCAGGAAACCACCATGATGCTGCGCGAAACCTCCATCGACAAGCAACGGGTACTGTCGGGCATTCTGCGCAGCCAGTTTTTTCCCGAAGATCGCAAGGAGCATCTGCGCATCATTCTCAAAGACATCAGTTCGCTCTTGGAGTACACCACCTTCAATTTCGAGCGGCTGGAATATTTGCAGAATACCTTCATGGGCCTGGTCAACCTGGAGCAAAGCCAGGTCATCAAAATTTTCACCGTCGTGACCATCATCTTCATGCCGCCGACGCTCGTCGCGGGTATCTTCGGGATGAACTTCGTATCACTGCCCACCTCAGGCTGGTCCTGGGGATTCTGGGCTTCATTGGCCCTGATGATCCTCTCATCGCTGGTGATGCTGGGGTACTTCCGGCGAAAGCGGTGGATATGAAAAGTTTGATGACTCTTGGCTGATGCAGCTTTCTGAAAATTATTAAGTTAGGGTACCGAAAAACCCGGATTGGCCAAGATTTATTCCTGCAATTATGGAATTCAATTCCATAATTGCAGGAATAAATCACCGAACTTTTCGAGAGCATGTAAGAAGGTTTGTCGTGATTCCCCACCGCGATGCTGTGGATAATTGGCAGGTACTGGGCTGGGAATTTTGATTTAGCCGTTGGCAAAAACGGCGCGAAACCGTTTGAAGAGGTTTTTCAGGCGTATTAGTGCCGGCCTGGGAAGTACTTGCAACGGGCCGTCCCAGCTATTGCCGCGGCGGAGGTAGTAGCGCGAAAAGGTACTGGACGTCATGCCCCACTTGCCGATGAACGTATAGTACCCCTGGTTCTTGACGATGCGCTTGACCGACACCGACCCGAAATGGTACACCCGGCTGCGGCCCATACCTTTGAAGTACCTGACGCCCGCCCGCCAAAGTTTCATCGAGAAATCGGGGTCGGAGTACATACCAGGTGAAAACTCGATGCTGTAGCCGCCTACCAAATGCCACAACCGGCGCGGCACCACGTTGGGCGGCCAAGTGGCGCCCTGCCAGTCGGACTTTGTAAAGGTCGAGTACTCGCGTAGTAGCCTGTCTTCCTCGAAAGTCTCCGGGCTCCGCCCAAAATCCGCGCCGATCGAGCAGGTGCTTTGGGGCACAGGCTCGATCGCGGTGGCCGATAGGAAAAATTGGTCGTGGCCAATGGCCTTGATCTCTTCATAAAGTACCTCATCCCACTCGGGGCAAACGTACATGTCGTCGTTGATGTAAAGCAGGTAGTCGCAGGTTGCCAGGAGGGCGCATTGGTTGAGCGCTTCGCACACGCCGACATTGGTAGCCGAGGCTGTAAATACCACATCGGGCTGTCGTCTGAGCCAGTCCAGGGTCCCGTCGCTGCCTTCGTTGACGTGCACGATAATCTGATGGGGGAAGATAGAGTTTTTTCGAATGCTGGCGACGCATAGCTGCAGGTAGGCGAGGTTGTTCCAACTCGGGATGAGGATTGAAAAAATATTCTTTTTCACGATTTTGATTTTATCGGTGCTCTGTTTCACAGGTACTTGTGATTTTCTGCGATTGCACTATTCGAGGTAATGAGCTATGCCGAGCTTCTGCTCCTTGAATATTCCGACGCTTCGGTGTAGATTTGTTTGTTGCAAAATCGCGCTAACAATTCTGTCCGGCGCTCCGTTATATCTTCTCTTTTACCATTCCAAAATCAAACACATACATGTCTGAATTAGCTACTGTCGCCCAGGAACCACTTTTGACCGAAGACCCGCTCCGGTTTGTTCTTTTTCCCATTCAACACCAGGACATCTGGCATATGTACAAGCGCCACGAGGCGTCGTTCTGGACGGCTGAGGAAATCGACCTCGGGCAAGATATGAAGGATTGGAACAATCTGAGCGACAACGAGCGGCATTTTATCTCGCACATCCTGGCTTTCTTCGCGGCCTCCGACGGCATCGTGAACGAAAATCTGGCCATCAATTTCCTTAGCGAAGTACAGTACGCCGAAGCCAAGTGCTTCTACGGCTTCCAGATCGCGATGGAAAATATCCACTCCGAGACTTACTCGCTGCTGATCGATACCTACATCAAGGACCCCAAGCAAAAAGACCACCTGCTGCGCGCAATCGACACGGTACCCTGCGTGCAGAAAAAAGCCGAATGGGCGTTAAAATGGATCAACAGCCCGGAGTTTACCGAGCGCATCATTGCCTTTGCGGCGGTGGAAGGTATCTTCTTCTCCGGTTCGTTCTGCTCGATTTTCTGGCTGAAGAAGCGGGGGCTGATGCCCGGCCTTTCGTTTTCCAACGAGCTGATCTCGCGCGATGAAGGGTTGCACTGCGAGTTCGCCTGCCTGCTTTACACCGATCACATCAAAAACAAACTACCCGAAGCCCGCGTGTTGGAAATCATGCTGGACGCGGTGGAAATTGAGAAGGAGTTCATCACCGAAGCGCTACCTGTGTCGCTTATCGGCATGAACGCCGAACTGATGAAGCAGTACATCGAGTTTGTGTGCGACTTCTGGCTCGAGCGGCTGGGCTGTCCCAAGCACTTCGGCTCGTCCAATCCCTTCGACTTCATGGAGTTAATCTCACTGCCCGGCAAAACTAACTTCTTCGAGAAGCGCGTCGGGGAGTACCAGAAGGCAGGCGTCATGTCCGGAGTGACCGACAAAGAATCTGCTCACAAGATTTCGTTCGACGAAGACTTCTGACAAAGGGGAGAAAGGGGACGGGGAAAGGGGTGAACGGGTTTTCTACTGTCAGGCCCTTCCTCCTTTCCCTCCTTATCCCGTTAATCCTTTTATTATTTTCCATACAAGCTCGCTCTCGTAGCCCTTACTCAGGGCATACCGGGCGAGTTTTTGTTTGCGCTTGCGGGGGTCGGATTCGGTGCGTTGCAGCGACTCCAGTTTTTTGGTAAGCAAGTCTTGCAGGGTCTGTTCGTAGGCATGGTCGGTGATCTCGTCCATGCCCTGCTTAATCACGTAGTCGGTCAGGCCGCGTTTGGTGAGCTCCTGCTTGATGCGGCGACGCCCCCACTTTTTCAACCGGAATTTGCCGCCCGCGTAGGTTTTGGCGAAGCGCTCCTCGCTCACGTAGTTTTGCGTAATCAGCTCGGCGATAATCTCGTCGGCTTCATCTTCTTCCCACACACCCCATTTTTTGAGCCGCTGCCGCACTTCATCCTGCGTCCTTTCCTGGTAGGCACAAAATGAAGCGGCTTTCTGGAATATGAGTCTGTCCATATTGATACATCGGGCCGTAAGCTGTTCAGTCGAACCGGTTGCCGAAGGTGAAGGAAATCCCGACGTGAACGGCCAGAAACCTGGACGAGCGATCGAAATTCAGTCGGGTTTCGCCCGCTTGATTTTTGGAAAAGCCAACATTGTAGAGTGCTTCGGCCATGGCGCTTAGGCCCTGGGTAATGTCATAGGACAGCCCGATTTTGGGCGCGAGCGCAAAATTGGTGTCGACCGTGGTGTCATCGTAGGCGGTACGGCCGTTGAAATCCACCCTGGTGTTCACGGCGTTGCGTTGAATACCCGTCTCAAAACCCACGTACGGGTTGAGGTCGGTATCCAGGATGTGGTACTCGACCGTGGCCATGACGGGAATTCTGATGGCGGTTATTTTGCTATCGAGGCCATTCTCGTTGCGCGATAAGGTCTCACCGTAGCCCCTGACGCGCAATCCGGCGGCTAGTTTGGCCGAAAAATAGTACTTGGCCCCCAACCCACCGCCCACAATGCCGCTGGTGCCGCTCTGCGTCGAAATTCCGTAAGCCCCACTGGCGCTGACACTGAGCTGGGCCTGGGCGGGGGCACTCGCCAGCAAGCCAAAAAGTACTAAAATCAGCAGAGCCAGGTTTTGATTCTTCATGGTTGTTTTTGGTAAAAAGACACCCGACGGGTGCTTTTCCCCCATCGCGAGGGTACTTCTTGGGTTGTGAGGTGGGTTATGATCAAAAATAAGCTTCCCGGCCGATAAAACGTTATAAATCATAAATACTTTAACTTTGGGCTAATAAGTTTTCATTCTTCCACCTCCTTGCTTATGTCTCCGGTCCGCCGCACGATCCTGAAATCGCTCTCTGCCCTGCCTTTGCTTTCCTTCGCCCGGCCTCCCGCTACCAAGCCGCCGATGACGCTGCGGTTTGCGGTGGCTTCCGACGGGCACTACGGTCAGCCGGATACCGATTTTGCAAAATTCCACGCGGACGTCGTTCGCTGGCTCAACCAGGAAAAGCTCCAAAAAGGGCTGGACTTCACCGTCATCAATGGTGACCTGATCCACGACGAGCCCACGCTCATGTACGACGTCAAGACGGCTCTCCGCCAACTGACGATGCCGTTTTTCGTCACCCGGGGCAACCACGACCGCGTGGGCCTCGATGTGTGGCGAAGTACCTGGGGCTACCCTACCAACCACAGTTTTGCGCGTGGCGAGTACGCTTTTATCCTCGGCGATACCTCAAACGAAAAGGGTGAGTACCTCTGCCCCGACCCCGATTGGCTGCGCGCCGAACTTGCCAAATACGAAGGCAAGAAAGGCATCTTCGTGTTCCTGCACATTGCACCCGGTCAATGGAAACTGAACATCGACAACCGCCAGGCCGTGCTCAATCTTTTGGAAAAAACGCCTAATGTCAAAGCCATGTTTCATGGCCACGAGCACGACGAGGACGACCGCAAGATGAGCGGCGGCAAACCTTACTTCTATGATGCCCACTTCGGTGGTAGCTGGGGTACCACGTACAAGGGCTACCGCATCGTGGAAATCTACGAGGACGACACCTGGCAATCTTACCAATACAACCCCACCGCCGCCCCGATTCTTAATACTTTTGTGGGTGGGTAAAAGGGAGAGGGGTGAAGGGTAGACGGTAGAACGGTGTTCTACGCCATCTTTTTTGACAGCAGATTTTGTAATCCGCGAGCCGTCCACCGTTTGCCTTTCTCCCGTCCCCCATCAACCTCTCCCCCGTTCCCCGTCAACCGAAATCAGATGATTCTTCTTCCCCTTCGACACCAGCACGAAGCGGTTTTGCAATAAGCCGAAATCGCTGAGGGGTTGGTCGGCACTGCTTACTTTTACTTTGTTGATACTGACGGCGTTTTGTTGAATAGCGCGACGGGTTTCGCCCTTCGAAGCGTATACCTGACCTCCGGTAACGGTCGATAGCAGGTCGGTGACGGTAGGGCAGGCCTCCCAGTCGGCACGGCTGATTTCGGATTGCGGTACCCCGTCGAAAATCGTTTCGAACTCATCGGCCTCGATGCCTTGCAGCGTCGCGAGCGTGGCCTTGCCAAAGAGTACATCCGAGGCCTTCACGGCCAGCCTGTAATCGCGGGCCGAGTGGACGCGGGTAGTCACTTCCTCGGCCAACGCTTTTTGCATGGTCCGCAAATGCGGAGCGGTAGCGTGCTCCGCCTCCAATGCTTCGATCTCTTCTTTGGTGTACAGGGTAAACACCCGCAACAGCCGGTGTGAATCTTCGTCTGATTGGTTAATCCAGAACTGATAGAATTGGTAAGGGCTGGTCAGGGCGGGGTCGAGCCAGACGTTGCCGCCCTCGCTCTTGCCAAACTTGGTACCGTCGGACTTGGTGATCAGCGGCGTAGTGAGCGCGAACGCTTTGAAGTACTCTTCGTCGTCGCCTTCCTTCCGGCGGATGAGCTCGGTGCCTGTGGTTATATTTCCCCATTGGTCGGAGCCACCCATTTGTAGCCGTACGTTTTTGTTTTTGTAAAGCCAGTAAAAATCGTAGCCTTGCAGTAGTTGGTAGGAAAACTCAGTAAAGGAAATACCCGTCTCGAGCCGTTTTCTGACCGAATCCTTACTGGTCATGTAATTGACCGACAAGAATTTGCCCACCTCCCGCAAGAATTGCAGAAAGCCCATTTCCTTAAACCAGTCGTAATTGTTGACCATCTCAGCCGAATTTTCTCCGCAATCGTAATCCAGGAATGCGGCCAGTTGCGCGCGAATACCCTCCTGATTGGCCCGCAGGGTGTCTTCTGAGAGGAAAGATCGCTCGGAGGCTTTAAAAGATGGATCGCCGATCATGCCTGTGGCGCCACCCACCAGCGCCAGGGGCTTATGACCCGCCCGCTGAAAATGCACGAGCAGCATCACCGTCGCCAGATTGCCGATGTGCAGCGAAGCCGCCGTCGGATCGAAGCCTATATACCCTACCGTCATCTGGGCGCTAAGTTGATCAGCGGTACCCGGCATCGTATCGTGCAACATGCCGCGCCACTGGAGTTCATCTATAAAGTCAGCGTATGGAGTCATTTCTGTTATATGTACTTGAACGTCTATTTTCGAGTGCGCAAAGGTAGTCCATTATGCCATTTGGCGAAGCTGACCCCGAAAATTGTCCTGAGATCAAAGAGTGGCAATGCGGCTTGGCGGTATCTTTGGACGAAAAACAGCATTAAATCTGAAAAATAAAGGGACAAAGCACAGGGTGTTAATTGAAAATAGAAGAAAAAAAGGAAGATACTTCTTAAAAAAAATTATCCCTATTGCTCTATTTATTTAAGTTAGGATTGTGTATAACGATTTGAAGAATAGCATATTAAATCTGATTTTTTGCAAAAATTAAGTTTTTAAAAACATAAAATCCCACTATTTTATCGGTGAGAGTCATCTAATCAGAGGCAAGTGGCGTAGATTTTTTAACGTCTTACAGACCCACCAATTGGAATAAACAATTTAACAGAAACTATTTATTATGATAAACGAAGAAACGAAAACACTCGCACCATCGAACTCCAATGAGGAAAACCCGATGCTCGACGTAGTGAATCGCCGCCTTTTCCTGCGTTCTGCGGGTGTGGCTGCCGCTACGGGCGCGTTCATCCTTGGTGCTTGTACCGACAATACCAACGGCGTCGATCCGGTCTTGAACGGCGCGGTCGATCTGGGCACGGGCGATGTAGGTATCCTGAACTATGCCTACGCTCTCGAGCAACTGGAAGCAGCCTTCTATACGCAGGTGATGAGCAATCCATTCAGTGGCATGACCGCCGCCGAAACCAGCATCCTGACTGACATTCGGGATCACGAAATCGTGCACCGCGAATTTTTCAAAGCGGCCTTGGGTAGTAGTGCTATTATGGGTCTCACGCCAGATTTTTCCAAGGTAGATTTCACGAATCGCGCCAATGTGCTTTTGTACGCCAAGATCTTTGAAGACACGGGTGTGTCGGCCTACAACGGAGCAGGAAGGTTGTTGAAGGATGCAGCCAATCTTTTGCTGGCTGGTAAGATCGTCTCGGTAGAAGCACGTCACGCGGCGATCATCCGTGATTTGATCAACCCCAACAGCATGGATTTTGCAGGTGATGACATTATCGACGGAAGCGGACTCGGTTTGGCCAGTACGCCTAGTACGGTTCTAAGAGCCGTGCAGCCTTTCATCACCAATAAGATTTCGGGCGATAACCTGCCGAAGTAATTTTTGACCATCCTATCAATAATACCACCGAAGAACTATGAATATTTTCAAAATAATTGACGAAATCTCCAAGGTAGACGGCGACGCCGTCGAGCGCCTCGAACACGCCACGCGCCGTAGCTTCATGACGAAGTTCAGCCGGAGCATTTCGGCCGCTGCGGTACCCGCAGTACTGGCTACTGTAACCAACAAGGCATTTGCCCAGTCACAGGCAGCCGTCGACATCCTCAATTACGCGTTGACACTTGAGTACCTCGAAGACGAGTTTTACAAGATGGGTAATGCTGCTGCCAGCCTTATTCCGGCCAAGTACAAAACCGTCTTCCAGCAAATTGGTAAGCATGAGACGCAGCACGTAAATCTTCTGAGAAGCGCTTTGGGTGCCGCAGCTGTTGCTAAGCCTAAATTCGATTTCACAGCTAAGGGTGCTTACGCCGATGTGTTTACCAAATTCGACACTTTCGTTTTCTTGTCCCACGCCTTTGAAGACACTGGTGTGCGGGCCTATAAAGGACAGGCGGGTGGATTGATCAACGATCCTTCGATTCTTCAGACGGCATTGCAAATCCACTCGGTCGAGGCGCGCCACGCGGCTAAGGCCCGAGCGATCTTGTCGGAAATACGTAGTGCTCCGGCTATCAAGCCCTGGATCACGCTCAATGAAGGGTCACCAGCTGCGGTGTATGCAGGCGACGACAACGTAATGCAAGGCGGCAAAGACGTGACCGGACTAGGCGGTAAAACGTTGAAAGCCGTGACTGAATCTTTTGATGAGCCTTTGACCAAGGATGCAGTACTAGCCATTGCGGGCTTGTTTCTTGCCTAGTACCTTACGATTTGATGCCAATTGAAGCAGCGGATTACCTTTGGGTAGCCCGCTGTTTTTTTTATGTGTGAAGTCGGGACTCAAATACTTCCTTCCCGCAGTCGAGCCACTACTTCCTGCACATGGCTGATCGTAGCTTCGATATCCATCGGGCTAGTCGAGCGGCCTAGGCTGAAACGTACCGAGGCATGAGCCAACGCATCCGAAACGCTGAGTGCTTTCAACACGTGAGAAGGCTCGACCAAAGCCGAGGTACAAGCCGAGCCGCTGGAAACCGCGATGCGGTTGAGCGCCATAAGCAACATTTCACCGTCGACGTTTCCGAAGGAAATGTTGGTGGTTTGGGGGAGCCGAGCACCAGGATCGCCGTTGCGATGGGTGTTTGCTATGGTACCCAGAATTTGGGCTTCCAGCTGATCCCGGAGAAGCGTCGAGTCGGCTGGATTCTGTTCGCCATCGTTTCAGCCGCCATTTGGCAAGCTTCACCCAAACCCACAATGCCCGGAACGTTCAAAGTACCTGAGCGCAAGCCGCGCTCATGACGACCGCCGTCGAGCTGGGCCACGGGCTTCATTCCTTTTTTTACGTAGAGCGCGCCCACGCCTTTAGGGCCATAGAGTTTGTGCGCCGACAGGCTTAGCAAATCTATCTTGTCCGCCTCCACATCCACCGGAATTTTCCCGACGGCCTGCGTGGCGTCAGTGTGAAAAATTACCCCGCGCGCGCGACACAATCGCCCGATCTCGGCAACGGGCTGGATGACGCCGATTTCGTTGTTGGCGTGCATCACCGAGACCAGTAAGGTTTCCGGCCGAAGGCTATCTTCCAGCTGCTGTACCGAAATCAGCCCATTGACGGCGGGCGTGAGGTAGGTGACTTCCGCACCATAGGCTTCGAGGTGCTGGCAGGGATCGAGTACGGCTTTGTGCTCAGTGGCAACAGTGACGAGGTGGCGGCGCGCTGCCCCAGCACTTTCGAAGGTACCTTTCAGGGCCAGATTGTTGGCTTCGGTGGCCCCGCTGGTGAAGATGATTTCTTTCTCGCCCGCGCCGATGAGCGCCGCTACCTGCTGCCGGGCGCGGGCCACGGCATCGGCGGCTTCCCAGCCGTAGAGGTGCGTCCGGCTGGCGGCATTGCCGAATTGCGCCGTAAACCACGGCAGCATAGCCGCCAACACGCGCGGGTCGACGGGCGTCGTAGCGTTGTAATCCAAATAAATCGGGTGTTGGCTTGACAAGGGTGGGTACTTATGTTTTAGAATCTTTATTCAATCAAAACTTCGCCTTCTCTATTTCTCGAATGCGAGAAAATCCAAGGCAGGTAGTCTGGTTCGGCAAAGGCTTTGTCCCAGCTGTTGTGATTGACGCCGGGGTACTCGGTGTACTGCACGTCGGTACCTATTGTTTTTAGTTTCTCCACGATTTCGCGGGAGTGCTTCACACCTACCACCGAGTCGGAGTCGCCGTGAAAAACCCAGAACGGAATGGCCTGTACGCGCGCGTCGTAGGCCGCGACGTCGGCCCCGCCGCAGATCGGCGTCGCGGCGGCGAACACCTCGGGGTGGCGGTGGAGCATTTCGAAAGTACCCATGCCGCCCATCGACAGCCCGGCGATGTAGAGCCGTCGGCGGTCCACTTTTTCTTTTTTCGCAAAATCCTGCACTAAGTCGTAAGCAGCCACCGAAGGCCAGGTGGGGGCGCGGCTATAATCAAAATCCAGGGCAAGTGGCTTGGTGTTTCGGCCTACCTCTACCGACGCCCAGTAGCTGTCGGTCGGGCATTGGGGAATGAGGACGAAGCAGGGAAAGTCCCGGCGGTTTTGCGCGGTCAGAAATTGCTTCGCGCCGTGGACGAGCTGCTTTTCGTTATCGTCGCCGCGCTCACCGGCTCCGTGCAGGAACAGGACGAGCGGGTACTTTTTTTTGCGGTTGTAATTCTGGGGATATAGGACGCGGTAGGGTAGGGTGTGCCCGTCGGCGGTCAGGTAGCTGCGCTTCTGGTACGCATCCGGGGCTTGCGCTTGCGCTTTCGCCCCGAAACAGCAGGCCAGCAAAAGACAAAAAACCAAAGCGGGGCAAAGCGGGTATTTTCGGTCAATCATTACAGTAGTTGCGAAATGGTAGGAAGTTTTTCCAAATTTATCGGAAATTAGCCTTTTATCCTCATCGAAACCCCAACCTCATGTGTAGAATTGCCCTTATCACCGGTGCGTCCTCAGGAATTGGCGCCGCCACGGCCCGCGCTTTTGCCAAAATTGGCATCGACCTCATCTTGTGCGGACGCCGGAGCGCGCGCTTGTTTGAATTAAGCGACGAACTATCCGAGCAGGTTAGTATCACTACGCTTGAATTCGACGTGCGCGACCGCAAGGCGACCGAGAAGGCTATCGGCTCGCTCTCGGGCGATTGGCGCAACATCGACATTCTGGTCAACAACGCCGGTAATGCCTACGGCTTCGATGCCATCGACGCGGGCGACCCCGACGACTGGGACGCCATGATCGACGGCAACGTGAAAGGTCTGCTCTACGTCAGCAAGGCCGTAACGCCCGGCATGGTCGAGCGCGGACGTGGCCACATCGTCAACCTGAGCTCGATCGCCGGAAAAGAGACCTACGCCAACGGTACCGTGTACTGCGCCTCCAAAGCGGCCGTGGAAGCCATCAGTGCGGGTATGCGCCTGGACATGACCCAGCACGGCATCAAGGTGACCAACATTGCGCCCGGCGCGGTCGAGACCGAATTTTCGGAAGTACGTTTCAAAGGGGATGCGGCGCGGGCCAAAAAGGTATACGAGGGATTTGAACCTCTACGCGCCGAGGACATCGCTGATAGCATCGTGTACGCTGTCGCCGCTCCCGCCCACGTGACCATTGCCGACGTTACGATACTTGCTTCGGCGCAGGCGGCGGCCACGACGGTGTACCGGAAGTGAGCTACGGCTTTAAGGGTTTAAATTCCCGGACAAGTACCTCCGGGTCGATGCTGTGGCCGCCTTCGTACGATTTGATTTGCAAGAAAGGTACGCTGGCTTTCAGGTCGCTCAGGTACCGGGTCGTGTCGAACTGGACGAGGTACTGGTCGCGGTCTCCGTAGACGAAGTAGGTGGCGTCGGCAGGCAAGCGTTCGTTGGCGACGACATCGGCCAGGCCGTTGGCGAAGTACCCCGCCCACAGAATCAGGCGGTCGCAACTGAGACGCCCCCGGTCGAGCCAGCGGCAGGCGGTGGCGGTACCTTGTGAAAATCCCAGCACGGTCACCCGAATATTCTTAGCGTCATGGTTTTTAAAAATGGTTTGGTAAAGCGTATCGAGATACACTACGTAATCACCGATCTCACTTTCGCGGGCTTCACGCGTCATCCAGGAAGCACCCACGCGTTCCGAATGATCTTTTAGATAGAACCGCGACAAGGCTTCGGGTGCTACGATGAATGTCTCATCGTCCTGGATTTTCTCAAATTTCCGATGAAGTACTCCGCCAGCTGACCGTAGCCGTGCAGGACGAACCAGACATGCCGGGTCCGGTCCGATAGCTCGCCCAGCGTGAAGTACCTCGCCGTGCGCGTGACCGCTATTTCGTGTGATTCAGCCATTTTTTGCTACGAGTTGAGTGAGTACGCCTTCTTTAAGTGCGTAGTTCGATACCTGTATCCGCTCGATGCGGTGCGTCTTGATCAGGTAGTCGATCAGGCAAACCGCGACCACGATCATATCTACCCGAAGGGCAATCATGCCCGGAATCGCCATCCTCTCCTCCCGGTTGCCTTGCAACAATTGCGCAAAGCTCCGGGAGAATTCGGCCAGGGGTAGCTCGAAACCTGTTCGGGCCGGATTGGGCCGTTGACCGGTCCGGTGCATCACGTCCATAGCCACCAACGTATCGAACGAGCCCGACGAACCAACCAGCGTGGTCGGGGCGTACTGATGCACCGCATTGGCCAGTGGAATGAGTTGCTCTTCGAGGTAGTTGTAGATTCGCTTCCGGTCGGCGTCGGCGAGGGGGTCGGTGCGCATGAATTTTTCTATCAATCGCTGTCCGCCGATTTCGAAGCTCTGCTTCCAAAGTACCTGACTCCCGTTGCCGATGATGAACTCCACGCTACCGCCGCCAATGTCGACGATCAGCACCGGCACCTCGTCCAACGTGACTGCCGCCCGTACCCCGTAGTAGATGTACTCGGCTTCCTGCGCTCCGTCGATCACTTGAATGGTGATGCCGGTTTCCTGCTCGACGACGTGGCAAAATTCCGCCGAATTGGCCGCGCTGCGGATCGCGCTCGTCCCAAAAGCAAAGGTACGATCGGCGGGTACTTCATATCGATCGAGGACCTCCCGGAAGTACCTCAACACTTCCAGCGCGCGCTCGGTGGCGGCCGGCGTAATGAGGCGTTTGTTGATGCCGCCCTGCCCAATCCGCGCCGCCCGACTCTCGTGAAAAATCCGCGGATGGCTCGGGGCTTCAGCATCGACGATGAGCAGATGAAAGGTATTGGTACCCAGGTCGATAATCGCTAAGTGGTTGTTCATTTTTTTTGGGTAGAAGGGTAGAATGGTAGAAGGGGGACGGTCGACGGTTTGCACATCAGCGGCGGTTTGCCGCTGTGATAATGGTCAAAAATAGTGGCTTTGGTGGAATGTGAATTCTGGATTTGAATTTTCTGCGATGGGGACAGGGGATGGTTTGCGTATAAATGGCTGTTTCTAAGACCGATAAGAGCTTCAAACCTTAAACTTTAAACCTTAAACTCCACACCCCCTTGATTTTGTGGTAAAACTACGTTTTCTTTGCAGTCCTGAAAAATCTGAGAACCAATCATAAAAAACCATATATAGCGCTTATGCTTATTATCAATGTCAAAGACAACGAGTCAATCGACCGCGCTCTGAAGCGGTACAAAAAGAAATTTGAAAGAACCGGCACTATGCGTCAGCTGCGTACCCGTCAGGCTTTTACGAAGCCTTCGGTGAAGCGCCGCCACGAGGTGTTGAACGCGATTTACAAGCAAAAGACGTACGGTCACCTGGAAGACTAGTCCGGTTTCGGAATTTTCTTTTCCTATATTTGAGCTGAAAGGGCCTTGCCTTTTCAGCTTTTTTGGCTTGGGGTGTTTTGTGTTGGCTTTGAGTGATGCCCAAGCCAGCCTTCTTTGAAGTAACTGTTTTTGCTCAGCCGGCGCGCACGAGCTGGCCGCCCGTACCACAACTATGTACCAGCAATTCTTGGATCATCTGCGTTACGAGAAGCGTGTCAGCGAGCACACGCTGACGGCTTATAGCGGCGATTTGGATCAGCTGTGCAAGTACCTGCGCTTTCAGTACGAGAGCGACGCGCCCGGTACCGTCAGCGCGCCAATGCTGCGGTCGTGGGTGGTGAGTTTGGTGGAGGAAGGGTTGAACCCTACCTCGGTCAATCGGAAAATGGCGACCATGCGGTCGTTTTTTAAGTTTCTGCGAAGCAGACGGCTGATTGCCAAAGACCCGGCCCGCAACCTGACAGCGCTCAAAACCAAGCGCAAACTCCCGGCTTTTGTGGAAGAAAAAGCCATCGCCATGCTTTTCGACGAATTGGAATTCACCGACGACTTCGCGGGCTTGCGCGACCGCGTCACGCTGGAATTACTGTACGGTACCGGAATGCGGCTATCGGAGTTACTGGCTTTGCAGGAAAACGACCTCGATCTCGAGCAGCGTGTCGTGCGCGTACAGGGGAAGCGCGCCAAGGAGCGCCTGGTACCTATTACCAAACCATTAGCTCAACTACTCACGCAATACGTGCCAGCCCGTGCGCCCGAAGACAGCGTCCAGGCGCTAATCCTGACCGACGCCGGGAAAGCGGCCTACCCGGTGTTTGTGCAGCGGATGGTGAAGAATTACCTATCGGCGGTCACGACCCTGCCCCAGAAGAGTCCGCACGTCCTGCGGCATACTTACGCCACCCACCTGCTCAACCGCGGCGCCGACCTCAATGCCATCAAGGAACTATTGGGCCACGCCAACCTCGCCGCCACGCAGATCTATACTCACAATTCCATCGAAAAGCTCAAAAAATCCCACCAGCAAGCGCATCCGAAAGCTTAGTTAATGGATAATGAATAAGGAATAATGAACAATGATTGGGCCATTTAGAATATATTTGCTTGGAAGGCCAATAAGTCGCCCGATGGTTGAAGACTTCTATCGGGCACTTTCTCTCCATTATTCATTATCAATTGTTCACTATTCATTAAATAAATGAGTCACGTTTTTCAGGATTCCGTCGTCACCAAGTACAACATCTTCAATAGTTTATTCCTGAGTTTGCCCTACCGCGGGGTATTTCAAACGGGCTCTTTGCTGCCGCTCTTGACCCAAAAATGCGAATCAGGCTTCGCGGAAGGAAAGTCGCCCAAGCAGATTGTCGAGCATTTTTTCGATGAGTACCTGGAAGAAGCCACGCCCGCGCAGCGCATGGATTTGCTGTTTGCCTTCATCCAGTACATCGAGCGGCAGGTGGTACTCTTCGATTCGGTGGAGGATGCCGCCTTCGACCTCACCCACGAAATGGACGGCAAAGGCTCGATCAAATTTCTGGTCGACCGGCTGGATTCGGATGCGCTGCGTGAAAAGATGCTGGAAAAGTTGCAGGATTTCAGCGTCAGAATCGTACTCACGGCGCACCCCACGCAGTTTTATCCCGGCAAGGTACTGGGCATTATCAATGATCTGGAAGAGTCGATTCGGGACAATGACTTCGGAACGGTGAATCAATTGATTCTGCAATTGGGTAAAACGGCTTTCATCAACAACGCCAAGCCTACGCCTTACGACGAAGCCGTGAGTCTGTGCTGGTTTCTGGAAAATGTATTTTACGAGGCTATACCCAATATTTTCAAGAAGCTGATCGACAACCTGGGCCTTTCGGCCCACGAATGGAACTACCCTGAGGTGTTCCGCCTGGGCTTCTGGCCGGGGGGCGACCGCGATGGCAATCCTTTTGTGAGCGCCGATACCACGCTGGCTGTGGCCGCCAAGTTACGTGACTCGCTGCTTCGCGGCTACTACCGCGACATTCGTACTTTGAAGCGTCGGCTGACCTTCCGGGGTGTAGAGGACAAAGTGGCGCTGATGGAGCAAAAGATGAACAGTACCATCTTCGGACCCGAAGCCGAAGGCTACCAGAATGCTGACGAGCTGATGGCTGAGCTTCAAGCAGCGCGGCAGGTACTGGTCGACAAGCACCAAGGCCTGTTCCTGGAAACGCTCGATACCTTTATCCTGAAACTGAAACTCTTCGGGTTTTTCTTTGCCAGCCTCGACATCCGGCAGGACAGCCGCAAGCACACCAAGGCCTGGGAAGACATTCTGAAAAGGCTGGAAACGAAAATTCCGCTGCTGAAATACGACGATTACCAGAATTGGGACGAAAAGCGCAAGATCGAACTTCTGCTCTCACTCAACATTCCCCTACGGTCCGAAGACTACGAAGATCCGACGACCAAAGACATCATCGACTCGATGCAGACCATTTCGGTGATTCAGCGGCGCAACGGCATGGCGGGCGCGCATCGCTACGTCATCAGCAACTCCCGCTCCGCGCTCGACGTGATGAACGTGGTGGCCCTGGCCAAGAATCTCATCGCCAACGAGCAGGGACACCTGGCGATCGACATCGTGCCACTCTTCGAAACTGTGGATGACCTGGCTGCCGCCGGGGAAGTGATGCGGACGCTCTATGAAAACGAGTACTACGCCGCCCACATGGCGCGCCGCGACATGCACCAAACGATCATGGTCGGCTTCTCGGACGGTACCAAAGACGGTGGGTACCTGCGGGCCAACTGGTCGATTTATGGGGCCAAGGAACAGCTCACCAAAGTGTCGCGCGAGTACGGGATCAAGGTCACATTCTTCGACGGCCGCGGGGGCCCTCCCGGCCGAGGTGGTGGCAATAACCAGAATTTTTATGCTTCGCTCGGTAAGGACATCGAGGACAAAGAAGTACAACTCACCGTACAGGGCCAAACGATCAGCTCCAATTATGGCACCATCTCGACCGGGATGTACAATTTGGAACGTCTCTTCTCGGCGGGCTTGGAAAATAGCCTGTTCCGATCGAGCCGGAAAGACGAGCAACTGACCGAGGACGACAAAGCGCTCATGGAGGAACTGGCCGAAGCAGCTTATCAGTCGTACCTCGACTTGAAGAACGACCCGGCCTTTGTCAAGTACCTGGAAAAGAAAACGCCGCTGCGTTTTTACGGTCAAACCAACATTGGTAGCCGCCCCACCAAGCGTGGGGCCGATGGCGAGGGCTTGAAATTTGAGGACTTGCGCGCTATCCCGTTTGTGGGTTCCTGGGCGCAGATGAAGCAGAACGTACCGGGTTTCTACGGCTTCGGCTCGGCTATTCAGCAACTGGCCGATGACGGAAAGCTCGAAGCGGTCAAGAAGCTGTACAAGAAGTCGCTCTTTTTCCGTACCCTCATCGAAAACTCCATGCAGTCGTTGTCGAAAGCTTTCTTCCCCGCCACCAAGTACCTGCGCGACGAAGAAGAGTACCGCGCTTTCTACGACAAAATGTACGAAGAATTCTTGCGGACCGATAAGCTGTTACTCGAAATTTCGGGTCAAAAAGAGCTGCTGGACAGCAACCAAATGACCCGCGAGTCGATCCAGATTCGGGAGCGCATCGTATTGCCTCTGATCACGATTCAGCAGTACGCCTTGCAGACCCTTGCGGAGGAAGCCGAGAACCGGACCATGGACGAGGAGTCGTTGAACAAACTGGTTATGCGGGCCATGTTCGGCATCATCAACGCGGCGCGAAATTCGGCGTAGGTAGGTTTTAGGTATTTAGGCGTTAGGTTTTTTAAATACCTGGTTCTTAGATTAGGCAAACACAGAACGCCCCGACCATTTGGCCGGGGCGTTCTGTGTTTAAAGGGTACTGACTGCTTAGAATCGCAATCCGAAGTTGATCATCCGAATCCCAGGTCCTTTGTTTTCCTGGAACAGCGGGTTTAAATCATAATGGACGAATAGGTCAGGGAAATTACGAACGCCCAGTTCAAAGGCCGCGCCGTAGCGAAAATCGTTGAGGTAAAAGTCGCTACGTACCTTATCTTTTTTACCATCGGGCAGTTTGACTTTGGTATAGCCACCAAGCCGGTAGCCTACGTACCCGCCTGCACTGATGTGGGTCAAGAAAGCACTTCGGAAGCTGACCGTCGGCATGAGCGAGAAGTTAGCGTAAGGTACAGTCAGCTTTGATTTTCGCAAATCGAGTTCGCGGCTTTCGTTATTTTTTACCAGAGGAAATAACAGATCGGGTCCTGCGGTCGTCGTGTTCTTTTCAACCGTATTGTTCCCTTCAAACATCAGATTATTCCAAGCTACATCGAGGCCAAAATCGACGTGAAACCCAGCCGATTTGCCGCGCACAAGCGTGGCGCTCTTAACATACCCCAGGCTGATGTAACGCGAGCCAAATGGACGCAGATCGTATGCATCCGTGCTATAAGCTCCGCCCGGATCGTTGTTGCCATAGGCATTAAGCCCCAACGCCACGATGAAACCCTGACGCGGGCTGCGGTAACGATTCGTACGGTGGATGCGGATCACCCGATCGTCCCCATCGTCGCCGTCATCACCGTCATCACCGTCTTTATCGTAGTCGCGACTCCGGTTACTACCATCGGTGGCGGTGGTGTCCACTCCCGATCGATTGCGACGGCGGTCTTTGTCGTCTTCATCGCCATCGTTTACGTCGATTCCGCGGGTGCTTATCCTTACTTCACGCTCACCGTCTTTAATATAAATTCCCCGAAGGTCAATCCTGACGTAGGACTTATCTCCGTCCTTTTTATCTTTGAGGTACTTGGTGCCGTCCAGATCCTCAAAGTAAATTTTCGTTTCTCCGTTGAGCGTGTCGAGCCGGGCACCGAGGTCTTTCAGCAAAGCGTTCAGGTCGTACTTTGTCAGTTTTTCAAGCTCCTTACGGTCGTCGCCGTAGATGATCATGCGGGTTTTGTCCCCAAATGTGATAATGATCGAATCTTTTTGGGCTGGGGCGGCCTGAGCGCCTAGGTAGCTGAGCACGCAAAAGGCGCAGAGCGCAATTGTTTTTATGATAGTTTTCATGGCGATAGATTTTACAGTTTGGTCTTTTCTTTAAATTCCTGATACCTTCTCGATACTTTATCTTCTTCGTTTCTGAGCTTCTCGTCAGCCCGGGCCAGAATCTTTTTCGGATTGAAACCTACTTCCTGCCAGTCGACGGCTTCGCCTTGCTTAGCGTTTTTGAGTTGTTGCATAATCTTGGCAAAGCGCGATTCCCTGCGTGCCTCTTCCTGAACCGGCTCATCCCAGTCGACCGTTGCCCTGATCACCCGTTTTTCGGGGGCGGTTGTTGCCTCGGGCACAACCGCAGCCACCACTTCGATCGTTTCCGAAAGAGACGGTTCCTCAGCCGACGATACCAAAGTTTCGGTTTCAACCGCTTCGCGTTCGATGGCTGCAATCTCGACTACTTCACGAACCGGCGTAGCTACCCGCTCCGTTTGATTTCTGAGACTTGAGGCCGGATTTGGGTTCGTAACGGTAGCGTACTGTTTTGCTTCAACCGGCGTAGGCAGCGTTTTATCTGATACGCTCGCCGGTACGGTTTCCCGCGCTTCGATGGCTGGTTCAATAGGCTCGATACTCGCCGGAACTGCACCAAAGCCCTTGGTCTCCTTCTGGACGACCGCCACTTCCGTTCCTGTCGAGACCGCAGGCTGACTTTGCCAGAGCAGGTAGCCGGTAGTCAGGAGCAAAGTCAGGCTTGCGGCGACAGACCAGAACCAGCCCCCGAGGCGGCGGGTTTTCTTTTCCTGTTTGGCCTCGATCCGGTCCCACAAATCGGGTGATACCTTTGGTTCCCAGTGGGTTAGTTTTTTGGCAAACAGGTCGTCAATAGGTTGCTTCTTCATATTCTACTTTTTTTTTAAACTCATCTTCCCAATCCGTTACGCGCTGCTGCAGCAAAGCACGTGCCCGGTGCAATTGTGATTTGGAGGTACTCTCGGTGATGCCGAGCTTTTCGGCAATTTCAGCGTGGGAAAAGCCCTCGATTGCGTACAGATTAAAAACCGTTCGGTACCCTACCGGTAGGGTGGCAATCATCTGCATCATTTCTTCGGCTTCCAGCGCCTGATCGGCCAATGCGTTGTCCGAGACACGCTCGGCTTCAGTCATGTCGGCTGTTTCCGGAATTTGCTTACGTTTTCGCAGGTACCCAAGCGACTCGTTCACCATGATCCGGCGCATCCAGCCTTCAAAACTCCCCTCACTTTTAAATTGGCCGATCTTGTCGAACACCTTCATGAACCCCTCCACCAGAATGTCTTCGGCGACCATGTGATCCGGGGCATAGCGCATACAGATCCCCAGCATTCGGGACGCATACTTTTCGTAAAGCTGGCGTTGCGCTTTGGGGTCGGCTTGCCTTAAAGCTTTCACCAATTGCGCTTCCTGATTAAAGAGGGGTAAAATCCTGGCCATTCCATTGGGGTGGTTCAGTAGCAAGATGCATATTCGCCCCCGGCAGGTTGCACGGAGTTTTTTATTTTTTTATAAAAAAAGGGAAAGAGCTGTTTATAAGCCTTTTCCCTTTGTGATATTCTCGTTTGCGTTTGTAACGCGAACGTTGCGTAATGCGCGTTTGCAACGCGCTATCAGCGGGTTCGCGACTGGCCGCTCGTCTTTCCAGCGATCACCCGTATCCCTACGTTACCTTCCAATGGCCGACTGAACCCGCGAGGTGACCAGACGGCGTTCATTGCGGGCCTTCCGGCTATCGCGGTACCAAAGGTAGGCGATCACGCAAACGATGAGGTAGGGCATGAAGAACAGGTACATGATACCCGTATTGAGTCCAATGCCTACATTGTTGCGGCCGTTACCCATCGTGCTCTCCACCGAACCCCGGCACATGGCACACTGCGCCCACAAGTCTCCGGCGTTCAATACGACCAGCAAAACAACGAAAGCTAATTTTCCTGTGATATTTTTCATGCGTAATAAGGACTAATCAAAAAATACACTATAACGCCTGTAATACTGACGTACAACCAAATGGGATACGCCCATCGCACGGTCTTCCGGTGCTCGGCGATTTGGTTGCTGTAAGCGAAGTACACCGCGCGCAGTACAAACCACACGACCACAACCGACAAAACGATGTGGCTAATCAAAAGAAAATAATAAAAGGGCCGGATGACGCCGGTCCCGCCAAACGACGTGGATTCATTGGTCAGGTGATAGAGCACATAACTCACCAAAAACACCGAACCCAGCAAAAACGCGGCAGTCATGGTGCGGCGGTGCGCGGTGATGTTCTTTTGCTTGATGAAGTAAAGCCCAATGATGAGCAAACCAGCAGTCAACGAGTTGATAATCGCGTTGAGATGGGGAAGTACCTTGGTCCACGATCCCAGATCGAGCTTCTGAGGCAAGCCGAGCAGTACCGCCACCGCCACCGGAATAGCAACGGCCAGGATGTTGATGATCCAGTTATACTTTTTGCCTTTTTCAAGTACCAGCGTTTCCAATGCTTTTCAATTATTTTTCCGTTCTGTTATGTTCGAGAATCCTGATTTCGGCCATCAGGCGCTCCGTTTCCTCTGGGTCGAGGGCATCGTAGTAGCCCCGAATATAGCCTTCGGAATCTACTAAACTTAACCTCGCATCAGGCGAAATAGTTTGTCCGGTGTTGGCATTTGTGCCGAGATGAAAAGTGGTTCGCAACAACCCATCGAGCGTAGCTGCTGGTGCAACAGCCACGAGCCAGCGCTCACCAAAATTTTGGGCTTGTCGGATGTCTGCTTCAAGGGTACTTTGAGTGCTGTCGACCAGCGAAAGCAAACTGAGACGTGGGTAATCGCTCAGCAGTCCGGCTACCCGACTCAGATGCGCTATGACTTCCTGCGCGGTTTCGATCGATGCGCCGCTCAAATTGGCGACCACCATCGTCTGACCGAAGGTTTTAGCTTGGGTGATTGGTGTCCCGGTGGGGGAGGGCAAGGAGAAATTGCTAATACGTTGATAAACCGTATCGCCTTCGACTATGCGAATCTCCTGGGTCAGGGCATCGCGCTCGGGCGCAAAGAAGGGGAGGTCGTAACGGTTGGTAGTAAAAACCTTGAGAAATATAAAAATCAAAACCGGGAATACCAATGTAAGAATCAGTAACCCGGTTTTTGCGTATTTCTGCATGAGACGTTACCTCAGATTGAAGATGGAACCACCTTCCAGCATCAGTGCGCCCAGTAGCCACACCACGAAGATTACCGGGATCAGAATCGCCCAAATCAATGATTTCGTTTCGTCTTTCAGGTGCATGAACTCACCGACGATGTAAAAGGCCTTCACAATGGTGAGCAGTACAAAGATCAGTACTTTGAGCGAGCTGGCCTCCATCGTGAACGCGATGAGGAATTCGAACGCGGTAATACCCGAAAGAATGCCGAATACCTTCCATATTTGACGGCGATGTGCCGCTCCTCCGTCGTCGTGGTGATCTACTTCTATTTCTTGCTGCATAGCTTTTTTGATTGAAATTCGATTAAACCAGATAGAAGAATGTAAATACGAAGACCCAAACCAGGTCGACAAAGTGCCAGTACAAACCTACTTTCTCCACCATTTCATAGTGGCCTCGGCGTGCGTAGAAGGCCGTGGCTGATCGGTAGAAGATCAGCACATTGAGCAGTACGCCGCTCAGTACGTGCGTACCGTGAAAGCCCGTGATGAAGAAGAAGAAATCGGCAAAAGCGGGCGGGCCGTATTGGTTCTCGGCCAGGTTAGCACCATAAATGGTACGCTCGACCCAATTGCCGTTCACGATCTCGCGGATTACGCTGCCTTCTTCGGTACCGTGGATAAAGTGCGCCCATTCCCAAGCCTGGCAACCCAGGAAGGTAAAGCCACCCAAAATCGTCCAAAGCATGTACTTGTCGACGTTCTCACGGTCCATACGGTGCCCGGCTTCCACAGCCAGTACCATCGTGACGCTGCTGAAAATCAGAATGAAGGTCATGATACCCACAAAGACCAGAGGCAATTCGATGCCGTGCAGAAAAGGTACGGCTTCGTACACTTTCTCAGGAATAGGCCAGTAGTTTTGTGAAAAAGTAAAATCAGCAACCGAACCTTCGTAAGATGGAAAGCTGAAACGGACCAAGCCGTAAGATACCAGCAGCGCCGAGAAGGTGAACGTATCGGAGATCAGGAAAAACCACATCATGAGTTTTCCATAACTCGCCTTCATCGGTTCGATACCACCCGCCCACATTTTGGGTTTCACGGTACCGGTGGTCGTTGTTGCAGTTGCAGCCATCACGTCGTTAGATTATCAATTAAAGGTCAATAAAAAGAAAAACAGGTATACCCAAAGGATGTCCAAAAAGTGCCAATACGTAGCGCAAATCTCGATTCGACGCAAATTTTTGGCGTGTACTTTAAGCCGAAATGCCGATACCAGGGCCGCAATCAGAACAATAAGGCCACTGATCAGGTGGAAACCATGCAGCCCGGTGAAAACGTACAGAAAGGACCCGGACGGGTTGCCCACGAAGAACACTTTCATGTCTACCATCTGGCGCCAGCCTTCGAACTGCATCCACAAGAATACCATTCCGAGGACAAAAGTAACAGAAATCGCCGTTTTCAGACCGGTAAAATTATCTTTTTTTGCGGAGAAGTAGGCCCATTGCATACTAATGCTGCTCAAAAGCAGTACTCCGGTGCTGTACCAGAAAACCATAGGCATGTCAAATTCCACCCAGTTGCCCTCAGCGCGACGCACCAGGTAGGCGCTAGTCTGAGAGGCGAATAGCATCACGATGCTCACAATGAAGAGCCAAAGGATGAATTTCTTCGGATCGACCGAAAGGGTAGCCTCCGGTTCTCTTTGTATGTTTAAATCAGGTTGAAGCGTTTCCATTGGTCAAATTTAAATGATAGAAAAGTGAACGATAGAATACCCATTCACTCATGATTCTAAACCTTGTCTAGTAAATAAGCGATTTGCACGATGGGCAGGTAGATGAACGAGCCGAACATTAATTGCAAAGCTGTCTTATCCGTGCACTTTCGCATGAGATGGAAAGTCTGAGCCAGAAACAACACGCCGAAAAGGGTCGCCACGAAGGCAGAATTGATTCCCGTCATCCCCAGGTAATAAGGTACCCAACCGAAAGGCAGCAAAAACAATGTCCAGATCATAATCTGAATCGTGGTGTTCAGATCCTTGCCCCCCTTGGAGGGCAACATCTTAAATCCTGCTCTCTTATAGTCTTCGTCCAATACCCAGGCAATAGCCCAAAAGTGCGGGAACTGCCAGAAAAACTGAATAGCGAATAGAATACCGGGCTCCAAACCAAACTGGTTGGTGGCCGCAATCCAGCCAATCATGGGCGGGAATGCACCCGGAAAAGCACCGACAAACACTGCGATTGGCCCGACGCGCTTGAGCGGTGTGTACACGAAGCCATAGAGGATAAGTGACAATGCCGCCAGTAAGGCCGTTCTCATGTTAAAATACACAGCGAAAATCGTCAGCGCGGTAATACCCAGAAAAGCCGACCAGACAATCGCCTCCTGCACCGTGACTCGACCGCTCGGCAGCGGTCGTTCGGCCGTTCGCTTCATCAACTTATCGAGGTCTTTCTCGATGATCTGGTTAATGATGTTGGCCGAACCCGTAATGGCAATCGCTCCCACGCAAAAGAGGGTCAACATGCCCCAGTTTACGTTACTTACCGCCAACGAGTACCCGATGGCTCCTGAGAAAGCCACCAAAGCAGCCAATCGGAATTTGAGCAGTTCGAAAAGTGCCTTTATTTTCGCGGCCGCCCCAAGCTCAGCGCTTAGATTTTGTTCCGTTACAATCATGTTTGGAATTAGATGACAGATTATTATCTATAAAAAAACAAGTGTCTAAGAATAAAGTTCGGAAGTTTGCGGTGTTTCGATCACCTCGATTCTCTTACCCGAAAAGCTAAGGTAAAGTAAAAACTGCGCACCAGCCAGCAATACGGCAAGCGTCAGGTGAACGGGTTGAAGTAAGGCTGGAATGCCGAAATAGGCCATCGTGACTCCGGTCGCGATTTCCAATCCTACCAATCCCACGATCCACCGGCTCAAAATATCCGATACGGTCTTACGATCGAGATGCTTGCGGATTTGATGGAAAAGATAAGCGTTTGAAAGTAGCAGCAAGATGGAAAACGACCGGTGTATGTAAAATTCGATGCCCAGATTCTCGATCCATATGTCTCGCTGTCCGTACCCCAACTTCCCGGCCATAATGTCTACTGCCTCACGTACCTGAGTACCCATAACTATCTGCACAAATGAAAGTGCGATAACGACTGCCACGATCGTCTTCAACCCCGTACTCTTTGTCGGAATAACATCCATCGAAAATCTGGGGTATACTCTTGCCAGAAGATACAGAAGGATGAAGACGATCACGATAGCCACAACCATGTGCAGTGTTACCATAACCGGGTGCAATTCGCTTGAGACTACCTTCGAACCCAACCAGCCCTGAAAGCCTACCAATACGAATGCTGCCAGACTAGCGTAAAACAGATTTGAACGGCCTTTCTTGCGATAAGGAACAGAGGCGAGCAGCGTAGCGAAAATCAACAATCCCGTAACCGCACCTAACAGTCGGTTTACATACTCGATCCAGGTCTTGGTAGCGTTAAACTCTACTTCGCCCTTAAGCTTTGCACCATATACCTCTTTATAATCCAATGGTAGCTGGGACACCTCCGTGGGGGGGATCCAGCTACCAAAGCATTTGGGCCAATCCGGGCAACCCATTCCCGCGCCAGTACTTCTTACGATTCCACCGGCGACAATCAGCAGATATACTGTGACTACCGTGACGACGGTCAATCGTCTAAACAGACGATCATGTGTCGAATCAATGGTGTTGGTCGAACTGGTCATTGAAGTTTTGCGCCTCTATCGCGGCCTCGTCCTTAATCTGCTCATTTTCGTGAGGCAGGTTAGATTCCAGAGTTTGGGAGTAAGGCACGTTTTGAGGAATGAAATCTTCGGGCGCACCGGGCTTACTGTAATCATAAGACCAACGGTACACCGCCGGAATCTCACCGGGCCAGTTACCATGACCAGGATTGATGGGTGTCGTCCACTCGAGCGTATTTGAACGCCAAGGATTTTGCGGAGCCCGCTGTCCACGGAAGATGCTGTTGAAAAAGTTGTAAAGGAATATAAACTGAGCCACGAAAGTCAACAACGCCGCAACGGTCACGAACATATTGAGGTCGGTGTACGAGTTGGTGAAGTCATAAGTCGTGAACTGGTAGTAGCGACGCGGGAAACCGGCAATGCCAATGTAATGCAACGGGAAGAACACCAGATACACGCCAATAAACGTGAGCCAGAAGTGTACTTGACCCAGCGTATTGTTCATCATACGACCGAACATCTTGGGAAACCAATGATAAACACCCGCAAAGAATCCGAAGGCAGACGCCGCACCCATCACGATGTGGAAGTGGGCTACGACGAAGTACGTATCGTGAAGCTGAATGTCCAATGCGCTGTTACCCAAGATGATACCCGTAAGACCACCCGATACAAAGAATGATACTAAGCCAATCGAGAAGAGCATGGCCGGAGTAAATACGATGTTACCCTGCCAAAGCGTCGTAATATAGTTGAACGCTTTTACCGCCGAGGGAACAGCGATGATGAGCGTCAGGAACATAAAGACAGAACCCAGGAACGGGTTCATACCCGTTACAAACATATGGTGCGCCCATACGATGAACGCCAGAAACGCAATACCCAACAGGGACGCAATCATAGCGCGATAGCCAAAAATAGGCTTGCGAGCATTAGTAGCAATTACCTCAGAGGTAATACCCAAGGCAGGCAGCAGTACGATGTATACCTCAGGGTGCCCCAGGAACCAGAACAGGTGTTGAAACAAAATAGGGCTACCTCCAACATTGGGAAGCGCCTCACCACCGATGTAAATTTCAGACAGGTAGAAGCTAGTACCGAAGTTACGGTCGAAGATCAGCAACAAAGCAGCTGATAGCAACACGGGGAAGGAGATCAGACCAAGTACCGCCGTAATCAAAAACGCCCAGATGGTAAGCGGCAACTTGTTGAAAGTCATGCCGCGCGTACGCAGGTTGATTACCGTAGTGATGTAGTTGATACCACCCAATAGCTGCGACACAATAAACAGCGACATACTTACCAGCCAAAGGCTCATTCCGAGTTCGGAACCAATGTGTGCCTGAGGCAGTGCACTGAGTGGCGGGTAAATAACCCAGCCACCAGCCGCTGGTCCGGTTTGTATAAAGAGCGAGGCAAACATAATGATACTGGCGGTGAAAAAGAACCAGTAGGATAGCATATTCAGGAAGCCAGAAGCCATATCACGGGCTCCGATTTGCAAAGGAATCAGGAAGTTGCTGAACGTACCGCTCAAACCAGCCGTCAATACGAAGAATACCATAATGGTACCGTGCATCGTGACCAGAGCCAGATAAAAGTTGGGGTCCAACTTACCAGTCTCGCTAATCCATTGACCCAAAATAGGCCGCAACACAGAGAGATCAGCATCGGGGAATCCTAGTTGAATCCTGAATACTGCGGACATGGCGATACCCAACACCGCCCAAATGATACCCGTGATCAGGTACTGTTTGGCAATTACCTTGTGATCTTCGGAGAAGATATACTTCTGCCAAAAGTTTTGTGGATCGTGATGAACGTGTTCCTCTTCAATAATGACTAGGTCCGCTCCGCTGCTTACTTGTGACATATATAGGGTATTTTGCTTAAATTTTTTATTTCAAATTACCGAAGGGAAGCCGAAGTGCCGACTCCCGCTGACTGCGTTTGGGCGGTAGTGCTGTCCGGGGTGGCTGTGGCCGGAGCCGTAGCGGGTGCATACTTCATCGCTTTGGCTTTTAGGTTATCGGGTACCTTGGCTAAGTAGTCAGGATATGTTTCCAAGAACGTCTTCTGTTCAGCCATCCACTTACGATACGATGCTTCATCCTCTACGATAAGACGCAAACGCATAGAGAAATGTCCGGTGCCACAAACTTCAGTACAAGCTATCTCGTAGTCGAAGTCAGGATTGTTCAATTCCGCCTTCATCTGCGCGGTGGTCTTGTCAGCTACAAACCAAAACTTGGTAGGCATACCCGGTACGGCATCCATCTTTACGCGCATGTGTGGAATAAACACACTGTGCAGCACATCCCGCGCCCGGATTTTCAAAAGAACCGGCTTATTGGCGGGGATGTGGAGTTCGGAAGTACTGATAAAGTCATCGAAGGTATTCTCATCGGATAAGTCGATCCCCATCTCATTTTGAGCATCGATAAGCTTGTAGTTGTAGTTGCCCAACTTATTGTTGTCAACACCGGGGTAGCGAACATACCAACCGAATTGCTTACCCATGATCTCGAACACCTCAGCGTCTTTGGGAGCTTCCGACATAATATCGGACCAGGCGCGCCATCCGGTGAATACGAGCAGGGCCATTACGATAGCCGGAATGATCGTCCAAACGATTTCGAGCCGATGGTTTTCTGGGTAGTAGGTAGCTTTCTTGCCCTTCTTGTATTGATACTTCCAGGCAAAGAAGAACAGCAGAAAATTGACGATGATGAACGGGACCGTCAGGACAGCCATCGAGAACCAAAATAGGTCATCGGTACGGCGCCCGTGAACGGATGACGCCGTGGGCAGAAAGTTGCCTTCCGCGCTCATATAAGACCAAATGAAGCCGACGATGCCAAGCGCCAGGAAAATCAGGAACATATTGGCATTCCACTTATTACCTTCCGGGTTCTCGGAATTGTTGATATCATCGGAATTGATACCCTTCAAGACGTTCGACATTCTGGATACCACCAAAATAGTCAAACCCACAAAAACCAGGACAAGTAACGCGATTACGTAATTCATATAAAAAGGTATTAGATACTATTTAAGCGATGTCGTGGTGAAGCGACTCTTCCAACATGGGGTGGTTCCGGGGAATCAAATTGGCCTTGGTGAGTTGTGACGACACCGACCAGATGAAACCACAGACGAACAACAGAATGAAGCCAAACTCGACCGGTCCGAATCCTGCCTCGGCCCCAACAGTTCCGGGCATGATATTCACCCAGAAATCGAAGTAGTGACCGATCAAAACGCTCCAGCAAGCTACCTTCAAAATGGCAGGGGTCGCCTTGGCGTCACGTGTCATTAGAACTAGGAAAGGGAAGAAAAAGTTTAGGAAAAGCGTGATGAAAAAAGGTGCTTTGAAGATGCCACCGTAACCACTGAAACGCTCCTTATAGTAAATGGTTTCTTCGGGGATGTTGGCATAATAGATCAGCAGGAACTGGGCAAACCAAACATAAGTCCAGAAAACACTGAATGCAAATACGAACTTGCCCAGATCGCGCAGGTGGCTATTATTAACCGCACGGAGATAACCCATATCGCGCAACGAGACTACCGTGAGGCAAATGACCGCCAGGCCGCTTACGTGCCAGCTCGCCAGGGTGTACCAGCCGAACATGGTACTGAACCAATGCGAGTCGATCGACATGACGAAGTCCCAGGCGGCGGTGGACGAAGTAACCGCAAATATGACCAGGAAAGCCACGCCGTAGCGAATCGACTTATAGTAGTTGTCGGTTCCGCCGATCTCGTCTTCCCGCAGGGAAGCCGTACGGAGAATACGCCACAACATGTACCAGGCAACGAAGTAAAATATGATACGTCCCACGAAGAAAGGCGTATTCAGAAAGCCCTGCTTGCCCGCGAGGATCGGATCATACTCCGGTCCGCCTACTTCATAAAGACCTTCGTGGGTCCAGTGGAAAAGGTCGTGGCCCCCTACAAAGAATGTAATAAGCATGATCACCCCGGTAACGGGTAAAAACGCAGGCATCGCTTCTGGTATACGCTTGAAAACCACCGACCAACCCGCTTCGGCCAGGTAGTTATACGACATGAAAAACATCCCGATGACGGATATGCCGGTAAAGTAAACGGCATTGACCCATATATTAGCCCAAATGCGGGTCATCCAGTTGCTGGCATGGTGGCCCGCACCCTCAGCGTGCTCAGCTCCGGCGGCTGCCTCTTCATGCCCCGATCCCGTAGCTAGCAAAAAAGCGCCAACGATGATCAACACCAAGCCGACTGCCCCGCCGATCAATAGTTTTTGCTTTGCGCCGGCCGTAAAAACAAATTGTTCTTCTACCGAAGGTATCGAATGTCCTGATGCCATTATAATGTTTGTGTTATTCGATTTGTCAGTTGATTATAAGAAAGGCAATCTTACTCTTTTTGAAGCTGGTGCACATAGTGAACGATCTTCCAGCGCTCACGAGGATCGACCTGTGAGCCATGCGGCCACATGCGGCCTTTACCATGCGTTATGACATGGAAAACGTGACCGTCGTTCATGTCCTTATATGCATCTGATTTGTAGTTAGGCACTCCCTTGTACACTACGCCCACGGTACCATTGCCCGCGCCACCTTCTCCGTGGCAGTGCTGGCAGTAGCGCTCGTAAAGTACCTTCCCTTCGGCCAGGTTCTTTTCGTTCAGCGGGACGGGGTTGGTCAACGTGCGCTCAGCAATTTCGATGCTATCCTTGGGAATATTATATTCCATTACGACAATGTCTGTCGAATCGCCTTCTGAAATGGTCGTGTTGTAGTGAGAGCGCGCCACGGTACCATCCACCGGATGGCGCATGTTCAGTCCCATCGGATTGATTGGGTTCTCTCCAATCTGACGGTAGGCTTCGTACCCCACCGGCCAGTACATATTAGGGGCGAAGTCTAATCCCGTATCATTGGGGTCATCCCCGCAACCCGTGAGCACGACCGTGAGGAATATGCCCAGAAATGCATACTTGTATATTTTATTGAAAGACATCGTGTTGTTGAATTAAAATTGTTTGATGTTCACCTCTTCCGCTCCTGAATCCCGCAGCTGCTGCGCGATTTCTGCCTCACTCAGTCTGTTCTTTTTAAGTTCGATGGCCATCACAAACTTGTTGTCCGTAGAACGGGGATCGAACATAGGCGGTGAAACAAGACTCGGCCCCAGATCATTCGTAACGAAAAACGTAATCACCATGCCGAAGGCAGTGAAAAGCACCGTCAACTCAAACGTTATAGGGATGTAGTTGGGAATCGCGATAGTGTCCTTACCTCCTACGATCATAGGCCAGTCGATGCCCATCGTCCAGATCATGAGCGTAAGTGCACAGATACAGCCCGTCACACCGAACATGAAAGCCGCGATACCCAGCCGGGTACGGGAATGGCCTAGGGCGTCGTCCATGCCGTGGATGGCGAAGGGCGAGTAAACCTCGTTGATCTTCACGCCGGCCTTACGAAGCGTAGGCACCGCGTGCAGGATCACCTCGTCGTCGTCGAATACACCGACCAAATATTTTCCGTTGAAAGCTGCCATTTTATATTGATAGACAAAAAAGGATATTAAAATTACAATCAGATTTTCGCTCAGCCCTCGAATCCGGCTCAATCGTCATTACTCAGCGTCTTTGTTGTAGGTAGGGCTCGTTACGCGGCTTCCCTTGGCTACCCCCGATACCTTGGCAGGAAGATGCTCCGAAGATGAACGAAGCACAGACTTGACCTCTGCCATATTGATGACCGGAAGGAACTTTGAGAACAACAGGAACAACGTAAAGAAAAAGCCGAATGAGAAGATGTAGTCACCGATGTCGAACATGGTAGGAGAGAACATCGCCCAGCTAGATGGGAGGTAGTCGCGGTGTAGCGAAGTGACGATAATCACAAAGCGCTCGAACCACATACCGATGTTCACGATAACGGCGATGAAGAAAGTCCAGGTAATGCTGCGGCGAATCTTGCGCGACCAGAATAGCTGTGGTGATACCACGTTACACGTCATCATGGTAGCATAGGCCCACCAGTAAGGTCCGGTGGCACGGTTGATAAACGCGTAGCTTTCATACTCGACTCCCGAATACCAGGCAATGAAGAACTCAGTCAGGTAGGCGACACCCACGATAGATCCCGTCAGGGTGATCACCTTATTCATCGACTCGATGTGCTCGATGGTAATGTAGTCTTCCAGTTTATAGACCACCCGCGTAATCAGCATCAGGTTCTGAACCATCGCAAAACCCGAGAAGATGGCACCCGCTACAAAGTAAGGGGGGAAAATAGTGGTGTGCCAGCCGGGAATTACCGAAGTGGCAAAGTCCATACTTACAATCGTGTGTACCGAAAGTACCAGCGGCGTGGCAATGCCCGCCAGAATAAGGCTGATGTACTCGTACCGTGCCCAGGTCTTGGCCGAACCGTTCCATCCCATGGCCAACGAGCCATAAATAAAACGGGAAACCTTGTCCTGTGCGCGATCGCGGATCGTAGCGAGGTCAGGAATCAAACCGATGTACCAAAAAGTCAGCGAAACGGAGAAGTAAGTACTAATGGCGAATACGTCCCATACCAGCGGGGAATTGAAATTAACCCACAACGAACCGAAAGTATTGGGGAAAGGAATGGCCCAGTACGCCAGCCAGGGACGCCCCATGTGCATCAAAATAAATGACGCAGCACAAAGTACCGCAAAAATGGTCATAGCCTCAGCTGCCCGGTTTATCGACGTCCGCCACTTCTGCCGGAACAGCAACAGAATAGCCGAAATGAGCGTACCGGCGTGACCGATACCTACCCACCATACGAAATTGGTGATGTCCCAAGCCCAGCCGACCGTTTTGTTGAGTCCCCACACCCCCAAACCTTCCCACCAAGTCCAGAAAACGCAAGCTGTACCATAAATGAGCACGGCCACGGAGACGATGAAAGCGATCCACCATTCCTTTGTAGGCTTGGCTTCCACATGGCGGCATATGTCCTCCGTAACGTCGGCGTACGTTTTGCCGCCGGTGACGAGTGGGGGTCTTACGGGTGAAGTAACATGCATACAGCTAAAATTTATGTATTGAAGATCAGTTTATATTTTTTTCTTAAACGAGGCCCGGCTCTACTTTCACCGATTCGTCCTCTTCCTTATTTCTAATCTTGGTCAGATAAGAAATTTGGGGACGAACATTTATTTCTTCCAACATATGGAAGGCACGACCCTCGCGCTCCACTTCCAGTACCTGGCTGATCCGGCTCTCGGGATCGTTCATATCGCCGAAGGTAATAGCATTGGTCGGGCAAGTTTGGGCGCAAGCCGTATTGATGTCACCATCTACGGTGCGACGACGCTCTTTTTTTGCATTCAACTTGCCTTCCTGAATACGCTGCACGCACATCGAACACTTCTCGATCACGCCACGTGAGCGTACCGTAACCTCGGGGTTGATAACCATCTTGCCGAGGTCATTGTTGAAGTTATAGTCGAAATCGTCGCTATCGAAGTATTTGAACCAGTTGAAACGGCGCACTTTGAAAGGACAATTGTTGGAGCAGTACCGAGTGCCTACGCAACGGTTGTAGGTCATTTGGTTCAAACCTTCCGAGCTGTGCGTGGTGGCAAGCACCGGGCACACCGTTTCGCAGGGAGCGTTATTACAATGCTGACACATCAGGGGTTGAAAGGTCACTTCCGGATTTTCGGCCGCGACTTCCAGGTCGTCGATACTGTCGCCGGGCTGACTGCTATAATAGCGGTCGATCCGAATCCAGTGCATCTCCCGGCGGTTTATTACTTCTTGGCGTCCTACGATCGCAACGTTGTTTTCGGATTGACAACCCACCACACAAGCACCGCAGCCCGTACAGGAGTTAAGGTCTATGACCATACCCCAGGAGTGGTTTTTGTATAGGTGACCGTCCCAGAGCGTTATGTCGGTCGCTGGCACGGGACCCTCCGGGGTTTGTACCTGAGGCACGAACCGACCCGCCATGCTATTTTTCTGGTATTTGGATAAAATCGTGTCCTGTAACACCGACTCGCGGCCCATGACGGTATCGTGAGTCTGTGTCTGCGCGATCTCGCGGGTGGCACCCGTTTTGGTGAGCTTCACTGCGCCGGGCCGGAAAGACAGGTACCCGTCCGAGAAACCAGCCCAGGGATACACATTGACGCCCACGTTGTCGGCAGACTTACCGGCTTTTTCACGGCCATACCCTATGGCCACCGCCACGGTACCTATCGCCTGTCCGGGTTGGACGACCACAGGAAATTCCAACGCTTTGCCATTCAGATCCAGACTAACGACGTCACCCTGTTCTATGCCCAACTCAGCTGCGGTAGCGCGGGAAATACAAGCGTAGTTGTCCCAGCAAGCTTTCGTTACGGGATCAGGAAATTCCTGAATCCAGGGACTGTTAGCCAAATCCCCGGTACCCATTCCGACCTTTTCGTACAGAACGAGTTCTAAATCAGTACCATTAGCCTTGTACTTCTTGGCAATAGATGACATATCCACCGTACCAGCCGACGAACCAACGGTCGTGGTCGATGAAGCTGCGGCGACAGTTTGTAATGTCCCAGCAGTTTGTGGTGTGCCAGCACTTTTGGGTTCGAGCACACCGTCATGAAGGCACTTCATCCAGAACTGATCGAAAGTTCCGTCAGTAGCCGGGCTGTATACATTCTTGTGCCAACGGGCTTTGATGTACTCGTGGTAGTCTTCGCTCATGCCAGCCCATTTCAGGAGGCTCATCTGTGCCTGCCGAGTCTTGTAAATCAGACTGATTGTAGGCTGAGTCAAGCTGAGGTAGCCAGGACGAATCTCGGCATCGCCCCAAGACTCCAGATAATGTGAAGCCGGGCAAATGTACTTGGTCAGGGAAGCCGTTTCGTTGGCACGATCGGCAAACGAAATGCTCAAGGGTACTTTGGGCAAAGCGGCGGCAATCTCGGCGCCACGCGGATGGTCATACACTGGATTGGCGTTCAGAAACATCACACCACCTAGGCGACCCGCTTTAAGTTCGTCGATAAAGCCGTTCATGGCGATGTCGTCGCCTTGCCGGATCTGCATAAAACCATTAGTAGTCGAACCTTCGCTGCCCAACATGGCATTGAGCGATTTGACCGCGCTTTGCAAAGCGGGATCGTTGATACCGCAAACAACAAGCGCCTGACCTTTAGCAGCCATCAGGTCGGCCGCCGCTTTGTCCAGATTAGGGACATCGAGCGCTGGTGCCGAGATGGCGGTACCGCCCATCCTGCCAGCCACCTTATTATGAAGCGCAGCTACGACCAATCCAATTTGGGAAGGTTTTACGGGCGTGCGGTAGTCGGCGTTCGACCCTGTCATCGACAGCATCGTCTCGAACTGGTAGTGACGAGACATATCCTTTTTGCCGTCTTTGGCGCTACTCAGCTTCCTTGTCTCGGCGTATTGTTTCGCGAAAAGGTTCGGCGCCAGCCAGCTACCGAGGAAGTCGGCATCGATGCTGACGATCGTCTTGGCCTTGCTAAAATCATAGGCCGGTACCCCGCCGTTTGCCTTGATCAGGGCCGAAGCGGAGTTGGCATCGTATTGAATATGGATGGTGGTAGGGTACTTGGCTACGAAGTCGGCGATGACGGCTTTCGTCGAAGGACTCATGATCGTAGTGGAGATCAATCGGATCGGCCGGTTGTTCAGTTGAGCCAGCTGTTGCATAATCTCACGATCCACCTGCGCCCATTCTACCTGAGTATCACCGCCCTTGGCGGGACCCTTCAATTTCTCAATGTCATAAAGCGTCAGCAACGTACCGTGTACCCGGGCGCTCACGCCACTCGAAACGCTCGATAATGGATTAGGCTCCAGTTTTATGGGACGCCCCTCGCGCGTTTTTACCAACAGGCTGGCGTAATCGCCGCCATCGGCGTAGGTCGAAGCGTAATAGTTAGCGATCGTTGGATACTCACCAACGGGCTTATTGAGGTAGGGAATTGCTTTTTTTACCGGCGTTTCGCAAGCGGCTAGAGATACCGCCGCCATGCCAAAACCCAATACTTTCAGGAAATCCCGGCGATGAGTACCGGTGCCATCTACCAATGCTTCGTATTCTTGCTCGACGGGAGGGGCAGCTGCAAATTCACTGTTGGCATTGCGAACGAAGTCTCGGTCGTTTTTCAACTCTTCAAGCCCTTTCCAATACCGCTTGTTTGTATGTTCCATAAAACTATTCTATACGAAATCTGTATCTGGGTAGAAATCAGCTGTTAGCTATCAGCCTCTTAATCATTTAACATTCAATTCGAGCGTCATTAGCCAGTCATCAAAAATACTAGAGGCTAATCGCTAAAAACCAGTGTCTTTTTTATCAATAATGGCACTTGGAACATTCCAAACCACCGATGTCGGCCACTTTAAGTGCTTCCTGACTGTCCATGTTGTGCACTTGCACTAGCTTATCGTAGTAGTCATTTCCCTTGGTGTTGACTTCCGTTTTGCGGTGGCAGTCGATGCACCAGCCCATGGTAAGCGATGAGCGCTGCTCGACTACTTCCATCTCCTGAATTTCGCCATGGCACTGCTGACACTCCAAGCCGCCTACGTTGACGTGCTGCGAGTGGTTGAAGTACGCGAAGTCAGGAAGGTTGTGCACTCGAATCCATTCGATAGGCTGATTGTTTTCGATGGCCGTGTAGATTTTTTGAATCTCGGGCGACTCCTTCTTAATTACGCCGTGGCAGTTCATACAAATGTTGGCCGATGGAATGTGCGCCGATTTGCCGCGATTGACACCCGTGTGGCAGTAGTTACAGTCAATCTTGTAGGTACCGGCGTGAAGCTTGTGTGAATAAGCGATGGGCTGCTTAGGCGCGTAGCCTTGCTGAACACCAATGCCATAGGCGCCGTCGATAAGTGCCTTGGTTACCAGCAGTACGAACACCCAAACTGTAGCCGAGCGAATCGCAGGGTTATTTGCTGTTTTGGTCAAGGTACCTTTCAGACGTTCCATGAAAGGTGTGGCGACCTCAACCCCAGCAGCATCCACGTTCACTGCTTTGGATAGCAGGGTTACGATCACCAGCAGTACGCCCAATACCAGCAGCATCACGACCATCAGCGCTACCAGTACTAAAATAAACAAATCCGATGGGGCACCCGATTGGGCAACGCCCGGATCACCCGCTCCGGCTGGCGCACCCGCTACCGCGGCTGGCGCAGCGTTCGCTTGTTCGACGTAAGCCAAGATTCCCTTGATGTCGTCGTCCGACAGATTGGGGAAGCTCGTCATTTGGGCCTGGTTGTACTGCTTGTATAGACTGACAGCATACGGGTCGCCACTGGCGATCATCGCTTGTGAATTTCTGATCCACTTGGTCAGCCAGGGTAGGTCACGCCGCTCGGTGATCCCTTTCAGGCCAGGTCCCACCGATTTCTCGGCGGAAGTATTGTGGCAACTTGCGCAGTTGTTCTTGAATATTGTCTCGCCGGTGGCGGCGTCACCGCCGCCACCGGCGGGGGTCGAGGCCGCCGTAGGATCGGCATCGGGCGCTACCGCATCCTGCGCGAGCGCCATGAAGGGTAAGGCCATCAGAAAAAATCCGGCAAAGAAACGTTTCATTGAAATGGGTAGGTTCTCTTTTAAAAAGTCCGATTTGTTCGGGGAAATGTTCATATTCAGTTGGTAGTGGTACATCAACGCGCAAATTTACTCCACGAAATCTTATCCGCAAAAGTATTTAGACTATATTTTGGTTCAGTCACTTATTTAAAATTTTTCTAAGCAAAGACAAAAAAAATGGCCGTAGCGCGCCAAAATGCGGGTTTATTTTCAATACTTAAAAAAAATACCATTTGTGAAAGTCAATTGTTTCGACTTTCACAAATGGTATTTTCAAGCACCGAACATGCGCCTTGGGGGCATCTCACACCGTGCCGTTTTCGGAGGTTCCGAGCGGATTCGAACCGCTGTACGAGGTTTTGCAGACCTCTGCCTAGCCACTCGGCCACGGAACCTTAAAAACACCCGGCCGATGGCCTTCCCAAAGGCCGGGTGCGCAAAACTAGGGATTATTCCGACTAACTCGGCTTATTTCTCTGCTTTTTCATCTTTCACTTCCTCGACTTCGGCTTCGAGCGCCTCCGACTTCGCCTCAGCGACCTTTTCGGCGTTCATTTTTTCTACGTCCGTCGTAGGGTTGTTCGCTTCGGTCTCTACGGCCGGAACATCCGACGCCTCGGCGTCTTGGTTCTCCGATTCGGCCTTGGCAGTCTTGGCGTCCAGCTTTTCCACGATCGGATTGATGTCCGCCTTCTCGATGGCAGCCTCGGCCTCTGCTTCGACTTCCTCTTTCAAAGGCTTGTCGATCACGGCTTCCGCAGTAGGAGTCAACCGCTTTTCTTCTATGGTCTCCTCCGATTTCTCAGCTTTCTTAGGGGCTTTCTTGCCGCCTTTGTCCGAACCGCCTTCCATCTGCTCTTTCAACGCGCTAAGCACGTCCAGGTCGCCGAAGGTAGTCTGCGCCTTGTCGTTGCTGGAGCCTACGTTCGAGGAGGCCGAGCCGGACGACTTGGAAGAAGACTTTTTGGCGGGCTTTGGCTCGACGGTACCGCCTTGCCATACCTTGCTGTGCGAGAGGATGATCTTCTTATCCTCCTTCGAGAACTCGAGTACCATGAAGTCCAGGCTTTCCCCTACTTCGGGCATCGTGCTGTCTTCCTTCGCCAGGTTCTTGATGGTCGACATACCCTCGATACCGTAAGGCAGCTCCAGGGTAGCGAACTTGTCTCCTTTGTATAGGACGGTACAACGGTGCACCGAGCCCATGGCAAAGATCGACTCGAACGTATCCCACGGGTTTTCTTCGAGTTGCTTGTGGCCCAGCGCCAGGCGACGATTATCGGCGTCCAGTTCCAGTACCACTACTTCCAGATTTTCACCCGCTTTGATGAAGTCGGAAGGGTGCTTGATTTTTTTGGTCCAGGACAGGTCCGATACGTGCACCAGCCCGTCGATACCCTCTTCCAGCTCGATGAACAGACCGAAGTTGGTGAGGTTGCGGACGATACCCGTGTGCTTGGAACCGATGGCGTACTTCTCCTGAAGCGCCGCCTGAGTCCAGGGATCTTCGCTGAGCTGCTTGATGCCCAACGACATCTTACGCTCCTGCTTGTCCAGCGTAAGGATCACTGCCTCCAGCTCGTCGTTGACTTTCAGGAATTCCTGCGGGTTACGCAGGTGCTGCGACCACGACATTTCGGATACGTGAATCAGACCTTCTACGCCCGGCATGATTTCGAGGAATGCACCGTAGTCGGCTACATTGACTACGCGGCCGTTCACTTTGGCGCCCACTGCCATTTCTTCCGATAGGGAATCCCACGGATGTTCTTGCAGTTGCTTCAAGCCCAGTGAAATCCGCTTCTTGGCTTCGTCGAAGTCGAGTACCACCACGTTCATTTTCTGGTCCAGGCTCAGCACGTCGGTCGGGTGACCAATGCGGCCCCACGAAATATCCGTGATGTGCAGCAGTCCGTCCACGCCACCCAGGTCGATGAATGCACCAAAGTTAGTCATGTTCTTGATGATCCCTTCCAGTACCTGGCCTTTTTCCAGGTTGTTGAGAATCAACTGACGCTGCGCTTCAAGGTCTTTCTCGATCAGCACTTTGTGCGATACCACGACGTTGTCGTTGGCGTGGTTGATTTTCACAACTTTCACCTCCATGCGCTTGCCGACAAATACGTCGAAATCACGGATCGGCTTAACGTCGATCTGAGAACCGGGCAGGAAGGCCTCGATACCATACACGTCCACGATAAGACCGCCCTTAGTGCGGCGCTTCACGGTGGCGTCCATGATGAGGTCCTCATCGAAGGACTTCTGAATGTTGTCCCAGGCGGTAATGACCTTGGCTTTCTTGCGCGACAGTACCAGTTGACCCTGATGGTCTTCCTGATTTTCGACGTACACTTCGACTTCGTCACCAATTTTTAGGTCGGGTAAATCGCGGAATTCGTTGGATGAAACAATTCCGTCGGATTTAAAACCGATGTTCAAAATTACTTCCCGGTCGGTGATACCTACCACCGCACCTTTCACGACGGCCTTTTCCTGGACGGTCGTAAGCGTGTCGTCGTACATGGCTTCCATCCGGTCGCGTTCTGCATCGGTGTAGCCCGTACCAAAACCTTTGTCGTCAGCCTCTTCCCAATCGAAATCGGGGACATCGAAATTTCTCTTAATTTTTGCCATAAATAGATTGAATACCGCCCTGACAATACATCGACCCCCGGACGGATGGATCGAACTGAATGAAAAATGAAACTTTTTTAGAAAAACAGAGCGCAAAGATAGGTGTTTTTCCCGAAAGAAAAACATAGCGACGGTCAATTGCGGGACGTAACGCTACCTGAACTTAATAAACGGCTTCTTTGGACCCGAGGTAGGGCAGCCAGCCGTCGTCGACGATGCCCGAAAAATCGCGCAGGAACATCAGAAACGACGGGCGGAAGGGCCTCTGCCGAAGTGGCATGGAAGCCTCTTCGGGCGTGTAGTCCCCTTTGCGGGAATTGCAGCGCTTGCAGGCGGTGGCCAGGTTGTCCCAGTTGGTTTTGCCACCGCGTGATTTGGGCATCACGTGATCGAGCGTGAGGTCGTCGTGGGTGCCGCAGTACTGGCAGCGGTTGCCATCGCGTTTGAAGATGTTCTGGCGGGTCATCATCACACCCCGGTAGGGGAGGTGGATGTACTTATTGAGCCGCACCACCGTGGGCATGGGGTAAGACTCCGTGACGGTTCGCAGCGAATGGGTAGGCGAGTGCGCGATTAGTTCGGCCTTGTGCATATATACCAAAAGGAAGGCCTTGGGAACGGAACAAACACTAAGCGCACTGTAATCCTGATTGAGGACCAAAACTTTCCTGCCCATGGGTCATTAGGTGATTTCTTCCGAGCAATTTAAAGAATATACCTTGTACTAACATAAATAGGGATTCAAATGTTGATAAAATTATTGGATAAAACCCTTTTGACATCCTAGAATCCCATCCGATCGGTTTCGCGTTTGGCATCCCGTTCTTTGATCGACTCCCGCTTGTCGTACAGCTTCTTGCCCTTGGCCAGCGCGATGTCCATCTTTACGAAGTCCTCGTTCGGTCGTAAACATCTTTCACCGGGATAATGGTCAGGCCCTGGTCTTTGAGGCTCTCCTCCAGGCGGCGCAACTCGCGCTTATTGAGTAGTAGTTTCCGATCGCGGATCGGGTCGTGGTTGTAGTGCGTTCCTTCGGTATAGGGCGAAATGTGCAGGCTGCGCACAAACAGTTCGCCCTCCATAAACAGGCAGTAGGCATCTTGAAAATTTACCTTGCCCTGCCGGATGGATTTTATCTCGGTACCCGTCAGTACCATACCGGCCGTGTAGGTATCGATAAAGAAGTACTCGAAAGAAGCGCGTCGATTCGAGATGTTCACTTTTTTGGCTATTTTGTCGGACATTTTATTTTGATGGAAAATGCGGAGTACCCCGCAGCGAGAGTTGATAATGGAAGATTATGACAAAACATTCAATATTGGCTAGAAGAGGTGCCAGCAAGGTAATGCGAGTCGCTGTGCTGTTCACCTTGATACTGGGTACTTCGAATACCTGGGCGCAATCCGGTCAGGCAGAAGTCAGGGCGGTGATCGACCGGCTTTTTGTAGGTATGCGCACGTCCGACTCCGCCATAGTGAGCCGCTCGGTACTGCCAGGCGCTATTTTGCAAACAATCACTGAAGGTACCGACGGCATGATCAAAACCGAGATCAGTTCCGTTGCGGGTCTTGTAAAAGCCATAGGTACGCCGCACGAAGCCGTTTGGGATGAGCAAATATACGATGTCGTCGTTCAGGTCGATGGCCCGATGGCGACCGTGTGGGCGCCGTATAAGTTTTTTCGGGGTACCGAGTTCAGCCACTGTGGGGTCAATGCTTTTTCGTTAATCGGAACATCGACGGGCTGGAAAATAGCAGCCATCACCGACACACGACGAAAAGAAAACTGCCTCTGAATTTTTCCTCGAAAGCTTACTTCAATTCATACACTCAGAAAGGCAACATTTGTTTCCAGGTACCTTTAATCCAGTTGTACTTCAAGATACTGGGTAAGGCCTTCCAAAAGTACTTGTTCGTTTCTACCGCAAAAGACGGCTGCATGTAGCAATTGATAGCGCAACCTTCGCAGGCGGGTAGTTTGCCTTCCAACGCTACCAGTTTCTGCACTTCTTCGGATTGGTAAAGTACTTTAAGGTTTCCTTCTATGGGAAATTCTTTCAGCCCCAAATGGTAGCAGGGGAGTACCAGTTTATTTTCGGGAGAAATAACCAGGGTGGTACTGGCGGCCTTGCATATCGGGTCATCGACATGGTTGCCGCCATCGAGCCGCAGCTGTACGAAGGCGTCGTTGAGGTACACGTTTTTCTGCTTCCCCCAGTAGGTTAGCTCGGCCAATGCTTGCTCCGATAGGTTGCCTCCTACGGAATTGTATTCAAAAACAGGATTCAGGATCAGTACCAGATCATTGGGCAGGCAAATATCCCGGCGAATCGCTTCGATGTGATGGATGTTTTCTTCAAAAACTGTAAAAAGAATATCGGGTCGCTCGCCTAGTTCCCGGGCTATGACGATGGATTCCATCACTTTGTCGAAGCACTTCACGTTGCGCGACTGATCGTGCTCCTCCCGAATAGGCGAATCGAGCGAAAAATGCAGCATATCCACCAGGCCACGCAGCCGCTCGGCGTATTTGGGGTAAAGGAGCCCGTTGGTAGTCACGGTGGTGATCATGCCCTGATGTTTAGCCTCTTGCAACAGCAGATCGAGCTGCCGATGCAAGAGCGGCTCACCACCGGTAAAGTCGATCACCTTGACACCCAGCGATTTTAAATCCTTTAAGTTTTGTCGGAAATTTTCGAGCGTTACGTAGGGGGAAGGCCGCTCCCATATATCACAAAAACCGCAGGACGCATTGCAGCGGTAGGTGAGATAGTAGTTGCACAGTACAGGGTTGGAAACGAGCCGCATTCAAGAGAGTTATGAATTATGAATTATGAGGGCGCGATTGCGTGGGGGAGTGGGGGCGATCATCTGCCTCGGAATGTCTTTGGAATCAAAAGTGTTCCACCGCGCCCACACGCCACCACTTTGTGGCTTTGTGGCTTTGGAACTCTGTCAATCTGCAACTCTGTCGCTCTCTTGTACCAACATATTGAGAAGGCTCGTAAGTTTGTCTTTAAGGTCCTTACGGTCAACGATGAAGTCGAGAAAACCGTGCTCCAGCACGAATTCGGCGCTTTGAAAGCCCTTGGGCAGGTCTTTGCCGATGGTTTCTCGAATCACTCGCGGTCCGGCGAAGCCAATGAGGGCCTTGGGTTCCGAAATGTTAAAATCTCCCAGCATAGCGTACGAAGCCGTGACCCCGCCCGTGGTCGGATCCGTGAGCAGCGATACGTATGGAATCCCCGCCTCCGAAAGCAGCGCCAGCTTAGCCGAGGTTTTGGCCATTTGCATCAGGGAGAAGCCCGCCTCCATCATCCGTGCTCCGCCCGAGCGCGAGATCATCAGAAAAGGCCGGCGATTCTTGAGCGCGTAGTCGATCGCGCGCGCGATTTTCTCCCCTACCACCGAGCCCATCGAGCCCCCGATGAAGTTGAAGTCCATGCAGGCGACCACAAGATCCAGGTCATTCATTTTTCCGGTGGCGGTGCGGACGGCATCCTTCAAGCCGGTTTTGATCATCGTGTTCTTGACGCGATCGGGATAGGTCTTGGTATCCGTAAAGTTCAAAGGATCGGCCGAAGTCATGTCCTCGTCCAACTCAGTGAACTGATTGTGATCAAAAAGTACTTCGAAGAAAGCCTCGGAACCTATTTTTTCGTGGTAGTTGCAGTGCTCACAAGTGTAGGCGTTAAGCTTGTGCTCGCGGGTCTGCATGATCTTCTTGCAGTTAGGACACATATACCACAAACCGTCCGGCGCTTCGCGCTTCATTTCGGTGGGGGTATTGATTCCCTTTTCTTTACGAATAAACCAAGACATAGTGGGTGCGAAAGCCTATTAGGGCGTTGAATATCAGTTTCCTACAATCGTTTGCCCGGCGGCCAGAGAAAGCAGTCGGGCGTCAAATATAGTAATAAATGCTTTGCCCATCTTGCAGCGAAGGCCAAACCGCCAGGTTTCGCCCGGCGAAACGGTGGCTTTACGAATCAGCGGAGAGTCAGGTAGTAACTGACGCCGGGCGGGCAGGCGTTTTTTTGATGGCCTGGTGCAGGGAAGTCCGTGGGATGGCATTGATGTACTTATGCAAGAAGTATTCGAGCAGGTCGGGGTCGCGCTGATCGGTTACACTCAGGACTAAGCTGCTGGCTTTTTGAATGAGGTGATGCGGGTGGGACAAAAGTCGTTCAGACAAAGGTGATGCATGAAGTGGGCGTTTTTATTCGAGTACGACAAGAAAGAGGCGAAACTTGCGCCCCGCCTCTTTTGGTAAAACCATGCTTAGTTCAAGCGAATCTGCTCCATTTCGTTGGCCGGAATGTCGGGCCGTTTCCAGAGCTCCAGTCCGCTCCGGCGGTAGGCCGGGCTACGGTCCAGGTCTTCCCAGTCGATCTGACCTTTGTTGCGAAATCGCTCGACCATGTCGCGAATGCGGTCGTACTCGGCGTCGTCCCAGTCGCCGGCATCTCGCCGACCCGATGCACCCAATGAAGTAACGTGGCCCGAGTCGTAGGAATAGTCGTCATCCTCGTATTCTGGCACCTGATCTTGCGGCGAAACCATCACCAATACATCCGCACTCGTGGGGGTAACTACCTCATTGTCGGCAGCTAATTCAGGTACCAGCGATTCATCGGCCTCCAGTACTTCAGCCAAATCTTCCGCTTGGTCGATAGGCTCAGTCTCAGTTACCAGCTCAGGCTCCGATTTAGCCGGATGAGGCATTACGCCGTCGAAGCCCGCGGCTACCACCGTGACGCGTATGTTTTCACCCAGGGTGTTGTCGGTGATGGTACCCAGCTTGAACAGGTGCGCTTGGCCACCTACCTGGTCGAGCACGTATTTCCAGATTTCGCGCTGCTCCCACATCTGAGCTTCGTGCTCCTCACTGGAAGCCAAAGTCACCAGAATGCGCTCGGCACCTTTGATGTCGCGGTCGTTGAGCAGAGGCGAGTCTAACGCCAGCCTTACGGCCTCGTGCGCTCGGTTTTCGCCCGCCACGGAGGCCGTACCCATGACCGATTGCCCGGCGTTTTTAAGTACCCGCTCCACATCTTTGAAGTCCGTGTTGATGGTACCACTCGTGGTGATGATCTCGGAGATACTCTTTACGGCGTTGAGCAGAATACTATCTGCTTGGGCGAAAGCTTCCGTAATCCGCATGTTTTTGTAGAGCTCTTCCAACTTATCGTTGAGCACCACGAGCACGGTATCGCTGCACTTTTTCAGTTCTTCGATGCCTTCGTTGGCGTGCTTTATCTTCAAAGTGCCCTCCCAAGAATAAGGAGAAGTCACGACAGCCACCGTGAGCAGCTTCATCTCTTTGGCGATCTGAGCGATGACCGGCGCGGCCCCCGTGCCGGTACCCCCACCCATACCGGCCGTGATGAACACCATTTGGGTGGCGCCGCCCAGCAATGCCTTGATTTCTTCAATCGTTTCGAGCGCGGCTTCGCGGCCCTGGGTGATTTCCATGCCCGCTCCCAATCCCTTGGTTAGTTTGGCGCCGAGTTGGATTTTGGTGGGTACCGTGCTTTTCAGCAGGGCCTGACGGTCGGTATTGCAGACCGCAAACTCCACGTCCTTGATCTTCTTCTCGTACATGTAATTGACGGCATTGCTACCGCCGCCACCTACCCCGATCACCTTGATAATGGCGGGTTCCTCTACCGCAATTCCTTCAATTTCATTCACGGTATAATCTTGATTTAAGGCGTTCAATAAGTCGTCATCCATGCGTGTGCGTACTTTTCGCTTTGTAGGACATATATAAATGGGGCATCAGTAAGAGCCCCCTGTCTTGTCGTCTTTTTCATTGTTACCGAACAGGTTTTTCAATCCTCCCCAGCCAGGAAATGCCTTTCCGCCACCCGAAGGTTGTGTCGGCGTCCTTTCCTTATATTCGGTCCGCTGTTCTTCCCGTTGCCGGGCCTGATCGAACTGAGACATCGGCTTAGGGCAAATCGACGCCACGCGCGGGTCGACTCTTTTAAGACCGGCCCAGGCCAGGCCCAACGCCGTGGCGTAACTGGTACTACCTACTTCATCGGCCATCGGAGTGTTGGCCAACCCGACCGGTATGCCCACCCGCACCAACATGCCGTCGGCCACCCGAGAAAACAGGGTTTCAATTTCGGGTAGATTGGCGGTGCCGCCCGTCAGGACCATGCCGCCCACCAACAGGTCGGAAAAGCCGCTTTCCAGTATCTCGGCGTACACCATCGCGGCAATTTCTTTCAGCCGTTCCTCGATGATGAGCGCCATGTTCTTGCGAAGTACCCGGCGCGGCGGACGGCCCTGTAGGAAGTTTACCAACACTTCCATGTTCAAGGGCACGCTTTCCGACAGTGATTCTCCCTGCTGTTTCTTGAGGCTCTCGGCGTTCTCGATCTGAATACCGCAGCCTATTTGCAAGTCGGCCGTGATGTGCTGGCCCGCAATAGGGAATGAGGCAATATGCCGGATCATGCCCCCCTGGTAAATCACAAGATCGGTCACATGGTCGCCGATGTCGACCAGGGCTGTTCCAGCCGCCATTTCTTCGTCGCTCAGCACCGCCATTCCGGCCGCGATGGGTGCCAGCAGAAGTTGGTTGTAGTCGATGCCGGGTCCGGCGGTCAACAAACTCTTTTTGGTGACGTCGATGGCCTGCTTGTTACTCGAAACGACCAAAAACTCGCCGCCCAAACGGACCCCGATGCGGCCGACGGGTTCTTTCACGCCTTTACCGTTGTCAACGGTGAATTCGCCCGGAATGATATGCATCACTTCGTGATTGGGTTCGGTCTGGGCGCGGTACTGGTCCTTAATCAGATGATCGACGTCGGCCTGAGTGACCTCGTTGCTGGCCGCCGACGTGGGGCGCACCATGTTGGGGGAAATGGACGACACCTGGATATGACTGCCGCCGAAGCTGACGTTCACTTCTTCGATGTCGAGGTTAGAGCGCATCGTCAATTCCGATATCGCCGATCGGATGGCTTTGCCCACCTGCATTACATTCTTGACCGCCCCCCGCACGATGGCGTCGGTGGGAACGGGTATTTCGCTGAAGCCGATCACTTCGATCGTATTGGCGTCGTGTGCCTCCACAGCAACCGCCGCGATTTTGGTACTTCCAATGTCTAAGCCTACAGCGATAGTGCCTTTTGTCATAATAAGTGGGGTATGTATGTTATTCACAAACGATCTGGTCGTGAAATCTAAGGTCAATGAGTGAATAACGGCTCCAATCGGAGGCCATCACCTTTTCGTAAAAGATGCGCAGCTTCCGAAGCTTCGCCTCGTTGTCTTCGGCCCGCCCAAACGCAATCTTCTGTTCACCAAGCGCGGTGCGGAGGTCGATGTTTCCGGTTTTGGAAACGTTCATCTGTGTTACCTGAGCCTTCCAGAACGGATCACCGTTCAATAATCTGATCAAGCTCAGTACCGCCCGGCCTTCGGACGACTTCATGCTTTTTCTCTCCTGAAAAAAAGGCCCGGAAACCAAAAGTACCCGCGCCGAAAAACGATTGGATAGCGGAACAAAATCCCCTTCCTCATCGATGTAAAAACCAATGGCGCGGCGCCATTCCTCGTTTTGCGAGGTACTTACCCAACGCGCCAACGGCTGCTGCTGCTTTATGTCGACCACCAGGTTACCTTCCAAATCGTGAAACACCTCACAATCCCCAACCAAAGGGTTGGCCTTGATCCGGTTTTCGAGGGCCGCCAGACCAATATTCTTCTGCTTATTTCCCTGCACGGGACCGCTTCCGTCGTAAGCCAGAATCTTTTCCACGTCCGTCCGCTCGATGAATCGAACACCCGAATCGTAGTCTACGTTGACAATCAGGTTGTTGCACTGCTGGCGATTCAATTGGCTTTCGGCCATGCCTACACATGCCAAAATTACTAAAACCCAGGCACCTTTAGCAAGCCATTTTTTAGAATAGTCAAATTTACGGAACATGATTTTAATAATATGAATCTTGGACTATTAATTAGCAAGTGGCGTAACCAGCAAAAGGGCGATGGGCTGTACCAGACGATCAATGTCGCCCGCCCCGATCGTGACCACGATGTCAGTGTCGAGGGCTTTCAGGGCAGGGAGCAGTGCCTCTCTGGAAGTTAAGGATTTATCGGACAAATCCACTTTTTCTAACAACATTTCTGAGGTAACGCCGGACATGGGTAGTTCGCGGGCCGGATAGATATCCAGGAGCAGGAGCCGATCTGCCAAAGCCAGGCTGACTGCGAAATCATCGGCGAAGTCGCGGGTACGGCTGAAAAGATGCGGTTGAAAAATGGCGGTGATGTGCCGGCCCGGGTATAGGCTCCGCACCGACGACAGGAAGGCCCGAATTTCGGTGGGGTGGTGGGCGTAGTCGTCGATGAACACCTTGTGGTGGTCTTCAAGATGGTACTCAAACCGCCGTTTCACCCCGGTGAAACTCGCCAGTCCGGCCCGGATTTGGTCGGGCATTACCCCCAGTCGTAGTGCGGCGGCACTGGCCGCCACGGCATTCTCGATGTTGTGGTAGCCAGGTACCCGCATCCTGATGTCGGCGATCAGGCCATCGGGATGAAGGAGGTCGAACACGAACCGAGCGTTTTCGATGCGGAGGTTCTGACAACGGTAGTCGCCCTCGTCGAGCGAGTAGGTAAGTACTTCGGCCGCAGTACCGGCGGCCAATTCCAGTCCTTCGCGCATGAACAAAGTCCCGCCCGGCTTGATCTGCCCCACAAAATCACGGAACGATTGAAGCAGCGATTCGTGCTCACCGTAAATATCCAGGTGGTCGGCGTCGGTCGACGTGACGATGGCGATGTCGGGAAAAAGCGTCAGGAAGGAGCGGTCGAATTCATCGGCCTCCACCACGCACACCACTTTCTCGGGCGTTTCGGTAGGCTCGTTGAGCAGAAAGTTGGTACCGTAGTTCTGCGTGATGCCGCCCAGGAAGGCCGTGCAGTTGACGCCACTGGCGCGCAACAGGTGGGCCACCATCGAGGAGGTGGTGGTTTTGCCGTGGGTACCCGCCACGCCAATGGTAGGCAGGTGCTTGGTGATCCAGCCCAGTACCTGCGCGCGCTTTTGCAGGGTGAAACCCCGCGCCCGGAAGTACTCCATTTGCGGATGTCCGGCCGGAATGGCCGGCGTGTACACGACCAAAGTAGTATCGCTTTCGGCCCGGAACTTGTCCGGTACGGCACTTACCTCGCTGTCAAAATTGACAAGAATACCCTCGGTTTCCAGCTTATCGGTCAGGGGCGTGGGGGAGCGGTCATACCCGGCTACGGCAAAGCCGTTGGCGTTGAACCAGCGGGCCAGGGCACTCATGCCAATACCACCGATCCCCACAAAATAAACCTGCTTCCAATCCGTGTCGAAGTGCATTTTTTTGTTCTAGGTGCTTGTGTTTCCAATTAAAGTTCTAGCGCTCGGTCAGCTTCAGTACCTCACGCGCGATGTCGTCAGCCGCGTCGGGGCGCGCCAGTTTGGCTATATTCCGGGATAGTTCACGCTGTTTGGCCGGGTCTTGTAACAAACCCATCGCGGCGGATACCAAGTCGGTCGAGCTACGGGCGTCGGGTACCAACAACGCCGCCGTGTGCCGGATCAGCGTCATGGCGTTTTTGGTTTGATGGTCTTCGGATGCGGCCGGGTAAGGTACCAGGACAGCGGGCTTGGCCGCCAGGCACAATTCCGATATCGAAAGCGCACCCGCCCGCGACACCACCACATCGGCCACGGCGTAGGCCAGGTCCATTTCGTAGATGAACTCAAAGGCCGCCACTTTCCCCCGTCCTAGCTGCGCGATGGCCTCACGGGCCGTGGCAATGTAGGCGCTGCCCGTTTGCCAAAGTACCTGGTAACCCGCATCGACCAAATCCGCCAGACCCTCCCGAAGGCTTTCGTTGATACTCCGGGCACCCAGGCTGCCGCCCATCACGAAGAGCGTCGGACGATCGGCGTCGAATCCAAAATGGGCGCGTGCTTCCCCGCGCCGGGTGTGGGCGCTGACGATGTCGCCGCGCACAGGATTTCCCAAGAGCTTTATTTTCCGGGCCGGAAAAAACTGTTCCATATCGGGATAGGCCACACAAATGGTTTCGGCCCGTCGCGAAAGTAGCTTGTTGGTGATTCCCGCGTAAGAATTTTGTTCCTGGATAAGGGTCGGTATACCCATCAGCGAGGCGATCATCAGCAGCGGCCCGCTGGCAAAGCCGCCTACCCCCACCGCCGCATCGGGGCGGAAATCGCGCAGTACCGAGCGGGCTTTGAGCAGGCTACGCGTGAGTTTGACCGGAAATGCCACATTGGCTACGACATTCTGCCGCTGAATACCCACGATCGGTAGTCCGATGATTCGGTAGCCTGCCTTGGGTACCTTTTCCATTTCCATCTTTCCCTCGGCCCCCACGAAGAGGATTTCGGTGGTCGGGTCGCGTTTTTTGAGCGCATTCGCGATGGCAATAGCCGGGTAGATGTGTCCGCCCGTACCGCCGCCGCTGATGATGATGCGCTTACTCATTTAATGAATAATTAATAGTTAACTATGAATAATGCAGGATTTGTGCAATAGTTAAAATACTCTACTATAATAGCTTAACTACCTGAATTTTAATTTTCTAATAAATCCAACATCCAGAATCCGAAATCCATTTGGTCAAATGCTCTGTTCGTCCAGCTCACCACGGCTCACGCTCAGGATGATGCCCATCGCGAAGCCCGTCACCAGCATCGACGATCCGCCGCTGCTGATGAAGGGGAGCGTTTGGCCGGTAACCGGAAACAACCCGACTGTCACGGCCATCGTGGACAACGCCTGAAACACGATACTGAACGTGAGCCCCGCCGATAGCAGGCCGCCGTAGGGTCGTTTGGGTTTTTGAATGGCCTTCATGCCCCGATACAGCAGTAATAGAAAAGCCGCAATGATGACCAACGCCCCCAGGGTACCGTACTCCTCGACAATAATGGCAAACACGAAGTCACTGTCGCTCTTGGGCAGGTAGTGCTTTTGCTGGCTTTTGGCCACGCCTTCCCCGAACATGCCGCCCCGGGCCATCGCCGTGAAGGCGTGCTTCGACTGATCGGAGATAAGATTAGGGTCGAGGTAGTCTTTGAGCCTAGATTCGGTGGTGCCGCCCCTTTGCCCTACTTTGAAAGCCACAAGCCCCGCAAGCACGACACCAAAAAATAGGATGGCGATCGCCAGATAACGCAGCGGTACCCGGCCCACGTACAGCATCATGAAACAGGTAGCACCCAAGCAGCGCAGCGGTGGAAAAATTAGAACGGTAGATGAGCGCACACACGATGCCGATCATCGCCATGGGCTGAATCAGGAGCTTCGTGTCGCTCCAATCTTTCTTGAAACGATAGGCCAGGATAATCGCCAGGTAAGCGATGAGCGTAATCTTGGCAAGCTCCGAGGGCTGGAACTTGCGGTTGATGATCGGAATTTCCACCCAGCGGTCGGCCTCATTGATGCCGACCCCCTTGAAAAAAGCGAAGATCAGCAGCAGCACCGCCCCCCAAACCGCCAGTTTGGAAAAGAGTACCAACTTGGTATAAGGGATCAGATGCACCACATACATGACCATAAAGGACAATATAGCGAGCTGAATCTGCTTTTTGAGTAGGTACTCCGTGTCGCCCTTGTAGGTGAGGTAAGCTTCGCGCGCGCCGGCGCTGTACACCACGATGACCCCGCTGCCGAGTAGAAAAATAGCGATACCCCACAGCCAGGGATCGCCTTTGAGGTTGCGGCCCAGCCACGCCTGAGTCGTGTCGCTGAATTTTTGTAGTGCGGTCAAGGTAAAGTGGGGTTAGGGCACTGAATGCTGAAAAGGTAGCTACTTTGCGGTGAAAGCCAAAACCGATTTTCGGAATTGGTCGCCCCGGTCCTGGTAGTTTTTGAATAAATCGAAACTCGCGCAGGCGGGCGAAAGCAGTACCACCTCACCCGGTTGTGCCCAGAAGCGAGCAGTTTCGAGCGCTTGGTCCAGGCTTCGCGCGGCCGTCAGGCGGGATACTTTGTCGGCAAAATAATGCATGATTTTATCGGTGTCGGTACCCAGCGCCACGATTCCAGTTACCCTTTGCCGCACCCGATCTTCGAGTTCACTGTAATCGTTTCCCTTTGTCGACGCCGCCCAGGATCAACACCACCGGACGGTCGAAACTACCCAAGGCGTAAAAAACCGAATCGACATTGGTGGCTTTGGAATCATTGATGTACTCGACGCCGTCCACCACCGCCACCGATTCGAGACGATGCGGGGCATTCTTGAAAGACAAAAGGCCGACTTTGATTTGCGCATCGGTCAGGCCGACGGCCTGCGCCGCCAAAATCGCCGCCAAAGCGTTGATGGCGTTGTGCGGCCCGACGATAGGTAGCGCGCTTTGGGCGATCGAGAATTCCTGGCCGTGGCTACGCGCCACCAGGTTGCCTTCGTGCAAGTACCCGCCCGGAGTCGGCTTCTCAGTCAGCGAAATAGGGAGTTGTTGCGCGGGCAAAGTACGTTGCGCCAACTCGGCTACCAGCGCATTGCTTTCGGCGAAATAAATAAAATCGTCCTTGACGGTTTGGTTTTGGACAATCCTGAACTTAGAGGCAACGTACTTCTGAAAATCGTAATCGTAGCGGTCCAGGTGATCGGGCGTGATGTTGAGCAGCACGGCCACGTCGGCTCGAAAATCGTACATGGTATCTAGCTGAAAGCTACTGATTTCCAACACGTAGTACTCTTTTTCACCCTCCGCTACCTGCCCCGCAAAACTACTGCCCACATTGCCCGCCAGTCCGACCGATAGCCCCGCCTCATGCATCAGGTGGTAGGTCAGCATGGCGGTGGTCGTCTTGCCGTTGCTACCCGTAATGGCGATGAACTTTGCGGCGGTATAGCGGGCGGCAAATTCTATTTCTGAGATCACCGGGGTACCCTGGTCTTGTAGCGCCTTTACGATCGGGGCGCTGTCGGGAATGCCGGGACTTTTGATTACTTCGTCGGCTTCCAGGATGCGCGCCATCGTGTGCGTGCCTTCTTCAAAAAGTACTTCGAGCGCGGTCAAAGCGTCACGGTAAGCGGGCAGCAAGGTACCTTGGTCGGACAAAAAAACTTCGAAACCCTGTTGCTTGCCCAGCCGCGCCGCGCCTACCCCGCTCTCGCCGCCGCCCAGTATTACCAGTTTTCGCTTATCAGATGGTGTCATTTTTTGCATAAATCGAATGCTTTCGCAAATCTCGGGGAATTTTCGGCTTCGGTGCAAATTATATTGAATTGATTTCTCCGCGCTCGTTCCAAAACCAAAAAAAGGGAATCTGCTTGCGCCTATCCCATTTTTCTCGCAAAAGTCAAAGATATTCTCAATTCACGACCTCCACTTTCTCTGGCTCTTTCACGCGGTTGGCGTAGCGGACGATGAAGAAAATTACCAGCGCCACGAGTAGGAACTGAATGACGGTCTGGGTGAAATTGCCGTAAAAGACCTGGGTCAGAAAGTGTACAAGAACCCGACGGACAGCGACTGCGCAAACTGCACTTTGGTACTTTGGTCGTCGTCGTAGATCACGATCGCGCCGATGTTGAAGTTAAGGTACTTGTTCACTTTGGCGGTAAGCATCGCGTCGAGGCGGTTGTCCATCGACCTCAATTTTTTGTAATTGGCAAACACGACGTACCGGAATTTCAGGTTTACGTTCTTGGCAATGTCTTTGTTGAAATTAGCCACAAGTTGCAGTAGCGCCAGTTCGGTGCGCACCCGTTGACCGATGGGTACCCCGTAGTTTTTGGGAAAGGTTTTGTAAAGGTCGAGGTCCGCCACGACGGTCTGCCGAACGGCACCTGGTGAAAAGGTTACGAAGAAATAGTCGGTGGGCCGGTACTCGACACCTACCGATTCGGTGATGTAGGCAGGAGAAAAAAGTCCCGACACCTGGCTCTGCTCTATTTCGCCCGAGGGTAGGTTGTTGAATTCGTAGCCCGGCGTAAATTGGGTAAGCAGGTTGGCATTCACGATGAAAGCTCCAATGATCGGCGAACTTGCGACCGTACTTTGTATCGAAAAATAAACGGTCGATACTCTTGCGGCTCTGCTGCCCCTTGTTGCGCACGATACCATACTGCGCCTGAAAATCATTACGCCAGGAGTCGTTGTCTTTCTCGTAGGTGATGAGCGCGTTGAGGTAGGTACCCACCGCGATCGAATTGACGGCGCCGCCCGTCCAATTGTCGCTGAAAGATCCCTGGTTGAGGTTAGCACCAAACTCCACCTTCTTTTTCCAGGAAGTATCTATTTCGGCGATTTCCGGCTCGCGCAGCGAATCCGGTAATAAGTTTGTTTCAGCGCGTAGAGAATCAGGAGTCGCTTCATTCTGTGCTCGTAGGGTATACGCGTTCAATAGCATAAGGAGTAGGCTAAGGCAATAAGTCTTCTTCACTCGTAATCGGGATTTTTGTTAAGAAAGCGGTTCACTAAAAATTTCCACTTTACGCGATTGGAAAAGCTGCAATGGTATGACGGTGGTCGTCTGCCCGCTCTGAATGGTGACCGAGACGTTGTCGATGTTGGTGATGGTACCCCGCACGTCGTCGAGCTGCACCACCTGACCCTCTTGGTACTTGTTGCGGCTGTACATGGCCGCAATCATGTTGGCCAGTACATCACGCGAGGCGATGCCGTACCCAATGGCAAAGGCCGCTACGATCCCGCCCAGAATCAGGTTAAAGCTGGATTCGAGCAAGGCAGTTTCAATACCGATCTGGCCGAGCGCACTAATGAAGGTAATGACCAAAAAGAAAATGAATACGATGTTGCCGATCAGCTTGGCCGACGCGATGTGAAACGACTTGCAAAGCGAAGTGACGGCATTTTTGATGACATCGGCCACCATGATGCCCACTTGCAGCATGATCGCCGCCGCGATGAGCTGCGGAATGAAATCAACGATCGAGGCGATCATCTTAGTGATCGCCGGGATACCCAGCGTCTCGGTAGCCGCCGTCAGGAACACTAATAGAATGAAGTAATAAAGTACCTTGGCTACGATCTGGCTGAGCTTTATCTCGGTCTTGAGCTGCTTTATAAAGCTGATTTCGTTGAGCTTGTCACCAATGCGATCGAAGCCTACCCGCCCTAGTAATTTGCTGACCAACGCCGCCACTGCCTTCGCAATGAGGTAGCCGACGAGCAGAATAATTGCGCACCCGATGAGGCGGGGTACGAACTGGACAAACTGAGCAATCAACGTATTGAAGGTATTGATCAGGATTTCGGCGATGTTGGGAAGTCTTTCCATGATGCTATTCGGGTTGAGGGTCGGGAGTTTCGGGTAGGCATCGGATCATCGTACCGATTAGTCCATCGGTAAATAGTTCGACGATCTGCATGGTATCACGGATGAAGTCGATCTCCGATACCAGCGCCGTTTTCAGGTAGGCGGGAACGTGAGCGTCCGACTCGAGGTCTTTGAAGGGATTTTCGTTCATAGCCAGTCTCTATTTGAAATGTTTGAAAATCTCCAAAAGTTTGGCAAAAAGCAGGCCCCAGAACACCATCGTTTCGAGGTACTTGGTCCGAAGCTTTTCCCGCGAACGGAGTAGTCTCATTTTGGTAGCGCTTTCCGTGATCTTGAAAAACTTCGGCAATATCCCGTATGCTCAATTCATCCTGGTACTTCATCATCAGCAGGCCTTTCTCTTCCGCATTGAGCGATTCCATGGCTTTTCCGAACCGCCGAGTCTCGATGTCGGTCTGCTCGAAAATCGCGTCGAGGTCCACATCGTCGGGAATGTCGATAATCTCGTCGCTGTATATCTCAGCCCGTTTCTTGTTGATCCTGAGCTGATCTATGCAGTAGTTGTAGGTGATGGAGTACAGCCAGGTGGAGAAGCGCGCGCTCGCCTGAAAAGTACTAAGCTTAAATATCAGTTTCAGAAAGATATCATGCGCAAAATCCTCCGCCCGCGCCGGATCTTTCGTAAACGACAGGCACTTGCGGTATACTTTGTCGGCGTATCGCTCATAAAGTACCTCGAAGTACTTGTTTCGCTGAGTTTGGATAAACAGTTGGACAAGTTCTTCGTCGGTACATTGGGTAATCGGCTGTTTATGAAATGTTGGGACTGGCATAGCCGGAAGAGGTAACTAAAACAAGCACTAATTTATGCTCAGGAGCAAGATTTATGCTCAAGTAACTAAAAAAGCCCCGCATTATTAAAACGCGGGGCTTTCCAATCGATCAAAATGTTAGACATATTTTATTAAGCGCCGATCGATACGCGCTTGAAGTCTTGCACCGTCAGTCCTTTGGCGGTTTTCTCGAGCAGTTGGCGGATCGTCATCGAACCGTCCTTTACGAAATCCTGGTTGAGCAGCGTGTTGTCGCGGTAAAACTTATTCAGGCGACCTTGAGCGATCTTGTCGAGCATGGCCTCGGGCTTGCCCTCGGCGCGCGCCTGGTCACGACCTACCTCGATCTCACGCTCGATGGTGGCGGAATCTACGCCGTCCTTATCCAACGCTACGGGCTTCATGGCCGCGATTTGCATCGCCACGTCCTTGCCCAGCTCGGCCACGTCGGTTCCGTCGGCACCGCTAAATCCTACCAATACGCCCAGTTTGCCATTGGAGTGAATGTAAGAAACTACTTTCTCGGCGTTCATCGTGACGTAGCTCATCAGGTCGAGCTTCTCGCCCAGCTTACCCGTCAGGTCCACGATGTGCTCCGACACCGGGCGACCGTCCGGCATATTGGCCGCCAGCAAGGTCTCCTTGTCGGTCGCATCCATGTCCACCGCCTTGTCCAGAATCGACTGGGCTAGATTCTTAAAATCCTCAACGTTAGATACGGGCTCAGTCTCACAAGCGAGGGCGATGATTTTGCCGCTCTTGCCGTCACTGCTGATTTGTACCAGTACGGCACCTTCGGAGGTCTCGTTGTCGGCACGCTTGGCCGCTACTTTCTGACCTTGCTTGCGCAGAATGTCTACGGCTTTATCGAAATCGCCGTCGGCTTCGGTGAGGGCTTTCTTGCAGTCCATCATACCGGCGCCGGTCATTTGGCGGAGTTTGTTTACATCTTGTGCGGTGATTGCCATGGTTGTTGTCTGTTATGTTTTTTATTCGATTTAACTATTTTATCACAAGCGCTTCGCGCTGCTTTTATTAAAAGTGTAGCCCATAGCGGGAAGGCTACGGGCTACTATTATCTGCATTCGGCTATCGAGAAATCTAAATTTTACTTTGTCTCTTCCTCAGTCGCCGTCGCCTCGGCTGCGGGGAGCTTCGGCTGGCTTCTGCTACAGGTACTTCCGCAGCCTCTGTCTCAGGCGTATCAGCGCCTTCGGCAGCTTCTTTTTTCATGTCACTCTGGCGTTTGGCTTCTTCCTCTTCGGCCAGGCGTTGGTCTTCCTTATCTTGCTTGCGCTCCATCAAACCTTCCTCGATCGCTTTGCCAACGGCTAACGTCAACAACGAAATCGACTTGAATGCATCGTCGTTGCCGGGAATCGGGAAATCGACCAGATCGGGGTTAGAGTTGGTATCGCAGATTGCGAAAACCGGAATACCCAGACGCTTTGCCTCCGACACGGCGATGTGCTCGCGCTTCACGTCCACGATAAACAAGGCGGCGGGTAAGCGGGTCAGGTCAATGATACCACCCAACACACGGGTCAGCTTCTCCTGCTCACGTGTCAACATCAGCCGCTCACGCTTCGCGATATTTTTCACCGTAGCTTCGTCGGTCAACATCTTGTCCAGCGTCTGCAATTTCTTGATCGACTTACGCATGGTACCGAAGTTGGTGAGCATACCACCCAACCAACGGTCAGTAACGTAGGGCATCTTCAGTCGCTTGGCTTCTTCGGTGACGATCTCCTGCGCCTGCTTCTTGGTAGCGACGAACATGATCTTACGACCTGAGCGAACCACAGCTTTCATCGCATCGCCGGCCTGGTCCAGGCAGCTGAGCGTTTTGTTGAGATCGACGATGTGGATGCCGTTCTTCTCCATGAAGATGTACGGAGCCATCCGGGGGTCCCACTTGCGGGTAAGGTGACCAAAATGCACACCGGCATTCAAAAGGTCTTTGTACTCTAATTGTGCCATTGGTTGATTTTAAAGATTTAAAAACTAAGAAATACGCAGCACAGCACATCGGGCACGATAAGTACTGCCTGGACTTGTTGGAGTCGAGAGTTCAAAGTCCAAAGTTTAAAGTTTAAAGTTTTTCTTGACTCATAAACTTTGGACTTTCAACTCATAAACTTTCTATCGTTTCGAGAACTGGAAGCGGCGGCGGGCCTTGCGGCGACCGTACTTCTTACGCTCGACCATGCGGGGGTCACGCGTCAGGAATCCCTCTTTTTTCAAAGCGGGACGGTTGTCGGCGCTATATTCTACGAGGGCGCGGGCGATCGCCATGCGGGTCGCTTCGGCCTGGCCCGTGATGCCACCACCGCGAACGTTTACCTTCAGGTCATAGCTTTCGCCGTTATTCAAAGTGGCGAAGGGCTGCTGAAGTACGATTTGGTGTACTTCAAAAGGGAAATACTCCTTATAGTCACGGCCGTTCACTTTGATCTCACCTTTGCCGGGTGACATATAGATCCGGGCCACGGCGGTCTTTCTTCTACCGATTGTGTTGATAACTTCCATGTACGGGTAATTTTACAAGTTGAATTTGACTTCCTTGGGCTGCTGCGCCACGTGCGGATGCTCCGCCTCGTCGTATACGAACAGGTTGGTAAACAACCGGCGTCCCAAACGATTCTTGGGCAGCATACCCCGCACGGCCTTCTCGATCAGGCGCTCGGGGTACTTGGCCAAAATCTCGGCGGGCGTCTGAAAACGCTGTCCACCGGGATAGCCCGTGTGCCGAACGTAGATTTTGTCGGTCATTTTCTTACCGGTCAATTTTACTTTGCCGGCGTTGATAACGATCACGTTATCACCACAGTCGACGTGCGGAGTGTAGTCCGTCTTGTGCTTCCCCCGAATGATCTTGGCTACTTCACTGGCCAAACGGCCCAGCACCACATCTTTGGCGTCCACGACGATCCACTCTTTATTGACTGTGCTTTTGTTGGCCGAGCTGGTCTTATAGCTTAACGTATCCACGAATAACAAAAAGTTTTATAAATTGATTTTCAGTAATTTATGCGCAAAAATGCGGCTCCCACCTGAAAATGGGACTGCAAATATAGCGTTTGCGTTTTTGAATAGCAAGATTGTGTCGGAAATTATTGCTACTCCGGCTATAGTTTATTGATAGTGAAACTTCCGGTAGCCGAACTACCCTTATATTGATCCAAAGCAGAACAATAACCTGAACGACATGGCTAAGAAAAACCGTAGTGGCGTAGTCTATTCCACCAACCCCGATTTCGAGTACCAATCGGCGAACGACGACGAGCCCGATACACTGCCCGCTGCTTCGCAAGACCTCCGCGTATGGCTCGACCGCAAGGGCGGCGGCAAGGTAGTCACCGTTGTGAAGGGCTTCGTGGGTACCCTGGCCGACATGACTGATCTAGGCAAGCAACTGAAAGCGGCCTGCGGTAGCGGCGGTACCGCCAAAGATTACGAAATTATGATTCAGGGCGACCACCGTGATAAGGTAGTCGCCTGGCTCACATCGAAAGGGTACAAGGCGAAGAAAGCTGGAGGGTAGTTTCGGGGGACAGGTAGACGGTGAAAAGGAAATCCGCGAGCTGTCTACCGTCCCCCGTCAACCCTTCTACCCCTTATAATATTGTCGTGCTGTCGACTGGCTGAGCCGGTACCGGCTGTGGCTGCTGCTGCTGGTACATGGGATTCTGTGGTACATTGGGCATGGGAAGGACCTCCACTTTTGTGATCAGGTTCTTGGTGTCGCCCACCCAGGGCAGTAGGAAAAATTTCTCCTCATAGGTGAGCGATACCCGACTGCCGGTCTTGATGGCCTGGTCGATATTGGCAATCGCTTCTGTATTGCTATCATTAACCGAAAACTCCCATTGCGTGGCATTGAGTGTACCACCGCCTTCGTACAAGCCCCCAACGTTCAGTACACCTTCGTAGGTTTTGAACACGTACCCTTTTTTGCTCATCTTCACGACAAAGCCACCGCGCTTTCCCTCACTGTAATACCCAAAGGTGAGGTAGTAGAATATGGCGAAGATGATGAGAAAAAATACGCCCAGAATGACCCATTTACGCATGGCAGTGTTTTTTTAGTTTTGAAGGGGTAGAGGGGCAAAGTGCCTAAGTGTTTTTTGCCAAACGCCAAAATTCAGGATTTAGCGGGAGTTTTCCAAGTAGGAACCTTGCGAAGCTGATTATTACTCACTTTCAACCGCACGGGTGCCCCGTTTCAACTTTCAACTATTTTGCCCGTATCGCCTCCACCGGATCGAGGCGGGCAGCCAGCATCGCTGGTACGATGCCCGACAGTACGCCGATAACGCTCGACACGCCCAGTCCCAATATTACATTCTGGGGCAGAAGTACCACGTCCAGGCTACCCAGCGGCATGTAGGATAGTAGAAAAACCAGGAATATGCCGACCAGCCCACCGACCAGACTCAGCATTATGGCTTCGAACAAAAACTGAAACAGAATGAAATAATTCTTGGCACCCAGCGACTTCTGAATGCCGATCAGATTGGTCCTTTCCTTTACCGATACGAACATGATGTTGGCGATTCCGAACCCGCCGACCAGAATCGAGAAGCTACCGATCACCCAGCCCGCGAGGGTAAGTACGCCAAACACACCTGAGATGGCTTGGGCCGCCGCTTCGGGACGATTGATCGAAAAATTGTTTTCGTCGCGTGGCTTGATTCCCCGCATGGTGCGCATCAGCCCCACGGTTTCGGCTTCCACTTCCAGCAGGCCCTCGTCGTCCTCTTTGCCTTTTACCACGATGTCGGGACTGGGGCGCCCTGACTGGAAGAGTTTGGCAAAGGCACCGTAAGGAATGTACACCTTGGTGTCGGGCGGACCACCGAAGTCTACCAGGCTCTCACCCTTCTTTACCTGCACCCCGGCCACGGTGAAGCGGTTGCCCGCCAACTTGAACTCCTTGCCAATGGGATCGCTCCCCGGAAAGAGCGTTTCGGCAATATCGGCCCCAATGATCGCCACCTGACGCCCGGCGTCGGTTTCGATGGGGGAGAAGTACCGACCGTCGGCGATGGGTACATCCGAAATCAAATTGTAATCATACGAAATGCCCTGAATCAGGGCCGTCATGCTGTTCGAGCCGTTTTTGACCGTAGTGTTTCCCTTAAAATCCATGACCGCGACGGCACTAGCCGCCTCCATGTTTTCGTAAAGATACTTGTACTCCCGATAGCTGGGGTCGGGCCATTGAAAATACCGCCACCAGGTGTACTCGCCCTCCCCAAAACTCCACGGCCATTTTTGAACATACAGCACCTTATCTCCGATGAAGCTCATGCTCTCCTTGATGTTACGCTCGAGCGAATCGACGATGGTGAATACCGCGACAATGGCGAAAATACCCACCGTAACGCCCAATAGCGACAGCGTGGTGCGGGTCAGGTTGGAGCGCAGCGCCTGCCAGGCGAAGCGAAAACTTTCCAGAATCTGGCGCGTTAGTTTCATCGGTGGCTGGTTTTGGGAGATGGCACAACTGGGAAACGAAAATGATGGACAAAAGTTAAAAATGCCGGCCGCAGTCGCAATCTAAAACCGGACAAGTGGCAAGATGGCTGGTTGTATGTGGGAATTTATCCTTTATTTTGTTGTTCTGTCCAACTCAACACCCCCAGTATCGATGTCAAGTGAAGTAATATTTTTTGCCGGTTTCGCGGTTTTTGTCATCCTGGTGATGATGCTCGACTTGGGGGCGTTCAGCCGTAAGTCGACCAGCCACATCGTCAGTTTCAAAGAGGCTGCTTCGTGGAGCGCCGTGTGGGTGGCCCTGGCCTTGGGTTTTTACGTTTTTCTGCGTTTTTACGGCCATTGGGTGCACGACATCAGCGATCCGTCCCACCTGGCTGCCGTTCGAAGTACCTACTATCCCAACCTCACCCTGCCCGCCGATTTCGACGCCGCGCTGACGAAGTTCCAAAACAACATGGCGCTAGAGTACCTCACGGGTTACCTGGTGGAGTACTCGCTCTCGGTCGACAATATTTTTGTCTTCATTCTGATTTTCAATTCCTTCGGGGTTCGTGAAATCTACTACAAGAAGGTACTCGTTTGGGGTATCCTGGGATCGATATTTCTGCGCTTCATTTTTATATTCCTGGGCTCGGCCCTGATTCAGGAGTTTAGCTGGGTACTCTATATCTTCGGTGCTTTTCTGGTGTACACGGGGATTAAGATTTTGTTCTCCAAAGACGAGGAGGAAGGTATCGACGTGCAGAAACACCCCGCCGTGCGGCTGTCTTCCCGTTACCTCAATGTATTTGAGCGCTACGTAGTCGACAACTTCTTCGTGCGGCGCAAGCACAACAACAAGCTGTACGTAACACCGCTGTTCGTGGTCATGATCGTCATCGCCTTCACCGATGTCGTATTCGCGGTCGACTCCATTCCGGCCATTTTTTCCATTACCAAAGATCCCTATATCGTGTTTTTCTCCAATGTGTTCGCCATCATGGGGTTGCGGTCGATGTTCTTTTTCCTGGTCAATATCATCGACATGTTCAGCTACCTCAAGTACGGTTTGGGCGTATTGCTCACGTTCATCGGGCTGAAAATGCTTTTCGAGCATCAACTGCACGAATGGGGCTTCAGCAATATGTACTCGTTGCTGGTGATCGTCGGGATTCTTGGCATCAGTATCGCTGCTTCCCTACTGTTTCCGCCCAAAGAGAAAGAGGCGGTATAGAAATAACGCAACCGTTTACTCCGAAAGCCGCTCGATGGGCGTCAGCAGCACTTTTTTGAATACCACTTCCGATCCTTCGGACTGCAAGGCGATGTGCCCTGTGCGGGCGGTGGCGTCGTAGCCGTAGTTGACGTAGTCGTCGTTCATCCATACTTTTATCGAGTTGCCCAGGCATTCGATCGTCAGTTTGTTCCACTCACCCACTGGTTTCTCAGAGCCATCGGTGAGGTTAGGAATGCGACGCAGCTTGGTGCCACTGACGCCCCATTGCTCCCGGGGGCCGCGCCGCTTTTCCATATCAGGTACCACAATATCTTCCTGAATGCACCAAAAATCACCCCCATTGGTGTGCATCATCTGTACTTCGATCGACTTCGGGAACATATCGTACAGCGCCCTGGGGGTCGATACAAACACCAACGCCCCGCAGTTGCCGGGCTTGCCGTCGAAGCGGTATTCCAACTCAAGCCGAAAGTTTTCGTAGGTGCCATCGGTGATCAGGTGTCCGCCGGGCGTACCCAGGCTTACCAGCATTTTGTCGCGTACTACAAACGGCATCCGGGCCGTGGCGACGGTGTCCATCTCCGGCACATCGGCGTGCCAGCCTTTCAAGTCTCTGCCGTTGAAGAGGCTGCGGGATTGAGCGTTCACGGTCAGGCCCGACAAAAGGCAGAACGAGGAAAGCACGAGTGATAACGCTGTCTTTTTCATAGATGAGGTTGGTTTTCCTAGAGAAGAGAGAATGGACGTCAGCCTACTATTTTTTGGCGTGCAAGGCTACCTGTATTTATTTTATATACAGGATTAAACGTCTTTTCTTGCCACCGCTCTAACCGCCGTACCTCCCGAAAGGAAGGTGTTTCAAACAATTCACCAACCATCTGGCGCGCTGTTTCGATCAAAATTGAGGAGCAGAGGGCCGGGAAAAACCAAACAAGCCATGAAAAATCTGATGGGAATAGCCGTAGTATCCGCCATGATGCTGGCCTGTAATCAAGATCGTAAGCCCACCGCCGATGCAGTGGCCAACGCTGAGCTGACCAGCGCGCTTCAAGAGGCCCAACACGAGACCGAGCTGCAAAAGCTGAACTACGAACTCGAGCTACTGAAATCGCAGCAGCAGGGTACCACACCGCGTACGGTAGTCGTGACGGCACCCGTCCAGTCTCGGCCCAATCGACCGGAGGTTTATGGCTACCGCAGCAACCTGCCCGCCGAGAAGCCAAACGCCGATGACCGAAGTACCCAGCCGGTCGATGACGCCTGGAAAGCGCCCGAGGCGGACGCGCCCGTTATAGCCAGCCAGGAGGAAGTACCCGCTGAGCAGCCCGCCACGCCGGAAGCCGCGCCCGCCGAATCGCAGAAGAAGTCCGGGATGAGTAGTGCCGCTAAGGGGGCCATCATCGGGGCGGGCGTAGGCGCTGCCACCGGAGCCGTAGTGTCCAAGAACAACCGCGTGAAAGGGGCCATCGTCGGCGCCGTGGCCGGGGCCGGGGTGGGTACGGTAGCCGGCGTGGTTGTCGACAAGAAAAAGGAAAAATCGAACGGTACGCCTTACTACGCTACCAACGGATTCTTAAAATAGTAGGCAGATTTCATAAAAAAAGCCCCGTACACATCGTACGGGGCTTTTTTAGCGTAAGGCTTTGGTAAAGCCCATGCACTCTTTTATTTTTTGCTCGATCCAATCGTAGTCTTTCGCCGCAAGTACTTCCTTAGGAAAAAGATGTGAGCCCATGCCGACGCAGTACGCGCCCGCACCAAACCACTCGGCGAAACTGTCGGCGGTGGGTTTGACACCCCCCGTGACCATGATCTTCAGGTCGGCCATCGGGCCGCGCACCGCTTTCAAAAAAGCAGAACCTACCACCTCGCCGGGAAATAGTTTGACTACCTCGGCGCCCGCCTGCCTGGCGTTGTAAATCTCGGTGAGCGTGGCCACACCCGGTAGCCAAGGCACCTCGGCCGCGGCGCAGGCCCGGCCCACGGCTGGATTCAGCACGGGCGTTACCACAAAGTCCGCCCCAGCGTAAATAAATTTATTCGCTGATTCCTCGTCGTATATCGTGCCGATGCCAATCGCGAGGTCGGGCAAATGCTGGTGCGCGTAGGCAGCCAGCTTCTCGAAAGTGGCGAGTGCGTTGGTGCCCCGATTGGTAAATTCAAAAACCCGTAACCCCGCCCGGTGCGTGGCCTTGAGTACTTCGATCGCCACCTCGACATCGTCGTGGTAGAACAACGGTAAAACGCCGCCTTCGTGCAAGGCGTCGAGGATAGTTTCTTTTTTAAGACGAGCCATATTTTTTTGGTTAAAAGATTTTAAAAGGGGGAGGGGTGGACGGGAAAAGTGGGAAAGGTAAAAGGGAAGTCGCTACCATCCACCGTCCACCGAAATTTACCTTTTTATTCTTCCTGACGTTTCCCCCAGTCGGATGGCTTCGACTTCGGCTTCGGTGCTGACGAGCGCATCGCCTTCGATGGTATGCTTGAGGGCCGAGGCGGCCACGCCAAATTCCAGGGCTTTTTGTTCGTCGTTGAAGCGGATCAATCCGTGAATCAGTCCGGCGATGAAAGCGTCGCCGCCGCCTACGCGGTCCACGATCGGATTAATGTCGATATCGTTGGTTTCCAGCATTTCCTGGCCATTCCATAAGTAGGCGCGCAATAAATTGTGGCTGGCGCTTCTGGACGTACGTTGGGTATCGACCACGCGACTGACTTGCGGAAAGGCAGCTTGTAGTTTCAGGCAAGCATCTTTGAAGTCAGTACATTCGATGCCGAATATCTCGCGTACATTGATCGGATTGGCGATCACCAGGTCGGTACCAGCGGTGAGCTCGGGTAGGATGTCGGCGGGCGTTTTGCCGTACTTCCAAAGATTGGAGCGGTAAAAAATATCGCCCGATACCGTCATGCCCCTGCGCCGCGCCGCCTGAATGGCGTGCAGACACAAGTCAGCGGCTTCCTGCGAGAGCGCGGGGGTGATACCCGCCCAGTGAAACCAGGTGGCATCCTTGAATATTTCGTCCCAATCGTACTCCGCCGGGTCGGTCGTGGCGAACGATGAGCCCGCCCGGTCGTACACGATCTGGCTGCCCCGCAAAGCGGCGCCGGTTTCGAGGTAGTACACTGCCATGCGTGGCCCGCCGTACTGGATATGAGAAATGTCCACGCCGTGAAAACGCAGGTACTGCGCCGCCGCCCGACCGATGGGCGAGTCGGGGAAGCGCGTGACGTGGGCCGTGCGATGTCCCCAATAGGCCAGGGCGGAGGCTACGTTGGCTTCGCCACCGGCGTAGGTGACATCGAAGGAGCGGGCTTGCTCGAAACGGGAAAATCCGGGCGTGCTGAGCCGGAGCAGTACTTCGCCGAGGGTAACGATTTGGGCCATGGGGTGGGGCTTTCGGCCGAAGGCGCTCGGCCGTCGACCTAATTCTATTGATTGATTGCTACGCTTTTTTTAGAGCCAGGGCAAAGGTATTCATTTTGGTCAATTCAGGAAATGAACAACCACCGTGGCTTTTTTAAAAAAAATAAACAGCAAAATCTAAAACCCGAAGTAGTCCCTGGCATTATGGTAGCTGATGTTTTGTACCATCTTGCCGAGCCAGGGTAGGTCGTTGGGTAGTTCTCCGTTCTCGACGTCGGTACCGATTAGGTTGCACAGGATGCGGCGGAAGTACTCGTGCCGGGGATAGGAGAGAAAACTGCGCGAGTCGGTGAGCATCCCCACGAAACGGCTCAGCAGTCCCATGTTCGAGAGCGTGTTCATTTGTTTTTCCATACCGTCTTTCTGATCCTGGTACCACCAGCCCGAGCCAAACTGCACCTTACCCGCCACACTGCCGTCGTTGAAGTTGCCTACCATGGTCGCCATCACCTCGTTGTCGGAGGAGTTGAGGTTGTAAAGTACCGTCTTAGCCAGTTGATTGGTCGAATCCAGCTTGTCCATGAACTTCGACAGCGCCTCCGCCTGACTGAAATCGCCGATCGAATCCCAGCCCGTATCGGGGCCCAGGTTGCGGAGCGCGCGGGAATTGTTGTTGCGCAGGGCACCGAGGTGAAACTGCTGCGCCCATCCTTTGGCGTGGTCCATCTTGGCTAGTTCGTACAGGAGCGTCGACTTGTAAGTGTCGCACGCCTCCTGATCGGGCGCTTGTCCCGAAACCGCCAAAGCCGCCGCCGCCTGCGCCGCATCGTGGTCGAAACGCGTGGCGTACATGTGTTCCAGGCCGTGGTCGGAAAGCCGCCCGCCCATTGCGGCGAAGTACTCGTGGCGCTTTGCCAGGGCTTTCAGCAGATCATTATAAGAATAGTCCGAGCTTTCGATTCCGGCTACTTCGCACAGATTCTCGACATAAGCGCGGTAGGCCGTCGGGTCGTCGATAAGCAGCATCGACTTATCGGCCCGAAAGGTAGGCAGTACCTGTATGTCCAAATCGCTGTCCTGAATAGCCCGATGATGCTCGAGCGAATCGGCGGGATCGTCGGTGGTGCAAATCACCCGCACGTTCATTTTGAGTAGCAGGTTGCGTACGCTGTACTCGGGGCTGCGGAGCTTGGCTGAGCACTCTTCGTAAATATCGCGCGCCGAGTCGGCATTGAGTACCACGTCGATGTCGAAGTACCGCAGCAGTTCCAGGTGCGTCCAGTGGTACAGCGGATTGCGCATGGTGTAGGGTACCGTTCCCGCCCACTTCTCGAACTTTTCCCAATCCGAGGCGTCGCCCGTGCAGTAGCGCTCATCGATGCCGTTGCTACGCATCGCCCGCCACTTGTAATGGTCGCCGTAGAGCCAGGCCTGCGTCAGGTTTTCGAATTGATGGTCCTGCGCGATCAGGTCGGGCGGCAGGTGGCAATGGTAGTCGATGATCGGCATCGCCTTGGCGAAATCATGGTAGAGCCGCCGGGCGGTTTCATTTCTCAGCAAGAAATCATCGTTGATAAAGGTCTGCGTGGCTTTATGCTGTAATACAGTCATGTGGTGGAAGGTTAACTGTTAAGATTTCGTTCGATTCCCATGGCCAGGCCGCGCAGTTCAGCCAGGCCGCGCAGGCGACCGATGGCGGTGTAGCCGGGATTGGTACGCTTGGTGGCGCTGAGGTCGTCGAGCATTCGGTGACCGTGGTCGGGACGATAGGGCAGTCTCCGGTCGGGTCGGTTGGCCTGTTGGCGTTTTTGTCGTTCCCGCAGGAGCGCGTGCATGACGCCGTACATGTCCACATCGCCATTCAGATGGTCGGCTTCGTAGAAGCTACCGTCGGCCTCGCGCCGTGTGGCCCGCAAATGCACAAAGTGGATGCGATCACCGAGCCGTTCGACCATGCCCACCAAGTCGTTGTCGGATCTTACACCGTAGGAGCCGGTGCAAAAGCACAGCCCGTTGGCGGGCAGGTCACAACTCTCCAGCAATTGTCGCGCGTCCGCTTCGGTACTCACCACGCGCGGCAAGCCCAGGATCGGGTAGGGTGGGTCGTCGGGATGTATGGCGAGTCGTACCCCTGCCTCCTGCGCGGCGGGCGCTATCTCTTTGATGAATTGGTACAAGTTAGCGCGCAAAGCGGAATCGTCGATAGTATCGTAAGTAGCCAACACTTCCCTAAATTCCTCAATGGTAAAGCTCTCTTCCGAACCGGGCAAGCCCGCAATGACATTGCGCGTCAAGCGACGGATGCTTTCCTCGTCGGCCGCCTCGAGCCAGGTTTTAGCTAGCTGCTGCTGAGTTTCTGAATACTGGGCCGTAGCTTTTTCTCTTTTTAAAATATAAAGTTCAAAGGCCGCAAATTGGGTGGCATCGAAGCGCAGGCCCGTCGAGCCGTCGGGCATCGGAGCGTCGAGGTCGGTGCGCGTCCAGTCCAGCACGGGCATAAAGTTGTAGCAAACGGTGTCGATCCTACTTTTGCCCAGATTATAAATCGACTCCTTATAGTTTTCTATGTACTTCTTGAAATCACCAGTCCGGGTTTTGATCGCCTCGTGCACCGGAATGCTCTCCACAACCGACCACGACAGCTTGGCTGTCTCGATCTCGTTCTTGCGACTTGCGATTTCCGCGGCACTCCATGTCTTACCGTTGGCGAGGTGATGCAGGGCCGTTACCACGCCTGTGGCACCAGCCTGCCTGACGTCAGCCAACGAAACCGGATCATTTGGCCCAAACCATCGCCATGTTTCCTCCATAAAGATGTTTGTTTTTTTACGGGGCCGCCCGCGCGGTTGTGTAATTAATGTAGAAGGTTTAACTGAGAGAGCGTTTTGCTTACCAGAATGAACAAACAGACATCAGTTCAACGATTCAACACCGCGGCGGCGGACCGCTTCAACGATTACACAATCTTCAAGCTACCAGACGATTTTCCGGTACCCTTTCCCTTAGTACTTTCAAAGCCCGGCCCATCTGAGTTTCTACCGTTTTGATCGAAATTTTAAGCTCCTCGGCGATTTCACGGTACCTCAGCCCTTGCTCACGGCTCATTCTGAAAATAAGCTGACATTGTCGCGGCAGGTCGCTGATGCACCCTTCGACGCGATCGTAAAACTCGTTGAACAGTACTTCTTCCACAGGCGTGTGGTGGTCGGCGTAAGCAATGTTCCACTGAATGCTTTCCAGCGTCTCACGCTTCCGAACCCGATGCAACTTGAGTTTGAGATAGTCGAGCGACTGGTTGCGCACCGAGCGATAGATGTACGCTTCGAAGGACGTGTGTACTTCGATCTGCTCCCGGTTTTTCCAAAGCTTCACAAACACATCCGAGACTACTTCCTCGGCAACTTCGCGCGCTACCACCACTCGCATGGAATAGGTACAAAGCGGATAATAGTAGGAGTTGAACAGCTCACGATAAGCGACATAATCGCCATCATTCACAACTTTCTTGAACAGTACCTCCAGCCTGCCGGGACAGACACGAGGTTTGATCGCCGATTTGGCCAAGATAGTAGTATAGATCATATAGGAATAAGTTGGTAATTGCGTTTTTTAAAGAAAACCTTTCAGCATTCGGCGATGTGATTCTTTCATTAAGGAAGAAGTCTAAGTATTATTTCCTCGAAACGCTAAGTTTTATCTTGAAAAAGGTCAATGTTTCTCCGCAACCGTTCCCGGGACCGTTCCCGAAAATTCAATATTTTCCGGGAATCATGCTTTTTGTATTAATTTGGACGCAACAAAACAGATGCACTCCCGGATAAGCAAAACCATAAGATTGAATTTTTTCAAGATACCCCCCCGATTGAAATGAAGAACGCCACGATCACAATCAAGGAGATTGCCCGGCAACTCGGTATCTCGAAATCGACGGTTTCCCGGGCCCTGCGCGATAGCTCCGAAATAAGCGACGCTACCAAGGAGCGCGTCATTTCGCTGGCGCGGGCGCTCAACTATACCCCTAACTCGATAGCCCTCAGCCTATTGAAAAACCAAACCCAGACGATCGGGATCATCGTACCCGCCATCGACAATGCCTTCTTTTCGATGGCGATCGGTGGGGTGGAGGATGTGGCGTACCAGCGGGGGTACCATGTCATGATCTACCAAAGCCACGACTCCTACGAACGCGAGCAGAATGCGGTCCGTCATATCGGCGACCGCCGGGCCGACGGCCTCATCGTGTCGGTAGCCAGCCATTCGCTGCAGTATAATCACTTCACCGAGCTACAGAATCGGGGCATACCGATCGTTTTCTTCGACCGGGGCAGTAGTATCGTCGAGACGCACAAGGTACTCGTGGACGACTACGCGGGTGCCTTCGCGGGTACCGAACACCTGATCGAGCAAGGGTGCCAGCGCATCGCGCACATATCGGGCCCCATGAGCCTGACGATCAGCCGCAACCGCTTCCGCGGCTACCGGGATGCGCTCGAGAAGCATAAATTACCTTTCCGGGAAGAGTGGGTGGTGTCGGCGGAGTTTGACCAGGAAGACGGAACCGAACGCGCCTACCAACTCATGGCGCTTCGCGAGCGGCCCGATGCCATTTTCGCCGCCAGCGACCGGATTGCCATTGGGGTGCATTGGGCATTGCGGCAGCTTGGCTATCGGATGCCCCAGGACGTCGCACTGCTGGGATTTTCCGACTTGGGAATATCGGTACTACTCGATCCACCGATGAGTTCGGTATCGCAACCATCGTTCGAAATGGGCCGACAGGCGGCCGAGCTATTATTGGAACTCATCGAAAACAAAAATACCCCGGTCGCTTACGAAACCAGGGTACTTGGTACTAAATTGCTCGTTCGGGAGTCGAGCCGTAAAGCTAGCGTTCGAGCCGATCCAACTTCCGCTGAAACTCCCGGAGAATCTTATCCTTCATAGCGACCTTGCGTTTCTGGATATTGAGCCGACCGCGCATCCGCTTGTCTTCGTCCTCGTTGCCCGTCAGGCTACGTTCTACGTCCATGGTAGCCATTTCGAGGTCGTTGCGCTCGCGGCCTACCAGCCATTCCATCTCCCGGATTTGGGTGCGTAGTTGTTCCTCCTCGCTTTTCAGCTCGAAGGCCGGGTACTTGCGGCTGATTACGCGCGACAGGTAGCTAAGCTCGAATATCTTGTCGCAGGTAGAGCGGAAACGGTCAGCCAGTTCACGGTCCGACTGCTTGTAGGGAATCCTGATTTCCTTCCATTTACTCAAGAGTACCTTGGCGTTTTCGGCGGCGGTGACGATGTTATCGTTTCGGAGCGTGTGTTCGGCCTGCTCCATCAGCTTCTGCTGCTCCACCGTGCGTGGGTCCACGCGTACCGTGGGCTGGATGCCTTTGGCAAGATTATACTTATCGTAAAACAGTTTGAGAAAGTGCCGGTAGGCCTTATTGATCTTAAAAAATTTCTTGGGAGGCAACTCACCGATTTCGTTCCAGGCCTTGCGAATCTCGCGGGTTTTCTTGTAAGACTCGTCCAGATCCTTACTCCACGATAGTTGCTTGACCTGCTTGATGAGGGCTTCGTATTGGTCTACCTTGGCCTGGGTAATTTTGTTGAGCGCGGCAAAATGCTCGCGGCGGCGGTGGAAAAACCCATCGAGAATGTCCTGGAACTCCTTGTCGACTTCGTCTTGTACTTCATTGTCGATCGGGCCCGTCCTGATCCACTTGGACTTAACCTCCTGCAGCTCATCGGTAGCCGCCTGCCAGTCTTCAATGGCAGCCGCGGTACGTGCATCTTCGATCAAAGCACGCTTGATTTCCAGGTTTTTGATCTGATTGACCCGAATCAGCTCGGTCAGGTAGTCTTCGGCCTTATCAAGGCGTTCGAGCAGGGGGATGAAATCGCCCAGGGCATCGAAGCCGATCAGCTTCCGGCGCAACTGAACCAGTTTGGTGAGGTAAGATCCTTTGTTCTGGGCTTCTTCGATTTCCGTTTCCAGCGTATCGACTTTGTTTTTGGCGATCGTGAAACGGTTCTCGAAGTACTCGATCGCTTCTTCTTCCGTCCTTTTCACTTCGCCAATTTGGCGGTCTTCACTGCCGAGATACCCTTTCAAAAATACTTTGCCATCCTTTATGTAGCCGTATTCTTCCTTATTTTCCATTACTAATTTAAATCTTATGTGTGGGGTTTAGAGTTCCAAGAGCAGCGCACGGGCCGGGGTCTCCGTCGTTATTTAGTTTTAAAGTACTAATATATTTAGAATATTGGGCACGTAAGGTATCTAAAATACAACTTACCATGTCCTTTTTAGGCTTAATTAGCGATATTTGCCAAGCACAAAATAACTAAAAAATGAGTAGCGAAACCATTATTTTCTCCATGTCGGGCGTCAGCAAAATCATTCCGCCCAATCGTCATATCCTTAAAAATATTTATCTATCCTTCTTTTATGGAGCTAAGATAGGCGTCCTGGGCCTGAACGGTTCCGGTAAATCGACCCTGCTGCGCATCATTGGCGGCATGGACAAAAACTACCAGGGCGAGGTAGTGTTCTCGGCCGGTTACTCCGCCGGAATGCTGGAACAGGAACCCACCCTCGACCCCACAAAAACCGTGCGGGAAATCGTAGAGGAAGGAGTACAGGAGGTAGTCGATCTACTCAAAGAGTTCGAGCAAATCAACGAAGCCTTTGGTGAGCCCGACGCCGATTTTGACAAACTACTCGAGCGCCAGGGCGAGGTACAGGAAAAGCTAGACCACACCGACGCCTGGAACCTCGACAATCGCCTGGAAGTGGCGATGGATGCCCTGCGCTGTCCGCCTTCCGACCAGTCGGTCGCTAACCTGTCGGGTGGCGAAAAGCGCCGCGTGGCCTTGTGTCGCCTGTTGCTGCAACAGCCCGATGTACTGCTGCTCGATGAGCCCACCAACCACCTCGACGCCGAGTCGGTGCTTTGGCTTGAAGAGCACCTCCGGCAGTACAAAGGTACCGTCATCGCCGTCACGCACGACCGCTACTTCCTCGACAACGTAGCGGGCTGGATTCTGGAACTCGACCGTGGCGAGGGCATTCCCTGGAAAGGCAACTACACTTCCTGGCTAGAACAAAAGCAGGATCGCCTGGCCAAGGAAGAAAAGCAGGAATCCAAACGCCAAAAAACACTGCAACGCGAGCTGGAATGGGTACGCATGGCCCCCAAAGCCCGCCAAGCCAAATCGAAAGCCCGCCTGGGAGCCTACGAAAAGATGCTTGGTGAAGACGCCAAAGAGAAGGAAAACAAGCTGGAACTCTTCATCCCGCCCGGACCGCGCCTGGGCAATAAAGTCATCGAGGCCAGCAACATCATGATGGCCTACGGCGATAAGCTACTCTACGAAAACCTCAATTTTGCCCTGCCGCCCGCCGGCATCGTGGGCATCATCGGGCCCAACGGCGCGGGCAAAACCACGCTCTTTAAACTTATCACGGGCCAGGAACAGCCCATGCAGGGCGGCTTCGAAGTGGGTGAAACCGTACAGTGGGCTTACGTCGATCAGGAACACGACAACCTCGACCCTGACAAAACGGTGTACCAAATCATCTCGGAAGGCAACGAATGGGTGATGCTCGGCGGCAAGCAGGTCAACGCCCGCGCCTACGTCAGCAAGTTCAACTTTGGTGGCTCCGACCAGGAAAAGAAAGTCGGCAACCTGTCGGGCGGCGAGCGAAACCGCGTCCACCTTGCTATGACCTTGAAGGAAGGCGGCAACCTGCTCCTGCTCGACGAACCCACCAACGACCTGGACATCAACACGCTCCGCGCCCTGGAAGAGGGCCTCGAAAACTTCGCCGGCTGCGCCGTGGTCATCACCCACGACCGCTGGTTCCTCGACCGCGTCGCCACCCACATCCTGGCCTTCGAGGGCGACTCGCAAGCCTACTGGTTCGAGGGCAACTTTTCGGAATACGAGGAAAACCGCAAGAAGCGCCTGGGCGCCGACGCCACACCCAAGCGGATTAAGTACCGGAAGCTGGCGTAATACTTGTGGTACGGGCTTCCAGCCCGTCTACCGCGACGCCAAAAAAATACACTCCAAAAATCTCGCGAAGAAATGCCAAAATTCAAATACCCCGTCAAAAACCCGTTCCATGCCCGCGCCGTGACTGAGCCTACTTTCGAGGAGGACATATTCGGCGAAAGCAACCTTTACGTAAATCTCGACGAAGTGAGGGGCAAAGAATATTTGCGGTACATCAAGTTCGACTTGGGAATCAGCTCAGACGGAACGCTGACCACCACGAACGAATACGTCAAACTCATTTTTTCCGGCCATATTGGTTCGGGAAAGACAGTCGAACTAACGCGCTTGCACCACCAGTTGAATAAGCCGGAGGAGTACTTTTCAATCTTCATCGGCATTGAAGAAGAAGTTGAAATATCTCGATTTGTAGCGGAGGATTTTTACGTGTTGCTGATTGCCGGACTACTGCAAAGACTGGATGAAGCAGGAATTTCACAAAGTACCAGGTCGCTCGAAGAATTGTCCTCTTTATTCCTTAGCGACGAAGAAATAAAGAAAGAAATCAGCGAAACCTACAAAGATGAACTGGAAGGAAAAGCAGGATTAGAGCTTAACTTTCTCAGCATCTTCAAAATGGGCGGATTGCTGAAAAACTATATTGGGCAGTGAAACCAAAACGTCCAGAACTATTCGACAAACGACTCGCAAGAACTTACTCCGACTGATTCAGCTTTTTAACGATTACCTGTCAGATATTCGGGAAGTTGTTATTACGAAAGGGCTGGGCCAAGATATATTATTTGTGGTGGATGGCTCCGAAAAAATCACATTCGACAAGTACGAAACGTTATTTGTGAAAGACGCCAGCGTTTTCGTGAGCCTGAACGTCAATATGCTTATGAGCGTACGAATCGACGCTTTTTACCAAATTGAGAAGGCGCCGATCAGGTTTACCAACCGATATATCGTACCCATGATCAAGACCGAGGAAACAAAAGCGAAAGAAGCCCTATGCGAGATTATCACCAGACGCATTGACTTTGATACATTTTTTGACGACCAGGACGCGTTGAATGCTTGCATTCATTATTCGGGTGGCTGCATTCGTCAACTTTCCGAAGTGGTGAACGCCACCATCCGCAAAACTCGTGGCGAGCGAAAAATCACGACAGCGGTGGTTGATAACGTGGTAAAGGAAATTGGCAATATGATGCGGGAACGTTTCGATAAACCGTATATCGAAATCTTGAAAAGTGGCGATTACGAACCTGCTAATGACAATGGTAAAAGAAATGCTTTACGGTCTTATGCTTCTAAAGTACAACGGTAGGTCCATTCGATAAAGATCAATCCAATTCTGGAAAAATTCATGCAAGATGCTGGAGAACTTTGAGCAAAATAAAATCCGCAACGACGAGCTACTGGAAGAAGCGCAGTTTGCGCTCCAGCAGCGTACCGATCCGAACATCGTCCTGATGAGCGCGAGCGACTACGGCTTGCAGCGAAAAATCGTAGCGCGGCTCAAAGAAAAACTCACCGAATACCAGTTTTGCGACATAGATCTCACGCCCTACCAGGTAGTATCGCTTCACAAAGCTCTGCAAGAGTACCTTCCCGCCGAAGTACTCTACTCTCCACCGATCACCTATTGCGTCAATGTCTTCGGTCTGGAAAACAGCCGCCTGGCTTCCCGAGGCGGAGAAATCATCGATTCGGGCATGATTGCCCAATTGAACTACGAGCGGGAAGTCGTTTTCCGCAAGCCCAACTACCTCACCATCCTCTGGGGCGACCACGATTTCTTCGTGCAGTTGCAGCGACAGGCCCCTGATTTTTGGAGTTGGGTGACGTATTGTTTTGAGTTTGAGCAGGAGGAGGAGTATGAGGAGGTAGTTTTGGAAAGAGGAGTTTGTTCCTAACTACTCCGCCAGGCTGCCGGAACGGAGCGAATACATCGAAAGCTTGGAAACAAAATTAGATCGGCTTCCCTTAAATGACCTCGATAAGTCGCGTACTACACAGGAACGCATCAATATGTACAGTTTGTTGGCCGCCGAGTACGCCCAATATTTTGATTACGAGAACGCGAAAAAATATTACGAGAAGGCGATTGGCTTGTACGAACAGTTAGGTGAAGTCAGCTATTCAATTAATAAATTGTTGTTCGATTATGCCACTTTGCACTTAACGTTCAGGCATTTTGACGAAGCATTACATTATTATGAGAAAGTTTTAGAAAGACTTTCAAAGCAAAATGATACTTCAAACTTCGGTAGCACCTACCACCAGATCGGCATGGTGTATGAGGAGCAGCGGGGCTTGGGATCAGGCTTTGGAAAACTACCGCCTGGCCCTCAAATGGAAGCAGGACACGGGGCAGCAGCATGAAATCGGAGGCACCTACCACCAGATCGGCCGAGTGCATCAGGAGCAGCGGGGCTGGGATCAGGCTTTGGAAAACTACCGCCTGGCCCTCAAATGGAAGCAGGACACGGGGCAGCAGCATTCAATCGGTAGCACCTACCACCAGATCGGCCGAGTGCATCAGGAGCAGCGGGGCTGGGATCAGGCTTTGGAAAACTACCGCCTGGCCCTCAAATGGAAGCAGGACACGGGTCAGCAGCATTCAATCGGTAGGCACCTACCACCAGATCGGCATGGTGTACGAAGAGCAGCGGTCCTGGGCGCAGGCTTTGGAGAACTACCGCCTCGCTCTGAAATGGAAGCAGGACATGGGGCAGCTGCATGAAATTGGTAGCACCTACCACCAGATCGGCAGGGTGTACGAAGAGCAGCGGGGCTGGGATCAGGCTTTGGAAAACTACCGCCTGGCCCTCAAATGGTTTCAGGACACGGGGCAGCAGCATGAAATCGGAGGCACCTACCACCAGATCGGCATGGTATATGAGGAGCAGCGGGGCTGGGATCAGGCTTTGGAAAACTACCGCCTGGCCCTCAAATGGTATCAGGACACGGGGCAGCAGCATTCAATCGGAGGCACCTACCACCAGATCGGCAGGGTATACGAGGAGCAGAAAAGAGTTTACTGAGGCTCAGCAAAACTTTAAAAAAGCATTAGAATCACTACCTCAATATTTTGAAACAGAACGAGACATAGTTAGTGAATCACTTCAAAGGGTTGAAGGTCAAATGTCAATTAAAGCTTAACTGTATGAAGAAACGTCTCCCATTTCGTTCTTTTCTATTACCCTCACTTACAAATGCGACTCCGACCTGTTTACGATATCCGCCACGGGCGGCAAGCCGAAGCGGCTGACTTTCCACTTAGTGAATGAAGTGCCCTACGACTTAACGCGCGAAAAGACACGGAGATCGTTTTTTAGATTGTTAATGGGATAGGGTTATGAAGCCTCATACCGTCGGGAAGCCACATCGCCATGACAAAAATCTACCTCGCCCTTTTTCTGTTATTTCTCACCAATGCAGTCTTCGCGCAGATCACAGTAGTTGGTACGGTCACCAATGAACGCGGACAAACAATCAAAGGCGCAATAGTGGCGGTGAAATCAATCAATCTCAGTACGACCACTGACCTAATGGCAAGTTCTGCCCTAAATGTACCCAAGCAAAATGCAGTACTGGTTTTCTCCGCTCTTGGCTATGCGATTCAAGAGATAATAGCGACCGAACGCAGTTCTTTGTACATACGATTGGTACGCGATGAAGACGCTCCAATCGAAGAGTTGGCGGTAGCTTACGACCAACAAAAGAAGAAACAAGTAATAGGCTCGGTCGTAGCGGTGAAGGGTTCACAATTGTTAAAATCGCGCACGCCGAATCTATCCGCTTCGCTGGCGGGGCGATTGCCGGGACTCACGGTGCTCAATCCCAGCGGCGAGCCTGGCCGTGATGGGAGCACGTTTTTCGTCCGGGGACTCAACACGCCTTCTGACAATAATCCGCTGATTGTCATAGATGGCATTCCCAATCGTTTTGGCGGTCTGGACCGAATTAATCCGGCCGACATCGAGAGCATTTCGGTGCTGAAGGACGCTTCGACCGCGATGTATGGGGCTATGAATGGCGTCATTCTGGTCACCACCCGCCGTGGCCAGATCGGCAAACCCACACTGACCTACTCGTTTAATCAAGGATTTACCAATCCGACGGTCATTCCCAAAATGGCCAACGCCGCGCAGTATGTCTCTATGCTGAACGAGTTGGACATCTACGCGAATCTGCCTTCTACAGAATGGCCAGCCGCGCAGCGCGCTTACCAGTCGTCGGGCGTGTACAATCGGCCCGACGGTACCACACGAACGCCGCCTTATTCCCCACAAGACATGGTTCAGTTCAACGACGGTTCCGACCCCTGGGGACACCCCGATACGGGTTGGTTTGGCGCTACGCTCAAAAGAAATTCGCCGCAAGTGCGACACACGGTGCAGCTCAACGGTGGCACCACGAATTTTCGGTACCTGGCTTCGCTGGGGTACCTGAACCAGGATGCTTACTACCGCAATTCAGCTACCGGCTACCAGCAGTATGATCTGAGAATCAACCTCGATGCGTCTATCAACAAGTACATCAATCTTTCGCTGGATGTGCTGGGACGTCAGGAGGCGCGCGCGTACTCGCCCAGGTCGGCCAGCACCATTTTCAGAATGATGATGCGCGGAAAACCTCAGCAACCCGCCTTTTGGCCCAACGGTTTGCCGGGTCCCGATCTCGAGAATGGCGATAATCCGGTGGTGATCGCCACCAACCAGGTTGGTTACGACCGGGACAAACGAAACTACGTGCAGGCGACAGGTTCGCTCGCCATCGAGGTACCCGGTGTGGAAGGACTGAAACTAACCGGAATGGTCGCCATCGACAATTTTAGCAGGAATACGAAGCTATGGGAAGTCCCCTGGACGCTGTACTACAAGGGGACTGGACTTGGGCCGGACGGCGTGACGCCCGATTTGGTGCCTACCCGCCGCGGCCCAACAGACCCCCGCCTGACGCTTGGAACCGCTGAACAACTCGACATTACGCCGCGTCTGACTGTCGCTTACGATAAAACTATTGGCGCGCACGATTTTGGTTTGCTGGCGGGTACAGAGCGCTACAAAATGGAGCGTAGTTTCTTCACGGCCTATCGCCGGTATTTCATCTCCCCAGCCTTGGACCAGCTTTTTGCGGGAGGAGATTTGGGAAAAGACAACGCAGGAGGTAGTCTTAGTACTTCGCGTAACGGCTATTTTGGTAGACTCAATTATGGCTACAAAGCCAAGTACCAGATCGAATTACAGGGACGGTACGATGGCTCCGATATATTACCCGCCGATGAGCGCTATCGCCTGTTTTACGGTCTGATGTTAGGTTGGGTCATTTCGGAGGAATCGTTCTGGAAGCAGGTGCTTCCCGCCGGGACGTTTCTCAAAATTCGGGGTTCCACAGGTGTCTTGGGCAGCGACCGATCGATAGTTTCGCCGTCGTCGAATTTTACTCCATCTTCTATCAATAATGGAACTTCTCCCGTACCGGCTTATTATTTACCCAGCCCTACATACAATCTAGGATTGGACGGATGGGCTGTCCAAGGTCGGTTGACGTTTGAATTGGATATGTTCTTCCATCCCCACACTAAAACCAGGACTTTTACCATGAGTTCCGGTTCTAGAATACCTATTGAGGAAATCACCGAAATAGCTAATCGGGGAGGGGAGTTCAGCATCACCTACCGCAACAAGAGCACAAAACTGCCTATCACCATTGGAATCAACGGCGGCTACGCCCGGAATAAAATTATATTTTCGTACGAGGCACCGGGCGTACCAGACTGGCAACGGTCGACGGGAAAGCCTGTCAACGCTTATTTAGTATATAAATCCGACGGCGTATTCAGAGACCAAACAGAGATCGATGCCGACCCACTCGATTATTCTGCACTGGTGAAGCAGTTGCGACCGGGTGATATGAAGTACCAAGACATCGATGGCGATAAGAAAATCACACCCGACGACCGCGTTCGTCCCAACACCAGCAATCTACCCGTATTTCAAGGCGGGATTGCACTGGATGGCCGGTACAAAAATTTCGACCTTAGTATTCTCCTCCAAGGCTCAGCGGGTGCAAGGCAATTTATCAGTACGGGCGAGTCAGGTACCATCGGCAACTATTTGCTGGATGTGTACCAAAACCGCTGGTCGATCGATAGTCCGAGCAGCGTGCATCCACGCATCGCCAACCGGAACGATCAGTACTATTCCAATGGCAACGATTATTTGCTACGGAGCACTGATTATATCCGATTGAAGAATTTAGAACTGGGCTATTCTGTCCCCACGAAGCTCATTGATAAAATCGGAATGAGCCACTTTCGGTTGTACCTCAGCGGGTATAACCTGTTTACGCTTGAGCGCTTAAAAGTGTTTGATCCCGAAAACACCAGTGCATTGGGATACTACTATCCGCAGCAGAAAATTGTCAGCTTTGGTTTGGAGGTAACTTTTTGATCTTATGATACTTAGGTGCGATGACTTTACGTTTACACTTTCGCTAGTAGGCTTTTTTTGAAAAAAAACAACCGTACACTTTGTCACTAATTTACGAGAGTACTAACTTGCAGATCGTTAAAGACTAGCGATGCGTTTATGCGCCACGATAAAACCATCTTGGATATTGTCATAAATAGAGCTAAACGATGGCCGAATCGGGTAGCATTTATTTATCTGGTGGATGGCGAAACGGTTGAGGAAACCCTAGCTTATCAAGATCTATATAACCGCGCCTCAGCAATTGCAAGGTCATTGAGGGAGGCCGGGCGGCAGCCTGGCGAGCGTATCCTCCTGATGTTTCCGCAGGGATTGGCTTTCGTCGAAGCTTTTCTAGGTTGCTTATTCGGCGGATATGTGGCCGTTCCGATCACGGTACCCGGTAAAGTTCGAGGAACGGACAAAGTGGCGCATATAGTTGAAGACGCAGGCATAGCGGCGGCACTGACGCTGGCCAAAACCCGCGAATCACTCCGTAAGTTAGCACCCGACAGTGCTTGGGTAACTGACCATATTTACTGGCTATGCACTGACACGCTATCTCCCCTTACTGAACCTCAACCCACGCCTTTTCCCGAGCCAACGGCCGATCAGGTAGCCTTCCTGCAATATACTTCAGGCTCGACCGGGCACCCCAAAGGGGTAATGGTGTCGCACGGAAATATCCTAGCCAATTCCGCATTTATTCAGCACGCTTTTCAAACGAGTGAGCGGAGCGTGTCGGTTTGCTGGTTACCCTCGTTTCACGACATGGGGCTGATCGACGGTATCATTCAGCCGCTCTACAGCGGCTTCACCGCCGTTTTGCTAAATCCGGTACATGTGATGCAAAAGCCCATCCGGTGGCTGCGGGCGTTCAGCCGTTACAAGGGTACCTATGGTGGAGCGCCCAATTTCGCCTTCGACTTTTGCGTCGATCGTACCCAGCCCGAGGAGCGGCAGATGCTTGACTTGCGTTCGGTAGAACACCTATACAACGCGGCAGAACCCATTCGGACCGCCACAATGGAGCGTTTCATGGTCACTTTTGCGCCCTACGGTCTGCAACCGGCAGCATTGTTTACCTGCTTCGGCCTGGCCGAATCCACTTTGGCCGTAACCATGTGCCGCCACCATCGCCCGCCCGCCACGCTGAGCGTCGATACCGGGGATTTGGAAAACAACAGGGTGGAACTGTCGCCTGATGGCCGCACTCTAATGAGTTCCGGCTGGCCCATGACGGATAGCGTACTGCGAATTGTCGATCCAATAACCCAACGCGTGTGCCGTCCCAACGAAGTGGGCGAAATATGGACCAGTGGCCCCAGTGTGGCGCAAGGCTACTGGCAGCAGTCCGAACTGACCGAGGCCGTCTTCCGGGCTCACACTGATAATGGTGAGGGGCCGTTTCTGCGTACCGGTGATTTAGGCTTCGTAGCCCCTGATGGCAGTCTATTCGTGACCGGTCGGATCAAGGACGTGATCATCATTCGCGGGGTCAATCACTACCCACAGGATATCGAGCTAACCGTAGAGCAGAGCCATGCTTCGCTGCAAAACAATGCTGGCGCTGCCTTTCGCATTGAGCGAGATGAGGTAGAGCAGATGGTAGTGGTGCAGGAGCTGAAGCGTACCCATCTTCGAATCGTATCGGCAGAGAAAGTTGTCCAGGCCATTGTGCGACAAATCGGTATGCAACACGGTATTTCACCAGCCGCCGTCGTGCTACTGCCGCCCAATAGCGTCCCCAAAACCACCAGCGGAAAAATACAGCGCAACGCCTGTCGTCAGGCGTTCCTGACAAATGAACTACCTGCCGTGTACCGGTGGGAGCCCAACGCGGCAATACCAGCAACTACCCAAAGCTAATACGTACCCTGTCTACTCTTTGTTCAAAATTAATTTCTCTCAACCATCGACGTTATGAACATTAATAAAAAAAGCATTCAGAGCTGGCTTCGGCAAGCCGTCGCGCTACAATTAAATACACCCCCCGAGCAAGTCGACATTCATAACCCCTTTGCTTCCTACCGCCTGGATTCGGTAGTCGTCGTCACGCTGGCGGTCGACTTGGAAACGCAGCTCAGCTGTGAGCTCGACCCCTCTATTTTCTGGGAATTCGACACCATTGCCGAGCTGTCCACCTGGTTGGTTGATGATTACCTACCCGCCCAGACCTCATGAGCCAGACCCTGCCGCACGGGACGCAAATGGCCCAAAGTTCATCAGCTATTTGGAGCCCCTTTTCTCCCGTCAACCGCGCCAATCCGTACCCAATGTACGAGCGGCTACGCGCTGACGATCCGGTGCACCAAACCCAGTCGGGCGATTGGGTGACCAGCCGCTACGCCGACGTTTGCGCGGTGCTGACCGACAGAAGGTTTGGCGCCATCAACATGCCCGACTACTTCAAGAATAAGGTAGTTCGCGTCGATGACACCGTCACCCGGATGGAGCCCATCTATCAGGCTACCTACTATTGGCTTCTCTATCTGAATCACACCCCGCACACCCGCACCCGCGAGGTGGTGATGAAAATCTGGCCGACTCTGAATTTCAATCAGGTAGTGCAGGAGGTAATCGATGAAATTGCCGGGGGAATGCGGCTGAAACTACAACACCATCAGCCGGGAAGTGCGCCAGCCATCGATATAATCGAAGACATCGCCAAGCCGTTGCCCGTGCGGGTGATATCCCGGTTCCTCGGTCTCCCCTCTGATAAAGTAGAGCAATTAAAGACATGGGGCGACCTGTTGGCTTCGGTATTCGAGCCCATGCTGAGCCAAGGAAAGTTGTTGGCGATCAATCAGGCGGCGGCCGAATTTTTAACCTTCCTGGACACCTGTATCACCAATCATCAGCAAAATCCTCGCCCGACGCTTATCGGACAACTGCTCACGAAAACCGATTCGGAAGGGCAGTCGATCGAACGTAAAGATCTGATTTCACTCATCATCAACCTTTTCGTGGCGGGTGAAGAAACCACGCAAAATCTGATTGGGAACGGAATGTACCTGTTGACGAAGTACCCGGAGCAGCACGAAAGGCTGTTGCGACAGCCCGATTTGCTCAAAACGGCCGTGGAGGAAATGCTGCGGTTCGACAGTCCCGTCCAGATTACCTCACGGGTGGCGACCGAAGATGTACCGCTGGCCGGGCACCTGATTCGGACCGGGCAGCAGGTCTACGTTTGCTTCGGATCGGCCAACCACGATGAAGCACAGTTTGCGCAAGCTGCGGAGTTCGACATTGGCCGAATCAAAAACAAGCATCTGGCGTTTGGATATGGTTCCCACTTTTGTCTTGGCTCGCAACTGGCTCGTATGCAGGGCGTAGCAGCCTTCGGGATGCTGATGAAAGAATTTCCTCAGCTACGGGTCGATATGGACCGGGCCGTACGTCGTAAAAATCTGCTGCTGCGCGGATTCGCCACGATGCCAACCTACCTCGTTTAGCACCCGCAATGCTGTTTACGTCGGTAGCGTATCTTGTTTTCCTCTTTTCGGTACTCGCTGCCTGGTTTTTGACTCCGGTACGGTACCGCTGGATCGTCATGCTGGCGGCCAGCTACTTTTTTTACCTGACCTGGACACCGGCATTCGTTTTTGTCCTTCTTTTCGTAACCGTTGCGTCCTACACGGTGGCCCGTCAAATGGCCGCTAGCTCGGGCGCAGCCCGAAAACGCTGGTTACAGGGTGGCGTTGTGGTGTTGCTCTTACCGCTGTTGCTGCTCAAGTACTACAACTTTTTCAATCAAACCCTGACTACCTTGATCGAGCAGGCGGGCTTGTCGAATCCGCTACCCTTTTATTCCTACTTGCTACCCGTAGGTATTTCATTTTATACTTTCCAAACCGTCAGCTACGTCGTCGATGTGTACCGGGGGTACATCAAACCCGAGCGGCACCTCGGGATATTTGCAGTGTACGTCTCGTTTTTTCCGCAGCTCCTCGCCGGACCGATCGAGCGGGCGCGTCAGTTGTTGCCGCAGTTGCGAAAACCAAAGATTCAATTCAGCTATAATGATGCGGTGGGCGGTCTGTACCTCATTTTGTGGGGCTGCTTCAAGAAGATTGTGCTCGCTAATCGCATTCAGGCATTTATTGCGCCCGTTTTTCAGGAGCCCGATCAACATCACGGCCTGAGCGTCATGCTGGGATGTTGGCTATTTTCGATGCAGTTGTTCTGCGATTTCTCCGCTTATTCCGACATTGCCATCGGTTCGGCGCGACTCTTCGGTATCCGGTTGAACCCCAATTTTGCCGATCGGGTGTACGCCTCCCGGTCACGGACTGAGTTTTGGCGGGGCTGGCACATGACGCTGACGGCCTGGTTTCGCGACTACATGTACGCTCCTCTAAGCAAAGGCGTCAGCAACCGGCGACGACTGCTGTTTAATCTGTTCATTGTGTACTTGCTAACCGGTTTTTGGCACGGAGCCGAGTGGGGCTTTATAATCTGGGGTGCTTTGAATGGTCTTTGGGTCATCGCCGAGCAAGTGACCAAGCCCGCCCGGCAGGCGTTTTTCGAACGAATTGGGTTTGGCCCCGAAAGGCCTTTGCACCAGTGGCTTTCGACGGCGTTGGTATTCACGGCCGGTGCGCTTATGGGACTGTGGTTTCGAGCTGAAACCTTTGTGGAAGGAAAAGCACTGCTGACGAATCTCTTTGCCGGTGGCTGGCAGCTGCCATCGGTTCCTCGCTCAACAAACTTCTCGTTGTTTTGCTGGGCTTAGTGGCGATGGATTTTGTCAACCGGCGGATGGTAGGTCAATCGATCGATGTGCTGTTGCAGCGGCAAAGCCGATCAGTACAATGGGCATGGGTAATTGGCGTGACTGAACTCATTCTAATTTTAGGCCAAATAGGCTCCCTACGTTTCTACTACTTTCAATTCTAGCTTGGATGATTCGATTTTTCGGCAGACTTTTTCTTTTCCTGTTAATCTCGGCGGGTATCAAATGGCTGCTTTTGTGTCTGACAGATCCGTTCAAGCCATCGGCGGGATCATGGGATGAGAAAGTCCGACAGTTGAATACCTTTGGAGAGTCTACAAACACCGTCCTAATCGGTTCCAGCCGCACCAATACGGCACTAGATCCCGCTTATTTTGACTCGCTTACTAACCAAACTCATGCGGTCAATTTTGGCGTGAATGGATTGTTCATGCCGTATACGGCCGATTTGTGCGAAGAAGTGATAGCGCATCCTACGTCGGGAGTCCGGTACATCCTTTTCGAATTGTCTTTGCCCACTGACCCCCTCGACCCTTTTCAGGGAAAACCGTTGGAAGACGCTCGGTTTTTTTGGGATTACGAATTCGCAAGCTTGTCCCGCAAAACGACCGATGTAGACAACCCGCTCAGCGTTCGCTTGAACGATCAGGTATACTATGTACTATCGCCCGCCAGGATATTGACCCTCGGTCTGGGTTCCATAGTCAAAAAAAAACTTTGGCGTGCGGTCAAGCAGGCATTGGGCATGGACAAACCACAGCGCTTGTCCGATGTAGCGCTGGTCGACAATGGTTATGTTCGGGATACCCGACAGTTCAGTGAAAAATCGGCCACGCTTGCTGCCACGCACGCGCACGGTTTGAGAATATATCAGGATGCACCGCTGCCGCTAAATCCGGCGTATACGTTTTATTTAGAAAAAATAAATACGCTTCATCAATTAGCTACGGCGGAGGGAATAAAGCTTTACTTTTATTTGCCCAACCGGATGAGTGCTGAGGAAGCAGAAGTGCTACCAGCTGTTTTCCGTCAGCTAACCGTTGATCAGCGCCTGTCGGTTGTTTACGATGCTCGTTTCGATCTACTTTTTGATCCCCTCTATTCAACCGAGGAGCGGCACCTCAATGACAAAGGTGCCCGCGTATATACGAGTCTGATGGCGGAAGCTTTTTGCAGGCAGGTTCGTTGTGACCCTTGAAAACTGTTCATCAAATCCCGGTGCAGCCAAATTCATGAATCCTTGCGACATAATCTTTTCTTATTTTCGTTGTCTCGATTTTTCAGATTTTCCGCAGGTATAGTCTCAATCACTCTTCACCGAACTAGAATCATTGGGCGGACACACAGGTCCGCCCTTACGACCAATGAAAAAATTCTTACTCCTTTCCCTGGCACTTTTCGCCGCTGCCCTTACCTCCCGGGCTCAAACGATGCCCACCTGGCTTCGCTACCAGGCTATTTCGCCCGATGGAAGTACGATCGTCTTTACTTACAAAGGTGATTTGTGGAAAGTAGCCATCGCGGGCGGGAACGCCACGCCACTCACACTGCACGAGGCGCAGGATTTTATGCCGGTGTGGTCGCGGGATGGCAAGAGCATTGCTTTTGCGTCGGATCGCTACGGAAATTTTGACGTATTCGTGATGCCCGTCACGGGCGGCGAACCGAAGCGACTGACGTTCCATTCGGCGGATGAACTGCCGTATGATTTTACGCCAGATGGCAAGGAAGTACTCTTCGGTGCGGCGCGGCAGGATTTGGCGGCCAACCGCCAGTTTCCGACGGGTTCGCAGCCGGAATTGTACAGGGTAGCCGTGAAAGGTGGGCGCGTGGCGCAGGTTTTCAGTACTCCCGCCGAGGATGTGAAGTACAGCAAGGACGGTAGCAAAATGCTGTACCACGACAAAAAAGGCGGCGAAAATGCCTGGCGCAAGCATCATACATCGTCCATCGCGCGGGATATTTGGGTGTACGACACCAAGTCGGACAAACATACCAAACTCACAACTTTCGCCGGGGAAGACCGTAACCCAATTCTGAGCGACGATGGCAAGATTGTTACGTTTTTGAGCGAGCGGCAGGGGTCGTCCAATGTTCACCGCTTTGCGCTGGACAATCCCGCGCAGGTCGAGACGTTGACTGCCTTCAAGAAACATCCCGTCCGGTTCCTGAGCAAAGCCAACGACGGGACGCTTTGTTTCAGTTATGACGGTGAGCTTTACACCCTGAAGCCCAACGCCAAGCCGCAGAAAGTCACCGTGCAGATTGCGTCCGATGCTCGGCACAATAACGAAAAGGTGATGGCCGTGAGTGGCAACGCGGAGGGCATGGCCGTGTCGCCCAACGGTAAGGAAGTGGCATTCATCTACCGCGGCGAGGTATTTGTGACCGCCGTGGAGGGCGGCATGACCAAGCGCATTACCCGCACGCCCGAACAGGAGCAGGAAGTGAGTTTTTCGCCCGATGGCAAGGCACTGATCTATGCCTCGGAGCGTGGCAATAGCTGGAATATTTACGAATCCCGCATCGACCGCAAGGAAGAGCCGTACTTCTACGCTTCCACGGTTTTGAATGAAAAGGCGATCATCGACAACAAAAAAGAAAACTACCAGCCCGTGTACTCGCCCGACGGCAAAGAAGTCGCCTACATCGAGGACCGCACGACGCTTAAAGTCTATAATCTGGCCAGCAAGAAATCCCGCACCCTGCTGACCGACCAGGAACTCTTCTCAATGCGCGACAACGACCAGTACTTCCAATGGTCACCCGACGGCAAATGGATCGCCTTTGATTACAGCGTTCCCGGCATTGCCAGCGGCGAAATCGGACTGATCGCAACCGATGGCAAGGGCAAAGTCGTAAATATTACCCAAAATGGTTTTCAGGATTACAAACCCAAATGGGTGCAGGGCGGCAAGCAGATTCTGTGGTTTAGTACTCGTGACGGCTTGCGCAGCCAGGCGCAGAGCGGTGGCGGACAAGCCGACGTGTACGCGATGTTCATGACGCAAAAGGCGTTCGATGATTTTAATATGAGCAAAGAAGAAGCGGCTCTTGCCAAAGATATTGAGAAAGCCGCTAAGGGCGATTCGACGAAAAAAGACTCGACCGATAAAGAGAAAATGGCCAAAGACAGCACCGTCGCCATCGAGTGGGACGGACTGGACCGGCGCAAAGCCAAGCTGACTATCCACTCGTCGAGCCTGGGCGACGCACTGCTGAGCAAGGACGGCGAAACGCTGTACTACCTCGCCAAATTCGAGAAGGGCTACAATCTGTGGAGTACCAATCTCCGCACCAAGGAAACGAAGCAGGTGCTGGTCATGAATTCGGGCAATGGCTCGATGGATTGGGACAAGGAGCAAAAGAATATTTTCCTGAACGCCGACGGCAAGATCATGAAAATCGACGTCGAAAAAGCCAAGCAGGAAACCATCAAAATCGACGGCGAGATGCTGGTAGACCTGGCGGCCGAGCGGCAGTTCATGTTCGACCACGTATGGCGGCGCACCAAGGAAACGTTCTACACGGCCAGTATGCACGGCGTCGATTGGGACAGCTACCGTCCTGATTACGAAAAGTACCTGCCGCACATTGGTACCAACTTCGAGTTCGCGGAAATGCTCAGCGAATTGCTGGGTGAGCTCAACGTGTCGCACAGTGGCGCGCGCTACTCCGACTCCAAACCCACCGACGACGCTACGGCGGCGCTGGGCGCGTTTTACGATTACGACTACACCGGCAATGGCGTCCGCATCACCGAGGTCGTCAAAGGCGGACCACTCGATAAAGCGGGTTTCGACGTGAAGCCCGGCACCATTATCGAGGCCATCGACGGCGAAACCATCGCTTCCGACCGTGACCTGGCGCAGTACCTCAACCGCAAGGCCGACCAGAACACGCTGCTCACGCTGACCGGAAAATGGTAAAAGCCGCGCATTGTGGTGAAGCCCATCAAGCCATCCGAAGAAAGCCGCCTGCTCTACACGCGCTGGGTAAAGCGCAATCAGGACGAAGTCGAGAAAAGCTGAGCAAAGGTACCCTGGGCTACGTCCACATTCCGGGCATGAACGATGGCGCCTACCGCACGACCTACGAGGAAATCATGGGCAAGTACGCGGGCAAAAAAGGCATCGTGATCGACACCCGCTTCAACGGTGGCGGCGACCTGGTGGCCGATCTGGCGATGTTCCTGAGCGGCAAGAAGTTCATGGACTACACCACCGACACCCGCTCCAACGGCTACGAACCCAATTTCCGCTGGACCAAGCCGAGCGTGTCGCTCGCCAACGAGGCCAACTACTCCGACGGCCACTGCTACGCTTTCATGGTGCAGGACCAGAAAATTAACAAACTCATCGGCCAGCCCGTCCCCGGTACCTGCACTTTCGCGGGCTGGGAATCATTACAAGACAACACCCTCCGCTGGGGCGTGCCACCGCTGGGCGTCAAATCCATGAACGGTCAGTACTTCGAAAATTCCCAAACTGAACCGGACATAAAAGTCTGGAACGCCTACGAAGACGTCGTCAAAGGAAAAGACGCGCAGTTGGAGAAGGCGGTGGAGGTGTTGATGGCGGAGGTCGTTTCAGGGTCAAAAGGTCAACGGTGAAACGGTTAACGGTTTGTCGTTGACGTTGAGGGTCGGCAGGCGCACCTGCAAACCGTGTGTTCGCCCGATGGCGGAAGAACAGTGAGAGCCGAAGTTCGAGAGAAATGTACAATGACAAAATAAGAACACGTTGCTTACTGGATTAAAGACCGCCGAAGACGATTGGGAGGCTACCAATTCTCTTTTGGAGGCGAAGAAGTACGTCCAATGTCTATTTTTTGCTCACCTTGTGCTGGAAAAATGGTGCAAGGCACATTGGGTGAAAGATAATGAGAACGATTACCCACCTAAAACGCATAACTTGGTTCGGCTTGTCCAGGCAACTGAGCTGAATCTTGATGATGACGACTTAATATTTTTAGAGCAATTCAACGATTTTCAATTGGAGGGAAGGTACCCCGACTATTTATTCACCATCCAAAAAAGGTGTACCTTACCCTACACGAAGACGTTGTTAGATCGTGTAAAAACAATAAAATTATGCTTACAAGAGAAGATGCCATAGCGAAGGTCCGACTATTTGCCAATGAATTGCTCGATAACGGAATTCCATTGGACAAAGTGATCCTGTTTGGTTCCTACGCTCGGAACCAGCAAAATCCTGATTCTGACATCGACGTAGTGCTGGTTTCGAAACTATTCAGCGGCTTCGGTTTTGAGGATCGTAAGCACTTTTCTAAAATAAATATTCGGAAAGAGTTTGTGACTATTGAAACGAAGACGTACCCTAGTCACTATTTCGAACAAGGTGATCCTTTTATAGCTGAGATTTTAAATCGGGATTGAGTTGTATAGTTCTGATTTACTATCTGTATCTCTATAAATTCAGTTAGGTATTTGTAGAAGAGGCGAGGGGGATTCCAAGATTGGAATCGCCCTCGCCTCTTACTTTCCTGGTTTGCATCTGTGACGACGAACCCATGGGAAGTGCGCGTTTGCAACGGGCGGCACTACCACATTGCACCTTAATTCCTCGGCGGTTTACCTCCCTGCAATAACCCCTGCATCCGTTCCAGCGTCTTCTTCTCGCCGCAAAGCGATAGGAAAGCTTCCCGCTCCAAATCGAGCAAATACTTCTCTGTCACCATCTGGGGTTGGCTGAGGTCGCCGCCGCAAATGACGTAGGCCAGCTTATTAGCCAGCAGCGCGTCGTGGTCGCTGATGTAGTTGGCGAGGCGCATTTGGGCGATGCCCGCCATAAAGAGCGCGATGCCCGTTTTGCCCTGTACCTTGATGTCGGTACGTTCCTTGGGTTGGGTATAGCCGTTGTCGGCCAGGTCCATAGCAGCTTGCTTGGCTTCGGCGATCAGACGGCTGCGGTTGAGGACGATTTGGTCTTTCTCCTGAAAATAATTCATCTCGAATCCTTCCTGCGCTGAAGCTCGACACCTTGGCCTGGGCGATGTTCATGAAGGCTTTTTCCAGAATATTCAACTCCGTATCGCCAGGTTGGTACATGTCCGAGCAGCGCAGGGCCATTTCCTTGGTACCACCGCCACCGGGAATCAGGCCGACGCCCAACTCGACCAGCCCGATGTAGGTTTCGGCGTGGGCCACGACTTTGTCGGCGTGGAGGTTGAGCTCGCAACCACCGCCCAGCGTGAGCGTGTGCGGGGCGGTCACGACCGGAATGGACGAATAGCGCGCCCGCAGAATCGTCTGCTGGAATTGCGCGATGATCATGTTGATCTCGTCAAATTCCTGTTCGACGGCGTACATGAACAGCATCGCCAGGTTGGCTCCGGCCGAGAACGCCTCGACGGACTCGTTGCCGATCACCAGCCCCCGGAAGTCCTTCTCGGCCAGACTGATGCTTTTTTGCACGCCCTCGATTACTTCCGCGCCGAAGGTGTTCATCTTGGAATGGAATTCCAGATTGACGATGCCGTCGCCCAGGTCGTAGAGCGTGGAACCGGCATTTTTCCAGACGATTTTGTCGGAAAGGTTTTTGAGAATGATAAAGCTATCCTGACCCGGAATGACTTTGTACGACTTCGTGGGAATGTCGTAGTAGTGCCGACGGCCGTTTTGTACTTTGTAAAAGGATTCGTGGCCCGCTTTCAGCATTTCGTAGACCCAATCGGCGGGTTTGCTGTCCATCTCCTCCATCATATCCACCATCTTCTGCACCCCGATGGCGTCCCAGGTCTCGAAAAGGCCCATCTGCCAGCCAAAACCGGAACTGATGGCCTGGTCGATGCGGTAGAGTTCGTCCGAAATTTCGGGAATGCGGTGCGTGGCGTAGCGGAAACTGTCGGCGAACGTCTTGCGGTAGAACTCACCGGCTTCGTCCTTACCGGCCAGCAGTACCCCAAAGCGTTTCGACAAATCGTCGATGGCCTTGGTACCTTCCAGGGTTTGGAATTTCACTTTTTCGGAAGGGCGGTAGTCTTTGGTTTTGAAATCCAAGGCGAGGATAACCGATTTGCCCTGCTCATCCTTGATTTTCTTGTAAAAACCCTGACCGGATTTATCGCCCAGCCACTTCTTGTTGAAAAGCTCCTGCATTACGCCGGGTACCACGAATGCCTCGCGCGATTCGTCGGTCTTTTCACCGGATTCGTAAAGATTATTGGCGACATGCACCGTCGTGTCCAAACCCACCACGTCCGACAGCCGGAAGGTACCCGACTTGGGGCGCCCCACCACGGGGCCGGTCAATTTGTCTACTTGCTCGACGGTCAGGCCCATCTCCTCGGCCACGCGGATGGTTTGTACCATGGCGTAGATACCCAGGCGGTTGGCGATGAAGCCGGGCGTGTCTTTGCAGAGCACGGTGGTTTTGCCCAAAAAGAGATCGCCGTAGTGCAGCAGAAAGTCGATGACTTCGGGATCGGTTTTGGGTCCGGGAATGATCTCGAGCAGGCGCAGGTACCTGGGTGGGTTAAAAAAGTGCGTACCGCTGAAATGCTTTTGAAAGTCCTCGCTCCGACCTTCGGCCATCAGGTGAATCGGGATACCCGAGGTGTTGGAGCTCACCAAAGTACCCGGCTTGCGCAGCTTATCGACTTTCTCAAACAGGCCCTGCTTGATGTCGAGCCGCTCCACGATTACCTCGATAATCCAGTCGTACGCCTTGATCTCTTCCAGGTTGTCATCGAAATTGCCCAGCCGTACCCGCTTGGAAAAATCGGGGCTGTACAGCGAGGCCGGTGAGCCTTTGAGCGTAGCCGTAAAAGACTCGGTCACGAGGCGATTGCGCACCAGTGGGCTTTCCATGGTGAGTCCCTTAGCCTGCTCGGCGGGCGTGAGTTCACGGGGCACGATGTCGAGCAGCAGTACTTCCACGCCGATGTTGGCAAAGTGGCAGGCAATCCGCGAGCCCATGATGCCGGAGCCTAATACGGCTACTTTCTTGATGGTACGATTCATTCCGATGTTTATTTGTTTATTAGTTTATGGCGGATTCGTTTCGGGAAAATGCTATTATCTATCTGTATGTCGAGGGATTAAACAAATAAACATTATTCTCCTTTCAACCTCACGTTCTCATCTTCCACCAAATGGTTGATCTCCTTGATTACGTCGAGGAAGACGCTTAGTTTTTCGGGAGCGATCTTTTCCCGTATGATTTGGTTAAACGTCAGGACGCCCTCACGGGCCTGCTCGCGTTTGGCTTTCCCGGCTTCGGTGAGCGTGATCAGGACAAAACGCTTATCGTTGCCGTTGGTCTCGCGACGGATGAAGCCCTTTTCTTCCAGGCTCTTCAACATCCTGACCAAACTACGCGGCTCCATACCCAGTAAAGGGGCTATTTTGGTGGCCGGGGTACCCTGTTCGAGGTCGATGTTGAGCAGTACGTAACCGACCGCCATCGTCATGTCATATTGCGCGGCGTAGGTGTTGTACAGCCGTGAAATCGAGTGCCAGGCCCATTTTATATGAAAATCAACGGTTTTCTCTTTGCGCATTCTTGACTACTTAGTCGGATCGGTGTGGTAGGGTGGCTTTTCACAAATGTAAAAATTTCAATAATGGTATGCAAGCATACTTTTATTTGACGGTCCGTTGTTTGGTGGTTAGCCAAATCGCCTTTACTTTTGCACTGAAACTATTTACCACGATTCCAATGAAATTTAGAAATATGGCTGCGGTTGCGGTAGGTGTGGCGATGCTATCCTCTTGCGATTATCAAAAGTACAACCATGCCGAGCAGATCGACGTGCGTGCCAACAGCGAGTGGGTCTACGGTGTCCATCCCGACTCGGCCGCCCGCCAGCTCAACAATAAGTATCCTGAGCAGCCCGAAGTGGAAAATCGCGTGAGCGCTATCCGTGAAAAAATGTTCGGTGGTGGCACGCTTAGCCAGGGAAACTAGGCATTAGTTATACATTTACAGGAAAGCGGCGTCTTCGTTAGAAGCGCTGCTTTTTTCATTATTCCGCTACGGTACTTTGTCGCCAGGTATTACCGTTGCCTAAATCAGGCACGACGGGGTAAAGTCCATTTGGGACAATTGAATTTTTTTAATTTACTTTACACCTATAATTTCTGAGCGGAGTAGTACTTTTCTTATTTTAGCTACCTTTATTTAAAACACAATAACGATGAATATTGCCTTAGTAACGGGTTCGGCGGGTTTGATTGGCAGCGAATCGGTCGCGTTTTTGGCCGATAAGTTCGACCTGGTGATCGGCGTGGACAACAACCTGCGCCAGTATTTTTTCGGCGAGGACGGCAACACCGCCTGGAACCGCAACCGCATCGAGGATGCATATAGTAACTACAAGCACTATAGCGCCGACATCCGTGAGGTGAGCCAATTGGAGCCCATTTTCAAGGAGTACGGTGCCGACATCAAGATGATCGTGCACACCGCCGCGCAACCCAGCCACGATTGGGCCGCGCGTGAGCCGTTCACCGATTTTGGCGTGAACGCCGTCGGTACGATCAATATGCTGGAAATGACGCGGCTCAACTGCCCTGAGGCCGTTTTCATATTTACCTCCACCAATAAAGTCTACGGCGATAATCCCAATAGCCTGCCCTTGGTGGAGCTGGAAACCCGTTACGAGATCGACGAGAACCACCCCTACTTCGAGAACGGCATCGACGAACTGCATAGTATCGACCAAACCAAGCATTCTATTTTTGGGGCTTCCAAGGTAGCGGCCGATGTGATGGTGCAGGAGTACGGCCGGTACTTCGGCATGAAAACGGGGGTGTTTCGGGGCGGTTGCCTCACGGGCCCTAACCACTCGGGGGCCCAGTTGCACGGTTTCCTGGCCTACCTGATGAAGTGTGCCATCACCGGCAATCACTACACCATCTTTGGCTATAAAGGCAAGCAGGTGCGTGACAATATTCACAGCCACGATCTGGTAAATATGTTCTGGCATTTTTACCAAAATCCCCGTCCCGGTGAGGTATACAACGCGGGTGGCGGACGCTTCGCCAATTGCTCGATGCTGGAAGGCATCGCGCTTTGTGAAAAAATCTCGGGTAAAAAAATGTCTTATTCCTACTCAGAAACCAACCGATCCGGCGACCACATCTGGTACATAAGTGATCTGACGAAGTTCAAGTCGCATTATCCCGGTTGGGATTGGGAGTACGGATTGGAAGAAACTTTGACCCAAATTCACGACGGCATCGCATCGCGATTGGCCAATCCGGTTGCCTGAATGCTTGATGCTGGACGTTAGATTTTGGACGCTTGACTTTGGACTTCTTTGTATTGCCGGAAAGGGTGAAAATGAATCTAGCGTACAGATGAAATTACCGGGGGGTGGTGGCAATCCCTTGACCAATAAATACCCAAAAGAAAAGGGCGCGGATGAATATTCATCCGCGCCCTCTTCTTTTAGTGAAGTACCTACACAAAATCAGGGTTACGCATCAGGTCGGTCAGGGTGGTTTGGTCCAGGACGGCTAGATTGGCGTCGCGCCATTTTTCCATGACCGTGCGTAAGGTGCAGGCCTCTTCATCGGCGCAATCGGCGCACTTGCCGTAAAAAAACAGCGACACGCAGAGCGTGGGCGCGATCGGTCCGTCGATGACGCGCAGTATTTTGGAGAATTTCACCTCCCCCGGTGGTACCCTGAGCAAGTACCCGCCGCCTTTGCCTTTCTGGCTTTGCAGGATACCGCTGTTGCGCAGGTCCAGTAGAATGGCTTCGAGAAACTTGCGAGGGATTTTTTCACGCTCGGCGATATACGAAATAAGCATTGGCCCCTTGCCGTAATTTTCGGCCAGGACTTTCAGGGCTTTGAGGGCGTATTTCGCTTTTTTTGAAATCATTGTTTCTTGCTACCGGCTGTTGATTTTTCCAACGTGTGCCATTCGATGTCTTTCAAAGGTTGACGGCGCTCGTACCGATCGTTCGGGGCGTAGTGTCTTGCCAGGTAGTCCAAGATCTTAGGTTCAGACTCGCCCAAATCCCACAGATTTTGGGTCCGCTGCATCCAGTGAATTTTTTCCAGCCATACCTCACGCGTCGCGCGGTACTGCGTCACGAGCTTACTGGAATGGCAACCGGTGCAATTGGCGCGTACCAGTTCGAATCCATCGGCAATTACAAAACCTGTCGCCGGGTCGATCCCCTGCTTCGTCGTGTCGACGGGTACTTGGATGGTTGTTTCCGAACAATAACGCGTTCGGAGGTAGTACGGAAGGCCGCCGCAACAAACAGCACCAGACGCCAGAAGAAAAATACTTGAATTTTTTTCATTACATGGAATTTAAAGTTTTGCATGAAAGTGGGACAGTTAGTGTGATTTTTGGTAATTCAAAGGCCTAAACACATCAACAATTAAACGAATAAACAACCTCACACAACCTTCACCGCGATTCTGTGACAGGCATTATTGATATAACCCTTGGGGTTCCAGGCGGGAATGACCATCGGTTGCGATGTTCCTTCGGTATCGGTGGCTTTGGCCCATACCTCGTAGTAGCCTTTGCCCGGAAACTTCACATCGGCCGACCAGTGCTGCCAAGCCAATCGGTTCTTGGGTTTTTTTAAATCGCAAGCCTGCCAGGTAGCACCGTAGTCGACGGATACGCTCATGTCTTTTACCGCCAAATCACCCGCCCAGGCGTGGCCACGCAGCGTCAGCTTTTGGCTGGTTTCCAGGATCAGCCCGGAACGCGGGTAGGTGATGAGCGACTTGACGGGCATAGATTCGATAATTTTCATGTCCTCGTCCGGCACGTCAGTGCCCGGCGCTACCGGATAGGCCGGGACGCGGTAGCTATCGCCGCCCATTTTTTCGCCGTCGTGTACCTTGTTTCGGATCACAATCCGGTTGAGCCACTTGCCGGAGGCGGAAGCGGGCCAACCACCCGCGACCAGCCGAAGCGGCGGCCCGTGCATGATCGGGATATCCTGCCCGTTCATGGCCCAGGCCAGGAGCGTCTCGTCTTCCAGCGCTTTGCGCATAGGCACCCCGCGCGAGATCGGTTCTTTCTTCGGGTCGCCGCTGAGGTGCGTGTCGTTGCCGTAGTACCCGATGTACACCGCGTCGGATTTTATCCCCACGCTCTGGAGTACGTCTTTCAGGCGGACGCCCGTCCACTCGGCGCAGCTCACGGCGCCATCGCTCCATTGATTGCCCGATGCGGGTGGGTTGTAGCCATTGCGGCCATTGCCACCGCACTCCAGGGTGAGTTGGTAAGTGTAGTGCTTGAATTTAGTTTTGAGATCCTGCAACGTGAACACCTTCTTGCTCCGCGCCGATTCGCCCTCGATGGTCAATGTCCAGGTTTTGAGGTCCACGGCGGCGGGCGGATTGCCGTTGTTGCGGATGAACATCTTATCGGCGGGCGTCACGGCATCGTCGAGCAGGTGCGGGGGCGTCTCGACGTTCCAGGGGCGGTCGCTGAGCACGATCAGATTTTTGTCTTTCCCGGCGGGTAGTTCACCGTCTTCCAAAATCAGCGGCGTGTAGTGCGTCGGCATTTTATCGGCAAAAGCGACCTGGGTACCCAGCGCCGAGGCCAGCGAAACCAGGACACTTTTTTTGAGGAAACCCCGGCGGTCATGAAAAGATTGCGACATTTTTTTGATCTGAATAGGCGGTAGTTCTTTGGGCTAACGACGGTGAATGGCAATATACAAACGCTTTTCTACAAACGCTAAGTACCCTGAACGCGGTGGATGGCACTGACTTTTATTAAACTATTTATCCCCGGTTTCCCTTGTTAACAAAAAATCAGAAACGATTCGAAATGATTACCATCGTCGCGGGTACCAATCGCCCGCTTTCCAAGACCATCGAGCTATCGCACTACTACCGACAATTACTTGCCCGTCGTGGGGCGGAGAACCAAATTCTCGATCTGGCAAAACTGCCGGCCGACTTTACCTACACTGCCTTGTATGACCGTGCCGGGCAGAATAAGCAGTTCAATAGCTTGCACGATTTGGTGGAAGCGTCGGATAAGTTCGTCTTCGTTGTGCCTGAGTACAATAGCTCTTTTCCCGGCGTGTTCAAGGCGTTTTTGGATGGGCTGAGCTACCCGAGCCCGCTGCTAAACAAGAAGTGCGCGCTGGTAGGGCTTTCGGACGGCGTAATGGGAAATGCCCTGGGCCTAAGCCACTTGACCGATGTGCTGAACTACCTGGGCATGAACGTAATGGCGCAAAAAGTGCGCATTCCGACGATGAAGAAAAATTTCGTGAAGGGTAAAATTACCGATACTTTCATCGAGCAATTGATTGAGGATCAGGCCGAATTGCTTTTCATTTTGATAAAAATGTTTTCGCTTATCGACCTTTGCTTTTTGAGAGTGATGGCTTCGGGCATTATGATCGCTGTCGGTCGGTCGGCGGGGGATCTTTCCACGATGTCGGCGGTGAGATTTCAGATTTACGCGCTGAGTATCTTGATATTGATATATCTGATGCTGCTACGCTGGGCTGGAAGCCAAAGACGCGGAAGAAGTGTACTCGTCGGGATGATGGTCATGGGAAGTACTGTACTCAGCGGCTATTCGTATATTAAGTATGGTAGCACGGTCCAGGAATTAGAAAAAAAGCTTAAGGCCGATACTTATAACTATACCCACCACCATAAATTTTTACATCAATATTCAAATTTGGTTGACCCCTCCCCCGAATTTTATCGTCATTACACGTTTCCAGAGTACTTCGGACAATCCATGATCGCAAGATGGCATCAGACTAACGAGCCTTCCGGGGCGGCGATTACCTCACATGTTATTCTCGCCTCTGATGTGACGAACGATCATATTTATAACACTATGGAGTTTGAGGTCAGAAATGTGCCTGCTCATGTCGAAGAAGAAAGTCTGTACCTTACTTTCGAGAACCGTATCGACAGTTCCGAATTTTATATACTGGGCCTCAATGCTCGCCGGAGTTGGTTACTGGATGCAATATCGGAAAAAGTCGACCGCGTTTTCTATGCGACAACCTTGCTGAAAATGCCCCAAGGTGATTACCAAGCACGGATTAATTGGATCGAAAACGGGGAACCCAAAGGAATAGCTGTAACGGCTGACATACATCTTTGAGTAAGCTGCGGCAAGTTTTTGGCGGAGTCGGTAAACAGGCGCAACGTTTGACCTGATCCGACTTACCCAACCGACCGCTTGGTACGCCAGAAGTACCAGAGGATACTCACCATAATGACGAATGAGTAGTCTTTGAACGACGCCGGACCAAAGAGTACCCACGCCTGGTTTGTGAAGGCGTGAAACAGGGAAGTGAACAGCAGATTCCGGGTAGCGTAGTAAACAAAAAAGAAAGCGGCACCCATCGCGAAAGGACTCCACAATGCTTCGAGCGGTAGCCGGTATTGCCAAAGGTAGGCCGGAATGTGCGTAGCCGTGAAAAAAACGAGCACCAACAGGAAAAGCTGCCAGGTACGTTGGCGGCTAAGTAGCTTGCTTTCGGCGTAGCGCACGGGCAGGTAGCGGAACAGGAATTCCTCGATCAGGGCACCCGGCACGGAATTGAGCAAAAAAACGAAACCGAATCTCTTGAAACTTCGGGCAGAATTCAATTCCGCTTCGGCGTCGGGAAGCTTGTAGTAAAAAAGGCATTGACAACGAGCCAAAGTACCAGCCCGACACCAACGCCCACGAGTCAAATCCGAGAATCGAACGCCTGGCTGAGCCAGCGCGTGCGGGCGTATCTCTTGACGAGATAGATGATCAGGCTAACTTGAACCGCATAAACGGTCAACCCCAGCGCAAGCGATTGCCAGAGGTTGGCGGATTCTTTGGGCGGACTAGGCGCGCCGAAAAAAATAAGAAGATTGGTAAAAAGCGCAAATAACCCGTTAGCGATCAGGATAAGCCAGAAGTCTCGCAACCTGAGCGGCGATGCGAGTCTGGTCTGTTCCGGCTGTGGCTGATCCGCTATCACTGGTGCTCGGGCCTAAAAGTGCCGCTCGCCCAGCTCTCGCTTACCTAACATAACCGCACCAACCATCGCGATAAGAAACAGGATGGAGGCCAATTCGAAAGGAAGCAGGTAATCCCGGAAAAGTACTTGTCCCAGGCTCTCGACCATACCCGTTTGTGAGTCGTATGAGCCTGGCTCGTAACCTCCTACCGTCGACTTGCGATACGCACCAAACAAAATGACGAATAGGGTACCCCCTACGATGCCAGCCGCAATTTTGGTCACATTGGGTACCAGGTCTTTCTCGTCTTCTTTCATGTTCAGAAACATGATCACGAACAGAAATAGTACCATGATCGCGCCCGCGTAGACGATGATGTTGACTACTGCCAGAAACTGGGCATTCAATAGTATATAATGCCCGGATAAGCAGAAAAAGGTTAGAATAAGGTACAGTACGCTGTGAATGGGGCTACGCGAAAAAACCACCATGAGCGCGCTCAGTACCGTCAGGAACGACAGAAAGTAAAATATGGAAAGGGTAGCGGGGATCACTTTTTGGAATGATGAGTGAGGAATGATGAATATTGGATTCCGGTTCAGGGAATAGCTCTCGGTACGATTTCGGCGTGATCGCCCTGGGCTTCCAGACAGGTCTTGCTCGTGGGCTTCTTCTTTAGTCCAAGCTTTGCGCAGGTACCGGTTGTTCATGTTCTCGGTGAGTAGGTCTTTGCCCCAAATCACCTGATCGCGCTCGGTGAACACAGGCACGAACTCGTCGTGGCGCAGGTACACGGCTTGCTTAGGACAAGCCTCTTCGCACAAGCCACAAAAAATGCACCGCAGCATGTTCACTTCGTAGATAGCGGCGTACTTCTCTTCCCGGTACAAATTTTCTTCTCCTTTCTGGCGCTCTTCGGCCACAATTTGGATAGCCTCGGCCGGACACGCTACCGCGCATAGTCCACAGGCGGTACAGCGCTCGCGACCTTCGGCGTCGCGCTTCAACACGTGACGACCCCGAAAAACCGGTCCCAAGTAACGCTTCACTTCGGGGTAACGGATCGTGACTTTTTTCTGGAAAAAGTGCTTGATTGTTATCGCCAATCCCGTGGCGATCGCGGGCAAATAAATCCGCTCCGCAAACGTCATTTCCTTATTGCTTACTTGCTTGGATCGGTTGGTTAATTGCATTTTTTTGGAGTTTAAGGTTTAAAGTGTATGAGTTTATGAGTCCTCATTCGAATGGATGAATTAAAACAGTAGGTTTTTCACTCTCCAGAAACTTTGAACCGCTCGGGCGGCCCCGTCATAAACTTTTGACTCATAAACTTTATCTAAGCATGGCCGTCAGTGCTGGCTCGATGAAAATAACGGCCAAGCCCGTGATGACGATATTGAACATAGCCAAAGGAATGAGCGCTTTCCAGCCCAGATTCATCAATTGGTCGTAACGGAAGCGGGGCAATGTCCAGCGCACCCACATGTAAAAGAATACCCCGAAAAGCGCCTTGCCAAAGAATACAGCAGTACCCAGTAGCGTCGCTACATTGTGGCCTGCTACATTACCGAAGGCATCGGTTAACAGGCCGTACACGAAATCCATACCAGGGTAGTTGTAGCCACCCAGATAAAGGGCCGCAATGACGGCCGACGACACGAACATGTTGATGTACTCGGCAAAGAGAAAAAAGCCCAACTTCATACTACTGTATTCCGTGTGGTAGCCGCCGATCAGCTCGGTTTCGCACTCGGGTAGGTCGAAGGGCGTACGATTGCATTCGGCAAAAGCGCAGGTCAGAAAGATGATAAAGCCCAGGGGTTGATAAAAAATATTCCAGTTGCCACCGTGTTGCTGCGACACTATATCGCCAATGGAGAGCGAGCCGCTCAGCATGATGATCGCAACGATCGACATGCCCATGGCTACTTCGTAGCTAATGTTCTGCGAAGCAGCGCGAATAGCACCCAGCAGCGAAAACTTATTGTTGGAGGCCCAGCCACCGATCATCAATCCGTACACGCCCAACGCCACGACACCAAAAATATACAGAATACCGATGTTTGCTTCGACGGCCTGCACCGCTACTTCGACGCCATCGTAGATGATGGTACTGCCGAACGGAATGACAGCACTCGCCATCAGGGCCGTCAGCATCGCCAGGCAGGGGCCGGCAATGAATAGCCATTTGTTGGCCTGGGCAGGAATAAAATCTTCCTTGAAAAACATTTTGCCCGCGTCGGCCAGCGGCTGCAAAATACCACCCGGACCGGCGCGGTCGGGCCCGAGGCGATCCTGAATAAAGCCCGCCACCTTGCGCTCACCCCAGGTTGAGTACATGGCGATCAACAGCGTCAGGCCAAAAATGACCAGAATGATGATGGCTTTAATGATGAAAGGAGTTAATTCCATTTGATGGTGTTGAGGTGTTGAATCGTGTAATTGTTTGTTCTAGTCAGTTAAACAATTACACAATTCAATGATTACACATTTTTAGTTTTCCTGATTCTCAAATCGTGTTCTTTCGTTCGCTTTCTTATTGTTATCGATGCTCAACTGACGCACGGTACTTTCGTCGGTGATGAAAGGGCGTGAATCGTCGATGGGCTTGTATTGCGAGTTGGCGAGACGTAGACGCGAAATCAGGTTTCTTGATCGTGTCGGCGCGGTACTTGTTGGCCGATACCACCGAACTCCGAAGTACCTTGGTCGGGCCTTCGATGACCCAATCGGACGTCTGTTTTTTCTCGAAACGGCAGGTATTGCAAATCCATTCGTTCACCTCGCCCCACTCGTTTTTGCGGGCCGTGACCCTGATCACTTCCTCGCCCCGGTACCATAGCGTCACGTGACTGCTGCACTTGTCGCAATCGCGGTGCGCGTCCACGGGCTTGCTAAACCACACGCGGTTCTTGAAGCGGTAGGTCTTATCGGTCAGTGCGCCGACCGGGCAAACGTCGATGACATTGCCTGAGAAATCATTGTCGATCGCCTTCTCGATGTAGGTACTTATCTCGGCCGCATCGCCCCGGCCCAGTACCCCATGTACCCGCTTCTCGGTAATCTGATCGGCGGTATACACGCAGCGGTAGCACAGAATGCAGCGCGTCATGTGCAGCTGAATGTAAGGGCCAATGTCGTGCTTCTCGAACGTCCGGCGCTCTTCTTCGTAACGCTGGGCCGAGGAGCCGTGCTCGTAAGCGAAGTCCTGCAAGTGGCATTCACCTGCCTGATCACACACGGGGCAGTCGAGCGGGTGATTGAGCAATAAAAACTCTACGATCGCTTTGCGCTCTTCAAGTACTTCGGGATTGGTGAAGTTCTCGACCACCATACCGTCTTGCAGCCATCGTGATGCACGAAGGTACGAGTTTCGGCATAGGGCGCGTGTCCTTGGATGAACCCTGAGCTACCTTCACCAAACAGGCACGACATTTGCCGCCGCTGCCTTCCAGGGGCTTGTAGTAGCACATAGCAGGTGGCACTAGGTGCCCCTGACTGGCATCGGCCTCGGCGATGCGCCGGGCTGCCTGCATGATCGTAGTACCCGGTTCTACCTCGACTTCAATGCCGTCGAAGGTGACTTTCAATAATTCTGGTTTTGTTTCTTGTTCCATGCTATCAATGATAGACCGGGTCGCCGGTGCGATGAGTGAATGATAGAATAAGCGTTCGCAAGCTTCTATCATTCTATCACCACGTGGGCGGCCCCGTCAATCGTTCAAAATTATACTAAAATTGCTTCTCCCATATACACTGCTCCCGGCCGTGTGGCTTCGACGGGGATGCGTAACGTGCCACTCGAACTCTTCGCGGAAATGGCGGATCGCGCTGGCTACGGGCCAGGCGGCGGCATCGCCGAGCGGGCAGATGGTATTTCCTTCTATTTTCTTCGCAACGTCGACCAGCAGGTCGATGTCGCGCATGTTGCCGTGGCCGTGCTCGATGCGGTGCAGTACTTTCTCCATCCAGCCGGTACCTTCGCGGCAAGGGCTGCACTGCCCGCAGGATTCGTGATGATAAAATCGCGAGAAATTCCAGGTATTGCGTACGATGCAAGCGGTTTCGTCGAAAGCGATGAAGCCTCCCGAGCCCAGCATGGTACCTGTGGCGAAAGCCACCGTCGGACAGCGACTCGTAACTCATCAATCGATCATTTCCTTCGGCGGTCTTGTACACCAGGTTGGCCGGAATAATCGGAACGGACGAGCCGCCCGCCACCAGTGCTTTCAGGTAGTGACCATCACGAATGCCCCCGCAGTACTCATCCGAGTTCATGAATTCTTCTACGGGAAGGCCCAACTCGATTTCGTACACACCCGGATTCTTGATATGTCCCGAAGCCGAAATGAGCTTGGTACCGGTACTCCGGCCCACACCGATGGCCGCGTAGGCGTCACCGCCGTTGTTGATTACCCATACCATATTGGCAATAGATTCCACGTTGTTGACAACCGTCGGGCGCTGATAAAGGCCCTTTACCGCCGGAAAAGGAGGTTTGTTGCGCGGGTTACCTCGCTTGCCTTCCAATGATTCGAGTAGAGCGGTTTCTTCGCCGCAAATGTAGGCGCCGCCGCCGGGATGCACGATCAGTTCGAGATCGTAACCCGAACCCAGAATATTTTTTCCCAGAAAGCCGTTCGCCTTCGCTTCGGCAATGGCTTTTTGTAAAATCTCGATCACGTACATCAGCTCACCGCGCACGTAGATGAATGACTTATTGGCGCCCAGCGCAAAGCTGGAAATGATCATCCCTTCGATCAAAAGGTGCGGGATGGTTTTCATCAGGTAGTGATCCTTGAAGGTACCTGGTTCCGACTCGTCGGCGTTGCAGACCAAGTGGCGTGGGACGCCTTCCGGCTTAGCCAAAAAGCCCCACTTCATTCCCATTGGGAATCCTGCACCACCCCGGCCGCGTACGCCCGACTTCTTGGCTTCCTCTACCACGGCCTCGGGCGTCATGGTTTTGACCGCCTTTTCGAGGGCTTCGTAGCCACCATTCTTGCGGTACACATCGAAGGTTTCAATGCCCTCGATGTGGGCGTGTTCTAATAATATCTTCTTTCCCATGGCTATTGGCTCAATTCTTCAATGATAGAATCGACCTTATCGTTGGTCAGATTCATGTAGTACTTCTCCCGGATCTGAAACACCGGCCCCCAGCCGCACGCGGCCAGGCACTCCACCTCTTTCAAAGTGAATAGCCCGTCGGGAGTAGTCTCTCCGGTCGTAATGCCGAGCTTTGCCTGCAAATGATCGTATACACCTTCCGCGCCCATCAGGCAGCAGGGGCCCGTGCGGCAATACTCGATCACGTTCTTGCCCAAGGGATTGAGGTGAAACATCGTGTAAAACGTTGCCACCTCGTATACTTCGATAGGCTGGATATCGAGGAGCTGGGCCACGTGGTCCATGACTTCACTACTCAACCAACCCCATTGATCCTGCGCCACGTGCAGCACGGGCAGCAAGGCCGACTTTTGGCGGCCTTCGGGGTAGTTGGCAATCATTTGGTCCACGCGCGCCTGCCGCTCGGGCGTAAATGCAATGGGTTCGGCTACTTCCATTTAGTGAAAAGTGAATAAGGAATAGTGAATAAGGATGCTCACAATTCTATCAAATATTAAATAAATCTCGATTTTCAACAGTGGTGGTTACCCGCAACAGCAAACTTGATATTGTTCACTAATAATTGTTAACTATCTAACTCACCCGCGATAACATTGAGGCTACTCATGATGACGATGGCATCGGATAGGGTAGCGCCTTTGAGCATTTCAGGAAAAGCCTGATAATAGATAAAACACGGCCGACGAAAGTGCAAACGATAGGGAGTGCGCCCGCCGTCGCTGATCATGTAAAAACCCAGCTCCCCGTTGCCGCCTTCCACGGCGTTGTAAATTTCGCCAGCCGGAGCGTCGATTTCACCCATCACGATCTTGAAGTGATAGATGAGCGCTTCCATGCTTGTGTACACGTCGTCTTTCGGAGGCAGGTAGTATTCCGGCGCGTCGGCGTAGTAGGGGCCAGCGGGTAGGTTCTCGAGCGCCTGCTCGATGATCTTCATACTCTCCCAAATCTCGTTGTTGCGCACCATGAAACGGTCGTAGGTATCGCCGCTTTGTCCGATTGGGATGTCAAAATCAAAATCTTCGTATGAAGAGTAAGGATTCATCACCCGTACATCGTAGTCGACACCCGCTGCCCGCAGGTTGGGGCCGGTAAAACCGTAGTTGAGCGCGCGCTCGGCCGTAATACCGCCGACATCGATCACGCGATCCATAAAGATACGGTTCCGGTTGAACAGCTGCTCAAATTCCCGCATCACGGGTGGAAACGATTTGATAAACGCCCGCAGCTTCTCGATCGCTACCGTAGACAGGTCGCGCTCCATACCGCCAAGGCGGCCCATGTTGGTGGTGAGGCGCGCGCCGCACATTTCTTCGTATATCTCGTATATCTCCTCTCGCTTTTCGAACAGGTACAGGAAGCCGGTGAATGCCCCGGTATCTACGCCCAAAATGCCGTTGCAAATCAGATGGTCGGAGATGCGCGCCAGCTCCATCATGATGACCCGGATGTACTGCGCCCGCTTGGGTACTTCCACCTGCAGGAACTTCTCCATCGTCATGTGCCAGCCCAAGTTGTTGATCGGCGACGAACAATAGTTCATCCGGTCGGTCAACGTAGTGATCTGGTAATAAGGACGGCGCTCGGCGATTTTCTCGAAAGCCCGGTGAATATAACCGATCGTCTGTTCGGTCGACACGATTTTCTCCCCATCCATTTGCAGGATGTTCTGAAAAATCCCGTGCGTAGCCGGGTGGGTCGGGCCGAGGTTGAGCGTAGTCAGCTCACCCACCAACTCCGGTTGATCGGCGCGCGTGGGTGACTTCGGTCTGGGTACTAGTTGCGTTTCTTCCATTCTAATTTTGAATGAGCGAATGATAGAATGATAGAATAAAAGGAAAACGCCTATTCTATCATTCTATCATTCAAAATTCTATCATTGACCTCACCGTCCAAACAACGCGTCCGTCTTGTCCTCGCGAGTATTATCTTCGAGCGGGTACTGGCGGCGCATCGGGAAATAATCCATTTCTTCAATATTCAGGATGCGAATCAGATTCGGATGGCCTTCGAACTGAATGCCGAAGAAATCGTACGTTTCGCGCTCCATCCAGTTGGCTGATTCGTACACCGTCGTGGCGGTGGGGATGTTGACGTCATCCTCCGCCAGGAATACCTTGATCCGCAGCCGGAAATTGTGCACCAGGCTGTGTACATGATATACCACCGCAAATTCGAGTCCCTTGGTATCGGGGTAGTGCACACCCGTGAGGTCGGTCAAGAAGTTGGCTCGTAGCTTCTCGTGGTCGAAGAGGAACTTCAACATCGGGATGATCTGATCACGGGTCGTGGTGAGCGTCAACATCCCGTAAGGTGCTTCAAAATCGAACACATCTCCGCCAAATTCCTTCAACAGTTCCTCGGCAACTTCCTGGTTGGTCAGCATAAGGGCAGATTATTCAATATTGAAGGACGCCATCAATTCCGCGTATTGTTCGGAGTCACGGCGGCGCAAAGATTCGCCCCGGGTCAGTTCCTGCACCTGCATGAGGCCTTCGAGTACTTGCTCGGGCCGGGGCGGACAGCCGGGAACGTACACATCGACGGGAATGATCCGGTCGATGCCCTGCAGCACGGGGTACGAATCGAATATACCACCGCTGGAAGCGCAGGCTCCCATCGCGAGCACCCAGCGGGGCTCGGCCATCTGGATGTATACTTGTTTCAGGATCGGCGCCATTTTCTTGGCAATGGTACCCATCACCATCAGCAGGTCGGCCTGCCGGGGCGAAAAACTGGGTCGCTCGGAGCCGAAACGGGCGATGTCGTAGTGCGAGCCCATGGTGGCCATAAACTCGATGCCGCAGCAGGAGGTGGCAAACGGCAGCGGCCACAGCGAATTGCTACGCGCGATCCCGATGACTTCGTCGAACGAGGTGGCAAAAAAACCGGAGCCGGCGTGGCCTTCCGGGGCTTCTACTATATCTACTTGTTTCATTTTATCGAATGGATAATGTATAGTGAAGATTAGGTAGTTACCCTATCTTTGAAAAAGCGACTATCAACTTTCCACTATCAATTTTTAACTAAATCTACTCCTCCCACTTCAATACGCCTTTCTTGATGATGTAAAAAAAACCAGCTAGCAGGAGCGCCATGAAAAGCAGCATTTCCACAAAGCCGAACATGCCCAGCTTCTTGAAATTGACGGCCCAGGGGTACATAAAGATCACTTCTACGTCGAATAGAACGAAAAGAATGGCGACCAGAAAGTACTTGACCGAAATAGGGGTCCGGGCGTCACCGACTACCTCGAGGCCACACTCGAATGGGTCGTCCTTCACTTTGCCTTTTCGACTTGGGCCGATGCGGTGCGTCACGATCATCGTAACAACGATAAAGCCCAGCGCCAGCACGAATTGGACGATGATAGGCAGAAAACCGGATGGAAGATAGCTGGTGTTCATGGTACTCAATTTCAACGACTCGTAAGGGCAAATTGTTCAGGAATTCGGTCCTGTTGCCCGATGTTTTCAAAGGATCAAAATTACTAGGTACAAGTTTACCAACCAAACACGGTATCGGTGATTTGAGAAGCAGAAAAGCGGGCGAATCGGCCATCCCGGCCGACTATTGGCAAAAGCCAGTTTTATCGGTCAATAACAATACGCTTGGTAACGTCGAGTCCGGCGGCCCGCACCCGCACGATGTACACACCCGGGGTGAGCGTACTGGCGTCGATGGTACGGCGCTGGTTGAGGAGTTGAAATTGCTGGCTGCGGATAATGGAGCCATTGGCGTTGTAGAACGCCACTTCCGCATTGGGGAGGTCGTTGAGCGTCTCGATGTAGATGGCCCCGCCGTTGGTTGGGTTGGGAAATATCACCACGCCATCGTTCTCGGTCAGGGTGTAGGCAAACGGCGCCGAATAGGCCGAGTAGCAGGTGAGGCTGTTGCTGCCGAGTCGAAACGTCGACCGCGCCCGCGCGGCGTAGTCGCCCGACTCGGTGATCTTGATTGTCGGAGACTCTGATTTAAGGAAGCGTTGGTCGAGGCGCCATTCGTATTTTTCGTCCAGTCCGGTTTCGGGAATGGTGGCCGTAAGGCTGTACGGGCCGGACTGCACTATAGGGGGCGGACTGAGGCGCGGCCGGACGACGAGCGAAGCGGGCGCCGAAACAAGCGACTCACAGCCAAATACGTTGCGGGCCTTCACCGTGTAGCTTCCCGATGTCATCGCTCTGAAGGACTTCGTTTCGCTTCCCTCGCTCCACAAGAAATAATCGCTGCCGCCCGAGGCCGTGAATACGAAGCCCGAATCGGCGCAGGCTTGCTGCTGACCGCCAGGTACTATCACGGGCGTCACCGGTCTGACACTGCTACCCACCGTCACCACCGGGCTTGAAATAGCGTTTCCCTTGGCGTCTTTGAGCAAAGCGCGGTAGGAGCCAGGCGTACTGACGGAAATGGAACGGCCCGACTGGCCGGTCGACCAGGAATAAGAGGAAAAGCCTGCGGGCAAAGTCAAAGCTACGGCGCTATTGGCTGCGTTGCAGGCCGTCGTCAGGCTGGGCGTGGGGGTGGGCAGTACCGGGGTGATGGTGGAAAAGAAGGTGATGCTGAGTGTATTGTTCCAGGCATCGGCCAGCAATTGCAGGCCTCGTGGCCCGATGAAGTGGACGCCGTCGGGGCGCGGCACATAGAGGTTGTCCGTTTCGGGACCGGGATAAGTACTGTTGAAAGGCTGGTTGATGACGGCATTCTGGCCGTTGATCACCGCCTGACTCGTGACCGATTGCCCCACGTTGTTCACATTGCGCGAGGTACGGGCAATCACCCAGTTGATGCGTTTGCCCGTGTCGCCTCCCAGTTTGTTGATGAGGTACTGTAGGTCCTGTTGGTAGGCGATCGCGCTTTTGCCGACCGGGTAGGTGTCCGTCTCACCCTGCATCCACAAAATAGCCCGGGCACCCAGCTGGTGCACATAGTGCTGCGTAGAGATCAGCAAGTTGCCGTAGGGCATACCGTCGGGATACGGAAATCCCCCAAAGCCACTGGTGGGTCTGCCGGCTGCGCTTTCGGCCCAGTTTCCTACCGATGTACCTTCCCAGGCCGTGTTGATGAACAAGACGGGGACGTTGAGTTTGCGGGCGAGCTTGTCGCCCAGAAGCCCCCAGCACCAGGCGGTTTGGCCGCGCGGACCAATGGTGACGTCGGATTCGAGGTGCCCGAAAACGGGCGTAGGCGGATCGAAGAGCGAATTTACGGTATTGTCGTAGTCAATATAGCTGACGCGGTCGTCCACGGCGGCTGGGCCCGGCCCCTCGTACAAGCCCTGGGCGTTGGATTGGCCCGCAATGACGAACACCTCACCCACGCCCATGCGGGCTACCACATCGCGGCCCACGATGGTGCCGCCCAGCGAGGCCCGTACTTCCAGCGTATACCATCCGCCCTGTAGGCGGATGTTGCCGTTGAATATTCCCCCTTGTACTTTATCTTGCAGCAGCTGCCAGTCGGTGGCAATGCCCTGGCCGGGAATGACGGGTACCACCCGCACCTCCACTTTGTCGATGGGTTGCAGGTATGTACCTGATACGGAGACGGTGGTTTGTCCGGTAATGTCCCGCTGGTACACCGACCGATCGGCCGGCATGGTGATCTTGATCTGACTAAAAGCATTTTGAGCCAGTAGCAGACTGATAAGGCAAAAGCTTAGACCTCTGAGAAGGGTACAATGTATAGGCATGAGTGTGGGCCAATGAGCAGCAAATCGCAAATTTCCTCAATTACTCCGAAAGCTTGGCCTTACGACCGGGAATAATTGTTAAAACAAACGCAATAATACTGCCGGGATTGCCCGAAGAGCGTACAAGCAGGAATAGGACGGCCGAAATCTAGCGGGCGATCATGAGTCTTTGGGTAGCATTGAATGGGCCGGTCGTGATCTTGATGAGGTACATGCCGCCGGGTAGCGTCGATAGGTCGAACTGCTTGCGTTCGTTCAGAAGCGATACTTCGAACGTTTTGACCACAACACCCTTCAAATCATAAACGAGGATAGTAGCATCGGCCAGGTCTTGCAACGTTTCTACGGTAAGGATCCCGTCGTCGGTAGGGTTGGGGTAAATACTGATGCCGTTGCCGCCAACCTCGGGCAGAAACTCGAATGCCGGAGAAAAATCGGAGGCGCAGGTCAGAGTAGGGCTGTACTCGATAAAGGCCTTGGCCACGAAGGCACCCCGCTCGGTAGCCTTAATCACAGCCGTCTTGTTAGGAAGCAGTTGCCCGTCTTTCTGCCATGCGAAAAGCTCTTCGGGCTGGTCGACAAGCGCTTCCAGCGTATAGGTGCCTACCTGAGATATGACGGGAACCGCAGGATTAGGCTTCACATCAATGCGAAGAGCGGTAGAAAATGAAGAAAAGCAACCGTTGCTTCCCAGTACTTAAGCCGAGTAGTTGCCCGACTCCCCTACCGAAATCGAAGGCCCGCTGTCGCCGGTATTCCACTGAAAAGTACCGTTGCCGCTGGCTGTCAATTTCAGCTGCTCACCATCGCAAAAAGTAGTGCGGCCAGCCGCCACCACCGTGGGAGCAGCGGGAAGGGGCAAGGCCTCCACCGGTATACGTTCCGATGGGTCGGAGATACAACCGAACTGATTCTTGACCTGTACCTGGTAGCTACCCGACTGGCTGACGGTCGTTTCCTGCTTGGAAGTACCGTTGCTCCACACATAAGCCTCCGCGACCGGGGCGGTGAGCGTGACACTCTTGTCGGCGCAAAAGGTAGTGGCGCCCGATGCCGTGATCGAAGGAAGGGGCGGCAGCGGATTGGCAACTACCTTGATCGAGGCCGAAGCCGCCGAGCGACAGCCATTGTTATCGATGGCGATTAGAGAGTACTCGCCAGAATTGCGGATATCGACTCGCCGGTCCCGGCTACCGTTGCTCCACTGGTAAGCGGCAGAAGGCGTGGATTCCAGCGTGGTGAAGTCGCGGTCGCAAAAAGTAAGTGGCCGCAGAGAGGTGATGTTGGGAGCAGCGGGCAGTGGATTCACGTTGACCTCTACCGGAATGGAAGTGGAAACGCAGCCCTTGGCATCCCGAACCGACACCGAGTACTGTCCCGGCTTATTGACGACGATCGAGCGGTCGCCGGTGTTGGTGTTCCAGGTATTGCCGCCTTCGTAGCTGGACGTAAGCGTGACGCTTTGGTCGGCGCAGAAGGTCGTGTTTCCGCTCGCCGAAATAGTGGGCCGCGACGGCAGCGGGTTCACTCTGATCGAAACGGGGTCCGACTCCGGCGAGGCACAGCCGTTATTGTCCACCGCCCGCACCCGGTAATCCCCGGTGCTCTGCACGCTGATGGAGCCTCCGTTTTGTCCGGTCGACCAGGCACTGTTGGTACTGGCGTTGGATTTGAGGGTTATCACGCCCCCGGCGCAAAACTCAGCCGAACCCTCGATTGTGATGGCGGGCTTGGGCGGTGGTGGCGTGTCGAAGACACCAATGGAAACCGCCGAGGAGGTAGCTTCACATCCATAAACACTACGGGCCGTCACCGAAAAAGTGTTGGGATTGCTAACGTTGATTCTACGCTCGGTTTGGCCGGTATTCCAGCGAAAATCGTCACCACCGTTCGCGGTCAGGGCCAGCGAACTGCCCTGGCATATCTTGGTGTTGCCCCCTTCGATGTCGATGGTAGGCGTGCCGGGCTGAATCTGACCGTTCAGGATAATTTCGGGTGAATAGAGTACGCGGCCAGCCCCGTCACGAACCGTAGCCTTGTAACGACCGCCTTCTCCTCCGTTGATGCTGCTGCCGGATTGTCCGTTGTTCCAATTGATGGAAGTGAAATTACCGCCCCCTACCGACAGTCTGACCTGACCATTGCCCGCACAGGCAATGCTGATGGTAGGGTAGGGCTGGGCTTTTTGGGGCGAAGAACGCGCAAAGAAATCGTCGTTGAGCGCATTGGCCCAAGCTTCGCCCAAACGCCACAAACCATCGTTCTGGAAATGGACGCCGTCGATGCGCGGAATTTGAATCTTGTCCGATTCCGGCCCGTAAAAGGTATTGGGCGTTTCGGCGACAGTAGCACTCTGAGCATTGGTGACCGTAAAGTCAGACCCGCGTTGGTTGTCGTACGAGGCTCTGGCCACCACCCATGAGAGATCGAAACCCGCCTCGCCCCGACTCTGATTGATCACCGCCTTCAGATCATTTTTGTAAGAACTGCCGGCCGTGTTGGCAAAATTGTCGGATTCGCCTTGGTGCCACAGCACGGCCCGAACGCCCGTGATGGGTACATAGTGCCGAAGTGCCAGCCGCATGTTGGCATAGGGCTGTCCGGCGGGCAGGTAGGGTTCGCCGTTATACACCGAAAAGGACGGGCCGCTGATGCTTTCGCGCCAGTTGCGCATGGCCGACCCGTACCAGCCCATGTTGTAAAACAGAATGGGAACGCCCAGCCGACCCGCGAGAATATCGCCCAGACGACCGTATGCCCAAGACGAATTGCCCCGGGGCGCAATGTAGGAATTGGCGTCGAGGTGTTCAAAAGCGGGCTGCGGCAGCTCACTCGCCGAAGAGGTATTGTAGTAGTTGATGCAGTTGACCCGGTCGTCGCCGGCACCCGGACCACCATAATTAAGGTATCCCTGGGAGTTGGACTGCCCGGCGATCATAAATACTTCGCCTATCCCCAGGCGGGGCAGCGTAGTGCTGCCGACGAACTGATCGCCCCGCCAGCCCTTTACTTCCATCTCGTACCAGCCGCCCGTCCAGTCGACCTGTCCGGCGAAGCTACCCCCTTGCGGATTGTTCTGAATCGTGATCCAACCCGAGGTATTGCCTCCGTTGATGGCCCGAAACTGAACCTCCACGCGGTCGACCTGCTTATCGTAGGTGCCCCGAATGTACACCGTAGCCGTGTTGTTTTTGTCGCGTTGCAGTACCGTCCGGTTAGCAGGCTGGCTCAGATTTAGCTGAGCTTTGGCACTCAGGGTGAAAAAGCAAAGCAAAACGACCCATGTAACCAGTTTTCCGTATACAGTAGATCTCATCTCACGTATCATTGTTTAATATCAGTACAAGCGCCCAATTTGCTATAAGAAATACTCCAGCACAACTTATCGGGCGTCTATTTATTCAGCGGCTAACGATTCGTTCAGCGTTTTCCATATCAAATCCTTTAATTGTTCAATTCCTTCCTGCGCAATTGCTGAAATCAGAAGCGCCGGCACACCTTCGGGTAATGGTTTCAAAAAATCCTGACGCTCTTCCGGGGCAACTAGGTCTATTTTCGAGATCGCGATAAGCCGCTGCTTGTCTAGCAACGAAGGATTATAAAGCCTGAGTTCGTTGAGTAACGTCTCGTACTCGGCGGTGGGATCTTCACTATCCGCCGGAATCATGAACAGCAGCAGCGAGTTGCGCTCTATGTGTCGCAAAAATCTTAACCCCAAACCCTTTCCTTGTGAAGCACCTTCGATGATGCCGGGAATATCGGCCATAACAAAGGAACGGTAGTCGCGGTAAGCTACCACGCCCAAATTAGGCACTAGCGTCGTGAAAGGATAATTGGCGATTTCGGGCCGCGCAGCGGATACCACCGACAATAAGGTCGATTTGCCGGCATTGGGAAAACCGACCAGCCCGACGTCAGCCAGTACCTTCAATTCCAGAATGATCCAGGATTCGAGCGATTCCCCGCCGGGTTGGGCAAAATCGGGTGTTTGCCGCGTGGCCGATTTGAAGTGGTCGTTGCCCATGCCGCCTTGTCCGCCGGACAGCAGGATGATTTCCTGTCCTTCTTCCGTAATCTCGGCCAGCGCCTCGCCGGTTTCGGCGTCTTTGGCTACGGTGCCCAGTGGTACTTCCAGATAAACATCCTTCCCTTGTGCGCCGGAACGACGGCCGCCTTCGCCGTTTTTGCCCGCGTCGGCCTTCACGTGCTTGGTGTATTTCAGGTGCAGCAGCGTCCATAGCTGCACGTTGCCTTTCAGGATCACGTGGCCACCCCGGCCGCCGTCCCCCCCGTCGGGGCCGCCCTTATCCACATGCTTCTCGCGCCGAAAGTGCACCGAGCCCGCCCCTCCCGCGCCCGAACGAGCGTTGATCTTGACATAGTCTATGAAGTTGGATGAAGGCATTACCTAAAAGGGGCAAAGTGACAAAGTACCAAAGCGACAAAGTGCTTTAATACCAAAGTTTCAAAGGCACAAAGTGAAATATCGGGATGGTAGGGCAACGGTTAAACAAATAAACCCTTAAACAGATAAACAACTGTCTCACTACCCCTCCAACGCCTCACAAATCGCGCCAAAAATTTGTTCGATTTCCCCGACGCCTTGTACGGTTTTCAATTTTTGCTGCCGCTGGTAGTAGTCGGCTACGGGCATGGTCTTGCTGTTGTACTCGTGAATGCGCGTCTTGATCTTCTCTTCGTTTTGATCGTCGGGACGGCCCGAGGTTTGGCCCCGCAGCAGCAGGCGGTTCTGCAACTCATCGTCGGGTACTTTGAGCGCCACCATCACGTTGATCTGCTCGCCGTAGGTAGCCAGCAGGCTGTCCAGCGCTTCGGCTTGCTTCACAGTGCGCGGAAACCCATCGAAGATAAAACCTGCCGCTTCCTGGTGCTCTCGAAGCTTGGAGTCTATCATCCCGATCACCACTTCGTCGGGTACCAGGATGCCCTGATCCATCAGGGTCTTGGCTTTCAGGCCTAGCTCGGTGCCCGCCTGGATCTGCGATCGGAGCAGGTCGCCCGTCGAAAGATGGACGAGGTTGTATTTGTGGATAATTTTCTCGCTTTGGGTGCCTTTGCCCGCGCCCGGAGGACCAAATAGTACAAGATTCAGCATAGTCGCATTAATAATGGCCCAGCCATTGGTGAAGGGAATTGAACTGGCAAATCTACAATTCTTAGCCTATCCCTGACAAATTTTTTGGTTTTTTTAGTACTTGAATCAAAATAGCCTGGGCAAAAATGCACTTACTCACGTCCACTGGATCATGCCAAAATACCGAGCCGAAATCAGGTGCGTACATGCCCCGCGCCTGAGCTCAGCTTCTTGTAAAAATTTATAAATCAATATAATTCAGTTTTTTATAACGAAAAAAGAAAATTATTTCTACCGATAAATGCCCTGCTCTTATTTTTTTAAATTCCAGAAGGAACCGGGACTACGTAAGTTGAAAACTTGGAACCAGTCGGCCTCAAGTACTCAGACCGTTGCCTGATCAATTTGCGAAGGTTCAATTGTACGAGTAGCGGATTCGCGATTTTTATAAAATAGAAAAGCCCCATCAGGTCGGCAGATTATCTGGTAATCTGCCGACCTGATGGGGCTTAAAAGTACTTTTTCACTTGAATTTATTCCACCTCCGGTGAAGGTGGGGGTTACTGAACCATCACTTTCCGTACGGCGCCGTCGTCGTTCTGGACTACGCGCACGAACAGGCTTCCTTTGGTATTCTTTTTCAGGTCGATTTGTCCGATGTACTCACCACTGAAATCCTTGATTGTTTTCTTTCCCACCTCTTTGCCCTGAACATCAGTTACGGTAATGGTCACGTCGCCTTTGTCGGGGGCGCTGAATCGTAGGTTGAGCACGCCGTTGCTAGGATTGTTGGCGTAGGCGTTCAGGCCACGGACGGTACTACTCTGTCCAAAGTCCTTGCCCCAAGCATCGTTGAAGCGATCGGTAGCTATTCCGTAATTTTGCCGCAAAGTGTTGAGGCTCGGCTCCATTTCGCGCCGCAATTCGCGCATTTTGGGTTCGAGGTCTTTTTGCAGCCGACGCATCTTGGGTTCCAGTTCCGCTTGCATCTTTCTCATGCTGTTTTGCAGTTCACGCGTATCGAAGCGGAAATTATGACCATCGTCGCGCCAGCTAAGTACTTGCGGACTCCGCCGATGCTCGTTGCGCTCGTCGTCCACGCTGATGCTGATTTGCTTTTGGCTCATGCCGTCGACGCTGAGCGAATCGAGTACCTTGTCGATGAACGCTTTCTGTTCGGCGTCGGACAGCGGGTCAAGCCGGTAGTTGCGCTCGTAGGTATTGGTCCGGCCGTCCTTTTGTTCGGTGACCCGTACCTCGATGGTCGTCTTTTTCTGCTCATCTTGTGACTGAGCGCGAGCCGCCGTATGGCCACTGATACCGGCCACCAGTGTGAGGGCCAGGAGCGCGAAAGAATACTTTTTTCATGGCTAACTTAGGTTTGTTTGGTTTGTAAATCAATTGGTTATAAAATGTAGTCGTTGGCTAATCCTGTCGCTGTTAAAGTATGTTAAAAGCTTGCCTGAAAGCGTTTGTGCTTTGTAGATTTGTGACATGGCACGCGCCCGGACGCCCGACCCATCTGACTTGAACGGGCATTTGGGCTACTTTTCTTTATAAAGTCGTTTTAGCGAAAGGAAAGGTTGCATTGGTTTTGAATTTATCATGACAAAAAGAAAAATACAGCGTATCGTGGGTCTGATGTGCCTGGCTTTGGTCGGGTTGATCGGCTTCCAATGGTACTTCATCCGGGAGGCGCTGGCGGTGCGTACCGAACAGTTCAACCACAAAGTAGCCGAATCGGTGCAGCAGGTCATTCACCGGCTCGAAAAACAGGAAATGCTGTATGTGCTGCAACACCGCATCGAGCGTGAGCAGCAGGAAGCAAAGTTAGAGCAAATTACCAAGGTAAATCAGGCCACGCGAAAACGGCAGACGCAAACCGCTACGCCTGACCGTCGGGTAACGCAATCCTTGCCCAAAGCGCCTACCGAGCGCCGGCCGTCCAGCATGGAAATTTCGGTGGGCCCCTCTGGCGAGGTAAGCTACCAGTACTTCATGGAAGTGGCGCCTTCCGATGTACTTAGCCCCAATTTCAGGGTACTGGCTGAGCGCCAGCAGCGCATCATCGAGGAATTTTTGCAGGCCCAAAGCCAGGGCGCGGCTGGGCTCGATGAATTCATCCGCCGCCGCCTGGCCGAAGAGCAGCGGCTGGGCAGCGTCATGAAAGACATCCGGCCCGAAGGCAACCGCCCGCCCACAATCGCCAGGCAACCGGAAGGCAAAGACAAAATTTATGAGCCCTTGCAGGCCAAACCCACGGGCCGGGCCGACTTGCTGCGCGAGGTAATGCAGGACCTAATGTATACCCAGCGACCGATCGAGGACCGCGTCAATCGTTTTATGCTCGATTCGCTGTTGAAAAAAGAACTGGCTCAAAATGGCGTCACGCTCCGCTACGAATTTGCGGTCAGGACACAAGTGGGCCGAGCGAACGATACCCGCAACGTGCTGTTTTCGACCACCGGCCAGCAGCACGCGGGCGAGTGGGAGCAAACCGCCTATAAGGCGTCGCTGTTTCCCAGCGAGATGCTGAGTGGCAACAACTTGCTCTACGTATACTTTCCCGATCAGAAAAACTATATTTTGCGCGGCATGAGCGCGATGTTTGCCAGCTCGGCGGTACTGGTCATCGTGATTTTGGTGTGCTTTTACGTGGCGGTAAGTACCATTTTGAAGCAAAAAAAGCTCTCGGACATCAAAAACGATTTTATCAACAACATGACCCACGAGCTCAAAACGCCCATCTCGACCATCGCCCTGGCTACCGATATGGCCAGCGAGAACATTCGTCCCGGCACGGGTACCTCACTCGCCGCGCCCGACCTGCCCGCCCGCCTCGACCGCTACCTGGGTATCATCCGGGAAGAGAACAAGCGGCTGGGTACCCACGTAGAGAAGGTACTGCAAATGGCGCTGCTCGATAAGGGCGAGGTAAAATTAAAGGAAAGTACCGTCAACATGCACGATGTGGTCACGAGCGTGCTCAACAGCCTGAGCGTGCAGATCGAGCAACGCGGAGGTGAGGTCGAGCTGGACTTCGAAGCTTCGGAAGAACTCGTGAAGGGCGACGAGCTGCACCTGTCCAATGTACTGTACAATCTGGTCGACAACGCCATCAAGTACTCACCCGAAGCACTGAAACTCACCTTAAGTACCCGCAACGAAAACAGAGGCATCCGCATCGACGTCGCCGACCGCGGCCTGGGGATGACCCGCGAACAGACGCAACGTATTTTCGACAAATTCTACCGCGTCCCGACCGGCAACCTGCACAACGTCAAAGGCTTCGGCCTCGGCCTGAGCTACGTCCGCAAAATGGTGCAGGCCCACCAGGGTACGATCGAGGTCAAGAGTCAGCCGGGCGAGGGAAGCGTGTTCAGCGTATTTTTGCCAATTTTGGAAAGGGTAGAAGGGTAGAAGGGTAGAAGGGGGAAGGGGAAGGGCAGACGGTTAACGGAGGGAAGGTCAACGACCACGAAAACCATAATGATTAAACAAATAAACGCATAAACAAATAAACGACAATTACACAACCTCATGCCCAACCTCTTACTCGTAGAAGACGACCCTAACCTGGGGGGATTGTTGCAGGAATACCTGACGGACAAGGGATACCCGACGCAACTCGCGACCGACGGGCAGGCCGGTTGGCAGGCCTTTGTGGATGGGACGTTCGACCTTTGTATTTTTGATGTGATGATGCCGCGCAAGGATGGGTTTTCGCTGGCGAAAGAGGTACGCATGAGTGGCCGCGACGTACCCATCGTGTTCCTGACCGCCAAATCGATGAAGGAGGATACGATTCAGGGTTTCAGGGTAGGGGCCGACGACTACATCACCAAGCCTTTCGATCGTGATGAACTTCTGCTCCGCATCGACGCTATTTTGCGGCGCTACCGGCGGCAGACGGTACAGGAAGCCGAGCAAAGCGTGTTCACGGTCGGTACCTATACTTTCGACTACGAGCGGCAGCAGCTCAGCCGGGCGGGAAACGAGGTACATCTGACGAGCAAAGAGTCGGAGTTATTGAAGCTTTTTTGCCAGAATATCAATCAGCCCGTGAGCCGGAGTTTTGCGCTGAAAGTGATCTGGGGCGATGACTCCTACTTCAACGCCCGGAGTATGGACGTCTACGTGACCAAGCTCCGCAAGCACCTCCGCGACGACGAGGCCGTGCAGCTCGTCAACCTGCACGGGGAAGGGTTCAAGCTGATGGGTTAATGGCGGCGCGTGATTGCGGCCTTTTTTTGATATGCGGTACAAAATTTTTACTTTTGGCAAGGATTTATTTTTATACTCATTGCAAAAAACACATTCATGGAAATATCAGGAAATGTCATCTCGATTCTGCCCGAAGTGAGCGGACAAGGAAAGAACGGTACCTGGCGCAAGCAGGAATTCATCGTCGAAACGGAAGGACAGTACCCCAAAAAAATCTGCATCGCCATGTGGGGCGATAAAATCGACCAGTTTGCTCTGGCCGAAGGTGACGCTATCACGGCCTCGGTCGACATCGAGAGCCGCGAGTACAACCAACGCTGGTACACCGAAGTGAAGACCTGGAAGGTAGAGAAGGGAGCCGCCGGAGGACAAGCTCCCCCTGCCCCCGCAGGCGGTGACTTCGGCCCGCCGCCCAATCCGTCCTTCGCCCCCAGCGGCGGCTCCGACGACGATCTGCCGTTTTAATTTGTTTGGACATTAGATTTTGGACGCTGAACTCCAGACTACCTACGCTTCGTAGTGGAAAACGTGTTTATGGTAAAGTAAAAAGTCCAGCATCCGAGGTCGAAAGAGGGGAATGATATTCCCCTCTTTTCTTTTCTTATACCCTACTGTAAGCACACTAAATGAATCTCGATCTCAATGAAGCCACCCGGCTTGTTTCAGAAAAACTGATAATCTGGATTAAGCAGTTTATCAAGCTTTTGCCCAATATCGTGTTGGCAGCGGTCGTCCTGGTACTGGGTATTTACGTTGCCAAGTTTATCAGGAAGGTGGCCCTGAAATTAATCCGTAAAGTTTCGCACGTCGAAACGATCAACACGCTTTTCGGTTCGGTGATTTATGCGGCGGCGATCGGAATCGTGTTGTTTATTGTGCTGAGCGTGCTCAACCTCGATCAGGCCGTCACGTCGATTTTGGCGGGTGCGGGAATCCTGGGTTTGGCGCTGGCTTTTGCCTTTCAAGACATCGCGGCCAACTTCATGTCGGGTATCTTTCTGTCTTTCCGGCGGCCGTTGACTGTGGGTGACATCGTACGCTCCAACGACCACATGGGTGTGGTCGAGGAAGTCAACCTACGCGATACCATGATTCGCACTTTCCAGGGACAGCGTGTCATCATACCCAATAAGGACGTATATCAAAACACGATCGAGAATTTTTCCGTCCTCGGCAAACGTCGGCTTGACCTGAGTGTGGGCGTGTCGTACGGCGATAATCTACAAAAAGTCAAAGACATCGCCATTGCCGCCGCCGAAAAAGTAAGCGTCCGTGCCACGGACGAGGACGTGACGCTTTTCTACGAGGAATTCGGCGATAGCTCCATCAATTTCAGCATCCGCATCTGGATGCTCAACACCGCCCAACCTACTTTCCTGCAAGGCCGCCACGAGGCTATCATGTACATCAAGGAAGCCTTCGACGCCAACGACGTCATGATCCCATTCCCGATTCGTACGTTGGATTTTGGGATCAAAGGCGGCGAGAAGTTATCAGATCTAGGAGTTTTTGGAAAGGAATAGGGAGTAGGAGTACTACTCTACCTCAACTCCTTCACAAAAAAATCGGCCGCTGCCTGGTACACCTTCACGGCGTTGGACCACTTCATCCAGTGGTGCGTGTCGTCCACGATCATCATAGTTTCGTGGGGTATCCCTAGCTTTTCCAATCGCTTGATGAGGTCGGTGCTTTGGTTGAAGCGTACGTTGCGGTCGTCGTCACCGTGGATGATCAGTACCGGCGATTTCCAGGTACTCATTTGCGAAATGGGTGAAGAAAGCCAGGCCGTTTCGATCGCTTTTTCGTAGTCGGGTGCTTGCTCGTACTTATTGGCTCGGGTACCTGAGATCCGGTCGGAAGCGTCCCAGTCGTGTACCCCATGGATGTCGACGCCCGCCGCGAACAAGTCCGAGTCCTTGGCCAACGCCATCGCGGTCAGAAATCCACCGTACGAGCCACCGTACACCCCGATTTTCTTGCTATCTACAAAGCTTTGCTTTTGCAGCCATTCCCCGGCTGCCTTGATGTCGAGGTACTCAGCCGCACCCTGACTACCGCTGTTCGGGGCGTTCTGGAACTCATAGCCATAACCAATGCCCAGGCGGTAGTTGACCGACAGCACCACAAATCCCAGACTTGCCAGGTACTGATTGGCGGCGTACGCATTGGAATAATAATCGGAGTAGTGCCAACCCAGCAGCATTTGGCGGGAAGGGCCACCATGAATGTACACGATGGCAGGCTTTTGGTCAGCCCCACCCGCGGGCTCGAACAAATCGGCGTGTACTTGTAGCACCATCCGAGGCAAGGAAGGTTATGGATTTGGGAACCACTAATTGGCTTGTTGGGAAATCAGCGGGAAGCAGGTTCGTCCCCAGTAGTTTCAGTTTGCTACCACCATTCAAGTCGAGAAGAGCGGGCATAGGGGGGCGCTGGGCAGTGGCGCTGATGAGCGCGATTTTCGTCCCGCCCTCGACCAGGGTCGGCGTCCATTCCAGGCCGTCGCCGGGCGTCAGTACCCGCATGTTCGGCTTTGTCGACGCTGACGGTCGCTACGTGCCGTCGTTCCGAATCGAGCTTGTCGGGACCAGTATTGGCGCTGAACACCAGGCGTTTTCTATCCGGGCTCAGCGATATGTGCTCGCACATAAAGTTGCCGGGCGTCAGGAGCAGCGGCGTTCCTCCTCTGGCGTCCAGCGAGTACAGGTGCGGCCAGCCGTCGGCGTAGGACGTAAAAACAATTTTATCACCCGCCGCCCAGTGCAAATTGAAACCCCCTTGCGTGTAGGGTACCGAGCCACGTAACGTTTTGGGAGCGGTCCAGAGGCGTGTGGCAGTACCCGTTTCTACTTCGCCGTGTACAGGCTCCACGGCCGATGCCGGTCGACGAGCATCGAATCCGGTGCGCCGCCCGAGCCGGACATCCTGATAAATACAATTTTCTTGCCATCCGGCGACCAGCGCGGCGAGGCGTCCCGGCCAAACGACGGCGCGATCCAGCGGATGGGCGTGCTGGCGTCGGTGTAGATGCCGATCAGAGCGTGATCGCCCCGGTTGGTGACAAACAGTAGCGAAGTACCATCGGGACTCCATTCCAGCGACCCGACGCTCCCCCGGGTTTTGAAAAGCTGCTTCGCCGAATCGAGACTACCCAGCGGCGCGCTCCAAACCTGACTTCCCTTGATGAACGCCACCCGCTTATTATCGGGCGAAATGGTCGGATAATCGCCATCGACATACTCCTTCGCCGCTCCACCTCGGTAAGGTATGCAAACGGTTTTCACATCCGTTGCAAAAGGCGCTGCCCCCGGATTGACGGGAAGTTGATCGTCCCAATTGCTGCCGTGATCGCCGCCCCGCACAAATACGACGTACTTTCCGTCTTTCGAGATCGAAAGGCTCGAAATCTCCTGTCCGTCATCCTGGGTGATAGTCGGTGAGTTTTCGGGGGCTGTAGTTGGGGCCGTCGGCGACGTATACATTGCGTTTTCCCTGCTCGTCCAGTGCCCACGCCAGTTTCGAATCTTGTCCGGTGGCGGTCAGTTCGGTGGGGAAAGGGTAGCTCTTGAAAGTACTGAGCGTTGGCTTTTGCGCCAGCAGTTGGAGTGGCAACAGGAATAAAAGCAGGAGATATTTTTTCATTGAAAAATTGATTTTTGTGAGCAAGCAGCAAATTATCTAATCCGTAGCTCAAGCCTACCCATTACCACAGCATTTTCAATTTTATCAAGCTCAGTTGGTAAAAGTTTGATGTAATTCTGGGATTCATTTTGAAAATAAAATAATTTCTTGACAATAAAAACTACCGGTTCAGCCGCTTCACACCCAAATACAAAGGGTAACTCAATACCAAAAACAGCAGCGCGAATTGTGAGCTGGATAAGTCCTGCACCACGGCCCCGATCAAAAACGCCACGGATAGAATCAGCATCACGATCGGCAGGGCAGGGTAGGCGGGTACCTTCCACGGGCGCGGCAAATCCGGCTCCTTACGGCGCAAAGCCAGCAGGGACGCGAAGCCTGACGTGTAGCCCAGCACGAAGAAGAACGTAGCGATGTCGGATAGTTTTTCACAGGCTTCTTTCCCGAGCAAAATCAGGGCAATAGCCAGTCCCGCCGTGATCAGCATGGCAAAAGAGGGTGTACCACCCGCATTGACGCGCGTCCCGGCCCGCAAGAAGAGTCCGTCGCGGCTCATGGAGTACAGTACCCGCGGATTGAACATGAGTTGCGCGTTGACGATGCCCAGGATCGAAACCATCAGGAACAGCGTCACGAATTTGCCTGAGCGCTCACCGAAAATGAGCCGCACGGCGTCGGCGGCGGCGAGTTTGGAACCCGCCAGTTCGTCCATTGGCAGGATGTACAGGATCGCGAGGTTGACCAGCAGGTAGATGACGATGATCAGGCTCACGCCGCCGATCATCGAGCGCGGTAGGTTGCGGGTCGGGTCGCGGTCTTCTTCGGCGAAGTAGGCGGCAGTGTGCCAACCGTCGTAGGTATAGAAAATCGCTTGCAGGGAGAAGATCACCGGACCGATCCAGGTACCGGTTTCGGCGATGCGGCTGGTCGTGGCGAGCGTCTGCTCGGCCGTGACCTCTTGTCCGTAGATATAGCAAAACGCCACGAAGGCAAACAAACCCATGGCCTTAACAAAGCTCATGACGTTCTGAAACTGACTCGCCAGCGCCAGCCCGATCCAGTGAAAGGCGGCCAGGGTCGCCAGCATCGCCACGGCCAGGTACGGCTCGTAGCCTACCAGCGACGGCAGCAGCAGAGCCAGGTACTCGCTCATGGTGTATACCCCAAAACCCAGCGCCGCGCAAGTACCGAACCAGCTATTCAGCCCCACCACAAAGCCCGCATAATCGCCAAAAGCGCGTTGCGCGTACACGTACCAGGCCCCCGCTCGAGGCACCGAAGTACCCAACTCGATGGTACACAAAGTACCCAGCAAAGCGTACAGACTCACCGCCGCCCACAGACCCATGATGAGCCAAGGGTCGCCGAGTTGCTCGGCAATGGGGCCGGGCTTGCGCAGGATGCCGGTACCCACGGTGCCGCCAATGGTGACCGCAATACCGAAGCCGACGCCCAAAATTTTGAGTAGTTCGTGGCGAGGAGCTGTTTTTTGCATGAAGGGAGGGTAGAAGAAGGATTTTTCCGAAAGTAAGGATAACTTTGGGAAATAAGGGTAGTTACGTGGATTTTTTGGTGAATTGCAGAAGAATTCCCGATTGCAGATGAGGCTAGGAATAAGAATCCTTAAGAGGTTTGTCTTCACGGTCATGACAACCAAAAATAATTTTTGAACTGATTCTAGGAACGGTTTGAGACATTAGTCAAGAGGTGTGGTTACAATGTTGAGGGACCAAAATTATATTAGTTTCAGATGCAATGCATTTCAATGGTAGGCTGATTTCTATATTCTATTCACCATTTTCCTGTTTCTTTCGGTATTCATATCTACTGGGCTTTCGGCGGAGGTGGGGAAGCGGGGCTGTGTTTCCAACTAAAAACGATCTGTAGTTGTCGCCATGCCGTGTCGCGCCAGACGCTCAATGACGCTTTCGGAATGAGTTTCGGAGTTTTTATTTTGACAAGAATGTGAAGTTTGGGACTTTGAAGGCTCGTTTTGTTGAGTCAATACGGACATGGGCAATTGGCGAGAATCTTTAACTACGCGCTGTTGGTGACATTCAACTTACGTGGGCTTCGGTAAAAACCATAAGCCAACAAAGTTCGAACGAAAGTGATCGCCAATTCCGACTCGGATCTTATATGTCTGACTCTTCGGCTCATGGAGAGGCCAGTTTTATTTGCAAGACGGAAGACTATCGGGAACCTTCCGTTTTGATGGAAAATACTTTCGAGCTTTATAGTATAGAAGGAGGGCTTCATGATACTTTCACCTGCAAACTGATCTGGAAGTTAGGTGTGACGTCGAGTGAAGCGCACAGAGAAATGATGGAAACTAGAATCAACAATACACCAAAAGGTTAGCGCAAGTCGGCTTAGAAAACGAATGTTACACAAACTACTGTAAAATGTTAATAGTCAAAAAATTCACTTCATTCGAAGAACTAAAATCCAGCGAAAAAGAAGCTGATAATTATGAACTGAGTATGCAAAGGCATAAAGAGTTTGAGAAAGTATTCAAGCATATTCGCTCTATCATAGTGCAAGGCGAGACAGCCAAAAAGTCTGATTGATGTTGAATGAAGTAGCACTAGAAGGTACTCAAATTCACTACATAAACTACCTCGATCTTATCGAAGATAAAAAGGCAACCGCTCGACAAAAGGGCAAGGATGACATTAAACAGCTGAGAAGAGTAAGAGGCGAGAAATGAGATTTTAATGAGAAACCAAAAAATGAAACTTTCGAAACACTTCACCAGCCGACGATTCTTCTTCAAGAAGGCAGGCATTGGTTTTGCGGCATTCGCTTTCCGCGATACGCCCAAGCTTTTCCCGGCCATTAATCGCGGTACCCAAACCGGCCGGATATACTTCACCACCGGCTGCAAAACCGCCGAAGTGACTTCCCGCTCGGCCATCCTTTGGACGCGGCTTTGCGGGCAGGAAAAACCCAATCCGGTCACGCATCAGAGGCAGGAGCAAGTGTTTCGGCACCCAGTTGGTTTTGATGAAAGCGCTCCCGTAGCACAAATGGATGGCGGCGTGGCGACGGCGGGTGGTTGGGCGCGAGCTACGCTCACAAACGGTAAAGAAACTTTGCGCTCCGAATGGCAGAAAGCTGAGGTTGAAGAGGATTGTACGGCTAAGATTCCCTTCAAAGGTTTGGCGCCGGGGACAAAGTACCAGATTGTGTGGGAGGCCAAGTCAGATGAAAAAGGTACGGTCTCCACGGCTTCCGGTACTTTCACCACCGCGCCCTCCGAGCAAACGGCCAAGCCGATTCGGTTGGTGACTTCGACCTGCCAGTATTTTTGGAGTCACGATGATGACGAACGCGGCTTTCAAACATACGACAGTATGGCGCGGCTGAATCCTGACTTTTTCCTGCAGACCGGCGATTATGTGTATTACGACAAACCCGGTCCGTTGGCCAAAACTTTGGAAAAGGCCCGGCACAAGTGGCACGCAATGGATTCCTGGCTCGCGCTGCGGGAATTTTACCAAAAAACGCCAATCTATCTACTCAAAGACGACCACGACTTACTGGACGACGACGCCGATCCGGCCTCTCCGGCCTATGGTCAACTCACCTTCGCCGATGGCCTGAAAGTCTGGCGCGAAAATGTACCGTTGGCCGACAAGCCCTACCGTACTTTTCGCTGGGGCAAGGATCTGCAAATCTGGCTGGCCGAGGGGCGCGAATACCGCTCGCCTAACAAATCGCCCGACGCGCCTGATAAGACCATCTGGGGCGAAGCGCAGAAAGCATGGTTCCAGCAAACCATCGAAGCCTCGGACGCTACTTTCAAAATTCTGTTCTCGCCGACGCCCATCGTCGGGCCCGACCGCGAACGGAAAACTGATAACCACGCCAACGAGGCCTTTTCCACGGAAGGCAAGTGGTTGCGCGCGTACCTGGCTACCCAAAAGAATATGTACGTCGTCAACGGCGACCGCCATTGGCAGTATGTGTCGGTCGATGCCGAAACCGGGCTGACCGAATTCGGCTCCGGCCCGGTCAGCGATTCCCACGCCCAAGGCTGGGGTGAAGACGATGTTCGGCCCGAGCATCGTTTTTTGCGCGTAAAAGGTGGATTTTTGAGCGTAGAAGTATCGCGGGGAGGTCAGTGTGCCCAAGATCGTTTTTACACACCATGATGTAATAGGAAACCCGGTACATCGCGAGACAAAAGTGGCTGGATGAGTAGTTTCGGGTAGTTTGCCACCTGAACAAGCTATCTCTGATTTTTCTGGGGGCAGCCTGGCCCGCTACGGCGTAGGCCGCGGACTGGCAACGTACTCGACGAGCCTGCTTGATCCTGGGGCTCTTTACTGGCTGGGTAGCGCTGCGTGAAACTGGTGGGGGCTTTCCCGAAAATCCTGACGTAACGGATGTCAGGGACTGGCTACTTAGAGAATTTCAAATCTTTGATCTCGTTTTTTAAAACCTTAAAATCAAGGTCTTTTTTGCTCGAAACTGATTTGCCACTTAGACTTACATTGTTGAAAGTCACGCCAGTAATACTCTTTGCGTCCACGTACGAGGGCAACGGTTTGCCCGCCATTTTGATATTCCTGAATACAATGTTCCGGTAATGCGCTTTTTCCAGTCGATGCAACAGAAAAGTAACGATCAATTCAAGTGAAGCTTTTCGAAGAAAGTATGAAATAACAGCGTACTGTTCATCATTGCTTTTCACAGAGAAAAGTCTGATCGGGGTACTTAAGCAGACTTGCGCACATGGATGATGTCGCAATTCCGCATTACGATATTGTCGCCGTAACCACTAGCCCGAAAAATGTTGGCACGCGTGGGCCAAATGACACAGTTTTCGATGGTAATGTCTTTGACTATTCCATTGGGTTCCGGCACCGAATCCCTTGGTGTAAAAAAGGCAAAAGCATCGTCCGAGGAGCGGATCAGGGAGTTGGTAATCCGGGTCCTTCCGCCGCCGTCCTTCCAGTCGAAGCCATCGCCGTTGATGTTCTGGTCGTTAACGCCCAGAAGCTTCACATTATCGAAAGTAGCGTCGTAGGTAGTATGCATCTGAATGGTCCAGGTACGGCTTCGGGCCACGAACGTCACGCCTTCAACGGTTAGCCGCTCAGCATTATGCGTGGTGAGCGGATGCCAACTTTTCTTGTGCAAATAGCCATCGTCGTGATTTTCGGATTGCGGACCGTAGTAGAATACCACGCCGCGTCCCAGAATTTTGACATCCTTGGCGTCCCAAATGTCGATTGGCCCGAAAAGTACCGCGCCCGCTTCGAGGTACAGCGTTTGGACGCTTTTCAAATCGACAATGCGTTGGTGAACGCCCGGTTCGAGGTAGATGACAGTGGGGTCGCTGGCTTTGGGGCGGTTAATTTCCGGTTTGTTCGCAAACAGGAAAAGTACCATGTCCTTATTATCCGTATCGAAATCGGATACTTTGTGTCCTTCTACCGAGTATTGCCCCGGTTCGGAAAGCGTAAAAGTGGCCATACTGCCGTCGGTCACAGCCTTTACATTGCGGGAAAGCGGTCGCACTACGGCTGCGCCTTCCCAAATGGAGGAACCATCTTCTTGCCCATCTCTGATGGGCAGCGGAACACCTATTTCCCTAACTACTTTTCCGTTAACCTTGACAGCTACCTCACCCGTGAAGTCGAAGCTGGCAAAATGAACCCTGGGACTGGCTTCGAACACCTGCACCGGGCTTCCGTTCACTTCCACTGTATACTGTTGTGAATAGAAACCTCTAGGTACGGGATGAGGCGAAATCGTCTGCGAAAAACTCCCGGACGAGAAGCATATCAAGCCCAAGAGTGCAATTAAAAATGCTTTGTTTTTATTCATGAAGCGCTTTGAATTCAATCGTCGAATTATTGGGGCTATCAATAGCCCGGATTCTGGGGGAAAGTACCCATCAAATCAATTTGACTCTGGGGAATCGGCAGGTTGACCATGTGGGGTTCCATCTTACGATTGACAACGTTCTTGGAATTCGAGCCGACCATGAGGTACTTGTTCACCTGCTCGACTAGTACACCCATGCGCTTCAAAGCAAACCAGCGATCCATTTCGAAACACAGTTCTCGGGCTCTTTCGTCGAGAATGGTTTTCTGATCTATGCTGGTAACGTTGGGCATTCCGGCGCGCGCGCGTACTTTTTCTATGTAGTTCAGCGCCGTAGGATCGGTAGCGTTGCCCGTGCTCCGCCAGTGGGCCTCGGCTCCCATGAGGTAGGTCTCGGCAAGGCGAGATATGATGACATCCTTAAAAGCTTGTCCGGTGGCATTGGGTTTTTCCAAATCGAAGTACTTCTTCAAACTCCAATGGTACTGGCGGTAATTATCCGGGTACCGCTTCGGGTCGAGCGGTTTGCCAAAATTGGGCGACGAAGGATTGTTCACGATGAAGGTTTCGTCCCAAAAGTAGTTTTTGAAGCGTTTGTCGTTTTTCTGGTCGTACAGCGATTTCAGATAATCATTCGGGACAGTCCACGCATAGGTATTACCCCCAAGCGCTACCTCAGAAATCATTTCCGAGGTAGCCTCGTAATACCGGTTGACAAAATAGGCGGCCAAGGCATGAGCGTTTCCTCCGCCCAGGCTGTTCGACCCGCCCGCCAGCAGGTCATACTGGTAGCTGAAAATGGTTTCGCTATGATTGATGTCCTGGCCAAAAACTTTTGAAATATCCACCAGGCTATAAGTACCGCTGCCGATAATGGCATCACAGTGAGCAGCGGCTTCCGCCCATTTCTTTTGCCACATGGCACTGTTGGCGCGAAGCATCCGGGCCGCCCCCTGCCCTGCTCGGCCGGGCGCTACTTTGTAGGGAAGGTTTGCAATGGCGAAATCGAGGTCGGAATCAATCAGCTTGTAAACGTCCTTCGGGTCAGCGGGTTTGTACACCACTTTGTCAAAGGCATTTTCGTTGGTCGTCGGAATCGTGTCCAGAAGAATGTTTTGATAAAGTCGGATAAGATCAAAATGCGCCTGCGCCCGAAAGAATTTTGCCTGCGCAATCACGGCGTTTCTGGCCTCGGTATTCATTGTGACGTTCGGGGCATTTGTAATCAAGGCATTGGCCCGGTCGATCATCTGGTAGTTCGTTTCCCAAAAGGTCGCGGGAAAACGGAGCGGGGTGTAGTCGGTTCCGTAAACTTGCCTGTCATTGTACGTTCTGACCAACGCCAGATCCGTGGCGCAATACAGGAAAAGGCCGTTGTCCTGCCGATCCCACTTGTTAGCGCGATTAATGTTGTACAGACCTACTGCCCCGGATTCCAAACCACCAGCGGTCGAGTAGATGACATCGTTGGTGACCGCGTCCACCCGGTTTTCTTCCAGGAAGTCAGAGCAGGACGTATTCAGGGAAACGAACCCTGAAAAGAGCAGGAAATAGATTATTTTTTTCATGATTGTTTTTTTCAATTATATGGAAAATCAAAGAGGCCAAAGGCGCATTTCGACTGGTATATTTTCAAGTGTTTTGAGCAAGGAATTTTAATTAAAAGCTAATCTGCAATCCACCCACCACCGAGCGCGCTTCGGGGTAGTTGCTGGCGTTTAGTTCGGGGCTGTACGACAAGAAATCGGTGATCGTAAACAGATTGTAGCCCGTAACATAAAGCCGCACTTTGCTCATTTTTATTTTGGAAAGAAATGTGTTCGGCAGCGTGTAGCCCAACGTAACCGTTTGCAGGCGCACGTAAGAAGCATCCTGGTAGCCGATGGTTTGCACGTAAGCCGGATCGTTGCCTTCCGTCGGACGAGGATAGGTACCGCCAGGATTTTCGGGCAGCCAGTAGTCGACGGCGATCTGGTTGCGGTCTCCGCGCAAAGTACCCCCGAAAGCGTAGCGATTCAGGTAAAGGTTTTCTTTCGTGATTCCCTGCACAGTGAGGAGATAGGCCGACAAATCGAAGCCTTTGTAGTCCATATTGAGGGAGAAAGTACCCCGCCAGTTGGGATCCTGAGAGGTGATGACCTGGTCTTGCGCATCCAGTTTGCCATCGCCGTTCACATCCTCGACTTTTATATCGCCGGGCTTGGCATTGGGCATCCACGAACCCGCAATATCCTCCCCCTCCTTCCATATTCCAATGCCCCGTTGGTTGTAATACACGTTGATCGGGTACCCCAAAAACCAGCGGTTGGCCACGTCGTCTTCCCCCGTGCCGTACAGGTCTACAATTTTGTTCCGGTTGCGCAAGAAGATAAACCCAAGTTCCACGTTCAGATCGTTGTTTTCTACCACGACCGCATTAGCGGTGAACTCCAAGCCTTTGTTTCTAATCTCGCCAATATTGTCCCGGAAACTGTCGTAACCCAGCACAGCATTCACCGATCGATTGATAAGCAGGTTTTTGGTGCTGGTGTTATAAAATTCCAAAGTACCAGACAGGCGGTTTTTCCAAAAACCAAAATCGACCGCTGCATTCAGCGTCGTGGAGGTTTCCCATTTCAGCTTGGGGTTGGGCAGCGTGCCGCTGGGGCTGTAACCCGTCCGCACGGCATCGCCGAAAATGTAATTCCGCTGCTGGGCGGTGCTGAGGCTTCCGTAAGGGTCAATACCTTCATTACCGACGCTGCCGTAGCTGGCCCTGAATTTCAAATTATTTACCAAGCCATTATTGAGCAGAAAATCCTCTTTGTGGATGTTCCAGCCCACGGATACGGCGGGGAAAAAGCCCCATTTGTTTTCCTGACCAAAAACGGACGATCCATCTGACCGCGCCGAACCGGTGATGTAGTATTTCCGGGCGTAGTTGTACTCGACTCTTCCCGCAAAAGACAGCAACCGCGCCGGTGGCACAAGGGACGGCATGAACTTTCGGCGGTACTCAGTCCATAAATGCCGATTAAGTCATTGGAGGGGTTCGCGATATTAATATCGAAATCAGAATTATTATTTTCGATCACGCTCTGTACAAAGGGTAGGTTCAGGCTGTGATCCCGAGCGTATAATCCATAACTAAAAATGTTTTCAAGCTGCCATTCGCTCAGCGTGGTGTAGCCAATATTCCCTTGTCCTTTTTGACCATTCCGATCGCCGGCCACGGATTGGGCCGTGTTATAAGCCAACTGTTTTTGGTTGAACGATCGGCGGCTGGCGCTGATGCGATAATTGAAGCCTTTCCAGGGGCTGATATCCAGATACAGGCGGAACAAATCGTTTCGGTCGTCCGTGATGCGGCTGGTTTCGTTGACGTCGATTAGCGGATTAAAAGCGTCCTGCAAACCATTGGGGTGCAGCTTCAAAGTACCGTCTTCGTTGTAAATTTGCCCCAAAGGCGGCGTGTAAACAATCTTGGCCAGGATATCCCTGACGTCAGGATTGTTCCTCCGGGAAAACTGGGCCGAACTATTGATGCCCATTTTGAGCCAGTTGTTGATCGTCTGGTCGAGATTGAACCGGATGTTGGCCCTTTTGAAATCGGTGTTGGGAATGACCCCGTCCTGGCTCTGGTAGTTGACGCTGGTGTAAATTTTGGTCTTGTCCGATCCTGACGACAGGCTCAGCGTATGGTCTTGTCTGGGCGCGATAGTGAGTACTTCGTCCCGCCAGTTGATGTAGTTCCCGCTGGCGATTGCCGCCAATTCATCGGGGCTAAAAATCTTATCGTCGGCCAGGTAGTTTCCGTTGTTGACCGTCCGGTTAGCCTCTCTTTTCAGTTTGACGAACTCTTCCCCTGAGAATACGTCGAAATTTGGTTTGATCTGCTGCACCCCGGCAAATCCCGAATAGGAAATCTTCGGCTTGCCGCTGGCTCCCGTTTTGGTTGTGATAAGGATAACACCGTTGGAGGCCCTGGCACCGTAAATCGCCTGGGCGGCGGCGTCTTTCAAAATGTCGATCGAGGCGACGTCCGAGGCGTTGACCACGTTGATGTCGCCCACTCGAACGCCGTCGACAATAATCAGCGGGCCATTACCGCCATTGATCGAGCGCTGTCCCCGGATGAGGATATTGGACGAAGATCCCGGCGCGGCACTTCCCAGCGTAACCTGTACGCCCGCCGCCTTACCCCGCAGCATCTCGCCGATGTCGGTGGTGGGTACCTTCCTGGCTGCTTCGGGTGAAATAGTGGCGACCGAACTGATCACATCCGTTTTCGACTGGGTACCGTAGCCAACTACCACCACCTCTTCCAGATTTTTTAGATCAAAATTGAGCGTCACGTCCAGGGTAGTCCGCCCGCCCACGGCTACTTCTTCAGAAATATAGCCGACGAAGGAAAACACAAGCGTTTCGGGCGCATTTTCCAAAGCCAAACGGTAGTTACCGTCGCTGTCGCTGATGGTTCCCTTTTGCTGGTTCTTTACTTGAATGTTCACTCCCGGCAGCCCTTCTCCCTGATCGTCGATCACCTTCCCGGTGATGACAAACTCATTCACGCTCTTTGTCTGGATTCCCACCTGGGAATCTCGACTGACTTCCGTAACAGCCGTTTTCTCGTCGATTGGGGTCAGGATAATCTGACCTTGTACGACACGGTAGGTAACGCGGAGTGGTTTGAGTACCTCGTTCAGGAAGTCGGCTAGTTTTTGTCCGCTTGCTGACGGAAATCTTTCGATTGGCGGGAATCGCCTTTGAGCTATGAAACAAACTGAACCCGGCACTGCTCCTCCACGGAATTGAGGATGGTACGAACCTTGGTGTCTTCGATTTTCAGGCTAATAGGTCGGCTGAGGATGTCCTGCGCATTGCCGTCCACGGCCAGACAGGTGCCAGCAAAAATAACCGCGACCATTATTTGTGCGAGCGTTATTTTCATAATCGTCAGTAACAGAGTACTTCGGTGTACCGATTTTTTCATAATTTTAGGCGTTTTGTTAATTGTAAGAGATTCAGCAAAACAAAGCCCTTACCCTCATAAAGGGACTCGGCGATGGATCATCGAGTGGGCTGTTGGGCTGGCGGTGGTTGCAACATCGTCAGCCTTTTTCTGTACCTGGCTTTTCTAAAAATTAGGTTTTACATAGGGATAGATGATTAAAGTCAGAATTCACAACCCTTGCCACTAATCAGAATGGTGGTTCCTTTCACTTCGTAGGTGCCCTGGATAACTGCACAAATAATTTCTAGCTGTGCGTAGAGTCCTTTACCAGAAAGCCTCGCCGTGAGTGGACATTCGCCGAGGGTGTGTTTGTCGGTTTCGATGTCTATGTTGTAGGTCGTTTCGAGCCGACCTAATACCTCACGCAGAGGTACGTCATCGAAATCCAAGGTAGGTTTCACCTCGGAAGCCTGCTTCGGTACAGGTTCAGGATCATCTACCAGACCCGTCAAAAACAACTTCTCATTTTTCGTGAAAACGACCTGATGGTTGGGGCCAATCACGACACCATTCCCCTTCTTGCTCGATGATACCGACTTTTCGGGCGTACGTTCATACACCGACACCTTGCCTGTCTTCACGGCCACCTCAACAATGGAATCGTCAGGACGCGCTCGCACTGAAAAACTTGTTCCCAGTACCTTAGTAGTAATTTCCCCGGTGTTGACCAGGAATGGACGGTCAGGATTTTCGCTTACTTCAAAAAAAGCCTCCCCGTCCAGCGACACGGTTCTTTCCGAATCGGCAAACGGTTCGGTAAAACGCAGTTCACTTTCGGGTTTGAGTAGCACTTTGCTTCCATCTTCCAGGGCCACCGCCAAGTCTTCTACCGTGGTATTACGAACTACTTTCAGCCCGGATTCTGTCTTGGAGAGTATTTCCCCAACCGGTAGTCCTTCCGATTGGCTCAGCTTGTAAATTCCGTAGCCAAAAACCGCCAGCAGGCAGACCGACGCAGCTATACTCAGCTTAAAAACAGAACGCTGCCAGAGTGGAACTACTTTTGCTTCATCGGGTGTGGCTTTGCCCATAGCTTTTTGTTTCAGGGCCGCCCATAGCCGATTCTCCAGGGATTTCCATTCGCGCTCGCTGAGCGGGCGGGGCTCCTCTTTCAGGAGCGCGTACCATTGTTCGACTACCTGGCGTTCGGATGGCGTGGCAGCTCCGGTTTGGTACTTGTGCAGCAGAGCGGCAAATGTGGTACGGGACATAGTGCTATGGGTTGTAGGATGCAGTCGTTTGAAATGTACAGTACCACAGGTTCGTTTTACGAATTCTTAGAAAATTTATATAGTACCGAATCCTGATGTAAAATTTTGTCGAATAAGTGCAATGTTAGATGGTTGCCGAGATAAGGAAGATTAGGCTCGGCAGGTAGTCCCTGAGCTGCTGCCGCATCAATTTTAATGCTTGAGCGATGTGGTATTCAACGGTGCGCTCAGGTACTTTGAGCAACGTGGAGATTTCGCGCGTCGAAAGGAATTCAAGGCGGCTCATCCGAAAGATTCGGGCAGTTTTTTCCGGTAGATCCGACAAAGCAGTTTCAAAAATTTCGATGATTTCCGAAAAGTCGAGTGCCATCTCCGGGGATTGCCCTTCCGGGGTAGGTCTACTTAGGGCAAAATCCCGGTACTTCTCAACCTGGCTTTGCTTCCGGTACTGGTCGATGACCTTAAATTTCAGGGTATTGAACATATAGCCACCCAGATTGTCGATCTGCTGCTCGGCTCGTTTTTCCCAAATGCCTAATAGTACGTCCTGTACAAGCTCTTCGGCCTCTTCATCGGTTTTTACTTTGCTCTGCGCTATTCGAAAGAGAAGTTTCCAATACCGATCATAAATTTCCTTGAAGGCATCTTCGTCGTCCACCCGCAAGAGTTTTACTAAAAGTTCGTCGCTTAGTAGGTGGTATTCCATACTTTTCCAGCTTCTGTATTGATGTCAGTGTGTATCTATTGAAAGGAAGCTTTGCCCGGATATCTAATATCGGAGCCCTTTGCTGTTTTCTAAATCTGGCTCAGGATACGCTACAATAAGGAATTGACAATACTATCTAAAAACCTGCTAATTTGCCCTCATGAACAACCTACTTCTAATTTTTCTGGGGGGTGGATTGGGTAGCTTGGCCCGTTACAGCGTGGGAAGGGGGCTCGCGGCCTACTCGATGAGTTTACCCTACGGTACCTTGGCGGCTAATATCCTGGCTTGTGTAATCCTGGGTTTCTTTCACGGGCTGGGTAGCGCTGCGCGACGCCGATACATTGGTGCCCGTGCGGGCCTTTCTGGCGGTAGGCTTCTGCGGCGGATTCAGTACCTTCTCTACGTTCAGTAACGAAACCCTGGCGATGCTGTTGAACGATCGCTGGGGCGATGCGCTTTTCAATATTGGGCTAAGCGTAATACTGTGCCTACTGGCTTCTTTCTGGATTGTGGTTCGGGAAGATGGTAGTTTAGAGCTTTTTAGCTCCGCTAAAACTTGCAGAAACTGGGTTTGACCTGCAACAATACGATGAAAAAGCTGTAAAACCCAGGTGCACTCTTGAAAAAGTCACTATACACCTTTTGATAGGCGCAATGCCAATAGTAGCTGCCAAAAAGTCGGCAGTACCGATAACTTCACTGCGCCCCAAAACTTCCGTGACTCATTGGTACAATGGGCAGGCCGAGATTAGCCGTTATACCCTGGACCAGGCGCAGTACGGCGCCAACAATCCCGGCGAGGCGGTGCTGATTTTCGTCACGGAAGATTTCCGTACCGACACGCAGGTCAAGCTGGAATCGGACGCCAGGGACAAAGCGACTTCGGTGTTGAAGCTCAACTCGATCCGCCGCTTCGTGACTGGAATTTACGACTACTCGCTGTACAGCTCAGTGTTTACACCCATCGATACCATACAATACGAGCGCAGTCAGAAAGTCACGATGTCGTCGCAGGACTGGTGCGGACAGGTATACTACCAACTCAACCTGGACGGTGGAAAGTACGACGTCATGCAGCGCTCGTACTTCGAAAAGGACGCCACCGAAGATTTCAGTGTCGATGCCGTCTGGTTGGAGGACGAAATCTGGACGCGCCTGCGGATGAATCCTGACGCGCTACCCAAGGGTGAAACGCAGGTGATCCCCGCCGCCTACGCCGCTCGTATCGCTGGCCAAAAGCTTGAACCGCAAAAAGCCGTAGGTACTTTGAGTACTTATGCCGGAGAAAATTTTATGGGAAATTCCCTGCAACAGTATGCTCTGAATTACCCCGACGCCCAACGTGAATTGAGAATCGTTTTCGATAAAGCCTTCCCCCACGCCATCGCGGGCTGGGAAGAAACCTACGCCTCACGCGGCAAGGTACTCACGACTCGCGCCACCAAAACCGAGCAAATCCGCTCCGACTACTGGTCGCACAACGCACCAGCGGATACGACGCTACGGAATGAGTTAGGAATTATGAATTAGGAATGATGAATTCTCTTTCTATTCCTTGGATTTCTTAATGACGAACCATAATTTCCTCCTTCACTCCTTCACTCCTTCACTCCTTCACTCCTTCACTCCTTCACTCCTTCACTCCTTCACTCCTTCACCCGGGATTTCCCATTTTATCGAATGTGATATTAGTCAGGCGTCCGACGGACGCGGTACCGTCGGGCCGGAAGGTGAGGTTATCTACGATCTGCTGGATTTCGGGTACTGATACTCGGCGGTGAATGGGATTCATCGTACCGCCTCTTTCACCCGCTTTGGCCTGTGGTTCCCATTGGTACTGAGCGTCGACCAGGGTGCCGCGCGGGGCCATGATTGGCGGTGGATTGCCGCTGCCCCGGTAGTCGAGGCGGGCCGGGTGGTCGAGCCCCAGGCCGTGGCCAAACTCGTGCGCCGCGGTAGTGGAATGCCCCAACTGATCGCTCACGATCCAGTGGCCCACGTTGTCGCCCAAGCCAAAACCCATGAAAGAACGGGTGACCATGTTCTCTTTTTCGAGTCGAATAAAATTATTGACATAATCCTGATTGCCGCGCAAAAGGTGCTCTCCTCTTCGTCAGGTCCAGCAGCGCGTATTCGATCACGAACACCGCGCGGCGGGCTTCACCGGCTACTTGTACCACAGCTTGGGGCTCGTTGTACATCCGGTTGATTTCGGCTACGATGGCCCGTGCAATGATCTCGCTGGCCTCTTCGCCGTAGAAGACGAGTCGGGCGCGGATATGTACTTCTTCTTGGTCGGGGATGAGTAGGGCAGTAGCGGCCATTCAATGATTTTAAGGAATAATCTACAAAGTAAAGCAAAATTTGAGCGTCAGACAGGCCTACTAATGTGTTAAACAATGGTAATGATCGAACAATAAATAGTCCAAAAATTTGTTGAAATAAGAAATTGCTTGTATAATTGTTGCATCAACAACTAAATGAGCTTTTCAATCAGCAACTTTTTGGATCATGCCTATCTACTACCGACTTGGCGAAGTACCACTGAAGCGACATACGCAATTTAGAAAACCGGATGGTAGCTTGTACCATGAGCAGGTTTTTGGCACGATTGGTTTTGAAGGTACTTCGTCGTTACTCTACCATCTACAGCCACCCACCAAGATAATCAAAGTAGCGCCGCCGCAGGATATTAGTTCGAAAATTGCGGTGGAAAACAACCTCACGATGCGCAAGTTGCTGGGCTTCTCCGTGAAGCCAATGGACGACTTTCTGGACAGCCGCGTCGCGTTGCTGGTAAATAAAAGCGTGACGATCGGTGTCGCCGCGCCGCGCCGCTCGCTCACGGGTACTTCTACAAAAACGCCGATGCCGACGAACTGCTTTTCGTCCATAAAGGTACTGGCAAGTTACGTACTGCCTTCGGAAGCATCGCTTTCGAGTATGGCGACTACCTGATCATTCCGCGCGGAATGACCTACCAGATCGACTTCGACACTGAGGAGAACCGCATTCTGTACCTTGAATCGCACGCGCCGCTCGAAACCCCGCGTCGGTACCGCAATCATTTCGGGCAATTGCAGGAGCACGCGCCCTACTCGGAGCGCGACTACAAGCTACCGCAAGCGCTCGAAACGCATGATGAAAGCGGCGAATTCCTGATAAAAATCAAAAAGAAGAAAGCCCTGCACGCCATCACCTACGCCAGTCACCCGTTCGACGTAGTGGGTTGGGACGGCTACAATTACCCCTGGGGTATTTCGATTCACGACTTTGAACCCATAACGGGCCGCGTGCATCAGCCGCCGCCGGTACATCAGATGTTCCAATCCGCGGCCTTTGTGGTGTGCTCGTTCTGCCCCCGGCTCTACGACTACCACCCGCTGGCCATTCCCGCGCCTTACAACCACAGCAATATCGACTCCGACGAGGTACTCTACTACGTGGATGGCGACTTCATGAGCCGCAACGACATTGCGCCAGGTCACCTTACGTTGCATCCCGGTGGTATTCCGCACGGCCCGCATCCCGGTGCCTACGAGCGGAGCATCGGTAAGAAAGAAACCCACGAACTCGCCGTCATGATCGACACCTTCGAACCGCTTATGCTCACCCAAGCCGCTGTAGCGATCGACGATGGGAAGTACTACCGAAGTTGGGTGGAAGGGAGTGATGAGTGATGAGTGATGAATGTTTTGACTTTATGATCTGACTTTGGCTAAGAATGCCTGGCTACCTGATGACTAATAACGCATAAGAACCTAACAACCTGAAATGGAAACTCTAGAACTTGAAGTACCTATGCAAATCACAGATTTCCTGCCGCTGAATGGCACGGACTATCTGGAACTGTACGTCGGGAATGCCCGGCAGGCGGCGCATTATTTCCAGACGGCCTTTGGCTTTCAGCCGTTGGCTTACGCCGGGCTCGAAACCGGACTCACCGATCGGGAATCGTACGTGGTCGTGCAGGACAAAATCCGGCTGGTACTTACCTCACCCTTGAAAAAGGGTACCGAAATTGGCCGCCACCTCGACCGCCACGGCGACGGGGTGCGCGTGGTGGCTATCTGGGTAGACGACGCTACTTATTCTTACAATGAAACGGTCCGACGTGGTGCTGAGCCTTATCTCGAACCTACCGTCGAGCAAAGCAAAGATGGCCGCGTAGTACGCTCCGGTATCAAAACCTACGGTGACACGGTGCACGTTTTTGTGGAAAGAAAAGGATACAATGGTGTGTTTCTGCCCGGTTTCAAGGCCTGGGAACCTGCCTACCAACCCGAGTCGGTGGGTTTGCGCTACGTGGACCACATGGTAGGCAACGTGGGCTGGGACGAGATGAACATCTGGACCAAGTTTTACGCCGACGTGATGGGCTTCAACCAGCTGGTTTCCTTTGATGATAAGGACATCTCGACCGACTACACGGCTTTGATGAGCAAGGTGATGAGCAACGGCAACGGCCGCATCAAGTTCCCCATCAATGAGCCCGCAGAAGGTCGCAAGAAGTCGCAGGTAGAGGAGTACCTCGACTTTTACGACGGACCCGGCATTCAGCACATAGCCGTGGCGACCGACGACATCGTGGCGACGGTCACCGCGCTTAAAAGCCGCGGCGTGGAATTTTTACAAGTACCCCAAAGCTATTATGAAGAACTCCTGGGCCGCGTGGGCGACATCGACGAAACGCTAAGCGAGCTCAGTCGACTGGGCATCCTGGTCGACCGGGACGACGAAGGGTACTTGCTCCAAATTTTCACCAAACCCATCATGCCTCGCCCGACGCTTTTCTTCGAAATCATCCAGCGCAAAGGCGCAAAATCATTCGGTAAAGGCAACTTCAAAGCCCTTTTCGAAGCGATCGAGCGAGAGCAGGAGCTGCGGGGAACGCTTTGATCAATTTTGAATGTGAGAATTAGTGAATGTCGGAATACTATAATACACGACCTTTAGCGCAAGTAGTATTCACTAATTCCGACATTCACTAATTCAAAATTAAAATGAACCAACCATACGAAAAATACACCCCTGCCGACCATGCCATGTGGCGGCGGTTGTTCGAGCGGCAGATGACGCGTTTGCCGCGCGTGGCTAGTGAAGCCTACCTGAGCGGGATCGACAAAGTCGGTTTTGTGGCGGAGCAGATTCCAAATTTTGCAGAAGACACCAACCCGCGCCTGCGCAAGCTGACGGGCTGGGAGGTTTTTGTGGTACCGGGCCTGATTCCGCACCGCGAATTTTATCAGCACCTGGCCGATCGGCAGTTTCCGGCTTCGACCTGGCTCAGGAAGCCCGAGCAACTGGACTACCTCGAAGAGCCCGATATGTTTCACGATACTTTTGGCCACATACCGCTGTTGAGCAACGCGGCCTTTTGCGGCTTCATGGCCGACCTCAGCCAGGTAGCGCTGCGCTATATCGACGATGAGGATGCCTTGCAGCGGCTTTCGCGGCTGTACTGGTACACCGTCGAGTTTGGGCTGATTCGGGAGAATGGCGCGTTGAAAATTTATGGCGGGGGGATCCTGTCTTCGGCGGGCGAAAGTGATTATTGCTTGCGACCGGATATACCCAAGATCGACTTCGATGTACCCACGCTGCTCGATACCCCTTACCACATCGACCGCTTCCAAGATCGGTACTTTGTGATCGACTCGTACGAACAACTTTACGGATCGGTGAAACAAATAGATGGTTTTTTACAAATTAGCACAGGGAATACTACCGTTTGCTAAACAAATTGCAAAATAATTGTTGGTTCGTTGGTATGGCAATAGTTGGGAGAGCGTATATTTGCGAAATCTCATTTCTTCCGATTTCCCTAACCCCCCACTATGACGCATCATTCCGACCGACGCGCTTACTTTTTTAAGATTGACACGACCATCAAGAAAATCCGTAGTTCATTGCAGAAAATGCTCAACGAGAAAGGAATCGATCTTACCGTAGACCAATGGGTGCTGGTCGACCATATTTCGCGCGACGAAGGCGTGAGCCAAAATCAGTTGGCCGAAGTAACCTACAAAGACCCGCCCACGGTGACGCGCATCATCGACCTGTTGGAAAAAAAGGGCTTCGTAGAACGCCGAAACGCTCCCGGCGACCGCCGCAAATTCAATATTTATATGACTGAGAAAGGGTTGGCGATTCGCGACGAAGCGTTTCCGGTCGTGGCCGAAATCCGGCACAAGGGTTGGGGACAGCTCAATGAAGCCGACTACCAGCAGTTTGTTCGCATCATGGATTCCATTTACAGTAATTTTTGTCAAACCGAATGATCCTGCCCGCCCACGTGGTTGTCCTATCGCGCCCGATTCTGATTTTTCGATTCACAACCTGCCCTTTGGTATTTTTAGTGATGGTACCGAAGCCCCGAGGGTAGGAGTCGCGATTGGTGACCGAATCATCGACCTGGCGGCACTCTGCACAGCTGGATGAAATCAGATTTTCCGGCAATACCACGCGATGTTTTTCGTGAAAAAACGCTCAACGCCCTCATGGCTTTGGGCCGCCCGGCTGCTCGGACCGTCAGGCTTTTTCTACAAGAACAGCTCATCACCTCAGATTCTGCCCTGCATCGCGCCGCCGACCAGGTACTTGTGCGGCAAACCGGCGCTACCCTGCACCTGCCCGTTGCTATCGGCGATTATACCGATTTTTATTCCAGCCTCGAACACGCGACTAATGTCGGTCAGTTGTTTCGGCCCGATAATCCACTGCTACCTAACTGGAAGCATTTGCCCGTGGCCTACCACGGCCGGGCGTCGTCCATCGTGGTGTCAGGTACTTCCATCCGGCGGCCCAGCGGGCAGGTTTTACCCGCTAATGCCACCGAACCCATCTTATCGGCCAGCGAGGCGCTGGATTATGAGCTGGAGTTAGGGTTTGTAATGGGTAAAAACTCTGAGATCGCTGCCCCAGTTTCAACGGACGAAGCGGAGGACTACATCTTCGGCTGCGTACTGTTCAATGATTGGTCGGCGCGGGATATTCAGCGCTGGGAGTACCAGCCGCTGGGGCCCTTTTTGAGCAAGAATTTCGCATCGTCAATGTCGCCCTGGGTCGTCACGCTCGACGCACTCGAAAACTGCCGGGTCACTGGACCAACGCAAAATCCGGCACCGCTTCCTTACCTTCAAACTAGCGGCGCGTTGAATTTTGATTTAAATCTCGAAGTAGCGATCAAAACAGAGGCTGCGGAAACCGCCGTCTGTCGCACCAATGCCCGGCACCTGTACTGGAACATCCGACAGCAACTGGCGCACCATACCGTTTCGGGCTGTAACCTGCGCGTAGGCGACCTGCTGGCGACAGGTACCATTAGCGGACCGGATGGCAAAGGATGCCTACTTGAACTGACCGAAGGCGGCAAGCAGCCGATACGTCTTGCAAATGGTACTGAACGCACCTACCTGCAAAATGGCGACGAAGTGATCATGCGTGGCTACGCGGAGCAGAATGGGCTGCGCGTGGGGTTTGGGGAAGTGCGGGGAAAGATTTTGAGCGGAGTTCAAGAACAGACATTTTAACCTAATTTCATCTCTTGATTCATCAATTCCACATGGAAGCTAATTTTTGCATTTAAGGCTTTGAATACTTTCAGGATGGTATCGAAACGGGCATCAGTTAGGTTATTTTCTATTTTAGAAATCTGAGCCTTTTGGACGCCTACCAGTTTTCCAAGTTCTTCCTGAGTTAGGTTACGTTCTTTGCGGGCTTGTTTTATGGTTTCGCCTATCAGGTCGAGCCTCAGTTCCTGCTCATACTTTTCCCGCTTGTCAGTGCCCCGCTCGCCCAGGTACCTGTCTTTTACTTCTTCAAAACTGTACGTCTTCATAATAAATAGTCGGTCAATATTTGTGATAGATTTTAATACTAGGTTCTATTAAAAATAGAAGTTCAGGAGTTTAAGATCATATCAATCAATAAGTACAACTATCTATCATTTTTTTCCATCAAAATACTTTCTCAGAAAATTCAACCCTAAACTTATCAATCATTTATCCGTATCATTAAGTAAAGGTAAGAGTTTCTTAATTAGGAAACAAATAGATTCGTCATTAACCTACTATTATGAAAACCATCGCTCCCGCCACCCTCGGCTTCCGTGCTTTCTACCAGTACATGACCGCTGCCGTAGCGCCGCGACCCATCGCGCTGGTGAGTACGGTAGGCAAAGAAGGCCACGTCAACCTGAGCCCGTTCAGCTTTTTTAATTACGTAGGCATCGACCCGCCCATCGTGGTATTCTCGCCCGGGCGGCGGGGGCGGGATGGATCCTACAAGGATACGGCGCTGAATCTGCTGGAAGTACCCGAGGTGGTCATCAACATGGTGACGTACGACATGGTACAGCAGATGTCGCTGAGTAGTGCCGAGTACGAGCGAGGCGAGAATGAATTTGAAAAAGCAGGCTTCACGATGCAGCCCGCCGAGCGAGTCGCGCCGCCACGCGTGGCCGAGTCGCCGGCGCAGTTTGAGTGTAAGGTATTGGAGACGAAGGAAATCGGGACGATGGTACTTGTGATCGCCGAGGTAGTACTGGCGCATTTTGCCGAGAGTATTCTGGACGAAGATGGCCAGATCGAACAAACCCGCACCGATTGGGTGGCGCGCATGGGCGGCGACTGGTACGCGCGGGCCAGTGGCGACGCACTTTTTGAAGTACCCCGCCCGCAGCACGGTATCGGCGTGGACGCCCTGCCCACCAGCGTGCGTAATTCCAAAATTCTGACGGGCAATGACCTGGGGCAGCTAGGCGGTGTGACGGAGATGCCGACGGACGAGGAAACCCAAGCCTTCGGCGCAACCGATGCAATGACTACTTTGCGGGAAGAAGCCCGGCTGGGCTGCCAGTACTTGCCCGATGTTTTGCACACCCGCGCTCGACAACTATTGGCGGATGGTCAGGTAAAGGAGGCGCTGATGGCTTTGCTGCTGACGGAAAAGTAGAAACTGGGGCAGTACCCTGATCGTCGGCAGGAAAAACAGTCGCACGGCAAGGGTAAAGTCCGATAAGGCGCTACTTTTACCAACGATTTAGAAGCAGTTCCAGCAATCGATCTTCGTTCAAGAAATCAGACATTCAATTCAAAAAAATCAAACATCACTATGAAGTACCTTATCCTACTTGCAGTCGCATTACTCTTTGCCGGCTGCGCCAAAAACAACAACAGTGCCTCCATGAAAACTGAAGGAGGCTGGACGCCGATCTTCAACGGCAAGAACTTCGACGGCTGGAAGGTGAGCAACGAAAGCCCCGGCACGTTCACCATCGAGGATGGTACCATCAAGGTGGCCGGCGACCGGGCGCACCTATTCTACGAAGGGGCCGTCGGCGGTCACGATTTCACGAACTTCGCATTTAAGGCTGATGTCAAAACGATGCCCGGTGCCAACTCCGGCATGTTTATCCACACGGCCTACCAACCCGAGGGCTGGCCCGCCAAAGGCTACGAAATTCAGGTGAACCAGTCGCACACCGACTGGCGCAAAACGGGTAGCGTGTACGGCGAGCAGGACGTGAAGGAAGTGTTTGTGAAAGATGGCGAGTGGTACACCGAGGAGATCGAGGTACAAGGCAAGCGCGTAACGGTCAAAGTCAACGGCAAGGTGATCAACGACTATACCGAACCCGCCGAGCCCAAGAGCGAAATGAAGCGCCTGAGCCACGGAACCGTCGCCTTGCAGGGGCACGACCCTAAAAGCGTCATCTACTACAAAAATGTGATGATCAAAGAATTGCCGAACTGATCGTTCGATTTACGTATTGGTTTGTGAAACGATAAACGGGCTTTTTAAACAGATCCCTGTTTCGCCAGTCTATCGACTTTCGCAAACCAATTCCTGCATTCAACCATGAGAAAATCATCCATTTTATGGGCGGCACTGCTCGCCAATGTATTTTACGTAGTTCCAGTCCTGGCCCAAACCTCCACCGTGATCAACAAAGAAGTCCGCCGCATCGAAGTCACGGGTTTTTCCGAGATGGAAGTGATACCCGATGAACTGTACTTCTCGATTTCGTTGCGGGAGTACTATAAAGACGAGAAAAATCAGAGGAACAAAGTACCCATCAGTACGCTGGAAAAGGAACTCATAAATGCGATGGCCGAGGCCGGACTATCAAGGGAAAGTCTCAGCGTCAGCGGAGTAGGTGGCTACCAGCGCTATTGGGATAAAGATAAAAAACCTTCTACTTTCCTCGAAAGTAAGCAGTACGAACTTAAGGTAGAACGCGCCGACAAGCTCGACAGAATACTTTCAAAAGTTGATAGCAGGGGCATTCAATCGGCCAGCATGAGCCGCGCCGACCACTCGCGCAAGGAAGAATTTAAGAATCAGGTAAAAGTGGAAGCGCTCAAAAATGCCAAGGAAAAAGCGGCATTTCTGTTGAATTCCATTGGAGAAAAAGCCGGCCCGGTACTGGAAATCCGGGAATTGGAGGAAGGCGCCTCGTACCCACGGCCAATGTACAAGTCGAACATGCGCATGATGTCGGCCGAGGCAAGCGGCGTACCCGACAGTGATCTCGATTACCAGAAGATCAAACTAAGCTACCGGATGCAGGCGGTGTTTGGAATCATGTAAACCCCGGTACGGGATGAGAAAGCCCAATCGGCGCAGTACTTTCTTGATATGGGCCATAGCCGCGCTCAATTTGATTCTGCACCTAGTGTTCTACGGAAATCTGGAACACCATCGCGATGAGCTTCTGTACTTCTCGCAGGGACTACATTTGGACTGGGGTTACGCTTCGGTACCACCACTGACAGGATGGCTGGCCGGTTTGATTGGAACTACCCTGGGCTACTCGGTTTTGGCGGTCAAGGTACTACCGGCTTTGTTTAGCGGCATCATGGTACTCCTGGTAGCGGCCATCGCGCGCGAACTGGGCGGCCGAAGCTACGCTCAGATTTTGGCCGGCCTCGGTACGGTACTTACACCGCTGTTTTTGCGAGCTTTCTTCCTGTTTCAGCCCGTTTATCTGGATATATTTTTTTGGACACTACTATTCTACTGGCTTGTCCGCTTCATCAACACCACAACCGATCGTTACCTATATGCGTTGGGTATCACTCTGGGGCTGGGATTACTGAACAAGTACCTCGTCGCGCTTTGGGCGTTCACTGCGCTGCTGGCTTTTCTGTTTACCAATGAACGCAGGGCTTTTACCCGCCGAGCGCTGTATGGAGCCTTCGGGATGAGCCTGCTTGTATTTTTGCCCAATATCGTCTGGCAATTTCGGCACGACTTCCCGGTCATCCAGCACATGGAAGCGCTCAACGACAGTCAATTGGTGCACATCGATCGCGGGCAGTTCCTGGCCGATCAATTGCTGATGGTCTACGCGACGTTGTTGCTGGTGCTGCCGGGACTGTACTTTCTACTTCGAAACGAGAAGTACCGGAGCGTGGCGATTACGGCGATTTTCAGCGTTGTGCTGTTATGCCTTGTGCGCGGCAAGAGCTACTACACCGCCGGGATATTTCCAGTACTTTTGGCGGCAGGAGCCGTGTGGTGGGAAAACACGGTAGCCCGTCCTTTTGGGCGAGCGCTCCTGCCCGCGCTCATGACATTGGCGGTTGTACCGCTGCTACCGTTTGGGTTGCCGATCTTCAAAGTCGAGGGGTTGGTCGCCTATTTCGACACGCTCGATAAGGACTACGACATCGACGCCGGGAGGCGCTACGAAGACGGCACCATCCATCCGCTGCCGCAAGACTACGCCGACATGTTGGGCTGGGACGAACTCGCACGCATAGTACAGAGAGCCTACCAACAGACAGGCGACCAAAGATAGGGTCTTGATTTATTGCGAAAATTACGGTCAGGCGGGAGCGGTCGCCATCATCGGGAAAAAATACGGGCTACCCGAGCCCATGGCCTTTCACGAGAGTTTCCTGTATTGGGCGCCCGATTTGCTGGGCAACGAAATCCTCGAATTTATTTACGTCAACGACGAATTGGGCGAGGACTTGCAACGGGAATTTGCCGACATCCGGGAAGTAGGCCGCATCCTGAACCCTAACGCGCGTGAGTACGGAACGCGCGTCTACCTTTGTCGTCGTCCCCAAAGCAATGTGCGCGCTTTTCTACAAGCCCGAATCGCAGAGGAAACGCCCTTTTGATGTATACCGCTCATCCTAAGGTCGGACCGATGGTCAAAGGCCGCACGTTAAATGGCGACTTGTTTCCGTAACAATTCCGTACATTTGGAATTGAACACAAACCAACCCCCATTCAAAATCATGAGCGTAAATGCCAAACACTTAGCCACTTTCGTACTGGGCGCTGCCGCCGGAGCCAGCCTGTACAAGTACATGCAAACCGAAGAAGGCGAGCAGATGCTCGAGGAACTGAAAGCCAAGGCCAGCAATCTGCGCGACGAAGCCGAGGGTGCGGTAGACAAGGCGCCCGACTACTTCGAGCAGCTCAAAACGAAGGGTACCGATACGCTGAAGGAGAAGTTTCCCGACGCCGAGCAAATGCTCCGCGATTTGATGGATAAGTTCATCGGTAAGAAAGATGAGCCAACCGACCGCAGAGCCGAATGCCTGATTTTTTCTGCTCGCTACTACCAACGCTGACAGCGTTCAAAACGCTGTCAGCGTTATTTTCTACAGCAGGCCGTGCAACTTTGCATAGTATAGCAGCATGATCGTTTTGGCATCTTTGATTTCACCCGATTGAATCATACCCAAGGCCGCATCGAAGTCGATTTCCAGTACTTCGATGTTTTCCTGTTCGTCGGCGTGACCGCCCCCTTCCCCGATCTGCATTTCCGAGCTGTACTCCGCCACAAAAAAGTACAGAATCTCCGTCACCGAGCCGGGCGACATATACGCTTCCAAAATTTTCCTTACCTCCCGTACCTGGTACCCGGTTTCTTCTTCTGTCTCACGCCGGATGCAGTCTTCAGCGTTATCTTTGTCGAGCAGGCCCGCGCAGGCCTCGATCATCATACCCGTCGGATTACCGTTGGTGTAGGTCGGTAGGCGAAATTGCCGGGTGAGGATGACTGTTCTCTTTTCGCGATTGTAGAGCAGAATCACCGCCCCGTTGCCCCGGTCGTAGGCTTCGCGCGATTGCGTTTCCCAATGGCCATCCTTGTGTTGGTAGTCGAAGGTGTATTTGCGGAGCGTGTACCAATTGTCGGACAGGACTTTTTCTTCGACAATGCGAATTTCTGGATTCATTCGGATTAAAATTTAACGTTACGTTACAATCATCATGCATATCCTGGCCATTGGCGACATCCACGGACGCGACGACTGGAAGGCCGTGAAAGACCGCGATGCCGACCGCATCATCTTCATCGGCGATTATGTCGATCCGCACCAGCCGATACCTGATTCGGACGTGATCAGGAACCTGGAAGAAATCATCGCTTTCAAGAAAAGCAACCCCGACCAGGTGGTACTATTGCTAGGCAACCACGACGCCCAATACCTGCATTATCCCAAGTACCAATGCTCCGGCCATCGCGCCGACTTGCAGAAAACATTCGGTGATTTGTTCGGGCAAAATGCCGAGTTGTTTCAAATTGCCTGGCAGCACGAAAGGTACCTGTTCACCCACGCGGGCGTTTCGCTGGGCTGGTACGCGAGGCTACTTTCGATCCAAAAAAAATTCGAGGCCGCTACTCTGATCGACTTGCTCGATGCCGTTTACCAGAGCGAAACCTATCGTGATATTCTGTTTGAAGTGGGTCACCAGCGTGGCGGCTGGTACGAGTACGGCGGCCCGATCTGGGCCGACCGCATGGAAACCCGCTACGACTACATTCCCAACTTTCACCAGGTGGTAGGCCACAGCCGGGTACCCAACTTCGAGCACCACGGCGACGAAAACGCCTCGATCACTTTCATCGACACCGGCGACACGCGATTTCGTATCTGGGAGAAACAATTCTGACTCAATATCCTACGCTGGTATCGTCGCTGCGTGGATCGGAGGCGCCTTCCAGCGTTCCGCCGGGTCGGACCAGGATACAGTCCATACGGCCGATGGTATTACGCTGCTGCTCCAGAACGTAACCTCGGCTTTGGAGTTTGTTGATGGTACTTTCGGTGAAAGCGCCAGCCTCGAAAACTGTTTTGTCGGGCAACCATTGGTGGTGAAATTTCAGCGCGTTGACTGATTGTTGCATGGTCATGCCGTGCTCGATGACGTTCAGAATCGTCTGATACACCGAGGTGATGATCGTCGAGCCGCCAGGCGTACCCACGACCATGTACAGCGCGCCGTCTTTCTCCACGACCGTCGGCGTCATGGCCGACAGCATCCGCTTGCCAGGCTGAATCTCGTTGGCCTTGCCGCCAATCAACCCAAACATATTGGGTACCCCCGCCTTCGCGCTGAAATCGTCCATTTCGTTGTTCATAAAAAAGCCGCCGCCCTTTACCAGTACCTTGCTACCGTAGCCGCCGTTGATCGTCGTGGTGATCGCCACCGCGTTATGGTCTTTGTCCACCACCGAAAAGTGCGTGGTTTCCAGACTTTCGTAGCCCGGCAGATCGCCGCCATCTACGTCTTTACTACTGGTGGCCTGGGCAAAATCGAAATTTTGCCAGCGTTTTTTCAGGTAGTCGTAGCTGATGAGCTGGGCGATGGGTACCTTCATAAAGTCAGAGTCTCCCAGAAACTTGGCGCGGTCGGCGTACACGCGGCGCTCCGCTTCGATCATGACCTGCGTGGTCGAATCGCTGTTCCAGCCCCAACGCCGAAGCGGGTAGGGTTCGGAAAGCCGCAGGAGTTGCATGAGCGCCACGCCACCGCTCGAAGAGGGCGGCATGGTGATGAGTTTGTAGTTCTTGTAGTCACCCACTACCGGTTCCCGCCATTGGGCGTGGTAGGCTTTCAAATCTTTTTTGGTGATGATGCCGTCGTTGCGCCGCATCTCGCGGGCCAGCCGCCGCGCTACCTGACCACGGTAAAATCCGTCGCGGCCTTTTTTTTGGATACGGCGAAGTACCTGACCCAAGTCCTTATTTACCAGCGTGTCGCCCGCCTGCCAGGGCTGGCCGTCGGCGCGAAGGTAGTAGGCAGTCCCCGGATTTATTTTTTGAATCGTTTCCCGCACCGAGTTGAGGCTGCGGGCTTCGCGCTCAGTTTGGACGACGCCCCGCTCCGCCAGGTCGATGGCGGGTTGCAGCAGCTGGGCCCAAGGCAATTTGCCGAAGCGCTCGTGGGCCAGTACCATACCGTCCACCGAACCCGGCACACCGCTGGCCAGGTGGCCCAGGGTACTAAGGCCATCGACGACCTCACCCCTCGCATCGAGGTACATGTCGCGGCTTGCTTTCAGCGGCGCTTTTTCCCGAAAATCCAGCGAATAGCTTTTGCCGTCCGCGGCCCGGTACACCATAAATCCGCCGCCGCCTACGTTGCCCGCCGAAGGGTGTACCACCGCCAGCGCAAACATCGTGGCGATAGCCGCATCTACGGCGTTGCCGCCCTTTTTGAGGATTTCGGTCCCGACTTGCGAAGACTCAGGGTGCGCCGAAGCGACCATTCCGTTCTGAGCCAATACGCCTTTTCGGTCGCTGACGAAGTACTTTTGATTAGGGTCGTCAGTCGAAAATTGGTAAAATCCTTGGGACTCTTTGACGGGTGTTTGGGCCAGAAGTGTGTCACCCAAGCCAAGAAGTAGGAAGAAAAGCAGCGGGTACTCTTTTGAAATCATATGGAGGAGGGTTGAAATTCGGGTCAATTTAAGAAAGAATGACGAAAGTAGTTCAACCTCGTTTTTCTAATAAAACAAAACCCCCGATGTTCCACACATCGGGGGTTTATGCATTCACTTATACATGACTATACGTGCAGTCCGGCACGCACGCTACTTCTTCTTCAATTGGAACAGCTTGCCCTCACTGTAATTGACCACATACAACTCGTTTTGCTCATTTACTCCGAAGGCAGAGATCGAGCCGCTTTTTTCGACCAGCAGCGTGTTTTTCGCCGTACCGTTGTCAGGTACTTCGAGCGCCCATATACGGCCACTGACATAGTCGCCGTAGATGTACTTACCTACCAGTTCGGGCTGTTTTGTACCCCGGTACACATAACCGCCCGTGATCGATAGATCTCTGTTGGCGTGGGAGTACTGCCACACCGGATCTTTCAGGTCGGGCTGTTCGCAGTTATTTTTGGGGTTGAAGCACTCGTTGGCTTCTTTCAGTCGCCAGCCGTAGTTGCCGCCACGTTCGATGATGTCGATTTCTTCCAAAGCGTTTTGACCTACATCACCCGTCCATAGTTTGCTGGTGACGGGATCGAAACTCATACGCCAGGGATTACGCATTCCGTAGGCGTAGATCTCTTCGAGTTCATCATCCAAAGCGTCGATGAAGGGATTGTTGACGGAATTCCGTAGCTCTTGCCATTCATACCATTGTCGACGTCGATGCGCAGGATTTTGCCCAGAAAACTGTTCTTTGTTCTGAGCGAAATTTTGGGGATCGCCGCCGCTGCCGCCGTCACCGGTGCTAATGTAGAGGTACCCATCGGGACCGAAGTGCATTGCGCCACCGTTATGATTGGCGTAGGGCTGATCATAGGTAAGCAGGATGGCTTCACTGCTGGGATCAGCCGTACCACTCGCCGGATCACTCGCTTTGTACCGCGCGATTACCGATTGACGAGGGTTGTCACGGGTATAGTTGACGAAAAAGAGACCGTTGTTTTTGAAATCGGGATGAAAAGCTAAGCCCAGCAACCCCATTTCGCCACCGCTCTTTACCTTGCTTTTGATATCCAGGAACAGCGTCGCGGATTTGGCATCGGCCGCCGCGCCAAATGTGCGGATGGTACCTGCCTGCTCCACGACGAAAAGACGATTGCTGCCATCGGCCGCGTGCACTAGTTCGACCGGATCGTTGAATTTAAGACTCGTAAACACCGGGGCCAGCGTGTAGGTCGCTCCGTCGGCTTGGCCCGGTGGTACGCCGGGTACCTTGTTGTTTGTGTTGTTACTGCAGGCCAGCGCAATGAAAGACCAAGGCCCACAGGTACTTAATTGAAAACTTCATGTAAATCGATATTTTATGGGTTCAATCTCTGTTTTTTGTTCAAAACGAAAGTTGGGTAGTAATGTTTTAACCGGAAAATATTGTGCCCGGCGCTACTTACGCTAAAAGCCGAAATCCCCCGGCATCTTGCAACGCCGGGGGATTCTCAATCAGGGTTAGGAAGCAATGAGATTTTTTAACCGCGGGGCCGTCCGCCCGAAGCGGGAGCGGCGGGTTGTCCACCGCCATCGCCACCACCGTCACCGCCTTTCACGTCGTCGTTGTTGATGCTCCGGCGCCGACGGCGCGGCTGCTCGTCGAAGTTGATCTTGCCAAACTTGTAAGAAAAATTGACCCGCACACCCCGGTTGAAGAAATCGTTGACATTGGTTTGGGTGAAGGTCGGCGTTTGAAGTATCGTTTCCACTCTGAATTTACTTTGCAGAAAGTTCTCCATGCCCATGCCAATGCTACCCCGCTTGTTCTTGAAATCCTTCTTCACCCCTAGGCTATAGTAGCGGAAGCCGGTCGAGTTGCCCTGTAGCTGCACGTCGCGGCCGCGCATGAAGCCGAAGCCCTGCAAGCCCCAGCCGCTCTTGAGCGTGAGGTTGGTGAATATCCGGCCAGATACCACGAAACCTGAATTACTGGTACCCAGCGCGGCGTTGCCGGAGTTGTTGGACAGGTAAGCGTAGTACCCATCGAAGCCACCACCCAACTGCCAAATTGAAAACAGCGTGACGTTACCGAACATATTGGCGCCGTAGTTTTGCTTTTGGCCGATATTGCCGAAACTCGTCGTGATTACGCCCCGCTCGTCGGTGGTGCGGATGCTCTCGATCGAGTTGTTGGTGTTACGTCCAAACAACGACAGGCTGATGTAGGTCGACTTCTTGAACCAACTCGTGCTGATTTCGTACTGATCCGTCAGCTCGGGCGACAGGTTCGGATTACCTACCGTGATGTTCTGCGGATTGGCGGCGTTGATGTTGGGATTGAGTACTTCGATGCCCGGCCGCTGCAGGCGACGGTTATAGGCCGCTTTGATCGTCCGGCCACCTTTGAAAGTCTTGGATACGTTAACGCTCGGTACCAGGTTGCCGTAGTTGGGAATATCGAGCGGCGCCTCGGCCTGCGAAGCGTCGATGCTCGTGTACTCGTAGCGGCTACCCAGCTTGAAGGTGTACTTGTTTTTGGTGGAGTAGGTGTAGGAAAAATAACCCGCCGCTACGTTTTGCCCGTAGTCGAGGCTGCTTTGCTGGCGTGGCTCTGATATAGTGCTGTAGTAGGAGAAGTCGCTGTTGACTTGCCGAAAGATAGCCTTGCCGCCAAACTCCAGAATCTGGTTCTTCTTGATTGGCTCCACGTAGTCGAGCTGCACGGTGCTTTCCTGGTTGTAGCTGGCGTTGCGGTTGCCCTCCTGGCCCAGTAGCACGGACGAAATCGAAGTATCGAACAGGTCAGCGTCGAAGTTATTGGTGCGGTTGTTCCGGCTGAACTGGGTCAGGATGCTCACTTCCTGCTGGGGTTTCTTAAACTGCTTGGTGTAGTCGACGTTCACGTCCACGGTACCCGACAAATCCTTAGAATCCACGTCGCGAAAGCCCGTCCGGGCGGGGGTATCGCCGAAAGAGTTGCGGGTCGTGATGCCTTGCGTAACTACGTTGTTGCGGGTACCGTAGCGGATGCTGGCCGTCACGAACGATTTCTCGGTGATGTCGTAATCCCAGCCCAGGCTATACGAGCCAAACGAGCGGTTGTTTTGTGAGTCGGTGTTCTGCAGCACCGAGAAGGGGACGCCGTTCTTGGTGCCTTCCTGAATGTTCTGGCCTCGGCCAGGCGTATTGTAGCCGATTCGTCCCCAGCCGCCCAGGCTGAAGCCCATTTTGCCGGTGCGGTAGCTGCCCCGCAGGCCCAGGTTGGAGCCCCGGTTGCCCACCCCCGTATCGAGACTGAGCGTAGCACCCTGTAGGTTGTTCTTCTTGGTGATGATGTTGATAATGCCGGCGGTACCTTCGGCGTCGTACTTGGCCGAGGGCGAGGTAATCACCTCCACCGACTTGATCATGTCGGCAGGAATCTGCTTCAAGGCATCGGCCACACTGCTCGCCAGAATGGTCGAGGGCTTATTGTTGATGAGTACCCTCACGTTCGAGCTGCCGCGCAGCGATACGTTGCCGTCCAAGTCCACGCTCAGCATGGGTACCTTACGCATCACTTCGGTAGCGTCACCGCCTTTGCTGGCGATGTCTTTCTCGGCGTTGTACACCAGGCGGTCCACGCGCTCCTCGATGAGTTGCGTTTGGCCGGTTACGGTCACGGCGTTGAGTTGAATCACGTCGGGTACCAGCGTGAGGTCGTCGAATTCGAGATTGGTGCGGCCTTTGATTTTGACCTTGTCCACCTGCTTTCCTTTATAGCCGATAAACGATAGCATGAGCTTGTAGTCGCCATCCCCGATGTTTTTCATGGAAAACTTCCCCTTATCGTCGGTCGTGGTACCATCGACGGGACGGTTGGTTTTGAGGTCGACCAGCGAAATAGAAGCAAACTCGACGGGTTGCTTGGATACGGAGTCCACGAGGGTACCGCTGATTCTGCCGTCGCCGCTTCGGTTGGCGTCGAATGTGCCGGGAATGACAGTGGTTTCCTCGGCGGGTTTTTGGGGGCGTCCCGTTGGGGCCTGGGCCAAAGTCTCGGTAGCGAGGCCCAGCGAGACAAAAAATAGGAGGGTGCAAATTTTCTTCATGACAAAACTTTCGGGTAGTTTGAAAAGCGGGAATGGTGTTTGAGTTTTATTCGGCTCGTGAATCAAAAAAGGGTACCCACGAAAAATGCAATACGGTCGTCGCCTTTCGGTGCGACTGCCCTCACTACCCCAAAACAAGCACCTTTGTTGCCCGGCGTTGGGTAGTAATAGATGAATGGCGCTTTTGTGTAGATGAATTCCGTTTCAGAACCGATCGGAAGATAAGTAGGTACCCAGCGAGTACCAAAAATGAATTCTGTCGATTGAGTTTGGAGATTGGTCGGTGCTAAGGCCCAATTAGTCGATTGCGGTTGGTTTCTTTGAATAGTACCAGTTACTCTTGTTGTATCATACAAGCGATGGGCATCTTTTGCCGCACTTACTTGTCCCTCATTTCTCATCAACATACTTTGTCGCTATGGAATCATCGAGCTCGCGTCGCTACATGCCCTGGCTGATCCACGTCATGGTTTGGACACTGCTGGGGGCCGTCCTGCTGCTTTGGCAACCGCTTACCTGGCAAATCGTCATTCCCACTCAGTTTTGGATGAAACAGGGCGTGTTGTTCGCTATGCTGCTGGGGATATTTTATATCAATACCCTGGTACTCATTCCCCGGCTTTTATTTTTGAGCCGTTACGGTTTGTTCATATTTCTGAACGTCGCCGCCATTCTGTTGGTCGCCTTTTTGGTACAAAGGGTGGAGGTGTGGGTCAACTTGCGCGAAAGCATGGAAGCGGCTTTCAAAGCCGTGCGTAACTCGGGCGTCATGCGCAAGGAGGATTCGCTGGATTATTTTTCGTTGTTGACCGCCATGATGGTCATCGGAATCAGTACCAGCGTGGCGGCCGTGCAAAAATGGCAGGACGATACGATGCTCCGCCAAAAACTCGAGCGCGCCAAAATCGACTCCGAGCTTTCGTTTTTAAAGGCCCAGATCAATCCGCACTTTTTTTTCAATACCCTCAACAACATCTACGCCCTCACGGTGATCGACGTGGAAGCCTCCCGCGAAGCGCTGCACAAGTTGTCACGCATGATGCGGTACGTGCTCTACGAGTCGCAGACCGGTACCGTGCGGCTGAGCCAGGAGATTGCTTTCGCCGAGGACTACATCAAATTGATGCAGCTCCGTCTGACCGACAAAGTGACGGTGAAGCTCACACCGCCCCATCCCATGACCGACGTCCCCATCGCGCCGATGTTGTTCCTGCCCTTTATCGAGAATGCTTTCAAGCACGGCGTGAGCGCTACGCAGCCTAGCCACATCGAGATCATGATCCGCCAGCAGGGCGCAAAAATCCACGTCGAGGTGCGTAACACGCTATTCAGCGGCAAGCAGTCGACCAATCTGGAAGAGAGCAACGGCATCGGGCTGGTCAATACCCGCCGCCGCCTCGACTTGCTCTATCCCGGCCGCTACGAACTGGACGTCAACGAAGACCGCACCGAAAACGAGTACAAGGTACACCTCGAACTCGACGCCGCATGAACGCCCTGAACTGCATCGCCGTCGACGACGAGCCGCTGGCCCTGGGGCTGGTGTGTAATTTTATCGAGAAAACGCCATTTCTCAATTTGGCGGGACGCTACACCAGTGCGGTGGAAGCCCTGCAGGGATTGCAGGAAAAGGAAGTCGACCTGTTGTTTCTTGATATTCAAATGCCCGACCTCACTGGTATCGAACTCGCGCGGGTACTCGATAAAGCAGCGGGTACGGGTCCGGGAGGCAACGCGGCCGTGCCGCGCATCGTGTTCACGACGGCCTTCAACCAATTCGCGCTGGAAGGATTCAAGGTCGATGCGCTGGATTATTTGCTCAAGCCCTTCAACTACGAAGAGTTTTTGCGTGCCGCTACCAAGGCAAAAACCTACTTCGACCTCGTTAGGAAAGCAGAAAACGGCCCCGCCGAAGCGCCCCTGCCGTCCGCCGCCGAAGGGTACCTATACCTCAAAGTGGAGTACCAACTCGTCCGCGTGGCGCACCAAGATATTCTTTATATCGAGGGCCTGAAAGACTACGTAAAGGTGCATTTGGCGGGCGAAAGTCGGCCGCTGTTGTCGCTGACGAGCCTGAAAAGCCTGGAAGAAAAGCTGCCCGCGCAACGATTCATGCGCATCCACCGTTCCTACATCGTCGGTCTGGACAAGATCGAAGCCATCACCAAAACCAGCCTCCAAATCGGCCCCGACACGATTCCCGTGAGCGAGCAGTACAAGGAAGCCTTCGGAGAATACGTAAGCCGCTGGACGTAGTTTTTTTGTAGAAAAATGGATGTATGCCTTCCGAGATAAGAGAGTTTCTAGATTACCTGAACGCTGGCCTAACGGCCAATACCTTCGTCAAGCTCAACCTGGGCGACTATCGCGGCTCGGAAGCCGAGCTCAAAAAGGTACTTGTTAATAAGATTGTCGTTAAGCGGCAGGAAAAGCTCTCCCTCCTATACCGTTACAAAACCAGGGACATTACCAAGAACCACCTACCCACCGAAGCGCTCGCTGAGCTAGGTACTCTGATGGGAGAAAACGGTTTTCGGTCGGCGCATTTGTTTACTACCGAGGCGGACGTCAAGCTGCAATTCGCAAAGGGTGATTTTATCATAAAAACCGAAAAGCCTTCCATTACCGAACTTCCTTCCCTCGCCCACGACAAGGCCAAAAACCGCAAAATAGCCGCCGAAGGCAAGCCGTACCTACACCAACTGGGCATCACCGACGCGCAGGGTAAGGTCTATAAAAACGCTCAGGACAAGTACCGGCAGATTAACCACTACATCGAAATTCTGAGCTCGCTGCTGCAAAACCTGCCGCCGCGCGAGCAAACCAACATCGTGGATATGGGCGCGGGAAAAGGGTACCTGACCTTTGCGCTTTATGATTACCTCAATAACGTCATCGACAAACCCGCGCAGGTCACGGGTGTGGAATACCGGAAGGACTTGGTCGAACTCTGCAACTCAATTGCCCTGTATTCCAGCTTTGAGAAGCTATCCTTCGAGGAAGGTACCATTGAGAACTACCAACCAAAATTACCGATCAACGTCCTGATCGCCCTCCACGCCTGCGATACCGCTACCGATGAGGCCATCTTCAAAGGCATCACCAACGACGCCGATTTGATCGTCGTCGCGCCCTGCTGCCACAAGCAAATCCGCCGCGAAATCGAGAAAAATAAAGCCACGAACGAACTCGACTTCCTGACCCGCCACGGTATTTTCCTCGAACGCCAGGCCGAAATGGTCACCGACGGCCTGCGCGCCCTCATCCTGGAATCGCACGGCTACGCTACCAAGGTATTCGAGTTTATCTCTGATGCCCACACGCCCAAAAACGTGCTGATCGTGGGTGAAAAGCGAGCCCATGGAGCGGTCGACCAAGAGGGCACGTTGGCGAAAATCGAAGAAACGAAAAGATACTTCGGAATTGAAGTGCATCATTTGGAGGGATTGCTGGCGGGGAAGCGGTAGTACTTGCAAACCGAGTTGGAAATTTGGCTTAGCTATTTTCCCGGCTCCTGCACCATTTTCAAGAATTCGATCAACCCCACCCCTTCTGTGTTGCCTACCATCGGAAATCGCTCGGTACCTGAGTATACGACGAACTTTTGCGTGGCTTTGACATCCGCACAGGCCGTGTGGAAACCGTTACCAACTTTTGGGGCGACGGAACGTTTGACCTCGATGGCCCATACCTCATTATCGGGTCCTTCCAAAACCAGATCGATTTCGGTTTGGGTCGTGGTGCGGTAGTAGCTATACTGCCATTTGCTGGACAAATTCAGCACGATGTTTTCAACTACGAACCCTTCCCAACTCGCCCCAAGTACCGGGTGACCGAGCAGACGGTCGAAGCTGGAAATATTCAGCAAATTGTGCAGCAAACCCGTGTCGCGCAGGTAGATTTTGGGCGATTTGACCAACCGCTTCTTCGTATTACCCGACCAGGGCTGAATTTGCCGCACCATGTAAAAATCAATGAGCGTGTCCAGGTACGTACGGATGGTCGTGTGGCTTACTTCCAGACTCTTGCCTATCGCCGACAGCACAACTTGCTGCCCGTGGTAGTGCGCCAGCATCGTCCAGAATTTTTTCATCCGGCTGGCCGAGACATTAGGCCCCATTAGCGGAATGTCCCGCTCCACGTAAGTCGCGATGAAGTCGTTGCGCCATTCCCAGCTTTCATCTTCCGTGGGCGCGAGGTAGCTGTCAGGAAAGCCACCCCGGAACCAGAGTTTTTCGGGGTTGAAGCCTAGTGGGTCGTTTTTGTAAATTTCCAGCGCGGAAAAAGGAGCCAGTTCCAGGTACCTGATTCTTCCGGCCAAAGTTTCGGACGACTGCTGCAGTAAATCCCGCGAAGCCGAGCCCAGCAACAGAAATTGCCCGGCTTTTTCGCCGCTTCTTTTCCGAATATCCACCAATCCCCGCAAAATCCTGAATAAATCTGGCAACCGCTGCACTTCGTCGACAATCAAAAGCTGATTTTCGAAGCGGCGCAAATACCCTTCGGCCTCGCTCAATTTGCTGAGGTCGGTATCCAGTTCCAAGTCGAGGTAGGATGTCTCCTTTTCGATGGCCTGATGCGCAATCTGCAAAGCCAGCGTGGTCTTACCCACCTGACGTGGTCCGACTAAGGCTACAACTGGAACGTTGCGCAAAGCATTAAGCAGTTTCTCTTCTACTAGTCTGGTAATCATTCTGCAAATTGAAACTTTAACTTTCGATTTGCAAAAGAAATGCCCCAAATTCTTGCAATCTGAAACTTTGACTTTCAGATTTCAAGAAAAAGTAGTCAAAAGTCAGTGCTGTGAACATTAAAGTATTAGTACGATCGGGAATACTGCCGCGCCACAGAGTCAGTTTTTTTGCAAAAAAGGAGATAAACGATAGTTCACGCTTGCGTGGGTAAACAGTAGTTTTTGTATTATTGGCTGCCCAACCGACCCAGCCCCTCGCCACCCTTCACCTGTCATGAATAACGAAGCCCACGCAAGAATCCGAATAAATCAGCTTCTTGAAGAAGCGGGTTGGCGATTTTTTGGCGGTGAAGCCGGGCCAATCAACATCTTGCTGGAAAACCGGATCAAGATCACGCAGCGCGAGATCGACGCCTGGGGCGAGGATTACGAGCGCACCAAAAGCGGTTCGCTGGATTTTCTGCTTACTGATGACCACGGCAAGCCCGTCTGTGTCCTGGAAGCCAAGCGGGAGAGCCTGCACCCGTTGGTAGCCAAGGAGCAAGCGCGAAAATACGCTAAAACCGTCGAGGCGCGCTTTGTGATTCTTTCCAACGGTATCGTGCACTACCTCTGGGACACCACCAAGGGCAACCCCAAACCGATCTACAAATTCCCCTCACCCGACGAAATCGGGGCCATCAAAGACTGGCACCCCGATCGGCAAACCCTGGCCGGGGAGACCGTGGATGCCGACTACATCGCGGCGGTGCAGATGCCCGACTACGCCCAGCGGCCCGGTTGGGCGGGCAGCGTTGGGGATAGCCCGGATTTTATCTGGACCAACGGGCTTAAATTTCTCCGAAAGTATCAGTTGGAGGCTCTGCGGGCTTTACAGAAAGCCGTAGGCGCGGGCAAAGACCGCTTTTTGTTCGAGATGGCGACCGGAACGGGCAAAACGCTGATCTCGGCGGCGGTGATTCGCCTTTTTCTGAGGTCGGAAAACGCCCGGCGGGTGCTGTTTTTGGTGGATCGGCTGGAACTGGAAGATCAGGCCTGGAAGGCGTTCACCAATTATCTGAAACCTGACTACAGTACCTTTATCTATAAAGAACACAAAACCGACTGGCGTCAGGCCGACATCGTCGTGACCACGATTCAGTCGCTGATGGTCAATGACCGCTACCGTTACTATTTTAATCCGACCGACTTCGACCTGCTGATTTCCGACGAAGCCCACCGCTCCATTTCCGGTAATGCGCGGGCGGTGTTCGAATACTTCCATGGCTACAAACTCGGGCTGACCGCTACGCCCAAAGATTACCTCAAAGGCGTCGATGCCGACCAGGTGCGGGCCGATGATCCGCGCGAGATCGAGCGGCGGATGCTGCGCGATACCTACTCGACCTTCGGCTGCGAGGGCGGCGACCCCACATTCCGCTATTCACTGCTCGATGGCGTGAAGGATGGCTACCTTATCAACCCCTGGGTGCTGGACGCCCGTACCGAAATCACGACGCAACTGCTGTCGGACGAGGGCTACGCCGTCACGCTCACGCACGAGGACGGCGAGGAGACGGAAACCTTCGTGTCACGTGATTTTGAGAAGAAGTTTTTCTCCGATAAAACCAACCGCATTTTCTGCCAGACGTTCTTGCAAAATGCCCTGCGTGATCCGGTCACCGGCGAAATTGGTAAGACGATCCTATTCGCCGTGAGTCAGAACCACGCCCGTCGGCTGGCCGAGATACTGAATGATCTGGCCGACGCGCTTTTTCCGGGAAAATACGCTTCTGATTTTGCGGTGCAGGTCACTTCGCAGGTGAGCGATGCCCAGCAAATGACGATCAATTTTTCCAACAACAATCTCAATGGCAAAACACCCTGGCTTGATGGCTACGCCTCGGCCAAGACCCGCGTGTGCGTGACGGTGGGCATGATGACGACGGGCTACGACTGCACCGACCTGCTCAACATTGGCATGATGCGCCCGATTTTCAGTCCGGCGGATTTTGTGCAGATCAAAGGGCGCGGTACCCGGCGGCATACGTTCGAGTATAAGTTCAAAGACCAGTTGGGCGAGGAAGAAACCGTCCGGCACGAGAAGGAGGCGTTCAAGCTTTTCGACTTTTTTGCCAATTGCGAGTACTTCGAGGAGCGATTCGACTATGACGAAAAACTGCTCCTGCCTAAGCCGCCCAAAGGCAGCGGTCCCGGCCCGGATGGCCCCGTGGACATCGACAAGTATACGAGTTTCCGCCCCGATCCGCTGGCGAGCCTGAAAGAGCAACGAATCGGCTACGAAGGCATGAAGATCGACCGGATGCTGTTTCAAAAATTCGAGGACCGCGTCGTGATGGACGACCTCATCCGCAAGCACGTGGAGCTAGGCAACTGGGAGGAGGTCGTGAGCCACATCGAAAGTGAGATTTTCGATAAGCCCGACCAGTATTTCAGCCTGGAAAAATTACGAAAAGCCGCCATGATCGACCGCAAGGTATCGGTGCGCGAGGTGGTGGAGAAAATTTTTGGCATCATCCCAAAGTTCAAGTCCAAAGACGATCTGCTAGAAGAGGAATTCGATAAGTTTATTTCGATTTACCCCCCGCAGGAAGACGTGAACCTCCGGGCGTTGAAGTACTTTTTCAAAGCCTACATCGTGGACCAGGACGTCCGCCAGATCATCACCACCAAGGATTTCCAGGCCCTGCACACGCACTCCACGTTGAGCATCGCGCAGTTTCGGGCGGTGGCCCCAACCTACCGAGACGTTATTCCGGTGTATATTCAGGATTATATCAAATTGGATAAATTCGCGGCCTGATGGAGGATAAATACCAAAACAAATACCGCGTCGCCTCGTCCCGCTGGCAATTATGGGATTATGGCTGGGATGCCGCCTATTTCGTCACGATCTGTACCAAGGATCGAGCCCATTATTTTGGCGAAATCGTCGATGACAAAATGATCCTGACCCCGGCGGGGGTGATCGCCGATGTATTGTGGCACGAAATAAAAAACCACGCCAAAAATATCGGATTGGGCGCGTTCGTGGTGATGCCTAATCATATTCACGGTATTTTGATTTTGGATGGGAATGACGTCGGCGTGGATGGCGACGGCGGGTGGAAATGATGACGACGGCCAGTGGTAACGCAGCGGCAACGATACGCGCCAATCCGATCCCCGAAATCGCGATCCAATCCCCGGTAACGCGATCCGATGCTACAGCAACCCGATCGATACCGTAGAGACAAGGCATGCCTTGTCTCTACCGCAACGTTACCGCAATCACGCCGCCACCGCCCCCACCGCAATCACCGCCACCGCAATCACCGACCACCACAAACCCCCAACCCCACCGACAAAACCCCCGGCCAACGTCGATTCCAAAACCAGGGCAAAAACACCATTTCCTCCATCCTGGGCGGGTACAAATCGGCCGTCACCAAACACGCCAACCGCATGGGGCTGGAATTCGATTGGCAGGCCCGGTTCCACGACCACGTCATCCGCGACGAGGCGTCATTCATCAAAATCACAAACTACATCATCAATAACCCTAAGAATTGGAAGGACGACCGATTCTACGATTAACGCTATGCTCGACACCGATACCAAAAAACGAATAGACGATTGCCGCGACATTTTAGTCGGCAAACTACCCGACCCCAAGGCCCAGATCGAACAGATCACGATCGGCCTGATTTACAAATTCATGGACGACATGGACCGCGAGGCCGTCGAACTGGGCGGTACGGCCAAATTCTTCACCAACTACACCATTCCCGACCCCGAAGACGCCACCAAAACCAAAACGGTGGAATTCGAAAAATACCGCTGGGACCACCTCTTCGACGCCAAGACGTCGGCCAGCGAGCTGCTGAACCTGTACGCCGAGGCCATCGCGGGCATGGACAAAAACCCGAACATTCCGGCCCTATTCCGGGAGATTTTCAAGAATGCTTTCCTGCCCTACCGCGACCCGGAAACGCTGAAATTGTTCCTGAAAACCATCGGCGGCTTTGAATACACCCACAGCGAAAAACTCGGCGACGCCTTCGAGTACCTGCTGTCGGTGATGGGCTCGCAGGGCGACGCCGGGCAGTTCCGCACGCCCCGGCACATCATTGATTTTCTGGTGGCGGTGGTCGATCCCGGCAAGGGCGACACGATTCTGGACCCCGCTTGCGGCACCGCCGGGTTCCTGATTTCGGCTTTCAAGTACATTAGTAATCAGGGAAAAAGTACCCTGACGCCCGACGAGCGCAAGCGGCTGATCCAGAACGTGACGGGCTACGACATCTCGCCCGACATGGTGCGGCTGAGCCTCGTCAACCTCTACCTGCACGGCTTCTCGGACCCGCACATCGTGGAGTATGACACGCTCAGCAGCGAAGACCGCTGGGCCGAAACCTTCGACGTGATCCTGGCCAATCCGCCTTTTATGAGTCCGAAGGGCGGCATCCGGCCGCACAAGCGGTTCACGGTCAGCAGCAACCGCAGCGAGGTACTTTTTGTGGACTACATCGCCGAACACCTCGCGCCCAAAGGCCGGGCGGGCATCATCGTACCCGAAGGCGTGATTTTCCAGAGCGGCAAAGCCTACAAGGAACTCCGCAAAATGCTGGTCGAAAACTACCTCTACGCCGTGGTGAGCCTGCCCGCCGGGGTTTTCAACCCGTACAGCGGCGTGAAGACCTCCATCTTGCTCATGGACAAGGCCCTCGCCAAGCAGCGCGACGAGGTACTTTTCGTGAAAATAGACAACGACGGCTACAACCTCGGCGCCCAACGCAACGCCGTGAAAGGCGGGCAGTTGGAGGAGGCGGTGGAGGTGATCAAGACTTTTCGGGAAGAGGGACATGTCAGTCTGAGCGTAGTCGAAGACCTCTCGCTCACGCTGTTCCTAAAACAGAAATTGCAAAGAATGGGGATTATAATTTGAGTGGAGAGCGGTATCGTGTCAAGCGAAATTTAAGTTCAGATTTTGAGTTTGAAAACCTTGATGAATTTGCGATTTGATTGGGGGCGGTACTCCATCAAGAAATGAAAAAGATTATTGGGAAGACGATGCACTATTTAAGTGAATTTCTTCTCGTCGATATTGATAATTATGGAAGTAGTTTTGATAATTGGTAACGACGGATTACAGATGCCGGGCTTGACAACAGTTCTTCCAAAATTGCTCCGAAAGATTCGAATAAAGTTGTTATCCTACCAGAGTAAGTTCAAGTAGGAAAGCATATGGATCTATTGCCAATGAGAAATAATGCGATTAATTCACAGATTTGACAGCTTTACTCCGTAAGAAGAAGAAACGGTACAACCGCTAAGTTATTCGTTATCGCACCTTTATTCTGAAATAATATGACCGTACTACTGTTGGGATGTGGAGTTCGCGGAGTATACCAAGAAACAGCTTACAGACATATTTCTTCACTCCAAATTCCCCTTCCGCCCCTCGCCATTCAGGAAGAAATCGTCGCTGAAATAGAAGGCTACCAAAAAATCATCGACGGAGCCAAAGCGGTGCTGGAACACTACAAACCCAAAATTGACATTGACCCGGACTGGGAAACCAAGACATTAGGAGAAATTTCAGAATTCAAAAACGGTTTAAACTTTTCAAAAGAATCATCAGGAGAGTCAATCAAAATATTAGGAGTTAGTCATTTCAAAAGCAATATTATTGCGCCTATTAAAGACCTGGAAAAAACCCAAATAGACTCAATCCTTAATGAAAACTACCTGCTCCAAAAAGGAGATATAGTTTTTGTTAGATCAAATGGAAATGTAGATTTGGTTGGCCGAAGTATGATTGTACCAGAAGTAAATGAAAGGATTTCATTTTCTGGCTTTACCATACGATGTCGATTGAATAATGGAATTGAACCATTTTATGTTGGGTACTTATTAAAGTCAAATATTCATAGAAACCTTATGAAAAACCTTGGTCGGGGGGCTAGTATCAGAAATTTATCTCAGGGTATACTTAGCAATATTCAAATCCCCCTCCCTCCCCTCGAAACCCAACGCCAAATCGTCTCTCAAATCGAAAAAGAGCAGGCCTTGGTCAACGCCAACAAAGAACTCATCAAAATCTTCGAGCAAAAAATAAAGGATCGAATCGCCAAAGTGTGGGGTACTTCGGCTGCCGCACCCGCCAGCGAAACGGCGGCCATCGACCCGCCAGCCGCTGGTCCGACCGAAGAAGCGTTACCGATGGCCGCCGAGCCGAAGGCACAGTACGGACTATTCGATTGAATCGATCAAAACTTCAAATTCAACCCCACCAGAAAATTCCGCCCCGCTTGCGGGTAGTAAAAATTCTCCTGTACCCGTCCGCCCGCGATGTAGCCGAAAGTGTAGCCGTTGGAAGCGTAGGTTTCGTTCAGGATATTGTTGAAAAGCGCGCTGACGCTGATTTGCTTCGCCCAGCGCGGCGTCAGCGTCCAGATGAAGCGAAGGTCGTTTGTCAGGTAGGCGTCGAGGGTGCGGTCTTCGCTGGATGTATTGTCGAGGTACTGCTGGCCGACGTACTTGGTCAGTAGGGCCAGTTCCACATTCTTCGCGGGCGAGTACGTCAGTTGGCTACCCATAATGATGTTGGGCGAAAACGAAATGTCCGTCTGGCCGTGTTCAATTTCCTGGTAGCCGCCATTGTCGTAATCTACGACGTACTCGGTGAAGTTCGCGATCTTGTTTTGGCTGAACGTCAGGTTGGCGTTCCACTTCCAGGCGCGGTTCAGGGCGATGCCGCCTTCCAGTTCCAGCCCCATGCGGTAGCTGTCGGGTACATTAACGCGGATGGAGTTCCCCGTGTCATTGACCTGCCCGGTCAGCACGAGCTGGTTTTTGTAATCCATAAAATAAAAATTGGCCGCGAACGCCAGGCGGGTACTTTGGGTGCGGAAGCCCGCTTCCAGGTCGCGCAACGTTTCGGCTTTGGGCTGGATGTCGCGCGTCGATTCCGTGAAGTCGTCGCGGTTGGGTTCACGGTTGCCGATGCTGTACGAGGCGTAGAGGTTACTTCGCTCCGATAGTTGGTAGTTTAGCCCGGCTTTGGGATTGAAAAATGTAAAGGATATTGTCAAAATCCTGCTGTCGCCGTTGGTTGTCGTCACCCAGGATCTTGTGCTGTACCTGCCGCACCTGCACATCGCCGAAGGCATTCAGCTTTTCGGTGAACTGGTAGTACATTTTCCCGTAAAGGTTGAAGTCGGTCTTGGTTCCTACATTCTCGTAGTAGCGCTGCCGGATGTCGCTGTTCCCGGCGTTTCGCGCCCAAATCACCTCGCCGTAGTGGTCACCGTCGTAGCTGGTTCAGCCCACCGCCCAAGTTGGCCGTGATTTTCTTGAAAGAATTGTAATCCAGCGAGAAGGTACTTCCGTAGAAGTAGTTGTCGAGCCAGCGGCGGCGAACTAGGTCGCTGCTTGTAATGGTCTCGCTGCCCACGAGTGACGTTCGGGATTTTGTAATTTTCCAGGTCGGTCTTCGTCGCGGTATTGCTCAAAGTACCCCAGACCACGCACTACGAAGCCATTCACATTCAGCGTCAGGTTTTTGTTCAAAGTGTGCGACGAGACGAGTTGGTAGTGGTCCTGCTGGTAGTTGTCCACCTCATTGTCGTAGGTGTAGAAATTGTACGTCCGGCTGTCGGAATTGAGCAGATTCTGCGCGTCGCGCTCGTTGAGGCCATTGCGATTAATGTACGCCAGCATTCCCTCGCGGTCGCCCTGCACGCGCGACTCCGGCGAGCCGTACCACGACTGGTAGGTGACTTCTTTTCCCGAAAAAACATTGAGCCGCACGAAGCTTTTCTTGCCAAAGTACCCCCCCGAAAGGTAGTAGGAGCGCAAATCGCTGCGGGCGCGATCCACGAAGCCGTCGGACTTGACCTGCGACAGGCGGGCGTCTACCGTGAATTTGCCGTTCAGCAAGCCCGTCCCGGCTTTCACGGTATGCTTTCGGGTGTTGAAAGAGCCGTAGGAATTGAGTAACTCGGCGTAGGCTTCGCGGCGAAATTCGTTGGTACTCACGTTCACCGTGGCGCCGAAAGCCCCGGCGCCGTTGGTGGAAGTACCCACGCCGCGCTGGATTTGGATGCTGCTCACCGAGGAAGCCATATCGGGCATGTTGACCCAAAAAACACCCTGGCTTTCGGCGTCGTTGTAAGGAATACCGTTGACCGTCACGTTGATACGCGTGGCGTCGGTACCCCGGATGCGGATGCCCGTGTAACCCACCCCGCCGCCGGCATCGCTGGTACTGACGAGCGAGGGCGTAAAGTTGAGGAGTACCGGCAGGTCTTGGCCGAGATTTTGCTTCTCGATGGTTTGGGCGGTAACGTTGGAATAGGCCATGCCGCTGCGGTCGGTGACGCGCGTGGCGCTGACAATCACTTCGTCGGCGTTGAAGACTGAGCGCTGCATCAGCACGGTCAGTTCCTGGGGGAAGGTCCGGGTGGGTATTTTGACGGTTTCGAATCCCACGAAGGAGATCACAATGTTGTCGACGTTGTCGGGTACGTTGGTCAGGGTGAAGCGTCCGCTGGCGTTGGTCGTGGTGCCCTGGTAGGCTCCAGCCCGAACGCTGGCGCCCGGTAGCGGGCTGCCGTCCTCGGCGCTATTTACTTGCCCGCTGAACGTTTGTTGGGCAAAAGTGGTAAGGCTGAATCCCAGGTACAGGAAGCAAGCCGAAAGATAGGTCGTAACTTTTCGCATGGCGGATAAAAGTTGACGATAGGCTAGGGGCCAAACCCATCTTTGTTAAATAAAAATGGTATGAAATTGAGATTTCTCCAAACCGCGGGAACTTGGTTTTGTTGTAGGAACAGAAGGCAATAAAACACGCTTCTGGTCGACCACTACCTGGCCGAATGATCCCCGCGAATTGGATTTTCGTCTCGTTCCCTTCGCCGGCATTACCCGGATCAGGTGCTATGGGTATGATCTCAGCCCGTTCGGTAGGGCACCCCTTATGAGATTTACTAGGGGCAAAGGTACAACCTTCAATTCAACATTTAAACTTTTCAACTCTTAAACTAAAAATGACACCTCTCATTAACGGACTCCACCACGTTACGGCATTGGCTAGTGACGCGCAACGTAACGTCGATTTCTACGTCGGCATTTTAGGATTGAGGATGGTCAAGAAAACCATCAACTTCGACGCGCCCGATGTGTACCATTTGTATTATGGCGACGAAGCTGGCTCGCCCGGCACGATCCTGACGTTTTTTCCCTACGCCGGACTGACCAAGGGCCGCAAAGGCTTCGGCCAACTGACCTACACGGCGTTTTCGATTCCTGAGGCATCGCTGAGCTATTGGATGGATCGGCTGACGGAATTCAGTATTCACTTTTCCGGCCCGCACCACCGCTTCGATGAGAACTACCTTCGTTTTGAAGACTACGACGGTATGGGGGTGGAGCTGGTCGCTACTTCAACCGATGCCCGCGCGGGTTGGGACAATGGCAAGGTACCCGCCGAGTACGCGGTGCGCGGCTTCCATACCGTATCGCTCAGCCAAAAAAACGTCGACCGCACCGTGGCGCTACTCACCGATCCGATGCAACATACTTTGGTGGCTGAGGAAAACGGTATCTTCCGCTTCCAGGCCGGCACGGGCGGGCCGGGCAATTTTGTGGATGTCGTTCATGCGCCCGACGAAATCCGGGCGTTGCAAGGTGCGGGCTCGGTGCACCACGTGGCGTTTTCGACCGATAGCGACGCAAGCCAACTCGAAATTAGGGAGCAGTTGCTGTCGGCGGGCTACCAACCGACGGAAGTACTGGACCGCCAGTACTTCCACAGCATCTATTACCGTGAGCCGGGTGGTATCTTATTCGAGATTGCCACCAATCCGCCGGGCTTCGCCGTCGACGAAGCGCCTGAGTCGCTGGGTACTTCGCTCAAACTACCCGAGTGGTACGAGCCGCGCCGCGCGAAAATCGAGGCGGGGTTGCCGACGTTGGTGGTTTGAAAAAGCGACAAAGTTTCAAAGCGACAAAGCGACAAAGCGACAAAGCCACAAAGTAGGCACGCGCCAACGCAGATAATAAATACTGATGATATTACAACACAACCCCAACAACATCGCCACCCAGGGCGCACCACTGGAAACGGCCCGGAAGGCTATGATCATGGTACACGGGCGCGGGGCGTCGGCCCAGGACATTTTGTCGCTGAGTGAGTACCTGGAAGGCGACGATATTGCTTTCCTGGCGCCGCAAGCCACGCAAAGTACCTGGTACCCGCATTCGTTCATGGCACCGATCGAAGCCAATGAGCCGGGACTTTCCTCGGCGCTGGCCGTGATCGATACGCTCGTGACGCAGCTTTGGGAGGAGTTTGACTTTGCCTACGAAAATATTTTCCTGCTCGGCTTTTCGCAAGGCGCTTGCCTGTCGCTGGAGTACGCCACCCGGAACCCGCAACGCTACGGCGGGGTTTTCGGACTGAGCGGCGGGTTGATCGGCCCGGAGAATCAGCTCCCTGTTTACAAGGGTGATTTTCAGCAAACGCCGATTTTTCTCGGGTGCAGCGATGTAGACGCGCACATACCGAAGGCACGGGTACTTGAGTCCGAAGATATTTTTAAAGGGCTGAATGCGAACGTGCTAGCCAAGCTTTACGAAAATTTTGCGCACAGCGTCAACGATGACGAGCTGAAAATTGTTGGCAAAGTACTCGCCACCGGAAATTTCTGAAAGACTGCGTAGAATAGGCATTATCGCCACGGGGCGCCCCGCATTATTCATTGTTAACTGTTCATTAAATACATGACTCAATTCATGGTAGAAATAGAACTTTCCGGCGTCATGTCCGAAGACTTCGCCAGCCGCGTTCCGGCGCAGCGGCAGATGGTCAACGAACTGATGGAACAGGGAACGCTCATTTCCTACGCGCTCACGACCGACCGTACCAAGCTTTGGTGCGTCTTCAAAGCCGAGAGCGAAATCGAAGTGATGACGATCATGTCGGACTTTCCGCTGATCGACTACATGAGTCCGACGATCTCGGAATTGATGTTTAATAACGTGGTAGCCCTGCGGCTACCGCTGTTTTCGTTGAACTGATTTGCGGTTCCGATCGAAGCACGATCACCCTGCCCGTTTCGCGCGGGCAGGGTTTTTTGCTACATTTGGTTTTATTCCGAAAACCGCTTCAAAATGTTGCTGCTCCGTAAGTTTTTTGCTCATCGCCCCTGGGGCCTGATCCTGATCCTGCTCATGTTGGTCACGCTGGGTTGCCGGACCAATACCGACGACACCACTACCGCCGATGAGCCGACCGGTATCGCCGCGACGATCGCCGCCGACACCAATGCACCCAAGCCCGAAGCGCCGCTGATCGATACCAAGCTACCTGACTCATTGGTGGGGCGAGGACCCGCCTTGCGTACAGCTGTGCAAGAGAAGATTCCGGATTATGTGCTCGAGACATTGGCCTACATCCGCGAACACGATAGCGCGCCCAAGGGCTACGTGGGGGGGCGGAAGTTTGGGAATTTTGAGAAACGCCTTCCCCAAAAGACACCGGCCGGTGAGCAGATCCAGTACCGGGAGTGGGACGTAAAGCCTAAGGTAGATGGCCAGAATCGCGGGGCCGAAAGGCTCGTCACCGGTTCGAGTGGCCGCGCCTGGTACACCCGCGACCATTACAATTCCTTTGTGGAGGTCAAAAAAAAGAAAGCCTTACTGGCGAAATAGTCCGGCTGATCTAAAATTGTATAAAATGAAAAACACGCACTTTCTTTTCATCGCCCAAGGTACCGATCCCGCTCCCACTTTCGCCGGTTGGCACATCGCCCGCATCGAAGGTAAAGCGGCGACTTCGCTTAAAGCTTTTTATGAGCAAATCGAGCAAGCACTCGATTTCCCCGACTACTTCGGTCATAACCTCGACTCGCTCGACGAAATGCTGAACGATTTGCAGTGGATCGAGGCCGACAAAATTCTACTATATATAAAGGATAGCGCCGATTGGCTAATTAAAGAAAAAACAGACGGAAAACTAAGTACCCTCATCGACTTACTGGAAGCCACCGCCGAAGACTGGAAATGGCTGGACGAAGACGAAGACAGCGAACTGAAAAAGAAAGAATTTCCGCATTCTCTTCGAAGAAAGCCCGCGTATGCACACGATGCTGGAAGAGCAGGAAATCCCGTTTGGAATGGTGGAAGTAGAAGGGTTGAAGGGTAGGAAGGGTAGAAGGGTAGACGGCTATTCGCCCCTCTCCCCTTCCACCGTCAACCCTTCCTCCCTGAAAAGTGATTTTCTCCACTGAAAGTACCCCATCGCCGCCAGGCCGAGAAACACGGCGTAGAGCAAAGCAGTCAGATGTAAGTCTTTGTAGATGTACATCCCCACGTAGCAAGTGTCGGCTACAATCCACAGAATCCAGTTTTCGAGGTACTTGCGCGCCATCATCCACTGGCCCAATAGGCTAGCGGCGGTGAGGGCGGAGTCGAGGTAGCTGAGGCTGGCATCGGTGTATTTATTAAGTAGGTAACCCCACAGCAGCGTAGCTACTACGAATAAGCCTATAAAAACGCCGTACATCTTAGTCGGCGTGCGGCTTACGGGAAGCGTTTGGCTATTCTTGCCCCCGTATTGCCACGCCCACCATCCGTAAATACTGGTGAAAAAGTAGTAGCCCTGCAAGCCCATATCCGCGTACAGCCGCGCGTCGAGAAAGACAAAGGTGTACAGCACCGCGTTGACGATGCCAAAAAACCAGCCCCAGACATTCTGTTGCGTGTTGAGATACACACAAATGGATCCTGTTATGAAGCCCAGGATTTCCAGCGGTGTCGTGGCGAAGTCCCGCCCAGGACAAAGTCTGATTCAGCCAGTCGATCATGTGTTTAGGGATTTACTTGACATGGAGATTTGATAGTGCTGTATATACGAACCACGGCTTGGCACAGCTTCCGAAATAGAGGTTTCAGGCTTTTGGCTGCAACAAATGTAGAAAAACCGTTGTTAACCTTGCTGCCGACGTGGGTTCCCGCCCTCGACGGCTTTTTGTGTTTCGACAATCGAGATATTTTATAGAATCTAAATGAAGGTAAGTACTTGACCCAACTCATGTTTTCTGAGTCCAGTATTCACTCATTCCATCATTCACTCATTCAAAATTGACTCCCCAAGAACTCCTTACCCTATACGCCGCCGACAGCTACGTGAAGCTGCTAGGCAACCAAATCGACACACCCGTAGACAATCGCGTGCAAGTCAAAGGACTCGTCGGCAGTCTCGATGCGGTACTAGCCGCCACATTGCGCCGCCAACCCGCGCCGCGCTTATCGGTGTACGTACTGAGCGACCGCGATGAAGCGGGTTATTTTCAAAATGACCTGCAAAGTCTGCTCGGCACGGAGGATGTTTTGTTCTATCCTACTTCCTACAAACGCCCCTACCAGTACGAAGAAACCGACAACGCCAGTGTGCTGATGCGGGCCGAGATTCTGAACAAGCTCACCGTCGCCAAGGTACCACCGCTACAAATCGTGACGTACCCCGAGGCGCTTTTCGAGAAAGTAATCAACAAGCGCTCGCTGATCGCCAATACCTTTTCGGTAAAAGTAGGCGAGAAGCTCGATCCCACGTTCATCACGGAATTCTTGAACGACTACGGCTTCGAGATGACCGATTTTGTGTTTGAGGCCGGGCAGTTTTCGTTGCGCGGCGGTATCGTCGACGTGTATTCCTACGCCAGCGAGTACCCCTTCCGGATCGAACTCTTTGGCGATGAAGTCGAGAGTTTGCGGTCCTTCGATCCAGAGACACAGCTTTCTGTTGAGACGGTGCGGCAGATCAACATCGTGCCCGACATCCAACAGAAACTGGAAACCGAATCGCGCGAATCCTTCCTAAGTTTCTTGCCCGAAACGGCCGCGCTTTGGTTCAAGGATGTGGAATTGACGTTGGAAATTATTGAGAAATCATTCGTGAAAGCGGAGGAAGCCTTGCAGGAAGTGACTGGCGGCGGCATCCAAATCGTCTCCAATCCCGAAACGCTTTTTGAAACGCGCCGGGGCTTTCTAAATAAAATCAAAACCTTCAAGACCGTAGAATTCGGACGGCGGTTTTATTTCAAAAATGAAGATAAAATACTGTACAGCGCGCGTCCACAACCTTCCTTTAATAAAGACTTCAATCGGCTGATCGAGGATCTGTCCGAAAACCAGGAAGCGGGTTTTGTCAACCTCATCGCCGCCGAGCAGCCCAAGCAACTCGACCGCCTGGAACGCGTCTTTGCCGACATCGACCCCTACACCAAGTTCCGGCCGTTGAACATTGCGCTGCGCGAAGGTTTCGTCGACGAGCACCTCAAACTGACGCTTTACACCGACCACCAGATTTTTGCGCAGCTACCACAAGTACAAGCTAAAAGTCAAGTTCAATAAAGCGAAGGCGATTACGCTCAAAGAACTAAAAACCCTGCAACCCGGCGATTTCGTGACGCACGTCGACTACGGCATCGGGCGCTTCGCGGGCATGGAGAAACAAGAGGCTAACGGGCAGGAGCAGGAAGCCGTGCGCCTGGTGTATCGCGACAATGATTTGCTGTACGTGAGCGTGCACAACCTGCACAAAATCGCCAGGTATACGGGCAAGGAAGGTACCCCACCCCAGATGAACAAGCTGGGCTCGGGCGAGTGGGACGCCAAGAAAAGCCGTGTCAAGAAGCAATTGAAAGACATTGCCAAAGAGCTTATCGCGCTCTACGCCAAGCGCCGCGAGGCACCCGGCTTTTCGTTCAATCCCGACAACTTCATGCAGGCCGAGCTGGAATCGTCCTTTGTGTACGAAGACACGCCCGACCAGGCCAAGGCGACCAACGACGTGAAAGACGATATGGAAAAAACACACCCCATGGACCGCCTCGTGTGCGGCGACGTAGGTTTTGGCAAGACCGAAGTCGCCATTCGTGCCGCCTTCAAGGCCGTGTGCGACAGTAAGCAGGTCGCCGTGCTGGTACCCACGACCATTTTGGCGATGCAGCACTACAAAACATTTGTGGAGCGTTTGGCTGACTTTCCGGCACGGGTAGGGTACATCAACCGTTTCAAGAGTACTAAGGAAATTAAGGAGACGCTGAAAGAAGCCGAAGAGGGCAAAATCGACATCCTGATCGGTACCCACCGCATCTTGAATAAAGACGTAAAATTCAAAGACCTGGGCCTATTGATCGTGGATGAGGAGCAGAAATTTGGGGTAAAGGCCAAGGATCGCCTGAAAGAAATGCGGGTCAATGTCGATGTACTTACGCTCACGGCGACGCCCATTCCGCGAACGCTGCACTTCTCGCTGATGGGCGCGCGCGACCTGTCGGTCATCGCCACGCCGCCGCCCAACCGGCAGCCCGTCACGACGGAAGTACATTCGTTCAGCGAGGAATTTATTCGCGACGCCATCGCCTTCGAGCTCAACCGGGGCGGACAGGTATTCCTCGTCCACAACCGCGTGGCCGACATCGAGTCGATCGGCAATATTATTCTGCGGCTGGTACCCGAAGCCCGCATCGGTGTGGCGCACGGGCAGATGGACGGCAGCCGCCTGGAACGCGTGATGATGCGCTTCATCGAGGGTGAATACGATGTACTGGTTTCGACCAACATCATCGAATCCGGCATCGACATTCCCAACGCCAACACTATTATCATCAACTCCGCGCACATGTTCGGACTATCCGACCTGCACCAAATGCGGGGTAGGGTAGGGCGCTCCAATCGCAAGGCGTTCTGCTATCTCCTGACGCCCTCTATTTCGACGTTGACCAGTGAATCACGGAAGCGTTTGCAGACGCTGGAAGAGTTTTCGGAACTCGGCGACGGCTTTAAAGTCGCCATGCGCGACCTCGATATCCGGGGCGCGGGCAACCTGCTGGGAGCGGAGCAAAGCGGCTTTGTGAACGACTTGGGCTACGACCTTTACCACAAAATGCTCGACGAAGCCGTGACGGAATTGAAAGAGAACGAATTCAAGGACCTGTTTTCCAATACCTTGGGCGTCCCGCAAGACATTCTGCCCGATTGCCAGATCGAAACCGACCTCGCCACGCTCATTCCTGAACCCTACGTAAAGAATATTTCGGAGCGGTTGTCGTTGTATACCCGGCTCGACAACCTCAAAGCGGAAGAAGAGCTGATCAGTTTCGAAGCCGAACTGAACGACCGCTTCGGATCATTGCCTGACGAAGTTCAGAATCTGCTGAAGGCAGTTCGTCTGCGCTTGACGGCCGAAAAGCTGCATTTTGAGAAACTGACTTTGAAAAACAATACCATGAAAGGGTACTTCGTTTCCTCACAGAACGATAAATTCTTTCAGTCGCCGAAGTTTGGCAAAGTAATTGAGTACATACAGAAGTACCCCAAGCGGACCGCCTTAAAGGACGTAAAGGGCAAGCTTTCGATCTCGTGGCAGGAAGTGAAAACGCTCGAAGAAGGCCTCAAGATTCTGGAAGAAGTGAGTTAACGAAGTCCTGCTTACCTTTGCATCCCCAAAAACAATTTAAAGCACCTGAATTGAATAATCAAAAAGCAATGAACTGCATGAGAAACATTGGTTTTCGTTCGCTGACGCTGGTACTCATGGTACTGGTCGTGGCGAGTTCGTGTAAAAAGAAGAACCCGACCAGCCTGAAGCCCGGTAAAGAAAGTTCCAAGACTGGCCTGGCTTACAACGGTGAGGACGGATTTGAAGTAAAAGAGTACAAAGCACTACCCGCCGGTCCTGACCTGGTATTCATCGAAGGCGGACGCTTTACGATGGGCTCGCTGGAAGAGGACGTCATGGGTACCCGCGACAACCTGGAGCGTACCGTCAGCGTTCAGTCCTTTTATATGGACGAAACCGAAGTGGCCAATGTCCATTACCTTGAATACCTCAATGCTGTACAGCGCGATTCGTCCGAGGAGTTTCATCGTCGTGCCCTACCGGATACCACGGTGTGGTACAATGAGCTTTCGTTCAACGACTCCTACGTAACCATGTACCTGCGTCACCCCGGCTTTCGGTTGTATCCGGTAGTGGGCGTGAGTTGGGGACAAGCCAATGATTATTGCATCTGGCGTACAGAAGCGGTCAGCCAGTCGATGTCGGCCCAGGGTATGGCAAGCGGCAACAAAAAGAGAATTTCGCTTCCGTTTGGCAGGAAGAAAAAAGAAGAAGGACAAGCTGAAGTGGCCATGGTGGCCGCGCCCGCCCAGATGACGATCGCGAGCGGCTACGTGCTGCCGCCTTACCGCCTGCCAACCGAAGCGGAGTGGGAATATGCCGCCAAGGCTATGATCGGTACGCAATATGCCGACGAAAACCAGTCGAATTCCCGCATTTATCCGTGGGATGGTTCTACGCTGCGTAATCCGCGCGGCAAATTGAAAGGCACGATGCTGGCCAACTTCAAGCGCGGCAAAGGCGATTACGCCGGTATTGCGGGCCGAGCCAACGACGGTGCCATCATGACCCAGGAACTACGGGGCTATCCGGCCAATGATTTCGGACTTTACGATATGGCGGGCAACGTCAACGAGTGGGTACAAGACGTGTACCGTCCGCTTTCTTACCGGGATTTCAGTGATGTGAACCCTTATCGCCGCAGTGGCTACCAGGATGAAGCAAAAAACTATGATACTAAAAATGGCAATTCCCTTATCAGTGACGAGGTCCGTGTGTACAAAGGTGGCTCGTGGGCCGATGTAGCCTATTGGCTTTCGCCCGGTACCCGTCGCTACATGGAGCAGGATTCTTCTACCGCGATGGTAGGTTTCCGTTGCGCGATGATTGCCACGGGCAGCACGGGCAAGCCAAGATGATCTGCTGAATGGCATTCTTTCGTAATAGCCGCGGTTCAACTTATTGTTGGGCCGCGGCTATTGTCATAATATGGATATGCCGACAACCAGCTGCTGTCATGGCTTCCATGCAAGCTTCTAGGGTAGCACCGGTTGTGAGTACATCGTCGACCAGAATAATTTTTTGATTTTGTAAATCGACTTGATTACTGACCGCGAAAATACCCGACACGTTTTCCCGTCGTTCGGTTTTGGTTTTGCCCGTTTGGGACTTGGTGTACTTCACGCGCTGCAAGGCAGTACCTGACCAGGGTACTCCGGTCGCGGCTGAGAGTCCTTCCGCAAAAGCGTCGCTCTGATTGTACCCTCGCTCGCGCTTCCTTTTTTTGTGTAAAGGAACGCTCACGATCAAATCCGCTTCCGGCCAAGCCTTCTTTTCGATCATGTCTTGCGCCATCATTTGGCCCAATAGCACCCCGATCTCGGGCCTTGCCTTGTACTTCAGGCCGTGGAGCAGATTCTGTACCTTTCCTTTCTTGGTAAAGGCTAGGTAGGCATCGACGCCCACTAATTCCCTATGCGCCGCAAACTTCAAGGGCAAGGAGGCAAGCATCGCGTTGTCGGTCGCTGTACGCGGCAAGGTGATGCGGCAGTCCGTGCATATGACCACTTCCTGACTAAGCAGCGCTTGCTCGCAAGCTTCGCACGTTCGCGGGAAGAGCAAATCCAGGAAATCGCGCCAATAGGTGGCTAGAGATGGCTGCATCAAAAACTCTTTTCTTTGGGTGTCTGTTAGTACCGGCACTTGACCGAAGTCAAAGTACATTAAATTGCTACATATATACCAGATGAGTACCATAGATACACCGCTGGCCGTTCAGTGGGACGATTTACTGAAAAAATTGAAGACCGTCATTGGCAAAAAGCCCGCTGACCTCAATAGCGTCTTATTCTTGATAGGCGTACAAGAGCTTGGTAGAGGTCCCATGACTTTCACCAAAGAGCAGAAGCAAGACCTGATGCATATCGGCATTTGCCAGGTACTCAGCCTATCCGGCTACTACCGCCTCGAAGGCCGCGATCAGGACGATTGGCCGCATTTCGAACTGCTACAACCGCTTCCGCACGGTGATCTGTTGTCGCAGGAGTCGTTGCTGAAGATGCACGTGCTGGAGTATTTCAAGGGAAGTGGGATGGTTTGAAGATATTTCTGTTCTTTGAGAAAGTGCCTTTACTCTCCGGTAGAGGCATTTTTTGTTATATGCAAAGTTTTTACGGCAACTTGTTACAACTATTTAGTTGTACAGTGGCTCTACAAGTAAAACTTCATTCCTAACTACCTTATTATGGAACGGCTGCTACTAATCCTTAGTAGGCTTACGAAACTACCCGAACAGGATTTGACGCCCGTTCTGAGCCTATTTGATACAATCGACGTTCCGGCGCACAGACTATTACTGACTCCAGGTACGGTTTGCCCGGCGGTGTGGGTCGTCGGCTCCGGCTCGATTCGTGCCTACTACCAGCTCGAAGAACGAAAGCGCTGCAAAACGAAAGATGAAACGATTATCCGCGAGGTGACGAACTGGATTGTCCCACCGGGCGGGGTATTTACGGATATGCACAGTCTCTCGCAGCAGATGCCTTCCGCCTACTACGTCGAGACGCTGGAAGCTTCTCAGTTGTTTACCTTATCCTACCGGAACTACCAAACGCTGCAAAGTGCCTACCATGAAGTAGGATGGAAGATATTCGAACACGTCTTCGTCATGGCCGAACAGCGCGTGATGATGAATAACTTGCGCTATCCCGAGGATCGCTTGAAAATAATGGAATCTATGTTTCCCGGCCTGATGCGTTTTCTTCCTGTCCATATCCAGGCATCCTACCTCAATATGGAGGCGAACGCATTGAGCAAGCTGCGTAGCCGGAGTAGGTAGCGTGATTTTCATGCTCGAGACAGATCATTTTCATGCTCGAGCATGATTGAGACAAATTTTGATGCCCTAATTTTGTCGGTATAGGATTTCTAATTTACACAACGGTTAAAATTATTTGAAAAGCGTCTAGTCAAAACGATAATCAAGCAAAATTAAAATATGAAAAAACTCAGCTATGCTTGCCTTCCAATATCAATATTCTTAATGAGCTTAGGAAGCTGTAATAATGAAACTAAAATAGCAGGAGGATTCACAAAGAATGCTGCATCCTGTAAGGCAGATGGCAAATTTATTGAGAAGGTGAATCAGCAAAAAGGTGAAACTGGGTATTTTAATCAAGCTGGAGTTAGAACATACACTATATCTGTACGTCCTAATGGGACATATGATACTATTATCTATGGTATACTTTGCGAAATGCCTGATGAGTTAAAAAAGCCTGGACAAATTGTAATAATTAACGGAGAATATCATGAAAATTTAGATTTTAAGCCTACTTATTACTATCCCGGTCAAGTATTCTATAATCTGGATTTAACCGAGTACAAAGTTTTGAACGAGAATTGACACTTATCTAAATTATTCCTGACCTAAATCAATTTCTTATGAAGACCATCTACTTACTCTTCTCCTTACTACTTGGAGCGCACATTGCTCTATGCCAGAAACAGGGCTTTCTTATAAAACCATTTGCTGAGTCATAAACTGGATCAAGATATTGAAATTATCGGCAAACTCATCGATTTGAGCGGCCATATTCTTAGGCTTGATTCGTTTCAACAGGTTGACTGTCAGCGTTCGCAAGCTGCTTATCAGCCTACTGACCGCTTGGGTTTTGGTTCTTAAACTGTCCTCCGCCAGCGTCACGTCCCTGTAGTGGTGGGTCACCTCGACGAGCCAGTGCCGACGGATTGCGTCGAAAAGTTCATCGGCTTCTGCCTGACTGTCGGGGCGTGCGTTGCTGACGTAGTAACACGTTTCTTGGCTGATGTGGCTGCCGTTCAGGCTTTTGCGGACGCGGCTTACCTCGATGCAAACGCCCATCCCGGCCTTACGCCACCGAGCTGCCAGCGCGTCAGTATCCAGGTTGTAACAGGCGTAGGTGCGCTGGTCAAGGCGTCCGTGACCGCGTTGCTGCTCGTCGGTTCGCTCGTAGGATGCCTTCCTGGTCAGGCTGTTGCATATGCAGTACCTGTACAGGTGGGCTTGGTTTGACTTGAGGCTGATCAGGTACACTCCTTCGGCTTCGTGGATGGCCTTAGTCGCCTTCGGCGTCAGATGCAGGGCGTCCAGAGTGATCTTTTGGCTACACAAGCCCCTGTCTGTCAGCAGTTGCAGAACGGCTGGCCGCTCGCTTTCCTTATCGCCATTGTAGTAGGCCTGGCCCACAATCTGCCCCGAATCGTGGGCCAGAGCCGAGACGCACGCCTCGCCCCGTTTGTGGCCCGTCAAAATGCTGCCCCGCAGTTCCTTGCCGTCGAAAGTGAACCAGCGCTTGGCCTCCTCGCTCAGAACCAACCCGAACCAATCGAAGAGCAGCCGCGCGAATGTCGCGCCATCGACCTGGGCAAGCAGCAGCGGCAGTTGGGCGCGGGAAATCGCCTTTTCGGGCCTGAACTGAACCGCCTCACAGAGTGCCTCAAAATGGTTGACCATGTGCCGATGCAGACCGGAGAGCTTGCCATCTCTGCCGCTGAACATAGCCAGGGTTGAGCCTGTGATAACGAATGCCATATCGTGTTTTAATCCCCGGTTGTCACGCCCATCCAGGCAGGGTGTTTGCCGAAGTAGTTCGAAAAAAGTCGTAGTTTTAGCCGGGCTTGGCGAAGTAGTCATGTTTTTGTAGTCTAGTTAACCACAAAGATAGGCTAACTAAGCCTTGCCCATTTTTTATAAGAAAGCCCTGATGCCAGAAAAAAGTAGTCAAGTATGATAACTGGCCAACAACTGTCAATTCAAATGCTGAGGGACTGGTCATAGAGCAAAAATCAGGAAACCAAACGAATTTTGTTCCCATTGGTACTACGTGGAATCATCGAATCATCACTTATTTTTTTCAGAATGGAACCAACGATATGGCGGGTAATACTGAGAGGGATGCGGTTCGCGCTGGGTTTACTCTTTGGGAAGATCCCATAAGCAATCTAAGGTTTTTGGAAGTTTGTAATGCCGCGAATGCTGATATAGTGATAAGATGGGAGACATTTGCTCATGGAGACCCAAACCCTAATGGTGACTTTCCTCCTCCGGGTGATTTTGATGGTGTCAATGGCACATTAGCACACACGTTGGGAGGGCCGCCACCGAACGCTTTCGGTGCATTGGCAGGCGACATACATTTTGACGATTCAGAGACTTGGGTAAATGCTATTAGGGGCAATGACAATCAACCCATAGACTTAGTTACAGTTGCCGCCCACGAGATTGGTCACGCTATAGGGTTAGACCATACAACAGTTGGTGGGTCGCTTATGCTCATAAACTATACTCAGTCTCATCGCTTTTTGGGTTCCGATGATATTGCCGGAATACGTAGCTTATATGGTAATCCACCCAATAGTTTTATAAATGGAGCAGATATAGTTTGCACAACTTCAAATTACTCTGTTGTAGATGTTCCTTCTGTAGCAACTGTTACCTGGACTAGTAGCAATACTTCGATATTGACCATAGGCTCCACCTCGGGAACTGCTACTGCGGTGGGAAATGGGCTAGTCACTATTACTGCTACGGTTTCGACAGGATGTGGATCCGTAGCTTTGACTAGGAACATTTGGGTCGGACTACCTAATCCGCCATCAGTTATTAGCTTTGAAGCCGATCCGTGTGGTAGCTATGTAGGTGCAGGAACTGAAAATGTGGTTAGTCCCGTCAAATACACATGGAATCTAGATTTCACAGATTATGAGACGACATCTACCAATCTTTATTTAGAAAATGGAGCCCCCCCCGTATCGTCTTTCCAACTCAATGCGGGTCAGCATTTCTTAAAAGTGAAGGTGGAGAACGCCTGTGGCACCTCTAACTTCGGTCCCTCGAAAATATTCAATACCTCAAATTGCGGCGGGTCAATGATGCTGAGTGTTTCTCCTAACCCAGCAAAAGATAACATAAATATCAGCTTGGCAGAGAAGGCAGACGAGACTACGAAGGTAGATATGTTAGAGATAGTGATTGTCGATAGAACGGGCAACGTAATCTACCAAAACAAGTACAAGGCAGGGGTAAAGAACATCTCAGTCAATGTAACGACCTTCAAACCGGACGTGTACACTGTTATAGTGTTCGACGGAAAACAGAAAACCTCTGCCAAGTTTGTAAAAAACTGACCACAGGGCAATTTTCTATAACGTACAAAAGACGACATCGTCGCCAGAAAAGAAGCTTTGCACTTGGCATCTATATAGTTAGGTATAACGAAGAAGATAGAAATTACACCAAAAAGCTAATCGTGTTGGGCAATGAGTAAATTTATCAAGACTATTGGGACAGCACTAGCCATAACCTTGCTTTTTTCCTGTGACAAGGAATGGGACGCTTTCGCCTACTACTACCCCCGAAAGCACTATCCAGGACGTGGTGAGGCAATTATACAAGGAGACAAACTTAGTGGAAGGTTTGGTTATCAGGTAGGTAAAGATGATCTATTATACATTACATGCGTTATACCTAAGGTAGGTAAGGCATCTGAGTGGACGTTGTATTTTGCTGGTGTCCCCGCTCAGGAGGGCACTTACGGACTAATTCAAACCGTACTAAAATCTGAGAGTACTTGCTATTCTGGATCCTTGTCTGAAAAAGTGGGCGCACTTGTTACCGATGCTGCGGGAGACGCGTTGGGTGATTTTTACTATCCTTACTGTAAGGAGGCCTCGTTACCTTCTCAGATAAAAATTACAAAGATATCTAAAGGTGACGTGTACGGTGAATTCAGCGTTTACGGAGTCAACAGCACAGATTCTACTGAATTCATCAAGATTGAGAAAGGTATCTTTTCTAGTCCTAAGAGCCGCATGTAGTCCTCTTGATGAAAAGAAATTTTCTCTGAGATCCCCTCCTGGGGATATA
>CAWDMP010000002.1:4060000-5286571 GCA_963803495.1 uncultured Cytophagales bacterium
AAGCACCGCGAACAGCGGGGTGAAAAGAACTTGAAACCGTGTGCCCACAAGCGGGCGGAGCTGACTACTTGTAGTTCAGTGACGCCGTGCCTTTTGCATAATGAGCCTACGAGTCACGGTCGCCGGCAGGGTTAACCGATTCAGTCGGGGAGCCGCAGCGAAAGCGAGTCCGAACAGGGCGAATGCCGTCGGCGGCTGTGGACGCGAAACCCGGTGATCTACCCTCGGCCAGGCTGAGGCGGCGGTAACACGCCGTGGAGGGCCGAACCGGTAAACGTTGAAAAGTTTTCGGATGAGCCGTGGGTAGGGGTGAAAGGCCAATCAAACCGGGAGATAGCTCGTACTCCCCGAAATGTTTTTAGGAACAGCGTCGCGTGGATAGGCTGGCGGCCAGGTAGAGCTACCGGTAGGGCTAGGGGGAGTCAAATCCTACCAACCCCTGACGAACTCCGAATGGGCCGGCAGGCGCGCGGCAGTGAGGGCGCGGGTGCTAAGGTCCGCGTCCGAGAGGGGAACAACCCGGAGCACCGGCTAAGGTCCCCAAGTCTGCACTAAGTTGAGCTAAGGGGGTCCGACTGCAGAGACAGCCAGGATGTTAGCTTGGAAGCAGCTACACATTTAAAGAGTGCGTAACAGCCCACTGGTCGAGCGGGGCGGGCACCGATAATGAACGGGCATCAAGTGCAGCACCGAAGCCGTGCGATAGCGGGTCAAACCGCGTATCGGTAGGGGAGCATTCCCAGGGGGGCGAATGCGGGGCGCGAGCCCCGCTGGACCGCTGGGAAAAGCAAATGTAGGCATGAGTAACGACAATGCGCGCGCGAAACGCGCACACCGGAAGACCAAGGGTTCCCCCGCTATGCTAATCAACGGGGGGTCAGGCGGGGCCTAAGCGGTAGCCGAAGGGCGAAGCGCGACGGACAGCGGGTCAACATTCCCGCCCCCGCCGCACGTGTGATGGGATGACGGGACCCTCGACCCCATGCGCACCGACGGAATGGTGCGCCCGAGCGGAGCCTGCGGGCGAAGCGAATGGGGTGCGGGGTCTCCAAGAAAAGTCTTTGAAACGCCAGCGTGTGGCGGCCCGTACCGCAAACCGACACAGGTGGTCGGGAAGAGGATTCCAAGGTGCTCGAGTGAATCACGGCTAAGGAACTCGGCAAATTGACCCTGTAACTTCGGGAGAAGGGGGGCCTACTCCGCAAGGAGAGGCCGCAGAGAAACGGCCCAGGCGACTGTTTAGCAAAAACACAGGGCTCTGCCAAGACGCAAGTCGACGTATAGGGCCTGACACCTGCCCGGTGCCGGAAGGTCAAGGGGGGGCGTTAGCCGCAAGGCGAGGCGCTGAACCGAAGCCCCGGTAAACGGCGGCCGTAACTATAACGGTCCTAAGGTAGCGAAATTCCTTGTCGGGTAAGTTCCGACCTGCACGAATGGTGTAACGATCTGGGCACTGTCTCAGCCGTGAGCTCGGTGAAATTGTAGTCGCGGTGAAGATGCCGCGTACCCGCCACGGGACGGAAAGACCCCGTGCACCTTTACTGCAGCTTCGCGCTGGTCTCGGGTCAGCCATGTGTAGGATAGGCGGGAGGCTGGGAAGCGGCGTCGCCAGGCGTCGTGGAGCCGCCCTTGAAATACCGCCCTTGGCTGTCCTGGGCCCTAACTTGTTTTAAGGCAAGGACCCCGCGTGGCGGGCAGTTTGACTGGGGTGGTCGCCTCCGAAAGGGTAACGGAGGCTTCCAAAGGTCGGCTCGGCACGGTCGGCAACCGTGCCGCGAGCGCAATGGCACAAGCCGGCTTGACTGCCAGACCGACGGGTCGCGCAGGTGGGAAACCAGGGCATAGTGATCCGGCGGTCCCGCATGGAAGGGCCGTCGCTCAAAGGATAAAAGGTACGCCGGGGATAACAGGCTGATCTCCCCCAAGAGCTCACATCGACGGGGAGGTTTGGCACCTCGATGTCGGCTCGTCACATCCTGGGGCTGGAGAAGGTCCCAAGGGTTCGGCTGTTCGCCGATTAAAGTGGCACGCGAGCTGGGTTCAGAACGTCGTGAGACAGTTCGGTCCCTATCTGTGGTGGGCGCAGGAGGACTGAGGGGGGCTGCCCTTAGTACGAGAGGACCGGGGTGGACCCACCGCTGGTGAGCCGGTTGTCCCGCCAGGGGCACGGCCGGGTAGCCACGTGGGGAGCGGATAAGCGCTGAAGGCATCTAAGTGCGAAACCGGCCCCGAGATGAGTCCTCCCTGAAAACAGGGCCGTCGTAGACGACGACGTCGATAGGCCGCAGGTGCACGCGTGGAGACACGCTCAGCCGAGCGGTACTAATCGCCCGAGGGCTTGCGCGCCAGTGCCGCCCGCGCGCAATCTTTCTCTTTCTTTCTCCCGCATGTTTAATGACCTTATCTTTTTGAAGGGGCAAAGGCACAAAGCGACAAAGGTACAAAGTGCCCGAAGCGACCGAAGCCGACCCGAGAAAACAAGGAAACTGGACAAAAGTAGTCCCACCGCCTTGATGGCGGCCATGGGGCGGGTGGTCACCTCTTCCCATTCCGAACAGAGAAGTTAAGCCCCGCACCGCCGATGGTACCTGTGTCAAAGCCGGTAGAGTAGGTAGCCGCCACAATCATTATAAAAAAGGTCTCCGATGTATATTGGAGACCTTTTTTTATTCAGCTCGCCTCGAAAGGGCGGGCTGCTTTGCGTTTAAGAGGTATAAAGAATCAAGATATAAAGGCACAACTGCCCCAATATTAAGGAAATGAATTCCACATAATGTATGCGTTAGGTGATCCGGACTGATTGGCCTATTTTTGGAGCATATTCTATACATTCTACCATCAGCTATTTTATTATGAAAACGACTCACAAATTAAAGACCATGATGTTGATCGCTTTGCCTTTATTCGTAACTACTGGTTGTGGCAATGAGGACGAGCAAAAGAAAACGCCCAATTCAGAAATGAATGCAGTTGCGCCTCCTGCCGTAGATGAGAGCAGAGCGGCCTTGGGTGTCGGGGAAGGCAATCAAGACGAAAGAGGAGAATATCCAAAAAATCAAGCAAACCTCTATCCGGATTCTACTAACCTGGACTCGCTTAAAAAGCGTCAATAGCATCTAAAATCTATAACACATTGAATGAAAGTCTTTCAGGTCCGAATACGTTGCGGACTAGGAAGGCTTTTATTCTGGAGGACATTTTCAGGAATCCTGGCGCAGTACTTCCAGGGGCGAACGTGATAAAATTCCCTTACTATTGATAAGACCAATTACGATCGTCAATCCGGTAACAGCCAGAAAAATAAGCAACAAAGGCAGCAACTGAGGTTCAAAATCTAATTTGAAAGTAAACTTTGCTAAGGCCCAACTTCCCGCCAACGCCAACAGAATCCCCGTAGCCGCCGCCAATCCCCCCAGGAAAAAGTATTCCAGGGCCGTGATGGCAAAAATCTGCTTTCGACTGGCTCCCAAAGTTCTGAGAAGTACACTCTCCTGCAAACGCTGGTACTTGCTGATCAAGACCGAGGAAATCAAAACGATAAGTCCGGTTAAAATGCTGAATCCGGCCATGAACCGAATGACGAAGCCGATTTTTTCCAACAACTCATCGAGTACTTTAAGTACAAGTCCTAGATCGATAATCGAGATATTGGGGAATTGCTGGACGACGGCGCGTTGAAAATCTGCCGAGCGCTCATTGGATGCTACCCTGGTGAGCAGGACGTGAAACTGTGGGGCCTCTTCAAGCACACCCTTAGGGAAAAGTACCAGAAAACTCGTACGGACACCGTTCCAGTCCACCTCCCGCAAACTACCGATGACCGTAGTCAGCAGAGCGCCTTGCACATTAAACGCTAGGGTATCACCCAGCCCGACGCCGTTGCGCTTGGCAAAGCCCTCTTCCATCGAAATAGGAACCGGACCGTTGGCGGGTGCCGTTCCCTGCCAAGTACCCGCTTTTAACTCTTCAAACTCAGTGAGGGTATCGCGGTAGCTGACGCGGTACTCGCGACTAAAAATACGCCGCGAGATCCGATTGGACGTATCTTTTTCCGCCTTAGCCGGGGTGTACTCATTCACTTTTTCCAGACGCATATTGACTACCGGCACGCTCTGGATGATGGGCAAACCCTGCCTGGTCGCAAGGTCAAGTACTTGTTGTCGTTGATCGCTTTGAATATCGAACAGGAGAATATTGGGTTGATTACCGCTGGTAGATAGTGTGACCCGTTTCAGCAATAAACCCTGCACCAAAATCAGTGTACAGATAAAGGCCGTTCCCAAGCCAATCGAGACGATCAGAATAGAGGTTTGGTTGTTGGGGCGATGTAGATTAGCCAACGCCTGCCGCCACACGTAGCTCCAGGACGTAGGAAAAAACCGTTGCACCAGCCATACTAACAGCGAAGCCATCGCCAGTAAAAGCAAGAACGCCCCCAAAATGCTGGCTGTAAAGATGCCTGCTTCCAGCCAGTTTCCGGTTTGCAACCAAGTGAATAACAGCACAAAAATGACAATCAGAACGTATACCAGCCAGCGTAGCGGATCGCGACTTTCCGGAGCCGATTCGAAAGAGGCGCGTAAAACTCGCAAAGGCGAAATATTCCGCACTGAAATAAGCGGCAGCAGCGCGAACAAAATCGAAATGATCGTACCCAACACGATTCCTTGCCCCACAGCGCTCCACGAGATAGCGGTAGTGAGTTCAAAGGGCAGAAAATCCTTGAGGACCAGCGGTAGAAACTGCTGAATGAGCGTACCCAGGGCCGCGCCCAGCACCGATCCCATAAAGCCCACCCCCACGATTTGAATCAAATAAATAACAAAGGCTTGGGAGGATTTTACGCCCAGACAGCGCAACAGCGCGATCGAATTCAGCTTCTCGCGGATATAGATATGAACCGCACTCGCTACGCCCACGCAACCCAGTAGGAGCGCGATGAAGCCTACCAACGCAAGAAACTGAGTCAGATCCTCAAACGAACGGCCCGTAGATTCCTTTTGACCCTGTACCGTTTGGGTATCCAAGTCGTCGGCATCCAGCCGCGGCTTAATTGTCTTTACTACTTCCTCCACGTTGGTAGCACTACCATATTTGAAAAAATACAAATAGTTGATGCGGCTGCCTTTCTGTTCTAAGCCGGTTTCCCCCAAGTAGCGCAATGGAATATATACAGCCGGAGCCACAGTAGCCGAGATTCCGGTTTGGCCAGGGGCTTTTAGTAATATACCCGCAATGGCGAAAGTCACCTCGCCGACTTTGACCGAATCGCCTACTTCGGCGTCGTATTGCAGCATCAACGTCTGATCGACCAGTGCCTGGCGCTCCCCGCGGAACGTGCGGCTAGCACCGGCGGGAACGGTTTCGAGTTCGCCGTAGTAAGGGTAGTTTCCTTCCAACGCCCGAACCTGAGCCAGACGATTACCACCGCTTTTGGTGAAATAGACCATCGACGCAAAGCGCCGCTCTTCCGAGCGTTCGGTACCCAACGAGTCCAGCAGCGGGCGCAATGTGACTGCCGCCGGACGGTTGCCCGAGATCTCTAGATCGGCCCCCAAAAGGGCGGCGGCTTGAGTATCGATGTTTTGGCGGAGGTTGTCGCCCAGCGAGTAGATCGCCACGAGGGCGGCGATGCCCAGAATAACCGACGATATAAAGAGCAGCAAGCGCGAACGACTCCGGCGGCTGTCGCGCCAGGCCATTTTCAGGAGCCAGGAAAAGGAGAAACTTTCTTTATAGTTTGTCATCGGAAACGAGCTTGCCGCCTTTAATTTTCACAATGCGTTGCGTCATCGCCGCCAGGTCCAGGTCGTGGGTCACGAGCACGAGCGTGGTACCGGCTTGTTTGTTGAGATCGAAAAGGAGTTGAATCACTTTTTCGCTGGTTTCGGCGTCGAGGTTGCCCGTCGGTTCGTCGGCGAAAAGAATTTGGGGTTGGTTGGAAAAGGCCCGCGCTAGCGATACCCGCTGTTGCTCGCCGCCGCTGAGTTGGGTAGGATAGTGGTGGGAGCGGTCGGCCAAACCCACTTGATCAAGCAGGTTGAGGGCGATAGGCCGTACGTTTTTCTCTCCCCGTAATTCGAGGGGTACCATCACGTTTTCGATGGCGGTCAGCGTGGGCATTAACTGGAAATTCTGAAATATGAAGCCCACATAGCGGTTGCGGAGCGCGGCGAGTTCGTTCTCGCTGAGGTCGTTCAGGCGGGTTTCGTGCAGCTCGACGTTACCCGACGAGGCGCGGTCGAGTCCGGCGCACAGGCCGAGCAGCGTGGTTTTGCCGCTCCCGGAAGGTCCGACGATCGCCATCGTGGAGCCTGCTTCGACGGTAAAGCTTATATTGTCCAATACTTTCAAATCCCGGCCACCACTTTGGTACACTTTGTTGACAGATTGGAGCGTAAGAATGCTATTCATGCGAAATTTGAAAGGAAATAGAATGAATTTGCGTTAGCTGAGACAACACACCTGCTACCTTTACTGTTCACCCCTTTCCCGCTCACCATGCGCTTTACCTTCATATATATATATCTACTTGCCTCGCTGCTGCTGCTCATCGCTTGCGGCGAAGAAAAAAAAGCTGACTCTCCGGCTGATACTTCCGCTGCCGACAATACCGCCGCCACAACTTCCACCGAAAGAACGATTCTGTTCTACGGCAATAGCCTTACGGCGGGCTACGGCGTCGAGCCCTCGGAGGCCTTTCCGGCCCTGGTCCAGGATAAAATCGACTCACTGGATTTGCCCTACAAAGTGGTCAACGCCGGCGTGAGCGGCGAAACCACTTCCGGCGGCAACAGCCGCATTGACTGGGTACTACGCCAGCCTGTCGATATTTTCGTTCTGGAATTGGGCGGCAACGACGGCCTGCGCGGCATTCCGTTAACCGAAACGCGTAAGAACCTGCAGGAAATAATGAATAAGGTAATGGTGAAATACCCCGACGTCCAAATCGTCCTCGCCGGGATGCAGGTGCCGCCCAACATGGGCAGTACCTACGCCAACGAATTCCGCTCGCTGTACACAGAGTTAGCCGAAGAAAACGAGGTAGGGCTCATTCCTTTTTTGCTCGAAAAAGTAGGGGGTGAGCGTACACTCAACCAGGCCGATGGTATTCATCCCACGCCCGAAGGGCACAGGATCGTGGCGGAGAATGTGTGGGCGGTGTTGAAGGGGGAGGTGTGAGGGAAACGCTCAATTGTGAGATCACCCCACCGCAAACATCTGCTTCAGCGCCCCCCACAATTGCTTCTTCTTGCTTTTGTCGGCGTCGATGACCGACAGCGGATCGGCTAGCAAAAACCAAATACCCTCGACTTGTCGGGGCGCGTAGGGCTGGAAAAGCAGGTCGATTTGGAGTTTGATCAGCGGTACCCCAAACGCTATAAAGTAGTGCGTACTCTTAGCAGCCACCACCGCCTGAGCGTTCGCTTTGGGTAGGGTAGCGATATTGAGAATATCGACCTCGTCGATGGAATGGCCCGTGGCTTTCAGGATGTTATCGAGCAGTGTAGCATCGGTAGCTTGAAGCTCAGGCTGGGTTTTCTCTTCTACTAAGACCAGGATTTTGTGTTTCAGCGGAGGAAACTGAGCCACCGGGCGCGTCGGTTCGGGTTGGGGCGTTAGTTGTTCCGCTTCCTCTACGGTTGGAGTCGCCGGAATGATCTCGACCCCGGGAGCTTCGATTTCGGGATCGTCGGGTAATAGTGCTTTCGCAACGACCGGCCCGCTTTTTTCTTCTTCCGCCACAATAGGCTCGGCCTCCGGTTCTTCCACTAAAATTTCTTCTTCCGTCACGCGAAAAAGCGTATCGTATTGGAAGAAATTTTGGTAAAAGGCGGCGTTTTCCATGAATTGAGCGTGCCCGTGGATTCGTAGGGCTACACCCTACGCTGAGGCATGGCACCCCTTCGGGGCTTTTTAGTATTTACGTTTTATCAATATTCTGCCGTTCACCGTTCACCCGGTCCACCGTCAATTATCCCAAAACCGCTTCGCGGTGAATCAGCGCTTCCCGGTCAGGTCCGGTGGAGACGAAACTGATGGGCAGGTTCATTTCCTGTTCCAGGAACTCGACGTAGGCCGTCAGCGCGGCGGGCATATCGTCGAAGGCATGGATACCGTCAAGTGACTGTTGCCAACCCGCAAAGTCGCGGTAGATGGGCTCTACTTCTTCGGTGCAGAGGTCGTAGGGTAGCTGATCGGTGAGGGTACCGTCGGCCAGGCGGTAGTGCGTGCAGACCCGGATCGTGTCGAAAATCGTGAGTACATCGACCTTCATCATCACGAGTTGCGTCACGCCGTTGAGCATCACAGCATATTTCAGCGCGGGTAGGTCGAGCCAGCCGCAACGGCGCGGACGACCCGTGGTAGCGCCGAACTCACGGCCCTCGGCCCGCATTTTTTCACCAGTTTCTTCCAGCAGTTCTGTCGGGAAAGGCCCACTACCCACGCGGGTACAGTAGGCTTTGAAAATCACCGAATACTTCACCGATCGCATGCGGCGATACGCCCAAGCCCGTACAAGCACCGGCCGCCATCGTGGTCGAACTCGTCACGAAAGGATAAGAGCCAAAGTCGATGTCGAGTAGTGAGCCCTGAGCACCTTCGGCTAGTACCGCTTTTTCGTCGGCCAGGCATTGATTGATCATGTACTCACTATCCACAAACTGAAATTGTTGCATGAACTCTGCCGCCGCGAAGAAGCGGGTTTCGGCTTCACCGAGCGTGTCGGAATAGTCGAAGTGGTAAAAGTCCAGAATGGCTTTGTGGGCATCGACCAGCTTCTGGTACTTGTCTTTGAAATCAGGAGCAGCAGATCGCCCGCCCGCAAGCCGAGCCGCGCGATCTTATCCTGGTAGGTGGGACCGATACCGCGGAGCGTGGAACCAATTTTGTCGTCGCCTTTTGCGCGCTCGTAGGCGGCATCAAGCAGGCTGTGCGTCGGCAGGATGATCGATAGCTTTTTGGAAATAAAGAGGTTGCCGTGCAGGTCGAGGTTGAATTTCTGCAACGCTTCGATTTCGCGCCGGAACACGATCGGGTCGAGCACGACGCCGTTGCCGATGATATTTTGAATATCGGAGCGGAAAATTCCCGACGGAATCTGGTGCAGTACGTGCTTGATGCCGTCGAATTCGAGCGTATGTCCCGCGTTGGGACCGCCCTGAAATCGTGCTACGACTTGGTACTGAGGCGCTAGCACATCCACAATCTTTCCCTTTCCCTTCGTCGCCCCATTGGAGGCCAAGTAGTACGTCGACTTTCATTATAGAGGTGTTAGGTTATTAGGTGTTAGCGGGGCGCCCCGTGGCGTTGTTAGGCTTCTTAAAATTTGTATCAGCCTGACATCTATGCCTGCGTTTTTATAAAATCCAGTGGTAAATTTTCCTGCTCTAAAAAAACAAAAATACCCGATCAGGCTCAGCTTAGCGTTTGATCGGGTACAATAAAATTAGTCAAATAGTATCGTTGGGCCCAAAGAGTTCTTCTCTCGGAAAATCCCTTCTATTTTCGCAATTGTTGCGGGTACAGCCGCCGTAGAAAATCAGCGAGTGGTGGTCTACTTTGAAATGCAGCATTTCGCCCACCATGTTCTGGATGGACTGTATGCGCGGATCGCAAAATTCCATGACCTTGTGGCAGTCGGTACAGATTAGGTGGTCGTGCTGCTTAAAACCGTACGATTTCTCGTATTGCGCCAAGTTCTTACCAAATTGGTGCCGGGTCACGAGGTCGCAATCCACCAGTACGTCGAGCGTGTTGTACACTGTCGCGCGGCTCACGCGGTACTTCTTGTTTTTCATGCTGATGTAGAGCTCGTCTACATCGAAGTGGTCGCTACGGGTGTAGATTTCCTCTAAAATCGCGAAGCGCTCGGGCGTCTTGCGAAGGCCTTTGTTTTCGAGGTAAGCCGTCAGGATCTTGCGGGCGGCTTCCAGATTGTCCTGGACGTTGTTTGGCATATTCGGGGACAAATATCGGCTTTTTTGGGCATAAATCACAAAAGGAGGATATTGGACCTCGACAATCGATCATTCGACAACAAACAGGTTTTGATTTATCTGGGAGCGGATTCGAAAGTCCAGAGTCGAACCTCGATTGTCAAGAAGTCCACTACTCACATAACCAGATTCAAATTAGCGTCGAAACGGAGTACCTTGAAAACGCCGTCGACGCGTTCCAGTTTGTTGATGAGCATGTCGAGGTGGCTGGTGTCGTGTACGTAAAGTTTTATGTCGCCCTCGAATACACCGTCTTCAGTGTCGATCGTCAGGCCGCGCATATTGATGCTCAAGTCACTGGAAATGATACGCGTTACATCGTTGATGAGGCCCACGCGGTCGGTCCCCGTGATGCGAAGCCCAGCCAGGAAGGCTTCCTCTTTTTGCGACTTCCACTTGGCCTTCAAAATCCGATTGCCGTGCTTCGACATCAGTTCGGCGGCATTGGGGCAGGTGGTGCGGTGAATCTTGATGCCCTCATTGATCGTCACGAAGCCAAACACATCGTCGCCCGAAATCGGGTTGCAGCAGGGCGACAGTTTGTAGTCGATTTTGTCCATATCTTCCCCGATCAGCAACGTATCATTCTCCTTGCGCTCACCGTGGATGTTTTTGAGCAGCTTGACGACGGCCTTGCCGTCGGGCGTCTCCTCGCCGTTGGCTTTCTCCTTACGCTCTTTGTTTTCCTTGCTCTCCTTGTGTTTCTTAAATTTTCTAAGCTCATCGATTTGGATGTACCCCTTACCGATGCGGTAGAAAAAGTCAGCGGGCGTTTTGCACTCGAAGAAAGCCCGTAGCTGATTGAATGCTTCGTTGTTAGCCTCGATGCCCATGATCTTAAGCTTTTTCTCGACCATGTGCTTGCCATCGGTCTCGAAGCGGCGGCTTTCTTCTTTCAGGTAGTCCTTGATGCGCGTCCGCGCTTTGGACGTCACCACGATTCTGAGCCAATCCTCGTTGGGCTTTTGCTTGCTTGACGTGATGATTTCGAGCTGATCACCATTTTTGAGCACGTAGCTGATCGGCGCCAGGGTACCACCGACTTTGGCCGCCATGCAGTGCGCACCCACTTCGGAGTGAATTTCAAAAGCGAAATCCAATGCCGTAGCGCCCTGGGGTAGTACCTTTAGCTCGCCCTTGGGCGTGAAGGCAAATACCTCTTCCGTGAAAAGGTTGCTTCTGAACTCGTCCAAAAACTCGATGGCGGCGGTACGGTCGCCCGAACCGTTCTCCAGCGTTTCGCGCACGCGGGTGATCCAGTCTTCGATGTTGCCCCGCACCTTGGTGTCGTTGCCCTTGTACTTCCAGTGCGCCGCGTAGCCCTTTTCGGCGATTTCATCCATGCGGCTCGTGCGGATTTGCACTTCCACCCACTGCCCGGTTTTGCTCATTACCGTCGAGTGCAGCGACTGGTACCCGTTGGCGCGGGGCGTGCTGAGGAAGTCTTTGAGGCGGTCGGGATTGGGCTTGTAGTGGTCGGTCACGATGGAGTAGGCCTGCCAGCAGAGCGCCTTTTCCCGCTCAAACTCACGCGGGGCATCGATCATGATGCGGATCGCGAAGAGATCGTAGATTTCTTCGAAGGGTTTGTTCTGCACTCGCATCTTGTTCCAAATCGAATAAATCGACTTTGGTCGGCCCTTGATGATGTATTTGAAACCCGCTTCCTGCAAATCCTTTTCGATCGGCTCAGTGAAACGGGCGATGAAGCGGTCGCGGGTGGTTTTGGTTTCGCGGAGTTTGCGCGACACGGCACGGTAGGCTTCCGGCTCGGCGTATTTAAGGTAGAGGTCTTCAAGTTCAGACTTGATGGTGTACAGCCCCAGCCGGTGCGCGAGTGGGGCGTAGATAAAGATCGTCTCGGAAGCGATCTTCAACTGCTTGTCGCGCGGCATACTGTCGAGCGTCCGCATGTTATGGAGGCGGTCGGTGAGCTTGACCAAAATTACCCGCACGTCGTCCGAAAGCGTAAGCAGCATTTTACGGAAGTTCTCGGCCTGCTGCGACGAGCCGTACTCGAAGCGCCCCGAAATCTTGGTCAGGCCGTCGATGATCTTGGCGACCTTCTTGCCAAACAAGCGACTGATGTCGTCGATCGTCATCTCGGTATCTTCCACCACATCGTGCAGCAGCGCGGCTACAATGGCCGTGGTACCCAGTCCGATTTCCTCCACCACGATCTGGGCCACGGCCAGCGGGTGGTAGATGTACGGTTCGCCCGACCGCCGCCGCATGTCCTTATGAGCTTCCAGCGAGGTGTTGAAAGCTTTTTTGATCAACTTGGCGTCGTTGTCTTTCAGGAACGGCTTGGCGGTCTTGAGTAGTTTCCGGTACTTTTTCAGGATGTCTTTCCGCTCCTGTGCTAGGTCGATCTCGATGGTGTCCACGGGTAGTAGTGTCTTCATTTTAGGCAAGGCTACACCAAATTAGTTCTTTAAGCAATCATTTTCAACAAGCCCGGGCCAAACTTATGGCTTATAATTTTTTAGCCGGGAATATTAGGATGAGTTTAGAATAAATACTTACTTTTGCACTCCCAAAATCAACTGATCCGATTGGGGATATACGCGGGTGTGGCGAAATTGGTAGACGTGCTAGACTTAGGATCTAGTGCCGCAAGGCGTGGGGGTTCGAGTCCCTCCACCCGTACTTTCGACAATTGTGAATTTTGAATGAGTGAATTAGTGAATAGAAGAGGCTATTCTACGGTGAACAACCAGTACTCTTTGCAGACGCTAAATCTCTCCGATTATTACGAGTATTCACTCATTCAAAATTCACTCATTCAAAATTGAACTCATGGAAGTTTTATTAGAAAAAAGTGCCCCGACGCTGGCCTCGCTGAAAGTGAAGCTGGTGGCGGAGGATTATAAGGAAAAGGTTGACAAGACCATCAAGGATTACGCCAAGAAGGCCAACCTGAAAGGTTTCCGGGCCGGGAAGGTACCCGTGCCGGTCATCAAGAGGATGTACGGCAAGAGTATTTTGGTAGATGAGGTCAACCACCTGCTGAGCCACGCCGTTACGGACTACATCCGCGACAACAAGCTGTCGATCGTAGGCGACCCGATCCCGAACCGTGACGAAAACGAAGAGATCGATTGGGATAACCAAACCGATTTCGAGTTTACGTACGACCTGGGCTTAGCTACTGATTTTGAAGTCGACTTCTCGGAAATTCCCGCCGTACCCCATTACACGATCCACGCCGACAGCGACGAGCTGGAAAAGTCGATCGAGAATCTGCGCGAGCGTTTTGCCGATTCGGCCAATCCAGACACTTCGGAAGATGGCGATACGTTGTACGGCGAGCTGAAGCAGGAATCCTCTGAGTTTACGACCAAGACCGCCATTCCAGTGAAGCGCGTAAAAGAGGGTGAGCGGAGCAAGTTTGTGGGCGTAAGCAAGGGAGCTGAAATCGTATTAGATATTCAGGGTACCTTTGAAGACCAAGCCGCCATCGCGCATGTAACGGGCAAGAAAAAGGAAGATGTGGATAGCCTGACGGGTGACTTCACGTTCGTCGTGGATGACATCACCCGCGCCGCACCCGCCGAGCTGAACCAGGAGTTTTTCGATAAGGTACTCGGACCGGGTACTGTGGAAGACGAGGAAGCCTTCCGCACCGAAGTATCCCGCATCATCGACGAGAACTACGCGCGCGAAACCGAAACGTTGCTGCGCCGCGACATGGAGACGGCCCTGCTCGACAATATCGAGATCGACGTACCGGCCGACTTCCTGAAAGCGTGGTTGCTACGGAGCAACGAAGGCAAGTTCACCTCCGAGCAAATCGAGGAGCAGTTCGAGGATTTCAAGAAATCGCTGAAACTGAGCCTGATCAAAAACCGCATTGCCGACAATGCCGAAATGAAGGTGGAATACCCCGAAATCCTGGCCTACACCAAGGAAATGATGCGCGGGCAGTTTGGCATGATGAATACCGGCGACGACAGCATGGAAGAAGTGATCGAGCGCGTGGCTACCGGCTACCTCGCCGACCGCGAAAAGGACAACTACTCCACGATGTTCAACCAGGTGTACGACGGCAAGGTACTGGATTTGATCCGTAGCCAAATCGCGACCGACGAGCAGGATGTCGATGTAGCCGAGTTTGAGGCCATTGCCAAAGCGCGCGGCGGCGTGTTGGAAGGAGAATCGATGGAAGAAACTACCGAAACTGAATCGTAAGCCTGAATCTAAATAGTAAAGAGAAACCTCCCGGTCGCAAGGCCGGGAGGTTTTTTTATGCGAGAATGTATAAGGCTTTTGCTTTTAGTTGGCTGTTTCTCTGGCATCCACGACTGAAGTCTGTGGCAAGGGATGATCTCTTCCAAATTGGGGAGGAGAAAGTACTATGCTCGAACCCGCGAACTCTGCGGGACGATCTCGACCTCGATGCGGTGGTATTCAGTTGCCATGGGTCACCATCCAAATGTACCAGCGCGGGACTTTCAGTTTCTACCGTAACACGAGGCAGCGATTGGTAGGCGACGTGCTCCGAGTTTTTGAGGGTTTTCGAAAACATCTGATAGGCCAGCACCGGGCCGTACCATTTTGGGAAACGGCGTCACGGTACATACTTCCAGCAAACCATCGGTGAGCGTAGCCTGCGGCGCGACCCAGGCATTGTTGCCAAATTGCCCGGCGTTGGCAAAAGCCAGCGAAAAAACTTCGGTTTCCAGGCCCGCCACTCTGACTTTCTGCGGTAGGTAGTCGAGGTACGCCTGCATCGACACCCGCACGTAGGTATCCCAGCCCCGACGCGGCTGCTGCGCAAACTGCTGACTCACATAGGCATCGAAACCCAGCCCGGCCACGCAAAAAAACGGCTGTCCGTTGAGGGTAGCGCTGTCGATCGTTTGTACCTGACTTTTAAAAAAATGCGCCAATGCGGTTTCCAGCATGAGCGGAATGCCCAAGTGCCGCGCCAGGCCATTCCCCGATCCCAGGGGTAATATGCCCAGCGGCATGGCCGAATGCCGCAAGCCGCGCGCCGTCTCGTTCACAGTACCATCGCCGCCTACCGCCACGACGGCCACGTGCTTTCCCAAAATACTGGCCTCAGTCGCCAGTTCGGTGGCGTGGCCCGCTGCCTGAGTCACGACACAGTCCGCTGAGTACCCGGCTTCGTTGGCCTGGCGTTCGATCAGCGCCTTCGTTTCCGCCACGCCGCCCCCCAGCCTGGTGCCAGACTTAGGGTTGATCAGAAAAAGTACGGAGTCACGAGCCACGAATCAGGGGTAGGTTTTAGGTTATTAGGCCGTTGGGTGTTAGGTTCGCTTTCCTGACAACCATTTCATACCCACATTCGGACCTTTATCTAACCACAAAACTCCATAAAATAGATGAGAAACGCTACCCTGATTTTGGCGCTGCTATTTATCGCGACGCTGTCGTTTGGCCAGTCAGCAACCGACCGGAAGACCATCCTGGCCACGCTCGACCGCCAGACGAATGACTGGAACACGGGCAACATCAGGGACTTTATGCAAGGCTACTGGGAATCGGATTCGCTGATGTTCGTAGGCAAAAACGGCGTGACCTACGGCTACCAAAACACTTACGAAGGCTACCTGAAGCGCTACCCCGACCGGGCCACAATGGGTACCCTCAAATTCGACATCGTGAATTTGTCGTTTCCCGGTAAAGGAGCGGCTTTTGTATTGGGCAAATGGCACCTGACACGCCCCGAAGCGGGTGATATTGGTGGGTACTATACGCTACTATGGCGCAAGATTGGGGGGAAGTGGGTGATCGTGTGCGATCACACGAGTTGAGTTTTGGTAGTTTACAAAATGAAGAGGCGGCTGATTTCAGGTAGAATCAGCCGCTTCTTCGTTATTACAGATTTTGTTTTTTAGACCCTATTGAAAACGATCGTCGTGGTATAAGTTTTTCCGTCGTCGGGGTCCACCTCGGAAATCGACCACTCCATCGTGGACTTATTTACCTTCAGGTCATACTCAGTGCGGTCGGTACCCGACGTTATTATAAGCTTGCTGCCCTCGACTTTCCAAGTTGACTGTTCAGAGATACCCACATCGTCCGCTACATCATCGGCCGTACCCTGACATTCTTGCGGGGTAGCCCCTGATACAGTACCATCGCCATTAAATATAAAGGTGATTTTTTTGAGGCAGGTACTACCCGTGAATGCTTCTAGAAAGGCCAGGTAATCCGTTATCCCGTCCACGGCTGGCGAGACTTTGATGGCGGACAATTGCCAACTTCCTTCCACCCCGTTTGCGCCACTGGGCGATGGATCAGAATCTTTTTTACAAGCTTGCATACTGACCAGCGTAAGCAGGAAGAACACTGACGAAGCACGGGAGTAATAACGAAAGTTTTTCATAATGAAAAAAATTTGGTTGAATAGATAAAACGATTAGGGGCCGAGGCGAACGCCAGACACAATCGAAAGGTACAAAGAGGAAATGCTTTATCTGAGGAGAAATGAGTGAATGGCGAGCCCTATTTAGCCACTGGTCAGGATTGCGCCGAAAGAGTACTTCCTATGCTGATTTAACCGAAAAACAAATCCAGCAACCGGCGAGCCGCGGTCAGCGGGAGTTCATCGCCGCGCTGCACCGCCCGAAGCGTATTGGGCCAGGCGGCGGCGATGTTGGGCTGGGCCAGAAAGCGCTCGTAAAGCTCACCCTGAATGTAGTTTTGCAGCCAGTCGAGGTTTTGGTTTTGACGATTTTTTGTAAAGAAACCGTTGCCCTGCGTCTGTGTCTGGTACTGCATGACCGTCTCCCAGATTGCCGCGATGCCTTCGTTCTCCGTCGCCGAGCAGGTCAGCACCGGCGGCGACCAGCCCGATTCTCCCAAGGGAAACAAATGCAACGCGTTGCGGTACTCGCCCAGGGCGTTGGTGGCAGCCATGCGGTTATCGCCGTCGGCTTTGGTGATGGCCAGGGCATCGGCCATTTCGATGATGCCTTTTTTGATCCCCTGCAATTCGTCGCCTGCACCCGCCAGCATCAGCAGCAGGAAGAAATCCGTCATGCCGCGCACCAGCGTTTCGGACTGGCCCACGCCGACCGTCTCGATGATGATTATTTCAAAGCCCGCCGCTTCGCACAGCAGCATAGCCTCCCGAGTTCGGTGCGCCACGCCGCCCAGCGAACCGCCCGCCGCCGAGGGTCGGACGTAGGCCAGCGGGTGGTTGGACAGCGTTTCCATCCGGGTTTTATCCCCCAAAATACTGCCGCCCGTCCGCTGACTACTTGGGTCGACCGTCAGCACGGCCAGCGACTTGCCCAAGCCCGTGAGGTAGTTGCCGAATGCTTCGATGAAAGTACTTTTCCCCACACCCGGTACCCCCGTGATGCCGATGCGGAGCGACTTGCCGGTGTGCGGCAATACCCGCTCCAGTACCTCTTGCGCCAGCACCCGATCCTGCGGCAAGCGGCTTTCCACCAGCGTAATCGCCCGGCTAAGTACCGTGCGGTCTCGGTCGAAAATACCCTGCACGTAGGCGTCGGTAGAAAGGCGGTGGCGCATGGTTTGGGGTGGAAGGGTGGACGGTGGACGGTAGAATTGGTGTTCCAGGTACTGAGTACTTGGTTTTTGTTGATACTTGACTGCTTCACCAAATAGCTTATCTTATCTATTAACCTTAGCAAACCCAAGCAGCAAGCCGAGAAGTTTGGCGGTCAAACGCGTTCCCCCGTCTACCGTCCCCCATCTACCGTTAGCCCCCTCTGAACGAGAAACGCTTCCGCCCACAAAAGATCTTCCCTTGTGGTGATTTTGATGTTTTGGTAAGCGCCTTCGATCAGGTGGATCGGGTACCCGGCCTGTTCCAACACGCTGGCGCAATCGGTGAAGTGGGGGAGGGCCTCGGTGGCGAAGGCGCGGCGCATCCAGTCGAGGCGGAAGGTTTGGGGCGTTTGGATGAGGCGGTAGGTACTGCGGTCGACGGCGCGGTTGGTGCCATCGGGATGTACTTGCCGCGCCGAATCTTTGAGGTCCACGGCCACGACGGCGGTACCTTCGGTGGTAGCCCGTTGGTAGCTGGCCGATATAATGTCTGAGGTCACGAAGGGGCGCACGCCGTCGTGCACGGCTACCAGCCCCGCTTCGGCTGCTATGCTTTGCAGGCCGTTTTGCACCGAGTGAAAGCGGGTGGTACCTCCGGCGACGAGTTGGTGCTCGGTCGCAAAAGCGTATTCCCGGCATAGTGCTTTCCAATAGTCGAACTGACTTTCGGGCAACACCAGCCGAATGGGGAGCGTGGCCGAGTAGCGGCGGAAGGCGTCGAGCGTGTGCATCAGCACCGGCCGCCCACCCACGGATAGAAACTGCTTCGGTAGGTCGCTTTTCATACGGCTGCCGCTACCCCCCGCGACGATGATGGCGAATTCTTGCATGGTTAGTGCTATTTATTCTCGTGTTGCGTAAAAGCTTTATCCCGTAGTAGATCCCAATCATCAATAAGCCAATCCCCAGCCCCGTACCTAGGCCTTCGAAGAACTCGGCCCAATTGATTCTCTGAAGTAGAAGCACGATAAAATTCAAGATCATAGAAATTAAGTAGTATCTGCTACAATGACGCGTAAAACGTCGTCAGCTCGCCATCTCCGCCGCAAAATACCGAATTTCGTGCAGGTTGCTTTAATCCGATGCTTGAGTAGGTCTTGCGGAGCCGCAGGTTACGGGTTAGAAATAAGCGGTTTCATAGAATTGGCTAGACCAAATGTATTTAGTGTTACAAGCGGTAAGGCAAGAGTTGACTCATTTTTCGACATCAAACTACACACCCCTGCAGATTTCAAGGCTGAAGTCGTCATATTGCGCGGTAGAAGCCATCACGGAGTTGTCCGCCTTGACCTTATTTAAAGCAGGAATCGTCAAGAACTTGATGAGTATACTCTGTTCATTGTCAGACTAAAAGGGAATGTATTAGTACTATTTGGCCATAGGACTTCATAAACGTAATATTAAAAATAATTATTTATAATCTGGTTTCATTAGAAACAAGCCTTGATTCGACGAATATGGCATTTTCATAAAATTTCGTAATTTATTACCATAAAATTGTAACGAATAAATTTACTTTATTTAGTTACTAAGTTATTTTTGCGTCTTAATCATTATTTCTAACGCTTAATCTCTCGATCATTATGAAAAAAAGACCAATTCCCTGGAGACCAGTCACCCCTGGCCTGGTGTGGCTGGCCCACGCTGCTCTATCGCTGCTGCTGCTGGCCTCGATACTTTCCGCCGAAAGTTGCCGCCCGAAAGAAGATGCCCGTATTACTACGGTGTATGGTAATGTGACTAACCAAACTGGTGAGCCAGTAGATAGTGTTACCATACGTTTGTATGGTCATAAAGGGGTAAGTGGTGGTGTACCGATTGCTAAGACTCTAACCAACTCTACTGGAGCTTACGAACTGCTAGTGGACGTGCCAAAAGACTACTTATACTCAAATATTGTTCTCTCTCTCGTATCTGAATCTCTGCTTTCTAAATATCAGGAGGAAAGAGTCTATAAGGAAAAAGTGGAGGTAGGCAGCTGCTGTGTTGCAGGAATAGGCGAGAAGACAAATTACGATTTCGTATTGCTACCAAAATAAACTCACCTTATCCACCTGCCGCTTATGAAACGAAAACAGATTCCCTGGGTGCGGACGCGCCCGAACCTTTCGTGGCTGGCCCACGCTGCTCTATCGCTGCTGCTGCTGGCCTCGATACTCTCCGCCGAAAGTTGCCGCCCGAAAGAAGACGCCCGGTTCACGAGTGCTTACGGGATTGTAAAAGATCAATCTGGAAAACCACTTGACAGTATGAGTGTGATGATGAGTGGCTCAAAAGGCTTGAGCGGTAGTGTTCCGATAAAAAATGTTTATACAAATTCTCAAGGGGAATATGAACTCGTTGCAGATGTCCCTAAGGGATATTATTCAGTTGAGATAGGTTTCGGTTTGAGCATAGAAAGGTACTTAGGCCTCTACATTGGCTATGAACCATATCAGGACGGTGTTGCAGTGAATAGATGTTGCCCTATAAGTATAGGTGAGAAGGCAAATTACGATTTCGTATTACTACCAAAATAAAACCTCAATAAACATGGAAAAAGTTTATAAAATTGCTGGCATTCAATGGCAAAATTTTTTGCCTCGCGGCCTGTTTGTTCCTTGGAATAGGAACGACGTGGGCTCAAAAGCCAACCGACGACAAGGCTAAGGCCGAGTACGAACAGAAAGCAGCGGAGGAACTCGCCAAGTACGAGCTGAAAGACCTCAAGACCTCGCTGCTACTTAATAAAGCCTAACTACTATGGTACGCAGAACGGATCAGTATCAACATCACGCACTTTTCAAATATCTGATGCCTGCCGAACCGCTGACGGATGTCCCGAGGATGGAGAAGAGGGAGACTTAATTGGTTTGCTAACCGATACGAACGAGTACTGCTATGCAGCCAAGGCCAATGGTGTATGGATCGCATCGTTGGCTGATGGTACATTCGTACCCCGAAGTCGACTGGTTGCAAATGGCGTCATTGCACAAGGGGCAGCTTGCTTTGCCGAAACAGATCCACAAGTCGGAACGCCCGGGTCTAACTGTCCAAACTTAGGCAGTATAACCTATCAGCGGTGGGAGAACATCGGCGGAGGAACTACTATCAGCGATCTTCTCTCCTCTACAAATTACTTCCAGAACAGCGCAAGCGTAACCCAAAACGTCAATATATTTGAATCTCCAACGGACATCCTCGATAATTTTGGTACGAGAATCAGAGGGTTTGTTTGTCCGCCACTCAGCGGGCAGTATACCTTCTGGGTGGCCGGAGACGATAACACGGAGCTATGGCTAAGCATGGATGCAAATCCCGACAATGCCCAGCGGATCGCCTACCACAATTCCTGGACACCATCGCGGGAGTGGAACTGGTACGGCACTCAACAATCGTTTCCAGTCTCTTTACAGGCTAATCAAAGATATTACATTGAAGCGCGGGCAAAAGAGGGGAGCGGGGGAGACAACCTAGCTGTTGGTTGGCGACTGCCTAACGGAGCATTTGAACGCCCCATTCAAGGAAACAGGTTGGCTCCATTCACGAGCGGGGGCGGCGGTTGCACTCCGCCTGCCGCGCCATCGCTGTCGGCCAGCGCCAACCCTATCAACGCTGGGCAGTCCACCACACTCACCGCTGCGGGCTGCGGCGGCACGGTCACTTGGAACACGGGCCAGAACGGCAACAGCATCAACGTCAGCCCCGCCAGCACGACGACCTACACGGCTACCTGCTCGGCCAACGGCTGCACGAGCGGCAACGGCAGCGTTACGGTGACCGTCAACGGCAGTGGCGGCTGCAACTTCACGGAAGGCCAATACTTCGCCACCTTCAACACTACGGGCGAGATGGTCTACGCCCACTATTGCGGCACGAAACTTTACGCCGCCACCTCGCCGGGCAGCGGTGGCGTTTTCAAGCCTGACACCTGGCTGCAGAATATCGGCTACGGGCAGTACGCCTGCTTTGCCAGCAACGATCCGCGCCCCGATTGCGGTGGAGGAAGCAGAATCGGCGTAGGCGAGGAGACTGTTGCCGACCAACTCGAACTAATCGCTTCGCCCAACCCAAACAGCGGCGAGTTCGAGGCCAGTTTCTCTTTGCCGAAGGGTGGCAAGGCCACGCTGAGCGTGAGCGATATGCTCGGTCGGAAAGTATGGCAAAAGAGCCTGACGGGCGAAGGAATCCATCGCGAGCGGATACGGCTCTCGGAGCAGTCGGTAGGGACGTACATCCTGCTGCTGCAAAAGGAAGCCAATGGTTCGGGGCGCGGTTCGCTGGAATACAAAAAAGTAATCGTTATCAAGTAGTCGGAAGACTCAAGTTCGGTCGATCAGGCACTTGCCCCGAATCTCAGTGTTCGAGGTGAGTGCCTGATTTCTTTTTTTTGAAAAAAATATCATTCGTTTTAAACAGCTTTATCATGAAAGTATTAGTAACCTTTTTCGTTGCGCTTTCTTTTTTCGGACCAAAAAGCAGGGCTCAAAACCCTGACTTTTTCATAGCTGACTCCGTCGAGATTGTGGCAATAAGCGATTCACTTCCTCACATCACGATGGCGGTGGAGCCTGTCGTTCTTGCGGTTTCGATCGTTACCTTCTCGTATTTGTTGGTGGGATGTCGCTCTTACGAAATAAACGGAAAGAAATACTTCGCCGCCTCAGTGGTGAAGCCCTATTTCCAGGATTCGCCGGACACCGGAGAACTCATGAGGTTGTACCGTCGGAACGCTTTGGGAAGAGTCGTGTGGTACTCGACGGCTACAGCAGGCCTGGTGTTCACATTCACAGGGTTGGTATACGGTTTCAAATCTTTTTTTGATAATAGTTACTACGCTGTGGCCAATAAAAATTACCTGATGGGGACAGGTCTGAGTGTAGTGGCGCTGGTGGCGCGAATCTTGTCGTTCAAAAATCTGACGAAGGCTGTCGACCTTTACAATTTCAAGGCGAAAGGGCCAGGCGGGACGAAGGCTTTGCAATTGGGACTGTCGTCCCAAAACTTACTAGGCGCAACGCTTAGCTTGAAGTTTTGAAACGGCTGTAAGAAAAAAATAGGAGTACGTGGTGTCAGGGCACAGTGAGTTGGATAGCAAAGGGCTGAGTTTGGTACCTCGCCCAACCCTCAAAGCTCCCAGAATACCGATTTTCGTGCAGGTTGCTTAACTTGCAAAAAAAATCCACTAGTACATGATCGCTTACCTGGAAGGAAAAGTTGCCCAAAAAGACGCCGCTTACGCCATCATCGACGTGCAGGGCGTGGGCTACGAAGTCCGCATCAGTCTTCAAACGTACGGGGCCCTGCCCGAAGTGGGCCAAAAAACCAGGGTCTTCACCTACCTCAACATCCGCGACGACGCCCACATCCTGTTCGGCTTCGGCGAGCCCGACGAAAAGGTACTCTTTCTGGATTTGGTTGGCGTGTCGGGCGTAGGGCCGGCGACGGCGCTCGTGATGCTGTCGTCTTTGTCGTCGTCCGAAATCCGCCAGGCAATTATGAACGAGGACCTGCGCGTGGTGCAGTCGATCAAAGGCATCGGTTCCAAAACCGCCCAGCGCGTTATCTTGGAGCTCAGCGATAAAATGCGCAAAGAATCGCTCACTTCGCCGGTCCCCTTCCTGGCGGGCGTGTCGGGTGGTAGCGTGCGGAGCGAGGCGTTGGCGGCACTGGTGACGCTGGGCCTGCCCAAGGCTTCCGCCGAGAAAAACCTGGACACAATTCTGAAGCGCGAGGGCGATGGCCTGACGGTCGAGGAACTCATCAAGCTGGCTTTGCGCTAAATGCTGATTTAATTTCCCCCAAAAAGAATATTGGCAAGGTTTTGGCCGTTTTGTGCTTAGCCCTACTACCCAAGGTCCCCCGACCCTACCCTCTATAACCAAGTGAAATAGGCTTTGTCAGCAACGATTTACCAATTTCTTCTACGGACTCTACTCATTAGTGCCGGGGCTTACCTGTTGGTAAGCACGACCGATCAGGCACTGTGGGTTGGCCTTGAAGACCCCGAATTACTGGGGGCTTACATGGTCGACACGCTGGGGGCCGACACGACGATCGGGAAATCAGGTCGAAAGCCCATTCTGCGCTGGCAGGACTTCTACCGAAACCGCTTCTCCGAGCCGCGCCCGCGCTCGGCTATCTACCTGAAAGATCCTGACAACATCAAGACCACCATGCGGCTGGACAGCACGGGCCGCGTGGTGGTGAGCGAGCAGATCGTGACGCCCAAGGGCTCGCTGGAGTACCGACCCGTCGAAAGCCTCGACCTGGCCACCTACAACGAACAGCAACGCCGCCGTGCCTTCGAGACCCTGATGCGCGAGTACTCGGCCCGGCTCGACGGCAAGAGCGCGATGGGCGGACGCGGACTGTTGCCCAAGCTCGACCTGCCGCCCGCGCTGGACAAGTTGTTGGGACAGGATTTCATGGACTTCAAGCCCAACGGCTTCGTGGCGCTGGACTTTGGGGTACTGCACCAGTTCATCGACAACCCGTCGGTACCCGTGCCGCAGCGGCGCAACACCAATTTTATCTTCAATCAGCAGATCAACATAAATTTCAACGCCAAGATCAGCGACAAGCTGGGCTTCCTGACCAACTACGATACCAAGGCGAGTTTTAATTTTGAAAATGCGCTTAAAATAAATTATAAAGCGCCGGAGGAAAGCCTAATTCGCAAAGTGGAGGCGGGTAATATCAGCTGGCCGATCAACAGCCAGCTGATTCCGGGGGTGCAGAATCTTTTCGGGGGAAAGGCCGAGCTGCAATTCGGGCGATTGAATGCGACCTTCGTGGGTTCGGTGCAGCGCTCACGCAAAGAGCGCATCGTGCTGCGGGGCGGCGCCCAAACCAAGGATTTCGAGCTAAGGGCCGATGCCTACGATGAAAACCGGCACTTTTTTCTTTCCCAATATTTCAGGAGTATCTACGAAAGTGGCCTGAAAACGCTGCCCGCCATCACGACGGGCGTCACCGTGACCCGGATGGAAGTGTACGTCACCAACCGCACGACCGAGACCGCCTCGCTGCGCAACATCGCGGCCTTTGCCGATCTTGGAGAGCCCAATCCTTACAAGCGGAGCAACCCTACGTTACAACCCATCAACCCCCGGCAGCCCGTCGACAACGCGACCAACGGCTTGTACGAAAAGCTGCGGCAGAACGACGCCTTCCGGCAGGTGGACCGCGCGACTTTCGAACTCACCAGTACCCTGGGGCTGGAGAAAAGCATCGACTTCGAGGTACTGCGTGGGGCCAAGCGGCTTTTGGGACAAAACGAATACTCGTTCAATCCGCAGCTGGGGTACCTGTCGCTGACCGTGCCGCTGCGCAACGACGAAGTACTGGCCGTAGCCTACGAGTACACGCTCAACGGCCGCAACTACAAAGTGGGCGAGCTGACCGAAGACTACCAGAACCGCCCCGACGACCAGGTGATCGCCCTGAAACTACTCAAATCGTCCACGATCAGGAACAATACTCAACTGCCGCTTTGGGATTTGATGATGAAAAACGTGTACGCCCTGGGGACCAGTCAAATCGACCGGCAGGGCTTTCAGCTGCGCGTGATTTATAAGGACGATCTTACCGGAATTGACAACCCTACCTTGCAGGAGGGGCGTAATCTGCAAAACAAACCCCTGCTGCGCGTGATGGGCCTGGACCGCCTGAACCCGGTGAATGACCTGCAGCCCGACGGTAATTTCGACTTCGTGCCCGGCATCACGATCGACACCCGCACGGGACGTATTTTCTTCCCGGTACTCGAACCCTTTGGCTCCAACCTGTCCCGGTACTTCGAGGCGGACGAGGATATTTTGCGGAACAAGTACGTCTTCAACGAGCTTTACAACACCACCCAAATCGACGCGCAGCAGGTCACGGAAAAAACCAAGTACTTCCTGAAAGGGGCGTACCAGTCGGCGGGCGGCACCGACGTGCAGCTGCCCTACGGCGTGTCGGAAGAGTCGGTGACCGTCACGGCGGGCGGCGTGTCGCTGTCGCGCGGCTCCGACTTCCTGGTCGAGGCGCAGATCGGTCGCGTGCGGCTGGTCAACCCCAGCGTCCTCAACTCGGGCCGCGAAATCGTGATCGAGTACGAGCGCCCCGATTTGTTCAACAGCCAAACGCGGACGCTCTTCGGTACCCGACTAGACTACCTCGTGAGCAACGACATCAACATTGGGATGACGGCCATGAATCACCGCGAGACCCCCGCCGGATTCCTGACCCGCGTCGCGATCGGCAACGAGCCTACCAACAACACCATCGTGGGCTTCGACGCCAACATTCGCAAAGACGCGCCCTGGCTGACTAAATTCCTGGACAAACTACCGTTGCTGCAAACCAAAGCACCTTCGAGCATTTTGTTCAAAGGGGAGGTAGCCAAGATATTTCCGGGCGTAGCGCCACGGGTCAACAACCGCTCGCTGATCGACGACTTCGAGGCCGCACGTACCATCTACGACCTCACCCGGCAGCCCACCCGCTGGCGGCTGGGCTCCACGCCGCAGCAGTACCCTCAGGGCACGCCCGACAACCCGCTGGAATTCGGCTACCGTCGCGCCCGGATTTCCGCCTACTCGGTCGATAACCTCTTTTCGCTCAACTCTAATTTTGGGGGTGGGGGAGCCATCAAGCCCGCCAACATTCCAGTCCCGGTCACCAACTTCTACGAGCGGCAGTTTCGGCCGCAGGATTTGTTTCCGGGCCGGACGGTACCCCCCATCAACCTGCCGCAGAACATCCTGGACATCGCCTACTTCCCCGAAGAGCGCGGCATGTACAACTACAACACCGACCTGACCACCGACGGCCGACTGAAAGAGCCGCGCCGTAACTTCGGTGCCATTAGTCGGGCGGTCACGTCGGACATCGACTTCGACAATGCCAACATTGAAAACATCGAATTTTGGCTCCTGGACCCTTTCATAAAAGGACCCAATGGCGTAGTACGCGACGGGGTGAGGAACGAAAACAATGACACGGGCGGTAAGCTGGTGTTCAATCTGGGGGATATATCGGAAGATGTCATCAAAGACGGTCGATTCAATTTCGAGAACGGCCTGCCCGTCGATCAGACGGGTACCCGGGCCGGGCAAGATGTCGATAGCACAGCCTGGGGGCGCGTGACCAAGCAGCAGTTCCTCATCAACGCATTCAGCAACGAACCGGGCGCGCGCGAAAAGCAGGATGTCGGCCTCGATGGCCTCGACAACGCCGCCGAGCGACGGTACTTCCAGCAAACTTTCCTGAACAAGCTACCCGCCGCGCTGAGTCCCGAAGCGCGGGCCCGCATCGTGGCCGATCCGTCGGGCGACGACTTCCAGTACTACCTCGGGGCCGAACTCGACGATGAGAATCAGCAGATCGTCGAGCGGTACAAGCGATTCCTGGGCATGGAAAATAACTCGCCCGAAAGCGGCAGCGGGGGCAACAACGCCAGCAACGTGACCCCCGCCTCGACCAACCTGCCCGACTCCGAAGACCTGAACGTCGACAATACCATCAACGACAACGAAGCCTACTACGAGTACGAAATAGACCTCAAGCCGGGCGGGCTGGCCATCGGGCGCGGCTACATTGTGGACCAAACCATCGTGGACGGGGCCAATTGGTACCTGTACCGGATGCCGGTGAAGGAGTTTACCCGCAAAGTGGGGCAGATCAACGGCTTCAAATCCATTCGTTTCGTGCGGATGTACCTGGCCGATTTCGCCCAGCCCGTCGTGCTTCGCTTCGCCCAGCTCCAAATGGTGGGTCAGCAGTACCGCAAGTACCTGCTCGACCTCGACGCGCCCGGCCTGCAGGAAGTACCCGAGCCCTACGACGCCAGCTTTACGGTCGGCACGGTGAATATCGAAGAAAACAGTCAGGCCAACAACACCAGTAACAAGTACGTGTACAACGTGCCGCCGGGCTGGGAACGCGACCGCGACATCACCCAGCCGGCGGGCAACGGCCTGCTCAACGAACAGTCGATGAGCCTGTGCGTGACCGACCTGCGCGACGGCGACTCGCGGGCGGTGTACCGCAACGTCAACATCGACATGCAGTTTCGGGAACGGCTACGCATGTACATCCACATGCACAATGCCGACAACCTGAGCGGTCGGGTGGGGGCATTCATGCGCCTGGGTACCGACCTCGCCCAAAACTACTACGAAATCGAAATCGCCAGCCTGAAAGCCACGCCCGAAAATGTGAGCGCGCGCGAGGCGATATGGCCCGAAGAGAACGAGTTGAACGTCGCCTTTGCCGACCTGATTGCGACCAAAGCTTTGCGCAACCGCTCCAATGTGGCCCGCACGGTACCTTTTTCCCAATTGATTACCGATCAGGTGACGGGCCGGAACTACCGCATCAGTGTGGTGGGCAACCCCGACCTGAGCGCTGTCAGAACGATCATGATCGGGATGCGCAATCCCAAAACGGCCGATGAGCTGAGTGAGAGTTTCTGCCTGTGGGTGAACGAAATGCACGTCGAGGGCTTCGACCAGACCTCCGGCGAGGCGGCCGTGGCGCAGCTCAACGCAAAACTGGCCGATTTCGCGACGGTGACGGCTTCGGGACGTATCGAGACGTTCGGCTTCGGTAGCGTGCAGCAACGGATCGGCGAGCGGGCGCGAGCGACCACCACCGAGTTCGGGATTTCTTCCAACATCCTGGTCGACAAGCTACTGCCGCAGCAGTGGGGTTTTAGCATTCCGCTGTACGTCAACTACGACAACCGCCGCATCGTACCACATTTTAACCCACTCGACCCCGATACCCCACTCGAAACCTCACTTGACAACCTCGACGGACCCGAGGCGCGCGACCGCTTTCGCAAGCTGGTGGAGGACAACACCGTGCGGCGGGGCATCAACCTGTCGAACGTCAGGAAGGTAAAGACCAAGGAGGGAGCCAAGAATCACTTTTACGACTTCGAAAACCTGTCGTTCAACTACGCGTTCAGCGATTTGATCAGGACCAACATCCTGACCCAGGAGTACGCCCAGCGGCAGTACCGCGCCGGGGTAGCCTATACCTACGCCTCGCAGCCCAAGGCCTTCGAGCCATTCCGAAAGTGGACGCCCGAGAACAGGTACCTGAGTTTTATCAAAGACTTTAACCTGACGCTCTTGCCCAACTCCGTATCGCTGCGCACCGATGTGGACCGGAGTTTTACCAAAACCCAACTCCGTAATTCCGAGTTGACGACGGCGGGTGTGGAGCCTTTTTACGAGAAGTACTTCTGGTTCAACCGCTACTATGACCTGAACTGGAACCTGACGCGCAGCGTGGTGCTGAGCTACAACGCCATCGCCAACGCCATTGTGGACGAGCCGCGCGGCGACATCAATACCGAAGTGAAGCAGGATTCGCTCTGGAATAACCTGAAAAAGCTGGGGCGGCTCAAAAACTACGATCAGCAGATTCGGATGACCTACCGCCTGCCGCTCGACAAGCTACCCCTGACCGACTGGATGACGGCCGACTACAACCACACGGTCCGCTACAACTTCCAGGCAAACGCCCTGGGCCTCGTGGATTCGGTGGGCGTGCCGTTTGGCAACATTCTGCGCAACAGCCGCGAGCGGGGCATTACCGGACGGGTGGATTTCGTGGCACTTTACAACAAATTGAAGTACCTGCGCTTTGCCAACTCACCCTCACAGGAGCGCAAGAACTTTGCCCGTAGCCCGGGCGACATCGAGGATCTGCCCGCGCCGCCGAGCAAAGCACTCAAAAACGTGGCCCGCGTCCTGATGACCGTGCGCGGCATCAACGTCAGCTACTCGGTACTCGAAACCACCGCCCTGCCCGGCTACCTGCGCACGCCGCAGTTTTTCGGCCTCGACGATGTCAATGCGCCCGGCCTGCCCTTCGTACTGGGCAACCAGGACCGCGACATTCACGTGCGGGCCGCCAACAACGGCTGGATTACGCCCAGCACGGTGCAGAATCAGGCGTTTCAGCAGACGGTACAAAAGAAATTCGATTTCCGTACCACGCTCGAACCTTTCAAGGATTTCAGGGTGCAGATCGTCGGGCGGCTCGACCGACAGGATGCCTACCAGGAATTCTACCGCCCCGACGCACCCGGCGGGCAGTACATCAGCCAAAGCCCGGTCCGCAACGGTCAGTTCAGCATGTCGTTCCTGTCGTTCCGCACGGCCTTCGCCAAGGTACAGCGCGACAACGAGTCGCCGGTGTTCGATACCTTCCGAAGCTACCGCGAAATCCTGCGCGACCGCCTCAATGCCGAAAACCAGAATGGCGGCGAGTACAATCTCAACTCTCAGGATGTGTTGATTCCCGCTTTCTTCGCGGCCTATACTGGCAAGGACCCCAACACCGTGCGCATCTCGCCCTTCCTGGGCTTCCCGATGCCCAACTGGCAGGTGGATTACAACGGTCTTTCGCAGGTGAAGCCTTTCAAGAAATTGTTCAGCTCTTTCACGCTCTCGCACCGCTACACGGCCGATTACAGCGTGGGTAATTTCACCTCGTCGTTGGGCTATGAGGCGCTCTACGTCAATCTGGCCGTAACGGGCTACCCGCTGTCGTCGCGCAACAATTACCTGGGGCAGTATATTCCGGTATTTAACCTGAGTACCGTGACGGTCACGGAAAAGTTTGCGCCCTTGCTCGGCATCAACTTCCGCACCCAAAGCCGTATCACCGGCCGGGTGGAGTACAACCGCGACCGCTCGGTGGCGTTGAATCTTTCCAACTCGCAGGTAGCCGAGCTGTTCAATCAGGATTTGACGATTAACATTGGTTTTACAAAAAACAACGTCCCGATTCCATTCAAAATAAATGGCGTCAAGAAAAAGTTGAAAAACGACCTCACCGCTCAGTTGCAAGTTACCTTCCGCGACACGCGGGCCATTCAGCGCAAGTTCGACGGTGAGAATGTACCCATCGCGGGCAATATCAACTTCCAGCTCCGGCCCACCATAAGCTACGTGGTGAACAACCGGCTCAATATGTCGTTTTACTTCGACCGCACCTTCAACGACCCGCTGGTGTCCAACTCGTTCTACCGCTCCACCACAGCGGGCGGCGTGCAGGTGAAGTTCAATCTGGCGGAGTGATTTTTATTATTTTTGGAAAATCCCGGCTGCATTCTGTTATTTGTAAAACTAAAATCAGGGCCGCGCTGCGGCTCATCATTTACTAATCGAAAATGAATTTTCCCGATAACCTCAAATACACCGAAGACCACGAGTGGATCAGCCTGGATGGCGATGTAGCCACCGTGGGCATTACCGATCACGCGCAAAGCGAACTGGGCGACATCGTGTACATCGACATCAACACGGTGGGCGATTCCCTGGGCCAAAACGATGTGTTTGGTTCGGTAGAGGCCGTCAAGACGGTTTCAGACCTGTTCTTGCCTGTGGCCGGGGAAGTGATCGAAGTCAACGGCGACCTGGACGGTACGCCCGAGCTCGTCAACGACGATCCTTATGGTAAAGGCTGGATTGTGAAGATGAAAGTAGCTGACCCCGATTCGCTCGATGGGTTGCTTTCGGCCGAAGACTACAAAAAATTTGTGGGTGCTTAAAGCATCCTATCGTTAGTATAAGCTCCGAGAGGAGCTTTTTTTATGGACCCCGCATTCCCCACGATCAGATGAAAATCCTGCTTCGCGCCGTCACGTTGGTAGATAAAGCCTCGCCCCACAACGGGCAGACGCTGGACGTACTGGTCGACGGTGGTGTCATCGCGCAAATCGGCGAAGCGCTCGAAGCGCCTGATGCCGAGTTGTGGCAGGGCGACGGCTGGCACGTGTCGCCGGGCTGGCTCGACATGCGCGTGGCTTCGCGCGATCCCGGCTATGAGCACGAAGAAGACCTGGACTCGGTGCGGGCGGCGGCGGCGCGCGGCGGCTTTACCGAAATCGTGCTGCTGCCCAACTCCCGGCCCGTCGTGGACGCCAAGGATACCTTGGGCTACGTGCGACAGCCACGCCCCGGCCATCCAGTAGAGGTACACGCGGCAGCAGCGGTCACGCGCAAAGCGGCTGGCGAGGATTTTACAGAAATGATCGACTTGCACCGGGCTGGTGCGGTGGCGTTTACCGATGGCGAGGTACCTATCCAAAATGCCGACATCCTGCTCAAAACGCTGCTGTACCTTCGGCCGCTGAATGCGCTGCTCATCAACCGGCCCGAAGACCGCCAACTGACGCTGTTCGGGCAGATGAACGAGGGCATAACGAGTACTTTGCTGGGCCTGAAAGGAATGCCCGCCCTGGCCGAAGAAATGATGCTCAGCCGCGACCTGAAGCTACTGGCCTACGCCCTCGAAGGGCAAACGCTCGCCCCCGAGGCGGCCCCGTGGCTGCACGTTTCGCTGGTGTCTACGGCGCGTGCCGTGGCGCTGCTGCGCGAGGCCAAGGCGCAGAATCTGCCCGTGAGCTGCGACGTGGCGGCGCACCAACTCGCCTACGACGACAGCGCGCTACTGGACTTCGACACCAACCTGAAAGTGAATCCTCCTTTCCGCTCACCTGCCGACGTAGCGGCGCTGCGCGAGGGGTTGGCCGATGGTACCATCGACGCTATCGTGTCGGACCACAGTCCGCACGCGGCGGAGAATAAAAACGTGGAGTTTGATCACGCCCAATTCGGCATCACGGGGCTAGAAACGGCCTTTTCAGTCGCAAGAATGCACAGCAATTTAAGCTTCGGGGACCTCGTCGAGAAATTTACTTCCCAACCCCGCCGTATCCTGCGCCTGCCGCCCAAACGCTCGCCGAAGGTCAACCCGCCAACCTGACGATCTTCGCGCCCGACGAAAAGTGGGTCTTTAAAAAATCCCTTTCCAAATCAAAGAACACGCCTTTTCTAGGGAAAGAGTTAATAGGTAAAGTAGTCGGAATAATTAGCGCTGGGGAGTCATGGCGTTTGGAAGTGGAGGCGTTGGGGCTTGGAGGCGTGCGTTAGCTTAGCTTCCATTGTGGAGCTTCCAAGCATCAGAACGCCCCCACGCAATCACACCCCCACACCCCACCTTCAAACAAAAAACACAAAAGATGCTCTCCTACTTCAACAAGCCTTTGCTACGAATTCCGATGATTTTCGGGGCGGCGACGGGCGTGATGTCCTTTCTGTTTTTTCTAGGGCTGTACGCCATCGGGAAGCTGCCGTTGGGGAATAATAAAGTCCTGGATTTCGGAATTTTCCTGATCATGATGGTAGCCGCTACCTGGTACTACCGCCTCAAGATCGGCAACGGTTTCATGCACTTTTGGGAAGGGCTGACGGTCTGCTATGTGGTCAATACCGTGGGTGCGTTCGTGCTGGGCTGGCTGATTTACTTTTTCCTGCGCTTCGTCGATCCCGAACTGTTCGTAGGGTACCTCGCCGAGATGCGACAACTGTTGCTGAACGGCAAAGCCGAACTGGTCAAGAATGTGGGAGAAGCCGAGTTCCAAACGATGCTCACAGGCGTAGCGGCCCTCACGCCGGGCGACATGATCACCGACGAGTTGGGCAAGAAAACCGTTATGGCTGTCCTGCCGATCCTGATTATTTCGCTGGTGTTTCGTCGGCAAAATCCCAACGAGGTCCATTCGCAAAACCTAGGGGTTCGGTTGAGTATTTTATTAAATACACTTACTTTTACCCGTAAAGTTATCTTCCCAACTCCCTAAAACCTCTTTACTATGGAACCAAAAGTCACCACCACCAGCGTCGCTATGAAGTATGGCATCATCACCGCCATCGCCGCTATCGTCTACTCCGCGATTCTGCTGGTAGCCGGACTGAACAACAACCAAGCGCTCGGTTACGTCGGATTTGTGATCCTGATCGTGGGCATGGTACTGGCCATGCGCGACTTTAAAACCGCCAACGCCGGTTATATGTCGTACGGGCAGGGGCTGGGCATTGGCACCATGGTATCGGGGATCGTGGGCTTGCTGGCCTCGGCTTTCACGATTCTGTACACTCAATTCATCGATACCAACGTGATGCAGGAAACGATGGACATCACCCGTCAGCGACTTGAAGAGCAGGGGATGGACGATTCACAAATCGACGCGGCCATGCAGATGTCGGAAAAGATGATGACCCCCGGCCTGATGTTCCTGATGGGCATCTTATCTTATGTCATCATTGGCTTTATTATTTCGCTCATCGTGGCGGCCATCATGCGCCGCAATGAGCCGATTTTCGAGTAAAACAACCCTCCATTGCTTGCCATTTTCCAGAAGGAAGTCAGTAGTTTCTTCAATTCCCTGATTGCGTACATCGTGATGGCGGCATTCCTGCTGGCCGTTGGGCTGATCGTGTGGGTATTCCCCGATTCTAACGTGCTGGACTACGGCTACGCGGATTTGGGCGCCTTCTTCAATCTGACGCCTTTCGTACTGGTGTTTCTCATTCCAGCCGTAACGATGCGCTCATTGGCTGAGGAAAGCCGGACGGGTACCTTAGAGCTATTACTCACCAAGCCCCTCAGCGACGCCTCGCTGGTACTGGGAAAGTTTCTGGCTAACTGGTTGTTGGTAGCCATCATGCTTCTGCCGACGCTACTGTACTATTTCAGTGTGTACCAGCTGGGTAATCCGCCGGGCAATGTGGACTCGGCGGCGGTGTTTGGTTCCTACATTGGGCTGCTGCTACTCAGCGGGGTACTTACCGCGATGGGCTTGTGGGCCTCGTCGCTCAACGACAACCAAATCGTGGCCTTCGTCATCGGCGTGTTTTCTAGGGTTTGTATGGTACAGCGGTTTCGGCGCGCTTTCACAACTGTTGGGTTCAAGCCCGGTGGCTTCCTTCTTCGCTGCCGCCGCCCTCGACCAGCAGTACCAGGCCCTCGGCCGGGGCCTCGTCGACCTCCGCAATGTAATCTATCTCCTTAGCCTCGTCGCCTTCTTTTTGGTGCTAACGTACTGGCGGGTAGGGCGGCTGCGTGGTTAATTTTGAATGATAGAATGATAGAATGATAGAATGATAGAATGATAGAATGACAGAGTATTGCTTTCGATATGCAGCGCTATTCTATCACTCATTCACTCACTCATTCAAAATTATTTTTCCTCCCCCCTTCCTGATCGACTCGTAGATCGCGTCGATGACGATCATATCTTTCAGGCCTTCCTGGCCGTCGACGGGTGGGTAGATGGTAGCATTGTTGAGGATAATGTCGGCCATGCCGTCCATCTGTACCGTTTGGTGGGTGACGACGGGCTCGTCGAGCGGCCCCTGGTGGGTCCGGCCTTTGAGCGGGCCGTAGCCGTAGGCCGGGCTCATTTCGGCAAAGCCCTTGTCGCCATTGACGAACAGCCGCTCAAACCGAATGTTGTAGCTCGTAGCACAACTGGCTACCAGTCCACTCGGAAAGCCTAGTTGAAACTGGATGGTTTCGTCCACCTCGGCAAATTTGACGGGATCGGTTTTGGTTTCCTGGGCGGTCACCCAAGTGGGTTCTTCGTCGGAAAGGTAGCGCGCGGCGTTGAGGGCGTAGATACCTACGTCCATCAGCGCGCCGCCGCCCGCCAGTTTGTAGTTGAGCCTCCATTGTGTCGGGTCACCTATTTTGAAGCCCTGGTAGTTGTCGATGTAGTTCAGCTTGCCCATCTCACCCGCTCGCAGCATAGAAAGTACCTTGCGGGTGTAAGGCTCGAAGTGCAGTCTGTAGCCGATGAGTAATTTTACGCCGGCTTTCTCGCAGGCGGCGATCATCTCGCGGGCATTCGCGGCTGTATCGGCCATGGGTTTTTCACAAATCACGTGCTTGCCCGCCGCCGCTACCGACAGTACGTGCTGCCGGTGCAGCGAATTGGGCGTGATGACATACACCACGTCGATGTCGGGGTTGTTTTTCATTTGCCCGATGGTGTCGTAGCTGTACACGTTTTTGTCAAGAATGCCATACTTCTTCTGCCAGACCGGAATCTTATCGGGGCTGCCCGTCACAATGCCGACCAACTCAGCCGATTCACATTTTTTCATGGCGTCGGCCACGCGGGTACCGTAGCTCCCCAAGCCCATGATCGCCACCCGCAGCTTGCGCGCGGGCTTGCCGCCGGATTGCGCCGTAGCGCGGGCCGAGGGAAACAAAATCGGCGAAAGCGCCGCAAAACCAGCGCCAAGGCTAACTTTTTGAAGAAAATTACGTCGTGTTGCTGAGTTCATGAGTTTAGAGTTTAAAGTTGATGAGTTTAAGGGTTTAAAGCTAATGAGTGAAGAACCAATGAGTTTTGTGGCTAATGAGATACTCATAAACTCCTGAACTTATAGACTCATGAACCCTTATAAACGACCCCGTTCTTCATTACGAAGGGTACGTTCATCAGTACCTTCACGTCCTGAATTGGGTCGGCGGGTACGGCGATGATGTCGGCGAGTTTGCCGGGCTCGATGCTGCCGATTTCGTCGCTCATGCCGAGTACTTTGGCGTTGGTCACCGTGGCCGACTGCAGCGCCTCGGCGGCGGGCATGCCGCCTTCCACCATGTACTGAAATTCCTTAGCGTTGTAGCCGTGCGGGTACACGCCCGCGTCGGTACCGAAGGCGATGTTCACCCCAGCCTTGTAGGCCCGGGCGAAAGTCGCCTGAATTTTGGGGCCGATGGCCAGTGCTTTGGGCGTGACGAGGGCCGGGTAGTATCCCATGATTCGGGCCGAATCGGCGGCGGTGCGCCCGGCGATGATCGTCGGTACGTAATAAGTACCGTACTCTTTGAATAGCGCGATGGCTTCATCGTCCATTAACGTACCGTGCTCGATAGTCTGTACCCCGGCCCGGATGGCGCGTTTCATTCCCTCGGCCCCGTGGGCGTGGGCGGCGACGTTGAAGCCGTAGTCGCGGGCCGTCTCGACGATCGCTTTCAATTCTTCATCGGTAAACTGCGGGCCTTGCCCATCTTTGGCGTTGGAAAGCACCCCGCCCGTAGCCGTGATTTTGATCACGTCCGAGCCATCCTTGTAGCGCTGCCGAATGGCCTTGCGCGCGTCGTCGGGACCATTGATGACGCCCTCCGCCGGGCCGGGGTCACCCATCAGATCTTTGCGGTAGCCATTGGTAGGGTCGGCGTGGCCGCCGGTGGTCGCGATCGTCTTGCCCGCCGTGATGATGCGCGGCCCGTCGGTAAGGCCGCGGTTGACGGCGTTGCGCAGGGCCACGTTCACGCCACTGCCACCCAGGTCGCGCACGGTGGTGAAGCCCGCCATGAGCGTCGTCTTGGCGTATTTGGCCGCCTGGAAGGCGACGTCGGCCGGATTCTGCACGAAGCGGTCGTAGGAGCCGCCGCGCCGGGTTTCGTTTTCAAGGTGGACGTGCATGTCGATCAGGCCGGGCAGTACGTAGCTGCTTTTCAGGTCCACGGCCCGGTCGGTACCCTTGGGGTTGGTGTAGCCCTTCTCAACGGCGGTGATCTTGTTGCTTTCGACGATGACCGTCATTTGCGGCTGCATGGTGCCTTTTTGAGCGTCGAACAGATGTCCGCAATGCAGTACGGTGCGCTGGGCGTGGGTGTAGCCCAAGCAAGCGATCGTGATAAAGGCGGAGAGGAGAATTTTCTTCATAAAAAGCAGGCAGGGTAAGTTTTGAATGGCTTTCTACCGCAAGTAAAGCCTTTTTGGGGATAATGGTACTTGTAAAAGTGAATTTAATACGCGAAATGCTAGAGTACAACCAGAGAAATTTGCTTCACTTTTTTGTTAAAAGAAAATACAAATAATCTAAACATAAACATGTGACGTATATGAACCCGGAACCTCGACGAAGGTGTACACTTCTTACTGCTTCCCACCCGTCCGTCCTTATGCGAAAGGCGGCACTTGTCCAATCGATCATATCACCCAGTCGTAACCAACGGCTGGAGTCAAAATAACTGCTTCCTGAAAAATATTTTTTGGAAGATATGTGACTGCGGAAAAATGATTAGATTGCCCCTCTTGAAATAAAACATTGATAACCCTTGGCGACCCAAAAACCAACCTACTCGGAAGAAGATCTGGTGGACTCGCTGAAACAGAACCATCGTGCGGCGTTCGACTACCTGTACGACAACTATTCCGGTGCTCTGTTCAGCGTGATCAGCAAGATACTGCGAGACAATGAGAAAGCGGAAGACGTCATGCAGGATGCCTTTTTGAAAATATGGAAGAACATCGCTTCCTATGATTCGAGCAAAGGCAGGCTGTTCACGTGGATGCTCAACATTGCCCGCAACAGTGCGATCGACGCGCATCGATCGCTGTCCCGCAAGCCCGGAATGGACGATATATCGGAAAACATCGACCGGACCGAGCAGAATGCCGTGTACCAACCCTCCCCTTCGACGCTTGATTTGAAGGAACTGGTAGACACCCTCCGTCCCGAAAGAAAAATTCTGGTAGACTTGGTCTACTTCCAGGGTTTCACCCAGGAAGAAGCCTCGAAAGAACTGGATATTCCCTTAGGAACGGTGAAGTCACGCATCAGAACCGCGTTGAAGGACCTTAAACATCATTTCAATATATGAATACCTCAGCTTACATAGAATCAGGAGTACTGGAAGAGTACGTGCTGGGGGTAGTTTCGGTGCAGGAAAGGCAGGAAGTCGAATGCCTTTCGCATATATACCCCGAAATTCAGGACGAGCTCGTCCGCCTTGAAAAAGCACTTGAACAATACGCACTGCTTCACCAAACCCCCGTGCGCAGCGGCTTGAAAAACGAAATTTTCGGCCAGATGACTTTCGAGCCCGTCGCTGCGGCGGCGGGTGACAATGACAACGACGTAAGGCCGCTGGTGAGCGAACGCGCGCTGGAAACTACCCCCACCCGGCCCTTGTGGGGGACGCTGGCTTTGGCCGCTTCGGTACTGCTGGCGATTGGTGCTGCCTGGCTAGCCTATCAATATAGCGTGGCCCGCGACGAAAACGAAGTGCTGGCTACGCAGGTAAGTACCCTGGAAGAGCGCACCAACACGTTGCAGCAAAAAGCCGAGTACAATGAAGCTCTGGCGACCAACTACCGCGACCCGAACGTGAGGATCGTGCGGATGCCGGGCCTCGAAAAAGCGCCCGACAGCGAAGTGGTGGCACTGTGGAATCAGCAGACCAACGAAGTACTGCTCGATGTGCAGAATCTGCCCACGCCGCCCACCGGCAAGCAGTACCAGCTATGGACCATTGTGGACGGTAAACCCGTGGATATGGGTATGATCGACCCTGACTACATCGGCAAATTGCTACGCATGAAGGCCAGCGACCCTAACGCGGCGGCCTTCGCCATTACGCTCGAAAAAACGGGCGGCGTACCCAGCCCTACAATGGAGGAAATGTATGTGATGGGCGAAGTGTAATATCAGCTTTTGATTTCAGATACCCCCGGAGGGCGGCTAATTTTAGCCGCCCTCTTTTTGGGTCTGCCCAGGATGACGTATATTGATCGTTCGCTCCATTCCCCAACAATTTTAAGATGTCGCATTGGTTACGTATCGGTATATTATGCGCGCTGATGAGTGGTCCGGTTGAAGCCGTGGCGATGGCGGGAGATTCCACTAAGAGCGTACCCTGGAAGTTCCACTTTCAATCACGGTTTTCATTGGTCGAGGGCCGTCCGTTGGCGGTGTGGGCTACCAGTGTGGGCTACGCCTGGGGACCTTTCGAGCGCGAAGTGACGCTGGGCTACCAATGGCTGGGCGCACGCGGTACCCGACAACTGGCCGCCATCGAAAAATCGGCCGTCCGGCGAACCGGAGCCGACAGCTACTACCGCACGTCGGCGGGTTTTGTGAGCCTGGGGTACTGGCACATCGTCCACAACACGAAGCGTTGGAAATTTGGCTTTCCGCTCGAACTCAGCGTCGGCCGCGCCGAGGCGCAACGCCACTCCCTGAACGACATACCCCTGAGCGCTACGGAGCTGAGGGCCACCATCGCGCCGCTACAGGCGGGCGGCTACGGCGAGTGGAAGGCCACCCGCTGGGTAGGGGTAGGCCTACAGATCGGCTACCGGCAGAATCTTGCCCGATTCGAGCCCGTCGATTACCTCAATGGACCCTACGGCCGCCTGCGTGTTTTGATCTATACCGACACCTACCGCGACTGGTATCGGTTTTTGTTCAAACAACAGCCACTTCCCTCGCCTTTCTTTTTTAAAACACCCCCCCAGCAATAGCGTATGACTACCTTCCTCATTGTACTTTTCGTGGCCGTCGCCCTGTTCGTTTTCGTGATCCGCAAGCAATTCGGGAAAACACCCGCCGGGGATCGGCTGGCGCGGATCAAGGAAGTACCCAATTACGATAAGGGAGCTTTCCAAAACCTTACCCCGACGCCCGTCATGTTGCCGGGTAAGTCGATGTTCGATCTCGCCTCGGAGTACTTCAAAGCCTCACCCGACCGCCAGCCAGCTCATGCGCTCCCTTCGGTCAGGACCAACCTGCACGCCTTGTTCAGCGACGGACCGACCCTGGTTTGGTTTGGGCATTCGTCCTATCTGATCAAGATCGCGAGCCGCACGATACTGGTCGACCCTGTGTTCAGCGGCAATGCGTCGCCCGTCGCGTTTGTCGGCCAAAACTACCCCGGTAGCAACGTGTATTCGGTCGACGACATGCCTGACATCGACGTGCTGCTGCTCACCCACGACCACTACGACCACCTCGACTACGACACTATTGTGAAGCTCACGCCCAGAGTGAGCCGCGTGGTGGCATCGCTCGGGGTGGGGGCACACCTCGAAAGCTGGGGGTACGACGGCGGGCTCATCGAGGAATTGGCCTGGCACGAGTCGACCACCTTGGACGACGTATTGCAGTTCACGGCGCTACCCGCCCGGCACTTCTCGGGCCGACTGTTCAAGCGCGGACAAACGCTTTGGTCGTCTTTTGTACTACAGACGCCGGGGCACAAGCTTTACCTGGGCGGCGACTCGGGCTACGATACGCATTTCGGAGCAATAGGGGAGGCGCACGGGCCCTTCGATTTGGCCATACTCGAGTGCGGACAGTACGGTACCAACTGGCCTTACATCCACATGCTGCCTGAGGAAACGGCACAAGCCGCCATCGACCTGAGGGCCGAGGTACTGCTACCCGTTCACTGGGCCAAGTTTACGTTAGGGTTTCACCCCTGGACCGAACCGATCGAGCGTGTGACGATCCGGGCGAAGGAATTGGGTCTCACCCTGGCTACCCCCCAAATCGGACAGCCTTTCCAAATCGGCAAAGCATTCGCGAGTGTACCCTGGTGGCGGTAGCGTACTCAATAGGATGCTGGGTGGGACAGTTCTTTCGGTCAATAAATGTTGACTAAATTTCCCGATTGGCCTCTTATCAGAAATATTCTTCGCTCAGGAAGGCCGGTTTTTTGCAAACTGATAGAAAGTCGCATGGTCATGTTTAAGGGTGGCACACCTTTTTTTAAACAAAGGCCATATACTTTACGCGCTAAAAATCAAAACCCTGTACAATCATGGAAAACAAGCGATGGAAGAAGATTCGCGCGGTGATATATCGCTTTTGGATTGAATATCACCAGTTTATCGAAGGGTCCACGACCCGACGAATGCATAAGCGGGCCGAAAGTCGTAAGGCCGTTGCCGGGAATACTTCTTATCGACATCGGGCACTCGTCACTATTCCTGGATTGGGTCAGATTGATTTAGCGGGTATTTAATCGCGACAGCCCAGGCATTTTTCTGGGTTTAATGAAAATTCATTCAATATGATTACCAATGACACACCCAACGCAAGCCAATCGGGCACATTCAAAATAGGAGGCGAATTTGAGATAAACAGGCTGGGCTACGGGGCCATGCGCATTACTGGCAGCGGCATCTGGGGCCAGCCCGACAACCGAAACGAAGCAATCAGGGTATTGAGTCGCCTCCCCGAACTCGGCGTCAATTTTATCGATACCGCCGACAGCTACGGCCCCGACGTTTCCGAAGAACTGATCGCCGAATCGCTTCACCCGTACCCCGACGGTACGTTGATCGCTACCAAAGGAGGACTCACGCGGCCCGGGCCCAACCAATGGAAACCCAACGGCGACCCCGGCTACCTGCGCTCCATGTTGGAGGGTAGCTTGAGAAGGCTTAATCTGGATCGAATCGACCTGTACCAGCTGCACCGCATAGATGATAAAATTCCGATGAAGGTTAGCCTCGGGGCGCTCAGAAAGGCTCAGCAAGAGGGGCTGATCCGATTCATCGGGCTATCCGAAGTAAGCGCGGAGCAGCTCGATGAGGCATCCGACCTGATCGAGATCGCGACGGTCCAAAATATGTACAATATCGCCGAGCGTCGCTGGGAAAGTACCCTGGAATGGTGCGAAGCACGTAACGTCGGCTTCATACCGTGGTACCCGCTTTCGGCGGGTAGCATGGGCGATCAGGAAGTACTCACGAATATTGCGGAGAAACACCAATCCACTGAGTACCAGGTGGCACTGGCCTGGCTCTTACAACGCTCGCCGGTCATGCTTCCTATTCCGGGTACTTCGTCGGTGGCGCATCTGGAAGAAAACGTCAGTGCCGCCAAGTTGACATTGGACGAAGACGATATGTCCAAAATCAATAAGTTGGGAAAAAAGCAAGGGAAGTAGAGAGAAACCGCTCGAATGACCTCACATAGAAAAGGCTCGCTTCCTGAGAAGCGAGCCTTTTTTGTGTCACTTTGAGCGTAGTCGAAGAGCCGATAGTAAAAGGCTGCCCGACAGTTTGAGTACGTTATTTCACGATAACCCCGTCGGCTACGAAAGCGAGTTCGTTTTTAGGTTCGGTGATTTTGGCTACCTCTGCTTTGCTCTGGCCGGCGTCCGTGGCGTAGTGGCGCAGCTCGTCGACCGGCGTGGTCTTCTTCTCGGCAACGCCCTGCATGACCACGGTCTTGCCGGCAATGTCCTTCGGAACAAAGAATCCGTAGTCCTTGAAGCTCACGCGCATCGTCTCGCCGTTGTCCATCTTGACTTTCATCCAGCAGCCCTTGGCCTGGCACACCGACTCCACGGTACCAGTTACCTTGGCGTTCATGCTTTCTTTTTCGCCCATTTTGGCGGGTAGTTCGTTGGCCGCGATGGCCGACTTCTCGTTGATCTTCTTACCAAAATGCTCTTGGGCAAAAGCCTGGAAGACCAGGGTGAGGCAGAAGAGTAGTGCTAGTAGGTTTTTCATGCTGATTTGGTTTTTGTTTCTTTGGGAAAATAACAACCACCAAAGGTAGCAAAAATGTTTCTCCGGTTTCACACCTTCGACCTGCGCCTCCGCCACACTTTCACAATTGCGCACGATTCACGCGATGTACAGCCCACGCTTATCGTGGAGTTGCAGCAGGACGGCTACTCCGGCTTCGGTGAGGCTACCTCTAACAAGTACTACGGCATCACGATCGAGGGCATGAAAACTGCGCTGGAAAGCGTGCGTAGTTTGGTGGAGGAATACCCCTGGGGTACCCCGGAGGATTTATGGAAACGGGTGCGTCCTCTTTTACAAGAAAACCCCTTCGCCCTCTGTGCGCTCGACGTCGCGGCGCATGATCTTTACGCGAAAAAACAAAACAAGAAACTATACGAAAGCTGGAGCCTGTCGACCGAAAATAATCCCTCGACCGACTACACCATCGGCATCGACTCAGTGGAAAAAATGGTAGCCAAAATGCAGGAAGTACCCTGGCCGCTGTACAAAATCAAACTGGGTACCCAGGACGATGTAAGCATTGTGCGCGCACTGCGCCGCCATACCGACGCCATATTTCGGGTAGATGCCAACTGCGCCTGGACCGCAGACCAAACCATCGCCTACGCCCCTGAACTTAAAGAGCTGGGCGTAGAATTTATCGAGCAGCCACTTCCCGCCACCGACCGCACGGGTATGGCGCGCGTTTTTGCCGAGTGCGCGCTGCCCGTCGTCGCCGACGAAAGCTGCATCGAGGAAAGCGACGTGGCCGCCTGCGCCGACTTATTCCACGGCGTCAATATAAAACTCACCAAGTGCGGTGGTCTCACGCCCGCCCGCCGTATGATCGCCGAAGCGCGGCGGTTGGGCCTCAAAACGATGGTTGGCTGTATGAACGAAAGCAGCGTGGGTATTTCGGCCATCGCGCACCTGTTGCCCTTGCTCGACTATGTCGATATGGACGGCTCGCTCCTCATCGCCAACGACCCCGCCACTGGCGTGACGTTTGATTATGGGAAAGTAATGTACGCCGAGGAGAGTGGCACGGGCGCTTCTTTACGTGTAGGCGTGTAGGCGTGTGAGCGTGGTGGAGTGGGGGCGTGCGTTTGCTTCTGCTACTCTATAACCAATCGAGTACCGAAGCAAAAGAACGCCCTCACAGCCCCCACGCCCCCACCACCCTCACGCACTACACGCCCCACTACACATCCAAAATATGCTTCCAATACTAAAAATATCTTCCCTTCCCAGCCGCACGGTTACCCTGGCCGATGGATGTGAACTTTTGTGGTTCAGCGGGACGGATTATTTGGGGATGGGCCATAATCCGGGGTTCAGGGAGTACCTGGACGAGGGACTGGCGCGCTACGGTACACACTACGGTAGTTCGCGGAATGGTAGCTTGCGGCTTACGGTGTTTGAAGAAGCCGAGGCATCGCTGGCCGAGTTTGTGGGAGCACCCGCCGCGCTGGCGGTCTCCTCCGGGATGTGGGCCGGGCAGCTGGTTATGAAGGTACTAGACCGGCTCGACGCGAATTTTTACTACGCGCCCAAGGTACATCCGGCACTGTGGGGAAAGGATTACACCGCCACGCCGGGTACCTGGAATAGTTGGGCGAAGGCAGTCATGTTAAGTATCCAGCAAAGCCAGGACAATCGCCCGAACATTATCCTGACCGACTCGGTGGGGTCGCCTTGGGTGGAACGTTTTGACCTGGAATTATTTCGTGAACTACCCGACAATCGTTCGATTTTCCTGGTCGTAGACGACTCGCACGGCCTGGGTGTGACGGGAGAGGAGGGGCGAGGCGTTATTTCCAGATTACCTGGAAAGGATAACGTTGAAGTAATCGTAACGGCCTCGCTCAACAAAGCGATGGGCGTGCCGGGTGGGGTGGTTTTTGGGAAGAGTGATTTTTTGCAGGAATTGAGGCATTCGCCTTTTTTTGCGGGTAGTTCGCCAGCGGCTCCGGCGTATTTCTACGCTTTGCAGCGATGCCTGAACAAAGGCGTACACTGCGACGCGCACAAGGTACTTATGGAAAACATCGGGTACTTTATCCAAAAACTACCTAAAAATAAGAATGCGGATCTCGACTTCATCGAAAGCTACCCTTCATTTTGTAGCCATCGAGCGGATCTTTACCCCTTTCTCTTCGAAAAAAACATTCTGACGTCCTGCTTCTCTTACCCACTCCCTACCGATCCCGCCATCACGCGCTTGGTCATCACGGCCCTGCATCAAAAGAAAGACCTCGACCGGTTGGCCGAGGTCTTGGGTAATTTTGAATGATAGAATGAGTGGATACTAGCTCCAAATTCCATTCACTCGTTCATTCTATCGTTTCCTTTTGCCAAACGTACCTCTTCCGCTGCCTTAGCCCTCTCAACCCGGCCGGATACTACTATGCTTATTTCATAAAGCAACATGAGCGGCATGGCTACCAAAATCTGGCTATAAATGTCGGGCGATGGCGTGATGATAGCCGCGACTATTAGAATAACGATAACCGAGTGACGACGGTATTCCCGCATGAAGGAAGGCGTCAGGATGCCGATCCTGGATAGGACAAAGACTATCACAGGTAACTGAAACGCCAGTCCGCAAGCCAGAGTCAATGTAGCTACGGTACCGATGTAAGAACCAATACTGAATTCGTTGATGATGGACTCATCGAGCTTAAAATTCGCCAGGAAGTTGAGCGCCAGTGGGGTTACGATATAGTACCCGAAGAGTACACCCAGGAAAAATAAAAACGTGACGTAGAACACCGCGCCCCGTGCGGCCTTGCGCTCATACTTTTTAAGACCTGGACGGATGAAACGCCAGATTTCCCAAAAGGCGTAAGGAAAGGCAAAGATTAAGCCAATGATAACCGCTGAGGTGAGCGCCACAGAAAACTGTTCACCGACACCAATAGCCTGCAATTCAAAGTCGATTTTGTCGATGCATAATCCTTCGGCGCCCACAGCGGTGCCTAATTTGCACATCATCCGGTAGGTCCAGAAGTCCACATCTTTGGGAGCTAGAATGATGTAGTGATATACCTCCTCTCTGAAAACCCAGCCCAGGATGGTAAAGACCAAAATAGAACCAACCGCCCGGATGATATTCCAACGTAATTCTTCCAGATGTTCGATAAAGGACATTTCCTGACCTTCGTCGTCGTCCAGTTCTTCTTCAAATTCTTGGTCAAGGGCCATTATGAAATAATTTCGAATGAGTGAATGAGTGAATGAGTGAATGATAGAACAAATGGGCGAAAGCAATATTCTATCACTCTATCATTCTATCATTCAAAATTAATACAAAGGTACCTCGGCCATCCAACGGTTGACTTCCTGTTTGATCGTCGCGATTTTGCCATCGTTGTCTATGTTCATCAGTACATCGTCGATCAGCTCCACGATGCGGGTCATATCGCTTTCGACCAACCCGCGGGTAGTCATCGCCGCGGTACCCAGGCGCATCCCGGAGGTAACCATCGGCGATTTGTCGTCGAAGGGTACCATGTTTTTGTTGATCGTGATGTCGGCTTTGATGAGCGTTTCTTCGGCTTGCTTGCCGCTCAGATTCTTGGAGTGCAGGTCGATGAGCATCATGTGGTTGTCGGTGCCGTCGGAGATGATCTGGTAGTTTTTTTCGTTGAAAGCCTTCGCCATCGCCTTGGCGTTTTTCTGCACCTGCACCGCGTAATTGTAGTACCCTTCGCTCAGCGCCTCGCCGAAAGCCACCGCCTTGGCCGCGATGACGTGCTCGAGCGGTCCACCCTGGGTACCTGGGAAATACGCCCGAATCCAGAATGGAAGACATCGTGCGCGTTTTGCCCTTACTGGTCGTGACGCCAAACGGATTCTCGAAATCGTGGCGCAGCATGATGAGTCCGCCACGCGGGCCACGTAATGTCTTGTGGGTAGTGGTGGTGACGATGTGGCTGTGCTCGAGTGCATCGTTGAGCAGTCCTTTGGCGATCAGGCCGGAGGGGTGCGAAATGTCGGCAAGTAGTACCGCGCCCACCGCATCGGCAATGGCCCGCAAGCGTACGTAGTCCCAGTCGCGGCTGTAGGCCGAAGCGCCGCAAATCAGCATCTTGGGCTTCTCGCGCATGGCGATTTCCTCCACCTTATCCCAATCGATCAGGCCGGAGTCGGGCTCCACGCCGTAGAAGACGGGCTGGAAATACTTGCCCGAAATGTTGACCGGCGAGCCGTGCGACAGGTGACCGCCGTGGGCAAGGTTGAAACCCATAATCTTGTCGCCCGGATTGAGGCAAGCCACAAATACGGCCGTGTTGGCCTGCGCGCCGGAGTGCGGCTGCACGTTGGCCCACGAAGCCCCAAAAAGCTGCTTCGCGCGGTCGATGGCGAGCTGCTCGATCTGGTCCACCACTTCACAACCACCGTAGTAGCGCTTGCCGGGCAGGCCCTCGGCGTATTTGTTGGTCAGCACGCTGCCGGAGGCTTCCATCACTTGCTTAGAAGTAAAGTTTTCGGAGGCGATCAGTTCGATGCCCGACTCCTGCCGGTGCAATTCCTGGCCGATGAGATCGAATACTTGCGTATCGCGGGCGACTTGGGTAAGGGTGTTCATGTTTTTAATGATGAATGATGAATAATTATGGCTCTTAAAATTTAAGCTCGGGCTAGTCATTCGGGAAGGCACAAATTTAAGGTCTAATAAAGTAGGAACGAAATGCGGTGAAACCTTTAATCTGCAATGAACCGGTTAGCTTAGAGTCTTGAGTGTCTTTTAGGTGAACAAATGCTTGAGGATTGGTAAATATCCACTCCACTCTTTATTAAAAAAATTTAATAACAAGCTTAAATCATTGTATTTTTGCCCAATAGATCAACGCTCAACCCGCCGCAAGAACAGGAGCGCACACTCGAGCATTCATCATTCATAACTCATCATTAGATAACTCCCTTCCCATGGAAATCCCTACCTTCAGTACTGAAGCCATCTTGATGCAAGCTGCCGCCAACGACGCCACGGCTACCGGCAACGGCAGCATCGGGCAGCCTATTACCTACGAGAAAATTCCGACGCACATCTACGAAGACTCACGCGCCGCATCAGCGGCGGTGGCACAGGAAATCGCTGAACTTATTCGCGAAAAGCAGCGCGACGGTAAGCCCTGTGTACTAGGATTGGCTACGGGATCATCGCCCAAAACGGTGTATGCCGAACTCGTACGGATGCACCGGGAGGAAGGGCTGAGCTTCAAAAACGTGGTGTCCTTCAACCTCGATGAATACTACCCGATGGAGCCGGATTCGGTGTACAGCTACCACCGATTCATGAAAGAGCAGCTGTTCGATTTGGTAGATATTCCCGAAGGCAACTACCACCTGCCCGATGGTACCGTGCCGCAGTCAATGCTGCAAGAGGAGTGCCGTGCCTACGAAAACAAAATTAAGGAAGTGGGTGGGCTCGACTTCCAGTTACTAGGTATCGGGGGTAATGGTCACGTAGGATTCAACGAACCGGGCTCCCTCATCAACTCCCGCACCCGGCTCATCGCCCTTGACCACTCGACGCGCGCGGCGGCGGCTTCGGAGTTTGGCGGGCTGTCGCAGGTACCCCGCAAAGCCATCACGATGGGCATCACGCCGATCCTGAACGCTCGCCGGGTCGTGCTGCTGGCTTGGGGCGAGCGCAAAGCGCCCGTATTGCGCGGTGCGGTGGAAGGTCCGGTGACCGAGCGCAACCCGGCTTCTTACCTGCAGGCGCACCCCAACGTCACGTTCGTCATCGACGATCGCGCAGCCTCGGAGCTTACCCGGATGAAAACGCCCTGGGCGGTCGATTCGGTGACCTGGAATAACAAGATGATCAAGAAGGCAGTCACCTACCTTTCGCAGCATCTGAGCAAACCAATCCTGAAGCTCACCGACAAGGATTACAATGACAACGGCATGAGCGACCTGCTGGCGCAGTCGGGCGCGGGTTACGAGATCAACATCGACATATTCAACCAGCTGCAGCATACCATTACGGGCTGGCCCGGGGGTAAGCCTAATGCCGACGATACCAATCGCCCCGAGCGCAAAGATCCGCCACACAAGAAGGTCATCATTTTTAGTCCGCACCCCGACGATGACATCATCTCGATGGGTGGTACCTTCCAGCGACTGGTGGATCAGGGACACGAAGTACACGTGGCTTACCAAACCTCGGGCAATATCGCCGTGGCTGATGACGAGGCGCTCCGCTTCATCGACTTTGTGGTGGACTTTAACGAGCGATTCGCCATAAAAAACACCACGATCACGAATCAGATATTCAAGGAGGCCAAAGATTTTCTGCAAACCAAGAAGGATAGTGCGGTCGATACGCCGGAGGTACGCCATGTGAAGGGACTCATCCGCCGGGGCGAGGCCAAGGCCACTTGCCGCTTCGTGGGAGTGCCCGACGCTCAGGTACATTTCCTCGATATGCCTTTTTATGAGTCAGGCACGGTACAGAAAAAGCCGCTGAGCGATGATGACATCAAAATTATCGCCGATATTATCGAAGAGGTAAAGCCGGAGCAGATTTTCGCCGCCGGGGATTTTGCCGATCCGCACGGTACCCACAAGGTATGCTGGGACGCCATCGAGGCCGCTGTCAACCAGTTGAAGCATAAGAACTTCATGAAGGACTGCTGGATTTGGCTCTACCGCGGCGCTTGGGCCGAGTGGGACATCCACGAGATCGAGATGGCGGTACCGATGAGTCCCGATCAGGTATTCAAGAAGCGGATGGGCATATTCAAGCACCAATCTCAGAAAGACGGGGTCGTGTTTCAGGGGGAAGATTCGCGGGAGTTCTGGCAGCGCGCCGAGGAGCGCAACCAGGGTACCGCGCAACTCTACGATGAACTAGGCCTGGCCGAGTACGAGGCGATGGAGGCATTTGTGCGGTGGCGGTTCTGATTGAGAATTTGATTTAATACAAAAAAGCCCTGACGAGAGTCGTCAAGGCTTTTTTGCTTAAAACTACGTGGGCCCACCAGGGCTCGAACCTGGGACCACCTGATTCACATTCCTCCGATTTCCCGGAGTAGTAGGACTATCTCATCGCCCGCCCCTCATGTGAGGGGTGTGGGCGGGGGGCGTTAGTAGGGGCGTATTGGTGGGTTATCCTCACCCCTTAGTCTCTGCACCTTCCAGACTACAAAATGTACCCTTTGTCTGGCTTGGCTCAGGATTGCCATCGGCATTACCCGGAAGGTTTCCCTGAATTAACCCCCTGCTCATCCGCAGATTTCTCAACGGAGGCACCGCGCAAAGTCTTGATATTAATAAAAGAACTTAGCCCGATGAGTCAGGTGCTCTAACCAACTGAGCTATAGGCCCAACTCTTAACGAGTTTGAAGGGCAAAAGTAAGGGTTCGTTTTTAAATCACCAAAGAGATGTTGATTTGTTGATGCGTTTAGTTGTTTATTTGTGTTAGTACCCTCCCCATCAGATTGACAAATCAACAGATCCACACATCAACAACAACATTTTGAATAAGCGCAAAATCCTCAACGATCCCGTCTACGGCTTTATCACGATTCCTTCTGATTTGCTGTTCGATCTTGTGGATCATCCTTACTTTCAGCGACTTCGGCGCATCCGGCAGTTGGGCTTGGCGGATTTGGTGTATCCGGGGGCGCTGCACACGCGCTTTCACCACGCGCTGGGTGCCATGCATCTGATGGGGCTGGCGTTGAAGACTTTGCAGGAAAAGGGTCACCTGATTTGGGACCCGGAATGCGAGGCGGCGCAGATCGCGATTTTACTGCACGACATCGGCCACGGGCCGTTTTCGCACGTGCTCGAGAAGACGCTCATGACGGTTGTTCCGCACGAAGAACTTTCACTATTGCTGATGAAGGACCTGAACCGGCAATTCGACGGGCGGCTCGACCTGGCGATTCAGATGTTCCAGGGTAACTACCCGCGGCCGTTTTTTCACCAATTGATATCCAGTCAGCTCGACATGGATCGGATGGACTACCTCAACCGCGACTGCTTTTACACGGGCGTGGCCGAGGGTACCATTGGGGCCAGCCGCATCATCAAAATGCTGGATGTATATAAGGATGAGTTGGTGGTAGAAGAAAAAGGGCTGCTCAGCATCGAGAACTTCCTGAACGCCCGTCGCCTTATGTACTGGCAGGTGTACTTGCACAAAACCTCCCTTTGCGCCGAGGCCATGCTCACGCAGGCCATCCGCCGCGCCCGCGACCTCACCGAACAAGGGGCCGACCTCTACGCTTCGCCCAATCTGGGCTTCTTTCTGCGCCACCGCTCCACGCTGGCCGATTTCCAGGAACAGCCCAAACTCCTGCAAACCTTCGTGCGGCTCGATGACTACGACGTATGGGGTGCTATCAAGGCCTGGGCGCAGGAGCGTGACCCGGTACTGTCGACGCTGTGCCAGCGACTGCTCCATCGCCAACTATTCAAAATTCAGCTGCTGGACGCGCCGCCAACCGAAGCACTACTCGCTGAGTTGCATGAGAATCTGAGTGAGCAGGGGCTGGACACCGCCGAAACTTCGTATTTTTTGGTACAAGGCCAAACTACCAACTCTGCATATGTGGCGGGGGAAGACCAGATTCGCATCAAAATGAAGGATGGCCGCGTACTGGATATCACCGAAGCGTCGGAATTACCCACGATCCAGGCGCTCAGCAAGATTGTACGCAAGTATTACGTAAGTTGGGCTAAAACCGTATCTTTGCCCGCGTAAATGTACCGCAGGAAATAATGTTTTTGTTACGTTATCGAGCAAAAAACAGCGCGCAATGCGCCGGTGCAACGGTACTGGTCCGGGTCTTTTTGAATTAATATGGAATTTACTGTCGGGCAGATCGCCCAGTTATTGAGCGGAACGGTGGTAGGCGACGCCTCGGCCGTAATCCGCTCCGCCGCCAAAATCGAAGAAGGCAGACCCGGATGTATCTCCTTTCTTGCTAATCCCAAATACGAGAATCACCTCTACACTACCGGGTCGACCGCCGTGTTGGTCAATCAGGACTTTGAACCCAAGAAATCCGTTTCGACCAACCTGATTTACGTTTCGGAAGCCTATTCAGCTTTTACGAAGCTACTGGAAGAGTACCAGAAATTTACCCAACAAACGCGTATCGGCATCGAGCAGCCCAGCCATTTGGGTGAAGGAAGCCAAGTGGGAGCGGACGGCTACCGGGGGGCCTTCTCCTACGTCGGCAAGAACTGCACCATCGGCAAGCGCGTGAAGATATACCCTCAGGCCTATATTGCCGATCAGGTGACGATCGGCGACGATACGGTGATCCATTCCGGCGTGCGCATCTACAACAATACGGTCATTGGAAACCAATGCACGATTTTTGCAAACAGCGTCATCGGAGGCGACGGGTTCGGCTTTGCACCCCAGCCCGACGGTACCTACAAGACGATCCCGCAACTGGGCAACGTCGTCATCGAGGATTATGTGACGGTCGGCTCCAACACCACCATCGACTGCGCCACGATGGGCTCGACCATCATCCGGTCGGGAGTGAAGATCGATAATTTGGTGCAGATCGCGCACAATGTGGAGGTAGGTAAAAATACCGTTATCGCCGCTCAATCGGGAATTTCGGGATCATCCAAAATCGGTGAACAATGCATTATTGCCGGGCAGGTGGGCATTGCCGGCCACCTTACCCTGGCCAATGGTACCAAAGTCGGGGCTCAGTCGGGCGTGGGCAAGAACATCAGGAAGGAAGGCTTGTCGTTGAGCGGCTCTCCGGCTTATGATCTGACCGCTCATTTGCGCGCCCAGGCTATTGTGCGCAACCTGCCCAAAATCGAAAAACGAATTCAAGACCTGGAGAAGGCGAAATCGTAAGTTTCGAAAACAGACTCTTTCGTATAACCTACCATTTGCTCAACCCGCAAAAAGCGTATAGCCTGAAGCCTACAGCTTTTTCCCTTATTAAAATGAACGAAAAACAACAAACTATAAAGAAGGCGGCGTCGGTATCGGGCGTGGGATTGCACACGGGTGTGGTGGCCACCATGACCTTCCTGCCCGCTCCCGCCAACCACGGCTACAAGTTCCAGCGGATAGACCTGCCCGGCCAACCCATTGTGGATGCCGACGTAGACAACGTCGTGGATCTATCGCGCGGCACGACCATCGAGCAGAACGGCGCGCGCATCAATACCGTGGAGCACACGCTTGCCGCCCTCGTGGGCTTACAGATCGACAACGTACTGATCCAGCTCGATGGCCCCGAGCCGCCGATCATGGATGGTAGTTCGATCAAGTTCATCGACGCCCTGGAAGATGCCGGACTGGAGGAACAAAACGCTTATCGTAACTATTTCGAGGTACCCGAGTACGTGCATTACGTCAACGCCGAGAACGACATCGAGATGGCGGCCATGCCGCTGACCGACTATCGGCTGACGGTCATGGTGGACTACAATTCCAAGGTCATCAACAGCCAGCACGCCTCGCTGAACGACATGACGCTGTTCAAGGAAGAAATTGCGCCCTGCCGCACGTTCTGCTTTTTGCACGAGTTGGAGGCGCTTTATAATCAGAACCTTATCAAAGGCGGCGACCTTACCAATGCCATCGTCATCGTGGATCGGCAGGTGAAGGAAGGCGAGCTGGATCATCTGGCGAAGCTACTCGATAAGCCTAAAGTAAGTGTAGACGAATCGAAGGGTATTCTGAACAACGTCGACCTGCACTTCTCCAACGAAATGGCCCGGCACAAGCTGCTGGACTTGGTGGGGGACTTGGCGCTCGTTGGTCGTCCGCTCAAAGCGCAGATCCTGGCGGCCCGGCCCGGCCATGCTGCCAATGTGGCTTTGGCAAGAAAGATCAAGAAACTAATGAAAGCCGCCAAAGACGGCGTACCGCAGTACGATCCCAACAAGCCGCCGCTGCTGGACATCAACCAGATCGCCAACCTCTTGCCGCACCGCTACCCGTTCCAGATGATCGACAAAATCATCGCGCTGGACGAGAAGAGCGTGGTAGGTACCAAGAACGTGACGATGAACGAGCAGTTTTTCCTCGGGCACTTTCCCGGCAACCCCGTGATGCCGGGCGTCATGCAACTGGAAGCGATGGCTCAAACGGGCGGTATCCTGGTACTCAGCACGGTACCTGACCCCGAAAATTATTGGCCCTACCTGATTGGCATCGACAATTGCCGGTTCCGCCGTAACGTTGTACCCGGAGATACCGTTATTTTCAAATGTGAATTCACTTCCCCGATGAAGCGGGGCATCGTCAAAATGAGCGGACGCGGCTATGTCAGTGGACAACTCGTCTGTGAGGCCGACATGATCGCCAGCCTGGTCAAGAAAAAATGATACAACCCTTAGCCTACATTCACTCCGAGTCCAAAATCGCCCGCAACGTGGTCGTCGAGCCTTTTGCCATGATCCACAAGGACGTGGAAATCGGCGAGGGTACCTGGGTGGCCTCTCACGCGGTTATCAACGAAGGCGCGCGCATCGGCAAAAACTGCCGTATCTATCCCGGCGCGGTCATTTCGGCCATTCCGCAGGATTTGAAGTACAACAACGAGTATACCCTCACTATCGTGGGCGACAACACCACGATTCGGGAGTACGCCACCATCAGCCGCGGTACCGAGGAGCACTGGAAGACCGAGGTGGGTAGCGACTGCCTTATCATGGCCTACGCCCACATCGCCCACGACTGCATCATTGGCGACAATTGCATCATTGGCAACAATGTACAAATGGCCGGCCACGTGCAGGTAGGTGACTGGGCCATCGTGAGCGCGATCAGCGCCGTGCATCAATTTGTCAAGATCGGGCCTCATGCCTTCGTGTCGGGCGGATCGCTGGTGCGCAAGGACGTTCCGCCGTTTACCAAGGCCGCCCGTGAGCCGATTTCCTACGCGGGCATTAATTCCGTGGGCTTGCGGCGGCGCGGTTACTCCAACCAACAGATCGCCGAGATCCAGACCGTTTACCGCTACATCTACATGAAAGGCCTCAACAATTCCGATGCCCTTAACCAAATCGAACTCGAACTACCACCCTCCGACGAACGCGACGAGATCGTGAACTTCATTCGTACTTCGGAACGTGGGATCATGAAGAGTCCGCTGCAGTTTGGGGAGCATCATGAGCACGAATAGAACCGATTGATCGTTTTTGTAAGTACCTTGTCACCTACTAAACACTGGATCAATGGAAACAAAAAAGACACCGGAGCCAATCCCCCCTATGCGTCGCGGGGCTAACTCTTACAGGCCCGAAGATATACGCCGTTGGGGCGTAAAGAGGTTCATGAACGAAGTTGCTCCCAAACAACCCCTTGAAATACCTGACTTGGGATTCTCAGAAGAGGAAAACCGGCGAATGGACGAAATTCTGAAGGAGGAACGCGAAGTGTCAGAAGATGATATTTGATACCAACCTAATTGTCGAGCATATTCGACGTCAAGAACCTTTGCCTGGGCTAGCAGTGATCCCGATGGTAGTGGCTGGAGAACTGGAAGCTTTCGCACTAAAAGCCGATTGGGGCTATCAAAAAGTGACTTTCTTGCAGAAAACACTGAACTACTATCCATTAGTGGAGGTATCGCGATCGTTGACGACGCTGTACGCGCAAGTCGATGCATTTAGCCAGGGAAAGTTAGCTTCCTCTCCGCTTCCGCCAGGTCTAACCTCGCGTAACATGGGCAAGAATGATCTTTGGATTGCGGCTACTGCCTTATATTTTGACATGGAGCTATATACAAATGACAAAGATTTTGACCATCTGATACATTTTGGTTTGAGGCTGGTAAAATGAATCTATGAATAGCTTCTTGTTAAAATGTCTATTCCTTTGCCTCCTTATTGATCCACGTAGCCGCCGACGCAAACCACACCACCGTTCCGCCCAACAAAGCCAATCGCATTTGACCATCCGTCAGTGCATCGGCAAAGAATAGCATCGGTGCCAGTAGCACAACGAGCAAAGATAGGTAGGAGATTAACTTGACAATACCCATATTTCAACGATTGGACAGTTCAACGATTCAACAATTACACAAAATCCTTCTTCTGCAACACCCTGCTAAATACCAAATACAGCGCCCCGCAGGACAGCCAGGCGGGCAACGTCAGAAAAGACAGAAATACGCCCCCAAAAGTAGAAATGGAATAAAACACCGCCATGCTAATGAGCCACGCCAGTAGTACCGCTACGTTGAAATTGATGCCCGCTTTCTCCGCATAGTTTTGAACGATCCCCGCTTTCCCGGCAAAATAATGGTCGAAAACGATGATGGCCCCGATGGGGGCGAGGATGAAGCCGTACAACGCCACGAAGCCCAATAGCTGCATCGCGAAAGCCGGGAACAACCCCGCCACGGTAGCGATGGCCCCCGCGATCATCGTTACCTTGGCCGTCGAGAATTTAGGCGCTATGGCCTGAAACGCTAATCCTGCCCGATAGATCGTAGGATTGGCCGTCGTCCAACCCGCCACGACCACGCAGATGAGTCCGGCGACACCGACGGCTTCGTAGGTCATGGGTCCGGGGGCCACGGGTGGTGCTTCGCCCGCCGCCAACATGGCCTGGGCGTCGCCCGAACGAATGTAGAGCGCGTACAGCAGGCAGGCGCAAATCCAGGCCAGGTAGTGGCCCACGTACATACCCGCCGCCGTCGTCCAGCCGGAACTAGCCTTTTTGGCGTAGCGAAAAACTGATAAATCCGACATCCCGATGTGCATGGCGGCGTTGCAAAACCACGACCACATCACGACGTGCCAGAAGGTATATTTGATTTGGCCGGGAAACGGCTCGCGTCCTTCACCGAATATGTTCCAAAAATCGGCAAACGAGGCGACGCCCAGCCCTTTCAAAGCTACTACACCGCAGGCCAGGAAAATAAGGACCATCCAGGGGGAGGCGATATTGGCAAACTTGGACACGGTATCGTACCCCCGCGCCGCCACGACTGAAATGACAGTACCGATTGCCAGCACGACCACGATCCAGGTGACGCCGTTGGGCGTCGTGTCGGTAAGGCGAGGCATCTCCATATCGAACGGAATACCGACTGCCGTGGCCGAAACGGTGATCATGGCGCCCGCTAAAAAGCAGAAGAGAATGCCGTTGGCCAGGTTGTAGACCGTCACCAGGCGGCGGCCACAAATTTTTTCGAGTTGGTAGTACAGCGTCAGCCGCGCATCGGTGGCGATGGCCGCGGTGAGGTACCGCCAGCAAAGCACCGCCAACAGGTTTCCCAGAAATAGACCCACCAAAAGATCGAAAGCACTGACGCCCGCCGTCAAAAATAGCGGGCCGATCATGAACTCGGTACCGGCGGCGTGTTCCCCGGCGTACATACCCAGAAAACTTTTCCAACCTTTCCACTGACTGGCGGGCACGGGTTCGCGCTCGTACTCATGTACTTCGGCGGGAATGGGAGGGGCTTCGGGGGGCATAAAAGAAGGTGGAAGGGTGGACGGGGGAAGGGAAAAAGGGTTAACGGTGGAAAGGTTAAAGGCAAACAGTTCGCGGAGTTGGTTTTTGCGCAAAAAGGAAAGCGTAGAGCTCCATTCGCCCCTTCTCCCATCTACCTTTCCACCCCGAAAGCTAATTCAAAAGAAACACCGTCATCGTTCGCGAGCCGTGGGCACCCAGTATCAATGATTGTTCGATGTCGGCTGTTTTGGAAGGGCCGGCCAGGAACAGGCCGAAGCCATAGTCGGCATCGGCGATGCGGTCGTAGGCGTGGTGCATGGTAGGTACCAGGTTTTTTTTGTCGAGTACTACGGCAAGGTTTTGGGTGATAAAGGGCGCGACGCGCTGGCCGAGTTGGGTTTCCGTGAGCCAGAGGGCAGCGTTCTCGGCCACCCCGAATTGGGCTTCCAAAATATTTAACTCCACATTTTCCAAGGTATGCGGGTCGATACTCATCCAGTCGGTTTCGGCGACGGAAGCAAGTTCGGGAATGGTGGAAATTATTCGCTTGCCTTCGTTGAAGTGCATTTTCACATAGTCCACCACCTCTTCGTAACTCTGTACTTCGATCGCTTGTCCACCGATGCCGTCGAGGGTGACTTTGAATTTCTCCAGTACCTCGTACTCGTAATCCACCACCGCCAGGTCCGAAATATCGGGTAAAGGCAAGCGGGATGGCTGGTTTTTGGCAATCGCTGCCAGGATATTCGCTCTACTGTCCATTTCTATTTTTTGAAAACCATTCTCGGAAACTTTCTTTGGGCGGAGCGGGCATTTCGCGCTGCTTGTACCAGGGGTTCAGGCCATTGCTGACCGTAAACGGGGCCAGGCCCATCATCCCGCGACCCAGTTTTCCGGCAGCGTTGAATACCTTGGGGTGTGATAGCGTAAAGGTCATGGCCCGCATCGCAACTTTCTTCGAGAAGGGCACGTGGCCTTCCTTGACCAGTACCTGCCGCCATTTGTAGAGCTGTTCGTGGATGTCGATCTTGACCGGACACACATTGCTGCACGAGCCGCACAGCGTGGAGGCAAAGGGCAGGTCGGCGTTCTTGCGCATATCCAGGTTCGGGGCCAGGATCGAACCGATCGGCCCCGCCACGGCGGAGTGGTAGCTGTGCCCGCCGCTGCGCCGGTACACCGGACAGGTATTCATGCAAGCCCCGCAACGGATGCATTTCAACGAGTTGCGGAAGTCTTCGCGCCCCAGTTGTTGCGAACGCCCGTTGTCCACGATGACGATATGCATCTGCTGTCCCGGACGCGGGCGCTTAAAGTGGCTGGAGTAGGTGGTGATGGGTTGGCCCGTAGCCGACCGCGCCAACAGTCGCAGGAAAACGCCCAGGTGCTTGCGCTCGGGGATGATTTTCTCGAAACCCATACTGGCAATGTGAACATCGGCCAAGTGCGCGCCCATATCGGCGTTGCCCTCGTTGGTACATACCACGAATTCGCCCGTTTCGGCGATGGCGAAGTTGACGCCCGTCAACGCGGCTTTGCGCGACACGAATTTCTCACGCAAGTGCTGTCGCGCTGCCTCGGTAAGGTACTGCGGATCTTTATTGCCTTTTTCAGTGCCCAGATGCTTGTGGAACGTCTCGCCTACATCCTCTTTTTTGAGGTGAATCGCGGGTAGCACAATATGGCTGGGCTTCTCTTCCCGGAGTTGCACGATGCGCTCGCCCAGGTCAGTATCGACCACGTCGACGCCGTTCTTGATCAGATGCTCATTCAAGTGGCACTCCTCGGTGAGCATGGACTTGCTCTTGATGATCTCGGTAATGTTACTTTCGTGCAGGATATTCAGTACGATCTCGTTGTGTTCAAGCGCGTCCATCGCCCAGTGGATTTTGATGCCATTCGCGGTCGCTTTTTCTTCAAAAGCGACCAGGTAGTCATGCATGTTCGACAGCCCGTTGTGCTTGATTTGAGAAGCTGCTTCGCGAAGTGCCTCCCATTCCGGTATTTGGAAAGCTGCCGCATCGCGCTTCTTGCGCACAAACCAGAGCGTTTCGTCGTGCCAGCTGGTACGTTCTCCGTCCTTTATAAAATTTTCTGCTAATTCGGCGTGGTTCATGTTTGTGATATGTGGTACGGGCGGCTCGCCCGTCTTTTCAAGTGTAAAAGGAAGACCAAATTGTCAAGCGGGCAACGATTCAACAACACTATCTCCGTTCAATATTTCCGCCAGATGCATCACCTTTATCGGCAGCTTTCCCCGCCGAATGATGCCTTCCATGTGCATCAGACACGACATGTCAGCGGCAGTAAGTACCTGAGTGCCGTTCTTGAGGTGATCCGCAACGCGATCTTGTCCCATGCGGGCCGAGAGCGCTTCTTCGGCTACACAGAAGGTACCGCCAAAGCCGCAGCATTCATCCTTCCGGTCGAGGTCGACCAGTTCGATACCTTCCACCTGATTGAGCAGTTGCTCGACTTTGGAAAAAGCCGGGGCGTTCAACTCACTCATCTGGGCCAGTTTGAGGCCGCGCTGCCCGTGGCAGCTCTGGTGCAGGCCGACTTTGTAGGGAAAGCGTACGTTGAGGTCATTTACATTTAGAATATCCGTCAGGAATTCGGTCAATTCGTAGCATTTTTCGGCCACGGCAGGTACTCCCAAATGATCTTTGATGTGCATCGTGCAACTACCCGACGGACACACGACGTAGTCGTAGCCCGTGAAGTTTTCCACGAACAAATCATTACATCCCTGCGTCAAATGCTCGAAGCCCGAGTTTGCCATCGGCTGGCCACAGCAGGTTTGATTCTTGGGGAAGTGTACCTCACAGCCGTACTTCTCCAACAGTTCCAAAGTAGCGATGGCCACCTGCGGATAGAATTGGTCGACGTAACAAGGGATGAATAAAGCGATTCTCATTATCAGGTGTAGCGGTTGTCGTATAACGCTGACAGCGTTCAAAACGCTGACAGCGTTGGCGTCAAAGTCCGGTGGCTATGGTTTTTCTGCCTCTTTCTTTAATTAAATTCTCCCGGACGTTCATTTTACGGTAAAGTGCGATAGGGTCCAGGGCACCTTCGCGTCGTAATCGAGCCTCCCGAATCAACGGACGCACATCAGTGCGGTAGGCATCTTGCAAAATTTCTTGTCCAAGTACCACATCGTTGTTTTCTTGGGCAGATTGCAAGGCCGAGGTATCGACCAGCAGGGCTTGCGCATAAGCTAGTTGAATAGCTTCCAGCGATTGGATGAGGTCCTCCAGCGGGTCTTTTATGTTATGGCTGGCGTCGATCATCCAGGCGAGCGGCGGATTGTGGGCATCGTTGTGGTTCAGGCCATACACCAACTCGTTGAATATCAAAAATAACTGATAGGGCTTGATGCTGCCGACCGTCAGGTCGTCGTCGCCATACTTGCTGTCGTTGAAGTGGAAGCCGCCCAGTTTGCCCTTCATCATCAAGGTAGCTACAATTTGTTCAATGTTGGTGTTTGGCAAATGATGGCCTAGATCCACCAGGCAAAATGCCTTTTCGCCGCAACCCTCGGCCAGTAGGAGGGAAGTACCCCAATCCTGAATGACAGTGGAATAAAAACTCGGCTCGTAAGGCTTGTACTCGATGAACATCCGCCAATCATCGGGTAGTGCTTGGTAAATTTCCTGTAAAGACCGCTGGGTATTTTGCAGCGACTGCCGGAAGCTATTTTGTCCCGGAAAACTCGCGCCGTCGGCCAGCCACACCGTCAGCGATTTTGAACCTAACATTTCACCGTAGCGAATGACTTCGGCGTTGTGCGCTACGGCCTGCGCGCGCACGGCGGCCTGGCGGTCGGCCAGACTACCGTATTTGTAGGTTTGGGCTTGTTCGCTTTGGTCTTGAAAAGTATTCGAGTTCACCGCGTCGAACACGATGCCGTGGCTGTCGGCGCGCTGTTTGATCGCCGCCGCATCGCCGGGAATATCCCACGGAATGTGCAGCGATACCGCCCCGGCGGTTTGGGTCAAGGCGTGCAGCAAGCCGATGTCATCAAGTTTTTGTTCAAGATTGGTCGGTTCGCCGCCAATCGAAAAGCGCCCGAAGCGCGTCCCGCCCGAGCCCAGCGCCCAACTCGGAATCGCGACCTGAAAGTCGGCTAACCTACTTACGATATCGTCGGCGTCGATTTCTTTTTTATCCAGTGCCAGTTTCAAAAAACCAAAATGCTCCACCTGGTCGGCGGCTTGGGTTTTGTTGAAATTTTGTATTTGGTCTTTGGTTACTTTCATAATTAGGATACTGGATTTTGCTTCTTTGGAAAGTCTGGAATCCAAAATCAAGCGTCCAACTTCACTTTACCGCACAAACGCATTAGCCATGCCGCCATCGACATTGATAATGTTTCCTGTACTCTTGTCAAGTACCCCCACGAAGGCAAACACGCCGTTGGCGATGTCTTCGGGCAGGATGATTTGGTTCATCAGGTTGCGTTTGGCGTAGTGGGCGGGTAGCTCTTCTACAGTAATACCGTAAGCCTTCGCACGTCCTTCGGCCCAGGCACCCTCCCAAATCTTGCTACCGACGATCACGCCGTCGGGATTGACGGTATTGACCTTGATGCCCTCGGGGCCCAACTCTGCGGCCAACAGACGTGCCATATGCTGCTGGGCAGCTTTGGCGGTGCCGTAGCCGACATTATTCGGGCCGGCGACCAAGCCATTCTTGGAAGCGATGCTGATGATGTCGCCGCCGAAGCCTTGCTTCCGCATGACCTTCACGCCCGACTGTGCCATGTGGAATTGCCCTTTGACCAATACATCCTGCAGAATATCCCAATCCTTCTGGGTGGTTTCTGCCAATGGTTTCGAGATGGCGAGTCCGGCGCAATGCACCACAATGTCCACGCCGCCAAATTCCAGGCAAGCTTTGTCGAAAGTTTTTTCCACGGCATCAGGCTTGGTGACGTCGCCCGTTGCGTAAGCCGACACATCACGTTTGTAGGTGGCGTTGGCCTCGATGAGGCGATCCTCGGCAATGTCGGTCAGGACCACGCAAGCGCCCTCGGCGGCGAGCTTATCGGCAATGGCCTTGCCGATGCCACCGCCACCACCTGTAACAATGGCCACGCGGCGCGAGAGCGGTTGCTCCTTGGGCATCCGCTGCAATTTGGCTTCTTCCAGGAGCCAGTATTCGATGTCGAACGCTTCCTGCCGGGGCAGGGCGGTGTACTCAGAAATCGCCTCGGCCCCACGCATCACGTTGATGGCGTTGGTGTAGAATTCCGCCGCCACGCGAGCGGTCTGCTTGTTCTTGGCAAAAGTGAACATGCCCACGCCGGGGTACAATATTACGACCGGATTGGGATCGCGGACCGCCGGGCTGTTGTCGCGCTTGTGGGCCTGGTAGTAGCCGTTGTACTGCAGGCGGTACTCCTCAAAGGCCGAAGTGAGCTGCTCTTTCACCTTATCGGTATCGGTCAGGTCCGCATCCGGCGCGAGGTCGAGTACCAGAGGTTGAATCTTGGTGCGCAAAAAGTGATCGGGGCAGGAAGTACCTAGTGGAGCCAGGCGCGCGAGGTCGTGGCTACCGACGAACGTCAGCACGCGCGGGTCGTCGGTGAAGTGGCCGATCATGCGCTTTTCGCTGGAACACAGTCCGCGCAATACCGGAGCCAGTTTGGAAGCTTGCGCCTTGCGGTCAGCTTCGGGTAGGGCGCTTACTTTTTCACCACCGAATACCGGACCCTTTTTACCCAGGCGATCCTCGATGTACTGCGAGGCCTGCTCGATGACTTCCAGACTATTCACATAACACTCATGCGACGTATCGCCCCAGGTGAACAGCCCGTGACTACCCAGAATGATGCCCCGAATGCCAGGATTTTCGGCCAGGCAGCGTTCCAGTTGCAAACCCAGGTCGAAGCCCGGACGTTGCCAAGGTACCCAGCCCATTGTGTCGCCCCAGATTTCTTTGGTAATCGCCTCGCTGTCCTTGGCGGCGGCGATGGCGATCAGGGCGTCGGGGTGCAGATGGTCGATGTGCTTGAAGGGCAGCATCCCGTGCAGCGGCGTGTCGATGGAAGGCGCTGCGCTGTCTAGATCATATAAAGTGTGGTAAAAAAGCGCTACCATTTCGTCCTCGTGTTCAAGGCCGCGGTAGATGTTTTTCAGCGCCCGTAGTTTCTCGGTGTAGAGCCCGGCAATGCCTTTGCGGTTCAGGGTACCTATGTCGCCACCGGAGCCTTTGATCCACATGACCTCGGCGGGAGCACCCGTCAAGACGTCTTTTTCCATGGTCTTGACGCTGGTATTGCCACCCCCGTAGTTGGTGATGCGAAGGTCGGCACCCAGTATGTTGGAGCGGTAGAGGAAAAGAGCCACTTCGTCGTCGGCTAGTTCGGCGGCTTTGGCTTCGTCCCAAAGGTAATTCACGTGCTTGTAGGTGGTACTGGAGGTCATAGGAAGGAGTTTTATGGAAATTTGTGGTGTAGCTGATAAGTTGCTTTTTCTACAAAAGTAATTTACTGTCTTACCTAACTATCCTACACTGTCTTACTTTCCGGTTGCCAAGGGTTTCAGCCTGTGGACTGCCTACAAAGAAGCCCGCAAAGTCAGATGAAAGGGATTCTCCACGTGCTGCTTATCATTGTTCAACACCAGTTCCGCCGCCGCGCGCCCCATCGCCCGGAAGTCGGTCGACATGGTGGTGATGCCGTTGAGCAGCAGTCTTTTCAGGGGCGTTTCGTTATAGGAAATTACACCGACTTCCTGCCCGATGGTCAGCGACTGCGCGATGATTTTCTCGATCAAAATCACCAGATCGTCCTCCATAATGTTGATGTAGGCTTGCCCGGACAAGATTCGCTCCTGGCTGATGTCGGCAACCACGCGGTAGTCGAAGGCGAAATCGCGGCAGAAGTTGACGAAACCCTCCGTGATTTCGGGCGGGGCGTAGCTATTTTCGGGGAAGATGAGGTTCAAAGCACTGTACTTGGCCAGGGAAGCGCTGGCTTTTTCGAGCGAGGTGTAGATGTCGCGCTCGAAGTTTTGGTACACCGCGCCAAATTTTCCACTCAGGCGGGGGATAATTTTGTCCAATACCACCAGTTGCTCCTTGGGCAGCGTATTGATGATCTCGTGCGCTTTCTCTTCACCCTCGATAAAGTGCGGGATGATGACCAGATGTGTGTACTCGTCCTTCCGCTGCTCGATAAGGCGCTTGAACAGCGCGAAATCGTTGTTGTAGATATAAAAATCAATGGCCGCCCTTCCGTCCAGCGTCTCGACGAACGAATCATAAATAATCTTCTTGTGAGTACTCAACTTGTTGAAAAGCAGAAATACTTTCAGCGGCTGGTTGTGATCGGTCTGCTTGATGAAGTACCCTTTCCCCGGTACCGACCCGATTACGCCAAGACTTTTCAAATGGTTGTAGCCCTTCTCGGCGGTTACCCTTGAAATGTCGAACTCGAAGCTGATCTCGTTGATCGACGGTAGCATATCGCCCTTCCCGATCGCTCCCGATTGAATGCCCCGCAAAATAGAGTCGCTCAGCTGCAGGTACTTCGGCGTGGCCGAGTACTCGTCGATTTGAATTAGATTTATGTCCATGTTGCGAGACTTGGCGCGCAGGGGTAAATGGTTAAAGATGAAAGGTTAATGGTGTCTAAAACGTAAGGCCTTTTACCGTTGACCTTTAACCGTTCACCCTTTTCTATTTCCGGTAATCCAGCGCCGGGGGCCGATCGCCCAGCAGCGACTCGTACTTGAACGTCTTGCCGCGCTTGGCGTCGAGTTCGGCCTGGGCCTCGGTGATCATTTTGGGGTTTTGGAATAAAGTCCACGGCCGTAAGCGCGATGGTTTTGGCGGCTACCATCATGCCCTTGCGACCGATGCTCGTGCCGCCTGCCGCCACGGCCTGCCAGCTGTGGGCCGCCGTGCCGGGTACCCAGGTCGCGGTGCGCAGACCGACGGTCGGTACCGCCCAGCTCACATCGCCGACATCGGTACTGCCCATGCCCGTGCGCTCGTATTCGTAGGGCAGGATTTTGGCCGCATCGCCAGGTTCTGGCTGCTTGTCGGCGGGTAGGTTGAACGAAGGGATAATCTTGGTGGCGAAATCCGTCTCGGACTTGTCGTAGTTTACCCCGCCTACTTCTTTCAAATTCTTGTACATCACCTTCGCCAGCGATTCCAGCGGTAGCATTTCGTACACACCGCCGATAATTTCATGATCCACGGTGGTACCTGTACCCATCGCCGCGCCCTCGGAAGCCTTCACGATGCGCTGCCACATGTCCTGCACCACATCGCGCTGCGGGTGCCGAACGTAATAGTACACCTCGGCAAAATCAGGTACCACATTGGGTGCCTTGCCGCCCTGCGTGATGATGTAGTGAATTCGGGCGTCGGACGGCACGTGCTCGCGCATCATGTTGACCATGTAGTTCATGGCCTCCACCCCGTCGAGGGCCGAGCGTCCGCGCTCGGGGGCACCGGCCGCGTGGGCGGCGATGCCCTTGAAACGAAACTTGGCCGAAATATTGGCCAGCGACACCCCGGCACTCGCGCTATTGGCGTCGCCGGGGTGCCAGTGCAGTACCGCATCCACGTCATTGAAGAGCCCGGCCCGCACCATGTACACCTTTCCCGAACCACCCTCTTCGGCGGGGGTACCAAAGAAGCGAATGGTACCCTTCTGCTTGGTCGCGACCAGCCAGTTCTTGACCGCGATAGCCGCCGCCGCCGAGCCTACCCCAAACAAATGGTGGCCACAAGCGTGGCCCGCCGCGCCTTCGGTCATCACCTTGCGGCTCGGCCAGGCATCCTGCGATAGTCCGGGCAAAGCGTCGTATTCGCCCAAAATGCCCAGTACCGTGCCGCCCTCGCCGTAGCTGGCTACGAAAGCCGTGGGTATTCCGGCTACGCCTTTTTCAATTTTAAAGCCTTCCTTGCTCAGCATATCCTGCAACAGCGCCGAGCTTTTCTCTTCCTGATAGCCTACTTCGGCGTAGTTCCAGATCGTCTTGGCCGCTTCACCGTAGGCCATTTCTTTCTGGTTCAACTCCCTCGTAACCCGCTCGTGGGCGGTTTGGGCCCACAGGCCACCGCTCAGGAGTAGCCCCGCCGCCAGCAACAACCCCTTTCTTTTCTGCGTATTCATTCGTAGTTTCTGTTTAGGTTAAGAGGCCCAAAATAAGAAATCTACGTAGATTTGTTAAATCGAAATTTAAAAGTTGAAGATTACCTTAGAAAATATTGGCAAGAAGTTCATCTCGGAATGGATTTTGCGCGGCGTGAATCTGGAATTCGATTCGGGACAAAGCTACACCTTCGTCGGACCCAACGGCAGTGGAAAATCCACGCTGATTCAGCTGCTGATGGGGATCGTGCCGCCTTCGGAGGGTACCCTTCGGTACGAGCACCAGGGCAGAGAAATTGACGTCGACGACTGGTACCGCGAAATGATCCTGGCCGCGCCTTACCTGGAACTGATCGAGGAGTTCACGCTGCGGGAACTGGTGGAATTTCACCAAAAATTCAAGCCGCTCAAAAACGGCATCGGTGCCGCCGAGTTCGAGGAGTTTGTGCAGCTGAGCCACGCCCGTAACAAAGTCGTGCGGCATTTCTCGTCGGGCATGAAGCAGCGCGTGAAGCTCGGATTGGCCTTTTTGTCCGACGTACCGGTGGTGATTCTGGACGAGCCGACGTCCAATCTGGACGCCCAGGGCGTGCAATGGTACCTCGATAACGTGACCAATCTCACCGAGAATCAGATGGTTGTCCTGGGTTCCAACCAACCCCAGGAATACGAATTTTGTAAAAATATCATTTCCGTTTCGGCGTTCAAAAGGTAGTGATGAATGATGGAATTAGACTTTAGAAATGATAGCAAACTGAGTAGACTGATTTGGAAGCCAGTCGCACCGGAGGGTTGGTCCAGCGTCCAGAATCAATATACAATATCAAAAAACTACACGAAACATACTTTACGTACGCTTTATCCTGGGAATTATTCGCTTTTGCTTTGTCGGCAATGCCGTCGCCGATGGATTGCGCTTCGTGCGAGAACAAGGGGCAATGGGAAAAAGAAGTACTCTTTCGCGCCGATATTCCCGGCGGGTTTCTGTTCCTGAAAAAACAATCGCTGGTGTACATGCTCTACGATGGCCGCGAGATTTGGGCCCGTCACGCGGGAGGCAAGTCGGCCGACAAAGATGACCGCGCCCGCCTGGGTAGTTTTGCGCCCGAGGATTTGGTGCAGGCGCACGGCGTGGAAGTGCAGTTCGAAGGCAGCAGCGCCGAGGCGGTCATCTCCCGGCTCAAACCCGACGGCAGCGCATTCAACTATTTCATCGGCGACGACCCCAGCCGCTGGGCCAGCGGGGCGGCAGGCTTCGGAGAAGTACTTTACAAGAACATTTACCCCAACATCGACTTCCGAATCTACGCCTACGATCTCACGATCAAGTATGAATTCATCGTGCATCCCGGTGCCGATGCTTCAAATATCAAGCTGAACTACCTGGGGGCCGACGGCTTAGCGGTGAACGAAAGCGGCCAGTTGGAAGTAGGTACCCGCGTCGGTCCGTTCAAGGAAGCCCGTCCCTATTCCTTCCAGGAAATCGACGGCCGTACCAGGGAGGTAACCGCTCGCTACGCGCTGGAAGGACAGCAAGTGCGCTTCGCGCTGCCCGGCGACTACGACCACGCCCACGATCTCACGATCGATCCCGAACTTATTTTTTCCACCTACTCAGGCTCGGCTTCCGACAACTGGGGCCACACCGCCACTTACGATGCCGAGGGTAATCTTTTCTCGGGCGGCACGGCCTTTGGCGCCGACTTCCCCATCACGATCGGGGCCTTTCAGTTTCGATTTGCCGGGCAAGTGGATACCGGCATCATCAAGTACACCCAGGACGGTACCACGCTTATCTACTCCACTTTCCTGGGCGGAGGGAATACCGATATTCCCAACAGCCTGATTGCCAACAGCCGGGGTGAGCTTTTTATTTATGGTACTACCTCCTCCCGCAATTTTGCCACCACCGACCGGGCTTTCCAGAGAAGCTACGGCGGCGGGGCCGCCATCGTGCCCATCAGCGGCCTCGAACTCACCAACGGCAGCGACATGTACATCGCCCGGCTGAGCGCTGACGGTACGCAGTTGCTGGCCTCTACCTACCTCGGGGGCAGTGGCAACGATGCCCTTAGCACCGTAGCGGGTTTGCAGATCAAAAACTACGGGGATACCTTTCGGGGTGAAATTATTCTGGATAAGGACGAGAACGTGCTGGTGGCTTCTTCCTCCAATTCCAGCAATTTTCCGCTGAAAAATGCTTTCCAAACTACCCTGAAAGGTCGGCAGGATGGCACGATTTCGCAGCTCTCGCCCGACCTTACGACCCTGCAATGGAGTACCTACTTTGGTGGTGACGATTTCGACGCCGCGTTTGCTATTAAAGCCACGCCCGAGGGTGATGTGTTCGTGACCGGAATTACCAAAAGTACCAATCTGCCTACAAAGCCTACCGTGTACCAACCGAGATTGAAAGGAACCGAAGACGCCTACATCGTACACTTCAAGAATCAGCAGATCCAGGAAAGTACCTACCTGGGTACCGATGCCGCCGACGGAGCCTACCTGCTCGATCTCGATCCGGCTGGGAACGTCTACATCCTCGGCTCGACGCGGGGGCGCTATCCGGTCTCGCAAGGCGTGTACAGCGACGCCAACAGCGGGCAGTTCGTCCATGCGCTTGATCCGTCTTTGTCAAAGACCTTCTTTTCGACGGTGATTGGGTCCAAGCGGGGTACGCCCGATATTTCGCCCACGGCTTTTTTGGTCAACGAATGCGGGAATATCTACGTGTCGGGCTGGGGCGGGGCGGTTAACACTACCACCGATTACAACCTGCAAAGCAGTACCATCGGCATGGCCGTGACGCCCGATGCCCTGAAACCCACCACCAACGGCAGTAATTTTTACATCGCCATTCTGGAAGCCGGGGCCAAGTCGCTGCTCTACGCTACCTACTTCGGAAGCGTGAGCTCTCCTAACCCTGAACTCAACCGCGGCGACCACGTGGACGGCGGCACGAGTCGCTTCGACAAGAACGGGGTGATCTACCACGCTACCTGCGCTTGCGGGGGTACCCGCTTCCCGACCACGCCCAAGGCCTGGTCGAACACCAACCAAAGCAATAACTGCAACAACGCCGCTTTCAAGATCGATATCGACCGGCTCGAAGCTGCTTTCGATGTGTACGAGGGCGGTAAAAAAGACGTGACCACCGGCTGCGCTCCGCTCAAACTTAATTTTCTCAATACCAGCAAGGGCGGGGTAGACTACGCCTGGGATGTCGACGGCGGCGGATTTTCGCGCGACAAGATTCAGTCGGAATACACTTTCGATAAGCCTGGCGAGTACACCGTCACGCTGCGCGCTTTCAACCGCCTGACCTGCAAGCGAGTCGATGTGGCTACGCGCAAAATTAAGGTGATTCGACTCGATGTCGTGACCAGGGGCGATACGACGGTCTGCCAGGATGTACCCGTGCCGCTGTCGGTGAAGGGTGGAGCCGAGTACACCTGGACGCCCATCGCGGGCGTGGACAATCCCAAGAGCGCCACGCCCACCGTCAGAGTAAAAGAAACGACCGAATTCAATGTAGAGGTAAAGGATCCGGTGTCGGGTTGTGTGGTGAATAAAAAAGTAAAAGTGACGATCGACAATAGCAAGCCGGATTTCCTGGCGGGTACCGACGCCACGATCTGCCCCGGACAATCGGCCCCGTTGACTGCCTCGGGCGGCGCGCTGCGGTACCGCTGGCTGGCAGACCCTACGCTCAGCGACAGCGTGGGCGGCAAGGTCACCGCCAAGCCCACCGTCACGACGACCTACACCGTAGAGGCCGAGTACGGCGATGGCTGCAAGCCCAAAAAGACGGTGAAAATCACGGTAGAGGACAACAAGCCCGACTTCAACGTAACGCCCGCGGTGCTGGTGTGTGCCGGGACCAAAGCCGAGCTTCGCGCTACCGGCGCGGCTACCAACTTCGTCTGGAAAGGCGACTCCACCCTCAACCCCACCACGGGGCCAGCGGTGACGGTATCGCCCGACTTCACGACCACCTACACCGTGCAGGCGCAATACGCCGACGGCTGCCGACCCGAAAAACAGGTAGTCGTGACCGTCGACCGCGCCCACGAGCCACTATTCGACATCGAACAAACGGGCGTTGGCTGCGGCGAGCCGGCCCGGTTCCAGTTTGTCAACCGCACCCGTACGGCGGCACGCTACGAGTGGAACGTCGGCGAGGGCCCCATGACTACCGACACCGATGTAAAAGACCGCGCTTACACGCGATCCGGCGATTATATCGTGACGCTGACGGCCTACAACCAGGCGGGTTGCGCGCTTACGGTCTCCAAAACGCTGAATGCGCCCCCACCCTTAGTACTGGCCAACGTCATCACGCCGAATGGCGACGGTAAAAACGATACGTTCGTGGTACCCGTATCTGGGAGTACCTTACAGGTTTTCAATCGCTGGGGCAAGGAGGTATTCAAGGCCAACGACTACCAAAACAACTGGGGCAAAGGAACGACCAATGGTACCTATTTCTACGAAGTCGTCACGCCCCTGGGCAGCCGGTGCAAGGGATGGGTGCAGGTGTTAGAGTAGGGAGTTAAAAGTTGAATATTCAAAGTTTAAAGTACATGGTACTAAGTAGAAAGTACTTTGTGCTGAGCTATCCAGAGTGACCATCGAATGATAACTTTGTGGCTCTGTGGCTTTTAAACTAATTACGCATATCCAACCCCCAACTCAACTTACTCCTTAATGTATTGAAGAAATTGTCGTCCAGCATTTTGATGAGCTGGGCGGTGAAGGGGGCTTTGCGCACCGTGAAGCGCACTGAGGAGTCCACGACCTGGGAGCGCGAATCGAGCGATACCATGAAGTTGTCGCTGCGGCTTTTGACTTCGAAGGCCAGCACGGCGGTGTCTTCCACCACGAGCGGCCGCACGTTGAGGTTGTGCGGGCTGACGGGCGTCAGGATGAAGTTTTGCGCGTTGGGTACCAGCACCGGGCCACCGCAACTGAGCGAGTAGCCGGTCGAGCCGGTGGGCGTCGATACGATCAGCCCATCGGCCCAGTAGGAGTTCAGGAATTCGCCGTTGAGGTAGGAGTGCACCGTAATCATCGAAGACGTATCGGTCTTGGTGATCGTGAAGTCGTTCAATCCAAAACTCTGACCATCGAAAACATCCGTATCCGACTCGGTGAACAGCATCGACCGCTCGTCGATGCGGTACTCACCTTCTTTCAGTGCCTCGATCATGTCGGCGATCCGCTCCGGCGACACCGTCGCCAGAAACCCCAGTCGTCCCACGTTGATGCCCACCACGGGAATCTGCCGCGCGCCCACCAGCGAAACCGCTTCCAGCAAAGTACCATCCCCGCCCAGGCTGGCGATCAGCCGGGCGTCGAAGAGGTCATCGTCGGAGGTGTAGGTGAGCCTGGAATAGTGCGCCACACCCATCGAATCCAAAAACTTCCGAAACGGTAAGTACAGCTGCGTCTCGACCTGACGAACCCGCATTTCGTCGAACATTGCCTGAATGTAGGGCCGGGCAGAATCTGAAAAAGAACGTCCGTGCACGGCTATTTTCATACGGCAGATGCAATTGAGCAGGGAATGGTTGTCGAAAGATAGGGGGACGCAGGCAATTTTCAAATCGCCGCATCTTGGTTGTACAACTAATCCTTACATTTGTAGCCAAATTTTAAACTTTCTAATCATGAAAAGTTCATCATGCACCACAAAGGCAATTGCCTATTTATTAACAGGTTCCATTTTGTTTTCGAGTTGCGCCAGCTCGACCGTGATTCAGTCGTACCCGAGCGGGGCCAAGGTTTATCTTAACAATGAGCCGGTCGGCGTTACGCCCTATGTACATCGCGACCCAAAAACAATCGTAACAGATGATAGTCAACAACTACCGACGATCAGACACATTGTAGAAACTCAGCGGGAGCCGTTACGAGGGACAAGCCGTTGAGTGCACGTTCGATTATGCTCGCAAACGATGGATGATCCGACGATGAAGGTAGGTACCGAGACAATAACGACGTGAACGTCGTGGATGCCATCGATGGAGAAATCGTCCATACGCCACCCGACTTCCGCGACGTGCCTGAGTTAATGGAAGGACAAGCCCACTTTTCACAGCATACGACCCTGAAAATTCATCACCCGCACGTCACAGGCTGCATCATTCACTTCATGATGGCTACATTCATCGGTTTGTATGGTAACCGACTCACGGCCAGGTCCTTATTCTACTGCGGGATTTATTAAAAAATGGCTACTGGCTGACGAGAAGTTGTCAGTTCAAGGACTCATCGCGAAGAGGAGAATCAGTACGCCAAAGCTTTTATTTACAGGGCGGTGAATATAACGATCTAACTATTTTCTAAATTGTGAAAATAGAAGGTGATTGGAAATGTGTTTCATGATTTGCAGGCACACATTCATCGAAAATTAGGGTTGAAGCAGTCTGTGACTTGTCAACAGTAACGGTATAAGCGAGCGAAAGGCACCTGATTGGTCTAGAAGAAGGAACTGATCCAAGCTATTAGAGAATCGTAAAATCCAGCCGCTTCGAACTTTTGGAACATTCGTTCCAGCATAGTGGTTGTTTGTTGAAATCGTAAGGGCATTCCTGATTCAGGGGTGCTTTTTTATTTTTTCTAAAAATTATAAAACTAACTATGAGCAACGAACAACCCCTTTTGCAACCCTATACTAGCAAAAACCTTACGCTCCGCAACCGCGTGGTGATGGCCCCCATGACCCGGAGCCGCGCCGACAATGAGGGCAAGGTACCTACCGCCGACTTGCAGGGCGTGTACTACCAGCAGCGCGCCGGCGCCGGACTCATCATCACCGAAGGCTCCCAGGTGTCGGAGCAGGCCGTGGGCTACGTCAACACGCCGGGCATCCACACCGCCGCGCAGGTAGCGGGCTGGAAAAAAGTGACACACATGGTCCATGAGGCGGGTGGTAAAGTTTTCATTCAGCTATGGCACGTCGGCCGCATCTCGCACCCCGATTTTCATGATGGTGCATTACCCTTGGCCCCTTCGGCGCTCAATCCTGATTCCAAGGCATTTACACCAACGGGCTTCAAGGATACAGTCGAACCAAAGGCCATGACGTTGGAGGATATTCAAAAAACCATTCGGGATTTTGCCAATGCGGCCAAAAACGCCGTTGCGGCGGGATTCGACGGCGTCGAGATCCACGCTTCGAATGGCTATTTGTTCCACCAATTTTTCAGTGCTACCTCCAACCACCGGACGGACGCCTACGGCGGAAGTACCGAGAAGCGGGCGCGTTTTCTGTTCGATGTGCTCGATGCAGTAAAAAAGGAGATCCCAGAAGGAAAAATTGGTGTACGGATGAACCCGTCGCTGCACGGTGTATTCGGAATGACGATGGATGAGCAGACGATTCCCGACTTTCGACCACATCGTTGGGAAGCTAAACGATTACGATTTAGCCTACCTGCACCTGTCGGAGCCATTCACGGATGTATCGGACGTTTCATTCGCCGAGCCCCACATCGCCAAGCGGTACCGGCCGATCTACAAAGGTACTTTGATGATCAACAGCAATTTCGATCAGGAAAAAGGTAATGCCGTCATCGAGCGCGGCGACGCTGATTTGGTATCGTATGGTAAGCTATACATCTCGAATCCTGATCTGGTGGAGCGCTTCGCCAATCACCTGCCGATGGCCGACTGGGACAAAGACACGTTCTATGTGCCCGGCAAGAAAGGCTACACGGATTATCCAGTGGCGGAGAAGGAGAAAGTATAGACGGTAGAAGTGTAGAAAAGGGAGACGGTGGAAAGGTAGTAGAAAGGCTTACAGTGCAAATGCCCGTTTCTCCCTTCTCCCGTCTCCCTTTCCACCCTTCTATAACTTCGGCTCCCAGCCCGGCTGGTACTCCCGGCTCCAGTACTTCATGGCTTTTTTGTCCATGATTTTACCGTTTTTGGAATCCACATCGAGCGGTTGGCCGCCGTTGCGGTAAGCGATGTTGGCCAGGTGGCACAGGTGTACGCTTTTGGCGCCTTCTTCGATGGGTGAATTCTGCTTGGCAGTACCGCGCACGGCGTCGAAGAAGTTGACGACGTGCAAGGTACTCATGTCGCCGCCACCGCCGAGGGCGGTACCGGCCTCGCTGCCCTTAGATTCGCTGCTGCGGATCATCTTGCCACTGCGGTCGTAGAGTTTATAGCCACCGCGATCTACATAAACATTGCCCTCGGTACCGAAGATCAAGGTACCCCGGTCGCTGCCGTAGGTACTGTACCCGTTGCGGCTTTGGCCCTGCCACTGGATGATTTTGTTTTCGGGAAAACGGAACGTTGCTTCCATCGTGTCGTACATTTCCCAGCCGTCGTTGGGGAAGTACCGCTTGTCGGCCTCGATTTCGACGCGCTCGGGGTAGTCGGCCTTCAAAGCCCAGCGGGCTACGTCAAGTTCGTGGGTACCATTGTTGCCCGATTCGGCGGTGCCGTAGTTCCAGCCATACCAGTGCCAGTTGTAGTCCCAGGTTTCGCTGGTGTAGTCGCGGTGCGGTGCCGGACCCTGCCAAAGCTCCCAATCCAGGCCGTCGGGCACGGGCGCCTTTTGCTGCTTGGGTACCTCACCACGCGCGCTGGCGTAGAAGGCGATGGCCTTCCAAGGCTTGCCGATGGCACCATTGTGAATTTCCTTGATGATCTCCTGCGATTCCGGGGCCGACCGCTGCTGGTTGCCCATCTGAATCACCTTGTTGTACTTTTTCTGAAACTCAACCAGCAACTCGCCCTCGCGGGGATTATGACTGCAGGGCTTCTCGACGTACACGTGCTTGCCCGCTTTCACGGCCATCCAGGTACCCGGCGCGTGCCAGTGGTCGGGCGTGGCGTTGATGAGTACATCTACCTTGGGGTCCTCGATGACTTTGCGGATGTCGTTCTCGAGCTTCGGCGCGTAGTCGATGTGCTTCGAAAACTTCTTCGCCGCTGACTCGCGCTGACTTTTCATCACGTCGCACAGGTACACTAGCTCGACATTGCTGCTCTTCAAACCGATGGGTTGGTAATAGGCACCCAAGCGGCGACCCAACCCGGCGATGCCGACGTGTAGCCGGTCATTGGCGCCCATAATTTTGGCGTAGCTCTTCGCCGACATGCCCCGCGTAGCGCCCGCCAGCGTAATACCCGCGGTACCCAAGGCTATTTTACGAATGAAGTCTCTTCTTTTTTCCATGATTGTGTATTTAGGATGTTAAAGCGACAAAGCCAGAGCGCCGAACCGCATCAAAGTTTTTATAATTTTTAGCAGATTTACGGTAGGACCGTGGTTTAATTTTTTTTACCATTAACCTTTCACCCTTTCACCCCTTCCTTGTCGCATCCAGCACCCCACGGAAGTACCCCACCGACTCGGCGAGGCCGGCCAGCGGGTCGGACATATCCTTTTCGTATTCCAGGGCACAGACCCCCTTGTAGTTTACTTTTCTGAGGGTCCTGACCATCTTGGGTATGTCGATCACGCCGCGCCCCAACTCGTTGGTACTGCCGTCGTGCGTGGCGGAGGTGACGTTCTTGAGGTGCATGTCGAAAATGCGCTTGTGGTACTTGGCGAAGTCGGCGATGGGGTCGTTGCCGTAGCGCATGTCGTGGCCGATGTCGAAGCACATACCCACGCGTGGGTCCAAATTTTTGATGTGGCCGTCGACCGTTACAGCGTTGGGGTACACCTTGTCGCCCGGTCCGTGGTTGTGAATGGCGTAGCGGATGTCGTACTCTTTCACCTTTTGTTCCACGTAGGGTAGGTCATCCACTTCGGGGATGCCCACGATGAGGTCCACACCCACGCGCTTGGCGTAGTCGAAGGCATCGTCGATCGCCGCGCGGGTTTTCATATAAATCGGTCCGACACCGTAACCCGTCACGCCGGCTTCCTTCAATTTGGCGTGAAATGCCGCGATCTCTTCCGCGCTGCTTTTCATGGGCAGGTGAAAGTCCTTGATGCACAGCCAGTGTATGTCGACTTTCTTCATCATTTCCAGTGCCTGATCCAGCTTGAATTTGGCGAAGGTATAGCCCGCAATTCCAAAGCGAAACGATTCCTCTTCTTCATGCGGCATCGGGCTGGCTGCGTTCGCCTTCATAATTCCCGGTACCAACATCGACAGTGCTGCAGCTCCCGACGCGCTCTTGATAAATATTCTGCGTGAAGACATTTTTATTTAATGGATAGTGGAGAGTTGAGAATGGATAATGGCATTTGTACTTGAACTCATCTCAATGAATTAAATGGCAAGCCAAAGTAAAATGCACCCGTACAGCACAAGATGATCTTGTATCTACTAAAAGACGAGAATGCCGGGAATTACCCTTATGAAAGGAAAATACAGTAATCCATTCTCAACTAACTAAGTCTCCAGGTACCGCAAGAGCGAATCCAACCGATCCTGATCTATGCTGTCGATGGGGTCATTGGCGTGGGCTTCTTCGATGGCGTAGCCGAAGCGTTCGAGCGTAGCCACGACGGGGTTGATATTGGTACGGTTGAGCTTGAGCGTAAGTCGGGCGTCGTCGGGATTTTCGTAGGTAGCCGCAGAGGTGTAGTGGCTACTGATAACCTTGGTGCCATTGGTTTCGATCAGGCGGCTCACCTCGGCCAGCGAGTAGTCGCGCTCGGCTACCTTGAGTACCAGAACCGCGCCCAATTCTTGAATACCGAGCGAATCGGCGAAGCGTTCCAGCAAGTCGTTCACCAGCAGGGTACCCGACAGTAGGCCGTCCGCATCGACTACCGGAATGATCTTGAGCTGGTATTGGTTGGATAGCCGCAGCAATTCATAGACGTGCTGATCCTCGTTCGCGTAGACATCGGGATGCTGCAAGATCACTTCCCCCAATGGTAGCCGGTCGTCGGGCGCGTCCAGGAGCATATCCTCCGACACGATCCCCCGGTACCTATCTTCCTCGGCCACAGCCAATTGCGAAGTTTGGTATTCGTTCATCCAATCCAGCGCCTGCGCCACAAGGTCGGTGGTTTTCAGGGTGGGCAACATCGGGTTCAGGAGCGAGGAAGCGAGCATATTAGTGTGGGTTTTGGGCCATCAGGCGGGTTCTAATAACGCGTATTTGGCCAGAAATTGTTCAAGAATGGCGTTGAATTTGGCGGGGTGCTCCATCATGGGGGCATGGCAGCACTCGTCGATAAAATGCAGCTCCGAACCCCCGATCAAGCGACTAAATTCATGCCCGACGTAGGGCGGCGTAATCGTGTCGTTCAGGCCCCATACCAGCAGCGTGGGTGCTTTGATCCGGTGCAGCTCCTTGGCAAGATTATGCCGTTGCGCCGACTTCGCGATCCCCACGATGCTCATGCATTTTGCAATACTGGAGGTCGTCTCGAACACCTCGTCGATCAACTCCTTCGTGGCGACTTTTGGATCATAAAACGTATACGCGACGCGCTCGGCGATGTAGCTGTAACTACCCCGCTTCGGAAAGGAGCCGCCCATCGAATTCTCGAACAAGCCCGAGCTACCCGTCAGAATGAGCCGCTGCACGTTTTCAGGGTTCTTGAGAATGTAAAGTAGCCCTATATGACCGCCCAGCGAATTTCCCAGCAGCGTGAGGTTGGTTAGTGATTTAAACGTCAGAAATTTTTCCAGAAAATCGAGTAATGCTTCCAGATTGGCCTTCCGGGCGGGCAGTTCATAAATCGGCAACACCGGAATCAGCACACGATAACGATCCGAAAAGCCATCGATGACGCCGTCCCAGTTGCTCAACGCGCCAAACAAGCCGTGCAGCAGCACCAAATTTTCGCCCTGTCCTTCGTCGATGTACCTGAACCCTCCTTCTTCGTGAACCTGGTATTTCATTTCTCTTGTAATTTTTAAAATATCGAAACCGGCGGGCCGTCGCCGGGTTAAGTAGAGGCGAAAGAAGAAAGCTTTCGCTATTATAACCAAAAATGGGGGACGGTTCTATGAAAATATAGCTATTTTTCCAAAATCCTTGGCAAGACTGCTCGCAAAGCTACCCTTTTTTTGAAGTAAAAATCCCAATTATAAAAGAATAAATTCAAAAAGAAATCTTGTAAAGATTATACTATAACGTAACAATTAAGATAATAAACATGGAAACGTCCTATCCAATCGTAATCGTCGGCGGCGGCATGGCGGGCCTTACGGCCGCCCGCTATTTGCAACAATCGGGTGGTCGTGAAGTGGTACTGCTGGAGGCTGCCGATGCCGTGGGCGGACGCGTCAGGACCGACCTCGTCGACGGCTTTCGCCTCGACCGGGGCTTTCAGATTCTGCTGACGGCCTACCCCGAAGCCCGGCGCATCCTCAACTACGATGCCCTCGACCTAAGAGCGTTTCGTTCGGGGGCACTCATCCGCCAGGAGTACGAGGGCGGCCACGCCGACTTCACCGAAATGCCCAATCCCATGCGCGAACCCCTGGGGATTTTCAAAGCCATGACGGCCCCGGTCGGATCGCTGGGCGACAAATTGAAACTCGTGGAACTCATGCAGGATGTCAACGCGGTAGCCCAGGCTCCTGACTTTTTCAAAAACGACGACACCTCCACGCTACAGTACCTCCATGACTATGGGTGGAGTAATAAAATGATTCAAACGTTCTTCAAGCCCTTTTTCGGTGGGGTTTTCCTGGAAAATGAATTAAGTACCTCCAGCAATTTCTTCCGGTTCGTCTTCAAGCAGTTTTATAATGGCGAAGCCGTACTGCCTGCGACCGGGATGGAAGCAATTCCGGCGCAGTTGGCGGCGGCACTGACACCGGGAACTGTCCGGCTTAACAGTCCGGTTGCCGCGCTGGAAAGCAAGACGGTGCACCTTGAAGGCGGCGAAAGCATTCGGGCCAGCCACATCGTAGTAGCTACCGACGCCTCCACCGCCGATCGCCTGCTGGGCCAAAACGAAGCGCGGCAGTACAACGTAACAACCTGCACGTACTTCGCTGCACCGGCCTCGCCTTCTACCAAAAAACTACTGATGCTCAATCCGCACCCGCTTTCGGTAGTACACCATATGTGCGTACCTTCCGATGTGGCTCCCGAGTATGCCGCCGACGGCCAAAGTCTGATCTCGGTGAGTACCCAGGGACTCGAATTGTCGGATGAAGGAAAACTGGCCGACGATATTAAAATGGAACTGAATCAGTGGTTTGGGGAGGCGGTGAACGGCTGGCGGCATCTACGTACCTACCACCTGCCCCACGCGCTGCCGCAGTTCAACGCTGGTGCGAGAGGGGAGTCGTTGCAATTGTCGGAGTACTTGTACCGCTGTGGCGACTACACGGCGTACCCTTCGCTCAACGCTGCGATGCAAACGGGCCGGGAAGTAGCGGAGTTGATTAATGGATAGTTGATAGTTGAAAATTGATAATGCGCTCCAATGGGTATTCATTACCCACGTAGGGTCAATTGAACACCAACATTTCTCGATTCCACCGCTTTAGGCCGATTTAGGTCAGGCTGCGAAGCGCTGCTTGACCTCGAGCCAGCGGCGGCGCGAAATCGAAACTTCGGTACCATCGGATAGGACGGCGCGTTGCTTCGTTTCATTTAACGATTGCAGATATTCCGTATTGATGATGCTTTGCTTGTGTACCCGGAGGAAGCCGTCGGGTAGCATGGTTTCGTAAAGGCCGAGATTTCGGCTCGATAGAAACTCGGTTCCGTCGCTGAGGACCAGAACCGTATAACTGCCATTACCGTCCAGGCGCATAATGTCCTGGACGGGGAATGGCAAGTGGTGTTTGAATTGGAGACGAGGGAGTGGGAGTGTCGTGTTCATCTCGGAAGGTGCAAGTCCTTTGGGTCATTGCACGCTGCAAAGTAGGGCACGATTTTACTCCCGCTCAATACTCTATTTACGGTATTTTTTAGGAAAATATAAATGTGGTACGGCCGACTCGGCCGTTTTTTGTGGATTCTTAGTGAAAACGGCCGGACCGGCCGTACCACATCATTATCGTCGGAAGCGCTCGCCGTAAGTATCGGCCAGCCTATCGCACTCCTGTTGAAATACCTCTTTCCCTACAAAATCCACAAACGACAACGTGCCACCGGTATAGGCCGGAAAGCCCCAGGCCAAAATCGAACCCAGGTCAGCGTCCAGTTTGGTGCGGATCACGCCTTCTTCAAAGCAACGTACTGCTTCCAGCGATTGCCGGTAGAGTAGTCGTTTCTTGATTTCTTCTACATCAGGCTGCTGGGCGGCGCGCGGAAACATATCGGCCAGTCCGGGCCACAGGTACTTGGTGGCGCCCTCAGGGTACTCGTAAAATCCGGCGCGGGCCTTTTTGCCCGAGCGTCCCTTGTCCACAAAAGCTTTGCTCACCTGATAGCTGGTGTCGGCTTCGGTGAGCGCGCCGTCGGCGATGCCCTGCGAGGCGATCTTGTACACCAGGTCCAGCGCGACTTCGTCGGTCACCGCCAAGGGACCGACAGGCATCCCGGCTTGTTTGGCGGCCGTTTCGATCAACTCGGGGTCGACGCCGTCTTTAAGTAGTTCCATGCCTTCGGCGGCGTAAGTGATGAAGCAGCGCGACGTGTAAAAGCCGCGCGAATCGTTCACCACAATGGGTGTCTTGCGAATCTTGCGGACGTAGTCGATGGCCAGGGCGATGGCGTAGTCGGAGGTTTCGTGGCCTGCGATAAGCTCTACGAGTGCCATCTTGTCGACGGGCGAAAAAAAGTGAATTCCGATAAAATTCTCTGGTCTGTCTACTAGAGTCGCCAGGCCCGTGATGGGTAGGGTAGAGGTATTGGACCCGAACACGCCGCCGTCGATCAGCATGGGTTCGGCTTCCTGGATGGCGGCGGCTTTTACGTCTCGATTTTCAAAAACGGCTTCGATGATCAAATCGCAATTGTTCAGATCGGTCGCATCGGCGGTGGGTTTTATTCTATCTAAAATACCGCTCGCCCTGGTGTCGTCCATTTTTCCCAAACTGATGCCTTTCTCCAAAATTTTGCGGGAATAGCCTTTTCCTTTTTCGGCGGATTCGATACTCACATCTTTCAACACCACCTCGATACCGGCCAAAGCCGACACGTAGGCGATACCCGCGCCCATGAGCCCCGCGCCCAGGATACCCAGTTTTCTGACTTCCGTGCGGTCGATTTCGGTAGGGCGGCTGGCGCCCTTATTCGCTTTGTTAAGACCCAAAAACATGGTGCTGATCAGGTTTCCGGCTACTTTCGAGCGGGCTACCTGCACGAAGTACTCGGCCTCAATCGGGATGGCGCGGTCCATATTGACCCGAAGGCCTTCTTCCACGCACGCTAAAATCGCCAACGGCGCGGGGTAGTTGCCGTGCGTTTTTGCCATGACGTTCGCGCGCGCCGCGGCTAGTACCTGAGTACCTGCTTCGCTCGTGGGTCCGCCATCGGGGATCTCAAAGTCGTCACGGGCTACGATTTGCCCCGCTTCATTTCGCTCATCCCAGGGTTGGGTAGGGGCGGGGTTGGCCGCAATCCAATCTTTGGCCATTTGCATCATATCCTCGGGCGTGGCCGCCAGCGCATCCACCATGCCCAGGTCGTGGGCGGCTTGGGGCGGTACGTCTTTGCCTTCCAGCATAATGGACAAAGCCCGAGCCATGCCAATCATGCGCGGCAGGCGCTGCGTGCCCCCGCCGCCGGGCAGCAGGCCGAGTTTGGCCTCGGGCAGGCCGATTTTGGCTTTGGGATGATCGAGCGCGATGCGGTGGTGGCAGGCCAAGCACACCTCGTAGCCGCCGCCCAGCACAGTACCATTGATGGCCGCCACCAGGGGCTTGCCGTTGGTTTCCATTTGTCGGAATGTGCGGTTGAGGCTCATGGATACTTCCAGCATTTCGGCCGGGTCCTGATCCTGGTTGCGCAAAATCATCTTCAAATCCGCTCCGGCGATAAATTCCGGCTTGGCCGACGTGACGATGATGCCCCGGACCGCATCGTCGGCGTAGGCGCGCTGCAAGGCAGCGCCAAATTCAGGGATCGAGGTGTCGTTGAGGACGTTCATCGCTGCCGTCTTCATATTCCAGCTAATGACGGCGATCGCGCCATCGAGGGTATAGTCGATTTCCATTTTGAATAAATTAAGGATGAAAAAATGCCGATATACAGGCTAATCCAGCAAATCCTCTTGCAGATGGTCGAGTTTCTCGAATTCGGAATTGTTGCTGATGTACTCGGGAATGGCGCTTTTCAGGAGGGATACCATGCCTTCGCGGTCGCCGTTGGCAAGCGTTTCCTGCAAAGCCGAAATCGTGTACCCGGTGTGCTGGAGCGAGACTTCCGGCAGCCGGGCGATCATGATCTTGGCGTGGTGGGTAGGGGTGTGCGCCTCATCCTGACCGAGCAGTTCTTCGAATAATTTCTCGCCGGGACGAAGGCCCGAGTACACGATGCGGATGTCGCGCCCGACCTCGAAGCCCGAAAGCTGGATCATGCGCCGGGCCAGGTCCTCGATGCGGATCGGCTCGCCCATGTCGAAGATGAACACGTCGCCGCCCTGGCCCATCGCCCCGGCTTCAAGCACCAGCTGGCAGGCCTCGGGGATGGTCATGAAGTACCTTATCACATCGGGATGCGTGACAGTGACGGGGCCGCCGGATTGAATTTGTTTCTTGAACAGCGGTACCACCGAGCCGTTAGAGCCCAGCACATTGCCGAAGCGCGTGATGATGAAAGCGGTATTGTGCGCGATCGGCGAGTTGAGGCTCTGCACGTACATCTCGGCCAGGCGCTTGGTGGCACCCATGACATTGGTAGGATTGACGGCCTTATCGGTCGAAACGAACACGAATTTCTCGACGTGGAATTCAACCGACAGATCGGCGATTACCTTCGTGCCCAAAATGTTGGTTTTGATGGCCTCGTACGGAAAACGCTCCATCAGCGGCACGTGCTTGTAAGCGGCGGCATGGTACACGATTTGGGGATCGTACAAAGTAAAGATTCGTAGCATCCGCACCTCGTCGGTGACGTTTCCCACGATCGATACCAGCTCAGTGTGCTCGATGAGGCCGGGGTAGTGGCTGCGAAGCTCAAATTCCAGATCGTACAATCCTGACTCCGACTGGTCGATCAGCACCAGTTTCTGAGGTGCGTAGTGCATCAATTGCCGCGCAATTTCGCTGCCGATGGAGCCCGCCGCCCCCGTAACCATTACTACTTTTTGGCCCACCTCATGCCTTACGTTGATGCTGTCGAGTTCGATTGCCTCGCGCTCCAGAAGATCCTCGATGCGAATCTTCCGAATCTGCGCGCTGCTCAGCTTGCCTTCCAGCCAGTCGTTGGCCGATGGTACCACTTTCACGATAATATTCTGGCGAAGGAAGAACTCCAACAACGTCTTCTTGCGCTTTGTGTCGATGTCCTGAATCGCCAGAATCACTTCGGGCGCAGGTACTTTATCGGACAGAAACCTTTCGACCGCGCTGGTTCGGTCGAGTACCCGCACGCCCGCCACGGTTTTATCGATCAGGCCGGGGTTGTCGTCGATGAAGCATATGATGTTGTGCTCGCGCTGGGGGTCTTTTAGAAGAACATTGCGGGTGAGGATGCCCAGCTCGCCAGCGCCGTAAATGATGACATCCTGGGGCGGCGTACGGTAGCTTAGTCGGGCAATGTCGGTGTACATCGACTTGACGAAAAATCGACTCGCAATCATCAGAAAGAGGCAAATGAAGTACTCGATGAGCAATATCGAGACGGGGATATACAACCAACCGATGTCGAGTGCATAGGCTACGCCCGTCGAAAGGAGAAACACCGACAGGCTGCTAATCGAAATGGTTTTGAAAATCAGGCGGGCATCTTCCAGACTGGTATGACGGACGATTCCCTGGTAGGAGCGCAGCGCCGCGAAACATACCCAGCGGACGGCAACCAAAAAGATGAGATAATAACGATAGAGTCGCCAGTCGAACGCTGCAAAGTCGAAGTTGAAACGCAGCAACACAGCGGCTGAAAACGAAAACACGACAATAAGTAAGTCGAAAGCCAAAATCAAACGCCGCGAGACGAAGCGGTGGTGATAGCTGTCGATTACACCCCTGAAAATTCTTTCAATCATACCCTTCCACGCTAATGGTGACGGCAAGCCGCCAAACTAAGACAATCCAAATTTTCACATAACGTCCCCCCTGCACTTAACCCGTCTTAAACGTTCAGGTTGCTAACTTAATTTATTTTTGGGTAAAAAGCCTTCGCGCGCCTTCTCCACGACGGGTCAAAGCTTCATTTATTTATCAACCGGTAGTGAGTTCAGAATATTGAAATAGCGCTGCGAACTGCTATTTCTTGTTCAGCAGGTCTTTCAAAGCCCCATCCAAATCGGGAAACTGGTAGGTGAAATCCGTGGTTTGCAGCCGCGTGTTTTCCACATAACTACTCCCCAGCACGACTTCGGACATCTCACCAAAGGCCAAATCGAGCGCGAACTCCGGTACCTTGGGAATCCACTGCGGGCGATCCAGTACTTTGCTGATGCGCTTAGTAAGGTCGGCGTTGGTGACCGGTTGGCTGGCCACGGCGTTGTACACACCTTCCCAGCTTTCGTTCTCCAGCGCGTCGATGTACATCCGGCACATGTCGTCGATGTGTATCCACGACATCCACTGGCTACCATCACCGAGTGGCGCGCCCATACCAAAGCGCGCCGGAGCGGCGATTTTGGGCAAAGCGCCGTCCTCGTCGCTGAGTACCACGCCCGTCCGTAACTTGACGGTTCTGACGCCCAGATCCTTGACACAATCGGCGGATTTTTCCCACTTCACCGTTACTTCGGCCAGGAAATCGTCACCGGCTGGTGATTCCTCGGTTTTCTTTTCGTCGCCCGTATCGCCGCCGTAGTACCCAATCGCCGAAGCCGACACGAATACTTCGGGTCGTTGACCCTGCGCTTTCATGATACGACCCAGCAGCTCGATGCTCTCGGTGCGACTTTCTATGATTACCTTTTTTCGCTCGTCGGTCCAGCGCTCGTCGGCGATGCCCGCCCCGGCCAGATGGATGAGGTAGTCCATGGTATCCAGCGCGCGCGGATCCACAATCTCTTTTTCAATGTCCCAGTGGTACACCGACACGCCGTCGATGGCCTTGCTCTCATCGCGGCTGAGGTAGGTGACCAGGTAGTCGCGTTCGAGCAGCATTTCGGTCAGGCGGCGGCCGATCAGGCCCGTGCCGCCGGTAATGAGTACGTTCTTTTTCATAATGTATAGCTATTGGCTTACGGCGGTTCGGCTTTCGGCTCGCTCCTGAGTACCGTTCGTCTTTATTTAAAGTGATTTATTAATGAATGATTTTGCTGCGGTCCGTCACGGTTTTCTTAACGCCCGCATTCTTGCCATTGCTTTCCATAAAATCCACGATCTCGGGAAAGTGTTTGTTCCAAGGCAGGAAGAACTGCACGATCATCGGAACGTGCTTTTTGCCGGGAAGTACGTGGTAATCAGGATTGGGGACGTACCTCTTCAAGTCGCCCACGAAAGCCTCGGTACTCTTGATGATTGATTCATAGGTTTTGCCGCCGCGGTACATCAGCATCGGCGGCATATTTTCTTTCAGGTAATAGCGTGGCGACGCCTTCTTCCAGGTAGCCGGGTCGTTGGTGAATGTTTGGAAGTAGGTATCCTTGGCGTCATAATCCGGGTCGCGCCTTTTTTCCAGGAGGTAGTTGTACATATCCAGTCCGGCAGCGTCGATAAGTACTAAGCCCGTCGTGGGGTTTTTCATGGAAAGCGCGTCGAAGTACGCATCATCCAGCCCGATGAGCGCGGCCAGGTGCCCGCCCGCTGAGTGGCCCGACAAGTACAAGCGACTCTTATCACCACCGTACTTGGGCAATATGCTCCACCGTCCATTGCACTGCCTTGGCCGAAGCCCTCGCCATGTCGTTGTAATTTGCCGCCGGACTCAGTGGGTAGTCAATGACAACCGTGACGACGCCCTTCCGCGCAAAATTCCGACCCATCAACCTGTACTGCGATTTCTTGCCCGAGTTCCAATTGCCGCCGTGGATGAATACCAGCACCGGGCGCTGCGACTTCGCTTTGCGTGGCGCATATACGTCAAGTTTTTGTTCGGAGAATTTTGCGGTGGCGTCCTGGTAGGTGAGGCTGGAAGTTTTCTTCACAGCGCAACTTGTGAGAAAGCCACAAAGGCACAGAGCGACAAAGGCACAGAGTAGCGAGTTGAATTTATGACGGGGACGTCCATACGGGCAAAAGTTCATGTGTTTTATTCTATAGAGTTAATTTCCAGCAGGTTAGTCAAAAAGACGCTTAACGATTTTGAGTAGGACTGGCTTATCGATGCTACTTTCCTCCGATTTATCGAATACAGTAACGAGATAAACATCCATCCCATCTTCTCTTTCATCTACCAGGTAGGTCACTAATCTAAAACCGCCGCTTTTGCCACCGCCCTTGCTTTTACTCGCCAACCTGATTTTGTAGAGTCCTGAACCCAATGAAGCTCCGAGCGTTGGGTTTTCAGCTAAGTCTTCCATCAAATCATCGACTTCCTGTCTGAGTGAAGAAAATTTCTTCGCGAGCCGCTTAAAACGAGCCTCAAAATGGGTCGAAGTTTTGACTTCATTTGCCATTCTCCATCTCTTTTCTGAATTCAGCGTAGGTCCGGCTTGGAATTTTGCCGTCTTTCATAGCCTTAATTTCTTCCAGACTTTCCCCAATCTCTGCCATCAAAGAATTAGCAACTTCTGGCTTGCCTTCGCTTACTATTAGGGATTTAAGCTCCTTTTGTACCTTTTTAGGCAATACCTTGTACTGTTCGTAAAGTATTCTTGCTGTGTTCATAATTGTATTTGTTTGCGAATTGTACTAACACTGTGCCACACTTGGACTTCAAACAAACTCAATGTCGGTATGACAGGCCAGTTTGATTTTTACAAAAATAGAAAACTCCTGAACTCATGTACTCATAAACTTTAAACGCACAAGAACCATTCCCCCCCAAACCCTTGTTACGCCCCATACGCCTTTTCCCAACTTCTCCATGAATTTCGAACTCACTTCCGAATACGTCCCCACCGGCGATCAGCCGCAAGCCATCGAGCAACTCGTGCAGGGCATTCGCGACGGCGAACCTTCCCAAACGCTGCTCGGCGTGACGGGCTCCGGCAAAACCTTCACCGTCGCCAACGTCATCCAGCAAATCGACCGGCCGACGCTGGTGCTGAGCCACAACAAAACGCTGGCCGCCCAGCTCTACGGCGAGTTCAAGCAGTTTTTTCCCAATAACGCCGTCGAGTACTTCATCAGCTATTACGACTACTACCAGCCCGAGGCGTTCATCGCCACCACCGGGACGTACATCGAGAAGGACCTGATGATCAACGAGGAAATCAACAAACTGCGGCTTTCGACGGTATCGTCGCTGATGAGCGGGCGGCGCGACATCGTCGTCATCGCGTCGGTGTCGTGCATCTATGGTGCGGGCAACCCCAACGAGTACAAGAAAAGCATCCTGCGCGTGGGCGTCGGCCAAATCACCAGCCGCAACCAGTTCCTGTTCCGGTTGGTCGAAATCCTGTACAGCCGCACCGAGGTCGAGTTTACGCGCGGCACCTTCCGCGTCAAGGGCGACACGGTCGATATTTTCCCCGGCTACGCCGACTTTGCCTACCGCATCATTTTCTTCGGCGACGAAATCGAGCAAATTCAGCGCATCGAACCCAACTCGGGCAAGAAACTTTCCAGCGAGAAGAAAATCGCCATTTTCCCCGCCAACCTCTTCGTCACGGGCCGCGATGTACTGATGGATTCCATCAAGATGATCCAGGACGACCTCGTCGCCCAAATCAGGTACTTCGCCTCCGAAGGCCGCCTGCTGGAAGCCGAGCGCATCAAGGAACGCACCGAGTTCGACATGGAGATGATGCGCGAACTGGGCTATTGCTCGGGCATCGAGAACTACTCGCGCTACTTCGACAAGCGCCTGCCCGGCCAGCGGCCCTTCTGTTTGCTGGATTATTTCCCCGACGATTTCCTGATGGTCGTGGACGAGAGCCACGTGACCATGCCGCAAATCCGGGCGATGTGGGGCGGCGACCGCTCCCGCAAGGAATCTTTGGTGGAATACGGCTTTCGGCTGCCCTCGGCGATGGACAACCGCCCGCTCACGTTCCAGGAATTCGAAGACCTCACGCCGCAAACCGTTTTCGTGAGCGCCACGCCCGCCGACTACGAACTACGCCAGACCGACGGCGTGGTGGTGGAGCAAATCATCCGTCCCACCGGCCTGCTCGATCCCGAAATCGACGTGCGGCCCAGCCTCAACCAAATCGACGACCTTCTATCCGAAATCGACGTCCGCATCAAGCGCGGCGAGCGGGTGCTGGTCACGACACTCACCAAGCGCATGGCCGAGGAAATGAGCAAGTACCTCGACCGCGTCGGCGTGAAGGGCCGCTACATCCACTCCGACGTCAAGACGCTCGACCGCGTCGAAATCCTGCGCGAACTGCGGCTGGGCGTGTTCGACGTGCTGGTGGGCGTGAACCTGCTGCGCGAGGGGCTGGATCTGCCCGAGGTGTCGCTCGTGGCGATCATGGACGCCGACAAGGAAGGTTTCCTGCGCGACATCCGCTCGCTGATCCAGACCATCGGCCGCGCCGCCCGGAACGAAAACGGCAAGGTACTCATGTACGCCGACCGCATCACGGGCTCCATGCGCAACGCCATCGACGAGACCAACCGCCGCCGCGCCATCCAAATGGCTTACAACGAGGAGCACGGCATCACGCCGAAGACGATCCTGAAATCACGCGAGGCAATCATGGGCCAAACGTCCATCGCCGACTCTAAGGTCAAGAAAATGTACGTCGAACCCGACGAAATTCGCATCGCCGCCGACCCCGTGGTGCAGTACATGGGCCAGGGCGAACTCCAAAAACTCCTCGCCGAAACCCAACGCAACATGGAAGCCGCCGCCAAGGATCTGGACTTTCTGGAAGCGGCGCGGTACCGGGATGAGGTGCTGCAGTTGAAGGAGCGGTTGAAGGGGGAGAAGGTGAAGGGGTAGGCACAAAGGGGCAAAGGTCCAAAGGCACAAAGTGGGTGTCGAGGATAAAATGAACCGCTTTTGAGGCAGTTTTTTATGCAAATGGTTTTTAAATTGCCTACCTATAAAGAAAGAGTTCATGGAGTCGCTATACAGAGAAGATCAAATATTCATTCCGATTATTTCGGACTATGGTTTTAAGGCGACCTTTGGCAATGAGGCCAATACGCTTTTCTTGCGGAAGGCATTGCAGGCACTCATTAAGTCAGAAGTACCTATCTTAGAAGTCAAATTTGACAAAAACACGTTTGAAGGTGTCACTCAGGATGGACGAGGCGAAATTTTCGACTTGGCGTGTACCGATGAGGCAGGTAATCATTTTATTGTCGAAATGCAGTACGGCGAGGAACCAAATTTCGTGCAGCGCATGAACGGGGCCGCCCGCGCGGTTTTACGCCCTGCACAGATTTAACTTGATGGTTAAAAAAGGCAAATACGACTACGGATTACTGCCGAAAATCTATTGTGTGGCCATTTTGGCGAATGATATTCTGACCTATCCTCAATTCCACACCGTTGCAAATCTTAGAAATGAGCAGGGAGAAATTTTCGATGAGCAGCTAACATTCATTACCGTAGAATTGAATAAGTTCATGCTGCAAGAAACTAATTGTCAAACCGATCTTGAAAAACTCATTTACACTATGAAAACAATACACACAGTCACCAAGCCGATACAATTCCCCAAATTCTGGGATGAAGAGTGGTTGCAAATTGCCATCGATGAGTTGGACAGCCGTAAAATGACCCCTGACGAGAAGGCTTCGTTAGAGATTCTCATTGCCCGGAATGCTGTGGCAGTGAATGCTGAAAAGAGGAGATTGGAAGCAGCCAAAGTAGAAACCATTTCCAAAGCCTTGGCACGCGGCTTGGATGTGGAGTTGATTGCCGACATTACCGATGTGTCGGTAGAGTTTGTGAATGCTGTTAAGGCTGAGTCTGCTGGTCACCGATAGAGTTGGGTATTGGCTTTCCTTTTACAGTGGATCGCGTTGCAAACGCGAGGGGATGCAACGCCCGATTGCAAATCGGGGTTAGCGGGAGATTATAATGACTATCCTATCTGTCTTTTGACATATAAAACTAATAATTCATTACCGCTAGATTTAATAGCTCAACCTATACGGGTGAGAGCTAAATCAGGACATTGGGTAAATTACTTTGTAATTTGTGGAATTATCTATATATTTTATTCAAGCTCAAACCATTATGGTCTGCCAGAAGAAGTCTTATCTGGAACAATAACACCTGAGAACGAAATGACTATTCTTCATATGCCCGAAAGGAAGGCAAAAGATTTTATTTTGAAATATTTTGGTTTTTGAAAATAACCCAAGTCCCGCTAACCCCGATTTGCAATCGGGGTTGAATGGCTTCGCGTTTGTAACGCGAATACCCGCAAAAGCCAAGCACCAAATCAGCTAAAATGGCCTCTTCACAATACCACATCCGAAATCCAGAAGGAGCCTACTTCCTAACGATGACCGTGATAGACTGGGTGGATGTTTTCACGCGCCCAGCCTATCGTCATATTATAGTTGATTCGCTGCGGTACTGCCAGCAAGCCAAAGGGTTGAGGTTGTACACCTGGTGTCTGATGTCCAACCACTTGCACATTATCGCGGCGGCTGACGACGGTTTGAACCTTTCGGATATTTTGCGGGATGTGAAGAAGTTCACTTCCAAACGCATTATCAAAGAGATTCAGGAAGAGCCGGAAAGCCGCCGGGAGTGGATGCTTCATCGTTTTGCCTACGCGGGCAAGTTCGAGGCCAATGTCAAGGAGTACAAGTTTTGGCAGGACGGCAATCAGGCCAAGGAGTGCATTTCTCCGGCTTTCACGTTCGAGAAGCTAAACTACATCCACCAAAATCCTGTGCGGAATCAGATTGTGGAGGAGGCAGAGCATTACTTGTTTAGTTCGGCTAGGAATTATGCGGGCTTGAAGGGACTTTTGGATGTGATTTTGTTGTGAGAAGTGGAATGGCTTCGACGCGGCTCGCGTTACAAACGCGATGCAGATACGACGCCCGATTACAAATCGGGGTCAGCGCGAGGAATTAGGGATTTTTGCTTATTTTTCGTTTTTGAACGGCTCTTGATGGCAGTAAAGCAGAGGCAGCCCGACTATCTCTGAACTAAAAACCCTTGTTAAAAGTAAAAGCGCTAAGCAAATAGAAATCATGCTGATTAAAGTGGTCGAAGCCAAATATTTGAAAGGCCATCAACTGGATTTGAAATTCAATGACGGGACTTCTGGAACGGTGGATCTGGAAAGGGAACTTCGCAGTTCGATGTTTGAACCTCTTAAAGATTTAGAGGTATTCAAAAACTTTGAATTGGACGCTTGGACGGTTTGCTGGCCCAATGGAGCGGATTTTGCGCCGGAGTTTCTGTATGAACTTGTTAGCAAAACTCATAAAGCGCTGAATGCAAGTTCTTAGTAACGGTTTCATTTCTCGTTCGCCCCGTGCTAGGTAGGATAGGTTAGGGGGCTTTAACGCGATCTGTGCTTCAGCTTTTCTTTTAACGCGGATCGCGTTAAAACGCGAGGAGGATACAACCCTGATTGCAAATCAGGGTTAGCGGGTGTCAGATACTCAAAACTAACACGCCTTTTTTTATCTGTCAGATTTATACAAAATATTACCGAACCATTGACTTTACACAAAAATATTAAATAATAACTATCTAGTGGCTAATTAATTATGAGACGAACAATTTTAGTAATAATTTTTTTTGTTTTTAATATTCAATTTCTTTGTTCTCAGAACTTATCTAAGTTAGATGCGAGGTATGGAATTAATAAATTCAAACTTGAATCATCATATGATCTTTACAAGAACCAATTAAAATTGAATCCATTACAGTCTAGTGACGCAAAGATGAAATCCTATATTTATAACTCGGGTGATATTAAAGATATATTTGGATATAAAGTATCTAAAATTATGGTTCTTTGACAATTTTTGTGGTTAATTTCAAATATGCAAGAAACAGATTTCTACGAGCGGCTACTGTCGCTGCCTGATTTGGCCGTCGATCGCGTCGAGTCTTCGGCTAAGCGCATCACGCTGCACTGCCACACGACTACCGCGAAGCAGCCATGCCCGCACTGCCTTCGGCCCACGAACCAAGTCAACCAATACACCAGCCGCCAGGTGCGCGACCTGGACATATCGGGCCGCCAAGTCTGGCTGGAGATGCGCCTTCGGCAGTACTTCTGCCCCGGCTGCGATCGCTTCTTCAGCGAGGAGTTGGGCTTCGCCGAGCCGGGCAAGAGCCACACCCACCGCCAGGCCAAATGGATATTCGAGTGCTGCGCCCGCCAGCCCTTCACCGAGGTCGGCGCGCTGCTCGACGTCAATGCCAAGACTGTCGAGCGCATCTACTACGGCCATGTGGAGGCTCGGCTAAACCTGCCTGACCGCTACGCCGACGTGCGGCGGCTAGGCATCGACGAGATAGCCCACCGCAAGGGCAAGGGCAGCTACTGCTGCGTGCTGACAGACCTGGATCGCAACATCGCCCTGGACGCGCTGCCCAACCGTTTGAAGGACACGCTGATCGCTCACTTCCAGAAGCTTGGCCCCAAGTTCTGCGCCCAGATCGAGTCGGTTAGCTACGATATGTGGTCGGCTTACCACACCGTCAGCCAGCGCTTCTTCCCCCAGGCCGTCCACGTCGTTGACCGCTTTCACGTGGTCAAGGCCCTCAACCAGGCTCTTGATACCTTCCGCCGGAAGCTGCGCCGCGAGCAGCCGCAGGTCGAGGCTTTCAAAGACATCAGGTGGGACCTCTTCAAGGCCCAGCCCACGGCCGTCCAACAGGCCCGCCTGCACGCGGCCTTCGCCCACAGCCCGATGCTTGCCGACCTGGTCGCCTTGCGCAATGATTTCCATATGCGCTTCGAGTCGGCCACCAACCCCGACGAGTTGGAACAGGCCCTGCACAAGTGGATTGCCAAGGCCAGAACCATCAGGCAGCGCGGCCTGATCGACTTCATTCACACGCTCAAAAATTGGCTAAGACCGATCGCCAACTTCGCCCACCAGCGGCTAACCAACGCGGCCACCGAGGGGCTTAACAACGTCATCAGATACGTCAAGCGGATCAGCTACGGACTGCCTAAATTCGAGCATCTCAGGCTCCGTGTACTGGCTCAGGCCATCTGACCACAAAAATTGTCAAAGAACCAAATTACTTTACTTTACTACAAAAATAAACTGTATCAAATAAGTCTCCAGTTTGATTCAGGAGACCTATTCCACGAAGATGTAATACATGCGAACTTAGTTAAGTTATTTGGTCCTGGCAATTCCAATTATTCTTTTTCGGTAGGGCCATTAGAATATAAGTGGGCATATATGTGGAAAACAGACAAGGCTTATTTGTAATTCGATGAATCAATTGATGGAAAAAGAAGTATTTGGCTTTTATCCCAGAATATATACAATCAAATATTACTAGATGAGTTTTGATAAGAGTGGTCTTCTAGTTCGTCGTAGTGTTCATCGTTGTGCGTAGCCCTAGTTCGGCGTAGTCTTCCGCGAGAGTTGTGCGTAGTCTGAAAGACTGCGTACTAAACATAAAAAGCCTTTTTTAACGGTCCGAAGCCTAATACCGCTTTCATATCAGAATTTGCATATACGCCGCCTACTTTCCAAAACCTTATTTTTGGAAGAAACGACAAAAAGGGTTTACATAGACACGTCCGTCGTAGGTGGGCAATTCGATGAAGAGTTTTCCGATGGTACCGTTCCTTTTTTTGGAGCGGTAAGCCGGGGTACTTTCATTATCATCGTTTCTGACCTGCTGGAAGCAGAACTGATGAGAGCGCCAAAGCACGTAAGGGATTTCCTGGATACGCTTCCTGCCCGACAAATCGAGAGTGTAAAACTAACGCGTGAAGCAAGTGAACTCGCTGATCGTTATATTGTTGCTAAGGTAGTCGGGCAAACCAGCCGTGCGGATTGTCAGCATATTGCGATAGCAACTATCGCCAAAGCAGATATCTTGGTAAGCGACCGTCGCCCGGCTGGAATTTCAAGCACATCGTAAATCTTGATAAAATACGAGGCTATAACGGTGTTAACTATCAGTTAGGCTACAACATGATCGAAATAAGAACCCCAAAAGAAATTATCAACCATGACGACAACAGCGTATAAAACCGAGAAGGGCGTAGTAAAAAGTCTGCGAAAAATCCACGACGAAATAAGCGCCGAAATTAAGAAGATGACTTTTGAGCAGGAGCGCGCCTATCTGGACAAGCTGCTCGCTGGTGAAAATAAGGCAGTCTGTCAGAAATGAGTCACGACTGCAAAAGTCCAGTTTCGTCTCCGCTAGCAACCCCCAGTTCGGCGTAGGCTTCCACGCAAGTTGTGCGTAGTCTGCAAGACTGCGTACCAAACATTAATAGCCGTTTTTAACGGCCCGAAGCCAAATTCCGCTAACAATTTTTGGTTAGCTTTACTAATTCTCAGTTGATTATTGTGTCCCTCACCACCCCTAGTTCGTCGTAGTCTTCGTCTTCCGCTTCCGCGTTCCGCGCGCGTTGTGCACTAGTTCGTCGTAGTCTTCCGCGCAAGTTGTGCGTAGTCTGAAAGACTGCGTACTAAACATAAAAAGCCGCCGACGGTCGGCCCCGCTGAACGGCCCGAAGCCCAATTCCGCCTCAGCCACCCACCTCTTCTAGCAAGAACAAAGTTTCAGATCAAAAACGCTATCTTTGAATCATGACAACTTACCAAGTAAACGTACTGAATCCTAAGGCCGACAGGTTGCTGAAAGACTTAGCGGACCTTGAACTGATTTCGCTTTCAGAGACTTCCGCTGATCCGTTCCTTGCGGTTGTCAACCGATTGCGAGACAACGCCTCTGCCGCACCACCGACCATGGAAGAAATCACCGATGAAGTAGAAGCCGTTAGATCCCAGCGCTATGCCAGAAGCAAGGCATAGGGTAATTATCGACACTAATCTTTGGATAAGCTTCTTGCTATCAAAGACCTTATCGAAGATCGACCCGCTATTTAGGGATGCCAAATTGGTGTTGCTCTTCAGTCAAGAACTGCTTGATGAATTTATCGAAGTAACGCAACGGCCAAAATTCAGAAAGTATTTCTCAGATGCTGATCTGCAAGACCTGGTAGTAAAGATCGGAAGCAAAGCAGAATTTGTACCAGTTACCTCATTAGTCGATCTGTGTCGAGATCCGAAAGATAATTTTCTTCTTTCATTGGCGAAAGATGGCGAAGCAACTCACTTGATCACTGGTGACAAAGATCTTTTGGTTTTGGAATATCTAGAGACGACTAAAATATTGACTATCGCAAGCTATCTTGAAGATCAGTAAACTTTTTCTACGACTTATTAATGATTTTCGATCTTTCGTGAGCTTCCGGCGCAATGGTGGAAAAAAAGTTTTTGAAGATTTTTTTGAGAAAACCGCCATCTGCAAAATCTGGTAGTTGTACCAGGTTCAAATCATTGTTTTTGACGAAAAAACTGAAACAATACTGAAATGGATAATCTAGAAGTTGTATCCGATTACATGAAGGAGGTAGCCGCCTACGCTCCCAAGGAGCAGGGGCAACTCCTCTACGACCCGCAAAAGCAGCATTTTCTCATCTAGACCACTCACTGGGACGATGACCGAAGGCAGTACGGCTGCTATCTGCACATAGAGGTGAAAGCCGAGGGCAAGTTGTGGATTCAGCACGACGGTACCGATCTTGCCGTAGCCGATACCTTGGTCGAGCGAGGCATTCCCAGAGATCAAATCGTATTGGGCTTCCGGTCGCCTTTCTATCGGAAGATGAGTGACTTTGCCGTGGCTTGAACCCGACGAAATCCGCATTGCCGCCGACCCCGTGGTACAGTACATGGGCCAGGGCGAACTCCAGAAACTCCTCGCCGAAACCCAACGCAAAATGGAAGCCGCCGCCAAGGATTTGAACTTTCTGGAAGCGGCCAGGTATCGGGATGAGGTGCTGCAGTTGAAGGAGCGGTTGAAGGGGGAGAAGGTGAAGGCTTCTTGAGGGGTAGAGGCACAAAGGCACAAAGTTTCAAAGTGGAGCAGGGTGCGGGGATTTGGGATTTTTGCTTACTTTTCGTTTTTGAACGGCTGGGATCGGCTCGTCCCGATTTTTAATCGGGATGCCGCTTTTTTTTGGCAGTCATTGGCAGACTCAATGACGTTATTTTGCTAGATCGCAAAAATAATTATATTATAACGTTATGTATTTCAGCAACTTACTGAAACTTTGTTTAATATTGTGGAAAAATTTTCATGGTGTTTTTTCTACATTTTATATAAAAACAGCACACTTATTCAACCGGCATCTAAGTGAATATCAAATCTTTTGTCATGTTTTTTTTACATTAAAAAATTGAACAAAAACTTAGACTCATCATAGCCTACTCTATCACACCTTGTACTGTTCTCGAACGAAAAGATTATACAGGTACATAAATCTCCACGCACCATAGGGTCTTTTCTAATCTGACCGCCACTCAGCGAACATTACAGAATATAGTATTTTTTCTGGAAGGCAGGATTCTAAGTCTACCGAAGGCAGACCTGTTTTCTTACGTAGCTTTCTTGGTAGGCATGAGGTTTTTCAAAAATTTCTTGTCTCGTTTCCAACCTTTTCGTTGAGAGGCAGCTCTTATATCAAACTGCCGTAAAAGCTATTGCAAGAAAAACAATGTTCTTATGGTGAATCAACCGAACTCCTTCACATTATGAAAGCCTTATTTTCTATATATATAGCTTGTCTTATAAAAATAGAGATTTGCCTTATGATGTTAGGGTTGCTGCTATTGGTTAGTTGCACCAAATCCGACCCTACCTGCTTACCCTACGAAGGAGTAATATTACCTGCTACCCCTTGTGCAGGTGATCGAATTGTGATGAAGGTCTTAAATAAGAAGTTGGGGGACATCTATTTTTTTGGTAGAGATTCGGCTCACAATGCTGTTTCAGCGCAGTTTCCAGATACCATATCAGCTTCATTGAACATGGGAAAGAAGATTTATTTTGATTATGAAATCCTAGATAAATACGATGGAGTAATCTGCCAAGGTGCCTTCGGCAGCGCACCGAAGACACAAATAAGAATCATTCGATTCTCTTTTGAACCGTGCCTTACGAATATAAAATAAACTTACTCATTTTAAAACTATCTACCATGAAGAATTTCATATGTGCCTCGATTGCGATGTTTGCGATGTGCCTGTGTTTAAATATTTACGGGCAACCGCTTAATTACTATTGGGATGGTGACACCAAGCGTTTTTTTGAAACTGACTCTTCTCTTATTCTGATAGAAGTCCTTTCTGAGGATGTGAAAGAGTTTTCTCAAGATTTGAAAAGCAGTGAATTTCTTAGTTTGTCGTACGTCTTCCGCGCGAGTTGTGCGTAGTCTGAAAGACTGCGTACTAAATATGAACAGCCGTCTGTGACGGCCCGAAGCCCCTAGTTCCCGATGGAATGTCATCTGTTTTGCAATCGGTCGCGGGCCGACCAGGACTTGGGAAATAAAACATCTTTTCACAAAATTATTATCTGGGTATGAAAGTGCTAAAAACGAAACTTCCTGATGAGGTAGAATTGTACGAAGCAAAAATGGTACTGGCTGCTTATATGTTTGACAGAGAGATACTATCATCAGGTCAAGCGGCTGAATTCGTGGGCATTTCCCGAAGAGAATTTTTGTAAGAAGTCGGTAAGTACGGCGTGTCCATATCCGGGGAGACCGGCACAGATTTGGAAGCGGTCGGTGGGCTGGAAATTTGATAATGAAGAAGGCCATAGTCGGCAAGAGTTTTCCAGTGAGCTTTGTATCGCCTGGACGAGTCTAAAGTCTACCAGCGTCAACGTCATTCGCCCCTGGCGATCTTACCTTTCCGGGCATAGTCGATGGTCAGCATTCCGTCGTCCGAGAGAGACGCCGCCGGGATTCTGGCGACCCCGGCGGCCTGTATGTCCATCTTGCAATGAGTGAAATTAGTTACGAAAGTAGCGGCGTATCTGGATTGGTTGAACGAGTAGGTAATTCCTTTGATTAATTTGTTCATGTCGTATCATTGGGTTTTGTTTTATCCTCTTGATACAACCGAAATCGTCGGGTGTGACAGAAAAGCAAAGCACTACCCTATATTTCTTCCAAATCCTTCCGCGTCAGTTCGCCCTTCGTATTACCCGTATTCAAAGTACCAGCCGGCTCGAAGAGCATGACCGAGACTTCCTCCGCTACCACGGGCCGGTGCTCGACGCCTCGGGGCACGATCAGGAATTCGCCTTCCCGTAAGTCGACGCTCTTGTCTCGAAATTCCATCTTGAACTGGCCTGCGAGTACGTAGAACATTTCGTCGTCGTCGTCGTGCTTGTGCCAAACGAATTCGCCTTTGAACTTGACCAGTTTGATATGCTGACCGTTCAATTCGCCCACGATGCGTGGGTTCCAGTGGTCGCTGAAAAGCGCTAGTTTTTCGGAGATGTTTACTTTGTTCATCAGGGTGGTTGTAGAAAGGAAAAGGTGAATGATGGCACTAAGTACGGATCGCCAAAGTTATCAGACGAACCATTGTTGCATAAACTTCATGAGAAACCATACCATTGACTCTGCCCTTGCCGCGCTCCAAAGCCGGGATGCGGCGCCTGATTGGACGCAGGTACTGACGGACACCATCGCGGCTTTCGGCTGTACCACCGGTACGCTGCACGTTTTGGATCAAGATACCAAGATGCTCATGCTACGCGCTCAGCAAGGCATTCCCGAGTTTTTGATGCCCAAGATGGCGGTCATTCCCGATCGGCAAGGGTATGGCGGGCATTGCCGCCGAACGGCGGGAACCCGTCGAAATGTGCAACCTGCAAACCGACGAGTCGGGTGTGGCGCGCCCCTCAGCCCGCGAGACCAAGGTACAGGGCTCGATCGCCGCACCGCTGCTGCTCGACGGTGAGCTCTACGGCGTGATCGGCATCGCCAAGCCCGAGCCCTACGATTTTACGAAACAGGAAACTAGCGACCTGATGGCAATTGGGGAGGCATTGAGCCGCGAGCTGGTCCGGGGGTAGAATTTCGCGCTATTTTCTCGCAGGCAACGGCTAACTACAGCACCCGAATCACCTTAACAAAGCGCCGCATGTAGTGTCCCGCAAGTGGCGTGATGACCACCGAGTACTTCTTGCCGGAAGTGGAATGGATAAACCTGACGCCCTCTTCGTCGTTTTTGACGATGATTCCCAGATGCCCAATACGTCGACTACCGGGCGCAGTACCCGTAAAAAGCACGATGTCGCCCGGCGTGGCTTCCGCTACGGGCACCGTGGGGCCGGCATCCTTGAAATTAGCCGAACTACGCGGTACCTCTACGCCAAACTGCCCGTACACATGATTGACGAATCCCGAACAATCGAAGCCTACTTCCGGGTCAGACGTGGCGTACTTGTAAGGTAACCCGCGGAGGGTCTTGGCATAAGCCACGATTTCCTGAGCGAGGGTAGGCTCCTGTGTTTGGATGATCTCAGTGGGTAGCTCAGCGTCGGAAGTAGCAGATTCCTGGCGGCAGGCAAAGAGAATAGTTAACGATAAAGCGAAAAAAACAAATTTCATGAGGTAAGGTAGCGAGTCTGTTCCAAGCGTACTTCTTGCGACAAAACTAATCAAACTCTAGATTCTGTACCCGCACAGCGTTCAAAATCGCCAGCATCGCCACGCCCACATCGGCAAAAACGGCTTCCCACATCGTGGCGACGCCGCCCGCGCCCAAAATCAGCACGATCACCTTGACGCCCATTGCCAGTCCAATATTCTGCCACACGATGCGGCGCGTGGCCCGACCGATCGCGATAGCCGTGGCGATTTTGGCGGGTTCGTCGTTTTGGATGATCACGTCGGCGGTTTCGATCGTGGCGTCGGAGCCCAGGCCACCCATCGCCATACCCACGTCGGCCAGCGCCACCACGGGGGCGTCGTTGACGCCATCGCCCACGAAAGCCAGTTTCGCCTTCGGATCGTTGGCCATCGCCTTTTGCAGCCGCTCGACTTGCGCCACTTTGTCCTCGGGCAGCAGGTCGCCGTGCCATTCGTCCACGTCCACCGCTCGGCCGACCTCGTCGACTACTGCCGACTTGTCTCCCGAAAGCATCACGGTGCGGATGCCTTGTTTTTTTAAGTTGGCAACTACTTCCGCCGCGTCGGTCTTGATTTCGTCGGCAATGGTGAAGTAGCCGGAGAATTCGCCGTCCAGCGCGGTCATCACGGTGGTGTTGGAGATTTTGGTCAAGGCCTCGTCGAAAGCCACGTCGAACTTGCGCAGCAGCTTGGCGTTGCCCACCAGCATTTTGCGGCCCTCGACGGTACCTTTCAGCCCGTGACCGGGAATCTCTTCTACGTCTTCAACCGAAAAAGACGCGTATGCTTTTCCTTTCTGACTATCGTCGCGCTCTGCGTAGCGACGCCCGGCAAATTCAAGAATAGCCGTCGCGATCGGGTGCGTCGATTTGGTTTCCAGGGCGGCGGTCAACTGCGCGAGTTGCTGAGGTTCGATGCCAATCGCCTGCACGTCTTGCACCGCAAAAACGCCCTTGGTCATCGTGCCCGTCTTGTCCATGACGACAGTTTTGAGCTGAGTCAATAAATCAAGAAAAACCGAACCTTTTACCAAAATGCCGTGGCGCGATGCCGCGCCGATGCCCCCGAAGTACCCGAGTGGAATCGAAATTACCAACGCGCAGGGACAGCCGATCACCAGAAACACAAGTCCCCGGTACAGCCAGTCGCTGAATACGTAATTCTCCACAAAAAAGTAGGGAAGTAGGTAATGAGTACCGCCAGAGGCACAGATGATGGGCGTGTAAACTCTGGCGAAGCGGGCGATGAATTCCTGCGTTTGGGCCTTGCGCCCCGTGGCTTCCTGCACCAGTTTGAGGATGCGCGACAGCTTGGAGTCCTGGAAAGGCGTGGTTACTTCCATCTCGACCAGCGACTGCCGGTTGATCATGCCGGCCAGCACGGCCTCGCCGCGCTCGATGGTACGCGGGACGCTTTCGCCCGTCAGCGCCGCCGTGTCGAACGAGCCGCTATCGTGGCGCATGATGCCGTCCAGGCCCACTTTTTCGCCGGGCTTGATCTGTACCGTTTCCCCTACTTGTACCTCCGCGGCCTTGACCACCTGGTACTTGCCATCCCGCACGACGGTCACCTCATCGGGCCTGACGTCGAGCAGCGCCTTGATCGACCGCCGCGCCCGCAGCACGGCGGATTCCTGGAACAACTCGCCGATGGTGTAAAAGAGCATGACCGCCACGCCTTCGGGGTACTCGCGGATCGCGAAAGCGCCTAAAGTCGCTACGCTCATCAGGAAAAATTCGGTAAAAACGTCTCGATGTAAAATCCGGCGCCACGCCCGCCGCAACACCGGCCAACCCACGGGCAGATACGCCACCAGGTACAGCAAAAACCGCCACGGATCTACAAACCAGGCTACATCGAACTGATCCAGCGCGATGCCCAACAACAGCAGTACCAGGCTGGTGATAGCCGGGAGGTACTCGCGCCAGGGTGGCCCGCCTCTTTTTTCGTGGGCGAGAGCGGCGGCCACCGGCGTGTCGCCTTGTTGGAGTATGTCAACGTCGTCGTGGGAATGATCGTGGTCGTGCGCCATTGGGCAGGGAGGTCGTGTGTTAGGAATACACAGGATTTTTGGAGTACTATGCAGAATAATCGTACCCGGAGCTATTTTCCTAACACGTAAAACGAAAGAATGAACCTAGAGCTAAGCGATCTGGAAGGAAAGTGGTACATCCATTATTCAGATTTTCCGATGTGGTTGAAAGGCGATAAACTGTATCCTACATTCAACTACAAAGTCGGGAAGCGGGACGGGAATGCGGGGCTCCACGATGAAGTAGTTTATGAAAAAAAGGGTCGGCAGAAGCGCATCGTCGGTTTCGATACGCCTACCGATCCCGGAAATACTACGTTCGTGTGGCGGGGCAATGGGTTGCTGAGTCTGCTGAAAAGTAAGTGGGAGATTCTTCATTTGGACGCAGAGCAGCAGTGGGCCATTATCCATTTCCAGAAGACGCTGTTCACGCCCGAGGGCTACGATGTAATCAGCCGGGAAAAGTGGCTGGGCGATCGACGTGAGTTGGAAATACGAAAGCAATTGAAAGTGCTTGGGATCGATGCGCTTTTGGTTAGGATTCGGCAATAGAGGTACTGGCCAGGATTTCCTCCTACACGCCCCAGTCGCTGTCCGTCGAAGCAAAGCCTAGGGATTATCGTCGTACCACTCGAAGGCATAATTTTCTTCAAATTCGATCCCGTTTCTTTCTAACAAAGCCAAGTACTCTTCCCTGAAACTTCGAGTGCGGTGATGTTCGGCTTGATTGACGACGTAGTTGTACACCTTATCTTTCTGCGAAGGACTCACCGAAAAAACGCCGTAACCTTCCTGCCAGGCAAAATTTCTGGCGATGCCCTGTTCCTTAATGAAAAGTGTGGAATTAGTTTTGATGTCCCGAACCAAATCTGCGATCAAAGTCGTGGGGTTGATGCTGAGTAAAATGTGAATGTGGTTCGGCATACAATGGATTGCCAGCACCCTGGTTTTGCGATTATTGCCAATTCCCGTGATGTATTTTTGTACCTGCTCCCGATGGGTTTCTTTCACTACATTGGCTCGGCCTTTCACAGCGAAAATGACGTGAATATAGAGTTGGGAAAAGGTGTTGGGCATTGCGGATAGAAGTTTTTATAGTTGTTGATTGTGATGATATACAGCCAACAAATGGGCGTAGGGCCAGGCAACCGCTGCTGTCTGTCATTGATGAAACGGAAGTATAATCGTCGCCCGCAATAGTACCCCGTAGGGGTCGGCCCCTACGGGGCGCAAAGCGTCGGTGTCAATTCGTTTGCTATTAACAGTCGGCCCCTACGGGGCGCAAAGCATTGGGACTATTACGCTTGCTATTAACAGGTGACCCCTCCGGGGCGTGCTGAGTTAGATATTATAGAAAATCCTAAGCGAATCATTTATCCGCTCGGTCAGAATTTCAATTAGTTCTTCATCCATAAAATCATAGACATCTCCAATATTCAGGATTTCTATATCCGGTAGTTCAAGATGCCTGTAAGTACCCCAGATTCTTGCCCTTTGTCCGGCTTCCATTACAAACACCAAATCCGCCCAATTTAAGTCGTTTTCGGTTATTTTCCTGTCGCTCTTGGGGCTTAACCCCACCGACCGGATATTGAAACGATTGTCGTTTTTGAATATATATTCCGCCGTTCTGCTGCGTCTTTTGTTTCGGCCACAAACGACCAGAGTATTGGGTCTGTCCATCGTTTTCTTTTATAAACTACCCCTACCTCGTCCCAGCCCCTCATACACCGCATCCATAATCGACGTCCTGATATTCAGCGTATAGAGCTTGGTATTCTCCCGCGTGGGGTACACGCGGTTTGAAAGGAAGACGAAATCCAGGTTGTAGGTTGGATCCATCCAGACCATGATGCCGGTGTAGCCCGTGTGGCCGAAGCTGGCCGGGCTGGCGTAGCGCGGCGCGTTGCCGGTGTACTGGAAACTGGGCTTGTCGAAGGCGATGCCGCGGCGGCTGCCGAGCTCGGGGTACTGGTAGCGCGTAAACTCGAAGAGGGCGTCGCTACTGATGTACTGCTTGCCGCCGTAGTAGCCATTTTGCAGGTACATCTGCATGATTTTCATCAGGTCGTTGGCGTTGCCGAATAGTCCAGCGTGGCCGCTGAGGCCGCCCAGCATCGCCGCGCCCTCGTCGTGTACCTGGCCGTGCAGTTGGGTCATGCGGAAAAATGTATCACGCTCGGAAGGAACGATTTGGTCCAGATTATAGAATCGCTTCGGGTTGAAAGTGAGCGAATTGGCCCCAATCGGCTCGTAGTAGTTCTTCTTCAAATAGTCCTCAAATTCCACGCCCGTGATATTCTTGACCACGGTAGGGTACATGATAAACGACAAGTCGCTGTACACGTAGCCCTCCTCGGGATTCAGAGGCGATTCCTTGATGGTTTTCTCGATGACATCGCGGAAGTTTTTGCGAATAAAAAGGCTGTCGCCCACCACCGAAGTGGGGTAGTTAGCCGATTTTGTGGTGCTGAACGTATTCCTCTTCCAACTGCCATCGGGCTTTTTGGCCTCACGCCAAAACTCAATCCAGGATTTGAGCCGGGCGCTGTGGGTCAGTACCTTGCGCCAGGGAAGATCGGCCTTATTAGATTTTTCAAGAAAGGGCAGGTAGTCTTTCATCGTGGCGTCGAGATCGAACTTCTTCTGGTCGTACAGGCTCAGCAACGCCAGCGTGGAAGCGGTCACCTTGGTCACGGAAGCGAAGTCGTAGAGATCATCGATCTGTACGGGTCGGGTACTTTCGTAGGTATGCTTGCCGTACGCTTTGCGGAAGAACACTTTGCCCTCTTTGGCGAGTTGCACCACGCAACCGGGCGTGGCTTTCTGGGACAAGGCGTAATTCGCAATCGAGTCGATCTTGTAGGTAATCCATTTGGAGTCCAGACCGACCTCTTCGGGAATCGTGTATTTCAGGCGTTTCAGATCGGGCGTGGTAATTCCTGCGCCGTAGGGAAACTGCGCGTTGACCGTAACGGGCAGGCGGCCCTCGGCCGGAATGGCCCCGAAAATCAACTGCGCCGACAAGTCTTCAGTGTAGGGCGTAAGTTGGTACGCCATCACAATGGCTTTGGCGCGCTCAGGCTGTTTGATTTTATTAAGTACGTAAGGATTGCCAAAGAGCGTGACGGCGGCTTTGCCCGTGGCCAGTAGTTTGTCGAGTGCGACCGTCATCTCACCAGTCATACCATAGTTGGCGCGGGGCGAGATGCTGTACTGATGCACGCCCACCAGCAGCAGGTCGTAGCCTTTGATTTTGGCTTCTAACCCGGCCAACTGTTCCGCGCTGAGGTTGCGGGGGAGGGTGTAGGTATCGACCTTCGTGTAGAGATTCAGCGTTTTTTGGAAGGTACTCATCGAATCCGCGCCCAACGATATGGCGGCGATTTTCAGACTGTCGAGGCGACGGAGTGGCAGGAGATCGCCATCATTTTTAAGTACCGTCAAAGCCTTTTCGGTCAAGAGGCGGTTGGTTAGGTCGGCGGCGGCAGGGTTGAGATCATCGTAGAGATTGGCCCGATCGATGGGCTTGAAACGGTCCAGCCCGGCCCAGGCCTTGGCCTGTAGTACCTTATAGCAGCGTGCGTTTACGTCGGCTTGCGTGAGGGTACCGGCGGCAATGGCTTTCTTGATTTCGGCGATGGCCTTGGGTACGTCTTCCGTAAATTCCAGCAGATCCATGCCCGCTTCCAGTCCCATCGCGTCGGCTTTGCCGTCGGAGAAGTACTTGGTCATGCCCTTCATGTTCATGGCGTCGGAGTAGATCAACCCTTTGAAGCCCAGCTCATCCTGCAATAATCTGGTGACGATGGGCTTCGAGAGCGTCGAAGGCAGGTTGGGCGTCTTGTCCAGCGCTGGAATGCTCAAGTGCGCGATCATGGTGCCGCTCAGTCCGTGGTCGATCAGCTGCCGGAACGGGTACAACTCCAGCGACTCAAGCTCGGCAAGGGTCTTAGGAATCAGGGGCAGGTCGTAGTGTGAGTCGGTACCCGTGTCGCCGTGGCCTGGAAAGTGCTTGGCGCTGGTCAGGATGCCGTTGTACTGCATCCCCTTCATGTAGGCCAGCGCCTTTTCGGCCACGCGGTACTTGTTTTCGCCAAACGACCGGAAGTTAATGACCGGGTTGTTGGGATTGTTGTTCACATCGGCCACGGGGGCAAAGTTGACGTGTACGCCCAGCCGCTTCATCTGCCGGGCCAGCTGCGCGCCCATGTCGAAAATCAGGTCGTCATGCCCCTGCATCGCGCCCAGCGTCATCTGGTAAGGATAGCGCACGGTGCTGTCGATGCGCATGGCGAGGCCCCACTCGGCGTCCATCGCGACCAGTAACGGCGTTTTGGAGAGCGCCTGGTACTCGTTAGTCAGCCGCGCCTGCGGGTCGGGACCACCCTGGAAGAAAGACCACGCCGCCGACTTTATTCTCCCGAATCAACTTCTTGACGTAGTCGGGATTGCTACGCTCTGTACCGATGAGCGAACGCTTGACGTCGGAGGTCGCCGCCACCATAATGAGCTGCGCGATGCGCTCGTCGGGCGTAAGGCTCTTAAACACCGAGTCGACCCACGCTTGCCGGGAGGCGTCGAGGCGCAGGAACTCGGGTTTGGTTTGGGCTTGGGTAGTTTGGGTTTGGAAAAAAATAAGGGCAGCGAGCAGCAATAAGGCTTTTTTCATAGTAAGATTAGGTACGGGAGCTGATTAGAGGATTCTACGACCTGCTCTTCGAGGCAAATTTCGATTACTTCTTTAATGTTTGTCATGGCTTCATCAATAGTTTTGCCGTAAAAGTGAGAACCGTTGAAGGTGGGGCAGGAAGCGATGAAGATACTGTCTTCATCTTGTTCGATGACAATGGGAAAGTGGAGTTTCATGATTGGTGTAAATGGTCCTGTCAAATTTGATGCTTTTCAGTTGAAAACACAAATGCTAACAGAAAGTGCTTGAATAATCGCTCAATATTTATACGCTCCCTTCTCACCCCAAAAACACCCCCAACACCAACCCGCCCAGAATCAAAACGTAAGGCGGTAATCTGGTGAGAAAAAGCAGCGCCAAAGTACCCAGTACCGTCGCCAGCGATACCCAGCTCGTAGCCATCGGCACGAAGAGCGTGGCCGCCGCCGCCAGCGTGAGGCCGACGCTCGTGGCGTGGACGCCCTGCAACGAAGCCCGCACGCCCCGGTACTTTTTGAGCTGATCCCAGAAACGATATACGAAGAATATCAGGAAGGTACCCGGCAGGAAAATCCCCACCGTCGCGACCAGCGCCCCAACAATCTGCCCGCTCACGCCCTGATGCTGCATCGACATCGCCCCCACGTAGGTCGAAATCGAAAATACCGGACCGGGTACCACCTGCGTCAGGGCCATGCCTGTCAGGAATTCTTCCTGCGTGAGGTAGTGCTTGAACTCGACGAACTCGTTATAAAGCATCGGGATGAGTACCTGTCCGCCGCCGAACACCAGACTGCCGTTTCGGTAGAAGTTCTCGAACAGCCGCACGGGCAGCGACTGCGTCACGGCGCCCAGTACCGCCGCGCCTACCAGCACACTCAGCCACAAAATGAAATTGGACCACTCGATGTGTAGCGGGGTCTTCTCCATCTTGGCGTGTTGCTGATAGTTGAGCGAAGCGACCACGCCCCCCGCAATGACCAGCAGGGGCGTAACGTAGGGCGATGGAAATACAAAGGCGATCACGGCCGATAGGATCAGGAGAACGACGCCCTGCCGGTCGCGCACCACCCGCCGCCCGATGCGGTAGCCGCCGTGCATGAGCAGCGCCACGGCCATCGGCCCGACGAAGCGGGCAAATTCCAGCGAGATATTCCGTTTTTCCAGAAAATAAATGGCCAGCGCCGCCAGCGTCATCAGCGTCATGGCGGGCAGCGACCACACCAGCACCGTGATGTAGGCCAGTCCCGCGCCCCCGATCTTAAAGCCCAGCGCCGTGATGGTCTGCGTGGAGGTAGGGCCGGGCAAGATCTGACACAGTGCCTGCAATTCCAGCAGTTCCTCTTCGGTGAGGTACCGCCGCTTGATCACCAGCAAGTCGAGCATCATCACCAGATGTACCTGCGGCCCACCGAAGGCGGTAAAGGCCAGCACCAGCACATCTTTCAGGAAAATGATGTATCGAATTCGACGCATAGAGAGGGGTATATATTTATTTTTTCAACCCCAACTCCCGCAACCTTTCATCCAAAAATTCGCCCGCCGTCATGTCGACGTACATCCTGGGGTGCTCGGCGTCCACACAATCTTCCAGACAGGTCAGGTCCATGTCGCCGCGCGGGTGCATGAAAAACGGAATAGAATAGCGCGAGCTCCCCATTTTCTCGCGCGGCGGATTGACCACGCGGTGGATCGTCGACTTGAGCTTGTGGTTGGTCAGCCGGTCGAGCATGTCGCCCACGTTGACGACAATCTGGTCGGGCAGGGCCGTGATGGCGATCCACTGCCCGTCGCGCCGGAGTACTTCCAGCCCCTCGGCGCTGGCCCCCATCAGCAGCGTGATGAGGTTGATGTCGCCGTGGGCGGCGGCCCGCACGGCGTCTTTGGGTAGGGCGTCGGGGTCGGGAATCGGGAAGTAGTGCAGCGCCCGCAAGATGCTGTCGCCGTTTTCGACTTTGTCGTCGAAGTAGTGCTCGGGCAAGTCGAGGTACAGCGCCAGGGCCTGCAGCAACGTACGCCCGGTGTTTTCAAAAGTCCGGTACACCAGTGTGGTATAGGCCTCGAAGCCGGGCATATCGTCGGGAAAGACATTGGCGACCATACCCTCGATTGGCTCGGGCTGACCGACGTGGTAGAATTCCTTCAAGTCGGCCACCTTAAAGCCTTTGGCCGTTTCCTTTCCCTTACCGATGTAGCCGCGCTGTCCGAAAAGTTCTTCGTGTTCGTACTTCTTTTTTTCTGCTTCCGGCAGCGAAAAAAACTGCTGCACCTGCTCGTAGAGTTTGGTGCGCATTTCTTCGGTGAGGCCGTGGTTCTTGATCGCCACGAAGCCGATGGTGTTGAAGGCCGCGCCGAGTTCGGCCACGAATTGGGCCTTAGTTTCGGGATCGCCGGCGGTGAAATCGTGCAGGTCGAGCGAAGGTACTTCGTTCATGAGTTGGTTTTCCATGGGGAATAGGGGGTATTTGTTTAAATAAACCGATTTTTTGGAACATAACACTGAGAAACAGGCTTTTCAGAAAGTAGTACTTGTTTTAGGCTAAGCAAAAATCAACATTTTATCCTTCCTATGAAAACCATCGCCCTATTCGGAGCCACCGGCCAAAGCGGTCAGCCCTTTTTGGAAAAAGCCCTCGCCGCCGGGTACACCATCAAAGCCCTCGTGCGCGATGCTGCCAAAGTCACCCAAAAATCCGATCGCCTGGAACTAATTGTCGGCGACGTACTCAACGCCGCCGATGTGAACGGTACCATCCTGGGTGCCGACCTCGTCGTGAGCCTGATCGGGCATGTGAAGGGCTCACCCGAATGGGTACAGACCGACGGCATCCGCAACATGGTAGCCGCCATGAAGCAGCACAACGTCGAGCGTATCATTTCGCTGTCGGGTGGGGCGGTACCTTTTCCCGAAAAAGACCAGCCTAAATTTACGGACAAAGTTTTCGGGTTTATCATGAATACCTTTTTCTCAAAAGTCATCAAGGACGCCGAAAAACATACCGAAGTACTACGCGAGAGTGGACTTAAATGGGTGGTCGTGCGTGGCCCTCGCCTGACCAACGACCCCGCCGAAGGCAAGTACCGCGTAGGTTGGGTCGGGGTCAATTCGGGCACGAAACTCACCCGCGCCGACCTGGCCGATTTTCTCATCAAGCAAGTCGAAGACGAGACTTACAACGGGCAGATGCCGTTTGTGAGCGCTTAGCTTAAGGGTGCTACGAGTTTTGGATTTACAATGCTGGTGCAAATTTGTATTTTTGAAAAAAAAGCAAATCTATGCCTTTACTCAGTCTAAACATTCCTGCTGATTTAGCCAATGAGTTGAACAGTTTTAAAAGCGACCGCGACACCGTGGTTGTCGATGCTATTCGTCAGTACTTGGCTGCTCAAGTAAATGAGAGCGATATTGAAGATGCGGCGGCTCAGGACAACGGTACTGATTTCTTGACTATCCAAGAAGTCGACTACTATATGGCACTGTGATGAAGCACGGCGAAATCTGGCTAGTTGACTTTTGAAAACTGCTTTTAATATCATTGAATACACTTGCCGAATCAGTACTTCCATTGCCCCGGGCTTTAGCCTGGGGATGCCTGAGAATCGGCCCAAAGGCTGAAGCCCAAGGCAATGGAGCCGCAATGCATCTGAAGGCGAAAGCCTTAACCAGATGACGTAGCTAAACCTTTGAGTATTAAGTAAGGCAGTAATTCACTACCTCAAAACCTTCTCTGCCAGCCAATCACCCATGATTTGCAGTACTTCGGGCGAAAACGTTTCCGTGAGTTCCCCGTACTCGGCTACGGTGCATTTTTCGCACTGTTGGAAAAGGTGATTGAGGCCGGGAATTTCTTCAACCGTAAAATCTTTGCCTTCACCCGCCGCTTCCCAGCCCGCCAGGTTGGGTTCGGCCAGCACCTGAATATCCTTCCCGCCGTTGAGGGCCAGTACTGGACAATTGATTTTGGAAAGGTTGTCGGTTGGGTCGTAGCCAATGAAGTACCTGGTCCAGGGATCGTTCAATCCTTTCATCATAGTCTGTACGAATCGTGCTTCCGACGCCGCATCAGAAATACCCGCTAGCGTGGTGGCGATATTGGGATGCACGCTTTCGCGCCAGGCACTCACCACCTCGGTCATTTTCTTCGTCAACTGAGCGGTGTCCGTTTCAGTCACCGCGGCTTCCATCAGGTTGCGCATCATGGCTCCGTAGCCCTCCGCCAGGGAATCCTGCACTTTCATACTCTTTAAGTTAGCGGCGTTCTGCTGGCCCATCAGATCCATGATGGGTTCGCCCGGCCCGGCCAGTGAGATGATGAACGCCACCTCGTCGGGGCGCGCGGCAGCGATCATCGGCGCGATCATGCCGCCCTCGCTGTGGCCGATCAACCCAATTTTACCGGGGTCGACATCCTTTCTATTTTTTAAAAATTCAAGACTCGCCATGGCATCCTGCGCGTAGTCGGCCGAAGTGGCATCGCGCGGACCGGTCGACACGCCTATGTTGCGGTCGTCGACGCGCAGTACCGCGATGCCGCGCCGCGTGAGGTAGTCGGCGATCACCAGAAAAGGCTTGTGGCCCATGATGCTCTCGTCGCGGTCTTGCAAGCTACTGCCCGTAATGAGCAGTGCGGCCGGGAAAGGCCCCGCCCCCGGTGGCACGGTGAGGGTACCGCCGAGGTGGACGGTTTTGTCCGGGCTGTCGTACTCGACTTCCTCACTTTGATAGGGGAAAGGCGGCCTGGGCGTTTGCGGACGATTCAGCGCGACGGCCTCGCCGGTGCGTTTCAAATCGAGCGGGATCGTGAATGCTTTTCCCTGGGTCAACGCACCCGTGGTATTTGTACGAGCGGCGTCGAACTTTCCCGCGTAGCGGCCTTGCACCATTTTGATGTATATAAACACGCTGTCGCCCTCGACGCGCACTTCGTCACATACGACGTTCTTGGCTCCCTGCGCGGGTACATCCATCGTGGCCGAAAAAGCGTCCGCTCCCGAAGCAGAAATGTTAAAAGCGATAAGCAACGCCTTGCCGCTCACCTCAGCGTTTCCTTCCCAGCGCCCCGCTACCTGCGCGACCGCCGGGAAGGAGGGAAGCGCTAAAAGGCCTAGTAGTAGAAAGTTTTTCATATTCATAAAAATGAGGTTGTGAATATAGGTAAAGGTAATTAGCAGTTAGTCATACCCTTATGGTTGCCAGATTATAAAGCAATGACTATGGCGCCTTGCCAAGGTCGGCGGACTTACTCACCCAGCGGCAACCTGAGAAAGTCCCACCCTTTTTTTACTATTAACACTTTGATAATAAGTTTCAGGCATCGTTAATAATTACATAACAGTAAGAAATTAACCAGGCAACATTCCTTCGCTTCTTTTGCAGTAAATACTTCTTCACTGAATAGAGCCTGTCTCTGTTTAATTTTTTGGAAAAACATTTCATAGTTGCAAGACATGTAAGTTGCCCAAGCTACAAAAAAGTGTGCAGGTGTCTTCATGGTAAGTGTTTCAAGGCATCATTTCATGATCCAAAATCACTTTTTATTGACTTAAATTATCACAGAGGTGTTTTAGATATTTTCATTCAACATTTTGAAATAATATAAAATGACTACGGAAACAATAGACACTTAGCTAAATTTTTTAAGCAGCTTCTAAATTAAATCCTATGAAAAAATTATCCAACACGCCTTCTAAATTAGGACTCATTTTACTTGCAACAGCTTTCTGTGGAACGGCAACAACCGTCTTGAACGATGCATTCGCTGCTAAGTATACTGGGATCAGCGCAACACTGTGTATTGGCCAGCAAATCGGGCAGAGTGACGAAATCACAGTTTCGGGGACTGTACGGGATGAGAAGGGAGCCCTGCCCGGTGTCAATGTAATAGTCAAGAATTCTTCGAACGGAACGACAACGGATGCGAGTGGAAACTATACAATTTTAGCAAACCGCAACGAGACTCTGGTTTTTTCAATGGTCGGTTTCCAGACGCAGGAGGTTGTCGTAACCAACCCTACCATCGACGTTTTGCTGTCGGCCGACACGAAACAACTGGAACAGGTCGTCGTGGTAGGGTACGGTACCCAGAAAAGGTCGGATGTTACCGGTGCCATTGCTTCCGTTAGCAGGGAGGATTTCAACAGGGGCGTCGTGACGAATCCGGGTGAACTGATGCAGGGCAAGTTGGCCGGCGTCTCCATCGCCGCCAACAGCGGTGAACCCGGAGCCTCGCAGAACATAATTATCAGGGGGATCGGCAGTTTGCGTTCGGGAACGCAGCCACTCTACGTAGTCGATGGATTTCTGCTGGACAATTCCTCGACGGGCGTTTCCACCAACCCCCTCAATTTTATCAACCCAAACGACATTGAAAGCATCGATGTGCTGAAGGACGCCAGTGCGACGGCGGTATATGGCTCCAGGGCAGCAAACGGGGTGGTGGTGATTACCACCAAAAAAGGAAAGGGGAAACCGCAAATCAACTTTGTGGCATCCACCGCCGTGTCGTCCATGGCCAACAAAATAGATGTTTTTGATGCCGCCGCTTTCCGCAGGCAAGTGGCGGCCGTGGGGGGAACATTGGAAGACTTTGGCGCGAGTACGAACTGGCAGGATGAATTGACGCAGCGAGGAGTGTCGAACAATCTGGATTTGTCCATGAGCGGAGCCAGCAGTGAGAACTTTTCCTACTTCACATCGGTGGGCTACCAGAATCAGGAAGGAATTCTTAAAAACAGCCGGTTGAAACGTTATTCGGGAAAGCTGAACCTGAACCAAAGAGCGTTCAACGGCAGACTGAGCATAGACTATAACCTTACGGCTTCCCGCACCGAAAACCTACGCCCGAGCATTACGTCCACCATTAGCGATATGCTCAGTTTGAACCCGACGGTGGCTCCCTACACGGACGGCAGGCCCACCCTGTTGAACACCAATGCCCTGAATCCACTTGCCAGGTACGACTTGTTCAGTGATAATGCCATTAGCAACCGTATATTGGCGAGCATATCACCGTCTTTCGAGGTGGTCGACGGCCTCACCTACCGGTTGAACTTCGGGGTCGATTACTCCGCCACCGACAGGAACCAGCAGTACAAGCCCTATCCGGCAGTCGTCAACGAGTCTGACGTCTCCAACGGGGTATTGGATTTTGCCGCGAGCGGGAACACCAACCAGCTTATCGAGAACACGCTTACCTATAACTGGGACCGGGATGTTCACAATGTCACGGTATTGGCGGGACATTCCTTTCAGGAATTCAGGGACGAAACCAGGATAACGACCTACCGTGGTTTTGCAAGTAACAACATCGAGCCCATCTACCAGGACCACACCAGTACGGCAGCGTTTCCTACTTCGGTAAGTTCGCGGGCCACCAAAAACGAGCTGCAATCCTTCTTCGGCAGAGTGAACTACGTATACGCCGATAAATACATGTTTACCGGCACGATGCGCGCCGATGGATCCTCCAAGTTTGGAGAGAATAACCGATACGGCTTTTTCCCCTCATTTGCGCTGGGATGGAACATCAGCAATGAGGATTTCATGACCAATTCGGTTTTCGACAATTTGAAACTGCGGGCAAGTTGGGGCCGGACCGGCAACCAGGAGATTCCTTCCAAGATCACAAAAGCCAGCTACCTGGAGGAGAGATTGCAAACCGGTGCAGGAAGCATCAGCACGTATCCCATCGGTACCAATGGTACTTCGTTGGAAAAATATCCGTACGGGATCATATTCACACGATTGGCCAACCCAGACCTGCAATGGGAGGTGTCCACTCAAATAGACGCGGGCGTTGATTTCGCCTTGTTCAATTCCCGGTTGACGGGGACACTGGACTACTTCAACAAGAAGTCCTCCAACATACTTCTGGAAGTCGTTCCCAGCGATCCCGTTCAGCCCACCTCCACCTTCTGGAACAACATCCCGAACATGATCATCCAGAACAACGGGGTCGAACTGAGCTTGAACTACCGGAGTGATCCACAGCGCGCTTTCTCTTACAATGTGGGAGGCAACATCACCTATATCCAGAATCGGGTGAAGGACTCGCCTTATGCGATCCTGGCAACGGGGGCGGCCCAGGGGTCGGGCCAGACGGGCGCGACCATCAATGGGTATGTCAACAATGAGCCGATCGGGGCATTCTACATGTATCAGTTTGACGGCATCAGGGCGGAGAATGGCCAGAACCTATTCCGGGACACCAACGGAGACGGTCAGGTGCTGGACAACGACCGTCTTGTGGTGGGCAGTGCGATTCCCAAACTGATCTATGGGTACTACCTCAATTTCGAGTACAAGGCTTTCGACCTGGGTCTGAACTTCAATGGCGTGGCGGGAAACAAGGTCTACAACCACACGACCATGACCCTGTTCAGCAAGGCACAGCTGGCCAAATCCAACAACACTACCGATTTCGCCGTGGAGTACCCCGACGAGATACTGAGCAATGCCAATACCGTGTCGACGCGGTACCTGGAGAACGGCTCTTTCCTGAGATTGAACAACGCCACCCTGGCCTATAACTGGAACCTGACCGGGAGCAGACTGGGGAATGCCTTCCAGCGCATCAGCCTCACGCTGACGGGTCAGAACCTGTTTGTGATAACGAATTACTCAGGGTTCGACCCTGAAATCAATACGGGATCTGCCCTGGGGGGAATCCAGACTTTCGGTATCGACCGATTCACGTACCCAAGGGCGAGAACGTTCCTGCTCGGCGTCAACCTTACCTTCTAAAAAAACAAAAAACATACTTTTAATTCGACGGTGATATACAAGAAGACATTATGAAAAATACAAAATTCAACAAAAGCCTGCCGGTAATTGCGCTGTTGTTCACGTTTTTCAGCTGTTCCGATCTCAATGAGGAAATCTTCGACGAGTCGCTGACCGGAACCGGCCAGGCCGAGACCGTAAGTGGGTCGATAGCGCCGGTATACGGTCTTCTACGGCATGGCGTGTGGTTGCACACGGTCAACTTTGGACTTCAGGAGATTGCTTCCGATGAAGCCATCCTTCCCTACCGCGGGGGAACAGACTGGTTTGACGGCGGCAAGTTCATCGCGGTTCACCAGCACCTGATGACCCCCGGCAACAGCCTGGTGGGGGACACCTGGACTCAGATAACCCTGACCCTATCGAGAGCGGTCATCGCGGCGGAAAGGTTGAAACTGGAAGCAGAAACCGGTAATCCGGGAGCCCAGGACGGATACTATGAAATGGTGGCCATGAAAGCATACCTCAATATGCTGGCCCTCGACAATTGGGGCCTGGTTTTCAAGAAGGAGCTTGCCAATCAAAGGTCGGAAATTTTACGGGGGCAGGAAGCCATGAATTATCTTGAGAGCGAGTTGCTGTCGGTGGTCAATGTCATCAGTAACGACAAGGGGCCGGGCAGAATAACCCGGGACGCGGTGAAGGCTTTGCTGGCACGGCTGTATCTGAATGCTGCCGTATACCGCGATCCGTATGGTACGCCGACTTTTAAAAAGGAGGATATGGATAAGGTCATACAGTACACCAGCGAGATTATCTCCCGAACGTATTCGTTATCCCCCGAATATTTCGATTTGTTCAGTGACGACAACCACACCAATCCCGAACTCATATTCGCCCTTGACCAAAGGGGGGTACTGCAAACCGACCACCAGCGCTGGGCCTACTGGTCTATATCCGGTGATCAGGTTCCGAGACCGGAATTTCCCAACACACGTGGAACGGATGCAGCGGCGGTTACCCCGGACTTTTACCAGACCTGGGTGGATGCCTACGGCAATGTGGATCCAGCCGTTGCCGATGCCCGTTTCTTTAAAGAAAATACGGTTATTCCCAGCGCCCTCAGGGATCTCAGCCAGGTAAATCCATCGAATGATTCGGAGCACTTTTATTGTGAGGAACCCACAAAGTTCGAGATCGACAGGGGAATACTTCGCGGGGTGATCTGGGGCCCAAGAAAAGATGGAGGAGGCAGGATTCTGACCTGCGACGACGGCAAGGTAAGGATATACCCTATCATCAATAGAAGGACCAGTGGCGCCAACCTGACCTATGTCGACCATACGCGCAACGTTGATTTTACCGGTCCGGGTAGTCTGCACAACACAGGTTATCGGTTTTCAAAATACCAGTTCAGCCACACGGCTCCCAATTGCTGCAGCTACAGTAGTGTAGACCTGGTTCTGATCCGTTTGGGAGAGATTTATTTGATGCGGGCCGAGGCGAAGCTGAGGAATGGCGACAATGCCGGGGCCTTGGCCGACGTAAATACCCTGAGAGCGTCCAGAAAGGCCCGTCCCGATCAGACGCCCGGTGCCCTGGGGAACATTAACCCGGATATATTGTTCCGTGAATCGGGATTCGAGTTGTACTGGGAAGGGTTCAGGAGGAACTACCAGATACGTTTTGGCAAATACGAAAACGGTTGGACCGGTAAGACCGACGGCGATGTCAGCAAGCGGTTGTTCCCGATTCCGCAACGGGCAATCGATGGTGCTTCCGGCGAAGAAGGGTTCCTGGTGCAAAACCGAGGCTATTAAGGTTAGAACAATGAAAGAAATCATGATGATGCTGGTTGGCATCCTGTTGTCAGCAGGTACTGTCGAGGCCCAGCAAGCCAAGATTGGGAAGAGGGATTTAGGGCAAGTGCGCCTTAACCACATCCAGGTGATTGGGTCCCACAACAGTTATAAACAGGCCATCGATCCCGGCCTGTCACAGATGCTGAGACAAACCAGCGAGGATCTGGCGAATAGCCTGGATTACAGCCACATCAGCATCATCGACCAGCTTGAAATGGGCCTGTCAAACCTGGAGATCGACGTCTACGCAGATGCCAAAGGGGGCAAGTATGCGCACCCTAAGGGGCTGGATTGGGTGAAAAACCAGGCAGCGTACGACCCTGAGAGGCAGATGATGGAACCTGGCTTCAAGATACTCCACGTCCAGGAGATAGACTTCCGCAGCCATTATCTGACGTTGAAAAGCTGCCTACAGGATCTGAGAAAATGGTCGGAGCAGCATCCTGACCACAATCCTGTCTTCATCACCATCAATGCCAAGGACGATGAAACCAAAAGGCCGGGCTTCACCGTCCCGGAGAAGTTCAGCTCTGAGGTATTGGATGAATTGGACCAAGTTGTCCGGGATGAGTTGGGCGTCGAAAACCTGATCACCCCCGACCAAGTGCGCGGAAGCTACAGTACTTTGGAGAAAGCCGTACTGAATCAGAACTGGCCTAAGTTGCAGGAAGCAAGAGGCAAGTTTATTTTGATCCTCGATGAGACCGGTGGAAAAAGAGATGCTTATGTCCTGGGCCATCCCTCGCTCAAAGACCGCGTGTTGTTTGCGAATGCGGAGCCGGGAACACCGGAAGCGGCTATCCTGATCATGAATGATCCAAACAAGGATCAGGCGAAAATTCAGGAATTGGTAAGCAAAGGGTACATCGTCCGCACCAGGGCGGATGCCAATACAGTGCAGGCACGGAATAACGACAAGAGCCAGTTTGAAGCGGCCTGTAAATCAGGCGCTCAGATCATCTCGACGGACTACTATCGGAAAAGCACACATTTTGTTTCTGATTATCAGGTAAGCTTCGATGGCAACCCCTATTTCAGATTGAATCTTCTGTTCGAGAAATAGTATTCGAAATTTTGTCAGGTGATTCGTCTGGCAACACAGATAGCTAGCGTAGCTAAAATTGCACCCGATCTCCATACTTTGCCCCCGCTTCGATCGACTATCATCAACGCGCTCATGCCAGCCTCCTTGGCGTCCAGTGGAGAGCGTCCCAAGTGATCATTTGACCACCATAGCCTACTGTCATTCAACAGCCAGAGCACAGCTAGCCTCTCGCTTTCCCTAGTGCCGTCGTGGTAGGCTTGGTACACCCGCCGCGCCTGGCTTGACCAGGCGCGGTATTTATTGTTTTGTAGTCTGGTAGGCACAAGGGTGTGACTTACTGCTCCCTGCCTTTCTTCATTACATATTCCCGTATTTGCAAGGCCTTTTCCTGCGCATACATAGGATGAATCCTACGGCAAGGGAGTTGAAAGCGACTGGAAAAATTGTCGTCTTTCGACCATTGGCTTATGTCTGGCTCAGAAATCCAAGATAGCGTTTTATCCTTTGGGGTATCAAGAATTTTTTAACTGGCTTTGCTAAAAAACTTGCTATACTTGCAAGGCAGGAAGCCCACTCTGGCCCTTCCTGCCTCATCTTGATCTATAAAAATGCGAATATATAGCTACACCTTGCTCGACAAAGAACTGGAGGCAAGACTGCGCGAAGTCGCGGAAGCCGACGACGAACTCATTGTCCGCCAGGAAAGCGACTCCGACCAACAAGCAAGGAGGACCTTCCGGCAGGCCAACGTGGTACTGGGCAACGTACCCACCGAATGGCTGACCGATGCCCCCGACCAGCTAGCCTACCTGCAACTGGATTCGGCGGGATTCGATAAGTACCAGGGTATCGTGCTCAAGGCCCGCGTCGCCAACATGGGCGACTGGTTTGCGCGGCCTTGCGCCGAAACCATCGTGGGCGGTATCGCGGCCCTGTACCGCGGCCTGGATGCGCTCACGCTGCTCAAGCAAAACAACCAGTGGGTCGGCCACGCCATGCGTACCCACCTGGGGGTGATGGACCGGCAGCGTGTGGTGATTCTCGGTGGGGGAACCATCGGTACGGCGGTGCGCGGGATTCTGGGCGGGTACCGGTGTCGGGTCAAGACGCTGGCGCGTACCCATCCTGAGGCTGAGCTGCATAGCAAAAACGAACTGATGGTAGCACTACCGGAGGTCGATATCCTGATCAACACGCTACCAGGCACGGCCGCGAACTACGTGGACCGCGACTTGATCGCTGCCATGCGTCCCGGCAGTGTCTACGCCAACGTCGGGCGCGGCAATACCACCGACGAGGCAGCCCTGATCGAGGCCCTCCAAAACGGACACCTGAGCGGAGCGGTACTGGACGTAACCGAGCGCGAACCGCTGCCCGCCGACCACATCCTCTGGACACTTCCCAACGTGATCCTGACCCAGCACACCGGCGGAGGACAGGCCGAGGAACATGTGGGTAAGGTGGATATTTTTATCAGAAATATTAAAAACCTCCGCAACGGCGACCCTATCGAAAGTGAAGTGGATCTGGCAAGAGGGTATTGAATTAGTTGACAATTGATAGTGGATAGTGGATAATGCTTTTTCTTTTGAGATGGCTCTTAAAACCTAATATTTAACAACCTAACTATTAATAACTTAAAATCTGATGCCATTTGACCCTACACCCGCCCGGATTCGGGAAGCTTTTCTTGAAAAATATGGAGACAACCCTCGGTTGTTCCGCTCGCCGGGACGCATCAATTTGATCGGTGAGCATACCGACTATAATGGCGGTTTTGTGCTACCCGCAAGTGCGGACAAGGCGGTGTACTTTGCCATCGAAAAGCGGGATGACGATCTGGTGAAACTTCATGCCGTCGACCTGGACGATACCTACGAGTTCCGGCTCGATGACCTTTCCCGGCCGGAACAGGATTGGCCGATTTACCAATTGTCGGTTTTGGACCAACTGCAAAAGCGCGGGCTGACGATCGGGGGTTTTCAAACGTCCTTTGGTGGCGATGTACCCGTGGGCGCGGGGATGTCATCGTCGGCGGCACTGGAATGCTGCCTGCTCTTTGCCCTGAACGAACTGTACGCGCTTGGCCTCGACCGCATGGAAATCGCCACGATGGCTCAAAGCGCCGAAAACGAATACGTGGGCGTGAAATGTGGCATCATGGATCAGTTCGCGTCGGTGTTCGGGCGGTCAGAATCGGTGATCCGGCTCGATTGCCGCTCGCTCGAGTATGAGTACTTCCCGTTCCCGATGGACGAGTACCTGATTGTGCTCTGTGATACCACGGTAAAGCACTCGCTGGCCGACTCGGAGTACAACCTGCGGCGACAGGAATGCGAGCGCGGCGTGGCGATCCTGCAACGGTACTACCCCGAAGTGCAGCTCCTGCGCGACGCCACGCCCGCCATGGTGGAGGAGCATAAGCAGGAAATGGGCCCTGATCGTGTACAAGCGCTGCAAATACATGACCGAAGAAATCGAGCGGGTACCCCGCGCCTGTGAACTGCTGCTGAGCGGCAATTTGGCAGGTTTTGGTCAGGAAATGTACGCTACCCATCAGGGCTTGCAGCATCTGTACGAAGTAAGTTGTCCCGAACTCGACTTTCTGGTAGATCAGGCCAGCCCCAACCCCGACGTAGCGGGGGGCCGCATGATGGGCGGGGGCTTCGGCGGCTGCACCATCAACCTGGTGAAACGTACGGGCATCGATCGCTTTGAAAAAATGATGAAGAAGGCCTATCAGGAAGCTTTTGGCATCGAACTACCCTGCTATCGCGTCACCATTACCGGGGGTACTTCGGAGCTGGTATAGTAGCCAGCCGGGCGTCGTGGCTTTTTATACTTTTGCTTACCCTTTTCCAGAATCTTGAAAAATAATCTTGCATGAAAAACCAACCCTGCCTAACCAAAAACCCGTTCCGGCGCGCCCTTTCATTGGCCGCGCTGGCATTGACGGCTACTACCTTGTTGAACTGCGAAACGAATCAGGAGAAATCAGAAAAAATGGCACCTACCATCACCAAAGAAGCTTACGGTACCCTGGCCGACGGTCAGCAGGCCGACTTGTACACGCTCACCAACTCGGATAGCATGGTGGTGCAAATCACCAACTACGGCGGTATCATCACGAAGTGGATGGTACCCGACCAGGACGGTAACATGGCCGATGTGGTGCTGGGCGTCGACGGTCTCGACAGCTACGTAAAGGGGCATCCGTTTTTTGGCGCGCTCGTAGGCCGCTACGGCAACCGCATCGCGAAGGGCTCGTTTACGCTCGATGGCGAAACCTACCCGCTGGCGGTCAACAACGGCCCCAACCACCTGCACGGCGGCAAGGTAGGTTTTGATAAAATGATTTGGAAAGCCCAAGAGATGAAAAGCGACTCCACCGTCGGCCTGAAGCTGATGCTGACCAGTCCCGACATGGACGAGGGCTACCCTGGCAAACTCGACGTGATAGTAACCTACACCTTCAACAACGCGGGCGAACTAAGGATGGACTACGAGGCCATGACAGACAAGCCGACGGTGGTGAACCTGACCAACCATTGCTACTTTAACCTCACGGGCATGAAACGCGATGTACTAAGCCATGTGGTAAGCATCAAATCTGATAGCATTGTGGCCGTCGATGAAGGCCTCATCCCGACGGGCGACCTGCGGGCGGTGGCCGACACGCCCTTCGATTTTAATAATCCTACCCCCATCGGGCAGGGGATCGACCAGATCGAGGATGAGCAAATCAAAGTAGGGGAGGGCTACGACCACTGCTGGGTACTGCGTACCGGCGGCGGTAGTATGCAGGAAGTCGCCACGGTGTTCGAGCCCGAAAGCAAGCGCGTACTCACCGTGTCTACCACCGAGCCCGGCGTGCAGTTCTACACCGGCAACCACCTGAACGGATCGGTACAAGGCAAGGGCGTCACGTATAGCAAGCGCATGGGTTTCTGCATGGAGACCGAGCACTACCCCGACTCGCCCAACCAGCCGCAATTTCCGTCGACGGTACTCCGCCCCGGCGAGACGTACAAAACGTCGACCATTTTCAGGATGTCGGTGAGGAATTAGTTGAGAATTGAAAGTTGAAAATGGGAAGGCAGATGTAAGAATCTGCCTTCCCATTTTATTGAGTGATGGGCTTACTGCGTATCACTCAAATACAACGCTTCTACTTTCGTGCGCGCCCAGGGCGTTTTGCGAAGGAATTTTAGACTGGACTTGATGCTGGGATCATGCGTAAAGCAGCGAATCGGTATGAGCTCGCCCATCGTTTCCCAGCCGTAAGACTCGACCAGGTGGTTCAGGATTTCTTCCAGTTTGACGCCGTGAAGCGGGTTGTTGGGTTGTGATTCGAGCATGTCTTTATCCTGTACTTTAAACTCATGAACTTTGAACTCTAAACTCCTGAACTTTTAACCACCCTCACCGGTACCGTTTTGTAAATCGGTGTGTTGCTACGCTCGGCCACGGTGTCGATGGGTACCAGTACGTTGGCCTCAGGGAAGTAGGTAGCGATGCAGCCTTTCGGGATGTCGTAGGCCACCAGCACAAAAGTACTGGCCACGCGCTTGCGACCGCCGTGGTCGTTGTGCAGGTCCACTACCTCGCCCGACGCAAAGCCCGCTTCCTCGATGTCCTGCATATTCATGAACACCACGCGGCGCTCGTTGTGGACACCCCGGTAGCGGTCTTCCAGGCCATAGATCGTCGTGTTGAACTGGTCATGGCTGCGGATCGTCATCATCAGGTACTCGCCGGGACCGGGCTTCGGGGCGGTCGCCTCGGCCACGTTGAACATCGCCTTACCGGTTTCGGTCTCGAACACACCGTAGCGGGCGGCGTTGGGTAGGTAGTAGCCCGGCCGGTTGCCGTACCTTGCGGTTGAAGTCCTCACAACCCGGAATCACGCGGGCAATGTCGTTACGAATGTTGTCGTAATGGCGGCTGTACTGCGCCCAATCAACCTTTGATTTTTTACCCAAAGTAGCCAGCGCCACGTGGGAAATAATCCTGATTTCGCTGAGCAACTGGTTGGAAACCGGCTCCAAAACGCCGCGTGAGGCCTGGATAACGCCCATCGAATTCTCACACGTCACAAATTGTTCGGCCCCATCGTGGATGTCTTCATCGCTGCGGCCCAGCGTGGGCAAAATCAGCGCCTCTTGCCCCGTAACGAGATGACTGCGGTTTAGTTTCGTCGAAATCTGCACGGTCAGATTACACTTCCTCAGCGCTTCGGCGGTGTAGTTGGGTATCCGGCGTGGCCGACAGGAAATTGCCACCCAGCGAAAAGAAAACCTTGACCCGGCCGTCGTGCATCGCCCGAATGGTTCCACTGTGTCGAATCCGTTCTTTCTCGGGTACTTCGAAGCCGAAAACTTCCCGAATACCCTTCGCGCCACTCGGGCTTCACCTGCTCCCACACGCCCATCGTGCGGTCGCCCTGCACGTTGCTGTGGCCGCGCACCGGACAAGTACCCGCGCCAGGCTTGCCGACGGAGCCTTTGAGCAGCAGTACATTCACTAACTCCTTGATCGTATCGACCGAGTTGGCGTGTTGAGTCAGGCCCATCGCCCAGCAAATAATGATGCGGTTTTTGTGCTTGATCAAATCGACTACTTCGCGGATTTTTTCCATCGAAACGCCACTCAACTCGGCCAGCGCGTCGACGTCCTGAGCACGCAAGTGGGCGGCGTACTCCGCGTAGCCGGAAGTTTTGCTATCGATAAATTCCTGGTCCAGTACCGTGCCGGGCGCTTTATCTTCTTCTTCCAACAATAAACAAGCCACTGCTTTCAGGAAAGCCATATCTCCGTTCATTCGGATCTGCACAAAGCACTCGGCCAATTTATTATCTACGCTCAGCACGCCCTTGACCGTTTGTGGGTCGTTGAATCCCAGCAAGCCGGTTTCGTGCAGGGGGTTCACGCCAATGATCGTCGCGCCGTTACGCTTGCCTTTTTGCAGGGCCGTCATCATGCGCGGGTGGTTGGTACCTGGATTCTGACCCATGATCATGATGATGTCGGTGTCGTAGAAATCTTCCAGCATCACGGTACCCTTGCCAATACCCAGCGATTCGCTCAGCGCGACGCCGCTCGACTCGTGACACATATTGGAGCAGTCGGGCAGGTTGTTGGTGCCATACTCGCGCACAAAAAGCTGGTACGCAAATGCCGCCTCGTTACTAGCGCGGCCGGAGGTATAAAACGCTGCCTCATCCGGCGAATCCAGCGCGTGTAGGTGGTCGGCGACTTTCTGGAAAGCATCCGCCCAGCTGATCGGGGTGTAGTGCGTCGCGCCTTTGGCCAGGTACATTGGCTCAGCCAGGCGGCCTTTTTTGCCAATCTCCATATCGGATAATTCTGCCAAGTCGGCTACGGAGTTCTCGGCAAAGAAATCGGCCCACAGCGCTCTTTGTGTGGCTTCTTCGGCGATCGCCTTGGCGCCGTTTTCGCAGTACTCGGCCACGGCCGAGCGCTTGAAATCAGGATCGGGCCAGGCGCAGCTCGGACAGTCGAAACCGTCCTTTTGGTTCATTTTGAGCAAAGCCTTGTTACCGCGCACCACGCCCGATTCTTCCACCACCATTTTGAGCGCGATGGCCACCGCCGTCACGCCCGCCGCGACGGTCTTAGGTTCGTCGAGCGTCAGCCCGGTCAGTTTTGCAGGATTTTCAGCGGAAGGATGTTTTGAGGAGTTCAAAGTTGATGAGTTTAAAGTTTAAAGTATCCGGTCCGCCCCTGTGTACACATTAAAACGCTGGTGCCTTAGGAAACCTACCAACGTAATGTCCATTTCCTGGGCCAGCTCGACGGCCAAACTGGACGGTGCGCCCACGGCGGCGACGAACGAGATACCAGCGAGGCCGGCTTTTTGGATGAGCTCGAAGCTGGCGCGGCCGCTCAGTAATAATACTCGGGAATGTAGCGGAAAGTTATCGGTTTGTAAAGCGTGGCCGATAAGTTTGTCGAGCGCGTTGTGGCGACCGACGTCTTCCCGCAAAAATAAGAATTCGCCGTTTTGGGTGAATAGCGCTGCCGCATGAAGTCCGCCGGTACTTTCGAAATCGGCCTGTCGCTGGCGTAGCGTGTCTGGCAGGTGATACAAAATCGACGCGTCGATTTTCCAGGTTTGGCGTAAATAGGTGTCGGAGCGCTCCACCCACACCGCTTCGATGGACGATTTGGCACACACCCCACAGCTCGACGTCGTGTAAATGTGCCGCTCGAACTGGCCGGGGTCGAAGGGTACTTCTTCTTGTAAAATAACCGAAATGCGGTTTTCTCCTTCCGCCAAGGTACCGGTAACATCGTCGAACTGCCGAATGATACCTTCACCGAACAAAAAGCCCAACGCCAGTTCTTCGTCGTGGCCGGGCGTTCGCATCGTGACCGACAGGCTTTTGGGCGTCAGGTTCAGGCCGTAGCGAATGCCGATTTCGAGCGGTTCTTCCACACTGAGCAGGTCGGTTTGAGGACTGCTACCCGCAGTACCAAATTTTGTGATCGTGACCGGACGGGTCGAAAAAGGCATGGTTTTGTACGTCATGAATAGGCATCTTTCGCAACCGCGCTACGATTTGGCACTAAAATAGTGTATTATTGTACGGGTCGGAGGATTCGTCCGGCTTTCCCGCTATTAACTAAAATGCTCAAACCAAAAACCACGTACAGTGTATTGCCCGGCTGGCTTGAGAAGCTCGATTTTTTGGGCCTTTTCGAAAAAGACCCATTCGGAAATCTGCTCATCGTGCGCCGCCTGGCGATTATGATCATCGGCTGGGCGACCTACTACCGCTACACGGCGGTGAACAAAATTCGCATCGAAGGTACCGAACACCTGGCCGATTTGCCCGACAACGGCGTGCTGTTTTTGTCCAACCACCAGACCTACTTCGCCGATGTCATCGCGTTTTACCACATTTTCTGCGCGGTCAAGTGGGGGTACAAAGATACCATTTCGCCGCCGTTCTACCTGTTTTCGCCCCGCGTGCGCAATTACTACGTGGCGGCATCCGAGACCATGCAGGAGGGTGGCATTCTGCCTCGGTTGTTCAGCATCGGCGGGGCTATTACGGTGGAGCGCTCGTGGCGGGCGCAGGGCGAAAACGTCAAGCGTAATCTCGACAATAGTGCCCAGGACAAGATCGGGATGGGACTGGACCATGGCTGGGTGGTGAGCTTCCCGCAGGGTACCACCAAGCCTTACGCCCCCGTGCGCAAGGGCACGGCTTACCTCATTAAAGAAAACCAGCCCATTGTGGTACCCGTCGAGATCAACGGTTTCCGGCGGGCTTTCGATAAAAAAGGGCTTCGATTCAAGAAACGTAACACCACAATCACCGTGCAGTTCAAGCCACCCATGCACTTCCCGCCCGAAGAAGCCGTCGAGGATATGGTAGCGCGTATCACCACGGCGATTGGGCAGGATGCTCCCACCGAAAAGATGAATTGGCTGGAATGAGGGTTGAAGGGGGAAAGGCACAGAGCGACAAAGTGACAGAGCCACAAAGTGACAAGGTCTTTTTCATAATAGCCCCAACGGGGTGCAATACCACAGGGCGGGGTGCAGCCCCGGCGTAATTGAACAAGTTATCAAAACCTCCAAGCCCTGAAAGGGCGGGTGCAGCCCCGGCGCAATTGAACAAGTTATCAAAACCTCCAAGTCCTGAAAGGGCGAGATGCCACAAGGCAGCAGAAACCAATCGTTTTGAATTAGATAAGAAACGCTTCGTCCCCGCGTTTTCAATTGTTTGAACATCAACAGCAAGTCAACCCCAACCCTTCTTTGAAAAATTTCTTGAAAAGAACCTGGCAGAAAGCCAATAAGCCCGGTCGCGGACGGCTGGGTCGCCTGTTTTTATTTTTTGCCGCCGCGTTTTCGGGCCTGCTGTTTTTAGCGGGTATAGCTTTCTACCTGTTCGTCCTTATGGGCTTCTTTGGTGATATGCCCTCGCGCAAAGAGTTGAAAGACAAGCGAAACGACACCGCCTCGGAGGTATACTCCGCCGATAGCGTGTTGCTGGGCAGGTACTTCATCTACGACCGTACCAACATCGCCTACCAGGACATCGACACGACGGTGATTCAGGCGCTGGTAGCCACCGAAGACGCGCGCTTTTACCAACACCACGGCATCGACTCCCGGAGCCTGGCGCGGGTACTGGTCAAGAGTATTTTGTTGCAAAATGAAAGCTCGGGCGGAGGAAGTACCCTCACGCAGCAGCTTGCCAAGAACCTCTACCCGCGCCGCGATTATTGGATGCTGGACATGCCCATCAACAAAGCCCGCGAGATGGTCATCGCCCGGCGGCTCGAATCGGTGTACACCAAGCCCGAAATACTGGAGTTGTACCTCAACACCGTGTCGTTCGGCGGTACCATTTTTGGCGTGGAGAGGGCGGCGCGGTACTTTTTCAATACGCCCGCCAAAAAGCTCAAACCCGAACAAGCCGCCGTGCTGGTCGGGATGTTGAAAGCCACGACTTCCTACAACCCGCGCAACTACCCCGAGCGGGCAACGAGACGGCGCAATGTCGTGCTGGGACAGATGCAGAAGTACGGGTACCTCACGCCGGAAAATACGGAAAAGCTGCAAAAGCTGGATCTGGGCTTGAAGAAAGAATTGGTCGCCGCCAGGAAGAAAGAAGAAAACCTCGCGCCCTATTTCCTCGAACAGCTGCGCGTCGAACTCGCTGCCTGGTGTGAAAACCAGGTGAAGCGCAACGGCGACCACTACAACCTGTACACCGACGGCCTGAAAATATACACCACTATCGACGCCAAAATGCAGCGCGAAGCCGAGCGGGCCGTGAGTCGGCGCATGGCCGCGCTGCAACGCCAGTTCGACGCGCACTGGCGGGGCCGGATGCCGTGGGGGAAAGACAATTCGGTACTCGACAACGCCATGCGGCAGTCGGTGCGCTACCGGCGGATGAAGGCGGCAGGTGCTTCGGACGAAGAAATTGAAAAAGCCTTTAAGAAAAAAGTACCTACCACGCTCTACGGCTACAATGGCGCGACCAGGCGCACGGTTAGTCCCATGGATTCGCTGGCCTATTACATGAAATTCCTGAACACGGGCCTGGTTGCGATGGAGCCCGAAACGGGTTTTGTACGGGCCTGGGTGGGGGGCATCAACCACGGCATTTTCAAGTACGACCACGTCACTTCCAAACGGCAGGTAGGCTCCACGTTCAAGCCGATCGTGTACGCTGCCGCGCTGCAAAAGGGCATTCAGCCCTGCAAGTACATCGAAAACAAACTCACGACCTATGAGCAGTACGAGAACTGGGCACCCCAAAATGCCGACAACAAGTACGGTGGCCGCTACTCCCTGGAAGGGGCGCTATCCAATTCGGTCAACACCGTGTCGGCGCAGTTGATCTTAAAGGTAGGGGTACCTTACACGATTCGGCTGGCGCGCGATTTGGGCATCAAAAGCGACCTGCCGCCAGTACCTTCGCTGGCGCTGGGTACGGCCGATTTGTCGCTGCTCGAAATGGTGGGGGCCTACACGGCCTTCGCCAATCAAGGCCGCATCAGTCAGCCCGTGTACGTCACTAAAATCATGGATCGTAGCGGAAAGGTACTCCGCGAAAACGAAACCGAAGACCACCGCGAAGTACTCTCGGCCGACAACGCTGCCGTCATGCTGCACATGATGCAGTCGGTGGTCAACGAAGGCAGCGGCGCGCGGCTCCGCTCGACTTTCGGCCTGTCGCTCGATATTGCGGGCAAGACCGGCACTACCCAAAACCAAACCGACGGCTGGTTCATCGGTATCACGCCCGGCCTGGTGACCGGCGTGTGGGTAGGGGGCGAGAGTCCGCTGGTGCGCTTCCGCTCGCTGGAACAGGGACAGGGTGCCCGCACCGCGCTACCCGTATGGGGCGAATTCACGTCGCGGCTCGTGCGATCGGGATATTATTCCAAAAAGAAACCCTTCGATCCGCTGTCCGACAAGCTGGAAAGCCGCCTCAATTGTGCGCCCTACCTCGAAGACGAGGCGTCATTTTTTGAAAGAGTAGTCGACGCCCTGCCCTTCAACATCCCTTCAAAAGAGGAGCGGCAGGAAAGAAAAAAAGAGCGCAAGGAACGCCGGGCCGAAAGGCGCGCGGAGCGCAAGCGGGACAGCGGGGGTGGCTGATTCCTTTCGATCTAACATCAAAAATATCGCTTCCAACTCACACTTGGGATGACGGTACCGAAAACCGACAACCGGTAGCTGGCCAGTCGCGTAGCGCTTTGCCGGAAAAACACGGAATACGGATTTCGCCGGGCGTAGAGGTTGTAGAAAGAAAAGGACCAGGTCGTGTACTTCTCCTGATCCGGCTGCTGCCGCGTGTCTTTGGTGAAGGCGACATCCAACCGATGGTAGTCGGGAATGCGGTCGAGGTTGCGGGACGAAAAATCCTGCACGATCGCGTCGTTGAGGCGGTAGGTACCATCGGGGTAGGTGATGGGTCGGCCGGTGGTGTACACAAAATTGGTGCCGAATGTCCAGCCCTTGCGCCATTTCCACTGCACCGAAGCCGTGGCGTTGTGCGGCCGGTCGACGGTAGCCGGAAACCAATCGCCGCCGTTGATCTGGTCGCGGGGAAAGCTCGCCTGTACCCGCGCGAAGGTGCGGCTGTACGTGTAGGCCAGCAGTCCGGTTACGGTACCCTTGGTTTTTAGGATACTCGTTTCTACGCCGTAGGCCCGGCCGGTGGCGGGCAGCAGATCGGTTTCGAGTTGGGGGTTAAGCAGTAGTGTGGCCCCGTTGCGGTACTCGACCAGGTTTTGCAGTTGTTTTTGGTAAAACTCTACCGATAGTTCCACAGCATTGTCGTTCAGGTTTTTGAAGTACCCCACCGCCCATTGCGTGGCTATTTGCGGCGGCACGAAGCGGTCGGCTAGTTTCCAGTAATCCACTGGCGAAATGGCCGTCGTGTTCGAGATCAAATGCAGATACTGCCGGGTCCGGGTAAAGCTCATCTTGATCGAACTGGTCTTGCCCGTCGTAATTCGTGCCGACAGCCGCGGCTCGAAACCCCCGAAGCGGGCGATGGTCGCGCCTTTCAAAAACGGCAACGTGTCCAGTACCGTCTCCGGGTTGCGGCCTACCGCCGGATCGTACTGCAGTACCCGTCCCGGCCCAAGTTTTTGAAACGCCACGTACCTGATTCCCGCCCGCACCGATAGCCAGGGCGCAGGATTCCAACCATCGGAGAGGTACAAGGCAATCTCCCGCGCCTGTTCCGGCGAAATCTGCAAGTCGATGACATTGGAATTTCCCACCGGAGCGAGGTCGCCGGGCGTGATATTGTATTGTGTCGCGCTCAGGCCGCCTTCCAAGGTGTGGGCCGATGTGGGCGTCCAGAGCAGCCGCGCCAAGGCGTCGTGCTGCCGAATGCCCGATGCGAAGCGGTACTCGTTAGTCGGCGATAGACCTTCGAGTTTGAATTTGTAATGACTAAGATTTCCGCCCAACTCAAAAGAAAGTGCTTCGCTCAAACGCTTATTCCAGCGTACCGTCGCTGTGGTGGAGCGCCAGCCGTAGAGCGTGTCTTCGGGAAATTTGAAAGAGTCCTGACTTTGGTACACCGTGGTCGTCACTACACTATTCGCGGAGATTTGATAGGAGAGTCGACCGTTGAGGTCGTAGAAAAAAGCGCGGTTTTGGTTGGTGGGTTCGGGAAAGCGGCGGATGAGGAAATTAGGGTACGCAATGCGTCCCCCGGCGGCGAACGTCAGGCGCTTGTCGCGCGTGATCGGCCCGTTGGCGGTAAAATTGCCCGTCATCAGGCCCAAGCCGGTGGAAAAACGGATGCGTTCTTCGTTACCGCTCAGAGTGTTGATCGCCAGCAGCGAAGAGAGCCGCCCGCCGTAGGCCGATGGAATATCGCCCTTGTATAGCGTCACGTCGCGGGTGACATCGGCGTTGATACTACTCAGGAAGCCTAACAGGTGCGTCGTGTTGAACAGCGGTGCGCCGTCGAGCAGTACCAGATTTTGGTCGGTGCGGCCGCCGCGAACGTTGAATCCCGCCGCGCCTTCGCCCACGGTGCTGACGCCTGGCTGCAATATGAGGGCCTTGATGAGGTCGGTTTCACCAAAGACGACGGGGATGTTTTTCAAGGTTTTGATGTCCAGCGTCGCCACGCCCATTTCGCTGGCGCGCACGTTGGCATCGGGGGCCCGATCGCTGACGACCAATTCCCGCAACTGTCTGGTTTCGGACGCCAGCTAGTACTTCCAGCTTTGACAACGTCATGCGGTAGGTTACGGTCAGGTTTTTACTAAAAAAACCAACCGCCGAGAACTTCACCAACTGTTCCCCGGCCAGCAGCGGCAACGCGAAGCGTCCCGCGCTATCGGTCAGCGTCGCGGCTTTTGAGGCGGTTGATTCTACCGACGCCCCCGCCACGACCTGCCCGGTCGAATCGGCCAGTACCGTCCGCGCAGAATCCAGCCCTGGCCTAGTGCAGCGAATGGCATGATTACCATGAGCGCTAGCAGTAATCGCGCGTTGCAAACGCGCCGTACAGGGGTTCGCGTTGTAAACGCAAACCAGCGCTTGGAAAATCTTGTCATATTATCTTCTTGAAACATCAGCTGTTTTTGGGGAGATACCTCGGTTTAGCCGACCCTTGCTCAACGGGCGAACACACAGGTTCGCCCCTACTTGGTACTGGGCCGTTGACCATTTACCCTTCCACCCTTCACCCCTTTAAAACCTACCATCCTTCCGGCTTAAACAGCTGTCCCAGGGGATAAACCCGTTGACAGTTGCCTTCTTTTACGAACACGCCGCTGTACTTGATCTCAATTTTCCGCACGCTCAGGGTGTCGCCGGGAATGATCATCCGCTTGGTAGCTACCGCCGATGCCCCGAAGTACCCCAGCGCCAGGCGATCTTTGTCGCTGGCATCGTGTACGTTACCCTCGATGGAAGCGGGCAGCGGGTCAAACAGGGAACCGCTCCGCTTACGTTGCTGCTCGAAACGCGTCCAAAATTGGTAGGCACCACGGGTGAGTGAATACTGCCTGACTTCGATAAAATGTTGGCCGGGATAGTAGATGGGCGAGGCATGGACGGAGCGACGACTGATGGCCTTTCCGTTGATCAGCGCATCGGATTGCACATCGGAACCCGTGCCGTAGACGGGGTAGAAGCAATACTGGCAGCAGACGCCCGCAAAGCCCTGCGACTCACCCGTCGAGAAGCGCGGCACGTAGCCGTAGGCCGACCAGCGGTAGTAGTTATCGGGCGTAGCGGGATCTTGCGTATCGAGCAGTACTTCGTAGTAATCGGGGCTGGTGAAATCGTTTGCCGCACGCGGCCGGTACTCGGCGTAGAGGCGGTCGATGGCGGGAACGGCGTTGAGCAATTCAGGCTCCGACACATAGCGCGAGCCATCGGCAAGTTGTACGTCGAGCTGGTAGCGCTTGCCTACTTGTCCCACAAATTCCGGGTCGCGGAGCCAATGGAAAAGCGGATTGACCGGGTCCTGCTGCAACTGCACCCGACGCCCGCCCAGCTCGGTGACGAACACCGCCGCTCCGTCGAGCGGGATTTCTTTCTGCCCAAAAACAAGCGAATTGTATAAACCCGTGAATGTCAATTTGATGGCGTAGGGTGGTGCTTCATCGGTAATCAGCCCCTCCACGACCAGCCGCGATTCCACCGAACGCGGCGGCAGCTGCACCTCCTCGACGCAGGAAGCCAGTACGACACAAACAAGAACTAAAAATGTAGACTGTTTCACAAGATCAGGTATGTCAACTGTCAACTGTCAACTAAGGTGCGAATTCCCAAAAATCAGTGCATCCCACTTGCTGCTTAGCCGCCGTGCCCAGCACAGCCCGGCTTTCGTAGCCCCAGCCAAGGTACGCTTTAGTATTGTCCGACAGCGCAATGAGCAATCGGTGGCCTTGGCCGGGGTACTCGGAATGGTACTTCCAGGCGTTTTTTGCGGGATCGTACTCCCAGATGTCCCGCATGCCTTTATTGTTCTGGTTGATCCCCAAGCCAAAGTACCCTTTGCCCCGAGCGGAGAAGCCTGTGGCTGCGGTGCGGATTTCGCCCGGAAAATCTGCCAGCCGCTCCCACTGGTCGCGCCCGATGTCGTAGCTGAAAAGATGCGGAGGCCGGCCCGGCAGTTGGTTGACCACATAACCCGTGGTACCGACCCGAAACGTAGTCAGCGAACCTGTCTTCTCCGGGAGGGGCCGTACCTTCTTTTCATCCCAAAGAAAATTCATGGAATACATTGCACCCAAGTCGTTTTCTTTAAGGATGAATACTTCTTCGGACGTATTGAAGTACTTCACGGTCGAGCGGATTTCGCCGAAGCGATGAAAAACCTGAGCGCTTCCCGTTCCGAGCGAAAAGTACTGGCCGACCGACCAAAGGTTGGATAAGTAGCTCCGCATTCCGGGTGCTTTTTCATTATCTAAATAGCCAAAACCCAGAAAAACGGAATTGGCGTTGCCAGGGTAGGGCAACTCGAAAAGAATGCCTTCGTGCCGGGGCAAGGGGTTTGTGGCCTCTTGGCTTTCCCATTTGCCATCGTACCTCATTACATTCCAGGTAATTGCGTTGGCATATTGATACACAGCCATGCGGGACTGGAATTGTGGTGACAGTACCGCCGCGCCCGTGTAGTCCCCACCCGCGATGGGGGCGTGCGAGAGCTTTTTCCAGGCGCTGGATGCGCTGGCCACGAAGTCGCGGCTGAGGGCGATGGACGTATTTCGCTCATTAATATAGGTCAGGCGCAGCGTGTAGGTTTCGCCCGCCGTCAGTGAGCGCGTGGCGTAGGGTCGCAGCTTGAAATTGGCTACCACAGCGTCGGAGCCGGCCATCAGGGGTAGCGTCGTACCGTTTTTGCCAAGCAATTCCAGTTCGAACGCCTCGCTCGCCTTCGTTGGGTAGTTTCAACACGACCGTGGCTTCGGTAGCATTTTCGGGTTGCTCGACGGAAACGATTCCCGGCGAAATGACTGTCTTTTCCCGCACCGGCGTAAGCGGAAAAGACTCCCGGCAAGAGGTCAGTATCGCTGTGGCGAGTAAGGTCAGGCAGTAGAGAAGGGTGCGAAATTCATTCATTCTGTGTAAGCCAAAGCTAACTTATTCTGCTTGAAACCAATTAGTAAGAATGGCAAATTGCGTGATTTCAAGGACGAAGCCGATAAAAATTGTTATTTTAGCCCAAAAACTAAACCAACCAATACCATCATGGCCCAATACAATCTTAAAATCAATGGCCAAACCTACCAGGCGGACGTCGAGCCGGACACGCCGTTGCTGTGGGTTTTGCGCGACAGCCTCGGGCTGGTCGGTACCAAGTACGGCTGCGGCATTGCGCAGTGCGGCGCTTGCACGGTCCACGTCAACGACGCCGCCGCGCGCTCCTGCGTGGTGCCCGTTTCGTCGGTAGGTGACGCCAAAATCACCACCATCGAAGGGCTTTCCGAAAAAGGCGACCACCCCCTGCAACTTGCCTGGAACGAGGTCGACGTGCCGCAGTGCGGCTACTGCCAAACGGGACAAATCATGACCGCCGCCGCGCTCCTGAAGCGCAACGCCAAGCCCAACGACAAGCAAATCGAAAACGCTATGAACGGTAATATTTGCCGCTGCGGTACCTACCACCGCATCCGCGAAGCCGTGAAAGTAGCATCCACCAAAACCAACTAAGCCATGTCCAACCTGACCAATACCAACCGACGCGATTTCATGAAGCTGGCGGCCACGGCGGGCGGTGGCGTGCTGCTCGGTTTTCACTGGCGCAACGCCGACGCCAAACCCGCCGTCCTCGACGCGGCGGCCGAAGCTGCGGCTCCTAATATCGAATTCAACAGCTACCTGGCCATTGCGCCCGATGGCAAAATCACCATTTTCTCGCCTAATCCCGAAGTGGGACAAGGGATCAAAACCGCTTTCCCGATCGTCGTCGCCGAAGAACTCGACGTGGATTGGCAGCAGGTCCACGTCGCGCAAGCGCCGCTGGACACCGAAAAGTTTCAGCGGCAGGTGGCGGGCGGCAGCGGTTCTATTCCACACTCCTGGAAGCGCCTGCGCCAGGCCGGAGCCACGGCGCGGCGGTTGTTTATCGACACCGCCGCCAAGCGCTGGGGCGTGTCGGCCGACCAATGTACCACCGACCGCGGTGTGGTACTGCTTACGGGTACCAAGAAAAAACTGACCTATGGCGAGCTCGCCGCGGAAGCGGCCAAAATGCCTACGCCGACCGATGTGCCGCTGAAAGATCCCAAGGATTTCAAGCTGATCGGTACGTCGATTCGCAACGTCGACAATCAGGGCATTATTACGGGCAAGCCGCTGTTCGGGCTGGATTTCGTGCGCGAGGGAATGCTGTTTGCCGTGGTCGAGCGGCCCAGGGCGTTCGGCATGAAGCTCAAATCGGTCGACTCCGCCGCCGCCAAAGCAATGCCGGGCATCGTAGACGTCGTCACGTTCGACAACAACGTGGCCGTGGTGGGCAAGTTCACCTGGCAGGTGATGAAGGCCCGCAAGGTGCTGAAAATCGACTACGAAAAAGAAGCCGAGCTGGAAAGTACCAGTGATCACGACCGGATTTTCGATGAACTACTTAATTCGGACAAAAATACCGTCCGCCGGAAAGAGGGCGACGTGGACAAGGCCTTCAAAAGTGCCGCCAAGGTCGTCAAGAGCGAATACCAATGTCCATTCCTGTCGCATGCCCCGCTCGAACCGATGAACTTCTTCGCCCACGTCCGTGCCGACGGCGCCGAACTCGTTGGCCCGACCCAAACGCCCGAGCGCGCGCAAGGGGAAGCAGCCAAGTACCTGAACCTGCCCAAAGAGAAGGTGACGGTGGAGATGACCCGCATGGGCGGAGGGTTTGGTCGCCGGTTGGCTGCCGATTTTGTCATGGAAGCGGTCAAGGTTTCGGCTTTGACCAAAGCACCGATCAAGCTCATCTGGAGCCGTGAGGACGACATGACGGGCGGCGACTACCGTCCGGCGGTGAAGTACCGCTTCGAAGCGGCGCTTGATGCCCAGGGTAATATGATCGGCTACAAGCTGCGCGGCGCAGGCATCAACGCCGGCAACCCGACGCGCGAGAATAATTTCCCGGCGGGCGCGGTGGATCACCTGCTGATCGATTCCGCCGAACACAAATCGCCCATCACGACCGGTCCGTGGCGCGCGCCGATCACCAACTTCCTGGCCTACGCCGAGCAGTCGTTTCTGGACGAAGTAGCGACCGCCGCCGGAAAGGACCCGATCCAATTCCGCCTGGAACTCCTGGAAAAAGCCAAGCGAAACCCAGCGGGCGATGTACGCTACGACGTGGACCGCATGATCGCCGTAACCAAACTCGCCGCCGAGAAATCGAACTGGGGCAAGGACGCTACCAAGAACCAGGGTTTCAGCCTCTACTACTCGCACCTGTCGTACGTCGCTCAGGTGGGCGAAGTGGAAATGAAGGCAGGCAAGCCGGAACTGACCAAGATCATCGCCGCCGTGGATTGCGGCATCGTCATCAACCAAAGCGGCGCCCGGCAGCAGGTCATGGGTGGCGTGGTGGACGGCATCGGCCACGCCATGTACAGCCAGCTGACCTTCACCGACGGCGTACCCGATCAGGCCAACTTCAACAAGTATCGCCTCATCCGCATGCAGGAAATCCCCGAGGTCGAGGTACATTTCACCGACAACGGCATCGACCCCACCGGACTCGGCGAACCCGCCCTGCCCCCCACTGGCGGCGCGGTGGCGAATGCGTTCTTTAAAGCGACGGGGAAAAGGTTGTATCGGCAGCCATTTGTGGAGGAGTGGAATGCGAGGAGAAGGTGGAGAGTTGAGGGGTTTGTAATTTTTAGCAAAGGCTCGGTCGTGTTGATCGGACCTTTGCTTTAATGTATTTGTTTGGGTGGTTGATGACCGCCCGGAGGGCTATGGGATAGTCGTCACTCGGTAGAACCGCGCGATCAATGTCATTAAGTTAGCGGAAAATTCAGATTATTGCAAAATGAAAAAAAGACGAATCTTAACTTGTTGACAAGCCTGCGCTCCTTTTTGCTGGTGGAGGTCGTAGCCGATCAATACAAACAGCAACCGAGTGACTTCACTCGCAACCGCAAGCTTCCTTTCCCTTTCCTGGTCACGCTGATGCTGAAAGCCCTACGCAAAAAGATTGCCCTGGAAATCCACCACTTCTATGAACGGCTAGTCGAACTGACCATTCAAGAGGAGCCAGTCAGCCTGACGGCCAGCGCCTTCTGCCAAAGCCGGCAGAAGCTCCGGCCCGAGTTTTTCCGCGATGGGCTCCACCACCTGTGTCGCGAATTCTATTCTGACAATGAACTCGGCGTGAAATTGTGGCAGGGCAAGCGCCTGCTGGCCATCGATGGCAGTATCATCGAGTTGCCTCACACGGCCGAGCTGGAGCAGCACTACGGAACCTACGCCAACCAGCACCGAACGCTGCGCGTGCAGGCCCGAGTCTCGCTGCTCTACGACGTGCTCAACGACTTGGTGCTGGACGGGCAGATGGGCCGCTACGCTGACGGGGAGCGGGTGCTGGCCGAGTCTCACCTGGCTTGGGCCGGGCCGGGCGACCTGGTGATTTACGACCGGGGGTACCCCTCCTTGGACTTCATCTTCCAGCACCACCAGCGGGGCGTGGACTTCGTGATGCGGGCCAAGGTGACATGGAGCAACGCGGTGGGGGATTTTGTCCGCTCGGGGGCGACAAGCCAACTGCTGGAGCTGAAAACGGGCAAGAACGAATCCGTGTCGGCAAGGCCCTACGACCGACACACCGCTGTGCCCGTCAGGCTGGTACGGGTGGACCTGCCCGGCGGGGAGGTCGAGGTGCTCGTCAGCTCGTTGCTGGAGCAGGGTGAGTACCCCACGGCGATCTTCAAGGACCTTTACCGGCGGCGCTGGGGGGTGGAGACCCGCTTCGACGTCCTGAAGAACGCCCTGCACATCGAGCATTTTTCGGGGGTGAGCCAAAGAGTGATCACCCAAGATTTCTACATCACCCTGCTGGTGGCCAACCTCGAGGCGCTGCTGCGGGAAGAGGTCAATGAACGAGTCCAGCACAGGTGCAGCCATCGCAAGCACCGCTACCAGGTCAACATCACCGTTAGCGCCAGCCTGCTCAGGGAAAAGATAGTGGATCTGCTGTTGGGGCAGCAACCCCGGGACGCCCTGGACTATCTGGCAGGCGTACTGGCGCAAAACATCGAGCCAGTCAGGCCCGGCAGGAGCTTCCCCAGGAAGGCCGACCAATACCGGACAAAGAACAAACCCAAGCAATTTAAGAATAGGCGTTCCAACCTTTGATTCTTAACTTAATGACATTGACCGAGCGACGGCTGGGAATTGATTGTTTGAACGTCTATAAATTAACAGGAGCCTGGTTGATATGTCCGGGCTTCCTTTTATATTACACTGAGATTGTGGAACCGCCTTAAGGGTTCTAGGATGGTCGTGTCGACCGGTGGAACCAAATGACAGGATGCCTACTGATAAATGTTAGAAATTAACGATAGAGTAATTCATATGTCAAGAAAATACAACGCAAAGATAAAACTGTATTATCCCATTTATAGTGGTCTAGTGGAAAAAGAAAAGGAGATAGCTGAAAAAGTAATAGTTCTATTACCCAAGCAAGGTCACCACTGGAAAGAAAATAAGGTTAATATAATTCATGATTCTGATGATGAGATTGAATTCTGTGCAAGCAAGAAAAATGGAGATCATAAATATGGACTTAAATTGTTCATGAAGGATTTTAATGCCGAACCTGTATACTATTTCGATTCTGATGGCCCTGCTCACTATACTACGAATAGTTCAAATATTCGTTTGGCTAGAATAGATACACCACATATAAATTATTATGATGAGAATGGAAGAAAGCAAGCCATTCAAACTGATTATATCAAAGAGAATCAAGAAAAATTAGAGAAAGATATAAACTTCGGAATGTCGTATTTTTGCGTTGAAGCAAACATAAATAGTGAACAAGATGTACCAGTGATTGGACAGTACGAGCAAACGGAAATTATGAACAAAGAAAAATCAGATTTTATTGATGTTCATGCTAACATAGACTTTCCACATGGAGAATAATTTAAAAGAACTGTATGATGTTATTAAAAGCGATTTCTGTAATTTAGTTAATTATAAATTGCGCGGAAATACTATTGAAATCATAACAGGTGTTCCTACTATAAATGGGCATCTTGTTTCTGTATTCCTTAGCGTCAACAATGGCTTTTATTATATTTCTGATGGTGGATGGATAGACAAAGGATATTACGATAATCAAATTTTTGATGAAAGTAAAGAAGTGTTACAATTGGTTCAAAATCAATACTCTGATTCCTTCGGAGTGGATACCATGATACATACAAATGGATATCATTATAACTATAAATATACTAATAATTTTGAACTTATTTCTAGCTCAGTTTTTGAACTGAGTAACTATATTTCATCAATTGTTAACAGTCAATTGTTATATTACTCAGAAGAGTCAGAAAAGAAAGTGACCAGAAGGTTCCATTCAGAAGTGAACCAAGTTTTGAGAGATACCTATAAAAGTGATTTATCCATAAACGATAGTTTACAGGATCATAACGAAGAATTAAAATCTATAAAATTTGATGCAATAATTAGAAGACCAAACAGAACGTTTCTTGTAATGTATGTGACTGGGTATAACACAAAGGTTTTTATTGACGATGCTTGTAGAGCAACAGTGAGCTTTCAAATCGCTAAGCAAAAAGAGTATTTGGGCATGACTGCGATCGTAGATCAATTTGCAAATGGATACAATCCGATCAAGGCAAGAGAATATTTGTCACAATTAGAGCAAGAGACTAATAATGGTTTCTTTCTTTATACTAGCAGTAGTATAGTTCAAGATATAGCTAAAAATATTCCGCCTTCATCGACTCAAATTATGCTTAATTAAGCTAAATCTATCGATTTTCCGTTAACCCCGATCTGGGACTCGAACTTTGTATCTCCTCGCGTTTGCAACGCGATCCTATTCAAAGCTTTTTCATTTGACTACCTCCATTGATTTTTTTCTAACTCACAGGTGTCCTGACATATTTAATCCCAGATATATGTACAAAATTAGAATCCTTATTTTTCTAGCGATAGCCGCCCAATCTGCTTACGGCCAGATCAATCTCAAACTAAAAGCTGAGCTCGATAGCATCTATCGCATAGATCAGCTATACCGAGAGATCATGGAAAGCCCAGAGAGAAAGGACTCGCTAGCGAAGGCAAATAATCTATCCAGTAATGAGGTTTACCAACTTATAGCCGATAGGATGACCGCAATCGACCAGTCTAACGCCGATCGGGTCAAAAAAATATTCAAAAAGTTCGGGTATCCGGGAGCAAGTCTCGTTGGTACGCCTACGAATGAGGCAGCGTGGTATGTGATCCAGCATTCGAAAAACATAGAGGAATATCTTCCGATGATGGAAGAAGCAGGTACGCAAAAAGAGTTGCCTTTAAGGCTTGTCGCTATGATGCAGGATCGGATGTTGATGCATCAAGGAAAAGAACAGGTGTACGGTTCGCAAGTTCGGTGCCAAGGTTCCGAATGCTATGTATGGCCCATTGCTGACCCGGCGGGAGTCAATCAACGGAGGAGAGACGCTGGTTTTGACTCTACTGTGGAGGAAAACGCGAAGCGGCTGGGCGTCACTTACGAGGTAAGGAAATTGCCAAAATAATACTGCTAATCTGTCAACTTTAATTAACGCCCCCCCTCGCTAACCCCGATCTGCGATCGGGCGTTGCATTACCTCGCGTTTGCAACGCGATCCGTTTAATAAGTTCTAAGTAAGATTGGAAGGATTTACTCGATTCGAGAGAAAACAAACAGGTTACGTAGCTTTAGTCTTTGGACAAACGTAACGTCACACAGCGCAAATAGAAAAATCCTAATCTTTATCAATGAAAAAGTCACTTATACTGGCGTTGCTGCTGCTTGTTGTCGGACCATCGCACGCTCAAACCCAAACTGAGGGACCAAAGAACTACCGAATGTACCTCGCACCCGCGATCGGCGTGGGGCTTTCTGGAGATGGGGAATCGGTGGTCGGGGCACCGTTTATGGGTATGTTTTCGGTGCCGGTTGAATTGGGGCGCGGCTGGAGTGTGATTCCTGAAATGTATTCAATGGCTTTCCGAAGTGCAAGATACCCAGATAAGGTGCGAAGTTTGTTCGGCGAGGACTACGCTCGCATAGCGTACCAAGGATTTGGTGCAAGAATCGGGAAGACCTTCCAAAGTGTAAGTCCGGCGGTCACATTCAGAACCTCGGTGGGAGTGAATGTGCTGTTGATCGATGAGCCGTGTTGCTTCACATCCCAAAAATTTGGCACTGCCAGTGATATTAATTTCTATCGAGCTTATGCCTTTCCCCTACAACTGGACATGCGATTTCGCCTAAAGCCCGAAGGACGCACTTTTCTGGTGTTGGGCGGGCGCTGGAATCCTAACGCGCACCGTCAGTTCGGGAGCCTGAGCCTTGGCGCCGAAGCAGGTTATTTTCCGATTGCCACCAAATGGAAACGTAAATCCGATCGTGGGTCGGGTACTCGGGCTATGTAGTTGGGTTGCTCGGGCTATGTAGTTGGGTTGACATCCTCCACCTGTCACTGCCATGAAAAAAATACTCTTCGTACTGCTATGGGGTTTGGCGATTTCAAGCTATGGCCAAGGGGCGGAACCCCTGCAAACAGAAAAGGAACCCGCCGTACGAGTATACACAACGCTGCAACTCGGCCTCGGCATTTCCAGCCAATCCAGCGAAATGACCAGTGGCGGGGCGGTGCTGCTGGCGGCCGTTCCGCTCCGATTCCGGCACAATTGGTACCTGATACCCGAGTTTCATGGAGTTGGTTTTCGTAGTCCTGAATTTCCTGAGAAGCGGGGCATTATCACGTCAGACTACCCCCGAGTCAGCTACTCGGGTTACGGGCTGCGCGCGGGCAAAAGCTTCGGTCCACCCAATTCGGGCTTCTCGGTGCTCCCTACCATTGGCGTAAGCTCTTTGGAGGTACTTGATTCTTACCAGGACGGTACGGGTTTTCTTGGACCGATTATCAAGTACAATACCATACGTACCTACGCTTTTCCCGTTGAGGTCGACTTCCAGTTCCAGGCCAAGCGGGAGAGCTACGCGGCTTTTCTGATGAGTGGACGCTGGACCAAAAACCGACACCGTGATTTCGGTAGCTTGTCGGCGGGCATAAAGCTGGATTTAGATGCAGCCTACCAGCGAAGGCAGCTCAAAATCAACAAACGCCTGGAAAAAAGGGCAAGGCGACGCATGGAAAGAGCGAACATCGGTAGCTGATAGCCGAAGCGTACGGGGGTGCCTTCCGTAGTCCGAAATTTACGAAGAGGATAGCTTCTTTTTTACCTGCCTATCCACGTTACTGGCATCAGATGTACGGTTTGCGGTTGGGTAGAAGCTTTGCGCCACCCGACAACGGCTTCTCGGTATTGCCCTCCATCGGGATAGACTTACTGCAAATCCAGGAACCCTATTACCGGCTGGCTGGAAGGCGCGATGTCGATTATAAAATCTATCGACTCCCCGCGATCCCGATTCAAGTAGACCTGCGTTTCCAAAGAAGATGCGATAGCTACGCGGCTTTTGCGATCGGAATGCGCTACAACCACAACAACCGTCGCTCTTTTGGCAGCGTTACGGCGGGGGTGGAGTTTAAGCTTAACTGAACTCGCAGGAGAGCATTTCGCTCGCCAGAAAGTTACCATGCTATCCGCCGACTACAAGGGCAGCCCCTCCGTTTTGCCAAGGCGGCTTTTGAGCCATTGAAATCCATCTTCGACCCGCTCGAATACCTGGTCTTCGGGCACCAGATTAGGAATGATGCCGATGGAAAGTAGTTTGTCGTGGGGCTGCGTTTGCAGGCCCACGAGGAGCAGGTTAACGCCCTTCTTTTGCAGTTGAAACAGTACGTCCTCGAAGGTATACAAACCAGACTGGTCGATATGCGGTACGCGATCCATCCGAATCACCAGCGCCTTGATGTCGTCGTCCAGTTCACTGGCCAGCTTCTGAAAGTGGGAGGTGAAACCAAAAAACAAGGGGCCGTACAAATGTTTAATGTAGATTTTTCCCTTGAACGCCTCGAACAATCCTTTCTCGTCGCTCCACAGGGATTCGTTCCCGTCATCTTCCAGCTTAGTCAGCTGCGTACCTTCCTGGGCAATGTCGGCGGAGCGTTTCATGAAAAGTACTGACGCCAGCACCACGCCAATCGCTACTGCGTAGATGAGATTGCCGAACGTAGTAATCAGCAGCACGACGATCAGCACAAAGGCGTCCGCCTTGGGAATCAGGCGCAGATGCCGCAAGGCTCGCCAGTCGATGATGTTGAAGCCCACGGGAATCAGTAATCCCGCCAGCACGGGAATTGGGATCAAAGCGGCAAACTGACCGGCTCCCAGCAGCACCACGAGCAGAAAAAGGCCGTGAATCGTACCCGAAAGCCTGGTCGTGCCGCCGGAATTGATGTTGACGACGGTTCCCTTGGTAGCGCCCGCCCCCGGCACGCCACCGAACAATCCCGCCACAGCGTTGCCGATTCCCTGCCCGATCAGCTCGCGGTTGCTGCTGTGTTTGGTCTTGGTGATGTTGTCGGCGATCACCGAAGTAAGCAGCGAGTCGATCGAACCCAGAGCGGCCAGCGTGATGGCATATTCGAGCATGGTGCCGTAAGCCGACGCTTCGATGTCGAACAGGCCGCCGATTTTGACCGAAGGCAGCCCGGAAGGAATGTTGCCGATCATCGTTACGTCCAGTTTCAGGAAATAAGCAATGAGCGTGGCCACGATCAAGGCCACGAGCGTACTGGGCACCGCTTTTGTGATTTTAGGAAAAAGATAAAAAATCAGCACCGTTACCCCGCCGATGCCCAATGCCGCCAGGTTGAAGTCAGTGAACAGAGCGGGTAGGTTCGAGATAACGGCCAGGGTGGATTTAGGCGACGAAATACCCGCGAACGGCATCAGCTGCAATAGCACGATGATCAGCCCCACCCCCGTCATGAAGCCCGAGATGACGGGATAAGGAAAGTACTTGATGTACGTACCGATGCGCAGCAGGCCAAAGAGGATTTGGAAAACACCCGCCAGGACAAACGTCACGGCGATCATGCCCATCGCGCTTTCCAGATCGCCGTAGCGGGCGATGGCGATGGCGACAAACGAAGCCGAAACCACCGTCATCGGCCCGGTGGGGCCACTGGCCTGCGTGGCTGTACCGCCAAAAATAGCCGCCAACACACCCAGCGCGATGGCTCCGTACAGTCCGGCCGCCGCGCCCAACCCCGATTGCACGCCGAAAGCCAACGCCAGCGGCAGCGCCACGACTCCCGCAACAATACCTCCCAGCAAATCACCTTTCAGATTTTGGCGATCGTATTTAAGACCTAACATATTTTACGCAATGATTAGAATGGTGAATCGGGTTGACTAATTCGAAGCAGTCGCTCAAGTTAGCCTTTGATAACTTGGGTATCTTCAAAAAACGCGACTTTACCCGTGGCGATATCGTGCATGCCGCCCACGATGCCTACCTCACCGCTCTCGATCATTTCTTTGAGAATCGGACTGCGTTCCATGATCCCCTGCACTGTCCTTTTCACGTTGATTACCGATACTTTTTCCACAAAATCTGCATTGGAGGCACTACGGTCGTCTGTTTCGGTCTTCTCGTCGTACACGGCCGGCTGAATCTTGGTGAGCAGGCTCGTCAAGTGTCCCATTTCCACGTGGTCGCAAGCGCCTTTTACGGCCCCGCATTTGGTGTGGCCCAGCACTACGATCAATTTGGAACCGGCCACTTTGCAGCCAAACTCCATGCTGCCCAGTACGTCCTCGTTGAGGACATTGCCCGCAATCCGAATGCTGAAAACATCACCGAGCCCCTTGTCGAAGATCAGCTCGGCCGATGCCCGCGAGTCGATGCAGCTCAATATGACCGCGATGGGATGCTGGCCTTCGGCGGTTTCGCCGGCCTGTTCCAGCAGGTCGCGGTTAGCCTTCAGGTTGTTGACAAACCTTTCGTTTCCCTTTTTCAAGATGTCGAGCGCCATCGCGGGCGTTGTAGCTTCCTGGATTTCCCTAGTTACGGTTTGCATAGTTGTCGATATAATATTCTTTAAGATTGATACTGAACTTGCTTGCACAACGGGCGACCAAAAAATTGGTGCCAGCTCTTACCTAATCCTGATGAAAAGTGATTTGAGTACTTAAAGTGACGGATTGTAGAATCAACTCTAACCCATGATTTTCCGTGACATTCGCTTACTTATCCGCTTATTGACGTGAGAGAATAGTATAATGTGGGTAAAAGTCCGTTAAAATCACCAACTATGCACGCCATGAAGCGATTGCTTGTGCTGTCGATCTGCATGACGACGCTTTGCCACGGTCAGAGAACAGAAACGGTACACGCGCCTCCCGCAGTCCGAGATTTACAAACAGAATAGCTTCCTTGGTACCTACAACTCATCCTAACCCGATAAATCAAAATCTATGCGTATCGTACTTTCCAATACCATCCGACCGCTTATCTTTTTCCTGCTCGTCCTTAACGGAACTACCTTCGCCCAGCAACCGCCCTACGACGTCTCTGCCTGGTCGGCCGGTAGAAAATCCCGTCAAAGTACCTGATGCGGCGCTCGAACTACCTATAATGAGTAACCTTGGCACCAAGGAAGGCTACTCCGTCAAGGACGGGCGCTTTTCCCATGTGTGGCCAGCGGCAGAGTATCTTTTCAATGAGGTGCGTCCGAGGGGCGGACTCATCGGGGTGACCATCGACCCGCTCACGGGCCATGAATGCGGCAACCAGCGGTACCTGGCCATTCCCTGGTTCGACGCTTGCCTTGAAAAGCGGCTTCCGCAGCGCAACGGGGAGCCACTGCGACCGATGCCCGCCGAAGACAGTTGGCTGGCGAGTCCGTCTGACGGGGAAACCACTGCCTATGACCAATTCACCGGAGACAAGACGCAGGCGATTTGGCTGCCGAATGAAGCCGTGGCGAAAGCCTGGATGCGGTACATTAAAAACACCAATGTCAATGACACCACACCGCCGCCCGCCCCAACCAATCTACGGGTCGCGGGCCAGGTACTTACCTGGGATGCTGGTGCCGATCTGGAAAGCGGCATTGCGCACTTTACCATCGAGCGCGACGGCAAGGAAATCGGCAAAGTACCCGAGAATGCCAGGAACTCATTCGGCCGACCCGTCTTTCAAGGGCTGCAATTCAGTGATACGCCCTCGCAGCCGCTGGTGGAGATGCGCTTCACCGACACCGAGGCGAAACCGGGCGGTACGTACCAGTACCGGGTGATCGCGGTGAATACGGTCGGCTTGAAATCAAGGTAGTTGGGAAGGTGGCGTAGTCCTCTATTTTTTAGTAAGCCAATTCAGCGAGATTACAAACGGAATAATTCACCAACTACCTGAAACCTCACGTATGAAAACGATAACTTCGACAATCCTCTTTCTGTGGGCAGGTACTTGCCTCGGGCAAATACTACCTGAAATTAATGCACTCATAGAAAGTGAATTGAAATCGAAGAGAGTTCCCGCGCTTGCGGTTGTGGTTATCGACTCCGGTAGCGTGGTTCATTTGAGTGCCAATGGCTATAAAGATTGGGACAAGAAAATCGAAGCAACTACCGACACCCCTTTTCATATTGCATCCGTGTCCAAGACAATAACAAATCTGGCGATATTCAAACTGGTGGAAGCCGGAAAAATCGACCTCAATACGGACATCAATAAGTACCTGCCCTTTGAAGTCAATAATCCGCACTATCCAGCCGACAAAATAACTGTTCGTGCGTTGTTGAATCACCGCTCGGGCGTAAGGGATGACTACGGTATTTATGGCCCTTTGTGGAGCGAGCCGAAAGGTGATCCAACAACCGGGCTGGTAGATTTTCTGAAAGACTATTTGAACGAAAACGGAAAACTTTACAAAAAAGAACATTTTGAAAGCGGCCCTGAATACAAATTATTTGCGTACTCGAATACGGGCGTCGCCCTGCTGGGACTGATTATCGAAACCGTGTCGAAGTCCAGCTATGAAGACTTTTGTCAGGAAAAAATCTTCAAACCTTTGGCAATGCGCAATACCAGCTGGTTTCTCAAAAATTTGGACAAAGACGAAGTCGCAAAAACATACATTTACGACGATTCCCTCGGACTTCAGTTCAAAGGACACAACGGATACCCCGACTATCCCGCAGGCCAACTACGGACTTCCATAGCCGATTTCTCGAAGGTACTTGTGGGGTACTTGAATGCAAAAAACAACGAATTTATTCTTGACTGGAAAACGGTGAATCGGATAACACCCAATCCATATATCTCGCAGGAAGGGTACTTTACCTGGTTCATGACCACTATGGGCGACAACCTATATTACACGCACGGGGGAAGCGACACCGGGGTCCGAACGGTAGTTGTGATTGATGTGGTGAACAAAAACGCGATCGCAATTTTTGCCAATGCCAAGTACGGGGTGGAAGACTTGCTGAAAGGCGTTGAGAAAGAGATGTGGGGGAAATAGGCTAGCCTGATGTTAGGCTGAAACCTCGAATTATATACGCTTTAAGAGCCTATGATAAATACTATCTGCTCATGTACGTAGCGGGCGACAACAAAACGGCCGCATTCAGATGGGACACGAGCTCTTTTCCACCCATCGAAGAAGGAAGAATAGGCTTGCGTCATATGTACACGCGTTGTGCCCGGTATGCCAATGTCAAGATGTACAGCCTGGATTAGCCGTTACGAATGCATGCTCACTACCACATTGCCCCGTTTCTGACCCGACATGACGTACGCAAAAGCCTCGTCGATGTCGTCCAGAGCGTACACCCGGTCGATGAGCGGCGCGTAGTAGCCTTGTTCCACGAGTTTTTTGATCTTGGGAATGCTGTTCTTGGGACTGCCCGGCAGTGGAAAAGCGACCCGCTTGCCTTTTTGAAAGGCCCCGATCAGCGACAAAGGAATATTTTCGCCGTGTCGCCCCAGCTCGGATGATAGGTACACGCCGCCGGGTTTCAACAGATGTTTGCACGCGCCAAACGAGCTTTTGCCCACGGCATCGAACACAAAATCGAAGCGGTCTTCCAGATTAGTGAAATCTTCTTTCAGGTAGTCGACCTTGCGGTCCGCCGCCAGGTACTTTACCTGGTCGTAGCTGTCGGTAGGGTAGGTGAATGTCACCTTAGCGCCCCGATGCAGCAGCAGTTGCACCGCCGTGTTGCCGATGGCCCCCGTCGCGCCGTTGACAAGTACCTTATCGCCCATTTTTAATTTTACTCTTTCCAAAAAGAAAAAGGCATAGTGCGCGCCTTCGAGCGAGGCCGCGGCTACTTCGTGACTAACGTTTTTAGGTTTGTAAAAAATAGGCTGGTCGACAGAAATGCAAACGTACTCGGCGTGGGTACCCAGGCCAGTGTCCAGAAAACCGTATACTTCATCGCCGATAGCAAAGCGGTCGACGCTGGTACCTTTGCCGACCACCACACCCGAAAAGTCGCACCCGGTCGCCGAAAGCCTGGGCTTGGAAAAGCCCACGAAAAAACGGAATACGTAAGGTTTGCCAAGCAAAACGCCCTGGTCGGTGCGGTTGACGGTGGCGGCGCGTACTTTGACAAGTACCTCCGTCGGCTTGGGTTCGGGAATGGGTACTTCGCGGATTTCGAGGGAGTCGGTGCCGCCGTAGTGGGGTCGAAAGGTCGTTTTCATGGGAGAGGTTTTGCGCCAAGAACGGCATTTCGACACCAAACCCGATTGACTTTGGTTAAGAAATCGCTCATCCTCAGCTTTTACCGTTTACCTAATCGGTACCGTCGGCCGCGTAGGTTTGTCTATTTTGCAAGAAAAAGAGCAGCCCGGTCCAGCATGGAAAACGAGATAGTGAATTTTGTGACGAAGTACGTTCCGATTTCCGATGAACTTAAAAAGGTCATTACTCGAGAGCACCATCATTAAGCACTTCAAGAAAGGTACCCTCCTGTTGGAGGCTGAAAAGCCCGCGAACGAAAGCTACCTGGTACTGAAAGGGTGCATTCGGAGCTACCTCATCAAAGATGGTGAAGAGCGGACGATCGAATTTTACACCGAAGAACAGCCCGTTTCCGTCACGAACTACGGCAAGAATATTCCTTCGGGGCAGTACTTGGTTTGCGCCGAGGACACAACGGTGAGCGTCGGTACGCCGGAATTTGAGGCGGAGATGCTCGAAAAATTCCCAAAATTCGAGACGGTATGCCGGATCATATCGGAGATTATGATGACAAAGTACCAGGAATCTTTCACCAACTACAAGCTCATGACGGCTGAGGACCGCTACGTGCATTTGCGGGAAACCCGACCGGAATCTGTTGCAAAGAATACCGCAGTACCAAATCGCCAGCTACCTGGGCATCACGCCCGAATCGCTGAGCCGTTTGCGGAAGCGACTCGTGAGCAGGTAAATCGTTTCTTACCCAACGTCAACGAGATGCGCCCCCTTATGCCCCTAGATTTGCATTTTAACTAACCAAAAAATGTAAGTCATGAGAAAACAAATCCTTGTGTTGGTCACGCTGTTGACCCTGATTGGCGACTACCGTCCACAGTCAAAGAAAAGAAAAAGAGGCACCTCCTTACCGTAAGTTTTTTATCGGAAGTACCTTTTTTGTTTTGGGAAATTTTATCCCGGACGACCCCAATCCACCCGATTTCGTGCAACTCAACTTCGGCTACCGCGTAACGCCTAGAGACGTAGTTTCGCTTAAGCTAAAAACCTGGAAGTACGCCTGGCCGCTGGGGATTCCCTACGGACCGAGGAAAACGCATCCCGACGAAAAATATCCGGGCTACACCCGCGACTACGGCGTTGCGCTGGTCTACCAGCGATTCTTGTGGAAAGGGCTGTACGCCGCCGTTCACGCCATGAACGCCAGGCAGACCTACTACGACGAGTCGAATGTCAAGATTCAGAGCGGCTACCAGCTGTTCATGACCTATCGGCTGGGGTACCACATCCCGCTCTTCAAGAATCGGTTTTTCATCGAGCCGTCGGTCGCCATGACGCACTGGCCCATCAAAACGAACGTACCGGCATCGTTCCAAAAATTTGAAGACCGCTGGCCTAACACGTTCCTGCCGGAACCAGGCCTGCACTTCGGGATGAAGTTTTAGTACGGGGTCAGAGTTGCACAAGGGGAATGGTTTTTTAGCCAAATACAGGCAACTGTATCTGACAAAAAAGCCATTTTCCATTTTCACTCGCACGGGGACCCCGTATCAATTTTCAATTAAAAAAATGCTTGCCGTTCAAATAAATAAACCTGGCTCCGCCGATGAACTTTTCATCGCGCCCTATCCCACGCCCAAGCCCGCCGCCCACGAGATCCGTGTGCGCGTACACGCCACGGCCCTCAACCGCGCCGACATCATGCAGCGCGAAGGCAAGTACCCGCCGCCCGAAGGTGCGAGCCTGATCATGGGCCTGGAAATCGCCGGGGAAATCGAGTCCGTAGGCGCGGGTGTCAAACGCTGGCAAATTGGCGACAAGGTATTTGGGTTGCTACCGGGTGGAGGCTACGCCGAGTTTGCGGTGATGCACCAGGACATGGCGATGCCGATCCCCGAAGGCTGGGACTTTGCCGAGGCCGCCGCCGTGCCCGAGGTATTTCTGACGGCTTTTCAGGCGTTGCGCTGGGTAGGGAAGCTGGAAGCGGGCGAGCGGGTACTGCTCCACGCCGGAGCGAGCGGGGTGGGTACCGCCGCCATTCAACTAGCCCGCCAAATGGAAGCAGAGGTACTGGTGACGGCCTCGTCGGGCAAGCACGAATTGTGCCTGGAACTGGGGGCAAAGCACGCCATCGACTACCGCAAAGGCCCTTTCTTGGAAGAATTGCAGGAACTGACCCACGGCAAAGGCGTCAACCTGATCATCGACCCGGTGGGCGGCGATTACTTCGACCAGAACATCCAGGCCTTGCAACCCGACGGCCGGCTGGTGATGCTGGCCGTGATGGCAGGCGGCAAGGCCACGGCCGACATCGGCCCCATTATCTTCAAGCGGTTGCAGGTACTGGGTACTACCTTGCGCGCGCGTAGCCGGGACTACCAAATCAAGCTCACCAAAGAATTCACCGACTTCGCGTACGAAGCCCTGGAAAGCAAAATCATCCGGCCCGTGGTGGACGAGGTGTTTTCCTGGCACGATGTCGCCAAAGCACACCGGTTTGTGGAAGCGAATTTGAGTGCGGGGAAAGTCGTTCTTCAAATAAAGGAATAGTTTGTCTTTGGGGAAAAAGGTGGACGGTGGAAGGGTGGAACGGCGTTCTTTGAACTACTTTTGCCCTGAAAAAATTTTCCCCGTCCCCCGTCCCCCGTCCGCAATCAACCCAAAAAAGAATGATATTAGAAAAAATAAAGTCCCTCTCTCAGGAATACGCTGCCGATGCGGTGGCGACGCGGCGGCATTTGCACCAAAACCCCGAATTGTCTTTTCATGAGCACCAAACGGCGCGCTTTGTGGCGGATCGAATCAAAGATTTGGGTTTGGAACCGCAAGAAGGCGTGGCGGGTACGGGCGTGGTGGCGTTGATCGTGGGGCGCAATCCGGCGAGTAGGGTGGTGGGCCTCCGGGCCGATATGGACGCACTGCCGATTCTGGAAGCCAACGTAGTACCCTACAAATCACTGAATCCTGGCGTGATGCACGCCTGCGGGCACGATGTACACACGACCTCGCTGCTGGGCACGGCCCGGATTCTGACGCAGCTACGCGAAGAATTTGAGGGGACCATCAAATTGGTGTTCCAGCCCGCCGAGGAGAAAGCGCCGGGTGGTGCGTCGCTGATGATCAAGGATGGCGTACTGGAAAATCCGCGTCCGGCCGGGATGCTGGGACAGCACGTCGCGCCCAATATTCCGGTGGGCAAGATCGGTTTTCGGGAAGGTATGTACATGGCGAGTACCGATGAGCTATACCTGACGGTCAAGGGAAAAGGGGGCCACGGCGCGGCTCCCGACCAACTTATCGACCCGGTACTGATCGCCTCGCACATCATCGTGGCTTTGCAACAGATCATCAGCCGCAACCGGCAGCCTGCTAACCCGTCGGTACTTTCGTTTGGGCGCTTCATCGCCGATGGGGTCACGAACGTGATTCCCAACGAGGTGAAGATACAGGGTACCTGGCGCTGCATGGACGAGGCATGGCGCGCCGATGGCCTCCGCCGAATGCAGAAAATGGCCGAGGGCATGGCCGAAGCGATGGGGGGGAGTTGCGAATTCGAGATATTAAAGGGGTACCCTTTCCTGAAAAATCATCCCGAATTGACCCGCCGCACCAAAGCCGCCGCTGTGGCGTACATGGGGGCGGAAAACGTCGTCGACCTCGATTTGTGGATGGCGGGCGAGGATTTCGCTTTCTATTCTCAAGTAGTCGATTCCTGCTTTTACCGGCTCGGTACCCGCAACGAAGCGCGGGGCATCGTTTCGGGCGTGCACACGCCTACTTTCGACATCGACGAAGAAGCGCTGGCGATCGGTCCGGGCCTGATGAGTTGGCTGGCGGTCAGGGAACTAAGCGAACGATGATTTGAAAAAATAGCAATGATATTTATTTCTTTTTCTGCAACAAAAGGGTGCCATCCGGCGTAAAGTATCTTGTATACTTCGATTGAAAAATACTCCGATTTTTTTCGACCGAGGTCTTGAACTTGTTGCCGTTTTTTCTCTTTTTCGCCCGTTGAAATTTTAGTAATCTCCGCTCGTATCCCTAAGTAAATCCGGTAAGTACCATGGCCTGGACTACTCCCCACACGCGCCCCCTCGACGCCGCCCAATTGGGCCACTTTTTGCGAAGGGCGGCTTTTGGCCCTTCGCCCGCTCAACTCAAAGCGTACCGGGGCATCACGGCCGCCGACCTTTTCAATAAACTGGCCGCTGCCCCCGCGCCCCCGCCTACCACCGATACCGACGGCAAGACTTTCCATGACCTGGGCTGGGGTGCCCCCGAAACCGAGCAGCAGAAGCGAAACAGCCTCGATAATCAGCGCCGGGCGCAAATGAAAAAGTGGTGGTTGGGCCTGATGCTCGATCCGGCACGCGGCTTCGCCGAAAAGCTGACGCTGTTTTGGCAAAATCACTTTGTCATCGAATCTGATAATATTCAGGACACCAGGTACCTGCACCGGTACCTCGAGACGCTCCGCCGCAACGCGCTGGGCGATTTTCGGACGTTCACGATCGAAATTACGCAGGACCCGGCGATGCTGCGCTACCTCAACGGTACCGATAACACCAAGGACAAGCCCAACGAGAACTACGGCCGTGAACTGATGGAACTCTTCACCCTCGGACGTGGCAACTACACCGAATCCGACGTGAAGGAGGCCGCCCGGGTGCTTACCGGCTGGCGAGCCATTAACTACCGCAACGCATTCACAGAAGTCATATCCTCCCGGTTTCAGCAAAACCAACACGACGACGAGGACAAGGTTTTTTCGGAAAATTTTCAGAACAAGACGATTCAGGGCCGACCAGGCGACCAGGCCGGTGAGCTGGAACTCGGCGAACTGGTCGACATGATTTTTGCGCATCCCGAATCGGCCCGCTTCATCGTGCGCAAGCTGTACCGCTGGTACTTCACGGGTGAAATCACCGACGAGGTAGAAAAAAACTTCATCGAACCCTTGGCCGTGGGTTTTCGTAAAGACCAACAGCTCAAGCCGCTCGTCAAGCGGATGCTCACCAGCGATCATTTTTTCGACGTCGCGCTGCGCGGTGGGCAAATCCGCTCGCCGCTCGATTTGATCATGGGCAGTTTCGTGGCGCTGGAAAACCCTATCGTTTCGCCTGAAACGGACCGCGAAAAATTTGATAAGCTTACCAACAATCTTCTCTACCGCACCAGACTCATGGAAATGGAGGTACTGGAACAGCCCACGGTGTTCGGCTGGCGACCCTACTACGACACAGGCTACTACAAGATTTGGATTAGCGGTACCACGCTCGGCCTGCGCGGCGACCTGACCGATGTGCTGGTCAGAGGGGCCCGACAGTTTGGGGTCGAGGTGGATACCCTCGAATGGGTCGACTCGTTTGTGAGCAATCCCGGCGATCCGATGGTACTGGTGCGGGAACTGTGGGGCCTGCTCATTGCCGTGGAGCCTTCCCAGGCCCAGCTCGACAACCTGGTAGATGATGCCCTGCTCGACGGTATCCCCCGTTACGAATGGAACGAGATTTGGAATAAATACAAGAAAGGCACCGCCAACGATGCCCGCAATCGCATCAGCCCCCTGATTTCCTATATGCTTCGATTAGCTGAGTACCAGCTTAGTTGATAACGGATAGTGGATAGTGCTGTTCTTTAAACACGGTTCGACTATTTGACTTCTCCCCCGTCTTGTTCTTTTGTTCAAATTTTTGTGAAGCACTTTATTGGTCATTATTTCGAATAGTTCAGTAATTATCCATTCTCAACTATCAACTATCCATTAAAATAATGAAAAGGCGTTCATTCTTAAAAACCTCCTCCCTGGTTGCGTTGCTGCCCTGGACGCTCGACGGGCTGGGTGCCCGCGCTTTCGGGCAGGAGACTTCGGCTTTCCTCAACGCGCTGGGTACCACCGCCGACGCCAACGACCGGGTGCTGGTCGTGATCCAGCTCAATGGAGGCAACGACGGGTTGAATACCGTTATCCCGCTTGATCAGATGGGCGTCTACAAGAAGATCAGGACTAACATCGCCATCGAGGAGGCCAAGGTACTGAAGCTCCGATACCAGGAGCAGGCCGGGTTGCACCCCTCGCTGAAAGGTTTCCAGGATTTGTACAACGACGGCCGACTGTCGATCGTCGAGAACGTCGGTTACGAAAATCCCAGTTTTTCACACTTTCAGGCCAACGATATTTGGTTCAAAGGCGATAGCACACCCAACGATACTACTTCGGGTTGGCTGGGCCGGTACCTCGAAGAGCGATTTGCGGGCTACCCCGAAGGCTATCCCAGCGCTCAGATGCCCGATCCGCTGGCGATTCAGATCAGCGCGGTGGCTTCCACGGCGCTGCTGGGTCCCAAGCAGTCGGTGGCGCTGGCGATTCAGGATGTGGACACCTTCGCTCGGCTGATTGGGGAGAAGCCCGCCGCGCCACCGTCGCCCAACCTCAACGCGCTGGCCAACGATTACGTGGACTTCGTGCGCGGCCAGCAGACGCTTTCGGTGGCTTACGCCGATCAGCTGAAAGCCGCCGCCAGCAAAGGTACCACCGGTGCCAACTACCCGTCCGGCAATCGCCTGGCCGACCAACTCAAAGTTGTGTCGCGGCTGATCAAGGGTGGCCTGCGCACCAAGGTGTACTACGTGACGCTGGGGGGCTTCGATACCCACGCCAATCAGCTGATCCTGCACAACAACCTGCTAACGCAATTGGCGGAGGCCACCAAAGCTTTCTTGGATGATCTCAAAATCAACAAACTCGACGATCGCGTGGCCGGCATGACGTTCTCGGAATTTGGCCGCCGGGCCTACTCCAACGGCAGCGCCGGCACCGACCACGGCTGGGCGTCGCCACAATTTGTTTTTGGGCATGGCATCAAAACCCAGTTCATCGGCAGCAGTCCCGATCTCAACAACCTGGTCAAGAACAACATCGCCATCGAGTATGACTTCCGGCAGGTGTACGCCAGTCTGCTGCGCGACTGGTTCGAGGTAGACGAAGGTACGGTGCGCGACATTATGCTGGGCCGCGACTACGAGGTAGTCCCGATATTCCGCGAGACCATCACCGCCGTAGCACCCAGTACCGATTTGCTGGTACTGTACCCCAATCCCGCTACGACGGAGGCCCGCCTGAGTTGGCCCATGGGCGAGGAGCTCAAAAGCGTAGAGGTCGTCAGCCTTTCCGGCCGAATAATTCCGGCTCCGGCGCTGTTACAACAAACCAATCAGCTCGTGCTGGACCTGCGCCGCGTAACTCGTGCGCAGTACATTGTCAAACTACAAACCACCCGAGCGGTGTACACGCGGCATTTGTTGGTGCAGTGAATTAGTCTCAAAGCCACAAAGCCACAAAGCCACAAAGCCACAAAGCGACAAAGCGACAAAGCGACAAAGTTTTTAAGGTAAGGAGAGTAGGTACTTAAGAATAGCCAATTTTACTTTCAACTTTCAACTTTCAACTTTCAACTTTCAACTTTCAAATACCCGGTGGTACATCCCCTTTGCCGACGCCCCATTTTTTATTGGGATTTTTACCCATGACCAACTCTAGTTTTCCGCCTGCGGTGAGTTGCTCGTGGGTGAGGTAGGTTTTGGTAAAGGCTTTGCCATTTAGTTTGGCCGACTGAATGTAAGGCGCGTCGCTGCCGTTACGACTGGTGATGATTTTAAATGTCTTGCCGTTGTCCAGTTTTAAGGCCATTTCCCCAAAAACCGGGCTACCCAGTACGTAGTAGGGTGTGCCGGGGCATACCGGGTACAGTCCCGCCATGCTGAATACGAGCCAGGCCGACATTTGTCCGCCGTCTTCATTGCCGCTCAGGCCGTTGGGCTCGGTGCCGTATTCTTCGCTGATTATTTTCCGGACCTGCTGCTGCGACTTCCAGGGTTCGCCCGCGTAGGCGTAGAGGTAGGCGATCTGATGATTGGGCTCGTTGCCGTGCCAGTAGTAGTTCTGCCGGAACAGCGTGTCAAGCTTATTCACGAATACTTCGCGTCCGCCCACGTGCTGCATGAGCCCGGCTACGTCCTGCGGCACGAAAAAAGTGTATTGCGCCGGAGATCCTTCCGTGATGAAGCTGGCCCGATTGACGAACGGATCGAAGTCGGCGCTCCAGCGCCCATCGGCGTGGCGACCCCGCGCGTAACCCGTTCCGGGGTCGATGACGTTTTTGTAGTTCAGTGCCCGCTTGCGTAGTAAGGTAGCATCCTCTGCGTGGCCCAGCGATTGCGCCAGGGTCGAAAGGCAGTAGTCGTCGTAGGCATATTCCAGCGTGCGGGAAGTCTGCTCGCGTTTGTGAAAGGCCTGCCACACGCTGTCTTCCAAGGGCACGTAGCCGTATTTCAGATAGGAGTCCAGCGCCCGTCGGCCTTGTCCGGCGGCGTAGCTTTCGGGATCGGTGTTCGATTCAAAAGCATTTTTGCGCAAGTACTTGTAGGCTTTCGCCACATCGAAACCACGTACCCCTTTGGCGTAGGCATCGGCCATCGTGCTCAGTACATGGTCGCCGACCATCGCGGCGGTGTAGCTGTTCCAGCACGGGAATATCGGCATCCAACCGCCTTGCTCGGCTTTCAGGGTCAGCGACTGCATCATATTACCGGCCTTCTCGGGTTCCAGCAAAATATGCAGCGGCATCGCCGAGCGGAAGGTATCCCACAGGCTGAAATCGCAGTAGTAGTCCGAGCCGTCGGTTTGGCGTGTGGGCGAGCCACCCGCGAAGGAAGGGTAGCTTCCGCTTACGTCCGAAAACAACCGAGGCGAAAGCTTACTACGGTATAGGGCGCTGTAAAATAACGTCTTGTCTTCATCGGAGCCCTGCACGGTCATTTTGCCCAGGGCGGTGTTCCAGTTAGCTTCGTTTTGCTTTCTTATTTTTGCAAAATCAAAATCAGGAATCTCGGCGGCCAGGTTTTTCCGGGCGGCTTCCAGACTCGTGAAAGAGGTACCCACGCGCGCCGACACCCGCTGTTTTTTGGTGCCAAAGCTGGCGTACGCCCCGAGACTTTCGCCGCGCTTTTCACCTTTGAGAAGCTTGCCCTCCGGGTAGGTGTCGTCGTCGCGCCAGGTACCGTACCCCGCCCAGGGCGCGTCGAATTGTATGACGAAGTACCCGCTGAATCCCGCCGATTGGCCCGAACCCTGATAGATCCGGTGTACGGGATTGTAGCCCACGATCTCGCCTTTTTCCGCGAGTATCTCCACGTACCCTTCGCCTTCGTCGCTGTTGGGCTCGAACAATACGAAATGCTCCTGATCGCCTTGCTCAAAATCAAATTGAAGGATACCGCAGCGTGGCGTCGCCGTCATGCTTACCTGTACATTATGGTCTTCGAGTCTCACGGAGTAGAAAGCGGGTGTGGCTATGGCCTTTTCCTTATTATATAATGAGGCTCGGGCGGCGGGACGGGTCTTGAGTTTGCCCGACACGGCCATAAACGTTGCCGTACCGTAATCCTGCACACAGGAGCCATTGAGCCAGTGGGTCGCGCGAAAGCCCTGGATCTTCGGATCTTTGTAGTAAAATGGCGCGACGCACTTGGTTTCGGTGGCCTGAGTCTGGGGCGTCCATTGGGTCATGGCGTAGGGCGTGCCGACGGCGGGCATGGTTTGGCCCTTCAACTCGCCGCCGCTGGTACTATGCCGCTGGGCGCTTCCCGCCGTGGCGGGCTCGGTACCGATCAGGGTGTTTACGTAAGTGATGGGAGTCTGGGCATAGGTTTCTGTTTTTATTCCAAAAAAAAGAAAGACCAAACTGAAAAGTATGTAGGCGCGTAGTGGCATCAACTAGGGTTTTATGAAAAAATCTAAATCTGTATCTTGTCTTCCTCCAAAAACATCTTCGGGCAGAATTATACTTTTTCAAAAGCAAACAAAGTAATTTCTTGAAGTCCAAATTCAATCCTTATGAAACTCCACACCATCGACACCGGATTTTTCAAGCTTGACGGCGGCGCTATGTTTGGCGTCGTGCCAAAGTCGCTGTGGCAAAAGCACAACCCCGCCGACGACCACAACCTGTGTACCTGGGCTATGCGCTGTCTGCTGATCCATGATGGCGATCGTTTGATTCTGATCGACACGGGCATGGGCAGTAAGCAGAGTGCCAAGTTCTTCGGCTACTACAAGCCGCACGGTGATGCCACACTCCTGAAATCCGTTGGGAAAGCAGGCTTTGAGCCTGGCGATATTACGGATGTTCTGCTCACGCACCTGCACTTCGACCATGTGGGCGGTGCCGTGGTGCGGGCGGGGGAGCGGCTGCAGACTACCTTTCCCAACGCGACCTACTGGTCCGATGCCGACCATTGGGCGTGGGCGCTCGATCCCAACCCACGTGAGCGCGCCTCGTTTCTGAAAGAAAACATATTACCCATTCAGGAATCAGGGCAGTTGGCGTTTGTTGGAGACGCTTCGCCTTTCGCTAATATTGACTTCATCAAAGTAAAGGGGCACACCGAGCAAATGATGCTGCCCGTCATTCGGTACAAAGGTAAAACCCTGATCTATGCGGCCGACCTCATTCCTTCGTCTGCCCATGTACCGCTGCCGTGGGTGATGGCCTACGATGTGCGGCCTTTGCTCACCATGCAGGAAAAAGCAAGCCTACTGGAAAGAGCCGTGTCCGAAGAGGCCGTTCTGATCTTTGAACACGATTCCGCCTGCGAAGCAGCGATACTTGAAAAAAGGGAAAAGGGAATCAGGGTGAGAGAGCGGGGGATGCTTAATCACTTTGTTTAACCGTGTAATTGTGTAATCGTTGAATTGAGGTCGAACTGTTTGCGTGTTGGTTTGTTTAAGTCCTGTATAGCTGGTCAATTCAATTCAACAAAAAATGAAAATCGGACTCGTACTATCCGGCGGCGGCGCCCGCGGCATCTCGCACTTGGGCGCGGTCAAGGCTTTGCAGGAGCGAGGCATTCGCCCCGACATTATCAGTGGTACCAGTGCGGGTGCGCTGGCGGGCGGACTGTTGGCGTACGGCTACCCGCCCGAGGAGATTTTGGAAATCATCGTCGGTACCAGCTTCCTGCGGTACCTGCGGCCCACGCTTGGGGGTAATGGTCTGTTGCGCATCGACCGCCTCGAAGCAATGTACCGGCAGTACATTCCCGAAAATACCTTCGAATCGCTAAAAGTACCGCTCGTGGTATCCACTACAGATATTTATGCCGGCGAAGCGGTGTTCTTTCGGAAGGGCGAATTGGCACGGCCTGTGCTGGCGTCGTGCTGCCTGCCGGGTCTGTTTGCCCCGATGGAGTACGAGGGGCGGTACCTGGTGGATGGCGGCGTGCTGAACAATATGCCCGTGGGGCCGCTGGAAGGGCAAGTCGATTTTATCATCGGCGTACACTGCAATCCGTTCAAACTACAGCGCCCGCCCCAGAGTACCCGGGAGGTGGTAGCCCGGAGTTTGATTTTGGCTGTTCACGCCAAAACCAAGCAGTACTTCGAAATGTGCGACCTCCTCATCGAATCCCCACTCCTGGGCGACTACACCGTATATGATATTGGCAAGGCGAGGGAACTATACTCCATCGGCCTGCGGCACGCGCGAAAGGTGTTGAACGAGAGCGTAGCGTTGCTCCATCTTCAAGAGGTGTAGTATTTAATTTTGACAGACTTCTTATTTTTTGTACATTTCTCATAAATAGTATGCTGTAAGCATACTATTGTTTTGCTAAATGTTACTGCCAAATTATTTGGTTTTTCAAAGAGAACGGCCTCCAAATGGCTTTATCTGGATAAAATAAGCACTGTGTAACTTAAAATGTATCCGTTGAATCAGAAGGAAGTGCTATCAGAATTGATGGATACGTAGGTTTTCTTCGGTATAATAAAATTAAGAGAAAATATTTGGAATGTATATCCGATCTATTACTTTTGCACGATAAGGATTTCCATTTTTAACCTAAACAATCTCGTAAATGAGAAAAAATCTACTGTTGAGCCTCGTATTGGTGTGCTCTACCTGGGTGGCTTCGTTCGCCCAGGATCGGAAAGTTACCGGCCAGGTGACTGCCTCGGAAGATGGCAGCGCGCTCCCCGGTGTATCCGTCGTTGTCAAAGGCAGCAACTCGGGTACCAATACCGACGCCGATGGAAAGTACTCCATCAACTTGCCTTCTGCTAATGCTACGCTGGTTTTCAGTTTCGTTGGAACTGTCACCCAGGAAATTGCCGCTGGAAACCGCTCCGTGTTGAACGTGGCGCTGGCTTCCGACACCAAGAACCTTCAAGAGGTAGTCGTTACGGCTATCGGAATTCAAAGGGAGAAAAAAGGACTGGGCTACGCCGTGACAGGTCTCGATGGAGACGAAATGGCGCAAAGGTCTGAGCCCGACCCATTACGCGCACTATCGGCCAAGATGCCCGGCGTCAACGTCACCGGTGGTGGTGGTGCTCCCGGACAGGCTACTAAAATCAACATTCGTGGCTTCAACTCGTTGACGGGTTCCACCCAGCCGCTGTTCGTCGTGGACGGTATTCCGTTCGACAACTCGGTGAACGCCGGTGGCTCGGGTAGCTTCGCTTCCAATACAGGTGCATCCAACCGTGCCTACGACATCGACCCCAATAACATCGAGTCGGTGTCGGTACTGAAAGGTGCCGCCGCCGCCGCCCTTTACGGCTCACGCGCTGTGAACGGAGTCGTGCTGATCACCACCAAAGCGGGTAGCAAGAAAGCCCGTAAAGGAATGGAGATTACGCTGAACTCTTCTTACAACCAGGAGTCCATTTCGGCATTGCCTGATTACCAGGACGTGTACATGCAGGGTTCCAACCAGAACTACAACGGTGGATTCATCGGTAACTGGGGTGCTCCGTTCCCTGCCGAGGTAGACAGAATCAACAACGAAGTATACGGTGGCCGTAGCCGCTATTCCAAAGATGTTTCATTCTATGCGGCCGGGCCGAACAAAGGCCAGGCTTATCCTTCCGGAACGGGTGAGCATCCGCTCAATCTGCGTAACGCCAACTTCTGTGCGATTTACCCCGACCAATGTGACGAGTTTGGCAACGGTGTGCCCGTTCCCCTGATTCCGCACGACAACGTAGGCGGCTTTTTCCGCAACGGTAGCTTGATCGAGAATGGATTGAATATCAGCTCGACGGGCGACAAGACTAGTCTGAACGCCACGATTTCGCGCATGACCAACAAAGGTATCGTGCCTACCCAGGAAAGCTCGCGTACCAACATCAGCTTCGGTGGTAACGCCACGCTGGCCAACGGCGTCAATCTGAGCGGTAACGTCAACTACGTAAACACGACTACTGATAACCCCCCTCTGGGTGCTGGTTTTTACACGGATTATGGTGGATTTGGCAACGAGGGTTCGATTTTCGGACGCTTGTTTTACCTGCCCCGTAACTTCAACCTGAACGGTTATCCTTTCGAGAACCCACAAACGGGCGAGAACCTGTTCTACCGTCCTTTAGATAACCCGCTCTGGTCGGTGAAGTACAACCGCTCCGTGAGCACCGTTAACCGGGCTTATGGTAACATGGCGCTGTCTTATGACATCGCTCCCTGGATCAGCGTATTGGTGAAAGGCGGTGTCAACACCTACACCGATGCACGTCAGCGCTTCCAGGCCAAAGGTGGTGTATCGGCTCCTCTAGGCTTTGTGCGCCGCGACAATGTCGGTTTCACTGAGCAGGATTACAACGCCATCGTGACGGTCAACAAAGACTTTACCGAAGATTTCTCCTTCCGCTTGCTGTTTGGTGGTAACGCCAACCAACGTACCCGTACGCGTCAGATCACTTCTGGTGTGGACATCATTTCACGTGGACTGAACAATTTGGACGCTACTGCTACTCAGTTGGCAAACGAGGATTCTCGCTCACTTCGCCGCTTGTACGGCCTGTATGCCGACATGCAGTTAGGCTATAAGAACTTCGTCTTCGTCGGCCTGACGGGTCGTAAAGACTGGTCTTCGACGCTACCTGTAAACAACCGTACCTACTTCTACCCGGCGGCCACGCTTGCAGTGGTCCTGTCGGATGCTTTGAAGATGCCTGCTCAGGTCGATTTGTTAAAAGTACGGGCTGCTTTCGGCCGCGTAGGTTCGGATACAGATCCATACCGGATTCAGAACGTATATCCTTTGGGTGTCGCTTACCGCGCCTTCAACGGTCAGATCGTATACAACGCTACGGCCAGCAACACGCTCAACAATGCTGAGCTGCGTCCTGAATTCAAGACCGAATTTGAGGCAGGTGTAGAAGTACAATTGTTCAAAAACCGCATCGGGCTCGACTTGACCTACTTCAACTCTGACGCAAGAGATCAGATTGTAGAACAGCGTATCCCGTCTTCTTCAGGCTACAACTTCAAGGTAGTGAACGCCGGTTCGATCAATAACAAGGGCTGGGAAGTAGGCTTGAACCTGGTGCCCGTAGAATTGGCCAACGGTTTCCGCTGGACGAGCTACTTTGCCTTTACCCGGATTCGCTCTACGGTTACGGATGCCGGTCCGCAGGGTGAGATCTTCCTGGGAGGTACCGGCCTTTCGGCGCTCGGTGCCATTCACCGCACGGGCCAGCAGTATGGTCAAATCTACGGCACTCAGAACGCTCGTGACGATGCTGGTAACCTGTTGATCAATCAATTGACCGGTTTGCCTTTCGCTAAGCCTTCGGCCGACATCATCGGTAACCCCAATCCTGACTTTACTTTGGGCTGGACCAACTCGTTCTCTTGGAAAGGATTCACGGTCAATGCTTTGATCGATTGGCGTCAGGGTGGCGACATCTGGTCGTCGACGGCTGCATCACTGCTTCTGCGTGGTCAATTGGCCAACTCTATCGACCGCGAAGGTCTGCGTGTTATTCCCGGAGTGTATGGTGATCCTTCTACGTTTAAGCCTGTGTTGGGTTCCGACGGTCAGACGATCAAGAACACGACGGGTATCACGTCTTTCGACTACCACTTCTCGAATGGTTTCGGGGCTTACGGTCAGGATGAAGTAAACGTTTACGACGCTACTACGATCCGTCTGCGTGAGGTGTCGATCGGCTACGCCGTGCCCAAGCGCTTCCTAAGCAAGTTGCCTTTCGGTAGCGCCCGCCTCACGGTGTCAGGCCGTAACCTGCTCTGGGCTGCTCCCAACATGTTGCCCGGCCTGAACTTCGACCCTGAGACCCTGGCTTCCTTCCCGGATTCCAACGTGCAAGGTTTCGACCTCGGTGCCCAGCCTACGACGCGCCGTCTCGGTGCCAACCTGGTGCTGACGTTCTAAGTAGACCATCCCATTATTCAATACTGATTTTATAAAAGAAAATATGAACATACTGAAAAAAAGCTATAAATGGCTCCTTACCCTAGGGCTTTTGGTATCCTTGGGCAGCTGTAGCATTTTCGATTTGGACGTCAATACCGACCCCAACAACCCAACCAGTGCGGATTATGCCCTACTGTTGCCTGCCGCGCAGTTACGGGCTAACGACTACTTCGAAGCGCTCAATAACAATACCCATGGATTCATGGGGTGGCTGGCGAGTGCCGACACCTACGACCTGACTTTCACGTCATACAACGGTACCTGGAATAACTTCTATTCCGGCCCGATGAAGGATTTGGAGGAAATGATTGTGAGCGCTGAGCGCGATCAGGTGACCCGCTACTTGGGTGTAGCGCAGATCATGAAAGCGTACTACTTCGGTAACTTCGTCGATATGTTTGGTGATGTGCCTTATTCTGAGGCCTTCGCAGGTGGGTATGCCGAAGCGAACATCAACCCCAAGTTCGACAAGGACTCTGAGATCTATCCGAAGCTGATTCAGCTGTGCGACGATGCGGTGGCCAACCTGGCCAAGACTTCTTCGGTACCATTGACTGGCGACCTAATCTATCAGGGCAACATTACCAAATGGCGCAAACTGGCTAAGACGGTGAAACTACGTCTGCTGATCAACTCACGGTTGGTGAATCCTGAGCAGAAGAAAGCACAGATCAAGGCTATTTTGGATGAAGGTGATTACATTACCTCGGCCGCGGATGATTTCGTCTTTCGGTACAACAAGATTGTAGCACCCGACGGTCGCCATCCCTGGTACTTCAGTGCTTACGTGCAGTCCAACAGCACTTTCACGTACTTCCTCCAACAGCCTATTGTAGAGATGTTGCGCGACGACGATCCCCGTACACCATTCTACTTCAAGCGTCAGACTTCTAAGATCTTCAATCCCGAGGATCCTACCGATGCTTCTACGATTCCATGCTCGCAGATTGCTGGCTGCACCTACGGGTACTTGGTGACTAATCCTCAGATCATCAAAACACTCTATACCGACAAGGGCAAAGCCTTCACTGCTGCTGATCGTTCTTATCTGGCTGGTTTCTTTGGTCGGGACCGTGGGGATATTTCAGGCGTACCGGCCGACGTGGATTTCCGGGTTTCGCCGGGTGCCTATCCAGCCGCTGGTGCATATGATGTGACCAACGCGTCCAAAACCGGGGGCACAGGTGCCCGGTTTGCTGGTGATGGAATCCAACCGATCATTACGAGCTGGATGACCAAATACTACCAAATCGAGGCCATTCTTGCCCTCGACCTTCCCGGCGATGCTAAGGCGATCTTCGAGAGAGCTATGCGTGAGCAAATCAAGAAAGTAGTAGATCTGGGCCTGGCTGCTGATCCTAACAACGCCGTAGCCCCCAGCGCTGCTGCCATCGACAAGTACGTGAACCTGTACCTTGCCCGATACGACGAAGCACCGAATGCCGCGCAAAAGCTGAATGTCGCGCTGAAGCAGGCCTGGTTCTCCAACCTGGGCAACGGATACGAAATTTACAATGCGTTTCGTCGCACAGGGTACCCCAACGATATCCAGGTTCCGATCCAGCGTATTCGCAACTTCCCGTTGCGCCTGCCGCAGCCGCAGCAGGAGACTTCGCTGAACCAAAATGCCCCTCAGACTCCTCCGGCTTTCGATAGTTCTGCCGGTGCTCTGTTCTGGGACATGATAAAATTCAAATTCTAAATAAGACATAGAAAAGCACATTGAATATGAAAAAGATCAATAGAATTGTCACTTTATCGCTTCTGCTGGGCATTGGGCTGATGGCGTCCTGTACGGATGAGAGCCTGAGTCCCAACCTGACTCCTGAGGGCAATGCCAACGGTTTTGGAACCTTCATCGTGGGAGGGAAGCCCCAAAAAGATCCTTTCGACCTTACAAAAGGACAAACCCAGAAACTGGGTTCCGACTTCCTTAGCGTGAAGCCTGGCTTCGGTAACGTACCGGCAACTATTTCCTGGGCTTCCTTCGACAAGAAGGTGATCGTCAACAAGATCGAGCTCTTCGTGAAGCTGGCTGAAAACTACGTCGATAAGGACGGCAACAAGGTAGTAGCCAGTCATGGTGGTGACGGAAAGTTACTGACTACCATCACGCCTGCGGGGATGTACGAGCTCAACAACTTTACGATCGACCCTGCCAAGGTGTATGATTTGTTGAAAGACTCACAATTCGACTATGGCGATGGCAAGGGAGCGGTGAGTGTATTCACAGCTAATCCGAACCGTACGGCTGCCTCTCCGTTTCTTGGCAATCGGGACATTCCTTTCCGGAACCGCAATATCGCAGTTACGGGTGACGATATAGAAGTTACCTGGAAATTGTACGGGGAAAATGGTTTGGTGTACACCAGCTGGAGTCCGTCCGTTTGTGAGGAATTCGTAGGCGCCAATTGCCGTATCGTGGTCCGGGTTCGTTAATCCAGAACCAGTCCAAACGCTTTACATTTAACGTTGAAGAGCAGACCGAAAGGTCTGCTCTTTTTTTATTGTTAACGTAGGGTTATAAACCACTAAATCATAGCGAGAATGATCCTGGGAAGGGCGACCGGACGACAACGATGTGAGAAGAACCGAATTTAAATAGGGGAGAAGCCAGTGGGACGGAGATTTGCTCCATTCCAATGCGTTTCTTCACGGATTTCATGCGAGCTGAGGAAGTTATTTCTCCTTTTCTCAATCCTTCCTTCCTCTCCGATAAGAAACCACCACCGCCCCCACGACCAGTAACACGAGTAAAATCGAGCTAATCAGGTCGATGATGTTACCGGTACGAACCGAAACGGGATCGAATCGAAATACAATGGTATGCTTCCCCGCCGGAACGCGCAGCGCGCGCAGCAAATAATCGGCACGAAGCAGGGGTGCGGGTTGGGCGTCGATCGTGACCTGCCATTCGTCACGGACGTTGTAATAGACCTCCGAGAAAACCGCCAATTGATCACTCTTGGCGTTGCTTTCGTACGTGAGCTCGTTGGGTTTGTAGCTGGTCAGGCGTATGCTGTCGGCACTATCGGTTTGGATGGTTAGGCCCTGCAGTGCGTCTGCGAAACGCTGGTCCAGCACGGCGACGCGCCGCGGCTGGAGGCTATCGAGGGCCGCCATTTCAGCGTCAGCGTTGGGTACCAGGCGGTAGCTGTCCACAAACCAGGCGTTGCCGAACGCGTCGGGATTTTGCTGCACGGCCGGGATGCCCTGCGCATCCCGGGTCAAGATATACTTAGTGTTAAGCATATTCAGAATGCCCGGATTGGGGTTCTGCCGGGCAATCTGCCGCTCGATGAGTTCCTGGTATCGGTGGAGTTTAGCTCCGTGGTACCCCCCGATGGATTTGTGGAAGTAAGATGCCTCAGCATTGTTGAACGTATTGCGCATCACATCCAACACGCGATAGTTAGGATCGGGATCTTGCAGGATCTGCTGGTCGGCGGGCGAGGGTGAATTTTGTGTAATCACAGCCTGCCTACTCACAAAGTCTTCGTCGTTGAGGTAGCGTTTGCTCACACCGAACATATCGATGACCATCAATAACACCAGGGCGGGATAGAGCACGGCCGCCTTTATTTTCTCTTTCATCCAAAGCCAAATCAACCCGGCGGCGACCAGAATCAGGAAAGCGGACCGCAGTGCATCGCCCCGCAGCATACCGGCGCGGTCTTTCACAATGGCCGCCATGATGTCCTGCGCGAAGGCTTGATTCTGACTGCTCTGCGCCAGACTCTCGACAAACTGCGGATCATTGGGCCCACGAAAGCTCAAAAACAGGGTGGGTACCATCGCCAGTACAAGGCAAATACCCGCCGTGAGTCCCAGGCTGATGAGAAATGGCCGCGAAATCTGGGAAAAAGTCCACTTACGCTGACTGAGGTCGCGCAATGTAAGCACGGCCAACACCACCATCATCAGTTGCGCCAGGGTCAGTACCATGGTTACGGCCCTGAACTTGTTGAACATGGGGAAGTAATCGAAGAAGAGGTAGTTGACTCCGGCCAAATTTTTGCCCCAGGCCCACACCACGTAGAGCAGCGTGACGCCCGCCACCCACCACTTGACCGAGCCCTTCACCAAAAACAGTCCCAGAACGAACAGGAAGAAAATGATGGCGCCGGCGTAGGCGGGACCACCCGTGCTGTACTGCGTGCCCCAGTACAGGGGCAAGGCCTGAATGAAGTTCTGCGCGTTGACCGGGTCGACGCCGCGACTGGTTAAGGTTTGGTAGGTTTCGGATTTGGTGTCGAGGGCGCCCTGCGAGGGACCGCCGTAGAGGTGGGGGATCAGCAACGTGAGCGTCTCGCCGATTCCGTAGCTGTATTGGAACGCGTAGTCTTTGTCGAGTCCATCCTGACTATTATTGGCGGCTGATTCTGAGGGTAGAGGGCTGAGTTCCGACTTTCCCCGGATGGTTTCTTTGCTGTAATCATACCCATTCCAAAGCCTGGTGGAATGGGTACCCAGCGCAATGAGAGCAGCTACGCCAAGCCCACCCAAAATAGGTACCAGCTCCCGAGCGCGCCCTGCCCGGACGAACTCTATACTTTTAAGCAGTACCAGCACTAGGATACCGATGCCGAGGTAGTAGGTAATCTGAACGTGGTTTCCGTACAGTTGAAGCGCAAAAAACAAGCTCGTGAGGGCCGCTCCCGCCAGCCAGTGTTTTCGAAAAGCCAGAAATACACCCGCCAGTACGCCCGGCGCGTAGCCCAGCGCCAGGATTTTGGAAACGTGGCCCGCTTCCAAACTAGTCACCAAATAGGAGCCAAAGGCGTAGGCGATCGCGCCCATCGCGGCTACCCAAAGATTGGCCCCCAGTACCAGGAACAAGATATAGGCCGACACCATCGTTAGCAAAAAGTAGTTGGCCGGAGCGGGTAAAAGCGTATTGACGGCCCGGCCCAGCTTGGTCGATAGGCTGGTGGGGTAGTCGCCGTCGATCAGGAAGGCGGGCATACCCCCGAACATGGCGTTGGTCCAGGCCGACCATTCGCCGGTCGCTTCGTGGTAGTTTTTCAGCTCCTGCGCGGCCGACTTCGCTTGTACGTCGTCGTACTGTTGCAACCGCTTGCCACTGAGTACCGGAGAGGCATACACCAGCGACAGAATGGCGAAGCCCAGCACTACCAGTGCGTGCGGCCAGATGCGGGGCCAGGAAAAGAATTTTTTCATCGGATTCGGGTTTCGCCGGGCGTTGGCAAGAACGAACGCGGGCTAAGTGGTGGGCGGGTTAAATTTGCGTTAAGTGTCACAAATATAGAAGTTATGCTGTAAGTTTGAAGCATAGACCGCGACGTTGCCTTTCAAGTTTTTAGAGGAAAAAACCTGCTTTGTGCGCCTATTTATCTAAATTACCTAATAAATTTGCGGTCAAATCGAGGGATCGAGAAATTTTCTGACGCCGGATTCCGCCTTACCTAATAGCAGTAACCCTACCAACCTACATGAAAAGAATTGGAGTATTTACCTCCGGTGGTGACGCGCCCGGTATGAACGCCTGCATCAGGGCCGTCGTGCGGGGAGCCGTTTACCACGGAATAGAAGTTTTTGGCATCAGGAAAGGGTACAGCGGCATGATCAACGGGGACATGTACCAAATGTCGTCGCACTCGGTAAGCAACATTGTACAGCGGGGTGGCACGATCCTGAAATCGGCCCGAAGTAAGGAGTTCATGACACCGGAGGGACGCAAACAGGCGTTTGAGGCTTTGCAAGAAAATGAAATCGAGGGCCTTATCGCTATCGGCGGCAACGGTACCTTCACCGGCGCCATGATTTTTCAGCGGGAGTACGGCATCCCCACCGTGGGCGCACCCGGCACGATCGACAACGATCTCTATGGCACCGATTATACCATCGGCTTCGACACGGCCGTCAACACCGCCCTCGACGCCATCGACCGCATCCGCGACACGGCTAGCTCCCACGACCGGATCTTTTTCATCGAGGTAATGGGCCGGGATTCTGGCTACATCGCCATCCAATCTGGCATTGCGGGCGGGGCTGAGCTCGTGATGGTGCCCGAGGTACTTACGCCGATTTCGGACGTGATCGAGACGTTGCGGGCGGGCTGGGAACGCCAGAAATCGTCTTCTATCGTGGTGGTAGCTGAGGGTGAGGAGGAAGGCAATGCTACTCAGATTGCCAATAAGATCAAGAAACAGGTCAAAGGAGATGTCGACATCCGCGTTACTACCCTGGGCCACACCCAACGCGGCGGCACGCCCTCGGCGCAGGACCGCATCCTGGCCAGCCGCCTGGGCCTCGGAGCCCTGGAAGGCCTGATGGCCGGACAGAAAAACGTGATGGCGGGGATCATCAATAACGACCTCGTCTATACGCCCTTCGAAGACACCATCCGCCTGCCCAAACCCATCAATGAGGACTTGTTGAGGATGGTGAAGATATTGAGTATATGAGGGTAGAAGGGTAAAGGATTGACGGGGAAAGGGGAGACGATTCGCGGCCATCGTTCTATGTGTTACACGAAAACTTGATCGACCTTTCCCCCGTCAACCGTCCCCCGAATTTCTCAAATGTATCCAACTACTTTATAAGCAAAATACCCAATCCATTCGCGCCATAAGAAGTGGGCGTAACCGAAGATTTCCGGGTCGGGGCGAAAGAAGGCGCGGTACGTGAGTACTAGGTCCACACCGTAAAAATCGGCCGGAAAGGTGTCTACCCGCACGCCGGCCTTGCTGAAGCACCCCACCGCCCGCCGCAGGTGAAAGGCCGAGGTGATGAGCAGATAGCGCTGGCCCGAAAACCGTTCTCTCAGAATTCTGACTGTATTGACGGCATTCTGGTACGTGTTACGCGAGGTGTTCTCCAGGATGACGTCTCCGGCGGGTACACCCCACTGCAGCAGGAGCTCGGCGGCCTGGCGGCCGTCGTCCTGGCCCGATTTCATCGCGCTGGAATGCGTAGCGCCACTGATCAGGATCTTGCTGATCTTGCCCGCCTTGTAGAGCAGATACGCCTGCAGGAAACGATCGGCGTGATTGCCCAGGCCGGGGTGGTCGCTTCGCAGGCTGGGCATCCTGATCATCCCGCCCGTCAGCACGATCCCGACCGCCTGCCCTGTATCTACGTCTGCGATATTACGTGGCGGGTATTCCCACCAGCGAAAAGCGCGGTTGACCAGGTAGGGGTTGCAGAGTACGTACAGCAGCACCGCCACCAACCCGACGCACCAGCGGGCTTTGGTACAGTTTGTGGTAAAGAAGGCATAGGTCAGTAGCATGAACACGACACCGATCGGCATGATGAAGAAGTCCAGGGTCTTGCTCAGAAAATAGAACATTGGGGCACGAGGGACGGGTTTATGACGTTTTGAAGCTAAATTTGCGAAATAAGTACTGTTTTGAAGAAGTAAAGCTATGAAAAAAGGTTCGATCACCACGTTTTGCCTGATGTTGTCGCTTGTCGCTACCTTGGGGCAAGCCTGGGCGCAGGAGTACCGCATCGAGGCGACGCTCAAAGGGTTGAAGGATACGACCAGTATTTTGGGGCACTATAACTTGAGCGGACTGCAATTCATCGCCAAGGATACCGCCCGGGCCGATGCCGACGGCCGCCTGGTGTTTGAAGGCACCGACGAACTGCCCGGTGGGCTGTACATCATCTTGCTGCCCGGCAATCAGAAGCTGGTGCAGCTGGTGTACTCAGGTGAGGAAACCGACTTTTCGATTCAGACCGATACCAGCAGTATCGTCAAGTCGATGGTGGTGAAGGGGTCGGAGGAAAACCGGCTCTTTTATGAGTACCAGAGCGAACTGGGTAGGATCATGGAAGAGATCGAGGCCCTGAACCTTGAGAAAAAGCTCAAGAGCGACAATGTGAGTCAGGCTTTGGCTAATAAAAAGATCAACGACGTTCAGCAGAGACTTATCAGTTATCGCAAAAAGTTTATAGCAGCGCATCCCGAGAGTTTCACCGTCAAACTGCTAAGAGTCAATGCCGAGCCCGAACTGCCTCCGGCTCCGATTCTGGCCAATGGCCGGAAGGACTCGCTCTGGACATTCAATTATTACAAAGCGCATTATTGGGATAATTTCGATTTCAGCGACGAACGTCTGCTCCGTACGCCGTTTTTTCAACCCAAGCTTGAGCGCTACGTCAAGGATCTGATCGTGCAGGTACCCGATTCGGTCATCAAAGACGCCGAAGCCCTGATCCAGAAGGCCGCCAAGGCTGGAAATAAAGATTTGAAGTCGCAATTGGTGTACTACATTACCAGCGAATATGAAAATCCCAAGGTAGTTGGGACGGAAGGTGTCTTCGTTCACATGGCCGAAAAATACTACCTATCGAGCGAAATGCAGGTATCCGAAGACGCCGTGCGTCGTATCCGCGAGCGGGTCACGAGTATGAAGCCACTGCTAGTCGACAAAATCATGCCCGACCTGAGGCTAAGCGATCCCGAAAAAAAGCCAGTCAGTATTCACGGCATCAAGGCCGACTACACCGTGCTGTTCTTCTATTCGCCTACCTGCGGGCACTGCAAGGAAGGTGCGCCCGTTTTGAAGAAATTCTACGACGACAACAAAGCCAAAGGAGTCAAGGTGCTTACAATCGCCACGGATCAAAGTCCTGAGGATTGGAAAAAATTTGTCAAGGAGTTCAAGCTGGAAGAACTTCAAAACGGCTACGACTATACCTACAAGCACGACTTCCGCACGGAGTTCGATGTCTTCCAGACGCCGACGATCTACGTTTTGGATAAAAACAAAAAGGTGATTGCGCGCAAAATGCCCATTGAGCAACTGGACGATTTCTTTAATTTTTACCTTCGGAATAAGGAGCAGGAAAAGAAGAAGAGCGTGGTGGCTAATTAGACGACTCTACCGCATCTTAGAATGCTTCACCAAATACGCCGTCAAAATCGGATCGAACCCCTCCGCTATGTCGGCCTCGATGAAGTCGATTTTGTACTGCCCGCATTTCAGTTTCAGATCTTGGTAAAACTTCTGTACGACGGACTGGTACTGGTCACGCACCTGATGGGGCTGCACTTTCACTTTTTCACCGGTTTCCAAATCCACAAATTCGTAGGGACGATCTTCAAAGTCGAACTGCTCCTCGGTGCGCCGGTCAGTGACGTGGAAAAGCAGCACTTCGTGCATGTTGTGGCGCAGGTGCTGCAAGGCCGAGAAAAGCTCTTCGATGTGCTCCAAGTCCTCGAACATATCGCTGAACAGCACCACGAGCGAGCGCTTGTGGATTTTCTGGGCGATGAGGTGAATGACGTCGGCCACGGACGTTTTTTGTAAAGGGCGCGGCTCTCGCAACAGTCCGTCCAGTTCCAGCAATATCTTGTGAATGTGCGAAGGCGTGGACTTTACCTGTGTTTGGATCTCGATCTGGTCCGAAAAGGTGGTCAAGCTGACGGCGTCTTTCTGGCGTTGTAAGAGGTGGGCCAGACAGGCCGCCGCCATGATGCTGAACGTGATCTTGCCGTGATTCGCCTCGGGGTAGTACATCGACGATGACGTGTCGAGCAGCAAATGGCAGCGCAGATTGGTTTCTTCCTCGTAGCGCTTCACGAACAGCCGGTCGGTTTTGGCAAACACCTTCCAGTCCATGTGGCGGGTACTTTCGCCGGTATTGTAGAGGCGGTGCTCGGCAAACTCGACTGAGAATCCGTGAAAAGGCGACTTGTGTAGTCCCGTGATGAAGCCCTCGACCATTTGCCGGGCCAGAAATTCCAGATTTCCAAATTCCCGGACTTTGGCCAGGTCGAGCGGACGTTTGTTCATGATCGGTAGCTTTTTTCCCGGTGCAGGTACCTGATAAAGGTACGGTCACGAAGATACGAAAACGCTGCCTATATCAATAAAGAAAACCTTCCTCTTCGGGTTCGGGCTCGTCGTCGGACAGGGGCAGTTGAGAAGGGGTGAATTTTTTGCTGGCCATGATCAGGCCATCCTGTCCGATCACCTTGACGGCCACGCGGGCCAAGCCGCTCGCTATCATGCCAATGCGGCGGGCGGCGCTCTTACTTAAATCGATCACGCGACGACCGGAGAAGGGACCACGGTCGGTGACGCGCACGGTGACTTTCTTATTGTTGGACAGGTTGGTGACCTCGATGAGCGTGTTGTAGGGGAGGGAGGGGTGGGCGGCGGTCATCTCGCCGTTGTCGAAGGTTTCGCCGAAGTAGGTGGTGCGGCCTTCGAATTTGGCAGCGTAGTAGGAAGCGACTCCTTTTTCGGTTTGGCCCAGGTAGCTAGTAAGTGCGTCGGGCGTAGGTTTGGCCATGCTGACCATCAAAAAAATATAAAACGGCTGAAAATTCATTCCTTACGGTTTTCGTGAAACATCCGAGGTGGGGAAACAGTCGGTTTTGTCAAAGGTAACGGAAATCCATCTTACGTAGGTACAAAGTATTCGCTCAGTACAACTAATTTATAGAATTATATAATTCAAAAAGTAATCGTCGAGCAGCGGTTATTACGCAAAATCTTTGTTGAAAGTAATAAACCTGCTATTTTAGCGTTCGAATTAACCTTAAAATTGCAACAGCAAGTGGAAGACAAAGAGCAGATTTACTCCAATCGGGTGAGGGCAGGGAAACGCACTTATTTTTTTGACGTTCGTGCCACGCGCGCCAACGACTACTACCTGACCATCACCGAGAGCCGTCGTCATCCGCAGGGAGAAGGCTTCACCTACGAAAAACACAAGATTTTTCTGTATAAAGAAGACTTCGATAAGTTCGTCAACGCGCTCAACGACACCGTCGACCATGTCAAAACCGAGCTGCTCCCGGAGGTAGATTTCAGTCAGTATGTAGAAAAGGAGGAGACACCTACCATTGATCTGGGACCGAACGGCGAGTCGGATTTGAAGTGGGAGTAGATTAGTTAATAGGCAGTGGATAATGGAAAATTGACAATGCGGTTGTCAAGTCTCACCTCAAATTGGCATAAAATAATGAGATTACCCTCAGAGCCCTCAGGATTCGTTCCGGGGGCTTTTTAGTTTTTAACCCGTTAATCCGTACTTTTGCGCTTTCTTTCGCCTCAGACTTAGATTGTTGGTTTTAAAGTATTTATGCGAGCGAACTAGAATTATCCATTATCCACTGTCAATTATCCATTAAATAAATGAGTCTTCAATGTGGAATCGTAGGACTGCCTAACGTCGGTAAGTCCACGCTGTTCAACGCCATTTCGACCGGTAAGGCCGAAGCTGCCAACTATCCCTTCTGTACCATTGAACCCAACGTGGGCGTCGTCACGGTACCTGATGAGCGCCTCGAAGTACTGACCGGCTTGGTCAGTCCCCAGAAGGTACTGCCCACGATCATCGAGTTCGTGGACATCGCTGGACTGGTCAAGGGCGCAAGTCAAGGCGCGGGGTTGGGTAACAAATTCCTGGCCAACATCCGCGAGGTCGACGCGATCGTCCACGTGATCCGTTGCTTTCAGGACGAGAATGTGGTCCATGTAGAGGGCCGCATCGACCCGATTTTTGATAAAGAAATTATCGACATCGAACTCCAGTTGAAAGATTTGGAGTCGGTAGCCAAGAAAATTCAGAAGGTGGAAAAGGGCGCGCGCGCCGGTGATGCCAAGGCCAAGGCCGATCTGGAAATCTTGAAAGCCTACCACACCGCGCTCGAAGCCGGGAACTCCGCCCGGACGCTGCCCTACACCAAAGACGAGCGTGAAAGCGCTATCGGCGATCTGCAACTACTCACCGTGAAGCCCGTATTGTACGTGGCCAACGTCGACGAGGCGTCGATGCAGACGGGTAACGAGTACTCCGAGAAACTCCGCGAAGCCATCCAGGGTGAGCAAGCCGAAATGATCGTGCTGTGCGCCGCCATCGAATCACAGATCGCCGAGATCGAAGACCCAGAGGAGCACGACCTGTTCCTGGCAGAATACGGCCTGAAAGAGTCGGGCCTCGACCGCCTGATTCAAGCATCCTACGCACTACTCGACCTGATCACCTACTTCACGGCGGGAATCAAGGAAGTGCGCGCCTGGACGATCCGGCGCGGCTGGAAGGCCCCGCAGGCAGCGGGCGTCATTCACAGCGATTTTGAGAAGGGCTTTATCCGGGCCGAGGTAATAAAACTACCCGACTACGTAGCGTACAAGACCGAAGCCGGTGTAAAAGAAGTAGGCAAGATGGCCGTGGAGGGCAAAGAATACGTCGTGAAAGACGGCGACATCATGCACTTCCGCTTCAACGTTTAGCGTCGCCGGTTCCATTCGACCGTTCGGTACCCGACGAGCTTGTCGGCGCGGGCGGCGGGCGGACGGTTGTACACCAGAATATCGTAATCGTTTTCGGTGGGCGCGAAGTTGCCTTCCACGTAAGCCTCATCGGCCTCTCCACCGGGTTTTGGCACGATAGAATAATTAAAATTCACTACCCCCTGCTTGATCAGCATCACGACCTGGTAGGATTGCAGGTCGGTATTGTACGCCATGCGGTTGAGGTCGTCGCGCTGCCAAAGGTGAAAACCACCGTTGACGTATACATCGGCGTCGGGTACTTCCGGCAGGCGCAACGTGAACACTACGGGCGTGTAGTCTGCTTCGTTGCTCCCCCGGCCCGACTCGCGCTGATCCACGATGTACTGCCCATTGAGGTCGTCCATCTGGATGTACGCTCCACGGGCGCGCGGTAGGTCGGGCGTGAGTACCAGCCGGGTGAACTCCTCCAACCGCTCCAACTCATAAATACCGAAGCCCCGCGCCGACAGCGTCCGGCTGTCGAAGTACCTGAATTCATTGCCGCCGGGAAAGGTATTTTCAAGATTGAAAAACTGGTACTCCAAAATCGAATCGAACGGCCGCACGTTGGTGGGTTTGAATTCGGTCTTAGCTTTATCCCAGCGGAAGTTCTGCCGGATCACCACCTTCAAGTCTGATTGCGGAGCCACGATCTGGTAGCCGTTATAGTCGAGACTGAAGTCGATCTGCTGGTCGGTGCGCTGCTCGCGTACGCCTTGCGAAAACCGCGCTTGCGCCGCTACACGCACCCGATTTTCGTATACCATGAACCGCCGGGTACACACCACTTTCCGCTGCCGCTCGGAGTACACCACCAACACGTAATTACCCGACAGCTTCACGCGTGGTACTTCGAACCGGTAGTGGTAGTAGGGTACCTTGGTACTAAACGACTGCCGGTAATCGGTGATTGGGTTGTCGTTGTACTCGTAGGTATACTCGATGTCGTTGAGTACCGACTTGTTCCAATCGGCGTTGCAGTGGATTAGCTTAGCCCGAAAGCCACGGTAGTCGGCCGTGAGGTCGTCGAATTCAAGTACCAGCGTCCGCTCGCTACCCAACGGAATGACGGCTGGGCCGATCAGCCGCCTCGGGTCATCGGGGAAGTCGGAACCGGGGTACAGCAGCACTGTCTTGATATTTTCCTGATAAATAAAATCTTCCAGCCGTACATCTTCCGCTCTGGGTTGAGCGGAAACTATCAGGGTAGTCAATATAAAAAAGAGGGAGGGGAAAAGGCAGGTTCTGAGCATCTGAACTAGAAATGGGGCGTTGCGTGGCGAGTTTGCTTATGAAACGAAAAGCAAACCGGAATCGCCTGGTAGTCCGCTGTTTTCTACGAATTACGTCAAGATATTGCTATTTTTGGTAAAAATAAAAACGACATGACCGCCCAACCGCAAAGAAAATACACACCCGAGGAGTACCTGAAACTGGAACGTGCTGCCGAATATAAGAGCGAATATTTTCAGGGAGAAATATTCGCGATGGCGGGAGCGGGGCGAAATCACAACGGAATAAATGAAAACCTTTCCGTGCAAATCGGCTACTTTCTTTTGAATAAGAAATGCCGTACTTATTCCCGCGACCTGAGAGTCCACATTCCTGACAATGGACTCTATACGTACCCGGACTTGCTAATTGTTTGCGGTAAGCAGAAGTATCTGGATGAGCAAGCTGATACGTTGCTAAATCCCAGGGTCATCATTGAGGTGCTGTCCAAGAGCACGACTGGCTACGACCGCGGCGAGAAATTTCAGCTTTACCGCAGCATCCCAACGCTGGAAGAGTATGTTTTGATCGATTCTCAACGGATTGCGGCAGAAGTTTTTCGGAAAAGCGCGCAAGGGTTCTGGTCACTGATGTCGGAGGCCTACGACCTGGAAAGTAGCATCGAACTGGCCAGCATCGACCTTAAAATATCGTTGCGCGATATTTATAATGACACCGAGGATTTGTGACCCGACCATTTCTGCCAAAATAAAAATCCTTCCCCGCTAAGCCTCCAGCTCCTCCGCTTCCAGCATCGCTACCTCCCACGCTTTGGTCGTGTCGGCTATTTGCTTGCGCGTGTGGGCGTATTGCTCGTTCAGGTCGTCCAGTAGTTCTTTTTCGGCGTAGGAAGCCGGATCGGCGAGCTGTTTTTCTAGTTTTTTCTTCTCTGCTTCCAGATCCGTGATGGTCGTTTCCAACTCCTCGATTTGCTTTTGCGCTTGTTTGAGCGCGTACTGATTTGAGGGCTTAGATGTCGTGTCTTTTTTCTGACCGTTGGTCGACGGCGCGACTTTTTCGGTAGGCTTCGGCGGCGGCGCGCTGCTCACAATGGCCTTGTCGCTCACGGCCGATTCCAGGCCGCGCTCTTCCACCCAACGCTCGTATTCTTCATACGTACCGGGGTACTCCTTGATCTGATGGTCCTCGATGTACCAGATTTTGGTCGCGATCGACTCCACAAAAAAGCGGTCGTGGCTCACCACAATGTAACTCCCCTCGTACTGCTGCAAAGCCTGGATCAGAATATTCACCGATTGCATGTCCAGGTGGTTGGTCGGCTCATCGAGCAGCAGGAAGTTGGCCTGCGACAGCAGTACCTTCGCCAATGCGACGCGTGATTTTTCGCCCCCGGAAAGTACCTTGATCTTCTTGAAAACATCTTCCCCGCTAAACAAAAAACAACCCAGCACCGTCCGAAGCTCGGTTTCGGATTTGGTCGGGTTGGCGTATTTGAGCTCTTCGATCAGGTTGTGGGCCACATTTAGCGATTCGAGCTGGTGCTGGGCGTAGAACGTAAACGACACGTTGTGACCCAGCCGGCGGGTACCTTCCAAATCTTCGGTGCCCGCTACGATGCGCAGCGCGGTAGACTTGCCCCGGCCGTTGGCCCCGATCAACGCGATCTTATCACCGCGCTCCATGCTAATACTGGTATTGTCAAGAATCAATTTTTCACCGTAGGCTTTGGTCGCATCTTCCAGCTGGAATACGTGACGGCCGGGTTGGGTCGTGAATTGAAAACGGAAATGTACCTTGGCGTTCTCATCGATCACCTCGTCCACGACATCCATCCGGTCGAGTGCCTTCACGCGACTTTGCACTTGCCGGGCTTTGGTAGCTTTGGCTTTGAACCGCTCGATGAAGCGTTCCGTCTGCCGGATTTTGGCCTGCTGGTTTTCGTAAGCGCCACGCTGAATTTCGTTGCGCTGCTCTTTTTCTTCTTCGTAAAAAGAATAATTGCCCGAATATAAATTCAGTTTGCCGCCCGATACCTCCACGATCGTATCCACGACGTTGTCGAGAAATTCCCGGTCGTGCGACACCACGATGACAGCGCCTTCGTAGTTCTGCACATACTTCTCTACCCACTGGATCGAGGGCAGGTCGAGGTGGTTGGTTGGCTCATCGAGCATGAGCAAAGCAGGCTTCTGAAGCAGTAGCTTCGCCAGCATCACCCGCATCCGCCATCCACCCGAAAACAGCCGCAAAGGCTGACTCAAATCGTGGGTCGAGAAACCGAGGCCTTCCAGAATCGCTTCGGCTTTGGCTTGAATGGAGTACCCGTCCAATGCTTCGAATTCTTCCTGAGCGCGGGCGAGTTTGTCAACCAGTTCGTCCTCGTAGTTGACTTCCATTTGATGCAGTACCTTGTCGATTTGCGCCTGCAATTCATTCTGGCGCTCAAAGGCTTGCATCGCCACCGACAGGATCGACTCATCGCTTTGGTAGCTGAGTAGGTCCTGGTTGAGGAATCCGATGGAGCAGTCGCCCGATTTTGAAATACTGCCTTCGTCGGGCTGGTACTCGCCGTCGATCAGGCGTAACAGGGTTGATTTTCCGGTACCGTTCAGCCCGATGAGGCCGATTTTCTGCTTAGGCTTGATATGCAGCGACGCGCTGTCGTAGAGCGCGCGGTCGCCGAGGAAATAGCTGAGGTTCGTTATCGCAATCATGCCGCAAAGGTACGAGTATTGAGTGAAAATTAGTAGAGGATCCTAGCTTGAATCCGAGGCAAACCGCTAATTTTGAGTTTGTAGCCATTGCTTTTTGTAAAAATGAAAACCAACCGATTTTGAATCAACTATTCCCCATATTTCTGAAACTCAATAACCCCGACCTACACCTGCTTATCGTGGGCGGTGGCTACGTGGGCCTGGAAAAGATCGAAGCTGTGCTGGGCAACTCGCCCGAGGCCAAGATCACGCTCGTCGCGCCCGAAATTCGCGATGAGATCAGGGAAATGACCGTCCACAATCCGCGCATCGTTTTGCTGTATCGTACCTTCGAAGACTTCGACCTGGACTACAAGGACTTGGCGATCGTCGCCACCAACGACCGCGAAGAAAACAAGCGCATCAAACGACTGGCCCGCGCCCGGCATCTGCTCTGCAACGTAGCCGATACGCCCGACGAATGCGATTTCTACCTGTCGTCCATTGTGAAAAAAGGCAACCTGAAAGTCGCTATCTCGACCAACGGCATGTCGCCGACGCTCGCCAAGCGCCTGCGCGAAGTACTCACCGAAGCGCTGCCCGACGACCTGGAAACCGCGATGGAACAACTCAAAGAAGTGCGCGACATGCTACGCGGCGACTTCGAGTACAAAGTCCAGGAGTTGAACCGCATTACGGAGGTGCTGGTACGCAAGTAGGGACGCGATTTATCGCGTCTGACTGCCGCACTTACTCACGCGTAACCCCCGCAACAAATCTGCAAAATATGAACACTGCCAACCTCAACGGTTTAGTACTCAGTGGGGGCGAAAGTCGCCGGATGGGGCAGGATAAAGGCTTGATTTCGAGTGATTCAGTGGCTTGGGTAAATCAGGTGGGAGCTATTTTGCAGAGCCAGAATCTGCCCGTAAGCGTAATGATCCGCGAAGCGCAGCGGGCGGTTTACGAAAGTAAAATTTTGCCGGGATTTGAATTGCTGACCGATTTGGACCTGCCCGCAGGCGGTCCGCTGAAAGGATTGCTGAGTTTCCATCGGTACTATCCTTTGCTTGATGTGTTGGCGCTGCCCGCCGATATGCCTGACCTGACGCCTGAGGTAGTCCGAGAGTTATGCGAATTTTACGAATCAAAGCCCGGCGCTGATGCTTGGGTCTATAAAGTGGGTGGATTCGTGCAGCCGTTTCCTGGTATCTATTCCTATAGGTTGTTGGCCAGTACCTTGGCAAGACTACATGAGCAGGAAATAAAGCAATTTGGTTTGCTGAATTTGCTGGAATCAGTCGATACAGCAATTAAAGAATTTGAAGGGTCGAGCGCGATTTTTAAAAACTACAACCGCCCCCAGGATTTGACTACCTAGAATTTAATTATCTAGCTCAGAAACTCCGCTATCGCCTTCGGAAAGTTTTCGCCCTCGTGCCCCGAACGGCTCAGCTTGACGAGCGCGAAGCGTTGCAGCAGTTTCAAGCCTCGCCATTGCGCCAGGGTAGGCGGCAGGCACCGCCACTCACTCGCCTTATCGATGACCTCAGAAGGTACCTGTTCAAGATGATCCCAGGTGGCGTCCACGCCACCTAAGTCTTTCACTTCTTTATTACAAGAATCCCAAACGAGTTCTTTTACAAAATCGCGATAGGCTGCCCGCTCGGTGGGCGTTTCGCAGGGGCGATTGGCCATCGCTTCTTTATCATCTACGTTCAACCGATTCCACTCACCGAGTTGTAGTTTCAAATCGACTAGGTCTAGCCTATAGCGCACAATCATGGGGATGCAACGCAAACTACTGACAAAGTCTTGCTCGAAATCAAAATATACCGCTTCCACTAGTACTTGAGAATACGTTGCCGCACCGACTGCTCGCCGTTGCTCACCTCCACAATGTAAAGTCCCGATGGTACTTGTCGAATGCTCACCTCGTGCGTGGCTTTGTCGGCTTGCTTCACAAAGGTTTCGCGCCGGATGGCCACCCCGTTCATATTATAAACATTGACGCCTACCGGTCCGCGCCAATCGTTATCGACCGCAATCACGACCAGCCCATCGGTGGGGTTGGGCGACATTCGTATCGAGTTGGAGGGGGAAGCGACTGTCGTCGGCTCGGTACCTAGTACCTGAATGTCACGTACGTAAATCGCCGCCGAAGCGGTACTGTCACCGCAAACATCGACGCCCGATCCACGCACGTTGTAGGTCACCGTCTGGCCGGGCCGGGCGATTACCTGTGGCCCTAAGGTAGTGTTGAGGTTGGTTCCCGGCGACCAGGTATAGATGCTGGCGCCCGAAGCTTGCAGCGTTACTGACTCGCCCGGATTGATGAACTGCGCCGACGCCGATACCAGCACCGAAGGCTTCATGCCTGGCCGGGCCGTGATGGCGTGCGCGATGTTGAGACCCGTGCGGCGCAGGAACAAGTCCCACTCGCCCTGGGCGCTTTGTTCCCAAGAGGTACCTTTCACCGCTTCCCCGTTTCGGGTAGTAATGAGCGCCACGGAATCGCCGTCATAGGCCAGTTGCAGGCCGATGTGGTAGGGTAAGCCCGAGAGCGGAATCTGCCGCTCGAAGGTGACGTCGGTGGCGCGGCCGCTGGCTATATCGGCCGCGATCGTACGAAGCGGTACGGCTTTCTCCTCCAAGATGGCGCCTGGCCCGCCCTGGAAACCACGGGCGTTCCAAACCGTCACCAACACGGTGGCTTCGCTGGTAGCCCCAGCTTTGGCAAACACCTTGCCGAAGCGTAGGCTGGCACCGCCCAGGTTGGTGTAGCCCAGCGGATTATCAAATTGCTCGGAGATGGCCATGACCTTTCGCCCGTTCTGGCCCGAAACGTAGCCGATGCGGGTCGTGTCGCGGATGAGCGTGCGGGTACCGTTGAAGTTGGTTTTTTCGGCACAAAGCCCCACGTCCAGTACTTCGATGTAGGCGGCTCGCCGGAGCGTGTCGGACGTGCCCTTGCTGTTGGCAGCGACCAGCGTCACCCGGAATTTTCCGGCGCGGTTGTAGGTCACGACAGGATTCTGCTCGGTGGAATTAGCGGGCGATCCGCCTTCGAAGGTCCAGAACCAGCGGGTAGGGAAATTGGTGGAGAGGTCGAAGAATTGTACCCGACCGCCTAATAGTACCTGCTGGGTTTCGGCCCGGAAATTGGCACGAGGTGGCCCGGCGACGTCGGTACCGCACAGGCTCGAGCGCGCCAGCGTATTACGACGCGGACTGACGTCCATCACGGTGCGCATACGATTTTTCTGTCCCTGGGTGAAAATATTGAAACAGGCGTCGTCGGAGTAGTCCATGTAGTTTTGTACCATGTTCACGGTACCGCAACTCGTTCGCCCGACCTGGCAGCCCCGGCTTTCGCTGGCCTGCGTTGGGGTGTCGTCCACGAAATCGTTGCCGCAGTTGGCGTCGCCCCAAATGTGGCGCAGCCCCAGCCAGTGGCCGGTTTCGTGGGTGAGCGTCCGGCCCTTGTCGTAGGGCGCCTGCATTCCACCAAAATTGCCTTTCAGTACATTGCCAAACGAGCGGTAGGTCATCACCACGCCATCGGTATTGCGCGGACTGCTGTCGGGAATACCGGCGAGGGTCGACATACTCGGAAACTGCGCGTATCCCAGCAGCCGGGAGCTGGTATCGTCAAATTCCAGCACCCAGATATTGTAGTACTTGTCGGGATCCCAGATCGTGCTGGGCTTGAGAATATTCTCGATGTCGTTGCGCGACCAACTGGCCCGCCCTCCGTTGTAGCGGTCGATGCCGGCTTGAGCCGCGGACAATGGGCGGCCTTGGGGATCGAAGCGAGCCAGGCAGAAGTCGATTTCGATGTCGGCCCCACGCGGGTCGTCGTTGAAGCCGGGCGTACCGGGCTTGCGGCGAAAGTCTTCGTTAAGTGTCTTGATCTGGGCATCCACGCGCTCGAAGCTCAGGTTGCGCCCTTGCCCAACGGCCTCACCGTTGTGCACGATATGGACCACGATCGGAATCGTGAGTGTTTCAAGTTCTGTGCGCCCAAGCTTTTGTAATGCTTCTCGTTCCGATATCTTTTTCTGCAGGAAATTTTCAAAATCCTGCAAAGAACCCATACCGGGGTACTTGGCGCGCAGCAGGCTGTCCATCGGCATGGTGGCGCAGGGAACGGGCTGAGCCTCGACGCCAAACCCACACAGGAACGTGAAAACGGCTAAGATATATAAGGAAAGTCTTTTCATTCTCTTTCTGGAAAATGGAACATCAGCATTAAAAATATTTCTTCGTTAACCGTTAACCGTTAACCGTTAACCGTTAACCGTAGCGACGGACCGCCGTCAACCGTTGGATGAAGCCAATACAAAACGGTAGCTCGCGTCGAGGTCATCGAGGTAGATTTCCAGCGTCATGCTCGTAGCGGTGAGGTTCTTAACGATGAACGGCAGCTTCTGCGTGGTAAGTACCGGAAAAGCGAATTCCAGCGTGGCCGTGGCGTTTACCAACGACCAGGTATCGGTCAGCAATACGTCAGGCTCGGTGGGGGCGCATTTGGCCGGACCGTTGGTGTACTCATATTTACGCTCGGCGTTGGCGTAAAAGACAAACTGGTCGTCGGCTTCGCAGGCGTTGTTGAACAAGTTTGCGGCCGGAATCGGACCCGTGGGCTTCTGCTCGTCGATGATCTCGAACGAAGTCAGCGTCCAGGTTTTCTTTTCGGTTCCCGTAAGTAGCTGCGAATAGGTGAGGGGCTTGGGCTCCTTCGTCTCGTAACAGCCCGAAAGCGTGAGCAGCAGCATTCCCAAAGCGGCGTAAAGTGTATTTTTAGTTTTCATGGATAGGTATTAGGTTGTTAGGATTTAGGTATTAGGCTCGTTCACTATTCATACAATGGTTTCTCCGAAAAAAAATAGTTTGAACGAACTCATTGTCAAAAACCAGAATTCCTCACTTTCAACCGCACGGGCGGCCCCGTTTCAACTTTCAATCGCATCGGCGACCCGGTGTCAGTTACTTCCGGGGCGTGTAGGTAAAAGGTACCGACACGATAGTATCCCTTGTGGCCGAGGCCTGTACTTTCAAGTTGATATTCAACGTGATGGCTTTGGTTTGCGGGTTAAAAATGCCGGTACCCGATATCGTGTCGAAACGCGCGGCTCTCTCGCCGGTAACTTGCTTGGGAATGGTCAACGTGTTATCGCCTTTATCTATAAACTGAACCTTGGGCTTGACGGCCGTCAGGCCAAAGAATGTGCTTATGCCCGTCAAGCCGATATTCCAGTTAGACACGGTATAGGTTCTACAGTCGATGCTGCTTATCTCGATGTCGGACACGGTCTCGTTGGAACCCCGCCGGGTGCCCGTATAGAATCCGCTCAACAGGCAGTCGTCTTCGATGGTGAGGCGTAATGTTTTTCCCAGCTTCCCACCATTCTGCCCTAACAAGACCTCATTGTTAGCGCTGATACCCGAAAGGGTGAACACAATGTCCTGCGAACCCAGGATGTTGTTGGCGTTATTGATCAGTCGCACGTTGATCGTACCGAAGGATTGGCCAGCCGGAATGGTGACGGTACCCTTTGTTCCTTCGATCGAGAAATCCCGACCCTCCCGGGCGTCGCCCCCTACGGTGTAGTTGACCGTAACCGCCTGGTTGAGGGGCTTGCCTACGACATGTACCCTTACCGGAACCAACTGGCCGATGCTTTCCTTGACCACCAGCGTAGTATCGGTAAAGCGCACAAAATCGGGTCCTTCGAACACGATGCGCTCCTCCTCGCAGGCGGCCAGGGCCAGCAAGGCCAACACAAAGCTCATGGACAATAATTTATGAATCAGTTTCATCGTTTGCGTCTTTTGACTTCGGGCCACTAGCCTGTACCCGAAGTCGTTGTTTTTTCAATTGAATAGCTGGAATGATCATCCGGCAAAAGCGTTTTCTTTGTCTCCTCAATAGCCGGGATTCTGCGCTCCGGCCAGCGAACGGTTGCGTTGTATCTCGACCTGAGGAATGGGCCATAGTTCAAACTTGGCGTTCCAGTTGGGGGAGAAGGCGGTCATGACTTGTTGAACCCGGCCCGTGCGCTTCAAGTCGAACCAGCGGTGCCCCTCGAACGAAAGTTCGTACACACGCTCCCTCTCGATGGTCAGCAAAGCTTCTGATTGCGTGGTGAGGCTCGCCAGCGGGGCTTTGGCCCGCTGTGCGCAGTATATTGATATCGGCCTGGGCACCATTGGCGCCCACGAGTCGCCCTTGCTGAACCCGAGCCTCAGCCCGGATCAGGTACATCTCGGCCAGCCTGAAAATCGTGATGTTGTTGTTGGCCTGGTCGGGGGTGCCGTATTTCACGACCGACCAGCCGTTGTCGCTACCGCCTTGGTCGAGTGGTTCGAAGTCGATGGTCTGTCGGCGCTCCCCCACGTTAGGGTCCTGCACCATGGTAAGTACGAACGAGTTGGCCGGTATGACCTCCCGGCGTCCGACGAGGATATTGTTGAGTCCAAAAGTGGAAGTGCCGGGGTCGTCGCTGGAATTATTGGCGTAGGCCACTTCCAGAATCGTTTCGTCGTCGACTTCCTGCGAAATCACGTCGACATAGTTGGGGACGATCGTCTGGAGCTTGGTATCGATGACGTCGGTCGCGAACTTCTCGGCTTGTGCCCAGTCTTTTTGGTAGAGGTAGTAGCGCGCCAGTGCCGCACGCGCAGCATTCTGAGTCGCGAAGGTTTTGGCCAGCGTCTTGTTACTGTTGGTGGCCGGCAGATCGGGCAGGGCGGCGGTGTAGTCGGCCAGCACCGACTGCAAGATTTCGGCTCGCGGCGATTTGCCGACACTGCGATTGGTGAGTACATTGGTGGTGGTCACTTTCGGAATATCACCGTAGGTATAAGCCCCAATGAAGTTGACATAACCGCGTATGAAGCGAACCTCGGCCAGCGTCCGTTTGCGGTTGGCCTCAGTCACGCCGGGTACCTCGGCGATGCGCTCTTCGATAAAGTTGGCGACGTACACCGTGTTGTAAATATTCTGCCAGAGTGCCTCCGCCGCGGCATTGGTAGCGGTGATCTGCTTATTCCCAAGTTCGTTGTATACAGCAAACGTGCCGTTATGCTGAATAAAATCGGCTGTGAAGTCACCGGCGATGATCGCCGGGGCGGCCACGCTGCGGAAGGCGTTGTACAAGCCCAGTCGCACGGGCTCGATGTCGGCGGCGGAATTAAGGACGAGCTCATCGACGAGCAAGTCGACGGGTGGCGGCTCCAGGATCTCGCGGCAGGAGTTCAGCGAAAGCACGAACGCCAGCGCGACGCTAAGGCAGCGGCCCGCCACGCTCAGCCGTCGGTTATGCCGAAGCCAAATGTTCTTATCGGTAGTTGTCATAGGTATGCGATTCATACGAAATTCAGCAATTTAAAACTTGGCAGTGACGCCCAGTGTCATGTACTTCACCTGGGGCAGCGTAAAGAAATCAATGGCCTGGGCGGTGGTCGAGCCATCGAGCGTACTCACTTCGGGATCGGGACCCGAATAGCGCGTCAGGGTCCATAGGTTGGTACCGGCGGCAAAGACCCGCACGCTACCCATCTTCACCTTGGAGGCCCAGCGGGAAGGGAGGTTGTAGCCCAGCGAGATGTTTTTAAGTCGCAGGTACGAGCCGTCTTCCAAAAACCGACTGCTGTGAAAATTGTTGTAGTTATTCCCTGACTCATAGCGCGGCACGTCGGTCACATCGCCCTCGTTTTTCCAGCGCCGCAGGGCGTCTACCGTCTGGTTATCCTGTAGATTGGCCCCGGTGTTGAGCGTGGAGGTCTTCGTGAAGTTAAGTACCTTATTGCCATAGGTAAACTGAAAAAACACATTCAACTCGAACCCTTTGTACGAAAAGCGGTTGGTAACGCCCCCGTAAAGCTTGGGCTGCGCGTTGCCGATCACCTGCCCGTCCAGGGTCGAGATCCGGCCGTCGTCGTTTATGTCTTCGTAAAGCGCGTCGCCCGTCGCCGGATCGACGCCCAGGTACTTCAAACCCCAGAAGGTACCCAAAGGTTGGCCTTGTAACACGGCGTTGGTGTTCCCCACGCCATCGGCGCTGTACCCTCTAAATAGGGTGTCCCCATTGGCAATCGACTCCACATTATTGATGTTGCGGGTCAGATTCAGGTCGGTACTCCATTTGAATTCGCCTTCAAGATTGACGGTCGAGATACCCAACTCGAGACCTTTATTGGAGATTTTACCAATATTACCCTGTATGCCCCCGAAGCCCGTCGTGAGCGCAATGGGTTCGTTGAAAAGCAAGTTATCGGTCAAATTGGTGTAGGCGTCGGCCGTCACGCTGACGCGCCCTCCGAACAAGCCCAGATCGACGCCCAGGTTGGCTTCCCGCGTGGTTTCCCATTGTAGGTTTGGATTGCTCAATCGGTTGGGACCAAATCCCGAGGCCCCATTGTAGGGGACACTGGCCCAGGTACCCAGAAACTGGAAGTTACCGATGCGCTCGTTGCCGGTCAGACCGAAGCTACCCCGAAGCTTGAGGTCGCTGATGACGCGAACCGATTCCATAAACGGCTCCTGCGATACCCGCCAGCCCGCCGACACCGAGGGGAACAAACCAAAGCGGCGGTTTTGCCCGAAGCGCGACGAACCATCGTATCGCGCCGTAACGCCCAGCAGGTAACGATCCTTATAGTCGTATTTCACTTCCCCAAAAAAGGACAGTAAGCCATTTTGCTCAGTAAAAGGAACCGCCATTATCTACTGTACCGGCCGAATTAATATAGGTAAAGTCGTCGCTCGAGAAAAGCCTGCCCGACACGTCGGAATTGCGCGACTGAGTATGGATGATTTCGTTGCCCAGCAGAGTGCTGATGTGATGGTCTTCGTTGAGCGACAAGTAGTACGTCAGCACATTGGAATTGATGATGGTAAAGATGGTATTGGTGATATAAACACCATATCCCCGGCCACCTACCGAGGGCAGAAAACCTCCGATCGCCGTACTGGAAGGCTCGTACTGATCTTCTTCGGCGTTGTTGTAATCCAGGCTTAGTTTGCTGCTGAAGCGCAGATTCTTCACAATTTCGTAATTGGCATTGACGCCGGCCAGCATTTTCAGGCCGTATACGTTGAAACGTGGCAACACCGCCTGGCCCACCGGGTTGAAGTTTGGAAAACCGGCGTAGCCCGGGCTGTTGGGACCATACAGTTTACCCTGCTCGTTGTAGGGAGCATAAAAAGGAAGGCTTTTGATCGCTCCCGAATAAACGCCATCCAGGAAGTTGTCGCCTTTCACCCGCATGTTCTTAGTAAAGGCCACATTGACATTGGCTCCCACACTCAGACGTGAACTCGCCTTGTGGTCTACGTTCAGTGCCGCGCTGTACCGGGTAAAACGGTTGTTGAGCTGCACGCCCTGCTCGTCGCGCAGGCCGCCGCTGATGAAGAAACGGGTGCGGTCATCGCCCCCCGAGGCCGACACCTGGTACTGTTGCATCACACCCTGGCGAAGCACGGCATCGATCCAGTCGGTGTCCACCCCATCGGTTACGCCTTTGATGATGCCCTGACGGTCCGGGTCTTCTCCGGCGTTGATGACGGCATCGCGCTGCAGCTCGACCAACTGGGCGGCGTTGAGCATCTGCGGGCGACGGATAATGTTGGACACGCCGTACTGCGCATCGGCTGTAATGACCGTTTTGTTATTGCGACCGCGCTTGGTCGTAATAAGAATCACCCCGTTGGCCCCGCGTGAGCCATAAATGGCCTTCGCCGAGGCGTCTTTCAGGATTTCCATCGACTCGATGTCGTTGGGATTGATGATCGAGAGGGTGTTGTCGTTTTGTCCACCAAAGCTACGCCCCGACACCGGACCATCGTAAATAGGAATACCGTCCACGATAAAAAGCGGACGGTTGGAAGCCGTGATGGAGGTGTTGCCCCGAATACGAATCGAAATACCGCCGCCCGGTGTACCCGAGGACTGCGATACCTGCACACCCGCCGCCTGTCCCTGCAAGGCCTGGTCGAAACCCGTCACGGGAATATCCTTGAACTGATCGCTTTTGACCGTGGTGATGGAACCGATTACGTCCTTGCGCTGGGTCTGGTTGTAGCCCGTCACGACCACCTGATTCAGTTCGGTGGCACTTTCGGCCATTTCGACGTTGACAGTCGAGCGGTTACTGCCCACCGTGATGTCCTGGGGTTCGAGGCCGATGAATGAAAAAGAGAGCGTGACCGTGCCGTCGGGGACCGTGAGGCGGTATTGTCCGCTGGCGTCGGTGGTGGTACCGTTGGTCGTGCCTTTCTGCAGCACACTCACGCCGGGTAGCGTCGAGCCGTCGGCTATGGAGGAGACTCTACCCGTAATTACTTTTTGGGCAGCGGCACTATGCACCGTGCCCCACAGTACCAGGCACAGCACCCAGTATCTACCGAAATATTTCATTTGAAGAATCGTAAAAATCGTAGGCAATAGTGAAGTGGGTTAGGGTTTGTTGTCCCGAAGGCTCAATAGATACGCAAAATAAGGTCTTTTGTGTTGCGGACAAAGGAAATTTTTTGTACCACCGGGAAAGAGAACTAAATAACGGCAAGCCGGGATATTTATTGAAAGAATGTTTTTTTGGAGCGGCAAAGGTGCAAAGCCACAAAGCCACAAAGTACGTACGGCTAAAAAGTAGTCTTTGAGCCCAAGGGTGTCGTGGGTAAGCTCAGAGCTGCACTTTGCGACACGGGGAAAAGACAATGAAGACTAAACGCCGGGCGAGCGAAAATGCGCTTTTACGCTGAGTTGGGTTTGCGGTTGTCGTTGTTTTGAAAGCTGTGGCAGAGTGCCTGAGTACCTCAGTTCATGAGAATTGAACTTCTTGGTCGTATCGCTAATCCCGGTCGTGGGTGCTTGGTCAGTTCTTGCGATAAAACTTTGCGCCCCGCGCTACGATTCGGCCATGATTGAGCAGCGTGGCCAGCAGGCCGAAATGCTGGCGAAGTACCTTGAAACGGTCGAGGAGCGAGCGCCGCCGCCGCCGGGCCGAAAGGCCACCCGTGAGGTAACGGCAAAGCACGAAGGGCAGGTACTTTATTTTTTTTGCGCGTTGCAGGCAGCGGATTTCCCAGTCGATGTCGGCGCTGAGGTTGTCGACCAGGTAGGGCGGGGCGATGGCCCGCCGCACGATGAACGCCTGGTGCGAAATCTTCATGCCCAGCGCGAAGTCGCGCCAGTGAATATCTTTGGGTAGCGAATGGGGTGTCACTTCGCTGCGTAGCCCCAACGGTTGGCCAGCTTCATTCACAAAGAGTGCATCGCTGTAATAGACGTCGGCATTGGTTCTGAAAGCGTGGAGGAGTCTTGAAATCACCTGTCCATCGTGAACCTCATCGCCCGCGTTGAGAAACCAGACGTACTCCCCATTGGCCATGCTGAGTCCTTTGTTCATGGCGTCGTAGAGGCCGCGGTCGGGTTCGGAAATGATTTGATCCAGCATCATGCTGTACTGCTCGGCGATTTGCAACGTACCGTCCGACGAAGCGCCATCTACCAGAATGTACTCGATGTCATCGGAAGCACCGGGTACCAGCCGGGCGGCTTTGGCCACGCTTTGTAGTGTGCGTTCGAGGTACTTCTCGGCGTTGTAAGTGACGGTGATGATGGTGAGCAAAAAGAGTTGAAAGTTTAGAGTTTAAAGCCGGGGAAGGGCCGATTTGTAGGTGGAACTCTGAGTGCGCATTTGGATCGGACTCACTACACCAAAGACCGGTACAGTGCCTCGTACTGGGCGGCTACCATCTCCTCAGCGTAACTGGCAAGTACCTTTTGGCGGGCTTTTGCCGAAAGAGCGCCGTCATTGTTCTGTTCAAGTACCCAACGAACCCCTGCCGCCAATGATTCAGCCGAGCGGTACTCGGCCACATAGCCGTTGGCGCGGTGATCGACCATTTCGGGAATACCGCCGACGGCGAACCCCACGGCGGGGGTGCCGCAGGCCATTGCTTCCATGATGGTATTAGGCAGGTTTTCTTCCAGCGACGGAATGACAAAAACGGAGGCCGCGCTGTAGGCCGTCGCGATGCGCTCAGGATCGGACAAGTGCCCCAGTGAGGTAGTTTTGATGGGCAGCGCTTTCAGAAACGCCTCGTCGGTTTTGCCAAAAACCAACAACTCTACCGCACCGGGTAGGTCTTTCAGCCATTGCAGCGCTTCGATCAGGTACGCCAGGCCCTTCCCGACAGCATCGACGCGCATGGCGGCAAAAAGAATGTACTCTTTATCGGGCGACAAGCCCAGCGCCCGCCGCGCGGTAGCTTTGTCGAGCGGTCGAAACAGCGTCACATCGAGCGGATTGGGAATCGCTTCCACGCGGTACCCGTCCAGCAAGGACGCGTTGCGCGCCCGGTTGGCCAGCCAGCGGCTGCAACCCACCGCCGCAAAGGGCGTGTAGGCGGTAGCCTTCGCTTGCCAGCGCTGGTGCGAGTAGTCCCGAGGACCGGGATTCTTGACAAATTTACAGTCACCACAGTCGGTCCGAAAGTGCTCGCAGGTACCACTGTGGTGGCAGCCGCCCGTGAAGGCCCACATGTCGTGAAAAGTCCAGACGATCGGCTTGCCCAGCTGCATGATTTTTTGGAGGGAATCAGTGGACAAAAAGCCGTGGTTGACCCAATGCAAGTGAATGACATCGGCGTCGCGCACCAGTGGATGGGTACTGACATCGACGCCCGCCACACCCGGATCGAACTGAAACCGTACTTCGGACGAGCGCTCTCGCGGCAAAAACACCAGCCGCTCGGCTACGAACCTGAGCCAGGCCCCGGCCTTCTGAAAGGTCCCCTGGCTCAGGCCCACCACGCCGGGATGGCCGGTGTACTTGCGCTGAACCAACATGGTACTTTGCACCTTGCCTTGCTTTTGCAGCGCTCGTTGCAGCCGAAGGCAGGCGATGGCCGCGCCGCCGCCGTTGTCGTTGGTATTGAGCAGGACTACCTTCATACGCGCGCCGAGATGACCAGGTAAGGGGAGAACTGCCGGGTTTCGAGGGGTATTACCTTGAAAAATACTTTCAACGGAAGCCAGGTAGCTTTCATGAATGCTTTCACCCAGGCGGGCTGCTGCTCTTTGTTTTCGAGCCACAGCATGAATCGTCCTTCGTAGCGTACCTCGATGTCTTTCAAACCCAGCGATTCACAGGTTTTTCTCAGAAAGTCGGGGTCCATGCACTCAACGTAGTGCTTCGCGTAATTTTCGACATCGAATTTCCGCTGAAACCAACCGTTGAGGCCCCGGAAATTGGGGAGCGTCAGCAACAGCCGCCCGCCGGGCCGGACGAAAGCCGCGTGCCGCCCGATCAGGTCGGCGGTGTCGGTGAAGTGCTCGATGAGGCCGTTGGAAAGTACCAGGTCGTAGTCCGGTCGGGGTGGGTAGGCAAATAGATCGGCCTCGATGGTCTCGATCGCGCCGACCGGCAGGCCGTTGGCTGTTTCCAGCTCGTGCAAAATTTTCTCGTGCACCACAAAATCGAAAAGCGTGGCCCGTACCCCGCGCTGTTTTTGCGCCCACACCGAAAAATAACCGGGAAAGCCGCCGATTTCCAGCAGGCGCCCGACGTCATACTGCTCGATCAGGGCCGACAAATCCTTGATAAATGGGTACTGGTCGTCCACTTTAAAAACCAGACCGGTTTTTTGTTCCCAGTAGTCGAGCCAGAACTGGCGGTCGGTCAGGTGGGTGGTACTCATGGTAATTTGGGATAAAGCGGGCGGTAGGGAATGACTCAAAGGTAGTACCCCCGGCCGACCGGCGCAAACGTCGCCCGGCTCAGATGCCGTACTTGATCCGGTTCTTGACCTTCACGCGCCAAAGCAAGGCGTGCTGCCGCCGAAAGGCTTCCAAAACGGCCGGATCGGGCCGCAGCGCCGGGTCCATAACTACCTCGCCCTCGGCGAGCTCCTGTCCGTGTGCGCTGGTACTAAAAGTGAAATTAGTGCCGCTGCCGTCGGTACCGATGTTCTGTATCTTGGATTTGGTGGGGTACAGTCCGTAGGCGTCGTGCCGTATGTGTGCCAGCGTCCAGCGAATGGCCCAGGAGTCGATTACGCCCCGCTGCTGCTTGACTAACATGGGCCATAGGTCCTCGCCACCGGCGGTTATTCTCTTTTTCCAGGAAGGGTCGTTTTTTATTTTTTCAAAATCAGCTACCTCCCAATCGGCTTGTTGCCAGCGGCCGCGCCAGGTACCCCAACCCCACGAACTGGCGCGCGGGGCCAGGTATAGGTCGTCGTGGTACCCGGTGGGAAGCGATAGGGGAGGCGTGAAACCCGTCACCGAGAAAATATCCTTCCGGGGGCGGTAGGTACGCAACGCCGCATTCATGTAATCCAGAAAGTCGGGCGTGCAGAGCATGTCGTCTTCCAGCACGATCACGCTTTCGTGCGTTTGCAGTACCTGGCTCACGCCCTGGATCACCGAGCGGGCCAGGCCCTGGTTACGCTCAGCGGCTACGATTTCGATGGATTTGAAACCTGCTAGTCCGGCAAGTACCTCCCTCGTTTGTTGCACCAGTACCGCGCTTGCTTGGTTTTTTGCGCCATCCGAAAACACGATGAGGTCACTCGTGGTCGCCAGGGTATTTTGCCGCAACGCCTCCAGCGTTCGCCGCAAGTGCTGCGGGCGGTTGTAGCAAAAAACGACGATCGGAGCTAGTGGGGCCGACATGGCTTACAGTTTTTCGGCGTCGATGATGAGCGAAGTGTACACCAGCTCGCCGCCCTGGTTGCGTTGGTCGTGCTCGGCGGAGCGAAGTACCATGCCGTCCTCGACACGCCACGGATTTTTGTGGAACTCTCCCTGCTCGTCGAAGTACTCCACCGGCTTTACCCTGAAACCAATATCCTGCAAAAAAGCCGACATCAGCCGGTAGTTGTAAAGTACCTTGTGGTCGTCGGCGCCATTGCCCGTGCCGCCGATTTTTACCATGTCGATGTACTCGGGATTGGGATGAAAGCCGTCCGGCACCGCTACCCGAAGTACCCCGCCGGGTTTCAGGAATGTGTGGCAATTGCGGAAAGCGAGCTGGCCGTCGGCGACGCTGAAATGCTCCCACACGTGCTCGGCCAGAATCCGGTCGACCGAATTTTCGGGAAAGTAGGCCGCCCAATCGCTTGCTTTCAGGATGTCGAGCGTCTCGATATCGGTGTGCAGCCAGCCCTTCGAAAACGTATAGCCCGACCCGATGATGAGTTTCACAGGCTTGGCGGGGTCGTAGGTGCTGAGCTGGTATTGGCTGTACGGCTTCTTGAAAAGCGCCGCCGCGAGTTTTTGGGGAGAGGTCATGCGCAGGGGAAATTCATTTTTGCTGCCAAAGATAGGGGGGAAGGGGCAGAGGGACAAAGTAAAAAAGGCACAAAGGCACAAAATAGCATAGGCACATACATAATCTCAGTATTCATTCCTTTCTCCTTTGGACGAACAGTTCAGTGCGGCCGTGAAACCAGCCGAGATGTCTTCCGAAACGCGCCAAATCAGAATTCCGCCCCCGAAAATAGCCGCCACCACCACGGAGCGAAGCAGCATGTCCAGGATCGTCAGGATGAGCGAAGGATCGGCTGGATAGGGGATAAAAAGCGTAGCGCCGTAGGCAGCCCCGCCGAGCAGGAAGACTTTCAGCGTATTGGTTGTAAAGGGTTGAATAGCCAGCTTTTGGCGAATGAAAACCAGCTTTACCAAATTGTACACCGCTACCGAAAGCAGCGAAGCCGCCGCCGCGCCGTTGAAGCCGTAGCGGGGGATGAGGTAGAAATTGCTGGCTACCATCAGGACCGAGAACAACAGGATGAAAACAATATCCCAGCGGTAGTAGCGCGAATTAGTTAGGATCTCGGTGTTCAGGCCCGTCATCATGTCGACGATCCGGCCCAAGCCGACCATCAAGTACTACCCACTTGCCGGGGGCGTAAAGTTCGGACTTCGGGATGATCGAAAAAATGGCGTCGATATTGACCCAAATGCCCAGGAACAGGAACGTGCCGACGATGAACAGGTTGAGGGAAGATTTCTTGTAAATCGTGTCGATGTGCTCCAGGTCGTTTTCCTGGAAAGCCTTGGCGATGATGGGAGCGCTGATCATGACGATGCTGTTGCGCGGAATCGAAATGACCAGCGCGATGCGCGACGCAATGTCGAAAATGGCCGTGTTGGTGAGTCCGCCGTCGAAGTGGGGCAAAAGTACCTTCTCGATGTGCGGCATCAGGGCCGCGCTCGCCCCGCCCATGATCACCCACAGGCCGTAGCGCGACATTTCGCGGAAAGCCGGATGGCGAATGAAGCCGAAGTCCAGCCGACTGTACAGGTTGCCCTGAAAATAGAGGTACACCAGCAGCGCCAGCACGGCTAGCCCGTAGGTCAGGACGGTGAAGCTCACCATCGTGTCGAAATCGATAATTTTTAGCCCAAACAAAATCACCAGTACGCTGTTACCCAGCCGCAGCCCTACTTCCCGGATGAGCGCCGGTACCGCAATGCGCAGGTGAATGCGCGAATAGGCTTCGAGTGCCGCCAGGTACACCATCGCCATCGTGAGCGGAATGAAAACGTAGTAGTAGCGAACCAGCAGCGGCGATTCGCTGAGGTAAAAATCGAGGTAAAGCGGCTTGAAGAGCAGGTAGAGCAGCGTGAACGTCAGCAGCCCGACCAGCGGCGTGATGAGGATGAAAGTAAAAAGCTGCCGCCGCGATTCCCGGTCCTCGAAACGGCTGTGGAAGCGCACCGCCACGGAAGGGACCCCCAGCAGTGCAAACGACATGAAAATGACCGGAAAAGTCAGGAGCGTCGAGGCGTACAAACCCAGCTGCTTCGGCGTGAGGATGAGGTTGTAAAGCACCAGCACGTTGACGATGCCGATCACGGTACCGACATACGTGACGATCGAACTCTTTAACCCCTGGCGGATGATAATCCCCATTGTGCTTGGTAGCTAACTGCTTGTTGCGGGTGCGAAATACGGGAAAATTCCGGGGATGGCCTTGTGGTACGGGCTTCCAGCCCGTTTTTGTAGCTGATTCAATAGGGCTTACAGCGGTTATTTGTATTCAATTCATCAGGACTTCCAGCGGTTTTTTAGCTACCGGCGACGGGCTGGCAGCCCGTACCACATTTGCTTTCCCTACTTTTGCAAAAAAAACTTCCCCAGACTTGAAAGTACTGAGCATCGTGGGCGCCCGGCCCAATTTCATGAAAGTAGCCCCGCTCCACCGGGCATTTTCTCAAATATCTGGCATCGAATCCAAGATCGTGCACACTGGTCAGCACTACGATGCCCGGATGTCGGCGGTGTTTTTCGATCAGCTGGAACTACCCAAACCTGATTATTTCCTGGGCATAAGCGGGGGGTCGCACACGCAGCAGACCGCCGGGATCATGCTGGAATTTGAAAAGGTGATGCAACAGGAAAAGCCCGATGTGGTGCTGGTGGTGGGCGATGTGACGTCCACGCTTGCCTGCGCGCTGGTGGCTGTGAAAGAGCACGTGCCGCTGGTGCACGTCGAAGCCGGACTCCGCAGTGGCGACCGCCGGATGCCCGAAGAAATCAACCGCATCCTGACCGATAGTATTTCCGATCAGCTATTTGTGACGGAGGAGGCTGGAATGAAGAATCTTGAGAATGAAGGAGTACCCACCAAAAAAGTACACTTCGTCGGCAACGTCATGATCGACTCGCTGGTACATTACCGCCAGAAAGCCGCCCGGCTCGAACTGCTCCGGCAACTTGGCGTGTCGCCCCGGCAGTACGTGCTCATGACCATGCACCGCCCCAGCAACGTGGACAACGCCGCCGGGCTTCGGGACATCTTGTCCATCATAAAAAACACCGCCGCGCGCCGTCCGGTCGTCTTCCCGATCCACCCCCGCACGCGCAGCAATATGGAGCGGTTTGGGCTGCTCGATCAACTGCAGGCGATACCCGATGTGAAGCTGCTGGAACCGCAGGGGTACCTGGAATTTCTGCATTTGCTGGAAAATGCCCAACTCATCATCACCGATTCGGGCGGAATTCAGGAAGAAACCACCTACCTACAGGTACCCTGCATCACGTTTCGGGCCAGCACCGAGCGACCCGTGACCGTAGAGCTGGGTACCAACTACCTGCTCAGCGATCTTGCCCCTAAAACAGTGGATGATTTGGTTGAGAAGGTACTTGGTGGAACATCCAAATCAGGTACCATTCCGCCGCTTTGGGACGGTCAGGCCGCCGAGCGTATCGTGCGTGTTATCGACACGAAATACGGAAAAAGTGGCCCGAAATTTGTACCGGGTGGGGCAAAGAATCAGGAGAAAAACGTGATCGTGACACTATGAAAGCAATCAAGAAAATCGTCTGGGATGGCTTAAATCGCTCGGGAATAGGCGGTACTGTGCAACTCCACATGGTGGGGTTGCTGAAAGACAACGGCTGGTTCAGGAGCTACCACACCAAGCGCTCGGTCGACGCCCAGGGTAATCCGCTGCCCTGGTACACCTACCCGTTTATCAGTTTCATCACGCCCCGCATCGGTTCGCATTTTCAGGTTTTCGAGTATGGCTCTGGCAACTCTACCAAGTGGTACGCTAGGCAGGTGAAGCAAATTACGGCAGTCGAGCACGACAGCGAATGGATAAAGATTGTGAGGCCCGAACTACCCGCCAATGCCCTACTCCTGGACCGTGAACTTGGCGCGCCTTACGTCGAAGCCGCCGCAGAAGCGGGTGCGCAGTACCACATCATCGTAGTCGATGGGCGCAAGCGGGTCCAATGTACCCTGTTCGCTTCGCAGTACCTTAGCGCCGACGGCGTGCTGATTTTGGACAATTCCGAACGGGAAATATACAGCGAAGCCAGAGATTTTATGAAGAAGCAAGGGTTCAAATACCTCGATTTCTACGGTATGACGCCCATCGTGAGCCTGGAGAGTTGTACCAGCGTTTTCTATCGCCCCGATAATTGTCTGGGAATTTAGCTTTACTACTTCCCGCCGAATTCGTAAAGCAAATTGACTTGCAGTCCGACATTAGTACGCGTTCTGAGGAAGGGCGAGGTCCTGAATCGCGTGTTGAGCAACGGGCTGACTTGCAGCACGATCGGACTCCATCGCTTTTCGAGGCCCAGCGAAACGTTCAGATTGTTGAATACCGATACCGGTACCTTCCTCGTGAAGCTTTCTTCGCCAAACTCACGGTTGGGTCGCCTGAACTGAAAACTCAAATCCTGGCGCGCGGACAAGCTGAGATTAGTACCCACGCCGACGAAATAAGCAAATCCTTGTCCGAAATCGTGGCGGAACGACAATCCCAACGGTACCTGCACAACCGTTGTGCGGGTTTCGATACCGTACACTTCGGCGTTCAGGGGAATCCGCTTGCCGTTCTTCTTTCGGAAATCTTCCTTCATATCGTCATTGAACTTTCGCTCGCTCAGGAAGCGCTGGACGGGTGGCTTTAACCACGCCAGCCCGGTTCGCAGCGACCAGTGCTCGCCCAAAATAAATTCGCTCTGGATACCGAACGCCCTGGTGCGGCCTTCCCAACGCTGGCTCAGCCCCACGCGATAGGGTAGACCAAGCCCGAACTTGGGGAGCAGGCTTTCATCGCTGACTACTTTTTCCGGCTCGGCGGCCGGTTCTGCTTTGACCGCCGTCCGGGTAGCCGCAGCTTCATCCTGCCGACGATTTTTAGCCACTCTTTTTTCTGTTTTCTGGCGCGAAGTCTGGGGCTTTACCGCCGACTCAGGTACTGCCTCGCGCTTTTGACTGGTGGTAGTACCTGATGTAGTTGCCGCAAGGAGGGTAGGGTAGGTACTTTGTGGAATGCGGTCCGTGAGCGGGCGAAAGGCAGAATTCTGGGTTGCAGAAAAAGGTACCCTTGGCAGCGGCGCCACCTTGCCAAGGTCGATGCGTGTAGGAGTTTCAAGATCGACCAGACTTTCGGGCGTTTCCTCGGTAGGCCTGTCAGGCTTTGTCGGTACTGAGGTCTCCCGATCAGTAGGTACCGGCTTATCAGCTAATCTTCGCTCTATATCGTTTGAAATAGGGGCTTTTGTCAACTCAGCTTTTTTCTCTTGAAATTGTTCCTCTGTACGTACGCTTTCGGATGTTTGGGAGGTCGATGCGTCGGAGGCAGGAGCTCGACCCCTACCCAATGATTCCGAAGCAAGCGGTACCGACGGTCCTACCACTTTGTTGTCCTCGGTCGTTGCCTCTGGTTCGATCGGGGCGGGGGTACCTTGTTTGTACGCATCGGATTGCATTGCGGCCGAGTCGGCGATCACCTTTATCTGCTGCCTAAGCTCCTGCATCTCGCCCAGCAGCGCGTCGTTCTGGCGCGACTGTCCCACGTATAATAGTACCATCACCGCCGTCGTCGCGACCGCCACGGCGTAGCCGAGCCAGTGCCCGTAGCTTTGCCAAAAAGAGGGCGTGGCGTGTTGCTGGAAAGCTTGAAATTTATTCCAATCTTTTTCCTGAAAATCAGGTGTCAGGCTTTCCAGTTTTTGGCGTAGTATTTCTTCAAATTTGTTAGTTTTCATTTTGTTTGTATGACTTCATCTCCCAATCGGTGGGGAACAGGTCGGGATAGTACTGCTTGACTAAGTGTTGCAACCGGGCACGGGCGCGGGCATAATGGGAGCGCACCGTGGCGTCGTTGATGGTAAGCATCTCGGCGATCTCGCGGTGACTGTACCCGTCCACGGCGTACATCAGAAACACGTTGCGGTAGTCGGGCCGAAGCTTTTGTACCAATTCCAATATTTCGTCGGCTGTGATGTTTTCCAGGATATTGTCGTCGAAGCGAGCCACGGGGGCATCTTCGAGGGCCAGGGTGTTGCGTTGTTTTTTGCCATGCTTGCGGTAGTGGCTGATGGCCGTGTTGATCACCACGGTGCGCAGCCAGGGCTTGAACGGCTGTTCGGAATCGTAGCGGTCGAGGTTCTGGAAAACTTTCAGAAAACCCTCGTTCAGGATGTCGTCCGAGTCTTCCGCGGTGGTAGCGTACCGCAGACAAATGCTCTTGACGTACCCAAAAAACTGCTGAAAGAGTACCCGTTGCGCCTGCCCATCACCGCGCGCACAAGCCGCCACCACGCTCGCGAGATCGTCTTCGTCAAAGGATGTGCGCTTTCTGAATAGCAAGGCGGATGCGGGGTTTGGGCTGGCTTCTGATACTTAATACGCCGCTGCCAGGTGTTTTGTGGCAGAGGGAACGGGGTTATTTTTAGAAAAGTTTTTTTGCAATACGTTGCCACATTTCTCTTGCGGGTCACGTACTGTCCATTGAAACCGGATTCAAAAATGACGCATTCAATTTTTCACAAAAACCTTTTCACAATATGAAAGCTTTAAGAACAACTGTATTGGCCATCACCGCAGTACTGGGGGCATTTCTGGTAGGTTGCCAGCCGGACAACCTGAACCCAACCAACGACAGCGCCACGACGCTCGAAACGATGCTGTCGTCGGCGGCGCGCTACTCGGCCGAGGCCGATTCCACTACCAAAAAGTACTGCAAAGGCAAGCTGACCGAACTGGCTGAAGCCGACATTCCGGCTAACGTAACGGCTTACATCGACGCCAACTACGGTGGCGCCACCGTAAAGTTTGCCGGTAAAGGCGAAAACGGCGGCATCGTCGTAGCACTAACCCTGGCCGACGGCACGCCCAAAGGGTTGATCTTCGACAGCGCGGGTACCTTCGTCAAAGAACTCGCTCGCCACAAGCAGCACGCTAAACTGACCGAAATAGCCGTCGCCGACCTGTCGGCCGCGATCGCCGGGTACGTATCGACTAATTACGCCGGAGCCACCATCAAGCGTGCCGGAACCAATGAAGCGGGCGAAACCTTTGTTCTGCTCGCCACGGGCAACCAGCCCGCCGTCCTGGTGTTCAACGCCGATGGTACCTTCAATAAAGTACTCGAGAAGCCCATGCGCCACCGCAAGCGGAAATAAAATCAGGGTTAAAAGGGAGAAGGGTGGAAAGGTAAAAGGGCTTGTGAATTGAGTAGTCATTTGCCCTTCCACCCTTCCACCCTTTGACCCTTCCCCCTTCCCTTTCACACTTCTATTCCCGAATTATTCTTGATCTCCCCCATCACAAACAGGCTGTGGGTACTGCCGATGTTCTCGAGCGAGCCTAGTTTTTGCATTAAAAACTGCTGGTACTCGGGCATGTCGTTGACCAGGATTTTCATCTGAAAATCGTAATCGCCCGAAATGTTGTGGCATTCCAGTACTTCGGGAATTGCCATGATGGCCTCCACAAACTTCTCGCCCATCGCCAGCGAATGTTCTTTCAGCGCGATCTGGCAGAACACCATCAATTTCTTTCCCACCTTCTCGCGGTCGATCAGGGCCACGTATTTTCTTATAATCCCTTCGCGCTCCAGCCGCCGCACCCGCTCGTAGACGGGCGTGTAGGAAAGATGCAGTCGCTCGGCCAATTCTCTGGTTTTGAGCGTGGAGTCTTCTTGTAAATAGCGCAGAATGGCGCGGTCAGTGTCGTCGAGGGAATGCATTTTATTTAATTGAAAATGGATAATGGAAAATTGAGAATTTGATTCTTATTTAATAATTCTGTGTTTTCTTGTCGCACGAAACCAGTAGATAAAATTTAGTGCTAAATCTGCTAATAATTCTTTTAACAGATATTTAATCTTCAAAATATATAGTTTTTAGATGAAAGGACCAATACTAACGAATATTTCCAATAAAGTGTAAAGGGTCGTATTTTTGTGTTTTTAGGATAAAACCTATGTTTCTGAAATTTTACAGAAAAGATTACTCACTTAGTTGGGAATAATCAAAACACATACATGACTACGACTACCACCAAGACCGATATTCGCGAAGTACTCAAAAACCGCATCCTCGTCCTCGACGGCGCAATGGGGACCATGATTCAGCGCTATAAGCTGGAAGACGAAGACTACCGCGGCGAGCGCTTTGCCGACTGGCCGCAGGACGTCAAGGGTAACAACGACCTGCTGTCGCTCACGCGGCCCCACATCATCAAAGAAATTCACGCCGCCTACTACGAAGCCGGTGCCGACATCGCCGAGACGAATACCTTCTCAGGTACCAGCATCGCTATGGCTGACTATGGGATGGAGGAACTGGTCTACGAACTCAACTATGAGTCGGCGCGGCTGGCCCGCGAAGTGGCCGACGATTTCACGGCCCGCGAGCCTCACAAGCCGCGCTTCGTGGCGGGCTCGATGGGGCCGACCAACCGCACGGCCTCGCTGTCGCCCGACGTCAACAATCCCGGCTACCGCGCCATCACGTTCGACCAATTGGTGGACGCCTACTACGAGCAAATTCGCGGCTTGGCCGATGGCGGTGCGGATCTGCTGCTGGTCGAAACGGTTTTCGACACGCTCAACGCCAAGGCCGCGCTGTTCGCCATCGACAAGTTTTTTGTCGAAAATCCCCAGCACGAGCCGATGCCGATCATGGTATCGGGTACCATCACCGACGCCTCGGGGCGTACCCTTTCGGGCCAAACTACCGAGGCATTCCTGACGTCGGTATCACACCTGCCGCTGTTGTCGGTGGGTTTGAACTGTGCTTTGGGCGCGGATTTGATGCGCCCTTACGTGCAAATGCTCGCCAACGAATCGCCGTTCAATACCTCGGCGCACCCCAACGCCGGCCTGCCCAACGAAATGGGTGAGTACGACGAATCGCCGGAGCAAATGGGCGCGGTGATCGAAGGGTTTTTGAAAGATAACCTCATCAATATCATCGGCGGCTGCTGTGGTACCACGCCCGACCACATCCGCGTCATCGCGGATCTAGCAGCCAAGCACCGGCCACGCCCATTGCCGATCTTTGCCAAAGACATGAAGTTGTCGGGGCTTGAACCCGTTAAGATTACGCCCGAGGCCAACTTTGTCAATATCGGCGAGCGCTGCAACGTGACTGGCTCCAAGAAATTCGCCCGCCTGGTGCGCGAGGGCAACTACGACGAAGCCCTCAGCGTGGCCCGCGAGCAGGTCGACAGCGGCGCGCAGATCATCGACGTCAACCTCGACGAAGGGATGATCGACGGGGTGGAGGCCATGAAAACGTTTCTGAACCTGATCGCCGCCGAGCCGGATATTTCGCGAGTACCCATCATGGTCGACTCGTCCAAGTGGGAAGTGATCGAGTCGGGCCTGAAATGCGTGCAGGGCAAGGCCATCGTCAACTCTATTTCACTGAAAGAAGGCGAGGAGAAATTTAAAGAATCGGCGCGCCAGGTACTTCGCTACGGTGCGGCCACGGTCGTGATGGCCTTCGACGAAACGGGACAGGCCGATAACTTTGAGCGACGCATCGAAATATGCCAGCGGGCCTACAATATTCTGGTAAATGAAGTAGGCTTTCCTGCGCAAGACATCATTTTCGACCCCAACATCCTAACCGTCGCGACGGGCATGGAGGAGCACAACAACTACGCAGTCGACTTCATCAACGCCACGCGCTGGATCAAAGAGAACCTGCCCCACGCCAAGGTATCGGGCGGCGTATCCAATGTGTCGTTTAGTTTTCGGGGAAATGAAGTGATCCGCGAGGCCATCCACACCGCTTTCCTGTACCACGCCATCAAGGCTGGATTGGATATGGGCATCGTCAATGCCGGGCAAATCGGGATCTACGACGAAATCCCGAGGGAAACGCTGGAACTGGTCGAGGACGTACTGCTCAACCGCCGTCCCGACGCTACCGAGCGGCTCGTGAATTTTGCCGAAACGGTTTCCCAAAAAGGCCGCGTCCAAACTGGCCCCGACCTCACTTGGCGCGAGAAGCCGATCAAGGAGCGCATTGCCTACTCGCTGGTAAAGGGCAACGCCGACTACATCGAGGAAGATACCGAAGAGTGCCGTCAACTTTTCGACCGGCCGCTGGAAGTGATCGAAGGACCGCTGATGGACGGCATGAGCATCGTGGGCGATCTGTTCGGCGAGGGCAAGATGTTCCTGCCCCAAGTAGTGAAGTCGGCGCGGGTGATGAAAAAAGCCGTGGCCTACCTGCAACCCTACATCGAAGCCGACAAAAGCGCTGAGGCCAAGGCGATCGGTAAAATTCTGATGGCGACCGTGAAAGGCGATGTGCACGACATTGGTAAAAACATCGTGGGCGTAGTACTCGGCTGCAATAGCTACGAAATCATCGACCTCGGCGTGATGGTACCCACCGACAAAATCCTGAATGCCGCCCAGGAACAGGGCGTCGACATCATTGGCCTTTCTGGTTTGATTACGCCTTCGCTAGACGAGATGGTGGGCGTCGCCAAGGAAATGGAGCGACGGGGCATGACCATTCCGTTGCTCATTGGTGGTGCGACTACCTCACGTATTCACACGGCGGTCAAAATCGACCCGCACTATTCCGGCCCGGTTATCCACGTACTTGACGCCTCACGCTCGGTACCCGTGGCGGGCAAGCTCACGCAAAGCGACCAAAGTCAGGCGGAGGTACTGGCCGAAATCAAGGCCGAGTACGCTCAACTTCGCGAAGATCACGCGAAGCGGCAGACCGACAAACAACATTTGTCTATTGAGAAGGCCCGCGCTAATGCCGTAGCCATCGACTGGAACGATTTCGTACCCACGCGCCCGCAATTTCTGGGTACCCGCGTGATCGAAAACTACGACCTGGCCGAGATCGCGAAGTACATCGACTGGACGCCCTTCTTTCAAACTTGGCAGTTGCACGGCAAGTACCCGAAGATTTTTGAAGATAAAGTCGTGGGCGAAGAAGCCCAAAAACTCTATGAAGATGCTTCTGTACTACTGGGTGAAATCATCCGCGACAAGTCGCTGCAAGCCAAAGCCGTGATCGGTTTCTGGCCCGCCAACCGCATCGAGGACGATATTTTGCTGCACGATTTTGAAGAATTGAGCAAGGATGTCATTTGCGAACGCCACGGCTCGCATTCGCACGTCGAGTACAACATCAGTCGGCGGAATGCGGAGGAGGTATTAAGGTCTGTGGGGGGATACGCAACCATGCGGGTCCACAGACCTGCAAACGACAACCGTGGTCTGTGTCCGACCACAGACCTCTCCCGAAGTACTTACGGGTGGTGCGGTCGTGGCCGATACGCTGACGGTACTGCACAATCTAAGGCAGCAAAGCCAGAAAGCCTCGCACTTGCCCAACTATTGTCTGTCCGATTTCGTAGCACCGCTCGAAAGCGGCCAAACCGACTACATCGGCGGCTTTGCCGTCACGGCGGGTCTCGGCATCGAAGCGTTATTGGAAAGATTCGAGCGCGAGCACGACGACTACAACAGCATTATGGTCAAGTCATTGGCCGACCGCCTGGCCGAAGCCTTTGCTGAGCTCATGCACGTCCGCGTTCGCAAGGAATTCTGGGGCTACGCCGCCGATGAAAATCTTGACAACGAACGTTAATTAAGGAAAAGTACCAGGGTATCCGACCCGCGCCCGGCTACCCGGCTTGTCCCGACCACACCGAGAAAAGTACCTTGTTTGAACTGCTGGACGCCGAAAGACTGGGCATCACGCTTACCGAAAGCTACGCCATGTACCCGGCCAGTAGCGTAAGCGGCTGGTACTTCGGCCATCCCGACAGCCGCTATTTCCCGGTGGGGAAAATTTACAAAGATCAGGTAGTGGACTACGCTCGACGCAAGGGAATGTCGGTAGAGGAAGCCGAGAAGTGGCTCGCCCCGGCGTTAGCTTATTAAACGTACTACGTCCTTCAAATTTTGTTATATTTGGTGCGTAGTGAACTTTATACTCTATGTCGATACCAGCACTGTTATGAAAGAGATTGTATTCTTGGTAGAGGGAGCTGAAGAAGGAGGCTACACTGCCAGAGCCTTGGGAGAAGCTATATTTACCGAAGGTGATACAATGCAAGAACTGAGTATTAACATTCAGGAAGCGTTGGATTGTCATTATGGTGATATGGCGGCCAACCCCTATGGGGATGGGGTGCTTATCAATATAAAGAGTACTTAGCTATTAACAGCAGACCCCGATGGGGTAGTTTACTCGGGGTTCGGCTAACTTATATAGTACCTCCCGAAAGATAAACGCCAGACCGCGAATCTTTCGGGAGGTAGTTTTTTGCCCCAAACAATTTTTTATTACCTTGTGGTAAACAATACTGACGCCGCACAACCTTGGAACTGAAACAACAGATCATCGACCACATCACCTCGCTCCTCGACGAGCGCATGGCTACCTCCTGGAAAGCCATGGAGTTTGCGCAGGAATCGGCCAACGCCGAGGGAAAAAGCTCCGCCGGTGATAAATACGAAACGACCCGCTCGATGGGGCAGCTCGACCGCAACATGCACGCCCGCCAACACGAGCAAGCCCGGCAGGAACGCACCATCCTGGAACGCCTCCAGGCTACGCCCGAGCCGGATACCTACGAGCGCATTGCGGTAGGTTCCCTGGTCAAAACTACCGTAGGGTACTTCTACATCGCCGTCAGCGCGGGCCTGATTCCGCTCGACGGGCATACCATCATGGCTGTCTCGGCCGCTACGCCCATCGGGAAGGCACTTATGGGTAAGCAAGTTGGTGAGACTTTCCCTTTCAAAGGCAAAAACCGCAAGATTGAGCAGATTATGTAGTGGGCGAGCGGCCCGCTAAGCCATATTGTGGTACACGCGCTGCACGTCTTCGTCTTCCTCGATGCGCTCGATCAGCTTTTCTATCTCTGCCGTCTCCTCTTCGTTCAGCGATTTGGTGTCGCTGGGAATGCGCTCGAAGTCTGCCTCAGCGATTTCGATGTTCTGCTCCTCGAAGTAGCTTTGCAGCGACCCGAACGACGTGAATTCACCATAGATGTTGATTTGGTCGGTTTCTTCATCCAGAAAAACTTCCTCCGCGCCGAAGTCGATCAGCTCCAACTCCAGCTCTTCCACATCCTGGCCCGTATTGGCGATCTTGAAGATACACTTTCGATCGAACAGGAAATCCAGCATGCCCATCGTGCCCAGGCTACCACCCAGCTTGTTGAAGTAGCTTCGGATATTGGCGACCGTACGCGTCGGATTGTCGGTAGTGCTCTCGATCAGAACCGCCACCCCGTAAGGACCGTAGCCTTCGTATACCATCTCCTTGTAGTCGGCCTGGTCGCGCTCCGAGGCCCGCTTGATGGCCCGGTCCACGGTGTCCTTGGGCATATTGGCGGCGCGGGCATTTTGGATCAACACGCGCAGCCGGGCATTGGTGGCCGGGTCGTCGGTACCATCTTTTACGGCCAGTGTGATGTCTTTGCCAATCCGCGTGAACGTCTTGGCCATGTGGTCCCACCGCTTGAACATGCGGGCTTTCCGGTATTCGAATGCTCTTCCCATGAGTCGCTATTGAATTTTGACGGGGCAACCCCGTTGTAAGTGGATGAGTGAATATCCTGCCGGATTCTGTCGCTCGTTCCTTTATTTTCTAATTTCGCAAAAATACGAAACCTTGGGCCATCCCGCCAAACTATCTCCTTACGCACTTTTGAATGGAAATCACTTGGACGCTCAAATCTTTTTCTGAACTGAGTACCGATGAACTATATGCTTTGCTCAGGCTACGAAACGAGGTGTTCATCGTCGAGCAGAACTGCCCGTTTCCTGATCTTGATGGGAAAGATCAGCGAAGTTACCACTTGCTTGGCTTTGTGCAAGAGACCCGTGAATTGATCGCTTACACGCGTCTTATGCCGGCCGGCCTCGCCTACGAACAGGCCAGCATCGGCCGAGTGGTCACGGCGGAGAGCGCCCGGCAGTTTGGTCAAGGGCGTGCGCTAATGCAACGCTCGATAGAATACATCGAGCGAATTTACGGTCAGGTACCTATCAAGATCGGGGCCCAACTTTATCTGAAAAATTTTTACGAGTCTTTCGGTTTCAGGCAGTTAGGACTGATGTACCTCGAAGACGGGATCGAACACATCCACATGCTGCGCAACGTATAGAAACCCTGTGGTCAAGATTGGGCAATGACCGAATTAATTGAGGAATTTATTACCAAAAAATTATTGCGATAAAATTGAATACGAAAAAAAATCTTTTTAAGAAACTATTAACTGTCTAATGTTCAGCGATTTGAATACACAGTCACCTCATCGGTCCGATGTTTGGCATAAAGCTTTTTATTGCTTTATGCGTCAAGCTATTGACACCTGTGTGATACAAGATAGGAGTGCCTCCTAGGCACCACTTCATATAGCACAGATAGAGGAGGGTTTACACAAAATAGTCTATCGTTTTACGATAGACTATTTTCTTATAAAATTTGAACAGAAGGTAAGGAACCGGAGTCACAACAAAGGCGCTTAGGACAAAAAAGATATGAACAAGAAGACCAACCCTGAAAAAGAAACGCTGAACGAAAAAGCGAATCCGGAGGAAACCAAACGGTCGGCAACCGGAACGCCCATGAAGGGTGGCCCCAAGTCCCGCGAAAAACACGAGAACGATGCCATGAAGTCTGACGATCGGCTGGACGATGAGGCAGCGAGTGAGTTTGAACAGCACGACCTGAACGATAACAGTGGCTACAACGAAGCCGGAACGGGTGGTGTGCCTGTAAAGCAGCGGAACCTTACCAAGGAGGCAGAGGAAGCAAAGAAGAGTAGCGCGTAGAAGCTAGTAAAACTGGTTACTACGCATCAGGTAGGTAAAAAATCTCCTAACTCCAACTACAATAGATAAAAATTGGCATATTGATCGTTTATGCCGAAAATCAAGTAAAACTATCCACACCATTTTTTGCCTTAAATAGGGTAATTATCACTTATTTTGTAGTGATCGTTACCCTAATTTTTTGCCATGACCAAAGTCACCGAATACATTGAGCAGGCTGCCGGTAAGCCACTTTTCTCCATCGAAATCATTCCACCGCTCAAAGGCCACAATATCACCGATCTGCTGGATTCCATCGAGCCGCTCATGGAGTTCAAGCCGCCCTTTGTGGACGTTACCTACCACCGTGAAGAGGTGATCGACAAGCAGCATCCCAACGGGCTGGTACAACGCATTCCGGTACGCAAGCGGCCCGGCACGGTCGGGATTTGCGCGCGGCTGATGGAGCGCTTCAAAGTCGACGCCGTGCCGCACATCATCTGCGGGGGATTTACGAAGGAAGAAACCGAAGATATGCTCTTCGACCTCCACTACCTGGGCATCGACAACGTGCTGGTGTTGCGGGGCGACCCCGAAAAATCGGCCGGGGTGTTCAAGGCCAAAACCGGTGGCCATGCCTATGCTTCCGAGTTGATCTGCCAGGTGAGCGACATGAACGAGGGTACCTTACTCCACGAAGAAACCCACGCTACACCTACCGACTTTTGCATCGGGGTGGCGGGCTATCCCGAGAAGCACTTCGAGGCACCTAATTTCGACACCGATTTCGGCTACCTGAAAGCCAAGGTCGACGCGGGTGCCGATTTCATCGTCACCCAGATGTTTTTCGATAATCAGAAGTACTTCCACTTTGTGGAGCGCTGCCGCGCCGAAGGCATCGAGGTACCCATCATCCCAGGCCTCAAACCGCTCGTTACCAAAAAGCAATTGACAGTCCTGCCCCGCATCTTTCACCTCGACCTACCGCAGGACCTCGTGCGGGCTGCCGAAAAATGCGACACCAATGAGCAAGTGCGGCAAGTAGGCATCGAATGGGGCATTCAACAATGCCGCGAACTCATCGACTTTGGCGTCCCCGTCCTGCACTTCTACACCATGGGTAAATCGGACAATGTGTTGCAGATCGCACGGGGGGTGTTTTGAGGGAGGAGTTTATTTGTTTATTTGTTGATGTGTTTAGGCGCTCGAGTAGCAATCAAAGCTGAGCTATCTGACTGGGCTTATTATGTTTTCGAATGTCTTGCTAAACAAATAAACACATCAACAAATAAACGACCCTTTATTCAAACACCACCGCCGTGCCGTTGGCGCTTACCATGAGCATGGAGCCGTTGGCACCGATGGCTTCGTAGTCGAGGTCGACGCCGATGACGGCGTTGGCACCGAGGTGCTGGGCCTGCTCCGACATTTCACGGATGGCGATGCTTTTGGCTTCGCGCAGTCCCTGTTCGTAAGATCCGGCCCGCCCGCCGACCACGTCGCGAATGCCCGCGAAGAAATCCTTGACGATGTTGGCCCCGATGATGGCCTCGCCGTTGACGATGCCGATGTACTTTGTGATTTTCTTGCCTTCGATGTTAGAAGTAGTGATGACGAGCATGGTACTTTTGGTTTTATTGAAAAACTAAAAATATAAAGAATCGAATTTGCGGCCGGTCATGGGTTGATGAATGGTCAGCTGGGCGTATGAAGTGGATTATTTGTACGCGGTCAGCCCACGAACACCGGCAATTTTGTTCAAGTACTTACCTTTGTTTTCGTGTAGGCAACGTTTCATGATGCGGCGTCCGATACTTGGACTTTATCTATACCACTCGTCACGACTACATTCTACAGATGAAAATAACGCAAATTCTCCTGACCCTACTATTCTTCGGTACCCTGGCTCAGGCCCAAAAGCTCGCTCCCGCTCCCAAGGTACCGACGACCGTCGAGGGTATTCTGGATCAATACTACGAAGCCTCAGGCGGGCGCAGCCGCTGGGATTCGTTGCAAAACGTACGGATGCGCGGTAAGGTGACGGTGCAGGGAATGGAGATCCCGATTACGATTTTGCAGACGGCAGACGGTAAAAAGAAATCATCCATCAAGTTTCAGGGCCAAGAAACGGTACAAACGGCTTTTGACGGTACCATCGCCTGGAACAGCAACTTCATGACCCAGCGGCCGGAGAAATTGAGCCCGGAAGCGACCGCGATCGTACGGCAGCAGGCGGCGGAGTTCGTGGACGCGCTGCTCAAGTACAAGGAGCGCGGCTTGACCGCCACGCTCGAAAGCAACGAAAATATTCAGGGGCGAGAAGCTTTCAAAATAAAACTCATCAAGAAGCCCGTCACGATCGAAGGCGAGGAAGCTGAGAATATCGATTACTATTTTTTCGATACCGAAACCTACCTGCCCGTAGCCTCTCGCTACTTCGCGCTGACCGGGCAGACCCAGGGTGCGGCGGTGGAGAATCTGCTGAGCGATTATAAGCCGATCAACGGGCTGTTGTTCCCCTTTTCGGTCGACACCAACTACAACGGCCAACCGGGCGAATCCCTTCGCCTGGAAACGATCGAAACGAACGTCATCCTGAATCCAAAGCTGTTCGCTTTTCCCGAATGAGGTAGATACTACTTCAATTCCAACCCTTTCTCAATCCCGAGGAGTCGCCAGGTTTTTAGATGAACTTAGAACCAGCTCAATCAAAAGGTCCAGTGACCAGGCGCGCCAACCATGATTTGGGTATATTTGTTTGGTTTTCGGACTAAAATAAAAAATAAAACAAATTAAATCTGAGGTAGTTAGATGATTTGGTAAATGCAGGGAAACGAATTTCTGCCTAAAACAAACTAAATTATGAAAAATCTAACGATGCTCAAAAGCCTCGCCCTCGCACTTGTGATGGGCCTAGGCGTCGTGTTCAATGCGAACGCTCAGAACATGACCAACAAAGACCTCGCGACCAGTGCGGGGCTGTCCGACAACTACTCCACGCTGCTTGCGGCGTTGAAAGCTGCCGGACTCGCTGACCAGGCTACCAAGCCCGGTCCGTTCACGATTTTTGCACCTGAGAACAGCGCCTTCGACGCGCTGCCCGACGGTACGGTCGAAACCCTGTTGAAGCCTGAGAACAAGAAGATGTTGTCGGGTATTCTGCTGAATCACGTGGTGAAAGGCTCCGTGATGTCTTCTTCGTTGAAGGACGGCCAAAAAATCAAAACCGTGGGCGGCGGAACGCTAACCGTGCGCATGAAGGACGGCAAAGTGATGATCGAAGATGCCAAAGGCGGCATGTCGACCGTCAAGATGGCCGACATCAAAGCCACCAACGGCGTGGTACACAGCGTCGACGCTGTGCTGATGCCCGGAATGTAATCCCTTCGGATCTCATCCAAAAAAAACGCCCTCGACCAACGTCAGGGCGTTTTTTTTATTGTAGCTCTACCAGGCGCCAGAAGGGTGGGCCTTGCTGCACTACTTCCTTCTGTTTGTTGACTGTCTGTAACGAAACCCGGTACACGCCGGCTTAAGCCATGCCCGGCACGGAAAATGAGTTTCGGTAGCTACCGTCCGATAATAAAATGATTTTGACGCCGACCACGTAATCTTGCGAACTGCCTTTTACCGAGGTCAGTCTCAACTGCACGTCGGAAGCCGGTTCTCTGAGCAAAATGAGGGTCTCCTGATTTTTGGGTAATAGAAGCGGCACTTTGATCGAGCAATAGTCCGAAGTCCAGCCGACTTTGATAATGTCGAGCGTAGTCGCAGCAATCGGCTTCGTGGTCACCTCAATGAGCTGGCAGATCTTGCTACCGAACTGATTGATGGTCTGTACAACGTGACGGCCCTCGGCGGTACCTGCCATAGTCAGGCTGATGCGGTTGCCGTAGGGGTCGAATTGCAAGTCGGCCAGAGGTACTTCGCGGTCGGTCGAATCGAGCACTTTGACCGTAACGTCTGTCTTGTACAAATTGCGGCCCGTAATTACAAACTCCTGGCCCGGTGGCACGATCGGTACCGCATCGTTCCACGCACTTTTGATGAGCATCGCACCCGCTCTGAAAGTAAAGGGTCGGGGGAGGTTTATGATAGTGCCATCTTTCTTCACAAAAGCTACCTGGTAGCTGCCCGGTACCACCTTTGCTCCGTAGGCAGCAACGTCGACGACCAGCAGGTTCATTTGTCCGGCCGAAGTACCCCAGGAACGCGATACAAAACGTCCGTAATGGTCATCTCTCACCAAATTTGGCGACAGGCTGTCGATCACGGATACTTCCTTGGTAGCGACATTGGTGAACCTCACCGCGACGGGGAGCGCGTTGGCGTACAGATTCTTGAAAGGTACATACAGGTTGGTCGTTCCCGTTTCCGGGGGCGGATTCCTGGCGTACGCTTCGGTGTCTACTTCCAGCGCGCCTGCAGGAACAAATTCCACGCGGTAGGTAGCGACGACTTGGGCGGGCTTGGCATCGGTGGAAGTATCCAGGCCGTACAGTTCGATCTTGCGGTGATCCGGGCCGTCTTCGGTAAATACATTGATCCACAAGATCAACCCAGAAAAAGCGTTGCCCGCTACCTCAATTTCCGGTAGCCCTATCGGCGGCAAAACTGCGGGCAGCTTTACCTTGATTACTTTATTTTTGTTATCAATCGAAACCGCCTCCGCCGGAATATTCGGAAATCGAAGCGAAAGGATGCGCGGCTCCCCCGCAAAGCGCGGGTTGGGTAACAGCGGGTTGCAACCCATAACCAAGGCGAGCAAAGCAACCCAGACAAGATTTTGAGTAGTGCGCTTCATAACGTAGCTATTACATGAGTTTGCCGGGATTAGTTTCGGGTGTAGAAGTAGCGGAAGCCGAGGCCAACGTAGCCGGAACTGAGGCCAGGAGAAAAGTTGTAGGAAAATACGCCACCCCGCGCCTCGACTGGTTCCGTACTGGGAACATTTGCGCTGTATTGCTTCGAGGTACTTACGCCACCCGAGATGCTGATCGGATTTGTAAAAGCGAAATTGCCGTACAAAGACCATTTGGGGGTAAAGCGCCAGGCAATACCGCCACTAAGGCTTGCCCCGAGCGATAACGTATTATCCTGGTTGACGCGGTAGGTTCCAGCGCCGCCTTGCTGATCCACGCTGTTTTCCAGCCGGTACGTAAGACCTACGCTGGGGCTAATGTAAAGTGCAACCTTATCGAAAACCGGCTTGTAAAACTCGACAAACCGGCTTCCGCCAAAACTTACATTTTTGAGGGAGGGGATGTTCTCGTTGCCGGAGTTGAATTTTTGACTGGTAAGCGAGTGGCTCAACCCCCACCCAAGGGCTTTGTTTTTTTGTGTAAACGTCCCCCACGACGCGCCGACGTTGTAACTGAAAAGTCCCTGAGCAGGCTGAGTATCGTCGTACTTGGCGCGGTTGAAGTTGGTAGAGAAATTGCCACTGATAAACGACTGCCCGGCTTCAAACTGCGCTTGTGCTCCCAGGGAAGCAAACAACAGGACTACCAGGACTATTGACTTGTGGTGCTTTTTCATGGCTCTGAGGTTTTGGAGTTGATGTTTTTAGCCAGCCTGATTTGGAATGAACTTGGAAATCCGGTCGAGAGGCCGGTTGAAAAACTTAAAGCTGGCGGGCTGATTGTCCTCTTTACGAAATGGAGAATAGTTGACTCCCAAAGAAAGAATGTCAGCATACCCCTCGATCGACAACCTTTTACCAGGAAAGGAGTACACCAGGCCGGGTTTTACCCGTAGCCCGTAGGAGTCCAGATTTTGTTTGTAATTATCGATATTAGTGCCTTCGGACTTCGAACTTCTCCAACCAAAAGTAGGCCCGACTTCTCCGTGCAAAAACACGGCCCAGCGCTCATTAAAGAATTTGTACTTACGGACGAAAGGCAGGATGGCCACAGATTGCGAAACCGACCGGTTCTTTCTTGTTTCGTCGGTCGCTAGTACCGTGCTTGAGTTATTAGTCCAACCCAAACTGTACGCCAGGCCGAGCCCCATCATAGTAGTTGGGTTCACGAATTTTCCCCACTGTATTTCAGGAGTGACGTAGTGCTGCATATTATTGTACTTGTTTCTGTAGTCGTTATCCTTTCCTCCTCGGAGTGTACCTTCCAGACGGATCGTCCCGCCCCAATACGTGGTACCCTTCTGCGCCTGAGCGCGAGATTCCATGCAGCCGCTCAGGCCGAAAAGCGCAATCAATACCCATATTTTTCTCATGATATGATCGTTTTGATTTTTGGGAGAAAGGTAGACGAAGGCCAAACAACTTGCAACCATTTAACAAAAATTAAGTAAGTGCCTGATGCTAAAATTTGACTAACGGTACTTCACCCGCTTTCCAGAAACAAAAAAGCGATCTGCACAGCGAATGCGGCTGGATAATTTTCATGATCAACAAGAAAAAATCCCGGTTTACTAGCCGGGATTCGTAGTAAATAAAAAAGGTTGGAAATCAAGGAAATAATTTCTTTTCAACCTTCAACCCTTCTCCACCCATTCCGCGATTTGCTCGACAAGTACTTCATTGATTCGGACGTAGCTCTCGTGCGTCCAGCCCGCGATGTGGGGCGTCAGGAGCGTGCGCGGCGATTGGCGGAGGTAATCGAAGGCGGCCTGCTGTGGGTTGGTCAGTTGGCTGAGTTTTTCGTTTTCAAGTACATCGAGACAAGTACCCAGTACCTGCCCCGCCTTCATGGCCGTTACCAGCGCCGCAGTGTGCACGATTTCGCCCCGCGAGGCGTTGACGAGGTAAAACGGTTTGACAAAATCAGCGATAAAAGGTGTATCCACCATACCGCTGGTCAGTTCGGTGAGCGGAACGTGCAGGCTAAGTACATCGGCGTTTTGCTGAATTTCAGACAAAGTACTAGCTTCGGCGTGGGCATCGCCGTAGTCGGTGCGGTACTTGTCGTAGGCCAGCACCCGGCAGCCAAAACCACTAAGGCGCTGCGCGGTGGCGGTGCCATTGTTGCCGTAGCCGATTAGCCCGACGGTTTTACCCATGAGCTCGACGCCCCGGTTGCCCTCGCGGTCCCAAATCGCCTGCCGCACTTCGCGGTCGGCCCTGTTGAGATTGTTGAAAAGCGACAGCAACATGCCTAGTACGTGCTCGGCCACGGCGTCGCGATTGCCAGTGCCGGCATGAAAAAGCCGGATGTTCATTCGGGCCGTGGCATCGAGGTCGATCAGGTCGAGCCCGGCCCCGGCGCGGGCGATGAATTTCAGGCGGGTGGCCTGGGTCAACAGCTCCTCGTCGATGCGGGTTTTGCTCCTGATCATCAATCCGTCGTAGCCCGCCAGAGATGATATGATGTCATTGCGGCGGAAGTCGGGCTGGTAGTCGTAGTGCCAGCCGTAGGCTTCAAGCATCGGGAGCAGCGAGACGTGCATTTGGTCGGCGATCAGTATTTTCATGGGAGCGGAAGGTTTTTTCGTAACTTGCCCGTTGGCGTATGGGAAATTTCGGCAAAAAAGTATGCCCGGAATAAAGGCCTCGTCGAGCGCGAAAGCCAAAGTATCGCCGCTAGAGCAGCATAAAAAATAGTACGGATTCCGGTTGCGATTTTGCCCCCGAATCTTAATTTGTTTTTGACATTACTTTATGAGTGAAGCAGTACATCAAAAGCCAGTCATCGGCATCAGCCTGGGCGACTACAACGGCATCGGGCCGGAAGTGATTCTCAAAGCGCTGGAAGGTAATCAATTGGCGCGGATTTGTACACCGATCGTCTACGGTTCGCTCCGGGTACTCAACCGGTACCGGCACCAGTTGCAGATGAAAGACTGGAATCTGCAAGCGATCAAAACGCCGGACCAGGCCAATCCCAAAGCCACCAACGTCATTACGTGCTGGGACGACCAGCAAACCGAAGCCGAACCGGGCAAGATTACCCCCGAAGCGGGTCAGGCCGCATTTGCCGCGCTCAGCCGCGCTACCGACGACCTGAAAGCCAAACACCTCGACGCCCTGGTGACAGCGCCGATCAACAAAGACACGATGCAGAGCGAGGAATTCAAATTCCCCGGCCACACCGAATACCTGGCGGCGGCTTTCGATACGAAGGAAGCACTCATGTTCATGGTAGCCGACGGGCTGCGCGTGGGGGTACTTTCGGGCCACATCCCGGTAGACAAGGTACCCGCGCAAGTCACGACCGAAAAACTGAATCATAAGGTAAAGCAGATGTTGCAATCGCTGCGCGGCGACTTCGGCATTGACAAACCCAAACTGGCGGTGCTGGGCCTCAATCCCCACGCGGGCGAGAACGGTCTGCTGGGCCGTGAGGAACTGGACATCATCACGCCCGCGCTGGAACGTTTCCGCGAGCGGGGCGAGCTGGTGTTCGGGCCGTTTCCGGCCGATGGCTTCTTCGCGGCGAGTACCTACAACCAGTACGATGCCGTGCTGGCCATGTACCACGATCAGGGTCTGATCCCATTCAAAACGATTTCGTTCAACGCGGGTGTCAACTTCACGGCCGGCTTGCCCGCCGTGCGCACCTCACCCGACCACGGCACGGCCTATGGCATCGCGGGCCAGAACGCCGCCGAACCCGGCTCGATGCTGGCGGCCATCTACCTGGCCTGCGACATTGCTCGCTACCGCCGGGAAGCCGCCGAAATCGCCAGCAACGCGCTCGTTTCTAAACCCCAGCCCTCCGAAAGCCAGGCCCCCGGCAAGGCATCGCGGGGCAGTAGGTACCGGTAGGGAAGGTGTTTATAAGTTTATTTGTTTAGCTTTTTAATTAGCTATCAAGTGTTTCTGATAAACAAATTTCATAAATCCAGATCATTGGCTTATGGTAGCGAAAGCCTAAACAAATAAACATATAAACATATAAACAATCATTAATGCTTAAATCAATGACAGGTTTCGGGACGGCCAGCGTGGAGTCCGAGGCGCTGACGATTACCGTAGAAATAAAAACGCTCAACTCCAAGTTTTTGGACATCTATTGCCGCGTACCGCGACAGTACTCCGAGCTCGAAATAGACATCAGGAACCGCCTGACCCAGCACTTGGAGCGGGGCAAGGTGGAATTTTCGCTCACGGTCCAGCCCAAGGGGCAGACGGCGGGCATCACCCAAGTCAACCGCGACCTGGTGAGCGCCTACTTCAACGACCTCAACCTCACCTCGAAAAGTCTGGGTTTCGACGCCAACCCCACCGACCTGCTGGGGCTGGCGCTGCAAATGCCCAACGCCTACCGCACCGCCGTGGCCGACGAGGACAGCCGCGCGCAGGATGTGGCGCTGATCCAGGAGACCTTGGGGCGCGCGATCGAAAATTGCAACGAATTCCGGCAGCAGGAAGGGCAGCGCACCGCCGAGAAGCTCATGGAGTACATCGGGGCGATCCGCAGCTTGCTCGATCAGGTGGAAGCGCAGGATGTGCACCGCATTCCGGCCGTGCGCGAGCGACTCGAAAAGCACCTGCGTGATCTGCTCTCGGACGATAATTTCGACCCCAACCGCTTCGAGCAAGAAATGGTGTACTACATTGAGAAATACGACATATCGGAAGAGAAAGTACGGTTGACCAACCATCTGAACTACTTCACCGAAACGCTAGAATCGGACGACAGCAACGGTAAAAAACTCAGCTTTATCGGGCAGGAAATCGGCCGGGAGATCAACACCATCGGTTCCAAAGCCAACGATGCCACCGTGCAGCGCCTGGTGGTGCAGATGAAGGACGAGCTGGAAAAAATCAAGGAGCAGACGCTCAATATTGTATAGTGCATGGAAAAACGACTGTCGGCTGACTACTACCAACAACACGACACGCTCACGCTTTCGCAACTATTGCTGGGCTGTGCGTTTGTCCACGACAGCCCCGACGGACGCACGGCGGGCATCATCGTCGAAACCGAGGCCTACCTGTGGGGCGACCCGGCCTGCCACGCCTACCGCCGCGCCACCAAGCGCAACGCCGCTATGTTTGGCCCGGCGGGGGCGCTGTACGTGTACCTGATCTACGGTATGTACTACTGCGTCAACGTCGTGGGCGGGCCGGAAGGACAGGGGGAAGCCGTGCTGATCAGAGCGCTGGAACCTACCGAAGGGCTGGACCTGATGGAGATGCGTCGGAAGCTCAATCCGAAAACCCTAGAGCCAAAGCTCACGCCCACCCGAAAGCCGCTGGCCGAAAAGGACCTCTGCAACGGTCCGGGCAAGTTGGTGCAGGCGATGGGGATTCGTCCCGAGCATAATCATGTGGTACTTTCGGAAGGGGTAATCTACATCACACCGCCCGTTCTTAAAGATTTTAAAATGGTGACTACCACCCGGATCGGAATTACCAAAGGGGTAGATTTGCCTTATCGGTTTTATATTAAAGACAACCTGTTTATCAGTAAAAAATAAAATTATGGGTGATAACAAAAACATTAGCGTGCTGGTAGTCGGTTGCGGCAACATGGGTGCATCGCACGCGCAGGCGTACCAAAGCATCGAGGGCTTCGAAATCTGTGGCATCGTATCGACGGGCAAGAGCAAGGAGGTACTTAATGAAAAGCTGGGCGGTGGCTTTCCTTTGTACTCCGACTACGCTGAGGCACTCACCGCCACCGCGCCCGATGCCGTCTGTATTTCGACCTACCCCGATACCCACGAGGAGTTTGCGATCATGGCCCTGGAAAAGGGTTGTCACGTTTTTATTGAAAAACCATTGGCCGACACCGTTGCAGGTGCCGAGCGCGTGGCGGCGGCGGCCAAAAAATCAGGCAAGAAGGTAGTGGTGGGTTATATTTTGCGGCACCATCCTTCCTGGGAAAAGTTTGTGGAAATTGCGCGCGAGATGGGCAAGCCGCTGGTGATGCGCATGAATCTCAACCAGCAAAGCCACGGCCACATGTGGACCGTCCACCGGAATCTGATGAAAAGCCTCAGCCCTATCGTGGACTGCGGGGTACACTATATCGACGTGATGTGTCAGATGACGCGCGCGCGTCCCGTGCAGGTCACGGCGATTGGTGTCAGAATGACCGATGACATTCCCGAAAGCAACTACAATTACGGGCAGTTGCAGATCAAGTTTGAAGATGGCTCGGTGGGCTGGTACGAAGCCGGCTGGGGACCCATGATGAGCGAAACGGCCTTTTTTGTGAAGGATGTCATCGGTCCGAAGGGGTGTGTTTCGATTGTAGCCAAGAATGCCGGAGCGAGCGGTAAGTCTGACAACATCGACTCCCACACCAAAACGGAATCTTTGCGTATCCACCGGGCCGAGCTGAACGACGACGACCAATTCGTGCACGCCGATGAATGGGTCAACCTCACCGACGAGCCTGATCATCAGGAGCTTTGCAATCGGGAGCAGCGGTATTTTCTCAAATCTATACGGGAAAACGTAGACCTCACCACGCACGTGCAGGATGCTGTGGACAGCCTGCGCGTGGCCTTCGCCTGCGACGAATCCGTGAGAACGGGCGAGGTGGTCAAATTGTAGGTTGGCTTGCCTTTGTACTTTTGGCATAAAAACCAGGGGAATCTGATGCTCAGTGGGTATCTGGTTCCCCGGATTTTTGTAAGGGTTGAATAATTTTATTGAAATTAATGGGTAGAACCTTCACTATTAGTAGTTTTAATTGCATGTACCTCGGAACCAGAAACGGACAACTCTTTAAACGGTTACTGCTCAATGTGGTACAATACATGTTGTATCATGAAACTGACCTAAACGTGACATAGATTTTGGTATCTGGGTGCTAGCGATCAGTGTTCGATGGCCATACAGACATTTATTTTCACTGAAATTTCAACCATAAATAATTTATTGTGCTGGCTGGCAATAAATTTTAGTTATTAGAAAACCAAAGACATACTATTAGCGTAAATGGACTCGATAAGCCACGGCGCTCCAAAATATGAACTTTTAACCACTGCAAATCGCAGTGATCAACTCCAAGGGCTCAAAAGGCCTGGTCCTCTCTAAAAATTTTGAATAAGTACTCCGCCGCCTATTTGGGTGGTAAGGAAAGCTTACATCTTATTTTTTTCACCACCCCTAACCCGTCACCACATACTATGGATCAAAGGATCTACGCCAACTCCACATAGTTTCCCAGATTTCCGATACAGCGACCCGACGCTGACCTCTCTAATGATGGGTCTGTTGTTGGAAAAACCCGTTTAGGCTGTCTCATTCACAGAGTATTCACGATTTTATCTTTTACCTATTTTTCACTTTTTACCACTTTCAACATGCGCATGATTCCTATACTTAACGGGTCGCTCAGAACTGGCATACTGAGTTGCGCCCTGCTGCTGCTGACCATCAGCGGCTACGCATCCAGCCACCGTGAAGCGCCGCTCATCTCCCAGGACCCCCTGGCCGACAACACCGACGTCTACGCTTTCAAGAGCCCCGATGATCCCAACATGATCACGATTGTGGCTAACTACATCCCGTTCGAGTCGCCGATGGGCGGCCCCAACTGGTACAACTTCGGCACGAAGGTTCGCTACGAAATTCACATCAAGAACAAGACCACGACGGCCGGTGACGACATCACGTACCGTTTCACGTTTTACCAGACCAACGAAGATCCTACTACCTTCTTCAACATTCGTCTGGGCAAGCAAAATCTGAAGACTACCTATAAGTGCGAGAAAAGCATGAACGGTGGCAGGTCGTTCATGACGATCATCGATAAAGGTATGGTGCCTCCGCCCAACATCGGGCCACGCTCTATCGAATCGCCGGTGGGCCTAAACACCAACTACGAAACGCTGATGACCAGTTCGATCATGAAGGCCAGCACGGGTGAGCAGGTGTTTGCCGGTCCCGTCGATGATCCTTTCTTCGTGGATCTGGCTGGTGCTTTCGACGTTGGAAACTTCCGTCCCGAAGGCAACGGTACCAACCCACCTAAGGATGCCTTGACGCGATTCAACGTGCATACCATAGCGATGAAGATTCCCGTCAACATGCTCCAGAAGGATGGCAAGGACATTAACGCTGCTAAGAATATCTTGGACGGTGACTATGTGATTGGCGTTTGGGCTTCGGCCAGCCGCCAGAAAATCGAGACGATCTACAACGAAGGTGATATGGCTGGAGATGGCGAGTATGTACAAGTATCACGTTTGGGTATGCCCCTCACCAACGAGGCCGTTATTCCCATCGGCATGAAGGATCGCTGGAACGCTACGTCGCCTTACGGTGGCGAGGACTTGCAGTTTGCTAAGTACTTCACCAACCCCGAGTTGGCTTTGTACATGGACGATTCTAAGTTTGGTGGCGCAGTACCTTCGTTGAACGCGCTTCGTATTCAATCGAAATCATTGGGTTCATTCGACTTCCGTAACGGCAAGCCTGGTCTGTTCCCGTTGAAAGGTGCCGCTGCACTGGACGGTACGGCACTCGCCGAGGCCGCTTTCGGTTCGATTTTGCTGCCCGACGCCATGAGCCCCCGCGCCGTGGACTTGCTGCCTATCTTCTATACGGGTGTACCTAACCTGGCTCCTTACCAATTGGCGACGGGCAAGAAAGACGGTAATCCGCTGGCAATGGGTAAGCCCTTCATCAACAACTTCCTGCCTACTTTGGGCGATATGCTTCGCCTCAACATGGCCGTACCCGCTACGCCACGCGATCAGGTGAGCCCATTGGGACTGCTTGCTGCCGCCGTGGCTGGTCTGACCGATCCTAAGTACGCTTCGACCAAGATGGAGTTCATCCCCAACATGGATGGTTTCCCGAATGGACGCCGCCTCGAGGACGATGTGACTACCATCGAGCTACAAGCGGTATCGGGCGTAGTGCTGGCCGCGATTGGTCTGTGGTACGACGATTACATTCCCGGCACTACTGCCTCACCCGTTACGCCACAACTGGGTAGCGTGTTGGGCTTCACCGCCGGACCGACGAAAAACGACGCTCCTTTCATGGGCAAGTTTCCTTACATGGCCAAGCCATGGAGAGGTTTCGACTACCCACTAGCCGAACGTTTCTGATCCTGATATTCTCACTATAATCCTAATACGAGCAAAATGAAAAATCTCTTATATTGTGTCGTGGGTCTCTTGGGACTGGTGATGCTTCAGCCTTCATCGGCCGTAGCCTCCTCCCACCGGGAAGCGCCCCTCATATCCAACGATCCGTTGGCTGATAATACCGATGTTTATGCTTTTAAAAGCCCGGCCAACGCCGAGAACATCGTTCTGATCGCAAACTACATTCCGTTTGAGCACCCGGCGGGTGGCCCTAACTGGTACTCTTTCGGAAAAAATGTACGCTACGAAATCCATGTTGATAACAATGCTTCTACGCCCGGTGCCGATATCATCTACCGGTTTATGTTCAAGCAGCAAAACATGGATCCCACTACTTTCTTCCTGATCCGTTTGGGTAAGGAGAATTTGAAAACTACCTACACTTGCGAACGCAGCATGGATGGTGGACGGTCATTCCAAACCATCATTTCCGATGGCGTGGTACCTCCCCCCAACATCGGCCCACGGTCGATCGACAACGCTACGGTCGGTTTGGGTAAGTCTTACGGTGAGTTGATGGACAAAGGCATCATGACCGCCAGCACGGGCGAGAAAATCTTCGCCGGTCCTGTCGATGATCCTTTCTTTGTCGACTTGGGTATTTTCGATTTGGGCGCTGTACGCGCCGATAACCCTCGTAGCACTACTGATAAGTTCAACTGTCACTCGATCGTGATCGAGGTTCCGGTTTCTACCTTGCAAAAAGACCGCAAGACGGTAGCACAAGCTTCCAACATTCTGGACGGAAATTACACCATCGGTGTATGGGCATCAGCCAGCCGCCAGATGGTGAAGACACTCTTCAACGCCGGTGATTTCGGTTACGATGGTGAGTGGAAGCAAGTATCACGTTTGGGTATGCCCCTGACTAACGAGGCCATCATTCCCATTGGCATGAAGGATCGTTGGAATGCGCTTCCTCCTTCCGAGGATTTGAGATTCGCCAAGTATTTTACCAACCCTGAGTTGGCTCTGTATATGGACGATTCTAAGTTTGGTGGTGCCGTTCCCGGCTTCGCTCCCCTGCGTATCCAATCCAAGTCGCTTGGAATGTTCGATTTTCGCAACGGTAAAAAAGGACTGTTTGGCCTGAAAGGTGCTCCTGCATTGGATGGTACCGCTCTGGCTGAAGCTGCTTTTGGTAGCGTACTGCTTCCCGATAGCATGAGCCCCCGCGCTGTGGATATATTGCCTATCTTTTACACGGGTGTACCCAACCTGCCTCCCTACCAGTTGGCTACGGGCAAACCCGCCGGAAATCCTCTGGCCAAAGGCAAGCCGTTTATCAACAACTTCCTGCCTACGCTGGGCGATATGCTCCGCCTGAACATGGCCGTACCTGCTACCCCACGCGACAAGGTGAGCCCTATGGGACTCCTCGCTGCTGCCGTGGCCGGACTTACGGACCCTATGTACGCCAACACGGATATACAATTCATTCCTAACATGGATGGCTTCCCGAACGGACGTCGTCTGGAGGATGATGTAACGACGATCGAGCTTCAAGCCGTAGGTGGCGTAGTACTGGCCGCCATTGGTTTGTGGTACGACGACTACACGATCGGTGGCAATCCTGTCACACCTCAGTTGGGTAGTGTGTTGGGCTTTAAAGCCGGTCCTACGAAGAACGACAAGGAGTTTAAGAGTACGTTCCCTTACGAGGCTGAGCCTTGGAGAGGTTTCCGTGGCCCAAGCTACGAAGGCAAGAAAGTCGACTCGCCGGTTATGGCCAGCAAAGAGTTTGCGGTTTCGGCTGGCGACTTCAACTGCGCCGACGGTAGCTTTAGCTTCATGGTAACGAATGCTGAGCCCGGTCGGATGGTAGAATACTACGCACCCGGTGCTACCAACTATACGACCAATCCAAGGGCGTCCGTCGATGGTGAGCGTTACTGGGATGCTGCCAACAAAGATCCGTTGATCATCTACGCTCGTTACGTAGGCGATCCGGCTTCCGAAGTATCGGCTACGTTCGACTTCCGTCCATTGTGCAGCCAGGCTCGCTTGGGTGCCGAAGGTGCCGAGGGTGTCACCGCGTTCACCGTGAACGTTCTGGGCAACCCATCCACTAAGGATCAGGTTACCTTCGAAGTTCGGGGCGTAGCAGGAGAAGCCATGCAGGTAGGTATGTTCAACTCGAACGGCCAGGTACTCAACCAGCAGTCGTTCATCGCGACGGGTAATGTGGAGCGCAAGAGTCTCAAGACAGGCCGCGCGCCCGGAATCTACTTCCTGAAAGTAGCTACCCAAGCCGAAAGCAAAACAGTGAAGCTGCTTCGCGAGTAGGTTTTGTGAGTTTCACTTGCTGTGCATTATCACAAAGTGAATTCATTTGAATAAGGTCAGCCGGAGATAGGTGCACGAAATAACTTCTGTGTGCGTTTATCTCCGGCTGACTTTTATCACCACCCTAAAATTTTGTATAAAAATGAAATTACCATTATCAAAAACCAGGCAATTGCTTTCCTGGTCCGCCGTGATGTTGCTTCTGCTGACAATCGTAGCGGCCTGCAACAACGAAGACCAAGGAGATGCCGCTGTCAACGAAGACCCGATGGCCATTCCGACTTTGTTTCAACGTAAAGGCGAGTTGGCAACGGCCACTGAATGGCCCAAAACAATGTCCAAGGTAGACGAGCTGAAAGCCCGCATCGCCAAAGATCCCAGCGATGTGAAAGCGCGGCTGCAAATCGCTACCATTTATATGTCCGAAGCCCGCATCACGGGTGAGCACCCCTACTACTACCCGGCGGTGCTGAAAATTCTGGACGGGGTGCTGAGCATCGATCCCGCCAACTTCGAGGCGACGACGTTCAAGGCCTCCGTGAAAATGTCGCAGCACCAGTTTGCCGAGGCGCGCGAACTGGCCGAGCGCGCCCGTCAAATCAATCCTGACAACGCTTATGTGTACGGTGTACTGGTAGACGCCAACGTGGAGTTGGGTAACTACGAGGAAGCCGTAGCGATGTCGGACAAGATGCAGGCGCTCAAGCCTTCGCTGGAAGCCTACTCGCGGGCGTCCTACCTACGTGAGATTTACGGTAACTACGACAGTTCGATCGACGCCATGCAATTGGCCGTCGAGGCCGGGCTACCCGGTTCGGAACCACACTGCTGGAGCAAAAATACGCTGGCGCACCTCTACGTACTCACCGGACAGCTCGACAAAGCTGAGCGCGAGTACGACGAAATTCTGGCGATCAGGCCTAGCTACGCCTTCGCGATGGGCGGCAAAGCCAAGGTACAGGAAATGCGGAAGCAGTACGATCAGGCGCTTGTGACGCTCGACAAGGCCAGCGAAGTGATGCCCGAATTTTCCTTTCACGAGCAAATGGCCGACATCTACGCTTTGCAGGGCGACCAAGACAAAGCCGCCAAAAAATACGCCGAAGTGGTGACCATGCTCGACGAAGACGCCGAGTCGGGCCACGCCGTAGATCTTGAAATGGCCAAGCTGTACACCAAAGCCGGTCAGTTGGACTCAGCGGCTCATTACGCTCAGAAGGAGTACGCGCGTCGTCCCAAGAATATCGACGTGAATCAGACGCTGGCTACGATTGCGTTTCAAAACAACGATCTCAAAAAAGCCCAGGAATACATTCAGGTAGCTATGCGGACGGGAAGCAAAAACCCTGAAATGCTGCAACAAGCCAGCAAAATCGAAATGGCGATGGGCAACGCCACCGAGGGTAAAAAACTACTGGCCGAAGCCCGCAAAATCAACCCCGCTATGGTGCTTTGAACAAAAGTACCCCGGCAGTAGCGCCAAAACGTAATCCTTATCTGGCATCGAATGGCCGGGTAGGGATTTTTTTTATAAATACCTACCTTACGGGTCGTCACAACTATCACCTTAATCTGCTTCGTGTATGAAATCGATATTGGTCGTTGGCATGGGAAAGGTCGGCTCACTGGTAGGTATTTTACTGAGCAAGTCGTTCCGCGTCGTGGGGCTCGATAAAGCACAGCCCGCTGAGCCCCTCCCTTTCCAGGTAGTGCAGGGTGAAGTAAGTGAGGCTGCTTTGGAGAAACACATGACCGGGCACGACGCCGTCGTGTCGTGCCTGCCCTACAACCTCAACCTACCCGTAGCCAACATGGCTTACAAGCTCGGTATGCACTACTTCGACCTAACCGAGGATGTACCTACTACCGCGGCCATTCGCCAAATGGCGCGCGACAGCCGGGGCGTGATGGCGCCGCAATGTGGCCTGGCACCAGGCTTCATCGGCATCGTGGGGGCCGACCTGACTACCCGTTTTACCAAACTCCGCGACATCGAGCTGCGGGTAGGGGCCTTGCCCCGCTACCCCAACGGCCTGATGGGATACTCCTTCACCTGGTCGCCAGCGGGCGTCATCAACGAGTACCTCAACGACGCCGAAGTAATCCAGAACGGCGTTGTCAAGACGGTTTCTTCGCTCGATGGTACTGAAGTCATCAACATCGAAGGGCAGGAGTTCGAGGCTTTCACTACCTCGGGCGGCTTGGGTACGATGTGCGAAACTTACGAAGGCCGGGTCGATACGCTCAATTACAAAACCATCCGCTATCCCGGCCACGCCAAACTGATGCGCTTTCTGCTTTACGAACTCATCCTCAAAAACAAGCGCGAACTCGTCGAGCAAATCTTGACCGAAGCCAAGCCACCCGTACAGGAGGATGTGGTGTACGTGTACGCCGTAGTCGAAGGCTGGAAGGACGGCCAATTGGCTCGGGAGGAATTTTACCGCGCCTACCATCCCATCAAAATCGACGGCCGACATTGGCGGGCCATCTCCTGGACTACCGCGGCTTCCATTGCGGCGGTGGTCGAGATGGTCGCGGCGGGTACCTTGCCGCAGCGGGGGTTCATCAAACAGGAAGATATATCCCTTGAAGCATTTTTGAAAACCAAAAACGGAGCGCTGTACGGTCCGGCTATTTAAAATAAATATGGAAAACTTCTTCAAAGCACTCGATATAAAACCCCATAACCCCGGCATCGCCACCGGGCAAATGCAGTGGGCCGGGAAGGGCGAAGTACTGGAATCGTTCTCGCCCGTCGACAGCGAATTGATCGGGACCACCCAATCCGCCAGCCGTGAAGATTACGATCAGGTCATGGAATCGGCCAGGATCGCTTTCGTCCAATGGCGTTTGCGACCCGCGCCGCTGCGGGGCGAGATCGTGCGGCAGATGGGCGAGCAATTTCGGCAGCACAAGCAAGCCCTGGGTGAGCTGGTGAGCTACGAAATGGGCAAGAGTCTGCCGGAGGGGCTGGGCGAAGTACAGGAAATCATCGACATTTGCGATTTTGCCGTGGGCCTGTCGCGGCAGTTGTATGGGCTCACCATGCCGAGCGAGCGGCCCCAGCACCGGATGTTCGAGCAGTGGCACCCATTGGGCGTGGTCGGAATCATTTCGGCCTTTAATTTTCCCGTGGCCGTCTGGGCCTGGAACGCGATGGTGGCCTGGGTATGCGGTGATGTGTGCGTCTGGAAGCCTTCGGAGAAAACACCCCTCACCGCCATTGCCTGCCAAAACATCATCCGTGAAGTACTGGAAGCTAACGAAGTACCCGAAGGCGTGTCTTGCCTGGTGACGGGCGGGCGCGAGGTAGGGGAGTGGCTCGCGCAAGACCGCCGCGTGGCGCTGGTATCGGCCACTGGCAGTACTCGCATGGGCCGCGCCGTCGCGGCGGCCACCGCCGCCCGGCTGGGCAAATGCCTGTTGGAACTGGGTGGCAACAACGCCATCATCGTATCGTCGCGGGCCGATCTGGCCTTGGCAATCCCGGCCATCGTGTTCGGGGCGGTAGGCACTGCGGGGCAGCGCTGCACCACGACCCGGCGGCTGATCGTGCATGAGGCTATTTATGAAGAAGTAAAGCAACGGCTGTCCCAAGCCTACGGACAACTCAAAATCGGTGATCCGCTCGATGCTGGTAAACATGTTGGCCCGCTGATCGACCGCGACGCGGTGGCGGGGTACGAGGCGGCGGTAGCGGCCGTGCAGGAGCAGGCAGGTACCTTCATAGTGCCACCGGAGGTACTATCGGGCGAAGGGTATACGTCGGGCTGCTACGTGCGGCCCTGCATCGCCGAGGTGCAAAACGTGTGGGACATTGTGCAGCACGAGACTTTCGCACCGATCCTGTATTTGATCAAATACAAAACCCTAGACGAGGCCATAGCGATGCAAAACGATGTACCGCAGGGGCTGTCTTCAGCCCTCTTTACGCTCGATATGCGCGAGGCGGAACGATTCCTAGCCGCCTCAGGCAGCGATTGCGGCATCGCCAACGTAAATATCGGTACCTCAGGTGCAGAGATTGGCGGGGCTTTCGGTGGAGAAAAAGAAACGGGCGGCGGCCGCGAATCGGGTTCCGATGCCTGGAAAGCGTACATGCGCCGCCAGACTAATACCGTCAACTACGGCACGACCCTTCCCCTGGCTCAAGGAATTACGTTCGAGTTGTAAGTGAATTTTAAATACAAGAGCGGGGCACGGATTATATAATCCGTGCCCCGCTCTTGTATTTAAAATCCTAGTACCCGGTATTAAACCTTGGGACTTTCAGTCGAGCTATCATCTGCTACTACTTCCTCAACCTCCTGGCCTTCTTTGAGTTTCTCAGCCTCAGCTTTATCGGCGGCTTCCTGATGAATGGCCGCTTCCTCGCGAGAGCGGCGGTTGACGTAGGCCTCGAAGTTGGTTTCTTTGTCGTAAGGACGCTTTCCGATGAGGCGCTCAAGATCGCCCTGGAAAAGAATTTCCTTCTCGAGCAATTCCTGGGCAATCGTTTCCAGTTGCTCCCTTTTGTCGCGCAGCATACCCATCACACGCTGGTAGGCCTTATCGACCAATATCCGTACCTCGTGGTCAATCTTCTCGGCCGTATTTTCGGAGTAAGGTTTGGTGAAATTATAATCCGACTGCTTGGAATCGTAAAACGAAATGTTACCGATCTTGTCGTTCATACCGTACATCGTCACCATGCTGTACGCTACCTTGGTCACGCGTTCGAGATCGCTCAGTGCTCCGGTGGATATTTTGCCAAACACCACATCCTCCGCCGCGCGTCCACCCAGCGTCATACACATTTCATCAAATAGCTGCTCGGTGCGATACAAGTACTGCTCGCGGGGCAAGTACTGCGCGTAACCCAGCGCCGCCACCCCACGGGGTACGATGGTCACCTTCACCAACGGGTCGGCGTGCTCGAGGTACCAGCCGGCAACGGCGTGGCCCGCTTCGTGGTAGGCTACGATCTGCTTCTCTTCGGGTGAAATGAGCTTGTTCTTCTTTTCAAGACCGCCAATCACGCGGTCCATTGCATCCTGAAAGTCCTGCATCGTCACACTTTCGCGGTCGCGGCGGGCGGCGATCAGGGCCGCTTCGTTGCATACGTTGGCGATCTCCGCTCCGGCGAAGCCAGGCGTTTGGGCGGCTAGTTTCTGAATGTCCACATCTTCCGAAATCTTGATTGGCTTCAGGTGTACCTTAAAGATGGCTTCCCGGCCAATTACATCCGGCTTGTCAACCGAAATCTGACGGTCGAAGCGACCCGGACGCAGCAGCGCCGAGTCGAGTACGTCGGGACGGTTGGTGGCGGCTACGATAATGATACCGGAATCGGTAGCAAAGCCGTCCATTTCTACCAACAATGAGTTCAGCGTGTTTTCGCGCTCATCGTTGGAGCCGGGCATACCGCCTCGGCCCCGCGAGCGGCCCACGGCGTCGATTTCGTCGATAAAGATGATGCAGGGCGCTTTTTCTTTGGCTTGCTTGAATAGGTCACGCACCCGCGCCGCACCTACGCCCACAAACATCTCGACGAAGTCGGAGCCGGAAAGCGAGAAGAAAGGTACTTCGGCTTCACCGGCTACGGCCTTGGCCAGTAGTGTTTTACCGGTGCCCGGAGGACCTACCAGCAGCGCACCTTTGGGAATTTTGGCCCCCAACTTCTTAAATTTGTCAGGACTTTTCAGGTAGTCCACGATCTCCTTAATCTCTTCCTTAGCCTCGTCGAGGCCCGCTACATCGTTAAATGTAATCTTGACCTTATTTTCAGCATCGAAAAGCGTGGCACGCGAGCGGCCAATGTTGAATATCTGACCACCCGGCCCCACGCCGCCCGACATCCGGCCGAGCAGGAAGTACATCACCACGATCATGATAATGAAGAAGCCCCAGGTACCGATCCAGTTGGACCAGCTGTCGCGGGTATCGATCTTGTATTCCACTTTCTCGCCATCCGGTACCCCTTCCTGCATCTTTTCCAGATCGGTCTTGAATGTCTCGGCGGAGGTGACCTGAAACTGGTACTGCGGCGTAGCATCACTGCCGAAGTAGGTGTTGTTTTCCTTGGTGAGCGCCTGGTACTTGTCTTTGCGCAACGCCTCGGCTTTCAGCGAAACTTCGACGATCTTGTCGTTCACGATCGTGACGCGGGCCACTTCCTTGTCAGCCACCATTTTCTCGAAGCGCTTTTGGGTGATTTCACGAAGCGAGGCGGATTTATTCAAAAAAGTGATCCCCAGGATCGTGGCGATCAGGGCGGCTATGATCCACCCCTGGTACCCACGCTGGGGATTCTTCGGACTGAGAGGGTTTCTCTTGTTATCTTTATCTGACATTAGTGTTGTAGCATTAGTAGAAATTTAAAATAGTAACGAAGCGCGCGTCTTTAATGTTCACCCGGTCGTTATCAGGCGGCAGTCTCCTGAATTAGCGTGCGTTCGGCGTCGCCCCAGAGCGCTTCGAGGTCGTAGTATTTGCGGCGCTCCTTCTGAAAAACGTGCGCGACCACATCCACGTAGTCGATCAGTATCCACTCGCGGTTGGTCTTTCCTTCCTTGTGCCAGGGATTTTCATCGACGGCCTTATGTACTTCAAACTCGACGGAGTCGGCGATGGCGTCAATTTGAGTATCGGAGGTACCCGAGCAAATAATGAAATAATCGGCAACGGCATTCTTCACGTTTCGAAGGTCGAGGACTGCCACGTCCTGCGCTTTTTTTTCTATCATGCCTTTCACGACGAGCTCGGAAAGGTCTTTGGAAGACACTCCTTTATTTTTTCGTTGTTTCATGCGTTATTTTTACCGGTGGAATACCGAAACAAAGATCGAACGTTTCGGCGGTAATAAAAGTAGGGATTAAACTTAAAACAGTGTACGATTCTTGTTCCAATACACTCTTTATCGGCAAAAAAATACTGTATCTGCCATCTTGTCATTCTACCAACGACACTGCGGCCGAATTAGTGCGCCGCCAAAGCCTGCCCGAAGGTACCGTGGTCATCACCGGTGAGCAGACCAGCGGCCGCGGCCAACACGGTACCCGGTGGATAGCAACGCGTGGCCAGAACTTCACGATGTCGCTGGTGCTGAACCCGACGTTTCTGAGCGTTGCCGATCAGTTTCTACTGAGTCAGTCGATCGCGCTGGGCGTGCGAGATTACTTGCTTCTATATACCGATAATATCGCCGTAAAATGGCCTAACGATCTGTTGATCAATGATTTGAAAGTGGGCGGAATCTTGATTGAAAATGCATTGGCGGGGAACCGTATGGCCCATTCGATCGTCGGAATAGGCCTGAATATCAACCAGGCCCAGTTCGCGTGGCAGCGGGCCACTTCATTGCGGCTCGAAACCGGGCGGGCGTTTTCCCTGGCTCAGGAATTGCCCCTGCTTTTGCAAGCGCTGGAAAGGGCTTATCTGCGGCTGCGCAACGGACACGCCGCCGCCATCCGGGCCGGGTATTTGCAAGCGCTTTTGGGCTACGGCAAAACGCGGAGTTACGGTATCGACGGCCAGTCGGTCCGGGGCGTTGTGCGGGGAGTACTACCGGATGGACGGCTCGACCTCGAAGTACAGGGTGGAGAGCGGCGAACGTTCGGAATTAAGGAAATCACGTGGGAATGGGCGGATTGACCTTGGCGCGCCAACCCAGGAATACCATCGCTAAGGCGCAAATGCCCAACCCGAGTGACTCGCGCGCCAGCTCGATGTTCAGGCTGCGCATGTCGAGATCGCCGAAGAAGACCCCCTCGAAGGCGGGGGGCCATTGCAGCACCGCTCCCACCAAGTAGGCCGCAGCCATCGCGTAGAAAACCCAGGAAGGCCATAGTCGTCTCATTTCCATGAAGCAGGCCAAAGCCGCCGCCAGGTAGGTCGGGATCCAGTACTGTGGATCGGGATCGTTGAATTGAAAGTAGGCGAACAGCGAAAAGAGAAGGCCGAGTATAATATTGATGATTTTCATAGGGTGATGTCAGGCAGTGCCGCTAAGTATTAGATAGGTGCTTAGCCCAAGAAAGTAAGCTTCTCAAAAAACTTACCCGGTCAAACGCACAAATAAGACTCAATCGGGGCAATAGAGCCGACGGGCGTCGGTAGCTCCTGCGAAGCCGAGCCGCTCGGCTTGCCGCAAACTGATGCAGCCCAGGTCCTTCTCGCCGCTTTCGTATTGGCTTAGACCCAGGCCATAAAACGCCTTGCCAAACTTTGGGTCGTAACGGGTGGCCTTATCGAAAGCATTCGTGGCTTCGGCGAATGCCTGTTGACGGTAGAGAATGTTGCCGAGGTTGTACCACGCCTGCACGTTGTCATCGTCAAGTTGCAATGCCTTTTTGAAATCCCGAACTGCGGCTTCATCTTGCTGTAATAACGCGTATACCTGTCCGCGGTTGAGAAACACGTCGGCGGTGTCGGGGGCCAGCCTTGCGGCCTGGTCATAGTCGACCAGCGCGGAGTCGAGCTGACTCTGGGCGGTATAGAGCAGCGCCCGATTGAAGTAGGGACGGTAAAAATCAGGCTCCAGTCTGATGGCCTGCTGGTAGTCGAGCAGGGCGTTAGGGTACTCTTTCAGTTCGAAATACGCCACGCCCCGGCTATTGAACGCCTCGGCGTTCTCGATGTCCTTGTCGATGGCCTGGTTGAGGTACCCGATTCCCTCGCGCAGTTTTCCCTCTTTCAACAAAGATCGCCCTTTTTCAAGGTAGGCTTCAGAGGAGTTCTGGCAGGAAAAAAGCAACATAAGGGGGAAGGCAGAAAGGGAGGAAAGGAGGAAAGGACGTAAAATATTCAAAAATCTATTTTTCATTGAATCAATTGGTTAGAAGGTACTTGCGGACTGCCGATGTTTTGTATCGGCCCAGCGTTGGTACCGACACGGGCGGTTCGGCGCAAAAGTACGACGGAAAGAGGAGGGGAAAGATTTTTTCTTGTCAGGAAAATGTCCCTATCTTTGCACGGGCAAATCGGAACTACCAGCTCCTGCTGAATCCCCCAGGTCTTGACGGAAGCAAGGGTAGGTGGTCGTAGCGGTGAGATTCTCGGTTTGCCTTTTTTTGTTTACCGCTGGTCCGCTTCGCCGGTACCGGCCTATGGGGCATCTACTTCGCCCCGGCTTTCCTGATTCCTTTTCTTTTCCCTACTTTTACGGAATCTAATTTTTTCCTGAATCAAAATTCAACTTACTGCATTATGAAATTTTTCATAGATACGGCCAATCTGGCTGAAATCAAGGAAGCACAAGAGCTCGGTATTCTCGACGGCGTTACGACCAATCCCTCGCTGATGGCCAAGGAAGGTATCACCGGCAAGGACAATATCATGCGGCACTACAAGGCTATTTGCGACATCGTGGACGGTGATGTGAGCGCCGAGGTAATCTCGACCGACTTCGACGGCATGGTACGCGAGGGCGAAGAGCTCGTCGAAATCGACGACAAGATCGTGGTCAAGATCCCCATGATCAAAGACGGTGTGAAGGCATTAAAATACTTTTCCAACAAAGGCATCCGCACCAACTGTACCCTGATTTTCTCGGCCGGACAAGCCCTATTGGCCGCCAAAGCGGGTGCCACCTACATGTCGCCCTTCATCGGCCGCCTCGACGACGTCTCGACCGATGGCATCGCGCTGATCGAGCAAATCGTGACGATTTACCGCAACTACGGCTACGAAACCCAGGTACTGGCTGCATCCGTCCGCCATCCGATGCACATCATCCAATGCGCCGAAATCGGTGCCGACGTCATGACGGGCTCACTGGATTCCATCCTGGCGCTCTTGAAGCACCCCCTCACCGACATCGGCCTGGAGAAGTTTTTAGCTGATTATAACAAGGGGAATAAGTAATTTTTCTGTTTATAGGTTTATTTGTTTATCTGTTGATTTGGTTACGTAGTGATTCAAAGAATTGACTGTTGGCCGGGTGAATTGATAAACAAATAAACAGATAAACAAATAAACAACAAACATGACCAACACCCCCGAACCCGTCGTGTGGCTGGAGCACGTGGATATTTATCAGGGCGACAAGCCGGTACTGGCCGACGTCAATTTTCAGATTGGTAAGAGCGAGTTTGTGTACATGATCGGGCGCACGGGTAGCGGCAAGAGTTCGCTGCTCAAAACCCTGTACGCCGACTTGTGGCTGCAGACCGGCTCGGCCAAGGTTGCGGGCTACGAGCTTCACAAGATCAAGCGGAGCGATGTGCCTTTCCTGCGGCGGCACATCGGCATCGTGTTTCAGGATTTCCAGCTCCTGACCGACCGGAGCGTGGAGGAGAACCTCACGTTTGTGCTGCGGGCCACGGGTTGGAAAGACAAGGCCGAGATCGCCCGGCGCATTTCGGAGGTGCTCATGCAGGTAGGATTGGGTACCTCGCCTAAAAAACTGCCCCACCAGCTCTCGGGCGGTGAGCAGCAGCGGGTGGTGATTGCCCGCGCCATGCTCAACGAACCCCAGATTCTGATTGCTGACGAGCCGACCGGAAACCTCGACCCCGAAGTGAGCGATCAAATTATGGAGGTTTTCAAGACCATCAACAACGCCGGTACGGCCGTGCTGATGGCTACCCACGATTATAGCCTGCTGGAAAAGTACCCCGCCCGCGTCATCAAATGCGTAGGGGGTAATTTGGTGGAAAATTAGAAAGTCAGAACTCGTACATCCCACGGTCATTTGCCTGCACACATGGATTTACAAGAACTCGAAGAGAAGCTTTACGTCGCAGTCGTGTCGGATGTGCTCGACCAAATGGGCCACCGGCAGCAGGCTACCCGCACCGAGTTTTTTGCCTATACCGGTACTGAAAAACTACTGGGACGCTGCAAAACGACGCTATGGGCGGATGTCTTTCACGACGACGGGCGTCCCTATGACTTGGAGCTGCAAGCAGTCGACTCCTGCCAGCCCGGCGACGTGCTGATTTGTGCGGCGGGCGGGTCCAACCGCTCGGGGATCTGGGGCGAACTACTTTCCACCGCAGCCCGCAACAGCGGCTGCGTGGGGGTGATCGTGCACGGTGGGGTACGCGACATCGCCAAGATGCGGGAAATGGGGTTTCCGGTATTCGCCACGAGCAAGAATGTGTACGACAGCCAGAACCGCCAGAAGGTCATCGAAATCGATGTCGACGTAGAGGTGGACGGTGTGGTGTTTTCGTCCGGCGACCTGGTCCTGGCCGACGAAGACGGGATCGTCGTCATTCCCGCTGCCATCGAAGAACAAGTCATCGAGAAGGCGCTCGAGAAGGTGAACGCTGAAAATATCACACGTGACGCAATCAAAAAGGGCATGAAGGCTACGGAGGCCTACGAAAAGTACGGCATTTTGTAAAAGTCAGGCGGGGACATTTTTTGCCGATCTGCCTTGTTTTGGTCGGTTGCCCTAGATTAGCAATAGAAACCCGGATGAAAGTATATTTCATACCGGGTTTTCTTTTGCCTGTTTGACATCCGAATCATTGACGCAGATTTGAGCACACCAAGTACCGAAACGGACGAAATCGCCGGGACGAACCGGTCCGCACCACAAACTCAGTTTTTGGCGGGCGCGGCGCAGGTCGACATCACGCCACCCCTGGGTACCTTGCTGGGGGTTGATTTTATCTCGCACTACGCGCGGCATATTCATGATCCTTTGTACGCCAAAGCTCTGGTGCTCCGGCAGCGCGATACCAGACTGGCCATCGTCGTGGTGGATATTTGTATCATGCCCTCCAATTATATGGAGCCCATCAAGCGAGATATACAGGCGCAGACGGGTATCACGCCCGAAAATATTTTGTTGGCCTGCAATCACAACCACGCGGCGGGCGATGTCGCGGGATTACTAGGTGGCGCGGTCGACGCGCATTATAAGGAAAAACTACCCGCTCTGATCGTCGAATCCGTGGTCGAAGCTAATCGACAACTTCGCCCCGCTAAAATCGCCTTCGGTACCGCCGATGTGCCGGATTTTGTGATCTGCCGTCGGTACTTGATGCGAGAAGGCTACGAAGCCAGGAATCCGGTGACGCGCCGGAACGACGGCGTGAAAACCAATCCGTTCGGTGGTGAAGACCAAATCATAAAGTCCGTTGCCGAGCCTGATCCTGAATTGAGTTATCTGCTGGTCAAAGGCCTGGACGACCGCTGGATTGGCGCCTTGGGCAACTACGGGCTGCACTACGTGGGCGACTGGCCCGAGGATTCCGTGACGGGCGACTACTTCGGCGAATTTGCCGCCCGGCTCAAAGAGCGGCTAGGCGCGGATGATGATTTCGTGGCCATGATGAGCAACGGTACCAGCGGTGATATCAACCTGTGGTCGTTCCAGGACCCCGACCGCCTGCCGACGGGTGACTACGCCCGGACCCGGCTTGTCGGGGGTACCCTGGCGCAGAAAGTGGCGGAGGGTCTGAAGAACCTCGATTGGCAGGAAAATCCTTCGCTGAGCAGTACCCACGCGGTAGTGGAAATCGCGCTTCGCAAGCCCACTGCGGACGAACTGGCGACGGCCACCGAATCTTACATCGCGCACGATTTCAAAAACATAGGCTACGATCCCGAATCCGTCCAACGGATTTATGACCGCGAGCAAGTACTGCTCAGTCAATACCCCGACTCACGCGAGCTGATGGTGCAGGTACTCAAAATCGGCGAGGTCAAAATCGGGGCTCTGCCGGGCGAGTTTTTTGCCGAAACGGGCCTTCGGTTGAAAGCCAAAATTCCCGGACCTTATTTTTCTATCAACCTGGCCAATTCCTACGGCGGCTACATTCCGCCCGCCCACGAGCTCGACCGCGGCGGCTACGAAACCTGGCGCGCCCGAAGTAGCTGCATGGAACGCGGAGCCGAGGCCACCGTTCGGGAAAAAGTAATCGAACTCGCCGGAAGACTCACATGACAGAAACAGGCAAAAAATCCTACGTAGGTGCGCTTGTGATCATTTGCGTACTGTTTTTCTTCTTTGGTTTTATGACCTGGGTCAACGGGGTCTTGATCCCTTACTTTCAGATATGTCTGGAATTGAGCAACTTCCAGGCCTCGCTGGTGATGTTTGCGGCCTATAGCGCCTATTTCGTCATGGCACTGCCGAGCGCCTGGGTACTGCAACGAACGGGCTACAAAAAGGGGATGGTACTGGGGTTGATCGTGATGGCCGTGGGTACGATCACCTTCGTGCCGGCGGCCTACACCCGCACTTACAGCCTTTTTCTTTTGGGTATATACATCACCGGGACCGGCATGACCCTCCTGCAAGCCGCCGCCAATCCCTACATTGCCGTCATTGGGCCCATCGAAAGTACCGCGCAGCGCGTAGGATTTTTGGGACTGTCCAACAAAATTGCGGGCATTATTTGCATCACCCTGCTGGGTTCTATTTTTCTGGTCAATGCCGACGACGTCATCGCGCAGGTACAGGGCCTCGATGCGCTGGAGAAAGCCACGCTGCTCGATACCTACGCGCTCAAGATTATTAACCCCTACATCATGATCACCGTAGCGTTGCTGATCATGTCGCTGGTGATTCATTTTTCCAAACTACCCGAAATCGACGACAGCAAAAGCAGCGTCGAGGGGCAGACGATCACCCTACGCAAGACTATTTTCCAATACCCGCACCTGATTCTGGGCGTCGTGACGCTGTTCCTGGCCTCGGCCTGCGAGATGATCCCGATCGACAGCGTCATCATTTACGGGCGGGCCATCGGGCTCACCATCGCCGAAGCGCGGCAGTTTCCTACCTACGGGTTGGTCGCGATGCTGTTTGGGTACATGGCCAGCATCGTGCTCATTCCCAGGTATATATCGCAGCAGTGGGCGCTGCGGTTTGCCGCCGTGTGGGGCATTGCTTTTATGGCCGGAGCCTACCTCACCGGCGGCGTGGTGTCACTCTATTGCATGGTACTCACGGGCTTCGGTACGGCTCTGCTGTGGGGGACGATTTGGGGCCTGGCGCTGCGCGAACTCGGTAGCTTCACCAAGGTGGGGGGCGCGATGCTGCTCATGGCCTTGATCGGCGGGGCCATTTTTCCCGTCGCGTTCGGTACCCTGATCGACGCCAACCCCGATACGCCGCAAACGGCTGTGCTGATGATGATCCCGCTCTACCTCGGGATTCTGGCGTACGCTACCTGGGGGTACAAAGTGAACCGCTGGGGCAAATATCCGGTGCAGGCGGAGGAAATTGTGGTTTAATAGTGGATAAAGCGCAATGGAATACTAGTTGATAACGAGATTTTTATATGAAAAAAAAAATTCTACAACTCCTTAGAAGTACCCTAATGCTAGCGGCCTTATTTATCTTCGGCTGCCAATCATCAGAAAAAAGTACCTCCGACAGCGCAGCGACCGACTCCGTGCCGCCGCTCGACCGCTCCATCGCCCTGAAACCCCCGATGGGTTGGAATTCCTGGGACAGTTTCGGCTGGACGGTAAACGAAGCGCAGGTACGAGCCAATGCCGACTACATGGCCGAAAACCTGAAGCACTTAGGCTATGAGTACATCGTGATCGACCAAATGTGGTACGGTGATGAAGAGGCCAGTGACTTCGAGGCTTTCGTGCACGAAACCATTCCGACCGAGCCTAACTACAGCATCAATGAGTACGGCGTGCTGCAACCCGACACCGTAAAATTTCCTTCGGCGCGTGGGGGCAAGGGCCTTAAACCGCTGGCTGATTACGTGCACAGCCTCGGCCTGAAACTGGACATTCACCGCATACGGGGCATTCCCTGGAAGGCTTGCATCGATGGCCGAAAAATCAAGGGGACCGACTTGTTGTGTTCCAGCATCGCCCAACCCGACAGCGGGTGTGTATGGTACGATGGCTTCTACGGCGTGGACATGCGCAAGCCCGGCGCGCAGGCCTACTACAACTCCGTTTTCCAGCAGTACGCCGACTGGGGCATCGACTACGTCAAGGCCGACGACCTGGTGAACGTGCCCGAGCTGGAGGGCATGAGCAAGGCGATGCGCAGCTCGGGCCGCCCCATGGTCCTGAGCATCGTGCCGGAGAACATTCCGCTGGAGGTACTAAAAAAGAACGTACACATGGCCCGCACCGGCCTGGATTTTTGGGACGTGTGGGAAATGCTGAAGAAGGGTTTCCCGGTGGCGAGCAAGGTCGTGGAGGGGAACGAACCCGGTTACTGGCCCGATCTGGATATGTTGCCCGTGGGCAAAATAGGCATCGGTATTTCGTACAAAGGCCCCGAGCCACGCATCTCGAATTTCAATAAAAACGAACTGCACACGCTGCTGTCGCTGTGGTACATGGCCCGAATGCCGCTGCTGATCGGCGGCCACCTGCCCGAAACCGATCCGCTGACTTTGGAGCTACTCACCAACGAAGAGGCGCTGCAAGTCAATCGCAACAGCATCAACAACCGACAGATCAAGTTTAAAAACGCCATCATCATCTGGACCGCCGACATTCCCGATTCCGACGATAAGTACCTGGCCTACTTCAACCAGTGGGAATCCAAAAGGCCCGTCGACATCAAAGTGGACTGGAAAGACCTCGGCTTGGACGGCGCGGAATACAAAGTTCGCGACTTATGGGCTAAGAAGGACCTGGGAAGTTTCAAGGATGGCTTCTCCGATCCGATTCCCGCCCACGGCGCGGGCTTGTACCGCATTTCCAAATGAGGTAAAGAAGCACCGAAGAAAATATTCAATCATTCTATCATTCACTCATTCAAAATTGACCACAAATGCAAAAGCAAAAAGTATCCCACCCCGAAAGAGATGCCAGTTTTTCCACCGGAGCGTATTCCGATGGCGTGATCGTAGACGGCCTTCTGTTCATTAGCGGACAAGCCTCGGTCGATTTCAAGACTTCAAAATTCGCGCTGGGTACCATCGAAGAAGAGACGACGCGCACGCTCGACAACGTGAAAGCGATCATCGAGGCAGCGGGCGGCAGCATGGCCGACATCGTCAAATGCACCGTTCATCTGGCCGATATTGCCGAGTTCGACCGCTACAACAAAGTATACGCTACCTACTTCGACGGCATTAAGCCCGCCCGGACGACCGTGCAATCGGTGCTGGCCGAGAATTTGAAAGTCGAAATCGACGCGATCGTGAAGTTACCGGAATGAGGACTAGAAAATAACCAGGGTATCTATGACGGATAAAGCAACCTCTCAGGAAGTAGGCATTGTAGGGTTGGGCCTGATGGGGGCAAGTATTATTACGGCCCTGTTGATTTCCGGCAACCGGGTGGTGGGCATCGCGCCGCTGGCCTCCGACCTTGAAAAAGGCCCGGACAAAATTCGGCACTACCTCGAAATAGCCAAACGGCACGACTTGACTGAACTTTCGCCCGAGAAAAACCTGTCGCGGCTGACCTTGACCGAAGACTACGCCCGCCTGAAAGATTGTGGCCTGGTCATGGAATGCGTGGTCGAGAATATCGAAATCAAAAAGCAGGTGTACGCCGCAGTAGAGAAGTACATCGCGCCCGATGCGATCCTGACGACCAACACTTCGGCTATTCCTAATACAGTACTCAAAGACTTTGTACAACACCCGCGCCGCTTCATGGGTATGCACTGGGCCGAGCCGGCCTTCACTACCAAATTCCTGGAAATTGTTTGTAATCCTGCCACCGATGTCGCCATGGCCGAGAAGCTTTATGCCATGGCGACGGATTGGGGTAAGGAGCCCATTCTGGTCAGGAAGGATATTCGCGGTTTCATTACCAACCGCATCATGTACGCTATGTACCGCGAGGCGTTCCATTTGGTGGAAAACGGCTACGCGACCACCGAGGACGTAGACCGCGCCTGCCGCAACGATGGGGGGCACTGGATGACTTTCTGCGGGCTGTTCAGGTACATGGATCTGACCGGTTTGCAGGCCTACTACGCCGTGATGAAGGATTTGTTCTCCACGCTCAGCAACCAAACCGAAGTGCCCAGGCTCATCGAGGACATCGCCCGGCGGGGGGGCAATGGCATCACCAACGGCAAAGGATTTTATGACTACACGCCAGAAGAAGCCGAAGAATGGGAAAAAGCTTACGAAGAATTCGCCTTCGATATTAGCAAGCTTTCGGCCAAGTACCCGATTGATTTGATCGAGAGGCGGCTAAAAGCCACAAACGCTAAGCCCGAGCAATGAGGTACTTGATCTTACTTTTTCTGATAAGCTCTGCTGCTTGCGCCCAGCCCACCTACGAGTTCAAAACCTACGACGGCGAGCCGAGCGGCAACTGCCTCATCCGAAAAATGGATCTGAAAGGCAACGTAACTACTTTCGCTGGCGTGCCCGGCCAGGAAGGGAACCGGGACGGCAAATCAAGAAAGTCACTTTTCCACCGCCCCGTCGGCATTGCCGCCGCGTCCGACGGTACTTTGTTCATCGCCGACACCGAGGCCGACCTGATCAGAATGATCGACCTGAAAGGCAACGTAACCACCATCGGCGAGCAATACTTGCAGGAAAAAGCCTTGGATGGCACCGGCCACAAAGCCGCCTTCTTCGATCCCCAGTCCCTGACCATCGCGCCCAACGGCGACCTCTACCTCACCGACACCCTCAACAACCGCATTGTAGTGGGTAGGAAGGTTAGAAACTAATAAAGGGACGCCAGAAATAGTTTTTTAATTATCCATTATCCACTCTCCATTATCAACTAAATAAAAATGTTCACCATCGATGCCCACCTCGATCTCGCGACCAACGCCCTCAGTCTGAATCGTGATTTAAAGAAAACCGTAAAGGAAATTCGGGAGAAAGAACGCTTCCTGGAACTGCACGACACGGCCGACCGCGGTAACGGCTCGGTCACCCTGCCCGAACTTCGGAAGGGTGGCGTCGGCTTGGTGGTGGCGACGATCATTTCGCGGTTTTCAGAAGTGGGCCGACCGCTGCCATCGCTTAAGCTCGTCGGTTGGCACTCGCCGGAGCAGGCCTACGCTTTCGCGCAGGGACAGCTAGCATGGTACCGCGTGATGGAAGAGCAAGGCGAAATGGTACAAATCACCAACATCCAGCAGCTGGACGCCCACGTGAAGCTTTGGCAGGATGATACCACGCCCAACGAGAAAAAGCCGATCGGCTATATTCTGAGCCTGGAAGGAGCCGATTCGGTGATTGACTTCAAGTACCTGGAAAAATACGTAGAAGATGGACTTCGCGCCATCGGTCCCGCGCACTTCGGGCCGGGCCGCTACGCGCCGGGTACCCACAGCGACGGCGGCGGACTCACCTCGATCGGCAAAGAGCTGCTGCGTGAAATGGACCGCCACAAGCTCATCCTCGACGTTACGCACCTTACGGATAAGGGTTTCTTCGAAGCGATGGACATTTTTCAGGGTACCGTGTGGGCGAGCCACCAGAATTGCCGGGCCGTAGTACCGGGCGAGCGGCAGTTCAGTGATGATCAATTGAAGGTACTTATCGAGCGCGGCGCGGTACTCGGTGGGGCGCTCGACAACTGGATGCTCATTGCCGATTACGATTTGGACAAAAAAGAAGACCCGAAAAATCTGGGCGTGAACATGGAAAAACTGGTCGACCACTTCGACCACATTTGCCAGCTGGCGGGCAACAGCGACCAAATCGCCTTCGGGACCGATCTCGACGGACTGTTTGGCACCGAGCAAATGCCCCACGACATGGATACGATCGCTGATTTGCCTAAGTATGAAGGTATTTTGGCAAAAAGGGGGTATTCTCCCTCAGATATAGAAAAAGTATTTCACGGCAACTGGCTGCGGTTGCTGAGAAAAGCCTGGTCCTAGCCTGCCCGTCTAATTCGCAACCACAGTAATCCGCACAGCGATCCACTTCGAAGATCGAGCGCCCATCCATTCAAAAACTACCCCTTCGCCTTCATGTCGATAAACGGAATGATCATTTCTTCCATCGACACCCCGCCGTGTTGGAAAGTGTCGCGGTACAGGTTCACGTATTGGTTGTAGTTGTTGGGGTAGGCAAAGAAGTAGTCTTCCTTCGTGAACACGTATGACGTAGAGACGTGCGGCTTGGGCAGGAAAAACCGTTCCGGCTTGCGGCACACCAGCAGGTTTTTATCGTCAAAGCCGAGGTTTTTGCCGTGCTTGTAGCGGAGGTTGGTGTTGGTTTCGCGGTAGCCAATGATTTTGGAAGGCTTCTGCACCCGAATCATGCCGTGATCGGTTGTCAGGATCAGACGTCCACCTTTCTCGGCTACTTTCTTGATAAAATCGAGCAGTGGCGAGTGCTGGAACCACGACTTCGTAATCGAGCGGTAGGCCGCTTCATCGGGCGCCAGCTCCTTGATCATCTGCACATCGGTGCGAGCGTGCGACAGCATATCCACAAAGTTGTAGACTACCACATTGAGCGCGTTGCCCATCAGGTTGTTAAAATTGTCGACCAGCGACTTGCCCTGATTGGTGTTCAAGATTTTGTGGTAGGACATCTTCCCGTCCAGCCGATTCCAGTCGAGTTGCTTTTGCAATAGCTCGTGCTCGTGCTTGTTGAGCCCCTCTTCGCCATCGGGCGTATTTTCGTCGCTCACCCACCACTGCGGGTATTTGCGCTCGATTTCGCTGGGCATCAATCCGGCAAAAATCGCGTTGCGCGCGTAGCCGGTGGTGGTGGGCAGGATAGAGTAGTAGCTCGATTCCTCCTCGATGGTGAAGTACTCCTGCATCACCGATTGGATCATTTTCCATTGGTCGTAGCGGAAATTGTCGATCAGCAAAAAGAAAATCGGCTCGCTGCTGCCCTGCATGTGCGGGAACACCTTCTGCTTCATGAGCTGGTGCGAAAGCAGTGGGCGGTCGGCGCGCGGATCGTTGAGCCAGTCTTCGTATTCTTCCTCGATAAACTTGGCAAAGTTGGCGTTGGCATCGCTCTTCTGCATCGAGAACACTTCCAGCATCCCCTGGTCTTGCGAATTTTCCAGTTCCAATTCCCAGTAAATCAGTTTCTTATAAATATCCGCCCACTCCTCGTGGCCGATCCGGTCCTGGTACTGCATGGCCAGATTCCTAAACTGCTGTTGGTAGCTCAGCGTAGTTTTCTCGGTGACCAATCGCTTGTTGTCAAGTATTTTCTTAACCGAAAGCAGAATCTGATTCGGATTGAGCGGCTTGATGAGGTAGTCGGCGATTTTGGAACCGATCGCGTCCTCCATGATATGTTCTTCTTCGCTCTTGGTAATCATCACCACGGGCAGCGAGGGGTGGGTCTGCTTAATCTGCGCCAGCGTTTCCAAGCCCGTCATGCCCGGCATCATCTCATCCAGAAAAACAATGTCAAAGCGTTCGTGCTCGACTTTGTCCAACGCATCGGCGCCGCTGTTGACGGGCGTCACGTTGAACCCCTTGTTGGTCAGGAACATGATGTGCGGCTTGAGGAGGTCGATTTCATCATCGGCCCAAAGAATGTTGTATTGCATGTTGTAGAGAGGTTTTATGTTATGTCTGAACGCCGAATGGCAGCTTGTGGTATTGGGTTGCGCGCTTGCTGAGACATTTCACTGATTGTTTATTTGTTTAATCGTTTATTTGTTTAGGCTTTTGATTTGGTTACAATAGGGATATTGAATTGACTGATAAACAAATAAACGTATCAACAAATAAACATCCTTACAAAAACCGCTCCGCTACTTTTACCAAATCCTCGGGCGTGTCGATGCCGTGCGAGTCGTCGGGGGTGATGACGGCATTGATCGTGTAGCCGTTTTCGAGCCAGCGGAGTTGTTCCAGGGCCTCAGCGCTTTCCGAGGACGAAACGGGTAGCTGGGTGATTTGAGCCAATACGTCCTTTCGATAGGCGTAGATCCCAATGTGTTTGTAGAAACGTGTGACTGGAAAGCCAATCGGCAGGATGCGACGCCGCGCAGGTAGGGGATCGTTTGTCGGCTAAAATAAAGTACGTTGCGCCGATGGTCCAGCAGTACTTTGGGAGTGTTGGGGTTAAAGAGCGTTTCCTGATCCTCTATCACCTTCACCAGCGTGGCGAGTTCGGTCTGGCCATTCAGCACCGAGGCCAGACGGTTGATCTGACTTGGCTGAATGAACGGCTCGTCGCCCTGGATATTGATGACGTAATCGTAGATTTCATCCAGATACTGAATGGCCTCGAAACAACGGTCGGTACCGCTTTGGTGATTTGGCGAGGTCATCACGACGCCGCCACCGAAAGCCTGCACGTGCTCGAATATACGCGGATCGTCGGTCGCGACGACCACCCGCGCCAGACGCGACGATTGGCTGGCTTGCTCGTACACGCGGCGGATCATGCTGCGACCGCCGATGTCGGCCAGGGCTTTGGCTGGGAAACGAGTGGAGGCGTAGCGGGCAGGAATTACTCCGACGATTTTCATTTTAATAGGAAATTGAGCTTAAGATCCTGATTTTAAACGTTTGATAGTCGACCGGAGTCGAACGTCCGACTTAATTATTCCAAAACTACCATTTCTAACCAAGAATCCTTGCCGCTGCCCCCGAAAAGCATCTTCTCGCATACTTTCCCCCAAACGATTTGGCGGATTCTTCCGCATCCAAGCCAGGACCTATGGGTAGTCGAGTTGCGCGCCCCTGCTACGGTAGAGACGCGATTTATCGCGTCTCACACGCAAAAGCAACCCGAAAGTATCCAACGAGCGGTATCCTGGGCGTTGCTCGATCTGACGAAAGGGGAAGTGAGTTGGATCGAAAGCCCAGCCGCTACCGACTGGTGGACGAGCTCTAGTGGCATTTGGTAAAAATCAACTCTATCTACACAACTACCGCTTTCCCGATGTACCCGAACCCACCGATCTGCTCGCAGTTTCGGTCGCGGACGGTCGGCTGCAATGGGCGCTGCCGGGTTGGACTCTGGTGCGTTTGGGAGAGGGTGCATACTTCGGTCGTTGCCGGGAAAGAAGCAAGCGGGGGGCATACAGTACCATCAGGTCGATACGGCATCAGGCCTACCCGCGGAGGCCGATCGAGAGAGGACGATGCCAACAAAATCCTAGACGCCAGACTTCCTTACGCCGCAACGCTACGAACCGCAGGATGCTCATTTCGAAACGGTGGTCAGTTTCCTGGCAAAGACGGTGGGTGCGAAGGTACCGATCGCGGTCGATTATCTGGAAGTCGACCCTTATATAGTCTTTTCTTATTATCTTTACGAGCAGGAAAAAAGCGGCTCAACATCTCCTGATCGTACACCGTGACCGCACGATTGTTTACGAGGGTTCATTGGGAGAAACGCGCGAAGGAACGGGCCGGGATACCATGCTCTGGCACAGCGGCCGACTGGTATGCCTGCGGGGAGTACACGAATTTTTTAGTATAAAACTAACCCAGTAATATGAAATATTTTCTTGTCCTGTTGGGCATGATATGGCTTGGCAGCGAAGCATCGGCTACCGACTCGTCAGTCACGCTTCGGGATTCTATCGGGAGCGAAAAAGCCAACGGGAAAACATACATCCTCCACAAAGTGGACGCCGGACAAACGCTCTACGCCGTGATGCGCCGGTATGGTGTATCGGTAAAAGAGATAAAGGCCGCCAACGATGGCATGAACGATAATCTTCGGGTCGATCAGGTGATCAGGGTACCTTACACACCACCCAAATCGGCGCGTGCCGTGGCGAAGGAGGAGCGAAAAGAAGAACGCCGGAAAGAAGAAGACAAGAAAACGGCACCCGAGCCCACTGCGTCCGCAGCTAACCCGAGCGCGGGCTCTGGTATGCACCGGGTCGAACAAGGGCAAACCCTGTACAGCATTGCCGTAAAGTACGGCGTGTTGATGGCCGACATCCGCAAGTGGAACGCCATGACCTCCGACAATGTGCGGTTGGGGCAGGACCTGATCGTGTCGGAAAAAGCGTACACCAAGCAGCAGCCCGCCGCCACACCCTTTCCCACACCAGTCGAGAAAGAAGAACCCGCGCCGGCCCCCGCCGTGGAGAAACCCAGAAAAGCAGAGCCCGAGCCGGAGGTCAGCGAACCCAGCGGACGGCGCATGAGCGAGTCGGGCCTGGCCGAAGTGATCGACGCCGAAACGAGCAGCAGCAAGTACCTGGCGCTGCACCGCACGGCCCCGATCGGCACACTCATCCAAGTCACCAACGAGTTCAATCAGGCCGAAATCTGGGTGAAAGTCGTAGGTAGAATTCCTGATACTGGTAGCAACCGCGACATCGTGATTAAGCTTTCGACGCGGGCCTTCGAGAAACTTTCTCCCAATAGCCGCCGTTTCAGAGCCAGTATCAGCTATATCGCGGCCAACTAAAATCGATGAAACACGCTCCCGAATTCAGATCAAAAAGAGAAGAAGAACGCGCCGAACAGAAAAAGACCATCGGCTATAAGGTATGGAGCGTAATTTTTGCGCTCATGTATCCTTTCATCGCGGTATTTACCTTTCTTTTCTCCACCATCGTCATGATTTTCTCGGGTGTGTCGCAGGCGCTGGTCTATGTCTTCGGTAAGTTTGTCAGCAAATAAGGCGCGACCGGAGGTACTCTCCGAATCGCTGGCTGAGATGCTGGATTGCAACTACCTGCGCTACAATCAGCCTGATTTTATCGGGCCCGATCCGGTGAGTATTCCGCATCTTTTCAGCAAAGAGCAGGACATCGAAATTATGGGCTTCTGGGCGGCGACGCTCGCCTGGGGACAGCGCAAGACGATCCTGAACAAATGCCACGAACTGGTCGCGCTCATGGACGGTGCGCCCCACGATTTTGTGCTGAATCACCAGGAACACGATCTCAAACGCTTCCTTAGTTTCAAGCACCGCACCTTCAATGCGACGGATACGCTTTACTTTCTCCATTTTTTTCAAGAGTACTACCGGCAGCACGACTCGCTGGAAACGGCGTTTGTGGTACCTGATCAAACGGATCAGCCCACTACCGAGCATAGCCTGATCGCTTTTCACAACCGATTTTGTAGCCTCGAAGACTTTCCGACCCGCACCAGGAAGCACGTCGCGACGCCCGCCCGTAAGTCGACCTGCAAGCGACTCAATATGTTTTTGCGCTGGATGGTACGGCGCGACGATCGGGGCGTCGATTTTGGAATTTGGCGACAGCTCAGTCCCGCCCAGCTCGTGATGCCCTGTGACGTCCACGTCGACCGGGTAGCGCGCCACCTGGGCCTGATTCAACGCCGCCAAACCGACTGGCAAACCGCCCTCGAACTCACCGAAGCCCTACGGCAGTTCGATCCAAACGATCCCGTCAAGTACGATTTCGCGCTTTTTGGATTGGGAGTGGATTATGAATTTTAAGTTCCAAAGCGACAAAGCGACAAAGCAACAAAGCGACAAAGATGCTAACGCCTAAACAATTACACGATTACACAATAGACCTCACTTCGTTCTTTCAATCGTGAATTGGACGAGTTGGTCGAGGGAGTGTCGATACTTGGATTCCGGGAAGGCGTAGAGTAGCTGACGCGCTTCTTCCACGTAGCGCAGCATCACCCGCTGAGCGTACTCGATGCCGCCCGATTGCTTCACGTAGGCGATCACCTCCGTGACTTTCTTAGGCTTATGGCTTTCGTTCCGAACGATGTTGATAATGCGTCGTTTTTCGAGCCAGGAAGATTGGTTGAGCGCGTAAATCAGCGGTAGCGTCATTTTCTTTTCCTTGATGTCGATACCCAACGGCTTACCCACTTCGGCGTCACCGTAGTCGAACAAGTCGTCTTTGATCTGAAAAGCGATGCCTACCTTTTCGCCGAAGGCGTGCATTCTCGCTACGACTTCGGGCGTGGAGTCTACCGAACTGGCTCCCACGGCGCAGCAGGAGGCGATGAGCGAGGCGGTCTTCTGGCGGATGATTTCGTAGTAGATAGCTTCATCTACATCCAACCGCCGAGCTTTCTCGATTTGGAGTAGTTCACCTTCGCTCAGTTCCCGCATGGCGGTCGAGATGATTTTCAATAAATCAAAATCCTCATTATCCACCGACAGCAGCAGTCCCCGTGACAATAGATAATCACCGACAAGTACGGCGATTTTATTTTTCCACAGAGCACTCACCGAAAAGAATCCCCGCCGATAATTGGAGTCGTCCACCACGTCGTCGTGTACGAGCGAGGCCGTGTGCAGGAGTTCGATTAAGGCCCCGCCCCGGTAGGTGGCTTCCGAAATAGTACCACACACACCTGCTGACAAAAACACAAACATGGGCCGAAGTTGCTTGCCCTTCCGCCGGATGATATAATTCATAATTTGATCCAGCAGCCGGACGTCGCTTTTCATCGACTGCCGAAACTTGGGCTCGAATGCCTTCATTTCCTGCTGGATCGGCGCTTGTATTTCTTGAATGGAGAGGGGCATAGCGGGGCCAAAATTGCCACAAAATATTAGGTTTATACCTATCTTACGGGCAAAATGTTCATTTTATGAAAGCATTGGTACTGGGCGGAGGCTCAATGAAAGGAGCTTTTCAGGTAGGGGCCGTCAAGGCGGTCCTGGAAGACGGCTTCGCGCCAGAGATGATCTATGGTGTATCGGTCGGTGCGCTCAACGCCACCTTCCTCGTCAATGAGGCGGGGAAGCAGGAGTTGGAAGAGAAAAAAGCGATAGACTGGCCGGGCGTGGGGCGGGCGTTGATGGCCTTTTGGATCAAGAACATCACCCAGCCCCAGGATGTGGCCTTGCTACGCTCACGGGTGTCGCTGGGTTTCAACACGCTAATGAGCCGCTTTGATGGCCTGCTCGATCCTTCACCCCTGCACGATTTAATTCGCCGAAATGTCGACGCCTTCTTGCTGCGCGAAAGTTCGGTGAAAATAAAAGTAGGGGCCGTCAACATCACACACGGCAACATCGTATACGCTTCACCGGACGACGAGTTCTTTATGGATTACGTGCGGGCCAGCTCATCCCTGCCCATGCTTATGCCGCCCGTACCCATCGGGAGCAATGCCGACCAGTTTCTGGACGGGGGGCTGCGGGTAGTAGCGCCTATCCACGAGGCCATTCGCGACGGAGCCAAAGAAATAGTTCTGATCGGGTGCCACTCGCAGCAACTCTACGCCCGCGAGGATTTCAGTTCGCGCAATCTGGTCAGTCTCATCGAACGCGTCAAGGACGTGACCGTCAACCAGATCGTCAACAACGACATCGAATGGGCCGAGGGCTACGCTGAGCGCTCGGTACTGCGCGGCGATCCGATCAAGCTCACCATCATCAGGCCCGAAGAACCATTGATGCTGGATCTACAAAAATTCAGTTCCGAAGACATCACGCGCCTGATTCTGGACGGCTACCGAATCGGAATCGAGACCTTGAAGCGGGCAAAAGTGGTGGCGAGGTAAATATTATCCCTTGCCCCAGGCTTCAGCCTGGGGGTGGCGGAGTAATCGGCACCCGAGGGCTGAAGCCCCCGGCAATGGAATCAGGATTCGGACTGGCCTTAAACAAAAAAGCTCCCGCACCTTTCGGCGCGGGAGCTTTTTGCATTCATGACTTAACTGAATCTTAGTTAAAGATATAGCGAAGGCTCGCTTGCGCTCCCCAGGTCGTGGAAGCAGAAACGACGTTCTGGAAAGTCTCGGTAGGCAGCGCGCCGCCTACTTCCGACAGGCGATAAACGGGCTGCCCATCTTTGAGCGAGCGGTACTGCAACAGCGCGCCGTTGTTGATGGCCGTGCGCTGGCGCACACCCCAGCTCGACTTCAACAGGTTAGGCAGGTTGAGAATATCCAAACCGACCTGAATCGTGTTGCGCTTGCCGCCCACGTTGAGGTAGAAATCCTGCAAGACCCGGAAGTCGATGCGGTTGTACCAGGGTGCCAGGGCACCGTTGCGCTCGGCGTATTGTCCCTTGTTGTTGCTTAGGTAGGTGTCCTGATCGATGTAGTTGAAGAAGGCGTCCGACTGCTGCTGAGCGGTGTACTTCACCGTCCTGTCGGAGTTGAGGACGTCTTCAAAGATGATTTCACCAGGACCGTTGGGAATGTACAGCAGGTCGGAGTTGAGTCCGTCGCCGTTCAGGTCGCCATTGTAGACGTACGAGAAGCGACCCTGGCTTTGTCCTTCGAAAAACAGTGAAACAGTGGTACCCATAAATCCGGCGTAATCGGCGCGGTACGAAATAGCGCCGACCACACGGTGCGGTACTGCGTAATCGGAGTAGGCGAGGGGCAGGTCGTTGAGGCTACCCACCGCTACGTTGTTCGACCAGGCCGAAGCCGCCTGCGAGCCGGGATTGCCGGTGCGGTCTTTCACGTTGTTGTAGGTGTAGGCCAGGTTGGCCGATAGACCCCGGCCGAAGTTCTTCTTGGCCGAAGCCGTCAGCGAAAGTCCGCCACCACCGGAAGTGTTGCCCAGTACCATCGCTTCCCGAACGTCGGGATTGATGACCCGCGATGCCCGCGTGTACAGCGGACGGTTGTCGGCGCCTGTCAGGGTACTTACGGGGTCGCCGTAGTTGATGTTGCGCTGGTAGACCGTTTGCAACTCCTGCGAATAAATTGCTTCCAAAGTAACGGAGGCATCGCCGGGCAATCGCTTGTCGATGGCCAGGTTAGTGCGCCACACTTGCGGCATGCGAAAATTGGGATCGACCGAAGCCAGGCTGCTCGGTGCCGACTGACCCGCATTCTGAGGCAGTTTGTTTAGGTGTGCCGCTGGGTTCGGATCGAAGGGGAACTTCGTCAGCTCCGCCGTGCGCGTTTCTTCGAACGTATTCTGAATCACACCACTGTTGGTTGGTTGGTTGGTAAACCACACGAACGGAATACGACCGTTGAAGACACCCGTACCGCCGCGTACCTGCAGGCCTTTCTCCGTCTCGGAGTAGTTGAAGCCCACGCGCGGCGAAATAGCCGCCTTGGAGTTGGGCCACTGACCCGTCGTGATTTTCTCGCCATTCTTAAACGAAAGCCGCGTTACGGCGGGGTTCTCGATGGGCGCATCCGGGATACACGGGCAGGTCGACGCGAATACCGGCCGTCAGTTTCAACTTGGGGTTGACGCTGAACTCATCCTGCAGGTAGGCCGATGCCTGACCGAAGGTTAGGTCCGAAGCAGGAGCCGACACACCCGGCTGCAGGCTGTACGTGTAAGCGTAGGCGGTAGGTAGTTGCTTGGTAAGGAAATCATCCACCGAGTTAAAGCGGTAGTAGCTGGTACCATAGCGGAGAAAGCTGTTGGCGAAGTACATCTGCTCGTAAGAAACGCCACCCAAAATCGTGTGCTTACCCGCGTAGTAGGTGAAGTTGTCGATGATGTTAAACACCGTGTTCTTCACGTTGTTGTTTTTGCTGAATAACTCGTAGCCCAGGCTGATGTAGTTGTCGTTGTTGTTCCAGATGTCGATGAAAGGAAAATCGGAACTCTTGGACGTACGCGTGTCTTCAATAAAAGTGTAGGTACCCAACAGTTGGTTAGAGAAGCGACCATTGAAGGTCGAGTTCAACTCGGCCGCGATGGAACGAACGCTGTTCTGGAAACCATAGTTGGAGTTTTCGTAGGTCAGGGCGTTCTGGCTCACGCGGTTCGAAGAAGCGCGGGGATTGGGGGCCGAACGGCCGTTGATGATGTTGTCATCGGTGTTTTTGACGTCGGAGTAGCGGATGTTGAACTTGTTGGACTTGTTGATGTTCCAGTCCAGGCGCGCCACAATCTTGTAGTTCTTCTGGGTGAATTCGCTAGCATAGCCTTCGTAAGGGCCGGTCTCGTAGCCGTACTCCGAGCGGGCAAAGTTAGAAACCGCTTCCAGATCGGCGGCCGTGGTACGGGATACCTGCGGGCCGGTCAGGCCGGGGCGACTGGCTACGAAGTTGAAGCCCGGACGGACATTGTTCTCGAACTCTCCGTTCACGAAAACAAACAGCTTGTTTTTGATGATCGGTGCGCCGATGCTACCTCCGATGATTCGGTTGTTGGTTTTGTCAGCTTCGGGCAGATCCAAGTCACCTACTCTGGTACCGTTAAAGTTCTCATTGCGCCAGTAGGTATATGCCGTTCCTTTCACTTGGTTGGTACCGCTCTTGGTGATCACGTTGATGCCCGCACCCGTGAAGTTAGCCTGCCGCACGTCGAAAGGCGCGATGTTGACCTGTACTTCCTCGATGGCGTCCAGCGAAATGGGCTGAGCGCTACCGCCGGGCAGGTTGCTCGAACTCAAACCGAAGTTGTTGTTGAAGTTGGCCCCGTCGATCGTGATGTTGTTATAGCGTCCGTCGCGGCCGCCAAAGCTGTTGCCGTTGGACTGCGGCGTCAGGCGCGTGAAGTCGTCGATGCTACGGCTGATGGTCGGCAGCGCCTTCAATTGCTCCGAGTTGATGGTCGTGGAGGCACCCGTGCGCTCCGAGCTAAACACGTCGCTGCGGTTGCTGCGCACCGTTACTTCCTGCAGTTGGGTACCCGCGTCGCTCATATTGAAACTGACGTTGGCCGAAGTGCCAAGGTTAGCAAATATGTTTTCTTCCGTCCTGTCTTCGTAACCCACGTAGCTCACCGTCACTTTGTAAGGACCACCCACCCGCACCGATGGGATGGTATAGCGCCCCGACTCGTTGGTGACCGTGCCGTACTGCGAGCCCGAAGGCAAGTGCGTAGCCACCACCGTGGCACCGGGGAGACCCTCGTTTTTGTCGTCGGCGACGCGGCCCGTGATGGCCGAAGACGTCACCTGCGCCTGCGCGCTCATGAAAGTCAGCAAAAACGCCAGGAGCGTCATACCGACTGAATTAAGAAGTAGAGTCTTCCTGTTCATTGGAAATTGGGATTTGGTTAGATTGTCTGTTCTCCTCCCTTGCAGGAGGGTCGAATGAATTTGGGTGCAAAATAAGGGTAAATTTCTTTGCCAAGCAAAAGTCTGTTTCCTACTAAAATACTATACTTAAAAGCTGTAAAGCCTTGATTTAGTGGAATAGTACAGAATTGTGTCTTAATACTTCAATACTAGTCCGTGTTAAGAATTTGTTAAGATTTATAAGTACTTTCTAAGTTCTGGAAGATGAACTTTTTAGGAGGTGAAAGGTTTCTGTGGCTACTTTTGCTTTCAGGATAATTGTTGAAGTATTCCTGGCTTGGCTTGCTAATCTCAAACTCATAAACTCAATGAACGCCCCCACACCCTCACTCCCCCACGCCGAAAACGCCCCCACCGATACCGTATTATTAACCCAATACAGCCACGGCGCGGGCTGCGGCTGCAAGATTTCCCCCCAGATTCTCGATAAAATTCTGCACGGCAACGACTCCTCAGCGGTATTTGCCGGACTGCCCTCGTTTGACACAAGTACCTTGCTGGTCGGCAACCACTCCCGCGACGATGCCGCCGTGATGGACCTCGGCAACGGTGAGGCCGTTATCAGTACCACCGACTTTTTCATGCCCATCGTGGACGACGCCTATGATTTCGGTCGCATCGCTTCGGCCAATGCTATTTCGGATGTATACGCCATGGGCGGTACCCCGCTGATGGCCATCGCGATTCTGGGTTGGCCGATCGACAAGCTCGCCCCCGAAATCGCGGGGCGCGTCATCGAGGGGAGCCGCGCCATCTGCGCCGAGGCGAGCATTCCGTTGGCGGGTGGCCACAGCATCGACAGCCCCGAGCCGATTTTCGGACTCGCCGTCACGGGCCGCGTCGCCGTGAAGCACTTGAAGCGCAACGACACCGCTACCGAAGGTAACCTGCTGTATCTGACCAAGAAAATTGGGGTAGGTATTTTGACTACTGCCCAAAAGAAAGGACTGCTTCGCCCCGAACACGCCCACCTGGCCGCCGACCAAATGCGGCAGCTCAACAAAGTAGGGGTAGCGCTGGGCGCGCTGGAATCCGTGAAGGCCCTCACCGACGTGACGGGCTTTGGCCTGCTGGGGCACCTGATCGAAATGGCGGGCGGCAGCGGCCTGAGTGCCGTTATTGAATTCGATAAAGTACCCAAGTTGCCCTTCATCGAAGATTACCTGGCGCAAAATTCTTTCCCCGGCGGTACGGTACGCAACTGGCAAAGCTACGGCCACAAAGTCGCCGACCTGACCGAAACCCAGCGCTACATCCTGGCCGATCCCCAGACCAGCGGCGGCCTGCTCATTGCCGTAGCCCCCGAAGGCCAGGCCGAACTGGAAACGATCCTGCGTACCTTCAACATTGAAGCCGAGCCGATTGGGCGGCTGGTGGAGCAGCGGGAGAAGACTGTTTTTGTTAATGGATAATTGATAGTTGATAAGTGATAATGAAGAGCTTTTAAATGGAAAACGCTGTCAAGGCCAAATCGTATGCTTTCGCTATTCGAGTAATAAAACTCTACAAGTTTTTGGTAAAGGAAAAAACGAGTACACTCTCTCCAAACAAGTTTTGAGAAGCGGAACGGCTATTGGTGCCCTAATTATGGAAGCGGAACATGGGCAGTCCAAAGCAGATTTTCTTAACAAAATGAATATTGCCCTTAAAGAAGCGAACGAAACGAAGTACTGGCTGATGCTTTCAAAGGATACTGATTATATAACTGCTGATGAGTTCTTGTCTCTTAAGAAAGATAGCGATGAACTTCTCAAATTGCTTATTAGTATAGTGAAAAGTACCAAGGATGGTCTTGGCAGAGTATAATACCCGCTACAGAGGTATTATCACTTATCAACTATCACTTATCAATTAAATGATGGTATTAAATTTTAAAAAAGTAGGGGAACGGCAACCAGCCCCTCGTCATTCTGCACGGCGTGTTTGGCTCGCTGGACAATTGGGCGACGGTTAGCAAGGCGATCGCCGATTTGGGGTACACGGTGTACCTTGTCGACCAGCGTAACCACGGCCGCTCGCCGCATTCGGATGAATTCACTTACGAAGCCATGGCGGCGGATTTGGCGAAGTTTATCGACGATCACGCGCTGGAAAATCCGGTGCTCATCGGCCACTCGATGGGCGGCAAAACGGTGATGCAATACGCCGAAACCTACCCAGATACTTACGATAAACTGGTCGTTGTCGACATCGGCCCCAAAGCCTACCCACCGCACCACGACGCCCTGATCGCCGGGCTGAGTGCCTTGCCGCTCACCGAAATCACCGACCGCCAGCACGCCGACGAGCTGTTCAGCGCCCACGAGCCAAACCTGGGCGTAAGGCAATTTTTGTTAAAAAACCTGTATCGCACCGAAGCCGGAGGCTACGATTTTCGCTTCAACCTACCCGTGCTCAAAGCACTGCAAGGCAATGTCGGCGCAGAAATATTCAAGTTGCGCACGGTGACCGAATCCACGCTATTCCTGCGCGGGGCCCTTTCGTCGTACGTCAAAGACGAAGATTGGCCTGAAATCGAGGAGATGTTCGTAAATGCTAAGCTCGTCACGATCCCCAAAGCCAGCCACTGGGTACACGCTGAGCAGCCGAAAGCTTTCGTGGCGGCGCTGGCGGAATTTCTCTCCGAAACTAAACGCTGACAGCGTTTTGAACGCTGTCAGCGTTGGCGCTGGCGGTGCTAAAGCAGTCGCCTGTAGCGCGACGCGCTACCTGAGCAGCCAATCCAAAGCAAACCTTCCTGCGTCACTTGCAGCTCCACGGTTTCGCAAGCCACGCACCGGATCAACTTGCAGATTTCGGCATTTACATAGGGTAATTTTGGCTCGATAGGATACAGCCTGCCATCGATCGAATAATTCTTCGGCGGGCAGCACTGACCGAACCCGTTGCCGTCCAGCGGTACGCCATCCGCGCGAATGATCAGGTCCGGGCTACCGTCCGTGGGTTCGGGCAGCCACACTTTATCAGACAACAATCGTCCGGTCCGCTCCCATCTTCCTTCCAGTAGTTGGAATGCCTTTGGATTGATCTCGTCTTGCCGGCAACCTAAAAGTAGGAGAATGAATAGCAGTACGCTGTGCTTCTTCATATCACAAAGTAGGTTCTTGTTGAGGGAGTAGATATTCTTGACCTACTAACGCTGTCAGCGTCGCGTAGGTACCTTAGCCTCCGTCCGCTCCAGGAAGGCATCCAGCTTTTTCCGCAGTTCCTGCCGTTTCTTGGGTAGCCGGGCCGCTACGTTGCGGGTTTCGGCAATGTCGTCTTTCAGGTTGTATAGTTCGTCGGAATCGTCTTCGTAGTTATGGATCAACTTCCAGTACCCACTGCGGACGATGCTGTAGGGCGTCACTTCCTCGTAGCGGTAGTGCGGAAAATGCCAGAACAAATCCCGCGACGGTAGCGGTTTGCCGGTGCGCACGTGGCTGAGCAGACTAACGCCGTCGTTGGGAATGTCGCGGTCGGGCCGGGTACCGGCCGCTTCCAGAATGCTGTTGAAAATATCCATCGTGATCACTGGGCTGCCCGACACACGAGGGCCGATTTGCCCGGGCCAGCTCACAATCAAAGGTACCCGAATCCCGCCCTCGTAGGGAAAACCCTTCCCGCTGCGAAACGGCGGATTGTTTGTAATCGGGTTCTGCTTATTTCCTTGTAGTCCTCCATTGTCCGACGTGAAAATGATCAAGGTACTTTCCAGCAGATTTTGCGCTTTGAGCTCCGCCACGATGCGGCCCACGTTCTGGTCCAGGCTCTCGATCATGGCGGCGTACACGGGGTTGCCTTGTCCTTTGGCGGTGGCTTTGGCTTTGTATTTTGCGATCAGTTCCGGCTTGCCACCCAGCGGGGTGTGTACTGCATAAGGCGCGTAATTGATGAAGAAAGGCCCGCCCTTGTGCTCCCGAATCAAGTCGATTACTTCGTCGCCCTCCCGGTCGGTGAGGTACTCGCCCGCTTTGCGGGGCGGTGAGGTAGGAATGCCCTTGGTTCGGGCGTTTTCGTAAGGATCGAAGTAGGAGGGCGGTTGGCCGAAATCGCAACCGCCGATGTTGACGTCGAAGCCCTGCTTGTCGGGATAATACTCTTCTGTTCCCAGATGCCACTTGCCGATGAAAGCCGTAAAGTACCCTCTGTTCTTTCAAGTACTCGGCGGTAGTTTTTTCCGAAAGAGGTAGTTCGAACGGAATGGGCGGCACAATCAGCCTCTGGGTCAAATCGCGCTCGTGCTCCTTCTTATTTTTGCCATCGTACTGCGCTTCGGCATTCTGAAAACTGGCCCGAATCCAATCAGTGATGCCGGTACGGGCGGGATACTTGCCCGTCATCAGGGCCGAGCGCGAGGGCGAGCAGATCGCCGCCGCCGCATAGGCGTCCGTAAATCTTACGCCGCTGGCGGCCAGAGCGTCGATGTTGGGGGTTTCGTAGTACTGGCTTCCGTAGCTACTGAGGTCGGCCCAACCGAGGTCGTCGACGAAAATGAGGAGAATGTTGGGGGAGGTTGGTCGGCGGGGGGGGGCGGGAGAGTTTTCCAGGCGGGAAGTGCCCCGATTACCGCTAATAGTGCGGTGAGGACAGCGATTTTTTGGTATTCGGTTTCTCATAAAAAGTTTGATTTTAGATCATTTCGGTCTTTCCTTCCAGTATCTGTTCTCCTCGTACTCTGTGAGAGTAACGCTACCCGACAAACGCCGGATGTAGAATTCCTTTTGATCCTGACCCACTTGTCTGCGCTCGGGGTAGTCGAGGTACACCTTTTGCGACGAAGGACGTACCGACACGACGCAGATTTCGCGCCCCGCCAGTTCCACAAAGGCTGCATCCACCAGCGCGGCGAAAGCGTTCCCCAGGCCCGTTTGCATCAGGGCATCCAGCCGCTGCCGAAACTGATCCTGCCGGGTGGCGGGACTGTCGGTGGCCGATACGCCCAGCAGTTCATAGTCTTTCTGCAAGCCAAAAATCTGCCCTTCGTCCGTGACGCCGATGAGGAGGTTGCCCCCTTCGGTGTTGGCAAAGGCGGCCAGGGTTTTCAGGACGCTGTGCCGGACGGCGTGAGATTCACTATCTTTTTGTGATGTCGTAGAGCAGGGTACTTTTGAACTCCACGTGCTTGGTTTCGCCGCGCTCGATCTGCTGGCGTAGCGTGGCTACTTCTACGCTCAGTTCGCTTGCCTGCACGTAGCGATCCGAAACATCGCTGGTGGTGTAGGCGTAATCGCGGAGCTTGGGGTAGCGCCGGGCAAACCACCGCTCCACTTCCTGAATATCGCCCTCGTCGAGACCGTAGAGTTCATAGACCAGGCGGTCGATTTCACGCTGCTCGTTGGATTGGTAGTCGTAGCGTGGGTTTTGCTTTTGCTTGGTAATGATTTGCTGGACGCATTAGTACTTTAACGTTAACCTCCATCAGACTATAGGAAGTTCCATTACATCCCCTCTCTTAAGTATCTACGGTATGGTTCTGGAAGTTTTTAAATAAGTACTTTGCAACTTTTGATTCAGAACATACCCAAGTAGGCATTCTGTTACTGGTTCCACAACTATCGTCGAACTTGTCTTTTGACGAAATTGTACCAAATCCCAATCGAAAGGTAGGTGAATAAATGCCCGTGGGGGAGAAATGTAATCGTTTGTGAAAACCATTATCTCTATTTCGTAAAGCTGCTGCTAGTTTGCGCTAATCACCGGAATTAATTTTGTCAATTTCATCGTTTTCAATTTTCCTTTGAGCAATTGTAAGAGTTTGCAGTCTAGCGACTGCTCTTTCGGACCAATCAATAAAGTAATTTGGAGCAACAAAATAGTTTGGAAGCCACCCTTCGTCTGTATCACTTTCGCCACCTTTATCGTAGGATATGAAAAACCTACCTTGATCATTTTCAGGATTTCTCCATTAAGTTTTTCCTCTGTACTAAGCTCTGAAAATTGTTCATCCTCAATAATAGATCGTAATCATTGATTTGTAGCCTTCTCCTTCGAGTACCTTCTGATATAGGTTGAATTGTCCCCTGTTGAGATGCCTTGATTTACCTCTGCAATCTCCCCAAACTTCACTAGCGACAAGCTTTTACCATTCATCTCGACCGTCCGTAGCATAACGGTTATCTTCGGGCTGTTCGGGGTCGGGCGCATGACAATTCGGTAGGCGCGGCGGTATCGTTCATTAATTCGCAAATAGCCTCGGACTTGCCACAAAGATGGGTCGCAGGCTATTGGTAGCGATGAGGCTTTGCGGGTAGGCGTACACGGCGTAGTCGGGCGTGGCTTCACCCACGAAAGTTTCAAGGTTGAAGAGCAACTCACGAAACTGCGGGATGTCTTTACGGGTAGAGATATTGGTGAGGTCGGCGGCGATCAGTTCCGCTGGTTTTGGTCTGCTTCCTTTGGGTAGGGCGAAGTGGCGACCGCGTGAGGGTAAAAATGCAGGGATTGACCACGGCCTTGAAACAGTCGGGATGCAGTCGAACTACCTTGTGCAGCCGTTGCGAAAGTACCATTTGGCGGAGTGGCAAATGGCTCTTGATGGTAAGCCAGGTATCGGACACGATATAGCAAAGTACCCCGCCGGGCCGCACCAGCTTGCGCAACGCCATGCTCATAAAAGTACCGTAGGAGTCGCGGCTTTTAAGGTCGTAGTGCTTCGTTAGCTCGGGAGATACCTTCACGCCGTAGGGCGGATTACCGATTACAATGTCGAAGCCCGCGTCGGCCTCGCCCGTCAGGATTTCATTGAAAAACAGGTGCCAGAGGAAATAGGGTTTTTCGTCGGCTTTTTCTTCCAGCGCCAGCAGTCTTTCGCGTTTAGCCAGCAACCTCCTTTCGCGTTGCTGCCACATTTCCAAACTACCCTGTAAGCGCTCGCGGGCCTTCGCCTGCCGCTGCCTCTTAGCCACCGAATCCTGTTCGGTGTCGGCAGGAATCAGGCTGAGTTCTTGTTCCTTCTCGCCAATAAATCGGCTGATCTGCTTATGCTCCAGTTCGATATTGTATTCAAGATTATCGTGAATAATCTTGTCGATCCGTTGCCTGACACGCTTTTTATCGATAAGTGTGGGATCGAAGTAGGTGTTCACGAGCTTTTTGAGATCATTCCTCTCTCGATCCGAAAGGTCGATGCGGGTCTGGGAACCCTTGCTCTGCCCAAAGAGATCGGTCTGGCCTCCTTCGACGATAGTAACGCTTTTTTGCTGAGACAGTACGTTATCGAGTGGAGTACCCTCGAAGCTTTCCGTCAGCGAGTCGCCCTGCATAATCTTGTAGTCGAGGTTGGGCAGCGGGCTCGGCATTTCCTCGTCCACGATCAGCGACAGCCAAAACCGCAGCCGAGCGATGTCCACCGCGCCCTTGTCGATGTCCACGCCGTAGATATTTTCGCGGATGATGCGGAGTTTTTCGGCGTGATAATTAAAGTCGCAGGGCTTGGTACGCCAACCGGAGAGCTTGCGCTTGAGGTCAAAGAGTTCCAACATTAGTACCATTGGGAAAGCACCTGACCCAATAGCCGGATCGCAGATGCGCACCGTGTCGAGCGCGTCGTAGATCGCATCGGCGTGGCTGTCAACTACTCTGGGGGTGGTATTGCGCTCGCCCTTGACGAACAGGTCGAGGTCACGTAATCCTACCGGGTTAAGCGTGGGTTGTAGCTTGCGCCGCAGGTACAGGCTCAGGCTTTCGCGGCACATATAGTATACCACTTCTTTGGGCGTGTAAAAAGTACCTTTGTCCTTATTGTCTTCGAGGAGATTTTCAAAAATTAGCCCCAGCATCTCGGGATCCACGCCTACCTCCTGGTCGATGGGCTTAGTTTCATCGATCGTGAAGTTGTAGCTACCCAGAAAATCCAGTAGTGCGCGAAAATCGGTAGTTCGGAAATTGACCGCCGTGGGTTCCTGTGCGTCGCGCTCAAACAAACCACCATTGAGGAAAGGTACTTTCGTGACCCGCCCGTCGGCGAATGGAGTTTGGCCATCAATCAGGAAATGGTAGTTCGGGCGGTTGGGATTGTTGAGGGTCGCAAAAAAAAGCTGGGTAAGCGTATTTTGGTAAAAATCGTCGGGTTCGGAGCAATCCGTGAACAGATCGTTTACGAAGGCCCGACGTCCGTCGCGCCAGTTTTCATCGGTGGCACCCATCCACCCTTTTTTCTGCAAAAAGTACAGAAACACCAGCCGTCCCATGAGTTTCTTGACAAAATGGCTAATGGCGCGATCGGTTTGTTTGGTCTGCTCGTCAGGATCAGTCTCTTCCGCAAAGTAGGCTTCGAATTGCACCCGGTACTCCGATTGTTCCAGGTATTCGGTTAGGGAGGTGTAGTGCTGGTGGTACTGTTTAAAAAACTCGCCGGATATTTTCTCGACCGAAAACGCTTGAAGCAGGTGCTTTATTTCCAGCCCTTCAGCGTACTGCATTAGAATGTCAAAGCGTTCGATGGCCGTTTCGCAGGACTCATCGGGTCCGAAGACGTAGGTATAGCGGCGGGGCTGGGTTTCCTCTTTCAGTAGCTTGCCTTCATCGTCCCAGTAGGCTTGCTTAGAAATAAAGGACATCCGCCACTCGGGCGCATCGGCAGCGTAGTACACCGCCACGATACCGTCCAGAACACCGGGAATGACATCCTTATCAATCAGGTTCCGTAATCCCACACGATTTTTGGCTATGGAGCCACCGCCTGCTTTCAATTGCACGGTGTAGAAAGCCAATCAGTGAGCCGTCGGACAGTTTCACTTCTCCAAACTGGGATATTTCTTTGGCAATATCCTGCTGTTCATTTGTCCAATGCTCCTTTTGGATAGGGCGAGAGAGGAAGTCGCGATTGGGAAAGATGGTATGGAGCAGACGCTTCCAGTTGGAGAGTTGGTAGTTCTGCCGGAAAGTGTCGCGAAGTTGCTGGGTGGTCATACGAGGGTAGAGGAGGTACTTTAACCCGAAAAGGATTCGGAAATGATAATCTGGGGTTTGAGGAAGGGCAGTGGCTCCGTGGGCCGTGCACTATCCTCCGTACTGGCGTTGCTCTCCTGCAAGGGGTACTTGGCTAGTACTTCTACCAGATGGTTGTACCGCTCGATGGTGCGCCATTTTTCTTTTTGGGCAGTTTTGAGCAGCGCGTTCAGCTCGCGGGGTAGTTTCTGGAAGCGGCCCCGGGCAATGGCTTCCAGCGCGTCGTCAAACAGGGTTTGGTTTTCGGATGTGGCGAATTCGGTTTGGCGCATCGTCTTGATGTACCCTAAAGCCCTTTGCTCATTGGGGCCGAATTTTACGGAAGTCTTGTCGGTGTGGATCGTGACGTACTCCTCTTCCCGAAACTGTCCCAGAGGCCAGCGTTACCTGCTCATAGTGCCGGGTGTGCAGTGGCACGCCCTTTTCGACCGTGGACGCCTTGAACTCGCGGGCTGCCTCCACAAAAGTGAGTTCCTCGAAACTACCATCGGGTTTGACAAAGTAAAATCCGTGGCGGTGCTTGTTGCGGATATAGGTGAGGGTACTGTCTTTCTTCACCGTTGACTTACGCCCCACCCTCGAACGAGCGGGCATCCGTTTGATTCGAGCGTAGTCTTCCTCATTCATTTCCTTGAACTCCCGCAGCCAGTTGAGCAGCATGAGCCGTTCGTCCTTATCTTCCTGGGGTACTCTTGCTAAACAATCCCCAAGTACCAAATTCTTCGTCGGAGGAATAGATTTGACTATCCTCGCCCAAGGCCGTGTGAAAGGCCTGCAGCTTCATGAATGCCTTCTTGTTGAGTTCGATGTCGCGGTCAGCCTGAGCGGTTGGGAAGAAATTATAGATAAAGATGGTTTCGCTCTGTGTCCCCACCCGATTGACACGACCAATACGCTGCATAAGCCGCGTGGCGTTCCAGGGAATGTCATAGTTGACGATCACGTTGGCCCGGTGCAGGTTCACACCTTCGGCCAGCACTTCGGTAGTGAGTACGATGTCATAGTCATTGCGCTGCTTGCTGAGTTCCAGATTGGCGTCGAAATTAGCCGCTACTACCTCTTCCCGGTCCGAGAGGTTGTCACCGTCCACTTCCAGAATACGGTACTTACCAACCATATTCTCGTGCAAGTAACGAATCGTCTCTTTCGACTCGGAAAACACCACGAGTTTGTGGTTAGGGTTGATGTCAGGCTTCAACAGTTCGGTATCAAGACGGTAGGCAAACTCATCGAGCTTAGGGTCAATATGCTCGAAAGCCTGCCACTCGGCCACCAGTTGATCTGAGGAAGACCTGATCCTGTTCAATTAGTCGCCGGAACTCCGGGTCGAAGTCCTCCGCTAGATAGGTAGTGATGAGGTCAGGGTTTTCGTAGTTGGCTAACAATTCAAGCACCTCCTCATCAGTGTCTTGTGCCATAAATTCGCTGATGTCGATTGTACTTTTGGCTACCAGAAAAACCCGCCCCTTATCGAGCATATCCAGCATGAGTTGATTTTTTGCCTGGTAGCGACGAAGTGACTGCAGGAAGGCGTGGAAACTACTGTCGATGCGCTTTACCAGGCGCGTCCTCATAATCACGGCCAACTGCACCGAAAATATTTCACTCCTCTGATTATAGACCGGATCCCGTATCTCCTTCGGTAGGTACCGCCAGGGCTGGTAATAAGTATAGGTAATGCCTACCTTGGGGAAGCTGATAAGTTGAAAGGTACGATCATACAGCTCGTTCAAGGCAGGATCAAGCTGGTACAGAATCTGGCGGGGCGCTTCAATTTCCGGGAAGTTGAGACCTTGCGCCTGAATATCTTCCCAATAGCGGGGCGTATCCCGGATATCCGTACGCGTACGCCGCACAATCACGGGTTCAAGTACTTTGTCGCGAATTTGATCGTAAATCTTCTTCACTCCCGCCTTAATCCTGACCCGGTCTTTTTCCTTCTTCCGCAGTTTTTCGTACTCATCGATGAGCGGACGAAAGAAATGTTGTATGTTCCCAACTTCCAGCGGTGACTGCTTGGCATCCAGAAACAGATAAAGCTGGTTACGGATATCTTCGGGTTTGTTGTTGAGCGGCGTGGCCGTCACCAGCATCACTTTCTTTCGGGTGCTACCGTCTTTAACATCAGGGCGGCGGCGGGGCGTTTTGCAAAGTTTTTGCAAGCTATGGAACATCTCGGAAGTATCAGTACGAAACTTGTGAGCTTCATCTACGATGATCAGATCGTAATTCTCCGGGTAGCGGATATGATGCAAACTACCGTTGGAAATCAAATCCACATTGATAAGTCCGAAGTCGTTGACCGTTTTCTCCCAGTTCTTACGCAGCACAGGCGGATGCACCACCAAAACTTTGGTGCGGTGATAACCATTGTAGTGGGAGTAACGCCGGGCGATCAGCGTAGCTACAATTGTTTTACCCAATCCCACTACGTCGCCCAAAATAAACCCGTCGAAATCTAGTAGTTTGCGGAAACCGTCTTGCACGGCATCGATCTGATAGGCCAGTTTTTTATAGCCCTTTGGCATATCTACATCCGGGTCGTATTCCACGCTTTTACCAAAGTACTCGATCAAAAACTTGACGTATACCTCGAAAGGTGTAAAATGATCGTTAAGATAAGTTTCCGTACGCACGGGCAAAAGCGTGGCAGAAGCTACAGGTGTCCCTTCCTCCCACAATTCCTCAAAGGTCTGCTGGGCGTACTTGACATCTTCATAGTCGCTCAATTGCACATTGAACTCAAAATTATTTTCTAGACCGCCCTCGGTAAGGTTGCTCGACCCCGAAATAACTGTTCCCCACCCTCCGTGCGAATGCTCCACCGCCTGACGGAAAATGTAGATTTTGGCATGAATCTTCTGAGAAGGATGGATACGGATTTGAATTTTTTCCTTCTCCACATCTTGAACAAACTCCAATATGCCTTCTTCGATATCGCGCCGATACTCAGAGCTTTGAACTTCTTTTTTTATCTTCTGAAAATATTCTTCGCGAATTTCGTGGGCTTTCAGGTTGAGTTCATAGCCTTTGACTGCAGCCTTTCGACTTAACTGGTCGAGATCCATCCCAACCATGATTCTTATATTCTCTACCTCGGACAGTTCCTGACGAATTTTGAAATAGCCGGTAGCATAGAAATAACCCACTAAGGCATCGAAAAAGTGCACATCCAGATGCTCGAAAATCCCCTTGAATTTATTTAAAAGGGTATTTTCCTTTTTATTAGTAAAAAACTTAGAAGATTTGAGCAGAACGGGATATTCTACCATAATTGTAAAAGAAGATATTAGCAGAGTAAACTAAGGTTTGTATTATCAACCAGGCAAAAATACCATTATTAGGTAGCAATACCCTAGGTATTTAATATGAATATCCTAGGAAGAGGGCTAAATTTGGCACAGAACATCCTAGTCACGCACCTTGCCGCCCTTTTTCTTACGCTTAGCAATGACCCAACAAAATTCCCGCTCCACGCTCTTCCTCATTCCCACCGTTCTGGCCGAAGGTACAGCGGCCGCGGTACTCAGTCCGCAGGTACTCGACGTCATCGCCAATCTGGACTACTTCTTTGCCGAAGAGCTCCGCACGGCCCGGCGGTTCGTGAGCGGGCTGCGGCTGGGCCGGGTTATCGAAGACCTCACTTTTCACGAGTTGAACAAGAAGACTCGTGAGGGCGCGGTGGCGGCACATCTTCGTGCGTTGCCCGCCGGTGCCGACATCGGCGTACTATCTGAAGCGGGCTGCCCCGGCGTAGCCGACCCCGGTGCGGTGGCGGTGCGGCTGGCGCACGACATGGGCATGAAGGTAGTACCCCTGGTGGGGCCGTCGAGCATTTTGCTGGCGCTGATGGCCTCGGGATTGAGCGGGCAGTCGTTTGCTTTTCACGGGTATCTGCCCATCGACAAGGTGGCGCGGCGCAAAGCGTTGCTATTTTTGGAAAAGGACGCCCGGGAATTTGGCCAGACCCAGATATTTATGGAAACGCCCTTTCGCAACAACCATATGATGGAGACATTGCTCGAAGCCTGCCAACCCGATACGCTACTTTGCGTAGCCAGTAATCTCACTGCCTCAGATGAGTACGTAAAAACGCAATCTGTCCAACAGTGGCGCATTCAGGCAAGATCCAACTACAAGCTTGACCTTCACAAGCAACCTACGGTATTTTTGCTGGGGTAATTCCTGTTGGTGAGGCGTCCTGAATCGTTCCCAATTTGGGGAGATCATCTGGGTCGTTTCCCAATAAATAGCGCCGTTTTATTTTTGGAATGATTGTTTACATGTGTTGAGATAATAAGTTATTATTATCCACTATCACAAAAAAATACAAGCATTATGGACAATTTCACAGATAAAGACAAACTGCACGGCACGACCCAACTCGATGACAAGACGGGTACCATTACCGGTGTGTTCCACGATAAGGATGATGCCGAGAAAGCCTACAATTCACTGATCGACCGCGGTTATGCCCGCGAGGACATCTCAGTATTGATGTCGGACGAAACCCGCGAAAGTAATTTTAAGCATGTAGATGCAGAAGATCGCTCTGAACTGGGTGATAAGGCCATGGAAGGCGCGGGCGTAGGTTCGGCCATCGGTGGAACAGCCGGTGCTATCATCGGAGCTATCGCGGCCATCGGAACTGCCATCGCTATTCCGGGACTTGGCTTGGTTATCGCCGGACCCATCGCAGCCGGTTTGGCCGGTGCTGGTGCAGGCGGACTCACAGGTGGTATCATCGGTGCCTTGGTTGGCTCGGGTATCCCCGAAGAGCAGGCTGCCGTGTACAAGCAAAGTCTCGAAAATGGCGGAATCGTAGTAGGCGTGAAAGCGCGCACGATGGACGAAGGTACTGCCATTACGGATGAGTGGAGAACCTTTAAGGGTCGTAATATTCATACTGGCTGGGAGTCGAACAATTGGACCGATACCCGTCATCAGTACTAGAAAACGTCTGAACGCTCAGCAAAGTGGTTCTTGAAGAAATCCCCCGTCAGCCGACGGGGGATTTCTTGTTTTACTACCCGACCGAGTCCTTTTCCGATCTGTTGCTTACCTTCGCCGTTCAATCCATTCTTGTTTCATGATTCAGATAAAGTCCTTCACCTTCGGTTCCTTCGCCGAAAATACCTACATCCTGTACGACGAAACCAGGGAGGCAATTATTGTTGACCCCGGTGCGTACGAAACACAGGAGCACCAGCAAATCCTGGATTTCGTCAAAACCAATGCCCTCAAGCCCGTCGGGATTTACAATACCCACGCCCACATCGACCATGTACTGGGGGTTGAAAGAATCAAGACGCACTACGCCATCCCGTTCGCGCTGCATCGGCTGGACGAGCCTCTGCTCAAAGCCGTCAAAACCTACGCGCCCAACTATGGCTTCCCGGCTTTTGCCGAACCCGCCGTGGAGCGTTGGCTGGAGGCGGGCGATACCGTCTCGTTTGGGAATTCCGTACTCAGAGTGATTTTCGTACCGGGTCACGCGCCGGGCCACGTGGCATTCGTGAGCGACGATCGACGGTTCGTAATCGGTGGGGATGTGCTCTTCCGGCAGAGCATCGGCCGCACCGACCTGCCGGGTGGTAGTATGGCTACGCTGCTCGACAGCATCCGCACACAATTGTTCACGCTGCCCGACGACTACACCGTCTACGCCGGACACATGGAGCCAACCACTATCGGATTCGAGAAAAAGCACAATCCGTTTCTTACGTAAATCGTCCCACCCATGAAACGCCATATTCCCAACGCCCTCACCTGCGCCAATCTTTTCTGTGGCTGTGTGGGAATCGTAGAGGTATTCCACAACAACATGCTGCTTTCGTGCGCCTTGATTGGGCTGGCGGCGGTATTCGATTTTTTCGACGGATTTGCGGCGCGAATGCTCAAAGTCAGTTCGCCCATCGGCAAAGAACTTGATTCACTGGCCGATATGGTGACGTTCGGCCTACTGCCCGCCGTTATCGTGTACCAGCTGTTGGTGCGATCTGTCCCGGGAATCGAGCACTTATGGATTCCTAACTTGGCATTTTTAATCGCGATTTGCTCGGCTCTCCGGCTGGCTAAGTTCAACATCGATCCGAGGCAGAGCGATTCTTTCATTGGCGTCCCGACGCCCGCCAATGCGTTGCTCATAGCCTCTCTGCCTTTTATCTTACGCAATCACCCTACCTGGGAGCCGATCATCGTCAACACGACCAATCTACTGATTTTCTCAGCGATTATGTCATTTCTGCTAGTGGCAGAATTGCCACTTTTTGCCCTGAAATTTAAATCCTTCGGCTGGGCGGGTAACGAGGTGCGCTACGGGTTTTTGTTGGTGTCCCTGCTGCTTTTAGTTCTGCTGGGTTTTGTGGCGGTACCCCTGGTCGTGGCGCTGTACGTACTACTGAGTGCGGGGATAGCGCTCACGAAAAGGACGAGAGCATAGGTTGTCCGAAGTACAAGCAGCCCTCCGAAAATAGTATACATCAATTTTCGATGATGAGGATAGTTAATCTTCTGAATTAGATTGTATTACAAAGAACTAAAACCCTCAATCCAATAATGGGTACTTACCCATTATTGGTAAGCCCTACATTTTATTGCATTTTTGCAGTTCCAACCTTTGTTTTAAAACCGACTAAACGCACCACGCTCACCATGCAATTCGCCGCCGCCATCAACATCATGCCCATCAAGGAGATTCTGGACCCCCAGGGCAAAGCCGTCAAATTGGGCCTGCACAACCTGGGCATCGATCAGGTCGACGATGTACGCATTGGCAAGCACATTACCATCCGACTCGAAGCCGCTGATGCCAGCGAGGCGGAAGCCAAGGTGAAAACGGCCTGTGAAAAGCTACTCGCCAATCTCATCATGGAAGAGTTCACTTTTGAGGTTCAGCCCGTTTAGCGTCCTTTCAATCTTATAATTGCTTTGGCTGAAACCACGATAAGTCAGCTGACATCCGCTTTCTTTTAGGACCCTTCGTCCGAGAGGAAAGCGTTTTATTGTGTCAATACTTCCCCATAGTTTTTGTCCGCCCAGCACCCCTTCAGTATTGGCCGGTAGAAAGCATTACCAGCGTACAAGCTATTATGGGTTCGATATTATTCTTGATAAGTAACTTTCTGAGCTCGTCATTTTCGGTGCCTGGATTGAAGATCACCCGGCTTGGATCGAGGGATACGATGTAATCGTAGTACTCAGGCTGATGGCGAGGCCCTACGTACATTGTGACGGTGTCTATTCCCTCCATAGGGCTTTTGTCAGTCGTGATGGGCTCCCCGGCCGTCTCTCCAGCGCGCAATCCGATTTGTACTATTTCATGACCTTGCTGTTTGAGCCGGTGGGCTGCCGCATAGGCATAGCGCGACGGGTTTGTGGATGCGCCTATGATAAGCGTTTTGTTTTTCTTCATTTCACTGGGTGGTTATAATTTTAAAAATAATCAATGGTCCAGTTTTTCTAGTCAAGTAAACGACCGGGCAAGATTAGCGTGATAATCAGCCTGGCCGGATCATCGATTCGTTTGATAATCGTAACGAAAAATTCATGCATCACAGAATCGAAAAGTTTATTTGTGAGTCATCATGAACTCAATTCATGCACATAATAAGGCCTTTGCCACCGTAGATTACGGCTTTCTGCCAAATAGATACACTGATTGGCTTTCTAGTACCAAACTATGAATATAAGTGACAACAAGAACTTCTGGGACGAAAAATGGATGCGGATCGACTTCGGGTCTAATGAAGACAATCCTCACTACGAGGTATCCAACTACGGTCGTTTGCGAAGCTACAAGTCCGATCCCGAACATGGCAAAATCATCAAAGGTTCGGTAATTCAGGGGTACCGTTCACTCAACATCCGCACCAGCGACCGTAAGACACTTAACCGCTACGTACACAAACTAGTAGCTGAAAACTTCGTGCCGCGCCAAGAAGGCGCAAATTTTGTCATCCACCTGGATTTTCAAAAACAGAACAATCACTTCGAGAATTTGAAATGGATGACGAAAACTGAAATGAATGTTCACAACCGGGACAATCCGGCGCTGATCAATAGGGTGGTACCCAAGCGGACAAGTAACTACAAACTCACCGAGAGTAAGGTGAGGATCATCAAGCGATTGCTGAAAAATGATAACAATCGGCTCAAAATGATCGCCAAACAATTTGGCATCACGCATACCCAACTCAACCGCATTCGCTCGGGAGAAAACTGGAAGCATGTGACGATCGATGACGATGGTCATAGGTAAGACCTGATTCACAACTCCTCCCCGCATTTTCAGGCGACTTCTTTGTTTTCGACCAAAGGCATCGAAAGGAAAAACGTGGTTCCCGCACCCTCGTGGGTTTCGAACCAAATGCTGCCTCCGGCGTACTCGATGATTCGTTTGGCCATGGCCAGTCCCAGGCCCGAGCTATCTTGGCGAGTGGTGAAATTGGGTAGGAAGACCCTGCTCTTAATATTCTGAGGGATCCCTGAACCATTATCGCTGATCTCCACCATCACCATCTCGTTGTGCAGATAAAGGCGCATCGAAAGCTCGGCGGGACGCGAATCAGGTACCGACTGCCGGGCATTGATGATAAGGTTGTTGATACTGGCGGCGAATTGCTTACGGTCGCCACTGACAAATATGGGACCCCGCGCCACCTCCTTAACGAACGTGATCGTCTGATCGCTGGAATACAGTTCGTAAGCGCCGTGCAGTACCGAGGTAATCTCGAACACCTCATTTTGTGGGGGAGGCATCTTGGCAATATCCGAAAACGACTGGGCGATATAGCCGATGTTGTCGATCTGTTCGATAATTGATTCCATGGCCCGCCCCACTTTTTCGAGCGCATCGGGATCATCGCGGCTGATCGTCCGCTGCAACTGCTGCAGGGTGAGCTTCATGGGCGTGAGCGGATTCTTGATCTCATGCGCCACCTGGCGGGCCATATCACGCCAAGCCGATTGTTTCTCGTTAGAAGACAGGGCTTGCTTGTTGGCCTCCAGGTTGACCAGCATCTGATTGTACTTCCGTGTGAGCGCACCGATTTCATCGTTGGAATGCCAGGGAAGCGGCTCGTTGGGCTGATCGAGTGAAGTCGTGCTGATCTTGCGGGTCAGCGCGCGCAGCGGCTCGATCAGCAGATTGGAGGCCCAGTACGATACCAGCAGGAAAACCAGCAGCATGACCATGAAAACGATGAGGACGGAAGCCACGATGTCGGTGATCTGCCGGTTAAGGCTGGACGCCGAGTCGAAGAAAGGTACACTGATGACGCCTAAAAGCCGCTGATCGTAGGATTTCAAGCTGGTGTAGGCCGTTTTGTAGGTTTTGCCGCCCAGCGACTCGTCCAGCAACAGCTGCCCTTCCTTCTGCTCGATCACTTGCTTATAAGCCAGCGGATTGATTAATTCCGACAGCAGGCCGCTCTGGTACACCAATGGGTTTGATGACAGCAGCATGCGGCCCGTAGTGTCATAAAGATTGATGTCGAGTTGGGCATCGCGCCCGATTTGCTGTACCTGCTGTTCAAAATAAGCCTGACTCATGCGCCCCTGCTCATAATCGTCGAGGTAGCCGAGCACATTTGAGGAGATATTACGGGTGCTGTTGAGGTACGACTGCTCCTGATTAGCTTCGTAGTTGTCTCCAATCACTTTTAGTACAAAAAACAGCACGATGAGCAACGGCAGAATAAAAGCGGCGTTGAGCAATACCTGGATCTTAGTCGAGTAGGTGAGGGGCAAATCTGCCAATCCGTAACGCAAGGCATGGCTCACGATAGCCAACGATACCACAACTACCAGAATGAGGTACAGAAAAGAAAAATTGGCCAATAGTCCCTTCCACTCCCACGACCTGGACGACACCACCGCGCGGCGGCCCTGGGGGCTGGTCTGCCCTACGTGCCGATAGCCATTGAGCACGATGCCTTTTTCATACAGCATTGGATCGAGCAAGAGGCTATTCGGGAATTTGCGTTCGTAGTTGTAGTCCCCACTGCTGAATTGCTGGTGGTCGTTTTCGAAGATCGCGTAGCTGTACTCACCGGTTTGGGGCAACTGAACGGAGCGCTCATCGAGCAGTATATCGGGGTAGCGTTCCCGGGGCAGGGGGCGGCTTTCGCGCAGGTTCAGCACCACAAATCCCAGAGTACGGCTGCCGTCTTCGCTAGTAATCCTGATGAAATCGAGGTACTGTTTCCGCTGTTTGGGATCGGCGACTCCTACCGAGTCGTGGATGGGGGCGCCGATGTGGGAAGCAATCAGGTACAGGGTAGAGTCGGCGGTTTGGTACTCGGGTTTACGGTAGCGCGCTTCGTAGGTGGCATAGGTGCGGCCGGCATCGCTGTTGTCGAGCGATGTGCCATTTCGGTCGAACGAAAGCACTTCGATGTCGTACTGGCTCAGGTACTGGTTGAGGTAGTCGGTTCGGAAGCGGTGCTGGATCAGTTCCCGCGCCAGCGGTATCTGATCCGAAAAAAGCTGCCGCAGTAGCGGGTCCTTAGCGATAACAGCATCGTTGCGACGCAGCAGGAACTCAGCGTACAGGTCGTTTTCGCTGACGAGTTGGGTACCGAACTCCTTCTTTTCCAAGACATCCTTTTTAATTTCCTGATTTCTGACGATGTAGGTAGTCATAAGGGCGCACACCAGCGCTCCCACGAAATAGTATACTGTGGTGGGATACCTGAAGCCATAGAAAGCACGCGGTAAGCCGGTAAGGTAAAGCACCAGAATGTAAGCCAGGTGCGCTAAGAACACCCATTCAAACGGGATACGTAGAAACCATGATATGAAAGCCGTGATGAAAGCACTTGCTAGCAGAATGGCCACACCCCGGGAGCGGGAAGAGTTGAGGCGGATAAAGACACTCACCACCAGGTGCACGATCATGAAATAGATCCCTGAGAGTACCACAAACACCAGCAAAGCGGTTATCCTCAACGGAGTAAAACTGATGCTCAACGTGATGTCCAGGGTGAAAAACGACCGCTCGTAAATGTTGCTCAGCTCGCGATAGCAGAGGTAATAGGCTACGTAGCTTACCAGTAGAATGAGCAGGGAAACCAACATCTGAAAGGCGTCGCTGCTACGGGTGAGCCGCCGGTAGGTAATGGTGCGGAAGTAGGTTCCGTTGATGTACAGCAGTACCACCAATACCCCCAGGGTGTTGAGAAGTATGTCGCCCAGGGATGGTGCGAGCAAAGAGCCGTGGTAGTTCTGGGGATTAAATACTGTGCCCTCATAGAAGGCCGTCGGTATTGAAAATCGCAGCATGAGTCCGCGCACCAGGATGATAAAAAGGAGCAATACGGCCAGCCCCAACCCATACCGGTGGCGGATGCGCAACCGCCTGACGGCGCCAATGGAATGAATGCCCAGGAACAACAACGCCAGGGAAATCAGCACCAGACACGACACCGGCACCGCGCGGGTTCGATAAATTTTGGCATCGGGTGAATCGACGAAAAATAGCGCGTCGCCTGTCTTATCCTTTATTGCACTACCCCGGCCCGGCGCAATGCGCATGGCGCGGGGCTTGGTTGGGAAAATCCGGGGGTTGTAAGCCGACGCCTGCCAGGGCGCATCGACTATGCTCCTGGAATAGAGTTTGACGAGCATGCCAAGCGTATAATTACCGCTTGGCAGCGGCTTGCGCTGGGTCAGGAGCAGAAACTTACCCTGCGGAAGCTCGATGGCCCGGACAGCCGCGCCGGGTCGAGAAAGGAAGGCATAATCGGGCGCGATGCGGTGGTCCGACCACAGCAGCAGTGTGGAGTCGCGGTACAGGAAGTAGGAGTTGGTACTTTTAACGAGCAGGTTGGTAAACGGTTTGCCGTCTTCGACCGGAAGCAGGTCCAGGATTTGGCTGATGTCCTGCCCGGCCGCACGCAGCTCAGCGTCGAGCCGCTGTTGCACCGAGCCGGGATATGTTTCGAGATCGGCTACGCTTTTATTCACAAAAAAGATACCGATTGCCCCCGCCAGGGCGATCAGTGCCATCAATAAGAAAAAGTATTTTTTCAGGAATAGGGACACCGTTTTGGGACTGTGAATGACGTAGGAAGGACCTAAAACCGTGCCAAAAAAGTCAAGTCGTTTTTTGCTTTTCCGCGTCGGTTGCGGCAATTGTGAAGCCTGCTTCCTGGTCGTTTTCCTCGTAGTCGATCTGAGCGCCAAGTACGTACATCAGATGCCGCCGGTCGATGATCACCCGGATACCTTCCATCTCGTACACCTGGTCGGGGGCGGCGGCGGTATCGAAGCCGAGCAAAAAACTGGCGCCGCAGCCGCCTCCCCGCAGGCCAACCCGCAAGCCGTAGCTCGCCGGAATTTTATTGGATGCCAGCGTCTCGATTATTTCCGTGCGGGCGCGGGCCGTGATGCGAACCGGGGCCGACAAATCATTGTTAGTCTGCGGCGTAAGCCGATCGGGAGACGGCGTCATGTTTTTATTCTCCAAAATTAAACGGCTGTTTTTTGGTGACTACGGCCAGTGTACCTTGTTTCTGCTTGCACACCCCTAACGATTCCCTATGGAAATGTATTCAATGCTGACGATCGTGGCCGTTGCCCTGATCGTCATGTTCGGCCTGTACCTGCTGCTAACGACTTTGGCCCAAAAAATATTCGAAAAACAAAGATGGGACATTCGCAACAAAAATAGCGAGATCATCCTGCCGCTACGCCTGCAGGCCTACGAGCGGATTTGCCTGTTTCTGGAACGCATTACGCCCAACCAACTGCTGCTGCGTACGGCTGGCCTGGCTTCCAACGCGCTGGAATTCCAGCAGATTATGCTCCGCGAAATCCGGGAAGAGTTCAACCATAATCTGGCGCAACAGGTTTACCTGAGTGACGACGCCTGGGAACAAGTCAAGAAGGCCGTCAGCGAGGTGCAGTCGCTCATCAACCAGGCTGCCGCCGAGGTCGACGCCGAGGCTCCGGCCAACGAACTGGGCCGCCGCATATTCGACCGCGTGGTCCAACAAGAAACCCAGCCCTGCACCCAGGCACTGAAAGTGGTGAAAGAAGAAGTACAACGGATATTTTAAATGTTGTTTATTTGTTTATGGGTTTATTTGTTTAAACTCTCTGATAGAGAGTAAACTAAATTGAGAATTGAACTGCATGGTACTTGTAAGAAGCTATAACTTTTGACTAACCGCAACTTTACAGTCTTCCTAGTCAAGAGCTAAACAAATAAACATTTAAACCCCTAAACAATCCTTTGCTTTACCCCCAAAATTTAGAACAAAAACTGGGCTTCGACCGACTACGGGAGTGGCTCAAAGAGGCATGCATCAGTCCGCTCGGGCGGGCGTATGTAGACAAAATTCGCTTTTCGGACAATTTCGGAATGGTCGAAAAGCTCGTGGGCCAAACCGCCGAAATGCAGCGCATCCTGGAATCGGGCGGCGATTTTCCGGCTCAAAACTACCTGGATGCCACGCCCTACCTGCGCCGCGCTGCGGTGGAAGGTACCATGCTGTTGCAGGAGGAGTTTTTTGATTTGAAAACCTCACTAGGTACGATCAGCGGCTGTCTGCGGTTTTTTGCCAACCAACCCGAAGAAGCCTATCCCATCCTGGGTGAGTACGCCCGCACGATCCGGGTGGAGCGCAGCGTGACCGATGCCATCGAGCGCATCATCGACGAGCGCGGCCTGATCCGCGACAATGCCTCGCCCGAGTTGCAACAGATTCGCCGCCGGCTCATTTCGGAGCAAATCGCCGTTCGTAAAAAGCTGGACGGGATGCTTCGGACGGCTAAAAACAGCGGCTGGGTAGGGGACGACGTTTCGCTCACGATTCGCAACGGGCGGCTCGTGATCCCGATCGCGGCCGAGCATAAGCGTAAGTTCAAAGGTTTTATCCACGACGAATCGTCCACGGGCCAAACGGTATTCATCGAACCTACCGATGTACTCGAATCTAACAACGCCATCCGCGAGCTGGAGTACGAGGAGCGCCGCGAAATCAACCGCATCCTGATCCGGCTCACCGATCAGCTGCGGCCCCACCTGCCCGAGCTGCATAAGGCCTATCAGTTTTTGGGGCTGATGGATTTTCTGCGGGCCAAGGCCAAACTGGCCAGGCAGATGAGCGCCATCAAACCCAAATTTGAGAACCGTCAGGTTGTGGACTGGCGCGACGCCCGCCACCCGATTCTGCATCTGACGTTTCAGAAGCAGGGGAAAAGTGTCGTGCCGCTATCCATCGAATTGGACCAAAGGCAGCGCATCCTGATTATCTCGGGACCCAATGCGGGCGGTAAATCGGTATCGCTCAAAACGGTTGGACTCATTCAGTACATGTACCAGTGCGGACTGCTGGTACCCATGCGGGAGGATTCTACGATTGGCTTTTTCCAGAATCTATTCATCGACATCGGCGACGAGCAGTCGCTGGAAAATGACCTGAGTACTTACAGCTCGCACCTGACCAATATGCGGCAGTTTCTGGCGATGGCCAACAAGCGGACGCTCTTTTTGATCGACGAATTCGGTACGGGTACCGAGCCGGGCCTGGGTGGGGCCATTGCCGAGGCGATTCTGGAAAACCTCACCCGCTCAGGGGCGTACGGGGTAATCAACACGCACTACACCAATCTGAAAGTGCTGGCCGACAAAACCGAAGGCCTCATCAACGGTGCCATGCGTTTCGACGGCGAGCATTTGGAGCCGTTGTACCTACTTGAAATCGGCAAGCCGGGTAGTTCGTTTGCCTTCGAGATCGCTTCCAAGATCGGCCTGCCCAAAGATGTGGTAGCCCAGGCCAAGGAAAAACTGGGTGCTCAGCAGGTTAATTTTGAGAAACTGCTCAAAGAGCTCGACATTGAGCGACGCGTTTTTTCTGAAAAGAATTTAGAACTGGGTATTAAAGAGCGCAAGCTGGCCCAGCAGCTCGCTGAGTACACTGCCCTGAAAACTACGCTCGATAATAATGAAAAGCGCATCGTGAACGAGGCCAAGCAAAAAGCGAAGGCATTGCTCAGCGATACGAACCAGCGCATCGAAAACACGATTCGCGAAATCAAAGAAAGCCAGGCCGAGAAGGAAACGACCAAAAAAGTCCGCGCCGACCTGGAAGTCTTCACCAAAAAAGAACTCAAACCCGAACCCGTCGCCGACCTGCCCGCCAAGGTGGAAATCGAGCGGGAAAGCGGGGCGATCGAAGTGGGTAGTTTTGTTAGGATCAAAGGCCAAACGGCTATGGCCGAGGTAATGGCGCTCAAAGGGAAAGACGCCGAAGTACGCATCGGGGAGCTGAAATCGAATATCAAGCTGAATCGGTTGGAAAAGGTATCTAACAAAACCTACCGCGAAATTACGGGCGAAAAGAAGACTCGCCCAACGATGACCGGCGTCGACCTCAACGAGCGGCAGCAGAATTTCAGCTTCAACCTCGACATCCGGGGCAAACGCGGTGAGGAAGCACTGGGCGTCGTGGATCAGTTTATGGACAACGCCGTGATGCTGGGCTACGACGAACTACGTATCGTGCACGGCAAGGGCGACGGTATCCTGCGCAATCTGGTGCGTACCCACCTCCGAAGCTACAAGCAAGTCGTCAGCACGGAGGACGAACACGCCGACCGCGGCGGCGCGGGGGTGACGGTCGTGAAGATGCGGTAGGTTCGGCTATCGGCTATCAGCGCTCGGCGCTCGGTTCTACTGCTACGACCAGTTCAAAGTGCCATAGGCACGAGCGAATCAATAGCCGCGGAATTTATTCCGTGGATCGTAAGGAACGTAGTATCATGAAAGTGCCAGCGGCACGACCGATTATCTCCCAATAAAAACCGCCACATACAAAAAAGCCCGCCGGGAATAAATCTCCCGGCGGGCTTTTCGGCACAAAGATATGGCAAGCCTACAACTGCGGCTGCTGCAGTACCTCCGACTCCGGCATGTTGTGTAAACCTTTGGCTTTGCGTGTCCGCATCCAGAAAAAGAGAAAAGTAAAAGCTACGATCAGAATGATGGGGAAGGTAGTCATGTTCACCAAGGTAGCCTGCCCGGCAGCCAGATCGAGCGCGTCGCCGGTGAGCCCCTGGGCCGACAGCGTAGCGCGGTGCCCGTCGATCCAGCTGCCAATGATCGGCTGGAAAATCGCCGTCGAAAACATCCCCATTCCACCAACGAGCGAGAGCCCAAAAGCACCACTGAGGGGTACCTTCTCGGCCACAAAACCCAGCATCGTCGGCCAGAAGTAGCATACGCCCAGCGCAAAGCAAATGGCCGCAAGGTAGGCGGTAGGGCCCGTTACGGTACTGAACAGGTAAATACCGATGGTCGCAAAAATAGCTGAACCCAGCAAAACGCCAGTTTGTCCGAACTTACCGATTACATCGCCCGCGAAGAACCGTCCGACGGCCATCAGTCCCGTCACCAGTGCCAGAATCAATAGGGGCTCAGCGCCGCTTTTGCTCAAAATAACTGCGGTCCATTGCTGTGGACCGAATTCAGAAATGGCGGTAAGCGCCATAAACACAAGAATAAAAAGAAATAGCGGATTAAGCATGCCCTTGAAGTTCTCGGACAGCGAAGTGGCCCCTTCGACCACCGCTTTCGGGAAAGTCTGCCCCCAGAAAAGAATGGCATAAATGATCGTCGGAATCATAATGATCCATATTTGTGCTTCCCAGGTCATGCCCATTTTGGTCATGCCCAGCGAGATCAGACTACCCAACACAATACCGCCCGGGAACCACATATGGAAGCGGCTGAGCATCTTGTTCATTTTCAAGCCCGCGTACGAATCCGCAATCATTGGATTACAGGCTGCCTCGGTGCAGCCGTTGCCAATTCCGATGAATAGGGTGGAGATAAGCAAGCCGTTGTAGCCGCCCGAATAAATAGTGAATACTATACCAAGCGTGTGCATGACGAAAGCGACCATCATGATGACGCGTGGCCCCACGGTGTGGTACACCAGGCCGCCAATGATCATGGCGATAGGAAAGCCATAGAACCACATGGAGTTGATCGTACCCAACTGCTCGGCATTCAGGCCAAATTCTTCGCCCAACTGTGGCAGGATACCCGCGCGGATGGCAAACGAGAAAGCCGTCGTGATAAGCGCAAAGCAACTGCCCAGAAACAGGCGATTGGCGTTGACGTTTTGATTCATAACAAGAAAAGGTTTAGTGAAGAAAGGGTGATTGTTTGAGAATGAGTGCGCTGGTTCTGTCCAATTTTTTCGTAAAAAAAGGGAATAGGTACCATTTCTACTAATAATGAATTGCCAATTATGCCTTTTTTTTGAACTTGCTACCTTTGTAAGTAGTAAGAGTACGCTCTGCTACTCTTTCTTTCCTAGATTTAATAATTCACAATACCCCTAACCACACTACGATGCCAAGAAAAATCCGCATGGGAATGGTCGGCGGGAGCCTGGGCGCTTTCATCGGGGGAGTGCATCGCCGCGCGGCCGTGATGGACGGCGAGATCGAGCTCGTCTGCGGAGCGTTCAGTTCCAGTCCCGAAAAATCAAAGACTACCGGCGAAGCCCTCTACCTACCCCCCGAACGCGTGTACGGTAGTTTCGAGGAAATGATCGAAAAGGAAAAAGCGCTGCCCGAAGGCGAGCGCATGGACTTCGTCACGATCGTCACGCCCAATCACCTGCACTTCGCGCCCGCCAAACTGGCGCTGGAGAATGGCTTCCATGTCGTGAGCGACAAACCGCTCACCCACGACACCGCCGATGCTGAAGCGCTGGTTAAAATCGCGGAAGAGAGCGGACTGGTCTTCTGCCTCACCCACAACTACACGGGCTACCCGATGGTGAAAGAGGCCAAAGCACTCATCGCGGCGGGATTGTTGGGCGAGCTCCGTAAGATCATCGTCGAGTACCCACAAGGCTGGCTTTCGACATTGGTGGAGGCCACCGGCCAAAAGCAGGCTTCCTGGCGCACCGACCCCAAGCGCTCTGGCGCGGCGGGTGGGTTGGGTGACATCGGTACCCACGCCGAGAATCTGATCGAGTACGTTACCGGGCTTAAAATCACCGAGGTATGCGCTGACTTGACGATCTTCGTCGAGGGTCGTCTGCTCGATGATGACGCCAACGTGCTGCTGCGTTTTGAGAACGGGGCCAAAGGGTATCTTGCAAAATAGCCAGATCGCCAACGGCGAAGAGAATGACCTCAACTTCCGCATCTACGGCGAACTTGGCGGCTTGCAATGGCACCAAATGGAACCCAACACGCTAATTCACAAAGTGCAGGGTCAGCCCGCACGGGTACTGCGGACGGGCGTCGGCGAGCTATCGGAAGCCGCGCAGGTACATACTCGCTTCCCAGCCGGCCATCCCGAAGGATTCCTGGAAGCGTTCGCCAATCTGTATCGCAACTTCGCGATGGCCGTGCGCGCCCACCAAAAAGGTGAAGCGCCTGATCCACTCTACGATTTTCCGACAGTGCAGGACGGTCTGCGCGGCATGAAGTTCATCGACACCGTACTGGAATCCGATAAGTCGGAGACGAAATGGACGGCGTTTGATTCGTAATCGGGGTTTATTTGTTTAGATAACTGATTCGTTGTCAAAAACTTAAACGTCTAAACGCATAAACCTTTAAACATCTAAACAAATAAACAATAATTATGCAAAAAATTAAAGTAGGCGTCGTAGGTACTGGATTCATTGGGCCCGCCCACATCGAGGCGCTGCGGCGCTTGCCCAATGTGGAAGTAGTCGCGCTGTGCGAAGTGACGGCCGAGTTGGCCGCCGAAAAAGCGAAGGCGCTGGGCATTGAGCGTTCCTATACCTTCGACGAATTGTTGAAGCAAGACGATATTCAGAGTATTCATATATGTACCCCCAATTTCCTACACTACGCGCAATCCAAGGCCGCGCTGGCGGCGGGGAAGCACGTCATCTGCGAAAAGCCGCTGGCCAAGGATTTGGCCGAGGCCGAAGAACTCGTGGAGCTTGCCGCTAAATCGGGTCTGGTCAATGCCGTGCACTTTAACCTGCGCTACTACCCGCTGGTGCGTCAGATGAAGGTGATGCGCGAAAAGGGCGAGCTTGGCGATGTGTACTCGATCATCGGATCGTACTTGCAGGACTGGCTTTTCTACGAAACCGACTACAACTGGCGGCTCGAACCCGACAAATCCGGCGACTCCCGCGCCATTGCCGACATCGGTTCGCACCTGATGGATGTGCTGGAGTACATCACCGGCCTGAAAACAACCGCCGTAATGGCTGATTTCAATACCATCCACAAAACGCGTAAGAAGCCGCTTAAGGAAGTGGAAACCTACTCGGGCAAAATCCTGAAACCCGAAGACTACGCCGACGTAACCATCAACACCGAAGACCACGCCAACGTACTGCTGCGCTTCGACAACGGCAACCGAGGCGTCATCACGGTATCGCAGGTATCGGCGGGCCGCAAGAACCGCATGAGTCTGGAAATATCGGGTTCCAAAAAAACCTTCAACTTCGATTCCGAAAACCCCAACCAACTCTGGATCGGCAACCGCGATGGCTACAACGAAACGCTGATGCGCGACCCCTCACTCGTACACAAAGAGGCCAGTTCGGTTATCTCCTTCCCCGGCGGCCACAACGAAGGCTTCCCTGACACCTCCAAACAGATGTTCAAGGAAGTATACGCCGCCATCGAAGCCGGCGGTCCGTCGCACGGCAAGCAGCCTGAGCATCCCACCTTCCCAACCTTTGCCGACGGCTACCGCGAGCTCCTCATCTGCGAGCGGATTCTGGAAAGTTCGAGGGCGGAGAAGTGGGTTGAAGTTTAATTTCGAATGAGTGAATGATAGAATGAGTGAATAGGTTTGGACTTTCATTTATTTTATTCGTTCGCTTTGAGGGGCTCTACTTTCAGATAGTACAATCAATACGGCAATGGACGAAAATTGGGAATTCAATGAAGCTAACGAATTCCCTTATTTGGGGAAGGAGGAGTTTATCGAAAGTCTCAAAACCAGAACCAAGAATTTGGTGCTGAGGTATATCAAGCTTTTTCAAGCTTTGCCCAAATCACAGGAAGCGGGTATAATTGGAAAGCAACTTTTACGCGCTGCAACATCTGTTGGGGCCAACTACCGCGCTTCGTGCCGATCCAGAAGTAAAGGAGAATTCTATTCAAAGCTTTCCATAACCGTAGAAGAAGCGGACGAAGCTCTTTTTTGGCTGGAAATTCTGGAGGAAGCAGGAATCGTTGAAGCAGTAAAATTGACCTCTTTAAAAGCAGAGACCTTAGAAATTTTGAAGATTTTAGCAAAAGCCAGAGGCTCTACAAAATAGCGCCTCAAACGAGAAAAAACACAGTTTAAGGCATTTTTTTATTCTATCATTCACTCATTCTATCATTCAAAATTGAAAACTCTAAAAGGCCCCGCCGTATTCTTGGCGCAATTCATGGGCGACGAAGCCCCGTTCGATACGCTGGAAGGCGTAGCGAAATACATGGCCGATCTTGGCTACGAAGGCATTCAGATCCCGACCTGGGACGCGCGCTGCATCGACTTGCAGCAGGCCGCCGATTCCAAAACCTATTGCGACGAGTACCTCGGCAAGCTCCGCGACATCGGCGTGGAAGTGACCGAACTTTCTACGCATTTGCAGGGGCAGCTCGTAGCTTCACATCCGGCTTATGATGCCATGTTCGACGGCTTTGCGGTGCCCGAAGTACGCAACGACCCCAAAGCACGCGCCGAATGGGCCGCCAACCAACTCAAACTCGCTGCGAAGGCTAGTCAAAATTTGGGCCTGACCGCCGTGGCTAGTTTCTCGGGTGCCCTGGCCTGGCCCTACATGTACCCCTGGCCGCAGCGGCCGCAAGGACTAGTCGAGACGGCGTTCGGCGAATTGGCCAAGCGTTGGAAGCCCATTCTCGACGTCTACGAAGATTGTGGCGTCGATGTATGTTACGAGCTACACCCCGGTGAGGATTTGTTCGACGGTGCGACCTTCGAGCGGTTCGTGGACGCGGTCGACGGTCACGCGCGGGCCAACATTCTCTACGACCCCAGCCACTTCGTGCTGCAGCAGCTGGACTACCTGGCATTCATCGACCTATACCACGATCGCATCAAAGCCTTCCACGTCAAAGATGCCGAGTTTAACCCTACCGGTCGGCAGGGCGTGTACAGCGGCTTTGCGGGTTGGGCCGACCGCGCCGGACGCTTCCGCTCGCTGGGCGACGGGCAGGTCGATTTTTCCGGCATTTTCTCCAAGCTTTCGCAGTACGACTACGGTAGCTGGGCGGTGCTAGAATGGGAGTGCTGCATCAAGTCGCCCGAGCAAGGTGCCGCCGAGGGCGCGCCCTTTATCGAGAGCCATATCATCGAAGTAACGACCAAGGCCTTCGATGATTTTGCGAGTGCGGGAGCCGATGAGGACTTCAACCGGGAGGTGCTGGGGTTGTAATTTTAGTAGGTACTTGATTGAGGCACCTTTCTGGGCGAAGTCCGGGCGCGCGTATGCGCGCCCGGACTTCGCTTTTTTTGTCGCCTTTTTAGCCATTTTGAAAGGTACCTTCTGTTGGTGCGAAATTCAAAGCGGATGCGTCCAAAAATGGCTTGATTATTGTGGCTGCGTCGGTTGTCAACTTCACTGAATCTAGCTAGGCTCATTTCTTTGAATAGTTCAATAATTATCTGTTTTCAGCCCATATTTTCTTCTGATAATCAAAAAAAGTGACCGTTGTACCTGTTGATAAAATTGGAGTGATTTTTGCAGAGTTTATCTGGCAAAATTTCACTTTCAATTGAGGCGTATGAACGGTACTTTCCGGAATAAAATTTCTTCGATCAACCTTACTGGACTTATCTAGCTGTCGGCCATTATTGCAGCGCCGCTGCTATCAGTCGACTCGGCTCATGCTCAGAGTCCAGGAGCTGCCAACACGCCTTCGTCAAACAGTGCCATACGCTGTGGTCCTGGAAGTGTATCACTGGTTTCTTCGAGTTGTGCGGCAGGGAATACTCCGAGATGGTTTGAAGATACTGCCTTGAAAAAGGAAGTCGGCTCCGGTACCAGTTTTACAACGCCATCATTGGACAAGAACACCGACTACTACCTGGCGTGTGTTAGTGATGCTGATAGCAAAGCCAAAAGTGCAGCGGTAAAGGTGACAGCCATTATAAAGCCAGCGCTATCTGTCGGGATAGCAGGGCCTGACTCTGTGTGTGAAAATAGAAACGGGTTTTACGAAGGGTATCCATTTGGCGGTACCTTCTCATTCCCAAATGGGCCCACCAGCGATTTTATCGGTACGCCCGTTTTTGGCATGGGTACCTACAAGTCCCTGATTGCTGGTTCAGGCATTCCGAAAGTTACCATCAACTACACCTACACCGATCTGGTCACGGGTTGCTCGGCTACGGTCACCAAAATCGTTACCACCTTGGTGCTGCCAAGGCCTCGTGTCAATAGCCCGACGATTTGTGAGGGAGAAACGGCGACTTTGACCGTAGACAATTGTGCAGGGGCGCTTGATTGGTCTCGTAGTGGGATCATAAGTGAGTCCAGGACGATAAAGGTCAGCCCAACAGTTTCGACAGACTACTATGCCCGATGTTCTAATGGGAGATGCGATAGCCTAGTCATTGCTCGCGTTACGGTTGTTCCCAAGGTGAAGGCAACAATCGTCGGTCCTGACACGCTGTGCGCCAGTCGGCTACCCTTTACTTACACGGGAATGCCAATGGGGGGTAGTTTTATTATACCGAGTGGGGTGCCATCGGGTGCAGTTACGGCGAATGGGAATCTATTGACCGTAAATCCTGGCTTCGACATTACCAATACGTATTTCAGCTACCAGAAAACGGAAACGGTAGCGGGGTGCACCTCCCGCTCGGTGGCAGAAAAGTACATAACCATCTCGCCACCGATAAAACCCACGGTTTCGGCACCGGTGACGATTTGCGATGGAGCACGGGTCGATCTGGTCATCACGAACTGCCCGGGCAAAATTTACTGGAGCAGCAATGGCTTTCAGACGATACTTGATGAAACCTTGCCAAATGCCAGCGTGCGCCCCAACGTAACTACGGAATATTATGTACGCTGCATCACCGATGGTGGCTGCGATACGACGCTCACAACCAAAGTGACGGTGGAAGGCAAGCAGCCTGAACTTACGCTCGGCGACGGCTTTTGCAGCAATACTAATAACACGGGTACGATCGCTGTATTTGCAGCAGCGGGTGCCACCGTGACTAATTCAATCGGTACCTTTCAGGACAATTACGTATTCGGCGTGCCGGATTATCAGACGCTGACGGTCAACGCCACGCTGAACGGATATACGGCCGAGCGTTCCGTGACATTCAACTGTGCTCCAAATCCGCCCGCCCCTAAATGCTATCTGAACAGAATTGACACCATTTCAGCAACGGCGGCCACATGCGCGGGTTCGTTTCTGAATAATGATGCCGCTATCATCATCAATGGGACCTACGCGGATCGGTATACCTATGCCACAACTTCCAAAGCCTTGCTTCCGTACGATAAAGCATTCCAAGTGCGTGATTCCAGAGTGGTGATTCCCAACCTACCAAATCCTGCAAGTCCGGCGGGGCAGCTTTATTATGTCCGAATTTATAATCGCTCAGACTCCTGTAGCCGGGATACCACTATCGTCGTACCATACCGCGACTGCCTCGCCCCGTGTGTTAAGCCCGATGCCGGCCATGATTTCTTTTCAAGAAGTAACCCATATGTAATTAAGCTACCCGAAGCTGGCCCGCTCCAAAAATGGAAGGCTGCATTGGAAAACCCATCAGGCATTCTGAACGTTGCCACAGGGTTAGTGTATGATGTCACGGTATCAGGAAAATATACTTTCGTTTTGGCGGATGAGGGGGCGGGAGGGCCGTGTACCGATACCGTCGTGGTCTATGTCGGTGCTCAGACATTGAAAAGTATTACCACATACTCTGATACGCTCACTCTTCCACGCTACCTGGTCAATCAATGGCAGAGTAAAACACTTACGAACCTCGATGGCATTTGGTCCACTTCGCCGGGCAACCCTGCTACCTTAACTAATTCTGGAAAAGTAAGCGGATTGATCGCCCCTGGAGAATACAAATTCGTGATGCGGATTCCTTATGACAGAATTTATCCCGGAGGAGCATTTGACACGCTCACCCTCACCGTCATCAAACGCGCCAGTCCCAACGACTGCCCGCCAAGATTGTGCATCCCTGTATTGATAAAGAAGATAAAACTCGCGGTGAAGTAGCGAAGCAAATAAATCGACCGTAACAAAAGCGGTGTACCTGACCTGGGGTACGCCGCTTTTTCAATTTAAAAATCGGTGATTCACAGGCTTTTTTCGCAAAAAAACCATAACATTCCCCCCAAAAAACAAGTTTTGATAGTTACCTTTGAAGTGTCAGTTAAACAACTCACCCTCCCGACTGTCCTGTTTCCGTATTCAATTCCTAATCAATCATAACCCATGTACATTTTTTGTAAAAAATTCATTCACAGTGGCTTGCTGACTTTGGCGGTTTGCTGTGGGCTGAGCGTCGGCTTTGCCTCGGCGCAGTCCGGCGGCAAGCGCGTGTTGGTGTTTTCCAAGACCAAGGGCTACCGCCACGCATCCATTCCGGTGGGCCAAAAACTCATTATGCAATTCGGTAAGGAAAACGGCTTTGCCGTGGACACCACCGAGAACGCCGACATGTTCACCGACGAAAACCTGAAAAAATATAGCGCAGTCGTGTGGATGAGTACCACGGCCGACGTGCTGGACGAGCAGCAGCAAGTCGCTTTCGAGCGCTACATTCAGGCCGGCGGCGGCTACGTGGGCGTTCACGCGGCCACCGATACCGAGTACGACTGGGCCTGGTACAACAAGTTGGCCGGGGCGCAGTTTGCCAGTCACCCCAAGAACAACGTGCAGGACGCCGAAGCCTACGTCGTGGCCCGCAATCACCCTTCGATGGAGGGTTTTCCCGATCGCTGGAAAGTGCGGGACGAGTTTTACGACTTCAAGAATTTTAACAAAGACGTAACGGTACTCGTCAAAATCGACGAAAAGACCTACACTGAAGGCCAAATGGGTGATGACCACCCAATGTCCTGGTTCCACGAGTTTGACGGCGGCAAGGCATTTTACACCAACTTCGGCCACAACGACGACACCTACGCCGACCCGGTGTACCGCAAGCACCTGTTGAATGGCTTGAAGTGGGCCATGGCTGACAAGCTCGACTACACCAAGTCGCGCCCCGAAGAGAATCGCTTCGTGCGCAAGGTACTGGTGGATCAACTTGACGAGCCCACCGAACTGGCTGTGCTGGACGATCAGCGGGTACTTTTTGCCGAGCGGAAGGGCAAGGTAAAGCTTTACAACCCCAAGACGGGCAAAACGAAGGTAGTGGCCGAAGTACCCGTCTATTCTAAATTCGAGTATGGTCTCATGGGCCTGAACGTTGACCCGAAGTTCAGCGAAAACAAATGGGTGTACCTATATTACTCACCGCCTTCCACCGAAGCCGATACAGCCCAGCACCTTTCGCGCTTCAAGTATGACATGGCGAAAGACACACTGTTGCTTTCCTCCGAGGAAAACCTATTGACCGTTCCCGTGAAGCGCATCGACTGCTGCCACACCGGTGGCTCCATAGCCTGGGACAGCAAGGGCAATCTGTACCTGTCGGCAGGCGACGACGTCAATCCGTTCAAGTCCGACGGCTACGGCCCGATGGATGCGCGGCCCGAAATGATCGGCTTCGACGGACGGGAAACTTCCTCCAACACCAATGACTTGAGGGGTAAAATCATGCGCATCAAGCCCCGCGCCGACAAAGGCTACGACATCCCCGAAGGCAATCTCTTCCCAAAAGGCACCCCTAACGCCCGGCCCGAAATATACGTGATGGGCAATCGCAACCCGTACCGTATTTCGGTCGACCAGCGCAATGGCTATCTGTATTGGGGAGAAGTAGGCCCCGACGCGGGTGAAGACCGGGAAGGTCGCGGCCCGCGCGGGCACGACGAAATGAACCAGGCGCGCAAGGCCGGGTACTTCGGCTGGCCGCTGTTCGTGGCCGACAACCGGGCCTACAACCGTTATGATTTTGCGACTAAAGAGTCGGGCCCGAAGTACGATGCGGCGAAGCCGATCAACGATTCGCCTAAAAACACGGGATTGAAAGAATTACCCCCCGCGCAGAAGGCATTCATCTATTATCCCTACGCCGAGTCGCCGGAGTTTGGCGACATCGTCGGGAAGGGCGGACGCAACGCGATGGGCGGTCCGGTGTACTACTACGACGACTATAAGGATTCGAAGGTGAAATTTCCGAAGTACTATGATGGCAAATTCTTTGCCTACGAGTGGATGCGCGGCTGGGTCAACCCTGTGACGATGACGCCCGAGGGTGACTTCGTGTCGATGGAGCGCTTCATGCCCAACGCCAACTTCAATCACCTGATCGATATGCAGTTTGCCAACGATGGCTCGCTTTACATCCTCGAATACGGCACCAACTGGTTTGCCCAGAACGACGAAGCACGGCTGTCGCACATCACCTACAACGCCGGCAACCGCGCCCCCGTGGCGGTGGCCTCGGCCGACAAAACGGTAGGCGGTGTACCTCTGAACGTGGCCTTTTCTTCGAAAGGCTCCATGGATTACGATAAAGACAACGTGAAGTACGAGTGGAACTTTGGTCCCGGCTTACCGAAAAGTACTTCCTCTAACCCGACTTACACCTATACCAAACCCGGCGAATACACCGCCACGCTCAAAGTGACCGATGCCAAGGGCAACGCGGCCACTTCCAACGTGCTCGTGAAAGCAGGTAACGATGTACCTGAGGTGGAGATTGCTGTGAAGGGAAATCAGTCTTTCTACTTCGACAAGAAGCCGATCGCTTATGATGTAAAGGTAAAAGACAAGCAGGATGGCGACTTGACCAAAGGCGTCGACAAAAACGATGTCCTGGTAACACTGGATTATATGGAAGGCTACGACAAAACGATGATGGCCCAGGGCCACCAGGCCAACACCGGCTTCGCGACGGGCAAGCGTCTAATCGAACTGAGCGACTGCAAAGCCTGCCACAGCATCGACAAGAAATCCATCGGACCGGCTTACATGGACGTGGCCAAGAAGTACCAGAAAGACAAGAACGCCGTGAAGTACCTGGCCGAGAAAGTGATCAAAGGCGGTGGCGGCGTGTGGGGCGAACAGGCAATGGCGGCTCACCCACAGTTAAAGCCCGAGGAGTCGCAGGATATGGTGAAGTACATCTTGTCGCTGGCTAATGAGAAAAAGCAGGTGAAGCGCGAGCCGCTGGCGAGTACCTTCACGCCCGAGACGAAAGAGAAAGTCGGTTCGTACATTCTGACGGCCAGCTACACCGACAAAGGCAATGGTACCATTGGCCCGCTGACGACGACCAAGTCCGTCGCGTTGCGCCCCGCCAAGATGAAAGCTACCGCGATGGATGCGGGCAAGAACTACATGAAGTACAAGCTGCCGACGGGCTCGGAAGTGATCGTGGCCAATACCAACAACAGCAACATCGTCTTCAAAGACATTGACCTCACGGGCATCAGCAAGCTGAAAGCCGCCGTGTTCACGGCCGAAGGCATGACGGCAGGCGGTACGCTCGAAGTACACCTCGATTCGCCCAATGGCCCAAGCATCGGCTCGGCCGACGTGAAGCAGGGTACCACGGGGGAAGTGGAAATTCCGATCCAGGTACCCGCCGACAACCGCCAACGCGATATGTATTTGGTGTTCAAGAACGCCGACCCGAAAGGCAAACCGCTATTCGCGGTGGATACGATCGAGTTCGTGAACGGCGCGATGTAAGTTTAGTTGACAATTGACAGTGGATAGTTCTATCGCTCGGCTGTCTCTGGTCGACGTTAAGTAAAAAGCGGCCGCTGGGATTGTTCCGGCGGCCGCTTTCTTTTTTGACGCTGACAGCGTTCAAGATGCTGTCAGCGTTGTACCTGGTACACCAGAAAATGCTGAATCGGCAGAAAATCACCTTTTTGCACCAGCTTGAATCCATTCGCATTCATTTCTTTATTCGCCTGCTTTACGCTGAGTTTGTGAAGTTCTTTGATCGGAATGGACGGATCTTCCTTGCGGTACTCGAGCAGCAGAATTTTCCCGTCAGGTTTCAGCGCTTTGCGGAGCGCCTGGATCATTTCGTACGGGTATTCCAGTTCGTGGTACACATCGACCATAATCGCCAGGTCCACCGAACCATCCGGTAGGTTAGGCGATTGCGCGCTGCCTTTTACTACTTCTACATTGTTTAAGCCCAGTTGCCCGGCTTTTTTTCGCAGGTACTGCACCGACTCATCCTGCACATCCACGGCGTACACTTTCCCTTGTGGTACCTTGTCTGCAATCCTGAATGTGTAGTACCCGGTGCCGGCCCCAATGTCGGCCACGACGCTATTGGCGTCGATGGGTAGTTTACTAATCGCCAGCGCCGTATTCTCTTCCTCCTGCCGCTCGTCGCGTTCCAGCCAACTCGCGCCGCCGAAGCCCATAACGTGGGCAATTTCACGGCCGAAATAGGTCTTACCAATGCCGTCGTAGGTGGCGGTCATCTGGCCGTACACGCTGGTATCGACTGAGGTTTCGGCAATGTTTGTTTGTTGAGAAGAGGAAGTCGAGCAGCCCAGAAACAGCGGGAAGCTAAGTGTCAAAAGTAGTATGGGTAGCGTGAGGTTCTTTTTCATTTTTATTAAAAATAGTGGTCGATATTCACTGTGTGGTTCCAACCAATTGCAGCGCCTTTGCATCAGGGCATATATCAAAACCACAATTAATTGTTCATCGAAAACTTAAACGGCAATGAAAAGGCTAATGTTTTTACTTCTGTCCATTTGCGCAAGTACTCCAACCATAGCGCAAGAAGTGGACAATCCCGAAATCGTTACCGTGAAAGAAGCACCGAAAACGATGCAGAAAGGGCAGTTCATGGTCGGACTAATCGGTATGGGGGGATTTGGCGGCCGATCAGGAAGTACCAACAGCCTCTGGTCGCTTACCGGACAGGGAGGGTACTTCGTAGCGAATCGACTGCTGGTGGGGGTGCAATTCTCCTACGGCGAACATAACCTTCGATTTGAGTCGTACACTCCTTCGTCAATTCCTTCCAAACCCACTTTTACGGAGTACCATCTTAAACACTATACGCCGGAAGTATTCACCCGCTGTTACTTTACCGATTGGAAGGTCAAGCCCTTCGTACAGGCATCGGCGGGCTGGAACGTCATTACGGGCGATCGTACAGCATTCAGCGGTTTGAGTACGAGTGCAAGCGGCAATAATTTTACTTCCAAAGCCGCCCTGGGGGTTAGTTTTAAGGTAGGGAAGCGTGGTAGCATCGATCTGCTGTATTCCAAAAGCCTGAACAGCCCCAGAAATTTTGGCGACACCAATGGGTTCAGGCTGGGCGTATCGTTTCTTTTACGATAGAGCTGTACTACATCTCTATAAAATTTTGCTAAATTGAGAGAAAGATCAGAAATAATATGAATATCATAGATAAACCACTCTCAAATCTGCAAGTAGAACTATTGCAGATTTTCAGCTTGAACTTGCCAGAAGATGAACTCATAGAAGTGAGACGACTGCTTACCCGACATTTTGCTGAAAAAGCTTCGAACGAAATGGATAGGTTGTGGGACTTGAATAATTGGTCGAACGATACTATGGATGGTTGGTTAAAAGGTGCAGAATGACCATGTTCGTGCCCCTGAGGATTGTTCTGGACACTAATAGCTTACTGGTATCGATCGGTAAGAAATCGAAGTACCGCCCAATTTTTGACGCTCTACTCTTTGTAAAAATCAAACTTCTCGTTTCAAACGAGATAATAAGCGAGTACTTGAGAAAAGATAGAGGAAAAGACCAATCACGTAGTGGCAGATAATATTGGTAATCTGTTGATGCGTTCGCCAGACTTAGAAAAAATTCAAGTGTATTTCAAATGGGCTCTAATCTCAGAGGATGCGGACGATAACAAGTTTGTGGATTGCGCCCTTAATGGACAAGCAGATTTTTTGGTTACGGATGATAAACACTACAACCAACTGAAAAAGGTAGACTTCCCATTTGTAAAAGTAGTGACGACAGAAGCTTTTTTACAAGAAATATTAACAATCCCCTTTTAGGGGATCGACTACATAAGATGGAAGCCACATAGCAGCAAAACCGCGATAAAATTTTTAATCATCAACGCGTCAGCCGGTACATCAGCAACGCCGAGCGCTGAATCAGGGCCGGGTACTCTTTCAAATTGATCGTCTCGCCCGGCGCGTGGGCCCCGCTGCCGGAGGCGCCCAGGCCGTCGAGGCAGTCAACGTAGGCAGCGATGTAGGAAATATCACCCGCGCCGCGCGAGCCGGGATCACCCGCCTCGACGGGACCCATGCCGAGGTCGAGACTCACCTGGTCCAACACGTCCAATACTTTTTGATTACCTGCCTTAGGCTCCATACCGGGGATACCGTCGCTGAACGTGATTTCGGCCGAGGTACCGGGCAGGTGATCCTGCACAATTGCCCGCATCTTGGTGCGGGCGTTTTCTTTTTGGGTTTCGGTCAAAAAACGCAAGTCGCCCGTAACGATCGTTTTTTGGGCTACGATGTTGGTCTTGCCGACGCTCTCGCCTTTGGCCGTTTTGGGATCGTAGCTCACTTCGGTTCCGCCTACAATCTGACCCGGATTGAAGGTCAGGTACTGCTCGGTACTCAGTGCTTCGCGGAATTCGTTCAGAATCCGTGCCGCTTCGTAAATCGAGCCGTAGCCCGCCCGCTTGCCAAAAACGCCCGACGAATGGCCCGTTTGGCCCGTAGTAACCAACTCCCAACCACTTGCACCGCGCCGCGCCGTGGCCGCTATGCCGAAGCTTTGCGCCGTTTCGTAACCCAGCGCTATCTCGGCTGCCTTGGCGCGCTCGATGTAGTCGGCGCGGCTCACCGAGGTGGGTTTGCCCGAACTTTCTTCGTCGCCCGTAAAGTAGACCGTTATAGACGTGTTATCGAGCAAGCCGTCGGCGTGCAGGGCTTTTAGCGCCGCCACGACCATCACATCACCGCCCTTCATGTCGTTGACACCCTGCCCGGTAGCGGTCGAGTCATTGAGTTGGGTGTAGGGCGTAAAAGGCATGGATTTCTCGAATACCGTATCCAAATGCCCGATCAAAAAAAGCTTCTTGCCCTGAGTACCTCTGCGCGTAGCCACAAAATGTCCGGCGCGATTGAGCGAATCGGGCAGCGAAACCCATTCCGTCTGGAACCCCATCGCGTCGAATTCGCGCTTGAATACCTCACCGACCGCCTTGACGCCCGCATGGTTCAGCGTGCCGCTGTTGATGTTGACTACCTCTTTCAGCAAATCCATCGTCTTCGGCATACCGGCCTTGACCTTAGCCATGATATTGACCTCCGGCGATTTGAGATTCTGCGCCAGCGCGGAAAAAACAGGTAGGAGGGATAGCAAGAATAAAGAGATCGATTTCATACGGGTAGGGGTTCAGATTGGTGTTCCAGGTACTTAGCCACGGTCTCGCGCGCTTTGGGCAAGCGCCACCAGGGAAGGTAAGGATAGGCGTGGTGTTCCAGATGGTAACCAAAAAAGTAGCAGCTCAAAAAAGCCCGCACGTGGTGGAGGCCCTGGCTCCGGGCATTGTGCGGCGCGTTGTCGTGCTCACCCCGGTGGGGGAGGTAGGTACCGAAAAAGAAAAGCTGGAAGGTACTCAGCACCGCCGGCACCATCCAAAAAGCGATCAGGTTTTCCATCGGAAATACCAGTTTCAGCACATTGTAGGTGACGGCCATAAGCAGAATCTGCTTCCAGGAAATGTACTCCTTCAAAAAGCTGTAATACCACATGAAAAAATTAGCGTTTCCCGCGTGGTAGTCGGGATCATCGAAAGTACCCGAGTGGCGGTGGTGTTCGTGGTGGTTGCCAGACAGGGTCTTATAGCCGTTGAAAGCAAACAAATTGGCCGACAGCCAGCCGATCGCGTTATTGAGCCGGGGACGATCGGGCGCTACCACGCCGTGGATAGCGTCGTGGGCTGTGATAAACACACCGGTATAGAGGTGCATTTGCACCAGCACAAAGACGTAGACCAGCGGATCGGAAAACGAAAACGGGTAGTTTAACAAAAAAGCCAGCGAGCCCAGCCACGCAAGCAGCACCAGCGTCGCCGCCCAAAGCCCCTTATTCCCGATCGGGGTTGATTTGATACGGGGGAGTGGAATTGTGGTTTCGTGTGGGGTCATGATGTCGGGCATCCGGTTCGAGTAGGTAGTTTCAATAAGGATGAAACACAAAACGCCGCCCGGACGTTTTGTGTCTTTTACATAAACACTAAAAATAGACTAAAACATGAACCTATACAAATCATTCGCCGTAGCGGCGGCCAGTCTGATGCTCGGCGCGGCCTCTTGCGAAACCATGAACAACCAAGGGAAAGACAACAGCGATGTGCGGGCGGTGACCGTAGCCAATACTGAGACGGGGCAAGCCACGGCGGCATTTGCCGAAGGCTGCTTTTGGTGTACCGAGGAAGTTTTCGAGGCCGTAGTAGGTGTCGATTCGGTGATTTCGGGCTACGCGGGGGGGACTACCAACGACCCTACCTACGACAAAGTCAACACCGAAACCACAGGCCACGCCGAGACGGTACTCGTGTACTACGACCCCACCAAAGTCGATTACGAAGAATTGACGCGGGTATTCTACCTGTCGCACGATCCTACGACCCTCAACCGGCAGGGCCCCGACCGCGGTACTTCGTACCGTTCGGTCCTGTTCTACCAAACGCCCGAAGAGAAAGAAATCGCCGACCGTGTGACGGCCGAAATGAACAAGGACCGCTTACAATGGCAAAATCGTGACGGAGGTCAAGCAATTGGATCAATTCTATCGCGCCGAAGGGTACCACCAGGACTATGTCGAGCACAACCCCGGCAATCCTTACGTCCAAAACGTATCAAAACCCCGTTACGAGAAATTCAAGTCGGTGTATAAGGGGAAGTTGAAGGCAGGAATTTAGGTTTGGGGAGGTGAAGGGCCAAGAAGTTAAGGAGTTTGTTTGTTCATCAAATTCGACCCTTTACTGCTTACCTTTCTACCCATGAAGCCGAACGTTACCGCCCAATGACCATATTACTCGTAATCTCCTGATCGAACGTAATGTATCCAGGGTAGTTGACTTGTTTGTCGCCGACGGCCAGGGTAGGTTTGATCTTGACGGTCAGGACGGCGGGTTGGCTATCGGACTTGCCGGAGAGCGACTGGATCATGGCAATGAAACTTTCGCGGGTGTCGTCGTTGGAGAGTAGGTCGTAGGCATTGGTACTCAGATTCACCGGTACCTGTGTACTACCCGTGCCGGGGTACACCTCGATGCGGCGGTTCAGAATACCCCGAAACACCTCGCTTTTGGATAGCATCACGATGTATTCCAACTGGTTGATCGCCGCCAGGTTTTTGGTGGGATTGTTGATGTCGAGGTTGACGCGCAAGTCCAGCGGTACCTTCTTGCGCAACAGCGCCAGGCCCAGCTGAGGGTACTTCAAGGGGTCAAAGTCCTTGACGCTTTTAATATTTCTGAATTCGCTGACATCGATTCCCGCCAGATAAATACTATCCACCGATGTGATGGCGTATCGGCAATCGCCTAGCGTCTTGGCTTCCTTGATTTGCTTATTGACACCGCATTGCGCAAACAAAACGACGATGGCCAGCAGGCCGATGGCACTGGTTATTTTTTTCATGAAATGAGTTTCTGGATGTGAACTACTGGATATTAATGAAAAGATTTTGTCAGCTAGAACGCCGGGTACCGCAAGTTACGTTCGATTTATTTTGCTTTCAGGCTCCGCTGCACAGTCTTCATGACCGGATTTTTGGAAATGGGTTTAAAGGTATGATCTTCCTGGTACCTTCGGAAGCCTGGAAAACACTCAGCGTCAAGTCTTACCGAGCCCTGAGAAAAGTACAGTATTTTCTCGCTCAGAAGGAGAAAAAAAGCTATTTTTGCTCCCAGTAAAGAGGTAGCCCGGCCAACCCCGACTACCTCTTTTTTTGTTTAAAACGATCCGTTTTATTCACTCATTCAAAATTCACTCATTCAAAATTGATTTCATGGCCAGCTGGTACCTAGGAAAAATCAGATTTCAGAAAGAAGACGAAAACGGTAGACTAAAAACGACCAACGAAGCGTACCTGGTAGATGCCCTCACCTACACCGAAGCCGAAGCGCGGCTTTACGGCCAAATCGTGACGGGTACCTCGGACTTCACCGTCACGGCCATCACGCGGATGCGCCTCGCTGACCTGCTCACCTTCGAAGGCGGCGACAAGTGGTACAAGGCCAAGGTGGTCTTTCTACTCGATCGACGAGAAGAGCGGGAAGGAAAAGAAGATAACGAACTACGTACTACTCAACGCCAAAGACATCACCCAGGCGCTCGAGCGCATCACCGAGAGTCAGCGCACGATGTTGATCCCTTACGAGACGACCGACCTGAACCTGACGCCGATTCTGGACGTGTTTCCCTACGAAGCGGGCGCGACCGAAGAGGCCATTCCGCCCAATTTCCGGCCCTTGGCCGAAGTACAGGCTGAGCAGCAAGCGGCGGGGTAGCACTCGACAGTTGTCAGAAAAGACATCTACATCTACTAAGCCTCGGAGAGGCGCAAGCTTTGTAGAAAGGAATATTTCAAATGGGTTCTAGCCTCGGAGAGGCGCAACTTCAATACCAAAGGTTTGTTCCGGCGGCTCTCACCAAGGCCGCCGGATTTTTATTAATACTGCTTGGCGTAGTCGTTCAAATTCAAATAGTAAGGACTAGGACCATAGCTTTTGAGTTTGAGAGATCCGTATTCATCGTCCGACTCGACTACCAGCGTATTGGGCGACAGCAGGTAGGTGTAGCTGAACGAAACAGGTAATTGCGCCTCTCCACCCCACTCGTCGAACGCGTAGAGTGGGTAGACGCCGAACGGTACCTCGGCTAGCCATAGCTTGGTTTTTTCACTGGTTTTGAGGTAGGTCAAGCACGTACTCCTTCGCTCGTCCAGCCGAATTCTTCGCGCCGATTACCGGTTGGGCTGCACTGATCGCGGAAATTTTCGCGCTGAAACTGTACCTCATCGGGTTCCGGTTTTACGGCTCGATTCTGGAACGATTCCCTGATTTTCTTGCCCGTTTCGGTAGTGCCACATGCAATCACCTGGCCGTTGGGTAGGGCCAGAATGTGCTCGTTCATGTCGTCCGACGCCCGAAAACTACTTTCACGCTGAAAGCACATCGTACCCGTAGCCGGATCCACGAATATCCAGAGTTCGCCGTCGGTACCGTCTACTTTGTTAGTGTACTCATAAACCAGCGCGTGGCTGAAGTAGTACTTGCCCTGGGCGGGTTTCCACTGGCTATTACGGTAAGCATCGGTCGGGGCTTTTCCGGCGGACTTGGTTTGGGCAAAGACCTGCGCGACCAGAATGAACGATAGGCAGCACAGTAGTAAGCGTTGTTTCATTCGAGATACAAAAGAAAATGAGGATGAACCGGTAAATCAAAGGTTGAAGTTCCGAATTTATTGTCAATCCCCGATTGCGTATCTTAGCGAGCGATTAAGAAAACCAGCTCCGATGGCGCAGACGATGCGAAAATCTCTTGGTACTACGGTACTGGCCTGGCTCGCCAGCGCGGGCCTGCTGTGGGCTCAGTCGCCGGGTACTGCGATCCCGCTTTCTTCACTACCCACCGACACTACGCTGGTCGCTATAGCCGCCTGGCGCACCACGCCGACCGGAACCACGCCAACCGACACGCTGCAAGCCGATACCTACGGTCGTTTCCAAGAGTCGAAAATGGATTCTGCCGGGGTGCATTGGCTTCGACTGGCCTTATACAACGACTTGGACAGCAAGCAGCGCAAGGTACTCACCACCCCCTACGGCAACGACGAAGTGGAGGTGTATATCTCGACCGACGCGGGCCGTAGCTGGCAGCACGAACGACTGGGCGCCATGATTTCGTACTGGCAGGTACCTTACCGGCACAGCAACCTGCTGCTCCCCATCGACCTGGCCGCCGGAAAGGAGACTCTGCTTTTAATCAAGATTCAGGAGGGGTACTTCGGAGCGGTCGATCCCGGCCTTCGGCTTATCGACGAGGAAAGTCTCAAAGCCAATTTTTGGGCGCAGTACGCCAATAGTTTCGAAGGGGTGTACCTCAGCGTCTTTATTCTGGGCGCGGTCCTGGCCATTTTTCTATTCGTTGCGTTTTTGTACATCATGACCCGCGACCGGCTGTACCTGTTTTACGGGCTGTATCTGGGCGGGGTGGGGCTGTACTTCTGCGCCAAAACCGATTCGCTGTTTTTCATAGGGTACTTTGTGAGCGGCTTCCCCAAGTTGAGTTCGCTGCTCAACGAACCACTCCAAATGCTCTACACCGCCCTCTACATCCGGTTCAGTATGGGGCTGCTCCGCGTCGCCAATTTCGACCCCGGGCTCGACCGCTTTCTGAGCGTCTTCTGGAAAGCCCTAATCGCCTACGCGATCGTGCTGGCGGTGGTGACAGGCCTGGTTTGGAACCGTGAGTTTGAATTGAAAGCACTGGCATTCGACCGCGTCGTGCTCCTGTTGTTCAACGTTGTGATGCTGTTCAGGGTAATTCAGAAAAACCGCTCACCTCTGTTGAGCTATTTCCTGGTCGGTAACTTGTTCTTTCTTTACGGGCGTTATTTTGTCTACTCTGGCTAGTCTGAACGTAATCGACGCCCACGCCAGCCTGATGCCCGTCAGCTATTTTCAAATCGGGGTGCTGGGCGAAATCATGTGTTTCTCTTTCGCGTTGGGCTACAACGTGCGGGTGCTGGGGCGGGAGCGCAACGCCAATCAGAAGGCCTACATCGGTCAGCTGCAGCTCAATCGCGATATGTCTGAAAAAGCCAACCGTCAGTTGAAAGAGAAACTCGACAAGCGGACCCGCGAGGTGATGGAAATATCGGACGCCCTGCAATTTCAGAAAGAGGCCAACCTCCGCTCCGAGTTTGAGTACCAACTCAGTGAAATGGAAATGCAGGCGCTACGGGCTCAGATGAACCCGCACTTCATTTTCAATAGCCTCAACACCATCAGGTACTTCGTGCTCAACAACGAGAACGACAAAGCCAGCGACTACCTGGGTAAGTTCGCCCGGCTGTTGCGCATGGTGTTGCAAAATTCCCGGCAGAATACCATTCCGCTCAGCGAAGAATTGGAAGCCCTGCGGCTTTACCTGGAAATAGAAGCCAAGCGCTTCGGCGAGCGCTTCGAGTACTGCATCGAGGTACCCGAGGGGATGGATACCGAGGGGATCATTGTGCCGCCGTTGCTGTTGCAGCCCTTCGCCGAGAACGCCATCTGGCACGGCCTGCTGCACAGCGACCGTCCCGACAAGCAGCTGACAATCAGGATATCCGAAGAGGCCGATGCCTGTCGGTTCGTGATAGAAGACAACGGCGTAGGACGTCAGCAAGCGCGTCAGATGAAGAGCCGCTCGGCCACGCACAAAAAATCGTTCGGGATGCAGATCACCAACAAACGCGTGGAGCTTTTTAACAAAAATTTCTCTTCCCAAATCGACATCACGGTGCAAGACGTCGTCACGCCCGAGGGCGAGGTGGCAGGTACCTCGGTGCAGATCCGATATCAGTTGCCGGAGTGAAACGCTGTTACCTACATCTTCACAAACTCCACCCGCCGGTTGTTGGCTTTACCTTCGGAAGTTTTGTTGTCGGCAGCGGGCGCGATTTCGCCCATGCCGTCGGTTTCAAGACGGCTCTTGTCGATGCCAAACTGAGTGGCCAGGTTTTCCTTTATCGACTCGGCGCGCTTCTTCGAAAGTTCAAGGTTGGCCGCTGCTTCGCCGTCGGAATCGGTATGGCCGATAATCTTGACCTTGACCGATGCGTTCTCCTGCAAAGTCTCGGCGATGTCTTTCAACACAGCGTAGGACTCAGGCTTGATGTTGGCTGAGTTGACATCGAAGGTGATGCCCGTGGTCACGAACTTGCCCTCGGTGATGAGCTTGGAGCGCGTGTCGGGCGCACCTACGGCCAGGCGGACGTTGGCGATGAAAAATTGGTCATCGGGACGCGACATGCTACCGAAAAATCGCATGGCGTTCAGCTTGATGTCCTCAGGAAATATCCGGGGCAGGTCAAACACTTTCTCTTCGTCGATATAAACCCTCAGCCTCTGCTTTTGCCGCCAGATGGCCACATGGAAGAATCGACCGTTGTTATCGATACTGAAGGTGGAACTCATCTTTCGTTGCCCCGCCAGGTCCGTTTTTCGGCCCTCGTTATCGGTTTGGGAAAGATATACGGTTGAAACGCCGCTTCGGCCGCCGGTAGACGCAGCTATCCGAAAAATGGCTCCCCGCCCCGCTGCGGCTTCGCCAATTTTGAGGTCGTTTTTTTCCACTTCGTGAAAGACGGTGGACAATTCTTGCTGGTAAGCATATTCATTGTCGATGCCGTTGTAAACAAAATCGTACTCGAATGTGAAGTTTTCGGGCAACTCCTTCACAAAATCCGGGATGTAAGAACCTTTTGCCTTCTGAATCATGAGCCACCTCCCCTCCAGGCCTTCGATCGTGACGATTTCGCCGCTGCTGTTGGTATTCCATTGCGCCGGAAAATCGCCCAGGGCATCTTGCGAGAAATCATCTAAGGCCACTATTTTCTCACCGGGCACAAAATCAAACTTACTGTACGATGCAAAAGCCGCCTTCTCCGGCTCGACGGGGGCATCGTTGCCGGCGTTGCCATTCATATCGCTGCCTGACATCCGTCCACCGCCATTGTTGCGGTCGTTGTCGTTACCATTATCGTTGTCACGACGGTCGTCGTCTCGCTCATCCTGGTCATTATCTTTTTTCTTCTTTTTATCTTTTTTCTTGAAAATGCTGCCGATACCTTCTTCCAATTTATCGAACCCCTTGTCGATGGTTTGGTCGATGCGGCGGTTGGCGCGATTTTCGGCCTGGCGTTCCGCCGTTCTCTTTGGATTGCGAATTACTACCTGGGCGGTGGCCTCAAATGTGACGAGTAAGCCAACAAGTAAAATGAACGAGTTGCGTTTTAGTGCTTTCATGACCTGATTTTTAATAAGTTGCGTTGATCCAGTTTCAATTTAAATAAATTATAGCTTGGTTATTGGTAGCTTTTAGTGAACGGTATTTTCAGCAGCGAAGCGACGTTATTAGTGCCGAAATGAGCGCACTTTAAGTAAGTTACCCAGCACGTCCTTGCGGCTACGCGAGATGGCAATCTCGCTACCGTCGGACATCACGGCATAGCCCCCGTCGGATTTAACGTGTTTTTTAAGATGGTCGAGGTTGATGAGGTGCGAATGGTGGATGCGGGCAAAATTGGCCCCTTCCAGCAATTCCTCCACTTCCTTGAGCGTGCGGCATATCAGCGTCGGATTACCTTCGTTCTGAAAAATCCGGGTATAGTTGCTATCGGATTCGCAGCGGATGATCTCCGAAATGGGCACGTACTCCAGTCCCTGGGTAGTAGGCAGCGCGATGAGCTGCGGTGTCTGTTGCTCGCGCACGAGCACTGAACGCAGGAAATCAAGCTGACTTTCCAGGTCGCCCTGCCGGATTTTTTCGCTTAGCTTGGTCACGCAGGCGGCCAGTTCGTCGCCATCGATGGGTTTGAGCAGGTAGTCGAAAGCGCTGTATTTGAAGGCTTTCACCGCAAATTGATCGTAGGCCGTCGTGAACACTACATCGAAAGGTTTTTTCTCCACCCGGTTGAGTAGCTCAAAACCATTGTAAACCGGCATCTCTACATCCAGAAAGAGTACGTCGAACTTCTCCTGGTTGAGCACGGGTAATGCTTCCTCAGGTCGGTTGAACTTCCCCACCACCTCCACTTCCGGACAGTAGGTTCGGAGGAGGATGTCCAGGCTTTCGGTGCAATGTACTTCGTCGTCGACCAGAATGGCTTTCATTTCTTGGTGGGTTTAGGAAAGATAAGTCGGAGGGCGCTAATCGTGGCAGGTGAATTTAACCCCTAACTTTGGCTTTTGCAAGGCCAATAGATTAGTATTGAGTTACTTGATTGATATTTTTAATATAAAAAGGAGTGAACGATACGCTTACGCGGTTGCGCTCTGTTTCGCTTACCGTGTGCCTGGTTTGCACTTCGATGTCGGTACCGTAGCGTTCGTTGAGTAGCCGCATGCGGTCCTCGACCAGGCTCAGGCTCAATTCCTGCTGCGCCGGTACGTTGCGCGACTCGATGCCGGGCGTTTCGGCCCCAAAATCTTCCAGCGATAGATGAAGCTTACCACCCCGAAGGGCCACAAGCAGCCGGATGGTATAGGCGCTATTGCCGGGCCTAAGACTACACCAGATCGCGTTTTCTAAGTAGGTATGCAGCATCATCGAGGGCAGTTGGATCAAGTCAGGCGCTACTCCAGGCTCGATCGAAATCACGAACTCGATGCGGCGGTCGAAGCGCAAGTTTTCCATTTTGACGTACAGCTGCAACGTTTCTACTTCCTCCGAAAGCGTTACAAAGTCGCCGCGCGAGTCGGATAGCATGCGTCGCAACAAGCGCGAAAAAACGCCCAGGTATCTCGACGCATCCGCCGACTCGTGATTCAGGATACGGTAGTTTACCGCGCTTAGGTTGTTGAACAGGAAATGGGAGTTGAACTGAGCGCGCAGCAACTTTACTTCCAATCGGGCCATTTCCAGTTCAAGGTCGCGCGTCATACGTATTGGCGGGGTACCGCTCATTCCGTGGGTTGATGTGGGCTGAATGTAACATCAAACGCCGTTATGAGAAACACAAAATGAGCGGTCGGGCCATATTTCAGGGCCATCGGGAGGTTTGGAATATTAATCGGCAGGCCGTTTTTTTGTAAAGGCGGGCGTCAAGCGCGTAACTTGCGGCCTCGATTAGCAAAACCCGTCCGCATGTCCTTCCCGTCTGAGTCCGTAGTATTGCAGCCCGGAAAAAAAGCCTACTTCGCCTCCGACTTTCACCTCGGTGTACCCGATGCCGCCAGCAGCCGCCGCCGCGAGCAGACCATCGTGCGTTGGCTGGAAGCCATCCGCACCGACGCCCAAATGATCTTCTTGGTGGGCGACATATTCGATTTCTGGTTTGAGTACCGCCACGCCGTGCCCAAGGGCTTCGTGCGCCTGCTGGGCAAGTTGGCCGAACTATCGGATGAAGGGATCGAACTGATCTTCTTCACCGGTAACCACGATATGTGGATGGCCGATTATTTCGAGCACGAGCTGGGCGCCACGATACACCGGGCTCCGGTCGAATACCGATTCAGCGGTTCGGAGGGATCGGATAAAAAACTGCTGGTCGGCCACGGCGACGGACTGGGACCCGGCGACCGGATATACAAAGGATTGAAGAAAGTGTTCGAGAACCCCCTGGCGCGCTGGACATTCCGGCAACTGCACCCGGACGTAGGCCTGCGGATCGCCAACGGCTGGTCGCGCCGGAGTCGAATATCAAATACCAAAAAAGGGGAGGAGCAATTTAAGGGTGAAGCCAGGGAATGGCTCTACCTGTACTGCCAAGAGATCGAGGCCCGCGACCCGCATGACTACTACATTTTCGGCCACCGCCACCTCCCGCTCGACCTCGAGGTGAGCCCCTCAGCCCGCTACATCAACTTAGGCGAATGGGTCAACCAAAAAAAATATGGGGTCTTCGATGGGAAAAAAGCAACGTTGTTGGAATGGGTCGAAGGGGGGAAAGGTGGAAAGGGGGAGGGGTAGACGGGGAAAAGGACTACAAAAAATACGCGAACCGTTCCCCGTAGACCGTCAGCCTTCAACCCGCTTATTACTTTGTGGCTCTGTGGCTCTGGAACTTTGTCGCTTTTCTCACTTCTTAATAAAATCCTGCCGCGACATATCGGCGCGCGGGGTTTGGTTGAGATCCTTGCGGTACTCTTTCTTTTTGAGGTCGCCGTTTTGAACACCCTTGATAAAGCGACCCCAGGCGAAAGGATTTAGAAACGGCATGGTTGTCACAAACCCCTTGTTAGCCGCTGATTCCCGGCCAAACAACTGCTGATCCATCGTGTAGCGGTAGTTGGTCTGGGCATTGTTGCCCATTTCGGCCGCCATCCGGTTGATGTAGTTGACATCGGTACTGCGGGCCAGCGCATCGAGCCCTTCCTGATCAGGTAGCTTCAGAGCCAGGAAGGCCTTCTTGAATTCTTCTTCGGTGGAGTAAGGATAAATCCTGACTTCGGCCAGCATCGTCACGGATTCCCGCATTTGGATAATACCGGAGAAAGTTTCCTGATTATAGCCTCTCGGAATCACGGTGTACTGCGTTTTAAAGCCCGTGTAGCTGAACACGATGCTGTCGCCGGGAAACACAGGAACTGAAAAGTACCCGGCGCTATTGGCCAGCGTACCGCGTCCGGCTTTTGGGATGAATATGTACGCACCGGGCAAGCGCTCGGAGCTTTTGTCAGCCACCACCACGCCCGTAAAAATAATCGCCTTCTGCTCGCCCTGCGCCTGGGCATTAGTGCCGAACACACTGGCAAGCGCAACAACAGAAAGTAAGAGAAAGATATTTTTCATGGTGGCGATAGAATTGGGCTTCGGGCAAAAGGCCCGAGCGCTTATATTTAGTTGTATGGTCGCAGTCCGTCGGTTTCTTCCAAGTCATACCAACGCCCAGCCTACTCCCTCATTGTTCCTTTTCTTTGTAAAAAGGTTGGCACGGCTAGGAGAATAACTTCAAGAAAGTAATAATAAATGGAGCCGAAAGCAACAATCCATCGAAGCGATCCAGAAATCCACCGTGACCGGGAATGGTGGTACCGGAGTCTTTGATGGCGATGCTACGCTTAAATAGCGACTCGACCAGGTCGCCGTAGGTACCCGTCACTACTATGATCGCCCCGATACTGAACCAGTGCCAGGGCTCATAAGTTCGGAAATACAAGCCGAGCACGAAGGCCACGATCGCCGCTGAAAGTGCCCCGCCAACCGCGCCTTCCCACGATTTTTTGGGCGAGACGCGCTCAAAAAGCTTCCGCCGTCCAAACTTGGTACCCGCGAAGTAAGCACCGACATCGGTGGCCCACAGCAGTAGCAAACTCCCCAGGATGATCTCGTAGTTGTAGGCGCGCCCGCGCATGGCCATTACGATGATGAGCGCAAAGGGAATCGCCACGTAGATCAGCCCCAGAAACGTGAAGCCGATGTTGGTGAAGGGTTTCAGGTCCTTTTTTTTGTAGAGCTTGATGAAAAAGATCATCGCCAGCAACGGACTCATCAGGAAGTAGTTCTCAAACCCGACCAGCCCTTTCTCGATCACATAGGTGAGCAGTACCAACACCACCCCACATAAGGTACCGTAGTGGGTCAGCGGCTGATTGCCGTCCAGTCCAAGCAATTTGTAAAACTCCAATTGCGTGAGCATGCTGATCGTGACGAACACCAGCGCAAAAGTCAGGTCGCTGTACAAAATGGACCCGACGATGACCACAAAACCGAATAAGCCCGCTATGATCCGCTGTTCAAGGTTGTTGAGTTCACTCAGTTTCAATTTCATCTACCAGCAATGCTTTTGCGGCTTCGATATTTTCCAGCGGGACCATGACATCCACGTACCCGAAGTGACCCGAGTAGTTATCCTTTCTGTCCATAAGTACCGCATTGATGCCGTTTTGTTCCAAAATACCCCGCGCGATTTCAGCTTTGGCTGTGCTTTTGGTGCGCATTACATTCTCCCAATTCTCCATGTGTTGTTTATTTGTTGATGTCGGTCCGCCACAGCGGTTTATTTGTTTAATCCAGTTCGGGGTACAAGGTTCCTGGTTCTTCGTTTCAAAAAAATGGCCTTACGTCTTTTATACAAAGAACTCCTGAACCAAGTACTATGTACTTAAACTCCTGACTCGTCTGATGTAAAAGATCAGCGCCACCGAAATGGCCAGCGAACCCAGGGCCAGGGCCCATGGTACCGACTCTTCGCTTTCGATGTCGTAACCAATCAGGTCGCGGTGGTGAAGGTACAACATCAGCACCATGAAACCATTATTGACGAAGTGCGCGAAGATAGCGACCCAAAGGCTTCCCGACCAAAAATAAAGATAACCGAACAGCGCCCCGAGCAGCATCCGGGGAAAGAAACCATAGAATTGCACGTGAATGGCGCTGAATAAAGCCGCCGTCACCCAGATCGCCAGGTGCGGATTGGTCCAGCTTTCCATGAGCTTGCGTTGCAAAACGCCCCGAAACAGTACCTCTTCGCCAATCGCGGGCAGCACGCCGATCACCAGCAGCGCAATCCAGAACTGCCCGATGGTATCGAATTGGGTCAGGAAAGTCGTCACACCGGTCAGTTGGTCTTCCTTTTCGCGCATCCAGGCCTCCAGGCCCCCCAGCGTGTCGGGCAGCGACATGCCCGCGTTCCACTCCACGATCAGGCTATTGAAGGGCATGAACGCAAGTACCAGCAGCAGCACCATACCCCACAGCAGCGGCGAAGGATCGCGCCGAGTCTGGAAATCGTCCAGCGTACGGCGCTCGATGTAGAACCAGTAGGCTAGCGGGGGTAGGAGGTAGGTGAATACGTGCGAAAAAGCCTGTAAAAACATCAGCGCATTCCAGCCGTTGGGTACTGCTTCGGGAGATTCCAGCAGCTTGCTGATCAGCGCGGTACCTTGCATTACATCGCTGGTACCTGCCAGGAATTTGAAGAGCAACATCACCGCCAATATATTGCCCACCGACATCCCCACCAGGATAAAACCCACCAGAACCAGAAGGCCCCGGGCGGTGTTGGGTACGCGTGACGGCAAAACTGAGGGGCTGGTATCTTGCATAATTCGCGTAAATTTACGCGGAAATGTTTATTTGTTTAGGTGTTTATTTGTTTAGCACGCTAACAGATACCGTTTGCTCAGGCTATGGCCCGGAAATTGGTTTGCGTTTATTCAAGGTGTAAGATGCTTGCTGCAAAAGCCCAAATAAACACATAAACCAATAAACACATAAACAGCAACAATTGGTAACGATAGGCAACATACAACTTCCCGACTTCCCCTTGCTACTGGCGCCTATGGAGGACGTGAGCGATCCGCCGTTTCGGGCGGTATGCAAGCAAAACGGCGCGGACCTGATGTACACGGAGTTTATCTCGTCCGAGGGATTGATCCGCGATGCGGCGAAGAGCGTGCAGAAACTGGACATTTTTGAATACGAGCGGCCCATCGGCATTCAGCTGTTCGGCAGCGATGTCGAGACGATGCGCTCCTGCGCCGAAATCGCCACGCGCGCCCACCCCGACCTGGTCGACATCAACTACGGCTGTCCGGTCAAGAATGTGGCCTGCCGGGGCGCGGGCGCGGCGTTGTTGCAGGATATACCCAAGATGGTGCGGATGACGGAGGCCGTCGTGAAAGCCACGCATTTGCCCGTGACGGTCAAGACGCGTCTGGGTTGGGACGAAAGTACCAAGAACATCCTGGAAGTGGCCGAGCGACTGCAGGACATTGGCATTCAGGCCCTAACGGTCCACGGCCGTACCCGCGTACAGATGTACAAGGGGAGCGCCGACTGGACGCTCATCGCCCGGATTAAGGAAAACCCCCGCGTAACGATCCCGATTTTTGGCAACGGCGACATCGACAGCCCCCAAAAGGCGCTCGAATATAAGAACCGTTACGGTGTGGACGGTATCATGGTCGGTCGGGCGTCGATTGGGTACCCTTGGATATTTAACGAGATCAAGCACTACCTCGCCACGGGCGAACTCCTGGACCCGCCGAGCTTGGCTGAGCGTGTGGAAGTCTGCCGCCGTCACCTCGATTTCTCGGTGCGCTGGAAGGGCGAAATCACGGGCCTGTTCGAAATGCGCCGCCACTACACCAACTACTTCCGGGGCCTCGACCATTTCAAACCCTACCGCATGCGGCTCGTGCAAAGTATGTCGGCCGAGGAGATCGATGGCATCCTGAACGAAATCGCCGAAGTATTTGGCGAAATAGAAATGACTGCCGCATGAATGTGAAAGAGACGACCGCCGAGCAACCGGCTCCTCTGTACGTCTGGGGCTTACTGCTGATTTTGGCCACGGTGTGGGGTAGTTCCTTTATCCTGATCAAAAAAAGTCTGCTCGTGTATTCCATCACCGAGGTAGCGGCCGGACGCGTGTTTTTCGCCTTTATCTTCTTTGTACCGGTACTATTACGCACCTACAAAACCGTCCCCAAAGCGTTGCTCGGACTTTTCTTTGCGTCCGGGAATGCTGGGGTACCTAATTCCTGCCTTTTTCTTTGCCATTGCCCAAAGCCAAATAAGCAGTGCCCTGGCCGGTACCCTCAATGCGGTGGCACCCATGTTCACGATGATTATCGGCGTGTTGTTTTTTGCCAAAAGCACCAATCGTATGCAGATCATCGGACTGGTCATTGCCCTGGCTGGGGCGTTGATGCTGATTTTTACGAAAAGCGGCGTCGCGATCACGGAAGTGAACTACTACGCCCTGTTCATCGTGCTGGCCACGATGTGCTACGGATTCAATATCAACATCGTCTCGCGCTACTACGGTGGACTGTCGCCGGTCGTGTCGACGGCCTGGATTTTTGCTGGCGTAGGGCCACTGGCTTTTGGAATACTCCTGTTTACCGGTTTTTTGGGCAAAATTACCGAACCCGCCAACCTATTGCCTACCTCTTATTTATTGATATTGGGCGCGGTGGCTTCGGGCTTGATGTCGGTGTTGTTCAATCGCGTCATTCAGTTGTCGAGCGCGGTGTTTGCCGCCTCCGTCACCTACCTCATGCCCATCGTGGCGCTGTCCTGGGGGCTTCTGGACGGTGAGACCGTCGGGATTCAACAGTGGCTGGGCACGGCCGTGATCCTGGTAGGCGTGTACCTGATCAATCGAAAACGTAGGGCGAAGGCAGTGGCTTTGGAAATAGAAAAGGTATCGTAATATACAATCCCGGTATGCTAAAAATAAAAGTTAACGAATCTCAGGAATTCGACCTCAGGTCTGAAAAAGACGGCTGGTACCTCGATGACGCACGCTTCGATGGCGATGTGGCCGATTTGGGCGATAACCGGTACCATGTACTTTGGCGCGACCGGTCTTACAACATCGAGGTAGTAGCCCAGGACGCTGCCGAGAAAACAGTTATCCTGAAAATCAACGGACAGATTTTTACCACTTCGGCTCGTAACCGTTTCGATTTATTGCTGGAAAGTATGGGCATGAGTCAGGCGGCCAATACCAGGATCAACGAAATAAAGGCACCCATGCCGGGCCTGATTCAGAGTATTGCCGTGCAACCCGGTGACCAGGTACAAAAAGGCGACACGCTGCTGGTACTGGTAGCGATGAAAATGGAAAATGCCCTCAAATCGCCCGGCGAAGCGACCATCGCCTCGATCCGTGTGGAACCCGGCGCGACCGTCGAAAAAAACGAAGTCTTGATAGAGTTTGCCTGATTTGTTTGTAATTCTGGCAAGTCAAGCCTTACTTTTACGAAATTCTTTTGATCCCCCTTTCCCATGCCCCAACCCAAGTTTAAGCGCATTCTTCTCAAACTCAGTGGTGAAGCCCTCAACGGCGGCGACAAGACTCAGGTCATCGATTTCAATGTACTCGACACCTACGCCCGCGAAATCCGTCAGGTGTACGATCTGGGTACCGAGATTGCGATCGTTATCGGTGGGGGTAATATCTTTCGCGGCGCTTCCGTCGAAAAATCCGGCATCGACCGGGTGCAGGGCGACCACATGGGTATGCTTGCCACGGTGATCAACGGCATGGCGGTACAGAGTTCGCTCGAAAAACACGGAATGATTACCCGCCTGATGTCGGCCATCAATATGGAGCAAGTCTGCGAACCCCTGATTCGCCGCCGCGCTATTCGGCATTTGGAAAAAAAGCGCATCGTGATTTTCGGCGCCGGAACCGGCAACCCGTACTTCACGACCGACACCACGGCGAGCCTGCGGGCCATCGAGTCGGAGGCGGAAATCGTGCTGAAAGGTACCCGCGTCGATGGCGTCTATTCCGCCGACCCGGAAAAAGATCCTTCGGCGATCAAGTACAAGCACCTGTCGTTTGACGAGGCGCTGGCCAAAAACCTGAAAATCATGGATATGACGGCCTTCGCCCTTTGCAAGGAAAACGACCTCCCCATCATCGTATTCGACATGAACAAACCCGGCAATCTGCTCAATCTGGTGATGGGGGATGATTCGGTGGGTACTTTGGTGTCGAATGAAGCGTAAGAAATCTAATTTTGAATGAGCCAATGAGTGAATGATAGAATATTGGAATCCGATACTACTCATTCACTCATTCACTCATTCTATCATTCAAAATTGAAACCGTGGAAGAAATAGAAATTTACCTAGAATCAGCCGAAGAAACGATGGATGGCGCCATCAAGCACCTCGTTATCGAGCTGGGCAAGATTCGCGCTGGCAAAGCTTCACCCCAAATGCTGGAAGGTATCATGGTCGACTACTACGGCTCGCCTTCACCGCTGAACAACGTAGCTTCGGTAGCGACGCCTGACGCCCGTACGATCGTCGTACGGCCCTTCGAGAAGCGGCTAATTCCCGACATCGAGAAGGCCATTCGCAATAGCAACATCGGTCTGTCGCCCGGCAACGATGGTGAAGTGATCCGCCTGTCGGTACCGCCGCTGACCGAAGAGCGGCGGCAGGATCTGGTCAAACGCGCCAAGCAGGAAGTCGAAACGGCCAAAGTCAACATCCGAAACGTACGGCAGGACGCCAACAATTCGATCAGGAAGTTGACCAAGGACGGCGTCTCGGAAGACATGGTAAAGATCGGCGAGGACCGCGTCCAGAAGCTGACCGACGATCATACGGCGAAGGTCGAGAAGATATTCGAGGCAAAGGAAAAGGACATTATGGAAGTATAAAAAAAGCCTTTCCATAACGGAAAGGCTTTTTTTATAAAATCAGGTTGCACTGATTCAGTGTTCCAAATCGCTTCTTAGGATTTGTCCAATACAAAATCAAGTTTGTCGAAAATCAACCGGATGGCTTTGGCAATGTGATCCGGGTTACGGTCGAACGTGTTGCCGTCGGTCAGGCCGCTGGCGTATCCTTGCCATACCACGACACCCTTTTTGGCGTCTACAAGTTGGACCATGATAGTACCTTTATCAAGATAGTACTCTCTGTCGTCTTCGTTATAAGAAGTGGCAAACGGAATAATACCGAGACGGCTGTCCGCTACTTCATCGGTTCCCCAGTAGTTGGCGTCGTTGAAGTACCCATCTGACTCAGCCACTTCGATTGGCTTTTCGAATACCCTGAAATTCACTAAAATATCGGGGTTTCTTTGATTCATCTTCATGTTGCGAGAGCTCAGCTCATGGGCTGCCGCGTCTTTGATTTTGCTTTTAAGCGTAAGGTCGTTGATCGCATAGGCCAGGCTGTTGGTAGTCGTGATATTCTTTGCCCAGGCGTACGATTTGTAAGTGTCGAATGGAGCGGACATGTCTTTGTCGGCCGTGACGGTGTACCGTTGTGCCATCAGGGGCGTGCTCAGTAGCGCCATCAGAAGAATCATTGCTTTGTTAATACGTTTCATAAGTGGATATAAGTTTTGTTACAAATGAATAGTAGTAGTTATGAGTCAAAATGTTGACTGTTAACTACTAAGAATTTATTCATACCGGTAAAATACCATTCCAAAACAAAACGAACATGATTGAAGCTAATTTTCGAGACGTAGGTGCGGAGGATTTGCGACGGTTTGTTTCGCTCGTTCTACGATCGAGTGGCAAAGGGGAATACGTGCTTTGCCCGAAACCAGGTCGCCGTTGTAAAACAAAAAAGGAGCCTCATGGTGAGACTCCCTTTTTCCAGATAGAACGTGTGTACTTCTAATTCCACCAACTAATCTTTTTGAAAATTCTCAAACGCTCGATGCTGCGAATCTTCGTAGAGCCGCTCTTCGGGCAGGTCCTTGAAGTACTTATACGTAATGGCCAATCCTTCTTCCCGGCCGACTTTCGGTTCCCAGTTCAGAATCTCGCGGGCTTTTGTAATGTCCGGCTGCCGCTGCTTAGGGTCGTCTTGCGGGAGCTCCTTATAAATCACCTTTTGGCTGGTACCTGTGAGCTTGATGATCTCCTCCGCAAACTCGCCAATCGTGATTTCCGAAGGATTGCCGATATTGACAGGCTCCACATAATCACTCAGTAACAGGCGGTAGATACCCTCCACCAGGTCGGAAACGTAACAAAAAGAGCGCGTCTGCGTGCCGTCGCCGAAGATCGTCAGGTCTTCGCCCCGCAGCGCCTGACCGATAAAGGCGGGCAGTACCCGGCCGTCGTTGAGGCGCATCCGCGGACCGTAGGTATTGAAAATACGCACGATGCGGGTTTCGATGCCGTGGTACCGGTGGTAGGCCATCGTGATCGCTTCCTGGAAACGCTTGGCTTCGTCGTAGCAACCACGCGGGCCAATCGGGTTGACATGGCCCCAGTACTCTTCCGTTTGCGGGTGTACGAGTGGATCACCATATACTTCGGAAGTCGAGGCGATGATAAACCGCGAACCCTTCACGCGGGCCAGACCCAGCAAATTGTGGGTACCCATCGCGCCCACTTTCAGCGTTTGGATCGGAATCTTGAGGTAGTCGATCGGGCTGGCGGGTGAGGCGAAATGCAGGATGTAGTCCAGCTCGCCGGGTACGTGCACGAACTTCGTGACATCGTGGTGGTAGAACTCGAAATTGGGGTGCGGCATCAGGTGTTCGATGTTGCGCATATCGCCTGTGATGAGGTTATCCATCCCGATCACGTGGTGGCCTTCCTTGATAAAACGGTCGCACAAATGCGATCCCAAAAACCCAGCTGCTCCGGTAATAAGTGTACGCTTCACTCAATGGATAATTGACAATGAATAATGAATAATTGGCTTTGACAAGATGGATGTTGACCTGAAATAAGAAGTAATTTATTTTGTTAAAACGGATGCTTTTCGACAAGACAACTAGAGACAATTGTCTGTTGACCATTATCACCTTGTTCACTCAAGTACCGCTTCGCGGCCAATGCTGTAGTAGCTGTAGCCCATTTCGCGCATCAGGTCGAGCTCGTAGAGATTGCGACCGTCGAAGATCACGCGGTTTTTGAGCAGTTTATCCATCTTCTCAAAGTCCGGCGACCGGAACTGCGGCCACTCGGTGAAGATCATGAGGGCGTCGGCATCGTCGAGGGCGGCGTAAGGGGTATGGCAGAACGTCACGCCCTCGGACAGGACTTTTTTCACGTTGTCCATCGCCTCGGGGTCGTACACCGTCACCTTGGCTCCGGCTTCCACCAGTGCCTTGATGTTTTCAAGGGCGGGGGCTTCCCGTATATCGTCGGTGTAAGGTTTGAAAGCCAATCCCCACACAGCGATGGTTTTGTCGCGCAGGTTACCTTCAAAGTAGTCGGTAATCAGCGGCAACAGTCTTTTCTTCTGATCCTCGTTGACCGCCATAACGGAGTTCAAAATCCGAAAATCATAATCGAAGTCGCGGGAAGTCTTGGCCAGTGCCTGCACATCCTTCGGGAAGCAACTACCCCCGTAGCCGATGCCCGCAAACAGGAAACGTTTGCCGATCCGGCTGTCGGTACCGATGCCGCGCCGGATGTCGTCCACGTTGGCTCCGACTTTCTCGCACAAATTTGCGATTTCGTTCATGAAGGTAATCTTCATCGCCAAGAAAGAGTTGGCAGCGTACTTCGTCATTTCGGCGGAGCGTTCATCCATAAAAATGACCGGATTGCCTTGCCGCACCAACGGGGCGTACAGTTTTTCGATGAGCTTTTGCGCTTTTTTGGAAGTGGTACCCACCACCACGCGGTCGGGCTTCATGAAGTCTTCCACGGCCACGCCTTCGCGCAAAAACTCAGGATTGGACACCACGTCGAACTCCACCCTGGCGTTTTTGGCGATACCCGCCTGGACCTTTTCGGCGGTGCCGACGGGGACGGTACTCTTGTCGACGATTACCGCGTAGTTTTCCAAAAGCGGGCCGAGATCGTCGGCCACTTTCAGGATGTATTTCAGGTCGGCCGAACCGTCTTCCCCCGGAGGCGTAGGCAGGGCCAGGAAAATAATTTGCGCCTCCTTGATACCTTCGGCCAGATTGGTCGTAAATTTCAGGCGTCCCTCAGATACGTTCCGGTCGAACAGGACATCGAGGCCAGGCTCGTAAATGGGGATGTCGCCCTGCTTCAGCCGGCCTATTTTTTTCTCGTCGATGTCGACGCATATGACCTGATTGCCCGTTTCGGCGAAGCATGTCCCCGTGACAAGGCCGACGTATCCGGTCCCAACAACTGCAATTTTCATTTGGTAATTGAAATAGTGGTGAAGCTTTTATAAAAAGCGATTCTAGAATTGTACTTTATCACGATTTTGTGCCAATTCGGCCCAAATTTAGTTCTTTTTCTAAGAAACAGTACCGCTGGGTTTGGTATAAATTTAGGGAACGGTACTAATATGGCCGGAAATTTGACGAACGGTAGTTCCCGGGGTGTGGAGAGAAACACAGATCGTCGTTTCATAACAATCCATAGTCCGGCACGTTATTTTTCTATTAATTGTTAAGACAATTATACATCCCAAATCTGACATCCACCGAGTATGACTACCGAGACCGCCGAGAACCAAATCTTGATCGAACAAACCGTGCGCGACTTTGCCGAGCGCCACATCCGGCCCAACATTCGTGAGTGGGATGAAAGCCAGTACTTTCCTACCGAGGTGATGCACCAAATGGGCGAATTGGGGTTGATGGGTATCCTCGTCCCCGTCCAGTACAACGGTTCGGGATTGGGCTACCGCGAGTATGTGGCGGCTATTGTCGAATTATCCAAAGTCGACCCCTCCATCGGTCTATCGCTGGCGGCGCACAACTCACTTTGTACCAATCATATTCTAATGTTTGGAAATGAGGACCAGAAGCACACCTACCTGCCCAAACTCGCCACCGGCCAGTGGATCGGCGCGTGGGGACTCACCGAGCCCAACACAGGTTCCGACGCCGGAAATATGCGGACGGTAGCGGTGAAAGACGGCAACGACTGGGTACTCAACGGCTCCAAAAACTTCATTACCCACGGTAAAAGCGGCGACGTAGCGGTGGTGGTGGTGCGAACAGGTGAGCCGGGCGACAAGCACGGAGCGACCGCCTTCATCATCGAGAAAGGTACCCCGGGTTTCACCGCTGGCCGCAAGGAGGACAAACTCGGTATGCGGGCTTCTGAAACGGCAGAGCTCATATTCCAGGATTGCGTGATCCCTGATGCTCAGCGGCTGGGCGAAGTAGGGGAGGGATTTATTCAATCGCTCAAAATCCTTGACGGCGGACGAATATCCATCGCTGCCCTCAGCGTAGGTACCGCCGTGGGTGCTTTCGAGGCCGCGCGTGACTACGCCAAAGAGCGCAAGCAATTTGGGAAGTCGATTTCAAAATTCCAGGGTATTGCCTTCAAACTCGCCGACATGTACACCGATATCGAGGCATCCAAAATCCTGACCTACCACGCTGCCGACATGAAAGACCGCGGTGAAAACGTGAGCCTGGCGAGTTCGGTGGCCAAGTACCATGCTTCCGAAACCGCCGTGCGCGTGTCCAACGAAGCCGTACAGGTATTCGGCGGCTATGGTTTCACGAAAGATTACCCCGTCGAGAAATTCTACCGCGACAGCAAGTTGTGCACTATCGGCGAAGGCACGAGCGAAATCCAAAAACTGGTGATTTCTCGCGAGATACTCAAAGTAGGGGCGGACACATGTGTCCGCCCGATCGCCGAGTATGGAGAAACCCACGTATCCTTTCAAGCAACCCACCTTTCATAACGCCCCCCGGCCGATAGACCCGGCCGGGGGGCGTTTGTCCGACAAGCGTTGCGGCCCCGCGGTGTCTTGCCTACTTTCGTAGCGTACCCTTAAATTATAGCGCTATGATTCCCTTGATTATTCTGCTGGTGCTGGTTGTGCTGGCCATTTTGATGGCGGTGAAAGTAGTACCGCAACAAACCGCTTATGTGGTCGAGCGGCTTGGCAAATTTTACGCCGTACTGCAGCCCGGCATCAATTTTATCATCCCGTTTTTCGACCGCGTGGCCTACAAGTACACACTCAAAGAGTCGGCGATCGACATTCCGGAACAAATCTGCATTACGAACGACAACGTTCAGGTACGGATGGATGGCGTGATTTTCATTCAGGTGATCGACGCTAAGAAAGCAGCCTACGGTATTTCCAACTATACCTTCGCCGTGACGCAACTCGCCCAAACCACCATGCGGAGCGAGATCGGTAAGTTGGCCCTCGATAAGACATTCGAGGAACGTATGACGATCAACCGCGCCGTGGTCGACGCCATCGACGAGGCCGCCACCAGCTGGGGCGTGAAGGTACTTCGCTACGAAATCAAGAACATCACCCCGCCTCAGAGCGTACTGATGGCGATGGAAAAGCAGATGCAGGCCGAGCGCGAGCGCCGGGCGGTGATTTTGCAATCGGACGGTGAGAAGCAGGCCGCCATCAACGTGGCCGAAGGACAAAAACAGAAAGCCGTGCTGGAATCGGAAGGTGTCCGCGAGCGGCAGATCAACGAAGCCCAGGGTGAAGCTTCGGCTATTCTGTCGGTGGCCCAGGCGACGGCCGAGAGTATTCGCCTGGTGGCAGCATCGATCCAGAACGACGGTGGTATGGAGGCCGTACAACTACGTGTGGCCGACAACCTCGTGGATCAGTTTGGCAAGCTGGCCAAGACCAACAATACCCTGATTCTGCCCGCCAATTTCGCCGATATGGGTTCCATTATTACAGCGGCCATGACGGTCGTCAAAAGTGGCGACCCAAAATAATTGACTATTGAAAACGGATAGCTGACAAGGGTAGGTTCGTCCGAAACTACCCTTGTCAGCTATTTATTCTGAGACTACTTCCCATGGATTTATCGTTGCCCCAAATATGGCTCATCATCGGGCTGCTCATGCTGGTGCTCGAACTGGTCAGCGTCGTGCTGGTGTTCGTATTTTTCGCGGCCGGGGCACTGATCACCGCGCTGCTGGCGAGCGTCGGAATCTTGCCATATCTCAACTGGCAACTGCTGGCTTTTTCGGTCATTTCAGTGCTTTCCCTGGTGCTGCTCAGGTCGCAGGCCCGCCGGTTACTCGACAACCGGGGCAAGCACACCGAATACAATGAGTACGCAGGCGAAACTGCTATGGTCGTGAAGGACATACCGGCCTCTGGTGAGGGTAAAATCTATTACCGCGGCGCCGAGTGGATCGCGCTATCTGCTACCGCCACGCTCATCTCCGCCGGCAGCAAAGTCATCATCCGCGCCACGGACGGGATCAAGCTGATTGTGGAAGAAACATAAAACGGGGGAAGGGTTGACGGTAGAAAGGGGGGGCGGCAGACGCGAGAGTAGGATACCGCGAAACTTCCCCCCCGTTCCCCGTCTCCCCTTCTACCGTTTCAAAGCTTCGGGAATCGGATTGCCCACCGTGCCGCTGGGGGCGAGGAGGTGGAGTAGGGCGGCTACCGTAGGCGCGATGTCGGCGATGGAGGTGCGGCGAAGGGTTTCGCCCTTGGGGATACCCCAGCCGTAAAACAGTAAAGGTACGTGCGTATCATAGTTGTAGGGCGAGCCGTGGGTGGTACCCGTGTTGCGGCCCGCAAACCAGCCAGGTTGCGACACAATTTGCAAGTCGCCGCTGCGGCGGGCGTTGGTGCCGTTCTTGTAAAGCTCTAACTGAAAGCTGTTCAAGTGGCTTTGGCCCAAATCGTGCAAGTTGATGATGTCCGCCACGCCCGGCAGCGGAAGTGCAGCCTCGCGCACGACTGCGTACACGTCATCGAAGCTTAGTTCCTTATCTTTCATCGTATCGTGGTTGAGGTAGAGCTGGTAGTTTTCGTTGGCCCTGATGTAGTCGCCCTTACCAAAGTTTTCCTCCAAAGCCTGGGTGACCGCACTACGAATCGAACCGTTGTTGAGCAAACCGGCGGGCAGGCGGTGCTCGGTCCAGAAGCCGGGTACATCCATCACGCCGTGATCGGCCGTCAGGAACACGGTGTAATTTCCCTTGCCCGTCCAGCTATCCAAAAAGCTGAAAAACTCCGCAAATTCGCGGTCGAGCCGCAGGTACACGTCCTCGACCTCAATGGAATTGGGGCCAAAGGCGTGGCCTACGTAATCAGGCGACGAAAAGCTTACCGCCAGCATGTCGGTTTGGGTACCCTTGCCCATATTCTCCCCCTTGATAGCCGCAATGGCCATGTCTTTGGTCATCGTGTTGCCAAAAGGCGTGGCAGCCACTTGCATAAAACTATTCTCACCAAAATTATAAGGGAAAACCGACGTTTTGTTACCGGCGAATCGGCTTTCGTAGGGTTCTTCGTCAGGTGTGCTTTCCAGATACTGGTCCAGGGCGAGCAGCGGCTTCCAGCCGTCTTTCAGGTACTTGTAGGGCAGTTTCTGGTCGTTCACGTCCTGGGCCCATTTGGGAAGTTCATTGGTATAGAAAGGTACTGGTGATCCAGTTGCCGGTTTTCGCATCGAACCAATAAGCTCCCGTGGCGGCGTGCCCACCCGGCAGAATTGCCCCCCGGTCTTTGATGGCGATGCCAATGGTTTTCGAGCGAAAGTTGGTGCCGATTTGCAGTTGGTCGGTGATGGTACTCACCAGCAGATTGCGCGGCGACATCTGGCCGGCGGACATTGGTACTACCGACCGTGGCCACGGTACTATCCTCGGCACAATAGACGATTTTCCCCGCGAAGGGGTCAAACCAATCATTGCCCACGATGCCGTTGATCGCTGGCACCGAGCCGGTGTATATCGCCGAGTGACCGGCCGCCGTAACCGTGAGGGCATAGGGGTAGTGGTTGTTGCGGCAGTTGAAGCCTTCGTTCATCAGGCGTTTTAAACCGCCCTCGCCGTACTTGTCGTAAAAGCGGTAGAGGTAGTCGTAGCGCATTTGGTCCACCACGATGCCGACCACCAATTTGGGTCGGGCGAGCACGGACGAAGCGGGGGTTTTGCGGGTCGTGTTTTGGGCAAAGCCCGTAAAGTCGATGAGCACAAGGCAAACAAACAGCCCGGCAAAGGTCTTTTTAAGGAATAGCATACAGCGAAAGAGTGAGTACTTGGGAATAATTTTCGGTTAGGAGCGACAAATATAACGGGTATTCCCTGACCGGAAAGGGTAAACTACCGGGTAATTCGTCTTATTTGTTTTGATAAGGTTACGGGCAAGAACTTCCCAATTCAGGCGATATTTTCCATTTTTAACCATCAATTTTCAATCAAATTGGCAAATCTCAATATCGACGCCGCAAAAGAAATGACCTACGATGCCATCGTCATCGGGTCGGGCGTATCGGGCGGCTGGGCCGCCAAGGAGCTCACCGAAAAGGGATTAAAAGTCCTCATGCTCGAGCGAGGGCGCAACCTCGAGCACGTAACGGGCTACGAAAACGCGACCAAGCCCCCCTGGGAATTCCGTTACAACGGTAAGCTCACAAATGAGCAGGTGGCTTCGCACCCCAAGCTTTCGCGCGATTATCCCTACAACGAGAAGACCGAAAGCTACTGGATGGACGACGCCGACTCGATGTACAAGGAGGTGAAGCGATTCGACTGGTACCGGCCCAATATCGTCGGTGGTAAATCGATTCTATGGGGCAGGCAGTCCTATCGCTTATCCGATATCGACTTTGAAGCCAACGCCAAAGAGGGCATCGCCGTAGACTGGCCTATTCGTTACAAGGACATCGCGCCCTGGTACTCTTACGTCGAGAAGCACGCGGGCATTTCGGGCGAAAAGCTGGGCCTGCCCCAACTTCCCGACAGTGATTTTCTGCCGCCGATGGAAATGTTTTGCGTGGAGAAGGAAGTGCGCAAGCGGATCGAGAAAAACTTTCCCGGCCGCAATATGACGATTGGCCGGGTGGCCAATCTTTCCGAAGCCAAAAAAGAACAACTCGGTATCGGTCGGGCACCTTGTCAGTACCGCGCCAAGTGTAACTTGGGCTGCCCGTACGGAGCTTATTTCAGTACCCAATCTTGTACATTGCCTCCGGCCGCCAAAACGGGCTTGCTTACTTTACGTCCTGATTCAGTGGTTACGAACATCATTTACGACGAGAATTCCAAGCGCGCCACGGGGGTGCGGGTCGTGGATTCGGAGTCGATGAACGTGCGGGTGTTCAACGCCAAGATCATTTTCGTGTGCGCTTCGGCGATGGCCTCTACGGCAATTCTGCTCAATTCCACTTCCAACCGATTTCCCAAATGGAATGGGCAACGACTCCGAACAACTCGGCCACAACCTGATGGATCACCATTTCCGCACCGGAGCAGGTGGACAGTGGGAGGGCGACCTGGACAAGTACTACTACGGACGCCGCAACAATGGTATTTACATTCCACGCTACCGCAACATCGGTACCGACAAGCGCGACTACCTGCGCGGCTTCGGCTACCAGGGCGGCGGCCGCCGGGGCAACTGGATGCACAACGTCGCCGAATTGAGCTTTGGCGCTGACTACAAGCAGGAAGCCACCGAGCCGGGACCATGGAGTATGGGCTTGGGTGGCTTCGGCGAAACGCTACCCTACTACGATAATAAAATGTACCTCGACCCCAAAGAAATCGATAAATGGGGCGTCCCGCTGGTCGTCTTCGACGCCGAGTACAAGGAAAATGAGTTCAAGATGCGCAAAGACATGCAAAACGATGCCGCCGAAATGCTCGAATCGGCCGGGGTCAAGAATGTCAGGATCAACAAAGGGGATTCGTTTATGGGCATGGCGATTCACGAGATGGGTACCGCCCGCATGGGCCGTGACCCGAAGACTTCGATCCTGAACGGTAACAACCAGGTACACGATGTGCCCAACGTGTTCGTGACCGACGGGTCCTGCATGACCTCGGCGTCGTGCGTCAATCCGTCGTTGACCTACATGGCGCTCACAGCCCGTGCCGCCGATTTCGCGGTGAAGGAGTTGAAGAAGAAGAATATTTAATGGGCTGTCGGCAATCTAGCATCCAGCATCTAAAATCCAGTATCAAAATAAAGTATCATGAAAATGAATCGTAGAGATGCCGTCCAGCGCATCAGTATGTTGATGGGCGGAATAGCCCTTTCTGGCCCGGCTGTGGCCGGAATTCTGGGTGAGAAAACCCATTTCGGTGATAGTGTCTATATTACCCCCCAACAAGAGAAACTTCTCGCTGAGTTGGCTGATATAATCATTCCGACCACGGATACGCCGGGTGCCAAAGCCGCCGGAGCCGAACAGTTTATAATCCGCGTGATTCGCGACTGTACCCCCTTGGAAGAGCAAAAGGAATTTTACGCCTCGCTGGACAAGTTCGACAGCGATAGCAAATCCGCCTTTGGCAAAAATTTCGTGGGAATAGGCAAGGATCAGAAGGTGGAAATGGTGAAGAAACTAATCGACACCGACCGGCCTTTCTTCAAACAAATGAAGCAACTTACTGCGATTGGGTACTTTACTTCCGAAATCGGCGCTACCCAGGCCCTGGAGTACGTGGAAGTACCCGGTCGCCTCGATGCTTGCATGCCCATGAAGCCGGGTCAAAAGACCTGGGCGTTGGGTTGAATTTTAATGTATTTTCAACCGCCAGGACACGAGATGCGCGAGGCAAACCCTTGCGTCCTTGCGTTTTGGCGGTTTTATTTTACCTAATAAAATGGCAAATCTAAATTTACGGGTCACTAAGGAAAACACCTACGATGCCATCATCATCGGCTCAGGTGTGACGGGCGGTTGGGCCGCCAAAGAACTCACCGAGAAAGGGTTGAAGGTACTCATGCTCGAACGCGGCCGACAGCTCGACCACGTCACCGACTACGAGAACGCCACCAAGCCGCCCTGGGAGTTCCCGTACAACGGCCGAGTGACCAACAAGCAGAAAGAGGAACATCCTAAGCTCACACGCGACGGATTCTATGACGGCACGACCGATGCCTATTGGATGAAGGACACCGACTCACTGTATAAAGAAGAGAAGCGTTTCGACTGGTTTCGCCCAAACATCGTAGGGGGGAAGTCGATCTTGTGGGGTAGGCAGTCGTACCGCTGGTCGGATATCGACTTCGAGGCCAACGCTAAAGACGGCATCGCCGTCGATTGGCCGATTCGCTACAAGGATATTGCGCCCTGGTACTCCTACGTCGAGAAGCACGCGGGTATCTCGGGTGAGAAATTAGGTCTGCCCCAACTCCCCGACAGCGATTTTCTGCCACCGATGGAGATGTTTTGCGTGGAGAAAGAAGTGCGCAAGCGGATCGAGAAGAATTTTCCTGGTCGCAACATGACGATCGGTCGGGTAGCCAACCTTTCCGAAGCCAGGAAGGAGCAACTTGGGGTAGGTCGGGCGCCTTGCCAGTACCGCAACAAGTGCCGATTGGGTTGTCCGTTCGGCGCGTACTTCAGTACCCAATCCTGTACCCTGCCGCCCGCCGCCAAAACGGGCCTGCTAACGCTTCGTCCCGATTCGGTCGTGAGCGAAATCATGTACGACGAAAACAAGAACCGCGCGACCGGCGTCCGCGTGATCGACTCGGTCACGATGGACACGCGCGAGTACGCGGCCAAGATCGTGTTCGTGTGCGCTTCGGCGATGGCCTCGGCTGCGCTGATGCTCAATTCCACTTCGAACAGATTTCCCAACGGCCTGGGTAATGACTCCGAGCAGCTGGGGCATAACGTCATGGACCATCACTTCCACGTGGGCGCGGGCGGGATGTGGGAGGGCGACAAGGACAAGTATTACTACGGTCGCCGCGCTAATGGGATTTACATTCCGCGCTACCGCAACATCGGCAACGACAAGCGCGACTACATCCGCGGATTTGGCTACCAGGGCGGTGGCCGCCGGGGCGACTGGAAACACAATGTCGCCGAACTGACCTTTGGCGTCGATTACAAGCAAGCCGCCACCGAACCCGGACCCTGGACCATGGGCCTGATTGCCTTCGGAGAAACGCTCCGCAAACTACGAAAACAAGATGTCGCTACATCCCACTGAGAACAGACAAATGGGGCATGCCACTCGTGGTATTCGACGCGGAGTTCAAGGAAAATGAAATGAAAATGCGCGTGGACATGGCCAACGACGCCGCCGAAATGCTCGAAAGCGCCGGATTGGTGAACGTGAAGCCTTACGACACCGGCTCGTATCCCGGCATGGGCATCCACGAAATGGGTACCGCCCGCATGGGCCGCGACCCCAAAACTTCGGTACTCAATGGTCACAATCAAGTCCATGGCGTACCCAACGTATTCGTACCCGACGGGGCCTGTATGACCTCTTCGGCTTGCGTCAACCCATCCCTAACCTACATGGCCCTCACGGCCCGCGCCGCCGACCACGCAGTGAAGGAGTTGAAGGAAGGGAATATCTAGGAGGTATTGGGCATTAGGTATTAGGTCTTTTGAATTAACTAATTTAATTTCAACCTAACAACCTAACAACCTAACAACCTAACAACCTACCAACCTACTTCAACTGATAAGCCACCACGCTGTTCTTGAAGAAGGTAGGTACGTACACGATTTTCTTGGCGGCATCGTAGCCGATGTCAGCGGTATTGCTTTTGGCGCTCTTGGTGTCCAGCATCTTTTCGGTCGACCCGTCGGCCCTTACGTAGTACACCTCTCCGGCCCAGCACGATACCACGTACTCACCGAGTGACACCTCCTCGATGCCGTCCGTGCTACTGTCCATGCCTTCGGCCAGCATGGTCACTTTTTTCTGAGCATCGATCTTCATCAACTTGCCACTTTCGGTGTACAACAAGCCGTCACTCACGGCCAGAACGCCATTCGGGTTGTCGATGCCTTCGTGGTAGGTGGCCACTTGTCCGCCTTTGTAGGTATGGATCTTTCCTTTATTTTTATCCGAAAAATACACGGTTCCATCGCTTCCGACCGATACATCGTTCAGACCTTCCGCTTCCTTGACAGGAATTTTCTTGACTATTTTTCCGCTGGAAAGGTCGATCTGCACAAGATCGGTCAGGTCGGTGACGTAAAGACTACCGTCCAGAATTCCCATGCCCTTCGGAGCACTCAGGCCCGTGACCCAGTTGGCGTCGATGATCTTTCCGTCGGTGCCGACCTTGGCTATTCCCCCTTTATCGTCTTTCTCGCCCCCTTGTCCGTCGATAAGCGATACGTACAAAATATCGTCGGCGAGCAAGACCGACTCCGGGGTGCGTAGGGTAGAGTCGGTGCTCCAAATCTGGACCAATGAGTTGGCACCCAGCGTGGCGGCTACGGCCGTAGAGTCGGCGGCAGCCTGATCTTCACTGTCGGACGAACCGCAGGCGGCTAGGAACGACATAGGTACGAGCAGAAATAAGGGTTTGAAGTTCATCAGGTTTGAGTAGGTTAATTTTTTGAAAAAAGATACATTGAATTGTATAGTGTAAAGTTGCATCCGTTGGTTTTCTAATCCAAATGCCGGGTTAAACTTTGTTTGGCTTATATTTGAAAAGCCAGTTATTCATTTTACTATTTATCGAACTATGCGCTACTCATACGGTCTGATCGCCCTGCTTCTGCTTTCTCATTTAAACACAATTGCCCAATCTTATGACGTCCTGATCAAAAACGGACGCATCGTCGACGGTACGGGCAACGCCTGGTACTACGGCGACGTCGCCGTCCAAAATGGTAGAATCGCCGCCATAGGCAAGCTGGACAAGGCCACAGCCACCCGCACCATCGACGCCAAAGGCCTGGTGGTAGCGCCCGGCTTCATCGACGTCCACACCCACATCGAGGGCGACGAACTGGTGACGCCCACAGCCGACAACTTTATTCACGATGGCGTCACGACCGTCGTGACGGGCAATTGTGGCGGTTCCAGCCTGGACATACCGAAGTACTTCGCCCGGCTGGATTCGGTCAGAACCTCGCTCAATATCGCCTCGCTGATTGGCCACAATACCGTCCGTCGGGCCGTGATGGGCGACGCGCAGCGCAACCCCACCCCGGCCGAACTGGCCCAAATGGAACAACTAGTCGAGCGCGCCATGCAAGCCGGGGCCGTCGGCCTGTCCACGGGCTTGATCTACGTACCGGGTACCTACTCCGAAACGCCCGAAGTCGTGGCGCTCGCCAAAGCGGCTGCCAAGTACGGTGGCGTGTACTCTTCCCACATCCGTAGCGAAGGCGACGGCGTGGCCGAGGCGGTCAGCGAAGCCATCGCCATCGGGCGCGGTGCCGATATACCCGTCCAGATTTCGCACTTCAAAGTGACCTACAAGCCCAATTGGGGCCGCTCGGTCGAGACGCTGGCGCTGGTCGAAAACGCCCGGAAAGAAGGGCAAGACGTGACCGTAGACCAGTACCCCTACGTTGCCAGTAGTACCACGCTCGACACCACGGTACCTACCTGGGCATTCAGCGGCGGCCGTGATTCGCTCAGGGCGCGGCTAGCCGACCCCATGATGCGCCGGAAAATTAAAATGGAAATGACCGATGGGTTGAAAAAGAAACAGCTCGACAGCTATTCCTACGCCCAGGTAGCTCGCTACGCGCCGGATACTGCCTACAACGGCAAAAATATCAGCGAAATCAACCTACTGAAAGGCCGCAAAGCCAAACCCGCCGACGAAGCCGAGACGATCCTGGAAATGGTGGAAGCTACCAACCGCACCCAGATGGTATTTTTCAGCATGGACGAAAAGGACCTGACGCGCATCATGCAGTCGCCCTACACGATGGTGGCCTCCGACGCAGGCATCGCGCAGTTTGGCTCGGGTATGCCGCACCCCCGCGCCTACGGCACCAACGCCCGGGTGTTGGGCCGCTACGTCCGCGACCAAAAGGTCATCCGCCTCGAAGAAGCGATCCGCCGCATGACCTCGATGCCCGCCCAAAAATTCAACCTCCGCGACCGCGGCCTCCTCCTGCTCGGCATGGCGGCAGACATTGTGGTGTTCAGCGAAGCAACCGTGGGCGACGCGGCAGAGTTCGCCAAGCCGCACGCCTATTCGCTGGGGTTCAAATATGTGCTGGTCAATGGGGAGGTGACGGTGAGCGAGGGAAAACATACGGGGGCGAGGAATGGGGAGACGTTGGCGGGGGCGAGGTAATAAAACTGATAGCCAAGTACCTTGGATACCTGTTTGTTTCTACATTTAGGTCAAGAAATGAGGAACACTTTTTACAATAAAAATTTATTTATCATGGACCAGATAGAGGAAGCCAAGCGGTACATCGACAACGCCCGCGAGATTTTAAGGGAAAAAGCTCAGAAACAGGACGGGTACTACTATGACGCCAAGTATGTGAAGATGGCAGGGAACACGGCCTACAACGGTATCTTAGTTGCCTTGGATAGTTTCTTAGGCAAAAAAACCAAAGGCCGTAAGGATGTCACTTGGTACAAGCAGGGTTTAGCAAAAATGGATAGGAAAATCTTGAATTCATTTGATGCCGCCTACAGTACTCTACATTTGGCCCTTGGTTATGATGGCAACCCTAGTGCCGATGTAGCTAAGGCGGGATTGAAAGAAGCCGATAAAATCATCGACTGGGTCGAGCAGCGCATGGCTGCTGCTTGAAAAATTCCCTCGAACACAAATATAAATCTTTATGGATCAAATAGAAGAAGCCAAGCGGTACTTGTCCAATGCTAGGGAAATCCTCAGCGAGAAGGGGCAGAAAGAAGACGGTCTTTATCAGGATGTTGAATACGTCAAGATGGCGGGCCATACCGCCTACGCCGGAGTTTTGGTGGCACTCGATGAATTATTGGGCAAGAAAACCAAAGGCCGCAAAGACGTAGAATGGTACAAGAAGCAATTAGCCAAGCTGGACAAAAAACTGCTACACTCTTTTGTGGCCGTGTACGACACGCTGCATTTGTCGATGAGCTACGATGGGAATCCGATGGCGGGATCGGCCCTGGCGGGGTTGGAGGAAGCGGCGAAAATCATCGACTGGGTGGAACGGCGGCGGGTGGCGGCGTGAGAATACATGTGGAAGACTGTGTTTGCTAATTTGGGGATATTACCCCTAGAACTGGACCTAAGTTTTTTTTATAAAACCTAAAATAAAGTTGAATGACCCCGTTGTTCGGAGTCTTCCGAAGGATGACTCCGAACGTAAAATATAAGGCAGTCTGTGACTGCCGGGCCCCAATGCAGCTTAACAACAAAAAATCCTCTTCCGAAAAAGGCGAAGAACCAACAACGTACGAAGACACCAAAGCATCAACCGCCACACCAAAGACCACATTGACCTTCCGCGCTATGAACCAACCGCCCGTAAACTAACAATCGGACGAGGACTTGGTAAGAGCCACCTTTGGGTAGTACCAGAACTACCTCAATCCCATGGACTCAAATAATCTCAAGACGGAAATGTTAAAAAATCAACCTGTATCGGTCAAACTGAAACTCTCGGCCCTATGGGCGTCAGTTATGTTTTTTTACGTATACGGCGATTATTTTTCTTTCTACACGCCCAATCACGTGCAGGACTTTCTCAATGGCGAAGTCATCCTCGACACACCCACTAAACTGTTTATCGCTTCTTTGATTTTGGCGGTTTCTGCGTCGATGGTCTGCCTCAGTATTTTGCTAAGCCCCAAAGCAAGCCGACTCCTCAACTTGATATTGGGTAGTCTCTACACCGCCATGATGCTACTGATCGGAATCGCGTCGATTGGTTCGGCCTGGTGGAGTTTCTATGTATTCTATGCGTTTGTAGAAGCTGCCATTACTTCGGCCATTGTCTGGCACGCGTGGCATTGGCCCGAAGCACAAGAGACTGATTGATGACGTGAAATTGTTCTAAAATTCACTCATTAGCCAAGCGAGGGTTTTCCTTGGCACCCATAATTAACAACCATAGACAAGTACCAATTTCACCAATGCCAGATGGTAAACCAACAATGGTCGAAAAGATACTTTCTCCGTAGCTTGGAAAGAAAAAATAGCCTGTGAAATTAATCAGGTACCCAAAACAACCCGCCATTAAAAATACACCCAAAACTTTGGGCAAAAATCCCGACTTGTAAACCAAATAGCCGAAGGGGAACAGCCAAAGGCCCCAAAAGATTTGCGCTACCGAATTTCCCTTATTATAAAGATCCAGATAGAACATGACCTGGCCCTGTACGGCAATAGCATCTATCGTTTCGAGATAGTTATCACTGCTGATCAATGATAATACGGCAAACTTATTCAGCATATTGACAAACGTTATGGGGACACTGACGGCGGCAAATAGAACCATCATACGGGCGTGAATTAGGCCAACAGGTTTGAGCAGTTTGTACAAGACGATCGGTAATACCAGAAAGGCGGTATAGCTGATCAAGCCGACAAAAATACCCAGCCGAAACAGCGTCTCGGAGGCTAGAATATTGTTGAATGTGGACGAGGGATCGTCCCGAACGATGAGTTGGGAGGGAACGTACAAAAGGTGAAACAGGCCAGTCAATATGACGATGAGATAAACGAATCCGGCTAGTCGGGCAATCTTCATGTTCGAGGGCATTGTTTTGCAGGTTTGATTCCTTAAAACTAACTACTGCCCAAATACCCGCTAGGCTGTTTTGTGCAAATGGTGTAAACTGAGTTTTAATGGTTTACATAGAATGTCCGGCAGGCGATGACTAGCCCAACCGCACATTGCGCAATTGACCAGGCGCACCATATCTTATACTAATTCGAAATTTAGATAGCGTATTCCAAACGTAGGCCTTAGAGAGGCTCTTTTTGTAGATAGTCAAGATAATCAAAACACTAGGCTTTGGAGAAGCATAAAATTAAATACAACACGCCAATCCTGAATTAGTATCAATTACGCGAGACTACTATTCTAAACCGACCCCGAACTGGTGCTATATGGGCGATACGTGATGTCGGAGCGGATCGAACGAGCGGGATTTACATTCAAGTATTCAGCGCTGGGCTTGGCCCTCGACGATCTGATCGACTGAGTACAAACACCATGGTTCGTGCTACCGAACTATTCGGGATTTTGGAAGGCATGTTGATCGACACGATCATCGGCTTTTCGATCGTTTACAAAGGCTTCGATACTCTGGGAGGGTTCAAAAAAGTTGGAGTAAACCCAACTCTCAGCTATACGAATAAGAAATCCATGCATCTTTGCTATGCTTCGTTTTTTTGGTGACCTTTCGTTATCCTAAGAAATCTTCTTGCCCAATTGCACTTTGAGACGTTCGTAGTCGATCTTGGAGTTGTGGCGCGGGTCGCGGGGTATTTTCTTGACGACAATCAAACGGTCGGGGGAAGGCGACCTGACCGAAATCAGACTTTTCAACGCATCGCGGTCGATTTCCCTGGCCGCCTCGATAACCGCGCATAGTTGGCCGTCGATCTGCATAATGGTACCCGCCGCTATTCCGTCGATTTCCTGAAAACGGGCTTCAAAGACAAAGGGCGAGAAGATTTTTTCATTTTGATAAATCAGCGTATGGCACCTTCCCGTCAGGAACAAGTACCCGTTCTCGTCCATAAATCCGCTGTCTCCCGTGCGGTGCCAACATTGCCCGCCTATGAAGATTTTGTTCCGGCGCAATGCCGCCTCGTTGTGCAGGTAGTCCCGCAGCACGTGCTTTCCGCTGACGATTATTTCGCCGATTTCCCCTGACTTCCTTTCTAGTGCTTCGAGTTCGGTCCTGGTGGAGATCACAATGGGTTCATCGGAGATCTGAATAATTTTCACAGTTGTTTCCTGCTCAGGCCTGCCCACGGGGAGTCCGTTGGTAGGGCCTTCCGATGTGATGCTGGTTAACTCCTTCGCCTCGATACTGCTGATTGGTTCGGCCTCCGTCGAGCCATAGACCAGCCCGATGCGCGCGGCGGGGAAAGCGCGTTGAAAAATTTGGGCTTCGGCGGGGAAAACGGGCGCACCGCCCGTCAGAATTTTGGTGAGTTTTGGAATTTGAAGTTGTCGGGCGATCAGGTACTCCGCCAACTTCCTGACAAAAAACGGCGAGGCGATGAGGCAGTCGACCTCGTGCGCCTGGAGTTGGGCGACAATTTTAGCGGGGTCGAGCGAAGCGGGCTTGCGGCCATTGAAGTCAGCGATAACCGACGCGACGCCCCCGGCCAGATTGATCAGTAGCACGATGGGCAGCGTCGCCATGCCGACTTCCCCCGGCTGAGGGTCGGTGACCGGACGCAGGGCCTCAAATTGAGCGCGGAGTAGTCCGTGGGTGCGGATGGCCGCTTTGGGCGTACCCGTGCTCCCCGTCGTGAAGGTGATGAGGGCGACATCGTCGGTGGTCGTGTTGGGAATGGGCAATTGTTGGTGGTGCAGGGGATGTGACAATCCCAGCCGCAAAGGAATGCGCCGTAAACCCGGAACAACCCACGCCAGCAACCGCGCCTTGCGACTACCGACCAACGCCTCACATTCGGCCAGTCGGCAGCAAGCATTCAACCGCTTTACGCTGACCCACTCATCCAGAAACACCGCTACGGCCCCGATTTTGAAAATTGCCAGCACCACGCGGTACAAATCATCGCTCATGGGAACGAATACCAGCACCCGGTCGCCCTTTCGGATGCCTTTGCGCAGAAAGCACTGAGCCGTTTTGTCCACCGATTCGTCAAATTCTTTGAAAGTGATTTCTTCGTTTTGATAAATCAGGGCTATTTGATCGGGTGTCTTTTTTACCTGTTGCTGAAATAAATCGACGATGTTGAAGGTAGTACTCATGGTAATATTTTGACCTAACTTGTCTCGATCTCACTTTTTATATTCTGCATATTTTTCTCAAACAAATACTCGATTACATACGCCGCCAAGTACATTTTAAGTGTGTCGAGCCAGGATGAATTTTTAGTAAAGAAGACCGTAAAAGTAAGCTGACATGTATTGCCAGGAATTCGCTGATAAATTTGCTCCGTCGCCAAATTTTCTGCTGACATAGGAAAGCCGACCAGGTTGTAAAGGATGAGCTGCCTTTTTTCGTTGGGAACTACCTCGGTAATTGCCTCATCCCAGCAGGTCCCGGTTTCATCGGCCCGCCGAAAGCACCGCCGACGGGAGCCTACCGAGCCATCGGGAAAGCGATCGGCGTTCAGCGGGCTGATGTGGTGAACGTACACAGACCACTCCGCCGCGTGGGGGGAGTGGCCGAGGTAGCCGAAGATAATCTCCGGCGGAGCATCGATCGTTATGGTATGGCTGACCAATTTGTAGGGAAAACGCTGCTTCAGTCCGTACGGACTGAGGAAAATGACCAACGTCAACAGCAGGATAGTCAAGGCCAAAATGCCAGCGAGCCATCGGTTAGGACGGCTAAATCTTTTTGCCATACAAGTGGTATTTTCGGTAAAGATCTCCGGAGAAACTACTGGAGAGCGTTGGCGAAGTACCATGACTGTACATAAAAGGATGCAGCATGATTTCGTATCCTTGTGCCACCGCTTTTTTTACAACCATATTCCCAATTACATGACCCAGTCCGCGCCACTTCGGATCAGGGTGTCGGGCAAGTGTTTTCGCAATCAACGACTTGCGAGCGGTATTTAGCCGATCATCCAGGCAGAAATAATAGCCGATCAAGTCATGGTTCTTATCCTCCGCTATCAGCGTAAATTCTGGATTGAGAATAGCTTTCGTTGGCAGGTATTTTTCCAGAAATACTTCCAGACTGATAGGCGTGAATAGAAAATTTTTGGAAAAGGCGGTACTATTGAAATGATGAATCCGTTCGAGTTCTTTTTCAAAATTATCCACGTCGATGGGGCGGATGGTTACGCCTGCTTTCCGCAATTCCTGCTCTCGTTCCAAAATATCCGGTCGGTCGAAGTATAGGTTCGCGTCGATGTTGGTGTGGTACTCGGCAACGGGGATAAAGCCCGCTTTCTGAAACTGCACGTTGTAGTACAAATGATGGTAAGGTTCCAGGAAAAAGGGCGGTTGGACATGGTCGGTGGCCAAGCGATGACTTTCCCAACTACTGCCGTTCATCGGACCGATCAGGTACCCGGCTCCCCTAGCTTTCGCTTCGTTGCTTAGGCGTTTCAGTAGCATTTCGGCGTAGGGACCCTCGTCGGCGCACTCGTAGTTTCCGACCGTGCAGACGGGTTGTTCCCGATAAAAAAGCGACGGGTTTTTGTACAGACTGGCCCTCGCCACCGCTTTTCCCTCGTCCAGTATCAAGTAATGGGTTTCCAAAAACTCCGTTGGAATGTTCTCGGACGAGACGAATTTTGGGGAATCAGCCGGGTAAAGCGATGTTGGCAGTTCGAAAAATTGCGGAAAGAAAGCGTCGCCCGGCCACGTTTCGATGATTGAAATCATAGCAGGACGATCAGAATGACGATGACGCTCAGCGGAATGGTGAAATTGTCGAGCCCGCTACCGCTGACCGCCTCGACGTTGGTAACGCAAACCGCCAATACAAGTGAGTAGACAACTGTGTGCCAGGCGGGCGAAGCATTCGGCAGGAGCGCGAATAGCAAAGTTAGCGACAGCACTGCGCAGGAGAAGAAAAAAGCAAGCGAACCCGACAGCGTTTTGCGGCTTTTGCCGATTTGAAAGCGACCGTAAGGAAACCGCTTACCGACCAGCGCGGCCAACGGATCGCAAATAGCGAGCGTAAGAACGGGTAAGTAAAACATAATCAGCCCTTGGTTGGCGTGTGCGTAAGCCAGGTAACAGCCGTACACCGCCACCGGAAAAAGCAGACTACCATAAGAGAAGCGGTCGATGGCGTTGATCGAGGGCAACCATTGGTACTGCCAACTGGCCAGCAGAAGCAGCAAAAAACTCCCGCAAAGGAAAAGTACCTGCCAATGGTCGGTGAGTAAAATCGGGAAGAGCAAAGTAAGCAAACCCGTGCCGACGTGAACCAACTTGCGGGTGATCTCGGCCCTGATTTTCCTGACCCGGTACAGGTACTCCGCCAGGCCGAAGAGCGCCAGAAAGGTAAAGGAGAGTAAAAAGGGAACGAACAGGTAGCGTTTCATGGTGACCCTCTCGGGCGGTTCTTTACATTTGATCCACGATGAATTTGTTGTAGAAAAATCCTCGGTCGTGCGCGGTCAGGCGTTCGGAAAGCGGTTGGCAGTACTTTATTTTTTCAGGAAAAATCTCAGAAATCCGACGGGGTACCATCAGGTTCCAATAGGCCATCCTTCCGCCTTCCTCCAGACCAGACAATAGGTCTTCGCCGGTTTGTAAGAATGTTTTTTCGTCCATGTACTCGAAAATGTTGGAAAGGTTCATACCCCTAAAACGACCGAAACGGTTGATAGCATCCTGGGCGAATCCCTCGTGCAATTTGAGAGAGCCAATGTTTACCCGAATGGTTGGATAGTGCTCAGCTTGCAAATAGTGGGGCAGCAATTTGCCGAAACTCCCGGTCAGGGCGTAGCGCAGAATAAAATTATCCTGCGCTAATTCCGAACTGAGATGGCGCGCGGCTTTATCCAAAATAAATTGCGAAACCGAACCTTCGACCTGTTGCATGAAAGCCGGGTCACGGCCCAGTTTTCCCATAACATATTTACCGAAAAATAGCCGAAACAGAAGCTGCCACCGCCAGGTACCCCATTCCTTTTTATAAAATTCTATCTGCTCTTCCAAGCTTTTATTGCTTAGCAATCGCTCCGTGAGACGTCGGGCATGAATCAGCGGCAGTACCTTGCGGCTGAAAATTTGGAAATATTTTTCAAATTTTCCCTGATCGATCACACCATTCACCAGGATCGGCAAGTTGGATTCCCAGTATCGCCGGGCATCGCTGCTCAATTCGATTTTCAACAAGTCGAAGGTTTGTCGGCGATCGAGTGAACCCTCAAATCCCAGGAAAGCCAGTGTCTCCTCGCGCTCGAGGTGGACGATGCAGACTTTCTTCAACTCCGTCAAAAATAATTGTGGGCGGCTGATGTCTACCGCCACGACCAACTCGGGTTGTGTGGTGAGCAGGGAAAAACTATTGTCGCCCGCCGAAGCTACGGACAGGATTTTGCCACCCGCCAGTGGCGCGAGTCCTTGCAACAGTACCTCTGCGTCTTCCCAACAGTTGGCGTAGCGAATGAGGCCGAAATCGACCCGATTCCGAAGGTCAGTTTCACTCATGGCGTCAGGATTTTGATTATGCCTGTGCTACCATCCATTTCTATTTCGTCGCCCGTTTTCAGGCGGCGCAGCAATCCCGTTACGCCCACGATGCAGGATTTGCCCATTTCGCGGCTAACGATGGCCGAATGACTCAGCAAACTACCCCGCTCGACCACGATGCCGCCCGCACCGGGAAACAGCATCACCCAGCCGGGGTCGGTGCTGTGCGTGACCAGAATATCACCGTTCAGCGATGAAACCTCCGCCGGGTTCAGTACCACCCGTGCGCGGCCCCGGACGCGCCCCGGCGAACAGCCGATGCCGCGCAACTCGCCAGCCACATCCTCGTTTTCACCTGTTTCGTCTTGAATATTTCCGTGAAAAGCACCGCTGTGGTAAGGCACTCCGTAGGTGGCAAAGCGTTCGGGCGGGGGGGCCGCTTCCCGGTAGGCGGCGAACTCCTTTTGCCGTAAAGCCACAAGGGCGGCCAAGTCGCCGTTGACGGAGCGGCCTTCCAGGTAGGCGAAAATCTCTTCTTTGGTCAGATAAAATACGTCCCGCTCACCGGGGGTGATGTTGTCTTGAAAAAACCGTTGCCCTATTTCCGTGAAAAGCTGCCGCACGACGCCAAAGGCACGGGTGCGCTCGTAGCGCAGGTTTTCGCGGGCGCTCACCAGCGACCGGGCGTTTTTGAGTACCCGATCGAACCACCACTTCCTCAGGAGTTTGCCACCCAAAATGCGTTTGACCTCCCGCTCCGCCGTTGCTCGGATTTCGTTTTCCCTTTGGCTCGAAAAAATTTGGTCGGTCACGCCGGACGCCACGTACGATTTCAGTACTTGTACGAAAAGTGCGGGTTCCTGGGCGTAGGAAATCGTTTCAAGTTTGAGTTCACCCACGCAGCGTTCACCAAAGTCGGCCAGGTACTTCTCAAATTCGAGCCGAAAATCGGCGAAGTCAGAGTTTTGCCTAATTTCTTGCAGCGTCGCTTTTCCGTCCCGTTCCAAAAAAAGTTTTTTCAAAGCGGGATTGGCTTCAATTCGACTCGCCAGGGCAATGCTGCGGTGGACAGGTTCGACGGAGATAATGTCGCTGCTACCGCACAACAGGTCGTTGTGAATATTAGGGTATTCGGTCCCGAAGTACTTTTCACTCTGCTTTTGCAGCATCCCGAACCAAATCATGGCGAAGAAATCGTTGAGCAGGGGTGCTTTCCATTCATCGAGGAGGGTTTTCTCGAAATCGAGGTACAAGTCCATGAGTTCATGGGCGTCTTTTTGGGCAAAGTCGATGGCTTGGTAACGGGCGATGGTGTCATCGACCAACGCCATAAATTCCCTTCTTTTGCGCGGCAGGGCCACAAATCTGGCAAGCATTTTTACGGCTATGGTCACGACGCTCCACCAGGCCTTTCCTTTCGACAGACGGTACTTTTCGGGAATGTCGAAACGTGCCTTAACGCCCATCATTTTCTCCATGTAGCGGGCGTTGAGGCTGTATCCCGGTAGCATGGCCAGCATGTGGTACCAGGTTTTGAGATTGTAGTACACCCGCCCGTCGAGCAGCCCCAGCGTGTTGGCGAAAACCCGCCGATTCTCGGAAATCACCTTTTCACGCACGCCCAAATACGCGCTGAACTGGCTGTACGCGCTTTCATAAGAGGTCGTGATGAACGAAAAAGTGAGCGGCGTCGTGACGCCCGGATAGGATTCGATGATGTTGCTGTTGTCCCAAAGGACGTAGGCGCCGTTCTTCGTGTTCTCCGCTTGGCTCAGCGTGGTAATAGGACGGGTTTGGAGCAAAAACAATTCGCCATTTTGGTAAGCGAATTCCACGTCCTGCGGTGCGCCGAACTCGATTTGCAGCTTGTCGAGTACGATCGCCAATTGTCGGATTTGTGGGTCGGTGAGTGTCGGTAAATTTTTAGTGATGAGTATTGCCGTAATTTCTTCACCGCTTACCACAAATTGGTCGGCATCCAGCTTCCCGGAAACCAACCCCTCGCCCAATCCATGCACCGCGTTGATGACCTTTTCATCCGCCCGGCCGCTCACCGGATTGGCTCCAAAGGCCACGCCGGATACGTCGGCGTCGATCATTTCCTGAATGACTACCGCCATACTGCCCGACCCAGCCAGCCCGTGGTGTCGACGGTAAGCGTCCACGCGCGACGAGTGGGCGGACCGACAAACGTCTTGTATTCTCTCAGCCAGATTTTCGGGCGTCACGGATAAAAAGCTCTCGAATTGCCCGGCGAAAGAATGCGAAATACCGTCCTCGTCGATGGCCGAGGAGCGAACCGCAAAATGAGTGACCGTGGGGAAGGTAGCCAAGACTTGGGGGATGAGATTCTTTATGGTACTCGTTCCCTCAAGAGCGTTTGCAGGAATCACGGCGAACCTGGGCACCGGGTAACCGAGTGCCTTCAGCCGGAAGAGGTTTTTAGCCTTGCCCCCTACGGTCTGATCGTTCGTTTGGTCGCTTTCCGTCAGAATTTTCATTCCAAGAACAGTTTTGACAGCATCGGCCCGCCCCCGAGCGCCAGGTACATTCCAATCGTCCACAGGGCCGAGGCGTATTCGATCATCTTGGCGCTACTTTTGGTTTTATTTTTCATAAAAAACAAAGCGGGCAGCGCACAAAGCACGAAAATTACGCTCAGCACCATGAACGATACCCGCCCGTAACCCGCGTAGGTGGAGGCCACGAAGCTGAGCCCCAACGTAACCAAAAGCACCAGCAACCACAATCCTACGGCCCGCCTGGCCCCGAGCATCGCTGAGTAGGTCAGCACACCCGGCGATTCCTGTTCGGGTGTTCTGATTTTTCGCCCCACTTCCAGCACGATGCCGTTCATGTAGCTTACGGCGAAGAAGAACAGCAGCCCGACGGGCGCTGCCGCATCTGCCAGCAGCCAGTCCAACCCACTGGCGTACACGTCCACGAGCGGAATGATAAACATGTGCGAGGTCACATACCAGAACTGGTGCGCTTTTAGCCAGTCGGAGACGAAGAACTCTTTACCCATCAGCAGCAAATAGCCTATGACTACCGCCAGAATAAGCAGCATTTTTGGGAAGAAAAACAGGTTGAGCAAAACCGACAATCCCGCCAGTACGGCCCCGACGGTAGCCAGCTCGCGCAAGGTTACGAGGCCCCTCGGCACGGGTAGTTCGGGCCGAAAGCGGGCATCGTCCCCGGCGTCTTTGAATTCGTCGAAGGCGCGCACCAGGAAGAACAGCGATACGGTGGTAAAGACGCCGACGGCGAAAGTGCGTCCATCGACAAAGCCCTCGACCCCCCGGCAAATCCGGGAGTAAGCAACCGCCGAAAAGCTGAACGCCGCCACTAGCAGGCCATGACCAAGCAGCGGAAATCGTTCTTTTTGGTAGATAAAGAGCCTTCGGGCCAGGGAAGCGGCGTTTTCCTCCGGTTGGCTGAACGCGTTGGACGGACTGTTCATTTCCGGCGGCCGAATTTCTGGTGAGCCTGGGCAAATTGTCCGGCTGCCAGCGCGGCGGCAATGGAAAGCTCGCCCGCCAGGACCAACGCGCCACAAATTTCGGAAAACTTCCGGGCTTTGCCCGCTCCGTAGCAGTCCATGAGTTCCAGGCACTCGCGCTGAGTGGGCAGCGAAGTACCGCCGCCCACGGTACCGACGATCAGGTTGGGCAAAGTTACGGCGGCGTACAGGCTACCGTCGACGGTCAGTTCCATACGGGTGACGCCTACGGCTGCTTCCGCCACGCAAGCCGCATCCTGCCCCGTGGCGATGAAAAGCGCGGCCAGGCCGTTGGCGTAATGGCCCTGCGCTCCGATGGAGCCGCTCTGAATCGTACCGACCGTGGAAGACCGCCAGTATTGTTCCATTGCCTCGGGGGTCGTTTTCAGCACTTCGCTGACTATCTTCCGGCTCAACGTGATCTCGGCGGTCACCTTTTTGCCTCGCACGTTGCGAAACGACTGGGCGGTCGCTTTTTTATCGCCCGAATAATTGCCCTCGATGAACCAGCATGTTGGCTGCACTGGAGCCTCGGCCACGATGTACCGGCAGATAGCATCGGTACAGATCGTGACCATATTTTGCCCGGCCGCGTCGCCAGTCTGGTAGTCGAAGGTCAGCATTAGTTGGTTACCCTCGATATTGGATTTCATGTCGAGTAGCTCGGCGTAGCGGCTGTTTTCGGAGGTGATTTGCTTGAATTTGTCGATTTTTTCCAACGCCCAAATCAGAAAAGTACCCAGTTCGCCAATATTCCTGAACTTGAAAAGCGGCGACCGCTGTACGCCTTCGATCAGGCAGATGGAAGTGGCTCCGCCCGCCACAAAGCACGCCCGACTGCCCCGGTGGTACGAAGCCAGCAGCGTGCCTTCGCTCGTGGCCAATGGCACGTAAAAATCACCCCGCGCCGCCGAGCCCAGCACTTTGAGCGGGCCGACGACCCCGGTCGGGACCAAGGTCATGCCAATGTAGTTTTCGATGTTACCGTGCAGGGCTTCGAAAGCCGAAAACTTCTTTTCTCCGTTCAAGAACTCGAATGAACGCTTGGCTTGGCGATTCAGAAAGTCGAGCCTTTGCTGGGTACCCTCTTCCGAGACAGGTACTTCGCAGGGTAGTTTTTCGCCGATCTTGCCGTTGGTAGCCTTATTTCTCACCGCTTCGATCAACTGGGCGGTATCCTGCACGGCGTCGAGTGCGCGCAAGGCCTTTTTAGTGCTTTCGCTGGACGAGGACATCGCGAAGTATTTTGGGTGAGGAGGTCAAATGGTGGGGAAAGATAGGAATTTTTGGGAAGCCAAGAAGCAATGGGTACCCAGAGCGATCGCGGATACAGTGCCCATTTTGGGGCAGAGGTCGCGCTTCCCCCAACTCTCGGTTATATAAGGTAGCTTTGGCAAACTGAACCCAAACCTCAAAAATACCCTCATGCTCACAAAAATCATCGTCCTTACCATCTATGTCGGCATCCTTTTTCTGATCGGTATCGTCGCTTCCCGACGGATCAAGAGCATGAGCGACTTCTACGTGGGGGGCAAGAACCTGGGCTTTTGGGCGGTGGCTTTTTCGGCCCGCGCCACGGGCGAGTCTGGCTGGCTACTGATCGGCTTGACGGGCATGGGAGCCTTGGCCGGAATTTCGGCCTACTGGGTGGTGGTGGGCGAAGTACTGGGCGTGGTCATTTCGTGGTGGGTGATGGCCAAGCGATTCAAGCGACGGTCGGACGCCTACCAATCCATTACCATTCCCGACTACCTGCAAAGCCACTTCCAAAGTACCACGCATACCCTTCGCATCATCGCGGCCTCGGTACTTTCGGTGTTCGTGATCATCTACGTAAGCTCTCAAATCGACGCCACGGGCATTGCCTTCGAGTCGCTGCTGGGCATGAACTACTACGCGGGGGCGCTGCTGGGCTTCACGATCGTGCTGGTGTATATCTTCATCGGGGGCTTCGTGGCGGTGGTGTGGTCCGATTTCTTCCAGGGCCTGTTGATGTTCTTCGGCCTGGTACTACTGCCCGTCGTCGTGTGGTTTTCGATGGATCAGGGGCAAGGTATCATCGCCGGGCTCGATCGCATCGACCCGGCGCTCACGCACCTCTGGGGCGGGAGCGACGATGTCTGGATGAACATCTTCACGATGCTGGGCTTTGCCATGATCGGCTTGGGTTTTCTGGGCTCGCCGCAAGTGTATGTGCGCTTTATGTCGATCAAAAGTGAGACGGAAATCGACAACGGCAAGTGGGTAGCGGCCTTGTTCACGCTGCTAACCGATGCCTCGGCGGTAACGATCGGAATCCTGGCGCGCATTATTTTCACCGAGCCGGGGCAAGACCCCGAAAGCATTTTCGGCATCGGGGCGACGGACGTCTTGAAAGTGATGACCGAAAACTTCCTGCCCAACATTCTGGTTGCCATCTATGTCGCCATCGTGCTCTCAGCCATCATGAGTACCATCGACTCTCTGCTGGTGCTCGCGTCCAGCGCCATCACCCGCGATTTTTACCAAAAAATCTTCCGCCCCGACCTCAAGGACGAGGACCTGACCACCCTCTCCCGTTGGGTTACGCTTGGCATGGCGCTCATCGCCCTGGGGCTGGCAATGTTAACCGCTATTCTGTCGCCGGAACGCCAGATTTTCTGGACCATTATTTTCGGCTGGTCGGGCATCGCGGCGACCTTCTGTCCGGTTGTAATCCTCACGCTTTTCTGGCCGGGCTATACGGAGAAAGGTGCTATCGCGACCATGATCGCAGGCTTCCTGTGCGTGCCTTTGTTCAAGTTTGTGTTTCAGGAAATGGACACGATCGGACCGTATTTGGTAAAACTGGATGTACTGGCCCCTTCGTTTTTGATCGCGATGATTGTGGGGGCAATCGTATCGAAGGCTACAAGTACCGGAAGTCGGTAAGGTACGATAAGCGATCTGCTTAAATCTGACTTTTCGGGTTTAATCGATTGATCTATTGCATTTTATTTATTAAAAAGCTTCCTCGGTCTCAAGCCACCAAGCCGTCCCGCAATGTAAGCCGCCTGAGCCGCGCGGGCCGATTCATCGTAGTGCACGTGGTCAACGAAGTGGTCGGTACCAAGATTTTTGGTGAAGCCATACAGGTCGATGACGGGTACCTCGTGCCGCGCCATCACCTCGTCGGCGATGGCGTTGTAGGCATCCAGGTCACGGGCGTAGCGCTTGAATTGCTTCGAGCGGCTGTTGTGCCGCTCGTCTTCCACCGACGTCGACCGTACCCACAGCGGGCTGATATTGCGTTTTTCTAATAAATCCAGAATCGATTCCAGGTTAGCGCGGTAGCGCGCCGAGTCTACCTGGGCCGTGCCGGTTTTAGCATCGCGCTTGATGTCGTGCAGTCCACAATTGAGCAAAAGTACATCGGGCCGGAAAGTTTCGTCGGCCAATTTTATCTTTAAAAATTCGAGTACCATCCGGGAGTCGCCGCCATTGGCTCCGGTCGGTACATCCAGGTTCTGGCCGACCTGCCCGGCGTCACGTTTCCGATCGTAGCGCCAGGTACCCTGCGTGTACTGTTCGAGGTAGGGCCCGTATTGCATCGAGATGCTGTCCCCGATGACGTATAGCCGAGGCAGGTCGGGTACAAAGCCAGCCAACAGAAACAGGGCAAACGAGGCCGCCGAAATCCTAACCCTTTTTACAAATACACTCATCGCTTTTTGAATTCAATGGTTCTAAGATCAAGTCGCTTCCAGATATTGATACCACTTTTTTGATCGTCGTACACTACGTACAAGTCGTGGGTTCCCTGCTGTGGGGTGAGGGCGGCGGTGCTCAGCTCCACGCCGCTGCCCGCCACGGGTACCTTCGCGATTATTTTTCCGGTCGGGTCGTCGAGCCTGAATTCCAGGTTGCCGACCAGTTTGGGGCTGAATACATCCGTCTCGACTTTTTTCAGACCGGTCAGGTCGAGGTCTTTGAATTTGATCCATGCCTTGTCTTCGTTGTAACACATGGTGGACTGGCCGCTGCCGTTGCGTTTGGAAACGCCCTGGAAGCCATCGGCCTCCGAAGCGGCAAATTTGGCGGGCCGAAGCCGCAGCAGCTCTTGGCCCGGCAGCCCGCCGCTGTCGGTGTAGCGGGCCAGCAGTACGTAGTTTCCGGGTGAGCGATCGGGTTTCACTCTGCCCTTGACGGGTAGTTCGGTGCGCGGCTGATCGAGCGAGAGAATGTACTGCACCATTTCCAGAGCGTCTTCTTTGATAAGCTGCGGGTGCGCCGACATGGCGTGCTCCTGCGTCCAAACGCCCCCGCCACCCCGGATAACTTTCTCGGCCAACTGCCCGGCGTCGTCGGCTTCGTAGCGCTGGGCAATGGCGGTGTAGCTGGGGCCCACCGATTTTGTGTCGAGGCCATGGCAGGCCCGGCAGTCGCTCTGTTCCATCAACGTCTTGCCCTTGTACGTCATCTCACCCGTTGCCATAACACCCGCAATATCCTCGCCTTCGGGCAAATAGTGAAATCGCACTTCGGTCCGCTTCGGGTCGATCGTTTTGTCTTCCAGGTCTTTGACTTTGACATGATAGTCGATCGGCTCCTGCCCAAAATAGAACGACCGATTGCCGCTCCATGCCACCGCCACCGTCGGCGGCTCGTTGCCGACGCGTACCATGAGCTGGTTTTCGGCGGATCGGCCTTTCGAATCCGTCACGCGCACCCGGCAGGTGTAGTCACCAGCCTTGTCAAAAGTGAACTTCGTTTCCAGGCCCCGCGCCTGCACGGCAGCCTTGGTGAAGTACCATTCGTACGTGAGGGCATCGCCCTGATCGTGGTCGAATGAGCCCTTGGCCGAGAACTTGACGGTCATGGGCGCGGCCCCTACCGTTTTGTCGGCGGCGATTTTGGCGATTGGCGCGCGGTTGCCTTCGTTGTACTCGATGCGCACCAACCGGGCGTCGGTGTTTTTGGCGCGCCAGTAAGTACCGTATTCCAGCATGTACAGCACCCCCTTTCGATTGAAGGCCATGTCGACGGGGTGGTTGAATTCCACTTCGGGCAAGAATCGCTCCATGCTTTGGTACCTCTGATCCTTATCCATCGTGACGGCCATGACAATCCCCCGCATCCAGTCGTAAATGAACAGTTTGCCATCGTAGTACTTGGAGAGCTTGCCCTCACCGTCGTCGTAATCGTCGTAGTGGTACACCGGTCCGGCCATCGCGTTGCGGCCGCCTTGTCCGAGTTCGGGAAATTCGGGCGAGTCGACGTAGGGGTACCAAATAAAGGCCTTTTGCGCGGGCGGTAATGCTTGCAGCCCGGTGTTGTTGCGCGAGAAATTGACCGGGTGCAACGGGTCGAAAATGGCACCTGACTCCTTTGCTTCAAAGTCGTAGCGGTAGTAGGGCTTGTTGTCGCCCACAAAAAGCGGCCAGCCGAAGTAGCCCGCCTGCCGCGCCTGATTGATCTCGTCGTGGCCACGCGGCCCGCGCCGCAGGCTGTCGTTGCCGGCATCGGGCCCCACCTCGCCCCAATACAAGAAACCGGTGCGGCGGTCGACTGCGATGCGGAACGGATTGCGGTTGCCCATCACGTAGATTTCGGACCGGGTTTTGGCCGTACCGGGCTCGAAAAGATTGCCTTCGGGAATGGTGTAGGTACCGTCGGCTTCGGGGTGAATGCGCAGGATCTTGCCGCGCAAGTCGTTGGTGTTGCCCGCCGATTTGAGGGCGTCGAAGCGCAGGCGGCCGGGCCGGTCGTCGCTGGGCGAGTAGCCGTCCGACTCGAAAGGATTGGTATTGTCGCCGGTCGAAAGAAGCAAATTCCCCTTGTCGTCGAAAGCCAGCGAGCCCGCCGAGTGACTCACGCCTTCGTGCAGGAGCGGTACCCTGAGCATATCGACGCGGTTGGCCAGCCCGGTACTGGTCAGCTCGAAGCGGCTCAACACATTGGTATAGCTTTCGCCCTGAATCGTGGGGTCGCCGTAGTAGAGGTACAGCCAGTGGTTGTTCAGGAAGTCAGGGTCGAGGGCCAGGCCCAGCAGTCCGTCTTCGCCCGTGGCCCGCACGTCGAGCTTGGTGATGCGTCGTTTGGTGTTGGTGGCGGGGTCGAAGCTATTGACAAACCCCACTCGCTCGATGTAGTAGACCATGCCATCATCGGCGATGTCGAGTTCCATCGGTTCGTTCAGGTCGTCGTCCAGCGTTATTTTGGTAAAGCGGCTGTCATCGGGCTTTTCGCCCGGACCAGAAACGAAGTAGCTGGTGAGTAGCGTAATGATGAGGAGTAAGTACTTCATTCAGAATAAATTTTACAGATCAACTTTGCCCACCATTTTCTCCGGCTTCACCCACGCGTCGAATTCCTCGGCGGTAAGGTACCCCAATTCCACAGCGGTCTCTTTCAAGGTACTGCCGTTCTTGTGGGCGGTCTGCGCAATTTCGGCGGCCTTGTAGTAGCCGATTTTGGGATTGAGCGCCGTGACCAGCATCAGCGAATTGTCGACGTGCTTCTGGATATTATCCCGGATGGGTTCGATGCCCGCCGCGCAATTGTCATTGAACGACACGCACACGTCGCCGATCAGCCGGGCCGAGTGTAGGAAGTTATAGGCCATCATAGGCTTGAAGACATTGAGCTCAAAGTGGCCGTTGGACCCGCCGACGCTGATTGCGACGTCGTTGCCAAGTACCTGCGCGGCCACCATCGTCATGGCCTCGCATTGGGTGGGGTTCACCTTGCCGGGCATAATCGAGCTGCCAGGCTCGTTGTCGGGAATCTGAATTTCGCCAATGCCCGCGCGCGGACCCGACGACAGCATCCTGATGTCGTTGCCGATCTTCATCAGGCTCACGGCTACCGTTTTCAGCGCACCGTGCGCTTCCACGATCGCGTCGTGGGCGGCGAGCGCTTCAAATTTATTTTCGGCCGTCACGAAGGGCAGGCCCGTCAGCTCGGCAATATGTGCGGCCACATTTTCAGAATAGCCATCGGGCGTGTTGATGCCCGTGCCGACGGCAGTACCGCCCAGCGCCAGCTCCGACAAATGCTCCAGCGTATGGTCGATGGCTTTGAGGCCGTGCGTCAGTTGCGAGGCATAGCCCGAAAACTCCTGACCCAAAGTCAGCGGCGTGGCGTCCATGAAGTGGGTGCGGCCGATTTTGACGACATCCCTGAATTCGACCGCTTTGGCTTGCAACGTGTCGCGGAGTTTGGTGATGCCGGGAATAGTCAATTCCTTCAAAAGCTTGTAAGCCGCGATGTGCATGGCCGTCGGGAAAGTATCGTTGGAAGACTGCGACTTGTTGACGTCGTCGTTGGGATGCAGGAATTTTTGCTTGTCGCCGAGCGCGCCACCGTTCAGTACATGGCCGCGGTAGGCGATCACCTCATTGCTGTTCATGTTCGATTGCGTGCCGGAGCCCGTTTGCCACACCACGAGCGGAAACTGGTCATCGAGCTCGCCCGCTTGTATTTCATCGCACACCTTTCCGATCAGGTCGGCTTTTTCCTGATCGAGTACCCCCGCTTCGGCATTGGTGCGGGCGGCGGCTTTTTTGAGGTAGGCAAAGGCTTTAATGATTTCCTTGGGCATCTTGTTGATGTCCTGGGCGATGGGGAAGTTCTGGATCGAGCGCTGCGTTTGGGCGCCCCAGTACACGTGGGCGGGTACCTGTACTTCACCCATCGTGTCTTTTTCTATGCGGTAATTCATTTAATTAGTTTAAAGTTGAAGGTTTAAAGTTTAAACAGGTTCGCCTGTCGGTTTTAAGTACGTTCATCAAAATGTAAAATTAGGCCAGGCAGGGGAGTTTTAGTATCGTTTGTGGAGAAAGTTCGGGAAAAATGGTGCGGTTGACTTAATTCGCAACCCTTTTTAGGCTTCGCTCGTACATTTGCAAAAAACAAATTGCATGCGCTTTATACTACTTCTGGCCTCGATTCTTCTTTCCTCTTTGTCCCAAGCCACTATTTATCCTCAGGATTCGACGGACAAAGCCAGCAAGCGCGATACGGGAAAGTTCTTAGCCGATACGAAGTTCATCGTGCTGCCCGTCGCGTTCCGGCTGCCCGAAACCGGCTGGGGTGGGGGCATCGTGGGTACGACGACCTTTTCCTTTGCCCGCGATTCTATCCGCACCAAGCCTTCGCAGATTTCCTTCGGAGCCACCTACACCCAGAAAAAGCAAATTCTCTTTTTTGTGCCCTTCAATATCTTTTACGACAACAACCGCTACTATTTCAACGGCGACAACGGCTGGTATAAGTACAATTACAATTACTACGGTATTGGGGAGGACCGGGTACCGGAAGAGGTATTCGACGTTACTTTTCCGCGCATCCGGCTGTTGGCTTCCAAGCTGATTGCGCCAAAGACCTACCTGGGCCTGCGGTACCAATACGAAGGCTACAACGTGACGGGTACCCAGGAGGGCGGTGAGCTGGCGACGGGCCGGGTTACGGGCAGCGATTTCAGCCGTACTTCGAGCCTGGGCCCTTCGATCCTGCGCGACAGCCGCGATCAGGTTTTTTATCCGCGGTCGGGCATGTTTGGTGAACTGTACGTTTTGCCCACTTCAAAAATCTTCGGAGCTGACCGTAGTTTCACACGTATATACCTCGACGTGGCCAATTATTTTTCCCTGGATGATAAATTGGTGCTGGCTACCAACTACACCGCCAGCGCGACTTTCGGCGACGATGTACCGTTTAGTCAATTGTCGTTTTTGGGTGGTCCCAAGAAGATGCGGGGTATTTACGAAGGGTTTTTTCGGGATAAAAACACCCTGCTCGGGCAGGCCGAACTGCGTTGGGAGGTTTGGAAGTTCATCGGGCTGACGGGCTTCGGCTCGCTGGGATTCCTGGGCAATGAAAACGACGGCATTCGATTCAACAAGCCCAAGTACACCTACGGCGCGGGGCTTCGCATCACGGCCCAGAAGAAAAACCACCTCAATATTCGCGTCGACTACGGCTTTTCGCCCTACGCCGACGGCAATTTGTATCTGACGATCGGGGAGGCGTTCTAACGTAAAGCGCTGACAGCGTTCCGAACGCTGTCGGAGTTGGACCGTTCGACGCGTGGGACATATGTTCTGAAATCCGGGCAGGTTTCCACAAATTGATTGTATTTTTGCCACTTATAAGCCCAGGCCAACACCGAAAGGTCTCTCAGAGTCAACTACATGACAAAAGTATTTTACTACTCGATTTTCATTATTTCCTGGTTGTGCGCTATGCCGGCTTCTGCTCAAAATATGCTGGGGCTGGGGCTCAACAACCATAGCGGCATTCACGGCGTGTACCTCAATCCAGCCCGACTGGCCAACCATCCGCAACGGTTCAGCATCAACGTCGGTACCTTCGGGGCGCACCTGGGCAACAACTACGCCCTGTACCGCGCGCCCTTTACGCTACTTTCGCTGGCGACGGGCAACGTACCCAATACCTACGATGACAGCGAAGGCAAGCTGATGTTCTTGCCGGAGTACCTGGAAAGGGTCGCCGGCGATGAGAAAAAATCAGGCAGCTTTTCGCTGGACGCCCGGGGCCCATCGGCTATGCTGTCGCTGCGCGACGGTTCGGGCATTGCGCTCAGCACGCGCGTCAGGACCGCCTTTCAGGTGAGCAACGCTTCTTCGGAATTCGTGACCTTGGTGCGCTTCGGGCTCGACAATCCCATTCTGTGGAGCAGCGGTACCAACTACGACAATAAATTCGCGATCAACAATAACTCCTACGCCGAGCTGGCCGCCTCCTACGGCCGCGAAATCTGGAACGATGGCCCGCACCGGCTCAACGCAGGTGTCACGGCCAAGTACCTGTCCGGCTGGTACTCGTCGCACCTCATCAACGAAGGCATGAAGTACCGGGTCACCGAAATCGCCAGCGGCGGCGGGCTGTCGGGTCAGATTCAGATCGACCAGCTGCGCGGCTCGATGGGTTACGTGGGCGGGCAAAAAGTATTCGATCAGATTGGCCGCGGCAAGATACCCACCGAGCGGCCAGGCCACGGCTTTGGTGCCGACTTGGGCCTGGTATATGAGTTTCGCCCCACCGATTCGGGGAGTCGCGCGCAGCGCTATGGTTGGGATGAGGAGTACTACAAGCTTCGAGTCAGCGTTTCGGTGCTCGATCTGGGTTTGATTCGTTTCAAAAGAGCCGGAATTATCCGCAGCTACGACCTGGCGGTCGACAACGAGCGAATCAATTTCAAGGATTTTAAGCAGGACCAATTGCTCGACAACGCCTTTACGCTGATCGAGAACCGCCTCGAACTCGATCCCGCTCAGGCGGACGAACAGTTCAAAACCGGGCTCCCCACAGCCCTGCAGCTCCACGCCGATTGGCACGTACGCGGTCTGTTTTTTCTTGGGCTATCCTCTATGAGTAATTTGCGGGCGGCCGACGCCATCACCATGTGGCAACCATCGTACGTTGCGCTCACGCCGCGCCTCGAACGGCATAACGGCTCGGTGGCGGTACCGCTGGTCGCGATCGACGGTACCGTGGTCCCCGGGCTTGCCCTCCGCATTGGCCCGGTCTCGATCGGGTCCGACAATCTGCCGGGGTTGTTTGGCAAGAAAGACGGCTTTCAGCCCCGGGGAGCCGACATCTACGCCGGGCTGTCGTTTTCGGGAACTACCAAAACACGCAGGCGTACCCCGGACGGGGTATATGACGATGACCGATCCACCGCGCCCGCCGCAGTTCCCCTGCCCACTACCCGGCGCAATCCCGGTATCGAGGTACAGTACCCCAACGACGGCCTGGCCCGGCTGATCGAGCAAGCACTCGATTCCAAAGCCAGGGGCAAATCCTGGCTTGCGCCCGCCGACGCCGTCCTGGAAGAACTCGCGGTGCGCCTGCGGACCAATCCGCAGTGGCGGGTTACCTTCTCTTTTGTGGCCGCCGGTCCCAACGCCGACAAGGTCGCCAGCCGGCAGGAGGCACTCGTCAACTACCTCACGCAGCAGGGAGTACCGCAGCCGCAACGTACGGTGGTGGCCGCCATTCCGCCAAGTGAAGATTTTGCCGGCCCGGTGCGGGTCAGGATAGGGGAGTAAGGACCCTACCTAATCACAGAGGCACTTACCGCTTGATAAGATTTTTGCCCTTTTTGTTCATGAAAAAAAGCTGATGTAACATAAGGCCAGTACCTTGGGTAATAAATTTTGTATGACAAAATATATACCCTTCACTTTGCTGTGCGCTATTGTGTGCATCGGTGGGCGCACCACTGCCCAAAATATGATCGGCCTAGGCCTGTCCAATCGAAGTGGCGTCCATAATGTATATCTCAATCCCGCCCGACTAGCCGACCACCCCCACCGGTTCAGCGTTAACCTACTCACGACCGGCGCTCACCTCGACAATTCCTTCGGTATTTATCAGGCACCATTTTCCCTGATCAAACTGGCCCTTGGCAAACCTGGTGATGCCTATCAAACGAGCGATGGGGTAGTGGACTTCAAGTCAGGCTACGTCGACGAAATCACGGGCAGTTCGCTACGGTCGGGCTCGCTTTCCAACGATACGCGCGGACCTTCCGTCCTGTTTACGCCCCGCTACGGCGGCGGCTTTTCTGTCGGTACCCGGGTGCGCACAGCTTTTCAATTCAGCCATGCCTCCCCCGAATTTTTATCGCTGATCCGCACCGGACCCGCCGACCCGACTTTGGGTGCGGGGAATAATGTTACCAACCAGAAGGTCACGGTCAATGCCAATGCCTACGGCGAGTTGGCCGTGGGTTATGGCCGTGAAGTATGGTCGCGGGGCAAGCACTTTGTGCAGCGCGGGCCTGAGCCTGAAGTACATCACGAGTTGGTACTCGGCGCACCTAATCGTCGACGACCTGACGTACCGCGTGCTGCCTGCTAGCGCTCAGGAGGGCCAAATCCAGGTGGAAGCACTGCGTGGGTCGCTGGGCTACACCGGTAGCCAGAGCCTGACCGAAAACCTGAGGCGTGGCCGCTTTCCGGCCTCCCGACCAGGGAAGGGTTTCGGTGCCGATCTGGGCCTGATCTACGAATTCAGGCCCGTATACGCGACCAACAAGTACATGATGGACGGCAGCGAGCGCGACGATCCCGAAGCGCAGCTGTACAAGCTGCGGCTGAGCGTGTCGCTGTTGGATCTGGGTAGTATCAGGTTTGAGGACGCGGGTACCGTCAGGAAATACGATCTGGACGAAGCCAACCAGCGATTTGGTTTTCAGGATTTCGAGAAGGGACGAATCATCGACAATGCTTTCCCTCTGCTGGAAAAAAAACTGAACCTACCGGCTGCCAGTTCGCTGAACGATTTCAAGTCGGGCCTGCCCACGGCCTTTCAGATCAATGCCGACTGGCACGTCAGAAAAACGCTGTTCGTCAACCTGGCCGCCATGCGCAACCTGAGGCCGGCAGATGCTATCGCAATGTACCAGCCCTCCTGGATAGCGCTGACGCCGCGGCTGGAATCCGACGGCGCTTCGCTTTCGATCCCTATTGTAGCCATCAACGGCGCCATCGTGCCGGGGGTGGCACTCAGTCTGGGGCCGTTTTCGATCGGTTCGGATAACGTACCGGGCCTTTTTGGGAAGCAAGGTGCCTTTTCGCCCCGGGGCGCGGACCTCTATGCCGGACTCACCTTTTCCGTTGCCCGAAAGAAGCCGAAAGACCGCGACAACGATACGGTTTCCGATAAGCGCGACGCCTGTCCCGACACGCCGGGTATCTGGGCGTTTTTTGGGTGCCCCGATACCGACGGGGACGGCATCAAGGACGAGGAAGACGAGTGCCCGACCGTCGCTGGTCCCGCTTCCCTCACAGGCTGCCCCGACACGGATGGCGACGGGATTCTTGACAAAAACGATCAATGCCCCACTGTGGCGGGTTCGCAAAAGCTCAACGGTTGCCCCGACCGTGATAACGACGGTATTGCCGACGCCGACGATGCTTGTCCCGACGTAGCTGGGTTGCCTGAGTTCGATGGCTGTCCTGAGGCAAAAAAAATGGGTAACTGAGGGGCAGGTAGTGAGAAGTACCACGTTTTATATGCTGGCCCTGCTTATTTTTGAAAATGAGAAAGTTCTTTCTGCTCTTTATAAACCTTTGGTTACTGGTCGGTGTTTTTGCGTCGGCCCAGGTGAAGCGGCTTTTGCCCGGTTCGGTCAACACCGTCAAATTTACCGAGTACGCGCCCTCGATCAGCGCCGACGGACAAACGCTAGTCTATGAAACCGACCGGAGCGGTGGACAAGGTGGCTGGGAATTGTACCAGGCCGATCTGCTCGACAACGCCTCTTGGTCGTTGCCGCGCCCTTTGACTAAAATCAATACTTACGGCAGCGGCAAGGACCTCATCGGCGGACCCAGCATTAGCTACGACGGCAACACTCTGTTCTTTTTTGCCTACTTGAACAGCCCCGATTTCAAAAGCCACGGCCGGGAAGACATTTATTACGCCGTGCGCGAAAAAGATGGATGGAGCAAACCGGCCAATCTTGGCCCGACGATCAATACGGCGGGTTATGAGGGGTTTCCGTCGATCAGTGCCGACGGCAAGCGGCTTTACTTCATGCGCGGCTTGTTCGACATGCCCAGTAAACTCGAAGATTACACCTGCTACAAGATCATGATGGCCGAGCGTGGCCGCGATGGCAACTGGAAGCGACCCATCGAGCTTCCGGCGCCCATCAACCTGACGTGCGAGAAGGCGCCCCGGATCATGGCCGATAATCGCACGCTCATTTTTAGTTCGGTGCGTAAGGGGGGCAAAGGCGATTTTGATTTGTACAAGAGCGTATTGCAGGATGACGGTACGTGGTCGGAGCCCGTGAATTTGAAGTTTGTCAATACCCGGGGCTTAGATCAATTCGTATCGATCCCGCCCTGCGGCGACATCATGTACTACACCAGCGGTGGCGATATATATACCGTCGCAGTACCCGAGGACCTGCGTCCCTACCGCATGGCATCGGTGCAGGGCTTCATTACCGACTCACTCACGGGCCAGCCCGTCGTGGCCAGGGTGGTAGCCATCGACGGCCAGGGCCAGCGGAGTATGTCCGAAATGGACAACAACGCTTCCGACGGCCGCTATACCCTAATTCTTGAAACCGCCAGGCAGTATGCGCTCCGCATCATCCATCCCGACTACCAGCCCAAAACGATTCAACTCCCATCTGTTGCCCTGGCCAACTGTGGTACTTTTATTCAGAACATAAAATTGACCCCGCTATCTCGAGTTCAGGAAACCGCGGTAGCTTCGGCGGCCGGGATACCCGAAAGCGAACCAGTCCAAACGCCATCCACCCTGGCCGGTGCTACGACTCCCGCTCAGCCTACACTAGCATCGACTCCCGATTCTGAACCCGTCGCGACTATTTCCCAAAATAGACAACCAGCGCTCGTAAAAGCTCAGCCTACGCCACCAGAATCGGTGGTCCGTGTCCAGGCAGGAAAAGCGACGGTCACTTTCCAGGCATTCGACAAGGAAACCAGTAAACCCATCGGGGCCACATTCCAACTGACCGGTCTAAGTACCCAGCGTCGCCTGTCGGTCACGACTACGCCCCAGAGGCTCGCCCAAACCCTGACGTTCACCGAATCGGATACGCTCAAAATCAGGACCTCGGCCGATGGATACGGCGAGGTCGGCGAGCCGCTTTGGGTGGGCGTCGCGACAGACGGCGACACGCGCTACGAGTACCGCGCCTACCTGCCACCCACCCTGGGGGCGACCCTGCTGGTCAATGTGAGAGACGCCGAAGTCGATCGGGCCGTGCCCGGATTGAAGGTTATCCTGCAAGACGAGACTACCGGACAGAACCGCCCGCTCGACTACGACCCCAAAACCATGACGGCCCGCACCGCGCTCGACCCCACACACCGCTACACCGTGGCCGTGGAAGCGCCGGGTTACAAGCCGTACAGCAAGGGCCTGGACAAAGTACTCGACGAAAACGAGATCGGTATCCAGCTGCCGCGCAAGGTACAGTCGCGCGTGACGCTCTCCGCTACCGATAAGCTCACCCAGCAACCCATAGGTACCACCTTCAAATTGTCACTGGTCAGCGCCATGCAGGTTTTTGTGGTGGAAACGAAACCGGGGCAGGAAGAAACGTTCGTGTTCGAAAAGTCGGGAACCTACCTGATCGAAGCGAGCGCGCCGGGCTATCGACCCGTAAAAAAGGAGTACGTTCTTACCGAGAAAGATTTGAAAGCATTTGCCTTTAAACCCGCGCTGGAACCCGCCACGACGGAGTTTACTTTTCTGGTAGTGGATAAGGATCAGCGCTCAGTAGTACCCAACGCCACGATTCGGGTATTTGACGAGAATAAAATTCCGGTAAAGGTCGTCAACGTTTCTGGCGAATCGACGGTACAACTGCCCGATGTTGGCAACTTCACCTACATCGCTACGGCGGCGGAGTACCAGACCGTCACGGCCCCAATGGAGCGCCCCGCCAGCCGCCTGCTGGAAGTTGGCCTGATCCGCCAGCGCACTGCGCCCCAAACCCAAACCGTTGCCTTCATCGCTTGGGATGCCTTTACTAAAAAACCGATCGCCGCGCGTTTTCGGCTCATTGGTGCAGAAACCAGTAGCACGGCTACCGTTACCACGGCGGCCAGTCCTCAGTTTGGGACCGAGTTGAAGTTGAAGCAACCGTATAGCCTGGAAGTAGAATCGAAGGGATATGAGAATTATACACAAAATATCACCCTCGACGCCCCGGAAACCGAGCCGATCGAGCCGCGGATCGTGCTGATGGAGCCGTTGGCGTATAGTGTCGTATTCACTGTGATGGATGCTGTGACGATGAAGAATATCGAACCTACCACCCTGCAAGTCAGGGAAGGCAACAAAGTACTGAGCTTGCAGAAGGCCTCTTCTCCGATGGCACGTACCGTCGACCTGGCCCCCGATAACGATTATGAGGTGAGGGTGTCGCAACCGGGTTATGAGCTTTTCGAGCGCACGCTGACGTTCGCTAAGCCGACCAATGGCAACGACCTCGTGAAGACTATCCTGATTATGCCCGTCAAACCTGAGCCCGCGCCCGCCGCCGCGCCTGTACCTGCACCCGCGCCCGTTGCGGCAACGCCAAAAGTAGCCGACGAAACGGTTTTTGAAAATCTGAAAATAGGCGAAGCTGTGCGGTTGGACAACGTGTACTTCGACCAGAGCAGCTACATTCTGCGCACCGAGTCGTATCCGCAACTCGACAAACTGGTGAAGACCTTGAAACGAAATCCACGCCTGAAAATCGAAATTGCGGGCCACACCGACAACGTCGGCGACGATCGTCTCAACACGTCCCTGTCCGAAAACCGCGCCCGGGTCATCGCCAGCTACTTCGCCCGCCAGGGCATCGACCGCGCCCGGCTCGTCAGCAGAGGCTACGGCTCCGCCCAGCCCGTATCAGCCAACGATACCGAAGAAAACAAAGCCCGGAACCGACGGGTAGAGTTTGTGGTAGTGGAGGATTAGGAAAGGGGAAAACGGTTAAAGGGTCAACGGTCAACGGTTCGCGGACAACTATTGACAAGAAAAAAACATAGAGCGCCTTCCACCCTTCCACCGTTAACCTTTCACCCGTTTTATCTCCCCCGGCACCATTTCCCCTAATTCCCACTCATCGATCGACCAGCGGACCAAGCGTAGGGTAGGGAAGCCAACGGCGGCGGTCATGCGGCGGACCTGGCGGTTTTTGCCTTCGTGCAGCGAAAGGGAAAGCCAGGAGGTCGGGATGCTTTTGCGGTACCTGATGGGCGGATTGCGCGCCGGAAGCGTTGGCTCGTCCATAAGTTCGGCGCGGGCGGGCAGCGTACAGTGCTTCTTGCCATTGATCGAAATCGTGACGCCCGCCGCTAGTTCGGCGCAAGCCTCGGGCGTAATCTGGCCTTCCACCTGCACGTGGTAGGTACGGTAGTGTCGTTGTTTGGGGTCGAGCAGGCGAGTTTTGAAAAAATTATCGTTCGTTAGTAACAGCAAGCCCTCGCTATCCGCATCCAGCCGCCCGACGGGGTAAACGTCTTTGGGAAATTCAAAATCCAGATCAGCCAGAGTCGCATGAACGCCCTCCCGGCTGAATTGCGACAGCATACCGAAGGGTTTGTAGATAGCGTAGTAGTGCTTAGGGTTGTGTAATTGTTTAATCGTGTAATTGTTTAATTGTTGAGGGGATCGTTTAGAAAGGAACCCGCTTTTCAACAAACCGATTAGCATTTGTCGATTTGTCGATTTGTCGCTTTGTCACTCCAACTCCAACACCACCCCACAATGATCGGAATGGACGGCGTCGGTGGTGTGGCGGCAATGGAGCAGCTTGTCGCGCAGAGTGTCTGAAACGGCGTGGTAGTCGATGCGCCAGCCTTTGTTGTTGGCGCGGGCCCCGGCGCGGTAACTCCACCAGCTGTACTCGGTCAGGTCGGGGTTGAGGTAGCGGAAGGCGTCGGTAAAACCGTCGGCAAACCAATCGGTTAGCCAGGCGCGCTCTTCGGGCAGAAAGCCAGTCGAATTTTTATTACGGACCGGATCATGGATGTCGTTTTCGGTGTGGGCGATATTGTAATCGCCGCAAATAATCAGATTCGACCGTTCTTTCCTAAGCTCGTGAACGTAGGCTTTGAAATCCTGCAAAAACTGCATCTTAACGCCCTGCCGCAACTCACCGCTGGTACCCGAAGGAAAGTAGCAGTTCAGTACGGTAATCTCACCAAAATCGGCCCGTAAAATCCGCCCCTCGCAATCGTACACCGACAACCCGCAACCATCCACGACGCGGTCAGGTACTATTCTTGATAAAATAGCCACACCACTGTACCCCTTTTTCTCCGCCGCATGCCAGCCTACCGCCTGGTATCCCAACGCCTCGAATCCCGATAAATCGACCTGCTCGGGTTGCGCTTTCACTTCCTGAAAACAAAGTATATCGAAATCCTGAACCGCCAGCCAGTCGACGATGCCATTCCTGATCGCCGCCCGGATGCCGTTGACGTTGTAGGAGAGGAGACGCATGGAAGAGGTTTATTTGTTTAATCGTTTATTTGTTTAATCATAAGTAATTTACTGCCAAGAAGCCAAATATAAGATAGCATCCTAACGCAAGCGCTAAACAAATAAACGATTAAACAAATAAACAAAACCCTGACTACTCATACAAGCACAATGCTACACCACCACCTCCCCCCGCTCCACGGCGGCTTCGGCTTTTTGGTCGTTGAAGAAGAGCAGAAACAGGACGAGTACTACGGCGGCGATGATGGCGGGTACCATCCAGATCGACGTCCAGTTCTTGACGTCGTCGACGGTGTAGTAGTCCGTCACGATGCCGGAGAGCTTGGAGCCGATGCCCATGCCGATGCCGTAGGTAGCCAGGGTGATGAGGCCTTGTGCCTGCGCTTTGATGCGCGGTCCGGCTTTCATGTCGGTGTAGATTTGACCCGTCACGAAGAAGAAATCGAAGCAAACGCCGTGCAGCAGAATGGCGATGTACAGCATCCATTCGTTGGCGCCGCCATCGCCGTAGCCAAATAGGATGAAGCGCACGATCCAGGCCACAAGTCCGGCGGCGAGCATCCATTTGACGCCCAGCTTGCGGAAAGCTAGCGGAATCAGTAGCATGAAAACAAACTCAGAAGCCTGCCCGAGCGACATCTTGTTCTCCACGTTGGTCATGCCCGAGTCCGTCAGCGAGGGATTAGCCATGGCGTAGTAGAAGGAAAGCGGAATGCAGATCGCAATCGAGGCGATGAAGAAAATCAGAAACGAGCGGTTTTTGAAAAGTACAAACGAATCGGCCCCCAGAATCTGGGCAAAGGTAGCTTTGCCGGTAGCCGTGGGCGGTGTGTCGGGGAGCGTGAACGAGAACAAACCCAGTACCAATGCCGACACCATCGCGATTTGGAAAATCATGACGTTGTCGCCCACACCCCAGAAACCGACCAGGTTGGTGACGACGATCCAGGCCACGGTACCCATCACGCGTATGGCCGGAAAATCCTGCTCGGGATTTTTCATTTGGCTCATCGCGATGGAGCTCGTCAGCGAAATGCAGGGCGCAAACGACAGGCAGTACCCCAGCATCACCCAGAAAAACGAACCGGCGTCCTGCACCGTAGTGATGTAAAACAAAATCGCCGCGCCCACCAGGTTGAGTATCCCCAGTACCTTCTGCGACGAAAAGTACCGGTCGGCGATCATGCCCACAAAAAAGGGCGACACCAGCATCGCCAGCGAAAAGGCCGTGTAGGCGTTACCCACTTCGTTACCCGTGGCATCGAGCTGCACAAACAGGTACTTGCTCATTTGGCCGTACCACGCGCCCCACACAAAAAACTGCATGAACATCATGGCCATCAACTGGTAGCGAACGGTACTTTTCATAAGGGTCGGTCGGTGTTAGGGAAGGAAGGGTTAATTTCTTCAAATGTAAAGCAAAATACCGCACTTTCTTAACCGTCTGGACGCAAAAAGGCCCGCACCGAAGTTGTTCGGGCGGGCCTTTTTATTCGGAATCAGTACTTTATCAGTAGTTCCTGGCCTTTTCGATGGCCGAAGTGAGCGCGGCTTTCATCTTGTTGGTAGCTCCGTTGATGGATTGCATTACGTTGTCGCTGTTCTCGCTCACCACGATGGGCGCCATGCCTTCCCAGCGGGCTTCGAGCAGGCACTTCTTGTCGTTCTGGCCGCTTTTCTCACCGCTGTTTTCGTCGGAAAGATGCATCTCGATGCGGGTCAGGTTGCTGCTGAAACGACTTAGTTTGTCGGCCAGCATATCTCGCAGCTGGGTTTCAAAACTCTCGGAGGTTTCGATGTGGTTATCGGTGTTGATCTGAATCGTCATCATAGGTATTTGAAAATAAGGTTTTTAGAGTAAAAACAGCCGTCCGGTATCTTGAAAAAGACGCTAAGTCGCCTGCTGGTACCCGGGAAATCCAAAAGAATGATGCCACAAAAAAAGGTCCGCTCCCCAGGGTAGCGGACCTTTCTGATTTCGGACGTATGCCGCAGATTACTTCTTGCGGCCTCTTTTACCCTTGATCATGTCGGTGGCTTTGCTGGCGTCGGCGGGCAGCATGGCTTGCATACCAGCCAGTCCGCTCTCGATCTGCGGGCCCATGAAACTGAATGCGCTATCGCCGGACGATTTGCCCATCGCCAGTGCTTTCTGCGCCAACGGAATCGCCTCGGCTACTTTACCCATTTTACCCAAAATCTGGGCTTTCAGCCACACGTTGCGGAAAGTTTCTTTCAGGCCGATCGACTTGTCGACCATCGCCAGGGCACGGGGCAAGTCCTTGCCTTTAGTGAGCAGGTAATTGGCGGCGTTCTGGAGCGTCGAAGGATCTTCAGGCTTGTCCATCACGGCTTTGTCCATCGAAGCCATCGTCATGTCAGTGGTCATCACCTCGATCTTGACGGGAACATTCACCATGCCCCAGCCGATGTTCAGGTGGGCGGTGCTGTCCGTCACGTCCGAAAAACCGATCGTGAACGACTCCATCATGATCGGAGCGGTGGTGGGCATCGCCATGATGCGTATGGCGTCTTCCGATTCCTTGTAGCTGGCCTCGCTGGCCTTGGTGTTTTTATTCAGGATGACGGTCCATTGCCCGCTGTTGGGAATAGAAAAAAGTGCGTAAGTACCAGCGGGTACTGCTTTGCCACCAAACATAAAGTCGGTGGAAGCGGTAAGCGTGGTAGCGGCGTTTGCACCGGTGCGCCAGGTGCGGCCGTTGGAAACCGTGGCGCTATCGCCGAAAAGGACACGGCCCCGCGCCGAAGGACGCGAGTAAGTCACGGTGAAATCGGTGATGCCGACCGTCTGCATTACGCTGGCGGCGGGGCTGGGCGCGGCGGTGCGCTGAGCCAGCGAGGAGCCCACAATGAAAACGATCAGGGCAAACGAAAGAAAATACTTTTTCATGGAAATGAGATTTTTATACTTTGTTGAAATAGTGAATTTTGCGCAAAAATACCGCTTTATTACCACAAACCCTATCGACATGCCAAAGAACAACCTGCTGGAAATGCTGAATGATTACGTTCCGGCTGACGAGTTCGAATGGACCATGTGGCTGAGTACCATTGCGTTTGTGGAGTCGCAGCCCCGCTGCTTCGAGCGCACGCTGGCGGTGGGGCACGTCACGGCCTCGGCCTGGGTGGTGTCGCCCGACCGCACCCGTGTATTGCTGATGCACCACCGCAAGCTGAATCGCTGGTTTCAGCCCGGCGGCCATTGCGACGGCGACCCTGACACGCTGCGCGTGGCTATGAAAGAGGTACAGGAGGAAACGGGGATCGCGGCCACGCCGCTGCGGAAAACGATCTTCGACATCGACGTGCATACCATTCCGGGTAACTACCGGGAAGCTTCGCACTCTACACTACGACATTAGGTACTTGCTGGAAGCCGACCCCGCCGTGGAAGTGGCGCGAAATCATGAGGCGAAGGAAGTACGTTGGGTACCGCTGGAAGAAGTCCGGCTTTACAATCCGTCGGAGTCGTTGCTGCGAATGCGGCGGAAGGATGTGGTCAATGTTTAGCGATTTAGTGATTAGAACGTTGCGCCTCTCCGAGGTTTGGGGTATGGAAGTCGGGCTTGTTATCGGTTTAATATTTCAAAAACCGCCATACGCGACTTCCTTCCGGCGTCAGGATTCTTATAAAATAAAAACCGGCGGGTAAGGTACTTACCGAGAACTTTACCTTCGACTCGTCCGTAATACTCAGCTGGCGAAGTACTTGGCCCGTCACATCGAGTAACAGTACTTCGGAGGATTCATCCACGCGATTTTTTCCAAAATCAAGTACTACTTCATCGTAAGCCGGATTAGGGTACAGTGTAGCATCGAGCCCGGTACCTGGTTCCACCGCCAGGGGCGCGTAGCCGAGGCGGACGATTTCTTCGGCGCGCTGGGCGCTGGGAACGCCGTAGCCGAGCAACGAGTCGGGACGCGCGGCCTGGTCACCGGATTTTTGAAGTACTACCAATAACTGCTGGGCACTCAGAAAAGGAAACTCCTGCCAAAGCACCGCCGCTAGACCCGCGATGAGCGGGGCTGAAAACGAAGTACCGTTAGCGCTGGAGACTCCACCGGTCTCGACACTATTGCCGATCACCGTGCCGATTCCCTGCGCCGCCACGTCGGGCTTGATGCGGCCGTCGGCGGTGGGGCCCACCGAACTGAACGGCGCTATACTGCGGTTGGCAAAAACCGCCCCCACGCTTACGATCGAGTCGGCGTCGGCGGGTGAGGTGACGAGCCGCCACGGGTCGTTGCCGGAGTTGCCTGCCGAAGCGACGACTAAAATGCCACGGCGGGCGGCATGAAGTGCGGCGCGACTGACGAGCGCCGTGCGGCCATCGAGATCGCGGGTCGTGTAGTTGTACGCCGGATTGTCGAACTGATTGTAGCCCAGCGACGATGAGATGATGTCGACGCCGAGGCTGTCGGCGCGCTCGGCGGCCAGTACCCAGGTTGCTTCCTCGTAGGGCGTTTCGCTAAAATCGTTTTCGGTGCGGTAAAGCGCGTAGCTGGCTTCGAAAGCAGCGCCAACCAAAAAGCCCGGCTGATTGGCTGCCATCGTCGACAGGCAGTTGAGCCCGTGCGGGTGATTGCCGTAGACGAAAGCTTTGCGGCTCACGAAATCGTAGGTGTCGACCAACCGCTTGTCGTCGAATAGGGGTTTGAGGTAGGTGAGTTCGTCTGCGCGGGGAAAGCCCGCATCGAATACCGCGATCATCATGCCCCGGCCCCGGAAGCCTTTCTCGTGCAGATCGGGTAGGCCCAGCATGGCGAGCTGGCCTTGCATCCGACCGTAGTCGATGGCCTCGGTCGTGCCGAACTTGTCGTTCCGTGCGCCTAGCCGCGCCAGGCCGGGCGTGGTGGTGCTGGTGAGGGGCAGGTTCCGTTCGGTGCTTTTATAGAATGGCAGGGCCTTGATCGCCGCCCATTGCGCTTCGGTGGCTTCCAGCAGGGCGGCGTTGAACCAGCGCGACGTGAACAAAACGCGCGCGCCCGTCTGCCTGACGGCTTGGATGTAAGCAGGATTGACCGGAAAATCAGCCGCCGTGATGGCGATACCCTGCCGTTGCCGCCGCGCGACGGCCCGCTCGGAAAGGTAATCGGCGGGTTTTTGAACAGAGTAAGGGGTGGCGGCTTTGTCTTTGAAATAAATAAAGTACCGGGGCAAAAGCTGGGCTTCGCTCACCCAACTTACCAGGAGCAGGAAGGTCGTCAATAAGATAGTACCTGTTTTTCTCATCGGCCAAACTCTTTGAGCGTAACGATTTTCACTTCGCCAAACTCGATGATTCCTTTGCCCACACAATCGGGCGTACCGCAGTACTGCACCAACGTACGTTCCTGCTGTACCAGGCCGACGCCGTCGGCGTAAACATCGCGGCGCCGGCGCAGCGACAGTAGCGTGGAATCGTTTTGCTGCACCACGGTAAGGGTATTGGCCATATTCAGGGTACCCAGTTGGCGCGGTTCACCGCTTCGCTCGATCGTGTGAAATTCTGCGGGTAGAATATTGAACAAATTAGCGTCCCAGCGGCGGCGGTTGCGGGCGGGAAAAGCGATTTTTACCAAAACCACCCCATTTTCCCGACGAAAAGCTTGATCTACCGTGCGCCAGGCACTCCACACCGAGTCGACTTCCCAGGTACCGCTGCTGCGCAACCGTGCGCGTTCGATAGGGTAAACGTCCTGCCCGGCAGCATCGGTATAAGGTACCCCGATGGTTTCGCGGAGGCGGTAGGTTTTGGTTTGGGTGGGTTGGGTGAGGGCGTAGCTGGTTTCGGATACTTCGTATTCCCTTACGAAGCCACTTTCCAGCGGAAAATAGCCGTAGCCCGGATCGGGTAGGGGCGGGGCATCGCGCTCGGTGCAGCCACATATCAGGGCCAAAAGTGCTAAGCAAGCCAACGGCGATTTCATGACACGGCTTCTTTCACCGCCGTCACCTCCGCCAAATGCTCCCAAAAATTGGGGTACGACTTGACGACGACGCCCGGCTCTTCGATGACAATTGGGTGCCGCATCCCGACCGGCGCAAAGGCTAGGGCCATGCGGTGGTCGTCGTAGGTCGCGATGGTAGGCGTAGTACCTTGCGGGATCGGCTGGGTACGCCGTACTTCGTAGCGCTCGTTGGCTACCGTCTCGACCAGCTCGGCCCCTAGTTTTTTCAGTTCTTCTTGCAGGGCAAAAATCCGGTCGGTTTCCTTTATTTTCAGACTTCCTACCCCCGTGAGCGTGAGATGAATATGTTTTATGGCGCAGCAAACGGCCACCGTCTGCGCTAGATCGGGACAATCGGTAAAGTCCCAGGTCAAGGTGGCGTCGGCGTCTGTTTTCTGCAGCAGCACCCCGCGCTCAGTGAAGGTGCTTGTCACGCCCAAGTGCGCCATGATATTCACGATGGCGCTGTCACCCTGCAACGAGTCTTCTTTCAGGCCCAGCAACTCCACCTCGGCTTCGTCGGCCAGAGCCACGATGCTGTACCAGTAGCTCGCGCCCGACCAATCGGATTCGATGGAGTAGGGCTGGGGTTGGTAGGTTTGCGCCGAAACCGTAAGTTTCTGAGCATCCCAGTCGGCCTGGTACGCCACGCCGAAAGCGGCCATCTGCTGGAGCGTCATCTCGATGTAGGGTCGCGAGCCTACATCGCCTTCCAGGGTAATCGTGAGGCCTTCGGGCAGCAGCGGCGCGACCATCAGCAGCGCCGAAATGTACTGGCTGCTCACATCGCCCCGAATCGAAAGCGCATTTTTTCCTGAGTACTCAAAGCCTTCCAGCCGCACAGGTGGATACCCCTCCTGCTGCTCATAAGTAATCCTGGCCCCCAGATGCCGCAGCGCGTCGACCAGCAAACCGATGGGCCGCTCGCACATGCGAGGCGTTCCGGTCATGGTTTTGCGCTGGCCCGTAATGGCGAAGTAGGCCGTCAGAAATCGCATGGTCGTACCGGCGTCGATCACATCGGCCACGGAATCATCCGAGGCCAAAAGCCGCTGCATGGTCTGGCAGTCGCGGGCTTCGGAGATGTTGGTCAGGGTACACTTGAAACCCGTGAGCGCGTCGATGATCAGCGCGCGGTTGCACTCACTTTTGGAAGCGGTGAGTTTTATGGCAGCCTGGATATTTTTTTGGGGCGGGGAAATCAGAATAGAGGACATAGGTAGTTTATGACTACTGACTTGGTAGAGACGCGATTTACCGCGTCTAGCCGACCGCGTCTGGCCGACCGCGTCTGGCGCGCGAAAGCAATCTGAGTCTGGATTTTCGATCAGTGGATTTTAGTTAAAATTTTCCTTTTGCTTGCGAAGACGGCCGGGCCGGCCGTACCACATCATTTAATACGTTTTCAGGATTTTGAGGCGGTTGCGGCCGTTGATCTTTACGGAAGCAAAGCTGAGCTTGTAGCAGATGAAGCCGGTGGCAGCCAGCGCGCCGCCCACCGCGAAAGCCTGGGCATCGGTGGTGAAGCGTTGCCCATCGATGCCTTCGTTGAAAAAGTCGGCACCGATGAAAACCAGCCCCGCCAGCGGAAGCAACACTGCACCTTCGGTCACCCACGGAATGCGGCGGTAGGTTTTGACCCGCCTGAGGTCTTTCAGAAGTACTTCTTTCGATAACATCTGCCGAGCGGCTTCGTCGATGTAGGCAAAGGTGAAACTACTGTCCGTGAGCGTGTAGATTTCCTGTTGCTGTCGGCCGGGCAGGCCATTGGCGTTGAAGCGAATCAGATCGCCGGGAAAGTAGCGGAAGCGGTGAAAACCGCCCACCATCGGCGAAGCATCCAGCACCAGATAGCGCACGCCGGGCTTGGTGAAAGCGCGGCTATTTTGTTGTTGCTTCAAGAATAGCTCCTCGCTCGACAACGCCTTGTCCGGATCGTAGTGGTCCTGCGCCAGAGATTCGCCCAGTGACAGGATGGACAACAATAGTAACGAAACGATGCTTTTCATAGGACGTCCGGTTGACGGTTTCAAATATAATGCATTGTGCGGGAAAGCTCAAAGCTCGTCCGATTCTACCTGCGCCTGCACCGACACCCCGCCCGATACGATCATCTTCATGATGTCGGCGCTGTTGGCGTCCAGCATCGTGACGTTGCCGATGGGTACGATGAAAAGCTCGCCCGAAAACGCGTAGGAGTGCGGCATGTACACGGCGATGTAATCCTTGATGTGCAAATGGCTGAGGTCGGTTTGGGTGATAAAACCCAGTTTCCTGACGTCCGACTCGCGGTTGATCGTTACGAGTACCGGCTGATTGAATTTCTTCTTGTCACCCACGAAGGCGGTAATCAGGTCTTTTATGGAGTAAAAGATGATGTTGACCAGCGGAATTCTGCGCAAAATCCGCTCGGTGAACTTGAAGAAAGACTGCGGGACGACCGTCGAGAAGAAAAAGCCGAGCAGAATGATGCCGCCCAGGATGATCAGCATCCCCAACCCCGGCAAATAGATGGATTTCTTGGCCGAAATCGGAATGGAAATCGGCAGAATACTATCCAAAGCCTCCACGCCCGTCCAGATGATCAGGATGGTGAAGTACAGGGGAGCCACCAATACCAGCCCCCGCACGAAATAACCAAAAATACGATTCAGGAAGCCGTTCTTCATGGGAGGTCATTTTGAATGATAGAATGAGTGAATGATAGAATACAAATACAATTTAAATTGAATCACGATCGCGTGGAAGCAATATTCACTCATCCTATCATTCACTCATTCAAAATTAAAAAACCACCGCCCGCCCCTTGGGGTACTTCACCTCGAAACGGATGTCAAAAGTACGGGATTCGTTGGATTTCAGGGGTACTTCCCAAGTGAGTTTGCCGGTTTGGGAATTGTACTTCGCCCCGGTGGTTTCCTGGATGTCCACCTCGATGTCGCTGTTTTGCGAGACGGGTACCTGGTCTTCGAGCGTAAGCTTGGCGGCGTCGGGGCGAGTGTTGCGGACCGTGATGCGGTAGGTGACCGTCTCACGGACGTTGCTGCCGATGAAGCGTTTGCTGCTGTACTCGTTGAGTCGCTCGCGCTTGATCACGATTTTCTTGTCCCGACCGAGCGATACGTTCAGCGTGTCGTTGGTATTCTGCGTAATCAACTGCGTCTCACCCACGTAGGTTCCCTGAAAGTAAACGTTCGCCTGACCGTTCAATAGATTGTATTTTTCCCACCCGGCCAGTTGGGCCACCAGGAAGGCGTCGGCGTCGAGCTTGGGGATCGCAAAATGACGGTAGGTAGCCGGTACCTCGTGCTGTGCGATGTCGACCAACTGTCTCGTACTCCCGGTAGGAATATCGTAAGGTAGTGCAATGTCAAAAGAAACCGAGAGCTGATTAGTCGTAACCTGAGTGTAGTCCGCTGTGCTACTTATAGGTGCACCTGTTGCTGCCATGGTGGGCATTCCGAATCCGGCATCCATTTCCTCTTTTGAAAGACGTGCCTGCTCATTGCGCATCATGACCGGGCGGGGTTGCGGGAAGTTGACATATTGCACCCCGAGTTGGGGCATAGAACCGCCAAGGGTAGGGTTGGCGGTAGAAAGCGTCAGTTTTATATTTTCCCAATTTTGACCGGTAAACTGGAAGATCGAGGCTTTATAGGTTAAAGATACAGGACCACCGGTCTCTTTAACCCGTATATCGTAAACAGGTTGCCAGCCTACGCCGCTGACGATGTACGAAATCTCCATTTCGAGTGTGGTTTGTCTCGTAGCTTTGAGGCTCACCTCTATGCCGCCGACCGGCTGATTGCGATTGTTTTGCCAGGTAGAAAGCTGGCTTTTGATGCCGTTTTCCTGCTTTTGCAGTACTTTGATGGTCTCCTTTACCTTAATGAGCTTGCCGCCGATGTCGGTCAGGCGCTCGCGGTAGAAATCGGCCATCTGTTTCAGGTCGGTTACCTTCACGCCCGTCGCCGAGCCGCTCACTTGCTTGTTGGACAATATGAGTAGTTTTTCCTCTTCCAGTACTGATTGCGTTAGTTTGGCGGCTTCGATATCGTCCTGCACGCTGCGCAATGAATCGTCCAATTGCAGAATATTCTTGGGACGGGGCGCATTTTGCAGGTAATTTTGCACAAAACGCACTCCGGTGATCACCGCATCGCCCGCACCCCGCACCTGAATGCTGTTAGGGTTGATGCTGAGCGGGATGTTTTCAAGTACCAGCCGCTGCTCCCCGGCCGGGACGGTGGCCTTGGCGGTGGCTGTTAGTTCGGCGTGGGTCAGGAACACGGTGGCGTGGGTAAGGGTCGGCGCAACGGTTTGGGAAGGTGTATTTTGGGCAAAAGCCGCCGGTGCCAGCAGTACCCAGGCGAAAAATGGAAAGGATGCTTTTTTCATGGCTGATTGCTATATGATTTATGAAAATTGGTTTTTGAAATTCGTTATTCTTTTGAGATAGAAACGGCTGATGCGTTTAAGATTTGTTTTTGCGATACGTTGTGCTTCTCCGAAGCTCATAGCTGACTTTCTTGTGATTTCTACAAACATTTAGCCTCTCCGAGGCCTCATGGCTTTGAGTACTTAGAGTTTGAGTACTCAGTTTAAGCTTCTTTCTGGCCACTTATTCTATCATTCATCATTCATAACTCATCATTGATAACCTTCTCCCACACCTACCTCCAAACTTTCACCGAGTCCGTCTTCACGGCGATCGGGTGTCCGCCCGACGAAGCGGCCTCGGCGGCCAAAGTACTCATTAGCGCCGATCTGCGCGGCATCGACTCCCACGGCATCGCCCGGCTGGCGGGTTACGTGCGGCTCTACGACCACGACCGCCTGAACCCCGCGCCCCAGGTCCGCATTGTCCACGAGACGCCCAGCACCGCCACCGTCGACGGCGATCGGGGCCTGGGCCTGGTGGTAGCGCCCAAAGCGATGGCGATCGCGATGGAAAAAGCCGAAAAGGTAGGTTCGGGCTGGGTGTCGGTCCGCAACTCCAACCACTTCGGCATCGCGGGCTACCACGCCATGCTACCCCTCGCAAAAGACATGATCGGCTGGACCATGACCAACGCTGCCCCGCTGGTGACGCCTACTTTTTCGCTCGATAAGCTACTGGGTACCAATCCGATCGCCGTCGCCGTGCCCGCCCGCCACGAACCGCCTTTCGTGGCTGATTTCGCCTCGACCGCTGTGGCCTACGGCAAATTCGAGATCCTGCAACGTCAGGGCAAACCCGCGCCCATCGGCTGGGCTCAGGACGCCGAGGGCCATCCGACCGACGACGCCAACGCCGTCAAAAGCGGCGGCGGCTTACTGCCCTTAGGCTCCGACCGCGAGCACGGCAGTCACAAGGGCTACGGGCTGGGGGCCATCGTGGACATTTTTTCGGGCGTCCTGTCCGGGGCCAATTACGGCCCGTGGGTACCGCCCTTCGCCACGGCGGGCTTCATGGCGGCGCAGGCGGCGGTCGGGATGGGTACCGGACACTTTTTAGGGGCCATGCGCGTTGATGGTTTTCGGCCCGCCGACGAGTTTAAGGACAACATGGACCGCTGGATCGGGGCCTTCCGTAATGCCCGCGCCATCGAAGGTCACAAGGTACTGATCCCCGGCGACCCCGAGCGCGAAACCGAAGTACTTCGGCGCGAAACCGGTATCAGCTTACTCCCGCCCGTTGTGGATTCGTTGGTAGCGCTGGCCAAGCGGTTTGGTCTTGAGTTTAAAGTTCAAAGTCTATGAGTTCAGGAGTGCATTTTGTTTAAATTGGTTGTAGTCGTTTTTTGACGTGTACCCAATATAGAATTGAAAATCTTACGCGTCGTCGTGTTGTAAACTTACTTTCAATCTTCTTATAAGCTGATTACTAATGGGTAACAGAAAAGGTATTTTCAACTCTCCACTTTCCATTTTTAAATAAAAAAATGTCGAGAAATATAAAAGCAGGGATATTCATCACGATTGCGGTCATTACGACCACCTTCACGTTTTATTTTTGGCAAATATTCAAGACGCCCAACCTGCAACTGGAAGCCGAGAACAGCTTCGTGCTGTACATACCCGAAGGCGCTACCTACGAGTCGGTGCTGGATACGTTGAAAAAGAATGAAGTGATCAATGACGAGATTTCGTTTCGCTTCCTGGCCAAAGTACTCAAGTACCCCGATCGCGTGAAAGCCGGGCGGTACCTCATCAAGCCGGATGCCACCAACTACAGCGTCATCCAGAAACTGCGCGAGGGCAATCAGGATGCCGTGCGGTTGACTTTCAACAACATCCGGCTGAAAAACGAATTGGTCGAGCGCATCGGTCCACGCTTTGCTTTTGGGGAAGTGAAATTCCGGCAAGCCCTCCGCGACCCCGCCGTGGCGCAGAAGTACGGCTTCGACACCACCACGATCGTGAGCATGTTCCTGCCCAATACCTACGATGTTTTTTGGGATGTAAGCACGGAGCGTTTTCTGGACCGGATGCACTCGGAGTACCAGAAATTCTGGACCGACGAGCGCCGCGCCAAGGCGAAAGCCGTCGGGTTGACGCCCGTAGAAGTATCTACGCTGGCCTCGATCGTGGAAGAAGAGCAGGCCCGCAAAAAAGACGAGCGCCCGCGCGTAGCGAGTATGTACCTCAATCGACTCGAAGCCGGAATGCCGCTGCAAGCCGATCCGACAGTGAAGTTCGCGCTCGGCGATTTTGCCATCAAGCGCGTTCTGACCGCTCAACTCATGACGCCTTCGCCCTACAACACCTACCGCAATGCGGGTCTGCCACCCGGCCCGATCCGCTTGGCCGATCAGGTGTCGATCGACGCGGTACTCAATCCTGAAAAAACCGACTACATCTATATGTGCGCCAAGGCCGACCTGTCAGGCTACCACGCCTTCGCCAACAACTACGAAGACCACCTCGCCAACGCCCGCATGTACCAGGCGGAGCTGAATCGGCGGCAGATTATGAAATAATGGATAATGGACAGTGGATAATTGACAATGATACTCGCCAATTAATCAATAGATAATTATCCATCATCCATTATCCACTATCCATTGAATAAATGTTTTCCTACGAAGTAAAAGACATCCGGGTGCGCTACGCCGACACCGACCAGATGGGCTACGTGTACTACGGCAACTACGCCCGGTACTACGAAATCGGGCGGGTGGAAGCGCTGCGGTCGCTGGACTTTCACTACAAGGCGATGGAGGATGCCGGCATCATGATGCCCGTATACGATCTTCACAATCGGTACCATCGGCCCGCGCGCTACGACGACCTACTCACGATTCTGGTGCGACTGCCCGAGCTACCCGGCGTGAGGGTACGATTTGAATACGAAGTGAGGAATCAGCTCGCCGAACTGTTGACCACCGCCGAGACAACCCTCGTTTTTCAGAACCGAACCACGGGCCGACTATGCCCGGCACCCGAAGCGCTGCTCGAAAAACTTCGTCCGTATTATTTGGCACAGGAGTAGGTCAGGAAGTACTTTGCGTTCTTGTTGGCAGGAAACAGGCGCCGCCCGCTGACTGCCTACCCTCCTTTTATGCTGGAAAAACTTCTCCAATATCGTCAGGTTCGCCAATTCAACCACTGGTTGAAGAGTACCACCCTGTTCCGTGGCTCGGTGTCGTTGTACGATATTTTGGTCAATTTGATCGACAAGCTCATTGTTTACGACATCGACCAACGCGCCACTGCGGTGGCGTTCAGCCTGACGCTGTCGGCTTTTCCGACGTTGATCTCGTTTTTTACCCTCATTCCCTACATTCCGGTCGACGATCTGCAACCCCAGATCATGGATTTTCTGCGCGAAATCATGCCCAGTAGTATTTACGCCGAGGCCCAAACGACCATCATGGACATCATCAGCCGGCCCCGGGGAGGCATTCTGTCGATCAGCTTCATCATCGCCATCGTGACTTCCACCAACGGCATGGTATCGCTGATGCGGTCGTTCAACATCGTGTACCGCGACGAAGACACGCGCGGATTTTTCAAAACCCGCGCCGTCGCTCTGATGCTCACCATGCTGTTGGCATTGGTTATTTTTCTGTCGGTGGTATTACTGGTGGTCGGCGACCATGTCATGGAGATTCTAAGTACCTGGGAAGTGATTCAGGAAACCTGGGTCATCGGGCTGGTCAACTTCCTGCGCTATTTTATCACGCTGGCGGCGCTCACACTGGGCGTGTCGCTGATCTACCGCTTTGCGCCAGATCGGCTGGTGCGGCTGTCTTTTTTTAACGTAGGGGCCTTTATCGCCTCCGCCCTCATCGTGCTGGCGACCTACGGGTTTTCCTACTACCTCTCCAATTTTGGCACTTACAACAAACTCTATGGCTCCATCGGTACCATGATCGCCTTTATGGTTTGGATTTACCTGATTGCCTTGCTGCTCATTTTTGGCTTCGAGGTCAATGCCAGCATCATCATGGCGCGGGGCATGGAGGAGGGCAATCTCAGTGAGGACGTCGGCAAACAATAAATGCCGGTCTGAACCAGACCGGCATTATACACATTACCCTAACCCATAAAAATCGGTATTAGATATTCTCCGGATCTCATACCAATTTATACTGTGTCTCAATCGAATACCGTGCCAAAAAATACCGGCGATACAACTTCCTGTTCTTCCGGCGGAGGGGTTTATTTACCACTTTATAGGAAAAAATGTTACTATTTATTTTTTCGCCATCTATTAAGTACTACAGCAACAGAGTCCAGCTCCCCGCATACGAATGGACAAAGAGATGACAAACGGCGCGCCCGACCCCCTAAAGGATGAAGTGAAACCCGACGACACTACACCACTGGTATCGGTCATCTGTACTTGCTACAACCACGAGAAGTACATCACGGAAGCGCTCGAGTCGGTCGCCCGGCAGACATACGGCCGCGTCGAGTTGGTCGTGATCGACAACGCCAGCACCGACGAATCACTGAGCCGGATCGAGGAATTTTGCAAAGATCGTCCCGAGGTACGCTTCATCGCCAACACCCTTAACGAAGGCCTGTGTCGGGCTTTTAATCGAGGCCTGGGCATGACGACCGGCCAGTACCTCATCGACCTCTCGGCCGACGATGTGCTGCTGCCCCACCGGATCGAGCGTCAGGTAGCTTTTTTCGAAAACCTACCTGATCGCTACGGTGTGATCTTCTCCAATGCCCGCTACCTTGATCCGCACGGCAGGCCGCTGCATTGGCACTACCCCGTCGATTCGGCCGGACAAACTATGGAGCAGGTACCCTCGGGTGATGTGTATCGGGATGTGCTGGAAAGGTACTTCATCTGTACCCCCACCATGATGATGCGGCGCACGGTGCTGGACGCGCTGGGTGGCTACGATGAAACGCTGACTTACGAGGATTTCGATTTTTGGGTCCGATCGGCCGTGATGTGCCACTATGGGTTCCAGGACGAAGTACTTACTCACAAGCGGCTTTTACCCAACTCGCTCTCCAACCTGTCGTACCGCCCCGGCAGCGGGATGCTCGAAAGTACCTACGCGGTGTGCAACAAAGCCTACGACCTCAACCGAACCCAAGCCGAATTCAACGCGCTGGCGGCACGCATCAAAACCTACATTCGCAAAAGTTTCTACGTCGAGGAGTTCGAACTCGCCATCCGGTTCCGCCAGCTACTCAACTACATCGAGAACCCTGGCCCGGCCACAGAGCTCATCGTGCTCCTGTGCCGTATGCGCCTACCCGTCAATAAACTGTATCGTATTTATTACAATCGGAAATCGAAGAGAAGGAGGGAGGGTGGAAGGGTAGAAGGGTGGAAAGGAGGAGGGACTGGGCTGGCGTAGCTGGCAAGCTTTTTTAATTGTCAATTATTCACTATCCATTATCCATTAAAGAACTTGCCCGCCGAACTTCTCAAAATCTACCCTAATAATCCCGACCCGCGCCGCATCCGGCAAGTAGCCGACTGCCTGCGTGGTGGTGGATTGGTGATTTACCCCACTGACACCGTATATGGCCTGGGCTGCGACATCCATAATGCCCGCTCGGTCGAGCGGGTGGCGCACATCAAAGGCGTGAAGCCCCAGAAGAACGACTTTTCGTTTATCTGCTACGATTTGAGTCACATCGCCGACTACGCCCGCGTGAGCAACGCGGCCTTCAAGCTGATGAAAAAGGCGCTGCCGGGTCCGTTCACTTTCATTCTGGAAGCGACCAGCAACGTGCCCAAGCTGCTCAACACCAACAAGAAGACGGTGGGGATCAGGGTACCCGACAACGACATCCCCCGATTTTTTGTCCGGGAACTGGGCAATCCGATCATTACGACTTCCATCAAGGACGACGACGAAGTGATCGAATACTCGACTGATCCTGAATTGATCTTTGAAAAATTTCAGCATGATGTCGACATCGTGGTCGACGGCGGCTATGGCGGCAACGTAGGCTCCACGATCGTGGATGCCACGACCGATGCCTTCGAAATCATGCGTGAAGGATTGGGCGATCTTACGCTCTATATTTAAGAATCCGTAATAAATTCCGGTTATTTTTTTGATATACCGCGCGTCTTTCCCATATTTGGTGATGGCCGACGCAATTGTGGGAGAAATGCCGAAGACCGAAATTTTGCTACCGCTGTATTTCCTGCCCAATCTGGAATATTTCGCAGCGCTGCTGCCTTATGAGACGATTGTCCTGGAAAGTTGCGAGAACCTCCCGCGCCGCACCTTCCGCAATCGCTGCCAGGTACTTACGGCCAATAAAGTCGATACGCTTACCGTGCCCCTCGTGGCTAGCCGACGGGCCGTGCCCATTCGCGAGGCACGCATCGACTACCGCCAGCCCTGGATCCGGCGGCACTGGGGATGCCTGCAGTCGGCCTACGGGAAGTCCCCTTTTTATGAGTACTACGCGGCCGATTTTGAAGCGGTCTATTACCAGGAAAACGATTTGCTGTTTGACTTCAATGCTGCTTTGCTGACATTGTGTCTTAATTTATTGGGGATAGAAAAAGCAATCACGTACACATTGTCATACTTGGTCACACCCCGAAAGAACATTTTCGACGCTAAATCATTGATTGGCAATAAAAAAGCTACGAATACTACTTTTCCGTACCTACCTACGCCTTATTACCAAACCTTTGGCAATGATTTTGTACCAAATTTGAGTATTATTGACTTGCTGTTTAACAAAGGACCTGAGGCATGCCAAGTACTCAGCCAATCGGTATTAGTGCCTCAATGCTTCTGAATGAACAAAGATTCCCGAAGGCCCGTTATAAACACACTGAATCAAAAGCCATTATTCCTGCCTATACCAACCCACATGGAAGCTAAATTTTCAAATCGAGTAAAAGAAGTGATCACCCTCAGCCGCGAAGAGGCCCTACGACTGGGGCACGACTTCATCGGCGCGGAGCACCTGCTTCTGGGGATGATCCGCGAAGGCGATGGCGTGGCCATTGGTCTGTTGAAAAAGTTGGGCGTGTCCCTGGAAGAAATCCGGCTTACCATCGAGCAGGCTACCAAGGGCTCGGTCACCAACAATGTCAAGAACTTGCAGAATATCCCGCTGACGCGTCAGTCGGAGAAGGTTCTTAAAATTACGTATCTGGAAGCCAAGATTTTCAAGAGTCCGCTCATCGGCACGGAGCATTTGCTGTTGTCGATTCTGCGCGACGAGGACAATGTGGCCACCCAGATTCTGCACCGGTTTAATGTCAACTACGAAGTAATTAAAGAAATGCTGGAATATCAATCATCAGGAACGCCCCCCCGCATGGGCTCCGACACCGAAGACGATGGCGACGACCCACGTTCATCGGGCATGTTTGGCAGCGGCGGCTCGTCGGGCAAGGAATCGAAAGGCGGCGAAAAATCGCGTACCCCGGTACTCGATAACTTTGGCCGCGATCTTACCAAATTAGCCGAAGTAGGCAAACTCGATCCCATCGTGGGTCGTGAGAAAGAAATCGAGCGCGTGGCCCAGATCCTGAGCCGCCGAAAGAAGAACAACCCGATTTTGATCGGTGAGCCCGGCGTAGGTAAAACCGCCATCGCCGAGGGATTGGCGCTACGCATCGTGCAGAAGAAAGTATCACGCGTCCTGTTCGGCAAACGTGTCGTCACGCTAGACCTCGCTTCGTTGGTAGCCGGTACCAAGTACCGCGGTCAATTTGAAGAGCGCATGAAGGCCGTGATGAACGAGCTGGAAAAGTCGCCGGATGTCATTCTGTTTATTGACGAGCTGCATACGATTGTGGGAGCGGGTGGTGCTTCCGGCTCGCTGGATGCCTCCAACATGTTCAAGCCTGCCCTGGCGCGAGGCGAAATCCAATGCATTGGAGCCACTACGCTGGACGAGTACCGTCAGTACATCGAGAAAGACGGCGCCCTGGCCCGTCGCTTCCAGATGGTAATGGTCGACGCCACTTCCGTCGAGGAGACGATTCAGATTTTGGAAAATATCAAAGATAAGTACGAAGAGCATCACCACGTCAACTACACTGCTGATGCACTCGAGTCGGCCGTGAAACTCTCAGAACGCTACATTACCGACCGCTTCCTGCCCGATAAGGCCATCGACGTAATGGACGAGGTCGGTGCGCGGGTACACATCAGCAATATCACGGTACCCGAGGATATCCTGAAACTCGAAGAGCAAATCGAGAATATCAAGCAGGAGAAAAATCGGGTAGTAAAGAGCCAGAAATACGAAGAAGCTGCCCAACTGCGTGACCGTGAAAAGAAGCTCATCGACCAACTGGATCGCGCCAAGCAACTTTGGGAAGAAGAAACAAAGCAGAAGCGCTACACCGTTACGGAGCAAAATGTGGCCGAAGTCGTGGCGATGATGACGGGTATTCCGCTCACCAACGTATCGCTAGACGAAGGCAAGAAGCTGTTGCACATGGCCGATGAGCTGAAAGCCAAGGTCATTGGGCAGAATCCGCCGATCGAGAAACTGACGAAAGCCATTCAGCGGACCCGCGTAGGCTTGAAGGACCCTAAGAAGCCCATTGGTTCGTTTATCTTCCTGGGCCCGACGGGTGTAGGTAAAACAGAATTGGCGAAGGTATTGGCTACCTACCTATTCGATAAGGAGGACGCGCTGGTACGCATCGACATGAGTGAGTACATGGAGAAATTCAGTGTCTCGCGGCTCGTGGGAGCGCCTCCGGGCTACGTCGGCTACGAAGAGGGTGGGCAGCTGACCGAAAAAATCCGCCGCAAGCCTTACAGCGTGGTGCTACTGGACGAAATCGAGAAAGCGCACCCAGATGTTTTCAACATTCTGCTTCAGGTACTCGACGATGGTATTCTGACCGATGGTCTGGGTCGTCGCGTCGACTTCCGCAACACGATCATCATCATGACGTCTAACATTGGCGCGCGTGACCTGAAAGACTTCGGCAGCGGTATCGGTTTTGCCACTAAGAAAAGCGAAAGTCAGGACGAGGTTATGCGGAGTACAATTCAAAGCGCCCTGCGTAAGGCGTTCTCCCCCGAATTCCTGAACCGTCTGGACGATGTGATTGTGTTCAATTCTTTGCAGCGTGAGGACTTGCACCGGATCATCGACATTTCGCTCGACAAACTGTTCAGCCGCATCAAGGGGTTGGGATACGAGATCGAGCTGACGATTCCGGCAAAGGACTTCTTATCAGAGAAGGGCTATGACCCACAGTACGGCGCGCGTCCTTTGAACCGGGCGATCCAGAAGTACCTGGAAGATCCGATTGCTGAGGAAATCCTGAAAGGCGAACTACAAGATGGCGACATCCTGGTAGCTGACCACGAAGAGGAAAGCGAACAACTCAGCATCACGGTACGGAAAAAGGCCGAAGAGGTTGAGAATTAAATTTTTGAGCTATCTGAATATCTTTCAAAGAGACCGCTTTTCGAGGCGGTCTCTTTTCGTATTTATTACTTTCTGATCCCGAATTATTTTCTGATAAGGAAAAGATGGCCCCGTATTTGACGTTTAGAAAGCAATACACACTACTACTGAGTTGAAAAAAGTTTAAAATCCAAATTCATGGCGGATGAGCGCGAACTCGCAAAAGAGGAGCGAGCTAAACTGAAAAGTAAAAGAAGAGGAAGCGGTAAAAAGCGTTACCCTACCCAAACGCCCTGGGGTTTGGTGTTGTTCATTGTGTTGGGCCTGGGGCTGTTGGGGCTGTACATCGGTTGGCTCAATGCCCCGGACAATACGAAAGGAGGCAATATATTGTCGTATCTGTTTGGTAATGCAGAGGATAAGCCCACCGTGGATCAATTGTCCGCTCGCTCGGATTCGCTCGCTATCTGGGCTGATTCGCCGTTGACCAGTACCACGCTCGACCAGGATGTGCCGACCGACGGCTTGTGGGGTGACGACCCTGTCGCCGACCCCGCGCCAGTCACTGGTTCCCCCTTTCAGGATGAAGTGCCTGTCGTCAGTACACCACCGCCGGCACTTGCCCCTTCTGTTCAAAGAACGCCACCCACGCCTGCAACGGGAAACGAATCACTCACTGGCTCAAAAACCTATCAGGTCGTAGCGGGAAGATTCAAAAGCAGAGGCTCGGCCCAAATGCGCATTCGCGAGCTGCGACAGGGCAATTACCCTGCCAGATTGGTTGAATCGAGTTCGGCCGATGCGCCTTACGAGGTAGTTGTCGGTGAGTTCAAAAGCTACAACCGCGCGAAAAGCAAGGCCAATGAGATTGGCTTTATTCTGGAAATTGAGGCTAGTGTAGAGGAGAAAAAGCAGTAACCTGCCCATGCCGCTGACCACTATCTTATCGACTTTTCGATGCCATCTTTCTGATATTCTGAAACGGCCGCACCATTTGCCCCACAAAGTCTTTCGGAAAAGCTTCTTCGTCGGGTAGGCCGACAGGCAGGTACTCATTGTCCTCGGGCCAGTAATTAGTTTTGAAAATGAAATCCCACACGCTGAGTGTGATGCCGTAGTTGAAGCCGGTGGGGTAGGAGGCGGGCATTTCCTTAGCGTGGTGCCACAGATGCATTTGCGGGCCATTGAGGAAGTACTTCAATTTGCCCAGCCGGATGTACAGATTGGCGTGGCCCAGCTGTCCGGTGACGAGCGTGAAGATGTGAACGATGAAAAAATCATCTATGCCAAAGCCGATCATCGCCAGCGGAATGTACTCCAGAGTCCGGTAGAAGATATTCTCCATAAAGTGAAACCGCAACAGCGCGGCAAAGCCCATCTCTTCACGCTGTGGTGTACTTTGTGGAATTCCCACATCCAGGGCACGTGGTGCAGCAGGCGGTGAATGTTCCATTGCAGGAAATCGCGGATCACAAAAATGAGCAGCAATTGCGCCCAAGTGGGTAAGCCGCCTACCTCGATCGCCACGATGTTGGTAATGCCAAACAAGCCTAGAAAATCATTAAAAAGCTCGACGCCCACCATCGACAGCGCGTTGTAGGCGATTAGCGAAAACAGGAAGTAGTTCCAGATGAGGTAGAAAGCATCCATCCAGAAATCCTGCCGAATGAGCGGCTGGTTTTTGCGCCAGGGAAAAGCGATTTCCAGCAGCCAGATCACCACGGAAGCGCCCACGAGCCAGTAGAAGTAGTTGTGCCAGCGTGGGTGAAGTATTTCCCCGGTCAAGTACTGCCAGTAACCTTGGTAGGCCCCGGCGATGGTGTGCAGGTATTTTTCCAAAGAAAGGTTTTTAGGGATTAAGTTGTTAGGTGTTAGCTTTTTCAGTTTTTTAGTACTAAATCCTTCATGCTCCATTCCAAACCCGGGCCACAAAAGTATAGGCCACGAACAGGATGAAGACGACTAGCGCGATGCCCAGCATCAGCACCAAAATCCGGGAACCTTCCTGGAAGGCGGTACGATCGCTGCCGTCGGTTTGCTGCTGGTTTTGGAAGCGCGCCCTAAAGTAACCAATGGTGTAGGCCAGTACGCCGAAAATCAGGATTCCGAGGAAAATTCTTGACATGAATTCGATGTAGTTAGGTAGGGATTAGGACAAAACAACGCTTGGCGTCTGATTGAAATTCCCCAAAGTACTTCCAACTTTGCGCCCAAAGGCCCAAAGGAGTATCTTTGTTTCAAAATTAAGCTGCCGGAATCCATAGTTACCCACCGAATGAAACTTTTAGAAAACAAAACCGCCCTGATTACGGGCGCTTCCCGGGGCATCGGCCGGGCCATCGCCATGAAATTTGCCGAAGAAGGCGCCAACGTAGCCTTCACGTTTTTGTCGAGCGTGGAGAAAGGTCATGCCCTGGTAGCCGAGCTGGAAGCATTCGGCATCAAGGCCAAGGGGTACCGCTCCGACGCCGCTGATTTCCGGGCCGCTGAGCAATTGATCGTCGATGTGGTGGCCGACTTCGGACAGCTCGATGTATTGGTCAACAATGCGGGTGTTACGCGCGACGCCCTGCTGATGCGCATGAGCGAAGAACAATGGGATACGGTGATGAACGTTAACTTAAAATCGGTATTCAACCTGACCAAAGCCGCCATCAAACCCATGATGCGGGCCAAGCAGGGTTCGATAATCAACATCACCTCGGTGGTGGGAATCATGGGCAATGCCGGACAGGCCAACTACGCGGCCTCCAAGGCGGGTATCATCGGTTTTTCCAAGTCCGTCGCGCTGGAACTGGGCTCGCGCAACATCCGTTCCAATGCGGTGGCGCCGGGCTTCATCGAAACCGAAATGACCGACGCCCTCGAAGCCAAAGCGCTCGACGAGTGGAAGAACTCGATTCCGCTCAAGCGGGGGGGTAAGCCCGAGGAAGTCGCCGACGCCTGTGTGTTCCTAGGCTCGGATCGGTCGCGCTACATCACCGGCCAGGTTCTGCAGGTCGATGGCGGCATGTTGACTTGATCCCTACTTAAACCCAAGCCCCGTTCATGCGTTCCGAGCTTTTCCTGCAAACTTCTCCTTGGTTTATCCTGCTGTGCCTGCTGGCGGGCGCGGCCTACGCTTTTTTTCTGTATCAGCCCGAGCCTTCGTGGAGCAAACAACTCAACGCCGCGCTGGCCGTGCTGCGGGGTACCCTGGTTTCGGTGATATGCTTTCTACTCCTGGGGCCGCTGGTGCGCACGATTCAGACAACCACCGACAAGGCCAAGGTAGTGCTGGCGATCGACAATTCGCAATCGACGGCGGCGGCGGGTACCAAAGCCTTGCCGCAACTGGCCACCATGGCCCAACAGCTCACCGACAACGGCTACGAGGTGAGTATCGAGACGCTGGGCGACGCTGCGCCAACGCCCCCCGCGCTGGATTCCGTCAGGTTCAGCCAAACCACCACCGACCTGGCTTCGATGCTGGGCACGGTGCGAAGCAATTTCGAGGGGCAAAATCTGACGGATGTAGTACTACTGTCAGATGGGATCGTCAACCAGGGCCTTTCGCCGGCCTTTGCCAACTACCCGTTTCGGGTTCATACCGTCGCCATTGGCGACACCATCGCGCGCCGCGATGTGCTGGTGCGCAACGTGACCGCCAACCGCGTAGCCTACATGGGCAACGACTTTCCGATTCGGGTCGATGTGGTGGGCAATGGCTTCGCCGGACGAAGTACCACGCTGTCGCTCAGGCAGGGCGGCCGCGTGATCGCGACGCAAAATGTGGTGATGAGCCGCGATGATTATTTTCAGTCGTTTACGTTTACCACTTCTTCCAATCAAAAAGGCGTGCAGCACTACACCGTCGAACTGGGGGGCGTGTCGGGTGAGCTGAGTACCCGCAACAACCGACGCGAGGTATACGTCGACATCATCGACGGCCGCGAGCGGATTTTATTGCTCGGCCTGGCCCCGCATCCCGACATCAAGGCGCTGCGCTCGATCGTGGAGCAAAACGAAAACTACGAAATGGACGTCCGGCTGCTGACCACGACGACCAACCTCAACGAGATTTTTGACAAGACTTACGACCTGATTATCCTGCATCAACTACCCGATATCGCCGGGGTAGGCAGCGACGTAGTGCGTCGGTTGATGGCCAAAGAACACACCGACATTCTTCATTTTAGGGAATCAATCGGCCGTCGGGGCGTTCAACCCGCTCAACAAAGCCGTGCAGATTGCCGCCAATCCCGGGCAGTCCGACAGGGTGACCGGCCAGCTCAATCCGTCTTTTCAACTCCTCAACCTCGACCCGCAACGGCTCGCTATTCTGGAAAGACTACCGCCGCTGTCGGTACCCTTTGGCGAGTACCGCCTGACGCCCGGCAGCGAAGTGGTGCTGTACCAGCGCGTGGGCAGCGTCGCGACGACCAAGCCGCTGCTGACGGTCAACACCGCTGGGGAACGCAAAGTGGCCGTGCTGAGCGGCGAAGGCTTGTGGCAGTGGCGGCAGGAGGAATTTGCCCTAACCGAAAAGCAGGAGGTCGTCGACGAGTTATTTCAAAAAGTGATTCAACTTTTGTCGGTCAAGGAAGACAAGCGCAAGTTTCGGGTGTACCCCGTGAGCGCCGAATTCGACGCGGGCGACCGCGTGGCGTTTCAGACGGAGATTTACAACGACATCTACGAAAAAATCTACGGCCAGGAAGTCCAGCTCGACATTACCGATGAGCGGGGCAAAGTGCAGAACTACACCTATACCTACACTGCCGAAAACCCACGCTTCGAAATCAGCGGCCTGTCTGAGGGCGCGTACCGCTACCGTGCCGCCGCTACCCTGCGCTCCGGTCGCGAGCAGGTAAGCGGGCAGTTCATCGTGACCGACACCGACCTGGAAGCCCAAAACACGACGGCTGACTTCGGGCTGCTCCGCGAAGTGGCCCAGCGAACGGGCGGACGCTTCGTACAACCGAATACGTTGGACGGACTCGTACAAATCATGACCAACAACCGGCCACCGGATCGCCTGGACAGTTCGGAGCAGATGGCGGAGTTGATTCAATTGAAGTGGCTGTTTTTTCTTCTACTCCTTCTGGCCACCACGGAATGGGTACTCCGCAAGTACAGCGGTAGTTATTGATGAAGTACTTGGGCGCGATACTGCTCTTCGCTTTTGGTTTCTCAGGATCCGTTTTTGCTCAGGGTCCTGAAACAAAACAGGATAGCCTGCAACGGCCGAACTACCCGCTGCTGCACGGGATGTTCGCCGCGCAGACGGTCCTCTACGGTGGATCTATATACGGGCTGAGCAAAGCATGGTACCAGGACCCGCTCACGCGCTTTCGCATTGCCGACGATTCGCACGAATGGAAGCAGATGGACAAGGTCGGCCACCTGTATTCAGCCTTTCAGATCAGCCGTCACACGGCCGAGCTATACAGAAAGACGGGGGTAACCAAGAAGCAGGCGGTACTCTACGGTGCTATCTCGGGTTTCTTTTTCCAGACGCCCATCGAAATTCTGGATGGCTTCTCGAAAGAATACGGCTTCTCGCCCGGCGACATGGCCGCCAACCTAGTGGGACCGGCGCTGTTCGTGGGGCAGTACGCGCTCTGGGACGAGATCAGGATTCAGCCCAAGTACTCCTTTCACTTTACCCCGCTGGCCCAGGTGCGCCCCGAGCTACTTGGCGAAAAACGGACCGAGCAGTGGCTCAAAGACTACAACGGACAGACCTACTGGTTTTCGGCCAGTCCCGGTACGTTTGCGCCGCGCTCGCGCTGGCCGGCCTGGCTGTGCCTGTCGGCGGGTTACGGTATTCAGGACATGGTATCGGCCGAAACGGGTAAAAGCATCGAACTCGGATACCGGCCCTACCGGCAGTACTACCTTTCGGTCGATGTCGATTTTACCAGAATAAAAACGAACAGTAAGCTGGTCAGGACCGTCTTTTTCCTGCTCAACTCCCTTAAAATTCCCGCCCCGGCCCTCGCCTTTTCCAGAAAAGGGGTAGCCTTGAGAGGATTTTATTTCTAGGGCTCAAATAGATTCCGGATAAGCTTGGGTTAGGCAGCCTAAAAGCTCCAATCCGTAACAGTTTCATCGTTTTTGTCATTCAGGATCAGGTAAAGTTTCAACAAACCCGAAACCAAATCCCCAGTTCCCAGCTTGGCTTCGTAGTAGGGATCGCCCTTCTGCCGGACAAAAAGCCCGTCTTTCCACAAAAACTTAGTAGCCATATCGGCGTACCGCCGGGCCTGGTCGAGGTGTTTTTTGTTCCTGGTCAGTTCGTACCCTTCCAGATAGGCATGAATGGCCTCGCCCAGATTCTGGTCGTTGTATATCTCCGGAATGGGTTGTTTACTCGTAACAGATAGCGCTTTCTCCACAATGGCAGTGAGTTCTTTGGTCTTTTCGCGTTTGGCCATGTAGGCAGCCACCCGGCTCAGCGTAAGCAGGCTGGAAGTACCGTAACCTTCCTTCCAGGGGGTGGACCGGACGGCTTTTCAACCGGACTTCCGTCTAACTTTACTTCGCTGTAGTAGCTTTGGTTTTCTTCGTTCCAGCCGTACTTATCGTAGGGTTTGAGTACCGCGACAGCCTGCAATCGACCTCTATCAGTGCTGCTCTCCCAGTGGGTTTTGAAGCGAGAATCACTTGTTTGCCTAGCCAGATAGTAGCCAGGCCCGGTCCACCACGACGAGGGATATTTTCTGGCGGTAGTTCTCATTACCATTCTCGAACAGGCACAGGATCTTGCCTTGCTCAGTCACCGCCAGATCCGAATAGCCCGACGGGCCATCGTCGATCACTCGCCCGTGCGGCCAGGTGCGGCCGCCGTCGGCGCTCAGGCGCAGGGTCAGTTTCCGGCGACCCCCCGAAAAGCTTTTTGCCGACGTAACACCAACCGCTGGATTGCTGAACAGGATTTCTTTCTCGTTTAGGCGTATCAGGCTTCCCTGGCAAGTCGGGTCGGGCAACTGTTCGTCTAGCATTGGTTTACTCCAACTCAGACCCCCGTCGGCACTAGTGGCCACGGCCCGGTAACCAGCGTCGCGTGCCCGCATGTTCAGGATTAGAGAGCCGTCTTGCCTTTCGACCGCCGTGCATTCGTGCAGCATAGCGATCTCGGCAGGTACCAGCCCACCCGCCCGCCAGGTCTGCCCGTTGTCGTCCGAGTAGATGATCCCGGCGCGTATGCGGTCTTTGGTGGGGTTCACGTACCTGTCTTTTCTTTCCCGGTCGCAAATCCAGACCGGGGCGATTAATCGGCCGTCACTCGTTTGCAGTCCGTGGCCCGGCCCGGTGGCGATCAGCACCACCGGGTAGTCGAATTGTTTCAAGACTGAGGTATGTTCCTCCGGGACGGACCACGTCAGACCGTCGTCGTCGCTGTGGGTGGAGAAAAGCTGGTGGTATTCCCGCACAAACAGCAAGTGAATCCGTCCGGTCCGGCGATCAATAATGGGGCAGGGGTTGCCGAAAGTAATTTCCGCGTCGCCGCCCTCCTCGTACACCAGGGCGGATTCCGACCAGCTTTGGCCGTCATCCTCGCTGCGTTTGACCAGCAGGTCGATGTCTCCTGTATCCTCGGAACTGGTCTTCCGTCCTTCGCAAAAAGCCAACACAGTGCCTGTGGGCATAACGGCCAGGGCCGGAATGCGGTAGGTGTGGTATCCGCCTGTACCACCGACAAATATGTCTTGGCGGGCGGCCTCCTGCTGGGCAATGGCGGCAGCCATCGTCAGGCAGGAGAAATAGAAAATTCCGAAGAGGGTACGTGTCATAGCAGTGATGGTGTTGGACAGGGCTATTTGCTCCAATCGTATTGTTGAAATCCAACTTGATGAGCCTTCGGCAAGCCGTAGATGTGCAGCCGCAACAGCCCCAACGCCACGTTGCCCTCGCCCAGCTTAGCCTCATAGTAAGGATCGCCCGTGCGCCGCACTAGCCAGCCGTTACGCCACAGGTGCTGTAGGGCTAGTCGCCCGTAGTCCTCGGCCGCCTCGCGGTAGGCGGCCTTTCCGGTCAGGTCGTACAGGTCGGCGTTGAGGTGAATGGCGTCGCCGATGTTGTCGGCCACCAGGGTGTCGGGCAGGGTTTCGCGCCGGGCCGCGTGGGCGCAGCGTTCGGCCATCGTCAGGAAGTCCGGGTCGTCCAGCGTTCGGGCGAAGTAGGCGGCCAATCGCCCGACCTCGAAGCTGTTGGACTTGCCGTAGCCCGCCACCCAAGCACCTAGCAGCTCGTTGCCGTCGGGCAGGGGCTGACCATCGGGCATCATTCCCATCAGGTAGCGACCCTGCTTTTCGTCCCAGGCGTACATCTGGGCGATCCTCAGCAGAGACACCGCCTGCTCGCGGAACTCGGAGTTCGGCATCAAACTGCTGGCTTTGAGCAAGTAATAAGACAGTTGGGTAGTTCCCGGCAGGTTGAACTGCCGGGCGTTGATGCGCGGGTCGCCGATGCAGGCGAGCGTCAAGCCCGTCTTGGGATTCCGGTAGTTCCAATAGAGCGATCCGATCCCCTCGGCCCGCCGTCGGACTTCGGTGTCTTTCGTCTTATTATACAGGAAGGCATAACTCAAAGCGTACAGGCCCGAGTGCTTGATCCAGGGCTGGCTGCTTTTCGGGGGCTGATAGGTAGTTTTGTCCCAGAAGGCGTGGCGGTTAAACAGGAAATCCTCCGGGTCGGCCACATTGAAGTGGTGCCGCAGCCCCCGGATGGCGGCGGCGGTCCGGGCCGAGTCCTGCGCCCATAGCTGCGGCCAGGGCGGCGTGTCCACCAGGAATTCGTGGTGCATGTGGCCGTCCTTGTTGGAGCCGTAGGCGGAGTCCACCCGCACCTTATCCTGATACAGGTCATAAAAAAGATGCTCGCCCCAACCCAGCAGGCCATTGGTAGGACTGGTTGTGTAGCGCAGCGCGTCGGCCAGGTAGGCGTCGCCCGCGCGGACGTAGTGCATATCGTTGGTCAGTTGGCCAAGCACCCGCATGGCGCGCATCATGGCCACGTCGTGGTATAGGTTGCTGCCGCCGAGGGCGCGGTCGCTGGCGCGGGTGTCCGCCACCGACGGAACGCCCGCACGCGGAACGGCTCCGGTTCGCGTATCCACAATGCTCGCCCACATGGCCGTTTGGCGCGGCCCAAAACGGTCGGCTCCGAGCAGCAGCAACGAGTCGGCGAAACTACGAACCAGGGTCAGGTAATCGGTCGAGCGGGTTGATTGCGCAGCTACGGGGCACATCCCTCCGCGGAAGGCGGCAAGCAACACGATCGCCGTTACTATTTTTCGTTGATTTGGTATCATTTTATCTCAGTTATTCCTTTTCCAGCCACGCCCGGTCGAATTTCTTCAAAACCACGCGGTAGATCCAGGCTCCGGCTTCTTTCTCCCTTTTTTCGTACAGGCAGTAAATCATCCCGTCCGGCGCAACGGCTACGTCCGAATAGCCCGCCAGGCTGGGGTCGATCACCCGGCTGGTAGTCCAGGTCTGGCCCTCGTCGCGGCTGAGTTTGGCCGTGAGGTTCTCGCGCTTGCGGGACTTGGCGGATTTGTCAGGGTACTTCCCATCCCCCTGACTGTCGGGGTTGACAAACAGCAGGGCGGCTTTCGCTTCGCCATTTTGCGGAAGCCGAACCAGGCTGGCCATGCAGACGGGGTCGAAAAGTTCTTCATCGAAAACGGGCCTGGTCCAGTGGGTGGCTCCGTCGGGCGAGTAGGCGACCAGCCGCCGGTGGGGCGCCGACTCGGTACGGATGTTGAGCATCACCCGGCCGTCGGTTAGCTGGACCGCCGCGTGCTCGCTGGGGTTGACGATGGTGTCGCCACCCGCCGCGCGGTCGCCATTATTGGCTACGATGGCTCCACGCTGCCAGGTTTGGCCCAGATCATCCGAAAAAACGGTGGCTATGCAGGAGGGGCGATGGTCACCACCGGGCCGGTTGGGGTCGGGTTCGCACAGCCAAACCGGCACCACGAGGCGACCTTTGTTCGTACCCCCTGACAACTGGATGGCATGGTCTGGCCCCGGCGCCAGTACCTTCCAGTTGTACTCGGGCCGGAACTGTTCAAAGGCGTAGGTAATGTCTGTCGGTTGGGTCCAGGTCGCGCCTTCGTCGGTCGATTTTACGTAAAAACAGTTTGCGTAATTCCGCTGGTACAGCACGTGGATGGTCTTGCCGTCCTGGTCGATGATGGGCGTGACATTGGAAGTAGGCTGCTGGTTTTTCCGGGGTGCAAAGACCTGAGTAGGGTACCAGTTCGTGCCGCCGTCGGTGCTCCGGCGAAGCAAGATGTCCATGTCGGCCCAGTCGGATAGTTCGGTTCGGGCTTCGCAGAAAGACCAGCAAAGTTCCTCTTTGGGTGCAAACCAAGGCGGGAATGCGCGTGGTGGCGTAGGTTTGGCCGGGTAAAGCGGTTGCAGGATCGAAAACAGTGGCGACCATTTCGAAAACGCCGGACTGCCGGTTCGGCCGTTGCGCCAACAGCGTAGTGTTTACGATGACTAGCAGTAGCGTCAATACCCGGCTCAGGTTTCGAGAAGATTTGCAAGAAGCATTCATGATATTATTGCGTTTCCCCGGCAAAATCAGTGGCGTTTTCAATCATTTCAGAAGGCTATTCTTTTTAGAATCAGAGATAAGCAAAACGGAGTTCGAGGTAATCACTCCGCCACCCGCCCGATGGGCCGGACATTCTTTGCCGGACGTCCCGTCAGGTCGTCTCCCAAATCCGCCCGCGCCTCTTCCGCTACCTTCATCAGCTTGTCCTTGATTTTGGGATAGTCGAACATCAAATCATAGCGCTCGCCCGGATCGCGGCGTAGGTCATACAGGCCGCCGGGATGGTTGTAGCTTTCGTTGGCCCGGCCCGGCTGACCGTCGTGCCCCGGCTCGAAGCCCATGTTGGTGCGGCCTGGATGCGGGAATACCAGTTTCCAGGGGCCGCTCCGAACCGCTTCCAGGTTATTTTTTCGGTAATAAAAATAAAAAGACTCGCGCGGCTGCACAGTCAGATTGCCTTTCAGATTGGCCAGCAGACTCACCCCGTCGATACGCTTTTTGGGTAGTTTGGCGCCCGTCGCCTCCACGATCGTGGGCAAGACGTCGATGCCCGCCGACAGATTATTTGACACCATACCCGCCGGAATCACGCCCGGCCACTCGGCGATGAAGGGCACTCGGTGGCCGCCTTCGAAGGTAGTGCCTTTGCCTTCGCGGAATCCACCCGCGCTGCCCGCGTGGTTGCCGTAGGCAAGCCACGGGCCGTTGTCGGAAGTCACGATCAGCAGCGTGTTTTCGGCCAGCCCTTCCTCCCGCAGCGTTTTGCGCAGTTGGCCGATGCTCCAGTCCAATTCCATGATCACGTCGCCGTACAGGCCCTGCTTCGATTTCCCCTTGAACTTATCGGAAACAAACAGCGGTACATGCGGCATGGGGTGGGCCAGGTAAGCGAAAAAGGGCTTGTCTTTATTTTTCTTGATAAACTGAATGGTCCGCTCGGTGAACCAGGTCGTGAACTGGCTTTGGTCGGGATTGGTCGCTACCGTTTCGTTGCCCTCGATGAGCGGCAGGGGCGGGTAGTAGTCTTTATTGACCGGGTGGTTGGGCCACATATCGTTGGAGTAGGGAATGCCGAAGTACTCATCGAAGCCGTGTTGCAGGGGCAGGAATTTCTTTTGAAAACCCAGATGCCACTTGCCGAAGGCGGCGGTGGCGTAGCCCTTATCTTTGAGAAGTTCGGCGATAGTCTCCTCATCGGGATTGATGCCTGTCTTGGCTGAGTGGTCGGTGGCACCGGCAAAACCAAGGCGGTTGGGGTAGCAGCCCGTCAGCAGTCCCGCCCGGGAGGCGGTGCAAACGGCCTGCGGCGTGTAATAATGCGACAGAAACGCGCCCTTACTGGCCATCTCGTCAAAGTTGGGCGTCACGTAGTCCACCGCTCCGGTGCGGCCTATGTCGCCGAAGCCCATGTCGTCGATATAGACCAAGACTATATTTGGGGGCGTTTCGGCGGTCCGGCGACCGGCCGTTGTTTTTTTAGAGAAGTTGAAGGCCAAAAGAGAAACTACTCCGAGCGATAAGAGGGAGAAAACAACAGTTTTTCGGTTCATGATTTTAGTAGTTGTATGTAGGGGTTCGGGTAAATGATTTGGCTTTTTACCAATTTTCCTCAATGATTTCCTGAATTATTTCATTGCGCTCCACCCCGTCGCCACTTTCGGCTTTGAGTACTCTAAGTCGCGCCTTCATGGTTTTTATGATATCCTGATAAGCCGGATCGTCGATGGTATTATGATCTTCGCGCGGGTCTTTTCGTAAATCATAGAATTCCCAACCGGGCGGATAATCCATTACGTCACGCTGGGTCGTGGTGCGGGACTGCCCGTAAAAAAGCGCCAGTTTGTAGCGCTCATTCCTAATGCCGAAATGGGCGGGGCGTTTTGGTTCGTTGCTCCAGTAGCGGTAGTACATGTCCCGGCGCCAATTGTCTGGCGTCTTGCCCGCGAGGTTGGCCCGGAAACTCCGCCCCTGCATTGAAGCGGGCGATTCGATTCCGGCAAGATCCAGAAAGAGCGATGGAAAATCAATGTTCAAAATGATGTCGTCGATGCGCTTTCCGCCTTTAAATTCCCTGGGGTACGAAATCACGAACGGCATTCGCAGCGAGGGTTCGTAGATAAACCGCTTGTCGAAAAAGCCGTGCTCGCCCAGAAAATACCCCTGGTCGGCGGTGTAGATGATGACGGTGTTGTCCAACTGTCCGCTGTCGCGCAGGTAAGCGATGAGCTTCCCGATGTTGTCGTCGATGGCCGCGCCCGACCGCAAAAAATCCTTGACGAATTTCTGGTAAGTTTTCTTCCGGGCGGCCAGCGAATCCAGGCCCGCCAGGGAGAACGAGGTACCCGGATACCTGGTGCCCGTGCCTTCCGCGTAACGTTCACCCAGTATTTCCAGCGGCCAACCGTCATGAGTACGGCCCGTCGAAGCCGCTCCCCAATCCTCGAAATTGGCAGGGTAGGGCAGTTCGACCTCCGCCAAAAAATCCTTGTACCGGGCGGGGTAGTCGTAAGGCTCGTGGGTGGCCTTGAAGTGCGTGGAGAGATAAAAAGGCTGGTTGGAGTTGCGGCTTTTCAGCCAGGCAATCGACTGATCGGCGATGACATCCGCCGAAAAACCTTTGTATTCTTTTCCGCCCGCGTTGCCATCCTGCCAGTTGTCTTTGGTTTTCAGGATCGGGTTCTGGTAGCGTCCCTGACCGGGGAGTACCATATAGTAATCAAAGCCTGTCGGTTCCTTTTTCAAGTGCCATTTGCCTACGATCGCGGTTTGGTAGCCATTGGATTGCAGTAGTTTGGCAAAGTTCGCGCTGTCTGGCTCGAACACGCCGTCCAGATCGTACACGCCGTTGCGGTGGCTGTACTGCCCGCTCAAAATCGCCGCCCGGCTGGGTACGCAGATCGAATTGGTGCAGAAGGCATTTTCCAGCACCACGCCGTGTTCGGCGAGCCACGCGATGTTGTCATTTTTGACGTAGTCTTTCAAGATCCCGCCATAAATTCCCCACGCTTGCGCGGTGTGGTCGTCGGACATGATGAAGAGAATATTGGGCGGGGACGCTCCCCTGTGCTCCGGTGAACGGCGCTGATCGCTTTTCCCGACGCAGCCAGAGAAAACACATCCGAGAAAAATAAGGAGGTATAGCTTGTGAGGAAGAACGTACATAGCAATCAAAAGCACAGATTGGCAGAATTTACCCTATCGGTGCGCGCTGTGACTCTATGTGCCACAATATTTTCTACCACCCAGATGTCACGTAACTGATGCATCCCTGTCCACAGCACGGATGAGTCTTATTTGAGCAACAAAATTCAGCTTTTCTTACTCAAGTACTTACGCCTGTAGTCGAGCGGCGTAGTACCTGTGACTTTCTTGAAATACCGGTAGAAATTGGAGAGGTTGTTGAAGCCGCATTCTAAGCACACGACCGACACAGGTACTTTCTCTTCCACCAGCGCCCGGCAGGCGTGGCTGATCCTGATTTCGGTCAGGAAGTCGTGGTAGGTCTTGTTGGTCATGAGCTTGAAGTACCGGCAAAAAGACGTTACGCTCAGGTTGCTCAATCCCGCGATTTCCTCAAGTGTGATACTCCTTTTGTAGTGGGATAGCGTGTATTTGCAGATCTCGTTGAGCCGCGAGGCGCACAGGCTGTTCGACTGGTGGAACACCTCGCTTCCGTTGACGATCGTCTCGTACTCGTTCGTTTCGGCAAGTTCTTTCAACAGCGTAAACAGAATCAGGATGCTGTCGAGGCCCGAGGTGCCGGTGGCCGACTCCATGATCCTCGCCACCCTGTCCCTTGTCTTTCCCGTGATCATCATGCCGCTCCGGGCTTTTTCGTACAGCTGCGGAATCAGGTGCGCTTCGGGTAGCTTGAGCAGGTCGTTGCCGAGGCACTCGGGCAAAAACTGCATCACGATCACCTCCACAGTCTGGTTCTGGTTTTCGTCGAGATAGGCGTCGGTACTGCGCCAGGTGTGCGACAGGTTGCGTTGCACTCCTTTGGCTGGAAAGTATGTTACGATCGGGAGATCGTGGAGGACTGCATCCAGGACCTGTTCTACTACCTGTGGCAACACCGCGAAGGACTGGGCGAAACTGACAACATTCGGCGCTACCTGTTCACTGCCCTGCGCCGACGGATCATTGAGCAAATGAGCGATTTGCGCTACACAGAAATGCCGTTCGATGCGCCCTCCACTCCTTGTTACGAATCGATCTTGATCGAGCGGGAAACGACCCGACTTGACCAACAGCGGTTGCAGCGGGTGCTCGAAGTACTCCCCGAGCGCCAGCAGGAAGCGGTTTCGCTAAAATACTTTCAGAATCTGGATTGTAGCCAGATTGCGGCGGCCATGAACATTCACCGCCGGGCGGTGTACAAATTGCTGACAAAAGCGATTAGAAAGCTGCGAAGGGCGTGGGCAGCGAATGTGGACTGGCAGTGGGTGGCGGTAGGCTGAATCCGGCCTGCCAAAAATTACCCCATGAGTAGGCCACGTGTGGCTTCATCAGTATTCTGGGGGGATCGGTGTCTTTTAGTGTAAATACCTACTACTATGGAGTACCATCTTCTCAGCGACCCGCTTCTTGCTCAACTACTTCGGGTGAATGACGAACTGGCCTTTCAGGAAATTTACCGCCGGTACTGGGAGACGCTCTACGAAAATGCCAGACGCAAACTCAGCCGCGATGAGGAAGCCGAAGGCTTGGTGCAGGATGTATTTATGAGTATTTGGGAAAAACGTGCCTCGCAGGAGATCGACAACCTGGGCGGTTACCTGGTCAGTGCCCTCAAATACCGGATCATAGACAGCTACCGTACCCAGGCCCTGACCGAACGCTACCACGAGTATGCATTGGCTAAAAACAGTCCCGGTGCGCCTTCGCCCCAGGAAGAGTTCAACTTCGAGGAAATCCTTCACATTTTCGAAAAGGCCTTGGAACACTTACCTGACAAAACCGCCCGGATTTTTCGGATGAGTCGGTTAGAATTCCGCTCCACGCGCGATATTTCCCAGAATTTGGGCATTCCCGAGCGAACGGTCGAATACCACATCACCCGTTCGCTTCAAATGATGCGTCGGCAGCTCAAAGATTTCCTTCCCGCGCTGCTGTTCGTCTGCTTGACCTCATAGGCTCGTTGCACTATATGAGGAAATACCTGCTTCATTTTTTCAGAAACGTATTAATTTTCTAAGAATTAATAAAATGTTCTTGCGGGACTTCGCCGTGAGTACGACAGACTATATACCATCCCCCCGATAAAAATGAGCCGAACCGCTTTCGCCGCCTTGCTAGAAAAGTACCAGAACGGAGATGCTACCGACGCTGAGCGCCGAATGGTAGAGCAGTGGTACGCTCTGCTGGAGAAGGAGTCACGTCCGTTGACCGCCCAAGAGCGCAGGGACGTCGAAGAGCGGCTTTGGCAAGCGCTACAAGAGGAAGCCCTGGGCCGGAAAACCCTTCCCGTTGGGCCTCGACCCCCCTTTTGGCAGCAGACTTTTTTCAGGCTGGGCGCAGCGGCGGCTATCGGTTTGGCAATGTTCTTCAGCTATCGCTTTTACGAACCATCGCGAACTGACAATCCCTCCACCGATCTTATTGCTCAGGAACAGGACACGGCGATGAAGAAGGTTGCCAATGGTACCGACAGGAAAATGTCGTTGGTGCTGGAAGACAGCAGCCGCGTGCTGCTGAGTCCCGGCGGGGAGTTGAAGTTCCCGCGCCGCTTCGCCGATGAGGTCAGGGAGGTGTACCTGACCGGGGAAGCATTCTTCGAGGTGAGTGAAAACCCGCAGCTGCCCTTTCTGGTGAACGCCGGAGAGATCACTACCCGGGTTTTGGGAACGAGTTTTCTGGTAAACGCCCCGGCCGACCAGACCTCGGTCGAGGTGTCGGTCAGGACGGGCAAGGTCACGGTGTACGAGCGCGACGAGGCCACGGCTGGACAATCCAACAAGAAGGGAAGCGGCGTAGTGCTTGCGGCCAACCACCGCGTCACGTTTTCGGCGAAAGACAAGCTGTTTCTGACGGCCCTGGTCGAAAATCCCGTCCCGCTGCCCGCTGCCGGAAGCCCGGTCGATTTCGATTTTGACGACACCCCAATGATCGAGGTCTTGCATCGGCTCGAAGCGGCTTACCACATCAAAATCGAAATGGAAAGAAAAACCCTGGGCTTTTGTCCGTTCACGGCTGATCTTTCCGACCTCGACCTCTACGAAAAGCTCGACATCATCTGCGCCACCATTCAGGGGGAATATGATGTAAAAGGCACCACCATCCTGATAAGCGGCAAGGGCTGCGATTCGGGATTTTGATAATAAAAATGTTCTGCCAACCAATTCATCTATACACCTGTAATAAAATCTTCAGAAGTATGAAAAAAACAGTACACATCCGCAAGCTGCAGAAGCTTATGAAAATAACCGTGCTTCAGCTCATCATAGGTACTATCTTTTCCGGCGTGTGCCTGGCTTTCGAGGGGCTTGCGCAGGACATTCTCGAGCAGCACGTCCGCATAGAAGCTGAGGACGCCAAGCTGCGTTCGGTGCTGAACACCATCCAAAAGAAGTACGATGTACGATTCGTGTATAGTTCTCCGGCCATCGGGGCCAATCGGAAAGTCGATGTACACTCCACCGATCAACGACTCGCCGACTTCCTCGACCAACTCCTGAAACCGCTGCAAATAAACTACCGGGTGATACAGAAGCGGATTGTACTGACGCCAGTCGTCAGAGATAAGACCACCATCGATCTTTTAGAGAACGGGGTCCCCCCACGCTTCCAGCAACCTGTGGACAAGACCATCACTGGAAAAGTGACCGATCAAAACTCGAAGGAGCCGCTGCCGGGCGTCAGTATCCTGGCCAAAGGCACCAACACCGGCACCACCACCGACGCCAACGGAAACTACCGCCTCACGGTGGCCGACAACGTGACCACGCTGGTTTTTTCTTTTGTGGGATTTGAGAGTATCGAAGAGGACATCAATAACCGTAACGTTATCAATCTGAGTCTGACCCCCGACGTACAGGCGCTTTCCCAGGTAGTAGTGATCGGCTACGGCTCAGTAGAGCGCAAAGACCTGACCGGTTCGGTGGCCTCCATCAAAAATGAGGAGATCGTAAAAACGCCAACCACCCGGCTGGACGACGCCCTGCGCGGTAAGGTGTCGGGCGTGCAGATCACGCCCACCTCCGGCGCGCCGGGGGCCGGGGTGACGATCCGAATTCGGGGTAGCAATTCGCTCAACGCCAGCAACGAGCCGCTGGTCGTGATCGATGGCTTCATCGGCGCGGGCGATTTGAACAACATCAATACCAACGACATCGAGTCCATTGAGGTACTGAAAGACGCCTCCGCCACGGCCATCTACGGCTCACGGGGGTCCAACGGCGTGATTCTGGTCACGACCAAGCGGGGTAAGGAAGGAAAATCAAAATTCACCTTCGACACCTACACAGGTACGCAGCAAATCACTCGTAAGCTCGACCTGATGAACGCCCGGCAGTACGCCGAGTTCCAAAACGACTACGCCGCTTTTGGGGGAGCCAAGCCTGTGTTTCCTGATTTATCGAAAGTGGGTCAGGGTACCAACTGGCAGGACGAGATTTTCCGCACTGCCCCAATCACCAGCAGTACTTTGTCCATCTCGGGGGGAACCGCCAAGACGAATTTCTACCTCTCCGGCAACTACATGAATCAGCAGGGCATCTATATCAACACGGGGTTCAAGCGGTACCTGACGCGCCTTAACCTGGATCACGAAGTCAACAGCCGCCTGAAAACGGGCGTTTCGTTGTCGTTGAGTAAGTCCAATCGCAACGGTGGCTCGAGCAGCCTGCGAAACGTGCTGGGCTACGACCCCACACTCGATGTGCGTGACGCCGACGGCAACTACGTGATCCAGACCCGTACCAGCGAGTTCACCAACGATAACCCCGTGAGTCTGGCGCAGCAGACGCTCAACAACACGAGCAGCACGGCCATTATCGGCAACGTGTACGGGGAGTTGAAAATCCTGAAAGACCTGACCTACCGGCTGACCGCTGGGGTCAATACGGACTTTGACGATTTTGATGGTTACAGCCCTTCTACCCTGTTTTCACAGCGCGACCTGGCGGGATCGGCTACGGTCGAGAATCGGCAGAGCTTCAATGTGCTGCTCGAGCAGACGCTGAACTACGCCAAGTCTTTCGGCGACCACACGATCAACTTGCTGGCGGGCTATACCCGGCAGACCGACGAGTACAAACAGCGGCGCTCCCGCGTCAACGGCTTTGCTACCGACGCGTTCACGACTAACAACATCGACGCCGCCACCAATCGCCTGGAAAGTTCTTCTACGTTGCGCAAAACCGGTCTGGAATCGTGGCTTGGCCGAGCCAACTACAACTACAAGGGAAAGTACCTGTTCACGCTTTCAGGCCGGGCCGACGGCTCTTCGGTTTTCGCCAAGAATAATAAGTGGTCTTTCTTTCCCTCCGCCGCCATCGCGTGGCGCGTGATCGAGGAGGATTTTATGCGCGGTAACAACCTGCTTTCTGACTTAAAACTCCGGGCCAGCTACGGGCGCATCGGTAACCAGGCCATCGGCCCGTATCAATCCCTATCGCCGATTTCCAATGGGGGAAACGAATACATACTGGGCGTGGCCCAAAATATAGTTACGGGTTTCGCTCCCAACTCTCTGGCCAACAACGACCTGCGTTGGGAAACTACCACCTCACTGGATTTCGGGGTGGATGTCGCATTACTGAACAACCGCCTGAGCGCCACGCTCGATTACTATCGCAAGACGACCGACGACCTGCTTGTCCGGGTCACCATACCTCAGCTCACGGGCTTCAACAACATGCTCCGTAACTTTGGTAAAGTCCAGAACAACGGCTTGGAATTTTCGTTGAATAGCGTCAACATAAACCGTAACGACTTCCGCTGGGAGACAAACTTCAACATTGCCGGTAATCGTAATACTGTTGTGGACGTCTTCAATCCCGAGGGTTTTTTCCTGACTAATTCGGGGGTATCAGGGACGGGTACTTCTCCCTCCGGCATCATTAAGGAAGGCGAGCCACTGGGAGTCTTTTACGGATTGGTGCGTAATGGCATTTGGAATACCCAGTCTGAAATCGACGCCGCTGGCGTAACGGGCTATGCCGTCTTTCCGGGTGGCCGCCGCTACGAAGACGTGGATGGCGATGGTAAAATTGAAGCCACCGACGACCGAAAAATTATCGGCAATTCCAACCCGAAATTCTTCGGCGGTATGGGTAACAATTTCTCCTACAAGGGTTTCGAGCTCTCGTTCTTCTTGCAATTCGTGCAGGGCAACCAGATATTTCAGGAAGCGGACTACTTTCTGGCCCAGGCTTTCGACTATAATGGCTACACCTCGCTTGTCAACCGCTGGACGCCCCAGAATACCGAGACCGACATCCCTTCCATCGAGGGCAATATTAGGAGCATCGCGGCGGTCGCCGAATCGGACGCTCTCAAGGACGGCTCCTTTCTGCGGCTCAGGAACGTGAATCTGGCTTACAACTTCCCGGTGGGCAAGATCAACTGGCTGCAATCGGCCAAGCTCTACGTCGCCGGAACGAACCTGCTGCTGTTTGACAACTACCCCGGTTATGACCCGGAAATCAACCGGGGCAGCGACAACCTACGGCGCGGCTACGATGATTCGGGTTATCCTATGAGTCGGAATGTGACAGTAGGTGTAGTTCTGAACTTTTAAAAAAAAAATTATATGAAAAACATACAAAAGTACCTTCTGATGGGCGTGGCGGGATGCACGGTATTCCTGGCTTCCTGCGAGGACATCCTAACCGAGAAACCCGCAATTTTCCTGAGCGAGAGCAATTTCTACAAAACGGAGCGGGACGCCATTTCGGCTACCAACGCCACTTACTCCAACCTGTTTACTAACATCATTCAGTACTATTACCCCACCGTCACGACCGATGTAGCTTACCAGGGTGCCCACAACCAAAGGGCGCTGGCGTACTTCAGAAACCTCAATCCCAACGACGGGGACGCAGGCGGAATTTGGGCCCAAAACTACCAAGGCATCACAAAAGCCAACACGGCCATCGCCCGGATTCCTGACATTCCCATGAACGAGACGCTGAAAGCCCGTTTACTGGGAGAAGCAAAATTCAATCGGGCAGTCTACTATTTCGATTTGGTGAGAACTTACGGCGGTGTGCCCTTACTGCTAGAGCCGGTCGAGAGCCCCGAAGCATTGGAAGGAATCACTCGTAACTCAACTGACGAAGTATACGGTCAGATCGTTAAGGACTTGACCGATGCCACCGCTGTTTTGCCCGAGGACTACCCCGCCGATCAAAAGGGAAGGGCTACCAAATGGGCGGCGCACGGTCTGCTGGCCCGAGTACAATTGACTTTGAAGGACTGGGCCAAGGCCAAAAGCAATGTCGATCCCATTATTGCTTCCAATCAGTTTGGGTTAGTGGCAGACTACGACAAACTATACAGTGAAACCGCCGAATTTGCGCTCTTCCCGGATCAAAACGGCAAGCTGGTCAACGAGAATATCTTCGATATCCAGTACAAGCAGAACGACCGGCGACAGTTCATTCAGTCGTGGGTGGGTTCGCGCGATCTGGAAGTGGGCGGTGTGACGAATATTGGCGGCGGCTGGGAGAACTTCTTGCCCACTAAGGATTTTCTGGCGATGTTCAACCCCGAAGACAAACGGTTGCCCACCAGCATCGTGCAGGTACTCGATGGCAATAAACTGGAATCACCTACCACGCCCGGTGCCGGACCCATTACGGGAAAATGGCTCAATCGGAGCGGGAACTCGCCCCTGGCCAACAACGCGGGCCAAAACTTATACTACATCCGCTATGCCGATGTGCTGCTGATGAAGGCCGAGGCCGAAAACGAACTAAATAAAGGACCCAATGAGACCGCTTACCAGGCCATCAACCGGGTGAGATCAAGGGCGGGACTTGAACCCTTGTCGGGTCTCAATTACGACTCGTTCACCAAGGCCCTTCGGAAGGAGCGGGCCTTGGAGCTGAGCTTCGAGGGTCACCGCAAGTACGACCTGCTGCGCTGGGGAATCTACGTCGAGACTATAAAAGGCACGACCGACCCGGCGCTGAAAGTCCCCCGCACCAACATCCAGCCTCACCACGTGCTGATGCCGATTCCGCAACGCGAGATCGACGTTACCAACGGTTCGCTGACGCAAAATCCGGGCTACAACTAGATTTTTTCATAGGTTAATGTTCGGAAAAGGCCATTGGTTTCGATGGCCTTTTTTTATCTTGTAGGGTCAAGCAATTTTTTATGAAGTACCATTTATCGAATAACAGCCTGAGAACTACCTGTCGGCTTCAAAATGTGTCCCAGAGGAGCCGACCATTAATAGCAAATGAAAGCACGTCAGTACGTGCGCCCCGGAGGGGCCGACTGTTATTAGCAAACGACCACACATCAACGTACGTGCGCCCCGGAGGGGCCGATCCCTCCGGAGCGGAACGCGCCCAGAGAACTGATTTTCTATTCACGGTCGGCCCCTCCGGGGCAAACGAACACCGCGCTGGATGCTTTCTCTTTCTGAAAAGCGTTTTCATGTTCGCTGGCTTGGCTATTGCTTTGTCTTCTTGCCAAAAAAACACAACCAACGCTCCCGAAGATCAGGATGCACTATTCACCATCCTGACGCCCGAAGAAAGCGGCATACAGTTCCGCAACGACCTGCGCGAGACACTCTATATGAACGGGCTTTTCTACGAATACTACTACAACGGCGGCGGCGTGGCGGTGGGGGATTTTAACGGCGACGATTTTCCCGATGTGTACTTCATTTCCAATCTGGAATCCAACAAACTGTACCTGAACAATGGACAATCGGGTTCGATCCATTTTCAGGACGTCACCGAAGCCGCCGGGTTGCGGGGAAAGGCCCCTTTTCAGACGGGCGTCACGACGGTGGACATCAACGCCGACGGCTTACTGGATATCTACGTATGTGCCTCGGGAAGGTTCGAAGACTCGGAAAAAAGAAGAAACGAGCTGTACGTCAACCAGGGCAATGACGCGAACGGAATCCCTGTCTTCGAAGAACAAGCCAAAAAGTACCAGCTCGACAGCCCCGCGTTTTCAACCCAGGCCGCGTTTTTCGACTACGACAAGGATGGTGACCTGGATATGTTCCTCATCAACCACGATGTAAATATCTATGGTGACGACCAATTGGAAGCCTACCTGAATACCAAAAGCGAATTGAGCGGGGAGCAGCTTTACGAAAACCGGGAGGGTACCTTCGTGGAGGTTTCGGATGCGGCGGGTATCGTCAACAACCGATTGAGCTACGGCTTGGGGCTGGCCGTGGGCGACCTCAACAACGACGGCTGGCCGGATGTGTACGTCAGCCATGACTTTACCGGAAAAGATCACTTGTACCTGAATCAAAAAAACGGCTCGTTCCGGGAGTCGGTGCTGGACGCCACGGGCCACGTTTCGTTCTTCTCGATGGGCAACGACATGGCCGACTACAACAACGACGGTTGGCTCGATATTCTGACCGTCGATATGGTTTCGGAGGATAATTATGGCCTGAAAACCAGCATGAGCGGCATGAATCCCAAGAGCTTCAACAAGACCGTCGCGCTGGGGCTGCACCACCAGTATATGTTCAACACCTTACAGACCAACAACGGTACGGTCGGGGGCGGTGAAGTACCTTACTTCTCGGAAACCGCTCAACTGGCAGGCGTGTCGAACACCGATTGGAGTTGGGCACCGCTGTTTTTCGACATGGACAACGACGGGCTGAAAGACCTCTTCATTTCCAACGGCATCAAGCGCGGTTTCCGGGACAACGATTTCAAGAATTACCATGCCCAAGTCCGGGCCGAGCTCACCAAGAATAAAACCATCGACGAAGAGGCCTACATCAACCACATGATGTCGAAAATGCCGACGCGTAAAAAAGTCAATTATTTTTTTAGGAATAAGGGTGATCTGTCTTTTGAAAAAATGAACAAAGCATGGTCGCTCGACAGCATCATGACCAGTTCGAACGGGGCCGCCTACGCTGATTTTGACAACGACGGTGATGTCGATTTGGTCGTAAATAACATGGATGATTTTGCCTTTGTGTACGAAAATAACTCGTCTGAGAATACCGGCAATAACTACCTTAAAATAAAATTTAAAGGCCCAGTAAGAAATCCCGTCGGAATCGGGGCGAAAGTAACGGTGACCACCTCGTCGGGTACCCAAACCCAGGAACACTACCTAACCCGTGGCTTTCAGTCGGGGGTTGGGCCGGGGATGGACTTAGGTTTGGGAAAACAAAAAGTAGTCGAAAAACTTACGGTGGTGTGGCCGGATGCAAAAACAGAAGTATGGGGAAATATTGAAGCTAACCAACAAATCACGCTTTCGTACGCCAATGCCAGAACCAGTTCCGCCGGTTTTGCCAAGAAAAATTCGGTAAACTACTTGTTCAATGACATCACGTCTACACTGGGCGATTTTGCCGCACATCGCGAGAACATTTTTGACGACTACCAGCGCGAAAGCCTCTTGCCCCATAAGATGTCACAGATGGGTCCGGCCCTGGCGGTGGGCGACGTGAATGGCGACGGGCTGGATGACTTCTTTTTGAGCGGCGCGATGGGCTATCCGGGTACTTTGCAAATACAGACGTCCGAGGGTACTTTCAAAAACACCCAGCCTGGTTTTTTTAATCTGGAAAGAAAATACGAAGACATCGCGGCCACCTTCTTCGACGCCGACCGCGACGGCGATCTCGACCTGTACGTCGTGAGTGGCGGCAACGAAAGACCGGAAGGTTCGAGCCTTTATCAAGATCGGCTATACGTCAATAGGGGAGGTACTTTCTCCATTACACGAGGTACTTTGCCCGCCATGCCGACCAGCGGTTCCTGCGTAAAACCCTACGACTACGACCAGGATGGCGATCTCGATTTGTTTGTCGGTGGACGCCATACGCCCGGCAAGTACCCCCTTCCGGCGGACAGCTATCTGCTGGAAAATCGGAGTACATCAGGCAAGGTAGTTTTTGTCGACGTCACGTCTCAGGTCGCGCCGATGCTGAAAGGGTTGGGTATGGTGACCGACGCCGTTTGGACAGATATGGATCAGGACGGTCGAAAAGACCTGGTCGCCGTGGGGGAGTGGATGCCGGTTACGGTTTTGAAAAATCAAGGGGGTACTTTCACCGACAAAACTAAGGAAATGGGCCTGGCTGACGCGACGGGCTGGTGGTTCAGCATCGCGGCCGCCGACTTCGACGGCGATGGCGACCAGGACCTGGTGGCGGGCAATCTGGGCCTGAACTACAAGTACAAAGCCACGAAGGAGGAACCTTTTGAGATTTACACCACCGACTTCGACGACAGCGGCGACCTGGACATCGTGCTAGGCTACCATAGCGGCGGAAACCTGTTTCCGCTGCGGGGCCGCGAATGCTCTTCGGCAGAAATGCCGTTCATCAAAGCCAAATTCCCGACTTATAGCGACTTCGGCAAAGCTACCTTAAATGAGGTGTACGACGAGCAGAAACTAGCCGGCTCGGTACACTACCAGGCCACGACCTTCGCCAATAGCTACCTTGAAAACAAAGTCGGCAAAGGCTTTGCCCTCAGACCGCTACCTATCCCGGCCCAGATGTCTTCGGTCAACGCCATTTCGGTCGCTGATTTCGATGGCGACACGAAATTGGACCTCATCCTGGCGGGTAACCTGTACGGCTCGGAGGTCGAGACACCCCGAAACGATGCAGGTTACGGATACTTTCTGAAAGGTACGGGGAAAGGTATCTTCGATCCAGTTCCGATGAGCGCGAGTGGTCTGAAAATCAGGGGCGAGGTGAAGCATGTACAGGCCTTGCGGGGGGGCGGAGGGAAAAAAGTACTTCTGTTTGCGGTGAACAATGGGAAGCTGGTTTTTGTGAAATATTAATTTTTGACTAAATCTAAATTCTCAACATGAACTCTCCCCTACCTGCTCGCCGACGACATGGGCTACGGCGACCTCGGCAGCTACGGTGGCCAATCCATCGAGACGCCTCATCTGGACTCGCTGGCCGCTTCGGGCATCCGGTTGACGAACTTTTTTCCGGTTCGGTGGTGTGTACTCCCTCGCGAGCCTGCATCATGATGGGCAGGTTCCCGATTCGCTACGACATCCGCCAGCACTTTCGCGACAGCGTCGAGAACCTGCCCGCCGCCGCCCGCACCTTTCGAAGTATGCGGCGCTGGGCGTGGAGGGCGACCAGCTCTATTTCCGCTCGATGGTCTCGCACTTGGACGCACAAATCGGTCGATTGATTCAGCGTCTGAAAGATAATGGACAGTTGGAGAACACGATTATCGTTTTCACTTCCGACAACGGCCCCGCTTTCCAGGGCAGTCCCGGCCCGTTCAAGGGCGGCAAGACCGACCTGCACGAGGGCGGCATCCGCGGGTGCCGATGTTCGCGGTCTGGGCTGGACACATCGTGGCGGGACAGCACACCTTCCAGCCCGCCCACATGGCCGACCTGCTGCCCACGCTCGGCAAACTGGCGGGAGGTACTTTGCCTGATAACCTGGACGGCATCGACATCAAGCCCCTGCTGACGGGCAATCGGAAAACGGCTGACCGGAGGGTACTTCTATGGCAAATGGATTTGTACAAAGGTTTCCAGAATCAAGGCCCCAAGCCCACACCCTACGCGACTTCGGTCGCAACGGATGGCAAGTGGAAACTCCTGACCGACAGCTTGAAACCCACCGAGCTGTTCAACCTCGCGCAAGATCACCGCGAACTGTACAACCTGCTGGGCGAACACCCGGAAATCGAAAAGAGGCTGCTGGAAGCCCTCCGAAAGTACCACGAGGCTCTCCAGGAAGGCTGGCAGCAAATCCTGGGACCGATCGAGCAATATTGACAGCGTTTTTCATTACCCAGGTCGGGTTTTATTTTTTGTGGAAAATAATTTGAACCACCTAGTACTTTTATGATTTATAAATCCATTCCCAACCTTTTCGGTATTTCGCTGTTTGCGGTTTTGATTTTGGTCTCCTGCAACAAAAAGGAGTCCGCCACGAAATCTCGACGGTCGGCCCCGCCCAACATCATCTACATCTACACCGACCAGCAGACCGCAACGATGATGGGCGCCGCCGGGAACAAGTACCTTAAAACGCCCGAGATGGACTACATCGCTGAAAATGGTATCCGCTTTACGCGGGCCTACGCCCCGAATCCAGTCTGTGCGACTTCCCGCCTGAGCCTGATGACCGAGCGAATGCCCAGCTACTTTACCAACGAAAAGGGCCAGCCTTTGCGGGAGAACGGAGAAGCGATGCGAATTCCCGAGCCTTCCGAAGAAGTGATGAACACCACCATCGCCGCATACCTTAAAAGGCGGGCTATGATTTGTTTTATGGTGGGAAAGAACACCTTTCCAAGTACCTGACTCCCGCCAAGCTGGGCTTCACGATGATCACCAAAAACGAGCGCGACGACCTGGCGGCTCGGGTCGCCGAGGTCATCAACGCCGACCACGACAAGCCCTACTTCATGATAGTGTCGCTGATCAACCCGCACGACATCTGTTACATGGCGATTCGGGATTCCGACCCCGACAACAACAACCTGAAAGACGGCCTGACCGAACTCGCCACATTGGACGAGGCCCTGAAAAAGCCGGAGGGCGTGTCGGATGAGGAGTTTTTTGCAAAGTACCTTCCGCCGCTACCTCCCAATTTTGAGCCGCAAGCAGACGAGCCAAAGGCGATAGAAGCACTGCTCGAACTGCGCGATTTCCGCATCAAAGCCCGGCGGGGCTAATCCGAAGAGCAGTGGCGGATGCACCACTACGCCTATGCTCGCCCGACCGAAATGGTGGATGAGCAGATTCAGGTAATCCTCGACGCCTTGAAAGCAAGCGGCAAGGAAGAGGAAACCCTGATTATTTTTTCCAGCGACCACGGCGTCATGGACGCCGCCCACCGCATGGAACACAAGACGGTACTTTATGAGGAGTCGGCCAACATACCCTTTATGGCAATGTGGAAAGGGCAGATTCCCGCCGGACAAGTGGACGACGCCCACTTGGTGTCCAACGGCCTGGATCTGCTACCCACGCTGGGCGACTACGCGAGCGTCGAAGCCCAGGCCGATCCGCGTGGAAGAAGTTTGCGGCCTTTGATGGAAAAGGGAAAAACGGACTGGCGGAAGTACCTGGGCGTGGAAAGCGAAATCGGCCGCATGGTCGTGTCGGAGGATAGGCTCAAATTCATCCGCTACGACTTCGTCGGCATCGAGGAGCAACTGCTCGACCTGAAAAACGATCCGCACGAAACCCGGCATTTTACCAAGGAAGATGGCTACGCGCAAAAATTGGCGGCTATGAAGGAGGCATACGGGGAGTGGTTTGGGGAGTGAACAAGTACCTGAAAATCGCTGCTCCATGAAAACAACGCCCAACCGCCGACGCTTCCTGAAAGCCATTGACTTTTCTAATGATGCAGGATAGCAAAGGGCGGCTCAGGGCTACGCAAGGCTCAATCCGAGCAATTTTGTCCGACTCACAAAGGCTTCTGTCCAATTTAGGCCCCAAAGCTTTACCGGGGAAAAGTATGTCAAGACCTTTGCCGTGTCAACCATCAGGAAAACCGGACAATGCTTGCAAAATGGCAGGAACAACGCGAACAATCCGAGCAGCGGAGAGGCGGGGCGTTAGCTTTCGTCGCAGCGACGAGTTTATGCTTGCTGCTCTGTGTAGCTTCGGCATCCTGCGCCCAGACCGAGACGATTGGCAGTTTTGCCGATTTGATTCGTCAAGCTTCCACCAGAAACATCGAACTCCGCAAAAACGAAATCACCCTCCGGCAGGCCACGCAGGCGAAGCTGGCCGCGCTGTATGGCGTGGCCGACCCCACGGGCGGACTGAGCGGCTCCTACAAAAATAACACCCGCCTGCCCGTGAGCCTTTTTCAGGCCGAAATACTGGGCGGGTCACCGGGTACTTATGAGCAGGTGCGGCTGGGCCTTCAGCACGAGACGAACCTTAACGCATCGGTAGACATCAAGCTGTTCAATCCGGCGGGCTGGGAAAACCTGCGGCTTTCCCGGCTCGACATCGACCTGACGAAATCGCAGAACCAGCTTTCGCGGCAGCGTTTCTATGAAAATCTGGCCGATATATATTTCAACATTCTGACGCTACAAGCCCAGCAGCAAAGCACGTCGGCATTTGTCGCCACGGCCGATTCGCTGCTCGCCATTACGCAGCAGAAGTACCGGCAGGGGCTGGTAGCCGCGCAGGATCTGAACACTTCCCGGATCAACCTGCTGAACACCCAGGCGACCGAAGAACAGATCATTTTTACGCTTTCGGAGCAGTACGCCGCCCTGAAACTCCTGTGCGACTGGCCCGCCGCCGAGCCTTTGTCGATCCGGCAGGAGGTGCCGACCGACAACGGGTTGGCGGAGCCGAATCCGGAAATCGGGGCTAACGATTTTTCAATTAAAAACGCGCTGCTCCGCCAATCCTACGCCGAAGGAGGGTTCAGGCGGGCGCGTTACCTTTTTTACCCGACGGTGTCGCTCTTTGGCTCGGCCACGACCCAGCGGTTCAGCAACGATTTCGGCGGCAACGGCATCGACTGGATTCCGAGTAGTTTCATCGGCCTCAAAGCCACACTCCCCATTCCTTCGGGCAGCACGCTGGCGGGCCGCTACCGCGCCAAATTCGACGCGGACCTAGCCCGGCTGGACGCCGAGCGGGCGGTAGTGCAAGCAGAGGTTTCCCGGGAGAAACTAGTAGCGGCTTACCAGAAAGCCGCGTCCGGCTACCGGGTGAGCCGGGAAATCTACCAACTGCGATTGGACACCTACCAAAAAAACCTGCTGAACTACCAGGCAGGCATCACCAGCCCGGATCTGGTGCTGGAAAGCTTCAGGGCAGTGGTGGACAGCCGCTTCACTTTGATCTCCGAGCAGATAGGCATTCAGCTCGCCAAAACCAAAATCGACATCAATAACCAAGCCCAGCGAGGCATACACGCGGGCAAAGTACCCGAAGCGCTTTTCAAAGTACTCGTAGGTACTTAGGCCAATGACGTTGCGGTAGAGCGGCACGATGACCCAGATAATCATTAGCAGTACCAGCGGCACCATCAGTCCCTGCACCAACAGAATCCAGTTACTGCTGAATCCTTCGCCGGGGTAGGCCAGAAAGGTGATGCTGCTCACCAGCGTGGCGAGCATCGACATCCCGATGGCCCAGGAAGGTACCTTGCCCTCGGCCTTAAAGAACTTGCTGGTAGAGCCTTGCCCCTTAGAAAAGTGATAGCCGATTCCCAGCGGGATCATCAGCGAAATAATTATGATAAGGTAATCAATCCAGCTTACGGCCATTTTTAGGTGTTAGGTGTTAGGTTGTTAGGTATTAGGTCATTAGAGGGTTACCCCGTGGTATCATTAGCCTTTAGACATCAGTAGTTTATAAATTTGGTTGAAGCAAACACGTTGGCTTGTATACATCACATCTTCTGAGTAGTTAGGTGTCTGTTGGATTTGTTGTAACCTAATGCCTAACAACCTAATCACCTAACCCTCAAATCATCTATATAGACCACGCACTCGGTTTTCTTGTCGTCGCCGTGAACATAAATCGGTCCCCACTGGTCTTCTTCGGGATGGTGTACGTGCTCGTGTTGCAACTCGCGACGGTAGAACCCCGTCCGCATTTCGATGCGTTCCAGGCTGCTGACTTTCTGATAGAAGGCACCGTCATCGATGATTTTCTTGCCGCCAATGCTCAGGTCGTATTGCTGCTTGGCGACGTCGAAGGTAACTTCGACATCGTGCCATATTCCCCATTTGGAAGGAGTACGAGCGGATGTCACGCCATCCCAGACGTCGAACACGCGGAAAGCCCCGTCGATCCCCATCCGAAAGGCGCGGTTGCCCTGGGCATCCAGCAGGTCGATCTCGAAGCGCCCCGCGTTCATTTCCGGTAATTGAATCCTAAAATTTACCGTGCCTTTCTTGCTCTCGGGAAACACCCGAACGACTTTGGCGTAGTCCAGCGGCTCGCTGTCGCTCAATTTGAGTACCCAGTTGTGCCCCTCGACCATCGCCCGACGCACCGGCGCCCAGACGGGGGAGTAGATGTTCCAGCTATCCAGGGCGTTCTCGCCCTCAAAGTTATCATCGACCGCCTTGGTGACCTTCCCCGTGATCGGGCTCGGCACGTGTGATATCCACAGATCCTCCTTGTTCATGCTGTACACGACAGGCATGGTGTTGCCGGGCGGATTGCCATTGCCCTCGGCGATGCCGCGCACGTAGTTCTGGCCCCGGTCCTTGAAGCGTCCGTTATTGCGCATGATGGGTACCTCGGTCTGCACAGCCAGCATATTGTCGAACGTAATGCCGTCGTCGCTGCTGATGACCGCCAGCGGGTAGCGGAAAAACGTCTTGGGCATGGGATTATAGGTAATGGCGTAGCGACCGTCGTCGGTGCGCTGCCCCCATTCTTTGGCGGTGGAGGTCGGTTTGGAGTCGATTTGCACCGGGGTCGTCCAGGAGGCTCCATTGTCGTCGGAAAGGGCGGCGTAGGCGGCTTTCCACAGCCCGACCGTCTTGCCATCCTTGCGCTTGTAGTAGGACAAAGCCTTGGCCGAGAAGCCGGGCGATGAGTTGTCGAGGGCGAAGAATCCGTCCTCGCCGCGGTCTTCCTCCCACCACTGCTGGGTCACGAGTTTGTTTTTCAAGAGCGACTCGTAAGCGGCCCTGAAGCCTGGATCGGTCGAGGCGGTGTAGAAAGGGTAGAACTCGGCCTCCTTCTTGGCGTCGTAGCCCGCCTGCGGCATGGCCCGGATAAAGTAGATTGGCCCGAAACTGTTGTCCTTATAGATTTCACGGACGGCGCGTCCCACACCGTAGCCCGTGTTGGGGCTGTCGCTGTTGCCCTGCGGGATGCCGTAAAAGCAAGTGACGAGCAGCCGCCCCTCAGGCGAAGTGTAGAAGCCCATGCGCTGGTGGGCGATGGTCGTCTCGCCCGGCGCGTACTCGATGGCCGGAAACAGCAGCCGGGGCGCTTCCCAGTCAACGCCGTCTTTGGACTGGATGAGGTACGTTTGGGTAGGTTGGCCGTGCTCGCCCCACTTGCTGCCGATGTACTCGAAGTGGTAGGTATCGTTCCAGTAGGCGAGCATCGGCGCGTGGTTGTAGCAGTTGTCGGCGCGGTCATCCTCGGTCGGGTTGGTGGGGTTGGCGCGAAAAACCTGGTAGTTGTGCACGCCGACGGCCGGACGGAGCTGGCCGTCGTGGTAATGTTGGTCGGTGATTTTAGTTTCACCGACGTAGCGGATAGGCTCCTGTGCAGTGCCGGGCTGCGCGATGGCAACTATGGGGGCCGTGAGAAGTAGGGTCAAAAATAGTCGTGATGATGATCTCGGAAGCATATAAAACAGGGGTAGGGTTATTTCAAATAAAAGTATTCAATGCCACATACGTGAGTGTTCCCGTTTTGGAACGGATGGTTGATGGCGTACCAGCCGGAACAAAAACCACATCCCTGGGTCCAACCGCGCTCGATTCGTCACCTACCGTGGCGACACCCTGGCCCGAAGCGATATAGATCGTCTGCTCCTTATCCGGGTAGGTTCGGGTAGCAGCCGATGGGTCAGCTGTTACCACCACTGCTTCGCATTTCTGGGTGTCCGATTTTTGGATCAAGACCGTCTCGCCATTTTTGGGTTCAAAGACATTCCCGGCCATTCTGGGTTGCCGAACGGGTTCGCCCGCCATGACGTAGATGTCGCCCGTTTGCTGCTCTTTGGCCTGCCAGCTGCGGATATTCCTGACGATCTCGATGTGTTCCTTAAAAGTGGCATGGCCTTCCTTGCTACTGTCGAGGTAGGCGTTGAACAGAAAGTATTGCAGTTCGTCTTCGCCCTTCACGATGGTTTGGTGGGGGGGCTTAGCGGGAATGTAGGTCAGGTCGCCGGGTTCCACCTCGTAGCGCTCATCGCCCACCTTGATGGTACCTTGTCCACCCAGGATCAGAAACATCTGCCCTTTGGCCTCTTGCAGGTGCGGCGGGCCGATCAGGCCGGGCCGCCAGCAATTGAGTCCGGTTTCGGTCAGGGCGGTTTCGCTGCGGTCCACGCTGACGCGGATGGTATTCAGTTCGTTGACTTCCAGCAGCTCGCCGGCGTCGACATTGCGGTGGATCATTTTCTTATCGTTATGTTCAAAAACCGAGGGGTGTCGCCAGGTGCCGAATTGTTTGGTCAATTAGATCGTAAGGCGCACGTTCCCTATGAAAAGACATAAAGGCGCATTTGTGCCCCTACCCGGCAGAAAAATATTTTGAAGTAATAGGTTTCTTGTCCACGTGGCGTAAAATCCCGCCTTATCACCTACTTTTACTCTAATACTAAAACGAGTACCCTTACCAATACATCAAACATGAACATCGGCGATAAAGTAAGACTGTTACACGGAAAGGAAGAAGGAATCATCCACGCGTTTCTGCCGGGAAATATCGTGGAAGTCGAGATCGAGGAAGGTTTTCGCATACCAGTGATGCGCTCCGAAGTCGTGGCGGTGTCACCGGTGGAGGCCCAGCGCATGGCCCCCAAAGTGGTATCGGTCAAAGCGGACGACTCGTACCTGCCCACCCACCGGCGCGAAACGAAGCCCTTTGCCCAAAAAGGAATTTTCCTGGCCTTCATCCCCAGCAACGATCGCGAACTGGCTTTGCACCTGATCAACAATTCGGACTGGACATTGCCCTTTGCCGCCTACGGCGACCACGAAGGAAAGCAGGCAGGCCTGGCCGCCGGAACGCTCTTGCCCCGTACCTCCCAACGCCTGACCGATTTGTTGATGAAGGATTTCGAGCAGTGGCCCTCGTTCGATGTGCAGGTACTTCATTTTAAAGAGGGGAGTGGAGAGATGAAACAACCTTTCCAAAAAAAGATCAGGTGCCGGGCCCAATCGTTTTATAAGCGCAAGCAGTCCGCGCCGGTACTTGACAAGGAAGCCTACGTGTATCAGCTCGACGAGGAGAGTACTCCCGCGCCCTCCAAACCTGCTCCGACTCCTAATGCCTCCGAATTGCGCGAAAGTCTGATGAACGGCGGTAAAAACGCGGACAAAGCCAGTCGGGTACCTGCTCCCAACCGCGCCGAAGGCGGTGCCGGGTCATCGTCGGTGGTGGACCTGCACCTGGAAAAGCTGAGCGATCAGGCGGATTCTTTGAGCAATGCCGAAAAGCTGACGCTGCAACTCGATGCCTTCGAGCAGCAGTTTGAACGGGCAATCGCCGCCGGCCGCGACGAGATCACGTTTATCCACGGGGCGGGCAACGGCGTGTTACGGGCCGAAGTCCACCGCCGCCTGAGCAAGCACCAAAATGTACAGTACTACGAAGATGCTCAGAAGGAGAAATTCGGCTTCGGGGCTACCTTCGTTAAAATAAAATAACTCAGTGCATTCGATTTACATTAAATACAGCAGCCTGATCGTCACGCTCGGTCTGCTGCTCTTGGGCTGCGGCAAGCCGGACCCCAGCCAACCCAAAGCCCCCAGAGAATCCTACCGCTACTCAGATATGCAGCTTCAAAACGAAAAGCACCTGTCGGTCGTCAACCTGCCACTTGAAATGCCGGTAGCAGAGTTGGAAAAGCAGATCAATGCCCAGCTTACGGGGTTGATTTACGAAGACAATAGCTACGAGGACAACGACAACGATAACCTGAAAGCCAAAGTCTGGAAGCTGAGCCCCATCAAAGTACAGGCGCTGGATTCGACCTTTATGTTCGAGGTACCCCTGAAAGTCTGGGTCAGCGTGGGCTATAAGGTGAGTCCGTTGGGCGTCACGCTATCGGGCTACAAGGAATCGGAGTTTGCGCTCAAGATTCGCTTCGCGTCCAAAGTGAGCGTTTCGCCCGATTGGCGCCTCGAAACCCACACGACCGTCGACAGCTATGACTGGCTTCGGGAACCCTCGATCAAAGTCGCGGGATTCAGTATTCCGGTCAAGTCGATGGTGAGCCGGACGCTGAGCCGCAATTTTGAAAAAATCACCCAGGCCATCGACGACCAGATCAAAGGTACCATCGAGCTGCGCCAGTACGTGCAGCAGGCCTGGGACTTGTCGCGGCGGCCGGTGCTGCTCTCGCCGGAGTACGACACCTGGCTGGTGATCGTACCCACCGAAATGGTCATGACGCCGCTCCTGGCGCGCAACGGCATCTTGCGTACTTCCATTGGCATTCGGGGCTTTACCCAGACGGTTACCTCGGCGGAGAAACCAGTGATCACGGGCGACGACCGGTTGCCTGACCTGACTATTGTAGAAAAAATACCCGAAGACTTCAAAGTAGGGCTGATCAGCATGGTTACCTACAAGGAAGCGGCGCGCTTGGCCAAGGCGCGGGTAGTGGGCGAGAAGTTCAGTTTCAGCGACGGGCGATATACCGTAGAAGTAACGGACATCGACCTGTACGGCCAGGATGAGTACCTGGTGATCAAAGCCGGATTGAAAGGAAGCATCGACGGGACGATCTACCTCAGAGGGGTACCGCGTTATGATCCCAAAACAAAAAATCTTTCGCTTGCTGATTTGGATTACGACCTCGATACGCGCAATATCTTGTTTAAAACAGCGGGCTGGCTCATGCAGGGCAAATTCAGCAAGATGATCGAGCGGCAGTTTGTCTTCCCGGTAGGGGAGCAGATCACCGACGCCACGGCTACGATGCAAAAGGCGCTTATCGACAACCAATTGGCCAAAGGCGTGGTGTTGAACGGCACGATCAGGGAAATCAACCCGGACCGGGTATACCTTACGCCTGAGCACATCTACGCCGTTGTGTTTGCTACGGGAAAGGCGTCGCTGCGGGTGGAAGGACTGCTGTAAGCCGAAATAAGGCCTCGATTCGCTTTCTTTTTGGATATTTTATACTACATTACTTAGAAATCAAAAGAAACTATTTATTAGCTTTGCGCCCAACCGAAAGGAGATAAGCTGTCCTATCGCTGCGGCCTTCGGGCCGGAGAGGAAAGTCCGGGCAGTGCAGGGCACCGTACTTCCTAACGGGAAGGCGGCTGGTGGGTGACCGCCAACCGACAGCCAGTGCCACAGAAAATATACCGCCTGGCACAAATTTTTTGGGCCCGGTAAGGGTGAAAAGGTGGGGTAAGAGCCTACCGTTCCGCTGGTGACAACGGAAGCGAGGTAAACCTTACGGACTGAAAGGCCAAATAGGTGTCGAACAGGAAGTGGCCCACTTCGGATTCGGCTCGTTCGAATCCTCGACACGGGTAGGTCGTTGGAGATTGCGGGTGACCGTAATTCTGGATAAATGATAGGAGGTTCGGCTCAGGCCGAATCACAGAACCCGGCTTACAGGCTTGCTTCCTTTCGGATTTTAATTGCGTACATTTACCAATTGTGCATTAACTGAATCACAAAATAGTGTTTCCCCATGAATAAGAAGAACCTTTACGTTACACTCGCATTTCTGGCATTGTTGTCTTCGTCGGCTTTCTCGCAAAACCGAACCTACGAAGGGCCAAACAAAATGAACACTTGGTCGATTACGGGCTACGGTGGTATTTCCCGCTTCTTTGGCGACTTGAAGGAGTACGATTTTAAGCTTGGTCCCAAGGAAAATACGACTGGTGTGTATGGCCTGTCCATCAACAAGCAACTCTCACCCATCTTTGGCTTACAGCTGACGGGTTTCAACGGTAACCTGACGGGCTCGAAGCGCAACGTGACCAACGAACTGGGCAACGTTTATGACGTTTATTTCAAGAGCCCTTCTTTCGTTCAGGTTACGCTTGACGGAACGGTCAATCTTAATCGCCTCCTGTTTGGCTTTGACAAGATGCGCCGCTGGAAAATCGACGGGCGTATTGGGGGTGGTATCGCTTACTTCCATACCGATGTGTACGATCTCAATACCGATCAACTCCTGCTATCCAGTAACACGGATGCCAGTTCTAAGACAGCCGGAACCTGGGACCGCGACGGCTCGATTTACACCCGTGAATGGGTAGTGCCGATGGGCGTAGATATTCATTACGAACTGTCTCCCCGCTTCGATCTGGGTTTCGCCTTCGCCATTAACCATGTCTTTACTGAAAAAATCGACCTTACGGCTGGTGATCGTACCGACTATCCCACTTCTTCCGGTATTTTCCTGTTCCAAAAAGGCGATTCCGAGTTGGACAAGTGGGGATACGGTACCATTGCCCTGACTTATAAGTTGGGCAAGAATGCAGTTCGGTCCAAGAATGGACAGTACGATGCTTCCAGTGGTCGTTACCACTTGCGTTGGGCCGATCCTAAGTCGCTAATTCCCGCGCCTTACAACCCTACTATGAACGACGCCGACTCGATTGCCAAAGCTAATATGCCGAAAGCCGTCGATCCCCGCCTCTACACCGACTCAGACGGTGACGGCGTAGCTGACCTGTTTGACAAAGAGCCCAACACCCCGGCTGGTAGTGTGGTATCTGGTGGTGGTATTGCCATCGACATGGACAAGTACATCATGGATGCTGTGAAAAACAACTTGCCTAAGGACGAGTGCGAGGCACTGTTTAGCAACATCGAGTTCGATACCGATAAGGCCACCATTCGTCAGGCATCTCAGGAAACGCTGGGTAAGGTGGTTGAGTTGCTCAATATGCGCCCCAACTGCCGTATCGTGCTGGTGGGTAACGCTGATGCCCGTGCTTCGTACGGCTATAACATGAACCTCTCCCGCCGTCGGGTTGAGGCCGCCAAGCGCTACCTTATTCGCGCCGGTCTTTCCGACCCAAGCCGCCTGCTGATTGAATACTACGGTGAGTACCGTCCTTTGGCTGATAACACTACGCCGGAAGGCCTGCAAGCCAACCGTCGCGTCGAAATCAAGATTATGCCCAACAATACCCTGCGGTCTAGCTATCCTGCCGGATTCAGGCGGTAGGCGATCAGCCGATAATTTGAGAGGGTGAAACGTACTGCGTTTCACCCTTTTTTGTGCCCATACGGTTTTTTGTCTTGAAAAAATAACTAGATTTGCACCCTATTTAAACCGAGGGACGAGTTCCCTCCCATCAAAACCATTGAAATGGCAGTAAAAATTAGATTAGCGCGTCGAGGACGCAAAAAGAGAGCGATGTACGACATCGTGATAGCAGACGCCCGGGCCCCCCGTGACGGACGCTTTATTGAGAAAATTGGTACCTACGATCCTAACAAGAACCCCGCTTTGGTTCTTATCCAGGGTGACCGTGCGGTCGAATGGCTATTGAAAGGCGCCCAGCCTACGGATACCGCCCGTTCGATCTTGCACCACGAGGGCATCATGCTACGCAAGCACTTACAGGTAGGAGTCAATAAAGGAGCGGTCACGCAAGAGGACGCGGATTCACGCTTCGAGGAATGGAAGAACATGAAGGCCGAGAAGGTATCTTCGAAGGCCGAATCGCTGAGTAATAAGAAGTCGACCGACAAAGAGCAGAAACTTGAAGCCGAGCGGAAAGTTAACCAGAACCGTCTCGATGCGATCATCAAGAAAAATACCCCGCCCCCTGCTCCCGTTTTAGAAGAAGAAGCACCAGCTGAGGAAAGCCAGGAAACTGCCGCCGAAACCACGGAAGCGTCAGTTGCCGAAACACCAGAAGCCACGCCCGCTGCTGAAGAAGCCCCCGCTGCCAAGGCCGAAGCTCCCGCCAAAGAGGAAACTCCGGTTGCCAAGGCTGAAGAAGTGCCTGCAGTGGAGGCCAAAGCTCCCGCCACAGAAGAAACTAAAGCTGAATCTGCCACTGAGGAAGCACCTGCCGACAAGGTTGAAGCACCTGCCGACGAAGTAGCCAAAGCCGAGCCAGCTGTTGAGGAAGCCCCTGCTGCAAAAGCTGATGCTCCCGCTAAGGAAGAAGCAAAAGCCGAGCCCGTCGCCGCTGAGGAGGCACCAGCTGCCAAGGCTGACGCTCCCGCAAAAGAGGAAGCCAAGGACGAGCCTTCCAACGAGGAAACGCCCACTGCTGAAAAGGAAAGTGAGTCGATTTTTGATAAAGTAGCTAGCGTAGCCGAAAACCTCAAACATTCGGTTGAGGATGCGGCCGAAAGCGTGACTGAGTCCGTGACCGGCGTAGCCGATACCGTGAAAGATACCGTAATCGACGCTGCCGAATCTGTGCTTGAGAAAGTAAAGGAGGCCACGGAAGACGAGGAAGTTGCCGACAAAGAGGAAGCACCGGAAGCTGACGACAAAGCCGATAAAAAGGCCTAATCCAGCTTAGTGTTTTAAGAAGTTTCGTGAGTCTGTCGGGGTACCGGGCAGACTCATGTTTTTTAAAAGGGTTTTTGAAAATACTTAAAATTTCAAAGTTTTGACAAAAGATCAATGCTACCTGTTGGGCTACATCGTGAAGACCCATGGCACCAAAGGACAAGTGGTTTTTCACCTCGATGTGGACCAACCCGAAGATTACGAGGAGATGGATTCCGTTTTACTGGAAATGAAAGGGGAATTGCTGCCCTACTTTATCGATAGCATCAATCTGCAAAAGGCCAGCCGCGCCATCGTGCAATTGGAAGAAATCGACACGATGGATAAGGGGCAGGCGTTGGTAGGTACGCCTCTGTACATGCCGCTCGATACGTTGGATGAGTTAGAGGACGGGCAGTTTTACTACCATGAAATCCAGGGTTTCGAGATCGTCGATAACACCCTCGGTACCTTGGGTACGGTAGGAGAGGTGTACTCCGTCTCTACCCAAAACCTTATTTCGTTCGATTATCAAGGGAGCGAAGCGTTGATCCCGATCGTGGATAATATCGTGACGGGAGTCAACCGGGAAAAGCGCCAGGTATTTGTGGAGCTGCCTGAGGGACTGCTCGAAGTATACACGTCGGCTAATACCCAGGATGCGGACGATGACGACCGCGACGATGAGAATTGATATTCTCTCGGTCGTTCCCCGACTCATGGACAGCTTCTTTGCCCACTCTATTCTGAAAAGGGCTGTGGACAAAGGCCTGGCGGAGGTACACCTGCACGACATCCGTGACTATGCTACCGGCAAGAATCGCCAGGTCGACGACTATGCCTTCGGCGGAGGCGCGGGCATGGTACTGCAGATCGAACCGATTGCGCGCTGCATTAGAAAGTTGCAATCGGAGCGTAGCTACGATGAGGTCATCTACCTCACCCCCGACGGGGAGCGTTTGGCTCAATCGGCGGTGAATCAGCTTTCTCTGAAGGGGAATTTGCTGTTGCTCTGTGGTCATTACAAAGGTGTGGACCAACGCGTGCGCAATATGTTTATTACCAAAGAAATAAGCATCGGCGACTACGTACTTTCAGGAGGGGAGTTAGCCGCCGCCGTGTTGGCCGACGCCATACTACGCCTCGTGCCCGGGGTGCTGAACGACGAAACCTCGGCCCTTACGGACTCGTTTCAGGACAACTTGCTGGCGCCGCCGGTCTTTACCCGACCTTCCGACTTTGAAGGCAATCAGGTTCCTGACGTGCTGCTTTCGGGCCACGAGGCCAGAATCGAGGCCTGGCGTATGGATCAGGCGCTTGCCATCACCCGCCGAAAGCGACCTGATTTGCTGTCGGATTCTCAGGAATAATACTGCATCATAAAGTACCTGGCAAGGATAGTTGTTTCCCTAAAATTCCAAGTGACAGTTGAGCCATTCGTCGTCGAATCGGGTGCCGTACTTGCGGTAAAAGCCCACGGCAGAGGTATTCCAATCAAGAACCTGCCACATCATCCCCGTACAGCCGGACGCCTTGCCGGTTTCGACCACAGCGTCGAACAGCTTCTTGCCCAGTCCGTTGCCCCGCACCGACTCAGTGATGACGATGTCTTCCAGGTACAAGCGCTTGCCTTTCCAGGTCGAGTAACGGTAGTAGTACAACGCCAACCCGACTGTCTTTCCTTCCAGCTCCGCGACCTGAAAATCGAAGAGTTTTTCATCGTAATGGTTTTCCATGCGCTCGACGGTGTTGGATACCTGATCGAGGGCTTTTTCGTAAACAGCCAGTTCTTTGACCAATTCAAAAACGGCCGGAATGTCCTCCCGGGTACCGGGGCGGGTAGTGATGTTCATGGGCAAAAGGGTTAAAAGGTCAACGGTTAAAGGCTAACGGTTTTTCTAAACAAATAAACAGTTAGCTGTACTGTACATAATTCCGCCACCGGTCCAGTACTTCCGTGAAGTCTGTGGGCAGGTCGGTGTCGAAATGCATGAATTCTCTGGTTTTGGGATGAATGATTCCGAGCGACTTCGCGTGAAGGCCCTGCCGGGGCATGAGTTTGAAACAATTTTCGACAAAAGCCTTATAGCTGCCACTCGCCGCGCCACGCCGGATGCGTTCGCCGCCATAGGTACTATCCCCGAATATAGGATGCCCGATGTGCTTCATGTGAGCGCGGATTTGGTGCGTGCGGCCCGTTTCCAGGTTGCACTTGACCAGCGAAACATACCGTAGCGTTTCAAGTACCTCGTAGTGCGTCACGGCATGTTTGCCTTGGTCGCCGTCGGGGTATATTTCCATAATCCGGCGGTCCTTCGTGCTACGGCCGATGTGGCCCTCGATGGTGCCCTTAGCGTCTTTGGGTTCCCCCCACACCAGGGCATAATACGTGCGTTCGATCGAATGATCGAAGAATTGCTTCGCCAGAAACGTCATCGCAAATTCACTACGCGCGATGACCAGTAAGCCCGACGTATCTTTGTCGATGCGGTGCACCAGCCCCGGGCGGATGTCGCCGTTGCGGCCCGTGGGCAGGTGCTCGAAGTGGTGCACCAAGGCGTTGACGAGGGTACCCGACCAGTTGCCGAATGCCGGGTGTACCACCATGCCGGCGGGTTTGTTGACGAGCGTGATTTCCACGTCCTCGTATACGATGTCGAGCGGAATAGCTTCACCCACGATCTCGGTACTGCGCGGCGGCTGAGGCAACGCCAGCACGATCACATCGTCGGGACGCACCTTGTAGCTTGACTTGGAAGCACCATCATTGACCTTGACCGCCTCGGCGTCGATTCCGTTTTGTATCTTGGTGCGCGTCGCGTTGGGTACGTGCAGGCTGAGGTACTTGTCCAGCCGCATGGGGCTCTGTCCGGCATCGACCACGATCCGATAATGTTCGTAAAGTTCTTCTTCTTCGTCGTCGTCAGTCAATTTTGAATCGGTCCGCCGAAGCGGATAAAATTTTGAATGAGTGAATGGTCAAAATTACCAAAAATAACCAGGACTTACTCATACCAAATCTGCCCACCCCCTTGCAGCTACTGACCGATGACCATACGCGGCGGGCGGGGGTACAGGTATGTATTAAGCGTGACGACCTGATTCATCCCCTGGTGTCGGGCAATAAGTGGCGGAAATTAAAGTATGTTTTGCAAGATGCCCAAGCCTGCGGGTATAGTACCCTACTTACCTTCGGCGGGGCCTGGTCCAACCACCTCTATGCTACTGCCGCCGCCGGAAATGCACTTGGCCTGAAAACCGTTGGCGTCATACGAGGAGAAGAGTATAAAGGGAAGCCGACGGCTACCTTACAATTTTGCGCCGCTCAGGGCATGAAGCTTCAATTTGTGTCAAGAACAGAATACCGGGAAAAAAGCCATCCTGATTTTCTTGAAAAGCTGAATACTAGATTCAACTACCCTTACCTGATCCCGGAAGGTGGCAGCACCGCACTGGCCCTGCCAGGCGTGGGTGAACTGGTAACGGAAGTACAGGACCAACTTGGCCGAGCGCCCGACTACTACGCCGTAGCGGCAGGGACAGGCGGCACCGCCGCCGGAATCCTGCAAACCTCCGCGTCTACCTTAGCGTTCTCTGCGTTGAAAAATGGCGGATTTTTGAGAAACGAGATTTTGGAATTAGTCAAGCAAGAAGGCGCCGGAAATAAGCTCCAACTTTTTACCGATTACCACTTCGGTGGCTACGCCAAGCACAAGCCCGAACTACTGCAATTCATGCAAGAATTCGAGCAAACCCACGGTCTCCTGCTAGAAGCACGTCTACACCGCAAAAATGCTCTACGGACTCTATGACCTAATGAAGAAAGGGTATTTTAAAGAAGGTACCACCCTCGTCGCCATTCATACCGGTGGGCTGCAGGGACGTTTTTAATTATGAATTATGAGTGATGAGGGGTCGGACCCGCGCTCGGGCTGGCGCGCCATCAGTAGAAGTCAAGCAGTGTTTTATAGGCTATAATCTGATACTTTATTCTTGAATAAACAAAAAAATCCTTGCTGAGTGGTTTTCAGCAAGGATTTCGATAAATTCATAATTCATCACTCACCATTATCCCACGCTTCCCTCCAGGCTGATTGCCAGTAGTTTTTGCGCTTCTACCGCGAACTCCATAGGAAGCTGGTTGAGTACTTCTTTGGCGTAGCCGTTTACGATCAGAGCCACGGCTTGTTCGGTGCCGATGCCGCGCTGATTGCAATAGAACAAAATGTCCTCACCGATTTTGGAAGTAGTCGCCTCGTGCTCGACGGTGGCGGTGGGGTTGCTCACCTCGATGTAGGGAAACGTATGCGCACCACAGCGGTCACCTAGTAGCAGGGAATCGCACTGCGAGAAATTCCGGGCGTTGTCGGCGCGCTTCATCACGTCGACCAAGCCACGGTAGGAGTTTTGGCTCTTGCCCGCCGAGATACCTTTCGATACGATACGGCTCTTGGTGTTCTTACCGATGTGGATCATCTTGGTACCGGTATCAGCTTGCTGGTAGTTGTTGGTTACAGCCACAGAGTAGAACTCACCAATGGAATTATCGCCCTTCAAAATGACCGACGGGTACTTCCAGGTGATCGCCGAGCCGGTTTCGACCTGCGTCCAGGAAATCTTGGAATTGGCTCCGTCGCACAAGCCGCGCTTGGTTACGAAATTGTAGATGCCACCCTTGCCTTCCTTGTCGCCAGGGTACCAGTTCTGCACCGTGGAGTACTTCACTTCCGCGCCTTCATGGGCGAAAATCTCGACCACAGCAGCGTGCAACTGATTTTCGTCGCGCATCGGAGCCGTGCAGCCTTCCAGGTAGCTTACGTAGCTACCTTCATCGGCGACGATGAGTGTTCGCTCGAATTGTCCCGTACCGGCGGCGTTGATGCGGAAGTAGGTGGATAGCTCCATCGGGCAACGAACGCCTTTGGGAATGTAGACGAACGAACCGTCGGAGAACACCGCTGAGTTCAATCCAGCATAGAAGTTGTCCTTGGGCGGTACTACCGAACCCAGGTACTTCTTGATCAAATCAGGATGCTCCTTGATGGCTTCCGTGATGGAGGAGAAGATGATGCCCTTTTCCTTCAAAGACTCTTTGAACGTGGTGAAGACGGACTCGGAATCCATCACCGCATCGACTGCGACGTTCGAGATACGCTTTTGCTCATCAGTTGAAATGCCCAGCCGCTCGAATGTGTCGCGGATATCGGGGTCAAGCTCATCCAGGCTACCGAGTTGCTTCTTTTTCTTGGGCGCCGAGTAGTACTTGATGGATTGCAGGTCGATGTGCGGGTAGTGCACGTTGGACCATTTCGGCTCCTGCGTTTTGAGCCAGGCACGATAGGACTTCAATCGCCATTCCAGCATCCACTCGGGCTCATTTTTCTTGGCCGAAATGAACCGGACGATGTCCTCGTCCAAGCCGGGAGGGGCCTCGTCTGCCTCGATGTCCGTTACAAAACCATATTTATATTCCGAACTGGTGATTTCTTCCAGTAAGTCTGCTTCGTTTTCCTTATTCATAGTACTTGATAAAATTACCTGATTTCGGGTACAAGCAAACAACAACCGTTCGACGGGTTGAGTTTGGCGATTCCCGCAAAAATATAGAAAAATTACAAATAAGGCGATGCTACTCGACCTCGAAAACAATGTCGAAACAAAGGTCGTGCAGATTTAACTCGCAAGGTCCAATTTTGATGGTTGGGTTGCTTTCGTCGAAAATTCGGTGAAGCCACTCGTGGGAATTGTTTCGCCGAAAAACTTCGACGATCTTTTCCCGGGAGGATATTAAGACGTATTCTTCCAGACTTTCCAGCGTACGGTAAGCGCGGTACTTGTCGTTGCGATCGGAAAACTCGGTGTTGTTAGAAAGTACTTCCACGATGATTCTGGGATTGACCAGCGAAGGCAAACCCCGTTTCGTGTCCTTAAAGCGAGGTTCATCACAGGCAATAACGACATCGGGGAAGGCGAAGCGCTCACTCGCCTCAATGTGGACCAGTTGGTCATTGCTGTACACTTTACAGCCGTGCTCTCTCAGGCACAGACCCAGCAGCATAACCAGGCTCATAGCTAGTAGGTTGTGATTGGGTCGTGCACCCGACATCGCTACGATTTCGCCCGCTCGGTATTCGAGTTTTACGTCTGATTTGAGAAGCATTTCGAAATATTCCTCCACTGATACCGCCGTGCTGATCGCCATAGTACTGCTGTTTTTTACCAAATATAGAAAAATTACAGGTGGGTCGGCCTCTTTCATGATGCCCATCTTCAAGCATAGTTTGGCGTCCGGACAAAAAGCAAATCACACTATACTACTTCTCCTGAATAAGATCGACAGCCGGGGCAACCTTATTTCCTGGCATACCGTACCAACTTATGCAGCCGAATCCAGCCTTATGACTAGTTCAGCTCGGCTTGGCAGGTGGCTGTTTATCGATCGATCCATAAAACATTAAAAACTGACTATGAAAAAATTCATTCGCACGGGGACGCTGGTTGCCCTACCCGCATTATTGTTGCTCAGTGGTTGTGTGAAAGACCACGATCTTCCCCAAGCTGTTACTTTCAAAGTGCTGATCGAGAACGTGTCTCAGCCCCAGCTCATCCCGACGCCCCGCGCCAACGGCACCGTGCCGCTCTCACCAGGCGTTTATGCCGTATACCGGGGAGCCGATCCTATGTTTCAATTAGGGGCTGCGGCTGATCTGGGCACGGAGGAAATCGCCGAAGACGGTACCACGACCGACAAATTAAAAACCGTAATGGCCAACGCGGACGTGTTGTACTCGGGCGTGTTCAAAACGTCAGACGGACCTATCTTCAGCGGCGAGTCGACCGAGTTTACAGTCACGGCCAAGCCCGGCGACAAGCTACAGCTCCAAACGATGTTCGTGCAGTCCAACGACTGGTTCATTAGCTTCAAGGACGGTGGTTACGAGCTGTTCACGGGTAGTACCTTCAACGGGGGGGACGTATCCGGTAACCTGGAAATTTACGATGCCGGAACCGAAGCCGATACCGCACCCGGCACCGGTCCCGACCAAAAGCCGGTACAGATGCCCGCTTCCACGCTCGTAGGACCGGTCGATGCCGTCAAAACCATTACTGTGGCTCGCACGCGCCAAACGAGTTTCACTGTGCCCGGCACCGATAAAGTGATCCGCGTGACGTTGACGCCACAGTAATTTTGGGATAAAGGTACAATAACAAAAAAGCGCGGGATTCTTCGGGAAGCCGCGCTTTTTTGATTTCAATACTGCTCTAGTGGTTAGACTTCCACAAAATCGACATTCGCATAGATTGCCCGCAAGTCGATTTCGCAATTCCCGATTTTCATCGTCGGATTGTCTTCGTTATAAAGATTCGATGCAACCAGCCATCACGTTCACTTTTACGGTACACTTCTACTTTTCCTTCATGGTAGATACCAAAACGAAATTTTCTAGACTTTCCAAAGTCTGGTAATATTCCAGTTTGTTGCCCCGGTCGTGGGCTTCGGTGCTGGGGGAAAGTACCTCTACCACAATCGTCGGGTTGGTCAGCGATTTCAATCCTCGCTTGGTTGTTTCGTAAATGGCTTTTCACATACAACGACTATATCGAGGAAACACGTAAAGCCTGTCTTGGCCGATGGTAATGAGTTGATCGCTGTTGTAGACAAAACAACCTTGCTTTTTCAGACAGATGATAAATTCGGCAATCAGATTACAGGCAATTAGGTTGTGATTAGGCTGCGCGCCCGACATCGCCACGACTTCACCATCGTAATATTCAAGTTTTTCTTCCGAATCGTGAAGTAAATCGAGGTACTCTGATACCGATACTGCCGTTTGCGTTGCCATAGTAGTGCTGTTTCTTCAAATTTAGCAAAATTCCGGTAGATCTAGAAACGGAATCTGTCGGCATAGCTTCTACTCTAACTCTCAGTAATTCGTCCCCGGAATCAGGTAGCTTTTTCACATAATCCTCGATGCCTTCTTCCAGCGAATGAAAAGGTTGTGTGAAGCCGATGCCGCGGAGCTTTCCCATCGATGCTTCGGTGAAGTACTGGTACTTGTCGCGAATGTCGGCCGGCGTGTCGATAAACTCGATGTAGGGCGCTACCTCCATCGCGGAGAACGTACCACCTACCAGGTCTTTGAACGTGCGGGCCTGGCCGCTGCCGAGGTTGTAGATGCCCGAGTCGCGGCGGTGGTGCATCAGGAAAATGCAGACGTCGATCAAGTCTTTGACGTACACAAAATCACGCATTTGCTCGCCGTCCTTGAAGTCGGGATTGTGGGAGCGGAAAAGCTTCATTTTACCCGATTTCCTGATTTGGTGGTAGGCATGAAAGATCACCGACGCCATACGGCCCTTGTGGTACTCGTTGGGCCCGTAAACGTTAAAAAACTTCAATCCTGCCCAAAAAAACGGCTTTTTCTCTTGCTGCAAAGCCCAAATGTCAAACTCGTTCTTGGAATCGCCATAGGGATTGAGCGGTTTGAGTTGCGGAATCAGCGACTCGTCGTCTTCGTAGCCCAGTTCGCCCAGACCGTAGGTAGCGGCCGACGAGGCATACACGAGCGGAATCTGATAATCGACGCAACGCCGCCAGATTTCCTTGGAGTACTCGACATTGAGCGCATCGAAGATCGCCCGGTCGAACTCGGTGGTATCGGTACGCGCGCCGATGTGGAAAATAAACTCGACATCCTCCTGATTCTTATCCAGCCAGTCGAAGAATTCGCTGCGCTCGACGCGCTCCTGCACGATTTTACCTTCTAGGTTGTCGGCTTTTTCGATTTTAGAAAAATCATCGACGGCAATAATGAAATTAAAGCCCTCCTGATTCAGTTTGCTTACTAGGCAGCTTCCTATGAAGCCCGCAGCACCGGTTACTATTATCATTTCTTTAATGGACAATGGATAGTGGACAATGGATAATTCCGGTCCATTGCCGACTAAATATAAAATTCTTCAAGGTCGCAAAGTTATAGACATTCGGGCCTTTCTTTCTAAACAAACCTTACTTTTGCGGAATAAATGGAGCTTTTAGCGAAAGTAATTATCCATTATCAATTGTCAACTGTCCATTGAATCAATGGTTTACGTCACCAGAAAAGAACATTTCAACGCCGCGCACCGGCTTTATAATCCGAACTGGTCGGAAGAGAAAAACCGTGCCGTATTTGGTCCCTGCGCCAATTACAACTACCACGGCCACAACTTCGAGCTCTTCGTGACCGTGAAAGGCACGCCCGATCCCGAGACGGGCTTCGTCATCGACTTAAAGGTACTGGGCGATTTGGTGAAGCAGCGCGTGATCGACAAAGTGGATCACAAGAACCTGAACCTCGATGTCGATTTCATGGCGGGCAAAATGGCTTCCTGCGAAATCTTCGTAGTCGAGATTTGGAAGATCATCGCGCCTGCGGTGATTGAGAAAGCGCCCAATGCCCGGCTGCACTACCTCAAATTGGTCGAGACACCCAAGAATTTTGTCGAATACTACGGCGAATGAAGTACTACCTCATAGCCGGTGAACGCTCGGGCGATCTGCACGGGGCCAACCTCATGCGCGGCATCCGACAGCACGATCCGGCGGCGGAGTTCAGGGCGTGGGGCGGCGATATGATGAAGGCGCAAGGTGCCACGATCGTGACGCACAACACCGATATGGCATTTATGGGTTTTCTGGAAGTGGTTCGAAATCTACCAACCATTCTGGGTTTCCTTAGAAAGTGCAGAAAGGACTTGCTCGACTACCAGCCCGATGTCCTGATCCTAATCGACTATCCAGGTTTTAACCTAAGGATGGCGGCTTACGCCAAAGAGCGCGGGATTAAGGTATGCTACTACATCTCGCCCAAAGTGTGGGCCTGGAATCAGAATCGTGCCTGGAAGATCAAGAAAACCGTCGACCGAATGTTCGTCATCTTTCCCTTCGAGGTCGATTTTTATAAAAAATATGACTACGACGTCACCTACATAGGTAATCCGTTGATGGACGCCATTGAGGATTTTGAGCCGGAGCCGGATTTTTTAACAAAAAACAACCTCAACAATAAGCCTATCGTCGCGCTCCTACCCGGTAGCCGCAAGCAGGAAGTAACGGGTACGCTGGACACCATGTTGAGCGTACAGGGAAATTTCCCTAACTATCATTTTGTGATCGCGGGTGTGAATAGTTTGCCGAAGGTAGTTTACGAAAAATACCAAAGCCAGCCGAACATTACCGTCGTCTATGAAGCTACCTACGATTTGCTCCACGTGGCCGAGGCCGCGCTCGTCACATCGGGAACGGCCACACTCGAAACCGCGCTATTTTCGGTACCCGAGGTAGTCTGTTACCGCACGAGCGGCGTCTCCTACGTTATCGCCAAAAGTCTGATCAAGGTGCCGTACATTTCGCTGGTCAACTTGATCATGGGAAAAGAGGCCGTCCGCGAATTGATCCAAGACGACTTCTCCCAAAAACAGCTCACGACCGAACTGAAAGCCATCCTGCCCGGTGGCACAAAGCGAATTACTGTCGAGGCCGACTACAAGATCCTGCAACAGAAAGTAGGCAAAGCCGGCGCGTCGGAGCGGGCAGGCGCGGAAATCGTGGGGTACGTCAGGGGAAAGAGTACCTAAGTACCCCACGGGGCGCCCCGCTTATTTTCTGAGTACCAAAGTATGGGCGTGTGAGAAGGCGGGCAAGGCGTACGCATCCTCGGGAATCCGACCTTAAGAATGCGTGCGCTTAAAGAACATTTTCAACTGTCCATTATCCATTTTCAATTATTTGATAAGGTACCCCGAGCGCTCGATGTTTTTTAAGGCCATGCCAGCGCCTTTGACGACCATGCGGAGTGGATCTTGAGCGACATGGACTTTGAGGCGGGTTTTTTGGGAAAGTCGCTGGTCGAGGCCTTTGAGCAGCGCGCCACCACCCGTAAGGTACATCCCGCGGAGGTAGATATCGCCGGAGAGTTCGGGCGGCATTTCTTCCAGGAGTTTCATCACCGATTCTTCAATTTTGGAGAGGGATTTATCCAGGCAGTGCGCCATTTCGGCTTGCGAAATGATGATTTGTTTGGGCATACCCGTCAGCAGATCGCGGCCCATCACTTCACAGTCGGTTTGAGCGTCGGGCAGGTCGGTGAGGGCGGCGCCGATGCTGTGCTTGATGCGCTCAGCGGTGGGCTGACCGATCAGTAGGTTGTACTCGTGCCGGATGTATTGTTCGATGTCTGCGTCGAGCGTATTGCCCGCCACCCGGATCGACTGGTTACAGATGATGCCACTAGAAGCGATCAGGGCAATTTCGGTGGTACCACCGCCGATGTCTACCACCATGTTGCCCTCGGGTTCTTCGACGTTCAGTCCAATGCCCACGGCGGCGGCGATGGGTTCATGAATGAGGTACAGTTTGCGCGCGCCCAGCGTTTCGGCGGAGTCTTCGACGGCGCGTTTTTCCACCTCTGTGATGCCCGACGGAATGCAAACCACCATCCTGATGAACGGCTTGAACAAACTCCGGCGGAAGCCTACCATGGCCATCATGCCCCGGATCATCTGCTCGGCAGCGTTGTAGTCGGCAATAACACCCCCCTGGAGCGGCCGCACAGTGCGGATATTGTCGTGTGTTTTGCCCTCCATCTGCATGGCTTCGTTGCCGACGGCCAGCATTTTGCCGGTCGTGCGGTCGAAGGCCACCACCGACGGCTGGTCGACGACGATTTCGTCTTGGTGAATAATAAGAAAGTTTGCGGTGCCGAGATCAATGGCTATATCGTGATTCATTTTTAGTAGTGATTTCTAGGATAGGGGCGTGTACTACGGAATGCTCGTGCCCGCCAAAGGGGACGATCAAAAACGAGAAAAGTAGGGTAGGCAAGAAAGGAATGCGGCCACCTGGCTGCTTCCCGGATATCGAATCGACTCTCTCCTCAAAAAACCTCCCGCACGTAGACCCGAAATTGACAATTGGCTCAATTCCTCAAATATACAGGGAACTGCGTGACTATTCCGAAAGAAAAGGTAAGGATATTTAAATTTTTGAGCAACCGGACTCAAAAATCTGCGGTGGACTTCGATCGGCGTCAGGCTGGGATCACTCCGGTCTGCACGTAGTCGGTGAGCCAGGTCTTGCGTGGCCCCTGAATGGTGAGGTAGTATTCGTAAAATGCCTTCATATCGGCGGCATAATCGCCGGTAAGATACAGCGGATCACGAATGACGAATGCCTTGCGGACATAGTCGAAACCGACCAGAATGAGCGGTATTCCCGCCTTGAGCGCCATGTAGTAAAAGCCTTTTTTGAGCGTCGCGACATCATCCCGGGTGCCTTCGGGCGTGATGGCGATGTGCATTTTTTTATTTTCCCGAAAAATGGCCACCACTGCATCCACCAGATTGTTATTCTTGTGCCGGTCGACGGGCATTCCGCCCAACGCTCGAAAAAGCCAGCCGGAGTACCAGGTGAAGATTTCTTTTTTAGCCAGAAACCGGATGTCAAAATCCATAGTCGCCCGCGCGCCCAGACTCACGCCCAGATCCCAATTAGACCAATGCGGCGCGCCTACCCAAATAGCTTTGTCAAGCTGATAAGGCGGATTGCCAATGACTTTCCAACCGGCAAGATGGTACATTTGTGCGAACATGGATTTTTTGGGTAAAAGGGTAAAAGGGTAAAAGGGTAATGTCGTTCTACAACTTTTTCTAGGGTTTGTAATTCATGAACTGTGTACCCTTTCCGTCTCCCCCCGTAAACGCCGTCAAGCGATTACGAAAGGTTCCGGGCTGGCGCAGAGGATGAAGACTATGACGGCGACCCAGCCCATGATGATGCGCCCCGTACTCAGCGGCGTGTCGTCGTCTTCGGTTTCGGGGTGGTAGATGCCGAGGAAACGGCCAAGTAAGAAAACGAAGGGCAGGAAACCCGAGTACCCTTCCCAGTCGGGGCGGACAAATGATACGGCAAATTGCAGTACTACGATGCCCAGCGCGATCGTAAGGCCGGTGCGTTTGTTGTCGCTGATTCGGCTCAGGCAGATGTATAAAAAATAGATGTACAATGCCAGGTAGCCGAGCAGCGTCAGGAAATTGTCGTCCGCAACCGCTGCAAACTCTTCGGCTTTAAAAAGACCCAGGCCCGCGTAGAAAGCGAACAAAACGAACAGCACTGGTGCTACGACGTTAAAGCGGCGCTTACCCAACAAGCCGTACAGAATGTGCCCACCGTCGAGCTGCCCGATGGGGAGCAGATTGAGGGCGGTGAAGAACAAGGAGATGTACCCTGCCAGGATGAATGGGTAATGCGTGATCTCGTAAACGTGCGGGAGCTGGGACGGGTCGGCTACAAAATTCTTGAACCACCAGAAGAGGAGGGTGTCGCCTAACACGAGCATACCTTCCTTTCCCTCGTACACAAATTTTCCGTAATCCAGGCCATATTGGGCGTACTCAGGATGGACTTTGAAAATGTAGTCCAGTGGAGGCAGGTGCGTAAAACCATACCAAAGTACCCCGAAAGCTGCCACGAAACCCGCCAGCGGCCCGGCGATGCCGATGTCGAAGAACTTCAAACGCGATTTGATCTGAGTCGTGATGCGGATGAAAGCCCCCATCGTTCCGATGGTCTGGGTGATACCAAACCACAGCGGAATGTAGTAGGGCAGGGTCACGTCGACGCGGTGGGCTTTGGCGGTGAAGTAGTGCCCAAATTCGTGGACGGTGAGGATGAGCAGAAAGGGTAGTGAAAATTGTAGACCTTCCCAGAACTCCGGCCAGCCGAGTAGGTCGTCGGCCGGAACGCCGACGCCGGGAATAAAGATTCGTCCGTAAATCCACTCGGCTCCGGCGAGGGTGGTAGTGACAAGGGTAAGCAGGAAAAGAAAGCCTTGCAGCAGGTAGGTGCGGATGTTACGCGACATAGTCGGGGAGGTAGTCGAGCATAGTCAACGGCTTTTGGACGTGGATGGTTTGAATCCCCAGCGTCTTGGCCGCCGCGATGTTGTCGGCATTGTCGTCGAGGAAAAGCGTCTCGTCGGCCACCAGTCCGGCGTCTTGCAGGACCCGCTCATAAATTTCGGCGTCGGGCTTCATGATGCCCATTTCATAGGACAAGTACACCTTCTCGAACAAATCGTCCAGGCGCTTCCACGCCCGATGTTTCGTGCAGGATTTCGTTGACTTTGGCGATGTGAATGCTGCTGGTGTTGCTCAGCAGAAATAGGTGGTAATTCTTGGCCAATTTTTGCAGCATCTCGATGCTGGCGGGCGGAATGTCCAGGAGCAGCGAATTCCAGGCTTCGTCGAGGTCGCCGTCGGTCCAGCCTTCGTTTTGCTAGAATCTGGCGTACGTAGCCTCGAAAAGCAACCGCGTCCAGGCGTCCCGTTTCGAACTGCCGGAAAAGCTCGTTTTCCTGAAAGATGTCCAGGACCTCTTTCAGCTCGCGCCCGCTCAACGTGGCGAACGATTGCGCGGCGCGCGGTACATCTATATTGATGATGACGTCACCGAGGTCGAAGATGATGTTTTTTACTTTCTGTATTCACGGAAGAACTATTCAACCACCACCCCCATATCGCAAAACTTGTCGATGCGTTGACCGATGCGCTCTTCGGGCGATAACTGCCAGAGGGTACTCAGATCGTTCAGGATCACGTTTTTGAGCGTTTCGGCCATGGCCTCGTGGTCGGTGTGCGCACCGCCCAGCGGTTCGGGTACGATGCCGTCGATGAGGCGGTTCTGCTTCATGTCGCGGGCGGTGAGTTTCAACGCCTCGGCAGCTTGCTCCTTATAGTCCCAGCTACGCCACAAGATGGAAGAGCAGGATTCGGGCGAGATGACCGAGTACCAGGTGTTTTCGAGCATGAGTACCTTGTCGCCGATCGCGATGCCCAGCGCGCCACCCGACGCACCTTCGCCGATAATGACGCAAATAACGGGTACTTTCAGCATGAACATTTCTTTCAGATTGCGGGCGATGGCTTCCCCCTGTCCGCGCTCCTCAGCTTCCAGACCCGGAAACGCGCCCGGCGTGTCGATGAGCGTGATGATGGGGCGGTTGAATTTTTCGGCCAACTTCATCAGGCGCAACGCCTTGCGGTACCCTTCGGGATTGGGCATGCCGAAGTTACGGTGCTGCCGCTGCTTGGTATTGCGGCCCTTCTGCTGCCCGATGATCATCACGCCCTGCCCGGCGAGGTTGGCGAAGCCGCCGATCATCGCCGGATCGTCGCGTACCTGTCGGTCGCCGTGCAATTCGATGAACTCGTCGCACATCAGGCGGATGTAGTCGTAGGCGTAGGGTCGGTCGGCGTGGCGCGACAACTGCACGCGCTGCCAGCGGGTGAGGTTGTCGAAAATCTCCGTCTGAAGCCGTTCGATACCGCTTTCCAGTGCCGCCGTAGCCGCAGAAACATCCACGTTGCTTGTTTCGGCCAACTTACGCATATCGGCCAGCCGGTTTTCCAGCTCCGCAATCGGTTTTTCAAAATCGAGGTAGGTACGCATGATAGGTCTTCCCAGGGAAAATCGGGGGGGTCGTTTATAGGTTTATAGGTTTATTTGTTTAGGCCATTCGGGTCATAAGTTTGCGCTAGTTGAGCTAAAATTGTAAGAACGAGCTAAACAAATAAACACCTAAACAAATAAACATTCAAAGTTCAAACACCTGCCCACGCTCGGGGATCACTACTTTTTCGTAGCCCTTGATGGCCAGCGTGTCGCGAAAATCACGCATGGATTGGGTCTCGCCGTGGATCAGGAAAATGTTTTTCAGCGCGGCGGGTTCCTGGTGTTTTACAAAATCGAGTAGATCGTTCTGGTCGCCGTGGCCGCTAAATACGTCAATTTTTTCAATATTGGCCGCCACCGATTTTTTCTCGCCCCGGATCGTGATCGTGTCCTGACCGTTCAGAAGTCGCCAGCCCAAAGTACCTTCCGAGGCGTAGCCGATCATCAGAATTGTGGCGTAGGGGTTCTCGATATTGGCCGCCACGTGGTGCTCGATGCGTCCGCCCTGCACCATACCCGACGACGAAATGATAATGCACGGCTCGGCGTAGTTGCTGATGGCCTTGCTGGCGTCAGAACCTTCGATGTAGATCAGGTTCTCAAAGTCGAACAGCATCTCGTTGTCCTCTTTGAAATCGCGCGCCTCCTTATTGAGCAATCGCACGTACTTCTGGTGTACGCGGGTACTGCCAAAGCTCAACGGACTGTCGGTAAAAACTTTCAACGGCGGCAGGTTGCGGTCGATGTAGAGTTTGTTGAGCGTGTAGAGAAGCGCTTGGGTACGGCCCACGCTGAACGTCGGGATGATGAGCCGCCCCGGAATATCCACGCAGGTACGCTGGATGACATCGGAGAGCGCCTCTTCGGGCGGGCGGGTATCGGCATGAAGCCGGTTGCCGTAGGTGGTTTCACAGATCAGGTAGTCGACTTGCGGCACGGGTTGCGGGTCAACGAGCAGCGGGTAGTTCTTGCGCCCGATATCGCCCGAAAAGCAGAGCGTTTTCTTCTCGCGGTTCTCCCGTACCTCCACCAGGATATGCGCCGCGCCCAGCAGATGCCCCGCCGGAATGAATTGCACGTTGACGGCGTCCGAAATCTTGTACCGCTGACTGAAAGCGACCGGAAAGAAGTTTTCCAGCGCTTGCTTCACATGTTTCTGCAGGAAAAGATCCCGGGGAATGTCCTTTACGAAGCTACCTTTCCGCTTTTTGTTGGACGCTTTGCCGTTTGCCGTGTTGAGCCGCTTTTGGTGCAGCATCGCCGAATTTTCCAGCAGCAGTCCCGTCAGGGCGTAGGTAGGTTCGGTGCAGACTACCTGGCCTTCGAAACCTTCTTTGTAAAGATTGGGAATATTGCCCGAGTGGTCGATGTGGGCGTGGGTGAGCAGTACCGTGTTGATGAGCGTGGGGTCGAAAGGAAACACGCTCTTTTGTTCGTCGTAGAGGGCTTTCTTCGCTTTCTCATCCAGATCGAAGTTGAGTCCACAATCGATCAGGATGCTGTAATCGTCTACTTCCAGCAGGTACATGCTGCCGGTCACTTGCTGGGTGGCGCCCCAAAATGTTAATTTCATATAATGTCTATGCAGTAAAATCAGCTTCTTTGTATCGGTATTGCCGCCAAGCTCTAAACTTCGCTACGGTCTTTGGGGTTTTCAGAAATAGAAAGAAAGCCTCCGCTTTCCAAAACGGCAAGTAGCAAAAGTACCAAAAAACGAGGCAGTATCGTTAAAAGTCCGCTTCTCCACCCATTAAAATATTCGAATTGTTGAAAAAGAATTACCTCGCACCACGCCTGCTTGCCCTCCTTATTTTTTGCTCCGGCTTACTGTTTTTACCCAAAAACGCATCCGCCCAATCCATCGACTCCGTCGCACTGGGCCGCCTGTCCGATGCTGTAGTAGAGCTGCAAAACTCCGAATTGCTGCGCAATGGTACCCTGGCGTTTTGCTTGAAATCCACCAAAGACAGACGTACTATCCTGGCGATGCACCACGAACAGTCAGTACCTTCAGCTTCCACGCTCAAGCTCGTCTCGACGGCTACGGTACTGTCGGCGCTGGGCGGCGATTACACCTACCCGACCTATCTCGAGTATGACGGCCTGATCGTGCGCGATACCCTGCGCGGCAATCTGTACCTGCGCGGCTCGGGTGACCCCTCGCTGGGTAGCGACCGCTTCAAAGGTACCCCCGATGCCGACGAGATCCTGGCCCGCTGGACGGCCGCCGTGCGTCGCGCGGGCATCCGCTACGTGCAGGGACAGGTACTGGCCGACCCGACTTTTTTCGATGATAAAACGCTGGCCGATACCTGGGTGTGGGGCGACCTCGGCAACTACTACGGCGCGGGCGTTTCGGGATTGAACTTTCGGGAAAACCTGTACCGGATTTCCTTCCGCGCGGGCCGCAACGTCGGTGACCCGACGGAGGTCACCAAGCTGGAACCTGAGATGCCGTACCTGAAAATCACGAACCTGGTCACCACGGGCGAAGCCGGGACGGGCGACCAGGTGTATATCTACACGAGTCCGCTGGGCGACGAAGTTCGGCTGACGGGTACCGTGCCGCGTGGCAGTATGTCCTTTACCGTGAAGGGGGCCGTACCCAATCCTTCGTACGCGTTGGCCCATGAGTTCACGCAATCTCTCAGGACCGGAGCCGTTGGCATCGCCGGAGCGCCCGAGGTACTACCAACCTCAGCTGTCCCGACAGCTACCCGCAAGATTCTGGACGTTCACCAGTCGGCCCTGCTTCGCGAACTTTGCCAGCAAACCAACTGGTGGAGCATTAACCTTTACGCCGACGCATTCTTGAAAACATCGGGACAGAAACTGGGTGGGAAATCAGCTTTCGACGACGCCGTGACCTCCGAAGCATCCTACTGGCGCACGCGTGGGGCCGACATGCGCGGTTTCTACGTCAAAGACGGCAGCGGCCTGTCGCCGACGGGCTCACTCACGGCGCAAAACCTCACCGACGTACTCAATGCCGCCACGAAGGACAAAAGCTTCCCGGACTACTACAACAGCATTGCGATTTTGGGCCAAACCGGCACTGTCCGCAACATCGGCAAGCGTACCCGCGCCGTCGGACGCGTCCGGGCCAAGAGCGGCTCCATCGAAGGTACCCGCGCTTACGCGGGCTACGCCGTCACGCGCGCCGGCGAGCGCCTCAGCTTCGCCATCATCGCCCACAAGTACACTCCCGATTCTAGCCGCGAAGTTAGCCGGGCGTTGCGGGAGGTGTTGGTTCTTTTGGGGGAATTGATAAGGGGGGGACGGAGACGGCGAACGGTTAAGGGTAAAACTGCTTTTTATCCTTCAAAGAATGGAGATCGAAGAACATCGTACAACCGTTGACCCTTCAACCCTTAACCCAAAACTACCTCTTCGCTCAGCCTTACCCAATTTTCTCAACCACCAAATTCTGATTCGTGTAGATGCACAAGATCACCCGCGATCAGCAGTCCTTCGCGGACCATGTCTTCGGCGGTGAGTTGGGAGGCGTGTTTTTTAAGGGCCGTAGCGGCGGAGAGGGCGTAGTTGCCACCCGAGCCGATGGCGGCGATGCCGTTTTCGGGTTCGAGGACATCACCGGTACCGCTGATGACCAAAATTTCTTCCTGATTTGCCGTAATGATCATCGCTTCCAGCTTACGGAGGTAGCGGTCGGTGCGCCAGTCCTTGGCAAGTTCGATGGCGGCGCGCTTCATGTTGCCGCCGTAGGCATTGAGCTTTTCCTCAAATTTTTCCAGCAGCGAGAACGCGTCGGCCGTCGAGCCGGCGAAAGCCGACCAGGATTTTACCGCCCTGCAGGGCGCGTACTTTCTTGACGTTGCTCTTGGCGACGGTATTGCCCATTGTGGCTTGTCCATCAGCCCCGAGGGCCAGCATTCCGTTGTGCAGGACGCCCAGGACGGTGGTGGCGTGTATCTTTTCCATTATTTTATTTTTGTAGATTGGAGGTTCTTGCCTAAAAAAAATGATTCGGGCCGAAGCCGGAATCGAGAAGTATAACCCAGGAGCGCGGGGGAACGTTCAGGGATGGAATGGTTGAGAAGGAGGTAGGAGAGTTGAGGTACTGACTTTGGCCCGGAGTTCTTGCACGAGTTGATGGAAAAAAATAGAACAGAACTTTCGGAAAAGTGAAGTAGAAACAAGCTTCACTTACTAAAAAAGCCGTATTTGAAGATGCAGTAAATCGCCCGCACACCGTCGCGCCAGCCAATTTTCTTCCCTTCGGCGTAGGAGCGGCCGTAGTACGAGATCCCTACCTCGTAGATTCTAACGCCCGGGATGCGAGCAATTTTGGCCGTTACCTCCGGTTCGAAACCAAAGCGTTTTTCCTGCAAGCTCACCTGCTTCAAAAAGTCACTTCTGAATAATTTGTAGCAGGTCTCCATATCGGTAAGGTTGACGTTGTTGGCCATGTTCGACAAAAACGTCAGGAAACCATTGCCGATCGAATGCCAGAAGAACAGTACCCGGTGCGGGTTGCCGCCTATGAAGCGCGAGCCGTATACCACATCGGCCCGACCGTCCAAAATCGGTTTCAGCAATACGTTGTATTCGTCGGGATCGTACTCCATGTCGGCATCCTGAATGATGATGAAATCACCGTCGGCCAGTCCAATGCCCGTGTGCAGCGCGGCCCCTTTGCCTTGGTTGACGGTGTGCTTTTGATACACGATGTTAGTCAGGCCGCTTTGCCGGATGTAGCCTAGTACCTTCCCTTCGGTGCCATCCGTCGAATGATCGTCGACAACAATAATCTGCTTGTCGAGGCCGCCCATGAGCTGCACCGATTCGACCTTTTCAAGTATCGCACAAATGGTACTTTCTTCATTATAGGCAGGAATGACAATCGAAAGTTTGGACATCGGCGTTTTTGTGGCAAAGGTAGGGATTATGTGGTTTGGGGCCTGGTACCGTAAGTTTGATTGCCGGATTTTTCTGTTTACGTTTATGGGAAAACAAACTTCGCGCGTGATGAAAACAGCCGCTCTAATTGTGTTCTTGTCGGGTATTGTCTGCTTTTCTTGTAACAATCAGAATGGGGAAGCGATCTCTGACAGGATTATAGAACTGCCGTTGACCTTTGTAGGTGGCTTCGGGCCTTTTGCGTCCAGTTATGGCACTCTGCAACCCGATTACGCCGAGGACGATACCACGGGGGGAGCCATATGGGCAAGAACCAACCTGCCCGTGCGTGGGGTGCCCGAAAACTGGCGCTGGGTGAAAAAATCGATGGCTCATATCAATTATCACCAGGTTGTTTATTAGAATTTTAAAGCGGGCAATATTCATCAGGATGAATACGAAAGTTTGCAAAAGAGTTGGGAGTGGACACCCGACGAAAACGAGTTGACAGCCAAACCGATCCATTGCTTCGTCTACGTGATTCGGGGAGCCGACGGGAGTGGTCGAGCGGCCATAACAAAGGGGTCAACACCTACCGCGATGTACTGCAACTGGCGAGTGTAAATGCTAACGAAGACGAGTATTCGCTACAGATAGGCCATCGAATTAAGCCTTTCAAGACCAAAGAATTTAGAACGGACGCACCCATCGCCTTACAAGACTACCAAGGCAAGTACTTATTCGTAGATTTCTGGGGCACTTGGTGTAAGCCGTGCGTGGCCGAGATGCCTGAATTGCAGAGAATTTACGAAGGCGTCGACAAGAACAGGTCGAATTCGTGAGTATCGCCGGGGAACAATCGCCGGAAATGTTAGCCAAGTTCCTAAAAAAGCGCCCGCTGGCCTGGCCGCAGATCATTTCGGACGATGAAACCGACCTTCTTCGCCACCTGAACGGCTCTTCTGTATTCGGCCACCGTGTAGTTTACTGTATCTGGCGTTAGCAAGTCTTCGACCATCTCTTCAATTTCGTCCTCCGTAGCTTTGAGCCCGGATAGCACAAACGCGGTTTCTTGCAAACATAAAAGCGAACAGAAAAAAGTTCTAGCTGAAGAAGCATTTTGATATAATTCTATGGATTGCTCGTGCTTGTCTTCGTCTTGTTTTACCAAGTAGTTTACAAGTACGTCTGTGTCGAAGTAAATCATAGGTTTACTTCGTTTGCCATAGCCGACAAGTCGACATCGGGATCGACTTGAAGCCTTTCCAGTTTTTTACGGAGTTTCTCCATTTTGTAAAATCGTTCCATCTGGTCGATTTCTTCCGGCTCCTGCACTTCTTCGATGATGATGTTTACCTTTTTTCCTGCAAAACGAAATTTGATCGTTTCTAAAAAGCCCTCGTTGAGCGCATCGACTGGCATTTTATAGGTTAATTGCATGGCGTTCGAAATTGTTGACTGGCTAAGATAACGTATTACGTTTCAAGATTTTTACTCCAACCTAGAATGAAAAAAATTACCCTGTATTCAATACTGCTTCTGATTGTCAGTCTTAGCGTTCATGCCCAGCCCAAAACCTACCTCATCGTCCACGGGGCGTTTGGGGGCGGCTACGCCTGGCAAAGGGTCGACTCGCTGCTGACTGCCCAAGGCCACAAAGTCTACCGCCCTACGCTGACAGGCCTGGGCGAGCGGTACCATCTGGCTTCGCCGGAAGTCAATTTGAGTACCCATGTGGCCGACATTGTCAACGTGATTTTGTTTGAGAATCTGCACGATGTCGTGCTGGTGGGCCACAGCTACGGCGGCATGGTGATTACGGGCATAGCCGATTCGCTGCCCGACCGCATCGGGCAGATCGTGTACCTCGACGCCCACATTGCCGAGGACAGAAAGAGTGCCTTCGACCTTCGCGTTGGCGGCACCGACTTGATGAAGTATGCCAAAGACGGGATGCTCATCCCGCCTTTTATAAATCAATCAAGTGATTTCCCGCATAACGTACCACAATCCGTCGCCACGCTCACCGAGCGGCGGCCGCTCGTCCGCCCGCATCCCAAAAACGGCACCTACATCCTGACCGTGGACGACCCGCAGAAGCCTGAAGCCGACGCTTTTTATAAGTATGAGAAAGTCGCTAAGGATTTGGGTTGGAAGACGTATCGGCTTACGGCAGATCATAATCCTCAGATTTCGATGCCGGGGGAATTGGTGGAGTTGCTGGTGAGGTGAAGAGGTTGGCTATTTGGTTTGATCTCTCCTCATTAGTAAGAAATGTGGCTTTGAAAGGTACCTTTTTTTGTACGCCTCGTATTTTGGTTCTGTCTTCAAGTCAACCTGATACTTGTATTTATACCCTGTTTTAGGTTGAGCGTTCGGATAGACTCTACTGACAAACAGCTTGATAAGGTCACCGGCTTCGTAATTGTTCAAGACTGTATTTGCAATCTTTTTGTCATCCACCCAAACTCCGTAGACGTTGGGATTCTTATATTTTTCTAACTCTTCTTTTGAAAGGACCTTCTTAGGTGAGGGTTTTGCATAATACAGCTTGAATATTAATGTATCAGCCTGCTCCTTACTCATTGCTTCACGTAATTCGATCATTTTCTCGCCGTCTTCAATTGAAGGATATGCCATTGACACGTATCCATTTGTTCCTTTGGTGCTGTACTTGTTAACCAGCGCATTGTATTCCTCTACCACATCTTGGGAGGCAATTGCGGGAGCCACTTCCACTGGCTGCGGTGGAGCTATTTGAGCCAGTGTGAGGTCGCTGAACGCGAAGAAAGCGACTGCAAGTAATGGCAGGATCGAACCTTTGGCTAAGGCGGCGCGGACGGGGGAAGTTTGTTTGTTCATCATGACGAATCGTTTTTTGATAAATGAATAATTGAACTTGCTGATAAAGGGCAGAGGTATCGGGCAGGCCGATTTTTGTATTAGCAGATGTTGGTAGCTGGAAATGTCTTGCAGGTCATCGACTACCGACGCGTCGGCAAGAAACTCGTGATTCATGGCGATGGCGTTGCGGTAGAAGTACAGCGCCGGATTGAACCAAAAAATGGCTTTTAAAAATTCGATAATCAGAATGTCGAGACTGTGAAGCTGCCGGGCGTGGGTACCTTCATGCGCGAGTATTTCATGCTCAATGGTACCTGCCCGATAGTCGGCTTTGTTCACAAAAATAAAGCTCAGGAAACTGTGGGGGATGGTCGGGCCATCAAGTAGAATGAGTTCTACACCCTTGTACTTTTCGCTGGTATGATTCCGAATGCGGCTGAGTAAATATGATAGATTTTTACCAAAACGGAAAAGCAGCCACGCGCTTACAGCTAGGTACCCTATTCCTAAAATCCAGATCCAGGAAAAATTTGTCAATACGCTCGATTCAGGAAGTGCCTGCACAACATAGGTTTGCGGTCCACTGGAAGTAGAGAATGCAAACGCAGCGGCCGGATGCGGAAGCACGACTTCCTGCAATAGGATTTCCGTTGAGATTAATGGCAGTACCAACGACAGTACCAAACTACCCAGCAGATAGAAACGATTGAAGCGTAACAGCTTTTCTCTTTCCAAAACCAGTTTGTAAAAGAGCAGCAAAGTCGCCGAGCAAAGCGTGAATTTTAGCAGATAGAGTATCATGACTGGCGCTGTTTGATTTGTTGTTCGATGATGGCTTTCAGGTCTTCCAGTTCGGCGGTCGTTAGGTCGGTGGCGGCGGTGAAGAACGAAGCGAATTGCGCAGCCGAATTATCGAAGTGGTTGGTAATTAGCCCGTCGAGATGCGTGGAGAAATAGTCATGCTTGCTGACGAGCGGGTAGTACTCCCGCGAGTTGCCGTAGGTGCGGTAGGCCACGAAACTCTTGTCGATCATGCGCCGTAGCAGCGTTGCCACCGTGGTAGGCGCGGGCTTGGGTTCGGGGTAGGCGTCGAGCAGGTCTTTCATGAAGGCTTTTCCTTCCGTCCACAGATACCCCATCAAAGTTTCTTCGGCTTCGGTCAATTTCATACTCTACAAATCTAAACTTGTTTCTACAAATGTAGAGTTAAAATTTATTTTGTACAAGTTTTTTACAAAAAAATGTCCATCCGACGAAAACCGTTTTCGTCGGATGGACATTTCAGATGCACGAGTAATTTTCGATGCTAGGCTTCTTGCTCCGCCTCCATCATTTCCATTTCGTCGGCGCTTGGACCGTACGGACCGGGAATGGGTATGTCGAGTAGACGCAAATAAACGCCCAATTGCGCACGGTGGTGCGCGTTTTGACCGAAGGAGTGGCGCACGGCTTCCCACTTGGGCATGTCCATGTACACCTGTTCGCCCGCGCGAAGCTGCCAACGATCCAAAAGGATGTCGTCGGAGACCTCATCCAGTACTTTTTCGGCCTGCGTTACGCCTCCATCAAATTTTTGCAGTAGTTCGTCAGCGTTGGCGCATTGGTCGGGCTGATCGGCCGCCATGTCCCAGAAATCCTTTTCAAGAATAGCGGGAATCCAGGATGCGATGTCGGCCAGGTGGATGGACAGTTGTTGGAGCGTCATGCTCTTGGGATGCGGCTGCCAATCCATCTTGTCGGCGGGCACGAGCGCCAGCATCTTGCGCGTCTCGGGGGCTTCGGTGGCCAGTTCTTTTTGGAAAGCTTCGATGAATGTGAGCATACTCGATTGGGTTTTTGGGTGATTGATAGCCCAAATATCGCCCCGACCCATGACAGCCCTATGTCAGCAGGCTTCGGAAATTTTTGCGGCCAGCCGCTGCCGAGCGCGTTCCATTTTGCCTAGTACCAAGTCCCGCAGTTCCTCGGGCTCCACGATGTCGGCCACTTCGCTCACGTGCAGAAACCAATGCGCCAGGCCGTTCAGCGAGTCGGTCAGGAACGTCATCTCGATCTGCTCGCCCGCGTCGGCCTGGGACACGAAGCCACAATAGTAGTGCTGCTCTCCCAGGAACCGGACGGCCGATTTGTCGAAGAGGATTACAGCTTTTTGGAGCGTTCGCTCTTGGCGGGTATGCTCGATGAAGCTTTGCAACTCAGGGTGCTGGGTAAAAAAACGCTGGGCCAGTACTTCGAGGCTATGCACCCGATCGGTGCGGAAATTGCGGTAGCCCTCGCGCAGTCGGCAGTAGGCGATCAGGTACCAAAACGACCCGCTGGAATATATTCCTACCGGCTCGACATCGCGCTGTGTAATCTCCGGGGCGGTGGCGGATTGGTAAGCCAACTGCATCACTTTTTTTTCGGCAATGCAGTGCAGGATGGTTTCGATAGGGAGATTCTGGGGGCGATCTTTGGGGAGATAAGGACTTTGCACGACCGCGATGCGGCTACTCAAGTCGTCGAGTACTTCCTTGTCGGAAGTGCGCAAGACGGACTTGATCTTATAAAGTGCATCCTGGTAGGAAGCGCGGGTCATCGGGTCGGTCCATTGGTCGACCAGCTTCTCGGCCGTCAGGAAAGCCATCGCTTCCTCGCGCGTGAACTGCACAGGCGGCAGCCGGTAGCCCTGTACAATGGAGTACCCCACACCCGCCTCCCCAATGATGGGTACTCCAGCCAGTTCGAGCGACCGCATGTCGCGGTATACCGTCCGCAGGCTGACCTCGAACCGCTCGGCTATTTCGTGCGACCGCACAATGCGTTTCGATTGCAGTTGGATCAGCAGGGAGGTCAGGCGGTCGAGGCGGTTCATGGGTTGTGATGTTTTGTCGTCCTGACAAACTAGAAAAAAAGAAAGGAGAATCAAATTGCTTGATTCTCCTTTCCGCTATAAAATATTAACTCGACGCTACACCAGCATACTCATCGGCTCTTCCAGCAGCTTCTTCACCGTCAGCAGGAACTCCGAGCCCGTCACGCCGTCGACCACACGGTGGTCGCAGGAGAGCGTCACTTTCATGACGTTGGTTGGGTACACAGTGCCGTCTTCCTTGAAGCCCGCTACTTTCTTGATCGAGCCAATCGCCAGGATGCAGGCGTCGGGTGGGTTGATGATGGCCGTGAACTCTTCGATGCCGAACATACCCAGGTTCGAAATCGAGAAGGTGTTGCCCTCCCAGTCCTTGGGTTGTAGTTTTTTGTCCTTGGCCTTGCCGGCAAATTCTTTCACCTCGGCCGAGATGACGGACAGTGTTTTCTTGTCGGCATCACGCACGACGGGTACGAGCAAACCTTCGTCTACGGCGACGGCTACGCCGATGTTCACGTAGTCGTACTTGCGGATTTTATCGCCCAGCCAAGCGGAGTTGACCGCCGGGTGTTGTTTGAGGGCCAAAGCGCAGGCTTTCACCACAAAATCGTTGAACGAAATCTTGGACGTCGCCACTTCGTTGAGCGTCGGTCGCAGCGCCATCGCTTTGTCCATGTTGATTTCCATGGTCAGGTAGAAGTGCGGGGCAGTGAACATACTCTCGCTCAGGCGACGCGAAATTGTCTTGCGCATTTGCGAGACGGGAATGTCCTCGTAATTGCCGACGGCCACAGGCTGCTCTGCCTTGGCGATGGCGGGCTCCACCTTGCCTACCTTGGCGGACTCAGATGGGGCCGGCTTATCGGCGGGCTTGAACTCGTCCACGTCGCGCTTCACGATGCGGCCGTTGTCGCCCGTGCCAGGTACTTGATGCAGGTCGATGCCCTTCTCCTCAGCCAGGCGGCGGGCAAGGGGCGAGGCCTTCACGCGGTCGCCGGAATCGGCGGCAGAAAACGTTGTGTCAGAAGTGCTTTTTGAAGCGTCGGTCGAGGAATTAGGAGCTGTAGTGGATTCAGTCCGCTCTTGCTTCGCATCGGCCGAAGCAGCGGGCGTTACTGTCTCGATTTTCTCGTTCTCGGCAGATTCGTCCACCTCGTCGGCCCCGTTTTCGCGGTCGATGAGCGCCTGGAAGTTAGCACCTTCTTCACCGATCACGGCGATAATGGCATTGACCGGTACGGCTTGTCCTTCCTCGATTCCGGCAAACAGCAAAGTACCTTCTTCGTACGCTTCCAGGTCCATGGTAGCCTTATCGGTTTCGACTTCGGCCAAAATATCGCCGGACGCTACTTTGTCGCCTACTTTTTTCTGCCAGGATACCAACACGCCTTCTTCCATGGTGTCGCTCATTTTGGGCATGCGCACCAAAGTGGCGTTGATTTTTTCGGTAGAAGCGGCGGGCTTAGCGGCTTTTGGCGCGGGCTTTCCTTCTTCGACTTTCGGTTTTTCGTCAGCAGCCGCAGCGGGGTCTTCCTCCTTTTTCTCCTCGGCCTTACCGTTGGAACCACCTTCTTCCAGTAATCCCTTGTAATCTTCGCCTTTTTCGCCGATCACGGCCATGATGCCGTTGACGGGCACGGCGTCGCCTTTTTCAACGCCTATATAAAGCAGGGTACCTTCTTGATAAGCCTCCATGTCCATGGTGGCCTTATCGGTTTCAACCTCGGCCAGAATATCGCCGGATTTCACCTCGTCGCCCACCTTCATGTGCCATTCCGCAATGACACCCTCTTCCATGGTGTCGCTCATTTTGGGCATTCTTATTACTTCTGCCATATCGCTTACGCTAGTTTTTCAGATTCAGGGAATTTCGGTTCAGTTAGCCAAAAATAGAAAATTAATTACGAATTATGAGTGATGAGTGATGAGTTGGCCCCTAGTTTATCTTCAAAACCGCCATAAACGCTTCTTGTGGAATCTCCACATTGCCCACTTGACGCATCCGCTTTTTACCCTTCTTTTGCTTTTCGAGTAGTTTGCGCTTCCGCGAAATATCCCCGCCGTAGCACTTGGCCAGTACGTCCTTACGCATGGCTTTCACCGTTTCGCGCGCGATGATTTTCTGGCCGATGGCCGCCTGAATGGCAATTTCGAACATCTGACGTGGGATCAGTTCGCGCAATTTTTCACATAGCTTCTTGCCCCATTCATAGGCCTTGGAGCGGTGCACGATGGCCGACAGCGCATCGACGCGGTCGCCGTTGAGCATCACGTCGAGCTTTACCATGTCGGATTCGTGGTAGCCAGTCAGCTCATAGTCGAGCGAGGCGTAGCCGCGAGAAATGGTTTTCAGCTTGTCGAAAAAATCGAACACTACTTCCGCCAGCGGCATCGAAAATTGTAGTTCGACGCGGTCGGAGGTGAGGTAAATCTGGTTTTTGAGCATCCCGCGTTTGTCCATGCACAGCGTCATGATGGCCCCGACGTACTCCGATTTTGAAATGATCTGAGCGTTAATGAAGGGCTCTTCGATGCTGCTGATGAAGTTCGGCTCGGGCATTTCCGAAGGCGCACTCACACTGAGCGTTTCACCCCGGGTGTTATGCACGGTGAACTGCACGGATGGTACCGTCGTGATCACCGTCATGTCGAACTCGCGTTCCAGGCGCTCCTGCACGATTTCCATGTGCAGCATGCCCAGGAAGCCGCAGCGAAAACCAAAGCCCAGGGCGGCAGAAGTCTCCGGCTCCCACACCAGCGAGGCATCGTTTAGCTGCAATTTTTCCATTGCCTCACGGAGTTCTTCGTAATCGCTGGTATCGACCGGATAAATCCCCGCAAACACCATCGGCTTCACTTCTTCAAAACCGCGGATCATGGCCGTCGACGGACGGTCGGTATGCGTAAAGGTATCGCCTACTTTAACTTCCTTGGCTACCTTGATGCCTGAAATAAGGTACCCCACATCGCCGCATTCGACTACGTCTTTGGGTTGCTGCTGTAAGCGCAAGGTACCTATCTCGTCGGCGTGGTACTCGCGGCCGGTGGCCATGAATTTGACTTTGTCGCCCTTGCGAACGCGGCCGTTTTTGATTCTGAAAATAACCTCGATGCCCCGGTACGAATTAAAGACCGAATCGAAAATCAGCGCTTGCAGCGGACCGTCAGGATCGCCCTTGGGCGCGGGTACCCGATGCACGATGGCTTCCAGAATTTCGGGAACGCCGATGCCTTCCTTGCCACTGGCGTGGATGATCTCGTCGCGGTCGCAGCCGATCAGCTCTACGATTTGATCGGTCACTTCCTCTGGCATCGCACCGGGCAGGTCGATTTTGTTCAGGACCGGAATGATAATCAGGTCGTGATTTATGGCCAGGTACAGGTTCGAGATCGTTTGGGCCTCGATGCCTTGCGACGCATCGACCAGCAACAGCGCGCCTTCGCAAGCCGCGATCGAGCGCGACACTTCGTACGAAAAATCAACGTGGCCGGGCGTGTCGATCAGGTTGAGCGTGTACATCTCGCCTTCGTGGATGTAGTCCATCTGGATGGCGTGACTCTTGATCGTGATGCCGCGCTCGCGCTCCAGGTCCATGTTGTCGAGCAACTGGGCCTGCATTTCACGGTGCGTGACGGTGTTGGTATACTCCAAAAGCCGATCGGCCAGGGTACTCTTGCCGTGGTCGATGTGGGCGATGATGCAAAAATTGCGGATCTTCTTCATGCAATAGGTATTAGGTTTTTAGCTGTAGGCCTTAGGTCTTCTGCTGACAGCTTACACTTGGAAGACAAGTGGAAAGTGGTGAGCAGCAACGGAGTAGTGTAACGGTCGGGTATTTCAAAAGTTCGATACCAAAAGCACCGATTTCGAAAATTCGTGCAAAGATATGGGTTAGTAAGGAGTGATTCTGGGTGGAGAATCCTAGCCTTCGCTCACCCATTGCATCATCAAGGCCGTGAGGTAACCGGCATAGGAGCCTAGTCCGTATCCTAAAATAGACAGGATTACCCCCACCGGAGCCAGCGAAGGGTGAAAAGCCGCCGCCACGACGGGCGCCGAGGCCGAGCCACCCACGTTGGCCTGACTACCCACCGCCGCAAAAAAGAAAGGTATTTTAAAGCCCTTGGCTACCCCGATGACGAAGGCCGCGTGGATCACCATCCAAATCAGTCCGATGGCGAATAACCCAGGATTGTCGGCCACGGCCCGTAGGTCCATTTGCATCCCAATCGTAGCAACGAGCAGGTACAAAAACGCACTGGCCAACTTGGATGCGCCAATATGTTCGAGCTTACGAATCGGCGTGAAAGAAAAGAACAAGCCCATCAGCGTGACCAGCGCCACAATCCAGAAGAAAGAAGAAGTCAGGCTGTAGCGTTCCAGGCCGGGATAATTTGTCAGCCAGGTAGGGTGTGATGACCCCAGCCAACCAGTGCGCCAGTCCGGTAGCACCGAAGCCTACCGCGCCGAGGTACAGCAAGTCAGCCGTGGTTGGGATGCGCTGATTAGCGAGTTGAATGCCTTCGAGTCGCTGCTGCACATCGGCGATGCGGCTGCTGTCGGCGCGGAGGTACTTGTCGATCCGGGTGGCGTAGCCCGCGCCGTAGATCAGCACGGCTAGCCAGATTTCGGCAACCAGTACGTCGACCGCCACGACTTGCGAGAACAAGCGGTCGCTGGGTTGAAATACTTCTTTCAGTGCCGTCTGATTGGCCCCGCCGCCGATCCAGCTACCCGCAATCGTCGCCAGGCCACGCCATACGGCATCCGGCCCTTCGCCCTGCACGGTACCCGGGCTCACCTCGCTCACGATCCAGAGCGCGATCGGACCGCCGATTACCACGCCCACCGTACCGGCCAGCATCATCACGATCGCGGGCGGACCCAGCTTGGCCAGCGATTTCCAATCCATGCCCAGTGTGAAAAGTACCAGGCAGGCCGGTAGCAGATAGCGTGAAACGACGGGATAGAGTTGGGATTCAGAGCCGTTGATCAGGCCAACGGAGTTGTATATACCTGGCAGGAAATAGCAAAGTAAAAGTGGCGGAACGATGCCATAAAACTTTACCCAGCCCCGCTGAGGCAGCGCAGCGGTGTAGAAGATCAGGCCCAGCGTCAGCATCAGCAGGCCCAGTACTACGGCATCGTTTTGGATCATTACATGTGGTGTGGTACGGCCGGGCTGGCGATCCAGCGGCTCGCCCATTTTTTGAAGGTAAAATAAATAAAAAACGGGCGAGCCGCCCGTACCACAACTATACAAAAAAACACGCAGGCTTCAAGGCGAGCCCGCGTGTCGAATTACACTTCATCAACAAACTAAAAAACCAAATGGGAAGAATAATTTTGAATGAGCGAATGATAGAATGAGTGAATAAAAATATTCTATCAATCACTCAATCACTCATTCACTCATTCAAAATTAAAAAGAAGCTGTAGGAGGGGGAGTCGAACCACCCACGGTGCGGTTAGCTACGATACAAATACTTGGTGGTCAACCCCAGTCGACAAGTCGGCATTATATCGCGTTTATCCCGGAATCACCACCCCCGAGACAGGAGGGCATGGCTGCCAGTTTCATCATCCTACAGTATAGCAAAAAACGTCGTCAGCATAGCGGGACAAGGCGTCCGTTTCTGTATATTGACGTTGCAAAGGTAAAGGACGGAAATTTAATATTAAAATATTTTTATAAAAAAGTCCTAAAATTTAGAATATTTATATTGAATCGTCCACTTTATTGAAAAGATCGTAATAATTGGTAATTATAATGACAAAAAATTTAGAGATTGATAATACCGATTTGCGGATTCTGTCACTGCTGATGGACAATGCCGGCCTTGCCTACACCGAAATCGGGAAGCGCGTCAATGTATCGGGTGGCACAGTTCACGTCAGGATGAAGAAGATGGAACAGTTGGGAATCGTGAAAGGCTCGCAGCTCATCATCGATCCCGCCAAACTGGGCTGGGACATCAGTGCTTTCTTAGGGGTGTACCTCGACAAGAGCTCACTGTATGAAGACGTGGCGTCGGATTTAGAAAAAATCCCCGAAGTCGTCAACATCCACTACACTACGGGCGTGTACAGTCTCTTTGCCAAGATCGTCTGCCGCGACACGGGGCATTTGCGCGAGGTACTGCACGATAAAATTCAGAAAGTAAAGGGCATTCAACGTACCGAAACGATTATTTCGCTGGAAGAAAGGATCAACCGTTCAATTCCATTGGAGGAACAGGAATGAAAATATTTTTGAGTGAATAATTTTTATATATAAAAAACTTATATATATTTGACCTATTCAAACGCGTTAAAAAAATAAACGTTTAAACAAATCAACAAAAAGGATACGTCACAAACAAGACGATCCGTAAATCGATCCAATGGAAAAAAGCACCAGCCACGAGTACGTAAGAGGAACTTTAAAGACGATCGTCCTGAATTTATTGTCGGATTGCGACCGGATGTACGGCTACGAAATCACGCAACAAGTCACCGAGCGCACCGCCGGTGAAATCAACCTGACCTTCGGCGCACTCTATCCCGTGCTGCATAAATTGGAACAGGAAGGGTTGCTCAAAACCGAATCGGAGGCCGTCGACGGCCGGATGCGCAAGTACTACGCTCTCACCTCACAAGGCACCGAGACCGCCCGCACCAAAACCAACGACCTCGAACGATTTATGGAAGCCATGAAGTTGCTGCTTACCCCGCCCAGCGTAGCGAAATGAGAGGAAAGGGGTCGACGGGGAAATGGTAGACGGTGGACAGGTTTTTGGCAAATCAACAGATCAACTCATAAACAAATCAACAACCCTTATGAAACGCCTCACCAACGACCGCCTTGCCGAACTGAACCGCTACCTCGAAGAAAGCGGGTTAAGCGACGCCCTGAAACCCGAATTACTCGACCACCTGGCTTGTGAAGCCGAGGAGCGACTGTGGGCCGGGATACCGCTGGGTGCGGTAATCGAGGCGCTGCGCCGTGAGGTGGGGGCGGACGTGTTGCAGGGGCTGAGCAACGATCACAAAGATCTGTTGGCCGTGGATGCCACTTTGAACGACATCGTTTTTGAGAATCGTAATAAGCTGTACGGTGCTTACGTACTTCGGCGCGAGTACAGCGGCAACGTACAACGCGCTATGGTACTCGGCGTTGGGCTATTTCTGCTGATGTTCTTATTGCCGGAATTGTACGCCCGCCTAAAAACCACCGACGAAAAGGATATCGCCTACATGATCGAAGCCAAGACCATCAAGATTACGCCGGAGAAAATCACGCCCGTCGCTCCGCAGCCCGCCAATACGCCGCCGCCCACGGTCAAGACGGTACGCTCCCTACCGCCCGAAGTACTTCCCGACGATCAGGTACCTATCGAGACGCCACCGCCTACCGTGGAAATGCTGGAAACGGCGCAGGCCGGACAAAAAACCATAGATGGTGATGTGTTCGTCGAACTCGTGGTGCCACCCGCGGCCACGGCGGTTCCCGGCAAAGGGGAGGTAATTGGGTTGAAAGCCGAAGAGGAAAAAACGTTGCTTTTTGCCGAGCAGCAGCCGGAATTCTCTGGTGGTCAGGCAGCTTTCGCCAAATTTTTACAAAAAAACCTCAGGTACCCTAACAACGCCGCGCGGGCCGGAGTACAGGGAAAAGTTTTCGTAGAGTTCACGGTAGGTTCCGACGGGAGTATCCAAAACGCCAAAACCATTAAAGGCATCGGCTTCGGTTGCGACGAGGAAGCGCTCCGCGTCATCAATCTCATGCCCGACTGGCGTCCCGGCAAGCAGTCGGGCCGGCCGGTGCGGGTCCGCTTCACGGTACCGATCGCGTTTCAGATTCAATAAGCAAACACGCTTACCGCAGCTTCGGCAAATCGCCCTTCATCGGAAACAGCAGTACTACCTTGCGCCCCGAGGCGCGTTCCAAAATCGGCGTCAGCATTTTGCGGGCGTTCTCGCGGGTTTGGTCCAGAATACCCATGTCCAGCGACGACTGCCGGATCTGGCGCTCAGCCTGCTTATAGGCTTCCTGCACTAATTGCGCTTCTTCCAGGAAAGCATATTCCGTGTTGTAGACTTTGGAACGATCGTGGTCGATCTTGAAAAAGCACAGCTCCGGCTCCGGCAAATGTACTACGAGCGTGTCACGCCCGGCCTCGATGTCGGCGATGTTCATCAGGGTGAGATCCACACAACCAACTGCTTCGCCCTGCACGATGAGTACCGCTTTGGCATCGGGCAACCACTGCTTGGTGATCTGCTGCTCCACGATGTCCTTGAAATTATAGCGTACCAATTCCAGCTTTCCCAGCGACGTTATCTCTTGCAAAACCACCGTTTGGGTCGTTTCGGTCTTGTTCTCCCTGGAAAACCAGTCGGGTAGCCAACTGCCCGTCCGCCAGTTTTCCCAAAGCGAGATAACGCCCACGATCAGCAGGGAAAAAAGAAGCAGGCGAAGCAGTAGTCGAAGAAAGCGCATAGGGTATTTGGCGGGAAGAGGTCAGGCGCAAAAGTACGCAATTCGGCGCGTTTGGCCGGACGTACCACCGATGGCTTTTAGGTTTAATTTGTGCAAATTTGCGTAAAGCTCACGCTACCATTTTTGCCTAGAAACCTAAGATTCCATGAAATATTGCTTCGTATTCTTGCTCGCCGCCGCACCCTACCTGAGTACTTCGGCCCAAAACCCGACCTTCAAAGCCGAGACCATCGACCCTAACATTAGCATCGGCTACGGCTTGGCCACAGGTGATGTCGACGGCGACGGACAAATCGATATCCTGCTCGCCGACCAAAAAGAAATCGTTTGGTACGAAAACCCAGGGGGGGCTCAACTACCCTGGAAGCGGCACGTGATGGCCTCCAACCTCACCACGCGCGACAACGTCTGCATCGCTGCCCGCGACATCGACGGCGACGGCAAAGTGGAAGTAGCCGTGGGCGCGCAATGGAATCCCGGCGATACCAAAGACGCCGAGGCTTCGGGAGCGGTATTTTACTTAGTGCCTCCCGCCGACCGCACGAGTACCTGGGCACCCGTAGCGCTGCACCACGAGGTGACGATTCACCGGATGCACTGGGTGCGCGACACCGACGGCAAGTACCAGCTTATCGTGCTGCCGCTGCACGGCCTGGGCAACGAGAAAGGGGAGGGTGCGGGCGTGAACCTGATCGCCTTCGAAGTACCCGACGACAAGCAAGGTACCTGGAACTACCAGCTTCTGGACACCGACATGCACCTGACGCACAACATGGAACCCATGGAAGTGAGCGGCGCATTTCTGGGGATGGCCGTTGCAGGAAAAGAGGGCGTGCAAGTACTACTCGACGGGGCCGATGGCTGGGCGGCGTCGGGCAACTGGATGGTACTTAAAAATGGCGTGGGCGAAATCAGGACCGGTAAGCTTGAAAATAACCAACTTTTTACGACAACCATCGAACCGATGCACGGCAACAGTCTGGTGGTATATACCAAAGACAACCGCAGTGTACTCACCGACCGCATGAACCAGGGCCACGCCCTGGTGACGGCCGATTTTCTAGGCCTGGGCCGCGACCAGATCGCAGTGGGCTGGCGCGAGAAAAACGCCGCCGAGCAAGTAGGGGTACGGCTCTACGTAGGTACCGACGAAGCCGGGAAAGATTGGCAGGAGTACGCCATCGACCAAAAAGTAGACATGGCCTGTGAAGACCTCAAAGCCGCCGACCTGGACGGCGATGGTGACCTCGACCTGGTGGCTTCGGGCCGGGCGACGCACAACGTGGTGATCTACTGGAACCAGCGATTCTGAACCTCTTGTCCCGATCTCGATCAGGATTTTAAGGTACCTGAACCGTCTGCCCCAAAAGCCGGTTTTAGTAGGGACTGGTTCGGTAATTTTGTGCAACTCAATCCTGGCTACTTCCTTACACCCAAAAATAATCATCATGACTCCATTGCGTAAGGGTTTTTTTATCCGAAAAGCCAAAGACATCACCATCAGCGGTACGTTGGCGCTGGCGCTGTTGGCGGGCGGAATAACGCTGCCGGGTTGCCAGAGCGGACAAGACTCGGAAGCGGAATACAGCTACGACGACACGACTTACGAAAAAGGTATTCGCTCCTACATCAAGGAAGTCAGGCCGGGCGAATTCAAAATAACCGACGAGGAAACCGTGGAATTTGACCAGTCGGAAGCCATAGTTTTCTACCTGGACGGTACCTCGCGCACGATCAATCCCGAAGCCGCCAAGCGCCTGATCGACGAAGAAATCGCCGCCAAAGGCGATCCTGCGAAAAGTGATACAGCCATCGCGCAAAATGGCGGGTACCGTCGCAGCGGGCTGTCGACCATGCTGTTGTATGGTGGCATGGGCTACATGCTGGGCCGCAACCGCAACAACGGCTACATCAACTCCATGCGCCAAAATGGCAACGCGGGCCAGTATTACAGCGACCCGCGTACCTATCAAAAAGCCCAGTCGGCCCGCAGCGCGATGCGCGCCTCGCGCACGGTCAACGCCCGCCCCTCCGGCGGCCGAAGCGGGTTTTTCGGAAGATCTCCTTCACGAGGCGGAGGATGATTATCGAAGGGGGAAGGGGTGAAAGATTAACGGTTAAAGGTGTTTTTCTTGGAAACTGTACATTTATCCTGATGTCATTCGCACCCTGCGATAGCTAATCAAAATAATTGTGTCTTGGCAGGAATATGGGAACTCATCCAGACCGGAGCACCTTTCTTTGTCCGCGGCCCCGTCCCCCGTCCCCCGTCCCCCGTCCCCCGTCCCCCGTCCCCAAAAAAAATGATTGAACTAACCCCCCTCCCCCTGCCACCCGAAAAAGCGCTGCAAAAGGTGGGTTGGCAGTGGATGTTGGGCGAGGATACGGTACCCTATCTGGTTCATGAGGTCGTGGCGGTTTCGGAGGCCGAGGCGGAGGCCTACTACGAGGCGGCGCAAACGCTCTACGGCATGTTGGTAGAGGCCGGTCAGTACGCCATCGATCAGCATCTTTTAAAAGAAATGGGCATTCCTGAGAACCTGCACGAGCTGGTGAAGCGCTCGTGGGAAGACGACCGACAGGTACATCTCTACGGACGTTTCGATCTGGCCGGGGGCGTAGATGGCCAACCGATCAAGCTCATCGAGTTCAACGCCGATACGGCTACTTGTCTGCCCGAAACGGCGGTAGTGCAATGGGCGCAGTTGCGCGCCAACGATCTGGAAGAGAGTCGGCAATTCAATACCTTGTACGAAAGTCTGATCGCGCAGTTCGAGTACTTGAAGCAAGAAAATCTCGATCTAACGCCCAGCATTTTGCTCACCACCCTACGCGACTATTCCGAAGACGACACCAATGTGGCGCTACTCACCGAAGCTGCCAAGGCGGCGGGCTTCGACGCCGAATTTTGCTTCATAGACGAGGTGGAATTTTCGGCCGGGGAAGGAATTTTCAAACAAGATCCGGTGGACGGGCAGTTTGTTCGCTACGACTTTTGGTTCAAGCTGGTACCCTGGGAATCCATCGGCGAGGAAGAGCCGGAACTCACCGCGCTGCTGACCGACATCGTGCTGAATCGCAAGGCCGTCGTGCTGAACCCGGCTTACACGCTGCTTTTTCAATCCAAGTACATCCTGAAAATTCTGTGGGATATGTACCCCTACCACCCGCTGCTGCTGCAAACGGAGAAGTACCTCCTCCCGCACAAGCAAACGGTCAGCAAGGTACTGTTTGGTAGAGAAGGAGCCAACGTGGCGATCCTGGAAAAAGGCGGGACGGTCCTGGAAAAAGTGGAAGGTGCGTACGGCAAGCAACGGTGCGTATACCAGGAATACGTCGACTTTGTGGCCGATACCGAAGGCCACCGCTACCAGGCGGGTGTGTTTTTTGCGGGCGAGCCCTGCGCGCTGGGCTTCCGGCGCGGCGGCCGAATCCTGGACAACACGGCCCAGTTCGTCGGCCACATCATCGAAAAATAATCTATGAATCAGTATGACGCATCACTGATCGCCCTGCGACCCGAGGTAGTTACTTCGCCCGCCCAAAATCCGGCCGAAGATTTTCAGAATAAGGTACTTCGCCCCATCCTGAAATTTCAGCACGAGCGCATTGTAGCGCTTTTTCAGCAGCACCTCGAAAAGCGTAAAGTCAACCTTTCGGGTCTGAGCCCGGAAACCCGCAAAAATTACGTCGAAAGTACCTTCCAAAAAGACCTCACGCTGCGCAATCAATTGATTGGCCTGGCTTTGGGCCTTATGACGCAAGCGGAGTTTGAACACTTTAATCAGGACAAAGCACTCGCTCGCCGTTTGAATAATCTGCTGGTGCAGCGCATTCAAAGTACTTTGTAAGTTTTTTCAAATAAAAAGGCGTGGTTCTCATAAAGAGAACCACGCCACTTAAAAAAGCTGACTGCCGACAGCGGTACGCCGCCCGGCCAAAATTCAATTTCTTCTTCCCATCAAAATACTCACATAATAAAGTAGAGTAGCGAGAGATCCTATGGCAGCTACCAGGTAGGTACGTGCCGCCCATTTCAGCGCATCTTTGGCCATGACGTGCTCTTCTGGCGTCACGATACCATTCTGGTCGATCCAAGCCAGGGCCCGGTTGCTGGCGTCGTACTCAACGGGCAGTGTGATGAAGCTAAACAGTGTCGTGAGGGCAAACAATCCCACGCCGATCGACAGCGGAATGATCGAGGTATTGATCAATAAAATACCCCCCAAGATGATCCACTGCATGTACTTCGACGAAACCGTAAGCACGGGTACCATCTTCGAGCGAAGCGTGAGCCAGGCGTAAGCTGTGGCGTGTTGCACAGCGTGGCCGCATTCGTGCGACGATACGGCGGCAGCGGCCACGCTCCGGCCGTGGTACACATCGGTGCTCAGATTGACCGTCCGGTCCTTTGGGTTGTAGTGGTCGGTCAGGCGGCCTTCCACCGACTGCACGCGCACGTCCATGATGCCGCTCTGGCGCAGCATCTTTTCGGCGATTTCCTTCCCGCTCAGCCCGTTGGCCAGGCCTATCTGCGAGTACTTCTCGAACTTACTTTTCAGACGCCATTGGACATACATGCTGATGCCCATGACGAGTATTAGAATCAAATATCCTCCTCCCATAGTTTTTAATTTTGAATGTTTGAATTGTGAATGAGTGAATAGCCTTTGCCTGTATTACCCGTTGGCTAATAGCTATTCTTTATTTTGTTGATTAGTGTCGTAGTCGAATAGCCCTTGACCAGCGCTATGGTTTCTACGCTTCCTCCGTTTTTTATTACAAAATCTGCGCCAGCGATTGTTTCCACACTGTAGTCGTCGCCTTTTACCAAAATGTCAGGCTTCAAGGCCTCTATCAGGGCCTGAGGCGTGGGATCGTCGAACAAAATGACAGTATCCACGAACGAAAGGGCCGCCATAAGCCGGGCGCGGGCGTACTCGTCCACCACCGGGCGGGCATGACCTTTCAATCGGCTGACCGAGGCGTCGGTGTTGAGACCCAGCACCAGGCGGTCGCCGAGGGCGCGGGCTTTTTCGAGGTAGTCGATATGGCCCAGGTGCACGATGTCGAAACAACCATTGGTGAATACGACCTTCTGGTCGGCGCGCTGCCAGTCCGCTACTTTAACGATGGCTTCGTCAAGGGTGAGAATCTTGATTTTGGTGGGCGTCATTTTTGGGAGAGGTTGACGGGCTCGGGCCGTAGTTCGGTAGCGGGCGGCGTACCGGATTTTTTATTTTTAAATAAAACCACTAAGAAAGCCAGCGCGCCGACAACCAGCATGAAAAGCATTTGGGTACCGTGAATGAAGGTCGCAAGCGTGACGCCGTCGGCCTGCGTGAGGCCGTAGAGCACGACCACGTTACCTACCAGTAGGTGGTACGCTCCGATGCCGCCCTGCGTGGGGGCCGTCATGCCGATGGCCCCGATGACGAGTACCGTCAGCCCAGCGAGCAGACCGAGGTCGGCGGTTTCGGGAATGCAGAAAAACAGCACGTAGGATACCAGGTAGTAGAACACCCAGATCAGGCAGGTACTCAGGATAAACAATCCCGGACTGCGGAGCTTGCGCACGCTCAGCAATCCCTCGGCCATGCCTTTCAAAAAATCCAGAATTTTACCGACGATCGCATTCGCCATGAGCTTTTCGCGTAAATTTTTATTTCTTATAATATATACCACGGCAACGATGGCGATAAGTACCAGGACGCCAGCCACGATCAGTAGTACATTCGGGCCCTCGGACGGCCCGCCTACTTTGCCGCCAAAGAAGTCCAGAAAGAAAGTACTCAGCCGATCGAATTCCAGCAGGAAATTGAGCCCGATTAAAATCAGCAAAAATAGTACGTCGAATACCCGCTCGGCCACCACCGTACCGAAGCTCAGGTTGACGGGTACCTTTTCTAGCTTGTAGAGCGTCCCGCAACGCGTCACCTCGCCCATTCGAGGCACGATGTAATTGGCAAAATAGCCCGTCAGTACAGCGATGGTCGCATCGAACAGGCCGGGCTGGTGCCCCGAGGGTTCGAGCAGCATCTGCCAGCGCCAGGCGCGCGTGATGTGCGCCAGCATAAGGATGAGGCAGGAAAGCGCGATCCAGCGCCAGTCGGCCGCCCGCAGCCGCTCGAGCATGGCGTCCAGGTCCATGTCTTTGAACACAAACCAGAGCAGCCCACCGGCGAGTAGGAGGGAGATAGTGTATTTGAGGGCATTTTTCATGTGAGGTCGTTTCTTTGTTTAGAAGAGGTTTATTTGTTTATCTATTGAATAGCAAAAACTGGATTCACATACGATACCCAGATGAGAAAATTAAACAAATAAACACATCAACAAATAAACAATTACACAACAAAATTCCCTTCCACCGGAAACACCACCTTGGGCTGGAACGTCTTGGATTCCTCCTCTGACATAGTACCGTAGGCGATGATGATGACCACATCACCGACCTGGGCTTTGCGGGCGGCGGCGCCGTTGAGGCATACGATGCCCGAGCCGCGCTCGCCCCGGATGGCGTAGGTCACGAGGCGCTCGCCGTTATTGTTGTTCACGACGTGTACCTGCTCGTTTTCTATGATCCCCACGGCGTCCATCAAATCCTCGTCGATCGTGATACTGCCGATGTAATTGAGCTCGGCCTGCGTCACCTTCACCCGGTGGATTTTGGACTTCATCAAAGTGATTTGCATGTGTTTGCTATGGTGTGAGTTTTCTTTATGTGAAGCGACCTGGCCCGAAAAATTCGCCGAAGTTACGGTGAATATGCGACCGACCCAAAACGTGACTCGTGTACTGGCGGTTCAATAATCAACGTATTTTGGAACTTATCCACCGGGCCAATCACAATTTTCGTTAAATTCGGGCCTGAATGATTTCAATAACCGCAAAACCTATTTCACCCTTATGATGAATAACGACAAAGAAGAAAACGGCGTATCGCGCCGCAAATTTTTACAGAACGGCACGGCGGCCGTCGTGGGAGCATCGGCCCTCGGCAGCTTTTTTATCGTGCCGCGCCATGTGCTGGGTAAGGGCTTCCGCGCCCCGAGCGACAAACTGAACATTGCCAGCATCGGCATCGGGGGCAAAGGCTCTTCCGACCTCAAGAACGCCTACAACAACGGAGCCGAGAACATCGTCGCGCTATGCGACGTGGATTGGGACCGCGGCAAGCAAAGCTTCGACGCGCATCCCAAAGCCAAAAAATACAAGGATTATCGCAAGATGTTCGACGAAATGAGCAAGGACATCGATGCCGTGACCATCTCGACGCCCGACCACCAGCACGCCGTGGCTGCGATGGCCGCGATGCAACTGGGCAAGCACGTGTACGATCAGAAACCGCTTACGCACGACATCTACGAAGCCCGGATGCTGACCGAAGCCGCCCGTAAATACAAAGTCGTGACGCAGATGGGCAACCAGGGTGCCTCCAATCCCGGGCAGCAGCAGATGATGGCCTGGTTCGACAAGGGCCTGATCGGGAAGGTTACTGAGGTCCACGCCTGGACCAACCGCCCCGTGTGGCCTCAGGGGATTCCGGTGCCCGAGGGCAAAGGGCCGGCACCCGAGTCGATCGACTGGGACCTGTGGGTAGGTACCGCGCCCTGGGTGGAGTACACGCCCGCCTATCACCCCTTCGCCTGGCGCGGCTGGTGGTCGTTTGGTACGGGTGCCCTCGGCGACATGGGCTGTCACCTGATCGACCCACCGTTCCGGGTACTTGGGCTGGGCTATCCTACGGAAGTGGAGTGCAGCGTGGGCTCGGTGTTCCTGCAGAATTGGACGCCCGAGTACATCCCCGAGGGCTGCCCGCCTTCGTCGCGCACCCAGCTAAAATTTCCGGCGAGCAAGAAAAACAATGCCGAAGTACAAATGACCTGGTACGACGGCGGTCTGCGCCCGGCGCACCCCGAGTTGATCCCGGCCGACGATCCGATCGGCGACAACGACAGCTCCAACGGCGCGATGCTGATCGGCGAGAAAGGCGTAATGACCTGCGGTACTTACGGTCTGGTGCCTAAGCTCTACCTTAAAAACGGCCAGAAAATGGAAATGACCAAGAGCGGCGAGTTCGATACCAAGTACACGCCCCTGCCCGAATACGGCCACCATGTAGCCTGGACCGACGCCTGCAAAGCGGGCTTCAACAGCAAAGAGCACAAGGAACTAAGGTCGTCGTTCGACTACGCCGGGCCCTTGACCGAAACGGTCATCATGGGCAACCTGGGTATTCGTAGCTACAACCTCCGCGAGCAGCGCGCCGACGGCAAAGGATTCACCTACCCCGGCCGTAAGAAGCTGTTGTGGGATGGCAAGAACATGAAAGTGACCAATTTCGAGCCCGCCAACCAGTTCGTGAAGCGCGACTACCGCGGCGACTGGACTTTGGGGGCGTGAGAGTTGTTTATTTGTTTATGCGTTTATTTGTTTAGTCTTTCGGACTGGACAGAAAAGGTCTGCTGGTGCTTTTGGGCATCGGCAGACCTTTTTTTTTAGTAGATCGTTTGCTGCTTCGCCCTTTTGTGTTTTTGAAGTTATTACTTTGAAATAGAACTATGCAAGAAGCAATACAAAACTTCTGGCTCTGGCAATTCCTGGGACGCCTGCACCCGCTGATCGTGCATTTCCCGGTCGGGTTGCTGTGCGTGGCCCTGGTGCTGGAGGTACTTGACTGGCGCGGACGTTCCAGCAACTTTCGCGCGGGTACTACCGCCCTGGTCTGGATTGGCGCGGCGAGCTCGGTGGTGGCGGTGGTGTTTGGGCTACTCTTGGCTAACGTAGAAGAGTACGGCGGTGGGGCGGTGGAATTTCACCAATGGGCGGGCATCGCCACGATGTCGCTGGCGCTGCTGACGTTGTGGATGTTGCGCTCGGGGCGATTAGCTGCCTTTCGGTCTTCGCTGATTTTGACCGTGGTCGGCGTGAGCGTAGCGGGACACTACGGCGCCATGCTCACCCACGGCGACGACTACCTCACCAGCGTACTGCCGTACGGACAAGAGCAACGGGAAAGCGATTTTGATGCAACCCAGTTCTCTTTCGCCTCTAACAGCGGCCAGCCGCTTTCCGAGACCCAGGTGGCGGAGTTGAATCTTGAAGTACGCTCCATTCTGGCGCACAACTGTTACAGTTGCCACGGTTCTACCAAGAGCAAAGGGCAATTGCGGCTCGATAAGCGCGAATTTATTGATAAGGGCGGCGAGAACGGTATCATCCTGGTAGCGCGCCAGCCGGAAGAAAGCGAAATGATTCGGCGCGTCAAGCTACCTACGGGCCACGACGATGCCATGCCGACCAAGGGTAAGCGGCTCACGGAAAAAGAGATTGCCACCCTCGCATTCTGGATCGAGCAAGGGGCACCCTGGCCCACCGGCGAGCAGAAGAGCATTTATCGCGTAGCGCCCCTCGAACCGCGCAATCCCGCGCTACCGCCCGCCGTGGCGGGGCTAGACAATCCCGTGGATCGGTTTGTCAACGTCTATTTTAAAGAAAACAAAGTTGCCTGGCAGAAACCAGTCAGCGATCGCTTGTACATTAGGCGGGTATTCTTAGATGTAGTAGGCCTCCTGCCGCCGCCCCGCCGGGTCGTGGCGTTCATGCAGGATACCGGCCCCGACAAGCGTGAAATCCTGGTCCGCGAGCTCTTGAGCCGCAACGAGGACTACGCCCAGCATTGGCTCACATTCTGGAACGACGCCCTCCGCAACGACTACTCCGGCACCGGCTACATCACCGGCGGCCGCACTGACATTACCGCGTGGCTCTATAACTCCTTGAAGACCAACAAACCCTATAATTGGTTTGTGCGCGAACTGGTCAGTCCTAGTGAAGCGTCGGCGGGCTTTGTGAAGGGCATTAAGTGGCGGGGTACCATCAATTCGAGTCAACGCGTGGAGATGCAGGCGGCGCAGAATGTGGCGCAGGTATTTTTAGGGTTGAATCTTAAATGTGCTTCCTGCCACGACAGCTTCGTGAGCGACTGGAAGCTGGCTGATGCCTACGCCTTCGCTAATGTGTTTGCCGACACGTTGTTGGAAATCAACCGATGCGACAAGCCTACTGGTGAAATGGCCGGTCGGGGTATTTTATTCAAGGAGCTAGGCGAGGTCAGCGTCGATGCTACCACCGAGCAGCGCCTTCGCGAACTCGCCGATTTCCTGACCCAGCCGAAGGATGGCCGTCTGTACCGTACGCTCGTCAACCGAATCTGGGCCCAGCTCATGGGGCGCGGCATCGTGGAGCCCGTCGACGTGATGGACAACCTGCCCTGGAGCCAGAATTTACTGGATTGGCTGGCATACGATTTTGTGGAAAACGGCTACGACATCAAGAAGTTGCTATTCACGATTCTGACTTCAAAAACCTACCAAATGCCTTCCGTGAGCGTACAGGAGCCGGACTTGCTCACCGCGCCCAGCTACGTGTTCAGCGGCATGGTGCGCCGCCGACTTACCGCCGAGCAATTCTCCGACGCCGTGAGCGTGGTGTTCAGCCGGGTGTACCCCGATTCCGCGATCGCCTTCGAGCGAATGCCCGAAACGATCGTGCAGGAAGCACCGTTTTCACGGGCATCCTTAGTCAAGAACGATCCTTTCCTGACCGCTTTGGGTCGACCAAACCGTGAAACCGTCAGTACCAGCCGAAGTACCCAGGCCAATCTGTTGCAAGCCTTAGAACTCACCAATGGCGAACGATTCAACGCCGCCATCGTGCAAGGGGCGACCCGTTGGCAGGCTCGGTACCCACAATCCGATGCGCTGGTCAGGGCGTTGTACCATCGGGCGCTGAGCCGTAACCCCAGCACTAGAGAACTGGCCGTGGCCACCGCTATTTTGGGCAAGACACCCAGCGTCGAGGGTATTCAAGATTTGGCTTGGGCCATGGTGTTGCATCCTGAGTTTCAGTTGATATTTTGAAGAGAAGGAGGAAAGGACGGGGCGAACCCATGTGTTCACCCGTCGCGCGTCAGCTCCGGTATAAAGGTAGCCTTGAAATTTCGTTTAAAAACATGACTTGACTAACAACGGGCGAGCCGCCCGTACCACAACTACACCATGAAACCAACCTGGAACCGTCGAGAATTTTTACAGCGTAGTAGCGCCGCCACCTTGGCCGCATTGGCAGCGGGCGCGCCGATGTCGAGCTTGCTTTCTAGTTGCCGACAGGATGCGCAAGGCCGCACCAGCGGTACGGCCGACACCGTGATTCTGCTGTGGATGGCGGGGGGCATGGCGCACACCGAGACCTTCGACCCAAAGCGCTACACGCCCTACGAAAAAGATATGCAGGGCGATCGGGTACTAAGCACTTTCCCCTCGGTACCTACGGCGCTCGATGGTATTCATTTTTCTCAGGGACTAGAATCGATTGGTAAGGTAATGGACAAAGGCGCGCTCATTCGCTCCTACGTGGCCGCCGACCTGGGGCATATCCTGCACTCGCGCCACCAGTACAACTGGCATACGTGCTACGAACCACCCCAAACTGTCGCCGCGCCACACATCGGGGCCTGGATCGCCAAAGAGTTGGGGCCAAAAAATCCGGTAATTCCCGCCTTTGTAGACATCGGGCAGCGGTTCACCGTCGGGGAAGCCGAGGAGTTGAAAGCCTTTCACACGGCAGGTTTTTTGGGTAATGAATTCGGGCCTTTTTTTATTCCTGATCCTACCCAAGGGCTCGATAGCGTCAAGCCGCCGGTGGGCATGGACGCCAGGCGGTTCGAGCGCCGCAACCAGCTTTACAATGACCTGATCAGCAGCAGCCCGATGGGCGAATACGGCAGCGACTACCAAAAGGAATCGTTGCGTCGCTCGATGGAGCAGGCCTATATGCTGCTCAATTCGCCCGAAGCCAAAGCCTTCGACCTGAGTACCGAACCGAAGGAAAGCTACGATAAGTACGATACCGGAAAATTTGGCTTGGGTTGCCTACTCGCCAAGCGACTTACCGAACAAGGTGCGCGCTTCATTAGCGTCACTACCGAGTACGAGCCGTTCAAGGGCTTCGATACCCACGAAAACGGCCACACCCGCATGGTCGACATGAAAAAAATGATCGACGGTCCCGTGGCGCAACTGATCCAGAGACCTCGACGAAAGTGGCCAACTCGACCGTACGCTCGTGGTACTCGCCAGCGAGTTCAGCCGCGATATGATGGTGGAAGGCCGACCCGACCAAAAGGTGAAGGAACAGGTCAAGCAACCCGATATTCTTTCAGACCCGAAATTCTACGGCATGCACCGCCACTTCACCGATGGCTGCTCGCTGCTGATGTTCGGCGGTGGCATCAAGCGCGGCTTCGTCTACGGCAAAACCGCCGACGAACGCCCCTGCAAATCCATCGAAAATCCCGTCAAAATCGACGGAATTCACCAGACGATCTACCACGCGCTGGGCATTCCACCTGAAACAGAGTACGAAATCGAAAAGCGTCCGTTCTACACGACACCGGATGGGAAAGGAAAGGCGGTGCTGGAGTTGCTGGGGTAGCCTTACATGTACCTCTTTATACGCTCGGCCAAGTCTGCTGCCACTTCGCGGACTTCGGCGGCGATGCTGTTTAGGAAAGCGGTGCTGTCTTTTACCAAGAGAGATTGGATGGCTACGTAGTAGGGGCGAAGAATCATGTTGTATCCATGCTCTTGTAAAGTATCTAGGACAGTTTGGCCACACCCGAGTTGGATTGAAACTGCAGCGTAGCGCCACCAATTGTTTTGATCTTCAAAGAATCCGTCTGCTGCAATAGTTTTCAGAGCCTCAGAAAGATACACTTTGGCCTTACCTAAATTATCTTCGTATAATTCGAACAGAGATGCATTTAGCCAATAACTATCCAGTTCCTCCGAATCGCTTATTTTTTTAAACAATTCTTTTGCTTTACCTACTAAATGCATTTTGTCGCGGTAAAGAAACACTAAATTCATTTTTGGAGAAATATTCTCTTTGTTAATTTCAATAGATTTCAAATACGCTTGCTCAGCCTCTTCGTATCTTTCTAAGTGATCATGGTATAAACTACCTAATTCATCCCACAAATAAAATTTAAGATTGTCAATCTCAATTGCCTTTAAATACGCTTGCTCAGCTTCATCATATCTTTTCATAAAATCATGATATAGATTACCTAATTCGTACCAGGTAGATATTTTTTTATCATCAATCTCAATTGACCTCAGGTATGTTTTCTCAGCCTCGTCATACCTGCCCAAGTGTATATGATAGAGATCGCCAAGTGCGCCCCAACTATCAGCATCTTGTTCTTCAATTTCAACCGATTTCAAGTACGCCATTTCCGCTTCTTCATACATTCCAAAGTGGATTTGATAGAAGGAACCCAATCCAAACCATAGAATGGCATCGTCCGGTTCAATTTCTATTGCCTTCAAAAATGCTTCTTGAGCCTCTCCAAATCTATTAAGGTCCTGGTACAGACTACCCAATTTATACCACACGTAAGCATGGTGCTCATTAATCTCAACAGCTTTGAGATATGCTTCCTCAGCTTCTCCGTACTTACCCAAGTGGTTTTGATAAAGATCACCGAGGCCATTCCAAGACCAATCAAAATGTTTATTAATTTTAATTGCCTTCATGTAAGCCCGCTCGGCCTCTTCAAAATCACCAACATGCTCCGCATATAAATGTCCAGTTATGTGCCATACGAGTACATTTTCTGGATTTACTTTTAATAGCTTATTGAAATCAATCAGAGCCTCTAGCCAATTTTTTGATATGAAAAAGTCATGAGCTTTTGAAAGTAATTCTTTCTCTCTTTCACCAATTATTTCCTTTGGAATGTCAAAGTCTTTTAATATTGATGAATCGTTATCTAACAGATCAAGTAATTCATTATAACTTTTCGACTCTAATTTTCCAGTTAATCTCGCATCATTCACCCCTTGCGCAATTGCTAGTTGTAAGCTAATTTGATCTCTCGATAAGGAGTGGTTAAGCAATGCACGTTGTCCAATTTGCTGCAACTCCTCTCCATATAATGACACCAAAAATTTTGTTAAGCATAACAACTCCTTTTTCTGCCGACGGCTACTCCGGCGCATCAAATACCATATATTGAAAAAGCGTTCGCTAATTTGATAAGCATTACCCTTTTTCTCGTAAGCATCTAAGCGTTCGAGCCAGCCAACCTCCCTGAGGCGGTTGAGTTGGGGAGAAAGTTGTGGGTTCTTTAATTGAGTAGTTTGGCGTAGGCTGTCTAATGCGATAGGATCCCAATTTAGTGCTACTGCATCGAGAATGACCTGCATCTGCTCAGGGAGTTCCTCAAAACGGGCTTTGTATAGTGGAGTCATTACATCCATCAGACCTTCAAGGTCGTTCTGAACTTCCAGTGAGAACCCATTTTGAATAAGAGGGTAAAGCATTACGATGGTACGCGGAGTGCCGCCCGTGAGTTGGTACAGTGTACGCAAGCGCGCACGGTTCGCTTCCATTTCACTGATGAAAGCTGAATTATTAGTCAGGTCAGCAAGATTGCGTAGTACATCTTGCGTTTCCTCAAAGGTTAGCTTTTTTAGATACTGAATTTGGAAGGCATCGTAAAATGGAGCGGCATAATCTACCGTGTCGGCAATTGTATTGGCACTAGCCCCAAGTAGAATGGGGGCACCTTTGTCCATCAATATGGCGCGAAGTTCGTGCTGATCTTCTCTTGAAAGTCGGTCGAATATCAGGCCGAGGTTGTCCACCAGTAGCACGGGGCGGCGCCCTACGCGCTTGATCCATCTTGCGAAGTGATCGTACATTTCCGTCGCCGTGATGTCCTTCGCATCGGCCGCCCATTGCCTGATGTTTCCATCCATTTCGGCTAACTCAATGCTACTTCCTTCGCGATCGAGGGCATCAGCTAGAGCATCGAGGCAGTTGAGCCAAAACTTGGAAAGTCGGTCTACATTGTACTGCTCTTCGGGAAAAGTAAGCGGGATAAAATCTTTTCCGTGCATCTCTTTTCGTAGCTCCACCGCAATCCGATGTAGTAAGGTTGACTTTCCCATACCACGCTGACCGATGACCAAATAGTGTTGCGGGATAGCTTCGGGCTTTTCGGCTACGATTCCTTTGAGGAGGTATTCAAACAGTTTGATCCGGGTAACGAACGCCCGTTCTATTTCATTATCACTTAATCGGCCCGGATTGAAAACGCCAATTTGGGTAGTTGCGAAGGTAGTTGTCTCGCTCATTTCACAAATCGGTTAAACCAGAAATCACGAACCAATGGAGAACGGAAGAGATACCGCCCCTCTTCCTCGGTAAGGTAGCCATCGTTCTTAAGCATGTACAGTACAGTAGCCAGGAGGGCCTCTTCTCGCTCAATATCTTCATACTTTTGATGTAAGATATTCATTAGGTTCTCCCTGCTCATCCCCTCTTTCACCTGACAAATGTGCTTAAGGATTAAAAATGCATCAGATTCAAAATCATCGTATTGTTCCTGCAGGCGCTCTACCCACGTATTCAGGTAATCACCATCAGCTATCATGGCGTAGGAATTCTCGACCAATTCTACGTCTATAGATGCTTCTTCGACGTCAATTTGCGAAGACATCTTCTCGAAGAGGATTTGAATAAAATATGGGAGCAAGTACCCCAACTTGCCGAGCATTTTATCCCTTATCTCATCGTTCAACCGAACATTCGCCCCTTTCTCCAGGGCCAAAATCATCGCTCTACCCGATTCTGGCGTGAAAGATTTGAGCTCGTACCGCGTGAAGTCGTTGATCGTCTTGCCGAGTTGATGCCCCGAGGTAAAGTTCTCGATCCCAACTGAGCTGCTGAAAATCCAGCGAATTTTGGAACCTGGGACTTGGCGTAAACTTCTGAGCCAATGAAGAAATTCTTCTACTTGCGCTTTGTCGTTGGCACTTAGGATAATGTTTAGCAGTACAGCTACCTCGTCGAAGAAAATTAAGGTATCTTCATCGTGAGACAAAATCTCTTCCAATTGCCGATAAATGTTTGCTTTTTCGTTGCGCCACTCAAAACTGACCGATACTCCTTCGTAGCTTACACTGTGTTTTATCGCTTTAAGTGATTCCAGGAGTTTGTTTATTGGCTCTTTCGCTTTTTGCCATTTAGAGGAGTCCCGTATTTTTTTCACAAGTAGTTCAACAAAGTCGAATTCAGTATGTACCCGCTCTAGGTTCATCTCTACTGTTTTCCAACCATGCTCTTTCGCTTTCGCCAACATCTTCAAAGCAAAAGAACTTTTCCCTACTCGCCTCGGTGAGGGGAGTAGAATGTTATTTTCATTCTCAATTAGCTTCCATACGTACTCTATCTCTTTTTCCCTTCCGAAGAAGTCTCCTCCTTCTACGGGAGCGCCTGTTCTGTTTCTCATTCTGCCGCTTTATATATACAAATGCAAATATATACAATTATGTATATATACAAAAATGTATATCAAGACATCGCATACTGTATGCACTAAGGGGGATGTTTTATACTTATCCTACATACTCTACAACCCGCTCCACGTCCTTGCTATCATCAACTCCTACCTCAAAAACCGAAAACAAAACCACTACCACCGCCGCAACGACCAGGTATCCCCCAACAAAGTACCCCAGCCAATTCCCCGCCGTTTCGATTCCGAACCAATTCCCGAAGTACATCAGAATACCCAAGCCGATTACCGCGCGGGCTACTTCCCAGAGCCAGGCTTGCAGGTGGCGGTCCATGAGTTCGGTGTAGGCATAGATGCCGAGGTAGATGAACGCGCCGCAATAGATGGCGTTGGGCAGGCCTACCTGCATCAGGTTATCGAATAGCGTGAAAATCAGTACGAAGGTAAACGTAAACTGAATCCAGGTCCAGACGACCAGACGGCGCGGGGCGGGCGGGGCGTATTTCTCGAAATTGTAAACATCCTCGATGTAGTGAACCGGGTACCGCTCGGGCAGGTCGGCGGGTCGCCAGCCGGTGGGCATGAACCAAATCCGGGCCTTGTCCCACCAATTGCGGGTGCGCCAGGCGTCTTGCATCAGCAGCCACAGATGGCTCCAATTGATTTTGATGGGATTCCAGGTACTGACTGGTCGCGTGATGCCGTATACGGGTGGCACGTCGGGCAATTCTTCTTGAAACGTACCAAAGATTTTATCCCAAATGATGAGAATTTGCCCGTGGTTTTTGTCGATATAAATCGGGTTGATCGCGTGGTGGACGCGGTGGTGCGAGGGCGTGACGAGTACTTTCTCGAGCCAACCCATGCGGCCGATGTAAATAGTGTGGTACCAAAATTGGGCAAACAAATGAATCGGTGCCAGCACGGCGATGACTATAGCCGGTACCCCCAGCAGCGCGGCGGGAATCAGGAAAATGGTGAAGATATTGACCAGTCCCGAAATGCTTTGCCGAAGCGCACAGGCCAGGTTGAACTCCTCGCTGCTGTGGTGAATCAGGTGCTGATTCCAGAGCAGGTTGACTTTATGGTTGAGCGCGTGGCCGAGGTACCCCGCCAAATCGAGTGCGACAAACGCGATGAGCCACACCCAGATCGTGGATTTTATTTCAAAAAACGCCCAGTGCTCCACCATCCAGGCATAGGTGATGATCGAGACGCCCAGACCGAGCGCGTCTTTCAGACTGTTGGTAAAGCCCGAGCTAAGGCTCGATATCATGTCCATGTTCTTGAAATGATCGCGAAATCGGAGCCAGCCGTAAAGCTTTTCGCCCAATACGGCGGCCAGGAAGACCGGCATGGCGATCGTGAGTATCTTGGCGTATTGTTCCATAATGTTGAAACGTACTGGGTGTGGTTATAATTTTAAGGGTATAAAATTGGGCAAATTTTCCATTACTTTTACCTACTTTTGAACGCAAGCGTATCGAAATTCATCCATGGAAATAAAAAATGAAGGCGACTACGCCCGAGCCTCCGAGCGCGCCGATCAGCTCGAAGGTACCCAAATCCAGACTGAACAACTAGAACTTACCGAACTGTTGAAGGCCATGAAGGCCTACGAACAGGACTTTATCAAAATGCTGAAAGAATACACTTAAAATACTTTATTATGAAAACGAAAAATATTCATTACGCGGCCGTGGCTTTGCTCGTCGCATTTGCTATTCCGGCCACCGCTCAGATCGGGGTAGGGGCCAAGGCTCCCAAAGACGCCGAGGTACTCTTCGACGGTACCAAAAAAATGCTCGACCAGAAATGGGAATACTGGGACGGTCCCGCCCGCAAGGCGGAGGGGCCCATTGCCTGGAAAATTGAAAAAGACCCCGTGGACCGCGGGACGGTCGTGAACACCAACGACCCCGTGGCGGCGGGTGGACTGTACGGCACGGCCGATATCGTGACCAAGAAAAAATTCCGGGACTTCCGGCTGCACGTCGAATTTAACATCCTGAAACCTGGCGGTAATAGCGGCGTGTACTTGCAGAACCGCTACGAAATCCAGGTGCTCGATGGGGATTCCACGAGCCACGGCCTGGGCGCGGTCATCAATGAGACGCCTTCGCCCTACTATGCCTACAACGGCGTGGGCAAGTGGAATGCCTACGACATTGAGTTCAAAGCCGCGCGGTTTGAAGACGGCAAGCGCACCGAGCCCGCGATGGTGACCATGTACTTCAACGGTAAGAAGGTACACGACCAGCAAACCATCAGTCAGGTATGGGGTGGACCCAAATCCGGAATCGACGGCGGCAACGATGGCGGCAAGGGCATCACCGACACGCCCGGCGGCATCAAGCTACAAGCCGAAGGCCATGATGTACTTTACCGCAACATTTGGATTGTAAAAAATGGACAATTGACAATGGACAATTGATAATTATTTATGGTTATAAGCGCGACCCTGAGCGGGGAAGCAGCATTGTCCATTATCAATTATCCATTGAATGAAAGTTTACTGGCGATTGCTTTCCTACGCCCGGCCGCTGGGGCAGTACATCATCCCCTTTTTCATTACCTCGCTGCTGGCGAGCATCTTCGGGATACTCAACTTTGCACTGCTGATTCCGCTGTTGAAGCTGCTCTTCAACCAGGTCGATGCCGAGAGCGCCGCGCAGATGACCCAACTGCCAGAGCCCTCGCTCACGATCGACTACCTGGGCGGGCTGTTTAATTACTACTTCGGTACCTACATGCAGACCCACGGCAAGCTGGGGGCGCTGCAATTCGTGTGTGCCATCATCGTGGGTTCTGTTTTTCTGTCCGACATATTCAGGTACCTGTCGGCACGGGTGCTGGAGCGCTTCAAGGTGAATATGGTCACGCGCTTGCGGCAGGCGGTTTTCGACAACGCCATCGGGCTGCACCTCGGCTTTTTCAGCAGCGAGCGCAAAGGCGACCTCATCTCCCGCGTCATGACCGATGTGCAGGAGGTCGAGAATTCCATTGCCAATACCTTCTCGGCTGCTTTCAAGGAAGTGTTCACGCTGATCGTGTACCTGGTGGTGCTGTTTAGCGTGTCGGTGAGCCTGACGCTCTTTGCCTTTCTGGTTTTTCCCATATCGGGCGCGTTCATCGCTTTCATCATCAAGCGAATGCGCCGCGATGCCCGCACCGGGCAGGAGCGGCTCGGCGGACTCATCAGTCTGATGGATGAGGCCTTCGGCGGAATGCGGGTCGTGAAGGGCTTCAACGCCGAAAGTTTCATTAAGTCCAGATTTTGGCAGGAGAACGAACTCTACCGCCGGGCCATCAAGTCGATGGCCTACAAGCGCGAAATGGCCGGGCCTTTTTCGGAATTCATGGGCGTCACGATCGTGGCGTTCATCTTGCTGTATGGAGGCTCGCTGGTACTTTCCAACCAGTCGGAGCTTTCGGCGGCGCAGTTTATATTCTACATCATCACTTTCTCGCAGGTACTTCGGCCGGCCAAGGAAATTTCCAACGCATTCAGTAATACGCAACGGGGCATCGCTTCGGGTGAGCGGGTACTGCAGCTGGTCGATGCGCGCAATGCGATCATCGAAAAGCCCAACGCGGTATCCATTGAAACTTTCACCGACAAAATCGAGGTAAAAGACCTGACCTTCGCCTACGAGCCGGATGTACCGGTTTTGCAAGACATCAATTTTACGATGGAAAAAGGGAAAACGATTGCGTTGGTAGGCTCGTCGGGCGGCGGTAAGTCCACCCTGGCCGACCTGGTACCGCGCTTTTATGACCCGACCGCCGGACAAATCCTGCTCGACGGCCACGACCTCCGCGACCTGACGCCCGAATCGCTGCGGTCTCTGATGGGGATCGTGACGCAGGAGTCGATTCTGTTCAACGATACAATCTACAACAATATCGCCTTCGGTACCGACACGACCCAGCAGGAGGTGGAATCCGTGGCCCGCATCGCCAATGCCCACGATTTCATCATGGAGCAGCCCGAAGGGTACCAAACGATTATTGGCGACCGGGGTACCAAGCTCTCGGGCGGACAGCGGCAGCGGCTGAGCATCGCGCGGGCGATCCTGAAAAATCCCCCAATTTTGATTCTTGACGAAGCTACCTCCGCCCTCGACACCGAATCGGAAAAGCTGGTACAGGAAGCACTCACGCACCTCATGAAAAACCGCACGGTACTCGTCATCGCGCACCGGCTAAGTACCATTCAACACGCCGACGAGATTCTGGTGATCCACCAGGGGCGCATCATCGAGCGCGGTACCCACAGTACCTTGTTGCAGAATGAAGACGGATTTTATAAAAAACTCACTCTCATGCAGGGCGTCTAAGCCACACGACCTACTCAGTAGTCAAAAGTCAAAAGTCCAGCGTCAAAATTCCAACATCCAGCATCCCATAACTACTCACCGGGATGGTAGGTGCGGGCGGCGTGTTGCTGCACGTCTTCCTTGTAGAAAAGTACATCCTTGAATTTTCCCTGACTGTACATCTCACCCTGATCGAAGAAGTGCTTCGAGTCCATGTGCCCGCTCTGCCCACCCGCCAGCAACGACTTGGCGCGGATACGGTCGCCAAATTCCACGGCACAGATGAAACTATTGCCATTGACGCCATAGCGTTTTTGGGTACCCGGAAAGTACCTTGAAGTATAGGAAGGCAGCATCCCCCAGGCCGAAGAAATGTAGCCCACGGGTATGCTGGGCCGGTCGTCGCGGTACTTTTGGTCGATATCCGACGATACGCGCTGAAAACGGTTGAGCTCCCCCCAGGGGAGTTGCCATTTGCCGTGTTTCTTTTCAAGAATCGTAAGCACATCGCCGAAGGGCTCCAGTAGCTCGTCGGCGGTGGCCGTGGCAGCAAACATCCGGGCCTTCGCCACCTGGTCGGCGTCTTCGTTGCCCCGCATCTTCACGCTGTACATCGCCGACGCGATTTTTTCACCCCATTCCACGGCTAGGGTAGTGGCTACCGAGGCCTCGCTGCTCCGGTAGTCCCAATTTTTCAGTACCGACATCGGCCCGATCCAGTAGGCATAGCGCGGGTCGTCATACGTGACGGTTTTTTCAAAAGCCGCCACTAAGGCCGGAATCAAAATCTGGAAGGAGGTGAGGTAGGTGTCGTAACCCGTTTTGATGACTTCGTCGAGGTCGTACTTGCGGGGTTGCGAAAGCAAGCGCACCGCGTTGACGCCCCGAAAGTTCTCGCCGTCGGGGGCCATATAGGCCGGGTAGTCGGCGGCTTTGGGGCTGTTGTCTCCAGCCACCGTGAAGGGCGTCGAGTTGCAGTTCTGCAGCCAACCGTTGACGGGGTTGTACACGTGCACCGCCTCGGCTACGGGGTGCATGCCTTGCCACTCGGTGGCTTTGGTGGTACCGTCGACGGGTTGGGAGAAATCGAATTGCGGGTCGCGGCGCGGCACGAAGTTGCCGTGCCAGTAGGCGATGTTGCCCTCAGCATCGGCGTAGACCGTGTTATTGGAGGTATTTTCCAGAATATCCATCGCCTTCTGGTACTCGGCAAAACTGTTGGCCTTGGTCCGCTGGTAGCTTTGGATGAGCATATTCAACGTTCGGTTGTTGGAGCGGAGGCTTTCCCACTGCCCGTTGCGTTTGGCCATCACGGGGCCGTGGTGGGTGTAGTAGGTCGTGATTTTTTTCTCTTCCATGCGGTCGCCGTTCCTGACTTTGAACGTAAGTACTTTCTGCTGTACCGGGCGCTGCCTGCCTTCGTACTCGTAGGTGTAGCCGTTGCCTTTTTTACTCACTTTTTCCAGGTAAGTATCGGCTACATCCGTGCGCGACGAGGTATGCATCCAGCCCAGGTGCTCGTTGAAGCCTTGGTACACAAAGAATTGTCCCCAAGTCACCGCGCCGTAAGCGTTCAGTCCTTCATCGCTCACGACATGTACTTCGGGCCGGAAGTAGAACGTCACGTGCGGATTGATGTACAAGATGCTCTTGCCCGATTTGGTAATCGAAGGCGCAAAAGCGAAGCCATTGGAACCCGTCAGGATTTCTTCGTCGACGATCGTTCTTTTTGGTTTTATGTCCAACTCAAATCCCACCGACGGCGCGCCCTTGCCGTAGAATGCTTCCAGGTCGCGGGCCCGGACGTCGGCGGTACTGATCGCCCCGATGCTGCCGTCGGTCCAGAGCAGCGGGTACCACGGCTCGAAGCGGGTCAGCAGGGCGGGCTTGGTGTCGGGATGGGTGGCGAGGTAGTAGTTCACGCCGTCGGCGTAGGCGACGAGCAGCTTTTTGAGCCAGGCGGGTGCCTTTTTGTAATCGGCCCGGGCGTCTTCGGGCGTAATGAGCATCTTGATCAGCAAATCATCGTACAGCGCGCTTTCGCCTTGTACTTCGGATAAGCGTCCCAGTTTTTCGAGGTAGTTCATCTCGACCCGGTTGAAGTCGTCTTCGCACTGCGCGTACATCAGGCCGAAGGTCGCGTCGGCGTCGCTCTTGCCATAAATGTGCGGAATGCCCCAATTGTCGCGGATAATCGTGACGTTCTTCGCCTGCTTTCGCCAAGTGCTGACCTCCTTTTGCGTAAAGGATTGGCCTGCTGCGGGGAGAAAGGAGGAAAGGAGCCCTTCGACTACGCTCAGGGTGACAAGAAAATAGAGTAGCTTTTTTTTCATTGGAAAAAGAGTAGGATGTAGGCGCGCGCGGCGCTTTCACAAAACTACGTACTTTCCCTTACGAACAAAACGGGTAGCTAGTCGAGCAGTCTGATGTTGATGCTGGTGCCGTTCGCTCCAAGGTCGAAGGCGCAATCTTCAAAATCGGGGGCCGAGAAACGAGGGCGGAAGTTGTTGCTGAAACCAAAAGGTTCTTTTGGGTACCCGACGAAGTTTTTGTCAATCTTATCGTTGTCGTTGACATCGTGGTACATTGCCACGGCGTAACGACCGGGCGGCACCTCAAATTCAACGGTTTGATTTCCGGCTTTACGAACGGCCACCGTCCTGGTGAAAGCGGGCGTTGTCTCGCCAAATTTTGCGCCGGGATTATAGAGCGCCATCCGGATTGTGCCCTTGGCGTTGGTCACATTGGTTAGCTTGACCGACAACCGGGCGTTTGCGGTTTGCATAGGGGAGATCGTTAAAAGAAGCGAAAATAATAGCGTGAGCATAGGAGACTAAAACTGGGTTTCCAATAAAAACGCCTCACCGAAACGATTGTTTCGATGAGGCGTTTTTGTTTGTCCTTTATGTTTTCTCAGGGCCTGGTGTTTACACAGATTCCAGAAGACCAAGTACTATGAAGATCACCCCGATAGTGGATACGATACCTCCAATGTACCAGCCTAAGCCTGGAATGACGGCCAGCACGATACCGGCCACAAGAAGAATCAAACCGGTTTTGATCTTACCGTTCAACGCCTTGGCAGCCTTGGTGGATTCAGGAGCCACGGTGGTACTCTTTTCCACGTGCTTCTTCAAGGTGCTGTTAACCAACTTGCTCACTTTGGAAGTAGCCACTTCCGAACCGGGCGCGTTGCGGAGTTCATTTTTGGCAATCACCTCGCGCGCTTTCGTGATTTGGGCAGCGATCAATGGCTTGGCCATCAGCTTTTGGCCTTCGGTCGTAGCAAGTGCTTTTTCGAGTTGCTCGTCGATTTGGCGGGGGCTGCTTTCGGCCAGCATTTTGGCTACCTCAGGGTTGCTTGAGAGTGCTTCGAATACGGGAGTTTCCTCTACTTCGGTGGGGGCTACTTTAGCTACGGCCGGTGTTTCGGTGCGGCTGCCCAGGTAAGCGCTGTTGGGCGCATGCTTGTAAGTTGCGTAGTCACGTGCACAGCTGCCAAGCATGACGATTGCGGCCAGGAGGTAAACAGTACTGAATTTTTTCATGATAAAAAGGGGTTGGTGAAATGGTGAATGGAAGAAATGAAATCCTGAGCAACGTCTGTGAAAAATGTGCCAGAATGCTACAAAGCGGATTTATTGTTGATTTGGGTAATGGAATCCCCAAATTGTACTACCCATATTAGGGCGCTTTGACAAATTTTGTGACAAGCGAGCATGCCCTTTACCACTATGCCACATTCGTAAATATGAAGAGATAGGTTTGCTAAGCCTTGTTGATCAAAGAGGCGAACGTTTTTTGCACCATGGCCAAATCTTGCCGGTGCGCTTCCACAGCGGTTAGGTTGTCGGGGGTACCTTTTTCCAGCGACTGCTCTATCACCAGATGCGGCGTGATTTTCCGCCGGACCAGCTCGGCGGCGAGGCGGTTGTAGTCGATGTCGCCCGTGGGCTGGAACGTTTCGAGCCATACGCCGTCTTTCGACTGCCGCAGGTGCAGCTCGGTAACGCGGTCGCCATAAAGTTTGAGTACGTCGAACACCGCCAGTTCCGAGTTGTCGGAGCCTCTGAAAATCCAATGTACATCCAGGCAGAAGGTCACGTTGGCCGGGTCGGTGTTGAGCATCATGTGGTGAAACTCCCGCGCCCCCGCCTTCATTTCCATATCGTGGGTATGGTAGGCGAGTTTCAGGCCCATTTTGCGTAACTCGGCCCCCAGACGGTCAAGGTTTTTGGCTTGCTCGATCAGTTCGGCGTCGTTCTTCACCCGCCCGTTGTTCCAGTTGGTAGGACTGGGGTTGGTCACGACCATCTTGGCCCCGATCCCTTTGGCAGCTTTGGCGATGGCCAGTACCGTAGCGAGCGATTCCTGCGCCACGCTGGCGTCGTGCAGGGTACTGTTGACGTAGAATGAAGGTACCATGATGCCGTGCTTTTTTAGCAAAGGTGCCATGCGCTCCACATCTTCGGCCTTCTCAAAGCTGGGTTCGAGCGCCTTGATTCCCGATTTGGCAAACTCGCCCAACGAGTAGTCCAGGTCGTCGGCCCACGCTTTGCCCGCTCGCCGGAAAAACGTGAACCAGGTGTACTGGTTGCAGGAAATGGGGTAGGGTAGTTTGTTGACTTCGGCCTGGGCTTTTGAAAATTTCAAGACCGAGGCAGCAGCCGTAAGGCCCAGGGTACTTTGCAGAAAGAGGCGGCGGTTGGCAGACATGGATTCGTGTGTAATTGTTGATTCGTTGAATCGTTGAATTGTACAGGATAAAAGAATGAAGGGAGCATCATTCTACTAAAAGCTGAATTGACGTTTAGTTGGATCGTAATGTCCTAGCATCTCATATCTCATAATTCAATAATACTTTTCCCGAAACGCCGCCTTCTGCTCGACGTACTTCTCATTGGCGCGGCAGCGGTCCCAATAGCCCTTAAAAACCTCAGCGGCTCTGGCTTTCTCGCTGGTAGCGGCGTCGGCGGCGCGCGGAAGCACCTTGTTGCCCTTACGCGGGCTACCGGATGAGTAGGGGTAGGCCTTCTTATCATGGTCGGGGTTGTCGCCTTCGGCGTACTTGCGGCCGCTGGGGTGGTTGGCGTAGCGCCGCGCCCGCGTGAAGCCCATCTGAATGAATTTTCGCGCCATATCGGCGCCCACAAAATCATTTTCTTCAAGATAGGCCTCGAACATTTCGTAAAGTTTCTTGGCCGATTCTGTCGCAATTTCCTCCGTTTTAAAGCGCCAATGCGGCAGTAGCTCTCCCTTGTAGGGCTGCACCAGCAACACACCTTGCTCGCCCACACCCACCCGATACAATTCGGGATGCGCCCGGAAATCTGTCGTGTCGAAATCGAGATCGTAGTTAAATTTGTTGGACATGGCGCTAGGCGTAAGAGGCCAGAAGCTTAGCTACCCGCTGTTCCGAATCCGTGAGCAGCGAATCTTCGGAGGTACTCGCTTTTACGTATTTCTGAATGCGCTGGTCGGCGTAGGCATTCGTGACCGACGGATGCACGTAGTACTTCTTGCACACCGCCCGGGTGTTGCCCAGGTGCTCGGCCACGGCGTCGAAACAAGCGTTGAGCTTGCGCTTTTTGTCGGTTTCACTGGTCGGTGCTTCTTGCTCCTTCAAGTACTCGAAGGCAGTGACGGTACCCATCCAGGTGCGAAAGTCTTTGGCGGTGAAGCTGCCGCAGGTGTGCTCCCGGATGTACTCGTTGACGTGTTGCGCCCGCAACGGATGGCGTTTGCCGTCCTCACCGAGGTACTGAAACAAGCGTCGACCTTTCATTTCCTTAAAATGTGTCAGGAGCCGCGCCAGTGAGCGGTCGCGGAGGGTGATGTCGTGCTTGATGCTTTTTTTACCCTTGAACTTCAGCCGGATCGTGGTACCCTTCACCTGCACGTTGCGGGCGTCGAGCGTCGTCAGGCCCGAAGTACCGTTCTTGACCCGGTACCGCTGATTACCCACCCGGATGCAGGTTTTTTCCATCAGGCTTACCGCCACCGCCGTGGCTTTGCCGACCGAGTCGCTCCGGGTGCGCAGGTCATGCTGCAGCTGTTCGCGCAGATTGGGCAGCGCCTTGGCAAAGCGCAGTAGCTTGAAGTACTTGGTGTGGTTGCGGATTTGATTCCAGTGCTCGTGGTAGCGGTACTGCTTGCGGCCCGCCTCGTCGGTACCCGTGGCCTGCAAGTGCGCTTTTGGGTCTTTACTGATCCAAACATCCTGCCAGGCGGGTGGTAGCACCAGGGCATTCATGCGCTTGACTTTTCGCTTGTCTTTGCAGCGTTCACCTTTCTCGTTTACGTAGTAAAACCCTTTACCCGCTTTTTTTCGGGTGAAGCCGGGTGCGATCTTACAATCGATGTAGTGCAGCCCCACGGCCTCGGCGGTTTTTTCGGGGTCTTTCCTGATCTTTTTGAGTTCGCGGGGGGCAAGTGTGGGACAGGATACTGGCGACGGCAGGCGCGGCGGTAGGCATAAGATGATGGCTTGATTTGGGTGGATTAGGTGGACGATAAAATTAAATGCCTGATTTCTTAACCAAAATTCTAGTACTTTGAAAATCAGTTTTTTAACTAAAATATCTTTGAAGTCTGCTAATTAATTCTATCATTTACACAGGTAATTACTCCCCAATGGCGCGCTTTGTTTGGGGAAATTGCTTTATGAAGTCACCTTACTCATCTGCATCCTAATTTAGCCCTCTATGAATTTCATTCACTTCTTAACCTACCTGATTGCCATGTCCGTCTTCACCCCAGAACCGATCACACCTGCCGATTCCGATCTCATCAAAAAAGGCGCTACGCTCCAAAAAATATCCGGTGAATTCGCCTTCACCGAAGGGCCCACGGCCGACGCTGCCGGAAATGTATACTTCACCGATCAGCCCAACGACCGCATCATGCTGTACAGCCTGGACGGCAAGCTATCGGTGTACATGCAGCCCTCAGGCCGCTCCAACGGAATGTTTTTCGATAGTAAAGACCGCCTGTGGTCGTGCGCCGACGCCGACAACGAGCTTTGGATCATCGATAAAGACAAAAAGAAGGAAACCGTCGCCGTGAAGGAATACGAAGGCAAAAAATTCAATGGCCCCAACGACGTGTGGGTTATGCGCGACGGCAGCGCCTACATCACCGACCCTTTTTATAAGCGTGATTGGTGGGAGCACACCGAGCAGCCGATGGAGACACAGGGCGTGTACCGGCTGAGCAAGGACCACAAAACGCTCACCCGCGTGATTGATGATTATACCAAGCCCAACGGCATCGTCGGCACACCGGACAACAAGCGGCTCTACGTCTCGGACATCGGCGCCGGAAAGGTGTACGGTTTCAAAATAAAAAAGGACGGCTCATTGACTGACAAAAAACTAATCGCTGAGGAACGCTCCGACGGCATGACGATCGACGAGCGGGGCAACGTGTACATCACCAACGCCAACGGCGTGACGGCCTACAGTCCCGAGGGCGAAAAACTCCTCAACATTCCCACCGGCGAAGACTGGACCGCCAACGTCTGCTTCGGCGGCAAAGGCCGTAGTACCCTATTCATCACCGCCAGCAAGGGGTTTTATGCGATGGAGATGAATGTGAAGGGCGTAAAGCCGTGAAGGGAAGAATGTTTACTTGTTTATGGGTTTATTTGTTTAGCCTTTGATTCAGAGTAGATCAGCTCAAGCGCTTGCATTTTAAACAAATAAACAAATAAACAAATAAACCCCTAAACCCCTAAACCCCTAAACAACTTCCAATGCTTTACCCAAATCCTTAATCAGCAATTCCGCGTCTTCCAGGCCGACGTAAATCCGCGCCATGCGGTGGCGTTCGTTGGCGGCGTCGAAATCGGCGGGGAGCATCCCGGCGGCCTGGGGCAGGATGAGCGATTCGTGGCCACCCCAGGAAACGGCGACCAGGAAATGGCGTAGCGCGTAGGTGAACTGCTCGATGCGGGCGTGGCTGTCAACTTTCAGAACGACGGTCAAGAGACCGCAGGCGCCTGACATTTGCTTGTGGGCGAGCTCTGATTGCGGAAAATCCTCGTCGAACGGGAAGATGACGCGCTCGATTTTCGGATGATTTTTCAGGTACTTCACTACCTCGGCCGTCGTGCGGGTGACGCGCTCCAGACGAATGGGCAGCGTGCGCAGGCCGCGCAGCAGCAGCCAGGCATCGAAAGGCGGCAACTGGGTGCCCGCAATCACGATTTGGTCCATGAATATTTTGTCGATCAGCGCTTTGGAACCGGTCAGTACCCCGGCCACGGTATCGCTATGGCCGCCAATGTACTTGGTGGCCGACTGCAGGCTAAGGTCGATGCCAAACGAATGCGGTTTTTGGTAGATCGGGGTACAATAGCTGTTGTCGATGACGGTGATGATCCCGCGACTCCGCGCCAACGCGGCTACGGCGGCCAGATCCTGCAACTCGAACGTAAGGGTACTGGGCGATTCGAGAAAAATGAGCTTGGTTTCGGGCCGGAGGGCGGCCTCAAAATTTTCGATCCTGGTACCATCGACGTAGGTCGTCGTGATATCAAAGCGCGGTAGCTGCGACTCGAACAACCGCCAGGCCGAGTTGTAGGGCCTTTCCACCGAAATAATGTGATCGCCCGCGCCAACGAATGGCATCACCGCCCCGTAAATCGCCGACGCGCCACTGTTGAGCACCAGCGCATCCTCGGCGCCGTCGAGGGCGGCCAGTTTCTTCTGCAGCATGTGCACCGTCGGGTTCATGGTGCGGGTGTAGAGGTAGGCCGAACGCTCCTCGGCGAAGGCCTTGCGCAGCGCCTCGAATGACGCAAAGGCAAAATTGCTCGTCTGGAAAATGGGCGGCGCGATGGCGTTGTGGTACTGCTGCCGGTCCTCGCCGAGCTCGTTGATGATGCTGGAAATATCCATGAATGGGGTTATGAGTATTCTGGGAGTGCGGTTTGGATTAAAGTCGAAAGGTAAGAAAATGGCCCGGTCAGTCGGTACTCAGCGCCTGCGCCTTGCCGAATTCCGCCAGGGCTGCTTCCGAAATAATCCCTTCCCGCACCGAGTGCGCGATTGCCTCGTTGCTGTGCGAAAAGTAGCAGGTACTTGCGCCCAAATTCCGGATATTTTCAATCACTTCTTGGACTGCCGGTTTCTCACTTTTCTCCGTTTGCCGGATATAAATCGCCCTGATATTTTGTGGGTAGATCTTCACGATGTTTTCGTATATGTAGGGATCGCGCTGAGAATCATCGCCTAATAAAATGAAGCTATGGTGCGGGTAGAAGGTGATGATGTGCTCAATTTTATCCTGCTTGTGCTGATGCGAACCACCACCCGTTCCGAAAAAATCCAGCAGGCTGGTTTTGATTTTTTTTAGTTTTAAAACCGCCTTGGGCAAATCCTTCCGCTCGATGAAGCGACCTATGTAATCATAAAGATTCCACTCGCTGCTCGATACGTAGAAGAAGCTATTCTTGCCCGTTGCCTCCCCCGATTTTCCCGCCGTGCTCAGCAACTGATAATGCTTCACGACGTCCTCGAAAGACTTCCGGGCCTCCACATTGTGGGTCAGCATGACGAATAGTTTCTTGATAACCTGCCCACTGTAAGAAATCAAAAAAGTATCGTCGATATCGGAAATTATGGTGTAGCCGCCGTGGCTGGGCACGAGCAACTCGCTTTGTCGGGTGAGCGCGGCGGCTTGTCCGCCCAGGGTATCGTCGAGCGTAACCTCGAATTCGTGCCAACCGCTGGGAAGCGCAGCATCGAGCGGTAGCGCGAAGCGGAAGTAGCCGTCGTAAAGCGTGCGCGTCTCGGCCTCGATGGGCCCCATCCTGAACCGCACCCGGGCATTCGCGACCGTTTTGACGGTAAAAAGCTGCAATACCGACCGCACGTAACGAAATCCCCGGCGGTCGTAGAGGTCGTGGGCGGAGGGGTACTTGCTGAACACGTGGCCAGACACGACCAACTCGCGGGCGTTGGCGTAGCCTCGATACACTTTTAATTCGTGGGATTTCATGGAGTAAGCTTACATTTGCATTTGTCCCCGTTTAAGTAAACAAACCTATGCCAATTCCCCAAAGAGTAGTGTTGGTAGTCAATCCGGTTTCCGGCAGTCAGGACAAGACCGAGCTAATCGACAAAGTGCGGAAGCAGGCCGCCGCGCGCGGCTTTGCCCTGGAAGTATACCAAACGGACGGCGAAAACGACCAGCGTGAAATAGAGAAACTGCTCACTGATTTTGAGCCTGACCGCATGCTGATTGCGGGCGGCGACGGCACGATCACCCAAATGGCCGATCTCATGCGCGAGCACACCATCGTGACGGGTTTCCTGCCCGTGGGCTCCGCCAACGGCCTGGCGACTAATCTGGGACTACCCACCGACCTCGGCGAAGCCATCGATGTGGCGCTGGGAGAACACACCCGTTGCCTGGACGGGATGCTCATCAACGGTCGCCTGGGCCTGCACCTGAGCGATTTGGGATTGAACGCCCGGCTGGTCAAAAACTACGGGGAACATGAGAGCCACGGCAAGTGGGGCTACGCCAAAGAGGTGGTCCGCACGCTGGCCGAGCACGAGCGGTTCCGGGTGCGCATCACGACCGACACCGATACGTTCGAGACCGAGGCTACGATGGTGATCCTGGCCAACGCCACGATGTACGGCACGGGTGTGGTTGTCAATCCACACGGTGATATGTGTGACGGCAAGTTCGAGGTCGTCGTCGCGACGCGCTTCGATATCTTGGAATTGGCCAAGCTCATCGCGGGAAAAACCGAACTCGATCCCGAGGTCGTTAAAATCGTGAGTACTACCCAGGCCGAAATCGAGTGTCTGGACAAAAAGATGCTCTTCCAGATCGACGGTGAATTCATCGACAAGGTTTCGCGGGTGAAAGCCCGCATCCTGCCCGGTATGCTGACGGTCGCGTCACCGCCTGTTTCCCAGGAAGCGGTTTGACCTGCGACGAAAGCGCTCAAACCTGCAACCATGTACCTTTGCGTCATGAATGATGATCTGCACTATATGCAACGTGCCCTCCAACTGGCCGAATACGGGCGGGGGCAGGTAAGTCCGAACCCGATGGTGGGTTGTGTGCTGGTGGCGCATGACAAAATTATCGGTGAAGGCTGGCACCGCCACTACGGCGGTCCCCACGCCGAAGTCAACGCCGTGCGCGATGCCATCGCGCACGGCCACGAGGACGACCTTTTCGCTGCCACAGCCCACGTGACGCTGGAACCCTGCTCGCACCACGGCAAGACGCCGCCTTGCGCTGATTTACTCATCGAAAAGAACATTGACCGCGTGGTGGTCGCTAACGTCGATCCCAACCCGCTGGTGGCCGGACGTGGATTAGCCAGGTTGGAGGCCGCCGGAATTAGTGTCGAAGACGGAGTTTTGGCGGAAGAAGCTCGAGCGTTGAACAGCCGTTTTTTTACTTTTTTTGAAAGAAAACGCCCCTACATTATTTTGAAATGGGCCGAAACGGCCGACGGCTTTATCGCGGCGGAAGGCGGCCAACCGCTGCAAATCAGCAATACCTACTCTGCTCAGATGGTCCATCGCTGGCGCAGCGAGGAGGACGCCATCCTGGTGGGGCGACAAACGGCACTCAACGATAATCCCCGCTTGAATGTCCGGCATTGGGCCAGACGCAACCCCGTGCGGGTCGTGCTGGACCGTCGGCTAGCGCTCCCGGATTCGCTGCACGTTTTCGATCAAACCCAACCTACCATCTTCTACAATTATTCCAAAAGTACCGAGATGCCTACCCGCCCGGAACGCTACGCCGCTGAGCCAGCGGTAGCTTTCACCCAAATTAGGGAAGGTGAAGACGAGCTAACCCAAATCTTGGCCGACTTGCACCATCGTAAGATTCAGTCGGTACTCGTGGAGGGCGGCGCGCGGGTACTCCGGTCGTTTATGGAGGCCGGGCTTTGGGACGAAATCCGACGGTGCCAGAGTACGATAAGCATAGGTGCCGGCGTGGTGGCTCCGGCAGTGGCGGGTACTTTAACAGGTTCCGAGAAGCTGGACGAAGACCTTTGGACCTACTATTACAACGAACGCGACCGTTGCTAACGCTGACAGCGTTCTAAACGCTGTCAGCGTTAGCGCGCCGACCAAACCTCGACCACTTCCAACTCCGGCGAAAGTGCCACGACATCCGCCGCGTTGCCGGGCCGCAGGTACCCGATGCGGTCGTCTAGACCTAACTGCCGGGCGGGGTAGGCGCTCGCCATCCTGAACGTTTCTTCTGGCGCGATGCCCACTTGCCGAATGCAATTCCTGACGGCGTCGAGCAGCGTGATGCAGGAGCCCGCCAGTAGTCCTTCGTCGTTGGTAAAGCGCTCGCCATCGTAATTGGTGACGAAGCCCTCGAATTCGAAGCGGGTACCCTGGTACTTGGCGAAAGTTGCGTCGGAGATCAGGAAGAGCCGCTCGCCCAGCAACCGTTTGGCGATGCGGATCGCCCCAAAATCACAGTGATAGCCGTCGGCAATCAGACTGACGTGGACATCGTCGCGGTCGAAGATGGTACCTACCACGCCCAACTCCCGGCTTTCCATCGAACGCATAGCGTTGTACAGATGCGTGGCCAGGTGAAAGCCTTTGTCAAAAAACGCATTCATCTGCGCCGAAGTGGCGTCGGTATGTCCGGCGGCGATGGCCCAGTCGGTCGTTTGGAGTAGCGTGAGCAGCCCGTCGTCAAAACACTCGGGCGCGATCGTCATGACCTTGATGACGTCCTTCCCCTTATCGATCAGCCGGCTGATCTCCTCCCGACTCGGCGGGCGCACCATGTTCTCGCTGTGCGCACCGCGCTTGTCCATGACTAATGAAAGGACCTTCTACGTGCAACCCTGCCACGCCGGGGAGGCCTGCCTGCCAATAGGACTTGATCGCCTCGACCGCTGCCAAAATTCGCTCCTCAGTCGTGGAATAAACCGTCGGGACGATCGTCGTGGTACCATCCTGCCGGTGGGTTTGGTACATATTGGTGAGTGCTTCCACCGAGCCGTCGCGCGTCAGGAAGCCCGTGCTACCGCCGTAAAGCTGAAAATCCACGAAGCCCGGTACCAGCCACGCGCCCGCCATGTCGCGAACCGCGACGCCGTCAGGTACTTCGCTATCGGGCAGGATGGCGCGGATTTTCCCGGCTTCCAGCCAGAGGGCGTGGTGGGTAAGTACCCTGTCGCCCGTGTAGAGCGTGGCGTTTTTAAGGATCAACGATTCCATAAGTCTCCTTCTACGGTCCAGATTTTCCAGGCTTCTTCGGCCTGTAATTGCAACATTTTCAGGCCATTGTGAATGGCGGCTTTTTGCATCGCGCCTTTTTGCAGGAATAGCGTGCTGAGCGGATTATAGACCAAATCGTACAGAAAATGGCGCTTGCCTACCATCTGGTAAGGAATGGGTGGAAAGCTTTCGATTTTGGGGTACATCCCCAGTGGTGTGGTATTGACGATCAACCGGTGCTCGGCCATCACCTCCGCCGTCAAATCCTCGTAAGTGATTATTCCTTCGCTCTTGGTGCGGGAAACGAGCTGTGGCTCCGCACCCAAATCCTGCAGGGCGGCCATCACCGCCCTGGCCGCGCCGCCGTTGCCCAGCACAAGCGCCTTCATGCCCTCGCACTTCTCGCCCCGGCGGTCGAGCCACTCGTCCACCGACTGCCTGAAGCCGTAGTAGTCTGTGTTATAACCCTTCGTGGAGCCATCCGCGAACAGCTTGATCGTATTGACCGCCCCAATCCGGGCCGCCGAATGTTCGTCGAGGCTATCGAGATAGGGGACCACTGCTTGCTTGAAGGGGATCGTGACATTGAGGCCGCGCAGGTTGGGGTATGACGATAGAAGCGCGGGTAGTTCATCGACGTCGTCGAGCGGGAAAAGATCGTAGCGACTGCCGGTAATGCCTTCGCGCCCAAATTTTTCGGCGAAATAGCGCTTCGAGAAAGAATGCGTCAGCGGCTTTCCAATAAGTCCGTATAAGTTCATCTTTTAGAATGATGAATTATGAGTGATGAATTATGAATGGAAGGTGTCTGAGTCAATCAATTTCTTGATAAAACTCCAAAACCCCGTCCTGGTGGAATCGGGGTTTTGAAGGAAATAGTTTTTTAGTAAGGTCAGGCCGTTTTCGGCGTCAGGAATTTGGCCTTCACAATGCCCCACAAAACGGGTAGCACCGACAAGCCGATAATGCCGAAAATAACGAGTTCGAAGTTGTTCTTGACGAATGTGATATTGCCAAAGAAAAACCCTAGTAGCGTCAGTGAAGGTACCCAAAGCAACGCTCCAAGCACGCAGTAGGTGATGTATTTGCCATACTGCATGCTGCCCGCCCCCGCTACGAACGGCGCTACCGTGCGGATGATCGGGATGAAGCGCGCCATGATGACCGTTTTGCCGCCGTGCTTTTCGTAAAATGCCTCCGTGCGCTCCAGGTACTCGTGCTTAAGGAACAGAATCTGCTTTCGCTGCTTGATCTGCGCACCCAGCTTACTGCCTACAAAATAGTTGAGGTTGTCGCCCAGCAGCGCGGCCACGATCAGCAGCGGGATGATGACCCATACATTGAGCGCGCCCGTGGAAGCCGCCAGCGCCCCGGCCGCGAACAGCAGCGAGTCGCCCGGTAGCAGGGGCATGAACACCAGGCCGGTTTCGGTGAAAATGATCAGGAAAAGAATGAGGTAAGTAAGCGTACCGTACTCCTCGATGATGTCGAAAAGGTGCTTGTCGAGGTGCAGGAAAAAGTCGACTATTTGGCTGATAATTTCCATGTTTGTTGGGTGTCTTGGTTAAGGAAAAAAGAAAAAGTGTCGCCCCGGAGACCCAGGCGGATGGTTTCGAGCGGAATCAGGTCGTTGGAAGCAATATTACCGAGGTTGACATCGGCGCCGAGCAGTTTCACGAACCACACTTGCTGCGCTTTTTGCGGCGCTTCCCACAGAATGCGGTCGCTGGGTATTTCGGTCAGGATTTCCTCCACCAGTCCCTGGCGTACCTCGCCGCTGGCGCGGAACAAGCCCACGTTACCCGCCTCGCGGGCTTCGCCGATCACTTTCCAGGCACCGGCTTCCAGTTCAGCGCGCATGAGTTTGATCCACTTGTAGGGCGGGATGATTTTCTCCTCGTCCTTGGAACCGACCTCCGACAGTACCGTGACCTGTTCGGCCAGCGTGCGGATGTACTCGCACTTCACCTCGGCGGGCATCTCGACCGAGCCGTCCGACACCTCGGCGTATTGCAGCTGGTACTTGTCGATCAGGCGACGGAAATCGTCGAACTGATTGCGGACCACGAAGGCCTCGAAGAGCGTGCCGCCGAAGTACACGGGAATGTTGGCGTTGCGGTAGGCGGCCAGCTTGTCGTCGAGGTTGGGCGTTACGAACGAAGTAGCCCAGCCCAGTTTCACGATGTCGATGTGCGGCGCGGCGACCGAAACCATATCCTCGATTTCCCGAACGCTTAGCCCCTTGTCCATCACCATCGTGATGCCGTTTTGGCGGGGCTTCTGGCTACGGTCGGGAATTTGGGACAATTCGTAATTCATAGAGAGGGAATGAATTTGTTGATTTTATGGATGAGGCCCGGATGGCTTTCCGGTGATATATTACGATTTATGTACGGACATCAGCGAGAGACGCCAGTCGATCAGCCTCCAAAAAACGCCCAAAGGTAACAATTACCCCGAATACCTCCGCAATAAAATACACGAATTATGCACTATTTGGGCCATTATTCTACGATTATTCCTATTTTTGAACCTTTCACTATATAACTTAACATCTCCATAATATCGCTACCAATATGGACGCCACACCCGAAACAAACCCCCGTCTCGATTTTTTTCGCTCTCAAATCGGCCAAAGTCTCAGCACCAGTATTTCGCCGATGGGCCGCTGGCTCAACGGTACCCTGCGGGCGGTCGACATCGGCAAAATCAGCGTCGAATTCACAATCCGCGAAGAAATGACCAACCCGATGGGGGTACTGCACGGCGGGGTATCGGCCGCCATTCTGGACGATGTCGTGGGCATGATGGTCTTTACGCTAGGGCGCGAATTTGCCTACACCTCCGTCAATCTCAACTGCGATTTCCTGAGCGCGGCCCGGCAGGGCGACACGCTCACCGCCCACGCCGAGGTGATCCGCGCGGGCCGTACCGTCATTCACTGCGCGGGCCGTCTCGTGACTTCGGAAGGTAAAATTGTAGCCAAGTGCGCCAGTAATTTGATTCAGACGGCGATGAAACTGCCGGAATGACTTCCTGAATTTGGCGGTAAGTGGGTATTTTTAGGTACTTGCAGCCAGATTTGCGAGAGAATCTGGCTGTAAGTATGTATTTTTGTGTACTTACAGCCAAATTTGAGCGAGGATGCAGCAATTGATTGGGAGAAAACAGGATTTAGTAGTGCTTCATGCACTCCTGGATTCCAACAAGTCAGAGTTCGCGGCGGTGTACGGACGGCGTAGGGTAGGGAAGACTTTCCTGATCCGTACGGCTTTCGAAAACGATTTCGCCTTTCAGGTAACGGGGCTGGCCAACGCGACGCTCACGCAGCAGCTTACCAATTTTCAGCTAGCGCTCAGAAAATACGACGCCAACAACGAATCCGAACAGGCAGATAATTGGTTGGTAGCCTTCCAACAGTTGATCGGGTACCTCGAAAAACTCGATACACCCCGAAAAATTATTTTCATCGACGAACTGCCTTGGTTCGATACCCACGGTTCGGGGTTCGTGCAGGCGTTGGAGCACTTTTGGAATAGCTGGGCATCGGCCCGCAGCGACATCGTGCTGATTGCTTGTGGATCGGCTACTTCGTGGATGCTGCACAAACTCATCAACAACCGGGGCGGGTTGCACAATCGGGTGACCAAGCGGCTCAAAATAGTACCCTTCACCCTGTACGAATGCGAATTGTTCCTGAAATCGCGCGATTCGGTACTGGATCGCTACCAAATTATTCGGTTGTATATGTTCATGGGCGGCATTCCCTTTTACTGGGATGAAGTCTCGTCTAGTCGGAGCGCAATGCAGAACATCGAGCAAATTGGCTTTTCAGAAAACGGCTTGCTGCGCACCGAATTTACCAACCTCTACCGCGCGCTATTCAATAATTACGAGCGGCACCTCGATATCGTAAACGCTTTGGCTCAGAAAGCGAAGGGGCTGACGCGCAAAGAAATCATCGCCGCCACCAAACTGCCCGACGCGGGCAGCACGACGCGGCTTCTGCAAGAATTGGAAGAAAGCGGATTTATCCGAAAATACGCGCCCTTCGGAAACAAGTCTCGAAACGCATTGTACCAACTCGTTCGATTTCTACTCACTCTTCTATCTACGCTTTATCGACAAAACCCAGCTTCTCGACCAAAACAACTGGTTGACCATGATCGACTCGCCCGCTTACCGGGCATGGAGTGGCTACGCCTTCGAGCAAGTCTGCCTGTACCACCTTCCCCAAATCAAGCAGGCGCTCGGCATCAGCGGCGTACAAACCATAACGTCTTCCTGGCGCAGTAAGGGAAACGAGCCCGGTGCCCAAATCGACCTCGTCATCGACCGCCGCGATCAGGTTATCAACCTTTGCGAGATGAAGTTTTCGATCAATCCTTTTGAGATAAATAAAAAGTACGCCGAAACCCTTCGCAACAAAGTCGGTGCCTTCAGAGCCGAGACGGGAACCCGGAAATCAGTTTTTCTGACGTTTGTGGCTACTTTCGGTTTGAAGAAAAACAGCTACGCGGCTGGATTGGTGCAGAATGAGTTGACGATGGATGCCTTGTTTGTAGAGTAATCTATCCCGGAGCGGAAATTATTATTTCTGAGCGTTACAACCTACTATCGGCGAACAGTCAACTCCACGAACCAATCTCGAAAAGTACATGTGATGAAATTAAAAAAAACTATTTCGCTTGCCAGCGCAATTTTGATGGCCGCTCTATTGTGCCACAGCGTCTACGCGAAAAAGGCATTCTTCATCACCATACTATAATGTTCCCTTCACCCAAATCGGACTCGAAGCTGATACCTCCCGGTGGTCGATGACGTAGAAAAAACCGTAGGCAAAATCCGCGTCGGGTACTTCGGCGGTGAGCGTTCCCTGTTCTGTATCGACCTGCGCCGCTACGTCTTTCCAGGTGCGGTCTTTGTTGGGGGTAGTCGTATCGGAAGAGTAGTAAAACCGCGCGGAGCGCAGGCCGATGGGCGCATTGAGGGTAGTTTGCACAGTTGCCCCGTTTTTCCTGACGGGTTCCAGCTTGGGCAAAGGAACACCGCCATTGATTTTTGATTCGACAAAGTACCTCACCTCGATCGGCTGCCAGCCGTGGTAGTGGCTGTGGGCCATATCGGGTTGGTAGCAAATGTTCTTCTCGGTACTTAGGGGAAGGGCGTAGGTCTTGGCGTAGGGCACGACGTTGTAGAAGCGATCTTTGTTGCCATTCATGAACAAGAGCGGAACCCGCGCGTAGGATAGGTATGACGAAGGGTCGAAGTACTTCATCCATTGTTTCGCGGCCTCGGGCGAAAGCTCCCTGAAATCCTGCCCGAACACATCCGACTCGTCGTAGTACCCGCAGCCGTACACAGGAACGGCGGCCTTGAAGCGGTCGTCCAGGCTAGCGACGAGACAGGTCAGGTACCCACCCCAGCTAATACCCGTCAGGGCCGTCTTGTCCGAAAGTACCTCCGGACGGTTCAGCAGTCAGCGAGTGGGCCAGAATCACGCTGGCCACGGCGTGGTAACTCCACACGTTGCGCGGATTGCCGTTTTCGATGGCCGTGAACTTCATGTCGTGGGTTTGATCCGGGCCGGCCTTTTCTAGGAACTTACCATCGGCTCCCTTACCGCCCAGATCCATCGCGATGGCGGCGTAGCCATCGGCGGCCCACTTTTCCACCCATTCCTTGAAGGCCTTTCCGCCGCCACCGTGCACCAACACGATGCCGGGAAACCGGCGGTCCGTACTTTTTCCCATCAGGAGGTCAGGGTCGGAATAATAGGCAAAAACGCGCGTCGGCCGGCCCAGGTAGTCGACGCTCTCGTAGGTCAGCGAGCGCACCGAGGCAAGTGGAGTCTTGCCAAGAAAAGGCAGGCGCGGCACTCAGGTTTTTTCAAATCCCAAAGTACCTCCGTGGTGCCGAAGTGGTCGGTACCGATTGGGGGAACTTGGGTCTGGGCATTGACTATTCTCAAAGCTGAGGACACAAATCATAATTAGCAGGATGTACTTTTTCATAGGGCGGGACGAAGATTCAGCTTTCTATAAGTAAGTGAGCAAGCCCGTCGATCTAATGCTAAACCTAACTGTTTTTAAATGGCTAGGAAATCCTTCCACATGTCCAGGTTTTGCTCCTCCTGACGCGGATAAGTTTTGCCACCTTTCAAAAAATATAACGCATCGCTCATTTCCCACACATCTTCCCACCGATGATCGGTGATCAAAAACCCTTTACAGTCTGACTGGCTAAGCATGAGTGATGCTATTTTCTCCATATTTCTTGGATCCAACGCCGCGAACGGCTCGTCGATAAGAGTAAATTTCGTTCGGCTCATGATCCCCAGGTAGATTTCAATAATTCTTCTTTTACCCGTGGATAATTCATTCATCTTTCGATTTTTAAGAAGAACGTAATCAGGGAAGTAGCCCATGAATACGTCGAAATCCACTTTGTGGATGCGAAACAGCCGCGAGGTGCTCAAATTCGGTAGGAAAGCACCTTGCGGTACGTAAAAGACGAGTCCTTCAACCTGGTAGGGCTTCGGACAATAAAGCCCGTCGACTCGTATCGACTTTGAATCAGCGGGCTGTACGCCAAAAATGACTTTTAAGAGGCTGGATTTCCCTGATCCGTTACGCCCCAGCAAGCCTACGATTTTACCTACTTCACATTTGAGATAGATATCCCCCAGAATTCGCTGATGGCCGTAGGACAGTTGAATGCTATCGGCTTCCAAGGTATACGGCATACGAGATCAGGATCCAAAGGGTAAAGTCGATGGTGAAAAGCACAAACACTAGAAGATCGGGTGCTAAGGCCGAAGTTTTGGTAAAAAACCATTTTCTGTTTGCGATGAAAGTAGAGCAGTGTCGCGAAACCAAGGGAAGTTATGAGCTTGAACCAAAAAAAGATAGGTGCGAACGTACCGGCTTGGTATTGGAACAGAAGCGTGGGAACACCAACGAGAAACGGAACGAGCAGATGCAGGCGCACATACAGCACAGTCAGATTGATTTTTTGTCGAGATAGCATAATGTCGTCTTTGAGGATAGAGATAGCGATGGAACGACCAACTCGCTCGTAAATCTAATCGGATTGGCAGCACTTTCCATAGCGGAGGCCAGCTCTTAACTTTTTTTAACTCAGCCCGTAGCAGCGTTCCCGAATAGAAACAGCAGACTATCATAAAAAAAGAGCGGAAGCCCCAAACCGGGACTTCCGCTCAACATCCTTCGACTACGCTCAGGATGACAATTTAACTATTACACAACCAACCCTACCGCCACAGCGGATGCTGCACCAGATTCGGGTTGTTGTCCAGCTCCCGACGCGGAATGGGTACCACGCGCAGCTTTTCTTCAAACGGCACCGAACCGGGATAAGTACCCACAAACGGCGGCTTGAATTGATCGAGGCGAACCAGGTCGGGAACCCGCAACGATTCGAAGAAGAGTTCTACGCGGCGCTGTTGCAGGATTTCGGCGCGCAGGGCAGCTCCCGAAAAGGTATCCAGATAGCCAGGTGCAAAGCCCGCGCGGTCGGTGATCCTCTTCAAGATACTGCTTCGCGACTCCCTTCGTTGCCGAGGTTGAACTCTGCCTCGGCCCGCATCAGCAACACATCGGCGTAGCGAATTATGGGGTACATGAGCGGATGGTGATAGCCGCCGTCCCAGATATTGGTACCTATGAACTCTTTGATGGCAAACTTCTTGATGTGCAGGTACTCGCCCGCTGCCCCGTTGGTCTCGATGGCTTTCTTATAAAGCGAATCGGTATTGACCACTTCCTTTACAAACACCGACGTGGGATCCGAGCTCGTGCGCAGGGCGTAGTCGTTGTATTTGGGGTAAAATAAAAATTCTTCGGTTCGGTGGTCGCCTAGCTTGTTGTAGTCGATCATGATGTTCGACAGGGCAGGGCTCGCGGCGTAGCGCGCCCGTCCGTCGCGACCGTTACCTGGCAGGTAGGTCGCTTCATTCTCGTTGACGACCATGATGGCCCGCCGCCCTACGGGCTGCACGTGCAGATTGCCCAAGCCGGAAAGATTTCGGTACAAGAATGGTAGCCCGCCATAAATGGGGCCATAGACATAACCCGCCGCCCAAATCATTTCCCTGTTCTTTACCCAGCGGTCTTCTTTCGTGTAAACAAAAATATCTCTGAACTCGTCGGGCTTGTCCATCGGTTCCAGGCCGTACACGCCCAGGTTCTCCACGGCTGCGGTGTGTTCCTTCACTTTGTCCCAAAACTGAGCGTTACCAGGACGGGTGCGGTACAGATAGGCGCGGGCCAGCAGGGCGTGGGCGACGCCTTTGTTGCCCCGACCGTCCACGAAGTTGGCCTTGGGGGCGGGCAAGCCCTTGATCGATTCTTCCAGGTCTTTGACGACCTGCGCCCAAACCTGCTCGCTGGTGGCTTTCTCAGGGTAGTAGGTGGCTTCGGTAGTTTGTTCCAGCATCAGCGGTACTTCCTCGAACAGGTGCGCCAGGTTGAGGTAGGCATAACCGCGCATCATGTACGCCTCACCCAACACCCTGCTTTTTACTTCCGACGATACAGCATCGTTGCCTTCCAGGTTGCCAATGATCCAGTTGGCCCGGTAGATTGCCTGGTAGCTGTCGCGCCAGCCATCGTTGGCCCGGTTGGTTTCGGCGTTGTAGTTGAGGGTCAGCCAGTTGATGAGGCCGTTGTTCCCTGCATTTTTGGGCAAGGTTAGGTTGTCGCCCCGGAGCATATCGAAGGCCCCTAAAAACGAGTCTCCCGTAGCACCGTGCAGGTTGTTCATGTACTCGTACATCGCTACGGCGGCCTGCTGAGCCTCATCGTCGTTGCGGAAGAACGCATCGGCGGATTCCCGGGTGGGGTGGATTTCGTCCAGAAAGGAATCTTTGCAGCTTCCCGATACCAGCAGCAACGCCAGCATTCCCGTGATTTTTGCTATGTTTTTCATGATAAAATTAATGATAGAATGAGTGATTGGGTGAATGTCGGAATTAGTGAATGTCGGAATGTCGGAATGAGTAAATTTCTTATTCCGACATTCCTGCATTCCGACATTCACTAATTAAAAACCTAGGTTAAGTCCCAGCGAAAATATCCGTGGGCGGGGGTACGTACTGGTGTCGACACCCGGGGACGAGGGTAACATCCCCTTGTTTAACAATGTCGTCGCCCGACACTTCAGGGTCGAGACCCTTGTAGCCTGTCAGCACGAATAGGTTGTTGACGCTGGTGTAGATCCGCATGTTCTTGATACCAATCCGATTACCCAATGCCACGGGCAGCGTGTAACCGAAGGTCAGGTTCTGCAACCTCACGAACGAGCCGTCTTCGACGAAAATGCTGATCGGCGCGTCGCCCGTCGGGTCACGACGGTTGCTGTTGGCCGCCTGGATCGTCTGGCTGTTGTTGGTTGGTGTCCAGCGGTTCGAGCGCTTCGGTGATCGTGTTGCGCTCTCCCTTGGTGTCGAGTAGTTCGCGCCGGGCTTGGTTATAAATCTTGTTGCCGATAGAACTACGGAAAAACATCGTCAGATCGAAGTTCTTGTAATTGAATGTGTTATTGAAGCCTAGGCTCAGGATCGGATTCACGTTGCCCAGATCCGTACGGTCGGCCTCCGTGATATTGCCGTCGGGTGTCGTCAGGAACTCACCCGTTTCGCTGGTACTACCGATATCGCGGTACTTGTAGTCGCCTAGTTGAGCGGCCTTGAACGGATTGTTCGGATCATCCAATTCAGCTTGCGAATTATAGATTCCATCTACTTCGTAGCCATACAGCGCACCGATCGGTTCGTTGAGATAGCTTCTGATCCTTTGACCTACCCACGGGTTGTTGGGTGGAAGCTCCGTGACCTTACCCGTCAGGTGATCCATGTTCAGAGCCGCAAACCAGTTGAAGCCGTTGGTGTTTTTTCCCTGAATCACATCACCCGAAATCGAGAACTCGAAACCAACTTGCTCCAGCGAGCCCAGATTGGTGGTTTGGATACCGGTAAATCCAGTAGAAGAAGGTAAGCTCAGGCCGTAAAGCAGGTCGGAGGTTTTCTTCCAGTACATATCGGTCGTGATGTTGAATCGGTTGAAAATCCGGGCATCGATTCCAATATCCACCTGCCGGGTCGATTCCCAGGAGAGGGCCGGATCGGCAAGTCCCGCTTCGGCGGTATAAGTACCGGCAACCACGACGCCGACCAGGTAGGACGGAATCGAACGTAGCAAACTCTGCGACTGGAAGTTGGCGAATGCCCTGGTTGCCCACGACGCCCCAGCTACCCCGTAGCTTCAACAGATTGAGGCTGGGTACATTGAAAAACTCCTCATTGTGCAGGTTCCAGGCGGCCGACAGGCCGGGAAACACGCCCCACTTGCTGTCACGCCCAAACTTGGACGAGCCGTCGCGCCGCACGGTGGCGGTGAGCAGGTACTTGTCCTCATAGGCATAGTTCAGGCGGCCAAAGTAAGAGGCGACGGTCCACTCCGATACGTCGGCAAATTTGTGCGAGTCGGTCAAACGATCCTGTTGGCCGTTATTGAACGAAAACCCGTCCACGAAGAAGGGATTGTTACCCACCAAAATCTTACCCGGCTAGCGGCCTCTTCCACGGCGATACCCAGCCCTTCCTTCTGAAATTTTTGCCCCGACTGCCCCACCAGGGCCGTGATCGAATGCTTGCCGAACTGCTTGGTGTAGGTAGCCGTGTTCTCGACCAGCCAGGAGTAGGTCTGGCTCTGCTTATGTTCCAGCGAGCCGCCCGTGGGCCGAAAGGGGCCGATGTTCTGAATCAGGAACTTCATCTTCGTGTAGTTCAAATCCGTACCGACCGACGACTTGAGTACCAGCCCCTTGATCGGTTCGATGCTCAGGAACCCGTTCGCAATCATCCGGGCCGTATTGATGGGGGCCCTGGCAATATCGATATCCAGGTAAGGCGTCGCAAGGTTCAGAGCATCCGACGCGGCAACCCCGTAGTTGTTACCCCACAGCTCATCATAGGCGCTAATTACGCCATCGGAGGTAGTGTAAAACCCTTCGAACTGTCCGCTCGGGAAACGTACCGGGTAATTAGGCGCGATCTGCATGGCCCGGTCGAAGACGCGGTTGTTGCTGATGGCCTTCTGATCGACGTACGACAGGTTGGTGTTCAGGCCAAAGCGTACTTTGTCGTTCCAGGCCTTCGATTCGGCGTTGAAGCGAGCAGAGTATCGTTTGTAGAAATTTGATTTGATCAATCCCTGATTATCGAGGTACCCGACCGAACCCGAGTAGTTGGTCTTGTCCGAAGCCCCGTTAAAGGTCAGGCTATAATCCTGAATGGAACCCGTGCGAAGTACCTCGTCGAGCCAGTTGGTGTTGTAGTCGGTGGGAATCGCCTGCCGCTGACCGGGATTGAAAGCTCGGTTCTCTATGTCTCACGCCACCACGTTCATAGGCATCGTAGAGCAACTCGGAAAATTGCGTGGCGTTCAGCAGATCCCAGGAGTTAGCCATCTGTCTGGATACCCGTATTGACGCGGATGTTGATACCGCTCGAACCCGTACGGCCGCTTTTGGTCGTGATCAGGATGACGCCGTTCGCGCCCCGCGCTCCGTAGATGGAGGTAGCTCCGGCGTCCTTCAGGATTTCGATGGACTCGATGTCATTCGGGTTGATCATGGATAAAATGTCCGTGCGGTCGCCCGAGATGCCCATGCGCGATCCTGAGTACAAATCGCCCGAACCGGCCGCGACGGGAAACCCGTCGATCACGATCAACGGATCGGCGCTGGAATTGACCGAGTTGGCTCCCCTGATACGGATTTTGCTGCCCGCGCCCGGTGCGCCCGAACCCGTTACCACATCCACACCAGCCGCGCGTCCCGCGAGGGCTTCGGTGAAGTTGGTCTGGGGAACGTCTTGCAGTTCCTTACCCTTCACCTGTGACACCGACACCGTCAGCTCGCCGCGTCCCTGGGTACCGTAGCCGACTACGACTACCTCGTTGAGTAGTTTTTCATCCGGGAGCCAGGGAAATGTTCAGGGTGGTCGGATTGCCCACGGAGCGCTCGATCGGTTCGTAACCCACAAACGAGAACACCAGGGTAGCGGTGCTAGTTGGGTACATCCACGCTGTACTCTCCATCCTGGTTCGTGGACTCGTACCGCGCTGGGTACCTTTGATCAGCACGTTTACGCCGGGTAGTCCGTCACCCGTCTTGGCGTCGGTCACCCGACCCGACACGGTTATGTCGACCGGAATCGTCAGCGGGGCAACTCGTCTCTGAATCTGGCGTATGGTCTGCGCTTCGATCCGGGTCAGGATAATGTACTTGCCCGATACGTCGTAAGTGAGGCGCAGCGGGTTCAGGATTTTGTCTAAAACCTTAGCCAGCGGCTCCTTATTAGCAGTCAAGTTCACACGGTCGGCATTTCGGATCAGCGCGGGATCGTAGCTGAACTTCACATCGGCGGATTTTCCAATCCGACTTAAGGCGGTACGCACATCCTGGTTCGATAGCTTGACCGAAACCGGACGGGCCAGTAGTTCCTGGGCATTGGTCTCCTCCGCCAGACTGATCCCGAAGGTCAGCATCACAATAAACAGGTGAAAGCAGGAGAATTTAACCATAGCCAGAAGTACTTCGACGGGTAGTCGTTTTTTTTTCATAATTTTGAAAGTTTTGTTGGTTAGAAATAGGCAATCGGCAAAACATTTCCCGTGGCCTTGCCGGGCCGTTCGGGAGCAGTTTTCGGTCGGTAGTGTTAGCGCACTGCCGGCCATTTTTTTATTAAGCTGTTTTCATGCTTGTTTAAGGGTTTAAGGTGTATTGTTGGCTTTCGATATTTGACGCTTGACTTTTGATGCTGGACAATGGATGCCGGATTTTTGAGAGGCCAGACAGTCGAGTGTCGAACGTCCTTTATCTCAAGAGCCTTTACTTCTTGCCATTCTCCACAATCACCTTCGCATCCACGATCTGGTAGGTTAGTCCCAGCGTCAGGCAAATCACGTCCAGCTTTTCGTAGAGCGTCTCGTCCTCCATACTCACGCTGAGTGCCCGGCGGGCGGTGAGTTCGGAATCGGCCACGATTTCTACGCCATAGGCTTTTTCAAGTACCTCGAAAACTTGTTGCAAAGGGGTGTTATTGAAATCAAAAGAGGGTTTCTGCCCCGGTGGCAGCAGCAGCTCCGGCGCGGCGACCAGACTTTTGCTGAGTTGGATTTGGCTTTTCAGGAAAACGGCCTGCTGGTTGGGCGTCAGTACTACGCCCGTGCGTTGTGCTTTGTCGGGTTCGTCCTCAAAGTCTTTTTTGGCAAATACCGACACTCGGCCCGTCTTCACTTTCACCTTCACATCGGGCGCATCGTCGTAGGCTTCTACCCGGAAGCTCGTGCCGAGTACCTTGGTGACGGTCTCGTTGGCGTACACCAGGAATGGCTGCGCAGGATTTTTCTTTATCTCAAAAAACGCCTCGCCGCTCAGCTGCACGACCCGCTGCCTGGCGTCGAATTGCTCGGGGTACGTCAGGCGACTTTCCTTGCCCAGGCTCACCACACTACCATCGCTGAGGTGCACGATGAGCACTTTGTCTGTATGGTTGACCTCCTCCAAAAGGCGGCGCTCGCTGGATCGCGCCTCAGCCAGTTCTGCTGCGTCAGTCGACTCGGTCGAATTTGACCACCACAGCGATGCGCCCAGCCCCAGCACCAATAGTACCGAAGCGGCGACCCGCCAGGCGACTGACTGGTACCAAAGCGGTCGCTGTTTGGGTTGGGTACGTTCCTGGATGTTCTGCCAGATGGCGTGGGCCAATTCCGTATCGGGTGGGGCTGTCTGGGTGGCTTTCAGTTCAAGTACCAGAGTCCGGGCCGAAAGGATTTTGTCGGTTTGGTAAGGGTGAGCAGCCAGATAATTTTTCCAGAAAAGGTCGTACTCCGAATCGGGCGTCAGCACCCAATCCTGAAAGGATTCGTGGAAGGCAAAATCTTCTATATCAAATTTTGAAAAATCGCCTAGCATCGGGCTTGCGGTTGGTTTACAAGACTGAGTGTAGGAATGGACTTACTTTAATCCATTTTTTTCAAAAAATCTTCAAGAAAAATTGAAAAAGGGTAATATGAACGGAATCAAGGCGGAAAGTTGCATGCGCACGCGCAGGGTTTTAAGGGCAGTATAGATAAATTTGCAGGCCGACTGGTAGTTGACGCCCATCACCTCCGCCACCGCCTCGTTGTCGAGTTCTTCGAAATACCGCAGGTATATCGCCTCCCGCTGCCGTTTGGGTAGCTTACTGAGGGCGGCAGTCAGTTGCCTGGAATGCAGGAGGGATGTTTCCTGCCTGAGCAGCGAATTCTCGGCGTTGTCGTGGTGAATGGGAAATTGGGTTTCGTCCAACGTTTCGGAGCACTCGCCCTGGAGCTGCCGAACAATCTTGTAACGGAGCGATTTGAGAAGATAATATTTGATCGAGTTGGCCTGGGCGATGCTTTTGCGACTTTCCCAAAGTTCGACGAAAAGATCCTGGATACAATCCTGCACCATGCTACGATCGTCGGTGATCTTGCGGCCGTAACGGATAAGGCTTTGAATGTTGGTTTGGTACAAATGATCGAAAGCCGCCCGGTCGCCTGCTTTGAAGTCTTCCCACAAATCGCGTCCTTCCGGCCAAGCGTGGGATGGCGCGGTTTGATTTGAAGAGCGAGAGCTATGCAGCGTTTCCATAGTGAAACCGATAATGTACCTTGGATAAAACCCGGAAAAAATTGAGATGTTTCGGGTACGTACCTAACTTCAAAAATGAATAGTTGTTAATTTCTACTCAAAATTTGTCTACGATCCACCAATCCATTGCACCACTACTATCTCCTCAACAAACCCTACGCCATGCTTTCCCAATTCATCGGCGGCGAAGGCCGGATGCTGGGCGAAATCGACTACGATTTCCCGGAGGGCACCCACGCCATCGGGCGGCTCGACAATCATTCCGAGGGACTGTTGATTCTGACGACCGACAAGCGAATTACCAAACTCCTTTTTCAGGGTGAAGTACCACATTCGCGTACCTACCTCGTACGGGTGTACCGCCAGGTGAGCGACGCCACGCTCGAAAAACTGCGGACGGGCGTCAGCATCCACATCAAAGGTAACATCGACTACACCACCACACCCTGCCAGGTAGAGCGCATCGAAGAACCGGAAAACCTTTTCCCCGGTGGCTACGAATACCGCGAAGGAATCCCGCACACCTGGCTACGCATCTCACTCACGGAAGGCAAGTACCACCAAATCAGGAAAATGACCCGCGCCGTCGGGCATCCCTGTCAGCGATTGATCCGGGTGGCGATCGAGGATTTGACGTTGGATGATTTGTTAGCTGGTGAGGTTAGGGAAGTTGAAGAGGAGGAATTTTTTCAAAGGCTCGGTCTGACTTGAAATGTAAATTCCGTTTTCCAGAAAGGAGGAGTGAAGCAAATATTCTGCTTTCTATTCGATGTCTGATTTGATTGAGATCACAAGAAAAACTCCAGCAGTCGCTCGGTTTTACCGAGTGACGACTATCCCGTAGCCCTCTGGGCGGTCCAAATAATACTGTTCCCCTTCACCTATACGTTGGCCTAATCTGTGGTGGGATCCCATGAACATCACGTATACTAAGAAAGAGAAAGTATCGAGTAAACGGGCGAGCCGCCCGTACCACAGTTATTCGTACATCCCCTGCGCCTTCGCCAATTCATAAAAAAAGCCCCCCAACTTCTCCGTCAAATCCTTGAAAAACCGCTTGCCTTTGGCGGGCGTGGCTTGGCGGGGATCGCCGATGCCGGTGTCGGCGGTGACTTGCGACCATTTGCGCTCGCTCCACGCCCAGCCTTCGCGGAAGGCGGCGACGGCGTGCTGTTTGGCCGCGCCGTCGCCCGCTTGATCGAGGGGAAGTACCAGGTCGGGGCGGAGGTGCTGCATCACGCTGGTTTCTAGCTCGTCGGCATGGTCGCCCTTTGCGTCGAAGTAAATGCTCCGATCCAGAATGTTAAACCAAAAGACAAAGCTCAGGTGCATCTTGGGGTAGCGGACGCCCAACTCGCGGAGGATGGGCTTGAAGTCGTTGCCGCCGTGGCTGTTGAGTACCACGAGTTTGCGGATGCCCTGGCGGTCGAGTACTTCCACCAAGTCGTTGAGCACGGCGAGTTGGGTGCTGGGGTGCATGTTGAGGTTTAGCAGGATGTCGGTCTGCCCACTGTTGACGCCGAAGGGTACCGTCGGTAGCACGACGACCTTCGCGCCCCATTCCCAGGCGATGCGGGCCGATTCGGCCGCGATGTGGTTGGCTTCGTAGACATCGGTACCGTAGGGCAGGTGGTAGTTGTGGGCCTCGGTGGCGCCCCAGGGCAGGATCGCCAGCTCGAACGACTGATCTTTGACGGCCTTCCAGTTGGTTTCGGCCAGGATGTAGGATCTCATTATTTTTCAGAAATTTCTTCCATGATTTTACGGGCCACCTTTCCGGTCGAATTGGGATTCTGTCCGGTGACGAGCCGCTCGTCGACCTCGATGTTTTGCACGAAGGGAATCATGCTTTTGGTGTAGTGCGCGCCATACTCGCGGAGCTTGTCTTCGAGGTAAAAGGGCGTCTCGCTCACGAAGCTCGCCAGCTTTTCCTCCACGTTCGAGAATCCGGTTACGTACTTGTCCTCGATCAGCCGGGTACCATCCGATAACTTGACATTCAACAGGCCGCATACGCCGTGGCTGACGGCCGCCACCGAGCCGCCGCGCTCGTAGATTCTGGCCGTGATGGCTTGTAATTCGGCGTTGTCGGTCAGGTCCCACATGGCCCCGGGACCGCCCGCGTAGTAGATGAGCTGGTAGTCGTCGGCCTTCACCTGAGCGGGCGAAAGCGAAGTCAGTAACTTTTGCTGAAAGCCTTCATCTTCGTAATGCGCTTTATTGAGGTGATCGTCGAGGTCGATGCTACGGGCGTCTACGGGGATAACGCCGCCGAGCGGGCTCACAAAATCCATCGCGATGCGGCGCTTGTTGAACACTTCGTAAAAATGCGTCAACTCGTTCAGCCAGAGCCCCGTCTTGGTTTCTTTGTTAGGATAATCAGCGTGATTGGTACAGACGATCAGGATTTTCATGACGAGGCAGGGGAGCGAGCGAGGATTTACATTTTCCGAAATGTAGGGAAAATAAGTTCTTAGTAAAAATGGGCGCTTGCTTTGCTACCGATAAGGGCGGTCCGCCGCGCAGCAGACCGCCCGTCCCGCAACATCTACTTAGAGATCACGAACTGCACCTTGTCTTTTGCTTTCAGGTTTTGGCCCGTCAGCACGATCCGCTGCACCCGGTGGCCGCCCCATTTGGTCTTGAAACTCTTGTACTCCATGCCCTCGGTGGACGGAAATTCGGTGGTAGCCCGCCATTTTTTGGCGTCATACCCGATGGTGAACCGCTGGCCCTGGGGCGTGGTAAGTAGTACCTCTCCCGGTTTGGTAACATCGACTTCGGCGATGGTCATGAAAATCTGCTGCAAAGAATTCGGCTTTTGCGTCAGTACGTAGTCATCCGTAATTTCCACGCGACTCCTGACGCGATCGAGTGCTACCACGCGGTTCCAGGAGGTGATGCCCGCCTCGGGTGGGTAGGCGGCGGCGATGTCGGCCGACAAAGAAGCGGCCCGATCCGAAATCGTACTCCTGGCGTCCTGTGCCGCAAACGCGCGCCCGGCTTTCTGCCCGAACCCGTTGACGATGGGTAGGTTGTGGTAGTCCGATTGCGTGAACCACAGTTCGTAGCGTTGGGATGAGAACGTGCGGGCGGTGTAGTTGCCGCGCCCGGCGTCGATGATGACAGGCGCGCCGTTGGCGTACAAAATGAAATCGCCGACATCGTTGTGGTTGTGGCTCTCGGCGTTGTGGCCGCCGTGGGTCGCCAGGAACAAGCCCGTTCGAATCGCGCGCGGTAAGTACTTCGATGTCCGACAGCCAGGCGTCGCGAACGGGTTCGTATGGTGCTGTTTCGCCGTCCATTTTTTGCAGCGTCAGCAGATTTTCGATCCGGCGGGGGCGGTGGTGGCCCGTCAGTTCGGTGGCTGCTTCGGGAAATTGCCCAAAGGCCCATTGGCCCATGCGTTCCATGCGCTGATCGCCCAGGGCGCGGCCAAAGCGGGAGAGCAGCAGGCCATCGGGCCTTAGAACGGGGTCGGCATCGGCGAAGTTGACGAAGTAGGAACCCGCGATGTGTACTTTGTAGAAATACGCCGCCATGTTCTTCACGAGCGGATGAGCGTAGATATTCACCTTGCCTTCCGTGGCCGCACCGAGCATTTCCAGGCAGTCGTACACACTTGCCCCGGCGGCAGTCCAGTAGCTGGGGCCCTCGTCGCATCCACCGTCGTCGCCCAGACCGTTGAGGTAGTTGTCGAGTCCCAGCATGGCGCGGTGGGTCATGTTGGCGCGGCGGGCAGGGTCTTTTTCTAAAATCAAAGTACTGAAATCCAGTTCGACATAATCCACGGATTCCAGTTGTTCACCTTATTGCCCTTGGTGTTCCAGCGGTAGGTGTCGCCGTGGTCGAGCATGGGTTTGAAAAGACGCACATTGGTTTCGTGGTAAATGCGCTTGCGCACCAACGGGTTAATTGCATCCAGCTTGTCGCCCACGAAATAGTCGGCCATGCTCAAAAGTGAAGCCGTTTCGGCGGCGAAGAGATCCACGACCGGATTCTCGACGTCGGGCAATCCCGTGCTGCTGATGTGCGCCGGAACGCCCCAGTAGCTTTCCTCACAAATGGACCAGACGCCGTTGAGAACTGCCTCGACAAATCGCCCCTTCCCTTCGACGCTCTCCGCCAAAATCAGTTCGACCAGCGCATCCCGCTTGCCGTAGGAAATGTCGCGGTGCCGCTCGCGATCGCCCGAGCGTACGTAGTCGAGCGAGACGGTGGCCGAGATACCGGGAAAATCGTAGCCCAGGTTTTTCTCACCCGCTTCCACGATGCCTTTCAGAATCGAGTCCGGCACGGCCGCTTGCCACTCGGCGGGCGTCGTGGGGTAGGGGTGGTAGTTTTCTTTGGGCAGGAGAATTTTTTCAATCTCGGCCAAAGGGTATTTTTGCCCCAGAATATTGCGCGGGATTACCTGGGCTTCGGCCACAAAAAAGCCGGCCAGCAGCGCCAGTAGAAAAATGATTTTTTTCATGAAATGAAGGTTTGTTTATCTCCAGTCGGTCAAAGACTTGTCGAACGATTTTGCGGTACCAGCGACTTTTTGGGGTAAAAGGCTCACCTGTAGTACTACCGATTGTCCGGCGGGTACTTCGTATTCAAAGCCGACTAGTACCGTGCCTTCGTTGGACCGCTCGTAATCGTTGGTGGGTTCGGAGCTCCACGTCTGCAACTTCACATTGGCGGGGGTGTCGACCCGTAACGTGAGTTGCTTGCCATCTTTGGACAAAACCGCCTGATTGGTACCCCTGATTTCTACATCTTCGGGTGCCAGCATCACCCAGCGTACCGTCCCTTTCTTACCAACGCCCTTCACTTCGTCGCGGATGACTACGTAGGCATTATCCACAATGGCTACGCCCCGCCGGGCGGCGGCGAGCTGGCCTTTGTACACTTCTGAAATATCCGAGACGGCGTATTTCAGCGCGTCGCTCTCGCCTGAGGCGTCGATTTTGGCATAACCCTCGACGCGCTGAAGCTGGCCATCGACGGTGAGCGTGTTGTGCGTAAAGTTATTGTAGCGGTTGATCGTCCAGCGCTCGGCGTCCTGATCCTTGCCCCAGATGTTCAGGCCGCGCGATTCCAGCGCGTTGTAATTTTCCGAACCCAGATCCCCCCCCCAGCGCACGCCGTCGGCGTCCATCACGAAGGAGCCGATGTCCATGTGGGCGTGATTCATAGAAGGCGTCCCGGCCTTGAAACCGACAAAAATACCGTTCGGATCTTCCCACGAGCTCCGCATGAGAGCCACCGGGGTTTTGCCCAGCCCGACCCAGAGTTTTTTTCGGGGCGGTGAAATTTTACCAAAGGCAACACCGGAGCCGTAGAGCATCAGCAGTGGAAACACGCGGTTGTCGGCCGAACCGGACAGGTCGGTCTGCTGCAGGTACCCTTTCTCGACCCATAGCAAGGACGGATCGTTGCTTTTCCTGGCAAAATAAAACATCGCCGGACTCAGCTTGCCGCGCCCCGAACCCGAATCGCTGTAATTGTAGGAATAGCCTGAGGTACCGATCATGTTTTCATAGTAGGCGGCAGTTTCAAGAAAGCCGGGCTGACGTGAAAGGCCGTAGTCGTCGCCAAACGCTTTTTCCAGAGGCGGTCAGAAACAGCACATTGAAAGTCGTACCGTAGTTCCAGTAGCCGTAGCCTTCGGGATAGGCACCATTGGGCGCATAGTCATGCATGGGTAGTTTGATGGAATTGACGGCGCGCTTGATGAGCTGCTTCGCCAGATCGGGTTCGTCTTCATATACTGCCAACGCTCCGAACGTGATGCCCGCGTTGCAGACCTGATTCCAGTTATTACTCACCTTGAGGAAAGCGTTGTAGCGATCATCGAGCGAGGTGTTGAGTCCATGCGTGATAATCGCCTGGCTAATCGTCTTTCGCGACTCGGATGAAAGCGTGGGGTAAATCCAGTCGTAACCGATCGCCATCGCCATCGTCATTTCACCCACGTCGAGGTAGTGGGTCGGGTTCCAATCGCTGAATTTTGCGATGGCCAGCATTTCTGCTTCGGTGCGGCGCGCGTACTTGTCGTTGCCCGTCAGGCGGTAGGCGTAGGCCAGGTTGAAAATCCGCTGCAATGCCTCGCGGGATACGCTCAGCAAGCGGCGGCCCTCCACGATGCGCTCCACGGGCGCCAGGAGGAGTATCCGATCGGACTCATCGAGAATGGCGCGGTGTACCTTCTGCCAGACCGGATCGCCGTCGATGGTTTTTTTAATCGCTTCTTCTTCCCCCGCCATCAGCAAAAGGCGTGGATGTTGCGCGGGTGGGTCGGGGATGGTTTGGGCGCAAGCGGTACTTACTGACAAAATTAGCGGAGCGAAGAATATTAAGGATTTCCACTGGTCAGCATTGTTCTTTAATTTCATGGAGTTCAGATGTGTTTAAAGAAGAAAGCCACCCGATCAGCTTTTCTAATGCTAATCGGGTGGCTGAATGAAAACAAGACGAATGACAATAATTATCCACTATCCATTGTCCATTGTTAATTAAATACCTACTCCCAGCCGGGATTCTGACCCAGCGCCGGGTTGGCAGCTAAGTCTCCAATTGGAATCGGCCAAAAATAGTGCTTGCCCTCGTCAAAGACGGGATTCTCGAAGTCGGTTCCTTTGTAGACGTCGATGTACTCTTTGCCATCGTCGGGGTTGATGGAAGTCTTCATGTTGGTTGGGCTAAAACGCGCCTTATTGGCCTCGCTCCAACGCATACCGTAGTCCTTTTTCGTCAACAGCTTCCCCATTTTCCAACGCTGAATATCTTGATAGCGCAGCCCTTCGACAACCATTTCGATGCGGCGCTCACGACGGATCTCGGCAATAATCGGCGAAAGGCCGAGTTTTGCGTAACGGGGATCAACTGGAACGGCACCCAACTTCAAGTGTGGCATCGCGACACGATCACGCAACTTGTTGATCGAAATATCGAGATCATCCTGCGTGATGGTACCCAGTTCGGCCTTGGCTTCAGCATAGATCAGCAATCCCTCGGCCAGGCGCAGGATCACTGCGGGCATTTCGCCTTGGTTGAAGGCCTTACCAATCAAGTCGTCGGCGTTGTAGTTCTTGATGATGTGGTAGCCCGTCGTGGACTTCACACCTCCGCCCGGAAACCCTTCCAGGCGAGGGTAGGAGCGGCCATCTGCCCGGTCGAAACGATACTTTTCCGTGTCGGCTGGGTGTAAGGCCGTTTGACGAAAGCGCGGGTCACGGTTCTCAAACTCATTCTCGATCGTCTCGTTACCCTTATAAAGCGGTGATAACGCAATGGGCAGACCGTCGGTGCAGAGGTAGTCATCCACCATACTTTTGGTGATACCCCCCGAATAGCTACGGAAGTATGACAACGCGTTGTTGTTCAATACGCCGCTTTTGTACTTCCTCCATTGGATCACCTCAGGATTCCCCGTCAGGTCGAGCATGCGGTGGTAAGCATTGTAATCGTTCTTGGGATCTCCCGTACTGTATAAGCGGTAAGGGCCTTTCTCGATCAACTCCTTAGAAGCCTTAGCGGCTTCTTCCAGCCACATCTTGGAATCACCAATGCCGTGGTACTTGTTGAAGGTACCTTCAAACAGGCACACGCGGGCTTTCACTAACAGTGCAGCCCAACGGTTTATGCGGCCCGGTGCATTTCCATCGCCCCAATCGTTGGGAAGCTTAGTGCTGGCAAAGTTGAGGTCTTCCAACACTTTCTTCATTACCTCAGCGCGGGGCGTACGGGCGGCGAACAGTTCTTCCGAGTCGACGTTCAACTCACGCTCTACGAAAGGCACATCACCGAACTTGGTTACCTTCTCGGCGTAAAACCAGCCGCGCATCAGGCGGGCTTCGCCAATGTACTTGTCCTTGGTGGCCTGCGGAATCTTCGCCCGGTTATAGTTGTCCATGCCCACGTTGATGGCCCGAACAAAGTTCCAACCATCGTAGCCGAACCATTGGTCGCCCCCGGTAATTTGGTGCATACCTGCCCGTACTTGCTGAAAGCGGGTGTGGCGCGGGTGGCGCGGGGCCAGGTTGTCCGTGAATTCGTCCTGATTCCAGATACTGGCGTAGTGGCTACCGAAACCATCATGGTGGCCATGCAGAATGGGTACGTCGATATCATCCCGGATGAGGTTGTACAAGCCATTGTTGTACACTATCAGGTCGTTTTCGGTGTTCCAGAAGGTTTCGTTGGTGATTTGGTCCAACGGGTACCTTTCCAGGAAGTCGTCGTTACAGGCACTGACTGCCAGCACCATCAGGCAGCCCAAGCCTAGTTTTAGAATTATATTTTTCATGTAAATACTGTTGAAAGGTTGAAAGGTTGAAAGGTTGAAGTGTCATTCGTCATGATTTAAACACTTAAACCTTTCAACTCTTAAACTAAATTAAAATGACACATTAAGTCCCAACGTACCGATCCGCTGCATAGGATACTCGATGCGCGTATTCCGAATGGTCTCGGGATCTAACGGCGCGCGAATCTTCGAGAACTCGAAGAGGTTCATGCCCGCTACGAATATCTGCGCCCGGCTCATGCCGATTTTACTCAAAAGCTTCGAGGGCAAATCGTAACTCAATGTGATGTTCTTGGCCCGGAGGTAAGCCGCGTTCTGCAAGAAGCGAGACTGCTCTTGAATATTCTTCTTATCGCTGGTCGAGATGTGCGCTGCCGGGAAATAAGCGTCCCGATTTTCTGGCGTCCAGCTATCGGTGATGTAGTACTTCTCGACGTGACCCGCATTGAAGGGGTAGAACCAAGTCCAGTTGCCGTTACCCGGCAGGTAGTCGATTTTACCAATTCCCTGGAAGAAAGCCGACAGGCGGAGGTTCTTGTAAGATATGCTCGTGTTGATACCAAAGCTAAGGCGAGGCGTTTCATTGCCAATAATTGTACGGTCACCGGGATCGGCCAATGTTCCAGCACCGCCGTCGATTTTACCATCTCCGTTCAAGTCTTTGTACTTGATATCACCTGCCTGCCAGTTGTTACCCAGGCGTGTCTGATCGGCGTGGTTGGCTACTTCGTCGTCGGTTTGGAAAATCCCTTCGGTTTCGTAACCCCAAATCTCACCAAGCTTTTGGCCTACGTAAAAGCGGCGATCACCGGTGTTGGGCAATGCTCCGGTCGGGTTCTCGAACCTCGTGATCGTAGCCTGCGCGTCAGACAAAGCCAGGGTTACGTCATACTTCCAGTCGTTCTTGATATTGTCGCGCCAGGTGAGGGCCAGCTCCCAACCCTGTGTACGCAGGTCGGCAGCATTGGACTGAGGTGCGGTAGTACCCAATAGTACGGGCAGCGAAACGTTCATCAACATGTCTTTGGTGTCACGCGTGTAGTAATCGAAAGACATATCCAGGCGGCTTCTGAGCAAGGTGATGTCTACTCCTATATTTTGAGAAGTTACCGTTTCCCAAGTCAGGGTAGGGCTCACCAATCCGGCAGCAGATACCATGGGAATCCTGCCGTCGCTCATTATATACTCGGACTGCCTGGCACCCATCGAAGCTAGATAAGGGTAGTAGTTCTGACTTCCATTATTGTTCTGGATCGTCTGATTTCCCAAAGTACCGTAAGAGGCTCTGATCTTCAGGTTGTCCAACCATGCGTTTGTGCCAGCCATGAAATTCTCATTGCTGATCCGCCAGCCCGCCGAGAAGGACGGAAAGAAGCCGAAGCGGCTGTCCTGGGGAAAGCGTGAAGTACCATCGTAACGTCCGTTGGCTTCCAAAAGATAGCGATCATCGTAGTTGTAGGTAAGCCGGTAAAACACGCCGCGCAAAGACACGTGTGACTGGCCGCCGCCGGTTTGCTGAACGCCGGTTGTGGCATTCAAGTCTTGAATCAGCGGTGTAATCAACTGACGGGCCTGAGAGAACTGTCGTCGATTTATTCCCCGCTCCTGGTTCAATCCTACCATCGCCGTGATGTTGTGCCTCCCGAAAGTGGGCAGATCATACTCGGCACGGGCGTTCAAAACGTAGTATTGGTTGTAGCGACTCGTGTTCTCGATAAAGTCATCGCCACTGAACCCATTACTAAGGGGATTCGCTGCGTTCAGGTCGTCATCCACGATCTCGATCTTGCTCTGGACATTCTGATCCATCTGATTATAAATGTTATAGGAGAAGTCGGATACGATCCTAAAACCTTTGAAAGGGGTCAGCGTCACGCCCTGCGTAAGCCAAATGTCATTCTTGGTAAACGTCTCCCGCCCACCGTCTTGCAGATAAGGGAAAAAGTTGGTGCCGCCGAAGTACTTACCGATATACTGCTCGTATTGATCGCGGTCGCCGGGTGTCTGATAAAATGGCAGATCCGGGAATTGAATTTTTGCCAGCGGATTGACCCGCGCCAGCGAGTTGATGTTTACGTCCCAGTTGTAGAATGCGGGCTTATCGCTGTTCTGTGAGTTGAAAACTACCTTGTTGTTCAGGTTCAACCATTTGTTGACTTGGAAGTCGGCTTTCGCCAAAAAGTTGTAGCGCTTGAACTTCTCGTTGTTGATTCGCAGGTAACCATCTTTACTGAAGCGTCCCAGGGAAACCAGGAAACGCGCCTTATCACTACCCCCCGAGATCGAAATATCTTGCTGATTGGTTGGTGCGTAATCAGTCATGATCCGGTTCTGATAATTGTTGAAGCCGTAGAATTGTAATTCGCCTTCCACGACCTCCCACTCGTTTTCCGGGATGGGGTTGTCTCTGTACCGCTTGACCCTTTCCACAAATTCCGGGTTAAAGGCGGGATTACCGAAAGTTCGTTCGTTGGCTAAGTTCCTCGCCTGCACGTAATCGTAAGGGTCAGTCACGATGTCCATGTTAAAGATGGGCTTAGCCATCGAGAGTTGTGAACTGAAATTGACGCTCACTTTACCCGCTTTTCCTTTTTTGGTAGTCACCAATACCACCCCAAAAGCGGCCCGAGCTCCGTATACGGCAGCGGCGGAGGCATCTTTCAATACACTAATGCTTTCGATGTCGTTGGGATTGATTCGGTTGATGTCCATCGGCACGTTGTCTACCAAGATAAGTGGTGCTCCGCCATTGATCGACTCGTAACCCCGAATATTGAACTGAGTTGGCTCCGAAGGGTCACCATTCCGAACCTGAACGTTCAGGTTCGGAATCACACCCTGCAAACCTTCGCCCGCATTAGCAATGGCGCGGTTTTCGAGACGTTCGGCCCCGGCCACACCCACGGCACCCGTCAGGTTGACCTTTTGCTGAGTTCCGTAACCCACCACGACTACCTCGTTCAGCACTTCGTCCTGAATCGTGAGGCTAGGACTGATGGTGCTGCGGCTGCCTACCAATTCCTCAGCGGTGCCGTAGCCCACAAAGCTGAATACCAAAGTAGTGTTGTTGTTCGGAACATTGACCTGATATTTACCATCACCGTCGGTGGTGGTACCGCGCGTGGTGCCTTTCACTACGACACTTACCCCAGGAAGTACCTGGCTTTCGGTGTCGGTGACAGTTCCGCGTACGATGCGCTCTTGAGCCTGGGCCTGCTGTGGCAGGGCCGCACCCATTACAAACAGCGCCAGCACGAACGGCAGGGCCGTCGTGCGGAGGAGCTTTTGCAGTACGTTTTGAGAATGTACTAGTCTTTTCATAATCGGTTGTTTGATTGGTTAAAATTTAGGAGTTGTGTTTCGGCGGACCTAAGGAGAAAGGCATTCCGCCGGGATGCCAAAGCTTTCTTCATAAAGAAATGGGAGCTGGGGTTTGAAGTGTGATTATACAAGCATTCAGGCAATTTGGTTAAGCGTGCGGCGGATCGTTCGTTCGATTTCCATTTCGTCGGGTACCGGCTCCCGGCATTGCAAGGCCAACACTATTTCGCGCGCAAGCTGTACAGTGTGGTTCTTATCGGGATTTTCGGCCAGCCAATTACTCCACATTTGATAGTTTGCGCGGGTAGGATTCAATACCCAGGCGCGGAAGTCTTGGTCCCAGATAAAGTCTTGTATTGAAAAGTGACGATACGGGTCCATGCAGTTCCAATTGGTTCTGCCCCTATATAGACGCGCCGGACGCGCCGATACCATTACATTTTTATCTTTTTATTATAAAAGATAGAACGAAAACATTGAATAAGGCTATACGATCCTGTTAGCCAGTGAGATAAGCCGGATGAAAAAAAGAAGAAAAAATTAACCTTTCCAGTGAATACGCAACTGCTTTACCGCAATTTGTAGCACATTTGAAACGGTTTGAGGAGCGATATTCATGACCGTAGCAATTTGGTCGCGGGAAAGGTCCTGGAAGAATTTGAGGTAGATGACCTCCTTTTGCCGAGGCGGGAGCTTGTCGAGCACAGTTCTGATCCGTTTAGCCAGCAAAAGGGTCGATTCGCGGGTGATGTACTCCCGCTCGACCGAAAATTTTACGTCGAAGAGTGCCGGATGGTCGGCCAGTGAGGGATGGTGTACCAGTTTCGGGTCGTGGGCACGGTGCATCATGCGCCGTAGCGATGCCATGAGGTAGGGTTTAACGGGAACATCGGCTTTCAGGTTTCGGCGCTTTTCCCAGATGTAAAGAAATAAGTCCTGGATTTTATCCCGAATGAACTCTTCGTCGTCCGAAAATTTGCGCCCGTACCAAAACAGCGTGCCGTAATGCGTAGTCATCAGGCATTCGAAGGCCTCGACGTCGCCTTTCAACAGCTGTCGCCAAATCATGCCGTCGCTTACTTCGTCCAATACTGATAAATCTTTCATCATGAATAAGATGCGATTTTTCGGAAGAAGCAGAAAGGAGGGTAGTTCTACTTTACTTTTAAGGAAAAAAGGATTAAGTACAGCGCCAATCTTGCTGCTTACTCGATGGCACCCGCCGTTCAATAGGTACGTATGGCGTTGGGTTTTGTATGCTCGTATATTTGAATCAGTTATAAAAAAAAACGAACAATTCAAATGAAAAAGCTACTCAAATTTCTCGTTCCGTTAGCCATAGTTTTGACGGTAGGATGCAGTAAAAATAAGGACACGGATCCTTCGCCGCAAACCTGCGGTAACAACGTCACTAAATTTTCCGAAACTTTGACAGCCTACACCTCCAATCCAACCAAAGCCAATTGTCAGGCATACAAGAATGCAGTCAGAGATTATGTAAAAAGCTGCCCAACCCTATACACCGCCGCTGACAAGAAAGACTTGGAAGAATTCCTGGCCGAACCTTGCCCCAGCTGATTAAGGAAAGTGCATTTAATGCGCTTCCAGCCAATCTTTCCCTACCCCGATGCCCGTTTCCATCTTGACTTCCATGGGCAGGGCGTTTTGCATGAGATTTTCGACGTTGGTTTTTAGGAAATCGAGCTCATCGCGATGGGCGTCGAAAATCAATTCGTCGTGTACCTGCAGGATCATGCGGGATTGGAGTTCTTCTTTTTCCATGAATGCCTGAATGTTGATCATCGCCAGCTTGATCATGTCGGCGGCCGAGCCTTGGATAGGGGCGTTGATGGCGTTGCGCTCGGCAAAGCCGCGGTTGGTTTGGTTGCGCGAATTGATGTCGGCCAGGTAGCGTCGGCGGCCCAGGATGGTCTCGACGTACTCCAATTTGCGGGCGTCCTCGATCACGCGGTCCATGTAGGCTTTCACGGCCGGGAATTCCTCGAAGTAGGCTTTGATAATATCACTCGCATCGCCGCGCGAAACGCCCAAATTCTTGGCTAACCCGAAAGCCGAAATGCCGTAAATAATACCAAAGTTGACCGATTTGGCTTGTCGCCGCATGTCGGCCGTCACGTCTTCGAGCGGCGTGTGGAATACTTTGCTGGCCGTGGTGGCGTGGATGTCACGGCCCTGGTTGAAGGCTTCCATCATACTCGGGTCGCCGCTGAACGCCGCCATGATGCGCAGTTCGATCTGCGAGTAGTCGGCCGACAGGATCAGGTACTCGTCGGAGCGGGGGATGAACGCCTTCCTGATCTCACGGCCGCGCGGGGTGCGGATCGGAATATTTTGCAGGTTGGGATTGGTGGAACTCAGCCGCCCGGTAGCCGTCACGGCCTGGTTGTAGGAAGTGTGGATACGGCCTGTATTTGGATTGATGAGTAGCGGCAGGGCGTCGACGTAAGTCGATTTTAGCTTTTGCAACTCGCGATAGTCCAGGATTTTGCGCGCGATTTCGTGCTCGCTTTCCATGTTGGACAGGATGTCCTCGCCCGTGGCATACTGCCCGGTTTTGGTCTTCTTTGGGTTCTTGACCAATTCCATCTTGTCAAACAGAATCTCGCCCAACTGCTTCGGGGAGTTAAGGTTGAACTCCGCGCCCGCCTGGCTGAAAATATCCGCTTCAAGTACCTTGATGTCGTCGTCCAATGCCCGCGACATCACGGCCAGCGCTTCGGTATCGACATTGACGCCCTCGCTTTCCATGCTGGTGAGTACTCGTACGAGCGGCATTTCCACGCCTTCGAATAGTTTTACAGCGGCTTTCTCGGTCAGTTCAGGTACCAGCAGCTTGTGGAGCTGCAGCGTAATGTCGGCGTCTTCCCCGGCGTACTCGGTCACGTCGGCGATGGGTACCTCGCGCATGGTACCTTGCTTCTTGCCTTTTTTACCGATCAACGCCTCGATGGCGACGGGCTGATAATTCAGATACTGCTCGGCCATGCGGTCCATGCCGTGCCGCTTTTCGGGTTCGAGCAGGTAGTGCGCCAGCATGGTGTCGGCGAGTGGCCCCTTCACTGCCAGCCCATATTTTTCCAATACCATCAGATCGTATTTCAGATTTTGCCCGATTTTGGTAATAGACTCGTCCTCCATAACGGGCCGGAAAATCTCGACGATGGCCTGCGCGGCTTTCTGGTCTTCGGGTATGGGCACGTAAAATGCTTCCCCGGCGCGGTAGGCAAAGGCGAAACCCACTAATTCGGCTTGCAGCGCGTCAAGCGAGGTAGTTTCGGTGTCGAAGCAGAATTCCGTTTGCTGGCTCAGGTAGTACGCCAGGCTGTCCATCAATTCCGGCGTGTCGACGGTTTGGTAATCGTGCAGGCTGTTGGCGATGGTCCTGAATACATCGGGTACCACCACCGCCCGGTTGCTGGTCGTGGAGCCTTCGAAGGCGGCAATGTCGGGATTGGCCCCCGCCCCGAACAGGTCGAGCTGACCGGGCTTACCCTTACCGGAAGCTTGGGCCGGTGCGGGTGCGGAATCTTCGCCCAGTACCCGACGTCGCAGGGTCCTGAATTCCAATTCGTCGAAAAGCGTGTTGACCTTATCGGCATCCGGCGCTTCGCAAATCAGGGCCTCGGCGCTAAACTCGATGGGTACCCGAACGTCGATGGTCGCCAGGTGCTTGGACAAAATCGCCTGCTCGCTATTATCTCGGATACGCTCGCCGAGCTTGCCCTTAATTTCGCCTGCTTGGGCGATGATGTTTTCCAGACTACCGTACTGGGCCAGGAGCTTCTGGGCGGTCTTTTCGCCCACCCCCGGCACGCCGGGGATGTTATCGGAGGCATCGCCCATCAATCCCAGCATGTCCACGACCTGGTCGATGCGCTCGATTTTCCATTTACTCAGGATCTCGTCGATGCCCATTTTCTCGGCGCTGTTGCCCATGAAGGCGGGCTTGTACATATACACATGCTCCTGCACGAGCTGACCGTAATCCTTATCGGGCGTCATCATAAACACCTCGAAACCCTCCTCGGATGCGCGCCGCGCCAGGGTACCGATCACGTCGTCGGCCTCGAAGCCGTCCACGTGCAGGCAGGGAATGTTCATCGCTTCCAGCAGCCGCTTTACGTAGGGTACCGCGATGGTAATGTCCTCGGGCTGGGCCTCACGCTGCGCCTTATACGCCTCGAATTGCTTGTGCCGGAAGGTCGGCTTGGGCGTGTCGAAGCATACGCCGATGTGGGTAGGTTGTTCTTTCTTGAGTACTTCCAGCAAGGTATTGGTAAAGCCGAATACCGCGCTGGTATTCATGCCCGTGGAGGTGACGCGGGGCGCCTTGATGAAGGCAAAATGGGCGCGGTAAATCAGGGCAAAGGCATCGAGCAGGAATAATTTGCGGGTAGGCTGGGACATGAGTGGTAAGTAGCGGATTGAAAAGCGTATCGAGGTCAAAGATAACGCCTCCGGCCAAAACTAGGGCAAGGTGATAGGTAATACCTAAGCTCACCATTCGTTCAATTTTGGTACAATTGTTGCGGGCCTTGGCTCAAATCAAGACCTTTGCGACAAAATCGAACCCCGGAAGGAAATCCGTTTTATGAAAAAATATACCTACTACGCCACGCTGGTGCTACTTTGGTTCAGCGTGCTGATTTTCAATGGCTGCAAAGGTCCCGCCGGTCCGGCCGGTCCCGCCGGACCTGTCGGAACGCAGGGCCCTACTGGTGGGGTCGGCCCCACCGGTCCCACGGGAACGGCCAATATAATCTACTCCAATTGGGCCAAAGCCGGTAGCTGGACTTCGGACAATATTTTCGGGGTACAGCGCTCTTACATCGACATTACGGCTCCGCGCCTGTCTCAGGAAATTTTGGACCGCGGGATGGTGCTGGTCTACGTCAAGCTTGAAACCGACAACAATCAGGTGCGACAATTGCCCGTACGGGTCTACGCCCAATTCACCGAAGAAATGATCGACTTCGCGCTGTCATTCAACAAAATAAGAATCTGGTCTACGCCCATCACCACGCCGCAGCGCCCGACTCCGGCCATACCCTCGCGCAACAACGAGTTCCGCTACGTGCTCGTCCCCGGCGCCCAGGCCGCTCGCCTCAACTACGAAAATATGACGTATGAGGAAGCGAAGGCGGCGTTTGGTTTCGATAATTGAGAATTGAAAATTGACGTTGGATTTTAGATACTGGACTTGGGACCGATCCTTCGGTGCGCCTGGATTTTGAATACCAGGTTTTTTGACGGAACCATTCAATTAAAAAGGGCGCAAACAGAGATTTCCTGTCACGCCCTTTTTGATTTATAAGAATGAAGCCACCCAGCAGCGAAAGCCACCAAAGCAAGAGTCTCATATCTCATAATTCCTTAAGCTCTTTCACCGCCACCGTACCTCCCGGATACGTAAAGCTCAGTTTTTTGCCGCTGGCGTCCTGCGATTGCTGCACGCCCGTGAGCGGGTAGTCGGTGGTATCGTAGCTGGTGTTTTTGCCATCGTCGTAAATCACGAGCCGGTTTTCCTCGGCGTAGTAGGTATAGTGCGTGTCGTTTTGGCTGCCTTTGAAAGTAGCCTGGCTACGGCCCGGCACCGCGTGGCTCTCGTCGGCCACTTCGCGCGGTAGCTTGCGCGACAGCGCCGAAATAGCGGTACACAACTGCTCGACTTTGGCTTTGAGCGAATGGTTGAACATATCGCCCACCATCGTCATACCGGGTTGCCATTGGCCCATGCCGCCCAGCTCCCCAATGTTGAACTGCACCTGATTGCCGCCCGTGGCTTGTAATCCGTGTAGCAGCGTGGCCACGGTCCCAACCGTTACGCCGTGTTCGGCGGCAATTTCGCGTATGACTTCTTCTCTTGATTTTTCCATGATAGGGGTCGTTGTGCTTAAATGTTTCGGTTCTCCTGTTTTTTTGAAAACACTCGGCAAATATCGCAAAATAACCGGACCAACAGCAAGGAAAGCCGTTCCCGAACCCACCACAACTACGTCGCAAGTGGTCGTCTCTTGTTTTTGTAAAGCCAATAGTAAGCTGGCTATGCTCGATATCTTTTGTATATTCCCGGATAGTCCATAAAACTCACCGACGACTGGCTTCTACTTGACTTGCATAGCGGGCCGACGGAAGAAATGCGGGCGATAGTGTTTTCGGTTATTGCTTAAAAAAGGTCGGAAGAGTAGGGTATCCTCTAGATCAGAAATATGAAAGCGCTGTACGTCATTTTGGGAATCGGCATTGCGACCTTGGGCGCTTCGTGGCTTGGCGTGTTCGAGAAGCGGATCGACTACAACACCGAAGTGAAGCCAATTCTGAACAAAAACTGCATGGCTTGCCACGGCGGGGTCAAGAAAGCGGGTGACGTTAGCTTTTTGTTTGAAGAGGAGATGCTCAAACCCGGCAAGTCGGGCAAGGTACCCGTGGTGCGCGGCGACGCCCACGCCAGCGAGATGATCCGCCGTATCCTGAGCGACGACCCCGACGAGCGGATGCCCAAGAAAGGGCCGGGCCTGTCCGACGAAGAAGTGAGTACCCTGAAAAAATGGATCGACCAGGGTGCCAAGTGGGGCAACCACTGGGCCTATGAGCGCGTCGAGCGGCCCGAGGTACCCCAGGCGGGCGGTATGTGGTCCGCGCTGGGCGTGGGCGATACCGACTGGCCCCGCAATCCGATCGACCAGTTTGTCTATAAAAAATTCAAATTCAAGAACCTCGATCCTGCTCCCGAAGCCGACCGAGCCACGCTGATTCGCCGCGTGAGTCTGGACCTGACCGGACTGCCGCCCACGCCGCAGGAAGCCCGTGACTTCATCGACGACCCATCCAAAGATGCCTACGAAAAAGTGGTGGATCGGCTGCTGGCCTCGCCCGCCTACGGCGAACGCTGGGCAGCCCTGTGGATGGACCTGGCCCGCTACGCCGACACCAAAGGCTACGAGGCCGACCAGCCGCGGACGATCTGGCGCTACCGCGACTACGTCATCACTAGTTTCAACCAAGATAAGCCCTTCGATCAGTTCACGATAGAGCAGTTGGCGGGAGATTTATTATTGGATAAAAAAACGGGATTCCCCACCGATGAGCAACTCGTTGCTACGGGCTTCCATCGCAACACGATGACCAACGACGAGGGCGGCACGGTCAACGAGGAGTTCAGGGTGGCGGCTCAGATCGACCGGGTCAACACGACCTGGGAAGTATGGCAGGGAACTACGTTTGGTTGCGTACAGTGTCATAGCCACCCCTACGACCCCATCCCGCACGAGGATTACTATAAGTATATGGCGTACTTCAACAGTACCCGCGACGAAGATATGAACACCGAAACGCCGAAGCTGCGGTTCTTTAGGGGCGAGGACTCGGTCCGTCTCGAGCGGGTGAAAAATTGGGTGAGGGAGCGCGACCCGGCCCAGGTGCAGGAGATAGCGCAATTTGCGAGGTTGACGGAGCCGAAAATTAATTCTCATAGCTTCGACCGCCTCACCAATTCCCTTTTTGTGATTTATCAAAATTACGGAGCGCACCACAAGGGTTCGGCGCGGGTGGGGACGGTACCGCTGTCGGGCAAACGGCAAATGGTGGTGAGCGTCCAGACGCCCGCCACCGACGCGGTGATGGAACTACGGCTGGACTCGCTGCAAGGACCTCTGCTGAGCCGCCTGACCATTCCGGCCACCCGGCGCGATACCGTGCTGATCGCCCCAATTCCCGAAATTGGCGGTACCCACGACCTGTACGTGCGCTTCAGTCTCCCCACTAATCCGAATGCCTTCGTTACCGTCAAGTGGGTGAGTTTTCAAAAGGCTTTTCCCGAAGGTCGGGAGCGGAAACGGATTTTGCGGGACTACGCCGCCTTGCTGACCGAAAGCCCCGATGCCATTCCGGTGTTGTGGGAGGGGAAAGGCCACTTGGCCCGGAAGACGCACGTCTTTGAGCGCGGCAACTGGCTGGTACTTGGCCAAGAGGTGCGGCCCGACGTACCCAAAGCTCTTGGGACATTGCCCGCCAAATCCCCCGCCAACCGCCTGACGCTGGCCCGCTGGCTCGTCAGCCGCGACAACCCGCTGACTGCTCGCGTAATGGTCAATCGCCTATGGGAGCAGTTGTTTGGCTTGGGAATCGTCGAGACGGTGGAGGATTTCGGCTCACAGGGCAGCGAACCTACCCACCGCGAACTGCTCGATTGGCTGGCCGTGACCTACATGGAGGATTACGGCTGGAGTACTAAGAAACTGCTGAAAGAGATCGTGACGTCGGCTACCTACCGCCAAGACTCGGAGACGAACGAAGAGAAGCAAAGGGCTGATCCTTACAACTACTGGCTGGCGCGCGGTCCGCGCGTGCGGCTGAGTGCCGAGCAAGTACGTGACCAGGCCTTGGCGGTAAGCGGGCTTTTATCCAAAAAAATGTACGGTCCGAGCGTGATGCCACCCCAGCCCGAAGGGATCTGGCAGTCGCCCTACAACGGGGCGGAATGGCGGGAGAGCGAGGGGGAAGATCGCTACCGTCGGGCGCTGTACACTTACTGGAAGCGTACGGCTCCGTACCCGTCGATGGTGACCTTCGACGCGCCGAGCCGGGAATTCTGTCAGTCGCGCCGCATTCGCACCAACACCCCTTTGCAAGCCCTGGTGACGCTCAACGACCCGGTGTACCTCGAGTCGGCCCGACGGCTGGCGGTTTTTATGCAGCAAAAAGCCAGAACGCCCGCGCAGCAGCTGGGGCTGGGCTACCGCCAACTGACCTACCGTCCCATCGAATCGAACGATCTGAGCGTGTTGCTGAAAGTATACCAGGCCGCTTTGCGGGAGTACAAGGCCAACCCCCAAGAAATAGACAGTCTGCTGAGGCAAAGCCGTCGAAAGTCGCCCGAACTGGCGGCGCTGACGGTGTCGGCCAATGTACTGCTGAATCTGGATGAGGTAGTGACAAAGGAATGAGGACAAGCGACTGCGCTTGAAAATAACTCAGGTTTATGATGCCTCGATCTCGCTTAAGAGTAGTTCCAACTCGCCCTCGTCCAAATTGTCCTTACGGCTCTTATCGTAGATGGAAAGTAGGTAGACCGTTTCGCCAACGATATGCACGTTGGTGACTACTCGCGCCCCGCCAGATTTTCCCTGATTCTAGCTGGAAATTGCCAAACGGATTTTGAAGCAGTTTTTGCCTAAAGAAGTGCCTTGGATTGGATCAGAGGCCAAGCTGTCTTTTAAATTAAGAATATCGAGCGTCAATGAACGATATTTCTTCAGCAGTCTCTTGAACTGCTTCTGGAAAGTGGCAGTAGGACGTATGTCAAAGCTCATTGAGAAACTCTTCCAGAGTGGGTAGTTTGACCTTTCCCTTCTTTGCCGAATTCACCTCCCGAATCGCTTCTTTCATCTCGGCGACGAGCTGCGCCTGTGTCGGGTTCCTCGTATTCCCCGTCCCCACCTTCTTCACAAACTGAGTCTTGGTCAGGTGCGAGCAATTGCGCCAACCCGAGCCTTTCCGGCTCGGGTTGGCGCAATTGCTCCCTGAGCAGCGTGGCCAGTTGATCGACCGAGAGCGGGACGGTAAGGTTCAAAACGGTTTCCATGAGGCTATGTATTTGAAAGTGAGCTGACAAAGGTAGGAATTTCTTACTTTATGATTTTCAATTGCCAGGCTGATTGAAGATCGACGCATCCCTCATCTTTTTGAAAAATTCAATGTCAGAAAAAACGCGCGGTGCACCGGGCTCGCCGCTGATGACGCCGTCGGCGAAGGTGTAGTTTTCCATGCGGGTAGGTACCAAAAGCCCCTGGACGTTTTTCCAATCGAGATATTTCTTGGCCGACATCTTTTGGCTGTCTTGGTTGAAGTAGGTCACCGTGTAGAGCAGCCACTCCATGCGGTGGGTGGTAGGGTCGATCAGGAGTTTGTAAATGTCCCTGGGCGCCGCCCCCACGTTGGCTCCGTAGCTCACTTCCAGCACATCGAAAGTTTTTCCCTCAGCCTGCATTTGCCCGCCATTTTTCAGAAACACCCCCGGATCGGCGATGACGAAGGGCATGGCAAAAAAGTAAAAATCGAGATTATGGTAAAAATCGGGATTACCGGTCGGTACTTCTTTTTTATCGCCGACGAGCCAGGTTTTCTTACCGTCGAAACCCATTTCGTAGGCGTCGGCTTTGTGGTAGGTACGGCGGTCGTGCAGTTGGATCGTCTGCGTCGAAGTCTTGCCCGAAGCATCCAGCCGGTACCGCAGCGCCTCGAAGCTATTCCATTTTTTGATTCCCCCATGAGCATCCAGGCATTGGGTCAGTAGCGTTTGGGCGTTCTGGGCAGCAGCGGGCTTGAGAAGCCATAAAGTAGCGAAGGCACACAAACAAAGAGCTTTTTTGAAGGAAGAAGGTAGCATCGAATAGAGAAAGCTTGAAATCGATTACACAATTACACAAATCAACGATTACACAATCAAAGCTCCCCAAACTGACTATACATTTCCTTCAACTTCGGGTCGCGCTCGTTGCTGCGGATATCCTTGCGGATCGAGGCCACGCCCTGGATGTCGGTCATCAGGCCCAGTACCTGATACGCGCCGAAGCGCACGAAGTAGGCGGGGTTGTTCCGGGCCAGACTTTCCAGCACCGGAATACTGCGCCGCTGCACCTCGGAGGGTGACTTGACGAGGTACTTGCCGAATACCTGCAGGAAATTGTAGCGGTCGGATGGGTTCATACTTTCCATTTTCTGCAGGAACCACTCGTAGCGCTCCGGCGTGGCGAGCCCGGCGTAGTAGTTGCCCACGGCAGCCACGATGGCGTCGTTGGGCGAATTCTCGAAGCGCTCGGCGATCTCGGCGGCGTCGCCGGGCTTGCCAATGAGGTAGGCGTCGAGCGCCACCGATACAACTAAGTACGAGGTGTCGTTGAGCGCCTCACGGAAGAGCGGGTCGTTGGAATTGTCGCCGAACGAGGCCAGCGTCAGGATCGCCTCGGTGCGCACCAGCGAGTTGGGGTCAATGCGGGCGCGACTCTGCACCAGCCGCTCGGCCTGTACGAATTCCAGTCCGTCGTACTCGGCGAAGTTGGCGACGGCCACCTGCCGCACTTTCCAGAAAGGATCGGTGATGGCATCCAGCATCACGTGCCGAATCGTGGAGTCGATCAGTTTGCCTTCCAGGTGCGTCAGAGCGTCGTATTTGGTCAGAAATTTGTCGGTATGGTAAAACTGGTACACGTACTCCGCGCGGTTTTTCTCGTGCTCGATGGTACCCAGCAATTGCGTTTCGGCGTCGAAGATCACCAGCTCGGGGCGTTGCATGGCCGGGAATTCGAGGGTCTGCTTCACTTTGTCGACTACCACATCGTAGCGCGTCTTGACGCTATCGACCCAGATGTCCACTTTGAGCGGCAGGCGGTAAATCGTACTCGCGAGCGTGTCTTGCAACTGCGTAATTTTCAGGCGAACCTTTTGACCCGTCGCCGCGTATTCCTGCTCGACTTTCAGCACGGGGTGGCCCGGCTTCATGAACCACTGGTCAAAAAACCAGTTCAGGTCCTCGCCCATTACCTTTTCAAATTCTTCCCTCAGATCGTTGATTTCGGCCGTACCGAAACGGTGCGCCTTCAGGTAGTTTTGCAGGGCAAGAAAGAAGGCTTCGTCGCCCGCGTACTTGCGTAGCATGTGCAATACCCGCCCACCCTTAGCGTAGGAATGGCTGTCAAACATATCCTCGCGGTCTTTATAAAAATACCGCACGATGGGTACCTTCTTTTGATCGGACTCGCCCAGGTACTGCCGCAGTTCCTGGGAACCCTTCCAGTCGGCTGCGTCGACGCCTGACGCGTACTCTTCCCAGAGGTACTCCGCGTAGTTGGCAAACGATTCGTTGAGCGCCAGCTGGCCCCATTCCTCGCTCGTCACCAAATTGCCGAACCAATGATGGGCCAGTTCGTGCGCGATCACGCCGTCGGAATTGCCGTCGACCAGCGCGCGGGTGTCGGCCTGTACGCTTTGCTCGTGAATAGTAGCGGTGGTGTTTTCCATCGCGCCCGCCACAAAGTCACGCACGGCAATCTGCGCGTACTTTTCCCAGGGAAAGCTCATGCCGAAGGTATTGGAAAAAAATGCGATCATCTCGGGTGTCCGGCCAAAGATAGCTTTGGCGTCGTCGGCGTATTCAGGTTCGACGAAGTAGCTCACTTCCAGGCCATTGGCCATCAACTCGCGCGTCACGGCGAAGTCGCCCACAGCAAGCATCGCCAGATAGGGCGCGTGGGGAAGGCTTTGCTTCCAGTGGTCGGTGCGCGTACCATCGCCGTTGGGAAGGGAGGCGACCAGCAGACCGTTCGAGAGCGTTTTGTAAGTACTATCTACGGTCAGGTAAATATCCTGCAACATCTTCTCGTTGGGGCTATCCACGGTCGGAAACCAAGCCGAATTGGATTCCGTTTCGCCCTGCGTCCAGATTTGCTTCGGCTTACCCTCATCGAGGCCATCGGCGTTGATGAAGTACAGGCCTTTGTCGTCGGGATGGTCACCGGGATCGCCGCGCGGCAATTCGTTGGGCTTGGCAACGTAGTCGATTTGTACGTACAGACGCTCGTTGCGGTTGTAGGCGCGCTTGAGCCGGATCGTCAGCTGGCGGCGGTCGTAGTTGTATTCCAGCGCGTCGCGGATGGGCTCGCGGGTCGTTTTGTTGTTCAGCGTATCCAACCGGGCGAGCGTATCGAGCTGGTACACGCCCTGTATATCGAATCCCTTAGCGTCGAGGATCAGGGTTCTTTGGGGATAAAAATAAGGTTTGAATGTGATCGTCGCCGTGCCCAGCACGTGTTGCCGGAGCCAGTCGAAGCGGAGGTTGAGTTTGGTGTGCAGGATGTCGTTGTAGAGCGTGCGGGTAGGACGGTACGGCCCCCGCGCCGTCACGACGCCCGGCGCCCGCCTCGACGTATCGGCGGCGGGGGTAGGTCTGTGAGACACAGACCCAGGACTGTGCGATACAGACCACGGATTTGCTTCGGCCAGGCCATAAGAGGTGACCGCCAGTAAAGTAAGCAACAGTATTCTCCCGTTAAAACTCTTCAATGATGCACTCATAGTATCTATTCTCTTTCCTGAAATTCCCAACTCCACAATCCAAAAGTAGTACATTCCAGCCACCACGCCACCACGCCACCACGCCACCACGCCCTCACGCCAACATACCTGTATCCACCGACCGGGCAGCACGGCGCGCCGGGATGTACGACACGCCAACCGTGATGAGCACGATGATGAGGGCCGTCAAAAATACATCACCCCAAATCAGCCTGACCGGATAAACGTCCACAATGGCGTTGGCGGTGCCCATCGATACCAACCCGTAGCGTTGCTGCAACCAGCACAAACCTACCCCGAAAATCAAGCCCAGTACCGCGCCCGAAAGCGCTACGATACCCCCGACCGACAGGAATATCTGCCTGATCATACCGGCTGTGGCCCCCAAGGCCGAAAGCATGCGGATGTCTTCTTTTTTCTCGATCGCGAGCATACTCAATGAGAAAAAAATGTTAGTAGCCGCAACCAGGATGATGAAGGCCAGCGTGACCGTCACAAACAGCTTTTCGACCCGGATGGCGCGCAACAAATCGGCATTGAGCTCGTCGCGGTTTTGGACCATAAACTTCTCTCCCAAAATATCGCTAAGCTGACTTTGCACGACGTCCGCGTCGGCATCGGGGCGTAGCTGTACCTCTAATGAGGTGCGCTGCGCACCGAATTGCAGCAGTTTGGCGACGGTTTCCAGCGGGGCAATGATGTAGTCGTCGTAGCGGCTCTCGATAAAAAAAGTACCGCCCGCCCGCACCCGTACCTGGTTGAAAGCATCGGGCGACGACAAGCTCAATGTTTTGCGGTCGTTGCGCGGGTACCAGAGTTCGAGGGGCGTCAGGATGTCGTTGAGCGAAACAAGCAGAGCCCCCCGCACGCCGTCGGCTACGAGGGCGAAAGGCGTACCGTCGGGGCCCATGAGTTGCATGTTGCCCTCGATCATGGCCGTGTCGAGTTGCCCGCGTTTCACGAAGGTACTGTCGACGCCCTTGAGCCGCACGACGGTCTGGTTGCTCCGGTAGCGGGCCAGGGCGTTGTCCTCGATGACCTGCGTCACGGCGGCTACGCCTTTGGTGGCGCCGAGTTTTTGCAGCATGGCGCTCGATACCACAAATCGCCGTCCCTCACGCGGCGTTACCTGAATATCCGCGTCGAAGGTCTTGAAAATCTGGCGATTGAGCTCCTCCATCCCGTTGAACACCGATAGTACCACGACCATCGCCATCGTGCCCACACCCACCCCAATCATCGCGATCAGGGCGATTATGCTGATGAAACTGCGCTTATTGTGGGCCAGGAAATAGCGTCGGGCGATCCGAAGGGGTACGTTCATGGGGGACTAACGAAAAGGCTATTCTGTTTCGTCTTCCGGCGCGTCGTCGGCGGGCGGAATGACGATGCCCGCAAAAAGCGCGTCCATTTTGGCAGCGTACTCAGCCGTGTCGTCGAGATAAAATTGCAACTCGGGTACTATGCGCAACTGGTGGCGCACCCGCTCGCCGAGTTTCTGCCGGATGAAGCGCGTGCTTTCCTGGATGTTCTCGAATTGCGCTTTCTTATTCTTTTCAGGAAGGAAACTCAGGTAGGCGCGGGCGATGCCCAGGTCGGGCGTCATACGCACGGCGGTCACGGTCACGAAGGTGCCGGTGATGAGGTGCTGCGCGTCGCGCTGGAAAATATCGCTCAGGTCTTTCTGAATCTGGCTGCCTACTTTTTGTTGTCTTTTCGATTCCATGGTCTTGCTGTTTTCAATCGTGCGTTTACGGTTTTTGATCGACCGAACGCATGCCTACAAATATCGCCCTAATTTTGTTTTTGTGGGCAAGGGGGACGTAATTTCGTGCAACATTTGCCAACCTTCGCCAATCCGCCGCCCCATTGCTGAGTTTTTTTCGCGCCAATCTGACCTACCAAAACATCAGCCTGGTGCTCTTCTTCGCCTTGCTCCGGCTGCCCTTTTTTTGGGATCAGGTACCCTTGCTCATTCCCGAGTTGAGCTGGATGCTGGTGGGCGAGCAGATGAACCGCGGCTTTATGCTCTACCGCGACGTCTGGGACAACGTGAGTCCCCTTTCGGGGATGGTGTACTGGGGGCTGGACCGATTCTTTGGCCGCTCTCAAACGGCTTTTCAAGTCGTGGCAGCGCTAATTTCGGTGTTCCAAATCGTGTACTTCAACTACATCATCCGGGCCCGCGATGCCTTTCCTGAGCGAAGCAATGTACCCGGCGCGATCTACGCGATATTCCTCACGATGTCATTTGACTTGGGTACGCTTTCGCCGATGCTGATGGCCTCGACCTTGCTACTGCTGGCTCTGGGTACAATGATCAAGATGCTGGAACGGCGGCAGATTACCAACGAGATATTTGAGATGGGCATCTACATCGGACTCGCCACGCTCTTTTACCTACCCGCCGCGCTATTCATGGTGTGGGCATTCGTGACGTTGTTACTCTATACTGGAGCTACCCTTCGCCAACACGTACTGGGCTTTTTCGGAGCGATTTTTCCGCTGTTGATGGTGATGCTCTACTTTTACCTCAACGACGGCATTCGGAGCCTCAACCGCAATTTGTTGCTTTCGGTATTTCAGGTAAAACAATACGCCCTCAACGATTTCTCTTCGCTCGTATTCACGCTGGCCGTGCCGTTGTTTGTCAGTGTGTTGGGCTTCATGCGGATGCTGGTAGCCACGCGGCTGGTCAACTACCAGTCGAGTATTCAACAGATGATGGCACTTTGGATCATTACCGCAGTGCTCATGATTCCGCTCATGCAGTACCTGGCGCCCATGCAGTTCGTGGTGTTCCTGCCCGCGCTGGCGTATTTTTCAACCTTTTACTTTCAAAGTTTCAAGCGCCGCTGGCTGGCCGAGACCGGGTTTCTGCTTTTTGTGGGTAGTATTACATTGATCCAGTTGCAGGGACTTTTGAATTTCACCCCCGGCTGGTCGGTCGGCCGATTGGAAAGTCTTCGCGCCCGACCCGCCCTATTGCCGGACGCCATCCGCAACCAGCGGATTCTGGTGATCGGTGAGGACGAAGGCGAATACCTCCAAAACCTCACTGCCACACCCTACCTCAACTGGGACCTGGCGCGCTACGATCTCAAAAATCTGGACAATTTCGATAGCGTGATCCATATTTACGACAATTTCCAGCAGGACCCGCCCGACTACGTCATCGATAAGGAGAACGTCATGCCGCAACTCTTCAAGCGCGTACCAGCCTTGAGGAAGAACTACCAGGCCAGTGCCTGGAAGGGAATTTACGAACGAACCGAGCGGTAGGTGCCAACTCAACAGGCGATTTTGCTCACCCGATTCTGGTGCCGACCGCCTTCAAAATCGGTACTCAGAAACCTCTGTACCGATTCGAGGGCTACTTCGATGGCAATAAAACGCACGGGCAGGCAAATAATATTAGCGTCGTTGTGCTTGCGGGTCAATTCGGCTATTTCGGCTTCCCACACGAGGGCGGCGCGGATATGCTGATGCTTGTTGGCCGTAATGCACACGCCCTGCCCACTGCCGCAAAGCAAAATGCCCCGCTCGAACTCACCCCCCTCCACGGCGGAGGACACGGGATGGGCAAAATCGGGATAATCGACCGATTCGGCGCTGTCGGTACCATAGTCGGTTACCTCGTAGCCGTGGGCCTGCAACCACGCTTTGATGGGTTGTTTGTAAGGAAATCCGGCGTGATCGGAACCAATCGCAATTTTTTTCATAGGTTCGGGGTTATTAAGGGCTATCGGCTTTCAGCAATTAGCTTGATCCGGCGCACCGGACGACGCATTTTACCTAGTAGATTAAGTATTGTCAAAAAAATTAATCAGACAAAGGTAACGACTTTACCATTTTATAATACGAGGATTGAGGAAGGTGGAACCACCGTATATCAATTAGTAGGGTATTCTATCATTCACTCCGCTTCGGCCTTTAGGTTTGCAGGACAGTACTATTCCAAGATTTGGTAGCTTGCCGGAAAGACAAACAGGACGGGCTATCCTATCGCGCGGCAAGGTTAGCGGCCTATGGTCCGATTCAGGACCCGTCCTGTCTTTGCTTGCAAAAGGTTCGTATAGAAATGTGGGACAACAGGCCCGTTAGCAAGGTATTGAACAACTGTGCAAGCATTCATTCTCAAACCCCTAAACTACAAACCAACATGGACATTCGCTATTACATTGGCATCGACATCTCCAAAGCGACACTCGACTGGGCCGTTTACGATGGTAAGAATATGGTGCTCCAAACCAGCACCCCCAACACCGTGACGGGCATAAAAACCGCCCTGCGGCTGCTTAAAACGCTGCCTGACTGGAATCCTGCCGACGCGGTCTTCTGCATGGAGCACACGGGCATCTACAACGCCCACCTGCTCGACTTCCTCCACAAACTCCGTTTTCCCATCTGGCTGGAGTCCTCGCTCCAGATCAAGAAGGCCAGCGGCCTGCAGCGGGGCAAGACCGACAGCATCGACGCCCAGCGGATCGCCGAGTACGCCCGCCGGTTCCGGGACAGAATCCGCCTTTGGCAACCGCCCCGAGCCGTCGTGCAGCAGTTGGCCCTGCTCAGTGCGGCCCGCCAGCGGCTGATCGGCGTCTACAACCAGTTGGCCGGGCCTCTGGCCGAGCATCAGGGCTTCATCAGCCCTACCTTCCAAAAGCAACTGCGCAAAGGTTGCCAAGCATCGCTGGCCGCCATCGAGAAAGACCGCAAGGCGATTGACAAATCCATCGAACAACTCATCGAGGGCGACCAGCAGCTCAAAGAACTCTTCGGGCTGATGACTTCCATCCCCGGTATTGGCCCGGCCACCGCCACCGAAGTGGTGATTTCCACCAACGAGTTGAAGAACATCACCGACCCCAAGAAGATGGCTTGTCATGCCGGGGTTGCCCCCTTCAGCTATCAATCCGGCAGCAGTGTCCGAGGTCGGCCTGGCGTGAGCCAGCACGCCCGCAAGCGCCTTAAGTCTCTTTTTCATTTAGCGGCCATGTCATCGATTCGCGTCAAGGGGGAATTACAGGACTACTACCAGCGGAAAGTAAAAGAGGGCAAAAACAGAATGCTCGTTCTCAATGCCGTTCGCAACAAGCTAATCCACCGGATTTACGCGGTCGTGGAGCGGGGTGAAAAATATAACAAAAATTATACGCCAACACTTGCATAAACCATAGAAATCGGACCGATTCACTCATTCAAAATCGAACATGAAAGAAGCAGGAAAAAAAAACGCAATAAACGCCGAGCAGATCGACCTCTCGCTCATGAATCCCGCCGTGCCCGAAGACGAGGCGCGCATCCAAGAAGCATTCTCTGACCGGGATTGGAACGAAATCAAGAGCGCCGACTCCTGGGTAATCTTTAAAGTAATGGCCGAATTTGTGGAAGGATTCGATAAACTGGCCAAGATCGGCCCGTGTGTGTCGGTATTTGGTTCGGCCCGCACCACGCCCGACAATCCCTACTACGGCATTGCGGAGGAGATTGCGGCCAAGCTCGTGCAGCGCGGCTACGGCGTTATTACGGGTGGTGGCCCTGGCATCATGGAGGCGGCTAACAAAGGTGCCTTCGAGCAAAACGGTAAGTCGGTGGGACTCAATATTCAGCTACCTTTCGAGCAGCACAGCAATCCGTTCATCGACCCCGACAAGAACATGGACTACGACTTTTTCTTCGTCAGGAAAGTCATGTTCGTCAAGTACTCTCAGGGCTTCATCGTGCTGCCCGGCGGCTTCGGTACCCTGGACGAACTTTTTGAAGCGCTCACGCTCATCCAAACCAAGAAGATCGGGCGTTTCCCCATCATCATGGTAGGTAAAGAGTACTGGTCGGGCCTCATCGACTGGATCGAAAACACTATGCTCACCGCCCAAAACAACATCAGCCCCGGCGACCTGAAACTGTTCAGCGTCGTCGAAACTCCCGATGAAGCTGTCAATCTCATCGAGGATTTTTACTCGAAGTACTTGCTGAAACCGAACTTTTAAAAAAGGGAGACGGGGGAGAAAGGATAAAAGGGCGAACGGTGGAAGGGGAGAACGGCGGACCCGGACTTCTTTAAAGAACCGTTTACCGTCCCCCCTTCCACCCCGAAATCAAAAACTGAGGTACGGTTCCCATTTACGCAGCGTGGCGTCGTCGAGGATGCGGATGGCTTTCAGGCTTTCGGCGGAAGGATAGGGGCCGTGTTGCTCGCGGTAGCGGATCACAACTTCGTTGAGTTTTCGATTTCGGAAGTAGGGATGCCGGTATAGTTCGTCGGCAGTGGCAGTATTGATGTTGATTTTTCGGGAAGTAGTTTGCAGTCGGCCGTAGCGCCGCAACTCTACGAGTACCGTCGAGTCTAGCCCGTATATTTCGGCAAACTGATCGGGCGAGTGGAAGCCGCCAAGCGCGTCGCGGTACTTCACGATGCGTGCCGAAAGCTTGCTGCCAATGCCGCGAAGCGCGGCCAGTTGGGAGGTATCGGCGGTATTGATGTCGAAGGCCGTGGGTGCCGGGCGGGCCGGAAATCTGTTTTCGCGGTTGAGGAAAGGCGCCGCTCCTGCGGGTTCTGGGCGCGGGTTCTCATCGAAGCCTGCTGTTGCGCTCACTACTCTCTGACCATTATCCGGCAAGTTGATGTACCCCTCCAATCTGGTGAACAGCGCGGGCGGGAAGTCATAGATCTTCTTCAAGTCCTCCTTCTTACGAAATTTTCCACCCTTCTGTCGGTACTTATCGATCCGTAGCGCCAGAAATTTCGGGATACCTAATTCCTGCAATTGATCGGGCGTGGCAGTGTTGGGGTCAAAAGGAAAAAGCCGCGTCGGGCGGCTTGGCTCACTGCTGTTGCGATCAGCGTATTTTTTAGATTCGTAGTTGCTTTCCTCCCCAAAAGAATATCCCGACTCTGGGATCAGCGCGGCGGTACTGTCGAGGTACTCAATCGTGAAGGGTACGGTGTCGTTCTGAAACATCGGCAGTACCCACCACTTCACTACGGTCGGTACAAGTACCAATCCCAGACTCAGCACAATCAACACCAAAGCCCCCCGTGACTCGGCGGGCGAAATGCCGAAGAAATCCTGGATGTGGCGGAGGAGGTTTTTCAAGGGGCTTTGTATCGGTTGAAAATAAGTACAAACTCTTGATCAAAAACTTTGTCTTGCTGATACAAGACTATTTCACCCGCGTCCAATTTTATTATTTCCCAATCATCGAAAAAGGCAGGTTTCTGAACACGATTCACAATATTGACTGTCTTGCCGGATTGATAGGTGAATTGAATGTATTTATACGCTTTCAAAGAGTCGTCCCATGATTGAGGAAACTGGGTTTCTTCTTCAAGTCGTGGATTTAAGACGCCCACCTCGTGGCAAACGCCGTATCCAGTATTGTAAAAAGTATAATAGTTGTCCTGTATGAACAGAGGCCAGTGCTTCGAGCCTGGAATACCTTCCTTGACCGTATTTTCGTACGAACTGATTCCAGGTTTTGCATAAGATTCAGTGAGTACCCAATGCCGTCCGGCTTTATCATGTCCACCCAGAACAGCGTAAAAGTTCAGCGCAGAAGCTACTTCTTCTTTATTCTTGCAACTAGGGACAATAAAGATGGCCAAAGCGCAAATGACGAAAAATTTGATGTTTTTCATGTTGATCAGTACGGTTTATATGGATAAATGGATTGGTTCATACCACGCTACTAAGCTTGCCATATTCTCAAATCGGTATGCGCAGCAATCTGGTCGAAGTCGCGGTCATTGTGGCAGAGTTCAACGTCGAAGTGCAGAGCGAAGGCTGCAATCAAGCAGTCGTTGGGCTTGCGGATGGTGACGCCAATTTTGCGCAAAGAAGCATATAGTTTTGCACTTTCGATAGCCGCTTCGACCGGGTCGAATTCTAAAATCTGCTGGTCGGTCAACACAATGTGCGCAACATCGAAATAATTCGGGTCCGAGAACCCCTGCAATACATCCTGCACAATGACGGGTGCAACGCATATCTCCCCTTTGCTTAGGATAAGAAAGCGAAGATAATCCGATTTTTTGTTGCTACGGTTTTTGAAATGGTCGATCCAAACCGAAGAGTCGAAGATTATCATTTGGGAAGCGGAGAGCCCGTACGCATCTGTTCTAAATCTCCTTGCCACAAATCAGGACCTCTGACCGCGTCTAGCTTTCTCACTGCCAAAAAGTAAACCCAATGCTTGAGGGCAGCCTCGATAGCTTCTTGTTCTGACTCCACTCCACTAAGATCGAGTGCCTGTCTCATCAGCTTATCATCAATTTCTAAGTTGGTTTTCATGATAGTACTTGTTTTTATATCCCCCAAAAATACGAAAATAACCTCCTGCTTCAACCCTAACGCCAAAATGCCTAATTTTGCGCCCATTCGTAACGTCGTGCTGATTGTACTACACTATGAATCAAATATTTGCCAAGAAGAAAATTGCTGATGCTCCGGCATCATTCATTATTCACTGTTAATTATTCATTAAATAAATGAGTCAGGATTCTCCTACCCCGAATACCACTAACCCTTCCCTCCAAGACATCGTCGGCCACGCCAAAGAATACGGCTTTGTGTTTCCTTCGTCCGAGATTTACGATGGCCTGCAGGCCGTGTACGACTACGGTCAAAACGGCGTCGAGCTCAAAAATAACCTGAAAGCCGCCTGGTGGAAGGCCATGACGCAGCTCAACGAGAACATCGTGGGCATCGACGCGGCCATTTTCATGCACCCGCTCACCTGGAAGGCCTCCGGCCACGTCGACGGGTTCAGCGATCCGATGATCGACAACAAAGATTCGCAAAAGCGCTACCGCGCCGACCAACTCCTGGAAGGCAAAGCCGAAGCGTATGAAGCCGCCGGGCAAGCCGAAAAAGGCCAGGCGCTGCTTGTCGAAATGGGACGGCTCTTATCGGCCGAAGACCTAGTCGGCGTACGTGAGCTCATCATCGCCGAGGAAATCAAATGTCCGGTATCCAATACGGCCAATTGGACCGAGGTACGGCAGTTCAATCTGATGTTCAGTACCCAAATCGGTTCGCTGGCCGATGACGCCAGCGTGATCTACCTTCGGCCCGAAACGGCGCAGGGAATTTTTGTCAATTTCCTTAACGTCCAGAAAAGTGGCCGCATGAAGGTGCCTTTCGGCATTGCACAGATTGGTAAGGCGTTCCGTAACGAGATCGTGGCGCGGCAGTTTATTTTCAGAATGCGGGAGTTCGAGCAGATGGAGATGCAATTTTTTGTCCGCCCCGGCACCGAGATGGAATGGTACGAAAGCTGGAAAGAGACGCGGCTGAAATTTCATCAGGCCATTGGCCTGCCGACCGCCAAGCTCCGCTACCACGACCACGACAAGCTGGCCCACTACGCCAACGCCGCCGTCGACATCGAGTACGAGTTTCCCTTTGGGTTTCGCGAGATCGAGGGCATCCACTCCCGTACCGATTTCGATTTGCGCAACCACCAGGAATTGTCCAAAAAGAAGCAGCAGTACTTCGACGCCGACCTGGACAAAAACGGCAAGCCGTTTGGCAACTACATTCCCTACGTCGTGGAGACTTCCGTGGGTGCCGACCGCCTTTTCCTGGCTGCATTCAGCAACGCCTACACCCGCGAAATGGTGGGTGAGGGCGACAAGGAAAAAGAGCGCGTGTACCTCAAGCTACATCCAGCGCTCGCACCCGTGAAGGCCGCCGTGTTGCCGTTAGTCAAGAAGGACGGTCTGGCCGAAAAAGCGCAGGGCATAGTGTCGGCGCTGAAATCGTCGTTCCGCACGGTGTACGACGACAATGCCGCCATCGGCAAGCGCTACACGCGGCAGGACTTGATCGGCACGCCCTTTTGCATTGCGGTCGACTACCAGACGATGGAAGACGATACGGTTACGATCCGGCATCGTGATTCAATGGAGCAGGAGCGCGTAGCGATCGGCGATTTGAAAGAAAAAATCGGCCACCAAGTGGCTATCGAGCGAATTTTGGAGGCGATTTGATGATGCATGTTGGTAAGAGTGCCAACATGAGAAGGTGAGTGCAGTTCCGGCGATCAGGTATGGTGATGCTATACCCGGTCGCCGGAATTTTTATGCCCGATGTAATCAGTAAAACCGTATTTTATTCGGAATAATGGCAATCGTATATACCTTTTATTGTCTTATTTATGAATAATAATACAACTTATTGCACAATTTGTATTAATACCTAATAATATTTGGCTGCTCTGAATTAATGTAGTTGTTTTGGTATCAGTTATTGGCGTAGACCGGCTGTATGATGGTCAAAATGGTCGGAATACGAATTAATCTACTACCTAACAAATCCTTCTTTACCACTATGAAAAGAGTAGAAGCAATCATCAGAAAAACGAAGTTCACCGACATGCAGGAAGCGCTGCATGGTGCCGGGATCGACTTCATGACCTACTGGGAAGTGCGGGGTGTCGGCAAAGCCATCGAGGCCCGGACCTACCGCGGGCTCGCCTATGACACGAGCTATATCGAGCGAATCATGGTACTTTTCTACTGCCAGGACCACTTGGTCGAGCCCGCCGTCGAAGCTATCATGGCCTCGGCCAAAACCGGTGAGATAGGCGATGGAAAAATATTCATCTCCGACGTGGACCGCGCCATCAAGATCCGCAACGCCGAAGAAGGCGTCGAAGCGCTCAACTGATATTCACTCACTCTATCATTCTAACACTCAATCACCGATTAAATATGGAAGAGCTTTCTACTACTGTAAATGACCTCTCGATGTCGCTCGACAACGTATGGGTCCTCATTGCCACTTGCCTCGTTATGTTCATGCAGGCGGGCTTTGCCCTGGTCGAGGTAGGTTTTACCCGAGCCAAAAATGCCGCCAACATCCTGATGAAAAACCTGATGGATTTTTCCATCGGCTCGCTTGTTTTCTGGGCCATCGGGTACAGCATCATGTTTGGCGAAGACATCGCCGGTTTCATCGGGCAGATCGACTTGTTCTATGGTCCCGACGAGGTCGACGGACTGCCAGAAATTACTAAACTGATGTTCCAAACGGTATTTGCAGCCACGGCGGCTACCATCGTTTCCGGGGCTATGGCTGAGCGGACGCGCTTTGGCGCTTATCTTATTTACAGCATTGTCATCACGATCCTCATCTACCCGATCTCGGGTCACTGGATCTGGGGTGGTGGCTGGTTATCCGAAATGGGCTTCGTCGACTTTGCGGGTTCCACCGTCGTTCACTCCGTGGGCGGCTGGGCGGCCCTGATGGGGGCATCGCTGCTCGGCGCGCGGCGCGGCAAGTACGTCAACGGCGTGGCGCGGGCCATTCCGGGGCATAACTTGGTACTGGGCGCTCTGGGGGTATTCATCCTGTGGTTGGGCTGGTTTGGCTTCAACCCCGGCTCACAACTGGCTGCCTCAGGAAAAGAGAACGCGGTGGCGATCTCGCATATTTTCGCCACGACTAACCTGGCCGCTGCGGCCGGAGCAGTGGCCGCGATGATCGTGACCTGGATGCGCTACAAGCGTCCGTCATTGAGCGTCACGCTCAATGGGGCCCTGGCCGGTTTGGTCGCCATTACGGCGGGATGCGCCGCCGTGTCGCTGGCAAGTGCTGCCATCATCGGCCTCATCGCGGGCGTGGTGCTGGTCTTCTCGCTGGAATTCATCGAGCGTACGCTCAAAATTGACGATCCCGTCGGTGCCATTTCGGTGCACGGCGTGTGTGGTGCCCTGGGTACCCTGCTGGTCGGCGTGTTCGCCACCGAAGGCGGATTACTCAATGGCGGCGGCGCTGCCCTGCTGGGTGTGCAGGCCATCGGCGTGTTCACGGTGATGGGCTGGGTCGTAGCTACTTCCTTCGTGCTGTTCTACATCATCAAGAAAACCGTTGGTCTTCGCGAATCACAGCGCGTGGAAGAAGAAGGACTCGACATCTACGAGCACGGCGAAACGGTTTACAACATCGTGTAAATCTTCGACTGCTGGCTTATTCACAAAAAGGCTTCCCAAGTGCTTGGGAAGCCTTTTTTACGATTTGGTTATTCGATAAAGGATAGGTAGTTGTTGCGGTGAACCACTTCAAAGCTGGCTTCGGGGTAAGCTTCTGCAAAGGCTTTGGGTACCTTGGCCTCACGTGGCGACCATTTGAATTCGAAAGCTGCCAGTCGACCGTCTTTGTATTCCACCCAGTCGATTTCCTGCTGGTCGTAGGTGCGCCAAAAATAGTAATCCGGCGGAACGGCGGGGAGACTATCATTTTTTTTTAGACGTTCGGCGACCAGGTAGTTTTCCCACAATAAACCCACGTCGTCTCGTAAAGCCAACGGGCGAAAATCGTTGATCAAAGCGTTACGGATGCCGTTATCGTAGAAGTACCAGCGGCTACTCTTCTTGATTTCCTTGCGAAGGTTACGGCTGTATCCACCCACCCGAAATACGACGAATACCTTGGTAAGCAGGTCGAGGTACTTCTCCACGGTGTTCTTGCTCATTTGCAACTGTCGGCCCAGCTCTTCCAGCGATACCTCCTTGCCCACCTGATACGCGATCATGCGTAACAAATCATAAACTTTGGAAGCATTTCTGATGCCATCGAAGGCCAGGATGTCTTTGAGCAGGGATGAGTTGCCGCTGAATCGTATCCTGAATTTTGCGATATATATCCATAAAGTACAAATTCCGTCAACGTAATGACGCAATTTAGCCAAGTGAGCAGTCTCGTAAATTATGAGACGACACCTTACCAGAGCATACATCCCGACTTCTTTGGCACTTAAGCACTTCTACACTCACAAACTAAAAAACACCCGCTTCACCCGCTCGCTCACGCCCGTCAGGATTTCGTAGGGAATCGTACCCAGCCGCGCGGCCAGTTCGGTGATGGGTACCTCCTGCCCAAACACGACTACCTCATCGCCTTCTTCGGCGGTCGCTTCGGTGAGGTCGACCATTGTCATGTCCATGCACACGTTGCCGACGGTGGGGCAAAGGGTACCGTTAATAGATACCTGCCCAATGCCGTTGCCCAGGCCGCGGTCGTAGCCGTCGGCGTAGCCCAGCGCCAGGGTACCGATGACGGCATCGTGGGTCAGCGCGCCGCGTCGGCCGTAGCCGACGGTCTCGTCGGCTTTCAGGTGTTTTATTTGGGAAATCGTGGTTTTAAGCGTCCCGACGGTTTGCAGAAAACGCTGCTCGCGGCCCGTAGCTTCCACCCCGTACAGCCCGATGCCCAGCCGCACCATGTCGAGGTGGTACTCGGGGAAGCGCACGATGCCCGCCGAATTAAGAATATGCTTGATGATCGGGTAACCCAGCGCGGCCTCGATGGCGGTGGCTCCGGCCATGAATTGCGCGTACTGCTGCCGCGAAAAGGGCGTGAGGGTACCTTCGTCCGCCCCGACCAGGTGGCTGAATGCGCTCGCCACTTTCAGATGAGGATGCGCTATTAATTTTTTGGTTAACCAGTCGTAATCATTGGCCTCGAAGCCCAGTCGGTGCATGCCCGTATCGAGTTTTATATGAATCGGTGGCGCGTCGGTTAGGCCCTCGGTGTGATCGAGCCATTCGAGCAGGATTCGGCGGCTGTAAAGTTCCGGCTCGAGGTGGTAGGTGAGCAGCGTGTCGAAGGTACTTCGCGCCGGATTCATGACCATGATCGGGAGCGTGATGCCGCTCTGCCGGAGGGCCACGCCTTCGTCGGCGTAGGCCACGGCCAGGTAGTCGATGCGATGAAATTGCAGCAGGCTCGCCACCTCGGTACTGCCGCTGCCGTAGGCAAACGCCTTGACCATCACCATGATCTTGGTCTGGGTGCCTACCTTGTTGCGGTAGTAGTTCAGGTTGTGCGTGAGCGCGTCGAGGTTGATTTCAAGTACCGTACCGTGAACTTTTTGCTGCAAACGCTCGACGATTTTCTCGAAGGAAAAACTTCGTGCGCCCTTCACCAGTACTACGTGCTCGGCGAGATTTTGGGTATAAAAATGCTGCAAAAATTCAGCGGTATTCTTGTAGAAATAGGGATTGGGAATAGTTTTAAAAAGCGCTTGCTGCTCCCCGAGTTCCGGGCCAATACCCACAAAAGTATCGACGTCCTTTTCTTGCAGGAGCTGAGCCACGGTACCGTACAGTTCACTCGCCGACAAGCTACTCTGTGGTACATCCGACAAGATGACGGCCCGCAGATTACGGCCCTCCTGCTGGCTCAGAAAATTGAGCGCCATCGTGATGCCCTGCAAATCGTTGTTGTAGGTGTCGTCGATCACGTAGCTGCGGTGAATTCCTTCCTTGATTTGCAGCCGCATCGACACCGGCTTCAAACCCTCGATGCGCTCTTGAATAACAGACGCATCGAGCCCGAAATCCAGCAGGAAAACCAGACAGTGTGTCAGGTTCTCGAGGGCAGCCTCGTTGCGGAAATGGGTTTCAAACCTGTGGTCGCCCAGCACCCCGGACAGCAAAATGTGGGTCGATTTCTCTTGCGTTTCAAACTGTACTTCCACATCGGCCGCCATTCCCGTGGCCCAGGCGAGGGTCCGCAGGCCGGGATGTACCCGGCGCAGAATGAGGTCGATCTCCTGGTCGATTTCAGGGTAGTTTTTACGATAAACCAGCGTATCGACGTGGGTGAATAGCCGTAGCTTCTCGGTAATCTTCTGTTTCCGACTGCGAAAACCCTCGTCGTGCGCCGAACCGATGTTGGTAAAAATCCCGACGGTTGGTTGAATGATCGTTTCGAGCCGCTCCATCTCGTGGGGCCGTGATAACCCGGCCTCAAAAATGCCGATCGTGTACGTGGCGTCAATATTCCAGACCGAAAGCGGCACGCCGATCTGAGAATTATAGCTCTTGGGACTAGCCACCACCCGCTCCGTTGGCGTCAGCAATTGCGTGAGCCACTCTTTCACAATCGTCTTGCCATTGCTACCCGTGATGGCGAGTACCGGAATCTTGAATGCTTGCCGGTGCCGGGCGGCTACGGCTTGCAATGCTTTCAAGGTATCGGGTACGGCCCAAACCGTAGCGTCGGGCCAGGATTGCAGGCGCGTTTTGAGCGTGGGCGTCAGCGCAGAAACTTCCACCACAAACTCCCGGACGCCGCGCTGATAGAGTTCGCTCAGGTACCGGTGGCCGTCGTGGTGCGGGCCGCGCAGGGCAAAGAAAATGGAGCGCGCCGCGAAGCTGAGCTGGCGGCTGTCGTTGAGCAGGTATTGCGCTTTGGTGTTGATTTCTTCGGGTAACGTTTCTATTAATGGCATAAAGGGATGTAGCAATCGAAGTTAGTTGAATTGGGCCAGCATTCAGAGCCATTTTTTCCAGCGGAAATAGAGTAGCATCCCCAGCGTGACGAAGCCCATCACCCCCCAGGTGACGTAGTACCCGGCGGGCGTGTGCAACTCGGGCATGTTGTCGAAGTTCATGCCATAGACGCCCACGATGAAGGTGATCGGCATAAATATGGCGGAAAAAATAGTCAGCGTTTTCATGACCTCATTCATGCGGTTGCTGATCGTGGAAAGGTGCACATCCACCAGGCTGGCCAGCAGTTCGCGGTAGGCGTCGAGGGTTTCGATGACCTGCAGCACATGGTCGTTGAGGTCGCGTAGGTAGGGGAACGCTCGCTTGGAGACCAGCGGATCATCGGCCCGCGTGAGTTGCGCCAGCATATCGCGAAGCGGCCAAAGCAGGCGCCGGGCAAAGGTCAGTTCGCGTTTCAGGGCGTAGAGTTCTTTCAGTGAGTTTTCCTGGTAGCTCTGTACGACTTGATCCTCTAACTTGTCAAGCTGCTCGCCCAGATTTTCCATCACGAAAAAATAGTGATCTACAATGATATCCATCAGGGCGTACAGCAGGTAGTCGGGGCCGCTACGGCGCGTTTTGCCCACGGAAGCCTTCAGGCGGTCGATGACGGGCGTCAGGATGTCGCCCGACTGGTCTTCCTGAAACGAAATCAGGTAATTCTTACCCAAAACGAACGACACGTGTTCGGCCCACACTTCGCTTTGCCCGTTTTTGTGGACATGCAGCATTTTGAGCGTCACGAACAAATGCCCGTCTTCGTAGGTCTCGACCTTGGGCTTCTGGTCGGTGTTCATGACGTCTTCGAGCAGCAGCGGGTGCAGGTGATACAGCTCACCGATTTGCTTGACAACCTCCGCCTCGTGGATGCCCGTCACGTCGAGCCAGGTCACGTGCGGCGGGGCGGGGGCGGATTCGGTCAGCGCACAAGCCGCAATGGTCGGCATCACTTCCTCCCGGTAAAAAGAGTCATTGTACTCGATGCGCTTGATGGTGGTCTTCAACTCGGTTTTCTCACCAACGTAAGTCAGCGTACCGGGCGAGGTCAGGAGGTTTTCGCGTGTCTTGCGGTGGGTTCGGGCCATTTGTAAATCTAAAAAACGTAGGGATGGGATGCAATTTTGCCTAAATTTATGATTTGATCCGGCATCCAGCACCCTATGTTTAAAGTTTACAGCTCCTCGGCGGGCTCGGGTAAGACCTACACCCTCACCAAAGAGTACCTGAAGCTGGCCCTCGGCTCCGAATCCGAGACCTACTTCCGTTCCATTCTGGCCGTCACCTTCACCAATGCCGCCGCCAACGAAATGAAGGACCGCATCCTGACGATGCTGCGGCTCTTCGCAACGCCCGAAGGTACCGCCCACCCCATGCTGCGCGACATCGTGCACGAGCTTCATCCTGAGACCCTGGGAAATCCTGACGCCTTTGCTGAGTACGCGGCCCGCTACGCCAAGCGGGCCGGGCGTGTATTCCGCAAGGTACTGCACCGCTACTCCGATTTTTCGGTGATGACGATTGACAAATTCACGCAGCGGCTCGTCAGTAGCTTCACCGATGAACTGGGTATTCCCTTCGCGTTCGAAACCCAAATCGAGAGCGATCAACTGGCCAACGCCGTGGACCGGATGCTGGCCCGCATCGGGCAGGAGGGCGAGACGGTACTCACGCAGGTAGTCGAAACCTACTACCGCGAAAGTGCCCGCGACGGCAAAAGCTGGGGCAGCCTGCCGGAGCGCATCCGCGAGGCCGCCTACGATTTGCTGAACGAAAAGAGCTACCTGGCGATGCTGAAAGTGAAGGATTTGTCCATGACAGATTGGATCGGAATACGTCAGCAGATGGCCGATACGATGCTGGTCATTGACAAAGACGCGCATTGTAAGGTATTGGTCAGGGAGGCATTCGGTTTGCTAAGCACGCACGGATTGGTCGCCGGTGATTTTGCCGGAGGTTCGAGAGGATTGATTGGGTACTTTGATAAATTCAGTCCCGAGGATGAGGAAACTGAGGAGTGGTGGAAAAATAGTCCAAGCGACTCCATCACTAAAAATCTGGAAGAAGATAAGTGGTATGGTGGTAAAGCTTCAAAAGATACGAAAACCAAAATCGACGGTATAAAGGCTCAATTGGAAGCATTATATAATCAAATTCTGGCCCACCAAAGCATTCACCGGGAGCGGTTTTTCCTCTTTGAGCAATTAGAAAAACATCTCTACAACCTATCGCTGCTGGGAGAAATTCGGCAGGAATTCGACAGCATACTCCGGCAGGGCAATCAGGTCCACATCTCGGATTTCAACCGCAAGGTGATGGAAATTGTGGCGAAAGAGCCCGTGCCGTTTATTTTTGAAAGATTGGGCGAGAAGTACAACCACATTCTGGTCGATGAGTTCCAGGATACTTCGAAACTACAATTTGCCAACCTGCTGCCCATGATCGACAACGCGCTGGGCTTCGGCAATTTTAACCTCATCGTGGGGGACGCCAAGCAGTCGATCTACCGCTTCCGGGGCGGCGACATGGATTTGATTCTGCACCTATCGCAAAACCAGGTTGGGCATTTGGCCGGCATCTTGGGCGAGAGCGACTTCACCGCCGAGCGGTTACTGAGCCTGGACCGCGAATTGCAGGTAGACCACCTCAAAACCAATCGCCGCAGCTACCGCGAAATCACGGAATTCAACAATGGCTTTTTTACCAACATCGCCGCTGGAGTAGCCGCCGAACACGGCATGGTGGCGTCGGTATTCGACGAGAATTTTGCCCAGCAAATGACGCCCGACGTAAGCACCGGCGGCCGGGTCCAGATCGAATTCCTGGATACCGCCGATACCGCAACTGACGACGATACGAGCGAAGAAAGCCCCAAAATTATGGTGGCCCGTACCCTCGAACTCGTGGACGAGCTCCGCGAAAAAGGGTACCACTGGCGCGACATCGCCATCCTGTGCCGGGGCAAAGCCGAAGCCGCCGACATCGCCGCGGCCCTCAAAGCGCGGGGCAATCCGCTCATTTCGGACGATTCGCTGCTGCTGACCTACGCCCAGACGGTCAACCTGCTGGTGTCGTTCATGCAGGTACTTCAAACCCCCGATAACGCCCTGGCGCGCTACGAAGCCGCTTACCTTTTTCACCGCATCATCCTGAAAAAAATCCCGACCGCCGCCCAGCACGAGCAGATCAGGACGATGTGCGGCGCGCGCGATACGACAAGTTTTTTGCAGTACTTCGAGGCGTTCGACATGGAATTCAGCGCGTTCAAGCTACGCCAGTTGGGCGTGTACGAATTGTGCGAGAAACTCATCACGACATTTCAGCTTTTTGAAGGCTTGGCCGAAGCGCCCTACATCTTTCGTTTCATGGACGCGATCCTGGCCTTCGGTACCCGCAACAGCAACCATCTGGCCGACTTCCTGGCGTACTGGGAAACCGCTAAAAAGAAGATTTCGATAACGGTACCGACCAACGCCGACGCGCTGCGCATCACCACGATCCACAAATCCAAAGGCCTGGAGTACCCTGTCGTGATTGTGCCCAATTGCAATTGGCGCTACGTACCCAATGGCAACCGCGACCGGATTTGGGTCGACCTGGATGCAATAGAAGAGTCCGAGTTATCGATCGAAAGTAGCATCGATGAGCACGAAACCGCCACCCGCAAGTTGAACAGTTCAGTGGTATCGATGGTCAAAGATCTGAGCGACACGCCGCTGGCGGCCGAGTACGAGGAGGAGTCCACGCGGATGCTGCTCGAAAACCTGAACTTGCTGTACGTCGCCTTCACCCGGCCCGTGCAGCGGCTGTACGTACTGGCCAAACTACCCAGAGGTTGGGAGAAAAATCAATCGTGGGAAAAGTGCACGGGTAGTGTCAACCGCTGGTTGTACGACTATCTGGCCTCCGGTACCGCGCCCGTCGCCTGGGAGCCCGGAAAATTGCAATACGTGCTCAACGACGGCGCCGCCGACTGCCACCACAGCCACAAAACCGACGGTGCTACGCCGCACACCGTTACGGATGTCGTAAGCGTCGACCGCACCGATCGCCTGCGGCTGCGCCGCCTGGCCGAGCGGATTTTCGACGTAGAAACCTTCGAAAAAAAGAAGGACAAGCTACAAAAACGCCGCTACGCGCTTTCGCTCATCGAGACTCCCAAAGATGTCGATCCAGTACTCCGCCAACTGGTAGGCGAGGGGATTCTGGAAGCGCGCGAAGCGGCAAGTTTGAAGTCTGACTTGCACACGCTGATGGCGGAAGAAACCATGAGCGTGCTCTTCGCCGAAGGTACTATGACCCGCTTGAAAAAAGAATTCTTGCTACCCAACGGAAAAATTCTGGCCGCCGATCGTCTCACCCGCCTGCCCGATGGTCGTGAGGTAGTGGTGAGCGTGGTGGCCGGGGCGGGTTCCGACGATTCCCGCCGACAACTTCGCCGCCTGTTGCGCGCCTACCAATCTATGGATAAACCCGCCAGCCGCGGCGCGCTAATCGGCCTGGCCGATGGTAGCGTGGAGTGGTTTGATTGATAACCTATTACCTAATAAATGATTCACCAAACCGCCCTCGGGCTTCTTCACCAATACCAACAGGAAGTCCGTTCTTACGATGAAGTACTTGACCAAAATGGACAACTAAAACCGCATTGGTCGGCGCTGTTTGATGCGCTGGAGCGGCTGGGCATGACTGAACTGGCGGTGCGCAATCAGGAACTGGTCGCCCGCTTGCAGGAAAACGGCGTGACGTACAGCGTCTACGAGGGTACCGACGGCCTCGACCGTCCCTGGAAGCTAGATCCGATTCCGTTCTTGATCCACCAAAGCGAGTGGCAAGGCATCTGTCAGGGCCTGAAGCAACGCGCCGAGCTGCTCAATTTGATCCTGAAAGACCTCTACGGTCAACAGACTTTAATTAAAGAGAAAATTATTCCGGCCGAGCTGGTCTACGGCAATACGGGATTTTTGCGTGCCTGCTACGATGTGCGGTTGCCCGGCGAGCATCACCTCGTCAAGTACGCCGTCGACATGGCGCGTGGTCCCGATGGCCGGATGTGGGTGCTCGACAACCGCACACAGGCGCCGTCGGGCTCGGGCTATGCGCTCGAAAACCGGACGGTGATGAGCAAGGTACTGCCCGACCTGGCCGAACGGCTGTTCGTGCGACGGCTGTCGCCGTTTTTTATCAGTACCCAGCAGTCCATCGCGCGTAATTTCGGCAAAGGCAAGGAGGATATGACGATCGTGTACCTTACGCCCGGCCCAAACAACGAAACGTACTTCGAGCATGCCTACCTGGCCTCGTACCATGGCTACATTTTGGCTCAGGGCGACGACCTGCTGGTACGCCACGGCTTCGTATGGCTCAAATCCATCGAGGGCCTCCGCAAGGTGGACATCATTTTGCGGCGGCTCGACGACGATTTCAGCGATCCGCTCGAGCTCCGCGCCGACTCGCGGCTGGGCGTCCCCGGCCTGTTGCACGCCATGCGGGCTGGCAAAGTGGCGGTCATCAATCCGCCCGGTACCGGGTTGTTGGAAAACAACGCCTTTATGGCATTTCTGGACAACGCCAGCCGCCACCTGTTGGGTCAGGAACTGCTTTTGCCCAGCATCGCGACCTGGTGGTGCGGGCAGGAGAAAGAGCAGGATTACGTGCTGGAAAATATCGATCAGCTTATTGTCAAGAAAGTCAATCGCAGCCGTCAGAACCGGTCCATCTACGGAAAGTCGCTTTCCGTAACGCAGCTGGCGCAGTTAAAAAAGGAGATCCGGCAAAATCCGGCCGACTACGTGGCGCAGCAGGAAGTGAGTTTTTCCACCACGCCCGCCTTTGTCAACGGCCGCATCGAGCCGCGCTTTGCCGCCATCCGCGCCTACCTCGTGGGCACAGGAAACGGCTACGAAGTGATGCCAGGCGGGCTGACCCGCACCTCGCCGGAAGAGGGTCGTTTTACTTTTTCCAATCAATACGGGGGTATTTCAAAGGATACATGGATCGTGGGCGAGGCGGCCGAGGAGGCGCGTCCGCACCTGGTGCTGCCGATTTCGACCAACGTCCGCAAGGCGGGCTCGTTACCGAGTCGCAGCGCCGACAACCTCTTTTGGGTGGGCCGCTACGCCGAACGCGTTTTGGCGACGAATACTTTTCTGAACATCGTGTTCAACGCCCTGAGCGTTCACCAAAACTACGGCGGTCCGGCGCAGGCCGAGCATATCACCTGGTTGTTGCGGTCGCTCACGCACCTGACGCTGACCTATCCCGGTTTCGTTGGCAAGGACGACAAAGAACCCACGGAATTGTGGCAGCATCCGCAGGCTGAGATCAATGATCTGGTGCTCAATGTCAAGCGCAAAGGTACCATCGCCTCGTCGGTGGAGTCGTTTTTGCGGGCTGTGAAATCGGTGCGTGATCAGTGGAATCCCGAAGTAGCTCGGTCCATCGACCTGGTGGAGAGTAGTTTGGGTAGAATGAAGGTGCTTAAACGAGAACAAGCTGACTACCGCGCGATTCAGAAAGAATTGGATCGGCTGTACAGTCGGATGTTTACGTTTTACGGTGCCGTATCGGAAACGATGGGGCGCGACAACGCCTTTTACCTGCTCAAATGTGGTAAACTCATCGAGCGGCTGCTATCGCGAGTAGCGGTGATTCGCGCGATGTTTGTGTTCCGTCACCCCGTGCCAGTCGAAAACGAATTGCTGGAAGCACTGCTCAACTACCATCACTTGCTAGGGCGTTTCAGGAATACCTACCGCTCACAAATCAGCCTGAGCGCCGGCCTCGACATGGTACTACTCGAAGCGAATTCTCCCTACTCGCTTACCTACCTGTTTGATGTGCTGGGTTATTACCTGAAAAAACTACCCGTCAATTCCGACAGCGACCGCCTCAACAACGCTCAGAGGGCCGTGTTGGAAGCCGCCTCGCGCGTAATGCTCGTCGACGTGCGGCAGCTCTGTACGTACGATGATGAAACCAACTACCGTCCGCACCTCGACCAACTCATGGCCGACCTCACGGCTTCATTGTTGACCGCTTCCGAGAGCATTTCCAATCTTTACTTCAAACACGTGGCCCCGCAGCATTCGTTTTTCGAGGGGGTCAATTCGACGGAGAATCATGAGATTTAAAATTCACAACCTAACAGCCCAACTTGAAATACGAACTCATTCATAGTACCACGTACCGCTACAAACAACCGGTAAGTAGTTACCATAGCATCGCCTGCCTGTGTCCGCGGGCGACGGTCAGTCAGTTGCCGGGCGAATTTACGCTGACGGTGTCGCCACAACCGGCCGAGATCACCGAACGTGTCGATTTTTTCGGCAATACAACGCACTATTTTTCGGTACAGAAGCCACATAAGGAATTGCGCGTGGTGGCCCGGAGCCTGGTAGAAAATGTATTTGCCAGCCGACAACTTCCGCTGGTACCATCGGCCACTTGTGCAGAAGCGCGCATGGCTTTTCGGGACGATCCAGCTACTCAAAGCCGAGACGCTGCAGTACTTGCTGCCCAGTCCGTTCGTGCATTGGGACGAGGAAATCCGCCGTTACGCGCGGCCTTCTTTTGACGATACGCGGCCGTTGTTTGAAGCGGTGCAGCATTTTTGCGGTCGGATTTTCCGGGAATTTGCTTTCGATTCTAAGTTCTCGACCGTCAATACGCCCATCAAAACCGTCTTGAAAGAGAAGAAAGGCGTGTGTCAGGATTTTTCGCACCTGGCCATCGCCGGACTTCGTAGCCTGGGCTTCGCCGCGCGCTACGTCAGCGGGTACCTCGAAACGCTCCCGCCGCCGGGCCGCACCAAGCTGCAAGGCTCCGACGCCTCCCACGCCTGGGTTTCAGCCTACGTGCCGGGCATCGGTTGGTGCGACTTCGACCCCACCAACGACGTCGTCCCCGGCGCGCGTCACCTCACCACCGCCTGGGGCCGCGACTACTCCGACGTTCCCCCCCTCAAAGGCATCCTGTTCAGCTCGGGCCAGCAGAAGTTGAAGGTAGAAGTGGATGTACTGCCGATTCTATGATTTTTCAAATCCCGCGCCCTACTCTCGGCCCGACAGCGCGATGCTTTTCGGGGATGGGAAAACAGGGAAATTGGAAACAGCGCAACGCGCTCAATTTAGCGGAGTTTTAGACCCTCGAATCAGGAGGAATTTAAGTAGTCGAATGCGCTTCCCGGTGATGCTTCTTCTCAAATAATTCCGGAATCTTGGTTAAGATTCCAGGTACCCTTGCTTTTGTCAGTACTGCAAACCCGCTTGCCTGAATCGCTATGGAAAAAGATATTGTGCTTGAAGTCAACGGACGGTCCCGTACCGTGCGGGTGGATTCCGCCACGCCGCTGCTGTACGTGCTGCGCAACCAATTGCAATTGAATGGCCCTAAATACGGCTGTGGCATCGAAGTATGCGGCTCTTGCATGGTACTCATGGACGGGCAGGCCGCGCCGAGTTGCCGGGTCCCGGTCGGGGAAATGGCGGGCCGCACCATCACGACGCTGGAAGGAATCACTCGCCCCGACGGCGAACTGCATCCGGTGCAGCGCGCTTTCGTGCAGGAACAGGCGGCACAATGCGGGTACTGCCTCAACGGCATGGTGATCGCGGCGGTAGCGTTGCTGGAAACCAACAAAAAACCCGATGATGAAGCCATTCGGGCGGGCATGGATCGAAACCTGTGCCGCTGCGGTACCCACACCCGTATCGTGAAGGCCGTTCGGCGCGCGGCCGAAGCGTCTTAGTTTTTCATTCCACCATTTCTATTATGAAAGAAACTTCGTACGATCCGCAGTTCTCGCGTCGGAAATTTATCAATAGCCTGGGTTGCCTGACGATCGGCTTTTCATTGACAGGAAGCGTCTGGGCCGAAGCGGGAAATTCGCTGCTGGCGGAGGACACCCTGCCCGGCAGCCTGCGCCGACAGCCCCGCCTGGACGCCTGGCTGGAAGTACTGGCCGATGGCCGGGTGCGGGTGTTGACGGGCAAAATGGAACTAGGGCAGGGCATCCGCACGGCCATTGCGCAGGTAGCCGCCGAAGAACTGGACTTAGCACTCGATCAGGTGGAAGTGCATCTGGCCGAAACGGATCGCACGCCCAACGAGGGGTACACGGCCGGGAGTGGCTCGATGGAAAACAGCGCGATGTCGGTGCGGTACGCCGCCGCCTACGCCCGCCAGAAACTACTCGACAGGGCCGCCCAACGCTGGAAAACAGCGCCGGAACAACTGACGATGGCGAACGGTAGTATAAGTTGGAAAGGCAAAAAACAAACCCTCACCTTTGCACAATTGCTGAACGGCGCTCGGCTGGAAGGCGAGGTGACATTACCCGTGAAGCTTAAGTCGCCCGATACCTACCGCTACGTCGGTAAGGCTATTCACCGTAAGGACATCGAACAGATGGCGCGCGCCGAGGCGATGTACGTCCAGGACATTAGGCTGCCGGGGATGGTGCACGCCAGGGTGGTGCGGCCCCCGACCTATCGCTCCCAACTTCTCTCATTCGATGAAAAAGGGTTTGCTGCCCAAGCACCTGGTTCCTCGAAACCCGTCATAAACGGTTCCTTCCTGGCCGTAGTCGCCACCGATGAGTACCAGGCCATCCAGGCGGGTGATTTGGCCCAACGATTTACCCGTTGGTCAGATAGCCCGGCGGAACTTTCGCCGGGTGAGGATTTGGAAGCGCACATCAGAAAGCTGCCCGTGCGGAGCCAGAAAGTAAAAGCGCAGGGAACGATGGATGGCATGGACCAAACCGATGGACGTACCTTGAAAGCCAGCTACTTTAAACCCTACCAGATGCACGGTTCCATCGGGCCCTCGTGTGGGGTGGCACTGTACCAGGAAGGCACCCTGCACGTGTGGTCGCATAGCCAGGGCGTTTATCCGTTTCGGGACGCTCTGGCGAAAATGCTGGGCCTGGCACCCGAAAAAGTGCATGTCACGGGTGTGCCCGGCTCGGGTTGTTACGGCCATAACGGGGCCGATGATGCCGCTACCGATGCCGCCTTGGTGGCGATGGCCATGCCCGGTACGCCCGTCCGGCTCCAGTGGATGCGCGAGGACGAACACGCCTGGGAACCCTACGGCTCCGCCATGTGCATGGATGTCGAGGCCCGGCTCGACGACGCGGGCAAAATATCGCACTGGCGCTACGCCGTATGGTCCGACTCGCACAGTAGCCGCCCTGGCGGAAATCCCGGCAACTTGCTGGCGAGCTGGTACCTGCCCAAGCCTTTCGTGCAGCCGGCGATGGGGTACTTCGGGGGAGGCTTCCGCAATTCGGAGCCTTACTACGACATTCCTAACCAGCGCATAGACGCCCACGCATTCGAGGGGCCACTGCGGGTATCTTCGCTACGGAGTTTGGGGGCTTACGCCAATATTTTTGCCGTAGAAACCTTCATGGACGAACTCGCCGAAAAGGCCCAGCAAGATCCGATCGATTTCCGGTTGGCGCACTCCACCGACGACCGTGCCATTGCCGTCATGCAGAAATTGCAGGAAATGATAAAAGCTGAAAAAACGGGCAGCGATGAAGGTATCGGCGTAGCCTTCGCCCGCTACAAAAATGTGGCGAGCTACTGCGCCGTGGCGGCGCGGGTCATTGTGGATAAGAATTCGGGAGCGGTGAAAGTGATGAAAATGTGGGCCGTGCTGGATGCGGGGGAAGTGATCAATCTGGATGGCATCATCAACCAAACGGAGGGTTGCCTGATTCAGGCCGCTAGTTGGACGCTGAAAGAGGAAGTACAGTTCGACGAAAAGCACGTCAGCACCCGTGATTGGATTTCCTATCCCATTCTGCGCTTCGGCGAGGTGCCCGCGGTGCAGGTGGCGGTCATCAGCCATCCCGAGCTATACCCGCTCGGTGCGGGCGAGGCCGCGCAGGTGCCCACCGCCGCCGCAATCGTCAACGCCATTTACCGGGCCAGTGGCAAACGCATCCGGCGTTTGCCGGTAAGGTCGGTAGAAGTAGAGGGCTAGGCCGAAACCTCTTATTGCTTCAAATGTCTATAACCGTGACTTCTTCTATGAAAAAACCGCTCCTTTTTCTTCTCTGCTCAACGCTACCGTTTACTACCCCGATTTTTTCCCCAGCCTTCGCAGCGGGGAGAAAAATGGCAGTCGCTATTTAACGGAAAAAATCTGAAAGGCTGGGAAACCTACCTCGACCGCCTCTACACCTCAAATAAGCAAGCCGAAAAAGCCGCACCGCTGGGATTGAACAACGACCCCAATCACGTCTTTTCAGTGGTAAAAGAAGACGGGCAACTTGCCTCCCACGCCTGGGTTTCGGCCTACGTGCCCGGCATTGGCTGGCGCGACTTCGACCCCACCAACGACGTCGTCCCCGGCGCGCGGCACCTCACCACCGCCCGGGGCCGCGACTACTCCGATGTCCCCCCACTGAAAGGAATTCTGTTCAGCTCAGGCCAACAGAAATTGAAAGTAGAAGTGGACGTGCTGCCGATTTTGGAGTAGAAAAAATCGGTGACTTATCAAGAAATAAAAAATTGAGGAAGGGCGTTTTAGTAAAAAAACAAAACACTTTTCCTCATGAAAAAGCACCACTTTCTACCGCTTTGCCTTGTCTTTTTACTTTCTGCTCATTTTGCGGAAGCGCAGGTGCGTTTTGGAGTGAAGGCGGGGGTGAATTCAGCTAGTCTGCACCTTAAAGGGGTAGATTTTGATCCATTGACGAGGTTTCAGGGCGGGTTGGTGGCAGACATTCCGGTTGTCTCCCATTTCGCAATCCAGCCAGCTTTGCTGTACAGTGCCAAAGGGCACTCGGTTAATTCTGAAGAAAGAGATCAGAGTGGCATACCAACCGGAAGGGAATTTACTTTTGAAGCCAAGCTAAACTACCTGGAGATTCCAGTTCTAGCTTTGTACAAAAATGAGTTGGGAAAAGGCTTAAAGTTCTTCGGAGGATTGGGACCTTACTTGGGGATCGGCATCAACGGTAGATTTACCGGTAATACCCCCGGTTTTAAAGACCAGCTCATATCTTTTGACAAAAGCAAATCCGGGACACAGACATATGAGCGGTTTGATATGGGATTGAGCGCGGCAGTTGGACTGGAATATCGGAGTTTGATGTTAGGTTTAAACTACAACTACGGTCTTCGACCTGTGCCTATGCCCTCCGATGCCTACAACCGCACCCTGGGCTTGACGGCGGGGTACTTCTTCGGGAAGGGCAAATAAATCGACGCTCATCGGCTCACTCTGGTACGGGACGATCAGATGCATTCCTTTCCGGGGTTGATTGGGTTTTGAAGAAGTGAAAGGAGGGGTTATGTCAAACCATTATTTTCTTCCCGTCCTCGGTTAGTTCAAAGAGTACTTCGGGGGCGATGTCCAATGGCCCCTTTTTTATCATTCCGTCATAATCTTCAAAATCCAAGCCATTTTCCCAGTACAGAGTGCTACCATCGGACCGTACCTCCGAGAATCGTGCTTTCTCTGCCAACTGAGCATAAGAGTTTTGAGGATTATTTGCCTTCTCAAGGATGAACTCCTCTAAATGTATGGTTCTGACTACTTCGTCGTTCCATAGGCATGTTACCGAGTACTCATCGACTTCAATTATTTTCTTGATCCATTTCATCAGGAAAGCGGTTTAATTTTCTTAAACGATTGTTTCTCAGCTCTCAGAGTATTAAAATTTTGATTTAACTCTTCTTTGTGGATTTATGCCCAGACTTGGACAAATTTTAACTGTTTTCCAGGAAGGTACCCTTGAAGAAGTTCACCCGTGCTAATTTCAAGGACAGCTCTGTACTCATTGTAGATTGCATAGAAATGGGGCGGCGCATGGTCGTTGCCATACATCTGGATGATTATTCCAAAGAACCTACTGATCTCAGGTATGACGATTGGAATCTGTTTATAGCTTTCAAATATTAATAAAAAAAAGCGGACAGTCCAAAAGAACTACCCGCCCAAACAAAAAGTCGAAAGCCAACAGCCACCTACCGACTCATATACATATTTCTTTCCCCGTACACCTTCAAAAAGAAATCATCCTGCAAATCATCGATGAAGTAGATGCCTTCGCCCGTGGATTTCATTTCGGGCCCGAGCTCTTTGTTGACGTTCGGGAATTTGTTGAAGGAGAACACCGGAATCTTGATCGCCCAGCCTTTTTTGACAGGCTGGAAGTTGAAATCCGACACTTTCTTGTCGCCCAGCATCAGCTTGGTGGCGTAGTTGACGTAAGGTTCCTGGTAGGCTTTGCAGATGAATGGTACCGTCCGCGAGGCACGGGGGTTGGCCTCGATCACGTACACGATGTTGTCCTTTATCGCAAACTGCACGTTCAACAATCCCTTCACGCCCATCGCCAGGGCAATGCGGCGGCTGTACTCTTTGATTCTCTCGATGATTTCTTCCGACAGACTGAAAGGCGGCAGCGTCGCGTGGGAGTCGCCGGAGTGAATGCCCGCCGGTTCGATGTGTTCCATCACGCCGATGATGTAGGCGTCTTCGCCGTCGCTGATCGCATCGGCTTCGGCCTCGATCGCACCTTCCAGGAAATGGTCGAGCAGGATGTTGTTGTCGGGAATATCATGCAGGATTTTCACTACGTGCTGTTCCAGTTCCTGCTCGTTGATGACGATCTTCATGCTCTGTCCGCCCAGTACATAGCTCGGGCGAACCAGCAGCGGGAAGCCCAAGTCGCGCGACAACTCTACGGCCGCGTCGGACGTGCGCACCGTACCGAAAGGCGGGTAGGGGATGTCCAACTCTTTCAGCAGGTTCGAGAAGCGGCCACGATCTTCGGCCAAATCCAGCGCCTGGTAGCTGGTGCCGATGATTTTGATGCCGTATTTGTCGAGCTTCTCGGCCATTTTCAGGGCCGTTTGTCCGCCAAGTTGCACGATGACGCCCTCGGGTTTTTCGTGGTCGATGATGTCGAAGACGTGCTCCCAGAAAACGGGCTCGAAGTACAGCTTGTCCGAAATATCCGGGTCGGTCGAGACGGTCTCGGGGTTGCAGTTGATCATGATCGTCTCGTAGCCCGCTTCCTTGGCGGCCAGTACCCCGTGGACGCAGGAGTAGTCGAACTCGATGCCTTGTCCGATGCGGTTGGGGCCACTGCCCAGCACCACGATTTTTTTCTTATCGCTGACGATGGATTCGTTGTCAGGGTTTTCTAGCGAGGTATTAAAAGTCGAGTAGTAGTAAGGCGTGGCGGCGGCAAATTCGGCGGCGCAGGTATCCACGCATTTGTAGACGCGCTTGATGCCCATCGCCTTGCGCTTCTCGTATACTTTGCTCTCCTTCACGCCCAGTAGGTGCGCGATCTGGCGGTCGGCGTAGCCTTTTTGCTTGGCTTTGAGTAAAATTTCTTTGGGAATGTCGTCCAAATCGTATTTCTCGATCTCGTGCTCGGTTTCGATCAATTCCTCGATCTGCCGCAGAAACCAGGGGTCTATCTTGGTCAGGTTCTGAATGGATTTGAAAGATAATCCGATCTTGAATGCGTCGTAAATGTGGAACAGCCGGTCCCAACTCGGGTGCGCCAGACTGTACTTGATTTTTTCCTGATCGCGCAGCTCGCGGCCATCGGCACCCAGGCCGTTGCGCCGGATTTCGAGCGACTGACACGCCTTTTGCAACGCTTCCTGAAAATTGCGCCCGATGCCCATCGCTTCGCCCACCGATTTCATCTGCAAGCCCAGCGAGCGGTCGGCGCCGTGGAATTTATCAAAGTTCCAGCGCGGTACCTTCACGATTACATAGTCGATGCTGGGCTCGAAGAAGGCCGAAGTAGTACCCGTGATCGGGTTGATGAGTTCGTCGAGGTTGTAGCCGATCGCCATTTTGGCAGCAATCTTGGCGATAGGGTACCCGGTCGCCTTGGACGCCAGCGCCGACGAGCGCGACACGCGCGGGTTGATCTCGATGACGATGATGTCGTCAGTTTCGGGATTGACCGAAAACTGAATGTTGCACCCCCCCGCAAACGAACCGATGCCCGCCATGCACTTGATCGCCAGATCGCGCATGGCCTGGTAGGTGGTGTCGGGCAGCGTCATGGCCGGGGCCACGGTGATGCTGTCGCCGGTGTGAACACCCATTGGGTCGAAGTTCTCGATAGAGCAAATGATGATGAAGTTGCCGTTGCCGTCGCGCAGCAGTTCCAACTCGTATTCCTTCCAACCCAGTACGCTTTGCTCCACCAGTACTTCGTGGGTAGGGGAAGCGTGCAGGCCGTTGGTAAGAGCTTTGTCAAAATCTTCGGGCTTGTCTACAAAGCCGCCACCCGTACCACCCAGTGTGTAGGAAGGGCGAATCACCAACGGAAAACCGATTTCCTGGGCAATTTCCTTGCCTTCCAGGAAGGAACGCGCGATGCGTCCGGTACATACGTTGGCGCCAAGTTCCAGCATTTTCAGACGAAAAGCTTCGCGGTCTTCGGTAGTTTCGATGGCCCGAATGTCCACGCCGATAAGCTCAACGCCGTATTTTTTCCAAATTCCCGCCTTCTCACAGTCGATCGCCAGGTTTAGGGCCGTTTGGCCGCCCATCGTGGGCAGCACCGCGTCGATCGGCGTGCCTGCATCCTGGTGCTCTTTCAGAATCTGGGCTGATGTACTTTTTCTCCAACGGTAGCAGGTACACGTGATCGGCGTTGATCGGGTCGGTCATGATCGTGGCCGGGTTGGAGTTGATCAGACTGACCTTGATGCCTTCTTCGCGCAGCGAGCGGGCAGCTTGCGAACCGGCGTAATCAAATTCACAGGCCTGACCGATGACAATGGGACCTGAACCAATAATGAGGATGGACTTGATGTTGGGGTTTTTCGGCACGGGAAATCGGGAATGATGAGTGATGAATGATGAATGATAGCGCTAAGGGTACGCCCAAAAATTCCACAAAGTTAAGGTTTGAGGACGGAAAAGGCTTGCCCTAATTCATAAAAAGGGTTTATAAGCAGGACAATCGGGGAGAAGACGGGGATAATTAGGCGTATTTATTCCTTGGTTGGGGCTTTGCGTTTCCAACTTTTCAGTCCCCAATAGAGAAGCCCGATCAAAATTACGAACGGCCACAAGTTGACCAGCGCGACGAAGAACCAAAGCAGGTTCTTCCAACCATTGCCCAGTCCCTCGGCAAACTCGCGGCCGAATCGCGTTTCCCGCGCGGTGGTTTGGTAGAAAGTCAGGGTGAGCGTCGAGAGCGCTACTTGGTTTTTGAGGAAATTCAGCCGTCCCTCGATGGACTCGATGTCAGCCCGGAGCTCGCCGATCTGCTTTTCCACGGCCAGGACATCGGCTACGCTGTTGGCTTTGTCGAGTAATTTGAGATACCGCGCTTCCAGCGCCTTTTTGGTTTTGAGCCGCGCCTGAATGTCCAGGTACTCCGCTGTCACATCGCGCACACTGATTTCCTTCCGGTCGAGTTTGTCGATGCCTTCCGTTACATCAGCGAGCAGCGGATCAAAACGGTCGGCAGGCACCCGCACGACGAGCGTTTGACTCAGCCGGTCCTCTGTTTTGAAAGCGTTGTCGGACGAAACATAGCCACCGTAGCGACTGATCGCCGCCGTAACTTTCTGGCGGGTAGCGGTAAGGTCGTCAGTCTCGAAACTCACCGTACCGTCTTTGATAAGTTTCCGCTCCGTCACGATGGCTTCATCGGGCTGATTTTGCGGTACTTCCTCCGGTTGAGAAGCGGCATCCTGTTCCGGGGATGTCTGAGCCAAGTCGACCTGCATCGCAGCCTCGTTTTCCGGCTGGGTCTGGCAACCAGGCAGAAGGAAGAACGCAAGCAGGATCGCGGAAATGAGGGGGCGTACTTTCATAGGAAGAGCGGTTGAGAGACTGGAACGTGAGTTACCACGGTGGCGATCAAAGCAAGATAGTGCATTTACGTCACCTGCCGTACTGCTGCCGATTAGCTTCATCAAAATTGACCACAATATTCCAGCGCATGGGGTAGACTTCGCCCCGCTTGAAATACACGTCCCACTCCGGCAGCGACTTGATTACGCGCTCTGCCTCCTGATCGAATAGGGGATTGTATGACTTCTTCATGAATTTGACCGAAAAATCCTGAGGGTTTTCACCCGGTATGATATTGGAGAAATACCTTGACCTTTTTGTCTCCAAGATCGGGAATTTTAGACCAGTCGATATGACTATAAATGTACTCGACCAACGCTCTGGTGCTCTTGGTAAATATGGATTGGTAGGTGTTCGAATTATCGAACCGCTCCTCTTTGATCAAAGTACCATCCTGCATCGTCAGAATGATTTCACCTTCGTAGAAGGACATAGAAGGTATGTCCAAGTAACGCAGCAGCTCTCCGATCGGGAGGCTAATTCTCCGTGTAACCAATTCGCGCGCACTCTACCATCGACATAACGTCACCGAATGCCACCTCCAGATCGACTTTGGGATTTGCGGTCTTTTGGGGCAATCGTAAACAGCAACCAGGTAAAATTTTCGTCAATCAATTCCCATACGGCTTGTGACCCAGCCAACACCTCCCGTTTGGTTAGTTCAGGGTACTTGTCGCGATGGTTCGAATGCTGTCATGTCGAAGAATTGCTGTTAAAGGATTCGCCAAAAAGCGCAGCGTATCACCGTTTCGTACCAGCAGGTCAAATCTCCTGCCTTGTCACCACGTGGGCAGAACGGTCGAGCAACCAAAGGAGTAAGAAACAGCACTAGAACGTACATCACGACAAATCTATTTGTAGATGAATAGAATACCCAACACTAGTATGGAGCGCTTACTCGCCCCTATCTCACGCGCAGCAGCGCCTCGGCGGCGGCTTGTCCGTTGCTGGGATTGGGCGCGGCGCGGGTGACAAACTTGCCGTTGGGCGCGATGATCGCAAAGGATGGGTAGCCCATAGGGTTGAGTTTCAGGATCAGTTGTGTGGCCTGGCTTTCGTCCAAAAACATGTGTACGCCCCGCAGCTTGTTCCTTACGATGAATTTTTTCCATAGCGCGGTCCGGTCGACCTGGTTGACGTCGGGTACGTGAATGTACAGGAATTCTACGTCGGCGGGGAGCCTGGCCCGCAGGGCGGGGGCGTATAGTACTTCGCTACGGCTGTCGTCGTCGTTGAGGTTCCACTTAATGACGTAGAGCGTTTTGCCCTGGTACTGTTGCTGGATCGCTTTGAACCACTTTCGTCCATTGTCACGGGAAGTTGGCAAGCCAAATGCCGTCGAGTACTTCAGTGGGTGTGGCGCTGAGGTCGGAGCGTTTCTGCACCAGGTCGATCGCAAGGCTGTCTTTTATTTCCAACCGGTACAGTTCATCCAGGGAACGGACGGCGATGGGTGCTTCGATCTTTTCGACCAGGTACTTATAAAGTACCTCCTCCTCGGCCGGAAGGTACTGGTGAAATTGCTGCACCAGCATCCGGGCATCCAGTAAGTCGGACGTGGCATCGTTGAACTCGGTGCGGAAGGCGCGGTCTTTCTTCTCAATCATCGTCACCAGGTCGAGCGTCTGGCGGTTACGGGCGTAGAGGTCGTTCAAGAAATTGAGGCCTTCCGAGGTAGCGGTACCCTCGCGGGCCATGGCGTCGAGCCGGATACGTTCTTGGGCAGAAAGCGGCTTGGCGTACTTTGTGAGAAGTTCGGCCATCATCTCGACCGAAAGCGACTTCGATCTGGTAGGAAATTGGTAGGCGCGGCGATCCAGCAGCCGGTCGGCGTAGTCGCCCGCGCGGGTAGCCCACTGTACCCGCTGAAAGGTCATGATCCCGTTGGTGAGGCGGCTGAGCTTTTCCTTGGTTTCGGAATCGACGTCAGTACCGTTGACCAGAGCGTACTCGTATAGGGTGGACAGTCGCTCGTCTTCTACGACAGACTCTACCCAATTCCGCAGTACCGGCGACAAAACGCCCCGCTTCGAGAGCGGCAACAGCGCCGACATGCGCAAATCGGCCCGGCGATCGAGCGCGCGGCGCGTTTCGCCGGGCTCCAATTCCCAAAAAGAATCGAAGAAGGAGGCTCCGTATCGTTTGTTTTCTTTCATTACCCTACCTTCCTCGACGAGGTAGTCGATGTACTGGTTGTTAGCCTCGGCATTGACTCCCGCGAAGTAGAAAAGCCGCTTGGCTTTGAACATCGAATCAGCATCGAAGGAAAGTTGAAGCGCACCCGGCGCGGCCAGAAAAGTGGTGAATACCTGCCCACCATAATCGAGGTATACCTCTTCCTGTGGATAGATTAGCGGCAAAGCCACCCGAAAACTACCGTCGGCCTGCAAGGGTGCCTGCCGGGTCAGTTCGGATTGGGGTTGCAGAATATTATTTCGGGTAAACGTAATCGCCGGAGCCTGCCGGTACAGCGCCCCCGTCAAATTCCGAATTCGCCCACTAATTACCACCGAATCCACCTGAGCAAATAAGACCTCAGTAGAAAGAAAAGAAAGCACCAGCAGGAGGGCTATTCCAGTGCCTTTAAACGGCAAACGCATCTCATAATTCATAATTCATCATTCATAACTCACACGTATTCCATGGTACAATTCCTGTTCCTGATAATCCTTGCGCAACGGATGCCCGACCCAATCGGTAGGTAACAGGATGCGCCGCAGGTCGGGATGGCCCATGAAACGGATGCCGAATAAGTCGTACGCTTCGCGCTCATGCCAGTCGGCGGTGCGCCAGAGGTGACTGAGCGTGGGTACTTCGGGCAGCGGCTCATCGGCCTGATTTCTTGCCAAAACTACCTTCAAAATAGTACTATGCCCGAAGGGAATGGAATTGAGATGGTAAAGTACCTCCATCGTTCCCGCCTCGCTACCATTATCAAGCGCGGTAACGCAGGCCAGGTAGTCGAAAAACAACCGCTCGTCGCGAAAAAGTACTTCGGCCACCTCGGCCAATCGTTCAGTAGCCACGATCAGAAAAGGCTGGGGCACGGACGTAATGGCCTCGGTTAACGACGGCATCGCCCAATTGCTCGGTCAGTACGGTGTGGATCTCAGAAAAGGTCATGCAGCAAAGATAGGAAATTGGGCTGTTTCCTGGGGAATTCGTCAACGCTGTATCGCCTCGCCAGCCGAAAATCGGCACATTTTTTTAATACTAGATGCCTTCACTGTATCCTATGCACCAAAAAACACTAATCCACCTCCGCAAATGAGTGACTCTATCATCCCAAACAGCTATCGAATTTGAGGAAGAATAAATAAGCCGCAGTATTGGTGCTATGTGGACGAAGAAAGCGCTGAGTGAGAATTACATGGATGACGATAGCAATGAATTGGTATTTTCATTGCCTTGTAACAAATGGGCCACCAGCGTATTCAAATTGGCTTTCGGTTTTTGGATTCATCCCAATGTAGACGCTGATTTCATGGAAGAGGTACTGCTTCGTGCGCAGATAAGGGCGGAGGATGATGAATGAGTCCCTCTAACGCGCCATACCAGAACTTTGCCGGGTTTGATCGTCGTTTTTTCCGAATCATACTAAACTTTTTTTCAAAACCAATTCATGAGCAAATCAGGCTTCCCGGACAAGGCGATTTTTATCTGTGAAGGAAAGAAATGCGGAAAATATTTCGAGATCAGAAAGTATTGCAAAGAGGCGATCAAAGAAAATGGCCTGAAAAAAGACGTAGAACTCATAAAAATAAGCTGCACTGACCGCTGCAAACACGCCCCGGTCGTGTACTTTCAACCCGCCAACGCGTGGTTTACGGAAGTGACGGAAAAGGAGATGGCTCAACTTTTCGGTCAATTTGTGTCGGACGAATAGCCAAGATGTGGTGCGGCCGGGCTGGCGTACCAGCGGCTCGCCCGTTACTGTTTGCTAACTAACAGCAAAATACAGTATTGATACTATACGCTTCAACGTTCAACTATTTCCAGAAAAGCCTTCAAGGTCAAGATTTCGGTCTTACCGTAGCTACCAATCTCCAGCAAATCAGGATCGCCGGTAATCAAGTATTTGGCCCGCGCATCCCGAGTTAACCCTAACAGATAATAGTCGTTACTATCGCGGCCGAGTTTGACCTTTGAAGTTGTAATTACCTTGATCGAGTAAGACCTGAAATCTTCAAGAAACAGTTTGATAGTCGTCGGTGCAATTCCCTTTTTCTGAAAATAGGGAATTGCGGATAGCGCCGTTACCTCTTCAATGACCATTTCTGAATAGCATAGGTCGAATCGATCAAGCAGATTTTCCAACAGGCGGTTGAAGCGCTCAGAAGTAAGTCCACCCAGAAGTGCGCTTGCGATCACATTTGGGTCGACAACAAGCCTGGTTTTCACTTGTAGCTTTTTGATTTCCGGTACGCTTTAATGGCATCCACCACATTTTGTTCGCGGTAGGGCACTTCGGGTAGCTCGCTCAAGAACTTCCGCGTACGGGCGATTGCTTCTTCTTTGGTCGCCTGATCCGGTTCGATGAGCTTCACCTCAACGTAATCCAACGTTCCCAAATATTGAATGAGCTCTTCGGTCTTAGCCTGGTCGGTGGTTGTTATGGTGATCTGACTCATAGCTTTAGATTCATTGAATAAGTGTCAGTCAAAGATACAACAGCTCACGAAATAACTGCGCTTGGTGCTATTTCGTTTCTCAACTATTACCCTCCGCCTCCATTTCCAGCAACATCGTCGGGGCCAGCAGGTGTTCCTGCCTGATTTTTTCCTGTAACTTCATGAAACCACCGATCAGCGCCTCAGGCCGGGGCGGGCAACCGGGCACGTACACGTCCACGGGAATGATGCGGTCCACGCCCTTCACGACGTGGTAGCCGTGCTCCCAGTAAGGGCCACCGCAGTTGGAGCAGCTCCCCATCGAAATCACGTAGCGCGGCTCGGGCATCTGCTCGTACAGCCGCCGCACGCGGTCGGCCATCTTGAACGTCACGGTACCTGCCACGATCATCACGTCCGACTGCCGGGGTGAGGGTCTCGGGAAAATGCCGAAGCGTTCGAGGTCGTAGTGCGAGGCGAAGGTCGCCATCATCTCCATCGCACAACAGGCTAGTCCGAAGCCCATGGGCCAAAGCGACGACAGCCGCGCCCAGTTCAGTAGATCTTCGGCGCTGGTGAGGATAATGCCGCCGTCGCCGGTTTTGTTTGGAGTTGGGGAGTTCATGAGTTCATAGGTTGAGGAGTGCATGAGTACTTAGTACTTGTTTCTGGGTTAGCTGTACCAGCGTCGCCAGCCCGCGAAGGCTCCTGCCAATACTACTACTGCCAGGATTACGATGGGTACTTTATAGAGCACTGCAAAGGTAAGGATTACAAAACCGACGGCCAGCGGTTGCAGGGTTTCTTCGAGCAGTTGATGCTTGCGGTACAGGCGGGCGTGATAAAGTAGTAAAGCCCCGAGGGCGAGGAAAAAGAGTTGAGCCACTTCATGCCCGTGCAGACGGGTACCGTAGCGGAGGATCAGGAACGTTTCGGGGAGCAGGAGTAGGAAGTGTAAAATCACTGTGCGGCCGAAGCGACGGGTTTTTCCAAAAGGTAGTGACTTTCCCCAAAGCCAGACTTCATTTTCCCAAAGGTACAGCTCATAGGAAAGTCCGGCGTTGAGCAGGTACGCCAGCGTGAAGCAGACGGCGGGTAGGCGGAGGTCGTAGGTACCCGTACTGTCGTAGACCAGCGCGCCCGTCATGAACAGGAACACGCCAATTTTGCTAAGCAACAAGGTGAAACCGCGCTCGCGCAATAGCCATTCCAACGTCCAAAAAACGAAATGAGTCGGACGTTTGAAAGGCAGGCGAAAAGCAGTTTTCCTGGTAGAAGCCGCTAGATCGGGATGACGCAGTCGCCATTCGGCCACGGCTGCCAGGAAAGTACTCAGCAGCAGCCAGTACAAGAACAGGGGCCAGGTACGATCCAACAATCCTTCCGTCCGGGCGATGCTCAGCACGTACAGGCCGTGCATGAGAACCGGAATCAGAAAGCCCAGGGCAAGAGCCATCAAGCGGCTGATTCGCTTGATGAACGGCCACAGGTAGGCGTTTTGTAAAAATGCGTATTCGGGTTGGGTTAGTCGATTCGTCAAAAACTGAGCGCACAGTATGGCGTAGGCGGTCCAAAGGACAAGCAAGGCCGCCATACCCCAATCGTCGGTCAGGAAAAAGAGCGCGAAGGCATAGTGCTCGCGACTGCTCAGGAATCCGAACAATAGGAATATCGCGACGAGAAAGAATCCGGCCCGCTGACGGTAAAACTCCCGGACGGTAGACGCAAACAGTACCTTCATACCGAAAAGGGAACGAGGGTTCGGTTTTGCAGGTGGAAACCAGCTGTAATCGGCAAGTCGCCGCTTTCGAAGGGCTGATGCGAGGAAAGCAGGAAGGTGACGCCCCGCACGTGGTAATCTCTGATGAGGCCAAAGAGCGCTGCCCGCGCTTCCAGGTCGATGGTGATGAGCGGCTCGTCCAGAATAATTAGGGAGGGCTTCCCCAGGAAGGCCAGCGCCAGAGACGTTTTCTTGACCATCCCGCTCGAGCAGGCACCCATCGGCTGGTCGGGGAAGGTAATGCCCAGTGCCTTCACAAGTTCCTGTACTTGCCCGGCGGGGCTTTGCTTCGCTTCCGCTACAAAAGTGAGCAAATCGTCAGGTGTCAAGAAAGCCGGGTACAAGGGCTCGGCTTCGCCCAGGTTCAGCCGCAGGCGGTAGTCGACGGGCTGCCGCTTCAAATCGAATTGCCGGTCGAGTACCACCTCGCCTTCAAAAGGCAGCATCCCAGCCAGCGTCCTGAACAGCGTGGACTTCCCCGCCCCATTCTCGCCCTGAATCCAGTAGATGCCATCGCCAACGCCCCATTCTGGAATGGCAAGTACTTCGTAGGTACCATAGCTTTTGGTAAGATTCCGAAGGCTAAGTTTCATAACGGCAAATCGTGGGTAGGCACCTGGCCCGTCTCCCGTCCACCTTCCCCCCGTTCCACCCTGCCAAACCGTTCATTCACCCTACCATATAACTCCGCCGGAACGGGTGAATCCACTTGGGTGACTTTGGGTTGCGGGCGCACCCAGTCGAGGTACCCTTTGGCCCAGGCATAGGCCAGGCCCAGCACCAGGATGCCCACGAAGACGGCCATTTCGGCTAGTGCAAACCAGCCCCAGCGGCCGTCGGTTTGTTCAATGAAGTCGGCGCGACCGAATACGACCGCCCAGGGGAATAGAAAGACCAACTCGACCTCGAACAGCACGAAAACCAGCGCCACGACGTAAAAACGGACGTTGAACTGGACGTTGGCGTTGCCGACAGGTGCTTCGCCCGATTCGTAGGTGGCGTTCTTCTCCGGATTGGGGCGATCGGGACGAAGCAGTTTGCCGAAGCCCAGTACCAGGCCCAGGAATACGATACCCGCGACGATGAAGAGCAATATGATCCCGAAATCGGTCAGCATGGGAAGTTGTGGGTTAAGCCGCAAAGGTACCAAAAGACCTCACTTTCTGTATTCATATTTAATTTATTAAAAAACACAAAAAAATTTGTATTGTAATATAGATATATCATATCAATAGCGTATATTTGTATTATCATTTTATCCTATAAGAATGACCTATGGAAACGATTAGACAAGAAACACAAAAAGACGGGCTGGTGGCTACTCCGGCCGGTGTGATGCGGCGCTCGGACGATATGCTCATCCATGCCAACGCTCAGAAGTACCTATATTTTGAAGGCCGTCCGCGGGAGTACCGCTTCAACGGTCAGAACGGACAGTTCAACCTTTACGGCGATCGCGTGCTGACCGATAAGTCGGGGCGTCTGTTGTCGTCCTTTTCATTTCAGCCCATCGCCTACCGCATATTTGAGGATAACCTGTTCGGACGCACGACGCAGGAACTATGGGCCGAGCTTTTCTTTGTGGACGAAGACAACTGCGTGGCTTCGCTCATGTTCAACAACACGTCGGTCAACGAACTGTACCGCTTGCTCGAACCGATCTTGTACGAACGCAAGTCCCTCTGCGATGTCGTGCTGACCATTAAGCCTGAGCGCGTGCAAAGCAAGAACGACCCCAACAAGTCGTGGTTCATCGCACGCTTCTCCTACGAAACCGCCGATGCCGAGCGTATCACCGAAATGCGGGAGTTTGTCAAAACCCACCGGGTGTTCCGCAACGAAACGCTCACGGCTTCGGCCCAGCACAAGCTGGTGTCACAGGGCTACTACCTGGCCATCGACCCACCGGAAGATTTCTCATTGCAACAGGCAGCGTAGTTAGTTGACAATTGACAATGGATAGTTGACAATCCGTTTTGAGCCGACAATTTACTGTCCTTTTTACATCATCCAAAAATTATAAATATCATGACATACAGTGGATTCATTGCCCTACGGGGGCAGCATTCCCTCCACATGGTGGACCGGAAAAGTATTAGAGAAGTGGAGGTAGGAGAGCAACGGACCAAGATCGTGACGCCTTACCACACGCTGGAAGTGGAGAATATTTACAATCAGCTTGCGCTCAAGTCGCTTTGTGAGGAGCCCGTCGGGTCCTACGGGGAAGGCAAAGAGGAGTCTGAGTTTTATCCCCGGCTCAATGACCTGCCGTTTTAAGAAGGGGTCGATGCCGGGCGGGAAATCCGCCCGGCATTAGCGGCCTCAGGAAAGTACTTCGCCGCGGTGACTGTGGTTGATCACCTCACGCAAAATCATGATTTGCTGCTTGAGCAATTCGATGGTTTCATTACGATCGACTACTTGTTTTTCCAGGCTGTGGTTGCGCTCCTGAATGAGCTCGACCTGATTGGGGTGGGCCTCCGACTGGGGACGGGCGAAAGGATCGCCCGTCCCGCGCAAAAGCCAGTTGGCGTTGAGATCTTCGAAACGATTGGTGATACTCGTCAGCGTATCGAAGCTGGGCTTGGTCCGGCGGTTGAGAATGGTGTAGAGCTTAGCGGGCTTATCGAAGCCGAGTTCCTTGCTCAGTCCGTAGACAGTCATGCCTTTGACCTGCATCAGGTATTCGATGCACTCGTGGATGTCGAGAGGGTTGTCTTTCATATAGTACAAAAATTGTATATATTTGCTTGGATTCACAAAAATATTAAATACATTTTAGTTTTCAAGCTTTTATTTTTAAAACATACTCTGCTAAATATAAATTGTATGTCAGGAGTTAAAGAATTTGACAATTGGAACCCACCCGTCATCTCCCCGGAATGGGAGTTGTTCCGGGCGGTCCAGCAGATGAGCTGGCAGGATCTACACGAACGTGCAACCGATACGCCAGCCGGTGATACCAGCGCGACCACCTGCGTCCACGGCTTATTCGATATGTACCGCAGTGTGGAATTGAGCCTCAACCTCGACAAAGCGCTGGCTTCTCCAAAGCTGAGCCAATTGGGCGAAAAGCACGGCTCCGATCTGGTTTGTCGGCTCATCGGGTTGACAGTCTTGGTGTACTTCAACCGGTTGCCGGTCAATTCCGAGTCTGCTTTTGGCGCATGGCGCCTGCGGCAGACTTCCGAATGGCTCTACGATACCTACTATAGTGAGAGCCTGCGTGATCTAATGTACGCTTTCTATCGGGCACGAGGGTGTCACCACCACAATATATTGGACGTAGTGACCGACTATCTGGAATGGCGGGCGAGTAAACTGGAAGCCATTCATTTAGCCCGCAGTCAGGCGACGGCCAATCCCTGGCCCAACGATTTTAAGGAGAGGCTGCCGGAGCGCTGGTTTCTCGGATACCTAAACCCCACGCATGGAAACAATAGTCAGGAAGCCGCGTAAGCGCAAAGTAAAGGAGGACATTGTGGCGGAAGCTGCATCAGCGCAACCCAAGGTCCAAGAAAATGGAACAGCCCCAGCGACTCGTAAACGCAGAGCCAAGGCTTCGAGCCCAAAAGATAAAATTATTTTTGTGACGCCTCCTAAACCTGTAGCTGAGCCCACAAAGACAGCGAATAAGCGCAAAGCAAATAAAATAGTATTTGAACCTAATTTGCGAAGCGACCTCGAAAAGGTAATCGAGGCCAAGCAAAATCCCGCAAAATCTGCGAGGAAACCTAAAGCGAAGCCAGTCGTGGCTGAAACAGGATCGACTAGGCCACCAGTTTCCGTACCGGAAGGAACGACAGCCAAGCCCACGCGTAGGCGCAAATTACCAGTACCTGCGCCGGTCGCCGATGCTGAAGCTGCAAAGCTCGAAGTGCCAAAACCCGTTAAAAAGAAAAAGCAGACCCAGGCCAGTTGGGATAAGTGGGTGAAGCAAACGGTCATCACCGTTAGTCCCGATGTGTGGGGCATTCATGCCTCCGAGTTGAGCCACGGAGCGGAGCTGTTGGTCGATTTGAAACGCATGCCCAAACAAATTTTACTGGATACGCCTACGCTCGACTATCTTTTTCGCTGCCCTGATCGGCTATCGCACAATGCACGGATGGTACTAAACGAGGCGGATGTCGAATGCCTGGTGAGTATGGAAAGTATCCACGAATGGTCGGACAAGATGCGCGCCGGACATTACATCGTCGACAAGCTCAACAGCTTTTTCGACAGGATACTCGATCGTTTTGATTTAAGAAGCATTACTGCGGGTACCGAGGTTTATCAAAAATACGCCTCGCTGCAAAGTCCCACCCACATCGACATCATTTGGGAGCGCAAGCCCGACGACGTCGTAGGTACTCGCCTCGACACCGAGGCCCGCCCTACCCGCATCATTGCCGCCCAGGCGTTGGTACTCGGGGTGCCGATCGTCTCGCCAGACTTGCGTTTTGGTGCTTATAAGAAAGAAGGAGTGAAGACGATCTGGTAAAATCGCCGTAGAATTCAAAAGGAAAGGCTCAGGCCGTGCTTCCATAATTGGGCAACTCCTCCTCCACTACTTCATACCGGCCAGCTACTTCGTCAACCAGTGTGTAGCTGGCTTTTTCGCGTCCGTGCAGGAAGCGAAGCAAGCGCCCCAAGGTCTGGGCGCGATCGACGGCGGTGCGTAACTCACATTCGTAAACCGTCCAGACTTTCCAGCCAAGCTTCTCGAGTAAGAAAACATTACGCTCGTCGCGTTGACGATTGGCGCTGATTTTCTCTTCCCAAAATTTTCGATTCGTTTTGGGTATCTTACCGATTTTGCAAGGGGTGTGGCCGTGCCAAAAACAACCTTGCACAAAGATCACGGTGCCGTACTTCTTGAGCACGATGTCGGGTCGGCCGGGTAGCTTGCAGTCGTGCAGCCGATAACGAAAGCCTTGCCCGTGCAGACATCGGCGCACGACCCACTCCGGCTTAGTATCCTTCGACCGAATCGCCTGCATGATTTGACGCCGCTTTTGCTTATCGAATATATCCACCTCCGTCAATTTTAAATGGGTGAATGATAGAATGAGTGAACAATAGTACTCGCTCATTCAAAAATAGATCAAGCCGCCTGCCGACCGTGGTACCTGACCCGCTCATCGTGCAGTTCCAGGCCGACGCGTATGGCATCGCGCAATTCCTTGGCCGTCAAGCCACCGGAATGGGCCATCTGATAGCATTGGCTCGAGATGGTGCCGTGTTGGGCCACCCACTGTTTTAAGTACAAAATGATGCCTTGTTTTCCTCTCATTGTCGACTGTTTGAATTTCTTTACGACAAAGATAAAAAATATAATATAAATGTATTCTATTCTGGGTAATTATATTATATTTGTATTGTATTTGAAATATAGAGGAACCTATGAATATCGTGAGACAAGCAACGTTGGAATCGCCCCAGGAGGCAGAGGTCGAAAGGGCGTTACGCCCGCTGAGTTTCCAGGATTTTGCCGGGCAGGAGAAGGTGTTGGACAACCTTCGGATTTTTGTACAGGCTGCCCGCGAGCGTGGTGAGCCATTGGACCACGTGCTGCTGCATGGCCCGCCCGGCCTGGGTAAAACCACGTTGGCCGCCATCCTGGCCAATGAGCTGGGCGCCCACCTTAAGACCACTAGCGGACCCGTACTCGACAAGCCCAACGAACTGGCTGGTTTGCTTACCAACCTTCAACCCGGTGATGTGCTTTTTATCGACGAGATTCATCGCTTGAATCCCGTAGTGGAAGAGTACCTGTACTCCGCAATGGAAGACTATAAGATCGATATCATGCTCGACAGTGGCCCTAATGCCCGCTCGGTGCAGATCGGGCTAAGCCCCTTTACGCTGGTAGGCGCGACGACCCGCGCCGGGATGCTCACTACCCCCTTACGCGCTCGATTCGGCATTTCCTGTCGTTTGGAGTACTATCAACCTGAGCTACTATCGAGTATTGTGCAGCGCTCGGCGGAGCTACTGGCATGCCCGATCAGCCCCGAAGGTGCGCTGGAACTGGGTACCCGCAGCCGTGGTACCCCGCGCATCGCCAACAACCTGCTGCGCCGTGCCCGCGACTTTGCCCAAGTACTCGGTACGGGCACCATCACCACCGAGGTGGTGCAGCGCACGTTACGCGCTTTGGAGGTGGGCGAGAACGGCCTTGACGACATGGACCACCGCATCCTGACGGCCATCGTCGAGAAGTTTGGGGGCGGCCCGGTGGGGCTGTCGACCATTGCGACTGCAGTGGCCGACGAGGCCGAAACCATCGAGGAACTCTACGAGCCTTTCCTTATTCAGGAAGGGTACCTCAAACGTACCTCCCGAGGTAGGGAGGTGACCGAGAAAACCTTCCGCTTTCTGGGGGTGGAGCTTCCTGAAAAGTGGCAGATGGCGGCTTGATTTTTGTATGCTAAATAGCATATAAATATATTATAAATAAGGAATCATTCTTACTCGGATAGCGTTTATTTATGACAGTCGCAAAACCTACTTAACCTATGACGACCAACTTAGAAAAATCACATAAAGACGATGCCGAGTGGCGGCGGTCGATTCCGGCTCAAGTGTTCCTCAATCACTTCTTCGGGATCAACCGGCACATTCAGCATCAGCGCGACACGAAGAGCCTGGACGATGTATGGCATTTCCGAGAGTTTGCGCCGAAGTTGACTCAGGGACAGGAAGACACCGCCAAAAAGTACTTAGTGCAAGCTTGGAACACGGAGTATACCCTGCGCAAGACGGCAGAAAATGGTGATGAGACCTACCATCGTAATGCATTGTACTGGACCTTTCCGCAAGCATATTACAGCATTTTTTTTGGTGCCAAGGCCTTTCTGGCGGTGCAAGGGGGAAGCGTCAACACGGAATGGATCGCGCGTGCGCGCGTGGGAAGGCTGGTCGCTGCCAATTGGTACCCGGCTCCGCTCGCTTTTGGCGCGATGGGTCATCCGGGTAAGTTTACCCTGATGGGCCTCAGCTCCGGCCACAGCAAGCCGTCGCTGCAGCTCACCGATACCCCCCACGAGTGGCAGGCCCAGGTAGGGCAGTTTCTGCGCACCACCCGCACCCGGCAAATGCAGGCAGCGCGCAAGCGTACGCAGGCCGACCCTGAGAAAGCCATCATGACTAAATCGGGCAAAGTAGCGACCCGTTTCGGGGCTAAGGAATGGAGCGAGATAACCAAAAAGGTGAGTCCGACGAGTTTCCTGGATCTATTTGCCCGCCTCAAGATCAGTGGCAATCACCGCGAGATCGAGCGTTTTCTGGAAGCCGAAATTGATTTCCGCTTGTTTCACAATTGTCTCTTCGAGACGGTGCGGTACATCAATTCCATTCATGAGGCTTATGTTGCCAAGGCACTGGGCGTGAAGCGCTTTGCTGAGTTTAAGGAAAATCTACCAGAATACCTGCGCGCCGAGTTTGGCAATGATCCGCGCAGTCCACAGGAAGCGGCCGTCATTCCGCTGGAACCACGTCGGTTCGAGAAAATGGCCAGTTGATACTATCATTTAATCTAATCGAACACGACGATGAATACGAACCAATCATTTTTTAAAAGCAAAGGCGGCGGACAATACTTCAAACGCGAAGGCGACCGCATCAAAATCGTTTGTCTGTACGAATTCAACCCTTCGGTGGAGCGTACTTCTTACGACGACAAGTTACTATCTGCCCTGGAATGCACTCCCTGTGACGAAGCTTCTTTTAACGACGCCCAGGACCAGGTAATCCGCATTCTGCAACTCGGCAGTGCCGGGTGGGCCCAAAGAGCATAATGTAGTTTTGGTTTTATGGATAAAATAAACAGGCTCGGACTTTTGGTCCGAGCCTGTTTTGTTTTTGCTCTGTGCTATAATGTGGGGCAGTCTACTTGTCTTTTTCGTAGCCCTGCATCTTCACGAATTTGTTGTACAGTCCCAACATCAGGAACGACGGGGCCCATTGGCCCACAAACAGGGCGTCTTTTTCGCGACCCAGGATTTTGAACGTAGCCGAAACGGCCATCGAGCCCAACGACGCCCACAAAAATATGTCGGACGGGATTCGGGCGGTATAGTCCTCGATAGCGGATGCTACGGGACCCTCTTTGTGATTGGGATTAAAGTTTTCCACTTTATCCTTTGCCTTTTCAGCAGCTGATTTTACTTCTTCGGTAACTGACATAATATGTTTTTTTATGAGTGAAGATAAACGGTAGTCTTGATAGTGAGTATGTTGTTAGAAAATACTGTTCCAGCCATTGGGGAGATAGGAGGGCTGTTTTGCTTTTCCCGATAAGCCGCCTTTCGTACGCTTACTGTCGACACATTTCCCCGGTTCCATTGTTATGAAAATATCACTTGCTTCTCCCATCTACCTGTGTATACTATGCGCACAGATGCTCTTTTCGAAGCCGCTTTACGCCCAAAAATCGGCTCCTGAGTTCGTCGTGGGCGATGCGCTGCCCGACGCTCCGGCATTGTCGCCGCGTGGCAAGTACAATGTGGGGGTGCGTACCTTGAATCTTGTCAATAAAAATCAACTCGACGTACTCAAGACCAAAGATGGAGAAGCCCCGCGCTACGACCGCCCCCTGACCGTAGAGGTATGGTACCCGGCGATGCTGCCCGCTGGTTCGGTCGAGCGGATCAGCTACGACGAAGTGATGGGTACTTCCAATGACCCCAAGCGGCCCCTCATCCCTTTTACGTTCGAAGGGCGGGCAATGCGCGACGCACCGTTCGTAGCGGCGGATGCCTCGTTCCCGCTCGTCATCGTGTCGCACGGTTACGTCGGCTCGCGGTATTTGCTTACCTACCTGACCGAAAACCTGGCCTCGAAAGGCTACGTCGTCGTGGCCATCGACCACACCGAATCCACTTTTCGCGACGCGGCGGGCTTCCCAAGTACCTTGCTTAACCGCTCGCTCGACCAGCTTTTCGTGCTCAATGAAATGGCGAATCTGGGGAAACCAGGAAATAAAAGCTTCCTGGCGGGTAAGGTCGACGCTGACAATACGGGAATAATTGGCTATTCGATGGGCGGTTATGGCGTACTGAATGTGGCCGGGGCGGGCTACAGCGCCGCCTTTGGTAAGGCCTTCGGCGGCATGGCGGGCGGTAGCCAGGCCATCGCGCAACGCACGGCGGGCAACGCCGATTACGAAAGGTCGTTCGATTCGCGCGTGAAGGCCGTGGTGGCCTTCGCGCCCTGGGGCATGGAGCGCGGCGTATGGGATGCCGAGGGCTTGAAAGGCCTGCGCGTGCCCACGTTTTTTGTGGCGGGGAGTCAGGATGATGTGTCGGGTTACGAAAAAGGCATCAAGGCGATTTATACGGGAGCCACAAACGCCGAGCGCTATCTGCTCACCTACGAAAACGCCCGCCACAACGTCGCGCCCAACCCGCCGCCCGCCGTGTCGATGCAGCCCGGCCTACCCTTCGACGAGTACTACCGCTACGCCGAGCCCGCCTGGGATGAGCGCCGCCTCAACAACATTAACCAGCACTTCGTCACGGCTTTTCTGGGCAAGTACCTGATGAAAAACCCGGACTACGACCAGTACCTCGACTTGCTCCAGAACGCCAACGACAAAACCTGGAACGGTTTTAAGGCCCGCAGCGCGACGGGCATGGAGTTGCTGCACGACGCGCCGGGCAAGTAGGTCGGGCTGTAAATCAAAGGAAATTCCGCCTTCCACCACCGGTCATTAATTTTCGCATCGGATGAATTAGTGAGCGGTTTTTGACTTTTAGCACTCCTTGTATTATGGGCCAACGTTACCAAAACCAACTTCAACATTATCGTTATGAAGAAGCTTCATTCCTCTTCTCGATTTTCAGCGCCACATTCCTGGCTTGCAAAGAAGATGATACCGGCCCGCTCACGCTGGAGCGCACCCAACTGGATCTCAAATACGATCAGGAACATCAATTCGTGGTCAAGCAAGGCAAGAATACCGTTTCTTCTTCCGACTTCACCTGGAAGTCCAGCGATGAAGTAGTAGGCGTAGTAGGGCCGGACGGGAAGTTTTCGGGACGGCGAATCGGGCAGACCACCGTAACGGGTACCTCTTCCGATGGGCAGTCTACGGTCACGAGTGAAGTGACGATTTTGCCCTACAGCAATCTGGCCAAATTGCCCGTGTTGGACTTTGGGGCGAGCCGCGCCACGATCGAAAGCAGGGAAACCCGTGAGTTTTTATCCACATTGACGACTCTGGATTTGGGGAAGCAGTACTTCTACAAGCCCGAAAGCGGAAATACCAAACTGAGATCGCTGTTTTATTCCTACGACAACGACAAACTCGACATAGCAGCCTGGATTCTGGTGGCCAAGAAAGACTACGACGAGGCGATCACGTTCTTCTCGGAACGCTATACGTTCGTAGGCGAAACCAAAACCAACAAGGATTTGGTGTACTCCGACTTCGATAAAGTGGACATCATTCTAGCCAATGAAGGCAGTGCCGGGCGCGGCTACGTAGCGTACTTTGTCAAGCATAGATAAGCTGGGGCGTCAATTTCCGGCCCTTCTTTTCGGTGAGTACTTAGTACTTTTATTCCCTTTTTTTGAGGGAACGGTAGGTAGATGAAATTCCGGGCTTTGCATAAAACGAAAGTTAATGATCTGTTTTACGCTGCCTATGAATTCCATATCCGCCTGTCTGTGCTTTGTTTTCCTTCTCTTCCTGACATTTTTGTCTGCCCAGGCCCAGCCCGTCAAGCTGATTTTCGACACTGATATGGAATCGGATGTGGACGATGTGGGTGCCCTGGCGATGCTGCACGGCTTGGCTGACAAGGGCGAAGTCGAGATTTTGGGGACGATGGTGTGCAGCCTCAACCCCTGGGCCGTACCGACGGTGGATGTGCTCAACACCTATTTCAAGCGGCCCGACCTGCCCGTCGGCGCGGTCAAGACGCTCGGCGTGTACCGCAACTCGAAGTACGCCCAAATCCTGGCCGAGGAATTTCCCCAGGACATCGGGATTGGCGAAAAGGCCCCCGATGCTACGGCACTTTACCGCCAACTGCTGAGCAGTCAGCCCGACAGCAGTGTGGTGATCGTGACGGTAGGGTACCTCACCAACCTTTCTTATCTCCTGGCCAGCCAACCCGACGCCAATAGTCCGCTCGATGGCCGCGAACTGGTGCGCCGGAAAGTCAAGCACCTGGTGTGCATGGGCGGAAGATACCCTTACGAAAACAACCCCGGCAGGTATGGTAACTTCAAGCCGGACCCCACCGCCACGCAGCAGATAGCGCAACGATGGCCGGGGACAATCACTTTTACGGGTGGGGGCGATTTTGCCGATCTTTTTCGCACGGGCAGCCGCACGTTCGAGTTTCCGCCGCAGTCCAACCCCGTTTCGCGGGCCTACGAGATTTTCCTGAAAAGCTGGAATCGCAACTGGCACCACAGCGCCGACCTGATTGCGGTTTACATTGCCGTACGGGGTTGGGAAGATTTTTTTGAGCTGAACCAGCAAGGCTACAATCACATCTTCGAGGACGGCACGATGATCTGGCGGTTACAGCCCAACGACCCGCGCCATCGGTACGTCAGTACTTTAAAAAAAGGGATTGATCCCGAAACGGCGACGAAGGAATTTGACGACCTGATGATGTTTTCGGTGCGGGGAAAGTGAAGGTTGGTCACTCAGCGCCTATCCAGTACCTCGGCCACCTTCTCCCGGATCAGAGTATAAGGGGAAAGCGCGGGCGTAGGCTGTAGGTTCACAGCCTCCAATTTGGATCCGACGAACAACACACCTACGATCCCCCTTTTGCGATCCACCCACGGGCTAAACCCGAAAGCCCCTTGGGAACCAAAGGCCGTCGGGACGCCTTCCGTCGTTTCTTCGTTCCAGCAGCCCAGTCCGTAACGAAAATGTTTGCGGGTCGGGTCGTCGCCGTAGGGTGAGTACAAGAGTATGGCTCCGTGCGTTTGGTCGCTCAGCATGGCGTCCACCGATGCTTTGGAAAGTACTTGAGTATCCTTAAACTTTCCGTCGTTCAAAAGCATGAGCAGAAAATTGGCGTACTCCACCATACGACTGCCCGCCCCGCCACCAATGTAAAAGTTGGTGTTGCGGTCGATTCCCCCGTAGTCGGTGTGGGGCATGGCGCAGGGGTCGCCGATTTTTTCGCGAAACAAAGCATCCCAGCGTTTGCCCGACACTTTTTCGGCCACGCCGCCCGCGATCTGCATACTCACGCCACCGTACACGAAACCGCGTCCGTTGGGCAGGGAAGAGACCCTAGCCGACGGCAGGGTTTTCCCGTCGGGCGCTCCGCCCAAACCCATACCGCGCACGGCTTCCTGCAAACTGATACTCCGGGCAGAAAGCCAGGAATTAAGGGCTTCAAAGCCAGAAGTATGGCTCATGAGTTGCCGCATCGTGATAGTTTGGGTCGCAGGTTTGGCGAATACAGCGGGGTAAATCTTGCCGAGCGGATCGTCCAGATCGAGCTTGCCGTCGTCCACCAGCGTTAGCACAGTCGCCATCGACAACATTTTGCTGGCCGAGGCGATGGGCAGGTACGTCTGGTCGTCGAAACTACCAAAGTATTTTTTGTAGAGTACCGTGCCGTCCTTCCGAAGTACCAATAGTCCGGCATTGCCACCCAGTTGCGGGAGGGCGTTTTGCACAATGCCGGTAAGCTCGGACAAATCCGGTAAAGCCGCGTCAGGAGATGGTCCCACCGGACCGGGGCAGCCGCCGAGCAACAGGCAAAGAAGGAAGAGGGGGACGGTTCGCATAGGTTCACAGGTTAAGTAAGTGCCTGGCTGTGAGTTTCGAGAAACGAAACAGTTTAACCGCGTACCGAGGTTTATTTCAAGTAGCCTTCGTTGGTTTTGCCTACCGCTACCACGGCTATTACTTTAACTTGGCGAGCCAGAAGCTGCCATCTTGCATCTTAGCCTGACAACCATGGGATGATGCAAACCACGTATCATAAAAATATTTTCAGTCAACAATAAGTGAAGTGATTCCCGGTAAAATCGCCCAAATTTAAGATTTAAAGGAACGAACCATATCTTCAATGCCTTGCTCGTACGAAGTGACTTCAAAATCCGGGAATTGTGCTGTGAACTTGCTACTATCCATGACATAATCTGTTTCGAATTGATACATCATTTCCTCCACTTCCTTTAAGGTTGGAACAAAGAGCGACAGTATTTTACGCATGAACCTCGGCAGATAGGATACCTCATAATCCGTTCCCAATGCTTTATTGAATAAGGCACCGATGGTTGCGATATCCACCGCTTCGGCTGTCGGCAGATGCCAAACCTGCCCGTAGGCTTTCTCATTCAGCGCTAAGGCAACCAGCGCCCTGCCATTGTCGCCGACGTTACCATAGGTATGCTTAGCGCCTTTTCTACCCAGTGTTTGTGGGGCTTTACCTTTGAGCATATTTTCTAAAAACTGTATGTATAAAGGGCTATTGAGCGCCTTTTCACCATAAAAATCGGCCGACCGGCCTATTATCGCTTTTACTCTCTTCTTGCTCGTTGCCTCGATTAGCAAATCTGCCGTTTGTTTTCTCGCATTGCCTTTTTTGGACACAGGGTTTTGTGGGTGGGCTTCGTCGAAAGGCGATTGCAGGTGGCCGTACAGGTAGACATTGTCCAGAAAAACGAGTTTCGCATCGGCCTTCTCGCAAGCCAGAATTACGTTTTTCATCAGTTTGGGCCAGTCTTTTGCCCACAGGTCGGCATTGTAGGGCAACCCCACGCAGAGATAAACATAATCCGAATGTCGGATGGCATCCACGGCTTCTCGCTCATTGAGCAGATGAGCTTCGATGGTTTCCGTATTTTCTAACTTTTTGGTCCGTTCGACGGCGTTGAAGGTAAGGTTCCTGCGTTGCAGCTCTTTGATAACGGCTCGCCCCGTCGCCCCTGACCCGCCCAAAACGGTGTGCAGTTGGTTTTTCATCGATTGATTTTTTAAAATGATAAAATAAGGTTACCCCCCAACTGCCCCGTCTTAAACTGAACATCTTCCGAAATACCGTTGACCGTGCCGTTTCGGTTGGCGTTTTCGTATTGCAGCTCGATGCTCAGGGCGGTTTTTTTGAAGGGAATGGTGTAGCCGATGCCCCCCATCAGCGAGCTGCCAATGGCGTACTGATGCTGGTATTCGCTTTTTGTTTCGTTGAGCCTTTTAGCCGTAAACTGCCCAAATCCCAGACTGCCGTTGACGTAGAGTCCTTTGTTGAATGTTTTGGATAGCAAAAAGTACTTGGCGGCAATGCCCAGGTTGTAATAATTGAAGACGTACTGACTGCCGTTTTCGCCGTTTGCGGGACTGCCAAATGTGCCATGTATGCGGGAGCCGACGCCCAATCCTTTCCACTTTTCGGGTGCTACATAGAAGGCCATCGTCAGGTTATTGCCGATTTGCGGTTCAAACCCTCCCCCCAGGGCGTTTCCTAAGGCGGCCTGGGCTTTTGTATTGACGATTGCCTGACCCGCCCCCAAGCCTATTTCGCCATAGATCCTCGCTTTCTGGGACTGAGCAAAAGCGGTCTGATTTATTAAAAATGCGGCAAAAACGATTAGGATATTTCTCATTATTTTGGTTGTTAAAGTTTAAAAAACTACGCCTACATTCAGGCTCACATGATGCGTCGTGAACTTGGTCACATCCCGGTTGCCGGTGATGCGGGCGTTTTTGTTTGAGTATTCGTAGTCGAGGTCGATATTCAGGGCCGACTTGCTGTTCTTGAACGGAATGGCGTACCCCAACCCTCCCAGGTAGGTGAATCCGTTGGCGTTTTGAAACTGGTAGGTATTTGTAGCCCCAAACTTCATTCGCTCGTTGGCGGGTCCGTACCCAACGCTTGCTTTGAAAGCGAAACCTTGGTTGAACTGCTTGGTGATGAAGTAGTCTTTGATCCCGATACCGACATGATAGTAGTTGTAGGAGTACGTTTCATCATTGCCGCCCGCATTGGGCCGGGCGATGAGTCCCTTGATGCCCGTGCCAACACCCAAACCCATGAATGCCTCGGGTGCCCAGTAATAATAGGTGGAGAAGGTGTACCCATCGTTACGACCGAAGCCCCGGTTGTCATTCATGGTCTCCTTGTCGCCGAGTGCTCCTCTAAAAAAAGTATTACCGTAGCCGACACTGACCGCACCGAACACCGGTAGTTTTTTCTTGTCGTTTTCTGCACTTTGGGCAGCGGCGGCCTCTGCCCAAAGGCAGAGAACCAGTAGAGCGAGACTTAGAGTTGTGTTTTTCATTGTTGCAGAAATTAGGTTACGTTACAGAAATTTTATTTGCCACCGAAGGTGTACCCTACGGCAATGTTGAATAGCAAAGGCGTGTTGCCGAAGCCGATGTTAGCGGCTTTGAGGGTTTCGCGTTTGCCCGTGGTCTTGTTGTCGTAGGAAAACGCATCGTTTTTCAAGGTCGAACCCACGTTTTGCCACCACCGCAGGCTCGTACTCGTCGTGATTCCTTGCAAGACCTTGTTTCCGCTGTTCCTGAATGGAAAATAGCGGTAGTAGATTCCGGCGCCCAGCGTGAAGGTTTTATAATCCTTGATCTTGTTTTGTGCGGTTTGGCTATCAGCTTTATTGTACACTTCCCAGCTGTGAAGTTTTGGTTCAAAACGAACATCGAGGAATGAGTTGATACGGTACCCGATGCCAAAGCCCGACGAAATTGGCAGGTGAAGCACGATGTTCTGCGCTTCAAAATCACCGCTTGCGGGTGGGTTCAGATTGAACCCGTGGGAGTACTCGAATATCATGCGCCTGGTCGTGTAATTCACCTCGAAGTTCCCACCATTCAGTACCATCGGCTGGATTAGTCCGGCCAAAACAGTGAGTCTATTAGAGTAAAGTAACTGATCTTTTGCCTCGAAACTTTGGGCGTTAGAAAATTGAGTTGAAAGGCATATAATGCCAAGGGCGAGTATTATGATTGAATTTTTCATATTGAATTAAAGTTAAGATTTGAGTTAAAAATTAAGACCGACCATGATTTTTCCCTGGATAAACGTATCGCTTCGTCCACCACGCGGACCTATATTGGTCGAGAGGCCCTGCAAGACGCCAAACTGCGGCAGAATGTACAAATTGGTGCTTCTTTTTGAAGGAATATCGAATTTATAGCCCGCGTTGATTTCGCCGAGTAGCGCAAAGTTCGAGTAGTCTTTTCCGTCGATTTTGTTTTCGGTTCCCCAGGCGTGCCCGCCGTCGAGTTGGCCTTCGAGATGTAGCCCTTTGAAGAAGTAGTGCCGGTAGCCGACCGTGACCAAATACTCGTTGATTTTCTCCACGATGTCATGGTTTACATTGGGACGGATGTACATGCCCAGCAGCAAATCGCCGTGGGCCGACTTGGTCTTGCTCTGGTAAATCGTACGGGTGGCTTTAATAGTGATGATGCCGACTTCGGGCAGGAATGGGGCCACCAGTTCGGTTTCAATGCCCCATTTAGATGGGTTGGTCTTTTGGGTTTGGGCGTTCACTGACTGCCAGGAGAGGCAGCACACGCTCAGGGCGAGAGAGAGAATCAACTTTTCCATTGTTTTGTAGCGCTTTAAAATTGTGATTAACTAATTTTACGCTACAAAGGTATGGGGCTGAAAGTGGGTGGACGTTCACCCAGGTTAAGAAAGGGAAATAGGGAAAGAATATTTTCAAATGCAGCTAGTTGCTCTTCGAAATGCGCTTTCTGATACGGCTCAGGGAAGGTGGTTTGATGCCCAGATAGGAGGCAATGTAGTGCTGCGGGATCCGCTCAAAAACTTTGGGTCGGTCTTGCATCATAGACAGGTAGCGTTCCTCGGCGGTCAGGTTTTCAAGCATTTCAGTCCGTTGCTTTATCCCCAAAAAAGCGTTTTCCGCCATGAGTCTGCCGAATCGCTCAAATTTTGGAATATCGGTGTAAAGTACCTGAAGGTCTTTGGCTGAAAGCAAAAGAAGTTCTGATTTTTCGAGGGTTTCAATATTTTGATTGCTGGGCTTACCGGAAAGAAAACTTTCGTAATCGGCATACCAGCCATTTTCAAAAAAAAATTGCGCCGTATTTTCCTGCCCGTCCACATTGTAGAAATAACGCAGGCACCCGGTATTGATAAAATATGCGTGTTTGCAGATTTGACCTTCCCGCAAAACCAATTCCTTTTTACGACATTGTTTTACTTTCAGTTTGCTGACGAAATGATCCTGCTCATTTTTGTCAAGCGAGATGAAGTAAGACAGGCGCTCCACTATTTGGTCGTACATAGCTACACTGGAAAATTATGGTTTCTAATTAAGTCTCTCCCCTGTAAACTTCGACCCACCACTGTACTGAAATTAGCTTTTTACCTTTCCCCAAAATCATTGAATGAGTGATTCATCAGCCAGAAATTGCTTTCGCGCATCCTCCTCTGAGGAAATGTGAGTTATTGATGGCATCAGTACTTGATCAACAAATCCAAAAGCTTACGGTCCAGTTTGTGCCCGTACCAGTCTTCGTAAGCCACATCCTCCCGTCCGGAATCCAACATACCAAAACTACCGCTGAACTCCCACAGAGCGTAGCCGATCCCATTGGTCTTCAATACATCCAGCACATCCTCAAACCAGGCCAAAAATACCGCGTGGGGTGTTTTATTGAAGCAGCCGCATTCCCCACAATGTACGCCAACCCCCTTTTTGGTCAGCGCGATCCAGGGTTCATATTGCGTTTCCAGCATGGCGCGACTCAGGTACTTGTCCCCCACTTGCCCGGGCCACTTCGGTTCGGGCAGATTTTCCGTTTCCTTAAATACCCAGGGGGCCTTGTAATGGGATATAATACCCGGATTGTAGCCCCGACAACTTTGGGCAATGTTTAGGTCCGTGATTTCGGGAATGACGCTGCTCCCTACGTTATTTCCATCCGCAATCACAAAATGATTAAGGTTGTGCGCCCGAATGGCCCGGGAAGCTTCCAGCGCCATTTTACGGTATAGTTCGCCCGGAATCGGCCCGCGTCGGGAATGCTGATCGTTCATGTCCTCGCGGATGCAGGGTTCGTTTAACAGGTCGAAGCTTATTTTTTTGGCGGAAGTTTGGGCAAAACGCCTGGCCCAGAAAGACCAATGGTACACAAAATCGTCCATCGCCTGGGCATCCTGCCACAGGTTGTACGGCTCTTGAAAACCCGCATTGACACAGAAACCCGGCGCCCGGTGCAGATTCAGGCTCACGTGCAGCCCGTGTTTATGGGCCAGGTGCACCAGCTGCTCGATACGGTCGGTAGCCTGGGTGTCGATGGCGCGTACCTCGGGAATCGTGATGGGTCTGCTCCGATCGAATTGCACGTAGGAAGGATAGGCCATGGGGAGCCGGATAAAATCAAAACCCCAATCGGCCATCCATTGGAGGTGTTCTTCGGTCGTGGCGGGACGCGCCCGGGCGGGATCAGGGGAGAAGAAGTCCAGCAGATTAAATCCTCGCCAGCGCGGCATTGGATTATTGAGGGGCTGCGCTGTGGCCGAGGACAGGCTGGAAGTGGCGAGAAGGCCGGCCGTAAGCGCGGCCGATTTAATCAAAAAATCGCGACGGGTCGGGTGTATCATCGGTGCGGTTTCTAAAAAATCAGGGTTTTCGGGGGTTGACAGCGGAGTTGAAATAAATCAATATCTTTGGGTTATGAAAGAAATCGTCTTGCAAATACCCGAAACACTTGAACTCGACGAGCGGGAGACCAAGCGTTTCCTGGCCGCCAAGTTCTACGAATCCGGCAAGTTTTCGCTCGGGCAAGCCGCTAATATGGCCGGACTGTCAAAATCCATTTTTGCAGAAACTCGATAAGCCGATTGTCGTTACGCCCATGATTGGGCAGGAGTTTAAGGAGAGCTTGCGGGCTTCCAGGATCAACACGCTTTTACCGGCCTGAGTCAGTTTCAGACCCGCCGCCAAACCGGAATATCCGGCTCCGATGATAATGACGTCGTAGCGCATAGCGACTCCTTATTTAGCATAAATCAGACCCAATCGAAAATTGGCACCGTGTGGGTTTACTTCAAAGGCGTTGAGGCTCATCTGGAAACCTTTGAACCCCACTTCGCTCATAACACCTAAGCGCTCGGTAATGCTTTGGGTGAACCCCAACCCGCCCGAAAGATACAAACCCGCCTCTGTAATGCGGTGCGGGACCATGTGGGCAGCGTCCTCCCGCAGGTAGGTGGTAAGCGTCACGCCCTGTCTGAACCGTACAAACGGACGAAAATTACCGTTTTTTCGCAGATCGATCTGCTCATTCACATAGATGGGCACAAAACGCAGGTTGTACAGGTCCCACTCATTGTCGTTATGAAAACGTGCGAAAGAGAATTCGACCCCGGCGCTCACCTTGGAACGGGGCGAAAACCGAAAACCAACCCCGACATCAAAGCCGTGGAAAAAAGTCGCTGTGGCTGGTGTACATTTCCTGCCAGCCTATTTCGTAGGAAACCCCGGGCTGCCACAGCGGGGCGGTAGCCGTCGGCTCTTGAGCGAGAATGGGAATGCAGAAAAAGAAACAGGCTATCGCTACAAAACAGCGAATGAATCTGTTCATCTATGAGGCTATCTATCTATATGATAAAGTTGTTTATTTAAAAGAATTTGGTAATTAGTCCATTGCGGTTCGATTCGGCTTCTCTTCTCCTACATGATCGTCAGTGGATTTTACTCTGCAGACTGTTCCAGCTTCCGCCGTTGTGGACCTCCTCGAAGCCATTGGAAAGTAAGATGCTTTTTGCCGAAGCACTGCGCATCCCGCTAGCGCAGCAGGTAATGATGGGCTTATCCTTTTTCAGCTTGCTTAAATTCTGGCTGAGCGTATCGACCGCAAGGTTGATCGATCCTTTGATGTGACCGCTTTGGTATTCGGGCTTGCTGCGAACGTCCAGAATAACCGCCCCGTCTTTCACCAACTGAGCGAAATCTACCTTGGGACCGAAGCCCAGAAGCTGCTTGATTTCGTTTATCATACTAGGTGTTTTTTAGTTTGGTTTTTTTCGCGTGGAAATACCAAACGGCAGGTACATCGGACAGAAGCTCATGAAGCTTGTCAGAATAAAAATGCCCGCAAGCACAAGCAAGATAACGGCTATGGTGCCGGAAATGAGGTTTGTAAAGTACAAACCGATGATGACGACGGCCACCAAGATTCTTATTGCCTTGTCGGCTACTCCCATGTTTGCTTTCATTGCGTGATTATTTTGTTTTGAGGATTACTACATAACAAAGATGCGATAAGGCAGGGACATATTCTGTTACTAATGTCACACAAGGGTAATCTTATTGCTCCCGGGGTCACTAGGCCTCCCATCTCCATTTGTTTGAGGAGTCACGAGATTGTAATACAACAAGAGTTCCCGGCCTTCCTCATCCGTGCGCATTACCCGGATGAGGCCCTTGGTTACAATGGGAATGACCCGATGTTCAAATATCAATAGTTGTCGATATTGCGGGCGTAGGCGGTACTCGAGAGTCAGAACGCGACTAGGCGTCCCCGTTGCAAACGCGAGGTGATGCAACGGCAGCGGCCGACCGTCTGTGGCGGTCCGACCCAATTACAAATCGGGCGCGGTTCGGCTAGGGTTAGCGGGAAACTGAAAATTAACGAATTTAAATCCTATGAATTTCCCGGAAACTGAATCCCCATTTTTTTCAATAGCCTTACGCTCAGGGTAATAATACTGACATCCAAGGTTACGGGGGTGAGTGGCGTATCCGTTTTGTCACGGGTCACGCTTGCAATCTTTTCTACCACGTCCATTCCCTTTATTACTTTTCCGTACACGGTGTAGTTTCCATCTAGCCTGGATACCCCTTCCTTATTTTGAACAATATAAAACTGACAACGGGCAGAATACTTTCCTGGGTTATTATCCCGGCCCGCTGCAAATGCACCATACGTATGCTTCAGAGCGGGCACAGATTCCGGCTTCAATAAATAGGTAGAGTCCGTAAATCCTTCTTTTGTGTCGGGGCATCCGCCCTGTATGACGAAATCCGGAACCACCCGGTTGAAAGTGAGAGAATCCCAATAATTTGCTTTTGCCAATTCAATAAAACTCGCTTTGTGATTTGGTGTTTCATCATAAAGCCAAATCAGAATTTCACCATAAGGTGTCTTTATTTGCCCTATTTCGGCTTTTTTTTGCGCATTAGCTGTTATCGAAAACAGCAGAAGAAGAAAAAGAATTTTGTATGCAGATTTAATCATGGTTATTGGATTCAGATGAATTAGACCGCGACTAGGCGCCCCCGTTGTAAACGCGAGGTGATGAAACCCTGATTGCAAATCAGGGTTAGCGGGGGAATCAAATTAGATAAAATATGCAGTAGATCATTCCCAAGTTAAATGAAGCATGACAAATTATCGCTCCCAAAATAGAGCCCGAATATTTTCTGCAAATATAAAATAGTAGACTCACAGTGAACATGCTGGCAACCCAAAGAATAGTGGGTACCGTTAGGAAACTCCATTTATCGTTAACAAACACCAAACCAAAATGTGAAATATGCGTCAGCGCAAAGGCAGAGCTATCAATGATAGAGGCCCGTTTCTCTCCGACCGATGTCTCAAAACTGGAATGTACGATTCCACGGAAAAACAACTCTTCTCCAACCGGACTGAACAACATACCCGTAAATGCCATGATTGCGAACAAAATGCTTCTATCCTGTTCACTTATTCCCGCCGGGATGTTGTAGGATTTCCCGATATACGTGTACCAGTTGTTGAAGGAACTTCCATACAAGGCATCTCCAAGAAAATAAAGCAGAAAGCTGGCGAGTAGGCCCGATACGAAAGCAATTAATAACCAACTGGATTTCTTGGGCGTCGTAAGCCCAATCTTCTTTCGTCCATGTTTGCTCAAAAAGACAAACGGTATCAGTGCGTAAACTGTCATTATCATCCCGATGACACCGTAACCCCCGGACGCATTTGCATTCAGCACTAGCAAAAATCTTGGAATGCATCCGATGAATATTAGGAAAAGCCCGAATTTCCAATTAAACCCAAAAAGATTGCTCCAAAACGGTCTCAATTGAGTATTCATAGGCAAATCTAACTGTAAATGATGATGCTGTTATAACTCTCTGTCTTATCAACTGGTAGGTCCGGTGAAAATGTAGATCACAGACTAATTGTGAGTTATTTTTCAGTTGTCTTAGATCGCGTTGCAAACGCGGGGAGATGCAACGCCCGATTTCAAATCGGGGTTAGCGGGGTCGCGTTACAAACGCGAGGGGATGCAACCCCGATCACAGATCAGGGTTAGCGGGTAGGTTACTGTCGCTCTCTTATGAGCCGTTCAAGGATAATATAAAACAAGTCATTCCGGTCAGACGTTTGAATAATTGTGTTTTTTCTCACCTGTCTGTCTATTTCAATCCCATCATCATAGGGAATAACGTCAGATATTTTTTCATATCTAATATTATAGGTTTTCACTAATCCGACAAATATTATTCTTTTATTAGTTAAATAGACAGATCCTCTATCAATCAATTTAGCACTACTACTAAATTTCGGAAGGGTTGAATTAATGTATCCCGACTTTTGAACTTTTCTATTAAAATAATTATCAAAAATCGAATAATGCTTTGGTATTGTTTTTGAATCAAAAAGCTGACAATTTTTACTTTTATAAAAACAATTCTCTGATTTTTGAATTTCAATATCAGTAGGCAAAATTCGGAGGTCTTCATTTTCGTATTCCCAATAGGATTTCAATTTCTCAATTTTCTGATTTTGATCATTTCCATACTGGAAGTTTATGTTTAATTTTTTAATAGTTTCAGCTAATTTCATTTCTACACTAGGTGAAAAGTTTTCTTTTTCAATTATCCTATCAATATATAAAAAAGCAAAATTTGTCTTTGCTTCAAAGGTTAAATCCTTTACCAAAAGTTTCGATATATTCAAATATTTCTCAATATTATCCAGATAAATTTGATCTTCCTTCGATATTTCGCCATCACAAATAGTTTTATCTAATAATCTACTATATAAACTTGCTCCGATAGCTTGGTGGAATTTAAATACGCTATTGTTATCTATTGCTAATATGAATTTAAGATGATTTAATTCTTCTATTAAATCTCTGTCAACCTTCTTAATTTTTGTTATAAAATTCAAGTATACAGCATAAAATTCTTCTAAATTTAATGTAAACTCAGAACTTAGATCTAATCTATATTTGTCTTGAATTTCTAAAATTGAATCCCTAGTAATATTTAGAATAGGCATAGATGCCAATAAATTATTTACTTCAATAACCGAATTTTCTTCTATCGACTGATCTAGAATTCTTTGTAAAAAGCTTCTCTTTTTAAGTTGAATTATTTGGAATGGCGAATCGTTCATTCTCTAATTATATTTACGATACTCTTCATAAATTGGTTCGTTCCAGTCACAAACACCTCCGTGATGAGAACAAGCACCTCGACCTTTGGCATTGCTTGGCGAAGCGCTTCCATCACAGCATCTAGTCAAATAATAAGACACTCTCTTTTTCAAAGGGTTAAGCTTTTCATACAACCCTCGTGCTTTAAAACTACCATTTCGAGCTGCTCTATCACAATCATTTACAGCGTCTTGTGTTTTTCCTAACCTGCTCAAACAGATTGCTCTGTTGAATAAGTGTTCAGGGTTATCGCTATCTCTTGATACTAAATCATCTAAAAGTGGCAATGCTGATTTGTATTTCCCCAAATTAACCAAACCATATGCTTCGGTGGCAAGGATAGTCAAACGCTCGTTGGAAACTAAATGCTTATCCGATTCAGTTGATATGAACGTAGTTGCATAATCAAGTTTTTTGTTTGCCTCAGCATATTTATGCTTTTTTGTAAATGTGCTGCTGGCTTGAAGGTAAACAAGTAGACTATCCTTTCTATCCCTATCGTATTTTTCTCTCTCCTTCTGTTTTTTCTCTTCTAATTCTGCTTTTAATTTTAGTTCATATATTTCTTGTTTATCATTTAAAAAATAATTTCTAGTCAATGGAATGGCAATACAAAGTATAGTAGCAATCAGTATCAGTTTGAAGTTTGCAGTAAAGCGAAAAGATAATACTTTTTCTATCCACTTATGACCAGTCGGTGTCAGTATAAATCCTATAAATCCAAATATCAATGTCAACACTGGATGTCGTGCCAAGGCAACACCTCCAATACAAAACAATATTCCTAAAACCCAACATATTGATTCTAACGCTACATTGGATTTATGAGCTTTATAAATATCTCCTTCGAAATAGTCTGGCAATATTTTATTTTCTGTTGGGATTAAATTCGGAACATATCTCATAATCTATTGAAACCTTTTATAGCTATCACTTTTAAGCTAAGTTGATCCATTTCAAATCTAGATTATTGCAAGTGTTCTTACACTCATCACGATAATTCCCCGCTAACCCCGATCTGCGATCGGGCGTTGAATCGCCTCGCGTTTGCAACGCGATCCGCGCATTAGTCTTATCACACGCACCACCCAAGCAACATCACAAATGCACATAATCCTCCGGTAGTCCCAGAAAATCTTGCAAGTGATACACTTCATCGCAATGCTGAAAGATAATCGTATTTCCATCTGCCAAGCCGTACTGTTGCCGCTGCTCGAGACTCATTTTTTTAATAGAGGGAAATTTGTTGAGCGGAGCGATGATGATCCGGCCATCTTGCAGGTAAATGGAAATATGCCCCCGCATCGAAAAATCCAGCTTTCTGATTACGGGTTTGTGGCCTACGTAACTTTCGGGCATCGAGGTCATGGCTTGCAGTTGGTTCATTTCAAACCTGCCTTCGAGTTTTCGCGGCAGGGAATAAATCATGATCCAGTTTGATCTCTGGCAAATCGAGATTGTACTCCTTCCGAATAGCTTCCATATCGGCTTTGAGAATTTCTGGATGATCCCAATACCTTTCACTCAATTGTTCACGAATCTCGCGCATCATTTTTACAGCGTCAAATTCCTTAGTCGTTTCCATTGTAGTTGATTTTTAAAATTTCTCTTGGTGTTCTGATTTCAATCATTTTGTAGCCCTTTCTGAGATTGATTGAGTTGTATAGTCGAATGCGATCAATATTTACAATGTGTTTAAAATTCCAGCTAGCCAGCACGTCGGCATTGCTCTCGGTGGCCAGAGCAATGTGCAGCGCATCGTTATAACTTTTGTTAGTCAACGCTCCCTCACTAATATAAAGCAAGGCAAGCCGAACAGCATCTGCACTGATACCAATAGATATCTGTTGTTGCGAAGGAACTTCATATATTTTTTCCTTGACCCGTATTGGTGCCAATTTGAGTTCTTGGGTCAACAAATCGGATACCATAACCTGCTTAAGCCCGATAACGAACTCTTGAAAAAGCGCATTGCTCCATTCCTGAAACTCCGCATCGAAGCAGCCACCGATGACCGACGTGTCCACATAAACTTTCATACCACCAAAGATAGGCAAAATCTCGATTCCTGATTTCTACAAATTCTCCACCAAAAACCGCGTCATCATCCTATACAAATGATACCGCGTATTCCCGCCGCGCAGGGCGTGCGCCCGGTTGGGGTAGAAGAACGTCTCAAACTCACGGTCAGCCTCCACCAGCGCGTCGACGAAGGCGACGGAGTTTTGGAAATGGACGTTGTCGTCGCCGGTGCCGTGGATGAGGAGGAACTTGCCTTTGAGCTTCGCGGCGTGGGTGAGGGGGGAGTTGTCGTCGTAGCCGCCGGGGTTGTCCTGCGGGCGTTTGAGGTAGCGTTCGGTGTAGATGCTGTCGTAGAAGCGCCAGGTCGTGACGGGGGCCACGGCGATGCCCGTCTTGAAGTACTCGGTGCCGACGGTCAGGCAAAGCGAGGCCATGTAGCCGCCGTAGCTCCATCCCCAGATGCCGATGCGGTCCTTGTCCACGTAGGGCAGGGTACCCAGATACTTCGCGCTCTCGATTTGGTCTTGCGTTTCGAGCTTGCCGAGTTGGGCGTAGGTGGCCGTGCGGAACGCCTTGCCCCGCGCCCCGGTGCCCCGGTTGTCGATCGACACGACGATGTAGCCCAGGTCGGCCAGGGTTTGGTGCCATAGGTAGTCGCGGCTTTCCCAGCTGTCCACAACCGTCTGCGAACCCGGCCCGCCGTACACGAACATCAGCACGGGGTACTTCTTGGGCCGGGTCGAGGGCGGCGGGTTTGATCATCCAGCCGTTGAGCGTCACGCTTTCGGAGGTGTTAAACTGGAAAAATTCAGGCTTGGTAGTAGTGTACCCGGCCAGGGTTTGGGTCAGCTTCTCGTTCGTTTCCAACGTTCGGACGACCGTCGCGGCGGGAGCTTGCCGGAGCGTCACCGTCGGCACGGACTTCACCGAACTGTTGTATTCGAGGTAGTACTTGAAATCGGGACTCAGCAAAATGCGGTTGATGCCGCGCTTGTCGGAAAGCCGCACCGGGGCCGGAGCCTGGTAGCGTCGGCGGCGACGCTTGGGCGCGGCGATGTCCTGGCGGTAGAGGTGGCGTTCGAGCGGCGAGACGTCGGTGGAGGTGTAGTAAATCAGGTTTTGGGTTCGTCGATGCCCAGGAACTCGGCCACTTCCCAGCCGCCGGACGTCAGTTGGCGGTCGAGGGTGCCGTCCATGTCGTAAAGATACAGGTGCTTGTAGCCGCTGCGCTCGCTGGAAAAGATAAACTGACCGTTATCGAGATAGGTGAGGTCGTCGGTAAAGATCAGATCGACGTAGGTGTCGGCCTCTTCGGTCAGGATGGTGCGGGCTTGTCCGGTGGTGGCATCGGCGTGGAGTAGGTCGAGGCGGTTTTGCAGCCGATTCATGCGGCGGATCGAGAGCAGGTTCGGGTTTTTGGTCCACGCGATGCGGGGGATGTACTGGTCGGCTTCGGGGCCAATATCCATTTTGGTCGTTTTCTTGGTGGCCAGTTCGTACGTCAGAATCTGCACGGTGGCGTTCGCCTCGCCCGCTTTGGGGTACTTGAACTTGTAATCCGTGGGATAAAGCGGTCCCCACTTTTGCATATTGTACTCAGTTACGGCACTTTCGTCGAAGCGCCAAAAGGCAATCCGCTGCCCGTCGGGCGACCAGGCGAAGGCTTGCGACAGCGAGAATTCTTCTTCATAAACCCAATCGCCCCCGCCGTTGATGATTTGATTGAATTTGCCGTCGGTGGTGATAGCGGTTTCGGTTTGGGTGGCGAGGTCGGTCAGGTACAGGTTATTCTCCCGCACAAAGGCCACTTTGGTGCCATCGGGCGAAAAAGTAGCGTACTGCTGCTTGCCGTTTTGAGAAAGCTTGACGAGCGATTTTATGCCCAAGTCGTAAACATAGTACTCGGCTTTCTTGCTGCGGCGGTATAGGGGTTCCTCTTCGGTCGTAAGTAGTAGCTTGCGCTCATCTGGGCTGAGTTGGTAGCCTTCGATGGCTATTTTTTCCTGCGTTCCCGTGATGGTGGCGGTGTTTTGGTCAAAGAGCGTTTCGACGGCCTCACCCGTGGCGATGCTGTACTTGACAACCTGGCCCGGTTGCAGCGAGGTATAAAAACCGCCCTGCTTCATCCAGTTGACGCCCGTGACGGTCTTGGCGGTGAAGGTACCTGACTTGGTACCGTAGATTTCATCGAGCGTGATGGCGCGTTGCTGGGCGTGGAGGGTGTGGGTAGTCAAGAGTAGAAGGAGGATTAATTTTTTCATGGATTGGTTTTTTTTGCAAAATACAGGATTCGCTAAGTTGTAAACGAAAAAGCCCGGCACTTCTGCCAGGCTGTTGGGCTAACGCTGACAGCGTTCAAAACGCTGTCAGCGTTGGAGACGGAGCGGACCCTACTTCTCCGCTTGGATCAAATTCTTCTGCTTCAAAATCCGATCAAACAGCTTCATATCGTGCTCGGAATTAAAGATTGCGTAGGGTAGGTAGATAAACTGGCCGCGCGACATCACGAGTACATAGGCTTCTTTGTCTTTGTAGCCGCTTTTGATCATATCCCACTTCATCACACCGCCTTCTTTGGCGTTGATTTTCATCAGGATCTGCCGTTGGTCGATTTCATAGATGTACTTTTCAAACATCGGCTTGTATTGCTCCAACTGCGTGATGCCCGTGAACTGAATGACCCAAAAGAGTATATAAAGTATGACACCTACCACAATGACGACGTAGATCCAAATGTTGGGATAGATACCCGTCAGGCTGACGATGGCGTTGACCATAATCAGGAAAAAGGGTACCAGCAGCCATACCATTTGGGCCTTAAAAAACTGTTTCATCGCTAGCCAAACGTACTTCTTGGTATCGAGCGCATACCGCTTAGTGCGGATCGCCGCCGGGTTAGCCGACATTTGAGGATTGGACTGATACTTGTTGGAAGGCATTTTAGGCATTTCTCAGGAGTTAGATTTTTAGGTGTTAGGTATTAAGGTGTTATGTTGCTAGATATAGGTTTAGCAGATGAGTGAGTGAAGATTTTACTTAGAACAAAACATCTTTTCACTCAATTACTCATTCTATCAATTACTCATTGTAATCAAGCCGCAAAGTTAGGAAAAAGCGCCCAACTTCGCCGAAACCAGAAGGATTTAAAACGGGATGGCGTATTTTGGCGTTATTTATGTCTGAAATCAATTTTGAATGATAGAATGAGTGAATAAAAGAATTCTAATTCGCTGCGAGCACTGTCGACATTCACTCATTCACTCATTCACTCATTCACTCATTCACAATTGTCTACATGAATTTCCTCTTTCCCTCCTTCCTCTGGGGCCTGTTGGCTGTTTCGGTGCCCATTGCGATCCACTTCTTTAATTTTCGGCGTACCAAGCGGGTGTACTTCACCAATGTGGCATTCTTAAAGGCGGTCGAGACGCAGACGAGTTCGTTTCGCAAGATCAAGCATTGGCTCATCATGCTCGTGCGGGTGTTGGCGGTGGCATGCCTGGTGCTGGCTTTTGCGCAGCCTTTTTTGCCGAGTAAGAACGCCTCGGGTATTGGGCGGCAGGGCATCACGAGTCTGTACCTCGACAATTCGTACAGTATGCAGAATGAAGAGAACAACAAGCGCTACCTCGACATCGCGACCGGGCGTCTGGGCGAACTACTGGGGGTGTTTCGCAACGCGACTAATATGCAGCTCCTCACCAACGACTTCTCGGCGTCCGAGCAGGCGCTTTCCACCGCCGACAAAATCCGGGATCGCCTGACGACCGTTGGCTTATCCCATACGCCACGCACCCTGGCGGAGGTGAACCGTCGGCAGCAAAACCTGATGTCGCGCCATAGTACGGCGGGCCTGAATCAAATGTTTTGGTTCTCGGATTTTCAGAAAAGTACGGTCGGGGATTTGGCTAAAATTGCGGTGGACTCTACCGACAGGTTGTTTATCGTACCCGTGCAGGCGACACCCGACAAGAATATCTTCGTAGATTCGGTTTGGCTCAATACGCCTTTTATCCGCGAATTACAGAACAATATCCTGTACGTCAAAGTAAGCAACTCGGGTACCGAAACGGCCGAAAATGCGGTCATCAAGCTATACCTGGACGATGCTCAAATATCTACCGCCTCGGTCAACGTACCCGCCAATGGCTCGGCCAATGCTTCGTTCAATTTCAGTATCAAGGGCCGAGGCTATAAGAAAGGACGCATTACGTTCGATGATTACCCCGTCACCTTCGATAACGACTACTACTTCGTGCTCAATGCCTCGCCCGTCATTCGGGTCGTACATCTGTACGGACAGGCCAGTGGGGGACGCTACATCGAAAATGTATTTGACAACGACAGCTTATTTGCGACGCGAAGTTTCAACGTGCAGAACGTCGACGTAGGACAGTTGCGGTCTGCAGATCTAGTGGTACTCGAAGGCGTCGAGCAACCCAACGGCTCGCTGCGGGCTGCGCTCGACGATTTTGTAAAGAAGGGCGGGAGTCTCGCCATTATTCCCCCCAATGTACCTGATGCGGCGGCCTACGGTGGCTTCCTGACCGGCCTGAGGATAGGCGGCATGACGCCACGGACGGGTACCCCGCAACCCGTACCGCTCAATGTACCTGATCGTAATAATCCTTTTTTCAGCGATGTGTTTGAAGAATCCATCCGGCAGGAAACCAACGTGAGCCTGCCCTCAGCGTCGCCGACCTGGCAGTGGAGCGGCGGCGGTACCAGCCTGCTGACGCTCCGTAACGGGCAGGCGTACCTCAGTCAGGCAACGGTAGGGCAGGGGAGGGTATACCTTTTTGCGGCCCCACTGGCCACGGCGTACGGCAATGTGGCGCAACACGCGCTGTTCGTGCCCGTGATGTACAAGATGGCGGCGTTGAGCGTCCGGGCGCAGCGCGCGGCCTATTCCTTTGACGAAAATAGTCTGGCGATCACGGTCAGTGACCCCAACCCCAATGCCGTGTACAAGCTTCGTCGTGGCCAAACCGAACTTATTCCGGTGCAGCGGCTCAACGGTAACCAGTTGGTACTGGAATTGCCTAAGAGCAATCAACTCAGCGCCGATCAATCGGTGGATGCCGGGTACTACGAACTTGTCAACGAGGACAAGACCGAACAACTCCTGGCCCTCAACCATGACAATAGCGAGTCGAAGATGGAGTACTACGCACCCGATGAGCTGCGGGCCGCCTTTTCGGGTATGAAGAATATACAGGTCTTTGATAAAATCGACGATGCCGCATTTGCCCGCGAGTTTGAGGACCAGAATCTGGGTACCAGCTTGTGGAAGTACTTCCTTATCGCGGCTTTGGTATTCTTGTTGATCGAGATTTTGCTGATACGGTTTTTGAAGTAGTCACCCATAAATATCGTTCAGCAATCCCGCCAGGTGAATGCCTGCCTGCATAAGACATAGTTGTACGGTGTCGAAGTTGTCGTAGGAATAGCGGTAACTTAGTTTTTTGTCTTCGGGTAGGGTGTAGACTTGTGGCAGCAAACCCTGCGATACAGCGGCCCATTCCAGGGTACTCATGGATTCCCATTTTTTCAACTCGGCTTTGGTGGGTTCGTTCAGGAAACCCGCCAGGTCGGAGTAGCTAAGTTGCTTGCCTTCGATCATGTCACTGTCCCATACGCGGTGGAGGTTGGAGTTCTGACCAAACCACGTCACCCGCTCGCGGTTGCCGCCCGCATCGTCGCGGTCGCCTACGTGTAGCGGCTGATGCAGGTCGCCGACAAGATGTACCAGAAATTTTAAATGCTCGGATTCCTGCGTGAGTGAGAGACTTCCGCTTTTCAGGGCAACCACCAACTCCTCGATTTTCATGATAATGTCGCCTTTCGGATTCTTGACACTCTGCTCGTAGGTTTCGCCGGGCCTGATCGTCACCCAGTGCCAGTCGTGCGTGTGGTTATACAGCGTGTCGGACTTCACATCGTCCATGTAATTGGAGACTTCGGCCAACGAATTACAATTCAGCAGGGTCGCGATTTTGCGCTTGGCCCTTTTTTCCAAATGATTCTGCGCCACGAGCCCCACCACGCGGTGCCCCGTCACGCCCCAAGCCATAGCAGGTACGTTGAGTATAAGAACACAAAGGCTAACAACAACTATCTTTTTCATAAAAGCAATAAGTACTGACCTTGTAAATTTTCCACAAAAATACAAAGCCCAAATGCACGAAAGGCATCAACCAAAAAACATTGCCACAAAAAAAAGGAACGCACTAGCGTTCCTTTTTAAAGAAGCCAACAGAAAATGAATTGTCAATTATCCATTTTCCACTGTCAATTCATTAATACTCCCACATACTGCTTTCCAATTCCAGCAATTCCTGCTCGTATTGCAGCGACTTGATGAGGCCCTTTTTCTCGCCTTCATAAATGTCGATGAATGACTGGTCCATGGCGTTAGAGTACTTCGTCACGCGGCCGTAGGGCAAGCGCAAATCGAAAGCATCGGCCAGGTTCTTGTGTTGGGCGGTATTCTGGGTGTTGTACCAGATATACTTCTTGGGATCACTACGGAACAGTCGCTCCAAATCTTTGTACTTATAGGAGGCAATCGGGATTTCGAGACCCGTCGACGTGTTTTCGCTGGCGGGTAGCATGATCGTGATCGTTTGAATGTCAAGATAGAGGCGTGAGCGCTTTTTATCGAAAGTCCAATCTTCCTTTACTTCCAGCAAGCTGAGCTGCTTTGGAAAAAACTCTTCTTCAACAGCCGCCGCTACCATCATTTGCTGGTCGAACGGATCGATCACTACTGTATCCTTAGGTGCTTCAGCCGGAGCAGCGGCCAACTTGGCTCCTTTTTTAGGAGAGGCCTTTTTCTTAACGGGGGCTCCCCAGCCATCATCGACGGGTTCTGGCTCAGCCTTTTTCGTTTCTTTTACTGGTGTTCCCCAGCCATCATCGGCAGCAGGTTGGTTGGTAGTGGGTTGCTTGGGTGCATCGCCCCAGCCCCCGTCACCGGCCGCTGGTTTTCCAAAACCGGCGTCGATTTCTTCCTGTGAGAAACCACCCACCTGGTTAGGGACCAAGAGCTTCTTGTGAAGCTGCTCGGGCGTAAGTTCGGTCTTGCAGGAATCGTTCGCGTAGGCTGTTATCAGTCCCGCTTTGGTAGCGTCCAAAAGATATCGGGTGATCTCGTTGTTGACCGAGAACATCGGCATATTCTGCTTCTCTTTCAGGTCCATTCGCCGCCACAACGTCTTCTTCATCAGGATGTCATTGTCGTCGATAGGACGCGCCGACAGCTGATTCATCTTAGCTTCGTCGCGCTCCTGCGCCTGCACTGTGACCGCGCTCAGGGCCATCGACACCAACGACAGCGCTACTACTTTTCCATTTATCCTCATTGTGCTATTTTTTTCTGTTATCGGTTCTATAACGATTTGAGTACTTACTCAGTATGTTTCCGTCAGGATCAGTTCAAATTTACGCCGAGGGTGGGCTTACCCATTTCGACGTTACTAACATTTCCTTTGAAATTCTGGCGCTGTACGTTCAAAATCTCGACCACGTAGCGGTCACCGGGCTGCGCACTCTGCGCCAAAGAAGAGATAGATCCGCCGCCGTTTAGCGTCAATGGACCAGCTACCCGCCGGGTCCCGCGCGCCAACGATACCTGAATCTGCGACACTCGGAAACGGGCATCTTCGGGCGAGAAGTTCTTAAAGCTCTCGTCAGGAATCGCAATTACTTGAATCGAACGCGCGGCCGAGGCACTCGACGCCACGCCGGTCGTCGTAAGCACCTCCGTTAACGCGGAGTTCTAGTGTAGGCTTGGGTACTCGTGAAACCCGGAAAGGGCTCAGAACCCAACAGGTTACCCTGGTTGCTCACTTTAAGTAGTACTTCACGGCTGTTGGGCACGATCGTGATTCTGCCCTTCTGACCGCTGCTGATTACTTCAGCTCCATCGGCGCTGAAGCTAGGTGCCCACAAAGGACCCAAAGCCGGACTCTGGACGCTCAACTTGTTAGCGCAGCCAAGATATAGAGGAGGTAATGTACCTGTCTCTATTTGGTAGGTGGGTTTGGCTACGAAATACTCCTGCTCGAGACGTACCGTCGTGTCCCGGCCTGATGGGGTAGGGAACGATATCACACCGTTTAAGGTCTTACGAACCAATCCGTCCTTGCCATACTGTCCTCCCTGCGCCGTAAATTCAATGACACCGATGCCATTCTCCACGCGCACGGGTGATCCGTTGAGGCTCATACGGGGCGTGATACCCGAGGCCGAAGCCGCGATGAACATTTCGCCTTTGTACTTCGTACCAGCTACCACCGTTCTATTTTCAGCGCTGATGCGCGCCAGAATCCGGTCGAACTTGATGTCCGCAGCACCCACTTTACCCGCCAGATAGTTGAGTACTTCGCCCTCCATCCGGCGGATGTCGGTCTGCTTTTGGCTCAGTACGGCCAATGCTGCCGCCACGGGCGTTTGAGCAAAATTGAGTTCAGCGAAGTCCTTATTACGCTGGTCTGCCTTACCCTTAGATACGGGATCTTCGTTGGCATCGAGCGCCAAAGGCTGAAACTGCTCGGGGCTATATTTGTTGAGCTGTGAGGAAAAGTCATTTAGCTTCTGTTTCAGGGCGTAGGCTTTACCATCTTTTTGGTTGCCACCGCCGATCATCAACTGCGCCACTTTCTCCTCTTCCTGAGGATTCTTGATGCTGCCATCTTCTTTAAGACCGTCGCCAGCGAAAGAGATGAGCTCTTGCTTTAGAGCGCTGAGTTCGCCGATAATACCTGCCGTTACGCTACGTACCTCGTCGGCTTGCTTCATCACAGCGACATCGGCAGCGCGGTTGCCCGACTTATCTACCGCCGCCTTGATCCTGAGTACCGTTTCTTGATTTATCTTATTTGCTGCACCGGAAGACAATTCAAGCGAATTGTTGAGCAGAATGAATTTCTCTATGATGGCCGAGCTCACTTGCAGTGCAAGCATAGCCGTCAACACGAGGTACATCATCCCAATCATCTTCTGACGCGGCGTTTCTTTTGCACCTGCCATAAATTTAGGGGGTCGTTATTGGGTGAGGTTATTTTTGATTGGGGTAGTTAAAATCGCCTGCTTAGGCGTTGCCGCGCATGGCCGACAGCATGCTGCCATACACACTGTTGAGCGACGAAATATTGCCGTTCAGCTTGCCGATTTCGGTCTTGAACACTTGTGATTCTTTGGTAGCCTCCGACATGTTGGACATCGCCGTGGTCAGGTTACCATAAAAAGCGTTCATCGCTTTCAGATGCTTGGTGGTGTCCTGAAGCTCCATCTCGTACACGGCATTCAGGGCGCCCATGTTCTTCGTAATCGTCTGGAATTGCTCACGGTAAGCCTGAGCATCCTTGGTGGCATCGGCCATCGACGACATCGCCGTGATCGCTACGCCGTACGACTTGTTCATGTCGTTGATGGCATTGGAGGCATTCTTTACATTTTTGGCATAGTCGTTTGTGGCTACGGTAGCGTCCGTAAGGTCACCGATTTTGCTCACGCTGTCGGACAAGCTGCGGAAACCTTTGCCCAGATTATCGAAAATATCGGGGGTAATCTTGGCGTTAGCCATCATCGCGTCCATGTTGGCGGTAATACCGGTAGCGGCCGGCGTAGTGGTGCGAAGCGAGGCAAGGGGCCCATCGTAGTCGTCGGCCAGTTCGGGGTACACACGTTCCCAGGCGGGCTGCCTTTCGGCAGGTTGCACGAATGTTTGAAGCGCGTACAAGGCAAAGATGACTGCTTCGGTACCCAGTCCGATGGTCAGCATTTCGCTACCGCCATCCCAGTGTTGGATCTTGAACAGAGCGCCCAAAATTACCGGCACCGCACCCGCGGCAAATAGGGTAGGCAATAATTTATCAAAAAAGAAGCTTGAGCCGTTTTTGTTAGCCATAAAAAAAATTGGTTGTTGTAGTTGATTGAAAGGGAAAATTAAAAAAAGGGGGATGAGGTCTTGGATGGAGGGCTTTCACCCCAAGTACTCTGGCAAAAAAGAAGCAGCGATTTCGCTGCTTCTTTTTTGAAGTTCGTGACTAGCGGCGTCGACCGCTTGCGGCACCACGTCGGCCGTCGGTGTTGTCCATGACACAACGGAAGCCAATGAATGCCCGTTGTTGTGTTTCAAACTCGTAGGAGCGGGTGCCTGTTTGCAAGTAGTAGGCTACGTCTTTCCAGGAACCACCCTTGATCACCTTGCGAGGCTCGTTGGGATCGTCGTTCATGGGGTTCATGTCCCACTCTATCACGTTGGCGTTGTCGGTGAAGGCGTCCAGCGTCCACTCGGCCACGTTGCCCGACATGTTGTAAAGGCCGTACTCGTTGGGGTTGTAAGCATTAGAAGGAGCCGTGTAGGGGTATCCGTCGGCATCGTAGTTGCCACGCTGGGGTTTAAAATTAGCCAGGAAGCAACCTTTGCCGTTCATCGTATAGGGATTGCCCCAAGGGTACTTAGCACCCTGACGTCCGCCACGCGCAGCCCATTCCCACTCGGCTTCGGTGGGCAGGCGGAACGAAGGCGACTTGAAAATGCCTTCCTGGGCCCGGTAATCGTTATAAATATTGGTGCGCCACTTGGAGAAGTACTGCGCTGCCTGCCAGCTTACGCCTACCACGGGGTAGGTGTCGAAGGAAGGGTGCATGTAGTAGTATTCCACCATCGGGTCACCGTTGGAGTAGGCGAAGTCTTTTTTCCAGACCGTGGTGTCCGGGTAGTATTTCGTCATGATTTCCTCTTCACCCAATACCGAAATGGAATCGACCATCAGTGCGTCGACAAACTGCCGGTACTCGTGGTTGGTGATTTCGGTATCGTCCATGTAGAAGGAACTGATGGTCACGCGCTTATTCATGTTGACCATCGTGGCGGCCAGGTCCTCATCAGCTTGCCCCATAATGAACGAGCCCGATGGAATAGGTACCATACCCCCGGGGGTAGTTTGGCGATATCCTTTCCGCGCGGTGGCAACGACTTCACCGTTGGCTACTCCCACATCTTCCTTTCCCCCCTTGCCAAATTTCTCCTTGATGAAACCACAACTCTGCATGAGCATGATCGTGGTGACAATAAGTAGGCTCTTGGCGCCATTTCGATAGAAACCATTGTAATTCATATTGCCTTGCGGTATGTTTTTGATTGTCATTCGTGTAGAAACGATTCTGCCTGGTAGTATATTATATGTAGCAAAAGCCCGTACCCATCCATAATGTTCCTGCTTTTCCCTAACGAATTCCGTATCGGGTTGGTATGAAAAGCTCCTGATTTAGAAAATTTCCCCAAATATAAGTTTTGCCTTTTTCATTGGATAACAACAACTACGCCAAAAATCTGAAAACGATTCAAATAGCACTGATTTTTTTGCTAAAATCTGAATCGAGGGGTTCTGACGATCGTTTTCTTACCCAGTTTCGGGGCCGGTAGCCGGTAGGAAAGCATCACCTCGTAAGAAGAAGGCGACTTGGCGCTCGTACCACCGACCACGAAATCATAAGCGCCCGAAAGTCGTAAAGACTGGTCGGATAGCATGTTGATTCCTGCCATCAATATCGCGGCATCCTGCGAGCGGTAGCTCAGCCCCGCCCAGTACCGCTTATTGTAGGTAGCCATCGCGCCGCCTTCGGCAGAGAAAGAAGCCAGGTCAGTTTTGACCAAAGCGAAGGGCTGCACTTCCCACAGATAACCGATTTCGAGCGTGAGTCCGCCGTTGAGGTAGTAGACCGGCTTCAGAGCGCTCGTGCCCAAATCGGTACCGAACCCGTATTTCGACGGAAGCAGGTGGTTGACCGATAGCCCGACGTAATAACCCGTAGCCTCGTAGCGCACACCGATGTTGACATCGGGCTTCGACTCCGCCGCCGCACCTCCCGGTATAATCGGGTCGCCCGGTTGATCAGGACGTAAGAGGTTGAAGTTGAGTGATTGGCGGTACAGTCCCGCACTGGCCCCGACGGCTAGGTTGCCGTTGGCCAAGGCAAAACGATAAGCCGCGGCCAACTGAAAACTCTGATTCGAGAGCGCGCCGATCTTGTCGTTGTAAGCGGTGAAGCCTACGCCCAGATTCTTGAGAGCCGTACTAGCCGAGAAAAACTGCGTGCTGGGTGCCCCGCCGGGGTCGTTAGTAGCTTGGTAGCCCTGGTATTGGAGCCGGTGCATGAGCTGAAAGCGCGTGACGCCGTCGGCTCCGGCTACGGCCGGGTTGAAGTAAAGCTGCGTGAGTTGAAACTGGCTGAACTGGGTAGGCTGCTGGGCGTGGACGGCCGGGATCGTCAGGGTAGTCGTGCCAAGCGCCAGCAGTAGTAGAGTATAAATTTTGCGAAACATACGTATCGGTAGGTGGTCACATTCAGTAATCAGTACAAACTTCCGCTCGGAAAGTTTCCACAATAACGCACATTCCGGTTAAAAATTGAAAAAAGCCAGTGGGGTCCAACTTATTTCCAAACGAGCCGGATCAGATGCCATTGGCTTTCTCGATGTACAGTTCCAGCGCGCCGTTCATGGAGGGAGCACTAGGCATGGGCGCGAGAATATCCGTGATCAGCCCGGCTTCTTCGACCGCCGCCGCCGTGGTAGGGCCAAAAACCGCCAGCCGGGTCGGCCCCTGTACGAAGTCGGGGAAGTTGTCGTAAAGCGATTTGATACCCGAAGGGCTGAAAAACGCGATGATGTCGTAATAGACATCCTCCAAATCCGACAGATCGGCCGAGACCGTCTGGTACATGATGGCTTCGTTGAACTTCAAATCTTCGGCGTCGGCAAACTCCGGGATGTCGTTTTTCCGTACATCGGAGCAGGGATACAGGAATTTCTCACCCTTGTGCTTGCGGATCAGCTCGATCAGTTCGACGGCGGTTTTGGTACCGCTGAAAATCTTGCGTTTGCGGACCAGAATATACTTTTGCAGGTAGTTGGCAGTTTGTTCCGAAATACAGAAATACTTCATGTCGGCGGGCATTTCGATGCGACCCTCCTGGCAAATCCTGAAAAAGTGATCGATGGCGTTACGGCTGGTGAAAATAATGGCCGTGTGGTCCAGAATGTTGATTTTCTGCTTGCGGAAGTCTTTGTAGGATACGCCATCTACCTGGATAAAGGGCCGGAAGTCGACCTTGATTCCGTATTTTTTGGCAAGCTCGAAATAAGGAGAGTTTTCATCCGCGGGTCGCGACTGACTTACCAGAATACTGGCCACCTTTTTGAGCCGATCCTGATCAAATTCGATAGTCTCACTCATGTAATGATAGGGTAGTTGTGTTATGCGTAAATGTAGTCCTGACGTTTCAGGTAGCGAACTTTACACCGATGATCAAGGGGATGATTTCAACGACGCAAAGGTACGAAAATAAATAAAGATTTGTTAGCCGACCCGAGTAGTTGTTGAATAGGTACAGTATCACAAAACGAATGGCGTAGTAGCCTACGAAACCATAAATGACGTAGGGCTTCGCCGCTTCGAACCACAGGGGTACTTGCAAAAGCAGCCCAAAGAACAACAGAACGCACAAGCCGTAGAACAGGTAGGAAACCTGCAGCGCCTTAGTGTAATGAGAGCTCACCGCCCTGCCGAGGTTGAGCACGCCACCCACGATACCCATGAGCAGGTACTTCATGAAGAGCAGTGCCATGAATACTAGCGTGAGCTTGGCCAGGTCCAGCAGAAGATCGGCCAGTGAGGTGCCTTCCGACAGCAAAGCGTTGGTGTAGAATGGGTCCAAACCAAAGTGAGCGAAGGACAGGATCACGTAAGCCATCGATAGGCTCACAGCCAGCGCTATCAGGATTATCGTGGAGTCATAGGGCTTATTGAACCGGTAGAAGTCGTTGCGCTCACTCATGTCCACAAAATCCGTTGGACTCACCAATCGCCGGAACAAGGTAGGGGAAGCAGAATAGGTGAAAAGGGTCAGCACCAGAAGGAAGAGCATCAGCAGTACCGAAAAGTCCAGAAAAGGCGAGGTGCCCAGCGGCTTGATGTTGATGAGCGGAGCGCGGGCCGTCGGCGAAGCAGCACTGGTGGTAGTCGGCTGGCGGCGGGCGTGGCCGATCAACGCGGTTTTGTTCTCGATGCCGGGGGAGCCGTAAAAAGTCAGCAGGATATGGTCCTTGCGGTAGATGCGGCGCAGGCTGTCGACATCGAGCGTGAGCCAGGCCTCGGGCGCGAGCTTGGTTTGCAGCGCACCTTCCACAAATAGGTAGTTTTCGCGAGCTGTCGAAAGCAAGAGCGTGTAGCGCCGAAACTGCCGCGTGTCCAGCAGCAGGCTCGCCGAAAGGTCGGCCTCGTTGACACCACGCGAAAAGGGCACATAATTATTGTATTGGTTGCTATACGTCAGCCAGTCGTTTTTAAGATCAGCCACCAGGTAGTAGGCCTCCTCCGGCCCCACTTCGCTGGCTGCCCACGCGGCCCGGCCCAGGGTACCCGCCCAAATCAGGAAGATGAGAAAATAGAGCCGATCGGTTTTCATATTACTGCAAAAAGGGCAGGGTTTCCCCGGCCCTTTCCCGTAGCTAATGGCTTGTTTTCCTGGTAAAATTACTTGCGGCCCAGGGCTTCCAGCATCGTTTCGCCGATCACGGCGGGCGATTTGGCCACAAAGATGCCACACTCGCTCATGATGCGCATTTTGGCCTCGGCGGTATCGTCGGCGCCACCTATAATGGCCCCGGCGTGGCCCATGCGGCGGCCCTTAGGGGCGGTCTGCCCGGCGATGAATCCCACCACGGGCTTGGGGTTGCCCGCGTTCTTGACGTAGTGCGCGGCTTCGGCTTCCATGCTGCCGCCGATTTCGCCAATCATCACGATCGCTTCCGTCTCGGGATCGTTCATCAGCAACTCGACGGCCTCCTTGGTCGTGGTACCGATGATGGGGTCACCCCCGATGCCGATGGCCGTCGTTTGGCCCAAGCCCGCGCGGGTGAGCTGATCCACGGCCTCGTAGGTCAGCGTACCGGATTTGGACACGATGCCCACGGTACCTTTCTTAAAAATGAAGCCCGGCATGATCCCTACCTTACATTCCTCAGCCGTGATGACGCCGGGGCAGTTGGGGCCGATCAGACGGCAGTTTTTACCTTTGAGGTACTCTTTGGCAATCATCATGTCCTTGGTAGGGATTCCCTCGGTGATGCAGACGATCACGCCAATACCCGCATCGGCGGCTTCCATAATGGCGTCGCTGGCAAATGCCGGGGGGACGAAGATGATCGATACATCGGCGCCCGCCTCATCGACGGCCTGCGCCACGGTATTGAAAACGGGACGGTCGAGGTGGGTCATGCCCCCTTTGCCGGGCGTTACGCCACCGACTACGGAGGTGCCGTACTCGATCATCTGCTGGGCGTGGAAAGAGCCTTCGGAACCCGTGAAACCCTGAACAATGATCTTTGAATTCTTATTTACTAAAACACTCATAAAGGGATGCTGGAATTTTGGATACTGGACGTTGGATATTAGATTTTGGACTACTGTAAGCCAGGTCGAATGCGAAGAATGTACCCACCGCCTTCAAAATTAAATGATTGAACGATTACACGATTAAACACCTTGACAACTTTCCCGGTAAATGTAGGACGAAATGGCCGGGGTAGCAAATTGTACCATTAATTTGTACATTGCCCAACCCCTATTTCCGAACCCCAATCTGCTCTTTATTGCATGATTCTGCACAGCCTGTCCGAACTGCTTCTCAGCGTCACTTCCTTCGCGGTTTTCTTGATTTTTTTTCAAAAGCAACTGATCTACAACCGCTTGCTCTGGGGCGTTTTTTTTGTGCTTGTATCGATTACCGCCCTGCTTACTGCCGCCCGCTCGCTGGGTTGGGAAAGCATCGGACCGATACTGAATTCGTTCCGAAGGCTTGAAAATACCTTGGGGCCGCTTTGTATGCTGGTTGGAACCTGGCTGCTCATTAGCCAGTTGCAAGCAACGCGTTTTACGTTTTGGGCCACCGTCGGCACGGGGGGCGGGCTTTATTTCGGCCTCGTGTGGTACCGTATGGAGCCGCTCATCCAAATCATCCAGCCGCTTTGTATTGTCATTGCGCTCATCATGGCTTGCTGGGGCCTGCTCCAAAGGCAAAGAACGGCGCTGTGGGTAGTGCTGGGCATGACAATTCTGGCGCTATCCAGCAAGCTACGCCTCGAACTCGGCCCCGCCGCCATCGACCCCTACCACCTGCTGGTAGCCGTCACTACCTTCTGCCTCGGCAAAGCCGTAGCCTCCGAAGGCAAGCGGCTGTTTGGGTAGGAAGGGGGTTTATTTGTTTATGCGTTTATTTGTTTAGGCTATTGAATTAGAGTAGCTTACATGACGAAAAATGCTTTCTTTAAACAAATAAACAAATAAACAAATAAACAAATAAACAAATAAACAAATGAACAAATAAACAACTACTACTCCACCCGCACCCGCTCCATCTTGGGTACAAACAGGTGCATGACCAGCCACGCAATGAGGTAGGCCGAGCCGCACATGATAAATATGATGTTGTAGCCGCTGTTGATGTCACCTTTGGCGTCGAAGGTATCCAGAATTTGGCCGACGATGTAGGGAAACAGGACGCCACCCAGCGAACCCGCCATGCCGCCGATGCCCACGATCGAGCTCACCGCCCGGCGCGGGAACATGTCCGAGGCCGTGGTGAATATATTGGCGCTCCAGGCCTGGTGCGCCGCGCAAGCCAAGCTGATGAAGGCCACGGCGGTCCAGATGTTCGTCGCGGTGGTCGCGAAGACGATCGGTACTACCAGGAAAGCGTATAGCAACATCGACGACTTGCGCGCCTTGAATACCGGCATGCCACGCTTGATCAGCCAACCCGAGAAGTACCCGCCCCCAATGCTGCCCACGGTAGCCGCCGTGTACACCACGACCAGCGGCAGGCTGGGTTTTTTTAAGTCGAGATCGAAAATCTGGGCGAAATAGGACGGCAACCAGAACAGGAAAAACCACCAGATGGGGTCGGTCAGGAATTTGCCAAATACGTAGGCCCAGGTCTGCCGCACCCGGAATAGCCGGAGCCACGGAATGGGCTTCTCTTCCGAATCGTCGTCGGCGTCGCTGTTGATCAATTCCAGCTCGGCCTGGGATATGCCTTTTTTGCGCGAAGGGATTTCGTAGATCATCCACCAGAATATGAGCCAGATAAAGCCGATGGCGCCGGTGATGACGAAGGCTTCCTCCCAGCCGTAGGCGCCCAGTATCCAGGGTACCATGATGGGAGCAGCTACGGCCCCGATGTTGGTCCCGGAGTTGAAAAGTCCGGTGGCAAACGCCCGCTCGCGCTTGGGAAACCACTCGGCCACGGCTTTGATCGAAGCCGGGAAATTACCCGCTTCGCCCAGGCCCAGCGTGGCGCGCCAGAAGGCAAAGCCCAAGGTACTTCTGGCCAGCGCGTGGCCCATCGCCGCGATGCTCCACACGACCAGCGACAAGCCCAGGCCTATTTTGGTGCCTACTTTGTCGATAATACGCCCGAAAATAACGTAGCCCAGTGCGTAAGCCGCCGTAAAGGCCATCACGATGTTGGCGTAGTCGGACTCCGACCAGTTGAAATCGACGGCCAGGGCGGGTTTGAGTAGACCGATCACCTGTCGGTCGAGATAGTTGATGGTAGTAGCGAAAAAGAGCAGGACGACGACGGTCCAGCGGTAGGTTTTGGTCTTGACGGGTAGTTCGGAGGGTAGAGCCATTCGGTTTTGGGTTGTTCGCTAGCTGATTTCGGGGTAAAAGCACGGGCATGGGTGATTCTCCCCATGGGACTTGCCACTAAGACGCAGAATTCAGTTAGCTACCCTTCGTTATGGGGCTTCGTTTGCGGGTTTTTGAGGTACGGTTTGCCCACTATTCCTTAGAAATGGCTAGTATTCAGCTTTTATATGAATCCCGACGAAATGGGTGGGCTTTTTGAACACAAAATGGATAGACTTAAAAAATGGGGTACCTACCTTTTGCTGCTGCTGGGTACGCTGCTGATCGCACTCACCATGTTTTCGCTGGTCGACAACAGTACCTTCTGGTACCTCAAAATCCTGAATTTCCCCCGCTTTCAAGTACTCATTGCGCTGGGAATCTGCATTTTGTCGACCCTGGCGATTTACCGGAAAGGCACTTTTCTGTCGGTTGCCTTTCTGCTGGGCCTGGTGGTTTCGCTGGGTCTGCAAGCCTACATCCTGTTGCCTTACCTACCCGCGTCACCCGAGGCTGCCATGACCACCACGGCCCCGGCAGACGACCGGACGACCTTGCGCGTGATGGTCGCCAATGTACTTATGAAGAATCGCCGTGCGGACGACTTACTAAAAATGGTGGGCGAAAAAGACCCCACCCTTTTCCTGGCGATGGAAGTAAACACGTGGTGGACCGATCAGCTGAGCGTGCTGCATCGCCGCTACCCGCACCGGATCAGCTACCCGGCCGACAACGCCTACGGCATGGCGCTCTACTCCAAGCTACCCCTGGATGCCACCGAAATTCTGTTTTTTAACCAGGATAGTGTGCCCGCCTTCCACGCCAAAGTGCGGATGCCCGATGGCGAGCACTTTCAGTTGCTGACCATCCACCCGGTGCCGCCCAACCCCAGCCAGTACCCCGACAACATCGGTGAAAAAGAAGTAGCGCTGATGAAAGCCGGAAAGCTGTTGTCCAATGGCCCCAAAATGCCCACGCTGGCGATGGGCGACCTAAACGACGTGGGCTGGTCCTACAACTCCCGGCGCTTCGAGGCGCTGAGCGGCCTGAAAGACCTGCGTCGCGGACGAGGCATGTACAATACCTTCGACGCCCACTCGTGGTTTATGCGCTGGCCGCTGGATTACATCTACGTATCCAGGGAATTCAAAGTCAGAAAGTTAGAGCGACTCCCGGCGTTTGGTTCCGACCACTATCCTTATTTTGCGGAGCTGGTACTTGGGGAGAAATGACAGGTTCAGGCGACCGTATGTCCAAACACATTTTTATCTCAAAAACGCATTCCGAAACTTCCCCCGTCAGGTCGTACGTCTTGGCTACTTCTCTGAATTCAGGGAGCTTTTCGTAATGTTTTGACCAACTCGGCCGGGTCCATCGTGAATAGCTTACCCCAGTGCGGTCGGGCGTTGTAGGGAGCCAGCTCGCGCTCTACGGTGGGCAGGAGTTTGCTCACGCCGGGCCAATCGGGCTTCCAGGTGAAATGAAGCGCGATGCAGTCCTGCCGGTAGCACGGACTCATCCAAAAATTATCGGCCGCGATGGTGCGAATTTCTGAGGTCAGCAGGTACGGCCCCACCTGGTCGCCCAGCCGCGCGATCGCCATGATGGCATCCACGGCATGCTGGCGCGGCACAAAGTACTCGGTTTGTAGTTCGTCGCCGCTGCTGGGCGTGAAGCCCATTTTGAAGTGCGGCATCCGCTCGTACCAGGGGCCGGGTACTCCCATCTGCGGTGTGCAGTTTTCGGCCGAAATCTCAGGGATCGGATGCAGGTTTTTGGTAGCGAGCGTAGCGCCGAGCCATTCCTTCTGATCCATTTGGGGGGCATCAGCGCGTTGCTTGACCCACACCTCGGCGATGTCCTGGCTTTGCCAGTTGGTGAACAGACTCACGCTGTACCCGCTGGCCTGGATTTCGTCGAAATGGTCTTTGAGCTGCGCGATCGGCATATTCTGGTACACATGCTGCGTCATCAGGAAAGTCGGCTGAATGTCGAGCGTGATCTTGGTCAGTACTCCCAGCGCGCCGAGATGTACCACGGCGGCGTTGAAGTCTTCGCCGTCCTGGCCGCGGCTGAGCCGGACTACCTCCCCGTTGGCCGTCACCATCTCCAGCCCCGATACCGCCGAGGCCAGGTTGCCGTTCTTTTCGCCCGAGCCGTGGGTGGCCGTCGCCGCCGCGCCCGCTACCGAAATATGCGGCAGCGAGGCCAGATTGTGCAGCGCAAAACCTTTTTCGTGCAAATACGGACTGAGCTCGCCGTACTTGATCCCGGCGTCGACCGTCACGGACTTTCCATCGGGCGCAATGACAATATCTTGCGCCGCCTCCACGACCGACACAAAATGGTCGTCGGAATCGGCGATGGTGTTGAAGCAGTGCCGGGTACCCAACGCCTTTACTTTATCATACTTTTTAACTACTTCCTGTACTTCACCCAACGTCTTGGCCTGGGCGAGGGCATCGGTACCGTAGGTAAGGTTGCCCGCCCAGTTTTTGAGCGTTGCAGCTTTACTTTCGGTAGTACAGCCCGCCAGCGGAGACAAGAATGGAGCAGTCATCAAAGCGGAGGAGAGTTTAAGAAAAGTGCGCTTTTTCATGGAGGAAGGATTTGGGCGAAAAAGGGTGTATTCTTAGGAAGAAAATTTGTCTGTAAAACTACTGAAATGCAGTACTTTCCCCCGTCCCCCGTCCCCCGTCCCCCGTCAAAGCACTGGGTGCTTTTTGTGAAAGTCCGTCGCATCCTGGTACGCCTTGGCGACGGCCAGTACCTTGTCTTCTCTGAACAGTTGCCCCATGAACGTGATGCTCGTAGGCGTGTTGCGGCTGGTAAATCCGTTGGGTAGTACCACGCAGGGGTGGCCCGTCAGATTGGTCGTCGAGAGGTTACCACCGCCATAAGACGGCGAAACATATACATCGACCTTAGCTTCTTTAAGTACCTCGTACACCTCCTGAATGAGCTTAGTGCGCAGTCGATTGGCCTGCAGGTACTCTACGGCTGGCACAAAGCGCGCCGAGCGAAATGCATTGGGCCAGGCGTTTTTGGTCTGGCGTACCAGCAAGCCGTCGCGGTTGGAGCGGGTCATATCGTCGAATGCCGCCGCGCCCTCTACCGAGATGACGGCCGTCATGGCCCCGAGCGGGTAGGAGGGTAGCTCCATCGGTACCAGCTCGGCACCCAGCTTTTTGAGTACTTCCAGCGTCAGCGAATCGTTGGTTTTATTATAATATTTGGAATCGAAGGCCTTTTGTAAGTACCCGATCCGCGTGCCTTTGAGTGATTTCTGGGGTGCGTAGTTAAAGGGCGCGTCGATCAGCGTTTTGTCGTAACCGTCGGGGCCCAGAATAGCATTGAACACCAGGGCGCAGTCCTCGACCGTGCGGCAGATGGGCCCGATCTTGTCCATGCTCCAACTTAGCGCCATCGCGCCGTGGCGGCTCACGCGGCCGTAGGTCGGGCGCAGTCCGGTAGTACCGCATACCGTCGAGGGCGACACGATGCTGCCCAGCGTTTCGGTACCGATGGCGAAGGGCAGCAGCCCGGCCGATACCGCCGAAGCCGAACCCGCCGATGATCCGCTCGACCCATCGGCGGTGGCCCAGGGGTTGCGGGTTTTTTCACCGTACCACACGTCACCCATCGCCAGCGCGCCCATCGTGAGCTTGGCACAAAGTACCGCCCCGGCGGCTTCGAGTTTGGTGATGACCGTCGCGTCCATGTCCAGTACCTGGTCTTTGTAGGGCGCCGCGCCCCAGGTAGTCTTATAGCCCTTTTTAGCCAAGAGATCCTTGGCGCCGTACGGAATACCGTGTAGTAGTCCGCGGTACTTGCCCGCCTTGATTTCGGCGTCGGCGCGGCGGGCCTGAGTCAGCGCCAGTTCGTCGGTGTAGGTAATCACGCAGTGCAGTTGCGGATCGTACTTACGAAGCCGGGCCAGGAAAAACTTCGTCAGTTCTTCGGAGGTAATCTGTTGGGAACGTAAAAGCGAGGCCAGTTCCGTGATGCTGTAAAAGGCCAGGTCATCCCGGTTTTTGGGTAACGAAGCTTTTATCGTCGCGCTGTACTTAAAAGGTCTTTTGATCGAATCGAGCACAAAACCCGTCGGCAACGGATTGAAATACAGTGCCGGACTCACATCATTGGTGATTGAAACCGCGCGCACGCGTTCGTAGTTTTTGCGTGATTCTTCCAGGTTGCCCAGCATGGAATCGCGCTCGGCTTCGGTGAAGGACAGGCCGAACAGCTGCGAAGCCTGCTCGACCATGCCCACCGTGATGAGCTCGGGCGCTTTAAGCGTCAAGAACGAACCCAGCAGAAAACTACCTACAATCGCCGCTACTGGTAGTAGCCTTTTTGTGAAATTTTGCATACGATTATTAGCTTACATGTCTCTTAGTACTTACATGTCTCTTAGTACCTTTACCAATTGTTCCGTCTCTGCGATCGAACTCGCCGGAAAATTCGCAATTCTAATTTGTGAATTTTTGAATTCTCCGTAGCCACCCCCAATCACCATTCCCTTTGCTTTCAACTGGCTGATGACGGCTGCGGAATCGAGTTTCGTATCGGCCACGACCACCGTTTGCGATTGCAGCCGGGTTGTCCTGATCGAGGCCCCAAAGTTTTCGTGCTTCTTAATTACGTTGTAAAGTAAGCCTGCCTTGTGCTCGGTTTCCTTGCGTAGCTGCGCTACCCCAATGCGGTTGAAGTCTTCGGCGATTTTTCCCAGCGATATAGATCGCCAGCACGTTGGGCGTGGCGGGGGTTTCGTGTTTTTGGGCAAATTTCCAGAGCGTCGGCAAGTCGTGGTGCGCGCCGATGGTCAGATTGTCGTACTGTTTGAGGCGCTCGGCTTTGGCGAGGCACTTTTCGTTCACGATCCAAACGCCCAATCCGGCGGGCATACCAAAAGCTTTTTGGACGGAGAAAAACGCGGTATCCACCAAGTCATAATCCAGCGCCGGGTAGGGCGCCGACGATACCATGTCCACGGCCAGCAACTTGTCGGGGTACTTGATTTTGAGCTTGTGAATGTCGCTCACCCGCATCTGCACGCCCGAGCTGGTTTCGTTGTGCGTCACGCACATGATTTCGGCGTACTCGGGTACCGCGATTTCGGAAGCCTCGAAGCCCTGGCCCATCGGCTTCTCGAAGCTGTGCGTGTACTTACGCAACGCGTTGGCGTAGTCACGGAATTTTTGCGAAAACGAGCCATTCACCAGGTGAAAGCTCTCGTGCTCGACGCAATTCAGCAGAATCCGCTCCCAAATTTCCGAAGCCGAGCCCATAAACATAATCTGGTGCGTGTCGGGTACCGAAAGCAAGGTCCGCAACTGCTCGACCGTGAACTGATGCAAGTCGCGGTACTGCTGACTGCGGTGCGAAATGGAGCCCAACTGCCGATCCATGAAGCTTTTCAGGTGCTTCTCAAACGTAGGGTAAAGGGCCGCCGGGCCGGGAGTGAAGAAGATCATATTAATAAAGCATACGAAACCGAATCGTCCCGTCCACGGCTTTGAGTTCGCGAATGAATTCTTCGGAGTAGTTTTTTGAAATATCGGCGATTACGTAGCCGATGGTTTCGTTGGTTTTGAGGTATTGACCAGTGATGTTGATGTCGTGCTTGGCGAAAATGCTGTTCAGCTTGGCCAACACACCGGGTACGTTGGCGTGGACGTGCAGCAGACGGTGCGAGTCGCCTAGCTTGGGAAGCTGGACTTCGGGAAAGTTGTAGCTCCCATAGCTACTGCCGTTGTTGATGTACTCCAGCAATTTGCTCGGTACGTAGTGGCCGATGTTCTCCTGCGCTTCTTCGGTACTACCCCCGATGTGGGGCGTCAGAGATGACGTTGTCCAAGCCGATCAGCTCGCTTTCGAAGGCTTCGTTATTGGTTTTGGGTTCCTGGGAAACACGTCCACGGCGGCCCCGGCGATTTTGCCACTTTTCAGGGCTGCGGCCAGCGCGTCGATCTCGACCACGTGACCACGGGATAGGTTCAGGAAAATAACGCCGTCCTTCATTTGGTCGAACTGCATTTTTCCGATGATGTAGGAGTTGTCTTGGCGGCCATCCACGTGCAGGCTCACGACATCGGCGACGGCAAACAGATCGGCCATGGAATCGACCTTGCGGGCGTTGCCGATGGCGAGGCGGTCCACCACATCGTAGAAGTATACTTCCATACCCAGTGCCTCGGCCACGACCGATAGCTGCGAGCCAATGTTGCCGTAGCCGACCAGCCCGAGCTTTTTGCCCCGGATTTCGTAACTACCACTCGCCGATTTGTCCCACTCGCCCCGGTGCATGGAGGTACTTTTGGGGAAAATCTTACGGATGAGCATAATCATTTGTCCGATCGCCAGTTCCACCACCGAGCGGGTATTGGAATAGGGCGCGTTGAACACCGCCACGCCGCGTTCGGTCGCCGTTTCGAGGTCGATTTGGTTGGTGCCGATGCAGAACGCCCCGATCGCCATCAGGCGGTTGGCGCTTTCAAGTACCTCTTTGGTCAGGTGCGTTTTGGAGCGGATGCCGATGATCGACACGTCTTTAATGCGCTCGCAAAGTTCGTCCTCGTCCAGCGCGCCTTGCACAAATTCGACGTTGAATCCTTCGTCCTCGAACGCTTTCCGCGCGGCTGGATGAACGTTCTCAAGCAGCAGTACCTTGATGCGACTCTTAGGGTACGACTGGCTGCGGCTCAGCTTGTTGTCATACAAAAATTCATCGAGCGAGCCTGATACATGATCGGCTTTCTCGACGACTTTGGGACGGTTGACATTTTCGGTAAAGGCATAGAAGCGATTCGCCAGGCCTGACTCGCGGAGTTCGTAATCGGTGTAGCCATCGCCGATCACGTACACGTCGCCGATCAGATTCAGCGTGCGCAATAGCTTGATCTTGCCGCCATCGCTCGCCAGGACGTTATTTTCGTCCACGCCCACAATGTTGTCCTCGCCGTCGAACAAGAATTCGTTGGCAAAAACGTGGTCGGCGCGCACGCCCAATTCCGTGACGATGGGTACGATAAATTCCTTGAAACCGCTGCTCACGACATAGATATGGTCGGCGTTGTCGGTGATAAAGGTTTTGTTGCGCAAAAAAGACTCCGAAACTTTGGTCTTCAGGTAGTCGATCAGCAAGTCGATGTGCGTGCGGTTGGCCGACAGCAACGCGATGCGGCGGCGGAGTCCTTCGGCAAAGGGCATTTCACCATTCATGCCCTGATCGGTGAGGTCGCGAATTTGCTGGACGCGCGTATCGCGGTCTTCCTGCCCGGCCAGGGCGATGTGGGCCAATTCGTCCAGTCCTTCCACTTTGGTGAAGGTACTGTCGAAATCGATGACGATATGGGTGGGATTTAAAGTTTGGGTAGACATGGAGGTGGTTTTGGCGCGGAATCAAGTACCGCTTGCTTTATGGATGACTGCTACAAAGGGCGCAAAATTACGAAAGGATGCGGGATTCCCCCGCCAAAAATTCCAATGCCCGTTTCTCCGACCAATATAGTCCGTCCTGCACCGCCCGATCCCGGAACCCGCAGTGCCCGCCCGCTTCGGTCAATTCCAGCCAGACATTCGGCATTTTGGCAATAGCCTCCTGGGGCAAACTTTCCGCCGGTACCAGCGGATCGTTCAACGCATTGACGATCAGCGTGGGAATGGCGATGGTGTCTACAAAGTACTTGGCGCTGTTTTGGCGATAGTAGTCATCCGCGCCATCGAAGCCGTGCAGGGCAGCGGTGTATATGTGGTCGAAATCGTAGAACGTTCTGACGCGGGCGTAGGCGGCGACGTCTATTTTTTCGGGAAATACTTTGGCCTTGGCGTGGACTTTTGGTTTCAATGAGCCCAGAAAACGGTGCAGATACAGCCGGTTCTCGGGCTTTTCGATGGCGCGGCTGCACGCTAGCAAATTCATCGGCACGCTGAACACGACGGCTTTTTTCAGTTCGGGATGAATCGTATTTCCGGCTTCGCCCAGGTACTTAAGCGTCATGTTTCCCCCCAAGCTGAACCCCATCAGGTCGATTTGCCGGTAGCCTTTGGCTAAGGCGTGTTGGATGATGATCTCCAAATCGTCCGTCGCGCCGCTGTGGTAAAACCGGAGTTGCTTGTTCATTTCGCCGCCGCAGCTACGGTAGTTCCAGGCCAGGCAATCGTAACCCGCGCGGGTCAGCGCCCGCACCATGCCCAGGATGTACTGCCGCCGACTGTCGCCTTCCAACCCGTGCGACAGGATCACTAGTCCCTCGGTACTTGAAAGCTCGCTTTTAGCCCAATCCAGGTTCAAAAAATCCTCGTCGGGCGTCACGATCTGCTCGCGGGTGTAGCGGACATCCTTGATTTTTCGAAAAAGGCTGGGGAAAACCGTTTGGAAATGGCCGTTAGGTAGCCAGAAAGGTGCCTGATGGTCGTCGGTGCGGAGGGTAGGCATTTCGTTTTTTTACCTTCGGACAAAAAAAATCGGCGGACGGTTCCAACGATTGCGGGCCGATGGGGCTCTCATCTATAAAAATCAACTTAATAGAATGAAAAATATAGTCTTACTATTTGCTTTCCTATGCTTGTTCAGTTGTGCCAAGAAAGAGAACTCGCCTTATCCATCGTTATTGACCGGCAAGTGGCAGCTTTCAGAATTTTGTGTGAGTCCGGGTGACGGCAGTTGCCCCATGCAAGCCGCCACGGTCACCGCGACGCAAACCCTGGAATTTTTTGACGACGGTACTTTTACCGAAAAAATCCCGCAACGGGCGCAGTTCAGTACGCCCATCGTGAGTGGCGGTACCTACCGACTGCAAGCACCGGACCGCATTTTTATAAAATTTGAAGACACCGATTCGCATCAGGAAGAGGTGAACTGGCTTTATACGACCAGTGGCAATATGCTTACGATCCGTCCCACATGTCGGGAGGGGTGCGCTTTTATCTATAAGAAAATCTAGCCGGAATTAACGCCCGTCGCGCTTCATCTCGGCCCGGCGCATGGGCATCGCGTCGATGAGGCCAAAGAATTTATCGGTACCGACGGGTTTGGTCTTGGCGAGTTTCGTACCCCCATCTTTACCGATGAGCCACACGCCAAACTCGCCCAAATCGTGATCGAAGTGGCGGGCTACGTAGCCTTTGTCTTCCATAGTCAAGTCTTCGCCAATGCATTCGATGATGACCAGATCACGCTCCTGGGTACCTTTCTTTTGCTCGGCGAGAATTTTTTTCTGGGTTAAAAGGGCTTTGTCGTCGTCCGCAGGAGCGTAGAGTATAATGATGCGATTCTTCCAGGCCAGGGATTCGATTTGTTCGTGGAGGGGCATTGGTTTCATGGAGGAAAGGAGGAGGGCCGAAAGGAGGAAAGGCAAAAAGACAGCATTCATGGACAGAAAAATTTATGAGGCCGATACAAACCAAAACTGTCCAACGTTTTTTTTTTGTGGAAAAGTATCTTTTCAATTTTAAATTAAAGTCATGAAAAAGCTAGTAACATTGATGCTATTGACCGCCGCACTCGGCTGCCAAAAAGACACTATCGAGGCCGACTGCGTCGAGAAACCCAGTGATGGGCGAGCCTGTACTTATGATTATAGACCCGTGTGTGGATGTAACGGCAAAACCTACGGCAATGCCTGCGGGGCTGAATCGGTTGGAATCACGAAGTACACGGAGGGCGAATGCAAATCCGACAAGTAGCCTAGTCCAGATCGTTCACGATAAAGATATTGACGGGCTTATTACCCGCCTTGCGGTAGGCGTTCATCCAAATCCGGTAGGCATCGCAATCACTTTCGCTCGCACCGCGATTGGTGGTGTGGCAGCCGCCGCTGTTCGAGTTCGTGTCGACCATACTCGATAGCGTGAAGGCGTCGGTATTGGTGGGTGTGGGGCGCCTTACTTCCTGGCCATCGAGGTAGTTGGTGATCAGGGTTCTGAAGGCCGCGCTATTTTCTGAAAAGGCAGCAGGATTGAGGTTGAAGAAGGCCACCACGTTGGCACCGTGCTCAAAACTCTCCCTGACTTGCTGAAACATGGACCCGGGGTCGGTTGTCGGTCCAACGCACTCGGCTTCGTTTACGTAAAACGATTTGCCGGGCAGGTTACTCCTGACTAAATCCAGCGCAAAACGGTGGTCGTAAATCAGCGCATCGTTGATCTTGATCCCATCGAGATCGGCGGCGATCTCATTGAAAGAGAAGGTACTTCGCAAAAAAGAAATCCGATCGTAGACCGAACCGTGGTGACTGATGACCTTAATGGTACTATCCACGCGCGCTACCGCTCCCTTAAAAATCCTGTTGGTCTCTTTGAGCAGATAGGTACGATAAAGGTACCAGTCGCGGCCATCCGGCCCGCTGTAAATCGCGCCCGTGCGGGGATTTTTGGGTTGAATGCTGTCGAATTGGCTGTAAGTAGAAGTCCATTTTTTATTTAAAAGCCCGACATCGCCCAGGTACTTTTCCCTAAGCCATGCGCGGTAATCTTCCACTACGGGTTGTGAATAATCCGAGAAGCTTCCGAGAACGTCGAGGCCCAGGGGCTTATCGTGGTCCCATTTGTCAGTGCCGAATTCGAGTTCCCCCTCCTGAGCCCGGGTCCAGGTAATATCGACGTACAGTAGTTTCTCCTTCGTCTTGAAGGTACTTGTACCGCCTGATGACCTCCCCGGTAAAACTCGCTATGCGGGTTTTGGTCGATGCCGCCGCCAGCGAAGTCATGACGTGCTGCACATGCAGAGCGGGCTTGCGCAGCATTCCCCCGTATTTTTGGTACACCGCCTCGGCACCATCCATACCTACGCACAGTACCCGTTCTTCCTGCAACCAGCCGTCGCCGGTTGTCACGCCGTAGCGGCCCGACGCGCTGTGTGATACGCTGTCAAGCGTCGACACATTGATATTGATTCCTACTTTCATATCCAGCGACAGGGCGAGGGCGATCTGGTCGTCGTACTGCTTCCACAGATTGTAACCCGGGCCGTTCTCTTGCTTCACCAAACCCGCCGACTGACCGTGGATACTTCCCCACTGCACCGTCAGCAGCACGGTGTTGAAGCCGAGGCTATGCACGTTTCGAATGTCTTCCAACCCATCGTTCTGGTCGCTCTCGTTGACCAGGCTGATCGCCAGGTACCGTTGATTATCTTGTGCTTGTGTCTTCATCATACCTGACAAAACGAGTATCGCCAACAGCATGACGGTTCTCAAACTAACCTGATTGAGTGGAGATGAAAGTCGTGGCATTACCCTAGAACTGAAAATAGATGAACTGATTGGAAGTGAACACCCCAAAGAAATAAATCAGCCCGCAAAGCGCGATGAATACGCTATAAAAAAGCGCGGTGCTGCGCGTGGGAATATTTAAGAAATAATGCTCTTTAACCAACATGAACAAGATCAACCCCACCGAAAACCACATCTCCACCGAATTGAGCGGCGAGCGAATCGACTCCGACCACGACAGTGTGGCGATCTTCCCCAGAATATCGAAAGCGCGGCCCACGGGTGCCTGATCGTTGCGGAAGAACACCCAGGTGAGCGCCACCAGCGCAAAGGTGAAGGCGACGTTGAGCGCCTGCGTGAATTGATTTTTGGGGAAAATGACGCCCCATTGTTTCAGGAATTTATCGCGGAGCGAGGCCAGGACCAGGTACAGGCCGTGCAGACTACCCCAGATCACGTAGTTCCAGCTCGCGCCGTGCCACAGGCCGCTCACCAGGAATACGGTGAACTGATTGAAGTACCGCCGGTACTCGCCCTTGCGGTTGCCACCCAGCGGAATGTAGAGGTAGTCACGAAACCAGGTTGAGAGCGAAATGTGCCAGCGCGCCCAGAATTCGGCGATCGAGGCCGACTCGTAGGGCATACGGAAGTTTTCCATGAGCGTAAAACCCATGACTCGCGCCGCGCCGATGGCGATGTCGGAGTAGCCCGAGAAATCACAGTAAATGCGGAAGGTGAAAAACAGCGTCGCGACGAGTAGGGTGAGGCCGTTGTGCTCGTAAGGATTGTCGTAGGCGTGGTCCACTACCATCGCCAGCCGGTCGCCGATGACGACCTTCTTGAACATCCCGAACGCCATTTGCATCAAACCCGCCTTCACGTTTTCGAAATCGTACTTGAAGTACGAGTGAAACTGGAACAGCATGTTTTGCGGCCGCTCGATGGGACCGGCCACGAGTTGCGGATAGAACATCACGTAAAGCGCGTAGATCCCGAAAGTGGTGCTCGGCCTTCTGGTTGCGGCGGTACACCTCGATGGTGTAGCTCATCGCCTGAAACGTGTGGAACGACAGTCCGATCGGCAGTAGTACCTTGCCCGACCCGCTCGTGACCCACTCGGCGATGCGTTGCGGAATCAGCCCGCCCAGCGGCGGTACCTTGGGGCCCAGCTGGAGCAAGGCGAAAAAAGTCATTGATCGAGTCGGCCAGGAAATCGAAGTACTTGAAAAACGCCAGAATGCCGACGTTGGAAATCAGGCTGATGATGAGCAGCAGTTTTCGTTTTCGTGGATCCTCAGCCCGCTCGATCCAGATCCCGGCGATGTAGTCGATGACGATCGTGCCGAACAGGATCAGGATGTACACGGGCTTGAAGACCATGTAGAAATAGCAGCTCGCCGCCAGCAGCAGCATCCAGCGCCCCCGCCACGACAGGCTGTAATACGCCAGCGTGACGACGATGAAGAAAAACAGGAATTGGAGGGAGTTAAACAGCATCAGGCGTGACGTACTCGCTATCGACTATTTCTTCCTTGATGATGAACAAAGGCCGATTTTTGGATTGAAAAAATATGCGCAACACGTACTCACCAATAATCCCCAGCGCCAGCAGCTGCACGCCGCTAAACAGGATGATGACGAACAGCAGCGACGTAAAACCTTCGATGACTTGCTCGAAGAAGAATTTTTTGATAACCGTAATGACGAAAATAAATAAGTGAAATCACGATCGCTACCGAGCCGGTCCACGACATGAATTGGATCGGGAAATTCGCTGAAATTGAAAATGCCATTGTACGCCAGCTTGAATAGCATCTTTAATGAGTACTTCGACTCGCCCGCCGCGCGTTCGTCGCGTTCGTACACGATGCTTTTTTGGTTGAAACCCACCCACGAGCGCATCCCGCGCAGGTAGCGGCTTTCTTCGGGCATCTTGATGAGTACATCGGCTACCCGGCGGCTGATAAGCGCAAAATCGCCGCTGTCCAGGGGGATTTCTACGTACGAGATGGATTTTAAAATGCGATAGAACAAAAAGTAGGCGGCTTTTTTGAAAGCACTTTCCTTGCGTTTGCGGCGCACGGCATACACCACGTCGTTGCCTGCCTTGTATTCTTTATAAAACTCGGGTAGTAGTTCGGGCGGGTCCTGCAAATCGCCGTCGATAATAAAAAGTGCCTCGGTGGCGCGCGCCGAGGCAATGCCCGCCGATAGCGCCAACTGGTGGCCGTGGTTACGCGACAAGAACACGCAGTGGTACCGCCCGTCAAGCAACGCCAGTTGCCGCATGAGCGTCGCCGTGCCGTCCTTGCTACCGTCGTCGATCAGCAGTACTTCGATCGTCAGGTCCAGGCTGTCCATCAGCGCGTTGAGCCGCGACACGAGTAGCGGAAAAGTTTCCGATTCGTTGTAGAGCGGGGCGACGATGGAGATTTGAGGAGCGGTTTTCAAAGCGGAGTGCGATCTGGATTTGGCGACAAAAGTAAGCGTTCTTTCCGTAAGTGCCAGTGTGGGGTGTTCAGGGTACCTCCACCGTCCCGGCGAGTCCGGCCACGGGCTGGTCGCCGCCGCGCACCATCAGGCCCAGCTGGTAGCGGCCCGGCGGCAGGGCACCTTCGGGCACGATGACGTCGGCTCCGCGCTCATCGTAACGGCGGAAAAGATTACGGCCCAGGTACTTGCGCTGTTCCATTTTAAACACGTACAGCGCCGAGCCATTGCGCAGAAAAGCGTAAGCGCCCGTGTCGTAACCCGCCGGAATGGTCAAGCCCGGTGCACTGATGACGAGTCCCTGTGGGCTGGGGCGGGTTTGTAGTGGTAGATCGGCGGGCAGAGGATCGCTCAACGTCCTCATTTGGGCATAATAAGGATTCCAGACGGTAGGGTATTGGTAAATGCCCCGCGCCGTCATATCCTGCATCAGCGTGTCGATGTAGGCCGCGGCCGGCGAGTTGGGCACGAAGCCCAGGCCGAAGGCGTGCTGCTGCTGGTCGTAGGCATTGGTGAGCAGGTACTTGCGGCGCTCCGAAATCGCGGGACCGTAGTGGACCAGCGTCAGGCCCCAGATCAACAGGCTCATCGCCAACACGATCTTGAAGCCGAGTTCGCGCAGCTGAATTTGGGTACTAGCCAAAAACGACAGGTAGCTCACTACCAGAAAAAGCGCCGGATAAAGCTTGTAATTACTCACCACCATCACGAAAAAACCAAAACGCGGCCGTAGCAGGGCGATCACGGCGGCATTGGCGAGCAGGAACATTAACACGCCCAGGCAAAAGTACCCCAGCGTTTGGTGGTTTTCTTCTAGTTGAAATCGGTTGAGAAGCGTCTGGTTTTCCTGCTTTTTTCGATCCTGAAAAGCCTTCTTGAACCAGGCCAAACCAAGGTTCAGCAGCCAAATGCCCACCCACACCATCACGAGCATGCCCATAACGATCGGCAGGGCGGTGCGCACTTGAATGACCCGCTCGGGCGTGAAGTCGAACAGCCCTCCCAGGAAAGCGAAAAAGCCCAGGAATGACAGATGCGGATTTTGCACGAAATAGTCGACACTCAACTCATTGCCCTGACTGCTCATGCCCGTAAAGTACAGCGATACCGCCAGCGCGCCCGCTCCCAGCCAGGCGGCCAGGTACTTGTAGCGGGTTTGGAGCAGCAGAATCGCCGCGCCGCCTACCCAAACGAAAATACCGTTGCTCATCGCAAAATTGGCGCAGAGCGCGGCCAGTACCGCCCAGCCAAACTGCCGTCGTGCCAGCAAAAACATCGCCAGACACACAAATAACACCACCGGCTGATGCTGCAACCCACAAATGGCCCACAGAAAAACGAGATGGTACTGCAGCTGAAAAAGCAGAAAAGGGACCGGCAGAAAAAGGTACTTTGGTAAGGTGCTCGACTGGAAAGCCCGCCAGATGACGAGCAAAGTACCGAACGTAAACAGTATCCCGGCGATGTGCAGGAAGGTGAAATTGAGTTTGCCGGTAAGGGCATAGTACAGCGCAGCCAGGCCCTTGCCAAATACCATGCGGTGCTCGTTGTTGGGCTGGAAGAGCAGATCCAGTTTGGAAAGAAAGCCTTCGCTACCAATCCACTGGCGCAGAAAATCGGGAAAAGGATCGAAGTCGTCGAACCAGGGTACATCCACCGAGTAGCGCAACACGACGAAAGCGAAAAACGCGATCGGAAACAGTCCGACGAGCCACAGCAGACGGTAGCGGATGGGCGTCATTCGTCGGTGGGTTTAACTTCTTTTAAATAGATAGCCTCTTTGCCGTAGTACCCCGCCATCAGCTTGTTCCACCAGTGGTTGTGGTTTTCGTTGATGTCATCTATGTACAGCGATGGCGGTCGGTTTTCGAGGGCCGGTAGGTACACGGTCGGCCCCTGGGTGGAGTCGATCAACGCGTAACGGCGATACAGTTCGGCATCGTAGGCTGCTGCTTTGCCGCTCAGTAAATCGCCGTAAATCATGCGCACATTGGTATTTTTTTTAAAGTAAAATGCCAGATAGAGCCCCAGCATAACCACCGCTACGCCCTGCATGGGCCAGGCCACACCGGGTAGTGAGAACAGCCGGTTGGTCCAATGGTACAATACGCCCGTGCCATAAAACCAGCCTACCAAAAAGAATAGATCGGCTAAGTCGATTTCGCGGTCGGTGGGGTCGATGCCGATGCCGTAATAAGAGGTGAAAAGCTGCGCGGCCAACACGCCGATGTATACCATGAAGACATACCAGAAGGGCACGGCGAAGTACCTGCGTTCGGTCGGCGTAAGTCGGGAAAGCACCATCCACCATAAAGCGGTGAAGAATGGCAACGGCGTGTAAAACCAGCCTGCGGCCAGCGAACCCAGCATCTTGAACGAACTGACCACCGAAAACGGGATATTCCCACTCATCGGGTTGCCGCCCAGGCGTACATCCAGCCCCGGCGCGGTGAAGTACAGCAGGCACCCCAGCGCCGCCGCCGCCGCGACACCCAGCATGAGGCCATCGACTTGGCGGTGAAAAAGAATTTGGTACCCCCAGTACCCGGCGATCAAAATCAGAATCGTGAGCAGGTTGGGCTCGCTGCAGCCGATGACGGCAAACACCAGAAACCCCGCCCAAATACCGGTCAGGATTTTCATGCGGTTGGATTTCAGCTGGTACCACCGCAGCACGACCACGATCCAGCCAAAGGTGAGCAGGCTCGGGACGGTGTAGGTGACGAAGGCCGCCATCCAGTAAAAAAAACTGGGCAGGCTGGGAATCTGCCAGATGAACAAGAAGAAAAGTACGCTCGCAAAACCCAGGTGCGTCAGTCGCGAAAATGTAGGCGTAAGCTGGCGCGCCAGACTATAAAATGCGGCCACCATTCCCAGCAACATCAGCGCCGCGAGTACCTTGAAACCCACGATGGAATGAAACAGCAGCGGATTGGAATGATTGAGCAGGATACCGAAGTACCTTCCCGTCCAGCCGGTGTAGTAGTAGTGCATGGCTTCGCGCCAGCCGAACTTGAACACCGTGTCGATGTAGCCGTAATCGTCGGCGGCCGAGGGGTGGTTGTAGTAGGCCAGCGCCAGCAGGGGGAGCAACACGCTGGACAAAAGCAACAGGTTGAGCGCATTAGCTACCTTCGGAAGGTACTTGGAAAGCTCAGTCATGCACGATTTTTTCGATGATGTAGCGCGGGCGACCTTTCACTTCTTCGTAGATTTTGCCGATGTACTCGCCGATCAGGCCGAGCGCCATCATATTGGAGCCACTGAAAAACGTGATCGGGAGCATGGTCGAGGTCCAGCCCGGCACGGTGTAGCCCGCCAGGTACGCCAGTAGCGCGTAGACCACGATCGCCATGGCCACTATGAAATTGAAAAACCCGAAGTACAGCACCAGCCGCATCGGGTAGGTCGAGAACGACGTAATGCCGTTCCAGGCGAACAGCAACATTTTCTTGACGGGATACTTGCTCTCGCCCGCCAGCCGCTCGCCGCGCTTGTAAAACACCTTGTCGCTCTGGAAGCCGATCAGCGGTACCACGCCGCGCAAAAAGAGATTGATTTCCCGGAAGTTGCCCAACTCCTGCAGCACCCGGCGATCCATGAGCCGGAAGTCGGCGTGGTTGAACACCACGGGAACGCCCATGTGCTGCATTACTTTATAAAATCCTTCGGCCGTCGTGCGCTTGAACCAGCTGTCGGAGCTGCGGTCGTTGCGCACGCCGTACACGATGCGGGCGCCGTCGCGGTGCTTCTCGAGCATGCCGGTCATGGCGTGAATGTCGTCCTGCAGGTCGGCGTCGATCGTGATGAAGCAGTCGAAATCATCGACATGGTGTTCCAGCCCGGCCATGATGGCGCTTTGGTGGCCAAAATTGCGGGAGAGCTTGACGCCGATCACTTCGGGGTCCTGGTCGGAGAGCGCTTCGATGATCTCCCAGGTACGGTCGCGGCTGCCGTCGTTGACGTAGCAAATCTTGCTTCCGGCCTCGACGAGCCCGCTGGCTTTTATTTCTTGAAGGTATTGCTTGAGGATCGCATGGGTATGCTGCAGGATTTCCTGCTCGTTGTAGCAGGGAATCACCAGCAGCAGGCGCGCCGGGTCGTTCATAGGGTTTTACTTTGGTGGCGCAAAATTAGCAGGAAAAGCCGGAACTATGGGTTCGGGACGTTGGATATTGGATTTTGGAGTTTAGATGCTGGACGCTGGACGCTGGACCTTCAACTTTGAACTTTGAACGCTAAACTTTCAACCTTAAGCCTAATACAGTCGGCGTTGCAGCAGCGGATAGGCCAGCACCGCACCTAGAATCACCAGGGTACCCAGATAGAAGCCGGGGGTCATGCGCTCTTTTTCCCCAAAAATAAGAAAGGCCAGCCCGATGCCGTAGACGGGTTCGAGGTTGACGGTCAGGTTGAGCATGTAGGCCGAGAACTGCTTCATCAGCTGCGTTCCCATCGAGTAGGCGTACACGGTGCACACCAGCGCCAGGATCAAGATCCAGAGCCAATCGGTGGCCACTTCGGGCCAGAGCGGCAGGCGGTTGTTAAAATCGTATTTTTGAAACAAAAAAACGAAAAACAGCGAACAGATACTTGCCCCCACCATTTCGTAAAAGGTAATCACAAAGGCGTCGTGCTTCTTGACAAAATGGCTATTGGCCACGGTAAAGAGCGCCGCCAGAAAGGCCGATCCGATCGCCAAAAGCAAACCCAGTGCGTGGGCGAACTCGAAACGGAACACGATGTAAAGCCCCGCCACCGCCACCAAACCCAGGGCCACTTCCAGCGGCCGCACGCGCTGCCTGCTCACCAGCGGCTCCACGAAACTCGTCCAGAGCGAGGTGGTCGACATGCCCGCCAGACATACCGAGGCCGTCGATACCCGCGCTGCGGCAAAAAACAGAATCCAGTGCATCGCGAGCAGGGTACCTACGGCCATCATGCGGAGCGCCGCCGGGCGACCGACGCGAAAGTTTTTTTTGCGCACATACACGACCACCGCCAGGCCCAGCGCGGCCAGCACCGTACGGTAGAGCACCAGCGCCGTGGGTGCGATCGTGACCAACAGGCCCAGAATCGCCGTAAAGCCCCAGATCAGGACCAGGAAGTGCAGCTGGAGGTAGTCGCGCAGCGGTGGGGCGGGCTTCATCGGGGCAGTGATTTGAATAGCACGAGTCCAATGACCGAAAAGACAATGTTGGGCAACCAAACGGCCAGCAGCGTGTCGATGCTACCCGATTCGGCGATGCCTTTGGAAAGCAGGAAAAATAGGATGTAAATGAACGCCAGCATAAAGCCCAGCGCGATCTGTAAGCCCACGCCCCGGCGGCTCTTTCGAGCCGAGACGATCACGCCGATGGCGGTCAGGATAAAAATGGCAAAGGGCTGGGTAAAGCGCGTGTATTTTTCGATCAGGTACACCTCGATACCGTCCGCGCCACGACTCCTGAGCAAGTCGAGGTAGTCGTTGAGCTCGGGCAGCGTGAAGGTCTCGAATAGGTTGTAATCGCTCTCGAAATCCTTGGGCCGAAGGTTGATCGTGGTGTCGATTTCGGCCCCAAAAGTAAGCGCCTGCTGCGGATTGGACAGGTCGCGGATGCTGTAATCTTTCAGCGCCCATTTGTTCTTCTTAGGCTGCCAGACGATCTGATTGGCCGATAATTTCTTTTTTAAATCACTACCATCCACGGTTTCGAGGGTGAATTTGGTACCCGTTTGAGTGGTGACATTGTAGCTTTCGAGGTAGGCGTAGGTATTGGGGGCCACCTTGATGTGCACATTACGATTGCTGAAATAAAACTCATCCTTCACGTAGGTTCGCTCGAACTGGTTGCGGATTTTATTGGCCTTGGGTAGCAGCCAGCCCACCAGCCCGAACATCGCGCCCCCGATGATGGTGGCCCCCATGAAGTACGGTAACAGTAGCCGACTGAAACTCATGCCGGTGCTGAGCATCGCCACGATTTCGGTGCGCGCCGCCATGCGCGAGGTGAAAAACACGGTAGCGATGAACACGATCAGCGGACTGATGTAGTTGAACCAGTAGGGAGCCAGATTGAGGTAGTACTGAAATATAATGGCCGAGCCGGGCGCTTTTTTCTCGATAAAATCGTCGACTTTTTCGGTGTAGTCGATCATGCAGATGATGAACACGATGACCAGGGCCACAAACAGGTAGGTAATCAGGAAGTTTTTTAGGATATACCGATCCAGGATTTTCAGTCGCATAGGGTAGCCTCAGAGGCGTTGAACCAGCAGGTTTTTGGATACTTCCTGGCTAATGAAGAGCGTCTTGACGGCGTCGATCTGCACGAGCGCCGACTTGTCGTATTCGTTTATTTCCTTGATTTCCAGCTGGCAGCCCAGCGTGATGCCCGATCGGTCGAGGTGTTGCAGGAAGGGCGTTTCGTGATCCAGCACGCCCATCACGACCAGCTTGTCGCCTTCGCCTACTTCCGATAGTTTCAGGTAGTCGGCTGTGGGCATGTTGCCCTTGGCGTCGGGAATGGGGTCGCCGTGCGGGTCGAACTGCGGGTTGCCCAGAAAGGCCGCGAGGCGGTCCACCAGCCGGTCGGAGGGAATGTGCTCCAGCTCCTCGGCAATGTCGTGTACCTCGTCCCAGCCGAAACCCAACGTTTCCACCAAAAACACCTCCCAAAGTCGGTGCTTGCGGATGATCTTCAAGGCCTGCGTTCGGCCTTCGTCGGTCAGCGTAACGCCCTGGTACTTCTTGTAATGGATCAACCCCTTCTCGGCCAGCTTTTTAAGCATATCCGTCACCGAGGCCGCGCGGGTGGCGGTGCCTTCCGCCAGGGCGTTGGTACTCACTTCGGTACCCTCGGGTCCCGACAGGTTGTGGATAATTTTGAGGTAGTTCTCTTCGGTGAAGGAATTGGGCATGACAACGAGCCAGGTTTTGACAAGTATTGGGATTGAACGCAAAAGTACACTTTACTTATTGCTTTGAAAAAGTTTAGGGAGGCCTAAAAATAAGATCTATATTTGCGGATTATTGGAGGGGTAGACGCTGGATACTTGACATTCTACTTTTAATAGTGTTCTGTATTTCAGGCAATTGACTTCTGTTAGATAGGGGGCTCAGAGAAACTCCGTGCCAAACTCCGTGAAACTCTGTGTCCCCAAGGTGGAGATTTAAAAAACCTTAAATGAATAAAGAACTCCCAAACCAGGAAGACGATCGGCCGGTACCTACCGCGCAATTGCCATCGCTTCCCGAAGCCTACGCCACGATCAATGTACCCGAAGGCCAGGGCCGCTGGAAGAAAATGGCGGCCTTCATCGGTCCCGGCCTCATGGTCGCCGTGGGCTACATGGACCCCGGCAACTGGGCGACCGACATCGAGGGTGGCTCGCGCTTTGGGTACACGCTGTTGTCGGTCATCCTGATTTCCAATCTATTCGCGATGTTGTTGCAGCACCTTTCGCTCAAATTGGGCATCGCCACGGGCCGCGACCTGGCCCAGGCCTGCCGCGACTACTACTCGCGTCCGGTGTCGTTCGTGCTCTGGATTTTGTGCGAAATCGCCATTGCGGCCTGTGACTTGGCCGAGGTGATCGGCTCGGCCATCGCCCTGAACCTGCTTTTCGGGATGCCCCTGCCAGTGGGTGTGGTACTGACGGGCTTCGATGTACTCTTGATTCTGTACTTCCAGCACAAGGGCTTCCGGGTGCTGGAAAGTATCGTGGGTGGGCTTATTGCGCTCATTATGGTGAGCTTTATTTACGAAATGATCGTATCGCAACCTTCGATGGCCGGTATTTTGGGCGGACTAGTACCGCAGGCCAAAGTCGTGACCGACTCCACGGCGCTGTACATCGCTATCGGTATTCTGGGCGCCACCGTGATGCCGCACAACCTGTACCTGCATTCGAGCATCGTGCAGACCCGCAACTACAAGCGCGACGACCCCGGCAAGCGCTCGGCCATCAAGTACGCCACCATCGACTCGACTTTTTTTCTGGGATTGGCTTTTTTCGTCAATGCCGCGATTCTGATCCTTTCGGCCGCTACTTTTCACGAAAACGGCAACTTCGAGGTCGCCGACATTACGGACGCTTACCGCCTGCTCGATCCTATGCTGGGAGCCAAGTGGGCCGGTATTCTTTTCGCGGTAGCGCTACTGGCCTCGGGCCAAAACTCGACGCTGACGGGTACCCTGGCCGGACAAATCGTGATGGAAGGCTTCCTGAACCTGCGCCTGAAACCCTGGCTCCGGCGGCTCATCACGCGCATGATCGCCCTCGTGCCCGCGCTGGTGGTGGCGATTATTTACGGGGAGAAAGGAGCCACTGATTTACTGGTACTCAGCCAGGTGATTTTGTCGATGCAGCTGAGCTTCGCCGTCATTCCGCTCGTCATGTTCACCAGCGACCGCACCAAAATGGGTACTTTCACCAATACCAAGACGCTCAATATCATTAGCTGGGTCGTCGCCACAATTATTCTGGTGCTGAACGGGTATTTGTTGTGGGATACGTTTTTTTGATTTAAGCGACAAAGCGACAAAGCGACAAAGCGACAAAGCGACAAAGCGACAGAGGTCCAAAGGTCCAGAGGGCCAAAGTGATGAGGCAGGCCTTCTAAACAAATAAACACATAAACAAATCAACCCTTTCCCACTACCTTTGGCGACTTTTTTGCGCGTAATTCCCGACGACCCAATATTTATCGAGTGGTCGGCCACCCGAGCCAATGGAAAATCAAAATCAAAAGAATCTGGAGCGTGTCTCTGCCGCCGGGCTACTGGTCGCGATGGGCATCATCTACGGCGACATCGGTACCTCGCCGCTCTACGTGCTCAAGGCCATCGCCAGCACCGAGACTCTCACCGAAGGGCTGATCCTCGGCGCGCTCTCCTGCATATTCTGGACCATCACGCTCCAAACGACTCTCAAGTATGTTATCCTGATCCTGCGGGCCGACAACAACGGCGAAGGCGGCATCTTTGCGCTCTACGCCCTGGTGCGCCGCCATGCCAACTGGCTTACGGTACCGGCCATCATCGGCGGGGCCACGCTGCTATCCGACAGCATCATCACGCCGCCGATCTCGGTTTCTTCGGCCATCGAGGGGCTACGCGCCATCTACCCGACCATCGAGACGATCCCGATCGTCATCGTGATTTTGATATTCCTCTTCACAATTCAGATTTTCGGTACCAATAGGGTAGGCGTAGCCTTCGGACCCGTGATGCTGGTGTGGTTCGTGATGCTGGGTACCGTGGGGAGTATCTCGCTGGCCAATGATCCGGGAGTACTCCGGGCGCTCAACCCGGTGTATGCCTACGACTTGCTGGTGCTGCACCCGGGTGGGTTTTGGTTGCTGGGGGCAGTGTTTCTTTGTACTACCGGGGCAGAGGCGCTCTACTCCGACCTCGGCCACTGCGGGCGTGGCAACATCAGGATGAGCTGGATATTTGTGAAAAGCTGCCTGCTGCTCAACTACTTCGGACAGGGCGCCTATGTGCTCCAATTCAGCGGGCAGATGCTCGGCGAGCGCAATCCGTTTTACGAAATCATGCCGCTCTGGTTCCTGCCGTTCGGCATTGGCATCGCCACCATTGCGGCGGTCATCGCCAGTCAGGCCATGCTGAGCGGGTCGTTTACGCTCATCAGCGAAGCCATCCGGCTCAACTTTTGGCCCAAAGTGCGGCTTAGGTACCCCTCCAACCAAAAAGGACAGCTCTACGTACCCAGCATCAATCTGTTGCTGTTTCTGGGCTGCGTGGGAGTAGTATTGTATTTCAAAGAATCGTCCAAAATGGAAGCCGCCTACGGACTGGCCATCACGATGACGATGATGATGAATACCATTCTGTTTGGGTATTATCTCTACGTCAAGAAAGTCAACATGTGGTGGGTGACGCTGTTCGTGGGTTTTTACATGGTCATCGAGGGCAGTTTTCTGGTAGCCAATATGCTCAAATTCACCCACGGTGGCTGGGTGACGGTCGTCATTGCGGGGGCCCTGGGGGGAGTGATGTTCGTGTGGCTGCGGGCTTTTTACATCAAGCTACGCCTCACCGAATACGCCAAGCTGGAAGACTACCTGCCCGCGCTCCGTGAGTTGAGCCGCGACATCAGCATCCCGAAGTACGCCACGCACCTAATCTTCATGAGCAACGCCTCGCGCCCTTCCGAAATTGAGACGAAGGTGATTTATTCCATTTTTCAAAAACGTCCCAAACGCGCCGATATCTACTGGTTTGTCCACGTCGACACGCTCGACGATCCCTACACGACCGATTACCGGGTGGATGTGCTGGAAGACGACGATGTCATCAAAGTGACGTTCCGGCTGGGTTTTCGGGTCGAGCAGCGCATCAACTTGTTCTTCCGGCGGGTGATCGAAGATATGGTCAAGAACCGCGAGGTGGACATCACGAGCCGCTACGAGTCGCTGAGTCGCCAGAACGTGACGGGTGACTTCCGGTTCGTGGTGCTGGAGCGCTTCCTTTCCTACGAAAACGACCTGCCCTATTTCGAGCAGGTCGTGATGAAAGCGTACTTCTTTATCAAGGAATTCACTACTTCCGAAGACAAGTGGTTTGGCCTCGACAGTAGTTCGGTCAAAGTCGAGAAGGTACCGCTGGTCATTCGCCCCGCCGAGAACGTGAAGCTGAGAAGGGTGTATAGTTAATTGTGGTACGGGCCGGGCCTCGTCCGGCGGCTCGCCCGTCTCTCCGAGTAATGAAAGACGGGCGAGCCGCCCGTACCACACACATCATTCGTCCCAAAGATTGGCGAGCGTGTAATCGTTGCCTTGCTGAACCCAGGTATCCCCGTTGATATAGCGGAAATTCCGGTCCATCATGCCGATTTTTACCAGATCTTCGTCGTCTAGTTCGATGTCGGCGGCGTCCAGATTCTCTTGCAGACGACCCTTGTTGGTCGACTTGGGGATGGCCGAAGTACCGCGTTGCACGGCCCACGCCAGCGCGACCTGCGCCCAGGTACATTCGTGTTTCTTCATGAGAATCTTGATCGTAGGGTTATCCTCTAAGCTCGGATCGTCGCTCTTTTTGAGGCGGTCTGGGCGGTCGTTGGAGCCGAGCGGCGAGTAGGCCGTCAGTTTGATGTCATTGATCTTACAGTATTCCAGCAGGGGAATCTGCTGCAGGAAGGGGTGCATCTCCACCTGGTTGACGGCGGGCGCGATGCGGGCGGTTTTCACCAGTTCCTTCAATTTGTTGACGCTAAAATTGGACACTCCGATGTTTTTGGTGAGTCCGGCGTCGACGCAGGCTTCCATGGCGGCCCAGGTTTGGGTGAGGGGTACCTCCGTGAGGCTCAGAAAATCGTCGCCGCTGGTGGGGAAGCCCACCCCGACGCTGGGTTTCAGGGCCACGGGCCAGTGAATCAGGTACAAGTCGAGGTAGTCGAGTTGGAGGTCGGCCAGGGTTTTTTCCAGAGCGGGGCGTACGTCCATGGGACGGTGCGCACTATTCCAGAGCTTTGAGGTAATCCAGAGCTGTTCGCGCTGTACTCGTCCTTCTGACATACAAAAACTTAACGCCCGACCTACCTCGGCCTCATTGCCGTAGATCGAGGCACAGTCGAAGTGGCGGTAGCCCATCTCGATCGCCTCCACGATGGCCTTGTATAATTCGCCTTCTTCGGATTTCCAGGTACCGAGGCCGAGGGCCGGCATGTGGCCTTTTTCTCCTATTTTCAATGGTTTCATACGTATGTTATTGGGTTTTATGGTAAAAAAGTATTCATGTACCTTTGACTATCAGAAAAGACTCACAAATAGTATTCCATTCATGAAAATTCTCATTACCGGCGGGGCTGGATTCGTCGGTTCCTCTCTGGCTATTGCCCTGAAAACCAACTACCCCGACTATCAGATACTGGCCCTCGATAATCTTAAGAGGCGCGGTTCGGAACTGAACATAAGCCGTTTGAAGCAGGCGGGCGTGGTGTTCGAACACGGCGATATCCGAAGCAAAGAAGATTTTGACGCGCTCCCCGCCGTCGATGCGGTGATCGAGGCCTCCGCCGAGCCCTCGGTGCTCGCCGGGTTGGACGGCACCCCCGACTACCTGATCAACACCAATCTTTTCGGTACCGTCAACTGCCTCAACTACGCCCTGAAGCATAAGGCGGCTTTCATTTTCCTGTCGACCAGCCGGGTGTACCCGATCAAAACGCTGGAATCGCTGAATTTTGTGGAAGAGGAAACCCGCTTTGCCCTCGCCGACGAGCAGCCGGTGCCGGGCGCTTCGGCGCGGGGCATCGCCGAAGATTTTCCGCTCGACGGGCCGCGCTCGCTGTATGGTACCACCAAGCTGGCGTCCGAGTTGCTGATTCAGGAGTACAATGAGTTTTATAACCTGAAAACGGTCATCAACCGCTGCGGCGTCATCACCGGGCCGTGGCAAATGGGCAAGGTCGACCAGGGCGTGATGGTGCTCTGGATCGCGAAGCACTACTTCCAGCAGCAGCTGGGGTACTTCGGTTACGGCGGCACGGGCAAGCAAATCCGCGATATGTTGCACATCGCCGACCTCTACCGCCTCATCGACTGGCAGTTGCACAATCTCGATAAAGTCGACGGCCAAATCCTGAACGCGGGTGGCGGACTGGAAAGCAGCGCCTCTTTGCAGGAGCTCACCGAAATCTGTCGCGAAGTGACCGGCCACACGATCCCGATCAAGGCCGTCGCCGAAACCCGCACGGCCGACATCCGGCTCTACGTGACCGATAACAGCAAGGTAACGGCACTGACGGGCTGGAAACCGGAAATCGGCATCAGGCAAATCGTGCAGGAAATCAAGGAATGGTTGCAGGAGAACGAGGCCGACCTGGCCCCGATTCTGCGGTAGGGGCGAACCCACGGGTTCGCCCGGTCGCTGCGATAAAGCCGAACCCATCTGTTCGCCCGATCTTCAATTTCCATCTAAACCACCCCATGTCAGAAGACCAAAGAAGAATTCTTGAAACCCAGCTCTGGGGCATCGCCAATTTGTTGCGCGGCAAGATCAGCGCCGACGACTACCGCGACTACATCCTGGGCTTTATTTTTTATAAGTACCTGTCGGAGAAGCAGTACCTCTACGCCAACGCCCTGCTGGAAGGCGAGGCCGTGACGGATTACAAGCAAGTGGCCGAGGCCGACACGCTGGCGGCCATCAAGGAGGAATCGCTGCTGAAGCTGGGGTACTTTCTGCAACCGTCCGAGCTGTTCTCGGCGCTGGTGGCGAAGGGCAAGGCCGACGCGGCCGGCGAAGACAACTATATTCTGGAAGATTTGCAGGCGGTGCTCAACCACATCGAGCAAAGTACCATGGGCACGGAGTCGGAGGAGGATTTCAACGCGCTCTTCGAGGACCTCGACCTGAATTCGACCAAGATCGGCCGCACCGTGGCCGCCCGCAACGACATCATCGTGCAGATCCTGAACCGCCTCGATCAGATCGACTTCAAGCTCGGCGAGCTGGACTCCGACGTGCTGGGCGATGCCTACGAGTACCTCATCGGGAAGTTTGCAGCCGGAGCGGGCAAGTCGGCCGGTGAGTTTTACACGCCGCAGCAGGTGTCCAAAATCCTGGCCAAGATCGTGACGACCGGCAAGGACAAGCTCAAATCGGTCTACGATCCCACTTGCGGCTCCGGCTCGCTGCTGCTGCGGGTGGCGAAGGAGGCCGAGATCAGCGAGTTTTACGGGCAGGAGCGCAACCGCACTACCTTCAACCTGGCGCGCATGAACATGATCATGCACGACGTGCATTTCCGACAGTTCGACATCCGGCAGGAAGATACCCTCGAACACCCGCAGCACGTCGAAAAGCGCTTTGAAGCCGTAGTAGCAAATCCGCCCTTTTCGGCGCACTGGAAAAGTGCCGACAACCCGCTCAACGAGTCGGACGAGCGGTTTAGCCAGTACGGCCGCATCGCGCCGCGCACCAAGGCCGACTACGCTTTTCTGCAACACATGCTCTACCAACTGGCCGACAACGGCACGATGGCGAGCGTGTTTCCGCACGGGGTACTGTTTCGCGGGGCCGCCGAGGGTACCATCCGTGAGTACATCGTGAAGGAAATGAACGCGCTGGACGCCGTCATCGGCCTGCCCGCCAATATTTTCTACGGTACTTCGATCCCGACCTGTATCCTGGTGCTCAAAAAATGCCGCGAACCCGACGACAGCGTGCTGTTTATCGACGCCAGCGGCGACGACCACTACATCAAGGAAGGCAACCAAAACGCCCTCCGCCCCGAAGACGTGGAGCTGATCGTGCAGACCTACCGCGACCGCACCGCCCGCGACAAGTACAGCTACGTGGCCACGCTGGCCGAAATCGCCGAGAACGACTACAACCTCAATATCCCGCGCTACGTCGATACCTTCGAGGAAGAGGAACCCGTGGATTTGGCCGCCGTTTCGGCGGAGTTGAAAGCGATTGAAACATAATTGGAAAGTACCAATGAAATCATTGCTGCTTTTTGTGCGGAGTTGGGACTTGGATTTTGAGATTAAGGGATTAGAGGATTATGGATAACATGAAGCAAATACCGGAGTTGCGCTTTCCTGAGTTTGAAGGAGAGTGGGAGGAGAAGAGATTAGATGAGATCTATTCTTCAAAGTGACAAATTGAAAGAGGAAGATAATTTCACCTAGACCGAAGGAGAAATAACCCATTTACTATAATGGAGAAATTCCATTTATGCAGATCGGGGATGTTGATATTCACGTGGAATGTATTTCTATGTTCCAGAGACATTGAATGAATTCGAGAATAGTCGGATAATGTTACTTGCAAAAGGCGATATAGTAATTACGGACGCTTCGGAAGATTATGATGATGCGGAAAATTTATATGAAGTTATGAATTTAAATCAAGAGATAGTTTGATCGGCCTATTACAGTGTCTTCGAGACATGATTCACAATACATTCATTGAATTTGCGTCTTTTTTGAAATTGAGCAATCCAGAAAGGATTATTTAGAAGTATGCGAATTGCGCAAAGGGACGATAAGTTCTAGCATTTCTAAAAGCGGCTTACAAATTTCTATTGTTTTATCCAAAACTACCTGGAACAGCAAAAAATCGCCACCTTCCTCACGGCCCTCGACCAGCGGCTGCAACTTTTACAACAAAAGAAAACCCAACTGGAAGCCTACAAAAAAGGCGTGATGCAAAAGCTGTTTTCGCAGGAATTGCGGTTTAGAGATGAGAATGGGGAGGAGTACCCGGATTGGGAGGAGAAGCGGTTGGGGGAGGTTTGTGGATGTAAATATGGGATAATCACCTGACTCGCCATCTTTAACAACGCTGGTGATGGTCTCTTCCAAATTCAAGGAAATGCTGATATAGGTGAATAGGGTAGCAATTGTCCAAGACCATGGACTTCACCTGAGCGGGAACAAGAATTTGAATATGTTAGAAATTTGCTTGTTAACTGTTAAAGCACCTGTTGGGGCAAGTGTGGGCAAAGAGCATTTATAATCCTATGTTGGAAATCTCTTTTTGCGGGATTTTTCATTGAAGAATTAAAAAGAATAATCCCTAGATATATCTTTATCAATTTCTTTTAGTTTTTTGAACAAAATGGGTCGGGATAGATGTCAAGGATAGGACTTACGGCAGTTAGTACGAAATGATGTCATAAACCGTAAATATTCCATTACCCTCTCTCCCGAGCAGCAAAAAATCGCCGCTTTCCTGACTGCTTTGGACGAAGGGATAGCGCAGGTGGCGGGGCAGATCGAGGCAAGTACCCAGTATAAGAAAGGGTTGTTGCAGAAGATGTTTGTGTGAAGTTGTGCGAATTTGGATTTTTGGGATTGGGGGATTGCTGGATTATCGTTACCCCCGAATAGAAAACCCTGTAATCCTGAAATCCGCCGAATCCCAGTTCAGACATTTACGGATTGCTGGATTATCGTTACTCCCGAATAGAAAATCCTATAATCCTGAAATCCGCCGAATCCCAGTTCAGACATTTTGAGTGCGAATAGAAAATCCCATAATCTCAAAACCCAAAAAAACCCAGTTCAGACATTTGGGATTATTGGATTAATTGTCTGAACTTGGATTGTAGAATTACCATGATGGCCCAGAATGGCAATCCAAAAATCCTTTAATCTCACAAATCCAAATCGTTGTGGCTGAAAAAATAGAAGACGAGCTAACGTACAAAATCATCGGCTGCGCCATGAAGGTACACGCATATCTTGGCAACGGCTTCCAGGAAGTCATTTACCAGCGTGCCTTAGCCATCGAGATGACCAACCAGCAAATTTACTTTCAACGCGAGTTGGAAATGCCCCTGTACTACGACAACCAGCACATCGGCACCCGGCGGGTCGATTTCATGGTCAACGAAACGGTCATGGTCGAGCTGAAAGCCGTGATTAAAATGGAAGATGTACACCTGGCGCAGGGATTGAACTACCTGGTGGCGTACAAGGTGGACTTGGGCTTGTTGCTCAATTTTGGGGCGCGGAGTTTGGAGATAAAGCGGTTGCGGCATCCATTGTAAGGATTTGGATTTGTGGGATTTAGGGATTATTGGATTATCGTTCCGAGTCGCTGAAAAATCCAATAATCCTTAAATCTGAAAAATCCCAGTTCAGACAATTGACGTCGAACAATGTCTGAACTTGGATTTTTGGGATTGAGGGATTGTTGGATTATTATTCCTACTCGAAAGAAAAATCCTGAAATTCCCAAATCCAACGAATCCAAATTCTTACAATAATCCCGTTCTTACAATAATCCCGAAATCCTATAATCCAACGAATCCAAATTCTGACATTTTGACCACCCAACCCGAAGCCATATTAGAAAACAACCTCGTCGTGCAGCTCGAACGGCTGGGCTATGGGCGCGTGGCCGTGCGCAATGAGGCGGATTTGCTCACCAACCTCAAAACCCAACTCGAAAAGCACAACGCGACGAACCTGAGCGACCACGATTTTCGCCAAATCCTGAACTTCATCGGCAAGGGCAACGTCTACGAGCGGGCCAAAATTCTGCGCGATCGGGTACCCTACACCACCGAGGACGGCGAAAACCGGACGGTGGAGCTACTGAACCAAATCCACTGGTGCCAGAATATATTTCAGGTGACGCAGCAGGTCACGATGACGGGTACCTACCAAAACCGCTACGACGTCACGCTGCTCATCAACGGCCTGCCGCTGGTGCAGATCGAACTCAAGCGTCGGGGCCTGGAACTCAAAGAGGCCTTCAACCAAACCAACCGCTACGACCGCCATTCCTACGGCGGGGGCCACGGGCTGTTTCAGTTTGTGCAGCTCTTCGTCATCAGCAACGGCGTCAACACCAAGTACTACGCCAACGGGCCGCTGAAAGGGCGGTCGTTCAAGCAAACCTTTTACTGGTCCGACGTCGACAACAAAGCCATTTCCCAGCTTTCGGACTTCGCCGACGTGTTTCTGGAACCCTGCCACCTCGCCAAAATGGTGACGAAGTACATCGTGCTAAATGAGTCCCAGAAAAACCTGATGGTGCTGCGGCCCTACCAGTTTTACGCCACGGAGGCCATCATCGAGCGCGTTAAAACCACCACGCGCTTCGGGTACATCTGGCACACGACGGGCTCGGGCAAGACGCTGACTTCCTTCAAAACCGCCCAACTCCTGACCCAACTGCCCGCCGTGCACAAGGTGGTGTTTGTGGTGGACCGCAAAGACCTCGACTACCAGACCGCCCGGGAATTCAACAGTTTCAGTCGGGGCAGCATCGACGGCACCAACAACACCAGTACCCTCGTCAAGCAACTGGCGGGCGACGCGCGGCTGATCGTCACCACAATTCAGAAGCTCCACTCGGCCATCGGCAAAACGCGCTACCTGGGCAAGATGGCCGCGCTGCGCGAGGAGCGCATCGTGTTTATTTTTGACGAATGCCACCGGAGTCAGTTTGGCAAAACGCACGAGGAAATCAAAAAAGCTTTTCCGAAGGGCCAGATGTTCGGCTTCACGGGTACGCCCATTTTCGAGCAAAACGCGGGTACCAACGAATTCGGCAAGCGCACGACGGCCATGCTGTTCGACAAGTGCCTGCACAAGTACGTGATCACCGACGCCATCCGCGACGGCAACGTGCTGAAATTCTCGGTCGAGTACATCAGTACCTTCCGCCAGAAAGAAAACATCCTCGACATCGACGTGGAGGCCATCGACGAGGCCGAGATCATGAATGCCCCGGCCCGGCTCAACAATGTGGTGGACTACATCGTGGCCCACCACGGCCGCAAAACCCACGCAAGGGAGTTTACGGCCATTTTCTGCGTGTCGGGCGTCCCGGCGCTGATCGAGTACTACCAGCTTTTTCACCAAAAAAAGCTGGCGGGCGAGCACAACCTGCGTGTGGCGACGATCTTTACCTACCAGGCCAACGAAGACGACAAAGACGCGACGGGTACCACCGAAGACGTGGAATTTGCGGCGGCGGCGGAAGCCTCGGTCGCCTACGCCAGCCAGCACTCTCGCGACTACCTCGAAGAGTTCATTGGCCATTACAACGCGCAGTTCGGCACCAACTTTACGTCCAAAGACAGCCAGTCGTTTTACAACTACTACAACGACATCGCGCGGCGGGTGAAAGCGCGGCAGGTCGATATTCTGCTGGTGGTCAATATGTTCCTGACGGGCTTCGACAGCAAGCCGCTGAATACGATTTATGTCGATAAAAATTTGAAGTACCACGGGCTGATTCAGGCGTACTCGCGCACCAACCGCGTGCTGAACGAGCAGAAGTCGCAGGGCAACGTCGTGAGCTTTCGCAACCTGAAACCCGCCACCGACGCCGCCATCACGCTGTTTTCGAACATCGAGGCCAGGGATCAGATCATCATCCAGCCCTACGAAGACTACGCCGCGAAGTTCAATGCGGCCTTCGTCGACCTGCTGGCCATCGCCCCGACGGTGGGGAGCGTCGATGCGCTGCCGAGCGAGGAGGAGGAACTGCAATTCGTGCAGGCCTTCCGCGAGTTGATGCGGCTGAAAAACGTGCTGACGACCTTCACCGAGTTTTCGTTCGGCGACCTGTCGATGACCGCCCAGCAGTTTGAAGACTACAAGAGCAAGTACCTCGACCTGTACGATAAAGCCAAAAACCACAATCGACGCGAGAAAGTCTCGATTTTGGACGATGTGGATTTTGAGTTGGAGCTCATCCGCCGCGACGAAATCAATGTGACCTACATCCTGAAATTGTTGGGCAAACTGAGGGACGCTTCCCCAGAGGAACAAAAGAAACAGACGAAGGCCATCGTGGACCTTATGGCGGGTGACGCCCAGCTACGCAGCAAGCGCGACCTGATCGAGAAATTTATCGAGGAAAATCTCCCGCGTATTCAGGACTCGGAGGATATTGCTGATGAATTTGAATCGTTTTGGAACGAGGAGCGCCAAACTGCTTTGAGCAGGTTGAGTGCCGAGGAAGACCTGGATACCCAAAAATTGGAAGAGGTCATCGGAAATTTCATTTTCACCGAAAAGTACCCCCTGCGCGACGACGTGATCGGAATGTTGAACAAACGGCCGAGCCTCAGGGAGCGGGGTGCCACGGCTCAACGCGTCACGGACCGCGTGCTGGGGTATATCGAGACGTTTATCAGCGGAATTGCGGGGCGGTAAGGAAAGTAGTTTCAATTGTTAAATCACCTTCACATGCTAAAACTTATCGAATGCCCGCGCGATGCCTGGCAGGGCCACCATCCTTTCATCCCGACGAAGCAGAAAATTGAGTACCTGAATCTTTTGCTCAAAGTGGGATTCGATACCATCGACTTCGGTAGTTTCGTATCCCCGAAGGCCATGCCCCAGGTCAGCGACACGGCGGAAGTGATCGCGGGGCTCGATCTTGCCAACACCAACACCAACACCAACACCAACACCAACACCAAACTCCTGGCGATCGTCGCCAACGAGCGCGGCGCGACCGACGCCTGCGTTTTTCCCGAAATAGACTACCTGGGCTATCCCTTTTCGATTTCAGAAACGTTCCAGCGCCGCAACACCAACGCGGGCATCGTCGAGTCGGTCGGTCGGGTGGGGGCGATTCAGAACCTGTGCGCCGCGCACGGCAGGCAGCTCGTGGTGTATATTTCGATGGGTTTCGGCAATCCCTACGGCGATCCGTGGAGCCCCGAACTAGCCGGGCGTTGGGTGCAGGAATTGGCCGACCTGGGTGTCAAAATCTTTTCACTTTCCGATACGGTAGGCGTAGCCCGGCCGGACGACATCGCTCAGATTTTCGGGCAGCTAATTTCTGCTTTTCCTAACGTAGAATTTGGCGGACATTTTCACACCACCGCCCCTGCGTGGCGCGAAAAGGTAGTGGCGGCCTACGAAGCCGGTTGCCGCCGCTTCGACGGCGCGCTGCTGGGCTACGGCGGCTGCCCGATGGCGCAGGACGACCTGGTCGGCAACATGCCCACCGAGCGACTGCTGGACTTTGCCGCCGAAAAAAAAGCGCTTCCCCCCATCGACCCGAAGGCATTGGAAGAAGCGCTTACTTATTTCAGAGAGATTGTCGGAGGAGAGTAAGGTACGGGGTACCTCTAACTACCCTGTACCTTCACGTCGATCTCTTCCCCGAACTGGTTGTGGAACGAGAATTCGGTGATGCCCAGCGAGCTGTCCTTGATCAGGTTGACCCAGGTCTTGTACTCGAAGAGCCACTTCATCTGCTCTGACATCAGCCCCTTGGTAAAGTGCGCGTGCAGGAACGGATGCAGCGAGATGCTGATGTTCCGCTCGTTTTGCTTCGTCAGGATGTATTCCAGGTTGTTTTGGATAATGTCCGTTACGAGGATGCTGGCCTGGATCGTGCCCGTACCGCCGCAGGTCGGGCAGGTTTCGCGGGTCACGATGTTCATCTCGGGCCGCACGCGCTGCCGGGTGATCTGCATCAACCCAAATTTCGACAGGGGGAGCACAGTGTACTTCGAGCGCTCGGGCCGCATTTCTTCCCGCATCACCTCGAAAATCTGCTTCTTGTTTTCTGCCTTCTTCATGTCGATAAAATCGATCACGATGATGCCGCCCATGTCGCGCAGCCGTAGCTGACGCGCCACCTCCTTGGCCGCCTCGATGTTGACGCTGACGGCGGTCGCTTCCTGGTCTTCCTGGCTGTTCGACTTATTACCGCTGTTAACATCCACGACGTGCAGCGCCTCAGTGTGCTCGATAATGAGGTACCCGCCGCCCGGCAAGCTGACCGATCGCCCGAAGAGCGATTTGATCTGTTTTTCCAGGCCGAATTGTTCGAATACCTTGTTCTTGCCGTTGTGGAGTTTGAGGATACCTTCTTTCTCCGGGGCGATCGTATGGATGTACTGCTTGATGTCGTCGTAGACCGTCTGCTCGTCGACCGTGATGCTATCGAACGATTCGTTGAGCATGTCGCGGATGATGGACGAAGCCCGGTTCATCTCGCCGATGATGCGTTCGCGTGGCTTGGCGTCGCGCAGGAGTTTCATGCCCTCATCCCATTTCTCCACGCAGGAGCGCAGGTCGGCGTCGAGCTCTTCCACGTCGTGGCCCATCGCCACCGTCCGCACGATCACGCCAAAATTATTGGGCTTTATCGACGAAATAAGCCGCTGCAACCGCGTACGTTCGCGTCGGTCGGTGATTTTCTTGGACAGGTTGACGCCGTTGGAGAAAGGCACCAGCACGATGAATCGCCCTGCGATTGAAATATCGCAGGAAAGGCGCGGGCCTTTCGTCGAAATGGGCTCTTTCACGATCTGCACCAGAATCGGCTGATTGCGGTCCAGTACTTTTTCGATCTTGCCCTGCTTGTCGATTTGCGGTTCCAGCTTGAAACTGCTGATGTCTCCCGAACCGGCCCGCTTGGCGATGATGTCCTTGGCGAATTTGTTGAGCGAGTTGATGTTCTGCCCCATATCGAGATAATGGAGGAAGGCATCTTTCTCGTAGCCGACGTCCACAAAGGCGGCATTGAGGCCGGATACCAGTTTCTTGACCGTTCCGAGGTAAATGTCCCCTACGGTGAAAGTCTGTTCCGGCGTTTCTACGTGATATTCGAGAAGGCGTTTGTTCTGCAAAAGGGCTATACGTTCTCCCTTTTGAGTAGAATTGATTACTAATTCGTTACTCAATGTCTAACCAAATCAATGGTCTTTATAGATTGAAACCCAACGTCCATAAGGCCACCAAACACTATGGCAGCCGGGACTGGACGCGGGAAGAATGTGACTGATCGATAAGAAAGCAAAAAGGTCGGGCAAGACAGCCAAATGAATAGCCATATCTCGCCCAACCCTTCGATCTACTTCTTCTTGTGTCTGTTCTTACGCAGGCGCTTCTTCCGCTTGTGAGTTGAAATCTTATGACGTTTTCTTTTCTTTCCGCAAGGCATAATGGTTCAATTTTGAATGATAGAATGAGTGAATGTTAGAATAAAGGAATGAGTGTTTGACTGAAACAAATGTTCACTCATTCTATCATTCACTCATTCAAAATTAATTTATCCGTTGCTCCAGTTCACCAATGGCTTGCTGGATGACGGGGTCGGTTTCTTTTTTCTTCACGTCGGCAAGTACCTTTTTGGCCTCGTCGTTGCGACCGAGTTCTACGAGGCACACGCCTAGGTAAAACTGGGCTTTGGTATTGTTGGGATGACTTTGCAGGATTTGCTCAAACCGGTTGACCGCTTTGGTGTACTGGTTGGAGCGCATCGAAAGTATGCCCAGGTTAAAGAGCGCAAGCTCGTTGGTCGGGTCAGCCTCGAGTACTTCCCGAAGCAGCATAATGCCCGACATGGGTGTCGGCGTGTTGACGTACGTCATGGCCATGTTGGCCTTGGCGGCCAGCAGACCCGGATTCTGGTCCAACGCTTTTTGGTAAAAGCCCCGGGTTTTTTCGCCGAGTCTTGCCCGCCTTTTTTTCGTCGGTGGCAAAACCGTAAGCGGAGTAGTAGCGGTCACCGGCCCGAAGCTGGTTATCCAGGCTCGGGACAAGTACTGCCGCCCGCTCAGCGTAAAATGCAGCACTGTCGAACATTTGGTAGGCTGCGAAAGCGTCCGAAAGCGAGACCGCTGCCTTGGCCTTCCCCTCCGATGCCGCTTGCCGATATTCAACGCGAAGCGGGTCGATTTTGGCGATTTGATCGGCGGTCAGGGCTGTGGGCGCGTGCGCTCCAGCCTCTTCACCTTCGTGTTTTGCTTCATCGTGGTCTGCCTCCGGGCTCTGTGCACTGGTGACTCCCTCGTTCAAATCCTTGGTATCGACAACGGTTTTGGGCAGACTGTACAAGGTACCTACCAGCGCAATGGCCAAGAAGGATACCAATAGAATTGTCTTTTTCATAAGAAATACAATACCGCCTCGCTGTTACTGCCCAATCTACTTCTCGGCGGCCTCTTTGATGTTTTCACTGCTTTTGATCTGCTCGACAAAAATTTTGGCGGGCTTGAAGCTGGGAACGTAGTGCTCCTCGATGATCATCGCTTCCTTTTTTGAAATGTTACGGGCAACTTTGCGGGCACGCTTCTTGTTTATGAAGCTACCGAAACCACGTACGTAAAGATTTTCACCGTCGGCAAGGGAGTCCTTCACCACGGTAAAAAATGTTTCGAGGGTCTGCTGCACGTCGGCTTTCTCTACCCCTGTCTTCTCGGAAATCTGAGCAATTGCATCTGCTTTAGTCACTGTATTGTTTGGCTTAAAAGTGGATATTGTTTGTTTGACGAAATTTTCCCATCCATTTTTTTGGGAGTACAAAGGTAGCGTAATTTTGCTAAAACTTAAAACACATCTCCACTCATTTTTTCTATAAACCGTTAAAAAACAGTCACTAAAACGATTGAATAGCTCAGAACCTTCCCCTGTTTCGGCAGATTTCAGCGAAAAACTAATCGCCTGGTATCACCGCCACCACCGTGATTTGCCCTGGCGACACACCCGCGACCCATACAAAATTTGGTTGTCCGAAATAATACTTCAACAAACGAGGGTCGTTCAAGGAATGCCTTACTATTTTCGTTTTGTGGAGGCTTACCCTACCGTACAGGCGCTGGCCGATGCCACTGAGCAGGACGTCCTGCGCCACTGGCAGGGACTGGGCTACTACTCCCGGGCGCGAAACATGCACCACACGGCCCGGCAAATCGTGGCCGAGCACAATGGTGCGTTTCCCAGCACTTACAAGCAATTGTTGCGTCTGAAAGGTGTGGGCGAGTACACCGCTGCCGCCATCGCATCTTTTGCGTTTGACCAGCCGGTACCCGCCGTCGACGGCAACGTGTACCGCGTGCTGGCGCGTATTTTTGGCATCAAGACCGACATCGTGAGCAGTGGGGCAAAGAAAGTGTTCATGGACTTTGCCCAGCCGCTTGTCCCGGCCGACGATGCCGCCAACTTCAATCAGGCCATGATCGAGTTTGGCGCGATCCAGTGCCAACCCGTCGCCCCCGATTGTCTTTTGTGCCCTTTTAACGATGTTTGTTACGCCTTTGCCCATGGTGCACAAGCGCTTTTGCCAGTCAAGACCAAGAAAGCCAAGGCACGCGACCGGTACCTTAATTATATAGTGCTGGAAGCCGCCGGGCGACTGGCGATGAAGGAACGTACCACCAAAGATGTGTGGAAAGGTCTTTATGACTTCGTGCTGGTGGAAACCCAGCAGGAAGCCGATAGCCCGGACGAGCTGGCCGGAGAAACGCGGTGGGCAGACTGGATGGGGAAGGGGCGCCTGAGCCTTCCCCAAAAAACCTACGTACATTTGCTGACGCACCAGCGGCTGCACGTCAAATTCTGGCGCGTTGTACTACCCGCCGCGGGAGCGGTCGAACTGCCGGAGGGCTATGCCTTCTATACCGATACGCAAGTATATGAACTGCCCAAACCTATTTTGATCGATAATTTCATCAAGGAACAGATTTTTAAGTAGGTCTGGTATCGAACGAATGCATCTGATGGAAAAAGTACTTCAACAAAGGAGGGCCTTTAAACTCTTAAACTGTAAACTCATAAACTTCTAACATGGCTGGAAGCGTAAATAAAGTAATACTGGTAGGTAACCTGGGCAGCGATCCCGAAATTAGGTACCTCGACGGCGGCTCGAGCGTCGCCCGGTTCAACATCGCCACCTCCGAATCGTACACCAACAAAGCCGGCGAGCGCGTCGAGCTCACTGAGTGGCACCGGATCGAACTCTGGAACCGCCTGGCGCAGGTGGCCGAGAAGTACCTCAAAAAAGGCAACTCGGTGTACATCGAAGGACAAATCCGCACCGAAAACTGGACGGACAAGGAAGGGCAGCAACGCTCGACGGTAACCATCCGAGCCAACAACATGCAGCTGCTGGGCGGTCCCGGCCAGAGTTCGGGCAGCGACGACAGCCGCAGCTACCCCACTGCTTCGCCCGCGCAGGCAGGTGCCGCGAGTCCGTCGCCCGCCCCGGCCTCGCAGGGTACCCCCGCCGACAATGGCCCCAAGGCAGCCGATCCGATTCCGCCCGCGATGGCTGTCGGCAGCAACGACGACGACGATCTGCCGTTTTAAGTACGATACCACCACTCTGATGAAACCGAAAGAAGCAGCCGAAAGCGACGACCCCTCCCGAACGGGGCCGGAGCCAGTAACCGCAGCGCGTGCCCAGTACCACAGGGCCGCCTGTCTCGCGCTGGCTCCGGCAATTTCTGCCCTCCAAAATCACCTGGCCGAGCTCATCGCCCTGGTTTTGCTGCTGGCGCTGGCTTTGGCGCTCTCGGCTTTGCGGGCGGCCTACGCGGTCACCTCGGCCCACGAAGTCTTTTGGGAACGTCGCAACTCGGCCGAACCGAACGTACTCGATACACCGCAAAAGCTCACCTTATCGCTGCTCCAACGGTTCGTCACCCTGCTCATGCTCTTGGTAGGAGCGGGCCTGGCCTGGCGGGTGGTCGGCAACCCCGACCTGGCCCGCTTCGCGTGGGTACCCGTTGTGCTGGTCGCGGCATGGCTGTGGGCCGATGCGCTGATGCGGTACTTAGCCGGGCGTTTTGCGGCGGGTCTGACCCAGAGAGCCAATCGCCTAATGCAGCCCTTCCTGCGATTGCTGCTACCCGTGGGTCGGTCGCTGACGGCTTTGGGCGAAAAGTGGAAGGTACTGCTACCCGACGAAAGCCACGGCAAACCCGCAAACCTGGACAACTACGCCGAAAACGACGAAGAGCGGGACCTGTTGCGCGGCCTGGCTACGTTTGGTCAGACCACCGCCCGGCAAGCGATGCAGCCCAGGCTCAACATTACGGCCGTCGACATGGAGCTCGATTTTCATGAATTGATGGACAAAATTAACAAGTCGGGCTATTCCCGGATTCCGGCCTACGACGACACCCTCGATTCGGTGGATGGCATACTCTACGTAAAGGACCTGTTGCCGCATGTGCACCGCGACGAGCATTTTGCCTGGCAAAAGCTGCTCCGAAAAGCCTATTTCATTCCCGAAAGCAAGCGGCTGGACGATCTGATGCAGGAATTCCAGAATCGCCGCGTGCACATGGCGATCGTAGTCGACGAGTACGGGGGTACCAATGGCCTGATCACGTTGGAAGACATCATCGAGGAAATATTTGGCGACATCAACGACGAATACGATGAGGCGGAGGAAATAAAATACACCCAGGTAGACGAGAAGACTTTTATCTTCGAGGGCAAGGTACTGATCAACGATTTTTGTAAAATCCTGAGTCTGGAGTCCGATTATTTCGACGACGTTCGTCGGGCGAGTGAGTCGTTGGGCGGGCTGCTGCTCGAATTATTTTCCCAGCTGCCGCGTACCGGGGAGGAGGTGGTTTTTCAAGATTTGACCTTCAAAATTCAATCGGCCGACAAAAAGCGAATAAAGAAAGTACGGGTGTTGGTGGCGTAGAGAATTATAGCTAATTTTGCCCCGCAAATAACCACCGATTATTTGCCCATGAGCACCAACCCATCCAAAGTTCTTTACGAGGCCCTCACCTACGACGACGTCCTCCTGCTGCCCGCCTATTCGGAGATTCTCCCCCGTGACGCCAACACCACCACCCAGCTTACCCGCAACATTCGACTGAACATTCCGCTGATCTCGGCGGCCATGGATACCGTCACCGAATTCGACCTCGCCATAGCCATGGCCCAGGAAGGCGGCATCGGGATGATTCACAAAAACATGAGCCTGGAAGCGCAGGCCGAGCAGGTCCGCAAAGTGAAGCGCTCCGAAAGCGGCATGATCCTGGACCCGATCACCCTGCGTGAAGACGCCAACCTAGGCGACGCCCAGCAGATCATGCGCGAGTTCAAGATCGGCGGGATACCGGTCGTGGACAAACATAACAAACTGGTGGGTATCCTGACCAACCGCGATTTACGTTTCCAGCGCAATATGAGTCGCCCGGTCACGGAAATCATGACCCGGGAAAACCTGATCACGGCTTCCGAAGGGCTTTCGCTGGACGACGCCGAGTCGATTTTGCAGGAATACAAAATCGAGAAGCTGCCCATTGTCGACGGCAAGTACCGGCTCACCGGACTTATCACTTACAAGGATATTCTTAAAAGAAAATCGCACCCCATCGCTTGCAAGGACGAATACGGTCGGCTCCGCGTGGGGGCGGCGATCGGTGTGACGCCGGACCTCATCCCACGCGTAGAGGCGCTGCTCAAAGCGGGCGTCGACGTGGTGAGCCTCGACACCGCCCACGGCCACTCGCGCGGCGTGATCGAAGCGGCTAAATTCCTCAAAGAAAAATTTCCCAAACTCGACCTGATTGCGGGCAACATCGCCACCGGGGAAGCCGCTAGCGCGTTGGCCGCTGCGGGCGTCGATGCCGTTAAGGTAGGGGTAGGGCCGGGAAGTATCTGCACGACTCGGATCATCGCGGGCATCGGGGTACCCCAGTTGTCTGCGGTCATGGAAGCCGCCGAGGCGCTGAAAGGTACCGGCATTCCGGTGATTGCCGACGGCGGTATCCGCTACTCGGGCGATGTCGTCAAGGCATTGGCCGGCGGCGCCGATACCATTATGATCGGCTCGCTGCTCGCGGGTACCGACGAGGCACCGGGCGAAATTGTGATCTACGAAGGCCGAAAGTTCAAAGCCTACCGTGGCATGGGTTCAGTCGAGGCCATGGAGGACGGTTCGAAGGATCGGTACTTCCAAGACGCCGAAGATGACGTTAAGAAGCTGGTACCCGAGGGCATCGTGGGCAGGGTACCTTTCAAGGGTAAGGTTTCCGAAATTCTCTACCAACTGGTGGGCGGTGTGAAAGCAGGTATGGGCTACTGCGGCGCGGCCGATATTCCAACGCTGCAAAACGCCAGTTTTGTCAAGATCACCAGCGCCGGGGTGCGCGAAAGTCATCCGCACGACATCATGATTCAAAAGGAAGCCCCGAATTACTCGGCGCGCTGATGGCCCGTTGTTTGTAATTTGTAGGGCTACACCCTACGCTGTGGTATGGCACCCCTTCGGGGCTCGCTGTTCCAAAAAGCCCCGAAGGGGTGCCGTATCGTAGCGGTGGGCATCGCCCATCGAATGGGGACGGTTTTCCGTATACCCAAATATCAAAACCAAAAGCATATGGGACAGTCATTGGTAGCCAATTACGTACATATCGTTTTCAGCACGAAACATCGTTATCCATTCATCGTGCCCGAAATCGAAGAGGAGCTGCACCGATACCTGGGAAGCGAATGCAACCGGTTGGAGTGTTACGTGGTAAAGGTAGGAGGATACACCGATCACATCCACATCTTGTGTATGCTTTCGAGGAAAATACCCTTGATGAAACTGTTGGAGGATGTGAAGTCGCATTCCTCCAAATGGATAAAGACCAAGGGCGATGCCTACCGGGAATTCTACTGGCAAGACGGCTACGGTGCCTTTTCAGTCAACCAGCGTGATGTGGAATCGGTAATCGCCTACATCACCAACCAGCATCAGCACCACAAAGACGAATCTTTTAAAGATGAGTATTTGGGAATATTGAAGAAATACAAGGTAGCTTACGACGAACGATACGTTTGGGAATAGGCTACGAATGCAAGACAAGACCCTGTTTCATTGCTGAAACAGGGTCTTGTCTTTTTAAAAAAGAAGCAGAAACCAGACCCGAAGGGGTACCATATCATAGCGGTGGGCACCGCCCATCGAAACTCCGAAATCAGTGCTTCGCTGCTTCCTGCTCGGATAGTCCGGTAAAATAGCCCGCGTAAGCCGCAGTCATGCCCAGCAGACCCAGGATGAAAACGAGCATATCACCAAAAAGAATCAGGATCGCCAGAAGTATCAGGAAGGAAGCGACGTAAAAACCGTTGGAAAGTCCGCCATTGACCGGCTCGTGCTCGTGCTCTTCGTGGTGGACCGTGGTTTCGTCAGCAAAGACGTGGGTATTTTCCATGGGAAAATGAAAATTTATTGAATGACTGCTTAGGATTAAAATCGAAGGCAAATCTACAAAAAAAGTACCAATGCCTGCTTGCGCTCACTCATTTTTTCTCCACCGCGTGGCCCCCAAACTCGTTGCGAAGCGCCGCCACGACCTTGCCCGAGAACGTGTCGTCCTCCATGGAGCGGTAGCGCATAATCAGCGACAGCGCGATCACCGGCGTCGGTACACCCAAGTCCAGCGCCGTTTCGAGCGTCCATTTTCCTTCGCCCGACGAAAACATCTTGCCGCCGATCGCGTCCAGTGATGCATCCTTGGAGAACGCCCGCTCGGTGAGCTCCATCAGCCAGCTACGGATCACGGAGCCATTGTCCCACACGCGGGCCACTTTTTCGTAATCGAGATCGAAATTACATTTACTAAGTACCTCGAAACCCTCGGCGATGGACTGCATCATGCCGTACTCCACTCCGTTGTGTACCATCTTGACGAAGTGGCCGCTACCCGGCGCTCCGGTGTGGAGGTACCCTTTGTCCACCGAAATGTCGCTGAATATCTGCTCACAGTGCGCAAATACCTGATCTTCGCCGCCGATCATGGTGCAGGCACCGTGGCGCGCGCCTTCCATGCCGCCGCTCGTGCCGCAGTCCAGGAAGTCGATTCCCTTTTCCTTCAAATGTTCGGTAGCGAAGCAAGGTGTCCGTGTAGCGGGAGTTGCCACCGTCGATGATGATGTCGTTCTCGTTGAGCATCGGTACAAGCTGGTCGATGACGCTCTGCGTGATGGTGCCCGCGGGTACCATGAGCCAAATAACCCGCCGTCCGGTGAGTTTTTGAGTCAGCTCTTCGAGCGAATGAGCGCCTTGAATTCCCTCCATTTTGATAAATTCCTCCACCACGGCGTCGTTCACGTCGTGGCCAATCACTTCGTGGCCGTGGTCTTTCAGGTTCTGCGCAAGATTAAAGCCCATCTTGCCAAGGCCGATCATTCCAATTTGCATGGTTGTATAGATATGAGATATGAATTATGAGATATTCTGGGAATGTAGAGAACATTTCCTATCCTTACAAGTGCAACTCGTTTTATTAGGGAAAGAAACCATTGCGACCACCAAAGAATGCATAGGCCAGAATAAACCGATGCGTACGATCTCATAATTCATAATTCACATCTCATAATTCAAGAACCGTGGCTTACATCATCGGTGCCGACCTGGGTACTACCAATATTAAAGCAGTTGCATTCGACTTGAAAGGCGAGATTCTGGCCGATCACAGTGAGGAGTACCCCATGATGCACCCGCAACCCGGCTGGAGCGAGCAGGACCCCGAGGAGATCCTGCGTTCGGTGGAGTACTGTATTCAGGCAGTGGTGAAGAAATGCCGGGCCGAAGGGGAGGTACTGGGCGTGTCGTTCAGCGCGGCCATGCACAGCGTCATTGCCCTGGATGCCGAAGGCAAGCCGCTCAGCAATTCGATCATCTGGGCCGATAACCGTAGCGCCGCGCTTGCCGACGCTCTGCGCGAGACGCCCGAAGGCCGACAAGATGTACGAGACCAACGGTACCCCGATCCATGCGATGAGTCCGCTTGTGCAAGCTATTGTGGATCAAGGAAAATGATCCCGATTTGTTTAGAAATGCCGCGCGCTTCGTGGGCATCAAGGAATACATTGTTTTCAAGCTCAGTGGTAAGTACCTCATCGACTTCTCGATTGCGTCGGCTACGGGGTTGTTCAATATTGAGCAGTACACCTGGGACGACTACACGCTGCGGTACCTCGGCCTGACCGCCGACCGTTTCTCAGAACCTGTTTCGCCCTACCACGTCGAGAAAATAGCGGCCAACAATGCTCTACGGCTACCTGCAGATACCCCCCTGATCATGGGCGCAAGCGACGGTTGCCTGGCCAATCTGGGCAGCGGGGCCATCGTACCGGGTACCATGGCCGTCACAGTCGGGACGAGCGGAGCCGTGCGCGTCAGTGCGCCGACTGCTTACGCCGATCCCGATATGCGGACGTTCTGCTACATTCTGGACGAAGAAACGTACGTCATCGGGGGAGCCACCAACAACGGGGCGGTGATCTTCGAGTGGCTTAAAGACCATTTTTTCGACGAAATTTCTTACGACGATCTCTTCGCCCAAGCTGCCGATCTCGATCCCGGTACCGATGGCCTGCTGTGCCTGCCTTATCTATTGGGCGAGCGCGCACCGCTCTGGAACTCAGCGGTACGGGGCGGCTTCGTTGGGCTCGACATCTACCATACCCCCATGCACTTCGTGCGAGCGGTGATGGAAGGTACTTTGCTCAATATGCTGAGCATAGGGAAGGTACTACTGGAAAACCAAAAAGTAGACGTGATTTACGCCAACGGGGGCTTTGCCAAGAGCAAGGTATGGGTACAGATGCTGGCCGACGTATTCGGGCTACCGGTCAATCTGAACGATACCGTCGAAACGGGTTCGGTCGGCGCGGCGCTCATGGGCCTGAAAGCACTCGGACACATCCAGAACTACACCGAAGCCAGGGAATTTACCCAAATTGGCCACATTTTCAAACCGATCGAGGCCAACCGAAAGGCCTACGAAGGCGTACACGAAGCGATTTATGAAGTGGGTAGCGATTTTCGACCGGGAGAGTAAGGGAGAAGGGGTTTAGTATATTGTTTATGCGTTTATTTGTTTAGGTGTTTAGAAATGAGGGCTTAGCAGAAATAAACATCTACCCAGTACCCTGAATTAAACAAATAAACGCATAAACAAATCAACCCCCTACATAGGGCTTACCCGAAACACGGTACCCGTGTTTTCGGCTACCACGTAAATATTGCCATCGGCGCCCTGTCGAATGTCACGAACGCGACCGATGCCTTCCAGGATTTTTTCCTGTTTCGTGATTTTATCGCCCTGCTACGGTGCAGTGCATCACGTAGTTGAACTTCAACGAACCTACCAGCAAGTCGCCTTTCCAATCGGGAAACTTAGCGCTGTTTACAAAGGCCATTCCGCAAGGGGCGATCGAGGGACGCCAGTAGATGACGGGCTGCTCCATGCCCGCGCGGGCGGTGTCTTCCGAAATGATGCTTCCGTCGTAGTCGATGCCAAACGTAATGGCGGGCCAGCCGTAATTAGCGCCTTTCTTGACAATGTTTACCTCATCGCCGCCCTGCGGACCATGCTCGTGTTCCCAGATTTTACCCGAGGTAGGGTTGAGCGCCAGGCCCTGCGGATTGCGGTGGCCGTAGGAATAGATTTCTTCCAGACCTTTTTTACTACCCACGAACGGATTGTCCTTGGGTACCCGACCGTCGTCGTAAAGCCGCACGACCGTGCCCAGGTGATTGGTAGGGTCCTGGGATTTTTCCTTCTGACCGCGCTCGCCGAGGCTCAGGTACAGGTACCCCGCTTTATCGAACACCACCCGGCCGCCGAAGTGCGGATTGGACTTCACGTTGGGGGTGGCTTTGAATAGTACTTTCCGGTCGACCAGCGTGTGATCCTTCAACCGGGCGCGCATGATCGCCGTGTTGGCACCACCGTCCTCGCCCGCCTCGCCGGGTGCCTTAGGGGAGGCGTAGGTAATGTACAGCCAGCCATTTTCGGCGTAATCGGGGTGCAGCACCACATCCAGCAAGCCGCCTTGGCCTTTGGCATGTACTTCGGGTACGTCCTTGATGGGCGTTGAGTCGAGTTGGCCGTTATGAACCAACCTCAGAGTACCTCCGCGCTCGGTCACGAGCATGTCGCCGTTGGGCAGGATCGCCGTAGCCCAGGCCGTTTTCAAGCCCGTCACGACAGTGTCCATTTTCAGCGCGAGCGGCTGGTCGGGGCCTTGGTGAGTAGCATTGGGTCCGACAAATGAGACGGCCAATAATGACACCAGGCTTACCGCCAGAAGTACCAGGTGTTTCTTTTGTGAAACGGGGAGTTGTTTGATTTTCATTTTATGAATTTTATAAAATATTGGTTTTCAATTCAGATCAAGACAAATATACGAACAAGTTCAGGATTCGACGCGGAAGAAGACCCTGCCGGGCGTCAAGATTTGGGATCCCAAGATCAAAATAGGCAACGCCTTATCCAGGCATTGCCTATTTTATGGTACGGTACGCCATGCAAGTACCCGATGCTATCGGTTGGATATTTCGAAGTACTAGGCCTCTACCGATACTTCGCTGAACAGCGCGATCATCGCCTTGTTGAACGCCGGAATATCGTCGGGCTTGCGACTCGTGACCAGTCCGTCGCTTGACACTACTTCCTGATTCACCCAATCGGCCCCGGCGTTTTTTAGATCGGTTTGCAGCGAAGGGTAGGAGGTAAGCTTGCGGCCGTCGACTACCTTGGCTTCGATCAACATTTGCGGACCGTGACAAATGGCCGCTACGGGTTTGCCGGCGTCGAAAAATGCTTTCACGAATGCCACTGCGTCTTCGTTGCTGCGCAACGTATCGGGATTCATCACGCCACCGGGCAGCAGCAGGGCATCGTAGTAGTCGGGGCGCACGCTCTCCAGTGGTACGTCCACCTGGTAGGTCTGGCCCCAGTTCGTGCTGTTCCAACCTTTCACTTCGTCGTGCTTGGGCGAAACGACATGTGTGGTAGCGCCCTGCGCATCCAGCGCGGCGCGCGGCTCGGTCAACTCTACCTGCTCAAATCCGTCGGTAATCAGGATGGCTACTTTCATTTTATTAAGGGTATTTTCCATGATTTATTTTAATTTGATGAATGTGGAATTTCTAGAAAAGATAAAAAGTACGTGCCAACAAAAAAACGCGCACCCTACATGGATGCGCGTATAACAAACCACTTCGAACTCATCAACTTAGATTTCCACACCGCCGCTCACATTCTCGAAGCTGATGCCGCCGTTGTCGTTCAACTCCATCATGATCACCGCGTCTTTGGCGACTTCTCCGCTGAGAATTCCCTTGGACAGTTCATTGAGAATGCTACGCTGCATGACTCTCTGCAAAGGTCGGGCTCCAAAAGCAGGGTCGAAGCCATCTTCGCCGAGTTTGGTCAGGGCCTCGTCGGTGGCGTCGAGGGTGATGCCCTGCTCGGCCAGCATTTTTTGAATACCCTTGAACTGGATGTCCACAATTTTGCGAATGTTTTGCTGCGTCAGCGGTTCGAAGAGCACGATCTCGTCGATCCGGTTCAGGAATTCGGGGCGCACGGAAGCTTTCAGGAGTTCCAATACCGCTTGCTTGGCCTCCTCCTGCACCAGGGTGCGGTTCCAGCCTTCGTCCTCGGCAAACTTCTCCTGAATGATGTGGCTACCGATGTTCGACGTCATGATGATGATCGTGTTCTTGAAGTTGGCGACCCGGCCCTTGTTGTCGGTCAGTCGTCCCTCGTCAAGTACCTGCAGCAGGATATTCCAGACATCGGGGTGCGCTTTCTCGATCTCGTCGAGCAGGATCACGCTATAGGGCTTGCGCCGCACGGCTTCGGTCAGTTGGCCGCCTTCGTCGTAGCCCACGTAGCCGGGAGGCGCGCCCACCAGCCGACTGACGGCATGGCGCTCCTGGTACTCACTCATGTCGATGCGCACCACGGCATTCTCGTCGTTGAACAGGTACTCGGCGAGCGTCTTGGCCAGTTCGGTTTTACCTACGCCGGTCGGTCCCAGGAAAAGGAAACTGCCGATGGGGCGCTTGGCGTCCTGCAAACCCGCCCGGCTGCGGCGCACGGCGTCGGCCACCACGCCGATGGCCTCGGCTTGTCCGGCTACGCGGCGGTGCAGGTGATCTTCCAGTTTGAGTAGCTTCTCGCGGTCGCTCTGCAGCATCTTCTGCACGGGGATGCCCGTCCACTTCGCCACTACTTCGGCGATGTCTTCGGCCCCGATTTCCTCCTGCATCAGGCGGCGCTCGCCTTCGGATTTTTGTAATTCGTCCAGCGTTTGCTTTGCTTCGGGGATACGGCCGTAGCGGATCTCGGCTACCTTACCGAAATCACCGCCACGCTCGGCTTGCTCAGCTTCCAGTTTCATGTGGTCGAGCGACTCCTTCAACGCCCGGATTTCGTTGACCACGCCTTTTTCGTTTTCCCACTCGGCGCGCAGCGCATTGCGCTCTTCGCTCAGGTCGGCGATTTCCTTGTTCAGGACGCTTTCTTTATCCTTGTTGTCTTCCCGACGAATCGCCTCGCGCTCGATTTCGAGCTGCATGATCCGGCGATTAAGCTCGTCCAGCTCCTCGGGTACGCTATCCATTTCGAGCCGAAGCTTGGCGGCGGCCTCGTCCATCAGGTCGATAGCTTTGTCGGGCAGGAAGCGGTCGCTGATGTAGCGGTTGGAAAGCTCGACGGCCGCAATGACGGCATCATCCTGCACCCGCACGCCGTGGTGCAGTTCGTACTTGTCTTTAATGCCCCGCAATATGCTGATCGCGTCGGGTACCGAAGGCTCGTCTACCACGACGGTCTGGAAGCGGCGCTCCAGCGCCTTGTCTTTCTCGATGTACTTCTGATACTCGGCCAGCGTCGTGGCCCCGATGGCGTGGAGTTCGCCCCGCGCCAGGGCGGGCTTTAATAGGTTGGCCGCGTCCATCGCGCTTTCGCCACCCCCACCCGCGCCGATGAGGGTGTGGATTTCGTCGATGAACAAAACAATTTCTCCTTCAGAGTCGGTCACTTCCTTGATGACCGATTTGAGGCGCTCCTCAAACTCACCCTTGTACTTGGCACCCGGCAATGAGCAGACCCATGTCGAGCGAGACGATGATCTTGGATTTTAGGTTTTCGGGTACGTCGCCCTGCACGATGCGTTGGGCGAGTCCTTCCACGATGGCGGTCTTACCGACGCCCGGCTCACCTACCAGAATCGGGTTGTTCTTGGTACGGCGGCTCAGGATCTGCAGTACGCGGCGGATTTCCTCGTCGCGCCCGATCACCGGGTCGATTTTTCCGGCCTGAGCCAGTTCATTCAGGTTCTTGCCGTAGCGCTCCAGGGAACGGTACTTGGCTTCGGCGTTTTGGTCTTTCACGGGATTGTTTTTTCCTCTGAGTTCTTTGATAGCTGCTTTCAATTCCTTCTCCTTGAATCCGGCGTCTCGCATCATTTGAGCGACTGAATCCTTGCCACTCGACAAGCCCAAAAACATCAGCTCGATGCTGACGAATTCGTCACCGAATTCTTTAAGGTAGCTCTGGGCTTTGTTGAGGGCCGTAGTGAGAGCGGTACCTACGTAGGTCTGGGCACCGCTCACTTTGGGGTACCCTTTCACGATAGCTTCCAGGGCGGAGGACAGCGCGACCTGGTTGACGCCCAACTTATTCATCAAAAAGGAAGAAGTGTTTACATCTTCCTGCAAAATGGCTTGAAGCACATGACCGGTTTCGATGGCCTGCTGCTGGTTGGCCTGGGCGATCTGGGCGGCCTGTTGGACCACCTCCTGCGCCTTGACGGTATATTGATTAAAATTCATGATCGTTTTCTATTTTTGTTGATGGCTAATTTTCATAAAAAAAGAAAAAGGGTATACCGAAAAGTAAAAGCGGAAATTTTGGCTTATTTTGTCTCAAGTTGATGAAAATTCCGGTCAAAAAGTCATTGTTTTTGATGATTGTTAACTTCTAAAATCGAAAAGTTGGCCTGGCTCGATTAAATATTTGGGATAGTGAAGTGGCCCCCGGCTTGATCCGGGCCCTATTCTTTTAATGCTTTCGATTATCTTGGTTCATCCTATCTATACTTCCCTATGCACCGCGAAATAGCGAATTGGTACAGCCCTTCTCTGAATAAGAACATGAACGTAGCAGTTTATGGGCACTATGGTACCGCGCTGCTGATGATCCCCACCACAGCATCGGATTGCTACGAGTACGAGCAACGCGGCATGATCGAGCGGATGCAACCTTTCCTGGACGCCGGCCGGGTGAAGGTGTTCTGCGTGGAGAGCATCGACGGCGAAAGCTGGTTGAACGAGCACATGAACGGGCACGATCAAGGGGTGAGGTTGCAGCATTTTTACGACTATATCGTCAGGGAGGTGGTGCCTTTCATCCGGGATTCTACCAAAGCCGGTGCACCTATCATTGCCGTGGGAGCTGCTCTGGGAGCGCTGCACGCCACCAATCTCTTCTTCAAGCACCCCGATGTGATCGAGGGCGTATTGGCCATGAGTGGAAACTACGATCTGAGTGCCTACACCCGTGGGTACTACGACGACAACGTGTACTTCAACTCCCCCGCACACTACCTGCGCAACCTGAACGCGGAGTGGCACCTGAACCTCTACCGCCAGAGTCGCCATATCTACCTTCTGTCCGGTTCGGGCGACTACGAAAACCCCGACTCGAGCCCGGCACGTATCCTCCATGCTCAACAGCAAGCGTGTGTTGCATGAGCTCGACATTTGGGGACCCGACATGCCTCATGACTGGCACACCTGGCATAAAATGCTCCCGCATTATTTGGAAAGAAGGTTTTAAAAAAGGGGAGGAAAGGGTGGAAGGGTTAACGGCTCATTGGCTTCAAAAAATGGTTGTCAGAACGAGTAGAGACCGAGTAAGGGACATTCTTTTCGTCCCCCGTCGTTTTGTGCCAGGGGAACCATTTGAGGTAGGTTGCGCGTATAAGGGGGGTACTTCACACCAAAATCGAAAGTAGTAGCGTATGCGTAAAGTAGGAGGATTGTTAGTCGTTGGCGTATTGTTTATTGGTATTTTAGCCGGATTCAAAAAAGTAGAGCGGAATTGGATCAATACCAAAACGGATAGCTATACCTCTAAAACTATCCAACAGATCTGTACCCCTCAGCGAAGCGCAGCGTTGCATCATTCTTTACGATTCGCTCCAATTGCAAGCCGCTGGTCTTTCAGAAGAGGCCTTTCGGTACGCTTACTATGGGTTCAAAGCGGCGGGTTTTTCAAAGCCTATTTTGGCCATTGCCGATTTTAGCCAGTCTTCCCGCAACAAGCGCTTGTACGTGATAGATTTTGCCAGGAACAAAATCCTGCTCAATACCTACGTCGCTCACGGTCGTAATTCGGGCGAGGAGTTTGCCAGAAAATTTTCCAACGTAAATTCTTCCTACCAGTCTAGTCTGGGTTTTTACCGCGCGTTGAACACCTACCAGGGCAAGCACGGACTATCGTTACGCCTGGAAGGGTTGGAAAAAAACATTAACGACCAGGCATTTAACCGCGCCATCGTGATGCACGGTGCCAATTACGTAAGTGAGGATTTTATCCGCCAAACGGGGCGATTGGGTCGGAGCCTGGGTTGTCCGGCCGTGTCACAGGCCGACCACGAATCGCTCATCAAGCTACTCCGCGATGGCGCTGGCTTATTCCTGTACTCCGACGACGTGGTTTATTTGCAGCAGTCAAAGTACCTGAGCAAGGCTATGGCTGCACCTTCGATTGCGACTCTTTCTAAATCGTAGGTTAGCCTACTCTTTCTAATTGGGCAACGGGCGAGCCGCTGGATTGCCAGCCCGGCCGTACCATAATTGCGGGATGTATTGTAATTTGATTACCCTTTCCCAAATTTATAAACGTCCGGGTAGTACGTCAGATTACCGGCTTTGTCCACATCGGCGGGCAGGTAATACAAGAAGGTAGGTACTTTCCTGTCCAGTTTGTGGGTTTTGGGCTTCCGCTCTACCTCGGGCATCGCGAGCGCCTTTTCAATAAGATCGTCGTCCACTATTTTCTTTCCGGCAATGTAGTTGGCCAGTTGCGCGGGCTCTTCCAGCCGCACGCAACCGTGGCTCCGCCAGCGTTCGTTGGTCCTAAACAACGTCCTGACGTCGGTGTCGTGCAGATAAATCGCCAGCGGATTCAGCAGATTTACCTTCATGAACCCCAGCGAATTGCCCTCCCCGCTGTCCTGCCGGAAACGATAGGGGAAATTTTCCTCCGAAAGCTCCTCCCAGTCGATGTCGAATTCGCTCACCACCTCCCCTTTTTTATCGAGTACCTCGATGCCGTTGCGTTGCAGGTAGTAGATGTTTTCCCGTATTTTGGGCAGCATTTCGCCCACCGCGATGCTCGACGGGATGTTCCAATAGGGGTAGGTGATCACATTGGTGGCGTAGGTGTCGAGCCCCGGCGTGGCGGTGCTGCGCTTGCCCACGATTACGTTCATTTTGAGTTCTTCGTTTCCTAGCGAATCCAGCCCTTTCAGGTACGCACCCCGAATATTGACCAGCAGCATCCGCTCCGAACCCTGCGCCTGCCGGTGCATCCAGCGGTAGGCGTTGAGCGATTCGGCCACCAGCCGGGCGCTGTCCGGTTTGCTTTCTTGCATTAATCGCTGGTAGTGCTTCTTCAAAGATTTATAGGCATCGTAAGGTGGTTCGAGGTCGGCCAGGGATTTCTCGACGTCGGTACCTTGGGCCAGCTCCCAGCCCGCCAGTTTGACCTTGGCCGTGTCGGGTTCCAACGTCTGCTCGATGTGGGCGATGTGCGCGGGCTTGTGTCCGTAGCCGATTTCGGTGAGGTACTGCAAAATCCCTTGTTTTCGAAGAGCAGCAGAATCGGCTTCTATGCCGATGCTTTGGCCGTAAGCCGCCAGCTTTTCGTAATTTTTGTTGGACTCCATCTCCGAGACAATCTCGGCTTCGGTGATGGTAAAGGGGTCTTTTTTCTCGCAACTATTCAGGAGAAGCAGGGCGAACATACCAATCGGCAGATGCAATCGGGGGTACTTGGCTGGAAACATGAGGAATGAAGTGGGGATTTTCGGAAATAAAGTGATAAAAATCAGACGTTCCACCAGTAAGTAAATTTCAGTACCAGCGCCCGTGTTTTCACCATGAAATTTTCGGGAAGATAGTTGTCGGTGTACACGATGAACAAATCCGAAGCGGGTTTGTAGCGCCATTGCAGGCGGGTGTTGAGGTTGACGTTGTCCGCCTGATTGTTGTATTGCATGAAGGTCGTCAGGAAAAGATTGTTGCGGAACGTGACATCGACGCGCGGTCCCGACCAACCAAAATTCCGTGCGGTTCCAGGGTGCGGGTAGTTGGATGTTGTTGTAGTTACTGCTCAGCGCGAGTGCCACGTAGGGCTGGAAGCGGTACCCCAGGCTGGCGCCGAAATTGGTGCGTTCGCCGTTTTCGTAGTACCCACCGAATCGGCCGGAAAGCGAATAGGTGAAGTTGCGCTTTGGGCTGGAATTGATGTTGAAGCCCGTCGATTTCCAGCGGTGCTCGGTACCGGTAGCCAGCCGCTCCCGGCCCGAGTTGGTGGGGTCGAAGGGACGAAGTAACTTGACGTAGTTGGTCGCCGCCCATACCATGGCCGTGGCCCGGCTCCTGAAATTGAACTCGTAGCCTAGAAACGTCTCCTGGTCGGTCAGGCTTCCCTGTTTGTTCCAAAACAGGGTGGTACCAATCCTGGGTCCGTGGCTGATGAGCTTGTCGGATTTGACGAAAAACAAGTACGCTGCCTCCGGGTTGATTTTGTAGTACCCATTCCTGATCGCATTAGGCACGTAGCCTACTTCGGCGTTGTAGTTGGAGCCGACGTACTCGTGCTGCCACTCGAACGAAAAGTTGGTGTTGCTGTACCGGATGTTGGCGGCGTGCGTCCAGTCGTCGCCCTTGCGGTCGGGACTGAACGATTTGAGGATCACCGCCTTGCCCGTCCACAGATTGCTGACCGACGCCAGGTTGTACTCGGCCCCGATATTGCGGTTGAATTTATTGAACGACGCGTTCTTTTCCGGGTCGTAGCGCACGGCATCCTTGTTGACCATGATGAACCGGATGTTGGAACGGGCAAAGACCTGCCTTTGCAGCGCGACAACCGAGAAATTGTTGCCCGGCAGGCTGTCTTGAGAAGCGGTCTGCACGTTCAGTACCCCAATCCTCCAGTCTTTGTTGAGCTTGCCGCTGAGCCGTGCCCCGTACTGAATGGGTACGCCCAACCCGATGCGCCGCGAGAAGAACGGCCGGATGGAACCATAGCCGAAGTTGGCGAACAGGTCGGCATTTTCCAGAAAAAACTGCCGCCGCTCGGGAAAGAAGAGCTCGAATCGGTCGAGGTTGGTTTGCTGCACATCCACGTCTACCTGCGAGAAGTCGGGGTTGACCGTCAGGTCGAGGTTGAGCGAAGGCGTGATGCCGATCTTGACGTCGCCCCCGATGTCGTAGTTTCGGTTGTAGCTATTCTCGCGCCGAAAATCGCGCGTCAGGCGGGTGGCGGCGTAAGGAATCACCGAAATGTTGGCACCCGGATCGGGGGGCGGCTGGTCCCACACCAGCACCCCGGTGTAGGCCAAATTGGCACTGGGAAATTGCCGTGGCACGGGCGCCCAGGCCGATTTTTCGCCGATGGTCAGTTCCAGGCGGCTGAAATTGATGCCCCATTCGGTGATGCCCGGCTTGTAACGAATGCTCTTGAACGGTATCGCCGCCTCCCACACCCATTTTTCGTCGTCGTTCTCGACGGCCGTAAACCAGCGGTTGTCCCAGCTCAGGTTGATGGACGATCCGTCGAACATCTGCCCGTCCCAGGGCGCACCCACGGCGTTGGAACCGAAGGAGAATCCGTTGGTCCGGTCGTCGAAGGTATCCATGAACAGCAGGAAATTATCGTTGGCGTTGAAGCTAAAATCGCGCCGCAGCGACTCGACCACCAGGCTACCGGGCACCGGCTTGTAGTTGGTGACGAGAATGTAGATGTTCTGCTGATCGTAGGTCATCCGTACCTCGGTGCGGGTGCGGGCGAAGGTGGTATCGACCGGCTGGATCATGAAAAAATCGGTGGCTACCTGCGCGTCCTGCCAGGCGAGGTCGGTGCCGATGCCGTCGATTTCAGGCGCGGAGGTAGTCGCGTGGATGCGGTATCGGTATTTTTCGTTGGGCTTTTGGGCGAGCAGCGGCCCCGACAAAATCAGGAGGAAAAGAGGGTAGTAAAGTATGGTCTTGCGCACGGGTCGGTTGCTGGGTTTGGGGCCGCAAAGGTAGGCGCATCGGTAGTTTATTCCAAGGGGAATCGTGCTCTGACTTTTGTTGCTCACAGGTACTTCGAGACTACCTTAAAAAGCAAAAGCACTCCCCGAGTGGAAGTGCTTTTTTATTACCAAAAAAGTGTGTGTGTATAGTTTGGCTCTGTTTTATGCTCTTTCGACGGTCATTTCCTGACCAGGTCACTCGCCTGACCGAAAAATCATAGGCAATTATCCTAACTATTCACTAATTCCATCCAATAGTACCATTATTTAATCAATAGTAGCGCATTCATACGCCTAAAATAATTCTACGAATTCAGGTACTCGGTCGAAGTAATTTTTTTATGTATACAAAATCTGCGACTAGTTCACGCTGGCGTCTTGCAACAGCGTAGCGTAGAATCGAATCATGGCTTTGTAGGTTGCCACCTCGATGCGCTCGTTGGTACCATGCACCCGGTCGAGGTCTTCTTCGGTGAGGCGGTAGGGCGTGAAGCGGTAGACATTATCGCTCAATTTTCGGTAGTAGCGCGCGTCGGTTGCGCCCAGTACCAGGTAGGGCGTGAGCATCGCTTCGGGGTAGCAACGCTTGATCGTTTTGCTCAATAGCTGGAAGGGAGCCGCCTCGGGAGAAGAAACCGGTGATGGCTCAGAATCGAACTCGCCCAGGGATTTTACTTCGATCTCGGGCATGTCGATGGCTTCTATCACGTGCGCAACGACACCCCGAACCGAGTCGCCCGGCAGAATGCGAAAGTTAACCACCGCGGTCGCTTCGATGGGCAGTACATTGTCTTTTACCCCCGCTCTCAAAATCGTGGGCGCAATGGTCGTGTGGGTACTGGCGGCACCTGAATTAGTGGCGCCGAAAACATTGATCAAAACGGGTTCCAGTAACCACAGGTTAGCCACCGCCAGCTTCTGCCCGAATGGCATTTCGGGACCCAGGTACTGTAGCATCTCCCCCACGGTACCACCCAATGACGACTTGAACGGCATATTCTGCAAGCGATCGATTGCCGTCGCCAGCATCCCGACGCTCGTTTTCGGAGGCGGCATCGAGGAGTGCCCGCCCTGCCCTTTGGCCGTGAGTTGTACGCTGGTGTAGCCCTTCTCGGCGATGCCGATGAGCGCCACCGTTTTGTCGAGGCCCGCCACGCCGTCGGTCTTGATCGTGCCGCCTTCGTCGATGACCATTTCCAGTTGCACGCCGCGCTGTTCCAGCGTTCGGGCCAGGGCTTGTCCGCCGTGGCGGCCGCTTACCTCCTCATCGTGGCCGAACGAAAAATAAATACTCCGCCTGGGTTGAAAATTTTGAGCGAGCAGGTACTCGGCGGCTTCCAGCAGCCCCATGACGGTACTCTTGTCGTCGAGGGTACCCCTTCCGTACACGAAGCCATCCTGCACAAGACCCGAGAAAGGCGCTTTTTTCCACAAGTTCTCGGTACCTTCTATAACCGGTACCACATCGTAGTGGCCCATCATCAGGATAGGTTTCAGGGAGGTGTCGCTTCCCTTCCATTCGTAGAGTAGGGCGAAATCATTGATTCTTTCCTGCTTCAATCGTTCATGTACCCGTGGGAACGCTGTGGCGAGAAATTCTACAAACGCTTCAAACTGAACGGTGTCGATTAGCGCGGGGTCCTGGTTGGAGACCGTTTTAAACTGAATGGCCCGACTGAGATTTGCAATGGCCGAGTCGCCGATGGCGACGGCCGGGGCCGGGGGGACGTCGGAAAGTTGGCGGGATTTGAAGGTGATGGTATTGTAGAGCAGTACGCCGATCAGGAGTAGCAGGGCGAAACCTAGGATTCTAAGTAGAAGGCGCATAGTCAAGCGGAGGGTTTTGCGGACGAAATAGTAGTAAACGCACCAAATATAAGCAAAACTCATGTGGTGAATTGGTACGTCGATAAGCGAGAAATTTCAGCGCTTCAATTCTCACTACGCTGAAAGCTTGCAGTAGGGGCAGGATACCCGCATTTAACACAAACGCCACTCACGAGGCATTTCAAGCCCATATTCTGACGTACGAAGAATTTGTCCTTCACATCATTAATGGGGCAAAGCTGACATTCGACCACAAAATTAAGGAATCTTGATCCTTACTATTTTGGAAGTACAATTCTGGGGCCAAGCTCGGTCCGGTTGAGAATCAATATGGGTAGTCTTAATCTTTATTATTCTGGAAGTACAATTCTGGGATCCTAAGCGGGTAAAGCAAGCACTGGTGGCGCGTGGGTCTTAATCCTTATTATTCTGGAAGTACAATTCTGGGACTTACCTGAGACAGGGAAACGAAATTTTCGAATGCTTGTCTTAATCCTTATTATTCTGGAAGTACAATTCTGGGGGTGTCGTGTTGTAGTTTTTTATTCACATTTTAAATTAGTCTTAATCCTTATTATTCTGGAAGTACAATTCTGGGTAAACTCGGCACAGATAAGAATGGTAAAACATGGATGAGTCTTAATCCTTATTATTCTGGAAGTACAATTCTGGGCGAGACATTGTATAACTTCAAACTTCTTGAAAATGATGTCTTAATCCTTATTATTCTGGAAGTACAATTCTGGGAGGTTTATAAACCCATCGCCACGCCGGAAGAGGCGGCGTCTTAATCCTTATTATTCTGGAAGTACAATTCTGGGATCAAAAGGTTTTACGAATGTTTGTTTTGACGAATCGTCTTAATCCTTATTATTCTGGAAGTACAATTCTGGGCAAGCCCTAGCCAGAGCGGCGAAGTCTCGGGTACGTGGGTCTTAATCCTTATTATTCTGGAAGTACAATTCTGGGGAGATAAAAGAGACAAATTTTAATGAATGTAATAGGTCTTAATCCTTATTATTCTGGAAGTACAATTCTGGGGAGACGGTGCCCAAATCGGATACGGTGCCCAAATCGGAGAGTCTTAATCCTTATTATTCTGGAAGTACAATTCTGGGTGAAAAATAATCACCTATACCTGCAAAAAGAAGGCGGTCTTAATCCTTATTATTCTGGAAGTACAATTCTGGGCTCTTCCGGTGCCGCCGACGGCTCGATTCTGATGATGTCTTAATCCTTATTATTCTGGAAGTACAATTCTGGGAAAACAGGTACTCTTGCCCAACGAACGGAGTACGCGAGTCTTAATCCTTATTATTCTGGAAGTACAATTCTGGGTCCATTTACAAGCGCACAGAAATACCTCTTGTCTTAATCCTTATTATTCTGGAAGTACAATTCTGGGTATAATTTTCCTGAGACTTATAATCTTTATCCAGAATCGGTCTTAATCCTTATTATTCTGGAAGTACAATTCTGGGTATTAACAAGAGCTGAGCTTATCGCTGAGTTCGGTGAAGTCTTAATCCTTATTATTCTGGAAGTACAATTCTGGGTTCCAATGGAACATTACTAAGAGTGAGAACTCTTGGGAGTCTTAATCCTTATTATTCTGGAAGTACAATTCTGGGTTTGCTGGACTTCATCGTAAAGCTGAACAAAGAGGTCTTAATCCTTATTATTCTGGAAGTACAATTCTGGGTTATGCAAAATTCAGTAGGTTTTTCAGCCCACAAGTCTTAATCCTTATTATTCTGGAAGTACAATTCTGGGAAACCAAGGCTGAAATTATCGCGCAAAACGAACGGTCTTAATCCTTATTATTCTGGAAGTACAATTCTGGGCAAGCAACTCACGGCGTTCTCCTTCCAACCGATGGCGTCTTAATCCTTATTATTCTGGAAGTACAATTCTGGGTAACCAATTTTTCACTTTTAAATTTTACCACTATGTCTTAATCCTTATTATTCTGGAAGTACAATTCTGGGGCTGAAAAATTTAGCTACTGCTACTCTGAGGGCCAGGTCTTAATCCTTATTATTCTGGAAGTACAATTCTGGGTAATTTCAAAATTAGGTACTGATCGTAACGGTAAAACATGGGTCTTAATCCTTATTATTCTGGAAGTACAATTCTGGGAGCATTTTTTTGAATATATTGAAAATGAGGGCTTTAAAGACTTGCTTCTTGATAAATTTAAAGCTGAAAAAGGAATAGTGCATTCGTTTTTACGCGTTTTGCGGCACGATAGCCCAAAGATAGCGCAAAATCAGGGCAAATCCCGCGACGAAACTTTTCAGGTAGCTGCTGGTTCTGCCTGCCCGAATGCCTTCCACCCCCAGTTTTTACGCTTGGGGTTGTAGGCCCGCACTGCCCGCAATCGGCAGGGTTGCGCCAGCGACAGGTCTTTGAGCAAGTCGGGAGGTACAAGCACGTCGCCCACAAAAGCCACCGCTCCGGCTTTTCGGGGAATGCCCTCTACCACGCGCAACAATGGGGTAGCATCAACGTTAGCAGCGGTTTCGGCGGTCGCCACCTTCCAATAGGGTTGCCCGTCGGCCCCGTGACGGGCTTCCAACCCCAGCCGCAGCAGGTCGCCTGCGCTGGGGTTCAGGCCAAACGCTGCAAATCCAAAGCCCCCGTGTACCTCGGCATCGACGACAAACTGCGCGGTCTGCCGGTCGGGATTGACGGCCCACACTACCGCCACGACCGTTGGCACGACGGGCTGGAGCAGCCGCTGCGCCAGCGGGGCAAGCTGCGTATAGAGCGGGCCGTTATCGGTTCGTTCCGGCGCGGCACGGTACTCAGGCGCGACGGTCCAGGCCTGTACCTCCTGCGGAATCCGCCACCGTTGGGTGGTACGCAGCGCCACGATCTGGTCGATCTCGGTGCGGGCCTCAGCCCAGCGGCCTTCGTTTACGAGCAGCGCCGCCATCTTCTGGCGGGTCTTGACGAGGAACTCGGGCGGCGTGCGACACAGCAAGGCTTTGGCCAGGCAGCCCATTTGGGTGTCGGGCTGGCCGGGATGCAACTCCGCCATCAGTTCCCACACCCAGAAATCCCGCTGCTTTTGCCGGGCAAAGGGCAAAAAAAGCTGCCGGGCCGCTTCGGTTTCGCCCAGCTTTACCCGCAGCAGAGCGCGGTAGTACAACAGGTAAAGCATAGCGGGGTACGCATCGGAAGTAGCATCAAGCTGGGCCAAAAAAACTGGCATGTAGTCCGGGTCGGCGGGCCTTTGGTGGAGCCAGCGGGCCACGGCCAGGTGGGTGCGTTCGGCCAGCGCCGGGAAGGTCTTGCCGTCGGGCGTAGTTTCGGGCGTAAAGTCGGCGGGCCGCAAATGCTCCCAACCCCAGGCTTCGACCCACGCGGGCAGGTCGGGCCAAGCGGCGGCATGCTTGAGCAGCGCCTTGAGCATAGTGGAGTAGGCCAGCCCGCTCAGGCGCGGCCAGCTATGCCAGGCGGTCCGCAGCCGCGCCAGCAACGCTTCGGTGGGAAGCGACGGCAGGCGGAAGAGCATTTTAGCGATCTGCCAGTAGAGCTGCTCCCACAGGATGCGCTCCGAATCGTCGAGGCCCAGGGCGAGCAATTGGTCGAGGTACGGCAAAGCCTCGACCAGCGACAGGCTGTCGTGCTTGATGCTGTCGAGAAATACCCAGGCGGCTGCCCGCCGGTTGTAAAGGTCGGCGGGGGCCACGGCCAGCAGCCGCTCGACTTCGTGGCGGGCGGCGGGTAGCAGTCCGGTTTTACGGAGCCGCGAGGCTTCGCGGCAAGACGGGGCGGCGGATGAAACAGCAGCAGGAGTGGAAATGGTCGTTTGGAAGGTAGTAGCGGTTTAGGTGAAAAACTTTTCATTCAAAAAATGAGCGTATGCTGCGGCGCGGTGAGCAGGTCCAGCTGGAAGTGCTTGCCGATGCAGGTCAGGGAGTTGAGCATATCCTCGCCCACGGGCAGCACCATGATCGTGTCCTGGTTGTCGTAGCAGTTCTGGGCTTTGCGAAGGATTTCCAGGACCGCGCGGTGCCGCTTGCGGGTGAGGCGGCCAAAAAACACCGACTTCTGCACCCGGATGCAGCCTTGCTTTTCGAGGTACTTGGCCACCAGGCGGCGCACCTTGTCGTGTTGGATGTCGTACATGATGAAGCAGTGCATTTCGTCGGCGGTTTTGGTGGTCTGACGGGAAAACCAGGTCAGGAATTGGGAAAATACAGCGGGCAGCGCTTCCGGGTCGGCCACGGCGTCGGCCAGTTGGCCAGGTGTGAGGGCGGGCAGCGCCAGCGACTGCCAGCGGGCATTCTGTTCCCTTAGGCTCAGTTTTGGTTTTTTCTTGTTCATGGCAAATCATTTTTAGTGGATAATCAGGAAAAAAAGACGGGTCAATTGGGCGAAAGCAGGCTCGTCAACGAAACGCCCAACGCTTCCTGCGGCGGGTGAAGCAGATGTTCCAGCGCGCGGTGCAGCACTTCGGCCAGCGCAAGATCGGTTCCGGTTTTGGGGGAGCGCACCACGGTGAAGCCCTTTTTGCCAAAAAAGAGATTGACCTCCGCGAGTCGGTAGCCCTGTCGCACCTGTACTTTCAGGCCGTAGTTGATGGGCGTAAGCTGTATTACCTCCAGCCCGTGGGCCAGGCAGTGGCGGCGGAGGTCATCCTGCATTCGCGTCAGTTCCCCAGGTACAAAAGCCTGCGGCGCGGCTTTAACGGTAGTGCGCGGATTGGCGGCCCTCAGCACTTCCCGGTAGGCAGCTTCGTCGAGCGTGGGGATGGTGGACTCCGTGTCTGCCGTGGGGGCCGTGGGGGCGAGGTAGGCCCGCCAGGCTACGGGCAAAGCCAGCGGGTTTTCGTAAAGATGGGGATCGTGCGCCAGGAAAGCCGCCCGCGTGGCGTCGCAGGTGCGCAGGTCGAGGCTACCCGCCAGCCGGACGATCTCGGCAAAACGGCTGGCAAACGGGCGGTAGAACTCCTTGAAAGCCGCCAGTGAATCGCAGGGCTCGTCTAGTGGGCACAGCACCTTTACCCCCGCGCCACTCGGCGACACGAACGCCAGCCGCACCGACTCGTGCTGCCGGATGCACTCGGGTACGCGGCCGTCGGGCAGGCTCATGCCGTCGAGGTCGAGCAGGACGAAGTGCGCCGCCACGAAGTGGTCGGAATGCCGGGCTCCGCCCCCAAAGGTGGACCCGACTACGTAGGGCAGGCGGGTCTTGAGGCTACGGTAGGATTTGGCGTCCAGGTCGCGGATTTTGCGCAAGCGGTCGGTTTCAAGTCGCAGCGTTTCGTCGGTCCGAATCATTGTGGCTAAAGCGGCTACGGCAATCGGCAACAGATTCTCGGCGGGACTGGCGGCAACGTTGCGGCCGAGGGAAATCGTAGCGTTGTTTTCGAAGGCGGTAGGGGTTTTGGTGAATGACTGAGACAAAAGTAATGGTTAGGGGTGCAAGGGATTTGCCCCCGGTACGTACTTTTTCAACGTGGCGGCCAGCCGCTGGGCTACTAATTCGAGGTGGGTTTGGCGGCTGCGGCTCAGCCCTTCCACGACCACCAGCTCGGCCAGGTAGTCGTTCATAGACTGGATCAGGATGCGCTTGCCGGGGTCGGCCAGCCAGAAGCTGCCCTGGCTGGTGTCGAAAAATTCGTCCACTACCACTTCCTGCATACACAAGTGGCACACCACGTAGTCGGCCCAATGGCGAAACAATTCGATGAAATCGTAGACCAGCACCGGGCGGTTATACTCGTCGCGGTGCATGACCCCGATGAACGGATCGAGCCCCGCCTTAATCAACGCGCTCTCGCACTGGCCGTAGAGCATTCCGTAGGCGTAGTTGAGCAGACCGTTGAAAGCGTCGAGAGCCGGGTGCTGGGAGCGCTTGGCGAAGCGGTACGCCTTGGGCAAAGCGTAAGCGATGCCGCCGAAATAGGCCCGGCTCATGCTGCCTTCGTAGCCGCGAAAACTGGCGTAGCATTCCGACAGGTCCTGGACCTCGTACCGCTCGATCTTGCTGCGCATATTCCCGACCTTCCGCAGGGCGTCGTCCAGTTCGCGGTCCGTCAGCAGCGCGAGTAGTTGCAGCACGGCGGCCTGCCCGTCGGCCTTGCGCAGCAGTACCGAGCGCACCCAGGCGGCGGCATCGGCGTGCTGGGCAAAGCGTAGTTGATTCTTGCGAATCGTACTGATCGACCCGAATTGGTGGCTCCACACCCGCCCGATGGGAAAGCCCCGGCGGTCTACAAACAAAATATCAGTGTGGTGCTCGATGGCCGTGGCCACGACCTCGTAGCTCAGCTTCGTAGCGGGGTGCAAATGGATGCTCCGCACCTGAAAAACCGGCACGTAAGCTTCGGCTTCCTTGGTCCTGACGAGGTAGCGGCCACCACGCACCGATAGACTCGCGCCGCGCTTGTTGATGATGAGTTGGGTCGTTTTTTCGAATGGAAAGCGGGTTATGATGAATAAAAACAAGAGTGGGCAGCGTAGCCAATTGCTCAGGGAATGGCTTGCAACGCCTGGCGCACTTTGGGCAGCGGGGACCGCGACACGCAGGTGACCGCCGCAGCCTGCATTTCGGTGAGCCATTTCTGCCAGACGGCCTTGAGGATAGCCAACTCTTCCAGATGGTCGACTTTGGGATTAATTTCAGCCACCCACACCCGCAGCGGGGCCAGCTTTTGCGACACGGGCAGCAGGCCGACGTCGGGCAGTTGCAGCGTTTTGCGCCATTGGGGGTCGCGGCGCAGCCGGGCCATGAGTTGCTGGCTGTCGGTGGCCCGGCCGTCGCGCTGCATTCGGTGGGTGTTGTTCTCGAAGTCGAAATACCCGTCCGTCAGTATCAGCAGAGTGTTCTGGGCGGCGGGCGGGAGGTCGCCCGGTAGTTGCTCGTTGAAGTACTGCCACAGGTCGCAACCCCGGAAGTCGGCCGGGCGGGTTTTGCCCCGCAGAGAAAGCTGGTAGAGCTGCCGCAGCCGCCCCGGCAGGGCGGCTTTGAAAGCGTCGAACCGTCGGCGCTTGGTGGCGATCGGGCCATCCATCGTCAGAAAAAGCCCACCCATCAGGGCGTCGGCGTCGAAAGCCTGGCCCGCCTGCGGCGCGATCACCACGCGGAAGCCGTCGCGCGAATTGACGATCAGGTTGCGGCGCACGGCCCGCTCGAACCTGGCGAACACGTCGAGGATCAGGGCTTGGTCGCGCTGCGGCTGGCCGGGAGCCAGCAGCCGGTCTGACAGGTCGAGCAGCACCACGTAATTCTGCGGTGCGGGCTTCTGGCCGCAGGCTGGGCGTACCCAAAGCAGCGTAAGCGTCCAAACAAGAAAAATACGGAAATGGAAGAAGTTCGTCATGGTGGATCGGGTTTCGGTGAAAAAATGAAGGCGTAATTATTCCGATGGATCCGGCGCGCCGGTTGCTTCCCCGATAGAAGTCGGTAAAGACTCTGGCTGGCGGAAGTGCGCCGCGCTGAAAGCCGCCAGTACGGCGCTGCACTCCTGCTTGACGGTCTGGCAGTTGCCCCGGCTGTTGAGGTAGCCCAGCCAGCCGTCGTAGAAGTCGGTCACGGATTTTTCCAGTTCCGAAAGGCTGACCTTCAGGGTGCGCTGCTGCTCGCGGAGTTGCCGGATGCTCAGGTGCAGTTGGGCCAATTGGCCCGCCAAATCGTTGAGCTGAGCCTTCAAGTCGAAGATCACTTGCTGTACTTTGCCAATCAGCGATTGGCGGTGGCCGATTTCCAGGGCCACCACCCGGCGGGCGTCGGTTTTGGCCAGTTCGGCGCGGAAGGCGTAAGCCACCATACCCCAGGCGAGCGTCGCGACGAAGCCCATTACCAGCACGATCCAGAAATCGGTGCTCATCCACCAGCGGTGGGTCGGGTCTTCGAGGCCCATCAGGGTTTTGAGGTACTGGCCCTGCGCCTCGATTTTAAAGGCAATCAGGGCGTCGAGTACCAGCACGGTCAGCGCTACGCCTACCATAGCCGCGATGCGGTTGCGGCCCGCGCTATGGTCCCAGAGATAATCGAGCACAAAGGCAAACATCAGCAGCAACACCGGCGCGATCCAGTGAAAATCCAGCGTGGAAAAGGCCCCTTTCACAAAAACATTGGCAAATAAAGCGCCCGCGCCGGCCGTACCGTCGGCCGCCTCGATCTCCAGCCCCAGGTTGCGGATCATGCCCGAGTACACCGCGCTCACGTAAAAACTCACGACGTACACCAGTCCCAAAGCGGTGCCGAGGCCGTATTTCCACAGACTGAAGCGGTCGGCGGCGTTGGCGCTGTAAAGTCCCCCGGCCTCATCGACGCGGATCTGGTGCATATCCGCTTCAAACTGCCGGATTTCCGCTTCCGCCTGCGGGATCTGCACCTCGGTGATGCGGCGCTGCCGGGTCAGCACGTCCTCCGACTGCCGCTCCAGCCCCGCGATCTGCTCGCCCAACTGCGCCTGATGCCGGTGTTGCTGCTCGAGGTTGGCGTTTTCGTCGATCAGCCGCCCGCTCATGATCTGCCGCAAAAGGTTGTCGAGGGCGTCGGCATCGCCCCGGTGTACGCCCGACTGCTCGAAACCGTAGTCGCGCATGTTGACGCGCTTCGCGGCGGCGCTTTCCCACGGATGCGGGGCAGCGGGTTCGGCAGCGGTCAAAAGGGGATCGGTCGAATCGTGCGTGCGCTCTGCGGCGGCAATGGGGCGGAGGAAGTTGTAAAAAGTCGTCATGGTCGTGTGGGGCTTAGGGTGAAATAAAAACTACGCTGCAAATCAAAGGAACATGGGTGCAAGGTTTTTGCCCTGTTTTGTTTAATTTGCTTTTTTGTTTTATCCCAATAACCCCCGCCGTGCCCCTCAATCAGAAACAATTCGAGCGCCTGGAATGCATTCACCGCCTGTTGGCCCAGGGCCAACGATTGACCCGACAGGAATTACAGCGGGCCTGCCTCGATCAGTTGGGCCTGCCCCAGCTCCCGTCCGATCGCACGATCAAGTACGATTTCAGGCGGCTGCGCGACGATTTCGGAGCCCCACTCGTCTACCGTGATAAAGTCTACTACTACAGCGAGGCGTATTCGCTCCACCACGTGATGAGCAAGGACGACGCCCGTTTCGTGCGCGAAACGAACGCCCTGCTGAGCCAGTTTGCCGCTCTGCCGCAATTGCAGGGTTTGGAAAGAATTCAGTTGGAGATAAGGGAGAGGGCGGGGCAGAAGTCGGGCACCGCCGAAAACCTGGTGCAGTTCGACCAGGGACAGGGCTACGCCGGGCTTGACAAGCTGGGCCCGCTCTACGAGGCGCTCAAAGCGCGGCGCTGTCTGCTAATTACCTATCGGGATTTTGCGGGAGAAATAACGGAGCATACCGTCAGCCCGTACGTGCTTCGCGAGTACAACAACCGCTGGTACCTGTTCGGCTGGCAGCATACCGCCCAAAAACTCTACAACCTGGCACTCGACCGCATTCAAAAAATCGAGGATTCGATTTTTCCGTATTTGCCCGACCGCCGCGACGTGGCCCGGCACCTGGCCGATATGGTGGGCGTCACCCGCCAAAACGACGATGCTCAACCGGAAGAAATTCTGCTGAAAGTAGCCAAACCCCGCGCTTCCTACCTCACCACCAAGCCCCTGCACCGCTATCAGGAGCGCGTGGCCGGGCAGGAAACCGCCGACGCGCTGGTGTTTCGCTACCGCCTGATCGTCAACTCCGAACTGATAGCGACCATTCTAACCCTGGGCCCCGACGCGGAAGTGCTACAGCCCGCCAGCCTGCGCGACCGACTCCGCGCGACCATCGCCCGCATGGGAGCTTGCTATTCAGTAGCGTAGGGCTGGGCGAGGATTACCTCGATGTCGGCCTTGATTTGGTCGTAGATGCCGAAGGGCGTGGGGAGTTCGAAGAGGGCGTCGAGGTCGGCTAAAAGATCTTGGGTTTTGTATTCAATTTCTGACTTGTTTTTTGGTCTGAGTGCGGCTTCAATTTGGGCCAAGCTTGTTGAACCAAGTTTATGGGCAATATTATTACGACCAGATGAAAGTGCTTCTAATTTGTCTTTCAACTTTTCATAAATTTCCAGTTTATGCTCAGACATTTCAATCAATCCTGCTTTTACAAATTCCGTCATCAAGATTTTGAAAGCCTGGCGGTTTGGCCTTGAACTGTCGATCGGATCACCATTCGGCATTGAATGATTGGAAATAATTCGGCGAAAATTGGGGTTCTTTTCATCTAGTGATACAGACCAGGAACTGGATGAACCACGTCCTTTACTGTCGACCAGTTTACCTAAAACTTTTTTCACTTCTACTTTGTATAATGTTTCATTCAAAGTATATACTTTCCAAAGAAATTCAGTATACTTTTGTTGGTGATAGTTTATCTTGGCAGATAAGTACAAGTCTTTCAGCTTAATTTCATCACCACCTTTTTGTATTATGTGTGAATAACTGTTGAGATTCGAGATATTTACTTTCAGTAAATGATACTGTAAGTCCAAGCATTTAGAGGCAAATTGCGCCAAATGATAAACCTGATCGTTAGGATGCAAATCACTCGTTATCATCCCAAAATCATAATCCTCCAAATGCTTTTCGATTTTCTGCTTGTTGAGATCGTACAGGAAGTACTGTCCGAATTTTAGTTCGGTGGCTTCGGCTTCCTCGGCTTTCTGGTAGAGTTTTACTTTGGTCTTGAAAGATTGCAGCAGTTGCAGCGTTACGGCCTGGTTGATTTGATCGATGCCGCCCTGGGGTAGCAGAAAAATCTGTTTTACGTCGTCGGCTTCGATAAACTCGTCTCTCGCCTGGGCGAAGTGCTGGTATTGATAGTCGATGTCGGTCACCTTTTCGGTGATGCCGTATCCTTTAAATTCTGCCTCGGGGAAGCGCTTTTTGAGCAGATTTTCTATAATATCTTTAAAATGTAATGTGTCCTTTTCATAGTTTTTGAATTTAACTATTCCTGAATCTAAACCTTTCTGCTGATCTGTGTAGATGAGTAAGATATTATCGATAGATTTACCGGAGTTCAGCAAAGAATCAATGACAGGTGTGATTAATGGAAGTTCAATCACTTCCTCGAAAAGATCCAGGTTTTCAAATAAGGATTTACCAATAGATCGATTGTCGGCCGAGAAATAGTTTGGGAAATCTTTGTGCGCCTTCGAGACAATCAATTCTACTTCACCCGCTCTGATAAGCCGCTTCCAGTGATCGTTGTCTTCTCCCGAGATTATTTGAAAACCGCTATCCGGTTTTTCGATCAAATCTTTCCGAAGCTGCACGTCGCGGGTGCCGATGGTAATGACGAGGTAGTTTTTCATAGTTGTATTTTTATGAAGCCAAAAATAGTACCGTCCTGCGTAGTCTTACGGGTTTTGGGCCACAGTTTCATATCATATTCCTTATTGCGCTGAATTGTTTTTCGTAAAGATTTCATTTCATAATCATTAAGATTCAGCGCTTCTTTTCGCACCCAGGCTCCGGTCGTAAATATCCAGCCACTGTGCCCGCCGACGCGGACTACAAATTCATTTTCTTGGCAGGATTGCGCGATTTTATACAGTCGCTTATACTCTTCCAGCATTTTTTTACCCGAGTTATCATAGTCTACCTCTGCATCAAATAGCATTTTGATTTCCCAATCCAATAGTAAGATTGTCAAGTCGTTAATGACCTTTGCCACTCCTTTTGTACCACCCATCAGGTACCCGATTTTCCTGTCGGGCCATATGCCTGGATTTGCCTTCCGGTTGCTCTGCAAGAGGGTATAATCGACCTTGAAGTCGAAATTCGCGGTACGATTGGCCGGGATCGTTTCGAAAAGATTGCTGCCGTTTTTAAAGTCCCACCCGTTATATACTTTATTCAAAATCTTCATTTCGTGTACCTCGGTCGCGGCATCGCCGAAGTGAGCGTCGCCAACTTTCAAGAAACGGGTCGATTGTTCGGTGGCGTCTTTTCCAAATAGTTTGGCGGCGACCTCCTTATCATCCCATTTTCCTCTCCGATTTTTCAGATCATTGGCTGAAAGCTTTTTCAGGGAATCATCGTCGGCAAGATTTTCCCAAATGGCCGTGCGGATGGCTCCTTTCAGCGAACTGCCCGGCAGACAAGCCCCAACCAGCGGACTGCGAAATTGCTCTTTGAGGTCGCGGGCCCGGTGCTGGGTATTTTTCAAGTCACAGATGCGCGATGAAATATCCTCGATTTTCACGTTCCGTAGCCCGCGCCCCTTTTGCAGGAAGTCGAGTAGCGGGGTGCCCTGCTCGATGGCGTTCACCCATTGGTCGATGGCCTGGCGGTCATGGCCGATGAGCGCGGCCACTTTGTCGGCATCGACAATGCCGATGCGCGCGCCCTCCTGGACGAAGTCGATGTTGCGGTTGTAGGTGGTGCCGCTCCCGATGTGGACGGGCGTCAGGGTGGTAAGGGTTGCGTTGGCCATGGATGGATCAGATGTTTAAAAACAGGCATTGCCCGTCGCGCCATACGGCGTGCATGGGCGCGTTCCATTCGGGGCGGATGTCTTCGGTTTTGCCCGTGAGCGGCGTAGCGCTACTGAACACGCTGCCTTCGCTGAAAAAATACAGGCTCTTTTTGCGAAGCGACAGAAACGACTCGTTACTGCTGCCGCCCATGTAGCCGCCCCTTTTCAGCAAGTTCCAGCGGCTGTGGTCGAGGTCGATGCCGCCATATTCCGTTGCTTCGGGCAGGTACAGACCCAGCGCCAATTGTTGCCCCCGCCAACCGGAAACCAGCAGCGCGACGGGCTGCACGTCGGTTTTTTCGTTGAAAGTAAACAAGCCGTTGCCCACCGTGCGGTCGGTGCCGATGCCCGAGTCGCCCAACAGCCGGAGCGTTTGCAGGACTTGCTTTCTCAGGCGCGCGTTGCCGCCGAAATCGACCAGAAAGTACAGCCCGCAATCCTGCTCGAAGTACAGCCGATCCACGTAAAAAGGGCGGGTGTCGTGGCCTTCGCCTTCCAGCGGTACGGCGACGCGCTGCTGCACCTCGGTTTTGAAAAAGCTGCGCCGGGCGATCGACTCGTGTTCACAAACAAATTGCCCGTCGGGCGTCAGCGTGGATTCCGATAGTTCGATCTCATCACCGTCGGCCGCGTCGAGCAGCCGGGTGAAGTGCTTGATCGCCAGAAAAGCCACCTTCTTGCTTTTTTTAGCCTGACGATCTTCGGCCGTGCCCGAAAACCGGAAGCGGACGTTCAGGAAGGGTTTGGGTAGAAACAATTCCTCGGCCGAAAAAGGAAAGCAGGAGGACAGCCGGAATCCGTCGAAAAAAACTTCGGGATTGGCGAGCCAATCGTCGTGTTGTGACAGTCCCACGGCGAAAAGGGCCGATTTGAGCGAATCGGAATGGTACATGGTCTCGCTGCGGTCGAGATCTTCCAGGCCGCGCCCTAGGTGCAGCGGCGTGTCGAACCGTAATTTGATGGCTTCCAGGCTCATGCTTTCAGACTGTCAATGGCGGCGCGGTGGGCATCGGTGATGTCGTGGCCCTTCCCGTCGGGTAGATCGTAGTAGTTTTCGGGGGTCTTCTCAATCATGCGGGTGATCCCGATGCCGATTTGGCCGTATCCCCGGCTGCCGCTACCGCCCAGGTAATCATCTTTTAACAGTTTGAGCGACTTAAAGAGGTTGGTGATCAGGGTGGCCTCGGCTTCGCCTTCCCACACATTGAGTACCAGATTCAGCTCAAACTTTGCCCCGGCGGGCACCCGCTCCATCTGCCTGGGATGGGCCGCCGACGTGATGCGGTCGATCATAACTTCGGTCTTGCCCTCGGTGTAGGGGATATCGGTTTTGTCGAGCAGCGCATTGGCTTCGGCTTTGGACAGTTTGCAATCGCGCACGATGAGGCGGGAAGGCTTCTGGCTGGCGTTGCCCGTAGCGTTACCAAATAAGTCCGCCGCCGCGCCCGTGATAGATGGGCCGTTTTTAGACCCAATCGTACCGTTCACAACTTCCAATAGTGAGCGCATCTTCCCTTTGAGCGAGGAGCCGGGGATGAAAGGCTGATTGGTGAGCGGGTTGCGGATTACGCCTTTATCAATGCCGCCGATGCTCATCGAGGAGTTGGTACCGCCAATGTGTAGCCCAGTTTTGAGCTCGATCGTGCCGGAAAGTTCTATTTTTTTGAGTAGTCTCATAGTGATGATGATTAATCTTTGTAGGATTGTTACTCTTTACCGTCGTAATACTTATGGTAGGCCAGGACGGCTTCCATGAGTTGCATGAAGTTCTTGAATTGGATCTCGGAATCGACCACTTCGTAGCCGATCGAGAAAAAGTCAAAAAATTTCGTGAGTCCTGGCTTATTGTGTCGCTTGACGGCGTACGCAAGTTTGGGTTTCAGTAGAATGAAATCCGTTTTTAATCCTTCGTACCCGTTTATCTGGATTCTTCGCATCTCACCGAATGCCGTCCTGATTTGGGATGTAGTGAGCCCGTTGTTGGCGATAAACTTGCCAAATCCATCGGCAAAGGTTACCGTATCTTTACTGATTCCTGAGTTTATCCAATTTTGTATGTTGCCTTTGTGGGTGCTGAGGTCGTAATTTGATCTATCCTCTCTCGGTGAAGGTTCGCGGTATCCGCGGTTTGAATTATAAGGTTGCTGTGCCATATTTATGTTAGTTTGAGTTCACTTCGTTTTTCCAGCGACGCCCAGCGGGCGGCCAGGGCCAGGTACTGGAGCGGATGGTACTTTGAGGGGTCCAGTTCCGGTCTGTCGCGGATGCGGTGCGTCATGAGGTTGGTGGTCCATTCGCGCAAAAAGGCTTTGACTTCGGGGATGGCGTTGGATTGGGCCGCCCGCTTGAAATTATAGGCCGCCAGCCAGATGACCTCAAAATTATGTACTTCAAATCGGCCGTCTTTCAACCGAAAGTCGGCCTGCTGCATCAGGTTGTAGGCTTCACTGGGAAAGCCCTGCGAAAGGCCGCTGCTCAGTAAGCCGGAGATCGTGTCTTTTAGGCCGAGTACGAAAGGAAGTTCGTTATCCCAGTCGAAGGCAAAGAGCAGGTCTTGCATCTGGCCGTTTTGGGCGTAAGCATAGCCAAAAATCGAAAAAGCATTTTTAGGCACCCCGCCGAAACTGTGGTCTTTGGCCTGCTTCTCGAAGGTTTCGGCCAGGGTGGCCGCTTTGAGGAGCGGGTACTTGGGCCCCACGATGGCCAGCCCACCCGATAACGTGAAGGCGGGGCTATGGCACACCCAGTCGCGGAATCTGCGGTTGATGTTGACCGCCATCCGGGCCAAGACGTCCCACTTGCCGACGATGAACAGGTCGTCGCCGCCGGAATAGATGATTTGGGTGTACTGCCTATAGTCGGCGTTTTCGGCCCAGATGCGGTTGAGATACCCTTTAAAGAAATAATCCAGGCTGCGGCTCAGCGTGGTGTAGCGGCTGAACGTCTGCCGGTCGGGCGCGAATCCCCGCTGAAAAATACTACCCAGCCGGTCGACATCCATCCTCAGGATACCCAGGCGGACCAGGTTCGGGGCCGACGTCCGCTTTTCCTTTTTGTCGTCGCCAAAGGCAATGCCGGCTATTTCCTCGAATGTCTTGGGGCTTCCGTGCCACGGGCTCACGGGATAGTCGTTGCCCCCGTAGAAGGCGAAGCCGTATGCGTGGCTGATCGGGTGCTGGATCGGGGCCAGGGCTTTGCCTTTATTTAAAAACAAAACCCGGACCTCGGCTGTACTATCGTTGAATTGGGCTCTGGACTGATCGTACGTGTCTTTATCGATAAAGTAATGATAGTAGCCAAGCCCGATTGGCTCGAAAGGTTCCTTTTTGGACAAATAACTCAGTTTTTGGCGGCTTTGTACCCAATAGTCGGCCGAGCGAAGCGCCTTGCCGAGTTCGATTTGCCGATACGTGTAAGCGTTCACTTTAAGACCTTCTTCGATCTCCCGGAAGTCACTCCGCAAATCCTCGCCCGTGATGGCGTCGCGGCCCAGTGTGTTGCCGCCTTCGTTTTCTGGTTCAAAAAATTTGTCGTAGCTCCCCTGCAACGCTGCCTTGAATCGCTGGCTTTTTTTTGCACCCAACTTTTCCGACAATTCCTGCCAGAGCCGACCGATCGTGCGTTCGGCGGCGGGAGTGTCAAAAAGTTCCTGCGCCCCGAATGCGACGTGATCGAGAGCCAGATACAGGTCGGTGCCATGATACTCTAACAGGCGTCCGGTGATGTTGCGCTCGATTCCGGCGATTTTAGCGGGTAAATCAGGGGTGTTGGCGGTTAGGATGTAGAAGCTGCCGCCGGAAGCATAGACCACGCTGGCGTTGTATAAATCCAGTTCATCCAGAATGCTTCTTACAATCGTGTCGACCAGTAGCTGTAGATAAAAGGACCGGCCCTTCAAATTCTTAGCCGCACCGCGCGCGATGATGCCGTAAATGAATTTCTGGATGCCTGATACATCGCCGCCAATAAGCGCAAAGGGCAGGTCGGCAGCACCCGGCAGGGCCGGAGAGTCGGTCGCGGTCATGTAGTCGTATAAAGCCACGGCAAAAGCGGCCCTGGTTTTGGCATGATCGTAAAGCGACACATCCGGCAGGCGGGCACTGCCGGGGATGCGCGAACTGTATTTGGCCAGCAGGGACAGCAGCGTTTCGGCGTAGCTGCGGAAAATAGCGGTGTCAGCGAATTGATGTTCTACCAGAAATTGGTCCCAAAGTGCCTGATGCTCGGGCTGAACGTTACCCTCACCAACCGGAAAGTAGCTATCACTGAATTCGATGGCCAACGCATCCAGACGTTTCCGGTAGTCGGGCCGGTAGGCTGTTTCACCCGAATGGTCGGGATCGACGCCTTCAAATATAGAGCTCAGTTTACCGTCGTGAGCCTGATGTCCTTCGCTGGAAATTTCGCCTGAGGCATAGGTTTCTGCTTTCTTGATAATCGACTGGTGCCAATCGCTAACAGTGGCAGGGTTTGGGAAGGTGTTCGACCTGTCTCCATTAGCCTTATTCCAAACCTTATCGAGGTTGTGCAGTAGGGCTGCAAGGTAGAGCGTGTTGCGTTCGGTTGCCATTCAATTGCGGTCTTTGATTTGGGATACGGTACCAAAACCCAGACTAACTCCCTTGCCCAGGCCTATAAAATCAGGCAGGAATACGTTGCAACGGAAAGTGATGTCGAAGGCCATGAGTTTGTTGGATTTGTAAGGGACGATTTTAGCGCGTAGGACCTCCCCAATGCGCAACCTGATGGTGCGGTCAACATCCCATTTGACGCCTTTTGCGAAGGCAATGATGTTGGCGATAAGAATACGTTCCAGAAACTCGGTCCGCGCCAGTTCATCCTGAATCTGTCGGTACGACTGGTAATTTTCCTGGCTTAAAGCCAGCCAGTTATAAAGCCGGTAGGCAAAGGACTTCTCCCACACCTGTAATGTATACTGATGAAGCTGTAAATTCTTTACATTCAGCGACAACGGTCGCTCACCAATCATTACCTCAAGATTTCGATTGCTGAAAAGATGGTGTATTTCGTCCACCCCGTAGTCGATACACACGATAGCTGGATTCCGGCCAATGCGCTTATACTGAATTACGGGATAGCCATACAGTAACTCCCGGTTGCTAAGATGATTGTGGAAGAGAATGTGCTCCAGTCCCGCTTTAGCAGCGACGGCTCCCCGAAAAGCCGGAATCTCGTAAGCCGCTATTTCGGCGTCGAATTGTAAGCGTAAAAAGCGTATTTTTTTCAAAACAAGCAGGCGGTGGTGAGGAAGGAGGGAACGGGATTGCTATATACGCAATGTTTTTTGTATACCACGCCATAATGGCATCTTTTGGCACAAAAAAATGCTGACAGCCTTTCAAAGGCTGTCAGCGTTGAGTTCGAAAGTATCAAACTATACCTTTTGCGTCGCCCGTTTCTTTCGCTCCGGCTTGACCGTCATCGTCGCCAGTTCACGCTTCTGGTTCAGAAAGAAATCGCGGAAGCGGCGGACGGTCGCCATGATGAAGCCAATGACGAGTACGAAGGTACCCAACCAGAGCACGTTGATGAGTGGCTTTTCCAGTGCTTTCATCACGATGAAATCGCGCTGCTTGGTGTTGACGGCGAAGGTAAATTCTCCCGTCTTAGGATTGATTTCGTTGAACTGAACCCGCAGGCCCAGCTCGTTGCTGACCTGCGCCTTGCGGCCTACGCTGCGGTCCTTGATCACAAACGAAGGATCGAGAATGTACTCTCGGTCGGCGTCCAGTACCCGGATGATCGCTTTCACGGCGGCGTCGTTCTCGCCCAGTTGCACACCTTCCACTTTATCGGTACGCACGACATTATCCAAAACTGCAACATAATCGTTGACAAAGAAGGTGTCTTTCATCGCCACAGTGAAGTCTTCGGTAGGACTCCATTTGCCCTCTTCCAACGGATTGGTGACCATCGACACGTAGGTGTAGAGGTCCTTGTTGTACTTCCGCTGAATATCGGGCGACGAAATCAGGCCCATCCGTGGGTTGATCTGGGCACGGGGGAACAGGGTGAATACCTTGCCCGAAGGCTCACGGTACTCGATTTCATAATAAAAGTTCTCGGGGTAGATTTCCAGCGTGTCGCCAGACTTGTAGTACTCCTTGCCATCTACTACAATATCGCGCAGAGCCACAGCGTGGTAGTCGTTCTCGATGATCTCGACCCAGCCTTTCGGAATGTACTCGGGTACGTGACGTGGCTCGATGCGGACATCGCGCCAGGTAAGCATAAATTGCCCCATTTGGGCGGGCCGGTTGAGCCACAGCGTTACGTTTTCCTTATTTTCTTTATTGTCGTTTTTGGTAAATTCCTCCGAACGCGAAATCATCAGACCAGAGTTGTTCATCGAAACCACCCGCGTGTAGCCCGACGAAAACAGGATACCGATCAGCATCAGCGCCACCCCGATGTGCGTCACCGCGCCGCCCGATAGCTTGTAATTGCCTCCGATGATGTTGAGCAGGATCGTACCGTTGGCGACAATAGAAAAGACAGCGGCGGTCAGCAGTACGATGTACGAGATCGTCCTGACTTCACCCATCGTAATGAAGATAGCGCTCAGAATCAGCGTGATGAGCAGCGGCGGGTAGAGCGTATTGAGCTTCCCTTCCCCGGTGCGCTTCCACCAAATGAACTGCCCAATCCCCGTCAGGACGGTGATGAGGGCAAAAAACCAGATCTGAAAACGATTGTAGTGCGCCACAGCGTCGGTCGGTGGGGCGAGATTGATGATCTTGCCAAAAGCCTCGGCGATGGCGCTGTATACCGGGAAAGAAGTCGTGTTGAGAATCTGAAATCCCGACAGGCACAATACCGTTGCGCCGATGAACATCCAGAATTCGGGCGAGTAGGTCGATACCTCTTTGGTATCGGAAGGAAGAATCTTCCAGCGGTAGATGAGCAAGCCCACGGCCAGGACCGTGAACGTCATGAGGTACAGCAGAAGCTGCCCGGATAGGCCCAAGTCGGTAAATGAGTGCACCGAGGCATTGCCCAGGATACCGCTCCGCGTCATGAACGTGGAGTACAGAATCATGATGAACGTAGCAATCGCCAGGATAAAAGCGGTTTTGAGCGCGGTGGCGTTTTTGCGCCCGATGATCATGACGTGAATCGTGGCGACCAGCACCAGCCAGGGAACGAACGAGGAGTTCTCGACCGGGTCCCAGTTCCAGTACCCGCCAAAATTGAGCGTTTCGTAGGCCCAGTAAGCACCCATCAGGATACCGACGCCCAGAATCATGGCCGACAGCAACGCCCAGGGCAATGCGGGGCGAATCCACTCTTTCACTCTTTTGGTCCAAAGTCCGGCGATGGCGAATGCAAACGGAATCAATGTCGTGGCAAAGCCTAGGAACAGGGTAGGGGGGTGAATCACCATCCAGTAGTTTTGCAGCAGCGGATTCAGGCCGTTGCCGTCTTTGGGAATAAAGTCGGGGTTGGTCTGCCAGATGGGAATCTCGGGCATAGCCTCACGGAGCAGCAGAAATGGGGTAGAGCCGATTTTGAGGTCCAGCCCGGGAATCACGACACCCAGAATCATGGAGGCCAGGAAAGCCTGCACCAGGGCAAAAACCGCCATCACGGGTCCTTCCCACGAGCGATTGATGAAGATCAATACCAGGCCCAGTACCACATTCCAGAAAATCCAGAGCAGGAAACTACCTTCCTGATCCTGCCAAAAGCTAGAAATGACGTACTCCGTGGGCATCGAAAGCGAGGAGTTGTCCCAGGCGTAGTGGTACTCGAACATATGGTTGCCGATGATCCAGTACAGGCAGAATACGATTCCGGCCACGGCCGCCGCATGTACGAAAAAGGCGATGCGCGCGAAACGCTTCCAGACCGGAACGTCGTCGAGACGGGTGGAAGAAAAAACAGACTTTGCATAAGCGAAAGTCGCCACCAGCGCCGTAACAAAGGCGACAATGACGAACAAACGACCGGCATCTCCGTAAGCGGTATGGATCATAGTTTGACGGCTTGGTATTCGGTGGTTTCGAGCTTTTCGTTATTGTACTTGGAAGGACATTTCAGCAGAATTTTCTCGGCCTCGAAGTGATCCTTTTCCATCTTGCCAATAATGACTACCTGCTCCGACTTGTCGAAATCGAGCGGCTTGGGACTGCGGTAGACTACCTTCTGCTCGCGCTGATTGTTATCGAGAAGCGTGAATACAAAATAGTTGGGGTCGATCTCGGGCTGGTAGGCCATGTCCTGGATCTCGCCGGAAGCGTTTTTCTTCAACGTTCCGACTACGTGAATGCTACCTTCGTCGCCGTTCATGGCCATTTGCTCGGCCTTGTTGAAGTCGACGTAAGTACTGGCGTCGCCGGCCGTTGAAACAATAATGGCAATAGCGATGGCAATGACGCCGATACCAAGGATGTGGGACTTTTTCATATTTCTGAGGTTGTTAGGTTGTAAGCTATTAGGTTGTCAGGTCAACTTTTAGACATCATAGCAAAAGGGCTAACGCCTAATAACCTAAAACCTAATAACCTTCAATTAATATTCAATTCCTTTTCAACTTTTGAGATCTTACTGTCCAAACGAACGAGGTAAGTAATTATTCCGGCAAATATAAGCGCAATCACGCCCACAACTACCCAAATTTTCCCGTCGGCCCGCATTTGGTCGGCCATCTCGATCTCTGTATTAACCCCCTGCTGGGCAAAGAGGTTTAGGGAAAGGAAGATAAATGCTACGGTGAGTGTGACGAATTGTTTCATTGGAATTTTTGACTCTGACGGGATCATGACTTTCGATACTTGATTTCAATTCGGCTCAAAGCTCAATTGAGCGATGCTCTGCTGGAATTAGACGCACCGGGTTGAACTTCTTCGGTAGATTGGTCGAAAGTCGCCCGCCCAACCTCTCTTGAGTCCTTCATCGCCACGTGTTCTTCCTGTACCCGCTGAACTACCTGTAACCTATAACGAATGCTGGTAATCCAGGTTCCCAGCAAAATCCAGCCTATGCAGGCCGGGTAGAATACCAACCTCAGATCGCCCGTCATGTCGAGGGAGCTGAACGTGGCGTTGCCTCCGTTGCCGGGATGTAGCGAGTCGGTGAGGCGGGGCAAAACGTAGATCAGGGGGATGAAGATAAAAAAGGCGAAGATATTATAGACCGCTGAAATGCGGGCACGACGCTGCTCATCCTCGAAGGACGACCGGAGCAGGAGGTAGGCGAAGTAAATCAGCATACCCACGGCGGCACCATTCAACTTGGGGTCGTTGGGCCAGAAATCGCCCCAAGTGTAGTTGGCCCACAACGAGCCCGACGCACAGCCTAAAATCCCGAACAGGATACCTACCTTGGTGAAAGCCGCCGACTTGTCATCATCGACGATGCTGTTCGACCGCAGGTACCGGATGGAGAAAATCATCGACACGAATAGCATCGTGATCATGGTTGGCCACATCGCCACATGAAAGTACAGGTTGCGAATCGTTTCATTCAAGATCGGCTGCCGGGGCACTACGCCCAACATGCCCTGAAAGATCACGTAGGCCAGAATGAACACCGCTACTATTTTCCACCAGGCTTTTTTCATGAAAATCAATTTTGAATGATAGAATGAGTGAATGATAGAATAGGGTATACTAGCGAAAGCAATATTCACTCACTCATTCTATCATTCACTCATTCAAAATTAACTTTAACTCCTCCACAGATAAGGAAACAACAAATACGACAACGCAATTACGATGAGGTCGATGGCCAGCAGCGTCAGGATTTCGTCGAGGCTTACGCTGCGGTCAAGACCGTCGAGCGCATTCTTGGCTAACCTTATATTCATCAACAGCATCGGCAGGATGATCGGGAAACTCAGTACGGCCATCAGGGTACCGCTGTTCTCGGCTTTCGACGCGATCCCGGCCACCAGCGTGAGCACCGAGGCGAAACCGACCGACCCCAGTGCGATTCCCGTTATATACAACAGCATATCGGCGACCGGGTTTCCCATCACAAACACGTAAAAGCCAAAACCGATTCCCGCCAGCACCAACATCAAGAAGGTGTTGTAGATAATCTTGGAAATAATAATCGCCTGCGGATTGGCCAGGGTATAATAGTAGAGCAGGCGCCCGTGCCGTTCCTGCGCAAAACTCTTGGCGATGGCGTTTACGGCCGTGAAAGAGCAGGATAATCCAAAACACCGTGTTCCACACGATCGGCGTCAGCTCGTTGCGCTTCAGGTTGAAACTCAGGTAACACACAAAGACCGTACTGACCACGTATAGCAGCATCCCGCTGAGCGCGTAGCGCTGTCGCCATTCGAGCGTGATTTCTTTCCAAATGAGGGTTTTTAGCGCTTGCAAACGAGATCAATGGATAATGGACAGTCGATAATGGATAATTGTTCATTATTAATTATCCATCGTTCATTGGGTAAGCAAAAGTACCCTATAATCACACAGCAAATAAAAAACATGATAAAAATCATTTGTGATTATGGCGGCTATGCGTTTACTTTGTGTTTAATTATATTAAATCTAAATAAGCCGCCATGCTAGCCACCCGCCACCTGTCCGACCTCAAAAAAGGAGAGCGCGCCATCATCAAATCGTTCAGCGATCGTGCGATGTCCTTGAAGTTGTTGGAGATGGGTTGTTTGCCGGGTTGTGAAGTACGGCTCGACGCCACGGCACCCTTCGGCGATCCGATTTGTGTGCGCGTGGGCGGTTGCTACTGCCTGTCGCTGCGACGCAACGAAGCCGCCAGCATCGAAGTGGAGTAATGTAGTGCACTTACCGTGTCACCTAGTGGCGAAATGATTTGAAATCCCCCCTTCCCAAAGTTGCCCTCATTGGCAATCCCAACTCCGGAAAATCCACGCTATTCAACCAGCTGACGGGTCTACGTCAGAAAACCGGCAATTTCCCCGGGGTCACCGTCGAAAAGAAAACAGGTACCCTGCGCTTCCCTGATACGACCATCACCGGTACCTCCACCGATACGCTGACGCTCACCGAAGCCACCCTCATCGACCTTCCCGGCGTTTATAGCATATATCCCAAGTCACGGGACGAGCAAGTGGCGATCGACATTCTGGCCAACCCCCAACATCCCGACCATCCCGACGCCGTGGTGGTGGTAGCCGATGCCTCCAACCTACAGCGCAACCTGCTGCTGTTTACCCAAATCGCCGATTTGGGACTGCCCACCGTATTGGCGCTCAATATGCTCGACGTAGCCGATAGCATGAATTTGAAGGTGAATGCCGTGCAGCTTGCCATGCAAATGAACGTGCCGGTAGTCAAGATCAACGCCCGCACCGGCGAGGGCGTCGACCGCCTGCGCGAAGCCATCAAGCGGGTATCCGCTAAAGCGGCAGCCGGACCAATCTACTTTTTCGACCCCGCCGAGGGGCAGGCCGACCTGATCGAGGAAGTCAAAGCGCAGTACCAACTCGACAACAATTACCTCGCCCTGCAGTACCTCTGCCAGCATGGTTCGTTCACGTTTCTCGATACAAACCAAAAGGCCGATCTTGAGCAGCGGATCGCTTCCCACAATTTCGATAAAACCGATTTCCAGGCCCACGAAACCATTACGCGCTACGCCAAGCTGCGACCGTTGGTAGCCAAGTCGGTCACGATCGTGGGCGAGAGCGACCAGCCCGCCTGGACGCGGCGGCTTGACAAAGTGCTGCTGCATCCGGTGTGGGGTTACGTCGCTTTTCTGCTGGTACTATTGGTGATATTCCAGGCGATATTTGCCTGGGCGCAGTACCCCAGCGATTGGCTCGACGGCCTGATGGCGAGCGGCATCGACTGGACCAGGAACACGCTGCCGGAAGGCGTGCTGAACGACTTGCTGACCGATGGACTGATGGCGGGAGTCAGCGGAGTACTCGTCTTTATTCCCCAAATCGCCTTTCTCTTCGGACTAGTCGGCCTGCTGGAGGAATCAGGCTACATGGCGCGGGTGATGGTTATTATGGACAAGCTGATGAGGAAGTTTGGCCTCAACGGACGGAGCGTAGTACCCTTGATTTCGGGCGTAGCCTGCGCCGTGCCCGCGATTATGACGACCCGGAGCATTACGAATACCTACGAACGATTGCTCACGATCTTCGTCACGCCGCTCATGAGCTGCTCGGCGCGGCTACCTATTTACACCATCCTCATCGCCCTCGTCGTACCGGACGAAACCGTCCTGGGCTTCCTCAATTTGCAGGGACTGGTACTGCTGGGACTTTATATGCTGGGCCTGGTGGGGGCGCTGGCTTCGGCCTGGCTGTTCTCGCTGTTTATTCCGCGCCTTGAACCCAGCTATTTTATTCTGGAAATGCCTACCTACAAATGGCCGCGCTGGAGCCACCTGGGCATTACGATGTACGACAGCGTGAAGTCGTTCGTAGTGGAAGCGGGAAAGATCATCGTCGCGATCTCGATCGTGCTGTGGGTACTGGCCAGCTACGGGCCGGGCGACAGTATGGAGCGAGCCGAAACGGAAGCACTCACCACGATGGCCAGTGCCGAAGCCCCAGCTACAGGAGGCTGCCGTGGCGTCGGCTCGACTTGAAAGTTCTTACGCCGGGCATTTTGGCAAATTCATCGAACCCGCCATTCGGCCTTTGGGCTACGACTGGAAAATCGGCATCGCGCTCATCACCTCCTTCGCCGCTCGGGAGGTGTTCGTAGGTACTATGTCCACCATCTATAGTATAGGGGGCGAAGCCGGGGAAGATACTGTGACCGTCCGGCAAAGGCTCGAAAAAGAACGAAATCCTGAGACCGGCGGGCCGATGTACACCCCGGCGGTGTCTTTTTCGCTGCTGATGTTCTACGTTTTCGCCATGATGTGCATGAGTACCCTGGCGGTAGTGTACCGCGAAACCCACGGCTGGAAGTGGCCGCTGATCCAGTTGGTCTACACGATGGTACTGGCGTATGGGTCGGCCTGGGCCACCTTTCAGCTACTGAGTTGAGGCGACCACGGTCCGCTTCTCCCGAAGCGCGTGCGCTACCATCCCAAATTCTCCACAATATCTGAGGCAATCATTGACACTTTGGTTCGCGCCTTGGCAGCGCGATCGCCCGCGATGCCGTGCTGGTACACACCCAGCCGGGCGGCGTCCTGCGGCGCGTAATGCTGGGTCAGCAGGGCGGTGAGAATACCCGTAAGTACATCTCCCGATCCTCCTGTGGCCATGCCCGAGTTGCCCGTGGCGTTGAAGTGTACCGAGCCGTCGGGAAAAGTCACGGCGGTATGCGCCCCTTTCAGTACTAAGATTAAGCTATGCTTCTCGGCAAAGTCGCGCGCTGCTTCCAACCGGGCGTAGTCGTCCTCGCTTTTACCCGCCAGCCGCTCGAATTCCTTGGGGTGGGGGGTGATGATGGTGTGGGCGGGTAGTTTGGCTAGTAAATCGGGGTTCTCCGACAAAATATTGAGCGCGTCGGCATCCCACACCATCGGTACCTCGGCCCGGTCCAGCAAGTCGGCGAGCGCCTGCCGCGTCTGCGGTGCCTGGCCCAGACCCGGTCCCACCCCAATGGCCGAGTAGGTACCTAGTTCGGGTACAGTCGTGAGTACTTCCTCGTCAATATCCACTGTACACATGGCTTCGGGCAGCGCGATCTGCATGATTTGGTACCCACAGCGCGGGACGTGCACGGTCAGCAGTCCTGCCCCGGAGCGCAGGCAGGCGCCACCCGCCAGTTGTGCGGCGCCCATTTTTCCAAAACTTCCCGCGATAAGCAAAGCGTGACCGAAGGTACCTTTGTGGGAAAACTTCTGCCGGTTCCGAATCAGCGCACGCGCACGCTGACTATCGGTGAAGTGGTAGGGCGTTTCCGTCTGATCGATGAAATCGGCATCGAGCCCGATGTCTACCACGTGCCATTCGCCCACAAAACCACTATTGCGCGGAATCATGAAGGCCAGCTTGGGCAGCTGAAAGCTCACCGTGTGGTCGGGCCGGACAATGGCATCGCCTTCGGCATTCGGTTGGTCAAGGTACAGTCCGCTGGCGATGTCAACGGAAATGACCCGCGCCGGGCTATCGTTCATACGCGCGATGGCCTCGGCGAGCAGACCCGTGGCGGGCCGCGACAGCCCGGAGCCCAGCAAAGCATCGATCAGCAGTTCGTCGCCCGAAAGGTCGGGCAGGTCCTTTTTTGCTTCTACGCGATGCACCGCCAGGGTATCGGTCAGCCTTTTTAGGTTTTGGGCAAAGTCGTCGGAAGGACGATCGCTGTGCGCCACGACGTATACCTTCACCTCGTAGCCCTTGCCCGAGAGCAGCCGGGCGATGGCAAGTCCGTCGCCGCCGTTGTTGCCCTGCCCGCAGAAAAACACAATTTTTCGGCGGTTGTCGTAGCGGCTGCACAGCCAGCGCACGAAGGCGTTGGCGGCACGCTCCATCAGGTCGAGCGAGCTAATGGGTTCAGTTTTAATGGTATGCGCGTCGAGGGCGCGGATTTGGGGCGCGGATAGTATTTTCATTTTGTAAAGCTAGCAAAACCTTTTATATGCCAAAAAGTACTTCTATCTTTGCACTCGTTTTTAGCAGGGCTGTTGCGAATGAAGGGGCGTCACCCCATCCGCTGGGAGCAGTTCTTTATCCATTTTTTATACACAATCGTCATGAACGAATTAATCAGACTCGTCGAGGCCACGAACGAAAATCGTATCTCCGAGTACCCCGACTTCAAATCGGGCGACACCATTGTAGTGAGCGTAAAAATCCGCGAGGGCGGCAAAGAGCGTCTGCAATTGTTCCAGGGCACGGTCATGCAGCGCCGCAACCCCAACAGCGCCGGTGAGACTTTCACCGTCCGCAAGATTTCCAACGGCATCGCCGTCGAGCGTATATTCCCGATTCTTTCGCCCACGCTGGCCAAGATCGAATTGCTCCGCCGCGGTAAAGTACGCCGCGCCCGCTTGTTCTACCTCCGCGGTCGCCAGGGCAAAGCCGCCCGCATCAAGGAGCTGAAAACAGCGAAATAAGTTTTTTTTAAGTTGAAAGTTGAAAGTAAAAAGTTCATGAGTTTATGAGCTTTTACTAAAAAGCCCCGCCGGAATTTTTCCAGCGGGGCTTCTTTTATTTTATTCGGACTTTCGCTTTCCAAAGGGTAGCAACAATCATTGCCTTGGGCTTTAGCCTTGGTCGCAGAGCGAAGCCTCCGCTATTTATCCGCAACCACAAGCTGAAGCGGCAGACCGTGTGGCAAGGGATATTCTTATTTTGATAATCAAAGCGAAAGTCCTATTTATGCAAAAGGCACTCATAAACTTTCCACTTTAAACTCATCAACTTTGAACTTCTACAAGTACCAGGGCACGGGCAACGACTTTATTCTGATCGACGATCGCGACGAGAAGTTTGCTATGTCCAAAGAAGAAATCGCCCGGCTGTGCCACCGCCGCTTCGGCGTCGGAGCCGATGGGTTGATCCTGTTGCGGGATGAGGCGGGCTACGATTTCAAGATGGTGTACTTTAACGCCGATGGGGGCGAGGGTAGCATGTGTGGAAACGGTGGGCGCTGTACGGTACGATTCGCGCATGACTTGGGTATTTTCCAGGACAAAACCACTTTTCTGGCCGTCGACGGTCCCCACGAAGCCACAGCGACCGACGCACTGATTCACCTGAAAATGAGCCCGGTAGATGGGTCTGGAACGGCACGAGACCTACGATTTCGTCGACACCGGTTCGCCGCATTACATCGCCTACGTCGACGATGTGGACAAAACCGAGGTGGTTAGCATCGGCCGTGAGGTACGGAACAATGCCATTTACACGCCGCGCGGCGGCACCAACGTCAACTTCGTGGAAGTGAAGGCACCCCGGCACTTAAAGGTACGTACTTACGAACGCGGTGTGGAAGACGAGACCTACTCGTGCGGTACGGGGGTTACGGCTTGCGCGCTTTCGGCCCACGCACACCTGGGTTGGGATGGCCCCATCGACATCGATACGGTCGGTGGACGATTGCAAATCGACTTTAAAAATACAGGCGACGCACGTTTTGAGGATATTTATTTAATCGGCCCGGCAGTGAAGGTATTTGAAGGGGAAATATAATGGACGGAATACCGGTATTCGCCTTCATTCCACTTCCAAGATACCCCCTTCCAAGTGGTAGATGTTTTTGTCGGCCCAGGCCGGGACGCGGCAGTAGTCCATCGCGGCCACTTTGCTCCGGGTACCATTGGTACAGATCACGATAATCGACCGGTAGTCCGATAGTAATTCCCTGTTTTGCCGAATTTTAGCTAGTGGAATGTTGATTCCCCCCTCATTGAATTCTTCGAACTCCCAGGCCTCGCGCACATCCACCACCACCGCGCCAGGCTGCTGGCGTAATTTCTGCATCTCAGGCAGGGATATATCAGTGTAGGTTTTTCGTGTCATTAATCGGACGCTGGCTTTTTTCAAAATTAAGCTTCTCGATCTACCATTCAAAAAGAAATACAAAAAAGCGCTCGATCAGGAATCGAGCGCTTCTCAACGTAAAGTAATCAGTACTTTCAACCGCACGGGCGGCCCCGTCTAAACTCATTAACTACTGAACCGCGATCACCTTAAACTCGGTCCGGCGGTTGAGTTGGTACTGGCTTTCGGTGCAGGTTTCGCCGTCCACGCAGGCGTTGACGGGTTCTTTCTCGCCATAGCCTCGGGCCATTAGGCGCGTGGGGCTTACCCCACGCCGTACAAGGTAGTCGTAAGCCGCTCGCGCGCGGCGTTCCGAAAGCTTCTCATTGTACTCGGCTGTGGCGCGGCTGTCGGTATGCGAGCGTAGCTCTACGGTCATTTCCGGGTACTTCTTCAAAAGCGACACGACCTGATCGAGCTCCCGCGCCGCATCGGGACGGATGAAGAACTTGTCCAAATCGTAATAAATATTATCGAGGCGGAAAACATCGCCTTCACCGATAATGCCGACGTTCTGTTCTACTACCTCACCCCTGCGCTGGGTTTTTAGCTGGTTTTGGTCTTTGGTGTAGCGATCTTTCTCCGTGGTAATCGTATAGTTAGAGTTGGGGTCCATATCGAACTCGTACTGGCCATCCCGACCCGTGGTTACGGTTTTTTTGGAGTTGTTCTTGTCGTTACGCAGCGTCACTTTTACGCCATCGGCGGGCTGCATGTCAACTTCCTTGCGCACGGTACCCTTCACGATCGAAGTGTTCTCGTTGCGATCGAGGTAGATCGACAGCCCCAGCGACGGATTGGAGGATTGCGTGAGCGTCGAGAACCGTACGCTGTTGGCGGCGTAACCTTCCTTGATGGCCCGGAATTCGTATTCGCTGCCGGGTTCGAGGCACAGCCGGATGCTGCCGTCCATGCCCGATTGTTGCAATTGCTGGTTGACACCACTCTTCACGATCCTGACGTCGGCGGTCTCGATGGGCTCCCTGGTCTTGGCATCATATACAAACAGGTCGAGCTGCTTACAAATGCGCCGGAAGCTGTAAATGTTGTCGTCCGATACACCATTCTTGCGATTAGAGCTGAAAAATCCCGAAGTGCGGGTAGCATCGGTAATAAAACCGAAATCATCGCGCTCGGAGTTGATGGGCGCACCTACATTCTGGACCCCGTCGATGGCCACGCCGTTTTGCATTTCGGCGGAGAAAACGTCCAGCCCGCCCAGCCCTTCGTGGCCGTCGGAGGCGAAGTACAGGGTACCGCCACTGTCCATGAAAGGAAACATCTCGTTGCCTTCCGTATTGATCTCACGACCGGCATTGACCGGCGTGCCCCACTGCCCGCCGTTGTAGTCAACTGAGTAGACGTCCGTGGCACCGTATCCGCCGGGCATGTCCGAGACGAAGTAGAGCTTTGTCTCGTCGGGCGACAATGCCGGGTGGCCGCAGGAGTAATCTTTACTGTTGAATGGCAGTTCTTGAATATTGACCCATTTACCGGAAGCATCCTGTTCGGCGTAATAGAGTTTGAGTTTTCTGATCCCTTCCCCGCTTTTGCCGGATTTTCCCTTGTCGTCGTTGTTTCGGGTGAAGATAATGCGTTTTTGATCTTTGAAGAAGGTCATCGGTCCTTCGTGGTACTTGGTGTTGAGCGTCCGGCTGAAAATCTCGGCCTTCGTCATGGACTGGTCGGCGGGCGTGTACTCACTGCGGCCTTCGTCGCGTTTGTTGAGGTCGCTGCCCCCGATGGCGCCCGAAGTGGCTGCTGGCCGCGAAACGCCGAACATCCGGGCGGTGTCGGGCTGGAAGTACATGTCGAGGAAGGGCGTCTGATTGTAATTGAAGACGCGCTTGATCACGCCCGACTCGTTGCGGGCAGAGATGAATACGAGCCCGCCCTGGTAAAACATCGGACTAAAATCGGCTTGCCGCGAATTCAGCGAAAGGTATTCTATCTTATAAGAAGAAGAGTCCTGGTAAAAACGGTCCATGTCCATGTACGATACCGTAAAACGCTTGCCCCGAAGGTCGTCACGCTGCGCTTCTCCGTACTTAGCGTACATTTTTTGTGACTCACGGTAGCGCTTGTTTTTAGCCAGCGACTGAGCGTAGTACAAGTACACTTCACTGGGGAGTTCGCTGTACTTGTCTACTAGCTCGCCGTATACCCTTACGGCGTTGCGCGCATCATCGAGGCGGCGGTAGCTGTAGCCCAGCTTCATGAGCGCCTCACGGTCTTCCATCGAGTCGCCTTTCTTGTCCAGTCTCAGGAAGTCCTCGTAAGCCCTGATAGCGTCGAGGTAGCTCATGTTATCAAACTGCTTATTGGCCGCCCTGAGCCGGGAGCTCTGCGCCATGGCCGCACTCGCTACAATCAGCAACGTAAGAAGCGTAAGCAGGGCGTGTCGATACATTTTCATAGTGTTATGCTTTTCGGATTCACGGTACTTCGGCATAGTTACTACTAGGTCAGCAAAGAAAATGCCAATTTTTAATTTTGACACAAAAATAATTGGATCAATCTTAAAATAGCAAGGACTACCGTGCTCAATCAGCCGTCTTCCTCATCCTAACGAACAACATCGACAGCGATTCTCATGATTTTTGAAGTATTGCTTCGCAGCCTGAAACGATGATCGGTGCGCAGGCCAATCACCCACAAAATGGCACCTGTATGGTCTAGCAGTACCCTGACTTTTCTCTTGTCAGGAAGCGGAATTTTGGAATCGATCAGCAGGTCGCTGACCTTTTTGCGCTCTCCCGGCCAGGCCGAGCGGGCGCAAGAAATCGCCCGCCTGCCAACTACGAATGGTGAGGGGGAAGATCACTTTTGTCGCGTCGAGGTACGCCACGGTAGGTGGGGTTTCGGCAAAGTCAGGCTGGTCGGTCGGGTAGCTGACTGTCAAAAATTCTGAATCGGACAGGGCAACTGGCGCGCTGTCTTCAAGTACCAAAACGGGCACGAGGTACGGGCTCGCGTCGATGGGTTGAATGATGAGCTCCGTCCGGTCGACGACCAGTTGATGGCTGCCCGAGAAGAACTGTTTACCACACAGATTTCCAAGTACCGAAGCGATTTGGCGCGATTGCGCGTAACTGAATCCGAAAGTTTCGAGGCAGTGATGTAAACGATAGGCTGGTTCCGAAGAATCTTGTATAGCCGGTATCGAAATATAGACTACTTCGCCTGCTTGCCGCTGAGCTTTGCGCTGCCATTGGGCAAGTATATCGCTCAGCAGATGGTCCGCCGCGCGCAGCCGCTCGGCCGTGTAACGAAAGGTACCTTCCAGGTTGGGATTGATACTTTGCAGAACCGGCAATACCTCCTGACGCAACAGATTACGGCGGTAGTGCGTACTTTGGTTTGAGCTGTCCTCGCGAAACGCCACGCCATTTTTGCGGGCAAACTCCAGTATGTCCGCTTTACTGGCGTACAGCAGCGGACGGATCAGGTAGTCGCCGACGGGCGCGATACCGGGCAGGCCGGGCAGGCCGGTACCCCGCGTCAGGTTGAGTAGCAGCGTCTCGATGGCGTCGTCGGCGTGGTGGGCCGTCGCAACGAAATCGTAATCGTGCAGGCTTTTTAGCTCCCTGAACCAATCATGACGCAGGTTGCGGGCCGCCATTTGGGTAGAGATCCCGAGCGATTTTTTGCTCGCCAGCGTATCGAAGCGCCGGGAGTAAATCTGAACGCCGTGTTTGTCGGCCCAGGCGATGACAAACTTTTCGTCTTCGTCCGATTCAGCACCGCGCAGGTTGAAGTTGCAGTGCGCGATGGCGAAAGGGAATTTTTTTTCGTAAAATAACGTCGCCAATACCAGCGAATCCACCCCCCCGCTCACCGCCAGCAACGTGCGCCGGTTGGGCAGGTCGAGCGGATAGTCGTTAAGAAAAGTTAAAAAAGCGTTCAGCATAAGGACAGAGAGCGGACAGGTCGTAAATTTACCAAAACGAGCGCCAGGCAAATTTAGGCAGAAACGCCCGACGCATCAATTTGCCGCATTATTTTTCAGGCTCCTGCAACCTTTTTAAACGCATGTGGGTCCTTGCCATCACAGAAGCCATGAAATACACACTCGCCCTCCTTTTGCTGACCATCACGACCTGCGCCCTGGGGCAGGGAAGGCCAACGGCAGCGATGGGCCCCGGTGGTACCGCCGAGGATAAAGTCGAACTGCTGCCGGGAGCCGACAGCCTCACACTGCTAACCGAAAACGGGCAGGACATCCGGCGGGTCATCAACAACGTGCGGTTCCGACACAAGGGGTCGATCCTGTACTGCGACTTGGCTATTCAGAACGTAGCCAGCAATTTAATCCAGGCCTACGGGCACGTCAAGGTGGTACAGGGCGACACGATTACCGTTACCGGCGACACGCTGCTGTACTATGGCAATACCCGCCTGGCCATTGTCAGTGGACGCAAGGCCGTGCTGACGGATAAAAAACGGACGCTTACCTCACGTAAACTGGAATACGACATGGCCAATGGCCTCGCCTACTACCGCGTGCCGGGCCGCACGGTGGATTCGGCCAATGTACTTACCAGCAAGGAAGGGATTTACAATACCCGCTCCAAAGTATTCGACTACTACCGCGACGTTAAGCTGGTCAATAAGGACTACACGCTCACGACCGATACGCTGGTCTATAATTCGATCACCAAATGGTCGTACTTCAACGGTCCGACCAAGATTGTAAACAAGGATGGTACCCTGCTGGCCCGGCGCGGACAGTACAATACCGAGTCGGGTCAGTCGAGTTTCAGGACCCGTACCCAGGTAGTGAACGAAAGTTATACGCTTACCGGCGATTCGCTCTTTTACGATAGCCAAAAGATGTTGGGTTTTGCCAAAGGAAACGTCGAAATCTTCGCCAAAGAGGACAACACTTTGCTCACGGGCGACGAGGGGATCTACCGCGGCGAAGAAGGATTTTCCAAAGTATTCGGCCATGCCCTGGTGAAGAGTGTGGTGTCTCAGGATACCCTGTACATCCGGGCCGATACGCTCTACTCGATCGAAAACAAAGTGGATAGTACCCGCAAATTGATCGGTGATCGGAACGTCTATATTTTTAAGTCCGATTTTCAGGGGCGCTGCGATTCGGTGCGCTACGATACCTCCGATTCCTCTATTCTGTTCTTTCGGGAGCCGATTTTGTGGGGAAGCAATTACCAAATGGAAGCGGATTCGATTAGCGCTTTTATCGTAAACAACAAAATCAATCGGATGCTACTGCGCAAGGACGCCTTCGTCATATCTGAGGACACGCTCGTGGAGCAGTACAATCAGGTGAAGGGCCGTACGATCAATGCCTACTTCGACAGCACCAGTCAGCTGCAAAGGGTACTGGTCGATGGGAACGGCCAGAGTGCATATTACGCCCTGGACGAAGACATGAAACTGATCGGGTTGAATAAAGTGGAGTGCGGTAACATGAATTTACAGTTTGTCGATAGCCGCATCAAACGCATCGCGTTCATCGGTCGTCCGGTGGGTAGCCTGATTCCGCCCCAAAATATCAAAGGGCCGGAGCGTCAGTTGGAAGGGTTCAATTGGCGAATAGGGGAGAAGCCCACGCTGCTGGAGACCACTTGGGTCATTCCCGGTCCGGTAGCGACACCCGCAAAGAAGGGTATGCCCGCCACGGTCAGAAATTCTGACAAAGTGGAAAAGGAGTGAGCGTTTAGCACGGTTATTGTAATATAGTTTTAGCAAATGTGTTTTGCCTTATTTTGCCGTCCATCAAAAAAAAATGTCCAGTTGCACAATAATCTTTGATGGTACGATTATAATTGTATATTTTTGTCAATCATCAAAATAGCCCAAACATAAGCGGCTGATTTGGTCCCCGATTCTAAAATAAGTCCATGAAAAGAACTATACTTACTTTCCTATCGCTCATCCTGCTTGGCAGCCTTAAATGTGAGCGCTCAGGTGCCCGCCAACGGCAGCCGATTGGACATGTCGAATACCCGGCCGACTACCGGCCTCGACCGGCCGACTCTGGTCCCGAAACCGACGGTGCTATCGTACAAGCCACTCGCCCTACAGAAGCCGCAGGCCCTCAATAATTATTACCGGGCGTTGTTGTTCAACAACACTACCGCGGCCGTCGCATCTGAAAGTAGCCTGGGCAACGTGGCGCAGGTCGAAAAGTCGGAGCGCCGTGTGATTGGCTCCGAAGAGAAGACCAAGAGCATCGAAGACCAGTTGTTTTCGAACGACTGGATCACAGTTTCCAACGTGTACCCCAATCCCGCTAGTGATTACGCTGAGTTCGACTACTCCATCCAAAGTTCGACGAAGGATGCCAAGATCGTGATCATGAATATCCTTTCTTCGCCCATCGCGGAATTTGTGCTCGATCGCAACGCCCGGAAGTTACGGGTCAATACTCGTGAGGTTCCTACTAATATTTATTTTTACAGTTTGATTCTCGACGGAAAGCCGGTGGCTACGAAGAAACTGCTCGTCCGGCATCAGCAATAGGCCATAATACCATACTTTCAAAGCTACCTGTTCGTTAAGAATTGCGTAGCTTTTTTTATTACTTTTGTCGCCCCATGCGAAAAACCTCCATTACCCGATACCTTCCGTTATTTCTCGCTTTCTTCCTGATCACTTCTTGCAGCAAGTTTGCCAAGTTGCAGAAGAAAGGGACCGACAAGGAGAAATATGCGGCGGCACTGGACTACTACAAAAAAGGGGATGCTTACCGGGCAGGACTGCTCTTTGAGGAACTTATTCCCCTGCTAAAAGGAGGGACCGAATCGGAAATGGCGCAATTCTACTACGCCTACACGCAGTACCAGCAGGAGCAGTACAACATGGCGCAGTTCCTGTTCAAGAAGTTTTATGATACCTATGCCCGCAGCGACTACGCTCAGGAAGCACTATACATGCACGCCTATTCGCTGTATAAGGACTCGGCACCGCATACGCTCGACCAAACCAGTACTTTGACGGCGATCTCGGCCTTACAGGATTTTATCAATGCCTACCCCGAGAGCCCGTTCCGCAACGAGTGTACCAACTACATTCTGGAATTGCGCCGTAAGTTGGAATTGAAAGCCTACGAAAAAGCCAAATTGTATTACAAAATCAGTGATTTCAATTTGGCCTCATTGAAATCGGCGGTTATTTCAATCGAAAATTTCCGGCGGGACTTCCCGGATTCCAAGTTCAACGAGGAACTTGCTTACATGAAGGTCGATGCGCAGTACACCCTGGCGAAGAGTAGTTTCGCCGATAAGCAGAAAGACCGCTATCAGAACGCGGTGAAGTACTACAAAGACTTTGTGGACAAGTACCCGCAGAGTGGCTACCTGAAAGACGCGGAGAAATTGTACTCCAACAGTGAGGAGGAACTGGAGCGCATTGCCGTGGTAGAAAAAGCGAAACTGGATAAAGCCGACAAAGTCACCACGCCCGCTGCGGCCAAGGTGTCGACGGCTCCCGATACCAAAAATAAATAAGCATTTTACATCAATCAGATTCAGTACTATGAAAACGACCAATCCATCCATCATTACCCGCGACACTGACAAGATAGCGGCTGTGACCGGTAACTTGTACGAGTCCGTTTCAGTCATATCCAAGCGAGCCCGGCAGTTGTCGAGCAAGATGAAGGAAGAGCTCAATAATAAGTTGGCCGAGTTTGCCTCGGGGGTTGATAACCTTGAAGAAGTTTTTGAAAACCGCGAGCAGATCGAGATTTCCAAGTTCTACGAGCGTATGCCCAAAGCAGGCAGTACTTCGATCGACGAATTTATGGACGACAAGACCTATCATGCCTACCGTCAGACGGAAGAGAACAGCTAGTACATCTTGCATCTTGCCTTTTAAATTGCAGTAGCCATGTGGACCGATCGAGTCCGCATGGCTACCTTGTTATTGCCACATAGCCGAAGAGATATCATTGTCGCTCGCAGGAAAAAATATTATCGTCGGAATCAGCGGCAGCATCGCAGCTTATAAGTCGGCTATTTTGGTGCGCCTTTTGGTGAAAGCCGGAGCAGAAGTGCAGGTACTGATGACCAGCGCGGCGCAGGAATTTATCACGCCGCTCACGTTGGCTACGCTATCCGGGCGTCCGGCACTGTCGGAATTTATCCGAAACGAGGCGGGCGAGTGGAATAACCACGTCGAACTTGGACTCTGGGCGGATGCTGTCATCATCGCGCCCGCGACTGCCCATACCCTGGCTAAATGCGCCAATGGCCTGTCCGATGACCTGCTGACGGCAGTATACCTGTCGGCTCGCTGTCCGGTTTTTTTCGCTCCGGCCATGGACCTGGACATGTACCAGCACGGGTCGACCAGGGAGAACATCGCACGGCTGCAATCTTACGGAAACAGCGTACTAGCCGCAGCGCACGGTGCGCTCGCCAGCGGGTTGGTGGGTCAGGGTCGGCTGATGGAGCCGGAAGACATCATCGAGTACCTGAACAGACATTTTTCCCGCCAGCCGGTGGTGGTAGGCAAACGCGTACTGATCACGGCTGGGCCCACGCAGGAAGCGCTCGATCCGGTGCGGTACATCAGCAATCATTCGTCGGGCAAAATGGGCTACGCCATCGCCGATGCCTTCGCTCGCGCGGGAGCCGACGTCACGCTGGTAAGCGGCCCGGTGGGCGTAACGGCCGACGCGGATGTGCGGGTGGTGAAGGTGCGCTCGGCGGCGGAAATGTTCGAGGCGACCCGACAGCACTTCGAGGCTAGTGACCTGGTTGTTTTTGCGGCGGCAGTCGCCGACTACACGCCTACGGAGGTGGCCGAGCGAAAGATTAAGAAGAAGGAGACTGAATTTAAGATAGACCTCACCAAAACGACCGACATTGCCGGTACCTTGGGTCCGAAGAAACGAGGAAATCAAGTACTGGTCGGCTTTGCACTGGAGACCGATAACGAACTGGAAAACGCTCGAAAGAAGTTGACGGCGAAGCACTTGGACTACATCGTGCTGAACTCGCTCAACGATACTGGCGCGGGATTTGCGCACGATACCAACAAAATCACCGTTATTGACCGGAAAGACCTTGTGCGCCACTACGAACTGAAAACGAAACAGGAAGTCGCGCAGGATTTGCTCGACATCATCGTAACGCAATGGAGTACCGCATGACAAACCACCTCAAAAAAACAACTTTATTTGTATTGCTGATCCTGGCTTTCATCGACCTGAAAGCACAGGAATTGAACTGTACCGTGACGCTCAACTACGACCAGCTGGTGGCCCAACAAAAAACCGACGAGCAGACGATGAATCAGCTGAAGACATACATCAGCGATTTTATGAATAACTCACGCTGGACCAATGATCAGTTCGGGCCCGAGGAGAGGGTGAAATGCAAGCTGAATATCAACCTCATCAAATCACTGGCCCAGGGCAACTACGAGGCCAACGCGCAGTTCATCGTGACCCGTCCGGTTTTCAACAGTACCTACGAAACCGTGCTACTCAGCTTTGTGGACCGCAACTTCAATTTTACCTACCTACCCAACACGCCGATATTTTTTAACGAAAACAGCTATAGCGGTGAGTTGCCCTTCATCCTGGCGTTTTATTCTTACGTAGCCCTCACGATGGACTACGACTCATTCAGCAAGGCGGGAGGCACCCCATTGCTGACCAAGGCATTCAACCTGACCAACCTGGCCGCCAACTCATCGCAGTACAGCAGGTACTGGAAGAGCACCAGCGACACGCGCAGCCGGTACTGGCTGATGGAAAATCTCATGAGCCAGCAGTTTCTGCCCTTCCGCGAATCGTTGTACGAATACTACCGCCTGGGCCTCGATGCCGCCACCGAAACGCCGGGACTCACCCGTAAAAAGACGATGGAACTGCTCACTACCGCCAAGCAGGTGTCGCAGTTGCGTCCGGGTGCGGTCATGATCAATTCTTTTTTCGATGGCAAATCCGACGAGCTGTACAACATCATGCGTGAAGCTTCGCCCGATGAGCGGCAGCAGGCCTACACGCTGCTTTCGGCGGTGGACCCTACTAAAACCGAACTGTACCGGCGGTTGATTCAATAGGTTGGAAGCCTGACCTCCTCCCTGACCGGTACCCACCATTCATGAGCAAACGCCTCCTTCGGATTTTCCCCGGTTCGATCGCGACCGCGCTGCCCGACCTACTGGGCGTGGAAGTGAATGTCGTGTGCCGCGACGACCGTACCGTATTTGGACGATTGAGTAGTTTTTCAGACGGCTCGCTCATTATCAATGATTTACGTGGCCATGCCCATCGGATTCTGGTGACGGAAGTCGCTGAAATCGTGCACGATAAGGTAGCCTTACCCGGGACTTAGCACCCAGCTTCCCGTTATTTTTTCTTAATTTTATTCTCGCCAAAATACCTGCATCGGGCTGAACGGCCTCGGCTTTTGTATTGTTGAAATCTTGCTAACTTCGCCGCGAAAGCCTGGAAGAACACCATTATGCTTGCCAATCTCTTAATAAAAAATTACGCGCTCATCGAGCACCTCGAACTGTCGCCCGATGCGCAGCTCAATATCATCACGGGGGAGACCGGAGCCGGTAAATCCATCATGCTGGGGGCCATCGGACTGCTGTTAGGCAACCGTGCCGACGGAAAGTCGCTGTACGATCCTACCAAGAAATGCGTGATCGAGGGTACTTACGACGTATCGGGTTACGTACTCGAGCATATTTTTGAAGAAGAGGGGCTCGACTTCGGCACGCACTGCATCGTGCGGCGGGAAATCAGCCCGGCCGGCAAGTCGCGCGCGTTCGTAAACGACACGCCGGTCAACCTGGACACGCTCCGCCGGGTGACCAGCGAATTGATGGACATTCACTCCCAGCACGACTCGATTATGCTGGGCAACAACGAATTTCAGTTGCAGGTGGTGGACGTATACGCCCAAACCGAAAAGCTACTCAAGAAGTACCGCGCCGATTTTCGTACCTACCGGCAGGCGAAGGAGCAGTACGAGGTACTCAAAAAGGATTCCGACCGGTTGCGGCGTGAATTCGACTACAATAATTTTTTGTACGAAGAGCTCTCGGAGGCTAGTTTGCAGGCCGATGAACAGGATGCGCTCGAAAGGGAGTTGAACATCCTGGAAAATGCCGTCGAAATCAAAGAAAAACTGCAATTAGCTTTCGACTACCTCGATAATCCCGAACAGTCGATTTTGGATTTGCTCAAAAATGCCGTAGGCACCCTGACCCAAACCAGCAGGCTTGTGGAAGAGTACACACCGCTTCGCGACCGCGCTCAGAGTACCCTAATCGAGTTGCGGGATCTGGCTAATGAGATCAACAACGCCAGCAGCCTGGTGGAAGTGGACGACGATCGTAGTACCATCGTACGCGAACGCCTCGACTTGATCTATCAGCTTCAGCAAAAACACCAGGTGAAAACGGTGGATGAAGTATTGACGATCCTGTCGGATCTGGAAAATAAGGTGAGCAAGGTACTCAACATGGACGACGAGCTGGCCAAAGCCCTTCGCCAAACGGAACGGACCCGGGAGAAGATGATGCAAAGCGCTCGAAAACTCTCGGCCGCGCGCAAGGCGGTGTGCAAGTCCATCGAGAAAAACATCTGTGAGGGACTGGTAGACCTGGGAATGCCCAACGCCTCGATCAACATCGAAACCTCCGAGGCGCCGCCTACCACCGAAGGGATCGACTTCATTTCATTCCTGTTCAGTGCCAACAAGGGCATTCGCCCGCAGGAGCTGCGCAACGTTGCATCGGGCGGTGAATTCTCGCGCCTGATGATGGTGATCAAGTACATCCTGGCTGATAAGCGGAAACTCCCTACCATCGTCTTCGACGAAATCGACACGGGGGTTTCGGGCGAAATTGCTATTAAAATGGGTAATATGATGCGCCAAATGGCGAAGACCCACCAGATTATCGCCATCACGCACCTCCACCAAATCGCAGCGCAGGGCTCGGCGCACTATTTTGTTTACAAAGATCACTCGTCGGCCAAAACCGTGAGCCGCATCAGGAAGTTAGGTTTTGAGGAAAGGGTAGGGGAAATTGCCCAAATGATCGGGGGTAATAAACCTTCGGAAACTGTGGTCAACAACGCCCGTGAGATCCTGACCCTCTCTACCGAACAAATGACCGAGAAGACTCAGACGAAGTTATTTTGATATACATTACCATCGACCGCGTAGCCCTCTAAACCAGCCACCATGTTTAAAAAGATAGCCCTCGCAGTGTGCTTTGCCACCGCATTTTATGCTTGTAATCAAGATGCCGACAAGGTACAGGAAACAGAAAATGAGGTGATGGAAATTCACGACGAAGTGATGCCTCAGATCTCGACGATCAATACCCTGCAAAAGGATTTGAGGGCTCGGATCGCCCAGCTCGACAGTTTGCAACAGGAGGGGGTGGCCAGCACGACCCAGGCCGAGCAGCGACTCAAAGCCCTTGAACTAAACCAGGAATTGACCACTGCCGACAGCCTGATGATGGATTGGATGTACACCTACCGTGGCGACTCGGCCAAAGCACTTCCGACGGGTGACGCACTGGTTTATTTTCGACTCGAAAAGGAGAAAATTCTTTCAGTGAAAGAACGAACCGATAAAAGCATCGAAGCCGCAAAGGCTTTTTTGAAGTAGTGACGGTTTTGGGTGGATGTTAGATCTTGGATTCTGGATTTACTTAGTGCACAGACAGAACAGATTTAGCCTGATAACTGGTGGGGAGACAAGACAGGTCAGCGATACTCAACTACTTGAAAACCTTAATTTTAGCCCAGAAAAAATGAATGTTCTTATAAAATACGGTTTGATAATCACTGTTGCGCTCACAATGGTGGGATGCGGGCAATCCTCTGATCGCTTACCGATATTGGGTGAGCGCGACGCCGTGACCCGCGAGGTGGACGGGAGAATGGTGACCGACACGGTGTACAACACGATTCCAGATTTTTCTTTCGTCAATCAGGCGGGGAGTACCGTGACCCAGGCCGACGTGGCCGGTAAAATCTATGTGACGGATTTCTTCTTTACCTCCTGCCCCACGATTTGTCCGGTCATGAAGCGGCAGATGATCAAGGTTTATGATAAATTCAAGGACAATCCCGACTTCATGATCCTATCGCACTCCATCGACCCCACGCACGATACGCCCGAAGTACTCAAAAAATACGCCGACGATTTGGGGGTGCAGGGTACCCAGTGGACTTTCCTGACCGGACCCAAAGACGAAATCTACGACATCGGCCAGGGGCATTACCTCGTGACGGCCAAGGAAGACGAAGCCGCCGAGGGGGGGTACATCCACAGCGGCGCTTTCGTGCTGGTCGACAAGGACCGCCGGGTGCGCGGCATGTACGACGGCACCACCGACGAAGGCACCGAAAAACTCATGAAAGACATCGACCGGCTCCTCGCTGAGTATAAATAAGCGCGTTGGCAAAGCACATCCTATTGAAATACATCCGCATACCGCTTTTACTACTCCTCATAAGTACCTTCGCCGCCTGCGGCAGCAAGGAAGAGGTGAAGCGAGATCAGTACTACTCCGAAGGTTACCAACTTTACACTGCTAACTGCGCCAACTGTCATCAGGCCGACGGCAAAGGGTTAGCTAACTTATATCCCCCGATCGTGGGCACGAAGTACGTATCGGCCACCGGAACGCTGGTGTGCATCATCAAAAATGGCCTGGCCGGGAAAATAGTCGTGGACGGGAAATCCTATAACCGCCCGATGCCCGCCAACCCCCGGTTGACCGACATCGAAATTGCCGAAATCGTGACCTATGTCAACAATAGCTGGGGCGGTGAAACCACCTACACCCGCACCGATTCCGTCACGACGATGCTGAAGCGGTGCGAATGAAGACGGAGGAGAGAGGATTTTAGATATTAGACGTTGGGCTAATTAGAATCATGTCTATCTAATTATTGCAAAGGGAGTTGAGTAGAGCGGCGTTGACGAGTGACTTTTTAGCAACTTTCAACGCCTCGGGGCGCCCCGTTTCAACTTTCAACTACTACTGCATTCCCGGATCTACGTCGAAGATGCCCGATGGCTTGCGGATGCTCATGTACGAAAAATCCTGATTGGCGTCCAGGCCGGTCCCTTTGGTGAAAGAGCCAGTCACCAGGTTTTCGATCAATACCTTTTTCTCGGTGAAGACTTTTTGTGTCGTGGGATTCCAGTACAATTCCGGCGTTTGCAGGCGTCGCTGCTCCACCTTGTTGACTACCACCACATTTCCTTTGACGATGTACTGGCTGCTTCGCTGATCGAACCGGCCGGAATCGGAGCGAAGGGTCGTGACGACCTGGCTTCCCGTTGCATCGTAGAAATTGATGTTGACGGTATCGGGAAAAACCTTGTCGTCGTTTTGGTAGCGGTACTGAGTCGGCGTTTCCACCACTACCCTGAAGTTTGCCCTCCTCGCTGTATTGGAGCAGTACATCGTTTATTTCCTCCACCGGACCCTTGTACTGCGTCAAAGTAGGATCCTGCTTCTCCTGGCAAGCCGAGAGCGATAAGGCGAATACAACGAAGTAAAGAATTTTAATATTCATCAGGAGAGGTACGTCCGGCCCAGGGTACTAGTCGATGCGTTGCTGCTGAAACCAAGTAGGATCGACCAGCGTGATGCCCAACACTACCCGGCCGTAGCGTTCCCTGATCGACTGTGTACTGGCTACGCCGCGAATACCGCCCACGAGCGAGAGCGTGAAGGAACTGCCGCCGTTGATTGGGAAGGTGGTACCAAAGGTGAGATTGGTATCTTTCAGATCCATCCCACCCGGATTGTAGGGTATTTTGCCGTGGCTGAAACCGAGGCGGTACTCGGCCTTCTTGAAGTAAGGCGCACTATTGGAAAACGACGGAATGTACTCCATACCCGCGTGAATGCGGCCGGCGTTGGTCAGGTTGTCGTTGTTGTCGTTGAAGCTGCGGTACTGCGACCAGCTCTGCATGGAATAATCGACCGCCAGTGTGAGTTTATATGGCCATTCCAGGCTGGCCCCGATCTGAAACTGCGAAGGCAGGCGCACGTTCCCTTTGGCGTTGTTGGACAGCGTATCGGGCGTACCGATCGGAAAGGTATTGTTGGTCAGTTCGAAACTCGTGGTCTGCCTGGCGTTGAGATCGGTGCCGAACGTGTAGGCACCTCCCAGGTTGAGGTACAGTTTATCTTCTTTTTTGATGGGCAAGCGCACGGCCGCGCCCCCCTTGAAAGAAAAATCGGAGTAGCCGGTGCGCTCATTGCGGCTCACGAGGTAGTCGAGCCCGTCGCCGATGACCAGCTGCGACTCCGAGGCGCGCCGCACGTTACCGAACAGGTAGCCCGTTTCCAGACCCAGGCTCAGGTACTTGCCTATCTGAAAAGCGTTGGTCAGCGCTACCTTATTGATCGCGCCTTTTCCTGAGTACAGGTACTCGGTATCGTAGATGGTACCCGGCACCTTGGCGCTGGTACGGCTCTGAAAATCGACGAAACTGTAAGGCTTCAGGCTTATACCTACTTTCCAGCGGGGCTTAGCTGGTAACGACAAAGCCAGGTAGGCCAGGTTGCCGCCGAAGTCGCGTTGTGAAGCGTTGGCTGAACTGATCTGCTTGTACTGTCCGATGGCCCCGAATTCAAAAGTCGTGAAGCGGTTGCGTATCCAAAGCGCCGGATTGAGGTTGTTGATGTGAATGCCATTGCTGGTACTTACGCCCGCTTCTCCCATGCCCAAGTTGCTGGAAAACGCATCGCTGTATATTTCGCCCACCCCCAAGACACTGTAAGGCGAGTTGCCCAAACCCTGAGCGTAGCTTTCAGAATGACCCAACAGTAAGGAAGTCAGCCCGACGAGGGCGGTAAGGAAAAATTTATTGAGGTTGTAAAGCGACATTATGATTTAAAATACGGTTCAATCCAATCAGTACAAGTTCTGCGACCACGGTGACTGGCGCCGGGAGCAGCTTTTCAAAATAAGGCGCATCGCCCCCGCACAGTACCACCCGGCAATCAGGATAAGTCGTGCGGTAGCGGTCGATGAATCCGGTCAACTCGGCCGCGAGGCCGTTCATTACCCCGCTCAGCATAGCATCGCGGGTACTTTTACCAATGAGCGCGGGGGAAGCGTCGGGTTCGACCAGGGGAAGGCGCTCAGTAAACGTATGCATCGCTCTGAATCGCATACGCATTCCCGGAGAAATAGCCCCGCCCTGAAAGCACTCGGCCCGATCCACGTAGTCGTAGGTGATACAGGTACCCATGTCGATCACCAGCCGGTCCTCGCCCGGAAAAAGCGCCGATGCCCCCACCGCCGCCGCCAGCCGATCTACGCCCAGCGTGGCCGGGGTGTCGTAGTTTTTGGTAATCGGCAGGGGCGTTTGGTTATCCAGATGCAAAATGGGTGCGAATGGTTGGACTGCCCCACGAAATTCTTCGAGCGGGCGACCGACCGAGGCGTAAAGAATCCGATCGGCGACCGACACCCGCAGCACATCCACAAGTTCGGAAAAAGAAAGCCTGCCCTCATGGCGGATCAGCGCGTCTCCCTCGAACCAGCCCACTTTGGAATACGTGTTGCCCGAATCGACTACGATGTTCATGATTCCGCAAAATTCTTCTTTTATTCGCAGATTAGCTAACCCGGCGCGGAATTACTCCGTCCGACACCCGCCGCTATCATCAATAAGGAAGATCAACACCTTCAATATAGGTAGGTCCGCTGAACACAAAGTAATCCTGCCTGTGTTGTTTTGAGCGTGAAACCCTGGTTCCTGGGGCCATAATGAGGCCAATGAACCTAATAGTGGTTAAAATAGTTGTTGGGTGAGCGATCAAAACTTGCATTTCCGGCTACTGTGCCGTACTTTGCAACCCAATTCCCCGACCTATTTCTCCAAACTACCCGCCAGCCAAGGCGCTTTTCTTTTAAAACATCCTGCAATCAAGGTAAATTATTCGCCTGGAACCCCGCCGTCTTGTGCGCGTTGCCCTAGGCATCCGTGAGTCCCGGCCCTTCCTTACCTACCACTTTTTCACTATCATTCCGATACCTAACATCCGTTACCAATCACTTAGCTGGTAGAGCCTTGCTTTGCCGATTCATTCCCCTATGCTTACAATTGATGAACTGAATTTGAAGCTCCTCTCGGAGCTCAGAACTATTGCGGAAAAGTTTGCGATCAAAGACTACGGCAAGCTTTCCAAGAAAGAACTTATTTATAAAATTCTTGGTGAACAGGCTGTGATGCCCGTGGCCGAGGAGGTTTCGGCCCCCAAGGCTGCGCCTAAGCGTAAGCCGGCCGCCGAACCCAAGAAGAAGCGCGCCCGCCGTACTGACTCGGAAGAAGAAACCGAAACAGCCGAGGAAGTCGCCGAAGCAGAGCCGATCACTTTCGTGTCGCCCGAAGAGAACCAGGCCGAGAAAACCCCCACCCGCCGGGGCCGTCCCGCCAAAGTAGGCGCCAGTGCCAAAAAGATAGGGTCGGACTCCCCGAGGGCTGAGAAGAACGACGGTCAGCCCGATGCGGACGCGAATGAGGAGAAAGCAGCCGAGGCGGTGAGCGAAAAAAAGGGAGCGGACCAAAAGGAGACGAACGCCGCCGACACAAAAGTAGAAGACGGTGATTCGACCGAAACCAAAGCGGTCGAGAAACCGGATGATCAGGGCGAGGACGACAATGACAGCAACAGCCGTAATAACGACCGCCGCGACAACGATAACCGCAACAACAAACGCAAGAATGGCAACGATCGCCAAAGCCCCGAGGCGCGTCAGGATCAGACCAATAAGATAAAGCGCAACTACAACAATTACGTGCGCGAGTTCGATGGCCTCATCACCAACGAAGGGGTACTTGAAATCATGCAGGATGGCGGCTACGGTTTCATGCGCTCGGCGGACTACAACTACCTCGCCAGCCCCGACGATATCTACGTCTCGCCTTCGCAAATCAAACTATTTGGCTTGAAAACCGGTGATACCGTCAAAGGGCAGATTCGTCCGCCGAAGGAAGGCGAGAAGTACTTTGCCCTGCTCAAAGTGGTGACTGTCAATGGCAAAACGAGCGAGGAAATCCGTGATCGGGTACCATTCGAGTACCTGACCCCACTTTTCCCCGAAGAAAGACTCAACCTCAGCACCCGGCCCGACCAGTATAGCACCCGGGTACTCGACCTCTTCGCCCCGATTGGTAAGGGACAGCGCGGTATGATCGTGGCGCAGCCCAAAACTGGTAAGACGGTACTGCTCAAAGAAATCGCCAACGCCATCACGCGCAATCACCCCGAAGTATTCCTCATCATTCTGCTCATCGACGAGCGGCCCGAGGAGGTGACCGATATGCAGCGCAGCGTACGCGCCGAGGTGATCGCTTCTACCTTCGACGAAACCGCCGACCGCCACGTGAAGGTGGCCAGCATCGTGCTCGAAAAAGCCAAACGTATGGTCGAGTGCGGACACGATGTCGTGATCCTGCTCGACTCCATCACGCGCCTGGCGCGGGCCTACAACACCGTGGTACCATCGTCGGGTAAGATTCTGTCGGGTGGTGTGGACGCCAATGCGCTGCACAAACCCAAGCGTTTCTTCGGCGCGGCGCGTAACGTCGAAAAAGGCGGTTCGCTCACGATCATCGCCACGGCACTGATCGACACCGGCTCCAAAATGGACGAAGTGATTTTTGAAGAGTTCAAAGGTACCGGTAACATGGAATTGCAGCTCGACCGCAAGCTCTCCAACAAGCGCGTGTACCCAGCCATCGACGTGGTGGCTTCCGGTACCCGCCGCGAAGATCTGCTGCTGGACAAAGAGTCGCTGCAAAAGGTGTGGATTCTGCGCAAGCACATGGCCGACATGAACCCGATGGAGTCGATGGACTTTATCCTCGAGAACATGAAAGGTACCCGCAACAACGAAGAATTCCTGATTTCAATGAACCGTTAGTACGGCTATCTTCATAAGAAAGGCCCGCATATCCACCGATGTGCGGGCCTTTTTTGATTATATATAATAAAAATTGTGCTTTAAGTTCCAGAATCATACATTTAGCGTGACAAAACTGAAATTGCCAGTCCCAACTACCTACCCAAAACCGTTCTCTATTCATGGCTTCCAATAACGCTCCCTGGTGGATTGCCCTTTTCGTCTGGATGGGTCTTTCGACGTACTGGCATGTTTGCAAAATCAAAGAACTCTGCGCCCCCCCCCCGGAGGTACCCGCCGCCACGGCGCCCGTCGTCGTCACGCCACTCTACATCACCAACGGCCGGGACCTTAGCCTGCAAACTGATGGCAACTTTGGTTTTGCCAGATCGGGCGCCGATGCCAACCTGAGCGCCGTCCGTTCTGAACTGGATTCACTGGGTACTTATCTGATAGCCAACCCCGCCGAAAAACTCGACATCGTGGGGTACTACGCTTCGTCCGAAACCAACCCCACCACCTATTCCGACCTGGGTATTGCCCGCGCCGAAGGCATCAAATCCTACCTCATAAGCCTGGGCGTAGCAACCGAATCGCTGACTACCAGCAGCCAGTTGATGGACGACATCGTGTTTAGTCCTGATTCCATGCGCGGTGGCATCGGTTTCAATTTCATCGCGCCTATTCCCGATAGCGAGGAGGGCCTGGCTAACGCCCAGAAATACGAAGGCGTTTTTGAACCCATGGATCTGTACTTCCCCACCGCCAGCGCCGACTACATCAAGACCAGCGCCAACCGTCAGTTTGTGGAAGAAGCTGTCAAGTACCTGGCCGTCAACAAGGATAAGAAACTGGTACTTACCGGCCACACCGACAACGAAGGGGAGAAAGCTTCGAACCTGCGGCTCTCCAAATCACGCGCCGAGGTAGTCAAGAGACAGCTCATCAAAGCCGGAATCGCCGCCGGGCAGCTCGCCACCGAAGCCAAAGGCGAAAGCCAGCCCAAGGAATCGAACGCTACGGCTGCGGGTCGCCGCGCCAACCGCCGGGTCGACATCGTGGTGAAGTGAGAAGGCTGGCCATTCATCATGGGCCGGCAGGAAAACAGTGGTAAAAATCAATGATAGAAATCCGACATGTTTGAACTCAATCCCCTGAATCTGCCCGATGCCATGTGGCAGCAAATCGTCATGCTGGTCGTGGCGGCCATCCTCGGCTATATCATCGGGTACCGCGGCAGTCGTAAGGTGGCCGTGCAGCTCGAAGCCGAATTGGACGAACTCGATGGCGCGCTCATCGACTGTCGCGAGTCCAAAGCCATCTCGGTACCCGCGGCTCCGGCCGCTGTGGCTGAGGTACCTCCCGTAGTACCTGTAGCCGCGCCCGCCGAACCCGTTAAGTTTGTTGCCCCCGAGCCTATCGATCGGGTAGTTACTGCCCCCTCGGCTAAGCCCCCGGCCGGGGTTCCCGTTGCGGCAGACAACCTGAAACTGGTAGAAGGCATAGGATCTAAAATAGAAGAACTGCTCAACAAGGAAGGTATCCTCACGTTTCGCCACCTGGGCGACGCACCCCATGAACAGCTGGTCGACATCCTGCGGGCGGCTGGCAAGCGCTTCCGAATGCACGACCCCGGAACGTGGCCCCGACAAGCCGAGATGGCCGCCGATGGGCGCTGGGATGAGTTGAAAGCCTGGCAGGATGTCCTCAGTAAAGGGCGCATCATCAAATAAGTCCAATATCCAGAATCCAGTATCTACCCTACCTACATGATATTATTGCAGTTGAACCCCATGAGCCGGACGGTCGCGATTTCGGAGATACTCATTTTGTTGGCGGCGGCCGCGTTTGTGGGCTGGCTCCTGGCGCGCCTTATCCTGTCGGGGCGCATCAAAAACCTGCGCGAGGATATTGCCGATCGGCGCGCCGAGTTGGCTGAATGCCGGGCCAGCACGCATCAGGAAGTGGTGCCCGTTCCGGTACCAGCGGCGATTGCGGCACCCGCACCGGCCATTGCCGTGCCGCCGCCCGTGGTCAACGCTTTCATCGTCGAGACCGATACCGCCATCGAGTCGGCGGCTGATGATCTGAAAGTGATCGAAGGCGTTGGGCCCAAGATCGAAGAGCTGCTGAATGCCGACGGTATCCGCACTTTTGCGCGCCTTGCCTCTTCTGATCCGAAGCATTTGTCTAGGCTACTTTCGGCGGCCGGTGCTCGTTTCCAAATACACGATCCTGCCAGCTGGCCCCAGCAGGCCGCCCTGGCCCGCGATGGTCATTGGGAAGAGTTGGCGACTGTGCAAGAGCGTTTATTAGGAGGGAGGGCATGACTAGTTGAAAGTTAGAAACAAAGAAGGACTAGCCGTCTTGCGCTAAGCTTTTGGGAGGTTCGTTAGACTTAGTGCTCGTCGAGCCAAATCATATAGTCACTAACGAATTCTCTGTTCCGGTCAATCTTTTCAACCACGTTTCCTTGCGCATCCTTTTTGATCTCGTAAAGCATATGATCACAGTCGAGACAAGGGCGCAGAGTAAGATTCGTTTTACCAGCTCTTATAAATCGAATTGGTAGTATGTCATTTCCTTCCACGATTTCCCAGTCGTCGTCAAGGGTACCATACGAGATATAGAGAGGGATATTTAACTGAATCAGACTGTTGATTGGAGGCTCGGAGAATGAGGACCAAGCGTAATTGGTGTCAAAATCTCTTCTTGTTACTGATTTTGGATTTGCACAAATGTCTTTCCAGACTACGTACAGCGAATCCATCCTTTGCTGAGTTTCCAAAGCGCTGGCTCGACCTGTCAAATACTCATGCCTTTGTTCCTTTATCAGATAATCGAATCTACCGTACTGAATACCAGAATAGGCCACCAAGTGTGTAATGGCTTTGTTGATCGTTGCCAACTTAGCTACGATGTTATACCCTTCTGATCCTCCCACAACTACAATTTTCCGGGTATCTATCCAGGATTTTTCAACTAAGAAATTCAGTGCTCTGTTTGATGCATAGACGGTGCCGGGTTTAAAAAAAAGCTGAGGACGAGAACCGGGTCATCGTGTACGTAGACGAATCGGGGTTTTACCTGCTCCCGCACGTGAGCCGGACTTGGGCCCCGAAAGGCCGGATACCCGTCATCGAGCAGAAGGCGGGGAAGGAGCACCTGAGTTTGATCGCCGCGATGGCACCCAACGGGCAGCTGTACGTCGGCGGGCAGGACAAGGCTTACGACAGCGAGGGGGTGACCGGTTTTCTGGAGTACCTGTGCCGAAGCTACCGCCGCAAGAACCTGATCGTGGTGTGGGACGGGGCGACGATCCACCGCAGCAAAGCGGTCAAAAAGTTCCTCTCGCGCAGGAAGGGCAGGGTTCATCTGGTTTCTTTGCCCGGATATAGCCCTGAACTCAACCCGGTCGAGCTTCTATGGAGCCAGTTGAAAAGAGAGTTGAAGAATCAAGTGTTCCTCAATCTTGCAGACTTGGCGGAAGCGTTGGTGGAAAAAATTGAAGAGATTAGAAAAGATACCGAATTACTGGTCTCATTCTTTCAAAAGAAGGAAATAGCGTTCTTTACAAGATAATTCACCCATCAATAACATAATAATCCAAATGATTATTTTCTATGTAGTTTTTTGAAGCTAGACGCTGATTAACAACTTTATCAAAATAGTTGCTCACTTCTGATGCATTGAAAATTAATGGCACACCGGGCTTGGCTAGTACTACGATATGGTACTTATTCAAAAAATCTGGAAACTGTGAGGGGATTGCATTGATAGAGACCCCTTCGGGATAACGAGTAAAGATGGGAATAGGTAAAGAAGAACCCTGTCTATACAATATCAATGGTTTTTTAATTTGCTCCTCACCCGGCTTCGATACGACGAAAAACCGTATTGTATCTCCTTTCTCAACAAGTTTAAAGCCTCGATAGAAATTTTCCTTCTCAATTTCTTCCATCTCACTCTGAGTCTGTCCAAAGGAGAGAACACTTAAAAGCAAGAGACAAATCAGCAGTGAGATTCTCATCGTTTTTTCTTACAAAGAAAACTTACTACCTCCGAAGCTGCGTCTTAAAAAAACTTAAAACAAAAGCCCGGATGTTTCCATCCGGGCCAAAACTGAAAGTGTTCTCCAACTTCCCGATAGCTCAAAGCTTTTGGGAAGTCAAGTACAACTACAAACCGCTGACCGTCCGCTGGACGAAGGTAGTCAGCGCTTTGCCACTCAGCATTCCCTGGGCCAGCAATGCCAAATCGTAAGCTTGCTTGGCGAGGGCCTTTTGCTGGTCGGTGTCCTCGGTATCCAGTATTTTCTGGGTCAGCGGGTGGTTGGCGTTGACCGACACCGAGTACATCATGGGCATATTGCCAAACATCGAGGGCTGACCCGACGTCGCCTGCATGTCGGTCATGCGGCGCATGAACTCGGGGTAGGTAATGACCACCGGCAGTTCGTCGGCGGGCATCGCCTCGACCTGCACCGTGGCGGACTTGGAACCGATCAGCTCCTCGTAGAGCGTCTTGGCTTTCTCTGTCTGCTCATCGGATAGCACACTTTCCAGCGTAATATCTTTCTCGATCAGCTTGTCGATCGGGTCGGCGTCGACACGCTTGATGCTTACCTTTTCCAGCTTCTGTTCCAATACCCCAATGAAGTGCGCATCGATCACGGAATCAAGCAGCAGTACATCGTAGCTCCGCTTTTTGGCCGAATCCACGAAGGCATCTTGCTTCTGCGGGTCATTGGTGTAGAGCCATACTTCTTTGCCGTCCTTATCGGTCTGATTTTCCTTGATCGATTCCCGGTACTCATCAAACGTGAAGTGCTTGCCGTCGACGTTCTTGACCAGGCAAAAATCCTTGGCTTTGTCGTAAAACTTATCGTCGCTGATGATACCGTACTTCACAAACAGCCCGATGTCGTCGAATTTTTTCTCGAAACCTTCCCTGTCGTTCTTGAAAATCTCGGCCAGCTTGTCGGCTACCTTACGGGTAATGTACCCATTGATCTTTTTGACGTTGCCATCGGCCTGCAGGTAGCTACGCGACACATTGAGCGGAATATCCGGTGAGTCGATCACGCCGTGCAGGAGTTGCAGGAAGTCAGGCACGATGTCCTTGACCTCGTCGGTGATAAATACCTGGCGGCTGTACAGTTTGATTTTTTCGCGCTGCACCTGGAAATCATTCTTCAACTTCGGGAAATAAAGTACCCCGGTCAGGTTGAAAGGGTAGTCGACATTCAGGTGAATCCAGAAAAGCGGATCCTCGCTGTAGGGGTACAGTTCTTTGTAGAAACCAATGTAGTCCTCATCCGTCAAATCAGCCGGGTTCTTCGTCCAAATCGGATTGGGATTATTGATAACTTTGTCTTCAAACTCGATTTCGATCGGCAGGAACTTACCGTATTTTTCGAGAATCTCCCTGATCCTGAATTCATTCAGAAACTCTTCCGAATCGGGCGCGATGTGCAGGATGATGTCGCTACCCCGATCCTCCCGCTCGGCGGGACCGATCTCGAATTCCGTGGAGCCATCGCATTCCCAATGCACCGCTTCGGCACCCTCCTTGTATGACTTTGTGATGATCTCGACCTTGGAAGCTACCATGTAGGCCGAGTAGAAACCCAGGCCAAAGTGGCCGATGATGTTTTCCTTGCCGCCTTCCTTGTCTTTATACTGCTCGACGAATTCTGTCGCGCCCGAGAAGGCAATCTGGTTGATGTACTTCTTGATCTCGTCGGCGGTCATGCCGATGCCGCGATCGCTGACGGTGATGGTCTTAGTTTCTTTATCGAGCTTGACCGTTACTTTCAACTCCCCAATTTCACCCCCAAATTCTCCGAATGCGCTTAATTGCTTGACCTTTTGGCTCGCATCCACAGCATTGGATACCAGCTCGCGCAGGAATATTTCATGATCTGAGTAAAGAAATTTCTTGATGATCGGAAAGATGTTTTCCGTGTGTATGCTCAGCGTCCCTTTTTCCTGAGTCGTTGCGTCCATATAGTTGTTGTTTGGTTTTTTGAGAATGATTCAAATAATATTTTGCTTACAATAGCGCTTCGAAAATTGCGTTCCATTACCAAAAAAATCGCCACCGCTGACATATTGACAGCCCTACGATTCATTTTGAGTGTAAGGTTGGTATGTCGGTGGCAATTTGGGTAATATTGCAGTTCAGTTTAAAGTTGAAGCCGGGCCGCCGGTGCGGTTTAAAGTTGGGCCAAAATCAACTGATGCCTTTCTCTGATTTGTCTTTCCTGTTCGTCTCGTATCCTACTAGTAAATAATGAAAATAGCCAAAACTCCCCTGCTCGTTCTACTTCTGTCTGTGTGCATGGCCGCCTGCGCGCCCGCTACTGTTCCCTTCACCAATTTTACGGTTTTCACCGAGGAATTGCGCGGTACTTTGGAAGGCGCCGGAATCGAGCTATCCAAGGTGCAGTTTTACAATGACAAGCCCGTGATGATCAAGCGGCAGGGTGTCAATGCCAACGATATTGGGGTGGACGCCGAAGGGAAAATCAGCATTCAAAATGGCAAAACGGTACAGACGATCAATGTGCGCCCTTTTACGCCGGGTGTGGTGATGAGCAACACGGCGAGCTCGATCAACGTATCGTTCGACGATACCCAAAAAGATAAGGAGGGTATGCACTTCATCTTGCAGGGAAACCAGTACTTCCTAGAAACGGCCGACAACAATAAGTTCGACTACAACGGCAATACCTTCGACATTCAGACGGGCGTTGGCTCACGGCTCTTCGTCAGCAAAGATTTGCTCAACCAGGTCAACCGCCAAAACGAAACTCAGAAGGGACGTCGCGTAGGCAACTGAACGGTTGTTTAAATGCTGAATAGTGCGGCCTTGGCCGGTGTGATAGGCTACCTGCATGAACTAAGCTAGATTACACGATTACACAGATTCCCTCCCCATCTCGTCTACAATCGTTTGCACGGCGTGAATCGGGCTGCTGGGCTTTATACCGAACTTTCGCTCGAATTTGGTACTGTCAAACACGTAATCACGGTCGTATTGGTAAGCCATTTCCTTAAACTCCTTCATGACGGGAATAAAAATTCCGAGCAGCCCCATCATCCAAACGGGAAGTACCCGGCACTTCGGCTCAACGTCCATCTGGTGGGCAAATAACGCGATCCACTGTTTGCCGGTAAGTTTGGACTGGTCGGTAGGCAAATGCCACACCTGGCCGTAGGCATCGGGCGTATTACCCAGTAAAGCCGTGGCGCGACCGGCGTCGGTGGTGAAAGTGAAGTTGTGCAGCTTGTTCACGTCCGCAAACCAATCGGCCTTCTTTCCTTTCTGAAAATTCTTATAGACCAGCTCCACGATCACGCTATTCTTGGGACCGATAAAGTCCGCTGACCGCGCGATGAGCGCGGTCAATCGCCCGCTGGCTACCTCGGCCATAATCATATCGACCACCTCCTTGCGCACTTTCCCTTTCTGACTGGTCGGACGCATGGGCGTTTCCTCGGTCATCGGATTCAGGTGATCGGGATCGTACATGTACATATTGTCGAAGAAAACCAGTTTGGCTGCGTGTTTTTGGCAGGCTGCGATGACATCTCGTATGAATGGCGGCCACTTCTCCTGCCAGACTTTGGCGCTGTACTCAAAGCCGATCGTTACGTACACTACCGCCGATCCAGCCACGGCACGGTCGATCTCCCCGGCCTGCCCCAGGTCAGCGGCAAACAGTTGGTCGGAGTCGTTTACTTTTTTGGGGGAGCGGCTCACCAGCCTGATTTGGCTGGTATACTCGGGCAGGGCCATTGCCAACTCATCGCCAATGGACCCTCCCGAACCAAGCACTGTATGAAGATCTTCGGAAGAGGGCTTAGCTTCAAGAGGCATAGGACGTTGGGTTAATCGGGAGAATAAGCAATGGTACGCATAAATCCAGGAATCGACAACTGAGGCGGGTATGCGGCCTTCACAATGCCTTTGCTCTAAAATTGTGGTTGGTGTCGTCGTAGCTGGTAGCTGGCCATGGACCAGAAGCCGATCGACCTCATGCTTGAAGATCGCCTGACGTGGTTGCCCGGGAATCTGTTTATCGGCAGGCTGGAAGCCAAAGCGGGACCGAGTAAGCGGGACTCGAAGTGATTATGGTGCCGCTCAAGCCTTCAAATCCATCTCACTCCGAATTTTCTTTTTGTCCAGTTTTCCCACGCTGGTTTTAGGAATGGCGTCCACAAAAACGATGTTGTCGGGGACGTACCACTTTTGAATATTTCCGGCTTCGACTTCGGCATTCAGTTGTTGCAGGATACTCTCCTTGCTAAGACGCTCCGCGAATTCGGGCTGAACCACCACGACGGCGTAAGGCCGTTCGCCCCAACGCTCGTCGGGCAAACCGACTACGGCTACTTCGGCGATGCCTTCGATTTGGGAGAAAATATTCTCGATGTCGAGCGACGATACCCACTCGCCACCGGTTTTGATGACATCTTTCACGCGGTCGGTAATCGTCACGTAGTAGTCAGGCCCGATGGAACCGACGTCGCCCGTATGCAGCCAGCCGCCTTTCCAGAGTTTTTCCGAATTTTCGGGGTCTTTGAAGTACCCTTGCGTCATCCATGGGCCACGGGCCACGATTTCACCCACGGTCTTGCCGTCGTGCGGCAGGAAATCGCCCTGAGCATCCTGAATGCGCATCTCTACAAACGGCGCGATGCGGCCCGCCTTGGTACGCAGATCGAGCTGCTGCTCTTGGTCCCAAGCCATTTGCTCGTCGTTCAAATGCACGATCGACATCACGGGCGCGGTTTCGGACATCCCGTAGCCCTGCGACACATTGATGCCAAGGTCGAGGGCGGCTTTGGCGAGGCCACGCGTGAGCGCCGAACCGCCGATAACGACCTTCCAGTTGGACAAATCCACTTGCTTCGCCACCGGACTGCCTACTAGCATCGTCAGGATCGTCGGCACACAGTGCGAAAACGTAACCTTTTCTTTTATGAGTAGGCTGAGCAGCATCTCCGGTTCGTAGCGGCCGGGGTACACTTGCTTATTGTTGAGCATCGTGGCTACCAGTGGAAAACCCCAGGCGTGGACGTGAAAAAGCGGCGTAATGGGCATGTACACATCACGGTGCGAATAGGGAACGGCTTCGAAACCACAGAAATAACTCATCAAACCCATCGTATGCAAAAACAACTGTCGATGCGAAAAATACACGCCTTTCGGATCGCCCGTCGTGCCGGTGGTATAGAACAACGTGGCCCAGGTATTTTCATCGAAATCCACGAAGTCGAACGAATCACTGGCATCGGCGAGTAGCGATTCGTATTCACCCACGGTTTCGAAACTCGTCATGATGGGCTCGGAAGGCGCGTCGCCGTACACCCGGTCACTCATAATCAAAAACTTTTTGGTAGTCGTAATCTGATCCCTGATCGCGTCGATGATCGGGATGAAATCCTCTTGTACCAAAATAATATCGTCCTCAGCGTGGTTGATCGTGTACAGGATTTGCTCCGGTGAGAGCCGTACGTTGACCGTGTGCAGAATCGCGCCCAGCATGGGGACCGCAAAAAAACATTCGAGATAGCGGTGGCTATCGTAGTCCATAACCGCTACCGTGCTGTCCGGCCCAATGCCCGCAGCGATAAGCGCATTCGCGAGGCGGCGTACCCGGCGGTTGAATTCAAAATAGTCCATCTTGAACAGATCGCGGTAAACGATTTCACGAGCCGGATTGTAGCGAAGGCTTTGTGCGAGGATATTTTTTATCAAAAGCGGTGATTCCTGGGCGGATGGCGTTCTGGGGATGAGCATTTTTTTAATTAATAATGAATAGTTAACAGTGAATAATTTTCTTTGGCATTTGAAAGCAACATTGTACGTACAATCTGTACTGAATAAAATGTAGTAAAACTTTCTGTTTACTATTCTACTATTTATTGAATTCTTACTAAAATGAATCATGACCCGCTTTACCCTACTCAGAAAATCATCGAAGCAGCCCATGAGCGCATACGTCCTTATATCCACCGGACGCCGATTTTGACTTGCAAGACCCTGAATGAAAGGGCGGGCGCTGAGCTGTACTTCAAATGTGAGAATTTCCAAAAAATTGGGGCATTCAAGGCGCGGGGTGGGGTGAACGCAGTACTTGGTCTTTCGGCCGAAGCGCAGAAGCGAGGCATCGCGACCCACTCCTCCGGTAACCACGCGCAGGCCATCGCCTATGCAGCATCAGTGGTAGGTACTAGGGCGTACATTGTGATGCCCGACAATTCACCGCGGGTGAAAGTCGACGCCGTGCGGGGTTACGGGGCGGAAGTGACGTTTTGTGTCAACACACCCGAGGAGCGTGAGCGGAACTTGCAGGAAGTGGTGGCGCGCACCGGGGCGGAATTTGTGCATCCGTTCAACAATTACGCCGTCATTGCCGGGCAGGCCACTGCCGCCAAGGAACTCATTGAGGATGCCAGCGTGAAATTCGACGTCCTCATGGCCCCGGTGGGTGGGGGAGGACTGCTGAGCGGTACGGGCCTGGCGGCGCATTATTTTTCGCCGGGTACCCGCGTGATCGCCGGCGAGCCCGAAGGTGCGGCCGATGCGGTACTATCCTTCAAATCGGGTAAAATCGAGAAAGCACCCTACGTCCAAACCATCGCCGACGGGCTGCTCACTTACCTGGGAGACAAAACGTTGCCCGTTATTCTGGAACACGTGGAAGATATTCTCACAGTATCGGACGAGGAAATCATCGCCGCCATGCGGCTGATTTGGGAACGCATGAAAATCATCATCGAACCTTCCTGCGCGGTACCTTTTGCGGCGTTGTTGAAAAATAAGGAGCGTTTTGCCGGACAGAAAGTCGGCATTATCCTCACGGGCGGTAATGTGGATTTAGGGAAACTACCCTTCTGATTTTGGGCGGTCGTGCCAAAACTCACAAACTGGTATCCGTCGGATCAAACTTTTCTTCCCTCAACCTGGTCCGAATCGCGTCGGGTAGATTAGTGAAGAACGTAACGCCCGCTGCTGCCTCGATGGCTGCCGGGGTCGTGAGGAAGGTATTCCAACTCTTGTTATCGACCACGCTGGCCACGTTGGGGAAGTCCGCCGCGATCACGGGCGTATCGGCGTCGATGTCGGCCACGGTGCCGTTGTTGGCCACCGCCACAATGACCTTGTAGCAGTGCGCGGGTACTTCCACCCCCGAATCGAGCCGATCTTTGGGGCCTTTACTCCCCTCACCTCCCGTACCGTAGGTACCCGCTATGATGTAGAGACGATAATTCTTCTCCGCCAAGGTCCGGCAATACGCTTCGAGCCGCGCCCAGGACTCCCGGTTAAGTTGGGGTGCCTGAGGCACCATGTTCGTCATCAGGAAAGTGGCAGAATTGTCGTTGTCGTCCAGGGTGCGGTCGGCCGAGGGACACAGGTGACCTCGGTCGAAGCCCGAGTTGGTATAATCCGAAGGCGTCACGCGGTACCAGTCGTCAGGTAGGGTAGGGTCGGGCCGGAAATCATTCTGCCGGTCGGAATCGCCGAGCCAGGCCGCGTCGAGCTCCCAGCTCACCCAGTTGGCGTGGCCTTTCGCTTTGTCGTAACTCAGCGCGTACTGCGGCTTGATAATCAGAAAATTATCGGCTTCGCTGTCGTCCTCCAAAGCGCCGGTCGGATTGCCCAAACTCAGGTGAATGCTCTTGGGCGACGCCGTCGGCGCAACGGTGGCCGGGCGCGCGCAGCTGAAAGCCACGAAGGCCAGCCAAATAATCGGTAAGTGCTTTTTCATTTAGGTTCTGATAGCGGTGGTAGTGATTCCCTCCCAAAAGCATCGTACCAAGCCTATCGTTGTTTGATGTCCACAGAACAATTCCTATTTTGTTAAAAAATAGCTAGAACCATGGAAACACCCACCAAAGCAAAATCTATGAGCGGCATCGAATTCGTCCGCCACTTGATGAAAGTGAAAGAGCAAGCCCAACGTGACGCGGTAGAAAGCTACCACAATGACCCGGAAGTCCGGGCGATCGTTGAAAAACTAAAAAAGGTCAATGGAAGGCAAAAAACCGACTAACCCATACAAATATACCTCTGTAGGCAATCGCCTCAACACCCATTTCTTTACAACGGTTGCTGATTTGGTGTACGAAGTGAAATTCATTCCTTCCACGGAATATTTCGATTCCTAGAATTTTTTCTTGCCCAGCGCCACGCTATTGTCTTTATCTGTGACTCGACGGACGGGCGCGGCTACGCTCGGTACCGTAAGTTTGGCCACTGGTTCCAAAACAAAAATGCCCGCACCGATGAAATGGCCAAACTCGACCGTATTGTGGTCGATGGCGACGAAAGAATCTACCTTTCACTGGTAATGGGTCGGCACCATCCAAGTATGGATAGAATCGTAAAAATATTCTTCTCTATGGGTGAAGAAAACAAGTAAGCTTTGCCTCATCTAGGTTCTAATGGCAGTGGTCGTGATGCCCCGAACGTTTCCTTCGAAGATTCCCAGTACGTAGAGCTTCACTTCTATTTCACCCGCCTCGAAATAGTGGATTGGGTCGAGATGCGCTTCCAAAACACTTCTGATATGCTTGAAGCGTTCCGTCCGGTCTTTCTCAAAAGCATCATGCCATTCCCGTTCCTGCGTGACCAACGACCAGAATTCTTCCGGGTCCTTTTCCAGGATGGGTACTTTGGGGTCGAGATTTAGCAAGGCAGCAAGGCGCTCCGGGCTGAGCGGAGCGTCAGTATCTAGATATTCCATACAAAAGTACGCGACGGGTTCGTCGGACTCGCTGGGGAAGAGGAGGTCGGGGAGGAGGGGTTGAATTTCTTCTTGCATAGTGGTTGACAAAGTTGCGGCCCAAATTTACACCTTCAAGCAGGATTTAACCACGATCTATATCTCGCAGACCTCTCAGACGAGTGGGCCTGTGAGACATAGGCCACGGAATTGAAACCGCTCTCAAAAGGCTAGTCATTTGACCTCCAGCAAATCCGCCCATCGTGTTGTATAGCATTTCGACCTCCGTTCCTGACGCATCAACCAGGAGCGGTCATAGCCCATTGCCGCTACTTTCACGGTATCCCGACCCATGCGCAGGTTGATCCGATCCAGGGCGGACATCGCTTTCCTGTCGGCTTCCCGCTTGCGTTCATTCATCGCAAAGAGATCCGTTTGGATATAGTCTTGGTGTACGATGGCACTGACCAGGATTCCGGCTTTTTTGTAGGCATACTGCTCCCTGTAAATCAGCTTCAGAGCTTTGGCCGCGCAAGCGATCAACTCCATACTGGAATTTGATCCGACCGGGAGGGGTACCGATTTGGTGCCGTAGTACTGAGGCTGGTCTTCCCGGTGGCGGTTGGTATAAACGAAGACGTTGAGCATCATAGTGGCGGAGCCTTGCTTACGCAGTTTCTCGGCACAGCGGGCGGCGAAAGTGGCGACCGCTTCGCTCAGTGTCCCCAGGGTCGTGATGCTCTTGCCAAAACTTCTGCTTGTACAAATCCCCTTTTTGTTCTTAGATACGGTTTCCAATTCCAGGCAGGACTGGCCTCGTAGTTCCCGCACAGTGCGTTCACCTACTATGCTCATTTTGCGCCGTACCCAGTGCTCCGGCGCGGTGGCCAGCTCGTGGGCGGTGCCGATGCTGTAGCCCGCCAGCATCCGGGCGTAGCGCGGACCTACGCCCCAGATGTCGCCGACGTCGGTTTTACGAAGTACCATTTCCCTGACACTCTCGTTGTCGATATAAAATACCCCGCTATCGGTGTGCTTTTTGGCGTAGCGGTTGGCGATTTTGGCTAACGTCTTGGTTGGCGCGATGCCAATGCTTACCGGAATTCCTGTGTACTGCCAGACCATTGCTTTGATCTTGACGCTCAGGGCGTACAGATCGGTATAGGGCATCGACCCCAGATCAAGAAAAGCTTCATCGATGGAGTAGACTTCAATGGCTGGTACCAGCTCGTACAGCGTCTTCATCACGCGATCCGACATGTCCCCGTACAAGGCGTAATTCGATGAATAGACGTGTATTCCGTGTTTTTTGAAAAGTTCTTCGTTCTGGAAGGCGGGCGTTCCCACTTGAACTCCCAGGGCTTTCGATTCGTTGGACCGGGCGATCACGCAGCCATCGTTGTTGCTGAGTACTACGACGGATTTTCCTTCCAGTTTTGGATTGAAAACGCGTTCGCAGCTTACATAAAAGTTGTTGCAATCGACTAGGGCGTACATATTTTCAATGTTTGTGAATTGAGTAGATCACGACGCCCCATACCTGAAACTCGTTGCCGTCGCAGATGGGAATCGGCTCGTAAGCCGGGTGCTCGGGGACCAGAAAGGTGCCTTCCTTATTGATCAACAATCGCTTGACGGTGAATTCTCCATCGAGTACCGCCACGACTATACGCCCACTCACGGGAGACTTCGAGCGATCGACAACTAATATATCGCCTTGACGAATGTTGACGCCCTCCATACTGTTGCCCGCGACCCGGACGCAGAAGGTACTGTGGGGCTTATCGATCAGGTACTCGTTAAGGTCAAGCTCTATTTCTAAGTGATCGTCGGCGGGAGAAGGAAAGCCCGCCGCCACGTAGCTGATGTATAGCGGTAGTCGGACAATCCTGATAGACGGTAAAGTTTGATTCATGGCTTTTATTCGTAGTATCGAGTGTGATAATTACGCAATATGCAATTATCCTGCCTGATATATCAAATAAAAAATATAAAAAATCGACCGGTATAATAGTTTTTAAATGTAGTATTCAATCTAATTTTAACATCAGACGGCCAGTTTACCATCCGTATGTCCGTATGTCCGTATGTCCGTATGCTTGTATATCGGGATCAGTCCCTGATCTGAAGCTTTTAAGGTGGACACTAGCCTCCGACAGGCTGCTATGCCGGATCAGGTTTTGTTGATGCTCGATGCTCAACCATGGTCTGTATCTCACAGGCTTTTCGGACGAATGGGCCTGTGAGACACAAGCCACGGAAATAGTCCTTTTCCAGGATGGGTACTTTGGGGTTGAGATTCAGCAAGGTAGCCAGGCGCTCCGGGCTGAGCGGAGTATCGGTATCGGAGTACTCCATGCAGAGGTACACCACGGGTTCGTCGGACTCGCTGGGGAATAGGAGGTCGGGGAGGAGAGGGAGTAGTTCGTCTTGCATGGTGGATGAATACAAATGCAGAACAAATTTACGTGATCAGGCAAGATTAGACTAAAAAAAATGCCGATATCCCCAGGCTTGGAGAAAATTACGACGGAAAGCAGGTAACTTTATTGGGCGACTAATGTATACTTCACTTATCCACATGCTTTATGAAACCAATCCTGCCCCTTGTGCTCTTGATTTTCGCGCTAAGCCTGCCGTCCCAGGGTCAGTTTGTCGATGGAATATCGATAAGAAATCTGGAATCGGAACATGTGCTAATGGTAGGCACTCCCGTTTTACTATCTCCCAAGATCACGATTGACATTGACTTTGGCCAACAAGACCGAGCGTTGGTCATAAGGGATACGGAGGTAAGGGATGAGAATGACAGGCCAATCTTGTTTAATTCCATAGTGGACGCGCTCAACTTCATGAGTACGATCGGCTATGAATTCGTTCAAGCGTATACGATGACAAGTACCAGCAATGATTCAATAACGTCTACGGTCCATTATCTCTTGAAGAAAAAGAAAAAAGTGGAAAAGGAGAAGTGAAGATCGACCCATTCGTCCGCAAGGACTTTGCAGACACAGGCCACGGAAATGCTTAATGTGTTAACCCGGCATCGATTACGTAACGAAAACGGACTTCTTCGTCTTTGATTTTCTCGAACGCTTCGTTCACATCCTCAATCTTAATCATCTCGACTTCGGGGGCTATGCCGTGCTTGGCACAAAAATCCAGAACTTCTTGAGTTTCTTTTATACCGCCAATGATCGAACCACCGACTGATCGGTTGAGCTTCGCCAATTCCATATTGTTGACGGGTTTTTCGTAAGGCCCCAAGAGGCCGACTGTAACCAAAGAGCCCCCAACGCTCAAAAGTGGAACGTACAGGTTGACGTCAAAAGCGTACGGAATGGTGATGAGTATAAAATCAAAGGCCATCGCGTTCGCCTCCATGTCTTCTTTATTTTCGGAGATCAGGACTTTATCTGCGCCCAACTGCAGGGCCTCCTGGCGCTTTTCCTCCTTGGTGGTGATGGCCGTCACGTTCGCGCCCATCGCTTTCGCCAGTTGCAGGCCCATGTGACCCAAACCCCCGATGCCGACAATGGCGACCTTGGAGCCTTCCTTCACACCGGCCTTTTTTAGCGGGCTGTACGTGGTTACTCCTGCACAAAGTATGGGTGCAGCACTGGACAACTCCAATTTTTCCGGTATGGTCAGTAAAAATTCCTTATTTACTACGATATGGCTGGAAAATCCACCAAACGTATTATAGTCAGATTCAGGATCACCAAAATAGCCATTGTACGTCATGGTGGGACCGTGTGGTCCGAGGCAGAACTGTTCCTCCCCGCTTTCACAGGACTTGCACGACTGGCAGCTGTCGATCATACAGCCAACGCCAACAATCTGGCCTTTCTTGAAATCCGTAACGGAATCGCCAACTTCCATGATTTTACCGATTACCTCGTGGCCCGGAACGCACGGGTATCTGGTATTATCCCAATCGTTATTCACCTGGTGAATGTCGCTGTGGCATACCCCGCAATACAGCACCTCGATCAGTACTTCATCTTCCTTGTGATGCGCGCGCACCACATCCATTTCTTTGAGCGTCTTCCCGCCGAGCATACCTCCCGACGCACCAAAACCCTTCACGCTGAATTTACCGTCTTTTTTTTCTGTGATTTCCTTTTCCATAATGGTCTCGTCTGTTTTTTTAATCGAAGATTTAGTGTAAGAAATTCGTCTACTTAGTGAAGCTGCTGCTGAACTTCCACATGCCGCCGCTTGACGGTCGGGTCAAAGCCAGTGCAAGGAGCAGTAAAAATTATGCCACAACGGGGGGCAGGGTCGTCGCGAAGCGGATACAAAAAAACTTCCCGAAATACTAGACTAGCCGTCTGGCGCTCAACCGTTGCCTGTGTCTCACAGGCCACGGTCGAGCTTTTTTTGTCCCGCTATTTGTCCCGAAAATCAAAAACACCACTCCTGATAGCAAGAGTGGTGTTTGGTGGAGACGGAGAGATTCGAACTCTCGTCCAGAACAGGGAAACCCTGGGCTTTCTACATGTTTAGGTTTGATTCGGTTTTCGTGCCGGACAAGGTTCAAATCAGACCTTCATCGCGACCTTAAATACTGGTGTCTCGTTGGTTTTCCGTATTACTATTCCAACCAGCGCTGCGTTTCGACACCCCTTGATCCACCCGGCAGCACGTGGGGGGGAGAGATGATGGCAATTTGTCTAATCTCTAAGATTAGGCAGCCATGGCGTAGTTAGACTCGCCGTGTATTGTTTGGAAGGCATTTGTTACGGAAGATACCCCCAACTCCCGACATGCTTACACAGACCTCCAACCCGCTGTCAATACCAGTCGCCCCCAAGGTCAATCGAGACGAAAAGCGGGAATTAAAAACACCCGCTTCCGAACTGTACTTACGAACTTACGAGTGAAAAAGTTCGTGTGAAGGCCACTAAAATGCAGGATTGAATAGATAAGATTTTAAAAGACAGTATTTTATCGACGTAATTATTCATTATTAATTATGCACTATTCATTACCTAAAACTCCCAGCGATAGCTAAGAATAGGGATCAGCCCCAACTGGTACTTCTGCACCAGTTGCCGTTGCAGGATGTCGTAGTAGCTGAACGCCTGATTCTGAGTACCGCTTACATTCTGGATGTCGAGGGCGATGGTGCGACTGTAGCGGGCGTGGTTTTTCTTCCAGTAGATGCGGAGGTCGGGCCGGAAGTAGTCTTTCATTTTGATGGTGAAGGCATTTTGAAAATCGTAAACCGTGGTACCCTCGGAGCGTGAGGCATCCAGGTTGATGGGGGAGTCGCGGAAGCCGCCGAGCCAGATCACGCGGGCGTTGAGGCCCCAGGTACCGTTCTTGCGGGTCTGGAACTCCCGGCCCGAGGTCAGGCTCAGGGTGTGGCCCCCGTTGTAGCGTGTATCGCGGCGAATACCGTCGCCCGCTACGTAGGTGGAGTTATAAAGCGAGCCTGACGCCAGTAGATAAAAGGATTCGGTGAGGTACTTCTGATAGCTAACTTCTAAGCCGTAGTTGCGACCCGTACCAGCGTTTTCGAGGGGTTGGTCCACGAAACCCTCCACCTGGTTGAGCGTCGAGAACGTGGGTAGGGGACGGGCGGTGAGGGTAGGGTCGCCGGTAGCGATGGGTATGTCGAAAATATTTTGATAGTAGGCCTCTATTTTCAAGTTCCCGGATGCGCCGAAATTGCGCTGGTAGCCCGCCACGAAATGGTGCGCCCGTGTGGGCGACAGCCGTCGGTTGGGGCGCTCGTCCTGACCCCGGAGTACTTCCACCACCGATAGGTACACCTGCGGCTGCTGTAACTGGCTGTGCAGGCCGTACGAAAGGCTGAACGACGACCACCGGCTCGCCTGGTAGCGAATGGCGGCGCGGGGTTCCAGCGACTGGGTACCATTGTAGGTGTAGCGCAACCAGTGCATGCCCAGGTCGACGTTGAGCCGGGGGACGGGCTGCCATTGGTAGCTGAGGTAGGGCTGAATGATCACGCCCTCGATGGCGCCTTCCGAAATCTGGTCGCGGGCCATGGATTTCACGCTGTCGGCCTGGTAAGTCAGGAAAAGTCCGGCTTTTATAGTATTAGTGTCGTCGAATCGGTGGCTCAAAGCACTTGTGAAGGACACTCGCGTTTTACTACTGGCATCCTGCTCGCTCAAAAAACGTCTTTCGGGGTCGGACACCGAGTGGATGTAGCCGTCACGGCTGTTTTTGAGCGCCGAAGCCACGATTACTGATCTCAAACCGGTTTTTGTACCCAGAGAAAGCGTGTGCGTAACCCCCAGGCCCCCCATTCTACTCTTAAAGTCAATATCGAAACCGTCCTTTTCGAAAACCCATTCGGAAGGGTCCTCACCGGCTTCGAAGACGTTGCTGCTGGCCCCGCCCACGCCGAAAACGCTGAATTCACCCGCTTTTTTGGTGGGTAGGTCGATGTTGAAAGACAAGTCCTGGTACCGGATGTCCTCGCCGCCGAAGGTAACACCCAGCGCGCCCAGCAGTCCGGTGAACGAGTAGCGGTAGTTGACCAGGTAGGAGGCCTTCGAATTCTTGGCGAGCGGACCTTCGGCGGCCAGGTCGAAGCCGATCAGGCCGGCCTGGACGGTGAATTCGCGCTTCTCGTCGTTGCCTTTCCGAAGGCGCATGTCCATCACGCCCGACAGCGCATTGCCGTACTCGGAGGGAAAAGCGCCGGTCAGGAAATAGGAATCGCTGAGCAACTGGGTACTCAGGATGTTGACGCCGCCGCCCGTTTGGGTGGCGCGGTCGCTGAAAGTGCCCGCGTTGGAAGTGTGGTTGGGGTTGACGATTTCGACCCCTTCGAGCCGCCATTGCATCCCGTTGGGCGAGTTGCCCCGGATGACGAGTCCGTTGGCCTGGTCATTGGAAGTAGCCACGCCGGGAAACGAAGTGGCGAGCCGGGCGGGGTCGAGGTAGGTGGCGGCGTAGCGGAGCGTTTGCTCGGGGGTGATGGTATGAATGCTGTTGTAGGCAATGGGACGGGTACTGCGCACGATGGCCGCTTCCAATTGTTTGCCCGTTTGGGTCAACCTCACCTCCACTACTTTTTCCTTCCCCGATTCCAGTAATATTTCGGGGACGGCATTGGTTTCGTAGTCTAGATAGGATATTAACAGATTGTAGCGTCCGGTGGGCAACTGATCGAAGCGAAAGGTACCGTCCGTCCCCACTCAGGGTACCCTGATCGCTGCCCACCAACTGCACGGTGGCCCCTTCGAGAGATTGATGGGTGTCAAAATCCCGCACGTTGCCGCGGAGGGTAGAGGTGAGCGTCTGGGCCTGGCAAAAACCAGTAGCCAGTAAAATCAGTAGAAGTACACGAAGCATTTTGCGCGATTGAACAGTTTCTGAAAACCAGGTACCGGGGATACTCGTAAGCGAGCCGCTACCATTCGATCCGGTACTTAACGAAGCAACCGAAAGCGCAAAGTTAACCCGTGAGGGACAGAAACAGTTGGAAATCTTCGCTACAAATTGTCCCACGAACTAACCCCCGAAGCAAACAGCAGCACGGCCAGTGCCTTCTCGTACTTCGAGCGCAGCGACGCAACCTTGACCCTGAACTCGTTCAACTTGGACTCGCGGGAATTGACGAGGAACAGAGAGCTTTCACCAATTCTGAACTTCTCGATCTCGGCAGCCAGCAGTAGTTCCTGGTTGCGGGCGGCGGCGGTTTGGGTGCGAATCTGGGCTTCGAGTGTCTTGACGTCGTTGAATGCCGTGTTTACTTCATTCACTACCTCACGCTGTACCTGCTTCTGGTCGAGGTCGTTTTGGAGTTGCTTAATTCTGATTTGCTGCAATTTTCCCCGCTCTTTACGGAGAAATAGCGGAAAGTACAGGTCCAGCATGAACTTGTAGTTGTTGCCTAGATTGCTGAAGACCGTATTCGGTCGTGGTCAGATCAAAGCCTCTGTATAAGGTCGATGCATTGAGATTCAGGGTAGGTTTGAGCATTTCGCGGCCCAGCCGCTCGTCGATTCGGAGTTGCTGGCGTTTGAAGTTGAACTTGATGATTTCGGGGTGGCGCTCCCGGGCGAGCTGCACCAGAGGTCGACCTGCTCGTCGGGCAGTACCCGCCCGGTGGATAGCTGCGGCCGGGCGTCTTCGGGAAGCTCCAGGGGCATTTGCTCGTCGCCCCAAAGGTGGTTGGAGAGCACGAGCCGCGAGTTGCGTAGCTCCAGGATGGCCTGGTCGAGGGTCACCTGCCGGTCTTGCAGCGTTACGAGTGCTTCCACGGTATCGATCGCGGCAGCTTCGCCGAGTTCGGCCCGCTGGCGGGTGGCGCTGTAGCGTACCTTAGCCAGATCATAAAAGTCAGATGACAACTCATACTGGCGGTACGAGAAGTACCAGTTCCAGTAGTCTTTAGCAGCAGTGAGGATGATCTTGTTGATCAGTTTTACGCGGTCGGCATCGGCCAAATCCTGAAAAATCCTGGCCTGCTGTAGTGTAGCCCGGCGCCTGTCGATGATGAACCCCTGTCCGAGCGGAACCGTTGCGCCAAAGTAGGATATACCCTCCGGGCCGGTCAGTACATCGTTACTGAGTGTTTCGCCCACGTTGCGATCATAACCGACCTTTAAGTCAGCTCCGCCCAACCAGATGGGTACTTTCAAAAACACATCGCCCCGGTCGAAGTACTTGACGCCCTTGTACACCTTACGGTCGAAGGTACCCTCGATGACCGGATCGAGTCCACCCTTGGCGATCAGCAGTTCGCTCTGCGCCGATTCGGTGATCAGACCGCTGAGCCGGATGACCGGGTGGTGTTCCAGAATCTGCCGGTAGTAGTCCTGGTAGGTGAAGACCAACGAGTCTTGTGCAAAAATCAAATGGGGTACCAGCAGGAAGAATAGTATTTTCAAAAAGTGCTGCATCGATACGTTGTTATTATTTTTTCTCGCCACCACCCGATTTGGTGGTGATCTTGTCTATTTCGCTTTGGTTCAAATCAGGCGGGAAGCCGTTGAGCTGCCGCCAAATCTCGTACCAAACCGGCACGTTCGACAGCATCACCCACCCATATACGCCCGAGCCCTGCCGAATCGCCTGTGGCCATTCCTCACCCGCTTTGGGCTCCACCAGCAGCCGAAATTTGCCGTTGCTGCTACCCACTCGGTCGATCACAGCTACCCTACCGCCGAAGGTACCCACCGACACACCCGGCCAACCCGAAAACTGCAGCGCGGGCCAACCGTCGAATTCGAGCCGTACTTCGCGCCCGGTCGTGATCAGCGGAACATCCATCGGGTTCACGTAAAGTTCGACCGCGATGCTGGGGTTCTCGGGCTGGAGCGTGGCGATGGTCTCGCCCTCCTTGATATTCTCGCCGATGCCCGCCTTCATAGCCTTGACCACATAGCCGGTTTGAGGTGCGCGCACGATGTAGTTGCCCTGCCGGATAGCCACCCCGGCGTACTTGTTCTGCAATTTTGAAAGCTCGGCCTCGGCCTCGGCCAGGCTCGAGATTGCGGAAGACCGATCGGAATTTGCCTTCGCAATCTTCTCCTGGTACTCGGCCCGGAGCGAACTGAGTTCGATGCTGGCGTTGAGCAGTTCCTGCCGGGCAATGTTGAGCTTGTTCTGCTGCGACACCACCTTGGCCGACTCTTGCTGGACCTTAACCCTTCTTGATTCCAGTTGAGTAAGCGAGAAGAGCCCACTCTTGTAGCCTTCTTCGTATCGGGCCACTTGGTCTTTCGTAATATCGTAGTTTCGTTGTACAGCTTCCAGGTCGGTGCTATCGCTCGTCACTTTGAGGCGACCTTGCTGCACCTTATTGCGCCCCTTTTGCAAACTAAAATCCAGGCTGTTTCTCAACGCGGTAATTTGTTGGGCCAAAGCGTCGATCTTGGCCTGATACCCCACAATACCCTGTTGCTTGGCGTCGATTTGTTCCTGCAGGCGGGTCAGAATGAGAGGGTCGATGTACTCGTCTTTAGCTTCCGAAAGTACAGCAAGCGTATCGCCGGCTTTTACAAAATCCCCCTCCTGCACCGCCCAGCTCTCGATGCGGCCGCCCACGATGTTCTGTACGGTCTGCGGGCGGTCATCCAGCGAAAGCGCCGTGACCGAGCCCGTGCCCGAGATATTCTGCTGCCAAGGCAGGAACATGATGATGATCAGGAGCAGGATGATCCCCTGCATCCAGCGCGCGAATTTTCGCCCGGTTCGGGATGTGGCGAGGGTACTAAGCGCGTGCAAATCGTATTTGTCCAGCACTTCGTCATTCACTCTTTTGTGCGATATATTGAGCATTCGATCCTTTGTATAGTCGTTGTTGTAGTATGTAAATGTCAGGCACGTCGTGCAAGATACCAGCGCCGCCAATGTCGTCAGTTCGCAGGCTCCATCGCAAACTCTTCCATGAAAATAGCACTTTTGCGTACCTCGGCGAACGACCCCTGAACGGCGGCCTTGCCTTTCTTTAGCACGAGTACTTTGTCGCACCGCCTCATAATGAGTGGATCATTGGACAAAATGATCAATGACCAAGGTACGATGTCGGCCGTTAGTGCCTGCATAAGCCGCTCCCTTTCCCGCTCGGTGGACGTGTACAGCACGTCTTTTATCATCAATATCTTGGGCTTTGTAACGATACACCGCGCCAGCGTTACTTTAGCAATGAAGCTCTCAGAGTACCGCCTGCCGCCCGGTAGCATCGTACTGCTCAGGCCTTCGGGAAGAGCGCTGATGGACTCGGTGAGGTCAAGAAGTTTGAGTGCCCAGTCGAGGTCGGCAAGACTCACCTGCTGGCGGCCCATCGTGATATTTTCCAGGATAGAACCCTCGAAGATGTCATCCACCGAAATGTTCTGCTCGATGTATGACCTCATGCTTACCACGTTAAGGTCACGAAGCGAGATACCATTGTAGGTGATGCCCCCACTATAATCGCTGAGCATACCTGCAAGTACCTGCAGCAGGGTATGTTTGCCCGAACCATTGGAACCTGTGATACAAAGCGACTCGCCCGGTTCGACTGAGAATGTCAATCCTTGAAGCGAGGCCCCTCCTTTATTAGGGTAACTGTAAGCCAGATTGTTGACATCGAGTCTAAAACCAGTCTTGCTGTCTGACGAGGAGAGGCGGAACCCGCGCTCTCGTTCCAACGGCAGGTCCGTGACGTACCCAAGTTTTTCTACTGCGGTCAGCGCGTCGAAGACAGTGTCGATGCTTTGAATGAGCTTCTCGACCGAACTGGTCAACAACACGATGATGATTTCAGTAGCTACAAACTGGCCCAGCGAAATTTGCCCTTCCACGACTAATACGGTACCCAGGATCAACAGACCACCGATTACCAGCGTCTTGAACGCCACGGCGTTCCAAAAGAATATTTTTAAGATCTTGAAGTGCTTCTTGCGGTACACCAAGTAGTTATTTACCAAGCCATCCATTTTTTGCATCGGCAGATTGCCCGTTCCCGAAAGCTTGAACGTAGAAAGCGAGCGGGCTATGTCTTCCAGCCACTGGGCTACTTTATACTTATACTTCGACTCGACCAAGCTGGTCTGCAAGCCCGTGGGACCATTGAAGTACACGATTAGCACCACGATCAAGATCGTGAGAAAGCCGAATGCGATAAAGAAAGGGTGGTAGAAAGACAGCAGCATGATACCCAGCAAAATCTGCAAAACCGCACCGGTAAGGTCGATTAGAATTTTGGGCAAAGACTTCTGTACCGTCAGAATATCAAAAAAGCGATTCATCAGTTCCGGTGGGTAATACCCCAGTAGCGATTCGGACCGCACCCGAGGCATCCGGTAGGTGAACTCGAAGGCCGCTTTGGCAAAAATCCGCTGTTGCAAGGTCTCCACGAGTGTGAATTGGATGATTTGCATGACCCCTGATATAAACACGCCACCAATGACGACAAACAGTAGCAGATACACCGAACTGAACACCATACCACCCGATATGAGGTTGATGATCGCTTGTACGCCTAGCGGCAGCGACAGGGTGACCAAGCCTATGACGATGGCGTAAAGGTAGATATAGCCGATGTCCTTCTTCTCGTTTCCCAACAGCCTGAACAAGCGCTGCACTGGTGTGAGGGGTACGTTGGTCGAAGCATTGTCATCGCTCACGAGCGACTCCATCGGGAAGGCTGTGATATACAACGCTTGTCCGTTGCGGTCTTCATCGGAGGTTTTATCCCACAAATAGGGCTGCTTTGGCGGCGAACCTTTGGGTGCCAGGGTACCCTCGTGTGAGAAAGCATAATTGAGCGGCTTTCCGTCCAATTTCTTACCACTTAGCACCGGTTGAATGCCGTTCACAGTTTTCTCGAAGTAGAGCACCGGGTAGTCGGCCTCCTGCACAAGTTCGTTTAGCTGCGATGGAGCCGTGTGACTACTGATGAGGGTCAGGCCATAGGCGCGGGCTTTTTGAATGAGATCGCCAATGAAGAGCGGCAGCTCTTCATCGGTGTATTCCGTAAGGTGCAGTGAGTCATAAACTTCGCGTTGCGGGATGTCCTTGGATTCGAAAACCGTTGCGAGCTGTTGGCATATGGCCTGAATCAATCGTGAGTTCATGCAGAAAATAAAATTTTAGAGGGATATACGACTATCGTTACTATTTCAAACCGCTATAACGGATAAATCATTTTTTATGTTCTAGAACGTAATCATAAAATTGTCTTATGGATTGCATTGTTTAATTCATCGAAACAACGACCAAAAACAGAAACGAATTCCGCTCAGCATAAAACGCCTCGACCGCCTCGAAGTGATCAGAATATTTTTGCCAACTTTCGTCGTACCAGCCAGCGTTGCAATTTCCCTTAAATTTGCCTAAAACAAAAAGTCATATCAGAATGGAATTAAAGTCGATAGAAGATTTTTTTAGGGAATTGCAGGACGATATTTGCCAAAAGCTGGAAGCCGCCGACGGGCGGGCCGAATTCCAAGAGGATCTTTGGGAGCATCACTCCGGCGGCGGCGGCCGCACCCGTCTGATGCAGGAGGGTAACGTAATCGAGAAGGGAGGCGTCAATTTTTCCAGCGTGCGGGGGGAGGTGCACCCGCGTCTGCGGGCACAAATGGGCCTGGGCGCGGACGACGATTGCCACTTCACGGCCACCGGCGTTTCGATCGTGATGCATCCGCATTCGCCCGGGGTACCTATCATCCACATGAATGTGCGGTACTTCGAGCTCAGCGACGGTACCTGCTGGTTTGGCGGCGGCATCGACCTCACCCCCCACTATGTGGTGGAGCGCGACGCCCGGCTGTTTCACGAACGATTGAAATCCGCCTGCGATGCGCACCATGCCGAGTACTACCCGGAGTTCAAGAAGTGGGCGGACGACTATTTTTTTATCCCGCATCGCGACGAAACCCGAGGGGTTGGGGGCATTTTTTTTGACTATCTCAAACCCGACGACCCCGCCGGCCGGGGCAAGGGGCTTTCCAAAGTGGCGCTTTTTGAGTTTGTAAAGGAGGTAGGCAGGAGTTTTGCCCCGCTGTACACGCATTTGATCCGGGAGCACCGCGACGAACCTTACACCGAAGCGGAGAAGAAATGGCAGTACCTGCGGCGCGGCCGGTACGTGGAGTTCAATCTGGTGTGGGACCGGGGTACCAAGTTTGGGCTCGAAACTGGCGGTCGTACCGAGTCGATCCTGATGAGTTTGCCGCCGCAGGCGCAATGGGCCTACGATTTTCGGCCGGAACCGGGTACGCCCGAAGCCGCCACGCTGGATGTATTAAGGAAAGGAATTGACTGGGCGACCCCCTAGGCCTCGCGCCACTCGGCCGACAGGCCCGACAGGTCCCAGGCTGAACCGGCGTCGTAGTGCAGCTTGCCGGCGTCGATGGTGAGGGGCGAGGCGAAGTTGTTTTCATAAATCAGCCCGGTACCCAGCCCCTGCGGCAGCGGATTGTCAAACTGAGCGGTGAACTGGGCGATGGCGTTGAGGCCGATGTTGGATTCCAAAGCCGAGGTGATCCACCAGTCGATCGAGAGCCGCCGCGCGATCTCGATCCACTCCCGGCACTGCTCGAAGCCACCCAAAAGTGTCGGTTTCAGAACGATGAATTGGGGATGAACGGCTTTGAGAAGCGAAAACTTGGCCATGTAGTCCGACTTTCCGATGAGTTCTTCGTCCAGCGCGATGGGTACCGGCGACGCCGTGGCTAGTTCGGCCATTAGCTCGGGCTGTCCAGCGGCGATGGGTTGTTCGATCGAATGCAGATCGTAATCGGCGAGGCACCGCAGCTTTTCCCACACATCATCGGGAGCAAAAGCACCGTTGGCGTCGACCCTGAGCGTGATTTGGTCCGGCGAGAATTGTCGCCTAACGCCCGCCAAAATCCGGCACTCCTGCTCGAAGTCGATGGCGCCTACCTTCATTTTGATGGTCGTGAACCCCTGTTTCAGCTTTTGTTCGATTTGCCGGGTCATGTAATCCTCCGAGCCCATCCACACCAGCCCGTTGATGTCGATTTTGGCCTTATCTTCCACAAACCCTTTGCCGAAAAGCTGTCGGGCGCCGCCGTTCATGTAATCGTGCAGCGCCATCTCGACCCCGAAACGCAGGGCGGGCAGCTCGGTTGGAATGACCTGCTCGAGGATGATAGGCAGGTTGAAAGGGAACACTTCCAGGTCGAGGCTATTAAAAAGCCGGCAAATCTCGGCTAACTTTGCCTCGAAATTGGGCAGGTCATCGAGGCTGAGGCCCTGCAACGGCCCGCATTCGCCGTAGCCTTCCACGCCCGGCTGCTCTTCGTCGGTGATTCTGACAATCCAGGAAACCTTTTCGGTCAATACGCCCCGAGAGGTACCCGCTTCGAATTTAAAATTCAGCTTGTAGGGTTGGAATTGAAGGTGAAGGGGCATGTACGGGGCGTCAGAAGATAAAAAAGAGGACAAGTATATGAAAAAAAAATCACCATCCGGGTGGAAATCCAGCAAGCGGCGGGTGATGGCTATCTTGCTGAAACCATTCACGTGGGTGTACGGAGCGATTACGATGGTCCGCAATTGGTTATATGACAATCGAATACTCGTTTCCTCTTCCACCGCACAGTTTTCGGTGGTGGTGGGCAACTTGACCGTAGGCGGAACCGGAAAAACACCGATGATCGAGTACTTGGTCAGGAGGTTAGCGCCAAACAACCAGCTGGTTACGTTGAGTAGGGGATATGGCCGACAAAGCCGGGGCTTCAGGCTGGCGTCGCTCGAAAGCACCGCCGGGGACATCGGCGACGAGCCTTTGCAATATTATGAAAAATTTGGTGGAAAAATTCCGGTGGCGGTGTGCGAAAACCGGGTGGCGGGAAGCCAGACCATCCAACGATTGTTCCCGGACCGGAGCCTGCTGCTGCTCGACGATGCCTTTCAACACCGCGCGCTACGGCCCGATGTGGCTATTTTGCTGAATGACTTCCAAAGGCCATTTTACCAGGATGAGCCTTTCCCCGGCGGACGGCTGCGCGAGACCCGGCGCGGTGCCCGCCGCGCCGCCGCAATCGTGACGACCAAATGCCCGCCCGATCTTGATTCGAGTACCAAGTCAGAAATAAGGGAGGAACTCGCTCGTTATGCCGCTCCCAGTACGCCCTGCTTTTTTGCCAGTGTTCGGTACAGCCCGGTACGGACTTTCGACCGCGCCGAGTTCGAGGCCGCGCCCGTGCGGTTGGTGGCTGGCATCGCGCAGCCCGAACCGTTGGCAGACTACGTCCGGAAAAACTTTGTGATGAGGGGTTTTGAGACCTATCCAGACCACTACAACTATACGCTCGAAGATGTATCGGGTTTGTTAAAAAAACTAAAAAAAGGAGAGCTGATCTTGACGACCGAAAAAGATATGGTCAAATTGCGACCTTTGGCCGCTAAATTGAACGCAACGCCACGATTTGCGTATTTGCCGATCGAAATTGATTTTGGGCCGGACACCCAGGCCTTCGGGGATTGGCTCCACCAGAATATAGAAATCCCGGCCCGGCGAGCCAAAGCGGCGAAATGAATTTTATGAACCCAAGACTCTATCGTATCCTCATACTCGGCCTGACCGGGTGGCTGCTTGGCTCGCTGGCCTTGGCTCAGGTCCGGCCCGGCAGCATCCGGCTACCTACGGGATCGCCTACCGGCGGTGGGGGGGCGGGGGGCCAGGGCGGCCCCGTCCTCGACGACAGTACCCAGATGATCTACGGGCCCAGCACCGCCCTGCACTTTTACGAGGACGACATCCTCAACAACCGCGACTCGACGCGTTACCGGCTGGATACTTCCCTTACCTACGTGCACCGCTGGACTTTCCTGGACCAGGCCTGGAACCGGATCGTCGACTTGGGCAACTACGGGACCGCCACACGGTCCCGGTACTACCAACCACACCAGCAAGTGGGCGCTCAACTGGGCTTCCGGGCCTACGATCCCTACGCGGTGTCGTCCGAGGAAATAAAGTACTACGATACCCGTTCGCCGCTCACCGAAATGGCCTATGTATTGGGAGGCCGCGGCCGTAACCTGCTGCGCTTCGGCTTCAACCAGAACATCACCAAATCGCTGAATATGGGTTTTCGCGTGCAGCGCTTCACTTCCAACAAGCAGTACGGTACTTTCAGCGCGTCGCGGTCGGAGTCGAATCTGGTGTCGAACTGGAATTTCGTATTTCAAACCAGCTATTTTTCCACGAATAAGAAGTACACACTCCTGGCTAACTACAACCACCTCAACCATCAGGTGAAAGAGCAGGGCGGCGCGCTGAATGCCATCGATACGCTCGAATACGAGGCTCCGGCCCGCCTGGCCGACAATGCCCGTTCGTGGGAGCGGCGGCACGTGTTTCATGTGTACCAGCAGTACAAGCTGGCCAATGGATTTCAGCTGTTTCAGCAGGGAGAATACACAAATGTCATAGATCGGTTCGAAGACCCGAACCCGGTTTTATCTGAAACCAATGGGGTGTACCGGCAGATTCTGTACGATAGCAGCTCGACTTTTCAAGGCATATACTACCGACTGTTCGACACCAAGTTGGGGATCAAAGGAAATTTTTCGGGCTTCAACTACCGGGCCTACTACCGGCCGCGCATATTTCGCACGGTCAATGAGTACAACGACAGCGACTCGACGCGGGGTACCTACCGGCAGTCGCGCTTCGAGAATATCGTCGGCGTGTGGCTGAGCTACTACCTTAAAGATTCCACCCAACACCTCATTGCCGAGGGGGAGCATTCGCTGGGCAGAGATTTTTTGCTACGGGCTAACCTTTCGACCCGCTGGTTTCGGGCCGGGTACCAAACCTCGTTCTGGTCGCCCGACCTGATCATGCAGCGCTACGAGAGCAACCACCTGCGTTGGGCCAATAATTTCAATCTGTCGGGCGCCAATACAATCTACGGGGCGTTGCCGATCAAAACCGGGAAGGTACAATTCACTCCTGAGTTGCAGTACCATTTGGTGAGCAACTACCTGTACTACGACACGGCCGCCGTGGCCCAACAGTTTTCGGGCTCGTTTAGTCTGCTGCGCATCGGAGCTAAGTTTTCGGGCCAATCGAAGCGATTTGCCGTCAAAGGGGAAGGGTACTACACCATCAATTCCAACACAGACGTCATTCGCATCCCGGCGCTTTTCCTTTCGGGCGAGCTTACCTTCGATTTCGTTTACGCCAAGGTACTTTTCGTGCAACTCGGGGTGGCTGCCTACTACCGTTCCACCTACCTGGCCGATGCCTACATGCCACTCACCCAGCAGTTTTACCTACAAAACGACCTCCCCGTTAACAACTACGCCGTAGCCGACGCCTTCGCCACCTTGCGAATCAATCGCGTACGGCTGTTGTTGAAGATGTCGCACATTAACCAGGGCCTGGGCGTACCGGGCTACTACACCACGCCGCGTTATCTGGGCCTGCAGCGCACTTTCAGCTTCGGCGTGTTCTGGCCGCTGTTCGATTAGGGAGGGTGTGTAATTGTTGATTTGTGTAAGTTGTGTAATTGGGGTTTGTTTTAAAGCGATGCGATTTGCACGGCTTTGGACTGGTCGACCCCCAGGCTAAAGCCTAAGGAAAGTGAAAGGCTATCTCGAATTGCCACTTTGGACCTTTGCGCCTCTGGACCTTTTTAACTCACTTTATGGCTTTTTCGCTCTGTAACTTTGTCCCTTAAAAAAATGAAAACTTTCCTCCGCGAAGCGGCCGAACATATTTTTAAAATCCACGACGGACAGCTTGAAAAAGTAGCCATCGTGGTACCCACGCGCCGCGCGGCTTTCTTTATCAAGCAGGAACTCGCCCATGTGACGGATCGGCCCATCATCAGCCCCGAGGCGCTGGCGATCGAGGATTTCGTGGAAAAGGCGAGCGGACTGGAATCGGCCGATCCGGTGTCGCTGCTATTCGAGCTGTACGAGACATTCCGGGAAATCGACCCGAACATCAAGTTCGACCGCTTCATGGGTTGGGCCTCGGTACTACTCAGCGACCTTGACCGCATCGACCAGTACCTCGTCGATACTGACTATCTGTTCGACTACCTCACCGAAGCCCGCGCCGTGGAGCGTTGGGAAGCGGCCCTGCCGCAGGGACGAGCGCTCAACGATACGGCGGGTACCAAGAATTATTTCACGCTTTTCGAGAATATCAAGCTCGTGTACCGCGATTTTCGGGAGCGACTGGGCGCGAAGAATCTGGCCTACCGGGGCATGGCCTACCGCGCCCTTGCCGAGCAAATGGATTCGCTTCCCGCCGACCGGATTCCTTTCGAGAAACTCTACTTCGTGGGCTTCAACGCGTTCACGGAGTCCGAGAAAGTGATCATCAAGAAAATCAGGAAGTCGGGCAAAGCCGAGGTACTCTGGGATACTGATCGCTACTATATGGCGGCCAACACCGATGTGGAGGCGGGCATCAGTCTGCGCGAGTACCAGCGCAATGTGGAGTTTGGGCCGTGGCAATGGACGCACGACAATTTATTGACTTCCGAAAAAAACATCACTGTCTACGGCGTGCCCAACGCCACGCTGCAAACCAAAATCGCGGGCGCGCTGTACTCGGAAATGTTGAGTAAGGACGACCCCGAAAACCCCATCCCGACCGCCATCGTGCTGGCCGACGAAGAGCTATTGCAGCCGATGCTCTACTCGCTGGGTGAGGACGTAAACGATTTTAACATCACGATGGGATTGTCGCTGCGGAGTTCGATGCTCTACACGCTCATCGACAGCATATTCGAGCTGCAAATGAACGTGGCCGAAATGAAAAATGAAGCGGGCAAAACATTCAAAATCTCGCGCTTCAACCATAAAAATATCAGCAAAGTACTCAATCATCCCTTCATCCGGCACTATGAGCACATTGTGCTGCGTAGGCCCCGGGTACAAGGCAGTACCGAGCCCGACGAATTGACGATCATCCAGAAAACGCTGCGGGAAATCAATTACAGCAATCGAGTCTTTCTGAGTACCAAGGAACTACTGGAAATCAGCGACGACCATCCGCTGTTCAGGACGCTCTTTACCTACTGGAAAAAGGACGATTCCGAGCAAATCATTCAATCATTTTACGACCTGATCGACCAGTTGCGGGAGGTGTACAAAGACTACAAGAACGCGCTCGAAACCGAGTACCTGTACCTCTTTTACACGCTCCTCAAACAATTCGAACAGACCATCGCCCAGCGTCCCGAGCCGCTGACGCTCTACACCCTACGGTCGTTTTTGTTCGATTTGATTCGTAATACGCGCATTCCGTTTAGCGGGGAGCCGGTGAGCGCTTTGCAGATTTTGGGGATGCTGGAAACCCGCGCGCTGGACTTCGAGCGTGTCATTGTGCTGTCGCTCAACGAGGGAAAACTACCCCAAGCCAAGCGCCAAAACTCGCTTATCCCCTTCGACATCGCCCGCGAGGTCGGACTTCCCACGCACCTGCACCAGGAAGCGGTGATGTCATACCATTTTTACCGGTTGTTGCAGCGCGCCAAGAAAGGTACACCTGATGTACGTCAGCACCAACGACGCGCCGGGCGGTGGTGAAAAGAGCCGCTTTCATCCAGCAGGTCGAGTTTGAGCTGACGCAATTCAATCCGCTGATCAAGCTGGAAAACAAGTCGGTTGAATTCACCGACAATCCCGCCCAACCGCTCACCCAGGAAGTACCCAAGGATGAAGCGATGCTGGCCGGAATCACGTACCTATCTGCGCGAAAAGGGACTTGTATCCGACGCACGTCAATGACCTGATCCGTTGCTCGATGAAATTCTACCTGAGCCGCATTGTGGGCGTGCAAGAAAAAGAGGAAATCGAGGAAGAGTTGGGCATGGATAAAATCGGAAGCTGGCTGCATACTACGCTCGAAAAACTGGATTACGCCTACTTCCTGCAAGGCGTAGACCCGACCGAAGCGCAAATCAAGGAGGTACTTAAAGATGAATTCGACACTCTTTTCAAGGGCTACATCACCGATATGGGCTTGAACCGGATTTACTATCAAATTGGCGAACAGCAGATTCTGGCCTTTCTGGGCCACCAGATGCAGCAGCCCACGCGCCGCAAAATCGTGGCCGCCGAGCAAAAGCTCACGACTGAGATCACGACGACGGTGTGGGGCAAAGAGGTGACGGTGAAGCTAGGCGGTAAAATCGACCGCGTCGAGCTAGATGACCAGCAGAAGCTTGTTCGTGATGGACTATAAAACCGGCAGCGTCGAGATGAATAAGGAAAGCCGGAGTAGTCTGGAAGACCGCAAGGAAAAAATACTTACATCCGCCGACTTGAAAGGCAGGCTACGCGCGGCAGTTATGGTTTTACAAGTACTTGGTCTACAAACATCTAGCCCACGAAACCGGTCTTACGCTCGGCGAAGACAACCTACCGCGTCGCCGATACCCGGGTACAATCGGGCTTTTACTCCTTCCGCGAACCAGCCAAAATTTTCGAGAACCAACTGGAAATTACCGAAGGCGACGACCCGCAAACGTTCATCCTGGAATCGGAAGCGCTGCTGCAACAAATTATCGCCGAGCTATTGAATCCCGACACGCTGTTCACCCAAACCCCCGATGTGACGATTTGCAAGTACTGCGATTATAAAGGTATTTGCGCGCGCTAGGCGGCTGAGACTAACAGAAACCGCCGCCGGGTATCGTTGATCAAGAACTTCTTTTGGGCCGTAAAGCTGTCCGGGCTGATTTCGGAGAATAGCTTTTCCCATTCCTGGAAACGCGCGGGCTCGGCTAATTGGAAAGCTGACCCGTTTATGTTTTTTGAAATTAAGTACTCTTCGAAGGACATGGTAGGACTAAATGTTTTTTACAGAAAATATTTTCAAGCAGAAGCCTTAGGGGCTGTCAGTCTGAATGTAACGGTCCTCCGCCTCTCATCTACGTCAGGAGAATAGCAGAAAACATCACCCCTAAAACTCCCGATACACCCCGCTCAAATACTGATTAGCTTCTGCTTCGGCAAATTGCGCCTTCGTCGCGTCCCAATGCAACGTTTTATTAGGGAAGCGCCCGGCAATCACGCCCAGCAAAATTGTTTCGGTCAGGCGGGAAGCGTAGGAAAAGGGCGCGCTGGTACTGACCTTGCCCCAAGACACGCATCCACAAACTCGTGGTAGTGTTTGTCGAAGATTCGGAGTCATCTTCATCGGCACGGTCGGTTCAGTTTGTAGCGCTTTATATCGATTTCCTTGTAGCTGCCATCGACAATCAACTTTGGGCATTATTTTATAATGCGGCAGGTACAAGCGCCCTTTTTCACCGACGAACATAGCGCCCTGGCTGTGCAAATCCTCGCCGCCCGGCAGCATCAAATCTTCCCGTTGTTTGTCGGCTCCTTCACCGTCGTACCATACCCATTTCAGCGTATCGGCGGTGTACTTTCGTGCCGGGAAACTCGTAGGTCACCATGTTCTTTTCGGGGTAGCCAAATCCGTTGGGTTTCCGGCAATTCGTCATGATGGTGCGGGGCACATCCAGTTGCAAAGCATTGTAGGGCGTATCGAAAATATGTACGCCCATATCGCCCAGGGTAGCGCAACCATAATCGACGAGTTTGCGCCAGTTGCCGGGATGGTAAACACCCTCTTTGTAAGGCCGCTCGGCCGAGGTACCCAAGCCACAGGTTCCAGTCTAAATTTTCCGGTACCGGATCGCTACCCGTAGGGATGGGGCCATCGTACCCCCAGTTTTTGGGCGACCACGCACGTACGGTATGTACTTTGCCAATGATGCCGTCCTGAATTAGCATTGTAGCCAGTTTGTAATCATAAAACGAATGCACCTGAATGCCCATTTGGGTGACCAGCTTTTTGTCCTTTGCCATTTTGTCCATCGCCCGCGCTTCTTCTACGTAGTGGGTGAGCGGCTTTTGGCAGTACACGGGCTTGTTCATTTCCATCGCCATCAGTGACGCGGGCGCGTGGGTATGGTCGGGCGTCGACACGATCACGGCATCGATGTCGTTGCCCATTTCTTTGAGCATGACCCGGTAATCCTTGTACACTTTTGCCTTAGGGAAAACGGGCCTTTACTTCAGCCAAGATGATTAGTATCGACATCACACAGGGCCACCACATCCACGTTGGCGTGGGACGAAATGGACGCCAGATCCGCCCTGCCCATCCCGCCCAAACCAATATGAGCGGTCCTTAAACGCTTATCCGCAGAATAAGCCCAGGTTTCAGCCGATAATAGGGCAAGCGACGATAGCGCCGCCAGATTTTTAAGGAAATCTCTTTTATTCATGTATCCGTGGCTAGAATTTCTTGATATGAGAAACTAAATATAGCGGTATCGAGCAGAATTACCTAAACTGAGAGGCATAGGTACACTGACCAGGAAATCGGGAAGGGAAATTACGAAAACTGCAGACCCAGATCGGTCGGCAAGGCGTCGAGGCTTTTTAAATTATTCTCTTTCATGTAGGCAATCAACCCTTCGGCTCCCTTTTTTTCTGCCCATTCAAAATGGATGTCCCGTTCCCCGACATACTCAAACATCGGTACCCCAAAGCCGCAGGAAGTTTGAACCAGGTCGATCTCCGCCACGATAATCTGCCGGGTACTTGGGTAGATGGTGAAGTCCTTAGCGTATAAGTCCCAGGCGTTGGTGTCGGGCAGTACGGTGAATCCTTTGCCGTACAACCGCAGAATATTGGGTTTACCGTCAAATGAACAGAACATGAACGTGATACGCCCGTTTTCGAGCGTGTGCGCCGATGTTTCATTGCCACTGCTGACTATATCCATGTAGGCTACTCGGTTACCGTCCAACACTCGGAAACAGTTTAAACCCTTGGGCGATAAATTGACTCTTCCGTCCCCGCTAAGCGGAGCCGTTGCCACAAAAAAGATATGCTGGGCTTCGATGAACTCTTTGTGCGCGGTTTTTATGGAGTGGCTGAACTTGCCCATTGGATTGTGGATTTGCGGAATCAGATCTGGGTAGATTGAACTTTTTATGAAGATACTTTAACGCAATGTACCCATCTTCAAACTGTACTAGGTAAGGTTTCCTCATATTCAGATCGCGTTGCAAACACGAGAGGAGGCAACACTGATTTGAAATCAATGTAAGCGGGACGACGCATCGCGCGTTTCGGGCTTGGCGAAGGTGGCGATTTTCACCACTAATGTTGATGCGGAGAACCAATGTTTGATTAACAACAAATGTGTCTGCGGAGCACTGAACCGCCACTTTTGCCAAACCCGTGTTAGCTGTTTGTTGCTTTCTCATTTTAGTTTCAAACTTGTATTCAAATAGAATAATGTCAAAATTGGTAAAGCTAAGAGCTGAAATGCAAAAAGAACAAGCGTCATTAAAATTCCAATTTGTTGTCCATTTGAAGCAATCAAATATTGCTGACCAAGTGGACCTTGTGAAAAAACAATAATTGTCACAATATTCCAACCTAGATGAAGTCCAATTTGCAAATACATTGATTTTGTCTTTACAAATGAGTGTGCAAATAAAAGTCCTGCAACAAATGTCAAAATAAACACAGATATCATCTGTCCTACGTTACCAAAAATATTGTAAGAAAACCAATGATACGCACCAAAAGCAATTGCAGAAATTATACAAGCAATCTTTGTACCAAAATATTTTATTCCAAAATAGAGTAACACTCCACGAAATAGAAATTCTTCAAATAGAACAGATTTAGTTGTCCAACCTAAACTGTTTAAAGCAGCGAAGAGTCCATAGTCTTTGTTAATTGTCAAGCTGCTTTTTGATAATAAAATCAATGAACCAAAATAAATTAGACAGCATATAATTGAAATAAGCAGTCCAAAAGAAATTTTTTTTATTCTTTCACTTTTAGGTAGAAGTCCAAGACTTTCAATACTTGTCTTATCAAGAAAGTGTAGCAAAAGCCAAGAAACAAGAATTATGATTAAGAGTCCTACCATAAATTTTCAGATTGTGTCGCTCTGCAATAACCGCTAACGTTTTGCGGCTTTGCGTTCGGGCGGGAATTATACCACCAGACTTGATACGAAGCATCAAAGTTCAAATATAGCAAAATGCGTCAGACGGAGTACGAAACCCCGCCTGACGCAAAACCGCTGTTAGGCACTGGCATTTAGCACAATAACTAGAGTCTAATTAATTATGGAATTATTGTTTGTTCTCTATTCTCAAAGATTCAGAAACTCAATAAAAATAGATAAGCTTATTGGCCATTTATCGGTTAATTAATTTAGAACCTAACACCTAGTTGTATACCGCCAACAAAAATAATTTCATTGCCGACTTCTTTTGTAAGAGTATTGTCTGTATAGATAGGCCAAGGATTGCTTTGATAAATCGTGCTGCCAGCACCTAATTGTAGTGCTGTATAAATTCTTGTTTTAGGAATATCATATTTATAACCTGCAAGTAATTGAACTCCCCAGTCAAAACTTTTGTATTCTTTTTTAGTAGTTACATGGTTTTTTTAAATTACCATATCCCATTTGTTGATTGAATTCGACATGTAATCCTTTAAATAGGTATTGTCTGTAACCCGTTACAATACTGTAGTCTGAGAATCTACCTTCTGTCTCTCTGTCCTGTGGAAAATTAATATTGATCCCAAATAATAAATCTCCTTTAATATTTTCATTTTGCCAAATGCTGCGAGTCATTTGAGTTCTGATTAAATTACCCGGAAAGATAGGCCATAGTATATTGAATTCTGCACCCCACTTTTTTGCAGAAGGTTCATTTGTTTGCCCATAAAGACTTGTTGATAGGGCTAATAATGTGCATAGCACGACTTTAGATTTCATTTTCCTCATTTATTTATTTTATTAATTGAATACTTGACACCAAAATTAAGTAGCCCTAAATCACCCTCCCATACATTTTCACTACCATAAGGATCACTAAAATCAAATTGCAGTGTAAAAACGACTTTATCAGTTAATTTATGAGCATAACCTAGCGATACCATATAGCCAAAGTTTGATGTTGATTTTTCAAAATTCGGATTTGAGGGGCTGCTAATCGTGCTTTGCGATAGCAAAAAACCAACACCTGTGCGAAGAAATATTTCAGATTTATCGCCAAATGGCAGATAAAATTTCGGACTAATCATCACATTCGAATGCCTGGCTGTAACATCCACTTTTTCATTGTTGGTAACTAGTTTACCTGTTGCTTTCAAAGATGTTAGCATGGTTGCTGCGTGTGTTTCAATTCCTAAATATTTACTAAATCGATAACCAATACCCAGGTTAGCTTTTGGAGTCCATTGGGAGGCAGACTCTTTAACCATGAATTTCAAACCATCTTCAGACCTAGCAAGCCCTACCGAGGCATGAGCATAAAGCGTTTTGTTTGGTAATGTTTGTGCATTTGCTTCAAAGTAAATACAGAGTAAAACCACAACTAACGAACCAATTTCTATTTGTTTCATATATATATATTTAAAAATTATAACCGAAACGTAATGTCCCCAATATGAATGGTGATTCGCCAACTTCCTTGGTCAGTGTATTATCCTCAAAAATTGGCCATGGGTTTGATTTATACAATACACTGGCTACACCGAATTGAGGGAGCACATAAAGTTTCTTTTTGGCAAATTCAAATTTGTATCCGATGTATCCGCTAACCAACCAATCAAAACTATTATAAGTTTTTCCTGTGGTTACATGATTTTGCAGAACACCGAGGCCGGTTGTCTGAGAAAATTCCAAATGAAGCCCTTTCCAAAAATATTGTCTGTATCCACTGGCTAAACTGTAGTCTGCAAATCGACCTTCTGTATCACGATCTCTGGGGAAATCGATGTTCAATCCAACATAAGCATCACCACGTAAATGTCCTTTCTGCCAAAGTTTTACTACAAAGTGTGTACGTGTGGTTTGTACCAAAAATGGCCAAAGGATATCTGTTTCCACACTGTATTTGCTTTCTTTTTGCTCTGATTGAGCTACAGCGTAGTTCGTAAGCAAACTAACAAGTCCGAAAATGAGAAGCGATTTTTTCATTGCCCTAATGATTTTACGTTTAATAATAGGACAAAAGTAGAGTGTCAAAATAGCAAAAGTCGTTGACCAAAGTCAATAAATTATTTCGGAGCCAAAATTATTGGGTGGATTCAAGTAATAAATGCAACACCCTCTTGATTTCTGAGAGCATCCTCGAAAACTTCTTGTGGCGATCGGAACCCGAATCTCTTCCTGGGCCTGTGGTTTAAAATCTGTACTACTACATCAACTTTCTGCTGGGTGACGTTCTCGAAGCTCGTCCATTTCGGGAAATACTGCCGCACTAATCCGTTCAGATTCTCATTGGCTCCTCTCTCCCAGGAGTGGTACGGCTTAGCAAAATAGCAGTCCACGGCCAGATCTTCGGCCAGCTTCTGGTGGTGGGCGAACTCTTTCCCATTGTCAGTCGTGATCGTGTGCAGCCAGGGCTTCCATTCCCTGAGCAACTCGACGGCCTTGGCCTGCACCAAGGACGCCTCCTTGTTTTCAAGGACGGCCATTTTCAGCATCCCCGTGGCCCGGTCGTTGATCGTCAGCAACACGCCGCTCTGGCCCCGGCCGATGACCAGGTCCATCTCCAGATCACCCACCCGCTGCTTCTGCTCGACGACCGCCGGGCGCTGGTCGATGTCCACGCGGCCCGCGATTTGGCCCCTTTTGCCTTGCACACTGCCCCTTCTGGCGTAGCGCTTGCCCTTGGTGCGCATGTGGCGGTACAGCCCGCCGCCCTGCTTCTTATCGGCCCAGACGAACTGGTAGATGCGCTCGTGAGAGACGCACCCGATGCCCTTGCGGGCGGCATTCCCGGCGATCTGCTCGGGGCTGTAATCAGACTCGATCTTCTCTCGGACGTAGGCCTGCACGCTGGCCGTGAAGCGTCTTTTTTTAGGCTTGGCCCTGTGGCGGGCGGCTGCCTTGCGCTGGGCTAAGTCAGGCCAGTACGAGCTGTCGCGCTTGTCGGAGTTGCGCCCCAACTCGCGGCTGATGGTGGATTTGTCGCAGCCGACCAGCTCGGCAATTCGGCCCTGGGAGTGGTGTGCTTTCACCAACGCGGAAATGTGATACCTTTGTTCTAACGTCAAATGCTTCATGTGCTTTTAGAGTTTGGTAACCCAAAAGTATGAAGTTTTCCGGCGTAGCCCCCCTGCCGGGTTCAGGCCCCGGGGCCTGAACCCGGCAGGGGGGCTTTTTTTTAGCCGTTGCATTTATTACTTGAATCCAAGTTTGCGTCCTCTAATACGACTTAATGTTTCCGGTTTAACACCGAGATAGGAAGCAATCATATACTGTGGTACTTCTTGTAGTAATCTTGAATTTCTTTCAATCAAAGCTTTATATCTTTCTTCTGGGGTTTGAAACATGAACGAGTCAAGACGACTGGCTACCATAAGATATAAATTTTCAGCAATCAGTCTGCCAAGTCGTTCTATATTTTTATGTTTATCGTATAATAAATTAAGTTCTTGCAAATTGATTTTATATATAACTGCATCTTGCATGGCTTCAATAAAATGGTCTGAAGGATTACCAGTTAAAAAGCTTCTGTAATTGCTTACAAAATCACCTTTAAAATTAAAGGCAGTGATTTTTTCTTCACCGTCCTTGTCGTAATAAAATCTAAAACTCCCCTCATGGATAAATGCGATAAAATTGCAATGTTCGCCTTTTCTAAGTATTTGCTCTTTATTCGTAATATTCACCTTTGTTAAACAACTTTCAAAGTCTTTCCACTCTGAGTCATCTAGTTTTAAAAAATTGTCGAAATAATGTCTTAAAGTTTCCAATTGTTCTATGTCTTTTTATGCTTGTGCCTAACGTTTTCGGGCTTGTGGTCAGGTGGGGGATTTGAAACTGGTCCGCCCGAACATCTGCTAATATAAATTACTGATATTGAGTTACTTACAAAAGTTCAATAGGTTTCCGTCCGCCGAAACAAAACGGGGTCGCCCGTGCGATACAATAAAGTTCCCAAAGTTCAATTACTTTAGTCCGCCCCTACTTGTCACAAACCCACGTTGGCGGTAGTGGTAGTTTCGTCCAATTTTAAAGTTTTTATAAACATACATTTTCTAAGTTTGGCTCAATAGCAACCAATTCAGCGAGTTTTATAGCTACGTCTTTTATTGGGTCTTCGGTAGTACTAAGACCAGTACGTGATGCAAGTAATGGGCTGACTTCTCGCAGAGCCTCATACGTTGTATTGTGTACAATAGGGACAAGTTGGTCACGAGCCAGTAACGCTGAAAGCTCTTTGTCCGCTATACCTTCTTGTGGTAGTCGTTTTAGAAGTGCAGGTGTCACCAGTACCAGTCCAATTCGTGAATTTGCTAATCCTTTGTCAATAGCTCGCATTAGAGGTACACCCAGTGCCACGTCTTTTTCACTAAACCAAACAGAAACCCCATTTGCAATCAGTAAATCATGTAGTTCCTTAGCAATACCCTGTCTGTCGTCCCAAGCATGACATAGAAATACGTCACGAAGTTCAGGACGTGCCGCAAGATTTTCTACTGTCTGACGAATAGGTGTCAGAGCTTGAACCTCAGACGTTGAATAGAAAACTGGCGAACTTGCTCGTGACCATCGAGGCTTTGAACTCTTTGTCGTACCACTACTTCTGCTCGAACTGCTTCCCGTTGAATAAGAGGAAGGATACGAGTTCGAGTATGATGAATATGAATTATACCTTCCATAGCGACTACCGCAAGCAGGGCAAGCTGCTGCTGCACTTGCTGTGCGATGTCCATGAACTGGTGCTGTACATTGTGCCATAATTATTGGTTTCTTGTTTTGTGTTCTTGGTGTCTTTTTACCATTACCTCCAACGTTTTGCAGCTACCCGAAGGGCGGGACTTTTACCACAAAACTTGATTTGAAAAACTAATGTTTGATTAACCACAAAACTGTCTTTGGAACACGAAACCCCGCCTTTTGGGTAGGTGCTGTTATGCCTTCGTTGTTCTTTCATTCTGTCGGCAAGTAAAGTTTCATTGTTCCTTTCTTAAACAACACCTCGTCTAAATGCCCCATTTTTTGTCGGTCAGTTGTTATTAAGTGCATATGCAAAAATGTGTCGTGGTGCGTAAAAATTGCTTTATGTTCTGTCGAGAAGAAGCCGATAATGTCTGCTTGTTCGTTTTGGAGTTCGTAATTTTTCTGTCCTTTATGTGCTTCGTCTGGCGAACTTACTTTTGAACCTTTTGGCAAATTCACAATATGGATTTTCGTTTGTTCAACTGTCCCTGTTAGTTTGAACATAAAAGGACGTAGCGAATTTTTAGTCACTTTGTCGATATATATTTCAAGCTGTTGAATGGTCTGAATGCTGTCGGGCAAAGTTTGTTCTGTCCACTTTGAAATGTTTGCGTAACCAAAAAACGGGGCTTTTATGTCATAAGTTTCTTCAACTTTCATTGTCGAGTCAGAAGTAACAGTTGATTTATAAGATTTACCGTCAATAATTAAAATTTCACCCGATAAATACTCAACTGGTCCAAGTCCATACAAATTTGTCTTGTTGGCAATGGTGTCAAGGTTTATGTTTCCATAAAGTTGTCCTTTCCACATTACGTTTTTCATCTCACCAACAATTTTTACTTCGTTAGTTGTCTGCTGTGCTTTGGTCGTGCAATTTGTTAAGGTTAAAATTGTCAGTCCAAGAAGTGTTGTTTTAAAATTCATTTTTATCATTTATTTTCTGTTGTTTCGGTGGCGTCCTACAATAAGGCATAACTCGTTAATATACGTACTTTTCTAGTTTCGAATGCTTTTTTATACAACGTATTCTTATTGCAATATTTTAATCAGTAATAGCTATTTGAGTGCTATAAGTAATTAATAATTGTACTATTCTCATTTTAATAGTTTTGAACAATACAAAATACGCAGTGCGCATTTTGTATTGTTGGTTTTTGGCAATACAAAATTGCGCAACTCCTGATTGGCTCAACTACCCCATTGTATCTAATGGACTTTTGATGTTTTGAATGTTCTTCTTGGTCACATGAGTATACCGTAACGTAGTCTTGATGTCATTGTGGCCCAAAAGCTGCTGTATGTAGGTGATATCGGTGCCACGTTCTAAAAGATGGGTGGCGAAGCTGTGCCTTAGCCCGTGTATTCCCACCACTTTATTGATATTTGCTTTTTTCATAGCATTAGAAAACACACTCTGAGCGCTTCGTATGCTGTACTCGTCTCCGCTCTGTCCTTCAAAAAGGTATTTCTTGGGTCGATATTCTTTGAAATAGGTGCGTAGCTGTACAAGTATGCTTTCCGGTAAGTTGGCGTAGCGGTCTTTTTTGCCTTTGGCTCTTTCGATAAAGACTTGCATATTCTTGCTGTCAATGTCTGTAATTTTCAGGTTTACTATCTCACTTACGCGTAAGCCCATTCCATAGCACAGCTTTAGCATCGTGTTGTGTTTGAGGTTGGTTGTCACCTCGAATAATCGTTTGATATCATCGACGTGAATTGTTTTGGGCAGAGATGGATGGTTTTTTAGGCCTCGGGATGTCGATAAATAGCTTTTCTCTTCCTATTACTTTTTCGAAATAAAATTTGATGGCGTTAAGTCGGCTGTGAATGGTGTTTTCTGATAGTCCTAATGTCGTATGACAGTACAAGATATAGCTTCTTAATTTGATTGCGTCCATCGTATCTACTGGCTTCGATTTCGAGGGCGTAGAGCAGTTGAGCGAATTCATTGCGGTATGTCTGAATCGTGCTTGCACTGTACGCTTTCAATTTGAGCGTATCGATCAAAGTATAAAGGGCTGGTTGGTTAATCGGATCGATATAACTCAATACCTCTTTTCCAACGGGCTCCGGCTCTAATCCTAAGTGTAGTCGATTGGCTAGAAGGTCGCTCGTGTACCACGACTTCAATTCGGGGCTCCACCGTGCACCCCGGATCGTGCGGACCTGTTTGGTTAATTCAGGACTGTACTCGAATACGATCAGGATAACGCCTTTCCCTTTATGAATTACCTTTTTATAGGTACAGCCAGTAATGGGGTTAAGGGTCTGAGGTATAGTTGATTCCATATTAAGTATCGCGTTTGTCGAGCATGATTAACTGATCGCCGATCACTTCGGTCACGTAGCGTTTCCTTCCTTCCTTATCCTCATAGCTTCGATTTTTCAGTTTTCCTTCCAGGTACACCAGGCTTCCTTTTCTAAGGTACTTTTCGGCCAAATCGGCTAACCCTCGCCACAGTACGATGCTGTGCCAATCGGTAATGGTATTGGTCTCGCCTTGTGCGTCCTTATAGTGTTCGGTCGTTGCCACTGAAAACTTGGCTACTTTCACGTTGCCTTGAAGTTCTTGAACCTCGGGGTCACTTCCCAAATTTCCAATTAGTGTGACTTTGTTTAGGCCGCGCATGGAGTGTACCGGGTTGATTGAGAGGTCGAAGGACTTGGTGCAAAGCAAATTAACGCACTAAAATAAGTAAGTTTTCGATAATCCGCTAATCCAACCCTTTCAAATAGTTCCCCTACTAGACCGTGGTATGTGTCCTCATAGACATTGCGGAAGAAACAGTCAATGGAGATGCTGACCATGGAACTTAGCAAGCTGTATTAGTCTTGTAGGCGCACCTTCCTCTTTTGCAGGTAGGACTTTATCTCTTCAAGGTTCATATCTATAATGTCCATTGAAATTTTTTCTTTTATCGCTCTGAAAGTGTTTACAGTGTCAAACTCTTTTTCACTAATTCGTTTCTTGGTTTCAGTTTTCATAATCGATTATGTCTTTTGGTGAACGTATTTCTAATGTTTGATATCCCAAACGCAAGTTTACTGCGTTATAACCACGAATTCTATAGATATTCACGATGTGCTTAAAGTTCCAGCTCACAAGAATATCCACTTTATGAATTGTGGCAAGTGCAATGTGAACGCAATCATCAAAACTCGTTTTGCCTACAACTCTCTCATCTATATAGTTTTTTGCAAGATTGATCGCTTCATCATTAATTTCAATAGCCTCTAAATGTTCTTTCGGTAAATCTCTGAAAAAGCTTCTGACCCGTTCTGGTGCATCAAATAATTCTCCTTCGGTCAAATTTGAATAAACGCAAACGATCTGACCCAACTTCACTTTTTCAAACAGTTGGACAGAAGCTTCTTCAAACTCGATATCATATACTCCACCAAAAACAGAAGTGTCGAAATAGAAACGTTGTATCATGGCTTGAATTCTTAAAATTTCTATATCGTGCCGTAGTCTGTGTCCCCGCATACCTTGCAAAAGACAAAAGCATTTTCAATCCAAGCTCCTAATCCAGCCGCAACACCAACCCCTTCAAATAACTACCCTCGGGATGAAAGACGTTGACGGGGTGGTCGGGGCCCTGGGTGAGTTGGTGCAGCACCCGCGCCTTGCGGCCTACTTCCATGCAGGCGGCCACGACGGTGTTGTAGAACAACTCCCGGTCTACGACCTGAGAGCAGGAAAAGGTGAAGAGTATCCCGCCGGGTTTAATTTTCTTGATGCCCTCGATGTTCAGCCGCTTGTAGCCCTGCACGGCGCGGTGCCGGGCCGACATGCTTTTGGCAAAAGCGGGCGGGTCGAGTACCACCACGTCGAAGGTTTCGTCGGTGGTTTTGAAGTACTTCATCACATCCTCGGTCACGGATTCGTGGTTTTTGGCGTAGTGGTTGATCGCCACGTTCTCGTCGCACAGCGCGATGGCCTTGCCCGAGACGTCGACCGACACGACCCGCGTCGCGCCCGCGCTGAGGGCATAGAGCGAAAAGCCGCCCGAGTAGCTGAACGCGTTCAGGACCGATTTGTCGCGCGAGTAGGTTTCGAGCATGACCCGGTTTTCGCGTTGGTCGAGGAAGAAACCGGTCTTTTGTCCCGTCACCCAGTCGACCATGAAGGTACGGTTGCTTTCCACGACGGGGTAGGGTGTCTCGACTTCGCCGTAGAGGTAGCCGTTGGCCAAATCCCGGGCGTAGTTGCCGGGCAGTGTCTCGCGGCTTTTGTTGTAGACTGCTTTGAGGTCCTTGCCCAGGACGTTTTTAAGCGCCTCGGTAATGGGATCCAAACTTCGGTGCATCCCAACCGTGTGCGCCTGCACGACCGCCACGCCATCGTACATATCGATGATCAGGCCGGGCAGTCCGTCGCCTTCGCCGTGGATGAGGCGGTAGCAATTGGCGTCGATGACGAGTTGCTGACGCATTTGGTAGGCGTTTTGGAGTTTTTCTTCCCAAAAGGCCGCGTCGATTTCCTTCTCCTCGAAAGTCAGGATGCGTACTTTGATGCTACCATCGTGGTAGTGGCCACGCGCCAGGAAGTCACCGCTCTTGGTGACAACCTCCACCAAATCCCCGTCTTGCAACTCGCCTTCCTGATGTACCACCGCGCCGCTGAACACCCATGGATGCTGGCGTTGGACTGCCTGTTCGCGGCCTCTTTGTAAAAATAAACGGGGTAGGGGAGAGTGGGTAGGCATTGTTAAATAGAGTATGGAATTCTGATTGAATTGGATTTATCGGATGCGATTTTGTATCATTGATGCAATTTTAAGCATTTTTAAACCCAAAGAATACTTTTGATATGAATTACAATCGCCGATTATTCCTCAAAGCTGCTGGTTTTGCCTCGCTTGGTGCCGTAGCGTATCCGCTCGTTTCATGTAACAGTGGTGGTGAAAACGGTTCCGACAACGACAGTACAGGCATAGCGACCGCGCCCGGGGCGACTAAAATAGAAAATTTCGGCTTGCAGTTGTACAGCGTTCGCGACATCATCGGCCAAGACCCCAAGGGCGTCATCAAGCAAATCGCCGATTTTGGGTACAAGGAAATCGAAGGGTACCAGGGCGATCAGGGCGTGTTTTGGAGCATGAAGCCCAAGGAGTTCAAGGAGTATATCGACGGCTTGGGCATGAAGTTCGTCAGCACTCACGCCGACACAACCAAAGATCTGGAAAAACTGGCCGCCGAATGCGCCGAGGCGGGACTTACCTATGTGTTGCAACCGTACATCGGTCAGCAGGCATCAGTGGACGAGTGGAAAAAACGCGCCGATGAGTTCAACAAACGCGGTGAAATCTGTAACAAGGCAGGTGTAAGGTTTGGCTACCACAACCACGCCTATTCGTTCGAGCCGGTCGACGGACAGCTCGGACAGGAGATTTTGCTTGATAATACCGACCCGTCGTTGGTCACGTATGAGCTCGATATGTGCTGGATTTCGGCCGCCAACAAAGACATCGAAACGCACCTTGTGAAGTATGAGGGTCGCTACGACCTTTGCCATGTCAAGGATCTCGTGCGCGAGCCCGAGCCGCATTCGACCGACCTCGGCGCCGGCATCATCGACTACCCCAAGGTACTCAAAGTAGCCAAAACCGTAGGGATAAAGCACTACATCGTGGAGCAGGAAGAATACCCAGATTCCATCATGGCCAGCATCGAGCACGATGCGGATTATATGAAGGAGCTTGTTATTTAATTCCCCTCTACCCTAACGTTAAAAAGCCGCTGCAACCAGGTTCGCTGGTCGGCGGCTTCTTTGGTTTTGTCGGCTTCGCTGAATTTGAAATTGGCGAGCGGGCGCAGGTCGGGCTGTCCGGCGTTGACCCAGCAGGTGTACCACAGGTCGCTTACCATCTTGATGGAGTTGGCCATTTGCCGCTCGACTTGTCCGGCGAGCATGGCGTTGTATTGGGCGGTGAATTCTTCGGAGTAGGTTCTGGTGAGTATTCGATTGCGCTCGATGAAGGTGTATTTGCGGTCGGGCTTGAAATCTTTGCTCAGTTCTTTCTCGAATTTTAGGACCGAATCGCACGCCACGTGGGCATTGGCGACGGCCTGCCAGATGGCTCTTGGCCGGATTGTCGACGTAGGCAGCTGGGCCGAGCCACAGTTCGTAGTTCTCGGCGTAAAGCTCGGGGATGCGCGATTCCCAAAAAGCGTGAATGCCCTCTTGTCCGCTGAGTTGGCCGTTGTAATTGCGGGTCGTGTGCAGGGGCACGTTGGCATCGGCGACGTAGTGGCCCAGGTCGGCCGATATTCTCAGGATTCGCGCGGCGTCTTTGTCGCGCATGGCTTCGGTGAGCTGGTACACGGCTGTTTGGACGTACCAGGGCACGATGCCGTGCTTTCGCAGAGCTATCTTCGCCAATTTTCTCCTTGGCCTGGTTCCAGTAAATCGGTAGGGTCGTTAGCGCACTGTCGCCATACACATCGAGGTCGATGAAATGCCGCTCAGCTTCGCCCACCACGGCGTAGCGGCGGCGATCGGGATTGACGGCGTTTTCGGTAATGAAGTCGATGTTTTTCTTGTAGAAAAACTGCATCTCGGGCGGCAGGCGAAATACCGCCAGGCGGTTGATACGCTTGTGCGCCCAAAAGCCCCACTCAGGCCGGAAGGCAAGGAGGATGAAGACTGCGCCGAGGAAAATGAAGCGTTTTTTCAAATTAACCTACGATTCCCCATTCGATACGTCCCAAAACGTCGTCAGCTAACGAAAAGCCTGTGACGGTATCCATGATTTCCAAGGGTGTTTGCGGAGCGGGTACATCTCTTTCAGATCTCTGTACATTTCCAGGCTCGAATTCAGGCTCATTAAAACTCCCGGCGTCACGAATTGAGAAGGGCTCGGGTGGTAGGTCCCCTCCAATTCGGTAGGCTAACTCAGCGAATGGCGTATGCAACCACTGGTTGAGCAAGTCGGCTCTTCCGTCAAAAACGGAAAGTCCATGGTTGATAAGCCGTTCAAGCAAAAGCAGGCGTTCGCTACTTGCTAAATCAAGCCGTTCATCATCTGCTTTATCATGAAAATCTTCTATAGTTACGTTTAAAACCCCAACCATCTCTGTGTCTGTAAGGCCTACCATGTCGGCGACTTCACGGACATGGTTCAGCGTCACGCCCAAACGGGCCAGACGAATAAAATCAGTTCCTGGCCGACCGGTATTCAAGCTGTTAGGAAAGACGGTTTGCATGATTTAAACAAAATGAGTAGTACAAATATACGTTTTCCGAATAGCATGCTCGCACTACTCGCAAAATCCGCTCTCTACCACGTAATCTCCTCTTTCCCCACACTTTCCAGGTACTCGTTCGTCTGGCTGAAATTTTTGCTGCCGAACCAGCCGCCCCATTTGGCCGCCAAGGGAGATGGGTGTTTGGCTTTCAGCACGTGATGTTTCGACTCGTCGATGATCTTGCCTTTGTCTTGCGCGTATTTGCCCCAAAGCAAAAAAACGACGTTTTCTTTCTCGTCGCTGATCTTCTGAATGACAGCATCGGTAAAGGTTTCCCACCCTTTCTTCTGGTGCGAACCCGCCTCGCCCGCCCGGACGGTGAGCGTAGAATTGAGGAGCAAAACGCCCTGCTCGGCCCAGCGTTCGAGATTTCCCGAGGGGGGGACCGGCACCCCGACATCTTCATTTATTTCTTTAAAAATGTTCAGCAGCGAAGGTGGCGTGCGCACGCCATCGTTGACCGAGAACGAAAGCCCATTGGCTTGGCCGGGTCCATGGTAGGGGTCCTGACCCAAGATCACCACCTTGCACTGGTCAAAAGGACAAGCGTCGAAGGCATTGAATATCAGCTTGCCGGGTGGGTACACCGCGTGATTTTTATATTCGTTTTTCACGAATTCGATCAGACTCTCAAAATAAGGTTTGTCGAATTCGGCTTTGAGCTGTTCTTTCCAAGATTCTTCAATAGCTACGTCCATGATGTGGTTGTTTTAGGAATTTAAATGAAGGTGTATTTGTATTTATCAACAAGATATGACTATTTTCGTTTAGCGAATAAACCCAGCCAGACTATGGTTTCAGAAGTGACAGAGGGCGTGAAGGTATCGGTGTTGACGGAGTACCAGGCAGATTATTCGAATCCGCGGCAGGCCCATTTTGTCTTTACCTACAAGATCATCATCGAAAACCACAGTCCCAACACCGTCAAGCTACTGCGCCGCCATTGGAACATTCACGAGTCCAGTGGCATCGTGCGCGAGGTGGAGGGCGAAGGCGTCATCGGACAACAACCCGTTCTCGAGCCCGGCGAGGTACACGAGTACGTGTCGGGTTGCAATTTGCGTACCAACCTGGGTAAAATGGGGGGTACCTACCTCATGGAGCGCGTCGTGGACGGCCGCCGCTTCACGGTTATTATTCCAGAGTTCACGCTCATGGTACCTTACCTGCTCAATTGACGCCCATTATTTTTACTCCTCCACTCCTTCCTTGATCCTTCAGTACATAAAGCATTGGTTGCGGGCCGGCAACGCTCACGCCATTCACTCGCCTTTCGTGTACGAGCTATACACAGAAGTAGTTCGTCCAAAATTGAGGAAACGTTCTGATTTTCAGAATATAGAACAACTTAGAAAAAAGCTACTGGCGCGACGCGACACCATTGAGATATTAGATTTGGGCGCGGGCTCCAGACTTGATAAGTCCAATATCCGGGCAGTAGGTACCATCGCCAAAAACGCTGAAAAACCAGCTCGCTTCGGGCGATTTTTTTATCGCCTCACTCAGCATCTTGCGCCAAAAAATGTGATCGAACTGGGTACTTCGCTTGGCCTGACGACCGCCTATTTTGCCAAAGCAGCGCCCGACGCTCAGATTATTTCATTGGAAGGCTGTCCGGAAACGATGCGCCTGGCGGAGGAGAATTTTTCCCAGTTGGGTATCTCGAATGTCAAAACGGTTTTGGGTAACATAGATCTAACTTTTCCTGAATTTTTGCGCGAGCAAAACCAAAAACTTGATTTGGTGTTTTTCGATGCTAACCATCGGTTGGAACCCACGGTGCGGTACTTTCATGATGCGTTGCCCTACCACGACGACGATACGGTTTTTGTTTTTGACGACATCTATTGGTCGGAAGAAATGACTGCCGCCTGGGAGGCCATCAAAGCACACCCGGACGTCACGGTGACCGTCGATTTGTTCTGGATCGGGTTGGTGTTTTTCAGGAAAACGCAGGCAAAGGAAAATTTTGTGTTACGATTTTAACTAATTTTTTTGCTGAAAAGACGTTTTCAAATTATTGGAAATCAAAACTATACCAGCGTTATGGGGAATTTGAAATACTATTTGACGATGTTGGGAGCCGGATTGCTTTCTCTGTCGGGATGCAATGAAAAGGCCTCGACGGAGCTAGTCAGCGAAGTCGCTACTTTCGATTTGATTCAAGACCGAATTCTGACGCCCACCTGCGCCACGGCGGGTTGTCACGCTTCCGAGCAGGATGGGGACTTCAAACAGCATGGATTGGTACTTACTAAGGGAAGAACCCTGGCCAATCTCATCAATATCATGTCGCGGCAATCCGAGGCCAAAGCAGAAGGCATGAAACGGGTGAAACCCTTTAACTCTAACGAAAGTCTGTTTTACCATAAGCTGAACTGGGATGCCAGCCACCACAGTGGCAAGCAGTTTGGCCTGCCGATGCCACTGGGCGGCACCCCGCTGAGCATCGGCCAAATCGAATTCGTGCGCCGCTGGATCGAAGCGGGTGCACCCGAGAAAGGCAACGTGGTGGACACGACTTTACTGGGTGACAAGACGCCCAGCTACCTGGCCAACTTCGATGGATTGACGCCGCCCGCCGCCGGTGAAGGCTACCAAATGAGGTTGGGGCCGTTTACGGTGAGTCCCAATTTTGAGCGGGAAATGTTCAGTCATCAACTGGTAGGCAACACTGAGGAACAATTTGTGAACCGAGTACAGGTACAGATGCGCCCGGGCAGTCATCACTTTATCTTATACGATTTCTACAACATCAATAGACCTTTGCCACAGAAGAATGAAATTCGGGATATTCGCAACCCCAACGGTACAACCAACCTTCAGACCCTGCTTTCTATGCAGAACCATGTATTTTGGGCGGGTACCCAAACCCAGGTACATGACTACACGCTACCGGAAGGGGCCGCTCTGGTACTGCCCGCCAACGCATCGTTCGATATGAATTCGCACTATGTCAATAAAACGGACCAAGCGACTACGGGTGAGGTACACGTCAACCTGTACACCATTCCTAAGGAGAAAGTCAAGCATTGGGTGTGGGCGTTGAACCTAGCCAACGAGCGGTTTGTCCTGCCGCCGAAGAAGACTACGGTGGCTACTAAATCTTTCACCTTTGAAAACCCCACGACGATTCTCATGCTCACTTCCCACACCCATAAGCTCGGAAAGAAGTTTGTCATAAAAATCAAAGGCGGCTCCCGCCACGGCGAGGTAGTTTATGAAAGTACCGATTGGGAGCACCCGTTGATCAAAAACTTTCCAACACCCATCCGGTTGAAGGCGGGTGAAGGGCTCACTTCGGAAATCACGTATGATAACACCACGAACAAGACGATCCGTTTTGGCCTGCTGAGTGAAGACGAAATGGGGATCATTTTTGGGTACTATTACGGGGAGTAGAATGGCTGGGAAAGAAGATGTCATATGGTATCCCAAGGGCTAAAGCCCAAGGCAAGGCATGCGCATTTACAAAAGAAGAGGGTACTTCCAATAGCTGGAAGTACCCTCTTCTTTTGCAATTCTGGAAACTGGAAGACCGTATCAAGGTCATTTTCGACTTTCCATTTTCACTTTTCAATTACTTGTTCACCACATCCACTTGGACACGCTGGCCTTTAATGGTGTTGCCGTCCATGGCGCGGATCACGACGCGTGAATCACGCTCAGGTACATCGACGTAAGTATAGTTGTCGTAAATCTCGATCGCCCCGATGTCGCGGCCCGCGATGCCGGACTCTCCAGCGATGGCACCCACGAAATCGCGGGGCATGATGCGCTCCTCACGGCCGACGTTGAAGTACAAGCGGGTCATGCCTTCCTCCACGGGTCCGGGCTCGGCTTTTTCACGGCGCGGACCACGGCTACCCCGATCATCCCCGCCAAAGCGGCCTCCACGATCGTCGCTGCCAAATCGGCTGCCCCGATCGAAGCGACCACCACGATCGCTGCTACGGCTTTCGAAGCGTCCGCCCCGATCACCACCGCGATCGCGGTCACGGCCGAAACGGCCTCCGCGATCATCGCGGTCACGGCTACGGCGATCGCCACGGTCACCTCGGTCGGAGCGGCGCTCTTCCCAGGCGAGGTTGGCATCGGCGAAGGAATCCTTCTCGACGCCCAGCAATTGCTTGGTCATGGCAGCCACGACCTGCTCGGTCGTGAAGCCGCTGTGGTGCAGCTGCTCCAACACGTCGTCGTATAGGTTGGTGTCCTGCTTTTCGTTCTCCTTGATGGCCGCAGCCATAGTCTCGACGAAGCGTGCTTTACGCACCCCCACGATGTCCTCGTAGGAAGGTATAACGCCCTTCTCGATCTTTACTTTCGTAAAATTCTCAATCTGACGAATACGGTTTTTCTCATCGCGGGCAACCAGCGAAAACGCTTTACCCGACATACCCGCACGGCCTGTCCGGCCAATCCGGTGTACGTAGTACTCTTCGTCCAATGGAATGTCATAGTTAATGACGGCATCCAGTCCGCTCACGTCGATACCACGCGCGGCTACGTCGGTAGCGACCAGAATGGTCGTCACGCCCGACTTAAACTTGCTCATCACGTTAGTACGCTGCTGCTGGCGGAGGTCACCGTGGATACCCTCGGAAGAGTACCCCCGAACTTGCAGTTGCTCCACGATCTCGTCGACCTTGCGCTTGGTGTTGCAGAACACCAGCAGCGATTGCAGGTTGTACATATCGATCAGGCGCGTCATCACTTCCAGTTTGCCCTGCGGCTTCACTTCGTAGCATACCTGCTCGATGTTGTCGTTGGTCAGCTCGTTGCGAACTACCTTCACCAACACGGGATCGTTCAGGAATCGCTTCGTGATCGACATAATCGGCTTCGACATCGTCGCCGAAAACAGAATCGTCTGCCGGTCTTCGGGCATATCCGCCAGTACGCTCTCGATGTCTTCACGAAAGCCCATGTCGAGCATTTCGTCGGCTTCGTCAAGTACCATCATGCGTACTTCTTCAAAATTCAGCGTGCGGCGCTGCATGTGGTCCATCACGCGGCCCGGCGTACCGACCACGATCTGCACGCCTTTCTTAAGCGATCGAATCTGCCGCTCGATCGAGTCGCCTCCGTAGATGGCCTCGATGCGGATACCGCGCTTGAACTTGGCCAAACGGCCAATTTCCTGCGATACCTGCACTGCCAATTCACGGGTCGGACACAGGACCAATACCTGCACGGCGTTGTTAGTTGGGTCGACCATTTCCAAAGCTGGAATGCCGAAAGCAGCCGTCTTACCGGTACCCGTCTGGGCTTGCCCGATGACATCGTGGCCCGCCATCACGGGCGGAATGGCTTGCGCCTGAATGGGTGAGGGAGTTTCAAAACCCATCTCGGTCACCGCGCGCATGATGTCGTCCGAGAGGTTCAGCGCGGCGAAGGTACCTTCTTTCGGTCCTTCTTCCGTCGCCACTTCTTCCGACAACAGCTCTTCTTCTAATTCTAATGTTTCTTCGTTGTTCATTGCTTTTTTATTAAAAATATCGTTTTCAAAAATCTAAAAAGGGGCGGAATGATGGCACAATCCGGCAATCGACAAAACACGATTGCGCGTCGCCACAGCGTGTCAGATGACACGCTTCGAGATCCGCATCCCCGGAAAAATTGGTTTTACCAGAAATACTAGACACAAATCGTTTCGGGCCTGTATTTCCAGAACTGAAAACGAAGCCAAAAACATAGACCCGGCGTCGGCGTGGAGCCACTCGCCCGGAACGTAGTACTAATTCAAAAAGGGATTTTTGCGCAAAGCCCACCACAAGACATCCGTGTGGCTCTGCGAGACTTTATCGGGATGACCAATCATTAAGATGGATTGGCGGCGTATTCGATTGCCTGGCCCGGACTGAAGCAGAGGAGTGAACGGATGTTCGCTCTAATTGTGGTGCAAAAGTAGCAAGAGTTTTTTAATAATCAACTAATTCAGCAAAAAAAATTGTAATATTTTTATAAAACAAAAAAAGCGCGGCCCCCCAAACCAGTCATGGAGCCGCGCGAGAGGTACTTATCGGTATAATTAAAGGGCGGCCATACTGGACGAATCCAATACTTCATTCAGTTGGTGAAGGGGAAGGTCGAAGGCGTCGGCGACTCCTTTGTACACTACCTTGCCCTGTACGATGTTGAGACCCTTTGACAATTCCTGACTTTGGCCGCAGGCCTTCTGCCAGCCCTTGTCTGCCAGATTGATCGCGTAGGGCAGGGTAGAGTTGGTGAGCGCCAGCGTGGAAGTGTAGGGTACTGCGCCCGGCATATTTGCTACGCAGTAGTGAACTACTTCGTCAATAACGAAGGTCGGGTCCTCGTGCGTGGTGGCGTGGGAGGTTTCAAAGCAGCCGCCCTGGTCGATGGCCACGTCGACCATCACGGTGCCGGGGCGCATCAGTTTCAGCATGTCTTTCGTGATGAGCGAAGGCGCCACCGCACCGGGAATCAACACGCCGCCTATGATGATGTCGGAGTGCTGAATGTGGCGGCGGATGTTGTATCCATTGGACATTACTGTGTCGACGTTGGCGGGCATGATGTCTTCCAGGTACCTGAGGCGCGGCAGACTGATGTCCATGATCGTGACGTGCGCACCCAGTCCGGCGGCCATTTTGGCGGCCTCAGTACCTACGATACCACCGCCCAGCACCAGCACGTCGGCGGGCTTTCACGCCCGCTACACCGCCCAGCAGAATGCCGCGGCCGCCCATAGGTTTTTCGAGGTACTTAGCGCCTTCCTGAATGGCCATGCGGCCCGCTACTTCGCTCATCGGTACCAGCAATGGCAGACTCCGGTCGGCTTTCTCGACAGTTTCGTAAGCCAGACAAACCGCCTTCCGCTCGATCATCGCGCGGGTCAGCGGCTCCGAGGACGCGAAGTGGAAGTATGTAAAGAGCAGCTGGTCCTCTTTGATTAGCTCGTACTCTGATGCAATCGGCTCCTTCACCTTAATAATCATCTCGGCGATGGCGTACACCTCTTCGATGGTGTCCAACAGTTGCGCGCCGGCCTCGGTGTACTCTTCGTCCGAGAAAGCCGCTGCCCAATCCGGCGGTAGCCTGTACGTAAATGGTGTGACCGTGCCGCACAAATTCGTCGACGCCCGCCGGGGTGACCGCCACGCGGTTTTCGTTGTTCTTGATTTCCTTGGGTACGCCGATGATCATAAGTTTCTAGATATGAGTTATGAGATATGAATTATGAGAGCTTGCTCAATCACGTATCGCAAATGTAAGTTTATCAGAAATTTATTCTTGATTAAATGTTGATTGCAGGAAATTAACTGTGCATCGTAATTTATGGAGGGTTATTTTCTGTTAGAAGGTATATTTGCCTTCATATTCAAAAAAATATTCTGACTATGAACGCTTGACGCCATCGACCTTGCGATTCTTAGACACTTGCAAACGGACTCTCAGCAGACGATCAAGGAGATTGCGGCGGCGATCAATCTTTCGATAACGCCCGTCCATGATCGGATCAGAAAACTGGAACGCGGCGGCTACATCGAGCGCTACGTGGCGATTTTGAACCGGAAGAAATTGGGGAAATCGCTGGTAGTGTACTGCAACGTGACGCTCGACAAGCAGCGGAAGGAGAGCTTCGAGGAGTTCAATGCTGCTGTGTCACAGCTGCCGGAAGTACTTGAATGCAGCGTGGTGTCGGGAAACTTCGACTACCTATTGAAAGTCGTAGCTGATGACGTGGAAGCCTACAATGAATTTTATCAAAATAACCTCTCGGTACTGCAAAGTGTGCTGCACATCAGTAGCTTTTTCGTAATGTCGGAAGTGAAGAGTACGACGGAAATTCCTATCTAATTTCCAAGCACCTTCCCGTGCGTCGCCTTCATGACGCCTTTCAGCAACGGCGGCGTGATCTTGAAAAACCCCAAAGCCAATTCCGAAAGTACTTCCCTGCCGAACAGATTTTGCACCGTCCGGCCCACGCGGAGGCGGGTGGCAAATTCCTGATTCCAGGCAGATTGGTAGGCGTTTTCAAGCAAGCTGCGGTTATGATGGATGGCGAAGTACTGCCTTATCTTCCCCGCCGCCATTCTTCCACCCCGGATGGCCATCGCCATGCCGTTGCCGCACAGGGGCGTGATGAGCCCGGCGCTATCGCCCGCCATCAGTATGTGATGCTCGACCGCTTTTTTTGGGGCAAACGAAATCTCGTTGATCACCTCCGGCTTATCGTATAAAAATTCTGCCTTATCAAAAATCTCCTTCAAGTGCGGATTCCTGCGCAATACGGTGTGTTCCATGTCGGGAATGCTACCGGTTGCTTTCAGATTGCTGCGCTCAGTGAGGTAGCACAGGCAGTACTTGTCAGCCTCAATGGCCGACATACCACAGTACCCATTTTTGAAGTTATGCAGGGAGATGAGGTCCTTGGCAAAATCGCCCCGAATGTGGTACTTGACGCCCAAATACGGCGAGTCTTTACTCATGAAATCGCGGTCCATCTGCTTGTCGAGGCGTGTGCGCTTGCCATAGGAGCCGATGACGATCTCGGCCTCGTAGGTACCTTCGGAAGTCTTGATTACAAAGCTTTCGCCCTGCCATCGGATGTCTTGCACGATGGTATTGAGCTGAAATTTTACCCCGGATTGTAAAGCTAAACGATACAGCGCTTCATCCAGGGTATAGCGGCTGATGCCGAAACCGCCCAGGTCGAGCCTGGCGGTAAGCGCAGAGCCTTTGGGCGATGTGAATTGAAATTTGGTGATCGGGGCGACACCCAACGCTTCCAGATCCAGCCCTAGATTTTCCAAATACGGCCGCACTTCGTTGGAGATGTACTCCCCGCAAACTTTATGATAGGGGTAAGTTTTTCGCTCGATCAGCAGGACCGAAATATCCTGCCGAGCCAGCTCGATACTGCTCACAAGGCCCGCCAGGCCCCCGCCTACAACAACAACCGGGTACTTCAAACCCATTTGATGAAATTTAACATACCCATAGAATTCAAAACGCGCCGCCTTTGTTCAAGGAACCAAGCCACACATTCGCGACCTTTGCGAAAACCTCCGCGACCTTTGCGGTTAATGCAATCTGCCAACGATGAACAAAAATTATAAAGACGGCCTCAATCTGATGTCGAAAGTAACGCCCGGCAGGGCGTGGAATGCCGTGAAAGTACTGGGCAGTTATTTCTATTCCAAGGCCACAGGCAACGCGACGCACCACGGGCTGCCGATTGCGATTAGTTTCGAGCCGACGACTTCCTGCAACCTGCGCTGTCCCGAGTGCCCGAGCGGCCTGCGCTCCTTCACCCGCCCTACGGGCATGATGGAGGCCGATTTGTTCAAGAAAACCATCGACGAACTGGCCGACACGCTGCTGTACCTGATCTTCTATTTTCAGGGCGAGCCCTACCTGCACCCTTCCTTTTTCGAGTTGGTAAAGTACGCCCACGACAAAGGAATCTACACCGCTACTTCGACCAACGCCCACTACCTCAACGACGAAAAAGCCCGCAAAACGGTCGAGTCCGGGTTGGACCGGCTCATCATTTCGATCGACGGTACCACCCAGGACGTGTACCAGCAGTACCGCATCGGCGGCAAGCTGGAGAAAGTACTCGAAGGTACCCGCAACATCATCAAGTGGAAGAAGAAATTGGGATCGAGTACCCCCCACACGATTTTTCAGTTTTTGGTGGTGAAGCCCAACGAGCACCAAATCGCCGAAGTACAGCAGCTGGCCCGTGAAATGGGTGTGGATGAAGTGGGATTGAAAACGGCGCAAATCTACGACTACGAGCAAGGTTCGGACCTTATGCCCACGATCGACAAGTACTCGCGCTACGAAAAGCAGGGCGACGGCTACGCAATTAAGAATGCCTTCGTAGACCACTGCTGGAAAATGTGGCACTCGTGCGTCATTACCTGGGATGGCCTCGTGGTTCCCTGCTGCTTCGATAAGGACGCCCACCACCGGCTGGGCGATATGAAAAAGCAAAGTTTCAAAGAACTCTGGAACGGCGCGCCATATCAGGAATTCCGCAAACTGCTGGTCCGCTCACGCTCCGAAATCGAGATGTGCAAAAACTGCACGGAAGGGACCAAGGTATGGGCGTGAAACATTTTAGTTAGGAATGGTAATATTTATTTAATACTGAAAATAAACGCCTGGTTAAGCATCTAGCTAACAGTAGTTAACGAAAATTGGGAAAAACTCCGTGGAACATTTTTTGGGTAATTGCGGTGAATAGCTGAAATTTGAAGTCGGTAACCAACTGAACTATGGGGAAAGTAATTGCAATTGCCAATCAAAAAGGGGGCGTCGGAAAAACTACCACCGCGATCAACCTGGCCGCGAGCTTGGCCGCGCTCGAATTCCGAACGCTGATCGTCGACGCCGATCCGCAGGCCAACTCGACTTCGGGCCTGGGTTTCAATCCCAAGGAAATCGAGTACAGTATATACGAGTGCATGGTGGAGAACATCCAAACCCGTGACATCATCATTCAAACCGACTTCCCGAACCTCGACCTGCTGCCCTCGCACATCGACCTGGTGGGGGCGGAGATCGAGATGATCAACATCAAGAATCGCGAGGACCGGATGAAAGACGCACTGTCGGACATTCGCGACGATTACGATTTCGTCATCATCGACTGTTCGCCGTCACTCGGCCTGATCACGATCAACTGCCTCACCGCCGCCGATTCGGTCATCATTCCGGTGCAGTGCGAGTACTTCGCGCTGGAAGGGCTGGGCAAACTGCTCAATACGGTCACGATTATTCAGTCGCGGCTCAATACCAATCTGGGCATCGAGGGGATTTTGCTTACGATGTACGATCTGCGGCTGCGGCTTTCCAATCAGGTAGTCAATGAAGTGACGACGCATTTTCAGAGCGATGGTCTTCGACACCATCATTCCCCGCAACGTACGGCTAAGCGAATCGCCGAGTTACGGAGTACCTGTTCTGGCGCAAGATGCCGATAGCAAGGGGGCGATCAGCTACCTGAATCTGGCGCGCGAGATTTTGACTAAAAACGGGTATTTCTCCCAGGAGCAACACGCCGGGATGGTATTGCGGGGTAGGGGTGTACTATAGCGTCAGTTTTCGGGTGAACGGTCAACGGTTAAAGGGTTAACGATTAAAAATGCACGATGCACCATAGTAAGCATCCAGCTTTTTTGGCGGACAACTTCCAGGCCAAAATTAATATTGAATCAAATGGAAAATTCCAGTAAAAATAAAAAAATGACCGGTCTGGGTCGGGGACTTGGTGCCCTGCTGCAAGATTCCGATTCGGTGAATGCCAAGAAGTCCGGTGGACGCGGACCCGGTTACGAATCGTTTGGTTCGATGAACGAGGTGGATGTCGACTTGATCGAGGCCAACCCGTTCCAGCCGCGGACGAGCTTCGACAAGGAAGCGCTGGCCGAATTGGCCGATTCGATTCGGGTACAGGGCATCATTCAGCCCATTACCCTACGTCAGCTGGGCAAGGACAAGTACCAGCTTATTTCGGGAGAGCGGCGTTTGCAGGCTTCCAAGTCGATCGGAATGCTTCGCATTCCGGCCTACATCCGCACCGCCGACGACCAGCAAATGCTGGAAATGGCGCTGATCGAAAATATTCAACGCGAAAACCTGAACGCGATCGAAATCGCCCTCAGCTACCAGCGGCTGATTCACGAATGCAATCTCAAGCAGGAAGAGCTCGGCGAGCGCGTCGGCAAAAACCGAACGACGGTCAACAACTACATCCGGCTGCTCAAACTACCACCCACCATTCAGGCCGCCCTGCGCGACAATCAGATCAGCATGGGCCACGCCCGCGCCCTGATCACGATTGACGACCTGGAAACCCAATTAAAGATGTTCAAAAACATCATCGGCGAGGGCTGGTCGGTACGGAAGGTAGAAGAGGAAGTGCGCAAGCTGACGATCGGCCCGCCCAATGAAGAGAGGAATCGCCAATTGCAGACAATCAAACAGGAAATCAGGTCGTTACAATTTCGGCTTTCTTCCTATTTCGGGTCCAAGGTTTCGATCCGAAGCGATGAAAATCACAAGGGCGAGATCAAGATACCCTTTACCTCTCAGGAAGAACTGGACCGCATTCTTGAAACCATCGACGTTAGTCACAAAAATTGAAACACTGGTACCTACTCATCGGCTTGCTTTACTACGCTACTGCTGACGCACAGGTGGTTAAGAAAGACACAATTCCTGAAGCGGAAGTACTCAGAGTGGTGAAAGATACTCTGCGTCCGGTAGTGGAGGAAGTACTTCGGCCGGATGGGCTGGCCGCGCTGGAAAATGCCAGCGACAGCATTCCGGCTACGATTAAGAGAGATCCAGGATTGCCTGTTCCCAAAAAATCGGCGCTATATTCCCTTCTACTTCCTGGCGCGGGGCAGATTTACAACCGTGATTATTGGAAACTACCCTTCGTATACGCTGGTCTGGGGGGCGCGGTGTACATGATTCGATGGAATTCGCTGCGTTACAACGATTTCCTGGGGCCTTACTTGTCTTCTTACGATCCCGTTACCAAGCAGACGCTCTCCTCCTCCGAAAGAATCCCGGTGTTTATCCGGGATGACAATGAAACCCGGGAGCTGACCGTCGACCAGATCAAACGGGGTAAAACTTTCTATCGGCGTTACAAAGGCTACGGATTCATTGTTTTTGGCTTGGTCTACGCCCTGGCCGCTGTGGAGGCCAATGTCGCTGCCCACCTCAAGAATTTCAATGCCAACATGAACGAGGACCTGACCCTAAAATTCGAGCCCTCCAACGAGCCTACGCTCTTCGCTCAATCCGCCCCCGGTGTAAAGCTGGTTCTGACTTTTTAACCTATTTCTGAACAAAATTTTGCATTAAAAATTCTTTGTACGGCACGGGCCACCTCGCTCTGTGGCTTTGTCACTTCGTACTTCTAAAAATGAAACTTCTCCTCCTAGGTTACGGTAAAATGGGCAAAGCGATCGAGCATATCGCTCTGGAACGCGGCCATACGATTGCCGTAAAAATAGACCTCGACAATCGGGCTGAAATGGAGGCGTTGCCTTTGGATGCAGTCGACGTTGCCATCGAATTCAGTGCGCCGGAAGCGGCTTTTGACAACATAAAGTTTTGTCTGGAAAAAGGCTGGCCCGTTGTGAGCGGCACTACCGGTTGGCTGAACCACAAGGCCGAAATCGAGGCCTTGACCGCTCAAAAAGGCGGTGCGTTTTTCTACGCTTCCAACTACAGCATCGGCGTCAACCTCTTCTTTCGGCTCAACCGCGAATTTGCCCGGCTGATGAAAGGGCAGGGGTACGATGCCTCGATTACCGAAATCCACCACATCCACAAACTCGATGCCCCCAGTGGCACGGCCATTACGCTAGCCGAAGGCATCATTGACCAAGACGCTGCTGTAGAAGGCTGGACGCTGGCGCCGGAGCAGAAGAAGAAATATCTTCCTATCACCTCAAAGCGCGAGGATGAAGTACCCGGCACCCATGTTGTCAACTATGATTCAGCCGTCGATACGATTCACATCTCACATGTGGCGCATAGCCGTCAGGGATTTGCGCAGGGAGCCGTGGTAGCCGCTGAGTGGCTTGCGGGCAGGCAGGGCGTTTTTGGAATGGACGATTTATTGGAAAATATTAAATAGAGTCCTTCTTTGGCGTAAGTCCTTATCTTTGCGGCCTCAAACCCGGTTTATTACAACTTTAATTTTCCATTGATTTAAATGGCTTTACGGAAAGATATTTACGCGCCCCCCTCCGCCAAACGTCCCAAACAAAAATCTGCCCTACGGGAATGGTTCGATTCCATCGTGTTTGCGGTGGTGGCTGCCACCCTGATTCGCTGGCTTTTTATGGAAGCTTTCACCATTCCTACTCCTTCGATGGAAAACAGCCTGCTGGTAGGAGATTTCCTATTTGTGAGCAAGTTGCACTACGGTACCCGCACGCCCAAGACACCCCTGCAAGTACCCCTGACGCACCAGACGATTTGGGGTACCGACATTCCGTCTTATTCGGACGCCATCCAACTACCCCAGTACCGCCTGCCTGGTTTTTCGGAGGTCAAATCCGGCGATGTGGTGGTATTCAATTATCCACCCGAGCGCCAGCATCCCACCGATCTCAAGACCAACTATATCAAGCGCTGCATTGGCACGCCCGGCGATAAGCTGCAGGTCATCGACGCGCAGGTGTACCTGAACGGCAAGCCGATGGCCAATCCGGGACGCATGGAAAGCGAGTACTTCGTCTCGACCACCACCACCGTAAATGAAGATCGGATTTTCCGGGATAACGGCGTGTCGGAGTTTAGTACTTATACCGAAACCTACAACGACACCATACCTGGCAACGACGAGTCGGGCTACATCGTCTACACGACCGCCGACATCGCCGACAAGCTCAAAACGTACGATTTCGTTCGAACGATCCGTCCCGTTGTGGCGCCCAAGGACATCATCGAACCATCGCTGTACCCATCGTCGGCTTCTGCCAAGTGGAATCGCGACAATTACGGGCCCGTGACGGTACCCAAGAAGGGCGTGACCGTGGCGATGACGCCCGAAAACGTCGCCCTTTACGGTGAGGTCATCAAGTACTACGAAGGCAACGAGAACGTGGAGTTGCAGGACGGCAAGGTACTGGTCGATGGCAAGATGATCGACGGCTACACCTTCAGGCAAAACTATTACTTCATGATGGGCGACAACCGGCACAACTCCGCCGACTCGCGCTACTGGGGCTTCGTGCCCATGGACCATATCGTGGGTAAAGCAGTGTTCGTATGGATGTCGATCGACCCGAACCCGACGAGTGCAGCCAACAAAATTCGCTGGAATCGCTTGTTCAGAGTGATAGACTAACCCTAAGCAACCTGCCTGCATGACGGACGAAAAAATAGCGATCCTGGCTTTGATCCGAACCCCCGGCGTGGGGTCGGTCACGATCAGACAATTGATCAGCTATTGTGGCGGTGCGAATAAAGTACACCGATCGGACTACAAGAAACTTATCAAAATCCCGGGCGTAGGGGATAAGGTAGCTCGTGCAATTATGAAAAAGCACGGCTGGGCTGAGGCCGAAAAAGAATTGGCGCAGTGCGCCGCCAAGGGCATCGGTCTGGCTTTCTACACTGATCCTGAGTTTCCTAAACGGCTCAAACCGCTCTACGACTCCCCGGTCGTGCTCTACTCTCAGGGCAATATCGACTACAATGTGGTCAGGACGGTGGGTATTGTCGGTACCCGCAAGATCACCGACTACGGCAAGTCCGTGACCGAGGCGATCATCAAAGATCTAATCCCGTATCAACCGCTGCTTGTAAGCGGCCTGGCTTACGGGGTGGACATCGCGGCGCACCGGGCATGCCTGAAAAGTGGCATGGCGACGATCGGCGTCATGGCGAGCGGGCTGGACGTAATCTATCCCGCCGTGCACAAGCGAACCGCTGAGGAAATGCAGACCAATGGTGGTATCGTGACCGAAAATCCACTGGGTACCAAACCCGATTTTATGCGCTTTCCGGCCCGCAACCGCATCATCGCCGGACTAAGTGATGTGACGATCGTGGTCGAGTCTGCTAAAAAAGGGGGAAGTTTGATTACAACGGAGTTTGCCCAAAACTATCACCGCGAGGTGTACGCTGTACCGGGAAATCTGAACAGTCCCTATTCGGAAGGCTGCAACCAGTTGATTCGCAACAACAAGGCCAGCCTGTTCACCTCCGTGGAGGAAATGGCGCAGGATCTGCAATGGAAGCCGGGCGCGCCGGAAGTGAAGCCGCCGTCGATTTACGACAAGCCCGAGGGTGAACTCGTATTCGATGGATTTACCCAGGATGAAGGGCAAATACTGGCTTTACTGAATAGACACAGCGACATGCAGCTCGATGATATGAGTTGGCAGACTGGTATTCATCTGGGCAAATTGGCCACCCTACTACTCAACCTGGAATTTCAGGGCGTGGTGCGCTCGATGCCTGGTAAAAAATACGCCCTGGTGTAGCCTATGGTCGACTTCACCAAAACTACTTTGGAACTGATCGAGATGGGCGAGGGACTTACCGTCGAGTTCAAGCGCACGATCGATAGCCCTTTCAAGATTGCCAAAACGTTGGCGTCCTTTGCCAACACGTCGGGAGGCGTATTGTTGGTTGGCATTGCTGACAACCGGGCCACGGTAGGTATTACGTCGGAACTACGAGAATTGAAGAAACTGGATCGTGCCTGCACCGAGTTAATCGAAAGTGAATTGCTGATCCGGTACAAAGTGATCAAGCTGGGAATGGCGCCGGTTCTGCGGGTCGAGGTAGACGAAAGTACCGACAAGCCTCACTACGCCATCAATGAAAAGGGCGACCGCATCATCTACGTCCGTACCAAGGATAAGTCGGTACCTACCAACCGGCTGATGCTACCCGGCGAGGGCGATCCGGCTACGGGCAAACTACTCAATTCCCGTCCCGTTAAGAACCTGATTCAACACCTTAAGTCCCACGACAGCATCAACGAAAAGGATTTTTCCAACCTCATCAACGTATCCATCAAGCGCGCCACGCGCATGTTGAACGATTTGCAGGAAAAAGGCATCGTCCTGAAGCGCGGCAGCGGCAAAGGCGCCTTGTACAGCTTGAAGTTGGTAAAATAATTGTGAATGTTGGAATGTGGAAATAGAGATTCCAAGCGAAAGCAACATTCCAACATTCCAACATTCACTCATTCACTCATTCACTCATTCAAAATTACCCTTCTATCCCCACAAGCTCCAGCTCAAACGTAAGATCCTGGCCCGCAAGCGGGTGGTTGGCGTCGAGGACGACGTGGTCGTCGGCTACTTCTTTTACCACCACGGGCACTACCTGGCCGTTGCCATCCTGGTGCATATTAAGCGTTACGCCCGGCTCCAGAGGAATGTCAGAAGGAATCTGGCTGCGGTCGAAATTGATCAAAAGCTCATCGTTGACCGCTCCGTAGGCGTCGGCGCTGGGGATATTGATGGTCTTCTTGTCGCCCACTGCCATACCCGACACACCGTCGTCGAAGCCCTTGATAACTTGTCCTGATCCCAGTTGAAACGAAAGTGGGTCGCGGCCGGCCGAGCTATCGAAAAGCTGTCCGTCGTTGAGGGTACCTTTATAATGTACCTGTACGGTATCGCCTGATTTTGCCTTACTCATCTGCTAAACTATTTTTATTGAAAAATTACATGAAACAGGTAAACACCCGTTTCCCGGCAAATCGTTCAACCTGACTCAGTAAGCTCTGGCAAACACAACCCGACGGTTCGAAGGTTGTCCCGAGATCATATCTACACCGGCTTCTTCGGGCGCATCGAGTGGAATGCAACGAATCGTAGCCTTGGTCTCTTCCTTTATTTTTTCTTCGGTTTCAGCAGTACCGTCCCAGTGGGCGTAGATGAAGCCACCCTTGTCGTCCAGGATCTGCTTGAACTCTTCGTAAGAATCGGCCGAGTGCGTGTTGGCCTCCCGGTAAGTGAGCGCCTTTTGGTAAATCGAATCCTGAATCTCGATCAGCAGATCGTGCACGTGTTCGACGATGTTCTCGAAGTCGACGGTCGCTTTGGTCTTCGTATCGCGGCGCGCTACTTCGACGGTACCGTTCTCAAAATCCCGCATGCCCATGGCCAGCCGGATGGGTACGCCTTTTAACTCGTACTCGGCAAATTTGTAGCCTGGCTTGTAGGTGTCGTTGTCGTCATACTTTGCACTGATCCCTTTGCTCCTGAGCTTCTTAACCAAGCCATTGATTCGCACCGATAGCTTATTCAGCTGCTCCTCGTCGCGATAGATGGGTACGATCACCACTTGGATCGGGGCCAGTTTGGGGGGAAGTACCAGCCCGCTGTCGTCGGAGTGCGCCATGATGAGCGCACCCATCAGCCGGGTGCTGGTACCCCAGGAAGTACCCCAAACAAAGTCCAAACCACCTTCCTTGTTTTGAAACTTCACATCGAACGCCTTGGCGAAGTTCTGCCCCAGAAAGTGCGAAGTACCCGCTTGCAGCGCTTTATTATCCTGCATAAGTGCCTCGATGCAGTAGGTATCCACCGCGCCGGCAAAGCGTTCGCTGGGTGTTTTTCGACCGCGCAGCACGGGCATCGCCATCCACTCCTCGGCAAAAGTCGCGTAAACGTCGAGCATCTGCTCGGTTTCGGTCACGGCCTCGGCCGAAGTGGCGTGGGCGGTGTGGCCTTCCTGCCACAGGAACTCAGCGGTACGCAGGAAAATCCGGGTACGCATCTCCCAGCGTACTACGTTGGCCCATTGGTTGATCAGCAGCGGCAGGTCGCGGTACGACTGAATCCAGTTTTTGTAGGTACTCCAAATCACGGTTTCCGAAGTGGGGCGCACGATGAGTTCTTCTTCCAGCTTCGCGGAAGGGTCCACGACCACGCCGCCTCCATTGGGGTCGTTCATCAGTCGGTAGTGCGTCACCACGGCGCACTCCTTGGCGAAGCCCTCCACGTGGTCGGCCTCTTTGCTCAAAAATGATTTTGGAATAAATAGCGGAAAGTAGGCATTGCTGTGGCCCGTTTCTTTAAACATATCGTCAAGGGCGCGTTGCATTTTCTCCCAGATCGAAAAGCCGTAGGGCTTGATGACCATGCAGCCGCGCACGGCGGAGTTTTCGGCCAGGTCGGCGCGTTTGACCAGCTCGTTGTACCATTCAGAATAATTCTCCTCGCGGGTGGGCAATCCTTTGCTCATGTGGGGTAACTTATAATTAATTGATATGACTAATTGTCAGGCCGAAAGCGTGATTATGGCTTGCAAAGATAGTTTTTTATGCTATATTTGTGTCTGTTGAAGCCAATAAGTCGTTTCAATAGTTGCAGGAACAAATATTGTAGTATTTCTAGTATCAATATAACAAACTCATTTACGCCATGACAACCATCAAAAAACTCACCTCGCTGTCGGTGGTCGCCCTAATTGGGCTGTGGGGTTGCTCGACGAGCCAATATACCGCTCGGAACGACAACACTTACGACGACCTTTACGGCTCTTCTTCGGACGTGCAGGTCGCTGCCCGCACCAGTACCAACCAGAATCGGCAAAGCCGTGACGGACGCTACGCCAATCCTGATATTCGGGATAACGGTGTTGCGACCAACGAGCGCAATAGCAATCCAGATTATTACGACGAATCATATCTTTCCACTCGGAACTTACCCCGTCAGGTTTCTGACCAGCCGGGCTACAATTCAGGTTTCGAGAATGGATACACCGACGGAATGAGAAGCGCCTTTAGCGGTAACCGAATGTTCAATAACAATAACGTCGGTTCCATGTATAATTCCTTCGGACCCTCCTTCGGAATGGGTTTCCAAATGGGCATGATGAATTCCATTCGCTTCGGGTACAGCCCGTTCGGTATGGGTGGCATGGGCATTGGTGGTTTCGGCCGCTTTGGCGGAATGGGCATGATGGGGTACAGTCCTTTCGGATATGACCCATTTTACAGTCCATTCGGCTTTGGCAACAGTATGGCCTTCGGGTATAGTCCGTTTGGGTACGGAGGCGGTTTCGGTGGCTTCAACCAATTCGGTGGTGGTTTTGGCGGATTCAGTCCCTTCGGTTTTGGAAATGGATTTGGCATGGGTGGTATGTATGGCTACAATCCCTACTACGGTGGCTTCGGTAACCGCACGTTGATCGTGAATAACAATTACGACAATGGACGCGCCGCCCGTAGTTATGGTCCCCGGACCAACAATGCGCGTAGTAACGCCGGTGTAAGTTCAGGATATACTACTGTCCCACGTTCATCGCGTAGCAGCTCCGGAAGGGAAGGTTACGCTACCAGCCGTGGCAATACTTCTACCGCCCGTAGCAACAACAGCGGCAACGATACATATTATTCGCGTCCGAGGTCGAATGGCCAGGGTACCTATTACAATGGTAACTCATCCGCTACTAACCGTTCGAGTGCTGACTATTCGAGGGGTTCGAGCAACGCCCGGACGTCGACCAGTGATTCACGGTACTATTCGTCACCTCGAGCAGGTAGCACCGTCAATAGTTCACAGGGCAATACAAATCGCTCTTCCAGGACGTATCAGAGTCCGACCTACAATCGGAGTCGTGGCAACCAGACGTACCAGTCGCCTACCCGATCGACCTACCAGAACCAGAGCTCGCCCCGGGTATCGTCGCCATCATACAGCAGCCCTTCGCGCGGTAGCGTAAGTTCGCCACGCAGTTCATCGCCCACACCAAGTGCTCCCCGTTCACGTGGACCACGGTAATCGGCCAAATGTGCAGCATTGAATGAGAATAAAAGACCCCGCAAATCATCATTTTTGTGGGGTCTTTCGTTAAACAAATACTTACGTAGTTTTCTATTAGTCCACATCACAATGAATAATAAAGCAAGCCTCATGATGGGAGCGCTCATGCTCCTCGCCTTTTCCAGTCAGGCGCAATATGCCGCTGACGCCTTCCGTTTTTCACAAATCAACCAAACCGGTACTGCCCGTTTTCAAGGCGTAGGTGGTAGTAACACAGCACTGGGCGGTGACGCTAGTTCCATCAGCGGCAATCCAGCCGGACTGGGTTTTTACAACCGCTCCGAATTGAGCATCAGTCCCGCTTTCCGTAATCTCAACGCCGAAAGTACCTATACGGGCGTCCCTTTTGACGAAACCAAAACGAGTCCGTCGCTCGCTCAGGCCTCGCTGATCATCGCGGGTAGCCCCAACCGATACAACAGCAAATGGAAGCGAACCAGCATCGGTATTTCCTTCACCCGTCAGCAGACTTTTCAGAACCTGTTCTCCTATCGCGGCCAAAACAACCCATCAGGCTATGTGGATGTTGCGGTCGAGGATGCCAATAGGCGTAATGTTTCGTTCGAAGCGTTGAATGACGAGGCCTTCGGCGCCAACTCCCAGGCTACAAGTTTGGCGGGAGCCTATTTCGCCCTGTACGCCATCAATCCGACGACGCAGGTCGGTCCTCCCTACGTGAGCCTGGACCAGCAAAGCCTGAGCGATCAGCGGGGTAGCTTCGAATCGACGGGTGCGCACACCCAATGGACGATTGCTTACGCGGGCAACTACGACGACAAACTATACATCGGCGGTTCTGTCGGCTTTAATCGCATCCGGTATACCTACACCTCGACCGTGGCGGACAGGTTCATCACCGCGCAGAATTTTCTTGGGTCGACGCATACAGAGGACCTCACCGTTTCGGGAAATGGCATCAACCTCACCATCGGTGCGATATACAAGGCCACGCCGGAAATCCAGCTGGGTGCGTCGATAACGTCCCCGACCTTTATGGGCATGAATGAGACGTTCAATGAATTTGTTACCGCCGATATTGTAGGTATTCCTGAAAAAGAATTATCAGAAGTGGGTCTGCCGCCCAACGATTTTGAGTACTCTATCCAATCACCACTCCGGGCTTCGGGAGGCGTGACTTACTTTTTTGGAAAGAACGGATTTCTGACCGGTAATGTCGAGTACGTGGGATACGGCACGATGCGCGTGAGTACCAGGACGCTCGCGGCCACGGACAACGCCGATTTCCGCGCCAACAATACCCAGGACATTGAGGCTACCTACAAAAACGCCATCAACGTACGGCTGGGAGGAGAGTACCGGGCGGGTGCGTTTCGGGCGCGGGCCGGTTTGGCGTACCTGAGCGACCCCTACCTGAACAAGCCCGACGGCATCGATCGGAACAGTTTGCTGTATTCGGGCGGAATAGGTTTTCGGAACGATCGGTTCTTTGCCGACATTGCCGGTGTGTACAATACCTACAAGTCAGCCTTTGTCCCTTACTACCTGGATAACCCTCAAGCTTTCAATACCGTCATGACTAACAACCGCTCTATCAACGTAATTCTGTCGGTGGGTACTTTCTTTTGACAAACAATAGCATTTGCACTGCGGAATCGGCCTGGGGTCGGTTCCGCTTTTTTTATAGCAGGGGTTGGAGTGCCGCCAAAAGCCGATTGACCGTAGTATTGCCGTCGACGATCAAATCCGCTTGCTCGTAAAAAGGCAGACGGACCGCCAGCCGGTTGGTAAGTTCTTTTTCCAGTTCAGTCACCCCCGAAAGCAAGGGGCGATCATCGCGGGCGTGTCGGGTGATGCGCTTGGCTAGCTCGGTGGGAGGTACTTGCAAAAAAACGCTCAGGCCGTTGGATTTCATGAACGACATATTGTCGGAAAAACAGGGTGTTCCTCCGCCCGTAGACACCACCAGGTAGCGATTGGGGCGTGTATCGAGCAATATTCGGCGCTCGACTTCCCGGAAGTACCCTTCTCCTTTGCCCGCAAAAATCTCAGGAATGGTCTGCTTCTGATCCTTGACGATCAGACGGTCCAGGTCCACAAAGCGGTACCCTAGTAGCCGGGCCAGCTTGCGTCCCAGCGTCGACTTCCCGGACGAAGGCATACCCACCAAAAAGATATTTTTCATTTTACTCTTGAAGCTTATTCATCACCTCCGCGGCGTCAGGCGTATCGTTGTAGTGCCATTTGCCCCTCACCACGCCATCCTGTAAAAGCCACAAACCCGGGTTGGAGCGGGAAATCGTCTTCAATACGGTAGCGTCCACGAAGTAGTAAGGTACTTTAAGCTGCTGGGAGCGGATGAAGTCGTCGATCTCGGCGCTACTGGCCGAGGTCAGGATCATCGGGGTGACGTCTTGACTATTCAGATTGCTTACTAGCTTTCTAATGTCGGGAAATGCTGCCGTATTGAGTTCTTTCAGATTCTTGATGACGATAAAGAGCTTATTCCCCTCGAAAGTCTGCTCGGTGTGGTCGCCATCATCGTCCCAGGCGCGGTAATCGGTGATTTTCGGTTTAGCGCTTTCATTCAGGAGTACCATTTCCTTAAAAACCAGCGTAGTGTCGCTTGGAAATTTCTCGAACTCGACCGTTTTGCCATCCTGATCGAAAACATACATGTACCGCATTTCCTCCGACGGCTTCATCTGCTCGGGAATGCTGGCTCCAACGCGATAGGGCAACAAATCGAAGATAGGCAGGTGCCGAATGGCGTAGAAAGCGACGCCCAGCGACGCCACCGTCGCCACCGCCACGATCATGCCCGTGGGCAGCGACCGAAAAGCGTGGCGTTGCAACACAATCAGCGTTATCAAGATTAGCAGTGCGACATCCTTACCGAACGATGTCCAGGGCGCGAGCTTGATGGCGTCGCCGAAACAACCGCAATCGGTCACCTTATTGAAATAAGCAGAATAAAATGTCAGAAACGTAAAAAAGATAGTAATCGCCAGCAACAGCCATGCCGTGGTTTTGGGCTTGTACCGCACCAGAAGCGCAATGCCCAGCACTACCTCGGCGGCACACAGGATGACCGAAAAGTAGAGCGCGAAAGGTACTAGCGCCATAAATAAATCATGTAAGGCGGGCAAATCCTGCGCAAATACTTCGAAGTACTCTTCCAGCTTGATCTCGGTACCGACGGGGTCGTTGAGCTTGATAAGCCCGGAAAAGATGAATAACACGCCCACGATGATTCGGGCAATTCTGGCGGCAATCTTCATTAAATTGAAAAGTAAAATGGAGAATTTAAATTGAGCTCAGTTAGTACCCAATTCATTAGATTTTATCAGGCAAAAGACGGCGTAGTTGATCATGTCCTGGTAGCCGGATTGGACGCCTTCCGATACGATTGTCTGGCCCGCGTTGTCTTCGATTTGCTTGATGCGCAGTAGCTTCATCAGCACGATGTCCGTCATGGAACTGACCCGCATCTCGCGCCAGGCCTCGCCGTAATCATGGTTTTTGTTAAATAGCAATTCTTTCACCGCCTCGGTTTGGCGGTCGTATTGCACCAATAGATCGGCCGGGTCGGCGGCGGTGGTACCACGGTCGGGGGCTTCAATTTGGATAAGCGCCATCACGCAATAGTTGATGATGCCCACAAATTCCTCCGCGATGCCATCCTGCACTTTTTGCGTTCCTTTGTCTTGAATCGTGCGGATGCGCTGGGCTTTGATGTAAATTTGGTCCGTGATAGACGGAAGCCGCAGAATACGCCAGGATGTACCATAATCCTGATTTTTCTTAGCGAAAAGTGCCCGGCAGTGCTCGATTACTTCCTGATATTCGACCTCGGTAGGTTTCAATTTTTGAATGATGCTTTATGGATAATGAACGAAATGCGTTCGTCTATCGAATATTTCCTATTGAACTATAAACAATAAAGCCGATGACCAAGCGCCGAAAGCCGACCGCCAGCCTGGCGCGGCAAGTTAGCAAAAAAACGTGCAATGTGGCCGGCCGTCTCCTCGACCTGGGCCGTCCCGTGGTTATGGGAATCCTCAACATCACGCCCGATTCTTTCTACCAGGGCAGTCGCTTCGGTACCGATCTCGATGTGGTGGTGCAAAAAGCCGGCCAAATGATGGAGGAGGGGGCCGTGATCATCGACGTCGGGGGCTATTCAACCCGGCCCGATGCGGCCGAAGTCGAAGAGCACGAGGAGCGCGATCGAGTACTGCCTGTCATCGAGGTATTACGGCAAGAATACCCCCAGGTATTTATTTCCATAGATACCTTCCGCGCTGGTGTGGCGCGGCAGGCGATAGAAGCCGGCGCCGGTATCGTCAATGACGTATCAGGCGGGAACCTGGACGCGGCGATGTTCGAAACCGTGGCGGATTTGGGGGTACCCTACGTGCTGATGCACATGCGCGGCACGCCGCAGACGATGAATAAGCTGACGCAGTATGACAATCTGGTCGCCGATATCGTGCACGAACTGTCCCTGAAACTGGCCCGGCTCCGCTCCCTGGGCGTGGCCGATGTGATCGTGGACCCCGGCTTTGGATTTGCCAAGACGGTCGCCCAAAATTTTGACCTGCTGAACAATCTGACGAAACTGAGCATCCTGGATGCCCCCCTGCTGGTCGGCCTGTCCCGCAAGTCGCTGATATGGCGAAGTCTGGGTGTCACAGCTGAAGAAGCCCTCAACGGTACCACCGTCCTAAACACCCTGGCTTTGCATGGCGGCGCGCGTATCCTGCGGGTACACGACGTGGAGGCAGCGGTACAGACCGTGAAGCTTTGGGAACTAAGCACTCAAAGAAACTAGAAAACCACTACATTTGCCCGAAATTTAAACCTGACTACCTATGCAAATCGGTTCATTTCGGTTCGATTGGATCGAACTGCTCGACATCACACTCGTCGCGATCCTGCTCTATCAAGTCTACAATCTGGTCAAGGGTAGCATCGCTAGCCGAGTCTTTCTTGGGTACCTCTTGGTCGAGCTGTTCTACCTGACGGTACGATACCTCAAGCTGGAAATGTTAACGGCTGTCATGCAGTACTTTTTGAGCGTCGGGGCGGTAGCATTGATCGTGATTTTTCAGCAGGAGATCCGCCGGTTTCTGTTTATGCTGGGTAAGTCCACCGCTTTCTCCAACAACTGGCTGGTCAACCGCTTCCTGGGCGGCCCAAAGACGGACCTCGAAGCTGACCAACTCAAAACGATTGCCGACGCCTGCCGCGCCATCGCCTCCGACTTCAACGGTGCCATCATTGTCATCAGGAAGCAGGACGACCTGGAAAAATTCATCGAGTCGGGGCACGCACTCGACGCCATCATCTCGAAACCGCTGCTCGTCTCGCTTTTCAACCAATACAGCGCCCTGCACGAGGGCGCGGTGATCGTTTCTAACGGCCGTATCGCCGCCTCGCGCTGTATATTGCCCGTGGCCGATGGCAAAGAACTCGCTGCCTCCGCCGGATTCCGGCACCGGGCGGCGGTCGGCATCAGCGAAACCACCGACGCGGTGGCTGTGGTACTGTCGGAGCAGACGGGGCGCATTTCGTTGGCCGTTCAAGGCGAGCTCTTGACCAACATTCCGTCGGCAGAACTCGAAAAACGACTCAGCGAGTATCTGAATCAAGACTGATGGATTATCAGACAGGGTGGAGGGGGAGAAAATTTGAAAGCGATGTTTGCCTTGTTTAGTATTTCTCACTACTTTTGCAAACCTTTACAAGAACTGAAAACATCACTTAATACCCATGGCAAATCATAAATCTGCTTTAAAGAGAATCCGGGCCAACGAGACAAAGCGTTTGAGAAACCGCTACCAGCACAAAACCACCCGTAGCTACATCCGCAAATTGCGCGAAACGACCGAGCACGGCGAGGCCGTCACGGTTTATAAAACGGTCTCTTCCATGCTGGACCGTCTGGCCAAGAAGAACGTGATTCACAAAAACAAAGCCAACAACCAGAAGTCGAAACTGGCTAAGTTTGTGAAATCTCTGGCGACTGCCTAAGCGATTTATTGCAAAAAATTAAGTACCTCGATGGCAATAGCCGTCGAGGTTTTTTTATTTTTAGCCCATTAAAAACCTAACGATACATTATGCAAATACACCTACTATTATTCTGCTTCCTCACCATGGCCTACATCGGTCGTGCCCAAACGACCAAACGACCTCTCAACCAGGACGATTACGACGGCTGGAAAAGTGTACGGCAAAGCAAGCTCTCCGTCGATGGCAGCTGGGTGACGTACGAAATCAGCCCGCAGGACGGCGACGGTACGCTGGTGGTACAGGCACCAGCTGGCGCGCAGAAATACACGATCGCGCGTGGGTATGGGGCCAACTTTACCGCTGACGGGAAGTACCTGGTGGCTAAAATCAAACCAGAAAAGGAAACCGCTCGGCAAGCCAAGAAAGCAAAACTCAAAGCCGACAAGATGCCCAAGGACTCAGTGGTGATCGTCACGCTCAGCGACGGACGAATGCGGAAGTACCCCAACGCCCTTGCCTTTGCGTTGGGTGAGGACGCCGGAAATTGGCTAGCGCTCTCGATGAAAATGCCGGAAGTTAAAAAGGACACGACCCAGAAGGCAGGCAAAGGGAAAGAGAAGAAGGAACCAAAGGGCGACCTGTTGGTACTGCTCAATTTGACGGGTACCGACTCGCTGGCATTCGAGCATGTGAGCAGTTACGTCATGGCTGACCAAGGTACTCGCGTACTATACACGCAAGAGATGTTGGTCGACACGATTATCCGGCGCGGCGTGTACGCATTTTCGATTCCTGACAGGAAAACGATGCCCCTCGATACCAGCACGAAGGTTGAGGAGTACAAGAACCTGGCCCTGGACAAGCCGGGTGACCAGGCTGCCTGGATGGCGACGATGGACAGCACTAAAGCTGAAATAAAGCGCTTCTCGCTGCATTTGCGCGATTTTGCCAAGGCGGCTAACGTTCTGGTGGCCGATTCTTCCGCCGAGAAACTACCCAGGTATTGGGCGCCTTCGGAGTACGAAAAACCCAGGTTTTCCGACGATGGCAGTCGCCTGTACTTTGGCGCTGCCGCCATTGCCGAGCCTTCTCAAAAAGACACCACCCTGCTCGACGATGAACTCTCGCGGGTCGACGTATGGTCTTACACCGATACCAAACTGCAGCCCATGCAGGACAAGCAGCGCAAGTCGACGCTCGAGCGCAACTATGTGGTCCTGTATGAGGTGAAATCCCGTAAGCTGGTACCGCTGGGCAGCGAGGACATCGCCTACGTCGACATCAACTACAAGCGTAATCTGCCTTATTTCCTGGGAAAATCCTTCGAGCCCTACCAGCGCATGAGTTCCTGGGAGTTGGGGCACTCGGATTTGTACTGGATCGACGCCGCGACCGGCAAAAGTTCTGTCATCGCCCGCGATGTACTGGGGCGATCAGAAATCAGCCCGGCGGGCAAGTATGCCCTCTGGTTCGATGAGCGCGACACGCTTTGGAAAGTATATGATCACAAGACAAAAGCGATTCTTGACCTGACCAAGGATTTGAAGGTAGCCTTCCACGACGAGGAGCACGACACGCCCGATACTCCCAACGCCTACGGTACGGCGGGCTGGACCAACGACGACAAGTACGTGCTGATTTACGACCGCTTCGACATCTGGCGCTTCGATCCGACGATGAAACAAAAGCCGCTCAACCTGACCGACCAATACGGACGGAAAAACAAGGTGCGGCTGCAGTACCTGAAAATGACGGACGACGAGGAGTTTGTCGATCTTGCCAAGGGCAACATCCTCTGGGGACAGTGGCAGGACGACAAGCAGACGGGCGTTTTGCGTTGGAAAGTGGGTACCGACCCAGCCCCACTTACAAAAGAGACGTATGCCTACCAAGAACGCTCTTTCCAAAAGGCTAAAAACGCGGATAAGTACCTTTTCCAGAAAGGAAACTTTAACCACGCCAACGAACTGTACTATACCACCGATTGGCAGGACGCCCGCCCGCTCACCGAGTTGTCGACGCAGCTGGACGGCCTGAGCTGGGGCAGCGCCGAGCAGGTGTCGTGGCTGTCGAGTCAGGGTACGGAGTTGGAGGGGTTACTGTTCAAGCCCGAGGGGTTCGACCCCACCAAAAAGTACCCGATGCTGGTGTACTACTACGAGCGCAACTCTACCTCGCTGCACGATTTCCGGACGCCCGCGCCAAGCCGTTCCACGATCAACATCCCCTATTGCGTATCGAACGGGTACCTGGTTTTCGTCCCCGACATCGTGTATGGCGGGGGTACCCCTGGCAAAAACGCATACGATTGCATCGTGTCGGGCGTGCTGGATCTGGTAGATCGGGGCTTTGTGGATAAGGAGAACATAGGCATTCAGGGCCAAAGCTGGGGCGGGTACCAAACGGCCTACCTCATCACGCAGACCAACCTGTTCAAGGCCGCGATGGCGGGTGCCATCGTCGCCAACATGACGAGTGCCTACGGCGGCATTCGCTGGGGTACGGGCATGAGCCGGATGTTTCAGTACGAGAAGACGCAGAGTCGCATCGGGGGTACCCTCTGGGAAAAGCCGATGTACTACATCGAGAACTCACCACTCTTCTTCGCCGACCGCGTCAGGACGCCACTGCTGATGATGCACAACGATGCCGACGGCTCGGTACCCTGGTACCAGGGCATCGAATTTTTTACCGCCCTTCGCCGCCTCGACCGGCCGGTCTGGATGTTGGTATATAACGACGAAGACCACAATCTGACCAAGCGGCCTAACATGAAGGACCTCAGCATCAGGATGTACCAGTTTTTTGATCACTATCTCAAAGCCGCCCCTATGCCCTCCTGGATGAGCGAGGGGCGCACCGTGATCGAAAAAGAACGCTGGGATATGAAGTATGACTAACTTTGGCGTTTGACATATTTTGTCCTATATTGCGAATAGGAATCTAAACCTTGTGATCGTTTTCCGGTCACAAGGTTTCTTTTGGAATAAGCAAAACAGAAAATTCCCTTAATTTTTACAATCTATCACAAAAATGTATTATCCAAGAATGAAAAAACTATTTCTGTTGGCCGGATTGGCCGTAATGAGTGGCAGTGCGGCGCTTGCACAGGGGCCCTCGGTGGCTTTCAATGCACGCGGCATGGTCGCTATTTCTGACGCCGACATGGCCGCATCGGCCCTAACCGACGGCAAGCTTTTGCGCGACAATACCGTGAAAGATAAATTGACTTCTATCAAGTTTCCTCTGATGCGGGGCGGTAGCTTCGATCGGTGAGATCGTAGTACCCAACTCTTCGCTGACCTATAACAAAAGCATGGCGGTACCCAAAACAGGTGGCCTGGCTTTTGTCCTCGATACCCGCAGCTCACCCGCCGAAACAGTTAATGATTATCCCGACGTGATGACAGGATTCCCGGACGGCGCCCGCCTGTACGTGGTCGACATCGTGAACATGGCGAACCCTAAGGTGAAATTCCAGTTTCCCGTGGGTAAGAATCCAACGTCGATCGATATATACAAGAATGAGTTGATGATCTCGACGAGTGTAGCCGGCAAAGAATTGGTTTTCTATGAAACCGACGATTCCGGCAAGCCCACCCGCGCACTCTACCTGCCTTCGACGCTCGATAGCACCAACCGCATCATCGACCTGACCTGGCACCCCACCGGCAACTTCCTGGCGATCACGCTGGAAGCTACCGGCGAAGTAGCGCTATTCAAGATCCTGCGGGATGCTGGTAAGCTGAAAAACATAGAAATGGTAGGTAAGCCTTTCAAAGTGGGTGAGTCGCCTACCTCGGGTAAGTTCTCCGAAGATGGCAAATACTACTATGTGATGGATGGCAAAGGTGCAATGGGCAAAGCCACGGGCCCCGGCGAACTGCACGTGGTGGAGTTTGGCCTTACGTCCGGCGACCACAAGGTTACGAGCACGATCCCGACTGGTACCAACCCCGGCGCATTTGCGATTAGCCCCGATGGTAGCATGGTAGTCGTAGCTAATGACAACATGACCGCCATGGCCTGGGACAAGGCCGGTGCCGACCAGGGGAGCTCATTGAGTCTCTATACCTTGGCGGACGGCAAGCTGACGAAGGTTGAGGATTACGCCTTCCCCGGCATCTTGCCCCAGAGCGTTGCTTTTGATAAAGATGGCTCCAACCTGGCTGTGGCCGTATATGAGTACCTCGACTACGGTGGCCGTACGGGCGGTGTGGAATTTTGGAGCGTTACGAAAGGCGCTACGCCTTCGCTGACTAAGCAAATGGCTAAGATCAGCGTCGAGCGCGGTTGCCACACGTTGCGTATTATTCCTTGACTTAATGGAGAGTGGAAAATTGATGATGGAAAATTCATTTTCTCCTAAATCAATTTTTCACTTATGCATTACCTGAAAGAAAACGGGTCGAATTGTTCGGCCCGTTTTTTTGTTGTCGGCAGGCCGTTCAAGGTTTTTATGCCCGTCTACGGCCCTAATTTTAGCAGGATTATTTTTGTAAATTTGTACTTTTATAATTTAAAAGCGGCAATGTATTCTTGCTAATCATTAATTTAGGTTGTTATGTACCTAATTTTCAATTCTCAATTTTCAATTCTCAATTAAATAAATGATTACAGTAGAAAACGTTTCACTTCGGTACGGAAAGCGCATCTTGTTCGATGATGTCAATATAAAATTTGTTCCCGGCAACTGCTACGGCGTGATCGGCGCCAACGGGGCGGGTAAATCCACCTTCTTAAAAATACTTTCGGGCGAAATCGAGCCCCAAACAGGCAACGTGAGCCTGAACCCCGGCGAGCGATTGGCGGTGCTGACGCAGGACCAGTTTGCCTATGACGAGTACACGGTACTCGATACCGTGATTTTGGGCCACAAGCGGCTATACGAAGTCATGAAAGAGCGCGAAGCCATTTACGCAAAAGAAGATTTCAGTGACGAGGACGGCGTGCGCGCGGGTGATCTCGAAGCCGAGTTTGCGGACCTGAACGGCTGGGACGCCGAAACCGAAGCGGCTCAGCTACTCAGCGGTATCATGATTCCGGAGGATCAGCACTACACTATGATGCGCGACCTCAACGGTAGCGACAAAGTGCGGGTGCTGCTGGCGCAGGCGCTTTTTGGCAACCCCGACGTGCTGCTGCTCGACGAGCCGACCAACAACCTGGACGTCGAGACGGTCATGTGGCTCGAAAATTTCCTGGCCGACTTCAAGAATACCGTGATCGTCGTGTCGCACGACCGCCACTTCCTGGATCAGGTCACGACGCATGTCGTGGACATCGACTTCAGCAAGGTGCAGCTATATACCGGCAACTACACGTTCTGGTACGAGTCGAGCCAGTTGGCGATGAAGCAGAAGCAGGACGCTAACAAAAAAGCTGAGGACAAGCGCAAGGAATTGGAAGAGTTTATCCGCAGGTTCAGCGCCAACGCCTCCAAGTCCAAGCAGGCGACTTCGCGGCAGAAATTGCTGGAAAAAATCACCGTGGACGACATCAAGCCTTCGTCCCGCAAGTACCCTTACGTGGCGTTCAAGCCCGAGCGCGAAGTCGGCGATCAGATTTTGCGCGTGGAGGGACTAAGCAAGCGTGCCGAGGATGGCAGCTACTTGTTCAAGGATTTGTCGTTCACCATCAACCGGGAGGACAAAGTTGCCTTCGTGGGACGTAACATGCAGGCGATCAGTACCCTGTTCGATATTTTGATGGGAGAAGAAAAAGCCGACTCGGGTACCTTTACCTGGGGCATCACGATTACAAAAACGTATTTTCCCAAAGATCCGACCGAATTTTTTGACGTCGATCTCAGCTTGGTCGATTGGCTCCGGCAGTACTCGACCGAGAAGGACGAGAGCTTTATTCGTGGTTTCCTGGGCCGGATGCTGTTTAGCGGTGAGGAGTCGTTGAAAAAGTCGGAGGTACTCTCCGGTGGTGAGAAGGTGCGTTGCATGTTGTCCAAGATGATGCTATCGGGTTCTAACGTGCTGGTGATGGACGACCCCACCAACCACCTCGACCTGGAATCGATCATGGCGCTTAACAACGGGCTGATCGAATTTAAGGGTAATGTGCTGTTCTATTCGCATGACCACCAGTTTGTCCAAACGCTCGCCAACCGGATCATCGAAATTGGCTCGAAGGGTACCCTTGACAAGCTGATGACCTACGACGAGTACATCAAAGACGATTACATCAAAAACCAACGACAGGAAATTTACGACGGGGTACTGGCGTAAGCCATAAATCAAAATACTCAACAACCTCCACTTTGCCATGAATGACACTCAGGACAACCATCAGGAAATAGAACGCTACCTGGAAAACGCCCGACAAATTCTGAGCGAAAAAGCACAGAAGGAAGGAGGTGAATACCGTGATATAAAGTATGTACAAATGGCTTCCGGTACGGCCTACAGCGCCACGCTGATGATTGCCGATGCCTACCTAAAAAAGAAGGAAGGGGCGAAATACGTTAAGCCCAAAAGTATCGAAGAGTACCGCGACCGAGTTAGGAAGCATAACAAAACATTGCTCACCTACCTAAACGAAGCTTATGATACGTTGCATTTGGCAGGGTACTATCACGGAACCCCCTCGGTTCGAACGATCAAGGACGGTATGGATGCTACCAGGAAGATGCTGGCGATGATTTGATATAATGGGAGGACCCAAGGCAGGCTAGCGCACGATCGTCACTGACCCTGTTTTTGAAATAGGCTCACCGGCCAGTTGGTACCTGATCCGGTAGGGGTAGTAGCCGGGTGGCGCGGCTTGTCCGTTCACCCGGCCGTCCCAGCCTTCTCCGATGTTGGCGGAATTAAATATTGCGGTACCCCATCCATCGAAAACGGTGAATTCGTAGGGTGTTCCCGCCTCAAGTACTCCATTTACAAACAATACGTCGTTGACTCCGTCGCCATTGGGAGAGAAGGCGTCGGGAATCGAGATGGGGGCGGATGACCCGCATACTTCCGACGGCGTCAAGCGACAGACAGGCATCGAAATGAATCGGCTGTTGTTATTGCTAATGGTCAGTTGGTAGCAGTGCTCTGTCCGACAAGTGATTTTTTCGTCAATAAGCGAGGCTTCTACCGCTGAGTTTGCCGCCGAATACCAAGCGGTACCATCTTTAATGATGGCCGCTCGGCCCTGTGGCATCTGAGCGAGCAGGTCCGATTTGAACGATACATCAAAGTTTCGTCCCCGTGCTTCTACGCTTAAAAGCCCAGAACAAATGGGATCGGATTTGTAGCGCTGCGCGGTGCAGGTATCCGTCGACTCAACCCGGAAGCAAGTAGCGGCGAGAGAATCGACGACTACTTCGAGGCGTTCTTCGGCCTCTGACAAGATACGTCCCGTACTTTCCCAATCGCTGGTAGCTGATTTTCGGTACAGCAGCAACGGCTCACTCGCCGGATTCGCGACGGTGAGCTCGCCTTTGTTGGAAGTTTGCATTTCCAACCTGGTGATCACAGGTCGGGTAGTCAAGGTACTTCCGTCGAAATCCAGAACGACATCGTTGCTACGGCAAAGTCCGGGGTTGATCGTACCCCACACCACGATTTTTCTCAGTCCGCTTCCGCTGTACGTGTGACTTACGGTTTTTAGTCGGGGAAAAACCTCTTGAATCGTGCCATCTCCCCATTTGATCCAGTGCGATTCGTATTGGGCCGGTTGGCTTTCGTCGAAAATTAGTTTCGCCGTGGTGGTGCCACAGGCCACCACCCGGACCTTTGGCGGCAAAGTGTCGTAGACGTACACCGTCGGACACGCAATGAGCTTACTACCGTTCAGTTCCGAAAACTGGACGACCTGGTATTTTCCGGGTCGGGTGTAGGTGTGCAGCGTATCGGTTTTCAGGCTGTCCGGGTTGATTGGCGCCCCCCGGTAATCGAACAGCGTTCTGACGTTGATCGACCCCGGCAGGCGATTTTTGACATTGACAGTGAGCGGAAGGCAGGATTGGCCCACTTTTCTGGCGGAGTAGGACCCGGTACCGTAAGAATTCAGGTTTGGAATGGAATTGGGGCATTGTAGTCCGTATCCGGGATGCATCAGGAACGATAAGGCCAAGAGGATCAGCCAACGGGAGCGCATAAAAATACCATTTTTCTCCACTTTAATTCCAGAGTTTGCAGGCTTTCAATAGAAAAAACCATCGAAACGAAAATTACGATTTCCGCTCCGATGGTTCGCTTTCAATTCACCTAAAATTTAATAACTGTACCCGTATTTGGCTAGTACATCGGCCGGTACGCCGTCCCACACGTTAGGCCGGTTGCCCATATAGCCAATGTCTTCGATACCCATTTTGCTGGAAAAGAAGCCCGTGGCCGTGAAGTTGCGCATGATGTTGAAGAACGCCACGCCCTGGCTCATTTCAGGTTTGGCCTTTTCGGGATAAGCGATGTCGTCCACGATTTTGAGGCGTTGCTCCTTACTGAGGCTGGTGAAAACCTTATCAAAGCGCTTTTGTGATTCCCGGTCGAGCCACTGCAAGCCTCCCCGGAAGGGCGTTTGCCAATAGGGCTGATCCTTCGCCATGAACTCGATGAACTGCGGCACGCCTGATTCCGACGCGCTGCCTGATTTGCTGTCGGCCGGAATAATGATGTCGGACAGCACAGCCAGGGTAGCCAACTCTTTGTCGGTGAAGTACTTCTCTGCTAAAAGCCTGGCATCATGGGCAGCTTCCTCGTCCGTACGGCCAAAGCCTACTTCGGCGGGCGGGGTACCCATCGCCTTGTCGAGCTCACGGCGCTCAGCCAGTAACTCCTGTGGGTTGATCGCCGCTACCCCGAATGTACTCAGCGTAAGGGCTTTTAATGAATCTCTACGTTTCATAATGGTTATATTTTGGCTGTTGACAATGCGCCACTTATATGTTTTTCTTCTTGGTCTGATCGATGATGTAGTCCGAAGCACGCCACGATAGCGCCAAGATGGTCCAGGTTGGATTCTTGTCGGCCTGCGAGACGAAAGCGCCGCCATCTACCACAAACACGTTCTTGGCATCGTGGGCCTGGTTGTGGCTGTTGAGCGCCGAAGTCTTGGGGTCATTGCCCATGCGCGTCGTGCCCAGCTCGTGGATGATGCGGCCCGGTGCGGCCAGTCCGTAGTTGGAATCGGCCCCGGGCTTGGTACCCGATGCGACACCGCCCATGGCATCGATGATTTCCTCAAACGTATCCTGCATGTGCTTGGCCTGCTTGATCTCGTAGTCCGACCACTTGTAGTTGAACCGTAGAACCGGGATGCCGAACTTATCGACTGTGTTGGGGTCGATTTCGCAGTAGTTGTCGATCGAGGCCACCGCTTCACCGCGACCGGACATCCCGATGTGCGCTCCGTAGAACCGGCGGTAGTCGTCTTTGAGCGAAGCGCCATAGCCACCTGCCTCCTTCATTTTGCCGTCGGGACCGGGGTACTTGCCGTTGGTGTTTTCCATGCCCCAGCCAAAGCCGTAGCCGGGCATACCCATGCCGCCGCCGTACTCGATGTGGTAGCCGCGCGGAAAGTCCAACTTCTTATTGTCGAGCCACCAGGGCGAGTAGATGTGCGCCCCACCTACGCCGTCCTCATTGTAGCGCTTGCGCTCCATGAGCTTGGGTACGAAGGCGCCACGCGAAGCCCCGGTCGAATCGTGCAGGTACTTACCCACTACATCGCTTGAGTTGGCCAGTCCGTTCGGATGGCGGGCCGATTTCGAGTTCATCAGCAGTCGCGACGACTCGCAGGCACTGGCGGCCAGTACTACGATTTTGCCCTTGATTACGTGCTCGGTCAGTTTTTCACGGTCGACGTACGACACACCCGTGGCCAGGCCGGTGTTCTGGTCGGTGAGTACTTCCCGTACCATGGCATTTGTTTTGAGGGTGACGTTACCCGTCTTGACCGCCGGGATCACCAGCACCGAGGAGGCCGAGAAGTCAGCATAAGCCTGGCATCCTCGATTGCATTGGTGGCAGTAGAAGCACGAGCCGCGCTCATTGTTGATAGGCTTGGTCAGGATCGACAGCCGGTTTGGGTAGACGGGAACGCCCACCTTCTGGCTTGCTTCTTTAAGCATGAACTCGTGCAGGCGCATTTTGGGTGCGGGCAGGAAAATGCTGTCGGGGTCATTGCGCAGGCCGTTGGCTTCACCAAATACGCCAATCAACTTATCCACCTGATCGTAGTAAGGCTTTACAGTATCGTAGTCGATCGGCCAGTCCTCGCCAAGTCCGTCGATGCTTTTGCGGCGGAAGTCGTCGGGGCCAAAACGAAGTGAAATACGGCCCCAGTGGTTGGTGCGGCCCCCCATCATGCGCGAGCGAAACCAGTCGAATTCGGTACCTTTTTTACGAGTGTAGGGCTCACCGGCAATCTCCCATCCACCCCAGGCGGCGTCGAAGTCACCGAAATTACGAAAGGGGGTGCTGGCCCCGCGCCGCGGCGATTCGTAGGGCCATTTGAGCTGGGTGATGTACTTGGGATCAGCGGGATCATAGTAGCCACCCGCTTCCAGCAGGGCCACTTTGGCGCCGGCTTTGGCCAGTTGGTAAGCGGCCATGCCGCCGCCCGCGCCCGAACCCACGATGACGACATCGTATTCGGTAGGGGTTTCCTTAATTTGAAAACTCATCAGGTGTATGGATTGGTATAGGTTTGGATGTACTTCGAACGATAAATATAACGGATTCTTTTATTTATGACTAAGCAGAATCCTATTTTATAATAATTCCGTGGTAGCATTTGTTTGAAATGTTTTAATTTAATCAAACCCTACAAAATTTCACTTCTCCCGCGCGCTGCCCTTATCTTTGTCTGATAAATCAAGCATCGTGAAGTGAGCATAATCGGCACCGACATAGCAGAGGCAGGCGCCTACCTCCGGCGAGGCGAACTGGTGGCGATCCCCACCGAAACAGTGTACGGCCTGGCGGCCAACGCGCTCGATGTGGCGGCTGTAGCAGCGGTATTCGCGGCTAAGAACCGCCCCACCTTCGACCCGCTGATTATCCATGTGCCGTCTCTCGCGGTAGCCAGCCGCTACGTGACCGAAATCTCTGAGATTGCCCGCCAATTGGCGGAGGCATTTTGGCCGGGGCCGCTTACCCTTTTATTCCCAAAATCACCACTGGTACCTGATCTTGTCACGGCCGGATTGGCTACGGTTGCGGTCCGGGTACCGGCGCATCCGCTCACACTCGATTTGCTCGAGTCCCTGGACTTTCCCCTGGCCGCACCCAGCGCCAACCCGTTTGGGTACATCAGTCCCACCTCTCCGCAGCACGTGGTGGCACAGTTGGGCGCACGAGTACCCTACGTACTCGACGGTGGTGCTTGCCGGGTCGGGATCGAATCTACGATCGTATCCCTTGAAGGCGATCGGCCTACCGTGGTCAGACTGGGTGGTTTGAGCGTCGAAGCCATCGAAGCCGTCATCGGCCCGGTGGCCACTACTCTGCATTCAAGTTCGAATCCGTTGGCACCGGGTATGCTGAAAAGCCACTATGCGCCTGAAAAACCGATATTTCTAGTAAAAAAGAGTGAGGTAGATTTGGCAAACACTGACCACGACGTAGCCTATCTTTTTTTTGAGAAACCTCGAAACACAATCATCCCAAACAATGTATTGTACCTATCAGAAAGCGGTGATTTTGAAGAGGCCGCCCAACGCTTGTTTGGGTACCTGCGGCAACTGGACGCCGGTCCGTGGCGCGAAATCAGGGCCGAGCTTCTGCCCGAACGTAACTTGGGACGTGCTATCAACGACCGCCTGCGCCGGGCCGCCCACCGCGAAACCATAATTTGACCATGAACGACGCCATAGATTTCACCCAACCGATGGTGTTTTTGTCCACCGCCCTTTTTATTTTTCTGGGCATATTCGGCCGGTATGTAGCCACAGCCCTGATATTTAATTTTCTGTTCAAGAAAGCCATGCGCCGACAATTTTCGGCGCGAGAAATACAGCTTCGTCCCCGCCGGTCGCGTCAGGATTTGAGCGAAATTGGCTGGTCTGCGCTTACGTCCGTCTTGTTCGCCCTGGCCGGGGCGCTGATGCTGGTGGCCTGGCAAAAAGGCTATACTATGGTGTATACCGATTGGCGCGAGTACCCGATCGGCTGGTCGATCGTCAGCATCTTGCTTCTGCTGTTTTTGCACGAAACCTACTACTACTGGCTGCATCGCTGGATGCACCGGCCCAAGGTTTACCGATTGATTCACAAGGTACACCACGACAGCATCACGACATCGGCCTGGACTTCGTTCTCGTTTCATCCCACCGAGAGTGCCCTGCAAGCGGTCTTTATTCCGTTGATGGCTTTCGTACTGCCATTGCATTACGTGGCCTTGGGCGTGGTACTCACCATCATGACGCTCACGAGTGTCGTCAACCACCTCAACACCGAGCTGTACCCGCGCGACTTCAACCGCCATTGGTTTGGGCGTTGGTGGATTGGCGCCACGCACCATAGCCTGCACCACTCGCAGTTCCGGTTCAACTATGGGCTGTACTTTACCTTCTGGGACAAGTGGATGAGAACCGAAAGCCCGGATTTTATCCGGCTATTCGACCAAAAGACCAAACCTGCACCCATAGCGCCGGTACTAAGCAAAAAAAGTAGGGTGGAAGTTCATTAAAAATACCTCTTCGGTTGCCCTCGTAATGGCGGTATAGAGCCACCGAACAAACTCGGCGTTGACCTGAGGGTCGGGAAGGTACCCCTGATCGATAAACACCGCACTCCACTGCCCGCCCTGCGACTTGTGGCAGGTGAGGGCGTAGGCAAACTTGACCTGCAAAGCGTTCAGGTAGGGGTCCTTGCGCAGCGCTTCGGTGCGCTCTTTCTTGGAAGTGATAAAAAAATAATCTTGCATCACACTCTCGTACAGCATTTTATTTTCTTCCTGGGTAAGGGCCGGGGAAGACGAATGTAAGGTGTCCAACATAATTTTGGCCTCGAACTCGGGTTGATCTTCGTAGTCGGTCAGGCGCAGTACGGCGTCGGCAAAGCGGAGGCCGTGGATTTCCTCGGTGCGCTTGAGTTTGAGGAGTTCCACAAAATCACCGTTGGCGATGAAGCCCGCCGGGGAGCTCTCGTCCAGCACCGTGTAGTTGTTGCGGACCACCATCAGGCGGTCGCCGGCGTCGAGTTCGTCCTCGCTGAAATTGATCGTGCGGCGGATGTACTCGTTGTACTGCACGGCCGACTTGTTGGAGCGCGTGATGATGATCGTGTTCTCGACGCCGTGCTTGTCGTAAGCGTAGCGCAGGCCGTCTTCCAGCCGCTCGCCCGTCATCCTGAATATGTCGGTAAAGACCTTGGTGTGAATCTGAATGGCGGGTTTTTCTACAATCAGTTGATCACGCAGGTCGGTGGCGTTGCTCAGTATTCCCGACTCCTCCCCTTGCCGCATCACCTCGGTCAGCTCCTCGTCCACGACCGACAAGTGGTAGTTTTTTTCAAGATAGCTCTTGTCGAGCGCCGGGCTCAGGTCCTTGCGCACGGGCGGTAGCTGGGCGGTGTCGCCCACCAGCAAAAGCTTGTTGCCGGGATTGGAATAAATGTAATCGATCAAATCGGCGAGCAGACTACCCTTGCCAAACTCTGAATCGTCGCTGATCATCGAGGCCTCGTCGACGATGAATATGGTGTCCTCGTGGTAGTTTTCCTGCCGGTCGAACACAAAGCTGCCTGAGTAGGCATCGGAAGTTTGCTTGTATATTTTCTTGTGAATCGTCAGCGCCACGCGTTTTGAGTAGGTCGACATCACCTTGGCAGCCCGCCCCGTGGGGGCCAGCAACACGGCCTTGAGGCCAAACTTTCGCATCACCTTGATGAGCGAGCTGATTAGGGTCGTTTTGCCCGTACCGGCGTAACCTTTCAGAATGAATGCATCGCGCATGCGCTCCATACCCGCTTCTTCGACCAGGAAGGCATTCATTTTTTTGAAAAAACGCGCCTGGCTGGGCGTAGGCTTAAAGGGAAAACGTTTGGTGAGGAGTTCGTCGGGGAGGGGATCGTAAGGATTTAGCATGCAGTTCCGGGCGGACTTGATCAAAGATTTTTTGGCGAAAATAGCGTGATATTATTGAAACGTTGGATTTAATAAATACAAAAACCTATATTGTACATCCAAAATCAGGTCCTTAAACCAAACTACCTATGCAAGTACATCAAATCCTTTCGGTTAAGAAAATTGACACCATCTGGTCAGTCGGGCCTGACAACACGGTCTACGATGCACTCAAGATCATGGAAAACAAGAACATCGGGGCGGTGCTGGTTATGGAAGGCGACCAGATGGTAGGCATTTTCTCGGAACGCGACTACGCCCGGAAGGGCATTCTGCGCGGCCGGGCTTCCAAAGATACCCTCATTCGGGACGTGATGACCAGCAAAGTAATCACCGTCGAAACCGAGCAGAAGTTGCAGGAGTGCATGGAGATCATGTCCGAGAAGCACATTCGCCACCTGCCCGTCACTAAGGAAGGTCAGCTGGTGGGCATCATCTCGATCAACGACATCGTGACGGCCATCATCATGGAGCAGCGCGTTCATATCAAATCGCTCGAAAGCTACATTTCCGGTAATCCCTACTGATTTCTGTTCGGTTTTGACCCAAAACCAATCGAATTAGCTATCCTGGTGCGGGGATGGCTATATTTGCGGTCCTAAAAACAACACATACCATTGGATAGGGCCAGAGAAGAAGTGCTACGCCTTTACGGCAACCGATTGAGGACCCGCGTATGCGGCATTTGCATTACCGACAACCGGCTGTTGATGGTTCGGCACCGCGGCATCGGCGTCACCGACACTTTCTGGTGCCCGCCGGGTGGCGGCATGCAGTTTGCCGAGACCGCTCCGCAGGCGCTGCGCCGCGAATTTCTGGAAGAGACCGGCCTCACGATCGAGCCGGGCGAACTGCTATTTGTCAACGAATTTATTCAGCCCCCGCTCCATGCCATGGAGCTGTTCTTCACCACCAAAATACTGGGTGGCGAGCTTTACAAAGGCGGTGATCCCGAAATGTCCGCCCGCAACCAGATCATCACGGAAGTGGAGCTAATGACATTCGATCAGATCAAGGCATATCCCGCCGATGAGGTACACCGTATGTTTCAGTTTTGTGACTCGCTGGAAGACCTGTTTTCCTTGCGAGGCTACTTGCCCAACTAATTATGGAAGAAATCACCATCACCGAACCGGGACTGCTGCCTACCGTCAAGGTAGCGTCACCGGACTATGACGAGCGCCGACTTTCCGGGGCTACGCTCTGCTTGGAAATCGACGCTACCCGTTTCCGTTTTTGTATCATCGAGGGTAAGTCAATAGAATGTCAATGGCTTGAGGACTACGCATTCGACACCTTCCTGAATGAGTCGGAGTACCTTGAAAAATTGAAAACGATTGTTGGCGAGCACCCTTTTCTGACCTCGGATCAGTGGAAAGACGTTCGGGTATCGGTCAATACCGATGCGTTTACCCTGGTACCTGTTTCACTTTTTCGGAAAGAATACGCCGCCGACTACCTCAAGCTTGCGACTGGCACACCGCTTCAAGCTCAGGACCGCCTGTTTTCGCAACGACTGCCTTACGTCAATGCCCAGGTGATTTTTACCGTACCGGTGCGATGGGCCGACTGGCTGCTGGAGCTTTTTCCGCTACAGGAGGTTTCTTTTTACCACCTGACGAGCGCCCTTGTGATGGGGGCCATTGTGAGCCACAGTGAGTACGAGCAAAGTCGGCTGCTGACGGTCCACATCGAGAACAACCATTTCACGATCGTATACACTCAGGACAAGGACCTGCAACTTTGTAATCGGTTTCAGTATCGCAACGCGCTGGAAATGACGTACCTGGTACTGTTCAGCATGAATCAGTTGCAGATCCTGCCGGACGACACGCACGTGCGGCTCTACGGTGAGGTGACGCCTTTTTCGGAAATTTACACCGAACTCGCCCGCTTCCTCCCTAACCTTAGATTTGGCAAAAATCCAAGTACCATCCGCTACATCGAAGCCTTCGAAGACCTGCCGGAGCACCGCTACTTCGGTCTGCTCAACACCTACCTGATTTCCTCCTGATTCCCCAAACTATTCCCCTCATGCCACACATTGCACTCTTCCCCGGCTCGTTCGATCCTTTCACCAAAGGCCATGAAGACATCGTACTAAGGGCGCTGGGCCTGTTCGATCAGGTAATCGTCGGTATTGGCAACAACGCCAACAAGCGACGGTACTTTCCGCTGGAAGTGATGGAGCGACATATCGAAGATTGTTTTTCGGAGCAGGAGAATGTGAAGGTGATGACTTACGACGATCTGACGGCCCGCACCGCTCGGGAGTTGGGCGCGCGGTTTCTGCTGCGGGGCTTGCGGAATACCACCGACTTCGAATACGAAAACGGCATTGCGCAAGTCAACCGCTACGTGTACGAGGAAATAGAAACGGTGTTCTTGATTACCTCGCCCCACCTGGCGCCGATCAGCTCGAGCATCATCCGCGACCTGCACCGTTACGGACAAAATGTCGATGACTTCCTTCCTTACGATTTAGGCGAGTAGCCTGGTCCATTAACGGCTAAACCTGAGTAGTTTCAGCGGCTCTTTGTCGCTGGGCTATCTCGTTGGCCTCAGGACTGTACTTCACAAAAATGTTAAGCCAGATAATCCGGGAGGTACGGAAGAGTACAGGGGTGAGGATCAGAATGGCCAGGAACAGACCGCCCAAGACGTACTCGATCGGGTTGTCAAAAATAACGACAAACCCTACAAAGGCGGTGACCGTCATCGCCACGGTGAGCGCGTAGCTGATGTACATCGCGCCGGTATAGAAACCTGGTTCAGGCATGAAACGCTCGCCGCAATACGCACAAGTCGGTTTGATTTTCTCAAAATCCTTAAAATTGTAGGGATTATTGGTCACGAAAAAATTGCCTACCTGGCATTTGGGGCAAGTGTTGGTAGCGATGCTGTAAAGTTTGGAACCCTTCAAGATAGTTGAAAATGGATAGTGGACAATGGATAGTTCAAGCCGGTGGAGGGCCGTTCAAACCTTGAGACCGTCAACCCACTACTTGGTAAATTTCTCCAAAACCGCCGATAGTTGCTGAGTGTTCATGTAGCCCGATTGGCGCCACAGAATCTTGCCTTCCTTAAAAACCATCAGGGTCGGGACGCCTTGAATCTTGTACTGGGCGGCGGCTTTCTTGTTTTTGTCGATGTCGATTTTCAGGATGCGGGCCTTGCCTTCCATTTTTTTGGCGACTTGCTCAAGTACCGGCTTCATCTGCTTGCAGGGACCACACCATTCGGCAAAAAAGTCGACGAGTACGGGCTGCTCCGATTTGATAATTTCTTTGAAAGTAGACATAACCATTGTTTTTGTTAACGAGAACACACTTTTCTGATAAAAAGATCAAGCCCACTCGCCCAATACCTTGTATTTGGTGACACAGCAGCCCGCTGCTCATTCAAGGCACTACCTCGTCCACTTTGGTATGGTGGCCCTGCATTTCGTGCAGGCGCTGCGCCACGTAACGGATCGAGCTGAACGAATTGACGAGTACCTTTTGTACCTCCGGGTAGGTCAGCCAGGCCAGGCGCTCGATGTCTTCTTCAGCCTGGGGAGCCATGGCCGAGTCGTTGGTACATTCGAGCACGTACCACTTGGTACGTTTCAGGATGCGTTTATCCTGAAACGTATAGGTATGCCAGGTGGTACAAATTTTGCCCTTGATCTTGGCCTTGACCCCCGTTTCTTCCTGAATTTCACGCACGGCGGCCTTTCGCGAGCTTTCGCTCCGGTCGAGTTTGCCTTTGGGCAAATCCCACACCTTGCGGCGGTACATGAGTAGCCACTGGTTGTTTTTGAGTACTACGCCGCCGGCCGCTTTCACGACCTTAAAGCGGCCTTTTATCTTTTCTTCCAAATCCTTTTTGTTTTTGCAGACCATCGTCACCGACAATAAATCCTTGGGGTGGCCGTCAAGCGAATCGACGATCTGGCTGGCAATGGAAGGCGTGACGTTGAGCAGTAGTACATGGCCCACGAAGTCCGCGACGCGGTGCTGCGATAGCCGGAGGTCCAGAATGTGGTCGTAAGCATCGGAGCGATCGGGGTCATAGTGCTGAATCTGAATGATTTTTACCGGTCGGTCGTTCAGAAAAAGTATCATGGGGGCGCATTTGGTACGATTTGCCAAAATTAAGTAAAGACTTTATCTTAGTCGGCAGGTATTATTGATAAATTTGCGCCGCTACCAATTCCCATCCCTTGGAACTACTCATCATATTGTTACTGGTGCTGCTCAACGGCGTTTTTTCCATGTCGGAGATCGCCTTAGTCTCCTCCCGGAAATCCCGCCTCGAAGCCTTTGCCCGTGGTGGCGACAAAAAAGCCAAAGCCGCCCTCGACCTCGCCAATTCCCCCAACCGTTTTTTGTCCACCGTTCAAATTGGCATCACCCTCATCGGTATCCTGACGGGCGTGTACAGCGGCGACAAAATCACGACCGACCTGGAAGCGACTCTGGCTACCATTCCGCTGGTTGCCCCATACAAAAACAGCCTGGCCGTAGGCTTAGTGGTACTACTCATCACTTTCCTATCGCTGGTGCTGGGTGAGCTGGTACCGAAGCGCATCGGGCTTTCGAATCCCGAAGGCATCGCCAAGTTTGTGGCGAAGCCGATGAATATCCTGTCCAAAATTACCTCGCCGTTTATTTGGTTGCTGAGTTTTGTGAGCGATTTGCTCATCAAACTGCTGAACATCAAGCAAAACGAGAGCGCGGTGACGGAAGAGGAAATCAAAAGTTTGATCCAGGAAGGCACTTCGGGTGGGGTTTTTGAGGAAATAGAGCAGGAAATCGTGCACAATGTATTTCAGCTCGGTGACCGCCGCGTCACTTCTCTGATGACCAACCGGCAGGAGATTGTCTGGCTCGACGTGGAAGACAGTGTGGAGGATAATAAGGTCAAGATTTTTGCTTCCAAACACGCTGTCTACCCGCTTTGCAAAGGTACCGTCGACAACGTACTGGGCTTGGTGTACATTAAGGATTTGATTGGGGAGGATGTCGAGGAAAGACTGGCCATCTTGCCTACCCTAAAACGTGAGCCGCTGTACCTGCCCGAAAGCAACCGGGCGTACCAAGCACTCGAAAAATTTAAGGAAAACCGCGTGTTTTTCGGACTGATCGTGGATGAATATGGTGGCTTGATGGGCGTCGTGACGATGCACGACATTATGGATGCACTGGTTGGTGACATATCGGAAGAAGACGAATTCGAAGCCGAGATCTACCTACGCGCCGACGGCAGCTACCTGATCGATGCCCAATTGCCCTTCGACGATTTCGTGCAGTACTTCAACGTGAGCGTATCGGACAGCGACCGCAAGGACCTCGTCGGATTTAACACGTTGGGCGGCTTTGCGTTGCATGTCCTGGAAGACATTCCCGAAACCGGCGAGTCGTTCACCTGGAAGAATTTCAACTTTGAGATTGTGGATATGGACAAGAGCCGAATCGACAAAATGCTGGTAATCAACCACGAAACTACCGAACCCGAAGATTAGATGCATCCACAAAACCAGGAAGTAGCCCATAAAGTAGCTACCTTGCTCCTCGCCGCCAAAGCCATCAAACTCAGCCTCGACCAACCCTTTCAATGGAGCTCGGGCTGGTTGTCGCCTATCTACTGCGACAACCGCGTGTCGCTTTCTTACCCGGCGGCGCGTACCTACATCAAGGAACAACTCTCCGAACTGGTCAAGACAAACTTCCCCCAAGCCCAGGCAATAGCGGGAGTAGCCACGGCGGGCATCGCCCAGGGCGCGCTCGTATCCGACCTACTGGAGCTACCTTTTGCCTATGTTCGACCCGAGCCCAAAAAGCACGGCATGGGCAACCAGATTGAAGGACGCCTGGAGGCCGGGCAGAAGGTAGTGCTCGTGGAGGACCTGATTTCGACAGGTGGTAGCTCGCTCAAAGTGGTGGAAGCCCTGCGCGCGGCCGACATTGAGGTAGTAGGCATGGTGGCGATCTTCACCTACGGCTTCACCACAGCGGCGCAAAACTTCACCGACAAAGCGGTGGAGTTGGCCGTACTCAGCGACTACGATCATCTAATCGAATCTGCCTTAGCCGACGGATACATCAACGAGCAGGATCAAAACAGCCTGGCTACCTGGCGGCAAGCTCCGGAAAGTTGGGGGAAATAAGTACTGGAGGAAGTGGCAAGTAGGGGGAGGGCGGTTGCCCTTGTCTTTTTTTGTGGCTACCTTCGAAGCCTTTTTTTGCCCAAAAACCTCCTCATGATCGACGTTTCCCACCCTTACTTCGATGCCAACCTCAGTTGGCTGTCATACAATTATCGACTTCTGATCGAGGCCAAGGACGAGAGCGTGCCGGTGCAGGAGCGGATCAGGTACCTGGCGCGCTACGCCTACCAGATGGACGAGTTTTTTAGCGTCCGAATACCGCTGCTCACGGCTTTGCGGGTCGTCAGCAAGGACATTCTGGATAAGCTCAACCTTTATCCCGAGCCGCTGCTGGAACACATTATGGAGACGGTGGACCACCAATTGTCTAAGTTCGACGATCAGTTGGCCAGCGGTATCGTGCCCGCGCTCCGGGAGCAGGGGGTTCACTTTTATTTCAAAGAAGCGTTTAAACCCGAGCACCGTGACTTCGTCGGCGCGTATTTTTCCGATAAAGTTTTTCGGCACCTTCAGCCCATTTTCTTGGATGGGCGTCGGAGTTCCAAAATCACGTTCTTCGAGCCTAACCAGCTTTACTATGTACTGCGGCTGGTGCGCCGCGGCGAGATAGGCGAGACCTGGTACGCCTACGTCAACATTCCCTGTCCGCAACTCGGGCGCTTCGTGGAATTACCCGCGCTGGGTGGACAGCCGCACGTGGCTTTTTTGGAGGATGTTGTGCGAGCCAATCTGAATAACCTCTTTCCGGGCTATGAGGTGCAGGACTGCTTCGCCATCCGGGCCGAGCAGGAAACGGAGTTGGCTTTCGAGGACGAGTTTCCGCTGGCGCTGGCCGAGCGCATCGGGCGGCAGTTGGAGAAAAAGAACTTTGTGCGGCCCCAGCAGTATTTTTGCGAAATGGGCATGCCACTCGATATGAAGGAGTACCTGTCGGAGCGGCTGGGGATTTTGATGAATGAGTTTTACGAGCGAGGAAGGTACCTGCGCTACCAGGATTTGGCCGATTTTCCCAAGCACAACAAAAAGACGGAAGTCGTGATCCCCGAGGCGATTCCCCACGCCGAGATCAAGCCCGGCGAATCGGTTTTCGAGGTACTCAACAAGGGGGATCAACTCTTGCACCTGCCCTATCATTCCATCGACCCGGTGGTCCGGTTTTTCAATGAGGCGGCCGTCGATCCCTACGTGCGCGAAATTCACGTTTCGCTCTATAAAATCAACGCTAATTCTTTCCTGGTCAATTCGCTGATTAGCGCCGCCCGCAACGGCAAGCGCGTGGTGACGTTCGTGGAGCTCAACCCCAAACTCGATATTCAGGAAAACCTGCAATGGGCCCGGAAAATGAAAGAGGCGGGCGTACGCATCGTCTTCAGTATGCCGGGACTGAAGGTACACGCCAAGATCGCGCTCGTCAAAAGGAAAGTAAAAAAAGGCTGGGACCGCTACGCCTACCTCGGCACGGGTGGCTTCTTCCGCCTCACGTCCCGCGAGATCGTGGATCACGCCTTGCTGACGAGTCAGCGCGAAATTACCAATGAACTCGAACTGCTCTTTGGTTTTCTGACGACCCGCGAGCAACCCAGTCAGTACAAGTACCTGCCCTTTAACCATTTGATCGTCTCGCAATTCAACATGAATAAGCGATTGATCGGGGCCATCGACCGTGAAATCAGCAATAGCAAGGCCGGGCTGCGGGCAGCGATGACGATCAAAATCGACCAGTTGCAGGATCAGTTCATTATCTCCAAGTTGTACCAGGCCGGGCAGGCTGGCGTCGAGGTGAAGGTGATCGTGAGTGAGTGCTGCTGCGTTATTCCCGACTTACCGACCATTAGCGACAATCTCGAGATTACGCGCCTGGTGGATCGCTTCGCCGAAAACTCACGGATATTTTATTTTTACAATCGGGGAAAAGAGGATGTTTTCCTTTCGTCGGGTGACTGGACTTACCGCAATTTTCACCGCCGCATCGACGTAGGCTTTCCCATTCTGGACGACTACCTGAAATCGCAGCTTTTGCAAGTACTTAAAAATTACCTGACCGACAATCAGAAGTCGGTCAGGCTAGACACTTATCAGAACAATGTGTTCCCCGAACCGGGCGGGACCAAGGTAAGAGCGCAGGAAGCCAACTATAAACTTGTGTGCCGCATAGAGCATCGAACACCAACGTTGTTTTTAGCGCGTGAGGAGGTTGATTAATTGTTTATGGGTTTATTTGTTTAATCGTTTGACAGTCAATATTTTTCAACCCTTCAACCCTTCAACCCTTCAACCCTTCAACCCTTCAACCGCCTCGGCGCCCCGCTTCAACCCTACTTAAACGTCAGCATCGCGGCTCCGAACACCCCGGCCGAATCGCCTAGTTTGGGGCGGAGGATGGGTGTATTGAACGTAGTATTGAACACATACTTTTCCGCGCGGGCGGGCCCTTCGGAGTACAGCAGGTCGATGTTGCCCACCCCGCCGCCGATCACGATGGCATCGGGATCGAGTACATTGGTGAGCGTCGTGATGGCCTGGCCGAATTTCTCCAGCATCCGCTCGACCGTCGCGTGGGCGTGCGGATCATTGCCTTGGTGATAGTTTTCCATGATCTGAGGAAGTTTCAGTAGTACCCCGCTTTTGTTTTGGTAGTAACGCTGGAGCGCGGGACCCGAAAGTACCTGTTCCACGCAGCCGCTTTTGCCGCAGTAACAGGGGTCGCCGTTTTCCTCCAGTACGTTGTGGCCCCATTCCCCACCGATACCCTGCAATCCACCCAGCACGAATGCTTGTCCGTCGTTGCCTCGTACCACCACGCCACCCCCCACGCCCGTCCCCATGATGACGCCGAAAACACAGCGGTAATCCTTCACCACATCCTGTACGATTCCCATCTGAGCCTCGGCCAAAGCGAAACAATTGGCATCATTGGCGATTTGGACAGGTACCTCGATTTGCTTTTGGAGGTCGGCCAGCAACGGCTGACCGTTGAGGCAGGTGGTATTGCTGTTTTTCATCAAGCCCGTCCCCGGATCGACTGAACCGGGTGTACCTATGCCGATGGCATCGGGTTGGAGTCCTGACTTGCCGCGCATAATGCCGAGCAGCTTGACAATCTGGCTGATGATATGTTCGTAGCCCCGGTCGGCCTCGGTGGCGATCCGGTGGCGGTACACGACGGCGTCAGCCCTAGCCGCCGACAGAATGACGCCTTCGATTTTGGTACCTCCGAGGTCGATCCCCCAATAATTGCGCATGATGGTCTGGTTAAAGTTGAAGAAACGCCGGTCGTCGGCGGTACCCTACCGGCGGTTGGTCCGGCTTTTTGGCTAAACTTAGCAAAACCGTTTTAACCAAAAAAACTTAAAAGACTATGACTATCAAAAAAGGCGACTTCGCCCCCGATTTCAATCTATTCAATACCGACAAAAAACAGATTGCCCTTTCCGGAATGAAAGGCAGCCCCGTAGTGATCCACTTTTTTCCCATGGCCTTCACGGGCGTTTGTACGGAGCAACTGTGCACGATGCGTGATGACTTGAACAGTTACACCGAAATGGGCGCTCAGGTAGTGGGCATATCGGTCGACTCCCCGTTTACCCTCGCTAAGTTCAAGGAGGAGCAAAGCTATAATTTCGATCTGTTGTCCGATTTTAATAAAGAAGTCTCGCCCGAATACGGCGCTTTCTACGAGGAGTTCGCGATGGGGTTGAAGGGGGTGGCCAAGCGCGCTGCCTTCGTGATCGACAAGAATGGTAAGGTAGCGTACGCCGAAGTACTGGAGGATGCGGGTGAACTACCGGATTTTGAAAAAATAAAAAAATCGCTCAAAGAATTATAAAGTGCCTTCAGCCCAAATTGAGTTCATAAAACTTGATTTGGGCTTCCTGATACGATATTTCTCCCGTGGCTCGACTGGTTGGCGATGTTTGGAAAGCTTGCTGTTTTTATTATATTTGATGCAAGACGCTCTAATCCATCCATAAAACTTAAAACATACGGCTTCTATGGGAATCGTAGAAAGACGCGAACGCCTTAAAAAGCAAGTGCGCAGCGACATATTGAAAACGGCTCGCGATATAGCCCGGGAAGACGGCTGGCAGGCTGTTTCGATCCGAAAAATCGCCGACATTATCGAATACAGCCCCCCGATACTATACGAGTATTTCGATAGTAAAGACAAGTTACTGGAAACTATCAGAATCAACGGATTCAACACCCTCAACGATGCCTTCGATCACATCAAAAACCTGTACCGAAATCCTGAAAAGCAGCTCATCGAGGTAGCCCAGGCGATATGGAATTTTTCCGCCGAGCAGCCGGAAGTATTTCAGGTGATGTTCAATCAGGAAGGCGCCTACTGCCAGTCCAAACAGGTATACAAGAAGGAGATGGACATTACCGGCAACCCGGTCTGGGAAATGATCGCCACGCTTCGGCCTAAAGCCGCCTCGCTCGTGAGCAAGACCTACTTTGAATGGTGGTGCCTTACCTACGGATTTATCTCGATTACGATGACCACTCAGCCGCAGCAAGCCTTCGCCGAAGCCGAAAGTATCTATATGGCGGGGGTCCGACGTTTCGTGCAAGGTATTATGTAGAGAATGGCGTGATCCGCCTAAGGGAGTAGAACTCTTAGGCGAGTTGCTCCCTTATTTCTACCTTACTCTGATGGTACACCTGAGAGTGAGGCGGGACGCTTTTTGTGATCCAGGTACTACCGCCCACGACCGAGTCGTGGCCGATCACCGTGCTGCCTCCTAGAATCGTGGCGTTGGCGTAAATCACCACTCTGTCCTCAATCGTGGGGTGTCGCTTGACGCTCGCCAGCGACTTGGCCACATGTGTAGCTCCCAGAGTCACTCCCTGGTAAATCATCACATGATTTCCTATCTCAGTTGTTTCGCCGATGACTACGCCCGTGCCGTGGTCGATGAAGAACGAATGCCCGATAGTGGCGTTAGGATGAATGTCGATGCCCGTCTGGCTGTGTCCGTACTCGGTCAACATCCGGGGCAACAACGGTACTTCCAATTGCGTAAGCAAATGGGCGATTCGGTAGGTGGAAATCGCCATGAAGCCCGGGTATACCGCTACTACCTCCTCGATACCTACCGCAGCGGGGTCATTGTCCGTGATGGCGTGTGCGTCCCTCAGCAGCAATTCAAACACCTCCGGCAGACCATCGAAAAAGGCCTCGGCCAATACTGCACTATCCCCGGGTAATTGGGTGCCTAACGGACGGAGCAGGCATTCGAGCTGCTGTTCCATTTCTTGCTGAACACTGTCCAAAACACGCGGGCCGTTGTACTCGTGGCAGTCGAGGCTGATGGGGAACATGAAGTCCAGGAGCCGGTGAAGGAAGTGTCCGGTATTGGTCCTGGAAGGTAGCCGATACCGGTAGTTGTTGTTTTGCTGAGTGATTTGATTGAAGAAATCCTCCCGCTTCTCAGAATGCATGCGTCTTTATTTTAGCTTAAAATGAGGCAAAAAAGAGGCCACTCTTCGTAAACAAACTTTTCAAGAAAAAGATTATACGCTTAAAGCGCTTTTTACCAATACATTGGAACAATTGTTGTGTTATATACCTTATATTTATAGCCGATTTGATGTATTTACCGTAAATGTTTCGTCATCAGGTTCACCAATAACTCCTTTATCCAATACATGATATCCAAAAACACCCTATACTTATTGGGATGCGTGCTGCTGCTTTCTTCCTGCTTCGCCAAGCATCGCACCACTTCCCGTGAGGTCCGCCGCCACTATTCTCATATCGCCAAACCTACGCTTTCCCGCATCGAAAATGACTCCCTGTGCATTCAGGTAGCCAGTACAGGGGCTGATACCCTACCTCTGCTCGTCCTCATCCACGGTGCACCGGGCGCGTGGTGGGGATACATGAATATGCTTGACGACACGGTTTTGCAGAAGAAATTCCACATTGTATCCGTGGACCGATTGGGCTACGGCGATTCCTGGCTCAAAAAGCGGCGTCCGGTCCGCAGCATCCAAACCCAGGCAGAATGCTTGATGCCGGTATTGGAAATGAACAAGTCCAAAGAGCCGGCAATCATTTTAGGCCGGTCCTACGGCGCCCCCATCGCGGCCGCTATGGCGGCCCTGGCACCCGACAAAGTCAAGCAACTGATCATGGTTTCGCCCGTAATCGACCCGGATAGAGAGCGTTTCTATTGGTTTTCGAGGATAGGGCGTAGTCGCTTCATGCAGTTGTTCATTCCCAGGGAGTTCAATACGGCTACGGCCGAAAAATACGCTCATGCCGACGAGTTGAAGAAGATGCTTCACGTTTGGCCCAAACTCACTATGCCGGTCGTCGTCATCCAAGGCGGGCGCGACGTTATTGGCGACCCCGTCAATATCGAATTTGCCAAGAAAGCCATTCCGAGTCTACGCTCACAATTCATTACCATTCCTAAGGCCGGGCACATGCTTACCTTTTCGCATCTGGGTATGATCAAGCAACTGCTCATCAATACCAGCAAACAGCACAATCAGGCCATTACGCTCAATGTCTCCGAAGTGGGCACCGCCAGATAAAAGTCCCGATCAGACCTTCATTTGAGCTTCCACCACGGCAATCGCCACCATATTTACAATCTCGCGCACCGAGCTACCCAATTGCAGCACGTGCACTGGTTTTTTGAGGCCTAGTAGGATAGGACCAATCGTTTCGAGCTGTGCCGCTTCCTTCAGTAGGTTGTAGGCAATGTTACTGGCCGACAGGTTGGGAAAAATCAGTGTATTCGCCCCGCCTTCGATCAAATCGCTGAACGGATGATTCTCTTTCAACAGCTCCGTATCGAACGCCAGGTGCGCCTGCACCTCGCCATCTACTACCATCGAAGGATGTTTTTTCTTTAAGATCGCCACCGCCTCACTCATTTTATCGGCATCCTTTCCCTGCGCACTCCCAAAATTGGAGTAGGTGACCATCGCGATACGCGGCTTGATGTTGAACCGCTCGATGGCGCGGGCGGTCAACTCGGTGATTTCGACCAAATCGTCGGCCGTAGGGTCGAGGTTGACCGTGGTATCCGAAAAAAACAGCGGTCCCCTCGGCGTGTGCAAAATGTACATACCCGATACCCGCTGAGTACCTTCCTCCTTACCGATTACCTGCAAAGCCGGGCGGATCGTGTCGGGGTAGGTGCGGGTCAGGCCCGAAATGAACGCATCGGCTTCGCCGGTTTCCACCATCATCGCCCCATAATAGTTGCGGTAGTATATCGTGCGACGGGCTTCGGTAGGCGTAAGCCCCTTCCGCTGGCGCTTCTTGTATAGAATATTCGCATAGCGCTCGATGGATTCCGCGCTTGCGGGCGCGCGAGGATCTATAATTTGTACATCTTCCAAATCAAGCTTGTGCTCGTGGATGAGCGCGGTGATGGCCTCCATGTTACCCAGCAGAATAGGGTAGGCAATGCCCTCGTCGCGTACCTGTTGGGCAGCTTTGAGTACCTGAATGTTCTCGGCATCGGCAAATACCACCCGTTTCGGTCCCGACTTGGCTTTGTTTATGATCACGCGCGATAACCGCTCGTAACCACCCAGCCGGCTGGCCAGCTGCTGCTCGTAGAGGTCCCAATCTTCGATGGGTTGCCGGGCCACGCCGCTCTCCATGGCCGCTCGCGCCACGGCCGGGGCTACGGTCGTGAGCAGCCGGGGGTCGACGGGCTTCGGAATGATGTAGTTGCGGCCAAACGAAAGGCTCGATTCGTTATAGGCCATGTTGACGATGTCGGGCACGGAGCGCTTGGCGAGCTCGGCCAGCGCCTTGACGGCCGCCAGTTTCATGGCTTCGTTGATCTCGGTAGACCGCACGTCGAGCGCACCCCGGAATATGTAGGGAAAGCCCAGAACGTTGTTGACCTGATTGGGGTAGTCGGAGCGACCGGTGGCCATGATGATGTCCTCACGGGCCGCCACGGCTTCGGGGTACGAAATTTCGGGATTGGGGTTGGCCATCGCGAAAACGATAGGGTTATCGGCCATAGAACGCACCATGTCCTGACTGACCACATTGGCGACAGAAAGTCCCAGGAATACGTCGGCCCCTGCCATCGCCTCAGCCAGATCGGCGTAGACGCGATCCGTGGCGAACAGCTTTTTCATTTCGTCCAGGTCGTCCCGCCCGGTGTTGAGGTGCCCGTCCCGGTCGAACATGGCGATATTAGTGGGTGTAGCACCGAGACTCAGGTATAATTTGGTGCAGGAGATAGCTGACGCACCGGCGCCGGATACCACGATCCTGACATCTTCAATCTTCTTGTCGACAAGTTCCAGGGCATTGAGCAGCGCGGCCCCGCTGATAATCGCCGTTCCGTGCTGATCGTCGTGCATGACCGGTATCTTGAGATCACGCTTCAGCCGAGTCTCGATTTCGAAACATTCGGGCGATTTGATGTCTTCCAGGTTGACGCCTCCAAAGGTGGGTTCGAGAATCTGCACGGTCCGCACGAACTCGTCGATATCCTTGGTATTGAGCTCGATGTCGAACACGTCGATGTCCGCGTAAATCTTGAAAAGAAGTCCTTTGCCCTCCATAACGGGCTTGGATGCCTCCGGCCCGATGTCGCCCAGACCGAGTACTGCGGTGCCGTTGCTGATGACCGCCACCAGATTGCCCTTGGCGGTATATTTGTAAACGTCTTCGGGATTTTGGGCAATTTCGAGGCAGGGATCGGCTACACCGGGCGAGTAGGCAAGGGAGAGATCACGCTGCGTATTGTATTCTTTGGTAGGAATGACCTGGATTTTGCCGGGCCGGCCTTTGGCGTGATAATGCAGGGCATCTTCTTTCCTGATTTTTTGGTTCATGAGTCGGGGGTAAGATGGTTTTATTTACCCCACGAAGATACGAACAAACCGGAAAGCCCGGGAAGTAAGAAAATATTTTGAAATCAAAAGATCAGACCAGTGCAGAATATCTTAAAGGTCTTTCAGAATTCTTTTGGTGAAAGAAAGTGTCTCAGTGGAGTAGGGCTTGATTTCCTGAAGGCCATTTCGGACTTTGACGAAATGCGCCCTTTTTTTCAAGAAGTAGGCCGCCGCCATATACAGGAAGAACATCGAGATGTAGATGCAAACCGACTCGGTGTTGGTCAGGTCGCCGTGGAAAGCAAAAAACAACCCGGTGTTGACCAGCGTGACCGTCCACAAAATCGCCGAGACTCCAAAGTGCGACAGCCCATTGTCGGTCATGATGTGGTGCATGTGGTTGCGATCCGCTGTAAATGGAGAACTACCGTTAAGTATGCGCACCAGGAACACCCTCAAGGTATCGAAAATCGGCACGATCAGCACGATCATGACGATGATGGGTGCGTTGAAGAAGGCGTTAGGGTCGTTGCGGTAGCTGACATTGAGCCGCAAAAACTCTATGGTGAAAAAAGAAAGCATGAATCCCACGATGAGCGATCCCGTATCCCCCATGAAAATCTTGCTCGTCTTGGAAAAATTAAAGCGCAGAAAGCCCAACAGAGCACCCGACAGCGCGAAAGCGAGACAGGCAAAGGCATAGTGGCTGTTGAGTAAGAACCATACGCCAAACCACAGACCCGCCAACAGGCTGATGCCTCCGGCGAGTCCATCGACGCCGTCAATGAGATTGATGGCATTGATCAGGGCGATGAAAATGAACACCGTGAGCGGAATGCTGACGACATCGGGAATGAAGTGCCAATTGAATATGCCGTAGAGGTAGTCCACTTTGAATCCTCCCACTACGACCAGGATCATCGAGGCGAGGATCTGAATCCCTATCTTTTTGCCCGAATCCAGTACCATGATGTCGTCTTTGACACCAAGGAAAAAGAGCATTGTCACGCCCACCATAGACAGATTGGCGAGGTTAGAATCCGCGATTTCTTCCGAGTGAGGCCACAGAAAATAAGCGATGAGGGTAGCCGCAAATATGGCGATACCCCCCAGATTTGGTGTTTCGGTTACGTGAGAGCTCCGCTTGTCCACCTTAGCGCCCAACTTGAGCAGGTTGGACATATTGATAACGATCGGAATGGTCATAATGGAGATGAAGCAGGCAATCAAAAACGAAAGCGCGCACTGATATACCTCCCTATCGATCAGGCTATTGAAGAAATTGCTTGACACAATATCGTTAAATAAAATCTTGTTCCATGAGTAGGTGTATAGTATCGGGACGATCCGCGGTTGGTAAGATGGGTTGATCGAGACCATCTGCTTTTTCAAAGATGGCAGTATTCCCAGAATTATGCCAGGCCTGATTCGTAAATGGTAGCGAATACCTATCAAACGGTAGTGCAGACCACGGATCGCGGATGCAAATCTACTTAAAAAATTGTAGAATTTTGCGTAGTGGCTTCATTACGATCGTCCAAGGATGGGGACGGAGGCCGTTCACCATCCACGCTTTTCTGTCGTTCCGGTTGGCCAGGAGACGGCTTTTCATGCTTCGATTGCTCGCCCCACCGGTCCGCATATGCACCAGTACATTTTGCACATAACTCAGTTTAGCCCCGTGCTTGTGCGCCATGCGCAGCATCAGCTCATAATCGGCCGCCGTACCCATGTCCAATCGGAAGCCTCCGTGCTTCTCGTACCATGTCTGGCGGATAAAAAAGGTTGGATGCGGGGGCATCCAGCCCGCCAGAAATTGGCCCTTGCGGTAAGTGCCCGCCCGCCAGGTGCGGCGGACGATGCTCGGGTCCTGACCGTCAACGTACAACAAGTCGCCATACACGGCGTCCGTCGCTTCCGTCCTGAACTTCTGCATCACCTGCGACAGTACGCCGGTAGTGTCGTATACGTCGTCGGCGTTCAGCAGCCCGATCACTTCACCGGTGGCCCGTACGATTCCCTTGTTCATGGCATCGTAGATGCCAGCGTCGGGCTCCGAGATGAAACACGAAATGCGATCGCCGTAAGAACGCACGATCTCGACGGTCGCGTCGCGGGAGGCGCCATCGATCACGATGTATTCCACCTCCGCGTAATCCTGGCCGAGTACCGACTCGATGGTGTCACGAATGGTGGCCGCGCCATTGTACACAACGGTGATAATGCTAACTTTCACTTTGCAGGACGCGCTTTCTGATGAATACTGCCGGATTGCCCGCATAAATTCCGTAGGCCCCCAAATCTTTGGTAGCCACCGAACCTACCGACAACACAGCGTGAGAATCACAACGCACGCCGGGGCACACCACCGCCTGAGCGCCAATCCACACGCCTTCCGCCAACGCGATGGGTTGCGTGATCAAATCGAAGCGGGGGCTTTTGTAATTGTGATTGCCCGTCAGTAGCATCGCCCCCTGCGAAAGGCAAGAGTCGGGCCCGATCGTGACCGGTGCCAAGTTGTCGATCCACACACATTCCCCAATCCAGGCGTTTTGGCCAATGGTCAAAAACCAAGGATATTTTATGTTCACTTTGGGCTTGATCATCACATTTGCAGCAATTTTTGCGCCAAAGAGTTTCAGCACGGCCACCTTTATCCCCACGGGAAAGGGCAGGTAGGTGTTGACGAATATCCGCCCGCAGACGAACCACGCCACACGCTTGAGCGGAGGGCCGGGGCGGTACCAATGGTTGTCAAACGTCGACAGGTCGGTCCTTGGTGCTGAGGTCTTTTCCATATTCCTGTAAAAAATGCGCCATGATACGGCTTTTGTCCCGCCCAACGGCCTGGTACACTTCATAAACCTTGGCATCGACAAGGAAGCGGTACCAGAAGCCCTGCAAAAAATGCCAGATCATCCCCTTTTTTCCATCCAGAAAACCGAGCTTGATAAAATAGCGGTAGATGAAGTACAAAAATGGACGCGTGAAGAGCGGAAGTCCGGCGTACTTTACCTTGAGATAGCGTTTGCGCTGCTCTTGACTACCAAACAAATCGGGCGTCACCGTTTCGCGATTCTCAAAGTCATACTTGATGTTGAGCAAGTCGATGACTTCCCGGATTGCGTAGTTGTTGTGTTTCTGGGTCCACCAAGTGAGGTTGTTCAGGTTATGGTCGACGAGATCATGTTCGAGGCGGGCGAGGGTACCCCCCTGTACCTTGATGTGTTCGTCCATCCAAAGCTCTTCGCAGATCCCCTGGTCACGGCGCCAGATTCTGAGCAGCCAGGTAGGGTAATAACCCCCGTGCCTGATCCATTGATCGAAAAAAATAACCCGGCGCTTGATGTAAAAACCGGCTATGTCTTGTGAGGTACCAGGTAGCCGGGAGTTGATTTCCTGCGCCAGTTCGGGCGTGATGTACTCATCGGCGTCCATCCGCATTTGCCAGGCGGTAGCGAAAGGGTTGTTCTTTATGCCAAAATTAAATTGGAAGGCATAGGATACCCAGGGATTTTGCACCACGGTGGCACCGAGGCGGGCGGCGAGCTCCGGGGTACCATCGGTCGAAAAGGAGTCGACAATGAATATTTTATCGGTGATGGCCCGCAAACTACTGATGCAGCGCTCGATATGCAGCGATTCGTTGTAGGTGAGGATGATTACCGAAAGGTCGACCATGTAGGGGCAAAAAGTGAAAGGCGCAAAAGTAGGCAATCGGGCCAATATTTCTGCCTATTTTTGCACCGAACCCAGCCCCCGGAATGCGAATACTCTTCAACGTAGGCTCTCTGTACCCAGCCCAAATCGGCGGTCCCGACAATGTAACCTACTGGTGGGCCAAATCATTGGTAAGGCAGGGCCACGACGTGTCGATCACGACTACCGACGACGGGATCGAGGGTAAAGCACCCATAGACCAATGGCTCGAAACTGACTACGGGCGGGTGATTTACGTCAAAACCGCCATCCACTTCGTACCCTTCCGGCTGCTGATCAAATCGTTGGCACCGCTTTGGCGCACGCAGATTTTGCACGTTGGGGCAATATTCTATCCTACTTCATGGCTGTTGGCGACACTGGGGCTGTTGCTAGGCAAAAAGGTGATCTGGACGCCCCACGGTGAGCTCGACCCGCCCGCGCTGGTGTACAGTACCGCCCGCAAGAAACCCATCTTGTGGTATATCAAGCATTTCCTGGCCGCCCGGGTATTGTTTCACTCCACCTGTGATGCCGAAACCGAGTACCTCCGTCATCATTTTGGTCCCAATACCCGAATCGTGCAGATTCCTCCCAAAATGGAACTGCCCGCGCCGCTCGACCTACCCACGGAGCGGTACCTTCTTTTTATCGGCCGACTTCACCCTAAGAAAAACGTCGAAAGCCTCATCGAAGCGATGGCGCAGTCCAAGGCGTTTCGACAATCCGATTATCAGTTGAAACTCGCTGGCACGGGCGATGCAGACTACGTGCAGATGCTGCGGGAGAAAGTAGTTGCGTTGGGGCTGGAAAACCAGGTCGAATTTCTGGGCATGGTGACTGGGGCGGACAAGCAGGTGCTTTTGGCAAAGGCTTATTTCAGTTTTATGCCCTCCCACACCGAGAACTTCGGCATCGTCGTCACCGAGGCGCTGGCGCATGGTACCCCGGTAGTCGCGTCGCGCAGTACACCCTGGGCGGTACTGCAACTGAACCGCTCGGGCTACTGGGTCGAGAACTCGGTACCATCCCTCGCCCGCACGGTCGATACTGTCCTGAACCTCGCCCCGGCATTCTACCAGCAGATGCGCCAAAACAGCGTAGAGACTTCGCACTTATTCGATATCGGCAGGCATGGCGGCGATTGGGTGACGATCTATGAAGATTTGCTCGCGGGCAGCTCCGAGCATTTGGTTCCGTACCGATTCAGCTAAACCACCCGATTCACACTACCTAAGCGCTCAAAACTGTCCACCATTGCGGCGGCAGCGGCGGCAGGCGTGAAAGGGGCGATGAGCCGCCGCGACGCCTCGCCGTGCGCAGCCACCGCCTCGGGATGCCGGGCGTAGTACCGCATCGCCTCGCTCAGCGATTCGACCGTGTAAGGGTCGAAAGTAAAACCGTTGATTCCGTTCTTCACGAGATCGCCAGTGCAACCGCACCGCTCTGATACGATAACAGGCATGCCACAGACCATCGCTTCGTTGACTACCAGGCCCCAGGGTTCCGATAGACTGGGCAGAATTAATATGTCGGCTTCCGCGAGGTAGGCCGGTACCTGATGCCAGGCCACGCCGCCCGTAAATACCACCCCCGGCAGTTTGTGTTGCCTCACGTACGCTTCCAGCTCGGAACGCATCGGGCCCTCACCCACCAACAACAGGTTACGGTTTGAAGCATTTATCCCGGCGTAGGCTTCGAGCAGTAGGAGAAGGTTTTTTTCGGGCGCCAGACGCCCCACATAAGCGAAACTGAGTCTGGTTTCCCGGGTACCCAAACGCGCTTTGGCTTCCTCATGCACCGCCAGAATGCGCGCGTTGTCGACGACGGCGGCTTGCCTTACCGTTATTTTTTGGTCGGGTACTCCTAACGCTCTCAGGTAGTCCACCGAGGTTTGGCCAAAGCAAAAGAAGTCATCGGCTCGATTGAGCACCACTTTTTTCAAGTACTCCTTCCATCCTGTCCGTTGGTGGTCGGCTTGCGAGGACTCCATCGAAATGACGACCCTGACGCCCGTGGCTTTGGCATAAAAGGCCAAGGCTACCTGTGCGGGGTCGAAATAACCGGTGATGTTGAGCACATCGGGATCGAAAGTCCGAAAAAGTGCGAACAAAGCCCGTACTCGCTCGGGTAGCTTCACCGAGTCGAGGCTGCGCGGGAACAGTACCTCGTAAGGGTAATCGTAGGCTATATGAGTAGTGGCGTCCGTCATGGCGGCCCGGCTCTGCTCATGCAAGGCAATCTGTGCCACGAGCAGCTGGTGGGCCGGATCGCGACGCTGCATCTCACGATGAATCTCCTGAAACAGCACAGATTTGTAATGAGCCCAAAGCTGGGTATGCACAATCAGAACCCGCATCGGCTGGTAAAATCAGTGAAATGGTGGAGGAAATAGGTACTTGTCGACATGGTCGAAACACGGTTCGGGAAAACCGAAATCGTTCAACGCGTGGGTTGCAAATCCGCCCTTCGGGCCAGCGCAGGCGGCTTGGCTTCTGGCGGTTCGGAGTCGAGGTACTTGACGCCCAGAAAGCGGATCATAATGGCAAAAGGAAACCAGAAATAGGTGTCGTAAGGTCGCCCGGTGGTCATCAACAGGATCGTGAGGTACATGTAGAAGTATGCCAAAAAGATCGTGAGCATGTTGGTTGGGTTCTTGATCTCCCTAACGCTGAAAATAAAGGCGTAGAGGTTGAAACCCCCGAACAGGATAAAGCCAAATATGCCGTGGTTCACCAGGGATTCCAGGATCGGAATATCCATATAAAAATCCTTATAGCCCCGGCCCAGAATTAACACGGTCGGATCGTAAAGAAGAGCCTCCCTAAAATAGCCAAAACTAGATACCCGACCCATCGCCGAATCGTCGAGGGTGGCACCCTTAGTACCCAACTGTATGCCGGAGGCGGTGTACAGCAGGTCATAGCCCTTGTCGATCAATACCGATATGTAGCCGTCGAGGTAACCATACACATCGCCGAATCGGCTCAGGAACATATTGAGGGCGATGAACATCAGTACCAGCAGAATCAAATTTCTGACCGTAAAAAGCCCTTGAATGGATCTTACAATTGCCGTGAAAGTGAAGTTGTAGTACAAGAAGAAGGCCACGACAACGCCAAGGCCCAAAATAGAGGACTTCACCTGGGCGAAGATAATGATGGCGGCGCTCACCAAGGCGGTCGAGTACAGAAACAGCTTAAGCAGAATGTTACCGTACTGCCTAGCCATAATGACCGAGGTCATCAGGCAGATGATGCCGTTTCGGGCGGCAATGTGCGGGTTGGAGCTGGTTTCGCCTCCATCCGAAGAAAAGGTAACGGCGGCCCGCATCCCGATGCGCCACGCCGGATCGGTGATCAGGGAATAGATGAGCGTCAGGTTTCCTACGAAAGAGATGAGAAAAATGATAGGAATCAGCGTATCCTTTACTTCGTTGGGAACGTGGAATAGCAGAAAAAGGAATACGAGTATGTAGACGTTGTTGCCAAGCTCGATGACGTAATCGGAGCCTGAGGTATTAAACAGGAAAAAGTGATAAAGCATCAACGCAAGAAAGAGGATTGCGTACTTCAGGAGCGTGAAGTTGACTTTATATAACCTCACGAAAAGGTGAAAAGGAAACATCAGGGCCAGGCCCATTCCCAAAAAAGCGGCCGAGAAGATAGCACCGGAAGGGCCTATTTTGAGGGTATCCCGAATAAAGAAGATGATTGGGTACCCGTCCAATAAAATAGCGATCCCCGCCGAATAGCGCAGGTAGTTGAAGTACTTAAATAGATAGCCTAGCATCGTTACTTCTCGTTTCTGGTAGGACCATGGCCGGTATCATCGGGCCCGATCCGTATTTGAAGCAGCAAAGGTAATGGTTTTTCGTGGGGGATCAGGCACCGCTCAATGGGTAAGATCGTAGGTGTCGATGCGATGTATCAACGACCCCAGGCCCCGTACGAGTCTTTTCCGAATGCCTCGTCCCGATTTAACCCGCGTCGGGCGACCGAATCGCGCTCCGCTCCCCGGCGAAGGCTGCGGCATTTTAGACAGGCGGGCCCGGTAGGCCCGCTGCAAGTCCAAAAGTAGCGGTCCCTTGCGCGCCAGGTCGGTGTGGTCGGACCAAACCGGATGGTAGCTCACCAAGCCCGCGAAGTCGAGCGTGAGCAGCGGCGCGTCGCCGATACTGTACTGCCCGTTGCTATGCAGGATCGGTAGATCGGCCACCGCGTGCAGGCCGAAGTGCCACCCATCGTGGCGGATGATCTCCACCCGCTCGTGGTAGATGGGCAGGTAGTTGAGCCATAGTTGATCCAGACACATTCCCTGGCACAAATCGAACTGCGCCCGGTCGGTAGTTCGGGTGCACCACCAATCCAACATAGCTATTGTAGCCGGACCCGCCGAAATCACCCAACTGCCGCTATGAAACATACCAATGTTCAGGACCCGCTTGTCGTCCAGCCGTGAGCCCGCTGGCAGCGGACCCAGGCGGTGCGGCGTGAGCCGCAGCAGGGCGTCGTCCGACATAATTGGGGAGAGTGATGCGAACACCTGAACCGTAGGGGCCAGGAATATCAGTTGCTGACAATCACGGTGATCATTCAATACGTGACGGGCAAAGAAGGGCCGGCAAGCGACCGTTAACTCAAAATCGGCGTAGATTTCCTGCATGGCATCCCATTGCGGTTCCGCAACAACGGATTCGACAGCGAGCAACTTCACCCATTCCGGTAGATTGGGGACCGTCCAGGAATCCACCCACCCCAAAATGAACTCGAAGTCAGGATGATGAAGCCGCAACGATTCGCCCAGCGCCAAGGCGTGAGGGAGTTGGGTTCGGTCGGCTACCGTGAGTACTGCGTTCATAGGGTGTGGTATGGTGGCAAAACCGATGAACCGGATAAGCCGGTGTAGGCGAAAGGCTGATCGGTCGACTGGCCGTTGAACAAATGGTCAGAGTAGGGTTTTACGAAAAATTCGCGTCCCACCTGATTGGGTACCAGGATATTGGAGCGCCAGCGGTTAAGATAAAACTCCCAAAACGGTGCGTCGCTGCCCAAATTGGGATGCGTAGTCAGGTAATGATGAATAAGGCGCTTTTTGCGACGCGTGACCTTCCGGCAAGCCTCCACCCGTCTGAGCGATATGCCGCTCATTTCAGCGTATTCAAGCATCCAACCGTTGTTTTTCGTCAGATACGCCGAAGGGTACAGGCGCCGGTTCATGTGATCCAGCCAATCGTCATTCTTCGTAACACCAGGGTCCATTTGGACAAGATCGTAGCCCTGACGGCACCAGTGGGCCAGTTCGTTTCGGTTGATAACCGTGTTCACTTCTAAGATTAGCAAGTACCTGGTCCAGCTGAAATCCTCGTAAAGCTTGCCGCCAAGCAATAGTTTGGCGAACGACTGCCGCGAAGCGAAATACCGGTCGTCGTAGGACACCGTGTCGGCATCGGGGCAAAGTTCGCCGAGTTCGTACCATAAATTCTCACTCTCGGCCTTTAAAAACGTAATAGGAAAATCGCCCAGGTGGACCTGAACACTCGTCAACGCGTGGCGCTCGGCCGCAGTGAGCGGTCGGTAAAAGTCGGGGACGAGTATCGTAACGGGCTCTTTCATCAATGGGTGTCGATGGCAGCCGCCAGCGCGCGCAGCGGGCCGGTCAGGGCTTTACGCACCCGCAGGTACTTGTATACCTTGGCGGGCTTGATATACTGGCAGGGAAACTGCCGGTAGTACTCGTTGCCGTTGGCGACGAGCCGGTCGTGGTACACCGCGAATACCTCCACTAGGTCGGGGCGTTGCTTAAAATCGAAGCGATCCTGGTACTTGGATACGTCCTCCGGCTTGCGGGGATCGTAACCACTGTAATGAAAAAAGACCAGCGGGTCGCGCTCGTTGACGTAGAAGGTGCCTTCCCGCCGCGAAATAAAACGTTCGTGCAGATTCCAGTAGGCCACATTGTGCCCGCGGTGCTTTTCGATGGCGGTATTTTTTACAAAAAGCGGTAAAAAGCACATCCAATTTTGATCCACGAATAGGCCATCACAAAGCGCAATGAGGCATTCGTAGCGAAGTTTTTCCTCCCACCACTTTATGAACGCCAGCGACTCGGCCGAGCGGCTGAACGCCCCAAAGCCCAAGTTGTATACCCCGGTGTTGAGGTGATGCAATTCGTTCGGCGTTTTGCGATCCTCGATCGGGGTACACAGGTGGGGCGTTAGCACGGCGTCGTGCGCTTCCAGGTCGGCTAGCAGTACCGTGAGCGGCTGATAAACGATGATATCGGGGTCGAAATAGATGACATGCTCCGCGTCGGGAAAATTCTGGAAAAAATAAGTAAAGAAGAAAGGCTTCACCGCCGTATTCAGCTCGGTGATGTTGTAGCGGTCGCACATGGCCTCGAAGCCGTCGATGCCAATGGTATGTACCTCCACGAGTTCGTAGTCAGGCACGAAGCCGGGTGCGAAGCTGACGCCATCGAGGCGGTCGACCAGCCCGATAAAGAACCGGACGTCGGGGTTGGTCGTGCGCAGCGAATCGCCCAGCGTGCGGGACTGGGCCAGGTAGTTTACGGAACAAATCGTGTAGGCAATGGTCATGATAGAGTACTTTCTTCCGTCGATTTTGAAGAGGTAGCCGATTCGATAATGGCCAACAGTCGCGCCACGCTTTCGGCGGTGTCGTGACGAGTCAGTACCTTTTCACGGGCTGCTTCACCCATTCGTTTCCGGAGCGGGCCGTCCAGTAACAGCTCGGCCACCGCCACGGCGGCCCCTTCCACATCGAGGTAGTCCACCACCCGCCCGGCGTCGGCTTCCACCAATTCGGGCGCGCCCCCGCTTTCGGCGAAGCAAACGACGGGTTTTTGCAGCAGCGCCGCTTCAAGTACCACCAACGGATAGGGATCCTCGCGCGAGCTAAGCAAAAACAGGTCAAAACCGCTCATGCATTCGAGCGCTTCGTCGGTGGGGGGCAGGAGCAAAATCTGGTCGGACAGCCCGAAGCGCTCGATGTCGAAGCGAATCAATTCAAAAAAGGGATGCGATTCGCCGGCGCCGATCCAGACGAAATACACCAGTCGGTCGGCCATCCGCGCGATGACGTTGCGGGCAATAAGGTTGAATATGTCGTTGCCCTTGCGCCATTCCGCGTTTCCGCAGCCGCCTACTACCAGGGCATCGGCGGGCAGGTTCAGTTTTTGGCGCAGAAAATCGGGGGCAGTCTTGGACAGGCGCGCCAGGATGTCGGCGGTGTTGATCAGCGTGAACGTACTCGACCTTTCTGTAGGAAATCCGAATTCCCGGGCGTAGTAGTCCGCCACGGCCCGCGACACCGTGATCAGGTGCTGGCAGCGGCACAGCAAAAATTCAAGCTGATCGCGCTCGGTGTACATCCCGACCGACATAGCCAACTCGTGCGCAAAAAGTACTACAGGCAGGTGATGAAACGAGGAGAGCCGATCGCGGTAAAAACCAGCGTTGGCAACGGAATTGACAAACAACAGATCGAAATCAAGCGCAAGCAGGCCGCTCAATACCCGGTCGGCGCTCCGGCGCTGGGCCTGGGTCTGGAGTCGGCGGGCGCCCGGTATTCTGCTGATGATCCGGGGGGGAGAACTTGCGCCCTCGTCGAGCAACGTGACTTCGGTCACTTTTCTGAAATCATCCAGCAGATTACCCCCTTCCTGCACTAGTAGATGCGTTTTGACTCCCGATTCTCCCAACAAGCGGATCAGTTCGAGCAGCAATAGCTGACTTCCAGCCCGGTTGGCGTCGTGGGATATGAAAAGAATATGCTGCAAACTACTGAATCTTTTGAATGAGAAAGCAAGGGTAATCGGCCAAAGAATAGCCGATCAATAAGCTTCAAAACTTTTCTTTCCCGGTACCTTCTTGGCGGGATTGCCTACGTAAATACCCCATTCCTCGCTGTTCTTGGTAAGCGCCGCCGCCATGCCCAGTAGGGTACCCTGCGCCACTGTAAGGTAGTCGCGCACGGTGGCGTTTACCCCGAAAAAAGAATAGGATTCGATGGTGCAATGGCCCGACATGACCACGTGCGACGTAAAGAACACGTGGTCCTTGATCTGCCCGTGGTGCCCGATGTGGTTGCCACTCCACAGCACTACGTTGTTGCCGATCGTGGTGAAGGGTTGAATGGTGTTGTCTTCCAGGATAAAACAGTTTTCACCCACCACGCTGCGGTCGAGGATGGTGGCGTACGAGCTAATGTAAGACACGAACCGGTACCCTTTGGCTTTGGCCTCTTGATATATCTTCTCCCGGTTGCGATTCATATTGCGGGCGGTGAGCGGAGCAAAAAAGAGATAGTCGTCGGGCGAGAAAAGTGTCTCCACATCCTCGAAAGCCACCAGGGGTAAGCCCCGGAACTTCGGCTCCTTCATGTACTCCCGATTGACGGTAAAAGCGACTACCTCGTGTTCCGAGTCGTGCTCGAGGTAGTAGTGCGCCAGTTCGGCGGTGTCCAGAATTCCGAATATAATAACTTTTGCCATGGTTAAATAAGGGTCGAATGAAATAGGCTATACCAGCTCGAAATTAGGCATCATCTGCCGGATTTCTGCCGGACTGTTGAACATCATCACGTCGATGATCGAAAGCCAAGGTACGAACTCATTCTTTAATTGAGTGTAGACCTGAGGCGTGGTTTGGATAAAGTTGAGCGTGATGCCCTCTTTTTCAAACAGGCTCCTATCGTACAATTCCTGCCCGCCAATGGGATTGACATAATGATCGGCGCCCTCTTGCTTACAAATGGACAAAATCCTGTTCTGACCTTTCAAATCAGCGTTTCCGTAACGACGTGATGTACTCACAATTTCCGTTTCGAGGCCGATGTAGTTCGCCGTTTTGACCAGGGCCTGCAAGCAGTAGCTGGCAACACTCTCGGACTGATCGTTGAAAATATCCTGTATCAACGGAAACACGGTTTGGTAGTGTGGTGCCTTGCGGTAGGCTTGATCTATGGTTCTGAGTAGTTTTTTGCGCCAAACCAGGTCGGGCGACACCTCTACCTCATAAATGAGCTTGTTTTGGCTGGCGTCCCGCAGAGGAACCGTGAAAAGATGACTCTTGCCGTTGATGAGTATTTGGTTGCGGTTGATATAACCACGGCTGATAAAATTGACGTCGTCATAAATGACAAACTTATCTACCAAATTCAAGAGCTTGTAATAGCTCAAATAGGGTAGAAAATAGGGCTGCATGATAGCAAGTTTCAAGTGTGTTTCGATTCAAACTGTGGAAAATGGGTTTGGTGAGGGATAGTCGATACGGCGAATTCGCCCGTGTTGTTTCGTCCTGAAAGATGCTTTCGACTAAAATGCGCTTCAAGCTACCAGGCGCGCAAAGGTAGCAAGTTTACTCACTTTAATTTTCGCAAATAGTAGTCTTCCCCCCGCACAATGAGGTCGGTCATGGTGGTGTCGGTACCGAGCCTGAGGTCGCCGGGCCTGGGTTCGATGACACTTTTGTCAAAGAAGAGATAGTCGGCTTCGGGGGGAATGGGTTGAACGCCCTGCTCGAACGGGTTGATGGAAATTAGCCGACGGCTCAGGTTTTTCCCGTAGAGCGGGTACTCGAAGTCGTCGTTGATGGTACCCAACGCTACCGTGGCCTGCGGTGGTACCAGCGAATCGAACGCCCGATAGGCCGGGTAGGTATCCGGCCGGGCGAAGGTTTGGAAGGCCATCCGGTCGGCAGTGAAAGCGGAGGGGTAGCCATAGGCCGAAATGGGCAGACAGCGGATATTGAGGTACACCGACATCACCGCCGATACGCATCCCAGTGCCACCACCAGCCCTACGTAGCCTTTCCAGGCCCAGCGGCCGGGTTTCAGAATCGACAGCCGGTGGTTAGAGAACAACATCAGTAAAAATAGCGAGCCGAACATCCCGGTTTCGATGAAGTACCTCCCTTTGAAAGGATCGTAGGGCGCGGAGTAGGATATGGCGACAAAATGCAGGAAAATCGCCGCCGCCAGAAACCAGTGCGGACGGGATCTGAAAATCCTCAAAAAAGTAAGTGCCGCCAAGGGCAGGATGAGCGCAAAACCAAAAATGCCCCAGTACGGGTTGGCATTATAGTACTCGAAACGGCGCTGAAAACTGAACGGCACGATCGAAAAATCGGTCTCCTCGTCGAGGCGCATTCCAAGTTTCTCTTCCAGTTTGACGATCGGGCGCCTGATCTGCGTGTTGAGATCGTAGCCCCATTGCGCATTGCGAATGCCATCGAGGTTGAAAAAGTCGTAGCCGTAGCGCACAAAATTGCGGCTGCCCTGCTCGGCTAGGTTGCGCAGGGTACCCGCGCGCTCCACCGATTGGTGCTGCAAAGCCGTAGGCGGACCGATGGGATGCCCAAAAACCTGAATATTTCGGATGTAGCCCGTCGGCAAAGCGTAAATCCCAACTGCCATCAGAATAGCAATACCCAGTTTGAGGGTACGATTGAAAAATACGATGAAGTCAGGTGCCAGAAACACCGTATAGATCATGATGACAAATACCGATGGCAAAAGCAGCACGAAGGTGACCTTGTGGCCCAGGGTGATGCCAAATACCAGTCCCGCCAGATAGAGGTACTTGTCGTGCCCGGTGCTGTGGTAGTTATATAGAAAATATAGCAGGCAACCGAGGTAAGCCGTGAGTACGATATCAGTTTCGGTGGTGACGGCCTGCATCAGGAAATCCAAAAAAAGACTGAATGCCAACGCGCACAAAAAACTCGCCGACAGATTGCGCCCAATGCGCTGCGCTGTCCCGAACACCGCCACGATGGCCACCCAATAGGAGGCGTGGTGGATAAGCTTGAAGGCGTTCTCGGTTTTACCCGTAATGAGGTAGCTGTATATCTGAATCGCGCTGACACTTTTTGGGTAGGTGTCCATGTTCCAATTGGTACCGCCAAAGTGCGCCATGGTACCCCGCTGAATGTAGCGCACTACACGGTTGAGGTGGCCCGTCATGCTGTCCCATTCATTGGGTACGGTAAATAAGACTAGCAGTAGATTGGTCAAGCCCACCACCAGCAAGGTACCGATCATGAGCGTAAAAACTATTTTGAGATAAGGCGATAAATCTCTGAACCAGGCGCGGAAAGTGGAGAACCGATTGGATGCGACGGCGCGTACCGAATAAGACGCCGTCGGGCCAGCCAACCGTGACCACAGCATGAAATGTAAGCCAAGCGTTACGTAATTGCCCACGATCCAGGCGAAGGTATTAGCCGTGAGGTCGAGCGCCGACAGCACGAATCCCGACGGGATCACCGAACCGGTGAAAAGCACAAAGCAGCACAAAAGCCACTCCGTGAGCGAAGCAGCACTGATGCGCCTCGCCACCAAGCCAATGGCAACCAGGAAAAGTAGAAAGAATACCCAATAAAGAATCGTCACGACTTTAAGCGTCAGAGATTTTGGTTGATCACCCCGCAAACTTGCTCAATCTCTTCCGGTAGCAGACCCACGTAAAGCGGCAAGCTAAGTACCCGTGAGGCGATGTCTTCCGAGACCGGGCAGGGGTGGTACTCGGGTAAAAAAGAAAGGGTGTTGAGCGAAGGATAGAAATACCGTCGGGGCACGATTTCGTTTTCGAGCAAAGCCGCCTGCACCCGCCGCATCACGGCTTCCGATTCGAACGTTACCGGATAATAGGCGTAGTTATATTCGAGATCCGGGTCGATGACCGGTTTGCCAAGCTTATCCCAATCCAATAGTCGATCGTATTGCGCAAAAACCTGGCGTCGGTACGCAATGATGTCGGCTACGTGGGGCAAATTGCAGAGCCCCATCGCCGCATGAAACTCCGAGTTTTTACCGTTGATGCCGGCGTAGAGGTACTCCTCGTCGCCCCGATGACCAAAAGCCCTGAGCAACTGCAGCTTTTCGTGCAGCTCGGGATGGTTGGAGATGATGGCACCACCCTCGATCGTATGAAAAACCTTGGTCGAGTGAAAGCTACACGTACTGATGTCGCCAAAAGAAAGCAACGAACGACCCTTATGCTTTACCCCGAAAGCGTGGGCGGCGTCATAGATTACCTTTAAATTGTGTTTGTTGGCGATGGCCTCGATGGCCTCCACGGCGCAGGGATTGCCATACACATGCGTCGCCATGATGGCCTGCGTATCGGGCGTGATGGCGGCTTCGATCAGCTCGGGGTCGATGTTGAAGGTATTGCGGTCGATGTCGACGAAGACGGGCCGACAGTTTTCCCACAAAATGGAGTTGGTGGTGGCGCAGTACGAGAAGGGCGTGGTGATCACGTCTTTGGAAATGCCCAGTACTTTCAACGCCAGTTGCAACACGATGGTACCATTACCGCAGAAGTACAGGTTGTCGACCCCAAGGTACTGCTTGAGTTCATCTTCGAGTTGCCGGAGCAGGGGACCGTTGTTGGTCAACTGCACCCGGTCCCAAATGCCGTCGACGTATTTTTTATATTCCTCCCGACCGGGCAGGAAGGTCTTAGTGACATTAATCATTCACCAGGGATTCAATTTGATTCATGGTAAAATTGAGCTGCGGACGGATGTAGCCGGGCCATTTTCCGTACCAGGTTACGCCCTCGCGGAAGTCCTCCACATCGAAGGACAGCGCCTCTTCCATCTGGTACAGCACGGTACTGGTATCCTTCACTACCATGATCGAAAGCATGTAGGAGCCATCGTTGAGAAAATGACCGGGCAGTTCCAGCGTGCCCGTCACCAGCCCGCGGTTAAACACCTGGGATTGGGTACCGACGTTGAAAATGCATTCGCCGGTGTAGGAATATAAGTGCAGGCTCAGGTTGAGCTCCGCTTCGTCGACCATGTTCCAAAACTCAAACTGCACCTCCATCGAAGTACGCACGTCGATGTGGTCGAGTTCTTCGAGGTACTCGGGCAGGATTTTGAAGCTCTTCACGCGTACCTGATCGTTGCCGGGCGCGGTTTCCATATCGTCCCAGCTTCTTTCGAGTTTTTTATGCGAAACCCGACTCAGGTAAGTATTCACGATGTGGGTCGTGTCGCCTTGCTCGAGCAGTTGACCTTTTTCGAAGTAAAAAGCCTTGTTGCACAACGCCTGAATGGCGGTGAGGTTGTGGCTCACGAAAAGTAGCGTGCGGCCGCTTTCCGACACGTCGCGCATCTTGCCCAGGCATTTTTTCTGAAACTCGGCGTCGCCCACGGCCAGTACCTCGTCGATGATCATGATTTCGGGTTCGAGGTGGGCGGCGATGGCAAAGCCCAGCCGCACGTACATACCCGAAGAGTACCGCTTCACCGGGGTGTCGAGAAATTTTTCGACACCGGCGAAATCCACGATCGCATCGAACGAGCGCTTGATTTCCGCCTTGTTCATGCCCAGAATGGCCCCGTTCAAGAAGATATTCTCGCGACCTGTGAGTTCCTGGTGAAAACCGGTACCCACCTCAAGCAAACTGGCTACCCGGCCTTCGATCATGACCTGACCCGTGGATGGGTCGGTGATGCGACTCAGGATTTTCAGCAGCGTGGATTTTCCCGCGCCATTGTGGCCCACGATTCCGATCCGGTCACCCTGGTCGATGTTGAAGCTGACGTCTTTCAACGCCCAGAACTCTTCCTTACGGCTTGCTTTCTCAATTTTGTTTTTCCTGGAAAATAACCCATCGAACGTCTCCGAAACCACTTCCCTCAGATTGGAAGGTTGTCGGGTACCCTGATGGTCCAGCATATATTTTTTGCTGAGGTTTTCAGCTGAAATGACGTGCATAGGGAGTATCTATTGAATCAGATATAGTCCACAAAAGTGTTCTCCTTTTTGCGAAAGTACATAAGCGAAAGCGCTAATGCTACTATCGAGACGATTATTGTGGAATACAGGCTGTTAGGATCAAAGTAAGAATTGTCGCCCAGCAGACACCACTTGAATCCGTCGATGATCCCCACCACCGGATTCATAATATAGTACTTGTAGTATTGAGGAATCGAATCGCGCACGAGCCGGGTACTGTAAGCAATCGGGCAGGCGTACATACCGACCTGTACCAAAAATGGAATCAGCTGAGCGATATCGCGAAAGCGAACGTTGATGACCGCGAAAAACAAACCGAAACCCAGCGAACAGAGAAAAGTAAGCAGGATGAACAGCGGCAGGAAAATGATGTTGATCGTGGGCGGATACTGGTAAAAAAAACTAAATCCGACGAACAGAACCAGGGAAATCAGGAAGTCGATGAAGCCCACCGAAACGGCGCTCAGCGGCATGAGCAACCGGGGAAAATACACCTTCGAAACCAGGTTGGAGTTAATCACGACGCTGTTGCTTATCTGGGAAAACGCATTCGAGAAAAAGGTCCAGATCGTGAGTCCGCCCAAAATCATCAGGGGGTAGGGGATACCGGGATCTGGCGGTAGCTTAGCCGCCACGCCGAACACCACGGCCATGACGGCCATCGTCATCAGCGGGCGCACCACGCTCCAGGCCACGCCTAGCAACGTCTGCTTGTAGCGCACCGAAATATCGCGCTTCGCCAATATCCACAGCAGCTGCCGGTTGCGCCAGAGGTCGGTCCAGTAGTCGAGACCGTTTCCTCCGGCCTTAATCATCGTTCTATAAGCCATAGTTGCTCTTTGTGGCTCAGACCGCCGGGTCCGCCATAATAGTTTTGTACACCGACCGCAGGTAAATGATCAGAAACGACAGCACCAAACCGATGAGCAGGCCGATTTGGGCGCGCTTGGCGGTGTCTATGGAGCGGTCGACGGGTATTTTTACCGGGTTGATGATGGTGAACAGTGGTGCTTCCCGTACCAGCGAGATGCGCATGGCCTCCGCATTGCTCAATGCTTCAAGATAAAGCTGGTTGATGAATTCCGTGTTCCGCTGGAGCTTGGTAGCCTGTACTTTACCCTCAGGTACCATGATGTTGGCGCTGTAGTCCAGCTGACGCGCCAGTCTGTTTTCGGTACGACCCAAAATTCGGCCCAGCGAATCGGCGCGGCTTTGCAACAGGTTCAGGGTGCGGCGGGTCTTGGAAGTCTGGTTTTCGGTGTACACCTCTTCGAGCGTTTCCAGCAGCGTGTTGGCCCAAACCTCGGCCAGTAGGGGACTAGGTACCCGCACGGAGATCGTTACAAACGACGATTTCCGGTCGCCATTGAATACTTCGGTGGCGATGCGAATCGCCTCCACTACGTCGTTGAGCGCGATGCGCTCGTCGAGCGTGTAGTTCTTTATATCATTCCCGGTGAAGTAAAAATCTTCCCGCTTCGGGACGTCCTCCCACTGCTCGTACTTGATGGCGCTCGAATCGATCACGAGATTGGCCAACAGCACGGAATCTTTACCGACGGGTACTTTCTTCATCAGCGAGCGCTCCACTACGGGCCGCGATTCCGCGAAGTAAAAGAAGTTCTCGCCCGAATAAATGTCGGCGTCCGGCGTGCCACCCAGGCCCAGCAGGCCCGCCATGTTACCGAGTCCCATGCCCCCGGCGCTGCCCCCGCCAGCTCCGAGGTTGAAAAGAATATCGGCGGTGTAGGTGTCGGGTTTTTTAAGATAAATGTCCAACGCGTAGCCGATACCATACCCCAGAAGGCAAAAGAGTAGGATCAGCTTCCAGTTTCTGACGATGGAATCCTTGATGGAAAGGGCCTGTAAGACGACCACCTTGGGAGAAATCTGATCCTCGGGCAGGTCTTGTGAAGGTTTGGGGTCGATAATGATGTCCGACATAATAGCTGCAGTTGTAGGTTACGATCTTAGCGGATACTACGGAAAGCAAGTACCGTAATAATGAGTGAGAATAGGGCCGAGGTGATTTGGATTCCCTGGTTGAGTACTTGCTGGGTTGAAAGCGGTACGGTACCTTTTACCGGTACGATGATCTGCGAACCCGGCTCCACCTTAGGGTACACGTTGAAAGCCAGGAAGCGACGCGTGCGGTCCACCGAACCGTTGGGATAGATCACATACGCGCTTTTGCGCAAAGCGGTTCGGTTGAAGCCCCCGGCCTGGGACACGTAGTCCAGGAAGTTCATGTTTTCGTTGTATTTCACCGTGGTCGGGTACAGCAGCGAACCTTGTACCTGTACCGTTTCCAAACGCTTGGGAATGCGTAGAATATCGCCCTCCTGAATGATGATATTGTCTTCGGATTCCGGGTTTTTCAAGATTTTCTCGAGCTGAATACCCACGAACTCCTGCCGGGAACCACCCCCGGCTCCCACGTTGACGGCCCCTTTCCTCACTTCCCTCGAAATCTGGTTCAGGGCGGTTTGAGTTTGTTGGGTTTCGAAACCGGACACCGGCGTGAAGCGGATCAGCGTAGCTCCTTTGACGTAGGCCAGGTCGGTGAGTCCGCCGGCGCGCTCGATAAGATCCGTTACTTTTTCGTCCTTGCTGGTGATGCCGTATTCGCCCGGATTGAGAAACTCGCCGTCTAGGTACACAAACTTCTGCTCCTGATAATTGGGCGACCGCCGGACGATTACTTCGTCGAACGGTTGCATTATGAAGTTGGAGTTGCTACCGTTGAGGCTGAGGTCGCGACTCATCGGGATTTTGATCACTTCCGATATCCTGGCATCGGCTGCCTGTGGATTATCGTTGCGCACGCGCCGGGTGACGGTCACCTCCCGGTTGTTGGCCGACTCCTTGAAGCCGCCCGCCTTGAGTACCAGGTCTTCGATCGTCATGTTGCTCATGAACGGGACGGAAAACTGAGTACCTTCGGCCACGCCGTTCAGTTCGCCCGAAATCGTGACGCTGGATTGCTCGGCCATATCGAACTTGGACGGAATCGTGACCACATCGAGCCGCTGTAATTGCAGATCTTGCGCCGACCCGTTCATAATGTCGGCCAGGTTGAGCGTAATGTTATCGATCGTCTGGTCATCGCGGGTCCGGCTCACGGTTATGCGGCCGGTGAAGGCATCTTCCCGTAGGCTTTGGGCGTTTTTCAGGAGGGCCAACAGCGTAGGGCTGCTGTCGACCGAGAAATCCCCCGGCCGCATCACCGCGCCGCTGATGGTCACGACATTCTCGAATCGGTCAAGTACCGTCTCGATATCGATCAGATCGCCCGTCATCAATTCGAAACCATCGATCTGATCGGCGGTAACAGTCTCGAACTTCCGACCGGTGGCGGTAATACGTTCGACCTTCAATAGCGCGCGGTAGGCATTGTCGGTGAAGCCCCCGGCGTAGCGGATCACGTCGCCCAGGGTTTCGCCTTCTTTGGGCTCAAAAATGCCCGGCCGTTTTATTTTACCGGTCAACTCAACATGTTTCTTGAAAAAACCGACCGTGATGCGGTCGTTGTCCTGCACCCTAATGGCCCCTTCCAGGATACCGTCCGTCAGGAATTGGTAAATGTCGAAGGTGGACACCACCTTATTGCCCCGAATGACCTTTACTTCCCGGAAAGTTCCTATTTCGTTGGGTCCGCCCGCCTGGTATAGCGCGTTGAAGGCCGTAGCCAGCGACGTCATGGAGTAGCTGCCGGGGGCAACGACCTCGCCCGTCACGAATACATTGACCTGCCGGGTCTGGCCCAGCGTGAGCAGCAGTTTGGTGGGCGGCGGGTTGCCGTTGGAGCCGAACAAGCCCGGTACAAAGGTCGAGAACTTGCCCAGCAGAATCTTCTGCGCTTCTTCGATCGTCTTACCGGCTACGAGTACCTGTCCCACCCGCGTGATGTTGATGAATCCGTCCCGGCTTACCGGCAACGTTTGTTCGGGCAAACCGTAGTAGCCGTAGATGTTGAGGTTAAGCACATCACCGGTGCCGATCGTATAGTCCATGGGCGTGGCGATGCTACCGGCACCCGTACCCACGTCGCCCGTAGGGCCACCGCCGGCAAATATCGAATAACCGAATATCTTGGCCCGGAGCGCTGCTTTGGCCGCATTAGCGGCATTGAGGGCGGATTGTTTGGCATCGTTCTCGATTTGCTCCGCCGTCTTCAGGTTTTGCTCCTGATTGGACTTCGGATTATTGGGGTCCGTCTGGCTCGCATCGGTGGGCGTTTGGCCGTTGGGATTATTGGGATCGGCGTTGGCCGGTACCTGGACCGTCTGGCCATTGGGCAGCGTCACCGTGCGGTTGCCTTGTTGTCCCGGCGGTTGGTTGGTTTGGGGTTGGCCCTGGCCTGGGGGCTGTCCCTGAGGAGTTCCATTGGTTTGCCCCGTGGTGGTGGGTACGGGGGTAGGCGCGGGGGTAGGCGCCACGACCTGCGACAGCACCGAAGTGTAGCCAAACAGGCAGAAGAGTGCTAAAAACAGAAATTTTTTCTGATACATTGCAAGAAGTTTCGAGTACATGGCTGGATTTGATCGGGATGAAGCCCGATGGATGTGAGTAGTTATGCTACCTGACCGGTTTGTTATTTCGTCAAAAATCAGAATAGGGCGGAAGGATAGCCTTCTTATAAAAGTACAAATCCCGTGCCCGCGTTTCAAAGGGCAAAGTAAAGGAGATTTTTCGTTTTTTTAAAGTATTTCTATTTATCGGAAATTTCAGGCAGACTTGGTTTGTTAACGTGTAGCAGAATGTTTACATTATTCATTCACGATTTATTAATATAAAAACCCTTTCTTTTTAATGGCAGAGAACAACGTACAATACGACGAAAGCAGTATCCGGTCACTGGACTGGAAAGAACACATCCGCCTTCGCCCCGGTATGTACATCGGCAAGCTGGGCGACGGCGCCTCGGTCGATGACGGCATTTATGTGTTGGTGAAGGAAATAGTCGACAATTCCATTGACGAACACATGATGGGCAACGGCAAGACCATCGAGATCAAGATATCGGAGCACCGCGTCGAAGTCCGTGACTACGGGCGGGGCATTCCGCTGGGCTCGGTGATCGACTGCGTTTCCAAAATAAACACCGGCGGTAAGTACGACTCGGGCGCTTTCCAAAAATCGGTTGGCCTGAACGGTGTGGGTACCAAGGCGGTCAACGCGCTGTCGCAGTACTTCAAGGTACAGTCGGTGCGGGACGGCAAGATGAAATGGGCAGAGTTCGAGCAAGGCGAACTGGTGCGGGAATCGAAGGAGGAAAGCACTTCACAGCGCAACGGTACCTTCCTCGCCTTCGAGCCGGACGGCACCATATTTAAGAATTTCAAATACATCCCGCAGTACCTGGACAGCATGATCCGCAACTACTGCTACCTCAATGCGGGTCTGACGATTAGTTTCAACGGGCAGAAATACTTCTCACAAAACGGCCTGCACGATCTGCTGAGCGACAAGCACGAGGCGGATTCGCTCAGGTACCCGATCATTCATCTTAAAGGCGAAGACATCGAGCTGGCCATGACTCACAACAACCAGTACGGCGAGGAGTACTATTCGTTTGTGAATGGGCAATACACTACCCAGGGCGGTACTCACCTGAATGCCTTCAAAGAGTCGATCGTGCGGGTGATGCGTGAGCACTTCGGCAAAGACTACGCGACCGAGGATGTCCGTAGCTCGATCGTCGCCGCCATCGCGATCCGGGTGCAGGAGCCCATTTTTGAATCCCAGACCAAGACCAAGCTCGGATCGAGTACCCTTTCGCCCGATCCCAACAGTCAGACGGTCCGCACGTTTATCAACGACTTCATCAAAGAGCGGGTCGACAACTACCTGCACATGAATCCCGAGACGCGCGACGCGATCAAAAAGCGCATCGAGCAGTCGGAAAAAGAGCGCAAGGAACTGGCCGGTATCAAGAAACTCGCGAATGACCGCGCCAAGAAGGCGAATCTGCACAACAAAAAACTCCGCGACTGCCGCCAGCACCTCACCGACGCCAAGCTGGAAGAGCGCTTCAACACGACGCTCTTCATCACCGAGGGCGACTCGGCCAGTGGCTCGATCACAAAATCGCGCGACGTGCAGACTCAGGCGGTATTCAGTCTGCGCGGTAAACCGCTCAATTGTTTCGGGCTCACCAAAAAGGTAGTGTACGAAAACGAAGAGTTCAACCTGCTGCAGCACGCGCTCGACATCGAAAACGGTATCGAAAATCTACGTTTTAACCGCATCGTGATCGCCACCGACGCCGACGTGGACGGGATGCACATCCGGTTGCTGATCATGACGTTCTTCCTGCAATTTTTCCCCGACCTGGTACGCAACGGTCACCTGTACATACTGGAGACGCCATTGTTCAGGGTCAGGAACAGGAAGGAAACGATCTACTGCTATTCCGAGGAGGAGAAGCAAGCGGCTTCGGCCAAGTTGGGCGGCAAGCCTGAAATCACACGATTCAAGGGATTGGGCGAGATTTCGCCGGAGGAGTTTGGTACCTTCATCGGAGAGAACATGCTGCTTGAACCGATCATTCTCGCCAAGGATACCTCCATCCAGAAGCTTCTGGCCTATTTCATGGGCAAAAACTCACCCGACCGCCAGCGCTTCATCATCGACAATTTGAAGGTGGAGAAGAATATGGAAGAAATGGCAGCCTGAAAATCAATTTTGAATGAGTGAATGAGTGAATGATAGAATACTGCTTTCGCAAATGGATTCTATGATTTGTTTAGTCACTCATTCACTCATTCACTCATTCACTCATTCACTCATTGGAATTAACGGAACTACGAAAGCGCATCGACGCGCTCGATAATGAATTGCTGAAACTGCTCAATGAGCGGATGGGGCACGTGAAGGCGGTGGGGGAGCTGAAGCGTTCGCAGAAGACGCTGATTTACCGTCCCGAGCGGGAGAAGCAAATCCTGGATCGGCTCGAAAAGCTAAGCGACGGACTGCTGACCCGCTCAGCGATCGAAGCGATCTTTCTGGAGATTTTCGCCGTGTCGCGCAATCTGGAGCTACCCGAGCGCATCGCCTACCTCGGGCCGGAGGGCAGCTTCACGCACCAGGCGGCCGAGAGCCGCTTTCGGAGGCATGAGCGAGTACCTGGTACTGCCCACGATTCACTCGATCTTCGATGCCGTCGAGACCGGCCGCGCCCGCTTTGGCGTGGTACCTTTGGAAAATAATCAGGAGGGGATGGTGGGGGAAACGGTGGATTTGCTGCGCGAGAAGGAGCTCCATATTGCCGCTGAAGTACTGCTGCCGGTGCATTTTGGCTTTGCTTCACAGAATGATTCCTTGACTAAAATTACCAAAATTTACTCGAAGGACATCGCCTTCCGGCAGTGTAGTAAATTTCTGCGGGAGTACTTCGAGCACAATCGCGTCGAGCTCATCCCGGTGGAATCCACCTCCAAAGCGGCCAAGATGGCGTTTTCCGAGCCGGAGTCGGCGGCGATTTGCTCGCACATCGCGGCGCGACTGTACGGGGTACCGGTCCTGTTCGACAACATCGGCAATAGCGACCAAAATCGGACGCGCTTTCTGATCATCTCAAAAGATTTTCAAAACCAAAAAAGCGCGGCCGATAAAACGACCATCATTGCCAACTTGCCCAACACCAATAAGCCCGGTGTGCTGTTCGATTTCCTGAAAGATTTCTACGAACGCGACATTAGCCTGAGCAAAATCGAAAGCCGTCCGCTCCGACAAGGCTCCTCGTTCCGCTACTGGTTTTTTGTAGAATTCGAAGGCCACTACGAAGATGCACCCGTGCAGGAGATTCTTAAAAAATACGGGAGCGCGATGAAGGTGTTGGGTAGTTACGTGCGGATTTCTTAGAGTTCATGAGTAAAAAGTTCATGAGTAAGGGCTGCGCTCAAGATGTATTCCTGAACTCATAGACTCATAGACTCATAGACTCATAGACTCATAGACTCTAAACATCCATCGCTTTCTCCTTGTCAGCGGCGAGCTGCCCCATTAACTCGTCCAGATTTTTGAATTTCAGCTCGGGTCGGAGGTAGGCGGTGAGTTCTATGGTGAGTCGGTCACCATAGATATCTTCCTCGAAATCAAAAATATTCACCTCGATGGTACGGGAGGTGCCATCCACCGTGGGGCGGACGCCGATGTTGAGCATTCCGCCGTATTGCGTGTTTTGATATAGTACCTTGACGGCATAAACCCCATTGGCCGGGATAAGCTTGTAATTTTCCTTTACCTCGATGTTGGCGGTAGGATACCCGATCGTGCGGCCAATTTGCTTGCCCTTTACCACGACACCCGAAAACTGGTAGGTGCGGCCCAGCAGGTCATGGGCTTCCGCAACATCGCCGTGCAGCAGCGCCCGGCGGATGCGGGTGGAGCTGATCGCCAGTGCATCGACGTCCTGACGCGGGATCTCCTCTACTTCGAAGCCATACTCCGGCGCCACTTCCTGCAAAAAACTAAAACTACCCTCGCGGTTGCGGCCAAAACGATGGTCGTAGCCAATCACGAACCGTTTGGTACCAATGCGGTCGACAAGTACTTGTTGAATGAATTCGGTAGGGCTCAACTCGGAAAACGCGCGGGTAAAAGGCGAGATGATCAGGTGGTCGATGCCCAGCTCCCGAAACAGCTCGATTTTTTCCTCGATGGTCGAGAGCAGTTGCAGGCCGTGGCTGTCTTCCGAGACGACCATGCGCGGGTGCGGCCAAAAGGTGAGTACCACCGTTTCGCCATTTTGCTGGGTACTGATCTCTTGCAAGCGGCTCAGAATCTTGCGGTGTCCCTGATGTACCCCGTCGAAAGTACCGCTCGTCACGATGGCATTGTGCAACGGCTCGAATGATTCCAGAGTGTGGTATAGCTTCATGGGGTGGAGTCCAAGCCTAGTTCGGTGCGCTTTTGCTTGATGAAATCTTCGATCTGAAAGGCGTCTTTCACGTGATAGTCCCCGATGCGGGTCCGGCGAAGTACTGAGAGGTAAGCGCCGCTGTTCAACACGCTACCAAAGTCGCGCACCAGGCTCCTGACGTAGGTACCCTTGGAACAAACGATGCGAAAATTAATTTCGGGAAAGTCAGTCGAGTCAATCTCGAACTCCGAAACCGTTACTTCGCGGGCTCTGATTTCCACTGTTTCGCCGCGGCGGGCTTTCTTGTAAAGCCGCTCGCCGTCCTGCCTGACGGCCGAGTAGATGGGCGGCAACTGTTGCAAGGTACCCGTGAGTTGGCGGGCTGCATTTTCTAGGTCGGCGGGGGTAATATGGTCGGTAGGGTACTCTTGGTCAAATTCTGTTTCCAGGTCGACCGAGGGCGTGGTTTTACCCAGTACCAGGGTACCTTCATACTCCTTTTCCTGCGCCTGGTAGGAGTCGATCTGCTTGGTCATGCGCCCAGTGCAGAGAATCAGCAATCCGGTGGCGAGGGGATCGAGGGTACCGGCGTGGCCTATCTTTTTGAATTTACAGCCCCACTTCAACTTCTTGACCGCATCGAACGACGTCCATTTTAAAGGCTTGTCGATCAGAATCATTTCACCCGGATCGGGCTTTTCGGTATCGGAGGAGGCTTGCTTCATGGGCTACACAATGTCCAATTCGTACCCCATCGCCAGCAGTACCAGCAAGATGATGCCGAGCACAATGCGATAATAACCAAAAAGTTTGAAGCCGTATTTAGTCAGGAAATTGATAAAAAACTTAATCGCCAACATCGCAACGACAAACGCCACGGCATTGCCCAGTAGTAATATCTTGATGTCTTCGACCTGAATGGTATCGTAGGTTTTCAGGAATTTGTAGCCTGCTGCTGCGGCCATCGTAGGTACCGCCAGGAAAAACGAAAACTCAGCCGACTGCTTGCGCGTGAGTCCCTGCAACATTCCGCCGATGATTGTGGCCGCCGAGCGTGACACACCGGGCACCATAGCAATGCACTGAAAAAGCCCGATTTTAAGCGCTTCGAAGTACGTGATTTCCCGATCCTTGGGATGATCTTGTGCGATTTTATCGATGAAAACGAGCACGATGCCGCCCACGAGTAGCATGATGGCAACGACGACGACATTCTCAAGCAGCGCGTCGATGTAATCGTTGAGCAGTAAGCCAAAAAAAGCCGCCGGAAGGAAGGCGACGAACAGTTTGTAATAAAAATCGGCCGTTTGCAGAAAGCGCCGGGTGTAGAGCACGATCACCGACAAAATAGCACCGAACTGTATATTGACGGTAAACATCTTGACGAATTCGTCATGGCTGATGCCCATGAACGATGAGGCGATAATCATGTGCCCAGTCGACGAAACGGGCAGGAATTCGGTAATGCCTTCGATTATCGCCAAAATGATGGCTTGCCAAATGGTCATGTATTAGCCGGTTTGCGGAGAACGGCCCAAAACTCGATGACGAAACCCGCCACCGTAACGATTGGTCCCAGGGTAAGCCCCAGGAAGCCGAAGCCGAATTCTTCGCCGTCGAGGCTCATGATGATGAAGCCAGTCAGGATGACGGCAAGGCCGATGAGCATGAGGCGGTAGTTCATGGACCGAAAGGGAAACTGCTCTTTGTTGGGTGACATTTTATTCAGTTAATAGTGAATAATTAAAAATGAAGAATCAATGCCGAATTCCGATAAATGAATAATGATTTGGTCAGGGAAACACGATCCTTGTTGTGCATTGTTCACACGGGGCCGCCCGCGTGGTTAACTGTTCATTCAGTAAAGGTCATCGAGGGACATTTTCAGGTAGCGGTGCAGCGACTGAGTGGTACTCACGATGCCAATCATAATACCCAGTACGACCATCAGACCGATGACGAAAGCCATCTTATCGTATTCCTGCAAGAGTGCCAGACCCTCCACGTTCCGAACGGCGGCCTGCTGCAAGAGTACCAGAAAAAAGGCGGCGATCACCGCACTCACGATCCCTTGCGTCGCGCCCCGCAGCAGGAACGGGCGCTGTATGAAACCATTGGTCGCACCCACGAGCTGCATGCTACGAATAAGAAATCGCTGGGAATAGATGGCCAGTTTGATCGTGTTGTTGATGAGCAATACGATGATAATCAGCATCACCACCGCGAACGAAGCGAGAATGATGTATAGCTTCGTGATGTTTTTGTTAATCGCGTCGGCCAGGTTCTCCTGGTACACTACCTCATAGACGTTGTCCATTTTTTCCAGATCGGCCTTGATGGTTTTCAATTTCCGCTCCTCGAAGTAGTCTTCGTGCACCCGAACCCGGTAGCTGTCCCGCAACGGGTTTTCACCCAAAAAAGCTGTGAAATCTTCCTTGGTACCTTCCATGAACTCGGCGGCGGCCGACTCCTTCGATACGAAGTCGATGGCTGCGCTGTCGGCACTCCGTTGCACGTAGGGTTTGCTCCGGATCAAAGTGAAAATCGAATCCTGACCGGCCTCGGAAGTACCTTTATCGACAAACACCCGAACCTCGATATTTTGCCGAATGATGGAAACCAGCTTTTTGGACTGCACCACGAATAGCCCACAGAACCCAATCAGAAACAGGGCAGCCGTCAGGCTGATGATAATCATGGTGTTGGGATAGCTCCCGATTTTTTTCTTTTTGGCCATGAACGGAGGGTCGAGGAAAGGACGGGACAAAACTACCACTTAATCTGCAAAAGGGAGAGTGGTCGAACTTGGGTTAAGTTTTTTTAACTAATTCCGCTTGTCCAACTCATCGCGGATTTTCGCGGCTTTTTCGTATTCTTCGCCGCTCAGCGCTTCTTCCAGCATTTTTTGTAGTACGTCGTTGGACATATCCCGGATTTGGTCGGTGAAAGAACCTTTGGTCCGCAAAGTCTCGCGTACCAGTTCGTCTTCGTTCTCTTCCGCGTCGTCACCAGCGTCGTTAGCAACGATACCCGCTTCCGACAGAATCGACTCGTAGGTATAGATCGGCACGCCAAACCGCAAACCGATCGCGATCGCGTCGGAGGGGCGGGAGTCGACCTCGACCTCACGAAGGTCGTCGCCACAAATAATCTTGGCGTAGAAAATGCCCTCGCTCAGATCAGAAATGACAATTTCTTTCAAAGTGTAGTTGAGCCCTTCGGCAAAGGACTTGAACAAATCGTGGGTCATGGGCCGATTGGGTACAATGTTCTCGATCTGGACCGCAATGGCCTGCGCTTCGAAAACGCCGATGATGATGGGCAAGCGGCGGCTGCCGAGCTCCTCCCCAAGTACCAATGCGAACGAGCCGGTCTGGGATTGGCTGGGCGAAAGGCCCAATATCTCTAACTTGATTTTTTTCACTGGTACTGCTTGTGGTTGCGGTGGCAAACCGCTGTGACCATAAGGAAAACGATTTGGGCTCCGAAAATAAAAATGCAAAAATAGAAAACCCGCCCTGCATTAAAAAATGCCGAGCGGGTCGAATTGTCGGTAAGTTTATTATTTCGCCGCTTCCACCGCTTTGGTCAAACGAGGTAGTATGTCGAAGACGTCCCCGACGATTCCGTAATCGGCGGCCTTGAAGAAGGGAGCTTCGGGGTCTTTGTTGATCACCACGATCACCTTCGAGCCATTGACGCCCGCCAGGTGCTGGATGGCACCCGAAATACCGCAGGCGATATACAAATTGGGGGCTACCTTAATACCCGTCTGCCCGATGTGCTCGTGGTGAGGACGCCAGTCGAGATCGGAGACCGGCTTGGAGCAGCCCGTAGCGGCGTGCAGCGCACTGGCCAAGTCCAGCAACGGGTCCCAATGCTCGGGGCCCTTCATACCCCGTCCACCCGACACGATGATGTCGGCGTCGTTGAGCGAAAGTTCCGAATCGGCCTTCTCGACGTCGAGTACCTTGGCGGCAAAGTCGGAATCGCGCAGGGTGGGGGCAAAAGCTTCCACCGTAGCATCGGCATCGGTTTCGCTTACTTCCACGGCGTTCTTCCGTACGACCAGTACCTTCACCGTCGTTTTTAGTTCGACGGTCGCGAAGGCCTTGCCGCTATAAATGGCCCGCGTCACTTTGAAGCCACCGCTCGTATCGGGTAGCTCGGTGACGCCCGATACCACGCTGGCCTTCAACTTGGCCGAGGCGCGCGCCGCGACGGCATCACCGAGGCCCGACTTTCCCAACACGATCACCTGACTTCCTTCTTTTTCGGCGGCTTGGACTAGTACATCGGCGTAGGCCAGGCTATTCTCGTGGGTTAGCTTTTCGTCGGTCACGTGCAGTACCTTGGTCGCGCCGAAGCGTCCGGCCGCTTTCAGAGCGTCGCCGTCAGCCTGGCCAATGGCCAGCACCGTGGCGGTGGTTTGGGTACTTTCGGCAACTTTGGCTCCATAGTAGATCGCTTCCTGCGATGATTTCTTAATGGAACCGTTATCTATTTCTACAAAAATTAATACAGACATTATTTAATGATGAATTAGGAGTGATGAATTATGAATGGGGATCTCAGACAAACAATTGATTTTCAATCATCCCGCATCATTATAATACTTTCGCCTCGGTCCTGAGCAGCGCAATCAGCTGTTCGGCTTCTTCGGCGGGGATCATTTTGCATTCGCCTTTGGGGGCGGGGAGCGTGTACTTTTCCAGGTTTGTCATGTCCTCCACCTCCGTCGGGGGTACTACATTGAGGGGCTTGGAGCGGGCGGTCATGATGCCACGCATGTTCGGGATTTTCCATTCGGCGATCGGTTCCTGACATCCCAGTACCAACGGAAGGGCTGCTTCCAGGTTTTCCTTACCCCCGTCGATTTCGCGGGCGAAAGTTGCCTTGCTGTCGCTGATCTCGAGCTTCATAACCGGCGAGTATGAGGGGATGCCGAGCATTTCACCCACCAGCCCGTGCACCACACCGCTGTTGAAGTCGATGGACTCCCTGCCCATTAAAATCAGGTCGTAACTATTCTCGTGTGCGATGTGCGCGATCTGCGCGGCCACGAAATAAGAATCCAGCGGTTCGGAGTCGACCCGGATGGCATCGTCGGCTCCGATGGCCAGTGCTTTCCTGATTTGTGGTTCACCGTCGGCACCGCCGACATTGAGCACCGTGACCGTGGCGCTGAGCTGGTCTTTCAACTCGACGGCCCGCGCCAAAGCGTAGTCATCGTAGGGGCCGATGATGAAGGGTACGCCGGTTTTGTTGAACTTTGTGTCGTTATCGGTAAAGGAGATCTTGGCCGTCGTATCCGGCACATTGGTTATACAAACGAGTATTTTCATGGTTTTTTTTAAGATTAAAAGTATTGGCAAGATACACTGGGTACCCTCATTTGCGAATATACGGAATAAAAATAATAGTATGCAAGCATAACACTTTTTATATGAAAACATCATTATTGAAAAAATTGTCGGACTTTTACGAGGAGGAACCCAACGACCCTTTCAACGCATATGCGTTAGCGCTGGAATACGAGAAATTCGATCGGTCCCAGGCTCGCGAATGGTACGACTTACTATTGTCCGGGTTTCCAGAGTATCTGCCTACTTATTATCAAGCGGCACAATTTTTTATTGCAGAAGATAACAACGAAAAGGCCGAGCACCTATTCAAAAAAGGGATCGAACTGGCTGGAAAATTGAAAAACAACAAAATCCAGCAAGAGCTCACTCGGGCTTTGAAGGCGCACGAGGACGAACAAGGCGACTGGTAAGTATACATACCAACGATTACTTCCTCATTTAACCATAACCAAATCATCTTACCTGATGCAAATACCTGACGTAGTCAAGAAGTACTTTAACATCATCAAAGACGCCGGAATCCAGTTTATGGACGATCAGGGCATGAAACTGAGTGCAGCCTTATCGTACTACACCATTTTCTCGCTTGCGCCAATGCTGTTGGTGATGATATCCGCACTAAGCATATTCATGGGGCGCGACGCCGTGCAGGGTGAAGTATTCGACCAAATCAATAGTCTGGTAGGGCCCGAGGCGGCGGATCAATTGAAGGAAATCATCCAAAATGCCAATTTATCCAACAAATCGGGGGTGGCCGCCGCTATCGGGGTGGGCACGCTGCTAGTGGGTGCGACGGGCGTATTTGCCGAAATTCAGAGTTCAATCAATTACATATGGTCTATCGAAGCTCGGCCCGAAAAGGGATGGCTGAAATACATAAAAACCAGACTTCTGTCTTTTTCACTGATTCTCACGTTGGGATTTCTTCTGTTGGTATCGCTGGGTGTGAATGCTCTGGTCGACGCGTTGAGTGAAAGACTGGAAGAGATCTTTTCCGAAGCATCGGTTATCTTCTTTTACATCGTCAACCTGGCGATCACATTTGTGGTAATTACAACGCTGTTCGCGGTGATATTCAAAGTACTGCCCGATGGTAAGATCCGGTGGAAGGAGTGCTTCGTCGGGGCCGGTTTCACAGCCCTACTGTTTGCCGTCGGAAAATTTGGCATCAGCTTTTATATCGGGCAGTCTGACTTGGGCGCTACCTACGGTACTTCGGCCTCGATTATCGTCCTGCTGTTGTGGGTGTACTATTCTTCGATCATCCTGTACTTCGGAGCTGAGTTCACTAAAATTTACGCCAATTCGGACGGAACGCACATCGCACCGTCGGAACACGCAGTATTGATCGAGAAAAGAGTGATCAGCAAGAGCTCCTGACGTTTGATTTGACGAATAGCAAAAACTTCGTTCCTAGGATTTTTCGTGAATATTAGGTACCTTGCCGCTATCTTAATTTTTTTGGTCAAAATTATTCTGCCCAAAAATAAAGCGGTGACAACTGCTCTCAGATGCCTTACAGTGAAATCTAACCCACTTATCCGAATATTCGGTTAAGTCTAACATTATTAGCCTCAATGGAAAAAGACGGATTTATCGAAAACGTAGTGAAATGGGCGCAATCTCATGGATTTAAGGAGATCAAAGCCAACATCGAAGGTTTTGAGACACCCAAGTCCTACGAACGTACCCAGGATAATCAGATTTTTACACCTGACGTAACGGGTGTCAACATGTTCAATAAGCATTATCTTGAAGTGTCTCTGAAGACCGACAAGTTGATGAAGGACATTTCCAAATGGAAACTCCTGAGTGAATTGGCCAGCATGAAAGGGGGCAAGCTGTACTTGATGGCTCCCCGTGGTCACGTTCGCTATACCCGTGATGTCGTTAGCCAGCACAATATCCCCGCTGAAGTCGTAAAGATCAGTTAATTTCCTTTACGCAGCGAAAACCCACGTGACACAAACTGGTCTCGGTGGTCGATTCGGCTGTGTTTCCAATCTTAAAGCCGTGGCATACGGCAGGATCACACAGGTAGGAGCCCCCTACCTGTATTTTTTCGCCCGTTTCGTCCGTAATATTTTCGTTCTTCCAGGCAGTGGTCCACTGCCAGACATTTCCGCCCATATCGGTCATCCCAAGATTGTTAGTGCCAAATTGACCTACCGGTGAAGTGTACATATAGCCGTCTTCGACCGTGTTGTGTACCGGAAAACTCCCTTGCCAGAAATTGGCTTTGAACTTGCCCTCTTCCAACCAATTGTTTCCTCCCCAGGCATAAATCTCTTCCTCTTGCAGCCCGTAACCGGCTGCTTTAAACCACTCGGCCGGACTCGGTAATCGCTTGCCGGCCCACTTGGCGTAGGCCACGGCGTCGTTCCAGGACACCTGCGTGACGGGATGGTCGGGTAGGGCCGCCGGCGCATCGGGTCCGAAAGGGTACCTGAAGTCCGCGCCCTTGCGAAGGGACCACTCGCCCGTCTTGATGTCGAACACGCCAGCATCGCCGAACACTTCGGCCTGGGTTTTGAAGCCGGTCGCCTCGACGAAGGCCGAGAACTGAGAAACGGTGACGGGCGTCTTGTCCATAAAAAAGGCGTCCATTTCCTCCCCGCTCCTGTCTTCTCCGGCGGGTACATATACCATTCCTTCGGGTGCGACAGGCGGAGTAGACGACGATTCCGAAGGCTCACAGCCCGAAAATAGCCAACCTGATGCGACCACTAGGGACAGTAGGTAAATTTTTGTCATTGTATATTTCAAAACAATTCAGTGCTTTGGTGTTTGCTAATAAGTATCGGGTATCCGTTTTATAACTGACCGATCATCGCCTTTATTATCAGACTCATGTCAGGCTCGGCTTTTTCGGCGGCGGCGATGATTTTGACAATATCCGCTTTTTCCAGGGTTTCGGGGATGCCCAGGTCCGTAATGACCGACAACCCAAAGCAGCGCAGATGCATCTGCCGGGCGGCGATAATCTCGGGGACGGTACTCATGCCCACCGCATCGGCGCCCAGCATACGCAACATACGGTACTCGGCGCGGGTCTCGAGCATGGGGCCCGGTACGCTTACATACACACCGGCGTGGACACTGATGTCCTGCTCCCGGGCGATGCCCAACGCCATCGACACCAACGCGGGATCGTAGGGATCGCACATGTCAGGAAAGCGATCGCCAAGCTGATCGATATTTTTACCAACGAGCGGGTTGCCCGGCAAGAAAAGGCTGATATGGTCCTTGATAACCATCAGGTCGCTGAGCTTATAAAGTGAATTCATGCCCCCGGCGGCATTCGAAACCATTAGTGTGTGGATGCCCAGTAGCTTCATGACCTGCACCGGAAACACCACCTGTTTCATGGAATAGCCCTCGTAGTAGTGAAAGCGTCCCTGCATGCAGACAACTTTCTTGCCCGACAACTTGCCAAAAAATAACTTTCCCTGGTGAAACTCAACGGTCGATACTGGAAAATTGGGGATGTCGCCGTACGGAATCTCGTGGACCACGTCGATATCGTCGGCCAGTGAGCCCAGCCCGGTACCCAAAATAATGCCTATCTCCGGTGCAAAATCTTCGGTAAGATCCCGTAGGAAAGTGGCGGTCTCTTCAATTATCTCATAATTCATATCTCATCATTGCTTCAAGTTCTGCTTATCATTTTGCCCGCAATATAACCCGTTGTCCAGGCATTCTGAAAATTAAATCCGCCCGTGATACCGTCTACATCCAGTACCTCTCCGGCAAAATACAGGCCTTTGATCTGTTTGCTTTCCAGCGTGAGCGGGTCTATTTGGGAAAGCGCGACTCCGCCCGCTGTGACAAATTCTTCCTTGTAGGTACTCTTTCCATCCACATTGAGTTGGCTGTTGCTCAAAGTCTCCACCAGCTTGTTGATGGCTTTGTTGCTCAGGTCGAGCCAACGCAGCGTATCATCAATTCCAACGTATTCCAGGAATGCGCGCCAAAGGCGTGTGGGCAGGCCAAAAGGGGCGCGACTCCGCACCAACTGCTTAGGGCTCTGCTGTTTTTGGTTGAACAGATACCTGCTGATTGCATCGACGCCAGTATCGGGTACCCAATTTATCTTGCACACAAAGCGGTAATTCTGATCCGCTAGGTACCGCGCACCCCAGGCCGAAAGCTTGAGTACCGCCGGACCACTCACGCCCCAATGTGTGATAAGTAGCGGGCCACGCCATTCCAGCTTGGTGCCCACAATTTTGACCAGGGTATTGGGTACCGACACGCCCATGAGTGGCAGCAAGTAATGTTTGGGAGTATTGAATGTAAAAAGCGACGGCACGGGGTTTTCGATGGCGTGACTTTCAAGCCAGTCGAAACCCTCACGCTTAGGGTGGCCCCCCGTGCAGATCAGCAGGCGGTCGGTTTCCAGGATTTCGCCATCGCCCAGATTCAGAAAAAAAGAACCGCCCCGAATTGTATCATTCTTATAGTAATATGATTTGACGCTGGTACTTGTTTTGACCGACACCCCAAATTTCGCGGCTTCGCGCAGCAGGCAGGCAATGATGGTTTCGGACGAGTTGCTCTCGGGAAACATGCGGCCGTCGGGCTCAGCTTTGAGCACCACCCCGCGTGCCGCAAACCAGTCGACCGTGGCCTGAGCGTCAAATTCGGGTAGTAATTTTCTGAGAAACTGCTCCCCGCGCGGGTAGCTGGCGGCCATGATTCGGTGATCGAAGCTGGCGTTGGTGACATTGCAGCGGCCACCGCCCGAGATGCGTACTTTATTGAGTACCGTTCGATTCTTTTCCAGGATAACTATTTCGGCGGCCGGGTTGGCCGAGGCAGCCGTGATGGCCGCCAGAAATCCTGCCGCACCACCGCCCACTATGGTAATCTTCATGACCTGAATGAGGATCGATTTTAAATGGTTTTGCTAAGGAAACAAAGTTAGCAAAACAGCACGGGACGGTTTTCGAGCCGCCACCGTTTTTGGTTACCTTTGTTTGTATATTTTAACATACCAGCGCACAGAACATCATGGGAAGCTACCGCCGCCGGGGATTCCGGTTGCCCAACAATACCTTGCTCTTACTACTCATTTTTTTTACCGTCGGCTTGTTCCTGCACTACGGTGGCAAGACCCAACCCGTGGTGGATTTTTGGAGCAATATAAAATCGATCCTGGCGGGTGACGAAGCCGGACCCAATCCCTACCGCGCGCCCGAGCCACACGACGACACACTAGCTGTCGACTACGGCAACGCAGCCCCAGCTGCATCGCGTTCCAATAGAGAGAAAAAGCCGACCACCGACCTTAAGAATAAATCTGAGCGGCCTGAGGGGTTGGTCTCCGCTGCGACGCTAACGAAAATTGCCAATGATCCTGACTTTTTGCTGCCTGCTATCGGTTCGAACGACCAAATCGTGCGCCGCGTAGGCTATACCCTTAAATACATAGACAAGTATAGAAATCCGGCTTGGGTGGCATACATACTGCAACGCGACCAAATCGCGGGCAACGAAGCGCGGGAAAATGATTTCATGCCCGATCCGGCCGTCAGGAGTGGTACTGCACTCAGCTCGGACTATACCCGAAGCGGCTACGACCGCGGTCATCTGGCGCCCGCTGCCGACTTCAAGGACTCGTACCAAGTGATGAAGGAAACCTTTTATATGAGCAATGTCTGCCCGCAGGAACCTCAGTTCAACCGCGGTATTTGGCTCGAATTGGAAAAAATGGTGCGCGCCTGGGCCTATAAGTACCAGAAAATCTACGTCGTGACCGGTCCGGTACTAGTACCCGGGCTAGGTACCATCGGGCGCACCAATCGCGTAGCGGTACCGAAGCAGTTTTATAAAGTGGTTCTCTACGTCAACCCACCCTACGTGAAAGGAATCGCTTTTCTGATGAACAATGAGGCTTCTAACGCCAAACTTTCCAGCTTCGTAGTACCTATAGACCAAGTAGAAAAAGTCACCGGCATCGACTTTTTTCCACGCTTACCCGACGGCTTGGAGAGCCAAGTGGAATCACGGAGTAATGCTGGGGAGTGGTATCGGTTGTGAAGGGTGTGTGATCGTTGAACTGTGTAATTGTTATTTTTTGTTAGAAATTTTATTTGACAAGTCGTTGATAATGAGTGATTTAAATTACACAATTACACAACTCCTCACGTTTTCAATTTCTTCTTCTTCGCCGCCGGAAACAGAATGTTGTTCAGGATAAGGCGGTAACCGGCTGAATTGGGGTGTAGGTTGAGGTCGGTCGGCTCCTCGCCGATGCGGTGCTGGTAGTCCTCGGGGTCGTGGCCACCGTAAAAGGTGAAAAAGCCTTTGGCAAAGGTACCGTGGATGTATCGGGCCTCGCCGGCTTGCTTGGTTTCGGCCATCACCACTACGTCGGGCTTGATGTACTGGTTCTTGAAAGCGGTGGTTTGACCCAAAAAACCTTTAATCAGCGTTTTGTGATTTTGGGTAAGCATGGTGGGGATCGGGTCCCACTTGGCCGAAAACTGGAAGAGCGTGAAGTAGTCGTTATTCTCGTTCAATCCGCGCTCCTGGGGCTGATTGTCGATCGTCGAAAATTCGATCAGGAAAGGGTCGGTGTACGTCTTAAAATCTCTGAAAGCGAAGGTATTGTCGTAATTGAGCTTGGCATTGGCTTTGGGATCGGCCGGGTCGCCGTCGTAGGGAGATTCCACGATGTCGACCCCGGCGGCGGCGGCGGCCAGGTCGAAAGTATCGGTGGCGTTGCACATCGCAAACATAAAGCCGCCCCCCGAAACGAATTCATGAATTTTATTGACCACCGAAAGTTTCATCAAGGATACTTTGGAAAACCCAAACTTGTCGGCAATCTGCTCGGATTCCCGCTTTTGCTCGCGGTACCAGGGATAGTCCTTGAACTGATAGAATTTGCCGTACTGCCCCGTAAAATCCTCGTGGTGCAAGTGCAACCAATCGTACTCAGGTAGCTTGCCATTAAGTACCTCCTCATCGAAAACCACATCGTAGGGTATCTCGGCGTAGGTAAGTACCATCGTGACGGCATCGTCCCAGGGTTGCTTCGATTTGGGGGAATAGACCGCAATCTTCGGCGGTTTTTGCAGTTTGACGGCGTCCATGTTGGCGTCTGGCGCGGCGATTTCGCTCAGTATTTGGGCGGCTTGGCCTTCGGAAATCGTTTCAAAACTTACCCCCCGGATGGTCATTTCGGTTGCGAATTTCTGGGTGAAAGTAACCATGAAACTGCCGCCCCGGTAGTTCAACAGCCAGTCTACTTCGGTATTGTAAGCCTTCAAAACCCAGAAGGCGACGCCGTAGGCTTTGAGGTGATTTTTCTGGGTATCGTCCATCGGAATCAGCAACTTATTGCCAAACGAGTGAACGGAAATACTTAAAAAGATGATAAGCGGAACAAAGAGCCGTACCACCGGTTTGAATTTTTGACGCATCTTGGGGAGCTTTACCGGAACAATTTCAATACTGTTCCCTACAACGAAAATTAAGCAATTATTGTGCGAAAAGCGCTTTTGAGCCCATGAATATAAAAGAAAATGTCAGTGAGGGGCTCCGCTCCATCCAATCCAACATGCTCCGCACGGTACTCACGGCGCTCATCATCGCCATCGGTATCACCTCGCTGGTGGGTATCCTGACGGCCATCGACGGTATTAAGAGTTCGGTCGAAAGTAGCTTCGCCGATTTGGGAGCCAATACGTTCAGCATCGAGAACTACGCCCGCAACAACCGCCGCCGCGGCGGGCGGCAGCAGAAGTACTACGAGAAAATCGACTACCGACAGGCTTCGATGTTTGCGGATCGGTTTCGTGATGAGTTCGACGCTAATGTGTCGCTCTCGGCCGGGGTAGGCGGGGCGATTCAGGTGAAGTACTTGTCCAAGAAAACCAACCCCAACGTGTCGGTCACCGGAGCAGATCAGGACTTTTTTTCAATTAAGGGATACAAAGTAGGCGTAGGGCGGAACTTCAACCAAAACGACCTCGAAAATTCGCTCAACGTGGCTATTCTGGGCAAAGAGGTTGCCAAGAATCTGTTCGATCGTGAAGATCCGCTCAACAAGTCGATCAGCTTTATGGGCGGACAATTCAAGGTGATTGGGGTATTGGAAGAAAAAGGATCGTTGGGCGGTGGTACCGGCGCCGATCGGCTCATATTGGTACCGCTCGAAACCGGCCGGGCGCTAGCCGCCAACCGCGCCCTGACGTTCGACATTACGGCCTCGGCGCCCAAGATCGACGACAGCGAGTACATCATTGAGGAAGCCCGTGGTCTTATGCGCCGTATTCGGGGCGATCAGTTGGGCAAATCCGACTCGTTCACGATCGAGCGGGCTGACGCGCTGGGCGAGAACTTCGTGGATATCATCGGGTACCTGCGCATGGGCGGTTTTGGGATTGGTATCATTACCTTGCTCGGCGCTTCGATCGCCCTGATGAACATCATGATGGTATCGGTCACGGAGCGGACCCGCGAGATCGGCATCCGTAAATCGTTGGGGGCGACGCCTAGGGTCATTCGTATTCAGTTTTTGATCGAGGCCATCGTCATCTGCATTTTGGGCGGATTGGCGGGCTTGGTACTTGGCATCGCCATCGGTAATATCATTTCGACCTCCATCAGCGACGAGAGCAACTTCATCGTGCCCTGGCTGTGGATGATTATGGGCATCCTAGTTTGCGTTTTCGTTGGCGTCATCTCGGGGATCTATCCCGCCATCAAAGCCTCGAAACTGGACCCGATCGAAGCGCTTCGCTACGAATGACAAAATAAATTTGGGCCGCGCTATTGCAGAATAAGGCAAACTGTCTAGTTTTGCACTCCCAAAGCGCGAGCAATTAGCCCGGATGGCGGAATTGGTAGACGCGTTGGTCTCAAACACCAATGGGGTTACACCCGTGCCGGTTCGACTCCGGCTCCGGGTACTGGGACGAATCCCCGAGCATTTGCTCGGGGATTTTTTGTTCAAATAGGTTTATACTTCCAAAATATTCAATCTTTTGGAAGGGAGGTTATATTAGTTTATCCGGCGTGATGGGGAGATCTCTTACGCGCTTGCCTGTCGCGTTGAAGACAGCGTTGGCTACCGCAGCCGCTACGCCGACGATGCTAACCTCGCCGATCCCCTTCACACCGAGCTTATTGGCCATTTTATCTTCTTCCTTGATAAAAATAACTTCCATCGTGCCGATGTCCAGATTGGCAGGTACGTGGTAGTCGGCCAGTGAGCGACTCACGAAATTTCCCCGCAGCGGATCGAGCGTCGACTCTTCGGTGAGCGCCATACCGATGCCCCATACGTTGCCGCCGATGATCTGCGAGCGGGCTGTTTTTGCGTTTAGGATTTTGCCCGCCCCGGTTACGGCCAAGAAGCGCCTCACCCGCACCATACCCGTATACCGATTGACCCACACCTCGGCAAAATTGGCGTTGAAACTATGGGAAGAATATTGTTCTGCGCTATCGGGAGCCTTAGATTCAGCCCGGGCTTGAAAGTCGGATATTTTCTCCGAAACCATCAGCTGTGCCGCCGTCGGCCGGGTAAAAAATTCTTTTCCCGACCGGGAAATCAGCTCTTCCGTGGCTTTTCCGCATACGTCGTTCACCACATTGGCGTAGCTCGTAGCCCCCACGGAGCCTACCGATCCGGCGGCGGGTGGAAGATCGGAGTCGCCAAGCCTGACTTTGATGTTCTCGACGGCAAGCCCCAGCGCGTCGGCGGCCGTTTGGGCCAGAATGGTGTAAGTACCCGTGCCAAGATCAGCGGCGGCCAGTTCGATGGTGGCGGTAACGTCCGCGCCTTCGCGTTTCAGTTTTACGATGGCCGAGCTGGGCCTTTGGTGCGCTGGGTAGGTACCGCAGGCCACACCGTAGCCGACCAGATAGTCACCTTGCTGATTTTGACGCGGCGCTTGTTTGCGTTTATCCCAGCCAAACGCCTTGGCACCTTCCCGCAGGCACTGCACCGTCGAGCGCGTAGACCACGGCTTGCCGTTGGAGGGATCGCGTTCGGGCTCGTTTTTCAAGCGGAGCGCAATGGGGTCCATGCCGAGTTTGTGCGCCAATTCATCCATCCCTGATTCCAGCGCGAAGCTACCCGTGGATTTTCCCGGCCCGCGCGTGTAGGTCGGCAGAATGACATTCATCGGCACTACCTTGTAAGTAATAAGCGAGTTAGGAACATCGTACATCACTTTGGAGCAATCGCCGCAGGATTCCACAAATTCTTCGTCGATAGCGCAGTGCGTCGTGGTCTCGTGGGCCAGGGCCATCAGTTTGCCTTCCCTGGTCGCCGCCAGGCTTACTTTTTGATGGTTCCGCTGCCTCAGACCAACCGAATTGACCATCTGCTGCCGGGTCAACGCCAGTTTTACGGGCCGGTTCGCTGCTTGGGCGGCCACCGCCGTCAGGACCAGATTGGCCCATTGCCCGCCTTTGGAACCGAAACCACCGCCAATGTAAGGCGAGACGATGTGTACGTTTTCAGGTTTGAGGTTGAGGGTTTTGGCGGCGGCGTTTTGCGCGCCATTCACGATTTGGGCGCTACTGTAAAGCGTCAGTTTTTCTCCCTGCCACTCGGCAATGGCAGCGTGGGGCTCCATCGGGTGGTGGTGCTCGATGGGCGTGGCGTATACTTCTTCAATCTTGTATTCCGCCTGAGCTATTGCCGCTTTGGCATCACCGCGTTGCTCATCTTTATCATCTTTTGGCGATTTGGCTTCCTTCGCCAATTTTTCAAAATCGGCCCTTGTTTCAGCGGTACGGTACTTCACTTCGACCAAATGAGCGGCGTGGCTGGCTTGCTCGAAGGTATCGGCTACAACCAGTCCGATATTCTGACCAAAAAACTTGATTTCCGGGCTTTGTAGGATAGCCCCTCCCCGAATCCCACCTTTTACGTTCAACTTTGGCGCATTTTCATGCGTCACCACAGCCAGCACGCCCGGTGATTTCTCAGCCCGAGTCGTGTCGATGGCCACAATTTCTCCCGACGCAATAGTACTTTTAAAAAGCACCGCGTAAGCGACATTCCCGACCGGATGGTCCACCGAGTAATCCGCTTTACCAGTGACTTTCAGGATACCATCGATGCGGCTGACGGGGGCACCGAGACTTTTTTTGTTATTTTCCATGTATTCATTATCATTTATCACTCCTTATTCAACTGACGGCTTTTTCCAGCGCATGCACGATGCTTTGGGTACCCAGTGCAACTTTAAATGCATTATGTTCCAACGTTCTGGCACCGGCCATTTCGGCTTCGGCCGCTTGTCGGAAATTTTCCGCCGTTGCTTCCTTGCCTACCAACATTTCTTCGGCTTTCAGCGTCCGCCAGGGCTTATGCGCCACGCCACCCATCGCGATTCTGACTTGTTCGATGCGCTTGCCGTCTAGCTCTAGCGCTACTGCAACCGATAGCAACGCGAAGGCGTACGACGCCCGATCGCGCACTTTTAGGTAGTAGGAGTTTTGAGCAGCATTGTTTTTGGGTAACTCGATCGCAACGATCAGGTCGCCCTGTGCGAGGTTGGTGTCCCTTTCGGGGGTATCGCCCGGCAGGCGGTGAAAATCAGGGAAGGCAATGGTCCGTTCCTGACCGTGGCGTTCCTGACGTGAACCACCGCATCGAGCGCCGCCAGCGCAACGGACATATCGGAAGGGTACACGGCCACGCATTGCTCAGACCAGCCAAAAATGGCGTGGGTGCGGTTGATGCCTTCCAGCGCGCCGCAGCCCGTACCCGGTGCCCGCTTGTTGCAGGGCATGGAGCGTTCGTAAAAATAGGGACAGCGCGTCCGTTGCAACAGATTGCCGCCGTTGGAAGCCATGTTGCGGATTTGGCCCGATGCTCCGGCCAGAATGGCTTGACTCAAAAGCGGATAATTTTGGCGAACGAGCGGATGATTGGCAGCGTCGGTGTTCTTGCCCAAAGCGCCGATCGAAAGTCCACCAGACGCCGTGGCTTTGATTTGGATTAGATTGAGCCGGGTGATATCGACTAGCTCGTCGGGACGCTCCACTTCTTCCTTCATCAGGTCGATGAGGTTCGTGCCGCCCGCTAAGAATTTTGCATTCAGATTGGCCGTCAGCATTTTAGATGCGGCGGTGGCCTCTCGGGCACTGTATATTTGAAAGGTCTCATATGTATCGTTCTTGTAATGTATCGTTCTTGAATTAAGGTCAGCCGACCATGTGCCAGGTTTGCTCCACGGGTTTTCCGCTGTGTACTTCCTGAATTGCGGCCACGATGTTGGGATAGGCACCACAACGGCACAAATTCCCCGACATGCGCTCCCGAATTTCTTCGTCGGAAAGTTGAACGGGTTGCGGTTTCTTACTTATATTTTCGGTCACGTAGCTGGCCTCGCCGTTGCGGGCTTCGTCCAGCAGGGCCACGGCCGAGCAAATCTGGCCGGAGGTACAGAAGCCGCACTGAAACCCATCATGTTTGATAAACGCCGTCTGCATCGGGTGTAGCGCATTACCGCTCGCGATGCCCTCGATCGTTTTGACCGATCGGCCTTCGCAACTCGCCGCCAGGGTGAGGCAGGAGAGTACCCGCCGACCGTCCACAATCACAGTGCAAGCGCCGCACTGGCCGTGATCGCAGCCTTTTTTGGAGCCGGTGAGTTGGAGCCTTTCACGTAAGGTATCCAGCAAACTCATCCGCGAATCGACCGTTAGTTTCTGGGCTGAGCCGTTGACTTTGAAAGCCACTTCGACGCCATTTTCAATGCTAGCTGGCGAAAATTCGGTGGGCGGTACCTGGAGCGGACGAGTCAAAATCTGCTCGGCGGCGGCCGTTTTGTCCAGCCAGGATGCCACCACCCGCCAGCGCGATCAGTTTCATGAAATGCCGCCGGTTCACGCCCGTGTCCATGATCTCTTTGAGATCTTCGGGCATCAGGTTCTCGAACAACTCGCGTTCGTCGTCGGTCAGTTGGGGCGGTTTGTTTTCTTCCATTGTCGTGATTTGTAAAAATGGTGCAGGGGCACAAAGACTAAAAATAGCTTTATTTGTCAGGAGTTGCAAACTTCTCGAAACACCAGCAAAAACCGTAACGTCCTGCCCATGTCCCTTCTTCAACTAACAGCTGTTTCAAAAAGTTATGAGGGCAAGCCGGTGCTGAGTGACCTGCATCTTGATATACAGCCTGGCGAATGGGTGGGCGTCATTGGGGAGAGCGGTTCGGGTAAAAGTACCCTACTCAATATCGTGGGCCGTTTTATCGATGCCGACCAGGGGGAAGTGTACCTGAATGACAAAAAGTTGCCGCTGGTCAAAGCCCAACTGCTCAAAGGCTACGAGGGGATCAAACTGGTACATCAGGAATACGAACTTTTCCCTAACCAAACCGTCCGCGAGAACATCGCCTACGCCCTACGATTTTACCAACCCGACTACCGTAAAGAAAAAGTGACCGAACTACTTGGGCTGACGCGGCTCGATGCAGTGGCCGACCGTAAGGCCAAGCTGCTGTCGGGCGGGGAAAAGCAACGCACCGCGCTGGCGCAGGCGATGGCCGAAGTACCTGAACTGCTACTGCTCGACGAGCCCTTCGCGCACCTCGACCAAAAGAACAAGCAAACCCTGGCCGACGCCATCGAGGACTTGAAGCGCACCGACCGCCTTGCCTGCCTGTTCGTGACGCACGACGCCACCGAGTCCATGGCCTGGGCGGATCGGCTGATTATTTTGCGGGAAGGAAAAATTATTCAGGAAGGTACCCCCGAAGCGATCTACCAAAATCCCGCCAGTCTGTACGTGGCCGAGTTGACTGGTCCGGTCAACTTGATTCCGGGAGAGGGTAGCGGGGAACGGTACCTGGTCCGGCCCAACTTTCTGAGATTAGTAGAAGACTCGAGCAAAGCCCGCTGGGAAGCGGTCATCGAGAAAATACGCTTTAAGGGGAGTTTCTATGAGTACTTCTGCCGTACGCGTGGGGGGGATACATTGGTTTTTTTTAGAAATAGAAAGGACCAGAAAGTAGGGGAACGCGTGTATTTGAGTTGTGCCAAAAAGCACATCAGACCTATTGAGAAAAGGGTCGGGAATTGAAAACCCTCACTGCATGATATTGTGCCCCACCGTGGCAGGACGGTACAGATGCACGTCCAGCACTGCTTTGGGTCGGGCCAGGTACTCGCGGATGAGCGTCCGCACCGAATAGCCGCTCGGCACATCCTGAGCGGCGAACGAAATCGCGTTCAGCCCTTCGCTTTGGGCAATGTACAAGGCGCGGGCGTTATGAAAATCCTGGGAAACGATTGTGATGTCGTCCTCCTTAAAGAGGTTTTTGCAGCGGGTAATGGAATCGAAAGTGCGATAGCCCGCGAAGTCGAGCTGGATGGCGGCTTTGGGTACCCCGAGCCGGAGCATGGCGCGCTGCATGTCCAGCGGTTCGTTGTAGTATCTCGAATCGTTGTTGCCGCTTAGAATCAATGATTTCACCTTTCCCTCATTGTAGAGCCGCGCGGCAGCTTCCATGCGGTACTTGAAGTACAGGTTTTCTTCCCCATCCGAGGAAGCCTTGCTTGTGCCCAACACCAGCGCAACCTGTTTGGAAGGCAGGCTGTCGACCGAAAAGTAGCTGTGCGAACGCGTGCTGACCACCACCCACACGTTGCACAGCAGAATGAACACGACCCCCAGGAAAGTGAGTACAATCAGGATTTTGAGCATTCGTTTTACGAGCATAACCTGGTCCGGTCAATCCAAATCTATTCAAACATGCCCAGTTGGGTTTTGCTATTGAGTAAGGCCCCGTTTTGGCGATCATTCGGAATGCTGATCTTCTGAGCCGGGGTAGGTTCGTCGTCATTGTCGTCGTCGTCTTCTGCCGGCTCGTCGTCGGGCAGGGGCTTTAGCCAGCGGACGTTCTTCACCTTGTCCGTGGTGAGCTTGTTGCCCAGCGCTTTCCAGCCACGTACGTCGACGGCCTCTTCCACAATGACCTCCTCTTTGACCACTGGCTTCTTGCTCGATTCCTGGGTGGCCAATTCGAGCACCGGTTTCTTGTCCATCGTCGCCAGAAGCATTTTGCTACCGCGGGCATCGCTGATAAACAAGAATTTTTTATCGACCGTGGAGGTTTCCACCTGGAATCGCTTGATGTAGTGAATCTTGGAACTGGCGTCGTAGTACACCGCCGTCACGACCTGCGCCGGGTCAAACTGCGACAGCAACAGTGCCTCGCCGGGATCGTAGTGGTTGGTCAGGTCGAAATTGGTGAGCTCGTAGGAGCCTTCCTTGTAAACGACCAAAATGGTATCGTCCGATTCGAAGTTGCCCAGGTACTGCCCGCGTTCGTCGCGGTTGAGCCGGCCGATGGTGGGGTCGTACCAAATGTCTACGCCGCCGAGCGTCGAGCCGCCGGCTTGTTTGAGCGTGATTTTGCGGACGGGGTACTTCGTCAGGATATTGCCGTTGGCGTTGCGGTTCTTGATGAGCAGATCGGCAAAGTTGAAGTCGAATTGCTTCACTTTGGCCTTGCACTGCGACGTGAGGTTGACGGTGATGATCTCGGCTTCGCCGTTGTCGTTGGCCGTGAAGTAGGTGACCTTCGAGCGGGGCGAACCCTGGGTCAGGTCGTACTCGCGGTCGCGCGTGACGGCGTCGACCTGAAAACGCTTGATGTACGACACGCCCGATTTACCATCCAGGTACACCAGGTTGTATACTTTCCGCTCGTCTTTTCGGTGGAATACCGCGCAGTAGATAATGTCTTTGCCCACAAAAACCTTATCCTGAATCTTGCTGACGACGCAGCGCCCGTCGCGCCGGAACACGATGATGTCGTCGATGTCGGAGCAGTCCATCACGTACTCGTCCTTTTTAAGACCGTAGCCGATGAAGCCGTCCTCGCGGTTCACGTACAGCTTTTGGTTGTTGGCCGCAACGACCGTCGCCGAAATCTGCTGGAATGTCCGCATCACCGTTTTGCGCTCGCGGCCCTTGCCGAATCGCTTGAGCAAATCTTTGTAGTAGTCGATCGCGAAGCGGACGATGTTGGCCAGGTTGTCTTCGGTTTCGAGTAGTTCCTGCTCCCAGCGCTTCATCAGCTCATCCGCCTTAAAGCCGTCGTACTTCGAGATGCGCTTGATGCGGATTTCGGTCAGGTTGATGATGTCTTCCTCGGTGATGTCGCGATAAAACTGCTCTTTGTACGGTTTCAGTCCTTTGTCGATCCGCTTGATCACGTCCTCAAAGGTGGTAGCTTCCTCGATGTCGCGGTAGATGCGGTTTTCGATGAATATCTTTTCAAGCGAGCCGTAGAGGATTTTCTCCAGCAAATTGGCCTTCTTTATCTCCAGCTCCTGCCGGAGTAGGTCCACCGTTTTCTCCGTATTGTATTTCAGGATGTCCGTCACTCCCAAAAAGTGCGGCTTCTCGCCCAAAATAACGCAGGCATTGGGCGAAATCGACACCTCACACTCGGTAAAGGCGTACAACGCGTCGATGGTAATATCCGGCGATACGCCGGACGCCAGCTGAATCTGAATCTCGACGTCGGCGGCGGTATTGTCCACCACGCGCTTGATCTTGATTTTGCCGCTGTCGTTGGCCTTGATGATCGAGTCGATGATCGAGGTCGTGGTAGTACCGAACGGAATCTCCTTGATGAGGAGCATCTTCTTGTCCTCTTCTTCGATCCGTGCCCGCACCCTGATCTTACCGCCCCGGTGCCCGTCGTTGTAGTTGGAAACGTCGACGTAGCCACCGGTCTGGAAATCAGGAAAGACCTCGACCTTCTTTTCTTTAAGAATATTGATGGATGCCTCGATCAGCTCGCAGAAATTATGCGGCATGATTTTAGTCGACAGCCCCACCGCGATGCCCTCGACGCCCTGCGCCAGCAGCAGCGGAAACTTCACGGGTAGCGTGACCGGCTCACGCTTGCGGCCATCGTATGACAGCTGCCAGTTGGTGGTATCGTTGTTGAAAACCACCTCCTTGCCGAACTTCGACAGCCGCACTTCGATGTAACGTGGCGCGGCGGCGCTGTCACCCGTACGCACATCACCCCAGTTGCCCTGGGTATCGAAGAGCAATTCCTTCTGGCCCAGGTTGACGATCGCGTCGTTGATGGAAGCGTCGCCGTGCGGATGAAACTGCATCGTGGAGCCGATGACGTTGGCTACCTTGTTAAAGCGGCCGTCATCCATTTCGTTGAGCGCGTGCATGATCCGGCGCTGCACGGGTTTGAGACCGTCTTCGGTGGCAGGTACCGCGCGTTCGAGGATAACGTAAGAAGCGTATTCGAGAAACCAGTTTTCGTACAACCCCGAAATCGGCATTTTGTCGTGTAATTCGCCGTCTTCGGTGGGTGTGGTGTCAATAGTATCTGCCATGCAGGGGATTCAATTGAAAATTGAGAAGGGAAAATTGAAAATAGGGGCAAGGTCGCCAATCGGCCATGCCGTTCAAAACTGTAAATATAGCCAAAAAAGCCGACCGTTAAAACAAGGCTGCGCCCTTCTACCCTTGCCCCTTTCTCCCCTTATACCCCGTTTTCCATTACCGCCAGCAATTCGCTCACCATCATCGCCGTGGCGCCCCACACCTTGTAGTCCTGGATCAGAAAGTGTGGCGCCATCACGGTAGTGCCCGAAACGCTGATTTCGCTCGTACCCACGATGCTATGGTCCTCGATTTCGCGAAGAGGTACTTCGATCACCCGCTCTACCTCGCGGGGGTCGGGCCAGAAGTCGGGGCGGTAGGGCAGGGCCGCGACCACGGGCAGCACGAAGAAGTTGCTGGGCGGAATGAAAAGCTCCGTCAGGACCCCAAGTACCTGCACGTCGTTGAGCCGGAGCCCGATTTCCTCCATCGCTTCGCGCTTGGCCGTGCGAATCAGGTCCTCGTCTTCCAACTCGTAGCGCCCACCCGGAAACGCCATTTGTCCCGAATGCACGCCATCGTAAGCCGGGCGCAGGATGAGCGGTAGGTAGAGTTCGTTTTTGTGTGGATAAAAAAGAATGAGCACCGCGCTCTTGCGGGTCCGTGGATTGGGTTTGATGTTGCGACGGCTAGCCGAAAGGGCTTCCATACGCGCATGGGCCAGGGGACCCGGCAAGGGTTTACTAAGTTTTTGTTGGAGGTCTTCGACGAAGGGTTGGAAAAAAGGATTAGACATGAATGGCTGGGGTCGTAAGGAAAAGCTTCTTGAAAAGCTTTGGTTTCAAAATTCGTGCGGGTAGCGTTGGGCCAGTTGCTCGGCGCAGCGCTCGCCGTCCATGGCCGCCGACATGATGCCCCCGGCGTAGCCCGCCCCCTCACCGCAGGGAAACAGCCGCGCCACTTCGGGGTGTTCGCAGCTGTCGCGCTCGCGCGGAATTCGTACCGGCGACGAGGTGCGGCTTTCAATCCCGATCAGTTGCGCCTCGTTGGTGAGGTACCCGCGCATTTTCTTGCCAAATTCCCTGAATCCTTCGCGGAGCGGCGCCGCGATGTGGGCGGGCAGCAGGTCGTACATATCCACGGATACCAGCCCCGGCTGGTAGGAGGTTTCGCGGAGTTCGGAGGAAACTTTCCCGGCCACGAAGTCGGCGGCCAGCTGGGCGGGAGCGGTCTGGCGTCCGCCCGCCACCGCGCAGGCGCGCTGCTCCACCTCGCGCTGTAGCTGCAATCCGGCCAGCGGACCGTAGTCGGCAAAGCGGCGGATGTCTTCGGGCAGTACCGCCACCACGATGCCCGAATTGGCAAAGCGTGAGTCGCGCCGCGAGGGCGACATCCCGTTGACCACCAGCTCGCCGGGGGCCGTGGCCGCCGGAACGATAAAGCCACCCGGACACATGCAAAACGAGAACACCCCGCGTTTCAGCCCTCCGTGGTAAGTTTGGGTTACCAAGTTGTAGGCTGAGGGCGGCAAATAAGGACCCCGATCGGCTTTGCCCTTGTACTGAATGCGGTCGATGGTACGCTGCGGATGCTCGATCCTGACGCCCAGCGCGAAGGGTTTGGCCTCGATGGCGACGTTGCGTTCTTGCAGCAACTCGAATATATCGCGCGCCGAGTGACCCGTTGCCAGTATCACGCCTGTGCCCCGGTGTACCTTGCCATCGGCTGTCACGACGCCGCGCATTCCGTTTTGGTCGATGATGAAGTCCGTCACTTTCGTGTCGAAGTGGATCTCGCCGCCCGCTTGCAGGATCGTTTCCCGCATTTCAGCCACGATTTTGGGTAGCTTGTTGGTGCCAATATGGGGGTGCGCCTCTACCAGTATATCCTCACTCGCCCCGTGGGCCACGAATATTTCCAGAATCCGCCGGATGTTGCCTCGCTTGTTGGAACGGGTATAGAGTTTGCCGTCTGAGTAGGTACCCGCTCCGCCTTCGCCGAAGCAGTAGTTGGAATCCGGGTTGACGGTGTGCTGCTTGTGAATCGCCGCCAGGTCGCGGCGGCGGGCGCGGACGTCCTTTCCGCGTTCGAGAATAATGGGTTTTATACCCAGCTCGATCAGCCGCAGCGCGGCAAAAGTACCTGCCGGACCGCAGCCGACGATGATGGCCGTCGGCCGATGACTAACGTTCTGAGTAGGTTTGCGGTACTCGATGACGTCGGAAGGTACCTCATTGATAAAAATATCCACCTGCACATTGACCTTCACCTGCGCGCCCCGGGCATCGATCGACTGTCGGGTCTTGCGAATAAAAACGTCGTCCGTTTCCACAATCTTTAAAGTACCCAGCACATACGCCCGCAGCGCGACTTCTTCCATCGCAATCTCGGGAGGCAGGATGTATTGTTTGGTTAAAAGCATTTGGAACGGGGGAAGGGAAGACGGAAGTAGGGTGGAACGGTGAACAGTAGAGGGCTATCGGCTACTCAGTATGGTAGTGAAAGCGATCTCATAATTCATATCTCATAATTAAGTATAACGGTACGCCCACCAAATCAGCGCGAACTGTAAGGGTAGCCGACCCCAGCGGAACCAAGCGGGTATCTCCTGGAATTTTGCCGCGTAGGTCATATACACATTGGCTGGAAAAACAGCAACCAGCAACAGAATGATTCCCCAGGCCGCCCAGGCGCGGGTAGCCGGAATCAGGACCAGAACGCCAAGTACCACCTCCGCTACGCCCGACAGCATGACCAGCAACGAATGCTGCGGCAGGTAGGGCGGCATGATTTTGAGGTAAAACGGCGGATTGACAAAATGGTTGACCCCGGCCAGGATGTACAGCAACCCCATCAGGTAAACGAACATAAAAAGAAGGTTTTTTGGAAAGGATTCGTTCTGATCGGCTTCACGATTTTACCGCAACGCCATTCTCCTGCAGCATGGCGGTGATGGTCTTTTTCAACGCATCGTTTTTGTGCTTGCGCTGCAGTACTTTGGGCGCCGCTACGCGCTCCTTGCAATCGAACAGGCCGCAACGGTCGCAGGTTTCGTTGACTTCGCGGCGCCGCAGCGCCGGATCGTACAGGAAGGCGATGACCTTGCGCGCATCTTCGTCGAGGTAGATACCCATCGTCACGCTCACGTTCGGATTGAACGCGTAGCCACCCGGCGCGGCAAAACTAACCATCAGATAAGGTTCGCTCGTGTCGACATAACGCGAGATTTGCGCCTGGCAGATGGTTTGATGAAAGCCCTTGTCCAACTTGGTCCGCTCCGCCAGATCCTGCAACACGGTGATCGCCAGCCAGCGCCGACAGTAGTACTCGTCCTTCACCGTGTGGGGAATGTGCTTGCGCGCGATGTGCATCTCCTTCGTCAGGTCGAATTGCTCTTGCCCGCCAAAATTATTGAATCGCAAAAAGAACAGTTGGTTGATGCCAAAATGCCGGGGCAGGATATTGCTCACGCGGTAGCAAAACGACTCGGGGGTAGTTTCGAAAAAAGTAATCATGTCGAGCAGGCGCTCCGGCTGCCAGGTTTTTTGCTCGAAAAAAGTTTTGAGCTTGGGTACCAGCAGCGTACGCCGCATGATGACGGCACTGGCAAAGTACGACGCCTTGAAATTGTTGAGCAAATGCTCGAACGAATCGTCTTCCAGCAACGTGGTGCTGTACAGCCGATTGCTGAGCTTGAGGTAATGGTAGCCGAGCTCCCGACCGAAAATAAAAGATCGCTGCGCCGCTGAAAGGCCCGATTTGAGCAGCAGCCGGTAGCCGCTCGTCTTTGGAATCGCCAGCGACCGGACTTGCTTCAGCTCGGGATTGGCGACTTCGTCGATGGGCTCGATGCGGTACTGGTACTTCTCGGTGAGCAGGAACGCCAGGAAATGCTCATCTGCCACGTAATCGTCGGCGACGCCCGCCTCGGAAATGAACCGCTCGGCGGCGTGCTCGATGTCCTCGAAGTAGTTGTCGTGCATTTCCTGGTAGGTACGCAGCGCCGAATGGTAAAACCGCTCGACCGACACGTTGTAGTTGCGCGAAATCTCGATCAGCGTACCGATGAAGGCGCTTACCTTGGTAGGCGCGTCGGACAGCATTTCCAGCAGAGTCGATTGGTCGATGCCGAACAGTTCGAGCGGTAGTTCGGAGAGAATATTGGAGCTGAGCAGTTCCGAAATAGGTTCGAGGCGCTTGCTAAGTTTTAGACGATACCAGCGCGTCGTACTCCACTTCGAGCGCCGCGGCCAGCGCCATAATCTTGTCGGTCTTGGGATACTTCTTGCCCTTTTCTATCTCGTTGATGTACGACATCGACAATCCTGATTTCTTGGATACTTCGTTGAGCGACATGCCGCGGTCGAGCCGAAACTGCTTCACTTTCAGGCCAAGAATCAGTTTGATGTTATCGGAGTTTAGGGCCACGGAGTTAGGGAATAGGGTAGGGGATAAAGTTAGTGATTTTATCTATAGGGCTACGGCACAAAGAAAAAGGCCGGAATGATTTCCGGCCTTTTCGTCTTGAAAAAATAAACAGAAAAACTATTCCGGTAGGTCGAAGGCTTTCCTAACCGCTTCGTAGTCTTTGTAGTCGATCTCGGCGTTCAACCGACCAGCCGCAGCGGGAATGATTACGACGCGTACGGCCTGGAATTGTCGCTTTTTAGGTGTCTCATCCAATTGAAACAACTGAATGATCAGGTTGACGCCCTGTATGGCGTAGGCAAAAGAGTAGTTGGAGGCATCGTTGGTAAAGGCCACGATGCCAGGAAGAGGCCACCAGACGTCACCGGATTTGGCGTACACCAGAATCACCCCATTCTCGACCGCCTTGATACTGGCCTCACCGACTTCGAATCCTCGGCCTGCATCGCCCTCAGCGTTAGTCGATAGCGTATCGAGAGTAATCTGAATGGCACCGCCACCGCCGGTGGGCGCCCGGTTCACCCTTAGCTCCGGGGGCACCCGCCACGCCTGGAGGGCCCGGGGCACCGGACGGACCCGCCGGTCCTTCGGGGCCTTTGCAGGAATAATAGAAGGGCAGGGTGCCCAGCAGCAGAACATAGAGTAGTTTGCGTAGCATAAAGTATGGTTTTATATAAGGTTGAAGAATTTGCTGACCAAGATAGGCAAAAATGCGAAAAGGTAGAAGTTGTTTTGTCCCGCCAATTGTCCCGAACACAAGAAATGCCGCTCCTGATAGCAGAAACGGCACTTTGCAGAGAGGAAGAGATTCGAACTCTCGAAGCCGTTACCGACTTACACGCTTTCCAGGCGTGCCCCTTCAACCACTCGGGCACCTCTCTCTGTATTGAAGCGGGTGCAAAGATAGCCGAAACCCGCCGAATCCCAAATCACAAGCTCATTTCGCCGCGCAAAGGGGCCGACAGCCACGCCCGCTGCTGCGCCGGATCAGCCGTTTGGGCCAATACGAACATCATTTTGGTGATGGCGGCCTCAGCTGTGATGTCCGAGCCGCTGATGACGCCGACCTCCTTCAGGAATTTGCTGGTTTGGTACTGCCCCTGCGTCACGCGACCACCGTCGCATTGCGAAACGTTGAACAGCAGTAGGTTGCGGTCGATGGCAGCCCTGATTTCGTCCAGAAACCAGGCCGCCGTGGGGGCGTTGCCCGCCCCGAAGGTTTCAAGTACCACGCCCTTCAAACCCGGGATGTGAAACACCGCACGAACGACTTCGCGGCTAATGCCCGGAAATATTTTCAGGAAAGTCACGTTTCGGTCGAGCTTTTGATGGAGGCGTAGCTCGGTACCCGGCCGATGCGGCTGCAGGTACGGCAGCAGGTACTCGATGCTGACCCCGGCCCGCGCCAAAATCGGGTAGTTTTCGGATTGGAAGGCATTGAAATCGGAGCTCTCTTTTTTCTTGGCCCGGTTGCCCCGGAGCAACAGCGAATTGAAATAGATGCACACTTCCGACACTACTGGTCGTTGGGCTCCGTCGGTGGCGGCGGCGATTTCGAGCGCCGTGAGGAAATTCTCGCGGGCATCGGAGCGCGCGATGCCGATGGGTAGTTGCGCGCCAGTCAGGATGACGGCTTTGTTGAGGCCTTCCAGCAAATAGCTGAGCGCCGAGGCGGTGTAGGCCATCGTGTCGGTACCGTGCAGGATCACAAAACTGTCGTACTGCACGTAGTGGTCGGCGACGATGCGGGCAATTTCGATCCACAGCTCGGGCGTCATATTCGAAGAATCGATCGGCTCGGCCAGTGGCAAAAAGGTGATCTCAAAATCAAACCGGTTGATCTCCGGTACCTTCTCGATGATCTGCTCGAAATCGAAGGGTACCAGCTGCTTACCGGCGGCCTCGTAGACCATGCCCAAGGTACCACCCGTATAAATCACAAGCACCGAGGCCCGCGGCGGCGTGGGCGACACGGGGTTGATGCGGATGGGTTTGTAGTGGCCGGGATAGTTGATAATTGAAAAGGGATAATGGATAGTTGAAAATGGACCGTGCGGCCGGAACCTTCATTCGATCAGAAATTTCTGACCAAAGTCTTGGCGTTGCGGGTGGTGGCCTGGATGAGTTCTGCTTTGGGAATTTGTTTCAGGTCGGCCACGCGCTGCGCGATAAGGTCGAGGTAGGCCGGTTCGTTGCGCTTGCCCCGGTGGGGCGTGGGCGCGAGGTAGGGGCTATCGGTTTCGAGGACCAGATGTTCCAGTCCGATGTGCGGCAGTACCTTGTCGAGGCCGCCGTTTTTGAACGTAGCTACGCCGCCGATGCCTAATTTAAAGCCCAGTTCGATCGCTTTCTGGGCTTCGTCCAGGGTACCTACAAAGCAGTGGAAAATTCCGGTCAGGCATGGGTCAGCGATCTTCTCGATCAGCGCCGCCGTTTCCCAAAAGGCATTTCGGCTGTGAATGTCGATCCAGAGATTGTACTTCAACGCCAGACGGCACTGGTACAAAAAGGCCTCTTCCTGCTGTGCCCGAAAGGTTTTATCCCAATGCAAATCCATCCCGATTTCGCCAATGGCCAGGAAAGAACGCTCGGCCAGCTGCTGCTCTACGATTTCGAGTTCTTTTTCAAAATCCTCCTTCACGTAGCAGGGATGCAGCCCCATCATCGGCAGACAACGGTCGGGGTGGGCGTCGGCCAAGGCCAGCATTCCGGGAATAGTCTCGTGATTGCAATTGGGCATCCAGATCTGCTCGATGCCCGCCGACCAGGCTTCTTGCAGCGTGGCGTCGCGGTCGTCGGCAAATTGTTCGTCGTAAATATGGGCGTGGGTTTCTATCAAAGGGAGTGATGAGTGATGAGTGATGAATGATGAATTATTTTATTCGTAGGCTCGGCCTTTCCAGATGGTTTGGGTGGGACGAAGGTAGTTGATGAGCATGAGGGTGTTATTGAGATTGAAATAAAACCAAAACAGCGGCACATACCTGAGAAGGTCGATTTGACCTAAAATAAAGATGGCGCTAAGTGCGATTGTGGTTACCAGGATGTAATGGGCTAACGCCAGAACACCGGCCAGGACGGGCGAGAAAAACAGGACGATCACAAGTACAGGTACCAGCAAAGCCGAAAAGAAAAAGCTCAATTTAATGGGCCAGGGGGCTTGCATCGCGCCTTTGACCCAACGCTTGCGCTGAATCAGGAGTTCGGCGGTGGTGCGGGTAGACTCGGAAATAGACAGAATTTCTGGTTGAAAGCCCTGTTCAAAACCATAGCCTTTCTCGATAATCGCCACGAAAAGCTGAAAATCCTCTACGATCGAAAAGCCGATCGTCTCGTACCCTCCCACCGCTTCGTAGGCCGCCCGCCGCACGACCATATTGTTGCCCATGCCCGTGAAAGGAATTTTTAAAAATGAAAAAAAACGCATGGCGGCGAGCGAAAATAGCCATTCGAGCGACTGCATGGCCGCAAAAGCACCGGTAGGCGTCATGCGCGTTACCCCCACGACGACCCCGGTTTTTTTATCGAAAAGCCGCAGCATCGATCCGATCCAAGTAGGAGCGACGGCGATGTCGGCATCGCAATAGAAGTAGAAGTCTCCGGTAGCAAACTGCCCAAGCTGGGCCAGTACGTTGGCTTTTCCCCGCAAACCTGGCAACTGGCTTTCGATGCGATGGTACTTAAAGTTAGATTTATCCGTGACGAAATCTTGCACCAGCACCGCCGTGGCATCGGTCGAGTGGTCGTCACCGACCAGTACCTCGAACGCTTCCTTCGGGTAATTTAGCCGGTCAAGGGCGGTGAGGCAGCGGACGATGTTGGCCCCCTCGTTGCGGGCCGCCACCAGGATGCTGACCCTGGGGGGATCGGGCAAAGCGGTCATGGTAGTTCTTGCATCGGAATACTTTTAAATTCGTAGCCCAGGTGGCCAAAGTGGTCGAGCGTGCGAGGTAGGGCGTACTCCAGGTTGCGCCGGGCCTTATGACTATCGTGAAAAAGCACGATCGAACCCGGTCGACCGTACCGGATCGTTTGGGCAAGACAGCGTTCCGGGCTAAGGTTGAGTGAGAAATCACCGCTCAGCACATCCCACATCACGATGCGGTGCTTGAGCCGAAGTACTCTGGCTTGACTTCTCTTGATCCGTCCGTAGGGAGGGCGGAATAGGGTGGTAGGAGTCGCCATTTCTTGGGCGCAAAGTTGCACATTTTCGAGGTAGCGCGTGTCCTCATTCTTCCAGCCGTTGAGGTGGTTGTAGGTATGGTTTCCTACCGAATGGCCTTCTGTTTTACTCCTGTCAAAAATCGTCGGATGCTTGCGTACGTTATCGCCGATGCAGAAGAAGGTAGCCAGGGCCTCATGCGATTTCAGCGTGTCCAGTACCCAGTCCGTCACCTCCGGGATGGGACCATCGTCGAAGGTGAGGTACATGACTCTTCTCCCGCGTCGGCATACGCCAGACAAAACCCGGGTAAATCAAGCGTAACCATAAAGGGGCGTTGTGAAGAAACAAATGTTTGGTGAATGATGAATGATGATGGGGTCAAGAACGGGCTTATTCATGCCTTAACGAGTCCCTGCCACATGCTTTAGCTTGTGGCTCAGAGGCAAAGCTCCAATGATATTTCAGACTTCGCGATCTTTCCAAACGTAGCCGGTACTCTGGGCAGCCAGGCCAAAAAAGGACACGTAGAAAGGGTATAGGATTTGAACGGGTAGTATGTACAATATTGAACGGGATTTCTGTAAAAAACTTAAAACTGATCCGATGAAAAGCCATTCGGGGAGCCATTTTATCAAAAATACCAAACCCACCGTCGGCCAGGAGTACCAACCGAGTACGCCGCTCAGAAAAGCAAGTACCAAACTGGCGTTACAGGCAAAGACGTACACCGCCAGCAGACTCGTACCGATGCCCTGGTAATGCTTCCACTTGCTGGCCCAACGCTTGCGCTGCCGGTAAAAATCGCGCCAGCTGCGGTGTGCGGCGGTGCGTACGATGGCCCTGTGGTCTTTCAGGAAATGTACTTTGCCGGGGTACTTAGCCGCGACTTTGTGCATCAGAAACTCGTCATCGCCCGAGGCGAGGTGGGCGTTATCGGCAAAGCCGCCTACCTCGGCGAACACCGATTTGTCGTAGGCGAGGTTGGCCCCGTTGCACATGCTCGGCGACCCGGCCGCAATCGAAGCAGCCCCAGCCCCGATCAAACTCGAAAATTCCACCGTTTGCAGGTGGTCCGTCAGGGTACCTTCCCGAGTGAAAGTCACGGGGCCGCTGATGAAGTGCGCGCCGGTACTTTCCCGGCAGGTAGCCAGCGCACTGAGCCAGTCGGGACCGACCCGGCAGTCGCCGTCGGTGGTGACGATGAGCGTGCCGGTGGCTTGCGCAAGCGCGGCGGCGATGGCACGTTTCTTGGGCGAAGCTACCCCTGCCTGGGCGGGTAGGTCGATGATTTTGAGCGTGATGGCTTTTTCGTTCGCAAAGGTACCTAGTACATAAGCGGTATTATCGGTAGAGCTGTCGTTGACCACGATGACCTCGAAATTTTCCGGGTCGTAGGTTTGCTGGCGCAGGTCTTTCAGGAGGTACCCAATGTGGGTGGCCTCGTTGCGGACCGGGATGATGACGGAAATTTTGGTACTTGACGGGTTGTCAGGTATTACCGGTTTTTTGATTCCAGACCAATAAACCCAAAGTGCCAGGGTGAAGAGCGCGTAGGTACTTACGAGTACAAGCAGCACGACGTACAGGAGGTCAAGCATAGCGCGCGCTCCATTTGAACTTCCAAACAAAATAAACTCCCACCAGCAGCGGCGCGAGAATATTGACGAGCCACACCAGCAAGGTCGCCGCTACCACTTGCTCGTCGGCCAGTTGGTAGGGGGCAAAAACGTAGAGCGCCACGAACTGCCGCACGCCCAGATCACCGAGTGCATTGAGAGCGGGCAGGAGCGTTTTGGCGAGGTAAATCAGCGCCACCGCCAGCAGCAAATCCAGCAGTGGCAAGTCGATGCCCACCAGCCACAGCGCCAGCACGAATTGAACTACGAAAACCAGGTACCGTAGCCCGCCGATCGCCATAGCCTGCCCGAGTTCGGTACCGGAATAGCGGCTGATGACCACCAGATTTCCTTGTAATTTCAGCGCCCAGAGCCTTTTTGTCCGCCAATGTACTAGTCTGTGTCGGAAGATGCCTACTACAAGCCCGCCCAGTAAAACCACCAGTATTGAGGCGTTGATCAGGTACTTGATCTCCGCCGAAAGGCCCAAATCAGCCGCCGCGTACCACCAGCCTACCGCGCCGCCCAGTACCGAGACGTAAAATTGAATACCATTGGACACCAAAGCCGCCCCGAGCGTTTTGAGTCGCGCTTCGGAACGCAGCGAGCCGATCCGACCCAGCGTGTCGCCAACCTGAGCGGGCACGGCTACTCCCACGGCCAGGCCGGTGAGGGTACTTCGGAATGCTTCGCTAAATGAAACAGGGACCGCTTTGCGGGCGAGTAGCTGCCATTTGTATGCCTCGAACGACCAGTTGAGCGGTACCAAGGCCAGCAGCACGGCGATATAGCCCAGGTTATCCGACCGCAGAACCGAACCCAGTACCGCCGCGATGCCCGCCAGGCCACTGTCTTGTTTTTGGAAAAAATTGACGAGGTAGCTGACGATCAGCAGCGTGACGACCCACTTGGCTACCCACCACGCGCGCGATTTAAGCGGCTTTTCTTTTGGTGGAAACAGTTGTCTATCTTGCAACATGAATAGTGCAGCAAAAGCCGTGGGTGAAAAGATTATTTTGGGGGTAGACCCCGGAACGCAGGTGATGGGGTATGGCGTGATCAGCGTGACGGGCCAGGATATTACGCTGGTTCAGTATGGTGTGATCAAGTTGAACAAATATACGACCCACGAACTGAAATTGAAGAAAATATTCGAGCGCATGACGCAGGTCATCGACCAGTACCTGCCCGACGAAATGGCGATCGAAGACCCTTTTTACGGCAAAAACGCCCAGTCGATGCTCAAACTCGGCCGGGCGCAGGGCGTGGCGATGGCCGCCGCCCTGGCGCGCGATATCCCGATCGTGGAGTACGCGCCGCGCAAAATCAAGCAGTCGGTCACGGGCAGCGGCAACGCCAGCAAGGAGCAAGTCGCCTATATGCTTGAAAATATCCTGAAAGTAGAGCTTAGCCGCGAATTCATGGACGCCACCGACGGCGTGGCCATCGCGATTTGCCACCACTACCACGCCAATTCTCCCGCATCGGCGAAAACTTCCGGTTCTGCCAAAAGCAAAAAAGGGGGCTGGGGCGCGTTTGTGAGCGAGAATCCGGGGCGGTTGAAGTGAGGTTTTTGGATTTTGGACGTTGGACTTTTGACTTGCGTTTGGGTGGCTAGCAGAGGTAGGGTGTTTCTATTGCACAAAAACATTTACTTATAGTATACCAGGGTTCCAACCATAATACGTTGGTTCGGGTCACTGAGTAAGTACCAATCTACCAGAACATGAAAAATATCATTTTATGCCTATTGCTATTACAGGGCTTTCTTATAAAACCATTTGCTGAGTCATAAACTGGATCAAGATATTGAAATTATCGGCAAACTCATCGATTTGAGCGGCCATATTCTTAGGCTTGATTCGTTTCAACAGGTTGACTGTCAGCGTTCGCAAGCTGCTTATCAGCCTACTGACCGCTTGGGTTTTGGTTCTTAAACTGTCCTCCGCCAGCGTCACGTCCCTGTAGTGGTGGGTCACCTCGACGAGCCAGTGCCGACGGATTGCGTCGAAAAGTTCATCGGCTTCTGCCTGACTGTCGGGGCGTGCGTTGCTGACGTAGTAACACGTTTCTTGGCTGATGTGGCTGCCGTTCAGGCTTTTGCGGACGCGGCTTACCTCGATGCAAACGCCCATCCCGGCCTTACGCCACCGAGCTGCCAGCGCGTCAGTATCCAGGTTGTAACAGGCGTAGGTGCGCTGGTCAAGGCGTCCGTGACCGCGTTGCTGCTCGTCGGTTCGCTCGTAGGATGCCTTCCTGGTCAGGCTGTTGCATATGCAGTACCTGTACAGGTGGGCTTGGTTTGACTTGAGGCTGATCAGGTACACTCCTTCGGCTTCGTGGATGGCCTTAGTCGCCTTCGGCGTCAGATGCAGGGCGTCCAGAGTGATCTTTTGGCTACACAAGCCCCTGTCTGTCAGCAGTTGCAGAACGGCTGGCCGCTCGCTTTCCTTATCGCCATTGTAGTAGGCCTGGCCCACAATCTGCCCCGAATCGTGGGCCAGAGCCGAGACGCACGCCTCGCCCCGTTTGTGGCCCGTCAAAATGCTGCCCCGCAGTTCCTTGCCGTCGAAAGTGAACCAGCGCTTGGCCTCCTCGCTCAGAACCAACCCGAACCAATCGAAGAGCAGCCGCGCGAATGTCGCGCCATCGACCTGGGCAAGCAGCAGCGGCAGTTGGGCGCGGGAAATCGCCTTTTCGGGCCTGAACTGAACCGCCTCACAGAGTGCCTCAAAATGGTTGACCATGTGCCGATGCAGACCGGAGAGCTTGCCATCTCTGCCGCTGAACATAGCCAGGGTTAAGCCTGTGATAACGAATGCCATATCGTGTTTTAATCCCCGGTTGTCACGCCCATCCAGGCAGGGTGTTTGCCGAAGTAGTTCGAAAAAAGTCGTAGTTTTAGCCGGGCTTGGCGAAGTAGTCATGTTTTTGTAGTCTAGTTAACCACAAAGATAGGCTAACTAAGCCTTGCCCATTTTTTATAAGAAAGCCCTGATTGCTATTATTATGCTTCGGAACCACAAATTGTAAAAAAACAAGTGAGGTCAATCTGACGGGCGAGGACCCTTTGAAGGTACACACACAGGATTTACGACAAGCCCAACTGTGGTTGCCTGGTAAGTGGAAACTTGTGAGGGTATCTGCGATGGTGCCTAATCCTCCTGTCCCCAATGTAGGACTTGTTATCGATGATAAGCAAATTATTCTTTTTCAAGATAGCGTTCAAACCGATAAGGTTGATTTTGAAATAGTTGAGACAGGTTATGGCCTCAAAATAAAGACCAATGCTGAACCCAGAGGAGATAACTGGTACATAAGTGATCCCAGCTTATACCTCAATAAGAATCGAATGTTTTTCGATTTGGGGATGGCGCTAGATGGTCCTGGGTATGAATTCATCAAAGTGAATTTGCTCGGTTGAAGTAGCGATACAAGGAGGTACTATTATACCTTAAAACGCTTTTAAATTAAATGCGCAAAAAATGAAAAAACAACAGATTTCTCTTTCTAATTTTGCGCTCTAAAACAATCATTCAAACTATCGCAAATTTATGAAACGCGTTCTCTTTGTTCTTTTGACACTGGTTACCTTCTCGGCCTCGGCGCAGGAGTTCAAGCCTTTTAAAGTCAACCTTTCACTGGGCTTTGCCAAGCCACTGCCCGGCAAAGCCAGTGGCGGCGTGCTGCTTGCCATTGAACCCAAGTACAGTTTTACCGACAATTTTGAAGTGGGCCTACGCCTGGAATCGGCCATTGTGGCACGGAACGTGGAGCAAAACGGCAACAGCACCACCGGTGATCTGGCAAGTATGGGTTCAGGTCTGCTGACGGGCAACTACCTGATTGGCAATGGTTCGTTTCGTCCGTTTGTCGGCGCGGGCGTAGGCCTTTTTGCCATTGCATCGGCGGGTAACATCACCGTAGTGGATGGCCAAACATCGCAGGACGTTGCGTTCGTTGGTGAAACCAAACTCGGCGGCATGGTTCGAGCTGGTTTCAAAACTGGTCACTTCGTGCTGAGCGTGGAGTACAACGCCGTTCCCGTCTCGAAACTATCGACCGTCAGTGCCTCCTCGATCAAGCTGGATAGCAAGAATTCCTACCTTGGCGTCAAGTTAGGATTCGATATTGGCGGAGGACGGATCTAAAAAAAGTAAATGATCTAGAAGAAGCCTGTGCCTCCCGTAAGCGCAGGCTTCTTCTATTTTCTTGGTAGCGGCATTAGGTAAAAACGCTGGCCATTTTGATGCAGCACCGCTACCATGTCAATTCGCCCGCTTCAGCGAAGAATTCCGGTACATCCAAAAACAAAAAGGGCTATTGGGGCGCGTTTGTGAGCGAGAATCCGGGGCGGTTGAAGTGAGGTTTTTGGTTTTGGACGTTGGATATTGGACGCTGGACTTATGCTGTGCCGGTTGATATAGTTTGGGGATTTTCTTATTGAAACAGTTAATGTCGATATTAGATAACGGAGCTGATGGTTGGTCTTCGTTTTTTTTGCCCAAAAAAATTTATTGTACGGAAGACTACTTATACAACGAATAAAACACCTGCAATACAACCAATCTGAAAGAATAAGACTCCTATCATAATTGAGAACCAATTTACATCATGAGTCGACTTATTGGAATACTTCTTGCCTTGCTTGGACCAGTGTTGCTCAGTGCGCTTCTTGGCTGTGACACGTGCAACCCGGAGCCGTTTCGGTTTGGTATACAAGACTATAAAGCTTATGCCCGCCGAATCAACCAGCAAGCTTACAGACCATACTTAACTGACACCTTAGCTGCGAGCGATACAACCTCATACAAGGATATTGAGCTTATTTTTGTTGGGGAGCAGGTCAGAGTAGCTAGCATGTACTTTGGTAAAGGCGGGCCAAATGTCTGGGCGTGTGATCCAGTGGTTGTTGCGATAGATACGATAAAACAACTAACAGTCGTCAGTGATCATTCCTACCGGACAGGCTTAGATGCGGGGAGTAATCTCGCTACGATCCTGACCATTGGTGAGGGACCATATGGACGAATACCATTGTCCGATTTCTTAGCCCCTTCCTATAAAGCGGTGGCTCAACCCTTTTTCTCTTTGATGTTTACTCAAGCACCTGATCAAATTGCTCAACATCAATTCAAAATAACTGTTGATCTTGAAAAAGGACGGTCGATTAGTTTTCTGACAAAGCCTGTTGTCATTAAGCCTTAATGAAGCAGCGCTGATTTAAGTTGAGAAGCAGCCCACGGTGAAGTGTTTGGTCTTTCTATTCGTAAATCGTCAACCTACTTTTGTTGTACGTCACATCATCCAATCAATACGTGAGAAATTCAATTCAGCTTTTCGTTCTGATTTATGTATTGATGAGGTATTTCTTTTCTGTACCATAAAATAACGCTTATAGCAATTCCACCGAGCAAGGAAATAATAGCCACACCAGCTATATCGAAGCCAGTGAGTTCTTGGGGATTGAGAGAGTACCAGCTAAGGTAGGCGGCAAAACCCAGAGCAATGAGGGCACCATACTTAAACACATAGCGCAGTATGCCTTTTTTACTTACCTCTTCCCATTTTTTCAGTTCGCTCGGTTCCATAACGTGGTTGTTTTTAAATACTACTAATTACATAAGTTCTATACTTCCATTTGGCATCACTGGCTAAATAGACTCAATCATCCCCAACGCCTCTTCCACCGAATGCACGGGTAACTGACAGGTTTTATCAAAACATACATAAATCGCCGTTTTGCCATCGAGCGCGGTGCGGCCTTCCAGAAGCGGCAGGTCCGAACCTACCTCCGCCCCCGCCATCACACGATTGGGTACAAAAAACCGATCGAAATCCTTGCGCAAGGCATCGCTTTCCGGTCCGACGATCACGATTTCGGCGGTAGGGGTAGCATGGTTGGCGTAGAGTGCGGCCCAGTTGGTGACGACCTGAATTTCGGTACCCAGCAGCCGGGTGATTTTGCTGAGCATGGTCTCGGCTTTGTCCAGAAAATCAGCCCGGTCGAGGAGGGTACCTGCCTGGTAGAGGGCGTGGGCCAGAATGGAGTTGGAGCCGGGAATGACGTTGTCGAGCAGTTCTTTTTTGCGGGCGATGAGCGTTTCGGCTTGGGCGTCGGTGAAGAAGAAGAAGCCGTCTGATGGGTCGTGGAATTTGGTAATTGCTTCGTCAAGCAGGCGCTCGGCCAGGTGGAGCCAACTTTCGTCAAATGTGATTTGGTACAAACCTACCAGCCCTTCGCCAACCGCCGCGTAGTCTTCCAGAAAGCCGGGAATGGTCGATCGGCCGGCTTTGTGGCTGTGCCAAAGGCCGTTTTTTCCTGCCATCTTGTCCCGCAGAAATTCACCCAACCGCACGGCCGTGTCGCGAATCGTTTCGTCGCCCAGGGCGCGGTAGGTATCGACCAATCCTTTTAAAAGCAAGCCATTCCAGGAAGCCAGAATCTTATCATCCAGCCCCGGCCGGATGCGGCCGTTGCGTACTTGGGCCAATTTTTGCAGGGCAGCCTGGTACTTATCGGGAAATGCCGTATCGTAGGTACCTTGTCGCTCGGCGATGATCTGTACGTCCTGGGTAAGGTGCAAATGATTGAGGCCGTGCTCCCAGTTGTCCGGCTTCGCTGATATTGTAAAGTGCCGCAAACCAAGCGTAATCTTGCCCCAAAATTGTTCTCAACTCCTCGGCCGTCCATACGTAGTACTTGCCTTCTACGCCCTCACTATCAGCGTCGAGGGCGGAGTAGAAGCCACCGTCGGGACTTTGCATTTCGGTAGTCAGCCAGCCAAAAGTACGGCGGAGCCGATCGGCGTAGAGCGGATTTTTGGTTAGGGAAAAAGCTTCGGCGTAGATGCTAAGCAGCTGGGCATTGTCATAAAGCATTTTTTCAAAATGCGGAATAAACCATTCCCCGTCCACCGAGTACCTGGCCCAGCCACCGCCCATGTGGTCGTAGATCCCGCCGAGCGCGATGCGGTTGAGCGTCAGTTCGATTTGCGCCAGCGCCTCGGGATTCTGGGTGAGGTCGTAGTAGCGCAGCAGAAATTTATAAATCGACGGCATCGGAAACTTCGGCGCGCGGTTCATGCCGCCGTCGACGGTGTCGAATTGCGCTTTCAACTGCTCGAACATCCCGTCGAGCGCTTCCAGCGTATACGCACTGTCGTTCGCGACGAGCCCGTACTTCTCGCTCTCGCTCATTTGCAGTCCGTCGGCGAAGCCCGCCGCCGAGCGTTCCAATTCTTCGTGGTGGTGGTCGAAGGCATTGCGAATACTACCAATCAGCTGCATCCAATTCTGGGCGGGTAGGTAGGTGACACCGTAAAAGGGCCGGGCATCGGGCATCAGGAATACGTTGAGCGGCCAGCCGCCGCGCACGCCCATCAGGTGCATGGCGTCCATATAGATGGCGTCGATGTCGGGCCGCTCCTCGCGGTCGACCTTGATGCACACCAGATTGTCGTTCATCACCTCGGCCACCTGGGGTAGCTCGAACGATTCGCGCTCCATCACATGGCACCAGTGGCAGGCCGAATAGCCTATACTGACCAGAATGGGCTTGTTTTCGTCGCGGGCCTTGGCAAGCGCTTCCTCGCCCCAGGGGTACCAGTCCACCGGATTGTGGGCGTGTTGAAGTAGGTAGGGACTGGTTTCCTGGGCGAGCTTATTCAATGATGATGCGTTTGGTGATGGAGGAAGTTTCGCCGCTAACTTTCACAATATAGGTGCCAGCGGGTACCTTGGGCAAGTCGAATTGGTAGGGGTGGTCGCCGGTCTTGGTGGGCATAATCTGGGTTCTGAGCACCACGCCCCGGAGGTCGACGAGTTCAAAAATCACTTCGCTTTGCGTACTTCGGCTGCTGAGGTTCACAAAAACCGACGAGGCAGTAGGGTTGGGGTAGATCGTGGCCACGGCGAGGGATGAATCCAGAGCTGACACTACATCGGCCAGGTCGAACTTACAAAGGAATATTTCTTTGCCGGTGAGCGTGATCGTCCGGGTCCACTGCTTGTAGTTGACCGTCAGGTCGGTGCGCTGGCCATCGTTGGCGTAAGGGTTCTGCGCGGCAATCACGATTTTGCCCTCCTTGGCTACTCCGCGCCATACGGGGCGGCGCTGTTCCATCAGGTCACGGGCCGACTGCGGGATCACTAGTTCGTACTCGCCCCGGAACATATCGCCGAAGCGCGAAAGCCGGTACAAGCCATTGATAAAGTGCTCGTAGGCGGCATAATTCTCCTGCCTGGTCTTTTCGAAAGCGCCATTTTCCCACAACCAAAGCCCTTTGGCACCGGAAAAAAACGGAAAAATAGCGGTGGCCTCGGCGATGAACTTGGGTACCAGCGGCGCGCCGGGCGAAAAGCTATCGTGGTAGCGCAGCCACACGAAGGGTACCTGATCCTTGTCGCTCCACGCCCGGTTGGCCTCGATCTGAAACAGCAGGTAGGTTAGGTAGTCTTTGCCAATCGGATTCTCGTAGGGGTAGTAGTAGTAAGCCGAAGGCGTGAGCAGGTCGAGCTGCTCGTAAAATGGACCACCAATTTTGCCCGCCTCATCCTGCGTCAGAAAGTGCGTCCGCGTCGTGTTGGTAGTCCAGTCGAGCCAGCTGTTGCTCGGGATGTTGAGCCAGGTACCGCGCACCGGTACATCGCTGTAACTCGTCAGTCTGGTATTCACCGCAATGCCTTTGCTCCGCAAGTACCGGACTGCTTCGGCGTACCACCATTTGATGTCGCGCTTGTAGACGCGCAGAAATTCGTCGTCGGGCAGGGCGCGGTACTTGGCCGGGACGCGCTCGTCGTTTTTCAGGGGCAGGATGTCGCGGTCGAGCTCCTGGACACGCTCGATGTCGAGGCAAATGATGTCGGCGCGGGGTACCCCACTGCCGCGCGAATCGTCGAAAGCGTTGGCCATGTCGCCGATGAAGCGGTCCCAGTGCCGCCGGTAGGTGGCGGTGTCGTTGCCCCAGGGACTTTCGAGCCCCACCACCGACCAGGGTTGCGTCGACCCGTCGATGCTCGCGACGCTGTACCACAGCAAGGCGCGGTTGCGGGCGGGCAGAGTACTGGGTTCGGCCCCGCTAAAACTAGCCAGAGTGGCTAAATCCGTGCCGGAGCGGCCGGGACTGAGTGTCGTCCAGCCGCGGCCCGTTGTATACGATGGTAAAGGGAAGGGAAAAGTCGGGGAATTTGTCCCAGTCGATCCGGTTGTTTTCTCGGACAGGGTCGAGGGTGAAGTCTGAGACACAATCCTGTGACCGCACCGGATTTTGGCCGGTACAGGGTGATTATAGCCAAGAATAGCAGGCCTGAAAATGAAATTAGTCGCGGGCTGATGGGCATCGTTCTTCCGTTCATATTCGTTACTTTTGCAAATAACCGCACCAAAGTGCGCAATCCCTAATCCATTCTTACAAACGATGTTCCGATTCAAAACGCTGTTTTCTTTGTTGATCGTGGGCTTGCTGTCTGCATCCTGCGACAAAAACGAAACCGATCCCAAGCAGCCCGACACCTCCGCCAAGAGCAAGATTCTGATCACCAATCCCTGGCGGCTCAGCGATGTGACCAGCCCTACGGGTACCACCATTCCGGTCAATCGGCTCGATATCCAGACGCGGGCGATTTACGCAATGGATATCCAGTTTTTTGACAACAACGTTGCCAAAGCGCTCGACAAAACTTCGCGGCAGGTAGTCAACGGCGGTACCTGGTACCTGAAAGAAAACGATCAGGTACTCGATATTGAAATTAGCCAGTTCAAAGGCAATTTTGGGGTAAAAGAGTTGAGCCGAAACAAAATGTCGCTCAACACCCAAGTGCCGATCGAAGGCGTCGACACGCCCGCCGTGCTGGTATTCACGCCCGTGGTACAGTAGAATAAATTCAAATACAGAATAAATTCAAATACATAGAAAATTACCATGGTGAGCGCGGACAAGAACTTTCCATTTTATAGAAATCAAGGTATTCTGCTTATTGAAAATTTAGTTTGATAGGGCTTTTTCAACAGATTTCGTTTTGAAGAAGTACACGATGCTAAGGAACTTGTACTTGCTTTAAAACCACAAAATATTCTTAAATAATAATATGTCAAAACGCAATTCATTCGTCCTTTCCTTTACTATCGCCGCCTTAGCGACCGCTTCATCCGTTGCCCAAGATGTTCCCACTCCGCCCAAGATGACGCCGGCCATGACCGAGTTTTGGGAGCCTGAGGTAAAGACCGTAGCTACGCCCGAAAACGCCCCGCCCGACGACGCCATCGTGCTGTTCGATGGCAAGAACCTGAACCAATGGGAATCGGTCAACAATCCCGGCAGTGCCGCCGGTTGGTTGGTCGACAATGGTGTGATGACTGTGAAGAAAGGTACCGGGAACATCCAAACCAAGCAGTCTTTCCAGGACTATCAGCTGCACATCGAGTGGAAGGTACCCGCCAACATTACCGGGAAAGAGCAGGGACGCGGCAACAGCGGTATTTTTCTGGCCTCCACGGGTAAGGGCGACGACGGTTACGAATTGCAGGTCCTCGACTCCTACAACAACCGCACCTACGCCAATGGGCAAGCGGGCAGTATCTACAAACAAACGCCACCACTTCGCAACGTGACGCGTAAGCCCGGCGAATGGAACGCGTACGACGTTATCTTTACCGCACCTCGCTTCAAGGAAGACGGTACCGTGTTTTCGCCCGCCCGCGTGACGGTACTGCACAACGGCGTCGTGGTACAAAACAACACCGAACTTCGCGGCCCCACGCAGTACATCGGTCTGCCGTCGTACAGCAAAGCCCACGGCAAAACCCCCATCAAACTGCAAGATCACGGCGACCCCAGCGAGGCGATCAGCTTTAAGAACATCTGGATCAGGGAACTGTGAATTTAATTTTGAATGATAGAATGATAGAATGAGCGAATGACGGTTGGCCGCTGCCATAGAATAGTCTGGATTGCTTTTTTATTCTATCATTCTATCATTCGCTCATTCAAAATTGAAAAAGAACGACCCGCGCACTGTCAACGCCTGGTGCATGTATGACTGGGCCAATTCGGTCCATCCGCTGGTGATTACCTCCAGTATTTTTCCGGTGTATTTCACCGCTACTGCGCTCAATAGCGAGGGTGGGCAAATTATTGATTTTCTGGGAATCTCGATCAAGAACTCCGTGCTGTTTTCGTACGCGGTTTCTTTTTCGTTTCTGCTCGTCGCGCTGCTTATTCCTTTTTGCACTGCCATCGCCGACTACACGGGACGCAAGAAGCTGTTCATGAAAATCTTCTGCTACTCGGGGGCGGTCTGTTGCGCGATGCTCTATTTCTTCACCCGCGACACGACCACCTTTGGGGTACTGATGTTCGTGGCGAGTTTGGTGGGGTACTCGGGTAGCATTGTGTTCTATTACTCGTTTTTGCCCGAAATCGCCACCGAAGAAAATTACGACCGGTACAGCGCGCGCGGCTTCTCGCTGGGGTACATCGGCAGTGTGATTCTGCTGGTTTTTAACCTCACGATGGTACTACGTCCCGATGTATACGGCATCACGGATAAGGCGCTCCCGGCCCGCATTTCGTTTCTGACGGTCGGCGTTTGGTGGATCGCGTTCGCGCAAATCCCCTTTAAGTACCTGCCCGAAAATACGTTCGGCAAGAGGCCGGAAGGCAACTGGCTGTTTAACGGCTTTCGCGAATTGCGGAAGGTGTACGGCCAAATGCGTACGCAAGTTTACCTACCCAAGTACCTGACGGCCTTTTTCATTTTTAATATGGGCGTGCAGACGGTCATGTACGTCGCCACGATCTTTGGTTCCATCGAATTAAAACTGCCCGCCGATAGTCTGATCATGACGGTACTTGTGATTCAAATTGTGGGCATCGCCGGCTCGTACGCTTTTTCTTACCTCTCATCACAACTGGGCAACATCTATGCCCTCATGATCGGCGTTACGATTTGGATTGGCGTTTGCATCGGGGCCTACTACGTTACGCAGGCCAATGAATTCTACGTGCTGGCGGCGGTCGTCGGGATGGTAATGGGCGGCGTGCAGGCCCTTTCGCGCGCTACCTACTCCAAGCTCATTCCTGAGGACACTGAGGACACGGCTTCTTATTTTAGTTTTTATGACGTGATGGAAAAGTCGTCCGTCGTGGTAGGTACCCTGGTATACGGCATGGTGGAGCAGGTCACGGGGAGCATGCGCAACAGCGTGCTGGCGCTGATGGTCATTTTCATTGCGGGACTACTGCTGCTCGCGCGCATTCCTTCGCAAAAAATCTACCGTTTTCGCTTGGAGAAAACCGTAAATTAGTATCTTTGGCCTCCCATCGCGCAGGATGTTAGCTCAGTTGGTTCAGAGCGCCGCCTTGACAGGGCGGAGGTCAGCGGTTCGAGCCCGCTACGTCCTACCAATACCGAAAAGCCCCGCTGGAATTGTCCAGAAGGGCTTTTTCTATATTTATACCCCAGGGCAAAGCATAGGGAAATGGAATTGAAATCTTCATCCATTGCCTTGGGCTTCAGCCCTTGGTCAGCAGAATCAGGGCTGCTGATAGCAGAGGAGCCTCTTTCTTGCCCCCCAAGCTAAAGCATGGGGCAATGGAATCAGAGCGGTACCTCTACTTTCTTTGTATTCGCCAATGCTCCATTCACTTTTTCCAGCCAAACGTATTGTCCCGCGCACGACCAGTGTGAATCGCTTTTGAGGTAGGCGCCAGACTTCATTTTCCTGAATTCGGGTAGTACATCAATTTTGGTGACGGCAATTTGTGGATGCTGGTAAACCCGCTCGATCAGGTGGTTGTACGTTCCATAGTCGGGCACCAGGATGGAGGCTTTGTTGGGAATGATGGAGAAGAGTACCTGGTCGAAGCCCAGATTTTCCAGGTACTGCCGGTTAAAATTCAGTACCGATACCATCGTGTCCACTTCTGCATTCGTCAGCTTAGCGTAGGAAGAGGTAATGAGGGTACTGTCGGTGGCTTCGTAGTACAGCAGCGCGTTGTGTTGCGGAGATAGGGTTACCTTGGGGTTGGTTCGGTTAAAAAACCGTTGGGTAAACCCGCTTTTCAATTCTTTTATTTTCAGGAAAAAATCATATTCAAAAAGGATGGTCGACAGCCGTTCTTCGGCCGGGTCAGCCGCAAAGGCCCGGTCGAGGCGCGCCATGAAAGTCGCTCCGTCGGGTACTTCGACGAAGGTCGCCGTATCGGGCACGACATTGTAAATCGGTTGGGCGAAGTGCTCGCGGGCCTTTCGCTCGACTGACTCCAGCAAAATGATATTGGTGAACGACGTATCGAGTTTGAAATGCAGGTTCGTGGCCCAGTGCGCAAACTGGTAGGTGTCGACCGCAAAATCGGCGGAGTCGATGCGCTGGGCCTCGGCGAAACTGTCCCCGATGATGTAGAGTGCCACCGGGCGATTGCCGCTTCGGTGCTGGCTGGGATAAGGTGCGCAGGGCGCCTTCAATTCTTTAAATTCCGCCAGATTGGCCAGGCGGTAAAGATCGCCGTAGCGGTAGTCGTCGGGAATTATTTGCGAGCGATATAGTACGTTCAGGATTTCGGTGTGGCAGCCCGCCAGCCAGATCGCCCCAAAAACTACCAGCGCTATCGCTTTCAAAATTTTCATCGTCATCGGATTTTGATGGTCCAGGCCTGGTACTTGCCTTCATTCCGGCCAAAGATAAAGACTTTGTAGTAAGCCGCCTGGTAACTGAGCCGGATGGGCACTTCGGACGGAATCGGCTTGTCGCCCAGGCGGCGGCCCGTCATGTCAAAAATCGAGGTATAGCCGCCCGAGCTCACCGAGATGAACCGGTTATCGACGCCAAAATAGTGATACTGAATCACTGAGCCCGGCGCAATGTCCTGAATCTCGAAAATCTCGTTTCCTGCCTTATTGAGCAAAGCCGCCCGCGTGGCGGTCGTACGCAATAGCAGCCAGTCCAGCGAATTTTGGTCGAAGATGGTGCGGAAGCGCTCGCTCGATTGCGGGCGCAGAAGCTGCCGCCGCTCTTGCACGGAACCATTAGTAGCGATGCGCAGCAACTCGCCGGTGGCACTACTGCCTACCAGCTCAGGTTGAGCCGTCAAAGGGTTTTGTGACCAGGCAAATGCGCCCGAAATCCTCGCCAGCATGTCGATCGGAAAGCCGGACCGGATGGTGCCGTCTTCGCGCAACAGATACACCAGGCCGTTGCTTTGCGTCACGATTAGCGAGCGGGTACCCAGCTGATCCAGCGATAGCACTGGCGAAATGATTTCGTTGAAGGTTTTGCCCCGGTTGATTTTTCGGGGAGTGGCGCCGGCATTATCCCACAAGTACAGGTCATCGGCTTCGTCGGTGGCGACAAACCGGCTACTGCCCGCACTGCCGCCGTCGATTCGGACCAACTGCTTGATATTACGATTCGAAGGTAGGCCCACCCGGATGGGCGTCACGATGCCCTTGTCGTCTTCGTCGATGGCGTACAGGCTTCGGGCCGTCGCTAAGATAAGCTGTTGGCGACCGATGTTCAGGAAATCGGCTTTAAATGGTTGCACGACGAGCGGCCCGTCGAGTTGGGTGAAGGGAGATGGTTCTTCCGATCCGGCACCGAACCTGAGCAGTTGGTTCTGCTGGTCGGTCACCAGAATCCGGGCCGAGCCATCCAACTGATTCTGCGAAATAGCGACCAATTCGGTGTTGCCTTCCGTCCACTCCAATTCACTGGAAAGAAACGTCCGGTTGAGTACCTTCCCGGAGGTGCGGCGTTTTTTGGATAAAATGCTCAACCGGGGATAAGACTTACGACCATCGAGCAGGCACTCGAAAACTACACTTTCCACATTGGTAGAAAACATCCCCGTCCCATGGGTTGCTGAGCTAACCTTTCTCAAACTGGCTACCAGCGCCAGCTGGGCGGGCTTCCGATCGGAAATCAGTACGCTGTCGAGTTCAGGCGATTGCTCCCAGCTCAGTCGGTTTTCGTAGTCCGAAATGTAGTTTTGAAGTACCTGAGAGCTATTGCTCAGCACCAGGTACGGCCCGACGTACGATAGGTAGGTACGCGGAAATCCGGCAAAAAGCGGTCCGTACAAAGCCGCCGGAAGCTCGGGGATGGGTACCGAGAACAAGTCGTAGCCCTGTTGTTTGCCCAGCGAAGCGTTCGACTCTTCGTTGGCTAGTTTGGCCAGTTTGGTGAGCATTGGCCGTAGTTTGTCGTAGTGAGCGTATTCGATCAGGGCCAGTTTGCCGTCGATGATGCTGTTGTTACCTTCCATCTGACACAGGATCAACTCCGATCCCACGTTGGTGATCAGATCCTGCCGGGCCTCACCCACGTAGTAGCCTAGTTTGTCCCAGGCGGCCCCGCCGTTGCCGTCGTGCCAATCGCGGAAGTTTTCGCCGAACGCAAGGCTGTCGCCGCTGGCAATGCGGAAAAAAAGGGATGTCTGCTGGGATATATGCCGGTGCCGGTCGAAGGGCTTGCCGGGTAGTCCGTCGAGCCAGTCGGCCGCGTAGCCCGAAGCGCGGTCGGCCCCCAGCGACACAAACTCCACGGTGCTTTGCTCCGGATCCTGCAGGTGGTAGTCCTGGAAGGCCGGGAATAGCTTGAAGTACTCTACCAAGGTACTTTGCGAAGCGAGTGGCTTGAATATCAGGTTTTTCCAAACGGATTGGTCGAGGTACACATTGAGGCCGTAGCCCGAATCGTCCGCTCTCTCAAATTTGGCCTGCAGCGGAAAACTTCCGCCTCCGCTACTCGATTGCCGCAGAACGTCTTCGATTAAATCGCCGTACTGGCTGACGATCAGGTACTTGTCCCTGATGATGTAGGAGCATACCGGCTTGGAGGCGGTGTTATTAATATCGGTGATGGCTGTGTTTTGGAACGTGTGGCGCATTACGCGCGTATCGGGCCGATTGGGTTTGGTCCACCAGTCGATCTCTTCCTGGCCGTCCAGGGGTACGTACATGATCACTCCAAAGCCCGCCGAAGTGCGTGGATGGTAGGAATAGGTGACGAGTTTACCTTTTAAAGTACTTTCAAATACCGGAATATCGCGCGTGATCCACAACAGCAGCGACAAACTCTCAGTCGCCTGACTGATCAGCGGAAATTGCTTGACGTTGATCGAAGCTTCCGTCACCAAAAACGTGGAATCCTGCAGGCGGTCGCTGGTCAAGACGGCATTGGCGCTGGTCGGGATGAACCGCCAGGCCGCCGAGCTGTTGCGCCCGCGCAGCAGCAGATAAGCAGCTACGGCCAGTATGGCGAGGACTATGACCGGGAGCGTGTATCGTTTAGAATTCAAGAGGGTCAACGGTTAACGGTTAGCGGTCAAACGGCGTTTTACGATTTAACTTTCGACCTGCATAGATAGACATCCGTGCATCGTTAACCCTTATCCGTTGACCCTTACCCCAATTTATTGTTACACTTTCAGCCCCTTCACCTTATCGTTGAGCTCCATGCGGAAGCGGAGCAGTTCGCGGAAGCTACGGACGCACACTTTCCAAAGATTCCACTTGACGATGGAAACCGTGCCCGTCTCGCGGTCCTTGTGCGTAATCGGAATATCATACAGCTTTTCGCCCGCCTTCTTAGCCATAACCGACAGGAAAATATTAGGCGCAAAGGGGGGAGGGTCGGGCAGCGCCTGCATCAGTTTTTTGAGGAAATTTCCTTCGATCAGCCGGAACGGAATGTTACTGTCCAGGATGTAGGTGCCGTACACCGTCGAGATCGTGCCCCGCAGTACGCGGGTGATGAACAAGCGCACGGAGGCATCGTGACGAATTTCGCGGTAGCCGAGGATGAAACGCGAGTCGTGGCGGTGATTCCAGAGCTTGTCGAAGTCCTCGGTTACGAATTGGTCGTCGCTGTCGGTCTGGAACACGTGCTGCGCGTTCAGTGCCACCGCTTTCTTATAGCCGTTGACCACCGCATTGCCGTGGCCGCCGTTGGGCTGGTTGATGACCGTAAGCCGCGGATTGGTCGGTGCCATTTTGTTCAGGAGTGCGCCGGTGGCGTCCTTGGAGCCGTCGTTGATGACGATGAGTGTAGTCTCATCATTGGGAAATTTATTTTTCAGAAAGTCCGTCCAATTTTTGACCACCTTTTCAATGCAGTCGGCTTCATTGTAGGCGGGCATTACGATGCTTAGTAACAAGGTGCTGTTAGTTTGTGTAATTGTTGAATCGTGTAATTGATGTTGATTTGGGAACCCGATCCTATATGATACCATTGCGCATCGAGTGTTTCGACCGCCGGGCGGCACCGTCCGCTCAGCATGACAATCCGTTTGGTGGCTTTTTCCCTTCATCCTCCTTTCCTTCTTAACCGCAAAATTACGCATTTCCCACTATCCATCACCACCTAGCGCGCATAGCGGTCTTTAAGATTGTTGATGGGTTTTTCAATGAGTTGCCACGATAGCGCGGCCAGTAAGGCAGTGAGGGCAAAGAATAGTACCATCTGAAATACCAGCGAATCGCCCAGGGCGGGGGCCCAGCCTTTGATTTTGTTTAAAATCCGCAACGTAGGATGGCCGGGTTGGGTATGAAAGTGGTTGTAGATGAAATTGTGGTACAAGTACATCCCGTAACTGATTTTGCCCAGGTAAGCACTTACCGGATTTTCCAGAAACCACTTCATCACGCCCGTGTACCCAATCACGGCCTTCCCAATCAGGAAAAAGCAGAAGATCGAGCTCACCAACCGATCCACGACGTCGTTGGCGATGTTGTGGATTTCGACATGCGACTTGGACCAAAACTGAACCAGAACCCAACCCGCCAGGCTCAGCCAGATCAACCACGTTTTGCTGAATAATTTCTGGAACATCTCCGGCTTGCGCAGCTGAATCCAAGCCATCAGACCGCCTAATCCGAATGAGTCGAGGCACATGGGCATCGACACGTAGTTGACCATCCACTCGTAGCCCGCCAGGAAAAAATACAGGCGCAGTACCACGCTCAGCACGATCATCGACACCAGCGTAGCGACGACCCAGCGGCGGGGTACCAAAAAAATGAGGAAGGGGAAGAAGATATAGAATTGCTCCTCCACCGCCAGCGACCAAAAATGGTCGATGACGCCCATCCAGTGCTGATTGTAAGCAATGTAGATGTTGGTTGCGTACAGCACGCACCAGCCGATGGTATCGCGGACGGGTGGGACGTTCAGCACGTACAGCACTGCGACCGTAAGGTAGTAAATGGGGAAAATGCGTAGCGTCCGGCGGATGAAGAATTTCTTCAGGTAATTACCCATGCCGCCTTCCACCCCCACGTTTTTCTCCCGGCTCACCATCAGAATCCGGGTGATGAGGAAGCCGCTCAGTACGAAAAAGAGCGTTACGCCTAGTGGTCCGTACGGAATGGTGTTGAACTCGGCCAGCCAGTGATCCACGAGCACGAGCGCCACCGCCAGAAACCGAAGCCCGTCGAGTTGGAGAAGATAGCCGTTTTTGGTTGCGCGCATATTACCAGTTAGTCCTTATTTTTTTTGTTTCTACTTCTCTAGCTACCAGCGAATCGCGTTGCATCATGATCCCGACGCGATCGCCCTTTTGGGCCACGATACCGAAGGCATAGCGACCCGGCTCGACCTCCGAAAAAGAAATCTCGCTCTGAAAACCAGCGGCGAAGTAGGTTTGGTTGAGGAAAAGCTGCTTGCGGTTGGTATTGCGCTGGCGATAGGCCGGAAACAGGTAGTACCGCTTGGCCGAGCTCAGCACGAAGTACACACCACTGTCCTGTAAGCGCTGACTTTGGTAGGTAGGGTTGCTCACGATGAAGCTTTCGGCGGTAGTTTTCACACTGGTACTTTTTGCCAGGCCCGACAGGCCCGCAGTCTGTCCCGAAAACGATTGGCGGGAGGCCACTTGTATCAACGGGAGCCATTTTTGGTAAAAAACGACGGGTTGCTCCGCCAGGGTACCGGCCAGGGTGGTATCCTGATAGTGCGCCAGGGTGCGGTCGGGGTAGTTGGCGTTGAAGTACTGGGTGGTCTGGAATTTGCGCAGGTTAAAGGCATCGACCAGATGGTAGTGGTAGCTGAATATGGAGTAGAGCGCGTTGAAAAACACAATCCCGGACACATAGGGCGATAAAAAGCTCCCACGTATCGGAATGACGACGTAGAGGTAGGCCACCAAAAGCAAGAGGAATGAATAGATTTTGTAGCGACTCGTCAGCAACCCATCCAGCCCGAAACCCACGCGGGTGTACACCACCACCAGGCTGGTACCCAAAACGAATATCAGAACCCCTAGACAAAACAAGTCGGTGATTTTGGCGAAATCGTACTCGTAGCGATTCTTGACGATGCGGAACAGGGTGGTGGAGGCGATCGAAATCGCGACTAGCAGCAGTATGCCGCCCAAAATAAAGCAGGCGTTTTGGTGGTTCTGCACCGGAAAGCTCTCGGCGAATGACCCCAGAAAATAAAGAAATCCTTTGAGAAAAAGCCCTAAGCCGAATTTCGCGTCAGGATTAGCAGGTGAGGATTGGTAAGAATAAAAATAAACAAACAAGTACAGTCCACTCACTACCAGCCAAATAATCAGCCGTCGCCAGCGCGGGGCCAAAAACAATAGTACGGCTCCGATGGGTAGTACCAGTAGCCCATTCCCACTGGTCAGACAGGCCAACCCGGCCAGGCCGAGCGCCAGGATGAACAGTTCCCGCCGCCGCGACACTACGCAGTAAACCGTCCAGAGTACCAGGGCCACCACGCCGAAATTCTGAACCGAGGCCATGCCCCAGTACATGTTCTCGTAGTGCGACAGTGTAAGCCAGATGAACGGCACCGGGATGAGGGCGTAGAGCGGCTTTTGATTGTTTTTTAATAGTACCCACCACAAAGCCACGACCCCCAGCAATGTGAGGTTGCCGTAAAACATGAGGCGCTTGAAGTTCAGCGCGCCGAATATCTTGTAGTCCAACAAAGCCACGAAGCGGGTCACCGAAATGCGGTGCTCGTTGTGCTGCTGGAATAGGGTGGCTATTTTCTCGGAAAAGGTACTCGCGTCGAGGTACTCGACCAAAAACGCTTTCAGGGCGTGGTCGTCCCACTTGGGGATGCTGATGGCGTAGTACTCCCACACCCAGAAGAAAACTCCGACGGGGATGAGTAAAGTCAGGCTCACAAGGATTTGGGAAGCCCTTTTGCTCATGCCTTTTGCAAAAATTGAAGGAGCGATTGCCGAATGCTCTCCGCGTCGAGCTGGGAGCGCTGCTGATGGTACTGCTGACTGCCGTAGCGCTTTTCGGGGTACCCCTGCGCCCGCAGGCTTACGAACGATTCGGGATGAATGCCCATTTCGAGCATTTGCACCGAAAGTTGCTGGGCGAGTCCGCCGATGCTGTTGTGCTCTTCGGCCACGATAATCTTGGCCGGAAGCACGTCAGGATTTCCCTCACCTCCGCCGACATTTGGAGCGGAAAAGTATTGGCGGCGATCACCGTGACCGTACTTTCCAAATCAGGATGTCCGGCGATGGCGGCCAGGGCGTTGTTGGTGATCGGGCCGAGCGTCACGACGGTAATGTCCGCGTTTTCAGGCCGGCGCACGATCTTGAAAGAGCCGGATTGGATGCTACCTTCCGGAGTCTTCTTACCCGCCCCGAGCCGCAGGTACGCGGGAGCGCTTTTTTCAACTATTTGATTTACAAAAGGTACGATCTCATCTGAAAAAGCAGGTACGTAGGAAGTAGCGTGCGGCAAGCCGCTTAGGCAGGCCAAATCTTCCAGCGTGTGGTGCGTGCTGCCCATGATACCGTAGCCGTAGCCACCGCCGTTGGCGACGAGAAACACGGGCAGGTCATGAAAGCAAACGTCGTTACGAAACTGCTCCAGGCAACGGTACACCACGAAGGGCGCGATGCTGTAGCAGAATACCTTGTAGCCTTTGTAGGCCATTCCCGCCGCCACGCCCACCATGTTTTGCTCGGCGACGCCCGCGTTGATAAAGCGGTTGCCCAGCGTATCGCGCAGATTTTCAAAGGCATTGTAGCCCAGGTCGCCGGTGATGAAAACGATGGATTCGTCCTCGGTGGCCAGCTGTTCTATGGATTGTGAAAATTCTACTCTCATTTGTTCAAATGTTTCACCAGCGTCCTGATTTCGTCGGCTGATTTGTAGGCCTTGGCGCCGCGTCGAATGCGGGTGCGGATAAATTTAGGTCTTTTCTTGGTCTCCTCGAAGATCTTGGCAATGTACTCGCCCAAAAACGAGATACCCAGAATGGTCAAACCCCCGAAGAATATTACTAATATAATGATGGTCGAAACGCCGTAGGGCGTGCGCGGATCGAAGTCCAGGAGTCGGGCGGCGATTTGCCAGACGATACCCAGGAACGACAGGCCCGTCAGGAAAAATCCCGCGTAGCTCATCAGTTCAAGCGGGGCAAAACTGAACGAGAAGATCGCCTTCTTAGCCCACCAGATGTTCTTGCGCCAGTTGTTGGTCGACACGCCAAACATTCGCTCGGGCCGCACGTAAGGTACTCCTGTTTGCTTAAAGCCGACCCAGGCCCGCAGCCCGCGCAGGAACTGCTCGGTTTCGGGCAGCGCCACCAGTTCCTTCACCACCTTACGGTCGATCATCGAGAAAGTCCCCGGCGTCGCGCGGGATGTTGATGTAGCTGAGGTTCTGGAATATTTTGTAAAACAGCTTATAGAAAAAGTGGATTTGGGGCTTCATTTCGCGTTGCGTCCTGACGCCATACACGACGTCGAAGCCTTCGCTCCACTTTTCGTAAAAATCCGGGATGATTTCGGGCGGGTCCTGCAAGTCGCCGTCCATCAGTACTACGGCATCGCCGCGCGCGATTTCCATCCCGCTCAAAAAGGCCGATTGCGAACCAAAGTTACGCGAGTGACTAATGCCCACCACGTTGGGATCGCGGTCGCAAAGTCCGTCGATGACTTCCTCCTGATTGTCCGGCGAATTGTCGTTGACGAAAATAATCTCGTACCGGACTTTCAACGCGTTGAACATCGTCACCAGCCGCTCGTACATGTACGGAATCGCCTGGGCGTCCTTATAACAGGCAATGATGGCCGTGATGATCGGGTTGATCGTCGGATTCTCGAACGCCGGAATAATCTGGCTTTCGTAGTCGACGCCATCCTGCCAGGCCTTGGTCTTCGCCAGGCCGTCGGCCAGGAGCGTCGTGGCGCGCCAACCGAGGTCATCGGCGGCGGCGGTCGGGTCGCCGTACCAGTCGGCAAGGTCCCACTTGCGGTTGGTCATGCTACCCCATTCGGGCTGCACCTTTAAGTCGAAAATCTCGCGCGTCACGTCCACCAAATCACCGATGGTCGTCTTCTTGCCGGTGGCGATATTATAGGATTTTCCTCGGTTCGACTCGTTCACGCCTAGCGCGGCCGAAATAAACGCATCCAGACAATCTTCGATAAACACAAAATCGCGGCTGATGTCGGGCGAGACGAACGAGGGTAGCGCATCGTGACGGGCTTTCTCGATCAGGCGGGGAATCAGGCGGTCGGGTTCTTCCCAATAACCGTAGATGGAATACAGCCGCAGATTGAGCGTGTTCAACCCCTGTACTTTGGCGTAGAATTCCAGCAGATAAGCCGCCGATACCTTGGAAACGGCATAATGGCTGTTGGGTTCCACGCGGTCGGTTTCGGTAGGGGCGGTGCAGTTGAAGCCGTACTCCGAACTGCTGCCGGCGTGGATGTAGACCATCTCGGTCGAGCAGTTTTGCAGGATGTTGACGGTACCCACCACGTTGGTTTCGTAGGTGAGGTTGACGCTGCTCTGCTTGCTGTACGCACCGTAAGCTGCCAGGTTGAATATCGTGCGCGGTTTGTACTTTTCAAATACCTCCCGCACCGAATTGCCAGACAGAATATCGCAGTGCACCACGTTTTCGGTGGGTACATCGAGCGCCTTCAACCGCCAGGCTTTGGTGGCATCGTGCGTGAGCGCGTAGCAATCCTGGCGCAGCTTGAATATCTCATAAAAAAGATTGACACCGATAAAACCGCTGGCACCGAAGACCAGAACGGGGCCTTTCAGTTGCAGGATCTTTTCCTGGTAGGGCAGTAGTGTATCAGGCATGGGTTGGGGCAAGGGGATAGCGCTCGCTGATTTCGTTCCGGGCGGCTTCGTATTGTTCGGGATTCATGGGCAGGTAGTGCCACTCCAATTTGTTTTCCATGTAACTAACGCCCTTTCCTTTCACGGTGTGGGCGATGACGGCTTTGGGTTTCCCGTTTTTGTGGGTTTTCAATTCCTGCAAAGTACGCTGGATTTCCGCCACATCGTGCCCGTCGATCTCGATCGTCTCGAAGCCGATGGCCGCCCACTTGGCGGGATCGGCCGTGTCGCCGAGCACTTCGTCGGTAGTGCCGAAGCCCTGCAAGCCGTTCTTGTCGACGAACATGAACAGGTTGTCGAGCCGGTGCTGAATGGCGAAGTGCGCCGCCTCCCAGGTGGTACCCTCGTTGGTTTCGCCGTCGGACAGCAGCGCGTAGGCGTAGCTGTCTTCGCCCAGCAGCTTGGCCGCGTGGGCGATGCCCGTGGCGATCGGCAGCCCGTGGCCCAGCGAGCCCGTCGCGAACGGGATGCCCGCGTAGTGCCCGGCCGCCGGGTGGGCGGGTAGGTGAGTACCGTCTTTATAGTACGTTTCAAGGTCGGCATCGCTGATTTCGCCCAGGTAGTTCAGGCAAGCGTAGAGCGAAGCGGCGGCGTGGCCCTTGGATAGCAGAAAGGTGTCTTTTGGATTTTTACCCAAGATCAAAACCCCGATCATCAGGTCGATGCAGCTCAGCGAGCACCCGATGTGCCCGGCGTGGGCCTGGTTGTATAGGCCGAGAATTTTGAGGCGCAGTTCGCCGCTAAGCGGGTGTGGTTGAGTCAAAGTGTGCGGAGATTCCTGGGTCATTTCCTTCAGAAGGTGGGTAATCGAGCGCAAAATTAAGATTCTTTTCGGCTAAAATCGCCCGAAAGGTACGAATTCTTATTTTGCGGGGTTGGTGTCGCCCAGAGGGCTCGTGGATAGTGGTCGCTCGGCGGAGCCAAGCGACGGCGCGGCATCTGTCGTTCGTTTCGTTACAGTCTATTTGAATAAATCATTCTTCAATGTCATTTTTTTGTATCTTGAAAAAATTAGGCTTTTTCCGAAAAGATGCGCTATGTCCTCACCCGCCACCACCGACCCCAAGCAGGCCTGCATTGATTATTTCGCTTCATTGTGCCCGTTGAGCGATTTCACCCGGCATTACCTCGCCCAAAAACTCGTATTGCGCGACCTTGCCAAAAACACAATCCTGCTGTCCGGCGACCAAGTAGTGGACAGCCTCTATTACATTCATAAGGGCTTGTTGAGAAATTATTTCGTCACCGAGGACGACAGTGAAACGACCGGATGGTTTGCCGACGAGGGCGAAGCCCTGTATTTCCCGTCCAGCCATCGCCATCAGATTCCCTTGCCGGGTAGTGTGCAACTCCACGAAAAGTCCGCCCTGATTTCGTTGACTTATGACGAACTAAACACGCTCTACGAACTCGACCCCACCGCTAATGTCCTCGGCAGGCGACTTTCCGAAAACCAAATGCAGTACCTTCTCAAACGGGAACGGCTGTTCCGGGCTCGGAACAGCCAGGAGCGCTATCTCATGTTTCTGGAACTATTTCCTAACCTCGACGGGCGGGTACAGAACCAGCACGTTGCCTCCTACCTCGAACTTTCTCCCGGTACCATCAGCCGCGTTCGCAGTGGCAAAAGGCGGAGAAAATGAACTCTCTAAGCCGGAGAAAATAGTGACATTATTTTCTTGTATAAAATTGGATATTTAGGTAGTTGCGTAGCTATATTGCTGATTTACAGTAAGTCAAGCTAATCCGCTTTCATTTGGGCAAATGAAAAATTGCTTAAGCGCAAGCGGATTATTGCGTTTGGACAAGCGATTGAATTTAAAACCCGTCATTAATTTGTATCGATCTTAAAGAAAAAGGCCCCACATCAGTTTGGCAACGGAGCGTGGGGCTTTTGATAACAGTTCAAATATGTATCACATCTAAACCGGAACGAATATAAGGGAAAGTAAAATCAAAAGAGCGGTTTGCTCCAAAAAATTTGACGCAAACCGAAGCTTGCCAGCTTAGCAGGCAACTAATTCTCAACAATATCATTTTGATTAATTTTCTTTTGTGATGAAAAAGTTTTTATGCTTTGTTTGTACTGCGACATTGCTCTTTGCAATGTCGTGCCAGCGGAACGAAGACGCACTGGAAGTAAGTCCGGTGCAAATATCCGGCGATGCGAAAGTAGTAGTGCCAGCTGTGGACCACTATGGCCAAATCACGGACAAGGATATCGATGAGCTGCATGAGAGAGTCAGTGCTTTCTCCGAAGTTTTGAAGAAGATGTACGCCGACGAAAACGTCGTCAGCGAGGTCAACGAATTTATTGGAACCGGGTTCTATTCTGACGAAAACATCGTGCTCAAAGACCTGCTCAGTCCTGAAGCCAGTCCCTGGTTTAAGAACGCTCGTTTGAAAACATCCGGCAATTTCAAAACAGCTTTCCAGACCGAATACACCAAACTTTTGGGCAGTAATCCACGACTCAGAACGGCGCAAGGTGATTTTTCTGATTATTTGGTTGAAAATGGTGTAGCCATCTATTTTCCGTATTCGGACAAGCACCAGGGCAAAAAATACGATGAAATCACCATCGTGATGCCTCCCAAGGAAGATGTCAACCAAGCTCCCGGAATCCGCTTGAAAAAATGCGGTAAAGACATCTGCGAGGAGAAAGTAGTAGTTGACGACGCCTACGCTATTCAGCATCCAACCCATATTATTTGCGTGGGAGGGGCCGATGTCAAGAAAAAGTACACAAACAAATTGAAGGGGTCAAGGACGAATTCAATTAGTACAGTTTTCTTAGGCGCGATCCGTTGTAAGAAGCAGTATGACGCACTTGTGAGTTTTACAGGGAATGGAAACGGATCTGAAATAAAAGTGTTCAGAGGCAGCGGGTACTTGTCGTACGATCCAAATGGACAGATAACGAATATTACAGGTGACTTGATTTCTATTGACATTTCTAGATCTGATATAAGCTCTTGTAATCCAATAAATATAAATGCGATTTGGGACCTTGACTGGGAGGTTGATAACAAGGAACAGGTTTTTGGAATATACGAAGAGGATACCAAAGGTGAGGCCACTTTTACTGGCTCAGTAAACACCACATTAAGCGTTGGAGGGCAGAAACAGAACGGCTCTTTGGGATATAGTATCAAAGTACAAACCCAGGACGAAATAATAAGAAACTGGAAGATTTCAAGAAATGCTTTTTACATAGCGAATCCGAATAGTCAGGGGCATGGTACTTATTACCAAGTTGGTAATTTGACTGGCGGACCTTGGGCATCTTGGGATGGTCAAGTAGTTGGATGTAATGGAGCAAATGTTTCCTTTGTCCTTCCTACTGTCACGCAATAATCACCGTTGAAGAGTGGCCAAAGCGACAATGCTCTGGCCACTCTTTTTATTAGTCAGGATTTTTATGAAAAATTTACTGTGTATTATTTTAATGATCTTCGTTTTTGCTGTGTCAAGCGTAGCCCAACGTGCTAATAGCAATCGAATCGGCCTAGGTGTCAGTTCGTTACCGCTCGATGCGCCCGATGATTTGACATTTATGCCCAAGCTTTCCTTCCAGCATCAGTTCCAGAGAAGGCTGTTCGTTTCGGCAGATGTAGGGTACCTGCATTATAAGGGCGTGGATAACACTTTTCACCAAGTGCCTGAACTCAGGAAACGTTTTACTGTCGATCTGGCCGCCCGATATTCGTTACTCAAATTTGGGGGAAGTCATTTGGGCATTGCTGCCGGGCCTTCGCTCTGGCGCGTAGACGATCAAGTGACCAAAAGACTAAGCTTTGTGGGAACCGAAGTAACCAGTTATGAGTTGCAACATAACCAATATTGGAGCTTGGGAACTAATTTGAGCTTACAACTCGATGTCAGGCTATCCAAAAAACTTTCGGTGATGGGGAATGTCCAGTTCGTCAAACTCGCCAAGGCAGATTTGGCGTCGCTGCTGGGCTTATATGCCTATTACAAAATAAAATAATAGTGTGAAAAACAAACTCATCCTAGCTATTGGCGCCAGCCTGCTCTGCTGCTCCGTCCTGCAAGCTCAAAACCCAGGTTTTGGTAGTGAAGTAAGCATCGACGTAAACTACATAGACCTCGGCAACACCCCGGAGTCGGGATCGGGTTACGGCATTGCTTACCGCAGGAACCTGATCGGCAGCCGCTTTGCGGTGGGTGCCCGGCTCGGCCGCGCGAGCGCGCCGGGGGTGAACGACAGCGTGAGTGGCAAGTTCTTTTCGTACGGCAAACGGTCGCAGCGCACTACCATCGACCTGACGGTCTCTTACGATTTTCTGAAAAGCGAGCGGCACGCGCTCCGCTTAGGTGTGGGCCCATCGATTTGGTCGCGCAAGGACGATCGGCCGCTGGGTATACATCTGTTTTTCGAAGGTTTGGAAGCACCGAAACTAGTCGATGTCGAGTTTTTGCGGCGAGACGAGATCGAGGAAAACTTCGGTTATCACCTGACGGGCGAGTACAGCTACTCCTTCACGCCCCGCATCCTGGCGAAAGCCAATGTGGGTTTCGCCCAGTTTAAAGCCACCGGCTTCAACCCAATGGCGGGAATTGGCATAGGCTATCGTTTTTAGAAAAAAGCGAACCTGTGGGGCGTCGGGCAGATTAGTAAATCTTCTCAAAACAAACTCAATCAACTTAAATCTCAATCAAATCATGAAAAAGATCGCAACGATTCTGGTGGCAAGCCTCTTCTTCTTCTCCTGTGAAGAAGGCGATTACGACAAAAAGTCTAAGGAAGTAGCAGGCGTATGGAGCATCCAAAAGGTAAGCTACCTCGACGGTGGGAAGGTGCAAGTCAAAGAGGGAGACTTGGGAAAGATAGTCTTCGGTGAAACTACTTTCGGGAACACGGAGTACACTCGGCAGGAAGGGGTTCAAATCATCGACGGCAAGGAGTTCAAATTTGAACTGTCATTCAGCTTCTCGAGCAACGCCGTCGATATCATGTATCTGAGGGACGTGAAAAAGGAATTGCCTAACGAAGCGATAGGCCGTGCTCAGGTCTACAATATCGATCAAAAAGAATCCAACAGGATGGAATTACAAGCCGACGCGGAGGAAGACCTCGCCACTGGAGAGGTACGGCGGGATGTAAAGTATGTCCTGGTTCGCTAATTAAGTGCAGTCTAACGCTTCAAACCGACTCTCTGGAACATACTACCATGGAAAGCAAACTTATTACAATCGTCTGTCTGAGCCTATGCTGCGGGCAGGATATGGCATCCTGGCCATGGTCTGAATGGGTCGCCCGGAACGTAATTTGGCACTAACCCCAACCTCAATTTATAAGCATCATCAGTAATTTATGGCCAACCAAAAATATTTATTAAAACGTAAGAAAATATTTCAGAAAACAGCAATAAATTTGCCCTAAAATGCTAACTAAACGAAGATTATGAAACGATTCAAAGTACTCACTTCCACAGTCGTGATTTTTCTGCTGGGCTGCTGCTCGCTTCACGCACAGAATGGCCGATTCGACATTGTTTTGGGCGGCGGTTATTATTCAACCCCGTCGATGAGACCAATAACGGGCGGCGGAGTTTTTAACGGCGAATTCGAGTACCACCACAAGAAGCGGTGGGCTTTCGCTGCCGGTATTCTCACTACGCAGTACTTCTATCGTATGGAAGGTTCTTCCACCTCTACACTTGGCGGTATTCCAATAAACAGGGCCACCGAACTGCAAAGCAACTTTCAGGTAAAATACAAACTACTAAATATCGATCGATCTACCGTTCAAATAGGAGCAGGAGCCGGGTTGATCACTATGGGAAGAAACGTAGAAGTCAGAACCCCGACTTCGGGCTCAAACTACCATGTGTCGAATACCGATTTGGGTTTTCCGATTACATTGGAGGCCTACACAAAGGTTACAGACCATTTTTTGGTAGGGGCGAAGCTGGGTACCTTTATTTTTCCCGATTATCCTATTATAGGAAACAATGCCAGTTTTCAGCTCAGATATCGTCTTTGACAGGTATCAATATCAAGTAGTAGGAATCGAACTCCTCGTTATACAGAGATTCATTTCAAGAGAAAGCCGGGCCAAAATGGTCCGGCTTTTCCAGTATTACCTCACTTGCGGCCCACTGTCCGAGGATTCCGTCCCCACCGGTACCCGGTACTTCTGAAAAGGTACCTTCAACAGATTCCCCAGCTGCCCGTTCTCGTGTGCTTCCATGTGGGTGTCGATGCCGTAGACCAGATTTTTACCTTTCTCCCGCGCAAATGTGCCGAACAGGCGATCCCAGACTGAGAAAATATTACCGTAGTTGGTATCGGTGTAGGGCTGCACGTAATGATGGTGCACGTGGTGCATGTTGGGCGTCACGATCAGCCAGCTCAGTACCTTATCTACCCGCTCGGGCAGTTCGATGTTGGCGTGGTTGAACTGCGACAGCGCCACCGACAGCGCCTGGTACAAAAACACCAGCCACATCGGGGCACCCGCCAGTACTACGGCCGCTACCGTGAACACAAACCGAAACACGCTCTCGCCGGGATGGTGGCGGTTGGCGGTGGTGGTGTCCACGTGGGTGTCGGTATGGTGGACGAGATGGAACCGCCACATCCACTTCACTTTGTGCTCGGTCCAGTGGACGAAGTAGGCTCCCACCAAATCGAGCAATAGCATCCCGGTCAACGCAAAAAGCCAGAGCGGCATTTCGGGTAGCCATTGCAGGACGCCGAACTGCTGCGCCACGGCCCAGTCGCTGGACTTGACCAGCACGAAGGCCATCGCAAAATTGATGATGATCGTGGTGAGGGTAAAAAAGAAGTTGAGCCCCGCGTGCCGCCATTTATTATAAGAAAACCGGAATAGCGGTAGCGCACCCTCGATCAGCCAGAAAAGCGTTATGCCGCCCACTAAGATGGCGCTGCGGTGGGCGGATGGGATATGCGCGAAGTAGTCGGCTAAGGCTTGCATAATGCTAAATCCAGTGGTCCTGACTAATAAATAATTGCTGGCAATGAATTAATTACGAACTTAATAATTTACAATTTAACAACCTAACAACCTAACAACCTAACAACCTAACCTCAAATTGTCGTCCCGCCGTCGGCCGTGTAGATGCCCCCGGTACAATAGCCCGCGGCGGACGAGGCCAGGAAAAGGGCTAGCCCGGCGATTTCGTCCACGGTGCCCATGCGGGCGACGGGCAGTCGCTTCGTGAAGCGTTCCAGCGTTTTTTCGTCTTGCCAAAGCGCCTGGCTGAACTTGGTCTTGATCAGGCCCGGACAAATGGCGTTGACCCGAATGCCGTCGCTACCCAATTCTTTGGCGTGTACCTTGGTGAGCATGTTGAGCGCCGCTTTGCTGACGCTGTACATCCCTAGGCCGGGATCGGGCGTCAGACCCGCGATGCTGCTGATGTTGATGATGCTACCGCCGCCGCGCGCCTTCATGCTGGTGTGCACGAGCCGCGTCAGTTCGGCGGGTGCCTGCACGTTGATCTGCATGATTTTGTCAAAAGCGCTGGCCGGAAACTCAAGCGTCGGACCGTAATGCGGATTGGCCGCCGCGTTGTTGACCAGGATGTCCACGCCGCCGTAGGTTTCGATAGTCTTGGTCACCAGATTTTCCAATTGGGCAAAATCGCCGACATGCGCCGCGATGGCGGTCACTTCCAGGCGCCTTGCGTCCGCATCTCATCGGCCAGCGTGTCAAGGTCGTCTTGTTTGCGGCTGCTGATGACTACCTTCGCTCCGGCGTCGGCCAGGAGAGCGGGCGATGGCCTCACCGATGCCTTTGCTGGCCCCGGTTACGATGGCTACCTTGCCATTCAATCCAAAATGTTCTTGTAGAAGCGCCATAGGTGGGTGTTAGGTTATCGAGAATTAGGTTTTTTGACAGGGCCAAATTTAACGAAGATAAAATTGAATCGATGATGGAGCTTAAAACCGAGCGGTTACTAATGCTGGAGATGACTTGGGACGACGTGCCGCTGATTCATCAACTGCATTGTGTGGAGGCAGTCGCGGCTTTCAATACCATCGGCGTCCCGAAGCACCAGGGCGATACGCTTGCCGTGATGCTTTCGGCGCTGGAAGATGCCGACCAGGTACCCCGGACAAACTACGGCTGGGTACTGCGTCGTGCGGAGGACGGTGTTTTCATCGGCGAAGCCGGAATGGATCTCTCCAACGACCGCTTCGCGCGGGCCGAGCTGCACTACAACCTGCTGCCTGAATTCTGGAACCTGGGTTACGGGACCGAGGTAGTGAAGGGGATGCTTGAGTTCGGTTTTCAGAAATTGAAACTACACCGCATTGAGGCGGGCGTCGCCACCGAAAATGCGCGTTCGATGCGGGTACTGGAAAAGGCGGGATTGATTTGTGAGGGAATCCGCCGTAAAATTCTGCCCATCCGCGGCGAGTGGAAGGATAATTATCATTACGCGATCTTGGAGGAGGATTTTTTGCGGGGTAAAGGGGCGTAGTACTGAGGGTTCGATTTATTCACAATAGATACGCGCGAAATTGATGGCGAAATAAACAAAAAAGCCGGGAGACTTTCGCTCTGAAAGTCTCCCGGCTTTTTTGATAAGCTTTGGCTATTCGTCCTGTGCTTTTGGCTTGCGGCCGGGCTTCTTGGTTTTGGGGGTCGGGGTGTTGAGCTTCAACTCAAAACCCGTCACATCGCCGTCGAAATTGAACGGATTGATGTCGAAGGTGTATTTGTTGTTCTGAAAATCGAGACCATTCTTCTCCAAAATCACGCCCAGGGCGATGAAGTTGTTGCGGCCGCTGTTTTTCATTTCAAAAGTACCTTCCTGATCGTCGGAAGCGGGTACGATGTAGAGTGATTTGAGCTTGCGCTTGTTCTGTTGCATACCCACCATGAACGTGGCATTTTCGGATTCGATTCCGACTTCGTCGGCCGATTTTTGGGGGATAATTACCTTACCCGTACCGGTAATGTACCCGGTGGTGGCGTCGTTACTTTCGGCTTTGGACCTTGGTTTGCGTGTGGCTTTGTTTTCTTTGGGACTAAAAAAGCGGATGTCTTCCAGATTCATAATGTATTGGTTTTGTATGTAGATTTCGGCAAATAACGCCATTATTTATTTTAAATGAAAATAGAAATTAAGCAAAAACAATAATTTGTCGATGCGTAACAAAGCTAAATTCCCGACTCATAAAGTTTGACCGAATCAGTTACTATTTGGCGGTATGGAATAGGTTAAAATCAGAGCTCCAAGTACTGCGTCACGACCGGAAGATGTACCATCGGTGTTGTCCTTGCCAGTGCTGATTGATAAAGATCGGGGATGTTTAAGCAGGGAATGGTATTTTTGGACGAGAACTTTTTATAAATTGACCCGCCACCAAAGGCCGTGCCTTTAATTTTTCATCGATGGAATACATAGATTACTACAAAGTGCTGGGCGTAAAGAAAGACGCCACCGAGAGTGAAATCAAGAAAGCTTACCGTAAACTGGCCCGGAAGTACCATCCCGACATCAACCCCAACGATCAGGATGCTGAGAAAAAATTCAAGGAAATAAATGAGGCCAACCAGGTCCTGACCGACGCCGAGAACCGCAAGAAGTACGACAAGTACGGCAAGGATTGGAAACACGCCGACCAATTCGAGCAAGCCGGGCAACGACGGCAGTACGGAGGGTACGGCCAACCGGGGTACGGCCAACCGGGGTACGGCCAACCGGGTGGTGGCCAAGGGGGCGGCGGTTTTTCGGGCGGCGGCGATTTCTCCGAATTTTTTGAGTCGATGTTTGGCGGCGGGGGCGGGTCGTCTTTTGGCGGAGGCGATCCTTTCGGGCGGAGTAGCCGCAACTATAAGGGTCAGGATTACAACGCCGCTTTGACCCTCACGCTGCGGGAAGTATACAATACCGAAAAACGGACGATTACCGTCAATGGAAAGAAAATACGACTCACTATTCCGGCGGGCGTAAAGGACGGGCAAGTGATCAAAATCACGGGCTACGGCGGGGAGGGTGTCAACGGTGGACCGAAGGGGGATTTATACATTACTTTTTCGATTGTCAATCAAACCAATTTTACGATCGAAGGAAACAATCTGTACGCTACCGAACAACTGGATCTCTACAAAGCCGTGTTGGGTGGTGAAATAATCGTAGATACTTTCGACGGAAAGGTGAAGCTCGACGTGGCGCCGGGTACCCAAAGCGGTACAAAAGTAAAACTGAAAGGCAAAGGATTTCCGGTGTACAAGAAGGAAGGGTCCTTCGGCGACCTGTATGTGACCTACCGGGTGAACCTTCCCACCGACCTTAGTGAAAAAGAGAAAGAATTGTTTAACGAACTGGCTAAACTCAGAACGTCATGAAACCAGGAAAACCTAATCCCGCTCGACAATCTTTGTATCCAATTCCAGGTTGAAAAGTCTTTCTTCGACAACCTCAACGAAGTGGGCCTGATCGAAATCGAGTCAGTCGAACAAAAGCCATTTTATTCACTCGGAAAAGTTGGCGCATGTCGAGAAAGATAATGCGGATGCACCGTGAATTGGACCTCAACCTGGAAGGCATCGACGTCGTGTTCAATCTGCTACAAAAAATGGAGCGGATGCACGAAGAACTTATTTCGACCCGCAACAAGCTTAGAATCTACGAGCAATAAAACAAAAACGCCGACCCGGTCATGGGACCCGACCGGCGTTTTTGTTTTAGTATTCGTGCGGTTTATTTCGCCAATCCGGTGGCCTTATCCACCTGCGCCGCAAACTGCGTGAGGGTGGTACTTACGCGCCGAATCCCTTCCTGCGCCTCTTCCCAGTTTTTTTGCTCGATCGCCTCCCGTATCATGGGCAGTGTCTTTACCCCATAGCCCGTGTAGAATCCGGGCGCGTAAATCTGGTGCTGAAACCAGCTGCGACGGGGCAGGCCGTCGGGATGGGTGAGGTACCGCTCCGATTTGTACAGGATCTCATTGAGTTTTTTCAAATCCCCGGCCGACAGCTGACCGAGCTTTGCGCTGGCTTGGGTGTAGTCGCCGGCGCTCTTTTCGAGGGTAGCCAGGGCGTTGTCCAGTGGCGCGAAGTTCAGGTAAGGTACCTGCGTCATCGGCTCGGGCTGGGTGAAGGGCTCCTTGGGGTCCGAGGCCAGTTGAAAGCGATTTTCCTGCAGCAGTTTGTTGTGCTCATCGGCCTGCGTTCGCATCGTCTCGACGCTCTGCTTGATTTCGGTGGCGTACTTTTGCACTGTATTGGCAAAGTTGCCAAACTCGAAGGGCAGTACCCTGGCATCGGCCATGCGCAACACACAGCGTCCCATGGTTTGGGCCAGCGCCACACCGTACGAAAAGTCGGTGTCCTTGAAGCGCGTGTAGTGGTCGTATGAATCGTAGATCGAGTGGTACTCGCCGCCGCCGTCTTCTCCACCATAACCAATATTCATCGACGCGATGCCCAGGTGCTGGATGAAGGGCGTGTAGTCCGAGCCGGAACCCAGCGCGCTGATGCGGAGGTCGCCACGGTTTCGGGCTTCCTGTTTGGTCTTGGTGTTGCCCTCCACCATCATTTTGGCGCGTAGCCGCTCGCCTACGCTCACGTTGCGCTGCGGGTCGGTCACATCGCGGGCCACCTGGTTGAGGAATTTTTCCAGCGTATGCGAGCCGCCCGCGTACAAAAAGCCCCGGGCGTTGGAGTCGGAGTTGAGGTACACCACGGCCTTTTCTTTCAATTCGGGCTGGCGTTCCTCCACCCACTCAGTCGAGCCCAGCAGGCCGGGCTCCTCGGCGTCCCAAAGGGCGTACACGATCGTACGCTTCGGCTTCCAGCCCGATTTCATCAGCTCGCCCAGGGCGCGGGCTTCTTCCAGTACCGCTACGGCACCGCTCAGCGGGTCGTTGGCCCCGTACACCCAGCCGTCGTGGTGGTTGCCCCGGATCACCCACTCGTCGGGGTAGGTACTGCCGTCGATCGTCGCGATCACGTTGTAGGCCGGCTCGACGTTCCAGTTGAATTCCAACTTCAAATGTACCTTGGCCGGGCCGGGGCCCACGTGGTAGGTAAGCGGCAAAGCGCCGCGCCAGGCGGCGGGGGCCACTTCCCCACCCAGGGCTTTGAGCAACGGGAGCGCGTCGCCGTAGGAGATCGGCAGTACCGGAATCTTCATGATCGTGGGCGCGTCTTTGTAGTCGAGGCGCTTGGCGTTTTTGGTAGCACCATAGCCGGGCGTAAGCGGGTCACCGGGATAGAGTGGCATGTCGAGTACCGAGCCGCGCTGCGCTCCGGTTTCGTTTTTGTAGGCGCCCTTGGGGTACACATCGCCTTGGTAGAAGCCGTCTTCCTTGGGATCGGAATAGATGATGCAGCCGATCGCCCCGTTTTCGGCGGCTACTTTGGGCTTGATGCCGCGCCATGAATTGCCGTACTTGGCCAGCACGATCTTGCCCTTCACGTCGATTCCCATCTTTTTCAGGGCTTCGTAATCCTCCGGGATACCATAGTTGACGAACACCAACTCGGCGGTCACGTCGCCATCGGCCGAAAAGGCGTGGTAGGTAGGCAATTGCTCTTTGGTTTGGCCCGAGGTGGCGTCTTCTTTCAGGGCAGGTTCGGTGAGGGAGGCCTTGAACTTGGTGGGCGCTACCAACTCCACGATGCGGGTTTTGGGCGTAGGAAAAAGGACATAGGACGTGTCGATGCGCGCCGCGAAGCCGTACGACTTGAACAAATTCATTGCATATTGCGCATTTTCAAGACCAAAAGGCGAACCGACGTGGTGCGGGTGGGCACTCATTTTCTTGAGGTGCGCGCGCAGGTTTTCAGCCTTCAACTGCTGGTCGAACTGCTTTTCGTAGCCGAATTCTTTTTGGGCAGCGTCGTCGTCGAAGCCGAGGAGGGCCTGGGCTCGGATCGTGGCATTTGTTAGGAGAAAAAGGCCGAATGCTAAAAGAATCTTTGGTAATATGTGTTTCATGGATTAGATTGGTTAGGTGTTGATGGCAAATATACAACGATTGTAGAGACGCGATTTATCGCGTCTGCAGGCAAAGCAAAAAGATTCGTCACATAGAAGGAAACGAAACTTGATATGGGTACAAGATCATATACCTGGGCCGGGGACTCGGCCAGACGCGATAAATCGCGTCTCTACTACACTGTCGGGTGGGGAGCAGTCGCGTTGCTGGCCGTTGGGCAGGATGCCTGGTTTGCTTTCCTGAAAGACACCTCTTTTTATTGGAGCGAGAGCATTTTGTATAAAATTTATTGGCTGCTTTTCATTCCTCAGACGAGCCTTGTGGCCCATTTGGCCAAAAAATGGCCGGTAATTCATTTCCGGCAAAATGCCTTGAAACATGTTGCGGTCGCATTTTCGTCCAGTCTGGCCCAGGTACTTATTTTCTCCGGCCTGATGACAGTTCTCAGCGGCCTACTTCTGGGCTATACCTTCCGTTTTGAGGGGGTTTTAAGAAAATCGCTTTCGGAAGATCTATTCGTTGGCATCCTGACGTACGGCTTGCTGCTGCTGGTTTTCAATCGTTTTTCCGAAAAAGATAAGAAAGTTGAAGTAAAGAGAACCTCGCCGATAAAAGCCACCACACCAGAATACCTGACTACTTTCCTGGTTAAAGAGGGGACCCGAACGATCCGTCTCACGACCGATACGATCGACTGGATCGGTTCGGAGGATTCGTACACGGTGCTGCATGGGGTGGAAGGGAAATGGCTGTATTCCGAAAGTCTTTCCAAGTTGGAAAAGCAACTGAACCCCGAGGATTTCGTGCGCATTCACCGGTCCAGCATTGTCAATATTAGGCAAGTACAAAAGGTCACTTCCCGGCGCACGGGCGATTATGACGTACAGTTGGCCGACGGCACGCTAATGCGGCTGAGCCGCCATTATGCCGGAAAAGTAAAGGGGCGGTTGATCTGATTCGCGACTCGACGGCCAATGTCCGCGACTGAGCGGAAAATTATGGACAGCGAGGCTTTAATCCGATATGTTTGGAAAATACTTTTTTCAAAAGCCTTTCGAATCCTCCTGCCATGAGAAAGCCATTTTTCCTTGTCTTGCTTCTATTCTCGCTCATTTCTTGCCAAACCAAAAGTCAGCAAAAACTGCCGATGGCCGAAAGTCGCCCGCCGACGGCCCTCGTCGGCGGTGGTTGTGACGGCTGTGAGCGGATGTACTATGAAATGCCCACCTTTATCAATTCAACCGATACCAGTTTTGGCTGGCCCGAGGCCCGTACCAAGTTGATGGTGACGGGCACAGTGTATCGAAGCGATGGCCGCACCCCCGCGCCGGATGTCATCGTCTACTACTGGCAGACCGATGAGCGTGGTTTTTATGCTAATAGCCAGGCTTCGGGCCTAGCCAACACGCGCCACGGGTCGCGGCGCGGCTGGATGAGAACCGGGGCCGACGGCCAGTATACGCTTTACACCAATCGCCCGGCGGCTTACCCCGACCGTGACATCCCGGCGCACATTCACCTCGCCATCAAGGAACCGGACATCGCCGACGAGTACTACGTGGACGAACTGGTCTTCGACGACGACGCCTTGTTGACTACCACCAAGCGTAAGGCATTGGAAAACCGGGGTGGGAGTGGCGTCATGAGGCCGGCTGTCAAGAATGGAATTCAGATCGCCCGACACGACATCATTTTGGGGCTGCATATTCCCAACCATCCGGGCAACGCATCTGGCAGTCGCCAATCGGGCCTTTCCATCGGCGAGGAGAGTCCTTCGTTTACGCCCTACCACGCCTGGGGGGCAGACCGCGGCTCCAAGGCCTGCCCGGTGTGCAAATATGGGCGCAACTACGGGATTTTGTACTTCGCGGGGAAATCTGAAGTACCCGCCAACCGGGACTTGTGGCTGAAGTATTTGGAGAAATTGAGCCAGGAGAAGCAAGAAGTACTCAAAGTGTACTTCATCACCGAGACGCGGGACGACCCAGACAGTACCAAGGCAAAGCTCGAGCGCATGGGAGAGGAACTGGGAATCCGCCGACTCGCACTTACCATGGTTCCCGATTTCGGAGATGCGGTAAGTGAGGTACATCTCAACCGGATCGACCCCGCTGCCGGCAACACATTTGTGGTGTACCGGAACCGGACGATCATCGACAAGTACACCAACTTGTCCCCGACGAAAGGCAATTTTGAGAAACTGGTCAGCAAGGTAAGCCCCATGCCTGACCGCTAAGGCTAATTTGGGGAATCAGCCTGGGTTTGATACATTTGAGGTACTTCCACCCGACCCTCTCCATGAACAATACCTTCACTCCGCGCGAAGGCTGGCGTAAAAAGTTGTACATCATCATCTTCGAGGCCGATACGCCCGCCGGAAAGCGGTTCGATGTGGTACTGCTGTGGCTGATCGTCCTGAGCGTGGTGTTGGTCATGCTCGAAAGCGTGCGCGAAATCAACGACCGGTACTTTCCGCTCCTGAACACCGCCGAATGGCTCATCACGGCGTTCTTTACCTTTGAATACATCGCCCGAATCATCTGCGTCAAGAATCCGTGGCGGTACATTTTTAGCTTTTATGGGCTGATCGATCTGCTGTCCACCATTCCCAAGTACCTGTCGCTGTTTTATCTGGGTACCCAGGTTTTGGTCACATTCCGGGCGTTGCGGTTGCTGCGGCTTTTTCGGATACTTAACTTGCACCAGTACGTCGGCGAGTCCCACAACCTGACCATGGCCCTGCGCGCGAGCCGGACCCGTATTTCGGTTTTTCTATTCGCCATCCTGATCATTTGCGTGGTGCTGGGCACGGTGATGTACCTGGTGGAAGGACGAACGAACGGCTTTACCAGCATACCACGTAGTGTGTATTGGGCCATCGTCACCCTTACGACGGTAGGTTATGGCGATATTGCCCCCAAAACCATCACCGGGCAAATCATCGCCAGTTTTATTATGATCCTGGGCTACGCCATCATTGCCATACCCACCGGCATCGTGACGAGCGAACTGAGCAAAGGCGACGGTGGTAACCAGCGTAACGCCGCCGGAAAAAGCTGTCCCCATTGCCTGGCGCAAGGCCATCCGCCACGGGCCGATTACTGCTACCACTGCGGCAAATCACTGACCCAAGCGCCATCCGACCAATAGTCTAACCCGATGCAACCGGCTGAATTTGAACCGATTTTTGAGAAAATAAAGAACCTTCGCATCGGCGTCATAGGCGATTTTGCGGTGGATTTTTATTTTGACTTACAAGAGAACACAGGCGAAACTTCGCTGGAAACTGGCCGGACGGTAGAGTGGGGCACGCATCCGCGTACCTCGCTCGGGGCGGCGGGCAACGTGGTGCAAAATCTATCGGCCCTGGGTGTGGGCGAACTGAATGCCTTCGGAGCCTTGGGAAGCGATGTGTACGGGCGCGAGCTGTTATATTTATTGCAAGAAAATAAAGTCGACACCACGGGTTTGATCTGCCCTGATGAAAATTGGGATACCTGCACCTACACCAAACCGATGCACCAGGGACAAGAGCAGAATCGCCTGGATTTTGGTACCAACAACAGGCTGGAACCGACGGATTTTGGTAGGATTCTGGAAAAACTTGAAGCCCAAATGCCTCGACTGGATGTTTTGATTATCAACCAGCAATTTTCGGCCTCGCTCATCGACCGCACGCGCGTTGCTAACCTAAACATACTCATCGCCCGATACGATCATGTCAACGTTTTGGCCGATATGCGTGCCCACGGGTTGGCTTTGCGGGGGAGCACGCTCAAAGTGAATACCAGCGAACTGGCACAACTGCTGAATGTAGGTACTCATCACAATTGGACCGACCGTGACTGCGCCGACTACGCGAAGGTACTCGCCGAGTCGATTCGCGGGCCGGTGCTGTTGACCCGGGGGGCGCATGGTCTATTCTACACCGACGGGCGGGCTGAGCATTTCAGTCCGGCGGTCCTACCGTCCGGCCCGATCGACCCGGTGGGGGCGGGCGATACGGCGGTGGCGGCCTTCGCGGCCTGCTTAGGCGCAAAAGTCGCGGTTCCAACGGCGCTTGCCATCACTAATTTGGCCGCGGCCGTCACCGTGCAGAAACTACACCAAACCGGCACCGCCAGTTCGCAGGAAATAATGCAACTGTTGGCAAGTACCTGAGTCCGGCGAATTCCGCTTGACTAAGAATCAAATAGGCTCCTGCTGGCTGAGGCAATGAAAACTACCTTGTCCCCAGATAATTTCGGTGGCAGGCAGCGGGATCAGTGTTCGATCCGGGAATGCTTGTCCTAAAATGTCCAGTGCGATCTGATCGTGGGGATTTTCAAAAACCGGTACGATCACGCCCGCGTTGCAGATCAGGAAGTTGGCGTAAGAACCCGGCGTGCGGAAATCGCCGAACATGACGGCTTTCGGCATCGGAAGTTCGATGATGTTGAGCGGTTTATCGTTCAGCAGCCGCATGGCCTGCAACATTTTCAGGTTCGTCTGCAGCACCTGGTAGTTATCGTCGTGCGGGTCGGTTTCTACGCAGGCTACCACCGTGTCTTCGTTCACGAAGCGGGTCGTATCGTCGATGTGGCCGTCGGTGTCGTCCCCCACGATGCCATCCTCTACCCACAGGATTTGCTCCACGCCGTAGTAGTTGCGGAGGTAGGTCTCGATTTGTTCCTGATCGAGGTCCGGGTTGCGGTTGGGATTCAGCAGGCAGGAGCGACTAGTCAGCAGGCTACCCGCTCCATTAAATTCGACCGATCCGCCTTCCATCACGATACCGGGCCAAACCGTCAGCAACCCCAAGTGCGCGGCCACGGCGGCGGGGGTGCGGTCGTCGTCGTCGTAGGGCGGGTACTTGCCGCCCCAGGCGTTGTGGCCCCAGTCGACCACCATGCGCTGTCCGGTTTCGGGATTGCGTAGAAAAGCCGGTCCGTGGTCGCGGCACCAGGCGTCGTTGGTGGGCTTTACCACAAACTCAATTTGTTGCAGGTCGACGCCGGTGGCTTCCAGTTCTTGAACGATAAAAGATTTAAGTACTTCATCGTGGGCCACGATCCCTACCTTTTCGCCCTGGCTGATCGCCTTGATAAACGCCAGGTACTGCGGCCGCATCTTCGCCAGCTTATCGCCTTGCCACGACGCTTCGTTATGCGGAAACGTGAGCCAGGTAGCGCGGTGGGGGTGCCACTCGGGCGGGAATTGAAATCCGAGTTGTTTGGGCGTAAGGGTAGTATTCAAAAGTTGGGGCGCGTTTGATGAAAGGGCAAAATTACGCCCATATATTTACCTAATTTTGATAATGAATCGACAATATGCATGGGTTGTTTGCCAATGTATTTAAAATCAGGCTAGTATGGTCAAATCATTATGGATTAGGGTATCGATATTTGTTTCCCTGGGATTGTTCCTCGTTTTTATATCTTACAAGATATACGAGACTTACGAAGATCAAGCGCTAGTCCAGGAGAATAATCCCTCGATAAAAATGCCGGTAATCCGGCGGGTGCGGCGGGTAGGGGATTTGGGCTCTCCTCACCTGATCTACGTGAATCACCAGGGAAAAGCGTACCGGCTAAGTACTTCCAGCAAATATTTCAGAATCGCGGGACGATTGGACAGCATGGAAGTAAAATACGACGCCGCGCGCGACATCGCCGTGCTGGCCGATCAGAACGTTCGGGGCGTGTATCCTTTGCTGCTACTGTTGTTCTTGTGTGGGCTTTTCGTAGTAGGAAGAGGTGTGTATGATTTTTGGGTAGGTTATCGAACCACCAGGTAAGCCGTGTTTCGCTTATGTCCACTCTTGGTAAACAACTTTTGATCTACCCCCTTCCTCAAATCCCTGCTAGCGGTCGCGGAAGAGATGTCTTTAAAAACGTTCATGTAATCCTTTCGTGAGAACTCCTTATTGTTTAAGGACACAAAGTAACTCAATCTGTCCTGGGTACTCAACGGCCGATTGCTGAATGATAATAAATCTTGCAATGAAGCATCTATGACGCCCAAAACATACTCGATAAAATGGGTGGAGTTTCCTGCTTTATCGCTACGGCTCAGCGCACTGTAGTAAGCTTCCTGATTTTGACTGATCAAGGTTTCAAATGGCAGATATTCGAAAATCGGATTTTCTTTTGTCAGGATGACGCTTTGCCATAGTCTTCCCATTCTGCCGTTGCCATCGGCGAATGGATGAATAAATTCCATTTCGTAGTGGAAAACGCTACTCTTTACCAAAATCAAATCCTCAGACTTTTCGAGATAGGCGAAAAGTTCGTTCATCAGATAAGTCACATGGCTGGCTGGTGGCGCGAGGTGCGTCACTTTTGAGCCTTGAACGATCCCCACACCGCTCGTCCTGAACTGTCCCGGTCGATCGATCAATCCTTTCATTAGTACTTTGTGAGCAGACAAAAAGGACTTGACAGATTTTTCGTTGTAACGCGTCAAATTCTGGTAAACGCGAATAGCATTTTTAACTTCCAGGATGTCTTCCCTCGGACCAATCACCGGCTTGTTATCCAGGATGGCCGTAATCTGACCTTCCGACAAGGTATTACCTTCAATTTTCAGAGAAGAGTGAATGGTTCTTATCTTGTTACGCTTCCTAAGTCGGGGCTCCGGCCTATCGAGATACAGGGCTTTTGCTATCCCTAACTTCTCGGAAATAGCGGCTACCAATTTAAGTATGAAGGGAGTGATCGTGTAGGGCGGATGCATATGATAGTATCAAATGATACTATCAAAGGTACGCATCAAGTACTTATATCAATCAATATACCGCCGCGTAATCGGCTGGTAGGAATCCACGCGCCGATCGCGGAGGTAGGGCCAGGTGGTGCGGTAATGGTCGAGCGTGGCGAGGTCGATTTCCTGGGTATGCACCACTTCGGCGTCGTGGGGGGCGAGGTACAGCAGTCGGCCGTGCGGATTGGCGACGAACGAACCGCCCCAAAATTCCTGCTCGCCCTCGGTACCCACGCGGTTGACGGCCACCACGAACACGCCGTTGGCTACGGCGTGGCTCCGTTGAATCGTCTGCCAGGCGCCGTACTGCTCTTCGTTGGTGACGAGGTCGGTTTCGCGCTTGTCCCAGCCGATCGCGGTGGGGTAGAACAAAATCTCGGCCCCCATCAAACTGGTGATGCGGGCGGCCTCGGGATACCACTGATCCCAGCAGATGAGGACGCCGATCTTGGCAAATTTTGTGTCGAAGACGCGGTACCCGATCTCGTCCGAACCGGCGGTACCATCGACAGGCGCATCGCCGGGCGTGAAGTAGAATTTTTCGTAGTAGCCAGGATCATCCGGGATGTGCATCTTGCGGTACTTGCCCAGGTACCGGCCGTCGGCGTCGAGCACGGCGGTGGTGTTGTGGTAGAGTCCCTGCGCGCGCCGCTCGAAAAGCGAGGCGATGATCACGACGCCCAATTCGGCCGCCAGGGTACCCAGCGACTCGGTCGAAGGACCCGGAATGGCCTCGGCCAGGCTGAAATTGGCGTGGTCTTCGACATCGCAGAAGTACAGCGACTTAAATAACTCCTGCAGGCAAACGATCTGCGCGCCCTGCGCGGCGGCTTCCCTTATTTTTTCGGTGGCTTTCTGAAAATTATCGGTCAGGTCGGCCGTGCAGCTCATCTGCACCAGGCCGATGTTTATTTTTCTGGACATTTTTTTAGTTTAATTCTTTAATTTCAAAATCGAACGACAGCTCGTTCATGCACTTGAAGTGGCCCTTTGGACATTTTTTATAGCCAATCTTGGAGCACGGGCGGCAGGAAAGGCTATTGTTCTCTAAGATAACGTGCGGCGTTTGGTAGGGGTACATCCCGAACAACGGCGTGGTATTGCCCCATATCGAATAGACCTTTTTCCCGAAAGCGGCCGCGATGTGCATCAGACCCGTGTCGTGGCTGAAAACGCAGAGCGACTGCCGCACCAGCGAGGCCGATTGGTTGAGGTTGCATTTTCCGCAAGCGTTGAAGATCAGTTCATCGCCCAGGGCCTCCCGAATTTTCTCGCCATTGTCCGAGTCTTCCTTTCCTCCCAACAAAATCGTGGGGTAGTCGATTTTTCGGCAAAGCTCGACCATACGCTTCAAAGGCAGCCGCTTGGTGCTGTGCTGTCCACCGATCGCGAAAGCCACAAACCTCCTGCGGTGGGAAGGGGGCAGCCATTCGGTCTCGATTTCGTCGCGATAGGGAATGTAGTAGTCGAGCCCCCGGTCGTCGTTGACCACGCCCAGCGGCGCGACGGCCGCCAGGTACCGGTCCACGATGTGGACCGGTGGCATCACGTTGAACTTGAACTGGGTCAGCAGCCATTTCTGCACGTTCAGCTTATCGAAACTAAACGACTTGATGCCAAGGGCCAGCTTGATCCGTTGGGTCCGGATATTGCGGTGCAGGTCGATGATGTAGTCGAATTTTTCGCTTTTGAGCGCAGGAAGTAGCGCTCCCAAATTGCCGTCGAGGTACCAACGGGTATCGACGTAGGGGTTTTCTTCCAGCAGCGATTTGAACTGAATCTTGGTGAAGTAGTGTACTTCTGCACCAGGAAACTGCTGCTTGAGGCAACGTATAACGGGGGTAGTCAGCACGATGTCGCCGATGGACGAAAAGCGAAGGATCAAAAACTTGACGGGCTTGTGCTTCACGGCGTTGTACTGAATTGTTATTATACTTGGCCGCAAAAATAGGGAAAATCGGGCAGCGTTCGGGGAATATTGGACTTGACTACAAAGATTGCTACCTTCACTTCTGATTTGAACGTAATTCGATCAGCAGAGAATTTAACCACTCGAATGATGTTTGAAGGAATATTGGATATCAAAAACGACCGTCGCCTGAGCGTCTATCTGTACCGGATGGGCTTTGGCTTCTGGCTGCTCTACCTCGCGCTTGGCGCACCGGCTTTGCATACCTACCACCACTACCGCCCCGATGCGGGAGTACTTTGCATCGTGCTGATGGTGGTGGGCTTCTCGGCTTCGATGGTGTACGAGTACTTCCACAACCGAAAGCAATACGAGCAGAAGAAGAAATGGCTGGCCATTAGCTACCTCGTGTTGGGCGCGGTCATCTACCTGATCGGTTTCGGTGGAAACGGCAGCCAAGTACATTGGATCGGTCTGCTTCGCTACTTACCCTGAAAGATGGGTACTTGATGAATGAAAATTTAAGACATCAAATCTGACTTAGCCGCCAGGTGGCGCACGTAATCGGTGGCGGTGTCGGGCAATGCTGCTGCTGGCCCGATGACGATTATGGCCGGAGAACCGACGCTGCTGATTTGAGCCAAGAGCAGGATGTTGCTGATCTTGCCCGTCACGATTTTCTCATCGGGCAAAGTACCATTCTGAATGATGGCAATCGACTCGCTCAGCTTTCCCAGATTGGCGTAGATTTCCACGATCTCGGGTAGCTTGTTGACCCCCATCAGTACCACGACGGTCGCCGTCGATTGCGCAGCCAAAGCCAGGTCGGCCGAAATTTTGTGTGATTGGGTCGTGCCCGTCACCACCCAAAAGCTTTCGCTGACGCCCCGCGACGTCAGTGGAATACCCGCCAATGCTGGCACGGAATAGCTACTGGAAATGCCCGGAATCACCTCCGATTTGATACCGTGTCGGGCTGCGTACTCGACCTCCTCGTATCCGCGCCCGAACACGTAGGGATCGCCACCTTTCAACCGCACGACCTCACCGTACTGATAGGCGTATTCCACGATCATGTAATTGATCACATCCTGGCTGCAACTGTGCTGCCCAAAGCGCTTACCCACGTGTATTTTCACGCAGGATTCCGGGCAGTGGTCCAGCAAATCGGGATGCGTCAGCGCATCGTACAACACTACTTTGGCCTGCTGCAAAGCTTTCACGCCTTTCAACGTAATCAGATCAGGGTCGCCGGGTCCGGCACCGATCAGGGTCAGTTTCATTTTTCTGTAATTTTTTGGATACGGAGTCTCTGAAAATGTTTACTAAGTGAATACATTGTCAATTGTCAACTATCCACTGTCAATTGATTCAACTGTCTTGTCCGTGTATCATTTCCTGCAATGCAGGCGCGCCATTGTCGGCCAACTGCCCGGCGCGAAATGATTTCACTCGATTGAGAAATTCCTCTGCCTCACCCACGAATTCTTGCGCAAAAACTTCGGTCGGTTCATTCTTATTGATGCTGAATACCAGCTGTGAGAAGGGCTTTTCGTCGTCGGCGGCATCCGGGAAGAAGCTTTTACCAAAATTCTCCTCAAATTCCTTCACCATGCTGTGTTGGGTATTGGTCGAAATACCCTCGCCAATAAGCAGGGCCTTGGCCCCCGTGATGAAGGTATTGTAGGCGTGGTAGATACCATCGGCCCACACGCCTGCCGTCAGCATTTCGTGCGCGTGGCCGAGCTTCTCGTCGGCCTCGATCAGCGTCGTACCCACCAGGTCGATCATCACCCCCGCGCATTCACCCACACCAACTTCGGTCTTGAACAGTTCGTCGTGGTCCCAGTCACGGTACTCGTCGTCCTGAACCTCCGACAGGTCGGCGATGGGTTTGAGCAGTTTGTAAAAGTAATTCTTGGTCTGTCGGGCGTAGTACTGGTTGAAGTACTCGTCTTCGAAAGCGTTGGTCTGGTAATCGCTCAACAGGGTTCGCAAGGCTTCCGGTCCGCGCTTGGAGGGGAGCTTAATGACCTTGTCGCCCATTTGTCCGGCGCTGTTCGGTCCGGTAAAACCACCGCCCAGTATCACCTGCATGGCCGGAAGTACCAGTTTGCCATTTTTGATTGAACTCCCGTGGAAGCCGATGTTGGCCGCGCTGTGTTGGCCGCAACCGTTCATGCAGCCGCTGATTTTTATCTTGATGTCGTTGTTATGGATCAGATCCGGGAACTCATCCGTCATCATTGTTTCGAGGGCGCGCGTCACGCCGTAGCTGCTCGAAATCGCCAGGTTGCAGGTATCGGTACCCGGGCAGGTGGTGATGTCGATCGTGCTATCGAAGCCGGGCGTAGCCAGTCCGAGTTTGCTTAGTTCGCAGAATAGCGCGGGCAGGTTTTCCGGTTTCACAAATTTCAAGAGGTACCCTTGGTTGATCGTCACGCGCAGATCGTCGGCCGCGTATTGCCGCATCACCTCGGCCAATTGGCGCGCGGTATCCGAGTGCACGTCGCCCAGCAGTACCCGAAGCGTGACGCCGTACCATCCTTTCTGTTTTTGTTCGAATACGTTGGTTGCTAGCCACTGCTTGAAAAGCCCGTGCGTTTCTGGTCCTAGCTCAGCTTTGGCCAGCGCCAGAATATCTTCCCGGCTCCGGGATTTTCTGTCTTCCAGATTTTGCCAGGCATAGGGTACTTCACTTACCGCAAGCGTTTTGTTCTTCAAAGCCGTGCGCTCTTCCTGCACCAACTCCATCATTTTTTCCAGACCAATGTCGTTGAGCAAGAACTTCATCCGGGCCTTATGGCGGCGCGAGCGCTCCCCGTAACGGTCGAATACCCGGATGATGGCCTCGATAAACGGTATCGCGTGATCCTCCGGCAAAAATTCGTAGGCCGTTTCGGCCGGAAAAGGCTGCGCGCCGAGCCCACCGCCGATCAGTACTTTGAAGCCTTTGATGGATTCGCCCCGTTCGTTTTGACCCATTTTGGCGATGAGCCCGACATCGTGCATGAAACCCAGGGCGGAATCTTGCTCAGAAGCCGAAAGGGAAATCTTGAACTTCCGACCCATTTCCTGCGAAATGGGGTTACGCAGGAAGTACTCGAAAATCGCCTGGGCGTAGGGCGATACGTCAAAAGGCTCGTCGGGATCGATGCCCGCCGTGGCCGATGCCGTCACATTGCGGACGGTATTGCCGCACGCTTCGCGAAGGGTAATGTCGGCATCTTCCAGGTCGGCCCAGAGTTGAGGCGAGTCGGCCAGCTTCACAAAATGCAGCTGAATGTCTTGCCGGGTAGTGGCGTGCAGGTTGCCGGTCGCGTACTTGTCAGAGCAGTCGGCAATGCGGATCAGTTGGTCGGCGGTCACGTAGCCGTAGGGTAGTTTGATGCGGATCATCTGCACGCCTGGCTGCCGCTGCCCGTAGACACCCCGCGAAAGCCGGTACTTGCGAAATGCTTCCTCGTCGCCTTCGGCCTTGCCAAAAGAGCCAATCTTGTTTTGTAATTCCAGAATATCGCGCTCGGCGGCGGCTGATACGTTTTCGGTAATGTCCAAGTTTTTCATAATATCTATTGTTCTATGGGATTAGTAGATTTTCGAGTTGTAGATTCTGGACGCTGGACACTGGACGCTGGACGCTGGATTAGGTGGCTGAAGACTGAGAAAGTCTAAAATCCAACATCCAGAGTCCAATATCACGACTTACTCCATCATACAAGCACCCACTGTCACGTTCGAAGTTTCGTCGATCAGGATAGCGGCACCATTGGCGCGGTTTTTCAGGTAGGGGTCGTACGCGATCGGATTGGCCGTGCGAAGTACCACCCGGGCCACGTCGTTGAGTTTGAGGCTTTCGACGTCCTCTATTTGTTCGTAGGTATTGATGTCGACCCGGTAATCTATGCTCCGAACCGAACAACGGGTACGGCTGGTTCCGTGCTGCAGACTAAATTTACCCCCTACTTTGAGCGCCTTGCGGTCGTCCATCCAGCATACCAGCGTTTCCAAATCCTGGCTCAGTACGGGAGGTTGGTTGTCGGCGGTAGTCAGCAAATCGCCCCGGCTGATGTCGACATCGCTGCTGAGCAATAGTGTCACCGATTGCGAAGCAAGCGCTTGCTCGACCTCCTTGCCGCCCAATTCGATCTTTTCAATGGTAGAAGTTTGTTCCGAAGGGTACACGGTAATGCGGTCGCCCTCGCGGAAGGTACCACTTTGTACTCGACCGGCGTAGCCACGGTAGTCATGGTAGTCGTCAGTCTGGGGCCGAATTACGTATTGTACCGAAAAGCGCCCGTCCGTCAGGTTCTGGTCGCTGAGTACGTTGACGTTTTCTAAGTACCGATAGCATGGTCTCACCCGCGTACCAAGGCATATTCGGAGAGTACACGGCCACATTGTCGCCATTCAGTGCACTCACCGGTACAATCGTCAGATCCTTGATCTGCAACTTGTTGGCCAACTCCTGGTAGGTCTTGGCGATTTCCAGAAAGCGATCTTCCGAATAGTCTACCAAATCCATCTTGTTTACGGCCACCACCACGTGCGGAATCCCGAGCATGGAGGCAATTAGCGAATGGCGGCGGGTCTGCTCGGCCACACCCTGGCGGGCGTCGACCAAAATAATGGCCAGGTCGGCGTTGGAAGCACCCGTCACCATGTTGCGCGTGTACTGGATGTGGCCCGGCGCGTCGATGCTGATGAACTTCCGCTTCGGTGTCTGGAAGTACTTGTAGGCCACGTCGATCGTGATGCCCTGTTCCCGCTCGGAGCGCAGGCCGTCGGTCAGGAGTGCGAGGTCGATCTCGCCGTCGTTGCGGCTTTTGCTGGCTTTCTCGATGGCTTCCATCTGATCGGCCAGGATGTTCTTGGTATCGAAAAGCAGCCGACCGATGAGGGTACTCTTGCCATCATCGACGGAACCGGCGGTAATAAATCGAAGAAATCCATTATTTGATTGAGTTGTATTAAATATTATAATTTCGTGAAGTCAACTATTGAATTTGGTATTCTTCAACTTTCAACAAAATTCAGAAATATCCGCCCTTTTTCCGGTCTTCCATGGCGGCTTCGGTTTGCTGGTCGTCGATGCGGGTTTCGCCACGCTCGCTGATTCGCGAGACGGTGATTTCAGCCACCACTTCGTCGAGGGTACTCGCGTCGGACTCCACGGCGGCGGTACAGGTCATGTCGCCCACGGTGCGAAATCGAACCCGGCGCGTGACGATTTGGTCGTTGGCATCAGGCTGGATGACCGGCGTGTTGTTCAGGAGCCTTCCGTCGCGCAGGATACACTCGCGGTCGTGGGCGAAATAGATGCTTGGTAGCGTGATGTTTTCGCGCCTGATGTAGGACCAAACGTCGAGCTCCGTCCAGTTCGAAATTGGAAAAGCGCGTACGTTTTCGCCTTTGTGAATTTTCCCGTTGAACAGGTTCCAAAGTTCGGGACGTTGCCGCTTAGGGTCCCATTGCCCAAATTCGTCCCGGAAAGAAAAGATCCGCTCTTTGGCGCGGGCTTTTTCTTCGTCGCGCCGCGCGCCGCCGATGCAGGCATCGAACTCAAACTCCTCAATCGTATCCAGCAACGTAAAGGTTTGCAGCCAGTTGCGGCTGGCATTCTTACCCGTCGGCTCCTGCAACCCTTTGGCCTTGATGGTGTCTTCCACATAGCGCACCACCAGTTTGGCACCGATCTCCTCGGCTAGCTCGTCCCGGTACTTGATGGCTTCCTCAAAGTTATGGCCCGTATCAACATGTACCAGCGTGAACGGAATCTTGGCCGGAGCAAAAGCCTTCTGGGCGAGGCGTACCAGCGTAATTGAATCTTTACCACCAGAGAACAATAGCGCCGGCCGTTCAAATTGACCAGCCACTTCCCGCATGATATAGATCGCCTCTGCTTCGAGTTGGTCGAGGTAGTTAAGGTTTTGGACTTTGGATTCTTGACGCTTGACGTTTGACTGAGTACTCATACTTGTTTTGAAAAAATGACTTCTGAGATAGTTTGTCTCGAAAACTTATGGCCTTTGGCTGAAAGTCATCATGACCTCATTTCGCATGCAAACCACATTCTTTTTTACTTTCATCCTCCCACCACCAGCGGCCAGCCCGGAAGTCCTCGCCGGGCGCGATGGCGCGGGTGCAGGGCGCGCAACCGATGCTGACAAAGCCTTGATCGTGCAGTTGGTTGTAGGGTACCTCGTTTGCTTTTACGTAATCCTGCACTTTGCCAAAACTCCACGGCAACAGTGGATGAAACTTGAACAGGTCGTGGGCGTCATCGCGCTCGATCGCCCGCATTTCCTGCCGATTGCCCGACTGCTCGGCGCGGATGCCCGTCACCCAGATTTTGACACCTTCCAGCGCCCGATTTAGCGGTTCTACTTTTCGAATAAAACAACACTCTTTTCGGTTTTCGACCGAGTCGTAGAAACTGTAAGGTCCTTTCTGATTCAAGAGGTTTTCGACGCTGTCGTGCCGGGGAAATAGTACTTCCAATTTGGTATCGTAGCGGCGGTTGGTGCGCTGCAACGTCTTGTAAGTTTCTTCAAACAACCGCCCCGTATCCAGCGTAAAAATTCTGATGGGTAGGTCATTTTTGAGTATCAAGTCCGTTATAACCTGATCTTCATAGCCCAGGCTACTGGAAAATGCCACCTGTCCGGGGAATAATTCAGTAAAAAGTCGTAGGGCCTCGACCTCAGATTTGCCAGCGATCTGCCTTAGCAGTGAATCGGTGGTATGGGTTTCGGTAATGGTCATGTTTTTATTTGTTTATTCACCTACCTCATTCAACGCGTATTCAATAAGCCTTTTACTAATTCTGAAATCGGTAGTTAATAATTTATCAATCTCGTTGCTCAAGGAATCAACAAAACCAAGTTTCTTGGCTTTCACTAACAAGCCCAAAGTTTCCGTAATTTTGAAACCGAGTTCAATAGCCGTCTTACGCGCTTTCAAGTCATCTAGTACGACGGTGCAGTCTTTAATTTCCCAAGCCAACGACAACGCGGTGGCTTCTCCTTCGTCCACCATGCTGGCAAATATTTCGTAAAGCTCACGACTTTGACAATCTCGTATCTCAATCCAATCGGGTAAATCGTCACCGTATTCTTCGCGTACTTTTCCCGTGACAATTACCTTTCTAAAAAGTTGATTCAGTATATGCAATCGGTCAATTTTTTGGAGTAAAATCAGACAGCTTGTATCAGTGAGTACACATTTCTCACGCATTCTGAATGTCTCTTTCCAACCCTTCGATTGAATCGCCAAAAAGGCTGAATCCATACTTTCCCATCAATTCTATAAAAGCTCGTTTGCTTATACCGGCAATGTCGGCAGCCTGGCCCAGCGTTACTTTTCGACGTTCGTAGAGATTGCCTGCCAATAGCATTTTTGCTTCAAACTCTTCTATTTGCAGCGAGTCAGGTAAGCTTATGGTGAAATGTTTCATTAGTCGTTTTTTTAAAGAAAGTTAATTTACAACTTGACAACAATTCAGATAAGTTAAAATGTTGCCATTCCCACGCTACACCCTGGCCGCCTGAGTGAAATCTTCAATCAAATCCTCCACGGCCTCCAACCCCACCGAAATGCGGATCAGTCCCTCTGTGATGCCCAGGTTTGCTTTCTCTTCCGGTTTCAACTTGGAGTGCGTCGTCGTATAAGGATTCGTGACGATGGTCCGCGTGTCGCCCAGATTGGACGAGAGTGACGGAATTTGCAATGCTTTCATAAAAGTGCAAACCCGCTCGAAGCCACCTTCCAGGTCGATGGTAACGATGGCACCACCCGCACTCATTTGCTGCTTCGCCATCTCATGTTGGGGATGCGACGCCAGGAATGGGTAGTTCACTTGCTTTATTTCAGGTAGCTGCTCCAGTGCATCGGCCAACCGCATCGCGTTGGCGCAGTGCTTTTCCATTCGCAAGTCCAGCGTTTCCAGACTTTTGGAAAGTACCCAGGCGTTGAACGGCGACATCGACGGACCCGTCTGCCGGCAAAAAAACTTCAAGGGCTTGATATGCTCCTTGGTACCTACTACCACGCCCCCCAGCACGCGGCCCTGACCTTCCATGAATTTTGTGGCCGAATGCACCACCAGGTGCGCCCCGAACTCAGCGGGGTTTTGCAGGGCAGGCGTCGCAAAACAGTTATCGACGTTGAAGATCAAATCGTGCTTCTTGCTTAACCGACCGATCATAGCCAGGTCGACTAGTTCCAGGCCTGGGTTCGAGGGCGTTTCTACATATACCATCCGGGTGTTGGGCTGCACGGCAGCCTCCCAGTCAGCCTCGGGCGCCGAAGCGTCGAGGTAGGTGTGGGTAATATTCCATTTACTCAAAATCTGGGTTATGATTTGGTGCGCCGAGCCGAACAGCGCCCGGCTGGCGATGAGATGATCGCCTGCTTGCAGGCTGGCCGCAAAACTGGCAAACACCGCCGCCATACCCGTGGCTGTGGCAACGCCGTCTTCGCAATCTTCCAACATGCATACCTTGTCCACAAACTCCTGCACGCTGGGGTTCGAGAACCGGCTGTACAGGTTTCCCTGTTCGGTTTCGTCGAAAAGCGCTTTGCCCTGCTCGGCGGTTTCGAAGGTGAAACTGCTGGTCAGAAACAGGGGCGTGGAGTGCTCCTGGTATTGCGTCTGCGCCGTTTGAGTGCGTATGGCTTTGGTTTGTTTTTTCACTTTATAGATCAATAATGGTTGAGAATCACGGTATAAATAATTCTCAAACTTACCACAATTACCACGATTCCGACCAGGATCATCATCGTTTTTATGGGCAGCCGACGCGATAGGTTGGCCGCGATAGGCGCCGCCACCATACCGCCCAGAATGAGGCCCACGATCACCTGCCAGTGCGAAAAACCGATCAGCGTGATGAACGTGACCGAGCTCGCCAGCGAGACGAAAAATTCCGTCAGATTCACCGAGCCGATCGTGTACTTTGGATGCCGGCCCCGAGCGATGAGGGTCGATGATACGATCGGGCCCCAACCCCCGCCGCCGATGGCGTCGAGCGAGCCACCCAGCATGGCCAGCCAGCCCACTTTGTTGAATGGCCGCTTCTCGATACGCTTTTTGAGCGCCTTTTTCAAAATCAAGACGCCCAGAATCAGGGTATAAACCGCGACGATGGGTTTGATGATATAGATGTACTCCTCCAGAGCGGTGAGCGCGTAAGCGCCCAAAATGGCCCCAATGATACCGGGAATGAGCAGCGTTTTGAAAAGTTTGCTATTGACGTTGCCGAATTTCAGGTGCATGTAGCCCGACACGCCGCTGGTGAAAATTTCCGACGAGTGAACGCTGGCGCTCGCCACCGAGGGCGGCAGGCCCAGGGTGAGCAGGAAGGTCGTGGCGGTCACCCCGTAGGCCATACCCAGGGCGCCGTCGATCATTTGGGCCAGGAAGCCACCGATCAGATAGTAGAAAAAGTTTTCGTCTTCCAGCAGGCTGCCCCACACCAGGCCCAGGCGATCCAGACTGGCATAGCTCAGCAACAAGTGCCCGACAATCATCAGCGCCAATGCGGAAAAAATATTCAGGGCGATTTCGGTGCGGCTTCGTTGCCGCAGTACCACCTCTGAAAGTCGGCTCGATATTTTTCTAAAGGCAGAAAGTGAGTTTGTACTATTCTCAGGAAGGGTAAGAACTTCCTTTTGCGCTCCCCCTTTATAAACTGCATTGGCGAATACCGCATCCGACTCGGCCGGGAGGTCGGGCAGGAATACCGCATAGCCCTGCCTACGCGCCAAAATGGCCAGTCGACGGTCCTCCACCGGATCACCCGTGGCAATCTTTACCGCATTGAGCGGTTGCCAGTCGGTTTTGGCCGCTGTCGCTTCAATAGACGGGAAGGAGGAGGAGTGTTCCAAAAGTCTATTTAGTATAGTAGTTTAGTAGAGTAAAGAGCCAAAATAAAAGTGGCTCGGCGGGAGCCACAGCACAAACCTACGATTCGGTTGTTAATTTTCCTAGAAATCCTTATCGCAATGTTTCCCTCGCCTGATGCGTTTAATCAAGCTAAGTACCAACCCGGACCTCGAAGCTGTTGAATTTTCCCAACCCCTGGCTTGTGAATAAGTCGTAGTTTTGAGAAAACCCACTAATCTATAGTACCATGCAAGAAGACGTATATATCGTATCTACCGCCCGCACACCCATCGGAAGTTTTGGCGGTACCCTGGCTGGCATCTCCGCTACCGAACTAGGGGGGATCGCCATCAGAGGCGCAATTGAAAAAATAAAATTGGACCCTGCCTCCATTCAGGAAGTATACATGGGCAACGTGGTGTCGGCTAACCTGGGCCAGGCGCCAGCACGGCAAGCCGCCCTGGCGGGCGGTCTGGCCCACGAAACCGTTTGCACGACCGTGAACAAAGTCTGCGCGTCAAGTATGAAAGCGGCCGCGTTGGCCGCTCAGTCCATTCGGTTGGGCGAGGCAGATTTGATCGTGGCCGGCGGGATGGAAAGCATGTCCCAGATCCCCTTTTACCTGCCCAACGCCCGCTACGGCTATGGCTACGGGAATGGTGCCCTGGTCGATGGGCTGTCGCGCGATGGGCTCAGCGATGCCTACAACCATTCGGCGATGGGTACCTGCGGCGATCGCACTGCCACCCAGCGCGAAATCAGCCGGGAACAGCAGGATGAGTACGCCATCCGCTCGTACCAGCGAAGCGCCGAGGCTACCGAGAAAGGGTACCTGAGCGCCGAGATCGTTCCGGTCGAGGTGCCTCAGCGCAAAGGCGAACCCGTTGTGATGACCGAAGACGAGGAATACAAACGGGTCAAATTTGACAAAATACCGACGCTTCGGCCCGCCTTCTCGCCGGAAGGTACCGTCACGGCTGCCAACGCCTCCACGATCAACGACGGGGCGGTGGCGCTGGTACTGGCGAGTGGCAGCAAAGTAAAGGAGTTGAATCTGACGCCTTTGGCCAGGATCGTGGCCTGTGCCGACGCCGAGCAGGAGCCGATCTGGTTTACAACTACGCCCATTGCCGCAGCCCGCAAAGTACTGGAGCGCGCTAATTTGTCACTCGACGACATCGATTATTTCGAGATAAACGAGGCATTTTCGGTCGTGGTGCTGGCCTTTATGAAAGAGCTGGGCGTAAGTCCCGAGCGTACCAATGTCTTCGGCGGCGCGGTGTCGCTGGGCCACCCGCTTGGGGCATCCGGTGGGCGTATCATGGGTACCCTGGTCAACGTACTTCACCAGAAGAAGGCTCGCTACGGACTAGCGGCAATTTGCAACGGCGGGGGCGGCGCGTCGGCGGTGATTTTGGAGCGTATGTAAAAGCACCTGGGCCTACTTGATCAATGTTTTCAAGCGATCGTAGAAGCCGGTACTTTTGAAAGTAAAGGTTTTGTGCAGGGTGTAGTTGCTGATAAAACTCCAACCCATACCGAACAAGTAGCAGGCCATCTCATTGACATCCACTGCCTTGCGTGAGTAAGGGATGGTGAATTCATAAGATTGGAAGTACTTGTCGGAAATAAATACAGCCAGACTGGCAAACAAATAAGTTACCAGATACGAGAACAACGCAACCATGACAAACTTCACCATTTCGCGGTTGGTCTGACTGCTTTTCCTCGCATCGAATGCGAATAACTTAGTCAGCACAAATCCTACGATTAAGCCGATACCGTAGGAAGGCAGAATAGATTGTTCGAAAGTAAGGTCAAACCAATCCTGAAGAAAACTACTGCTTACCAACTGGATGGCTGCTCCTGTGCCGGCAACTATGAAGTAAGCAATTAAATCCTTGCGGTTTAAGATTTTGCTCTTTGGCTCAGGTGCAACGGCAACGCTTTCTTTCATGGGTCGTGGACTCGATTTTGGGCGCAATACTACCCATTTTTCCGGCTTTCTCCAATACTGAGGCGTGTTTTGACCTCTTTGAGGTACCGTACCGTGCCTCAGTCGAATTTTACCACTTCCCAAAATGCTTTCTTGGGCCGGAATTCTTGATCGAAAAGCAACGGAAAGTCCTTGCGCCCTTTTATTGGAAACGTATCGAGCCACGAGCGTCGGTCGGAAATATTCCAGAAGGTCACGCCGGATACTTTATCCTTGTGCTTCCGAAGTACCTCAAAAATCATCTGGTACTTATCGACCTGCATCTGCTCTTTTTCGGGCGTGAATGCAGTCGTGTCGCTGGCGCGCTTCTCTTTGCGATTCCAGTCTTTGGGGTACACCGACACATCCAGTTCGGTGATCTGCACGGTCAGGCCGAGGCCGGCGAAGCGTTCGATGGATTCTTCCAGGCCCGCCGCCGTCAGGTCGTCGTAGATGGACCAATGCCCCTGCAAACCCACACCATGTATCGGGACGCCCTTGGCCAGCATACTTTTCAGCATAGTGTACATATGGTCACGCTTGGCGGGCTTCTCGGTGTCGAAATCATTATAAAAGAGCAACGCGTCGGGGTCGGCCTCGTGGGCGTACTCGAACGCTTTGACGATGTACTCTTCCCCCAACAACCGGTACCATTGGGTGGGGCGGTACATTTGGTCTGGCTGCTCGGCGATGGCCTCGTTGACGACATCCCAGGCGTAGATTCTGCCTTTGTAGCGGCCCACCACCGCAAAAATATGGTCACGGAGCCGCTTCAGGAGTACCTCCCTTTCAACCGGCTCGCCGCCGGCATCTTCAAAAAACCATTTGGGAGTTTGGTTGTGCCAGCACAGCGTATGGCCGCGCATTTTCATGCCGTTGGCCTGGGCGAAATTCACGATCTGATCGGCTGGTGCCCAGTTGTATTCGTCTTCTTTGGGGTGAATCGGTTGGGGCTTGAAAACATTTTCGGCGGTCAGGCTGGCAAAATTCTTCTTGATCAGCTCGGCCTCCGGGCCCGGTTCCACCGATTGGGGCGCTACCGAAACCCCCACCGGGAAGTAGTCTTGATAGTACTGTTTCAGCCCCTGGTATTCCTGGGCTACCGCTGGCAAAGAGCACATTGTCAGCCAAATCCATAGTTTCGATTTCTTCATTGTGTCTTGAGACTTTCAAATGATTTGGCCACCTCCCGGAAAGTATTTCCTGCCACTTTGGAGCTCTGGTCGGCTTTGATGGAGCCGCTGCGAAGGGCGTCCATCACGGCACACATGGCCATGCGACTGCTGGAATACTGCTTAAAAAAGGCCTCGCTGACGGGTACTTTGTTCAAAGCCATTTTTTCTACGTACGACTTCAAGGAAGAAGACACCACCATCGGGTTGTTGTTTCGGTTGGCCGCCATCCGGTCGAGCGTGGCGGCATCGGTTTGAGCCGCCTCCGCCAGCCTGGTAGCCAGTTCATTCTGCTTCTCGGAGTCGAACTGTTCCGTTACTTGAAGCCACTGCAACTTATCGAGCGGACAACCTTTGTCCAGCGTATTACCGTCAGCACTCGCCTGCGCATTGACGTCGACGCGGGCATTGGCCCCGCCGGGCGAGGTCGTTTGGGGCGGGGAGGTGGTGGCACATTGCGTAAAGATTAGCAGGCCTACGAACGCCAGGATGATTTTTTTAATTTTCATAAAAATAGTGTTTCAGTTGAAGGCTTGGGACAATAGGCTCGACAACTCGTTTAAATTCGCCACGATCGGTTTTCGTACGGCCACCCTGTGCCATCCGATCGGCTAATGTATAAAAAGTTTGTAGTTTCGGAAGCAGGGACTTTTGTTTTTACCCGGGAAATGACACGCTGGACGATATCTCCCGGTGGGTGCGCTCGATCCGAAATTTCCATTTGGGTATTAGGTTACCTGAGTGGCTTGTTCCTTCCCCAATTGGTTCGTCTTATTGAGCTGGTACGCTTTTAGAGGTATAGTGTACCTATTGTTGCTTCCCCACGGAAGCTGGCGTTATTGTGTACAGGGACCGCTGGCGCACAAGTTTTGGGGTTCACGTCGCCTATCGGCCAATTTTTTACCATTCATCCCACTATTAAGAAAGATCAGTAATCAGTAAAACCTACTACCATGAAAAAACCATTTAATCTTCTTAAAAAACAGATCGCCTTGTGCGCGGTGTTGTTTTCAGCTGCTGCCTCCCCTGGCTTTGCTCAGGTAAAGGGAATTAGCTACACTATTTCACCGACGGGTGAGTACGTTTTTTGGAATCAGAACACGGGTATCAGCGACGGCTTCCTGGTTGGCGGCCACGTGGGCTTCGGCTTTGGGGAGTTCATAGAACTGCGTGGTACCTACCTACAGGATGTAGGGAATTTGACGCGTGACTTCAGCGGATTGAGCGCCATGGGTTTGCGCGATGCAAGACTGGATACGTTCAATATCGGCGTGACACGCTGGGGCGGTGACCTAAAGCTCAATCTGAGCCGGGGTGGTTTGGTACCCTACCTTACCATAGGTACCGGGGTACAGACCCTCAGCCCTGACACCCTCGCCCGTTACAAGAATATATATGTGGCGGCTGGTGCCGGTTTCCAGTTGAGTGGCGGTGACCGCTACACATTCAATGTTCAGGCAGTCAACACTGCGTTCAACGGCTCACCTGTGCGGAGTCTGACTTCCGCCGCCGAGCGGACTGCCAATGGCCTGGTACTGTCGGACTATCCCAACGAAATGTTGCGCAACTGGTCGGTGCGTGCCTCGCTCAACCTGTATCTGGGCGGTCGCCGTCCGGGTGAATTGACGGAAGTGGACAAAGCCTACCTCAACAATTTCTCGTCGGGTATTAGCCTGCCTATCGAGGTGACGGCTGGTCAGCTCGATTTCGGTGAAGGATCGCCTTACCGTAACACACGCTATGCTGGTGTGGCCACCGGTTTTAACTTTGGTCCTTACGTAGGGCTGAGGGCTTTCTACTGGCGTGGATTGGAAGACAGTTTTACGTCTAGTTTCAGTAAGCTGGCATTATATGGTGGTGAAGGTAAATTCAAACTGGGTACCGGTCAGGGCCTTACGCCGGCATTATTGCTGGGTGGTGGTGTGATCGATGCCATGGACGGGTACCAGGCCGATAGCATCGCGGGCGAACCTCTCAAAAAGCAAGGATTTGTTTCGGGCGGTTTGGGGATTGATTTCCCCTTGGGCCGCGCGTTGAAACTTACCGCTTACGGTAAAGCACTATTGACGTCCAATGATTCTATCCAGAACACGGTGTCGCCGGACCAACTCACCACGAGTTTTGCCTACGGTGTAAGCCTCAATCTGATCATTGGTAATGGTGCCAAAGAAGTCGAGACCAGGAAAGAAAAGTCTTACGATGAACTGGTGATGAATACGATGAAGCGTGAGAAGAACCGCGCCCAGGATTTGAAGGACGATTACGAAAAGCAGATAGACCGCCTGGATGATCAGATCAAAGACGCCCGTAAAAATGGCGATCGTCGGATGGCCTACGATTTCGAAGACGAGCAGGATGAGCTTAGGAAGCAGGTTAAGAAGATAGACGACCTGATTGAGTCTGAGGAAGATGCCAACAAGGAAGCCGACAGAAAGAATGACCCACTCCTGATGAAAATGAAGCCCACCAATTTTGGCCGGGAACTGGATGACATCGAGCAAGACGGCAGAGGTATCCGTAGTAACAGCTCGTTCGATCGTAACGGCAACCGGATGAATGGGAATAACCGCAATCAATCGAATGGCGAAGATAACGAAGCCATCAGAGCACTGGAAGATCGCTTGAAGTCGATCGAGCAGAAACTTGACGATATCCAACGTAACGGCCAGCCAATGCGCCGGAACCGAATGGACAACGATCGTAACTTCCAGAACTATCCCAACGGAGACTACCGTAATGGCAACTATAATGATCGGAATTTCGACAACAGGAGCGACGATTCACGGAACCGCAACAACAACGACCGGAACTTCGATAACCGCAACAACGACTCGCGGAACGGCAATTACAACGACCGGAACTTCGATAACCGCAACAACGACTCGCGGAATGGCAACTACGATGACCGGAACCGCAACAACAACAACGACCGCAACAACAATCGCCGTAACAACAACAATAATGACGATTACCGGTACGATCAAAACGACGATAGCCGCAACAATGGGAACGACAACGCCCGCCGTCGCTTTGGCAGCAACGGCGGTAGAGACCGCAACGCAGGTAGCCAATCCGACATGGACGAAAAATTCACGCAGCTAGACAACGAGCGCGAAAACAGTGAAAACATGCGTAGGTCATATGAAGACCGTATAGAAGCGCTGGATCAGGAAATCACCGATGCAAAGGATAAAGGCGATGACGAACTGGAATCGAAAAAGAAAGAGGAGAAAGATGCGATGGAAGATGCCGTAAAAGGTATTCGCGATGCTCAAGACAAAGAGAATCGGGCAAACCGCAAAGCGATTCGCAACAATAACCCGGACGACATCAAGATGTCGGCGGATGATTATCGCTCAGCGTTGGACGATATCCAGGAGAAGAACGAAGAATACAAAGAGGATATCGAACGCTCGATGGATAAAATTCGGAAGGATACGCGCCGCGAGATGCGCAACATGGACGACGACAACGGTGCCTACCAACAAGGTCTGGAAGATGAGATGCGGGATTTGAAATCTCAGATTCGGGAGATGCGTGCCGGTGGTAACGACGTAAAAAAAAACGACGGGCGTAGCGATGACCGGATGAACAACGACGATCGTGACAACAGCAGCGATCGCAACGGCGATTCCGATGTATTTGCCAACAGTAGCTTAAATAGAAGTTCTTCCGCCAGAACGAGCAGCTACCTCTCAGAGGAGCAAGCAGCTTACGAAGGAGAGAATAAAGCGCAAAACGGCTTTTTTAGCCTTTTGAATTACGACGGCGCTTCTGCCATTGGTGGATTTAACGTCGGTGGTGCCACTACTTTCAATATTGGGGTGCGCAACCACTACAAGTACAAAGACACGCAATTCTCCCTGATGCCTGAGGCATTCTTCGGCTTTGGGGCAAGCAGTTCCTTCGGGCTCTTCGCCAATGCGATCTACGACATTAAGCTTAAAAACAGGGATGATTTCAGTCCCTACGCCGGAGTAGGCCTGGGATTGATGAAGATAGGTAATTCAGAGCTGAACAATACTAAGGGGGCTTTCAACATCGTATTGGGTGCCAACCTTTTCAAGATTGCCAACGGGCGTTTTTACGTAGACGTCTCGGCTCGTAACTTTTTCAGGTATACGCAGTTGGCCGCCGGATACCGTCTGCCATTCTGATTGCCCGAATAAGTAGTTTATCAATACCCACAAAAAGGGGGTGTGCGGAACTTAATTCGTACACCCCCCTTTTTTTGGGCAAGCCAGTTTATTTTTCGATCCGCACAGAGAACGGGGGAGCCTGGTAATCTTTGCCCAGGTAGCGGGCCGGAATGGTGGAGTGGCTGCCATCCCGTGCGGCGCGGTAATGCGGCGACAGAATCTCGATGCCCGTTTCGTTGCAGCAATCCTGAATGTGCTGGTGCAGTTGAGAGTAGATCCCGGCCTGCCGGTTGGCCTCCTGCGTGTAGGCGTTGATTTGGTAGGCGACGTAAAAATCATCTAAACTGGTTTGCAGCACGAAAGGGGGAGGATCTTTAAGTAGTAGATCCGTCCGTGCGGCGGCCATGAGCAACGCGGTCTGCACTTCCTGCCAAGGCACATCGTAACCGATCGTGATGGTCGTGTGCAAAATCAAGCCCTTGTTCAAGGTCTCACTGCTGTAGTTAACCGTCGGGCTGTTCATGACCGTCGAATTAGGTACCGACACAATCTCGTTCTTAGTCGTTCGGATGCGGGTAACCAACAGCGATTTCTCGATGACATCACCCGTCTCATCGCCGATCTTGACCCGGTCACCAATCTTGAAAAGCCGCATATAGGTCAGTACCAGTCCCGCGATGATGTTGGACAGCGAACCCGCCGAGCCAAATGTGAACAGAAAGCCCAGAAAAACCGAAATACCCTGAAAAACCGGCGAATCGCTGCCGGGCAGGTAAGGGAAAATCACCACGATCATGAACGCCACGATGAGTACCCGAACGATCTGGTAAGTGGGCTGTGCCCAGTCGGGATAAAATCCCGGCAGGTGAATGATGCCTTCGGCTACTTCGGTTTTGAGAAAACGCACGACTTTGAGCACATACCTGAACACAAAAACGATAACCAGGATCGTGATCAGGTTGGGCAGGTAGTTCCAAAACCCCAGAACGATGTTTTCGAGCGGGTCCAGGATATAGCCGAAGAGCGTTCCGGCCAGGCCTTCGGTCCAGGGAAAAATGCCGAAGAGGATGGGGAGCGCGATGTAAATCAGCAGGACGATCGCGATCCATTTGAAAAAGGTATTGAAACTGAGCAGCACGTTGATTTGCTGTTTCGCATCGGATAGCACGTAATCCCTGATCTTGATGCCGCGAATGCGCTTGCCTTCCAGGGCGGCAATTCGAGCGGCCGTCCAGTGAAAAAATCTATTGAGGTAAAAAACAAGCACCGCCGCCGCCAGTAATACCAGCAATGCCAACCCGAATTCCTTGGCCAAGGTGGCGAAAGAGGTCTCTTGCGGTAGGACTCTCGATGGCCTCGCCGATGGTTGCCGGTACTCCTCGGCCAGTACTTCTTTGGACTGTGTTATTCCAGATCGCGTCGTTTTCCGACACGCTCATGACTATACTTTCTTCGACGACGATGTCGACGGTTGTTTCGGCCGCACGATTTGTAGTTGTTCAGTTTTGAATCCGTAGCGTGCCTAAGTTTCTCGATCCGATTGCTAATCGCCTCCGCCCGATCCTTGGCCGAAAAACTACCCAGCTTGCTGTAAATCAGAAAAAGTGTATCACCGAAAGAATCCGGTGACAGGGTAGGCCCTTGACTGTCTGCCGGAGCGAGTCGATTTGCGCCTTTTTTCGGGCAATGCGGTTGGTTTCCTTGTCGTTGAGCGCCTGTAATTGCTGCTTGCAGCTTCTCCTTTTGCAGGTTGTCGGTCGTGGTCAGCGAATTAAGCCGTGCCTCCAACTTCACCCTCTGCAGCGAATCGGCCACACGCTGCTGCTCGACGGCCGCAACTGTCCGGTTGTATTCGCGTAGCGCGGCGCTACTCAGCGAATCGTTCGTCTGGTTGTTTTGGGCGGAGGAGTCGGTCTGAGCCATTGCCGAGCCGCACCACACCAGCAGGATGGTCAAAAGAATTCGCTTCAGGCTATTATTCATAGGAGAGCAGACAGAATATCGGGGCGAAGTTTGGATAATATTCTGGCATTAAAAAAGGTTTGGGCAAAAACCAAGGTCAGCGCTTCGCACTGCCATTTAAGGCCAGGTTTTTACTTTTAACCCTGGTCAGGTCAGGGTGGTAAGCTTCGGGCTCGACTCGGCTTATCTCAGTGAGGGTTTCGATAGACTGCCGGTACTTACGAATTGCATTGTTGGGATCACCGGCCGCGCGCATGTTATCCCCCAGCGCTTCGAGCGTTTTTGCTTTTCGGGGAAGATACGCTTGTGGATTGTCCTCACACAAGGCATCCCACGCTCTCATTGTTTCTTCGAAAATAAGATTGGCCTCCTCGAACTTGTCTGTGAGTGAGTAAACTACCCCTACGTTGTTGCGTGTTTCGGCTAAGTCGGGCAAATACATCGGTGATACCTGTTCGAATAGATTTTTTCGGATCTTCAACGCTTCCAGGTATAAAGGAAGCGCCTCGTCATATTTTTTCAACTCGCGATAGTAAACGCCGGCATTGTTCAACGCTCTGGCCAGGGAAACTACGTGATCTACTTCTGGGGCCTCCTCGATCAACCTTCTGTAATCGGCAATCGCCGATTCGTAAAGCGCCAAAACGACACGCGCCGGTTGACCCGTGCGCCAGTACATATAGGCCAAATTGGCCGTCGCATGCGCTTTTTCGGCTATAAACTTTTCAGGATCCCCCTCAAACTGCCGTATTCTTATATCATAGGCGGCTTTGAAATAGTCGATAGCAGTGGTGTCATTTTTGGATTGTAGCAGATGACCAAAATTATTAAGGGAATCGGCTAGTTGCGACAAGTAAATCTCAGGTTCGTTATGCCCGATCTTGTACAGTATTTTCAAAACTTCATCGTACAATGGTAGCGCCTGGCTGAATTGATTTTGTCCCAGCAAAAAAACAGCGTAGGCCGATAGGTTATCGATATTCCGCTGGGCTTTTAAGGAAGTTTCGTAGGAGTCGACGACGCGCTCGATCCGGTTTGAGATGGTAAAATCAAAGGTGTCGAGCCTGGCGCGCATCAGGAATTCATTCGCGATATCCTCTCTATCGGTCTGTGCTTTTCGAATGAGTGCTTCTCCCAGTTGCTCATCCTGTAGAATGGCTTCCAGTTCATTGTGCATTTCTACTTTATCGAGCACCGCCCTGGCCTCCTGGTATTTTCCCGTTTGAAAAAAATCTTTTGCCAATCGTGCCCGCTCCGAGTTGAGCTTGAGTTTCGATAGCTCAATGGCTATTTTGTATACTTCGCCTTCCAGGATTTTTATTTCATTCAGTTTTTGATTCCGCTTGGTTTCAAGTTCAACCAATTCTTCCCTGTAATCTGAATCTTCGGGGTATTTAAGAATGCGCATCCTCGTTTTTTCGATACGCCTGTTCAATTCAACCTCATCGTTCGACAAGCTTCTGTATTCAGCCGCCTCTTTGAGATTGTAGGTGATGGTATCGCCCACGCGAAAATCCCCGCCGCCGGTGTTTGGATCTCCGGTAACTACATTTTTAGAACTTTTTACACTTACCATCTTCAATTCCTCGTCGTGTCACCAATACGAAAATCCCCGCCCCCCGTGTTCACATTTCCCGTATTGACGTTGTTGCTATCGGTGATGACTATACTTTGCCCTTGACTGGCCTTTTTCTGAATGGTATCGTACATTTCTTTTAAGAAAGCCTCGCCCTTGGGGTCCTTCTTCAAGGCCTTGGCCAGAGCATTTTCAACCGATTGCGTATTGAGCGGGTCTGTGGGATCGGCTGCCAAATCCTCGATCATTTCTTTGGGCTTTTCGTCTTCCGTGATGAATATCGGCTTGATCCAGTTGACAGTAGCTTCGGTGAAGTCGTTAAAAAAATCCTTGACTGACTCGTTGTCTTTGAGCTTTTTTGCCAGATAGCCTGCAACGGTGGCAATGAGGGTGATCGGTTCCATAGCGAGATCGGGTTTAGGTAAAAAAGAGTACTTATGAAATTAGAAGCTAGGTAGGGAGTCAAAGAACAGCCCAACCGATGGACTTGTTGACGACGCTTTTTACGGCGTCGAGCGCATCATTGATCGCGGTTTCTACGGCCAAAAGCCCCAGGCCTTCGATGGTGAGCAGCACGATCCGCACACTGCCTTTTTGGATTTCGAAGTGGTATTTCGCTTGTTCTTTCGTGATCTTGCCCTGTGACTTTAGCCGCTCGATGAGCTGTAAATTGGCGACCAGGGACTCGAACTGCTGCTGCGCAAAAGGCTCGACTTCTTCCCAATGATTTTTCAAGACGCCTTTCGAAGCCGCCAACATTTGCTCCACGACCGATTGAACATTGATGTTTGCCATTGGATTGATGGTAAAATTTCAAGAATAGTCCCGATGACTACTTACTTCCCCGTTTTAGTGCAATCTGAAGTTTGATGATTGCCGTGAAGGCCGCATTGAACGGTTTTCGCAAAGCTTCAATTTGGCTATCGTCGTCGAAACCCAATTTATGCAGCTTTTCCAGATTATAAACCATTCGGGTCAACTCGTTCACTTGTTTCTGCACGATCTCGTTGTCACTAAAAGCAGCCGTGCGCACTTCCAGCGTATTTAACTCGACTTTTATTTGATCGAAAGTCGCAATGTAGTTTTCGTATTTCCCTTCTTCAGTTCCGGCGGTACGCTCCAACTTTACAAAATACCGAGATACGCTCTCCTGCAAGTCCGTGACTTTTTTATCGGTGATTTCATCGTAATCACTGATCAGCCGAATGGAAGTGCAGGACTGTAATATAACGAGAAGCAGGCAGAAGTACCCAAGCGACTTCGTTTTCGGGAAAAAGCTACCTTTTGCAGTCATCAGTTTTTACCGTTCCAATTTAAAATCCTTATCTGTGGCGGGCCGTTGGTCGGCGTTGGCGACTTTCCAGCCCGTGCGGTACATCCAATCGGCCATTCTTTTCAATTTGGGATAGTCGATATTCTCGGCGTTGTCGAGTGGCGTGTGGTAGTCGGGATGCAATAGGGTGGTGTACATCACCGACGGAATGCCCAGTCGGGCGTAGGGCAGGTGATCGCTGCGGAAAAACCAGCCCTCCGGGTGCGTGGCCTTGTCCCATTCGGTGTCGAGTTTGAAGTTGGGGCCCTCTTTGTTGGCTGCCAGGGTCATGTCCACCAACGCCTGTGAGGTGCGGTGGGGCGGCGTGATGCCCAGCACCGCCGCGCTGTCGGGCGTGTTGCGGCCGATCATGTCGCCGTTCAGCACGGCCACAATGTTGCCGATGGGTACGGTGGGGTGTTGGGTAAAGTACCGCGAACCCAGCAGCCCGCGCTCCTCGGCTCCGTGAATCACAAAAATCACCGATCGTCGGGCGGGATTCTTGACAAAAGCGCGGGCGTTGGCCAGCATCGCCACGTCGACGCTGCCGTTGTCGTCGGCACCATAATAGATCGAGTCGCCGTCGATGGCGTTGCGAATGCCGTGCGCGTCGGTGTGGCCACTGTACAACAAGTATTCCGATTTTAACTTTGCGTCGGTACCCTCGACGGTACCAATAATATTGACGGAAGGGTAGGGGTACTTGACTACCGACAGATTGGCTCTGAGCGTAGCGTTACCTTGCATGATCTCGCGCTTGGCGCTCGAATGCAGCCAAATGACAGGCACCGTGGTCGTCACGTTTTCGCGCGCGCCGCCGTCGATGTCATAGGTACCCAGCTTGAAGTTCTCGACGGCGTCGTCCCAGGCTTTCTCAGCGGTTTCATCCGCAATAAAGATCACCGCGATGGCCCCTCTTTTTATCAAAGGATTGGCGTACCTGCTCGCATTGGACCAGCTATACCGCCAGGTCGGCAGCGACACATTTTGGTTGATTCCGTCAGAACTGGCCTCGATTGCCACGACTTTACCTTGCACATCCACCGCATCGAGGTCGATGTAGGGGCCGTTGCCGAGGTACACGATCGGGGCGTCGAGCGTAGCGTTGGCCATTTGCGACACCGCTGCATCCTGCCATAGTTTTTGCGGCTTACCGATGATTTCGATGGTGGAATTATCGGCTATATGGTTGCGCCAGAGCGTGAAGTACTGGAAGTAGGTACCGTCGTCCCCGGCGGGTTTGAGCCCGATAGCGCGGTATCTCTCGCCCAGCCACATGGCGGCTTTCAATTCGTCCAGCGTACCAGCGGAGCGGCCGTGGTAGTGCGCATCAGCCAAGGCGTAGAGGTCTTTTTTTAAATCCTCCTGCTTGATAGCGCTTAGGGCGGGTGGGGTGAAGCTTTGGGCAAAAATAGTTGGGGCAAACAGAAGTAGTAGCCCGGCGAAAACAAGATTTTTGAGCATAGGGTTTTTGTTTAAAATCATTTGCAAGTCAAGAGTCCAACATCCATCACCGCCCCATCTTCAATCGCGTTTGCGCCGTAGACCCTTCCGGCAGCGACACTTGAATAGCCTTTTCCCTAAACTTATCCCGGTCGATGGCGAGCGTAATCTGATGCATTCCCTTGGCAAGGTCGACACTCCCCGCCGACTCGGCCAAGGGAATTGATTTCTGATCGGCCCAGGCAGTTACGCCAACGGTAGCGTTGAAATCAAGATTAACCTTGCCGGGTGTTAGTACTTCCAGGTCGAAACGAACGAGGTTATACTTCTTCTTGCCATCCCATTCCACCACGGGCAATTCGGCCAACGGCAAGCCGCCCGCTACCAGGCTGTAGGCGGGCAGAAAAGTACCGTTCACCCCGGGCTTGGCAAAGTAGCCTACGCCTTCGTCCTTTATTTGCTTGGTTATTTCGGGAGATACCAATGCTTCCCAGCGCCTCACGAAGCGCGCATTGGGTACCCGGTAGTCGCCCGATTCGCCGAGTTTGCTCAGGAAACCCACCAAATCACTGAATTCTTCGGGGCTCAAGCTGGCCGTGAGTCCGGCGGGCATTAGCGAGCCGGGTACCTTTTCAGTCGAGGCCACCTGGCTTTTCGGTACCGATACTTCCATGCCCGTCACATCGCGCAGGATCAGTTCAGCGGTACCACTGCTCACGATATACCCTAGCAATTCGCTACCGTCTTTTTTCGCGACGCGCTGCAATTCGTAGCCTTCCTTGATGGAGGCCGTCGGGTACAGTACCGACCGGATGATCGTCTCGATCGGCGAGCTGGTACCCAGGCTACTCAGGTCAGGGACCGATACGCCCGCCCGCGCCGCCCAGCGCGTGGCAGGTAGCGCAGCTCGACTGCCGGTACACCATCTCGCCATTGGCCGGATCGGCCGAGGCCTTCACCATCTCGCCAATGCGACCGATTTCGATGTCGGTGGGCTGCTGCGGCATCTGCTCCTCGGGTAGCTGTCCGCCCGAGGCCTCAAGTGCCGCGATGAGCTGCCGGGCCTCGTCTTTCTGCCGGTTAGCCGGAATGCGACGCTGCACAATTTGACGCGCCACTATGGCTTGAGCCACCGGTATTTTCTGGGCACCAATCGCTTCGGCCAGCGCTTTCTGCGCCGATGTGTTGCCCATAAAGGCGTTGAAAAATGCGCTGGCGTCGGTACCTTCGGGTAGGTTTTGCAAAAGTTTGGCACCCAGGAGGGCCGCACGAGTAGCGTTCAGGGGTACCAGTTCGGTAGCGGCCAGAAGCCGCAGATCGTTGGGGTTACCGGTACCTGCCATGGTACTTAGCTCCTTCTCAGCCCGTGCCTTGTCTAGTTTGGCCAAAGCGTTCATGGCGTTTTTCTGGCTGGCCGGATCGCCTTTTTTCGCCAAAGCAGTCAACCGGTCGGTTTGTCCCGATAGCTGCCAGTAGCCCGCCAATCTTGCCGCGGCCATTGCCGTAGCCGGATCTTCATTTTCCATGAAGTCGGCGATGCGGTTCAGATCACCGCCCGGCTTCACATTGCGTTGGCCAGCCGCCGATTCCAAGGCTCTGAGCTGAGCGGCGCGCTGCTTGTCCGTGCCGTTGGCATTGTCAAGTATTTTATCAAAAACAATTCTCAAATCGGCGGCCGTACCATAGCGGGCCAGCGAGCTGAGTATATCCGTTTCGTAAGATTCAGGTACTTGTCCTTTCTGGTACATACCCGCGAGTTGCGCCACGGCTTCGGCATTGCCGACCGATTTGAGCGCGTACACGGTTTTCAGCGGAGTACCGAAAAAATCTTTTTCCGAAGCGACGCGCCTGATCCATTGGGGTTCGAGGGCGCGGGTCGTTTGCCAGAGGGCAAAATCCAGAAACTCATCCATGGGCTGTTCCAAAACACCCAACGCCGTGCGGGCGGCCTCCGCGGTGGGCGTCAGGCGCAAAGCGATCACCGTTTCCAGGCGTACCTGCGGATGCGGATCAGCCACGGCCCGGTCGAGTAGGGTAGGTAGGTTGGGTATTTTATCGTGCCACAGTTGCAAGGCCCGGATTGCCGCGGCCCGTGCCTGCGGAATTTTAGCGTTGAATAGTTGCGTAAACAGCGGCTCATTCACGACATCCAGCGATTGGTACACCCACAGGGCTTCCAATAAATTGTGTTCGTAGTCGGCATCGGACTTGTCCAGCCCGGACACCCATTTTTCCAGCGCGGCTACCACCTCCTTCTTGTCTTTATTTTTCAGTAGCTGCCGAGCCTGGTTGCGCGACCAGCTTTCGGGAAGTTTCAGTACTTCGAGTAGTTGCGACGCGCTGGCCTGGCTAAGTTTGGGAGGCTTGACCAGCGCCCGATTTTTAGCCGTAATGCGCCAGATGCGCCCGTGTACCTGGTCGCGGCGCGGGTCGTGAAAGTCGACCTCACCGTGCTGGATGATCGGATTATACCAGTCGGCCACGTAGATGGCCCCGTCGGGCCCAACCGACACATCCACCGGGCGAAACGCCACGTGGTTGGTCCAGAGCAGGTCTTCCATTTGCTGCGAGGCGTAGCCGCTACCCTGCTCGGTAAGCTTGAAGCGGTTGATGCGGTTAGCCCGGAAATCGTTGGTCACCACGCTACCCAGCCAGTCTGTAGGCAGGTGGCCGCCCGAAATCACTTCCAGACCGCTGTGCTTGGGCTGGCCCGGATTGAGACCGCGAATGATGCGCTCGGCCCCCGGTGCGGTGACAAACGTCACCCCCGGAAAAGCGTAGTTGATGCCTTCGCCGCCCGCGCCGTCGGTCAGGAACGATTGTCCCCAGCGGTCGAACTGCAGGCCCCAGGGGTTGATGAGTCCCCGGGCGTAGATGTCGAGTTCCTGCGTCTTGGGTTGCAATTGCCACACGCCGCCGCCGTCGAGCCGCTCGATGCCGTAGGGTGTTTCTACATTGCTATACGTATAAATGGCCTGGTTGAAGTAAAGCCGTCCTTCGGGTCCCCAGCGAAAGGTATGAATGAGGTGGTGCGTATCGGCTACGCCAAAACCATTGAGGATGCGGCGTTTTTTATCGGCTTTGCCATCGCCGTCGGTATCGGCAAAAAACAAAATCTCCGTGGAGTTGGCGACGTACACACCGCCGTCGCCGGGCAAGATCGCGGTCGGCGTGTTCAGGCCCTCGGCGAAAACAGTCGACTTGTCGGCCTTGCCGTCGCCGTCGGTATCTTCCAGGACGTAGATTTTATCATTGGCTACTTCGCCGGTCTTTACCATCGGGTAGGCCGTACTACTCACCACCCACAGCCGGCCGTCGGCGTCCCAGTTCATCTGAATAGGGTTGATTACCATCGGTTCCGACGCAAAGAGCGTCACCTCGAAACCCTCCGCCACCCGGAACGATGCCAGCTCCGCCTGCACACTCGGGTCGGGATCGTCCGGCCGGCCATCACGATGCACGGCCGCCACCAAAATCAGGAGCAGCGGCAGCAACAAGGCCTTCATTGAGGATTTTAGATTGATCCTGTTCTTTGCAAAAAATGATTTCATACCCAGGCGTACAGTTAAAATAAAGGGTAACAGGATGACCGAGCAGAACGGCGTTACCTTTCTAAAACGAGGCAATCGATGAACTGTTCTATAAAGTAGCTTACTGCTCCGCCTTTACTCTCGGAATTTGGTTCAGGGTTGGGTACACATTATTGTCGAGGTCGATGTCGGCCATGCGGCTGCTTGGGTCGATGACAATCCGCTGAACCGACTTGATCGGCCGGTCGATCGTAAAGCCATACTCGGGGTAGGTCCAGGGCCAGTCGGCTAGGAGGGTGGTTTTGGCGTACAGTCTTTCGGTTTTCTCACCACGCATCATTTCCAGGGGAATATAAAAATTCTCCTGACTGCCGTCGGCATAACTCACCACCACATCGAGGGGCATGGGCATCTTGCCGATGCGATCCAGCACGATCGTGGTCTTGCTGCCATCGGGCACTACCTCACGGATGGCGTAGTCGATGGTGCGGGTGGTACCTATCCAGTCTTCGAAGTACCAGTCCAGTTCGAGGCCGGATTCTTTTTCCATAATGCGCTTCAGGTCGGTGGGGTTGGGGTGCTTGAACACCCACTCGCGGAAATACCGCTTCATGCCCCGATCGAAGGCGGTCTGGCCGATGATGTAGCTGAGCTGATGCAGAAATACCGCGCCTTTGGAGTAAGCCGCCGTGCTGTACGCGCGGTTAGTGTTGTAGTGGTCCGATTGCGTGGTCATAGGCTCTTCCAGGCCCGATTCCACCAGCCGCCGGTAGGCGGCATAACTACCGTAGTGCGGGTCTCGGCGCGAGGGGAAAAGCTGCGCCATTACCTCGCTAGAGGCGTAAGAAGTAAAGCCTTCGTCCATCCAGGGGTACTTAGACTCGTTGGTGCCCAGCAGATTTTGGAACCAACTGTGGATCGACTCGTGCACTGTCACCCCCACCAGAGAGCCCAGGTTACCCCGGCCCAAAATCAGCGTCGCCATCGGATACTCCATGCCGCCGTCACCGCCCTGGATCACCGAGTACTGCTTGTAGGGATAGCGCCCGAAACGCTCGTTCATGATCTGGAAACAGCGCACGGCCAGCGGCTCCATTTGCTTCCAATAGTTGGTCGTGTCGTTTTGGTAGAAGAAGTTCATTTCAAGATTATCATCCACTTTCATGACGTCGTGCACGTAGTCAGGATCGGCGGCCCAGACGAAATCGGGTACCTGTGGCGCGACGAAATGCCAGGTGAGGCGGTCGCCTTTCTTGTGAGTGACGGTCTTATTGGAATAACCGTAACCGATTTTATCGGGATTCTGGAGGTAGCCCGTCGCGGCGATCACGTAAGAAGCATCCATCGTGATCTTGACGTCGAAATCGCCCCAAACGCCATAGAACTCGCGGGCTATGTAGGGCACGGCGTGCCAGCCTTCGTAGTCGTATTCGCTCATTTTGGGGTACCACTGCGCCATCGAGTAGTCGATGCCTTCCTTGTTGTTGCGGCCGGTGCGGCGGATTTGTACCGGTACCTGCGCTTCGAATGCCATGTCGAAGGTAACGGTCGATTTAGGCATGATCGGTTCGGTCAGCGTTACTTCCAGGATGGTACCTGCGACTTGGTACTTCACGGCTTTGCCGTTCATCGTGAGGCTTTTGACGCGCTCATACCCAATTTCGTCGGGCGAAAGCTTGTAGATGCGGTCCCTCACGCGGCCATCGGGATCGCTGATCGTGCGCGAGCGAACGTCCATTTGGCTGCCGGGCTGGAAGGCGTTGAGGTACAGGTGGTAAAAGACCTTTTCGAGCGTATCGGGCGAATTGTTGGTGTATTGCAGTTTTTGGGTACCGGTGTAGCGGTGGGTGGTGGCGTCGAAGTCGATGTTCATCTCGTACTTCACGCGCTGCTGCCAGCGGTCGGATTGCGCAAAAAGGGAGATTGAAGTACTTAGAAAAAGGCAGGTGAAAAAGAGGTGCTTCATTTACTGGGTTATTAGGCGTTAGGGTTGTTAGGTAGTAGGGTATTGTAGTGTTTATGCTGCCGGAGAATAGCAAATCAAGCGAATGCCTAACGCCTAAAACCTAATAACCTACCACCTTTGTCAAAACCCAAAATTAGCCAAAGTCGCTGTTTTACCAGCTATTTTATCAATTTTGGCGTTATTATTACCGATTAATCCTTAACCCCACCCTATGTCACGCCTATTGTTTCTTCTCGCCGGGCTGCTCACGGCCACGATTTCGCTGGCTCAAACCACCGATCAGGCATTCATCAAAGCCCATTACACCAAGCAGATTTACGATATTCCCATGCGGGACGGCGCGAAGCTGCACACGATTTTGTATACGCCCAAAGATATTTCGGCCAACAAAAAGTACCCTTTTCTGATGCAGCGGACCTGCTACAGCATCGCGCCCTACGGCAAGGACGAATTCCCGACCCGTCTGGGACCCAACCCTTATTTGATGCGCGATCAGTACATCTACGTGTACCAGGACGTGCGAGGGCGCTACATGAGCGAGGGTACCTGGACCAACATGACGCCGCACATCGCGGACAAGAAGGGTAAAAACGACGTGGATGAAGCCTCGGATACCTACGATACGATCGAGTACCTAATCAAGAATATACCCAACAACAATGGCCGGGTGGGGCAGTACGGTACTTCCTATCCTGGTTTTTACACTACGGCCAGCTCGCTTAGCAGACATCCGGCGCTGAAAGCTTCTTCTCCCCAAGCCCCGATTGCTGACTTTTTCTTCGACGACTTTCACCACAACGGTGCTTTTACGCAAGGGTACTACGGTACCTTCCCGGTGTTTGGCGTGAAGCCTCCCAAGCCGACGACCAAATCCTGGTTTACCGACGATTTCATTCAGGCCAAGCCCGATGGCTATACCTTCAACCTGAACATGGGGCCGTTGAAAAATTTTGACAAGTACTATAAGGATAATTTCTTCTGGCAGGAAACCATGGACCACCCCAACAAGGACGAGTTCTGGCAGAAGCGGGATATTTTGCCGCACTTGAAAGGCGTTACTTCCGCCTACATGACCGTAGGCGGCTGGTTCGACGCCGAGGACCTTTACGGGCCTTTGAATACTTACAAAACCATTGAAAAGAATAATCCGAATGCCTATAACACGCTGGTCGTAGGGCCATTCGGCCACGGGCGTTGGGGCCGCGAGACGGGTCATACGCTACACAACGACGTTTATTTTGGTGACAGCCTCGCGACTTTTTACCAGAAAAATATCGAAACGGAGTTCTTCACCCACTTCCTGAAAGGGGCCGGCGATGGCAAGACCGGCTTGCCCGAGGCTTACCTGTTCAATACCGGCCGAAACGAGTGGCGTAAGTTTGACCAATGGCCCGCACCACAAGCCAAAAAGCAAACGCTGTACTTTCACACGGACGGCAAGCTAAGCTTTGAAAAACCCAAAACTTCGAGCGCCTTCGTCGAGTACGTGAGTGACCCGATGAAGCCCGTGCCCTACACCGACGACCTGACCCAGATGACGGGTTTCACGCCCTTCAATTATATGTCGGAGGATCAGCGGTTTGCCGCTTCCCGGCCCGATGTGCTGGTGTTCGAGACGGAGGTACTTACGGAGGATATAACGCTCGGCGGTGAAATTATGGCCAAGCTTAATTTCAGTACTACGGGTACCGACGCCGATTTTTTTGTCAAACTCATCGACGTCTATCCCGACGACACCAAAAACCATGACTACATGGTGGACAAGGAAACCGTGCTCGCCGGTTACCAGCAAATGGTGCGCAGCGAGGTGATGCGGGCACGTTTTCGCAACAGCTTCGCCAAACCTGAACCGGTGAAAGCCAACACCCTCACGCCGCTCGATTTCCGTTTGCAGGATGTACTGCACACCTTCAAAAAGGGCCATAAAATCATGGTGCAGTTGCAAAGCACGGCGTTTCCGTTGTTTGATCGCAATCCCCAGAAGTACGTCGACAACATCTACAAAGCCAACGCCGAAGATTTCATCAAAGCCACTCAAAGAATTTATACCCAACAAAACGCCGCCAGCGGACTGGAAGTGGAAGTACTGGACCAGTAGGGGCGGACCCGTGTGTCCGCCCAAGCCAATGGGACCTAATATTATTGTATGGTAAGTAGAAATGATAGGGAAGGTAAATCCCCTGGAAGTACCCTGAACCGATTTGGCAAAAACAAAATCATCCCCGCGCTTTTGCGGGAGGAAATTTTGCTGTCGCTTTCCTTTTACCCGAATTTGCTCGATACCCACATCAAGTTCGTAATCGTAGATCCGGCCATCAAAAGCTCGGTAATGCAGGCTCAACCGGAACTGAAGACAATGTTCAAACCCGAAGGGCAACGTGGGTACCTTATCCGCATCAGCCGGTACTTCCGGGGCGACGACGTGTCGCTGCCGATCGAGGAGGTTCCGCAGAATATTTTGATTGGCTGGATCGGCCATGAGTTGGGGCACATCATGGACTACCTGGATCGGAACGCTTTCGAGATGGCTCGTTTTGGAATCGGCTACCTCACTTCGCGCCGGTACCTGATGCAGGCCGAGCGCCGCGCCGATCAGTTTGCGATCAGCCACGGCCTGGGCGAAAACATTGTGGCAACCAAGAACTTCATCCTAGACCACGCCGATTTGCCCGAGCGCTACAAAGCAAAAATCCGGCGACTGTACCTGTCGCCGGAAGAAACCATTATGTTGATCGAGGAGCGGAAAGCGGAGTTGGAAGGGTAGATAATTGACATTTGACGTTGGACGTTTGATGTTAGAGGTACAACCTCCTAATTTTCAAAAGTCAAAAGTCCAATATCATTCAAAACACTACCGCGCCTTCACAAACGCCTCGAATTCCCGGAAATCCTCTTCCTTCATCACCTTCGGCATCTTGACTTGCCCGCCTTTTTTCTTTTTTTGTTGATTCCATTCGGTGAAGGTGTCGGTCGGAACCACGACGGCTTCCACGCCTTTCAGCGCCTTGGTACGCGCGACGTCGTAGTTTTTGTTGGAGGCCCGCAGGGCTTCGTCCAGTAGATTGGCTGCGCTGTTGGGGTCAGCGCAATTCTCGTCGCAACCCAGGTACCAGCGGTTGATGTACTCCCCGTCTTCGCGGCGCACGGCCGCCACCGTGAATTCCTTGAACGATACGCCCAGTTTTTCGCCCACCGCCTGCACGGCCGTCGTCATTTTGTTGACGGGCAATTGCTCACCCACTACGTTGAGGTAGAACTTAGTACGGCCGCTGATGACGATCTCGCCGCGCTCGACGTCGGTAAATTGCACCGTGTCGCCAATCATGTAGCGCCACGCGCCCGAAACCGTCGAGATGAGCAGTACATAGTCCACCCCCTCGGTCACCTCCATGCTGTTGAGCACCGGGGCGTCGGGTGTCACGGTACCGTCTTCGGCAATAAAACGATCCTGAAAAGGCACAAACTCGAAGTAGATGCCATTGTTGAGTACCAGTTTCATGGCCGTGGTTTCGGGCCGCGACTGAAAGGCCAGGAAGCCCTCCGAGGCCAGGTAGGTGTCGATGTAAATCAAGGGGTGGGCCATCAATTTGTTCAGGCTTTCCTTGTACGGCTCGATCGCGACGCCGCCGGAGGTATACACCCGGAGATTGGGCCAAATCTGGTGGATGTTGTCGAGTCTGTTGTATTCGATGACTTTCTTGAGCATCAGTTCTACCCAGGAAGGTATGCCCGATATGCTGCCAATGTCCCAGCTAGTTGCTTCTTTGGCGATGCGCTCGACGCGCTCGTCCCAATCCTTGATCGAAGAAATTTCTTTACCGGGCTTGTAGTAAAATTCAAACCAGGAGGGAATATTACTGGCGCTGATGCCGCTGATTTCGCCTTCCAGGTGGCCGTCTACTTCTTTTAGAGCCGTACTCGACCCCAACATCAGTACTTCTTTCTCGAAGAAGTCGGCGGGCAAATCGTACTCCGCCAGGGCCAGTACCTGCCCGATCCCCGAGCGCCGAATCGCCGAAAGCATGTCGTTCGTCACCGGAATGTGCTTGCTGGAACTAGTGGTACCCGAGCTGACCGCGAAATAATCGGGCTTGCCGGGCCAGGTCACATCGGCCTCGCCCGCCAGGGTGCGGTGCCACCATTCGTTGTTGATTTTGTCGTAGTCGTGGGTAGGTACCGTTTCGGCGAATGTTTGGAACAGATGTTCGCTTTCCAATATATCAGCAAAACGATAGTGCTTACCGAAGGCCGTATCCTGAGCCGTTTCGAGCAGTTCTTTGAGTATCTTCTGTTGCTCATCGACGGGGGAGTCGTAACTGGTGAGCGCTTCGCCGAGTTCGACGGCCTTTTTTATAAAACTTCCTAAAAGGGTCATTCAAGTATGGGTTTGATTTGAGTTGCTGATCCGGGAATTTAAAATAACTATGCCGATAGCGATAGGTACCAATAGAATGGTCTGGTGAATTTTTGATTCGTCTGAATTATATTTTAAATAAAAACTAAACATTTGTTTGATTTTAAAATTTTCTAATTACATTTGTACCGTACAATCAGGATATGGCACCAGAAAAGCAAGACGCTGAAACAAAAATAAAGGAAGCCGCCCGTCAGGTATTTTTGGCGCAAGGCTACGAAGGTACCACCGTCCGGCAGATCGCCGAGGCGGCGGGGGTGAACCTGGCGATGATCAATTACTACTTTCGAAGTAAGGAGCAATTGTTCAGGAGTATTTACGCCGAAACCTTCGCGCAATTCATCGGGCAGATGGCTCAAATGCTCAACGAACAAACCCCTTTGGAAGTGAAAATTTGGAAAATTGTGGACCGCTACACTGACTTTGTGATCAGCAATCCACTGATTCCTAGCTTTCTACTATCGGAGCAGCAGGTCAATGACGGCGCATTCTTTAAAGAGATGAACGCCCGAAGCCTGCTTCATGATTCGGTTTTTAAACAGCAATTGCAAGAGGAAGCCGAACGGGGAAATATTAGGTCCGTCGAGCCGCTGCAAGTCGTGGTGACCATCATGGGCAATATCGTTTTCCCCGTCGTGGCGCGGCCGGTGGTTTCGTACGTGGGCAGTCTGGACGACCAGGGTTTTCTCGACTTCATGCAGGAGCGCAAGCAAGTCGTCCCCGAAATGATCATGGCTTACCTAAAAGCGAAGTAAAATTTTTTGCCTAAAATTAAACATTTGTTTAGATCAAACGTTTGAATAACTATGAAACGGTACTTCATTCTTCTTCTTTTTCTACTAAGTTGGTCGGCTCAGGCGCAGCCAAGTGTGACGTTGCAGCAATGCTATGCCGCCGCCCGGGACAACTACCCGCTGTTAAAACAGTTGGCTATTTTGCAGGAGCGGGAGGTACTGGCCATCGACAATCTGAACACCAACCGAAGGCTTCCCCAACTCTCGGTCAACGGGCAGGCCACCTGGCAGTCACAGGTGACGAAGCTACCGATCGAGCTACCTAATTTTTCGGTCCCCACGCTCAGCAAGGACCAGTACCGCCTCACGCTCGACGCCAATTATGTACTGTATGATGGTAATCTGACCGGCCTGCAAACCCAGATACAACGCGCCACGACCGCCACGGCCCAACAGCAAGTGGAGATTGAATTGAATCGGGTGAAAGATCAGGTGAACACCCTATTTATCAACGCACTACTTACCGATGAAAACCGGGATTTGACCCAGGTACTTCTGACTGATCTGGGCAATCGCCTGGAGAAAATACGGGCCAACGTCCGCTTCGGCACGGTCGCGCAAATGGACGCCGACGCACTACTCGCCGAAGTACTTATCGCCCGGCAGCGGCTCGCCCAACTCGATGCTACCCGCCGCGGTTTGCGCGAATCATTGGCCTTGCTAACCGACCTGCCGATTTCGGACAGTACCCAACTCATCGTGGAAGTACTGCCGGGAAACCCCCAAATGAATATTGGAATTGAAGTAAAACGCCCCGAACTGACCCTGTACCAGGCGCAGCGCTCGCTCTATGACGCGCAGAATAGCCTGGTCGCCAACAAGACCAAACCCAGGCTCAGCCTGTTTGCGCAGGGTGGTGGCGGCAGACCGGGGCTCAACTTGTTGAGCAACGATTTCAGCGGTTTTTTTATCGGCGGCCTGCGGCTCAACTGGAATATCTCCTCCGCCTTCACGCTCGACAACGACCGTCGGACGATCGCGCTCAACCGCCAAACGGTAGACCTTCAACAAGCTACCTTCGAGAAAAACCTGAGCGTTCAGCTCCGACAACAGCAAACCGAAATCGAGAAACTCGCCGCCCAGCTCACGACCGACGAAGAAATTGTGGCCCTACGGACCCAGGTGAAGGAAGCCGCGGCCGTTCAGCTTGACAACGGCGCTATCGCCGCCCGAGACTACACTACCGAACTCAATGCCCAGATCCAGGCCCAACTGAACCAAAAACTGCATGAATTGCAGCTACTTCAAGCCAGGATTCAGTACCGGACTTTGGCGGGGCAGTAGTACACTGGACTCATAAGCTCGACGATCATTCATTTTTAATCTAAATCTAAAAACCAATGAAACATAACCCGCGCCTGGCATTGGGCGGCTTGATGCTGCTACTTGCCGCCTGCAATCCTGACGATGATACCGCCGACGCCTACGGCAATTTCGAGGCGGTCGAAACCACGATCTCTGCCGAAGCAACGGGGGAACTCATCGAGTTCAATGTGCAGGAGGGCGAATCGCTGGATTCGGGACAGACAGTGGGCCGCATCGAAACCGAGCAACTGCAACTTCGCAAAGCGCAGGTACTGGCCAGCCAGCAGGCCGTGCAGAGCCGCACCCCCAATGTTTCGATACAGCTCTCGGCCTACAAGCAGCAGATTGCGGTGCAGGAGCAGCAACGCCAAACGCTGCTACGGGAGCAGAAACGCTCCCAGAATCTAGTAGAAGCAGGTGCCGCCCCCGCCAAGCAATTGGACGATATAAATGCTCAGCTCGAAACGCTCGACCGGCAGATCGCCCTGACCCGCCAGCAGCGCGCCGCGCAGGCTTCCGCCCTCAACACCCAGCGCAGCGGCACCGCGGCCGAATCGGCCCCGCTGACGCAACAAGTCAGGCAAATTGAAGATCAGATCGCCAAAGCCTCGGTCGTGAACCCGATCGGTGGCACGGTGACGGTAAAGTTCGCCGAACCCGGCGAGATCGTGAGTTACGGCAAGCCGCTGTACCAGATTGCCGCCCTCGACAACATCACGCTGCGGGCCTACGTGGGCGGCGACCAACTCGTCGGCGTAAAGCCGGGGCAGCGGGTGCAGGTGGCCGTCGATGCCCCGGAAGGCGCTCTGAAAACGTACGACGGGGTTATCGCCTGGATTTCCAGCAAAGCGGAGTTTACCCCCAAAATTATCCAAACCAAAGAAGAGCGCGTGAATCTGGTGTACGCCATGAAAATCAGAGTAAAAAACGATGGTGGCCTCAAAATCGGTATGCCCGGCGAAGTAAGGTTCGGGCAGCAAGAGTAGGTTGGGAGAGTTGAAAGTTTTGAGTCCAAAGTCAAAAGTTTAAAGTCCAGCGTCAAACGTCAAACGTCCAAAATACAAAGTCCAGCATCCAACCATGATCACCATCGAAAACATATCCAAAGCCTACGGTACTACCAAGGCGGTACAGGACGTATCGCTGTCGGTGGAGCCAGGCGAGCTTTTTGGGCTGATCGGGCCGGATGGTGCGGGTAAAACCACACTATTCAAGATTTTGGTGACGCTACTCTTGCCCGATGCGGGCCGCGCGACAGTGGCCGGGCGCGACGTAGTGCGTGACTTCCGGGCGTTGCGCTCATTGGTAGGGTACATGCCGGGGCGATTCTCGCTTTATCCTGATTTGAGCGTCGAGGAGAATCTGCACTTTTTTGCGACGGTATTCGGTACTTCGATCGCGGCCAATTACGAGCTGATTCGCGAGATTTACGTGCAATTGGAACCCTTCAAAAACCGGCGGGCGGGGGCGCTTTCGGGCGGGATGAAGCAAAAACTGGCGCTCTGTTGCGCCTTGATTCACAAGCCTGAGGTACTATTTCTGGACGAGCCGACCACGGGCGTGGACGCCGTGTCGCGCAAGGAGTTTTGGGACATGCTGGGCGGCCTTAAAAAACGTGGCCTCACGATCATGGTATCGACGCCCTACATGGACGAAGCCAGCCTCTGCGACCGCATCGCGCTCATGCAAAACGGCAGACTATTGGCCGTCGATACCCCGGCGGGTGTCGAGCAGTTGTTCGACAAGCCGCTCTTTGCCGTCAAGGCCAGCGATACCTACCGCCTGATCCAGGATTTGCGTCAGGCTCCTTTTACCGTTACCTGCTATGCTTTCGGCGAGTTCCTGCACCTGACCACCGACCCCCACGCTACGCAGCCCGAGATTGAAACGTACCTGGCCGACCGCCAGCATCAGCAAGTAGACATCCGACCCATCCAGGCAGGAATCGAGGATAGCTTCATGAACCTTATGCAACAAAATGGATAAAGCCGTCACCACCGATAAATTGACCCGAAAATTCGGAGATTTCGTTGCCACCGACGAGATTACCTTCGAGGTAGCCCAGGGCGAGATATTTGGCTTTCTGGGTGCTAATGGCGCGGGCAAAACCACCGCCATGCGGATGCTTTGCGGATTACTCACTCCGAGCTCGGGCGCGGCTACCGTGGCGGGCTACGATGTCTATACCCAATCCGAAAAGATCAAGCAGCGAATCGGGTACATGAGTCAGCGCTTTTCGCTTTATGAGGATCTGACGGTCAGGGAGAATATTCGATTTTATGGGGGTATCTACGGTTTGAGCCGCGGCGATCTGAGAACCAAATCGACCCAGATCATTGAGGAGCTAGGACTGACGAGTGTATCCGATACCTTAGTCGAATCCTTGCCCTTAGGCTGGAAACAACGTTTGGCCTTCTCGGTAGCCCTCATTCACGACCCGAAAGTAGTGTTTCTGGATGAGCCGACGGGCGGGGTGGACCCGATCACGCGGCGGCAGTTTTGGGACAAAATCTACGAAGCCGCCCACAACGGTACTACCATATTCGTCACGACGCACTACATGGACGAGGCCGAGTACTGCGACCGCGTGTCGATCATGGTCGACGGCCGCATCAAAGCCCTCGACACCCCCACCCAGCTCAAAAAAAACTACCACGCCGATTCCATGGACGGCGTGTTCCAAATCCTGGCGCGGGGCACATCGGGGAAAGGGTGAGGGCGTGGGGGAGTGTAGGCGTTCTTTTGTTTCCGAATGTAATCCTACTATAGGAACGCTCCCACTTAATCACGCCCAGATAACTCATCATTCATCACTCATAATTCATCATTCGTGAAACGTTTTCTCGCTTTTGTCAAAAAGGAATTCTACCACATCCTGCGGGACCAGCGGACGATGCTGATTTTGTTCGGGATGCCGTTGGCGATGGTACTGCTGTTCGGCTTCGCCTTGACCAACGAAATCAAGAATGCCAAAATCGCCGTACTGGATCAGGATCATGGGCCGCACAGTCGGCAGATCACCGCCCGTCTGCTGTCGTCGGGGTATTTTCAGCTGACCCAAAATCTGAGTTCCCAGCGCGATATCGAGGCTACTTTTCGGCGGGGCAAGGTCAAGCTGGTGGTGGTATTTCCTCCCAATTTTTCCCAGGATTTTGCGCGAAACGACCGTAAATCAGAAGTGCAACTCTTGGCCGATGCGTCGGAGCAGAACACTGCCATCAGCCTCACTACCTACGCCACCAACATCATTCAAGGGTACCAGAAGGAACAAAATCCGCCGGAGGCCGCACCGGCTGGTGTCGCAATGCCGATGCAAATCGACGTGCAGGCGCGCATGGTGTTCAATCCTGAGTTGCTGGGAGCCTTCGTCTTCGTGCCGGGGGTGATGGCCATGATCCTGCTACTGGTGTCGGCGCTGATGACCTCGGTGACGATCGCCCGCGAAAAAGAGACTGGTACCATGGAAGTACTCATGGTTTCACCGCTTTCACAATTGCAGATTTTGTTTGGTAAAGTACTGCCGTACTTGTTGTTATCTTTCATCAACGGCTGCATCATCATCGCGCTGGGTGTGTTCACGCTCGACATCCCCCTCAACGGAGGTCTGCTGCTGCTCCTCTCCGAAACCCTGCTTTTCACATTTCTTTCCCTGTCGCTGGGGCTGTTCATATCGACCATCGCCGACACGCAGCTCGTTGCCATGTTTGCGTCGTTGCTGGTGCTGCTGATGCCCACAATTTTCCTGTCGGGCTTCATATTTCCCATCGAGAGCATGCCGCGCTTCCTGCAATACGTGTCTAAGATTATTCCTGCCACCTACTTCATCGAAATAGTGAAAGGCATCATGATCAAAGGGGTAGGGCTGGATCTTCTCTGGAAACCCACCCTGGCGCTCGTCGGAATGTCCACCTTACTCATGGTGGTGAGTTTGAGGAATTTGAAACCGAGACTTAGTTAGATATGAGATATGAGATACTTCAAACCTTCACCCCTAAAAACATGAACCGAATATACTACATGATCGAGAAGGAGTTTCGACAGCTGTGGCGCAACCCGGTGCTGTTACGGATGATGCTGGCGGCTCCGGTTATGCAATTGATTCTGTTGGCTTACGCCGCTAATTTCGAAGTGAAGAATTTGAAAATCGCGGTGGTGGATCAGGACCACACGACCTACGCCCAGCGGCTGACGGGCAAGTTTCGGTACTCGAAAGGTCGTGCGATTTCTAACTTTGACTTTCAGGGGTACTTGCCATCGGCCAAAGCGGCTTACCGCGAACTACTGGCGGGCCGTGCCGACCTGGTGCTGTTGATTCCGCCGCACTTTGAGCGCGACTTGGGCAAGCAAAATCGGGCTTCGGTGCAGCTGCTGGTCAACGCAATCGACGGTACCAAGGGCGGCATCGCCTCCGGCTACGCCCAAAGTATCGTGCGCGACTTCAACAATACGATCCGTACCGAAAGCATCGGAGCCGGTACGGGAGGAGAAGGCGGCCTGGAAGTCGAGAACCAGTACTGGTACAACCCCCGCCTGGAATACAAGACCTTCATGGTACCGGGAATATTGTTCGAGTTGATGCTGCTGATCGGCGGCATGATCGCGGCCCTCAACATCGTGCGGGAGAAAGAAATCGGCACGCAGGAGCAGCTCAACGTTACGCCCATCAAAAAACACGAATTCATTCTGGGCAAGCTCACCCCCTTCGTTATCATCGGACTGGTGCAGTTTACCCTAGGGCTTTTGCTGGCAAAATTCTTCTTTCGGATACCCCTGGAAGGTAGCCTATTGCTTATCTATGGCTTCGCCTTCTTATTCCTGCTGCTGTGCGTGGGATTGGGATTGTTGATTTCAGCGGTGTCCGACACGCAGCAGCAGGCCATGTTTGCGGTGTTCTTCTGTCTGGTCGTCTTCATTTTATTGAGTGGCCTATTCTCTTCTACCGAAGATATGCCGCAGTGGGCGCAGTACCTCAACCTGTTCAACCCGCTCAAGTACATCATCGAAGCCGGGCGCAACATCTTGCTCAAAGGCAGTACTTTGCGCGATATGCAATCACAGTTTTTTACACTGCTCGGTATGGCGGTCGTGCTTATTGGACTCGCTTCGTGGCGGTACCGTAAAACGGTTTAGATCGGCCCGCCCGCATCTCGTTTTGTAGAACTACCAAAGATTAAAACGGATTAACAAAAGTTAAATCGTCAACGGCTTGGAAATCTGATGTATTGCGGGTAACAATGGTTAAGTTATGTGGGAATTGATCATCCACGCGAATATGCTCCACAAAGTCGAGGGACTTCAAAATTTCGAGCAGATGCGGCATTTTCTGGCGGTTTTTGAGCTCAATATGTACAGTCATAGTATGTTACGGATACATTACAGGCAAATATACGAAACTGAAATCTATAATCTTAGCGAGCAGAAACCAAGACTAGCAACTTTAAAAGCAACGCCCTGACTTCTAAAATCCCGCTCACTAATTCGCCGATCAAATACAAACTACATCAATTCCACAAATAAAAAGGGGAGCCATCGACTGGCTTCCCTTTTTCGTCGGCTGAAAGGTCCGACTGGTCGAATAGCGGATTTATTGCCTTAAACAAGGCTTAACTTCATCGCTCAAAGGCGACTAACCACTTCGACTGATCCTCATGAAAAATTTACTACCCGTTATTTGCTTCGCAGTACTTTGCCTTTTCACTTCGACAGTCAGCGCCCAAAATCTCAGGATCGTCGGGACGGTCGTGGACAGTGTTTCCAAGGACCCAGTAGTGGGCGCTTATGTCAGCGTTACGGGCTCGGAAGCTGCTGCCAAACCGCAGTACGTCACGACGGGGTTAGACGGTAGTTTTGCCTTTTCAAATCTAAAGCCTCAAAAGTACCTGCTCAAAATCAGCTACCTCAGCTTCGGGGAATATCAGAATGTGGTGGAAGTAAAAGACGCCGTCATCAATCTAGGCAACATCGCGCTGACGGAGGCGGCCCAGGATTTGAAGGAGGTGAAGGTAGTAGGCCAAATCCAGCAATCGCAGATGAAAGGCGACACGACGCAGTTCAACGCGGCGGCTTTCAAGACCAATCCCGACGCGACGGTGGAGGACCTGATCCAGAAAATGCCAGGCATCGCGGTGGTGAACGGCGAAGTGCAGGCGCAGGGCGAAAAGGTACAACGGGTACTGGTAGACGGTAAGCAATTTTTTGGCAACGACGCTACCCTGGCCCTAAAAAACCTGCCCGCCGAAATCGTGGATAAAATCGAAGTGTTCGACCGGCAGAGCGACCAGTCGCAGCTGACGGGCTTCGACGATGGCAACGCTCAAAAAACCATCAACGTGGTTACCCGCGCCGACCGCAACGCCGGGAAGTTCGGCAAGGCGTTTGCGGGCTACGGCAGCGACGACCGCTACACGGCCGGGGGCAATCTCAACATATTTGGCAAGGACAAGCGCATTTCGATCATCGGCCTGTCCAACAATATCAATCAGCAAAACTTCGCCTCCCAGGATCTGGCGGGTGCCCTGGGTAGCTCGGGTGGTGGTGGGCGCGGCGGCCGGGGCGGTGGCGGCGGCCGTGGGGGCCGTGGGGGCGGGGGCAGTAGTGCCGACAACTTTCTGGTCGGCCAGCAGAGCGGGATCACCAACACCAGCGCCTTCGGCCTGAACTACACCGACAAATGGGGCGAGAAGCTCGAAGTGACGGGTAGTTATTTTTTCAACCGGTCGGGCAATGCCAATCAGGAAATTACCAACCGCGAAACTTTCCTGAACAACGCGGCAGGAAATCAATTTTACGACGAACGGAACACCTACGCCAACACCAACCTGAACCACCGGATCAATTTTAGGTTCGAGTACACGCTGGATGAAAAGAACTCCTTCATATTTTCGCCCGGCGTCAGCTGGCAGGACAACCGGGCCACTACCTTGCGGATCGGCGCTACCAACCTGGCCAACGGTACCCTGCTCAACGAAACGAACAACGATCGCTTCAGCCACAGCAACGCGCTGAGCTCGAGCAATTCGCTGCTATGGCGGCACAAGTTCGAGAAAGCCGGCCGGACCTTCTCCGTAAACCTGTCCAACGCGATCAACAACCGCGACAGCGACGGCAGGCTTTACGCCCTGAACCAATTTTACACCGGCAACCGCAACCCCAGCGATACCATCGACCAGCGTTCCAACGGCAATTCGGATAATATCCGGTTCGGGGCCGATGTCAACTACACCGAGCCATTAAGTCGAAACATCCAATTGCAACTTGGGTACAACGTGTCGCTCAGCAATAGCAATTCCAAGAGCAAAACCTTCGATTTTGTGGATACCGAAACGCAGTACACGCGGCTGGACACGCTGCTCTCCAACACCTTCGACAATCAGTACCTCACCCAGCGGGCGGGCCTTTCGCTCCGGGGTAATAAAAAACAGGTAATCGGGGCCGTCGGGCTGGATGTTCAGCGTGCCGGGCTGTACAGCCAGCAGCTTTTTCCCCGCAACAACGAAGTAGACCAAACCTTCCTGAACCTGCTGCCCAATGCGTTTCTGATGTACCGCCCGAGTACGAGCAAAAACCTCCGGGTGTACTACCGCTCGTCGACCAACGAGCCGTCGATTACGCAGTTGCAAAATGTCGTCAACAACAGCAATCCCCTTTTCCTGACGGCGGGCAATCCTAACCTGAAGCAAGAGTACACGCACCGGGTCAGTGCCCGGTACTCGGCCTCGGATTCGAAGTTGGGTCGCAACTTTTTCCTGTACAGCTCCCTGAACTACACCCTCAATAATATTTCCAACTCGACCTTCGTGGCGCAGCGACCGACGACGTTGCCCAATGGCGTGGTACTACAGCAGGGCGCGCAACTTACCTCGCCCGTCAACCTCGACGGCAACTGGTCTGTCCGCACTTTCGCCAACTACGGCTCGCCGATCAAGGCGATCAAAACGAATTTGAATCTCAATACCGGATTGAATTTTAGCCGCTTGCCGGGATTGATCAATCAGGCGCTCAACGTGTCGACCAACTACGCGCTATCGCAGGGCATCGTGCTGAGCAGCAACATCAGTACCCGGCTGGACTTCACGCTGTCGTTCAACGGCAACTACAACATCGTGCGTAATAGCCTGCAACCGCAGCTCAACAGCAACTACTTCTCGCAACAAACCTCGGCGCGGGTCAACTGGATTTTTGGCAAAGGCTTCGTGTTGCAAACCGACCTCACCAACCAGTCGTACCGGGGCCTCGGCGCGGGCTTCAACCAGAACTTCACGCTCTGGAACGCCAGTTTTGGCAAGAAATTCCTGAAAGATGATAAAGGCGAGTTGAAGTTGACGGTGTTCGATATACTGAGCCAAAACAACAGCATCAACCGCAACGTGACCGAAACCTACCTCGAAGACGTCACGAGCCGCGTCCTGACGCAGTACGGTATGCTGACCTTCACTTACACGCTAAGGAATTTTGGCAAAGCGCCCGCGCCAGCCGAGGGACGGCGGCGGGAGTGGGGCGGTGAGCGCCGTGGCGGGGGAGGAGGGCGGCCTTTCTGATATACTACGCGATTCCACCCGATTCCATCGGTAAGCCAGGTTATTGGCCGATTAGTAATTAACTTTTTGCCTACCAAGGTATTAAGCACTATGCCAGTGTAGGATGTCGTATCTTTGAGTAATGGCGAGCCTCCAACATTAGCTGCTCGATTTCTTTACGTAGACAATCGTACATGCTATCGGAACAATTTTCGCCAGTCCTTACCGATCTCCTCTTCCAGAAAACCGATGAATTCATCGGCATTTATGACCTGGAAGCAGGGTGCTTCAGACGCGTCAACCAGGCCGGGGTGCGGCTATTGGGCTTCGCTTCCGAGGCAGAACTACTGGCGGATCCTGTCAAGTCCCGATCCATCACAACACCTCCGCTCAGCGAAGAACACAGAAATGGTTTGTTGTCGAGACTTTTGGATTTGGGAACCTACCAGGAAACCGCGCTGATAGACCAACAAGGCGGACAAACTTTCTGGGGACGCCTGATATTCACTGCCTTTTCTGATCAGGGTCGTTCCTACGCCCTGGTGCGCGTAACAGACGAAGGCCCACTCCACCGGAGCGAGCGTGATCTGGCCCATTCCGCCAAGCGGTACGAGGCCATTTTTTCCAAAGCCACGATCGGTATCATCGTATGTGACAAAGAGGGGCTGATCGTTTCGGCCAACCAAATGGCGGAGCGGCAGTTTGGTTACTTGGCCGGTGAGTTGCTGGGCCGCACCATCGAACAACTCGTGCCGTCGGGCGTGAGCCACTACCAGGAAAAACTTCGGAAATCCTTCAATAGAAAACCGCAAGTAAGGGCAGTGGGTCGCAACCGGGAGCTGAATGTGAAGCGGAAGGACGGCTCGACCTTTCCCGTGGAAGTGAGTCTCAGTTTTTTCCATCTCGAGGATCAGCTACAAGTAGTGGCATTTGTGATCGATATTACGGCGGAGCAAGAAGCCGAGCGGGCGTTGCAGGAGCACCGCGAAAATATTGAGCGGCTCAACGCCAGTCTGGAACGCAAGGTACTGGAGCGTACCCAAGACCTGACGGATACCCTGGAGCAATTGGAGCGCGCGAAGGCAAAGCAAGGGCGCGCTTTGGACGCCGAGCGTAAGCTGAGCGAGTTGAAGTCGCGGTTCGTCTCGATGGCGTCGCACGAGTTCCGCACGCCGCTGACGGCGGTGCTGACATCGGCCATCCTGATCGGGAAATACCCCGGCGGTGAACAGCAGGACAAACGTCAGAAACACCTTGATGACATCCAAGGCTCGGTTAAGCAACTCACCGATATCCTGGAAGAATTTCTGTCGGTGGGAATGCTGGAAGAAGGGAAGATCGACACCCACCCTAAAGACGTGGTTCTTTCGAAGCTCATAGCCGATACCGTGGCCGACATGCGGCTCATGCTTAAGCCGGGACAGTCCATCGAAACCCATCAGGCGGGGTCGAATGACGTTTCCATCGATCCTTCCCTGTTGCGAAAAATAATGGTCAACCTGATTTCAAACGCCATCAAGTACTCCCGGGCGGGGACGGTCGTCTCGCTGCGTTTGGGCTGCACCGAGCACAGCCTTACGCTGGTGGTGGAAGACCAGGGCATCGGCATTGCCAAAGAAGACCAGGCGCATCTTTTCGAGCGGTTCTACCGCGCTCCCGGCGTATCCAACATCGCCGGAACCGGCCTGGGACTGCACATCGTGGGTCGCTACGTGGAATTGATGGGAGGAAAGGTCTCCCTGCAAAGTGAATTGACCCAAGGAACCACCGTCACGCTAACCCTGCCCTATGAAAACCATTCTGCTGATCGAAGATAACAGAGTCATTCGTGAAAACACGGCTGAGATACTTGAAATGACGGGCTACGCCGTGCAAACCGCCGAAAACGGAAAAACGGGGGTCCAGTTGGCCCTGGAAAATAAACCGGATCTGGTCATCTGCGACATCATGATGCCCGGACTCGACGGCTACGGGGTGCTGCACATATTCAACAAAAACCCCCAACTGGCGGGGGTACCCTTTATTTTCCTGACCGCCAAAACCGAGCGGGCAGATTTCAGGAAAGGTATGGAACTGGGCGCGGACGATTACCTGATGAAGCCCTTTGAGGAATCGGAACTGCTGAGCGCGGTGGAGGGACGGCTCAACCGCTTCCAGAGTCTCAAGCCTGATTACGATCTACAAAAAAACGGGTTGGAAGAATTCCTGACCGATGCCAACACGATAGCAGGCGACCTGATTAGCTTGTCCGAGGACCGCAAAATTCACGCGGTGAGCAAGAAACAGTTCCTTTTCTACGAGGGAGACGATCCCACCCGCTTGTATTTTGTGCGCACGGGCCGGGTCAAGACGCTCCGCACCGATGCCAACGGCAAGGAGTTCATCACGGGTATCTACCAGGCCGGGGATTTTTTCGGGTACTTTCCGCTGCTGGAAGCCAAAGAACACCCCGACTCCGCCATCACGCTCGACGACTCGGAACTGGTCTATATTCCGGCGAATGACTTCCGGCAGTTGCTACTGGCTAATCCCGAGGTAAGCCAGCAATTTATCAAGTTATTGGCCGGCCGGGTGGCCGAGCACGAGGAGCAATTGATCGGCATGGCCTACGGATCGCTGCGTCGGCGCGTGGCCGACACCCTGCTCCGGCTGCACGAGCAGGAATCGGACCAAATTATCCAGCTTAGCCGCGCCGATCTGGCGGCCATGGTCGGAACGGCTACCGAATCGCTGATTCGCACCCTGAGTGAGTTCAAGCAGGACGGCCTGGTGGAAGTCACCGACACGGGCGGAATCCGGGTGGTCGAGGCCTTACCAAATGCGCCAGGCCAAGTGGTGAGGTGAAAGCCACCGTAGCATATCGTCTGCGTGCCCCCTACCTGACAAGAATCAACAAACCTACTGATAACAGTCACACCGTACTGGGTACAGGATAGCGAACTTGTGCCTAAGCATAATGATCCTACCCCGTTGCGAAAGCATAGCCGCTCCGCGTAAACTGCAAAAAGTTGATTACGTCACGTATATGACAGGCGTAATGGATTTATGCGCGCTATTTTATCCCAAAGAAAGTAAATATGAGAATCATGAATAAGAGCAAAAAAACAATTCGAATTGCATTGATTTTACAATTTCTACTTTTTGGTTCATTTACATTCGGTCAAACTGAAACGACTACCTCTTCAATCCATCAATCGGTTCAATCCCGTACAGATGAGATCTATGATGGTCTGATTGCTATCAGGAGAGATTTTCACAAAAATCCAGAAGTATCCGAAAAAGAAGAAAGGACTTCTAAAATAATCCAGGAATATCTTTTGGCCCTTGGCTTGGAAGTCAAAACTAATATTGGTGGTTACGGAGTGGTCGGCATTTTAGAGGGTGCTAAAAAGGGGAAACGAATTGCGTGGAGAGCCGATATTGATGCGATGCCCTCAGATATGCCCGATGTTGTTGATTTTCCATCAGAAAATGAAGGCGTTAGGCATATTTGTGGACATGATGTCCATGCAACGATTGGAATGGGAATTGCGAATGTACTTGCCAGCCAAAAAGAAAATTTAGCAGGTACCATTTATTTTATTTTCCAACCTGCGGAGGAAAATGTGAAAGGTGCTCAAATGATGATAGCCGATGGATTATTTGATCTGATCGAACCAGAAGAAGTCTATGCGCTGCATATGTCGCCATTCCCAGTGGGTACAATAGCCACCAAATCAGCGAATGTATTTGTTCATATGACGATCATTGAAGTAGAATATAAAGCTTCCAATGACCAGGACGCTCTTGTTAATTTCACAAAGGAATTGATGAATAGTGCTCAAACATATGAACCAAGTGCTAAATTTTGGGATTTGAGTAATGCATTTAGCCCTGAGATAGGCGTAACTAATCCAAATACAATCTATAAAGATTACATTGCCTTGATGAGTGATTTTGATATTAAAAAATCTGACGATAAGCTAAAAATACGAGTAGCAGTAAACGCTAGTAATATTGAAAAATTAAACACGTTTTTAGCCTCGACTAAAAATAAAATAGAAACTTCTAAGTATTCCAAAGAATTACTGTCTGTCAAATTTGATTTTAAGAAAGGAATGCCTGTTTTTTTTACACCAATGAATAATCAAGAATTGACCAATAAAACCATGAAAAGTATATCTGGCATATATGGACAGCAAAGTGTTATCCCCCTTTATGGAATGGGTCCTTTTCCTTTTAGTGATGATTTTGCCTATTTTCAGAAAACTGTCCCAGGTGTATACTTCTTTTTAGGTGGGTCCAATTCAGAGGAAGAGATTGTCGCTATGCCTCATACACCAACTTTTGCTGTTGATGAAGAATGCATTAGAACGGGAGTCAACTATTTTTCATCCATGCTTATTGAGAGATTAAATGATTGATTTAGTCACAACTCCCTTTACCAGTTCGCCTTTCACCCTAAAATCAGTCGATTATGCAGCGCATCCTCTTTTCTATTTTGATGCTCGTCCACGGGCTGATTCATTTGTTCGGTTTTACCAAGCAGTGGGAACTGGCCGAGGTAAGTTTGATGAGCGGAAAATCGCTGTTTCCGGTGTCGGAACTAATGACCCGTGCGCTGGGGGCGGGCTGGTTCCTGGCCTACGTACTGTTCATGATGGCTTCTTTGGGTCACTTTCGTCGGCGAAGCTGGTGGATGCCGACTGCGCTCGCCGCGCTGATCTTGTCCCAGGCACTCATCATCTTTTACTGGCCCGATGCCTGGTGGGGAACATTGGTCAATGTCTTCATAGCCATCGTACTGGCCACAAGTTATGTTCAAAAGCGCTCTTCTGTACGAGCAGTTGTCGAGGTCTGATAGTTGTTGACTCCTGTTTCTACTGCGCCAGGTACCCTCCATCGACTGGATAGTATGACCCTGTCACGAACGAGGATTTATCCGACGAGAGCCAGACTACCAGTTCCGCTACTTCCTCCGGTCGTCCCAATCGACCGATGGGGTGCAGGCCAGCCAGCATTTCTTTGGCTTCATCCGGCAGCACGCTCAATAGGGGCGTGTCGATATAAGCCGGACTGACCCTGTCTCCGCGAAAATTATATTTTCGGCTGAGGGTAGGGTCGATGTTTTCTAAAAACAGCGGATACAGCGTTGGCAGTAATTGTAAATTCTGAAAATAAATCAAAATACTTGTCATATTTTGATAACCCTTGTCACTAATATAAGTAGAAAGTTAAAAAGAAATTATGCAAAAACTAGCAACAAAAACTTTTGAAGAGATACTTGAAGAAAATAAGGGCAGAACATACCGAATCTGTCGAATATATGCTGTTTCACCAATTGAACCACAAGATCTTTTCCAAGAAGTAGTCTTTCACATTTGGAAATCATATCCTAAATTTGAAAAAAAATCAAATATCAGCACTTGGATTTATAAAATTGCACTAAACGTATGCAGTCGTTCTAAAACGCAGTTTGAAAGATTGAACAACAAAACCACGCGATTAGAATCAATCCACTATAAGCTTTCAGAAACACCGATAGATGAAAGTGAACAGATAAAATATAGAGCCCTTCAAAACTGCATTTCTTCTTTGAATGATGCCGACAAAAGTATTGTAATTCTGCATTTAGATGAATTGCCATATAAAGAAATAGCCGCATTGACCGACCTAACCGAAAACTACGTCGCTGTAAAAATGAAAAGAATAAAAAAAATATTATTGGATTGTATAACACCAAAATTAAAATAAAATGGCAAAACAGGAACAAAACGAAACTTGGCAGGAAATAAAAGAAATATGGGGTAAATCATCCCAAGACGATACTATTCGTTTTCAATTTTCAAAATTAGTAAATGAATTGACGAACAACATGAGCCAATGGGAAAAAGACTCAATTAAATCTGATGTTGATAAAATCAAATCCTCCTGGGAGGAATACAAAGAAGATGTGAGTGAATGGGAGAAGGATTCAATTAAATCTGATGTATCTAAAATCAAACATTCCTGGGAACAATATAAAGGAAAGGTAAGTCCACGGGAAAAAGACTCATTCTCCAAAGGCTTGTTAAGAATATCTAAGTCAATTAAAAATTTGCTGAATAAATTAAATACTTGAATTCAAGGTAGAATCAAAAACGTAGCATATGATATTGCAAACACGGGAGAAATTAGTCCGGGACGCTAACGTCAGCCTTAAAAAAGATGGCGGTTGCGCCGGCTTCGGTCAGTTCGTCGACCACCTGCCGACCCTGTGTTTCGTCGATATCCGAAACCATCACCTTGGCCCCAAGCTGACCGTACAGCAGCGCCGTGGCCTTGCCAATTCCCGAAGCGGCTCCCGTTACCAGTGCTGTTTTGTTCAATAGGTACTTATCCATTGTTAGGTTGTAAATTTTTAGGTGAAATTTTTCGGCGGTTAAGCCAGTTCACGTTCGCATGACCAGCACCGGAAACTTGGCGTGATTCAGCACATCCTCCGCCACACTACCCGAGATAAGGTGCCGAAATCCTTTGTAGCCGTGGGTGAACAGGACGATCAGATCGGCGTTGGTTTCCTCGGCGTAATCGATGATGCCCTCGTAAACGCTCTTGGCATCACGCAGGGCAAGGTCGTAGTCGGCGGTTCCGCTGGCCTCGGCGAAGTCGCTCATCCAGTCGCGGACGCCATCGGGCACTTTGCCGTCGGTAGGCGTGAATACGTACAGAAACTTGCGCAACCCTTGCTCGCCCATCTGGAAAGGATAATGATGGATGGTCTTCAGCGCGTCATCCGTGTCGATGGCGCAGAAAATGTTCTCGGGCTTAAAATGCTCGATCGCCTCTTTCACGATCAATACCGGACAGTGGGCGTGCCGGACGATCGCCTCCGTGTTGGAGCCGAAAAACAACTCTTCCAGTCCCGAAGTACCCTTGGAGGTAGTGACGATCAGATCGGCCGACCGCCCGGTTACGTCGGACACCACGCCGTCACCATTGGCAATCAGCTTAATTTCCATACTGACGTCTCGGTATTTCCTGGGCGAAATCATAAGCTTCATGACCTGTTCGGCCTCATTCTCGGAGTCGTAAAAATCCTTTACTATCCGTTCGGTATCGACGGGCGCGGAACCCGCGTAAGCTAGGGAGGCAATCGGATGAATAACCGAGTGCAGCAGCACAATGGTCGCGCCGTGTACGCGGGCGATGTCCGCCGCGACGGAGAGCGCTGCATCGGTGCCGGAACTGAGGTCGGTCGGAACAATGATCGTTTTCATGGATAAAATGGGTTTAGTTGCTAAATAGTTAAGTACTGTACGTTAAGCGTGTTTCTGAATAATTAAAAGGGGGCGCCGGGTGGTCAGGGCGAGCTGACGAATCGTGCTACGGTGGAAGAATTTCGCGATCATGCCCCGATCGCGGTGGGCCAGAACGACGGCGTCGGGACTTTGAAGTTTTACGTAATTCTCGATTCCATCGGCCAGCGCATCGTACATGAGATTCTTGAAAGTGACTCTTTTGTTGGCGTAACAGAACTCGAATATTTCCGTAATGGCCTCGGCTTCCAGAAACTCCTCATCATCCACGGAAGACACATGAACCACATTCACCTTCGCCCGGAGCCGCGCGCCCAAATCGACCACCTGATCGATGCAACCCACTTCCTTCCCCGCCAACTCGGCGAAATAGGCAAACTTCCGCAAGCCGTCCAGCCGGACGGCGCCGGGTAAAATCCATAGCGGCCGGGTGATCTTTTGCGCCACGGCGGACGCGACCGACCCCACCATTTTGTCCCAGGCGTTGGATGCCCCCACCGTACCCATCACTACAAAAGCCGGGTGTTCGGTGCGGGCCACTTCCAAAATCGATTCGGCGGGCTGCCCCACCATCGTCCGACTACCCACTTCCACGCCATCCAGCCCTTCCTCCCGCTGGTATTTGTTCAACTCGTCCTCGAACTCTTGCAAGTCTGTAGTCAACTGATCGTATAAACTGCTTCTACTAGTATCCGACTCAACCGAGGGAATGCTTAGAATCGGAGCAGAGGGTGAGGGCGGCGCGACGTGCAGCAGCAGTACCTTCATCCCGAGTTTACTGGCTAGTTCCAGCCCGAAGTGCGCGGTGTGGTACGACTGGGCGCTAAGATCTACGGGAATGAGGATGGTTTTCATGATGAAAAATAGGTTTAAGTGCTTTGGACAAAAGTGCGGTATAATTCACCCCGCTCCCATGAGTATCGTCAGACGCCGACATGAAATGACTCATGGAAATAGGAATCGCTTCAAACATTCCGGGAGCGCTTCAACACCCCTGCTCTAAGATCACCACTGCCGATACACGTCCTTATATACTTGAAGCACCCTCGCCTCGTCCAGGTCGAGAACATTGTAAACTACCAGCACCGGGACGGCCTCGGGTAGCAGGAGCGACTGTGGCTTGGAATCCACCGGACAAGAGTCCATGTAGCGGTCATCGAAATGATTGCGACCCAGCAGGATATTGGCCAATTCGACGGGTTTCTCGACCCGGATGCAGCCGTGGCTCAGGAAGCGGTTTTCCCGAGCAAATACGCTTCGGTTGTTGGTGTCGTGCAGGAAAATGGCGTATGGACTGGTCACCTGGAATTTGAGCAGGCCCAGCGCGTTGTCACAGCCCGTCGACTGCCGCAGCCGATACGGAAAAGCCTTGGTCGTCCAGTCGATCGAAGCCGGATCTACGGCCCTGCCCTTGCCGTCGATGACTTGCATATTCATGGCATCAAGTACCTCGGCGGGGTTACGGCGTATTTTAGGAAGTAGCTCCCTTGTCGTGATCGAGCGAGGGACATTCCAGTAAGGATATAGGATAATACCGGGGACAATGGCCGTGAAGCCGGGGGTTTTGGTCGAAGACTTTCCCACCACTACGCGACTATTGAGCAGCGTGACACCATGCTCGTTCACGACCCGCAGCGTGGCGGAGGGAACGTTGACGACGATGTACTTGCCGCCGGAAAACCGGTTGATCCATCGGTAGGTGTTCATCGTCTCATAAACTTGTTCGATCGTCAGTTCGAAAGCCATGTAGTCGTCCACCAGGCAACGCTTGCAGTACTCTTTCAGCAGCCAGTAGTTGGCGTCCTTCGATTCCAGCGAATCCAACAAAGGGCGCCAGTTGGCTCCGGCCGTGAACTGTTTGGTCAGTCGCTCGATGCGAACCGTGTCGATTTTCTCCGGCGCCCCCACGTAGCTCATGCGGCGGGGCGTGTGGCCGTAGATAACTTCCGTGAAGAAACGGTTTAGACAAATCGTGTCCGGCTGGGCGCATAAGGTGCTGTCCACGCCGATAATCTCGCCGTAGTCGCGCAGGCGCTTCCACGCCTCGGCAGTTTGGGCGTGGGCTGTAACGGCCATAAGGCAAAAACAGAAAAGGAAGGAAAGCCGGGGTAAGAGGTGCATGGTTTTGTATTTTTTATGGATGTTACAAATGTCCGATCTGCATCGCGGCCGGCCGATGATCTTGTCCACCTCGGGCATTGATAATAATCAGGCTTTCTACTGATGCACGTTCTGGGCCATCGCCTAATGAGGATTTATTTTTGTCTACCTTCTTTCACTACCTAGCTCAACTGAAATTATGACTTTTGAACCCGCAAAAAGACTGTTGGCCTTCGTCCTGCCAGCTACATTTCAGAAGGGTGACGTAACCTTCTATCCCACTACGGAATCTTCCGATCTTCGAGTGCTAATCAAACCCAACGGGCAATCAAGGCACATTGTACCAACCGACCAATTGACCAAAGGCCGTTGGCTGGCCAGACTTCAATGGTCCGATGGCCGGGCACATTATTTTGATGAGAAAGAGATATTTGTAACCTAAGCCCCCTCCGTTTTCAGCCAATCGTACCGCCGAAAGACAACCGGATTCGCTGGCAAGATTGCGTTGCTAATTTGCGGAGACTGACCTATATTGCACCTGTTTATGATCGCTGACCGCATTGCAGGCAGGCATTTTTTTGTAGAAGACGACTGAGCGGTCATTCGGATGGTTCATTCATTTGCCGTAGAGCGTACGATCTGAAAGCTTATTTGGGGTGAGGTAGATTTTGCGTAAGTCCTGCCTTTATCCGTTGGCGGAAAAGTAAAATTCTTATCCTAAAAATACAATAGTACCTAGGAATAGATCAAATAAATACAAAAAGTACTGCAAAACTTGCGTAGATACAGGAGTTGTAGGCAAGGCTTCCCGAAAACACACATAAGACAAAATGGACGATAAAATTGAAAATAATCCTTCATTTCAAGAATTTGGTAAAAATATTAAAGGAGCGAAAGCTATAAAACAAATAGCTTCATACCTTGCACCATTTAGTAAGATAGCAAAAAACATTTCAAACTCATTGGACGGATTTGACGATTTAGAAAAACAGTTTAATGAACTTTCAAAAAGTCCAGATTTGTTCAATCACTATTTTAGTGAACTTGGTTGGATAGCTCACGAATCGATGAATCAGGATTTAATGTTAGAGTGCATTGTGCTTGCAAAGAAAAATGAAATAAACTTAGCAGAAGAAAAACTTGCAGATTATTATACATCTGACAACTTAAAATGGCTATTAAGACAACTAAAAGGAACGCCCGAGTTTCTAAAAAGATATGAGCTCATCAGACTTGCATATGAAGACACAAAAGCCAAAAGATTTTATTCATCAGTACCTATCATTCTTATGATGATTGATGGAGGAGTTAATGATATAGACAAGAACAAAGGATTTTTTACCGAAACAACTGATTTGACTGCTTGGGATTCAATTGCTGCTCACAGCTCTGGATTATCAAGACTAAGGGACATTCTTAACAAAGGAAGAAATCGTACTAACTCAGACGAGATATTTTTACCTTACAGAAACGGTATTTTACACGGAAGAGACTTATCCTATGCAAATAAGTTTGTGTCAGCCAAATGTTGGTTGACATTAATAGCGATTAATGATTGGACAAAGGCTTTAAAAAAGAACAAGGAAAATCCGCCAGAAGAGCCGAAAAATTTATCATTTAAAGACTCCCTATCTAAACTAAAACAAACTCTTTCAGAGTATGATCAACACCAAGAAAAGATGGAAGAGATACGAAAACATCTTAACGCTTGGCAGAAAAGGGAAATAATAATTAATCAAGATATTCCATCAAATGGAAGTATAAGTGATTACGAAGATTTAACTCCTGAAAAAGATGCTATCCAATTCTTGAAAAATTGGGAAAATAAAAACTATGGAGGTATTGCAAAGCAAATAAGCTACTTTAAAAAGGATGTTAATATAGGCCAAGAAGCAGGAAGGGTTAGGAAGATTTTTGATAAAAAGAGCTTAAAATGGTTTGAAATAACCTCTGTTGAAGATTGTGCACCAGCAATTACAGAAGTTATGGTAAATGTTAAATACGAATTTGAGCAAAAGGAATTTGAAACTGAAATAAAACTTCGGATGATTTATCAAAATGAAAAGTGTGAAAATTTGGTATTTGGACAAGAAGGTGGACAATGGAAATTTATAGATTCATTTTTCTTTCACAAAATTGAATATCCAACATAGCCCTACCTACAACCTGGTATTGCCAAAAGCAGGGCTGAATGGCTTCGTTGCCTTCGGCAATACCTAACCGTTGTGTGCAAGCGTAGAAAGTTGTAAAACTTATTGATAGGTGAATTAACCTGTAAAGAAAGCCACCTCCTTCTTGTGGAAGAATGAGATGATCAGTTTCGTGTCTTTCCTGAACTCTTCGAGTTTTTCTATCAACACCTCAGCCAGATCCTCCAGACTGAGGAATACTCGATTTTTCAGGTCTCTTTTCAATTGGCTCCATAGTAGCTCGACGGGGTTTAGTTCGGGGCTGTATCCTGGCAAGGCGACCAGGTGGACCCTGCCCTTCTTGCGCGCCAGGAAGTCCTTGACCTGCTGGCAGCGGTGGATTGTCGCGCCGTCCCAGACGACTATCAGATTCTTGCGACGGTATTTGCGGCACAGGTACTCCAGAAAGCTGACCACCCCTTCGCCGTTGTAAGCCTTGTTTTGCCCGCCGACGTACAGCCGTCCGTTGGGGGCCATCGCGGCGATCAGACTCAGGTGATCCCTGCCTGCTTTCTCCTCGATAATGGGAGTCTGGCCTTTCGGCGCCCAAGTGCGACTAAGGAAGGGTAGCAGGTAGAACCCTGATTCATCGACATATACGATTACACGATTTTCATCCTCAGCTTTTTTTTAAATCCGGCACCGTTTCCTCACGCCACTGCTGAACCTTCCCTGCGTTTTGCTGGCGGGCCTTTTTGGCGGGCTTTTGTAAACTCCACCCCGCCTTTTTCAACAGCCGCCCCACCTGCGTCGGGTCGTAACTGACGCCAAAGAGCCTGCCGATCACAACATTGACGCGGCCACGCGTCCAGACGTGGCCCGGGAAGCCGTGACTGACCGCGCCCAGGTTCAGTTCCTCGACCAATTGCGACAACTCCTGCGCCGTTATCTTGGGGGGCGAGCCAGTGGGCTTGCGGGCCAGAAGGCCGTCCGGCCCCTGCTCGCGGTACTTCTTCAGGGTCTGGCTCACCCATCCCTCGGTAAGACCCAGGGCTGAGGCGATGTCCTTCTGCTTACAGCCCACTTCCTTCAACTCGACACAGCGGCGGCGAAGCACTTCATAATCTGATGGTTTGTATTTTGCGCTCATAATTGCAAACTACAAAGTTTATGACTTTATTCACCTATCAATAAAAAACAACAAAAATGGCAACAAAAATCGCTTTTTTTAATCACAAGGGCGGAGTAGGAAAAACAACAAGCCTCTTTAATTTAGGTGCAAAACTTGCTCAAAATGGCAAGACTGTATTAATGGTTGATGCTGACACTCAGTGTAATCTAACTTTGCAAATACTTGGTGAAAGTGGTTATGAAACCCACTATGAGCAACATCCCAAAAATAACATTAAGAGTTATTTAGCACCTGCATTTGACTCACAACCAATTTTGATTACAGCGGGAGATTGTATTTCAGCAAAAATTCCAAACCTTTATGTAATGCCTGGCAGTTTGGATTTGTCAGGCAATGACACCCAGTTGAGTATGTCTTTTAATTTGAGCAGTTTTTTAACTTCAATGCAAAACTTGCCAGGTTCATTTGACTACCTAATTCAAAAAACAGCAGAAAAATATAATGCCGATTTTGTTTTGATTGACTTAAACCCAAGTTTGAGTGCCATTAATCAAGGCTTACTGATTAGTAGTGACTATTTTGTTATTCCTACTTCAACCGATTATTTTTCTGTTCAATCAATCCGTTCGCTAGCTACGAAACTTCCTGAATGGGAAAATTGGGCAAAAAAGGCAAGAGAATTATTTAAAGAATCATTTTACCCTTTACCATTGAATACACCAAAATTTTTGGGATTCACTTGTAACAAGTTTAATTTAGATTCAAATACAAAGCAACCCCAAAAAAATCATAGGCAAATGATGGACAGAATTGGTAAATCTATTGATGATTTATTAGTTCCAAATCTGAAATCAGCAGGCATGTTGTTAGAAGAAGGTTTATATCATCAGTATCCAAGACAGACTAGAAAGACACAAAGTAAATATTGCTTGGCTGAATTTTCAGATTACAATAAGTTGAGTGTAATTTCTCAACAGAAAAATATACCACTTTATGATATACCCAATTCTGAATTAAGTGAGACGCAACTTAAAACCAAACAGTGGTTCGCTGATTTATATGATTACTTTGCTAACGAAATTATAACTAGAACTTCCAATGCAACAAATAATTGACACTTTCAAACTGAACATAGAAAGTGTCAAACAGCTCGATATTATCTATCAATATTTGGAGCAAAATAACATCAAAACTCTTGACTTATCTGAAATCCTAAGGGCAGAGATTGTTTTGGCCGTGAGTGCGTTGGACAACTTTATTAGTGATGTTCTACATATTGGCTTAGTGCAAACTTTTGAAAAAAATAAGCCGTTGACAACTGCATTTTCAAAATTTCAAGTTGATATGGACACGCTTGTTACAATACTCAATGAGCCCAGTCAAAGAGAAAGATCTCTTATTCTGGGTGAGTATATTCGTAAGTTTAATCAAAAGAACTCTTACCAAAAGCCTGATAATATTGTTAATAGCCTAAAACTTTTAGGTGTTAGCGACCTTTGGAATAAGTTGGCAGTTCCCCTTTCCATCAAAAACCCTGACGATGTTCGTAAGGAATTAGAAAACATAGTTACGCAAAGGCACAAGATCGCCCACGAAGCAGATTTTGACCACTTGACACAAAGAAAAAGACCAAGAGACAGAGCCTCAACATTTCAGGCAGTAGAGTTTATTGAAAAACTTTGTATTGCTATGCACAAAATTGTAACTGAGAATTAAAAACACCAGCCACCAATATTGTATTTATGAAAAGGGGGCAAAAGTGCGTAATTTGGGCTAAGGTGCTTTTAAGTGGCTTTTGTAGTAAATTTGAACTTTAATAATTCCTAATCGCCGGCTTCGCCAAGCCCAAAATCATTAACGGTCAGCACATTATCGAATCTATGTAAAAATTAAACCTGAAATTACATAAGGAAACGTAGTTTGGATAACTGATGCCTCGTCTTGCATTGGCAAAGAAATGGCTTTTGAATGGGCAGGATCAGGGTACAGGGAAGCGCTATCTTCTAGACGCACAGCACTTTTGGATTCCGGTACTCTGGCAATTGTAGTGGTTAAGCACAACCAGGCAACAACCCCAGACGTTCACAAACTCATATCGAGTACCATGCGCCCGGCTATTTTCCCATCTGCCAGATCAGACATTACCCGATCGACGTTGTCCAGGCTTTCGGTGTGAAAATGGGTCTTGACCTTCCCCTGGGCCGCAAAGGACAGACTCTCGGTCAGGTCGAGTCTTGTGCCGACGATCGATCCGCGCACCGTCTTTCCGTTCAACACCACGTCGAATATATTCAGGTCGAAATCCCCGGCGGGTAGTCCGACCATAACCATCGTTCCGTGGCGGCGCAACATCCCGAGTCCCTGCGCAAAGGCCGGCCGGGACGGGGCCGTCACCAGCACGCCCTGCGCGCCGCCGATTTGTTTTTCAATGGCGCTGACCGGGTCCTCCTGGCTCGCGTTGACCACCAGGTCGGCCCCTACCGTAAGGGCCAGTTCTAACTTGTCGTCCTGAATGTCCACCGCCGCCACGCGCATGCCCATTGCCTTGGCGTATTGCACGGCCAGGTGTCCCAAGCCACCTATTCCCGACACGACTACCCATTCGCCCGGACGGGTTTCCGTTTCCTTCAGACCCTTGTACACCGTCAACCCGGCGCACAGAATGGGCGCGGCTTCCAGGAACGAAAGCGCATCGGGAATGTGGCCCACGTAGTTGGGGTCGGCCAGCACATAATCGGCAAAACTACCCTGCACCGAGTAGCCGGTATTTTGCTGTTTCGGGCAGAGCGCTTCCCGTCCCGCAAGGCAGTACTCGCAATGGCCGCAAGCCGTGTACAGCCACGGCACGCCAACGCGGTCGCCCTCCTTCACCTGGGTCACCCCCTCGCCAACGGCTACCACGGTACCCACGCCTTCGTGGCCGGGAATCAGGGGTACCGTGGGCAGAACGGGCCAATCGCCGTTGATAGCGTGCAGGTCGGTGTGGCACACCCCGCAAGCGGCCACTTTGACCAGGATGCGGCCCGGCACTACGGTGGGTACGGGCATTTCTTCAATTTTGAGCGGACGACCAAAATGCCGGAGTACCGCTGCTTTCATCGTTTTTTTCATGGGAGTAGGGTAGTTGGATTGAGGGGTTGAGGCAAATGGATCAGAAATTAAAAATGTCCAAAGACCTCTTTACCAAAAGTACCGCACTGCGTCGGCGTAAGAGGGGGTCCTAATCATGGACGGACCTGATTTTCGTCACGTACGTATCGGCCTGATCTTGGGAGTTTTGCAGACTATCTGATTGCAAAAACCTTTACTCAGTATTTCCTATGAAGACCATCGTCGTTGCCACTGACCTTACGGCCAACTCCAACAAAGCAGCCCACTTTGCCGCCCAACTCGCCCGCGATCAGGGCGCTAAACTGGTTTTGGTCAATGTCTTCCGATACTGGCCCTCCAACCCCGCCGAGGTAGTTGGTGACTACCCGCTTAGCCGCGAGGAAATGCGCGACAATCATCAGCGCGAATTGGATAGTCTGGCTACGCTGCTCAGTAAGGAATACGGGATGGGAATTATTCGCGAAGTCGGTGGTCGAGGAGGGGTACGTCATCCCTACGATTCAGGGAATTGTAAATGATAAAAAGGCCGATTTGCTGGTCATGTCTCCCGTAGGATCGGCGCCACTAGGCGCTCAGATTATGGGTAGTGTCGCCACGGAGATGGTTAGCCAAATGACCGTCCCGCTTTTGATCGTCCCCCCCTCGCAACGGTACGGCCCTTTTAAAAATGCGGTGTTGGGCGTCGATCTGGACACGCCGCCGGATGCCCTGGTGTTCGATACCATGATTAGGTTTGCCGAGCGGTTCGGTTGCGTGGTCAACGTCATTTCCGTGCATGATCAGCCGGAGGATTCGGCCATAAAAAAAAGGGCCGAACACATCCGGCATTTGCTGGCTTCGGTTCCCCACACCTTCACTATAAAGAAAGGCAAGGAGATTTATCAGACCCTTATGGACTTCTCAGCAAGTACCAAGGCCGACCTGATGATGATGATGCCGCAAAAACACGGCTGGTTTTGGAGCATCTTCAACCAGGGCGAAACCGAGCGGATGGCTCGTCTGACGGACATTCCGCTTCTGGTTCTTGCTCCGGAGGCGTGAGCGGCCTTCATTTTCTCGCAAGCACAGCTAATTCTCCCGGCCTTTCCCACTAACTGATATGACTCCGGTCACCGCGCCTTCGACCTTTGAAAAACCAACCGGACTCTCGGCTGAGCAAGTCGTTGCTGCCCGGAAAAAGTACGGCTCCAACCGTCTGAGCGCCCCTGCCGGGGGCAGCGGATGGCGATTGGCGGGAGAGATTGTCTCGGAACCCATGTTTCTGCTCCTGGCCGCCGCTAGTGCGCTCTACATCGTGCTGGGCGAGTGGCAGGAGGGCATCGTGCTGGGCGTAGCGATGGTTTTGGTGGCGGGCATTTCGGTCTATCAGTCGGTTCGCAGCGACCGCGCCTTGCAGGCTTTGCGGAAACTCACCCGACCGACCGCCTCGGTGATGCGGGCTGGCCAACTCTTAAGCTCGGAGTAGAAGAGATCGTGGTAGGCGATACGCTTTGGCTGACCGAAGGTGACACCATTCCCGCCGATGGCCAACTCCTCCTGGCCAATGACTGCTCGGTGGACGAATCGACCCTGACCGGAGAATCCGTGCCCGTGGCTAAGTCGGTCGCCGGAACGGATGATTTATTCGCCGGAACCACGCTGGTTTCGGGCAGTGCCTACGTGCGGGTCACGGCCGTTGGTGAAACCACCGAGTTGGGGATACTGGGCCGCTCCCTTGAAACCGTAGAAGTTGAAAAGACCCCGCTGCAAAGGCAAATAAATCAATTCGTGTTGCGCATGGCGATCGCGGGTTTTGTAGCATTCGCGGTGGTGTGGGCCGTCAACTTCGCCCGCAGTGGCGACTGGATCGCTTCTCTCTTGCTGGGACTCACTCTGGCGATGGCGAGTCCTTCCCGAAGAGATTCCGGTGGCGTTCAGTAGTTTCATGGCCCTTGGTGCCGCCCGCATGGTGAAGTTCGGGGTGTTGACCAAACAGCCGCAAACGGTGGAAAGCCTGGGTTCGGCCACCGTTATTTGCACCGACAAGACCGGGACGATCACCACGGAGGGCATGACGGTAGCCAAACTCTACGATGCCGAAACCCGCACCGTCGTAACAGTCGACGACACCCTGACCGATTCCGCCCGCAAAGTCCTGCTGTACGCCCGCCTCGCCTCCGAACTCGAACCGTTCGATCCGATGGAACGGGCCATCGTGGTGGCCTACGACAAACATATGGCGGGCGGCGTGGACGACAAGCCCGCTTCCATTCACCATGAGTACCCGCTGGCCGGAACGCCCCCAATGATGACGCACCTGTACGCCCTGGACGGTGACTCGGAGCCGGGTAGCGGGCAAAGGTGCCGTCGAACGAATCGTGCGGGTGTGTCGCCTTCGCGCTCCGCCGAAACGGAGAAGGTGCAGCGGCAGGCCGAGAAGTTTATCGGCGCAGGGTTATCGGGTGCTCGGCGTGGCGGGTGGCATTGGTCCGGTGCGGACTATCCGAAGGAACAGGACGATTTCGACTGGACATTCCTGGGACTGCTGGCGCTGGAAAATCCGCCGAAACCCAACGCCCGCCACGTAATCGACCAGTTTGAGCAAGCCGGGAATTTCGGTCAAGATGATTACAGGCGATTCTCCCGAAACGGCTCTGGCCATCGCCCGGCAAGTAGATCTTCCCGGCACGGACCAGCTACTGACGGGCCAGCAAGTCATGGCGTTGCCCGACGAGACATTGAACACCCAAGTGGATAAGGTAAATGTTTTTGCCAGGATGTTCCCCGAGGCCAAACTCCGGGTGATCCGGGCCTTGAAGGAAAATGGCGAAGTGGTGGCCATGACCGGAGACGGCGTCAACGACGGCCCGGCCCTGAAAGCGGCCCACATCGGGGTGGCGATGGGCAAGCGAGGTACTGAACTGGCCAAACAGGCTGCCTCGCTCGTGCTGGTCGACGACGACCTCGGGGGCATGGTGGACGCCATTGCCCAGGGGCGGCGCATCTACCAAAACTTCAAGCGGGCCGTAGGATATATCGTGGCCATCCACGTCCCGATCATTCTCACCGTGACCTTGCCGCTGCTCCTCGGTTGGCGCTACGCCAATCTGTTTTCGCCCGTCCACATCATCTTTTTCGAACTGGTAATGGGGCCCATCTGCTCGATTGCCTTCGAGAACGAGCCCGCCGAGGCTAATCTGATGCATCAGAAGCCCCGGAAGTTGAACGAGACTTTCTTCACGGGCCGAGAGCTGGGTTTCCGAGTGCTGCAGGGACTATTGATTTCGGGGGCGACACTGGCGGTGTACTACTGGACCATGCAGGCGGGTGGTTCGGCAGAAAAGGTGCGAACCATGGCTTTCATTACCCTGGTGCTGAGTAATGTATGGCTAACCCTTGTGATCCGGTCAAACTTGCAATCGCTAATAGAGACCATCCGTCGCCCCAACCGGGTACTCTGGTACCTGCTGGGTTTGAGTCTGCTGTTCCCGGCCCTGTTCCTGCTGCTCCCGCAGGTTCGGGATTTCGTCGGCTTCGCTCCGCTGCTGCCCGCCGAACTGGGCCTGTGCGTGGCGATGTCCCTGGCTGGCGTGGCGTGGGTGGAGGGGTACAAGTTCTGAAAGCGCTGGAACACCTAATATCAATCAGGTCCGGGGCTGTCAGGGATCAGGTGGCCAATGCTTCTTTAGGGATAGTTTTGATGGAATACTATCACTCAACTATGAAAATGATTCTTGTCCCGATCGATCTGAGCCCCCAATCCCAACACATTGCCCGCTTCGGGCTCGAACTGGCCGCCTACCCGGAGAATGCCCAACTGCTGCTTTTGCACGTAGTCCTGCCCATGACCCCGGCTGCTATGCCAGAGGCCGAGGTACTGAAACCCAGCGCGTGGTACAGCCAGTTTCTGGATGAGATGACATTTCGGATGCAAGAGTTCAGGGAAGACTTGGACGAATACCAGCGCCAGCAGGTAAATTCCCCCAAAATTAAGGTTTCCACGCGGGTTGTCGTGGGCCGACCCGCTACTTCCATCCTGAAAATCATCCGCACCGAGGAGCCGGAATTTGTGGTGATGGGTACGGTGGGAGCCTCTGGTGCCTGGGACCGGATGATCGGTTCGGTAACCTCTTACGTGGCCCAGCGCGCCAGCGTTCCCCTTTGGATATTGCCCGGTGCCGTCGGGATGGATTCGATCCGCCGCATTGCTTACTTCGCCGACCTGAAAGACGACGAAGTAAGCTGCATCGAGCAGGTGATCAATCTCGGCGACCACTTGCGGGCCAAACCAAAGGTGGTCCACGTATCATCTAACGGCCAGTCGGATTTTGACGGGGCCGAGACGATCATCCATGCATTCGAGGATCACTATTCCACGGCGGATGTCTCGTTCCGACATTTGGTTTATGAGGAAGTATCCGATGGGATAGAGTCTTACGTTCTGAACCACTGGCCTGACGCCATTATTTTGGCGCACCGAAAACGTGATTTCATCGAGCGGATTTTTCACCACAGCGTCATCCGCCATCTGGCGCTAACCACCAAAAGGCCCCTGCTGATTATTCCAAAATCCGAATCCCCGAATTACTAATCATAACGTTCACTCATTTATCTCATAGGGCATGAATATCAAAGATTTACATACCAATCAAAAGAGCATTTCACTGGTTAAACTCTTCAAGAGCGACGAAACCACCGCGAACGCCGTGCAGATCTTGCGCGGAGAAACCCTGAAAAAACATTTTTCCAATGTTCCCGCCTTACTTCTGTGCGTAGAGGGAGAAGTGATTTTTGAGGATGATAACGGAGTTTCTGTTTCCCTCAAACCCGGCGATTACGTGGACATTGTTCCTATGGTGAAACATTGGGTGAAAGGGGTAGAAACCAGCCAATTGATTCTGATTAAATGAATAAATCATGCTTAAATACATTGCAAAATGGGGCTGATTTATACAAAGGGGAAACTCAAAGTAGACAGTAAAGTAACTTAATTATGCGTACAACATCATTAATCTCATCTTACTTAATTTTTGTTTTGGCAACGGTTACTGCATTGGTAGGAATTTCCAAACCTTATTTATATAATGATAATGATTTTGTAAAAACAGCCTGGATGGCTAACGACTGGATAACTTTAATTGTCGTAATACCAGCCTTTCTAATTACAATTTTTTATCTGAAAAGAAAAGGGTTAAAAGCCGAGCTTATTTGGCTGGGATTATTAAATTATTTCCTCTACAACTACGCTTTTTATCTTTTCGGAGCATATTTCAATAATATGTTTTTACTTTATGTTTTAATATGTTCCCTATCCTTTTTTTCGATGTTGGGATTCTTTTCAATTTTAAAAATCAGTGAAATTAGTTTTGATAATAAGATAACTAAATGGGTTACTGCCTTTTTATTATTATTAAGTGCTATGCTATGTTTGATTGAGATTCCACCCTGCATTCAATTTATTTCCAATGGCAAAATCCCAGAATTGAACCTGAAGACAGGTCTTCATACAAACATTGTATATGCGCTTGACTTGACATTCATAGTACCCTGTATGGTAATTGCTTCAATATTAAACCTTCAAAAGAACGTTTGGGGAGGAGTAGTTTCTATTATCATGTTGGTGAAAGCATCAACCTATGGCTTAGTCCTGATTTCGGGGACAATCTTATTGATGCAACAAGGTGAGACTGACCCGCTGCTACCCGTATGGATATTTATTGCAACTGGGGGAATAATTGGTTTGTATTTTATGATCAAGAATGCAGAAATCAAAAAGCCGATCGCAGAATTTTCATAACGTTAAGATTTGCGGCAAGTGCAAGTGAGCAAAGTTAGCTTATTATTACACGGTGAAAATTTGCTGCTTCCATGTTTGAAGTATCCTGATTCTTATAATGATTCCTTATCTGCGGTAGTAACGCCACAATGAGAATCGCAACAGCCAATAGCATGTAGAACGTGTGTAGCCAACCGACGGCCTGGAGAAACATCATTTCGACTTGTAGCCAAATGATGAGTGTGCAGGCCACGTAAATGCTTCCCGTCCAGGCCCAATACATGTCTGGATAAACGTTGAGCCATTCGGCCAGAACGCTGGTTGGTTTTTTTAGCAGGGCGAACACCAGTCCAATTGGCGCTAAACCAAGTACCGTGAACAAAATAATTCCGGGAACCAGGAAATCGGGAAAGGGCGAATTTTTCAATAAGTCCAGCGGCATTCCCAATAATTTGCCGGATGGCGAAACAATCAGCATCCCCCCGCCAAACAACGCACCTACGCCGAGGAATCCCAGTAAAATCAGTAAGGTAACTCGAGGTATTTTCGTTTTCATAGCTTTTTGCTAAGAATTTAGTTTGTGACATGTACCAAAGTATCTTTTCTAGACGGCAATTTATTCCGAATCAGCAACAGGGAAACACTAGTCACACTGGCCACCAGCAAACCCGTATCCTCTACCATTCCGAATTGTAAAGCAGCCATAAAACCGACGATTGACCAGATAAACGGAATGATAAGTAAACTGGGAGGCAATCGTTTGACAGTAAGCAGTAATAAACCAAAAGTAAAAATCGTGGTGGGGCAGGGTAGACCAAACGTGGGTGAATTGGGATAGATATGGCCTAGTAAATACCCTATAATTGGGTAAATAAATAGTGAAAATACTATCAGGCTAATTCCTGTAATTCCGTAGCGATCAGATTGGAATTTGAATGAAATTTTACTGTTAAATACACCAAAAATTAAAAATAAAACAGCTTGTATGAAAAATACTATACCGAATAGGTAAGCCGCTTTATTAATTTCAGCGAAGTAAAGGATGTGATAAACAATGCCCATCCATAACCAGAAAAAAGCCAGAATACTACTAATAACTTTATTTGACATTGTAGTAGGTTTTACCGCTAAATAAACAACAGCAATTCCAAGCAGGTAAAAAACGATCTGCATCGGAAAAACACCCAGGTTATACTCCCTGAATACTTCTAAAAACTGGTCAGTCGAAAAGGGTATTTTCATGATAGTGTAACATAGTATCGTTTACTTCCACACGTGGGTAGGACTAAGTAGAGGTTCGGTAGAGGTCGGATCAAGCGGGGAGTAATTTCTATACCTGCACAAACCAATCGACCGACCGTCGGAGCGAAACCGGTTTGGGGTACGCGTTCACGTAGCCGACGCGCAAGATGAACTGAATCGGGTCGCTGAGGCCGATGGATTCGTTTACGGTCTGGTTGGTCTGGGGTTCTTCGAGGATTTGCGTCATCGGGTGCAGGGCAATGCCCCGGACGCGTACCCGCAGAAACAGCCGCTGCATTCGTTTTCCGGTTTCGAGCAACGTGGCTACGTCGTTGCTTTTGCTGGTTATCAGCAGCCAGCCCGCCGAGTGGGCCACCGCTTCTTTTACGCTGTCGATGTTTTGTTCCCGAAACGCGGATTTCATCACCGATGATTTGCCGTAGAAATTCCGCACGACCCAGCCCGGAATACCGTCTATTTCCATGCTGGCTGTGGTGAGTCCGTCGCGGTGCGTGGCCGCGTCGTCGCTCGAAAACCGAATCCAGTCGGCCAATTCCCGCTGGGCCACATCGCGGTACGACTGTATCCGGTTGGCTTCGATGGTTTGCTCATTCAGCCAGCGACATTCCTTTACGGTATTCGGCAGGGAATGGACAAAGTCTGTTTCGCCGTTGACCAGATACGTCAGGTCGGCCCGTTTCAGTGGCGTATTGAGGTAATCGGACCGGACGGTTCGGCGGCTACTTATCTGCTGCGTATCATAGGCCAGTGCCTGGCCCGATTTGGTCAGCTTTACCGACACAACGTCCTCGTCCTGATTGGTCGTCGCCAGGGTATCGAACTGGCAAACGTAGCCCAGACTACCGGCGGCATATTCCATCGTTTGCAGGAAAGCCCCGATTGACAGGATGGTTTCGCGCTGGGTGGGATCGACGCCGGGTAGCCAGCGCGTTTTGTCGTTGCCCACAATCCAGTGGTACGGTTCGAGGTGCTTGATGAACCAGGGTTGGGTGTTGTGGCCACTAGGTGCGAGGGAGGCCAGCCGGAGAATCTGCCGTTCGTCGGCGGTAAGTTTCACCGGGCCGTGGCTGGTTGGCTCAGTGTCGGCCCGCGTGTAGTTGCTCGTGTCGCTCAGGCCGTAATACGTTCCTCCGGCAACGACGACGGTACCGCCGGTAATGCCTAAAAATTGCTGTCTGTTCATGGCTGATTTGCGGGTTTCAATTGGGCCGAAACCGCCGAATTGGTGAGGAGTTGTTTCGCAATTTCTTCGCCCCAAGAGTAAGCCATCGCTACCGAGACGGAAACGTTCGATTCCTGCATCCGCGATTCGTCATTCGGTCTCAGCAACCACAGCGAACGCGAATCCAGCAGCCTGGCTTTTTTGTCACGGAGCAGCGTTTCCAATGCTTTTTGGGAAGCCTCCGTCGAGCCGCCCCCCAGCGTAATCGCCACCACTGGTTTACCGTCCAGATTCACCTGTTTCTGGATAAAATCACGTACCGCCCAATCGGGTCGCCAGTTGTAGGTGTTGGCGCAAAAAACGTACAAATCAATTGGCTGGTTGGCCGCCATTTCGGCGGTGGCGACGCTGGCAATCGTCACCCGTATTCCCTGATCGGCCAAGGCCTGCCCGAACGACCGGCTCACCTGCTCGTCTAAGTTGTAAAACGGGTCGGGGTCATAGACAACCAACGCCCGCTTTTTTGCGGTCGGACTGCCCAGTTGCCAGCTTCGTTTTGGTCCGGTACGTTCTGCCCAGACGGTCAGAAATGTCCAGACAGCCCCAATGGTCAGCGCGGCAACACCCGTTATTTTGAGTAGTTTTTTCATGCGTTTGGTCTGTGTAAGTGTTTGTCAATCCGGCCGGGCAGGTGCAAAGCCGTTCATCAGATAACCGCCGAAACCCGTTAGCCACAGCATAATCGGGTAAGCGACCCATCGTTCGGTTCCGCCATTGCCAATGACCGAAAACAAGATGTCCGGAGAGAAGACAGCGATGAACCAGGTGGCTAAGGCTACTGATCCGAACACAAGGCCGATGTACCTGATCGGGCCTGAACTGATTTTAAACACTGCGAGGGCGGATACCCCACCGGATAGAAACGTGAGCATCGCAAACAGACCGTGATAGGGAACATGGTTGCCGGGGAAAAAGCCAATACCTACCAGGCCCAAACCAAACAGCCCAAGCGGAATGGTGACTGGCAGTTTCCTGAAAAACGCATGCAGGTACGCCGTCCCGATCAGCACCATAAGTCCGGCGACCAGCATCGTACCGTTGAAAATGCTGGCCGAGGGTTGATAGATTACACTGGCCGGTGGTATGGTCGAGCCAAGATCGCTGATTTCGCTGTTCGCCGTTGAGTAACCAGTTGGGTAAAACGCTTCCGCCGTGATGATGCCCATCAGGACAACCGAACCAGCCAGAAAATACAAGGTACCCGCTCGTTTTAGCATAGTCGTGGTAGTGTGCATCAGAGAGAAAACGACAGCCCTACACCCGCCGAAACAAAATTCAGTTCTACCGGAGTGGTCAGGATGTCAATTTTCATATCCCGCGCCAGCGACCGATACCGAACTTCGGGAATTAACCGGAAGCGGTTGCCGAGTGGAATTGCCAGACCTACCCCGGCTTGCCAGCCCAGCCCGTGTCCGGTATCGTTGATGATCGTTCCGGCGGCATTTTCGGTTTCAATGTGATTATACGTACCCCCGGCCCTAAGCAGGTAGCTGATTCTCGACGTGGCAATGGGGTGAATAAACTGTAGCCCGAAGAGATAACCGGTTTCCTCAAAATCTACGTTGCTACCCGCTAACGACTCGGACGCCTGAAATTTATTCCAGCTCCATCCGGCGTAGGCAGCCAGGTGAGGCAGAAACCGGTAGGCTACCGATCCCTCGAAGCCAAAGCCGGTATCCAGGTTAGCCCCGCCCAGCTTCTGGGTGGCGACGTTGGCACCGGGTCTGAGTTCGACACTCCATCTCCGTTGCGCGTTGGTGGTCTGAGCCGTTAACATCAGAACGGTACAGGCAGCGACGACAAGAAGGAGTTTGCCCGATTTTAAGCCACCAGTGCAGTTGTTTTTACAAGTTTCCATTGACGTTGATTGAGTTAAAAATTGTGATTTTTACGGGATTGACATTGGCTACCGGCTACTGCACCGGGTGTAGTGGTCAATACGACCGTGGCTGATCGTAGGCGATGTCGCGCAGAGTGAAGCGGGCGTACGGCTTTTCTACTCCGTCGATCACCCAGGCAGCACTGGCTTGAAAGGGGATCCTGATCCCGTGGACTTCGCGGTAGTCAGACATTTGCCCGGCCCAGGGCTTCATCTCCGTTTCGCTGGCGTACCGTTGCGCCTCATACCGGGTGATTTCGCCTTTCTCGTTAAAATGCATCCGGCACGAAACCGTCAGGCCGCGGTCGGTCAGAGTGAGCGTCGCCGAATCGTGGTCGATGGGGGACCAAACAGCCTGGCCGCCGGGTAGCAAGCTGGTCGGAAACCAAACGGCTTCGGCCAGCCAGCGCAATAGTTCGCCCTGATCGAAACTGGGACCCGATCCTCGTTGAATGGGAAATACACCCAGCAGCCGAACGGTCAGACTGCCCCGCCCGGCCACATACTGGTCGCAGGCACTAAACCAGGTGGTCGTACCGATCCAGATATAGGCCGGCCTGTCGGCCAGAAAATATTCTTCGCCGGTAATGGGTATCCAGTCCTTTTCCAGATCGGTTTTGAACTCTCCGTCGTGCCGAAGCCGGACGGTTCTAAGGTAAGGTTGGCCGGGTTTCAGCACGTGCCGGAAATACCGCTGTACCGGCGCAGGCAGTTCGGCTAGTTGGGCCGGGTCATAGGTTTTGACCGGGCTATTTTCTGCTTTGGAAAACAAGTCGGTCACCTCCCGGCGTATCTGACGGTTTACGAGCCATCGCCCGCACAGCCACGCGGCAACGGGAAGGGCTACTGCTGACAAAATCAGCAAATTGGTGTTGCGTTTCATAACTGTTGTTGCGGTTTTTGGTCGATGCTTTCAGCGAAAGTGACAGCCCGAAGATGAGCGGATACTATCTTTTCACAAATCCTCCACCGCCAATACTTAGCATGAAGTAAAAACCCTTGTTGGTGTACATGGGCAGATTTGATAGACTATTGTCCGTATCATTGCGCCAGTCATTGCCCTGTGAGGATATATGGTAACCGGCACGCAGACCCAGTATAAGACCGCCGAAACGTTGGTCTGTCTTTCTGAATGAAGATAGTAGGTAATCGGCGTTCAGTCCCACGTCGACCGACGGTCGGAAAATCATTCTGTTCAGCCGGTCTTGCTTATCATCCCCTGATTTGGTGTAGGTTGATATGCCCAGGGTCGATGAACCAAAGCCCAGCGTGGGATAAATCCAGTATCGCGCCCCCTGATTCACAACCCAGCCGAATTTGGCGTGGCCGTAGAACGTATTCCCTTCCCCGTAACTGTCGCCCGATGAAAGGGCCGTTTGGGCGCCCACACTCCCATCCAGTCCCAAAATGATGTGGCCGGTTCGATAGTAGCCTTCAACGCCCAAAAGGTAAAATTGATCCTTAAAACCAGACACGCCCCCAAGGGCAATTTGATCGAGCACAGCCCCTGCTCCGGTCGTGTTGGCAACACCGACTTTAATAGAGCCGGCACCGCCTTTGATCCGTTGCGCATTGGCGGTTAAGGTGCCAAAAGTCAGTACGGTAAGCACGAGATATTGATATGTTTTCATCATGTTATCCTGATTATTAAATTCCAATCTGCCCGTTGTTGGGAGATTGTTGGTCAAATCTACGGGGTAACAAGAAAGGATGTAATGATGCTACGCAGGGAGGTTAGTGATTATCGTCAGCCCCGGTCTGATTGTCTCTTCTGCCCGAGTTCCAAACCGCTGGAAAGGCGATGAAAATAATAAGCACTCCCCCGACTGCCTCCCACATTGATCGCGCTTGATTTGAAAAAGGAAATACCAGCCACCGAATTTTTTGGGGCTGGTATCTTAGAATCAGGTTTAGCTCAATTGTTTGCCAGGTTCACTTTCCCCCTTTCTTGCCTTTTTTGGGCAATTCGGGTGGAATAATCCCGGTCTCACTCTTCTCGTAATTTGGGACTTTGGCCGCCCCCCGCACTTTGGGTGCTTTGGTGGCTACTTTTTTGATGTTTTTATTCTTTTTTTCCTCGTGTGCCATATTGATTGGGTTTAAAGATGTACACTAATCGGTCTAATTCTTACTTTCGTAGTCACGCCACCACGGCGGCATCGGCCGGGAACCGCTGCTGCTCCAGGTAGGTCAGGTTATTGAGCGTGGTGTGGGCGATCTGCTCCATAGCTTCTCGGGTAAAAAAGCCCTGATGCGACGTGACCAGCACATTGGGGGAGTGTGTCAAGGCATTCAGATCGGCATCGGGCATTGGTTTATCCGACCAGTCGCTGAAAAAGAACTCATCTTCCAGTTCGTACACGTCCATACCCAGCGCCCCCAACTGACCATCCTGCAAGGCCGTCAGGATGGCAGGCGTATCCAGTAAGCCCCCCCGACTGGTATTGATCAGGTACGCGCCGGGTTTCATTTGGGCGAGGGCGGCAGCATCGATAAAATGGTGTGTTTCGGGCGTAAGCGGACAGTGCAGTGAGATGACGTCAGATTTTGCGAGCAACTCGTTCAGCGGCAGGTACTCCACGCCAATCTGTTGCAAAACCGCCGATCGCACCTTGTCGTAAGCCAGCACATGACAACCAAAGCCGAGCATGATGCGGGCAAAGGCCTGACCGATTTTCCCGGTGCCAATGATCCCGATCCGCTTACCCCAGAGATCGAATCCCATCAAACCATCGAGCGTAAAGTTATTTTGGTTGGTTCGCTGGTAGGCCAGATGGGTCTTCCGGTTTAGGGTCAACAGCAGCGCCAACGCGTGTTCGGCCACGGAATGGGGCGAGTAAGTGGGTACGCGCAAAATATGGATGCCCAACTCCTGGGCCGCTACGACATCGACCTGATTATAACCCGTGCAGCGTAGCGCTACGAGCCGGATTTTCTGGTCGGCCAGTGCCTGTAAGGTAGGGCGCATGAGGTGATCGTTCACGAAAACGCATATCGCCTGGTGCCCGGCTGCCAAATGCACGGTTTCCGGCGTGAGCGCCTGGGGCAGAAACGTGAGCTGATGCCGATGATTACTATTGGCGGCTTCCAGGAAAGGTTGTTCGTATGCCTGACAGCTAAAAAAAGCAATTTTCATGAATGAGTCTGGGTAAGTGAACCGATGCAGAATGACTCAAAGGTGAACACCTTGTCCATGCGGAGTCATGATAGCAATCACCCACCGACTTGAGGTTCGTCAGTACCCGCCTGGGGCAGGTTGCCGACTTTTGGGACACAGAAGCAAATGAATTATGACCACCCGAAAAGAAAGCATACTGGTCATCAATGGCGGCTCATCGAGTATTAAATTCGCCGTGTATGAAAACGGAAAATCGCTCGAACGCGGACTATCGGGCCACATAAACCGCATCGGCCTGACCGACACGGCGCTGACGTTTACCGACCCGGCAACGAATCAGCCAGGTGGTTGTCCGGTCGATGGCGGGAACTATTCGGGTGCAGTAAAATTTCTGGTCCACTGGCTCGAAAAACAACCGGTGTTCAATTCTATCAAAATTGTAGGACACCGGGTCGTTCACGGCAGGGAACATACTGAACAGGAACGCATCACTCCGCCCCTGTTGGAGGAATTGCGTCAGATAAGCCGCTACGCTCCTGATCATCTGCCCGGCGAGATTGAGTTGATTGACGCATTTCGAAAGCGTCAGCCCAATCTAGCTCAGATCGCTTGTTTCGATACGGCTTTTCACCGCACCATGCCACGCGTGGCCCAACTCCTGCCCATTCCCCGGCGGTTCGATGCCAAGGAGAGTCCGGCGATACGGGTTTCACGGCATTTCTTACGCTTATTTGCTGGAAGAACTAGCCCGATTGGCTGGAAATGAGGTTGCCCAGGGCCGGGTTATTCTGGCCCATCTGGGTAGTGGGGCAAGTTTGGCCGCTGTCAAAGATGGCAAAAGCAGGGATACCAGTATGGGCTTTACGCCCGCCTCCGGACATACCGATGGGTACCCGACCAGGCGACCTCGATCCCGGCGTGGCCTGGTACCTGATGCAATCGGAGCAGTTGACGCCCACGCAATTTAACCACCTGATCAATCACGAATCAGGCCTGCTTGGCATCTCGGAGACTAGTTCGGATATGCAGGATTTATTGAAGCAGCAGGCAGGGGATGTGCGGGCGGCGGAGGCAGTCGAGTTGTTTTGTTACCAAACCCGCAAATGGATCGGGGCCTTTTCCGCGGTTCTGGGCGGGTTGGAAACCCTCGTGTTTTCGGGGGGTATTGGGGAACACGCGCCCGAGGTACGAGCCCGGGTTTGTGAGGAACTGGCCTTTTTGGGTATTGCTCTGGATGAAAAACGAAATGCCGCCAACGCGAACGTGATTTCAACCGATGCGAGCCGGGTCACGGTCCGGGTCATTCCGACCGATGAAGAAAAAATGATTGCCCAACTTATCCGCCCTTTCCTGGCGACTCGATCCTAAAAATATCCTGACAAAAAAGTGATTTCTCATTTTACCACAACGGATTTAACTATGGAAATGATTGCCAACCATCAGCCGGACACGGAAGTCCAAACGGACGGCCCCTTGTCGCCCGAAGACGCTCGACTGCTGCACGCCTACTGGCGGGCCGCCAATTATCTTTCCGTCGGACAGATTTACCTGCGCGCCAATTCCTTACTGCGCGAACCCCTGCGCCTGGAACACATCAAACACCTTCTGCTGGGCCACTGGGGTACCACCCCGGGCCAGAATTTCATCTACGCGCACCTGAACCGGATCATCAAAAAATTTGACCTCGACATGATCTATATCTCCGGTCCGGGTCATGGTGGTCAGGCGGTGGTTTCCAATACCTACCTGGAAGGTACTTACAGCGAGGTGTATCCAAGCGTCAGTCCCGACGAGATCGGGTTGACAAAGCTGTTCACCCAGTTTTCCTTTCCCGGTGGTATTTCCAGCCACGCTTCGCCCCAAACGCCCGGCTCGATCCACGAAGGGGGGGAGTTGGGCTATTCGTTGAGCCATGCCTTTGGGGCCGTTTTCGACAACCCGGAACTGGTCGCGGCCTGTGTGATCGGCGATGGCGAAGCAGAAACCGGTCCGCTGGCCACGGCCTGGCATTCCAACAAGTTTCTGAATCCCCTGACCGACGGCGTCGTGCTGCCCATTCTGCACCTGAATGGCTACAAAATTTCCAACCCCACGGTGCTGGCCCGCATCGGCCACGAAGAGTTGGACCAGTTGCTGCGCGGCTATGGCTGGACGCCCTACTTCGTGGAAGGCGACGAGCCCGAACCCATGCACCACTCGATGGCGGGCGCGCTGGATGCGGCCATCACTCAAATAAAACAGAGTAAGGAAAACGCCCGGACACAGACGCCCGCGACCCGCCCGCGCTGGCCCATGATCGTCCTGAAATCACCGAAGGGCTGGACGGGTCCTAAGGAGGTAGACGGACTGCCCAATGAAGGTACCTTCCGCGCGCACCAGGTGCCGCTGGCCGTTTCGGCAACTACGCCCCCGGCGCATCTGGCCCAACTGGAAAGCTGGCTTCGGAGCTACCAACCCGACGAACTTTTCGACGAAGAGGGGCGGCTTATTCCCGAACTGGTCGCGCTGGCACCCGTCGGTACCCGGCGCATGGGGGCCAATCCGCGGGCCAATGGCGGGCTGCTGCTCAAAGGGCTGCACCTGCCCAACTTTTGCGACTATGCCGTCGAGGTACCGGCCCCCGGTGCTGCCGAAGCCAGCGATACGCACACGGTTGGCGAATTTCTGCGCGATGTGATCCAGATGAATCAAGAGCCGCGTAATTTCCGGGTGTTTGGCCCCGACGAAACGCTCTCTAATCGGCTGGAAGCCGTCTTTGAAGCCACCAATCGGCAGTGGGATATCGAAGTAGAGGTGAACGATCAGTTTCTGGCTCCCTCGGGCAGCGTGATGGAGATGCTCAGCGAGCACCAGTGCGAAGGCTGGCTGGAAGGCTATCTGCTCACGGGCCGACACGGCCTGTTTAACAGTTACGAAGCCTTCATCCATATTGTGGACTCGATGTTTAACCAGCACGCTAAATGGCTGAAAATGTGCGCTGAGCTACCCTGGCGCGCCGACATTGCTTCGCTGAACTACCTGCTTACCTCCACCGTCTGGCGGCAGGACCACAACGGTTTCTCCCACCAGGACCCCGGCTTCATCGACCACGTGATCAATAAAAAAGCCAGTATCGTGCGGGTGTACCTGCCCCCCGATGCCAACTGTCTGCTGTCGGTGATGGACCATTGCCTGCGCTCCCGCAACTATGTCAACGTGATTGTCGCCGGCAAGCACCCGGCGCCGCAATGGCTGAGTATGGAAGCTGCCCTGCTGCATTGTACCAAAGGAATCGGGATCTGGCCCTGGGCGAGTAACGACGAAGGCGCGGAGCCGGATGCAGTCATGGCCTGTTGTGGCGATGTGCCGACGCTGGAAACGCTGGCGGCGGTATCGATTCTGCGGGAACATTTGCCCGAACTGAAAATTCGGGTCGTCAACGTGGTCGATCTGCTGAAACTGGAGCATCAAACCGAACATCCCCACGGCCTGAACGACGCCGATTACGACTCGCTGTTCACCAAAGACAAGCCGGTAATTTTTGCGTTTCATGGCTATCCCTGGCTCATCCACCGCCTTACCTACAACCGCGCCAACAACGCAAATATCCACGTGCGGGGCTACAAGGAAGAGGGTACCATTACCACCGCCTTCGACATGACCGTACTCAATGACCTGGATCGCTTTCACCTGGTGATAGAGGTCATCGATCGGGTACCCCAACTGGGTAACCGGGGCGCGTACCTGAAGCAGATGCTTCAAGACAAACTAATCGAACACAAGCAGTACATCAATACGAACGGACAGGATATGCCCGAGATTCGTGACTGGAAATGGAAAGTGGAGGCTGTTTGAACGGATTCCTGGTGCTGGTCGACGGATCTGGGCAGCATGGTCGATGCCATCGCGCAGGGACGGCGTACAATGCTGGCAAACCAATCCTATAAGGAGTCAGTCTTCCAGATGCCACGGGTGCCAAACTGGATGCTCTGGCTGATGATTGGCCTGACGTTTGGTTTATTATTCGCCACGCTATTCATCCCTGGCGTACGTCAGCTATTTGGTTTTGCGCTGATTTCCGCCCCGGCCATTGGGTACTGCGCGTTGGCCGAATTAGTTGGTGTGGGCTGGATCGAATTATACAAGGCGATTCGGAAACGTAATTGACCGACAACCAGATGGATCATTTACACGCCCGGGTACTATGACCCATTTGTATTTTCCTGATTGTAGCGGGTTATGGTTGTCGTTTTCTGTGGGGTTCAAAAACGTTGGCCCGGTACAGATATGCTTGACTTTATGGCTACTTGTACCTGAATCTGTCATGAATGAGTAATTGGATAGCGTAATGGTTTAGCTATAAGAAAACAGCCTTAACATGGAATTGGCTTTCTTGTGCAGGGTAGTGTATGTGTTTGCTGCCAACGGTTTGCAGCTTGGCGAAGTGGCGGAAATCGAAGCACAAATGTCAGTATTGCACAAATGTTCAATCGAAGAACTGCTGTTGAATTTAGAACTGAACCCGCCATTTTGCCAAACTGCTGTTATATGCCGTTTTTTATTTATTGTCAATTTGTTTTTTTATTTCGTCTATGAACATTGAAGGGTTTTTACCTTTCAAAATGTTGTCAAGCCAAAATGTTTCTAATAATCCAAGTCCATAGTCTGCAACTGGTTGAAGTACTGCACCAATTGTTGCACCAACGTGTCCACCTATAACTGCTCCTAAACCTGTTGTTGCACCAAAAAGACTTAAATTTTTAATAAATTTTCCTTTTGTCGTTTCAAAAAACTTTGTATCGCCTTTTATTTGATTAATATATTCTACTGTAACTTCATTTGAGTTTGAATTTTCGCCAACTTCGTTTATCCATTTTCTGTAATATTTTGCGTTTGATAAATGTCTAATCTTAAAAACAGTTTCAAAATCTAACCTTTCACTTAAAAATAGTTCTTTTAGGTTTGGGGTATTTTCTAATTTTAAAATTTCAGTCGTGTTCGTGGAAATATTGAAGGCTTTTCCAATATTAGAAAAGTTTTGTTTGCAAATTTCAATGTGTTCGTAGTTCTCATAACTCTTCAAGTTGTAACTTGACAATATTGAAGTTTCAACTACCTTGTGTCCTAATCCTAATAAGATAAATCTTTCGTCTAAGTTTAATTGATTAGGGTCTTTTTCAAAAGGCAATCCAAGATTTACTAAATTGTTGTTTGTGTAGGCATCAATTATAAGTTTCTCGGAATTTGTAGAAATTTTCATTCCGTCAGGAACTATATAATTGGTTACGGCTTTCTTTGCAAATTTTCTTTTTACATCTTTTGATAAGTTGAAATTTGAAAGTGCAAAACTCACATTTCTTTCAGGGTCTAAATCTTCTTTTGATAAAGTCCCTGACGCAATTGGCGGTTGTCCAAATATTACTGATTGGTCTAATGTTCCATCTTCCTGTTGTCGCCCTGTGCTTGTTACAAGCATGGGCGAATAAATCATAATTTTTATATAGCCACTTACAAAAAGTCTTTCAACTGTCTCAATTCCAAGTCTGCTGATTAAAAAAGTTAGTGCAAAGTTTACTCGATTTGTACTAATTGTTATTTGGTCAAAAATTAGTAATTGTTCAAATAGTCCTGCAAGACTTTGTTGGTCTTGCTCTCTTGTTAGCCTTGGGTTGTCAAAACTATATGGTGAACCAATTTTGTTATTAAATACTTGACTTTTCATTTTGTTACAGGTGTCTGTAAAATAGCCGTTAACTCTCGTATTATAAGCAAGTTTTGCAGTACTTTATGTTTTGTTTTGCACTTTGCGAATATTTCACTGTACTTTACTTGCCGTACTTTTCGTATGGTCAGTGTTGATAGCTCACCTGCGTAAACATAACACATTTGTACAAATACGATTGATTTCATGGCAGTTTTTGCCTGAATCCATTACGAACGGCTAGTGGGTTCATACAATCGCCAGCCAGTTTTGTAAGTAGTTTACTAGCTCCTGCGTTACGTTACCCGTTCTGGCAGTTGAGCCGCGATGTCTAAATTCTGCACGTGAACGGCTACGCGGGGCAGTCGGATAAGCCGTTCGAGCGGCCCCGGTCGGTCGCCTGATCTGTATCAGGCCATCTCTTGACTTGTGTCAGGTCGGGGCAAATGGCATCATGGTAGGTTTGTGCGGTTACCGTGAAAAACGCCCCACCTGCCCCAACCCTGCGATGAAAATCAACCCCAATCAACTATACGGCCTATTGCCCACCGAGGCCGACGGCATCGAAACCCTTATCGAATTGGCGCTCGATGTACAGTGGTCCTGGAATCACGTGGCCGATGAATTGTGGCAACAACTCGATTCGGAACTTTGGGATCGTACCCATAATCCATGGATTATTTTGCAGACCGTCTCGCGGGAGGTATTGGAGCAGAAGTTATCCGCTACTTTAAGATTAAATTCTCTGTTGCATTACCCGAGTGTCGACGCTCAGGTAGCCAGCTCAGGTTTACGATTTAATCACTTTCGCACCCCAAACGGTACAACCAGCTTCTCGCCCGCGCTTGGCGTAGTCGCGGTTTTTGCCGTTGGCGTCCATGAGTTGTTTCTTGGTGATGCCATACTTTTTCGCCACCACGCGCAGTACATCACCGGCCCCCACCGTATGCACGGCCTGCACCCGAACATTTAGTTTCGTGACGCCCGCTTTCAGGTCAGTGGAGGTATTGGTGAGTTGAGGATTGAGCGACCGCAGGGTCTCTGTACTGAGGTTGTACCGACTGGCAATCCCGAAGAAAGTTTCGCCGGAGGCTACGGTATGGGTGTACTGCTTACCGCCGACATCGGCAGTTTTGGGCGCTGGCTTTGGCTCGGGCCTCGGCTTTTCGACTACCGGCGCGGGCGGCTCCTGCACCGCCACGGCGGCACCAACATCGCTGGGTAGGGTGGTACCCTGGGGATTGTAATCATCTTCCGGCTCGTCGCGGAAGTCGGGCGCCAGGTACTTGGTCGTCGTATCGGGGACGATGTTGGTCACTTCTTCCGAGCCTTGGGCGTCGTCGGCAATATATTCCCAACCGATCACGAACAGGGCCGCGATAATCGCCAACAGCGACAGCAGCGTGATCAGGGGTAGTTTTGAGGTTTCCTTAGGACGGATATTTCTCTTTTTTGGAGCTGCTTCTTCTTCCATTCGTAACGTATATTCTTTTATGGACGGGGCAAGATTATCGCAAAGATAGGAAAAGGAAGTAAGCCAAGCTTAGGAATTCGCCCTCAGCTCGTTATTCATGTCCGCTACCTTTACCTTCAATTCTTCCTTGTACGAGTCCAGTCGATCAGCTACCCCCTGGTCCGAACTACCGATAATCTGGGCGGCCAAAATGCCCGCGTTCTTAGCCCCGTTCAGGGCCACGGTGGCGACGGGTACCCCACCTGGCATTTGCAGAATCGACAGCACCGAGTCCCAGCCATCGATGGAATTGCTGGAAAGAATAGGTACCCCGATCACGGGCAGTGTCGTCAGCGAGGCCACCATACCCGGCAAGTGTGCCGCACCGCCTGCTCCCGCGACGATGACTCTCAGGCCGCGTTCGCGAGCTGATTTGCCGTATTCTACCATCCGCTCGGGCGTTCGGTGGGCCGAAACAATTTCCATCTCAAACGCCACGCCCAATTCGCTTAGTACTTCGGCGGCTTGCTCCATGACCTTGCGGTCGGAGATGCTGCCCATGATGATGCCTACCATTGTGTAATTGTTGAATCGTGTAATCGTTGAATTGACTTTGTTTGACGACAGACGAAAAACTAAACCAAGAACTCTGAACGAACAGGGCAGCCCATGCTGAACTCAGTACCCCATACTAAGTACTCTGTACTCTAACGCTGCTTTTCACCAACGCCACCTTCTCCCGCAAACTTTCCAGGCTTTCATCCATGATCGTCACATGGCCCATCTTACGGGCGGGTTTGGTGATGGCTTTGCCGTATAGGAAGGGGAAAACCTGCGGCATCGCCAGCAGCGTATCCATTCCCTCGTAGTGGGCGGGGCCGGTGTGTCCCACCTCGCCCAGTAGGTTCACCATGGCGGCGGGAGCGTATTGGATGGTACTACCCAAGGGCAAGCCCAAAATGGCCCGCCAATGCTGCTCGTACTGGGAAGTGGCGTTGGCTCGGATCGTATGGTGGCCGCTGTTGTGCGGACGCGGGGCCACTTCGTTGATGAGTACCTGGCCATTGCGAGTCATGAACATTTCGACCGCCAGCACGCCCACGATGCCGAAGGCCTCGGCGGTGCGGGTGGCGAGTTCTTCGGCCTGGTGCCGGATGCCGTCGCTGATGTCGGCCGGGGCAAAAAGGTAGTCCACCAGGTTGTGCTCGGGATGAAAGACCATTTCCACGACCGGAAAAGTCTTGATGATGCCCGCCGAATTGCGGGCCACGATCACGGCGAGCTCTTTTTCGAAATCCACCGCTTTCTCCAAAAGTCCCGGTGCGTCGAAGGCTTTGTCCAAATCCTCCACCGAGTCGATGCGTTGCACGCCGCGCCCGTCGTAGCCGTCTTTGGCCAGCTTGTGAAAGGCCGGGAAAAAATCGGTATGCTTCGCCACGTCGGCGCGGGTTTTGGTCAGGATAAATTCGGCCGTAGGCAGGTCGTTTTCTTTCAAAAACTGCTTTTGGATGCGCTTGTCCTGGATTTTTCGGATTACGGAAGGTTGCGGATAAACCAGTTTACCCTCGTCTCTCAGGGCCGCCAGCGCATCCACGTTTACCTTTTCTATTTCAATCGTAATGATATCGAGATTCTTTCCCCAATTATAAACCGTGTCGTAGTTTTGCAGCGAACCTTGCTTGAAGTGGGGCGCGATGCGTCGGCAGGGGGCCTCGGCGTCGGGATCGAGCACGTGGATGTCGAGCTGCCAGTCGATGGCGGCTTGCAGTAGCATCAGGCCAAGTTGGCCGCCGCCGAGGATACCAATCTTACTAGATAGCATTCCTAAATGATGAATGATGAATGATGAGTGATGTAATTCATCTACTCCTGTCCTGCGCAAAGTTGGGAGAAAAAGGGGGAAACTAAAACCTCATAGTCCCATTTCCTTCGGATCGTAGCCAAACTTTCGCGCGGAGTCCTTCATGATTTCCAGCATTTTGGTGTAGCTGAACAGGCGTCCTGAGAAATAGTCTTGCTCGTCGGGCTCGGCGTACACCTTCTTGCCTTGCAGGTCACGGATGTTTTCATGCAGCGTGATGAGAATGTCTTGAAAAAACTCCTGTGGGTAGTCAGCGGACATGGTTGGAGTAATCTTATGTTATGCAAATACTTTTTTTGTAAAAGGACCATTTTAACGCGAATTATGGGATTTTATAGCCGTAGGCTTGGCCGATACGGTAGCCGGAATGCCGAACCACCCCGGTTTATTGATTTGTATTAAATAACCGCCGCTATTCGGCTTCGCAAAATCCCGTAGGGATGACCGATTATGCGTCGATTTTATTCCTTCGCTTATTTTGTTCAAATCAATCAACCGGGGGTGACTAGTCGTCTTGTTGTCAATTAGTTCCGTAGGAACGGCCGATTGGTGTTGAAATAACTATCGGTCGTTCCTACGGAACTATGGCGCGTTGTTGTCCCACCATTACCCCCGAATGAATTCGGGGGCTACAACATCGGCCATCCCTGACGGGATTAATTACGGGTATTTGGCCCAAAAAACGCGTTTTAATCTCATAGTTCGCGTCATTTTAAATAAAAAAGCGTTCATGCCGCCTCAGACAACTGAGCAGCATGAACGCCGAACGCCTGTACGTGAATTGCTTAATGGTCCTCGCTCGACTCCATCCCTACTACTGCGATCCGGTAGGGGGTACCCGAAACCTTGACGCGGGAAGTATTGCTCAAATTCGCGATTTCCACGGTCATCAGTTCTCCGGTTTTGGGCTGGGTGATGTAGAGGTATCGACCCGTAGCCTCCAACTGGGGTTTCTGTTTTTCGTCTTTGGCCGTAGCTGCCAGTACATTACCGCTCTTTTTGAGCATATTATTAGCGAGATCGTATATTTTCACCTCACCGCTATGCATGAGCGTAACGAGGTTTTTATGAGCGTAATCGACTTTCGCTTGCATGATGTCGTCGGACTGAACGATCGGCGTAACCTTGTCGGTGGCTGTATCGATCATATAAACCCCTTTGGCTCCCGTGTAGCCAATGAACTTTCCGGGCTGTCCGGTTTCCATGATTGTGCCGAACCAGGCCGTGCCGAAGTCCGCCGGATGGGCGATAAGCTTCTGCTTTCCCGTCGATTCCACGACCAAAATGCCACTCGCTGAACCAAATACAGCCACGGTGCCATCGCTGGCGTTTCCGTGAATGCCCTTGGTTTGGACAGTCGAAGCAAAAACCTGCTTGCCCGATGCATCCATGATGCGCACTCGCTCAGGCAGAGTACCCGCTATTGAGCCGTCCTTCTCGGTAATGGCGTAGGTACCGTTGCTGAACTTGGCCATCGCCCCGTGGTGGGCTTTGAGTCCCGTTTGGATAGTTTTCAATTTCATGCCCGGCACGTGGAAGTCTGCTTCATTGCCAACGCTGAGGGTAGCATCGCCATCGTTGAACAGCATCACTTCATTCCCCTTCGACTTGAAGTGCGTGGGGAGTTTCCCGTCACCGATGGACGCCGCCCATTTGGGGGTACCTTTGACATCTACATGATCGCCATGATTTTCAAAGCCAGTATCGAATTTCTGTACCAAATTATCGGCGCGGTGGACGAACACCCCGAAACGTCCGGATTCGGTCGTGTACAGGGCCGATTTGGGAAATTGGGCCTGAAAGGACTCTACTTTGCCAGTTCTGGGATTTACCAGCGAAACCTCGTTTGTAAGCTCGTCGCTCACCATCACGCGCACATACTTGTGCTCCTTGAAGTCGTTTGGTTCCACATCGCCTTTGTCAGGATTACAAGCTGCCAATCCCAACAGAGCAAGAGCAACCCAGCGGGTTTTTAAATAGTTTGAATTCATAGTCGTTCGTTTGATTTGATTTAATGCAACAACGTTGCAAATATAGAAAATGAAAATTTCATCTTGCAACGTTGTTGCATTATTTTTTTTGAATAATTTTCAGCTCCACCAAATTCCTTGCTATTTCAAAGCCCCACGTATTATTTTGGATATTCTGCCGGGCTTTTCGTACTTTGACCTCATCCTCCGAATGTGCTGCTGGGACGAAGCCGCCAAGCTAAAAACTTCCCCGCGCCGGACTTGGGGCATTATGTATGCACTGGTTGAAAATTATTTGAACAACAAAAATCAAACAAAACCTCTATCCCCCCGTCCTTTCTCAGCAACGGCTGCCCGGCCCTGAGGAGAAAGGGAGCTTTTTAAAATCAGCCTCCCCTCTCCTTTGAGGAGAGGGGCCGGGGGTGAGGTAAAAACGTCATGAAATTACTGCCCCTCCTTCTCTTAACCCTCCTCTCCTTCCCCACTCAAGCCCAAACCTGGGTCGCCAACACCCCGGCCAGCACCGACTACTTAAAAATCGACAAAAACGGCACAACGACAATCCCCAACGGCCGCTTCCTCACGCCCACAGGCCGACAAATCACCACCGCACCGCACCCTTACGGCCTGGCTGTCAGTCCCGACGGCAGCGTGGCGGTCACGGCCAACTCCGGCATCAATCCGATTTCAATCAGTATCATCAAGAATGTTTTGCAGGAAAACGCCAGCGTCCAGCAAGTACCCGACCAGGCCAAGACGGACAAGGGGGTACTCGAAGCCTGCTTCATGGGCCTCGCCATCACGCCCGACAACCAAACGGTGTACGTAGCGGGCGGCGAAACGAACAAGATTTTCCTATTCGACTTGGCGACGGGAAAGCCAAAAGGTACTATCAATTGCGCTACCAAAGCCAACGGCATCAACTACTACCACGGCTACATCGGCGACATAGTACTTTCCAGGGACGGAAGTACCCTTTACGCCGTGGATCAAATCGGCTTCCGGCTGCTGGTGATCGATACTAAATCGCAGAAAATCAAACACAATGTACCCACGGGCCGCTACCCGTTTGGCGTCTGTCTGTCGCCCGACGAGCAGCGGGTGTACGTCGCCAACGTGGGCGTGTTCGAGTACCAGCCGTTTACCGATTTGGACAAGGACGATTTGAAAAGTACCGCCCACAAATGGCCCGCCACCAAGTACAATTCCAAAGAAATGAAGGAGGGCATCCCCGCCGAAGGCGTGCCGCCGCTGGGTGACCCCAATGGTCCCGAGGCATTTTCGGTGTGGAGCTACGAAGTACATAACGGTAAGCCAGTTGTACAATCTAAGATCAAAACCGGGATTTTGGTCGGGCAAATGGTGGAGGACTTCCCCGCCGTCGGGGGGAGTAGTCCCAACTCGGTAGTCGCGACGGATCAGTACGTGTTCGTGACCAACGGCAACAATGACTGCGTGTCGGTCATCGACATGAAAAAAGATACGGTCGTCAACACCATCTACCTCAATCCCGAGCCGCGCCTGGGCAAATTACGCGGGTTGATTCCCTTCGGCGTGGCCGTCTCGCCCGATCAGCAGCGGCTGTACGTGGCCGAGGCCGGACTCAATGCCGTGGCCGTGGTGGACGTCCCGACGCTCAAAGTGCTGGGACACATTCCCACGGGCTGGTTTCCGTCCAAACTGAAAGTGAGTCCTGACGGCCAGAAACTGATCGTGACCAACGCCAAGGGCTACGGCAGCGGGCCGAATGGCGGCAGTACCTTCACACTCGGAGCCGAGGGTAGTTATATTGGTAGTTTGATGAAAGGCACCGTCTCGGTCATCGACATTCCGGCGGACGACGAACTACCTGACCTCACCCGAAAAGTGTTGGACAATAACTACCGCTTCACGCAAGTATCCGCCGACAACGACAACCCGATTCCGCCCTATCCCGGTGCCTACGAATCGCCGATCAAGCACATCGTGTTCATTGCCAAGGAGAACCGTACCTACGACGAAGTCTTCGGGCAATTCCCCGGCGGCAACGGCGAGGCGGCTTTGGCCCGCTACGGGTTGAGCCAGGACTTTCACGAGCCGTGACAAAAAACGCTCGGTCACGAGCGGCGACATCATGCCCAACCACCATTCTTTATCTCATCAATTTGCGATGTCGGACAACTACTACTGTGACTCCGACGTGTCGGCCGACGGCCACCGCTGGCTCGTGAATACGTACCCCAACGAGTGGGTCGAGACGGGCACCGCCGCCGCGTATGGTGGTCAGCGTTCCATGCGTGATACCTCGCAAGCCCCTGGCAACTTGGCGTTTTACGGCTCGGCGGGTAGTATTTATCCCGAAGATTACAACGAAGCTGGCTCGATCTGGGAGCATCTGGAACGCAATAAGAAAGACTTCTACAATTGGGGCTTCGGGGTAGAAATGGCCGCTGCCTACTCCGACAGCACCATGAAGTACATCGGCGAACTCTACACGGTCAACTACCCGCTGCCCGCGCCGCTCTACGACAAGTCGTCGCAGCAATTCCCGACCTACAACATGGCGATTCCCGACCAGTTCAGGACTGATGTTTTCATGAAAGAGTTCAACGAAAAATGGACAGGCGACGGTAAGGTACTCCCGCCCTTCCTGACCCTGATGCTACCCAACGACCACGGTACCCGCGAGCGGCCCGCCGCCGGGTACCCCTTCGTAGAAAGCTACATGGCCGACAACGACCTGGCCCTGGGCCGCGCCATCGAGTTCCTGTCGCACACGCCCTACTGGAAGAATATGCTGATCGTCGTGACCGAAGACGACCCACAGGGCGGCGTGGATCACGTGGATGCGCACCGCAGCCTGCTGATGCTAATTTCGCCCTACGCCAAGAGGAACTATGTCGGCCATCAGCATTATAGCTTCGGTAGCATATTCAAGACCTTCTGGCACGTGTTGGGCATCCCCTACCTCAACCAATACGATGCCACCGCCACCGATATGCGCGACCTCTTCACCAATACCCCCGATTTCGCGCCCTACAACGCCACCCCATCCGACCCGCGCATCTTCGACCCCCAAAAAGCCCTCGACCCCTTCGACGAGAAATTCGACTGGAAAGCCTTCGCCGAATCCGAAGAACTCGACCGCACCGAGACGATGCAAAAACGCCGGGCGGAGGATGACGAGGATTTGCGGGAGAAGAAGGCTAAGAAAAAGAAAGTGAAGCGAAAAAAGCGGGTGAAGACTTCGCCGAGGGAGTTTTGAACTTAACCAGACCCAATACGGGGCAATTGGTAGTAGCGGATTCGTTATTTCAACGAACGTTCCCATATTGGTAACAATATTAGGCTATATTTGTACAAATTCATCGAATGTGAGAGTAATTGCCAAACGGACGCTACGTGAATTCTGGGAAAAGCACAATGATTGCGAACAGCAGTTGAAATCTTGGTATCGGGAAACGGAAAAAACGGAATGGTCGAACATGAACCAGTTGAAATCCGAATACCCCAGCGCCAGTATTCTGAGAGACAACCGCATCGTTTTCAACGTCAAAGGAAATAATTACCGATTGATCGTAAAATTTAGTTTTGAATACCAAATCTGTTGGATCAGATTCATTGGCACACACGCCGAATACGATAAAATTGACGCAAACATCATTTGACATGGAAATCAAACCCATCAGAAGCGAGGAGGATTATCAAGCTGCACTCGAAAGGTTGGAACCTATTTTCGACGCAAAACGAGGAACACCCGAAGGGGATGAACTTGAAGTGCTTTCCATTTTGATCGACAAGTATGAGAACGACCACTTTCCCATCGGACTACCTGACCCCATCGAGGCAATTAAGTTCAGGATGGAGCAGATGGATATGAAGCCGAAGGACTTGGCCGAGGTGCTGGGATTCAAAAGCCGCGTCAGCGAAATCTTGAATAGAAAGCGGAAACTGAGTTTGGAAATGATACGCAAGTTGAACACTTCGCTTCACATTCCTACCGAGGTACTGGTGCAGGAATATTAGTTTTGCAGGCTAACTGTAATTTGAGAATTCGAATCGTGGATAAATAATTTAACCCGTTCACTTTTGCCAGTATTCGCGTTACAAACGCGAGAAGATAAAACACCGATTGCAAATCAGTGCAAGCATCGGGTTTTTCGTTTTGAAGGAGAGAATGCCGCCGACGTTGACTATGTCGATTACCATTAATCCCCAGCAGTCGCTCGGTTTTACCGAGCGGAGCGCCGCCCGGTAACAACTATCCCACAGCCCTCCGGGCGGGCCAATAAGTTGAGAAGTCTCGCTCGCTCTGATTTACAATCGGGGCGCACTTCACCTAGCGTTTTAAACGCGACGAGCAAAACGCAACATTCTCCAACCCTACCATGAAATCAAAACTAACCATAACTCTCAACAAAGCCTTACTCGAAAAGGTGGAGCAATACGCCGCAGCCCACGAGACAACGGCATCCCACCTGATCGAAAAATACCTGAAATCCCTGGCAGCACAGGAAAAACCCGAACCGGGGAAAGACATTTAAATCATGCCATTTATGAGAAGCATGAGTAGGGAAAACTACCTCCCGGCAGACTTCTATTACAAATCCGCTGTCATTGAGTATTTGATCGAAAAATATAAGTGAGGAAATAATAGATTTTATATGAACCTTGAACGCTATGCGTTAGAAGTCGGGCCAAACCTAACCGTTTTTGGATTCACAAGTGTAGGGCGTAAAGGCAAGATTGTCAAGATAGTGCAGTTCCAGGAAACAGACAATCCAAGCGTTTATAACCTTGCTTTTGGTGACAGAAATCCCGCAACGGGTGAATTTGATGACCAGGTAGTAACAGATAATGGAGATTCTGGAAAAGTACTGGCAACCATAGTTGCTGCACTTTATGCTTTTACTGAGCAGTATCCCGACAAATGGGTTTATGCGACGGGCAGTACTCGATCGCGAACCAGGCTTTACCAAATGGGCATCAATAAATATTTTGATATTGCAGAAGCTGACTTTGACATTATGGGCGAACGTCAAGAAGAATGGGAGCGTTATGAGAGAAATCGAAGTTACGATGCTTTTGCGGTACACTTAAAAACAAGAAAACTATGAAGACTGTCCAAGGTAAAAAATTAGAAAAGAAGCCAGACATTAGTATCAACCACGATTTGAGTAAATACGAAGACGTCGTCCTTTTTCCAGAAAAATTGGCTAAGGCTAATGCGATGTTGAAAAAATCCGGCCCTCCCAAACTACCCGAAAAGAAGAAAGCATAGTTGATTCCCCGCTATTGCTCGGCCTCGCCGCGCGGTGACGACTATCTGCTAGTCCGGCAGTCGCTCGGTTTTACCGAGCGGAGCGCCGCCCGGTAACAACAATCCCACAGCCCTCCGGGTGGGCCAATAAGTTGAGAAGTCAACCCGATTACACTGTTCGCCCCGCTGGGGCTCGAATTGCCTCGTAATGCTGACTGGCTACAAACACTCCGCCCCGCCAGGGCTACTTTCAAACCCTTCCAAGTGTACCAAAATAGGCTCTGATTTCGACGAACTTCTGCTTGGTTTGAGAGATTCATACTAAATATGATATGGTTTGATTTAACGATCCTCTCGATGCGAGAACCACAGCGGGGCACAGCATACCGTCCGCCTTTGGTCAAAATTCGGTATTATTGTGAACTTCCGGAAAAGCACGAACAAAACCTACCCCCCGCCTGATTCCATGAAATTCTTCACCTACCTATTCTTATTGACGGTCCTGTCCTCCTTCGGTCCCAAGAAGGAAAAACGCCTCCCGAAAGCCCCCAATGTCCTGCTGATCATGACCGACGATCAGGGCTATGGCGACCTGGGCCTTACGGGAAACGGCTACGTCAAGACGCCGAACCTGGATAAACTGGCCAGGGAAAGTACCCGCTTCACTAATTTCTACGTCTCGCCGGTCTGTGCCCCCACGCGTTCCAGCTTGATGACGGGCAAATTCTCGCTCCGCACGGGCGTTTATGATACCTACAACGGCGGGGCGATGATGGCGACCGAGGAAGTCACGCTGGCCGAGCTATTGGGTGGGGCAGGGTACCAGACCGCCGTGTTTGGCAAATGGCATCTGGGCGATGCCTATCCGTTTCGGCCCGGCGATCAGGGCTTCGATGAGTCGCTGATCCACCACAGCGGCGGGATTGGGCAAGTAGGCGACCCCGAGAATTACTACCGCAAGGACAGCTCGTATTTCGATCCGGTACTTTATAGAAACGGCCAAAAAGTCAAAACCAGCGGCTATTGCTCCGATGTCTTTACGGATGCGGCGCTCGAATTCATTCAGAAAGACCATGATGCGCCTTTCCTGACTTACCTGGCCTTCAACGCGCCGCACACGCCATTGCAAGTACCCGAGGCATGGTACGACCAGTACAAAAGCCTCACATTCAGCGATGCGGAAGCAAATAAGCTGGGCATGAAGCTGCCGAAGATGAGCGAGCGAGAGAAAGAAAACGCGCGCCGGGTGTACGCCATGGTCGCCAACATCGACTATAATATCGGTAGGTTGAGGGCCGCTTTGCAGAAAAAGGGGATTCTTGACAATACGGTCATCATGTTTCTTTCGGACAACGGGCCGCAGCATTACCGCTACAACGGCGGCCTTCGCGAACTTAAGAGCGACACTTACGAGGGCGGGGTGAAATCGCCCTTTATGGTTCGCTATCCGGCGCGTTTCAAGGCTGGTGCAGAAATAGCGACGGTGGCCGCGCACATCGACGTGCTGCCGACACTGGCCGATCTAGCGGGCGTGAAAGTACCTACTAGCCTCGACATCGACGGCATGAGCATGGTACCCCTGGCCGAGGGAAAGAATGAAGCTGCCTTTATGAAGCGCAATATCTACGAGCAGTGGGCGCGGATGTACCCCGAACGCTATCGGAATATGTCGGTCAGGAAAGGGTACTTCAAACTCCTGGCCGTCGATGCCGCCTACGACGCGCCGCTTTCGGCCTTTGAATTGTACGATACCGGGCAAGATCCTTCGGAAAAAAATAATCTTGCTGCCCAAAAGCCCGAACTCGTCAAGCAAATGAAGGCTGAACTGGATGCATGGTTTGAAAAAGAAGTCGTGCAGCGGGGCAATCCGCACGGGCAGTACATGATCCTGGACCCCGCGCACGAAACCACGCTGGTACTGACCCGCAACGACGCCAAAGGCCCGCCCGGCATCTGGGGCAATGATCTTCAATACGCCTACTGGGACGTGGAGGTAGCGAAGGCCGGACGTTACGACGTCACGATGCGCTTCCGCGAAACCGCCGGGAAGCCGGGTCGGGTGTTCGTCAAGCACGCCCCAATGCAGTACTCACGCGCGAATCAAGACCCCAATGCGGAGGTACTTACGCTGAAAAATGTGTACCTGAAAGCCGGGAAGGCACCGTTTGAGGTTTTCTATCAAACCGGGGACAACGAGGTAGTTTTGCCATTCGTGGTAGAGGTCGAGGCAACGAAGTCAAAATAGGTGGGCAATCGACGGAGGGAGCTTTACACGAAATTCAAAGAAGATGACCGCGCCCGATTTGGGATTGTGGCCGAAGTCAACCATACCGCCAATGCCCAAAGTGTGAATCTTGACCTGCGTCCCACGCGGGTAGTTTTGTTTGGCAATCCAGCCCTCGGCACTCCACTCATGCAAAGGCCAACAAACGGTAGGGTTGGATCTTCCCCAGAAAATGCTGGTGTGGCAGGAAGCAAACGGCACGGTCAAAATTTCCTACAATGACCCGGATTATCTGGCCAACCGACATGGGATTGCGGGCAATACCGATACGCTCGATAAAATTAAAGCTGCGCTGCAAGGACTGGCAACAGGCGCGGCAGCCATATAAAAGAAGAGATGCTACCTGGTTACTTATTGTCAATTAACATTTTATGGCCTCGGTGGTCTCGGCAGTCGCTCGGGCTCGGTTTCACCGAGCGGAACGCCGCCCGGTGACCCTCCGGACGGTCCAGCAAGACGGTCAAACCGATTCAGACCGACCTCTGCCAAGCATCATGCGTAGTTTTTGTTGATCGAGTGCTTTCCGTTATAAATGTTTAAAACGGAGCAAGTAAAATCAACCAACTATGAAGCGATGTACCTTCCAGCCAGTGAATAAAACTGCCGGACCCGCGTGGGCTTTTGGGATAGGTCTAGTTTTGCTGCTGCTGAGTGCAGGCCATTCGACCTACGCCCAGCAAAATAATGGTAATAGCGCCAAGCCGCATATCAGGCTGGCGCTCAACGCTTATTCGTTCAACGATGTGTTGACGGGCAATCGACAGAAGGACAACAAACCCACGCTGACGCTGCCCGGATTACTCGACTGGTGCGCCACGCAGGACATCGACGGTATCGACCTGACCGGCTATTATTTTCCCGGCTATCCCGAAGCACCCTCCGACCAATACATCTACGATCTCAAAAACCAGGCTTTCCGGTTGGGCATCGAAATAACGGGCACCGGCATCAGGAACAATTTCGCCTCTCCCGATCCGGCCGTCCGCGCCGACGGGGTGAAAAGGGCCAAAGAATGGATTGTCGTCGCCGCAAAATTGGGCGCGCCCGTACTTCGTCTTTTTGCGGGTGAGATTCCCAAAGGTTACGAAAACCGATGGGATGAGGTAGCCGCCTGGATGGTACCTTGCTACAAGGAATGCGCTGAGTTTGGGGCAAAGCACGGGGTGATCATCGGCATTCAGAACCACGGGGATATGCTCCAAACGGCAGAACAATGCATCAAAGTGTTGGAAGCGGTCGATTCCAAATGGGTGGGTCTGATCCTCGATACGGGGAGCTTTCGCGTCGAAGACCCTTACCGTGACATCGAGAAAGCGATCCCTTACGCAGTCAACTGGCAGGTGAAGGACAGTGTTTTTGCACCCGACAGCGGCATACCGGCCAACATCCCCAAACTGGTGAACATCATCAAAAGAAGCGGGTACAGAGGGTACATTCCCATTGAGACTTTGTACGTCAAAGGCAAATCCTACGATCCTTACGTGCTGGTACCGAAGTTTTTGAGCAATATCAGAGCGGCCCTTGACGCGGAATGAGAATATTTATCGTACCGTCGTATAAAGTCAGCGGAAGTGGCTTCTACCTGCTACCTGGCAAAAACAATCGGCTACACCGAAGGTTGTACTTTAACACCAAAACGAGTCCTGTTTTTCTCGATCATCTATACCTAACCACCAGAAAATCATGACACTGCTCTTCCTTATGTTTACCACCTTGCTCTCCGGCCTGTTCGCCGACAAAAACGAATCCGCTAACCGCATGAATACCAACAATAACGGCACGCAAAATTTGTACGATTTTAAGATGACAACCCTGATGGGTGATCAGAAGATCGACCTCGGCCAGTACAAGGGCAAGAAAGTAGTACTCATCAATGTGGCCTCCAAGTGCGGCTTCACCCCGCAGTACAGCGATTGGGAAGCTTTCCATAAAAAATACGGCGATGAAATTGTGGTGCTGGGCTTTCCGGCTAACAACTTCGGCGGACAAGAGCCGGGTACCAACGCGGAAATCTCGACTTTCTGCCAAAAAAACTACGGGGTGTCGTTTCAGCTTTTCGACAAAATCGACGTAGTCGGCAAGATGCAGCATCCGCTCTACAAATGGCTGTCGAATAAAAGCCTGAACGGCTGGAATGACAAAGCGCCCACCTGGAACTTCTGCAAGTACGTCGTCGACGAAGAGGGGCGGCTCACGCATTTTTTCGCTTCGGCTGTGAAGCCCACTGATGCCGACTTCGTGAAAGCCGTTGGGTTGTGAGTAGGCGGAAAGGTGATAAAGTAAGCCAGCGAATCGTTATGAGTTGTGGCGTGGAAAGGGCGCACGTGCTAAGGAAGTAGAATTTCGGGAAAGTGATTTACTTCTGGGCCGAGTACAGAACGAGCTTGAAGCCTGGCAAGCTTACTGGATTCTCTTGCATCATCACCATAGTGTTTCCAGCTATGGTGGGGAGGTTGTAGGCACCGGTAAAAGTTCTGGCGAGCAAGTCGAATAGGTACTATTTGGCCCCATTCACGTAAGCGATCTGGTAGTTGCTCGGACCGCTATCATTGGTTTTTTTTGAGCAATTGTCGAACCGCAGCGTGAGGGCGGCGGGCGTGACTACGGAATCGGGCCCCGACACGCGGGCGTAGGTGATGGTGTTGACTTTCCAGTTGCCATCGACGGTTCTGAGCAATTGCTTGGTCTTGTCTTTGCAAGATGTGAACGCGGCCAGCAAGCCGCAAAGAATGAGTGACTTTTTCATTTCCACAATAGCTGGCGAATTAATGATTCAAAGAAAGGAGTCGGGGCAGGAAAGAGAAAACTTACTAGACCAGGGAATACATAAAATAGACGAAGCCACGCTTAGAATAGACAAAGGCTATCGTAAGAACGGGATGTACTTTTTCAAGTCCCTGCGGTAGGTTCTCCCAATATCCAGTTTGACGCCTTTCGACAACTCCACTTCGTTACCGTCGATGACAAGAATCACGGCGACCCGGATGATGTAGGAGCGATGAATGCGTACAAACGCCGGGGTTTGAACAGAGGAAGGATACACCTTTACCGCCACCGCAGCGTATTCAGCAACCGCAACGCATCCTGCTCCAGGTACTCGATGACGGGAGCCAACGAATCATTCTGGGTGGCCGTGCGGAAATAGATGGCTCCGCGCAGGTAGTGGGTAGTGCTGTCGGTAGTGTAAAACTGGAAAGGCGTGGGTACGTCGCCTTCCAGGCGAATGAGCGTAGCCGTGCGGCCCGTGCGCGTCTGTATGGTCTGCTGTTGCACCGAACTAGCCCGAATTTGGTGCTTGCTGGCGAGCTGATAGGCATCGCCGATGAAGTCTTTCAACCGCGCCGGATCATTGCGGACTTGCTTGTAGGTAAGCTGAATGTTGGCGTCGAAGCGCGGGTAGTAAAGGTAAATCCAGTTTTTCTCAGCCAATGGCGAGGAATCAGGAAGTACCACTGCCGCCGTCGACATATCGAATTGGTAGGGGTACTGATCGGGTAGGGGGCGGTAACTCTTGCGGGGGCAGCACGATGCGGTTATACCCTTTGGGTTTGGGCGCATAACCGTCGCCTTCATTCTGCTCATCGGAGCCACACGACGACAATATCAGCCCTAAAAAGCACATGAAAACGGACTTAGCCCAAAATACCGTCCCCCGTTTTCCGTACCCCGTTCCCTCGAAACCAAAATCGAAAGCCTTTATTCCACCGTCACCGATTTTGCCAAATTCCTCGGCTGATCCACGTTTCGGCCGCGCATCACGGCCACATAGTAGGAGAGGAGTTGCAGCGGAATGACCGACACCAGCGGCGTGAGCATTTCGTGGGTGCGGGGTACCTCGATCACGAAATCGACCATGCTGGGAATGAGCGTGTCGCCTTCGGTAATGATGGCGATCACGCGACCCTTGCGGGCCTTCACCTCCTGGATATTCGAAACGATTTTTTCGTAAGAACTGTCGCGCGTGGCCAGGAAGACCACCGGCATGTCCTCGTCGATGAGGGCGATGGGACCGTGCTTCATTTCGGCAGCGGGGTACCCTTCGGCGTGGATGTACGAAATTTCTTTCAGCTTCAAAGCGCCTTCCAGCGCGACGGGAAAATTAAGCCCGCGTCCCAGGTAAATGAAGTTCCGGGCGTAGGTGAAGATGAATGCAATCTCCTTTATCTTCTCCGCTTTTTGCAGTACCTGCTCCACCTTGCCGGGAATATTTTCAAGCTCGATCAGCAGCTGTCGGTAGGTCTCTTCAGAAATGGTACCCTTGCGCTTGGCGGCGGCAATCGCCATGATCGTCAGCACCGTTACCTGCGCCGTGAAGGCCTTGGTACTCGCCACGCCGATCTCGGGTCCGGCGTGCGTATAGGCACCGGCGTCAGTCGCCCGCGCGATGGAGGAACCCACTACGTTGCAGACGCCGAAGATCAGCGCGCCCTTGGACTTAGCCAGCTCGATGGCGGCCAGCGTATCGGCCGTTTCGCCCGATTGCGAAATGGCAATGACAATGTCGTTTTCCTTGATGATCGGGTTGCGGTAGCGGAATTCCGAGGCGTACTCGACTTCCACATTGATGCGGGCCAGTTCCTCAAACAGGTATTCGGCCACCATGCCTGCGTGCCAGGAGGTACCGCAACCAATGATGACGATGCGCTTCGAGTCGGCCAGGCGGTCGAGGTAGCTGCGGAGGCCGCCCAACTGCACAATTCCCTGATCGGCCTGGACCCGACCGCGCATGCTGTCAGCGATGGATCGGGGCTGTTCGAAGATTTCCTTCAACATGAAATGCTCGTAGCCACCCTTCTCGATGGCTTCCAGCTCCATTTCCAGTTTTTGGATATAGGGCGTCTGCTGCACGTTGTCAAGGTTAGCGATGCTCAGCTCGCCGTCCCGCACCACCGCGATGGCGTAGTCGTCGAGGTACACGACGTCCTTGGTGTACTCGATGATGGGCGTGGCATCAGAGGCGAAGAAGTACTCATCTTTTCCAATCCCGATCACCAGCGGGCTGCCCTTGCGAGCGGCAATGAGCTGGCCGGGATGCTCGTCGGACATGATGACGATGGCGTAGGCCCCAACAACTTCCTGCAAGGCCAGGCGCACGGCTTCTTCCAGCGAAACGCCGGTTTCGAGCCGGACGTCCTCGATGAAGTGAATGAGTACTTCGGAGTCGGTATCGCTCGTGAAAATATGGCCTTTCTGCTGTAATTTCTTCTTGAGCGTGTCGTAGTTTTCGATGATCCCATTGTGGATCAGCGCCAGCTTGCGGTCGTTGGAGTAGTGCGGGTGGGCATTGACGTCATTGGGCTCGCCGTGGGTGGCCCAGCGCGTGTGTCCCATGCCCAGGTGGGCGTGGGTATCCCGGCCGGAGAGTTCGTTTTCAAGATCCACCACCTTGCCCTTCTTTTTGTGGACTTCCAGGCCATTGCCGTTCAACAAAGCGACGCCCGAACTATCGTAACCGCGATACTCTAATCTTTTCAATCCCTTGATTACCAGCGGATAGGCTTCCCGATGGCCGACGTAAGCAACGATTCCACACATAGTTTTTAACGTTGGGGTGAGTTATAAAAATTTGTTAAATGTGTGTGTGTAAGCGGTGGGGGCGTAGGGGCATTCTTTTGCTATCGAATGACTACCGGGGCAAAAGAACCGCCAACACGCCATCAATCCTCCACGGCCATCACTTCCTACTCCCTCGCCTGGGTATAGAAAACGATCAATTTTACATCTTCTTTTTTAGCGCTGAGCAGCAAACGACTCACCAGGTTATTGTACTGGGATTGGAGGTAGACACCGCTTTGATTCAGTGGCGGCGTATAGACCGGTCCGACTAAAAAAGCGTCGGTCTTTTTTGCGCCCGACAACACAGCGTTCAAGTGCGTCGCGATTTTCCAGGTGTAGCTTCCCGACCGACGGTCGAAACTAACTCCGGGTTGGAGAGGGGTACCCGGTGCTAAATCATTGAATACCGCTGAGGGAACGACACTCACTTCGTAAAATAATCGATTGGTGGCGTCAGTTTCAAGAAGCACCAAGTAGGGAGGTGGGTTGGTGATACCGGACGTACTGGCGGATTGAATCGGCTTCACGCTCAACTCGGCGCGGTTGATGGCAACCGGGCCTTTACTCGCCAGCGATTTCAAGTACGGAATTTCAATTTTGGTCCTAATGCCCAGTGCATCCTGGACGTAGGTAGCTTCACCTTCAGTGGAAGCCGGGAGGGGATTGGCGGCAGTCAAATCGGCGAGCGGAGTACCTTTGCGGTCGGCCGTGACGCGGTTGAAGCCTAACCGAAATCGACGTACCCGACCTCTGGTCAGAGACTACCGCCGGAAGGCGGTACCCCTGGGCTGTGGTATCGGCGGTGGTATGGAACCAGATTTGCAGGCGCAAGGCCCCGCCAGCGGCCGAAAAGCCAACGACTGAGGTATTCTTATCGCTGGGAATGATCGCCAGACCATTAAGCACTTTGGCAAATTCAAGGCTGTTCTTTCCTTGATCTTTGCCCGAAATCGCGAATAGCTCCTTGCCCAGAACGTCAGGCAAGCGAAATCTCAAAATACCATCGCTGGTAGGCTTGGGCACGAACGATTTGGTAACCAAAGGCACATTGTCGTAGGCAAGTTTGCTGTCGTTGTAATAGTTTTTGAGGGGCTCCACCTGTTCCCGAAGCCGGTGGAGCGATAGCGTTTGCGCCTTGGTCGTATCGCCATAGGTGTAGCTGTAAGGCGCAAGCAAGACCAGTGAGTCATACACTGCCGTGGCGCCCAGGTCCAGTGGGGTTTCGAGCGAGAACTGGACAAAGCTCGATGCCGTGATCGTCCCGAAAATCGGGTCGACGTAGCGGCCCGCCAGGAAAATATCGGGCGAGGTGGTTCTGACGGAGTCAGCCAGCACGGTGGAAGTACGGACGGTGAGGGTATCGGTGTAGAATGTGCCGACGGGCGTGAGCGGCGCAACGCCGATGTCGCCGGTGGGATCGCAGCCAAAAAGCAGGGTGGCCGCCGCGACCACCCCGAGTACCTGGGCCTTATGCCTCGCCAACCAGTTCGTTGTAGAGGTTGTAGTAGTCTTCCGAGAGGTTGTCGCCTTCGTCAGTAATGTCAACACGCTTGGGTGATTCATCCAATAATTTGTTTAATCCTTCGCTAAATTCTTCGTCGACCTTCACCACTGCGTCCGCGTAGGCAATCCCGAGCTTGATGAAGCCCTCGAAATCGGCCGAACGGAGGTGGGCCAACGCTTCGTCGCTGACATCCATCGCCTTGGCTTTTTCGATCAGATCGGCGTCAAATTTATCACTGAAAGCGTTATTATACACGGTAAAAACGCTTTTTGTGTCTTTAAACATCGGATCGTTCCGGTAGGTCGTCTTCAAATACATCGGGATCAGGGCGGTCATCCAGTCGTTACAATGCACGATATCAGGGGCCCAGCCGAGTTTCTTGACGGTTTCAAGGACACCCTTACAAAAGAAGATCGCGCGCTCGTCGTTGTCGTCGTAAAACTTATTTTTCTTGTCGAAGAAAACGGACTTGCGGTGAAAATAGTCTTCGTTGTCGATGAAATATACCTGCAGTTTGGCATTGGGAATCGAAGCGACTTTGATCACGAGCGCCTTCTCTTCTTCGCCTACCGAGATGTTGATGCCCGAAAGTCGAACTACCTCATGCAGTCGGTTTTTGCGCTCGTTGATTAGCCCGAAGCGCGGGACCAAAATGCGGATTTCGGCGCCCCGGTCCTGCATGGCGGCGGGCAATTGTCGCACGTAGGCGGCTACATCGCTGGTTTCGAGAAAAGGATTGATTTCGCTTGATACGTACAGGATTCGTAGTTTGTCCATACAAAAATTTAGGGCTTTTGATAAAAAAAGTTTTGCAAAATTAACCAAAAAAATCCCGGTTTTCAATGATTATCTCATAGTAATCGTAATATTGCGCTCTTTTTGGTTAGCCCTGTGCCTACTTTTTCCATCCCTCTTTCCCCTCCCCAATCCATGCGCGTTTTTACGTCTCCCGCCATTTTGCGGCTTCACCTGCGCGAGATCCACACCGCCGAAGCAACGCTGGGCCTGTTGCCGACGATGGGCGCCCTGCACGAAGGCCACCTAGCCCTGGCCCGCCGCATGGTAGCCGAGAATATCGCCACCATCGCCAGCATTTTCGTCAACCCGCTGCAATTCGATAACCCTGACGACCTGGCGCGCTACCCCCGTACCCTCGAAGCCGACTGCGCCCTGCTAGAGGCGGCAGGATGCGAAATGGTATTCGCGCCCTCGCTCGACGAAATGTATACCCAGCCCCCCATGTTGCGGCTCGACTTCGGTGACCTGGGGCACGTCATGGAAGGCGCGCACCGTCCCGGCCACTTCAACGGCGTGGGCATCGTGGTGTCGAGGCTGTTCAATATGGTACAGCCCGACCGCGCCTACTTCGGCCAGAAAGACTACCAGCAGGTCGCCATCGTGCGGCAGCTCATCGCCGACCTGGGGTTTCCCGTCGAGCTCGTAGCCTGTCCCACGGTGCGCGAGGCGGACGGACTCGCGATGTCGTCGCGCAACCGTCGACTGAGCCCGGAGCAGCGCGCGCTGGCGCCACTGATCCATCAATCGTTGCAAGCCTCCAAGGAGCAGCTGCTTGATGGTAACTCTATCGAGAAGGTGAAGCAATTCGTCGCCAACCAATTCGCCGACCAAGCATCCTTCCGGCTCGAGTACTTCGAGATTGCCGACGCCTATACGCTCCAGCCGCTCACCGAAAACTTGCTCACCGCATCCGCTGTACTATGCATGGCCGCGCATTTGGGTGATGTTCGGTTGATTGACAACATCCTCATCCCTTGATTTTATACGTCACACCAAACCGCATGAGCCGAGAGTAAGCTTTCGAGTTTCCACAAGCCATTTCACCGTAGTAGTTGGGGATTCCCACAGCGTAGCCTGCGTACGTGCCAAACTTCTGAAACGATATGGCGATTTGTGCTTTGGGCCTGACATCAAAATCGATCCCCCAATCACGGTCACGGGAAGTAGTCACGACTAGATCGGCAGTTTTGGCTTTGCCTATCTCTTTTGAATTTAATAGATACCCTACATCGAAGCCTGCTGTCAGATCAAGCGCGACTTCCCTCATTTTAATCCGGTATCCCAAGTAAGGAGTAGCATTGATAAATTGATTTGAAAGGATCGTTTTTCCTTCGGCATCCCGAGAATAGTACGTAATACCAGCGTCTATACTTGCCTCATTGATAAGTACCTTGCTCCGCAGGTCTTCATAACCTAGCCCAATGCCAATAATAAAATTTCGGCGCGATACCCGTTGCATTTGGGTCGAAAGCCCATAGGAAGTACCCGGAAGTTTCCCCGCAACACTATTGGTGTAGCCAGAAGTGTTGCCACTGAGAGGCGTGAGAACGTAGCTATCGGTAATGATCGAGGTAGCCCGAACCGCCGAAGGCCCCGCAAAAGAAAACAGTCCCGAATTCAGCGAAACGTGAACTTCGGTTTTCTGGGCAAAGGAGGGCAAGGCGCAGCCCGCCGCTAAGACAAAAGCCAGGATGGTAAAGTACTTTTTCATTTTGTTGACGGAGAAAAGATGGATCTTTTTCAATGTGAATCTTAAAATTCTACTCCTTGATCACCAGCGGCTGAGGAAAAATAAGTGTTCTGTCTCCACCTTCACAAGTCATGACAACCGAAACTTCATAAGTACCGGGTTTGGGTGCCGGAGAAGGTGAAGGAACATACGTCAAGCGAACCCGATTATCGAGCCCCGACAGACAGGAATTATAAGCGTACTGCCGGAGGTAGGACGGGAGTGTGGAATCGTTGTCCGCCCCACCAGAAAGATTTTTCAACCTGATCGAGTATACTTTAAAAGAGCTAAACGGATTTTTCAAAGGCACCTGAATGTAAAAGGAAGCCCCGCTTGTACTGTCGCGGTAGTAGGTGATAGGTGAATTTTCGATCACTTCCGGGCAACCGGGCGCGGGTTTGAAATTGATTTGGTAGGAAGTGGTATTGCGGTAAATCGCCGTCATCTTGTCGTTGGCTACTTTAAGTACGTAGCCTTGGTTTACACATACGAAGGGTAGCGTTCCGTCCGGGTTCAGGCCAGCGATGAACTCGGTGTTTTCGGTCAGGCCAAAACTGGGCCGCAGGCCACCTTCCGGGTCGGTTTCGGGCAATTGGATATTGATGACGTAGCGGTCGGCGATGAACTCGATGTTCTTTTGCGGAATACCCGCAATGGAAACGGATTTGATGCGCGGCTTATCGTCGTTCACCACTTCGGGATTCTTGCAAGAAAAGAAGAGCAGAAGAAAGCTAAGGGTTGGAAGAAGAATGACTGCTTTCATAACGGTGAAAAATTTTACAAAAATTACCTGACAAAATCTATGGATCGGGGGAAAGCGACGGGCGTGTTGTTGCAAGTGGTTCTGATGGAAACCTCGTATTGGCCGGATGCCAGGCCATCGCCCAGCTTGAGGTCAAAGGGAACGGTGAGGCGGTTGACCGAATCGTTGTCGCAAATATTGATACAAGGGAGCTCGAAAAACAGATTCGACTGGGTTTTGCCGGTCGCCAGGTTCTTCAAAAAAACGCCATTCACCTTGGTGCTCTTATATAAGTTTTTGACGGGCAGATGGATATAGATAAAATCCTGTCCGTTGGGAAATGTGCGACGCGTAAACGTAACGGGGAAATCACCGTTGGGCTCGGGACAGCCTGGCGGGGTCACGAGCACCACGCTGTATACCGTCGAGAGGCGGCCGCCGTTCGGACTTTGTGGCTGGGAAACCACCAGTCTGCCCCCTGTTTCAAAGCCAGTACGAATACCGCACGCACAAAAGGCGGTCAGGTCCAGTTGTCCCTTGGGCGTAATCCCTTCTCTAACTTCGGAATTACGAGTCAAATCGAGCTTCGCCACCAAACCTTCTACGGGCAACACGGAAGGTACTTCGACGGTAATAGTATAGCGCGACTGGTCGAGCGTTACATCCCGGTCGGAGATGCCAGCGAAGGAAATAGACTTGATCAGAGGCTTGCTTTCATCGATCTCGTTGTTTTTGCAGGAAACAAGGAGCAGGACTAGGCTCAAGGCGGAAAGGAGGGTAGTAGCTTTTTTCATGAGACGTTTTTTTAGGAAATTTTTTGCAATAAAACTACAATTTAAATGCCAAAAACAATACGGCAATTCCCGCACTTATTTTCTCAACTCGATATTCGTCAACTCGAAAGGAATTGCCGAAATCTGGATCAGTTCTAAAAGTGGAGAAGTGAGATAATAGCCGCTAAACGTAACGATCAGGCTGTCTTTCCGGTACCTCTCCGGCAGATTGCAGGGCACGGCCGGCGTTCGATATGCAAAATCATAGGGCGGTACATCGGAAGGAATGAGTTGGTAGATGCGGCCACCGATCACCATCCCCGGCTGGTCGATTGTCTTGGTGTCCTGCCTTCGGGTGTCTTCGTAAGCAGTCACGCAAGGCGTAGCTTTCACCTCGGGACTAATCGCCTCGCGCTCTTTGCACTCGACCAGCAAACTCAAAAGAAAAAGAAAAATCAAGGTACGTTTCATAGCAGCCAATGTTTTTCCCCAAGATACGCTCTCCCCAAAAAAGGTTGGAACGGCCCAAAATTTTTTACAAAAAAAAGCCGCGTCCCGGAAAACCCGAAACGCGGCGCAAAAGCATTATTGATTATTCACCGTTCACTATCCATTATTTTTCCATCGGGTACTGCTTCAACAATTGATCGGGCTTATAGAACATCCCATCTTTCTCGGTCATGGCGCGGACTTTCTTGACTTGCTCGGGCGTAATGGCCGAGGCGTTATTGCCGAACGACTTCCTGACGTATGTCAGCACCGAGGCGACTTCGTCGTCGTCGAGCATACCACCGAAGGGCGTCATGGGCACGTTGCCGGCGTAGTCTTTGTCATTGACGGTGATCGGGCCCATGAGACCTTTCAAGACGATCTTGATGAGGCGTTCTTCGTTGCCCCTTACCCATTGGGTACCCGCCAGCGGCGGAAAGCCTGAGGCCGAAAGCCCCTGCCCGTCGGGCTGGTGGCAGGTGGCGCAGTAGCCGTCGCGGGCGTAGATTTCCTTGCCTTTGTTGAAAGCATCGAGCTCGGGGGCTTTCATGACTGCCGCAGATTTTTTTTCTTGCTTCTGCCGTACCAGTAGACCATTGAGGTGCGCCTCGGCGGTCTCGAATGACTTTTGCATCCAGGTGGAGTCGATCGGCATTTTCCGGGCCACCTCAAGAATCGCCAGTCCTTTTTCTTTGTCCAGCCACGAAGCGGCCACGATGGCTTCCAGCCGCACCCGGCCGTGCGGGTCGCGGGCGGCGTTGGTCAGCAATTCGGCCTGATTAGGAATCTGGTGGCCGACGTAGCGCACCACCCGCACGGCGGCGGCACGGGCGCGAAAATCCTGGGCGGCGAGCATCTGGTCGAGTAGTTTGCGGTCCACGCGGTCGAGTCCCCAGGTGGTCCACAGGGCTTCCAATACGTGGTGCTCGTAGCGGGGATCTTTTTTATTCAAAGAAGCCACCCACTTCGTGATTTTGGGTAGTACTTCGGCGGGCTTGCGACCCCGAAGCTCACGTTGGGTACGGTAACGGGTGCGGTACTCGGGTAGTTTGAGGTTGTCGAGCAATTGCTCCACGCTGGCTCCGGCGACCTTGGCGGGCTTTACCAACGGGCGCGAGGGATAGGTGATGCGGTAGATGCGGCCGTGGACGTGGTCGCGTAGCGGGTCGCGGGCGTTGTGCTGCATGTGGCCGATCAGGACGTTGTGCCAGTCGATGAAAAACAGCGAGCCGTCGGGCGCAAACTCCATATCGACGGGCCGGAAATTGCGGTCGTCTCCCTTGACGAGGTCTGTCACAAAATTGCTTTTGTAGCCCGTGCCTTCATCTTTAAGCGAGTGCATCTTCATGCCCAGAAAGCCGATGGTATTGTTGATCAGGAAATTACCCTGCACATTGTCGGGAAAGTGGCGGCTCGACACGAATTCCAGCCCCGAAGTAGGGCGTACCCTTTGGTCTGGCTGAATGAGCTGCACGCCCTTGTCCATGCTTTCGCCGTACATCGGCTTCACCGTGCCGGGTGTCATCCAGCGCACATCGGGGCTGGAGGTTTCGGCGTAGATTTGTTGCCCCCACTCGTCGAAAGCAATGCCCCAGGGATTGGGAATGGGCAATTGCGCCACCCGTTCCAGCTTGTGTAGTTGCGGGGCGAAGCGGTAGAATCCGCCGTTGGTGGCCCGCACCGTGCCGTAGGAGGTTTCGACGTCGGTGTGCAAAAACACGCCCTCGCCCATATAAATGGCTCCCGACGGATCGGCGATATAGGCGCTGATTTCGTGGTGGGTATCGTGGTCGTCGAAGCCGCTCATGATGACCGTCTGCTTGTCGGCCTTATCGTCTCCGTTAGTATCGGTGTAGAGCATCAGGTTGGTGCCCTGCGACACGTACACGCCTTCGGGCGTAATCTCGAAGCCGACGGGTACGTGCAGGCCTTCCACAAAAATCGTCTGCTTGTCGGCTTTGTTGTCGCCGTCGGTATCTTCAAAAATGATAATTTTGTCGTTTGGCTTGCTGTCGCCCGCCTTATAGGCCGGGTAGCTGGGCATGGTCACGACCCACAGGCGGCCCTTATTGTCAAAGGTCATCTGCACGGGGTTGGCCAAGTCAGGGAATTCCTTTTCCGAAGCGAACAGCTCGATCTTGTAGCCGGGGGCGGGTTTCAATTTGTCCAAAGCCTCCTTACCGTAGAGGTACGTCAGGCTGCCGTTGGCTTCGGGGTTGAAGTTGGTCTTGACGGGGGGCAGCGTGCGCGTACGGGCATCGGCCGTGGCGACATCGTACCGCACACCGTCGAAATCACCGGCCGCCACCCAGATCGCCGTGTCGCGGATGGCGGTCATCTGCTGGATCTTCTCGATTTCATAGGGATAGTTGTCGGGTCCAAAGGGATTGAACCGGCGACCCCAGGCGTGCACGCCGTTGGGGATTTTATAATCGTTGAGCCACATCCAGTTTTTCTCCATCACGGCCTCGTGTACCAGCTTGCGGTCGACGTTGGCTTTGGGTCGTTCCTTGCCAAACAGCTGATCGGCCAGCAGCACGGCCAGCTTTTCGTAGCCCGCCTCGGTGAGTTGCGAGCCGTCGACGGTCAGCGATTCGTCGGTAGTGTCGTACCATCCTTTGGAAGGCGTATAAGCGTCGACGAAAAGTACATCGTTCTCCTCACATACTTCCCGCATGGCGTTGGTATATAGCAGGAGGTTTTTATTGATTTCTTCGCCTTTGGGGACGTCGACCTTGTCCGAAATATCTTCGTAGGCAATGGGCGATACGATGGCCAGTTGCGGGTTGGCGGCTCCGTTGTAACGTTGGGTTTTGGTGTGTTTGATGAAGGCGGTCAGCTCGGCTTTGAAGTTGTCCAGCCCGGCTGCGCCCTGAAACGATTCGCTGTACCCAAAGAAACCGACGATGATTTCGGCCCGGAGGCGCGTCAGCCACTCGTCGTCGGAAGGAAACTGCCCTTCGCTGGCGGAGGGATTGGCGTATTCGGTCTGGAATTTCTCCGCTCCGGGGAAAGCCCAGGGCGTATTCCGGGCCGAGCGGGGCCGGAAACCGGGCGTATCGCCGGGATCGCACATATTGCGGATGAAAAGCTGGCTGTCGGGATAGCGCACCTGCATTTCGGTTTCGAAATGACCGTAGTTGTTCATCCGGGACCCCAGGTTGCCCCCGATCAGGAATATGCGGGAGCCCTGCTTGAGTTTCAGCGGCTCATCCTGAATAAAGCGGAAAGCGGTGAAGAGGATAAAAGACAAAACGAAGATACCCAGGATTCCCCAGATGCCTTTCTTGACTGGCTTAGACATTGTAAATAGGTTTCTTAGTGTAGGTAAATTTTGAAAATGCAACTCGGAAATAAAACGCACTACCCGACATAAAGTTATCAGGCGAGGTTTTATACCGATTCGATGCAGGTAGAGACGCGATTTATCGCGTCTTAAGCGCGAAAGCAACTACTCCGCCCGGCTGATGTAGGCGTAAAAAGCACCGTAGTCGATGCCACTGTCGTCAGTCAGCCAGGCTTGCAGTTGGGTCTTCCCCGCCGGGAGTTCCACCGTAAAATCGGCTGACTGTGCATGAGGAGATACCTTTATTTCCTGCGTCAGGCCTACTGCTCTGATTTTGGCTTTTCTGATGGCAAGTACCTTTCCGGCAGGGGAGGGGTCGACCCCCGGTGGGGGCTCAGGCACGGGCGCGGCGGCATTGAGCGCCAGCCCGCTCTCGATTGGATAGCGCCGGAGCGATACCCGGTAGCGTCCTTTACGTGCTACCTCGATTTCCCACGGACCGCTACCGCCCTTGGCCTGCCGAACCATCTCCTGGTTCCAGGCGGGATGCTCGTCTACCGCGTAAAAGTCATGAGCAGTGAGGCATACCAACGGCTGTCGCTCGTTACCAAGGATTACCCGGTTGAATTCGTTGCCGTGCCATTCCATGAAATCCCACCAGATTGCGTAGGTCACATTCAATCGCTCGACCAGCGCCGGGTGTTCCAAAGCCACGTTGGTGCGCTGACCAGGATCCTGGCTCAAATCGTAAAGTTCGGTACTGTTTACCAGCCGCCAGTTGCCTTGCATCACCGCCGAAGCCTTGCCGTTGACCAGGGTACCTTCGCGTTGGGTGTCGGTAATCAGGACTCGATCGGCTGGTAGCGGCTGAGTGCCGGTGATGGCAGTAGCCACACTAATGCCGTTGAACTTAGTGTCGTTCTCCTTCAATCCGCACAAATCCATCAAAGTAGGAAGTACGTCGATGACGCTGGCCAGCCCATCGACATCGCGGGCCATCAGCTTTTTAGCGGGCCAGCTCACAAACATCGGAACGCGGTGCCCGCCTTCGTACTGCGAACCCTTTTGGCCTCGCATTCCGGCATTGTACCCCTTGACGAGTCTACCTTTGTCATCGAATTTGACCCCGGCGGCGGTACCGTTGTCCGACATAAAAACAAAAATCGTATTCTCGTAGACACCCGCTTTCTTTAATTTTTCGATAAACAAACCCATCTGCTCGTCGGCGTTAGCGATCATGCCGTAGAAGTTGGGGTTGGGGATCGTAAGTAGGTTCTGGTAGGGCTGGCTGTACTTAGGCGCGACGTGGTAGGGGCTGTGCGGCGCGTTTAATGAAATGTAGGCCAGGAAAGGCTTTGCTTTGTTTTCCTCGACAAAGCGCGCTGCTTCCCGAAACCAGACATCCGTGCAGTAGCCCTCGTATTTTTCGGGGGTACCGTTGTGAAAATAGGTGTCGTCGAAGTAGTCGTTGTTCCAGTAGTCGGGCGTTTGGGCCACCCCGCCGCCGCCGTGGACCAGTACCTCATCGAAGCCCCGATCCTGGGGCCGAAACGGGTAGTTGTCGCCCAGGTGCCACTTGCCGAAAATCGCCGTCGTGTAGCCATTTTCCTTGAAAACGTCGGCCATCGTGGGTACCCCCGCCCGCAGGTACTCGCGCCCGATGATCGTATGCCACACGCCGACTTTGTTGCTGTATTGTCCCGTCATCAGGCTGGCCCGCGTCGGGGCGCAGGTCGTGCCCGAATGAAAATTGGTAAACCGGACGCTCCGGGCATGGAGCATGTCCATCATGGGCGTCTTGATCCAGGGGTTGCCGTGGCAAGCCATGTCACCGTAGCCCTGGTCGTCCGTGAGCACAATGACGACGTTTGGAGGCGGCGCGCCGGGCTTTTGGGCAAAAGCTTCCTGACGAGAAATCAAAACCAAGCCCAACCCCAACCCCAACAGGATGCAGGGTACCAGGAAGCGAATTTTAACCGTCATTTTTTTGATTTGAGTGGAAACACATCTGATTGCTCATGCGCTTCACGTAATACCTTTTCCATTTTAGCAACTATCTCAGGATTTTGATTGGCTACATTTTCCCGCTCGGCCAGGTCCGACTTTAAATTAAATAGTTCCAGCTTGCTGCCATTCGTGCCGCGTTTCACGGCCTTCCAGTCGCCCATGCGGGCGGCCTGGTCGTAGCCTTGCTCGTAAAATTCCCAGTAGAGGTAGGCATGGGGCTTTTGCTTTTGCTGCAGTAGGGTAGGCAGGAAAGAAATACCGTCGGCATCTTTCTCCGACCCCAAACCGGCCAGCGCGTAAATCGTGGCGGGTACGTCCCAGAAAGCCCCCAGGTGATCCGAGGTGGTTCCACCGGCAATTTTGCCTTTCCAACTAACCAGAAAAGGCGTCCGAATGCCGCCGTCGTACATATCGCGCTTCACGCCTTGCAGTGGCCCGCTGCTAGCGAGGTAGTTGACATCTTCCATGCGCCGCCCGCCCTCTATGTGGGTACCGTTGTCGCTGGCGAACATGATGATTGTATTTTCCTCGATGCCCAGCTCCCGTAGCTTTCTCCTGACCTGGCCCACGTAATCGTCGACGGCGCTCACCATTCCGGCGTAGGCCGCTTTGGGGTTGGGCTGCCCTCCGTAGTGCTGGCCGTCGGGCCAGGGCGTTTCGGGTTGGAAAATGCTGTTACCCTCGACCGTCAGGTACGGGTCGAGGTAGCGCTGCGGCAAGTGAAGCTCAGCGTGGGGTATGGTGAAAGACAGGTACAGGAAGAAAGGGCTTTGGGCATTGGCGTCCAGAAAGGTGAGCGCCTTTTGGGTGAACAGGTCGTTGGCGTAGGCGTTCTTGGTGTTGGGTACTTGCACCAGTTTCCGGTTTTCGATGGTCCACATCGAGTCGGGTTGCTGAAAATGCGCGGCTCTTTGATTCATGAGACCGTAGAACTCGTCCCAACCTTTGCGGTGCGGCGCGCCCGTGGTACCTTCCATGCCCAAGCCCCACTTGCCGAACATCCCCGTGCGGTACCCGGTGGTTTTCAGGTTCTCGGGAATCACCAGGTCCCCGGCGCGGAGCGGTACCTCGCCGTTGCCCCGGACGTAGGCGTGGCCCATGTGCCTGCCGGTCATGAGGGCGCAGCGCGAGGGTGCGCAGACCGTGTTGCCCGTATAGAAATCGGTGAACTTCACGCCATCCCGCGGCCATTTCGTCCAGATTAGGCGTTTTGATCAGCTTCTGCCCGTAACAGCCCAAATCTCCGTAGCCCAGGTCATCGGCCAGTATGAAGACGATGTTGGGCTTCGAGGCCAGTCGCGGGGCGTCGCCGGAATTCAGCGCGACAAAAGAGAACAACAACGCCGCCATGCTCAGCAGGATGGCGGCATTTCTGATTGTGAGCACTTTCATGGAGGTAGCTGATTACAGAGAATTATTGCTTAGCCGACATCATGATTTTTTCGGCGGCTCGCAGGTCGTAGTTCGCGTTTTTCTTCTTTTCGTCCAATAATTTCTTCACCGTTGGGAAGGACGCACTGGCGTCGGGGCCCAGCTGCTCCAGTACGTTCAGCGCCTGGACGCGCGCCATCTGAATGTCGCTGCTCAGCGCGGTGGTCAGGGCCTGGACGGCCTTGGACTTCTCGCCCAGGTGGGTGAGGGCCTCGGCGGCGGCGATGCGCACGCTCACTTCCTTGTCGTCGAGCAGCGCGAGCAGGTCGTACTTGGCGGGCGTAGCCCGCGCGCCCAAAATCGTGCAGCCGGTGGCCGCCCAGTAGCGGATGATCGGGTCTTTGTCGACCAGCATTTTCATGATTTTTGAAATATTACTCGGGTCGCCCAGCGAGGCGAGTTCGGCGACTTCGATCACCTTTTTTACATCGTAATGGCCGCTGCGGGCATAGTCGTAGAGCGGAATAATGTTGGAGGTTTCCTCCATCATCGCTTCGGGCAAAAAGCCCACGTCTTTGATGTCGATGAGGTAGTCGCGGTTGGCCTTTCGCATTTTTTCCAGCACGGCTTTATATTTTGGATCGCCAGCCAGGTTCTTTACGTTGTGCGGGTCGGCTGCTATATCGAACAGCTCTTCGGCGGGCTTCTTTTCCCAGAACTTCCGCTGGGTTTCGTTCAAAGTACCCGCCTTGTAAGCCGCTTCCCACGACTGCATGGAGGGCGCCCGCCACAGGTACTCGATGTACTGTCCGTAGATTTTGTGTGGCATGTAGTTGCGGATGTACCGGTACTTCTTATCGCGCACACTGCGCACCAGGTCGATGCGCTCGTCCATGCGGCCCCGGAAGGCGTGGGCATAGTCGCGTTCGGCGACCTTCTGCGTACCCAGAAATACCTTTCCCTGCATATGGTTGGGTACCTTGACGCCCGCCAGACTGAGCAGGGTGGGGGGGAAGTCGAGGAAGGTGACGATGCGGTCGGTGCGGGTACCCGGCTTACCGGGAGCGAGGTGGGCGTACTTTCTTGGGAAAGCGAACGACCAGCGGAATATGCAGCCCCGACTCGTACATGAACCGCTTGCTGCGGCCCAGTACCCCGCCGTGATCGCTGTAATAGAACACGATGGTATTCTCGGCCTCGCCCGATTTTTCCAGATCGGCCAGTACCTTGCCCACAAACGTATCCATGTCCTCGACTTTGTCGTAGTACTGCGCCCAGTCGTGCCGCATCTCGGGGGTATCGGGGTGGTAGGGCGGTAGGGTTACGTCCGAAGGTTTGTGGCGAAGCTCGGCGGTCGGGATAGATTTGTGGATGCAGCTTTCGTGCGAAATCGTGGTGTTGAAAATGGCAAAAAACGGCTGCCCTTTCTTGCGGTTCTTGTACGTTGCGTCGTTGCTCGACTCGTTCCAGGCGTCCTCCTGATCTTCGGCGACGTTGTAGTCTTTCTTGACATTGTTGCTGGTGTAGTACCCCTTTTCGCGGAGGTACTTGGGGTAGAACTTGACAAAATCGGGAGCCTGATAGTTGCTGCGCATATTCTCGGTACCGATCGAAGGCGGATACATGCCCGTGATGAGCGTGGAGCGCGACGGCGCACATACCGGCGCCGTAGCAAAAGCATTGGTATACAGCACGCCTTCCGAGGCCAGTTTGTCGATGTTGGGTGTCGTGGCAAAACTATCACCATACGCCCCGATCAGCGGGCTATTGTCCTCACTCACAATCCACAGGATGTTAGGCGGGGCGGTAGTTTGTGCATTTCCTAGAAAGAAATTACTAAAAAGTAAGGTTGTAAATAAAAGAAACCTAGTACTCCTGAACTTTGAACTCATAAACTTTTAACTTTAAAAAGGTCCTTTGGCCATCACCCGCGCTGCATCCTTCGCTTCACCGGGCATTTTGCCCCGAAGCTTTTGCTCCTGGGTTACCAGCGCTTCGCCCGTTTGGCGGTCGTACCAGTCTGGCGTCAGTCGATCGGGAACGCTGTCGCCCGTTTCGGCCTGCCATTGACTAAGTACTTTACGGAGCTTTTCTACTTCGGCGGTGTAGGTCGGGTTGTCGATCTGGTTTTTTTCCTGAATCAAATCTTTCCGAACGTCGAAGAACTCCTCCTCCGACCGCGGGACGCGAAAAATATCCTGTTGAATGGGGGATAGTTCACCGTTTTTCCGCGCCATCGCCAAATCCTGCGCCGAAGGACTCGAAATGGCATCGAGCGGCCCCTGGTTGGGAAGGTCAGGCCGCTCATTGCGAACAAACAGGAAGTCTTTCGTCCGAACGGCGCGCTCGTAGGCCTCAAAGTCATGCCAGTTGTGCTCCGAAAAAACGTAGTTGCGGAATTTCCTGTCGGGATTTTTCAACAATGCCAAAAAACTGACGCCCTGGGCGGTTTTCGAAGGCCCTACGCCAGCGGCTTGCAAAAGGGTGGGGCCGATGTCGACCGCACTGACCATACTTTCACAGACTACCCCTTGCTTCTTGATTCCCTGCGGCCATTTGACAACGAAGGGCGTGCGCATTCCGGTGTCGTATACGCGCGTTTTGCTGCCGGAGAAAGGTCGGCCGTTGTCGGCCATGAAAATGATGATCGTGTTGTCGGCGATGCCCTGTCTTTCCAGTTCGGCCTGCAATGCGCCCAGGTAGCGGTCGATGCGCCCGATTTCGTTGTAGTAGGCCGCCAAATCGGCGCGGGTAGCGGGCCGATCGAGTAGCGTGGGCGGAATCGTGACTTCGGTATCAGGATCGTGCGGCTGCGGGAACTGGTCGACGGCCGACCAGGGACGGTGGGCGTCGAAAACGGCGAACCAAAAGAAGAAAGGGCTGGTCCTCGGGACGATTTTGCAGGATTTCGACCCAGGCTTCCTCGCCGCCTTCGCCTACCTTCTTGCGGTCGTTGATCATCAGGTCGTAAGCTCGCCGCGTGTTCGGGCCTTCGTGGAATTTGCCCGAATGCGCGGTGTAGTAGCCGCTCTTTTTCATCAATTCCGGGAAGTATTCCAGGTGCGCGGGCAGGGCTGTGTGCAGTTCGGCCGCGCCGGTATTGTGCGGGTACCTTCCGGTCAGGATGCTCGTGCGGCTGGGGCTACAAGAGCTGGCCGTGAGGTAGAAATTCGTGAATTTTATGCCCTCCTTCGCCATGCGGTCGATGTTGGGCGTGCGGATTTTGGCGTTGCCGTAGCAGCCGATGTCCTCGGCCGAGATGTCGTCGCCGATGATATAGATGATGTTGGGGCGCGTGGATGGCGGATCGGCTTTAGCGGTGGGATACAGCGTTGCGCCAATGGCGAATAAAAGCAGGAAAAAACGAGTCATGTGTTGGGTCGAAAAAGACAGGAAAAAGCTTCTATTAAACTTTAAAAAAGGGTATTTTTAAAGAAAACTACTTGCACCCATGACCTACTTTATCCTCGATACAGAAACCAACGGCTTGCCGCAGTCGTATCATCTGCCGATCGACGACTTGCCCAATTGGCCTCGCCTGATCTCGATCGCCTGGGCGCTGTACGATGAAGCTGGCCATCAAATACAGCGAGAATCTGCCCTCGTAAAACCCAACGGCTACCGCTGGAATCGCGTAGCCCAGCGCATCCACGGCATCACACCCGAGCGGGCCGGGCGCGACGGTAGCCCGCTGGCCGAGGTAATTGATCGACTGGTGCCTGACATCTTGCGCGCCGACGCCTGGGTGGGGCACAACCTCGACCTGGACTACGGTGTCGTCGGAGCGGAGTACGTGCGCTCGGGGGCGTATGGTACTTTGGTTGAAAACAGCTTTCGCTCTCCCACGCTCCTGTGCACAATGGAGGCCAGCCGGAAGGTTACTGCCGACGGAGCCGACCTGCGGCTGGATGATTTGTACAAATTGCTTTTCGGCAAACCCATGAAAGGAATGCACGACGCCACCGCCGACATGCTGGCCACGGCAGATTGTTTTTTTGAAATGCGAAGGCGGGGATTGCTTTAACGCTGACAGCGTTACACGTTAAAACACCTCGAACCCCAAAGTAATCTGCCAAAGGCTGGTCTTGGAGGCGAACCGGGCGTCGTTGCTTACTTTGTCCAGCTTAATGGCCGACACATCGGTGAGCGCGCCTTCGCGGCGCAGGTCGATCTTGAATTTTCTGAGATCCAATCCCACACCCATCTGGTAGCCAAATACGGCGTCTTTTAAGGTTTGGTCGAGCGGCTGGTTGGTATAGTCCTTGACGGTTTCGCTGAGTTTACCCCCTTCGGCGATTGAAAACGAAATGAGCGGACCGGCGTATACCCTAAGCCGTTGCTTGACGCTGATGCCGACCATCAAGGGCAAATCGATGTTGGTGGATTTGAAGTCCACCGTCACTTTTTGCGGGATGGAACCTGCGGCAGCGCTGCTCTGCAACAGGTCGAAGGTACCTCCCTTGGCCGACACCAGGATTTCGGGTTGAATGAAGAACGTCCGGCCGAGGCGGAGCCATAACCCGCCCACCAGCCCGGTGGAATAGGACCCGTTCTGCCGAAACTGGTTGACCAGCAGCGAACCCACCGGATTGACGGTCGAGAACTCGGGATTGTTAATTTTCAGGCTGGAGAAGTTAGCCCCCAACCGAATACCCGAATGGAAGGCTTTCCCCTTTTTACTACGGGGGGTGGTTTGGGCCAGCGTCGATACGGAGATCAACAGTAGCGCTGGCAGCAGGACGTGTCGAAGATTTTTCATAAACCCAAGATAGAGGTTTATGGTCGTTAAAATACTGGGCTATAATGGAGTAGCTATCAACTAGCGGGAAGTACTGAGTAGTCGGTGCGTTTGACGTTGACACCGCCGAGAAGTACCTCACTCCACAATCGGTTTTCCTTCGTAGTTCATCTTGATGTAAGGTACTGTCTCCGTTTCGTCGATCACGTAGCCCCACTTCTTGACGTACTCCAGGCCGGGCCGAAACTTGTCCTTCCGTGCTTTCATTACCCTGGACAATCGCTTGTCGAGATCAGCCTGCAACTTGGCGGCCTTCGGATCTCCCACCAGATTATTCATCTGAAACGGATCTTCCCTGTTATCGAATAGCTGCCAGGGGCCATTCAGATCGCGGGTGTAGGTGTAGCGCTGCGTGACGATGCCGCGGTACTCTTTGCCGCCCCGGCTGCGCGGCCATTGCCCGAAAGGCTGGACGCAGGAGATAAGCGTTTCTTCGACGGTATTTTTTTTACTGCCCCTAAAAACATCCGTGTAATCAATTCCTTCCACGCTTCTGGGTATCGCTATCCCGCTCATCCCGAGCAGCGTGGGCATGATGTCGGGGGTATTGAGCAGTACGTCGGAAACGGCGCCTGCTCTTCCCAAAGCTGCGGGGTAATGCAGCAGAAATGGTACCCGAATGCTCTCCTCGTAGGGTTGCTGCTTTTTCCACCAACCGTGCGATCCCAACAAATCGCCATGATCGGCCGTGAAAACCAGAATGGTGTTTTCCTCGATTCCCTGATCCCGTAGCGCCTGCCACAGTCTGCCGATGTTGTCGTCGACCGCCGCCATGTGGGCGTAGTACCCGCGCAGGTCCCGGGTCGCTTCCTCCCGGTTGGCGGCAGGTACGTTGTCGCGCAAGATGATCTCGGTGTTTTCAAACATTTTGCGGTACTCCTCCGGCGCGGTCAGGTAGGGCGCGTGGGGCGCACCCATCGACACGATGAGTGCGAAAGGCGAAGCTGCTTTCGCGTTTTTTTCAATGTACTGATGGCATCGTTGGTCTGCTCGATCACGTCATATTTCTCCCACACTTTTTTCTTGGGCGAGTCACCTACGTAATACTCCGAGTGGTTGTAGTCATGGGTGCATTCCAAGGCTTTCCAGTAGGCAAAGCCTTGCTGCCGCGTGGGCGGGATATAACTTCTGCGACCGTGCCCATCGACGTGCCACTTGCCGATGAAACCCGTTTCATAACCATTCCCGGCCAGTACCTTGCCCAATGTGACGGCGTTGGTGTCCAGCAGTACGTCGTTCATGAACACGCCGTGGGTGAGCGGATACTGACCCGTCAGCAATGAGGCGCGGTGCGGCGAGCAGACCGGCATACCCGACACCGCATTCCTGATGTTCAGGCTATTGGCCGCCAGTCGATCGAGGTTGGGCGTTTTAACGTTGGGATCACCGGCGTAGCCCGTCGCCTGCGCCCGCCACTGGTCGACGAGGATGTAGACGATGTTGGGCTTTTTGTCGACGGCTTCGGGTACTTGCGAAGCGGAGATACTCAGGCAAACTACCGCCAGCGCAAAAATGAGTAAGCTGAAATATTTCATGATTGGATCTTTATAGAAAAATATAACACCCTTGGCTTGTATTCAATGGGATTTTTTAATCGTACACGGGGCGACGTATCGCACCCTGTCAGGGCTATCCGTAATAAGACAAGGCCGATATTTATCTACCAGCGACGGCTAAACAAACAAACACATCATCACCTCCCTCAATACCCCGGATTTTGCTGCAATTTATTGACCAAAACTTCATTGGCCGGAATCGGGGCCAGTAGTTTGTTGGGGGTGATGGTGTAAGCACCGTCAAATAGGAAAGGCTTCAATGCGACCTCCCGCTTGCCGTGTGCCGTCATCACTTCGAGGGCCTTACCGGTGCGTTTGAGGTCGTACCAGCGGTGGTTTTCGAAGCATAGTTCCACCTGCCGCTCTTTGGCGATCAGGTTTTGCAGCGCCACCTTGTCCGTTGCGGTGATGGGTGCGGTCAGTTTGGCGCGGGTACGTACCTGCTGCACCAGCGCAATGGCCTCGCTGGTTTTGCCCTGCTCGTTGAGTACCTCGGCCTGCATCAGCAGCACATCGGAGTAGCGCAGGATAGGAAAATTGTCGCCAGCGCGGTTGTCGGGGGCCGCAATGGGGGCTTTGTACTTGTTAGGGTAAGGAATCGGCCGTACCTGATTGTCCCAGTCGAGCCCAACCCAATAGCCGATTGAAACGTCCTTGCGGGCGTCGCCCGGCTCGAAAGCCGCGATCAGATCGTCGGTAGGTTGGTTCCAGCCCGCGTTCACGATGTTGATGTTGGGCCGGAGCGTCACGGCGCCTCCCGAAGTGTGCGGGGCAAACTGGAAAATAAATTGATTGGCTACCTCGCTGCTGGCCTCCGAGTACTGCATGGCGAAAATTGTTTCGGTGTAGTCTTTTTGGGCGGGATTGAAAACATCGGCGTAGTTTGCCAGCAACCGGTACTTGCCTGAATTGATCACCGCCGACAAGGCCTGCTGCGCCTCGGGGTACTTTTTCAGCGTCAGCTGCACTTTTCCCAACATGCCCTGCGCCGCCCACTCGTTGGCGCGGCCGGTTTCGGCCACGTCGCGGGCCTTGGCGAAGCGCGCGATCGCCTCGGTCAGGTCCTGCACGATTTGGGCGTACACCTGCGCCTCGGTGGCCCGTTTGATCCCCACCGCTTCCTGCCCGGTGATGGGGGTAGTCACGAGCGGCACGCCACCAAACTGCCGCACCAAATTGAAGTAGTACACGGCCCGCAAGAAGAGTGCTTCCCCGGCGCTACGATCCCGGATGGCCTCTTTGGAGAAGGTGATACCTTCGCGATTCAGCTCGGTCAGGAGTTTGTTACAGCGCGTGATGCCGTTGTACGACTGGTCCCAGAAGGCCTCGTAGGCCGCGTTGTCCGAGCCCAGGATAAACTGGTCGATCACGCCGCGCGAGGCCTCGCCGGTACGGATGTTGTTCTGCTTGCTGCCGTTGTCCGAAATCAGCTCGGCCAGCACCCAGTGAATGTTTTTTTCGTAGTTGCGCATCGGCACATAGCAGCCGTTGGCGAGCAATACGAACTCGGTTTCGGTTTTATAAAAATTCCCTTCGTTCAGAGAATCCTGCGGGTAAATTTCCAGGAATTCTTTGGAGCAGGAGGACAATGCTATGAGCAGCGCCAGGATACAAATGAATCTTTTCATGTCGATTTGGGGATTTTCTAAATACTGAGGAGAAAACTATTCACTCATTCTATCATTCAAAATTAAAATGTCACGCTCACCCCCACCGACGATGTCCTCGACAGCGGGTAGGACGAAATGTCGAAGCCCGGCGAGAGCGTATTGTTGATGTTGCGTGACTGCGCCTCGGGGTTGGCCCCTTCGTACCGGGTGAAAATCGCCAGGTTCTGAATCGTGGCGTAGATACGCGCTGCGCGAATGAAGCCGGTTTTGCGCATCAGGTCGTCCGGTAGCGAGTACCCGATGTTGACGTTGGCGATGCGCAGAAAGGAGGCGTCCTCCACCCAAATCGAGTTGACGCGGTGCCCCCAGCTGGGCGCGAGCTTGGGTACACCGGAAAGAAGGCCATTGCCGGGGCTTTCGGTACTTCGCCACCGATCGACCCACGCCTGGCGGACGTTGAAAAAGCCCTGTAAGTTGTCGATGGATTGGCGCAGGCCGTTCATGACCTGTCCGCCCTGCTGTCCGCTCACGATGATGCCCATCGTGATGCGTTTGTAGGAGAAATTATTGGAAAGTCCGAACGTGAAGTTGGGCTGCGGGTTGCCGATGATGGCGTAGTCGAGCACGTCGCTCACGATGCCGTCGCCATTCGTGTCGCGGTACTTGGGGTTGCCTTCGTAGACCTGGGGCGTTTTGATAAGGTTCGGATTTTCGATGTCGGCTTTGCTGTAGACGCCATCGTTGATGAAGCCATAAAACTGCCCGATCGGCTTGCCCACCACGCTGATGTGAGTGGGGTTGCCGTCGTTGTTGCCCGACAGAATCCGGTCACTGTTGTCGTTGAGCGACAGTACTTCGTTCCGGTTGAAGGCGATGTTGGCGTTGACGTCCCAGCGCAGCGCCCGCGCGATCGGGCTGCCGTTCAGGGAAATCTCGAGGCCCCGGTTGCGCACATTGCCTTTGTTGACGATCTGGGAATTGAAGCCCGTGATGGCAGGAATCACATCGTTCAGCAGCATGTTGCGGCTTTTGCGGTTGTAGAAATCGACCGTCAGCAACAGGTTGCTTTTGAATAGCTCCAGGTCCATACCCAGGTCGAACTGGCTGGATTCCTCCCAAGTCAGGAACGGATTGGCCAGGCCCACAAAGGAGGCCGTCACGAGGTTGTTTGCGAAAACGTAAGAACCGGCGTTGATGGCGGCCAGGTGCGAGTAGTTGCCGATGTTGTTGTTGCCACTCGTGCCAAAGCTCGCCCGAAGTTTGAGCGAACTGATCGTCTTATTGTTTTTCAAAAAATCCTCCTCCGATACCCGCCAGGCGCCCGCGATGGACGGAAAAGTAGCGTAGCGGTTGTTGGCCCCAAAGCGCGACGAGCCGTCGGAGCGGATGGTGGCGGTCAGCAGGTACTTGTCCTGGAAGCCGTAATTGATCCGGCCCAGGTAGGAGATGATGCTCCACTCGCTGATTTCCTGGTCCCAATCGCTGATGGTCTGCGCGGCGTTGATGGTCTGGATCAGGTCGTTGGCGTAGGGACTGGCATCGATGTCAAGGCTGTTACTGGTGCTTTTCTGAGTGGTGTAGCCAGCCAACGCATTGATGCGGTGGTTGCCGAAGGACTTATTATATGTTAGCGTATTCTCAATCAACCAATTAAAGTTTTCGCCACGGTTTTGAACGGCCCGCCCCGTCCCATCCACCGGCGGCCGGTTGGAGCCGCCGACGGTACTGGGCACAAACTGGGAGAACTTAGAAGTAGACCAAATCGTGTTCAGGGAGGTGCGGGCCATCAGGTCGGGCATGATGCGCCATTCTACGAAGGCCGAGCCCAAATTCTGGAACTGATCCTGGGTTTGGGCGGTTTCGCGCAGCACGAACAGCGGGTTGGCGAAGCTCCAGGCCGAGTGGTACTTGCTTCTGGGCGAGAGCACATAAGGTAATAGGGTACCCTCGGCGTCGTAGGGCGAGGCCACGGGGTTGGCCCAGTTGGCCACGCCGATCACGTCCTCGCGGTTGGAGTTGGTGTTGGTGCGGTTTTGCTTGATGAAGGTAGGCTGAATCGTCGCCCCGACCGTGAAGGCGTCGCCGAGGCCGGTCTCCATACTCAGCTTACCGCTGTAGCGCTCCACGCCGGTGTACTGCAGCACGCCGTCCTGCTTGAAGTACCCCAAACTAAAATCGACCCGCGAATCTTCCGATCCTTTTTGTACGCTGACGTTGTAGTCGTGGATGGCGGCATCGCGCAGCAGCAAATCGTACCAATCGGTACCCTTGCCTTGTAGCCGATCCAAATCGCGGTACTCCACCGGGTAGTCGTCCAGGGTCGAGGCCCGCTTTTCGGCCCGAAACACGGCGATGTCGATTTTGTTACGCTGGTACTCGACGAAGTCCCGCTGTCCCATCAGTTGCGGGCGGCCCTTCTGCGGTACCGTCTGTACGCCGGTCATGGCCGACATCGTCACGGAGGTTTTATTAAAGGTTCCTTTTTTAGTAGTGATGATGATTACCCCGTTGGCACCCCGCGAGCCGTAGATCGCCGTGGAAGAAGCGTCCTTCAGAATGTTGATGCTTTCGATGTCGTTAGGATTCAGCAACAAGAGTGGGTTCAGATTTTGGTTCAAGCCCGCCGCGTAGGGCATGCCGTCCACCACGTAGAGCGGCTCATTGCCCGCGCCCAGCGAACCACTGCCGCGAATCCTCACCGAAGTGCCGCCACCGGGCGAGCCCGACGGCTGCGTGATCTGCACCCCGGCTACCTGCCCGATCATTTTTTGGTCGAGCGTGGCAACCGGCAGGTCTCTGACTACCTCCTGGTTGATCGTCGCCACGGCGCCCGTCACATCTTTTGCTTTTTGGGTACCGTAGCCTACCACCACCACTTCGTTGAGCGCCTTGTTTTCGGGCTGCATCGTGACTTGCAGACTGGTCTGGCTCCCAATGGCAATTTCCTGACTGGCGTAGCCGACAAAACTGAATACCAGCGTCGTGGGACCCTCGGGGGTGTCCAGTTCAAATTTGCCTTCGACGTTGGTCGTCGTGCCCCGGGTGGTACCCTTGATCACCACACTCACGCCGGGTAAGCCGCTGCCGGTTTCGTCGCGCACGGTACCGCGCACCAGTAGTTTCGGTGCTACGACCGGAATATTGTAGAAGGTAGACGTCGCCTTCTCTAAATTAAAGGGCCGCGACGAAAGGATGATTTTACGCCCGACCAGTTCGTAGTCGATGCGCAGCGGTTTCAGCAGATTGTCGAGTACTTCGCCCAGGGTCACGTCGGTTTTTGTAATCGAAACCCTTAGTGTGGCATCCACTACCTGCGAGCTGTACACGAACCGGACTTCCGTCGATTTCTCGATGTCGGTCAGCACCCGCCTGATCTCCCGGTTGTCGGCCCGGAGGCTGAGGCGCCGGTTGAGGTACTCCTGCGCGTCGGAAGGATGGGCGTAGGACATACCCATCAATAAAAACAGCAGTAAGCTTTGCCCAAATGTGAATTTCATCAATCTGACCCAGCAACGTCGGGTAGTTAGTTTTTTCATAATAGTCGGATAAAGGTTAAAGGTTCAGGAAGCTAAATTCTACGGAGATTAAAAGTTTCAGAAAAAGCGATCAGGCAGCTGTTCCGGTCATTCACCACTGGTGCGCCAGCCCGGTCATCACTCATCCCTTACTACCGGCATCCCCGACCGCTCACGACGATCTGGCCGTCGACGATTTCGTAGGAAGCCGCCACCGTTTTGCACAGGAGGTCAAGTTTTTCGTAAAGGGTTTCGTTGCTGAAGGTAGCCGTGATGCGGCAATTGCGCAGGCTGGGCGCATCGAACTGAATCGGGATACCGTAGGTGCGCTCTAGTTCGATCAGAATGTCGGGCAGGGCCGTTTCTTCGTAGCGGTTTTCGGGTGGTAGTCCGTCGGCTTGTGCTACCACCAAGGGATTGGCCACCAGTGTTTTGGAGAGGTGGCGCAGGTCTTTTTCAAAAACGGCCGCTTGGTTGGCCGTCAGGATCAGGCCGTTGATTTCCCGGCTGCTGAGGGTTTTGGCAGGGTCGGTACTCGATACGGCCACCTTGCCCGAGATGACCTGTACCGAAAATTTGTTTTCCTGACTGAAAGCCCGCACCACGAATTTTGTACCCAGTACCTTGGTCACCATACCACCCGTCACCACCAGGAAGGGGCGCTCCTGCCGCTCGACCGAAAAACTAGCTTCGCCCGTGAGGTACACGATCCGGGCCGAATCGGCGAACTGCGCGGGGTAGCTTATCTTGCTATCAGGGCTCAGTACCACCTCCGAGTCGTCGCCCAGCCGCAGCCGCAGCGGCCCGGTGGTCGGATTGCTGGTTTCTACCAAGGAATGGTTCGGTCGTGCATTCACCGCTGCTTTTTCCGGCAGCATCGTAGCATCGTTCGCCAGGTACCAGACCGTGCCGCCGACGAGTACCACCAGCGCTGCGGCGGCGTAGCGTAAAATCGACCAGGGTACCCGGCGAATCGGAGCGGCTTCCCGGCGGTGGAAATTTCCGGCCGCATTACGGCTGGCTTCACGACCCGTTTTGGCGAGAAACCGCTGTACTTCCAGGCGAACTTCGTGCTCGGTCAACGGCTCGCCGACCGGGTTGGCCGCGCGAATCACGTGCTCGGCCTGTTGTAGTTCCGACTTCTTGCCGGGAAATTTTTGCAGAAAGTCCGGCCAGAACGATTCCTCCCGGCTACGGCCCTGCACCCAGTCACGGAAGTGCTCGTCCCGGATAAAATCCTCCACGGTATAGTGTTCATAATCCTTCATGAATTCCGATTAGCTTGTTTGCCGCATGATACCGCGACTATCCGATTATACCCTGTCCCCACGAAACCAGCCACATTACCGCGACCCAGTGCTTGCGCAGGCTACCCAGCGCCTTTTGCAGCAAGTTGTACACCGACTGCCGACCGAGTTGCATCACTTCGGCGATTTGTTCGAAACTAAGATTTTGGTGAAAACGAAGGTAAATGAGTTCTTTTTGGCGGGGGGGGAGCTGGTTCATGACTTGCTGCAGCTTGCGAAGCTGGTACACTTCGTTCTCTTCTTCGATCAGGCGCAGATCGGCCGAGAACTCGACGGAGAATTCGTATTCGTCGGTCAGGCGGGTGTGAAGTTTGTTCTCTTTTTTGGAAAGCTCGCGCAGGATGCGGCTTTTCAGCACAACTAATAGGTAGGAACGCACATTGTCCACCATTACGATGGTTTCCTGCACCTTCCAGAGGCTGAGAAATATTTCCTGAATGCAGTCTTTGACGAAGTCGCGGTCGTGGTGCAGGCGCATACCCCAGCCGAACAAATCGGGGTAGTAGCACTCCATCAACGTAGCCAAGGCGTGGATGTCGCCCGATCGGTACTCCCGCCAAAATTGCTTCGCTTCCTGTGTGGTCAACCTTTCGCTCATAGCCTGCTGCTTTATGAAAAGGAGCGCATACGGGGGAAAAGCTAACCCAGGTTTTTGAAATATTATTTAAAATAATGGGAGAAAAGCAGGATCAAGCTGATTTAAAAATCGAGTAGCCAACAGTCTGCAACATAAGATTCAGGCCTCTCGGCTGAGTTTCATAGCTAACGTAGTTTCAATCCTTCTATTCTGGATAGGTACTTAAAAAGATGACTACGAGGTACCGGAAAGCCATCACCGGGAACGTAGTTTCAATCCTTCTATTCTGGATAGGTACTTAAAAAGATGACTGAGGTAGCCGGAAAGCCATCACCGGGAACTAAGTTTCAATCCTTCTATTCTGGATAGGTACTTAAAAAGTAGTTTCTTTATCTAGTACAAATTCATTCTACTCAGGTTTCAATCCTTCTATTCTGGATAGGTACTTAAAAAGGCAATGGCCGCGACTTCACCCGCCGATCCGATCGGTGAAAGTTTCAATCCTTCTATTCTGGATAGGTACTTAAAAAGACCTTCTAAATCAAGTCGATTGCTGCGGCAATGGCGAGGTTTCAATCCTTCTATTCTGGATAGGTACTTAAAAAGTGAAGCCGATTCCTACTGGGTACCTACAGGAACGCCCGGTTTCAATCCTTCTATTCTGGATAGGTACTTAAAAAGGCGGCCCTAATCGCTCCCCGCTGTCCGGGGTCGATCTGTTTCAATCCTTCTATTCTGGATAGGTACTTAAAAAGGCCAATCCGGATGATCTATTAATCTATCACGTGCGCCGTTTCAATCCTTCTATTCTGGATAGGTACTTAAAAAGCACCGTACCCGATCAATTTGGCGAACTCCTGAAAAAGTAGTTTCAATCCTTCTATTCTGGATAGGTACTTAAAAAGATCATTTATTTGATCATCTGGCGTATTGGCTTTGGTGTTTCAATCCTTCTATTCTGGATAGGTACTTAAAAAGAAGAGCTTTTCACCGTCGCCACGAAGGCAGTAGACCGGTTTCAATCCTTCTATTCTGGATAGGTACTTAAAAAGGCGTTGGTTGTGATAAGAAAATGATAATCAGGGTAGTTAGGATATTTTTGCTCCTGCTCTATATTTAAAAAATAATAAGTAAAACAACGCATTTTAGCCAAAAAATCAGCTTTTTTCCGGAAACATAAGTATTTGTTTTTCAATAGATTAAAGACCCTTATTCAAAATTTTTAAATAAATTACTACCCGGAATCGAAATCCTATACCTCTCTCTACACTAATTTTTCAAAAATCGAACCCCGGCCCCCTTTACTGCCGCTTTTTCCGCACCGTATCGGGCGCGGTGGCGGGTGGCGGTGGTGGTGGCGGCGGGCCGATAGGCATACTGATTTCGTCGGGCAGCAGCGGCTCGTCGTAGGGCTCGAACTCCAGCGTGTCCACCTGCCGCACGGGGTACGAGCAATTGTATTCCTTCTCGATTTTGAAGCGCGGGGTGGGGAAGGGGCCGGGCTTGATGCCCAGCGAGTTGTCTTTGTACACTTTTTCCAGGAAACTCCCCACCAGCGGCAGGGCCATTTTGGAGCCTTGCCCCAGGCTGGTGCTGCGGAAGTGAATGGAGCGGTCGTCGCCGCCCACCCAGGCACCCATCACCAGCTGCGGCGTGATGCACATGTACCAGCCGTCGGAATTGTTGGAGGTGGTGCCGGTCTTGCCGCCCAGCTCGCCCTTTTGGTTGAGGCCGACCTCGTAATTGTACATGCCGCGCGAGGTACCGCCGGGCTCTTCGATGCCGCCTTTGAGCATGTGGGTCATCAGAAAAGCCGACTCGGGCCGGATGGCCTGGTGCCGCTCGGGTACGAAGTCTTCGATGACCGTGCCGCGCCGGTCCTCGATGCGCGTCACGAGCACGGGCTCGGTGTAGGTGCCGCCGTTGACGAACACGCAGTAGGCCGCCACCATGTCGTAGAGCGAGACGTCGAATATCCCCAGCCCGATGCCCATTTCGGCACGGAGTGGGGTGCTGATCCCCATTTTTTTGGCGTAGCGCATCACATCCTTGGGGCCGACTTTTTCGGTGAGCTGTACCGTAACGGAATTGACCGATTGCGCCAGGGCCCGCCGAAGCGTCATGTTGGAATAGGTGAAGTATCCGCTGGAATTCTTGGGTGCCCACTTCGACATCTTGCCGTTGATCAGCATATCGCGCACGTAGGGTACATCCCTGATCCGGTCGCAGGGCGTCATGTTGTAGGTGCTGTCGTCGATCGCGGTGGTGTACACGAAGGGCTTGAAGGTGGAGCCCGGCTGGCGCTTGGCCTGCTTCACGTGGTCGTACTTGAAGAAGTTGTAGTCCAATCCACCGGCCCAGGCCTTGATTTGGCCCGATTGCGGCTCCATCGCCATCAGGCCCGCCCGCAGAATCCGCTTGTAGTAGTTGAGCGAGTCCAGCGAGCTCCATACCTTCACCATCGAGCCGCCCGACTTCCAGTCGTAGACGGTCATGGTGTCTTTTTTATTGAGATAAAAACTGACCGAGTCGGGCTGATTGGGAAACTTGGCGGCCAGGGACTTGTAGCGGCGGGTGCGCTTGATGACGTCTTCCAGGAAATTGGGGATCTCGGTACCCCGCTCGTCGCGCCACGGATTCTGCTTGCCCCAGTGGTCTTCGAACACGCGCTGCAGCTCCCGCATCTTGGTTTCGAGCGATTTCTCGGCGTATTCCTGCATCCGGGAGTCGATGGTCGTGTATATTTTCAGGCCATCGGTGTAGAGGTCGTAACCGTTTTCTTCCCCCCACTTTCTGACGTACTCCACCACGGCATTTTTGAAGTAGTTGGCGTTGCCGTCGTAAGGGGTTTCGAATTTTACCTTCAATTCGATAGGCAAAGCGCTGATAGAATCCAGGGCCGCGGCGGTTAGGTAGTTGTGCTTGACCATTTGACCCAGTACCACATTGCGGCGCTCGCGCGAGCGTTCCGGGTTGCGGATGGGGTTGTAGGTCGTCGTGGCTTTCTGCAAGCCGACGAGCACGGCGGCCTCCTGCACGTTGAGGCTGTCGGGCGATTTGCCAAAATAGGAGCGCGCGGCCGTGTTGATGCCGTAGGTATTGTTGCCGTAGTCGACGGTGTTGAAGTACATCGTCAGAATTTCTTCCTTGGTAAAGTTCTTTTCCAGCTTGATGGCCGTGATCCATTCCTTGGTCTTGTAGACGATCGTGCCGATGACCGGAATCTTGCCCAGCAACCCTTGCGCCGAGCGGCGACGGGTTTTGAAGAGTTTTTTGGCCAGTTGCTGCGTGACGGTACTTCCCCCGCCGCGGTCGGTTTCGCCCGTCAGAATACCCGCCGCCACGGCGGCCATCGCGCGCGGGTCTATGCCCGAGTGGTCGTAGAAGCGCGCATCCTCGGTAGCCACCAGGGCTTGGATTAGATTGGGCGAAATGTTTTCGTAGGCAACGGGCGTGCGGTTTTCGGTATAAAACTTACCGATCATGACCCCGTCCGAGGTATAGATTTCCGACGACTGATTGACCTTGGGGTCCTGCAAATCGTCGACGCTGGGCATGGTACCCATCAGGTACAGGAAGTTGGTCTCGACGCAAAAAATGTAAAACACGGCCGCAAAAAAGCCCCAGGCAAAGAGCTTCCAAAGCCGCACGACCGGCTTGTAGTAGGCAGAGTTCGAATCGACATTTCGGGCCCAAAATTGTCCGACGGAATTGCGCCGCTGCCGGTAGCTTTGCCCGAAAGCATCCACTTTATCCGGCCCGAATACCTTGCTGCTCAGAAAATAGAGACCTCGTGCCAGTTGATTGTAAAACCAGCGGAACGCCCGCCGGAAGGTAGTGGTCAGAGAGTTGAAAAATGCGCTGATCGCGGACATAGGAAACGGTTTCTTCGGGGCCTTGGTAGCCGGGTACGAACGGCCTGCTATTTAAAGCGGGTCCAAAGATAAGGAAAGCCGAACGAATGGTGGTACGTTCGGCTTTGCATGCGAATCATTACGACAATTTATTTTACCCGCTTGGCCTCGAACACCAGCGCGTCGCCGTTGAGGCAGTAGCGCAGTCCGGTAGGCTTGGGGCCATCGTCGAACACGTGGCCGAGGTGTCCACCGCAGGTGTTACAAAGTACTTCCGTTCTGACGCCTCCCAGCGAACGGTCTTCCTCCTCGTCGATGTTCTTGGCAAAAAGAGGCTTGTAGAAACTGGGCCAGCCCGTGCCGGAGTCGAACTTCGTTTTGGAACTGAACAAGGGAGTATGGCAGGCGGCGCATTCGTAGATGCCTTCCTTCTTATTTTTGTTGAGCGCGCTGGTGAACGGACGCTCGGTACCGGCTTCCCGCAGAATGTAGTAGGCGTCCGGGGTTAGGATTTCCTTCCATTCGGCGTCGGTCTTCTGCACTTCGCGCTTTTTGGTATCGGCCGAGTGCTTCTGCGCTTGTGAGCAGGAGAAGATGCCCAGCAGCATACTGAAAACGATACTTATTCTGAGTGATTTCATGGGGTTCTATTGGATTATTTTTAAAAATGAAACAACAGACTCATTAACGTCCGATCAGGATATTTGGTTTGATACAATGGCTTTTTGGTGCGTTCACCGCTCCTGATTGGTCGATTTAGGTTTAAAAAGCGCTTTGTCGGCAGAAAGCCGTAACTTGCACTTTATTTATACCACCATACTTTTTAGAGACGCATACATGACTTTTGACGAATTAAATTTAGACGCCCCTTTTCTTAAGGCCGTAAAAGAAGAAGGATATACCACGCCTACCCCCATCCAGGCCAAAGCCATCCCCCTGGTGCTGCAAGGCAAAGATTTGCTGGGCTGCGCCCAGACCGGCACTGGCAAAACGGCCGCCTTTGCGATACCGATTCTGCAACTGCTCAGCAAAAACCCGATTCCGGGCGGTAAGAAACGCATCAGGAGCCTGATCGTGACGCCGACGCGCGAGCTGGCCATCCAGATCGAAGAAAGCTTTACGTCCTACGGTCGCCACGCGCATCTCAACTGCGCGGTCATATTTGGGGGCGTGAGCCAAAACCCGCAAACGAAGATCCTACAACGCGGGGTCGACGTACTCGTCGCCACGCCGGGCCGCTTGCTCGACCTGATGAACCAGGGTTTCGTTTCGCTGCGCGATGTTGAGATTTTCGTGCTGGACGAAGCCGACCGCATGTTGGACATGGGTTTTATTCATGACGTCAAGAAACTTCTGGCGGTACTGCCCAAGAAGCGGCAGTCGCTGTTTTTCTCGGCCACGATGCCCCCCGAAATAGTGAAGCTGGCCGACACGATCCTGCACGATCCGAGCAAAGTGGAGGTGACGCCCGTGTCATCTACGGCCGATACGGTGGCGCAACACCTGTATTTTGTGGACAAAGGCAACAAAAATGCCTTGCTGCTGCACGTTTTGAGCGATCCGAAGATCAAGACGGCCCTCGTTTTCACCCGCACCAAGCACGGGGCCGACAAGGTGGTGAAGATTCTGCTGCGCAACGACATCAAGGCCGAAGCTATCCACGGCAACAAGGCCCAAAACGCCCGGCAACGGGCGCTGTCCAACTTCAAGGCTCAGACTACCCGGGTACTCGTGGCGACCGACATCGCCGCCCGCGGCATCGACGTCGACGACCTGGAGTACGTAATCAATTTCGAGATTCCCAATATCGCCGAAACCTACGTGCACCGCATCGGCCGGACGGGCCGCGCCGGGGCCAATGGTACCGCGCTTTCGTTTTGCGACGCCGAAGAAAAAGCCTACCTCAAAGACATCGAAAAACTCATCGGCAAGAAAGTTCCGGTGATCGACGGCCACCCCTTCCCGCTCGTCGACCACAACCCGACGCCCACCCCCAAGCAACAGCAGCGCGGCCCGCGCCCCGGTCGCAACAGGCCCACGGCTGAAAAAGCCCAGCGGAATCGGGAAACAAAGTCGCGGTATGAAAGAAGGTAGGGTTCGGGGGTAGAAGGTGGAAGGGGGGAAGGGACTATATTTTTAGCTATCCCTTGTCCTGTTTGGCCCTTCTTGCTTTGATCAGGTTTTGGAGCATGGCTGATACCCTTTTTGTTTTGTTGATAAATTCTGTGCTCTCCTCTTTGGATATAAATTTCAATTCGGCGGCCAGATAAAGTTGCGTCCTTAGTTCGGCGCACGATCCTTTGGCTATATACAGGAATTGTACAAATTCTTTATCAGTTTGGCGATCATGACCCTCTGCTATGTTGGAAGGGACGGAAACCGCAGCTCGCTGGATTTGATCCCGAAACCCATAGTCTCTACACGTGCTCAGCAATGAGTAGATCGAAACGCAAAGCCGCATGGCGTCTTTCCAAACAACCAGATCTTCAAACGACTGAAACTTCTGCTCATCCATACTTTGTATGTTTTTGAGAAAAACATTGGAAACCAAACACTTAACTTAAATTCCCCTCCACCCCTCCACCCCTCCACCCCTCCACCCTTCCACCCCTCCACCCTTCCACCTGTTCTATTTTCTCCGAAAAATTCTCTGGAAAAAAGAATCGTCGCCCGGCGGGCAGTCGTTTGGTGATTTGGGAGGTCGGCGGTAGAGTCCCGCTGAGATGCCGGCGTAGAGGCTGAAAATCTTGGGCTTGCCGAGGTTGAGCAGGCCCGCGAGGTGATCGGTGCCGAACCAGAGCGGACCCACGCGCCCGGCCAGCCCGATGCCCAGCGACCCGTAGCGGTTCATGAGCGAAACGGGTACCGACACCTGGTACCACTTGGTTTCGTAGCGGGGCGTCACGGCCAGTACCGATTCTCCCTTCATACCGAAGGCACCCGGCGATATGAGGTTTTGGACCAGCAGCGCGTTGACATAAAGATTGGGTTTGAGCTGATAGTCGAGACTAGCCTGGAGCGCCGTAGGTAGCACCGACCGGAAACTGGTGGTGCGGGCGGTGGTGTCTGTGGCCAGGGAAGTGTTGATAGCCCCGAAGAATCCTGCCGTCCCTTCAAGTTCCTGGAATTCATCAAAGCGAAGCGACTTGTTGGTCGTCGTGACCTGGTACTGCCGGGTGTAGTCGGCGTTCTTGAATCGCACCGCTCCCACGTCCGTGAGCGCCACCGAAAAGCGGTAGAGGTACTTGTTCTTGCTTCCGTCGAGCTTTCGTTCGCCCTTTTCGCGGTAGGCGTATTTGTTGGCGTCGGGCCGGTACTCGTACACCATCCCTACATCGAACCCCCAGCCCCCGCCCGCCGATTCGGGCCCGAGTATCCAACCGGGCGTTGGCTTGAAATTCTGGTAGGCCCCATCGGCGGTGTAGCCGTAGCGCGCCGAAACTGCGGCCAGGTCGTAGTACTCTTTCTCGTTGTTATAGTTGGGGTCGGTCCTGATGGTGTAAGAGCCGTCGTCGATCAGGATGTGCGCGTTGTACAAGCCGATCAGGCGTTTTACCGTCGCACCTACTTTGAAAAAATCCGTGTCGTTGTCGATCAGTACCCCACCCGCGGTGAAGGCCAATTCACCCACCGCGTTGAGGTGCAGGGTGGCCGCTTGGTTTTCGTACAATTTTTCCAGCATTCCAGGGTCCTTGCCCCGGGCCCGCAACGTACTCGCGATGGGTATCGAAGTTTGGGTCAGGTTGGTAATCGTGCGCACCCTGGTACTCAGGCCAACACCGAACTGGCCGTCCCGCAGCGAAAACATCGCCGAAGGCAGCCGCCCCTCGATGCCGATATTCAGGTGACGGTCGCGGGCGTTGCGCTTTTCCACCAGATTTTCCCGAGGCAGCACGATTGCTCCCTTCTCGTTGCGGTACTGGTCGGGCACATTGTTGGTCATCAGCGACAAAAACGAGTAAGGCGCGTTGTAGCGAATGTGGTTGTTGGCCTCGTACAAGCTCACGCCCACCAGGTTGACGTGTACTTTGTAGCGGGAGTCGGCCACGAAAGCCGGGTTGTGGTAAAGCGCCTGGGTACCCGCGTAGTTTTCCATCGCTACGCCAGGCAGGTGTTGGGCTCTGGCCGGGGACAGGAAATAGCTCAGAAAAAAAAGGATGGGCAGGCGGTGGTGGAATTTCATAACAATTTGAACGGGCGGGCGGTAGGAATAGCGCGGTAGAGTGGTCAAATATGAGAAATAAATGGCTTTTTCTCGGTTTTTTTGGTAAAACCGCCGCCCGGCCCTACATTGTTTGGTCATTCACAACTCACGCCCGACCATCTTTCAGATCTTTTATGAATTTTTCCTTTTTCGATTACGATACCGATAAATTTTACGACGAAATGTTTGGCCCGGAGGGTGAAGTACGCACGGGCTACGATAGCTTGAAGGCCAAGTTCGAAGACCTGACGAGCCAGGATCTGCTCGCCCGGCAACAGGCCGCCGAGCGCTCTATGCTGTCGATGGGTATTACGTTCAATGTATATTCCGAGGGCGAGGGCACGGAGCGCACCATGCCGATCGACATTATCCCCCGCATCATCACCGGCGAAGAATGGGCGCACCTGGAAGTAGGGTTGAAGCAGCGCATCAAGGCGCTCAATATGTTTATTCAGGACATTTATAACGAGCAAAAGATACTCGACGACGGCGTGGTACCCCGCGACCTGATCGAGTCGAGCAAATGCTTCCTGCCCGCCTGCATGGGCATCACGCCGCCCCGCAAAATCTGGTGCCACATTACGGGCACTGACCTCATCCGGGGAGACGACGGTTCGTTCATGGTACTGGAAGACAACCTGCGGTGCCCGTCGGGGGTCTCCTACATGCTGGAAAACCGAGAGATGTCGAAGCAAATTTTCCCGGATGTACTGGCCCAAACTGGCGTCCGTCCGGTAGCCGACTACGCCACCCGCCTGCACCACATGCTGCTGCACCTCAGCGACCGTCCCAACCCCAACGTGGTGGTACTGACGCCGGGCATCTACAACTCGGCCTACTTCGAGCACTCGTACCTGGCTCAGCAAATGGGCGTCGAGCTGGTCGATGCCCGCGACCTGGTGGTGGCCGACGGCTTCGTCAAGATGCGCACCACGAAGGGCTTCGAAATCGTGGACGTCATCTACCGCCGCCTCGACGATACCTTCCTGGACCCCCAAGTATTCAATCCCGACTCGATGCTGGGCGTACCGGGCATTTTCGAGGTATTCAAGAACGGCAAAGTCGCGCTCGCCAACGCGCCGGGTACCGGCGTGGCCGACGATAAGGTTATTTATGCCTACGTGCCCCGCATCATCGAGTACTACTTGCACGAAGAAGCCATTATTCCGAACGTGAAAACGTACATCTGCCGCGAGCAGGAGGACTTGAATTACGTGCTCGAAAACATCGAGCAACTCGTCGTGAAGGAAGCCAACGAAGCGGGCGGCTACGGGATGTTGATCGGTCCAAAGTCGACGCCCGAGGAACACGAACTATTCCGCCAGAAAATTCGGGACGATCCCCGCAACTACATCGCTCAGCCCACGATCTCGCTCTCGCGGGTACCCTGCATCGTCGAAGACCACGCCGAGGGCCGCCACGTGGACCTAAGGCCTTACATCCTCTACGGTGAAGACATCCACGTCATGCCCGGCGGCCTCACCCGCGTGGCCCTGCGCAAGGGCTCGCTGATCGTCAACTCCTCGCAGGGCGGCGGGGGCAAGGATACGTGGGTGCTGTATTAGGTATGAAATACCCCAACCGACTTTCTTCCGGCGCCAACAACCTGGTCATCGCCCTCTCTCAGACGGAGGTCGCCAAGTTGTTTGTCGCTGATACGCGCTCGGACCTGGGTTCTGAGGCAGAAAAAATGAAGTTTGCCAACGCGGTCAATGGACTCGTGGTGAATTTAGTCCGGTTGGATTATGATGAAGCACTTCAGGCCGAAATGCTGGTCATGGAACGGTTACGCCCCATCGACTTCCGCGCCTACGAAGTGCGCATCAGGGCTTTGTGGGTTGAGGTGTTTGAAGATGAACTTGATCAATTGCATCGGGCGGGCTTCGTCCACCGGGACATCAAGCGTCCGTCGGGCATCGGCGGACTGTCTTTTGACAATATTCTTTTGACGGAGAAGGGCTTGCGCCTGATCGATGTCGGCATCTCTGCCTTGAAACATCAGGTGGGGGATAAGATATTCGAAAAGTACCTGGCGACAGAACGGGAAGAAATTCAAGAATTTAAAGAGTACTTCATCAACCGTTGAGGCAGTATTTTCATTACAATCCCAACAGCTTCTGTATCCTTAAAAATTCCCCCGACACCGGCGAGGAGACGACGAGCTCCCGGCCTAGAACCGGATGCTCAACCCGCAATTCCGAAGCGTGAAGCATCATGTGCGACAGGTCGAATTTTTCCTTGAACAGCCGATTCTGTTTGTTGCAACCGTGGGGTCGGTCGCCGATGATGGGATGGAAAATATGCGCCATGTGCCTGCGGAGCTGGTGCATCCGCCCCGTGGCAGGGGCAAGTTCGACCAATGAATAGCGGGAGGTGGCGTGACGTCCCGAGGGTACCTGGATCTCGGTGCGTGCTACCGTGCGTCCTTGGGTAAAGGCCTCTTGCAAAAGGCCGTTGTCTTCGCGTTTCAGCGCGTAATCCACGGTGAATTCATCGTCCGTATAGCCCCGCACGATCGCGAGGTACCGCTTGGCGACCTCACCGTTCGCAAACTGCTTTTGCAAGCTGCTGTTGGTGTTTTCGTCAAGCGCAAAAAGCAGCACGCCACTCGTTTTGCGGTCTAGCCGATGCACCGGGTACACGCGTTGGCCCAGTTGGTCGCGCAGCATCTGGACCGCAAATTCTTTGGCATCACGCGCCAGGGCCGATCGGTGTACCAGCAGTCCGGGTGGCTTGTCGATCGCGACCAGGCTGTCGTCCTGGTACAAAATCGGGAGCAGGCTCACGCGTCGAGGTCCATCTGGGTACGCAGCAATTCGTCGAAGGTATCCCGCCGCCGCACTAGCTTGGTAGTACCGCCATCGACAAGTACCTCGGCTGGCCGCAGGCGGGCGTTGTAGTGCGAACTCATGCTGAAACAATAAGCTCCGGCGTTTTGGATGGCCAACACATCGCCGGGCCGCACTTCGGGCAACGGTCGATCGGTCGCGAAGGTGTCGGTTTCGCAGATGTAGCCCACGACATCGTAATTTTTGAGCGGACCGTCGGGATTCGATAGGTTGAGGATGTGGTGGTACGCGCCGTACATCATCGGCCGGATGAGGTGGTTGAGGCCGGAGTCGACATGCACGAAGTCGCGGGCGGGGTCCTCCTTGATGACCGTCGTGCGCACCAGCAACGTACCGCTTTCGCTGACCAGAAATTTACCGGGCTCGAACCAGAGTTGCAATTCCCGACCATAATTTTTACAAAATTCCTTGAACCCCCGACTGATTTCGGTACCCAGGCGGGCCATGTCCGTCACGGCATCGCCGGGCTTGTAGGATACCTTGAATCCACCGCCCAGGTCGATGATTTGCAGGTCGGGAAAGCGCATGGCGGCTTTAAAAATAATATCCGCCGCTTGCAGGAAGGGCTCGGCTTCCTTGATGTCGGAACCGGTGTGTTGGTGCAAACCAACGATTTTAAGGTCGTAGCGCGCCACGACCGCCAGAATGTCTTCGAGCAAATCGACCGAAATGCCAAATTTCGAATCGCTGTGGCCCGTCATGATCTTGGCATTGCCGCCCGCGGCCACGTTGGGCTTGAGACGAATGAGGCAGGGGCGCGTATTGCCGTAGGTTTGCCCCATCCATTCGAGCAGCGGCAGGCTGTCGACGTTGACCTTCACCCCCGCGTCGACCGCCTCGCGAATCTCCTCGAAAGGTACCCCGCTGGGCGTAAACGTGATTTGATCGGCCGAGTACCCGGCCAGCATCGCCATCCGCATCTCGCCCGTCGATACCACATCGACTTCGACCCCCAAAGACCGCATCAACCGCAGAATCGCCAGGTTTGTATTGGCCTTGCAAGCGTACTTAATCCGCATATTCGACGCCCGAAAAGGCGTCCTGCAAAGTATCGACTTGCCGCCGGATGATGTCCCCGTCGTAGACGTACAGGGGAGAGCCGTATTGTTGGATAAGGGAAACGAGGGTAGTGGGGAGCATTAAAGTTTTTTAGTTGAAAGTTGAAAGTGTAAAGTTCAAAGTGAAAACAGGGCCGCCTGGTGGTTAGAAGTTTTTGCGAACCCGCTTACAAGCGGAGCTCTTAAACTTTCAACTTTCAACCTTAAACTCTAACAGGTACCCCGCCATTTCTTGCTGAATCGCCTGCGCTTCGATAGCGGCTTTGTTGGCAAAATCAAGGCCGCTGCCAGCGTAGATAATGCTTCGGGACGAATTGACGAGCAAGCCGCACTTTTTGTTCATGCCATAGCGCGATACTTCTTCCAGACTACCGCCCTGCGCGCCCACGCCCGGTACCAGCAGGAAGTGCTCGGGTACGATGCGGCGAATGTGGGCGAGGGCGTCGGCCTGGGTAGCCCCCACTACGTACATCAGGCGCTCGGGCCCGGCCCAGGTTTGGGAGGTGGCGAGCACGTGCTCGTACAGGGGCTTGCCGTCGACTGTCAGCCGCTGGAAATCGTCGCCGCCGGGGTTGGAGGTCAGCGCCAGCAGGATCACCCACTTGTTTTCATAGTCCAAAAAAGGTTGCACTGAATCGTGCCCCATGTAGGGCGCCACCGTCACCGCATCGAAATCGAGCCCCGCCGCTGCCACATCGAAGAAGGTACGTGCGTACAGGCCGGAAGTGTTGCCAATGTCGCCGCGCTTGGCGTCGGCGATGGTGAAGTGCGTCTTGGGGATGTAAGCCAGCGTCTTGCGCAGACTCTCCCAGCCGCGCGGTCCCTGGGCTTCGTAAAAGGCAATGTTAGGCTTGTAAGCGACGCAGTACTTCCGGGTAGCGTCGATGATGGCTTTGTTGAAAGCAAATACCGGATCTTCCGTTTGTAGAAGATGCTGCGGGATTCTTTGAATATCCGTGTCCAATCCCACGCAGAGGTAGGATTTCTTATCGATAATTTGTGAAAAAAGTGCGTCGTAGGTCATCAAATGCCGAAATGTTGGGCCGAAATTACAACCTCTGCCAATAGATTCATAAATTTGCGCATCGTAAAGCCAGTCACCCCACTGTAACCCATCACTTTAAAACTGCTAATTATGTTGATTCGAGAAACGTCCATTGCCGGTTTGGTAGAAATTTTCCCCCGCGTTTTTGAGGACGAACGAGGCGCGTTTTTCGAGTCGTTCAATCACGAGGCTTTTGAAAAAGCCGGACTGCCCACCAATTTCGTGCAGGACAATCAGTCTTTCTCCACCAAGGGCGTGCTTCGCGGGCTGCATTTCCAAAATGCGCCCTTCGCCCAGGGAAAACTCGTGCGGGTGATTTCGGGCCGCGTCATCGACGTCGCGGTGGACATCCGTCCCGAGTCACCTACCTTCGGAAAGTACGAGTTGTTCGAGCTCGACGCCAAGCGCAACAACATGGCCTACGTGCCCGAAGGTTTTGCGCACGGTTTTGCCGCACTGGAAGATTCCATTTTTAGCTACAAATGCACTAACCTCTACAACAAAGCCTCCGAAAGCGGTATCATCTGGAATGACGAAACGCTCGGTATCGACTGGGGGATCAAGCAACCGAACGTATCGGAAAAAGACCGCGAGTTGGCGTCGTTCAAGACTTTGTTTGCCAGTCAGTTGAGCTAAACCCCTCCGGTGAAACTTTGAAATTCCTGAAAATTTTTCTGTATTCCCTGGCTGGGATCGTTGTCCTGCTGCTGGTGTTTGTCGCTTCGGCGGTCACCACCATCGACTACACGCCCTATCAGGAAATGGACTACTACCGGCAGTGGAAACAAGCCCTCGCGGCGGTGCCCTATCCCGACCAGGCAAAGAGCATGGATGTGGGGCTTCGGGCGGGCTGGGCCAAGGTTAACTACACCCCCGACCAGCCCACGCCCATGGCTGGCTACGGCAACCGCCGCGGAAAGCCCTACGAAAGTGTGCATGATTCGGTGTACGCCCGGTCAATTTATCTGAGCGCTTATGGGACCCAAGCCGCTATTGTGGCACTCGATCTGCTTATCGTGCCTCCTACGGTCACGGAAGCGCTCAAAAAACGCTTGCCGGAAGTCGGCCTGACGTTCGACCAGGTGTATCTCGGCGCGACCCACAGCCACAACAGCATCGGCGGTTGGGGCGACACCATTACGGGCGAACTCTTTGCCGGTGACTATGACCCCGCCATCGTTGATCGCATCGTCGATGCTATAATCAGAGCTCTGAAACAAGCCAAGTCCACCCGGCTGGAGACTGAGCTGGGCTATTTCCAGGTAAAGGATACCGCTGATATTTATAATCGTCTGGTGAAAGCTAAGGCGCCCGTCGATCCCTGGGTCAGGAATATGTACTTGAAACGCGCCGACGGAAAGACCGCAATCCTCACCTCCTACGCCGCGCACGCCACCGTACTCGACTCTAAAAGTTTTTCCCTATCGCGCGATTACGCCGGGGCGCTGGTCGATTCGCTGGAAGACGGCGAGGCCGATTTTGCGATTTTCCTGGCCGGAGCCGTGGCCAGCATGGGGCCGGAAGAAGTTGGCGAAAACGAGTTTGCCAAGGTGGGTCACCAGGCTGACGGGGTGGAAAGTGCCATTCAATCGGATTTTGATACGTCCGGTACCAAAGATTTTTCCACGATCGAAGTATTCACGGCAGCACTGCCGCTACGCGATCCCAGTCCGCGCCTCGACCCGACCTGGGCGCTGCGGTCCTGGGTGTTTCATTGGATTTTTGGCGATTATCCCTCGTTCGTAAAGGTTTTGCGAGTCGGGAACATTCTGCTCGTCGGGCTGCCCTGCGATTTCTCGGGTGAACTCGTGGCCCCGCTCAGTCAATATGCCGACAAGCGCGGTATGAAGTTAATCATTACCAGTTTCGATGGCGCCTACGCCGGCTACATCACCGCTGACGAGCATTTCCACAAAAAAGAATACGAAACCATCACCATGAATTGGTTTGGGCCGTACAACGGGGCGTATTTTTCGGAAGTGGTACGGGATGTGATAGATAAGGTGTCGGAATAATAACAATAAAGCGCCAGTCAGGAACTTGTCATGACTGGCGCTTTTTATTTTTAAAAGTTAAAATTTAAAAGTTAAAAGTTCTCAGCTCTCCGGTTTAAATTCACTCACTGACTTCACGTTGTCGCCGGGGTGGCGGTCGATTAGCTTGTTCATGGGATCGATCCCGGCTTTGGTTGGTTTCTGGTCTACGGTGATCATCACGGTATTTTCCTTCTTCGTGACTTTGTGCTTTTCGAGGTAGATCAGCTTGTTTTCGCCCTGCTTGTCTTTGCCGTACACGCCCACATCGAACCACTGGCTATTGAGCGGCAGCGGCTTTTCGTTGCCCGCGCTGTCGGCCCGGAACATTTCGGAATCGAATTTGAGCGTAACGGCGTACTGCTTGTCGTTTTTCTTGACGTAGGTGGCCTCGGTGGCTTTGTTTTCGTAGAGCGTGATCGTCTCGAACCAATCGTTGATGAGGTACTTCAACGAATCGGGCGTTTCGGCGCGGAAGTACCCTACCAGGTCGCGGCTCGTGGGGTAGCGCCCGTGCTTCGAGTCGGGGCCGGGGTACTGCCATTCGGCCAGGAATTTGCGCAGGGCGGCATTGACTTTATCCTCTCCGATGTAATCCTGCAAGGCGAACATAATGACCGACGCCTTTTGGTAATGAATGTACGACTGCCGCTCGGTCAGCACCAGCGGCTGTTCCTTCTTGCTTTCGCCGGAGCGGCCGCTCAGGTAGTCGTCCATCTCGTACTTCAAGTACTTCTGCATCAATTCGGGCGAGTAGGTTTGCTTCATCACCATCATGGCCGAGTACTGCGACTGGCTCTCGGACAACATCGCATTGCCCTTCACGCCGGCGTCGGGTACCTGGTGGCCCCACCACTGGTGCGCCACTTCGTGGGCGGTCACGTAGTAGGGCATGTCGAGGTCGGTTTCTTCGTCGTCGATTTTCTGGATAAAACCGATGCCTTCCGAGAAAGGTACCGTGTTGGCAAACGATTGGGCAAAACTGGCGTAACGCGGGAATTCCATGATGCGCATCTGCCGGAACTGGTAGGGACCGAAGTTCTTGGAGTAGTACCCCAGCGCGGCTTTCATGCTCGCCATCATTTTGTCGAGGTTGTACTCGTGGCCTTTGTTGTAATAGATTTCCAGCTTGACGGGCTCACCGTTCGGAGTTTTTCCAGACATCGCGCTTCACCTCGTAGCGGGCCGACACGATGGAGTAGAAATTGACCATCGGGACGTCCATTTCGTAGTCGAAGTAGCGGCGGCCGTCTTCGGTCCATTCCTTTTGCAGGTACCCCGGCGCGATCGCGATCTGATCGGGCGAAGTACCGATTACCATTTTGAACCGGATGTAGTCGGCATCGTCGCCAAAGAGATTTTGGCTCAGGCCGATCGGATCGTCCTGCTCCATCATTCGCTCCTTTTCGGGGAGCTTGTACTTGCGGCGCTTGTCGTCGGAACTTAGTTCCCCACCCGCTTCGTAGCCAATCGACGGAAAGTAGCCGTTGTTGAAGAACGTACCGTTGTTGACGATGTCGGTGGTACCTCCACCCGCCGAGAAGCCCTTGGTGGTGAAACTCACCTTAAAGTCCATCTTGACGGAATCGCCGGGGGCCAGAGGCTTCGCCAGGCGGTAAATCGTGTAGCCGAATTGCTTATGCGTCGAGTCCAGCCTGGCGTCGCCGCTGCCAAAGCGCAGGTACTCGGTTTTGACGCTATTCTGGATGGCCCGCTGAATGTGGACGTCGGCGATGGCCTTGTCGGTTTTGTTTCTGAGCCAGTAAAAACCTTCCGCCGTGAAGTCGCGCGTTTCGGGATAAATCTCCACTTTCAGATTAGACTCCACGATCTTGGGCTGCGGAATCTTCTCGTACTTTTTGAGCGTCTTCTCATATTCCACGGCGCGCTCTTCCCGCTCCTCGCTGGTACGGTAGGTGTGGAGTTGGTTGGTGTTGTAGTACACGAAGAAGCCCGTACCCGCGAACAAAATGACGGCGGCCGAAAGGGCCACCAGAATCGGGCGCGACAGGCGATGACGCGTCAGGCTGAGGCGGGTCTTCATCAGCGTGTCGGTGCCGCGCACGGCGAAGAGCACCGCCATGATGAACAGCAGCGCCACGAACCCAAACCAGTACAGCTTCAACCACGTAAAGGCCGTCACGAAGTGGCCGTAGCGGTTCATGTCGGAGTACCCGCCCAGGCTACCGCTGTCGAATTCGAGCATCGGGTGCTCGATTCCCATCGCGCTCATCGTGATGGTGGTGATGAAAAACAGGAACATCAGCGCGTAGCCGACGAACTTGCTGTTGGCCATGACCTGCACAAAAAACGAGAGCAGCGTGTAGGCTACCAGGAAGAAGAGGGTGGAGGTATAGAGCGTTTTGAAATATAGTCCCAGCTCGTACTTGAAGTACCCGTGCCCGGTCTGTACGCCCACGCCGACCAGGATCAACACAAAAATCAGCAGGCAGTACACCAGGATCAGACCAATGAACTTGGCCGCCAGCACGACCCAATCGGGCATGGGCAGTACGTCCATGATCTGGTTCATATTCACTGAGCGCTCGCGCCAGATCAGCTCACCGGAATAGAACACCGTGATGACGAGGAAAAACAGGTTGAAGCCGCCCAGGAAGTTGAGGACATTGCCCGTGATGGGGTAGGAGCTCGTGCCGTACATGTCGCCGAAGAAGAACGAGCTGACGATGAGGTTGATGAGCCCGACCGCCACGATGCCAATGAACGGCACGTCCTTCACGATCATCTTAAAATAAAAGATCGATTGCCGCCACAGCATCTGGAAATAGCTGCCCGCGTTGAGTACCTGCTGCGCCACCGGAATGCGGATGTCCTCAGGCTTGAAGCGGACGATTTGCCCGGCTTTGGCCCGCACGCGACCCCATCCCTTGCGCACGACGTTAAAGCTGAATCCGAAGTAGGTGCCCGCCAAAAACAGCAGTCCCACGCCCAGCCAAAGCAAGCGATTCCATAGAAAAATGCCCGCCATCGGTACCAGTTCAGTATTTTTCTGGGCCGGGGTCCAGTACTCGGTGTAGTCGGCGTAGGCCTGAAAGCCGAACGGGTCGAGCATGGCGGCCAGCGTTTTGTTGTCGATGTCCGACAGGATGGTACCCGCGATCTGGTACAACACCAGCAGCACGATGCCTTGCACGTAGATGACGATGGTCTGGCGGCTGAGCGTCCCGGCGGCAAAGTACAGGCACGCCTGAATGAACAGGTTGGTCAGGCCCAGCGTCAGGAAAGGTTGCAAATACGACCAGGCGTTGAACGGCAGAATCTCTTTTTCGGCCCAGGAGGGATCCCAGGGCAGGTACCTACCAAATGTAAAGCCCGCCATCAAAGCCAGCCAAGTGGCGCAAAACACCAGTACCGTTACGATGAACGACCCCAGAAAGCGGCCCATCAGGTAGTCGAACTTCGAGACGGGCGTGGTAAACATCAGCGAGTCGGTCTTGTGGTCGAAGTCGCGCAGCACGGGTACCCCCATGATAGCCGATACGATGAACGTCATCGCGAACGACATCACCGCGATGATATTTCCCAGCGCGTAGGCCGAGTTCTCCTTCATCTGGCCCCCGCCCCCACCGCCGATAATGACGGACTTGGAGGTAACGGCAAAGAAGCAAAGCAGGAAAATGATGGCGAAATAAATGTAGGTAGCCGGACGCTTCTTCCGGTAATTAAGCTCGAAGCGGATGATTTCTAGTAGCATGGGTATTTCAGTTGAAGGGGAAAGGTTTGACCGGTGAAATGTGGGGGCGTGTAAGCGTGGGGGCTATGCGAAATGGCGTGGGGGAGGTGAGGGCGTTCTTCTGCTACTGAATACTTGCCGAGCGTAAGACCGCCCCCATACCTACACGCCATTACGCCAACACGTTGGCCCCTTCGCCAAAAATGTAAGAAAAATAAACATCTTCCAGATCGCCTTCGATGGGCGTGAAGCCTTCGGCGGGGAGCGCGTCGGCCAGGACGTGGATGACCGGGGTACCGCTAATCATTTTTTCGGAGATGACGTTGTGGGAGGCACGTAAGCCTTCCAACTCGGATTTGGGAATGCGCTTTTCCCAGATTTTGCCCACGATGGCGTCGAGCGCGTCTTGCGGACTGCCTTTGTACAGTACCCGGCCGCTGTTGAAAATCGCCATGTCGGAGCAGAGTTCCTTGACGTCTTCCACGATGTGCGTCGACAGAATAACGATCGTGTTCTCACCGATTTCGCTCAGCAGGTTCAGGAAACGATTGCGCTCGGCGGGGTCGAGGCCCGCAGTGGGTTCGTCGACGATGATGAGTTTGGGGCTCGCCAACAGCGCCTGCGCGATGCCAAAGCGCTGCTTCATACCGCCCGAGTACCCCCCCAGGTTTTTCTTGCGGGAGTTGTACAGGTTGGTTTTTTGCAAAAGCGCCTGTACCGTTTCTTTCCGCTCACTTTTATTGGTGAGGCCCTTCAATACCGCCAGGTGGTCGAGCAGGGTTTCGGCGCTGATCTTGGGATACACCCCAAATTCCTGCGGCAAGTACCCGAGCGTTTTGCGCACTTCGTCCTTTTGGGTGAGCACGTCGATAGCCCCCATGCGGATGCTGCCGCTGTCGGGCTCCTGCAAAGTGGCGATCGTCCGCATCAGCGACGATTTGCCCGCCCCGTTGGGCCCTAATAGGCCAAACATGCCCTGGTTGATGGTGAGGTTGACGCCGTTGAGCGCCTGCACACCATTTGCGTACGTCTTGTTTAGGTTTTCAATGATCAGTTGCATAGAAGGAGGAAGGTGAAGGTTTGGTAGGCTTACGTTTTGAAGAAGCCAAACTTAAGTATTCTACCCAATTCGCCCAAAAATATTGGGTGATTGGAGCATGTGTAGGGGTAAGTGGTGCAATCGTATGGTGACCAAAACCAACACGAGCATGGATGCTATCTGCGCGGTGCCCGGTAGCGAAGCAGCCCCCAAAGTACGGCGTACAGGGTGCCTAGCAGCAGACCAAATTCTACGATCAGCAGCATCGCCGTGCGGTCGCTGAGACTACCCAATAGATTCTGGAAGGTAGCGGCAGTATTTTGAACAATGTCCCAACTGTTGAGCCGCAATATCCGGCCCAGGTACACGCCCAATCCACCCAGTGGAAAGCTAAGCAGCAGCAGAATCAAGCCCGTAGGTTTTTTGTAGGTGCGTCCCCACGCCCCGTGCATCCAATACAGCGACACCAGTCCGTTGAACAAGCTCACCTGAGCGTAGTAAAACAGCATGATGGTATCGTGCCAGGTGCGGTCCCGCGCCTCATCGGGCGTGAGGTGTACCAAATCGGTGATCATGTAAGGCGCATTGGGAAAAAACGCCAGCCAGCCGATACTCAGCAGCGCGATCAGGAAGTACTTAGGACGATAACGTTTTGAAATAGTCCGGGCCAGGAAAGCGATGATCAGCGGTATCCAGCTCAGGAACAGATTCCAGTCGAGCGAGAAGTCGACCGCTTCGCTGAATAGGATACGGATAAGGTGAAACAGCAAGGCCAGCAGGCTCAGTACCGCCAGCGGCAGGAGCGGATAGAAACTCGCCACCGACCAGCCCGCTGGCTCCGGGGCGGGGGACATGAAGCGTGACCACAGGTTGTGTTTCCGTTTTGAAGTCATCTATCGAACTGAATCCTGATAAAGCCAGAACGTTTGCCACCGGCTGTTCATTGGATGGAAGGGAAAAGTCATCACAGCGTCAAAACTTTTTTGACCAAAATACCAAAACCGCCTCAGTGGGCGGTTTCAGGTACTTGATTACATGAGGGCGACTACTCTGTCGACGCCGGGCCGGGCGTATCGGTCGAGGGTCGGCGCTTGTTGCGCGGTTTACGGCGGCGCTTCTTTTCGGGAGAGGCCGCTGCACTCGTCCCGTCGGTCGGGGTACTTGCGGAAGTCGAGGCTATGCCTGGCGATTGACCGTTTTCGGCACGCGGAGGTCGGGGACCCCGGCTGCGTCCTTCGTTGCGCGGACCGCGACTGCGGCCCCCGCCCCCCGACGATGAGCGGCCCCGGTTGCTACCGCCTCGGCCGCGTGAGCGATCCGATGCGCTGCTCTTGTCGCCAAACTCCGGCGCGGCGCCCAGGCCCAGCGATTCGGTGATATTCTGAATATCGACTTTGCGCTCCAGCAACTTTTCAATGCCCTGCACGCCGCGTTGGTCGCGGTCGCCCAGGAAGGTAATCGCGGTACCCTTTGACTCGGCGCGGGCCGTACGGCCAATGCGGTGTACGTAGTCCTCCGGGTCGCGGGGCAGGTCGTAGTTGACCACATGGCTGAGGTTGTCGATGTCGATGCCGCGCGACAGTACGTCGGTCGCGACCAGGATCGGGAACGTGCGGTTCTTAAAATCTCGCAGCACGATCTCGCGCTGCGCCTGCTCCGAGTCCGACGAGATACCCTCAGCCTTGAACCCCTTCCGGCGCAGGGCGCGCACGATGGAGTCGACCGACGAGCGCCGCGAGGTGAACAGTACCATGCTGGGGTCGTCGGCTTCTTTGAGCAGGTGAATCAGGAGGGGTAGTTTCTGGTTTTCTCCGGCCATGTAAAACTGCTGGTCGATCCCGGCGGCGGGTTTCGAGACCGACAGCTGTACCTGCACGGGGTCTTTCAGGATTTTCTTGGCAAATTCCGAAATCTTGGGCGGCATCGTAGCCGAAAACATCAGCGTCTGCCGATCTTCGGGTACCGATTTCAGGATCGCGAGGATATCGCCCACGAAACCCATGTCGAGCATCCGGTCGGCCTCGTCGAGGATCAGAAACTTGATGTGGCTGAAATCCACGTACCCGAGTTGCATATGCGCCATCAGGCGGCCGGGCGTGGCGACGATAATGTCGGCCCCTTGCTCCAGCGCCTTGCGCTGCTGGTCCCACTCGGGGCCCTTGGTACCACCGTAAATGGCGATGCTGGTGGCGTTGCAGAAGTACCCGAGCCCCTGCACTTGTCCATCGATTTGCGTCGCCAACTCGCGGGTAGGCACGATGATGAGCGCCGTGACTTTGTCCTGCGGGTGCTCCGTGATGTAGTCGAGGGTCGGGATGAGGAAGGCGGCCGTTTTGCCGGTGCCGGTCTGGGCGCAACCGATGAGGTCTTTACCTTCGAGAATGGGGGGGATGGCCAGTTCCTGGATGGGAGTCGTCTGGCTGAAATTCATGGCGTCCACGGCATTGAGAATGTCGCCGTGCAGCGCGAGGTCTTTAAATAACAAGGGTTAGTAAGGTTAGAATAAGTAAATACCGACCTCGTTTCCCCGGCCAGTAAACCGCTTTGATTGGTGCGAAGGTACGGAATTAATTCTTGCGGAGTTTCTCATTCTCCGTTTTCAACTGCTCCACTTCCTTTCTGAGACCTTTCACCTCCGCTTCGAGCAGCAATTGGAGGTTGCGCTGGTTTTCGAACAGTATATCGAACATTCGAAAAGCGTTTCCCTCCATTACGGTTTTGCGTACCTCCCCATCATCGACAGCGGGCTGACTTACCTTCAACTCCCAGTCGGGCTCTACCAAGTCAGTAACGCTGATGCCCAGTACTTGGGACAGCTTGGCAAAGTGCCGGGCGGTAGGGTGGGTGCAGTTGTTTTCCCAGCTATGGTACGTGCTGGGGGCAATCTCCAGTTCCAGGGCGATGTCTTTGATGACAAGATGCCTGGACTCGCGGATTTTGCGTAGTTTATCTCCGAGTGTCATGGCGTTGGGACGGATTAGTTGAGCGTTGTTTTCATAAGTTACTCTATTTTAGCCCAGCTTCCAAGAGTTCGTTTGGATTTTACGAATATGAAATTCAGTAATCCGGCGCAAAATATTCGTAAAAACGTGTTTGCTCCGAGACCTGCTTTCTACAAATTTGTCACGGATTAGCTAACCAACCTTTGTGATCGTCTTGTTTTTACAACTAAACCTCTACGAAGATAATGGAAACTAAACTTTTGAGACGGGCGGCTCTGGCTGCCCTAATGACCGCCGGACTGGCTTCCTGCCAGCCCAGTCTGCTGCAAGAGGATGCATCCTCGCCCGATCCCGCCAAAAGCGCAAGGACCGGGGCGGAGTTCCTGACCGACAGCCGCGTGGCTTACGGCTCGAGCATGGACGTGGAGACTTACACTTACCGAATCGTGGAAAACGCCGGGCAGAAGTCCGCCCGGGATCTGACCATCGTAAACGCCGCGCCCCAACTTTACCGCGAAAAAGTGGAATCGCGGGTACTGGAAGACGGCTCGATGGAGATGAACACCGAGCAGCTTCGCCCTCGGCAACTAGACAAACTGCCGCCCGCTCTCCGCAAATGGCAAGAGATGGGGCCGCACCGCACCATGGTCGTCAACAATCAGGCGACTTTTTACGATCAGGGCAGCCGGGCGATTTCACAGCGGGCCTTGAAGGTTGTCAACTACTCCGCCCAAATCCAGGAAATGCGTGAAACGAAGGGAATCGCCAAGAATGCGCCCCTGAGGACGTCCGAACCCACGGGCTACCCGAAAGTGGACGCCGCTACGCTTCAAAAGGCCGTGCAGAAAAGCCCCGGCGGGGCGAAGCAACTCAGCAAGTACGTCGTGCAGGTGCGGCAGGACAAGCCCACGCCCGAATCGAAGGAGTACGTGCTGACGATCTTCGACACCTACCACGGACGGGTGCTGGCCAGCGAGGTTCACGATGCGGCCACCAATAAACTGTTGTTCCGCTCGGTCTGCCGCTACAAGGGCAGCAAGGACGACATGAAACTGGTCGGAGTTTACTCAGAGTCATACCTCGACGACGCCACGACCGGCGTCAAGGCGAAGGAAGTCCGCTACCAGACCATCCAGAACGCCCAATTTGTCAACAACCTCTAATCCTGAACTCATCATGGAAACGAAAAACTCGATTCGAATCATTTTGTGGGCCACCCTGCTGCTGGCCCCGGTGCTTACGATTGCCCAGCAAAGAAACGTGGACTGGATCCACGGCCTGGGCGGGAACATAGATTCGTGGCAAAATGTAAACGTCACGTACGTGAACGATGGCCGCCAGATTGTGGGCGGGAACCGGTCGCAGTACGACACTGGAAACGGCATCGTGGACTTCGCGAACCAGATCCGAGGCCGCAACACGGGAGGTGGTAATACTATTTCCATCTCGCACAGCATGGGCGGCACCGCCGTCGGGAGGTGGACCTGGTCAACCCCAACTACTGGGCAGGCAACCTCACAGTGGGTTCCCCGCTTAGGGGAGGACAAATCGCCATTTCTTCCCAAAACGGCGTGGCGCAGCAGTTCATCCAGCAGGGAATCGTGGAGTTGTTGCGCGGGCCGTCCGTGGGTTCGACCGCACTCTTCATCATCAGTCCGACGATTGGCGTTCTTTTGGTGGCGGTTGGCGTTTTTGGCACTGCCTTTTCCAACACGATCGCCGGACTGGTGGTCGACGCTATCATCGACAATTTTGGTACCACTCCCCAGACCGCCAACGATCTCAACCCCAATGGAGGCTATATGCAGAGCATCGATATCCAGGGAAATACCGGATCGCCGAAGATCAACGTTTGGGGCAATGAGGATTATCCGGTGCTGTGGCGGGTGGCGGGTTCCTACTCGGGCGGTACGGACCAGGCGGGCGTGGATGGCATGAACACGGCCGCCGGGGTGTACCACACGGCCGCCGACATTGAGTACATAGCCAGTTGGACTCCGCCGTTCATTCTCTTCCACGGCTATTGGGTCTGGCGCGGCAACCAGTGGATGGCGGGGGCCGACTGGCTGCGCCATACCTCCAATCAGGGCTGGCAGGCGGTCATCGGCGCGGGATTCGTGCAGAACCAATGGGTGCAGGTGCTGGAATACAGCCAGGATTGCTACGACGAAATGCAATGGTGCGCCGACCCGCAGAACGCGGGGCAATGCGACGAAAGCCAGTGCATGCAGTGGATATGGGTGGAGTTGCCCGTGTTCAACGTCGATCAATCGGACGGCGTGGTGCCAGCCCGCTCGGCCCGCAACGACGGTGGTACCTGGCGCGGGCATATCGTGGAGGCACCGGGGATCAACCACAAAGAGTTGCTGCAATTTAATCCAGCACACACTATCTACGACGGGATATTTAATGGAACTGACACGGCAAACCAACCCGTATTTACTATTGGCTTCTGATGAAAGAGTTATTATTTCTAGCCTTGGTGTATAGCATCTTCTCTTGCCAAGAGCCAGAGGACGTTCTCAAAGATGAGAATGGGGTAGTCACTCGACTACCCCATCTCTGGAAGTCGTCCACCAGCTTGGACGGCAGGCTGAACGTTGGTATGAACGCTCAACACATTTACGCTGGCAGCTATGTGCTTGCCTCTGAGAGGGCGGCTACCTCTATTCCCGGCACCTCTCCGTCCCTAACTTTCAAAAGAGTTGAGGACGGTGCGAATGCTTGGGTATGGAATGACCGCTTTTCAGAGACTGAGTTGCCTTTCGTTTACAATTACAAATTGTACTCCTTTCAAGAAAAGCTTTTCTTCAAGAATGCGCATTTGTTATACTGCATCGATCAGGAAACGGGAAAAACAATTTGGAAAAAGGAGTGGGAGCGAAATTTTGGGAGCGAGATCAACACTACTGGTATCGGACCGCATTTCTACTTTACCGGGACACGCCCCGAAACTTACGCTAAGAACCGCTGGGACGAAAGTATCTACCAAGGCGACATAGCTACTGGAGAAGTTAGAGAATTGGTCAAGCTCAAAACTTTCCCCGATAGTATCTGGCGTGATCCGAGCGGGTTTGACTACTTCTCTCGTGGACGACACATGAAACCCTTTGTTCGGGGGGGCGACACTCTTTTATTAGTCAGCTACGATTTGCCCGACATTCGGCCCTACTATCAAAACACACCTGTATCAGGCTATTTGAGTCTTTATAATCTTACTCAAAAGAAGTGGTTATACGAGCGGATGCCGATGCTCAGCGATGTTAAACTAGGCGTGGAGTCCGAGGCAGGCGGGGGCAACTGGCCCAACATCATCGGCGATAAAGTGTACTACGCCGTGAACATGTGGGTGGGCTGCTACGAGTTGATGACGGGCAAGCGGGTGTGGATGCAGCGGATCACCCCAGCCAGCCTGTTCAGTGACATGATCGTAGCCGAGGGCAAGCTGCTGGCCAACGGCATGAACGGCAAGCTCTACGCCCTTGACCCCGAAACAGGCCGCACGCTGTGGACGCAGCGATCGAGTGGCATCGGCAGTGCGCTGCATTACCAGGATGGCGTGGTGTACTACATCGCCAGCCAAGACCTGCTAGCCACGCGCGTGTCGGACGGCAAGCTGCTGTGGAAGCTCTACTGCCCCGACCACTACACCGAGAAGCGCGGGGACTCGTGGTTCATGGGCTTCGTGACGGGACTACCGGGCAAGAACGGCCAGAAGGGGCGGATTTTCGCCAGCACGAATTTGAATGTGTACTGTTACGAGGCGGCGCAATAGAACGTGGGGGCATTGCGGCGTTATGGCGTGGGGGCAGTTTTTCTTCCGGTGAGCTTTATTGAAGGATTAGATTCGTTGGGAAAGATAGCGTGATTGCCATTCTGGCAAATGCGCTATCTTTCGCTTCTTTAGCGAATCCCAACCTCCTGACCTGTAAACCATGAAACGCCGTACCTTCGTCAATTCCACCCTGGCCGCCACCGGGCTCGCCTCGATTTCGCGATTAGAAAGCCAGGCGGAAACTTCACCGCCCAAAGCCGCCCCTGGCTACTCGCTCAAAATCCTGGCGACCAACTGGGGCTACCGGGGCACGATGGATGCACTTTGCGCCGCCGTCAAAAAAGAAGGCTACGACGGCCTCGAACTCTGGTGGACCGACGACCCCGCCGCCCAGCGTGAGATGTGGGACGCGCTCAAAAAACATGACTTGTCGGTAGGGTACCTGTGCGGCGGTAGTCAGGCCGACTTCGCCACGCACCTGGCCGCGTTCAAAAAGGCCATCGACGCCGCGAGTACTTCGGGCGAGGTGAAGCCGCTGTACATCAATTGCCACAGCGGTCGCGATTTTTTTACGTCCGCCCAAAATCAGGCTTTCATCGACCACACCATCCAGGCGTCGGCGCAAAGCGGGGTACCCATCTACCACGAAACCCACCGGAGCCGGATGCTGTTTGCGGCCCCGCTGGCCCGCGCTTACATCGAGCAAAACCCGAAGCTGCGGCTCACGCTCGATATTTCGCACTGGTGCTGCGTGAGCGAATCGCTGTTGGAGGCTCAGGCCGAGACCGTGGCGCTCGCCCTGAGCCGCACCGACCACATCCACGCCCGTGTCGGCCACGCCGAGGGGCCGCAAGTCAGCGACCCGCGCGCGCCGGAATGGAAATCGGCCGTCGACGCGCACCTGGCGTGGTGGGATGCCGTGGTGGCCGGGAAAAAACGCACCGGGAAGCCGCTGACGATCCTGACCGAGTTCGGCCCGCCCAACTACCTGCCCACGCTGCCCTTCACCAATCAGCCCGTCGCTGATCAGTGGGCCATCAATGGGTACATGAAGGATTTGCTGCGGGCGCGGTATGTTTAGGTTATTAGGTTTTAGGTTGTTAGGGATTAGGTTTTTTGTATTGGTCAAAAAAAGTACCTTGCTACATCAAAAGCCTTTGCATGAAAAGACGCTGCGCATTTATCTTCCTCACGCTGCTCCTCACCACCTGCGTCGACCCCTACGACCCCAAGCTGGTCGGCGGTGAGAAGTACCTGGTCTTTGAAGGTACTTTGACTGACGCGCCCGGCCCCTACCGCTTTGCCCTGACACTATCGGCGGGCTACAACAGCACCGAAAGCGTGTATGAGGAGCGAGTGAAAGGCGCGAAAATCTGGGTAACGGATAATGAAGGCAACCGCACTGATTTTGTCGATGATGGGCTAGGTAATTTCGATTCGCCCGCTGGATTTCGGGGAAGGGAGGGGAGTACTTACAAACTATCAATTGTATACGAAGGCCAAACGTACTACTCCGATCCCGAAATGCTGCGGCCTGTGCCGCCTATTGATACCGTGTATGCCTCATTTAGGCGCAACACTACGCCAGGAACAAAGGTGAGTGGTGAGTTTTTGGTCTCTCTTGATCTTGACGACCCGGCGGGAGAAGAAAATTACTACCAGTGGGATTGGGTACATTTCGGGAAAGCCAATTTTTGCAGAGTGGCAAATGTTTCGGGTAGGCTATTTTGGGTGCGCTGCTGTTCACGCTGCTGGAACACTGTTAGCAGCGTGGGAAAAGTACTTATAGCTACCGATCGTCTCGTGGACGGGCGGCGACTGTCTGGTCAGCAGATTGCCGTTGCTCCCTACGACGACGTCTCTCCTTACTATTTCAAAGTAGGCCAGCAGTCGCTCAGCCGGGGTGCGTACCAGTACTGGCTGGCGGTGCGCAACCTTACGGGCAACGTCGGTAGTGTCTTTGATATTCCACCCGCTACCTTGACGGGTAATCTGCGTGAGAATGTGCCCGGTGGAAGACCTATTCTTGGCTATTTCCAAGTGTCGGGTCGGAAGGAAAAACTAGTTTACATCAACCGATTTCTCGCTCCAGTTCAGCCTTTCCAAACGGGTTTCCCCTATCTGAGTACCTGTTTTCCCTGCGAAGAAAGCCTCTACCGCACCGGAAAAGAACCCGAAGGCTGGCGAGAGTAAGGGATGGAGTACTAAAAATGGGTGGCTTTTTATCGAGCAGATAGTAATTTTTTCGTAAGTTCGATTTATGAAGCAAAATAAGCTTGCACATCTTGATTTTGTAATTGACAAGCTGACAAACTCGGTTCGGAATATTGTTTCAGGAGATAGCTTCTACACAGAGGTTTTGTTCTTGACCAAGACTGACTTGAAGCAAATTACAAAAAAGAATGGCTGGAATTTTGCGTGGAGGTCGGAATTAGCGAACAGTTCAAGGGAGGTTTACAAGCTGACTATCGCGAATAACCCAACCATTATTCAAGGGTTATTGAGCATATCTATCGAACCTGACCACGTGTATATGCACCTGCTGGAAAACGCGCCGTTTAACATTGGGCAAAACAAAATGTACGAAGGTGTAGCGGGAAACTTGGTGGCCCATGCCTGTAAAATTTCCTTTCAACGAGGTTTTGATGGCTTCGTGGGCTTTACTTCTAAAACAAGGCTCATTGAACACTACCAAAAAACCTTGGGTGCCTACACGCTGGGCGGTCCAAGAATGATTATTCCTACGGAATCGGCCCAAATCCTCATCGACAAATATTTTAAATCTTAAAATCATGGGATATGTCAAAGAACCAAAGGGAGTAGATTTCGTCATAAAAAGCGAACCGTTGACCGAAGCTGCCCGCCAGGAAATCAGCGCATTTATCCGTAATTACCGGGAAAAGAAGATTATAAAGGGAAAGTCTGAGATGTCACTGAGCAAATCAAAAGCCAGTCACGCCTGAGAAGGTGGCATTGAAGTAAACTACGGAAATGGCTTTTTAATAAATGAAAAGACTCTGGGTACTCATCTTCCTTACGCTGCTCCTCACCACCTGCGTCGACCCCTACGACCCCAAGCTGGTTGGCGGCGAAAAGTACCTGGTTTTTGAAGGTACCCTGACCGACGCGCCCGGCCCCTACCGCTTTGCCCTGACGCTCTCGGCGGGCTACAACAACACCGAAAGCGTGTATGAGGAGCGCGTGAAGGGCGCACAAGTCTGGGTGAACGACGATAATGGAACCCGCATTGACTTCATTGATGACGGCAAAGGCAACTTCGATTCTCCTACCGATTTCAGGGGAGAAATTGGAAGAACGTACAAGCTTACGATTAGATACGGTGGGCAAACTTATCACTCAGATCCCGAACAGCTACGGCCCGTGCCACCAGTCGATACGGTTTACTACTCCTTTCGACGTATTTTAACTCTAGGGACAAAACTAAGTGGCGAATATCCAGTTTATCTGGATATCAACGACCCCCCTGGAGAAGAAAATTACTACCAATGGGATTGGGTACACTATTACCGACCGATTGGTTGCCTTTTTGAAAACTTCCGCTGGCGACCCTGCTGCACGCGTTGTTGGAACATCGTCAGTAGCGCGGGCCAAATTCTAATCGCCTCTGACCGCCTAGTAGACGGGCGGCGACTGACCGGGCAACCAATCACTGCCGCCCCTTACGACGACATTTTTCCATACTACCTCAAAATTGGCCAACAATCACTTAGCCGGGGCGCGTATCAGTACTGGCTGGCGGTGCGCAATCTGACGGGCAATGTCGGTAGCGTCTTTGATATTCCTCCGGCCACACTGTCGGGTAACCTGCACGTGGATACGCCAGGCGGTCGTCCTATCCTGGGCTATTTTCGAGCGTCTGCCAGAAAAGAGAAAATTGTTTACATCAGCCGGTACCTAGCTCCAGTACAGCCCTTTGCCAAGACTGAATGGCCTTTTAACCCCATATGTTTTCCTTGCGAAGAAAGCCTTTATCGTACCGGAAAGCAACCCGAAGGCTGGCGGGAATAAAGTAAAATCCTGGCTTCCTTTCCTCCATTCTCCTTTCCTCCTTTAATAAAAGCATGAATATACGCTACGCGCTCATTTTCTTCCTCCTCCCCCTAAACGCTCTGGCCCAAAACACCTTCCGGCTCACGGGCTACGTGCGCGATACCGCCGACCGTCCGCTGGCGGGAGCGTCGGTGCTGGTACTGGAAGCGGGCTACGGGGCCACCGCCGATGCGGCAGGATACTACGCCGTGCGGGTGCCCAAGGGCTTGCAGACAATCCAGTTTTCGCAAACGGGCTACCAAACCCGGCAGCGGAGCCTCACCGTCGCGGCCGACGATACGCTCAGCGTCCAACTCGAAGAGCGCGTCACGCTGCTGCGCGAAGCCATCGTCACGGGTCAGCAGCCGGGGCAGCAGGTGCGGAACACCGCCGTGGGCCTCACGACGATCTCGATCAGGACGCTGCGTACGCTCCCCACCTTGCTAGGCGAACTGGACGTGCTGCGCTCGGTGCAGATGTTGCCGGGCGTGAGCAGCGTGGGCGAGGCCTCAACGGGCTTCAACGTGCGGGGCGGGGCCGCCGACCAAAACCTGATCCTGCTCGACGAAGTACCACTCTTCAACGCCCAACATCTGCTGGGTTTCCTGTCGGTCTTCAATCCCGACGTGGTGCAGGACATGGACTTTTACCGGGGCAGTGCGCCCGCCCGCTACGGGGGCCGCGCCGCCTCGGTGTTGCACGTGCGGCTGCGCGAGGCCAACGCGCCCAGGTTCGGTCTGTCGGCGGGCATCGGGCTGCTGAGCAGTCGGCTGATGGTGGAGGCGCCGATCATCAAGGACAAGCTGAACTTCTACGTCGCCGGGCGGATCTCGTCGGTCAACACGATGCTCAAAGTGTTTCCGATCAAGGCCGTGGCGGGCGTGCAGGGCGGCTTCCATGATCTGAACGCCCGGCTGGATTTCCGGCCCAACGCCCGCAACAAAATCTCGCTCACGGCCTTCCGCTCCGCCGACAGCTTCACGCTGCCCGGCGACTCGCTCAACCAGGTCGAGCTGAGCGGCTCGGCCACGACCTTCGCCTGGCGCACCAACGCCACCACGCTGAGCTGGTCGCACTACCTGTCGGCCCGCTGGCAGGTGCAGAGCAGCGCGGTACTGAGCCGCTACGTCGCCGAAGTGAGCGTTCCCGACTCTTCCAAAGCCTACCGCCTCACCTCCGGCGTGGACTACGCCCAGTTCAAGACCGACTTCACCTACGCCCCCAACGACCGCTGGACCACCGACCTGGGCCTGAGCGCCATCCGCTACGAGGTCACGGCCGGGCGGCTCGACGCGGTGGGGCCGGCCTCGCAAGTCAACCCCGTGCGGCTCCCCAACGAGCAAGCGCTCGAAGCGGCTATCCACCTCAACACCGACCTGACGCTCAGCGAACGCTGGTCGGTGCAGGCGGGGCTGCGGGGCTCGTGGTTTGGACGGTTGGGGCCGGACGTTGCCTACCGCTACGCCCCCGGCGCGGCTCCTACGCTCGAAAGCCTCACCGATTCGGTCGTGACGGGGGCCGGGGAGTTGGGGAATACCTTTGGGAATCTGGAACCGCGCTTCTCGGTGAAATGGTCGCTGCAAGAAAACGTATCGCTGAAACTGGGCGCGAGCCGCATGGTGCAGTACCTGCAACTGCTCTCCAACACCGCCGCCGCCCTGCCCGCCGACCGCTGGAAACTGGCCGATGCGCACGTGCAGCCGCAAGTAGCCGATCAATTGTCGCTGGGGTACTTCCAGCTCTTGCCCAAATCGAACGTGGAGGTATCGGTCGAAGCCTTTTACAAACGCCTCACCAACGTCACCGACTTCCGGGGCAACGTACCGCTGCTGCTCAACCGCTTGCCCGAAACGGCGGTGCTACAAGGCAACGGCTTCGCGCGCGGGCTGGAAATGCTGCTGCGCCGCAACAGCGGTCTGCTCACGGGCTGGCTGAGCTACACCTACTCCCAAACCCGCTTCCGGCTCGACGGCACCGCGCCCGGCGAGCGCATCAACGAAGGCAGCTACTACCCGGCGGGCTACGATCGCCCCCACGTACTCAATGCCGTATTCAACTACAAGCTCAGCGCCCGCGTCAGCCTTTCGGTTAACGGCGTGTACACCTCCGGCCGCCCGATCACCTACCCGGCGGCCAAGATTTACGTCGGCACGCGCACGGTACCCTTCTACACCGACCGCAACCAGGGCCGCCTGCCCGCCTACATTCGCGGCGACCTGGGGCTCACCATCAACGGCCAACGGGTACCGGGCCGCCGCTTCGAGAGCGATTTCAGCCTGTCGCTCTACAACGTACTGGGGCGGCGCAACGCTTACTCGGTCTACGTGAATACGCTGCCGGTGTACCCTCAGTACTACAATCCGGTGAAAGCCTACAAGCTGTCGGTGCTGGGCGCAATCATTCCTTCGATCAGCTATAATTTTCGGTGGAAGTAGAAGGGGGGGAGAATGATAGAAGGCTGCTTGCTTATTGTAACAAGCCATGTTACATTTGTGCAATGATTGAAAGCATTCAGCACAAGGGACTACGGCTAATGTTTGAAGATGACAATGTCTCTAAACTTACTCCGCATCTCATCAATCGCATTCGCGAAATCGTGACGCTACTCGATACGGCTGAAACTATTGAACAAATGAGCATTCCCGGATATAGGCTGCACAAACTAAGTGGCGAATACCGAGATTTTCATTCAGTCAGAGTCAGCGGAAACTACCGGATCATATTCAGATTTATCGATGGAAATGCTTACGATGTTGATTTTGTTGATTACCACTAAACTGGAAAGCTATGCTTAAAAGAGGAATGCGCCCCGCCCATCCCGGCGCCATATTAGGAGGGGTTATCGAGGGGCTACGCGAAGAAACCGGGCAACCCTTGACCATCAATGAAATCGCCGCGGGTTTGGGTATCCATCGCCGCACGCTCTCCCTGATTTTGAACCATAAATCAGGGATTAGCCCGGAAATGGCGGTAAAGTTATCTCAGGCGTTTAGTACCAGTGCCGATCTGTGGATGAATCTGCAAAAGAAATACGATCTGTGGCAAGCGGAAAAAAAGGTAGTTCGCGCCGAGGTGAAACAGTTCGTCATTTCGCCAGTGAGCGGTTTGCAATCGGCCTGATGGCTGGTTCTCTTAAATTTATCGGTGAAATATGGTTTATTTTGCTTGTAGATATAATTGAAAATAATCCTCCCAATCCTGGCACATTATTTTACTGAAAACTGTTCACCCCCATGAAAACCATGACTACCCTCCTTCCTTCCGCATGAGTTCAAGGTCCAAAGACACCCTGATTTCCAAGAATATAGACGAAAAACTGTACGTCTTTTATCAGGGTTGGCAGTTCACCGTTCAGTTCTTTAAAGAGTTATTTCAGGGGCCGTCCCGAGTTTGCCGAAATCATCCGGCAGTGCTACGTGATTGGCTATAAGTCGCTTCCGCTGATCTCATTGACGGGCTTCATCACCGGCATGGTATTTACCAAACAGTCGCGCCCGTCGCTCATGGAATTTGGGGCGACTTCCTGGCTGCCCTCGCTGGTTTCGATCGCCATCGTGCGGGCGCTGGCCCCACTCATTACTTCGCTTATCAGCGCCGGGCGCGTGGGGTCGAGCATCGGAGCTGAATTGGGTTCCATGCGCGTAACCGAGCAGATCGACGCCATGGAAGTATCGGCCGTCAATCCGTTTAAGTACCTGGTCGTGACGCGCGTCATTGCCACGACCATCAGTATTCCGATTTTGTCTTTTTACTGCGCTGGCGTCGGTTTGATGGGTTCTTTCTGGACGTGACGCTCAATGAGGAGACGAACATCATCGCTTTTTTCAAAACGGCGTTTGAACAAATCACTTTTCTCGACATTTTCTCCGCGCTGATCAAAGCCATCGCCTATGGTTTTACCATTGGTATGGTAGGCTGTTATAAGGGCTATAACGCCAGTCAGGGCACCCAGGGCGTGGGCCGGGCAGCCAACGGAGCGGTGGTATTGTCGATGTTTTTGATTTTTATAGAAGAAGTAGCCATCGTGCAGGTAACCAGCTGGTTTAGATAAATGAAAGAGCAAGGCAATTCCCGACAAACCGTCACTAAAAACAAAGACGGTTCCGTTATTTCCATTCAGGATGTGTACAAATCGTTTCGGCGATCTGCACGTGCTCCGTGGGATGAATCTGGTGGTCAACGAGGGCGAAAACGTGGTGGTACTGGGGCGTTCAGGAACAGGAAAATCGGTACTGATCAAAATTATTTCCGGTCTGCTGACGCAGGACAAAGGGAGTGTAGGGTACTTGGTAAAGAAGTTGCTGATCTCAGCGCCAAGGAGTTGCGGAGTTTGCGGATGCGGATCGGCTTTTCCTTTCAAAATAGCGCCCTCTACGACAGTATGACGGTGCGGGAGAACCTGGAATTTCCTTTGGTCAGAAATGTGGGTAACCTCACCCGAAAAGAGATTGACAAGTCGGTCGAGGAGGTGCTCGAATCGGTGGGGCTGGCCAACACGATCAACCAAATGCCGTCGGAGCTTTCGGGTGGACAGCGTAAGCGGATCGGCATTGCCCGCACCTTGATCATGAACCCTGAGGTGATGCTTTACGACGAACCCACCGCCGGACTCGATCCCACGACATGCATCGACATCAACGAACTGATCAACGAAGTAAAAGAGCGTTACAACACCAGCTCTATCGTGATCACGCACGACCTCACTTGCGCCAAAATGGTGGGTGACCGCCTGGCGATGCTGCTCGATGGTACCTTCGTGCGGCAAGGTACCTTCGAGGAGGTATTCGAGAGCCAGGATGAGCGCATCAAGAGTTTTCACGATTATAATTTCATAGAAGAAAGCGTGTAGTTTAAGCCACAAAGCCACAAAGTTTGCAGGGGTATGGTCATGGCAATAGCCCTACCATTTTTAATTTTCAACTCGGGGCCGCCCGCGCGGTCAATTTTCAATTAAAAATAAATGAGTGCATTACCTAATTCAAAAAGACGTAGCGTGACCGTGGGGCTGTGGGTCCTTTTAGGTTTGGCGATTTTTGTCATTGGCGTCATGACGATCGGCGGAATGCGCAAGTCGTTCGTTTCCAAGATTCAGGCCAAGTCTACCTTCGATGATGTCAATGGTCTTCAAAGTCGGCAACAATATCTGGTTCAGTGGGGTGAAGGTAGGTACCGTGAAGGATATTTTCTTTACCGGCAATTCACAGGTCGAGGTTATTCATGAACATCGAGGAAAAATCCCAGCAGTACATTCGCAAGGATGCCGTCGTCAAGATTAGCTCCGACGGCTTGATCGGGAACAAAATCGTGGTGATCGAGGGGGGGAGCCCCAAGGCTGAGCAGATTCAGGACGGTGATGTGCTTCGCGTAAAGAAAGAGGATAGTCAGCAGGACATCATGAACACACTGCAAGCCAACAACAAGAACATCCTGGCCATTACCGACGATTTCAAGACGATCAGCGCCAAAATTCGTGGGGGTGAAGGTTCAATTGGTAAGTTACTGGCCGACCAGCAACTCTACAACAACCTGGAAATGACGATGGCTACCCTGCAAAAAGCCGCGGTGCAGGCCCAAAGTGTCACGAGCTCGCTCAATGCCTACACTGCCAAGCTCAACAAGCCCGGCGGACTTGCCAACGACGTGGTGACGGATACCCTCATCATGCGCAAGGTACGGCTCACGGTATCGGAGCTGGGCGAAACCGCCAACACCGCCCGCGCGATGGTAGCCGGATTGAAGAAAACGACCGAGGACCTGTCAAAAGATTTGACCCAAAACAAAGACAATACGCTGGGGGTGCTACTCCGCGATAAAGGTACCGCCGACAATATCAAAACGACGGTTGGGAATCTGGAAAGTAGTTCACAAAAGCTGGACGAAAGTCTGGAAGCGCTGCAAAACAATTTCCTGCTCCGCGGCTTTTTCCGTAAAAAGGCTAAACGCGAAGAAAAAGAACGCGTTGTGGTGGATTCGATCAAGTTGAAAGCGGAAGTGGTTAATTAACGTGAATAATTAATAATGAACAATTAATAGCCAACAATTAACGGCTTTGCGAAAAAGCTCAGAATTTGCATTATTAATTATTCACTGTTAACTGTTCATAGAATCAGGTCTTCCTCTTCTTTTTCTTGGCCGACGGGAACAGGATATTGTTCAAGATAAGCCGGTAACCGGGCGAGTGGGGATATAGGTTGAGGTCGGTCATCATGCGGTGGCCGCCGCGCCGTCCTTCGGGATCGTGGCCGCCGTAGAATGTCCATTGCCCTACGCCCAGTTCGCCGTAAAGGTACCGGTCCGACGATTTGCTCTCGCCCATCACGAGCACGCTGGATTTGACCGTGCTTTTTGTGAAGGCCGAAGTTTGTCCGCTGAATTCCCGGATTTGGAACTCGTGGTTCTGGACCAGCATCGAGGGTATTACGTCCCACTTGGCCGAGAAATCGAAAAGGGAGAAAATATCGTCGGACGAGCCGAAGCCGTAGCTACCCAGCGAGGCGTTGATGTCCGAAAACCACATGCCGCCGTAGCCGTTGTCGAGCTGCAGTTCAAAATCCTGAAAGGCCAGCGTTTTGCTGAAATCGAGTTTCGATTGCGCCCCGGCCTCGATGCCATCGCCATCGAATTGGGAGTCCACGATGTCGACGCCCTCGGCGGCCAGCGCAATGTCGAGCGTTTCGGCGCCCGAGCACATCGCAAACAGGTAGCCGCCTCCCGCACAAAAATCTTTGATTCGCTTTGCAACGGCAAGTTTCATTTGTGACACCTTGGCGTAGCCGAACTTGCGGGCGATGCCCTCCTGCGCCTGCACATCTTCGCGCGACATTCGGCGCAGGTTGCGGCCATACTGTCCCGTAAAATCTTCGTGGTGCAGGTGCAGCCAGTCGTACTTGGCCAGGTCGCCGTCCAGGATTTCTTCGTCGTACACGACTTCAAAGGGAATCTCGGCGTATTTGAGCGCCAGCAGCACGGCGTCGTTGTACTCGAAGGTAGCCGGGCCGATCTTGATGGGGGAATACACCGCGATCCGCGCCGCCTTGTGCAGTTTTACGGCGTCCATATTGATTTCGGGTACCGCAATTTGCGCCAGAATATTGGCGGTTTTGGCATCGGAGATCACTTCGTACGAAACACCCCGGGCGCGGCACTCTTTTTCGATGGTCGACACGTGTTTGATGAGGTAGCTGCCGCCCCGGTAGTTGAGCAACCAGTCGATGTCGAGCCCTTCGTTGAGCACCGAGTAGGCAATTCCGTACGCTTTCAGATGGTTAGTCTGCCGGTCGTCCATCGGAATGAGAAGGTAGTTGGCATAGCTAATGGTACCTAGCAAAATAAGCGACAAGGTACCCAGGTATCTCAATCCGATGCTGATGAAATAATGGTTTTTTTTCATGCGCTGTTGCCGTTGGATTTTTTCCTGATCGAATAGAAGTCGGTGGTTTTGTAATGCTTTCACCGTCAACCAAATCTAAACAATATTGTTCGGGAATACAAAATGCCTAACTTAGAACATTCCATTCAATAGTGCTCCCTAAACCCACCCGTTTCGCCAAGTCATTTTCGCTTATTTTGTCTCATTATTCAGCGTCATGTCTAGGATTGGAATCCGATCGCTACCCGACCTACTCAAATGGCCAGGAGTTTTATTGGCCGAACACCCCGGCATAGATTTTAGTTATTTGCCGTAAACATATCTACACAACTCAATCTACATGCTCTTTCTGTACACTGTTGATTGGAAGCGACTGCTCTTGCTTTCAATGATTCTTCATCTCATTGTGGCCAGCTCTTCCTACGCCCAACGATTCTCGGTAAAGGGTCAGGTTCAGAACGCCACCGACAAATCCATGATGCCCGGTGCAATCGTGACTATCCAGAAAGCTTCCGAAAAAACGGCTACCAATGGCGAAACGACCGACGCCAACGGGGAATTTGTATTTGAGAACATACCCGCAGGTCAGCACATTGTCACGATCAACTACATGGGTTTTAAGGCCGTGTCACGATCGGTAGATGTGGAAGATGGGCCGGTCGACCTGGGTACCCTGTTGCTGGTGGAAGACATCGCCATGCTGGAAGAGGTGCAGGTGGTAGGGCAAGTCGCCACGGCCACCCAAAGAGGGGACACCACGCAATTCAACGCGGCGGCCTTTAAAACGGCCGCCGACGCCAGCGCGGGGGAACTGGTGCAGAAACTACCCGGCGTCACGATGGAAGACGGAAAAGTGCAGTCGCAGGGGGAGGACGTGCAGCAGATACTGATCGACGGCAAACCCTACTTCGGTAACGACGTGGCCAAGGCGCTGCAAAGCCTGCCCGCCGAAGTAATCCAAAACATTCAGATATTCGATAAGCGCAGCGATAAAGCCGAACTGAGCGGCTACGATGACAACGATCGCATCAAAACCATCAACGTAGTCACCAAACCCAACCGCCGCGTGGGGCAGTTTGGCAAGATATCGGGGGGCTATGGTACCGACAACCGCTACCTGGGCGGGGCCAGCATCAACATGTTCAACGAAGATCGGCGCTTCACAATCACGGGGCTGAGCAACAACATCAACACCACCAGTTTCAGCGCCGAGGAAAGCAACCGGCGCGGCCGCACGCCCGACGGAATCATCAACACCAATTCCATCGGGGTCAATTTCTCCGATATGTGGTCACCCAAAATCGAGGCCAGCGGTAGCTATACCTTCAGCAACCAGGAGAACTTTGGCGTACGTTCGCGGTTCCGCAATTTTGTCAGTGTGGCCGACTCAGGACGTACCTACGCCGAAGACAGCCGCAGTACCGAACGCGACGCGGTGCACCAGGCCGATATGCGTATCGACTATAAAATCAATGAGAACAACCGTATTCTGCTTCGACCCAATTTCTCATTCCGTCGGTCGGAAGATGTCGACAGTTTTGTAGGGCGCACTGAGAACGTGAACGGTCCGCTCAATCAAACCACGAATAGCTCCAACAGAGATGGAAATAGCATCAGTTTTCGCAACACGTTGCTTTATAGCCACGCTTTTGGCAAGAAAGGCCGCACTACCACTTTCAGGTTGAACACGGGTTTCAGAAACAATGACAACGAGTCCTTCCGGCTGGCCGATAACTTTTTTTTCCGAGAGCCTTTTCGTGATAATACGCTCAACCAATTCACCAAGTTCGGTGGCACCGGCTTATCCTGGGAAGCTGAACTATCGTATACCGAACCTGTGGGTAAAAACGGGCGACTGGAAATACAGCACGAGCGCGGCAACCGCTACGACGACAACGACCGCCGGTTGTTTGAGTACAACGAGGGCAATGCGCGATACGACAATTTGAATACCGGGCTTAGCAATACATTCAAAAGCGACTACCTCACAGAAGAAACCGAGCTTAGCTACCAGTACCGCACCGACAAGCTACGCATTCGGGTGGAAGGCGAGTACCAACGCGCTAAGCTGCACAACGAACAGGAATTTCCGCAGGAGATTACGCTCGACCGGACTTTCAATAACTTTTTGCCGTCGATGCGCTTCGAGTACAAGTTCAGTAAAAGCAAAAACATCGAAATCGACTATCGGGCGCGCACCGATGCGCCTTCCATTGGTCAGTTGCAAAACGTCTTCGACGTATCGAACCCGCTTTACGTAAGGACGGGTAACGCTTCGCTAGTGCAGGCTTACCAAAACCGTTTTCGGGGAAGGTACCGGTCGCAAAATCCTGAGAACAATCATACGTTCTACGCAAACGTCGAGTCGTCCGTATTCTCCAATTACATTGGTACCAGTACCCTGACTGCCCGCTCGCCCATTCCGCTGACGCGGTTGGATACCTTGCAAATCGGCTCGCAGCTTTCGCGGCCCGTCAATCTCGATGGGTATTACGAAGTGAGTTCTTTCATCAATTACGGACAACCAATCGATTTCCTCAAATCGAAGCTTAGTCTTTACACCTACGTAAACCACACCCGGCTGCCGAGCCTGATCAACGACGAGACCAATTACACTTCCAATACCAGTCTGCGTTTAGGAGCATCACTTAGCAGCAACATCAGCGAATCGGTCGATTTCTACGTGAGTTCTCGCTCGGGCTACAACATCATCAATCGTTCGCTACGCCAAAGCACGGAAAACTATTTCAGCCAAAGTACCCGCGCCCGCCTCACCTGGGTGATTTGGAAAGGCCTGGTGTACCGAACCGACCTCTCGCATCGACTCAACCGCGGACTATCGGCAGGGTTCAATCTTAACTATGCTATTTGGAGTATGAGCGTTGGCAAAAAGGTATTTGCCAACCAACGCGGGGAAATTAGCCTCAGCGTCTACGATCTATTGAAGCAAAACGTTAGCATCCGTCGCAACGTCACCGACATTTACGCCGAAGACACCCAATCCAACGTTCTGCAAAGGTACTTCATGCTGACTTTCACGTACAACCTACGCCATTTCCGCGGCGGTGCTACGGAAGAAGATTTTGAAAATGGAAGGAATGATGACCAAAGAAGAGGGCGGCGGTATTGATTTTTTGGGGAGGAGTCGTAAAAGGAATGATTTTCTGAATTTACTTAATTGTACTTCCCCCTTCCGCATTTTCGCCACGGAGCTCCTGCTTATTTCGGCGGCATCGACGGCCGTACTTCCACTTTACTGGGCAACGTCCGGGCGGGCATCTTGATCAGGTCGACGACGATTTGGCCGATGTCCTCAGGCTGGATTTTCCAGGCATCCTTTCTCGCTGGGCTCGTGGTCGTTGAAGTGCGTAGCGACCGAGCCGGGCATGATGGTACTTACCTTGATGCCGTCGTCACGAACGTCGAGCATCATGGCCTGCGTGAAGCCGACTAAGCCGAATTTACTGGCATTGTAAGCCGCGCCCTGGGCAAAGAAATTGGTGCCCGCCAGGCTGGCGATGCTGATGAAGTACCCTTGTCGATTCTTTCAAAGCGGCCAGTGAAGCCTTCGCGCTATGAAACACGCCGGTCAGGTTGATGTCGATGGTTTCGTGCCAATCCTTATCGCTCATATCCTGGATTTTGGCAAAATGGCCAACGCCCGGCGTTGGCAATTAGGTAATCCAGACGGCCCCATTTTTCGATGACTTCGGCTACGGCCTTTTCCTGGGCGGTGAGGCTTCGCACGTCGGCGACGAGGCCCAGCGCGTAGCCGTCCTTGATTTTATTAAGCTTGGCGGCGGCTTCGTCAGCGTTTTCCTGCGAACGGCTCGTCACGGCTACCTTGATTCCCTGATTGATGAGGGCTTCGGCCACGCCGTAGCCGATTCCCATACTACCGCCCGTTACGAGGGCGGTTTTGATTGTGTCGTCCATTTTTTTGGTTTAAGGGTTGAAAAGTTTAAGGGTTTAAAATATCTGTGCCGCTCGCGGTTCTAGCCCAAAAAAGAGGACCGACTTTACAGCCGATCCTCTTTTTTATTCATAAGAAATAGGGCTGAATGTCGACCACTATTTCAAAACCTTAATCATTTCCTTATTAGTGGTTTGCAGGTTGTCTTTCAGGAAACCGTTGGCGAGTGGTTTTACTCGGGCCGTGGCATTCAGGCGGGCATTAGGGCCGACGGGCACGCCCATCACGCTAAGTACCTTGCTGAACAGTACCTCGTTGTCATCGCCAAACGGGCGGTAGGGAATCGTGTTGTCCTCCACCCTGTAAGTAGGCGCGATACCATTCACGTTGCCGTAGTCGGACTCGCCGCTGGCGTTGGCGGTGCGGCCCAGCATTACGTACAATCCCCAGTTCCAGCGTTCCTTGTCGTCACCGATGAGCGTACCGAACAGGTTTTTGCCGTAGGTGTTGGTACCCACCGTGATCACAGGCATGTAAGGTTTCAGACCGTTGATGATCAATTCGCTCGCCGAAGCAGTACCGTTTGAGGTCAGGACAAAAACACGATCTAGGTTAGCTCCTATGTTGTTGGCCTCATTGACAAAATTGTGATCGAGCGCGTTGGTACCTTTCTGTTTTTTGAAATAATCGGTGAATTGTTGATTCCATTCCTCCTTGTAGAAAACCTTGGAAGTCGAGATATTCTTGCCGATTAAGGAAGCCAGCGTTTCGGCCGAGCTGATGTAGCCGCCACCGTTGAACCGCAGATCGAGTACCAGTTCATTGACGCCCTGCGCCTTGAAATCACCGAAAATCTTGCGCAGTTCGTCATCGTATACTTTGGGAGAAGCATCGGTACCGGGCACGAATTGCGTATAGACCAGGTACCCGATCTTTTTGCCAAATTTCGATTTATCGATCACGGACGAGAAGCCGACGGGGTTTTCGTTGACCTCGGCTTTCACCACGTTGAAAGTCTTGGAGTCGTCGGCCACCAAGGTCGAGCCGTTGAGGGTACCCAGCGTGAAGTTGAGGTTGTCGCTGCCGCGCAGCAGCGTGGCGTAGTTGGCGTTAGTGAGCGGTTGACCGTTGACTTTGACGATGATGTCGCCGCGCTTGAGTCCGGCGGCCTCGGCGGGGCTGCCGTGCACGACGTAGCTCAGGTAGAGGGCTACGTTGGAAGTATCTTCAATTGCCCCGATCTGGTACTGAATGCCAAATATTTTGCTGACGCCGTTAAAAACTTTTTGCAGGGAAGCGATGTCGTCGGTGATGCTCGAGAAGCGGTCGACGGTGGCGCGTTGGTAAACTAGTTTCTCAAAGAAATCGGTGGGGTTGGCCTTGCCATCGAGCGTGTTCTGGGCGGGCATTGAAGCCGACCAGAAATAGGCATCTTTCATTACTTCGTATACCCAATTGTTGATATTGGCGAAAGTGGGGGCGGCCGTAGCGGAAGAGTCGATGGCGACACCGGGACTGATGTCGACGTTTTCCGTTTTACAACCTGTGGCAAAAAGGAAAAGCACGGCCAGCGCCAAATTACTGAGTTTATTACCTGTGTTCATAAGTCAAATGGTCGATGATGGTAGGTTGAACGGCTTAGTGCAAATAACAGGTAAAGCTTCTTGGCATGAATCGGACTCGGTTTGTATTTTAGTTTTTGTGTAAAATCAAAAATATATACGCGTCATGCGCTCGAAAAGTTGCACTGCCGCTGAATTTTCATCCCTTTTTAATCTTTCCCACTTTTGTGTGTTTCCTGATCTGCCAACGCAAAAATCCTGTCCGCTAACATAAAACCCCGTATTTTCGCCCAAACAGCAGTTCAACATCCAAAGTCCAACGTCTAGCATCCAAATTAAGAATGGCCATAAAAATTGCGATTTCCCACAAGACCGACTATACGTTCGATCGGTTCGTCAACCTGTCGCCCCATATTTTTCGGCTGCGCCCCGCGCCGCACTCCCGCACGCCCATCGAAGGCTATACCTTCAAAGTGTTTCCCGAAAACCACTTTATCAATTGGCAACAGGACCCGTTCGGTAATTACCAGGCGCGGGTGATTTTTCCCGAGAAAGACGGACGCGCTGCGCATCGAGGTCGAGGTGATCGCGCAGATGAAAGTGATCAATCCGTTCGACTTTTTCGTGGAAGAGTACGCCGAAAACTACCCCTTTACCTACGAGGCCAACCTGCTAAGGGAGCTAGCACCCTACCTCGAAAAGGAAGAGATGGGCCCTAAGCTCGCCGAGTGGATGGAAGCCAACAAACTGTACGGCTCCCTCCGCACGACCGACTACTTCGTACGCCTCAATCAGCAGCTCAGCCGCGACATTGGCTACAATATCAGGATGGAACCGGGGGTACAGACCTGCGAAGAAACGCTCACCTCGCGACGCGGTTCTTGCCGCGATTCGGCCTGGCTGCTCGTGCAGATTCTACGGCAGTTGGGCATTGCGGCGCGTTTCGTGTCGGGGTACCTGGTGCAGTTGACGGCCGACGTCAAGTCGCTCGACGGACCTTCGGGGCCGGAGGCCGACTTCACCGACCTGCACGCCTGGGCGGAGGCCTATCTGCCCGGCGCGGGCTGGATCGGCCTCGACCCTACCTCGGGGCTTTTTGCCGGGGAAGGTCATATTCCGCTCTGTTGTACGCCGCACTACAGCAGCGCGGCCCCCGTCACGGGCGCGATGGACCCCTGCGAGGTGAAGTTTGACTTTGAGAACAAGGTGTTTCGCATTCACGAAGATCCGCGCGTTACCAAGCCCTACACCGAAAATCAGTGGCAACAGGTGATGAACGTGGGGCAGGCGGTCGAGAACGATCTGCAGTACCACGATGTCAGGATGACCATGGGTGGCGAGCCTACCTTCGTGTCGATCGACGATTTCGAATCGGACCAATGGAATTCGACGGCCGATGGTACCTTGAAGCGCAAGCTATCGTACGATTTGGCGCTCCGGCTGAAGCAGCGCTTCGCCCACGGCGGGCTGCTGCATTTTGGGCAGGGCAAATGGTACCCCGGCGAGCCATTTCCTCGTTGGCAGTACGCGCTCTACTGGCGCACCGACGGCAAAACGATCTGGCAGAACAATGACCTCATCGCGCAGGAAACCGACAACCGTTTTTCGCATGAAGATGCCAAAAAGTTTTCTGAAGAACTCATCAAAACACTTGCCGTCGACGACGAGGCGCTGTCACCGGCCTACGAAGACCCGCTGTACTGGGCCCTGGAAGAAGGGAAAATACCCGCCAACCTCGACCCGCTGGCCGTGGACCTGTCCGACCCGGTGGAGCGTCGCACCCTGGCCGCGCAGCTCGAGCGCGGGCTGAACAACCCGGTCGGCTACGTGCTGCCCCTCACCTACGAAATCGGCGCGGAGGGTTGGCGCAGTGCTGCCTGGGAATTCAGGAGGAAGCATTGCTTCCTCATACCCGGCAATTCACCGATGGGTATGCGGCTCCCGCTGGAATCCATTCCTTTTGTTACGAAAGAGAAGCAACCCGATCCCGTCGATCGCTCGTTGTTCGAGGACCTACCGGCGCTGGATGAGTACGGGGATTTGGTAAAAGAAAGGAGGAACCCAGAAAAGCAGGAAGGTAAATCATCATCGACCGAACCGACCTACAGCCAAACCGGCCAGGATACCGTACCGCCCGTGTACGATGCGACCCATGTATCGGGTGAACAAGAATCCAACGCTGAGAAAGATAAGGTACCCTTGTACGAGGTCGACACGATCCGTACTGCGCTGTGCGTGGAAGCGCGCGATGGGTTGATATACCTCTTCCTGCCGCCCGTCGATTACATCGAACACTACCTGGATTTGATCGCCTCGATCGAGGCCACGGCCCAGAAACTGCAAATGCCCGTTCGAATCGAGGGGTACGCGCCTCCCACCGACTACCGGGTGCAAAAACTCGTCGTTTCGCCCGATCCCGGCGTAATCGAGGTCAATGTACATCCGGCCAAAACCTGGCAAGAAGTAGTCGACAACACCACGGCGCTCTACGAAGAAGCCTTTTTGGCCCGGCTCGGTACCGAGAAGTTTATGGTCGACGGTCGGCACACCGGTACGGGCGGGGGCAACCACGTCACGATCGGTGGTGCCAAGCCCGCCGACAGTCCCCTGCTCCGCCGTCCCGATTTGCTGCGTAGCCTGATCACCTACTGGCAACATCACCCGGCGCTGAGCTACCTGTTTGCGGGTTCTTTTGTCGGACCCACGAGCCAGGCCCCGCGCATCGACGAGGGCCGCGACGAGCGGTTGTACGAGATGGAAATCGCCTTCGATCAAATTCCCAAAGAGGGCGAGGTACCTTTTTGGATGACCGACCGGATTTTCCGCAACCTCCTGACCGACATCACCGGCAACACCCACCGTACCGAATTTTGCATCGACAAGCTGTACTCACCCGATTCGTCGACGGGTCGGCTGGGTATTCTGGAATTTCGGGCCTTCGACATGCCTCCGCACAAGCACATGGCGCTCGTACAAAGCCTGCTGGTACGGGCGCTGGTCGCCAAATTCTGGCGTGAGCCCTATGAGAAAAAACTGGTCCGCTGGGGTACCGAACTCCACGACCGGTTCATGCTGCCGCACTTTGCGTACCTCGACATGATCGATGTAGTGAACGACCTCAAAGCATCGGGCTACCAGTTCGACATCAGTTGGTTCGACCCATTCTTCGAGTTCCGCTTTCCGCACTACGGTACCATTCAGATCGACAATATTCAGCTCGAAATCCGCCTGGGTATCGAGCCCTGGCACGTGCTGGGCGAAGAACTTTCCAGTAGTGGTACCGCGCGCTTCGTCGACTCATCGCTCGAACGCCTGCAAGTCAAGGTGACCGGATTCGTTGAAAACCGGCATATTCTGGTGTGCAATGGCTGTCGGGTTCCGCTACGTAGCACGGGTACCAAAGAGGAGTACGTGGCGGGCGTCAGGTACAAAGCCTGGAATCCGCCCTCGGCCCTCCACCCGACCATCGGCGTGGACACCCCGCTGGTGTTCGACATTATCGATTCCTGGAATAATCGCGTGCTGGGGGGCTGTACCTACTTCGTAACGCATCCCGGCGGTCGTAGCTTCGACACGTTTCCGGTCAACAGCTACGAGGCCGAGTCGCGCCGCATCAGCCGTTTCTGGAATTTTGGCCACACGCCTTCGACCGACGTCATGGTACCGATCACCGAAAAAACCGCCCCGACGGTATCGCGCTTCGTCGCTGAGCACAAAATGGAGCTCCGCCCCGATGCCCCCGTCGAACTTATCAACCTGGAATACCCTAATCTGCTGGACTTACGGCAAGCGTGGAAAGGAAGGTAGTTTTTAATGATGAATGATGATTTAAAGCTTTTAATGAACTACCAATACATCGCCACCCAAACGACCATCCCCGAGCGACAGGTTCGGAGCACCATTCAACTCTTGGACGATGGAGCTACTTTGCCCTTTATCGCGCGTTACCGGAAAGAAGCGACGGGCGGGCTGGACGAGGTACAGATTGCCGATATCCGGGATGCCTGGCAAAAGCAGTTGGACGTAGAGAAACGCCGGGTAGCGATTCTTAGGTCCGTCGAGGAGCAGGGTAAGCTGACGAGTGAGCTGAGTACTAGGCTGGCTAACGCCAATACCCTCACGGAGTTGGAAGACCTGTACTTGCCTTATAAACAGAAACGCAAAACCCGGGCTTCGATGGCGATCGAACGGGGGCTGGAACCATTGGCGAAGGCTATTTTTTCGGGAAAAGAAGGTACACCTGAGAAACGCGCTGCTGGGTTTCTGAGCTCCGAAGTACCGACGGCCGATGACGCCCTGCAAGGTGCGCGCGACATCATGGCCGAGTGGATCAGCGAGGACGCCGACGCCCGGCGGCGCGTCCGTACGCAGTTCCGGCGGGACGCGGTGATTTCGGCTAAGGTCAAGAAAAACAAGGAAGTAGAAGGCGCGAAGTACCGCGACTACTTTGCATTTTCGGAACCATTGGCCCGGATACCTTCGCACCGGCTGCTGGCTTTGCGCCGCGGCGAAGCGGAGGGTATTTTGAGCGTAAGCATCGCGCCCGAGGAGGATCAGGTACTGATGGTACTGAATCGACAGTTTTCGGCAGGTACCCAGGGGAGCCGGGAACAATTGGAATTGGCGGCCAAAGACAGTTACAAGCGACTCTTGAAACCCACCATCGAAACGGAATTTGCCAACCTATCCAAGGAAAAAGCCGACGCGGAAGCCATCCGGGTATTTGCCGAAAACCTGCGGCAGCTTTTGCTGGCCGCACCGCTGGGCCAAAAACGAATGCTGGCCGTCGACCCGGGCTACCGCACCGGCTGCAAAACGGTGGCACTGGACGAAAACGGCGAACTATTGGAAAATACGGTACTCCACCCATTCGATAAACCCGTCCAAGCGCAGGCGAAATTGAAGAAGCTACTGGCTGATTATAAGATCGAGGCCGTGGCCGTGGGAAACGGTACTGCGGGCCGCGAAACGGAAGAATTCATCAATCAAACGATCGCCGCCGCCGGGCTTGAAGCCAAAATCCAGTGCTACCTGGTCAGCGAGCAGGGGGCTTCGATCTATTCTGCCTCGGATGTGGCGCGGGAAGAATTTCCGCAACTCGACCTCACCGTCCGCGGCGCGATTTCGATCGGTCGGCGCCTTATGGACCCACTTGCCGAACTGGTCAAGATCGAACCCAAATCCATCGGAGTGGGGCAGTACCAGCACGATGTGGACCAATCGGCGCTCAAAGGTACATTGGATACCATTGTGGAAAGTTGCGTGAACGCCGTGGGCATCAATCTCAATACCGCCAGTAAACACCTGTTGCGGTACGTGGCGGGCCTGGGGCCAGCTTTGGCTCAAAACATCGTCGACTATCGGGCTGAGAAAGGTGGGTTTCAATCCCGCGCGCAACTCCTCAAAGTACCTCGGCTGGGTGCCAAGGCGTACGAACAGGCCGCCGGCTTTTTGCGCATCGAAGGGCGGCAAGAATCCGCTGGACAACAGCGCGGTGCATCCCGAACGCTACGCCATTGTGCAGCGAATGGCAGCCGATGCCGGTACTTCGGTCGCGGAGTTGATGGGTAAAGCAGAGTTGCGGCGAGGCATTCGACCCGAAAAATATATTCAGGAAGGCGTAGGGCTGTTGACGCTCAAAGATATTTTACAAGAGTTGGAAAAGCCCTCGCGCGATCCGCGCGCCGAGCGTGAGGTATTTGCCTTCGATGCTGGCGTAAAAACCATCGACGACTTGCGGGAGGGACTGGTACTACCCGGCATTGTCACCAACATCACTGCCTTCGGCGCATTTGTCGATATTGGCGTCAAGCAGGACGGGCTGGTACACGTATCCCAAATGGCAGACCGCTTTGTGAAAGATCCCAACGAAGTAGTGAAGCTACAGCAGGAGGTACGGGTCACCGTGACCGACATCGACGTGGCCCGCAAGCGGATTGCACTTTCGATGAAAGCTGGTACCTGAAGCCATAAACACAAAAATCGGGCGGAGCATTGGCTCCACCCGATTCCTCAATTTAACCTTCCTCAAAAAAAGTCTTATTCGAAAGTCAGCGCGCGCTTGACGACGGTCGTTTCGCTGCTCAGGGCAAAATCGCGTACTATTCTTTCGCCTTTACTCACAATCTCGAGTTTGTACTCCCCATCGCGGAGCGCGCTCAGGTCGAACCTCATCGCGGATTTTTTCTGCCGACGACCAATTCCCTCGCGGGCAATGATGTCGCCACTGGCATTCTTGATGAGAACGGCGGCACCGGCCGTGCTGGTTTTTTCGACATTGACCATCAGTGCGCCGTCGATGTTCGTGTAGATGCTAGCCTCGAAAGTGGTAGGCTTCGAGTTGCGATCACCAGGACCGGCAAAAGCAACCGTAGTACTAAGCGCCATAGCGCAGATAAATGATTTGAATGAATTTTTCATGGCTTTGTAGTTTTTGGTTTTGGCTAGTAGTTGTCATTATTGACTCTACAAAGGTGGGGTATTGGAAGGTACTATGTATAACAAAGTACATGGGCGGTAGATTCAGTAGGAGGAAAGGGTTGAAAAGAAAGAAAGGAATGAGATACCTCATTCTCCTTTCTTTCTCGATATCTACATCGTCTCGTCAGGTACGAGTATTTCAATTTCGGTTTGCGGCTTTCGGCTTTTTACGCATTACTACATCGTACAGATCGGTGCGGCGGTCTTTCATGATCTGCACCGAGCCATGCTCGTGGAGTTCTTTCAATTGCAGCAAATCCACATCCACGATCAGCATGATTTCGGTGTTAGCTGTGGCCTCCGCTTTGATCGTATTGGTCGGAAACTGGAAGTCGGATGGTGTGAATACCGCCGATTGTGCGTAGTGGATATCCATGTTCTCGACACGGGGCAGGTTGCCCACGCAGCCCGAAATAGCCACATAACACTCGTTTTCGATGGCGCGCGCCATGGCGCAGTTGCGCACCCGCATGTAGCCGTTTTGGGTATCGGTCAGGAAGGGGACAAACAATATCTCCATACCCTGCCGCGCCAAGAGGCGACTCAATTCGGGAAACTCGATGTCGTAACAGATCACGATGCCGATCTTGCCGCAGTCGGTATCGAACACCCGTACCTCGTCGCCGCCGACCATGCCGTAGTGGCGCACCTCGTTGGGCGTGATGTGAATCTTACGAAATTCCTCACTCGTACCGTCACGACGGTACAGGTAGGCCGCATTGTATAGTTTGCCGTCTTCTACAAGCGGCATAGAACCGCCTACGATGTTAACATTGTATGAAATAGCGAACTCCTGCATTTTCTTGCGCACAACGGCGGTGTAATCGGCGAGCTTTCGCACGGCCTGGGGCTCGGGCATGTCGTTGAACTGCGCCAGAAGCGGCATATTGAAGAATTCGGGGAATTGAATGAAGTCGGCCTTGTAGGAACTCACCGCATCCACAAAGAACTCGACCTGCTCAAAGAAGGCGTTCACATCCTTGAATAACCGCATTTGCCATTGCACTACGCCGATTCGGATGATGGAATCCGACGGATTGGTGCGGGTGCTTCCGGCCTGGAAATAAATGTTATTCCATTCGAGCAGCGTAGCGTAATCTTGCGACTCCGTATCGCCGGGCAGGTAATTATTAAGTACCTTTTTGACGTGGAAATCATTGGCAAGCTGGAAAGTCAGCGTAGGATCGTACAGCTCGCGGCGCTTCACCTTATCGATGTACTGCTTGGGCGTCATCTCCTTGGCGTAGGTATTGTAGTTGGGAATGCGTCCTCCCGCCACGATACTTTTCAGATTCAACCGCTCACAGAGCTCTTTGCGCGCGTCGTATAAACGACGTCCCAGCCGCATGTCGCGGTACCCAGGATGCACGAAAACCTCGATTCCGTAAAGCACGTCGCCCTTGGGGTTGTGGGTCCTAAAAGTTTGATCGCCCGTTACTTCAGCGTAGGTGTGTTGGTCGCCAAACTTTTGGTAGTCGATGATGATGGAAAGCGCCACGGCTACCACTTTGCCATCCACTTCCACACATATTTGCCCTTCGGGAAATTTGCCCAGCAGCGAGTCAATCTTGGACTTGCGCCAGTACTCGCCCCCCAGCCCTTTATAGGCTTCAATCATGGCTTCTTTCAGGTCCTCATAATCCTCTTCTACAAGTTCACGATTTATTATTTTCATATAATTATTTCTTGTTATTATTATTGGTAGCGCGTTTCAGAAAGCAATATTGTTGAATTATTCTACTTTTTTACAAAAGTAGACAAATGGCGCTGGAATGGCAAATCCGTAGTTTTGGAGTGCTGGTTGTCGTCAACCCGGATCAGAACGAAATGATTGCAATCAAAATGACATCAGTGAACAAAAAAAGGCGGATCGGCACAAGTGCCGTCCGCCTTTTCCACAACCTTACTTATTGTCGTCAGAACTCAATTTGGCCGCGGACCTCGCCCGCTGGATAAACCGAGTTGTGGAGGTTGAAGTAGTACTTGCCAGCCAGCAGGTCGGCTTCCTTGATGTTGACCTCATCGACTAGCACCGAGCCGGAATAGTTGCCGCGCGTGGTTTTCTGGATCTTATCGGTGAAGCCATGCACAACCGGTGCGTTCACGCCCCGGCCAGCGATACCATGAATGTGAGCGCCGCTGATGGGTGCCGACAGGTTGTTCCAGCTAATGCTGTAACTGAGGCGCTTGGTTTCTTTGTTGTAGTTCACATCGAAAGCAGCAAAGGCGTCGGTTTTCACCATCGGTACCTCCTGAGTACCCGTCATCTGGATGTCAGCTTTGGTGATGTTGCGCGCTAAGCCGTAGAATTCAATTTGGCCTCTGATTTCGCCACCGGGGTAGGTAGGCGTGTGCAGGTTGATGTAAAACAAACCGTTCATCAGGTCCATCTCTTTGTCGGCCGGTACATCGGCGCTGCCCATAATGCGTCCTGAATTGGAGGCGGGCAAGCCGGAGAACGGAAACAGCACCGGTGAGTTGGCACCACGTGGCGCGCTGCCGTGAATGTGTCCCATCATGGGAGCAGCCGTGAGGTTTTGGTAGTTCACGGTGTAGGTCAGCTTGCGGGTGTTTCTGTCGTACGTAACGTCGGCGGTACCCAAGCCCATGCTGTTGTTGGGGGGTACTTCCTGGCCAGAGGTGAGGCGAAGCTCCTTCTGAACGAGCACGCCGTTCACGTCGTGATCCTGGCAGCTTGCCATGAAGGCCAATAATACTACGGCCGAAGCCATTTTGGAAAAGATTTTCATGCGCATTTGGGTTGGTGGTTTTTGAGAAGTTAAAATTGATTCAAAATGAGGGGCAGACGATAATTTTTGACTTGCGAATATACGCCTAAAACTTTCATAGCTATCTTGCCATTCCATTTTTAAACTCGAAATCCTTGATGAAAATAAATGTACCGATGATTTTAGGCGCGGTTCTGATACTGTTCGGCAGTGCCCATGCCCAACTTACCGTTGAAAAAATCATGCAGGACCCCAAAACGTGGGTCGGCACTTCCCCAAGTGGGATTTTTTGGGATGAAGATTCTAAAATTATTTATTTTGACTGGAATCCCGACGCCAATGAGAGTGATTCGTTGTACCAGTACCAACTGTCGGATAAGAAAATTGTCAAGGTACCGCCCGCCGTCCGCCGCAAGCTACCCGGCGCGCGTGGTAGCTACAATAGGCTGCATACCCTGAAAATCTACACAAAAAGCGGCGACCTGTACCTGCTCGACTGCCAGACTTTCAAAACGCGGCAGTTGACCAATACCGTCGAAATCGAGGGCAGTCCGGCATTCAGCGGCGACGAGCAGAGCGTCATTTTCGAAAAGGATGACAACCTGTATAGCATCGCGCTGGCCTCGGGATTGCTGACGCAGCATACCAATTTCAAATCGGGTACCAAGAAGGCTGAGGCTAAGAAATCAGACGAAGAGAAATGGCTGGAAAGCGATCAACTGGCGCTTTTCGATATCCTGCGGGAGCGGAAGGCCAGGAAAGATTCAGCCAAAAAAATCACGGAGGCTGAAAAGGCGCTCCGGCCCAAAGATATTTATCTGGGCGACAAGAAGGTGTCGGCCCAGCAGCTCAGCCCCGACGGGCGCTTTGTGACCTACCGACTGAGCAAGTCGGACAAAAACTCAAAGCGGACAATTGTGCCCAACTACGTGACACAATCGGGCTTTACCGAGGACCTGCCCGCCCGCACCAAGGTTGGCGACCCGGCTACCGAATTTGAGTTTTGGGTGTACGACATCGCCAAAGACACCATGCGGCAGGTCAGTACCAAAAAACTACCGGGCATCGGCGACAAGCCCGACTACCTGAAAGACTACCCCAAACTGGACACCGCCTGGAAAAAAGAAAAAGTGCGGCCGGTGATAGTACACGGCCCCTCTTGGTCGGAAGACGGTCGCAACGCGGTGGTGGTGGTACGATCGCTGGACAACAAGGACCGCTGGATCATGGCCTTCGACCCCGATTCGCTTAGCTTGAAACCGCTCGACCGCCAGCGCGATGAGGCCTGGATCGGTGGGCCGGGCGTGGGCGGGTACGCGCAGAGCGCGGGCGAACTCGGCTGGCTCGACGACCACACCATTTATTTTCAGAGCGAGGCCGATGGCTATTCTCATTTGTACTCACTCGATGTCAAGACAGGTAAAAAGACCCAATTGACGGAGGGTAAATTTGAGGTGCAGAATGTCCAGCTTTCGCGCGACAAGCAGCACTTTTACCTCACCACCAACGAAGTGCATCCCGGTGAGCAGCACTTTTACAAAATGGCCGTGACTGGCGGGCCACGTACCCAATTGACGAAGGGCCGGGGCGCGCACGAGGTAGCGCTCTCTCCCGATGAGACCAAACTAGCGGTCCGGTACTCCAACAGCAACACGCCCTGGGAGCTGTTTCTACTCGACAACGCGCCCGACGCTACGGCCGAGCAGGTTACGCAATCGACCACCGAGGCAGTTTAAGGCTTACCCGTGGCGCGAAGCGAAAGTTATCAGCTTCAAAGCGACCGACGGAGCCGATGTGTACGCGCGGGTCTACGAACCCAAAAAGTCCAACGGCCGGGCGGTCGTTTTCGTCCACGGAGCGGGGTACCTGCAGAACGCCCACCATTGGTGGAGCAACTACTTCCGCGAGTACATGTTCCATAACCTGCTCACCGACAAAGGCTACACGGTACTCGACCTGGACTACCGGGCCAGCGCGGGCTACGGCCGCGACTGGCGCACGGGCATCTACCGCGCCATGGGAGACAAAGATCTGAGCGACAACGTAGACGGGGCCAAGTGGCTGGTCAGAAAGTACAAAATCGACCCGAAAAAAATTGGCGTATACGGCGGGTCTTATGGTGGCTTCATCACCCTGATGGGGATGTTCACGACGCCCGACGTTTTCAAGGCCGGTGCGGCCCTCCGGCCCGTCACCGACTGGGCGGCCTATAATCATCCGTACACGGCCAACATTCTGAACGAGCCGCAGCTCGATAGCCTGGCCTACCGCCGGAGCTCCCCGATCTACCACGCGGCGGGACTTAAGAACAACCTGCTGATTTGCCACGGTATGGTCGATGTCAACGTGCATTTCCAGGATGTGGCGCGGCTATCGCAACGGCTCATCGAATTGGGAAAGGACGACTGGGAGCTCGCCGCCTACCCGCTCGAAGACCACGGCTTCGTGGAACCGTCCTCCTGGACCGACGAGTATAAGCGGATTTTAAAATTGTTTGAGGAGAAATTAAAGTAGTTTGAAGCATCGAATGTCTATTCATATATAAAAACAAATAGCGGAAACAGAAACATGGAAAGATCGGACTTTACCAGAAGGGAACAAGTCGTGGAAGTCGTCAACCGGCTTTTCGTTTACACGGATCAGCGGAATTGGGAAGGCCTACGGAGCGAGGTTTTTACCAAGCAGGTTCAGTTTGACATGTCTTCGATGGGGGGCAAAAACAAAGAGATGGCGGCGCAGGAAATCTGCGACCTGTGGGAAAAGGGGTTCGAGGGGGTCGACTCAGTCAATCATTTGGCGGGGAACTACCTGGTTACGATAGACGTGAATACCGCTGAGGTACTTGCTTATGCCACCGCTACTCATTTCAAAAGTTCCGCCACTCAGGGAAGAACCCGGGAGTTTGCCGGTGTTTACAATCTGCATTTGAAGCAACTGACCGAAGGTTGGCGCATTGCTTCTTTCAAATACGACATGAAGTACTCCTCAGGCAATACCGAGCTTGTATGACCGAATCCTGGCACGGCTACCCACAATGAAAGCGCGGGCAAGAACCATTTCTCCGGAAAGGTCGTTGTGAAAACCGATGTAGGTACATCAATTTTAATTTATCCATAATACCAAACAAAACATCATGAAAAAGAACCTTCTCTCGCTCGCACTTTTGGCCGCAACTTCGTTTGCGTTCGTGGCCTGTGACTCCAAAGAAAACTCGGAAACTACCGAGGAAATCGCCGGACTACCCGACGGTACCATGAACGTCGACCTCGCTTCCAGCGAAGTAATGTGGGAAGGCAACATGGTAGGGTTGTACTCGCACTCCGGCGATGTGAAACTGACCGACGGCAGCGTAACCGTGACCGACGGTAAGATCACGGGCGGCAATTTCGAGGTAGATCTGAGTACGATCAACCCCACTGACGACAATTATGACGCCGAAAAAGACCAAACGCCCGCCAAATTGGTAGGGCACTTGTCATCGGACGATTTTTTTGCCGTCGAGCAGCATCCCAAAGCCACCTTCGAGATCACGGGATCGGACGGCGACACCGTGATGGGCAACTTGACCGTGCGCGGCAAAACCAACCCCGAGGAAGTTAAAAACGTCGTGATCTCCGAAGCAGACGGCAAGGTGACCATGTCGGGCGATCTGACCTTCGACCGCACCAAGTACGATGTATCGTTCAAGCACCCAGTGCAGGAAATGGTACTTTCCAACGACGTAGCCATGAAAGTGAAGCTCGTGGCCAACAAGTAAACGATTTGTTTTTAGTAGAAAAAGGCACTTTCGGCGCGAGCGGGAAGTGCCTTTTTCATACCTTTTTGGCGGGACGTACGTTCTGAAAAAAGTTTGGACTCCAAGATCGACCACGTTTAAAAATTTTGAACTCTAAACTTTCTACTTTCAGCTTCAATCTCTTAAATCCTCCCTTGAACGACCTACAACCCGTGCTACAGTACCTGGAAGTACTTTCCGTCAAAATTGCCAAGTTAGAAGCCGAGCAGATCGTGGCCCGCAACATGCTGGGCAAGCTGGCCTCGCGTATTCACGAAGTGGAATACGAGGAGATGCAAGCTTTGCAATCCCGCATGGAGCAGTCGACCAAGCAGTCGTTGCTGCCCGCCCTTTTGTCAGGCATGGTTGTGTTATCGGAAGCCGAAGTTCGCCTGCATTTGGGCCTCGAATAGCTTTTTGATAATATACTATGATCGTTAAATCCATCCCTACGGGCTGGGAGGTAATCTACCAGCGGGCCCACGGCTTGCTGGCCGCCGAATTGGCCTTTCACTGGAAAATCGCCAACCGCCCCCCGCATTTCTTGAAAACACTGCTCACCATCGCCGAGCACGACGACGGGGTACCTGAGTCGCAGATGGCCGAAAATCTGACCGAAGCCGGTGCGCCGAAGCACTTCAAATTGCTGGGCCGAAGCGCCGCGCAGTATCGCGGCGTGATGGAAATCGCCACGGCCAAAAGCCAGTGGAACGCGCTGCTCACTTCGATGCACACGACTTTCCTGTATGAAGATAAAAAGTACGAAGACGCCGACATAAAGGCGTTTGTCGAGGAGCAACTGGAATTTCAGAAAGCGGCTCGAAAAGAATTGAAAATCAGCAAAAAATTGGCTGAATCTACCTACCGATTCGTGGAATGGTGCGATGCGCTGTCGCTGCTACTGTGCATGGATCAAGTTCAGCCCGAACAGCGCAAAATGGATGTGAGCGTCGGACCGGACGGGAAGATGTACCAAATCTGGCAAGATGACGAAGAACGGCTTCGGCTCGAACCCTGGCCCTTCGAACCCGATACCTTCGAGGTGGACGTGGAGTACCGTGAACTGGATCAGTTGGAGTTCAAGAATGCCGACGAACTCCATAGCGCCATGGAAACAGCTAAGCTGAGCATTCGGAAATGGGTGTTCAAAGCTTGATTTGGTTGGTAATGATTAGTTTTGGAATCGACATCGCTTTTTCATCTATCCTTTAAAACTAAACAGACTTCCATGATCAACCGTCGTCAGGCCCTTGCGGGCCTCGCCGCCTCCACGGCCCTGTCCGCTTTGCCTGGTATCACTTCCGCCACTACTCCGAACGAAACTGCCAAAAAAGAAGCCTTCAAGTATGCCCTCAACATGAGTACGTTGCGAGGCCATAAGCTGGGCTTTATGAAAGAAATCGAGGTAGCTTCCAAAGCGGGCTACCGGCACGTCGAAATCTGGATCGATAGCTTGCAGAAGTACCTCGACGCGGGCGGTACCACGGCCGACGCCCGCAAACACCTCGATGCGTCGGGCATTCAGGTCGAAGACGCCATCGGCTTTGCGCCCTGGATCGTGGACGACGCCGCTACCCGCAAAAAGGCTTTCGAGCAACTCAAACGCGAAATGGGTATGCTTTCCGAAATCGGCTGCAAGCGCATTGCCGCCCCGCCGATGGGTGCCACCACCGAATCGCTCACCGACCTGAAAGCCATCGCCGAACGCTACCGCACCATCCTGGACCTGGGCGATCAAACCGGCGTCGTGCCCCAACTCGAACTTTGGGGCTTTTCCAAAACCCTGAGCCGACTCAGCGAACTCATGTACATCGCCGTGGAAAGCGGTAGCCCCTCAGCGCGGGTACTCATGGATGTGTACCACCTGTACCGTGGTGGCTCCGGCCTTACGCAGGCGGCTTGGGTAGGCAAACCCTTCATTGAGATATTCCACGTGAACGATTATCCCGCCAGCCCCGCGCAAGACGTCATCAAAGACGCCGATCGGGTGTACCCCGGCGATGGCGTCGGACCGATGAAGGAGCTATTTACCATCTTGAAGAATCCGGAGAAGCCGGTTATTTTATCGCTGGAAGTGTTCAATCCCGCTTACTACGCTCAGGACGCCCTGCTCGTGGCCGAAACCGGGATGGCTAAGATGAAAGCAGCGACGTCTGGGGTTTGAGTGAGGAGTTATGAGATGATGCGGTTTGAGTGGCCCGCAGGCTAAAGCCAGCGGCAAGGGATGGAAAGTATCTCTTATATGAAAGTAGAAAGCCGGGCAGTCGAATGATCGTACCCTGGCCTTTTCGTGGTAGTTCGAGAGTACTGAATTATCGAATGTCCATACGCTCCACTATCCACTAAATCGTTACTGGATTGCGGAAGATGGCGGAGATGACGGCGCCGTCTTCTGGCATTTCCTCGGGGGTACATTGGTAGACGGTACCTTGCTGAGTAATCGTCTTGACGGCAGCTTCGGTAAGTAGGTCGGTGGTTTCGGGCGTCGCGGCGGGCTCGATTTCGAGCTCGTACATCTGCTCGTTGAAAACGCCCCAAATGGCTGCATCTTCCAGCACAAACAGGGTTTCCACCTGGCCCGTCATAGCAGCCATGATGACCTTTTTCTTATCGGAAGAAGCCCAGTCGCCGTTGCCTAGTTCGGCGTACTTCTCGAAACGTTCATCGCGGTCTTTGTCAAACTTAGGGCCCATGATTTCCCATGCTTTTGCATGAAGCGTAGCGGCATCGTCGGTCGTAAAGCTACCCTGGATGCTGTCCTCGGCGTACTTGTTGTAGTCGCTGGCCGATTTGTACATCGGAATCAGGTAATCGACGCCCGCGATGATAGCCGGAAGCGGATCGCATTGAATGATGTCGTCGACCGGCTTGCTGGCTTTGTGAAAAAACTGCTGGATTTCTTCTTTGTCCGAATCATTACCACCGCCTTGGCCGTAGTGCACCGTACCGCTGGCTCCACCCGAAGTAGGACGCGCGCCCGTCTGTTCTTGATGCTCGAGGTACTTGGTATAATCGGTAAGTTGGTTGAATTCGGGATCATCCAGCACGATTTCAGATATCGTGGCTTCGGTGGCTTCAAAAAGCGTGATGCCCTTTAAATTCAAATTGACGATATAAAAACGTCCATCGGCATTGAGCAGCGGGATCAAGGGACGCAGCATAAAATTTTTGCCGACATAGGCCGAAGGGGATTCGACCTCAATGGGCAGGGTGTTGATCTGGGTACCAGCCGAGCTCTGAAAATAAGCGAGTCCGTCGGAGCCATGCCGCCAGAAGTCCTCATTGTCGAGCAGATCGTAGCCGGGTTTCAGGTAAGCCTCGGCCTTGCCTTCCGTCATTTTGTAAAGGCTCTCCAATTGCTTTTCGGCCTCGCGCAATTGGTTTTTGAAGTTAATCTTATCCTTTTGGTAGTTGTCGGTGGAATCGCGGCTGGTGGGAGAGTAGATCGTGACATGGTGCAGCCCCTTGATGTCGAGTAACTTATTGAACTGCTCTATTTTGAAAATATCCATAGGTAGGTTGGTTTTGGTTGGAAGCCGGGCAGGTCCGGCAAAATTGCATTCGCCTGCCCTGCTTTACCTCCTAATTTTGTTCCAATCCTACCCCTACGGATGCAACCATACGCACGGCTCCCTAACTGATTCATACTAGCCGACATACCTCAACCAACGCATAGCGCGCCAAAGAGGAAATATTGCCCTAATTGAGGAAAAAGGGTAACGCGCTGTCAAAATGAGTTAGGTCCAGGCGATTATCAGGAATCCCGAACCGTGCGCATCAACGTCACACCCGATGAAAAGAAAACGAATCCCAGGATCCCGTAAACGATTAGTTCCTTGAAATTGCCGCCGTTCAGTGCTTGAATGGCGGTGTAGATCAGCGCTCCGATTCCAAATATCAATAATATGACGGCGAAAATCTGTTTGGTATTCATAAGGGAAGAAAAATTATTTTTGGATAAATAAAAAACGCACAAAGCTAGACCAAATTCACAATCTATCAAATTAACTTCATCGAGTACGAGTGTATTGCGACAAAACCGTAACGCACTAGCGTTTTGCCCTTTCCGGCGTGAACATGCTCAAATCCCACTCTTTGTACCAATGAAGCTCCATTTTGCCGTCCTCGGTGATCGTAATGGGCAAAAACACGTACTGTGAGTCTGGCCGCCCGCCACCGTTCCAGCGGTCACCTATGTAGAGGTAAGCATCTCTATAGCCCGGAATCTTGAAAATATAACAGGGCTGCGAATTGAAGGAGTTATTGCCCGCATCGCCGACGAAGGGATTGCCCTGCTTCGTGTACGGCCCCAGAATATTCCTGGCGGTGTAGTAGGTAGCCGGGTTGGGCGTCCAGCCGCTGCAGCCGCTTGTGAGCAGGTAGTAGGTACCGTTCTTTTTCAAAATTCCCGGTCCTTCGCAATGCGCCTCGATGTCTACGTCGCGGGTCGTGGTGCTGAGGTAGTCGTCCGACAACTCGACCATTCGAATGGTCTTGTTGGTATGGTCGGCGGCGTAGCCGATGTACGCCTTTTTGGTGTCGGGTTCCAGGTACATGCCAATGTCCCGCGACTCGTGGCCGTTGGGTCGCTCGTGGTGCTGTACCACAAAAGGACCGGTGGGTTTGTCGCTAACCGCCACGCCCAGTTCGGCCACAGTATAGCCCTTGCCATCGTAATGAAACCACATCACGTATTGACGTTTTGCGGCATCGTACACGACTTTGGGCCGCTCAAAAATTTCGATTTCCCCTTTGTCTAACACTACCCCTTCGTTTTTCCAATTGTAGAGATCTTTGGAAGAATAGCAGGAGGCCCCGCGCGGCTGGCCGCGGTGTTCGCCGTACCAGTAGTAAGTCTGTAAAGTATCCACGTAGATGATATTTCCACCGTGGCAGTCGATGTGCTGGCCATCGGTATCGAGCCATTCACCGCCGGGTTTGAAAGAAGTATGCGTTGTGGATTGCTGAGAAAAAGCGGGCAGGATTGACGCGATGGTGCACCATACGATCAGCAAGAATTGAGAAACAAAGCGAAGCGAGGTGTGGTTGGTTTTCGATCTCATGGGGATTATTACAAGTAGATATTTATTCATAGTGAGCTAGTATCCTATCACTTTTGGACTTGTCTATCAGAGATGGTAGCTTTCAAAGCTACCGCATTCATAATAAATCATAACAGTTCACGCATCAGCTTTCGAATAGCGCGCTCCTTATAGATTACTTTGACAAGCGACTTATATTCCTCTACAAATCGTTCGTTCTCAACAAGATTTTCAAATATTTCAGGTTGATTCAAAAAGGCAGTCCAGTTGTTTTCGGTGTTTTCTGCGGCTTGGTGGAGTTCTTCTTTTTGCGCATCAATAATTTCAAGCGGTTCTCCGTTATCATTTACCCCTTTGTCGTTGTAGTAACACCATGCCGCCAAAATAAAGGCAGCGTATTTGATGCTGCCACCCGTTTCCAAATTTTCCCGAAGTGTGGGGATCAAAAATTTGGGCAACTTCGCGGTACTTTCAGCACAGATACGGCCCACGCTATCTTTTATGTTGGGGTTGGCAAAACGTTCTTCCAGACTATCCTTGTACTTTTCAATATCGATGCCTTCAACCTCATCCAGAATTGGTGTGACTTCCCTATCCATGTACTGACGCATGAATTTTGCAAAAACAGCGTCTTCCATACAGGCATCGATCGTTGGAGTGCCCGTGTATTGCGCCCGTAATACCCAGAACAGAGTGACCTGCATTGAGCAAACGGATTTTCATTTTTTCGTAAGGCGTAACATCGGGCACAAATTGAACACCCAATTCTTCGAGTGGCGGTCTCCCGTTTGAAAATTTATCCTCGATTACCCATTGAATGAATGGCTCGCATACCACAGGCCATTCGTCCGTGATCTGATGCGTATTTTGTAAATAACTGATGATTTCGGGTGTGGTGGCAGGAGTAATCCTATCCACCATAGAATTGGGAAAACCTACTTCTTTCGCTATCCAATTCGCTAGGTTTTTATCTTGTTTTTGGGCGAAAGCCAACAGCATTTTACGAAGCATGTCGCCGTTGTGCTGGATATTGTCGCAAGACAAAATGGTGAATGGCAGTAATCCCTGCGCATGTCTTTTTCGCAAGGCAGCCATCAGGTAACCATAAACCGTTTTAGGCTGATTCGGATGCTCCAGATCATGTTTGATATCAGGATTTTCAAAATCGAACTCACCAGTCGTGGAATTGAAATTATAACCTCCTTCGGTTATCGTGAGCGAGACAATTTTGGTATTGGGGTGTACCATCATGTCAATGACTAATTGAGGATCATCCACTGCCAGGTGATAGTCCATAATCGAACCAATGACTTCGCTTTCGACTTTTCCGTCGGGGTGCTGCGTGACCAGCGTGTAAAGACAATCCTGCTTTTGTAAAACATTTGCCATGTTTCGGTCGGCTTCACGCAAACCTACGCCACATATTGCCCAGTCCGTAGCGTTGTATTTTTCTAATAGTTGATGAATGTAGTACGCTTCATGCGAACGGTGAAACCCACCTACACCAAAGTGAACGATACCATTTTTCAGTTGCTGTCTATCGTAAGTCGGACAAGGTACCTGTTCCGAAATTTTTGAAAGCGTAGTTTGATTTAAATTCATGCTGTTCTTTGATTAGAATTCCCTTTATATTATGCAACCTGCTTACCTCGCTGCATCGCCCAATAGGCTGTTACAAAGTAGGTCAGTGTGCAAATAAAACCGTAGAAATAAAAGGTCTCTCGATTAGCGATATAAGTACTTTCATCGCCGCTTCCGACTAGTACATATATAGCTAACGCCAAGGTAACACCCAATGCCAGGTACGCCACAGTTTGTAACAATTTCGATAGCAACGATGCGTCTTTTACTGGTAGCGGTTCTTCACCAGCCAGCTTTTGGTGGTATTGTTCAACCAACGCGTTGAATTCCTGTTCTTTTGCTTCGGCTTCTGGATACGTTTGCTTTGCCCCGTATTTTCCAGCCAGCAGTGTGTACACAGCGATCGTAAAAAACCAGGTAGGAATAAACAAGTAATAAAACGACATCACATTCAGGAAATTCAAGCCAAAGCCAAATAGCAAACCCAAGCCCCAGGAGGCAACCGCGGGAGTCTGATGGATATAGTTCTGATATTTTGACCAATATCTTGTATAACCGATTTTGGGGAAAATCTGGTGCTCTGTAAATACGATCGCACCAACGGGGACGACTAACAATCCCGCGTAAGTCAGCAGGGGTAGAATTTGCGAAAAGACAAATGGGAAACAGGCGATAACGGTCATGGCCACCCCTACGGCCATCGTTGTCGTTCTGCTTGAAAATTTTGTAAAGACTGCTTGTGCCGCCAACCCTGCCCGATACAAGTTGGTGATGGCCGTAGTCCATCCTGCCACAATCACAATCACAAATCCCGACCAACCCAAAGCATAATAAGCCACATCACCCGGATCAAGCTCCGCAATTGATTTTCCCAAAATGACGGCTGCCCCAGCCCCCATAATACCGGCGGCAATCCAGGCAATATAGTGTCCAAAGAGCATTCCCGTGCTTGTTGCCAGGCCGTATGATTTCTTTTTGGCATAACGCAACAGAGCCATATCTACCAGTCCGAAATGCGTGATCGTGTTGGCTGCCCAACCAAAACCAATCACTTCCACCAAGCCTATGCCGGGTTCTCCATTGCTGTTTACCCCCGTCCAGACAGATCGATTACCGAGGTCTATAAATTGTGCCCAGCTTTCGGGAAGTGTTATTCCTAAAACATCCAAAGACAAAGCAGGTAATAAAACCAAAGCACCACTGGTAAACATCGCAAAAAGCCACGGCGCACATATTCCTGAAAAATCAGACACTGCCTCGAAACCATAGATGGCTACGAATACGGCGAATGCACCTACCAGTAGTACGATTAGGACAAACCAAACATTAGAGGGGTACCAGTTCAATTGGGCAGGAATATCGAAAGCGAAGCGAACCGCTGTTGCCGAGACCGTCACCATCGCCGCCGAAATAACCGTAAAAATCAAGACATTAGCCCAATCGTACAATTTGGACATCTGACCACCCGCAATTTTTTTGAGGTAGGTATAAAGACTCAGGCGGGTATCGACCGCAATCGGTGTAGTAATCAATGTCCAACTCAGGATGGCCAGTACGTTACCTATTAGCAAACCGATGATAATATCCATTGTCTTTGCACCCAAAGCCACAAAGGTGGCCCCGATGACAAACTCCGTAGCGGCGACGTGCTCAGCCGCATATAATCCGGCAAAATGAGTCCAATCATGAAGCTTGTGCTTGGGAACAGGTAGTTGCTCCTCCTTCAATTTTTCCAGTTCAGAAAAGGTAGTTGTTTGATTCATGTTGGTACTTTATGCGGTTCGTTTTGTTCTTGATTTTTAATGCAGTTTGACCTCTTGACGCTACTGCCAGTTTGCAACTGGTAGATTGGGGATGTGGTACTTGGTAACGTCGGTAGTCTTCCTTCGAGAGATCTACGTCCGGCGACGTAATAGAACGTACGGGATGCCCTTTGCGGGTATTCGCGTTGCAAACGCGAAGGAATGTGCGCCCCGATTACGAATCAGGGCGAGAAGGCACTAATGAAAATTTTCATTTCGTTTTCATACCTCCTCTACCTACGAGGTGAATAGAAGGGAAGTCACTCTCTCTGTTTTTCCTTCCAAAAAGATCTCTTCTCATCTCTATTATCAGATCCCTAAGGCGCTTATCATGTTCCAACAGATAGTTGTCACCCATTTTAGCAACCCATTCACGATTAGTCACTTCATGAAACAGCATAAGTCTTTCCACTACCTCTTTACTACCAACTAATGTCAGAGTATTAAATTTTTCAGATAGATTTTTTTGTGCAATCGGATCACTATTATCAATTGCTACATCACTTACTGATTTTATGAAACTCCTAAAAAACTCCTCTTTTAACTTCCTGTTTTCGTTACGTATCTGTTGAGTTTTTGTAAAATAGTAAGAGAGTGAGGCAGTTATCACAGATGTAATTACTCCCAAAGTTGGGATGATTAGAGAGAGAATATAATTGTCTAACATTTATAATTGTTCTGTGTGAGAAGAGAGAGAATACCAGGCATTTTACAACTCTTCCGTGAATTTCATCTCCGCTACCGCCAGTTTGCAACTGGTGGTTAATGATACAGCAAGTCCGCGACTTGACAACCTCGAACCTACACAACCACCTGCTTCAGCACATAAATAATCATAATCGCCGACACCAACAGTACCAAAGTACCCAGGCTGTGCGTCTGATTTCCCTGCTTGATATTCATGCCCGAAAGTTGCGTCATGGCCCCGCAGTCGCTTGGCTGGCTCTCAGCGGAGATAGCCTTTGTTAGTGGGAGAAGATGTCTTCCTGAATGGTCTTATACGAGATGATCTTTGAAATAAATGTCTGTTTAGCTATTTCATTTTCTTTCATATTACGATTGATAAAATCTATTGCCCTAGTAGCATCATTGTTATCAGGGACGATGATGAACGTTACATCATCAGGCTCAAAAACTAAATTATCATAAACGTGATTATCCGCGCTTGACATAAAAAAAGTTTCAGCTAAGAGAATATAATTCTTCAGCTTCCTTCCCGTCTCTTTTTGCAGCTTGCTCAATTTTAGGGTCCGGTTCAAAAAAAACGTGGATAGGTCTTAAGTCTCTTGGGATATACCTCCATTCTCTTTCATTGTAGAAATTGTAATCTGGCATGGTAGATCCACCTCTAAAATAAGTATCTATATAAGGCTTGTAAAATAAAGTTATATACGGGATTGGCGTCATTTCAATGTATTGATCTACCATTCTATGACTTTCAAAAGACAAATGCTTTACAAGCAAATCGCCAGCCTCCATTACAGTTATAAGTGTTGAAAAATCCAACTGTGAATCTTTTCCTACTGCTAATAGGTGGTTATTAGCTATTAAATCTTCACTAAGTTGCCTGGTTGCCCATATGTTTTCATAAAGTAATGGGAGCCTTTGAATATGCCAAGCTATATTAGACTCATCTGGAATATAAATTACTGGATTTAAGCCGTGTTTGATACCCCACTCCTTTTTCATTCCAATTGCATAAACCCCTTCCATCTCGCTGCTATATGTCTTCGAGTGATTACTGATTACTGAAAGGGGGATGTCACAGAAGCAGAGCATTGGTACCGCCAATTTTTCAATTAGCTTCTTGCCATTACTAAGATCTGACGTTTTTGTTTCAGTACATAGTGATACCTTAAATCCATTTTGCAAAATACTGGTTAGTCCAGCAAACCCATTGCTAGTGTAATGGAATAGTGACTTGGAACTAATTGGCATAGTGTTTAAGAATCGGTTTCAAGTAATATACCAAAGTACCCGCTGACCCCGATCTGTGATCGGGCGTCGCATCACCTCGCGTTTGCAACGCGATCCGAGCAAAAGGTCTGCAACAGCCAGCTTGCAACTGAGCCTCGGCCATCCATATTCCCGCTGAATATAACACCATTACTAATAGTCTTTCAAATCACCCAAAGGCTCATTGAAATTGTCGGGAATGCTGTGCTCTCCTTCTAAACTCCACAAGCGGACACCCAATGAGGATGGCTGATCTGAATCCAGAAGTCGAATAATTTCCAATGCTTCCAGGTCTTTCAGCAAATCAAGGGCTTTATCATTGACGAGTTCAACTGTGAGCGTTCTCATGTGGTTTTGCTTTTACTATCTAAAAAATCCACAATCACCCTGATTGCTAAGCCTATGTCAAATTGGAAAGCTTCTTCCTCTGAACCTTCCTCGCTTTGCCAGTAGCATGTGATTTTTCCTGAATGATATGTTCACCCAAATAATATTTGTTGAAATTTGAAAAGTATTCATGCGCAGATGGGCCGGAGAAACCAGTTTCGTCAATTTCCTTTATATCTCTTCGAATGACATCGGAAGGAGTGTTTTTAAGATACTCTTCGAGGAAAGATAAAGTTCTCTCGTGAATTTGTGCTTTACTATCCATTTTCGGGAAAAGTTTTGAGATGTCTGAACGTACTGACTATGTCTGAGCCTGTGTCCGATAGGCAGATTATGAAAACTGGATTCAGGTTGGTATAATTCTCTCTATCAGCAACAAATTTGATACCCTTCGCGGGTATAGCGTTAATATCCAACGCCCGAACCGCACGATATTGGAAGGCACCTTTCTTTTTCAAAAACTCGATAAAGTGAGCCAAGGTCCAGTCTTTGGTCTCGCTAATGGCCTCTCTCAGCTTTTCCATGATTTCCTGGAAGTGAATCATGTCTATCCTGTTGCCAGCCAAATCCAAGAACTCATCTTCGTCCAGATCCAGTTTGGATTCAAAAATATAGTACCTTCTTCGATAGGTGCTTTGACCGTGAATGTGCGCTCTTTTGAGGTTGTTATCCCAGAAATAATAGCCCGTACCCAGAAACTTGTGTTGATTAGCTTCAGTATCAATGTGAGTCGATAAAAAGGGGCCATGCTCCTCTATTTCCTGAACCGTGCCTTCCTGATCGCAAGTGTGGTGTCCAATCAATCTCATAGGTTTATAATGTACCAGAAGTAGTCATCGAAACGCAATATACCAAAATTCTGCGCTGGCAACGCGTGGTATGCCCCAGCAGTCGCTCGGCTCGCTGCCGAGTGACGACTATTCGTAGCCCTCTGGGCGGCACCATACCACCTTCCTACCCCACTACTTGCGTCAGCACAAAAATCACCAGGATCGCCGACACCGAAAGTACCAAAGTTCCCAGGCTGTGCGTCTGGTTGCCCTGCTTGATATTCATACCCGAAAGCTGGGTCATGGCCCAGAAGAAGCTGTCGTTGGCGTGGGAAATGGCGATGGCGCCGGAGCCGATGGCCAGCACGGCGAAGACCCGCATCGTCTCGCTGTCCAGCCCCAGCGCGGCCAGCAGCGGCGCGACGATGGAGGCCGTGGTGATAAGTGCCACCGTCGAGGAGCCTTGGGCGGTTTTGAGCGCCAGGGCCATCAGGAAGGGCAGGAAGATACCCCAGGAAGCGGCATTGAGGTTGGCGCTGACCAGGTCGGCGATGCCGGAGTTTTGCAACATTTTGCCAAAAACGCCGCCCGCGCCAGTGATAAGAATGACGGGCGCGGCGATCAGCAGCGACTCGCCCACCCAACCCGAGGAGGAAAGTAGCTTGGCGTCAAATTTTTCGGGCAGTAGGAAAGCCAGAAACGCGCCGAGGAGCAGCGCGATGACCGGACTACCCACAAACAGCAGTACCGTCGTGAAGGCATTGTCGCCGAAGGGTAGGGTGGGGTACTTGGCGATGGAAGCCAGCACGATGAGTGTCAGTGGGATGATGATCGGCAGGAAAGCCTTGCCGAGCGTGGGCCGCTTGCCGTGCTGAACCGTTGTTTCGACTTCGGCAAACTTAGGTTCGAGGTGGACATTCTTGGTAAAGTACTTGACGAAGAAAAAGGCCGGTACCATCGCCAGGGTACTGATAATGAGTCCGTAGAATATCACCATGCCCAGGTCGGCGTTCAGGATACCCGCCGCCGCGATGGGGCCGGGGGTGGGCGGTACCAGCGAGTGGCTGGCCGAAATGCCCAGCGTGAGGGCCACCGTGGTGGAGGCGTAGGGTAGCTTACCCTTGAAAGACAGCGATTTGTTGATCGGGTTCATCATGATGAACGCGCTGTCGCCAAATACCGGAATCGAGAGAATATAACCCGTCACCATCATCGCCAGCATGACCGATTTCTCGCCGATCAGGGCCAGAATCTTCTGCGCGATGACGAACGCCCCGCCCGTCTTTTCCAGAAAAGTACCTATGAGTACCCCCAGCAAAATGAGCAGCCCGATGCTACCCAGTACCCCACCGAACCCCTCAGAAATGGATTTTAAAATCAACTCTCCGTCCATCCCCGACAACAAGCCGTACAGAATAGCCCCTACGAAAAGGGCCAGGAAAGGGTGGATGTCGAACTTGATGATGGAAACGATGATGAGCGCGAGCGCCAGCAGGATGGTCAGCAGGGTGAGCATGGAGGAAGGGTTACGGGTACCGGATTATGCTGAAAAAGCCTATTTCCATAAACATTTACTATACCTTCCAACCAATATCCCCAAAAAGGGGTCGTCGTCGGTATACCACCCCAATTCTGCTCTTTCATGCGATTATTATTTACTTGCTGTCTTGTTTTTGCTTCCACTTTCGCCATTGGCCAAAGTACCTTCACCGTTAGCGGATTTGTGCGGGAGTCGGGGAGCCAGGAGCAACTGCCGGGCGTCAACGTGTACGTACCCGGTACCCCCTACGGCGCGGTGACGAATACCTACGGATTTTATTCACTCACGATGCCCGCCAGCGACACGCTTCGGCTGCATTATTCTTTCGTGGGGTATGAAAAGACGATCAAGGAATTTGAATTTAATAAGGACACGCAAATCAATGTGCAACTGACCAGCGTCAACCAGCTGGAAGAGGTGACGATTTCGGCGCGGCGGCAAGAGGACTACGTGAGCCGCTCGCCCCAAATGAGCACCATCGAAATCCCGATCGAGCAAATCAAAAAGGTACCTGCATTTTTTGGAGAGAAAGACGTCCTGAAAGTACTGCAACTCATGCCCGGCGTCCAGAAAGGTACCGAAGGACAAACGGGCCTCTACGTACGCGGCGGCGGACCCGACCAAAACCTGATCATCCTCGACGATGCCGTGGTGTACAACGCCAGCCACCTATTTGGTTTTTTCTCCATTTTCAACAGCGACGCTCTCCGAAGCGTCGAGCTGACCAAGGGCGGCTTTCCTTCGCAGTACGGCGGGAGGCTGTCTTCGGTGCTGGACATGAACATGAAGGAGGGGAGCAAAGACAAACTCCACGGGGAGGGCGGCATCGGCCTGATTTCGTCCCGACTGACCCTGGAAGGGCCGATTGCCAAGGGGAAATCCTCGTTCCTGATTTCGGGCCGACGTACCTACATCGACGTACTGGCCGCGCCACTTATCGCCTCGCAGCAGGCCGGCCAAACCACGAAGGTCAAGCCGGGCTACTACTTCTACGATCTCAACGCTAAGGTCAACTACGATTTTGGGCAAAAGGACAAGGTATACCTCAGCGGGTACTTCGGTCGCGATCGTTTCTACGCCAACGAAACCGGACCCAACGTCGAGTCGCGCAATGGGTTGAATTGGGGCAATGCTACCGCCACGCTTCGCTGGAACCACCTGTTTGGGCAGCGTTTGTTTGCCAATACGTCTTTAATCGCGAGTAATTTTAATTTTGGGGTGTCAGCCTATAATAAAAACTTGGCTCAGAACGGGGGCATTAGTGATGAGTTTAGCCTGGAATATAATTCGCAGATTCGGGATTTCAGCATCAAGACCGACTTTGATTTTTACCCCAACGTCCGCCACGCCATAAAGTTTGGGGCGCAACTCACCGCCCACCGCTTTGTGCCCTCGGCCCTGGCCATCGCCGGTTCTTTCCTCAACGAGTCGATCGAACGCTCGGTTACGCCGGTCAATAGCCTCGAAGGCGGACTGTATGTGCAAGACGTCTGGCAGCCGTTTCCTGCTCTGAAGATGAATGTGGGGATGCGGATGAGTACTTTCCAAACCGAATCCAAAACGTTTGTGCGTCCCGAGCCGCGCTTTTCGGCGGCGCTGCGGCTGGCCGAAGATTTCTCGTTCAAAGCTTCCTACGCCCGCATGAATCAGTACGTTCACCTGCTTTCCAATACCGGGCTGGGCTTGCCCACCGACCTGTGGGTACCCACCACCGACCGCGTCGACCCGCAGCAGTCCGACCAGGTAGCGATCGGCTTTGCCAAAGACCTCGAACGTCCGGCCCTGACGTTGACCTGGGAAGGGTACTACAAAAACATGGACCGGATTCTGAGCTACAAAGAAGGCTCGTCGTTCCTGAGCCTGTCGGGCGATAACGCCAACGAACTAAGCTGGGAAGATAACGTCACGGCCGGGCGCGGCTGGTCGTACGGTACCGAGTTTCTGGTGCAGAAAAAGACCGGACGCTTATCGGGCTGGGTGGGCTACACGCTCTCGTGGACCAAATGGCAGTTTCCTGAGCTGAACTTTGGCGAGATATTCTTCCCCCGCTACGACCGCCGCCACGACCTTTCGGTGGTGGGGATTTACGAGTTGAGCAAACGAATTACGCTGTCGAGTACCTGGGTATATGGTACGGGCAACGCGCTGACGCTGCCCCTTTCCCGATTCAATGCGTACGGTGATAACCTGTCGACTCAATCGTTCCGGCCGGACCAACTGAATTGGTTTGGCAGGAGTGTCAATGAATACGGGGCCAAAAATAGCTTCCGCGCCGAGTCATACCATCGGCTGGATGTCGCCATCCAGTTTCACAAAAAAATGAAGCGGCACGAGCGTACCTGGGAGTTTGGGGTATACAATGCCTACAACCGCCGGAATCCGTTTTTTTATCAGCTGGGTAGTGAAGAGCGGCCCACCTTCGGCAATGGATCGCAATCCAGTAAGACGGTCTTACAAAGGGTATCTCTTTTTCCGTTCATCCCTTCAATTAGCTACAACTTTAAATTTTGAGTGGTCAGCTTTTTAGGTACCTGATTATTCCATCCGACAAAATCATGAAATCAAAAACGTACTCCATTTTTCTCTTTACGTTGCTGGTCCTGACTTCCTGCGACTCGCTGGTGCAGACCGTACCGGAAGACAAACTGACCAAAGTCGATTCCCAGCTGACGATGTTCGGGTTTATATCGCCCGCAGGATACCATCATACGTATCAAAGTAAGCCAGACCAGCCCGATCCTGAGTACCTACACCCACAGTGGAAGTCTTCACGGTATTCGACGGGGATAGCATCAGAACTGGCGATCCGTTACCGATCGCCCAGGTTACGATAAGCGACGGTCAGGCACGTAACGCTGCCGTTTCAAAAAAAGGATCTGGTGTATGCGAGCTCCCGACGAGCCAGTTTCCAATCAGAGCGGTCAGCAATACACCCTGACCGCCACCGACGGCAAGCGGATCATTACCGCCAGCTGTACCGTTCCGAAGGAGCAGTACCGATAAAAAGTTCACGTTGGATACGATCATATCCAAGCGGTTTGGGAATAGACTGGACACGGCACTGGTCGCTACATTTACTTGGGATGATGTGGCTGGAATGGCAACTATTATAGGGTGAAGGCTTACGAGGAAATTGAGGTACCTTATTTCACGTTTGTAGCAGCGGAAAAAAAGTATTACGAGAAAAGAAGCCGCATCCAAGCGTTCTTTAGTAATGGCGGAACGAGTTTCGTAGCGACTTACAGAACGATGTCAACCTCGATGGAAATGGGTTTGCCTCTCCAAGATTCGAAAGGAGAATAGGTAGAAACGCCAACTATTACAACTATCCCTATGTAAATAACGCAACGGCTCGAACCCACAAAGCAGCCATTCAGCCTGGGGGTGTATTTGCAATTGCTACAATACCGATGCCGACTACTTCAAGTACCATCGCTCGTTACGTTTGCAAAACGGCGAGAATCCGTTTACTGAGCCCTCGCTGATCTATACCAATGTCAAAGGGGGCCTTGGTATCTTTGCCAGTTATAATATGAGTACCCAGTTCATAAAGCCGTAAGTCTCTGCTCAAGATTTGTGATACCTTTGTCTTTTGTTATTTAAGATTCCAGAAACCGTGAAAAAAATACTAGCCCTATTACTCCTCGCTGCCAGCCTCTACGCCTGCGGCGACAACGACTCGACCCAAAACGTCCGCGACAACGAAACGCCCGTCATGGCCGAGGACGAGGTCGACAATCGCCAGATCACGCCCGATACCCTGGCGATCGACACGATGCAGGTTCGCTGAGCGTAATCTGCGACAAAAAAAAGCGGGACCAGGATGAGATTCTGGCCCCGCTTTTTTATTGGATTATCAATCTTTGGCGATCCGCCTTAGTCGATCATATTTTCAATCGACTCGACTTTTTGCAGGTGGGCTCGCAACGAAGGCAACATTTTGGCGGCAAATGCCTTCAAATCGGCATTCTTGCCATCCTCGGCTTGCTCTTCAAACTTCTCGATGTCCTCTTTGTGGTCTTTAACCGTAAACTCGACGTAGGCTTCATCGAAATTCTTGCCTGTTTTCTTGCTCAATTCCTCGTACTTTTCCTGCATAGTCGTTGCCCAACGTGGTAGGGCAGCATGATGTTCTTCTGCATGGCTAGTGACTTCAGACTCGTCGTTGACTTTGCTGTGATCGTCGACCATCATCTTACCGAAGTCCTTTCACCTGCTTGCGATGCATCCGTTCATTTGGGCTAGCTCACCCAGTTTCACTTCCAACATGCCACCGTTGGCGACCTCTACGGCAAACTCTGCGCGTCTTCCATGTCATCACTGAGGTTGTCTTCGTTGATTTCCTCCGCTTGCTCGGTGCTGTCGTTGTTGTCGTTGTCGCAGGCAACCGTGGCAAATACCGAGGCGGCCAGCATGATATTGAATGCTAATTTCTTCATTGTGTTTGTGGTTGTTTATTTGGGGAAATATTGAATAAAATGCTTTCCTAAAACTTCCGTGCCAAATCTTGACATGTACCCTTCGTCCTGGGCTTGGATGCATTTGCGGAAGGTTCGAATTAGCTTTATTATGTATATTTGGCCTTCTTTTCAAAACAATTTTCATGGAAATATTAGGTATAGACATTGGCGGCTCGGGCATTAAAGGTGCTCCGGTAGATATAGAAAAAGGCGAACTCACGGGCGAGCGATTCAGGATACCGACTCCGTCGCCTTCCAAGCCCGAGGCGGTCGCCAAGGTAGTAAAGGAGATCGTAGAGCACTTCAACTGGACCGGCCCGGTGGGCTGTGGCTTCCCGACGGTCATCGACAAGGGCATTGCCCGCGGCCACAGCAACATGGACCCCGAGTGGGTGGGCGTGCACATCGACGATTTGTTTGCCAAAGCCACCGGGCAGCCCTTCCGCGTCATCAACGACGCCGATGCGGCCGGACTAGCCGAAATGAGTTTTGGCTCGGGTGTCGACAAGGAGGGTTTGGTGTTTGTGCTCACGCTGGGTACAGGCATCGGCTCGGGTGTATTTCACGACGGTACCCTGCTGCCCAACTTCGAGTTGGGCCGACTGCTGCATACCAACGGCAAACCCATCGAGTACTACGCCTCCGATGCCGCCCGCAAGCGCAAAGGCCACAGCTACAAAAAATGGGGCAAGCGGCTCGACGTTTTCATGCACCACATCGTACGGCTGTTTTCGCCCGACCTGATCATTCTGGGCGGCGGAGCCAGCAAGAAGTACCACAAGTTTCAGGACAGCCTCACGATCGACGTCCCGATCCTGGTCGCCGAAAGCCGTAACGAGGCTGGCATCATCGGCGCCGCCATGGCCGCTAAGAAGATTGTGTAATGAGGAGTGAGGAGATGGTTCAACGCTGACAGCGTTCAAAACGTTGTCAGCGTTATACTCGTAACGATACCTGGTTGGCAGTAACTCTAACTCTGTGCCATATTGACTCCTTAACTTTATGCCTCCTTCACTCAAAATATCACCATATACAAAAACAGCGCTACCAACAATACCGCTACGATCTGAATCCAGCGGCTTTGCCTGGGGAATTCGTAGCTGCAAATCGGGCAGGTACTGCTATCCGCGTCGATCATCATGGCGCAGGAGGGGCATTCCATTGTTATTTTTGCTCATAGGGTAGGGGTGTGGATCTAGTTGATAGCTAAGTTAGGTTGGTGATTTTTGAGACGATGAACAAACACTTTCCGCAGAAAACAATTCGACTGAGCGGCTTACTATTCAAATGCAGCAAAGTACCAGTAACTCTGACCGTAATTTTGTGATTGGCCTTTTGGATCGGGCTTCCCGTATTTCCTGGCAAAGCTTGTACCGCATCTCTACGGTGCTTAGTCGCATCGTTTTCGGTTGGGTAGGGTACCGCAAAAAGGTAATCCTGCAAAATCTGCGCCATAGTTTTCCTGACAAGTCAGCGGCTGAAATCGATCAAATCGGAGAGAGGTACTACCGGCACCTGACCGACCTGATCGTCGAGACGATCAAACTCCGCACCGCCACGGCCGAGGAAGTACTGGCCCGCGTGGTGGGCGACATCAGCCTCGTGGATCGGCTTTACGCCCAAAACCGTAGTCTGCTGTTTCTGATGGGCCACCGGGGCAACTGGGAAACCGCCAACTTATTCTCCTCCCTGCGGTTTTCGCACGAGTGTATCGTCGTGTACCGTCCGCTGAGCAACCGCGCCTTCGACCAGTGGTTCATCGACCTCAGGACGCGCTTCGGGGCTCGGCTGGTACCGATGGATGCCATCGCCGACGAACTTCGCAAGCCCCGCACCCGGCCCTTCGCCCTGGTACTGGCCAACGACCAGTCGCCGCCGCCGGACTCGGCCTATTGGACCACCTTCCTGCACCAGGATACGGGCTTCTTCCGGGGAGGTGAAATCATATCCCGCCGCTACAATCTGCCGGTACTCTACGCCGATTTCAGACGAAACGAAACGCGGCGCGGATTCTACGACGTCGAGATTTCGCTCCTCGCCGATGCACCCCAGAACTGCAAACGCAACGAGATTCTGGAAGCGCAAATCAGGATTCTGGAGCGCGACATCCGGGCCCAGCCCTTCAACTGGCTGTGGAGCCACAAGCGTTGGAAACACCGCCGTCCTGAATCCTTCAAAGTTGCCCCAAAGCCCAAAGTACCCTGAATCCGTTTGATTCTTGCCGGGCAGGTCGTAAATTGGGGCCCTTCGCCGCCCCGGCGTGTTAACCCCCGTTTCGATTGGAAACCTCATTGACCCCAGCCGGAGAGAATAGCCGCCCGACGGATCGCCGCCCGACGGATCGCCGCCCGACAGATCGCCGTCCGCTGGTATTATTCTTCCTGCACAACTTCTTTATCAGCATCGGTACCGTGCTCATTTACGTGTGTGCCACCGTGCTGCTGTTGCAAAACAATCCTGATTTATCGTTGCCGCTGGGCTATTTTCTGGCGGCGGTAGGTTGTGTAGGCGTGGGCAAAGCTTACGAGTACTTCGAGCATCGCCTGTCGCTCAAAAAGCTGGTAAGGGGCGTGATGCTGGTGACGGTGGCCGTCGTGGTGCTTATGTCGGCGGGGCTCTACCTGCTCGATCCTTTTGTGGAAGCGGTCGTATTGCTGATCGGATACCGCACGATCTACCTGCTGTCGGGCCTGGAATTCTGGGGACTTTCGGCGCTGGTATTCGATGTGCGGCAGAGCAAGCGCATTTTCGGCATCATCGGTTCCGGCGACCTGCCCGCCAAAGCGATCGGGGCCATTTTAGTCGTACTGATCCACTCGGCTTATTCACTCTACATTCTGCTTTGGATTGCCTCGGTGGCGTTTTTGCTGGCACTGTTGGTCCAAAATCTCACGTTCCGGTTCACGGCCATTCCCGACCACCACGCCGCCCGCAAGCGCCCGCCGGGTGCGGTACTGGCCCCGCGGCTGATCGACCGTTTCTTTGGAGGTAGCTGGATGGTGTTTGCGCTTTGCATGGGGATGGTATTCATTTCGGCGGCTGCTATTTTCATCGAGTACGGATTTTTCATCAACGTCAAGCACAAGTACCATGATGAGGGCGACGTGATGTCCTACATTGGGTACCTGCTCGCCTTGGCTTTCGGAGCCGCAACGATCATCAAGCTGGCTTTATCGAGCCGGGTCATCGATCGTTTCGGGCTGGGTAGGGTACTGGTGTTTTTGCCGATCGGCACGGCGGTGGCCTCGCTGCTGCTGTACGGATTTTCCTTTTTGCAACCCAGCGAAATCGTGCTGCTGAATATGTTCAGCGGCTTGTACATCTTTTTTGAAATCCTGCGCAAGACTACCTATGACCCGGTGTTCCTGGTCATGTTTCAGCCGCTCTTCCTTACCCAAAGGTTAAAAGCGCATACCCTGGCCAAAGGTATTTACGAACCGCTGGGCATGGCGCTCACGGGACTGATCACGCTCGTGGCCTATCTTGGGCATCTGCATTTCGATGCGGTATCGTTCCTGTTCATTCTGGGATTCGCCCTGCTGGGTTTTTACTTTCTGGCCAAAGCCCGCCGCCACTACCTCGTCGAACTCCAACAAGCGCTCAACAAACGGTTCCTGAATGAGAAAGACCTTGTTTTTCAACACGATGCCGAAGCCATCGTGGTCAGTAAACTGGACAGCGAATTGCCGAGTGATGTACTGTTTTCGGTCGATTGGCTGGCCGAGTACCGGCCCTCACGGCTGTCGAATGCGTATCCTGCCCTGCTGCAGAATCCGTCTCCGGCGGTGCGGCGCCAAACGCTGCTTACCCTACTGAAACAGGGCGTACCTTACGATCCGGCGGAGCTTTTCCGGTTGGCCAGTCAGGAATCTGAGCCGAATAACCGGCCTTTGTACGGTCAAATTGCCTGCACTCAGGCTACTATCAGCGAAGGACAGGCGCTTGCTTTTCTTAACTCCCAGGATTTGACGATTGCGCAGGGCGGTGTGGTCGGTTGCCGCAAAGCCGCGACGCTTCGGCGATCAAACCGATGCCACCCTCAGGTACCTGGCCGACTCCGATTACGATGCGGACAAGCTGGCCCTGCTCGCTATTCTGAGCCAAATAAAAGCGCCTGATTACGAAGATTTTATCGTCGACTGCCTGCAAAGTACCTCGTTCGAAATCAAGGACAAGGCCATCGGCGTGGCGGCGTTGGTCCCTTCGGATGCCTTGGCTACAGTACTGTTTTCCCTTACTCAAGACCGCGACTACGACAAGCAGTCGGTACTGGGCCTGTTCGAGATGGGCGAAAAAGGGGTACCCTGGTTGAAGAAAATCGCCGATGGCGGCGAGCCGCACCTGATTCATTTCCTGACCATCGGCTGCGAGCGCTACCGTCGTCCCGATACGTTGCAAATCCTGCTTGCGCTGGTGAGCGGTACCCGGCTGCGCACCCGCACCGCCGCCCTGCGATCGCTTACCCGGATCGACCCACCGCGTGAGCGGCTGGAGTGATCTGCCCTCGCTGCTTGCGTCCGAATTTGGTTTTATCAATCAATTGCTGGCAGGAAAAGTAGAGACCACGGATCAGGAGCTGGCGGTCAGTTTGGACTTTGAAATAGACGAAGCGGTACGCCGGATTTTTTACATTCTAATGCTGCAATACGACGCCAAAATGGTCGAGAACGCGATGCTCAACATCGAGCATAGCTCCCGGGAGAAGCGCGCCAATGCGATCGAGATTCTGGATAACATCATTCCGCGACAGGAGTACCTGGCCCTGCACAGTTTGCTGGAAACGGACGATGCCGCGCAGGTACTGGATGTGTTCGCGAAGACGGTTTGCCGCAACGTAACATCCGAACCAATCGTCCCCTTCATCCTCGATGCTGGGGTCGACCGATTCAGCGAATGGACCTAGTGCGCGCCATGGCTACCATGACCAATGTCAGCCCACTCTGAACCGCTAGACCATTACCGCCACCACGCCAGTGCCCTGCTCAGGGAAGCGGCTGGCCGGAAAACCTACGTCGGGGAAACCGATTTACTATTAAAAGATAAAAGCATGGACCATCAGTCGACTACCGCCGCCGTTTCTTCCATCGAGAAGGTAATGGTTTTAAAAAGAACCCAGCTCTTCGAAAACACCCCGCAAAACGTACTGGCGGCGATCGTCCCGATCATCAGCGAGCATCCCATCGAGCGCGGTGAGGTGATATTCGAAAAGGGTGAGCTTGGAAACTGCATGTACGTCATCTACTCCGGCAAAGTCGCTATTATGGACGGCGAGACCCAACTAGCCGAATTTGGTGCGGACGATATTTTTGGCGAACTGGCTTTGCTCGACACCGAAAGCCGCTCGGCCTCGGCGGTGGTGACGGCCGATACTCTGCTGTTCAAAATCGGGCAAGATGATTTTTACGATTTAATGGAAGAGCGCACCGAATTGCTCAAAAGCGTACTCAGCATCTTGTGTCAGCGCATTCGCCGTCAGAACACCCGGCTCCGCAGCGCCGAAAAGCTCGACGTTGATTTCGGAGGAACTTAAAAAAATATAGAAACAAAACCGACCAGAAGGAAAAAGTACGACGGGTGAGTCAGTGGTAAGGTGCAAAACCTTACCGACTAATCGAACTGATAAGACGCGTAGCCAAACACCCGGTTTGCGCTATCGAATCGAGCCGATTCGGCCACTTTACCATCGACTTCGATTGCTACGGTAATCGAATTTACATTGCTGACGCTGGCACCTATCGAAACGATTTCGGCAAACTCGACTCTTTTGCTGATGCTTTGGGTGAAAGGGAGCTTTACCCCTTTAAGTTCGGTTTCGCCACCGGTGTCGTTGGTGAATTCGATGTCAGCGACACCACCGGGATCGGTCGATGACACTTTATAGGTTATCTTAGCGTCCCTGGGGTAGCCCGCGAAGGGGTCGTTTTGTTTGGCGCAACCCATCAGGAGTGCTACGCTGAACAGAAGCAAGCTGATTTGCCTTAGCATCTTGTGCATTTTAAGAGTAGTTAGTTAAGTAGGTGTAACGGTCAAGCAGCGAAAAAATATGATACCAAAACCAACTTTAAGTACTATGAAATTCAATATTCTGCTTTTGATCCGTGGTCATCGGGATGATGTGCTCCTGCCAGCCATCCGAAAAACTGATGAGGGCGTGACCACAGATGCCGATAAGTCCGACACCTACTTCCAGTACTCGATTTGGTGGGCGTTTACCAATAAAGTATTCGATGCCGATCTCTGACGGTCGAAACACTTAAAACCAAGGGTGACGTTGGGCTAGGCTCCTTCAATTTGCTGGATGGTGAAATGGTCATGATAGAGGGCATACCTTACCGCATTCGGGAAGACGGGACGGTATCCGAAGGTACCGACGCCGACAAACTGGTGTACGCCAACGCGGTGCATTTCAACGAAGACGACACATTTGAGATTACCCAGACGGGCGTGAGCTTCGATACGCTGCAAAATCGGGTGAAGGCCAGACTGGCTTCGCCCAACTACTTCTACGCCTTCGTGATCAAAGGCAAATTCGCCCGCCTCAAATGCGGCGGCCTGACCAAGCAGCAGAAGCCTTTCGTGGAGGGACTTGACGTACTGATTCCGAATCGCCCGATATTCGAGGCCACCGAGGTCGAGGGGACGATGATTGGATTTTACTGCCCCGATTTTATTGGCAATATCAACACCAAGGGCTTCCATTTTCACTTTATTTCCGACGATCGGAAGTTTGGTGGACATGTAATGGAAATGGTGAGCGGCGGGCCGCTGGTCGTGGAAATGGACAAGAAAACGGACTACAATTTTCAGCTACCCGATAACGCCGACTTCAATGAAGTGCGTTTCGAAAAAGAATTTCAATATAAAAAGGATTGAGCACTTAGTGCAACCTGTGCACTGGCCCGATTACCGATTGCTCACTGATACCAGCTACTTGATAGCTGAGGTATTCAAATCATGGTATTCCAAGCTCGGGATTGCTATTATAAGGTAGTCATTCACTCAAAAACCCACGCAATGCCCCAAGCCAAGTACTTCGGTAAACTCCTGCTCTGCCTTTTTTTGTTTGGTACCCCCGGTAGTAGCCAATCCCAACCCACGGCATCCCAGAAAGAAGCGGTGGATCCCTGCCGTATTTCTGAATTTGTCTACACTTCTTCCAGTGGTCGTCGCACCGAAGGTACCTTCGAGGTCGATAAGCAACTCAGGTTAGTCAAGGAAGTGAATAAATACTTCAACGCCGACGGTAGCCTGAATTTTGAAACCGTCATGAAAAACACCTTCGATGCGAAGGGGTTTCTTGTAAAACGGACCAACAATAGCAGCTACACCAAGGCCAGCAAGTACAATGCCACCTCGATTATGGAGAAGTTTGAGTACGAATACGAAAAACTCAGGATGTCCGAGGCCATTTACGGTTACGAGGACCCCTCCCGCAACGTGACCATCGTAACTGAATACGAATACGACGCGGACGACAAAGTCACGAAAAAGAAAGAGTCCCGTTCGACGGGAGAAATACAGGAGTATTTGTACGAAGCGGGAAAGTTGACCAGCGTTTCGGGTCTTGACAACGAACTCGAAATCAACGACCAAGGGCTCGTCACGAAAAGTATTGATTCAACCGGGCGCTATTCTGAGTATTTCTACGACGCCGACAACTTTCAAACCCTCAGAATCAGCTATAATAAAGAAGGCGAAAAGGAGCGAGAGTTCGAGTCGGAAAACGCCGATAGTACCTACAATTTTCCAACCAGTCCGACCCGCCGCAAAGGCCAGCCCAATGTACCCTATATCTACGGAAACCGAAGCCTCCCCGTGGCCCGGACCACGACCTATTCCTACGATAAAGACGGCACGCGTACCAAAACGTACGAGGCGATCATTACCTACGATGTCGATGATAAAGGCAATCTGAAAAGCCGGACCCTGAGGAGCGAGGCAGGGAAAAGAAAAACAGAAGATGTCACGGCCTACACCTACGTAGGTTGCCAATAATCACTTGGTATCCAGAAATCTGAGTATGAAACTAGCACTGACTATCTTCCTGACGCTCGCCATTCGATCGGCGTTTTGCCAGACGCGGCAAATCTGTGTCACGGTGGACGACCTGCCCACGGTAGCCTACGGGGAAGACGTTCACGCCGAGATCACCGACAAGCTGATCGGCCACTTCCAGAGGTACGACATTCCGGCGATTGGGTTCGTCAACGAAGGCAAGCTGTACCCCGGCGGTTGGCTGCGCCCGAAAAGGGTGGAATTGCTCGAAAAATGGTTGAATGCGGGTTATGAGCTGGGCAACCACACGTTCAGCCACAACAGCTACCACCACACGCTATTCTCCGACTATACCGCCGACATCCTGAAAGGCGCGGTGGTCACCAGGCCACTCAGTGCAAAAGCGGGTCTGCCCTGGCGGTATTTTCGGCATCCATTCCTGCAAATCGGGACCCGGCCGTCGGCCTACGACTCATTGGCTGTGTTCCTGAAAAACAACGACTACCTCGAGGCTCCGGTCACCATCGACAACACCGACTACCTGTTTGCCAAAGCGTATTCCAATGCCCACAAAGCAGGTGACGACCCCCAAATGCAACGCATCGGCACTGACTACGTCGAGTACATGGAAGCCAAAGTACATTTCTACGAAGGAGCGAGCAAGCGACTTTTTGGACGAGAAATTCCGCAGGTACTCCTCATTCACGCGAGCTTGCTCAACGCCGATTACCTGGACGATCTGGCCGAGATGTACCAACGCAATGGCTATACTTTCATAGACCTGCCCACTGCCCTGAAAGACGACTCTTACCGCGAAAAGATCACCAAGTTTGGCAACTACGGCATTTCCTGGATCGACCGCTGGGCTATCAGCCGCGATGTACCCAAAACGTTCTTCGCCGGCGATCCGCTCACGCCTGAGTACATCGAAGCGGCGGCGAAGTAGTTTCAGGAGATTTGCCAATTAACTGATTCTCAGATGAACAAAATTGTCTCAATCATCCTGTTGACGATAGTGCTGCAAGGATGCAGTAGGAGAATATCGTCCGAAATTAATGGACGGGTGGAGGTTGAGGCAGAGCACTTCACTGCTCAAACCAAAGCCGAGCGCCGCAAGTGGGTAATTGTGAAAGACCAGCACGCTTCGTTGGCTTCCGGTGAGTCGTACATTGAGTGCCGGCCTGATACTCGTGTCACGCACGACGACAAACTTATTCCAGGTGAAAATTTTTCCAACATTGCGGGCGAGATGGCGGTGCTTTCCTACCAGGTAAATTTCAAGACGACGGGGCGATACTACGTATGGGTGCGGGCGTATTCTACTGGTTCGGAAGACAATGGGATTCACGTCGGGCTCGATGGACAATGGCCCGAATCGGGGAAGCGAATGCAGTGGTGTGAGGGCAAAAACGCCTGGACCTGGGAAAGCAAGCAGCGCACTCAGGCAGTACACTGCGGCGAGCCTTACCTAATCTACTTAGACGTAGAAGCAGCCGGCAGGCATATCGTACAATTTTCTATGCGCGAGGACGGCTTCGAGTTCGATAAGTTTTTGCTTACTAGAGAGAAAAATTTTCGTCCCTAGAAGTACTATTAGTGCCATTTTGAAGTATTACCAAATACCGCTGCTTTGCTATCAAAACCACAAAAACCATCATATAAAAGTAGATTTCAGGCAGGGCGATAGCAGCGTCCATATCATTAACGGAAGGGTAGTGATGCGGCTTCATGACTCTCGGAAAGTAGTCAAAGGTAAAAGTATCGCATTTCCACTTTGTGAACTACCCCGCCGCCATGACCTACTTCTCGTACTTCACACGCCCCGGCTGCCAATTCTGCACAATCGAGTAGTCTTTTTTTACTTCCTCCTTCAATTCATTCACATCCACCCTACCTACCCGGTTGTAGAGGGTAGACTTGTTTTTGGCGGAGTAGATAGCCGCGTACCTATCCCAGTGCGCCGCCGCTTTCGTCAGGTACGCCAAGCTCTGCTTTTGATCGGCCGTACTTTTATTCTTGTCGTAAAGCGCCAGGGTGTAGGCCGCCCTGATTTTGTTGGCGTAGTACAAGCCAATCTCGGCAAATGCTTCGATGTCGCTCGATGTCTGGGATAGCTCGCCTGGATCAGTGGCGGAATAAGCAGGGAGCTTTGCGAGATTATCCAGCGCGGTGTGGGCCAGCTTTTCGAGCGAGTCGGCTACGGAAAGCGGCGAGCGCAAGGTACTGCTACCCTTGGGATCGTGCAGCCACTGGTCTATGCCGGCGATACCGCTACCGGCCATCGGCTTGCGCTTGATGTATTCTTCTACGGTGAAGAAGCCACGATAAATGCGGTGGCTCAGGTTGGCCTCGGGAAACCATTTGAGGTCGATGTCGCCCCACACGAAGCGGGTGATGTAGGGGAATATCATGCTGGCAGGCTCCCAGGCTTTCAGCAGGGCGGGGGTGTAGGTACCCCCGAAACGCTGTCGGATATTTTCGTCAAAAATCTCGCGCGGTAGGGTAGGGTCGAAAGGTCAATCTTCCCCAAATCATGTTGCTGACCCATTGCTTCTTGTACACCAGCGGCGGATCGTCCTGTGTTTTTTTATTCAAAAAATCCCGCCCCCAAAGGTACCCGTCCGGCCCCATGTAGTACCCGGCCACTTTTTCCACGTTCGGAATGGCTTCGACAAACTGCCGGGCAAAATCCACGTTGGCCCAGCGCATGGTGTACACGTCGTCGTTGCGAAGAGTCAACCAGCTCTTATTTTCGTCGGTCAATAACTCGAAGGCCGGTAAAGTAAAGGGTGGATTCGGAATCGAGTACATGTGCGCGATGGCGTACTTGATGCTCAGATCGAGCCGACAATTCAGCCCTTTGAAATTGCCCAAAATCTCGTCCAGCGCCGCCCAATGGAACCGGTGAATCAGCCGGAAGTCTTCGCGCGGGGCGATTTTGAGTCCATCGTTGACGCCCTCGCCGTAGGTACGCCACAGCCAGCGCTCCTTGTTGTATTCGCCCTCGCGCTCATTGTCCATGCCCTCACCGGCCGTGATGCCGATCCCCTTCAACAGCGGGTAGGTAGTCACCAGCTCGCGCACGGCGGCCCGGAAGTATTTGATGGTCGTTTCGCTGGTCTGGTCGTCGGTGATACCGTGCTTGCCCTCGGCCCCGTAGGTGAATTTATTCCAGGTAAAAATATAAAATCGGATGCCCCGGTCGTCGGCCATTTGCATGACCTTTTGCCAAAATTTTATCTTTTCCTCGATGCTAATCTTCTTGACTACCTCCACATTTTCGTAGAGATAGAGCTTGTCGAACCCCACGCCTTTGTGCGAAAACGTATCGTCGTATTTCGCCTTCGTGCGCCATACATCGTCTAATCCTACCTCGGGGAACTCGGGAATTTCGACCAGCGACGGAAACGGGTGCAGGCTCCACAGCGTCATGACGTTCATGCGGTGGCGGGCCATTTCGTCGAAGTACTCCTGCCAAAACGTCTCCTTCCAGACTTCGGGAATATTCGCCTGAGAAACATCATTTACATCGGTATAGCTGGGCGTGCGGAGATCTAGGGGAATGTTGAACTTGATGCCGCGCTCCAACAAATAAGGTTTTTGATCCTTGCTTTCCAGCCACTCGGGGTGGTTGGTACGGAGGGCCTCAGCGACATCGAGTCCGCCGTACATGGCCCCCACGGCATCGTGGGCCAGTACCCAAATTTTGTTTCCTTGCCGGCGGATGCCGTAGCTTTGGTCGTCGGTCCATTGGGGGGGAGCCAGTCGGTTTTCGGCACAAACCCGGGCAAGCCGAACGCTGTCGGCGATGAGCTGTACTTCGTATGTGCCCAGATAGGGCTTTATTTCAAGCGCGGCGAACGCGAGTTTTGGATCGTCTTTTGGGAAGAGCACTAGGTCCTGCGCCCGAGAATGGACAAAAGGCATAGTGAGAAGTAGGAATAAAAGGGCAGATTTCATAGAGGTAGTTTTTACGTAAAGAGCGCGTAGCGGCTGGCAATTACTCTATCTTGCGAGTTGATCTTACCTTGCAAAGCTCTCACGAATCATGTTAAAGTCCTTTCTGATCTCCGCCCTGCTGCTCTTCGCCTTCGCACCAGCGATGTCTCAGCCAGAATTCGAGCCCCTAGCTTTCAAGCCACTGTTCAACGGAAAGAATCTCGACGGCTGGGTGAATGTGAACACGGCTGAGGATACCTGGAAAGTCAAAAAGAAAGTACTGATCAGCACTGGTAAACCGATTGGCGTCATGCGTACCGACCGGCAGTACGAAAACTTTATCCTGGAAATTGAATGGAAACACCTGGAAGCCGGGGGCAACTCAGGCGTGTTTGTGTGGAGCGAGGGGACGCAGTTTGGCGACAACCCGCTCACCAAGGCCATCGAGGTTCAGATGCTGGAGCTCGACTACGCGACTCTACACAACGTGACGGATGATTATGTCCACGGTGAGCTATTCCCCACGATGGGCATGACGGCCATCCCTGATAATCCGCGCGGCAATCGCAGCAAATCATTGGAAAAGCGCTGCCGTGGCAAAGGCGAGTGGAACAAGTACGTGGTGGTGTGCGTGGATGGCACCGTGAAGCTGTCCGTCAATGGAAAGTTCGTGAACGGTCTGCGCGCCTCGGAGCGCAAGAAAGGGTACATCTGCCTGGAAGCGGAAGGTGCCGAAATTCACTTTCGTAATATTCGGATACTGGAACTGCCGGCGGGCATCACCTCGGCCAAGCAGACGGCCCCGCTAGTGGAGTAGGGTACCTGGCATCGGCAGACTCCGCAGCCAAAGTACCCACAGGATGAGTGAAACCAAACCCAGCGCCAGGATCGCCATACCGTGGGTACGGTCGCTGGGGCTGTACACATGGAGACGAACGCCATTGGGCAAAGTCTTACGGGCCGTCGTCAAGTGCCAACCCAGCACCATGCCGAGCAAACCGCCCAGTAACGCGAAAGCGTAGCCCAGCGGAATATTAGCCGTCTTGGCGGGTTCGGCCAGTTGCTGCAAGCGCGATTGGTTGAGGGAGTCCAATAGTTTGGTGTCTACCTCGATGCCGCGCTCGCGCAGTACCCGCCGGGCGAGTTGGTAGTCGAAAGCCGACCATTCGTCGGGGCTCGCCAGAATGTCGAAGAGTTCTTCATCCTTAAAATCGAAGAGGTAGTGATCGGCCCCGACCAGCAGTACTTCATTGGCTGCCCGCTCGAGCAGCAGTCGATCCACTTCGGAAAAGCGATCGGGCGGTACCTTGACGATGTACTCGGGCGGCAGCGTAGTCATGCTGATGGGATCGAGCCGCTCGCGGTATTGCTCGGTTCGGTGGGGGATTTCGTGGTCCCGGAGCAGCTGAACCAATTCCAAAAAGGGGGACTCGTGGCTAAAATTTTTAATTGTCAGAAAGTCTTCCATGCGCTACGCCTATCGCTATCACTATTGTGCCAGGGGCGCTTTTTGGGGAGTCGGACGGAATCTCAGTGATTCGCCAGCGAATTGTTCCATCAAAACATCTCCTCCGCCTTCGCCAGCGCCTTGTCTAACCCGCTCATGTCCGAGCCGCCTGCGGTAGCGAAGTGCGGTTGCCCGCCGCCGCCGCCGCGAATTTCCTTCGCCAGCTCCTTCACGATTTGCCCGGCGTTCAGGTTCTTTTCTTTTACGAGGTTCTCGGCGATAAATACAGCAAGCTGAGGCTTGCCGTTGAGCTCGGTAGCTAACACAGCAATCAGGTTGTCGACCTGATCACGAAGTTCGTAGGCCAGTTGTTTCAGGGCGTCGGCGTTGGGTACTTCCACCCGCTCGATCAGCAGGTTCAGGCCTTCGGTGGATTCGATTTTTTCCAAGAGTGTACTTTTAAGCTGCTGTACTTTTTCATTTTCCAGTTGCTCCACTTTTTTCTGCAAAGCCGTGCGCTCTTCGAGCAGAGATTCCACCGCTTTGGTCAAATCCTTGGGTGCTTTCAGCAGGTCGCGTATTTGGGACAAAGTACCTTCCTGTTCGCGCATACGCGCCAGCGCGGCCTGACCCGTGATAGCCTCGACGCGCCGGACGCCCGCCGACACGGAGCCTTCGGAAGTGAATTTGAATAGCCCGATTTCGCCCGTGGCCGGGAGGTGGGTACCGCCGCACAGTTCCAGCGAGTAGGTGGGATCGAAGGCTACTACCCGCACAAAATCACCGTACTTTTCGCCAAACGTAGCCGTAACACCCTTCGCCAGTGCCTCCTGAATGGGTACGTTGCTTTGGGTACTTTGCTGGATGTTTTCGCGAATCCGCGCATTGACCATTTCCTCGATGCGTAGTAGTTCTTCGTCGCTCACTTTGGAGAAGTGGGCGAAGTCGAAGCGGAGGAAGCGATCGTCCAGGTAAGAGCCTTTTTGGCTCACATGGTCGCCCAGTACCCGGCGCATGGCCGACAGCATCAGGTGCGTGGCGGTGTGGTTGGCCATGATCTTGTGGCGGCGGTCGGTGTCGATGCGCGCCGTGACGGTGCCGGTGTTTTGCAAAACATCGTCCAGTTTCTTATCCCGCGAAATGTGCACGAACAGATCGTTCTCTTTCCTGGTATCGGCGATCGTGACCATGAATGGTTTGCCGTCGACGGTCAATTCCAGCGAACCGGTATCGCCCACCTGTCCACCCATTTCGGCGTAAAAAGGCGTGCGGTCCAGCACGATGTGGTACTCCTCACCGGTTTTGGTCTTGACCTTCCTGAATTTAAGGATGTGGCTGTGGGTCTCGTGAAAATCATAGCCCACAAACTCCACCGGCTGGCCCTCATTGTCCTGAACCTCCACCCAGTCGCTGGCCTCGCGGCTGGCGTCGGAGCGGGAGCGCGCTTTTTGGGCGGCCAGGGCTGTCTGGAAACCGGATTCGTCAATTTCCAGTCCTTTTTCACGGGCAATCAGCGCGGTGAGGTCCATCGGAAAACCGAAGGTGTCGCTCAACTCGAATACCTCCTCCCCCGGAATCTGCTGCTTTCCATTTTCTTTTAGGCTGCCGGTAATGGTATCCAGTCTTTTCAGGCCCGATTCCAGCGTGCGCAGGAAACTGCGTTCTTCTTCCAAAATTACCTTGGTGACAAACGCTTCCTGCGTTTTAAGCTCGGGAAACACCTCACCAAACTGGTCGACCAGCGTAGGGATCAGCCGATGGATGAAGGGCTGGGTAAGGCCGAGGTACGAGTACCCGTAGCGAACCGCGCGCCGTAAAATGCGCCGGATCACGTAGCCCGCCCGCACGTTGGAGGGCAGCTGCCCGTCGGTGATGGCAAAGGCCACCGCCCGCAGGTGGTCGGCCACCACCCGCATGGCTATGTCGGCCATCCGATCGGCGCCATCGCCGTATTTTTTGTCAGAAAACGATTCCAGCAGCTGAATGGTAGGCTGGAAAACGTCGGTATCGTAGTTGGACGTTTTTCCCTGAATCGCCATGCACAATCGCTCGAAACCCATGCCGGTATCGACGTGCGTGGCGGGCAGCGGCAACAGCGAGCCGTCGGCCTTGCGCTCGAACTGCATGAATACCAGGTTCCAGATTTCGACGACCTGCGGGTGGTCGTTGTTTACGAGCGACCTGCCCGATACCGCCGCTACCTCCTCGGCAGAGCGGAGGTCGATATGGATTTCGGAACAGGGCCCGCAGGGACCCGTATCGCCCATTTCCCAAAAATTATCCTTCTTGTTGCCCAGAATGATGCGCTCTTCGCCGACAATCGGCTTCCACAAATCCCAGGCTTCCTGATCGAACAAAACGCCATCAGCGGCATCGCCCTCGAATACCGAAACGTATAGGCGATCCTTGGGTAACTTATACACCCCGGTCAGCAATTCCCAGGCCCACTGAATGGCTTCTTTTTTGAAATAATCACCAAACGACCAGTTGCCCAGCATCTCGAACATGGTGTGGTGATAGGTGTCGAAGCCCACGTCTTCCAGGTCGTTGTGCTTGCCACTCACGCGCAGGCATTTCTGAGTGTCGGCGATCCGGCGCGAGGGTGGGGTACCATTGCCCAGGAAATAATCCTTGAATTGCGCCATCCCCGAGTTATTGAACATCAAAGTCGGGTCGCTTTTGGCCACCAACGGCGCCGATGGCACAATGAGGTGCTGCTTACTTTGAAAAAAATCCAGGAATGCCTGACGTATTTGCTGAGAAGTCATTTTTAATTTCGGTTGTAAATGAGTCGGTCGTGTGTAAGCGACAAAGCGACAAAGTACCAAAGCCACAAAGTGACAGATCGTTTATATAATGGAAAATACTCCACTATTTTCCTCTGTGGCTCTGCGGCTTTATCGCTCCGTAACCAACCGCAAAAGTAACGATAATGCCATTTGATTGACACAGGTTGGGGAATGCTTCGTACTTTTGAGTACCACATACGCCCGACCCCATGGAAGACAACAACAAACGCTATTACGATACGAACGAAGTGGCCGAAATTGTCGGTTGCAATGCTTCGGCCTTACGATTTTGGGAAAAAGAATTTCCCCACCTGCAACCCGAACGCGACTCCCGCAACCGCCGCCGCTACACGCAGGCGGACATCGAGATCGTCAAAAAGATCGTGCACCAACGGCGCGATCAGGGCCGGACCGTCCAGGGGGCCAGGCAACAGCTCAACCAACGTGAAATGGCCCACAACCTCATCAACCGCATGAAGCGGGTCAGAGGGTTTTTGGAGGAGATAAAGGAAGCTTTGGAGGAGTAGCATGTGATCCTGATGGTGTCTTTCTTCTCTGAAAAACTTTGTGGAGATCATAGAGTTTATAGCGCTGTGAAACTCAGTGACCCCAAACAAGACAAATGAAAATTCGTAAAGTACTTACCGCCGGAATTCTGCTGGTAGCGTGGAATGCCCACGCCCAAACCCTCGACTCCCAAGCCATCTCAGCGCACATCGAGTACCTGGCGTCCGACTCGCTTGAAGGGCGCGGTACCGGCACGGTGGGCGAGATAAAGGCCGCCAACTACATCGCCGATTGGTTCAGGAAAGCGGGATTGCAGCCTATGGGTAGCAACGGCAGTTTTTTTCAGCCTTTCGGGGTGATGATCCAATACGAAGGCGTCCCGCATCAGGTTACGGCAAGAAACGTGACGGGTTATCTCGACAATAGTGCGGCGCAAACGGTGGTAGTCGGGGCGCACTATGATCATCTGGGCAAAGGGTACCAAAGTGGCTCGCTGACGCCGGACAGCGAAGCCCTGATTCACAACGGAGCCGACGATAATGCCTCCGGTGTGGCGGGGATCATCGAGCTGGCGCGCTATTTTGCCGAGAATAGGGTGCGGGAGAAGTACAATATTTTATTCGTGGCTTTTTCGGGAGAAGAGCTGGGCCTGCTGGGTTCCAAGTACTTCGCGAACCATCCGACGGTCCCGATGGAATCCGTGGCTTGCATGATCAACATGGACATGATCGGACGGTTGGATGCCACCAAAGGACTCACCATTGGTGGATGGGGTACCAGTCCCGCCTGGGGAAAGGTCGTGCCCGGGTTGGCTGAGGAGAATGATCTCAAATACGCAGTCGACTCGTCGGGCGTCGGGCCTTCGGACCATACCTCGTTCTACCTGAAGCAGAAACCCGTGCTTTTCTTCTTTACCGGCGTTCATTCCGACTATCATAAAACCACCGACGACGCCGAAAAAATCAATGCGGTCGGGGAGCAGAAAATTCTGCGATTGATTGCCGGCATCATCAGCAAGTTGGACGGAGCGCCGACGTCGGTGGCTTTCACCGAAGCGGGCAATCCGCACACGCAGGAGGTACAATCCGATTTTAAGGTGACGCTCGGTGTTATCCCCGATTATAGTTTCAACGGTCGCGGCCTGCGGCTCGACGCCATCACCCAGGGCCGTCCGGCGGCCCGCGCGGGTATGGAGGCGGGCGACATTGTGACCAAAATGGGCGAATTTCCCATCAAGGACATCTACGACTACATGAAATCGCTGGGGCAATTTGAAAAAGGCCAAAGTACCGAGGTCGAGATCAACCGAAACAAGGAGTCTAGAATTTTACGAGTGACTTTCTAGTACCTTAAAGTACGGCCGTAAACAGATCTTGCGAGATACCTACTTCACTAAGAGTGGCCCCGCCCGCCGTGTCTGGAAATCGTGAGGGTACAGGGCCAAGCCGATGCTCGGTAGCGACTTCTAGGCCATTGTCCAGGTTTTCCATTTCTCCCAGGTGGCCTTCGACGCCCCCAATCGGAATGATCGACACCCAAAGCTTGAACGCTTTGGGACGCCCGTCGTCGTCCAGCAGCCAAAGGTAGCTGTCGCCGGGTGTGACGCCGCCGTTGGTGTAGGTTACGAGCAGGGCGTCGTTCGCCGTCTTCATCTTGCACGATGCACGCATTGTACCCTTGATCCATCGCTTTGGTGGGCGCGATGAACCAAAACGAATCGTTACAGAATATCTCCCAGGCATTGCCGCGCTTCTTGTCCAGGTTATTGCCCGTGACTTCCGCTCCGTCGTCGTAGGCTTTGCCTTTTTGCCATTCGTCCAGGTTGAGCAGTACTTTGTTGTCTCGCCATTTTACTTCCACCAGGTTTCGCTTTCGGTCCCACACGTAGTGATGCGTGCCGTTGAAAGTCCAGGTCAGGATACCTGTTTCGGCCAGGTTTTCGCTACCCACGGCGGCCATCATTTTTTCGGCTAGTTGGTCGGCCTCGGGGCCCGACTGGCCCGCGGGGAGGGGTTCGTTGTACAGGAGGTAGGCACCGACAAACAGAAGCACGAGTACGACTACGATGATGCCGAGTACACGGAAGAGTTTTTTCATAAAATAAAAATTTCTGTATTTTTAACCAGACCGGTGGCCATTGTCAATACATCGTGTTTTGGTTGGCGGCCGTCTCGGGTACTTGTTGAATAGCGTCCAGTGTTCGACAATCTTTCCAGCTTCATTGAATCTAAAAAAATCCATCGTTACATACTGGTCGTTGCCGGGCCAAACCTGGTGGGTGTGCAACGCGACCAAATCTCCTTCGGCCACCGCCCTGACAAAATCAATGGATTTGTCGGGGTAATCTTCCTGCATCCGTTCAAAGTACCCGATGAAAGCTTCGGGGCCGTCGGCTACAAGCGGATTGTGCTGAATATATTCGTCGCCAATGTATAGCTCAACCGCCTGCCGGGGATCGCCTTCGTAAGCCATTTTGTAAAAGGCAATGGCGCTTTGCTTGTTTTGAGATAGGTTCATCTTGATCTTAAGATTAACTTTGGGGTAAGGCTTAGGCGCAATTTATTTATACCTGAAAGCCATTTTTCAACATTAATTCCCAAACGCTGATTTCGTGACCGTCGATCACCTCGATGGGCAGGTCCCAACTGAGTAGTTCCCACTTCTTGGCGTTGTCGGCCACCAATACGCGCTGCGAAGCCGGAAAAACCCAGATGACGCGCTCGACGCCCCAAGCTAGCAGGCGTTCTGTTTTTTTATTGCTGTACTCCTCTTGGGTTTGGAAAAATTCCGATTCGTCCATTTTTATATCTACTTCGATCACTACGTCAGGAACATCTTCGGAATAATTGGTCGAATGAAACCCAACTGGAAATTTCCCTTCTCTATAAATGGCAATATCGGCCGCGAAATTGGTGTTTTTTTCAAGGTGCAACCCTAATTCAGAGGTAGCCAGGAAATAAGTTTCAGGAAGAAATTTTATCAGATTTCTTAGAATGCATCCAATAATGAATGATTGAAGCTTACTGGACCCCATATTAATTTCTTCAATTTTTTTTGTCCCTAAAATAAAGTCTTTGTACCCTTTCCGATAAATCGGATGGCCGTCGAACTCTTCGTAAAACAGGATTTTGGGAATTTGCTTGGTCGTTTCCATAATGACTTGGCTATTTTTTCAAATATAGGAAATATGCAATGAACATCTCAGTTCCCGAGGCGGTCAATGCAACGTTTTCGCCCTGAATTCGTGTTGTATCCAAAATCAATGTACCTACATCAGTTATGGAAATCGGAATCAGCACTTTTGTCGAAAACACCCCGGATCCGGCGACCGGACAACTCCTCAGCCCGCATCAGCGGATGGCGAACCTCATGGAAGAGATCGAACTCGCCGATCAACTTGGCCTGGACGTCTTTGCCATTGGCGAACACCACCGTCCCGATTTCGTGGTATCGTCACCGGCGGTCGTGCTGGCGGCGGCGGCGGTCAAAACCAAAAATATTAGGCTTTCCAGCGCCGTGACGGTGCTCAGTTCCGATGATCCGGTGCGGGTGTTCCAGGATTTTGCGCACGTCGACCTGCTTTCCGAGGGCCGGGCCGAGATTATGGCGGGGCGTGGCTCGTTCATCGAGTCATTTCCGCTGTTTGGCAATGACATGAAGGATTACCACGCGCTCTTCTCCGAGAAACTGGAACTCCTGATTCAGCTCAACAAAAACGAAAAGGTAAGTTGGCGTGGTAAGCTTCGTCCCTCCATCGACAACCGCGGCGTATACCCCCGTCCGTTCCAGGCCGAGCTGCCCATTTGGGTGGCAGTGGGAGGTACTCCCGAATCGGTGGTAAGGGCAGCGACTCATGGACTGCCTATGGCGCTGGCCATTATCGGTGGCGGGCCGGAGCGCTTCGTGCCGTTCACCGATCTATACAAGACTACCTACACCAAGGCCGGGCACGATAGCACCAAAATGCAATTGGCCATCAACTCGCACGGGTACCTGGCCGACGATTCTCAGCGGGCCGCCCAGGAATTTTATGGCCCTTACGCTCACGTAATGAGTCAAATAGGTCGCGAGCGCGGCTGGCCCGCCATGAACCGGGCGCACTACGAATCGCTGCGCGGACCGGGTGGATCGCTGCTGGTGGGGAGTCCGCAAGAAGTAATCGATAAAATCTTGTGGGAGCACGAGCTGTTCGGCAACACGCGCTTCCTGCTGCACATCAGTGTGGGTACTTTACCCCATAAGCAGGTACTGCACGCAATCGAGCTGCTGGGAAGCGTGGTCGCCCCGGCCGTGCGGGAGGCCGTGGGCCAGGTAGTGATGAGCTAGCCAGCCGTACTTGGATGAAACAACCCGCTTTTCTCGTAGAAAAACGGTTAACTTGCAAATGAATAACAGCAATCTGACAGGGCTGAGGTACCCCTGATCCCTATCAATAATAAATGAATGCAAGTCCGTTGCCCCCAAATGAAACAGAGCGCCTGGCGGCGGTCAGGAGTTATAATATTCTCGATACACTTCCAGAGGCCGACTATGATGCCATCACGAAACTAGCCGCTTACATTTGCCAGACTCCGGTGGCGATCGTCAGCCTGGTGGATGAAGACCGGCAGTGGTTCAAATCGCACCATGGCCTGGAACAAAATGAGACTAGCCGAGACATTGCGTTTTGCGCGGAGAACATCCTCGACGCTTCCGGGCCACTGGTCATCGAGGACGCTCGTCTGGACGAGCGGTTTGCCACCAACCCACTCGTAACGGGCGAGCCAAACATTGTATTCTATGCGGGTGTGCCCCTGGTGAATTCTCAGGGCTATGCTTTGGGTTCGTTGTGCGTGATCGACAGCCAGCCCAGGCAGCTTTCGGAAGAACAGCTTTCGGCTTTGGGGCTACTGTCGAAGCAAGTGATGCGTCTGCTCGAACTACGAAAAGCCAACGATCGGCTTTTGGCCAACGAACGACAGTCCAGTCGAGTAAGCAGTGAAAAGGAAACAACGCGCGTAGCGTTGGCTGAGAGTGAAACCCGGTTTCGATCACTGGTGCACGAGGCCCCCATCGCCATGCTGGTGTATGAAGGCCCCGATATGGTACTGAGCGAGGCTAACCCACTCATGCTGCAGATCCTTGGTCGGGGGGAGGAAATTCTGGGGAAACCCTTGATGGAAGCTGTCCCTGAACTGAGGGAGACGGCAGTACTGGAAAGGTACCGTAACGTGCTGGCCACGGGGGAGACGTACCAGCAAAACGGCGAACGTATCCTGCTTGTCAAAAACGGCGAACCCTACTGGGGATACTACGATTACACCTACAAGGGTCTCTACGACGAAAAAGGCGAAATCTACGGCGTGGTGTGCACAGCCGTTGAAGTCACCTCCCAAATCGTATCGCAACAGGCACTGGCCGCCAGTGAGGCGCGCTTTCGTGAAATGGTGCAGAAGGCTCCGGTGGCCATGATGGTGCTTCGTGACAAAAACCTGACAATCGAAGTAGCAAACGATGCCATGCTTGCATTGCTAGGCAGGGATGCCTCGATTATTGGCGAACCTGCACTGGACGGTATTCCAGAATTGGAAACGCAGCCTATTTGGAAGATCGTCAGTGAAGTTTATGAAAGTGGTGAACCTTACTTCGCGGACGAGCTACCGGTGAAATTTGAGAAAAACGGACAGCCTCACAAGGGATACTATACTTTCAATTGCCTTCCCCTTAACGAGGCAGGCGAAACCGTGGGGGTGCTGCAAGTTGCCGTCGATATGACCAACCAGGTGCTGGCCCGAAGGAAATTGCAGGAGAGCGAAACGCGCTACCGCGAATTGGCGGTTAAGTTGGAGGCGCACGTGGCCACCAGGACCCAGCAGCTCGTCACGGCTAACCAGGACTTGGTCAGGTCCAACGACGGCTTGCAACAATTTGCTTACATCGCTTCTCACGATTTGCAGGAGCCGCTTCGGAAAATACAGTCGTTCAGCTCGATGCTTAGGAATAAGTACGGCAAAAAATTAGGCGAGGATGGGCTTGGCTACCTGGATCGGATGCATTCCGCCAGCGGCCGAATGTCCACGCTGATCAAGGATTTGCTCACGTACTCCCAAATTTCCACCCGCCAGCAACGCTACGGTATGGTAGCGCTCAATGAGGTGGTATCGGACTCCCTGACTACGTTGGAATGGCAAATCGAGGAACGGAAGGCAAAGGTAGTGGTAGCCAAACTACCTACCATCGAGGGCGACGCCTCGCAGTTGAGGCAGCTTTTCCAGAACCTGCTCTCCAATGCTTTGAAGTTCACCCCGGCTGGTGAAAATCCCCAGTTACGCGTCGCGTACACCCCATGCACGCGCGCTGATTTGCCCGACAAAATGAACCCTAATAGCTCGGCGACGCAATTTCATAAGATCGACATCAAAGATCAGGGCGTAGGCTTCGACACGCAGTATTTGGACAGAATCTTTCAGGTATTCCAGCGGCTGCACGGCAAGAGCGAATTCCCGGGTACGGGCATAGGACTGGCGATCTGTCAGCGGGTAGTCGAAAATCACGGTGGTGGCATTACAGCCACTAGCGAAGACGGTCAGGGAGCTACTTTCGTCGTGTACCTACCGAGTGAGATCGCGTAAGGTATTGCCTATTCAACCGCCAGTAAGTCTTAGAATCGATGCAGCCATTGTACCTGCAAACTGAGCGCGTAAGCACGGATTCTATCAGCTCCTTCTACAGACTGAATAATATACTGAAAAGTAGGCTGGAGGATCAAAGAGCTATTCTCTTTCAGGTCGATGATGCCACCAATTCCCAAAAGCGGGGCCATTACGATGTCCTCTGATATATCACTTTTCATGCATCACCTAGAAACCTCACTCAAAGAGCGGTACGCTCACCCTTTCCCCGCCTTTCATAGCGGACTCGTGCGCGCAGATGCCGGCGCAGGTGTAGTTGGCGGCCAGGGCGGCGTCGACGGCGGAGTCGCGGCCCTCGACGATGGCGGCGACGAATTCCTGGACCAGGTGCGGGTGCGAGCCGCCGTGGCCCGCGCCCTGCAAGAAGGACACGTGATTGGGGTCGTCGATGGTCTGCCGTTTAGTGAATTGTTTTATGGGCTCGATCAGCCGGTCGTCGGTGTCGGGTACATCAATGCGCTCGGCGTCTTCACCGCCGGGAAAAATTACGTGGCTCTCATCCTCCAATTGCTCCCACTCGAACGACATCTTGGTACCGTACACATCGTAACTCTCACGGTATTGGCGCACCACATCGAACAGCGAGCGCGTCGCTTCGGCGACTACGTCCGAATCTTTAAGGGTAAACGTGGCCGTTTCGACGGCAAAAGGCGAGTTGTAGCGGCTCGCTAAGTCATCCGACAAGCGGCCCGAGCCGTGACAAACGACCGTTTCGGCCTTGGTGTTGTTGATTCTGAGCAGGGGCGAAATAGCGTGAGTCCCGTTCAGCATGGGTGGGTAGCCTTTCCAGTACTCGTCCCAGCCGGGCATGCTCATATCCTGAATATGCGAGCCGCGTACAAACTGAATCCGGCCTAGTTCACCCGCTTCGGCGAGTTTCAAACCATACAAAAATTCGCGGGTATACAGGGCCGTTTCCATCATCATGTACACCTTACCCGACTTGCGCTTGGCGTCCACGATCGCCATGCAGTCCTCCTTGGTCATGGCCATCGGGATGGTGCAGGCGGTATGTTTATCGGCGTTCAGCGAGGCCAGCGTCATGCGGGCGTGGTCGGGCACGGGCGTCACGATGTGGATCGCGTCGACGTCGTCGCGATTGGGAATGTCGTCAAAATGCTCGAATACCAGATTGGGGTCGAGGTTGTATTTTTCCTGCAACTCGTCGCGCACAGCCTGGCGGCGCGTACAGATACCGACGGCTTTGATGTTAGGATGTTTCTGATAAATCGGAATAAATTCTTTTCCAAAACCCATGCCTACGATGACGATGTTAGTTGCTGTGTTACTCATAAAGGGGTGTTACGTTTGTGCTGTATTGAATGATTTGTGTTTAGGGTGGAAAGGTAAAAGGGGGGACGGGGGTACGGTTCTATTACCTAAAAAAAGCGATAGCAGATAGCGCCGTCCCCCTTCCTATCTTCGCGCCGCCCACTTGACCGAATTGCGGAGAATGGTTTTATACGGTTCGATGGTATGCGAGGCCACGTCGTGGCCGAGGGCGATGCCGACGATGCGGCCTTTGGGGTAGTCGACGGTGAAAATGCTGGGAAATACTTCGGGGCCAGTCGTGGCCTTGGCCGTAGCCAGTACCTCGATCGGGGTTCCGGCGGCGTCGGGCTTGAAGTAATAGAGCTCGTCGTCCAGCTTAAAAGTTGCGGGGACGCCTTTCATGATAGGGCTGTTTTGGTCGGTGACTGTGACATCGAAGGTACCGTACTTGTTGTGGCCTTTCGAGCCCCCACCTACGAGTTTTTGGTTGTACTCGGGCCAGTCGTTCCAGTTGTACCAGAGGGCCGGATGCGCCAGTACCAACCCCTTGCCCGCGTCCACGAAAGCAAAAATCGCTCTCCGCGTCGCGTCATCTTGGATGGGTTGGTTGTTGGCAAGGTATAATACATCCACACCCGAAAGCTTGGATAGGATCGACGTGGGGTCGTCGGTGTACTCGACCGAAGCGAGGCCATCCATTTGCAGGGTAGCCACATCCTCACCCTTGTACCATTTATCGAAATCGTGCGACGAGCCGCCGCCGACCAGCAGTACTCTAATTGGCTTCTTGCCCGACGGCATGCCTGCGTTCTTGGAGCAGGCCACGCCGATCAAGACTAAAAATGCTAAGGCCAGCGTAGATTTAAAATAGGTTTTTATCATTTCTGGGTTTTTAGGTATTTGGTTGTTAGGTGTTAGGCCTGAAACGGTACCTTGGCCGGGGAGACGCAGATCACGGAATTTACTATTCACACATTCAAAATTATTTCGTTACACGCAAAATCCCATTCATCCCACGCCAGTGGCCGGGGAAAGTACACACAAAGGGGTAGTCGCCGGGCACGCTCGGTACGGTGAATTCCAACGTGGAGGTCTCACCGGGGTTGACCAGTCCGGTGTGCTCTATCACATCGGGTACTTCCGGCACATAGGCCATTTCGGCGGCTTTGGGATTGGAAAGCATTTTATCGGCGGCGGCGCCTACTTTCTGCAAACTGCCAACTTTGATAATCAAAAGGTTGTGTTGCATCCCGTCGGGATTTTCGAGAATGATGGCCAATTTCTCACCCGCTTTGGCGGTAAGTAAAGCCTTATCAAATTGTAGCATTTCAGGTACTACCTTCAACTCGATGACGCGGGCGTTAGAAGACGTTTTAAGTGTCGAAGTTTTAGTTCTCACCGTTTCGGCGGCTTCCATACCCATTGCTTTGGGGTTTTGCAATTCCAAGGTAGCTTTCTGAAAATTGCCCCGGAAACCAAAGCGACCGGCGTAAGGACCAATTTTATCGTCGCCCTCACCGTCTTCGCCCGTGCGCAGCGTGTTGGGTAGCGTTTCCATGAACAGCATGTGGGCGTTGCCTTCAGCGGCGGTTTTGCCATCCACTTCGATGGTAATCTTGCCGCCCTTGGTCAGGCTCGCCATCAGATCGAACTTGTCGGGCAGCGGCTGACTGGTCGCCACGCTCGTAGCCGTTGCATGTTGGTACACGTCCATGAAGACTTTGCCGTCCTGAATGTAAAGCGCGTAGCCGGACTCGCTGCTACCCTGTCCGGCGATGAAGCCTTCCAGTGGCTTGTCATCGGCTTTGGTCACGGTCGTGCGTATCGTAATTTCCTTACCCTTCACCTCGGGCGGGTACTGCATTGCGCTGCGGCGGTTCAGTTCGTAGACCTCCTTTGCTAGCATAGCCGCAATTTTGTCCTTGAATTCCGACTTGCGGTCGTACTTCTTGGCGGCGGCCATAAAGCCTTTTTGGTGCGTAATCGCCGCTGACAGCAGCGCTTTCGACAGCCAACGGTCTTTTGCATTCTCGTCCTCGAGCGAAGCGAGGTAGATCGCCTCACCGACTTCATCCGAAGCGGGTAGCTCCACCATTTCCACGATGTTAGCCAGGCGGGTATTTAGATTGGGATCTTTCAGCATATCGTTGATCGAACCGAAGCTTGCTTCGTCTTTAGGGAGTACCTGAGCGGCGGCTTTGCGGACGCCGGCGGCGGGGTGGGAGAGGGCAGCCCGGGCCATGCCGATGGCGGTCTTGTCGGAACCATCCAGCAAGCCCAACCCGTGCAACGTCCAAAGGGCGTGAACTGCGGGACTGTTCAGGCCGATCTCATCCACTTTTTTATCGCTGACGATCCTGTATAGCTCAGCAACAACCGACCTGTCCTGCAATTCCACCAGCAGCCGCTGGGCGGTCATGCGCCAGAACATGTTGTCGTCTTCCAATGCGGCTACCATGCCGGGAATATCATTTTTCGAGAGTTTCATGGCGGGCTTTTGGGCGGCGTTCTTATACACCACCCGGTACACCCGGCCGTGGTTGACATCGCGCAACGGACTGATGAAAGCGTTGCCTTGTCCCTGCGGCTGCTCGACGAAAGGTAGCACATACTCCGACGGCGCTTGACGCGGTACGAACACGTTGTGCTGGATGATGAAATTGTACCAGTCCGAAATCCAGACTGCCCCATCTGGGCCCACCTGCGCCTGCACCGGACCAAACCACTCGTCGGAACTGGCCAGCAGATTCCAGCCGTCTTTTTCTATAAATCCAGCGCCATCGGGCTCGATGATCGCGTTGTGTACCAGGCGCATGGAAGGCTCGCTCACGAAGGCGACCCGATTCCAGTACTCCTTGGGGTAGTCGCGCGCAGTGTAGAAGTGATGCCCAGCAGCGGCAGTGTAGCCGCCCACTACGTCGACTTGCCGGATGTTGGGCGTCATGGTGTGGGCAGCGTAGTGGCCGTCGATTTTCTGCACGGCGTCCACCTGCCGGTCGTCGCCCGGTACGGCGCGGGTCAGGTAGTTTTCGGGCATCGAGTAGTAGGCGCTGTGGGTATTATTGGCCGTAGAGATGAAGGCGTTGTTGTCTTCCGTCAAGCCCAAACCCCAGGTATTGTTGCTGGTCCTGCCCAGGTACGCGAAGTCGTCGCCGTCGGGTTTGAAGTGATACACGCCCTGGCTGAAGCGCATCTTCTTATCGTTCATAGTACCTTCAAAACCCGAGTACCCTACTGTGCCCCATATTTTGTTATCAAAACCATAGGAAAGGTTGGATGGGCCGGAATGGGTATCGCCCTTGCGCCAGCCGTGACTGATAATCTCGCGGACATCGGCCACGTCGTCGCCATTGGTATCTTGCATGAAGAGGATATCGGGTGCCATCGAAACGATGACCCCGTCGTTGGCGAAAACCATGCTCGTGGGGATGTTCAGGCCGTCGGCAAAGACGGTGAACTTGTCGGCCTTGCCGTCGCCGTTGGTATCTTCACAAATCTTGATGCGGTCGTTGGCCTCGCCGTCGGTTTCCTTGAAAGTATTGGGATAATCCACCGACTCGACCACCCACAGGCGGCCGCGCTCGTCCCAGGCCATCGCTATGGGGTTCTCGATGTCGGGGTCGGAGGCGAAGAGCTCAATCCTGAAATCAGGCAGTACCTGCGTCAGTTTGTTGGATTCGGCGGGGGTAAGCGCTTCCTGCATCTTAGGGACCAGGTGCCGCTTGGTGTAGGCCGCCATCGTATCCAAGTCGTAGATGCTGACGTCGGGAATTTTCAACGCCGCGATCCGCGCGTTCACCTCGTCGCCCAGCGCCCAATGGACGCCATTGCTTACCAGGTCGAGGAAGCCGTCGTTCGCCCAGGTACGGTCCTCGTGACCATAAGCGGTGTAAAATACCCGGCCCTTGCCTTGGGTACGCACCCATGTGTAGGGGTAATGGTTTCCGTCCTCGACACGCTCAGTGAGTACCGTCATATCCGGATTGATCCCTTTCAGTACGTAGGTTTCGTCCCAGGTGGTGAAAGGTTTCAGTCCTTTCATCACCGGATGATTCGCTTCGACAATCTCCCCGGTGAAGTCGCCCGTTTTGTGCGAAGCGAACTGGCCACCGACCGTGCTGAGGTACCACTCGGAATTGAGGAAACAGCCCGAGGCCGAATGCAGAGGTATCAATCCTTTCCCGCCCTCAACGAAATCTTTCAACGCGTTTTCCTGCGCGGGCGAGACGACGTCGTGGTTGGCGTATATAATCAAGGCATCGTATTTGGCCAGGTTTGCGGGGTTGAGGTCATCCAGGTTCTCGGTGTAGGAGGTATTGATGCCGGTTTGGAACAACTTGATCGACAACCAGGGTGCGTACTTGCCCGAATCGTGGTGCTTGCTGGCATTGCCCAGAAAAAGTACCTCACCGCGGCGGGCGTCCCCAGTCAGTGAGGTCGTTTTGTTGCTGTCTCCGGCGGTTTTCCAACTACTTTTCGTACATCCCAGCACCAGCAGGCCGGTAAGCAGGGCAATGACGTGACGTTTCAAAAATACATTCATGTAATGGATTTTTTTGGTTAAAGGCAGTTTGTCTATAAAGTAATTTTGGACGGTAAGATACTGCATAAAAAAGCCATAGGCCGTAAGCTGTCGGCTTTAGGCGATTCGTTTGCCTATTGCTTATAGCCTACGGCCTACGACCTGCTGAACTCAGTACGTAATCTGTTCTACTTTCGAAAAGAGCATATCTTCCACGCCCGCGATCTTGACACCGACCCGCGCAAAGACGTAGTTTTGGGTAGGGGTGATGCTGGGCACATCGACCGACAGATTGATGTTGTTAATGTCCTTGATGTCGGCCCCATCCACATTCATGGTGCCGATGTTGTTGGCACGGGACACGAACATGGTTCGGCTGATGTACAACGAAACCCGCTCGATGTCTTTGGCGTCGGCTCCCGTGATGATCTTGTCGAGGGCCACCGTAGCGTTCACCTTTTTCTCTCCGCCCGTGATGGTGGCGGTTTTGATCAAATAGTAAGGAAGTACCTCAATGTCCACTTTCTTATCGCCGTTGAGTTGCACGAAAGTCGTGTCGCCGCCCGTCGCGTCTTTTTTGATGGTCTGCCAGGGACCCTCATTTTTCGGAAACACCATTTTGTAGTTGCCGTCGAACAGCAGCGCCGAGTAGGAGCCGTCCTGGTCAATGGTGACGTCGATCGGGGCCAGTTTGCCGAAGCCGGGTTGCCAGAGTTGCAGCCGCGTCTGGAAGTACTCCACGCCGATCGGTTGTCCCTTATATACGACGTTGCCCGTTAAAAAGGTTTTGGGTTCGGCGTAGTTGTCTTTTTCGCAGGAAGCGAACAGGACCCCCATCGCCAGCACCGCCAGGATTAATTTATATCGGTTATTCATGATACTGTTTCGTTTGAAGGTGAGCGGTTATTGATTGGGGTTGCGGATAATCTTGGGGTTGTTGTTGATGACCTCGTCGGGAATACCGAAGTAGTACAGTCCGAGTACCCAGCGGCTGGCCCCCGTCACCCGGCTGAGCTTTTTCTCCTGATAAATCCACTTGCCGTCGTTGGGCGTACCCGGCGCAAAAATCTTGTAGGGCCAAAGCGACCAGGGCTGCGTCCGGCGCTTGGTCGCTTCGCCGAGGTTGGCCGTCAGTTCGCTGACCGAGGCAATCGGGTTGCCATCGAAGATGTCCTGCCCGATCCGCCACCGCTTGATGTCGTAAAAATCCAACCCTTCGTAGGCAAACTCGACCCGGCGCTCGTGCACGATGCGGTCGAAGGTGATCTCGGCGGGTGTGAGTGCCTTGGTTAGGCCGGCGCGCTCCCGCACTTGGTTCATGTAGCCCGCCGCGTCGACATTATTTCCGAGCTCGAAGGAGGCTTCGGCGGCGTTGAGCAGCACTTCGGCGAATCGGTAGCGGATAAACCACACGTCGCTCTGCGTACCGCGCCGACCCGACCCCACGATGGGATCCTGGTACTTGCGGATGTAGAAACCCGTTTGGGCCGTAAACTCGAAGCCATCGATCGGACCGTCGAAGCCCACCACCTGGCGGGGGACGCTCGTGCCGGGCAGCGTCTTTTGCGCGCCACGGTCGTCGCCGCTGATGATGGTGCCATCGGGAATCCTGACCCCCGCAAATATGTCGACCGTACGGCCTTTGAACTGCGAACCGGGCAGCATGACCGTACCCGCCAGGCGGGCATCCCGACCCGCAAAAATGTCCAGTTGGTTGTTGTAAACAATTGGCGTCCCGGAACCCGACGAAGTACCCGTCGGAATAGGGGCGAAGGTATTGTCCAGCTTCTCGAACGACTGCACCAGGTTGAGCGACGGATTGATGCGTCCGCCCTCTTCCTCTTCCGCCCCAAAGCGCGGTTGGTTGGAAATCGTGAAGCCCAGCGTCTTGAATTTTAATTGGAAATCTTCCACGAAAATCACCTCCGGGTTGTTGGCTTTATCGTAAAACAACTGCGCGAAGTTTTCCGACAAATCGGGCTTTTTCTTGAATAGGGCGTAAGCGCCGACGCTACCGCTGATAATCTCTTTCGCGGCCCGCAGCGCAATGGTGTAGTAACCCGTAGCTTTCGAAGGGTCGATGCCCACTTCGCCACCGGGAAGCGAAACCGCCGGGGTCTTTGCCCCGTATTTGGCAAGCGAGCCCGCGTAGAGCGCGGCCCGCGATTCCATCGCCAGCGCGGCAGCCCGCGTGGCCCGCGATTTCTCGGCCACCGAGGCGGGTAGCTTGCCCTTGACCTCCTCGGCCTCCTTGATGACGAAATCATAAACTTCCGACTCCTTGGCGCGCGGATAACGCAGATAGCTCGGGTCGCCGCTAAAATCGTAGGTCAGCGTTTCCAGAATCAGCGGCACCCCGCCGAAACGCTTCACCAGCTCGAAGTAGTAGGAGGCGCGCAAAAAGCGACCTTCAGCCAGAAAACGATCCTTCGAAGCCTGCGTGATCTTGTCGGCTTCGTTAATTTTTTCGATGAACTGATTGATATCGCGAATGTAGCCGTAGTTCCAGAAATCGCCGATGCCCCCACTAGTAGCGATGTTAAGTGGGACACCGCTGTTCTGGAAGTTTCCGTACGAACCGGCATTGGACCAATAGGCCTCATTAAGGCCGGAGATAGAGGCCCAGTTCTCGGTGGTAGCCAAGTCGTCGTACCGGTTGTACAGGTTGCCCAGTACCGACAAGATCACGTCGTCGTTGGCGTATACCTGATCCTCCGTCAGCAGGGAAGTCGGGGGGCGATCCAGGAACTCCTGGTCGTTGCAGCTCCAACTCACCGCGAGCAGAAGCGTCATGGTTAAATAGGTTATTTTCTTCATTGTCTTTGGCAATTAAGGTTTGGGAAAAATGACAATTGTTTTAAATGATCAATTGTCAACTGTCCATTGTCAATTAAATCGAAAGGTTGACGCCAATGTTGACGAACTTGTTCTGCGGGTACTGCAGGCCGTTGTCGTCGGCAATCTCGGGATCGGTACCGAACTTCTTGGTATTGTCGATCGAGAACAGGTTGTAGCCGTTGATGTAGAAACGGGCGCGTGACATCTTCACTTTGTCCAGGATGTTCTTGGGAAGGGAGTAGCTCAACTCGATCGTCCGGGCGCGTAGGTACTTGATATTATGCAGCCAGAAATCGGATTCCCGGTTGTAGTTGCTGTGGCCGCCGTCGTTGTAGCGCAGGGGCGGGTAGGTGCCGGGCGTCCAGACGCTGTTGCGGTCGAACGGATCGGCGCGGCGCCAGCTATCGAGGAACAGGGCGTTGAGGGCGCCGTCGTTCTGGTAAGCCCAGCGTTGCTCCCACTTCTGGTTCCAGGAATACAGCCCGCCGCCCGAGAAGTCGGCGTTGAACGCGAAGTTCTTCCAGGTCACGGCAAAGTTCAAGCCAACGTTGATGTTGGGTGCGCCCTGCGTGGTGTAGCCGATGGGACGCTGGTCGTAGCCGTTGATGACGCCGTCGCCGTTGATGTCTTTGTAGATAATGTCGCCGGGCAGCAGGGTACGGTTGCCCTGGCCGTCGATGTTGACCGGGTACTCGTTGATCTGCTGCTGCGTCTGGAACTGGCCCACCGTCTCGTAGCCCCAGAAGATGTCTTTGTAGCGCCCCTCGCGTGAGTTGCGGTACTGATCCCAGGAATTGTCGAATATCGGCCTGTACGACGACTCGAAGCGGCTGCGCGAGAAGGAGAAGTTGCCCCCGATCTGGTAGCCGAAGTCACCCGCCTTGTTGTTGTAGACCAGTGCCGTTTCCCAACCGCGCTGCGAATCGCTGTTCACGTTCTCGTCGGGCAGGCTGTATCCCAGCTCGCTGGGTACCTGCACGTCGTACTTGCGGCCCCGAAGTCCCGTTCTGAGCCGATCGAAGTAATCGAAAGAGCCCGTGATCTTGGTGCCGAACAGCGAATAGTCGAATCCGATGTCCAGGATTTTGCTCTTGAACCAGGTAAGGTTGTTGACGATCTGCCCCTTGTTGCGGGAGGTCACGATCGAGTTGCCACTCAGGATCACGTTGCCCTGGTTGTAGTTGTAGCCGGGCAGGTAAGCGTAGGGGTCGATACCGATCCGGTCGTCGCCGAGAACACCGTACGAAGCCCGGATTTTCAGATCATCCAAGGCCGAACGTTCGCCGATCAGATTTTTGACAAACTGCTCCTCGGAAATACGCCATCCAGCCGAGGCCGAGGGAAAATAACCTACCCGGCGGTCGGGGGCAAATTGCCACGAGGCGTCACGCCGCGCCGAAGCTTCGAAGTAGTAGCGGTTGTCGAAGTTGTAGTTCACCCGGCCGATGTAGCCGATCCGGGCCAGCTGATTGTCCGAATCATTGAAATCGACTGCGTTGGCAAAGTAGATCAGGGGAAGCACATTGGTGGAAGGTACCGAGCGAATCCACTGGTTCTGGTCGCGCTCATCCTGGCGTTCCGCTACGAAAGTACCACCTACCTCGTGCTTACCGAAGGTATTGTTGTAGGTCAGCTGACCCTGGTACACGTTACGGATAATCTTGCGGTTCCGACGCTCGCGCCAGGGGTTGCTGCTGCCGCCCGTCACGTTGTACGATTCATCCGTCGGATTGTAAGTGTAGGCCACGTAGGTGTACTCGTGGCCGTCCAATTTCTGGTCGGCGATATAGTACGAGTACATACCGCGCGCTTTCAAACCTTTCACGCCGGGAATTTCGTATTCGGCGTACACATTGGACTGCAGTACCCGCCAGATGTCCGTCGCGTAGCCGCCCAGCGTCTTGTTGTTGTAGGCCCAGTTGGTTTCGTTGTGCTTGATGTCGTTCAGGTAGGCAGGGTTATCGTTGGCGTAAGGCCGCTCAAAGGGACGATTCCGCAGAATGGCGAAACGGGGCAGCCAGTAATCGTCACCACCTGGAATGCCGGGGTTGTCCCGGGTCTCGATCCGGCCGTTGATCTGAATACCCACTTTCAGATTGTCGGTAATGTTGGCGTCCACGTTGCTTTGCAGGTTGCTCCGCTCGAAAGTGAACTCCCGCCCCAGGTTAGCAAATTGCTTCAGCCGGGTGCCCGACACGTAGTACTTCAGTTTATCGGTGCCGCCAGACATATTCAGGTTGACCGATGAAAGCGGGGCATTGGGCTGCACGATGAAATCCTTCCAATTGAAGGTCTGGTAGCCGGGCTCGGTGCCCTGCCGGTACTTTTCCAGCTCGGCGGGCGTGAGCGAAGTCGTGCCGCTTTGGTTGATCTGCGCCTCGGCGCGGCCCAGCTGCCATTGGTACGAATCGTTGACCACGCCGGGGAAGCGCGACCAGTTCTGCCAGCCGGTGTAGGCATCGATACTTACGGTATTTTTGCCGATTTTGCCACGCTTGGTCGTGACTACCACGACGCCGTTGGCCGCCCGCACGCCGTATATGGCCGCCGAGGCGTCTTTCAGGATCGTGATGCTTTCGATGTCGTTGGGGGCGAGGTTGTTAAATTGCCCCTCGTCTTGCTGGATACCGTCGATGACGTACAGCGGGTCACCCATATTACGGATCTGAATGTTAGCGCCCGCGCCGGGACGGCCGTCGGCCATCCGAAAAGTCACACCGGGAATTTTTCCCGCCAAACCCGAACTCACCGTCGAGCCACCGTGAACACGGTCGAGGTCTTCGCTGGTGACGGTGGCGATGGCACCGGTCAGTGACTCTTTCTTCTGGGTGCCGTAGCCTACCACGACCACTTCCTGCAATCCTTTCTCGTCCACCAGCATGGGGATTTCGAGTAGGTCAGTCTGGCCCGCCGTAACGGCGACCTCTTTACCGACAAACCCCACGTAGGAGAACACCAGCGTAGCGGGGCCATCGGGTACGTTGATCGAGAACTTACCAGCTGCATCCGTATTGGCACCGGTTTGGGTTCCTTTCAGCACTACCGAGACGCCGGGTAGAGGTTCGCCTCTTTCATCCACTATTTTACCCGTCAAGGTGCGGTCCACAGCGGCCTCGGGCGTGCTCTTTACGGTGGCGGGCTTCATGATGTCGGCCGCACTCACCTTTTCGCGCTCGGGCTTGATGACGATCAGATCGTCGGTGGCCTGGTAGTCTAGTTGGAGTGGGGGGAGTAGGTTGTCGAGCACCGCCGACAGGCGCTGCTCCTTCACCTTGACCGTGGCTTTGCGGTCGGATTGGATGAGCCTGGAGCTGAAAACGAACCGGACGTCCGTTTGCTTCTCCAGTTGATTGAGAATTTTCTTGACGGCCTGATTTTCCAGATTCAGGGTTACTTTTTGGTTGAGGGCTCCCTGCCCCTTGCCGTCGTGCGCCAGCGCGATACCCAGCGTCAGCGTAGCCAGAAAACATTGGATGACCGTGATGCGCATGAGTCTCAGGAGTAAGTCATCGGTACGTCGAAATTTTTTCATAGTTTTGAAAGTTTTGTTGTTCAAATAAGATTGGGCGATACGACTTCCCTGCCGTCCCTGCGAGGGGGCGAGAAGTAGTTGAACTTGCTTCGGGGAAACTTTCCGGGCCGGCCGTGCTGCAACACGGTCGGCCTTTTTGTTGATTTTGCATAGTGTTTCAAGTCATAGGTACTTTTCAGGTTAGGTTTATATAGAATAGTGAATGGTTGGTTTGCCCGATCATCGACACCCTTTTCCCGTAATGGTCACCCGGTTGTCTTGTATTGTGTATTGTGCTTCCAGGGCCGCGCAGATCACGGTGAGTTTTTTTATCAAAGGTTCGCCGATCAGGGTAGCGTTCAGCGGGCAAGCGCCCATCGTCCGGGCGTCGTAGGTTATCGTCACGTTGTAAGCTTCTTCCAAAGCCGCAAAAACAGCCGAAACTGGCGTCTCGTCGAAAATGAAGTCCTGATCGGCAATGTCTGCCTTTACCGTGGCCCGAACCGCTCCCCCGGATTTTGGAATAGGCTTGCCGCTGCGGCGCGAAATGGCGATTTTCTCGTCGCGATTCACCACTAGGCCCCCCGCTTCGAGCGGGCTGTCGGCCTCGCTCGCTTCGGCCGGGTAGTCGGGTTTCCAGGGGAATACCGACACCTGCCCCGTCTTGACTTCCACCTTCATTTCGTCCGAGTGGGCGGGAGCATCGATCAGAAAACTGGTGCCCAGTACTTTGGTGGCGACTCCGTCGGTATAGACGAAAAAGGGTTTTTCCCTATTTTTTACAATCTCAAAGAACGCCCGCCCGGTCAGGGTCACCTCTCGGCGCGCGATACCGGCCGTGGCCGGGTACTCGAGTACTCCACCGGGCAACAGCACCACCGAACTACCATCTACCAGGATCACCGTCATCGGTTTGTCAGAACCGTTAGCCCGTCGAATGACGTTCGTTTCGCTGGCCGACACCGCGACCTCTATCCCCATTGGGCCGGGCATCCAGGAAATTCCCTTACTGGCGTACAAGTAGACCAACATCCCGACTCCGACCATCACCGTTATGGCCGCCGCCACCCGCCAGCCGCCCCGGTGGAGGCCGGGCTCGACCAGGGGCCGGGCCGCTGTCTGGCCTTCGTGCATGTTCGACTCGACCACCTGCCGCATCCGGGTGCTTTGTTCGGGCGTGGGTTTGTCCCGGCCGGTGTCCTCGGCGAGTAGTATCACGTAGCCTTTGGCTTGCTCGACTACTTCTCCGTTTTCCGGAAACGCCGACAGGTAATCCTGCCAATACTGCACGCTGGCTGGATCGGGATGTAGCACCCAGGCGATGAAATCATCGTTCTGGATCAATTCGGTTAGTGTATACGGAGCCTTGTTCACGGAGAGAAGGAGTGCTTGTAGATGAAAAGAGCGAGGCATTAAGCAAATGACCTCTCTCGGTAATGATTTTTTATTCTAAAAGGGTGGTATTCTAATAAAGAACCTTTAAAAAGAGGTCAAAATCGGCTTGATCTTCCTCTTTTTAAGGTAAAGGAGCAAAAACAAGTAATTTGCTCATACCAATTTTGGTATCGACCTCCGAAGACTATATTATATATGTGCGTTGCAAACAAACGCTTAGGGTACGCTTTTTGGCTTTGCTGCTTGATGTTGACGATGATACTTCGCGTATCCGACACCGTGGCACAGGGGACCAGGCCACTATTCGAACTGATGCCCGCCGCCCGAACCGGAATTTCTTTTGAAAACAAGCTTTTCGAGAGTGATACGCTCAATATTCTCAATCAGGCCAACATCTACAACGGGGGGGGCGTGGGCATCGGGGATTTCAATCGCGACGGGCTGATGGACGTCTACTTTGCGGCCAATATGGTTTCCAACAAGCTGTACCTCAACAAAGGAGAGCTAAAATTCGAGGACATCACCGACCGCGCCCGAGTCGGGGGCGAGGGCCGCTGGTGTACGGGCGTTGCCGTAGTCGACATCGACGCGAACGGCTGGCCGGATCTCTACGTGTCGGCGTCTTTCAGCAGCGATCCCAGGCTTCGTACCAACTTGCTGTACCTCAATAAAGGACTGGACCAATCGGGCAACCCGGTATTCGAAGAATCGGCGGCGGCTTACGGTCTGGCCGATGATGGATTCAGTACCCAGGCTTACTTCTTTGATTTCGACCAGGACGGCGACCTCGACATGTACCAGGTCACCAACGAAATATACGATCCCCGAACGCCGATCCACTACCGAGCCAAACTAACCGACGGCAGTGCGAAAAACAACGATAGGCTGTACCGCAACGAAGGCAACGGAAAATTCGTCGATGTATCGAAAGCCGCTGGCATCACCATCGAAGGCTGGGGCCACGCGGCGGCCATCACGGACCTCAACCTGGACGGCTGGCCGGATATCTACGTCGCCAACGACTTCGTGTCTAACGACCTGTGCTTTATCAACAACCACGACGGCACTTTTACCAATAGTCTCGACAAGTACTTCAAGCACACGGGCTGGAACGCGATGGGTACCGACGCGGTGGACCTCGACAACGACGGTTACGTGGACCTGATCTCCCTGGAAATGCTGCCCGAGAATAATCTCCGCAAAAAACGGATGCTGAGCGGCAACGAGTACTACAATTATATCAACAACGCCCAGTACGGCTACAACCCGCAGTACGTGCGTAATGTGCTGCAAATCAACAGCGGTCCCACGCCGCTGGGCCACCCGGTTTTCAGCGACCGCGCCTTTATGGCGGGCGTCTACCAGACCGATTGGAGCTGGTGCCCGCTGGTGGCCGACTTCGACAACGACGGCTACCGCGACCTCATCATCACCAACGGCCTGCCCCGCGACGTCACCGACCTGGACTACATCGAGTACAATAACGGGCAGAGCGGTGCGGCCAAGGGCTTCACCCTGGCCATGACCGACTCGCTGCCCGTGGTAAAGCTGGCCAATTATGCCTACAAAAACACCGATGGGCGGGTATTCGAGAATGTTACCCAGGCCTGGGGCTTCGACAAACTGTCGTTTTCCAACGGCGGTGCCTACGCCGACCTCGACAACGACGGCGACCTGGATGTGGTGATCAACAACATCGGCGATACCGCTTTCGTGTACGAGAACACGCTCGACAACGGTGGCCGTACCCTGACGGTCGGCCTGGTGGGAAGCGGCAAGAACCCGGACGGCATCGGTGCTACCTTGCGGTTGTACTACGCGGGCGGTCGCCAGCAGTACTACGAGCACCAACCCGTGCGGGGGTACCTGTCGACCGACGATAGCCGGGCGCATTTCGGCCTGGGAGCTATTGCCAAGGCGGATTCGCTCGTCGTGAGCTGGCCCGACGGCCTTCGGCAGGTGGTCAGGGACGTTCCGGTCGATAAGCCGCTGACGGTTTTTCAGAAAAATGCCGCCGCGTCCCAGCCCCCGAAAAGCGACCCGTTCGCTGCCGCGATTTTCACCGAGGTGGCCAAACGCCACAGGCTGACTTTCAAACCGCAGGAAAAAGACTTTCCGGACTACGACGTACAACCTACGCTGCCGCATAAGTTGAGCCAAGCGGGGCCGTCGATTGCCGTGGGCGATATAAATAACGATGGTTTCGAGGATATGTACATCGGGGGCTCGTCGGGTATTTCTGGGGTCTTTTTTATGCAGGATGGCCAGGGGAATTTTACCCGGGACGATACGCGCTTTCTGCAAAAAGAAGAGCGCTTTTATGAGGATCAGGGTACTTTGTTTTTTGACGCCGACAGCGATGGCGACCTCGACCTGTATATCGTGAGTGGTAGCTACGAAATTCCGCCAGACAACCCATTCAGCAACGACCAGCTATTTCTTAACGACGGTCAGGGTCGATTTGCCAGGTCGATGGATGCGTTGCCCGCCGACCTGAGCAATGGCTCCTGCGTGAATGCGGCCGACTTCGATGGCGACGGCGATCTGGATTTGTTCGTGGGCGGTCGGGTGGTATCGGCAGCGTATCCCGTGCCGCCCCGCAGCTTCCTGCTCAGAAACGACGGCGGCAAGTTCGTGGACGTGACCGACGCGTATTTTCCGCCTTTAAAAAACATCGGTATGGTCACGGACGCCCTGTGGAGCGACTACGACAACGACGGTAAGCCCGACCTCGTCCTGACGGGCGAATGGATGCCTGTGATATTCTTGAAAAACGTCGGTACCTCTTTCGTGGCCTTTAAGACGGGCGTCGAAGCCCGGACGGGCTGGTGGAACAGCCTGACGGCAGGCGATTTCGACAACGACGGCGACACCGATTACATCGCCGGGAATTTGGGGCTCAACACCAACTATACCGCCACACCTGCGGAGCCCATGACACTAATCGCCAAAGACATGGACAACAACGGGTCGGTCGATCCGATGGTATTCTGCTACATGAAAGCAGACGACGGCAGCCGGAAGGCTTTTCCCATTGCTTCGCGCGACGATTTGGTAAGTCAGGTCATCACGATGCGCAAAAAGTTTCCTACTTTCAAATCCTACGGGCTGGCGGCACTCCGGGATATTTGGGGCGAAGCCGATCTGGAAAACGCCCTCATCGCCCAGGCCACCGAAATGCGTAGCAGCTACCTCGAAAATAAGGGTGATGGCTATTTTGAAATGAAACCCTTGCCATTGTCCGCTCAGGCTGCCCCCGTGTACGGTACCAGAGCCGAGGATGTGGATGGCGACGGCCATTTGGATTTGCTATTGGTCGGTAACGACCACGGTATGGACCCCAACAGCGGCAAGCACGACGCCTTCAACGGATTGATTTTGCGGGGAGACGGCAAGGGAGGCTTCACCGAAATGCCCCTAACTGAAAGTGGATTTTTCGTACCCGGCGACGCCAAGGGAATCGCCAGTCTGCACTCCGGGAAAGAAGATTTGCTGGTGATTTCGCAAAATCAGGATAGCTTGAAGGTGTTTGCCAGGAAGGGTACCCATAAAAACCAACCCAGCCAATGGATCGACCTGAAACCCGACGATTTTTTGGCGGAAATCTACTTTAAAAATGGGAACAAAAGGCGGGTGGAGTTCTACTACGGCTCATCCTACCTGTCACAATCTTCCCGCAAAATGCCCGTTGACAAAAACGTTACCAGGATCACCATTACCAATTTCCAGGGTAAAAAACGCGAAGCACTATGAAGCGACTATTTACGATCGTATTGTTTTTGGTTGCCACCGCTGCTGGCCAACCCGGTTTTTCCCAGAGCTGGCAAACCGAAACCGAGCGGGCGGATTACATCCATCGGGCGATCAAGCAGGTGACGGATGTGATGGTCTACGATATCTACTCGCCTCCCGTCACCAGCCGTACCTACGCCTACGTCGCGGTGGCGGCTTACGAAACGTTGATCCAAAACCAGGATTCGTACCTGAGTTTTGCCGGGCAATTGCACGGTTTGGCTCCCGTTCCTAAGCCGCCCAAAAATCAGACGTACAGCCCCACGCTAGCCGCCGTACACGCGGTACTGACCACGGGAAAACCGCTGGTGATTTCGGAGGAGAAGCTCGATGCTTTTGAAAAGTCGATAGTACAGGAATTTAGGGAGAAGGGAATGCCAGATGATGTTTTTCAAAATTCCATCGCCTTTGGCAAGCAGGTGGCCGATCACATCATCGCGTGGGCCAAAGCCGACCGGTACAAGGAATCCAGGTCGCTGCCACTGTACCGCGTCCGCAACGACCCCGCCTCCTGGAAGCCCACGCCGCCCGCGTATATCAAGGCCATCGAGCCGCACTGGAACAAACTCCGCACCTTCGCCATCGACTCCGCCGCGCAGTTCAGGCCCGTGCCGCCGCCGCCTTTCTCGCTCGATACCAACAGTACCTTTTATCGGGATGTGATGGAAGTGTACAAGCAGGTGCGGAACAACACGCCCGAACAGATCGAGATTGCGAAGTTTTGGGATTGTAATCCCTTCAAGATGAACGTGCGGGGCCACGTCATGTACGCCACCAAAAAGATTTCACCTAACGGCCATTGGATGAACATCACCCGCCTGGCCTGCCGGAAAGTCGAGGCCGATCCCGTGCAATCTGCGGAAGCCTACGCCTTTCTGGCCGTGACCCTGGCCGACTGTTTTATCAGTTGCTGGGACGAGAAGTACCGCAGCTCCGTCATTCGGCCCGAGACCTACATCAACCAGCACATCGACCCCGCCTGGATGCCCGTTTTACAGACCCCCCCCTTTCCCGAATACACGAGCGGGCACAGTGTGGTTTCTTCGGGAGCAGCCATCGTACTGACCAGGCTGTTTGGTGACCATTTCGCCTTTGCCGATTCTTCGGAAGTGGAATTTGGGCTGCCCGTGCGCCAGTTTGCGTCCTTTCGCCAAGCCGCCGACGAAGCTGCCATCAGCCGACTTTACGGCGGCATCCATTACCTACCCGCCATTGTCAACGGACGAACCGAGGGGCTCGCCATCGGGGAATATTTTTCGAGAAAGTTGAGAACTCGGGACGAGAAGACCGCCCGGGATTTTTAGAAGAACCCGAAAGCGAGTAGGACAGGGGCCGAAACCAGAATCAACTCCCGGCTTTGCCGAAGCGATACAAGCGCCCGGTAGATAAAATTCCTGACCGACTTCTCGCTGACGCCCATGATTTGGGCGGTCTGCGTGAAACTGAACTCATCGAAATAGCGCAAGGTGATGGCCTCGACCTGCCGGGCGGGCAACTGGGCCAGTAGTCCCTGAAGACGGCGGGACAAAAGCATACTGGTTTCTTGCTGCACTAGTTGTCTCTCGGAATTGTCGTGGATAAAAGGCATCTCCTCTCTCGAAAGGGCAGAAAGTTCGGTAGTTCGAATAGATTTGGTCACTCCCTGATGGATTCGGCGGCGCAAGGAGCGATAAAGGTAGAACTTGATCGAAGTGATGTTGGGCGTCAGGTTGCGGCGCAACCGCCACACGTCGATGAACACGTCCTGCACGGCATCCTCGACAAGGGCCGAGTCGTCGCAGAGTTTTCGGCCATAGTTGTAAAGCGTGGCATGATAGCGGTCAAAAGTATAGGTAAATGCCCACTCGTCACCTCGTCTGATACCCTCCCACAAAGCTTGATCTGACTGCTCAGTATCTACCATATCCCTATCTGGTTCCCTGATGATGCGGCTGACTATTCTGTTTTATAAAGCTAATTAAATATCACTAAAATTCAATTCAAAATTTGATTTATTTAGCAAACCCAGAAAAAGTGAAGAGGTTTGTCGGTCAGCCGCCGTTTCTAGTCATTCATCTACACGAAGTTAACGGGGTGTGCGCGCAAGAAAGAGCCCGGTAGCAGCGCTGATTCGCTGCCACCGGGCCTGATAAACTGAAGTCTTAGAACGAACGACTAGAACTCGTCGCGATCCCCCCCTCTGGGGCGATCCCACTTCTTCTCGCCCTCGCGTGGCGGACGGCTACTGCCGCCGCCCTGATACCCTCCACCACCGCTGCTGCCTCCACGGTATCCACCGCCGCCCTGGCGGGGACCGGTGCGCTCGGTTTTCTGGGATTCGTTCACGATAAGCGCCCGTCCCATTACTTCCTGGCCGTGTAGCTTCGAGATAGCATCCTGGGCCTCGGTTTCGTTCGGCATTTCCACAAAGCCGAAGCCTTTGCTCTGCCGGGTCATCTTGTCGATGATGATTTTTGCCGAGCTCACTTCGCCGTATTTCTCGAAGGCCTCGCGCAAATCATCCTCTTTCATCTTAAAGGGAAGACTCCCTACATAAATGTCCATTGCTAAATCGTTTAATTTTTCTAAAAGTACGCTGTTTGGGTAGATACCAACAAATCAGTCTAATTAATTTTAGAAAATAATTATTCCAGAAGCCCGCCAGGCGGTTTCGTAATCTGACGAAAAGGTATAGATTTGTGTATCCATAATGGCTGATCGCCCAAATAATATTCTATACATGAAAAAAATAATACTCCTTCTCTTCCTGTTTCTATGGTCGTCGGTGGGCTTTGCCCAACGCAGGAACAAAGCTAACAACGACCGGGCTTCAACTGATACGAAGGAAAGTACCCCCCTGAATGAGCGTTTGAAAGCGCTCAAATGGCGCAACATCGGCCCGTTTCGTGGCGGGCGTTCGGTGGCTTCGTCGGGGGTGATCGGCGATCCGCTCACCTATTATATGGGTACTACCGGTGGGGGACTATGGAAAACCGAAGATGCCGGACTCACCTGGAATAACATTTCGGACGGATTTTTCAAAACCGCCTCTGTCGGAGCCGTGGCCGTGGCCGAGTCGGACCCTAACGTGCTGTATGTGGGCATGGGCGAGCACGCGCCGCGCGGCGTGATGACCTCCTACGGCGATGGCGTTTACAAATCGACCGACGCGGGCAAAACCTGGACCAACGTCGGACTCGATGACACCCGGCACATTTCGATGATCCGCATTCACCCCACCAATCCCGATGTGGTGTACGTCGCGGCGCAGGGTGCGCTGCACGGGCCTTCGGAAGCGCGGGGCGTGTACAAGTCCATCGACGGAGGCAAAAACTGGGCGAAGGTACTCTACGTGGATGCGAACTCCGGGGCGGCCGACCTGAGCATGGACTTGACCAATCCGCGTATTCTGTACGCGGCGCTGTGGGACCACCGTCGATTGCCGTGGCAGATGGTGAGCGGTGGACCTGGCAGCGGCTTGTACAAATCGACCGACGCGGGTGCTACCTGGACTAAAATGGAAAAAGGACTGCCCACCGAAATGGGCAAGATGGGTATCTCGGTGTCGCGCGCCAATCCCGACCGGGTTTTCGCGGTGATCGAGTCCGATACGGAAAAAGAGAAAGGCGGTGTGTTCCGCTCCGACGACGCTGGCAAAAGCTGGAAGCGGGTCAGCAAAGACCACCGCACGGTGCAGCGGGCCTGGTACTACACCGAGATTTTCGCCGATCCGGTCGACGAGAATACCGTGTACGTACTCAACTCGCCCGCGCTAAAATCAATCGACGGCGGCAAGACGTTCAGCCAGGGTATTCCAGAAAACGCACGGCGATCACCACGATCTTTGGATTAATCCCGAAAACAACAAAAACCTGGTACTCTCCAACGACGGCGGCGCGGCCGTGAGCCACAATCGGGGCGAGACCTTTTCGCCGCAAAACGGAATGCCCACCGCACAATTCTACCGACTCAGCGTCGACAATGTGTTTCCGTATCGCATTTACGCCGGGCAGCAGGACAATTCTTCCGTGATGATCAGCAGCCGAAACACCAGCGGCAGCAGCATCGCCGAGCGGGACTGGGAGCCCTCGGCGGGTGGCGAGAGCGCTTTTCTGGCCTTCGATCCCGACGCGCCGCAGTACGTAATGGGCGGCAGCTACCAAGGTACCATCGAGCTACTTAATCTGGATACCAGGGAAGGTAAGGGGGTGATGGTCTCGCCGATTCAGTACCAGTCGGTATCCGGCCAAGGAAATGAAGTACCGCTTCAACTGGAACGCGCCGATCATTTATTCTCAACGGGAGAAAGCCTACTACCACGCGGGCAATCGGGTTTTTAAAACGACTGATTTGGGCAAAACCTGGACACCAATTTCATCCGACCTTACCAAGGCCGACACGACCAAACTCGGCCTCGGTGGTGCGCCATACACCAACGAAGGCGCGGGTGGCGAAAACTACGCCACGATTTCGTACCTGATCGAGTCACCAAAGGAGCCGGGCGTTTTCTGGGCGGGTAGCGACGACGGCCTGGTACACCTGACGCGTGACAATGGTCAAAACTGGACTAACGTGACGCCAAAAGGATTGGGCGAAACGCTCATCAACGCTATCGAGGTGTCGCCGCACGACAACGCCACGGCCTACCTGGCCACAACCCGTTACAAGTTCAACGACTTTGCGCCAGCACTCTACAAAACCACCGATTACGGCAAGAGCTGGACGAAGATCGACAACGGAATCCCCGACGGCGCCTACACCCGCGTGATTCGGGAGGACGACCAGCGCCGGGATCTGCTTTATGCCGGTACCGAAACCGGCTTGTATCTATCTTACGACGGCGGCAAAAATTGGCAGACGTTCAACCTGAACCTACCCATCGCGCCTATCACCGATTTGAAGGTACATCAGGGCGATTTGATCGCCGCCACGATGGGGCGCTCGATCTGGATTTTGGACGACCTTTCCACTGTTCGCCAACTACCCGACGTGGTCGCAGCGGATAGCGTTTGGCTCTACACGCCGAAGGATACCTACCGCGTTTCGGGCCGGAGCGCGCTGGACAAAGTCGAGGGAAAGGACGATCTGATACCCGTCAAGAATGCGATGGTGGGCGATAATCCTGCGACGGGCGTCGTGCTCTACTACCGTCTCCCGGCCAAGCCCGACACCAGCGCGGCCCTGTCGCTGGAAATTCTGGACGCTCAGGGAAAAATCGTGCGGGAATACAGCAGCAAAGAAGATAAAGACTTTGAGGAGTACCCCGGCGGCCCGTCGGCCGACGACCTGTTGCCTACCAAAGGCGGAATGAATCGTTTCGTGTGGGATCAACGCGCCGAAACTATTCCGGGAGTACCCAAGGTATTTATCGAAGGGAGTTACGACGGCCACAAAGTGGCGCCCGGCCAGTACCGGGCCAAAATCAAGTACCGGGAATACAGCAAAACGGCCCCTTTTACCATCTTGCCCGACCCACGCATCAAAGCCAGCGCCGCCGACTACGCCGAGCAGCAGCAAGTACTTACGGCAGTGGAGGATAAGGTAAAGGAAATACATCAGTCGGTACTCGACATGCGCAAGGCCCGGAAGCAAATCAGTGAGTTAGGTACTTTGATCAAGGATAAACCCGCGATGAAAGCAGTAGCCGATACCGCGAAATCGTTAACCAAAGCCATGAAAAGTTGGGAAGACAAACTCGTGCAGAACAAAGCCGAATCCAACGACGATGTCATCAACTTCCTGAACATGCTCAGCGCCGACTACATCTTCGTGCGTGGCGAGGTCGACGGCAATGTACCTACCGTGACCAACGGCCAAAAAGAAAGAATCAAAGAATTGGACGCCCAATGGGCCAAACTAAACGCCGAGAAACAAAACCTCGTCCAAAAAATAACCGCTTTCAACGCGTTATGCCGCGAAAAGGGAATCGAAAAGATCACCATGCCGTAGGTGGAGTTTGAATGAGTGAAAGTGAATGAGTGAAAGTGAAGGGGTGAAAGAATGAGTGATATAGTGAAAGAGTGGTATTAATGACCAAGTGAATAATGATTCAAGTGCAATACGGGTGGGTCAGTTGAAACATTAATTTATCATTCACTCATTCAAAACTCCAATTAGCTCCCCGCAGCCCCAATTCCACTACTTCCATATCCTTCACTTTACCGGCATCCAGGGTGAAGCGGAGGAGGGTGCGCATTTTATGAAAGCCTTCGCGACCCGCCGCGCCGGGGTTGAGGTATAGGAGTTTGCCCAAAACCGGATCGCGCATGACGCGCAGGATGTGCGAATGTCCGCAAACGAAAATATCGGGCGTGCGCGAGCGGAGCTGCGGCTTCACCGTTGGGTTATAGCGCGGGGGGTACCCCCCGATATGGGTGATCCAGACGTCAAAACCCTCGACTTCGAAATGTTGGTTTTCGGGGGCAAGTACCCTGACCGACTGTCCGTCGATATTGCCCGATACAGCCCGCAAAGGCTTGAAAGATTCAAGTTGCGTGATGATCTCCGCGCTGCCTACGTCCCCGGCGTGCCATAGTTCGTCACAAACCTTGAAATGCTCAAACACAGCGGAATCGAGGTAGCCGTGGGTATCCGAAATAAGTCCTATTCTTTTCATTTTTGGTAACAGTCACCTATCGGCTTTCGGCCGTTGGCAGTTTTTATGTTGATCGTAAATGTAAAGCGACCAGCAATTAATTCTTTACTTTGTACTATAAAGAGTTTGATTTCCTTTCCACCCTTTTTCCTTGAATATATGCTTCACAACACGAAAATCGCCGGAATAGGCCGGTACGTTCCCGAAAAAGTAGTCACCAACGACGACCTGGCCAAGGTTATGGAAACTTCCGACGCCTGGATTCAGGAGCGGACTGGCATAAAAGAACGACGTTACGCCGAAAAACACAAGGAAACCACCACCACGATGGGAGCCCGCGCCGCCGAGATTGCCATCGAGCGCGCCGGAATTACGAAGGAAGACGTCGATTTCATCATTTTCGCGACCCTAAGCCCCGATTACTATTTCCCTGGCTGTGGCGTGTTATTGCAGCGTGAACTGGGCATTACAAAAACCGAAATCGGGGCGCTGGACATTCGAAATCAATGTTCGGGTTTCATCTACGGGCTTTCGGTGGCCGACCAATTTATCAAAACCGGCATGTACAAGAACATCCTGCTGGTAGGTTCCGAAATGCACTCGATGGGTCTGGAGTTCGATACGCGCGGCCGCAACGTGACCGTCATTTTTGGCGATGGCGCGGGCGCGGTGGTACTGCAACCCACTGATCAGGAGAACCAGGGCGTGCTGACCACCCACCTGCACTCCGACGGTACCCACGCCGAGCAACTCGCGATGCTCAACCCCGGCAGCCACGGCGGGTACCATCTGGGTAAAGAAAACTTTGGCTATCCCGACGAGGAGTACGGCGAGATATTCATCTACCCCGAACTGTTAGAGCGCAAAAACGTGTACCCCAATATGGAAGGGCAGTTGGTGTTCAAGAATGCGGTGGTCAAATTTCCCGAGGTGATTCAGGAAGCGCTCGCCAAGACGGGCTTGCAGTCCAGCGACATCGATATGCTCATTCCGCATCAGGCCAACCTGCGCATCAGCCAGTTTGTGCAGCAGAAACTGGGATTACGCGACGATCAGGTCTGGAACAACATCCAGAAGTACGGCAACACCACCGCGGCCTCGATCCCGATCGCTTTGTGTGAAGCCTGGGAGGCGGGTAAAATAGAAGAAGGCGATCTGGTATGTTTGGCCGCGTTTGGTAGCGGATTTACCTGGGGCTCGGCTCTGATTCGCTGGTAGCCGCAGGGTTGTAAGTATTTGATAGGGAAGGAGTACAAAGGCAGTCAGCTACTTTTGTACTCCTTTTTTATTGTGCAAGAAAATTTTATATAAATTTAACATATTTTAAAGGTAGATCCATTCAAGACAGGGTACTTTGGACTAATAGGTTAGTTTTTTAATTCGAAAGTTTTTTTATTGCGCTTGCAACCTTTTCGACTATCAACTGCCCTTTGTAAAACATATCCTCAACCAAACTTCCTCAGGCTTTGAAAAATCTGCTACTTCCCCTGCTGTTGCTGGTCCTGGTCTCGACCGCGCACGCCCAGTCGGGCCGCTTCACCGTCAAAGGGAATTTGACCGACTCCACCGGTATCAAGCTACCGGGCGCGACGATCATGCTGCTGGCGCCTAAAGATTCCGCACTCGTCAACTACAACCGCTCCAACGAGGAAGGCGAATTTGAATTTAAAAATGTAAAGCGCGCCAAGTACATTCTTAAAATTACCTACGTAGGGTACCTTCCTCTCGACACGATCGTCGACCCGAAAGACCAGGACGTGATCGAGATGGGTACTTTACCACTCAAAGCGCTCAACCAGGATTTGTTCGAGGTAGTGATCAAAACCGCCCGGGCTCCGCTGAGTATCCGCGGCGATACGGTGGAATACAACGCCAGTTCGTTCAAAGTACCCCCCGGATCGACCGTCGAGGATTTGCTCCGTCGCCTGCCCGGGATGCAGGTCGAGCGAGACGGTACCATCCGTTCGCAGGGGCAGGAGGTCAACCAGGTCACGGTCGATGGCAAACGGTTCTTTGGCGGCGATACCAAGATGGCTACTAAAAATTTGCCCGCCGAGGCCATTTCCAAGGTACAGGTATTCAATGGCAAAACCGAGCAGGCCCGCCTAACCGGCGTGGAGGATGGGAAAAACGAAAAAACGCTGAATCTTGAATTGAAAGAAAGCCACAAAAAAGGCGGCTTCGGCAAGGCCACCGTTGGTGCGGGTACCGACAACAGGGTGGAGGGCAAGGTCAACTACAACCGCTTCAATGACAAGCAGCAGTTTGCGCTCGTCGGGCTGGGCAACAACACCAACCAAAGCAGTCTTTCGTGGGACGACTACCAGGATTTCCGGGGGAGCCAATCCTTCAGATGGGGCGACGACGGTGATTTTGGGTTCAGTAACGGCGGCGGTGTTATTTTCCTCAGTTCCGACAACGACAACGAGAGTCTGACGATCCAGGCGGGTGGCCGACCCGACGAAGGCTTTACCAAAAACTGGGTAGCGGGTGCCAACTACAACTACGATAACAAAAAAACGCTCTTCAGCGGAAACTACTACTTCAACCAGACCGACGCCGTGCGCGACGCGTTTTCGCAGCGCGAGAGCATCCTGAGCAACCTCACCTTCCGCAACGAAAACAACAACAGCTCGGGCAACCTGAACACCAACCACCGGGGCGGGCTTCGGCTCGAACAGAAAATCGACTCGCTCAATACGCTGGTCATCATTAGCAATGCGCGCTACGGCAGCGGAAATTCTAGGTACAGCAGCGAGCAGCAATTTTACCGGGAGAACAATGTATTGGCTACGCAATCAGAGCTCGAAAATACCAACCGGTTCAATTCTTTCTCGATGGGCAACACCGCCCTATTCCGACACAAATTCAAAACCAAGGGCCGGAATTTCTCGGCCAGTGTGGGCTACAACATCAATAACTCCGACGGCGAATCGAATCAGGCTTCCAACAACACTTTCTTCCAACCCGGTCAGCCCGATAGCCTTAAAATCCTGAACCAGAACAACGAAACCAATAGCGTTCGCACCCAAGTGAAAGGCAGCCTGCTGTACATCGAACCATTCGCGAAACACTTTTTTTGGGAGACCTTCTATAATTTCAGCCTGCGGCAGGATGAGGTAGGGCGTGAAGTATTCGACGTCAACCCCGACAACAACAGCTTCGTTCGCAACAATCCGTTGAGTCGTTACTACACCAACAATTTCGTCTACAACCGATTGGGCACTAGTTTTCGCTACTCCAACAAAGGCTTCAACGTGGCACTGGGCCTGGCGGGACTTAACTTCGATTTGAACGGCGATTTTTCGGGTGGGAAGGACCTGGGGCCCACCACAAAAATCGACCGGCAGTTCACGCGCTTCACGCCCAATGCCAGCGTAAGGTTCGACCTCAAGAACAACCGCTACCTCAATTTCGGCTACAGCAATAGCGTTAACGAACCCAACATCCGCGACCTGCAGCCGATCGTCGACAACAGCAATCCGCTCTACATCCGGGAAGGCAACCCGGATCTGGTACCCGAGTCGTCGCACAACTTCAACGCGGGCTACCAGTACTTCAACGCCGCCAGTTTCGTCCAATTCTTCACCAGCGTGTACTACAACTATCGCGTGGATCAGGTCGTGTACAATCAGCAGATCGACGAAAAGTTGATCACCCGCTCGCGGCCGATGAACATTACGGGTGGCTCAAATTTGGGCGCGTATATCAACTACGGTTTCCCGCTCAAAAAGACCAAGAGTACCCTCAATGTCAACTCTTCGATCAACGGGAACAAAAACCTGATTTTCGTCAACGACATCCTGAACGAAACCAACTCGAACAGCTACCGGATCGGTACCAACCTGAGCCTGACGCCCAACGAAAAATTCACCTTCTACGCCAATGGCAATTGGAACATCACCAATACCCGGTATTCTGTCAATAGCAACCAGGACCAGCGGATTTACAATAGTACTTACGGCGGCGAGATGAACGTTAACTTTTTGACGTCGGTGTACTTCTCGGCCCGCTTTAACCTGAATACCTACGTCAACGATCGCTTTGGCTTCAACCGTAGCCAGCCAATCCTTAACCTATCGCTCTACAAGATTATGCTGAAAAGCAAAAAGGGCGAAATCAGGCTTTCGGCTTACGATGTGTTCAACCAAAACCAGGGTATCCGGCAGTACGCCACGCAGAATTTTGTTACGACCGAGCAGGTAAGTACCCTGGCGCGGTACTTCATGCTGAGCTTTACCTACAACATGCGCGGCGTGACGGGTAGTGTACGGAAGCGGGGATTCTTTTGAGAAGGGGAGAAGGGTAGACGGGGGAAGGGCTATTACTTTTGAAACCATGATGTATCAAGTACTTAATATTTTAAAATAAAAAATGAAAACCACACTTACTTCACTTTTCCTATTGTTCCTGCTATCTGCTTTTGCGCAGGAGAAAGAATCAGGCGTAATCACGTACGAGCAGCAAGTGCAATGGGCGCGGATTTATTCTAAAATGGACTTCCTGAGTCAGGAAGAAAAGGACCGCATCAACCTGACCTGGGGCAGCAATGACGAAGGGCAAAAAACCAAAATGCAGCTTACCTTCACGCCCGACCGGAGCAAGTACACTTACGAAAGCGATCAGGGCACGAGTAGCGACGGCCGGTATAGCTGGCGGCAGGACGAGTACCTGATTTTCCGTGATTTTGAGAACGAAAAGAAAACTGAAATAATCGAGATGTTGGGCAAGACCTACATCATCGAAGACTCGCTGAAAGCCCCCAGGTGGAAGGTGATGAACCAAATCAAGGACGTCAACGGCCATGTGTGCATGTTGGCCGTGACCGAAGACACTGTAAAGCGGCTGCAGGTATCGGCCTGGTTTTCGCAGGATTTGGCGCTCCCCGTCGGACCGGGACAGTACTTCGGCCTGCCGGGAGCGATCATGGAATTGAGCATGAACGACGGCGACGTGGTGATCATCGGCAATCAAAATCGACCTGAAACCAGTCGATGCGGAAGCGGTGGATTTGCCCAGGAAGATGCGCGGCAAGAAACTGGATAACCCCGCCTACGATAAACTGCTGTGGGAACACATGCGCGACAGCATGGTCTCGCGCCGAAGTCCCTACTGGTCGATGCCTTACTAAATGTAGACATTCCGTGCGCTTCGTCTAAGGTGCCGCCGCCAACTTTGGGGGCGGCACTTTTTGTTTATAGCGCGTCGATGATGGTAGTATGAGGCTTAAAATACGCTTAAAATGCCATTGGGTATAAAAATTTTGGTATTTTTGTCGAAAATCTATAATCGAATTATAAAACCTCCCAAACTTATGCAGAAAGTAATAATGGCGGCGGCTATCATTTTCACGCTTGGCTCTTGCGCCAGTAAGAAAAAAATGTTAGCGGTTCAGAATGAGAAAGATCAGATTCAATTACAACTCGACAAAGTACGCACCGACCTCAGTGATTGCGACGGTAAAGTAGCCAAGCTCAACACCGATTTGCGCGGCCGTCAGTCGGAGCTCGATGCCAGTATGGCCCGTACCAAAGAAATGCAGGATCAGCTGGACTTCCTCAAGAAAAACAACAACGCACTCCTGGATCGTATGTCCGACTTGTCGGTGATCAGCAAGGAAGGCGCTGAAAGCATTAAGAAGTCGATGGAAGTAATGGGCAACCAGGGCAACTACATCCGCGACCTCAACAGCAACATCCAGCGTAAGGATTCGCTCAACATGGCGTTGGTCATGAATTTGAAGCGGTCGCTACAAGACGTGAGCGACGAGGATGTGCAAATCGAAGTTAAAAAGGGTGTGGTGTACGTGTCGCTTTCCGACAAGATGCTCTTCAACACCGGTAGCTACGACCTCACCACCCGCGCCGAAGACGTGCTGGGCAAAGTAGCCAAAATCCTGAACGATTATAAGCAGATCGACATCCTGGTCGAAGGCCACACCGATAATGTACCCTTCCGCAGCGGTAACCTCACCGACAACTGGGACCTGAGTGTGAAACGTGCTACGTCGGTCGTCCGTACGCTCCAGATGAAGTATGGCGTCGATGGGAGCCGGATGATTGCCGGTGGTCGTGGCGAATACATGCCCAAGATGGACAATACGACCAAGGATAGCCGTGGCATGAATCGCCGCACCGAGATCATCATCACGCCTAAGTTGGACCAGTTTTTCAACCTGTACACGCCGGAGGCGGGGAAGTGATTGAGTGATGAGTGATTGCGGGGAAAGCCTCGACGTCATGTTGGGATTTTCACCCTTACCGAAATCTATCATCATTCGTCAAACACAAAAGCCAGTCGGGTATATACCCGACTGGCTTTTGTGTTTTAAAGAAATCCAGCATCCAAAATCCAGCATCGACTTACACCTTCTTCACCGGTGCTGCCACCTTCGGATAATCCATGTTGACGCGAATGGCTTCGCGGGCCTTGGCGCCAGCAAACTTTTCGCAGATATAAAGCCCCAGGTCCAGCGACGAAGCCACTGCTCCGGCGGTGATGACATCGCGGTCGTCCACGATGCGTACTTGCTGCACTTTGGGGCAATAAGCTTCCAGTTCGGCGTAAGCGTGAAAGTTGGTGGTCGCCATGCGGTCTTGCAAGAATCCGGCCGCGCCCAGCAGCAGGCTGCCTGTGCAAACCGATACTTTGTAAGGTACGTTGCGAGCGGTTTTGAGCCAATTGACAAACTCCTTGTCGTGCTGCAGCGTCCGGGTGCCGAAGCCACCCGGCAGGTAAATCATATCATAGGCATCGAGCGATTGCCGGATTTTGGTAGTCGCCACCGACAGGCCGAAGTTATCGCGCACGGAATTGGTAAAGGAGCAGAAATCCCAGCTTAATTCGGGAATGAAGCCCTGGGTTTTCAGCCGCATGATGGGGTCGTAAAAGCCGATGAAGTCCAGCATCGTCAGGCCATCGAAAAGGATGAAAGCGATGCTCAAGCGGTCGGGCGTGGGTTCAAGTACCACCTTGGCGGAAAGGGCGTCGGGTAAGGGTGAGATCATCGCCAGCGAAGGCAACGCCAGTGAGGCGGCGCTTAGTTTTTTCAAGAATTTTCTTCTTTCTTCCATAAAGTGCTGCCTGGGTTGGCCCTGTGATTGTCTTCACGTGGCAAGATACGCAAAGGTTCCGACACTTACCTTAGATTTGGTGCCATCGCCCGGCAGTAGTCGGGATTATTGAGGGGGACACGTGGCGGCGTTTCGCGGAAGGGCCTGTGAGACACAGGCCACGGATTAGGCAATAAAATAACCAAAAGGCTACGTAATGGGGGGGCTAAGAAGTGAGTCGGCGGTTCTTTATGCTAGGGCTGTGAGACACAGGCCATGGATTGGAAAGTAGCCAGAGGACTAAATGGGGGGCAGCAGTAGCTTCTGATAAAAGTAACCAAAAGGCTACTTAATGGGGGGGGTAAGAAGTGATTTTTCATTTCTTTTAAGCTATTTTGGTAAGATAATCAAACTTACTTCAACAAGGTCATTTGGAAATAGGGTAGTAATATCAAGAGGGATGCACCTTTTTTTTACATCTCCCGAAATCCGGTAGTCGTACACCTCACCAACAGATTTTATCCAGAGAGGGTCTGGATTACATACAGTGTACAGACTCAATCTCTGATATTGGTTTGTATCGTAAACCATGAAGAGACCATCGCCCCAATACTGGGCATTCGTTTCGGGCAAGAAAAGATTTGCTACACCCGGCCAATCTTTTTGCTTTCACACCCGCACTCAGGTTCGGGTGGTTCCTTCTTCGAGCAAGACATCGCCAGGCTCAGGCTAACTAATAGCGCGTAGCTCAGGAGTCGGGCACCAGGGCGGCCACGCCCCCACGGAATCGGTCTTCGTTGCATAGGGATAGGATTTAAGGGAGGAAAAATCAAATAATCGCTGTAAAGCTATGGGAGTAAGCGAGGTACACAAGCTATCGCACAAAAATATTTTTTGATTTTGATGAGACCGGTTACCCAGGAAGATGGACAAAAGAAGGAGGCTTCAAGGCCAAAATCGTGCGGAATCTAGGAAAACAAGATTTTTCTCAGAAAAAAATATTTTTCAGGTACATAAAAATTAGATCAAAATTTAACTTAGCGGTCGGTACGGCAGATAAGGCTTTGGCTTTTAACTGAATAAACATTTACAGCATGAACTCACCTTTGGCCGTCGATCCGTGGCCTATGTCTCGCGGGCCTCACTCCCGTACTGCCCTATACGTAGCGAGCCAAAAAGCAGAAATTGCTATTCCTTTTTTTATGAATAGTTGGTTTGCTGCACCTGGATGTGTCCGATCAAGCGCAGAGCTTGTTCGGTAAAACTGAGACCGATATTCCGGTTTAATGGGAGTCGCAGGGCTGCAGGACACAGCCCACGGAGTAGGGAGTAATCCGATACTTGCTTTTTACTACTTTTGATCTACAAAAGTTTTCACCCAACATGCAGCCGACGCGATTTTAACGCTGACAGCGTTGAACAGAAAACCACTTCCAAAAACCATGAAAACCCTAACCCTTCTCCTCCTCGCCGCGCTCGTTTTCCCCGCCACCGCCCAAACCCCCGTCCGCATCGCCGTGGCGGGCCTCAGCCACGGGCACGTAGGCTGGGTGTTCAACAAGCGGGATAAAGCCAAAACCGAACTGGTAGGCATCTACGAGCCGAACGCAGCCCTGGTGGCGCAATTCACCAAACGCTACCAACTCGACCCGAAGCTGTTTTACACCGACCTCGACCAGATGTTGGCCGAAACCAAACCCGAAGCGGTGACGGCGTTCGGGCCCATTAGCGAGCATATTATCCTGGTGCGGGCGGCGGCACCGCGCAAGATTCACGTCATGGTCGAAAAACCGCTGGCGACTACCTACAAGGATGCGCAGGAAATGGCGGCCCTCGCCAACAAGTACGGCATCCAGGTACTGACCAATTACGAAACGTCCTGGTACGCCAGCAATCAGCACCTGCGGCAACTGTACGCCGATGGCAAGCTGGGCGAAATCAGGAAAGTGATGGTCAACGACGGGCACCAGGGACCGAAGGAAATCGGCGTCAGCCCCGAGTTTTTCGACCTACTCACCGATCCTGCCAAAACGGGCGGCGGTGCGTTGACTGATTTCGGGTGTTACGGCGCCAACCTGATGACCTGGCTCATGGCGGGGCAGAAACCAAGGTCGGTGACCGCCGTGACGCAGCAGAATAAACCCAATATCTACGAGAAAGTGGATGACGAAGCCACCATCATTTTGCAGTACCCCAAAGCGCAGTGCGTCATTCAGGCTTCCTGGAACTGGACCTTTGCCCGCAAGGATATGGAAATATACGGTACCAAGGGATACGCGATCGCGGTCGACCCAACCAACGTGCGGCAACGACTGGAGGAGAAAAGCCCGGAGGAAAAATTGAAATTATCCCCAAGAGAGGCACCCTACCTCGATCCGTTCTCGGTTCTGGCGGGGGTAGTGAGGGGTACGCTCGTGCTGGAAGCCCACGATTTGTACTCATTACCAGTCAACGTTACGGTCGTGCAGATACTGGAAGCGGCTAAAAAATCGGCCGAGTCGGGCAATACGGTGGTGATCAAACAGGGTAAGTAGAGACGGATTTCTCCACTTTCAGTACCAGACAAAAATAAATGGACAAATATTCTAAGATTTTATTCAAAATATAGTTTTATACATAATCAATTGAATATGAGTACGGTAATGCAGATTCTTGGACATAATTCAAAAATCTATACAAAAATTAAAAACGCGATTGTTTGGAACTGCCGCAAGTAATTACTTTATTTGTGCTCTATTTATTATCTAATACAAACAACACAATGCAAGAAGGAACAGTTAAGTTTTTCAATGACACCAAAGGATTTGGTTTCATTTCTCCATCCGATGGAGGTCAAGACATTTTCGTACACGTTTCAGGCCTAGCCGACGACATCCGCGAGAACGATCGTGTGTCCTACGAAGTTGAACAAGGAAAAAAAGGTTTAAATGCGGTTAACGTAAAAGTTATCTAATATTTATTCGAGTAATTAGAAGGGGCTCGCCAATTGGTGAGCCCCTTTTTTTGTGCGCTCAAAAACGTGATTTGGTATGGAATTGTAAACCTTATTGGGTGGCCGACCACCGAAAGCTGATAGCCGACCACTCTGTCTATCGCAAATCCTGCCGGAAGCTATCATTGGCCAACCGCACTTGCAGACGCAGGTTAACGGTGCGGTCGTTGGGATTATTGCCACCCCGGCCGCCGCCAATGCTGATGCCGCCGCCGCCAAAGCCGCCACCGCCTAGTCCTATACCGCCACCGCTTCCCATGCCGACGCTGATGTTAGGCGAAATGCCGGAACCCAGTCCACCAGCACCTTCGGTTTTGATGCCTACTTCCAATACGCCTGCCTGCCGCGCGTCGACGCCCAGCCGCTCGAACGGAATACTGATCTGCTGAGTCAGTTCCTGATTCTCATCGATCGATACCCGCGCACGGACGCCGGTTTCATTCTCGACCAGATTGATGAACCGCTCGCCTTGACGGTCTTTCCAAAGTGCTTCTTTGTTAAATGCTTCCATCATCCGATTCAGTGAGAGACTATTGGGTAGGTCGAGCTGCATCTTTTGCAGTGCCCGTTTATCATCACGCGTCACGACCGGAAATACCATCGACTGTTCCGATCCCCGGCCTTCCGGGCTGAACGTAAGCCGTAGGCCATTCGTAAGGACTTGCCTCACCGTGTAGGGATCTTTGGTTTTCAGCGTGATGTACATGAACTGCTCATCGTTGATGATACCGTAGCGCAGCCGCGACTTCTGGTCGACGCCATCGGGGGCAGCGGCATCTACATAGGTGAAGGGCGCATTCCATTTGGCGTCGTAGGGGATTTTCTTAGAGGTACTGCAGCTTGTAAATGCCAGCGCCGCCAGGAGCATAGCACTGGTAATTTTTAAGGTATTTTTCATGAAATCGTGGGTTCGTAAGTGTTGTGTACTCTAAACGACTCAATGCCTCAGTCATTATTTTTTGGGTCGAAAAGGTTGGATTGTTTTCACGAGATTAGTCCATTTTGAAGCGAAAAGCCTATTTTTGGGTCCATAATGCTTTTAAACAAATCTGCCCAATATCCGCACTCGATGACTAGACTCTATTTTTTCGTTTTTGTACTATTTCTTGATTGTGGATTCTCGAAAATTGTCTGTGCCCAAACTCCCTTTCCCACGCCTGGATTTTCGGTGACGACTACAAACACAGATTACGTGATAGACGGTGCGCTTGATGAAGCTGAATGGGCGCAGCACCGGGTCATCGACCAGTTTCGGCAGTACTTTCCAACCGATACGATCGTGGCCAAGCACCCGACGGAGATCTACATGACCTACGATGACGAGTACCTTTACGTGGCGGCCAAGTGCTATACTATTGGGAACCAGTTCATCATTCCGTCGTACCGGCGCGATTTTCGGGCGGGTGGAAACGACAACATCAGTTTTATGTTCGATACGTTTCAGGATAAAACCAATGCTTTCCTGTTCGGCATGAATCCATATGGCGTGATGCGTGAGGCCCTGATCTCCAATGGGGGGTCAGACACCCAGTTTTTCAACACCTTTTGGGACAATAAATGGGATGGAGAATCGAAGATTTACGACGATTACTGGACCTGCGAGATGAAAATACCGTTCAGGACGCTGCGGTACCTCGATGGCGGCAAAGCCTGGAACTTTGCCAGCTACCGCTTCGATACGCAGACCAACGAGCAGAGTACCTGGGTGCGCATTCCCCAAAACCAGATTATCTTTAACCTGGCCTTCACCGGTCCGATGGAGTTTGCCGAGCCTCTCAAAAAGAAAGGGCCGAACCTGGCCGTGATCCCCTACGTGCGGGGCGGACAGGCGCGTGACTACCTCAAAGAACCCACCCAAAAATCGCCGCTCAACTCGGTGGGATTGGACCTCAAAGTCGGAATCACTCCGGGGTTGATCCTCGACGCGACGATCAACCCTGATTTCTCGACGGTGGAGGCCGACCGACAGGTTCAAAACCTGACGCGCTTCGATATTTCGCTTTCGTTTCCTGAACAGCGGCAATTTTTTCTGGAAAACTCCGACCTCTTCGGTACTTTCGGTAGTCAGGAAACCTTCAACTCCACGATGGGCAACCAGAACTTTACGCCCTTTTACTCCCGTCGGGTCGGGCTCGAATTGGATACGCTAACGGGTACCTACACCCCGATTCGCATCTTGTCAGGCCTTCGGCTCAATGGGAAAGTGAGCAAGAACATGCGGATCGGGCTACTCAACGTCCAAACCGCCCGCGACGAAGAACGGGGGATTTCCAGCGCCAACACGACCGTCGCCGTGATCCAGCAGAAAGTATTCAGCCGCTCCAACGTGACGGCTACGTTCATCAACAAGGAAGTGTTCGACGCCGCGCCGGGCCGCGATCGCTTCAACCGGGTGGCGGGGATCGAGTACAATCATGCCTCAGCCGACAACCAATGGCTGGGGAAAGTATACTACCATCAGGCCATCACCCCGACGGGCGGTGAAAACCAGTTGGCGACCGGCGCTTCGCTGACGCTCAACAAGTACCGCTACCAACTCACCTGGAACCACTACTATATCGGTGAAGACTTTCAGGCCGAGGTAGGGGTGGTGCCGCGCCGCAACGTTTTTAGGATCAATCCAATCGCGCAGCTCAATTTTTACCCTAACACCCCCACGCTCAACCGCCACAGCGTTGGCCTGAGTTTCGAGGAGTACCGTAAGCCGGGCCTGGGGCTGACGGACCAGGCCATCGCGCTGATTGGGGACATGACCTTCCAGAGTTCGGCCATGCTGCAGTGGCAGGTAGCCAACACCTACACCTACCTCTTCAATGATTTCGACCCTACCCGTGGGGGCAACGAACCACTCCGGCGGGGTACCGACTACCGCTACACCAACGCGCAGTTCAGTTTCCGCTCCGACCGCCGCAAGAAGATCAACACCGACATCCGTGGTACCTTCGGCCAGAATTTTGACGGCACGATCGCCAGCATGACGGGTGCCCTGATCTACCGCTTTCAACCCTACGGCGATCTGACGATGAATTTTAGCTACAGCCGGATTTCCAGCTCGAAGGGCGACGGCGAGCTGTTCTTGATTGGGCCACGGACCGATATTACCTTTTCCAAGCAGGTGTTCTGGACCACCTTTTTTCAATACAATAATCTGTCGAACAACGTCAACATCAACAGTCGCTTGCAATGGCGGTTCCGGCCCGTGTCGGACTTTTTCCTGGTGTACTCCGACAACTATTTCGCGGATAACTTTGCCGTCAAGAACCGCGCGATCATCGCCAAGCTAACATACTGGTTCAATTTGTAAAGCAGCTATCCATGAGTACCACCTATTGGCTTTTTATTCTGTTTTCCGTGCTGATTCTGGCCCTGGTAGGCTGGGCGATTTGGCAAAGAAACAAAAAGGATTACGCAGGATTCTCGAAGCCGTGGCGCGCTATCCTGGCCGACAAGGTTTCATTTTACGAAAACCTGTCGGCGGCGGAAAAATCGCGTTTCGAATCGGAGATCGTCAACTTCATGAACGACGTCTCGATTACGGGCGTCGAGATGGAGATCGACGACACCGACCGTCTGCTGGTCGCTGCGAGTGCGGTGATCCCGTTGTTTGGCTTTCCGCAGTTGCGTTATCGGAACATCAGCGAAGTGCTCCTTTATAAAAGTACCTTCAACGCTGACAACCAGACCGAAGGGGAGGCGCGAAACATATTGGGCAAAGTAGGGTCGGGCAACATGAACCGGCTGATGATCCTGTCGCTGCCCGCGTTGCACCAGGGATTCGAGAGCGAGAAAGGAAAGGGAAACGTGGGAATCCACGAGTTCGTCCACCTGATCGACATGGCCGACGGCGCCACCGATGGTATACCCGAAAGCCTGATGCGGAAGCAGTACGTGCTGCCTTGGCTCCAGCTGGTCCACAAGGAAACCGAAAAAATAAAAGAGAACGAATCGGACATCAATCCGTACGCCGCCACGAGCGAAGTGGAGTTTTTGAGCGTGGCGAGCGAGTACTTTTTCAGTCGCCCCGAGCTTTTTCAGGAAAAACACCCGGCGCTCTACGACATCATGGCCAAGATGTACCGGCAGGAGCCTTAGTCGGGAAGTGCTTTTGCCAAAAATATGGGTACCTTGGTAAAACTGTATGTCTACAATATCAATTGAAAACCCCTTTTCATGACTCATTCAAAGAAACCCGATTTTTCCGCCCTTAAAGCCCTATACATCAACTGTACTCTCAAAAAATCACCCCAACAAAGCCACACCGCCGGGCTGATGGAAGTGTCGCGGCACATCATGGAGGCTGAAGGCGTGAGTACTGAGCTGCTGCGGCTCGTGGACCACGAAATCGCCTTTGGGGTACAGCCCGACATGACCGAGGTGAAGGGCTCGGGCATCACAAAGGACGATTGGCCGGAAGTGTACGAAAAGGTGAAAGCGGCGGATATCCTGGTAGTAGGTACGCCCATTTGGCTAGGCGAGCGGTCGTCGGTGGCGACGCAACTGATCGAGCGGCTCTACGCCATGAGTTCCATGCGGAATGAGAGAGGGCAGTACATCTACTACGGGAAAGTGGGCGGTTGCGTCGTCACGGGCAACGAAGACGGTATAAAGCACTGCGCCATGGGGCTACTTTACGCCATGCAACATGTGGGGTACAGCATCCCGCCCCAGGCCGATTGCGGCTGGATCGGCGAAGTAGGGCCGGGGCCGAGCTACCTGGATGAAAAAGCGAATGCGCTGGACAATAGCTTCACCAACCGCAATACCACTTTCATGACCTACAATCTGCTGCATCTGGCCAAAATGCTGAAAGAGAATGGGCATTACGGTACTTACGGCAATTCGGTAAAAGCGTGGGAAGATGGCGAGCGTTGGGAATTTGAGCAGGTGAATAAATAGGCGGCATGGTTTTTTCGAAATGAGTACCATACAAGCATTGTTAAGCAAACAACTAACCCCAATGAACCATGATCTACGACCAAAGTCCCATACCACCCGGCATAACGCCGCCTGTCGGCCCGCCCGAAACACCCATCCTCCCTAACCAACCCGAGGCCCCCGATCCGGTATTGCCCGACGAGAGCCCAATCACCAACCCGCCCTTCCGAAACGCCGAACTTCGATCCGGCACCTGAACGGAGCCCGGTCGATCCGGGCATCCCGAAGCTGAATCCCGATCCGATTCCGGGTACCGATCCGGTGATTCCATTAAAATAGACAAAAGGCCGTTGGTTCGATACCAACGGCCTTTTTTTACACCTGAATTTACTTCTACTTCAATTGTCAACATCCTTCACTACCGCCCGGTCATCCTCCTTGCGCTTTTCGTAGTCCATCTTGAATCTGCCCAAATCGGCTGGGTACTTCCGCTTTCTGGTTAATTCATATTGATAAATCGTTTGCCCCAACTCATACAAAAACGGGTAGCCGATCGATTCGTACTCATATTGTCCATCGTTCAAGATGCCGTTACCATTCACGTAGATCGTCACTGAAAGCAGGTACTCGACTTTATTTTTAAAGTCAGCCACGTAGCTGGCGTCAGTCAAAAAACCGTAGGCCCAGCCCACTTTGTTGAACACCCGCACACCGGCCGGCAATTGGTGATGCAGACTGTCCCGAAAGAAAAACTTGGCGTAGCTATCGTAATATTGGTCCCCTGAGTACTTAGGGTAGTTCGTTTCGCCGGGAAATTGGGACATGTATTGGTACACGAACTTATAGTCGGATTCGGTCAGATCGAAGCGTTGCCGAGCGGGTACCGAATTGGGAAATAGTGTGGTGCGAAGAAGCGCGTGCATTGTTTCGAGTGGTAGCTTATTCTTGGCCGAAAAGTCGAAAGGCTGGTACACGATGCTGTCACGACTTACCTTGTACCCTTTTCCCAGAAAATCCTGCCTGCTGAAATCGAACGGATCGGGATTGTAGGCAGCGGGCTGGCTGTAGATCAGCGATCCATCGGCGCGCACAAACCGGATCGGGTTGGTATGGCGATTTTCCTTTGCCGTCATGCGCACGAAGCGGTGCGTGATGCGGGTATCGGTGTAGCCCATGCCGTGCAGAGCGCCGGTTGATGTTCTGCTGCCCGACAAACTCGTACATGCGGCTGTACGGGTCGTTCTCACTCACCAAAAAGGCTTTCCTGACAAAATGCGCAATCGACGGGTAGCCGTTCTGAGCCGTGGCGTCGTGCCACGCGCGGGTTTGCCCGCCAAAGGCGCTGTCGAACTGCATCGGCGTGAACTTATCCACGCCGGGTACCTTCATCTGATTGAGCTTTTCTAACGATAGCAGTACCAGCGGTAGCTTCACGATGGAAGCGGGATTAAAATAAAAGGTACTATCCAAATTGAAAGCGAAATCCGTAAAGGTCGGCGTGTTGTTCCGATCGCGGTCGATGCGGGTGTAAATGATTTGCAGCCGGTACTGCTCAGGATTTTGGATGACCTTTTGAAAAACAGGGTTTTTATTTTGGGCGAAGAGATTGGTTAAAAACGCATCGGCTTTGGGCTGGGAATAGCCGGGAAGCGAGGCGGAAAGTGCCAGGAAGGAGAGAAGCAAAATGAGGAAAAGCCCTTTCATTGGTCGAATGTAGATTGGTTGATCAAGAGCGAAAATAGCAAAAACCACTCACTGCAGAATGAGTTTTCGGTTGGTACGGAAAAACTGCTTAGGATTTAAGTACGACTCCACCTCGTCCAGCATGCTTTCCAAAACCTACCGTTTTCCGGGCGTGTCGATGGCAAACGTCAGGCCGTCTTCGGAGCAGAGGTAGGTCGGCGATTCTGCCAGAATGAGCAGGCGACTGCCTTTGCAATACTCTTACTCCCCAAATTTGTCCGCGATAATCGACTCCTTATTATTCTTAAGGTAGGCCAAAAACGCGCGGGCTACGGGTGAGAAATTCTTATTCTTCATCCATACCAGACGCCAGGTGGAGGTAATCGGGAAGCCATTGACCGGGATGACTTGAAGTACGCCGTTTTTCAGTTCGTTCCTGATCCCGATCAGCGGCATGATCGAGTACCCCAGTCCGGCGATGACCGCCTGCTTCACGGCTTCGTTGGAGGTTAGCTCCATTTTTTTGCGGACGGGTAATTTGTTCTGTTCGATAAACTGCTCCATGACGTGCCGGGTACCAGAGCCCGGCTCGCGGTAAATCAGCGGCAGCTTTTCGAAAAGCGAATCGTCGTAGGGTTTGCGCTTGAATGTCTGATCGGTATTGCCCACCAGAAAAAGTTTGTTGGGCATCAACTCCTCGTACTCAAGTTGGAGGTTGGCCGGCAACACTGACACCAGCGAAAAGTCGACCTCATTGCGCTCCAGGCTACCGATTACCTGCGCTTTGTTGGTGACATCGAGCGCAAGCTCGATCCCCTCGTGCTCATTGAGGAATCCCGTCAGGAAAAAGGGCATGATGTACTTGCCCGTGGAAACTACCGAAATCTTGAGCCTGCCGGCCAACTGTCCCCGATAAGCCAGAGTCTTATAGTTGATGGCGTACACCTCGTTTACGATATTCTGGGCGGCAGTGGCTATCTCTTTACCAAAATCGGTGACGTACAGTTTCCTTCCCACGATTTCGGTGAGCGGTATCTCGAACTGTTCCTGGAAGTTTTTGAGTTGGATCGATACCGCCGGTTGGGTTAGGTGCAGCGCCTCTGAAGCTTTGGTTACGCTCTCAGTCTCGGTGACCTTGAGAAAAACTTGCAACTGGTGTAAGGTAAAGTTCATAAAAATCGCTTATTTAAACCATTGCAAATATAAATAAAAACTTATGAAAAGGATTTGCCAACTTTGCTCCTGTTAACCAAAAACCAAAAACGCATTATGACCCGCATCACAGTTGCCAAAGGGGACGGAATAGGTCCCGAAATCATGGACGCCACACTCGACATCATCAAGGCTGCCGGAGCTGACATTGAGATCGACGAAATCGAAGTAGGCGAGAAAGTATACCTGGCCGGAAACACAGCCGGCATTGCACCTGAATCCTGGGACACGATCCGCCGCAACAAGATTTTCCTGAAAGCCCCCATCACCACTCCTCAAGGCGGCGGTTACAAGAGCCTGAACGTAACGACCCGTAAATTTCTGGGACTTTACGCCAATATCAGACCTTGTATGAGCCTGGCTCCGTTTGTAGCGACTAAGCACCCCGAGATGGACCTTGTGATTGTACGCGAGAATGAGGAAGACCTCTACGCCGGCATCGAGCACCAGCAGACCGACGAAGTGGTTCAGTGCCTCAAGCTTATCAGTCGCCCCGGATGTGAAAAAATCGTCCGCTATGCGTTCGAATACGCCAAGCACTACGGCCGCAAAAAAGTGACCTGCTTCACCAAAGACAATATCATGAAGCAGACCGACGGCCTGTTTCACAAAGTTTTCGACGAAATCGCGGCCGAGTACCCCGACATCGAAAACGAACACTGGATCATCGACATCGGCGCAGCCAAGATGGCCGATACGCCCGAGATTTTTGATGTGATCGTGATGCCCAACCTCTATGGTGATGTACTCTCCGACGTGGCTGCTCAAATCGCGGGCTCGGTAGGTTTAGCGGGATCGGCCAACATCGGCGAGGAGTGCGCGATGTTCGAGGCCATCCACGGGTCGGCTCCCCGCCGCGCCGGACAAAATATGGCCAATCCTTCGGCGCTATTGCAGGGCGCGATCATGATGCTCAACCACATCGGGCAGCCCGATGTGGCCGAAAAAGTACAAAATGCCTGGCTCAAAACCATCGAAGAGGGTATCCATACCTACGATATTTTCAAAGAGGGCGTCAGCAAGCAAAAGGTAGGTACCAAAGAATTCGCAGAGGCCGTAATCGGCAATCTAGGCAACAAACCAAGCACTTTGAAGCCGGTGACCTACGCCCAGAATTCGGCACTGGTACTGCCTAAGTACAAGAAGAAAACTCCGGCCAAAAAAGACCTGATGGGCGTGGATGTATTCGTTCACTGGAACGGTACCGATCCCGACGAGATCGCCGGGAAGCTACAAAAGCTGGGGGTCGATGGTACCGAGCTCACGATGATCACCAACCGGGGTATCAAGGTTTGGCCGGATGGTTTTTCTGAAACCTTTTGCACCGACCACTGGCGCTGCCGCTTCAAATCTACCGACGGCAAGAGGATTGGCAAAAAACACATTATCGCATTGCTGACCGCCGCCGAAGAACAGGGAATCGATAGCATCAAAACCGAGAACCTGTACCAATTCGACGGCAAGCAGTCGTATTCGATGGGTCAGGGTCAGTAACTTAACCAACCGATAATCATGGAACTACAACTAATCAGAGGGCACTTCAAACCTCAGGACGCCATCGATATTCTGACCCGGATGATCGATGTGAAGATCAAATTCCAGGAAGGAAAAATCCACGATGAAAGTACCGAGGAGGACGTCAAGATGCGCGAACGCCGCATCAAGCAGCTGCAAAAGGAGTTGTTCGAAGCCCGGCAATACATTGATAAAAAAGAAGGCAAAATCAGCCTGAACAGTACCGTCACCATAACCGATTGAACAACATGGAAAACAGTCACAGTTTCAAACTTGTGCAAGGGAAGTTTACACCTGAAGAAGCGGGAAAAGTGCTGTATTCCCTGATTCAAAACAAGATCAACTACCACAATACCGAAATCCTCTCTCAGCAAATCCGGTTTGGATTCGGAAAGGATGTCTCGCGCGCCGAGCAGCGCATCGTCAATCTGCAAAAGATCAACGGCTCCCTGGTCGACTTCCTCAAAGAAGTAGGCTCGGAGGGGAAGTCGTTGGAAATTAGCGGAGACTTCGAGATCAAAGTAGTGGATTAAGCTTCGTAGTACCTCGATTCGGCGCCCCGGTGAAGCAAAATGCTTCGTCGGGGCGCCTTTTTATTGGTCGTTGGCGGGAGATAATCGCCTTACAAATACGTCGGCAGCATCGACGTGTAGCAGCAATATGTCACAGGTTTTTTTAATGCCGTAAGCCGATTCGATCAATTGCGGTTTCTTGAAGTACAATACCACGTTGTGCATTTCCAATTGTTGCAACAGCGAAAGTCGTTCTACTTTTCGCTCATCGCCTTCAAACGCTTCGCCGGATTTCTCCACTCGCTCTATATCGCGCAAGTCCACCAGCACATCGCCAAACAGGCCATATTTCAGGACAAGTTTCTGTCCTTCAATCTTCCCATATCGCTGACTCATAGCCTTGACGTGACCGATAATTTGGACGGCTGAATAAAGGCTGAGAATCGTCACTACCCAAGCCACCGCTGGGCTCCACGTGACCAGCAAAATATGAAGGACGAAAGTCTCTATCAACACCACGCCTAACAGCGCACAAAACAGCGCAACACTGCCGCTCTCCTTGTAGCCGGTAAACTCATTATCCGCTGGCTCGCGCCGTTTCCAGGAGAAGAATGCGTAGTACAGCGCGGCGATTTCCGTGGAGAACAGGCTGGCCACCCGGGTTTCACCCAGCACGTCGGTCGTACTTTTTTTAATGACCGAGTAAAAGTCGGAACTTGTATCGGCGTGCGTTCGAAAGCTTCGTACGCCCCGGTATATTTTGGTGCCGACCAGGATAAGTACCGTCAATTCTACGACGGGGAAAACATAGGTTTTGATGTAGTCTAGCTGGGTCTGCTGCTGTGCGGGCAGAAGCAGCGTGGCTAATATGATTCCCAAAACAAAAATCGGCACCACTGTCAGGTTGGAAATTTTGCTTTTTCTAACCAAAAGAAAATACAGTATTGGGGCCGTCAGCGTCAAATCATACGTAATGCCGATGGCCAGTTCAGGTTGCTTATCGAGCAACGGACTCATTGCCAGCGCAACGGATACGAGAATGACCGAAGCCGGAGCACCGTAGGCCAATATCCGAGAGCGGAAGAGGCGAAGTGTATTCATAAGAAAAGCAGTCTTTTCGTAAAAATAGCAAAATGTGAGCGCTAGTCAGTCACTTTATCCAAACGATCTGATTTTTAAAACCCTGCTGACACACCGCTGTCACCTGCCTGTATTATTTTTGCGGTGTGGACAAAAAAAACTGATTTATGGAAAAGCTCGATTTGACTAAAAAATATAAAACCTACTACCGGGCAAAACCACAACCAGCTATGGTTGAAATTGGACCTGCCAATTTCCTGTCGATCAGGGGAAAAGGCGATCCTTCTAGCGATCAGTTCGCGGAGAATATTCGGGCCATGTACGCCACGGCCTACGCCATCAAGTTTGCTTTCAAAGCGCAGGATAAAGACTTCGTCGTGGCCAAACTAGAAGGCTTGTGGTGGTTTGACGAAAGCAAATATTCCGGGCTATCCGCTGGCGAATCGGCCACCGGGGTACCCCGCAGTGAATGGGAATACCGACTTTTGATCAGACTGCCCGACTACATCACAGAAGCGGAAGTTCGGAAAGGCATCGAGTTGGTAGTAACTGAAAAAAAACTGGCTTTGGCCGGACAAATCGAATTTTTCAAAATGCACGAAGGTCCGAGCGTACAAATGCTGCACGTCGGCCCCTTCGACACCGAGTCGGTGAGCCTGGAAAAGATCGTTGATTTTATGAAATCGAACCAACTGTCGAGAAATGGTGCGCACCATGAAATATATCTTTCCGATTTCCGAAAAACCGCTCCCGAAAAACTGAAGACTATTTTGCGGGAGCCCGTAAAAAAGGGTTAGAATTTACTCAATAATTTCAATCAGTATCTCCCTAGCCGACCAACATCATGAAAAACTAATCGTCGAAAACAGCATCCATATCGCCGCTCCCGCCAAGAAAGTCTGGGAAATACTGACTGAATCCAAGTATACTCGTCAGTATATGTACGGCTGCACCGCTGACTCCGACTGGAAAGTGGGCAGTCCACTGCTGTGGCTTCCTCTCAAAAATTTTACCTGAACAACCCCAAATAATCTTCAAAGACGTAAGACCGTCCGCGCTGCCCGCCCGTGGTTTTTTTTAGAATTTCCATTTTTTCCAGATCATTTAGCAACTTATAAGCAGAAGGTAAAGAGACGTCCGCCACTTCACCCAGCTTTTCGGCGTCGATAATCGGATTTTGGTATAGGTAATCCATTACGCTTCGCGCTACGACGGTTCGGCTTCCTAAGCGTTGGATTTTCATATCGCACTGCTTTTGCAGCTGTAGGATATTATCAAAAGTTTAAACTCCATTTTTCGCCGTCTCGATAATACCCACCAAAAAAAACTTAAACCATTGGTTCAAATCGTTTTTCTCGCGCACTAGCGTAGGATTGTCGTAGTAAAGTGTGCGGTGCTTTTCCAAGAAATTGGACAGGTACAGGATTGGCTCCTGTAGAATACCCTTACTGACCAGATACGGCGGAATCATCAACCGTCCTATACGCCCGTTTCCATCCAAAAATGGGTGAATCGTTTCGAATTGGTAATGTACCAGACCTATTTTTAATAACTCTGGTAAATAGAGCGCCTCATTGTGCACCTCTTCCCAATCGTCTCGCTTGTCCAGCGGGAATGTCTTCCTTCGCCAGGATAGCCTCGTCTACGATCGTCTGAGTTCCTTCGATCCGGCTGCTCTGAGTGGCTTCCTTAAGCACGTGTACCCTTATATATAGGTCGATATTGAGAATGTACTTGGAATACATATCGAGCCGCCCCGACCCGCGATCAGCCTGGCTGAGGAGTTGGATAACCTCCATATTGTCGATTTGCGATTGCTTATTAATCAGGTTGGGTTGAAAGCTCTTGTAATAGCCCTGATTGACATAATGACCTGCTTCAAATTGTTCCATCACTTTTGATTTTGTTTAAGTTCTAAATAATAATCTTAAATAGCGGTTTGCGCATATACATCCGGCTATCTGGTTGGAATCGTTATATTTGGCGATCCATCTTATAAATAACCAACTACGCGATGCCTTCATTTTTCCGTTTAAAAATACTATTTGCCCTACTCCTCACCACTACGCTGATCTACGCCCAGGAAGAAGAGAAAGAGTCCGCGCCCGCAAAAGTCGTCCGGTGGCCGGAAAACAATACTCTGACGAGATAGCTACCCTGGCGAACAAACCGAACGTCAAACGCGCCCTGGCCATGTTTCCCGAGCGCGAGCCCTGGGCCCGCGAAAACCTGATCAAACTCACCGAAATTCCCGCACCGCCCTTCATGGAAGAGGCACGGGGTAGGGCCTTCGCCGACATGCTTCGCGCCGCCGGGGCCGACTCAGTCTGGATCGACGAGGTGGGCAACGTATTGGCCCGCCGCCGGGGAAAATCGAGCAAGAAAACCGTGGTACTGGAAGCACACCTCGACACGGTGTTTCCCGAAGGTACCGACGTGGAGGTGAAGCCGCGCGGCGACACGCTTTACGCGCCGGGCATCGGCGACGATACACGTGGCCTGGCAATGGTACTTAACGTGTTGGACGTGATGGAAAAAACCGGCCTGGAAACCGACGCCGACGTACTGTTTGTAGGTACTGTGGGCGAGGAAGGACTAGGCGACTTACGCGGGGTAAAAAAGCTTTTCGATACGCCGGGCTTGAAAGATCGACTCCTACATCGCCATCGACGGTTCGGGGTCCACCAGCATCACCCACCGCGGGCTGGGTTCGCACCGGTACCTGGTGACGTTCAAGGGGCCGGGCGGGCACTCGTCGGGCTCGTTTGGCTTGGTCAATCCCCACGGAGCGTTGGGGCGGGCGATTTATTACTTCACCCAGGAGGCCGACAAGTTTACGCGCAAAGGTGTGCGAACTACCTACAACGTGGGCATCGTGGGCGGCGGTACTTCCGTGAATGCCATTCCTTTCGAATCGTACATGCAGGTCGATATGCGCTCCGAAAGCCCCGAGCAACTGGCCGGGCATCGACAAGCTTTTCCAGGCCGCCGTGCAGCGCGCTCTGCGCGAAGAGAACGCCATGAAGCGGCTGGGACCCGACCTGACGGTCGACATCGAGATGGTGGGCGATCGGCCCTCGGGGGGAATCGAGGCCAGTAGTCCGCTAGTACAGAGGGCCATCGCGGCTACGAGCTACGTCAAATCAAAACCCGCGCTTGCGCGTCGGTTCGACCAACTCCAACATCCCGTTTTCTAAGGGAGTACCGGCCATCACGATGGGCGGCGGCGGTAGAAGCAGTGGTGCCCACGCGCTCAGCGAATGGTGGCTCGACGACAATTCCTACCTCGCGCCGCAGCGTACACTACTTGTGCTACTGGCCGAGGCTGGCTTGCAATGAACAGCCGCGCCGGGCTGCCTAAAACGCTACGCCCAGCTTTACGCCGCCCCAGGCGTGTTCACGTCCCGTCCTGAATTCCTTGCTGAGGTAGGTTCGGTAGTAGGCCGCATAAATTTTACGGTAGCTTATTATGGCACCGTAGTTATGCTGAAATACACCACGGCTGATCTCGCTGCCAGTCAGTGTGTAGGGATTTTTTTTGTTAAAAATGCCCCCTTGCAGCGTTGCGTCGGAAGCTACCAGGCTGAAGAGTGGCTGGGTGTATAGATAAATCTGAAAATCACGCTTCGATTTTCCCAGACTTCCGGCCATTGGCGATTGGTACCGGCCGAGCGTCAGCGTCAGGCCAGTTTGCACCCGGTCCGATAAAGTACCCAACCGAAGCTGCGCGCTGGTGGTCAACGAAATTACATTCGGCAAAAAAAGCAGTTGCTTTTCGTGATTGAGCTCGTAGTTCAGCGCCAGGTCGTTGCCGATTTGGTATTGCCAGCCGCTGGGCTTCACATTGTCGGTGAGGCGGTGGATGGTGGCCTGCATCCGGCCCGCAAAAGCCACCGGACCTACCATACCCGTGGTAAGTACCGCACTCATTCTTTGCCGCCTGGCGGAATCGATCGATAGGACAAACGATTTGAGCATAATGACTCCGGCGAACGGGCGATCACCGCGCAAAATTTCGTTGCTTTCGATGCTCGTGGGTGTGAACCCGATATGCTCGAAGTCCAGACCATACCGGGCAGGCCGGTCTCTAAAACGTAGAAGTATCCGCGAGAGCGGGTTTTTCTCTAAGCCAGGCAGTACCAGCTCGAAGCTATATCCCTGAGTATAGTAATAGTCTGTCACCTCTCGGCTCTCGAAATCATTATCGTAGTGAAAACGGAAGTAGGCTTCGTCGCCCGAAACATTGTGTACCGCCGACGTGTGTTCGATGCGCTGGGCATAAGTCCAGTGGGGGACGATCAGCAAAAAAATGATACACGAGGCCAGGCGCTGGTTCACCACTTTCTAAAATCGAAAATTAAGGTACAGCGTACACATTACCTATTAATACTACCGTATCGACTTCGAGCGTAAGGTATTGACAAAAAGCACATTGCCTATTTTATCGAACCGGCAGAAGAATTCCATGGCGCGGTCGGCACGGACGGTACTCTCATGGAAGCCGATGAGCGTGAGGTCGGCGTCCATCGAATACTGATTGATGAGGTCGATGCGGGCCATGCCCTCGTCCAGGGCCAGTACCCGGATGTTGTTGGCCGAGATAGGCAATCGCCCCGTCGACGTTAGCTCGATCAGATTGCGCTCCTCGGTTCTGAGGTCTTTTTTGTTGAAGGCCGCAAAAATCTTGATTTCCCCCTTTCGCCCAATCCTTGTGGCCCAGAATGATGTAGGATAGCAGAATCATCAGGTTAGCGTTGTCGATGTCTTCCTTGCTGAGCCAGATGTGAATGCCCTTCCGGTAGCCAAAACTCTTGTCCGAACTGCCCAGGATGCACAGGTCGTAACCTGCCGTTTTGAGCACGCTGTAATTGTCGATGATATCGCCCAACCATTCTGTCTCACCCTTTTTATATTCAAAGAGCATCATGTTGTTCGACTGTCCCGAAATCCCCGGCTGCTGAATCGCCTGCACGATGGCCGAGGTGTTAGAAGGCGAAATCAGCGTTTCCAGGAATACGTTGGACTTACTGGTCGAGGCAATTTTGATCAATTTTTGCAGCTTCAAGTCAGCCGCGGCCTTGGATTCTTTTGAAAAATAAGCCTTCTCGAAGTGAATGTAAGTACCAAAGCCGTAACTATCCGAAAGCCACTTCATCATTTCGAGGGCACTATACCGCTCGAAACTATCCTGCGAAATGCACAGTACACCGGGCCGCCAATCGTCCTCTTTCTTGTCGATGTCGGTTTTTTGTAAAAAGACCTGCACTTTCCGGCTGAATTGGTGAATCACGCCCTGAAATATGCTCGCCATGCCTTTCTTGGTCTTGCTGTTCTTGCTGATATAGAAGTACAGGACCACCATCAGGGCCAGTGATGCAAAAGCGTAGGCGGTGTTGATCTTGAACATCAAAAACAAGCACATCACTGCCCCCAGCAGCGAAAGGTACCACTTCGACTTGAACGATGGCCGGTAGGACGGATCTGCCGCGAAATGCTGCATAAACGAAATAAGGCAAAGGGAGCCATAGGTTACCATGAAAAACATCGAGATGACCTCCGCTACCGCATTAACGTCGCCCATCAGAACAAACACCAGGGCGATGACACTCGTAAATATCGTGGCGTTGCGTGGCTCGTTGGTCAGTTTGCTGCCCTTGCCCATCCAATAGTTTACGTAGCGGTTGGGAAACACCTTATCGGAAGCGATGGCCTGGATCGTCCGGGGCGCGACCATGAATGAGCCCAGGGCCGACGAAATGGTAGCCGCCGCCAGTCCGATGGGAATGATGGGTCCCCAAAGCGCGATTTGTCCCATGATAAGCTGGTTGCCCACCAGGTCGGTAGGGCTGGCTGAAGAAATAAGCTTGTAAGCGATAAATACGTAGATGAGCATGCCGATCACGGTAGCCGAAAGGGTACCCAACGGGATCGCCTTCTTGGGATCGCGAAGGTCGCCCGATAGTCCTACACCCGCCGTCATGCCCGTGAAAGCCGGGAAAATGATGGCAAAAACAAAGAAGAAGCTTTTGTCTGAGGCCGGATTGGCGTTGAAAAATAGCTGAGAACTATCGAAGGTGTCGGCGTAGGGCGTGGTACCCACGAAGAACAAGACCAGCGACAAGGCCAGAATCACCACCACCACGTAAAGAGCCTTCATACCCAGCGCCGCCCCTTTGGTGACCATGAGGGTGATGAGTAGAAGCAGGGCGGGGATCGAGAAAAGGCGATTGTCGTAGATGATGTACCCAAACTGGTCCTCGATCCAGGGCTTCACCGCCTCAAAGGACTCTGCGAAGGCGATGACATAGAAAGCCACGCTGATGGCCTGTGAGAGGTACAGGGCGATGCCGATGGCGGCCCCGATGTTGACGCCGAACGATCTTGAGATGATGAAGTACTCGCCGCCGCCTTCTACTTTTTGGTTTGTGGCGATTTCGGCCAAAGCCATCGCCGTAGGGATGGTGACCATGTGCCCGATAAGGACGATCATCAGGGTGCCCAGAAAACCGACCGAGCCCACCGCGTAGCCGAAGCGCAGGAACATCACTGCCCCCAGGATGGTCGAGATAGCGGTCAGGAAAACGGGTAACGTACCGAAATTGGGCTTTTCGGGGGTTAGGATTTGACTCATAGTCAGGTGCCCGGGCCAAAAGCGAAATCGCGGACGGCTACGGCGAGGGTTTATGGTAATAAGTTTTCAATCTACGAATAATTTGCAGGAAAGGAAGATAAAGGTATTCGTAAAGAATGGAAGATTGGCCCAACTCAGTTGGCGTCGATACAGGTAGCATTGTGCAAAGGGCGATCGAAACTGAACTGGTTGATAAGTGGCTTAGCGGCATCGACCTCACCGGACATCCGGCTAGTCTCTGAAATGCGATCCTCTCTCAAACGAAGCCCCACCACGGCATCGTATGCATTAGTAGGCAGGAACAATTCCCTAAATCCGTCGGCCTGTGTTACCACCGACAGGCATAAGTTGCGCGAGCCGATACGGTGGTTGCTACAGCCACTCATTTCGGTAATCACCCGCAGCCTAGCACCATCGATTCGGGCAATTTTCAGAGTCCCGCCAATGTGTGGCGTCTGTACCCAGGCGATTTCGGTTGTGCCGTCGCCGTCGAGATCGGTGATTGCCGCCAGGTTAAGCCAACGGTTGGGCATGCCGATAAAATCGCTCTCGGCAAAAAGTTGTAGTTGGTCATCTTTGATTTTATAGACAGCGACACCCCCGCCCTGCGTCAGGCTGCTGCGAATCGTGACCAACTCCGGTACGCCGTCTCCATCCACATCGGCCAGGCGGGGCATCAAGTCTTCGAAGACATGGTTCTCGTCGAGTTTGAAGTAATATTCTTTGCCTTTCAAAACCACCAGTAATCCGCCACCCTCGACGGCATCGCCCAAAATTCCGTGTCGGTAGCGCGTCGTGGGGTCGGTGTAGCGGGCCGTCATACCCGAGGCACTGTCGCGGGCGATGAGGTTTTCGGGGAGGAAGATACCCCGTCCAAGCGTATCGATGGGTGCAGGGGAAATCGACGTCGACATCGATGGCTTACCTTCGTGGCAGGCAACCGCCGGAAGAACAAGTACCAGGAAAAGAACCTGGCGCAGGAAGGAAAGCAAAAAACGCTTTTGGACTGAATGCACTGGGTTGGGGGTAAAGCTTTTTGTTTATTAATTCGTAAAAGAGAGGCTAAGGGTCGATCTCTACCCTGAGGTCTTTAAAAAGCTACCTCGAAGCACGTGAAAAACGACGAAAAAGGATTTGATGTCCCACGCATACGCACCCCGACCTAAAATCTCCAACTGCAACACGACTGGTCGAAGGAGAAGTACGAAAGAGGGTAGCAGGTGGCGCGCGTATCGTGAGGAACTCAAAGCCTTCCGCACTAATAGGGGCAGCCAACTCGCCAAGGCACGAAAGCAGGAAGAAGCGAAAATCGCTGCTCAACTCGAACGCGTGGATGCCCCAGCAGTCGCTCGGCCAATGTCATTAAGTTAAGAATCAAAGGTTGGAACGCCTATTCTTAAATTGCTTGGGTTTGTTCTTTGTCCGGTATTGGTCGGCCTTCCTGGGGAAGCTCCTGCCGGGCCTGACTGGCTCGATGTTTTGCGCCAGTACGCCTGCCAGATAGTCCAGGGCGTCCCGGGGTTGCTGCCCCAACAGCAGATCCACTATCTTTTCCCTGAGCAGGCTGGCGCTAACGGTGATGTTGACCTGGTAGCGGTGCTTGCGATGGCTGCACCTGTGCTGGACTCGTTCATTGACCTCTTCCCGCAGCAGCGCCTCGAGGTTGGCCACCAGCAGGGTGATGTAGAAATCTTGGGTGATCACTCTTTGGCTCACCCCCGAAAAATGCTCGATGTGCAGGGCGTTCTTCAGGACGTCGAAGCGGGTCTCCACCCCCCAGCGCCGCCGGTAAAGGTCCTTGAAGATCGCCGTGGGGTACTCACCCTGCTCCAGCAACGAGCTGACGAGCACCTCGACCTCCCCGCCGGGCAGGTCCACCCGTACCAGCCTGACGGGCACAGCGGTGTGTCGGTCGTAGGGCCTTGCCGACACGGATTCGTTCTTGCCCGTTTTCAGCTCCAGCAGTTGGCTTGTCGCCCCCGAGCGGACAAAATCCCCCACCGCGTTGCTCCATGTCACCTTGGCCCGCATCACGAAGTCCACGCCCCGCTGGTGGTGCTGGAAGATGAAGTCCAAGGAGGGGTACCCCCGGTCGTAAATCACCAGGTCGCCCGGCCCGGCCCAAGCCAGGTGAGACTCGGCCAGCACCCGCTCCCCGTCAGCGTAGCGGCCCATCTGCCCGTCCAGCACCAAGTCGTTGAGCACGTCGTAGAGCAGCGAGACTCGGGCCTGCACGCGCAGCGTTCGGTGCTGGTTGGCGTAGGTTCCGTAGTGCTGCTCCAGCTCGGCCGTGTGAGGCAACTCGATGATACTGCCATCGATGGCCAGCAGGCGCTTGCCCTGCCACAATTTCACGCCGAGTTCATTGTCAGAATAGAATTCGCGACACAGGTGGTGGAGCCCATCGCGGAAAAACTCGGGCCGGAGTTTCTGCCGGCTTTGGCAGAAGGCGCTGGCCGTCAGGCTGACTGGCTCCTCTTGAATGGTCAGTTCGACTAGCCGTTCATAGAAGTGGTGGATTTCCAGGGCAATCTTTTTGCGTAGGGCTTTCAGCATCAGCGTGACCAGGAAAGGGAAAGGAAGCTTGCGGTTGCGAGTGAAGTCACTCGGTTGCTGTTTGTATTGATCGGCTACGACCTCCACCAGCAAAAAGGAGCGCAGGCTTGTCAACAAGTTAAGATTCGTCTTTTTTTCATTTTGCAATAATCTGAATTTTCCGCTAACTTAATGACATTGACCGCGCGGCTCTTTGCCGAGTGACGATTATTTGATAGCCCTCTGGGCGGTCTTCGCCGGGTAAGGCTCAGATCCCCGCTCGCCCCGATTTGTAATCGGGATGCTACCTCCTCGCGTTAGCAGCGGGGACTCCTAGTCGAGATCCGCACCCGAGGGTATGCGCACGGTCAGCCGTTACCCCCACACTATCCCGAGCGAGACAGGCCCAAACTGGCTCGATTTTTTCCAGGGCTTCGCGGTATTCTATCAGCAATCTACCTGCATGACTATCACCACCTTCAACTCCCTGAAAAGCCGGAACTTCCGTTTATACTTCTTGGGCCAATCCATTTCGCTCATCGGGACCTGGATGCAGAAAACGGCGGTGAGTTGGGTGGTGTACACCATTACGCAGTCGAAAGTGATGCTCGGGGTTACGGTATTCGCCACTTTGTTTCCATCGGCGTTGTTTTCGCTGTTCGGCGGCATCGTGGCTGACCGCTACGACCGCTATAAAGTACTACTCACGACTCAGGTCATTTCGTTGGTGCAGGCCGTATTGCTCACTTTGGCCGTGGTGTACTTTAAGGAATTCGCGGTGGCCGAAATCATCGCGTTGAGCGTCGTGCTGGGCATCATCAATGGCTTCGACGTGCCCGCGCGGCAGTCGCTGGTGTATGAGTTGGTGGAGGATAAGGCGGATTTACCGAATGCGCTGGCGCTGAATTCTTCCATGGTAAACCTCTCCAAACTGATCGGTCCGGCCCTGGCGGGCTTTATTCTTGAAAGATTCGGTGATCAGGTTTGTTTTGGTCTAAATGCGGCGAGTTTTCTGCCCGTCATCGCTTGTTTGATGCTGATGAAGTTGCCGAAATTCGAGACAAAATCAAAGGTCGGTCGAAACGTATTGCGAGAGTTTCGGGAAGGTTTTAGCTTTATAAAAGATAACCCGAACATCAGCTCGACCATCGTTTTTGCGGGCGTAATGAGCCTTTTCGTCCTGCCTTTCAATACGCTTACCCCCGTATTCGCCAAGGATATTTTCAACGGAAACGCTTCCACGTTGGGCGCAATTGACGGAGTCATTGGCCTGGGCGCTTTCGTGGGCGCGATTTACCTCGCTTCGCTCAGCCACGGTACCGATTTGAGCCGGGTGCTTGCCATCAATACCCTGATTTTTGGTTTGGGACTAAGCGCCTTTGCCTACACGACCCACTATCCACTCGCGCTCGCCTTCCTGGCCTTCGGGGCTTTCGGGATGATGTCGGTCATCACAATCAGTAACACCATCATTCAACTCAACGTTACCCAGCAGCTTCGTGGCCGGGTGATTAGCTTTTTTGTCATGGTGTTCACAGCCACACTACCCATTGGCAGCCTACTGGTGGGGGCCGTGTCGCATTATATCGGTGTACAAAAAACTGTCTTGGCCGAAGGATTTATTGCCGTAAGTTTGTCGCTGTTGTATGGGCGGTACCTGAGAAACGAACGACTGAATAAAGCAGAAGCAGTTTATTTGGAACACCAGCCGGAAGAGATTCTGAACAAGGTCTGAATAGCAGACTGTACCAGTCCATCGACCACACATTCATCTTTTTGGTGTCGGTATAGCTGATCGCTACGGCTTCCTACGCCCAGCCTCACCCATCTCGTGCCCTTGAAACCCCGGTCCCAAAATTTACGTACCTAAGGAAGTACTAAACCCGATTTTCCAGTGAAACACGTCCTCATGCTTGTAGCGGGTATATCCGCGTTATTTTTGTCCAATACAAAAAAAGAAAAACTACCCACCTTCGAGCCCATCGCGGTAGTAGAATTATTCACCTCTCAGGGCTGCTCGAGCTGCCCGGCGGCGGATCGGCTGCTGACCAAAACGATCGCCAGTGCTCAGGCCGATGGAAAAGAAATCATTGCGCTTTCCTTTCACGTCGACTACTGGAACCGGCTGGGTTGGGCCGACCCATTCAGTGATAAAGCCTATACCCGGCGGCAGTCGACTTACGCGCGGGCGTTTGGGCTGCGGTCGATGTACACGCCCCAAATGATCGTGAATGGGTCCAGGCAATTTGTGGGTTCCAGCGAAGGTAACCTTAAAGCCGCTCTGAGTCAGGCCAGCCGTCAAAATGCCGAAGCTGGCTTCACTAAGCTTCACGCCACAGTCGACAAGGATTTGGTGAAAGTAGAGTACGCCCTTGCGGGCAAGTACCAGGGTAGCATGGTGAATTTTGCGCTGGTCTCCGACCGCGAGACGACGGCCATCAAGCGCGGCGAAAACGTGGGACGGACGCTGAGCAGCGACAATGTCGTGCGGCAGTTTCTGACCGTATCGCTCGACGCTGATGGTGAGGTTCTTTTCAACCCCATGGCCATCGACCCCGAACGCATGACGGTCTTGGCCTACATTCAGCAAGCCGACAACTACGAGATCATCGGTGCGGCCCGGACAAAGATCAAATAAAGTTTCTGGGGGTCGAGTGGCATACTTTTTTGACCTACCCGGCTTTTCACCTCAATGAATTTAACAAAAAGAAAATGGAGCAAGATAAAGTAATAGAATCGAGTCCGGCCGCCACTTGGGTAGCCGAAGGCGTGTGGATGCTGACGGACATTTTCGTGAATTTGTATTTCATTCAGGACCAAGCCAGCCGGGAGTGGGTACTGGTCGATACCGGACTGGTCACCTCGGCCTCGAAGATCAAGAAAGCGGCCACCGCGCTTTTCGGGGAAGGCAACCCTCCGGCGGCCATTGTGCTCACGCATGGGCACTTCGACCACTCGGGTTCTGTGAAAAGCCTGGCCGAAGCTTGGGAGGTACCCGTGTACGCCCACCCCATGGAGATGCCCTATTTGACGGGGCGGTCGTCCTACCCGCCCGCCGATCCGGCCGTAGGGGGTGGTGCGATAGCCTGGCTGTCTGGCCTGTATCCGCTCACGCCCATCGACCTCGCCGACCGGGTACAGAAATTACCCGCCGATGGCAAGGTACCCGTGCTCGACGATTGGAAATGGCTCTATACGCCCGGCCACGCACCGGGTCACGTCAGTTTGTTTCGGGAAGTCGACCATCTGCTCGTGGCGGGCGACGCGCTCGCAACTACCAAGTCGGAGTCCGCCTTTGCCACCATGTTGGAGCAAAAGAAACTAAGCGGTCCCCCGGCTTTCGTCGTCTATGATTGGAAAGCGGCGGGCGAGTCGGTTAAGAAACTTTCCGACCTGCAGCCGGCCACCATCGTGTCGGGCCATGGCCCGGTATTGCGCGAGCAGGGTGTTCAGGACAAACTGGAGCGATTGGCGATGGACTTTGACATTTTCACAGCACCTAAGCATACCCGCTACGCTGAAAAACCGGCTGTGGTCGATGAGGATGGGGTGGTATCGGTACCGCCCGTAATCGAGGAGGCTAACGCTACGCTGATGACGGTCATCGGACTCGTGGTGGGTGTTGCCCTGGGTTGGACGCTCTTTTCGAGATTGAAATAACGCAAGCCGAGTACTTAGATAAGTGATAAAAAAGCGCCCCGGCGGATTTAAAATTAAATCCGCCGGGGCGCTTTTTTATGCAAAAATCAAAACTTAATCCACACCGCCCTTGCGGGTAGGGGAGCGCTGTTCGGGCCAGGTCGACGGTTCGCCATTGCGGCCCAGCGGAATACGCATCTCGCGGTCGGTCGTTTTATCGTCTTCACTGGCCATATACACCAGAATCGCTGCCAGGATCACGTTATCGCGCACGTCGTCGAATACGATTTTGTCGTAGGTGTCGAGGTTGGTGTGCCAGGTATAGTTGCCGTACGACCAGCTCAGCGAACTGAGCGAAAAAGCCGGGACTTTTGCCGCCAGGAAGGAGGCGTAATCAGAACCGCCGCCGCCGGGGTTGCCCGGGAAGGTGTAGTTGATGCCCTTGGTAATGCGGTTGGGTACGGGCTTTATCCAGCGGCCCAGGTAGTCGTACGACTGCACGAAGCCTTGCCCCGAAATGTTGGCGACGCGGCCGGTACCATTGTCCTGGTTGAACAGCGCCTGAATTTTAGGCATCATTTCGGGGTGGTCTTCCACGAAGGCGCGCGAGCCATTCAGGCCTTGCTCCTCACTACCCCAATGCCCCACCAGAATGGTTCTTTTCGGGTTGGGATACACTTTTTTCAACACCCGCATCACTTCCATCATCGTGATGGTACCCGTGCCGTTGTCGGTTGCGCCGGTGCCGCCGTCCCAGCTATCGAAGTGCGCCGAAAGCATCACGTACTCGTCGGGTTTTTCGGTACCCTTGATTTCAGCGATAGTATTAAAAGTTGGGGTCACGCCCGTTTCCTTCGACTCGGCTACCAGGTTGAGCATCGGCTTTTTGCCGCTCTCTACCAGGCGGTACACCAGGCCATAGTCTTCCAGGCTGAGGTCGATGGTAGGCACTTTCTTGGTATAGGCGCTGAAAATTTTATTCGCCCCGAACCCCTGCGACCAGTAGGAGGTTATAATCCCCACCGCTCCGGCGTCTTCGAGCGCTACGGGTAGTTCACGGCGTCCCAGGCCCGTTTTGCCGGTTCGCTCCGACCACGCTTTCGACATCTCGTCGCGGTCTTTTCTGAGCTTGGCAAAAGAAGAATCGGTCGCGAATTCCTTCCAATTGTAGTCGGGCCGTCCGGTGGGTTGCAGCATTGAAATCATGACGAGCTTCCCTTTGGCGTTAGGCAGCCATTTTTCAAATGCCGACGCATCGGCAAACTCAGGCAGGATAATGACCTCGGCTTTCACACCGCCTTGCGGAGTCGGTGGACTCCACGCCAATTGCTGCCCCGCCAACGTCTTGACCCAGGGACTCAGCATGTCGATGTGGGTGATGCCCCGGTCCCAGCCGCGCCATTCGCCCCACTTCTCGTTGCGGGCGGGGATGCCCCAGGACTCGTACTTCTTAACTGCCCAGTCGTGGGCCTGCTTCATCTTGGGACTGCCCACCAACCGTGGTCCGATGCCATCCATCAGTTCGTGGGCGATGGTCGGGAGTTGGGAGTTGTCGGTTTCTTCCTGAATGATCTTGTCGACGACTCCGGTTTGAGCTTGGACAAAGGTGAAAAAGCCGAAAATGACTAGCAAGAGTAGCGTGTACTGTTTTTTCATGGGGTTAAATAGCTGGTTAATAATACGGCAAAATAGCAAAAAAGCCGGAAAACCCTTTCGGACATTCCGGCTTTTACCACTTGCCTATTTTGACAGATCAGTTGATCGCAGTTATTTTGTTTGGAATAGCTTCACCGTTCCATCACCCTCGTTGCTGGTAATGAGCAGCGCCCTGCCGTTAGGGCTCTTGTCGTAAGGTACGAAGAGGATGCCTTCGGGAGCGTCACCCGTCTCGAATATTTGCAGGAAGCGGGGTGCCGCCGGATTGCTGAGGTCGTATACGGCCACGGCGTCGGCACGCTCGAGCACGATGAACGCAATGGGCTTGCCGTTGATGAAGCCTACCGTCACGCCCTCGGGCTCAGTACCTTTGTCATCGGAGCGGTCGTCGTCGTAGAGTCCCGCCGCGATGGCTTTTTCTTCCATGGAGGTTCCTGTCTCGCTAACCATTTGAAAGCCATCAGCCTTGAATATGCTGAATCCGCGTCCGCCGAAACCGTAGAGTACATCGTAGTCTCCGTCCTTATCGGTATCGCCCAGCGTGGTCGTAATTTTCAGCCGACCCAGATTTTCGGGTAGTTGGAGCGAAGCGGCATTCGGAAAGGCGGTGGGGTCTAGTTTGAGCGCGCTGACGCGGGCTTCCTCGGCAAAACCCTTGTAATCGCGGGCGTCGCCTTCGTTGGCCGTAATGAGGTAGGAAGTACCGTGCAGTGCAAAGTGGGCAATCGCATCGGGCTGGTACAACGAACGTACGGGCCAGGTACCCAGCTGAATTTTCTTGTCCTTGTCGCTGGGGTCGACGGCGTTGATTGCCAGGTTGTAGTCCTTAGTACCCAGCGGATGAATTTTGGTAATTACACCGTTGACAAGGTCTACTTCTGCCACACCGTTGTTTTCCTGTAAAGTAACGAAAGCCCGGCGTGAATCAGCCGTAATAGCCACGTACTCGGGCTCGATGTCCTGCGCGAAGGAGGCGTTGGGGCCGAAAATGCGGAAACCCTGCGTGGCCAGTTGCGCGTAGGTACCGGCCAGCGACGAAAAGTCAAGCGTTCTGACGCTGTAATCGTTCTGCACATCGATGATCGAAATCGAGCCGTTCGGGTCGACGGTATAGTCGTCGTTGGGCTCACCTTCGTTGGGGGTTACGATGTACCGGCCGTTCGGGCTAAACGTCACCATGTCGGGCAAGGCCCCCACGGTGATCTGTTTGATATGCACCAACGTACTAGTGTTCAGTACGACCACGCTGCCGTTGGCCTGCTTGTCGGCAGCCTCCAGGGCGATGGCCAGCTTGCCGTCGTGTACAGCCACGCTATTGGCCACGCCGCCCAGCGCCGACTCGTCGATGGGCGCCAACCGGGTGATGGTCGGCAAGGCGGAAAGATCGAGTACTTCGATCAGGGCTTTGTCCTCGTTGTTGACCGTAAACAGGCGATGGGTCAGAGGGTCGTAAGCCGAAATTTCGGAGGCCCCGGACTTGCCCAGGTCGAACTCGGCCACAAGCCCGAAGTTGGCAGCGTTTTCGACCGGGCCCGGATCGGGCAGATCGTGGTCTTGAAAACAGCCTTGGGTCAGGAAGGCCAGGAGCGCGATTCGTAAAGGTAGTTTTTTGAGAGACATGAAATCGTGGTTAGGTGAAAGCGGCGAAAATAGCCATCACAACCCCACACCCTGCGAATCTTGAAAAACCTTAATATTGACTAGAAAAGCTTAACGATAATTTAGCAATAACGAAAAATTGGCTTCTCATTGGGACAGGTTCTGCAGCCCTTCCGCACATCGACTCACTTCCTCGCTTGTATTGTAGTGCGACAAACTGATACGAAGTACCCCATCGTTCATGTCGCCCATGCCCATTGTTTTCAAAAGCCGATAAGCGTAAAAATGCCCGTTCTTGGCCGCTACATCGTACGCTACCAAGCCATCGGCCAGAGCTTTTGAGGATACCGTGGTAGCAGTGAGCGCGATATTGGCTTCACGTTGCGCGGTGGTACTGCGGCCGAAGATGCGGACCGGTAGCTCGTTCAATGTATTCAATAACGTACCACAAAGTTTGGTCTCGTGGGCGTGCATCAAGGCGGCCATGGCGTTGGCTTTTTGGGACAAGTCAATGGTCGACGCCCCAAAATGATGGCGATGTAGGGCCGTGAAGTAATCACCGATTCCGGCCAGGGCGGCAATGGCGGCGTGATCGGGTCCGGCGCTATCGAGTCGTTTGTTGAGGTAGGGAATATTGAAAAAATGACATTGCGGCTCGAGCGCCCGCAAAAAATCCTCGCGCAGTACCATCACACCCAGGTGGGTACCGTACGTCTTGTAGGTACTGAACACGTAGGCGTCCGCGTCGAGCGCGTCGAGGTCGGGCCAGTGGTGCGGCGCGTACGATACCCCGTCCACTACGAGCCGCGCCCCGGCCTCGTGGGTCAGTTTGGCGATTTCGTTGATCGGGTTGATGCTACCTACGATATTGGAACTGTGCGTGACCGCCACGATGGCCGTTTTGGGATTCAGCAATTTTTGGAGCTCGTCCAAGGCCAATTCACCGTTTTCGGGATCGACCGGCCAAATGCGCAGCGCAGCGCCCTGTTGCCGACAAAGCCGCTCCCAACCGCCGATGTTCGACTCGTGGTCTTGCTCCGAAACGATCACTTCACTACCCTTCGTCACCAGCGGCGCGCAGGCAATTGCCAGGGTGTTCAGCAGTTGCGTCGAGGAAGCCCCGAGCGTGACCAGTTCGACGGGCCTGTTGAGTAGCGCTGCCATGGTGCTGCGCCCCAGGTCCATGGCTTCACCCGCCCGGTCAGAAATCGGATTGGCCCCGTAGGGCTGTACTTTATAGTTGGTATAAAAATCGGTGAGCCGGTCGATGACCGCCCCGGCCACGTAGCTACCGCCAGCGTTGTCGAGGAAGCCTATTTTCTGGCCCAACTCGGTTTTGAAAATAGGGAATTGTTGGCGGACGAAATCGACGTCGAGTACCTGCATGGATAAGAATAAAATGGAGCTGAATAAATGAAGCAGCCAAATTAGGGAATTACGCTTATATCTCGCTGCTCAGCCTGCACATCAAAACGACACAAACAGTAGGCATAATTATTTTTTGAGTAGTTGAAATCCCTACATTTCTGCACTACCCCATGAAAACAAGTTTCAACCTGACCACCGTCCTCGACCGGATAGCCACAGCCATTCGTCCTTTTCCCAAAGCCGCCATGTTCGAATTGGCCGAGCGGGGCTACGGTACATTGTTCGAACAATTGGTTTCTTGTATCATCTCCATCAGAACGCTGGACGAAACGACCATCCCCGTATCGTTACGGCTCTTCGCAGTTGCTCGCACGGCCGAGGATACGTTGAAACTCAGCCGCGAGCAACTTTCCGAACTACTCGATGGCACCACCTATCCCGGCCAAAAAATCGACACGATACTAGGTGTGGCGCGGGCGGCAGTCGAGCAGTACGGCGGTGAATTGCCCGCCGATTTCGACCAACTCACCGCCCTGAAAGGCGTCGGTCCGAAGTGCGCCAACCTCACGTTGGGCGTGGCGAGCGGGGTGGCCGCCATCAGCGTCGACGTCCATGTGCATCGGGTCGTCAACCGCTGGGGCTACGTGCAGGAAAAAACGCCCGAAAAAACGCTGAAAGAACTTGAAGAAGTAATTCCTCAGGCGCAGTGGACTGAAATCAATCGCCTGCTTATGCCCTTCGGCAAGCACATCTGCACAGGTACCTTGCCCAAATGTAGTACTTGTCCGGTACTTGAATTCTGCGAACAAGTGGGGGTGGAACGGTGGCGATAATCTGAAAACATTCCTTGCCGCAGGATTCATCCTGTGGCAAGGAAGAATCAGTTGTCAACTGATTCAGTCAGCACCGCCAGGCACATCTTGATCCCTTCCCGGTAGTTGCTGATGCGAATGTTTTCGTTGGGACCGTGAATATTATTATCAGGGTTGGGAATGCGGATCGACACGGCGGGCAGGTCTAGCGTTTCGATAAAAGTCGCCATCGGCTGCGAACCGCCCGTGGCCCGGATGTCGAGGTGCCGGTCGACGGCCCGAGTCATGGCACGATCGAGCCAGTGGCCGATGGGCGAGTCGATGTCGGTGCGGAAAGGGCGGGTCCCTACCTTGGAGGTGAAAGTACCGAGCAGAGGATACATCGCGCGGTCTTCGTCGGTTGGCGGACCATCCAGTAGCTTCACGCCCTGGGACTCAATGTGCTTTTTTACCAAATCGACCATGCGCTTTCCTTCGGTTTCGGGTACCAGCCGGAGGTCGATCTCGGCCGTGGCGCTGCTGGGAATAATCGTACGGACCTCATTGCCCACCCAGCCTGCCCGCATCCCGCGTACGTTGAGGCTGGGGTACTGCACGGCTTCTTCGTAGGTTTCGCCAATTTTTTCGGCCTGCGCGATGCCCAGCCGTTGGTTGAGTGTGGGTAGGTCTTCGGGAATTTGGGCAAAGATTTTTTTGTCGGCTGCACTGATGTCGATGCCGTCATAATAGCCGTCGATGAGTACTTTGCCCTCCTTATCTTTCATGCTGGCCAGGATGCGCGCCAGGGCGAAGGCCGGGTTGGGGGCGTAGTTGCCGTATTGTCCGCTGTGCAGATTTTCCTTGGCCCCGTACATCGTGAGCGTGACCGTGGCGATGCCCCGCGCCCCAAAAGTCAGCGTGGGAATATTGGAGATATGGCGCGTTCCGTCCATAATTAGCAGCCGGTCGGCGGCCAGTAGCTCCCGCTTCTCCTGCACCAGTTTGGCGATGGTAGGCGAGCTCATTTCTTCCTGAAAATCCAGGATGACCTTGATGTTGAAATCGGCCGCGATTTTCTTTTCCTGCAAGATTTTTAGGGCCGTCATGAAGCAGGAAGCCGGACCCTTGGAGTCGGAAGCCGAGCGGGCGAAAATCTTGTGATCGGGATCGATTTCCTTATCAAAAGTCTCCCAGGGTACCAGCTTACCTGCCTTGCTTTTGATCACGGCCCCGAACGGACTCTCTTGCTGCCAGGCCGCCGAGTCGACGGGTTGCCCGTCGATTTGAAGATAAAAAAGTACGTTCGGCTTTTTGGGGTCGACGATTTTCTGGGCGTAAAGGTGAGGTACCCCATCCGAAACCAGCTTCTGTGTCTCAAAACCTAGTGCCTTGAACCTTGCATCGCACCAGGCAAGGTTAGTCTCGATTTGTTTGGGGAAGTGACCGTCGTTGGGAAGCGCTAAAAATTCACGGAATGTAAGTAAACTGCTTTCGAGCGAAGCCTCAGCCGCTTGCTCGATAGCCGCCTTCGACATTTTCTGGGCTGTGAGGGGCAAGGCGCTCAGCGATAAGCTGAGAAAAAAGATCGCTCTGAAAAATTGCATGGAGGATTAATTTGAATGTCCCATAAAGATGCAGGATTCTCTTTTGTGATAAAATAAATTCTGAAACTTTCGCCTTCCGCAGCCTGGAAACATCGTTCTCATTACTTTTTAAAAAAAAAATACCAGAAAAATAGTTTGATTACTAGAAATCTAGTAATACCTTGGGGCTATGGAAATAGAACGCTTGACCAACCGCGAAGAAGAAGTCATGCAGGTACTTTGGAACCAGCAACGTGCCTTTGCCAAAGACATGCTCCCGTCTTTTGCTGAAACTAATTGGCACTACAACACGCTGTCGACCATGCTGCGCAACTTGGAGGAAAAGGGCTACGTGGCGCACCGCACTTTTGGCAACGCCCACGAGTACTACCCGGTCGTAAGCAAGCAGGATTATCAGAACAAGTTCGTCCTCAACAAGGTCGTCGGGGATTATTTCAACGATTCTTACAAAGACCTGGTGGCCTATTTTGCCAAACAAGAAAAAGTAAGTCCCGACGAGTTGCGCGAAATCATCCGCATGATCGAGGAAGATGAGTGAAAAATTTGGCTAAAAAACCTAAATCCGAAAAACCATGCTGCTCCCGTACCTACTCAAAGTCAGTCTGTTGTTGGCCGCGTTGACGCTGGGCTACCGCTGGCTGATTCAGTTCGAAACCTTCTCACGCCTCAACCGCGCCCTGCTGTGGTTCAACGTGTTGGCCGCCTGGTCGTTGCCGCTCATCCCTTTGGGCGACTGGGGACCCGTGGCGGTGCAGCGTCAATTTCACGAAGTAGCCCCGACCCAAATCAAGACCGTTCTGGCCGAAACCAGATTGATCGATTCGCCGACTACCCCGACGATCGCGTCGTCCGCTGACCTGGGTTCGGGTACTATGACGCTGTTCGAAAGCTTTTCCGCTTGGGGTGCCACCGAATGGCTTCTACTGATTTACGGATTAGGCGTGGTCGTTCTGCTGGCGCGTTTTCTCTATCAATTGGGTAGGTTGGCACTTTCGCTGCGAAAATGTCCCGCCGAGCGGTTGGAGAATGGTCTGCGGCTGGTTAGCGATCCGACTACGGCCTCGCCCTTCTCCTTTTTTCGCTGGGTGGTGTGCGATCCCGCGCGGTATAGCCCGGCCGAACTGCAACAAATTCTGGCCCACGAAGCCGAACACGCGCGGGGCGGACACAGCTTCGATTTATTGCTGGCCGAAATGCAGCGGATCGCGCTCTGGTTCAACCCTTTCGCCTGGGTACACCGGCGGTTGGTGCAGGGAAACCTAGAGTACCTGGCAGACCGTGCCGTATTGGAAGTGGGCTTCGCCAAAAAGCAATACCAAATGAATCTGCTGAAAGCCGTCGTGCAAATCCAGGAGCCACCTTTGACCAATTCCTTCGCCCAATCTTTACTCAAAAACCGAATCAAAATGATGAACCGACAACCTTCCCGCGCCTGGGTACTAAGCAAGTACGCCGCGCTGATCGCCGTCCTGTACCTGTCAACCGCCTTCGTGGCGCCCTACCGCCAGCAACTTATTGAACTCGCCCCGACCGCCGTGCAACCCGTCGTGCGGGCTTTGGTGGAGGAAAACGCTCCGGTGGATACTCCGGAGGAAATTGTTGTGCCGCCCGTGGAAAAGATAGTAGTGCCTGAGAAGATGGCCGAAATTGTGCCTCCGGTGAAAGCGGATACCGCGTTCGTGCCGAAGAGCAAATGGATTCAGATGGATGGAGACACTTTGTTTTGGGTGATTCCTTCCACTATTACTTGGGATGAACTATCTGAGATGCGAGTGGATGTCAAAAGCTTTGGCTACAATATGACAGTCAGTACTTTGAAATACGACCCTCTACAGAAGTTCCTAACGGCAATACAGGTGGGAATGTACAAACCGGGTGGAGGCGGCCTGAGTAAAGGAGGCGAGGAGGACAAATACACGCCGATAAAGGGATACTCTGGCTATTTAATGAAAAGTGCGCGGGGCATCGATCGACTGCCACCGGAACCGCTTTTGTCTAGATACAGAGAAAGCTATCAGAAAGCCCTTGAATTGAAAAAGGAAAACGAACTCGAATATATCGAAGATAAATTAGATGGAGAACTGTATAAAAGAGTTGGTGGTACAAGTACAAGCATAATTTCACGGGAAGGTATGTTAAAGCTCAATCCCGGCGACACGATGGGGAAGGGAGATTGGAGCGGCGTTGGCCGTTCAAAAAATAATACCTTGATGGTTTTGGAGCAATACAAAGATGCCGAGTTTTACGTCAATGGAAAACCCGCTACCTTTGAGGATGCGAGTGATGTAGGTTACGATAAATTGCAAATGTTGAAGATTGGACAGGATCGGAAAGACAAGTACTACATCATGATCTACATCAACACCCCTTGATCTGGCGGTTGTGCTTTCCAGCGAAGCCCTATTTCCGACTTCCCCCAATTTCCCTCATCTTTGGGGCCGGAAATGAAACTACTGATCTTCGATACCATCCTCAACGGCCACCACTCCGACTATATCGGGCATCTGGTCCATTACTGGCACAGCGCGCAAGTACCCGGCGAACTTTACGTCGTGACCCCCGCCGGACTGGCCGCCGCGCTGCCCGAAAAATACGCAACCAATTCAGATATTCACTTTGTCGAGCTAACCGAGGCCGAAGTACAGGGCAGCCAGTCGGCGGGTGCGGTTCGACGTTCCTTCGCTGATTGGAATCTGTATGTCAAGCACGCCGAGCGCATTCAGCCTACCTGCGCCCTGCTGATGTACGCCGATATTTTTCAGTTGGGGCTGTGGTTGGGCAAAAAATCGCCCTGTCCGGTATCGGGCATCTACTTCCGTCCCAGTTTCGGGCAATCTTCGGCAAGTGGTTCGCGAGAAAAACTAGTGGTAGCTCGCAAGCGATTCCTGCTCCGGCGGATGCTTTCCAATCCGTCCTTGTCTACCCTCTTTTGCCTGGATCACTCGGCCGTACCCGCCATTCAGGCCCTGACGGATGCCGTCAAAGTACTACCCTTAGCCGATCCCGTGCGACCCTACAAGCGCGCGCCCGAGCAAGTGGAAAAGTTAAGGAGTGCTTTGAAGATTGAAAGTGGCCGGAAAGTATTCTTGCTGTTCGGGTGGCTCGACGACCGGAAAGGAATCGAGCCTACGCTCGACGCCATCGGGCAACTTTCGGAATCGGAGAGCAGGCAGGTCACGCTCATTCTGGCCGGGCCTATGGCCTCCGATTACCGGGCCACGATCGAATCGCGTTTAAAGGAATTATGTACCAAGGCACAAATCATTGGTCATTTTCAGGAAATCAAAGGGCCTGCCATTCAGGATTTCTTTGAGTTGACCGATTTTGTGCTGACGCTCTACCAGCGGCATGTGGGCATGAGCTCGATTGTGGTACGGGCGGCTTTGTCAGAAAAGCCGATTATTTCGTCGGACTTCGGGTACATGGGGCATTTGGTAACTTCGGAAAAGCTGGGTACAGTCGTGGATTCACAATCCCCCACGGCGATTGCCGCTGCCTTGCGATCGGCTTTACAGGGCCACCTGAACATTGCCCCGGCTTCACTACAAGCCTTCGCCCAAAAAAATACCGATACCGCTTTCGTCCGGCAGTTGTTGGATGGTATTTCTTGAAACGAAAAAAAGTTGAGACAGTTCTGCAACGTTCAGTCGACTTCGATTATACGATCTCTTTCCCAAACGGCGTGAACGACAGGCTCATGAGCTTAAAGTGCTGCTTGGCAAAGGGTAGCCCGATGATGGTGATCGCCAGCAAAAGCCCAAAAAACAGATGGGTGAGAGCGATCCAGATACCGCCGACCACGATCCAGATGACATTGAATATCGTGGATAGACAACCTGTGTGGCCAGGTACATCACGCACTTCCTTGCCGAATGGCATCAGACTTAGCATACCGATCTTGAAACATTGGATACCGAACGGAATGCCGATAATCGTCACGCACATGACGAGGCCGGCCACCATATATTCGATGAAAACGATCAATCCGCCGAAAATCAGCCAAAGGATATTGCCCAGTAGATTCATATGCTGCGAGAAGGGGTGTTGAATTTCTTTTATTCCCACGCAAAAAATAATGCCACACAGATCAGGGAAGCAGGTCGTGTACCTCTTGCGTCACTCTCTTTACGGCGTCGATGTTCATTTTCTTATCGCCCCGGTACCAATGCTCCCACTTGCTGGTTTGGGTGTTGAGATTTTTTCCTACCTCGACCATTTCCAGAGCTTGCATGGCGTTCCGTAGGTAGTCGGTAACTTTTCCGGGTTTATCCGCTCCGATGGCAACTTGCGCCAGCATCACGTTTTCGAGCCAGGTCTCCAGGCCTGACATGATTTTTAAATGGGAAATAAAATTGGTTTCAAAGAATGAGTTTTCGTCATTTTCTAGGGTAGGCAAGATGCTTTTTGCCAACGAATCCGCATGGATGAATCCGGCCTTTTGACGCCTGACGGCCGCCAGTTTTTCGTCCTGATCCGAAAAGCCCGCACCCATGTCCCGCAAAGCGGATTTCCCCCATTTCCTTTCGGCGGACTCTTCCCGCCTGCGGTTTTGTTCGGCGGCGTAAGCGGCGGGGTCTTTGATCTGTTTTTTCATTTCGTTCAAGATTCCCAGTCCCGCGCCGCGCGTCTGCCCGTCCATGAGGGCGAGGGTTCGGCCATCATCGTTCAGTTCGAAGCTGTCGAAGTAGGCGGCGTAGGCATCCGCGACGCTCGTGGCGTTGCTGCCGTAGTACTTTTCAAACCAGCTTCCCTCAAATCCTTTTGTATCAAAACCTCGGTAATCCCAAAGCATCCCGGCTGAGGCCGCAATGCCTAGTTGAAACTCACGGACGTTCGATACATTCATGATGCAGTAAGTCGTGTCGCCCTTTTCGACCGCCTGCCCAATTACCTTATAGGTTTGCGACGGCGGCACAATCTGCGCCAAGTGTGGTCCTGACCCCCACAGCTGGTGGTGGTAATACACGCCGTAGGTGTTTTGCGGCTTGCGCTCGGTCTCGAAGAAATCGGCCTGCCAGCGCCAGCCGGGAGAATTATCGGCGAAAACTACCGTGACATTATCGGGAATATCGAGGTGACCCATCTGGTTCAGTACCGAGCCCTCGGCCCAGAGCGTAGTAGTGACGGGCGGCTTTTCGCGCGGGTCTATTTTTTGGATATAATCCATCTGAAACCGCATGGCTTGCGAGATCAAATCGCCGCGCTCGGCGTCGCTTTGTGGCGTGTCGGGGTCAGCCATCCACATGGGGCGGTCGGCAATGCCGCGCAGGCCGATTTGCCAGATGACGTTGGGGTACTTCACCCATTCGTCGGCGTATGTTTTCCAGACTTCTTCCACCTTCTCGCGGTTGCCGTAGTACGAAAACAGCGGTTTTTTGCCCGTTTTCTCTTGCCAATAATTGAAATAAGTGAACGCGCTCACGCCCATCGGCTCAATGTGGTGCATCGACAAGTACAGCCCGCGCCTGGCCGCCACTTTAACCAAATCCGCTTCCGCCGGATTTTTTATGTCGATGAAACTGGCTGGAATAATGAGGTTGAAGCGCATCCGCAAGGCCGTTTCGCAAACCTTTTCCATAATTTCGGGCGAAATGACCTGCGTGTAATACGGGTAGTCGATGTTGCGCCGCCCGGTACTTTCGTACCACTCGGTCAGTAAGTCCTCATCGTTTATGAACCAGCCCCGGTACTTGAACATCGGCTTTTCAGATTCGTAGTCGATGATCTTCCAGTCGAATTTTTTGAGTTTCTGGGGTGCCTTATCACTCCAAAAGTACATGGGGTCGATGCCCAGAAAATGCTCGGCGAAATGGTAAATCCCGAAAATCGTGGCTTGCTCGTCGTTGCCCGTGATGTAGAGGTTGCCGCCTTCGGTTTTTAGCAGGTAGCGTTCGTAAGGCTCGGCGGAAGGCCGGGTCTGTACAACGATCTTGCCCGTTTTTTGGGCTGAACTGGTAACTACATTGGCCTTTTTATCCAGTACTTTACCAAGGTCAGTCACCAAATCCTGCGCTGCCAGCCGCACGCCGCTGCCCTCGTTTTCCGGCAAAACAATCGTCGCCTCGCCATTATTATTTAGGAGTTTAAAATTACTCTTTTGAGCAAAAGCGATTTGGGTAAAAAGTAGAAGGAAAAAAGTTAAAGTTTTCATGATTTTTTGCTTGTATTTTCAGCCTCACATGCCTCCATCAACCCCTTGATATAGCCGATACCAAAAAGATTTCCCTTCATTTCATAGCCGACATTCTCGTTGCTTTCGCCTGCCATCGTCGGCACGTGGTCGGAGCGGTGAGGTACTTCTAGGCCAGCTTCGTAGTAGCATTTCATGGTGGCGTACATATCCGTAGGCCCATTGTCGTGGAAGGTTTCGCGGAAGTCGGCGGGCGAGCCGACGACGTCGCGGATGTGGACAAAGAAGATTTTTTCTTTCCCGAATTCCCGAATCAATTCCGGTACGCTTTCCTGCATCGTCGTGTAAGTACCCTGACAAAACGTGAGGCCGTGCGACGGACTATCCGAAAACGAAAGTGCCTTACGCATCGCTTCCGCCGAAGTCAGGATCCGCCCAATCCCATTGACCGGACTAATGGGCGGGTCGTCGGGATGCAGGGCCATTTTCACGCCGTTGGCCTCGGCCACGGGCATGATCTGCTCCATAAAGTAGTGGTAGTTTTCCCAAATTTGATTTTCGCTGAAAGTACCATACTTCGACACAGGTTCCTTGCGAGAAGTCTCCATATTAAAACCACTCACCAGCGCCCCGCCGCGCTCGGGAAGTCCTTTGTGGGTGCGGTACCAGCCAGTCGCCATGAAGTTGTAACAGAGCAACTTCACGCCCAAAGTACCCATGTTCTCCAGCATCCTTTGGTACTTCTCGATTTGACATTCACGCCCCGGCAAACCCAGTTTGATGGGGATCATGTCGAGCTGGTCGCCTTCCAGACCGATGATTTTCAGCCCGTTTTCGGCGTAGGTTTCCCGTGAACGCCGGAAAGATTCCAGGTTGTCGATGGATGGGATCCCGGTTAGTTCGGGCGCAAGCTTGACTATCACTTCCGTGATGCCCATTTGACGAAGTAGTTGCCATTTTTCGTCGGGTGCGTTGCCGAAAAGGAGGTGGGTGAGGTTCATTCTAATCAAAAATACCCTCCCTTATCGGTAATTGACTGCACGGTTTCACCATCCTTTACCCAGCCGAAAATCACTTTTTCGTTTTCCTTGATTTCCTCGGCCCGCAGCAGCACCTCGTAGGCAATGTCCCGCGGTACGGCCAAGACACCATCGATGTCGCCCAGTAGCACGTCGCCGGGCTTGACGATGACATCGTCGATTTGAAGCACGGTTTGGTAATGCGTGATCTGGCAGCGGCCCAGACTGCCGTTGGAAGAGCGGTACTTGTAAAAAACCGGGAAATCGGCTTCCAGAATCTGGTGCGTATCGCGGATGCCGCCGTCTATGCAGGCGGCTTTGATGCCCTTTCCTTTGGCGGTGGCGGTCATCACGCCGCCCCATTGGGTGCCTTTTTCGTCGCGGCTGGTATCCCAGATGACGAACGAATTGGTGTGCATGGCGTCCAGCATCTTGACCCGAAATTCCATCTCGCCACTCAGCATGGCGTTGGGCGCGCTCTTGACCGTGAAGGCGAAGCCCGCCACGGTGCGGTACTCGCGCAGGGCCACGATGCGGCTGGGCAGCGCCTGGTTCATCAGGCAAAATTCCCGCAAAACATCGTTTACCGCGCCCGTATAAAGCTGCTCGAAACGCGACAAAAGTTCTTCGTTAGAAACGGGAAATTTCTTAGTGGAAATCCGCTCCCGCTCTTCCGTAATTTTTTCAAGATTCATCATCCCGACTTCTTTCTTGTACTGTTCAGTGCCGTTGTTCATTTCTTAGGTGTTAGGTTATTAGCTATTAGGTGGTTAGGTGTTTAAACGAGCGCAAGCTACTTTGTCGCTTTGGAACTTTCTCCCTTTGCTACTCTGGAACTTTGCCCCTTCTTTCAAACTCCCGCGCTTGCCAGAAATCCGCCGTCCACAGGCAGCGTGATGCCCGTTACGAAACCTGCCGCGTCATCGTCGATGAGCCAATTCATGGCACCGATCAGTTCGGGGGCTTCGCCGAAGCGTTTCAGGGGCGTGTGGCCCATGATGCTCTGGGCGCGGGTGGTTTGGGAGCCGTCGGTGTTGAACATGATCTTGCGGCTTCGGTCGTTAAGGAAAAAACCGGGTGCGATGGCGTTGACCCGCACATTAGCCGGGGCCAGGTACGCCGCCAGCCATTGCGTGAAATTGGCGATGCCCGCCTTGGCGATGGCATAGGCACCCACCTTCGTGAGCGGACGGTAACTGGTCATAGAAGCGATGTTGACGATGCTACCGTTTTTGTTTTTCGCCATATCTCGCCCAAAAATGAAGCAAGGAATCACCGTCCCCATCGTGTTGACATCGATGACGCTTTGGAAAACGTCCATTTTCAGGTTGAAAAACCCCTTAACGGAGCCGTCGTCCAGCAGTTCCCGCTCGTCGAATTCGGTGATGTTAGTCAGAGCTTCGTTTTGGTTGCCGCCCGCGCCGTTGATAAGTACCGTGCAGCGGCCGAGTTGGTCATTGACTGCCTTATGCGCGGCTTTGACGGAGGCTTCGTCGGCTACGTCGGTACTTACGGAAATGGCGATGCCGCCCGCATCGGTGATTTCATTTTCAACGGCTTGAAGCTTTTCTAGCGTCCGACCCAGCAGGGCGACTTGGTATCCTTGTTGGGCCAGGTTGCGGGCCATTTCGGAGCATAAAGTACCTCCCGCGCCCGTCACTACCGCGACTTTTGCGTTGTTATTCATTTGACAGCCAGTTTTTTATATTATTGTAAGAAATATCCTCTACAAGGTTTTTCAATAGGTTTTCATTATCTGGTACTTGCCCTGATTCTACCCATTCACCTACCAGATTACACAGAATCCGGCGGTAGTAGTCGTGGCGGGTCATGGAGAAAATGCTCCGCGAGTCGGTCGTCATACCTATGGCAGTGCTGAGCAGCCCGTAGCTGGCGAGGGTTTTGATTTGCTCCGTGATGCCCTGGTAATGATCGTTGTACCACCAGGCCGGGCCGAATTGGACTTTGCCGGGAACGCCGTCCTCCGCGAACGAACCCGTGAGCGAGGCAAAGGCGGCGTTGTCGGCGGGGTTTAGGGTGTAAAAGATGATCCTAGGCAAACTGTTTTCTATATCTAAATCATCCAGCAAGCGGGTTAGTGAGGCGATGTCGGCCGTGCGTCCGATGGCCGCAAAGCCTCCCGCGCCGCCCGCCATCTTGCGCAACCGGGTACTCGTATGGCGGAATGCGCCAATGTGCAACTGCAAGCTCCAATTGCGCTTTTGGTATTCTTTTCCTAAAAAAAACAAAAGGTGCGATTGTAGTTTGGTAGTTTTCTCAGGATCGAGCGGCTTTTTATTTAAAATATTCCCGAAGAAATCTGACGCTTCTTTTTTATCGCAAGCCAGGTACTTAAAACCAGAATCCAGCGAATGATCAGCCAGCAAACAACCGCTCTCTTTGAAAAAATCCAGCCTGGAAACAATTGATTTTTTATAAGATTCAAGATCAGTGATTTCAATACCAGTTTGCGCTTTTATTTTTTCTAAAAAAACAAAAAAAGTACCCTGACCAAAAGCGATGATGCTATCGCCTCGCAAAGACGGCAAACATTGCAAGGTACTTTCAGATTCGGCGATAGCTCGGTGGTGTTCCAGTGAATCGGCCAGGTCGTCCGAAGTGCAGAGTAGTTCTACTTTGAATTTTTGTAAAATGGCTTGGGCGGCGTACTGTTCGGTCGCCAGCAGGACGTTGGCTTTTTCCCAGATTTCCTTCGCATTATTTTCGTCTAAAATTTCATCTATTCCAAAAATGGTTTGCAACTCCATGCACGACCAATGGAAAAGCGGATTGCCGAGGGTACTTTTCAGGGATTTGGCCCAGGCTGTGAACTTCTCAAAATCCGGCGCGTCGCCTGTGATGAGCCGCTCCGGTATCCCACAAATACGCATGGCTCGGTGCTTGTACGGATCGCCCGCGACCCAGGCTTCGTGCAGGTTGTCAAATTGCCGATTGGTCGCCACCGCCGCCGGGTCGATGTGGTTGTGGAAGTCCACGATGGGTAGCCCGGCGGCAACCTCATGGTAAAGCGCGCGCCCGGTGGCGTTGTAGAGCAGAAAGTCGGTATTTATGAATTTTTTCATTGAAAATCTCCCGCCTTTTCAGGCCAGGAATTTCATGCTGTCGAAATTGATTTCGCGGATCAGGACTTCCTTCGGCTGGTCGAGGACGAAGACGATGACCCGCGCCACGTCGTCCACTTTCAGGAATTTCTCACGCGGTACTTGGCGGTCGCCCCAGTAGTCGCTGTCGGTGGGGCCGGGGTTGACGTCCGTCACGCGGATGCCCAGCTTGATGGCCTGGTCGGCCAGGCCGCTGCTCAGGCCGCGCGCCCCGAACTTGGAGGCGCAATAGAGCGGGGCGTTGGGGTTGGTGCGCTGCCCGGCCATCGAAATCACCGTCACGATATGGCCTTCGCCCCTGGGTTTCATCACTTTCAGAGCTTCGCGGTTGCAGAGGAACACGCCCCGCATGTTGACGTTCACCATCTGCTCATAGGTATCGAGGTCGATGGTGGCGAGGTCGGGCGAAAGGGCACCGACGCCCGCGTTGTTGAGCAGAATATCGACCGTACCGAAGGCTTCCAGACAAGCCGCAAAGCCGCGTTGCACGTCGGTCTCCACACTCACGTCGCCCCGGAAGGAGCGCAGGTTCTCATGCTTTACCTCTTCGGCCAGTTGCCTTTGACGGCTGAAATCGAAGACACTTGCTCCCAAGTCCAGGAGCGAAAGCGCGGTGGCTTTGCCGATGCCGCTGGACGCTCCGGTGAGGAAGATGGTTTTGTATTTAAGATTACTCATGCTGTTATTTTTCTTTGATTATCGTTGTGTTCTTAGTCTGGATGTTCTTCTCAACACTTAAAATAGAGTTAACCTTGAATCCGCTGATTTCCAGGCCCTGCACGTCATCGGTGACGAGCGCCGGACGGTTTTCATCATTGGTGAAATCGAGGGTGACATCGTCCAGCGTGACGTTTTTGGCGTGGCGGATGAAAAACCCGGAAGAAGGCAGCCGCCCAAACATATTGCCGTTGGGATAGTCTTTCTCCAACTCAGGTACTTCTTGACCAGAACCGGAAGTACCCGGCTTTTTCTCCTCGACATCGTTTTTTGTAAAACGCAGCCGAATGTCTTTCAAGACGATATTCTCGACCGGAAAGCCCGGTACCCCGGTTATCGAGCAACTTCGTTTGGAGAGCAAATCCCCCTGAACGTTGCTGATGTGTACATCTCGGAGGATGCCCGCTTTGGCCGTGACGTTTTGGCGATACGGGCGGTTGCGGCTACCCAAGCGGATGAAGATGGGTGCACCCCTTACCCGACGCAGCGTGATGTTGGAAAAGCTGATGCGCTCCATTCGCGCCCCGTCCACCGTCATGATACTGAGGGCGTCCACCCGCGTGTCGAAAACCGTGCAGTTACTGATCGTGATGTCCTCAAAAGCCCCGCTCGTCTCGGTGCCGATCTTGATGCCCGAGGCGTTGGAACTGACCGTGCAGTTGGTGATGGTGATGTTGCGACAGCCCTCGTCGGGCGAGAAGCTTTTCAGACAAATCGCGTCGTCGCCGCTGTCGATGAAGCAGTTGGAGATTCGCACGAGTTCGCAATCTACTAAGTCCAGGCCATCGGTATTGCGGCCCCCTACCGTGGCGTAGCGGGGCTTTTCGATGTCTTTGTTTTCCCGGCTATCCACGGTAATGCCGTCGATGACCATGTTTTGGCAAGATTGGTAGGACTGCACCCACGAACCCGAGTTGCGCAGCGTCAGGTCGCGCACTTGTACGTCGCGGCAATGACGCAGGTGGATAATGCGCGGCCTGCCGCTGAACGAGGGCGACAGGTACGGCCCATGGAAATCGTCGCCGCGCCCGTCAATGGTACCGCGTCCCTGGATGGAAATGTTTTCGGCGTCCTCGGCGTAGATGAAGGCTTTGTTGGTGACCAGGTCGCCCGTGTAAGCAGGGTACTTTGAAGCGGTGATGGGGTAGTCGTCCACGTTGGCACTGCCCAGTAGCGTGGCTCCCGCTTCGACGAAAAGCGTGACGTGGCTTTTCAAATAAATTGTCCCGGAGAGAAATTGGCCGTTATGCAAATACACCCGTCCGCCCCCGGCTTCGTGGCAGCGGTCGATGGCGGTTTGGATGGCCTTCGTGTCCATCGTCCGTCCATCGCCCTTGGCTCCCGTCTCAAAAACGTCCCAAATTCCGATGGTGGGCGTGGCGACGTTGGTGGCCTGTGCGACACAGACCACGGGAGCGGCAGCGGTCGCGAAGGCAACACTCGTCAAAATCAAGAATAGCTTTTTTGTAAAATTCATTTGTTCAGAAATTCAGTTGCCGGAAAAAAAACAGGCCACATGCTGTTTAAACTACGGCCTCCTTCTCCATAATCAACAGAGGATAATCGCGGAGAGGCAGCTTTCTGAAAAGTTGCGCTTCCTGGCTAATGCGGTACTTGTCGTTGTCGTAAAATTTTTCGTGATCCGCGAGTTCGAAGATTTCTCCCGACAAAGGGTCGACCAAAACCGGATTTTGAAAACCCGCACCTTCCCAATCCCACAGAAAGAGATGCGCGGTTCGAGCGGAATACGTATCCGCCGCTTTTTCGTTCGACCAGTAGGCCAGCACGGTACCGTTGGCGGTGTTCAGCGTGGTGGCGCTCACGCCATTTAGGCGTTGCCCCGCGCCATTACCCAGCGCGGCGTATTCTTTTTCTCCCGCTGGTTCGGTTCCGTCCATCAAGTGGATAATCGAGTTCCGGGTGTGTACTTCGCCATGAACCAGACTGCCCAGATGTTGCAGGGCTTTGAAGGCTACTTTCGGGCTTATTTCGGGCTTGGATTTTAGAATCCCTTTGTAGTTTACGTTTCCTGAGCCTTTGGGGTAATCATGCAAATCCACGATCAAAAACCAAAGCGTCATGGCGATGTCCAGGGAGCAGTCGGTCAGCAATCGCCTCAGCATCACCTTTGCTTGAATATTTTCGGTGTAAGGCCCTTCCCCGATGAACCCGGTACTCTTGGGTTCGGATGGGAAGCCGTTCTCTCCCTGCCAGATTTTGAGAGCTGGATTATACTGCTTGATTAACCTTCTCAAGGCTTCGATCCTCTCCGTGTAGGTTTCCGGGATGGTGCTATAAGGATGAAAAGAAAAAATATCGATCTCCTTGCCTAACCCCGCCTCAAACATATCCCGGATAAAGGTGTAGGGCAAGCGCGAGGTCACGCCCCCCACGATGACGGCACCCGGACAGTTTTTGCGGATCAGCGAGGCCGATAGTCTTACCAGATCGACGTACCTCCCGGGATCGATCTCACCCGGTCGCCAGAAGCCTTTGAGGTTGGGTTCGTTCCATATTTCGTAGTATTTTACTTTCCCTCGGTACCTTTTGGCCAAGGCCGTCACAAACCGTGCCCAGGCCCGTTGTACTTCGGCACTTATCATGGGATGCGCCCCCGTTTCGCCCTCCGTGTAGTTTTTGTTGCCATAACCCACGTTGAAAAAGGGCTGTATGCCCCGCTCGATGAGACCATCGACACTTTCATCCAGCCAGGCCCAGTCGTACTGGTCTTTCACGCGCTCGACGCGGTTCCAACCCGTTTGCAGCCGCGCCCACTTAACGGGAAGATCGTTCATCCAGGGATACACTTCCTTAGGCTCCCAGAGTTGACGGTCCAGCGTTTCGCAACCAATTCCGAAAGGCGAAGCGGTGATGTCTATCGGTTTTTTTATGGTGACGTTGCCGAGCTTTTTGAGTTCGATACGCCCACGGTTCCGTACCAATACTTCCGCCTTCGTACCATCGGGAGAGGCCAAAAGTGGAACAATGGTGAGTGTTTTTAAAAACCTCCTGCGGTTGCTTTCCATGGGTGTGAATTCTGGATTTATCATAAAGATTGATTCAGCAACCCGTCGAACACATTGCACACGTGCAGCGAATCGGTGTTGAAACGGTACGGCCCTTCGTAGCCTGTATCGCCCAGTAAGTGACTCACCAACGCAATGGACAGCGGGTAGAACCACGAACCCAGCATAATTTTCTCACGATTGGGGTCTTCGTCGCGCAGTTCGGCGATGGCGTCGCGGGCGCCTTCTTGCCAAATCCAGTGTGGTCGTGGCGTCCAGTCGGCGGGTTGGATGTCACGGCGGTGCAGCAGCCAGCCGACGCCGTCGGGACTTTCGTGAAGCAGGGCGTGGGCCAGGTACTTTCGACAAGCCGCTTCCACATCTTCGCGGCGGTAGTCGGTCAGGGCGGCGAGGTTGACGAGTTGATAGGCCCCGTCGAAATCGGGGCAGTCGGAGCCGCCGGGCCAGAACGAACCGTCGGGCAACTGGCAGGCCAGGGTAGAGTCGATGCTACGCTCCACATATTGCAGCGGCCAGCCCTGGGCGAAGTAGATCGGCACGACGTGGATCGTGCCGAACAAACCGTTGGGCAGGTCGGCCCCGAACTGTGTGCCCCAGAATCCGGTCTTGGGATCTTGGAGCTCTTCCAAAGCCGGATAAAGCGTACTTTCCAGCAAGGCATCCACTTCCGATGCCCCGAACCAGTCGCGCTGGGCGAAAAGGGCCGTAGCCGCTGCCAGCAGTTGGTTAGCCGCCGCCCAGGAATTTTTCCAGTCGTAGTGCTGCACCCAATCGCGCAGCACGTCGGCATTCATCAGTGGTTCCAAAAAGCTTAGTTCGCGTTCCGGCTTGCGTCCCAGTACCCGCAACGCCCAGATGTTGCCCCGCGTGTAGTGCCAGACAGGTTCCATTTCGGCCAGCGAGCGGACACGGTTGAAATCCGATTTATCTCCCGAAAAGTACCCCTGCTCGGTCTGCCGCCGTTGGAATTGCTCGGCCCAAATATCAAGCTCCGCCGTCGGATACTTGGTCAATTCTCCGAACAAATCCAGCACGTGAGCGGCGTGGTAAGAGCCGTAGAAACTCTCGCCTTCACCCGCTTCCTTGCGGTACACGCCGGGTTTGTCGCCCATTTTCATGGCGCGGACGAAATTCAGCGAGGTTTCCTTGATACGTCGGTAGCCGGGATTATGCATTTTCTAGGTTTTTAGGTAAAACTTCCTTTTTCTTCCACCACCAAATCACTGCCCCAATGAATAGACAAACCAGACCTGAGGCGATGGACAGCGCCCCGCTGAGCTGGTCGTAATAAAGCGACCCCATGCCGATAAACAGAAGCGCGGCAAAGGCGAGGGAAATGGCGTAGAGGTACTTAAGGGCGTGTTCGAAATTCCTGTCCACCGAGGGTTTGTCCACGATGGGGGTGTTCAGTTTTCTAAATAAATTATCGACCCGAGCGAGGTAAGCCGGGTTGCCGTAGTTCTGCAATCCCGAGGCGTAGAAAATCACCAGGCAGACGATGATCTCGATGGTCGTCGCCATCTCCCAGGAAAAATAAGCGGGCAGCGAATTGAGGATGATGCCCACGATGGCACCCACAATGACTGTCAGCATGGCTCCGCGCGGCGTGGCTTTTTTATTCACGATGCCCAGCACCAGCGGCACCCCGACCGGAATGGCGAAAATGCCCGTAAAGAGCTTGTTAGCTTCGAAAGCCCCGCCAAAATCGCTGATGAACAGCGCCCCGAGCAACACCAGCAGCCCCACCAGCACGGAGGCGATCTTGGCGACGAGGAACAATTGCTTGTCGGAGGCATTCTTGTCGATCAGCCTTTGGTAAACGTCCTTCGACAGCACGCTGGCTACGACGTTGTACTCCGCGTTGAGCGACGACATGGTGGCCGCAAACATGGACGCGATCATCACGCCCATCAGGCCAGGCGGTAGCAGCATGCTCGAGATAGCGACGTAGGCCATTTCCTTGTCCGGCAAGTCAGGAATGACGATCCGGCTCACGATGGGCGGCACCAGGAAAATGATAGGTGTTATCAGGAAAAGAGCGGCGGTAAGGTAACCGACTTTGCGGGCTTCGCCCTCGTCGCGCACCGAGTAGAACCGCTGGATGAAGGTCCAGTTTTCGTTGTACTTGATGATGACCATCAGGTAATACACGCTCAGCCAGAATAGCTGTCCCTTCGGCCCGTTGAACCAATCGAGGTGATCGGGTACCTTCTCCGCAATGACCGCGAAGCCGCCGATGTGATCGAGCGAGAGCCAAAAGAGCATGATCGACGTGAAGAGCAGAATGATGAACTGCACCGTCCCCATGATCGACACCGCCCATAGTCCGCCGTAAAGCGTGAAAGTGATGACGATGATCGAGGAAACAACCATCGACATGGGCAGCGAAAGCGGCGTGACGGCGGTCAGGAAAATGCCGATGGCGTACAGCCGGACGGTGTTGTCCAGAATCCGCATCAGGATGCCCACCCAGCCGACGGTCTGCCGGAGCGAGGCGTTGAAGCGGGTTTCGAGGTACTCGACGGGCGTCGAAACGTCGGAGCGCCGCCACTTGGAGGCGAACGCCACGGCGGCGATCAGGCAGGCGGGGACGGTACTCAGCAGCACCGTGACCGACACCAGCCCGTGTTCGTAGGCGATGCCCGCGTAGGCCACAAAAATGAAGGTGCTGAACAGCGCCATGAAGTTGCTGATGCCCGCCGCCACCCACGGCAACGCCCCCGAGCCTTTGGTGTAGGCGTTCAAGTCCTTGACGTACCACTTGAAAAACAAGCCGATGCCCGCCATTAGGACGAGGTACAGGACGATGGCGATATAGTCGAGGGTAACGAGGGAGGTCATGGTGGGGCTTTCGGCCGTCAGCTTTCGGCTTGTATCTGGGATATTTAGAAATAGCTGTTAAGAATTTTCTGTTTAACTTTGAAAATAATAATTCAATTAGGTCATGCTTAGAGAACGAATCATCGAGCGAATTAACGGTATGGATGCGGAAGACCTCATGCTTGTTTATGGATATATAGATTTAATACAAAAACGTCCATCGAATCAGCAAACTGCTCCAAACGACGCACATCTGCAAGTGAGGGAAGCTTTGAAAGGTCTGAAGGGAAGCCTTTCGGAAGACATTCTGGCCGCTCGGGCTGAAAGGATATGAATCTGTTTTTTGATACATCTGCTTTGGTTAAATACTACCTCCCTGAGATCGGTTCTGACAGGGTTGAACAATTGGTGGAAGACGACTCGAATACGATATGGCTTTCTGAACTTCTCAAAGTAGAATTTTACAGTGCTTTGTTTCGTCGCTTACGAAATCGAGAACTTTCGGAGTCTCAGGTGCAAAAAGCTTTGTCCGGCTTTGAAACCTCTCTTCGATCATTCTACATACAGCCATTCCCTGGTTTTGTATGATGCCGAGTCCCTTTTGAAAATCGAAGGAATGAATTATCCAATCCGCACTCTGGACGCACTTCACTTTTCTTCTTACAGATTACTGGAAGAAGCCGGTTGGGCATTTGTGACAGCAGACACTCCTTTCGCTAATTTCGTTTCTCAGTTAGGGTATCGGGTGCTCAATCCAATGGTTATTTAATCAATGCTCCTTTCTCCCCAATCACCACCGGATAATCCGACACCGGAATCCCGCTGATTTGCGTGTTACCACCAATTTTCTTGCAATTGCTTTTCGGAATCTCGTAAATCTTTCCTGTAATCAAATCGAGCAATACCGGGCTTTTCAAACTACCATTTTTGATCGTCATCGTCGTCATTTTGGGTTCGTACTCATCCTCCGGCTTGGCCTCGTTTTGCCAGATGGTGATTAGGGGTTTGCCGTCTTTCTTGTAGGTGAAAATCGACTGGTCGGTTCCGTCGGAAGTAGCGAGATTGTCCTTCTGCAGCTCAACCTGACTGTCGAAGAGGGAGAAGACATTTTGCGCGGCTTTGTAGGCCAGTTTGGGTCGTTCGATGGTTTTGTCAGGATTGGTTTTCAGGATGCCCTTAGTATTTACCCCCACCATGTGATCCCCGGCGGTGTAGTGAATGTCGCTGATCGTGAACAAGTTAGTGGCAATGCCGCGCCCGTGGTCGCCGAGCATTCGGCGTAAGTCCCATTTGGCTTGAGTCAGTTCGCTCCAGTCCCACTGGCGCAATGCGCCGATGGTCACTGCCTTTGGCGTGGAGGGTGCGCCGTTTTCGCCCTGCATGAACTCGATATTGTTCTTGTAGGTCCACACCAGTTCGCGCAGTTTCTCGATTTGGGGGTACGAGGTATTCGGGTTGGGCGCGTAGCCGTGGTAGGTCAGAATGTCGATGTACTTCAAGCCGTCATTTTCTTTCAGGTAGTCCAGAAAATCGCGCATGAAGTCCAGCTTGGTGACGCTGGCCATGCCTAGCGCGATAAGCTTGGCGTCGGGCTGGATCTCCTTCACAATTTTGGCAGTACGCAGGTAAAACTCCCCGATTTCCTTCCCGGTATGCTCCTTGTTTATGTCCGGCTCGTTCCAGATTTCCCATTCGGGAACGTACTTCTTGTAGCGCGTCACCATCGCCCTCGTCCAATTATCCCAGGCGGTCAGAGCCACTTTTCCCGTAGGGATGCGACCCGCCAGCTTGGCCTCGCCGCCACCTTCGTAGATCGGGTTGCCGTACGATAGCTCCACCCAGGGCGACACGCCCCGCGCGGCAGCATCGGGAATCACAGCGTCGAGCCAAGCGAAGTCGTACTTTCCTTTTTCCTTTTCGGTTCTGGCCCAGCCGCCCTGCAAGCGGATGCGCTTGGCTCCCAGCGGACCGAGGTACTTTTTGTAGGATTGGTAGTCGGTGTAGTCGCGGTCCATCGTCTCGCCGCCGATGGACCAGGTGCTGGACTTGATGTCTTTGGCGTCGCGGGTTTTGAACTCGCCGAGTTTCTTCCAGGTGTAGTCGGTTTGAGCAAGCGTTGGGTTAACCAGCGATAGCGCAGCCAGGAAGCAGTATGAAAATAATCGTTGAAGTAGGAACATACGGAAATTTAAGTGAAAGTTTTTCTTTACTTTTTGTAAAACTAAATGGTGTAAAGATGCGCCATCAGACCCATCACGTACTGGGAAATAACCCGGTAGCTGCTCTTTTGCAAGGTTTCACCGCCACGGTTGATCTGGCAACTGCCCGTCAGAAAACCATCGGGGGTGAGGCTTTTTTCCAGGCGTCGCCGGATGTCCGTAAGGTGCTTTTCGGATAGTTCAGGAAGCCAGTCGGCTCGTTGACCGTACAGTAGTGCTGCACCAAGGCCGGCCGTGGCGGAGGAATCGTAGGGGGTTTCCGGGAGATCGAGGAACCCGCGCCAGCCGTGGTCGGGTTGTTGATGCTGAAGCGCAAGCTGCGCGTAGTAAACATAAGCTTCCCGTATCCTTTTCAGGCGTGCATCTCGTGCAAATACTTTGTCCTCCCCAATGACCGTGGCGGTACGAACCAACCCGAGCAAAAACCAGGTATAGCCACGTCCCCAGTTCCGAAACCCTTTGGTACTGCCGTCTTTGGAGGCCCGCTGGTACACCGCCTGGTCGTCGGTGAGGTACTTGATCCGCTCTTCCAGCTCTATGAGCGCGTACTCGTACAATGCCCGCTGGCCCGTGGCCCTGGCTACTACCGCCAACGGATAGGCCAACGTATAGCATCCTTCGGTAGTAATCGATTCGCCCTTGGTCTGCCCGTTTTCGATCCTTCTTTCACAAAAATCCGTGAACAGCTTGATGGATGGGTGCTTAGGGTACTTTTCAACAATAGCCACGAAAGGCAATCCAGACTCTACATTATTGAACTGATTATCAGAAGGCTGGGTATTCGGATTTTCGTAAATAAGATTTTGACTGTCAGGAACGAAAAGCTTCAAGTGTGAATCCAAGGCCGCACGGGCCATCGGATAACGTCCCGACTGGCGTAAGGCCAGCAATCCATCCAAACTACATCCCTCCATCCAGCCAAAGGGATGCAGGGAACGTAGCGAACAAAAGGTATCTAAGAAAGACTCGGAAGCCGCTCCTGCCGCAGGTTCGCCTGGATTACCTCCATCTATACCCAGATGCGAACCCGTTTGCGGGGTAGTGGCCATGAAGTAAATTGGGTCTTGACCCTCCGTCAAGCGTATTCGCAGTCCCTGTTTTTGCAGCTCATCCAGACTCGTTTGTAATTCACATTCAAACAATTGCAATGCGCTGGCGTACCAAATGGAAAGCGTCCCTATTTTCTCTCCCGTCTTGGCCAGACTCACTATTACTTCCCGCTCGTCGCGGGTATCCAGCGCCACCATTAGCCTCAGGCGCGGGGTACCTGCGTATTTTCCCGCCGTCTTTCGTACTTTCAGCACTAAGCCATCTTCTTCTGTCGGCAGCGTAAAGTACTCCCAGCCAAAAGGCACCCGCTTTCCCGGCGATACAGGCAACATAGTCAAAGTTCCCTGAGCTGGTTGTAAGGGCAGGTAGTCGAATCCGAATGCCGATCCAGGTGCGGTTGTCGCGTAGCTGGAAGAAAGCACAGTGAGTGCAAATCCGCCAATTGTAATCTGAGCCAGAAAAGTTCTTCGGTCGGGCATTGTTCTAAACCTTTTGCTGTTAATAATTGCCAATTCGTAGCATTGACCGATTTTCTTCCAGCCATGCTTGGCGAAACCCCGACATCGTAGTCATTGTCTCCACAGAATTTTTAATTCTGAAAAG